>CAWJSJ010000001.1:0-1082063 GCA_963845565.1 uncultured Methylomirabilota bacterium
TGTCGGCAGCTTGCGACCTTTGAGCCCGAGAGAATCGTCCTTCTCGATCAGGCGGAGAACGGTCTGTTCTTCGTCGAGATGGAGGTACGCGACCGATACCCCGCGCTCGACTTATTCTCGGTCGTGGGCGACATCGCGGATGAGGTGCGAATCGAGGCGGTGTTCCGGGAACACAGGCCGCACGTCGTGTTTCATGCGGCTGCCCACAAGCATGTTCCCTTGATGGAGTCGAACAAGGCCGAAGCGGTAAAGAACAACGTTCTCGGCACCGTGATCGTCGCGAACGCCGCGTGGCGGGCCGGTGTCGAGGATTTCGTCATGATCTCGACGGACAAGGCCGTGCGGCCCAGCAGCGTGATGGGGGCCACCAAGCGTGTCGCGGAGATGTTCGTCCAGTCCTTGAACGCTCGCATCGAGACCCGGTTCATGACGGTGCGGTTCGGGAACGTCCTGGGGAGCGAGGGGAGCGTCCTGCAGGTCTTCCAGCGGCAGATCGAGGCGGGGGGACCGGTGACGGTCACGCATCCCGACATGATGCGCTATTTCATGACGATTCCCGAGGCCTGCCAGCTCGTCCTGCAGGCGGCGACCCAGGGCGAGGGCGGAGAGATCTTCCTTCTGGATATGGGGGAGCCGGTCCGAATCCTGGATCTGGCCAAGGATCTCATCACCCTGTTGGGCCTAGAGCCGGAGAAGGACATCAAGATCGCGTTCACCGGGACCCGGCCAGGCGAGAAGTTATTCGAGGAGCTGCTGAATTCCGAGACGCGGGTGGTGCCGACCGCGCACGAGAAGATCCTGGTCGTCGAGACCACACCCGCGAACTACGACTTCATGCAGGCGGAGATCCGGGAGATCTTGAAGCATGCCGGCGCAGGCGACGAGGTCGCGATGCTGGCCGGACTGACAGCGTTGGTGCCGGAGTACCGGGCCGAGAACGGTAGGGCGCCCGTCCCATCCCCGAAGCGCCAACGCATCCTGTTGGCGGCCGCCGACGCCTACACCCGCGGCAGTTTGAGGCGGATACTGGAGAACACCTACCAGGTGTTCGAGGCCGGGGCGCGCGGCCAGTTGTTGGAGCAACTGAAGGCCATCGCGCCTGACCTCGTCATCCTCGACCACGGTCTGGCCGGTTTCAGTATGCGCCGTCTCTGCAGCCGGATCAAAGAGTCGAACGGCCATCTGCCCCCCCACATCATCCTCCTGACCGAATCGGCGAAAACGGCGAGCCTGGACGACGTGCGCGCGTTGGGTGCCGATGATCGGATATACAAGCCCGTCCCCGTGAGCATCGTGGAAAAGAGGGTGCGGGGGCTACTGGGTGGGGTACGACAGAGGACAGCAGGCAGATAGCAGCCGACAGCAGAGACGGAGACCAGCGGACAGCGTCATTGTATGTGGATTTCCATGAAGCGGTAAGCTGACACAAAAAAGCGGGGCGGCGCAGGGCAACCAAAACGGCGGCGATTGTGCCCCCCGCCAGGTCTCTTTGTCTGGTAGAAAAAGAAGTGGAGGGCCTGAACCCTCCACCTCTGTCGCGCTTGCGGCCGCTGGGGCGTTAGTGGCTGAACCCCATCCCCGCACTCCACGGCCCGTAGCCCAGACTGTTCCACGTCTGGATCCACCACGTCGCCGCGCCGGAGGCGAGGGCCGTGCTGGGCGTATAACTGCAAGTCCCTGTGCCGGCCCCGCAACCCGCCAGGGCGGCGGTCACCCACTGCTTGACCTTCCCCGCCTGGGCGCTGTCGGTCACCCACAACTCATACCAGGTGGCGCCGGCCACGGCGTTCCAGGTATACGTCGGGGTGGCCGTGGCTACGGCTCCATTCGGGCTCACCAGCGTAGCGGCCGCGGGCGGCGTCCCCGCCATCACCGTGAACCCCATCCCCGCACTCCACGGGCCATAGCCCAGACTGTCCCAGGTCAGGACCCACCACGTCGCCGCGCCGGGGGCGAGGGCCGTGCCGGGCGTAGCGCTGCAGGTCCCTGTGCCGGCCGCGCACCCCGCTTGGTCGGCGGTCACCCATTGCTTGACCTTCCCCGCCTGGGCGCTGTCGGTCACCCACAGTTCATATTGGCTGGCGCCAGACACGGCATTCCAGGTGTAAGTCGGGGTCGCGGTGATCACGGCTCCGTTCGGGCTCACCAGCGTGGCGCCCACGGGCGGCGACGACGGATCCAAAGCGCCGGTGATGGTGGTGGGCGGACTCACATTGGTCGCCAACACCGCCAAGGTGCTTCTGGAGTACGTCGTGTTGTTCGCTCCCGGTGTCCAGCCCGGCTGCGCGCTCGCGTTGATTTCATCGAAGTTATTCAGGCTCGCGTTGTCGGAATTCAGACCTTCGATGGCCGTGAACGCGTCCGCTTCCGCCATTCCGCTGCGGAGCTGTAGGGCCCAGTCCCTCCCGTACTGGTTCAATTGCGAAGTTGAGGTCGTGTGACAGAGTCGACATGAGGCGTTGTTGGCCGACTGAGAGGCCGGGTAGACCGAATTGAAGCTGCTCACGAATTCGCTGCTCGCCATCGCCGGGACTGGACCGATAACGTGCGGCAGGATTGCTAACGCCAACATGAAGAAGATCGCTCCGGCCGGTGCCCTTAGTGTCTTTACTTGCATCTCGATTCCCCCCTCACTCCTTTATAGCAAACAGCGGGAATTCACGGACACACCTCGTACGATTACCGTTGCACCATCCCTCCCTTCTGTGTTCCAACCCAACGTGCGATCGTCGGTACGGACATCTGTGCCAGTGAGTTTGACCTGACGGACCTGGTTCAAAAGAAGCGCCGCGAAGCATCACGCGGCGTCGGGAATTCACCGGACTCGTTCTGCAAACGTCCCATCTGCACAAGGCAAGCTCCGTGCCCGGAACTGACCCCTCTCGGATTGTTAGGATGGTCCGGCGGGCGGTGCGTGAAGTCATCACATGTTGCGCGGAGTTACCGAACTGTACCGTCCGGTCGGTTGGTGGCGTGGAAGCCGTCGGGTGGGTAGCAGATATTACATGAGGCAAAAGTAAGATTTACAGACCTGTCAGGCCGGAAGGGCCGCCCGTCCGTGAGCCGTGATGATCGGCCGGCCTATTGCCCCCCCTCATTTTCGTACGCGCTTCCGATCCTCCCAGCGCCGTGCTGACTACTTTGCGAATACAGCGATGGGCAAAGTACTTGCCGGTCCGATCGGGTCGCTCCTGGAACAACCGCATGTGCCCGTGGATGGTCTGGACCAGCGCCTTTCCGGGTGGGCGGCGAGCCAGTTGCGGACGAGCTTGGCCGCCAACAGCCCCCTGCCGTCAAAAAAGGACAGCCGAGATGCCGAGGAACACACCATTCCTTCGGCAGCCCGGCTGTCACGCGTGCCGCGTGATCCGCGGCTTTCCGTCCGCCTGCGAACGGTTCACTCCCCCTTTGTAGGTTTCCCTACGGTCCCACCGCAAAGCTCATCCCATCGCTCCACGGCCCGTACCCCGCCGGGCTCCAGACCTGGATCCACCAGGTGGCGGGGCCGAGAGAGATCGCCGTACTCGGGGTGTAACTGCAGGGCCCGGTGCCGCTCCCGCACCCGGCGGTGCTGGCCGCCATCCAGGTCTGGACCTTGGTCCCGGTGGTGTCCTCCACCCAGAGGAAGTACCAGGTCATCCCGGGGACCGCGGTCCAGGTGTAGGTGGGGGTACTCGTGCTGATGGTCCCACTGGGGCTGACCAGCGTGGCCATGGTGGACGGCTGGCTCACGGTGAAGGGCATCCCCTGGCTCCAGGTGCCGTACCCGCTCGGGCCCCCACCACTGGATCCACCAGGTGGCACGTCCCGGGGGCGAGGGGGATGCTCGGCGCCACCACACAGGTGCCCGTCCCGGCCGCGCAGCCCACCCCCGCGGCGGTGTACCAGGTGTCGATCTTCCGGGCCTGCCCGCTGTCGTTCACCCAGAGCTCGTACCAGGTCGCCCCGGGGACCGCATTCCAGGTGTAGATGGGGGTGGCCCCGATGTCCGATCCGGTGGGAGCAATCAGGGTGGCGGGGAGGGGGGTCTGCCCGGCGGGGACCGTGAAGCCCATCCCGCTGCTCCAGGCGCCGTAGCCGCTGCTGTTCCATGTCTGGACGTACCAGGTGGCCGCCCCTTGGGCGAGAGCGATGCTCGGGGTGACGCTGCAGGTGCCCGTGCCCGCCGCGCAGCCCGCCTCCGTGGCCGTGACCCACTGCTGGATCTTCCCGTTCGCGCTGCTGTCGTCCACCCAGAGGTAGTACGAGGTCGCTGCGGCAACGGCATTCCAGGTGTAGGTGGGGGTGGTGGTCGCGATGGTTCCCGTGGGGGAGACGAGGGTGGCGGCGGGGGGCAAGATCGGACTTCCCTTGATCCCGATCATCAGGCCGACATCACCGCCGCTCTCCGTGACGGTGAGCCCGAGGAAGGTCTTGCTGACGTCCAGCTTGCCATGGTCGAAGGTCATGGTCCCCGACTCTACCCCGTCCGTCGCGGTCGCCGAGCCGGAGACGAGGCCGGTCGCCGGATCAATGGTGAGCGTCCCACCAGTGACGGTGAAGCTACCGCCGAAACTGTTGGTCGCGTTCCCTCCGGTGACCGTGCCGGTGGCATCCACCGTCACCGTCGCGGCCGACCAGAACGGGCCGTTTTCCGTGGGGTGGTCCGCTGTTTCAATAAAATACCAGGTGCCGGCGAGATCGCTCGTGACGAATGTTCCGCCGCCCTTGATCCCGATCATGAGGCCCGACATCACCGCCGCTCTCCGTGACGGTGAGCCCGAGGAAGGTCTTGCTGACGTCCAGCTTGCCATGGTCGAAGGTCATGGTCCCCGACTCTACCCCGTCCGTCGCGGTCGCCGAGCCGGAGACGAGGCCGGTCGCCGGATCAATGGTGAGCGTCCCACCAGTGACGGTGAAGCTACCGCCGAAACTGTTGGTCGCGTTCCCTCCGGTGACCGTGCCGGTGGCGTCCACCGTCACCGTCGCGGCCGACCAGAACGGGCCGTTTTCCGTGGGGTGGTCCGCTGTTTCAATAAAATACCAGGTGCCGGCGAGATCGCTCGTGACGAATGTTCCGCCGCCCTTGATCCCGATCATCAGGCCCACATCCCCCTGCCCCTCGGTGACGGTGAGCCCGAGCGTGCTCTTCGCGGGATCGAGCTTGCCGGCGGGGAAAAACATGCCGCCACCGTCTGACACCGCACCGCCGGCGACGAGTCCATCCCCATCAATGAGGAGGGTGCCGCCTGTGACGGTGAACTGACCGCCGAAGCTGTTGGTCGCGTTCCCTCCGGTGACCGTGCCGGTGGCGTCCACGGTCACGGTCATCGCCGACCAGAACGGGCCGTTGTCCGTGGGATGGTCCGCCTTTTCGATCAAGTACCAGGTGCCGGCGAGATCAGTCGCGGAGAACGAATTTGCGCCGCTCCGACCGAACATCGCGACGACGACGCTTGGCTGTTCCAACGTGAAGTTGCAAGGTCCCGGTCCCGCTGCAGCCGCTCCCAACCCACCCGATGAAAGTCGAGCCGGCGTCCGGGAGGGCCGTCAGCGTGACGGACCCGCCTTGGGGACCAAGGCCGCTGCAGGTAAGACCGCAGTCGATTTCTGTGGGAACGAGACCGACAGAGGTGACGGTCCCTGCGCCGCCACCGCTCTTAAGGACCGTCACCGGGTACGCCGTGATCTGCGCGTGCCCCACGGAAAACCAACTGGCGCTGAACAAGAAAACCAGGCGCCGACGAGTGCGATCCGATCACGGCTTAGGCGCAGGGCATAACGTACACGTTTCATGATGTGGTCACACCTCCTTGCGAAAAAACGGGTGATTTTGTGGGCAAGTTCCACTTGCTCCTCGTCAGTGTGGAATCCCGTTCCTGTTCCGCGTTTCTCTTAACGAGAATCCTCGGTCCTGTCAAGGTGATACTTCCAGGTGTTTGCGGGTTGGCACGACTGTTACGATCACACCGACTCGTTACCTGCTCCGGGTGCGCAAGGCATCCGCGTCTGAACGTTGCGAGCCTTACCAATACCTGCGACCGCCTCCGGCCGAACCCCGTGCGGCAGTCTTGGTGACCCCGAGGGCTAGGTCAATCACGGCCCCACCGTGAACCCCTGCCCGCCACTCCAGTTCCCATACCCGGCCGGGTTCCAGCGTCTGCACCCACCAGGTGGCCGCGCCCGGGGCGAGCGGGGTCGCGGGCGTGCTGCGGCAGGTCCCGCTCGCGCACCCCAGGGCCGAGGCGGGATACCACTGCTGGAGACGGGTCCCCGTACTGTCATTGACCCACAGGTAGTACCAGGTGGCGGTGGGCACCGCCGTCCAGGTGTACGTCGGGGTCGAGGTCCCGATCGTCCCCGTGGGGGCGAGGAGCCCACTCACCGCGGGGGGGACCCCCAGCGCGGGCACCATGAAGCCCAGCCCGCTGCTCCAGGGGCCGTACCCCGCGCTGTTCCAGGTCTGCACCCACCAGGTGGCCGCGCCCGGGGCAAGGAGGGTGCTCGGGGTCACGCTGCACGTCCCGCCCCCACAGCCGAGGGCGGTGGCGGGGTACCACTGGGTGACCTTGCCCGAGCCGCTGGCGTCATTGACCCAGAGGCAGTACCAGGTGGCCGTGGGCACCGCGGTCCAGGTGTAGGGGGGGGTGTTTCCGCCGATGGTTCCCGTGGGCGCCGTTAAGGTCGTGACGGCGGGGGGGACCCCCAGCGCGGGCACCGTGAAGCCCAGCCCGCTGCTCCAAGGGCCGTACCCCGCGCTGTTCCAGGTCTGCACCCACCAGGTGGCCGCGCCCGGGGCAAGGAGGGTGCTTGGCGTCACGCTGCAGGTGCCCGCCGGCCGCACAGCCGACGCTGGCCGCGGCGTACCAGGTCTGGACCTTGGTCCCGGTGGCGTCCACGACCCAGAGGTAGTACCAGGTGGCCGTGGGCACCGCGGTCCAGGTGTAGGGGGGAGTGTTCGTGCCGATCGTCCCCGTGGGGCTCGTCAGGGGGGCGGCGCCGGGGGGCGCCAGGAAGGCCGCCGCCACCGTCCGGGCCTGGGTCATGGTGACGACACAGGTTCCCGTCCCGCTGCAGCCTTCCCCGCTCCAGCCGAGGAAGAGGGCGCCCGGATCGGCGGTGGCGGTGAGGGTGACGGGGGTGCCTGCCTCGACCGACGCAGTGCACGTTCCCCCGCAATCAATGCCCGCCGGGTCCGAGGTGACGCTTCCCGATCCCGTGCCGGGCTTCGTGACCGTGAGGTCGTACATCTGGGCGAGCTTGGACACGAAGGCATCCGACGTGCCGGCATTGGTCTCCTGGAAGGCGTTCGTCGTGGGGAAATCTGTCGAGATGGTCCTGCCGGTGACGTACGCCGTACCGAAGACGTTCACGGCGATACCGTAGCCCACCTCGTCGCTGCTGCCGCCGAGGAACGTCGAGTAGATCAAATGCGAGCCGTCAGCGCTTAGCTTCGTCACGAACGCGTCGCCCCAGTTGCTGCTCCCGGTCCCCCCATGCGCCTCCTGCACCGGTTCGACGATGGGGAAATCCGTCGAGGTTGTCATCCCGGTCACGTAGACGTTGCCGTCTCCATCCAGCGCAATCGCATTGCCATGCTCGGTACCCGTCTCGCCGCCGAGATAGGTGGACCAGACGAGGGCGGACCCCGCGGGGTTGAGCTTCAGTACCCAGGCATCGCTGCAGGGACTTCCGACGCACGTCGGCTGGAATGATCCCGGCGTGGTGGGAAGCGCGCTCCCGACGGGCCCCCCGGTCACGTGCGCGTTCCCGGCAGCATCCACGGCGATGCCGCGCCCGTCGTTCACGTTCCCGCTGCCGCGAATGTACGTCGAATAGACGAGAGCCGAGCCGTCTGCGCTGAGCTTGCTGACGAACGCCGAGCTGTAATTCGACCCCGTCTCCTGGAATGCGCCGGCCGTCGTCGGGAAGCCAGTGGATCCGGTGCTGCCGGTCACGTACGCGTGTCCCCCGCTGTCCACATCGATCGCGAACCCCTCGTCGGCAGCCGGCCCGCCGAGGTACGTGCCATACACCAGCGCCGAGCCCGCCGCGTTCAATTTCGCCACAAAGGCGTCGCGAAGGACGCCGCTGCGGCTCCCTTGAAACGCATTCACGGTCACCGGGAAGGTATTCGAGCGCGTCGTCCCAACCACGTACGCGTTGTCGTCGCCGTCCAAAACGATTCCGTATCCGATGTCGTCGCCATAGTCGCCACTGGCCGCGGAACCTGGCCCGCCCAGGTACGTCGAATACACGAGGGCCGAACCGTCGGGGCTGAGCTTCGTGACAAAGGCATCGTCACAACCGCGCGTTCCCACCGCACAGGTCGTCTGGAACGCGCCGGCGGTTGCGGGAAAGTCCGTGCGTGACGTCTTGCCTGTCACATAGGCGTGCCCGGTGCTGTCCACGGCAACAGCAAACGCCTCCGTCGAGGCCCCGCCTCCGCCGAGGAAGGTCGAGTAGAGCAACGCTCCGTTCCTGTCAAACTTCGCCACGAAGCCCGCATAGCCGCCGCTCCGGTCGAACGCCCCGTCCGTCGTCGGAAAATCCGCCGGATAGGCCGCGCCGACCACATATGCGTTACCGGCATTGTCCACGGCGATGCCATTGCCCCAGTCAGCCTTGTCGACGGACGTTCCACCGCCGCCCAGGTATGTGGAATAGCTCAACACCGGATCGATGACCAGCGGGCGAGCGCGGTCGTATGTCGCGATCTCGAAGCCGACGCGTCCGTGGTCGGCCACGACGAAGCGGGCCGGGATCCGCTCTCGCCCGCCCTCGGCGTCCTGGTAGGCCATGGGCGCGCGCAGGGTCAAGTCACCGCCGGCTAGCGTCAGGGAGAGATCGCCGTTCGCCTTGAGGGACACGTGGTCCGCACCCTCAAAGGCCAGGTGGATCTGGTCCGGGTCGACTCCCGGGGCCACGATGAAGTCGTGTTCCAGTTGCCTGCCCTGGCCGTAGAACACCAGGTCGATTCCCGGGTAGACCGACTCCAGCCTCACTTTGCCGTAGTGCGGCACGTTCCTGCGCCACGTCGTCGGATCGTTTCCGACGAAGTAGTTGCTGCGTCCGGGTAGGAGATCGAGGCCGACAGGGCACGCATTCGGCTTTGCCCCGACGAGCCGCATCCGGAGGGAAGCTTCCGTCGCGTCGTGGTTCCGGGGCTGTGCGCCCAACGTACGCGACACCGGGTGTCGCGGCGTAGTTGCCGTCGGGCCCCGTTTCAGGGCCACCACAACCTCTCCCGGCGCCAACGAGAGAGCGTATCCCTGGCCGCGGGCGAGATATGCGATGCGTGGGTCGGCCTGGCCGTCGTTGCGTTCGAAGTAGAGGGGTTGCCTGCCATACGTGTGAAACAGGCGCGGTGCTGGGTCACCCGATGGCAGGGGAGATAAGGTTGTGGGTTGGTCACGTGCGGACGAAAGATCGATCATGAGCGGGCAGAGGGACAAGACCATGACTGCTGCGATGATGCACAGTGTCCGGGACATCGTCGTCCTCCTCCTGTCCCACACGCGACCCGAAACCGCGCGTGACGGTTCGCGAAAAGAATAAAGCCGGGCTGCAAAGGAGCACATCATTCCTTCGGCAGCCCGGCTGTCCCGCGTCGGGCAGGATCCGTAGCTTTCCGTGCACGCCTCACGGCGTGGTTGGCTTTGTCGGGAACGCACGGTCGTCGTCGCGAGCTACATGCACGGCCCCCTTTCAATCGGTGAACGTATCGTCCGGTCGCTTCGCGAGCTTCCCCTCACGGCCCCACTGTAAACCCCATCCCCCCGCTCCAGTTCCCATACCCCGCACTGTTCCACGACTGCACCCACCAGGTGGCACTCCCGAGCGCGAGCGCGGAGGCCGGCGTGATGCGGCACGTCCCGCTGGCACACCCCAGGGCCGAGGCCGGGTACCATTGCTGTAGCTTCGTTCCGGTGGGGTCATTCACCCACAGGTAGTACCAGGTGGAGGTTGGCACCGCCGTCCAGGTGTAGGTGGGCGTGGAGGTGGAGATCACGCCCGTCGGGGCGAGGAGCGCACTCACCGCGGGGGGCACCCCCAAGGCCGGGACGGTAAAGGCCATCCCGCCGCTCCACGGGCCATACCCAGCCTCGTTCCAGGTTTGGATCCACCACGTGGCTGAGCCAGGCGCAAGGAGGGTGCCGGGGGCGACGCTACAGGTGCCACTGCTGCAGCTCAATGCGGTGGCGGGGTACCACTGCTGGAGCTTCCCCGACCCACTGGCGTCATTGACCCAGAGGTGGTACCAGGTGGCAGTCGCCACCGCCGTCCAGGTATAGGTCGGCGTCGTCGCCCCGATGGTCCCGGTAGGGGCAAGAAGTGTCGCGGCGGGCGGCGGGGTAGTGGCCGTCACAGTGAAGCGGCGTCCATCGCTCCACGGGCCGTAGCCGTCGGCGTCGCTCCACGTCTGCACCCACCACTGGGCCGCGCCGGTGGCAAGGGCTGCGGCTGGGGTGACGCTGCATGTGCCGGCGCCAATCGCGCAGCCAGCCTGGGGGGCAGTGACCCATTGCTGGACCCTGCCGGCGTGGGCGGCGTCGTT
This sequence comes from uncultured Methylomirabilota bacterium, assembly GCA_963845565.1. Taxonomy (GTDB): domain Bacteria; phylum Methylomirabilota; class Methylomirabilia; order Methylomirabilales; family 2-02-FULL-66-22; genus 2-02-FULL-66-22. The sequence goes on from CAWJSJ010000001.1 coordinate 10,538, forward strand.
TACCCAGAGGTAGTACCACGTGGCTCCCGGAACGCCGCTCCAGGTGTAGGCGGGGGCCGAATCGGCAATAGGGCCGAAGGGCGATATGGACTGGGCCGCGGCGGGAGGCCAATGACCGGGAAACCCGTTTTCCAAAATGAAAACGCCTTCATTCGACCACGACACCACCGCGTCCGGCCGACCGTCGCCCGTGACGTCACCCACAGAGAGTGCCTGGTGTTCTAGTGAGCCGCCAAAAGAAATGGTTGGGAACGGGTAGGACACCGACGGCTGGAAGGTGTGATCAGGATTCTGGAACAGCACGTGGACGGTTCCTGATGTCTCTCCCAAGATGTCCTGGAGCCCGTCACCATCGACATCCGCTATTTCGATCCCGAAGAGAGCGGCACCCCAAGGGACCGACAGCACGGGAGGATTCAGCGCTCCGGCGTTTCCCTGCAGGAAGACATTCAAGTACCCGCTATTCCCCGGGTCCAGCACCACGACGTCATTTCGCCCATCTCCGTTCACGTCGCCAATCGCAAACGCTTCGAAGTTGCCCCAGTAGGTCGTTGTCACTGTGTAGAGGTCCGGCGTGCGGCTCAGCGTTCCGGGGACCGTTGACGTGTCTTGCCGGATGACTGCGAACGTGAGGTTGCCCGTCTGAACGACGAGGTCATTGTCCCCGTCGCCATCCATGTCTGCGACGTGGACTTCGCCCATGAATCTGACCGGGACTTCGTCGTAGATGTATTCGGGCATCAGAGAGCCGTCCCGATTCTGGTACCAAATTGAGACTGTGCCCCTCTCGGGATTCGTCAGCCAGTCTGCCAACACCACGACATCGTTGAGGCCATCTGAATTGATGTCAGCGATTGTGATATCGCCCAAAGCGTTTCCGGTAACCGTGTGTTCCTCCGCAGGCAACAAAAGGCCGGATGCCGGGTCCTGGTAGAAGATCACAAGCCGATTGAGCCATCCCGACAGGGCAGACCGCGAGATCCCCGAGACGGCCAAATCGGTCCTGCCGTCGTGATTGAGATCGCCAAGCGCGATCCGCCTCAGTGAGAGGTCGGGCACGTCAATCACAACCGGATCGTCGAATTCACTGGCTGCGTTCTGAAAAAGGATCCAGACGGCACCTTGGCCGCCCGTAGTCACTGCCACCGCCAGGTCCAGCTTTCCGTCGCCGTTCAAATCCCCGATTGCTGTTTGACCGAATTGTTCCGCCTCGGCAGGGGAGGCCGCCGTCAGAGCGGTGAGGGAAATCAATACGAAGGCCACCACAAGAGTTACACTACGGGGTAGCTGGCGCAGGGAAGAGCAGGACGCCTGCAACCAGGGTAAGATCCCAAACACCATTTTCCTTCCTCCTGAAACGGTCGCTGGATGGCGGAGGATTCGACGGGCGGTGGTGTGAGTTGCGCGACTCTCATGCGCCTTCCTCGCACGTCCATGCGTTCACACGCTCGACGTCGTTTGTGTTTCCGTACGCATGGGAACGATGAAAAGGCCGATTTCTGCCCCAATGCGCAGGGTGGCCGCAGCCCCTGTTTCGTGCGGCCGCGTCACTCGCCCACCTTCCGATCGCCTCTTCAACGGACCTCCTCCGTGCGACGGGTCCCGGCGCAGTCGCGTCCGAATACTTCTCACGGCCCCACCGTGAACCCTTGTCCCGCACTCCAGTTCCCATACCCCGCACTGTTCCACGACTGCACCCACCAGGTAGCGGCGCCCAGCGCGAGGGCAGTACTCGGCATGATGCGGCACGTCCCGCTGGCGCAGCCCAGGGCCGAGGCCGGGTACCACTGCTGGAGCTTGATGCCGGTACTGTCGTTCACCCAGAGGTAATACCAGGTGGAAGTGGGGACCGCGGTCCAGGTATACGTCGGGGTCGGGGTGCTGACGGTGCCCGTGGGACTCGTGAGCGTGGTCACCGCGGGGGGGACCCCCAGCGCGGGCACCATGAAGCCCAGCCCGCTGCTCCAGGGGCCGTACCCCGCGCTGTTCCAGGTCTGCACCCACCAGGTGGCAGGCGCCCGGGGCGAGGAGGGTGCTCGGGGTCACGCTGCAGGTCCCGCCCCCACAGCCGAGGGCGGTGGCGGGGTACCACTGCGGTGAGCTTGCCCGACCCACTGGCGTCATTGACCCAGAGGCAGTACCAGGTGGCCGTGGGGACGGCGGTCCAGGTGTAGGGCGGGGTGTTTCCGCCGATGGTTCCCGTGGGCGCCGTTAAGGTCGTGACGGCGGGGGGGACCCCCAGCGCGGGCACCGTGAAGCCCAGCCCGCTGCTCCAAGGGCCGTACCCCGCGCTGTTCCAGGTCTGCACCCACCAGGTGGCCGCGCCCGGGGCAAGGAGGGTGCTTGGCGTCACGCTGCAGGTGCCGCCGGCCGCACAGCCGACGCTGGCCGCGGCGTACCAGGTCTGGACCTTGGTCCCGGTGGCGTCCACGACCCAGAGGTAGTACCAGGTGGCCGTGGGCACCGCGGTCCAGGTGTAGGGGGGAGTGTTCGTCCCGATCGTCCCCGTGGGGCTCGTCAGGGGGGCGGCGCCGGGGGGCGCCAGGAAGGCCGCCGTCACACTCCGGGCCTGGGTCATGGTGACGACACAGGTCCCCGTCCCGCTGCAGCCTTCCCCGCTCCAGCCGAGGAAGAGGGCGCCCGGATCGGCGGTGGCGGTGAGGGTGACTTGCGTATTGTAGTTGTAGCTCGCCACACAGGTCGCGCCGCAATCGATGCCGGAGACATTGGCGGTGACCGTGCCAGGCCCCGTCTTCGTGACGGTCAGCGGGAACGTCAACAGATTGAAGGTGGCAACGCAGTTCCGGTTGCCCGTCATCGTGAGGGCCCCGTCGCTGCAATCGCTGTCCCCGCTCCACCCGGCGAAGGTGGAGCCGGTGGCGGGGGTGGCGATGAGGGTGACGGGGGTGGCGCTGTTCACGTCCGCGCTACAGGTGCTCCCGCAGTCGATCCCGGCGGGATCGCTCGTCACCGTGCCGGTGCCGGTGCCGGCTTTGGCGACGGTGAGGTGGAAGAGTTGGATGAAGTGCAGCGTGCCGGCCTCAGCCCCCGGCCCCCCGTTGACCGTGGAGGTGTTGAACCCGGCGAACCCGCCGTCGCTACGGTAGTACACGGCGATCCGGCCGCCGCCGCCGCCAGGGTATGCCGGATCACCACCCCACATGCGAACGCCGCCGTTCGCCGCAAAAAGGCCGGAGCCAGTCAAGGTGCCGACGGTCGCCCAGATCGAGCCGCCCGAGCCGCCGCCGGAGTACGTTCCTCCGTTGCCACCGTTCGCGGAAATCGTTCCATCGTTCGTGAGCGTGCCAGTGACGATCAGGCGGATTGCGCCGCCACCGTTGCCGCCGACGGAGACGGTTGCGCCGCCAGCGCCGGAGCCGAGGTCCGCCGGCGCGTATGCCGATCCATAGGTGGGACCGGCGCTGCATCCGGCGTAGATATAGCCCACACCGCCATAGCTACCACCCGCGCTGTCATATACAGCGGACCCGCACCCACCGCCCGGCCCATTTCCTGCTGCGCCGGTGGCGCCGCCAGTGTAGCCCTGCGAATCCGCGTTGATCGCGCTACCGGCGTCAACCCGCAAAGTGGCGGCGGTGATCGTCGCACCCTGACCGACCCACTGGTCGCCCACTTGCCCTGTTGTGTTCTTGCCCTGAACGATGATCGTCGAGTTTCCACTTACCGAGAGCGTGCTGGTAGCGTTCAGGGTCGCCCCTCCGCCCATGATCAAGCGGGCTCCGTTGTGTACGGTGACCTCATGGAAGGTTAGATTCGCATCCTGCGGAATGACAAAGGTCTGGCCGCCGGTGACCTCCAGATTATTTCCCGTGGTATTGATGAAGGTGATTGTCCCCTGTTCCGCTCCCGTTCCACCGTTGGCGGTGGATGTGTTGAACCCCGTGAACCCACTATCAACCCCGTAATACACCGCGATCCGACCGCCCCCGCCGCCCGAGACCGGTAGCTCACTCCAGTAGCGGAGACCGCCATTGGCCGTGAATACGCCCGATCCCGTCAGCGTGCCGACCGTCGCCCAGATCGAGCCGCCCGAGCCGCCCACGGCATAGGCGTCCAGACTGGGAGGCGAATTGGGACCGCCATTGCCGCCGTTGGCCGAGATCGTGCCATTGTTCGTGAGCGTGCCGGTCACGATCAGGCGGATTGCGCCGCCGCCGTTGCCGCCAACGCGCGTACCCGGACAGGAGCCACCAGCACAGGTCGTGGTACCCCCACCACCAGATCCGAGATCCGTCGGTGTCAAAGCGGAACCATAGATGGGCCCTGCACTGCATCCGGTGTAGCTATAGCCCACGCCGCCATAGCTGCCGCCCGCGCTGTCGTACATGGCGGACCCGCATCCCCCGCCCGGCCCGTTGCCCGGTGCACCGGTGGCACCGCCGGTGTAGCCTTGTGCATCCGCGCTGATCGCGCTGCCGGCGTCCACTTGCACGGTGCCGGCGGCAAACGTCACACCCTGGCCGACCCACTGGCCGCCCACCTCTGCGGTGGTGTTCTTCCCCTTGAGGATGATACTCGAATTGCCCGTCACGCTCACGGTACCGCCGGCATTGACCGTCGAGCCGCCGCCTACGATCAGCGTCGCACCGTCGCGGACCGTAATGTCGTGGAAGGCCAACGACGAATCCTCGCCGTAAATGAAGACATGGGGTCCTGCCACGAGCAGATCATTCTCAGTGGTGTTGAAGAATGCGACTGTCCCCTGTCCGGCCCCCGGCCCGCCGTTGACAGTCGACGTGTTGAACCCGCCGAAGGAATCATTAACCCCGTAATACACCACGATCCGACCGCCCCCGCCGCCCGAGACCGGTAGCTCACTCCAGTAGCGGAGACCGCCATTGGCCGTGAATACGCCCGATCCCGTCAGCGTGCCGACGGTGGCCCAGATGGAGCCGCCCGAGCCGCCCACGGCATAGGCGTCAAGACTGCTTGGTGGCCAATTGGGGGCGCTGTTCCCGCCGTTGGCCGAGATCGTGCCGTTGTTCGTGAGTGTGCCGGTCACGATCAGGCGGATCGCGCCGCCGCCGTTGCCACCGACGCGAGCACCCGGACAGGAACCACCGGCACAGGTCGTCGTGCCACCGCCGCCCGACCCAAGGTCCGTTGGCGTCAAGGCTGATCCATAGATGGGGCCCGCACTGCATCCGGCGTAGCTGTAGCCCACACCGCCATAGCTGCCACCCGCGCTGTCATACATGGCGGACCCGCACCCGCCGCCCGGTCCATTGCCTGGTGCGCCGGTCGCGCCCCCGGTATAGCCCTGCGCATCCGCGCTGATCGCGCTGCCGGCGTCCACTTGCACATTGGCGGCGGTGATCGTCACGCCGTAGCCTTGCCACTGCCCATCCACCTGCCCCGTGGTGTTCGCACCCTGTAACGTGAGCGTGGCCCCATTTGTGACCGTCAAGCTGTTCACGTTGTACTGGCCGGCCGGCCACGTGGCGTCAGAAGAAATGACGACATCCCCGGTTTGCGCATGAGCAGCGCTTCCAAGGAAGAACAAGAGACCAATGACGAACACAGCCGGAAAGCGGGTTGGAAACGAAAGGCGGCATGAGAAATCAGCGGACGCGAAACGCGGAGTGCCAAACTGGTTGCGCCATGGTGTGCGTGCGCTTCGGCACATGGTAAACCTCCCTCGCTCTCGTTAGATTCCAACGCGATCAGGTACACGATTTCAACGCAGTGGGCTCCTCCTGATTCCGTTTGTCAGTGGATCATCCGCCCGTCGTCGCCTGTCCTCACGGCCCCACCGTGAAGCTCATTCCGTCGCTCCACGGCCCGTAACCGGCGGGACTCCAGACCTCGATCCACCAGATGCCCGTGCCGGCACCCAGGACCGTCGCCGGGGTGTAGCTGCAGGTCCCGGTGCCGCTCCCGCAGCCGGCGGTGGCGGCGGTCATCCACTGCGTGATCCGCGCGACGGAGCTATGCTCGATCCAGAGGTAGTACCAGGTCATCCCGGGGACCGCTTGCCAGGTATAGGTGGGGGTGGTGTCGGTGGTGGCCCCACTCGGGCTCACGAGGGTGGCCATGGTGGAGGGTTGGCTCACCGTGAAGCCCATCCCGTCGCTCCAGCTCCCGTAGCCGATCTCGTCTCCCCACCACTGGATCCACCAGGTGGCCGTCCCAGGGGCGAGGGGCGTGCTCGGGGAGACCACGCACGTGCCTATCCCGCCCGCGCAACCCACCCCAGCCGATGTGTACCAGGTGTCAATCTTCCGGGCCTGCCCGCTATCGTTCACCCAGAGCTCGTACCAGGTGGCGCCGGGGACTGGTTGCCAGGTGTAGATGGGCGTGGCCTCAATGCCCGCCCCGCTCGGGGCGAGGAGGGTGGCTTTGGGACGCTCACCCGGATCCATGACCGTCAGGTTCACGTCGGAAACCGTCACCCCTTCCCCGCTCACCAGCACGGGCGTCGGTGTGCCACCTCCTCGGATGCCCAAAGGTTCGCTTGCGTCTGGAATGCCGTTGCCGTTCACGTCCACGAATGCCCGTTCGTAGTACGTGCCGGGGATCACGCCCCGGGTGTCCGGACCGACGGGGTCGCCGAAGGTGTACGCGGCGGGGAAGCTCACGGGTGCCTCGATGGTTCTCGTGTTGGTCGCCGTGCCGGTGAACCCACTGTCCAGGAAGAGCTGGATGACGAGGGCTCCCGTCTGAGCGCCATAATAGCTGACGGTTCCGGAAACAAACGACGATTGCGTCAGCCGGATGTTAGCCCCCGGGGTGTCTGCGCCGTTGGTGACGGCCACGCCGCTGGCGAGATCAATACTGGGTGTGCCGGGTTGGCCGGTGAGAAAATATCGGTTGGCGTAGCCGAGGGCATTCGCGCGGACCTTGTAGGTACCGGGAGGGAGAGCGGTGACCTGGAAATTGCCGTTGGAATTGGTCGTGTCACCCGTCACCAGGCCGCCTGACGCAGCATCGTATACGCTGATCCCCGCACCTTCGATGGGTGTGGTCCCATCGTTTTGAGTAATCCGTCCAGAGAGAGATCCATTTGCAGTCGACAGGGCAAAGTTGATGTTCGCTGTCGCGTCGCCTGCCGCGACCGCCACGACATCCGCAGCAGCGTCGGTTGTGTGGCCGTTGTAGTGTTGAATCGCACGCCCGCGGATACTCGCGCGGACGACGTAATTCCCGGGAGGAAGCCCAGTGATCTCATAATTTCCACTGGCGTCGGACGTGTCCGAGGCAACGCTGCTCCGGTTCGCCTCGACGCGCACGGCGACCGAAGCTCCGGCGATCGGGGTCGTCCCGTCGGCCTCTGTCACGCGCCCGGTAATGCGTCCAAATACCGGGCTCAGGGCGATATCGATGTTGGGGGTCCCGGCGTTCGCCGATACGGCGATGAAGGCGCCATCTGAGAAGGTTTCCGCCCCGCCCGTTGGTGCGTAGTATCGCAGGGCGAAATCGGGATGGCTCACCCGGACCTTGTAGTAACCAGGGGGAAGACCCCGGAGGACATAGTTTCCATCCGAACGAGAGGCCTCGCCCCAGATGCTGTCGTTATTGGATGTTCGCGTACTGAGACTTGCGCCAACAATTGGCTGGCTGGTGTCCGAACGCGTGATCCGTCCCGAGATCCAGCCCGGGTTTTCGTCGAGCGAGAAGTTGATGTTGTCGGTCACGGCGCCGACCGCCACCGTGACATCGTCTGCCGTCGCATAGACGAGTTGACCGTTGTAGTACTGCGGTTGGTACGCCCCCTCGGACGTCGCATTGACCTTGTAGACGCCGAGCGGCAAACCATCGATCTGGTACGTGCCATCGGCGTTAGGGCAGACCGAACGCACGAAGCCGCCCACGACGAGCTCCGCGCCGACGCACACGCTGGTTACTGGTTGCCCCGCAAGGTCGCTGACGAGGCCACTGATGGAATTGTAGGTGGTCTCCAGCGCCACGTTGATGCTCGATGCCGTTCCACCTGCGGTGACCTCGATTGGCGTTGCCCAGCCGCGCCCGGGCGCGGCCACGTAATAACGCTGCGCATGTCCAGAGGCGCGGACCTCGATGATGTACTTCCCTGGGGGTAACCCGGTAAGGGTGTAGTTCCCCGAGGCATTCGTAGAGGTGCTGCGAACGAACGCGGTCCTGGGATGCGGACCACGCGCCTGGACGGTCGCGCTGGCGATGACGGCTCCTCCAACGGCGTTGGTGACTTGCCCGGTGATGGTCCCAAACGTGGTCAACAGATCAATGTCAACACCGGAGCGCGTTTCCGAGCCAGTCAGGGCAAAGTAATCCGCCGCGCCCTGATCGCCCGCGCCGCCATAGTATCGAACGGCGAAGCTGTTCTTGACGGCCCGCACCGTGTAGAGGCCGGGGGGTAGATTCGTGAAGGAATAGGTCCCGTCGGCTGCTGTGGTCGTGTTGTCCGGCGTGACGAAGAGGTTGGAATTGAACCGGAACAGGTTGACCGTGGCGCTCTGCACAGGCGTGACGCCGCCGCCCGTCGTCACGTGGCCCGTGATGGTGGCCCCCGCGTGTGCGAGTGCGGGCACGGCGAGGCAGAGGACGACCGCGGTCAAGAGCGCCAGGAGTTGAGACCTCGTGTCAGTTTTCATGGCACACCTCCAACGCTTTCCGGCGTGGCTCCGATCCCGACGTGTTCGGCCTTCCAAACGACAAAGAAGAACCGGGCCCCAAAGGATGCAGGTTCCTTCGGCAGCCCGGCTGTCTCAGACGAGTGCTGGGAGATCCGCGGCTTTCCGTGCACGCCTCACGGCGTGTTTGGCCTTATCGGGAAACGGCGATGATGTGCTTCGGTGAGTGGTGTTTCCCTCCATACTGGCGCGGCGATTCGCATGGTGCCGCGCTCATACCGGACTCGATCAGTCCCCAAAAAGATCAACGCCTTCCCGAATGGTCATGGGAAGGCGTTGCCCTGTTTACCACAGCCGCGAAACGTCATGTGGGAACCCAGTTTAGGATTCGCCTCACGGCTCACCGTTCATATTTGGTTAATGCGACGTCTACCCGAGACCCTTCGCGGTGTCAAGGGAAAACCGCGCCGCGAATTCCCGTCGCACGGAAAATGCGAACCTTTCCGACAGATGGTGCAGGTGCGGCCGATTCTGGCTTCCGGTCGCAAGTATCGCGCCGGAAACCGAGGGTTGAGCCCGTCCACGCGTCGCGGTGCCAACCCCTTGAAAACAGAAGCAAAACTACGACCCCATTGTCTTCCGGCCTTGAAAACGACGACGACCGACGATACGGTGCGCATGCCGCCATTCGTGGCGGCACCATCTTCACGCAAGGCGCATACCAGATAGGGCTTGGCGTGGGCTCTGTCATCCCAGTCGGCACCCGGTTCCGCCCTATCCGCTCCACGGGCTTCCGCCCACACAGCGGTCAGAGGTGTAATCGCATGGCCGGCACTGCGCCTCGTGGCGGGCCAAGCCCATACCATGGTTGCGGCTGAGATCCTCTCGAAACGCGTGCATGCGCATTGAAAGTCGCGCAGGTGGGGTCCACGCGTCCAGGGGATTGGTCGCGTGCTGCGGCGACCGGAACCGCTCCCGCGATCTCGTTAAGGGTGATACGGAAGCGAGAAGGTCATCGAGTTGTCGGAGCGGGGACAGCGCGAGAGGCTGCGATTGACGTTGTGCCAGCATCGTTCGGCTGCCATGTGTATCCGGTCTTGCTCAAGAGTGTCACCTTTCCCGACGAAAAGGTGCAGTGCGTGCGCAAGCGGGGTCGGTTCGGGTAGGCATCGTTGGGGAGAAGACCGCGAGGACGCGGTAGAGCGGCAATGTCCCGGGGCTACGGCCCCACCGTGAACCCCTGCCCGCCACTCCAGTTCCCATATCCGGCCGGGTTCCAGCTTTGCACCCACCAGGTGGCGGCGCCCGGGGCGAGCGGGGTCGCGGGGGTGCTGCGGCAGGTCCCGCCGGCGCACCCCAGGGCCGAGGCGGGATACCACTGCTGGAGACGGGTCCCCGTACTGTCATTGACCCACAGGTAGTACCAGGTGGCGGTGGGCACCGCCGTCCAGGTGTACGTCGGGGTCGAGGTCCCGATCGTCCCCGTGGGGGCGAGGAGCCCACTCACCGCGGGGGGGACCCCCAGCGCGGGCACCGTGAAGCCCAGCCCGCTGCTCCAGGGCCCGTACCCCGCGCTGTTCCAGGTCTGCACCCACCAGGTGGCCGCGCCCGGGGCAAGGAGGGTGCTCGGGGTCACGCTGCAGGTCCCGCCGGCCGCACAGCCGACGCTGGCCGCGGCGTACCAGGTCTGGACCTTGGTCCCGGTGGCGTCCACGACCCAGAGGTAGTACCAGGTGGCCGTGGGCACCGCGGTCCAGGTGTAGGTCGGCGTCGTCGTCCCAAGGACCCCGGTGGGGGCGGTGAGGATGGCGGCGGGGGGCGGGGCGGGGAGGGTGAAGGTAGCGGTCACCGTCCGCGCCTGGGTCATCTCCACGGTGCAGGTGCCTGTGCCGCTACACTCTTCCCCGCTCCAGCCGGTGAAGGTGGCGCCGGCCTCCGGGGTGGCGGTGAGGGTGACGGGGGTGCCGTCGGGATAGGACTCGGTGCAGTCGGCGCCGCAATTGATTCCCGCGGGGCTCGACATTACAGTGCCAGTGCCGGTGCCGGTTCTCGCTATAGAGAGGATCACGTTGGGTACCGTTCCGGGCATCATGAGAAACAGCGTGATCGAGCTGGCGGGGAAGGTAGCGCTGAAACCACTTTCGGTCACCGATTGATCCGGCAGCCGCACGATGGCGTTTGGAATAGCAGCGCTGTACCGATACGCCGCGACTGCCGGAGTCGGAGTGAAACCGGCAAGGCTGACGTCGCTCGTCAGGCTGTTGGCAGTCTTGTTGATGACGACGACGGTCAACGCATCATCGGTGCTCCGCTGTGCCGCGTACACGGACACACGCTCCTGGTCAGCACTGTTCGCCTGGACACTCACGTCGCCAAAGCCGCTCCCCGTGTCGTCGTAATTGCGGTAGATGCGGAATGCGAAGGCGCCAGGTTCGTCTATGGATGGCGGTCCCCACAATGTTGCCAGATCGAGACCTTCGCGGCCGAAGATCCCCAGGAGATCGGCCTGCGCCAACGCCCCGTTGATGTGATCGAGAGCGCCCCAGTTGTATTCCGTGATCGCGAGCCGGGTACCGGCGTAATTCATGGCGACCCATTCTTTCATTCGCGGAATCAGCCGTACCGCAACACCGCCCGGCGCGGTATCCGAGATCCAGCTCTCGTCAAGGTAGGATGCGTCCCACAGGGACCGGGTGGAGCGAAGCCGCAACGCCTGCGTGGCGGCGTTTCCAGCCGAGGAGAGTGCCACGCCGCTCGCCTGGGGATAATGGTGCAGATCAAGGTAGTCCAGCAGACGGACGCCGTGCTGCTGTTCGTACGCCCGCACCTGTTGCAGATACCACGGGACGAAGTAAAGGTTCCCATGGGTTTGGAAGTCCTGGCCGACGCTGCAGCCGTCGCGGGCAGAATAGAAATATGCGCACCATCCCCACAGCACCGGACCGAGCGTCTTCGCGGAAGGGTCGACCGCCTTGATGGCCGCTGCGTATCCGTAGGTGAGGTCACGGATTTCATCATAACCGACCGCGTGCGGATGCACGTCGCGATGCGTGCTGTTCCAGAGCATCGGTTCGTTGTCGAGGTTGTAGTAGGCGACGCCCCCCTGTGCGGCCGAGCCGTACTTCGCCGAGAGGTGCGTGATCCAGTCGGCGACGAACGGCGGTCCGATCTCGACACTGGTGTCGTGGGGATCGTTGCCGGTAAGAGCGCCTCCCCCGGCGAGTACCCCGTTGCCGCAGTCGGCGTCCCACGGGTCGACGGACTGCTGTTGGCCGTACACCGACACCTTGAAACCGCAATCATAGGGGTGAGTCGCAAGTCGGCGTTTGGGCGCCCACCCGATGAGCGGAACGGTCAGGAGCGTCCTCGTGCCCGTGCGCCGGTCCTGCTCGACAAAACGGTCGACGGTCGAACCGTCGGGCAACGCCGCAGGATTGGAATTCTGATCGGGGATGTTCTCGAAATACCAGTCGCTACCGGCGTTATGTGTGTCGTTCTGCCAGTTGTACCGGCTGGTGGAGTTCCCTCCCCACCGGCGAACCGGCAGTCGCAGGGCCGTCGCCAGTTCTTCCGTCGCGAAGTTCATCCCATAAATGTCCTCGCTGATGGCATGCCGTGCAGCGCGGGCATCGATGCTCAATGCGGGCCCGGTCTCTGGCGCAGGTGGCGGGGGCGGAGGGCCGGCAACTGCAACCAGGACGATGTCGTCGAGGTAAAAGGTTGGCTGGACGCCCCCACTGGTGTCCTGCCAATACAGGCCCTCGAGAGACGATGGACCGCCGAGGGCGGAGAACGGCACCGTGACCTGCGTCCATAGGTTTGCCTGGAGCGGTCACCGGAAATACGTTGTTCCCATCCCCGTTGGCGACAACGCGTAGCGCCTGATTCCCCGCGCCGCCGCCGTGTATCCAGAAGCGGAGCGACTCATACGACGTCAGATCAACGGAAGCATCGACGTGCAGATAGAGCCCCGCCCACGCTCCGGTATATGTGACCGCCAGGGAATGTGCGCCGCCATGCACGGGCGCGATAGCCGAAAAAGATGTCGTGGTGTTCCACGACCAGTTGGTCCAGCCAGTGGCCAGGCCATCGCCAAAGATCGTGAGATCCGCACCAGCCGCCGCACCACCGCACGTCACAATAACGGAGGCGCAAGCGAAAACCGCGACAACTATCCAAACGGCTGTACGGAAGAGACGTTTCGTAGCGGATCCCTCCTTTTCAGACAAGGCATACGGGATCAGAGAGGTGAGTGGCCCGCGCGCACAACGGGTGTCTGGCGTGTGCAGCTTCCAATCACCGGCCATCATTGACCATGAAATCCATCCCGTTGCTCCACGGACCGTAACCCGCGGGGTTCCATGTCTGGACCCACCACGTGGCTGCGCCTTGGGTGAGGGGGATGCTCGGCGTCACGCTGCAGGGACCGGTTCCTGCCCCGCACCCCGCCTGAGCGGCGGTGACCCACTGCTGGACCTTGGCGCTCTGGACGCTGTCATTGACCCAGAGGAGATACCACGTAGCCGTCGGGACGGCATTCCAGGTGTAGACGAGCATATTCGCGGGAACGATTCCGCTCGGCGTGACCAGCGTGGCCACGGACGGCGGCCCGACGTTGACGGTGAAGTTCGCCGCGACACTCCAGGGGCTGTATCCGGACGGACTCCACGTCTGGACCCACCACGTGGCCGGACCCGGGACGAGCGTGGTGGTCGGCGTGAAGCTGCACTCGCCCGCCCCGGTCGCGCACCCCGCCTGAGAGGCGGTTACCCACTGCTGGACCTTGGCACTCTGGACGCTGTCATTGACCCAGAGGAGGTACCACGTAGCCGTCGCGACCGCGTTCCAGGTGTAGGTCGGGGTCATCGTGGCGACCGATTCCGTGGGCGACAGCAAGGTTGCCGCCACCGGAGGCCCGCCGAGTGGTTGGCGTGCTTGGCCCGAGTCAGCGTTCACGATCAACGGGGACTCGTCCACGGCCTCGAAGTCCGAGCCCTTCACGCGTTTCAGGTCATTCACGAGCACATCGTCATTCCAGTGGGGATTCGGCGCTCCCGAGATGTACCAAGCAGAACCGTTGTCGGCCAGGATCATCCCATACTTCTTCAAGGCCCGCAGGATGACTTGAACGTCAGGAGAGAAGGTCGAGAGATTGAAGTTCGCCTTGAGCCGGAACCGCTTCCCCATGGGAGGATATTGGGACGACGTAAGGCTGGACGCGTAGTGGCGTGCCGGCCACACGAATCTGCGTTGTGTCTGCGGTGCGGTGAAGCGCAGAGCGTGGCGAATTTCGCCGGCAGCCACCTCCTCGTATCGTACCAATCCCGGCAGAATGGGGAGACCCGCCGCATCCGCCGAGGTCCACCCGCTCGGTCGAAGTTGATGCGAACGAAGATCGAAGATCGCGCCCGATCCCGCCTGCCAGCTTCCGTCCGGTTGCGGGTAGGAGGAAAACGTTTCGTAGAGGATGCAGTTGTTCGTATCCAGCGCAAGGACGTGCCGGTCGCCGGTCGAACTGCTCCCGCCTTCGATCGCAGCGTCGGGCGGGAGAGGGTAGGGACCGGGGTCGCTCTCGTCGTCGTATTCGAATGAGACGTTCACCCGCGGCTGGTTTCCGGGAACCAGGGTGTAGGGAATGCCGATCGGGCCGTCGTTCCAGAGGGAGGCGCCAAAGTCCGGATGGACGGTTTTCTCCGATCCGATCGTCGCGATATAGGCAGACGAGCTGCTATCAACTGGAAGGTGATCCACGGGAGTATTCCACACGTTGTCGGCAGGGAATAACGGACATCCGGCCAGGGATGGCGCCGCGTGGGCCGATGGATGCCCAACGATCAGACTCCCCAGGGCGAGTGTGACGACAAGCAATCGGTTCATGGCAGCAACCTTCCCGATGCGAGTGAAGATGCACACCCTAAGAGATCCTTCCCGAACGACTTCGCGCGGGTTTCCCACCCCACCGTCGTGAATCGAGTGTTCATCTGCAGAACCGCGGCCCGCGGAACACCCCGCGGGCCGCGGTTTGTGCGCGAATCTCCAACTCAGGACACTAGGGTCCGCTCACCGTGAAGCCCTGCCCGTTGCTCCACGGCCCGTAGCCGGCGGGGCTCCACACCTGGACCCACCAGGTGGCGGGGCCAAGGGCGATGGCCGTGCTGGGGGTGTAGGTGCAGGTCCCAGTGCCGGTGCCGCAGCCCGCGGTGCTGGCCTCCATCCACACCTGGACCTTGGTCCCGGTGGTGTCCTCCACCCAGAGGTAGTACCAGGTCATGCCGGGGACCGCCTGCCAGGTATAGGTGGGGGTGGTGTCGGTGGTGGCCCCGCTCGGGCTCACGAGGGTGGCCATGGTGGAGGGGAGCGTGACTGTGAAATCCATCCCCTGGCTCCAGGTGCCATAGCCGGTCGAGTCCCCCCACCACTGGATCCACCAGGTGGCGGTGCCGGGAGCGAGGGGGACGCTCGGGGCCACGGTGCAGTTGCCCCCCCCGGCGCAGCCCACCCCGGCCGCGGTGTACCAGATATCGATCTTTTTGGCTTGCGCGCTGTCGTTGACCCAGAGCTCGTACCAGGTCGCCCCGGGGACCGCGGTCCAGGTGTAGATGGGGGTGGCCTCGATCCCGGCGCCGGTGGGGGTGAGGAGGGTAGCGGCAGGGGGTGGGGCTTGCGTGAGCATGAATCCCCGCTTCTGCCCGTTCAGTGTTCCGAGCCCGACAATCTGGCCTTGGTCGTTGATGGCACGCGCATAGGTCAGAACCCACCCGGATTGTTCCGCGATGAGGTCATTGAGGTCCCGGACTCCGTTCACAGCGTCAAAAATGAACCCGTGCTCGACAGCCTCGGGGCCGGGGTCCGACCACATGATGCCGACCATTTGCCCCGAATTGTTGATTCCGTAAAACTCCCCATACGGAAACCCGGCGGGCATTTGAACCTGCGTCGGAGTCGCAGAGCGACTCTGCCAGAAAAATGGAAGGGACTGATTCGTATCAACGATCACGTGACCGGCGATCAGGCCGGCATCGTTGATTGCAACGGCATACCACTCACCCGTGAAGTTGGAGTCCTGGGCCAGTGCCTGCATTCCGTTCGTGGTGTCAAAGACAAAGGGTAGGAAATTGAAAGAGGCATCATTCGCGGTTCCGACCACGTCTCCCTGCGTATTGATACCGTAGGCAATGCTGTAGCCATTCTGATACTCGGGCCACGCCGTGGTGAGCGTTCCGAGATCCTGGATTCCGCCGCCGACGTCGTAGAGAAAAGCATGAAACCGTATTTCTGGTGGTGATCCGGAATCCTCGGGGATGTCCGCATTCCCTACCACAATGCCCGAATCATTGATGCCGTATGCAGTGCTGGTTGGTCCACTCACTTGGGTGGTCGAATTCGTCAGCGTCCCGATGTCCGTGATCTGATTTCCCGGGACATCCCACCACACGGCGCGTTGCTGTGCGCTCTGGTCGTACGAGTAGCCTGACGCCCGTCCGTTTTCGTTGACGTCCCAGGCCACGCTTTCGCCGGACAGAGTCGGCAGGGCACGGACGCCATTCGTGGCATCCCAGATGAACGCTTCTCGGTCTTCACGGGTCCCTGTCTCGGAGAGGTTGTACGAACTGCCAACCACCTGTCCCGCGTTGTTGATTCCCAACGCGACGGTGCCTTCCTTCCCGGGGAGCGGAGGAATGGCGACCGCGTCGTACTCGTACGCCGCCACCATCGAACCCCAGGGCAGCGTCAACACCATGGCGCCAAGCACCCACGCCGTCGCCCGACAACGGAACCGTTTAGAAGTAGTCATCGCGCCGTCCTTTGCTGGAGAATGTTGGCTGGCGGAATTTCGTGGTCCCCCCCTAGACTACCACAAATCCGCTCAAACCTTCCTGGTCCTCATCCTGAATTGCTCCGGCGCCACCGTTCCGGTCGCGAACATCGCATTTGCCGCTACCGCTCCGCTTGGTGCAGTCAGTCGGTGCCTCGTGCGAGTGCGGTGCTGTCGTGTGGCGTCAAGGATTGATCGTGAAACTCACGCTGCCGCTCCAGGGGCCGTACCCGGCGCTGTTCCATGTCTGGACCCACCAGGTGGCTGCACCCCGTGCCAGCGGCGTGTTTGAAATGGCAGTGCACGTGCCGCTCGTACACCCGAGGGCGCTCGCCTCGTACCATTGCTTGACTTTCCCGCTTCCCGTCGCGTCATTGACCCAGAGGAAATACCAGGTGGCGGTGGGGACGGCGGTCCAGGTGTGGGCAGGTGTCGTGGTGCTGATGGTACCGGTTGGGGCGGCCAGGGTCGTGACGGCCGCGGGTGATCCGAGCGTCGGCACCGCGAAGTTCAATCCGCTGCTCCAGGGACCGTAGCCTGCCGCGTTCCAGGTCTGCACCCACCAGGTGGCCGCGCCAGGTGCGAGGACGTTCCCTGGAGTGGTGCTGCAGGCGCCCGTGCCGCCCGCGCAGCCTGCGCTGCTCGCCTCGTACCATTGCTTGACTTTCCCGCTTCCCGTCGCGTCATTGACCCAGAGGAAATACCAGGTGGCGGTGGGGACGGCGGTCCAGGTGTAGGCGGGCGTGGCTGTCCCAATCGCCCCGGAAGGGGAGACCGGCATGGCGGCAGAGGGCAGCAGCACGAATGTCGCACTCACGCTTCGCGCCTGGCTCATCGTGACCGTGCAGGGACTGGTCCCCACGCACGCCCCGCTCCAACCCGTAAAGGTGCTTCCCGTTGCCGGGATGGCTGTCAGTGTGACGCCCGTTCCCGAGCTGAAACTTGCAGTGCAGGTCGAACCACACGCGATACCCGCCGGGGCCGAGGTGACGTTGCCGCTCCCGTTGCCTGTCAGGGTAAGGGTGAGAGGGAACCCTGGGTACACCGCTTTCAGCCCATCCGTATCGTCTTGCCGCAGGGAGGCGCCACGCGCATCGAAGTGCGCCATGGGATACATGGTTGCAGTGGAGTCCGACGAATGGCCCAAACCCAAAACGTGGCCGAGTTCATGCGTGGCGACTTCCGCGAAATTTGCAAAGTTCTCGTAGACCCCGCATCCTGTCCAGCCGTCATTGAAGACCAGGTCACCTTCCGTGATACGGTAGAAGGTTGTTCCATTGAGTGTGCGAGTTTGTGAGCTCGTATAATAGAAGCCCCCCACGGCGAGCGTTCCCGAGCAGTGCGACGGTGGGTCCATATCGCCGAGAGGATCTGCAAAAGACACGGCGTTGATACCGTCACGCTGAAAACCCACTGCGTCGGTCCAGCCCCCTTCTTGATAATGGAACGCGGAACCCGGCACGACGCTCCAGGCTTGAATAGCGGCTCGGACTTGGTCAAAACCATTCGTTGGGGCACGCGGCTCCCCGGTCGAGTTGATCTTCATTGATATTGGGTTGTTCGTATCGGGTTCGAACCATCGCGCGGGGCCCATGAAGGCAAACTGCTCCTGGACGCCGCCAAGCGTTGTATCCACTGAATTCCCTGGGGTGAGCACACTCTGCGAATGTTGCGACCCATGTGATTGGTGCCGTCGAATCCGATCCTTGAGGCCCTGCAGGCGATGTGCCTCTGCTTGAGCCGCCGCCTGCGAGGCCCCCTGTGTTACCCTGGGGAGGGCGTGAACCCCGGCTGGCGTTTCTCTGGTGGCGTACTCCACCCCGGAAGCGAGATCGAGAGAGACTGTGAACTTCCCTTGATAGAGATGCGCGACGCGAAGGCTTCCATCGCGGTCCGCTCTCAGGAATAACAGCACTTTCTCCCCAATCGCAAAGTGCGGGCTTCCTGCGACCCAGGAGTGTTGATCACCGAAGGAGCCTCCAAGCTGTCGCAAGGCGATGTCGCCGACCGGGATCTCCCCCTTGAGAACCTCCTCGATGGCGACGGTGATATGGGTGTAGATGGTGGCGCGGCGCCGATCTTCGGCCCCCTGGATCGAAGTCACCTGACCGATGACGATCGCTGCAGCATCCTCTATCAGAGCGTCCTCCGAAAGTGGGACTATGATCGTGGCATCGGCCAATGAACCTGCTGCCACAGACAGGAGCAGGACAAGCACAGCACAGCCCCACCAACCTTTAATTGGAGCCAACCCGCCAAGATGCGGTGAGACTCGGCGACCGAGATCCGCCTCTTCCATGGCCTTCCCCTTCATGCCTCGTGCGTAGCCACGCTCACTGGGCGAGGGCCGCCCAACCCGATAACCGGTAGGACCTCGTTGGGAAGTTGTCCACTGGGCGCCTTCGAGCCATGAGGGGGATCTTGGCGACAGCGTCACATTGCCTGTGAAAGGACGAAAAAAGCAGGAGGCCGTTCGGGGGATTAACGAGCAGAGGAGGGACTGCCAGCGCAACAGCATGACCTTTCGGCCTTCCGGAAGGCGTCACGACTTCGGGGCCACGACGGCTGGATGCTGCGCATCACCGTCGTGGCCCATTCTGGTTCGGTATTTACGGCGAGACTGAGAAGCCTATCCCGCCGCTCCAAGGCCCGTAACCGGCAGAGTTCCAGGTGTCGACCCACCAGGTGTGTCCCCCCGCACTAAGGGACGTGCTCGGAGTGATGGTGCAGGTGCCTGTTCCCCCGGCGCACCCGACTTGCGCGGCACTGTACCACGTCTGAATCTTGGTGGTCCCGGCCGCATCACGTACCCAGAGGTAGTAGTAGGTCGCGGTGGCGACCGCGTTCCAGGTGTACGTGGGGGCGGTAGCGGCGGTAGTCCCGGACGGAGAGATGAGGGTGGCGGCTGGCGGTGTGCTGCCGGTCACCGTGAAGCCCATCCCGCTGCCCCAAGGGCCGTAGCCAGCGGGGCTCCAGGGCTGGACCCACCACTGCGCCACGCCCGCCGGCACGACGATGGACGGCGTGGCGCTGCAAGTACCCGTGCCTGCGCCACACCCCGCTTGAGCAGCCGTGTACCACTGCGTTACCTTCGTATTGCTGGCACCGTCGCGCACCCAGAGGAGATACCAAGTAACGCCGGGGATGGCATTCCAGTTGTAGGTCGGGGTGATGGTGCTGATGTTCCCGGAGGGGGCAACGAGGGTGGCGGCAGGCGGAGGTGACTGGAACGTGGCCGTCACACTCGTTGCCGCATTGACCGTCACCACACAGGTCCCCGTCCCGCTACACGATGCACCGCTCCAGCCGGAGAAGGTCGAGCCGGAGGATGCCGTTGCGGTCAAGGTCACGCTCGTGCCCGACGTATAGCTCGCGCTGCAGGTGCTCCCGCAGTTGATCCCCCCGGTGTTGGAGGTCACCGTGCCGCTTCCGATTCCCGCCTTGGTGACGGTGAGAGCGTAGGTCGGGGTGAAGGTCGCCGTGACGCTCCGAGTCGTCGTCATACTGACCACACAACTTCCCGTCCCGGTGCACACCCCCCCGCTCCAGCCCGTGAAGGTGGAGCCGGTCGCAGCTGCCGCGGTCAGGGTGACGGAGGTGTTGTAGTTGTAGTTCTCGGTGCAATCGGTGCTGCAGTTGATCCCGCTTGGATTCGAGGTCACGGTGCCCGCGCCAGCCCCCGCCTTGGTCACGGTGAGGGCGTACGTGGACAGGGCAAACGTCGCCGTGACGCTGCGCACCGCCGTCATGCTGACGGCGCAGGTCCCGGTGCCCGTGCAGGCCCCACTCCAGCCGGTGAAGGTGGAGCCGGTGGCGGCGGTCGCGGTCAGCGTGACGCTGGTGCCCGTGGTATAGCTCGCGCTGCAGGTGCTGCCGCAGTTGATCCCGGCCGGGCTGGAGGTCACGGTGCCGGTGCCGGTCCCGGCCTTGGTCACCGACAGGGCGTAGGTCGTGGGGGCGCTCAGGGCGAAGGTCGCGGTGGCGCTCTTGTTGGCATCCAGGACCACGGCGCAGCCGCCGGTCCCGGTGCAGGCCCCGCTCCAGCCGGTGAAGGTGGAGCCGGTGGCGGGGGCGGCGCTCAGCGAGACGGTGGTGCCGGAGGTGAAGGTCGCACTGCAGGTGCTGCCGCAGGTGATGCCGCTCGGGCTGGAGTCCACCGTGCCGGTCCCGGTGCCGCTCTTGGCCACGGTGAGGGTCCGGACCACAGGGGTCGTGGCCACGCCGCACAGCCTTCCGGGGTGTAGGGGGAGTCGCCGACCGCGTTGTAGGCCCGGACTCGGTAGCAATACGTGGTCCCGGCTGTCACCGTGGTATCAATATAGGACATGACCGTGGCGCCCGTGCTGGCGACCTGCAGCGAAGGCCCCGGTGGTCCCCGTCTTCCGCTCCACCTTGAACCCGGTATGATCGTCCGGGGTGGCGTCGCTCCAGCTGACGGTGAGCTGGGCCGCATGGGCGGGGGTACTGCCGAACACAAGGACGAGACCCAGGGCGATGAGCCCCACGACCGTCAACCAGCCGGATCGTCGAGACCAATCAGTTCCGGGTATCATCTTTTTTACCTGCATGCGAGATCTCCTCCTTACGTCGTCCTGTATTTTCTTGACCCGCATGAATGCGGAGTGGATGAACCGCGTTTCCTTGTTTCGAATGACGCACAGGAAGGGGGCAAGGGTCGTGCCCAGAGGAGGAAAAATCCTGGCGGCCAGCTTTTCGGTGGGTTACGGCTGCCGTGCGAGATGGTGGTGCTCAGTGGGCAAGATGTTCCCGTCAGATTGACAGAATTGCCGCTGCCAGATCTGGCGCGGAAAAAATACGGGTAAATAATACCGTCATTGGCCAAGCAGTCTCGATTGGAAACGCGACCGCAACGCGGCGATTAGGCGACTGGCAATTGGGCGACTGGGAAGATGGGGAACAGGGCGACTGGGTGATCAGGCAATTTGGCAACTGGGGAGGTCTGGAGTTGAAGAGCGAGAAGAGCCAAGGCGGATGACTGAAAAATCCATTTGACTGGACGGCGGCGCGACGGTATGAAAGTGGCGCTCCGGCGGTGTCCGGAGCCGCCGGATGCCACGAGGCGATGCGCCGGCGGGTGACGGGGCCGTTCACGCCACGAGGTTTGTGCCGTGAAGCCGAAGCGAGTCCTGATCATCGACGACGACGCCTCCCTGCTCGACGCGCTGACCACCGCGTTGTGCCCGCCCTACCGTATTCTCGCCGCTCACGATTCGGCGGCCGCTTTCTCGCTGCTCAGAAACGACACCGTTGATCTGATCATCCTCGATCTGCATCTCGGCGCCGAGGACGGCCTGGATCTGCTTCCGCGGCTGCGTGCATTCACGTCTGCGCCGGTCCTGCTACTCACCGGGTTCGGCACGCGTGAGAATCTCCTTCGCGTGATCCAGGCCAAGCCGGATGATTTCCTGGAAAAGCCGGTCGGGGTGGGGGCGCTGCGCGCACGGGTCAGCGCGCTACTCGGCGAGGTGTTCCCGGCGAACGATCCGATCGAGCGAGTGCGGGTGCGGATCGCCACCGAATACAAACGTCCGCTGACCTTGCGGGCGCTCGCGCGTCTTTCCGGGATGAGTCAGGCGGGTTTCCGCCGCGCGTTCGTGGAGCGTTGCGGGGTGACGCCGGCAACCTATCTGAAGCAGTGCCGCATGCGGCAGGCCGCGGTGCTGCTGGCAGACCCCGCGCAGCTCGTCAAGGAAGTCGCCGCGCACGTCGGTTATCCCGACCCCAACAATTTCTCCACCGCGTTCAAACGCTTTCACGGCGCCCCACCCAGGGCGTTTCGTAGGCGATAGGGCGGAGAGAAGGACAGTCGACTCGTCAACTGGGCAATTGGTCGATTCGTCAACTGGGCACGTGAGCGATTCGGGAAAACGAGCCTTTTGAGTCGACCCAGTTCGCTGAATCGGGAATCGGGGGACCCAACAGACTCAACAGACTCAATAGACGCGGCTGACAGCAGGCAGGGGACGGGAGGCGCGAGTCATCGCACTCCTAAGACTCCATGGACTCAAGCAGGGGCTCAAGGGGCTCAATCGGCGTAGCGGGCAAAGGGTGGAAGGAATGGGAGAGGTCAGTTGCTGCGCCAGTTCAGGATTTGTAGTCCGGCGATCCGCTGGAAGTGGCCAACGTTTCCGGTGATCAGAGTGAAATCATGTACGACGGCTGAAGCGGCGATAAGGATATCTGCGTCACTGACCAGTTCTCCATGCTTGTAAAGGCCGGCGTAGATGTCGGTCGCCTTCACGATTACTTGATCGGTCAAAGGGAGGACGACGCTTCTAGCGCACTGGCGTTCGAAAAGTGCGACTTGCCGCGTCGCCTCTCTGGCTTTCAAGCCGCGTAGGATTTCGTAGCGGGTGATGATGGAAAACGTGAAGCGCCCGTGTTCGGCAAGATAGCGTTTCGCCATGTCGAGAACGTGCGGGTCCCGAGCGCGCATCACCTCCGAGAGCATGTCGGTGTCCAGAAGGGCAGGGGACGTAGTGGTCATGCTGCAGGTCGCATGAAGGCTGTGCGGTCAAGCGCGATTCGTTCGATCGCGCCAAGTTCGTTTTCTGCCAAACCTTCATATACCCTGTGCCAGGCGGCAAGGCCGTCGAAATCTGCCTCGTCGTCAAGCGCCTGGATGCTGATCGTGACGCGTTGGCGGTTCGGCAGGTCGAGTGGTTCCAGGGGGGTCAGGACCCCATTTTCGTACATGGCCTCTACGACTCGTTCCATCGATCATCTCCTTCTGCTCCGGTCGGCTCTGGTCGTTCTGGCCGCTTCCCGACCCCAGAGATAGAGTAGCATAGTTCTGGAGATGGGGGAAGGCAGAGGGACAACAGGCAGCGGGCAGCGGGCGAACAGCCAACTGGTCAATTGGTCGATTCGTCAACTGGGCAAGCGGGCGACCCAGGATAGGAAGACGGACGAGTAGCTGGCAGCAGGCAGGGGACCGGAGGCGCGAGTCGTCGAACTCCGGGCTCCATGGACTCAACCGACTCCATGGACTCAACAGACCGGAGGAGCTCAGATATTTCTACAGCGATCCCGTGCAACTGCCCTTGATTGAAGGCCGCGTTACATTCTCAAAGAAGATCTGCAGAAATTCAAAGATCATTGCCGTTGACTGACAAAATCCGCTCAGGGTATCGACCAGGGGAGATGCGTCCGCTGTGCGGTGCAAGGCCGCCCGGAGGGTCAGCATGACCGGCGCTCCTCGCCCCTCCTCGATACTTCGCTGCACCCTGCCTCTCGTTGACCGCCGATTTTTCCGCGCGACTGAAATCTCCTACCGGGACCTTACGTCGCAAGGGAAACCGTTGATCGGGTTCGCCGTGCAGGCTCGCATGTGCGTCCGTGCCGGCACTGGCGACCTTCGTTGGGCTGGCTCGACCGTCGCAGATCATCGGGACTCCGCGGGAGGGGAGAGAACGCCCCTGGCCTGGTTGGGCCGCGCGCCGAAGCGCCATGACGTGGTGAGGGGAGGGGTTCCATGCGCATACCTCTAAAAGACTACCTTGGCGTGTGGACGATTGTGCTGGCAGGATTACTTCTTTTCCTGCCGATCACCGACTCTCTTGCGGCGTTTCAACCCGTCCGCCCCATTCTGGAGTGCGTGACCCAGGAGGGCCCGAGCCAATACACGGCGGTGTACGGCTACAAGAACGAGAACGCGGTCCCGTTCATCATTCCGATGGGATCCCGCAACAAGTTCACACCCTTGCCGCAAGACCGCGGGCAACCGACGGTCTTTTGGCCTGGGCGAACGCCGCCTGATCGCGGCGTCTTCCAGGTGCCCTTCGACGGCGGCGACCTGGTCTGGACGCTGAAGGGGCCCGACGGGAGCACCCGGACCGCGACGGCGTCAAGTAGTTCGAGGCGGTGTCCGGGACCGACGCTCACGGGACTCGACCCTGTCAGCGTGTTCCTCACGCAGGGGGGCCGCGGGGCGCTCACGGCCACGATCGGCGCAGCCCAGCCCGGCACCACCACCATCACGCTCCGGAGTAGCGACCCCGCCATCGCGTCGGTTCCGGCGTCCGTCTCTATTCCGGCCGGTCAAGAGGTCGTCACGGTTCCCGTCGCCGCGGGCAATCTCGGCATTGCGGTCGTCACCGCGTTTCTCAACGGAAGTAGCCGCCACAGCGCCATCATCGTCCTTCCGGGCGGTCCCACGCTTTCGAGCCTGGTCCCGGCGACCATCCAGATCGCCCAGGGGGCGACGGGGATGTTGACCGCGACCATCAGTGCCGCACAGGGGAGCGACACCGTCGTGCCTCTGAGCAGTACTGACGCCGGCATCGTCAACGTCCCCGCGACGGTCACCGTCCCGGCGGGCGCTGTCACCGTCCCTGTCCCCGTCGCCGCTGTCGCCCCCGGCAGTGCCACCGTCACCGCCGGCCCCCTGAACAGGACGCTCGCCCAGAGCCAGGTGATCGTGATCGCGCCCGCCGCCACGGTGGTCGGTCTTGCACCTGCGGTCCTCCGACTGTCGGAGGGAAGCGCGGGGACTCTTACCGTCACTCTGAATGCCAGCCAACCGGCTGACACCGAGGTCGCCTTGGTCACGAGTGACCCGACGATCGTCGGCCTTCCCGGGGATCGGGTCATCGTTCCAGCCCATTCGGCATCCGCGTCCTTCACCGTGATCAGCCTCTCCCGAGGGACCGCGACGGTCACGGCCAGCGCGAACGGCACCAGCGCCACCTCGGCCGTGACGGTCCAACCGCCGCCGCCCACGGTGAGCGCCCTCACCTGTCCCGCCACGCTCACCGCTAGCGTGACGAGCCAATGTGCGGTGACACTCAACGCCACGCAACTTGACGAGACGGTCGTGCCTCTCGCGAGTAGCGATCCCGGGATCGTGTCCATCCCCAACAGCGTCACGATCCCAGCGGGCGCTGTCGCTGTCGCTGTCCCGGTCGTCGCCGACTCCCCCGGCACGGCGACGATCACCGCTGGCCCGCTGAACGAGACGAGCAGGCAGGCGACCGTTCAGGTGCTCCCGCCGCCCCCGACCCTCGTGGGGCTGACGCCGAGCCCTGCGATGCTCCTCGTCGGGGCCTCGACCACTGTCACGCTCACTTTGAATGCGGCCCAGCCGACGGACACCGCCGTTGCCCTCGCAGGGAGTCCGGCCGGAATCGTGAACGTCCCCGTCTCGATCACCGTTCCCGCCGGTCAGATCGCTGTCCCTGTCCCTGTCACGGCTCTTACTCCCGGCAGCGCCGTCCTCACCGCCGGCCCGCTCAATGGGAGCACCGTGGCGGCAACCGTCACGGTCAACCAGCTCCCGCCTGCGGTGACCGCCCTGACGCCATCGGAGGTTGCTCTCTCCAAAGGGACGGCGGACTCCTTGACCGTGACCATCGCCCCGGTCCAGGTCGAGCCGACCACCGTCCCGCTGACGAGTAATGACCCGGCAACCGTCGAGGTTCCTGCCAGCGTCCCCGTCCCCGCCGGGTCGGCCACCGCCGCCTTCCCGGTGATCGGGCGGAACGTTGGAACCGCCACCGTCACCGCTGGTCCCCTCGGCGGGACGACGGCCGCGACCACCGTCACCGTGACCCCACCGGCCCTCGTGGCCCTCACGATCGCGCCCACGGCCGTCACCCTGGCCGTTGGACAGGCGCAACCCTTCGTCGCCACGGGAAACTACACCGACGGGACGACGCAGGACCTCACCAGCGCGGCCGCCTGGACCAGCGGCGACGACGCCATTGCCACCGTCACCACCCCCGGGGGCGTCGTCACCGCCCGCGCCGTGGGCCAAGCCATCATCACGGCGACCGCCGAGGGGAAGACCGCGACCGCCACGGTCACCGTGACCCCGCCCACCCTCACGGTCCTCGCGCTGACCCCGACGCAGCCGACCCGCGGCGTCGGGCAACTGGTCCAGTTCCAGGTCACCGGCACCTACACGGATGGAACCACCCAGAACCTCACCGGGACCGTCACCTGGACGAGTAGCAACACCGTGGTCGCGTCCATCACGTCGCCCGGCGGCCTCGCCACGGCCCTGGCAGTGGGGCAGAGCGACCATCACCGCGACGCACGCGGCGGGGATGAGCGCGAGCACGACGCTCTTCGTGACGGCGCCAGTTGTGGTCAGCCTCACCATCAGTCCCCAGAACCCGACCAAGACCATCGGCCGGACCCTTCAGTTTACAGCGACCGGGACGTACAGCGACGGAACAACCCAGACCCTCACGGCCGCCGTCACGTGGACGAGTAATAGTCCAGCCGTCGCCATCATCGCCTCCTCTGGGGGGCTTGCGACTGCCGTCGCGGAGGGCCAGACGACCATCACGGCGACCTACGCCGTGGGCCTCGCGGCGAGCACCACGCTCACCGCCACGATCCTGCCGCCAGACCCGATGAGTGTCGCTCCGCCCGTGAGCCAGAGCGCAGCCACCGCACTGGCGCCCGCCACGGAGTTTCTGTACATGGGTCCCGATCCCGTCCAGACCGACGTGGTCCCCGGGGCGATCGAGGCCGGGCGGGCGGCTGTCCTGCGGGGGCGGGTGCTGACGCGCGACGGGAATCCGCTCTCGGGCGTCAACCTCAGCGTTCTCAACCACCCCGAGTACGGGACGACCCTCAGTCGGACCGACGGCATGTTCGACCTCGCGGTCAACGGGGGTAGCCAACTGACTCTACGGTACCAGAAGGCCGGGTACCTCCCGGCTCAGCGGCCCATCACGGTTGCGTGGCAGAACTACGCCTGGCTGCCGGATGTCGCCCTGATCCCCTACGATACGCGAGTGACCACCGTCGATCTCGGTGCGCCCACGCCCATCCAGGTGGCCCGCGGGAATCCGGTCACCGACAACGACGGCACCCGTCAAGCCACCCTCTTCTTCCCGCAGGGCACGACAGCGACAATCCAGCTCTCCGATGGCTCGACGCAGCCGCTCACGACCCTCAGCGTGCGCGCCACGGAGTACACGGTGGGCCCGAACGGGCCCAAGGCCATGCCCGGGCCGCTCCCAGCGACGACCGCCTATACCTATTGTGCGGCGCTTACCCTCGACGAGGCGCTGAGTGCGGGGGCGAGACGGGTCCAGTTCAGTCAACCAGTCATCACCTACGTCGAGAATTTCGTCGGCTTCCCCATCGGCGGCATCGTGCCCTTGGGATACTACGATCGCGCCGCGGCGGCCTGGGTGCCGTCGGACAACGGCCGGGTCGTCAAGATCCTCTCGGTGACCAGCGGCCTCGCGGACCTTGACATCAGCGGGGGCGGGACGCCAGCCAGCGCCGAGCGCTCTCGCGGCGCTCGGGATCACCAGCGCCGAACGGGGACAGCTCGCTCTCCTGTACACCCCCGGGCAGAGCCTCTGGCGCCTGCCGATCCCCCACTTCAGCGACTGGGACGCCAACTGGGGCTGGGGCCCACCACTCGGGGCGACGTTCTGGGACGGCGACGTGTCGCTGGCGGATGCGTGCCCGCCGTGCGTCCGGTCGGAGGCCGGCTCCATCATCCGCCCGCAGACTCAGACGCTCGAGGAAACGGTCGACCTGGCGGGGACGCCCTTTCAGCTCCACTACGCGAGCGACCGCCTCGCGGGCCGGACGACGGCGCGCACCCTCGAGATCCCTGTGACCAAGGCGACCCTCCCGGCCGGCTTGAAACGCGTGGAGATGGAGTTCCTCGTGGCCGGCCAACGACAGGCCGCCACCGTGCCCGCGCAACCGAACCAGACCTATCCCTTCGCCTGGGACGGCCACGATGGCTACGGCCGGGCCCTGTACGGCGCGCATGCGGCTGTCATCCGGGTCGGGTACGTGTATGACGGCGCGTATCAGCAACCGGCACAGCTCTACAAAGCCTTCGGGTACAGCGGGAACGGACAAATCGCGGCCCTGCGCACCCGCCAGGAGGTCACGCTGTGGCAGGAGGCGCGGACGACGGTCAGCACCGGTGGGGACACTCGCGCAGACGGCCTGGGCGGCTGGACGCTCGATGTCCACCATAGCTACGATCCGGGCGCCCAGGTGCTCCGCCTCGGCGACGGGACGCAACGGCGCGCGAGCGACGTGGGCACGGTCATCAGCACGATGACCACGGGCGCCTGGTGGGCCGCCACATTCGATGGGCAGGGGAACCTGTTCTACGCGTCGGGTCACCAGATCAAAAAGCGCACGCCGGCGGGGGTCGTGACGGTCGTGGCCGGCACGGTGACCGCGGGATTCAGCGGCGACGGCGGGCCCGCTATCAATGCCCAGCTCAACAGCCCGTACGGGATGAGTATTGATGCGCAGGGGACGCTCTTCTTCGCGGACTACTACAACCATCGCATCCGCAAGGTCACCCCGGACGGGATCATTGCCACGGTGGCGGGGGATGGGAGTTGCTGCGGCCCGGGCGAGGGCGGGGGCAACTTCACCGGCGACGGCGGTCCGGCGACCGCGGCAGGCCTCGAGCTTCCCTGGGGCGTGACGGTCGACGGCCAGGGGAACCTCTTCATCGCGGATACGGGAAACAGCCGGATCCGAAAGGTGACGCCCGACGGGACCATTCAGACGATTGCCGGCGGGGGCAGTCCCTATCTTCTGTACTGCGGCGATGGCGGCCCGGCGACGGCCGCCTGCCTCCGCTGGCCGGCCAAGGTGGCCATTGACCAGCACGGCAACCTCTTTATCCCGGACCACGTGAACAACCGCATCCGCAAGGTCACCCCGGAAGGGATCATCAGCACCGTGGCCGGAACTGGCCCATCCGGTGCGGGCGGGGGTGGGTACGCGGGCGACGGCGGGCCAGCCACCGCTGCTCAGATCAATGGCCCGCTTGCCGTCGCGGTGGACGCCCAAGGAAACCTGTTTATCCCGGACCATTACAACCACCGCGTCCGTCTGGTGAACCCCCAGGGGGTCATCACGACGATCGCGGGCACCGGCACGGCCGGCTTCAGCGGCGACGGCGGCCCAGCCACGAGCGCCCAGATCAACGCACCCCGGGCGGCCCTCCTGGATCCTCAGGGGACCCTCCACATCGCCGACGCGGCGAATGGCCGCATCCGGAAGATCGCGCCCGCCTTGCCGGGCGTCACCACCCAGGACATCACGATTCCGAGTGCGGACGGCGCGGAACTGTACGTGTTCTCCTCTGGGGGCCGCCATCTCCGCACGCATCACGCTCTCACGGGCGCCGTGCGGTACACCTTCGGCTACGATCCGGACAGCCGCCTCGCCACCGTCACGGACGGGGACAACAACGTGACCGCGATCGAGCGAGACAGCGCCGGGCGGCCGACGGCGATCGTGGCTCCGGATGGCCAGCGGACCATGCTTACGGTCGACGCCAACGGCTACCTCGCCACCGTCGCCAACCCCGCCGGGGAGGCGCACCGGTTTGCCTCCACCAGCGACGGCCTCCTCCAGACGATGACCACGCCGCGGAATCAGACGTACCGATTCACCTTCGACGCGCTCGGGCGCTTGACCCGAGACGAAGATCCGGCCGGCGGCGTCAAGACCCTGGATCGGGCGGGGACGGGGAACACCTACACCGTGGCGCTGACCACCGCCCTGACCCGAGTGAGCACCTTCCACGTCGAGCCGCTCGCCACCGGCGGGACCCGGCAGGTGGACACCGAGCCGGACGGCACCCAGACCGAGATGCGGACCGGCACGGATGGAATCACCACCACGACCGTGGCCGATGGGACGGTCACGACGCTCAAGAAGGGCCCCGACCCCCGCTTCGGGATGCAGGCGCCGATCTCCAGCGCACTCACCCTCCGGATGCCGAGCGGCCTGACCTCGAGCCTGGCGATGACCCGCACGGTCACGCTCAGCAATCCGAGCAATCTTCTGAGCGTCACCAGCCAGACGGACACGCTGACGCTGAATGGCCGGACGGCCACCAGTACGTACACCGCGTCTACGAAGACCCGCACGGACCGGAGCCCGGCCAATCGCGTTGCCACCACGACCCTCGATGCGCAAGGACGAGTCGTCCGCGCGCAGGCGGACAGCCTGGAGCCGGTCGCCTTCACCTATGACCCCCGCGGCCGCCTGAGCACTGTCGTCCAGGGGACGGGTGGCACCGCCCGGACCTCCACCTTCGCCTACAACCCCGAGGGCTTCCTGGAGACCATCACCGATCCGCTCAACCGCACCGTACGGTTCACCTACGACCCGGCAGGCCGGGTGCTCACGCAGATCCTCCCGGACCTCCGGGTGATCCAGACCACCTACGACGCGAACGGCAACGTCGCGTCCGTCACGCCGCCGAGTCGGCCGGCGCATGCCTTCGATTACACGCCGATTGACCTGGAGGCGAGCTACACGCCACCGGATCTCGGGATCGGGACCGTGGCGACGACCTACACGTACAACCAAGACCGCCAACTCACCCAGGTCACGCGGCCCGATGGCCAGGCGCTCACCCTGGACTACGAGCCCACCGGCGGTCGGCTCACGACCCTCACGGCGCCCACGGGCCAGACCACCGTCACCTACCACCCGACGACCGGCAATGTCAGCAACATCGACAGTCCCGGCGGGGTGGGGCTCAGCTACACGTACGATGGGTCGCTGCTCACCGGCACCAGCCTGGACCGGTCCGGTGGCGGGGAGTGTGACGCGCACCTATGACACCGACTTCCGAGTGGCCACCGAGAGCGTCAATGGCGGGAACCCGGTGACCCTTCAGTACGACCCCGACAGCCTCCTCACGCAGGCGGGGAGCCTGACGCTCGACGCGCCATCCGCAGCACGGGTTGCTCACTGGCACAGCGTTGGGGGGCGTCACGGACGCGTACACCTACAGCACCTTCGGGGAACTCGACACGTATCAAGCGAGCTACAATAGTTCCCCGCTCCTCAACAGCACCTACGCCCGCGACGCCCTCGGCCGGATCACGCAGAAAGTCGAGACCATCGGGGGTGCGACCACGACCACGGCGTACGGCTACGACACCGCCGGTCGCTTGACCGATGTCACGGTGGACGGCGTCCTCACTGCTCACTACGCCTACGACGGGAACGGCAACCGCCTGAGCGTCACGCGCCCCGTCAGCGGGACGGTCTCGGGGATCTACGATGCGCAGGACCGCGTGACGACCTACGGCGCCATCGCGTACACGTATACCAGCAACGGCGATCTCCTGACCGCCACGAGCGGGGGCGAGACGACCACCTACGCGTATGACGTCTTCGGCAACCTCACCGCGGTGACCTTGCCATCTGGCACGCAGATCGCGTACGTGATCGACGGCCAGCACCGCCGGATCGGCAAGAAGGTCAATGGCGTCCTCACCCAAGGCTTCCTGTACGGCAGCCAACTCCGCCCAGCCGCCGAACTGGATGGCAGTGGGGCAGTGGTGGCCCGCTTCGTCTACGGCACCCGGATCAACGTCCCCGACTACATGGTGAAGAGGCGGCGTCACCTACCGCCTCTTGACAGACCACCTCGGGTCCGTCAGGCTCGTGGTCAACACGACCACGGGAGCCATTGTCCAACGGATGGACTACGACGAGTTCGGCCAGGTCACCCAGGACACCGACCCCCGGCTTCCAACCCTTCGGCTTCGCCGGGGGGCTGTACGATTCCGACACCAAGCTCGTGCGCTTCGGCGCCCGAGACTACGATGCGTTCACGGGACGGTGGACGACGAAGGATCCGATTGGGTTTGCGGGTAGGGATACGAATCTTTACGGTTACGTCTGGGGAAATCCTGGCCGTTTCGTTGATCCGCTCGGAGAAAACGTTCGTGTGTCGCGGTACTTGGGCGCTGGCGGGCTAGGACACATTGGGCTGGGGATCGTCGGTGTCGAGGGCGAAGGCACCGTGGGATTTTACCCCGAACCAGGTCATGGTCTCGGCGAGCTTTTAAAAGGGGTCCCTGGCGCAATCCTGTCTGACGACCCGACGAAGCGGCGTGGGACCATTGTCATACCTACGACACTGGAACAAGACCTATGCGTCGAGGAGTGCATTAATCAGCGAACGGCGGAGCCGGGGACCTACCGTGGACGCGAGAACAACTGCAAGGACTTCGTCCACGAGTGTCTTACGCGGTGTCGCATTCCAGCGGGCGGGCCACCGGCACCCTGGGGGTACTTCGATTCACTTCGGCAATTGTATGGGCAGTGAGGGAGCTGTGAGGGTTGCGATGATGCGCGCTAAACGGGTCTCCGTTGTAAAATGCGTACTGTGGTTTGGTGTGGTCGGCGGCGCCGGAGTGCCCGGGCTGTACTTGGGTGTGTGGAATGCCGTGCTGTGGATAGGGATAGATAGACTTGAGGCAGTATTTCCTCGTGCCATGGTTTGGATCGAAGCTGTCCGGCTAATGTTCTGGCCGTTCTCAATCTTTCTGCTCGGCATCGGAGAATCTGCGACAAAAGCCTTCATTGAAGCGATCCTTCTGAACATGCTACTGTACGGCATGATCGGAGCGCTCGCTTGGATAAGCCTTGGCCACCGTCTTGCCGAGTGGATGTTAGTTGGCGCCTCACTCCTCGGGCTCTATGCTGTCAACTCTTCGCTGGTGAGTCATCCCGCTAGCTTCGCTTTCGCCGCTGTCATTCTCTTCCTCTTCTTCACCCTCTTCTATTGGAGATTGAGCTGACTGTAATACGGGACTCGGCCGTTTCTGCGCTGTCAAGATGGACAAGGGGACGGTGTTGCCTTCGTGAACTTGCGACGATCCGCTGTCCCGCGCCGGCCTACCCTGCCCGCTTCGGAGGGACGTTCAATGCCGCGCCAAGCCCGCCTCGATGCCCCCGGCACCCTCCACCACGTGATCATCCGCGGCCTCGAGCGCGGCATGATCGTCCGCGATGACACCGACCGTGACGCCTTCGTGGCCCGACTCGGCGACGTCGCCCAGGCGACCCGGACCGCGATCTATGCCTGGGCGCTCCTGCCGAACCATGCCCATCTCTTACTCCGGAGCGGCCCCGGCGGCCTGCCGCGTTTCATGCGCCGCCTTCTCACGGGGTACGCCATCACCTTTAACCGCCGACACAAGCGAGTCGGGTATTTGTTCCAGAACCGTTACAAGTCCATTGTCTGCGAGGAAGATGCGTACTTCCGGGAGTTGGTGCGCTATATCCACCTGAATCCCTTGCGCGCGGAACTCGTCGAGAGCCTCCGGAGGCTCGCATGCTACCCGTGGTGCGGGCACGCGACGGTGCTCGGTCGCAACCCGCGACCGTGGCAAGACCGGCAGGCTGTGCTGGCGTGGTTTGGGGAATCGGAGCACAGGGCGATCAACCGATACCGTGACTTTGTGCGGGAGGGGATTCCACTAGGACGCCGGCCCGACCTCGTTGGGGGCGGCCTGGTGCGGTCTGCCGGCGGATGGGCGGAGGTACGGGCGCGGCACCGACACAACGAACCGGTGATGGGCGACCCCCGCATCCTCGGGGATGGGGAGTTTGTCGCCCAACTCCTTCGCGAGGCGGAGGCGCACCAGGCGGTCGCGTTACGGCGGAGCATAACGCCCGAAGAGATCGGTGCGGCGATCCACAGAGTGTGCGCCACGAACCACCTGGCGGTGGAGGAGCTTCAAGCGGGGGGCCGCCGCGGGCGACTCTCGGCTATTCGCGCAGAGATCGCCCGCGTGTTGGTCACAACGCACGGGCTTTCCCTTGCTCAGACCGCCCGGCACCTTGGCGTCTCCACCACGGCGGTGTCTAAGATTCTCCGAAGGGCGGAGAGCTAAGTTTACGAAGGCAACACCGTCCCCCAGACCGTCCCCCAGACCGGCACGAGGTTTTTGGTCACGGCATGCGTCGCGATCACGGTTCGGTTGGGAGGATGGTGGTGGGAGTAACGGTGAAGATCCTATGCGGAGTGACGGTGACCGTGTGTTCGTTCTCCTTCCCGGACACCCGCAGGACGACCCGGTGGCGGCCCGGGGTCACGGCGTGGATCCCGAGGCCATCGCTCAGCCCTATCGGAACGCCATCCACGGCCGCTTCAGCATCGGCGGGAAGCTTGAAGAGCAAGAGGCCCGAGGCGTAAGGCGCCGTCTGGTCGCCGAGGGGAAAGGGGACGGCTGACGGCATGGGGGGAGGAGGCGGCCCGACCGCATAGGGGGCCGATGCGGAATAGCCACACGGAAAATAGAATCCCATGGACTGCGACCAGCAGTGGGTCGTCCCGCTGCCAGGATCGTAGTACGACAGGGAAGCGCCGGGCGGAATCGAGAAGCGGGTTCCGGGGAGGGGCCCTCCGCCGGGAAACAGCGTCGTCCCTGGGCCCGGAGCCCAGCCGTAGGTGTTATAAGCGCCCGGGCCGTGTGACCACCACTGTCGCCACGCGGCAGCGGTTCGAGGCGAGGCGAGCAAGGTGAGAGTCGCAGCGAGGATTACCAGTAGGACGACGGCTCTCCGCAAGCCGTCCGTCGGTCGGCACTCTTTGGCCGCACGCATCAGGGGGAGGGGTCTACGCCTACGCTGGACGGTGGCTATCCATCGAGAGTCCATCGAGAATCCATGTTGAACCCATACCGCCTCACACCGTGGGGCGATGATGGTCCGCCCTAACCGGTTTGTCAAGGCGTGAATTGACGACTGGATTGCGCAAGCGCCTCGACTGACGGTTACTCCGAAGCGTGGGATAACGTCTACACCGCCCGCCGCGCTGCTCCGTTCGTGGGGAAGGCGCTCCCGTTTGCACCCGATGCGACGCAAGCGCTCGGCTCCCCCTCCGGACCTCTCCGAGAGGCGGTTCCGCCCCTCGTCGAGCTCTCCCCTAGACTGTACGGTTCTGCTCGGCGTGTCGCCTATTGTACGCACCGCACAGTCCGTCGAGGCGGGCGAGGGCGTGTTGCGATCATCGCATGAACGCATTCGGCAGCAGCGTGACGACCTGGGGGATGAACGTGACGAAGGCGAGCGCGACGGTCATGGCGCCGACGAAGGGCCAGATGTACGGCATGGCCTCGTCCAGGGTGGTGCGGCCGACCTTGCACGCGGCGATGAGATCCACGCCCACCGGCGGGGTGTTGGCGCCGATGGCCATGTTGACGGTGACCATGACGCCGAAGTGGACCGGGTCCATCCCCAGGCTGGTGACCAGGGGCATCAGGACGGGGACCACGATGATGATGATGGCGATGGTCTCCATGAACGTGCCCAGGATCAGGAGCAGGACGTTGATCAGGAGCAGCAGGGCGTAGTAGTTGTTCGTGATGCCGAGGAAGAACTCGGCCATCTTCTGGGGGATCTGCTCGGCGGCCAGGATCCAGCCGAAGAGGGCCGCGGCCGAGATGATGAAGAGGATGATGCCCGTCGTCTCGGCCACGCGCAGGAAGATCGAGGGGAGCTGCCGGAGCGTCAGCGTCCGGTAGACGCAGAGGCCCAGGACCAGGGCATAGGCCGAGGCCGCCGCGGCCGCCTCGGTGGCGGTGAAGACGCCGGTGACGATGCCGCCGATGATGATGACCGGCGTGAGCAGCGACAGGAAGGCCTGCCGGAACGACGTACCGACCTTCCGCAGCGAAAAGGGGTCGCCGGGCGGAAGATTCATTCGCTTGGCGTAAACCCAGGCTAAGGCCATCAGGCAGAGGCCCGTGAAGACTCCCGGGATGAATCCCCCCAGGTAGAGCTTGCCGATCGAGGTCCCCGTCGTCACCCCCAGGATGATCATGACGATCGAGGGTGGGATGACCGTCCCAAGCGAGCCGGCGCAGCCCAGCAGGCTGCAGGAGAGGCCCTTCTTGTAGCCCTGCCGGTCCATGGCCGGCAGCATCAAGGAGCCGATGGCGGTGACGTCCGCCACGCCCGAGCCGGAGATGGCCCCGAAGAACATGCAGGAGATGACCATGACCATGGCCAGGCCGCCGGCGATGCGGCCGACCAGCGCGTTCGCGAACCCGATGATCCGCTCAGTGATATTGGCTTCGGACATGAGCTGGCCGGCCAGCAGGAAGAGCGGGATGGCGAGGAGGGGGAAGGAGTCGATCCCGATGGTCATCTGCTGGGCGATGACCGCCAGCGAGACGCTGCCGTAAAGGAGTAGATAGAGGACCGAGGCCACCCCGATGGCGACCGAGATGGGGATGCCCAGGACAACCGCCAGGAAGAAGCTGCCGACCAGGGCGATCATGCCGCTTCTCGCGTGCGGAGGGCCTGAAGCTCCTGGAGGATCTGGAGGAGCAGGTACAGCATCATGAGGAGCGCCCCCACCGGCAGGGCCGCGTACACCAGCCCCATTGGGAGCTGCAGGGCCGTGGAGCGGTGGTGGGCCGTGATGTTGACGACGAGGCTGCCGCTGTAGACCAGCACTCCCAGGAAGGCGAGGATGACGAGGTTGGCTGCCAGGTGGATCCAGCGCTGCGTCCGCCGCGGCAGCCACGTCAGGCAGAGGGTGATGTTGATGTGGGCCTCGGTCTTCTGGGCGAGGGCCGCCGCCAGGAAACTCATCCAGATGAGCAGATAGCGCGGCAGCTCCTCGGACCAGAAGAGCGGCTGGCGCAAGACGTAGCGAAAGACGACCTGGAGGAAGACCACCAGCGCGATGCCCATGCTCAGGACGATGAGCACGCGCTCGATGCCGTAGGTCAGACGGCGGATCAGCGTCGAGTCCATCCGAATGCTCGCATCAGTTTCGGGAGACGGCGGGGCCGGGGTGTGGGGCAATCCCCGGCACCCCGGCCCCGCCGCCGGAAGGTGTCTGCACGCGCTCGCCTACTTGCGCGCCTTCTCGATCAGGTCGAAGAATTCCTTGCCGAACACATCCTCGTACTGCTTCCAGACGGGGGCGACGGCCTGGACGAAGAGGGCGTTGTTCGGGGTGTTGACCTGCATCCCCTTGGCCTTCAGCTTGGCCAGGAAGTCGTCGCTCGACTCCTGGACCATCTTGCGCTGCTTGTCCCGCCAGGTGAAGGCGACCTTCTGAATGGCCTGCTGGTCGGCCGCACTCACCTTGTCCCAGACCCCCTTGGCCGTCACCAACGTGGCGGAGGACCAGACATGGTTGGTGAGGGAGAGGTACTTCTGCACCTCGAAGAAGTTGCTCGAAAAGATGATGGCCAGCGGATTCTCCTGGCCGTCCACCGCGCCCTGCTGCAGGGCGGAGTAGAGCTCGGCAAAGGCCATGGGCACCGGCAGGGCGCCCAGCGCCTTGAAGGTGTCCAGGCGGATCTTGTCCGGCGTCACGCGCACCTTCAACCCCTTCAGGTCGTCCGGCACGGTGATGGCCCGCTTGCTGTTGGTCAGGTTGCGGAAGCCGTTCTCCCACCAGGCCAGCCCCTTGATGCCCTTCTTCTCCAGCAGCCCGAAGAGCCGATTCCCCGCCTCCCCGTCGAAGACCCGATAGGCGTGCTGGTGGTCGCTGAAGGCGTAGGGCAAGCCCTCCAGGCCCAGCTTGGGCTCGATGTTCTGGAACGAGGCGCCGCCGATGAGGCCCATCTCGACCGTGCCGAGCTGCAACCCCTCGATCATGGCCGTCTCGGTGCCAAGTTGGGAGTTCGGAAACACCTTGATCTCGACGCGCCCGGCCGTGACCACCTTCACCTCGTCGGCGAAGCCGGAGGCGGCGACGTGCCAGTTGTGCGCCGGGGGCAGGACGTGGCCCAGCTTCAATACGGCCGCGTGGGCCGGCGCCGCCGCCAGGATGGCCAGCGCGGCGACCGACAGGACAACGGTTCTGATCCTCTGCATGCCTTCTCCTCCTCGTGACGTGCGGTTAGTCGTTGTCAAAGAATTAGTTGAGCGGAGACATTCCGAAACGGCATAAGGAGCCGTAACGAAATAGAAAGAGATGTATAGGTTATTTCGTAACGGCTCCTAACCGATTGAGGCGCTGAATCCGTTCGAGGGCTTCGGTGAGTCTCGTCTCGGTGACGGTCAGCGCGGCGCGAAAGTACCCTTCCCCGTGCGGGCCGAAACCGGCCCCGGGCGTGACGACGATGCCGGCCCCGTCCAGCAGGCGCCGGCAAAACGATCCCGAGGTCTCGCCGCCGGGAATGCCCGCCCAGACGTAGAAGGTGGCCGTCGGCTTCTCCACCGCGAAACCCAGCCGGCGCAGGCCATCCACGAACAGATCGCGGCGCCGCTGGAAGCGTACCCGCATGTCGTCCAGCAGCGCCGGATCGCCCGAGAGCGCCGCGATTCCGGCCCGCTGGACGACAGGAAAGATCCCGGTCTCGTAGTTCGATTTCACGGCGCCCAGGGCGGCGATGGCCTGGGCGTTGCCGACGACCACGCCGATCCGCCACCCGGTCATGAGATAGGTCTTGGAGAGGGAGTGAAACTCCACGCCGGTGCGGGCGCCGTCCGCAGCCTGCAGGAAGCTCGGCGGGCGGTGGCCGTCGAAGTAGACCTCGGAGTAGGCGTTGTCATGGCAGATCAGGATGTCGTGCGCTCGGCCGAAGGCGGCCAGCCGCTCGAAGAAGTCCGGCGTGGCCGTGGCCGCCGTCGGATTGTTCGGATAGTTCACGTGCATCAGGCGCACGCGGGAGAGGTCTTGACGGTCGAGGGCCGCCAGGTCCGGGAGCCAGCCGGTCCGGGCCGACAGGGGGTAGTAGCGGGGAATGCCGCCTGCCAGGATGGTGCCTCCCTGGTAGGTCGGATACCCCGGGTCCGGACACAGGACTTCATCTCCCGGGTCCACGAACGCCAGATGGATGTGGCCGATGCCCT
Organism: uncultured Methylomirabilota bacterium; assembly: GCA_963845565.1. Lineage (GTDB taxonomy): Bacteria > Methylomirabilota > Methylomirabilia > Methylomirabilales > 2-02-FULL-66-22 > 2-02-FULL-66-22. The sequence continues at coordinate 49,529 of CAWJSJ010000001.1, forward strand.
CCTTGGATCCGATCAGGGGGAGGACCTCGCTCTCGGGGTCCAGGACGACGCCGAAGCGGCGCCGGTACCAGTCGGCGAAGGCCTGGCGCAACTCGGCCATGCCGCGAAAGGAGGAGTAGTGGTGGTTCGCCCCGTCTTCCACGGCGGCGTGGGCCGCCTCGCGGATGTGGGGCGGGGTGGGAAGGTCGGGGTCACCCACGCCGAGGTCGATCACGTCCAGCCCGCGGCCGATCGCCTCCTGCTTCAGACGAACGATCTCGTCCATCAGATAGACGGGCAGTTCGCCCATCCGTTTGGCCTTGCGTGTCGCACCACTCATCGGAGATGATCCCGCCTCGATCCGACGCATCGCCGGGGCTGAATTGATCGGGCGCATGATCGATGATACGCCCGGCTTTGTCAAGGAGTTGCGACCGCGGTTGGCGCAACGGACCGGGCCGGGCGGCGGAGGGAAGGGCGGATGGGACTGCACATGTCGGTGGCAGCGATGGACCTGGCCATCGCCAGGCTGGAGGCGAAAGCGGCAGTGCCCGTCTGGGCGATGGCGGGAGGGTTCTTCTCGGTCACGCGAACGCCGGACGAACTGTCGGTGGTTGTGGAGCAGGCCCGGATTCCGTCGGGCACCCCGGCAGACGGCGGGTGGTGCGCGCTGAAGGTCGAGGGGTCGCTTCCGCTCTCGGCGGTCGGCATCCTGCATTCGATCACCGGACCGCTGGCCGGGGCGGGGATCAGCATCTTTGCGGTCTCGACCCACGACACGGATTACCTCCTGGTGAAGGCGGAGGCGATGGCGCAGGCAGTCCGCGCGCTGTCCGCGGCCGGCCACACGGTGGGCGGTCCGGCGTGACGCCGGTGGCCGACGCGGTCTCGGCGCCCTCGTACTGGCATGCGACTCGTCCGGCGCATGGGACAAATCCCGTTCTCTTGCCGTCCGGGTGGGTCGCTTCGGCTTGACATCGGTTGGGGATGCGGATAAATGGTTCCCCGATTCGGCGCCATGCTCGCCTGTCGGCGGAGGGATACCGGGTGCGTCGCTACGATCTGATCAGCACGCTGTTTCTGATGGGGCTCGCCGTCTACGTGACGCTCAGCGGGGTCCGGCTGGGATTCGGCGAGTGGCGCGAACCGGGGCCGGGTTTTCTGGCGGTGCTCTCGGGCCTCACGCTCGGGGCGCTGGCCGGCGTCTGGTTCGGGATGACGCTGGTCAAGCGGTGGGGGGATGGGGGCGGAGCGCGCCGGTTCATTGCCGATGCGGGAGGTTTCCGCAAGGTCGGCCTGACGGCGGGGGCGCTAGTGGCGTTCGCGTTCCTTCTGGAGCCTCTGGGGTTTCCCCTGGCGACGCTCGCCTTCATGGTGTTCCTGCTGCGCGCCATCGAGCCGCAGCGCTGGGGGCTGACACTGACGCTCTCGATCGTGACGATGGTCCTCTGCGTCCTCGTCTTCCAGGTCTGGCTGCAGGTGCAGTTCCCCGAAGGGCCGGTGAACATCCATACGCTCCGGAAGTGGATCTTCTAGCATGGACACCATCGCGAGTCTCGCCAGTGGCTTCTGGGTCGCCGTGCAGCCGGTGAATCTGCTGGTGTGCTTCGTCGGGGTGTTCATCGGGACGCTGATCGGCGTGCTGCCAGGCATCGGTCCGCTGGGGGCCATCGCGTTGCTCCTGCCGTCCACGCTGTACGTCTCGCCCGTCTCGTCGCTCATCCTGCTCTGCGGGATTTATTACGGGGCAATGTACGGGGGGTCGACGACCTCCGTGCTCCTGAACATCCCCGGCGAGGCGGCGAGCGTGGTCACCTGCATCGACGGCTACGAGATGGCGAAGCAGGGTCGCGCGGGCCCGGCGCTGGGTATCGCCGCCTTTGGCTCCTTCATCGGCGGAACGATCTGCGTGCTCCTGCTCGCCCTCCTGGCACCGCCGCTGGCGCGGTTCGCGCTGCGGTTCGGCCCCCCGGAGTATTTCTCGCTGATGGTTCTGGGGTTGACGATCCTGATCTATCTCGCCAACGGACCGATCCTCAAGGCCCTGATGATGGCAACGCTCGGCCTGATGCTGGGCATCGTCGGGACCGACACCATCAGCGGTCGGCAGCGGTTCACCTTCGGGGTGCTCGAACTGGGCGACGGTATCGGGATCATCCCCGTTGTCATGGGGCTCTTCGGGATCTCCGAGGTGCTCCTCAACGTGGAGAAGGTCTTTGTCCGCGACGTCATCGCGACAAAGATTCGAGGACTCCTGCCGACGCGGCAGGATTGGCGGGAGAGTTGGGCGCCGATTTTCCGGGGGACATTCCTCGGCTTCTTCCTGGGTATTCTGCCGGGCGGCGGCGCCGTCCTCGCCTCGTTCGCGTCGTACGCGGTCGAGAAGAAAGTCTCGAAGCATCCGGAACGGTTCGGTAAGGGTGCCATCGAGGGGGTGGCGGGGCCCGAGACGGCCAACAACACGGCCACGGCGGGGGCGATGATCCCGCTGCTCACGCTGGGGGTGCCCAACAACGGCGTGACGGCGCTGATGCTGGGCGCACTGGTGATCCACGGGCTCCAGCCCGGCGCGCTGCTGATGAAGGAGCAGCCGGCGCTCTTCTGGGGGACGATCGCCAGCATGTACCTGGGGAACGCCATGCTGCTGGTGCTGAACCTCCCCCTGATCGGCCTGTGGGTCCAGGTCCTGCGGGTACCCTATCCCATTCTGTTCCCGTTGATCCTGCTCTTCTGCCTGATCGGCGTCTACAGTGTGAGTAACAGCGTGGTGGAGATCTGGTTCATGCTGCTCTTCGGGGTGCTCGGGTACCTGATGAAGAAGTTCGAGTATGAAAGCCCGCCCCTCGTCCTGGCGCTGATCCTCGGGCCGATGTTCGAGAATGCCCTGCGGCAGTCGCTGATCCTGTTCGACGGGAATCCCACGGTGTTCCTGACCCGGCCCTTGTCGGCCGCGTTTCTGGTCGTGTCCCTCCTCCTGCTGATGAGCAACGTCGTGCCCTGGATCCGGGGCAAGAAACACCTGCTGGCGGAGGCGGATTGAGGCCCCGGGAAAGCAGGCAGTGGGCAGCTGGCAGCGAGCAGGCGGCAGCGAGCAGAGCGGCAAGGGCAGAACGAGAGGCGGGAAGGCACCAGGGGCGAGGTGACGAGGATACGATCAGACAATCGACAACCGACAACTGCAGGCTGGCGAGAATGTGAAGGAGGGAGGAGCGATGCGCGAGCGAACGTCGTGGGTCATGATGGCGGCGCTGGTTGGGCTTCTGCTGACGGGTCCGGCGGTCGCGGCGGACTTCCCGACGAAGCCGGTGAACCTGGTGGTGGGTTTCGCCGCGGGAGGTGAGACGGACATCGTCGTCCGCGCGATGAATGACAAGCTCGGGGAAAGGCTGGGACAACCGGCGGTCGTGCTCAATAAGGCGGGCTCCGGCGGACTGATCGGGGCGGAATTCGTGGCCAAGTCCAAGCCGGACGGGTACAACTTGCTCACCTTGAGCCTGTCCCACATCCTGCGGCAATCGGCGGATTCCCAGATGCCCGTGAATGTGCTGAAGGATTATGAGCCCATCTGTCGTTACGTCACGCAGCCGCTGGTGGTGGTGGTGAAGGGCGATGCGGCCTACAAGACGATCGAGGAACTGATCGACTTCGGCCGCAAGAACCCCGGGAAACTGAGTTTCGGCTCGCCGGGGGTGGGCAGCCTCGGGCATTTCAGTGGCGAGTACTTCAAGGCCACGACCAAGATCACGTACAAACACGTGCCCTTCCAGGGTTCGGCCCCGCTCACCACGGCTCTGATGGGGGGACATATTGACTTCCTCATCACGGCGCTACCCGCCGTGGCGGGGAAGATCCCATCGGGAGAGCTGAAGCTGCTGGCGACGTTCTCCGACGCCCGACTCGCGCAGATCAAGGATGTGCCGACCTTGAAGGAGAAGGGCTATCCGGACCTGGTCCTGCACGGATGGTTCGGCTATGTGGCGCCGGCGGGGACGCCCAAGGACGTCCTGGAGAAGCTGGGAAAGGCCATGCGGGACACGATCAAGGATCCGGCGATCGTGGCGGCCGTGACGAAGATGGATTTCAACGAAGCGTATCTGGGTCCGGAGGAGCTGCGGGACTACATGAAGAGCGAGCTGGCCCGCTTCACCGAGGTGGCCAAGCGGGAGAAGATCGAGATCAAGTAGAGCAGAGAGCGGAGAGCGGAGGGAAGAGAGAGCCACGAGCCACGAGCCGCGAGCCGCGAACTGAGAACGGAGCGATGAGAGGCGAGAGGTAAGGGCGGAACGGAACCGATGATGGTGAACCGACCACGGCCTCGGGCGGTCCCCCGAGGCCATGGTGTTTTTGCCCTATTCCATCATCCGCTTGAGATAGGCCAGGGACCGGGGGATGCCGGACTCTTCGGGCTCCGGGGTCTCGTATTCGAAGCTCACCCAGCCGTCGTATCCCGCCTGCCGCAGCGCCGGGAAGATCCGGTCGTAGTCCACCTTTTCGTCCGATCCGTCGGGCGCCACCTGCCAGAACTTGGCGTGGACGTGCTCCACGACGCCGACCACTCGCTGGATGGACGGCCAGCCGTCCGTGAAGTTTCCGGTGTCGAGCAGGGGAATCAGGTGGGGGGAGTTGACCTCGCCGAGGACGCGCAGGAACTCTTCCGCGGTCGGCGTGAAGGCGCCGTGGTTGTGGTTCTCCAGCCCGAGCCGCACACCCGCATGGCAGGCGAAGTCGGCCACTTCTCGCAAGGCGTCGATCATGGCGGGCCAGCGCTCCTTGCGGTCGCCCTCGGGGTAGCCGGCGAATACCCGGACCAGCGGCGCGCCGAGCTGCTCGGCAACCTCGACCCACTGCTTGACCTTGGTGACCTCGCTCTGGCGCAGCGTGGGGTCGATCCGGCCGAAGTCGTTGTGCGCGCCCACGGCGACAATGGACAGGTTCAGCTCCCGCGCCGTCCGCCGAAGCATTGCCAGGTAGGCGGAGCGGGTCTGGGGGAAGTGGATGTCCTGGAGCTCCACACCCTGGACTTTGAGGTCGGCGGCGCAGCGATGGAGAAAGCGGATCTGATCCATGGCGCCGCTGTCGAAGGAGCGATTGAAGGTTCCGCAGATGCATCCGAGTTTCATGGGGCGAGTCCTTTCGGGGGTCTGACGGTTTTCAGGGCGGCCAGCACCTGCCGGTGGAGCACCACGTTGGCACTGCAGACCAGGCGATACACGGCGTGGATGTCGGGCGTGAAGCGGACGGGCGAGCCATCCCAGCCGGTCACGACGCAGCCGGCGCGCTCGGCGATGTAGGCGCCGGAGTAGACCTCGGTCAGCGCCTCGTTCCAGGCGAAGTAGACGTCGATCCGGCCGGCGGCGACATCGACGAATCCCCCCGGACCGCCGTTGGGGAAGATCAACGCGGCGCGCTCCATCAGCGGGCGCAGCGCGGTGGAGGTCGCGTACAGGAATTCCGGTTTCTTCATGTAGGTTTCCAGGAACGCCCCGGTCAGCTGTCTGGTGGGCGCGGGGCGGAGCGGCACGGGCCGAGCCCCCGGCCGGGGGATCCGGACGGCACCCGCGCGGTCTGCGAGCGCGACTTCTTTCGTGTTATGGTCGATCAGGCCCGCGATCCGGGCCGACCCGTCCTGCCCGTAGATGCCGACCGCGGTGAACCAGTGTGCCCGGATCCCTCGGCGATACAGGAGGCTCCCGTCGAATGGGTCCATGACCACGAAGACGGGGTCGGGGATGCGGGGTGTGGGGCTCGATCCTTTGACGAGTGGCCGCTCCCCGGCTTCCTCGGAGAGCAGCGTCCCGTGGACGCCGGATCGTCGCAGGGCGGCGATGACCGCCCGCTCGGCGGCGGTGTCCACCCCAATGGTTTCAGGATCCCACGACCGGTACCCGGCGACGCGTCCCGCCACGACCCGCCTGCCTGCCGCCGGGGTCAGCCTGTTGACGGCCGCATGGGCGGCCTGGAGCGCCCCGAGCATGATGGGGCGCCATGCGACCGGTTTCATCACCATTCGGTTCCTTTCGTGTCGATGGTCTGGAGCAGGCGCGCGATCTCCGCGACGGCATGGCTGATCCCCCGGTCCCCCAGCACGCGCGAGACCTTGGACGTGTCGCCCCGCACGCCGGTGGGGAACTCGGTCTCGGGATGGGCCGCGATCTGGAAACGGGAGAGGCGCGGGCGAGTGACCGGCGGGATCCGGTCCAGGTGAACCAGGTCTTCCGCGACCACCAGCATCTCGGAGGTCTCGATCGAGCCGGCGTGGCCGTCCGTGCCCACCAGGCCAGCTTCCTCCCGAATGGGGTCGACAAAGGCGTAGGGACCGATGACCAGGATGCGGAGCGCGGGGTCGGCGTTGACGAGGGGCAGAGCGGCCTCGCGCATGGCGCCTTCCTGGGCGTCTTCGGCGTGGCCGGCGAGCAGGGCGATCTTGCGGGCACCGTGCCGCACGTACTCCGACAGGATCTCGCGCAGGAGCGGTGTGAAGGTACCCGGCGAGAGGGAGATGGTCCCGGCGAAGTTCCGCATGGTCCGGCAGACGCCGTAGGGGAACCCCGGCGCCATCAAGCCATGCACCCGCTTGGCCACGGCCAGGCAGACGTGCTCCGCGTAGAGGAAGTCGGTCCCGAGCGGGAGATGGGGGCCGTGCTGCTCCACCGCGCCGAAGGGGAGGAGGAGCCAGCGGCCCTCCGTCATCGCCTGGGCGAATTCGTCGCGCGTCAAGTCGGTGACTCGGTATCTCTGCATGTCTTGCATTCCGTCCTCTCAGGGTAGATGGCAATCAGGCCCGTGGGCAACTCGGCAATTGGGCGACTGGGCAATTGGGGGGGTGCGGCCGGATTGCCCAATCACCCAATTGGCCAGTCGCCAACGTGCCGGATTGCCGGGTGTCCCTCAGTCCGTCACCGTCCACGACCGCACGCGGCGCAGGCGAAGCCGCACGGAGTCGCCGTTCTGGTACCGATGGCGCGCGTCGCTCTGGACGCGGAGCTCGGCGTCCTGCCCCAGCCGCAGGCGGTAATCCATGGTGTCGCCGAGGTAGGTGGCCTTCTCCACGCGGGCCTCGAAGAGGTTCGTTTCCGGCGGCGTCTGCGGCGGCAGGATCTCGATCTCGTTGGGGCGCAGGAAGAGCAGCACCTTCTGCCCCTGGCCGACGCCGGACAGCGCCGGCGTGCTCACCTGAAGGCCGCTCGCCGTGACGACCATCTCCGGGCCGCGGACCGCCTGCACCTTCCCCTCCAGGAAGTTCGAGAGGCCGATGAATTCCGCCACGAAGCGCGAGCGGGGGCTTTCGTAGATCTCCTCGGGCGTCCCCAGTTGCTCCAGGCGCCCGCGGTTCATGATGGCAACCCGGTCCGACAGGGCCAGCGCCTCGCCCTGGTCGTGCGTCACGTACATGGCGGTGATCCCCAGGCGCGTGACCACCTCCTTGATCTCGAAGCGCATCTCCTCGCGGAGCTTGGCGTCCAGGTTGGAGAGCGGCTCGTCGAGGAGCAGTACCTTGGGGTGGTACACCAGGGCCCGCGCCAGCCCGACCCGCTGCTGCTGCCCGCCGGACAGCTGGCGCGGGTAGTGGCTCACGTAGCCCTCCAGCCGGACCAGCCGCAGCGCCTCGATCGCCCGCTTGGCCCGCTCCTCCTTCGGGAGGTTCCGGATCATCAGGGGGAAGCCCACGTTGTCGGCGACCGTCATGTGGGGGAAGAGGGCGAAGTTCTGGAAGACCATCCCCAGCTCGCGCTGGTGGGTGGGGACGTCGGTCACGTCCTTGCCGTCCAGAAAGATCCGGCCCTCGTCGGGATGATTGGTGCCGGTCAGGCACCGCAGGGCCGTGGTCTTGCCGCACCCCGAGGGCCCGAGCAGGGTCATCAGCTCGCCCCGCCGGATGGTCAGGCTCAGGTGGTCGTTGGCCACGAGCGCGCCGTACCGCTTCGTCACGTCGCGAAACTCGATCATGGCATCGGGCATGCGTCAGACTCCCTTGAATCCGCCGACCAGTTTCTCGGGCTTGGCGCGGCGCTGGATCATGGCCAGGATCACCAGGGACGGCACCACCATGATCACCGCCATGGCGCTGGTGATCTCCCAGTACCCGTCGCCCACGGCCAGGTACGTCCGGACCGGCAGGGTGACCGTGTTCGGTCCGTAGGTCAGCAGCGTGAGCGTGAATTCGTTGTAGGAGTGGGTGAAGGAGAAGATCATGGAGGCCAGGATTCCCGGCATGATGAGCGGCAGGACCACGTAGAAGAACCGCTTGATCGTGTTGGCGCCGCACACGCTGGCGGCCTCCAGGATGCGCTCGTCCAGCCCCTCGAAGGTGGCCGAGAGGACCAGGATGGCGTAGGGGGCGCAGACCGAGACGTGGGCCAGCGCGACACCGAGATGGGTGTCCACCAGCTCCAGAGCGTAAAAGATCTTGGCCACGCCCAGGGCGTAGGTGATGGGCGGGATCATGCGCGGCAACAGGACGATGGCCATCACCAGCTCCCGACCGGGCATCTGGCGGCGGCCGAAGGCCCAGCCGGCGAAGATGCCGATGACCGTGCTCACGACCACGGCAATGAGCCCGATGATGAGGGTGTTCTTCATGACCTCGGGGATGTTGCCCACCTCGACGGCCCAGCGGTACCACTCCCAGGTGAGCTGCGGCGGGAACCAGAGTCTGCCGAACCAGCCCTTGCCGACCGAGCGCAGGGCGATCATCAGAAACGGGGCGGTGATGAGGAGGGTGAGGCAGACGCACAGGGTATAGCCCAGGATGAACCAGCCGTGGCGCAGGCCGGCCAGGTAGGCGCGCAGGAGGGTCATCGGACACCTCCGGCGTGTCCCCCGGCGCGGCGCGCGATCCGCATGTACACCGCCAGGAAGGCGACCTGCAGGACGCCCATTACCATGGCGATGGCCGACGCCGCGGACCAGCGGGCGGGGATCGGAATGGAGATCTGCTTGTAGATCTCCACCGCCAGGGGTCGGTAATCGCCGCCGGCGATGAGCGGCACGCTGAAGGCGCCGAAGGCGGCCATGAAGGTCAGGACGGACCCGGCGAGGATGCCCGGCGTGATCAGGGGCAGCACGATGTGGCGCAGGACCTGCCATCGGTTCGCCCCGGCCACGGCGCCGGCCTCCTCGATGCCCGGGTCGAGCGATTCCAGCGCGGACATGGTGGTGACGCAGGTGTACGGGAAATAGAGCCACAGGTAACAGAAGATGAGTCCCTGGATGGTGTAGTTGATCCGGAGTGGCGTCGTCACGCCGGGCACGAACTGGAGCAGGAAGAGATTGAACCACCCGCGCGACCCCCAGAAGAGCAGAAGCCCCAGCGCCCCGATGAGCCCCGGGATCACCAGCGGGACCAGAATCATCAGGCGGTACAGCCGGTGCCCGCGCACCTTCGCGCGCAGGGTCAAGCGCGAGCGGGACCGACATCAGCACGGAGAGCGCCGTGGACGCGAGAGACAGGATGAAGGTCAGCAGGATCACCCAGCGGCCGTCCGCGTCGGACAAGAAGCGGGTGTAATTCTCCAGGGTCCACCCCACTTCCAGCCCCTCGGGCCGGAAGCTGAGGACGACGGTGAGCAGCATGGGGTAGAAGAAGAGGCCGAAGAAACATATCAAGGCGGGCAGAAGCAGGAAGAAGGTGATGCCGTGAACGGAGTGCTTGCGCCACAAAGCCGTCATGCCGTCCTCACGGGGGAACCGGGCGGGTGGGGGAGGCTGTCATCCACCCCCACCCGGATTGTTATCTGACCCGCACGGTGTGTGAGCAGCCTGCTAGGGCAGCAGCTCCTTCGCGTGCCCCTTGATGTAGTCAATGACGTCCTTGCGGATCCGGTCCCGCGGGATGGCGGTTTTGGTCAGGACGTCGAGCTTGGGCACCATCTCCCAGGCGATGGCGGGGACCTGGTCGGTGATGTCGGTGCCGGGATACTGCCACATGGTGGTGATGAGCCGGATCTGCTGGTCGTCGGACAGGAGGTAGTTGAGGACCTTGAAGGCGACCTCCTTGTACTCCTGCGGGATGCCGGCCGGGACGGCAAAGTAGCCGGTGCCAATCTCGTCCGCGCCTTCCGCCGGATAGGTCGCCCGGATGGTGGGGGGCATGGTGCCCTGCCGCGCGGACCAGAGGGCGTAGTCCTGCGCGTAAAGGGCGATCCAGGTCTCGCCGGAGTTAAAATCCTCAAACAGATTCACCGGCTCCGAGGGGAGCGGCGCCTTGGCATACTTCGTGAAATCCTTGAGCTTGTTCCAGGCGTCCTGGAAGGCGGGGTCCTTCTCCAGTTGCTCCATGGGCATCGCCATCTTGTTGCCGAGGAACGCGTGGAGGAAGACGAGGCGCTGCCGCCAGGCGGCGCTGGACTTGGCGTCCGGCCGGATCAGGCCGATGTGGCCCTTGAACTCCGCTCGGCGATCGTAGAACTCCTTCCAGGATTTGGGCGGCTCTTTGATGTACTGGCTGTTGTGGATCAACGCGTACGAGGTGCGCCAGTAGAGCAGGCCCTTGCTCTGAAGATCCACCCCCTCGTCGGACTTGAGGAACTGGGGATCGATCTTGGCCGCGTTCGGGACATTGGCGGCGGTCAGATTCTCCAGGGGGACGCCGGACTTGACCCAGGTGGCGATGGACTTGGCGAACAGGATGTGGAAGTCGCCCTGTCCCGGTCGCCACGCCTTGGTCTTCTGGATCTGTTCCGCGTCGGCGGTGACGAGGTATTTCAGGTTGACGCCCAGCGACTGCTTGACCGCCGGGATTACGTTCCTCTGCCAGTAGGTCTGGAAGTTCGCTCCAGACATGCTGTCGGCGACCACCAACTCGGTCGGGGCGCCGGCCCCCGCGGGGGCGGCCATCGCGGCCCCCAGCACGAGCATCGTGAGGAGCAACATCATCGTGGCCCAAGATCGGATTCGCATCGCCGCTCTCCTTCCTGACTGAGAGTGCACGTGGACACGACCGTATCACGCGTTTGCTGCGTTTCCCCGCTCCGCCATCACCCCCTTCCACCCCCAGAGGGCATTCATTCTGCCAAAGTGTTTCACTTCTACCCGCCAAGGTCAAGAGGCGCCGAGGACGAGAGCGAATAGAGCGTAGAGCCGCGAGCCGAGGGTGTCGAGCCGCGAGCCGCGAGCTGAGAATTGAGAGCGTAGAGCCGAGAGCCGACAGAGGAATTCGACAGGGGCCGAAATGGTTTCCCGCTGTCGGACATCGCTGTCGCTGTCGTTTCGCTTTCACACGCGAACTCGCTGGCCGGTTCGGGCGGCCTCGAGCAGGGCGTCGCACACCACCGCGTTCCGGTAGCCGTCCTGGAAGTCGGCCGCCAGCGGCGTCACCGCGCCTGGCCCGACGATCGCCCGGACCAGATGATACAACTGATGGACGAAGGTATGCTCCCATCCCAGGATGTGCCCCGGCGGCCACCAGCGGCCGCCGTAGGGGTGGTCCTGATCGGTGACGAGGACGGTCTTGAACCCCCGATCCCGCCGCTCCTTGACTTCCGTCTTGAACACCTCCAGCTCGTTCAGGCGCTCCAGATTGAACCGCAGGCTTCCCCGGGTGCCGTTGGCCTCGACCGTCAGGTAGTTCTTCTGGCCCGGGCAGCAGCCCGAGGCCTCCAGCGTCCCCAGGGCGCCGCCGCTGAACTCCACCGCGCCGACGAAGCAGTCCTCGACGTCCACGGGTTTGGTCCGACGCGCGCCCGCCGTGACGGGGCGGCGCGGCACCACGATCCGGGACATTCCGCAGACGCTCCGATACTCCCCGACGAGAAAGCGGCCCAGATCCAGGGCGTGGGAGGCGAGATCCCCGATCACGCCGCTGCCGGCGCGCCGCCCTTCCTGACGCCAGGTGTGCGCCGTCTTGGGATCGCTCAGACTGTCGTCGGTGTAGCGCATCCGGAAGTGGACGATGGCGCCCAGCTCGCCCGCCTGGATCATCTCCCGGGCGAGCCGCACGGCGGGAATGAACCGGTAGTTGAAGCTCACCTGGTGGACGAGGCCGCGGCGGCGGCGCACGGCATCCCAGATCTGCTTCGCCTCTCCGGCGTTGCGGCCGAGCGGCTTCTCGCAGAGCAGGTGCTTGCCGCTCGCGGCCGCGGTGAGGCACGGCTCCCGGTGCAGGTCGTTGGGGGAGCAATTGATGAGGAGGTCGATCTGGGGGTCCTCGGCCACGCGGCGCCAGTCGGTCGCCGCGTACGCGAAGCCGTAGCGGCGGGCCGCCTCGTCCACCCCGGCGGGGGAGCGCCCGGCGACGCCGACCAGCCGAAACTGGACCGGCGTCGGCCAGAAGATGTAGGGCACCTTCTTCAATGCGTTCAGATGAGCGCGGGCCACCCCCGCATACCCCAGGATTCCGATGCCCAGTGTGCGCGGTGTCCTCGTCGCCATCACGTCCTCCGCGGCCCGAGTGCCCGCGGTGCGAGCGCGGCGAGCAGCCGGCGGTGAATGTGGCCGTTGGTAGCCAGAATCGTCGATTGACTCAGGTCGAGGGCCCGTCCGGCTCCATCCGTCACGCGGCCGCCCGCCTCCCGGACGAGGAGCGCGCCGGCGGCGATGTCCCACGCCTTGGCGCTTTGCTCCCAGTAGCCGTCCAGCCGGCCGGCGGCGACACCGGCCAGCGCAAATCCCGCGCCGAAGGTCTGGACGTTTCGGACCCGCAGGGCCAGCGCGGCGATCCGCTCGCGCAGCGGTCGGTTTCCCCAGACGGAATCGTCGTGCCACAAGGCGACGATGGTCTCCGCCAGGCGACGTCGCTGCGACACGGCAATCCGGCGGCCGTTCAGCCAGGCGCCGCGCCCGCGCTCGGCCACGAACGACTCGCCGAGGCAGGGGACATACGTCACGCTCGACTCCAGGGTGCCCCGGCGCTCCAGGGCAATCAGCACCGAGAAGATGGGGAGGCCGGCCACGAAGCCGATGGTTCCGTCCAGCGGGTCCACGATCCAGCGGCCGTCTGGCCCCTCCGCCGCGCCCCCCTCCTCGCCGAGGAAGCCGATGCGGGGGAATTGGCGGTGGAGGAGCCGGCGGATGCACCGTTCCGCGGCGGCGTCCGCCTCGGTGACCGGGTCCTTGGCCGATTTGAGGCGGACAGCCCCGAACCGGCCGACGCGGGCGAGGAGCAGGTCGCCCGCCGCCTGGGCCGCGGCGATGGCCGCGCGAGTCTCCGGGGAGAATCGTGCTGCGGTTCGGCCGTGCGGCAGTTCGACGCTACCGGAACCTCCGTGCCGCCGAATCCCTGAACCGTCGAACCGTCGAACCATCGAATCGTCGAACGCCTCCGCGCCCCTCATGCCAGCGGCCGCTTGATCGCGTGGAAGATCTTGTGGAGCAGGGCGACGTCCCCCTTGGCCTCTTCCGGGGTCGTGATGGGGGTCTTGCGCTGCGCGACGCACTCGGCGAAGTGGAGCATCTCCTCCTTGAACGCCTCTTTCATGGAGGCGGTGACGGTCTTCGCGAACGGCTTCCCGTCCTCCATGCCCTCCACGATGACCGGCGTGGGCATGTTGCGGAAGAACGGGGACGGAAAGACCATGCGGACCCGGCTTCCCCTTCCATAATAGGCCACCGTCTCTTCGTAGTTGGCCAGATCAGGCAGGTACTGGAGGCTCACCATGGCGCGGACGCCGGAGGCGTACCGCAGGCAGGTGACCATCCCCTCGCCCCCGTGCCAGACGTCGGTGAACAGGACCTCCTCCGGGTCGCCGGAGAGCCCTCGGAGGACGTTGATGTCGTGGACCAGGGTGGACAAGAGGTTGTTGGCGAAGACGCGGCGCTCCAGCGGAGTGAAGTCGCCGATCACCTCCCGGATCAAGGCGTCCTGATCGGCCTGCAGCTTGGCACGGACGTCGGCGGGGACATCCAGGTACCGGCGGATGTCGTGGTGGCCGATCTGGTTGGGCTCGGAGGGGTGCAGGACCGTGATCTGAATGGCCTGCAGGTCCGTCATGCCCTGGATCAGCGGCCGGGCGTAGCGGAAGCCGGGGTCGTATCGCTTCATGTAGGTGATCATGCAGGTCGTGCCGGCCTGCTTGTGCGCGGCGAGAATCTCGTCCGCTTCGCGCAGGGTGAAACACATCGGCTTCTCGGCGAAGACGTGCTTGCCCGCCTTGAGCGCGTCCACGATCACCTTCCCGTGGGAGTCGGCGGACAGGACCACGACGGCATCCAGCGGCTCCTTCAGGAGATCCGCGTGGCTCATGAAACGCTTGTTGACACCGTAGTACTCGCCGACGTACTTCAGCGTCCCGGGCGAGACGTCGCACAGGGCGACCAGATCGAAGAGGTCGTGCAGCTCTTTCAGGTGGGGCAAGTGCATCATCTGGCCGATCAGGCCACATCCGATGACTCCGACGCGCATGCGACTCATGGTTTCTCCTTCACGTGAACGGTTAAGCCGTTGCCAAAGAATAAATCGAGCGGAGACATTCCGAAACGGCATAAGGAGCCGTAACGAAATAGAAAGAGATGTATAGGTTATTTCGTAACGGCTCCTAACCCCACAGCGCAAATCTTTGAACCGCCAAGGCGCCACGAGGGGTAGCCACAAGAAGCACAAGAGGCACACGACTCTCCGGGAAAGTCCGAAGCCGAAATCCATTCCCTGTGCATCTTGTGCTTCTTGTGGCTCATCTCGTCTGTCGGCCTTGGCGACTATCCTCGCTCACCCAAGATGTTGGCGCAAGTGGACGATCGACTCCCGGAGATACTGGTCCAGGATACCGGGCGACGCGCCGTCCTTGATCGAGCAAAACGGGTCCGGGCCGGGGGGCGTCACCTCCAGGACCACGGCCCCGGCGTACCGGATGGCGCGAAGCGCGTCGGCCGGCGGGCCGAGATCGAGGTGGCCGCGGCCCAGCCCTTGGCGGTTGGTGTCGGCGACGTGGACGTGCCAGAGACGGGCGCCGGCCATGCGGATCGAGCCCGCGGGGTCGGGTTCCTCCAGGTTGGCATGGAACAGATCCAGGGTGGTCCCGACCCAGGGCGAGCCGACCGCGTCCAGATAGGCGAGCGACGTCTCGAGGTTCGTCACCAGATAGGCCTCGTACCGGTTCAAGGGCTCGACGCAGATCCGGACGCCGAGCCGCTCCGCCTCGCGGGCGGCGGCCTGCATCCCGGCGACCGACCAGGCCCACTCCTCGGCAACCGAGGCGAGCGGGCGCAGCCGGGGCTCGCCCGACGGCAGCATCTGGGTGAGCGGCGCCCCGATCTCGGCGGCGAAGCGGAGACAGTCCACCAGGTACCCGACGGCGTCCGCGCGGATCCCCGGATCCGGATGGGCGAGATCGCGCCGGGTGGCCGGGACGGTGCACGAGGCGGTGAGCCCGACCGGGGTCAGGCCAGTCTGCGTCAGGGCCCGGCGGACAGCGCCGGGATCGAAGACGCCGGGCTCCCCCGGAATCTCCACGCCGTCGTACCCGGCATCGGCGATCCGGGCGAGGGTCTCCTCCAGGGGTGCGTCCCCGTAGATCCACGCACAGACGCCGAATCGTGGCATGACTCCTCCTCCGGCGCGCGCCTACCCGGTCACCGATCCGTCCGCCGCCGGTCGGCGTGACAGCCACTGGGCCGGCAGGATACACGCCGCCAAAACCAGGATGAGCAGCGTGGACAGGGCTGCGCCGCGCCCGATGGTGCCGTATCCCGCCCACGAGAGTATCAGGATCGTCACCAGGTCGTGGCCCGGCGACACCAGGAAGATGACTTGGCTCACCGCCGTCATGGCACGAACAAAACTGTAGATCAGGCCGGTGATGATCGCCGACCGGATGAGCGGGATGACCACGCGACGCAGCGTGGTGACCGTTCCGGCCTTGAGAGTGGAGGAGGCCTCCTCCAGACTGGGGTCGAGCTGCGTGAGGGCGGCCACTCCGCTGCGAATCCCCACGGGCATCCCGCGGAAGATGAATGCCAGAATGATGATCAGGCCCGTTCCGGTCAGCTGGAGCGCCCCGGCATTGAACGCCAGAATGTAGCCAATCCCCATGACCGTACCGGGGATGGCGTAGGAGAGCATGGCCGAGAACTCGAACGCCGTGCGCCCGAAGAACCGATGCCGTAAGGTGAGATAGGCAATGAGGAGCCCCAAGCCGGCCGACGGGATTGCCGCGAGCAGGGAAAGGTACATGGTGTCGAGCAGGACCGGGACGCCGTGGCTCATCAGGTCCTGGTAGTTCTTGAGTGTGAAGGTGTTGTCGATGCCCCAGAGCTTGACGAAGCTTCCGAAGAGAATGGATCCGTACAGCAGTGCCGCCACGGCCGTGAAGAGAAGAAACACGCCGGTGAGCACGAGGTCGGTCGCCAGCGGCAGGGGAGTGGGGCGCCCCCCTGACGGCTTGCCGGTCACGGTGACGTACGACCGTCTGCCGAGCCAGTAGCGCTGGAGAAGGAAGATGGTCAGCGTAATGACCAGCAGGACCACGCCGTATACCGCCGCTTCGTGTTGGTCGAAGCGCCCCTCGATGGCGTAGAAGATCTCGGTCGGGAGAAAGGGAACGCCACCTCCCAAGAGGAGCGGGTTTCCGAAGTCGGCCAGGCTCTCGATCATCACCAAGAGGATGGCGTTGGCCAGTCCGGGGCGCATGAGAGGCCAGAGGACGGTCCGGAACAACGTCCAGTGATCGGCGCGCAGTGTCCGGGCCGCCTCCTCGAGTGAGACATCCAGCGAATGGATCACGCCGACCAGAACCAGATACGCGATCGGCGTAAACGCCAGGACCTGCGCCACGCCGACACCCAGCGGGCCGAAAAAGACGTTGGTGGAGAGGCCCAGCAGCGTGTAGGTGACGAAGCCCCGCCGCCCGAACATGTAGATCATGGCGAGACCGAGGACGAAGGCCGGCGTGATGATCGGCAAGATCGACAGCGGGGCCAGGAGGCGTCGTGTCCACAACGTACTCCGCGACTCGAGGAGGGCGAAGATGAAGCCGAGTCCCGTGGAGATCAGGCCGACGCTGACCGCCAAGAAGAGGCTGTTCCGCAGGGCCCCCAGGCCCAGGGCCAGCATGGTGACGAGGCCGGCCGCCACGCCCAGCCCCACCCCCCGGGCCAGGGCCTGCGTCCACCGCCCGAAGATCAGGCGGATCCCCGCCACGGCCGCGGCGCCCACGACGATCCCCACGCCGGCCCCCCAGCGTATGGGGTCGGTGGGGAGCTCGGGATGACGGAGGAGCAGAAAGATAGGGGAGGCGAGGTACCGCCGCAGAGCGGTCGTTGTGAGGTGCCCCTGGATGAGGACACTCTCTCGGAGCATGCTCAGCAGCGGGAGAAGGATAAAGATGGCGATCAGGCCGGCGGTCCAGAGAATGGCGGCCGCGACGAAGGCGCCGCCCCGCACATAGCCGGCCTGCGCCAGGCCGATGCCCGCGAGCGCGAGCAGGCCGGCCAGGCAGAGGAGCGCGCCGAGGCCAAACGGCCGTCCGGCGGAAATGAGATGGTGCAGCGCAGCCGCCACGCCGAGCCCGGCGGTGGCGAGCACGATTCGCCCCCCCCGCCGGTCGCCCGATGCGACAGCGCCGAGGAGGATGACCGCAGAGGCGGCCAGACCGACCACGGCGAGCGGCCAGGAACCGGACGCGCGGGCCAGGCCGGTGTGGGGCCAGGAGAGGACAAAGAACGCCTTCCCGACCCGTTCCCACGGAAGGCAGCCGAACCCAGCGAGGGTCAAGAGCCCCCAGACAATCGTGTCCCGGCGGTATGCGGTCATCTGAATTCAGGTCGAATGGTCGATGAGTCAACTGGTCAATCAGGAACGGACGGAACCAGAGTGCCCGGCCCGACCAATCGGCTCATCGACCCGTTGACGAATCGACGTCGTCTATTTCGGCAGCGGGAACACCTGGTCGGTCCAGCGCCGGATCAAGCCATCGCGGACGGCCGGCGTGCCGTACTTGGCGAAATCGTAGTTGACCAGGTTGGCCTCTTCGAATTTTGGCACGTCCGGATCGATGACGGACTTGCTGTGCGAGGGGATGCTCACCTCGCCGTTTTGCGGGCCGAGCCGCTGGTTCTCCGGCTCCAGGGCCCAATCGATCAGGCGCAGGGCGTTGGCCCGGTTGGGGGCGCCCGTGATCAGGGCGATGCCACCGATCTCGTAGCCGGTTCCGTCCTTCGGGGCCACGAACTTGATGGGGTAGCCCTTGCGCCCGCGCTCCACCACGTCGTTGGCAAAGGAGACGCCGATGGCGACCTCACCGCGCCCGGCCAGGAGGCTGGGGTCGCCGCCGCTGCGGGTGTATTGCGCCACGTTCCGGTGGATGGCCTTCAGGAGTTCGAACCCCTGGTCCTCCCCGTAGATCTGCACGATGGTCGTCATCATCACGTACCCGGTTCCCGAGGTGTTCGGGTTGGGCGTCGCGATGAGGCCCTTGTATTTTGGATCACCCAACTCCTTCCAGGTCGTGGGGACCGGGAGTTTCTTCTCTTGGAGGATCTTCTCGTTCACGCCGAAGCCGTGGATTCCGGTGTAGAGCGGGATGTAGTGGCCGTCCACCGCCTTGGTCAACTGTGGCCGCAAATCCCCCCAGGCCTTCGGCCGGTAGAATTCGAGCAAGCCCTCGGCCTGCGCGACCCACAGGGAGTCGCCGCTCCCGCCCAGCCACACATCCATCGTGGCGTTCCCCTTTTCCGCGCGCAGGCGGGCCAGGGACGCGCCCGAGGCAAGTTTCACGAAGTCGAGCTGGATGCCGGTCGCCTTGGAGAATTCGCGTTTGACGGCTTCGCACCAGGCGGGGTCGGGGGTGCACAGGAGATTCACCCGATTTTCCCCGGCCACAGCCGGGGAGAGCCACAGGAGGCCAATACCGAGTGCCACCAGAACCAGGACGCTCGTCCGTTTCATGACGCCCCTCCTTTTTCACCGACGCTTCTGCCGCTCACGACGCATGCCGCGCGCCGCTGTCACCACACCGGGGTTCTCAGGCCAAGACCTGGTCCAGATTCGCAAAGACCCGCTGGACCGCTTCCACGTACTTCTCCATCAGCGCGAGCGGCTGCGGGAACAGCGGGAACGTATGCGATCCGATGACCAGGGAGTCTTCCAGCAGCTTCAGCGTCTCGGGATACTCGGCGAGATCGTACTTCACCTCTTCGCCCAGCGGGCACCGCCAGGGGCACCCGAGCCCGTAGCCTGTCCGCTCCTGGAACAGGGTCTGGCCGGGGACGGGGACGGTCTGCCATAGGCTCGCCTCGACCCCCTCGGCCCCGAGGGCGGCCAGGAGCTTCAGCCGAAACTCCTTGACCGGCAACGTGACGCCCAGCGCTGCGGGGTCCAGCCGAAGGCGATACTGGTAGTAGCTCGACGTGCAGTCGGCTGGGATATGAGGCGGGAGAATCCCGGGGATCTTCCCGAGATGCTCGGTGAGATAGGCGGCGTTCCGCCGCGTCTGGGCGAGCGAGGCGTCCAGGCGGCGGAGCTGGCTTCGCGCCAGGGCCGCGGTCAGCTCGTTCGACCGGTACATCCAGCCCATCATGAGGGAATTGTACTCGCGCGCGCCGTCCAGCGGCCGGGCGGGGTCGAAGGCCTTCTTGTCGCTCTCCCGCACGTCCTCGCCGAACATGCGGAAGCGGTTGGCGCGTTCCTTCAGCTCCTCCCGGTTGGTCACGAAGATCCCGCCCTCGCCGGCCGGCAGATTCTTGCTGGCCTGGAAGGAGAAGATCCCCATGTCGCCGATCCCGCCGACCTTCTTCCCCTTGTACGTGGAGCCGTGGGCTTGCGCCGCGTCCTCGATCACCAGCAGGCGGTGTTTCCGGGCGATGGCCAGGATCCGATCCATGTCCGCCGGGCAGCCGTGGATGTGGACCGGGATGATGGCCCGGGTGCGTGCGGTGATCCGCTCCTCGATCTTGTCCGGATCGATGTTGTACGTCCGGGGGTCGATGTCCACGAAGACGGGGACGGCGTTGTTCTGGAGGACCGCCAGCGCGGTGGCCAGGAAGGTGAAGGCCGTGGTGATGACCTGGTCGCCGGTGCCGATCCCCCCGGCCGCGACGGCCGTATGGAGCGCCGCCGTGCCGCTGTTGGTGGTGAGCGCGTGGCGGACCCCGCAATACCGGGCCCACTCGTCCTCCAGCGCCTTCACCTGGGGGGCGTAGGGCCCGGAGACGATGCCGGAGTCCAGCGCGGCCTGGACCGCGGCCTTGTCCTCTGCCGTGATCATCGGCCAGCGGACGTGCAGGGCTTTGGGGACGACCGGGGTTCCCCCGCGGATGGCCAGCGTCTCGGTCATGGCTTCCTCCTTGCGCTGCGGTGTGACGGCGGCGCCGGGGGGAGACCGGTGCCGCACGAGGAACGGATCACCAGGGCGTGTGCCACCACGGTCGTCGAAAACACGTGCTGGTCGCCTTGCTCCATCTGGGCGATGGCCTGCCGGACCGCCAGGCGTCCCATCTCTTCCTTGGGGACGGCGACGGTCGTGAGCGGGGGCGTCGTGTGGGCGGCGTACTCGATGTCGTCGAACCCGACCAGGGCGATGTCGTCGGGCACGCGGAGACCGTGTTGGTGGATGGCCCGCAGCGCCCCGATCGCCAGGTCGTCGTTGGTGAAGATCGCCGTGGGGCGGACCGGCAGCGTGAGCAGCGCCTCCGCCGCGTCGTAGCCCCCCTGGAGACTCAGCGAGGTCTCCAGGATAAAACCCGCCGGCGGGGCAACACCCGCCTCGGACAACGCCCGGCGGTAGCCGCTGGCCAGCGCCTCGAAGAAGGGATGGCGAGCGGGGCCCCGGATCAGGGCCACCCGCTCGTGACCCAACTTGACCAGGTGCCGGGTCGCCTCGTAGGCGCCGCCGGCGTCGTCGCAGACCACGGCGTCCACATCCCGGAGCGGCGGCCGCATGTCCGCCAGGACCAGGGAGAAGCCGTTGGCGTGGAGCTGCCGCACGAAGCGGGGCGATACCTTGCCGACCAGGATGATCCAGCGGGTCATCATGTCGCGGATCATCTTGGGGTACTCGAGCGACTCGAGCGAATCCCCCAGACCGTAGCCGAACAGGAGGTGGCAGTCCCAGCGCCGGGCCTCCTCGGCGATCCCCTGGATGATGCCGGCGAAGTAGCTGTGGGCGGTGACCACCTCCCGGCTGAAGATGGTGCCGATGATGCGGTCTTGGCTCGGGGCGGCGACGCGGGAGACGAGCTGCCGGGCGGCGGGGTTGGGGATGTAACCGAGCCGCTGGACCGCGGTCAGCACCTTCCGTCGACTGGCGGCGCTGACGTCGGGCCGGCCCCGGACCACCCGGGAGACCGTCATGATTGACAGCCCGGTGTGGTTCGCGATATCCTTCAGCGTGACCGGCGACCCCTGGGCCTTCGGCATTTTTTTGGCGGTTGATTGTTAGCGTTACCGGTAAGACTTGTATACCCCGGCCGCCCCCGTTGTCAAGCGCTTTCGCGGCCGACCGGGGACCGGCAGGCATCCGAAATCGGGAGGCGATGCGATGGCACCCGTCCGGATCGACCCTCACTGGCGATACCACGATCTGACGGCCATCGTCCTGGAGAACGCCCGCCTCCGCCTCACACTCCTCCCCGAACTCGGCGCCAAGATCTACGACCTGATCCTCAAGCCGGCCGACCGAAACTTCCTCTGGCACAACCCTCGCCTGGAGCCCCGGCTTCCAGTCTTTGGCCAGAACTTCGACGACTGGTGGTGCGGGGGCTGGGACGAGGTCTTTCCCACCTGCGACGTCAGCACCTACCGGGGCGAGACCTATCCCTATCTGGGCGAGCTCTGGTCCCTACCCTGGTCGTGGCGAGTGGAGGAGGACGGTCCATCGCAGGGCTGTCTGTACCTCAGCCGGACGACGGTGATCGCGCCGGCCCGGATGGAGAAGTGGATTCGGCTTGCGGCGGACGAGCCCGTGGTGCGGTTCCGGCACCGCCTGACGAATCTCGGGACGCAGCCGATGGACTTCGGGTGGGGCATTCATCCCTGTTTTCGGCTGGAGCCTGGCTACCGGATCGACGCGCCGGCCCGGGTCGGAATCGTCGGCCACACGGCAACGGCCCCGTTCGGCCCGGTCGGCACCACGTATGCGTGGCCGCGGCCCGAGCTCCGGCAGGTACCGCCGCCCAGCCAGGGATGGTGCGAGGGGCACTATGCCACCGACCTGACCGACGGCTGGGTTGCCTTGACCGATCCGGGTGCGAAAGTGGGGATCGGCCTGGCGTTTCCCTGCGAGGTCTTTCCCGTGCTCTGGTGCTGGATGGTATTCGGGGGATGGCGGGGTCACTACCACCTCGCGCTGGAGCCCTGGACCGGCTGGCCGCACCAGCTGGACAAAGCGGTGGCGGCCGGCCGACACCGTACGCTCCAGCCCGGCGAATGCCTGGAGTGCGAGACGCTGGCCGTGGCTTACACCGGTCTCACGGCAGTGTCGAGGATCGGGTCGGACGGGAGTGTGCGAGACTAACGAGTGCAGCGTGGTATGGGCCCAGGGTCGGGCGGCTCGCGTCATGGCGACCGCGTGACCCCACACGGAAGGAGGCATCATGAGACACGCATGGCGAGGGATCGGGATCGGGATCACGGCGGTTCTGGCGGCGTGGACGGGGCAGCCGGCGGCGGCCGCGGACCACGAGGGGACGGTGGTGGTGTACACGGCCGCCCAGAGCACGATCGTCCAGGCGGTCGGCCCGATGTTCGAGAAGAAGACCGGAGTGAAGGTGCAATTCGTGGAAGGCGGCACCGGCGAGGTGTTGAAGCGGGCGGAGGCCGAGAAGGCCAACCCGCTCGGCGACGTCTTCTGGGCCCTGGCGGCCGAGCCGCTGGCGGCCAACGCCGACCTGCTGGAGCCGTACACGGTGACGGAGGACGCCAAGATTAACGCCATCTACAAGAAGGGGATGGCAGGCGGCCGCGTGCAGCCCAACAACGTGACCCCGATGGTCATCGTGTATAACAAGAAGCTGGTGAGCGACGCCGACGCCCCCAAGAGCTGGAAAGCCTTGGCGGATCCAAAGTGGAAAGACAAGATTGCCTATGCGGCGGCGGACAAGTCGGGCTCGTCCTATACCATCCTGGCGACACTTCTCACGGTGTTCGGGGATAACGCCGCCGGCTGGAAGGTCGTCGAGGACATTATGAAGAACGCGAAAATCCTCCCCAGCTCCAGCCGGGTACCTAAAGGGGTGGCCGATGGGGAGTATCATGCGGGCCTAACCTATGAGGACGCCGCCATGCGACAGGTGGCCGGCGGCGCCCCGGTGGGCGTGATCTATCCGCAGGACGGGACCTCCGTTCCGCCGGACGGGAACGCCCTGATCAAGGGGGCCAAACATCCCAAGGCGGCCAAGCTATTCCTGGACTACGCCGTGTCGAAAGAGGTTATGGACCTTCTGGCGGAGAAGTTCTCCCTGCGCTCGGCTCGGACCGACGTGAATCCGCCCAAGGGATTTGCGCCGCTTGGCGAGATCAAGGCCGTGGCCTACGACATGGAGTGGGCCGGGAAGAACTATCAGGCCAACATCAAGAAGTGGCAGGACATCATCGTGCGGGTGAAATAGCGGCAGCGGGGCAGTCTCTGCCATTTCGAAATTCGAATTTCGAAATCCGAAGCGCCGCAGACTGCACCCCCGCTCCTCTGTATAACAGATGAAAGACAGGATTTCCCGTGATCGAATCACGCAGTCGCGGTGACGTGTGGACTGGTGTAACCGGGATCGCCTTCGCGATCCTGGCGCTGCTCTTGATCCTGCCCCTGGGGCGCCTGCTATGGGCCAGCCTTCTGGATGACACCGGTGGCCTGACGCTGGCCCACTACCGGGAGTTTCTGGCGTATCCGTATTACTCGCGAACCATCGGCCACAGCTTCCTGGTGAGCAGCCTGGTCACCCTCGCCGCCCTGGTGGTGGCCGTGCCCGTGGCCTTCGTCCTGGCGCGGGTGCACATCCCGGGGAAGCCGTTCCTCACCACGCTGGCTATCCTGCCCTTGGTCTCGCCGCCGTTCATCGGGGCATACTCTTGGATCCTACTCTTCGGGCGGGCCGGGTATGTCACGAGCCTCTTCCAGACGATTGGCATCAACATTCCCACCGTCTACGGCATGCACGGGATTGTCCTAGCGCTCAGCCTGAACCTGTACCCGTTCGTGCTCCTGATGGTGACCGGCGCGCTGCGCGCCCTGGACCAGTCGCTGGAGGAGGCGGCGCAGGGACTGGGGTCTAGCCCCTGGCGGGTGTTCTGGACGGTCACCGTTCCGGTCACGCTGCCCTCGATCCTGGGCGGGGCGCTCCTAGTCTTTCTGACGGCCTTCGCCGAGTTCGGCGCGCCCATGGTCATCGGCGAGGGATATCAGGTCCTCCCCACCATCGTGTACAGCCTGTTCGTGAACGAGATGGGCGGAAACCCCGCCATGGCCAGCACGGCCGCCACCCTACTGGTGCTCTGCACCACCGGCATCCTGCTGATCCAGTACTGGGCGGTGGGGCGGCGGCGCTACGCCATGAGCCAGCTACGGCCGATCCCGCCCGTTCGCCTCAGACCCGTCATGCAGTGGCTCTGTTCGAGTTATGTCTACCTCGTGGTCGGTCTGTCGCTGATCCCGGCGGTCGTGGTGATCGTGACCTCGTTCTTCGAGAGCCGGGGACCGGTGCTCTATCCGAACTTCAGCCTGGGGAACTATCGGGAGGTCCTCTTCAGCGTCCCGCGCGCCATTGCCAACAGCTTCATGCTGTCCACAGTCTCCACGCTGCTGGACGTCCTCCTGGGGACCCTGATCGCCTATCTGGTGGTCCGCCGGCGCTCTGCCACCACGGCGGTGCTGGACTCCTGCGTGATGGTGCCCTATGCGATCCCGGGGACCGTGATCGGCGTGGCGTTCATCGTGGCCTTCAACAAGCCGCCCATCGTCCTCACCGGCACGTTCCTGATCCTGCTCGTCGCCTATTTCATCCGCCGGCTTCCGTACTCGGTGCGGGCGGGGTCCGCCATCCTCCACCAGATCGACCCGGCGGTGGAGGAGGCCTCGATCAGCCTGGGTGTCTCGCCGCTCAAGAGCTTCGTCAAGGTCACGGCCCGCCTGATGATGCCCGGGATCGTCTCGGGCGGGATCCTGACCTGGGTGCAGACCATCACGGAGATCAGCGCCACCATCTTTCTCTATTTCGGCGCCTGGTCCACGATCACCGTGGTCATCTATCGGCAGGTCAGCAGCAGCAACTTCGGCAGCGCCGCCGCGGCGTCCACCCTCCTGCTGGTGGCGGTCTTCATCCCCGTCCTGGTGGTGAACTGGGTGATGGGCGAGCGCGCCGTGACCGCGGTGTAACGCCGGTTCAACTACTGCGGCCTGCGCGCCGCCGAGGGGCCATGGGAGCGATCCTGCAGTTTGAGCGAGTTCACAAGCGGTACGCGGACGTGGCGGCGCTGGCCGGGGTGTCCCTCACGATCCAGGGCGGGGAGTTCTTCACGTTGCTCGGGCCCAGTGGGTGCGGGAAGACCACCTTGCTCCGGTGCGTGGCGGGATTCCTCCGGCCGGACGATGGCCGGATCCTCTGTGACGGGGACCGGCTGGACCGCCTGCCGGCGCACAAGCGTGACATCGGCATGGTGTTCCAGAACTACGCCATCTTCCCCCACCTCACCGTCTTCGAGAACGTGGCCTATGGGCTGCGCGCTCGGCGGGTCGATCCGGCCGAGATCCGGCGGCGGGCGCTGGAGACGCTCACGCTCGTGCAGATGGATGCGCTGGCAGATCGGCGGCCGGATCAGTTGTCGGGCGGGCAGCAGCAACGGGTCGCGCTGGCCCGCGCCATGGCGATTCGGCCGCGGCTCCTGCTGATGGACGAGCCGCTCTCCAATCTGGACGCGAAGCTCCGCGTGGAAATGCGGACGGAGATCCGGCGGCTGCAGCGAGAACTGGGCATCACGACTGTCTACGTGACCCACGACCAGGAAGAGGCGCTCGCCATCTCCGAGCGGCTGGCGGTGATGAACGCCGGGCGCGTGGAGCAGGTGGGGTTTCCCTGGGACGTCTACCAGGCGCCGCAGAGCGCTTTTGTGGCCCAGTTCATCGGAACCAGCAACACCCTGGCGGGCACGCTGGGCCGCGGGGACGGTGAGTGGGCGAGCGTCCTGATCGGTGACTGGACGCTGCGCGCGCGCCGGGCGGATGGCGTGACGGGGTCGGTGCTGGCGGTATTCCGACCGGAGGCGCTCAGCCTCCTCGCCGACGGCCGGGAGGCGGCCGGCGCCACGATCGGCGATGCCGTGGTGGTGAGCCGGGAGTTTCTGGGGGCCGTCCTGCGCTACCGGCTGCGCCTCGACGGCGGCGCCCTGATTCACCTCGACGTGCACAAGCCGAACGCGGCGCACCTCACGCCGGAAGGCGCGCGGATCCGGTTCTCCGTGCGGCCGGAGGATGTGATGCTGTTCCCTGCGAAGGAGGGGTCATGACCACAGAGCCATTTCGGATCAGCCGGTTGCCCCGCCACTTGCAGTCGCCGGTGAAGGAGGCGATCGCCGCGGCGCGGGAGGCCGGTCGGATCCTCGTGCGGCGCTTCCGCACGGGCGTGTCGGTGAAGATGAAGGGAGTGGCGGACATCGTCACCGCGACGGATGTCGAGGTGCAGGGCGTCGTGGTTCGCCGCCTGTGCCGCGCGTTCCCCGATCACGGCATCCTGGCCGAGGAGGGGCTGGACACCACGGCGGGCGCGGAGTGGCGCTGGATCTTGGACCCGCTGGACGGGACCAAGAACTTCGCCCGCGGCATCCCGAATTTCTGCGTGTCCATCGCCGCAGAGCGCCGGGGCCGGGTGGAGCTGGGCGTGGTGTACGATCCCATCCATGAGGAGTTGTTCGTGGGGGTGCGAAAGCATGGCGCCTGGTGCAACGGCAAGCCGATTCGGGTGTCAGGCGTGACGGACCTCCGGTCTGCGTTCGTGGCCACCGGGTGTCCGCACCGGGTGGGGCGGTACGTGCAGTCGGTGGCGCTGACCTTCGGGCGGTTCTGCGCGCGGAGCCTCGGGGTGCGGGACCGCGGGGCGGGGGCGCTGGATCTTTGCTACGTGGCGTGCGGGCGGTTCGACGGCTACTGGGAGATCGATCAGTCGCCGTGGGACATTGCCGCCGGGGGCCTGATCGTGGAAGAGGCCGGTGGGCGGATGTCCGACTTCCGCGGCGGCTGCTTCGACATCTACGGCGGGGAGACGGTGGCCACCAACAGGCGAGTCCACGACCAGATCGTGCGGATCCTCCGGATGCCCGGAGGGATCCCCCCCCGGCATCGCCCGCCGGTGCGGCGCGGCTGAACCGTATCGCGCCGTTTCCGAGGGGTATGAGGTCATGATGACGCGATCAGCAGCAAGAGCGAGGGGTTCGAGTCCTCGACACGATGGGCGCCGACGTCGGCCGCTGCTGCCCGTCCTGCGCCCGTATCTCTATCTCTTGCCGACGTTTGTTTTCCTCTTCATCTTCACCCACTGGCCGATCTTGCGCACGTTCTACGTCAGCCTTTTCAAGTGGAACATGGCCACTCCCAAGATGGAGTTCGTCGGACTGGCCAACTATGCGCAGGCCTGGAACGCCCCGGTGTTCTGGGAAGTGTTGCGGAATAATCTCCTCTTCGCCGCCGGGACGGTGCCCCTCACGCTGGGTCTGGCGCTCGTGCTGGCGCTGCTCATCAACCAGAAGATCCGGCGCCTGGCCATTTATCGGGTGTTTCTGTTCTATCCGACGATGATCCCCATGGCGGCGGCGGCCATGATCTGGCTGTGGATTCTCACGCCGAACTATGGCCTCCTGAACTACTACGGGCGATGGTTCGGGCTGCCGGACATCCATTGGCTTGGCGACAACAAACTCGCCATCTGGGCGCTGGTCCTGGTTGGGGTCTGGAAGCGGGTCGGCTATTACATGGTGATCTACTTGGCGGGGCTCCAGGTGATCCCCGAACACCTCTACGAGGCGGCCCGCATCGAAGGGGCGGGACCCTGGCAACGTTTCTGGAAGGTCACATTTCCGCTGGTTTCCCCCACGACATTTTTCGTGGCGGTCATGGTCGTGATCGATTCGTTTCAGGCTATCGATCAGGTGTACCTGATGACGGGAGGCGGACCCGGCAACTCCACGAATCTTTTCATTTTCTACATCTATCAGAACGCGTTCCGGTTCTTCGACTTCGGGTACGCCTCGGCCATCTCGGCGATCCTGTTCCTGATCCTGCTGGGGCTGACGGTTCTCGCATTTCGCACGCTCCACCGGAAGGTGCATTATGCGTAGCCGAACTGCCTGGAGCCCAGCGGTCCACGTCGCCTTGGCCCTGGCGGCGCTGGTCATGATCGTGCCGCTGGTCTGGATCGTCCTCACGGCCTTCAAGGAGCGGAACGAGGTCTTTTCGCAGATCCCGCAATGGCTTCCGGCGCATCCGACGTTCACGAATTTCCTCGGCGTCCTCGACGCGATGCCCTTCTGGCAGTACTACTGGAACACGATCGCGGTGTCGTTCGGTCTCTTGGCTATTCAGTTGGTGACCGTGACCCTGGCCGCCTACGCCTTCGCGCGGATGACGTTTCCGGGACGCGACCTGCTGTTCATCCTGCTCCTGGTGCAGCTCATGATCGCGCCCCAGAGCACCGTGGTCCAGAATTACATCACCGTGACGCGGTTGGGTCTCTTGGACACCAAACTCGCAATCATGGCTCCGTATCTCGCGTCGGCCTACGGAACGTTCCTGTTGCGCCAGACATTCAAAGGGATTCCGAAAGAATTGGAAGAGGCGGCGGCCCTGGACGGCTGCGGCGGTATCCGTTTCCTGTTATACGTCGCTATTCCGCTGGCGTTGCCGGGCTACCTCGCATTCGGCCTGGTGAGCATCACCTATCACTGGAACGAGTTCTTCTGGCCGCTGGTAGTCACCGAGACGACCAAATCGCGCACGCTGACGCTCGGACTCGGCATTTTCGCACAAACGGCGGAGGGGTCGGCCGACTGGACCATGCTGATGGCCATGACCCTGATGGTGATCGCCGTGCCGCTGGTCGTGTTCCTGGTGTTCCAGCGACGGTTCATCAACAGCTTCATGCAGTCGGGGCTCGGCGGATAGGACGCGGGGGCGCCGGGGCGTCCCCCTCTCACAGGAGGGTGTGTCATGAAACGGATGGCATGGGCGATCGTTGCAGTGCTGCTCTTGGCCGCGCCGGCGTGGGCGGGGACGACCATCAAGTTCTACTATCCCGTGCATCTCACCGGTCCGCTGGTCAAGGAGGTGGAGGCGGTGGTGGCCGAGTTCCACAAGGCGCAACCCGACATCAAGGTGGAGCCGGTCTGGGGTGGAAACTACGCCGAGAACATGCAGAAGACGGTGGCGGCCCTGCAGGCGGGCAGCCCGCCGGACGTCGCCGTCCACCTCGCGGTGGACCTCATCACCCTGCGCGACATGGACGCGGTCGTGCCGCTGGATGAGTTCGTGCAGAAAGCGGGGGGCGACAAGTTTCTGGCGGACTTTTTCCCCGGCTTCGTCAGTGACCTGAAAGCGGACGGAAAAATCTGGGCCATCCCCTTCCAGCGAAGCACGCCGATTCTCTACTACAACAAGGACCTCTTCAAGAAGGCGGGCCTGGATCCGAACAAGCCGCCTACGAACTGGGAGGAGTTGCTGGCGACCGCCCAGAAGGCAACCGTGCGGAATCCGCAGGGCCAGGCGACGACCTGGGGCCTAACCATCCCGGATGACATCTGGCTGGTCATGTCGTTCATCATGCAGAACGGGGGCCGGACCTCGAGTCCGGATTTCAAGAAGGTCTACCTCGGCGAGAAGCCGGCCATCGAGGCGGTACAATTCTGGGCGGACATGGCCAACAAGCACAAGGTGATGCCGCGCCACCGCACCTTCCCTCAGTCGGTTCAGGACTTCGCGGCCGGCAATACCGCGATGCTGATTCACTCCACCGGAAACCTGCGCTTCGTGCGCGATTCGGCCAAGTTCGAATGGGGAGTCGCGTTTCTGCCCAAGCACAAGCAGCAGGCGGTGGCCATTGGCGGCGCCGGCTTCTACATCTTCAAGAAGGCGTCCAAGGAGAAGCAAGAAGCGGCGTGGCAATTTGCCAAGTTTGCCTGCTCGCCGGAGATCCAGGCGCGCTGGAACATCGGCTCGGGTTACATCGCCACGCGAAAGTCCGCCTTTGATCTTCCGGTCATGAAGGAGTACGCGGAAAAGTTGCCTCAGGTGCTGGTGGCGCGCGACCAGCTTCCCTACGCCTCGCCGGAGATGAGCACGCACGACAACTGGAAGATGCGGAATGTGTTCACGACCACCTTCCAGGAGATCCTGGACGAGAAATACACGCCCGAGGCGGGGATGAAGAAGGCCCAGGCCGAGATCGAGAAGATCCTGGCGCCGTTCCAGAAATAAGGGCTGCCGGCGTGCGAGACGTCGGGGGCAGGGAACAAAACGCGCAATGCGATTGCTTCCTGCCCCTATTTCGACTGTATTATCTTTGTAACATCCATCTGACGGGCAGGGAGCCCGATTTTTTCCTTGGACCACGGAGGGAGGTACCATGCGCAAGACAATGTTGCCTTGCATGCTGGTCGGCTTTGCGATCCTTGCGGCGCTGTCGGGCAACGGGGCCGTCGCGGCCGATGCGTGCTCCAATCGCGGAACGCTGGATACCATGTACTGCGACGAGAACAAGGACCTTGTCGCCGATCCGCCCAAGGACAAGTCCCAGTGGAAGGATCCGGGGACTCTCGTCTTCACCTACACCCCGGTGGAGGATCCTGCGGTCTATCGCAAGCTCTTCGAGCCGTTCCTCGAGCACCTGGGCAAGGTGACGGGGAAGAAGGTTGTCTACTACTCCGTCCATTCCAACGCCGCTCAGGTGGAGGCCATGCGTTCCGGGCGGCTGCACATGGCCGGCTTCTCCACGGGGCCGACTATGTACGCCGTAAACCTCGCCGGCGCCGTTCCCTTCGCCTGCCGGGGCTACCAGGATAAGTTCGAGGCGTACAACCTCATCGTCATCGTCAAGAGCAGCAGCCCCTTCCAGAAGGTGGCGGACCTGAAGGGCAAGAAGGTGGCCCACACCGCGCCCAGCTCCAACTCCGGCAACCTGGCCCCGCGCGCCCTGCTGCCCGCCGAGGGACTGGTCCCCGATAAGGACTACAAGCCGCTCTTCTCCGGGAAGCACGACCAGTCCATTTTGGGGGTCAATAGCGGAGATTACGACGCGGCCACGGTCGCCTCGGACGTCTTCGACCGGATGGTGAACCGCGGGACGGTGAAGGCGGCGGACTTCCGGGTCATCTACCGCAGCCAGCCCTTCCCCACCTCATCCTACGCCTACGCCCACGACCTGCATCCGGAGCTGGTGGCCAAGGTTCAAGAGGGGTTCCTCAAGTACCCGTTCCCCCCGGAGATGTCCAAGGCGTTGGAAGGCACGACGCGATTCTTCCCCATCACTTACAAGAAGGAGTGGGAGGTGATCCGGAAGGTGGCCGAGTCGGTGGGCGAGACATTCACCGTCGAGACCCTGAAGCAGCTCAAATAACCCCTGGAGCCGATGTGACGCCAGGCGCGCTCGACATTCGGGATCTGACCAAGGCCTACACGCGGCACCAGCCCGTGTTGCGCGGCGTCACGGCGACGCTGGACTCGGAGGGGATCACAGCCGTCATCGGGCCCTCCGGGGCGGGCAAGAGTACCCTGCTCCGTTGTATCAACCGGCTGGTGGAGCCCAGCTCGGGCCGGATCCTGTTCAAGGGGACCGACCTGACCCGCCTCCACGGCCGGGCGCTGCGCGAGGCCCGCCGGCGCATCGGCATGGTGTTCCAGGAATTCAACCTGGTCGAGCGCCTGAGTGTGATCGAGAACCTGCTGAGCGGACGCCTGGGCTACCTGCCGCCCTGGCGGGCCTGGCTGCGGAAGTTCCCCGAGGCGGACCTCCGGCACGCCTTCGACCTGCTGGAGCGGCTGGGTCTGGAGGAGTTCGCGGCCAAGCGGGCGGACGCCCTCTCGGGCGGCCAGCGCCAGCGGGTGGGAATCGGCCGGGCTCTGATGCAGGAGCCGGAGCTGCTCCTGGCCGACGAGCCGACCTCGTCCCTGGATCCTAAGACGTCGGTCGAGATCATGGAGACCATGGCGGAACTGGCGCGGGAGCGGCACATCCCCGTGATCGTCAACATGCACGACGTAGCCCTGGCCCGGCGCTTCGCCGACCGGATGATCGGCATGACCGACGGCCGGATCGTCTTCGACGGCCCACCCGACCGGCTCAGTACCGAGGTCTTGGCCACGATCTACGGGGGGAAGCATGGATGCGCTGACCCGGCGAGCCCTGGGCGAGGTCCCCGTCCCGGCGGGGTGGGGCGACCGGCTGCGCTGGCTGGGGGAGCGATACGGGAGCCGGCTGGCGGCGGCCCTGGTCGTCGGCTACGCGCTTTACGCCGCCGCAGTGCTGGGCTTCACGCCGGCGCGCTTCTGGGCGGGGCTGGAGCACGGCCGGGTCTTCCTGGAGCGTCTGTTTCCGCCCGATTTCCCGACCCGGTGGAGTGACATCCAGCACGACATGTTGGAGAGTGTGGAGATCGCCATTCTGGCGTCGGTCCTGGGCATCGCCGCCTCCCTCCCTATGGGCCTGCTAGCGGCCCGGAACCTGATGCCGGCTTGGATCACCTGGCCGGTGCGGGGAGTCATCAGCATCTGTCGCTCGTTCCACCCGGTCATCGTCGGGATTGTCTTTGTCAAGGCGATCGGCTTCGGGCCGCTGGCGGGCGTCCTCACCCTGGCCGTGGCATCCGTCGGGTTCATCGGTAAGCTCTTCACTGAGGCGGTCGAGGAGATCTCGCTGAAGCAGGTCGAGGCCGTCCGGGCTACGGGGGCCGCCTTCCCCAACGTCCTGATCTTCGGCGTCTTGCCCCAGGTCTCGGCGCGTTTCGTGGGGTTCAGCACCTACCAACTCGACAGCAACTTGCGCAACTCGACGATCCTGGGGATCGTGGGTGCCGGCGGGATCGGCGGGACCCTCTTCGCCGCCTTCCAGCGCTTCGACTACAACATCGTGTGCGCCATCGTCATCGTCATCGTGGCCCTGATCATGGCCGGAGAGATCGTCTCCGAGCGCGTCCGGGCGCTCTTCCAGTGAGCCAGGTCGGCACCGGCATCGCGCGCGAGTGGCGTCGGTTCACGCCCCGGGAGCGGGCGGGGCGCAGCGCGGTCTATCTCGCTACCGTCCTGGTCGTTGTCGTCTCGGCCCGGAGCATCGAGATCATCCCGGAGTTCCTGCGCGACACGCCGGACCAGGTCGCCGACCTCTTCGTGCGCATGTGGCCGGTGGACTGGGGATTCCTGGTTGCCGCTGCGGGCGGGGCCATGGTCGAGACGCTTCACATCGCGACCCTGGGCACCCTGGCGACGCTGGTGCTGGCTTTCCCGCTGGGGGTGCTAGCGGCACGGAACATCGTGGCGAACCCCGCGGTGCGATTTGGGGCCAAGCTCCTGCTGGTGGCTTCGCGGTCGGTGAACTCCCTGGTCTGGGCGCTGCTCTTCGTCGCCGTCTTCGGGCCGGGGGCCGTGGCGGGGACCGTGGCCATCACCTTTCGCTCCATCGGCTTCGTCGGGAAGCTCCTGGGCGAGGCCCTGGAGGAGGCCGCCCCGGGTCCCGTGGAAGCCATGGTGGCGGTGGGCGCCCCCTGGGCGAGCGTCTTCCTGAAGGGTTACTGGCCCCAGGTGAAGCCGGCCTTCTTCTCCATCGTGCTCTTGCGCTGGGACATCAACGTGCGGGAGTCGTCCGTGCTGGGCCTGGTGGGCGCGGGAGGCATTGGTCTGGTGCTGGACTCTGCCATCAATGTCTTCCAGTGGCGGGCGGTGGCGGGCGTGCTGCTGCTGATCCTGGCGGTGGTCCTCCTGGGCGAGGTTGTGGTAACCTATCTCCGCAAACAGATCCTCTGACGCAGCAAATGTGGCGAGGTTCGACGGGTCAGCGATTCGGTGGTTCGGGAACGGCCGAACCCTCGAACCGCCGAATCCGTGAACCTCTCGACACGGAAAGGAGCGATGCCATGAAGCGCTGGATGCTGTTCTTGCCGTTGATCGGGGCTCTGGTGCTGTCCGCGGGGGTGGCTGCGGCAGCCGACACGGTGAATGCGTACTCGATCTGGCCCGAGAACTGGGCGCGGCCCATGTTCCAGGAGTTCGAGAAGGCGACCGGGATCAAGGTGAACTTCGTGCGGTTCTCCTCGGGCGAGGCGCTGGCCCGGGTGATCGCCGAGAAGAACAACCCGCGGGTGGACGTCCTCTTCGGCGGCCCGGTGGAGACGCACGCGGCCGGGATCAAGGAGGGCATCTTCGAGTCCTACAAGCCGGCCACGTTCGCGGCGCTGCCGGCCCGCATGAAGCACGCGGACGGGCAATGGGTGGCCATCGCCGACGATCCACTGGTCTTCATGAGCAACGCCAAGTTTCTGAAGGAAAACAACCTGAAGGCGCCGGCGTCGTGGGACGATCTCTTGAACCCGGCCTACAAGAACATGATCCAGATGGCGGACGCCCGCACGTCGGGGACGGCGGTGACCCGGATCTTCTCCATCCTGGAGGTGTTCGGCCGGGACGAGGAGAAAGCCTTTGCCTACATGAAGAAGCTTCGGCCGAACGTCCAGCTTTACACCAAGAGCGGCGGCGGCGGGACGCTGCCGGTGGGCCTGGGCCAAGCCGGCGCCGGGATCTTCTTCATCGTGGACGCGCTGGACACCAAGGCCAAGGGATACGATGTGGTGGTCAGCTTCCCGAAGGACGGGATCGGAACGGCCGCCGAGGCGATCGCGCTGTTGAAGGGAGCCAAGAACCCCGAAGCGGGGAAGAAGTTGATCGACTGGGCGAGTTCGCCGGCGATGCAGTCGCTCTTCGCCACGTACAAGATCAACTTCGTTCCGGCGCATCCCGAGGTGAAAGTCGAGGCCAGCCTGGCGGAGGTCTTGAAGGGGGCCAAGATCTTCCCGATCGACGACGCCTACGCCGGGGCCAACCGGAAGCGGATCGTGGAGCGCTGGATCAACGAGGTGCTGCCCGCGCAATAAGCCGTTGTCAAAGAATTGGTTGAGCGGAGACATTCCGAAACGGCATAAGGAGCCGTAACGAAATAGAAAGAGATGTGTAGGTTATTTCGTAACGGCTCCTAACGAGATCAGCCCGCGGGGCCGGCAGAGACCCGTCGGCCCCGCGGTGTCGAGAGACGCCCACGTGCATCCCATACCCCCCCATCGCGCCAACAGTCTACGCCTCCTGTTCCGGGATCCCGCGCTTGCGGCGAGCGTCCTGATCCTGTGGATCCTGCTCGGTCTGTTCGTCCTGTTCCCGCTGGGGTGGCTGTTGGCGCGGACATTCACCGAGGGTGGGACGTTCACGCTGGGGAACCTGCTCGGCATCCTCAAGGACCCCAACCATCGCCAATCGTTCTGGAACAGCCTGCTGCTGGCGGCCCTCGTCGGCTTTGCCGGCACGGCTCTGGGGTTCTTCTTCGCCTTTACCGCGGTGCGGGCCAACCTGTCGAAGGCCTGGGGTGCCGTCCTGGACGCGGCGTGCCTGCTGCCCCTGATCTCGCCCCCCTTCACGACGGCCATCGCCATGATCTTCTCCTTCGGCCCGCGGGGGCTCATCACCTATCATCTCCTGGGGATCAAGGGGTTCACGGTGTACGGGCTGGGGAGCACGCTCTTCTCGGAGACGCTCACGTTCTTTCCCATCGCCTACCTCACGCTGAAGCCGATCCTGAACGGCATAGACCCGAATGTCGAGGACATGGCCTTCAGCCTGGGGTCGTCGCGCTGGCGCGTCTTCCGCACCGTGACGCTGCCCTTGACCGTCCCGGGACTCGCCAACGCCTTTCTGCTCCTGTTCGCCGCCTCGCTGGCGGATTTCGCCACGCCGCTGATCCTGGCCGGGAACGCCTTCCCGGTGCTGCCCACCCAGGCGTACTTGCAGATCACGGGCCTCTTCGACCTGAAGGGGGGCGCGGTGCTGTCCTTCGTGCTCCTGGTGCCTGCCATGACCGTGTACCTGCTCCAGCGGTACTGGGTGAGCCGGAAGTCCTACGTGACCATTACCGGCAAGGTGGGGGCGCAGACCATGGTGAAGGGCGTGGCGCCCTGGGCCCGGTACGCGCTGCTCACGCTCTGCCTGTTGATGGCGGCCGCCATCCTGTACTTCTACGTCCTGCTCTTCTACGCCTCGGTCGTGATGGCACTGGGCGCGAACCATGCCTGGACGCTCCAGCACTACCGCGTGATCTTCACCGAGGGTTTGAAAGCGATCCGCGACACCCTGGTCATCGCGGGCCTGGGGATGCCGCTGGGCGGACTGTTCGGCGTCCTGGTCGGCTACCTGGTGACCAAGAAGGCCTTTCCGGGGCGACAGGCCATGGAGGTCGTCTCCATGATCAATTACTCGCTGCCCGGGACGATCGTGGGGATCGCCTATCTGATGGCCTTCAACGATCCGCCGATCGTTCTCACCGGGACGGCGCTCATCATCGTTGCCTGCTACGTGTTCCGGTACAGCCCCACCGGGATCCGGGCCACGGTGGCGACGCTCCAGCAGATCGATCCCAGCATCGAGGAAGCATCGCAGAGCCTGGGGGCGACGAGTGGGACGACCTTCCGCCGGATCACGCTGCCGCTGATCCTGCCCGCCTTCTTCGCGGGACTGGGGGTGGTGTTCATCCGCTCCATGACCGCCATCAGCGCGACGATCTTCCTGGTCTCCATCAACTGGACCTTGATCACCGTGCGCATCCTGGAGAACATCACCGAGCTATCGCTGGGGCCGGCCGCAGCCTTTTCGGTCCTGGTGGTGGTTCTCGTGTTTGCCGTCATCGCCCTGATCGGCCTGGCGCTGCGGCGGTTCCGCGCGGCGGGCGGGGTCGAGGTGACGAGTATCCTGGGAGGGTGAGGTGGGCGCTGTCGGCATCCGGATCCAGCAGGTCTCGAAGCAGTTCAGCCATCGAGTGAAGGGGCTGGTGTACGCGGTCCGGGACGTCAGCCTGGCGGTGCAGCCGGGGGAGTTGCTCACACTGCTGGGCCCGTCCGGGTGCGGAAAGACCACGACGCTCCGGATGATCGCCGGGTTTGAGCGGCCGGACGCTGGTCGGGTCTGCATCGGCGAGCAGGATGTGACCGACCTGATGGCCAACCAGCGGAACATCGGATTCGTCTTTCAGAACTACGCCCTCTTTCCGCACCTCACCGTGTTCGAGAACGTCGCCTATGGCCTGCGGGTCAAGCGGATGGCCGAGGCGGCGATCGGCGAGGCGGTGCACGAGGTCCTGCGGCTGGTGGGACTGGGCGGCTACGACCGGCAGTTTCCCAACCAGCTTTCGGGAGGCGAGCAGCAGCGCGTCGCGCTGGCCCGCGCCATCGTGATCCGCCCGCGCGTGCTGCTCTTCGACGAGCCGCTGTCCAACCTGGACGCCAAGCTCCGCGTCCACATGCGCCGGGAGATCCAGCAGCTCCAGAAGCAGCTCTCCATCACCGCCGTCTACGTCACCCACGATCAGGAAGAAGCCATGGCGATCTCGGACCGGATCGTGGTGATGAACCAGGGCAGCATCGCCCAGGAAGGCACCGCCGAAGACCTCTATCATCACCCCGCATCCGAATTCGTGGCGCAGTTCATCGGGCGGACGAACCTGCTGGCCGCCAGGGTGCTCGGCCGAGAGGTGGGCGGGATGACGGTGGAGGTTGGCGGGGTGCGGCTCCGGTTGTCGGGGCCGTGTCCCGAGGCGCAGGCGGGGCGGTCGGTCCGGCTGGTGGTGCGGCCCGAGGTGATCGGCCTTGCGGCGGGGGGCGCGACGGCCGGGCTCCACGGGATCGTTGCCTCGCGGATGTTCCTGGGGGAGAAGGTCGAGTACCATGTGCGCGTGGGCGAGGATCTTGTCCAGGTCACCAGCTATAACCCGGGCGCGGTCTTCGCGCCGGGGGAGGCGGTGACGCTGACGCTCCCGACGGACGGGATCCCGCTCCTGCCGGGAGGAGCGGAATGAGCCGGCTGCGGCAGGGGTTGATTCTCGTGGGAACCGTGGGGGCGCTGTTGCTCGTTCTGCCGACCCCCGCGCGCGCCGAGGGGCAGGAGATCCATGGGGAGAACTCCAGCTTCATGGGTCAGGGGGTGGCGATGGTCTGGGGTGTCCTGCGCGGCGCGCGCGAAGACGACACGCAAGCGGTACTCCGGATCGCGCCAGCGGGTGGCGCACACGCCGCGGTGAGCATCGACGGAGTGGATCCGTTCACCCAGGCGCGCCGCGTGCTCTTCGCACGAAGACCCCTGGGCGCCTCGCTGGACGTGCACACGCCGCGAGCGTCGTTCGCCGACCTGCCCCGGCGGGAGATCCACTTCTTCAGCAGCGCCGAGGCCGCGGACCCGACGCTCACCGTGTATTTCATGGGGCTGCCCGACACGACCCCGGAATTCACCTCCGAAGCGGCGCTCCACGCCTATCTCGGCGAGACGCTGGCGAAACTGATGACCCCGAAAGGACGCACGCAATGACACGGCAAGAACTGGCAGGACTTCTGGACCACTCCGTCCTGAGACCTGACGCCACGGAACGGGAGGTCCTGGCCGGGGCCGATCTCGTGCGCCAGTGGGGGATCGGGTTCTACTGTGTGCAGCCGACGCTGGTGTCGGCTGCGACCGCGGCCCTGCAGGAATCGCAGGCGCGCGTGGTGTCGGTGGTGGGGTTCCCGCACGGTTGCGCCCGATCCGTGGTCAAGGCCCAGGAAGCGACGCTGGCCGTCCAGGACGGCGCCGCCGAGGTGGACATGGTGCTGAACGTCGGGAAGCTCAAGTCCGGGCGCAGCCAGGCGGTGGCGAGCGAGATCGCCCAGGTCGTCCGCGCCGTTCCGGGGATCCCGGTGAAGGTCATCCTGGAGACCTGTCTGCTGACCGACGACGAGAAGACCGTCGCCTGCCGCCTCGTCCAGGATGCGGGCGCCGCGTTCGTGAAGACCTCCACCGGTTTCCATCCCGGCGGCGGCGCCACGGCGGCGGATGTTCGGTTGATGCGTGCGACGGTCGGGCAGGAGTTCGGCGTCAAGGCCGCCGGGGGGATCCGGACGCTCCAGGATGTGCTGGTCATGCTGGAGGCCGGCGCCAACCGAATCGGGACGTCGGCGAGCGCGGCCATCCTGGGCGCGCTGCCTGACTAAGCCGTTGTCAAAGAATAACTCGCTGATTTCCTTGGAGCCGAGTTTCGATTGTTCGTCCACGACGTGGAGCCGCGCTGATGACACATCGCCTCGCTCTAACGCAAGCGCTCGATGCACACAAGGGTGAGATCCTGGCCTTCACTCAGGATCTCATCGGGATTGCCAGCGAGAATCCCCCGGGGAATTACTACCGGGAGTGTGCGCAGCGCATTCGCGCGGAGCTGGATCACCTGGGACTTGCATATCAGGTCGTGGAAGCTCCAGGTTTTTCCGCGCTTCCTCGATACAACCTCCTCAGCTTCCACGGGGACGGTCAGCGCACGCTCTACTTTCATGGGCACTACGACGTGGTGCCGGCGCAGAGCCGCGAGCAATTCACTCCGCGAGTCGAGAAGGGACGACTGATCGGACGTGGATCGGCCGACATGAAGGCCGGGGTGGCGAGCATGATCTACGCCACCGCGCTGCTCAAGGAGTGCCGGATTCCCCTGGAGGGTCGCATCGGCCTCTGCATCGTGGCCGACGAGGAGACCGGCGGGCAGGGCGGCTCGCGCTATCTGGACGAGGTCGGCCTGTTGGGAGTGAACGGCGTGGCCATGCTCACGCCGGAGCCCACCAGCGGCGTGATCTGGAATGCCAACCGTGGCGCCGTCACGCTGCGGATCACGGTCAAGGGGAAGGCCGCCCACGTGGGATTGCAGCATCAGGGGATCAATGCGTTCGAACAGATGCTGGAGGTGGCTCGGGCGCTGCAGGTTCTCAAGGCCGAGGTGGAGCAACGCAGGACACATTATCGGATCGTCCCGGAGGCCGCCGCGCACTCGATCCTGATGCTGGGGGGCCGAGTCGAGGGTGGGGCAAACTTCAACGTCGTGCCCGAGGCCTGCAGCTTCACCGTGGAGCGACGATTCAACCCTGAAGAAGATCTGGCAACCGAAAAAGCCGCGCTCTTCGCTCTGCTGGACGAACTCCGGGCGCGAGGGATCGCGCTCGACACCGAGATCCTTCAGGAAGGCTTCTCAAGTGGGGTACCGGAAGATCATCCGGTGGCCAAGATCCTGGCGGATACCATCGAGGGGGTGGTCGGGGACCGGCCGGCCTTCACCATGTGTCCCGGCATCCTGGAGACCCGCTGGTATGCGCGCAAGGGGATCCCAGCGTTTGCTTACGGTCCGGGTCTTCTGGAGGTGTCCCACGGGCCGCGCGAGACTATCGAGATCGAACGCATCTACCAGCACACGCTGCTCTACGCGCTGGTGGCGGCCCGCCTCCTCTCCTAACCGGCAAACCCACGCTTCTCTTCCGCCATGTGCCCGCGCTGTCCGGACGTTCCGTTTCAGTCCTGTGGGGTCGGGATAAACGGTTGGAACTCCGAACAACGAACGGAGTCGGGATGACTTTGAGTCGCGGCCCGTGGTATGAGATCCCCCTGTGATCTGTGGTCTTGATGGGGGTCCGAGCGTGAATCCGAGAAACTAGAGGAGGGTCCGATGACGCGTCGAGATCGATCTTCACTCTTGCCGTTGCTGCTGCTGGTCAGTCTGCTGCTTGCGCCGATCTGGTCGGGCTGCGCCACCATGGGCGCGACGGACGCCTCGTCCGGCAAGGCCAAGAATGTGATCCTGCTGATCGGCGACGGCATGGGGCCGAGCCACTTCGGGGCGGCCTGGCTCTACAGCAATCGCGTGCTCAAGAAAGACCTGCAGATGGTCCAGGTGATGAATGCCGGACGCACGGCGTATCTGGTCAACGATACGGCGGATGCCATCGTGACCGAGTCGGCGGCTGCCGCGGGGCAGATCGCCACGGGACGGAAGATGACGGCCCGCGCCATCAGCATGGCGGCGGACGGCAAGACCCCGGTGACGACGGTCATGGAGATGGTGAAGGTCAAGGGGCTGGGCACTGGCTTGGTCACCACCTCGGGGATCACCGACGCCACGCCGGCGGCCTTTGCGGCGCATGTTCCGCATCGCAGCGACGAGGCCTCGGTGGCGGAGCAGGAGCTGAAGCTCGGCGTGGACGTGCTGATGGGCGGACGGAAACAATTCTTCCTGCCCGAGGTCTCGGCGGGCAAGCGGAAGGACGGGCGAAACCTGCTGGATGAAGCCCGTGCAGCCGGATACGCCGTCGTCGGGGACGCCGAGGAGCTGAAAGCGGCGCAGGGCGGCAAGATCCTGGGTCTCTTCAACATGGGGAACATGGTCTACGAGATCGATCGCAAGGCGACCATGGAGCCAAGCCTGGCCGAGATGACCGCAAAGACGCTCGATGTGCTGTCCCGAAACCCCAAGGGGTTTTTCGCGATGATCGAAGGGGGTCGCATTGACCACGCCGCGCATCGGAACGACGCGGCGGGTACGATTCTTGACACGCTGGCATTCGACGAGGCGGTGGGCGTTGCCCGGGAGTTCGCCCGAAAGAACCCGGATACGCTGGTGATCGTCACGGCCGACCACGAGACGGCGGGGATGGCGCTCATCGGTCACAGCAAGGATAGCAAGGAGTACGTCGGAATCGACCTGGCGGCGATCCAGAAGGCGAAGGCGTCCTTCGAGGTGATCGCCGAGGACCTGGGAAAGAATCCGACTCCCCAGAAGATTCAAGCAGGTGGTCAAGGAGTATCTGGGCATCGAGATCACCGAGGACGAGGCCAAGATGGTGGCGAACGACACCATCCGGAAGCTCGATCCCGCCAATTACAGCTATCCGTACCTCCACAGCCTGGCGTTCGTTCTGCGGCCGTACCTGCGCGTCGGCTGGGGCAGCCAGACCCACACGGCCTCGCCGCTGTGGGCGTTTGGGATGGGGCCTGGGTCTGCACGGCTCACCGGACTCGTGCACAACACGCAGCTCTTCGACATCATGAAGACGGCGATGGAGTAGTCGAGTCGAATTGTCAATTGGCCAAGTAGTCGATTGGGGAGGTGCGTCACCGGGAGGGAACTTCGCGAGTTGACCAGTCGACCTGTCGACGCGTTGACTGTTTATAGCCATGAAACTCATCCAGTTCTTCTTTCCGGGCAAGGGGAAGCGGGTCGGTCTGGTCCAGGGCGATCGGGTGCTGGACGTCACCTCGGCCGAGGAGGGTGTCCGGTCCACGTTGGATCTCGTTACGCAGGGCAAAACGGCCCAGGGGCTGGTCACCCGGGTCACGTGGTTGGCTCGGACGCTTCACCGGAAGGGATTGGACTGGCGGGAGCTCCTGCGCCCGCCGTCGCGCCGCGCACCCCATCTGCTGATCCCGATCGAACCGCCGGAGGTCTGGGGGGTAACGGAGGCCTATGGGCCGGCGGCCGGGACACCTCCCGCGCCGACCTCCGGCGCTTCGGGCGCCATGCCGGCGCTCACACCCGGCTCTGCCGACCGACCGGCCCTCTTTTTCAAGGCTACCGCGGCCCGGACGGTGGGGCCGGGTGTGCCGATCGCCATCCGGAGCGACTCCATGCTTACCGTCCCCGGAGCCGGCCTTGCGGCCATCCTGGGGACCGACGGCGCGGTGGCGGCCTTCACCGGCGGCAACGATGTCACCGCCCGGGACCTTGAGCGCTGCGGTCTGGAATTCCAGAGCCAGGCGAGGATCTATGCGGGGAACTGCGCATTGGGCCCCTGCCTGGTTACGCCGGACGAGATCGGGGACCCACGCGGCCTTCAGATCCGCTGCAGCATCATTCGGGACGGGCAGATACTCTTCAGCGAAGCCACCAACACCGCGCGGTTGCGGCAACCGGTGACCGAGACGATGGCCTGGCTCTGTCGGGACAATCCGGTTCCGGCGGGCACCGTGCTGCTCACCGGGACCGGGATTCCCGTTCCGGACTCGGCGGCGCTCGCCGACGGTGATCTGGTCGAGATCGAGATCGAGGGTGTCGGCCGGCTCAGCAATCCGGTGGGGCGTGGGGCAACCGCCAAGCGGTAGGGTTCAGCGCGCAGGAAACGCGCGGTCGATGCTTGCCCATCTCGCCGTGAGGGCGCTGAAGCCCAGGGCGAGACGCTTCGTCAAGAGCGTGGCGACGTTCCC
Source organism: uncultured Methylomirabilota bacterium (assembly GCA_963845565.1). Taxonomy (GTDB): domain Bacteria; phylum Methylomirabilota; class Methylomirabilia; order Methylomirabilales; family 2-02-FULL-66-22; genus 2-02-FULL-66-22. Next base: position 92,632 of record CAWJSJ010000001.1, read on the forward strand.
CTCCACCCGCAGCGCCTCCACCACCTCCTCGCCCAATATCCGGACGTGGTCCGCGGCGCTCAGAGGGCCGCTGAAGCCGATCACCCGGAGCGAGGTCACCACGGCCGCGACGTTGCCGTCCACGCCTTGGCTCAGCACGCGCTCCCCGGGATCGAGGCGGACCGCGGTCCAGACACCCGTCTCGGCGCTGAAGAAGAGAATTTCCCGCAGGGAGAGATAGATCGCGACATTGGTGCGAATCTCGGCCGCCCACGCAGCGGTCGCGCCGGAGGCCGTGAGGGACAGGGCCAGCATTCCCGCGAAGACGAGTACGCGGGGAGCGGTGGCGACGAAGGAGAGGATCATGCGTTCCCCCGCCCACCCAACCGCCCGGCCGCTTTCTTCCGGGGAGGGGAGGCGGCCTCCCGCTGGGCGCGGCGCTTCAGCCACTGACCGAGCAGGACGCCCACCGGCAGATCGAGAAGTTCGGACCGGTCCGCCAGGCACAGCCCGTGCCGGACCACGTCCGGACGGCCGGCGACGCGGCGGGTCCACACCACGTCCGCTTCCAGGCGCATCGGGCCGATCCCCGTGCGAAGCCGGATCGCAACGCGCGTACCGGGCGGCAGGCGCGTGGGCATCTCCACGGAGAATCCGCCACCGCTGATGTCCACAGTCCTTCCTTGCCAGGAACGCATCGTCCGGGTCGAGAGCCGGGTGCATTGCACGGGGAGATTCACGATGAAGCGGGCGTGTTTCCGGGGGAGGTGCACCGGGGCGGGACGCGATTCGGTCTGCGCTCGACGCCGGGTGCCGCCCGGGCGAGGGGACATGGGCGATCCTCCTGCAGGTTGCCGTGATGTTCTGGGCCGGCGATGGCCGCGACCGGGCGTGCGCCCGTGCCGGCCGCCCGATGATCTGTAGCGTGTCTTGGGAGCAAAGTCAAGGGATCGATCCCGGCGTGCCCGCGGGGCGGGAAACACCTTGACGACTGCGACTCGCGCATCTAAAGTCACAGAACACCGCGCGGAGCAGGGCGGAGGGTATTTTCCGTCGAACGTACGGACAAGGAGGGTACTCGATGAGAACGGTGTGGACCGTTGCCGGGTTGGCGTTGATCGTCCTGGCGGCGGAGGCGCACGCGGACACGCTCTACCTGAAAGACGGGCAGACTGTCTGGGGCGCCGAGGTCGTGGAGGAGGGCGAGACCGCGATCGTCCTGCGGCCCGGCGAGGCGTTGCGTTTTCCGATGCGCGACGTGAGCCGCATCGAGCGCTCGCGGCTTTCGATCCCGCGGTATTTCGAGCCGCCGCCGGGTGGGGTGACTCCCATCGGCGACCGCGTCATCCAGTCGCCGGCACCGCCCGCAGCCGCAGCCGGTGCGTCCCCGCCGGCGCAGGGGCCCGCCACGGCCGGGGGGCCCGCCGGGCCACCCGCTCCGCTCACGCCGACGCGACTTCCCGCACCTCCGCCGCCTCCCGGCGCCGGGCAACCTCGGTAGCTCTCGGGGGTTCGTCTCGGCCGATGGGGCGGTAGCCGGAATGAGTCACCCGGCTGTGGATAGCGCCACAGCCGGGTGATGAATAGGGCCTCAACGGCCTGCCGGATCCTGATCCCTCTTGAGTCCAGGGCCTCATCTTCCCCCCTGGGGACCACGCTCGGGGTGCGCGTGCGTCTCGGGGGGGTCAGACGTTAAAGCGGACGATCACGATGTCCCCATCGGCCATGAGGTATTCTTTGCCCTCGACGCGGTGCAGGCCCTTCTTGCGCACGGCGACCATGGAGCCACAAGTCTCCAGGTCGGCAAAGTTCACAATCTCGGCCCGGATGAATCCCCGCTCCAGATCGCTGTGGATGGTCCCGGCGGCCTTGACGGCCGTGGCCCCCTTGGGGATGGTCCAGGCGCGCGTCTCCTCGCCGCCTTCCCCGGTATAGAAGGTGATCAGCCCGAGCAGGTCGAAGCAGGCGCGCAGGACCTCGGCGAAGCCGCCGGCCTCCAGGCCAAGATCGCGCCGGAAGACCTCGGCGTCCTCTGGCGGGAGTTGGCTCACCTCCCATTCCACCTTCAAGCACAGCTGCGATACGGCCACGTCCTTGCCCGGCAATGTCCGCAGGTGTTCCACCGCCGCGTTCGGCTGACCGAGTTTCGCCTCGCCGATGTTCAGGAGGAGGATGAGCGGCTTGCCGGTCAACAGAGCGAACCCACGCAGGAGTTTCTCCTCGTCGGCCGTGAAGGTCAGGTCGCGGATCGGTTTCTCCTCGGTGAGCCAGGCGTGGCCTCGCCGGAGGAGATCCAACTCGCGGATCGCCTCGTCCTTCTTGCCCTTCTTCAGGTCCAGTTCCAGGCGCCCAATCCGCTTTTCCACGGTATCGATGTCCGCCAACAAGAACTCGGTATTGACCAGCGTGGCATCCCGGATTGGATCCACGGTGGTCTCGACGTGCGCCACGCCCGGGTCGTCGAAGTCCCGCAGGACATGCACGATGGCGTCTACCTGGCGCATCTGGCTCAGGTAGTGGCTGCCCAGACCCTCGCCTTTGCCCGCCCCGCGGGTCAGTGCGACGAAGTCGATGAATTCGATGGTGGCGGGGGTGAGTTTCTTGGGCTTGAAGAGCGCAGCGAGATAGTCAAGACGCGGGTCGGGGACCTTCACCACGGCCACGTTGGGTTCCTTGGCGCTCTGGTGCGCGACGTGCGACCCGCCGGCCTGACAGAGCAGATTGAAGAGTGTGGTCTTTCCTGCAGCGGGCAGACCGATGATTCCGATGCGCATGACCGAGAACCTCTCGATTGTGGTTGTGGCAGAAACACAGGTTGGCGATTGCGGCGCAATCCCCGACGAGGCAGCCAATGACGTCGCGGCGGACACAGCGCGGACGAACCGCGTGACAGACGCGGTAGAGTAACATGCTGACGCAGGGCCGCGCAACATTTGGATACCGACACCTTTGGGTTGCTTTCCGGAGTCCGCATGTTATCCTGACCCGGTTGCTGCAGCCCGGCCCGGGCGCGCCGCTCGGGCCGGGCCGTTGAGGAATCATGAAAGCATATCTGGATATCGAGACCTGCGCCGGCGGGGCCGTGACGGTGGTCGGCATCTATCGCGAGGATCGCGGATTGCGTCAGTTGGTGGGTGGCGAGATCACCGATGTCACCGTCTGGGAGGCGTTGGACGGCGTTGACACACTCTGCACGTTCAACGGGGACCGGTTCGACCTTCCGATCCTCGAGCGGCAGGTCCGGCTGGATTTGCGGAAGCAGTTCGCATCGCTGGATCTCTTGCGGGAATGCCGCCGGGTGGGTCTGAAGGGCGGGTTGAAGCACTTGGAGGAGCGTTTCGGGATCGCCCGGAATACCCGGGGCATGAACGGGTGGGACGCGTTGCATCTCTGGGCGCGGTACGAGGCCGAGGGGGACCGGGAGGCGCTGCGTATGCTCTTGGAGTATAACCGCGAGGATGTCATGAATCTCGTGCAGCTCGAACGGATCGTGGTCGGGGTGGGGTTTGAGGTCGAGCGCGAGAGCAGAGAGCCGAGAGTCGAGAGGCCGAGAGCTGAGCAGATGAGGATCGCGTTTGCGACGGTGGGGTGCCGCCTCAACCAGTTCGAAACCGATGCCTTGCGAGGAAAGGCGCTGGCGGACGGCTACCAGGCGGTTCCATTCGAAGAGGTCGCGGACGTGTACGTGATCAACACGTGCACGGTCACCGCCGAGGCGGATGCGGATTCCCGCCAGTTGACCCGTCGCGCGGTCCGGCGGAACCCGGCCGCGTTGGTGGTCATGACGGGCTGTTACGCCCAGGCCGCTCCGGACGCAGCCGCGGCCATTCCCGGCGTCGATTTGGTGGTCGGGAATGTCGGGAAATCCGGCCTGCTGGCCGAGGTCCAGCGGGTGCGTAAGACCGGCGCCGTGCGCGTCCGGGTCGGGGACATCGGCGGTGTCACGCGGATTGACGGCGATGAGTACGGACCCGGCATCGATCCGGACCGTACCCGCGCCTTCCTGAAGGTACAGGATGGGTGCAATTACACCTGCAGTTTCTGTATCGTCCCCGCGGTCCGCGGTTCGAACCGCAGTCAGTCTCCCGCGGCCGTGCTGGCAGCGATCCGGCGGCTGCACGCGGCAGGATTTCCCGAGGTGGTGCTCAGCGGGATCCATCTCGGGACATACGGGCGCGACCTGGACCCCCGGACCACGCTGGTGGCCCTGTGCGAGGCGATCGCGGCGCTCCCCGACGGACCACGGGTGCGCCTGAGTTCCCTCGACCCCCATGAGGTCACGCCGGAGCTGATTCGAATCCTCGGCGGCTCTCCTCGGTTTTGCCGCCATCTCCACTTGCCGGTCCAAAGCGGCGACGAAGAGATCCTCCGGCGGATGCGGCGAGGCCACGGCGCGGCGGAGTTTCGGGCACTGGTCGAGCGGCTCGCGGCGGCCGTGCCGGGGATCGCGGTGACCGCCGACGTCATCGTCGGATTCCCGGGAGAAGGCGAGGCGGCATTCCAGTGCACCGTCGACCTTCTGGAGGCGTTGCCGCTGGCGGGCCTCCATGTCTTCCGGTACTCGCCCCGACCGGGAACCGCCGCCGCCGACTTCCCGGACCGCGTCCCCAAGACGGTGACGCGCGAGCGTAGCCGCGTTCTCCGCGCCCTCGCCGGCCGGAAGGCCCTGGCGTTTCGACGGCAGGCCGTCGGGAGTGTCCTCGACACGGTGGTGCTGCGCCGCGACGGAAAGACCGACCTGCTGGAGGGGCTGAGCGACAATTATCTCCGCGTCTGGTTTCCGGGCGAGGCCGCGTTTCAGGGTAGGGTGGTCCGGGTCCGCGCGGATCAGGCGACGGGACAAGGTGTCGTCGGGATGCTGATCGGACGGGAGGCCTCCAGCGCGTGCTGCGGTGCCGGAATGGGCGATTCTTCAAGGCGTTCCGGGGATTCAGTTGACAGTCCCAAATCGGTGCAGTAATTTCACGCGACCAGCGGCCGATCGAACGTTCGCCCGGTCGAGGGCACGGGGTGGCCGCTTCGCGGGTGGGTTGAACAATCATGCAGTCGAAAGCAAGGGAGACCTGGGATGGGTAAAGAACTTCGAGGCATCATTCCGGCGGTGATCACGCCCTTCACCGCCGACGAGCAGGTGGACGAGCCGGCATTCCGGAAGGTCCTCAACCTGATGGTCGATCACGGCGTCCATGGCCTCTTCCCGGTCGGGACCGGCGGGGAGTTCTGCGTGCTGACGCTCGACGAGAAGAAGCGCCTGATGGATATCGCGGTCAAGGAGGTGGCGGGGCGCGCCTTCGTCATGCCAAACGTGGGGGCGATCACCACCGCCGAGTCCGTGGCGCTCGCCCGACACGCCGAGGCGGTGGGCTGCGATGCCGTATCCGCCGTGACGCCGTATTTCCTGAAACCGTCCCAGGACGAGCTGTTCGAGCACTACCGCACCATCTGTGCCGCGGTGAAGCTGCCGGTTCTGGCGTACAACATCCCGGAGCGGACCGGGGGCGTGGCCTTGAGCGTGGCGACGGTCGCCCGGCTGGCCCGGGAGGTGTCGAACTTCGCGGGGATCAAGGACAGCACCGGGGATCTCACCAATTCGGTGGAATTTCTCCAGGCGACGCCGCCGGGGTTCCGGGTCTTCATGGGGCGGGACACGTTGATCTTCGGCGCGCTGCTGTACGGGTGTGCGGGTGCCGTGGCGGCTACGGCCAACGTGGCCCCGGCGGTGGCGGTCGGGATCTACCAGGCGGTAGAAGCCGGGGATCTTGCCAAGGCCAGGGAGTTGCAGGCGAAGCTGGCGCCGGTGCGCAAGCTGTTCGGGGTCGGGTCGCATCCGGCGGGCCTGAAGGAGGCCATGGTCCAGCTCGGCATGATCGAGTGCGGACGCTGTCGTCGGCCCACACTGGACATCACGCCCGCGCAGAAGGCGGAGGTCACCAAGGTCCTGCGGGAGGCGGGGCTGACGCCGTAGAGCCGAGAGCCGACCAGGCGCTGAAAATTCGTTTTCGCTCAGGCTGCTCAAAAAGGTCCAGCCGCAAGGCGGAGCGCCGGGTACCCATCCGCAGGATGGGTGCAGGCGCGAGGCGTACTTAGCGCGTACGCCGCAGTGCCGCGCGAGCGCGCGGGGTACCCGTCCGCAGGATGGGTCGCAGCAGATGGGCCTTTTTCAGCAGCCTGCTAGAGCATCTGGTTGTAGTCGGCGGGGTCCACCGGGACCTCGATGACGGTCGGGCGATCGGCGGCCAAGGCGGTGGTGACGGCGGCTTCGAATTCGGGCCATGTCAGCGCCCGGACCCCGTGACACCCGAAGCCCGGGGCGATGCCGGCGAAGTCGATCGGCCCGAAATCCACGCCCGACGCGCGGAACCCCTTTCGTTCCTGATGGAGCCGAATGAGGTGGAGGCTTCGATCGCACAGCACCACCACGACGACCGGCAAGCGCAGGCGGGCGGCGGTCTCCAGTTCGGAGAGGACCATGGCCAGACCGCCGTCCCCAGTCACGGCGATCACCGCGCGCTCGGGATGGATCAGCTTGGCGGCCAGGGCGGCGGGAAGCGCCTGTCCCATGGTGGAGAGGCCGTGCGAGACGAGGTACGTCTGGGGCTGATACGAGCGCCAGATCTGCCCGACCAGCAGCTTGTGGGCGCCGGTGTCCACCGTCAGGATCGCGTCCCGGGGCGCCAGGTCGCGTAAGCGACCGAAGAGCCGGGCGGGCGACAGCCCGAGCTGGGTGTGGTCGAGCGACGGCGTGAGAAAGGCCGCCAGTCCCTGCCGGAAGTGGGCGAGGGTGTCGGGTGGCCAGGTGCGACACGGTTGCGATTTGGTCGCGAGGGCGTTCAGGGTGTCAGGGACGCCACCGATCAGTTCCAGCGCGGGGATGAAGGACGGCTCCCCCACGCCGTACTCGGCCACCGAGAGGAACGGGCGTTCCAGATAGAAGGGGCGAATCGCCTCGGTGGGATCGAACCCGATTCCGACCAAGAGGTCGGCCTCTTGGGCCAACTCGGTGAAGAGCCGGTCTCCCGCCATCCCGGTGCAGGTGGCCGCGAAGAGGGGGTGGTCCTCCGGGACGAGGCCCTTCGCCTTGGGTGTGACCGCGACGGGGATCTGTGCGGCGTCGAGCCAGCGGAGCAGTCCGGGCCGGCTCGCGATCGGATCGAGGCCGATGCCGACGACGGCGAGGGGCGTCCGAGCCTCCGCGATCATCCGGGCGGCCCGGTCGATCTCGGCACTCGTCGGGGCGTTGGTGGGCAGCGTCTGGTACGATTCGCTGCGGTTCGCGGCGGCGGGCTCTTCCATGCGAGCCACGTCCCCCGGCAACGCAAGATACACGGGACCGGGGCGCCCCTCCACGGTAAGGTCCAGGGCGCGCTGTACGGTGGCGGCGGTGTCCGTGCCGGTCAGGGTCTGGCTCCACTTGGTGATCGGGCGGAACAGGCCCTCCAGGTCGACCCGCTGATGCGGGAGGACGGCCGCCATGGACGTGGCGACCTGGGCCGAGATCACCAAGAGGGGGGCCCGTTCCAGCAACGCGTTGGCGACGCCGTTCACCAGGTTGGTGGCGCCCGGTCCCACGGTGGCCAGGACGACGCCGGGGCGTCGGCTGAGCTCTCCGGCGGTTCCGGCCATGATGCAGGCGGCATTTTCGTGCCGCGTGAGGATGAACTCCAGACCCAGGCGGCGGCAGGCGGCCATGATCTCGGCGATCTCGCCGCCGGGGAGACCGAAGACACGGCGCACGCCGTTGACGGCGAGGATTCTGGCGACAACGTGGGCGACGGTCGGCACGCGCAGGCTCCTCTGGGTTTCACGAAGGGACTGTTTCTAGCATTCGAAGTATGACCTGTCAAGGCGGCCGCGCTCCGCGAGGACTGCCGTAGCGCGCCGGACCAGGGGAGGAGCGATGGCAGAGCGGCTGATCGGGATCATCGGCGGGAGCGGCCTGTACGAGATGGACGGATTGGAGATCCTGCGCGAAGAGCGGGTACGCACGCCGTTCGGTGATCCGTCGGACCGGTACATCCTGGGCCGCCTGGCGGGTCGTCCGGTGGCCTTCCTGGCGCGTCACGGCCGGGGGCATTCCCTGATGCCATCCGAGCTCAACTTCCGCGCCAACATCTTTGGCTTCAAGCTGCTCGGAGCGGAATGGATCCTCTCCGCCTCGGCCGTGGGCAGCATGAAGGAGGACGTCAAGCCGCTGGACATTCTGATTCCGGATCAGTTCTTCGATCGCACCAACGGCCGGGCCGGGACGTTCTTCGGGAACGGCCTGATCGTCCATGTCAGTGTGGCGGATCCGACGTGCCACGTGGTGGGGGACGTCCTGTATCGAGCGGGCCGGCAGGTGGGGGCCACCATGCACAAGGGGGGCACCTACCTGTGCATCGAGGGTCCGCAGTTTTCCACGCGGGCCGAGTCGCGGATCTACCGCAGCTGGGGCGTGGACGTCATCGGCATGACGAATCTGCAAGAGGCGAAGCTGGCCCGGGAGGCGGAGATCTGCTACGCCACCATGGCCCTGATCACGGATTACGACGTCTGGCACGAGACCGAAGACGACGTCAGCGTCGACTCGGTGGTGGCGATCCTGCGGCAGAACGCGGCCACGGCCCGTGCGGTGCTCCGGGCGGCCGTGACCATGATCCCGGCGGAGCGGAGCTGCCCCTGCGCCCACGCGCTTCGGGATGCCATCATCACGGCGCGCGAGAAGGTGCCCGCCGGCGTCAAGCGGGAGCTGGCGCCCATCGTGGGGAAGTACCTGGGGGAATAACCGATGCACCTTGCGGAGGCTCTCCGGTCAGAGCCGGCTGTTCGTTGGCAGGCGGACGCAGAACACCGAATATCGCGGCAACACACGACAAGAAAGGAACGCGCACGGTGAGTGTTCTGGTGGTGGGTTCGGTGGCATTCGATACGATTCGGACCCCGTTCGGCGTGGCCACGGAGGTTCTGGGCGGCTCGGCGAACTACTTCTCGGTGGCGGCGAGCTTCTTCACCGACGTCCGCTTGGTGGCCGTGGTCGGGGAGGATTTCCCCGATCAGCATCTGGACTTTCTGCGCGGCCGTGGGGTGGACCTGCGGGGCTTGCAGCGGGTGCCCGGGAAGACCTTCCGGTGGGTGGGCGAATACGGGTTTGATTTCAACGAGGCCCGGACGTTGGACACCCAGCTCAACGTCTTTGCCGACTTCGCGCCGGAGATCCCCGAGGATTACCGAGACTCGGACGTGGTGTTCCTGGCCAACATCGACCCCGACCTCCAGCGGGAGGTCCTGCAACAGGTACGGCGACCGGCGCTGGTGGCGGCCGATACCATGAACTACTGGATCACCGGCAAGCCGGATTCCCTCAAACGCACCTTGGCCATGGTGGACGCCCTCGTCATCAACGATGCGGAGACCCGACAACTTGCCCAGGAGCCGAATCTGGTCCGGGCCGCGCGCACGATCCAGTCGTGGGGGCCGCGGATTCTGATCATCAAGCGGGGGGAGTACGGCGCGCTGCTCTGCGCGGAGGGGGAATGGTTCTCGGCCCCCGCGCTGCCGCTGGAGGCCGTCCAGGATCCCACCGGAGCGGGCGATTGCTTCGCCGGCGGCGCCGTGGGGTACTTGGCCAGCCGCATGCGCTTCGATGCGGCCCACCTGCGGCAGGCCATGATCATGGGGTCGGTCATGGCGTCCTTCAACGTCGAGGCGTTCTCGTTGGATCGGTTGCGCACCCTGACCGCGGGAGAGATCGAGACCCGCTTCAAGACCTTCAAGCGTCTGGTCCATTTCAACGACCTCGAGACGCGCCCGGATGACTCCAGATGAGGCCGGGACCTCCCGGGTCCCCCTCGCACAGGCGGTGGCCATGACAGACTGGCGCATTTTGGTGGCGGACGACGAGCCGTACGTTGTGCTGGCGATCAAGGAAGTCCTCGAGAGCCTGCCCGCCAGCGTGCTCGAGGCGCGGGACGGCGAAGAGGCGTTGCGGCTGGCGCGGGCCGAGCGCCCGGACCTGATCCTGCTGGACGTGAAGATGCCGGGGCTGGACGGCTTCCAGGTCGCGGCGGCGCTTAAGAAAGACCCCGCGACGGCCGGCATTCCGCTGGTCTTCTTCAGCGCCCTCGGGGCCCCCAGCGAGAAGATCCGGGGACTGGAACTGGGCGCGGACGACTACCTGGCGAAGCCCATCGACGCCGAGGAGCTGAAGGCGCGGGCTCGCACGATTCTGCGGCGGAGTCGGCCGCGCAAGGGGCCGTCGTTCGTCGCCAGCGGGCAACTGCAGAACATGAGCCTGCCCTCCCTGGTGCTGGCCCTCGAGGGGGATCGCCGCACCACGCGACTCCTGTTGACCCGGGGCGAGGACCGCGGCGAGATCATCTTCGTGGACGGCCAGATCACTCGGGCGATCCAGGGGCCGCGGCAAGGCGAGGCGGCGGTCTACGAACTGTTGACGTGGCAGGACGGCGCGTTCCAGATGGCGGCGGTGGACCCGGCTCAGCAGATCGGGGGCGAGGTGGCGGCGCCGAACCAGGGTCTACTTCTGGAAGGCCAGCGCCGCCGCGAAGAGATACCGGACTTGAAGGGTCGTCTGGCCGCCATCACCGGGCCTCTTCGGGTTCCGCCCGCGGTGCGGGAGGCTGTGGACCGAAAGGCGCCGGCGCCCATGACCGGCCTGGTGTCCCTGTTGGACGGCGCACGGGCGATGGAGCAGATCCTGGTCCACAGTCCGTTCGATACCTGGGCGACGCTCAAGACGTTGCTCCGACTGCTGGCCGTGGGCGCGTTGGATGCGGCGGCGCCGGAGTCCGAGCGGCGCGGGGGCTTGCGCCTCAAGGTCGGGCTGTCCATCGAATACCAGAGTCTCGGGTTGTGGCAGGAAAGCGCGACGTTCAATCTGTCGGCCTGGGGTGTCTTCATCCGGACGGCGGTTCCGTTCGATGCCGGCGAGGAGGTCATCCTGCGTTTCCAGGTGCCCGAGCGCGATCATCCAATCCGGGCCATGGGCCGGGTCGTATGGGCGAACGCCGATCCCAGCAAATGGGGCGGGATGGGCATGGGGATCCAGTTCGTGGATCTGGGCGACGAGGATCGCGGGGCGATCGAGATACACCTGGCCAACCTGGTCGCCGGGCAACTGTGCGGGGAGACGGAGAACTCATGATGCCGTTCGGCCGGAATGGGGTGGAGCACACGACGGAGAGAAACGGGGACGGGCGATGACAGCGTGGCGCGTGTTGCTGGCGGAAGATGAGCCGCTCATGGCCCAGATGATGGCGGACATGCTGGCCGAGTTGCCGGTCGAGGTGACCCTGGCCCGCAACGGGCGGGAGGCGCTGGCCCAAATGGAGCGGGTCCAACCGGATCTGGTGCTCCTCGATTGCATGATGCCGGAGCTGGACGGTTTCGAGGTCGCCGCCGCCCTCAAGGCCACCCCCGCCACCCAGGACATCCCGATCATCTTCCTGACGGCCCGCGGCCGGGTCGAGGACAAGGTGCGGGGCCTCGAGTTGGGCGCGGAGGACTATCTCATCAAACCCGTCCGACGCGAGGAGTTGTTGGCGCGGGTGCGGAACGTCCTGCGTCGCTGCGAGGCCCGTCGGGCCGCCGTGCCGGCGGAGTCGTCGCTGATGCGCGGCCGCCTGGAGGTCATGGGACTGCCCAACATCGTCCAGGTGCTGGAAGCGGAGCGGCGTACGGGCACGCTCCGGCTGACCAGCCAGGGGCGGCGCGGCGAGATCCTGTTCCTGGAGGGGCGGGTATCGTACGCCGTCGAGGGCCCGCGCCAGGGAGAGCCGGCCGTGTACCGGATGCTGGCCTGGGACAAGGGCGACTTCGAGCTGGAGCTGACCTCGGGCACGGGTCCCACGGCCGCCCAGATCACGCGGCCGAATCAATCGCTGTTGATGGAGGGGGTACGCCGTCTGGACGAGATCCCGGCACTCCGTCGCGCCGTGGGGTCGTCGGACGGAGCCGTCAAGATGTTCCCGGTCTTTCGGGACGGTCTGCTCCGGCGCACGTTGCCGAGCGGGTTCCAGCAGCTGGTGATGCTCTGCGACGGCAGCCACGATCTCGGACAGCTCCTGGACACCAGCGCCCTGGACGAATGGGCGGTCTTGCGCTACCTGGCGCGCTTCATGAAGCTGGGAATGCTGGAGCACGGCGTGGCCGCCAAGCGCACGTCCCCACGCCTGGGTATTCAGATCCCCGTCGAGTTCACCAGCGTGAAGGAGCTCAAGGCGGCTCGCAGCCTGGACGTCTCGGCGCGCGGGCTGTTCCTCCGCACCGGCCAGGTGTACCCGGTCGGCGACGATGTCCTGGTCCGGTTCAACTTGCCCGGTGTCCCCGAGCCGTTCAAGACGGTGGGGCGTGTCATGTGGAGCAGCGCGACGGACACCCCCCAGGGCTTGCCGGCGGGCATGGGCATTCAATTTCTCGACCTGGATGGGCGGGAGCAGGAAATCATCGAGCAGTACGTCGTCGAACTGTTGCTCGATCGGGTCCTGACCGAAGAGCCCAACGGCAAGACATAGCCGGCTGCTGAAAAAGGCCCATCTGCGGCGTTGGAGCGCCTCGCCACTCGCTGCGACGTACCGCCAGTAGGCCTCGCTCGGGCTGCAGCGCTCCGCCTTGCGTCTGGACCTATTTGAGCAGCCCAAGGAAGAGCGGGTTTTTTTGGATCCTGTTGCGGTCCTCGGTGGCCTCCGAGGCCGGCCGGGGGGTACCCATCCCCAGGATGGGTGTGGCGCCGCGGCCGCGGGCGTGGCGCCACGGTCCGGGGTCTCGCGGAAGCGTTCCGAGACCGAACACCATCGCCTCCCGCCTTCCGCCCCGCACGCCCATCGCCGCATCTCGCCCCTCGCGCCCCGTCCTCCCTGTTCTTGCAGACGGACGTTGTCGAGGTATAATACTAGACCGCTACCGCCATTCACCGGCAGCGCAGGAAGGAGTCCCGGCGCGTGACCACCAACACCATCCGTATTCGCGGCGCTCGCGAGCACAACCTGAAGTCCATCGATCTTGACATCCCCCGCGACCAGCTCGTCGTCATCACCGGGGTATCGGGTTCGGGGAAGTCCTCCCTGGCCTTCGACACGATCTACGCCGAGGGCCAGCGGCGCTACGTGGAATCCCTCTCGGCCTACGCCCGGCAGTTCCTGGAGCAGATGGATAAGCCGGACGTGGACCTGATCGAGGGGTTGTCCCCCGCCATTTCCATCGAGCAGAAGACCACCAGCAAGAACCCGCGCTCCACCGTGGCCACGGTCACCGAGATCTACGACTACCTCCGGCTGCTCTATGCGCGCATCGGCCGGCCCTCCTGTTTCCGCTGCGGGAAGCCCATCGCGTCCCAGACCGTCAGCCAGATCGTGGATCAGGTGCTGGGTCTGCCGAGCGGGACCAAGATCCAGGTTCTGGCCCCTGTGGTCCGTGGGCGGAAAGGGGAGTACCGCCAGATCTTCGTCCAGATGCGAAAGGAGGGTTTTGTCCGCGTCCGGGTGAACGGCACGCTCCACGATCTAGACCATGCGATCGAGCTGGACAAGAATAAGAAGCACACCATCGAGGTGGTGGTGGACCGGCTGGTGGTCTCGGACACTCTGGGGCGCCGGTTGGCGGACTCGCTGGAGACGGCGCTCAAGCTGGCCGAGGGGATCGTGACGGTCAACCGGCTCGATGGGGGCAAAGACCTGATGTTTTCCGAGCGGATGGCCTGTATCGAGTGCGGAGTCAGCTATCCCGAGATCAGCCCGCGCATCTTCTCGTTCAACAACCCGCACGGTGCGTGCCCTGCCTGCGACGGCCTGGGCACCCGGGTGGACCTGCGCGCCGCGTCACTGGATCCCAGCCTGCGGGAACTGGGGGACGAGTTCTTCGGAGCCAGCCTGGGCGCGCTGGATCGCCGGTACAAGGAGACGCAGTCCTCGCGGGTCCGGGAAGAGATCGAGAGCTACGTCGAGCGTCTGGCCAGCGTTCAGCCGTGCGCGGAGTGTCAGGGGGCGCGGCTTCGGAAGGAGTCGCTGGCCATCCGCGTGGGGGGGCTGAACATCGCCGAGCTCACCCGGAAATCGGTCAAGGATGCGGTGGCCTTCTTCGGCGCCCTGGGGGCGGCCGGCTCCAACGGCGACCCGCTGGGACTCACGGAGAAGGAGCGGGAGATCGCCCGCCGAATCCTCAAGGAGATCCGGGAGCGGCTGGGTTTCCTGTTGAACGTGGGCCTGGACTACCTGACGCTGGACCGGACGGCCGCCACGCTGGCGGGCGGGGAGGGCCAGCGCATCCGTTTGGCGACGCAGATCGGCAGCTCGCTGATGGGCGTGCTGTATATCCTGGACGAGCCCAGTATCGGGCTTCACCAGCGGGACAACGTCCGTCTCCTGAACACGCTGAAGCGGCTCCGGGACCTCGGCAACACCGTGCTGGTGGTGGAGCACGACGAGGAGACGATCCGCGCGGCGGATTATGTGATCGACCTGGGGCCCGGCGCCGGGGTGGCGGGGGGCCGACTGGTGTCCGCCGGGGCGCCGGACGTCATCATGGCCGACCGCGCGTCGTTGACGGGGCGCTATCTGTCGGGAGAGCTCTCCATCCCCGTTCCTGCGCAGCGCCGTCCGTTGACCGGGCAGCAGTTGACGATCCGGGGTGCACGGGAGCACAACCTGAAGAACATCGAGGTGGAGATCCCGCTCGGACTCTTCACCTGCGTCACGGGGGTGTCCGGTTCGGGGAAAAGCACCCTGGTCACGGACATCCTGCGCAAGGCGCTGGATGCCGCTCTCTACGGCGGCCGGGAGCGGCCGGGGGCCCACGACAAGATCCTGGGGATGGAGCAGATCGACAAGGTGATCGACATCGATCAATCCCCCATCGGCCGGACGCCGCGGAGCAACCCGGCCACCTACACCGGTGTGTTCAGCTTCATCCGCGACTTGTACGCCCTGACCCCCGAAGCCCGGATGCGGGGCTACCAGCCCGGCCGATTCAGCTTCAACGTCAAGGGCGGTCGCTGCGAGGCCTGCCAGGGGGATGGACTCATCCAGATCGAGATGCACTTCCTGCCGGATGTGTACGTCACCTGCGAGGTGTGCAAAGGGAAACGGTATAACCGGGAGACGCTGGAGATCGCCTATAAGGGCAGGAGCATCGCGGAGGTCCTGGGCATGACGGTGCAGGAGGCGCTGCGTTTCTTTGAGAATGTGCCGCGCATCCGCGAGAAGATGCAGACGCTCCATGACGTCGGCCTGGGGTACATCAAGCTGGGCCAATCGGCCACGACGTTGTCCGGCGGCGAGGCGCAACGGGTCAAGCTGAGCCGGGAACTCTCTCGGCGCGGCACCGGGCGCACGCTCTATATCCTCGACGAGCCAACAACCGGGCTCCATTTTGCCGACATCCAGCAATTGTTGGATGTCCTGCATCGGTTGCGGGACGCGGGGAACACGGTGCTGGTGATCGAGCATAACCTGGACGTCGTGAAAACGGCGGACTACGTCATCGACCTCGGCCCCGAGGGTGGGGACGGGGGCGGACAGATCGTGGCGAGCGGGACCCCGGAAGAGGTCGCGCGCGTCAAGGTGTCCCACACCGGCCAGTTCCTGAAGCGTGTGCTGCGAAACGGCCGAGGCAAGTAGGGGGTCGATGCGCCGTGGTTCTGCCCGTCGGGATACGTGCCCCCTCTCCGAGGGCCGGTCGGGCCTGACGGGGGTGCCAGCGTCCCCGGGCCAATCGTCCCATTCTCGAGCCGCAAAGGGTGACACAGTGTCCCATTTCAAACCGTACCAGGGTTGTGTCCTTGCGTGAGCTATCGGCGTGGTTTCTCGCGAACTCCATATTTGGTGGTAAGTTACACGCTGGCCGTGGCTGGCGTATCTTGGGCTGGGAAGAGGGCGAAGGTGGCATGCCGCTTGCCTCTATTGATCCCAGTTGATTTCGAGAGGATAGACCGCGCAGGGGAATCTCTGGTGCCGGCCCGGAATATCGGGCGCGCACGTCACGGTAGCCGCGGGACCGACTCCCCCCCCTCCCCGGTCCCGCGACCAGGCCCCCGGCCCGAGCAATCGGGCCGGGGGTTTTTTGGTGCCCGAAACACGTAACCGTTTTCAAATCCGTGCGACGTTGCGGGAAATTCTTGACAGGCCGTATTGAACCTGTAAAGTAACTGACTTAACTCGGCGTTTTTCCGGAGAATGGAGCAGGTTGACTCAGAAGCGTGAACAGGCCGAGGGAATGGGAGGAGGGCGATGAGTCGCCTTCTCGTTCTGGTTGTGAGCGACAACCAAACCGAGGTGCGCGTTCTGAGTGAGATCCTCCGGGAACAATCCCGGGGGGAGGTATCCGTGGTCGGGGCGGCGGGTCGAGGGGAAGACGCGCTGAGCCGCGCCATGGCTCTTCGGCCTCACGTGATCCTGGTCAACCTCGATCCGGCGGAGGAGGGCGACCTGGAGATCCTCCCGCGGTTACGCGGATTATTCGTGGACGTCGGCATCGTGGCGCTGATCGCGGCGGAGAACGGCGGTCTTGATGAAGCGGCTCGGGCCGCCGGGGCAGACCACGCTGTCGTCAGAAGCCAGGTGCGAAGCCATCTGGCGTCGGCCGTCAGGCAGGCGGCACAAAAGGCGCGGGCCCGGCAACGCGTGATCGATCAGAGCGCCATGGATCTGACACCCTAGGCGGGCGCCCGAAGGTGGCTCCCGTCGCTCCTGAGCCACACCTTCGGGCGCGCACGAGAAAGTGAACAGCATGACGCGGGTTCTGGCTATCGATGATGACGACATGACTCGCCAGTTTGTCACGTCCGTCCTGCAGTCCGCGGGGTACGAGGTGCACACCGCGCCCGGGGGGGTGTCCGGGCTCCAGCAGGTGACCACCGCTCCGCCCGACATCGTGCTGCTGGATGTGCAGATGCCCGACTTGAACGGTTACGAGGTATGCCGCCGCCTGCGGCAGGGGGCGAAAACCCAGGGAATCCCGGTCATCATGCTGACCGCCAGCGAGGACCCCAAACTCAATCATCTGGCCTACGAGGCCGGCGCCCAGGCCTGCGTACCGAAGCCGTTTCGCCGAGAAGCCCTCATCGCGACCATCGAAGCGGTGCGACTGAGCATGCCACACACAAAGGCGGGTGGCGATCCGGGGAAGGGAGCCGGCGGGCAATAGGGTCCCGGGGGAGGGGTCCGGCGCCTCCGCTGTGGCGCGCTTTGCCCGGTCCGGCGGGTCCCGTGATCTGTCGTGTTTCCCCGGCGCCCGCTGCGCGTCCGGGACGGCCGGCGGTGGCCGGTACCTGTTCCGCCGGGCCCTGCCTGCGTACCAAGGGGCCTCGAGCTTTCCTATTCCGCTTTCCTCCTTTACTTTCTGCGGTCTCCTTCGCTAGACTACTCCCGTGTCAAGACGAGGAGGTGTGTGGCCGAAAGGCCCCTGGAACCTGAGCCTGCGCGGCAAACTGCTGTTCATGATGTTCGGCCTGCTGATGCTGGTGCTGGCCACATTGTTCGCCCTGTATTCGAATGCAGAGCGGGACCTGATCACGCAGGTCGAACGGCATACCACCGACCTCAGCACCGCCATCCAGCTCAGCGTCGAGCAGTTGACCTCGAAGGGGCGGACCAGCGAGGCACGCCTGCAGGACTACGTGCAGCGCCTGAAACAACGCGGCGTCGGCGAGCTCTCCATCGTCAGCAACGAGGAAGAGGTGATCGCCTCTTCCAACCCGCGGCGGGTGGGGGTACGGGTCGACCCCAAGCGAAAGGATATCTTCATCACGGCCCGACTCGGCGAAGAGGTGGAGGGCGGGCGGGGGCAAAAGACCTACAATCTTCTCGTGCCGATCATGGTCAACAATCAGCGGAGCGGATACATCCTGATCAGCATGGTCCTGGACGATTTCGCCGAGTTGGCCCGGATCAATTTCCTCAAGCGGTTGGCGGGGACCATTCTTATTTTCGCCGTGGGGATCGGCGGGGCCGTGGTGCTGGCGTGGACCTACACCAAGCCAATCTCCCACGTGGTGGACGTGGCCCGGCGGGTTGCCCAGGGGCGCCTGGACGAGCGGTTGCCGGCCAATCGGCGCGACGAGATCGGCGAACTGAACCGCAGCTTCAACGAGATGGTCGACCGCCTACAGGAGCGGGTCGAACTGGAGGCCCGGCTCCATCGGGCGGAGCGGGTGGCGGCGATCGCGCATCTGGCCTCGGGGATCGCCCACGAGGTCCGCAACCCGCTGAGCACCATCAGCATGACGGTCGGCCACCTGAAGGCGCATTTTCCGCCCAGTGCGCCTGCGGAACGGGAAGAGTTCATGCGCCTGACCTCCATGGTCATGGAGGAGATCCGGCGCCTGGACGATATGATCCGGAGTTTCCTGAAATACGGCAAACCGCTCAACCTGAAGCGGCAGCCGGCCGACGTGCGTACGTTGCTCGACGAGGTGCTGGACGTGGCCGCACAGAAGGCCGCCGTGGAGCGAATCCAGATCACGCGGACCTACCCGACCGCGCTGCCCGAGATCTGGGTGGACGTGCCGCATCTCAAGACGTGCTTCATGAATCTGGTCCTCAACGCCTTTCAGGCGATGCCCGACGGCGGGGAGTTCCGGGTGACGGCGGCCGGCGGCGCCCCCCCGGGGGAATCCACCGTGGGGGAATCGGCTGACGGCTGGCTGGAGATCCGGTTCCAGGATAGCGGGATGGGGATTAAGCCAGAGGACCTCCCCAAGGTCTTCGAGCCGTATTTCACCACCAAGGAGGTGGGGATCGGGCTGGGGTTGGCCTTGACGAAGCAGATCGTCGAGGAGCACGGCGGACAGATCGAGATCTCCAGCGATCCGGGGCAGGGAACGGCGGTCCGACTTCGGCTTCCCGTGGGGGCGCCCAAGGTATGAGCAAGGGACAGATTCTGGTCGTGGATGACGAAGCGGCGCAGCGCGAGATCCTGCGCACGATCCTCACGGCAGAGGGGTACCGGGTCGAGACCGCGGGCACCGCGGCGGAGGCCCTGGACAAGGGGGGGAAACATCGGTTCGACCTGGTGCTCTCGGACCTGCGGATGCCGGGCGCGGATGGCCTGTCGCTGGTTCGCGATCTCAGCCGGGAGGACCCGCCCACGCTGGTCATCATCATGACAGGCTTCGGCTCGCTGGATTCTGCCGAGCAGGCCATGACGCAGGGCGCCTTCGACTATCTCACGAAGCCGCTGGAGCGGGAAGACCTCTTGCGGATCGTGGGGCGCGCCTTCGACCGGATCGGGCTCATTCAGGAGAATCGCCTGCTCCGACAGCAGCTGGAGGAACGGTATCGCGTCGCGGGCCTCGTGGGCAGTCATTACCGAATGCAGGAGGTCTTTAACAAGCTCCACAAGGTCTCCAGTTCGGTCTCCACCGTGCTGATCATGGGCGAGAGCGGTACCGGCAAGGAGTTGGTCGCCCGCGCCATCCACGGGCATGGTCCCCGGCGGGATCGGACGTTTGTCGCGGTCAGTTGCGCGGCGATTCCCGAGACCCTGATCGAGAGCGAATTGTTCGGCTACGAAAAAGGGGCGTTCACCGGCGCCATGACCCGGCGGCAGGGGTTGTTTGAGGCGGCGGACAAGAGCACCTTGTTCCTGGACGAGATCGGCGAACTCAACGTGAACATGCAGTCCAAAGTCCTGCGCGCTTTGCAGGAACGGGAGATTCGGCGGGTCGGGACCCACGAGAGCGTCAAGGTGGATGTCCGCATCATCGCGGCGACGAACAGGAATTTGGAGGAGGAAGTCGCCAAGGGCAACTTCCGGGAGGATCTGTACTACCGCCTGAATGTGGTCACGATTCCGCTCCCACCGCTCCGGGAGCGGAGTACGGATATTCCTCAACTGGCCGAATACTTCGTGACGCGTGTTTGTGGAGAGGCCGGCCGGCCGCCGATGCCGATCACGACGGAGGCCATGCGGTTGCTGCTGCACTACCACTGGCCCGGGAATGTTCGGCAACTGGAGGCCATCCTGCAGCGGGCCGTGCTGCTGTCGGACGGACAGAGGATCGACTACTCCGATCTGCCCATCGAGGTTCGGTTTTCCGCGCTGCCGTCCCGTGAGCCGGACACCGGACCGACCGGCGGAGCGCACCGATTCCTCTTGCCCCCGCAGGGGATCGATCTGGAGGGGGTCGAGCGGGATTTCATCCTCCAGGCCATGGAGGCGACGGGGTGGGTGATCGCGAAGGCAGCGAAGCTGCTGGGGTTGAGTTATCGCACGCTTCAGTACCGACTGGAGAAGTTCCAGATCCGCCGGGAGGGAAGCGAAGGGGTGGGGTCGGCCGAGGAGCAGCCCGAAGGGGCTGACGGCGAACCCCGAGACGCATAACCATCGAATTCTGTCGGACCGGAAAGGGGGGATGGCATGGGCAGCGTCGTCAAGAAGCGTCGGAAAAAGATCGCCAAGCATAAGTACAAGAAGCTGCTGAAGCGGACGAGACACCAGCGACGAGGGAAGTAGCGTCCCGGGTCGGACGAGGGGCCGTGTTCCCGAGTTGGGGACGGGCCCCTCGTTGTTTTGCGATTCAACCATTGACGGGATCCGCGGTCTAACGGGATACAATCGGTTGACGGGTCCGTCGCCGCCCGGCGCCCGACCGCCGGGCCCTCCCCGCGAGTACATTGTGCCCCAGTCAGATTCGGAGGTGATCCGGCGGGTCCTCGACGGAGAGACGGCGGCGTACGAGGTGCTGGTGCGGCGGTATCAACAGACGGTCTTTCGTCTGGCCCAGCGGATGACCCGAAATGCCGAGGATGCCCGCGATCTCGCGCAGGAGGCTTTCGTCCAAGCCTACCGGTCGCTGGCGGGATTCCGGGGCCACGCCAGCTTCTCCACCTGGCTGTACCGGATCGCCATGAACCTCTGCCTGAGCCATCTGAAGGCGACCCGGCGGGAGGATCCGGTCGAGGTGGATGCGGGGGTGGCGGATGCCCGGGACGATTCCCTCACCGCTCTGCTGGCTGACGAGCGGGACCGGGCGCTGGCGGCTGCCATCGAGCAATTGCCTCCACAGCAGCGGGCGACACTGACGCTGCGGGTGCACCAGGGGCTCAGCCATCGGGAAATCGCCGAGGTGCTGGACTGCGCCGAGGGTACGGCCAAGGCGAACTACTTCCACGCCATCCGGACCCTGCAGCGGAGATTGGAGGCGTTCCGCGATACCGGATGAGGGGTGCGAGGTGGAGCCCAGCTGTTTTGGGCGATGAGGAGGACGCACGAGCATGCCGGGCTGTGACGGGATCCGCGATCGGCTAATGGACTTCATCGAAGGCGAGCTTTCCGCCGAGGAGCATCGCCCGGTCGAGGCTCATCTTCGCCGATGCCCACAATGCTCCCGCGAGGTTGTCGGGCTGCGGGAGGCCCTGGCTCGCGTGCAAGCGCTCCCGGAGCCGGCGGCATCGGCCCATCTCCTGGACGGGTTCGCGGCCGCGGTGCAGGGGCGGCTCGCGGCCGAGAGGCCTCGGCGCCTGCCGTTCTGGAGGAAGGCCGCCGCCCGGCTGGATGGCTTCGTCAGGGCGCGGCCGATCCCCACGTTCTCGGCGGCGGCGGTCCTAGGGATCCTGCTGGTCATCGGCCTGGTGCGCACCTCCGGTCGCCCGCAGGTCTCGCCCGCGCCCGAGGTCCTGGTGGTTGGGGAATCGCTCTCGATGGCCCAGAATCTGGACGTGCTGGAGCAGTTCGACCTCCTGGAGGATCTGGATCTCCTGGAGCAGTTGCCGTTCCTGCGAGGTCCGGGGAACAACCGGCCGCTGACGCTGAGCTGAGCGATGGCTCAGCCGATGTGGGCGCTCGGTCTCCTGGTCTGTGGCGCGGTCCTGGCGTGCGGCGTCGGACCGGTGTCCGCCGGCGAGGCCCCGGAGCCGCGAGGTCAGGACAAGGCTGCCGAGGCTGGGGCGGACGCCCAACTCCTGGCCGATCTGGAGATCCTGCGCGATCTGGAAATGCTCCGGCAACTGGATGTCTTGCGGAAGGTGGATGAGGTGCGTCGCGCACCGAGTCCACGCCCGACGCAAGAGGAAAAGGGGAAGCCATGAGGCGGATGCTGCCGCTCCTCGTGGGGATCCTGATGGCGCTCTGGGCGGGACCCGGAACCGCGTCGGCGGGCGACCCGCAGGGTGCTCCGCCGACCCAGGGGTTGGAGTCGCTCTCGCCCGAGGACCAGGCGCGCGTGCGGGAGAACCTGGATCGCTGGAAGCAACTTACCCCGGAAGAGCAGCAGCGGGTGCGGGAGAACTACGAGCGCTGGAAGCAGCTCTCGCCGGCGGAGCGCCAGCGGGTGCGGGAGAACCTCGAGACCTTCCGCAAGCTGCCCCCGGACGCTCGGCAGCACATCCGGGAGAATTACCAACGCTGGCAGCGGTTGAGCCCCGAGGAGCGATCGGGGTTGCGCGAGCGGCTGGATCGCTGGAATACTCTGCGTCCCGAGGAGAAGCAGGCGCTTCGGCAGCGCCTGGACGAGTTCCGAAATCTTCCACCCGAGGAGCGGCAGAAAATCCGGGAGAATCTCCGACGCTGGCGCGAGATGCCGCCGGAAGAGCGGCAGCGCATCCGCGAGGAGTTTCGCACGCGCCAACCCGAGAGCGCTCCGCGAAATCCACCCTCCCGCCGGTAGCCCGGCGGACTACCCGCGGACTCCCTGCACGTCTCGCACGATTGATTGCTCCTGTCGGTCTTCCCTGATAGGATTCGTTCGCACGCGTCCGACGACGTCGGCTCCGGCAGTGCCGTGGTCGGCCCCTCCGCCGGTCCTTCGCGTACGAGCGTTAACCGTTTCATGAACTGATCTGTGACCTGGTGCCCCGGCGGCGCCAGAGATGGCGAGAGTGACGATGGCTGAGACGGCACCAGTATCCGGCGCGCGCGCGGCGCGGCTCCGCGCGGGGCAACGCGTCCCCGTCACGATCGAACGGCTGGTCTTCCAGGGGGACGGACTGGGTCGGCTGCCGGACGGACGGGTGATCTTTGTGCCGGCGACGGCGCCGGGTGACGAGGTTGAGGTCCAGGTCGAGGAGGATCGAGGCCATTTCGTGCGGGGAGCGGCGGTTGGGCTTCGGTTGGCCTCGCCGCTCCGCGTCGAGCCGCCGTGCCGGTACTTCGGGAATTGCGGGGGCTGCCAGTGGCAACATCTGGGGTACCCGGCCCAGCTCGACTGGAAGCGCCGCATTCTGGAAGAGCTCCTGGTCCGCGTCGGCAAGCTGGAGGGTGTGCCGATCGCGCCCATCATCGATCCGGGCGCCCCCTGGGAGTATCGGGCCCGGGCGCAGTTCAAGGTGATCGGCGGCGCGCGGCCCTGCATCGGGTTCCACCAGCGCGAGACGAACCGCGTGGTGGACATCGATCGCTGTCCGCTGCTGGATCCGCGCCTGAACGCGCTGCTGCACGCCATGCGTCACATGAAACATCCATCCTTCTTTTCGCTGTTCCAGCGGCTGCGCGAGGCCTGGGTCGCGCTGGGCACGGGGACCGGCGAAATGCTCCTCTCGCTGTTCGCTCGGGTGCAGGATCGGGGGGCCCTTCGCCTCGTGTTCCACACGCTGCAGGCCGCGGTCCCGGGGCTGCGCGGGGTTGCCCTGCTCGAAGGGGATCCGCGGCAGGGGCCGCGCCTGGTGGATTGGGCCGGCAGCGAGGTGCTGCAGGAGCAGGTGGGCGACCTGCGGTTTCGCATTGGGGGGACGGCATTTTTCCAGGTGAGCGGCCTGGCGGCCAGCCGCCTGACATCGCTGGTGCTGGAGGAGGCAAAGCTCGTCGGCACGGAGCGGGTCCTGGAGCTGTATTGCGGCGCAGGAACCTTCACGGTGCCGCTGGCAAAGCACGCCCGGGAAGTCATCGGGATCGAGACGAACCCCGCAGCCGCCTCGGACGGAACAACCAACCTTCGAGAAAACGGGTGTACGGCGGGCCGCATCATCCAGGGGCAAGTGGAACAGACATTGCCCGCCTTGGCCGGCGAGGGGCGCTGGAATCTGGTGGTCCTCGACCCGCCGCGGCAGGGTTGCAGCCGGGCGGTCATCGATCGCTTGGCGGCCATGCGGGTGGCGCGGGTGCTCTATGTGTCGTGCGATCCGAGCACGCTCGCCCGTGACCTTGGCGTGCTCGCTCGTGCGGGGTATCGGTGTACGAAACTTCATCCGATTGATCTGTTTCCCCAGACGTTTCATCTGGAGACCGTGGCGGTGCTGGAACGGTGACGACAGGACAGAAGGCAGAGGGCAGAGGGCAGAACAGGCAGAGGATGTGAAGCGTGAGCGTAAAGCGTGAGGTCAGGCGAGGGACGAGAGCGGAGAGCGACGAGGCAAGGCGGTTGCCCTGAAGAGCGAGACGGAGCGCTTGCAAAGGGGGCGTATATCCCGCATAATATCTCGATAACCCTTGAGTTGTTGCGTCAATGCGGATGATCAGGAGGAAGAGCGAATGCGCACGATGTCTAGACTGCTGAGCGGTGTCGTCATCCTGACGGTGCTGGCGATGGTTGTTCCGGACGAGGTCTGGGCCCGCGCCGGCGGCGGGATGAGTTCCGGCAGCCGCGGCACGCGGAGTTACTCGAGCCCCAGCCGGACCTACAGCGCCCCGAGCCCGTCCACGAGCCCCAGCACACGGCCGACCCCCGCCCCCGCGCCCATGGCCCAGCCGGCGCCCGCGGGTGGGTTCCTGCGGTCCATGGCGGGCGGGATCGTGGGGGGTCTCCTGGGCGGGATGCTCTTCCGCAGCCTGGGGTTTGCCGGCGGGGCCGACGGGGCCGGCGGCGGCGGCTTCGGCATGATGGATATGCTCTTGCTGGCCGGGATCGCCTATCTGATTTACTGGTTCGTGCGGCGCAAACGCGCAGCGCAAGAGGCGCCCGCGACCGCGTACTCCAGCCAGATGGTCGGGGACGTCTACGGCAGCGGGGCGCCGACCGCCACGCTGGACGCCCCGGGCTGGCAGCAGGACCGGGATCGGGGCCTCGGGCATCTCCGGCAAATGGATCCGGGCTTCGACGAGGCGGCGTTCCGGGAGATGTGCACCGACCGGTTCTTCCAAATCCAGGCGGCGTGGATGCGCCGGGATGCAGACAAGTTGCGCCCCCTTCTCACCGAGGAGATGCAGGGGGTGTTCGGCAAGCAGATCGCGGCGGCCAAGGCCAAGCGGCAGATCAACAAACTGGAGAACATCACGGTCCGCTCCGTGGAGCTGACCGAGGCCTGGCAGGAGTCGGGACAAGATTACATCACGGCGCGGCTTCTCGCCAACCTGCTGGACTACACCGTGGACGACACCACGGGGACGATCGTGGACGGGAGCGACAGCGCGCCGGTGAAGTTCGAGGAATTCTGGACCTGGGTGCGGCCGGTAGGCAAAAACGACTGGCGACTCGGTGCCATCAACCAGGCGGAGTAGCAGGCTGCTGAGGGGGGCCCATCTGCGGCGTTGGCCGCTCGCGAGGCGCTGCGACGTACGCGTAAGTGCGTCTCGCACCGCGCATCGCGTTCCGCCTGGCATCTGGACCCTTTTGAGCACCCTGGGCGAAAAGCGGTTTTCAGTGTCACCCGATCACCCGACGAAGGGGCGCAGGCGGTTAGGTAAGGGTTTCTGATCGCTGTCGCTGTCGGATCTCGCTGTCGACCAGATGGAGTGACCGATGTTGAAGGGAACCGTGACGACAGTTTTTGGGGACGACATCAACACCGACGACATCATCCCGGCGTTTCGGCTGCAGCAGAGCAACGATCCGGAGTTTTTTGCGACGTATGCGTTCGAGAAGTTCGATCCGGACTTCCGGTCGCGTTGCGGGCGGGGTAGAGCCAACGTCGTCTTGGCCGGGAAGAACTTCGGGTGCGGGTCCAGCCGCGAACAAGCGGTATATGCCCTGCAGTACAACCGCGTGGCCTGCGTGATCGCGGGATCCTTTCCCGACATCTTCTATCGGAACTGCCTCGCCAACGGCGTCACGCTGGTGGCGCTCCCCGACCGAAGCGGTATCGGAATGGGGGACGAAGTGGAAGCGGACCTCGCCGCCGGCGTGATCCGGAATCTGACGCGTGGCACGACGATATCGTTTTCCATGAAAGAGGAAGACCGTCGCACCTTCCAGGCTGGGGGGATGACCGCGCGGGTGCGAGCGCATCTGGAGGAATTGCTGGCGAAGCGGTAGGGTGTGGAAGCGGGGCAACGCTTCGATTGGTCGATCGTCAACTCGTCAACTGGAAAGGCAACAGCCTTCGTTTTGATGCCCTTGCCATTCGACGACTTGGCCAATCGACACTTTGACAGTTTGTGAGACGGAGTAATCCAATGGGCCAGACGATGGTCGAGAAGATCGTGTCGCGGAAGGTGGGTCGGCCGGTGCGCGCTGGCGAGTTGATCGAGCGTCTGCCGATCGGGAAGCTGTTCTTCAACGACGTGATCGGCCCGCCGGCGATCCTGACGCTTCAGCGGCTTTTCAGTGAGACCTTCAAGCAGCACGCGAAGCCGGTTCGAGTCTTCGATCCGCGCCGGGTCTTCATGCTCCCGGACCATTCGATTCCCGCATACTCGGTCGAGGTGGCCGAAGGCGTGGATCTGATGGAATCCTTCGGTCGGGAGTGCGGTTTCAAGGTGTACCGGGAGGGGGATGGGATCGAGCACGTCGTCCTGATCGAGGACGGCCACATCGTGCCGTGGGACATCGTGCTTGGGACCGACTCTCACACATGCACCAACGGCGCCATGGGCGCACTGGCGTTCGGGGTCGGGACCACGGACGGCGCATATGCCATGGCGACCGGTCACATCTACGACTTCGTGGTTCCCGAGACCTTTCAATTCGAACTGACCGGACGTTTTCCCAAAGGGGTTTACGCGAAGGACCTCATCCTTCACATCATCAGTACGGTGGGGGCTGGCGGCTGCTCCCGTCGGGTGGCCGAGTTCGTGGGAGAGGGCGTGCGGAACCTGCCCATGGATGCCCGGACAACCATCTGCAACATGGCCGTGGAGATGAGCGGCCGGACGGGGATCATGCCGACCGACGAGACGCTTTTGGGCTATCTGAAGGACCGGGCGCAGTGGCCCGTGGAACCGCTGGCGAGCGACCCCGATGCGACGTTCGCCAATCGGATGACGGTGGACCTGTCGGCCCTGGAGCCCATGGTGGCTTTTCCCCACAAGCCGGCCAACGCCGTTCCGTTCTCCCGGATTCCCGAGATGATGAAGAAGAGTCAGGCTCAGCCGGGCCCGGATCTCCCGCCGGTCGCCTCCGACCGAATCACCGACGCCTTCGTGGGGGCCTGTACGAATGGCCGATATGATGATCTGGTCGAGGCGGCCAAGGTTCTGAAGGGCAAGAAGGTCCATCCCGATGTCTCCCTCATCGTGATCCCCGCCAGCCGGAAGGTGTACGAGCGGGCCATGGACGAGGGGATTCTCCAGGTCATCATCAAGGCCGGCGCCAACGTCGAGTCCTCCAACTGCGGGCCCTGTTTCGGGAGCCACATGGGGGTCCTGTCGCGAAACGCCCAGATGATCAGCAGCAGCAACCGGAACTACCAGGGCCGGATGGGCTCCCGCGACGCCCGCATCTTCCTGGGCAGCCCCGCCACCGTGGCCGCCAGCGCCATCGAGGGCCGGCTCGCCGACCCGAGAAAATATCTGTAGATCGCCGAGTCGCGTCTTTCCAGCGAGCCATAGCCCGGACCGTGTGTCCGGGCTATGGCTTTTCCACACGCCCCGCCCTGCGTATCCGTGCTGTGCAATTCCCTCATGTTTCTCCCCAATGTTTCCGATAATCCTCATGGATTGCCACGGGATTCCTCGCCAGCAGGACGTGAGCTTGGCGTTATCGGAGGCGGCTGGCCCGCCGGAGAACGCGCAGAGCGCCCTGTGCGATACAACAAGCAGGGTCCAATTGACACCCGGGGCTGACGTGGTTCACCCCGGGGCGGAGAAGGAACCATGCGACTGACGATCCGGAACAAATTGACCATTCTCAGCGTCGTCTCGTCGGTTCTAGTGCTCGGAATGGCAGGGGGGGCCTATTGGGGCGTACGCACGATCGCGTCGAGCGCGGAGCGGGCGCTGGAAAAGGATGCGGCGTATCTCGCACACGCCGCCGGGGCGCAGGTTGATGAGTTGCAGCTCAGGCGCCAAGAGAAGAACCTCTTTCTCCGCATGGACGATGGCAAGGAGTTCGCCGACGCCGAAGCCAAATGGCAAAAGAGCCTCGGCCGCGTGAAGAAGCAATTCGGAGCGCTGGAGAAGGTTGCCACGGCGCCGAAGGACAAGGAGCGCATTTCCGCCGTGGCCCGCGACCTCGAGGCGTACACGACCGGTATGAACGGGATACTGGGGAAGCTCAAGAGCAAGGAAATCCCCACGCCTCAGGCAGCGGATCGGGCCATCCTCGGGTTCCGCGAGGCGGCCAGGCACATGGATGCAGTACCGGAAGAAATGGCGGCAGAGGCCGTGAAGCGCCTGGAAGGGGTGCAGAAAGAGGTGGTGGCCGGAGCGCAGGGCGTGCTGTGGTTCGTGTTGGTTTCGGCATTGGTCGCAATGGGCGCCATGAGCGTCCTGGTATGGTTGATCGGTCGGAGCATTCTGCGCCCCCTCAACGCCACCGTTCATATTCTTCAGGGCGTGGCGGGCGGGCACGGGGATCTTACGCAGCGATTGAGTGTGCACGGCCGAGATGAGATGGCCGATCTGGGGACGCATTTCAACCAGTTCATGGATACGCTTCATGCGTTGATCGGACGCGTCCGGGCGACAACTCAAACCGTCGCCTCCGCCGCCCAGCAACTGGCTGGGGGCAGCGGCCAGCTCAGCAGCGGCGCCCAGGAGCAGGCCTCCTCCCTGGAAGAGACCGCCGCCTCCCTGGAACAGATGACCGCTACGATCAAGCAGAACGCGGACAACGCCCGCCAGGCCAACCAGATGGCGAGTGCCGCCCGCGAAGCCGCCGAGCAGGGCGGGGTGGTCGTGCAGGACGCGGTCGCGGCCATGGGGGGTATCACCGAGGCCAGCCGGAAGATCCAGGAAATCATCACCACCATCGACGAGATCGCCTTCCAGACCAACCTTCTGGCCTTGAACGCTGCCGTGGAAGCCGCCCGAGCCGGGGAACAAGGCCGAGGTTTCGCCGTGGTGGCCAGTGAGGTCCGGGCCCTCGCGCAGCGGAGTGCCGCCGCCTCCAAGGAGATCAAGACCCTGATTACCGAGACCGGACAGAAGGTGGAGTCCGGGTCGGAACTGGTGATCCAGACCGGCGACGGGTTGACCGCCATCGTGAACCAAGTCAAGAAGGTGGCCGACCTGATCGCCGAGATCACCGCCGCCTCCCAAGAACAGTCCCAGGGGATCGAGCAGGTCAACAAGGCCGTCACCGCGATGGACACCGTCACCCAGCAGAACGCCGCCCAGACGGAGGAACTGTCCTCGACCGCACAGGCGCTCGCGGCCCAGGCGGCGGAGCTATCCGCGCAGGTGGCGCAGTTCCGGTTGGGGGAGGAGGCCACGAATCACGAGCCACGAGCCACGAGCCTTGATCAGCCGGCCGCGGGCAGCAGGCAGCAGACAGCGAGGTCGGAGGGAATCGGGCGGGTGGTGCGGCTGGCTGCCAAGCGCTCCGGGCGCCCAGCCGCCAAGCAGCTCGGCCGCCTGGCCGCCACAGGGACGGATGACGCACAGGGGAGCTTCGAGGAGTTCTAAACGACTCGACAGCTTGGCGGCGAGGCGGCGGGGCAGCGGAACGGCTCGGCCGCCGGGCAGCCAGGCAGCGGGCCGCGAAGCCGCCAGGTGGCCAAGCCGCCAAGCAGCGCGGCCGCCAAACTGCCCAGCCGCGAGGAGCGCGCACGCATGTCACCGAGTTGCCGATGTCTGATACATCGAACACTGCGGAGGGAATCATGGGGACGGGATCTGTGACTCCCCGGCGCATCCTCGTCGTTGACGACGAGCCGGGGATCCGCGAGACGCTGGTTCATCTCCTCCGGGCGCTCGGTTACGAGGTTGTCGAGGCGGATGGGGGCCGCGCCGGGCTCGCGCGTCTGGCGGAGGCCCCGGTGGATCTGGTGCTGACCGACCTCGGGATGCCGGACATGAACGGGTGGGAGGTGGCGCGGGCCGCCAAGGTTTGGGCCCCACGTGTTCCCGTGGTCCTCGTGACGGGTTGGGGGGAGGATGGTCCCGCGCCCGGCGCCGACCATTCGCTGGTGGCGGCGGTCTTGTCAAAGCCGTTTCGCGTGCAGGACATCGTGAAGGTCCTCGCGCACGCCCTTGGGCCGGCCATCGCACCGGAAGGCAACGGGGTTGCTACGCCGCCGAACCCTGCGCCCGCCGTCATCGCGTAATCCGCCGCCGCCCCGCCTTCCACGCCTTCCACTGTCAAAATCGCGATGCCGATTCCCGTCGCGCCGGGTGTGCGCGAGAGCGGCGCGGCGGATCGCTAGCGCGACCGTGCCGAGGAAAACATGGTGGAGGGGCGGACCGCGTGCCCCGCGGCTGTTCCCTTTGTGGCCACCCCGATGATGTGGGGCGCGACGAGGGGGATGGGGAGCCAGAATTTCTGATAGGCGACACCCGCGAACCCCTGCCGCTCGATGGCGTGCGATGTGGCTCGGTCGAGATGGCAACCGTCCGCCAGGGTCCGCACCAGAGGCCGCAGCAATCGCTGCATTCGCCGCAGCCAGGTCCCCGGCGAATCCGCGACGTGCTCGATGAAGAGGAACCGCCCGCCAGGTCTCAACACCCGGTGAATCTCCCGCAGGGCGCCGGAGACATCCGGCACCGAGCAGAGAACGAGCGTGCTCACCACCACGTCCGCGCTCTCGTCGTCAAGGTCGATGCGATCGGCCGTCCCGTCGTGAATGTCGATCGAGATGCCCACTCGCGCGGCTGCGGCGCGCAGGTGCGGATGCATGAACGGATTCGGCTCGATCCCGATCCAGCGGATGTCGGGCGGGAAATATGCGAAATTCGCCCCGGTCCCCGGTCCGATCTCCAGAACCGTCCCGGCGAGTCCGGCAAAGAGGGCGCGCTTGCGAGGCGCGACGAGGCGCTCGTACCGCCCGTGGAACCTGGACAGCGCGAGAGCCATCAGGCGTTTCCGCAGAGCAAGAGAGCGGGGCGGCGGCGTGCCGGGATGGCAGCACGGCGCGACCACAGGTGGGACAAGGGGCGGGACCTCCCGACCGGCCGAGAGGTCCCGCAATCCTTCCGGGGAGCGCATTACGCCT
Source organism: uncultured Methylomirabilota bacterium (assembly GCA_963845565.1). Lineage (GTDB taxonomy): Bacteria > Methylomirabilota > Methylomirabilia > Methylomirabilales > 2-02-FULL-66-22 > 2-02-FULL-66-22. Next base: position 123,780 of record CAWJSJ010000001.1, read on the forward strand.
TGAGGTATTTGTTGAACCAAGCCACGCAGCGGGTCCAGGCGTCCTTGGCCGCCTCGGCGCGATAGCTCTGCCGGTAGTCCGCGTTGAACGCGTGCGGGGCGCCGGGATAGAGGATGAACTCCGCAGTCTTCCCGGCGGCCTTGAGCGCCGCCTCCATCTCCTTCACATCGGTCGCCGGGATTCCCTGATCCGCCTCGCCGTAGAGTCCCAAGACGGGCGCCGTGATCTTCGCAGCTACATCGAGCGGTCCGACGTCCCGGATGCCCGCCGCCTTGGCGGGTTTGATCGTCCCGTACCAGGGCACCGCAGCCTTGACGTCGGGATGGTGTGCGGCGAAGAGGAGAGTGTACATCCCGCCCCGGCAGAACCCCGTCACGCCGATCCGGTCGGCGCGAGCCGCCGGATGGGCCTTCGCGTAGGCCACCAGCGCGTCGAGATCGCCCATAGCCTGGGCATCGGAGACCGAGTTGGCAACCTTCATCACGGCCGGCTGATCGGGAAGTTGGAGCGTGCCGCCTTCACGGGCGTAGGTCTCGAACGTGATGGCGAGAAACCCTTCCTTGGCGAAGCGTCGGGCCACGTCCTTGATGTGCTCGTGCATCCCCCACACCTCGGGAATGACCAGGACGACCGGATAGCGTCCCGCCGCGGCCGGCCGCGCCTCGTAGATCGGGACTTGAAACCCACCGGAGGATACCTTGGTGTCGGTGACTGTGAGTCCCTCGGTAGAGGTCGTGATGACCTGGGCGGCGACCGGATCTGCGGCAATCGCGAAACCGGCCAGACTGACGCCGGTCACTCCGACGCCGGCCAGAAACTGCCGGCGCGATACACCCTCTCCTGCGTTAGACAGCCAATCGTCGGTGTCGGTCAAGCGTCGCGTGCTCATCTGCTCTCGTCTCCTCTGTGTGTGCGTGTTCCGATTCGGGTCGCTGCGGCGGCGGCGCGGAGTGGAGCCCACTACCGTACCCCTCCGGGGATTGGCGTTGACCAACGGGTCACCGCATCGCGCCCCTCTCGCCGCGTTGACCAAAATGTGTACCGGATGGTACAGCGCCAACAGGACGTACGCAATCCTGTTTTGCTGCCCTGTGAACTCGCCAGGGCCCAGGGGAGGCCTTGGCGATTTGCTTGCCTGGCTCATGCAACGTTGGTATGCTCGGCGCGCCTCGGGACTTCGTTTGGCACCCAACGGCTGTGTGCCTCGCCGCCGTTGGAAACGTGGGGTCGTCCTACTAAGGAGAGGGAATCATGATGCGGAAGATCGGCTGGCTTGCGCTCGCGATGGGGTTCGCCGTGGTCTGCGTTCTGCCTTCCCCGGCCGCGTGGGCCGGTGAGAAGATCACCATCAAGCTCGGCCACGTCTTGGACACCAAGCATCCCTACCACATCGGCGCCGAACACTTTGCGAATCGGGTGCGCGAATTGACAAGCGGACGGGTCGAGGTCCAGGTGTTTCCCAGTTCGCAGCTCGGCGGCGAGCGGGAGATGGCCGAGGCGATTCAGTTCGGGACGCTGGAGTCCGCCGCGATCATGGCGGCCGTCGCCGGCCGGTTCGTGCGCGAGTTTGACATCTTCAACCTGCCCTTCCTGTTCCGCGACTTCGCGCATGTCTACAAGGTGCTGGACGGGCCGTTCGGGGAGGAATTGAACCAGGCGTCGATCAAGAAAGGATTCCGGCAGCTCGGCATCTATGTGGGCGGGTCGCGGAGTGTCTACGCGCGAAAACCGGTCAGCGATCTGGCGTCGCTGAAGGGCATGAAGATCCGGACGATCGAGTCCCCCGTGGTGGTCGCCACCTGGAAGGCCCTGGGCACGATCCCCACGCCCACGCCGATGCCCGAGGTGTACACCGCCATCCAGCAAGGGATGGTGGACGGCGGGGAGGGGAACGTGATCAGCTACAACAACATGAAGTTCGACGAGGTGGCCCCGTTTCTCTCCCACATCAAGTACCTGATCACGATCGAGCCCGTCTTTATCAGCGAGAAGTTTCTCCAGGCCCAGCCCCCCGACATACAGAAGGCCATCCTGCAGGCGGGCAGGGAATCCGTTCCGGTGGAGCGAAAAGCCAACGAGGAGCAGGAGGCCAAGGTCGTGGAGACGTTGCGGGCAAAGGGGCGAACCGTCGTGGTCCCCGACGTCACCCCGTTTCAGAAAGCCGTCGAGCCCGTCTATGAGCAGTACGGAAAGTCGATCGGGCTGGACAAGATTCGGATGATCCAGAGCCAGTAGCAGGCGCCGACCGTGATGGCTGATCAGTCACCCGAGAGGAGTCGCTTGTCCGTTGGTCGAGCGGTCATGACCGTCTTCACCCATCCCGTCGAGTGGGCCTGCGGGCTCCTGATGGCCGCCATCACCACGGTGGTGTTCCTGCAGGTCTTCACGCGCTACGTCCTGGCGTACCCGTGGGGGTGGCCCGAGGAACTGGCGCGGATTCTGTTCGTGTGGGTCGCACTCCTGGGAGCGGTCCTGGCGTTCCGGAGAGCCGGACACTTCAGCATCGAAGCGTGTGTCGGTCGCCTGCCGGCGCCGCTGCGGCGCGCGGTCGCGTTGTCCATGCGGTGGGTTCTCCTGGGCTTTCTCCTGTTGGTGGCGTACCTCGGTCTGCAAGCCACGCTCCGGGTGCGGGAGCAATTGACCACCGCCATGGAGATTTCCATCAGCTGGGGGTACGCCTCCGTGCCGGTGAGCTTCGCCTGCATGGCGTTTGAGATGGCGCGCTTTCTCTGGCAGGACCTGCGCGGTTTTCCGAAATGATCGCCCTCCTGTTCGGCGCCTTGGCAGTTCTGATCCTCCTCAACGCTCCCATCTCTTTGGCCCTCGGACTCGCGTCCACCATTGCGGCGGCGGTCCAGGCCAAGGGGCCGCTCCTCTTCTTGCCGCAAAAGATCTATACCGCGCTCGATTCGTTTCCGCTGCTGGCGGTCCCGCTCTTCATTCTGGCCGGATCCTTCCTGGAAACGGGTGGAGTGGGCCGGCGGCTGGTCAACCTGGCGAACGTGATGGTGCGCCACTTTCCGGGTGGGCTGGGCATGGTGGTCGTGGTGGCGACGATGATCTTCTCCGAGGTGTCGGGATCCTCGGCGGCGGATGCGGCGGCGATCGGGTCGGTCACCATCCCGGCCATGCTGCGGCTCGGGTACACGCCGGCGTTCGCCACGGCCGTCGTCGCGGCGGCGGGGGGCGCCGCCGTCCTCGTCCCGCCCAGCATCGCCGCCGTGATCTACGGATGGCAGGCCAACACCTCGGTGGGGGCGCTGTTCGCCGCCGGCTTCATCCCCGGCTTTGCCACCGCACTCGCCTTGATGGTGTATATCTACGTCACGGCGCGGCGGCACAACTTCCCCATCGAGACGAAGGCGACCTGGGCCGAGACCGGTCAGGCGATCCGGGAATCGCTGCCTGCCTTGCTCATGCCCATCATCATCCTGGGGGGCATTTTCGGAGGCTTCTTCACCGCCACCGAATCGGCCGCTGTGGCGGTGATCTACGGGGTCGTGGTCGCATTGTTCTACTATCAGGAGATCACATGGCGGGACTTGCCGGGGATCCTGGTGGAGTCCGCCGTGACGACCGGGATCGTCGGGCTCCTGCTGGGCATGGCGGCCATCTTCGGGTATGTGTTGACAACTCTGCAGGTTCCCCTGAAGCTGGCGAACGCCATCATGGCCGTCTCGGACAGCCGGTGGGTGTTCCTGGTGCTGGTCAACCTGCTCCTCCTGGTGGCGGGTTGTTTCCTGAACGCGACGGCCATCCTGGTGGTGATCGTGCCGATCCTGCTCCCCATGGCGGAGCGGTTCCAGATCGATTTCGTGCATTTCGGGATCATGATCATCGCCAACCTGGGGATCGGCTATGTGACGCCGCCGGTCGGGACCTGTCTGTACGTGGCATGCAGCATCTCGAAGGAGCCACTGGATCGCGTCGTTCGGCCGCTCGTTCCCCTGCTGCTCGTGATGGTGGCCATGCTGGCGGTCGTGACGTTCGTCCCGGAGATCACGCTGTTCGTGCCGCGGTGGCTGTATGGGAAGTGACGGGAGGAGAGCCGAGAACGGAGAGCGCAGAGCCGAGCCGCGAGCCGCGATGAGGTGGAGAAGCGGGGAGAGAGACGGGGGCAGATTTGCTTTGTCGCATGCACGGGGCGTTTCATGGAGTACAATGAACCCGCGGGTCGTGATGTCGAGTGGGGACTGCGCGTCGAACCCTAACCGAAGGAGGAGGACATGGCAGGGATGAAGGAGTTCGCCAACCTGTTCTACCGTGAAGGGGCTCTCGATCCGAAGACCGCCCAGCTCGTCGCCATGGCCGCCATGTCGGCGGCCGGTTGCACCAGTTGAGTGCCCTCCCGCTTCGCGGCCGCGAAGCAAGCCGGTGCCACCGAGGACGAGATCATGGAGACGCTGTATTACGCCATGCGCGGCCGGGCCCGTGCCGCCTGGAGCACCATCAAGTACATCGACGGCATCGAGGACCTGAACAAGAAGTACGAAGCCAAGTACAAGGAAGGCACCGGTAAGTAGCCGAGCGATCGGTACGGTTCCCGACGGCCCCGTTCGCTCCGGCGAAGGGGCCGTCGGTTTCTTCCATGCGCCTTCGGCGGAACGGTGAACGCCGCAGGGCGAGCGGGGTCAGGCATGTCGCGAACGTCACAGGAAGCCTACGATGCGTTGATCCGGCGAGTCAAGGCCGTCTCGCTGTTGGGGTCGTGCGGGGCCGTGTTGCACTGGGACCATCAGACCTACATGCCTTCCAAGGGGGGCGCCCATCGCGCCGAACAGCTCGCGCTGCTCGCCGGATTGTGCCACGAACAGTTCACGGCACCGGAGATCGGCGACCTGCTCTCCTTGGCCGAGACGGGCGAGCGCCCGTGGGAAGCCGGGTCGGCGGCGGCGGTCAACCTGCGTGAGATCCGTCGTGCCTACGACCGGGCCACCCGCATCCCGGCGGCGCTGGTGCAGGAACTGGCGCGCACCGCGACCCTGGCGCAGGATGTCTGGGTGGAGGCACGCAAGGCGTCGGACTTCGGCCGATTCCGGCCCTGGCTGGAAAAACTCGTCGGCCTGAAACGAGAGGAGGCGCAGGCCGTGGGGCGGGGCGGCGGCCTCTACGATGCCCTCCTGGACGAGTACGAACCGGGGGAGACGGCGGCGCGGCTGACGCTGGTCTTCGCAGAGCTCCGGACCGCCCTGGTCGATCTGGTGGGGCGAATCGCGGGCTCCGGACGTCGTCCGGACGGTACGATCCTGCGTCGCCTGTATCCCATCGCCGCGCAAGAGGCGTTCGGGAAATCCGTGGTGGCCGCCTTTGGCTTTGACTTCCAGGCGGGCCGGTTGGACGTGACCACTCACCCTTTCTGCAGCGGGATCGGTCCGGGCGACACGCGCCTCACCACGCGGTATGATCTCCACGATTTCGGCGACGCCTTCTTCAGCATCCTCCACGAGGCGGGGCACGGGCTCTACGATCAGGGACTGGACGCCGGACACTACGGCACGCCCATGGGCGAGGCGGTCTCGCTGGGGATTCATGAGTCCCAGTCTCGGCTCTGGGAGAATTTCGTGGGGCGCAGCCGGGCGTTCTGGGAATATTGGCTCCCCCGGGCGCGTCAGGCGTTTCCAGAGGCCCTGGCGGGGGTTGATCTGGATGGCCTGGTCTTTGCCGTCAACGAGGTGCGATCCTCCTTCATCCGAGTGGATGCCGATGAGGCGACGTACAACCTCCACATCGTGTTGCGTTTCGAACTAGAGCAAGCCCTGATCGTCGGCGACCTGGCGGCGGCCGACTTGCCGGCCGCCTGGAACGAACGCATGGTGCGGTATCTGGGATGCGCGCCGCCCGACGACGCGCAGGGGTGTCTCCAGGATATCCACTGGAGCGGGGGCAGCTTTGGCTATTTTCCAACCTACACGCTCGGAAACCTCTACGCCGCGCAGTTCTTTGCAAAGGCGCAGGCCGAGCTGGGGGACCTCGGCGAGCAATTTCGCCGGGGGGAATTCCTGCCGCTCAGGGAGTGGCTGCGCGAGAAAATCCACCGGCCCGGCCAACGGTCCCGCGCCGCCGAGTTGGTGGCCGCAGTGACGGGGGAGCCGTTGAACCCGGCGTATCTGCTCCGGCATCTGCGGGAGAAGCTTGGGGCGCTGTACGGGGTGTAGCAGGCTGCTGAAAAAGGCCCATCTGCGGCGTTGGCCCGCCTCGCCACTCGCTGCGGCGTACCTCCAGTACGCCTCGCTCGGGCTACGGCGTGCCGCCTGGCATCTGGGCCTTTTTGAGCAGCCTGGGTAAGACCGAGTTTTTCAGCATTGCAGCAGGCGCCGCGGGCATCGCGCGGCGACGGGCGCATCCCTCCGGACTGGCGGACGGATCCGGTCGCCCTGACCGCTGAATGCTGACAGGCTGATGGCTTACGCGATGTAGGGCAGTTCGTCCGGCAGGCCGAGATCTCCCAGGACCTCGGCCAGGGCCGCGCAGGTCTTCTCGTTCAGGGGAATCCCTTCGCGCTCGCGCCTGGCCGCGTGCTCTCGGGACCGCTCGCCGGGGATGTGGACCGGGCCGACGCCTGGCATGGGGCGAGCGGACTTCATGTATGCGGTGAGTTGGTCCACCTGGACCCGGAACTCCGCGGGCGGCAAGAACCAGGCAGGATTCAGCGCCAGGACGAAGACCCCGTTCATTTCCTCCGGCCCCGGATGGGGATTGGCGCAGCCGGCGCCGGACAGGATTCCCGCCAGCACCTCCACCATCAAGCTCAGCGCGTATCCGCGATGGCCTCCGCCGGGGAGGAGGAACCCGGGCGGCTTCCCGAAGAGACTGGCAGGATCACGGGTGGGTGCGCCGCCGGCGTCGATCAGCCAACCCTCCGGCGCCTGTTCGCCTCGGAGCAGGAGTTGGCGGACCTTGCCGTGGGCCGCGGCGCTGGTCGAGAAGTCGAATAAAATGCCGGGTCCGGTTCCCCCGGGAATTCCCACCGCGATGGGATTCGTGGACAGCCGTCCATCCATCCCGCCCCAGGGGACCACCGCTTGCCCGGCCCCCGAATCATTCACGGTGACGAAACCGATCAGGCCGGCATCCTTGATGGTCTGGACGTAATCCGCCAGGCGTCCGACGTGATTGCTGTGCTTCGCCGTGACCACACCGATGCCGCCGCTGCGGGATCGGTCGAGTGCGATCTGGGTGGCAAATCGCGCGACCACCTGGCCGAAGGCCTGCCGGCCGTCCACCTGTACGGCGAACCCGCGCTCGTCCGCAATCGCCGGTTGCGCGGCGGGGTTGAGGAGGCCGTTCTTCCACCATTCGTGGTACTGCGCCAGACGAAACACGCCGTGCGAGGCGTAATCGCACAGATTCGCTTCCACCAGAGCACATCCCACGGTCTCGGCGGTGTCCCGGGGGGCGCCCATCCGTTCACAGACGCGGATCACGAGGGATCGCAGACCATCCGCACGCAGGGTTCGCACGGTCGCCTCCTCTTCCAAACACCTCTCAGGACATCTGCGCCGGGAAAACACGGAACCGCAGACCACACCGCGTGCCCGGACGTCCGGAGGCGGAGCCTCCGGAACGTCCGGGCACTCTAGAAAATCTGCGGCATCGGTCCGGGTCGAAGGTGTGGCTATACGCCCTGGCGTTCGGGCCTCGGAAGGTTGGTCCCGATCTCGATCAGGTGCCCCTCCGGGTCGCGGAAGAGGACCGTCCGTTGACCCCACGGCCGATCCGTGGGCACACCGATGAATTGGACGCCGCGCCCGGACAGTTCTCGATGTGCGCGATCCACATCGTCCACCAGGATCGTCACCGACGCGTCGTGCGCGCCGGCGGCGGGCCGGACCGCGTGCTCCGCTCCCGCCATCTCTGCGATGCGCGCGCGGCTCATGAGCGCAAACTTGGCGCCCTCCACGGCGAACTCCGCGTACCCCTCGGCCTTCAGGCGTACAGGCAGGCCGACCTTGTTGGCGTAAAAGTCCATGGTGCCCACAAAATCATCCACGAACAGGACGACATACCCCAGATACCAGAGCATCGGTTTCTCCTCTAGCTTCGACGTTGGAGATCGGTACTGCGAACCATACCATGAGCGGGTTATGGATAACCCACCTGCGCCTATCTGTCAAGGTCGCCGACGAACTCTGTGGCGGACACGCGGGGGCGCGAACGGGGTTGGGTCGCGCGGTGGCGGGGACATCCCGTCCCGCCGGGGCAAGGGCCGCCAAAAAGAAAAACCCGGCGACGGGCGTCGCCGGGTTTCGGATGTCAGAGTCTCGGATGCCGCGCCTACTGCGCGACTACCTTGGTCACGTTGGCGGCTTGCTTTCCTTTCGGGCCGTCCACGACTTCGAATTCGACTTCCTGCCCCTCGCTCAGCGACCGGAAGCCCGTGCCCTCGATGGCGGTATAATGGACGAATACGTCATCACCGTCTGACCGCTCGATGAACCCGTAACCCTTCGCGTCGTTGAACCATTTCACTTTTCCGGTGAGCCTCACTTCCCAACCTCCTTCTTTCCAAACGCGGGTCGTATCACCGGCGGAGACGTCGGACTGAATCGCCCGCGCCCGCCCTCCGGTCCCCCTGCTGGGGCCGGCACAAAAAGAAAAACCGCGACAGCGGCCTCAGCACGCGATCGCGGCTCCAATAGCAGGGCATGCATACAAACGTAACGTCCAAGGCTTCATACCAGATCACTTCCAGCGTAAACGGCGCGCACGTTATCGTGGCTGGAAGGGGTTGTCAAGGGGTTTCTGCAAGGATGTCTGGAAACCATAGGAATATAGGGGATCGGTGGACAGCGCCACGCCGTGGACGGTGCCGCATGGCGCCGGCGTGCGGGCAGGGCCGATGGCTCATCGAGTCGAGGGCCCAGCACACGCCGGGCTCGGTCGGCGAGACGCGAACTCCCACGCCGGCGTCACCAGAGCTTGACGCCCTTGTACACAAAGATCCAGGCGGGAATCTTCTTGATCATCTGCTGCTGTATCTCTTGCCCCGAGACGTTGTTCATCATCAGGTCGAATCCGATCTCCGCAAACCGCCAGCCTGCCGCGATTCCTGCCGTCAGGGCGATCACGCTGATCAGATAGTTGAGCCACGCGCCCCAGTGGAGGATCCGTGGGAGCAGGCGCCTGCGGGCCGTCGGAGACCGTCGGAGAAAGTGCAAGCGGGAATCGCTCTCATGCAACAACAGTTCACCGATAGACATGTCGTCACCTCCATGAGTGTGAGGGGCGCGCCCTGCACATACCGTCTCTCGGGCTTGCCCCGTCCTCATCCCCTCGCGAAATCTCTGCCGTGCCGGCCACGGATTCGCTCTGCAGATCGGTTCGCCCCACGCCATGGCCGGATCGGCTTGGGAGGCACCATGTGTGCGTGCCGGGTCGGCATTTCAGGGTTCGATCCGGGGGCGTCACGCACCCTGCGAATGTCCCACCCGGAACCATACTGGGGCAAGATGTGTGCCCAGTCGGTCAACAATTAAGATGACAGATATCCGTTTGGCGGGTAACCGCAGAGCGCCGCTCGACGATTCGAAACCCCGGGATCGTCTGCGGGATTCGGAGCCCGCGACGTCCGGCGGAACAAAAGCGTAAGGAATTCCGACAACAGGGCGCAGATCCGGACGGGAAAGGGACCTCGGGGGCGTTTCGCGGCCCAATGGCCATCACGCGGCACCCGCTCCGCGGGGGTCGTGACGATTCAGACGGTTTGCCGCGATCGAATCGCGTTCGAGTGTCCACCACACCCGGCGCGTGCGCTCCCGATCGAATTTGTGGTACAGTACCTCACGCAGATCGCGCAGCGCGCTGCGAGTGTCGTGTTGCGACCGGATGGGGGAGGAGAAAGACGCGCCATGGATCGAACCGGCTTCTGCCCCTACTGCCGAACCGCACATCCTCCGCGAGAGCGACGGGACGGGGACCGGTCCGAGTTCGTCTGCCCGGTCTGCGGCACCCCGCTGGATATGGGGCCGGGCGGTGGAACGGCGGCTGAACCGGCGACCATCCTCTGCATCGACGACGATCGACTGCTCCTCAGCTTCTTCACCGATGCGCTGGAAAGGCGGGGCTTCCGAACGCTGATCGCCACGGACGGTCCGTCCGGCATCGAGGCGGCCAGGGTGGGGCACCCGGACCTTATCCTCCTGGACGTCATCATGCCCAAGATGAGCGGGCTCGAAGTGTGCCGGCGATTGCGGGCCGAGCCCGGCTTCAAGGACACGCCGATCGTTCTCTTGACCGCGTTACATGATCCCCACCTGGGCTTCGAGGGGAAGGAGGCCGGCGCGACCACCACCATGCGCAAGCCTTTCGGCGTCGAGCACATCATCAGTACTATCGAGCGGATCCTGGGGTCACGGACCCGCCCCCCAACACTGTGAGCCTCGCGGCACGCGGTTTCGACGGTGGAGTTTCCAGGGAGGGGTATCGTGGCGGGGCGGGCGTCGACGCATGCCGCACACCCGCGCCGAGAGCGGGGCAGGACCGGATCGACGACCGGCTGTCGCGTGTGGGTCGCGCGCGCGTGCCCCTGACCGAGCGCGGTGCCCGCCTATCCGTGCGCGGGGTCCGTGCCGTGACCGCCGCCGGTCGGGGTCACCGCCATGGCGTTGGCCCCCCAGAATCCCAGTCGCTCGCCGGCCTGATAGTAGGCGGCCCGCACGCGGTTCAGATTCTGCGTGTAGACGAGACCGACCTTGGCGAACGTCTCGAAGATGGGGCCCTGCTCCTCGTTGATGGGGAGCGCGATGACCTTGGGGAGCCGGTCCAGGTTCGCCTGCAGGGCCTTGGTGAGTGCATTCAGTCGCTGAGACAGCTCGTCGTGCCCCTGCGCCGCGTGCTTCACGATGGGCGCGATGATCACGTCCACGCGCTCTCGCAGGCGATGCAACGAATCGGCCGCGATCGGCATCAGATAGGCTTCGGATGTCGCCTGGACCTCGGTGGGGAGCGGGATGACCTCGACCCCGAGATCTCCCAGGAACCGCTGGAGGAGCAGCCCCAGTCGCTGCTGCAGGAAAACGTCCGGAACGGCGACACGCTTCCACGGCTTGACAAGGCCCGCCGCCCGCGCCCGCTCGACCTCGCCGTATAGGTTCTGGCGCAGCGTGGCCACGTATCCTTTGTTCGCCTTTGCCCACTCCCGGATGAGGCGCTTTCCGTACAGCTGGATCCCCGCGGTGTAGATATCCCGGCGTGCGACCAGGCTCCGCGCGATGGTCCCCCAGGAGTAGAACCTCTTCATGGCGCGCGTGGCGCCCATCTGGAGCTCGTAGGGGGAAAGCTTGCGGGGCTGATGCACGACGTGGTGACCGTCGTACAGGCTCCAGTCGGTGGTCAGGATGTCCTTGCTGCCCTTGGCGTACTGGTGATCCCAGTCCGGCGAGCCCGGGCAGGGGGTCAGGATCATGAACTGGACCGATTCCAATTGCCGCGATTTGGCAAACGCCGCGGTGGCATCCAGCGTCTCCAGATCGTCCTCGTCCGACCCGATGACGAACATCCCGTGGATCTTGATGTTGTGGGCGTGAAACCGCTCGATGGCGCGCTCGATCTTGTCCAGGTCCTGCTTCTTCTGGAACAGCTTGAGCGTCCGGGGGTTGATGGACTCGAAGCCGACGTACACGTTGAAGCAGTTGCTTCGCCGCATGAGTTCCAGCATCTCCGGGTCATCGACGGTCTCGGTCCGGACCTGAGCGCCCCAGTGCGGGGTCACGCTGTCGGCAATCATCCGCGAGAGCAGCTCCTTGGTGCGTCGCTTGTTGGCGGTGAAGATGTCGTCAGCGAAGAAGATATAGCTGGCATCCCGGTGGGTCTTCAGCTCTTCCACGACGCGGGTCACCGAGTGGGTCCGGAAGGCATGGCCGTACATGCCGGGCACGGAACAGAAGGTGCACGAAAACGGGCACCCGCGGGAGGTGGCAATGCTGACGATGCCGCCGCGCTTCCAGCCGTGAACCAGATCGAACGCAGGGATGGGGTTGGCGTCCAGATCCCGGATCATGGGCCGCTCGGGGTTATGGACGGTCCGTCCCTCTCGCCGGTAGGAGAGGTTCCGGACGCTGTCGAGGGATCGCCGACCCTGCAGCCCCTCCAGCAGCTCCACAAAGGCGCCCTCACCTTCTCCGCGGATCACGTAATCCGCGTGCTGCAGGCCTTCCTCGGTCAGGAACGACGTGTGCGTTCCTCCCAGCACCACCGGGATGCCGGCCGCCCGGACCGTTTCGGCCAAGGCGTACGAGGGCGGGGCCGTGGAGGTGATGGCGGAGATCCCGACGAGGTCGGCGCTCAGGACCTGCTGCATGTCAATCGGGGCGATGTCTTCGATGTAGACCCGCACGGTGTAGCCCAGGTTGCGCAGGATGGTCCCGAGCAGCACCACGCCGAGGCGGGGAATCGCGACACGGCTGTACACGTGCAAGTGGGTGGACTTGGGCTCCACCAACACGATATTACGCATGACACGTCTCCTTCCGATGGCACACAGGCGGGACCCGGATGCAGCCGTGCCGTGCGGAACGCAACGATGCGGAACCAGGGGAACGGCCGTACCTCGGGCTCAGCCCAAGACTGGCTGCCACGCTATCGCAGGACCCTGTTGATGTCAACGCATTTGTCCCCAGGACGGCTCGGCCGCGAGACGTCGCCGACCGCCACGGCCCACGTCGCCCAGGCAGGCCCGGCGGGCGCGTGGAAACGCCGCCCCTGGGGCACCGACGTTTCGTTCCGGTCTCGAATACCAAGAGCGGGAGCCTGGGGAACGGCGTTGACAAGTTGGGCTAAGCTGGTATAAAGGTAACCTGCTGAAAAACTTGAGAGGAGCGATGTTTCGGTTTATCGTTCGTTGGCTCGCCACGGCACTGGGGATCGGTGCCGCCGGCTACATCTTGCCGGGCATTCAGGTGGACGGGGTATGGGCCGCCTCCCTGGTCGCCTTGCTTTTGGGCTTGCTCAACGCGACGCTGCGACCGATCCTGCTCCTGCTGACCCTTCCCTTGACGCTGGTGACCTTGGGAGCCTTTGCGCTGGTGATCAACGGGGCGATGCTCGCGCTGGCAGCGGCATTCGTGGAGGGGGTGCATCTGGCAGGCTTCGGCAGCGCCGTGCTGGGGGCGATCGTCATCAGTCTGGTGGCGGGTCTGGTCAACTGGGCGCTTCGACCGACGGCCTAGGCGATGGGTAATTTCCCGCGGGAACGACGGATCCTGACGCCCATGGAAGGAGAGACCGTGACCATTCGAAAGGCAGTGTTTCCGGCGGCGGGACTTGGGACGCGATTCCTTCCGGCCACCAAGGCGCAACCCAAGGAGATGCTGCCGATCGTGGACAAGCCCACGATTCAGTATGTGGTGGAGGAGGCCGTCGCCTCCGGCATCCGGGACATCATCATGGTGACCGGCCGCGGAAAGAACGCCATCGAAGATCATTTCGACCGCTCCGTGGAGCTTGAGATGATGCTCCAGCGGAAAGGGCGCACGGATCTGCTGGAGGTTGTGCGCCGGGTCTCCGAACTGGTTCGAATATGTTACGTGCGGCAGGGGGAGCCGTTGGGCCTGGGCCACGCCATCCTGGCGGCCCGGGACCTGGTGGGGGGCGAGCCGTTCGCGGCGCTGCTGGGCGATGACATCCTGACGGATCGCATCCCCGCGTTGCGGCAGATGATCGCGGTGTACGAAGCCCATCGCTGCTCCGTCATGCTGGTGAAGCGGGTTCCCCGGTCGGAGGTGTCGCGCTACGGGGTGATCAAGGCGCGACAGATCGATGACCGCCTCTATCACATCATGGATATGGTCGAGAAGCCCGAGGTCGACAAGGCGCCGTCGGATCTGGCACTGATCGGCCGCTACATCCTTACGCCGGACATCTTTCCCATCCTGGCGGAGACGGCGTCGGATCGCACCGGCGAAATCCAGCTCACCAACGCCTTGAAGGCGCTGCTCAAGCGCAAGAAGCACATGCTCTATGCCCTGGAATTCCCGGGACAGTGGCACGACGCCGGCACCGTCCTGGGGTTCCTGAAAACCACGGTCGAGTTCGCGCTGCAGCGGCCTGACGTGGCCCCCGGCTTCAAGGACTTCCTGCGGGGCCTGGATCTGGGCGGCCCCGCCCCGGCGGCATGTTCGCCGACGGCGACGCTGCCCGCCCCGAAACGGCGCGGGCGTTGACCCCCATCGCGGGGACCAGAGGCCGCGTGGCGCACGCGCCATCACACGGCAAGCCGGCGAAGGCAGTATTGGACTCCTCCAAACCGGCGCGTCTCTCCGAGGGACGCAGCGGGACGCCGTGGGATATCCTGCGAATCGAAGCGCTGGGAAATCGATACGCCCGTCGTCGCGATGGGCGGAAGAAGGAGACCCTGCAGTGACAGACCACGAGACGGACGTGTTAGGCGTGGAAGATTCCGGGGACCGACCGGAGATTGAGGTGGGGGTGGAACAACCGCAAGGCGAGCGGAAGATGCCCCAGGATATCCCGCTCCTTCCGGTGCGGGACGTGGTGGTGTATCCGTTCATGATCCTGCCCCTCTTCGTGGGGCGGGACAAGTCCATCCGGGCCGTCGATGAGGCTCTGTCCCGCGAGCGCTTGATCCTGCTGGTCGCTCAACGGGACGCGGATGCCGAGGACCCGGCGCCCGAGGGCCTCTACGACATCGGCACCGTGGCCATGATCATGCGCATGCTCAAGATGCCCGATGGGCGCGTGAAGATCCTGGTGCAGGGGGTCTCGCGCGCCACGGTGAAGGAGTTCACCCGCCGCGACCCGTACTTCGAGGTCAAGATCGGCGAAGTGACGGAGCAGGAAGGGACGGCGCAGGGGCTGGAGGCGGAAGCCCTCGTCCGGTCGGTGAAGGAGCAGGTTCAGAAGGGGGTAAACCTTGGCAAGGGCGTCTCCCCGGACGTGCTGGTGATCATCAACAACCTCGAGCATCCGGGGCGGCTGGCCGATCTGGTGGCGAGTAATCTCGAACTCAAAGTGGAGCAGGCGCAGCAGATCCTGGAAATCTTCGATCCCATGGAGCGCCTCAAGCGCCTGGCCGATCTCCTCGGCAAGGAGATCGAGGTGCTGGAGATGCAGCAAAAGATCCAGTCCCAGGCCCGCGAGGAAATGGACAAGACCCATCGGGAATACTACCTTCGGGAGCAGCTCAAGGCGATCCAGAAGGAACTGGGAGAGACGGACGAGCGCGGCCAGGAGATCCAAGAACTGGAGCAGAAAGTCGCCAAAGCGAAGATGCCCAGCGCGGTCGAGCAGGAGGCAAAGACCCAGCTCGGGCGCCTGTCCCGGATGCACCCGGACGCGGCCGAGGCGTCGGTCATTCGCACCTACCTTGACTGGCTGATCGATCTGCCGTGGGCGAAGCAGACCAAGGACAATCTCAGCATTACGAAGGCACAGAAGATCCTCGAGGACGACCACTACGACCTGGAAAAGGTCAAGGAGCGAATCCTGGAGTTTCTGGCGGTGCGCACGCTGAAACGGAAACTGAAGAAGGAGATGAAGGGGCCGATCTTGTGCTTCGTCGGCCCACCGGGTGTGGGGAAGACGTCGCTGGGGCGGTCCATCGCGCGGTCCCTGGGGAGAAAATTCGTTCGCATCTCGCTGGGCGGCGTCCGGGACGAGGCGGAGATCCGGGGGCACCGGCGGACCTACATCGGTGCCCTGCCGGGTAAGATCATCCAGGGCATCAAGCAGGCCGGGACCAACAACCCGGTCTTCATGATGGACGAGGTGGACAAGGTGGGTGCCGACTTTCGGGGCGATCCGTCCGCCGCGCTGCTGGAGGTGTTGGATCCGGAGCAGAACTCGGCGTTTACGGATCACTACCTGGGGGTGCCCTTCGACCTTCGGAACGTGATGTTCATCACCACGGCAAACCTCGCCGACCCCATCATCCCCGCGCTGAAGGACCGCATGGAGGTGATCGAGATCTCGGGGTACACCGAGGAAGAGAAGCTGCACATCGCCCGGCGCTATCTCCTGTCGCGGCAGCTGGAGGAGAACGGCATCAGCCCGAAGCTTCTGGAGCTCCCGGACGAGGCCATCCTCAAGATCGTGCAGCACTACACGCGGGAGGCGGGACTCCGGAACCTCGAGCGGGAGATCGCCACGGTGTGCCGGAAGGTGGCGCGGGAAGTGGCGGCCGGAAAGAAGGGTTTGACGCGGGTCACGGGATCGGGCCTGCACCGGTACCTGGGGGCGCCCAAGTTCCTGTCGGAGCCGGAGCAGGAACTGGACGAGATCGGCGTGGCGACGGGCTTGGCCTGGACCCAGACCGGCGGGGACATCCTGTACATCGAGTGCACCACCATGCGCGGCAAGGGGCTCCTGTCGCTGACCGGACACCTCGGGGACGTGATGAAGGAATCGGCCCAGGCGGCCATGAGTTACTCGCGGTCCCGCGGCGCGCACCTGGGGATCAAGGAAGAGGCCTTCGCCAAGCAAGACGTCCACGTCCACGTGCCGGCCGGCGCCATCCCCAAGGACGGGCCCTCCGCCGGGATCACGATGGCGACCGCCCTGATCTCCGCCTTGACCCGGACCCCGGTGCGCCGGGATGTGGCGATGACCGGGGAAATCACCCTGCGCGGGAAGGTGCTGCCCATCGGCGGCCTAAAGGAGAAGGCCCTGGCGGCGCGTCGCATGGGCATCACCACCGTCATCGTGCCGGCGAAGAACGACAAGGACGTCAAGGAACTGCCCCCGAACGTGCAGCGCGGGATGAAGTTCATCTACGTCGAGCACATGGACCAGGTCTTGGACGCGGCGCTGGTCAAGCGCGGCCCCGCCCCGCGCGCCGGCGCGGGCGCGCCGGCGCGTCGCGAACGCCGGCCGGCGGCGCGGGCCTGAGCCGCGCAGAAAATGGGACTGGGGCGACGCCATCGGTTGACGGTGGGGTAGGAGGGTACTGCGCGTCTTGACACAATCCGAGCCGTGGGTTCGTATCATCCCCCTGGGGGGACTGGGCGAGATCGGGATGAACATGACCCTCCTCGAGACGGCGGAGGACATCCTGGTCATCGACGCCGGCCTGATGTTTCCCGAGGAGGAGATGCTGGGGATCGATCTCGTCCTGCCCGACGCGACGTACCTGCTGGAACAGCGGGACAAGGTTCGCGGTATCGTCCTGACGCACGGCCACGAGGACCACACCGGCGGCCTGCCGTATCTCCTCCCGGAGCTCCCGGTTCCCGTCTACGGGACCTGCCTCTCGCTTGGGCTGGTCCAGGAAAAGCTGCGCGAGTTCGGGCTCGATCAACAGGTCGCCTTGCGTCCGGTGCGGGCCGGAGACCGGCTCCAACTAGGCGCCCTGGAGATCGAGTTCATTCGGGTGACCCACAGCATCCCCGACGGGGTGGCGATCGCGGTGGGCACGCCGGCGGGGCTGGTCGTCCACACGGGCGACTTCAAATTCGACGACACGCCGGTGGGTGGCGAGGGGACCGACGTCCGGCGGTTCGCGGAACTGGGGGACGACGGAGTCCTGGCGCTGCTGTCCGACAGCACCAACGCGTCCCGCGCGGGATCGACCCCGTCGGAAGCCACCATCGGCCACACATTCGAGCAGCTCTTCCAGGGGGCGCCCCGGCGGCTGATCGTGGCCTGCTTTGCCAGCAACATCCATCGCATTCAGCAAGTGCTGGATGTGGCCGCGCGCCTGGGCAAGAAGGTGGCGGTCAACGGCAAGAGCATGACCGCCAATATCCGGATCGCCGGCGAGCTGGGATACCTGCGGGTGCCGCCGGAGACGCTGGTGCGGCTGGAGGAGTTGCACCGCGTGCGGCCCGACCAGGGGGTCATCATCACGACGGGGAGCCAGGGTGAGCCGCTCTCCGCGGTGGCACGGATGGCGGTGGGGGAGCACAAACAGATCGAGGTGGAGCCGGGGGACACCGTAATCTTTTCCGCGCGCGTGATCCCCGGGAACGAGCAGGCCATCGCCCGGACGGTGAACCAGCTCTTGAAGCGTGGAGCCCTGGTCATCACCGAAGACGTGTGTCCGGGTGTGCACGTCTCGGGTCACCCGAGCCGGGAAGAGCTCAAGGGGATGCTGCGACTCACGCGGCCTCGCTACTTCGTGCCGGTGCACGGCGAATACCGTCACCTCTATTGGCATGCGGAGCTGGCCCGCCAGATGGGGATGGCGGCCGACCGCGTGTTCCTGCTGGAGGACGGAGACGTGCTGGAGCTCCGGGCGAGTCACGGGCAGGCGGCGGGACGGGTGGCGGCCGGGCGGATCCTGGTAGACGGCAAAGGCGTCGGGGACGTCGGGGATGAAGTGCTCCGGGACCGGCAGCGTCTGGCTCAAGACGGGATGCTGGTGGTGATCGTCGGCCTGGACAAGGCCGGGTCGGTCCTGGTGGGACCGGAGATCATCTCCCGGGGTTTCGCCGATCTGCCCGAGGGGAGCGCCCTGTTCGACGGCGCCCGCGCGCTGATCGTCGAGATCCTGGGCAGTTTCGGCACGGACGGGGACGCCGACCGGTCCCTGGTGAAGCAGCGCATTCGGTCCGCCCTGCGCAAGTTCCTGCAGAGAGCGATCGACCGGCGTCCGATGATCCTGCCGGTGATCATCGACGTCTAGCGGGCACGCGCGAGCCAAAGAAAGCGCTTGGCGAATGGCAGGCGCGGGGTTATAACCTCGGGAACTCTCACGAGGGGTATCGATCGGTGACTGCGGATCTGACTCGTCCGAGCGTGTGGATCAAGGGGCTGGCGGCGTTCTGGCGCCACGACAAGACGCGAGAGGCGATCGGTGTGCTGGCCCTAGCGGCGTCCGTGCTGGCCCTGGCCGCGCTGGCGACTTTCGATCCCCACGATCCCTGTTTCTTCACCTACGCCAGCATGACCGGCCGACAGGTCCACAATGCTGTGGGGCGGGTAGGTGCCGAGGTGGGTGGGGACCTGCTCGGACTCCTCGGCCTGTCGGCGCTCCTGGTGCCGCCCGCGCTTTTCTGCTGGGGGTGGGCGTGGGTGGGCGGGAAGCGCCTGTTCCGGGCGTGGCGGCGGGGGGTTGGCCTGGTCCTGCTGGTGCCGTCGGTCAGTCTGCTGGCGACGGTGTTGCACCAGGTGCACGTGCTTCCCGGCGGCCGCGTTGAGCGGCCCGGTGGATACCTGGGGGATGAACTCTTCCGGCTCCTGGTGTTCTTCTTCGGAACATTCGGACTGGCGGTCCTCGCACTGGCCGGTCTGGCCCTGGCGGTGATTTCCCTGTCGGAGCGCTCCTTCGTCTCGCTGCTGGCGTGGCCGTCCGCGGGCCTGAACTGGCTTGCCGATCGGTGGACGGCAGCGCGAGCGCGACGGGCCGCCGCGCGCGCCCGCGCACCTCGCCCCGCCCCGCGCGAGGCGCCCGAGAGTCAGCCGTTGCCGGCCCCGCGGGCCGAGGTCCCGCTCGTGCCGGCCGACACGGGGGCCGCCGCCGCGACCGTTGCCAAGGAGAAGGGCAAAGAGAAAGAGTCCGAGACGAAGGCGTCCAAGGTGCAACAGGCTTTGCCGTTCCTGCCGGCCGCCGAGGGTTATGCGCGGCCGTCGCCCAAGTTCCTGGATCCGGCGCCTCATGAGCCGCAGGGGTCCAGTCAGGACGAGATGGCGCAGAATTCGCGCCTGCTGGAGAAGAAGCTCTTGGAGTTCGGCGTCGAGGGGCGCGTGACGGCCGTCAATCCCGGCCCGGTCATCACCAGCTACGAGTTGGAACCGGGTCCCGGGATCAAGATCAACCGGATCGTGGCGTTAGCCGACGATCTGGCCTTGGGGCTCAAAGCCATGAGCGTGCGCGTGGTGGCGCCGATCCCCGGGAAGGCCGCGGTTGGGGTCGAGATCCCCAACCGACACCGGGCCACCGTGTACCTGCGGGACGTCCTCGGCACCAAGGAATTTGCCAACGAGTCGCTGCAACTGCCCCTGGCCCTCGGCAAGGAAAGCAGCGGGGCGCCGATGGTGGCCGACCTGACGCAGATGCCTCACCTGCTGATCGCGGGCGAGACCGGCTCCGGCAAGAGCGTCTGCATCAACTCTCTCATCCTGAGCTTCGTGTACCGGGCGCAGCCCCGCGACGTCCGCCTCTTGCTGATCGACCCGAAGCGGGTGGAGTTGTCGGTATACAACGGGATTCCGCACCTGGTGGACAAGGTCGTGGTGGACCCCAAGGACGCGGCGCGCCGGCTGCAGCGGGTCGTCCTCCACATGGAGGAGCGGTACAAGCTCTTCGCCCACGTGGGGGCGCGCAACCTGCAGAGCTACAACCGGAAGATGGCCCTGGAGCCTCCGGCGGAGGATCCCGAGGCGCCGGGGATCCACAGCGGGCCGCTGCCGTTGCTGGTGGTGGTGATCGACGAACTGGCGGACCTCATGATGACGGCGCAGAGCGACGTCGAGAACGCCATCATGCGGCTGGCGCAGATGGCGCGCGCCGTCGGCATCCACCTCATCGTGGCGACCCAGCGCCCGTCGGTGGACGTGCTGACCGGAGTCATCAAGGCGAACTTCCCGGCGCGGATCTCGTTCCGCGTGGCGTCCAAAGTCGATTCGCGGACGATCCTCGACATGAACGGGGCGGAGGCGCTGCTCGGGAAGGGCGACATGCTGTTTGTGCCGCCCGGCAGTTCGCGGCCTATCCGCATCCACGGCTGCAACGTGACCGAAGTGGAGATCCGTCGCGTGGTGGAGTTCCTGGCGAATCAGGGCCGGTCCGAGGAGTTTGTCTGGTCGCTGCTTCCACCCGAGCCGGAGACGGCCACCGACGAGGACGACGGCGACGAACTGTACCGCCAGGCGGTGGACATGGTGGTGCAGACCCAGCAAGCCTCCATCTCCATGATCCAGCGGCGGCTCCGCGTCGGGTTCAACCGGGCGGCGCGCATGATCGAACGCATGGAACGGGACGGCATCGTGAGCCCCATGGACGGCACCCGCCCGCGCGAGGTGTTGGTGTCACGGGAGGAGTCCTGAGATGCGACAGTGGACACGGCTCGCGTGGGGCCTGACGGCGGCGGTCTGGTGGGGCGCGGCGGCGGGTCCCGGAGCGCCGTTCGGGATGGAGGGGCCCCGCCCGGCGGACGCCGCGGCGTCCCTGCACGAGGTGGTGGAGCGGGTGCAAGCGGCCTGTGCCCAGACGCTGGACCTGTCCGCCCGGTTCCAGCAGACGGCCACCAACCGCACCTTGAACAGCGTCCAGGAGGCCAGCGGCGTCTTCCTTGCGAAGCGGCCCGGCAAGATGCGCTGGGAATATCAGAAGCCCGACGCCCGCCTCTTCGTCACCGACGGGAAGACGCTGTGGGCCTACAGTCCGATCGAGAAGCAGGTGGTGGTGCAGGACATCGCCGATGCCATGACCTCTCGACTGCCGCTGGCGTTCTTGGCCGGCAACTGCGTCCTCACCAAGGACTTCGAGATCGGGTCCGTGGAGCACGCCGGCACGCGCGGCACGCCGGGCACCCGGATCCTGGACCTCAAGCCAAAGCGGCCCGAAGCGGGGATCGCCCGCATGCTGCTGGAAGTCAGCCTGCAGCGCTACACCGTCGAGAAAACCACGCTGTTCGACGCGTATGGAAACACCACCGCCATCGCCCTCAGCCACCTGAAGTTGAACGATGGACTCGACGATCAGCAATTCCGATTCGCGCCGCCGCCGGGCGTCGCCGTGGTGACACCGGGCAAACCGTGACCGCACCGGACTCGCGTAGGGGAGCGTCATGAGCAAAGAGTGTTCCTTCGATGTGGCCTCGAAGGTGGATCTGCAAGAAGTGGACAACGCCATCAACCAGACCAATCGGGAGATCGGGCAGCGCTTCGACTTCAAGGGCAGCCTGATCAGCATCGTGCGGGAGGAGCACGCGGTCCTGCTCTCCGCCGAGGACGAGTTCAAGCTGAAGCAGGTGCTGGACATCCTGGAAACGAAGATGGTGAAGCGCCAGGTGCCGCTGAAGGCCCTCAGCCGGGGGAAGGCGGAGCCGGCGGGCGGCGGGCGGGTCCGGCAGCGGATCGAGCTCCAGCAGGGGATCCCGATCGAGAAGGCGCGGGAGATCGTCAAGCTCATCAAGGGGACCAAGCGCAAGGTCCAGGCGCAGATCCAGGAGGATCAGGTCCGGGTATTCGGCCGCGACCGCGACGACCTGCAGGCGGTGATCCAGTTCCTGCGCGAGCAGGAGCTGGGAATCGACATGCAGTTTCTCAACTACCGCTCGTAGCGCTGGTTGGGGCCACGGGGGCGTCCGCGTCGGGCGGTGCGCCGGGGATGGCTGCCCCGGCGGCGCGCGCACACACCCGCAGGGTGGGGAGACGTCGGTGAGCAAACGCGTGCTGGTGGTGGACAACGATCGGTTCTGCGTCGAGTTGCTGGGGGACATCCTCAGCCAGGCGGGCTACCAGGTTTCCAAGGCGTACGACGGGATGGAGGCCCTGGAGATCATCCAGGCGGACCTGCCCGACGTCGTATTCCTGGATATCGTCATGCCGAAGATCGACGGGGATCGCCTTTTCTACTACCTCCGTAACCATCCCCGCACCTGTCATATTCCCATCGTGATCGTGTCCGGTACGCTCGCCGAGGACCCCAGCGAGGTGCTGGGGATGAAGGCCGACGCGTATGTCGCCAAGGGTCGACGCGATGAGTTTGAACGGAACATCCTGACGGCGCTGGAGCGGATCGAGCGCGGCGCGGCGGAAGCGGACCAGGAGATCCTCGGGCTGGAGAACCTCGTTCCCCGCCACAAGGTGAAGGAATTACTGGGGCTCCGCCGTTTCTCGCAAATGGTGCTGCGGACGATCGCGGAAGGCATCGCCCAGGTCGACGGCCGACAGCGGATTCTGTTCGTCAATCGCGCCTGTCTGGAGATGATCTGTCGGCCGGAACTGGAACTGATGGGGATGCCGGTGGCCGACATCCTCACCGCCGATCATCGCGCCACGCTGGACGAGGCCATCGGGCGCTTTACGGCCGCACCGGACGGGCCCTCGTCGCCGGTGACGCTCCAGTACCGCGAGAAGGTCCTGTGCATCACCTTTGCCTGGATCAATCCGTCCGATGCCGGTCAGGGCTTCTTCACCATCCTCCGGGACGTCACCGACCTGGCGCACAAGATCGACGAACTCTCCGAGGTCAACGCGCGCCTGCAGGCCATGGATCGGATGCGCTCGGAACTCCTGACGATGGTGTCGCACGACCTGCACACGCCACTGACGGCCATCAAGGGGTCGTTGGAGGTTCTGCTCCACGAGACGGTGGGGGTCGAACTCCGACATGAGTTGCTGGAGATCGCCAAGAAGAATGCGGACCGCCTGTTCCGGATGGTGAGCGACATTCTCGACCTGGCACGCATCGAGGCCGGTCGGTTCAAACGGCGTCGGGAACCGTTCGACGTCAAGACCTCGTTGCGGGGGACGGTCGATCGGCTGCAACAAATCGCGCACGGCAAGGACATCACCGTGACGTTCAGGGCGCCCGATGAGATGACCCTGGTGACCGCCGACAGCGTGCGGATGGAGCAGGTGTTCACCAATCTGCTCGGCAACGCGTTGAAGTTCACGCCCCGCGGCGGCCGGATCAGTGTGGTCGTGGATGACCTCGGATCGGACATCCTGGTCAAGGTCGAGGATTCGGGTGTGGGCATCCCCCAGGAGCATCTGGACCGGATCTTTGATCGGTTCTATCGCGTTCCCCTCCCTGCCGGCTTGGAGGTGGAGGGGACCGGTCTCGGCCTCAGCATCTGCCGGGCGGTGGTGGATGAGCACGGGGGACGCATCTGGGTGGAGAGCCAGGTGGGTCGCGGCAGCGCGTTCTTCGTCACGATCCCGAAGGAATCGCCGGTCGAGACGACCGTCTAGGCGGCGGGCCAGCCGGCGCAGCGAGGGGATCGGCGCCTACCAGCGATCGCGATGGACCCGCGAGGCGTCGTAGCGAGTCGCCGGGGGGATGCGCTCCGCGGGATGCCCGATCGGCACCACGGCCAGCGGGATCACCTCGGCCGGCAGGCCGAGCAGCTGCTGGAGTCGCGCCACCCGGTCCTCCTTGGGGTAGATGCCGACCCACACGGCCCCCAGGCCCTTGGCGTGGGCCGCCAGCAGCAGATTCTGCGTTGCCGCGGAGCAATCCTGGATCCAGTAACCCCGGTAGCTCTCCAGTCGCAGGTCTCCGCACACCACGATCGCGACCGGCGCTTCCCGGAGCATCTGAGCGTACGGATGAAAGGTGGGGATCTCGTGGCGCAATCGGCGGTCGGCGATGACGACGAATTGCCAGGGCTGCTGGTTTCCTGCCGAGGGGGCGCTCATGGCGGCCCGCAGGATCTCGGCGATGACCGTTTCGGGGACGGGCTCCTGCGTGTACCGACGGATGCTCCGTCGGGTCAGGATCGCGTCGAGAGTTTCCACGGGTCTCCTTTCTGCGTCTGGCGCGGCCCGGAGGCGACACGGCAGGGGATCGTCGCGGGGCATGCCCGCCGCCCCAGCCGCCGGACACCCGCGTTAGAGCGAGATCGGGTACCGGCCGTATTTTTGCACGGCCCGGGAGAGGGCCAGGACGTTCTCCGGAAGCAGGTAGCCGGCCAGGCTATTTCCGCTGGTCACGATGTAGCCCCCGCCGGGCCCCACGTCGCGGATGAGGTCGTGGACCTCGCGATCCACCGCGTCAGGGGCGCCCATCCCGAGGAGATTGAGATCCACGTTTCCGAGGACGCAGGCGCGGTCGCCGTAGGCGCGCTTGACCTCGCGGATGTCCACGGCCCCCTTCTCGTTGGGGTGCAGACCGATGACCCCGACGCTGAGGAGGTCGTCCACGAAGGGGAGAATGTTCCCGTCGCTGTGGATGAACCAGGGGAGGGTGATCTTCTCGGCCACCCGCCGGTACCGCGGAAGCACCAGGTCCCTGAACACGGCGGGGGAGAAGAAGGGGTCGGTGTTGAACGCCATGTCGTCGGTGGATGCGAAGACGTCAAAGCCCATCCGGCAGACGCGCTCGGCCACCACGACGATCCAGTCCACGTAGCGATCGAGGACCGCCTCGACGAACGGGCGATTGTCGTACAGCGCCAGACAGAAGTTCTCCGTGCCGAGACTGAGCATGGTGGGAAAGATGCCGATCCGCGTCACGAACCAGGCGGAGTAGTCCCCTTTCTTCTCCAGGAAGGCCGCGGCTCCCGCGTAGAGCGCGTCGTCGGTCGGATCCGGGAGTTGCAGCAGGGCGAGATCGGCCTCCGTCCTGATCAAGCCGTCACCGTAGAACAGTCGACCGTCCTGCCCGGCTTCCTTGTGGGCGTAGACGGGTGCGCGCAGGACGTAGCTCAGGTTGTCCAGTTTCAGGAAGCCGGCCAAGGCTTTGGCCTCGTCCGCCGTGTAGGCATTGGCCTCGAGGTTCGACGCCTGGCTCGCCGGGGCCCCCCAGCCCATCAGGCGCTGGGCCAAGGCGCGGTCCACGCCGAGCTCGCAGTAGGGCACCCGATCCGGTTGGCGCCGGCTGAGTGCGGTCAACACCCGTTCCCGTGAGGTCATGGTCATCACACTCCTCCTCCAGTGGCAAGAGGGAACGCGTGGCAACGGGCGCACGCGTCCCGGGGTGTCCGAGGCGGCAGGTGTCCGGGTGACGCCCTGCCGAAATGCTCGCCGGGCTCCGACGCTATCGAATGTGCCCCTGCCTGTCAAGCGAGACCTCCGCGCCGTATGCGGGAGCCGCTGCGCTTTTTTGGTTGCGCCGCGGTTGCCTCCTGCGCTATTCATTCCAGGAGTTCGCGGCGGGCGCGCCCCCGCGGGACGCTCCGCTTCCGGCGCTGATTGATTCAGAGGGGCTCACCGGTGAGCTTGGACGGAGGAACGGTGTGTCGACTGTGAGTGCTCCGATGGGAAGGAAGTCCACGATCCTGGTGGTGGAGGACGAGGTCGGGATCGCGCGCATGATCCAGGTCCTGCTCGAGGCGCGCGGTTTCGCCACGGTGGTCTGCCATTCGGGCGATGAGGCCCTCCGCCGCATTGCGGAACGTCCCGTCGATCTGGTCCTGCTGGACGTGATGATGCCCGGGATGGATGGGTACGAGGTGTGCCGCCGCCTGAAGGCCGACCAGCAGTGGCGTCACATCCCGGTGGTCATGCTGACCGCCAAGGATACCACCCGGGACATGGTCGTGGGCCTGGAGATCGGCGCCGACGATTACATCACCAAACCGTTCAACACCGACGAGTTGATCGCGCGCATCAAGGTGCTCCTCCGCATCCGGGGCATGAGCCTCGAACTGATGGGTCGGAACCGGGAGTTGCAGGCGCTGAACGCCGTGGCGCTGGCGGTCAACCGGTCGCTCGGCTTGGAGGAGATCCTCGACGGCGCCGTGGCCGGGATCATGGAAAGCCTCGGGCTGGCGGCCGGGCTGGTCCACCTCATCGAGCCCGGCCGGGGCCACTTGTTGCTCCGCGCCTGGCGCGGGCTCGAGGCCGGGCCCCAGGACGCGCTTCGGTCGCTGGCGCCGGGCTCGGGCTGGATCTGGGCGGCGCTGGAGCGGGACGAGCCCCTGCTCGTGGCCGACGCGGCCCAGATGGCCGGGCTCGGTATCCTGCCGGGCGGGCCGCCGCAACCGGCGGCCATCATCCCGCTCCGGTTCCAAGACCAACGCCTGGGGGTGTTGACCGTCCTGGGACATCCCGGGCAACACTTCTCGGGCGAAGAGGCCGGCGTGATGCCCAGCATCGGGCGCCAGGTGTCCATTGCCCTGGAGAACTCCCGCCTCTACACGGAGACGCGCCGCAAGGCGCAGGAGTTCGAGGCGCTGTATCAGGTCAGCCGCACGATGGCCTCGACGCTTGACCTGCAAAACATCCTGACGCGCATCAGCGAGACGGTCTCGAGCCTCCTGCAGGCTCAGGCGATGTCGCTGATGCTCCTCGGCCCCGATGGGCGCAGCCTGTCCACGGTGGCGGGCTACAATCTCTTCGACGAGGCCTTTCCGGACGCCGGGGAGGTCCATCGCGGCCTGAGCCCCAGCCTGGTCGCCGTGCGGGAAAAGCGGCTAGTGATGGTCTCCGACGTTCGGACCGATGCGGTGTACGGGGCGTGGCTCCGACTGGCCGGCGACCGCGGGTTCAGCTCGTTTCTGGCCATTCCACTGATTGTCCACGATCGTGCCTTGGGGTGCATGAATCTCTACATGATCGAACGCCATGAGTTCGGGTCGGAGGAGATCCAACTGCTCTCGACGTTCGCCAGCCAGGCGGCGGTGTCGATCGAGAACGCCCGACTCTTCGAGGAGGCGCGGAAGCTCGCCATCACCGATCCGTTGACCGGGCTCGCGAACCATCGCCAGTTCTACGACCAGCTGGCGCGCGAATTCCGACGCGCGCAGCGCTATCAGCGTCCGCTGACGTTGCTGATGCTCGACCTCGATCATTTCAAGGCCTTCAACGACCAGCACGGCCACTTGGCGGGTGACCAGGCGTTGCGGGAGACGGCGGACATCCTGCGGCAAAACGCCCGGTCGGTGGACCTGCTGGCGCGATACGGCGGGGAGGAGTTCGCCATCATCCTGCCGGAAACCGATCTGGTCCGCGCTGCGGCCCACGCCGAGCGTATTCGCAGCGCCGTGGCGAGTCACGTCTTCGAAAGCCAGGAGACGGGCCAGGAACACCGGGTGACGATCAGCATCGGGGTGGCCGTGCTCACGGCAGTCACAAAGAAGATCGAAGACCTCGTCCACGACGCCGACCAGGCGATGTACCGAGCCAAGGCCGGCGGACGGAACCGGCTCGAGCTGGTGCCGGGGGGGAACGACGAGCCGCCGCCCGCCTGAGATCGCCGGTGCCCACCGCGTCGTTGCCCTTCCCCGCCATCCGGACACACGACCGCCCCGCCCGGCGGGATGGCGAGGCGGGCGCTGCTCGGAGCGGCCCGGTCTGATCGCGGGGGCCCGAGCGGCCGTGTACGGTGCCTGGACACAGGCGAGACAGGGAAGACCCATGAAGCGACCGACGACGGACGGGGCGGGCCCGCCGGTGACCGTCAGTATCCTCAACCTCGGCTGCCCGAAGAACCAGGTGGACGCGGAGGTGATGCTGGCCCAGCTCAGGGCGGCCGGATACGCGGTGGCCGATGCGCCCGAAAGGGCGGACGTCGTGGTCGTGAACAGCTGTAGCTTCATTCAGGATGCCAAGGAAGAGTCCATCCAGACCATCCTGGAGGCAGCCGCCCTGAAGCGCACCGGCCGGTGTCGGGCCCTCCTGGTGAGCGGATGCCTGCCGCAGCGCTACCCCCACGACCTTCCCGCACTCCTGCCCGAGGTGGACGGCTTTATCGGAACGGGAGAGTTCCCCCGCATCGCCGAGATCGTCCGCGCGGTGTTGCGAGGGAAGCCGGGCGACCGGGTATGGGTGACCGGCCACACGGCCCTGATGACCGCGGCGCTGCCGCGGTTGCGCCTCACGCCCGGTCATTTCGCGTACCTCAAGATTGCCGAGGGGTGCGACCACACCTGCCGGTTCTGCGCCATCCCTGCGATCCGCGGGCCGCTGCGCAGTCGGCCGCGCGCCGATGTCGTGGCCGAAGCGCGCCACCTGGCGGCGGAGGGAGTCCGGGAGATCGTCCTGATCTCCCAGGACACCACCAGCTACGGCGCCGATCGCGGCGAACCGCGGGGGCTGGTGGCGTTGCTGGAAGCGCTGCTGCGGATTCCGTCGTTTCGCTGGATCCGGCTCCACTACCTGTATCCCAGCCGGATCACCCCGGAACTCATCGCGCTTCTTGCCGCGGAACCGCGGTTGTGCCGATATCTGGACGTGCCCCTCCAACACGCGGATGCGACCATCCTGAAGGCGATGGGACGCGGCGGCAGCCCCGGGAGTCTGCGCCGGTTGATCGGGCGCATTCGCCGGGCGGTGCCGGGTGTCGTGATTCGGACCTCGTTTATTACCGGATTTCCCGGGGAGACGGCAGCGCAGTTCGTCGTCCTGCGCCGCTTTGTCCGCGAGATGCGTTTCGACCGCGTCGGCGTGTTCCGCTACTCCGACGAGGAGGGCACCGCCGCAGCCGCCCTGGTGCCCAAGGTGTCCCGACGCGTAGCGGAGGCGCGGCGCGCGCGCCTGATGGCGGTGCAGGCGACCATTGCGGAGGAGACGGGACGGGCACTTCTCGGCACGATCCAGGAGGTCGTGGTAGACGGGCCGGCGCCGGAATCGCCCGGGATCCAGTGCGGGCGCACGGCGGGCCATGCGCCGGAGGTGGACGGCACGGTCTTTCTGCGGGGGCCCGCCGTGGCCCCCGGCACGTTCGTGCGTGCGCGAATCCGGGAAGCGTTCCAGCACGATCTGACGGGCGAGATCATCGAGGTGACGGGGTAGACATGTCTGCGCGCAAATCGAAGGGGGAAACCACGATGCAGCCTGCGGCCGGGTCGGCCGCGCAGCGCCTGGCGACGGTGGGTGGGATCGGCCGGGTGCCGCTGGCGCCGGGGACGGCCGGGAGCCTGGTCGGCCTGGTGCTGAGCCTTCCGCTGCTGTCCCTCGGCTGGCCGCTGCACCTGGCGGCCGCGCTGCTCCTGGCGGCGATCGCCGTGATCGTCGCCGGACGGGCCGCGGGGGAGTTGGGCCATCGCGACCCGCCGTCGGTGGTGATCGACGAGGTGGTGGGGATGTGTGTCGCGGCGCTGGCGCTCCCCTTTCGGGCGTACGATCTCTGTGCGGTGTTCCTGTTGTTCCGACTGTTCGATGTGGTCAAGCCCGCCCCCATCCCCCGGCTGGAGCGGTTGCCCGGGGGGTTCGGCGTCGTCGCCGACGACGTCGCGGCCGGACTCCTGGCACGGGCGACCTGGTGGTTGCTGAAGGTCAATTTCGATTTCTTGTGAGTCGACGGTTGGGGAATGTCGCCGAAGGAGCGGGCATGGGTGCGGAACTGCTGACCATCGGGACGGAGTTGCTGCTCGGGCAGATCGTGGATACCAACGCAAGCTGGATGTCCCAGCGGCTGGCCGAGGCGGGCATCGACGTGTTTTACAAGAGCACGGTGGGAGATAACTGGGGTCGGATCGAAGCGGCCATCCGGTTGGCCATGTCCCGCGCCGACGTGATCATCATGACCGGCGGCCTCGGGCCGACGGAAGACGATCTGACGCGCGACGTCCTGGCGGCGGTCCTGGACCGACCGCTCCATCTCGACGCCGCGATCCTGGCGCACATCGAGGAGCGGTTCGCCAGGCGACGCGTCCCGATGCCCGAGAATAACCGGAAGCAGGCCATGGTTCCGGAGGGGGCGGCCGTGCTGCACAACCCCCGCGGGACGGCGCCCGGCCTGCTGATCCGGGCGGCGGGGCGCGTCTTGGTCTGCATGCCCGGGGTGCCCTCGGAGATGAAGCCGATGCTCTTGGAGCAGGTGATCCCGGAGATCCGGGGCGCCTTTGGCATCCAGAGTCGGATCGTGTCCCGGGTGCTCAAGACCTGCGGCATCAGCGAGTCCACGCTGGATATGCGCATCGGGGACTATTTCCGCGACATGCGCAACCCCACCATCGGCGTGCTGGCGCACATGGGCGAGATCCACGTCCGGTTGACCTGCAAGGGAGAAGAGCCGGCGGAGATCCAGCGACTGCTCGACGATCTGGAGGGGAAGATCCGCGAGCGGCTCGGGCACTTGGTGTTCGGCCGGGACGACGAGAAGCTGGAGGCGGTAGTCGGGGGTCTCCTCCGCGACCGGACGGGGACGCTCGCCGTGGCGGAATCCTGCACCGGAGGCCTGGTCGCCTCGCGGCTCACCGATATCCCGGGGAGCTCCGACTATATTGAGTGCGGGGTGGTGGCCTACAGCCTGTCGGCGAAGCGGGACCTCCTGCAGGTGCCCGCGGGGCTGATCGAACGGTCGGGCGTTGTGAGTCTCGAGGTTGCGCGGGCCATGGCGGAGGGGGTCCGGCGGCAGGCGGGCACGACGTTCGGGCTCGCCACGACAGGCATCGCGGGTCCGGCGGGCGGGACGCCGGAGAAACCGGTGGGGCTCGTCTACGTGGGCCTGGCGTGGTCCGGCGGGTCCGGCGGGCGGGAGTTCCGGATCCTGGGGGAGCGGGAGCAGATCAAGTTTCGCGCCTCGCAGATGGCCCTGGAGATGCTGCGACGCCACCTGCTGGGAATCCCCATGGACGAGCTTTGACGGATTGGCCTTGCCGATTGGGGTGGCCACACTCCGGCGCGCCCCGGTTTCTCCTGGCCGCCCTCAATCGTCAATCGTCAATCGTCAATCAACAATGGAGTGTCGGTTCCACATGCGTCTCTTCGTGGCGGTGCATCTTCCGGCGGAGATCCGCGAACGGCTGGCAACGGTCCAGGACCGCCTGCGCCGGGCCCAGGCCGACGTCAGTTGGGTGAAGCCCGGGAACCTCCACATCACGCTCAAGTTTCTTGGCGAGACGGAGCCGACACGACTGGACCGCATTCGACCGGCCCTGGCGGATGGGGCGCAGAACGTGGCCGCCTTCGCGGCGGAGGTCGCAGGGGTCGGGACGTTCGGCGGCCGGATTCCCCGGGTGGTGTGGGTGGGGGTCAGGGACGGGGCCGAGCCGCTGGCGGCGCTCGCCGGAGCGGTAGAGGATGCGCTGGCCGGGGTGGGGTTTCCGAGGGAGAGGCGAGGCTTCACCGCCCATTTCACCCTGGGGCGGGTCCGATCTCCGCGGAACATCGAGGCCCTGCTCGACGCGCTCCGGGCGGAGCCGGCGGACGGTTTCGGGACGGCGCGCGTGGACCAGGTTTCTCTGATGGAGAGCGTGCTGGATCCGGCCGGGTCGATCTACACGGTGCGGGATCGGTTTTCCTTGCGATCAACCTGAGGGCGGGGGCGGGAGGAGCGACGATGGACGTCAGCGAGTTGCGGCAGTCGGCGCGGGCAATCTTCGATGCGGCCGTCCGGGCGGTGGACCCCGCCGAGGCCATCCGGCGTCACCTCGTGCGGCAGGGGGACCGCCTGACCGTCGGCGGCGAGGCGGTGGATTTGCAGCGTGTCCGGCGGATCGTGGTGGTGGGTCTTGGCAAGGCCGGGGCGCCCATGGCGGCCGCAGTGGAGGAGATCCTCGGAGATCGGATCGACGCGGGCGTGGTGGTGACGAAGTACGGTCACGTCCAGCCGACGCGAACGATCCGGCTTCACGAGGCCGGCCATCCGGTGCCCGACGATGCCGGGATCGCCGGGGCGCAGGCCGTGCTGGACCAGGTACACGGCCTCGGGCCGGACGACCTGGTGCTGGTGCTCATCTCCGGCGGCGGGTCGGCGCTCACGCCTGCGCCGGTCGCGGGCATCACGCTGGCGGAGAAACAGGCCCTGACCAAGTCGCTCCTGGCGTGCGGCGCGGATATCCGCGAAATGAACGCGCTCCGCAAGCACATCTCGCGGATCAAGGGCGGGCAGCTCGCGCGGGCTGCGGCCCCCTCCCGGGTCTTCACGCTCATCCTCTCGGACATCGTCGGCGACCCGCTGGACGCGATCGCGTCCGGTCCCACCGTCCCCGACCCCAGGACGTACGCGGACGCCCTGGCGATCCTCGACAAGTACCACATCCGTCAGGAGATCCCCGCGAGCATCCGGACGCACCTCGAGGCCGGTGCCGCCGGGCGCATTCCGGAGACGCCCAAGCCGGATGACCCTTTGTTCTCGCGCGTCCGGAGCGTCATGGTGGCGAGCAACATCCAGGCGCTCGAGGCGGCCAAGGCGGAGGCCGCGCGGCGGGGATTCCAGGCCATGATCCTTTCCTCGTTCATCGAGGGGGAGACGCGCGAGATCGCCCGCATGCACGCGGCGCTGGCGTTGGAAGTCCGCGCCAGCGGGAATCCCCTGAAACCGCCGGTCTGTATCATCACCGGCGGAGAGACGACCGTGACGCTGAAAGGCAAGGGCAAGGGAGGGCGCAACCAAGAGTTCGCCCTGGCGGCCGCTCTGGACATCGCCGGGCTGCCGGACACCGTAATCCTGAGCGCCGGGACCGACGGTACGGACGGGCCGACGGACGCCGCGGGTGCACTGGCCGACGGCGCCACGGTGTCGCGGGCCGTCGGTCTGGGGCTCGCGCCGCGCGCGGCGCTGGACGGCAACGACGCGTATCCCTTCTTCCAGCGGCTGGGAGATCTTGTGATGACCGGTCCCACCCGCACCAACGTCATGGATGTGCGGCTGGTGCTGGTCGGCTAGCGTGCCCCGACGCGCAGCCGGACGGCGACGCGAACCGCTGCCATGCGGCCGTCCGACTGCGCGCGCGGCCGGCCACCCACCGACCGACTCCGCGAAGGAGGCGTGCGGCAGGCCATGCCCGGCTCGATGACTCCTCCCCGCCAGTCCCTCTACAGCAAGCCGTTCATCCTCGCGGCGGCGGCGAATTTCCTCTTCTTTTCCAGCCTCAACGCCTACACGCTCCTGCCCCTGTACATCCAGCAACTTGGCGGTCGCGAGGGCGAAATCGGCACGATCATGGCCATGTATTCGGTGGCCGCCATCCTGTGCCAGCTCGGGATAGGACCCCTCATCGATCGGTTCGGCCGCAAGCCGTTCATCCTGCTCGGGGCGCTCCTGGTGACCGCCGTCCCGGTGGCGTTCCTCTTCTCCACGCGTCTGGGGTGGCCTTTCTATGCGTTACGCTTTCTGCAGGGGATGGCGTTTGCCGCGTTCATGACCAGCAATTTGACGCTCCTCGCCGATCTGGTCCCGGCCAGTCGTCGGGCGGAAGCCGTCGGCGTCTTTGGAGTGTCGGGGCTCGTGACGATCGCGCTGGCCCCGGCCCTCGGGGAGATCGTGCTGCGCGCCTCTGGTTTTCCCGCGCTCTTCGCCGGAACTGTGTTGTTGGGGATCGCGACGCTGGCCGTGTGCCTGATGACGGAGGTGCCGACACCCATGGCCGTGGAGACGCCACGCGCTCTGGGACCGGGGTTCTGGCGCACGTTCACGCCCGTCATCGTCGCGTCGTTCCAGTTCGGTCTCGCCAACTCCATCGTGTTCGTGTTTCTTCCGCCGTTTGCGCGCTACGTGGGACTCCCACGCATCGGCCCGTTCTACATCGTGTACACGCTGATGGCGGTGGCCGTGCGCTTC
The DNA here is from genome assembly GCA_963845565.1 of uncultured Methylomirabilota bacterium. Lineage (GTDB taxonomy): Bacteria > Methylomirabilota > Methylomirabilia > Methylomirabilales > 2-02-FULL-66-22 > 2-02-FULL-66-22. The sequence goes on from CAWJSJ010000001.1 coordinate 157,792, forward strand.
CTGGGGGGCCGGCTGGCGGATCGGCTGGAACGGCGGCAGGTGATCCTGCCGGCCCTGGTGGCCCTCTCGATCGGCGTCTTGCTGTTCAGCGGCCTCCAGTCCACCTGGATGCTGGTTCTGATCGCGTTCATCAACGGCACGGCGCATGGCTTCGTGTACCCCGCAGTGAGCGCCATGGCCTTCGATCGAGCCCCCGCCGGGGCGCGGGGCCGGGCGCTGGCCGTCTTCAATACGGCGGTCCTGGCAGGGGTGACCACCGGTGCGGTCGGGTTCGGGTGGTTCGTGGAACTCGTGGGCTACCGGCCGGGTTTTGTCGCGCTCGGGTTGTTGCTGGCGCTTGGGGCAGGGGTGTTCTGGCGGAAACGCTAGGGGCGTCGCCGATTGGCGTTGCGGGTCGGGCGGAGCTTTGCTAGCCTCTGCGCAGCCCGACACGAAGCCTCCGGTCCTCCGATGGTTGAAACGCAGAGTGATCTCCCTGCCGCGGCGCTGAGCCACCTGGATGGTCTCTATAATCTTGCCCGCTGGCTGGTCCGCGATCCGGCGGAGGCGGAAGACCTCGTTCAAGAGGCATACCTCCACGCCCTGCGAGGCGCCCACCAATTTCAGCCTGGAACCAATCTCCGCGCCTGGTTGTTTCAGATACTGAGGAACGTTTTCTACACCCAGTACCAGCGGCGCAAGCGCGAGCCGGTGGCCACGGATCCGGAGTTACTGGACGCGATCGGGGCGGATTCCTCTCCGGATAGAGAAGCGGTCCGTGCCTCCGGCAGTGCTGATGGGACGCTTCGCGCGGATCTCGCGGCGGCCCTCGAGCGTCTCCCCGAGGAATACCGGTCCGTGGTCCTGCTGGCGGATATCGAGGACTTTACCATGGGGGAGGTCGCCGCCATCATGAAATGCCCGGTGGGCACCGTGAAATCGCGATTGTTCCGGGCGCGCGCGATGCTGCAGGAGTTTTTGCGGGACTACCTTCGGGAAACCCCGGCGAGGACCCGGGGTGACGCCCCGGATGGCCCCAGCGCTTGAAGGATCGGAACCGAACCCATGACGTGTCGTGACGTGCGGGAACATCTGACGGATCTGAGCCGGGGGCACTTGTCCGCCGAGGTGGCGGCGAACGTTCGGGCCCATCTGGTTGGGTGCCCGGCGTGCAGTCAGGCGCTCCGAGGCGAGGAGCAGTTCAGGGCGCTCGTCCGGGGGCACGCGCCGCGCTATACGGCACCGCCTGCGCTGCAGGCGCGGGTTCGGGCAGCGCTGCGAGATGTCGAGCGACCTCCTCGGACGGTCTGGCGCGACTGGGTCCGGCATCGCCCCTGGCTGAAGGGTTCCCTGGTCGGTGCGATGGCTGCCGTCGCCATCGTGTGGGCCGGCGGTGCCTGGCTGGCGCGGGACCCCGTGGCCCGACTGGTTGCCGCCGCGGTGGACGAGCACGTCGAGTACGCGCAGGACACCAAGCATCGGCCGGTCCCAGATGCCGAGGAACTACTCAGGAGGGTACAATCCGAGGCAGGATTTCTGCTGGGGCCGGTGTTCCGGGGCGACGCCGAGGCGCCGCTGATCTTGGCCGCGGTCACCGAGGTGCGCGGAAACCGGGCGGTGGCCCTGGTCTACCGGAACGGACCCGAACGCTACACGACGCTGCTGGTGATGCCCGGTGCGGACGCCGTGATTCCGGCGGAGGATCGGCTGGCGATCGAGAGCTTCAAGCCGCATCACCGCGTGGCGTCGAGCAAACAGGTGCTGTATTGGAAGCAGCGCGACGTCGCGTGTCTGTTGGTCTCGGATCTCGACCAATCCGGCCTGAGCGCCATGTTTCTCAAGGTACGGAAGGCCGCCTGAGCCGATCCGGGAGCCCATCGGATGGACGCACGAACGCCGGCGGGGCATGCCCCGCCGGCGTTCGGTGTGCGGGAAGGTATGCGCCGCGGCCGCCGCTAAAGGATCTGCGACAAGTCCCGCGCCTCGGTATAGTTGGCGTCGATTTCCAGGGCGCGGCGACAGCATCGCTGGGCGCCGCTCAGGTCGCCTAATTCCTTGAGACACAGGGCCTTGTGATACCAGGCGACCTTGGAGTTCCCGTTGTATCGTAGAGCCTCGTTGAAGCTGGTGGTGGCTTCGGTCAGCTTTTTCAAATGCAGGAGGCAGATCCCCCGGCTGTTCCAGGCGGTCAACAGGCGGCTTGGATCTCGGATCTCCTTGATGCCCCGGTCGAAATGGGCCACCGCCTGCTCGTATTCCTCCATGTGCATGAGCGCCGCCCCCAATTCGATGGCGTGCTCGAAATCGCTTCGGCCGGCCGGCGCGCCCCGGCCGGACCCGGGCGCCTTGGCCTGTGCCAACAGGAAATCCGCCTGGAGTGCAAACGCCAATTCTTGGGTGGTCGCCGCCTTGGCGCAGGCCCGGAAGAGATGCCCCTTGATCCCCTTGAGGAACAAGAGTTCCTGGAACTGCGGATGATCCATGTCGCCGGCGATCCGTACCAGCAGGTCGCCCATCAGGCGGTTCATCTGGAGCACACGCGTCCGTTCCCGGTCGGGGTAGCCGGTGCGACCCTCCCCCTCCGGCGAGAGGTAGCGATCCGTGGGCGTGAAAAGGGTATGGTTGAGAGCGCTCGGGCTGACGGATAGGAAGCGGTAGAGGCCGGCGCGTTCCCGGTCGGTGGTCCGAAACCTCCAGCGGGCCTCAAGGTATCCCGGCACGTCGCTGGCGAGATGGGCCGCCGCGAACTGGGAACTGAGAAAACGAAACTTGTTCGGTCCCTCCAGGCACTGGCGGGCCAGGGACAGGAACAGCGCCAGGTCGGCACGGAGACTGTACCGGTCATTCTTCCAGCGAGGTTGTCCACCCGCTTCGGCCACCGCCACATTCTCTCGCAGAAGATCCTGGATCACTTCGCGCACGTCGGCGAGCGGCTCCCGCACCTCTTTGGTGAGAGCCTCCAGGTTGCGCGGGATCATGTCCAGCATGGTGAGAAACAGTTTATCCCGGAGGTGCGTATCGATCAGTCGCTTGCCGTCCAGGGCCGGGTCGAGCCGCTTGATCTCCCGGGCGACCACGCGCGAGACCAGTTCGCCGTGGGATGCCAGGACGGCGAATCCGGTCGGCTTGCGCCCGGTCATGATCATCTGCACCCAGTACATCTGCCCTTCGTGAAACGCAAGGAAGCGGGGGCCCGCATCGGTGCGAATGCGGGATTTGATGGCGGGTTCCACCACCTCGGGAGGGCCGATCAGGCGCGCCCGACGCAGGAGCGCGAGAAGTTTCTCGGGAGCAAAGACGTGGAATTCGCCCTTGCCCTTCTCCTCCATGCTCGCGTACCATTCGCGCGCGGGGCGGCTGAGCCCGGACAGCGCCAGGAACAGGCCGACCAGACGCCGGTCCTTCTTCTTCCCCTGGGTGTAGGCGGCCAGGAAACGCTTGAGTTCGTCCGGGCCGACCTCCCGCGGAAGTGCCCGCGCCTTACAGAGAATGGCGGCCTGGGTCGCGCGATGTTTGGCCTTGATCTCGAGATCGGTTCCGGCGCTGGAGATCCGCACGCGAAAATCGTCGTAACCAAGTTCATCCAGCAAGCGCTTGACGATTTGATTCAGAAGTCGGCCCTTATCCTTGGCGGACTCTGCAAGCACCTTGATTGTCATCTGGCCTCCGGCCGCCCCACGCGTCGCGCGTTCGCCATGCCGCCGTTGTCCCGTGCCCCGGCCGACGCACGCTTGCGTCGGGCCAACCCCTCATGGAGAATACCGTGCCGACTACGCCAAGACCGTCGCACGGCGCGGGACATTCCGTCCCGACGTCCCGCCACTTCGGACGACAGAGAAAAGCCGTCGCCTCAGAGCGCCGAAGCCGTACGACTCGTTGTTCCTCAGAGTGTCTGACAAGACATCATGCGGCGTCGAAGCCGCGATACGATTCACCAAGGCGGATGAAGATGGGCCCTTCTCAGGGGGGAGAAAATAGGCTAATCTGAAATTGATCGACGTCAAAGCTCCCATTTTTACAGCTTTAGTAGCATACCAACTGGTGGAGCGTCAAGGGGCAACTGGCCAAATCTGCCGAAAAGTCTCATAAAGGCAGTTCGTTCGTAAAAACCTGGTATCGTTGACACCCTGCCAACAGAATGATGATATTGATAAATATTGTTTCACTAATATTGCTAATTATATGTTTTTAAATGTTATATTAATTATCTAACATAGTAATTCTCAAGCAGGTGAGAATGTGGACAGAAATAGAGATGACGACGGATAGCATCCGAGTGAAGGGCGGTGGAGATCGGCGAGGGGAGGGAGGGCGCTTGGCAGGGATGATCCAAGCGTGACATCGGCACTGGCGGGGATGCGCACCGTGCGCGATGAGGTCGTGGATTCGGCAGTCAGGATCCGGCGTCTTGAGGGGCGATGCCATCCATCCCGCATTCCGACGCGGCCGAGGTCTTTCGTTCTGGGCTACAACGGGGATTCGCCATGAAGATTCGACTCAGGCTTTTTGCGTCCGTCAGAGAAATCGTGGGGGACCGTGAGTTGGTGTTGGAGGTCCCGCAGGGTATCAAGGCCGCAGCCCTGCTGGAACTCCTGGTATCACGGTATCCACGGCTACAGGGACTGGTTCCTTGCTTGAAAATCGCCGTGAACCAAGAGTACGTGGAGGGTGGGCATGTCTTGGCAGAGGGGGACGAAGTGGCCCTGATTCCTCCGGTGAGTGGCGGGGTGGACCGCTACGAGGTTGCCGAGACCCCGTTGTCCCTGGACGCACTATGTGCGGCGATAGGGCAGCCTGCGGCCGGCGCCATCGCCAGCTTTTTGGGTATCGTCCGGGGCGTGTCGCGTGGGCGGCAGGTGATTATTTGGAGTACGACGCGTACCCCGAGATGGCCGTGGCCAAGATGCGACAGATCGGCGAGGAACTCCGTGACAGGTGGCCGGTGGATCAGGTGGCCATCGTGCATCGGGTGGGGCGTCTCGGCGTCGGGGAGGCGAGCGTGGCGATCGCGATCAGTTCGCCCCACCGGCACGAGGCGCTCGCGGCGTGTGCCTACGCCATCGAGCGCCTCAAGGAAGTCGTGCCCATCTGGAAAAAGGAAGTCTGGACCGACGGGGCCGAATGGATCGGCTCGACCGTGGACGAGTATCGGGAGCTGAGGGACGCTCCGTGACCGCTCCGGAGGGTCCCTACTTCGACCGCGCCGGGGTTAGGAGCCGTTACGAAATAACCTATACATCTCTTTCTATTTCGTTACGGCTCCTTATGCCGTTTCGGAATGTCTCCGCTCAACTTATTCTTTGACAACGGCTTACCGTGCGCGTTCCCGCAGAGCCTTCAGCGTCGCCTCCAGCCGCTTGATCTCGTCGCCGTACCCAGCGAAGTTTCCCTGCCGCAACTGGTCCTGAGCCCGTCCGTACTGCTGCAGCGCCTGATCGACCAGGCCGATCACATTGGTATCCCGCGCCGTCCCGGCCGCCTCGGGCGTCCCGGCGCGCGCCACCGGTTGGAGTTTCCCCCCGCCGAAGAGCTGTGCCAGCGATACCTCCAGGTTTTCTTCCATGGCGATCTGGTTCCCCATGGAGACGATGACCCGCTTGAGCTCCGGCAGCGAGCCCTTCTCGGCGGCCAGATAGAGGGGCTGGACGTAGAGCAGGGAGCGCTCGATGGGGATGGCCAGCATGCTTCCGCGGATGACCTGGGAGCCGCGCTGGCTCCACAGGCTGAGCTGCTGCGAGATGAACGCGTCCTGATCGATCCGGGCCTCGATCTGGCGCGGCCCGTAGATCAGCTTCTGCTTCGGGAAGTTGTAGGCGATGAGTTTGCCGTAGTGCGGGCCGTCGGAGCGGGCCGCCATCCAGGCGATCATGTTGTCCTTCTTGCTGGGATTGAAGGGGGACAGCAGGATGAACTCCTCGGTCTTTTCGCCGGGAAGGCGCATGATGGTGTAGTAGGACTCGATCTCGCGCTCTTGACCGTCCATCATGCGCCTCGGGATCGATCCAGAGGTCTTCCTTGTTGTAGAAGACCTGCGGGTCCTGCATGTGGTACGTGGCGAACATCCGGGCCTGGATGGCAAAGAGGCCCTGCGGGTAGCGGATGTGCGGCCGCAGATCGGCCGGCATGGCGGAAAGGGGCTGGAAGAGACCCCGGGAACGCCTTGGCGTACGTCTTGATCACCGGGTCGTCGGGCTCGCTCAGATAGAACGCGAGCGTGCCGTGGTAGGCATCCACCACCGCCTTCACCGAGTTCCGGATGTAGTTGCCCATCCCTCGGACGGGCTCGGAGTACGGGAACTTGTTGCTGGTGGTGTAGCCGTCGATGATCCAGACCAGGCGTCCATCCTGCCTGATGACCAGGTAGGGGTCGCGGTCGAACTGGATGAAGGGGGCGGCCTTCTTAACCCGCTCCTCGATCTGGCGGTGGTACATCACCCGGCTCTCGCCGATGATGTCGTTGGACAGGAGGATCTTGACGTCCCCGAAGCGGGCGGCGAAGAGCAGTTTCCGGAACAACGACTGGATCGGCACGCCCCCCGTGCCGACGTAGTTCGTGTACACATTCTTGTCGCCCGCGGGATAATCCAGTTCCTGCGCCCGGGTCTTCACGAAGACGTAGTCGTTGCTGATCTCGCCGTAGTAGATCTCGGGCCGGGTGACCTTGATCGGCCGGAGGAGACGGGCGGGATGTCCTTGATCCAGAAGTCCGGGAGCCCTTCCGGGGTGATCCGGTTCACCGGGCCCAGCACGACGCCGTACCCGTGGGTGTACGTGAGCCGCTCGTTGATCCAGATCCGGCTCGGCAGGTTCTTGTAGGACAGCTCGCGCGGCGAGAGCATGACCTGGCGGAGCTCGCCGTCCACCATGTAGCGATCGTTGTCCACGTCCACGAACTGGTAGTAGGTCCGGATCTCCTGGAGCTGGCCGTAGGTCACCAGGAGGGGCCGGTGGTCCCAGAGCCGGATGTTCTTGATGGTCGCATCGTTCTTCCGCAGGTCCTCCATCCGCAACGTCTCTTCGGCAGGGAACTCCTCTTCCTTGATCCGGTCCAGCCCGTACGCCATCCGCGTGTACTTGATGTTCTGCTCGATGTACGGCCGCTCGGCAACCATCTCGTTGGGGACCACGCGAAAACGCTGCATGGCGTTGGGCAGCACCCCCAGCCCCAGCACGTTGGCCGCCAGCAGGACCCCCAGGGCGATGAGCACCGGCCGGATTCCCCGCCGGCCGAGCTGCCAGATGCAGAGCGCGGCGCAACCGAGGGCCAGCACCGCCAGGACGCGCAGGGCGGGGAGGTTCGCGTTGATATCGCTGAATCCGGCCCCGAACACGATACCCGTCGGGGACAGGAGCAGGTGGTAGGTGTCGAGGTAGTAGCCGCCGGCCTTGACGATCAGCAGGAGCGCGCCGAGGGTGAGCAGGTGCGCGCGGGCGTAGCGGAGCTGCCGCGGGACCCCGCGGGGTGATCTGGATGCCGCGATGGAGCACGTAGGTGGCCGCCGCCAAGAGGAGGGAAATTGCCAGCGTAACGAGCGACCAACTGTACAGCGTTTCCAGCAGCGGCAGCCGAAACACGTAAAAACCGATGTCGCGCCCGAAGAGGGGATCCTGGACGTTGAACGGCTGCCCGTTCAAGAAGCGGAGGACGGTTTCCCACTGGCCGGCGGCCTGCATGCCGGCCAGGATCCCGAGGATGAGTCGCCCCGGGGAGCAGGAATCGTCGGAACAGCGGCTCGATCACCAGGCGGCTGGGGAGCCCGAGAGGATCCTCGAGTTCCGTCAAGACGTCGTCGGTCCTGGGTCGTGCGGCCAGCCGCACGTTCAGATACACGACCAGCGCGAAGATCAGGCCGCCGGCGACGCCCAGGGCGATCTTGTACCACAGGATGGTGGTGAAAACCGAAGGGAACTTGACCTCCTGGAACCAGAGATAGTCCGTATACAGCGGCAGGGCCTGCCCCAGCAGGTTCAGGGCGAGAAAGCCCAGCACGATCGGACCGATGAGGTATCGGGGCAGCATAGTACGCTCCTTGTTGAAGAGGAGGACGAGGGCTGAGGTCTTATAGCCCAGCCCGGAGAGCCTTGTCAATGTAAAGCGGCGGGGGGAACGACCCCGAAACCCCCGCGGGCCGCCGCATGACCGCCCGACGGCGCGTTTGCACAGAATTCTCTTGACCCACCCCATCCGCGTGAGTAGGCTCCGGCATCGGTTGCGGACCACTGCGCTGGTTCCCCGCGGAAGGGTGTGAACGTGGGACGTTGGCGACGGACATGTGGCATTGTAGCGTGTGTGGCGCTCCTGGCCGGTCTGGGGTGCTCCCGGGAAAAGTCCAGCACCCGGGCTGCCAACGCGGCGCCGGGCGAGCGTAAGATCGCCGTGGCCGCGACTCAGGTCGAGGGGCAGGAGGTTCAACGGACAGTCCAGATCGTCGGGACGCTGATCGCACAGGAAGAGGTCACGCTCGGGACCGAAGTGCCATCGACGGTGGCCAAGATCCTAGTGGACATGGGTGATCGGGTCCAGGTGGGGCAAGTCGTCATTAAATTGGACGAGCGGGAGGCACGTCTGGAGGTGGAGCGATTGTCGGCCAGCCTCCAAGCCGCGCGGGAATCGCTCGGCCGATCTCAACAGGTGCTGGAATCCGGCCGGGCCAACGTGGAGCGGTCGCAGGCCGTCCTGGCCGATGCCAGGATCAACCTCAAACGGTTCGAGGGACTCTTCGGAGAGGGGGCTATCTCGGCCAGCCAAAGGGACTCCGCCCAGACACAGTTCGACGTGGCGGTGGCCTCGCTCCGCGTCAGCGAAGCGCAGTACGAGAGCGATCGCGCCTCCGTGAAGAATGCCGAGGCGAGCGTCGTGCAGGCCACGGCGGCGCTGGACATTGCCCGAAAACGATTGCAGGATACGGATGTCGCGTCCCCCATCACCGGCGTCGTCCGCAAACGTCTGGTGAACGTGGGGGAGACGGTCAAGGAAAAAACCCCGCTGATGAGCCTCGTGGCGACCAACGCCTTGAAGCTGCAAGGGGATGTCCCGGAGCGGTTCGCTCCCCAGATCAGCGTCGGCCGTGCGGTGCGCGTGGAAGTGGAGGCGTATCCGGACCAGACGCACCCCGGCACCATTACTCGGGTCAGTCCCGCGGTGGACGTGGAGAGCCGGAGTTTCCAGGTGGAAGCCTCCGTCCCGAATCCTAAGGGTCTCCTCAAACCCGGGTTCTTTGCCAAAGCCTCGATCCTGGTCGGCGCCGAGCGGAATGTCCCGTTTGTTCCCGAAGAGGCCGTGGCGAGCTTTGCGGGAATCGTGAAGGTGTACGCCATCGTCGACGGCAAGGCCGAGGAGCGTCGGGTGAAAACCGGAGTCCGGCGGGACGGCCGGGTGGAAATTCTGGATGGGGTGAAGGTGGGGGAGACGGTCGCCACCTCGAGCCTCGGCCAGCTCGCCACCGGCACGGCCGTGACGCTCGGGGCCGGGCCCCGCAACGGCGGCGGACCTGCCGTAGGCGAAAACGGCCGGCCGGGAGCATCACCCAAGAACACCCAGAAGTCATCCTAGGGGCCATATCACCCGCTGCGCACACGACCGTGACGCCTCGTGTTTTCCATTCAACCCACTTCGTTCGGGACGCTTCCCGGGCATGCGGATCGCCTGCGAGCCGCCGTTCCTGCGCCACTTGACGGCGCGCTTCGAACCGCTTCGTTAAGGGGCCGCTCCCACGACACCCAAAGGAAAAACCCGAGAGGAGACAGGGCATGGCATCTCCCGCGAGTCCGCTGCCGCTGGCGGGCGTCAAGGTTATCGAGCTGGGCCAGCTCATCGCCGGGCCTTTCGCCGGAAAGACGCTGGCTGATTTCGGGGCCGAGGTCGTCAAGATCGAGCCACCCGGGGAGGGGGATCCGCTGCGCAAGTGGCGGCTGCTGTACCAGGGGACCTCGGTCTGGTGGCAGGTCCAGTCCCGAAATAAGGAGTCCATCGTCCTGGACCTACGAAAGCCCGAGGGCCAAGAGATTGCCCGGCAGCTCATCCGGGACGCCGATGTCGTGATCGAGAATTTCCGCCCCGGCACTATGGAGAGCTGGGGGCTCGGCTGGGATGACCTGTCATCGGTGAACCCCGGCCTCATTATGCTGCGGATTTCCGGGTACGGCCAGACGGGACCCTACCGCGATCTTCCAGGATTCGGCGTGATCGGGGAGGCCATGGGTGGGCTGCGCCACATCACCGGCGAGCCGGATCGCGTGCCGGTTCGGGTGGGGGTGAGCATCGGGGACTCGCTGGCGTCGCTCCATGGGGTGATTGGAGTACTCATGGCTCTCTATCACCGCAAGGTGAATGGGGGGAAGGGCCAGTACATCGACGTCGCCCTGTACGAGGCCGTGTTCAACATGCTGGAGAGCACGCTTCCGGAGTACGACGCCTTCGGCGTGATCCGGGAGCGCACCGGAAGCGCGCTGCCCGGCATCGCGCCCACCAGCGCTTACCTCTGCAGGAACGATCAGTATGTCTTGGTCGCCGGAAACGGCGACAGCATCTTCAAGCGATTGATGGAGGCCATCGGGCGGTCCGATTTGGCGACCGACCCCGACCTGGCGCATAATGAGGGCCGGGTGCGGCGGGTGGCCGAGTTGGACCGGGCCATCGGGGAATGGACCGCCGCTCGCAGCATCGAGGAGGTGCTGGACACCATGACCAAGGCCCGCGTGCCGGCGGGGCGGATCTATTCGGTCAAGGACATCGTCGAGGATCCGCATTACGCGGCGCGCGGGATGGTGGAAGAGATCGTGACGCGGGACGGGCTCACCCTGAAGACGCCCGGTGTCGTGCCCAAGCTCTCCGAGACCCCGGGCTCCATCCGGATCACGGCGCCGCGATTGGGCGAGGACACCGAGGCGGTCCTGCAGCGACTGGGTTACACGGCGGCGCAGATCGCGGCGCTGCGCGCCGCCGGAGTCATCTGACCCCCTTTTCGGCCTCGCGCCATCGGCGGGGCGGAGCGACAGCGAGGACGCAATGCGGCACGGCGAAGGCAGGCGAGTGCACGTGTACGAGGTGGCGCCGCGGGACGGATTCCAGATCGAGGCTGCGTTCATCCCGACCGATCGGAAGATCGCGCTCATCGATCAACTGAGTCGGACGGGCCTTGCCGGGATCGAAGCGACCTCCTTCACTTCGCCCAAGGCCATCCCCGCCCTGCGAGACGCCGAGGAAGTGATGCGAGGCATCCGTCGGGAACCCGGCGTGGTCTACGCGGCGCTGGTGCCCAACCTGCGCGGCGCCGAGCGAGCGTTGGCGGTGGGCGTCGACGAAGTGAATCTCGTCATGTCGGTCAGCGAGACGCACAATCTCGCGAATCTTCGCATGACGCGGGACCAGTCGTTCGCGCAGTTGACCGAGACGATCCGCGCGGTGGGAGGTCGGGCCGTCGTCAACGCGTCGCTGTCCACCTGCTTCGGGTGCCCGATGGAAGGCGCCGTGGCGGTGGACGAGGTGTGGCGCTGGGCGGCGGGTTTACTGGAGGCGGGAGCGTCGGGCGTCACCCTCGCCGACACCACGGGGATGGCGCACCCGGTGCAGGTGGGTACGATGGTGGAGGCGTTCCGGACGCGCTGGCCGGCTGTCCGGTTGACGCTGCACCTGCACAACACGCGGGGTCTGGGGCTGGCCAACGTGTTGGCGGCCCTGGAGGCGGGCGCCGACCGATTCGACGCGTCGCTGGGCGGTCTGGGCGGCTGCCCGTACGCGCCGGGGGCCACCGGGAATGTCTGCACCGAAGATCTTGTCCATATGCTGGAGGCCATGGGGTATCGGACGGGCGTGGACCTCGGTCGGCTGCTGGACAGCGCCCGGCTTTTACCGGGACTCGTCGGCCACGAGGTTCCGGGTCAGGTGGCGAAGGCGGGGCGGATCCAGGACCGCCATCCCGAGCCGGAGTGGTTGGCCGAGGTACGGGAGAAGGCTCAGGGGCGAACCTAGGGGTTCCGTTTCCAGGTTTCCGCTTGACAGGCAATCCACCTCCGGGGTATCTCCGAGCGCGGCATTCCGGCGTTTCTGTCATGAGGAGCGGTTCACTGGGAAAGCAATTGCTGTCCGAAGGAGGGATCGAGCGATGAAGTGGCCAAAGACACGAGTGCTCGCGATCGCGCTGGTGGCTGCGACTTTGGTGACCGGCGGGACGGTCGTCGCGTGGGCGAAGACCGAGTTTCGGCTGTCGAATCAGCTTCCCCCGTCCCACCACATCTCCAAGGGGCTGGTCCTCTTCGCCGCGAAGGTGAAGGAGTATTCAAAGGGGGCCGTCGAGGTCAAGATCTTCGACTCGGCGCAGCTCTTCAAGGACACGGAGATCGTGGAGGGACTCCAGGAGGGGCTGATCGAGTCCGGGCTCGTGCCGGTGAACAAGTGGTCGGGGATGATCCCGGCCGCGGATGTCTTCGAGATGCCCTTCGTCTTCAAGGACCTCACCTCGATCAAGAAATTCATCGACGCCGGTGCCGGCGAACTGCTCGACAAGGAGTTCGAGAAGAAGGCGGTCAAGAACCTGTTCTGGGTCGACTACGGGTACATCCAATTCTTCAACAACAAGCGGCCGCTCACGAAGCCGGACGATTTCAAGGGGCTGACGATGCGCTCCTTCAGCAGCGGCGATGCAGACACCCTCAAGGCGCTGGGCGCGGCCCCCACGGTGATGAGTTCCTCGGAGATGTACATGGCCCTGCAGCGCGGCACGGTTGACGGCGCGACGACCGGCATGCCGGCCGCCGTGTCCCGGAAGATCCAGGAAGTGCAGAAGTTCATGACCGAGGCCAACTACACGACGGCGCAGTTCGCCGTCCAGGCGAGCCTGAAATGGTGGCAGAAGCTACCCCAGGACCAGCGGGACGCCGTCCTCAAGGCGGGGAAGGATGCCGAGGAGTGGATCCGCGGAGCCATCGCCCAATCCGAGGACGAGGCCGAGAAGGTGATCCGCAAGGCCGGCGTCCAGATTCACCCGTTGGCGCCAGAGGCGCGCCCGCTCTTCATCAAGGCCACCGAGCCGGTGCGGCAGGCCTTCGCCAGCAAGACCGGCGAGTTGGCCAAGAAGCTCATGGAGATCGCGCTGGGCCTCAAGTAGCCGGGCGGAAAACGCGGGCGGCCCGGCGTCTTCCTGGCCGCCCGCCGTGCCCATCGAAACAAGGGGGCTTCTATGCTTGGGCAGCTTCGGGCAGTCGTCGAGCGCTGCAATCTCGCCCTGGGCATGGTCAGCGGGCTGGGCATCCTCGCCATGGGGCTCATCCTCACCTACGAGGTGGTGTGCCGATATTTCTTCGGCTCCCCGACGATCTGGGCCCAAGAGGTCGCGATCTATCTGTACATGTGGACCATGCTGGCGGCCGCGTCGTACACCCTGCAGACGCGCAAGCACGTCCACGTCGACCTGGTGACCGAACGCCTGTCGCCCCGGGCGCGGATGCTGGCGGAGGCGGCGACCAGTGCGGTGGGAGGACTCTTCTGCGCCATCGTCTCGCTGCAGGCGTATGAGATGATTGCCGCCACGGTGCGCTTCGGCAAGCTGTCGGCCACGCCCCTCCGGGTGCCGCTGTGGATCCCGCAGTCGGCGCTCCTGATGGGGTTCGTGCTGCTGACGTTCCAGTTCGCCCTGCTCATGGTGGATCGGGTGGCCGAGCTTGCGGCCCACGGCGAGAACGGAGGTGCCTCCGCATGATCAGCTTCGGCTTTGTCAGCCTCCTGCTGCTGGTCGTCCTCTTTGCCGGATTGCCGGTGGCGTTCTCGCTGGGGACGACGTCCGTCCTCCTGGTCTTCCTCTACGAACTGCCGATGAAGATCATCGCCAACTCCGTCTTCACGTCGCTGGACAGCTTTGTCGTCATCGCGATCCCGCTCTATGTATTGATGAGCCGGGTCCTGCTCGACGGGAAAGTCGGCGACGACCTCTTCGAGGTGATGAATGCCTGGGTCCGGCACCTGCCGGGGGGGCTGGCCATCGCCACCATCCTGGCCTGCGCCTTCTTCGCGGCGATCAGCGGCTCGGGGGCGGCCACCGCGGCGACGATCGGCATGGTGGCCTACCCGGCGATGATCGGGCGGGGATACAACAAGCAGTTCATCCTAGGGCTGCTGGCCTGCGGGGGAACGCTCGGCATCCTCATCCCGCCCAGCATTCCCCTCATCATCTTCGGCGCGGTGACCGAGGTGTCCATCGGGAAGCTCTTCATCGCGGGCGTCATCCCCGGTCTGGTGCTGACATCGATCCTGATCGCCTATGCCGTCTACCGGAGCAAGCGCGGCGGATACCTGCCCATGGAGCCGGCCTCGTGGTCGGAACGGCTGCGGGTCACCCGCCGGAACCTCTGGGGCATCGCCCTCCCCTTCCTGATCCTCGGCGGCATCTACACCGGGGCCTTCACGCCGACGGAAGCGGCGGCGGTCGGGTTGACCTACAGCCTCTTCATCACCCTGGTCGTCTATCGCACGCTGAGGCTGCGCGACATCCCCGGCGTCTGCCTCCAAGCCGTGGGCACGTCGTGCATGATCGCGCTGATCATCGCCGGGGCCCTCCTGTTCGGTCGGGTGATGACGCTGATCGAGATCCCCCAGCAGCTCACGGCGCTCATCATCGAATGGAAACTGTCCGCCTTGATGTTCGTCGTGGCGATGAACATCCTGATGCTGTTCCTGGGATGCATCCTGGAGACCGTCTCGATCATCCTGCTCACCATGCCGCTGGTGGCCCCCATCCTGGAGGCGCTCAAGATCGACCCCATCTGGTATGCCATCGTCCTCACGGTCAACATGGAGATGGCGCTGGTCACGCCCCCCGTGGGGATGAACCTGTACGTCATCAACGGCCTGGACAAGGACATCCACATGGCCGAGGTCATCCGGGGGGTCACCCCGTTCATCGTCCTGATGGGCCTGTTTCTCATTTTCACGATGCTCTTCCCCCTCATGAGCACCTGGTTGCCGTCGATGATGAAGTAGGGGGCGGAGCGTTCTCGGGCTGTCCGCCTGGCGGCCGCCGGGCGCATTTCCGTCGCCGCGCGGCAGGGGAGATACGATGGCGAAGCAGACGAAGGCCCTCCGGGCGCTGCTCAAGCGACCCGGACTGATCATCGCCCCCGGGGTGTACGACGCCCTTTCGGCCCGGATCTGCGAGATGGTCGGGTTCGAGGCGGTGTCGCACTCGGGCTACGGGACGGCGGCGGCGACGCTGGGCCAACCGGACATCGGCCTCCTGGATATGACGGAGATGGTCCGACAGGTGGGTTCGGTGGCCAACGCGGTGGAGATCCCCGTGCTTGGGGATGCCGACACCGGCTTCGGGAATGCCATCAATGCGCACCGGACCGTGCAGGAGTACATTCGGGCAGGGGCCGCCGGTCTGTTCATCGAGGACCAAGTGCTGCCCAAGCGATGCGGCCACATGCGGGGCAAGCAGGTCATCTCGAAGCCGGAGATGCTAGGGAAGCTCAGGGCGGCCATGGACGCCCGCGACGGGGCCGATCCCGACTTCGTGATCATGTGCCGGATCGATGCGATCGCGGTGAACGGTTTCGAGGATGCCCTGGACCGAGCCAAGGCGGCTGTGGATCTCGGCGTTGACATGATCTTCGTGGAAGCCCTGGAGACGCGGGACCAGATGGAGCGGGTGGGGCGCGAGATCGCGGTTCCCCTGATGCTCAACCTCATCGAGGGCGGCCGGACGCCGCTGGTGACGTACCGGGACGCCGAGGAGTTGGGATTCAAGTATGTCGCGCCCGCACTCACCGCCCTGTCCGCGGCAGCCAAGGGCATGTACGAGGTGATGCAGCGCGTTCGCGAGGAAGGGGTATCCAACGCCTACCTTGATCGCCTCTTCACCTTCCAGGAGTTCGCTCGGGTCGTGCACCTCGACCGCTTCCGCGAGATGGAGGAGCGGTATCTCCCCTCGGACCTGCTGGAGGAGCGGTACAAGGGGGAGCGAACCATCGTCTGACAGCCCCCCGCGGCGGACGGCGACCCGGGCGGCTCCGCCGGTCCGTCCGGCGGACGACCCCCTCCCGCAAGCGTTCTGGGCTTGATTTCTCCGCAGAGACAGCCTAGACTTCGCCCATGTTTTTGGCCGACTTGTGTGTCAAGCGACCCGTGTTCGCCACCATGCTCATCATGGCGCTGGTGGTGGTGGGCCTGTTCTCCTACGAGCGCCTGGGCTTGGACCTTCTCCCGAAGATCGATCGCCCCACCATCACCATCACCACGAAACTTTCCGGCGCCAGCCCCGAGGAGATGGAGACGCAGGTCACCAAGCTCGTCGAGGAGGCGGTGAACACCATCAGCGGGTTGGAGGAGCTGCGCTCCAGCACCACCGAGGGGAACTCCCGCGTCACGGCGGTGTTCGCCCTGGAGCGGGACTCCGACTCCGCGGCCCAGGACGTCCGGGACAAGATTTCCACCATCCTGGGCAAATTCCCCAAGGACACCGATCCCCCCATCGTGGAGAAGTTCGATCCCGACTCGGCCCCGATCCTGGCCATCGTCGTCTCCGCCCGCCGGGATCAGCGCGAGATCACCGAGTTCGTGGACAAGCGGATCAAGCAGCCCCTCGAGACGATCAGCGGCGTGGGGAGCATCACCTTCGTCGGTGACCGCAAGCGGGAGATCCAGATCGTCCTCGACCCGCGCAAGCTGGCCGCCTACGGCGTCGGCATCGATCAGGCCAAGACCGAGCTGGCCCGACAGAACCTGGAGATTCCCGGCGGCCGCGTGACCTACGGCGACAGCGAGAAGGTCCTGCGCACGATGGCGCGGGTCCAGACCGCCGAAGACTTCGGCGCGATCATCGTGGCCGTCAAGAGCGGCGGGTCGCCCATCCGGATCCGGGACGTCGGGATGGTCACGGATGGGACCGAAGAGCCGCGCACGATCTCGCGGTTGAACGGGGACAATGCGGTGTCCCTGTTGGTGCGGAAGCAGTCCGGGACCAATACGGTCAAGGTGGTGGACCTGGTCAAGGAGCGGCTGGCGGGGATCGCGCAGACGTTGCCGCCGGATTTCAAGATCCGCACGGTCCGCGATCAGTCCCGGTTCATCCGCCGATCGTTCGAAGAAGTGCAGACCCACATGGTGCTGGGAGGATTCCTGGCCGCCCTGGTCGTGCTCTTCTTCATTCGAAATCTCCGCTCCGCCATCATCGCCGCCATTTCCATCCCCACCTCGATCATTGCTACCTTCACCATCATGCGGGCGCTGGATTTCACGTTGAATAACATGACGATGCTGGCGCTCAGCCTGTCCACCGGGATCGTGATCGACGACGCGCTGGTCGTTCTGGAGAACATCTACCGCTACATCGAAGAAGAGGGACGCACGCCGATGGAGGCGGCCGTCGAAGCCACCCGCGAGATTGGCCTGGCCGTGATGGCCACGACACTGTCGCTGGTCGTGATCTTCGTGCCGGTGGCGTTCATGCAGGGCCGCATCGGGAGACTCTTCTTCAGCTTCGGGATCACCGCGGCCTCGGCGGTTCTGGTGTCGCTGCTGGTGGCGTTTACGCTCACCCCGATGCTCTGCTCCCGGTTCCTCAAGGCGCCCGAAGGAAACGGCGAGGGGCATTCCTCCAAGGAATCCCGGGTCTTCAAGCTGATCGAGCGGACCTATGATGTCTTGCTGCGCTGGTCCCTCTCGCACCGCCCGATCGTGTTGGGACTGGTGGTGCTCACCGCGGCGTCCACGTTCTGGGTCTACCGCTACATCGGGGAAGAAAGCTTCGTGGACGACGACCAGAGCGAGTTCGAGGTCTTCCTGCAGACTCCCGAGGGCTCGTCGCTGGAGCGCACCGATCGAATCCTCCTCGATGTGGAGGCCGCGCTCAAGCCGCTGAAGGGTGTCGAGGTGCTCTTTACCACGGTGGGGACCGGCGAGCGGGGCACGGTGGCCGATGCCAGCGTGTATGTCGGGCTCACGCCGTTGCGCGAGGGGACCGAGTTTGAACGCATTCTGCAGCACCTCGGCATTCGCACGCTTCTGGGGCTGGAACCGCTTCGGGAGCGCGATTTCACGCAGAATGACGTCATGCGCGAGGCGCGTCGGGTCATGGCGCGTTTCCCCGAACTGACGGTGAGTGTGCAGAACCTGTTCGCGTCCGGCCAGACGGGCGCCCGGCGCCAGCCGTTCCAATTGGTGCTCCGCGGGCCGGATATCGAGGGTCTCGACCGGTATTCCCAGGCGCTGGCCGCCGCCGCACGGACGATTCCCGGCATGCTCGACGTGGACACGACCCTGTCCCGCCGCACCCCCGAGATCCGGGTGCATATCGATCGAGATAAGGCAGCGGATTTGGGCGTCGGGGTAGACACCATCGCGGCGAGCCTCCGGACCATGGTGGGCGGCGAAGAGGTGACCAAGTTCCGGGAGGGGGACGATCAGTACCCGGTCCGACTCCGGCTGCAAGAGGACTTCCGCAAGAACGCCGAGGCCATCAGCCAGGTGTACATCGGCGGCGGCAGGCGGGGCCTGGTCTCCCTCAACAACTTGGTGCGTGTGAGCGAGGAGAAGGGGCCGAACCAGATCGATCGCCTAGACCGCGAGCGTCAGGTCGCCGTCGTCGCCAATCTGGACTCAACGCTGCCCATTGGCGACGCGGTGAGGGCCATGGCCCCGAAACTGACGGCCGCGAAACTCCCGCCCGGGTACACCACCAAGTACCTCGGACGCGCGCAGATCCTGGCGGAGGCGCGGGCGAACTTCCTGATCGCGCTGGGGCTGAGCTTGATCTTTATTTACATGGTGCTGGCGGCGCAGTTCGAGAGCTTCATCCACCCCTTTACGATCATGGCGTCGCTTCCGGTCGCACTGCCCTTCGGTCTGTTGTCGCTGGTGGTGACCGGGTTCACCATGAACATCTTCAGCGCCATCGGTGTGCTGATGTTGTTCGGCGTGGTTAAGAAGAACGCAATCCTGCAGGTGGATTACACGAACGTCCTTCGCGAGCGGGGTCTGACCCGCTACGAGGCCGTTCTGAAGGCGGACCACGCGCGACTTCGCCCCATCCTCATGACGACCATCTCCATCATCGCGGGGATGCTCCCCATCGCTCTGGGCAAGGGGGATGGCTCGGCGTCGCGAGCCGCCATGGCCACGGTCGTCGTCGGGGGCCAGACCCTCTGCTTGCTCCTCACGCTGCTCGTCACGCCGGTGGTCTATACCTATTTCGACGACCTCGGCTCCCTCCGCTTCGGGAAACTCGCGAAGCTACCCGACTGGTTCTGGGAGCGACTCCGGTGGTCTCCCTCGCGACTTCCACGTCCTGCCGCCAAGGCGCCCGTCGGCCAGTCGGCCGAGCCCACCGCGGCGGCGGACTGATTCGTCTCGGCGTGGTAGGGTAGGCACGGCGTTCGGGGACGGTTCGCTGCAGTCGGGGATCTCTCCGGACGTCCGGCGACGCCTCGCGCAACGGTCGGCGGCCTCAAGTGTGGCCTGTACCGTACCGGAGACTTGCGTCTCCAGGAGGGACCACGATGAAGCTCGTCTTGATCGTTTTCAATTTCATCTACGACGACTCCGTGCGGGCCATCATCGAGCGACTCAAGATTCCGGGTTTCACCGAGGTACCGCGGGTCTTCGGCACCGGGGAATCGGGGAAACGCTTCGGGACGCATGCCTTCCCCGGCCACGACACGATGCTGTTCACCGTCCTGCCGGCCGAGATGGTCGGCCCGCTGATGGATCAGGTCGCGGAGTTCAAGGCCGGCCTGACGGATCGGGCCAAGCGTCACGGCGGAATCAAGGCCTTCGTCCTGCCCGTGGAACAGATGATCTGACGAGCGGGGAGCCTGGCGGGGGATCTCGCGCGGTCCGCGGGACGCCGGCGGGGAGTCGAACGAGGAACCGGGCAGGGGTGTGCTAACGGACGATGCGGAACTGGGCGGAGAGCGTCTGCAGCGGGGCGCCGCCGGCGAGCCGGGGGGTCCACGAGACGGTCAGCAGGTTGCCGCGGGCCGTCGCGTGCTGCAAGTAGAGGAATCCCTGGATGCTGGCGCCGGGAAGCAGCCGGCCTTCCCGCAAGCCAAGGATCAGCACGTTCTGGGCGCTGAGTTGGGGCCACCGGTACGGGTACGAATAGTACGGATCGGAATACCAGCCCGATCCGTAGGGGCCGTAGTACGGGCTCCAGAATCGCGGCCAATACGGATACCACGGGCCGGCGACGAGCGTCGGGCGGGGGCCCACGGGCGAGGGCCCGGTTGGGTGCGCGCTGCCGGACAGGGCACGGGCGACCTCACCGGGCGGGACCGCTCGGTATTGTTGCCTTTCGTCGTCCAAGGCCAAAAAATCTTCGTAGCGGACCTGCACCTCCTCGCTCAGCAGGTTTTCGATCTGGACCTGGATGGGGGTATAGTACCGTGGCAAGTCGCTGGGAAACGCGGACCAGGTATTCGGGAGGAGAGTGATCCGGACCCCTGCCTCCGTCAGCGTGACGCCGGGTTGTGCCGGCGCGGCCGCCGGTTCCAGGCGCGGCATCGCGGCGCACGCGCAGAGTACGCTCAGAGCGACCAGCAGGGCACCCCGGGTCCCACGGTGGAACCGCCCCGTTCGAGGCCGTCGGGACTGGGCGTACGACGGCGTCGGCGTCTTGATTTTTCCGGGAGGCGGGATATAATACGACTGCGTGTGCAGGGGGTTCATGGTAACCATGATAGCAGGCTTTCTTGGAATTTCAACGGCGTGAGACCTCACCCAGAGGAGACCAGATGGCCACTCCACGCGCTGACCTCGAGAAGTTGACCGCCCCCAAGCTCCGCGAGTTCGCCAACGCCACGTATCCGGACATCACGGGTGTCTCCGGGATGAAGAAGGAGGATCTGATCGAGGCGATCGTCGCCGAGGAAATCCGACTTGGCCTGCGTCCGAAGCAACAAGAGCGACAGCAGGCTACCTCCGCGATGGGGGCCGGGCAGCTCAAAACGGCCATCCGCGACCTGAAGGCCTCTCGGAAAGCGGCGGTCGAGCAAAAGAGCAGCGCCGTACTGAAGCTCGCTCGGCTGCAGGTGAAGCGAATGAAGCGTCGGCTCCGAAAACTACGAGCGGCATCCTGAGATTCTCTCCGGCCCCGATCGGTGTCTATCGGGGTCAATCCGCACGGCCTCCAGGAGGGTACCCATGCCGACCTACGATTTGCGCTGCAGCGGCTGCCGAAAGAAGTTCACCCTGACGATGTCGATCTCTGACCGGGAACGGAAACGGATCAAGTGCCCGAAATGCGGATCCCAGCGCGTCGAGGCGGTGTTCACGTCCTTCTTCGCCAAGACGTCTCGCAAGAGCTAGGACGGTCCGTCCGGCGGCGCGGCGCGACACGTCGCCCGTTGTCGCCCCACCCGTATTTCTGGCGTACCCTGGCCATCCGATGAGGTCGTGATGATGCGCGTTTCGTCGCGTGCTCGTTGTGAGCGCTCTGCCGATGCCGCGCATCGTCACCGCCTCCGTCTCCGCCGACCCGGACGATCCGGGGGGTTGTTTCCGCGGCGCGGCATCGCGGTCGTCTTGGCACTCTCGGCCGTGCTCGTGGGATGTGCCGCCACACCGCGGGGGGGCGACCCCAATCAGGCCATCATCGATACGGTGGCGCGCGTTCTCCCGGCGGTCGTGGACCTGGAAGCGTTCGCGACCGGGCCGGCTGTCCGCATTCTCGGCCGAGCACGCCGTGGGACAGGGGTCGTGGTCACCGACGCCGGCCACATTCTCACGGCGTCCCAGGTGGTCATGGGTGCGGAGAAGCTGAACGTCACCTTTCCCGACGGCCGACGGGTGTCGGCTCGTCTCACCGCCCTGGATCCGGAGTCGGGACTCGCCATCGTGCACATCCCCCCGTTCACCGGCATGGTGGTGGCGCCCATCGGCAGTTCCGCCGGTCTGAGGCTCGGACAGGCGTGCGTCGCCCTCGGCAGCCAGGGCGGGGACGTCCGTTCGGTGACCATTGGGGTCGTCAGCGCGTTCCCGCCATTCGAGGGATACTGGGAATATCGATTGGACCGTGTGATACAGACCGATGCGGCCATCCATCCCGGCAGCTCCGGTGGCCCGCTGGTGGACGCCCAGGGGCGGGTGGTGGGGATCCTGTCGTTCAACCAGTCCGAGCTGCAGCGAGCGCACTTTGCCATCCCGGTGGATCTCGTCGCCGGCGGGAGGATGGACGAGTTGGTCCGGCACGGGCGGGTCCAGAGCCGCGCGGCCCGGCCGTGGCTCGGAACGTACACCGTGTCGGTCGACGGTGGCGTCGGCGTGGTGGCCGTGCTGCCCGGCAGTCCGGCCGAACGCGCGGGTCTCCAGCAGCGGGATCTGATCCTGCAGATCAACGGCGTTCCGGTCGATTCTCGCGGCGACTTCTATCAGGTCCTCTGGAAGGGCAAGGTCGGCGATCCCGTCGAGCTGATCGTGCGCCGCGAGGAGGACAACCTGAGTGTGACGGTCCGGGGGGAGGATCGACGGCGGTTCTACCTGTCCCCGCTCCAGGAGACGCGGCCGTGATCGCGGCGGGCCGGCTCGGGAGGATGGACGGGTCATGATCCTCGTCACGGGGGCCACCGGGTTCGTGGGGCGCCATCTGGTGCGGAGGTTGCTCGGCGCCGGCGAGGCGGTGCGGTGTTTCTGCCGGCCGGGGTCTTCCCGGGTCACCTGGCTGCGGTCGCAACCCGTCGAGACGGTTCTTGGTCATCTGCACGACCCCGAGAGCGTGGCGCAGGCGTGCCGTGGTGTCCGCCAGGTCGTGCATCTGGCCGCGCCCATCTTGGAAGTACGCGATGCGGTGATGGAGCAGTTCCATCGTCGGGCCACCGCCTGTCTGGTGGCGGGCGCGCGGGAAGCGCACGTCGAACGTTTCGTGACGGTGAGTCCGTTGGGGTGCGGCACGGCCGCGGGCCTGCCGTATCTCCGCAGTTGCGGGATCGCGGAGGAGTGCCTCCGGGCAAGTGGGCTTCCCTTCGCGATCCTCCAATCGTCGCTGATGTTCGGAGCAGGGGATCGCCTGATCGAGGGCAGCATTGGCCTCGTGCGACGCACCGGGCTGCAGGTCGTCCCAGGGACCGGGAAGACCATGCTGCAGCCGATCTGGGTCGGCGATGTCGTCTCGTGTCTGGTGCGCGCCCTGCGGGACGACGGGGTGCTGGATCGGACCATTCCGCTCGGCGGTCCGCAGCACCTGAGTTCCGAGGAGATCGCCGATCAGATCGGGCGGATGCTGAACCTTCCCCGGGTGAAGATCCATCTGTCCGGCCGCGTGATGGGCTGGGCGGCGCGCCTCCTGGAGGGGTTGGGCCGCAACCCGCTGATGGGGTATCGGCACCTGGAACTCCTCGAGGTCGGAACGATCACGGCGCCCGACGCGGTCAAACGGGCCTTCGGGTTTCAGCCGATGCCGCTGGTGGAGGGGGTGGCGTATCAACTGGGCGCCCGGCGGGACGTGGACGCGTCCGAGCCACCGTCGGGTGTCGAGCGCCGCTCTCGAAGCCGGGATCGCCGCTGACAGGTGGACGGGACCGGTGCGCGCCGACCCGCACCGGTCCACCTGCCGACGTCCGCAATCGCCCTCCCGCATCGCTGGTTGCGATCCCCCCGTCCTACCGCATGCTGACGCGGCCCGGCGGTTGAACCTGCACAGGCCTGGGGAAAACGGCTATGAGCGCTGCGCGCAGCCCGGTGGCCGGGGCACTCTGCTTGCTCCTGGCGGCGGCCATTTGGGGCGGGATGTACGTGGTCAGCAAGGTGGTGCTGGACTACATTCCCCCCATGACGCTCCTCGCCCTGCGCCTGGCCATCGGCGCGGCGACACTGCTGGTCGGCATGCGACTGAGCGGAGCGCCGAGGGCGCGGCGGTCGGATTGGCGAGGCTTGGCCTGGTTGGGGTTGGTGGGATACGGGGTCTCCCTGGGGGCGCAATTCATTGGGACACGGTTGTCCTCAGCGGGACACGGGGCGGTCCTCACCTCCATCACCCCGGCGTGCATTCTGCTCTTCGCCGCCCGGTTGCGCGGCGAGCGGATCACGCGCGCGCACGTGCTGGCCGTCGGGATCGCAACGGCGGGGGTGCTGCTGGTCGTCGAGTGGCCCCGAGGTTTCACGCTGGACGCCCGCGTGTTCTGGGGCGACCTTCTCCTCCTGCTGGCGGGGGTAACCTGGGCACTCTACACCGTCCGGTGCCGGATGTCCGCGGAGCGTTACCCCCCCATCACCGTGACGACCTACGCTATGGTCTTCGGTGTGTTCTGGGTGCTCCCCGCGACACCGCTGGAAGCCGGTGTGGCGTGGCGCTCGTTGGGTGTGGGCCTCTGGTGCGGGATCGCCTACCTGGGGGTGGTCTCTACGGCGGTCGCGTTCTATTTGTGGAACAAGGGCTTCACGATGCTGGATGCCGCCACCGGCTCGCTGTTCTTCTTTGCCCAACCGATCGTGGGGGCGCTGCTCGGTTGGCTGTGGCTGGGGGAGCCGCTGGGGGCGCGATTCGTGCTGGGCACGGCGGCCGTGATCGCGGGAGGTGTCCTGGCCACGTACCAGCGTTCACCCACGACCGAGCAACGGGGCGCGGTGACGATGGCGCCGAGCGGCAAGAGGGATGGTTGACGAACGAGCGCCGAACGCTTGCGCTTGACTTCCCGTCCGGTTGCCGACTATTGTCCAATGCGGTGTGCTCGGCGGTGCGTTCGGTCGGCGGGGGAGTGTTATCTATTTGCGCTGCGAGCTGACCTCTTGAGATGAGGAGACCAGATGTTCGCGTCACCGGGAGCCATTGTCTTCCAGTTCGGCCCGCTGGCCGTGCGGTGGTACGGTCTGCTGATCGCGTCGGGGGTCATGCTGGCAACCACGCTGGCACACCGCGAGGCGATCCGGCGCGGGCAGGATCCGGACCGACTGCTCAATCTGATCGTCATGGCGGTACTGATCGGCCTGGCGGGCGCGCGGCTCTATTACGTGCTGTTCAACTGGGAATACTACGGGAGTCAGCCGCTGCGGATCTTTGCCATCTGGGAAGGGGGCCTGGCCATCCACGGCGGTCTGATCGCCGGGGCGGCCGCTGCCGTGTGGTATTGCCGTTCGGCGAGCCTCTCGGTCGCCGTGACGCTGGACATCCTGGCGCCCGGCGTGGCCATTGGGCAGGCCATCGGTCGGTGGGGAAACTTCTTCAACCAGGAGGCCTTCGGCGTTCCCACGGATCTGCCGTGGAAGTTGTACATCGATCCCTATTACCGACCGACGCACCTGAAGACCTTCGAGTACTTCCATCCGACGTTCCTGTACGAGTCGCTCTGGAATCTGCTGGTCTTCGGGATCCTCTGGTTCGGACTCCGGAAGCGGTTGGAGGGCAGGCCGGGGGCGTTGACACTCTGCTATCTTGGTCTGTATTCCCTGGGTCGGTTTTTCGTGGAGGGACTGCGGATCGACAGCTTGATGCTGGGGAGTCTGCGGGCGGCGCAGGCGATGAGCCTGCTCCTCGTGACGGTTGCGATCGTCGGTCTGGCGTTGATGGCGCGGAAGAAATAGGCGGACATCCGGGCGATGTCACGGACGGTCGGCTCCATTTTGCCGCCGCCGCTCTGGGAGCGGTTGCGGGGGAACGACTTGGCGGGGCGACTGGGGGCGGCCATCCTCATCGCAACCTCGGACGAGGCGGGATGGCCGCATCCCGCCATGCTCTCGTACGGGGAGGTGGTGGCGGTCGACACCTGCCGGATCCGCCTGGCGATCCACCCGACCAGCCGCACGGCGGCGAACCTGCGACGCAGCGGACAACTCACCCTGTGCTGTGTCGAGGCCGGCCTCGTCTACTACGTGAAGGCTGCGGCCCGGGTGGAGGAGGATCCCATGGCGGGCATGCCGCATCTCGCGCGATTCGAGGCGACCGTGCAGACCGTGCTCGCCGACGAGGCCCGGCCAGAGACCGAGGCCGGGGCGGTCGTCACCGAGGGCATTCGTTTCGCCGTCGGCCGGCCGGCCTGGGCGGTCTTGCGCGACTGGGAAACCGTGGTGGAACGCCTGCGGGGTGACGCATGCGGCTGATCGTGGGAATCTCCGGTTCGACCGGCGCCATCTACGGGATCCGGCTGTTACAGGTCCTGCGGAATCTCCCGGACGTGGAGACGCACCTCGTCGTCTCCGCCCCGGCCAAGCGCACCATCCTCGAAGAGACCGATTACACGATCAAAGACGTCGAGGCGCTGGCGACGCGGAGCTACGACAACCGGGACATCGGCGCGGCGCCGGCCAGCGGATCCTTCAAGACCATCGGAATGGCCATCGTTCCGTGCAGTATCAGGACCGCGGCGGCCCTGGCCACCTCGACGGGGGATACGCTCCTGTGCCGCGCCGGGGACGTGACCTTGAAGGAGGGGCGCCCGCTGATCGTGGGGGTGCGCGAGACGCCGCTGCACGTCGGACACCTGCGGCAGTTGACGACCTTGGCCGAACTGGGCGCGGTGATCTTTCCACCGGTGCCCGCCTTTTACGACCGGCCCACGACCCTGGACGACATCGTCAACCATACCGTGGGGCGGATCCTGGATCGACTCCGCCTCCCCCAAGATCTCGTCCGGGAATGGTCGGGAACGCAGACGCCGCCGCCCAGGTCGCCATGACCGTCGCCGCGCGGCCCAAAGCGCGCAGGGAAGCGGCCGGCCGGCCCCGAAGGGCGGTCCCGCCGGTCGGAACGGGTGTCATTGTCTCCGGGTCGCAGGGTTCGATCGTCGAATCCGCCGGCTGCCGGTGTGTCTTCTTCACGGCAGGAGATGGGCGGCTGCGGGTGTGGGGGACGGCCTTCTTCTCGCCCGGCGGGGTGAGCGTGAACTGCGTGGGCGGGGACGGGCCGCACATCGGAGCGGTGGCAATCGGCATTCCACGTCCGAGCCTGGCCCGGCCGGGTCGCCGCAGCTCCACGACGTCGGTCTTTGCCCTGACCGGCCACAAAGAGGACGAACTGGCCCGGTCCATGGCGAGCGACCTGGCGCGGCGCCTGGGGGTGACGGCGGTCGTCGTGGCCGGCGTACACGTCGCGCGCGCCACACGGTCCGATATTGCTGCGGTGCTGCGGAATGCGGGCGAAGCGGTCCGCGCGATCCTCGCGTCGGCCGCCCGGACTCGTCGACAGGGAAGGAGACGACCATGACACGTTGGAGTATGGTGGGTTGCCTCGCTGCGCTCGGGGCGGCGACGGTGCTGGCCGGCCCGGCGACAGGCCGGGCCCAGGGGACGGCGCCGGCCGGCGGTGAGCAGCCCGGCCCGACGGGACGGGCGGTGACGGCCGGTGTCGGCGCGGTCGCCGGGACCGTCGTGTACTCACCCTTCAAGGCGTTCATCATGTGTCCGATGGGTGCGCTGGCCGCGGGAGCAACCTACGTCGTGACCGGGGGGGAAAAGGAGACGGCACACTACCTGCTGCGGCTGGGCTGCACCGGCACCTATCTCATCTCCCCGGCGATGGTGCAGGGGCAGGAGGCGTTTCGACGGTACGACGAGCGCTGAGCCGGTGACGGATCAGGGCGGTGCGGGTGGCAGGATACGCCATCAGACGCGGGGCCGGCGGGGAGATGCCGTCGCTCGGCCGAAACACCGACCCGATCGTCGCCAGACGACGGAGACCCTCTCCTCACAACGCGCTCACGGTATAACGGACGTCGTCCACCTTTCCGTTCCGAAATCGCACGGTGAGGATCTTTTCCAGGCCGGCGCGGAGCGTGGTCGACGGGACGTAGTGGCGATACGACCACTCCTCGCCGGCGTTGCTGAAGACTTTGGTCTGCGGGTTGCCCATGATACCCACCACATCGGCCTGGGTGTGAACGCCGGACCGAATCAGCGGCACGCGGTTCTCGTCGAAATCCTGCCCCTGCGTGCCGGACAGCCGTTGCGGTTCACCGCTGATCGCCGCCGCGCCGCCCACCAGGGTCATCGCGATCATCACTCCGGCACAGCCTGCCGTGGACGGCAGGGCAAATGCCAGGAGAGCGACCCGACTCCAGAGACCCATCCGCCCTGCGAGCCCGCCTGTCATTCCTGCCTCCTTCTCCGTGTCCCCTCCGCACGAGGAGACTGCCGCGCCAGGTAGTCTCGGACCATTTGGGCCAGGAGATCCTTAACCGTCGTCTCCTGCTCGAGGGCATGGATACGGAGCGCCTTCACCAAGTCCGCCGGCAGCTTGGCCTGGAGGAGGCGTTCCGGTCCCGTCGCGACTATCGCTTTTCGACTCTGGGGCGTGCGCATCGGCGGTCTCTCCACGTATGAGAGAATACTAATATTCTTCAATTATTAAAATGTCAACATAATAGTATGCCATCATACTCTGGCACTGCTGCGCACTCCGGCCGCGAACGGGTCTGCGACGGTTTCCCCGCGCGAACGCGGGGCAGGCCGTGGGCCGGTGTGGCCGCGGCGGGGAAATCGGATTGACACTCGCGCGCGGGCGTGTTAACCAATTCCCGCGTTCCGTGCCGCGGTCCGCGCGGCGCGGGGCGACGGCGGTGCGGCCGGCGCCGGAGGGTGCGCGTGGATCAGTCGGGCCTGTCGTGGTATGCGCTGCACACCCGTTCTCGGTGCGAGAAGCGAGTCCGGGCGCTGCTGGAAGCGCGGGGAATCGAGCCGTTTCTCCCCCTGGTGGAGCGGTGGCGGCAGTGGCAGGATCGCCGGACGCTGGTGGCGTTCCCGTTGTTTCCGGGATACTGTTTCGCAAAAATTCCCCGGTCCCAGCGCGTGACGGCGCTCAGCACGCCGGGCGTGGTGCAGATCATCGGGAATCATGACGGCCCCCTGCCTGTGCCGGACGGCGAGATCGAAGCGGTCCGGCGTCTGGTGACCTGCACGCTGCCCTACGACCCGCACCCTTACCTGGACGAGGGGATGCCGGTCGAGGTCGTCCGCGGACCGCTCCAAGGCGTTCGGGGAGTGCTGGTCCGCAAGGGGTCTCGTGCGCGTCTGGTGATCCGGGTGACCCTGATCCATCAAGCCGCCTCCGTCGAGTTGGAAGCCTTCGACGTGAAGCCGGCGGACTGACCACCATCGTCGGAAAGGAGCCTGTGGTGATCATTCGCGATGTCCGTACCATTCCCGTGGAGTGCACGCTGCCCCAGCCGGTGTTCGACGCCAATTACATCATGGCAACCAAACCGGCGCTGCTGGTGGAGGTGGAGACGGACGACGGTCTCGTCGGACTGGGGGAGGCGGCTCACTTCGGCGGACCGCTCGCCTCGACCCAGGCGGTCGTGGAGGGAGAACTCCGGGCGCACCTGATCGGCGAGGATCCGCGCGACGTCGAGCGGTTGTGGGAGCAGATGCACCAGCGGGCCTACAAGCACGCGCGCGGCGGGGTCCTGATCGCGGCCATGAGTGGCATCGACATCGCGCTCTGGGACCTGCGCGGCAAGATGACCGGGATGCCGCTCTGGAGGCTGCTGGGCGGGTACCGGCGGCGGGTGCCCGCGTACGCCACCGGCGGGTTCTACGCCGAGGGGAAGGGCGTGCGCGAGCTGTGCGCCGAGATGGAGGCGTATTGCCGTCATGGTTTCCGTGCGGTGAAGATGAAGGTGGGGCGCAACAGCGACATCGAGGGCAGCCCGCTTCGCGCCATGGCCCACCGCGGCGTGTGCGAAGTCTCGCTGGCGGAGGACCTGGCCCGGGTGCGGGCCGTGCGGGGGGCCATCGGACCCGACGTGCGCTTGATGGTGGACGTGAACGGCGCCTGGGACGTTCCGACGGCGGTCAAGATGGGGCAGGCGATGGAGCCGCTCGACGTCTATTGGTACGAGGAGCCGGTCTGTCCGGACGACCTGCGAGGGAGCGCCGAGGTCGCGCGGAAGCTCGCCATGCCGGTCGCGGGCTACGAGACGTGCACGTACGGGCGGGTCGGCTTCCGAGATTACATCGCGGCCAAGGCGATCCACTTCGTGCAGCCCGACGTGGCTTGGGCGGGCGGATTGACGGAGAGTCTGAAGATCGCGCATCTGGCCCAGGCGTGGAACCTTCCGCTCGCGCCGCACATCCACGGGTCCGCGGTGGCCGTGGCGGCGGCCGCGCATTTGCTGGGCGCGCTTCCGAATGCCAGCATGGCCGAGATGGTGTTCCCGGCCCATCCCCTGATGGGGGAGCTGGTCACGGAGCCGCTCGTCGTGGATCGGACGGGGCACATCGAGCTCAGCGACCGCCCGGGCCTGGGCCTCGAGCTCGATCCCCGTATCGTCGCGAAGTACCGGGTTGGCGCCTAGCGGGCTCCTTGGTGTAGCGCGCGACGGAGGGACGCATCGATGGCGAGGCATCGGTACCTTTGGGTGGCATGTCTGGTCCTGGGTGGCCTGGTCGGGTGCGGGCACGGCGGACCCCGCGGGATGCCGCCCCTTCAGACGGTTCCGCGGGTGGACCTGGACCGGTACCTGGGGACGTGGTATGAGATCGCCAGATACCCGCACCGCTTCCAAGCGGGCTGCGTGGGGAGCATGGCGACCTATTCGGCGCTGCCGGATGGGCGCATTCGCGTGGAAAACCAGTGCCGGGAGGGCGCACTGGACGGCCCGGTGCGCCGCGCTACCGGTGTGGCGTGGGCCGCGGCGAACGATCCCTCCAACGCCAGGCTCGAGGTCCAGTTCCTGTGGCCCTTCCGCGGCGACTACTGGATCATTGCGCTGGATCCCGACTATCGGTACGCGGTGGTCGGACACCCCTCCCGGGAGTACTTGTGGATCCTCGCGCGGCATCCGCAGCTGGAATCGGACGTGTATCAACAACTCCTCGGAACGATCGCGGCGCAGGGATACGATGTCCGCCGCCTCGAACGAACCCTCCAGTCCACGCGTTGACTCGCGGCAGCGAGAGGCGCGGTAGCTCTTGGGGCCAAACCGGCAATCCTCGACGCCCGGTCCGGGTGGGGGGGAAGTCAACGGACCAGAAGGCCCCATGCCGACCGGCGAGAGGATGCGGGATGGACGCACGGCGAGTCGCCCACTGTTTTTTCGACCTCGACGGGACGCTGGTGGATCCGCGTGGGGGCATCGTGGGGAGCATCCAGTACGCCCTGCAGACACTCGGGGAACCGGCCCGCGACCCGGTCTTCCTTGAGCGATTCATCGGGCCCCCGCTGGCGGGGACCTTCCGGACGCTCCTCGGTACCGACGACGCAGGGAGGATCCGGGAGGCCATTGCCGCCTACCGCGTGCGATTCGTGGCGATGGGTATCCATCAGAATATTGTCTATGAGGGGATCCCCGAGGGATTGCGCGCGCTCTGCGACTCAGGCGTCGCCTTGCGGGTGGTGACGTCCAAGCCTGCCGAATACGCCGAGCGGATCGTTGACGCGCGTGGGCTGCGATCCTATTTCGCGGGCGTGCACGGCTCCACCCTGGACGGCGAGCGAACGGAGAAGGGCGCGCTCATCCGGCACGTTCTCGAATCCGAAGGACTGTCGCCTCGGACAGTGGTGATGGTGGGGGACCGGGTCCACGACGTGGTCGGCGCGCGGGAGAACGGCGTGGCCTGCGTGGCCGTGCGGTGGGGGTACGGCTCCCCGGAGGAGTTGCACGCTGCCCGCCCTGACGCGATCGTGAACACGATGGGGGAACTCCTCGCGTACCTCTGCGCTCGCGCCGGTGGCGCCGACCGCCTGTCGGCAGGAACGTAAACCGCACCGGGTTGGGGGCGGAACGTGGGAGGTCGCCAGGCCGACCGCCTGGCGTATCGTGCACGTGTCTCGTTCCCGGAGGCCTGTATGAAGGTCCACACGGCACTGGATCACCTGATCGAGTTGGAGGAGCGGGTCGGACACCTCTATATCCAGTTCTACCGGCGGTTCGCCGATCTGCCCGGGGTGGCCGATCTCTGGTGGGCGATGGCGCTGGAGGAGCACGGCCACGCCGGGATCCTCAAGATGGTCAAGGCGCTCACCGATCCGGCCGCCCGCGTCCGGGATATCCGGATTCGCCTGCGACCGCTCCAGGGGTTGATCCGGGAATGCGAGGGGGAGGCTCGGCGCGTCCCCGACCTGCGGGAAGCGCTGGCGATTGCCGTGCGGCTGGAACGGTCGGAACTGGATCGCCTGGGGCGCGAGACGATGCGCGAGATCGCGCAGGACCTGCCGGCGGTTCCGCGCTCGGCCTTCGCCCCGCACGAGGCGCACCTGGACCGGCTGACGCGCACGGTGCGAAAGTTCGGCGGTGAGGAGGTACTCCGCGAGGCCTGGGCCTTGAGCCCCGAGGGGAGAGACCAGAGGGCGGCAGGCAGTCCGGCTCGACGGCCGGCGTCGCCCAAGGACGGCCGGGCCCGCAGGTCCACGGGCTCGCGGTGACCTGCCGGCTCGACGCCATGGTCGGCCGGCGCGAGATCAGAAGGGCGGCGCGGGGCTCCCGGCGAGTCGCCGGAGTCCCAGCGTCGCGAAGAAGAGCGCGGTGCTGACCAGGACGATGGCGGCTCCGGACGCGACGTTCAGAAAAAAGGAGAGGTACAGGCCGAGGACGACGGCGGCGCCCGAGACGAGCACTCCGAGGATCATCATCCGAAAGAACCGTTCGGTCAGGAGATATGCCGTGGCGCTTGGGGTCACCAGCAGGGCCACCACCAGCACGATGCCGACGGCTTGAATCGCCACCACGATGGTGATCGCGACCAGGGACAACAGAAGGTAATCGAGCGCGTGCACCGGGTACCCCATCGCTTCGGCGACGACCGGATCGAAGGAGAGCAGCAGGAGCTCCTTGTAGCAGAGCAGGACGGCCAGCAGGACAACCGCCACCAGCCCACCCGCTACCCAGAGGTCCGCGGCCGACATCCCCAGGATATTTCCGAAGAGAAAACTGAACAGATCCGCCGTGTACCCCTCGATGGTGCTCATGAGCAGGACGCCCAGCGCGAACGCCCCGGCGAATAAGATCCCGATGGTCGTGTCGTAGCTCGTGCGGGCCCGTCGAGACACGAAACCGATGCCGAGCGCGGTCGCCACCGTGAAGAGCGCGGCGCCCACGTAGATGTTCGCCTTCAACATGTACGCGATGACGACCCCGGGGAAGGCGGCGTGGGCGAGGGCGTCGCCGATGAAGGCCAGCCCGCGCAGCACGACATAGGTTCCGACCACGGCACAGATCGCGCCCACCAGCAGCCCGCCGAGCAGCGCACGACGAAAGAACTCGTAATCCAACGGTCCGATCAAGAGATCGAGCATCTCCGGGTTACCTGTGCCGTCGGTTCGGCGACCGACCGGCGATCGGGGAGTGCGGGCTCGCTGCCATGCGTCAGCCCCCGCGGTGGTGGTGCTCGTCGGCCACCACCACGCGGCGGTCGCCCACCGTGACGACCATCAGGTGGCTGCCGTAGGTGGCCTCCAGAATCTCCTCGCGGAAGACGTCCGCCGGCGGCCCATAGGCCACCAGACGTCCGCTCAGACACAGCACCTGATCGAACCGCTCCACGACGCAGTTCAGATCGTGCGTGGCCACGATCACGGTCTTCCCCTGGTCGCGCAGCTCCTCCAGGACGCCGAAGATGGCGTGCTGGGTGGTCGTGTCCACGCCGCTCACCGGTTCGTCCAGGAGGAGCAGGTGGGGATCCTGCGCCAGGACGCGGGCCAGGAGAGCCCGCTGGAGCTGGCCCCCGGACAGCTTGCCGATTTGCGTGTGGGCGTGATCGACCAGGTCGACGCGCTCCAGGGCGTGGCGGACCGCCGCCGCGTCCTCGGCTCGCGGCCGACGGGACCAGCCGATGCGGGGATACCGTCCCATCATCACGACGTCCGAGACGGACACCGGGAACGTCCGCCGGATCTCGTCGAGCTGCGGAAGGTAGCCCATCATGGCGCGCTGCGCGTGCGCGTCGGCGTCGTGAAGGAGGATTCGCCCACGCAGGACCGGGATCAGCCCGAGGATCGCCTTGAAGAGGGTGGTCTTGCCGGCGCCGTTGGGGCCGATGACGCCGACCATCTGTCCGGGCCGGACGGCGAAGCCGACCCCCTCGATGGCGGGCTTTGCCCCGTATCCTGCGGCCAGATCTCGGACCTCCACGCAGTAATGCCAGGCCGACTCCGCCGTCTGTGCTGACCGCTGACCGCTGACCGCTGGATCCTGGTTCATCGCAGCGCATTCACCATCTGGGTGACGTTGTGTCGCATCATGTTGAGGTACGTGTCGGCCGGCGGTCCGCTCGACAGGCTGCCGTCGTATAGATTGGTGACGATTTTCACGCCGGCATCCCTGGCAAGAACCTCCAGCATCTTGGAGTTGAAATCCGCCTCGGCGAACACGGCGGGAATCTGCTCTTGCTTGATCCTCCTGACGAGCTCCGCAAGAGCCTTGGCCGAGGGCTCCTTGCCGGGGCTGGCCACGATGAAACCCTTGACCGCGAGACCGTAGCGGTTGGCGAAATACTGGAACGCGTTATGAAACGTGACGATCTTGCGTCGCGCGGCCGGAATCTTCCCTACTTCGGTGCGAATCCAGGCGTCCAGTTCGTCCAGTTTCGCCTTATAGGCCTGAGCGCGTTCGGTATAGGCGCCGGCGTTGGTCGGGTCCACTTGGCTGAGGCCGTCGCGGATCTTGTCTACGTACGCCTTGACGAGAATCGGGTCGAGCCAGACGTGTGGGTCCTGTCCCTCGGCGTGGCTGTGGCCGCCGTGGCTGTGACCGGGCCTCTTGATCGTGGCGAGTCCTTTGGAGAGCTCGATGACGGGTACATCCGGCTTCTTGACGCTCCGGATCGTCTTGTCCCACCATTCCTCCAGCCCGGCGCCGTTGAAGAAAACAACCCGCGCCTGGGAGAGGAGCCTGATGGATTCGGGCGTCGGCTGAAAGGTGTGCGGATCAGTCCCGGCAGGCGCCAGCGCCCGGACCTGCACCGTGTCCCCGCCGACGTTCGCGACGACATCCGCGAGGACGGTGTTACTGGTGACAACCGAGACGGACGGATTGATCTGCGCCGACAGGGCATTCCGAGACGCGGCGACAAGACCGATTGCCGTCATGCACACCAACCCTGAAACGACCACACCGCGACAGGCTGTCTTCATTCAGAATCTCCCGGGATTTATTTCGAGCAGCGGACGCATAATCCATAGAATTGGAGGTCGTGTCGACGCACCACGAAACGTGTCCGCTCTCGGATCTTCCGCTCAAAGGGCCCGATCAGGCAGTCTTCGAAATCGGTCACACTTCCGCACTGATCACAGATGAGGTGGTGGTGATGTGCGCGGTGGTTGTCGGAGAGCTCAAACCGCTGGCCTCCGGTCACGCGGTCGGCCAATACCAGGATGCCGAGCCGTCGGAACAAGTGGATGGCGCGATACACCGACGTCAGGTTGATCTGCCGACCCCGGATCCGTTTATGAACCTCCGCCACGGTCATGGGCTGAGAGTGTTCCACAAACACCCGGAGCACTTCCTGCCGTGGCGGCGTTTGGCGGAAGGCTTTGCGATCGAGTTGAAGCGGACCAACAGCGCGCCGGTTGGATTCCATGGTCTTCCTCTTGCAAATGATTTGCAATCATACTCGGAGAGTGGGGGAAGTCAAGAATGATTCGGCTGGACTGAGATTCGCGCCCGGAATTGTGGACGGCGAATTGCGGCGAGAAACGCGGAGGAAGCCGTGCTTGCGGCTTCAAGCCGTCAGGGGTTCGGCGGGGTAACCACGATCTGCACCAAACGATCCGGATGGATGTACTTCCGGGCGGCGGCCTGGGCCTGGGCGGGGGTGACCGATCGGAGATCGGCCGGGAATCGCGCGGGGAAATCGACGCCGAGACCAAAGAGTTCCGTGTCCCGCAGCACGAACGCCATCCCCATCTGATCCTCCATGGAGAGGACCAGCGAGCCAATGGCCGCGGCGCGGGACTCCTCCAATTCCTCGGCGGTTACTCCGTCCTCCCGCAGCCGGTCGGCTTGTCGAACGACCGCGGCGATGGCTCGCTCCACCAGGGCGGGGGTTGTCTGCAGGGAGACGACCCACGGACGTTCCCCGAGCACCGGGAAGAAGTAGCTGTACACGCCGTACGTCATGCCCCCTTCTTGCCGAAGGGATTTCATGAGGCGGCTGTTCAACTCGCCGCCGCCCAAGATCCGATTGGCCAGAAAGGCGGCGTAGTAATCGGGGTTGTCCCGGGTGATGCCGTTGCCTCCCAGCATCACGATGGCCTCGGACTTTCCGGGTAGAGGGATCGTACGTCGCGAAACGGACGTGACGAGGGGCATGGGGGGTCGCGGGACGGACGGAAGGGCAAGGGGACTCCAATCGCCAAAGGCTTTCTCGACGGCTGCGAGGACTTCCTCCGGCGTGCGGTCCCCGACCACCACCAGGACGGTCCGGTCCGGACGATAGTGTGTTGCGTGAAACTGGACGACGTCGTCGCGGCGGATCGTGTCCAAGTCCTCTCGTTGACCGGCGGCATTCCGATGCAGCGGATGACCCGGCGGGAACAGTTGCGCAAACAATTCCCGCTGCGCCAGGGGTTTGGGCTCCTCCGCCTCACGATCCAGACGGGCTCTGAGTTGTCCGAGGGCCTTGGTGACTTCGTTGGGCGGGAAGATGGGATTCCGGAGGCATTCGGCGAGGTGTCCGAGTACGACATCGAAATGCTCGGTCAGCATCTGGGCGGTGATCCCCACGGTCTCCCGCTCCGCGCGGATTGAGCCTGTGGCCCCGAGGAACTCGATCCGGTCCGCCAGATCAGCCGCGGTGTGATTCGGTGTCCCGCGCGTCATCAACTCTGCGGTGAGGGCGGCGAGACCTGATTTCCCGGGCGGATCCTGGACCGAGCCGGCCAGGAGGTAGCCCTTGATGGCGACGCTCTGCGCCACGCGATTTTCCGCAGCAATGACCGTGAGGCCATTCGGGAGGACGCGTCGGACGACCTTGCCGGTTGCGGGGACGGTCGAACCCATTTGCGCCGGACCAGGGGTCGCTGGGACGTCGAGGGCCCCAGGCGGCTCCGGTGCGCGGTGGACGGACCCACGGCCGCTCGTCGGAACCTGTGGGCTGGCCGACCCGCCTTGCGGGATAAACCACCCGACCGTCCTCTGGTCCGT
Source organism: uncultured Methylomirabilota bacterium (assembly GCA_963845565.1). Classification (GTDB taxonomy): domain Bacteria; phylum Methylomirabilota; class Methylomirabilia; order Methylomirabilales; family 2-02-FULL-66-22; genus 2-02-FULL-66-22. The sequence goes on from CAWJSJ010000001.1 coordinate 194,764, forward strand.
CCCGAAATACGTCCCGGCCACTCGCTGGACGTCGGCGGCGGTGACCTGCCGGATTCTCTCGAGGACGCGGTCGAACTCCCCATGGCCGACGGTCATCTCGAGCTTGCCGATCGCCCCGGCCATCCCGCTCACGCTTCCATAGTCGATCGTCAGATCGGCGCGCACCTGATTGATGGCCTTCTGCAGCTCGCGATCCGTCACGCCCTCCCGGCGGATCCGTTCCAGGACCTGCGTGAGGGCATCTTCGACACGCTGGTGGGACACGCCCTCCCGGGCCGTGAGATAGAATCCGAACCACCCTGGGTCGATCCGCCGCGCGTAATCGCTGGCCAGCGTCGAGACGAGGTCGGTTTCCACGAGGGCCTTGTGCAGCCGCGAACTCTTGCCGTTCGTCAGGATTCCGTCCAGGACCAAGAGCGCAAAGTGATCGGGATGGGCGGCGGCGGGGGTGCCGTAGAATACCTGGAGGTGGGCGGTGGAGCCCGCTCCCTTGACGACGACTCGGCGCTCTCCCGTGCGCGCGGGCTCGCGGGTGAGGACCGGCGGAGGCGGGGAACCCGCGGGCAGGTCGCCGAAGTACTTCCGCACGAGATCCAGCGTGGCCTCGGTGTGGATGTCCCCGACGATAATCAGAACGGCGTTGTTCGGCTGATAGTGGGCCTGGTAGTAGGCCAGGATCGCCTCTCGCGTCAAGGACTGCACGTCGGCCTTCCAGCCGATGATCAGATTGCGATACGGGTGCAACAGGAACGCGGTGGCGCGCGTGATTTCTTCGAGGAGTTCCTCAGGGTCGTTCAGGCGCCCCTGGAGCTCCGACAGGACCACGCCGAGCTCCGTCTTGAGTTCGTCGGGGTCGAGTGCGCAGTTCATCATCCGGTCGGATTCGATGCGTAACGCGGTCTCCAGCCTGTCGCTGGGGAGGGTCATGTGATAGGCCGTGTAGTCGTAGCTGGTGAACGCGTTGTGGCGGCCTCCAGCGAGCTGGACGAGTCGGTCGAGATCGCCGGTCTTCATGGACTTGGTGGCGCGGAACAGCATGTGCTCGAGGACGTGGGAGATGCCGGTCGCGCCCGGTCGCTCGTTCCGGGAGCCGACCCGGTACAGTGTCCAGACGGTCACGACGGGCGCTGCGCGCAACTCCTTGGTGAGGACCTTGAGGCCGTTCGGGAGGATCGTTTCTCGTATGGCGGAGGAATCGGCAGTTCCAGCGGCGGCCACGAACGGGAGCGCGAGGGCGATACACACGATGAAGCCGACGATCACGCGGCGACGTAGCATAGTCACAGCACCCTCCCCACGGCGGTTCGAACTTTCATGCCAAACTAGTTGAGCAAGCGGGCAGGGTCAAGGCAATTTCCCGGTTGGGTATGGGAGATCGGGCGTTCGGGGGTGCCGGGATGTGTCAGCCGAGGCGCTTGTGAAAGCGAAGCGTGCTGGCCGTCAGAACGCTGAGTCCAAGGAGAAGGAGGGCGAGCATCTGCGGCCAGAGAATCTCGACCCCGTTTCCCTTCAGGAAGATGCCCCGGATGATGACGAGGAAGTAGCGGAGAGGGTTCAGGTACGTCAGGTACTGGATCGCCTCGGGCATGTTGGCGATGGGGAAGGCGAATCCGGACAGCAGCATGGCTGGTTGAAAGAAGAAGAAGGTGGACATGAGGGCTTGCTGCTGGGTCTTGGAAATCGTGGAGATGTAAAGGCCGATCCCCAGGACCGGGAGGAGAAATAGGGCGGTGGCCCCGAAAAGCAGGACAAGGCTTCCCCGAATCGGCACGGTGAACCAGAGGACCGCCACCGTGGTAATGATGAGGACATCGAAGAACCCGATGAGAGCGAAGGGCAGAGTCTTTCCCAGGATCAGCTCGGCCGGCCGAATGGGCGAGACCAAGAGCTGCTCCATGGTTCCGATCTCCCGTTCCCGGACGATGGCCATGGCGGTCATCATCATCAGGGTCAGCATGATGAGGATGGCGATGACCCCAGGGACGTAGTAGTTGCGGCTTCTGAGGTCCGGATTGAACCAGGCCCGGGACCGGAGCTCGACCCCCGGCAGGCCGCCGGACGGCATCGGGGCGACCCTGCCCGCGGCCACCGCGCGCGCGGCGAGCAGGACGGGGAGCTTCTCGCGATTGACCTGAGCGATGATCCGGTTGGCGTAGTCCAGGACCACGCCGGCAGTATTGGAGTCGGTCCCGTCCACGATGACCTGGATGACGGCGGTGCGCCCCCGGGCCAGGTCCCGAGCGAACCCCGGGTCGAACTGGATGGCAGCCTTCACCGCCCCCTGGTCGATCAGGGCGCGCAAGACCTCCGGGTCCTCGACCCATCGGACGACGCGGAAGTAGCCGGAGCTCTCGAAGCGCCGCGTGATCTCCCGGGTTTCCTGGGTCCGGTCGAAGTCGGCGACGGCGGTGGCGACCTGGGTGACGTCGGTGGTGACCGCGTAGCCGATGACGAAGAGCTGGATGATCGGCGTGCCGAAGATCACGGCCTTCATCCGGGGATCCCGGAAGATCTGGACGAATTCCTTGATGAGCATGTGTTTGAGGCGCTCCCACATGGCTCGATCTACTCCAGGCTCTTCCGAAAGGCCCGGTGGGCGGCGGTCATGACCACCAGGGAGAATAGGGCCAGGAAGAGCACCTCCATGCCTAGGACGCGCAGACCGACGCCCTTGAGGAAGATGCCCTTCAGGATCGTGACGAAGTAGCGGGCAGGCACCACGTGCGTGATGGCTTGCAGCCACCCCGGCATGTTGGCGATGTCGAAGACGAACCCCGACAACAGGAAGGCGGGGAGAAAGGTGACGACCATGGCCGCCTGGCTGGCGAGGATCTGGGACTTTGTCTTGATGGAGACCAGCATCCCCAGGCCGAGGGCCCCCAGGAGGAAGACCAGGGAGAGGATGAGGAGCAACGGCAGGCTACCCCGGAAGGGCACCCCGAAGACCGTCGTCCCCACCAGCACCGAGAGGACGACGTCGACGAAGCCGATCCCGACATAGGGGAGCAGCTTCCCCAGGATCAGCTCGGGCACCCGGATGGGTGTGGCGATGAGCTGTTCCATGGTCCCCCGCTCCCATTCGCGGGCGACCGTGAGCGAGGTCAGGAGGGCGGCGATCACCATCATGATCACCGCGATGAGGCCGGGGACGATGTAGTTCTTGCTCTGCAGCTCCGGGTTGAACCAGACGCGGGGGCGGCCCTCCACCGGGAGGTCGCGGGGGCTTGACATTGAGCCGTTCCGCGACGATACGGGTGGAGTAGCGCGCGGCGATTCCCTCCAGGTAGTTCAGGGCGATGGTCGCCGTGTTGGAATCGCTGCCGTCCAGGAGCGCCTGGACCGGAACGCGCCGACCGAGGGCCAGGTCGCGCGCGAAGTTCCGGGGGATCACCAGGGCCACCTGGGCTCGACCGGAATCGAGCGCCCACTCGACGTCCCGGTAGTTCTCCGCCCTGGCCACTGGGGTGAAGTAGCGGGTGGCGGTGAACTGCTCCAGGAACTCCCGGCTCGTGGCGCTCTGGTCCTGGTCGTACACGATCGTCTTCAGGCGATCCACGTCCAGGGTGAGGGCGTAGCCGTACAGGAAGAGCAGGATCATGGGAATGACGAAGGCCATCCCGAGGCTTCGCGGATCGCGACGGATCTGAATGATTTCCTTTCGGGCCACCGCCAACAGTCGAGCGATGCGCATTTCTAGGCTCTCCGCCCTCGGCTCTCGGCTCTCGGTTCTTCCCGTCGGTCTTCCGCTTCGATGAGGGATACGAACACGTCCTCCAGCGACGGGAGGATCTTCTCCACGTGCTCGACCCGGAGTCCGGCCGCCTCCAGTGCACCCCGCACGGCGGGGGCGGCCGCCGCCGCATCCGAGACGACCACATGCAGGAGCGTGCCGAAGAGCGCGGCCTCGCGCACGCCCGGAACCCGCGGGGTGACTTCCAGGGCCTCCACGGGACGGTCTACCGCTACTTCCAGCACGTCGTCGGGCATGTGTTCGCGCTTGAGCTGGGCGGCCGTCCCCAGGGCGATCATGCGCCCCCGGTAGATAAGGGCCAATCGGTCGCAGTACTCGGCCTCGTCCATGTAGTGGGTCGTGACGAACACGGTGACGCCCTGGCGCGAGAGACGCTGGATCAGATCCCAGAAATTCCGCCGCGAGATCGGATCCACGCCCGAGGTGGGCTCATCCAGAAAGAGAATTCGCGGCTCGTGCAGGATGGCGGCGCCGAGGGCCAGCCGCTGCCGCCAGCCGCCGGCCAGTTCGCGCGTGAGGCTCTGCTCTCGTCCCACCAGTCCCGCCATCTCGAGCGCCCACGCCTTGCGTGCGGCCTTCCTCTCCTTGGGGATGCGGTAGATGCCGCCGTAGAAGTCCAGGTTCTGCTCGACGGTGAGATCCTCGTAGAGCGAGAACTTCTGGGACATGTAGCCGATGATCTCCTTGATGGATTCCCCCTGGGTCCGGATGTCAAACCCGCCGACCCAGCCGGATCCACCGGTCGGGGAGAGCAGGCCCGTGAGCATCCGGATGGTTGTGGACTTCCCGGCCCCGTTGGGTCCCAGAAACCCAAAGATCTCTCCCGCGGGGACCTCGAACGAGAGGCGGTCCACGGCGACGAAGTCGCCGAAGCGGCGCTCGAGATTCTCGACCCGGACCGCGAGGTCAGGCCGCCCGTTCATCGGGCGCTCCGCTCCCACGCTCGACCATGGAGATGAAGACATCCTCCAGCGACGGGGCGATCCGTCGGGCCTCGCGCGGCGCGAGGCCGGCTGCCTCCAGCGCTGCCTGGACGGCGGGGAGACCACGGGCGGCATCCTCGACCGCAATGTGGAGGTGATGGCCGAAGAGCGTGACGCTCTTGATTCCCGCGACGCCGGCCAGGACCTCGCGCGCCCGCCAGGCCTCGGTGACGAGGATCTCCACCAGATCGCCCGCCATCAGGCTCTTGATCTGACGGGGCGAATCCAGGGCCAGGAGCCGCCCCTGGTGCATGAGGCCGACGCGGTTGCACCGCTCAGCCTCATCCAGATAAGCCGTCGTGACCAGGATCGTCACTCCCTCCTTCAGCATCTCGTAGAGGATCCGCCAGAAGTCGCGTCGGGAGACCGGATCCACGCCGTTGGTGGGCTCGTCCAGCAGGAGGATCTTGGGCGTGTGGATCAGGGCGCAGGCAAGGCCCAGCTTCTGTTTCATTCCGCCCGACAGCTTGTCGGCCAGCCGGTCCTTGAACGGGGTGAGGTTGCTGAACCCCAGGAGACGCTCGATGCGCGGCGCCCGTTCCTGGCGCGAGACCTCGAAGAGATCCGCATAGAAGAGGAGGTTCTCCAGCACGGTGAGGTCGCCGTACAGTCCGAATCGCTGGGACATGTATGCGATACGGTCCTTGACCGCCTCGGGCTGCGTTCGAACGGAGCGGCCTGCGACAAGGGCGTCGCCGTCCGTTGGCGGCAGGATGCCCGCCAGCATCCGGAGGGTCGTGGTCTTTCCGGCGCCGTCCGGACCGACCAGGCCGAACAACTCCCCGCGTGGGATCGTCAGGGTGAGGCGATCCACGGCCGTGACGGGGCCGAACCGCCGCGTCAGCGCACGAATCTCGATCGTCGGGCCCTCGTGCTCTTGAAATCCGCCGCTGTTCATTTCCCGGACCCCTGACCCCCAGCCCCTGTTCCCAGGTCAATCCTCGCATCCGCCGGCATGCCCGGCTTCAACTCCTGGTTTGGGTTGTCCACGCTGATCTTCACGGCAAACACCAGCTTCACCCGCTCCTCCTGGGTCTGGACGTTCTTGGGAGTGAACTCGGCCTCGGAGTTGATGAAGGTGATCTTGCCGGGATAGACCTTGCCGCGGAAGGAATCGGTCGTGATCTCCGCCGTCTGGCCCAACCGGACGTGGCCGAGCCGAGGCTCCGGAACATAGATCTTGAGCCAGATGTTGCCCAGGTCGGCGATCGTCACGGCGGGAGTACCCGCAGCGATCATCTCCCCGGGCTCCACGTGCTTCCGGAGAACCACGCCGGCCTGCGGGCTCGCGAGGACCGTGTACCCGAGCTGTGCCTCCGCAGCGGCCAAGGCGGCGCGATCGCGCGCAATGTTGGCCTGGATCGTTGCCAGTTCCTGCCGCCTCCGGGAAACCTCCAGAGCGCCCGTCTGTGCGAGGAGCAGGCCTGCGCGGGCCTGTTGGACGTCCGCCTCGGCCCGGCGGATCTCCTCCTGACGTGGACCCTCTTTCGCCAGGTCGAGCCGTTCGACGGCGTTCCGGTGTCGCTCCACCGCCACGTCGAGGCTCGTGCGGGCGGTGTCGCGCGCCTGCGCCGAGACGCCACCCTCACGGTACAGCGCCTCCATGCGCCCGAGATCCGCCTGGGCGTTCTCCAGCACGGCCTTGGCCTCGCGGACCTCGGCCGCGGCGCGCTGCAGATCCTGCGGCCGGGAGCCGCTCTTGAGTTCCGCCAGCCGCTCGTCCCGAGCGGTCAGGCCGGCCTGCGCCTCGGCGATCCGGGCGCGAGTCAGTGCCTCCTGGAGGGCGATCTCGGTCTGGAGCTGCGGCAGGCGCGTCTCGGTGCCCGCCAGCGACGCTCGCAAGCGGCCGACGTCCGCTTCCAGCTCCTTACTCTCCAGTGTGGCCACGGGGTCGCCGGCCTTGAGGCGTTGGCCTTCGTCCGCCGGACGGGCGATCACCCGACCGGGGATCTTGAAGCTCACCGCGATCTCGGTGGCCTCGATGGTCCCCGAGGCGACGAGGACCCCCTCGGGTGGACGTTGCCACCAGCGCCAGAGAGCGGCGCCGGAGGCGAGCAACCCCGCCACCACCACGACGATGGCGATCCGCATACGCTTCCTGCCATTGGCGCCGCTCATGTTCCGCTCCTCATGCCGGTGCGATCGATCCGGGTTCGGTCGGCGGACGGGGCGGGTCCGCGCCGGACGACCGAGGGTCGCCGCCGCCGTCGCGGCCGCGCGACGACCTCCGGGGCCTTCCGCGCCAGCAGGCCGTTCAGAAAGATGTCAGTGACGGTCGTGACGACCGCATCGTCCGCGATGGGGTAGATCCGCTCGCCGCCCAGCAGGCGCTGGCTGACGGCGAAGATCAGGAACATGCCGATGAAGGCGCGGGAGGCCACCATGGCGTCCACGTCGCGGAACTCGCCGGACCGGATGGCCGTGCGGATCACCGCGGCGAACCGCCGGTTGGCCACCAGAATCCCTTCCCGGTACACCTGGGCCGCGATCTCGGGGAACTGCGCGACCTCGCCCACCACGGTACGGAACATGGCCAGGTAGGCCGGACTGGACAGGAACCGATAAATGTCCTGGCCGATCAGCGGCGAGCCGTCCCTCCAGCGAGGACGCGGCGCGGCCGGTGCGCGGCTCCGTGGAGGGAATGACGGCGGTTATCCGCGTCTTCAGCATGGCGGTGAAGAGCGCCGCCTTGCTGGGGAAGTAAAGGTAGATGGTGCCCTTGGTGATCCCGGCCTGCCGGGCGACGTCATCCAGGGTGGCCTGGTGGAAGCCGCGCGCACCGAAGACCCGGAAGGCGGCCTCGAGAATCTGACGGGGCCGCTCGTCCGGCCGGCGCTGCCAGCGACGGGGGTGAGGGATGGTGTGTGCGGCGGTCATGGCGCCTCCGGATATTTGACCAGTTGGTTGGACGATAGCCCGGCGGGAGGCGAGTGTCAATAAGTATCTGACCGGTCAGTTAATAGGAGCGCAAGTCACTGCCGGCCTCGGCGGCAGGAAGCGGGGCGGTGCTACGGGCGGGCGCCGTTCGGTTGGTGTGGCGTGCGGAGCGCAGTGGGCCCAGCCCGCCACCAATCCCAGGCGATCAGGCCGAGCGGCACTGCGACCAGCAGGATCAGGATGAGGAGGGACGTCGTCCGGTGGGTGAAGACCTCCAGCACCTCTTCCCAGGCATGGGACGCCGGGACGAGGCCTGCCTCCATGAACTCGTGCAGTCCGCCGGCCAGGAGTTTGACCACCAGGATCAGGAGGACCAGTCCGGTGACGGCAAAGAAGCGGGTTAGACGCAGTCGCCGGCCCCCCCGGACCAGGACGATGCCGAAGAGAGCGGCCAGCGAGAGCCCCAGGCAGGCCCCGATGCCGGTCCAGAGTGGCCGGCCGCTCTCTGTCCCGGCCAGGGCGGTGAGGAACAGGATCGTCTCGACGCCCTCGCGCAGGACCATGACGAAGGCCAGCGCAAACACGCCCAGGGCGGCCCGGGCGGACATCCCGCCCGGGGCCGCATCGGCGACGAGCGATTCCAGGCGTTGCTCCAGACGCGCCTTCAGCGTGCGGCCCGCCCGCCACATCCAGAAGACCAGGGATCCCACGAGCGCGGCGGCGAGGAACATCAGCGCCCCCTCGACGGCGGGGCCGTCCGCCACGATGCCGAGGCGGCGGACCAGGAGGGCGGCGGCCAGACTGGTAAGGGTCGCCGCGCCAAGCCCGAGGAAGACGTGGCGGCAGTAAGCGCTCCGACCCGTTCGCCGCAGGTAGGTCACCAGGATGCCGACGACCAGGGAGACCTCGATCCCCTCGCGGAGGACCACCACGAAGCTCTCCAGGACACTGTGCAGGACAAGCATGACCATTTTCCTCCGCGTCTATGTGAACCCTCGCCCCGGTTCGGAACGCGTCGGTCGTGTTCCTGTCAGAGCAAGGAGAGAATGCCCCGCGCCGCTCCTCCCACGAGGAGCGCCAGGACGACGGTGAACGATGAGATCAGGAGGGCGCGCCGCCAGCCGAGTTCCCGCGCCAGGATCGAGATGGTGGCGACGCATGGGACGTAGAGGGTATTGACGAGCGCATACACGACGATCTGGTGCGGTTGCATGAAGCTCAAGAGATTGCTGGCCTGCGGCCCGTACTGTGCGATGGCGAGGGTCACCAGGAGCTGCAGCGCCAATTCCTTTCGGAGCACGGCCACGATCAGGGTCAGCCCGGCGACGGCGGGAAGCCCGAGCCAGCCCTCCATGATGGGCCGAAGGGGCCGCGCCAGGGCCCACAGCAGGCCGGTTTCGTAGAGGCCGCCCAGGACGATGCTCCCGCCCACCACGATGGGCGTGGCGACCACGACGAATTCGCGGAAGTGGCCCCAGGTGCGCTTCATCATGGGCCAGAGCGTCGGCCGGCGGAAGGGGAACATCTCCATGACCAGGCCGGTGCCGCTCCCCGGCAGGAATCGGTCGAGGCCGATACCCGTACCCAGCGCCACCAGCGCGGTGACCCCGTACACCGCCAGGGCCCACTGCCAGCCCGCCGTGATGGAGACGGCTCCCAGGATCACCGCCGTGCGTGCGCTGCAGGGCGTGAGCACGATCAGGGTGCTGGCGATGATCCGCTCCCGCATGGTCCCCAGGACGCGGGTGCCGAGGATGGCCGGAACGTTGCACCCGGCGCCCGCCACCAGGGGAATGACGGCGCGACCGTGCAAGCCCATCTTGTGCATGACGCGGTCTGTGAGAAACGCCACCGCATTCATGTACCCGGTGTCCTCCAGGAGGGCGAGCAGGAAGTAGAAGGTGAGGACGTAGGGGATTCCGATCGCCAGCGCGGCGTTGATCCCGGCGTCGAACCCCCAGAGGAGCGTCCGGGACAAGGCGTTGTCCCCCAGGAGCGCGACGAACGGCCAGCGGATGGCCGGCGAGGCATAGGCGGTCCAGAGTGCGCCGAACCCGACGGACAGCCAGTCGCCCACCACGAACAGGAAGGTGAATATCCCGGCGAGCACTAGGGCCAGGACCAGCAGGCCGGTGCCGGGCGCTGTGGTGAACTGCCACAGCCGATCGGCGAGCAGGGCCCGTTGGCGCCGGCGATGCTCGACCTCCGACGCGATCAGGCCTGCCAGGCCATGGCGCTCCCGCATGAGGAGGAGCCCCGGCTCCTCTCCCCGCAGGTCCCGGAGGGTTCCCGTCAGCTCCTCGTGGAGGCGCCGCAGGTCGTCCGCATCCGGCGCGTCCGCGAGCCAGGCGGCGAACTCGGGGTCGCCTTCCAGGAGGAGGACCGCCACCGCGCGCGGCGGCAAGCCGTGGGGGCGATCGTTCCGGGTGGTCAGGGCGCGCTCCATCTTGCCGATGGCGGCCTCCACATCCTCGCTGTAGCGGAGCCGCACGCGGAGGGGCGTGGGGCGCGAGGCCCGCCGGACCACCTCGGCCATGAGGGTATCCAGGCCGGTCCCGCGGGTGGCGACGGTGGGGATCACGGGGCTTCCCAGGATCTCGGTCAACCGCTCCGCGTCGATCCGGATGCCGCGGGCCTCGGCCTGGTCCACGACGTTCAGGGCCACCACCAGCGGGATGCCGAGGTCCAGAACCTGGAGCCCCAGGTACAGGTTGCGGGCCAGGTTGGTGGCATCCAGCACCAGGATGACCGCGTCGGGTGCGCCGTCCAGCAGGGCCTGGCGGGCCACCCATTGATCGTCCGAGACGCCGCCCAGTGCGTAGGTGCCCGGGAGGTCAATCACGCCGATGCGCTGGTCCCCCAGGCGGGTGATGGCGAGCTGGACCTCGACCGTCTTGCCGGGATAGTTGGCCGTGGCCACACCCATTCCCGTCAAGCGATTGAAGATGCTGGATTTCCCGACGTTCGGGTTCCCGGCGAGGGCGACGGTCAGCGTGACGCCCGTCCGCAATTCCTGCAAGGCCCCGTGACAACTCAAGGCCACGATCGTCACCCTTCTCTTGACGTAAGAGCCGTTACGAGAAGCGTGTCTATCCGGGAATGTCTCCGGTCACGCTATGCTTTGACAACGATGTACCCCGCGCGGGCCAGGGGCGCATCACAGGGTGTCGGGCGTCACCGACCGCGCCGGCGGTTGCGGTGCCGGCGGGGCTCCGGGTCCGTGCCGCCGCGGACCAGGATCTTGGCGGCCACGTCGCGCCCGATGGCGTAGCGCGCGCCGCCCACCCGCACCAGCAGCGGCCCCCCGAAGGGCGCGACTTCCTCCACCGACAGCTCCGCCCCTGGCAGGAGGCCCAGGCTCGCCAGATAGCGGAGCAGGGCCGCCTCCTCCTCGGTGATCTGCTCGATCCGCACCTGTGTACCGGCGGGAACGGTGTCCAGGGTTCGAGTGTACGCGGCGGCGATCCCGTCGCTCCCCGGAATCGGGCCGCCGTGTGGGCACGTCTCGGGATCGTTCAGAAGCGACGTCAGCCGGGCCTCCGCCTCGGGGGTCAGCGCATGCTCCAGCCGCATGGCCTCGTCGTGGACGCGATCCCAGGGGAGACCCAGAACATCGGTGAGCAACCGCTCCGACAGCCGGTGCCGGCGGAGGATGGCGGCTGCCTGTCGCCGCCCCTCGTCGGACAGGGCCAGGCAATCGGATTTCGCCTCTAGCAGACCGCGGACTCGGAGCTCCCGCAGGGCGGCCTCGGCGATGGGGGCGGGGACCCGGGCGAACGCCGTGACGTCCTGCGTGGTGGCGGCGCGGCCCTGGTCCACACTGCGCTGGAGGGCTTGCAGGCAGTCCTCCAGGATCTCATCGGTTACCGTCGGGCTCTGGTCGTCGGTCATGACGCGCTCCTCGGTCGTGCGTGGCCGGGGACGGCCCGGGACCCGCCGGTCGTCCGGCGTCCCTCCAGCCGGGCACAGTCGCGGCAGACGCCGTAGAGCTCGAGCCGCTGCTCGGTGACCGAAAAACCCTGGCTGTGCGCGACCTTGGCACCGAGCGCCCGCAGGGTGGCGTCCTGAAATTCTTGGATCTTCCCGCACCGGGTGCAGATCAGGTGATGGTGCGTCCAGTCGGCCGGGTTGGGATCGAACCGGGCATAGGTGTCCCCGAACTTCCGCTCGGTGGCCAGACCGGCCTGGCGGAGCAGCTTCAGCGTGCGGTACACCGTGACCAGTCCGATGGAGGGGTCCTGGGCCCGGATCTGATGGTACAGTTCCTCCGCGCTGATGTGGCGGCCGGCGGCGAAGAACGCGCGCACGATCTGCTCCCGCTGGCGGGTGCTCTTGAGACCGGCGCGTGTCAGGAAGTCGCTGAAGCTGCGGGTGCCGGAGTCGGAATCGGGCATGGGAGCTCCTAAATGAAAATGAATGTCAAAATCTATTGACAAAATACCGAACGCCTTCGTGGCTGTCAAGTCCAAAACGGAGGATTGTGCGGAAGCAGTACAGACCGTCGCGCAACGTCGTCGGCCTTCCGATGCGCGGGGGTCTACCAGACTCGTCGGTGAGCGATGACCGGTGCACCCTGAGGTTATCAGGGTGCGGGGCCAACGCGCGCGGAATGCAGGGGAATGCGGGCAACACCCTTCGCAACGGGTGTCCAGGTTCCCGACCCACGTATCGAGGCGCCTTGGCAGCGGCGGTTGGACTAGGACATGCTTCCTGGTCTACGGTCGGATCGCCGGCAAGCATGCGGCGGCCGAGAAGTCGTCGACAGAAGACGGGGATTGAGTGCGCCGGATGCCACAAGGAGAGTGCGCCGAAGGCGGCGGTCCCCTCGGCTGCCTGCGGGGGGTGCCACGGGGATGCCGCCGGTCTCGCGGCCAAGACCGCGAAGGCCAATCCCAACCCCCGCGCCTCGCACCAGGGCGAGCTCCCCTGCGAGACCTGCCATCGCGCCCACGCACGGTCGGTGGACTACTGCGCGCAGTGCCACGACTTCGGCCTCAAGGTGCCCTGAGCGGATCCTCACTCCCCCATGCCGAATGATTCAGCCCTGGCCTTCCCTCGGCCAGGGCTGAATCGTTGCCACCGCCTATGGAGCCTGCGGCCTTCCGACGGCGCCAGTCCGCGCGCGCTACTTACTGGCCACCAGGAGCTGGGCACACGCCTCGGCCACCTTGCTGTCAGATTTCTCTTCCCCAGGCATGGTCGCCCATCCCTGTTTCTCGACGTAACCATCTCGCTGCCACGAATCGGTCCCTTGCAGGGCAACCAGCTTCTGGACTTTTCCAGGATCCCGCTGGAACTGGACGACACAAATCGGGGCCAAGCGCTTGGTGACGGCATCGTCCGCCCTCGTATCGGCCATCTTCTGAGCGGTCCCGCCCGTGACCCAGCCGCCCCAGGCGAATCCGACAATCATCGTGAGCACGACCGAGGCTATGCACGCCCAGAAGGTCATGGTCTTCGTCGGTTGGGTCTCCCGCCACCGTTGTCCCATGCTGAGCGTCTTCTGCTGTTCCATTCTCTTGTCTCCCTTGTCCTGATCCATGGTGTCCTCCTCGGTGAGTGACGCGTTTCCATCCAGGCTGGCATCGGACTACTGAGGCCTCTTCGAGCACACCTTCCTTGTAAGGGGAACATGCAAGGCCGAATCCACTCGGCCCTTCCATGGCCCCAAAAGGTCGCCGTCGCTTTGAATCGAGTAGTTGGGGGGTAAGCAGCCCTGGAGCCTCGGGAGGAGTGGCGGGGGAATCGCACGATATATCGGAGAATCTCAGGGAGAATCTCCGAAGGATCGGATGGGGAGGGAGGATGAGCCGTCCCAGACCCACGCCCCCGGCGCTCGCCGCCGTGCGCGTTGGCGGGCGGGACGGAGCCGCTCTGGACGCCGTCGGAAGCCGCAAATTCATCCACGAACTTCGGGGACGGACAGGCGGCTAGCGTTCTGAGTTAGAGATTCGCTGACATGATCCAAAGCCCACAGGGTGCGCCAGAGACGCCGCGCCAGACCCGCCCTTCGGACGGGTACCCCCCAGCCGGCACCGCTGCGCTGCTCGGCCTCTCGCGTCCCCGCTGAGGGGTCCCGCGCCTCCGACCAATCGGAGATTCTCCGATATCCCGTACCTTTCCATCTCGCTCCTCCCTCGAGATTTCCAGACCGCGTCCCCGTAACCGACGGTATTAACAACGTCAAGAGGTCGTCGGGCTGTGCGCGGAGGAGATGGTTCTGGCTTTGCATGCCGTTTGTTTACCAGTGGGGCGGGGCCTTCCTGGCCATCTTTGCGTGACGCGTGTAATGGCATACGCACTCCCAGCCCCATCGCGTGAGTCGGGCGAAATAGTGTCTCGGCCGCGGCCCGCGCCACCGACACCACGCACCGGGTCCCAGGGGCGTGCCGCAGGACAGGCGGCGGTGTGCGCAAGACGGCGAGAAGCGAGGTACGGGGCAGATGAGTGGTAGCCGACCAGCAGGCGTTCCTTCCGACGCGGCCCTTTCGCGGCCACGCGATGGAGAACCGTCAACCTGCAGGGTGACGCACTCGATCCTCACGGACCAGGACCCCGGGTTCGTGCCGCTGCTGGATCATCTTACGCGCTATCGCGGGATCGACTTCAGCGGCTATAAGCAGCCCAGCCTGATCCGCCGCCTGGCGAGCCGCATGCGCGTCGCTGGGGTCGGGGATTGTGTGGATTATCTCGCCTACCTCGACGAGCACCCGCTGGAGTACACCACCCTCTTTGACAGCATCTTGATCAATGTCACGGGTTTTTTTCGGGACGAAGTGGCCTGGGGGTATATCCGCGAAACACTCCTCCCGAAGCTTCTCGCCATCAAGTCGGCTGACGAGCCTGTCCGGGTGTGGAGCGCCGGCTGCGCCTCGGGCGAGGAGGTCTACACGCTGGCGATGCTCTTCGCGGAAGCCGTGGGGATGGAGGCGTTCTGCCATCGGGTCAAGATCTACGCCACCGATGTGGACGAGGAGGCCCTCTCACAAGCTCGTCAGGGGGCCTACAACGACGAGGACCTGGAATCCATTCCGGCAACGTTACGAACGCGGTACTTCGAAACGGCCGGTTCCCGGCACGTCTTCCGGCCTGACCTGCGGCGGGCCATCGTCTTCGGACGCCAGGACGTGTTGCGGGACGCCCCGATCTCTCGCGTGGACCTCCTCGTCTGTCGGAATACGCTGATGTACTTCGACTCCGAGGCGCAAGGGAGAATTCTGGCTCGTTTTCGCATGGCTCTCGTGGAGGCCGGCTATCTCTTCCTCGGGAAGGCGGAGCTCATCCCCGCGTACACCCACGTCTTCCACCCGGTGAATCTCAAGCACCACATCTTCCAGAGGGTTGCCACGCTTGCAGAGACCGGAGTCCGGCCGGGCGCGGGTCTCACCAGTGCCGACGCCTCTGTGCGTCACGGACTCCCGGAAGCGCGTCGCGGCACTGTGGAGGAGCGAGCGCCAAGCGCAAAGTGGCTGCGCGCTGCCCCTACGGACCTGGAAACGCTCAACGCTGCCTTGCAGGTCACGAACGAGGAGCTCGAAACGAGCAATGCGGAATTCGAGTCCACGAACGAGGAGCTGGGGAGCATGAATGAAGAGCTCCACTCCACCAATGAGGAGCTGGAGACTCTCAACACCGAATTGCACCGGCGGACCAACGAATTGGGTACGACGAATGCGATCCTGCAATCCATTTTGACTGGTGTGCGGGTCGGGGTGGCCGTGGTGGACCACGACCTGACCATTCTCCTGTGGAACCACGGGGCCGAAGACCTGTGGGGTTTCAATGCCGACGAGGTGCGGGGGCGGTCCCTCTTGAGCGTCGACCTTGGCCTGCAGGCGGTGCAACAACAGATCGCCAGTCTTCTGGCGGGAGCCGCGCATCACGAGGAAATAGCGGTCGACGCGATGAATTGCCGTGGCAGGGCCGTCCGGTGTCGCATCACCTGTACCCCGTTCCTGGGACCGAGGGGGGATCGGGCTGGAGTCGTCCTGGTGATGGAGGGAAAAGCGAAATGAGCAATCCGGTGTGCGATCGACAGGTGCGGGAGGGCCAACGGCGCCTTGATGAGCTCACCCACAGGGTTGGGCGGATCGCGGAACAGCAACCGCTGGTGGGCGAAACCATGAGGGAACTGTCGACGGCGCTCCAGGAACTGCGTGTGGCGGCCGACGAGCTCCAGCAGCAGAACGAGGAGCTGGCCGAGACCCGCGAACTCGTGGAGGAGGAGCGCCGGCGCTACCAGGAGCTGTTCGACGACGCCCCCGACGGTTATCTCGTGACCGACGCAAAAGGCACGATCCAGCAGGCGAACGAGGTCGCGGCAAGCCTGTTGGGCGTGCGCCGGGATTTGTTGCCCGGGAAGCCCCTTGTCGTGTTCGTCGCCAGCGAAGCGCACCGGGCTTTCGCGGCCTTTGTGGCGCGACTGCACAACGGATATTCGGAACGCGTCGCGGAGTGGCAGACCACGGTTCAGCCACGGAGTGGTCCTCCCTTTCCCGTCACCCTGACCACGGGCCGGGTCCGCGACCGCAAGGGGCGACTCGTCGGCCTGCGCTGGCTGCTGCGAGACAGCTCCGAGCGGGTGCGCACCGAAGTGGCCCGTCGCCAGTGGGAGGCGCAACTCCAGCATACCCAGCGGCTCGAAAGCCTCGGGGTCATGGCCGGGGGCATCGCACACGACTTCAACAACCTGCTCGGGGGCATCCTCCTTTCCACCGAGCTGGCCCTTCTCCACCTTCCCCAGGACGCGCCGGCCCGCGCCGACGTTGAGCAAGTGGTGACGACCGCGCATCGGGCTGCGGACCTCACAGGCCAGATGCTGGCCTACTCGGGCAGGGGCACCTTCCGCGTCCAACCGATCCTGCTGCCCGCCCTCATCCGGGAAATGGAGCCGTTGCTTCGCGCCTCGCTGCCGAAAACCTGCACTCTCGATCTTCATCTGGGGGAGGCGGTCCCCGCGATCGAGGCGGATGCCACCCAACTGCGCCAGGTCGTCATGAACCTGGTCATCAACGCCGGCGAAGCCATCGGCGA
Organism: uncultured Methylomirabilota bacterium; assembly: GCA_963845565.1. Classification (GTDB taxonomy): domain Bacteria; phylum Methylomirabilota; class Methylomirabilia; order Methylomirabilales; family 2-02-FULL-66-22; genus 2-02-FULL-66-22. The sequence continues at coordinate 211,408 of CAWJSJ010000001.1, forward strand.
CGCGGCCGGGGTCGTCACGGTGCGCGTCGGTGTACGCGAAGTCGACCGTGCGTACCTGGCGAAGGGCGTGCTCGGCAACGAGATACCCGAGGGACCGTCCGTCTCCTTGGAAATAACAGACACCGGGTGCGGCATGCCCGAGGAGACGAAAGAAAAAATGTTCGAACCCTTCTTCACGACGAAGTTCGCCGGACGCGGCCTCGGCCTCGCCGCGGTGCTGGGGATCATTCGTGGTCATCATGGCGCGATCCTGGTGATCTCGCAGCCTGGGCACGGAACCCAGATCGAGGCGATCTTCCCTCCCACTGCTCGGCCCGCGGTTGCTCCCTCCGCCCCGACACCGGTTCCTCCCGCGTGGAGGGGCGAAGGGACGATCCTGGTGGTGGACGACGACGCGCATATCCGTTCTGTTGCTGCGCTCGCCCTGGAGAAGACAGGCTTCACGGTGTTGACCGCGGCCGATGGACGGGAAGCGGTCGCAGTCTTCCGTGAACATGCGGAGACCGTCCGCGCGGTCATCCTCGATCTGACGATGCCCCATATGGACGGCGCCGCGACCGCGCGCGCGCTTCGCCAGATCCGGCCAGACGTCCGAATCGTCCTGTCCAGCGGCTACACCAAGGAGGATGCCACCAGGCAGTTCACCGACCGGGACTTGATCGGCTTCCTCCAGAAGCCCTACGCGCTCAAGGATCTGCTTGGCACGATCCGGACGACCCTGGAGTCCCCGGACCGCTAGGGTGCCCGAACCCGGCGATGCCGGACGCGACGATCAACACAGCAAGGGGACCCCGGCCACCGCGTCGCCAGTCGCGAGGAACGTTCGCGTCCGGGGAACGTGCATCGGTATCCCCATCCGACCTGTCGGAGCCCCTCCGAGATATCGTGCGTTTCCCGTGACTTTCACAAATGAGACAACGCACGAACACCCCTCCCAACCCCATGAGTCGACAGGGCTGAAACGGTGTCCGGCCACCTCGAGCGTACGGTGGATCTGGCCTTGCATATTCAGTCTGCTATAACGCCGCCCTGGCTCGGCACCTCACCCGAAAGGTGGACGCGAGGGTCGGTCTGGCGGCGGGCTCTGTCGCGCGAGACCGCGCGAGGGGCGAATGAAAGGCCGCCGCAGGCGGCGGAGGGGCAGGGCCATGGCGCTTGACATGTTCGTGATGTGGGTTGTTGCGGGGCTGATTGCCGGCTACGTGGCCGGGCACGTCATGAAGGAGGGCGGGTACGGGCTGGCTGGGGACCTCATCCTCGGGGTTGTCGGCAGCATGGTGGGGGGCTGGCTCTTCTCTGTCTCGAGGATCTCGCCGGACGCGGGGCTGGCCGCGTTGACCATCATCGCGTTCATCGCGGGGATCGCCATGATCTTCGCTCAGCATAGGCTCTGGCCCATGCACGCCTGAAGACCGTGCCCCACATCTCAGTGGGCCGTGTCGCGACGGAGCGCGCACGGCGACCGGCCCTGGCTTGGGTGCCAGATGACTGAGGATCCGACAATGCCGACCTACGAGTATCAATGCCGCTCGTGCGCGCAACGGTTTGAGGCCCGCCAAAGCATCATGGCCTCTCCGCGCAGGCGGTGCCCGCGCTGCGGGAAGAAGGTGGACCGCTTGATCAGCGCGGGCGCCGGGTTCCTGTTCAAGGGGTCGGGCTTCTACACGACTGACCATCGCTCGAAACCCTACCAGGAGGCGGCGAAGAAGGACCAGGAGGGAGGGAGCAAGGTTCGCCCCGCCGAGAATGCCCCCTCGAAAAGTGCCGCAGGTCCGAAGATGGACGCAGGCCATGGGCAGCAGACGTGAGACCGAACGCCGCGGTGGCGTCGGCGCCGCCATTCCGGCGACGGAGCCGCCCACGTCTCCGGTCCGAGCGGGGGCGGCTCCGTCGCCGTGCCGGTGGCCCACGCTGGCGATGGTGAGTCGGGCGATCGGTGACGTCGACGCCGCCTTGGCGGCGGATCCCCTCTTCCATCGCTGCCCGGACGGACACCAGGGGAGGATCGACGTGCGCTATTGGTACCTGCGGCCGCTGGAATTCTCCTGTCGCCACTGCGCCGAAGGCGGACGCGTCTGCGTGGTCGACCCACGGACCGTGGTCTGTCGCCACCGGACCGGACACCCCGTCCTGGAGGGATAGAGCGCCATGGACAAAAAGCACATCGTGTCGGTGTGGTACTTCCTCGCCGCCTTTCTCCTCCTGATGGCGCTGCGGGACTACGTCTTTGCGCCGCACGTCGATACCCTCTCATACGGGGAGTTCAAGACCCTGGTGGAGAAGGGGAAGGTCAGCGAACTGGCGATCGGCGCGCAGGTCATCTCGGGGCGCCTGAAGGTGGATGGACTCGCGGGGCTCCTCCCACCGGCACGGGTCGAGGCGTTGGCCAAGGCCGGGACAGCCGATCAGCAGTTCGTGACGGTCCGGGTGGACGACCCCGCGCTCGTCCACGATCTGCAGCAAGCGAATGTCAACTTCCGGGGGGAGGTGACGAGCACCTGGCTCCCGACCTTGCTGGGCTGGCTGATCCCCATGGGGATCTTCTTCCTCATCTGGCGCTACGCCCTCAAGAAGATGGGGGGCGGTGGGGGCCTGGGTGGGCTCATGACGCTCGGAAAGAGCAAGGCCAAGGTCTATGTCCAGAAGGACACGGGGGTGACCTTCAACGACGTTGCCGGCATTGACGAGGCCAAGGCCGAGCTGGTCGAAGTCGTCGAGTTCCTGAAGACGCCGGAGCGCTTCCAGCGGCTGGGCGGGAAGATCCCGAAGGGGGTCCTCCTGGTCGGCGTCCCCGGGACGGGAAAGACGCTGCTGGCGAAGGCCGTGGCGGGCGAGGCCAAGGTGCCCTTCTTCAGCCTGAGCGGCTCGGACTTCGTCGAGATGTTCGTCGGGGTGGGCGCCGCGCGGGTCCGGGACCTGTTCGCCCAGGCGGTCACGCATGCGCCGAGCATCATCTTCATCGACGAGCTGGACGCCCTGGGCAAGGCCCGGGGCATGAACCCCATGGGGGGCCACGACGAGCGGGAGCAGACGCTGAACCAGCTCCTGGTGGAGATGGACGGCTTCGAGACCAACAAGGGCGTCATCATCATGGCGGCCACCAACCGGCCGGAGATCCTCGACCCGGCCCTGCTCCGGCCTGGCCGGTTTGACCGCCAGGTCCTGGTGGACCGGCCGGACCTCAAGGGGCGCGAGGCCATCCTCCGAGTCCACGCCAAGGGGGTGACGATTGGCCCGGAGGTCGATCTGGCCGCGATCGCCGCCAAGACGTTCGGCTTCGTCGGGGCGGATCTGGCGAACATCGTGAACGAGGCCGCCCTCCTCGCCGCCCGCCAAGGCAAGGAGGCGGTCGGGAAAGCTGATTTCGACGAGGCGATCGACCGGGTGGTCGCCGGGCTGAAGAAGACCCGGGTGATGAGCGTGAAAGAGCGGGAGATCGTGGCCACTCACGAGGCCGGACACGCGGTGGCAGCGGAGCTCCTGCCGGGGACCGACCCGGTGGCGAAGGTCTCCATCGTCTCGCGGGGGATTGCCGCGTTGGGGTACACGCAGCAGCTCCCGACCGAGGATCGGTATCTCATGACCCGTTCGGAGCTGTTCAACCGGCTCTGCGTCCTCCTGGCCGGCCGGACCGCCGAGGAGATCGCCTTCAGCGATGTCTCGACCGGCGCCCAGAACGACCTCCAGCGGGCCACCGACCTGGTGCGGCACATGGTGGCCCAGTACGGCATGAGCGAGAAGGTCGGCCTGATGACCTACGATGGAGGCGGACGGACGGCCCTCCTCCCGGGTCTGCCCCAGCCCCGTGAGCACAGTGAGGAGACGGCGCGACTTATCGATTCCGAGGCGAGCCGGATCCTGGTCGAGGCGCACGTAAAGGTCAGTGCCCTCCTCACGGAACAGTGGAGCGTCGTCGAACAACTCGCGCGCCGACTCCTAGAGAAGGAGGTGGTGGAGCGGGAGGAGCTGCAGACCTTGCTGGCCGGCGTGAAGCTCTCCGGGGACGGCGGCCGGGAGCGGGAGGCGTAAGGCAGGCGCCAAGAGTATCGGGGTGGGTCGGTGGTGGAAACGGAACGAGATCCGGACGGATGTCCGGAGAGGAGCAGGAACCATGGCAACAGGCACGGTCAAGAAGCTGGTCCGGGATCGAGGTTTCGGGTTCGTTCAGGGGTCAGATGGCGTGGAGCTCTTCTTCCACCGGTCGGCAATCCTGGGAGAGGGATTCGACGCGCTGACGGAGGGACAGGCCGTCGAGTTCGATGTCGAGAAGGGAGACAAGGGACCGCGAGCGGCGCACATGAAAGTGAGCGCCCCCAGCATCTAGACGGGCGAGGTCTCGAAACTTCACGGGGTTTGCCCTCGGTCGTTCGGCTGTGCGAGGGGTCGGGGGCAATACCCCGGTGGGGTTGGGTCGGAGCGTGACCATGGGAAAGGAAGACGGTCTTCCTCGAAAAGGAGGTTGCGATGAAAGTCAAGGAACTCATGCGAACGTCTGTGGCGAAGGTCTCGCCCGTCGCGACCGTGAGGGAGACACTCTCGATGATGGATGACTCCGGTGTCAGCTCGCTGCCCGTTGAGGATGCGGAGGGTTGCCTCTTGGGTGTGGCGAGACTCGCCGTACTTTCCCGGGCGCTCGCCGATGGAAGCGTCGCGTCCTCCGCCGCTGTCGGGGATGGTCTGTCGTCCCATCTCGTCACGGCCACGCCGGAGATGGATGCGGCCAGAGTGGCCGAGATGATGCGCGACAGAGGGGTCGACGACATCATGGTCGTCGAGGGCAGGTACCTCGTTGGCGCGCTGTCCCTGGCCGAAGCCGGGAAGGCGGACACGGGTCTACGCCCCGCGTTGTGACCGTCTGCGGGTCAGTGAGCGACTCCAGTACTGCGGCGACGTTCGTGACCGACGAGGAGGCGCCGAATGCAGCGGGGCAGCGGACGACATCAGCACGACCTGATGGCCATCGCGCGACGGGTGATGGTCGAGCGTGACTTGCTCCCGGACTTTTCGTCGGCCGTGATGGCGGAAGTCGCGCGGAGCCAGGCGGCGCCCGCCAACGGAGCGCCGAAGATGCGGGATCTGCGGGGGCTTCTCTGGTGCTCGATCGACAACGATGATTCGCGGGACCTCGATCAGCTCACCTTGGCAGAACCGATCGGCGGTGGGGTAGTACGGATCCTGGTGGCAGTCGCGGACGTGGACGCAACGGTCGCGCAGGGCTCGGCGACGGACGGCCACGCGCGGCACAACACCACCTCGGTGTACACGGCCGCCGCGATGTTCCCCATGCTGCCCGAACCGCTATCGACTGATCTCACGTCCCTCGGCGAAGGCGAGGATCGGGTGGCGCTGGTGGTGGAGATGGCGGTGAACGCCGACGGAACCGTGGGCGCGCCAAACCTCTATCGCGCCGTGGTGAAGAATCGCGCCAAGCTGGCCTATGTTGCGGTCGCCGCGTGGCTCGACGCGACGGGACCGATCCCGAGTCGGGCGGCCATCGTGCCGGGCATGGAGGCCCAGCTCCGGCTCCAGGACCAGGTCGCGCAACGGCTGCGGGAGGTGCGACACCACCACGGGGCGTTGAGCCTGGAAACCATCCAGGCGCGGCCGGTGTTCCAGGGCGAGACACTGACTGACCTGGAGGTGGAGCATCCCAACCGGGCTCGGGCGCTGATCGAGGACTTCATGATCGCGGCGAACGGCGTGACGGCGCGCTACCTGGAGGCCCAGGGCTATCCATCGCTCCGCCGGGTCCTGCGCTCCCCGGAGCGGTGGGCGCGAATCGTCGAGCTGGCCGCCGGGTTGGGGACATCCCTGCCCCCGCAACCGGCCGCGGCTGCCCTGGACGCGTTCTTGACGGTGCGCCGCCAAGCCGATCCACTGCGGTTCCCCGACCTGTCGCTAGCCATCGTCAAGCTGATGGGGCGCGGGGAGTACGTCGTGGAGCTTCCCGGCCAGACGGCGCCCGGACACTTCGGGTTGGCCGTGCAAGCCTACACCCATTCCACGGCACCCAACCGTCGCTTTCCTGATCTGATCGCTCAGCGGCTTCTGAAGGCGGCGCTGGCGCACAGCCCGGCCCCGTACGCAAACGCGGAGCTGCAGGAGCTGGCCCAGCACTGCACCGAGGCGGAGGACCGCGCGAACAAGGTCGAGCGCCAGGTGGGGAAATCGGCCGCCGCGCTCCTGCTGGAGCCTCGGATCGGAGAGCAGTTCGACGCGATCGTCACGGGGGCGTCGCAGAAGGGGACCTGGGTCCGCATCCTCCGGCCGCCGGTGGAAGGCAAGCTGGTGCATGGCGCCGACGGGCTGGACGTCGGCGACCAGTTGCAGGTCACGCTGATTGGGACCGATGTCGAGCAGGGCTATATCGATTTCTCACGGGTGGGCGGCTCGCCGGCCATGAGCCTTCGGTCCCGGCCGACCCGTTGAATGGATTGGGGACGCTTTTCTGACCGGCCGGAGGTTCGATTCCATCCCGACCGGACCGATGTCGCACCAGCGCGGAGCATTTCAACATCGAGTCCCGTCTCGGGAGATCCCGGCTCCAGCACTCTCGCTGTGTGTGCCTCCAACAGGTTACATCGAATGCTGGCGCCGGGCGGCTGCCAGGGACTGGGAATCCGAGGCTCGGGGTGGCCCTGGGACCGGCTGGTCCTGAACTGGTGGAACGCCGTGGAGAGCCTCCAGGGATTCGTCGAACAGTTCACATACCTCGGCGTGTTCGCCGTGCTCGTCCTGGGCAGCCTGGGGGTGCCTATCCCCGAGGAGATGGCCATCATCGCGGCCGCCGTCCTGAGCCACGAGGGGCTCGTCCGGTGGTGGCTGGCGCTTCTCATCTGTCTCCTGGGTGTGCTTTCCGGCGATATGGCGCTCTACTGGGTCGGTCGGCACTGGGGGGCCGACGTCCTCGCCTGGCGCGCGGTCCGGCTCGTGCTGACGCGCAAGCGGGAGCAGTGGCTGAAGGCGGCGTATCGGCGGCATGCCCTGAAGACCATCGTCACGGCGCGGCATGTCATGGGACTCCGCGCCGCGGCTTTTCTGACGGCGGGCATGGCGCGCGTGCCGTTCTGGAAGTTCGTCGTGGCCGACGCGGGCACCGCGCTGGTCGGCGTCCCGCTTTTGTTTGGATTGGCCTTCTTCTTCACGGATCAGATCCAAGCCATCGTGGCCGACGTGCACCGGGTGGAGCGCTGGCTCGCGCTCGCCGGCCTCGTGGGGCTCATGGTGGTGCTGGGCGTCGGCGTGTGGCGATGGAAACGGCGTCTCGCGACGGAGAAGCTTGAGGGGGAACGGACCGAGACGCCTGCAGTTCGCCCGTGACTCCCGCTTCCAGATGCCCCCGCCCGCGCGCTGCCGCTGGACACCGCGCCCCTCCGACCCCTCGGAGCCGCTCCGAAATCTCGGACGAGTCCCGTCTGCTGATCCGCGCGGATGTGGCCGTCGGATCCCATCCAACCACGCGATTAGTCCGGACGAATGCCCCTTCGGCCACCTTGGGAGCGGGGTGGATCTGGCCTTGCATACTCTGTAGCCGAGGGGGCCGTAGGGAAGCCGGAACGCCGGCGCAGCCGCCGAAGAAGGCAGGAGGGCCATGACTCTGGAACTGTTCGTGCTGTGGGCCATCGGGAGACTGCTGGCCGGCTGGCCGACCGGGTGGATCGTGAATGGCAGCGGGTACGGACTGATGGGCGACATGGCCCTCGGGCTCGTCGGTAGCCTCTTGGGGAGCTGGATTGTCCTGGCGCTTGGGGTGTCGGTGGGCGCGGCGCTCCTCGCGGTAGGTGGCGGTGCGGTCATCGGAGCGGTCCTGCTGATCGGCGCCCAGCGCGTGCTCGAGCACGTGCATGCTTAGGGACGTGAATGGTGGTGAGAGGAGCGAACGGTTCTCACGGGGCTGGTCGTTCGCTGTGGAGGAGAAGAGATGACAAGATTAGTGAGTCGCATGCGGATCGGCGTCGTCCTTTGTTGCCTCGTGGCGATCTTCATGGCGGGGTGCGCCACCGCCCGCGGCGTTGGGCAGGACACGCAATCGCTCGGGCGCAGCATCGAGAAGAAAGCGCAATAGCGGGGACGGCAAGATAGGCGCGGCGCTGGCCTGGGCCCATACACGGTCCGTCACTGGGCGGAAGGAGGTTGTCATGGGAACGATTCTGCTCATCGTATTGGTGCTGTTCGTTGTCGGGGCGCTCCCGACCTGGCGGCACAGTAGCACCTGGGGGTACGGCCCGAGTGGCGGGCTCGGTCTGGTCCTTCTGATCCTGTTGGTCCTGGTCCTGACCGGGCGCCTCTGACGAGGCCGCCCTCGTCACACCTTATGCCGCCTACACGAGGAGATCTGTCATGCGAAGCTATGAAGCGTTTCTCTTGGGCGCGATCACGGGCGGCGTCGCCGTCTGGGTTTGGGGGAAGGAGATCACGGGCTACCTGCAGGAGCAGACCCGCGGGGTGCGCACGCAGGCCGCGGAGCGCATCCACGCGGTCGAAGAGAGCGCGGAGCAGCTGCTCGACCGCGGCGGGGATGCCCTGCGGCGCGCCGAGGAGGTTCTGCAGGATACCAAGGCACACGTCCGCGAGACGCTCCAGAAGGGGCAGGACGCGATTCGTCCCGCCCCGACAACCGGCGGAGTATGACCAAACCGTCCACCAGGTGAGCTGAAGGTGGGCGCGCGGACATCGGTCCGGGGATCGGGCCGCTGCCCACGTCGTCTTACTGTGCGGTGCGTAAAGTAGGCGACACTCCGGCCGGGACCGCACAGTCCGGGGGGGCAGCGCGGCGGGCGGTGGAGCCATTGTTCTGTGCTGCGTAGTATGTCCGCTCATTCATAGAGGTCCAAAATGATGCGACACTTTCTGGCTGTGATTGTCTTTGGACTCGTCATCGCGTTCGGCGCGGCCGCGTGCGACAAGGGCCCGATGCAAAAGACGGGCGAGAAGATCGACCGCGCCACGGGTCAGGACAAGGTGATCGGAACGGGTCCCCTCGAGCAGGCGGGCCGGAACGTTGACCGGGCTGTGAAAGACCTCAAGAAGCTCGACTGAAGCGTCAGGGTTGTCGGTGGGGTCAAGGTGATTTTCGCACAGCGCGTGTTCGAGTGCGCGCAAGTCTGCGGACGCACGCCGCATCGGCGGGACGCGACCGCCCCACAAGGAGGAAGATCATGAAACGGTACACGATGTGGAACACAGTCCGGACTGCTATGACCGCCCTCGCGCTGGGCGGACTGATCCTCGGCCTGGCGCCGTCGGCCTGGGCCGACGATGCCCAGGATGCGACCCAACTCGTCGACAAAGCGCGTCTGACGTTTGAAGCCTTCATTGGGGACAAAGACATGGGGCCGGCCCTCCGGTCGCTCGTCAAGGGAGCCAAGGGTGTGCTCGTCTATCCCCAGATCCTCCGCGGCGCCTTCATCGTCGGGGCCTCGGGTGGCAACGGCGTGTTCCTGGCCAAGGATGACAAGGCAGACGTCTGGAGTGGTCCGGCCTTCTACACCATCGGACAGGGCAGCTTCGGGCTCCAGGCCGGGGGCGATGCCTCGGAGGTCGTGCTCGTCGCTCTGACCGAGCGGGGCGTGACGGCCATGCTGGCCAACAGCGCCAAGCTCGGCGCCAACGCCAGCGTGGCGGCGGGACCAGTCGGGGCGGGGGCGGAAGCCTCCACGGCCAACATCAGCGCCGACATCCTCGCCTACTCGCGCGCCAAGGGTCTGTACGCGGGGATCTCGCTGGATGGCGCGGTGGTGGCGACCCGGGACGCCCTGAACCATGCCTATTACGGCAAGGAAGTCACCCCTACCGACATCCTCGTCAAGCGGACGGTGAAAAACCCGCAGGCCGCTAGCTTGATCGACGCCGTGGCCAAAGTCGCCCGCGGGAAATAGGCCGTTGTCAAAGAATAAATGGAGACATCGATGCTGTATGTGACCGACACCCCCAAGGATGTGGCAACCGCCACGCGGGATCTGGAAGAAGCGGTGAAGCGCAACAAGTTCGGCGTCCTGCATGTGCACGACCTCCAGAAAACGCTCAAGGAGAAGGGCGTGGACTTTCCGAACGCCTGTCGGATCCTGGAGGTGTGCAACCCGCAGCGGGCCGTCCAGGTGCTGACGGGGAACATGGGAATGAACATGGCCCTGCCTTGCCGGATCTCTGTCTATCAGGACGGGGGGAAGACCAAGATCGGCATGATTCGGCCGACCGCCCTCCTGGCGCTCTTCCCCGGGGCCGCCGCCCTCAAAGCGGTCGCGGAGGACGTGGAGCGGGAGACCATACAGATGATTGACGAGGCGCGCTAAAGGAGGAGAAGAAGAGATGAACGCAATCAAGCTCGCGGCAATCGCGTTGATTGTGGTCGGCATCCTGGGGTTGGCGTATGGCAGTTTCAGTTACACCAAGGAGACCCACGGGGTCAAGCTGGGTTCGCTCGAGCTGTCGGTGAAGGACAAGCAGACGGTCAACGTCCCCGTCTGGGCTGGCGTGGGGGCGATAGTGGCCGGCGGCGTCCTGCTGTTTTGGCGCAAGCAGAGCTAGGCCCTGCGTCAGAGCCGCCTGACGACCCCTCGTGCAGCGGACGCGTGTGCTGCCGGGGCGTACAGGACCGATTCGAGCCTCCAAAGTGCTCGATCTCAAGTTGCCCACCCGGGAAGCGCGCACGAACGAACTCGCGCCTCGGACACCCCGATGATCGCGGCCCCTCTCCGACTGATCGGAGCGCATCCGATATTTCGTACCGCTCCCACCGGTCTCTCCGCGCAAGGGTCGCCGCAGCATCATGAGGAAACTCGCGATTCGAAAGTGGCGGGACCTCGTTTGGCAACCTGAGAAGCGGAGTGGATCTGGCTTTGCATCTTCGGCGGACAACAGGTGGGTTGGATACGCAAGGCACGGAGCGAACTTGTCGTAGAATCCGCCACCGCGCTGCAAGGAGCACGAACGTGAACTTCCAACAACGAAGTGCGGAAGGACGAAAGGATCGACGTGCACCAACCGCGACACTCCGGTCTGCCAAGTCCATGTGGAAACGGATCGTGTCCCGCTATGAGAAGCCGTCCCTGAGCCGCAGCGTGTGGCAGGCGGCGAACACGTTCGTCTCCTACGGGGTTCTGTGGTATCTGATGCAGCGAAGCGTGGCGATTTCCCCCTGGATCACGCTGGCCCTGGCGCTCGTTGCCGCGGGTTTTCTGGTGCGCCTCTTTATCATCTTTCATGACTGCGGCCACGGGTCGTTTTTCCAGTCACGGAAGGCCAACGACACTCTGGGCGTGATCACCGGGATCCTGACCTTCACACCCTACTACCAGTGGCGGCACAAACATGCCATTCACCACGCCACCTCCAGCGACCTGGACCGGCGCGGCACCGGCGATGTCTGGACCATGACGGTGCGAGAGTACCTCGATGCCTCTGGCTGGCGGCGTTTTGCCTATCGGCTAACACGCAACCCTCTGGTGTTGTTCGGCATTGCCCCGCTCCTCTTGCTGGTGTTCGGACAGCGGTTCCCGTGGCGAAAGGCAGACCGACGAGAGCGCACCAACGTCCTGTGGACGAATCTGGCAATCCTCGGGATGGCCGCGCTGCTCACCTGGTGGATGGGCCTCAAGGCGTACCTGATGATCCAATTGACGGTCCTGATGATCGCAGGTTCCGTCGGGGTGTGGTTGTTCTACGTACAGCATCAGTTCGAGACCACCTATTGGGAGCGGCGCGGTCAATGGGACTTCGTGACGGCGGCCATCCGGGGGAGTTCCTTTTACAAGCTTCCCAGGGTGTTGCAATGGTTCACGGGCAACATCGGATTCCATCACGTCCATCACCTGAGCCCGGGGATCCCCAACTATAATCTGGAGAAGTGCCACAAAGCGGATCCGCTCTTTCAGGACGTCGAGCATGTCACGCTACTCTCCAGCCTGAGATCTCTTACCTACCGCCTGTGGGATGAACAGCGACAGAAATGGGTCGGCTACGGTCACGTGAGAGCGCTGCGCCGCGGATGGCCAACCGGCTGAATCCGAACGGCCTCTGCACTGGTCGCGGAACCCGTCCGTACGTGAGGGGCGCGAACGCGGCGAAGATCCCTTTGCGCTGTGCACGCTCATCCGCGCGATGGCTGACGCCCCCGTCATCGAAGGCGCAAGGAACCGTGGGGAACAACGAGGGAAAGGACGCGCAGATTCCAAACCAATCTGAGGAGCGTGATCGCGCGGGAAGTCAGGTCGCGGCACGTTGATCCGGTGGTGATCGGTTGAAAGGAGGAGGTCATGGACGTCAATTTCTGGTTGGGAATTCTCATTGGGCTCATTGTCGGGGGCGGGGCGGTCTGGTACTTCAAGGTGCGTTCACTCCAGGGGTCCGTCATCACGATGACCGGCGAATACCGGACCGCCGAGAAGGGACGAAAGGACCTCGAGGCGAAGAGCAGGCAGCACTGAATCAGTGCGGGATGGTTGAGACCAAGCCCCGACCCTAGACGGGGGATACTCGCGTGTGAGAATGTGGACACGAGAGGTGAGTTGCAGAGGTCCACGGCGCTGGTCGGGGGGAAGCCGTGCGTGATCCAAGTCGGCCAATCCCCTCGTCAGAGCCGCCGAACCCCTCGCTGCGGCGGATGCGCGTCGCTCGCCCCAAGAGGCGAACGATGAGCGTAGCTTCCACCAGAGGGATGAAGGCGGGTGTTGAAACAGCAGGCGAGGTCCAGATCCGCCGCTGGGTGAGTCCGAAGCACTCTGGCCCGAGCGACCCCACTATGTGTCACTTCCCCCTCCGACCCCTCGGAGCCGCTCCGAGATCTCAGGCGGTTTCCGCCCAAGCCTTCACGGGGCTTCCTCGGCAGCCACTTCGCTAACCCTCCGGTTCGTCAGTGCGAAGACCGCGTCGGACCCCTCGCCGCGTGGGGTGGATCTGGTGTTGCATAGGCATGGGAGAGAGGACGCCGACCGGAGGGAGCGAGGGGCGCGGGTCCCGCGAGGTGCCGAGGCGTGAGGTTGTCGGAGGGAGGTGGGGGTCATGGAAACCGTGTTGATCATTGTGCTCGTGTTGTTTGTGCTCGGTGGAGGGGGTTGGGGCTACTCGCGGTGGCGCCGGTAGCGCGCGGGGCCCCGTGCCGGGCCCCGAGGCACTGTCTTGCTTTCACGGTCCGGCCACGAGCGGCCACCCGAGCGCATGGGGTGCCCCGAGGGTGCCGCGTGCTGGGACGGACCATCAGACACAGAAACCAGCAGCAGGAGGAATCTCATGAAAGCCAGCACGAAGGACCAGGCGGCAGGCAAGTTTCACGAGGTGAAGGGCAAGGTCAAAGAGACGGCGGGACGCCTGACGAACAATCCCGACCTGGAAGCCGACGGCACTGCGGAAAAACTCGCCGGCAAAATGCAAGACAAGATCGGCCAAGTCGAGAAGGTTCTGGGGAAGTAGGCACGCGACGGAGCAACCGCCGGATCGCCCTCGGGGCCGCGGTTGGCGGTGGCGATCCGGAGCAGGAGCATTCAGCAGATGGCGCGGAGGACTGCACATCGCAAGACGGGAGGAGAGACATGAAGCGCTTTGTCGTAGCAACCGTGGGATTCGTTGTCGGCGTCGGTTTGTTGTGGGGCTGCGCCTCCATGCAAACCTGGCCCGCGAGTGAACGGAGCGCAGAGAACAAGATGGCGCTCATCCAGGAAGAGATTGGGGACGGGCTGAAAACCGGCGCGCTGACCCCCGATCAGTCCCAGAGTTTTCTGACGAAACTGAAGGTGATTCACACCGACTATACGGCACTGCGAGATAAACCGGTCTACCGGGAGGAATGGAACGGCCTGCAGGCCAGACTGGATGCACTCGGAGAGGACGTCAACAGGGCGCGTGCCCGGACCACCCGTCGGGACGACCCCCGCAATGGGGATCGGATCGTCGCCCTCCAGCGGCGCCTTGACGAGGGGCGCAGCGACGGGCGGCTGCCGCAGCCCGAGGGGCGCGACTTGCAGGCCCGCCTCGACACCATTCGGGGGGATTATTCCCGGATGACGGACGGCGGACGAACCATGTCGTACGAGGAGCAGGACCGCGTACAGGGCCGGTTGGTTGCCCTCGACGCAGATGTCACCAGGGCGCTGGCCCCGACCGCCCGCCGGGACGACCCCCGCAATGGGGACCGGATTGTCGCCCTCCAGCGGCGGATTGATGATGGACGGAACAGCGGGCGCTTGCCACAGACAGAGGGGAGAGAACTACAGGCTCGACTCGATGGCATCCGGAGCGATTCTTCGCGGATGACGGACGGCGGCAGAGGCGCGACGTACGCGGAGCGCACGGACATCTCCCGTCGGCTGGATTCAGTGGAACGGGAACTCGATCGCTGAGGGGAGCGGGTGCTGCGCGCGGGGCCGCCGCGGTCGTGTCTCGCTGAGGCGACGCCGCCCGGCCCCGCAACCTCGCCGTGATCCGCCACGGCCAGCGCGGGGAGCACCCGGGTGTCACGAGGAAGTACACCCGGGGATTCGCTACGGATAATCCGAACAGAGGAGGGCAGCCGTGGGCAAGGTGATCGGGATTGACTTGGGTACGACGAATTCTGCGGTGGCGGTGATGGAGGGGGGCGATCCGGTCGTCATCACGAACACGGAGGGCGGTCGACTGACCCCGTCGGTGGTCGCCTTTGCCAAGGATGGCGAGCGCCTGGCCGGACAGGTAGCCAAGCGGCAGGCCACCACCAATCCGGAGAATACCATCTTCTCCATCAAGCGGTTCATGGGGCGGCGGTACGACGAAGTCAGCCACGAGATCACGCTGGTACCCTTCAAGGTGGTGAAGGCAGCCAACGGCGATGCCCGGGTGCAGGTCCGCGGCAAGGACTACTCGCCTCCCGAGATCTCGGCCATGATCCTCCAGAAGCTCAAGGAGTCGGCCGAAGCCTACCTCGGGGAGAAGGTGACTCAGGCCGTCATCACCGTCCCCGCGTACTTCAACGACAGCCAGCGGCAGGCCACCAAGGACGCGGGCAAGGTGGCGGGGCTGGAGGTCCTGCGGATCGTGAACGAGCCGACGGCGGCCGCGCTGGCCTATGGCCTGGACAAGAAGAAGGACGAGAAGGTGGCGGTCTTCGACCTGGGGGGCGGCACCTTCGACATCTCCATCCTGGAATTGGGCGAAGGAGTCTTCGAGGTCAAGTCCACGAACGGGGATACCCACCTCGGCGGGGACGACTTTGATGAGCGCGTCATCCAGTGGCTGGTGGACGAGTTTAAGAAAGATCAGGGGATCGATCTCAGCAAGGACCGCATGGCCCTGCAGCGACTGAAAGAGGCGGCGGAGAAGGCGAAGTGTGAGCTCTCGACGACGCTGGAGACGGAGATCAACCTGCCCTTCGTGACGGCGGACGCCTCCGGGCCCAAGCACTTGAACCTCAAGCTCACCCGGGCCAAGCTGGAACAGTTGGTGGACGACCTGATCCAGCGGGCCATCGGCCCATGCCGGCAGGCGCTCAAAGACGCCGCGCTGAGTGCCAGCCAGATCGACGAAGTTGTGCTGGTGGGCGGGATGACTCGCATGCCCAAGGTGCAGCAGGTGGTGAAGGAGTTCTTCGGCAAGGAGCCTCACCAGGGGGTGAATCCGGACGAGGTGGTCGCCATCGGTGCTGCCATCCAGGCCGGCGTGTTGGTCGGCGACGTGAAGGATGTCGTCTTGCTCGACGTGACGCCGCTGTCCCTCGGGATCGAGACCCTGGGCGGGGTGATGACCCGACTGATCGAGCGCAACGCCACCATCCCCACGCGGAAGAGCGAGACCTTCAGCACGGCGGCCGACAACCAGACCAGCGTGGAGATCCACGTCCTCCAGGGCGAGCGCGAAATGTCTCGCGATAACCGGACGCTGAGCAAGTTCCAACTGGTCGGGATCCTGCCGGCGCCCCGCGGAGTCCCGCAGATCGAGGTCGCCTTCGACATCGATGCCAACGGCATCGTGAACGTGTCCGCCAAAGACATGGCCACCGGCAAGGAGCAGGCGATCACCATCACCGCCTCCTCGGGGCTGACCAAGGGCGACATCGACAAGATGGTCAAGGACGCGGACCGGCATGCCGACGAGGACAAGAAGCGGCGCGCGGACATCGAGACGCGCAACCAGGCCGATGGGCTGATCTATAGCACCGAAAAGATGCTCAACGAGAACCGCGAAAAGATCCCGGTGGGTGACATCAAGCCCATCGAGGATGCCTTGGCCGAGGCCAAGGAGGCCCTCAAGAGCGAGGACATGGACAAGACGCGATCCGCGGTGGAGATGCTGACCAAGGCCTCTCACCGCCTGGCCGAGGTGATGTACAAGCAGGCGCGCGAGCGGCAGGCGCCGGGCGGGTCCGGAAATGGAAAGCACGCCGAGCCCGAGGCGGGCGGTGCTCCGGAGGGGGACGTGGTGGACGCCGAGTTCGAGGACATCGGCAAGGGCAAGAAATAGGCGGACCAGTGCCGGGGAGCGGTGGGCCGATCTCGGTGTGACACGGCCGCAGGTCTCGGAGGCGCCCGGCTCCGATGGTCGCCGCCCGGCCGAGACGCAACAAGGAGGGCACGATGCTACGGAGTATGAAGAAAGAGCTCAAGGGGTTCACGATCGGCGCGACCGATGGGGACATCGGCACGGTCATGGAATGCTATTTCGACGATGCGAGCTTCACGGTCCGGCATCTGGTGGTCGACGCTGGGAGTTGGCTGAGCGAGCGCAAGGTCCTCATCTCGCCGCAGGCCCTCCGGGACGTTGATTGGGTCGGCATGCGTATCTACGCGGCATTGACCAAGGCCCAGGTGGAGCAGAGCCCGGCAATCGACACCGACCGGCCGGTCTCGCGCCAGCACGAGATCGCGTACTACGACTACTACGGGTATCCGTATTATTGGGCGGGCCCGTACCTGTGGGGTGCCGATCCCTATCCCGTCCCGCGCGCGGGCCGGGCGATGAGCTTCGAGAACGAGCGGCGCTGGGACTGGGCCGGGGAGCGCGGGGATCCGCATCTCCGGAGCTCGGCCGCCGTGACCGGCTACCACATCGCTGCCACGGACGGCGCGATCGGGCATGTCGAGGACTTCCTCGTGGACGAGGCGACGTGGGCGATTCGCTACATGGTCGTGGATACGAGCAACTGGTGGTCCGGCAAGACGGTACTGGTGTCGCCGGAGTGGATCGCGCGCATAGACTGGAATGAGTCGAAGGTGCACGTCGATTTGACGCGCGAGCAGATCGAGAACAGCCCGGCGTTTGATCCCGCCGAATCGGTGCAGCGCGACTACGAGACGCAGCTTTTCGACCACTACGGCCGGCCCCGCTATTGGAATGACTTACGAGACGAGGCACCGTCGTCGCGCCGCCGCGCCGCCTGAACGACCGGCGCCAAGCCGCCGGCGGTCCAGACCGGCTCAGGGATCGACCGCGGGCGCGGCCGGGCGGCGCCCGCGAAGGAGGCGGAATCGCATGAGGACTCGCCTTTACATTTGCTCCTTTCTCATCAGCGTGACGCTGGTTTCCCCGGGGGCCGTCGTCGTGGCAGCGGAGCCCACGGTGGCCTGCCGTACTCTCGCCTCACGTTTCGGGACGGCTGTGGCCGAACTTGACGCGAAATCTCTTGTCAATCTGGGGATTTGCGTTGCGGTCGAACTTGGGGAGCGCGCGGGCGCTGCAGAACCTCCAGCGTTAGCTCCGGGAGATACCGCCTCTCCATCTTTCCCTCCAGCGGTCGGTACCCCTTCTGAGGCGCCTATCGAAAGCAGCCTCTCGCCACCGCGAGGCAAGTATGGCGAATGGCATCCGTCGGCACTGTGGCGAGAAACGTGGCCCGAGCCAGGTCCTTGGGAAGGACGGTAGATGACAAGTCCACGCCTCCTGGTGACGTTCGCCGGAATGCTCTTCTGGTGCACCGCGGCCCTCGCGCAGGTCCCGGCCGGACCCCCCGCCAAACCCGCAGCCCCCTCGGACCGGGCCGGCTATGCCCTGCCCGACGGCACCGGCACGAAATGGACGGGCGACCTGGATGGGATGATCAAGCGCCGCCAAATCCGAATCCTGGTCCCCTACTCGAAGACGCTCTACTTCGTCGATCGAGGGACGCAGCGAGGGATGGTCTATGAGATCGGCCGGCAGTTCGAGGACGATCTAAACAAACGACTGAAGGCAAAGACTAAGCGGGTTCGCGTGGAGTTCGTGCCCGTCGCCCGTGACCAGATCATCCCGGCCCTTCGGGAGGGGCGCGGGGACATCGCCATGGCCAACCTGACGATCACGCGCGAACGCCTGGCGCTGGTGGACTTCTCCAATCCCGTCGAGCGCAACGTGACCGAGATCGTGGTCACCGGCCCAGAGGCCGAGCCGTTCGCCATGGTGGCGGACCTGTCCGGGAAAGAGGTCTACCTCCGCCAGTCCTCCAGCTTCTACGAGAGCATCGCGCAGCTCAACGCCGAATTCGCCAAGGCGAAGAAGGCGCCGGTGAGGGTGCGCCTGGCGCCCGAGAACCTCGAGATCGAGGACATCCTGGAGATGGTGAACGCCGGCCTGGTCCCGGCGACCATCGCCGACGATCATATCGCCGCTTTCTGGAAGCAGATCTTCCCCAAGCTCACGCTCCACAAGGACGTCGCGGTTCGGACCGGCGGGGAGATCGGGTGGATGCTCCGGAAGGACTGTCCCAAGCTCAAGACCGCGTTGAACGCCATGTTGGCCCGCTATCCCGAGGGCTCGGCCCGGCGGAATCAGCTGTTCCAGACGTACCTGAAGAGCACCAAGTGGGCGACGGCGGGAACCTCCAGGGAGGAAATTGCCAAGTTCGAACGCTTGGTCGCATTCTTCCGCAAGTACGGGGAAAAGTACGACATGGACCACCTCCTGATGATGGCACAGGGCTATCAGGAATCCCAGTTTGACCAAGAGGCCAAGAGTCCGGTCGGGGCCATCGGCGTGATGCAAGTGATGCCGGCGACCGGCAAGGAAATGGACGTGGGCGATATCACCCGTCTCGAGCCCAACATCAACGCTGGGGTCAAATACATGCGCTTCATGATGGACCAGTTTTACGCCAACGAGCCGATGGATGCGCTCAACAAGGGCCTCTTCACCTTCGCCTCGTACAACGCCGGGCCGGGGCGGATCCAGCAGCTCCGCAAGCAGGCCATCCAACGCGGGCTCGACCCCAATCTCTGGTTCAACAATGTGGAAGTGATCGTCTCCGAGAAGATCGGGCGCGAGACCGTGCAGTACGTGAGCAATATCTACAAGTACTACCTCGCCTTCCGGATGGGCGAGGAGGAGCGCGAGGCCCGGGCCAAGGCCAAGGACGCCGCCAAGCAAGAGGCGGGCACATAGCCCGGCGCTGGGGGACCGAATGAGGTCGGCAAACCCGCCCCGCCCGGTGGGCTCGCGCGGCGGCCGGTAGACGGATCGCCCCGCGGACCCCAGCAGCAAAATCCTGTCGCGTGGTCTCGCGGAAGTTTCGGGCAGAAGGAGATGGGAATGAAACAAGACACCCTGACCCAGATCATGGCGTTCGCCCACTCTATCGCGCACTACCTTGGCACCTGGATCGTCGCCCTGATCCAAAGGATCCTCCCCATGACGAAGGAGCTCTCGACGCTCGCGGATCCGATCGGCTACCTCGCGATCCTCTCGATCTTCGTGATCGTCACGGCGACCGCGAAGAAGGTGGCCATCGTCATCCTCCTCGTGGGATGGGTGCTGATCATCATCAGGATCGTGCTCATGGCCCTGGGGGTCTAATCCGGACGTGCGGAGTACTCCCGGTTCGTAACCAAGAGGGGAGCGACGGGGTTTCCTGGAGTGAAGGGAGATAGGGTTGTATGGATGCCATGGGATCTCCGTACAAACGTTTGGTCATCGCCTCCTACCGCCTACCATTCAGGCGCTCCGAGAAGAACGGTCAAAAAAAGAGTAGAGCAATCCTCTGGGGGGTTGGTGTCTGCGCTGGTGGCCCTATCCCGCAACGCCGAAGCGGGTGAGCCCTATCACAATGTGGTATGGGTCGAAAAAGGGGACGAGGATCTTACCGAGGACATGCAGGCGGGGGAAACCGGGGTCAATTTCCGCCTGGTGCCGGTCGCAATCGAGGCCGGCCTCGACAAACAATTCTACGGCGGGTTCTGCAACGACCTCCTCTGGCCCCTGTTCCATTATTTTCCGTCACGCGCCGTGTTCCACGAACGCTACTTTGACGGCTACGTCGCGGCCAATGCCCTCTTCGCGGACAAGATCAAATCACTCGTCCAACCGGGCGACTTCATTTGGATCCACGACTACCATCTCTTTCTCTTACCAGCCCTGCTCCGGGAGGCGCTGTCGTCCGCCACGATCGGCTTTTTTCTGCACATCCCCTTCCCGACCTTCGAACTGTTCCGCATTCTGCCGCGGCCCTGGGGCGAAGCGCTCCTCACGGGGATGCTGGGATCCGATTTGATCGGCTTCCACGTCTACGATCACTGCCAATACTTTTTGCGATCCGTCTCCCGGTTCCTGGGGAGCGAGATCACCAGGAATACGGTGGCCGTGGAGGACCGTATCGTGCGCGTCGATGCCTATCCCATCGGCATCGATTATGAGAAATTCAGCACCGCGGCCGTTCGTTCGCCCGAGGTGGCAGCGGAGAAGACGAAAATCCTCAGTGACCTCAAGGACCAAAAGCTGATCTTTTCCGTAGACCGGTTGGATTATTCCAAAGGCCTTCTGGATCGTCTGGCCGGGTTCGAATACTTCCTGGATGCGTACCCGGAATGGATCGGGAGGACCGTGTTCAATATGGTCATTGTTCCGTCACGCGACACGATCGCTAGTTATCAAGAGATGAAGCACGAAATCGAAGCCGCCGTGGGGAGGATCAACGGAAAATACAGCACGATGGCCTGGCTTCCAATCCTCTACCAATACAAGTCCCTGTCGTTCGCCGGAGTTGGTGGCGCTCTACAGTCTGGGCGACGTTGGCCTGATTACCCCTATTCGCGACGGCATGAATTTGGTCGCCAAGGAATATATCGCGTGCGAAACCGCGGAGAAGGGCATGCTCATCCTCAGCGACACCGCCGGGGCATCCGCCGAGCTCAGTGAAGCCCTCTTGATTAATCCGACGGACAAACGGGAAGTTGCGGATGCGTTACACCGGGCGCTGACCATGCCGGCACGTGACCGGGGCATCCTGGTATCCCGGATGCAGAATCGGATCCGAAGATACTCGGTGTTTTCCTGGGCCGCGGATATCATCCAGAGCACGGCGGGCATCAAGCAGGAACAGGAACTGCGGAAAGTGAACCTGCTGACGATTCCCATTGAATCCCGGCTCGTCATGCAATACCGGCAGGCCGCGCGGCGGGTGATCTTCTTAGATTATGATGGGACGCTCGTTCCCTTTTCGAGAATCCCGGAATTGGCCATTCCGGACGTACCGACCCTGCGCCACCTACACCTCCTGGCCAAAGATCCCAAGAATCGTGTGTTCATCATCAGCGGACGCGCCAAGGATTTCATGGAAGAGTGGCTCGGCGACCTCGATGTTTTTCTCTTCGCCGAACATGGCGCGTTTCAAAAGCCCCGGGCAGCGTCTCGGCGAGCCTACCCCCGCCCCCCAGCCGTTACCAGCGCCGCACGTTCGGATGTCTGGTGGGGAACGGCTCACGCGTCGTGTGTCGGTCCTCGGTCGATTCTCGGGCAACGCGCTTCCCATTCGCCAATCGTCGGGAAAGGTGACAGATTTCGCCACGACGGAAATGCGACCCCCCGACGCCTGTTCTGCCGTACGTGGTCGTAACCGTCGAGCGCCATTGGCAAGGCTGGATCAAGAGACCGGCTGTTATGGGTGTGCCGTGATCACGGCACATTGTATGCTCCCTCATCCGGAGGAGTCGAGCGGGTCAGGCGTGGCAAGCGCAACAGGGAGGAAGGGGGTAGGGTGATGCATGCGGAGGTGAATCACGACAAGCTGAGGACCGCCTTTATTGCGGGGCGACTTGATGCCGCCAGTGAGCGGGGCGAGACGATTCCGGATGGCGTAGAGGTGCTCATGAGAATCGTGCTGGGCGAGGCCGATATCAACGTCTTAGCGCAGTACGCGAAGGTGCTGTTCCAGGAGACGGCGAAACCTGCCGTCTCGCCCATGGCATCGGTCCGGGAAGAACGAGGGGAGGTCCCCCGGAACGGCCAGGGTGTCGGCGGCGTCCCGGTCCCGCCGAGTCTCTTGAGGACGTGAACGGACTGAACACCGCGTCGGTGGCACCGCGCTGCACGGAATCGAGGGCGGAGGCGATCCTCGGGGAACGCTGTCACGAGCGTCGGGAACCACGTCGGCACTCGGGGTGTCTCTAGCGCCTGCAATCGCTTGATCTCTTCTAGCACCTCAGCCTTGTTGATCACACCCTTTTTCTCTAAGACATTCAGCAGGGCTTCCAGTTGGAACGCTTGGGCGAGGACGACTTCTTCCAGTGGGACCGTCTGCCTACCGCCCAGGACCGTAGCCATCGTCACCTCCGTGGTGGTCCGCGTCGTATGCCTCCCGTTGGTGTATCAACTACGCCTCAACAAATCGGCGGAGGAACAATTCTCGCGTCACGGCGGTCGGTTGCGCCTCCAGGGTCGCCAGGAGTTCCGTGAGCCGGTCCACGGGAAGGTTGACCCGGTCCGCGAGTTCCATGAGCGCCAGGGCGTGCCGTTCGTCGGGGGCCGCGCTCGGGTCTCGGCCATCGCCGCGTGGATTTCTGCCAACAGATCGGCAGACACCTCCCCGGCCTCGACGGCTTCCGCGACGCGACGCAGCAACCACGTCTCGAAGGGCTCGGTTGGATCAGGCATGCGCGTCTTCCACCCCAGAACGGAGGTATCAATGACCAACATCCAAGAAGTAATCTTGGGAGCGCGTGATGGACTTGCCGCTGGCGCAGTCAAAGTTCCTGGACAGGATTATCCAACTTTGGCGACACATGCTGCAGATGCAACGCGGATGGGATCAATCAAGACAGCACGTTGAATGCCTGGATTGGCGTGAAGGTCCCCCCCAAATGACTATTATCCAGTCATCGTAGGTGGGTACCATTATCTTATATCTTCGCGGCGACGAAGCCTGCCTTACGCCAGATGGGCTCATCGATCCGACGGCCTTACTCCAGGCCATGGGTTTCCCCGCGGCGCCGGTGGCGACCACACCTGGGGTGGCGCGGCCACAGCTTGGGCCGGACGTCGGGCCTTTGGCAGCGCCTGCGGCTGGCACGGCGGGCAGGTCGCTGCGGCCTTCACGTCCATCACTTGCTTCTTCAGCCCCTGGTTCTCTGCCCGCAGCGCGTCCAGCTCCTTGGTGGTGGCCTGCGACGCGGCGGGCTCTCGCTGTGCCTCTCTCGGCGCGGCCGTGGGGGCTGGCGGGGTGTGGAGTCCGGTCATCACCGCGCCACCGAGGACCGCCACCGTCAGCAGTGCCCCAGCCGGAACACCGAGCAGAAACAAGCGTCGGCTCCCGGCAGCGGTGGATTCCCAGGTGATGTACTCCACTTCGGTCGCATAGTACTCGCGGTATTCATAATGCCGGCGTCCAGCGGTTGGCCAACCACCCAAAGAGTCCCATCTGGCAACTCCCTGCTCGAACGCCTCTGTCGCCGATTGGTTTAGGATTTATGGTAGCCGAGCAACCCCACCATCGCCAGCCTTCGTTCAGGGCAGCCCATCCGAATACGCCACCAGGAAGTCTCCAGAGTCGCCAGGAGCACGTTCATGGCCCCAGCGCGGTATATCCCCCCCGCGATGTTTCGGAAGGGTGCGCGTTGGTGCGGTGCCCGTGCCGGTCTGAACCGGGAGGATGCCATTGAACCTCCTGGTGGTGCGCAGAGGACTAGCGACGACAGATGCCGGGCTTCTATTGGGAACGGTGGCTGCGTGGGCCGCGAGTGGGCAGCGCCCCCAACGGCAACACCGAATCATGCAGGGAAAGGTGAGAAGAAAGTACGCCGAGCGCCGCTGGCTTTGAACGATGGACGGCAGTGCCGCGAGGTGCTGCAGGGTGTCGGCGAGGGCCGCCCGCTGCGCGACGGTGAGCGTCGTGAACCGGAGGCCGCTGCGAGCCACGAGGCGGGATTCGCCTCCCCCGCATGCGCTTCCACCCGGACCGCGCTGCATGATACGATGATCACGTCACCGCCGAGACGTTCGCGCCTCCTGAGGGGCTACAGCGGCTCGCTGACGCGCCTCATCTTCGCCGGGTCCCCAAAGAAACGCTACGAGCAGGAGGCCCAGCCAAGCGCCAAGGGCGACGGTAACGCAGATGAGCGCCAGACGTTTCATCGTCATGCCCTCTAGTCCCGCGCGGCACGATCCATCGGGGGTGACGATCAAACCCTAAAGAACGGGGGCCTGGTGTCAAGCGACATTCCTCTGCCGCGGGCCGTTGGGCCCGTCTGGGGGATCCGGTGACACGCAGATGGACCCACCCCCCGGCCTGATCCCGGTGTCGATGACCGGTGCAGTCCTGCTCCCGACTGAGGTTGAGTTTACGGCTGGGACTCGCCGCGGGAAGTGGTGGCGCCGCCAGGGGGCGATGGAGCGGCGGACGGAAGACGGTGCCCACGGCATCGTCAGGGGAGATGCCATGAGATTGCTTGGAGACATCCTCAGCATCTTGGTCTTCGTGTCGGCGCTCGGCCTCGCCGCCGTCGCCGCCGGGGTGGGGCTCGATGCGTGGTGGTGCCGGTGCGAGGCCCTGGAGCCGCGGAAGGCGTCACCAGACGGAGGGAGCCATGACGCGGAAAGCGCCTGAACCCCCGGTGCTCGTCTATCGTGGCCTGCACCGGTGCGATCAATGCGGCGGGCCGCTGGCCCCGGGGGAGATCGGCGGGATCTGCAGGAAGTGTCGCGACGCACTCCCCCGGCCACGCCGACAGCCGACGCGGCGGAAGCCCCCTGGACGGCCACCTGAAACAAACTCGCCTTAGCGTGTCCTGAGAGGAGCGAACCCTGTGTTCAAGGACCTCTGCCACCAGAAACCGAACGTGCGGCGGTGAGCACCCTTGTGGTAGCATTCCAGCAACCACTCCGGCCGTGTCCGGTCTGCGGCCAGGCCATGCTGGGGCGCCGAACGTCGGCCTGCTCTGACAAGTGCCGCGCCACCAAGAGGCGGCGACAAAGGACCGAGACGCAGACGGAGCGGGATCAACGAGTGCGGGAGGTACTGGAGGCGGCGATGGGGGCGATGGCAGCAGAGGGATGAGTACGGGGGTGGACGGTGGATTTCCCCCAGGTGAGTCGTACTTTGTTATACGGCTACCTGGCAAGGGAGTGAATCATGACCTGGCTAATCGTGGGACTGCTCGCTCTGGGTATTTCTGCTTCTGGGTGCGCCAAGACAGTGAAAGATGTTGCTCCAGTATTCACCAGGGCCGGATGGTACAACATGTCCGTCAAAGAGGACGACGGCGAGCCGGTAACCCAATACAGCCTGTGGGTTGCCGAAGTGGACAGTGATCACACCGCTGCACAACACTACGCGGAGACCATGGCCCCGCACCCGGGCACACTCCAGATATGTATTGTCCCGAATTTGTCCCTCTACAGTTACCAGTGGTCCATGCTCATTCGGGAAACAGATGAGGCCGGCACGATCAAGGACGGCAAGGTGTTGGATTCCTATGAGAACTTCCTCTATACAAGACTATACGGCAACAGCTACGATTGCTGGACCACGAAAATGTTACCCGCCGTGTGGTATCGCATACAGGTGACCAAGTTCTGGTATGACGAAGCAAAGTAAGGAACGGATCTTCCTATGGCGGCTAGACGCCCCCGGGGAACGCACCGCAGCGGGCTATTCTAAAGAGGTACGACCCATGCGGTGCGCCCGCTGTGAGGCGGACTTTACTCCCAAGAACGTGCGCGGCTGGCGAAGGCGCTCACGGTGACGGTGGGAAAGCTGGTGGAGTGAAGGGGGGCCACGCGATGAAAGTGGCACTCAGCGCATCCTGGGAGCTGACCACAGAGCACGCGGCATCGATCGCCGGCCAGCCGGTGCTGGTGCATCGCGGGACGGGGGAAGCCTACGCCCCCTGGGACGTGTTGCAACCGTTTCCGTCCTGGGCGTGGTCCACGGCCGCGGTGGCGGTCGCGCGGTTGGCCAAGCAAACACACCTCGACGCGGACGGCGCGGCGCTGGTGGCGCGGTTTGTCGGGCGCCTGCCGCTCGGGTAGGAGGCAGGCGGCCCGCACGATGACGGTGGGGAAGTTGGTGGAGTAGCCCGGTCGGGGACGACAAAGAGTGGGCTTGAAGTGGAGGCACAGAACCGGTGAGCGAGCCACCCATCTACAAAAAGCACCGAATCCACACCACACGGTTGTTCAGCGGACCCTGGATTAGCCTGATCGTGAACATGGGAAAGAAGA
Organism: uncultured Methylomirabilota bacterium; assembly: GCA_963845565.1. Classification (GTDB taxonomy): domain Bacteria; phylum Methylomirabilota; class Methylomirabilia; order Methylomirabilales; family 2-02-FULL-66-22; genus 2-02-FULL-66-22. The sequence continues at coordinate 237,769 of CAWJSJ010000001.1, forward strand.
CCGTCCCCACCAAGGACGCCCTCACGGACACCGTGACGCGCGTACCGGGAGAATACGCGCTGGAGGATGAGGCCATCCAGGCGGCGAGAGCCTACATCGATCACGAGGTGAGGGAGGCCCCGGAGTAGACAACCCCAAACGGAAGACGCCCCCGCGGATGCGTGACCGGACCGGGCGTCGAAAGGATGCGGTGCGATGGCCCGACTCGCGGGGCAACCGACAAGGAACCCCTTCGTGACCCTGGTGACCATGCTGGACGATGATCAACTGACGGAGTGGCTTCGGATCCTGCCCGAGTTGGGGCCCGTCGGGAGGCAGGCGCACGCGGCAACGAAAAAGGCGATGATCGAGACACACCGGACGTTAACCGTGCCCGAACCGACGCGGCCGGTCACGGTGGACCGCTCCACCTGTCGGCAGCGGGCGTGCTATTGCCACGATGACGCGGTGTGGGTGCCTGGTGTCTTCGCGGGCGGCTGTTCCTTGTGTGGCTGTCGGCGGGCAGAGTAGGAGGCGACCATGGACCGCGTGTCTCTCCGGGCGAAGGACGTGGGTGCCGAGCCGACTCTGCGCGGGCAGACCGGGTGGGCGCATCGCCCGGCAAACGCCATGAGCGACACCTGGGGTTGTCACGCGGACAACGCAACGCGCGTGCCGTGCAATCGGAGCCCAATAAATCTGGCCAATCAGAACCATGCACGAAGCGTCGCGACGGCCCCCCACATCGAACCCCAATGCGGGCCATGGGCGCGGGAGATGCTGAGGCCAGCCATGTCTGGACCAAATCGCCGCCCGGAACGCTCTAACCTACTCAAACAATCCCCTTGATTTCGACCTTCCAAATGCCATCGATTCCCGCTCGGAATGCGGGGGCCTACGGCAGACGCCCCTTCGCGACGAAGACCGTCCCCCGGACGTTGAATGCAAGCGCGGCTGCCACCACCGGGGCCACCACCGGGCGTATCCCCCCTGAGGTACGGCCAGCGCCACAACCCGGGCCGGCACGAAGGATCGGTGTGCGCCGGGCGCGTTGCGTAGAACGCCGGGCGCTGCCCAACGCCTGTCCGCACCTGATCCTCGAGAGGCATCGTCGCGCCCCCCTTTTCTGCGCACCGGGAGTCCCGTTCCCGAGGGGCTCGGGGGACGCAGGTGCGCCCGAAGGCACGCCGAAAGATGACGGCATTCGTAGGGCGGCCGTCTCCAGATTTCCCGGGTCGGGCGCTATTGGGGCGGTGGGGGGGGCGGCGGCGGGAGGGATTGCGAAGAAGCGGGCGGCCCGGGACGAGAGCCGGGCGGGGGCGGGGGCGGCGGCGGTGGTGGTGAGTCGATCCGTCGATGCTGCTGCACCGCCCCTGGAATCTGGTTCCCGTTCGCATACATGCACTGCTGATACGCGATATCGTACCGCCGCTGGGCGTCCCATCCGTAGGCGTGCCCGGCGTTGGCGCCCACCGCCGTACCGCCCAACAGGCCGCTCCCGGCCCCGATGGCCGCCCCGATGCCGGGGTTCCCAGAGGCGGCACCGATCGCCGCCCCCAGCCCGGCCCCGAGGACCGTCCCGAGGACCGCGCCGGCGGCCGTGTTTTGATTGACGGTCTCCTGGGGCGACAGGCCGATTTGCTGGCCCGCCCACTGCCGGCAGGTCGCGTCTTCGGTCTGGAATTGCTCAAAGGGTTTCCCGGCGGCGGGCCAGTACCATCACGCTGGGGCCCGTCGGCAGGGTGGCACAACTGCTCAGCGCCAGTGCCGACAGTACGGCAAGGCCGAGGAAGCATCGCGGACGCCGCATCGTTCCCTCCTACCGGTCGGGCGGATTCGGCGACGGCACCACCGTCATCCACCCGCCGGGGCAGTCTTGGACGTACGGATAGTACGCCCCCGCGTTCTGGCAGTAGTACCAGTAGGCGGCCGCGGCGGCGTGGGATCCTGCTGGATATACTCCGTGGGCGGCTGCTGGATCACCACGGACTGGCCGCTTGAGTAGTCGGGGTAGGGCACACCCCCCCACCATCCAGGGTATCCCCACCACCCCGGGCCGCCCCACCAACCAACGCCCCCCCGATGAAGACCCGCGGGCCCCCGTACCGATACGGATACGGGCCTCCCACGCGGTACGCGCCGCCGCCGTGAACGCCACCCCCTCCCCCGCGGACTCCGCCAGCGGGGCCTGCGCCCGCCTCGGCGGAGAGGGCGGAGCCCGCCAACAGCACCCCTATCACCATGATCGCCCAGGCGATCTGTTTCATGGCCAATCCTCCTCTGCCCGACCCGAGCGGTGGTTCGGGCTCCACGATTCCCTGCGGCCCGGCCAATGGCGCCAATCCCCGCGCATCGCCGCCCCGCGTCTCGCGGGTGCAGAACCGCCCCCTTTGGGCCGTGGATCTTCGTCTCTCTTTCCTATTATACTCGGTTAGGGCTCGGAGGGTTTCAGGGTTTCTGGTGGCAGGCCGGAATCGGTCCTCGAATCCACTGGTGAGCATCAGAAGCCGGATCGGAACTCGTGGTACGGAGGGCCGTTCAACCAGTACCGTCCGGAAATTTACATTAACACCAAACACCCCTGGAGAATCCCACTCGTCCGTAACTCCTCTTGAACAACAGAGCAACGCCTGACGGGTTCGATTCCCCTCCGGGTCCGGCCCTAACCACTCGCTGAAATCAGGGATTGACTCTACGGAGACATTCTTTTCGCGCTATAATCTGACCAGATCGATTGCGGAGGGGTTGAATGTCCGAAGAGATTCTGATGGAGACCGCGGTAGCGACAGTGCCGCAGTGGTATGAAAGCGAGTACGCACAAAACACGTATGAACTATCTCTGGACAAAACCGTGTTTAGGTTCTGCAGCCACAACCCGCTCACGCCTCAGCTGCACCTGCTGCATTTGTACATGCAGAACGCCCTTGGCCGCTGGCGCACGCAGATGCCCGCCATCCCGACACCGAGATCGCTCCAGCAGGTCGAGGAGGAGGTGGCCGTCCGCTGGCTGGAAAATTTCGATGCCACGGTAAACTGGAACAAGTTCATTGCCTACATCGAATATGTCAGGTTCAGGACATACGAGAACGATCGGGTGATGATCAACCTTGTGATCGGCGCCGGCGACGGCATGCTGCCGCTGTCGGACAAAACCATACAGAAGATCGTCGATCCGCTGTCGTCGAGCCAGCAGGTATATTTCCGGGTGGACAGGGAGCTTCGGTTTCTTGATTATCAGGAAATCTTATGGAAGGAGATCCGCGAATCGTCCGAGTACAAGTTCATCCCGGCGTTCCTGGAGCCGTTCGCATCCATCCTGCAGGAAGGCGAATTCTCCGTGCATCTTACCCGGCACGGTGACATCTTCATCATGGACTCGCGCGGGCTCATCACCGCCAACAGGAAGGGGCGCTGGCACGTTTACGACGCGCAGACTTTAAAAAACAGCGTGTGCGGCATCCTGGGCAACATCACCGTGGGAAACAACCTCTTCGAGCTGATGTTCAACATCAGTTACAGGCGGCACGGCGCGCTGCTCGTATACGATCCGGCCCACAAGGTTCTCGCGCAGGTGGTGAACCCGGAGTCGATCATCGGGGGCGCGTCGCCTTCCCCCGACGCGGCCCGCGCCATGCTCAGCCCGGTCATCCGCGAAATCCGGCTTGGCCGGACAGATCGCCTGATCAGCAAAAAGAACCTGTTCCTCGAAATCGCGGGGCTGGACGGCGCCGTGATTTTCGACGATGGGGAGTTGCTCGCCGTGGGCGCTATGATAAAATCACATCCGAACCTCGGCAGCTACCTTGGCGCGCGCACCATCGCCACTCAATCCGCGTATCGCTACGGCGGGATCCCCATCAAGGTTAGCGCGGACGGCGACATCCAGATACTCTTCGAGAGCAGCGACCACAATCACCGCGCAAGCGACGCCGAACTGACGTTTATGTGAGGTGTCACAATTCCGGCCACCGGGAGGGAGGGTCGCGCCGCCATCCGACGATGGAGCGTGGACAGGGGGGGGACGCGCGGCAGCCCTGCGACCTTTCTCCACGAACCCCTGTGGTCCGCAAACACTCCGTGCGGACTCGCCTTAGGCTACCTATGCGGTGGCCGGCGGAAGAGGCGAAGCAAAGCATTGCACAATTATGGGTCCGTCCCCCCGGCACCACGATTTTGCACAACAGTCCGGCAGGAGGCTATCAGACAATTCGCCTTCGCGCCCCCGCTGCGCGTCCGCCCCTTCCTCCAGAATCTCGGAGCCCCTCCGATATGTCGTGCGGTTTCCGTCGATCCCCCCATGCTAGGCTCGACTCGGCATCGGCGCGAATCCGGTAATTTGAAAGGGGCGCAGCCCCCTCTGCCCCGTGATTCCGAGGGTGGATCTGTTGTTGCATCTTTCATCCCCTAGGGACGCGAAGTTCCGCCTGGGAGGTCATCGTCTGGGCTGATGGGGCGCCGCTCCCGACGCGGGGTTGCTGAACGAAGGAGGTGAGCCGAATGGCGCAACGAATGGTGCTGCTGCTCTTGCTGACACTAACGGTCGGACTCGGCGGGTGCTATTGGCACGATGGGGGCCGGGAGGAATACCGGCCCGGGGGCTATCGCCAGGGGTACAACTCCCAGGGGTATCTTTACTATCCCCAGGGGTCCAATGAGTCCGTCTGGCATTTCCGGCGGGGGGCAAACACGCCTGGATACGAGTACGACGGCGCGCATCGCTAAGGCGCTCCGGGACGGCTCGGGATGCGTTCCTTCGCCGTCCTCATTTCTTGCCGCGGGCCAGAACGGCGACGGATTCGGAGGAAAGGAGGAACATCGATGGACGCGAAGGTTCGGCGGGACTTGATTGCGAAGTACAAGAACGGCTGCGGAGTCGTCTCGGCGGCGCTGGAAGGGATCACCGACAAGGAATTGGATGCGCGCCCCGCGCCCGGAAAATGGTCGGCCCGAGAGATCACCCATCACTTGGCCGACAGCGAGATGATCGCGGCGATCCGGCTACGCATGCTGCTTGCCGAGGATGCGGCCACGATCCGCGCGTATGACCAGAAGCTCTACGCGGGGCGCCTCCACTACGACCGCCCCATCCAGGCCTCCCTCGCCGCGTTTCGCGCGGCCTGCGAGTCCACGGCGGAACTCCTCGAGCGAATGACCGAGGGCGAGTGGGCCCGACAGGGCACCCACAGTGAGAGCGGGCGTTACTCCCCTGAGAAGTGGCTCGAGGTCTACGCCCAGCATGCGCACACCCACGCCGAGCAGATCCGCAAAGCCCGCGCCGCCGCCAGGTAGGGGGAATTCGGAAGCGAAAGAGAGAAGGGGGCCTGTGGGTCACGGACTTCGCGGTGTGAGCGGAGCCCCGAGACTTCCCGGGAGCCCTGTCAAGGGTTGGTTGACGATGATCCCTCGAGAATCTGGTGTGTTCTATCCCAAGATCACTTCGTAGAATTTGGGAGTAGGTTTGCCATCGAACAGGGGCTTGACCTGTTCGCCGGCTTTCTCATGAACTGCACTGCTATGCATCGAGTGGAAGGTGGCCTGATCTTCAAACTCGACGACCGCCGCGTAGTTGCCTCCTTCTAACGGCTTCAAGAGTTTTCGGGCTCTGAAACCGCCAAAAGTTGAGAATGCTCGGTTTGACGAAGCAAACCACTCTCGGAACTCGGCATCTTTGCCGGCTTTGATCGGGGGGAAAGAAATCAGAGCGACAAACATGATCACCTCCGTGTTGTTGCACGGGCGGGTGAGGCGCCCTGTTCACGACCATCGCGTCAGGCCGCGATTCCGCGCCCGCTTATAAGAGCCCGCTCGCTTACGCCTTGAAGAAGGCGAGCAGATCCGCGTTGATCTGGTCCTTCTGGGTCGCGCACAGGCCGTGCGGCGCGCCTTTGTACACCTTCAGTTGCGCGTTGTTGATCAGCTTGGCGGCCAGCAGGGCCGACGCGCCGATGGGCACGATCTGGTCGTCGTCGCCATGTAAGATGAGCGTTGGCACATCAAACTGTTTGAGATCTTCGGTGAAATCCGTCTCGGAGAACGCCTTGATGCAGTCGATGACGCCTTTGAACCCTGCTTGCATCCCCGCGAGCCAGAACGCATCCCGCAGGCCCTGCGAGACCTTGGCGCCGGGCCGGTTAGCGCCATAGAACGGCGTGGTGAGGTCCTTGAAGAACTGCGAACGGTCGGCGAGGACGCCGGCGCGGATCTTGTCGAACGCGTCGATCGGCAAGCCACCGGGATTGGCCGCCGTCCTCAGCATCAGCGGTGTCACCGCACCGATCAGCACGGCCTTGGCCATCCGCTTCGTGCCGTGGCGGCCGATGTAGCGTGCCACCTCGCCGCCGCCGGTGGAGTGGCCGACATGGATCGCGTTCTCTAGGTCGAGCGTTTTCACGAGCGCCGCAAGGTCGTCAGCGTACGTGTCCATGTCGTTGCCCGTCCAGGGCTGGCTCGAGCGCCCGTGGCCGCGGCGGTCATGGGCGATGCACCGGTAGCCGTGGGCGCCCAGAAACACCATCTGGTCGTCCCAGGCGTCCGCGTTCAGCGGCCAACCGTGGCTGAACACCACGGGCTGTCCCGTGCCCCAGTCTTTGTAATAAAGCTGCGTGCCGTCTTTGGTCGTGATCGTGGCCATGGACCCTCTCTTTTCGGTGCAGGCTCGCGTCCGCATCAATCCGTGGAATGCGAAGAAACCAATCTACGCAGTGACTTGTCCCGCGCAGCCCGGATGGCTGCAACCGCAGCCGATGACGGTAATGTCCATGCCCTTCGCCCCCTCGCAGGGCGCGCTGCAATACCGGCTGTCGGGGGTAGCGATACACCTGCAGATTGGGTTCGCGCATTTCCCCTGCTTCTCGTCCGCCATGTGTCTTGCCTCCTTTCCCTACCACCACTCGCCGATTTCTATCGACACCCTCGGTGAAACGAAAATCCAGCATTCGGGCTTTCTGAAACCAAATATGCAACCGTGGCGTGTGTGGATTGGTGCGGTCACGCCCCGCGTCACCTTGTCTCGACCGGACCACTGGTCGATACAGCAGCCGAACGCCGTCTTGGTGACGACCCAGACGGATCGGGATGGGCGACACAGTGCGACGAGCCATCCGGCCCCGCGGCCGGGGGATCGCGCCGGAGCCAGCGTGCGACTGTCCGGGCAGTGCCCCCCCCGGTCCCGCGGGGTCCGCGCGATGCTACCCGTGGGAACGCAACCCGCCGAACATGTACACGAGCACTGCCACGAGCAGCACCGTCCCGAAGATCCCCAGGCCCCCGCCGGCCCCCCAATGGGAATAGCCGTAGTAGCCGCCGCCTCCGCCGAACAACAGCACCAGCACAATAATGAGCAGTAACATCGAACGGTTCCTTTCCGCGGGGGAATCCGGCGGTCCATCGTGCCGTCCCGGTATCCCGCTGTGTAGGTATCGGTGCATAACCGGGTCCACCGCTCGCGGCCCGCGGCTCGCCGGGGTCTCCGCCTCGCGAAAACAAATGGTTGGACGGAAGGCGGGGACGCCCGCGCCACGGCTGGGCCGACGGGAATTCCCCGAGATTTCGGAACGCCTCCAAGATCTCGGAGGGCGCGTGGCGGTCCGCGGGCCCGCCGCGCGCGGCACGGCCGCCCCCATCCGACGGGTCGGAGTTGGTCCGAAATCTCGGGGGGGTCCGGTCGGTGACCCCACGGAGATGTTGCGGCGACATCTTATCCAACCAGTTGATTACACGGGGCCGGGACCGTGTCAGGCCCATCACCCCGCGGGGTGGTTCTGGTGTTGCATATTCAGATGAACGAGAGGTGCACAGGCGCCGGGTTTCGCTTGAACACGTTGGTATCGATGTCGAAAGGAGCCAACCATGGCACGCGTAATGATGATTGCAGTGTTGGTGCTGAGTCTGGGGCTGCTCGCGGCCCCCGGGTTCGCCGCCGAGAGCACGGCGACGAAGGCTGGCACGACGGCCACCGGCGAGGTCACGGACTCCTGGCTCACGTTCAAGACCAAGCTGGCCTTGCTGGCCGACGAGCGGGTCAGCAGTAACGACGTGAGCGTGAAGACCGTGAAGGGCGTGATCACGCTCCACGGGAAGGTGGGCAGTGCCGAGGAGCAGAAGGCCGCCGAGGAGATAGCACTGAAGATCGAGGGGCAGAAGAAGGTGGTCAACCAATTGACGGTGGTACCGACGGCGCAGCGGAAGATGGTCGATCGCCAGGACGACCAGATCGTGACGGACGTCAAGCAGGCACTCACGAAGGAAGCGTCCCTGAAGAAGGCCACCATCGACGTCCGGGCCGAGAAGGGGATCGTCACCCTGACGGGGAAGGCGCCGTCCCTCGCGACGAGCGTCCGCGCCTCCGAGGTGGCCCGGCGGGTGTCCGGCGTGCGCGCCGTGCGGAACGAGCTGACGTTGTAGCACGCAGGAACAGGCCCAGGGGGAAACCCCACGCCTAGCCCGGACAGGAGGGCTCCGAGGGTTCTGGTGTGGTGGGTCGTGCGCCGTGTAGCCCGGCCGTAACGCGGACCACCGCCCACGTGGCGCGCCATACCCCGCAGGGCAGCAGGAGAAAGACGATGATCCGTAGCGCTATGCACGTCGAAGGGCCCGCGGACCGCACGGTAGCGGCGGCGCGCCTCGCCAGGCTCGCACTCGCCAGCGCGGCACGCGCGGTACGCGCGGCCACGGGAGCCGCGATGGCTCGCCCGAGGCCGATGGGCATATCCGGGTATTGGCCGAATCCCTCGTCCACGGAGGGCGGACGACCCTGGCCGCCGGCGCCACCCCACTGGTAGGGATCCGGCACATCGCCCCGGCGGGGCCCGACGGGAGGGTACGGGGCCGCCCCAAGAGCGCAATCGTATCACCGCACCTCGAGACCTCATGAAATACCTCGGCCATCTTTCTCACAAAGATCCGCTCTACGGGTATCTCCGCCATGACATCCTCTCGCAGCTTGGCGTCAATGGGGTCCCTCCTGACTTCCGGGTGTATAGTATTCCCGCATCCAACCATGTCTATCTTTATGAAGATCAAGGCAGCGGGACTCGCCTGGTCGGAAAGTTTTTCGGCGGCATCGCAAACCGCTCGCCGGAGACGGGTTTGCACTACATGGAGCGAGAATTCAACAACCTTCATTATCTGCGCAGCCTCGGGTTTACCGGCTATCCTCATTACGTCGCCCGCCCCCTTGGCCGCAACGGCAGCGTCGATTGCGTGCTGGTGGAGGAGTTCTGTTTGGGGACGCCGCTCGCCGATTTCATCGTGAAGGCAATTCGGGAAGGAGCGAAGGAGCCCCTTTTCCAAAAACTGACGGCGCTCGCCTATTTTCTCGCCACTGCGCACAACCGGACAGCGACCGGAGACCGGGTGGACTTCAATAGCGACTGCACGTACTTCGACCGGATTCTGGACCAGTTGAAACAGTGGGGATATCCTTGGATGGGAGGAGGCACAGGAATTCTACCGGCTGAAAGACCGGTGGCGGGAGAAAGGATGCATGTGGGAGGACTTTCAGGTCCTTGTCCACGGCGATGTGACTCCCAGCAATATCCTCTTCGGTGACGGCCTTTGGGTCATCGCAATCGACTTGGAGCGAATGAAGTTGGCGGACCGGGTCTTCGACGTCGGGCGGGTTGCCGGCGAGATCAAGCATTTCTTCATGCAGTACGCGGGCGACACGCTGCAAGCGGAGCCCTTTATTGGCCACTTCCTCTGGGAGTACGCCTGTCATTTTCCCGACCGGGACGGCGCCTTTACGTCCATTACTCGCCGCGTGCCGTTTTACATGGGGCTCACGCTGCTGCGCATCGCCCGCAACTCATGGATCAGCGGAACGTATCGGCGGCAATTGCTGGATGACGCCAAGAACACACTGAGGTAGACGCATCATGGCAATAAAAGGCATCGTGTTTGATCTCTATGGAACCGTGATTGACATCGAGACCGACGAGTCCCTGGAAGAGATCTACCGCAGCTATCGCCCATTATCTGACCTATCACGGGGTCTACCTGCACCGGTGGGAGGTCCGGGACCGTTACTACGCGATCATGAAACAGCAGAAAGAAGAGCGCGGCGAGAACTACCCGGAAATAGACGTGGAGGCCATCTGGAATACCTTCCTCAGGCAGGAAGGCATAGAAGCACCCCTCGCGCGCCGAGAACTGGCCACGATCCTCGCCCAGCTCTACCGGGCAATCTCCCGGAAACGTCTCCAGCTCTACCCCGAGGTGACGAGGGTGCTGGACGCACTACGCCCGACCTACCGCATGGCGCTTGTCTCCGACGCGCAGCCCTGCTTTGCCCTGCCGGAGATGAAGGCCGTAGGACTCGAGGGCTATTTCGACCCGATCATCATCTCCGCGCACTACGGATTCAGGAAACCCGATGCGAGGCTTACCGCGAAAGGCCCTCGACACGTTGAACCTCGTGCCGACCGAGGTGATCTGCGTGGGCAACGACATGTACCGGGATATTTACGGGGCAAGCCGGCTCGGCATCAAGACCATCTTCGTCGACTCCAACCAGGGAGCCAAATCCTATGAGAATGTGACCCCTGACTATGTTGCGCCCCGGTTCGAGGATGTCCTCAGGGGGGTGGCGGCGCTCAATTAATGACGTGTCGTCGACGGAAGGCTGCGACTGCCGGTGCGTCGCCAGGACGGCGGCTCCGGTTGCAGGACGCTGGTGGCGCATTCGGACGGGCTGCCTTGAACGAAGGCTGGCGATGGTGGCGTTGCTCGGCTACAATAAATCCTAGACCAATTGGCGAGGGAGGAGTTCAGGCAGGGAGGTGCCAGATGGGACTCTTTGGGTGGTTGGCCACCCACTGGACGCCGGCATATGAATACCGCGAGTACTTTGGGAACGAAATGGAGTACATCGCCTGGGAATCCACCGCTGTTGGGGGCAGGCGAGGGTTTTTGCTCGGTTTTCCGGCCGGGGCACTGCTGACGGTGGCGGTCATCGGCGGCGCGGTGATGACCGGACTCTACACCCCGCCTTCCCAAACAGTGGCGTCGAGCGAGGGACAGCGAGAGCCCACCGCGTCGCAAGCCACGACCAAGGAGCTGGACGCCCTGCGGGCAGAGAACCAGGGCCTGAAGAAACAAGTGGTGCAAGTGAACACCGCGTCGCAAGCCACGACGAAAGAGCTGGACGCCCTGCGGGCAGAGAACCAGGGCCTGAAGAAACAAGTGGTGGAAGTGAACACCGCGTCGCAAGCCACGACCAAGGAGCTGGACGACGCTGCGGGCAGAGAACCAGGGGCTGAAGAAGCAAGTGATGGACGTGAACACCGCGTCGCAAGCCACGACCACGGAGCTGGACACCCTGCGCGCAGAGAACCAGGGGCTGAAGAAACAAGTGATGCAAGTGAGGGCCGCGGGGTCGCAAGCCACGACCAAGGAGCTGGACGCGCTGCGGGCAGAGAGCCAGGGCCTGAAGCAGCAAGTGATGCAGGTCAACGCCGCGTCGCAAGCCACCACCAAGGAGCTGAACGCGCTGCGGGACGAGAACCAGGGCCTAAAGCAGAAAGTGGTGCAAGTGAACACCGCGTCGCAAGCCACGACACAAGGAACTGGAGGCGCTGCGGGCACGAGAACCAGGGCCTGAAGCAGCAAGTGATGCAGGTCAACACCGCGTCGCAAGCCACGACCAAGGAGCTGAACGCGCTGCGGGACGAGAACCAGGGGCTGAAGAAGCAAGTGACGGACGTGAAGGCCACCGCGTCGCAAGCCAGGGCGAAGAGGAAGTGCGGAAGTGAAGCGCGTGAGCGCCACGCTGGCCGCGCTGCGGGCAGAGAACCAGGGCCTGAAGAAGCAAGTGATGGCAGGTGAACCACCGCGTCGCAAGCCACGACGAAGGAGCTGGACGCGCTGCGGGCAGAGAACCAGGGCCTGAAGAAGCAAGTGATGCAAGTGAAGGCCGCGTCGCAAGCCACGACGAAGGAGCTGGACGCCCTGCGGGCAGAGAACCAGGGCCTGAAGAAGCAGGTGATGCAAGTGAACACCGCGTCGCAAGCCACGACGAAGGAGCTGGACGCGCTGCGGGCAGAGAACCAGGGCCTGAAGAAGCAAGTGATGGACGTGAAGGCCGCAGCGACCTGCCCGCCGTGCCAGCCGCAGGCGCCGACAAAGGCCCGACCCCCGGCCCAAGCTGTGGCCGCACCACCCCAGGTGTGGTCGCCACCGGCGCCGCGGGGAAATCTACTGGCCTGGAGTAGGGCCGTCGGATCGATGAGCCCATTGGCGTAAGGCAGGCTTGGTCGCCGTTAAGATAATGGTACCCACCTACGACGACTGGATAGTAGTCCTTTAGGGGTAAATCGGACCCGGTGTCCTCGACGAGATCGCCGAGCTCCCGCTGGAGCTGCAGGTCAAGCTGTTGCGGGGCCTGGAGAGCGGGCAGCTGGAGCGGCTCGGCAGCACCAAGACCCTCACGGTGGATGTCCGGGTGATCGCCGCGAGCAACCGCGGCCTGGCCGCCCTGGTCGCCACCGACAGCTCCACCTTCCGGGTGTCGGTGGGGACGGCCCCCGCGGCCCGGGCGGCGCCGCCGCGCTGCTCGGCCTCAACCCCACCACCCTCGTGTCCCGCCTCAAGAAGCTCGGCCTCACGCGTCCCCGCTGAGCGATCCCGCCCCTCCGACCGATCGGAGAGGCTCCGATATATCGTGCGTTTCCCCTCGATGTCTCCGCTGAGATCTTTCCGCCGCATCCCAGCCAACCTCCTGATTCCACCGAGCGGGGACTCGCCTCGGGCCCCCCGGCGCGCGGCTGGAACTGGCTTTGCATAGTCCAGGGACCAGGGGGGAACGCGGCACGGCGGGCGGTTGGCCGTGCGAGGGCCCGCTGCCTGGGCGACGAGACGGAGCCCGATCGGTCCACGGCACCATCCGCACGAGATGGCGGCGAGCCACTCGGAGAGGAGGGAGGGCTCATGAGTTCGATCGTGTACCTGGTCGGCGCGGTGGTCATCATTGGCGTCGTGCTGAAGATGCTGGGCGTCTATTAAGGCGCGGACCCGGGCCGGCGTTGGGTGTCGCATGCACCAGAACGGATCGAAAGGAGACACACATGACACGGGGAATGATGATTGCGGTGGTGGTGCTGAGTCTGGGGCTGCTCGCGGCCCCCGGGTTCACCGCCCAGGAGACGGCCGGGGCGGCCAGGCGCGACGGCTCACCGGCGAGGTCACGGACTCCTGGCTTACCCTCAAGACCAAGCTGGCCTTGCTGGGCGACGAACGGGTGAGCAGTACACGACGTGAGCGTGAAGACCGTGAAGGGCGTGATCACGCTCCACGGGAAGGTGGCCAGTGCGGAGGAGCAGAAGGCCGCCGAGGAAATCGCCCTCACGATCGAGGGACACAAGAAGGTGGTCAACCAATTGACGGTGGTGCCGAGGCGGAGCGGAAAATGGTCGATCGGCAGGACGACCAGATCGTGACGGACGTCAAGCAGGGGATCAAGAAGGATGCGTCCCTGAAGAAGACCGACATCGACGTGCGCGCCGAGAAGGGGATCGTCACGCTGACGGGGAAGGCGCCGTCGCTGGAGACCAGCGTCCGCGCCTCTGAGATGGCCCGCCGGGTGTCCGGCGTGCGCGCCGTGCGGAACGAGCTGGTCGTGCCAGCGCCGGGTCCAGACGGCCCCGGCGCCCGGCCGGTCGCGGCCCGCGGCGACGACCGCGCGCGTCGACCGCGTCGAGGCCCGCATCACCATGCTGCATGCCACGCTCAACATCACCCCGGCCCAGGAAGAGCTCTGGACGAACGTCACCCAGGTGATGCGGGACAATGCGCACACCATGGACGCGCTCACGACAGGCCCGGGCCGACCAGGCCACGACCATGACCGCGGTCGAGGATCTCAACTCCTATACCGAGATCACCAAGGCCCATGCCGAGGGCCTCACGAAATTCGTCCCCGCCTTCGAGGCGCTCTATGCCAGCATGTCGGACGCGCAGAAGGCCGAGGCGAATACCATGTTCCGCGGGCACCAGCGCCGCCCCACGGCGGCGAAGGCGCCGATGCCCAAGAGCCCCGCGATCGCGACGAACGCCGCGTCCATCAAATAGGGCACCCGCCACGCGCGCGAGGATGCGCGCCCAGAACGGAGGGTCAGCATGAGACCATCGACAGGACGGGCCACGCAGGGGCGCCCGCGCGTCCGGCACGCTCGGGCTGGCGCTCGCCGTCGCGGCGGTGCTGGTCGGGGGCGCCCTGGCGCCGGCGTTCAGCGCCGATCTACAAGCAGCGCAATCGGCAACAGGAGCGCGACTGGCGGGCGCATCAAAGCTACCAATGGACGCATCACCCCGCCCGGCGGGCGCATCCACGGTACCAGCGCGCGTATCCGCGCCTATCGGTACTACGCGCCGCCGCCCGGTGATGTACGCGCCGCCGCCGGTCGTCTACGCCCCGCGCCGTCGCCGGGGATCAGCCTCTTCTTCGGCTTCCCCCTCGGGCATCGCTAGGAGGCGGCGCGACGGGCAGACGGGTCGGGCGCACGGCCGCTCGCCGGCGGGGCGGGCGCCGGAGGTCAAGGGGGGACAACCCTTTTCACAAAGGAGGGCACGATGTTGCGAAGCATGAAGGATCTCCACGGGTTCACGATCGGGGCCACCGATGGGGACATCGGCACGGTCACCGACGGCTATTTCGACGATCTGAGCTTCACGGTGCGCTACGTCGTGGTCGACACGGGGGGGTGGCTGACGGGACGCAAGGTGCTCCTCTCGCCGATCGCCGTCCGAACGATGGACTGGGCGCAGAAACGGCTCACGGTCGCGCTGACGAAGGCCCAGGTGGAGAAGAGCCCACCGATCGACACGGACAAGCCGGTCTCGCGGCAGCACGAGACCGCCTACTACGGCTACTATGGCTACACCCCGTACTGGGCGGGGGACTATCTCTGGGGCGCGTCACCCTATCCCTATCTCGGGAGCGGGGCCGGCCCCGAGTGCCGCGGACCTCGCGCGGGAGCAACGCTGGAATTGGGCGGCCAAGGCGCGGGAGGACCCACACCTGCGGAGCGCGCGCGCGGTGACCGGCTACTACATCCAGGCGACGGACGGCGACATCGGCCACGTGGAAGACTTTCTCGTGGACGACCAGTCCTGGACGATCCGCTACATGCTCGTGGACACCACCAACTGGTGGGCCGGCAAGAAGGTGCTGGTGGCCCCCGCCT
This sequence comes from uncultured Methylomirabilota bacterium, assembly GCA_963845565.1. GTDB lineage: Bacteria > Methylomirabilota > Methylomirabilia > Methylomirabilales > 2-02-FULL-66-22 > 2-02-FULL-66-22. The sequence goes on from CAWJSJ010000001.1 coordinate 252,927, forward strand.
GGATCAAGCGGGTGGACTGGGCCGAGTCGAAGGTGCACGTGACCGTCACGCGCGCGCAGATCAAGACCAGCCCCGAGTACGAGCCCGCCCGGCCGGTAGAGCGCGTCTACGAGACGCGGCTGTACGACCACTATGGCCAACCCCGCTACTGGCGGGAGTAGCGCGACCGACCCCGGCCTCCGGGGCGCGCGCGCTCGGGCGCCCCGGCACATTCCCGTCGATGAAAGGAGACGACCATGGTGAAAGATCCGGTGTGCGGCATGCAGGTCGACGAGAAGAAGGCGGGCGCCATCTCGGCGTACAAGGGAACGACGTACCACTTCTGTGCCCCCACCTGCAAATCGAAATTCGACGCGAGCCCCGAGAAGTTTACCGGCAAAGGCGTGACCCCCGCCGGGAAGTGACCGGGGGCTGACGGGCGGGGGCGTGCGGGACGCGCCCCCGCCTACTGCCGTGCCCGGGGCGCCACCGCGCTGACAAAGACGAAGCGATCTACGAGCACGGCCTGCTCCGAATCGATGCGCCCTTCAAAGATCCGATGGAAGATGCTATGAAGGTCGCCATCAAAGCAGGTGGCGTGGAAACCAAGACCAAGAAAATCGAAGCCTGATGACCCGATAACTTGAGAGAGTCTCTTCTCATCCCACCACGGATGACGCCAGATTCATCGGGCCGGACCCTACCGCTGGAGGTGCCACCCGGGTTCTAATTTCATCTAGGTAAACCCCCGGCTCTCCCGGGGGACTCCGAGAGTGTGACAGTTCCGGGCGTGCCTGCGTGTGGTCCGCGGACCAGCCCGGGAGAGAAGAGAACATGGTCCACATCGCAACTCCAAGATAATGTGGCGCCGTCGCCCTCAGCAAAGTTCAACAGCGCGCGGCACAACGCCTACGGATGCCCTTCGCGGACAGGTTTCGAAACTCGCGTACGCGTGGGAAAAAATCCGAGAATTGCCTCACCGCCAAGAGGATCGGCTTCTTCTGTTCGCCAGTGGCGTAGATATCTATCGCACCCAAATCGCGCGTGAGCTTTGGCCGATTTCCTTTCGCCATCTCCGCCCCATTCATATCGTTACGGACCAAGCCGGTGCAAGCGCCAAAATGCAAGCGCGAGCGCAGACGCTTCGCACATTCGCGCGATCCGTGCCCTCCGGACACACGGTCACCTCGGCCGAGATTGATCGATTGATGCCATCGGTGACGCCGTTTCGCGCAGTGGAGGACGAGGACGGAACTTTCATCCTCTTTGAGGGAGTCGGTCGCTACCATGCGATTCGCGAAGCCCTGGGGGAGGATGCCATTTTGGATATTTGGGTTGAGGTGTTTCGGACGAAGGATCCGGCTCGCACCCTGAGGTTGGTCCATGACGTTCAGCGCGCCAATGGTCTCCGATCGGGTGTGCCGGGGCCGCTGTTGGATTTGATCGGTCCTGCGAATTCCTCAACTCCTGGATTCTTGGCTCGAGTATGGGAGCACGGATTGATCCGGAGTTTTGTGCAGGCCCTGCGCCGGAAGTTCCCAAAAACGGCTGGCTGAAATCAACCCGTTGTGGCGCGAAGCGCTCGCGGCGCCGCATGCCTTCCGATTCGTCCGCCCCGACCGCGCCAGTCGCTTCGCCCTGGCTCGCCGCCGCCCCCGGAGCCCGCGCCAGCGCGCGAACGCGTCCCAGACTCCGAGATCTCGGAGCCGCTCCGATCCCTCGGGCGGGTGTCGCCGGTCCCTCCGCGGCACAGGTGTCGCCGCCTCCCACCCAACTGTGTAACTCCACAGGGCAGAGACCTCCCAAGGCGCGGGAGGAGCGCGATGGATCTCGTATTGCACGTGTCCTGAGGGTAAGGGCCGTTTCCTCGCGCACAACGCTCACGGGCAGGAGCGGGGGGAGCAGGCCGGGACCGGCGCGTCCGCCGTGCGGCGCACGGAGACGCCGGAGCGAGATCTTCCGGGAGGGAGGTGGAACACATGGACCTCACAACGATTGTGATCGTGCTGCTCGTCGTGGCGGTGCTGGGCGGGGGCGGTTGGGGATACTCGCGGTGGCGCCGGTAACCGTAACCCTCGCCGCGGAGAGATCTGCCCCCGGGGCGGCCCGCCACCGTCCTGTGGAGTCGGAGTGTCGTGCGCCCTGGGGGGCGAGAGACACGCGGCCGCCGCCTCGTGGCCGTGTCGGGGCCAGAGGGGGCGCTGGCTGCGTGTCGGGACGAACTAACCTTTAAAGGAGGGCGAACCCATGAAGACAGCGAGACCGATGGTGCGAACGCTCCTGGTACTGCTGGCGCTGGTCGTGATCGCCGGCTGTGCATCCACCCGGACCCAGGAAAGCGCGGGGCAGTACACGGATAGTTCCGTGATCACGGCGAAGGTCAAGGCCGCGATCTTCGACGACAAGACCCTGAAGGTGTTGGACATCAACGTGGAGACCTTCAAGGATGTCGTCCAGTTGAGCGGCTTCGTGAATTCGGCTGAGACCAAGAACCATGCGGCCGTGGTGGCCGGCCGCGTCAGCGGCGTGAAATCCGTCAAGAACGATCTGATCATCAAGTAGGGGGGTTCGAGGCGGGGAGGGTGCGCGTGGCGCCGTCGCCCGGCCCCACGCCCCCGTGGCGTTGCCGACATCCGTAGCACGCTGCGGGGGGTGTGGCGGCGGCACGGCGGCGTTTCGACGCGGCGGGCCTCGGTGGCCCCAGAAGCACAATCGTATCCCCTAAAGGTCCGCCCTTGGCGCCGTGATGCTTTCTCTCGCTTCGCTACGGCGCGGTCGGACGGGGCACCAGAGGAGCGAGCGTAGTCGGGTGCTCCGGGGGCGGGAAGTTCTCTTTTGTGAAATAGTCCATGGAACGATGTGACCCGTCGGCGTTTCAGCCCCATCCTAGAGTTAGGGCGTCGTCCGTCTGTGGTCCTCATGGCGTGAGGCAGCATGGGCCGCCACAATACTCCTTCCCTTCATTCGCCCCGAGGCCACGGCGGTAGCAGCCCGCACGTCGAGGGGGGAGCTTTGCTGCGAGGGAGCGATCGAGCCATGCCCGATGTTCGGGGGCAGCGGTGCTGGGTGATTGGCTGCAGCTGCTCCCGGACGCCGTGATGCGCCGCAGGGAGGAAGAGGTGGTGTAAGATGAACGAACTCGCCGTCGCCTCGCTGGTGGTCCTCGCAGTGGTGAGCGTGCTCTGGACCGTCATGATGGTCATCGTCACGTTGGAGCTTCGTCGGGCCTCCGGGCGGCTGCAGGAGTTCATCCGCTCGCTGGAGCTGGAGTTGAAGCCCACCATCCAGCAAACCCGAGAGGCGATCCGCACTCTGAACCGGGTAGCCCAGGGAGCGGCGGAAGGGGCGGAGCGGGTGCAAGGCACCCTCGCGAAGCTCGAAGCGGTCGGGGACAACATCCGGGCCACGGCCCGCGTGGTGCGTTCGGCAGTCGGCTCGCGGTTGATCCCGGTGGCCGGCCTTTTGGCCGGGGTACGGGTCGGGGCCAACGTGCTGTGGAAGCTGTCCACACAAAGGAGGAGGCGTCATGAGTGAGGAGCGCGGCTATTCCGGTTTGGGATTCGCGGTGGGCTTCATCCTCGGCGGAGCCCTCGGTGTCAGCCTGGCGATGCTCTTTGCGCCGGAGCCGGGCCGGCGGACCCGCGAGCGGCTTCGGGACTTGGCTGCCGACGTGCGCGACAAGACCATTGACGTTTCGGACGAGCTCCGGGACAAGGCCGAAGACGTCCTGGAACGCAGTCGCGAGGTGTTCGAAGAGAAGAAGTCCATCCTCTCGGCCGCGGTCCAGGCCGGCAAGGAGGCAAGTCAGCGCCAGCGCGAGCGCCTCTCGGCGCACTGATCAGACGGGATGCAACCACAGATTTCGCAGAATATTCTCTGTGGATTTCTCCGCGAATCTGTGAGCTCTGGGTAATCTGTGGTGTGGTGTCTTTCCGCTCGCCGCGGAAGGAAGTGGCAGCCCATGGTCGAATTCCAACAAAGGGCGCCGGAGCGCCCGCTGCGGACCCCGCGCCATCCGAGATCATGGAGTCGGTCCGAAATCTCGGGCGGTTCCCGCCGCTCACGCCGCAGCGAGGTCGCCGCGGCATCCTGGCCAACCCGGCGTTTTCACCGGGGGAACCCGCGGCGAGACGCACGAAGGGGGATGTGGACCTCCGTTTGCACCTACCATAGTCAAGCAGCGCGTCAAGGGCAAGCACACTGGGAATCCTGATTCCCACGCGGGAAGGAGACGTTCGATGCTACTGCTCATTCTTCTACTGGTGGTGTTGTTCGCCGGCGGCGGCGGCTATTACGGGTATTCCCGCTGGGGGACCGGCGGGGGCCTGGGGATCCTCGGGACGGTCCTGCTCGTGGCGGTGCTCGTGTACCTGCTCGGTGGGATGAATTTCCCTGGCAGGATGCATTTCCCGGGGTAGCATCGAGCGGACGCCACGAGAAAGGCGAATGCAGCAGCGCGCGACTAGGCCCGGCGAGTCCGTGAGCGATAGGCAGGCGAGGCCTCACTCGATCTGGGCGGCGTGCAGACGACGCCTAATCACTTTGTCACACGGCGGGAGCACGCGGCACCTTCCGCGGATCGAGCGTGCGAACATGCGTTACCCGCTCGGAAACGAAGGAGGACGACCCATGACGACGAAGATCGTTGCGTTCTTACTGTTCACCGTGTTGTGCGTGCTGGGGAGCGGCACCGGGGCCGCGGCGGCTTCTCCCCCCGCGCCCCAGGTGCCCAACACCGGGGCCAATACTGGCAATCTTGATCTGACGAGCCCCGGCGGGTTCTTCGCGCCGCCCGCGCCCGCCGGGTCGCCGACCACGCCGCCCGCAGCCTCGGGCCCGGCCCTGTCCAGTCCCTTCCCGCCGCCGTATCGCTCGCAGATCCCCAACGTCCCCGCGACGCGCCCGTTGGGGCCTGGCACCGGCGGGACCCCGAATACCCCGGGGACGGTTGGTGGAACCGGGACTGCCCTGCCTCCAGCGCCCTAGGCGAAAGAATGGGCGGCATCGATTCACCCCATTCTAGCTCCGCCCACCCGGGACGCCATTAATTGAGCAAGAACACGGCGTCTACTGGGGGGCGCCCAGGAGCCTCTTGTCGAATCCTGCCTCGGCGGAGCCCTGTCTCGACGGCTATTCCGCACCCGGCGCACGCGACACAATCTTCTGCGCGCTTCTCTCTTGACATCCTCACGATACTGCCTAAATTCTATAGTAGGAGGTCTATCCATGTATCCCCCCTGGAGACGGCAAGGGCCGGGTGGGATGGCGTACCGGGAAACGTCGAGGCCCCCGTCGGTTCGCTCATGACCGGTGGGGGCATTTGTGTTTTTTCGAGGACGTTTCACCCAGCATGAAGGGCGTGCTCAATGCCCCGTTCCTCCACCCAAGGGAAAGGCGGGAATCGTGGGCGCAGGGCGGGAAGAACGTCGGCACGTCGTGAGGAGGTGGCCCACATGGCGAAGGCGCCTGGAAAGCCGCAACCTGGGAATCCAGAACCGGGGAAGCCACAGCCGGGTCCAAGATAAGGGAGGCCGGCCACGAGCCGAGGAGGCGCTGCGCCCCGGGCGAGGGGATCAGCTTGGTGAGGATGCCCAGTCTGATCCTGGCGAGGGGGAACACACATGGCGCACGACCACGGGAAGGAATATCAGATCAGCATTGTCCACGAGGACGGTACGGAGGAACTGAGCGGGTGGATGCAGCGCGAAGAGCAGGTGGCGCCCGCGATGGCGGCGATCCACCGGCCCCACGGTACTGCGTACTGGCTTCGGGAACGCAACGTACTCTGTCCCGACTGCCGAGAAAGGGACCAGGGAATCTCGGAATATCCCCTGACGGCGATCCCGTCGCCTCGATACCGCCCCCACGACTCCGGGTATCTGCTGGTAGCGGGGTGGCGGAACCGGTCCGAGGTGCCCCCGCCGCGGCTGACACTTCTCGCGCAAGAAACGACGACGTTGGTGTCGATGGGATTAGAGATCGTCGCCGCCTCGCAGCGAGTTATATCCAAGCGAGCGGCGTGAGCGTGGGGGGGTCCCGCCGCCCAAGCTGAGTGTCACCTCCCGTCCGACCGATCGGAGGTTCTCCGAAATTTCGGGCGATTCGTGGCGTGGCTTCCCTCGCCTGTCGCCCGCCGCATCCCCGTCAACCATTTATTTCCAAACGGTGAACGCCGTGTCGCGCCCACGGCCTGGCGGGCTGGATCCGGTGTTGCATGTTGTGGAGTAGGCTCACAATTTCACCTGCTGCCGGGCCCCGCGGCTGCGCGGACACCCAAGCGCGAGATTGGGCGCGCCGAACCCAGAACCGCGGCTGCGGGGAACAAAAAGGGGGCGCGGGGTCGTGGACTTGGTCACCCGACGCGACTCCGCGTCCCTCCGGAGGATTCCCGTGGAGCTCACAGTTGCTCTGAACGAATCTGGTTCTGACCAACGCCGTGCCCGCAATGAGAGTTTGCCCGGAACGAGAGGTCAGGACAAGGTGCGCCTGACTGTGCGAAAGGAGGAGAGCATGCGACGTGTTGTCTGGATGACGGTTGTGATTCCAGGGTTGGTGCTGCTGGTCTCTGGGTGCGCGACACGAGACTGGGTACGGGGATACGTGGCGCCGAAAGAGCTCGATATCGACCAGCGCATTGCGAAGGTCGAAGGGAAGGTCGGCGAGGAGACCGGGCGCATTGACCAGCGTATCACCGCGACAGAGGGACGGGTGACCGCGGGAACCCAGCGTATCGAGGGAATGAACGGCCGCATGAACACGCTCGAGACCTCCATTGGAGAGGCGGGAGAGGGGGCCAAGGTCGCTCGGGAGCGCGCGGACACCGCCGTGGCCAAAGCGGACGAGACCGATAGCCGGCTCACGCGTCTGTGGGACAGCCGCAACAATTGGAGCCTCGTGGAAACCATTGAGGTACCGTTCCGCTTTAACCGCTGGGACCTCAGCGATAAGTCCGAGACGGCTCTCGTGGGTTTGGTCCGCGAGCTGAAAACGAACAATAAACTCGCCGTGGTCCTCGAGGGGTACACGGACCCGAGCGGGGACGCGGAGTACAACCTCCAGCTCAGTCAGCGCAGAGTCGAGACCGTGCGGCGGTTCCTCGTAAAGCAAGGGGTGGAGCTACCGCGGATCCATGCCGTCGGCCTGGGCCCGATCCTCGATCCCGCAACCCCCAAAGAACAGAAGCGCCGAGTGACGGTAAAGCTGACGCTCGCCGAATAGGCCTTGGCGTCCGGGCGAAGACCCATCGCCAAATACTGCATTTGCTCACGCATTCCCCGAGAGTTCTGCGGGCGGCCCGACAAGGGTCGTCCGCAGAACTCTCCGATCTCCCGCGCGTCAGAGTGTTGAGCGTGCATTGCCACGAACCGAAGGCGCGGAGACAAGAGAACGGCTTCAAGAAGTTGGTTCAGGACGAGCAAGCCCCCCTGCGTCCCGTATTAATCCTCGTCGGCGGTGAACCTACGGCTCGCCTTAAAGCCCCGGCTCGTGCCTTCTGCTCGACAATACGCCGCTCCTTCTCGTATTCATGTGTCGAGATGGCTCCGCAAGAAACCGAAAGACACCCTGAAACACTGAAGGAACGGCATGCGTATAAGAATGCAGGGTGGGAAGTGAATACTCACTCTTACAAGAACGTCCAATCGCATTAGCGAGAAGTGGAAGAAACGATCGTAGTTCAGCAGGGAGGGGTCCAATGCGTAAGCTCCTCGTAATTACTCTGGTTGGAGCCCTGGTGTTTGCCGCTCTTCCAGGCGCCGCTCTGGCGGGGGGAGGTTGGCACGGCGGGTATCGTGGTGGGTACGGCGGGTACTACGGGGGCCACGGCGGGTGGTGGTGGCCGGGGGCCGTCATCGGGGGCTTGGCGCTTGGCGCGGCCGCCATCGTGACCGCGCCATTCTGGGCGTTATCCGCTGCGCCGGCGTATGCCCCACCACCGGCCTATGCGCCGCCCGTGGTGTACACCCCGCCGCCGATCCGCCGACCTACCAGCAGGCACCGAGCTACCCGCCGCCGCCCCAGGCCGCTGCGATCCAGCGGGAGGTCGTCTATCCAACCGGGCGGTACGTGCTCTACGGTGACGGAGTGCGCCAGCCGTGGCGGTGGGTCTGGGTACCGTCAACGTCGCCGCCTCCGCCACCATCCCCGGTACCCTAACCTTTGCCGGTCACCCTCCATTGCCTGCTGTGGGGGGGCGGATGATTTGCTCCGTTTCCTCCTGGCACGTCGTGAACGGGCACGCCAGGCCGACTGGCGCCGCCGCTTGGCGCCAATACGCCCACTCCCCTGCGAGTCCCAGCGCCCCCGCTCAGCGTCACCTCCCCTCCGACCCCTCGGAGGCGCTCCGAGATCTCGGGCGATTCCCGCTTACGCCTCGCTGGAGATTCCACCGCAGCATCCGGTCCAACCACACGATTAATCAGGGCGGAGACCCCGTCAGCCTCAACGACCCGGGGGGTGGATCTGGTGTTGCATATTCAGTTGAACGAGAGGTGCACAGGACGGAGGGATGCGGGCGGAGCAGGCGTGGGGACGTGACACGTGCCCGGCTTTGGGTGCCCGGCCCGGCTGGAGGACCTGGGGAGCACCACTCGGCGGATGGCCTCGCGCCATCCGGGAGGAGGTTCACATGTATTCGATCGTCTACATCGTGGGCGCGGTGGTCATCGTTATCGTGGTGTTGAAGATGGTCGGGCTCTACTAGGCCGGATTATTCACGAAGGATTCGTGAATAATCCGGGCTTACCTGAAGAACAACCATTCCCGCCTGCAGCGGGAGGACACGCGGTGGTGGGCGGACCGGGTACCCATCCACTAGGATGGGTGCGGTGTCACCATGCACCGGCGACGTCTGATCCGTTCCGGACCGCCGATCCCAAGGGTTCTCGTTTTTCCGAGGGGAAGCTCCTCGACAGGTCGCCGGGGCTCGGAGCAGCGCGGGCGCCGCGTTTCTCATCAACAAGGGTGTGGAGAAGGGAGACGGAAACATGGCACGGGGAACGGTGATTGCGGTGTTGGCGCTGAGTCTGGGGATGCTTGCGGCCCCCAACCTCGCCGCCCAGGGGACGGCCAGCGGCGAGATGGCGTCCGCAGAGCGAGCGGTCAAGAACGCCGGGGCGACCGCCACGCGGGAGGTCACGGACTCGTTTCTCACCCTCCAGGCCAAGCTGGCCTTATTCGCGGACGAACGGGTCAGCAGCGGTGACGTCCACGTCACGACCCAGAATGGGGTCATTACGCTCCGCGGGAAGGTGGACAGTGAGACGGAGCAGCAGGCTGCCGGGGAGATCGCGCGAACCATCGAGGGCGCGCGGGACGTGAGCAATCAGTTGACGGTGGTGCCGCAGGCAGAACGAAAGGCGGTCGAGCGGCAGGATGACCAGATCGTGAAGGACGTGAAGCGGGAGATCAAGAGAGATGCCGGTCTGAAGAAGGCCCGCATCCATGTGCGTGCAGACGACGGGATCGTCACGCTCACAGGGAAGACCCCATCGCTTGAGACGAGCGTCCGCGCCTCCGAGACAGCCCGCCGGGTGTCCGGTGTGCGCGCCGTGCGGAACGAGCTTGCGTTGTAGTGCAAAGGGGCACGTCCGCTAGGGTACCGGCCTCCGCCCGTGCCCGCGGCCGGCAGCGCGCCGCGGGTCTTCGGGTGAGGGTCGTGCCCCCGTCGCCGTGGGGTCGTTCGACGAAACGGAGATTGCTGTACGCCAAATAACCCCTGTGTTGACGCGAAGCCCGGGGCAGCACCGGAGCCGCATGAGATAGGAGACGCAACATGTCCGTTGCCAAGATTTCAGAAATCAGTGCGACGTCGACCAAGAGTTTCGAGGACGCGATCCAGCAAGGGATTACGCGCGCGACCCGGACGCTACGGAACGTCACAAGCGCGTGGATCAAGGAGCAGCATCTCCGCGTCGAGAACGGACGGCCGGCAGAGTACCAGGTGAACATGATGGTGACGTTCGTGCTCGACGATTAGCCTGGATCGGCCGGGTGCTGCGAAGCGCTTTTTGGCCAACGGCCGCGCCCGCACATCGAGGAGCCTGTGCCGCGCATGGGCGCACCAGGCGCCGGTCACGGATGCGCTCTACACCGACATTGGCGCTGGCCACCTCGTGCGGTCCGTTCACGGCTCGCGCCGAACTTTCGCTCGCAGAGAACGGGGAGCGGTTCATACGTTCGCGTGAAGTTCGCCTTCAGCGCGACGGCTCCCGGCTCTGAACCGGGGGGGGCGCGTACGCGGCCGGGAAGAGAATGTGCCAGTTCCGAACGGCTCTGCATGCATCGAACGCGCGGCCGAGGTCGGCAGCACAGCGACGGAGCGCGGGGGCCGCCCCCGACTGACCGGGCGCGGAACAGGCACGCGCCGCCGTTCACGCGGGCCAGGCAAACGGAAATCCGGGTCCTGGTGATAGGGGATCGATGGCTTGCGGTGCCTCGCGGCCGGAGGGCGACGATTCTCGACCTCGTCTGACAGTTTTGGTCCATCGATTGGAGAGGTGGATCAGCATCGCGGGGTGGTTAGGGGGTGTTGCCCCACGATGCAGCCGATCGGGCGTGTCTTCCTTCCTGATGCCCGAGAATCCCGACCTGGATGGCGGGGGACCGGAGCGATCGCGAGCCCGCTCGGGAATTCTCTTTGTGGACGGTCAGTTACGAGGGTGTCCAGGGCGGGAAAGAGACGCGTCCTGGCGTGACGCGGCGACCTGCGCTCAGGCGCGGGCCATGCACAGGACCGATGATTTCCGGGACGACCGCACTCCTGGCACTGAGGTTGCAATACCCATTAGCGGCTCATAATGCGCGAGGTGTTTCCTCTCGTGCCGAATGGAGGGCGACCATGAAAATCCTGAACGGGGCTCGGGTGTTTGGCTCGACTCGGCCGCATGGATTTCTTCGTCCCGCCATGTGCCGGTAGTGGGATTGGGGGCGGTGCTGGGGCTGGTGGTGAGTCTCGTGGCTGCCTCGGCGTGGGCGGCGGAGGGGGAGACGATCGGCAGCATCAAGACCCTCCAGGGGCAGGCGGCCGTCGTCCGCACGCAGCAAATTCTCCCGGCGGAAATCGGATTGAAGCTGGTGAAAACCGACGTCCTCAAGACCGGCCCGAACGGCAGCGTCGGGATCATTCTGCGGGACGACACGCTCCTCTCCGTGGGGCCGAACAGCGAACTGCTTCTGGCCGACTTTGTCTTTGCTCCGGCTGAGGGAAAGCTGTCCCTCGTGACCAGGCTGACGCAGGGGACTGCCGCCTACCTCAGCGGGCAGATCGGCAAGCTCGCGCCGCACGCGGTCCGTTTCGAGACGCCCGTGGCCACGATCGGGACGCGGGGGACGATGTTCGCGGTCAAGATCGATGCGCCCCGCCCGTGAGACCCGTCCGCCGTACGTGATGCCCGGGCCGGCCGGTCGCGCGCTCCTGCTGATGTGTCTGTCTGCTCGGCGGCGTGGTGGGCTGTGCCACGCTCGCCCCTCCCGCGGCGGTCGTCGTCCTCCTCCAAGAGCCGGATGGCACCATCGGCCGGATCGACGTCCACACCGGACAGGGGACGCAAACCCTGAGTGCGGCCGGCCAGGCCACCACGGTGGCCACGCCGGTGCGCCCGCGTCGGCGCCGGTGACGCTCCCCGCCCAGGAGATCGCCGACACCTTCGGCGCCGCATTGGTCGCTCTCCCGAGCCCGCCGGTGCGATTCACGCTCTACTTTCTTTCGGACTCGGTCGAGTTGACGCCGCAGTCCACGCGCCTCATTCCTCAGATCGTCGCCGTCATCCGGGACCGCCGGTCCGTGGACACGAGCGTGGTCGGCCATACCGATACGGTCGCGTCCAAGGCGTACAACGACCCCCTCGCCCGGCGGCGGGCAGAAGCAGTCGGCAGGCTCCTGGAGGCCGGCGGCGTCGCCCCCGAGATCCTCGAGATTGCATCCCACGGCAAAGACAACCCGGCCGTCCCGACCGGCGACAACGTGGCCGAATTGCTGAATCGGCGCGTGGAGGTCACGGTCTGGTAGTGGGGACAGGGGGAAATATGCCCTGGGGGGTCTTCCGCAGAGCACCGGACAGCCGTCCATGGAAAGGCAGATTCCTCGTCCTGCTGGGGCTGGCCCTCGCCGTGGCCGTCGGGGGGCTCCACGCGTTCAAGCCCCACTTCCTCGCCGCTATTGAGTCCCTCGTGTACGACACCCTGCTGCGCTCCGTCGCCCGCCCCGAGACGGCCGGCGCGGTGGTCGTCGTGGATCTGGACGAGCCCAGCCTCGCGCGATTCGGGCAATGGCCCTGGCCGCGGTACCGGTTGGCGGCCCTCCTGGACAAGCTCACCGCCCTGGGGGCCGTGAGTGTCGGTGTGGATCTGGTGCTCGCCGAAGCGGACCAGAGTTCACCAGCCCAGCTCGAGCAGCAGTGGCGCCGCGAGTTCCACGCGCCGGTGCAGATCCGGAATCTGCCTGCGAAACTCCATGATCATGATGCCCTCCTGGCGGCGACCCTCGCGCGCGGCCCGTATGTCCTGAGCTACGGCTTCCTGTACGGCGGGATCGAGCGGCCCGTGACCCCCTGCCTGCTGCATCCGCTGACGGCAGCACTCCGCGTTCGGCCCGGGACGGCGGACCCCCAGTCCTCCTTCCATCACGCCTCGGGCGTGGTCTGCAGTCTGCCACCGTTGGCCCGCGCCGCTGGTATGTCTGGGTTTTTCAATGCCGTCCCCGATCCCGACGGGCGGCTCCGCCGGACCCCCGTCGTCATCCGGTACCAGGACGGCCTCTACCCCAGCCTGGCCCTGGCCACCTTCCTCCGCGCGCGCGGCCTCCGGCAGGTCATGGTCACCCTGAACCCGGAGGGAATCGAGTCGCTCCAGGTCGGGGGTCTCACGGTGCCCTTGGACGCCAACGGCAACCTTCTTCTCAACTACCGGGGCCCTCGGCGCACATTTCCGTATATCTCCGCGGCGGACGTCCTGCTGGACCGGGTGCCTCCGGAGGTGGTCCGGGGGAAGATCGTATTGGTCGGCACCTCGGCGACCGGGCTCCATGAGTTGCGGGCCACGCCGCTCGACGCGGCGGTCCCCGGTGTCGAGATTCACGCCACCGTGCTCGACAACCTGCTCCAGGGAGACTTCCTGCAGGCCCCCCGGTACGCCCGGGGCCTCGACCTGGGGCTGGTGCTGCTTGCCGGGCTGGCGGCCAGTCTCCTGCTGGCCTGGACGGGCGCGGTGTTCAGCCTCGCTCTGCTGGTCGCCGGAGGCGTCAGTGCGTGGGTGGGCTGTCAGTGGTTGCTGGCCCACCAGGGCGTGGTCGCCTCGCCGGTCCCGCTCTGGCTGGTGCTGGCCGTGGAGTTCTCCGGGCTGTCGCTGGCCAAACTCTGGCGGGCCGAGCGACACGCTCGACAGCGCACCAGAGAGCTCGTGCTGACCCAGGATGCGGCGATTCAAAGCCTGGCCGCCCTGGGGGAGGCGCGGGATACGGAGACCGGCGGCCATCTCGTGCGCACGCAGGACTACGCCAGCGCCCTGGCCCGGCATCTCTGCCGGCACCCCAAGTTCCGCGCCCAGCTCGACGAGGCGACCCTCGAGGCCCTGCACAAGATGGCGCCCCTCCACGACGTCGGGAAAATTGGGATCCGGGACGCCATCCTCCTCAAGCCGGGGCCCCTGACGGCGGAGGAGTTCGAGGCGATGAAGCAGCACACGGTGATTGCCCATCAGATCTTTCGCGAGGCCGAGGCGCGCCTGGGGTCCAACTCCTTCCTCCGCATCGCCGATCAGGTGGCCCACTCCCATCATGAGCGGTGGGACGGCACCGGCTATCCCGCAGGACTGCGGGGAGAGGCCATTCCGCTCGTCGGCCGGATTATGGCGGTGGTCGATGTCTATGATGCCTTGATCAGCCGCCGGGCGTACAAGCCCCCCAGGACGCACGAGGAGGCGGTCACCACGATCGTGGCCGGTCGCGGGTCACGCTTCGATCCAGACATTGTCGATGCCTTCGTGGAGATCGAAGCCGAGTTCAAGCGAATCGGTCGCACGTGCGCCGATCCTGACCCTGTCCAGACCGTGCGAGATCGCGTCCCCTGTTCCGTCAGGCCGCGTTGATGACACGCGTGGGTGGAGGCGGGGCCGCGGTCCATTTCCCGGTGTCCTGTTGGGAGGGAAGACGGACACGATGCCGACCATCGTGACATACACCGACGAGCAGCCGCCGCCGAATCGGTGCCCCCACCGGGATCGGCTCGCCGCCGCGGGCAAGCGCATGTTGCTTCGCCGAAATGGAATGGCTCGATGCGCCGCAGCGGGACGCGCGCGGGGTGTACCAGGACCGGCGCTGTCCGCGGTGCGGCTTTACCGTCCGGGTGATTCTCCACGAGATCCCGGACACAACCCTATTGATTGGCCCCGCACGGTAGAGCTTCAAGGCAGCGTCGGAGCCATCCGTCCTAAACACCACGAGCGCCGAACAGAGCCCGGCGCTCGTGAGAGACGCGCCCCACTGCGGGATCGCGCGTCCACTGCTCAGCCGCCCGATGATCCATCCCACTCGCCAACGCTCGTTCCACATTGGTTCCCGAGGGCGGCTTGAGGCCCCGGCGGAGTGTCGGCACAGGGCGCCCGTCCGTATCCTCGCGCAACCCCCTGTGTCTCTGCGGGCCTCCCGCCGACGGGACGTCCCGACGGCGGGAGGCGTCGTGAGGTTAGGAGCCGTTACGAAATAACGTGTCCATTTTGTGCAATTTCGTTACGGCTCCTTATGCCGCTCCCGAATTTCTCCGGTCAAGTTATTCTTTGACAACCGCTTACTTGGGACTGCTGGGGGAATTCGCACCCCCCACGTCGATGATGCGGGCGACCTTCTGCCCGCCCTGTTCGCTATATGTCACTTGGACCTCTTGGCCGATCGCCGGGGCGCTCGTGTACTCCAAGGAGGGGGCGAGCGTGAACTGCATCCCGGTATCGAGAGTCAAGGTCCGTTGGTCGAGATCGACAGCCGTGATCTTACCCGTGGCCGACATCTCCATCTGGCGCGTCCCCGTCTCGGGCATCGTGCCGGCCGTGCCTGCTGGAGTCCCCATCTGGGCGACCGCGGGCGCGGCCGCCAGTAGAAGGCCAATCAGGGTCGATGCACCGCACGCTTTTTCATCGTCTTCTCCTTTTCTTCGTTCGTGCTATAAGAGTCGTGAAGCGTGCCCGCATGGTGCAGGCCCCGCCACGGTACGCGAGACTTCCACCGATCGTTATCCTCCTCTGTTATGCCCGGTCTCCTTCCGCGAGGAATCGCGCCTACGCGTCGCTCCCCACACGCGGCACCCACGCGGACCGCACGTTCCAGGGCGAATTCGTGCGGAATCCCAGTGAACGCGAACTACCGGCTCGAAACGCAAGGGGAAGCGCGCTAGCGGCGCCACCTCGAGTAGCACCAACGCCCACCCCCGTCGCGGCAACGCGCCAGTTCCTGCCCGACCCATTGCGCGCAGAACTTTCCCGCGGGGTTCGATGCTCCTCACCGACACGTTACCCGCCGAAGA
The DNA here is from genome assembly GCA_963845565.1 of uncultured Methylomirabilota bacterium. Classification (GTDB taxonomy): domain Bacteria; phylum Methylomirabilota; class Methylomirabilia; order Methylomirabilales; family 2-02-FULL-66-22; genus 2-02-FULL-66-22. The sequence goes on from CAWJSJ010000001.1 coordinate 268,415, forward strand.
GGAAACCGATGACCACCACGAGCAGGACCGTTCCGGCGACCCCCAGACCCCCGCCGGCCCCCCAGCGGGTATACCCGTAATAGCCCCCGCCGGCGCCGCACGCCAGCGCGAGCAGCGGAATGAGCCACAGCATCCGCCGTCCCCTTTCCGCAGGGACCCCGGCGGCCCCTGGTGGCTGCCGGGTATCCCCGCTGTCCTGGGAACGCTGCAAGGACAGGTCCACATCACTCGTCAAGCGCCTCGATGTGGTCTCCGCCCTGTGAAGCCGACAGGTTAGCCCGAGGGCGGCGGCGCGCTCACCACGCCTAGCTCGGCGCGCACCGTCCGAAATCTCGGATCGCCTCCACGATTTCGGATGGCGCGGGGCCCGCGGCAGGGGACCCGTGCCTTGCACTGGCCGGTGAGCGCTTTGCCCACCGGGGACGGGTCCGTCGAATCGAGGGCGCGTCTGCACGCGGGCCCGGCCGGTGCCCCGCCTCCGACATGCGGCCCCACCTGCGTGTCCCGACTCATGGAAACTCGGGTGCCCGCCGTCGGCCGACCTGGTGCCTTCCCCATCCGACAGGTCGGAGGCGCTCCGAGATCTCGGGCGGATCGCGGCAGACCCGTCGCCAAGAGGCCGACCCGCCGCGCCGCCAACTCCTTGTTTCCAAGGCCCGGTGCGCTCGGCAAGCTCCCGGCGCGCTGGCTGGATCTGGCTTTGCATACTCGAATGAGGACCGGGGGCCGATCGGTCCACGGCACCATCCACACGCAATGGGCTGTGAGTCAGCCTGAGAGGAGGGGGATCGCATGAGTTCGATCGTGTACGTCGTCGGCGCAGTCGTCATCATTGGTGTTGCGCTGAAGATGCTGGGCGTCTATTAGGGCGCGGGCCGGATCCGCCAGGCGCCACGGGGGTCGGGGCCCGGATGTCGGTCGCGCGGCCCTTCTCCGGCCGCCTGATCGCTGGGTTGGTTTTGCGCTTGTCTTTAACAAGCAAGTTGGTGTACGGGTTAAAGGGAGCCACCCATGACGCTGGGAATCGTGATTGCGGCGTTGATGCTGAGTCTGGGGCTGTTCGCAGCCCCCGGGTTCGCCGCCCAAGGGCCGGCCAGAGACCCAGTGGTATCCACCGAGCGTCCGATGAAGGCCGACGGCACGACGGCCACCGGTGAGGGCACGGACTCCCGGCTCACCCTCAAGACCAGGCTGGCGTTGCTGGGCGACGAACGGGTCAGCAGCAACAATGTAAGCGTGACGACGGCGAAGGGCGTGATCACGCTCCGCGGGCAGGTGGCCAGTGAGGCCGAGCGGCAGGCCGCGGAGGCCGTCGCCCGCACGATTGAGGGGCAGCAGGCGGTGGTCAACCACTTGACGGTGGTGCCGCAGGCGGTTCGCACGGCGGTCGAGCGCCGGGACGACCAACTCGTGACGGACGTCAGGCAGGCGATCACGAAGGAGGCGTCCCTGCGGAAGGCCACCATCGAGGTCCGCGCGGAGAAGGGGGTCGTCACACTCACGGGGAAGGCCCCGTCGCTTGAGACGAGCGTTCGCGCCTCCGAAGTGGTCCGCTGGGTGTCTGGTGTGCGCGCCGTGCGGAACGAGCTGGCGTGGTAGGGCAAGGGCGCGTGCCGCCAAGGGGACGAGGGGGAATTCTGCATGTTGTGGGTCGGGGACGAAGGCATCGCAAGAAACATCCGGGAGACGTGCCGATGAGCGAGACTCCCGTCCGACCGCGATGGCCGGCGAAACCCTGGGCGGTTCGGTCGAAAACGGATGCAAATCTCCGAACGAGGGCGCTCGGCGTGATCGGTCTCTCTGGAATGGACGCCTTCGCGTGACTGTGGAGAAGACGCGTCTCACGACACCACGCGCACATCCCGCACAGTCAGGGTGCCGGATGGGCCGATCGCGCACGTTCCCGCCTTTCGTGGCGCTCGCGGTTGTAACCGTTGTAACACTTGTGGCGACTGCGTGCATGCGGTTTGCCCCGAATTATCCGACAACCCACCTGGCTGCCCACCGGCCCGACCTGCCCGTCCCAACTGGCTACGAGTACCGGAAAACGGCTTCCCCGGTGACTCTGGAACGTCAGAGCATCTCTGCCGACGGACGGTACGAGACCTATGTCCTCACGTTGCCCTCGGTGGAAGGCAATGGACAGGGTCCGCTTCCCGCCAGCGTGCAGTACCTGAAGTTGAAGACGCCAGGCAAGAAGAAGCTGGTCATCGTGGTCCCGATCTACGGGAGTGTCAGTTTCGCATCCACAATGACGGCGAGGCACTTGATCGAATGGCAGAAGCAAGACACGAATGTCCTCTTGATCCTGGATGCAAACGAGATTTTTGACGGAGATGTCGAACGAGCCCCGATCATGACCACGGAAGCAGAGCTCCTTCAGGGGGTGCAGCGGTGCGTGACACGATTCCGTAATGCCGTGATTACCATCCGGCGGTTGATCGACTGGGCGGAAACGGTGGACGAGATCGACGCGGCGCGCATCGGGGTTGTCGGCTTCTCGATCGGGGCCTCCGTCGCCAACGTCGCGATGGGGGTCGATGCGCGGATCGCCGCCGGAGCCTTCGTGCTTCCCTCAACGAAGCTGCACGAGATCTTTGCCTACGGCCGCGTGCCGCACTGGAAAGAGTCGATCGATCGCGCCCGCGCGAACTTGCAGCTCACTCCCGACGAGCTCGCGCAGAAGGTGGAGCCGATCCTTCGGTCCATCGACCCGATTCACTTCTCGAAATCCATTGACCCGACCAGGGTGCTGCTCATCGAGGCGGCGCAAGACAGTTACGTGCCCGTACACGCGCGGCTCCTCCACTGGGAAGCCCTCGGGAGACCCCGGCTCATCCGGATCGATTACGACCACAAGGTCGCCTTCCTGTTGTCGATGACCTTCCTCAGCCGACATTTCACCGCAACGGCTATCGCGGAATTCTTCGACGAAACCCTCTAGCCCGGATTATTCACGAAGGATTCGTGAATAATCCGGGCTTACCTGCGTGTGCGCCGCGCGGGGCGCAGCGGAATGGCACCTCACCCTCCGAGATGTCGGAGTCGCTCCGAGATCTTGGACGTTTCCTTCCGGTACCTGCGGGGGGAGTCCAGCGAAACATCCCCTCAACCACCCGATTCCATGGATGGAGATCGCGTCGTCCTGCTCGCCGAGAGGAATGGATCTGGATTTGCAGATTCACCAGGGAAGCGGCGAGGGCGAAGCGCCGGCGTGACACATCATTCTCCAGTGTTGTGGGGCTTTCAGACGGCGGACGGCGCCTCGCGCGAGACGCCGCTCTGACCGAGTGCCTGCGGGGCCCGGCCGCCAGGCGCGCAGCACAGAAGGGAAACGCGATGCGAACCAGTGACGGGTTTATCCTGGGAGCGATCACGGGGGCCGCCATCGTCTGGTACTGGCGCCGAGAGATCGAGGACTTTGCGCGGGACAAGACGCGCGGGGTGCGAACGCAGGCGGCGGAGGGGCTCCAGGCGGTGGAGGAGGGTACACCGAAGGTGCTCGACCGCGGTGGGGACGCCCTGCGGCGCGCCGAGGACATCTTCCAGGAAACGTTGATGTGGGATTCACCGAAACGGCGAGTGTCCAGACCCATTGCGTAGCGACGCCGTCGAAACGGTAGAGGTAGAGGAGGATCGGACAATGCATACCAGGGGGATCATCGGGCTTCTGCTGACGCTCGCCGTGCTGACACCTGTGGCGCCCACCGCGCAGGCGGCCGACGCACCGACCCCGGAGCAGGCCGCGCTCGACCAAACGCCGCCACGCTTGAGCTTCGTCGATGGGCAGGTGTCGTTCTGGCGCCCCGGCGCCCAGGATTGGGCGCAGGCCCAAGTCAACACGCCCCTCGCGCCGGGGGACCAGCTCTCCACCGGGTCCCCGGGCAATCTGGAGCTCCAGGTTGGCGTCCGTGCCTTCGTGCGCGGGCGGGCAAACACCCAGATCGGCCTGGAGAACCAGGAGCCGGATTATATCCAGTTCAAAGTGACGGCGGGTTCCGCCGCCTTTGACCTGCGCGGGCTCGAGCGCGGGCAGATGGTGGAGGTGGACACGCCGAACGCGGCCTTCACCATCGAGCAACCGGGCTACTATCGGGTGGAGGTCGCCGGCGAGCACACCTCGTTCATCACCCGCCGGACCGGCCGGGCCACCGCCATCCCGGCCAGCGGGGAGGCGTTCGTCATCGCGCCGAGCGAAGAGGTGGTGATCGAGGGCACGGCGAGCCCGCAGGTCGCCTCCTACGCCGCGCCGAAGTTCGATGAATGGGACAAGTGGAACTACGCGCGCACGCATGCGCTCCTGGACGCGGTGAGCGCCCGCCACGTCTCCCCCGGCACGTACGGGGTGAGCGATCTCGACCGCTATGGAAGCTGGCGAGTCGTGCCCGAATACGGTTCCGTCTGGGTCCCGACCTCGGTGCAGCCCGGCTGGGCGCCGTACACCACGGGTTCGTGGACGAACGATCCGTCCTACGGCTGGACCTGGGTAGACACCGCCCCGTGGGGCTGGGCGCCATATCACTACGGCCGCTGGGTCTCCGTGAACAATTACTGGGCCTGGGCGCCGGGGCCGGTGGTGGCGAGGCCGGTGTATGCGCCCGCTCTCGTCGCCTTCTTCGGCGGGCCCGGGGTGAGTGTCGGTATCAGCATCGGCGGCCCCGTCGTGGGCTGGGTGGCACTCGGGTGGGGCGAGCCGCTCGTGCCCTGGTGGGGGCGGGAGGGGTTCAGACACCGGCCGTCGTGGAACGGCTGGGGCGGCCCACGCGTCGTCAACAACACGGTCATCACCAACACGACCGTGGTGAACGTGCAGAACATCAATGTCTATCGCAACAGCAACGTGCAGAACGCCGTGGTGGTGGTCAACGAGAATCGCTTCGGCCGCGGTCCCATCACATCGGCGCGCGTCGCCCGGGTGGATGCGAAGAGCCTCCAACTGATTCACACCGCGCCCCAGGTCGCCGTGACGCCCGCGAGCTTCGTGCCCACGGCGACCCGCGGCATCCGGCCTCCCGAGGAGAGTGTGAAGCGGTCGGTGGTCGCCACGCGCCCGCCGCACCGACGGGAAGAGTCGGCGTCCGGCGCAGAGCGGACCGTGGGGCCGGCGGGGGTCCCCGCGCCGGCGCCGCGTATCGTCACGGCGCCTCAGCAGCCCGAACCTGCTTCGGTCCTGCCCCGTCCTCCCCTCGGGCAGAGTAAGGTCGAGCGCCCCACGGCCGATATCACTCGGCCTCCTTCGCCTCCGGGGAGTCGAGGCCCACGGCGACCCGAGAAAGGGTCGGAGGGTGCGCCGGCCGTGACTCGCCAGACGCCCCGCAACCGGGCCGCGAGCCTCAGGTAGCCCGCCCCTCGCCGACAACCCCTGCGCCCCCGGCCACGACCGTGCAGCCGCCGGCAGCGCCTGAGAAGCAAGCCGGCCCGCAGCGGCCGGAGAAGGGGAAGAGTGCGGAGAGCGTGCCGCCCGTCACCCGGCAGGCACCACCGCCACCGCCGCCCGGAGCCCCTGCGCCCCCGGCCACTTCCGTGCAGCCGCCGGCACCACCGAGAAGCAAGCCGGCCCGCAGCGGCCGGAGAAGGGGAAGGGTGCGGAGAGCGTGCCGCCCATAACCCGTCAGGCACCACCCCAAGCGGGACGCGAGCCACAAGCAACCAGCCCGGCACCGCCGGCGCCCAAGCCACCGGACGCGGGCGTGACAGCACCTCCGCCGTCGAGCAAACGTCCGGAGGCGCCACGGGTCGCGAGTCCACCGCCCGCCGCTCCTGCGCGCCCGGCCGCGCAGCCGCAGCCGCCGGCATCGCCTGAGAAGCAAGCCGCCCCGCAGCGGCCCGAGAAGGGGAAGGGTGCGGAGAGCGTGCCGCCAATAGCCCGTCCGGCACCACCCCAAGCGGGACGCGAGCCACAAGCAACCAGCCCGGCACCGCCGGCGCCCAAGCCAACGGCGCCGGGCGCGATAGCAGCGCAGCCGGCGCCCCGGCGTCCCGAGGCGGCGACCCCGCCGCCACGTCCACTGCCGGGCGAACCCGCCAATCGCCTTGCGCCGAATCGGGCGGAAAAGAGCCCGCCACGGTCTGTGGAGCGTAAGGGGTCCCCGGATCAGGAGCCTCAGCGCAAAGCGCCCGAAGGCGCGCCGGGGGAGCAGCCCAGCGGACGGTAGGGTACTGATCTCGTTGTTCAAGGCGCCGCATCCTGGGGGCCAAGTGAAGGGAGAAAGGGGACAGGGTCATGAACACAAGAGCCACGATGGCGATCCTGGCGGCAGCCGCGCTCCTCATTGGCGGATGGACGTGGGCGCCGCACAATGGCTGGGCCCAGCAGGGGACGGGGCCCGCAGGCCAGGGCCTGATGATCGGGCAGACTTCCCAAAGCGTGGCGGCCACGGGGTCGGGGATGATGGGGCAAGCGGGCCGCACCGGACCGGGGTGGATGGGGAACTGGGGATACGACTATGGCATGGGACTGGGACCGCTGGGCTGGCTGTTCATGCTCCTGGTTGGGGAGTTGATCCTTGTGGGAGTGGTTCTGTTCGCTCGCCGGCGCCCGTTGTAGCGCCAGCCTGAAACGGGGCGCGCGGCGCTTGAATCCCCGCTTGCAGCTTGAAGCAGCGGTACGCCCTCGGGGAGAGCCGGAGGGAGGACGACGCCCGGACGAGGCAAGCACTCCACGGGTACGAGGCGCCGGGTGCCTCGCCTTCGGCCTCGTGCTGGCGTCGCTGGTGGGCCGCTTTTGGCACAACAGCGCCCTTTTCCGAGAGCATCAGCGCGGGGCAGGGCGATGTCATTTCAGGGCCTTCCTTCGACGGTGGGGTTCGGCCGGAGGGCGCCCGGTCTGTCCCTCGGCGGCAGGCGCGTCGCGCTGCCTCACGCAGGAGTGTGAATGGTCGGCAGCGTTCTGACGCGGCGCGTCCGCACCCACGCGACGGCGGGGAGTGCGCCGACGGTCCCCTGTCCGGGGTGTGGGGGCCGAGGGCGGTTCGAGTGGAGCCGGGACGATGACACTGCCGCGCCAGTGGTCCTGGGATGCGCCGTGCGGGATGTGCGAGGGGCGTGGCGTGATTCCGGGCTCGTGGCTCCGGGACAAGCCGACCACGCGGTCTGCGTAACGGCCTCCTCTCCGACGGTGTTCCTCGATGCGGTGCGCCCAGGGGGTGTCGCGGCGGAGCCGGAGATCGTGCGTAAGGGGGCGACGGGCTGGCGTGGTGCTCCCGGCGCCCCGGCCCACGCTGTGGGCGACACGGCCACCGCGCGCATCCTCACACCCGCGTTGCCAGGAGACGTTCCATGCAACCCACGGACATCCTGATGACCGAACACCGGCTGATCGAACAGGTGTTGAATTGCCTGGAGAAGGTCGTCCAGCAGGCTGAGGCGGAGAAGCACCTGGAAAAGCAGTCCGCCCTGGAGGTGATCGACTTCTGCCGCGCCTTCGCCGATGGTTGCCACCATACCAAGGAGGAGGCCCACTTGTTTCCCGTCATGGAAGCCAACGGCTTCTCGGGCGGGTGCAGCCCCGTGGCCGTCATGCAGCGGGAGCACGAGTTGGGCCGCCTGTACATCCAGGGCATGGCGGCAGCGGTCGAGGCCGCTGCGCTGGGCGAGCCCGCGGCGCTGATGTGGTTTGGTCAGCACGGCACGAGCTACGTCAAGCTGCTGAGGGAGCATATCCACAAAGAGGACAGCTGTCTGTTTCCTGCGGCCAATCATCGGCTGACCGCGACCGATCAGCACCAGCTTCTCGCGGCGTTCGAGAAGGTCGAGGTCGAGGAGATCGGCAAGGGCACCCACGCGAAATACCTTGCCCTTGCCAATCAGTTGGCGGACCGATTCGGTGTGGCGCGCGTCGCTGCCGATCCCGCGACGTCCGATGCCGGGTGCGGCGGCGGACATTAGCGGGCGGTTGCTTCAAAGGGCACTGCCCGGGGGGAAGGGTCAATCGCCTTGTCAATCCAATGATTGGGCTTGCGGTGTGGCGCGTAGAGAGAACAGTGCTCCAAAGAAAGCCCCCGCCAAGGGCGCGGCTGGCGATTGAAGGAGCCACCGTATGACCCCGGCACCCGCCATCGCCGAACAATCACAAGGCAAAGCGTGGCACAGCCAGTCGGCTGAGGAGGTGTTGGCACAGCTGGCTTCCACTGCGGAAGGACTCTCTTCTCACGAAGCCGCGCAACGGCTCGCGACCAACGGCCCGAACGAACTGAAGGAAGGCAAGCCCATCAGCCCGCTCCAGATTTTCCTCGGCCAGTTCAAGAGCCTGATCATCTGGATTCTCATCGCCGCCGGTATCATCTCCGGCCTGCTCGGCGAAGGGGTGGACGCCATCGCCATCCTCGCCATCGTCGTCCTCAACGCCGTCATCGGCTTCTACCAGGAGTTCAACGCGGAGAAGTCCATCGCGGCGCTCAAGAAGATGACCGCGCCCCAGGCCAAGGTGCGGCGCGACGGGCAGGTCACTTCGATCCCTGCCTCGGGAATCGTCGCCGGCGACATCCTCGCGCTGGAAGCCGGCGACCTGGTCGCGGCCGATGCCCGGCTCCTGGAGGCGGCCTCGCTCAGGTGCATCGAGTCCGCGCTCACCGGAGAGTCGGAGGCGGTGACGAAGCAGGCCGCGACCTTGGAACAGGACGACATCGCGCTCGGCGACCGCGAGAACATGGTGTTCATGGGCACCAGCGTCGCGGCGGGCACGGCACAGGCCGTCGTCGTGGCCACGGCGATGAAGACCGAGTTGGGCCGCATCGCCGGACTGATTGAAGAGGCGGGCGCCGAGGAGCGCACCCCGCTGGAGAAGAAACTCGAGTCCTTCGGGCGAGTGCTCGTCTGGGCGGCGTTGGGCATCGTCGCGCTGCTGTTCGGACTGGGGCTGCTGCGCGGGACGAAACTCTTCGAGTTGTTCATGACCTCGGTCAGTCTCGCCGTGGCCGCCGTGCCGGAAGGGCTGCCGGCCGTGGTCACGGTGGCGCTTTCGCTCGGCGTGCTGCGCATGGCCCGTCGCCGCGCGCTCGTGCGCAAACTGGCCGCGGTCGAGACGCTCGGCTCGACCAGCGTCATCTGCACGGACAAGACCGGCACCTTGACCGTCGGCGAGATGACCGTGCGCGCGCTCTACGTCGCGGGCCAACGCTACGAGGTCACCGGCGAAGGCTACGGGCCGGACGGCGAAGTCCGCTTCGAGGGCAAGAAGGCGGAGGCGCCGCACGCGCGCCGTTGCTCGAACTCGCGACCGTCCTCCTCGGCTGCAACAACGCCCATCTCGTCCAGGAAGACGGGACGTGGAAGACCGTCGGCGATCCCACCGAAGGCGCATTACTGGCGGCCGGCGCCAAAGCCGGCGGTGACCGGACGCGCATCGAGCAGGAACTGCCGAAGCAGCACGAGATCCCTTTCGACTCCGACCGGAAACGCAGCACGGTGATTCGCCAGATGCCGGACGGGAAGCTGCGCGCCTTCATCAACGGTGCGCCCGACGTGCTGCTGGAGCGCTGCACGCAGCCTCTACACCGGCGACCGGGGTCCGTCCCCTGACGGACGAGGATCGCCAGCGACATCCTGGCGCAGAACACGGCGATGGCGCAGCAGGCCCTGCGCGTGCTCGGCTCGGCCTGGCGCGACCTGGACAACGCGTCGCCCGCCGACCTCACTGCGGACGCCGTGGAGCACGATCTCGTGTTCGTCGGTCTGTCGGGGATGTATGATCCGCCGCGTCCGGAGGCCAAGGAGGCCGTCGCGACATGCCGCGCCGCCGGCATTCGCGTGGTGATGATTACCGGCGACCATCCGCACACCGCGACGGCCATTGCGCGGGAAATCGGCATCGCTTCAGACGACGACCTGGCGATCGCGGGTGTCGAGTTGGACAAGATGTCCGACGACGAACTCCGCAAGCGCACGCCCACGATCGCCGTGTACGCCCGCGTCACCGCGGAGCACAAACTGCGCATCATCCGCGCCTGGAAAGCGAATGATGCGGTCGTCGCCATGACCGGCGACGGCGTCAACGACGCCCCGGCCATCAAAGGCGCCGACATCGGCATCGCCATGGGGAAATCGGGCACGGAAGTCACCAAGCAAGCGGCGGACATGATCATCACCGATGACAACTTCGCCACCATCGTCGCTGCCGTCGAAGAGGGCCGCGGCATCTACGACAACATCCGCAAGACGCTCCAATACCTGCTGGCGGGCAACACCGGTGAACTGCTGCTGATGACCGTCTGCGTGGTCGTGGGTCTTCCGACACCGCTCCTGCCGATTCACCTGCTCTGGATCAATCTCGTCACCGACGGCCTGCCCGCGCTCTGTCTGGCCACCGATCCCATCGAGCCCGACGTGATGAAGCGCCACCCGCGCCGCCGCTCTGAGCGCATTACGAACCGCAGCTTCCTCCGAACGATGTTCCTCACCGGCTTCCTCACGGCGGGCGTCGCGTTCGCGGTGTACTTCTATGTCTTGAAGACGGGAACCACGGAAACGGCCCGCACTTCCGCCTTCGCCGTACTGGTCTTTGCCGAACTCTTGCGGTCCTTCGGCGCCCGCAGTGACACCAAGCCGATCTGGCGCATCTCCCTTTTCACGAACGTCAACCTCGTCGTCGTGGTTGCCCTTTCGTTCGGCCTCCAGGTGTGGAGCCAACACAACGCGACGCTGGGCCGCTTCCTCAGGACGTCATACATGCCGTTCACCGATTGCCTCCTGCTTCTCGCCGTGGGCGCCATCCCGCTGTTGCTTCTGGAGATGGTGAAGGTGGTGCGGTACGCTCGGCAGCAGAACGAAGCACTGATCGCGGGGGTGAAAACATGAGAACACATACAACGGCGCTCGCGACGTTACCTCGATACCACGACCAGGCTGCCGCGCGTTGACGGAGAACCAGCATGAATGGACCATCGCTCAAGCAGGGCTCGATGATGGTCGCCAGCACGAGGCGCCGGCGGCCCGGGGCGCCCTTGAGCAGGCCAAGCAGACTTGGCCAAGGGACTCGCCGGGCCTGGGCGATATCGTGCGGCGCCGTCAAAACGTTTTTGCGGATTGACGGGGCACAGTGGGCGGGAGCGTTCGCCTTCAATGCGTTCTTCTCGCTGTTTCCTTTGATGATCCTGCTCGTCACAATTGCCTCGTCCTTTGTTGACCGGGACCGGGCCGGGACAGAGGTCATTGCCTACATGGAAAGCTACGTCCCGATCAGCGGCGAGATGCAACGTCATATTTTTGACACCATTGCCGGTGTGATCCAGGCGCGCGAGCAGGCGGGCGTGGTCGCGCTTCTCATCCTGGTCTGGGCCGCCCTCCAATGTTTCACCACCCTGATCTGCGCGACCAACCGAGCCTGGGGCACCGAGGTGTACAACTGGTGGCGGCTGCCGCTGAAGAGCCTGGTGCTGCTCGGCGTCACGGCGGGTGCGGTCCTCCTGGGCATGGCGGCGCCGGTGCTGGCGAAAATGGCGAAGGATTGGGTCTTTCCGGTGAATGATTTTCGTTCCTGGGTCTATGCCCTGGGGAGCTTTGTCATCCCCTTGTTGGTGGTGTTCCTCAGCCTGAGCCTGTTTTACAGGCTGGCTCCGCGCCGGCCCACGCGGTTTGCCGAGGTCTGGGCCGCCGCCCTGTGCGCCACGGCTCTCTTGCAGGCGGCTGAAAGTCTATTCGTGATCTACCTCAAGCACTTCGCCACGTTCAACGCGGTCTACGGGGCGTTCGGCGGGATCATGGCGTTGCTGCTGTGGATCTACCTTTCCGGGTGCATTTTCATCTTCGGCGCCTGCCTGTGCGCCGCTCAGGCCGAAGGGCGTCCAGCGCCGGCGGAAACAACGATGGCACCGACCACGAGGAATTGAACCATGACGTCGGCGTCCCGGTGAAGATGCGCACGGGTGACGCGCTAGCGGTCGCGAGGGAAATCGCGCGCGGAGTCGGCTTGCCCAACATCCGTCGCGTGGCGGACCTGAAGGCCGCGAGCGCGCAGGCGGGCAACGTGGTCCACGATCATCATTCCATGTGCGGACGTGCTCGACACGAACTCTCTCACGACATTTTGGCCCTTGACGCCAACCCGGCTGCCGACGCATAGTGGGATTGTGCGTGGTGCCGAATCTCCGACCACGAAGGATACGGTCTCCCACTGGTCACCACCGTTGAAGGGATGGGCGGGGGAGACACGTGAGCGCTCCGGAGACGATCCCTGGTGCGTGAGGAGGGACGCAATGCGCAAACGCACACCCCGCCCGACCCCGAAGCCGGCCGCGGTCCGCGCCGGCCGGCGAGCCGCCCCGCCCCGGCCCACACCCGTCCCCCGCTCTGGGGACGGCCGCTTCCCCATTGTCGGCATCGGGGCCTCCGCCGGGGGCCTGGAAGCCCTCGAGGAGTTTTTCCGGCACGTGCCGGCCGGCAGCGGCCTGGCCTTTGTGGTCGTCCAGCATCTCGACCCGACCCACAAGGGCCTCTTGCCCGAACTGCTCCAACGCGCGACCGGCATGCCGGTCCATCAGATCAAGGATCGGACCCGGGTCCAGCCGGACTGCGTGTACGTGATCCCGCCCAACACGGACCTGTCGATCCTCCGCGGCGTGCTGCACCTCCTCACGCCGGCCGCCCCGCGCGGCCTCCGTCTCCCGATCGACACCTTTTTCCGAGCGCTGGCGGCGGACTGGCACGAGCGCAGCGTCGCCGTCGTCCTGTCGGGCATGGGGACGGACGGCACGCTGGGCGTCCGGGCCATCAAGGAGCAGGGGGGGCTCGTCCTGGTGCAGGAGCCGGCCTCGGCCAAGTTCGCCAGCATGCCCCAGAGCGTGCTCGCCGCGGGACTGGCGGACGTCGCGGCCCCGGCCGCCGCGTTGCCCCAGAAGCTCCTCGCCTGCCTCCAGCACGCCCCCCACGGGCCCTCGACCGAGCTCCCGCTGGGCGACAAGACCGAGAGCGGTTTGGAGAAGGCCCTGATCCTGCTCCGGGCGCACACCGGCCACGATTTTTCGCAGTATAAGAAGACGACCGTGTACCGGCGGATCGAACGGCGCATGAGCCTCCACCAGCTTGACACGATCGCGGCCTACGTCCGGTACCTGCAGGCGAATCCCCAGGAGATCGACTTGCTCTTCAAGGAGCTCTTGATCGGGGTGACCAGCTTCTTCCGCGACCCGGCGGCCTGGGAACAGCTCCAGACGCGCGGCCTCCCGGGGCTCCTGGCCGCCCGGCCGCCCGGCCAGCCCCTGCGGGCCTGGGTGCCCGGCTGCGCGACGGGGGAGGAGGCATACTCTCTGGCCATTGCCGTGACGGAGGTGCTGGCCGAGCGGACACCTCAGGCGCGATGGCCGCTGCAGATCTTTGGCACCGACCTGGACCGGGACGCCATCGACCGGGCCCGTCAGGGCGTCTTTCCGGACAACATCGCCGCCGACGTGTCCTCGGAGCGCCTGCAGCGCTTCTTCCGCAAGGAGCAGAGCGGGTATCGGGTCGCGCCCGCCATCCGGGGCCTGGTGACCTTTGCCCTGCAGAACGTCCTCGGACACCCGCCCTTCACCAAGCTGGATCTCCTGAGCTGCCGGAACCTGCTCATCTACCTGGACCCGGAGCTCCAAAAGAAACTCCTTCCTTTGTTCCACTACAGCCTGAACCCCGGCGGCCTGCTGTTCCTGGGCAGCGCGGAGACCATCGGCGGCTTCAGCGACTTGTTTACCCCGCTGGCGGCCAAGGCTCGCCTCTACCAGCGGAACGCCTCCGCCGGGCGGGCGGAGCTGATCGAGCTTCCCGCCGCGCCGCGGGGTGTCCGGCCCGCGGCGGCGGCCGCGCCCCGGGTGTTGCTTGCGCCCGTCAGCCTCCAGGCGCTGGCGGACCAGGTACTCCTCCAGCGCTATGCCCCGGCGGCGGTGCTGGTCGCCGCCCAGGGGGACATCCTGTACATCAGCGGGCGAACGGGCAAGTACCTCGAGCCGGCGAGCGGCAAGGTCAACTGGAACGTGCTGGCCATGGCCCGCGAGGGGCTGCGAGCCGCGCTGCCCGATGCCATCCGGCAGGCTCTCCGCAAGTCGGAGGAGGTCACGCTCCGACACCTCACGGTGCGGACCGAGGGGGGGGTGCAGGTCGTGGACGTCACCGTCCAGGCGCTCGCGGAGCCGGAGGCGTTGCGCGGGACGGTGTTGATCGCCTTCCGGGACGTGGCCGCGGTTCCTGCCCCGGCTCCCCCGCGGCGCGCCGCGCGCGGGGGCGCGCCGCGCGCCCACGTCGCCGCGCTCGACCGGGAGCTGCAACAGGCCCGCGAAGATGCCCGGGGCACCCAGGAGGAGATGCAGACGGCGCAAGAAGAGCTCAAGGCGACCAACGAGGAGCTCCAGGCGACCAACGAGGAGCTGCAATCGACCAACGAGGAGCTCCAGTCGACCAACGAGGAGCTGACCACCTCCAAGGAAGAGATGCAATCCTTGAACGAGGAGCTCCAGACCGTCAACGCCGAGCTCCAGGCCAAGGTGGAGGAGTTGTCGCGGGCGAGCGCCGACATGAAGAACCTGCTCAACAGCACGGACATCGCCACCCTCTTCCTGGACGGCGCGCTCTGCGTCCGGCGCTTCACCGCCCAGGCGACCACGCTCATCAAGCTGATTCCCGGCGACCTGGGGCGCCCGGTCACCGACCTCGCGTCCGCGCTGCTGTATCCTGATCTCCCCGCGGACGCGCAGGAGGTCCTGCGGACCCTGACGCCCATCGAGAAGGAAATCGCGACCCGCGACGGGCGCTGGTTCACGGGGCGCCTGATGCCCTACCGCACGCTCGAGGACAAGATCGACGGCGTCGTGATCACCTTCAGGGAGGTCACGGCCGCCAAGACGCTGGAGGCGGAGCTTCGGCGGACGTTGGCCGCCCGGCCGGAGGCACCCCGTGCGTGACGAGTCGAAGCTGCCGCCCGATGCCCCCGCGCTGCGCCGCCGCGCGGAAGCACGCCTGCGCGCCACGGCGACGCGTCCCCCCGCGCCCCGCACCGCCGCCGACACCCAGCGGCTCCTCCACGAGCTCCAGGTTCACCAGGTGGAGCTGGAGCTGCAGAACGAGGAACTCCGCCAGGCGCGCGAGGCCGGCGAGGCGGCGCTGGCCCGGTACACCGCGCTCTACGACGAGGCCCCGGTAGCGTATCTGACGCTCGACCGGGCCGGGGGCATCCGCGGCCTGAACCTCACCGGCGCCACCCTCCTGGGGGAAGCGCGCGCCGCGGTGGTGGGGACCCCGTTCCAGCGATTCCTCCCGGCGGACGCCCACCCCGTCGTCGAGGCCGTCCTCAAGGCCGCGGGCCCCGACCCGGACCCGCAGGCCGTCTGCGAGGTGCCTCTGCGGCCGACCGCGGGCCCCCTGCGGTTCGTGCGCCTCCAGGCCACCGCGGAAGCAGCCGGCGACGAGTGCCGCGTCGTGCTCATCGACCTCACGGACCGCCGGCAACTGGAGGAGGCGCGGCTGCTCCGGAGCAAGCTGGAAGCCACGGGGGTCTTGGCGGCCGGGATCGCCCACGACTTCAACAACCTGTTGATGGCCATCCTGGTGAACCTCGAGCTGCTCCGGGAGCCCACGGACGACGCCACGGCGTACCTCGCCGCCGCCATCCAAGCCGTGCTGGAGGCCCGTGGCCTGACGCAGCAGTTTCTCACCTTCGCCAAGGGCGGGCTGCCGGTCCGGCGGGTGCTCGCCCTGGCTGGCGTGGTCCGGGACGCCGCCACGCTCGTCCTGCGGGGGGCGCCGGTCGAGTGCGACCTCACACTGCCGACGGATCTCTGGCTGGTGGACGGGGATCCGACGCAGCTCGGCCAGGTCGTCCGGAACCTCGTCCTGAACGCACGCGAGGCGATGCCCAAAGGCGGGCGAGTCACCATCCGGGCGGAGAACGTCGCAGAACCCACGGCGGGTGTGCGCGTGACCATCGCCGACCACGGGCCCGGGATCCCGGCGGACCTCCTGCCCAAGATTTTCGATCCGTACTTCTCGACCAAGCAACGCGGGGCCCAGCGGGGTACGGGCCTGGGCCTGACCGTTTGCCGGGCTATCGTAGAGCAGCACGGAGGCACCCTCACGGTGGACTCCACGGTGGGGGTTGGGACCACTGTCCAGATCGTGTTGCCCGCGGCCGTGGCGCTCGCGCACGCCGCGCTCCGCCCGGCGCCCCTCGCCCTGCCCGGGACCGGCCGGCTCCTGGTCATGGACGATGAGCCGTCGGTGCGGACCACGCTCGGCGCGCTCCTCCAACGGCTGGGCTACACGGTCGAGCTGGCCGAGCGCGGCGAGGAGGCCGTGGCGCTGTATCAAGTGGCCCAGGCGCAGGGCGACGGCTTCGCCGCGGTGATCCTCGACTTGACGGTGCGAGGGGGGATGGGGGGCGTGGCGACTCTCGAGGCACTGCGTCGACTCGATCCCGCCGTTACGGCGCTTGCGGTGAGCGGTTACGCCGACGATCCGGTCATCGTGGATCCCGTGCGGCACGGGTTCAAGGGGGCCCTCGCCAAACCCCACGGGATCGCCGCGCTGCGCGACCTCCTCGCCCAAGCGCTGGGGCGCTGAACAGGCCGGTGCCCGCTACCGGAACGGATCAGGCGTTGCCGGTACGCGGTGACACCGCACCCATCCTGGCGGATGGGTACCCGGTCCGCTCATCACCACGTACGCTCCCGCTGCAGGCGGGAATGGCTGCCCGTTTCGGCGATTCTGCACTTGACACCAAGTGCCCCTCGGGCAATAATTCTTCAATCAGCCCCACGAGTCCCGCGAACAGGCTGTCATCGCGCCTGACTGTGCCCCAAGGAGAACCGCACATGGCGAGCCACCGGAAGCCGTCCGAGCGCGACGCGGTCTTGCCGAAGTGTCCCACCGGGATTTACGGGCTGGACGAGATCACGGAGGGCGGCCTCCCCAGGGGCCGCCCGACCCTCGTCTGCGGCACGGCCGGGTCTGGCAAGACGCTGCTCGCCATGGAGTTCCTGGTCCGGGGTATCACCGAGTTCCGCGAGCCCGGCGTGTTCATGACCTTCGAGGAGACGGCCGAGGAGCTGTCCGCCAACGTCGCCTCCTTGGGCTTCCACGTCCCTCGCTTGCTCCGGACCGGGCAGCTCGCGATCGACCATGTGCGCGTTGAGCGGAGCGAGATCGACGAGACCGGCGAGTATGACCTCGAGGGGCTCTTCATTCGCCTGGGCGCCGCCATCGACCGCACCGGGGCCAAGCGCGTCGTCCTGGACACCATCGAGGCCCTGTTCGCCGGGCTGTCCAACGAGGCGATCCTGCGGGCGGAGCTGCGCCGGCTGTTCCGCTGGCTCAAGGATAAACAGGTCACCGCGATCATCACCGGCGAATTGGGAGACGGACACCTGACCCGCCACGGGCTGGAGGAGTACGTCAGCGACTGCGTCATCCTCTTGGATCATCGGGTGCAAAACCAGGTGGCCACCCGACGCCTCCGGATCGTGAAGTACCGGGGGTCCAAACACGGGACCAACGAGTACCCCGCCCTGATCGACGAGCACGGCCTGTCAGTCCTCCCTATCAGCTCCCTGGGCCTCACCTACCCGGTCAGTACGGAGCGGGTCTCCACCGGCATCCCCCGCCTGGATGCCATGCTGGGCGGCAAGGGCTACTACCGGGGGAGCAGTATCCTCGTGTCCGGCACCGCGGGTACCGGCAAGACGAGCCTCGCCACGGCTTTCCTCGACCGGGTCTGCCGCCAGGGCGGCCCGGCTCTCTACTGCTCCTTCGAGGAGTCCCCGGACCAGATCATCCGCAATATGCGCTCCATCGGGTATGACCTGGACAAATGGCGGAAGGCCGGCCGGCTCCGGTTCCACTCCGTCCGGCCCTCACTCTACGGCCTGGAGATGCATCTCGCCACCCTCCACAAGCTGGTCGAGGAGTTCAAGCCCCGCGCGGTGGTCCTGGACCCGATCACCAACATGCTGAGCATCGGCGACTCCCCCGAGGTCAAGGCGATGCTGACGCGGCTCATCGACTTCCTGAAGAACCGGGGGATCACCAGCGTCTTCACCAGCCTCACCGCGGGCGGTCACGACCTGGACCAGAGCGAGGTCGGCATCTCCTCCCTGATGGACTCCTGGCTGCTCGTCCGGATGCTGGAAACGAACGGTGAGCGGAACCGGCTTCTCTACGTGTTGAAGTCCCGGGGCATGGCCCACAGTAACCAGATGCGGGAGTTCCTCCTCACCGACGCGGGAATCCAGCTCCGGGATGTCTATGTCGGTCCCGGGGCGGTGTTCACCGGCTCGTCCCGCCTGGCGCAGGAGGCCCGGGACAAGGCCGACGGCCTGGCCGAGCAGGTGGCGGCCGCACGCCGCGAGCGGGAGCTGGTCCAGGAGCAGACGAGCCTGAAAGCCCAGGCCGCGGCGCTCCTGACGCGGGTGGGTCACATCAAGGAGGAGCTGCAGACGGCCCAGCAGCAGGCCCGGCGCCGGGCGGGGGCCACCCGCACCGACCAGGAAACCTTAGCGCGCGCCCGCAAGGCGGACTGAGGCGACGAAAGGAAAATCATGACGACGACCAAGACCAGCCTCAAGCGGCGCAAGACTGCTCCCGTCAAGGCCCGTCGCACCCCGGCGACCTGGGACCTGCGACTGTACGTGGCTGGGCAGACCGCCCGGGCCATTCAGGCCTTCGCGAATCTCACGCGGATCTGCGAGGAGCATCTGGCCGGCAAGTACAACATCGAGGTGATCGACCTTCTGACGTCGCCCCAACTGGCGAAGGGGCACCAGATCGTGGCCGTCCCCACCTTGGTGCGGAACCTGCCAGAGCCGGTGCGCAAGATCATCGGGGACCTCTCCAATACGGAGAAGGTCCTCGTGGGCCTCGACCTGCGGCCGCGGTCCTGACGTGGGGGGGGGGCGTTCCATGCGAAAGAAAGAGGATGCCACGGCCGCCTTGGCCCGCGCGGCCACGGCGCAGGCGCAGGCCCATTATCTGCTCAAGCTCTACGTCGCCGGCGTGACGCCGCGGTCTTCCAGCGCGATCCGGTCACTCACGGAGCTTTGCGAGACGCACCTCAAGGGGCGATACACGTTGGAGATCGTCGATCTCTACCGACAACCGACGCTGGCCGCAGGCGATCAGATTGTCGCCGCGCCTACCCTGATCAAGAAGCTTCCGCTCCCGCTCCGGCGCCTGATCGGGGACATGGCCAACGAGGACAAGATCCTCGTCGGCCTGGATCTGAGGCCCAAGCCATGACCGAAAAGCGCAGCACCCCGAACCGCCTCGCCGCCCTCCAGACGGAGAACCAGGAGTTGCGCCACCGGCTCGAGGAAGCCGAGGAGGCGCTCCGGGCCATCCGGGAAGGCGAGGTGGATGCCGTCGTGGTGACCGGAAGTCGGGGCACACAGATCTTCTCCCTGAGCGGCGTCGAAAGTGTCTACCGCCTGATCATAGAGACGATGCAGGAGGCGACCCTGACAGTGACCCCCGATGGCCTGATCCTGTGGTGCAACCCGCAGTTTGCGAAAATCTTCCAGAACCCGGTCGGCCAGATCCTCGGGAAGCCTTTACAAATGTTTGTCATTCCGGAACACATTCCCAGGATCGACGCCCTGCTGGAACAGATCCGCGACGCCCCAGTGCGCGAGCGCGTCGTCTTTCAGGCCGCGGACGGCACGCCCGTCCCGGCCTACGTGGATGCGCACCGGCTCTTACAACCGGAGGGGACGATTCTCTGCTTGGTGGTGAGCGATCTCTCCGAGTTGGAATCGGCCACCGACGTCGTCCGACAGCTCCGACAGGAGATAGCCGAGCGCGAGCGATCCGGACACGCCTAGCGCGAGAGCGAGGAGTCGTTCGGCCTATGAGTTCCGACCACGCGTATGCATCGTCCCGGTTGATTTTTTCGACGGTCGGCCGCACGCTGCCCTGCGGTGCGCAAATCACCTTTCCGGTCTTCGTTTACCCTGACGGGACCGGTACCCAGAGAGAGACGCCGCGATGACCCGTGCAAAGGGCCGCCCTCCTGGCACAAGGGCGCCAGACGCTCCACGGACCCCTCCCAAGCCTCCGCGCCCGACCCCGCCGCCCGAGGCCCCCGCGCTGCGCGGCCGCGCGGAAGCACGCCTGCGCGCCACGGCGACGCGTCCCCCCGCGCCCCGCACCGCCGCCGACACCCAGCGGCTCCTCCACGAGCTCCAGGTTCACCAGGTGGAGCTGGAGCTGCAGAACGAGGAACTCCGCCAGGCGCGCGAGGCCGGCGAGGCGGCGCTGGCCCGGTACACCGCGCTCTACGACGAGGCCCCGGTAGCGTATCTGACGCTCGACCGGGCCGGGGGCATCCGCGGCCTGAACTTCACCGGCGCCACCCTCCTGGGGGAAGCGCGCGCCGCGGTGGTGGGGACCCCCTTCCAGCGATTCCTCCCGGCGGACGCCCACCCCGTCGTCGAGGCCGTCCTCAAGGCCGCGGGCCCCGACCCGGACCCGCAGGCCGGCTGCGAGGTGCCTCTGCGGCCGACCGCGGGCCCCCCGCGGTTCGTGCGCCTCCAGGCCACCGCGGAGGCAGCCGGCGCCGAGTGCCGCGTCGTGCTCATCGACCTCACGGACAGCCGGCGCCTCCAATTCGAGGCCCTCCTCGCCGACCTCTCCGCCCGGTTCGTCCACGTGCCGGCCGACCAGGTGGACCGGCTGATCGAGGAGGCCCAGCGGCGGATCTGCGAGACGCTGGGCCTGGACCGCAGTACGCTCCTGCAGCGGGCGGACACGGACGACGACCTGGCCATCACGCACGCCTGGGCCGTGCCGGCATTCGCCCCGCAGCCCGGGCTCTTTGCGAAACGCGACTTCCCATGGGTGCACCAGACCCTCCTCCAGGGCGGGCTCGTGCGTTTTGCCACGCTGGCGGAGCTGCCCGCCGCGGCCGCCCGCGACCAGGCCGCGTTCCAGACCCTGGGCCAGAAGTCCGGGGTGGTCTTTCCGCTGACGGCCACCGGCCGGGTCGTCGGCGCGCTCTCCTTCGGGGCCCTGACGGCCGAGCGCGAGTGGCCGGACGTCCTGGTGCAGCGCCTCCAGCTCCTGGCGGACATCTTCGCGAATGCGCTGGCGCGCCAGCAGGCCGAACGGGCCCTCCAACGCGCCCTGGCCGACGTCACGCGCCTGAAACAGCAGCTCGAAGCCGAGAACGCGTATCTGCGCGAGGCGGCCCAGGCGCAGCCCAGCGACATCGTGGGCAATTCGCCGGCGCTGAAGCGGGTGTTGTCCCAGGTGGACCACGTCGCGCCGACCGAAGCCTCCGTGCTGCTCTTGGGCGAGACGGGGACCGGCAAGGAGTTGCTCGCCCACCTCCTCCATCGCCGCAGCCGGCGCCAGGCCCGGACGATGGTGACGCTCAACTGCGCGGCGCTCCCCCCGACCTTGATCGAGGCGGAGCTGTTCGGGCGCGAGAAGGGCGCCTACACCGGGGCCCTGACCCGCCAGGCCGGCCGGTTCGAGCTGGCGGACGGCTCGACCATCTTCCTCGACGAGATCGCCGAGCTGCCGCTGGAGCTGCAGGTCAAGCTGCTGCGGGTCCTGGAGGACGGGCAACTGGAGCGGCTCGGCAGCACCAAGACCCTCACGGTGGATGTCCGCGTGATCGCCGCGACCAACCGCGACCTGGCCGCCCTGGTCGCCCGCGGCACCTTCCGCGAGGACCTCTACTACCGCCTGAATGTCTTCCCGATCGCCGTGCCGCCGCTGCGGGAGCGCGGCGAGGATATCCCGCTGCTGGTCTGGACCTTCGCCAAACAGTTCGGCCAGGCGCTCGGGAAGCCGATCGAGCGCATCCCGCAGGAGACCATGGACGCGCTCCGGGCCTACCCCTGGCCGGGCAACATCCGGGAGCTGCGGAACGTGATCGAGCGCGCCGTGATCCTCACCGACAGCTCCACCCTCCGGGTGGCGGTGGGGACGGCCCCCGCGGGCCGCGCGGCCGCGCCGACGCTCGCCGCCACCGAGCGCGCGCAGATCGTGGCCGCCCTGGAGCAGACCGGCTGGCGCATCCGCGGCCCGGGCGGCGCCGCCGCGCTGCTCGGCCTCAACCCCACCACCCTCGAATCCCGCCTCAAGAAGCTCGGCCTCTCGCGTCCCCGCTGAGCGGTCCCGCCCCTCCGACCGATCGGAGCCCGCTCCGAGATCTCGTGCGGGTTTCGGCGGGGCGTCGCTCGCCGGTTGTTTTCCGCATCTCCTTCAACCCCTTGTTTCGACACGGCGCAGGCCGCGTCGCGGCCCAGGCCGGGCGCGCTGGATCAGGTTTTGCGGACAAAGAGGCGGGCAGGCAATTCTACCTGATCCAAGGACATTCCCCCCAAGGGATCCACGGCGACAGTCCGAGGCAAGCCCACAGGACAACGGCGGGCCGGCCCGCGCCCGGCGATTTCGGTCACAGCCGCTGACGCCACGGGTGGCGGAGGCGCGAAGGAGAGACGAGATGGGGGACGGAGCGATGGTGGGACGGCGAGTGCTCATTGTTGTGGATGCGATTCTGGCGAAACCGCGTCGACTGGCCGACCTGGAGGCGGTAATTGGCGGGTTGGCGCGGAGCCGTGCCGTGCGTCGTCCGTCCGGTGTCGCTGGGCGGCGAGACGACGATCCGGGGGCGATCGGCTAGGTCCCGTTCTGGTCTTTCGCTCAAGCAGGCCTCCGGTGCCTCCGCTGCGCCCCAGCCACCTCCGACCCCTCGGAGCCGCTCCGAGATCTCGGGCGGTTTCCGCCCACGCCGCCGCGGAGCTTTCCCGGCAGCCGCTCCGCTAACCCTCCGGTTCGTCAACGCAAAAACCGCGTCAGGCCCCGCGACCGGTGGGATGGATCTGTTGTTGCATATCCAGGTGAACGAGAGGTGCACAGGATAAAGGGATACGGGCGGAGCGGGCGTGGGGAAGCGACACGCGCCCGGCTTTGGGTGCCCGGCCCGGCTGGAGGCCCTGGGGAGCACCACTCGGCGGATGGCGTCGCGCCATCGGGGAGGAAGGGCAACATGTATTCGATCGTCTACATCGTGGGCGCGGTCGTCATCCTGGGGGTGGTACTGCGATGGGCCGGGCTTTACTAGGCCGGGCCACCGCACCACAGGCGCGTCTGCCCTGAACGTACCAGCACGACGGAACGCAACCGGCCGAGGCGCCCCGCAGCCGTCCAGGCGCGGGGGCCTCGGCCCAGACTGACAGGAGGAGAGACCATGCAACGCAGAACGACCATTGCCGTCCTACTCGTGGGGTTGGGGGTGGCGCTGAGCCTCGGGCTGTTCGCGACCCCCGGATTCGCCGTCCAGGAGCACGGCAAGACGGCCGGCACGACCGCCACCGGGGAGATCACGGACTCCTGGCTTACCCTCAAGACCAAGCTGGCCTTGCTGGCCGACGAACGGATCAGCAGCACCGAGGTGAGCGTGAAGACCGTGAAGGGCGTGATCACGCTGCACGGAAAGGTGGCCAGCGCGGAGGAACAGAAGGCCGCGGAGGAAGTGGCCCTCACGATCGAGGGACAGAAGCAGGTGGTCAACCAGTTGACGGTGGTGCCGCAGGCGGAACGAAAGGCCGTGGATCGCCAGGACGACCAGATCGTCACAGAGGTCGCAGCAGGGGCTCAAGAAGGATGCGGCCCTGAAGAAGACGGACATTGCGGTGCGCGCCGAAAAGGGCATCGTCACCCTGACGGGGAAGGCGCCGTCCCTCGCGACGAGCGTCCGCGCGTCTGAGGTGGCCCGCCGGGTCGCCGGTGTGCGCGCCGTGCGGAACGAGCTGGCCCTCCCGGCCCGCGCGGCCGCCCCCACGGCCGGGGCCCGCCCCGCGCCGGGGATGCACACCCCGCGGGCCGCGACGACCACCTCGCGCGTCGACCGCGTCGAGGACCGCATCACCATGCTGCATAGCACCCTCAACATCACGCCGGCCCAGGAAGCGCTCTGGACGAATGTCACCCAGGTGATGCGGGACAATGCGAAAACCATGGATGCGCTCACCACGGCCCGGGTCGACCAGGCCAAGACCATGAACGCCGTGGAGGATCTCAAGTCCTATACCGAGATCACCAAGGCCCATACCGAGGGCCTCACGAAATTCCTCCCCGCCTTCGAGGCGCTCTATGCCAGCATGTCGGACGCGCAGAAGGCCGAGGCGAATACCATGTTCCGCGGGCACCAGCGCCGCCCCACGGCGGCGAAGGCGCCGATGCCCAAGAGCCCCGCGATGGCGACGAACGCCGCGTCCGTGAAATAGGGCACCCGCCCACGCGCGCACGATGCGCGCCCAGAACGGAGGGTCAGCATGAGAGCATCGACAGGACAGGTCACACGCCCGCGCGTCCGGACGCTCGGGCTGGCGCTCGCCGTCGCGGCGGTGCTGGTCGGGGGCGCCCTGGCGCCGGCGTTCAGCGCCGATTACAAGCAGCGCACTCGGCAACAGGAGCGCGACTGGCGGGCGCATCAAAGCTACCAGTGGACGCATCACCCCGCCCAGCGGGCGCATCCACGGTACCAGCGCGCGTATCCCGCCTATCGGTACTACGCGCCGCCCCCGGTGATGTACGCGCCGCCGCCGGTCGTCTACGCCCCGCTGCCGTCGCCGGGCATCAGCCTCTTCTTCGGCTTCCCCCTCGGGCATCGCTAGGAGGCGCAGCGACGGGCAACGGTTCGGTGCTCACGACCGCGCTCCTCGGAGCGGTCGTGAGCACTGCCGATCGACAGGAGAGGATGCGGCGATGGAGTACCAGAAAGGGGTAACGCCATGAAAATGACACTGGGGGTCACCGCAGCGGTGCTGCTTGGGATGGGGTGCCTGGCGGGGCCCGCACAAGCCTTCCTCGTGGAAGGCGGCCGGTGCCCGAGTTGTGCCGGGTCGGTCTACGAACTGCCGCTCACCCCCTTTGGCGGGGCGGCGTTTCACGCATTGCTGTCGAGTGAGAAATATGGCTTCAGCAGCCCGAGTGCGTTTCTCCACCTCGGCGCCGGGTCCGTGATGGACACGACGGCCCTCGGGTCTGCCGAGCCTACGGACACCCTCGGTGGTCCCGGGAGCACGGGTGCAGCCGGTTCGAGCACTGCCCGGTGCGCCACGGGCGGGGGGAGCGGAGTGGGGTGCAACCCCGCCGACTTTCCCGGGGTCGTGCCGACGGGTCTCGACCCGGCCCACCGCGGGTCCCCCTGGGCGGGCACGGAGTTCCCGCGGCCGGGCGGGCCGCGCCACCCCGGTCTGATCCCCGTCCATCCGGGCAGGGACACGCCGGGCGCGGCCCCGGTCCCCGAACCCGCCACCCTGTTGCTTCTCGGGTCCGGTCTCGTGGGCCTGGGTGGCGTCGTATGGCGGCGGCACCGTCGCGCCTAGCGGCGTTTAGCATAGTAGGACTCGCCGAGCTCCGGGGGTCACCTCGGGGCTCGGCGTGTTCGTGGGCGGTCGCCGCGCACGTGCCCTCGACTCCTCACCGTCTCTTTCCCAGCATCTTTTCAGGCCATCGACCCGATGGTCCGGCGGAAACGCGCCAGCGCGATGGCGAAGAAGGCGGCGCCGATCAGGGCGATGGCGATGAATTGCGGCCACACCACCGCGAGACCGGCGCCGCGGAAGAGAATCCCCTGGGCGAGGATGACGAAATGGGTCGTCGGCGCCGCCAGCATCACCAGTTGGACAAATACGGGCATGCTCTCCCGTGGCGTTGAGCCGCCCGAGAGCATCTGCAGCGGCAACAGCACCAGCATCAGGAGCAGGCCGAACTGAGGCATCGAGCGCGCGATCGTTCCCATGAAGATCCCCATCGAGGTCGTGGCGAACAGATGCACCGCCGCTCCAGCCAGGAACAGCGCGAGCGCGCCTTCGATCCGCACCCCGAGCAGTCCCTGCACGACACCGACCAGCGAACAGGCGCAGGCGCCGAGCACCACCAGCC
Source organism: uncultured Methylomirabilota bacterium (assembly GCA_963845565.1). Taxonomy (GTDB): domain Bacteria; phylum Methylomirabilota; class Methylomirabilia; order Methylomirabilales; family 2-02-FULL-66-22; genus 2-02-FULL-66-22. Next base: position 294,263 of record CAWJSJ010000001.1, read on the forward strand.
CCATCGCCCACACTTTGCTCGTCATGATCTCCAAGGGGGTCACCGGCATCACCAGCAGATGCTCGACGGTGCCGTGCTCGCGCTCCCGGATCAGCGCGGCGCCGGTGAGCACGATCGACAGCATGGTGACCTCGTTGATGACCTGCATCACGGCGCCGAACCAGGATTTGTTCAGCGTCGGGTTGAAGCGAACGCGCACGGCGAGATCAACCGGCGGAGCGGCCGGGGCGCGGTCGCGCCGCGTGAATGCCGCCACCTCGTCATTGATGATGATCTGGATATAACCGCTGCCGGTGAACGCCTGGCTCATGCGGGTCGCATCGACATTGAGCTGGATGGTGGGCGTGCGCCCGGCCAGCAGGTCGCGCTGAAACTCCGGGGGAATATCGAGGGCGAAGGTGTCGATCCCGGCGTCCATCCGCGCATCCATCTCGGCCTGGGTGATCATCGCCGGTGTGAGGAAATGCGGCGGATAGAAGGCGCTTCGGATGCGCGCCGACAGCGGAGACCGATCCTCGTCGACGATGCTGAGGGGGGCCTTGTTGAGCGTTTCCGGCATCGCCGTGGCTGCGGCGTAGACCGAAAAGGTGAAGGCGTAGACGATCAGCACCAGCATCATCGGATCCCGGGCCAGGCTGCGCAGCTCCTTGATGCCCAGACGCAGGACGTTGGCGGCACGCATGGCTCAGGTCTCCTGTTTCTTCAAGAACGCCGCGCACAGGCCGACCAGCACCGGTGGGGCAATCAGCAGCGGCACGAACGACGCGCTGCAGGTCGCTGAAGGCCAGGGCCTTGGAAAAGACGCCCTGCGAGATGAGGAGAAAATGGGTGGTGGGATAGATGCGGCCGATGAGCGCGCCCACCCCTTCCAGCGACGACACCGGGTCGAGCATGCCGGAGAACTGCACGGCAGGAACGATGGTCAGGATCGCGGTGCCGAAGATGGCGGCGATCTGACTGCGCATGAAGGTGGAGATCAAGAGCCCCAGGGCGGTCGCGCAGGCCACGTACAGCAGTGCCGCCGTGATCAGGGTCGGAAAGCTCCCTTTCATCGGCACGCCGAACAGGGTGACCGCGAGCGCCGTCAGCAGCAGGAAGTTGAGCATCGCCAGCGCAACATAGGCGAGCTGCTTCCCGAGCAGGAACTCCAGGCGCGTGACGGGGGTGACATAGAGATTGACAATCGACCCGAGCTCCTTTTCACGCACCACCGAGAGGGCCGTCAGCATCGCCGGGATCAGCATCAGCAGCAGCGGGATCACCGCCGGGACCATGGCCACCAGGCTCTTGACGTCCGGGTTGTAGCGGAAGCGCGTCTCGATGGTGACGAGGCCGGCCGCCCTGGCGTTGGCCGGATGCCCCGGCCAGCCATTGGGCATGCATGCCGCGCGCATACCCCTGCACGGTCTCGGCGCGCTGCGGCATGGCGCCGTCGACCCAGGCCCCGATCTCCACCGGACGGCCGCGGGCCAGATCGCGCGCGAAGCCGGAGGGGATCTCGATCGCCAAGCTGATCTCACCGGCGCGCATGCGCCGGTCGAGGTCGTCGTAATCGGCAATCGGCGCGTGTTCGATGAAGTAGCGGGAGCCGGAGAGGGTGAGCGCATATTCGCGGCTGGTCGTGGTCTGATCGCGGTCCAGCACCGCGAACGACAGGTCCTCCACGTCCATGCTGAGGCCGTACCCCATGATGAACATCAGGATGACCGTGCCCAGCAGCGCCAGGGTGGCGCGGATCGGATCGCGCCGCAGCTCCAGCGCCTCGCGCCGGGTGTAGCTGAACATGCGTCGGGGATTGAAGACCCCCTGCGAGTCCCGCCGGGGGTGATCGATCGTGGGCCCCGGCGCGGCGACGGACGGCGCCGGTTCATGGGGTCCGGGCCGCGCGTCCTCGGGCCGGCCCAGGGCGACCGCCTCTTCCAGATAGCCGATGAAGGCGTCCTCCAGCGTCTGCGCGCGGCGCCGCTCCCGTAACGCGGCCGGCGTGTCGGTGACCAGCACCCGGCCGGCATGCATCAGCGAGATCCGGTCGCAGCGCTCGGCTTCATTCATGAAGTGGGTGGAGATGAAGATCGTGACCTGGTCGCGGCGCGACAGCTCGATCATGATTCGCCAGAAGGCATCGCGCGCCACCGGATCGACGCCCGAGGTCGGCTCGTCAAGAATCAGCATCTCCGGTTGATGGATCATGGCCACCGCCAGGGACAGGCGCTGACGTTGCCCCAGGGGCAATGCGTCGGGCAGGGCGTCGACGACGTTGGCGAGGTCGAAGCGCGCGACCATTTCGTCGATCCGGTCGGGGATCTTCCCAGCGGGCATCTGAAACAGCCGCGCGTGCAGATCGAGATTCTGGCGCACGGTCAACTCGGAATAGAGCGAGAATGCCTGCGACATGTACCCGACCCGTCGGCGGGTGTCGAGATCGTGCGGGTTCACGCCCTGGCCGAACAGCCACGCCTGCCCCTCACTGGCCGGCAGCAGGCCGGTGAGCATCTTCATGGTTGTCGTCTTGCCGCAGCCGTTGGAGCCGAGGAAGCCGAAGATCTCGCCCCGCGTGATCTGGAAACTCACATGATCGACGGCGACGAACGCACCGAAACGCATCGTCAGATCCCGCGCCTCGATCGCCACCTGCTGGTCATCTGTGGCGCGGGGTGGAATCTCCACTGCCCGGTAGCCCCGGCGCTTTCCCTCCGGCAGCAGGGCGACGAAGGCAGCCTCCAGCGAGGTGGTGGCGGTGCGCGCGAGGAGTGCCTGCGGGGTGCCGGCGGCGAGCACGCGGCCGGCGTCCATCGCCACCAGCCAGTCGAAGCGCGCGGCCTCCTCCATGTAGGCGGTTGCCACCAGCACGCTCATCCCGGACTGCGCGGCGCGGATGCGGGCGATCAGCTCCCAGAACTGACGGCGCGAGAGGGGATCGACGCCGGTGGTGGGTTCGTCGAGAATCAGCAGGTCCGGGTCGTGGATCAGCGCGCAGCACAGGCCGAGCTTCTGCTTCATGCCCCCGGACAGCTTGCCGGCGGGTCGGTCCGCGAAGGGGGCCAGACCGGTACTCCCCAGCAGGTCGGCGATCCGGCGCGTGCGCTCGGTGCGGCCGTGGCCAAACAGGCGGCCGAAGAAGTCGAGGTTCTCGAACACCGAGAGTGTCGGATACAGGTTTTTGCCCAGGCCCTGCGGCATGTAGGCGATGCGCGGGCAGACGGCCCGGCGATGACGGGCATCGCGCATGTCGCCGCCCAGCACCTCGACCTGCCCGCTCTTGATCGCACGGGCGCCGGCGATGATGGCCAGGAGGCTGGACTTGCCGACGCCGTCCGGGCCGATCATTCCGACCATGCGGTCGGCCGGCAGCTCCAGCGTGACGGCATCCAGCGCGCGCGTCTTGCCGTAGCGCAGGCTGACGTCGCGCAATCGGGCCACCGGCATCGCGTCGGTCGCAGCCGGTGGGGCGGCGGGGGTGCCGCCGGTCATTGCGGAAGCTTCACGTGCAGCTCGGCAGGCCACGCCGCGCGGGAGTCGAGCCGGACATGTGCCATGCCGGGTAACCCGGTCTTGACCTTGGTGATGTTCTGCTTGAGGAGCTCGGGAGCGATCTGCGCCTTGACCCGGAACATCAGCTTCTCCCGCTCGCTGGCAGTCTCGACGGTCTTGGGGGTGAACTGGGCGACGTCGGCAACGAAGGAGACCTGCGCCGGGATGACGTACTGCGGCGCAGCATCGAGCACCAGCCGCGCCTCCGAACCGATGGCGACTCGACCCGCCGCAGCCGTGGGCAGGAAAAAGGTCATGTACACATCGCTCAGGTCGAGCAGGCTCAGCACCCTGCCGCCGGGCGCGAGCACCTCGCCGCGCTGGGCGACGCGATACTGCACGCGCCCATCGCGCGGCGCTTTGAGCACGCTGTCGTCGAGGTCCGCCTGGATGCGCTGGATGGTTGCCCGCGCCGCCTCGACGTCCGACTGCACCCCGATCGCCTGCGACCTGGCCGTGGCGATGGCCGCGTCCATTGCCGCGACCTGAGACTCCGCCGCAAGCAGGCCCGCCTCTGTGCCGAGGAAACCGGTGCGATCGTCGTCGAGCTGCTGCCTGGAAATCGCATTATCGGCGAACAGCGACTCTGCACGCGCCCGACGCCCTCTCGCCGCATCCACTTCCGACTTGCGCTGGATCACCACGGCCCGCGCGGCCGCCTTCTCGCTCTGTCGCTGGACCACCTGGCTGTGGGTGGTCTCGATGGCGTTTTCCGCCTGGCGCAACCGGGCCTGTGCCTCTCGCTGCTGGGCCTGCAATACGGCGGTGTCCATCTCCGCCAGCGGTTGCCCGGCGGTGACGAGATCGCCTTCGCTCACCAGAATGTCCTTGACCCGTCCCGCGGTCTTGGCGGCGATGTCGATCTCCACGGCTTCGATGCGGCCGTTGCCGGAGGCAAAGCCGCCGGGAAGCCCTTTGGGCCTCAAGGAGTGCCAGGCAAAGACGGCGGCTCCGATGCCAACCACCGCAATCAGGATCGCCGACAGCCAGTGCTTTCGTAATGTCAACATTGCGACGTGCACGCTTGTACCCTCGCGGTGGCTGCGGTGTGCTTGGAGTCGAACCCCACGTCGGCCGGGACCTTCTGCGTCACGATCTTGATGACGGTACGCCATCCCGGCATGGCCCGCGTTCCGCTCCGCCATCACGGCGGTGCACGCATTCTCACGCCGTGATCGCTCGGTTCACCGGGGCACACGTCTCAGCGTCGAAGTGCTCCCACCGGGGAGACGCCTGCGGCGTCGCGATCTTTGCTGGGCTCATAGTCGGGTTTATGGCGTCGTTCTTGTGCTTGGAATTGGAGCAGGATAGGCCCCCGTGGCTCCGTCCCCAGGCCCACCCGTCCTGCCGACCGTGCCCGATCCCACACCCGCTCGATCAGGAGGGCCAATCCCACGACGATCAGACCCCAGAGCAACGTGATGACGAACCACTCGCCGATCCCCAACCCATAGCCGAAACCTCCCCACTCCATCGTTCCGCTTCCCGGCCGCATCGTGTGGACCTCCTTCCCATCAACGCGGTCGACATCCGCTACACACCGGCCCACGCCCTACCGCCCGGCATACTCCGTTCCCGCACACAATGTGCAAGGCCGGATCCAGCCAACGCGGCGACCGGCACGCTGCGAGAACCGCCCATTGGAATCAAGCAGTTATGGGCGCTGAGGCCGAAGAGGCTCGGGCGCGAAACCTGCGGGAACGCTCCGAGATTTCGGAGACGCTCCGACCGATCGGAGGGGGAGAAACAGGGGGGCGCGGCGCGCGTGGTGTGCGGCGGGCCGCGAGAAAAGCGGATGTGAGGCAGAGCACGTCGGCGACGCTGCGCGTTCCATTTCCCGCCTCTCGCCGGTTATTCGGTCCTCCATGTATCTCCGAACGTCCTCCGAGATGTCGGAGGTGTCCGGCCGGTTCCGCCGCGGAACCGCCGGGCCGTGTGCGACCCAAGTCTCTGATTCGAGGGGTGCCGAGTTCGTCTGGGAAGCGGAAGAGCGTGGTGGCCTTGCGCTTGCACCAGTTCACAAGGGAACGGGCAGGGACCTCGGCGCGCATTCAGGTCGGGAACCGAGGCCCCGCGTGCCCATGGCCAGGGGCTTTCCCCTTCCGGGCTCACCCGACGACCAAGGATCAGGAGACAACCATGGCGAGGAAAATGCGCAGATCAGGTGTCCCCACGTGGGAAGCCTCCAGGGGGACGGCACGACGGGGCGTCTGAGGCTGGAAGCGCTCTTGCGGGTGCGGCGGGGCGCGCTCGAACCGCCGAAGGCACCGGGCACCGCCAGCGCAGATCCGATCGATGCGGCCCAGGAGCGGGCGGAAGAGCGAACATGGCTCGCGATCGTGGAGCGCACCCGCGACATGCAGGCCATGGCGGACGAGGCGCTGGCCAGGCTGGACGCAGGGCGGTATGGCGTGTGTGCAGAGTGTGAGGAGCCCATCCCGGCGCCCCGCCTCCGGGCGTTGCCATTCGCGGTGCGGTGCCTCCCGTGCCAGGAGCGCTGGGAACGGAGAGCCGAGGCGAGGAATGCCGCCGCCCCCCGCCCGGACGAGCACGCACTGAGATCGCTTCCGAGCAACCGGTGGTCGTCCGGCGAGTTCGCTCCCCCCCGAGAGGTGACCCGCTGGGCAGCCTACTCGGAGTAGCCGGGAAAAACCAAAAGTCGGATGGTGTCACGCCATCCGGGAAGGATGTCACATGAACTCCGTCCTCTACTTCGTGGGCGCCGTCGTCATCATTGCCGTGGTAGGTCGGTCTCTGCTTGGTCGGTCCGCCACGGCACCGATTTCCAGACGCGATCGATCCTAGGCCAACGGTACGCCGAATGCCGATGAACGGTACTGCGGTCCGGGTCCGACGACTGGCGAGTCCGCCGCCGCGCAATGCGTTGGCGGGCGCAGCCTTGCGCACGAGAGCACTCGTTGCGGTGGGCGTCCTCTTGGTGGGCGCCGTGGGCCTGGCGTGTGTCTGGGCGACGTGGTCGTATCGGCTTCCGGACCTTCGCGCAGGGAATGCTGCGACGGTCCGCCTCTACGCCGGCAGCGAAGAGATCGCGGCCTTCCAGGGAGCCTCTCGGCGCTTTCAGATCTGGCTCCCCCTGGACGAGATCCCGCGGCCTGTCGTGAACGCGGTCTTGGCGGCGGAGGACCGGCGGTTCTTCCACCATCCGGGGATCGAGGTGCGCGCGGTCCTGCGCGCCACCCTGATGAATCTGCAGAAACGGGGCGTGTACCAGGGCGGCAGCACGATCACGCAACAGCTTGCTCGCACGCTCTATTTCAGCAGCGAACGGACATGGGGGCGTAAGCTGCGGGAGTCCGCCGCCGCCCTGCTCCTCGAGATCCGGTACCCCAAGCGCCGGATCCTGGAAACCTATCTGAATGTCGTGTACATGGGGCACGATGGGAATGTCGCCATCCTCGGCATCGGGGCGGCATCGCGGCACTTCCTGGGCAAGGACCTGGCGGACGTCCGCCTCGACGAAGCCGCCGTGCTGGCCGCCGCCATTCATGCGCCCAATCGAACCTTCTTCGGCCACTCCGCCCGCGCTGTCCATGCGCGCCGCGACTGGATCCTCCAGGCCATGCGGGGTCTGGATACGGCCGCCGAGAGTGCCGTTCGCGAGGCGATGGCCCGACCGCTGCCCCGCCGGGCACCCCGCAGCGCGGACCAGCCGGCGTACTTCGTGGACCTGGCGCGCGAAGAGATCGCCCGCCGGATCTCGCTCCCGGCCTCGGGTGAGGTCCGCATCACCACCACCCTGGATCCTCCGCTCCAGCGCGCCGCCGAGCGGGCGCTCCGCGAGGGCCTGGAACGGATCGCGCGAAGGCAGCCCGGCCTCGAGCGGGCGGGCCTGCAGGCGGCCCTGGTGGCCATCCAACCGGCCTCGGGAGCGATCCGCGCCTTGGTGGGCGGCCGGAGTTACCGCGAGAGCCCATTCAACCGGGCCACGCGGGCCGCCCGTCAGCCCGGCTCGCTCTTCAAGCCTTTTGTCTATCTGGCAGCCTTCGAGGCTGAGCGCATGGGTCGTGGCCCGGGCTTCACGCCGGCCTCGCTGATCCCCGATGACCCGGTCGAGATTCCGACCGGCTCCACCACCTGGTTCCCACAGAACTTCGATCGTCAGTTTCGCGGGCCGGTGACGATTCGCCGGGCACTGGAATCATCGCTCAACGTCCCGGCGGTCCGCGTCGCGCAGGACGTGGGCCTCAACCAAGTCGTGCTGATGGCCCAAGCCCTGGGGATCGCGCGGCCCCTCGCTGCGGTGCCATCCCTGGCCTTGGGAACCTCGGAGGTCACGCTACTGGAAATCGCCGCGGCCTACGCCACGCTGGCCAATCAGGGTGTTCGGACGTTTCCCACCACGCTGGCCGCCGACGTGGCCGCCCAGGGGGTGCAGGCCGTTGAGCCGCTACCCCCGGCGGAGCGCGCGGTCTCGGCAGAATCCGCTTTCCTGATCACCCACGTGCTCCGCGGGGTGGTGCGCTCGGGCACGGGTCGCGCCAGCGTGCGTTGGGGGCTCAGCGACGCGGCGGCAGGAAAGACAGGAACCACGGACAACCTGCGGGACGCCTGGTTCGTCGGTTATACGCCGGAACTGGTGGTGGGGGTGTGGGTGGGCATGGACGATGCCAGTCCCGCTGGGCCTCACGGGCGCCCAGGCCGCGCTGCCGATCTGGGCCGCGGTGATGCAGGCCGCCGTGCGGCGGTCCCCCCCCTCACGGTTCACGCCGCCCCCCGGCGTCGTGATGGCTCGGGTGGATCGGGACAGCGGGCGTCTCGCCTCCTTCGAGTGCGGCGGTGGGCCGACGATCGAGGAGGCATTCCGGGCCGGAAGCGAACCCCGGGATTCCGATTGTGGTAAACCGCGTCGCGTGGATGCCCCGGACTCTGTTGTCGGGTGGTTCCAGCGCCTGTTCCCCTGAGCGGCCCGGAAGCACCGTCAGGGGCCACACCGGCGATCCAGCCACCCCGCTCCGCGCCCCTCCGACATGCAAGACAAGATCGGCCAAGCCGAGAAGGTCCAGGGGGCCCAGGTGCACGGCGAATCACATGCCGGAACGCCCTCGGCCCCGCGGTTGAGGCGACGCTGGGCCCGAAGCGCAGCAACCCGCCCGGCGGGAGGTCTGCGGGGCGAGCTCGTCACAGAAAACCATAACACAACCTGACGGCAAACAGGAGGACGGACAATGAAACCGATATTTTCTGCCGTGCTGATGGCGGCCGCGATGGCTCTGTTGGTGAACTGTTCGTCAATCAGGGATCCGGGATACGCGTCCGGAACGGACGACCGCATCGAATCCTCGGCCAGGGAGTCGTATATTTTCAAGACCTACCTTAAGGACGATGATATTGAGATTCACTCCCAAGACGGTGTCGTCACCGTGACGGGACTTGTGTCCGACGAATCCCACATCTCGTTGGCCCAGGAGACCGTCGTGAACCTCCCCGGGGTTAAGAGCGTGGACAACAGGTTGGAGGTCAAAGGCACGCCCCCCGCGGTCCGCTCGGATGCATGGCTCCGGGATAAAGTGAATTTCACGCTCGCGTCTCATCAGAGCGTGAGCGCCGCGCAGGCCGAGGTGGAGGTCAAAGACGGCATTGTGACTCTGCGCGGCAATGCGACCAGCCAGGCGCAAAAGGACCTGACGACCGAATACGCCAAGGATGTGGATGGGGTCAAAGACGTCAAGAATGAGATGACCGTGTCGATGACCGGGAAAACGACCCCCCGGACACCGGGCGAAAGGATTGATGACGCGTCTATCACCGCCCAGGTCAAGATGGCGTTGTTGGTCCATCGCTCCACCAGCGCCCTCCGCACCTCAGTCACAACGAAACGCGGTGTGGTCACCGTGGGTGGAAAAGCCAAGAATGCGGCCGAAAAGGACCTGGTAGACAAACTCGTCAGCGACATCCACGGTGTGCAGAGCGTCAATAACCGGATGACCATCCCGTAGGGTGTGTCCACTACCCAATCGGTGGTACCGGTCACGGGCGTACCGCGGGCCGTGGGGCCTGATCGAACGGACCCAGGTCCCGCGGGAATCACGGCAGGGGTCGCTAGCCGGGGGCGGGCTGGACCTTGACGTGTGGATGGATGGATCGGGCGATCTGGTCGCGGGTTTCGATGAGCGTGACGGCGCAGTGGGTGGCGCCGGCGGCCAGTAGGGCTTCGCAGTCCTTGTGACCCTTCTCGGGCAGTCCCCAGTAGCCCACCACGATGTCGAGTCCGGGGAGTCGGCCGCGCAGCAGTGTGCTCAGGTGGCGGCTGGCGGACAAACCGCCGGGCGGAATGAAACCGACGCAGAACAACTCCGGGCGTTTCTGTTCTACTTCCTGCAGGATTTCGGAGAAGCGTTGGCCGGCGGCGCTGATGTCCATTTCATAGCGCGTGGCGTCGAGCAGTTGTTGCAACATCAGCAGGGCGATGGCGTCACCTTCGTCATGGGCGGGCCAGGCCAGGATGCGGCCTTTGGCGACGCTGACTGTGGCCGTGTCGCCACCGGCGATGGCGGGAGCATCGGTGGACGACGGGGGATAGGCGGACGGCAGGCCAATGCGTTCAACGATCTGCCGCGTGGACTTGTACACGAACTCTCGGTCGTCGTCCGGCAGGATGCCCAGCCGGCTGTCGCGTTTGGCGTAATGCAGGGCGGGCAGGAGCACTTCGTCGAAGACGTGCTCCACCGCATGCGTGCGCAACTGTTCTTCGACGATCGCCTCGGCCTCGTCCTGGTCCATCGCCAACAACCGCTTGTAGTAGGCCACCGAGGCCTGCATCATCGGCTGGTCGCCGAAGAGCACGGCGATGAATTCCAGTTGCGGGACATTCTTCGCGACCACAGTCAGGCACGCGGTCAGCGGCGTGGCCAACAGCAGGCCGACCGGGCCCCACAGCCAGGACCAAAACGCGATGGCGATCAGCATGGCCAGTTTTGACGTGCCCGCGCTCTGACTAAACAACATCGGCTCGATGACCATCGCGGCGGCGATCTCGAAGACCGCGAACATCCCCAGCACCGACAGCGGCTGCCACCAGTTCGACGAAGTGGCCAGGCTGACCGCGAACGGCAGCAAGGCCGCAATCCAGATTCCGATGAAGGGAACGAACCGGAGGATGACGATCAGGGATCCCCACAACAGGGCATAGGGTACTCCCAGCAGAAACAGCCCCAAGCCAATCGCCACGCCGAGGCAGGCATTGACGATGAATTGGGCGAAAAGATACCGGCTCACTCGTTCGCCGGCTTCGTCGAGCGCCTGGGTCGTCAGGCTCAATCGTCCGTACCCCAGCAGCCGAATCACGCGGGTGCGCAACTCGTCGCGTTCGAGCAGCATGAAAATCACCAGCATGACGACCAGCAGGACTTGGAACACAGATTCCAGCAGCGGAAGAACCAGTTGCCACACACCCGAGGAAAACCTGCCGCTTTGCACCGTCACCAGGACCGGTTTGGGGACGTGCTCGGCCGGTGGCGCGCTGGTGTTCAGGTCGCCGATCAACTGCTCGAACGTGGCGAGGACGTTGTCGAGCGCCGTGCCTTTGCCCACCTGCAAATCCTCGACGCGCTTTTTGATGTTGCCCTGGTAGCCCGGCAAGGCGTTGGCGAATTCCTTCACCTCAACCGAGACGCCCCAGCCGATGAGGCCGATCAGCGAAAACGTCAACACCGCCAGCAACAGGGCCGAGACCACCCGACCCAGGCCGAGGCGCTGGAGCGCGCTGTCGCAGGGACTCAAGAGAAAGGTCAGCAAGATCGCCAGCGCCACCGGCAACAGGACTGGGCGCGCCCAGTACAGCGAGGCGACGATCAGCACGAGTGTGCCTGCCACGACCAGCGGCGACAATTTAGGAGCCTTCGTTGGCACCGAACGCGTTCCTTCCGATCGCTGTCAGATGAGCCTGCCAGAAATCACACCCGTTGCCGCTGAGGTAAACACCCCGTACCGCCCGCACGGTTTCCCACCTGATTCTCATCCTACCATGAGCGATAGAAAGTATCCGGCTTATTCCCGCTAAAGCTGCTTCTCATAAATCCTATAGGTCTTTGACCTCCGCGCACCCATCTTCTGCAGTAGGGAATTGGCCGCCGTGTTGCTTTCGAGAATCCAGGACAGCTCACACTTCCGGTAGTTCTTATTGTGCTTCGCGGCATCGTACGTACGACAGCAGAAGACGGCCTCGATGCCTCTCATGCGGTGCTTTTTCAAGACGCCCAAGACGGGCATGCGCCAGGAGCTGATCTTCCGCCGATGCCAGAGGATCTTCAGCAAACCCACAGGGAACAAACGGCCGCCCGCTTTCTTCAAGGCCTGGTTCATATCGGGAAGCACCAGAGACAACCCGGCCGGTTCGCCGTCGTACTCGGCGATGAAGGACAGATCCCTGTCGTAAATCAATTTGAACTCGCCGACGATATGATCGAACTCTTCTTCCGTCAGCGGCACGGCGCCCCAGTTCTCGGACCAGGCCTCCGTGTAGATCTTCTTGATCCTGTCCCTTTCATTCTTGAAATCTCTCACATCCATCGTACGGACGACGAGCTTGGGGTCCTCAAGCACAAAGCCGGCAATGTCGCGCAACCTCTTCGGGAAACCCTCACTCTCGAACATTGCATAGGCGTACAGGTCCTGGATCTTCTGCAAACCGTATCCTTCGATCAGGCCGGCATAGTACGGGGGATTATAGGTCATCCGGATGAATGGCGGCTCGTCGAAGGGATCGATGAGCAATCCGACTTCATGATTCACGGAAAAACTCATGGGCCCCCTGATGGTCTCGAGCCCGCGCCCCCTCAGCCAGCTCGCGGCTGCATCAAACAGCGCATTGGCGACCGGTTGGTCATTGACACATTCGAAGAAGCCGAAGAATCCAGCTCCGTCTTTGTGGACCTGACTGTGTTGTGTGTTCTCATGGGCTGAGATTCGTCCGACCGGTTCTTCGCCCCGAAACGCCATGAAGAGCTGGGCTTTTGAATGAGAAAGGTAGAGATTCTTTCCAGGGGTGAAGAATTGACGCTGGTCGAAGATCAGGGGTGGGACCCAGTGGGGATCATCCTGGTAAATCGTCCACGGGAACCTAATGAATTTCCCGAGCTGCCGTCTGTTCCCCAATTCAATAGGGTGTATCGAGACGGGGGGCGAGCCTGCCATGCCGGCACCTCTTCCGATGTTGGTCCCATGCTATTATTTTACCGGGGGCAGGGCACACCGGCAAAGGTCTCCGGCCGCATGGCACCAGGGTCACCTTTTTATCGCTCGTTTGCCTGGTGCTGGCAAGCCCAATTTGGGCGATGAGAACCGCCGCCCCGACCAAATCCGCAGAAGCCCTTTTTCAATCGTGGGCCGGCACCACCCGGCCGCGAGTGTTGGTTCTTCGCGGGGAACCGCGTATAATCCCGACCAGACTGGTGGAAAGTGATGGTGCCGCACCGGCGGAGGGACGACGATAAGAACCCAGGACGCAGCATCCGTGCTGGTCACCGGGGCCAGCGGCTTTATCGGACGGCACCTGGTGCGCCGGCTGGTCGAGCGTGGCGACCGGGTGTCGTGCCTGGTGCGGGCCACGTCGCGCATCGACGAACTCCGATCGTCAGGCGCCCAATTCATCGTGGGCGATGCGACCGATCGCGCCGGCATTGACCGGGCACTGGCACAGTCGCAGGCCGGCGTGGTGTTCCACCTGGCGGGCCTGGTGAAGGCGGTGCGGACGGCCGACTTCGCCCGCGTGAACGCGGGCGGCGTCGAATCCGTCGCGGCGGCCTGTGCGGACCGCGCCGAGCGGCCGGTGTTGATCGTGGTCTCCTCCCTGGCCGCGGCAGGGCCGTGCACCGGCGACCGACCTCGCGTGGAAGGCGATTCGCCCGCACCGGTTTCCGCCTACGGTCGCAGCAAACTCGCCGGCGAGTTGGCCGCGGCCACGCATGCCGGAGAGTTGGCAATCACCATCGTGCGTCCGCCGATCGTCTTCGGCCCCGGCGACCGAGGCGTGCTTGAATTGTTCCGGCCGATCGCCCGCGCGGGGCTCCAGGTCGTGCTCGGCTGGAAGGAACGACGCGTTTCGCTGATCCACGTGGCCGATCTGGTGGCACTCCTGCTCCTGGCCGCCGAGAAAGGCGAGCGTCTCCACCCCGACGGAGCGCCGGGCCAGGGTATCTACTTCGTGGCGGCAGAGCACGATCCGACCTATGCCGAACTGGGGCAGGCCATGGCTACGGCATTGGGAAGAAAGCGGGCCACGGTGGTGCCGATGCCGGGAACGGTCGCACGACTGGTCGGGCTTTGCGGCGACGTTCTTGCACGCGTGCGGCAACGCCCGGGTTGGGTGAACAGCGACAAGATGGTCGAAGCCCTGGCGGGATCGTGGACGTGCTCATCCGCCAAGGCGCGTACGCAGTGGGGTTGGTCCCCCGCGGCCAGGTTGCCCGAACGACTGCGCGACACGGCCCAATGGTATCGCCAGGCCGGATGGCTCTGAGCGCCTCGTCGAGAACCGGGCGGCCTTGCTCCGGGTCGGCCCCCGGAAACCGGAGGCCTCCGGTAACTCAGGACACTAGGACATCTTCACCGCCCCCCCAAGCAGCCCGCGGCAGACATTCGCGATGTTGAGAGCCGCCGCGCCGTTTTGAACAGGCATCAGCCGACGTAATTCGTCCAGGTCGAAGTCCGAATGGGTTTCCTTGTCCAGCGCCAGGCCGACAAATGCCGTCGATGAGTATTGCGTGACCAGGACATCGCAATTCGCGATCATCTCTTCGGCACTTCCCGTCGTAAACACCGTGGCGCCCGGCGCCCACCGGGAGATTTCCCGGGTCGCGCGCTTGACGTTTTCCGCCGGGTGAAGCTTGAAGATGAGCCGCCGGTCGCCGGCGATCCCAACGGCTTTGCGGATGAACGCCTCGCGGTCTTCGCCCCGAAACGTCTCCCGGAGCGGCGACGTACAGACCAGCACATAGTGGCTGTGGGGGAATGTGTTGGCGCGATATCGGCGGCAGTCATCGAAATTGGGGATGCCCGTGACGACGATCTTGTCGGCCCGCGCGCCTTTTCGGATGAAGAAATCCCGATAGCCTTCGCTGGCGACGCAGAATCTGCGGTAGGCATTGCTCAGGCCCGTCGCCGCCGTGCCCGCCAGCCACAGCGGAAGGAACCGAATTCGCGTGACCAGACGAAACGCAAAGGTTTCCGGATCCGTGATCCCCTCCTGCACCAGGACGATCCGGTGGTTCCGGATGTTCTTCTGCAGGTACACGTCCGTACAGGTGACCACCAGGTCGTAGGGCCCGTTTCGTCCCTGGTAGTCGACGGGGAGGTCGTGATCCTCCAGATACCGCCGGCAGCGTCCCGCGAGTCTGTTGCCGATGATCGTGAACTCCATCAACCCCAGCTTTCGCAGAATCTCGTCGACGCCGTCGCAGTAGAAGGGCGAGAAGGCGTGCTCGTACTCGGAAAGATGCCCGGAGATCTGGTGCATCTGCGTGGTCTGATTCATCGAGCCGCAGATGAACAGGATTCTCTTCTTCACGCGCACTCTTCCCATCGGGTCACTCTAATCCGGATTATTCACGAAGGATTCGTGAATAATCCGGGCTTACCTGACGCACAGCCATTCTCGCCGGCAGCGGGAGGATACGTGGTGACGGGCGAACCGGGTACCCATCCGCCAGGATGGGTGCGGTGTCACCGCGTACCGGCGACGCCTGTACAGGAACTCGGCATCATTGGGAGGCCGCCTATTGGGGCAGGTCCCTGATGACCGTTGCGATCTCCCGACTCAACGCTCCGAGCGCGCGGCTCATGGCCGCCACCAAAGCGCCGTAGCCCGGCGCACCCACGACCTCGGTGATCGTCGAGCGCCGCAGGGCGAGTTCCTTCCCGTCGCCGCCCAGGATGCGCCAGCGCGCCTCCAGCGTGACGTCCGCACCCGCCGCCCCCTCGAAGCGCGCCACCTCCACGACAACCTGGTACTGCACCGGGTGGGACCCCCGCCATGGGAAGAGGGCGACGCGATCCGTTCGTAGCAGGATGGCCAGGTCCTCGCCCAGGACGCGGATCGCGCCGTCCTTCAACTGCTCCGACCAGCGGTCGAACTCGCCGAGCTCGATCTCTTCGCGTCCCCGGCGGGTCACGATCTCGCGGCGATCGAGGTAGCCCGGCAGTGTCACCGGCCCCACACCGATGGCAAGACCCCGCTCGGCGGCGAGCGGGTTTGCCTCGGTCGTCGGTACAGCCACGGGAACCAACGTGTAGAACCTGGTGGGGGCACTGGCGCCTCCCAGGCAGCCGCCCCCCCAGACCAGGATGGCCCCCAGCAGCAGGGCGCGCAGGCAACGGTCGCGGGTGCGCATCAGTTCCCTCCGGGCCGCCCCTTGCCCCGGAGCAGGGCTTCGGGGTGCCGCTCCAGATAGTCGGTCAGGGCCCGCAGCGACTGGGAGGCCGCCCCCAGGTCCTGGAGTGTCTGGACGAGCTGGGATCCGAGGCGCGAGTCCCCGTCCGTCGTGCCGTCGATGGTGGCGAGCGTGGCCCGTGCCTTCTCCAGGGTCGCCCGCGCTTCCTCGGACATGCTCTTCACGGAGGAGGCCACGGACCCAACTTCCGTTTCCGTCTTCACGACCAGCCGCTGGACATCCCCCATCAGCGCATTCAGGGTGGCGACCTCGGCCTCCAACCGCCCCAGCAGCCGGCGGGCGTCCCGGGACACATCCGTGACGGCGACGCGGGCGGCATCCGAGGTGTCCTTGAACGAGGCCATCACCGGACCGGCGTCTTCGCCCAAGCGGCGGGCAAGCTTCTCCGCTTCGGTCAGGAATGCGGCGGCCGAGCGCACGGACCTCTGCAGCTCCGGCGACTGAACCATCGTCTTGACCCCCTCCACCGCCTCGGCCGATGACCGGACCAGCTTCTCCAGCGGCAAGTCCTGGAGCGTGGCCAAGAGTTTCTCCGCCTGGGCGGTGAACATCTGAATCGTGGTGGGGACAATGGGGATCTCGGGCACGGACGTGTCGAGACCGACCAGCTTGATGGGGGTCTTGGGGAAGAGGTCGAGCCCCACAAAGAGCTGACCCGTGATGAAGTTTTGCCACCGGAGCTGGGCCCGGAGGCCATGCTCTTGAATCGCCTTGCCGAGCATCTCCCCCATCTCGTGCACGTCGTGCCCCCGCATGCCCCGGATCGTCCGCAGGTCGAGCCGGACATACACGGCGATCCACTCGGTGCCCCACCGCGACTCGATGCGGGACACCTGGCCGAGCTTGACGCCCCGGAACTCGACATCGGCGCCGACGCTCAGACCGCTGACCGTGGAGTCGAAGAACATGACGTAGGTGAGGGGCCGCCGGAAGAGGTTCATGCTCCCGAACGCCACCAGACCGACGACCAGGAGCGCCGCTGCGCCCACGACGAAGGCGCCGATGAGGGTCGGGCTTGCGCGCTTGCTCATGGTAGATCTCCTCCGCGGCTCATCGGGCTGGAACCCGGGCTTTCCCTCGGGTGAGGAACTCGTGCACCTTGGGGTCCGTGGAATCGGCGAGCAGGGCTCGGGGGTTGCCCTGCGCGATCATCGTGCCGGTTTCCCCGTCGAGGAGCACCGCATTGTCCCCGATGGCGAAGATACTGGGCAGCTCGTGTGAGACCGCCACCACCGTGGCCCCCAGGCTGTCGCGCAACTCGAGGATCAGGTCGTCCAGCAGTTTCGAGCTGATGGGATCGAGGCCGGCCGACGGCTCGTCGAAGAACAGGATGTCCGGGTCCAGCGCCATGGCGCGAGCCAGCCCCGCTCGCTTCCGCATGCCCCCGCTGAGCTCCGACGGGTCGAAATCCTCGAAGCCGGCGAGGCCCACCAGGGCCAGCTTGAGGGCCACAATCTCGCGGATCTGCGCCGCCGTCAGGTCGGTGAACTCCCGGAGAGGGAACGCTACGTTCTCGGCCAGGGTCATCGAGGTCCACAGCGCGCCTTTCTGGTACAGCACACCGAACCGGCGCATCATGCGCTCGCGCTCCTCGGGATCCGCAGTGCAAAAACTCCGGCCATCGTAGAGCACGTCGCCCCGGACGGGCGGGAGCAGGCCGATCAGGCCCCGGAGCAGGGTGCTCTTGCCACAGCCGCTTCCGCCCATGATGATGAAAATCTCCCCCCGCCGGACGGTGAAGGTCAGGTCGCGCTGGATCACGGAGCTGCCGTACGCCAGGGTGAGATCGGTGACCGCAATACGGGGCACCTCCGGCCCCGCGCCGCCCGGGGGAGGGGTACTAGAAGCCGAGGGCATTGTAGATGACCGTCAGGATCGCGTCCGAAAAGACGATGAACACGATGCCCGTCACCACGGCGGACGTGACCGCCATCCCCACCGCAGCGGAGGAGCGGCCGCACTGCATGCCGCGCAGGCAGCCGGCCAGGGCCACCAGCACCCCGAACACCACGCTCTTGATCAGCCCCATACTGAAGTCGGTGAGGGTCAAGATGCGCTGCGTCTCGTAGAAGTATTGCGTGGGCGAGAGCCCCAGCATGGTGATGCCGACGAACCCACCGCCCAGGATGCCCAGCAGGTCGGCGTACAGCGTGAGCATGGGCATCATCAGCACCAGCGCGATCATCCGCGGCAGAACGAGGCACTCCACGGGCGACAGCCCCAGGGTCGTCAGCGCGTCGACCTCCTCGTTTGCCTGCATGCTACCGATCTGGGCAGCGAACGCAGCCCCGCTGCGCCCGGCCATGATGATGGCCGTCATCATGGCGCCCATCTCCCGCGCCATGGCGATGCCCACGAGGTCCGCCACGTAGATCTGCGCGCCGAACTGCCGGAGCTGGACGGCGCCCACGAAGGCCAGGATCAGCCCCACGAGGAAACTGATGAGCGTCACGATGGGCAGCGCCCTGGCGCCGCACTCGTCAATATAGAGGGCTAGGTCGGAACCGCGCAAGCGCGCCTTCCCGCGGAGCAGGGCCAGGACGGCAAGGAACACCTCGCCGATGAACGTGAGCATCGCGACGGCCCCCGCCCAGGCGGCAAGGCCGGTCGTCCCCACGCGGGCGAGCCAGGGCAGGCGAGTGTCGCGTGGCCCGGTCTTCCGAGGCGGCACGACGTCCGCCAGGCGCAAGAGCCGCTGGATGCCCTCCGGCAGCCCGGTCAGGTCCGGCTCGATGCCGTCGGCGGAGCCCCACTCGCGCAGCTTCGAGACGAATGCGAGGAGCCCCGTGTCCCACGCCGTCACGCCCTGCGTGTCGAACAGGATGCGCTGGACGGCCCGCCACGTTTCGATCTGCCGCTGCACCTCGCTCACGGCGGGCAGCCGGTCCTCCATCTTCCAGCTCCCAGAGAGCCGGACCAGCACCGTCCTCTCCGCGGGATGCTCCACCCGCATCTGCCACCGTTCGGCCGCGGCGGCACTGACACCCTGTGGTTGATCAGCGGTCACGCGTCGTCACCCCTTCGACACGCCAATGGGCCATTCAGGGCGCCAGAATTCTGGATTCATTCAGTCGTATCGGCACCTGCCGCTGCCCGCCATCACGCGGCCGCATGAGGAGCGGTGCTGTTCCTCCCTCAGGTCGCGAAATTCCGCTCGCCGGTCCGCAGGCGGCGTCGCCTCGCGCGGAGGACGGCGGAGGTTCTCTGGGAGGATCTCGCGCACTCCGTTCTCACTTGCCCTCTTCCCATTTGGTGGTCCGTATGCCCGCGATGAAGACCGCGGTCGCGAACACCCCGATGACCACCGAGTACCGCAGCGCGGTCATGTTGTCCACAAATACCATGGACGCCCGGAGCCCCTCGTTGACGTAGTACAGGGGCAGTATCCGAGCGAACGTCTGCAGGAAACCCGGCATCATCTCGAGGGGGAAGAAGCTCCCCGAGAGGAACATCATCGGGAACATGATGACGTTTGCCGCCGCCGCCGCGCTCTCCGCCTCCTTCGCGACGCGGGTGAGGATCATCCCGATTCCGGCGAACGCGAAGACCTCCAGCGCAATGAACACCGGGAGCCAGGCGTTGATCTGCAGGCTCACCTGGAACACCGCGTAGCTCACCAGCAGGATCGCGATCGTGGACATGACCGCGAGGATGAATTGGTACAGGATGTTCGACAGGATCCAGTCGGTCCGGGTGATGGGCGTGGTGGATAGCTTCCTGATGACGCCCTTCTGCCGGAGCTGCGCGTTGACGTTCACCGCGCCGGAAAGGCTCGAGGTCATCACCGACATCGCAATGATGCCGGGGACGAAGAACTCGATGAACCGGTACTTCTTGGTGTGGATCGATGTCTCGGCCGACCGGATGAACGGCAACGCTCCGGACAAACTCTGGTTCACCACCCCGAACAAGGACTGGAGCGCCTGCAGCTTCGTGACCGTTGCGGTCGAACTCGGGTCGTAGATGGACGTGACCGTCACGGACGCGCTGGGGTCACGGAACGTCATCCTCCGCACGAGCGCGCTCTCGTAGCCCCTGGGGATCACGAGAACGAGGTTCAGCTTGTGGTCCTTGGCGTACTGCGTGGCGTCGATGGCAGGGTCGACCTTGGTGAGCCGGAACCTCCCGCTTTCCGCGAGCCTCGTGACGAGCTGGGCGGACGCATTCGTGCGATCGAGGTCCTGCACGTGCAAGGCGAAGCTCATGTTGTCCTGGTCCAGGAAGATCGTGCCGAACACGAGTATCAGGATTATCGGGAACGCGATCGTGAAGAACATCGCCGACTTCTCGCGGGAGAAGCTCTTGAGGCTCACGACGAGATTGGCACCGATGACACGCGGGCTCATTCCGGCACCGTCTCGACGGAGCTGCCCTGGAGCGCCTCGCCGGTGAGCTTCATGAACACCTCTTCGAGGTTCGGCTTGCGAACGTCCAGGCTAAGGAGCGACACGCCGGCGCCCGTGAGGGCGTTCAGTATCCGCTGGACGTCGCCGGTGTGTTCCACCCTGACCTTGATGTGGTTGTGGTTTTCATGGGGGACCGGCGGAAAGCCCATCTGCTGGACGATCTCGCGGGCGCGTTCCTCGAGGAACTTCAGCGTGAGGACCAGGTAATTCGCGCTGCGTTCTATCAGCTCGTCGGGAGAGCCCATCGCGACGATCTTCCCCTTCGAGATTATCGCGACCGCGTCCGCAAGGAGTTCGGCTTCCTCCATGTAGTGCGTGGTGAGAAAGACCGTCTTCCCCTTCTTCTTCAGTCCCAGCAGGACGTCCCACACTTCGCGCCGTGCGCGCGGGTCGAGCCCCGTCGTCGGCTCGTCGAGGAACACGACCTCGGGGTCGTTCACGAGCGCGATGGCGATGCCGAGGCGCTGCTTCAAGCCCCCCGAGAGATTCCTGAACTGCTCTGTGCTCTTGGCCTCGAGGTTCGCGAGCGCGATCAGCCCGTCGACATCGGCGTGTCGGCAGCAGAAAAGTCGCGAGTAGTACTGGATGGTCTCCCTGACCGTTAGTCTGTCGAACGAGCTGAACCCCTGCGGGAGGACGCCGATGCGGGGCAGGATATCGCGCTTCCTCGTCGTGACGTCCATCCCGAGCAGGCTCACTCTTCCCGAGGTGGGCGTGCGGATGGTCTCGATGATCTCGACGGTGGTGGTCTTGCCGGCGCCGTTCGGGCCCAGGAACGCGAACACGCCGCCTTTCCTGACGTTGAACGAGACGTCGTCGACCGCCAGGAAATCCCCGTAACGCTTCGTCAGTGCCTCGACTTCGATGGCGGGCTCAGCAATTGCGTGATCAGCGCGGTTCGTCATGGATCGGCGGCTCATCGCCTTCGTGCGGCAGGTTGGCGAGTTCGTCGGCCACGGCGCTGACGGTCGTGCGGATCTGCGCCTCGCTGTGATTCGTGGTGAGGAAGAAACGCAGGCGAGCGGAGCGGTCGGGCACCGCCGGATACAGAATCGGATGGACGTTGATGCCGCGGTCGAACAAGGCCTGTGACAGGCGCAAGGCCCTGACCGAGCTTCCAGCGATGACCGGAACCACCGGCGTGCCGGCCGCCAAGCCGGTGTCCAAGCCGCGCTCCCTGGCCAGTGTCAGGAACAGCGTTGCCAACTCGCGGAGCCGGGCCACTCGCCGCGGCTCGCGCTGGAGGACCGTCAGGGCGGCCAGGGACGCAGCGGCACTGGGCGGCGGGAGGCCCACGCTGTAGACGAACCCGGGGGCGGTGTACTTGAGGTACTCGACGAGCTCGGTCGAGCCGGCAATAAACCCGCCGCAACCGGCCAGCGACTTGGAGAGCGTGCCCATCCACAGGTCGACGTCGGCGCGGGCCGCGCCCCAGTGCTCGCCGAGGCCCCGGCCGGTCGCCCCCATGGTGCCCAGCGAGTGCGCGTCATCGACCAGCAGCAGCGTCTTGTGCTTCTTCCTGAGTTCCACGAAGCGCGGCAACTCGGGGAAGTCGCCATCCATGCTGTACACGCCCTCGATGGCGATCAGCACGCGACGGTAGCGGTGGCGCACTTCGGACAACAGGCTGTCGAGGGCCTGCCAGTCGTTGTGGGCAAAGCCTCGACGCGCAGCACCGGCGAGCATGGCGCCCTGGACGATCGAGTTGTGGGCCAGCATGTCGTGGAGGATCAGATCGTCCGGCCCGAACAGGTGGCCGATGGTGGTGACGTTGGTGGCATGGCCGGAGACGAAGACGATCGCGGCCGGGGTGGTCAGGAAGGCGGCCAAGGCCTGCTCCAGATCACGGTGGACCTGCTTCTCGCCGGAGACCAGGCGACTGGCGCCGGCGCTGGTGCCATAGCGGTCGATCGCGGCCTTGGCGGCGGCGGCCACCTCCGGATCGTGGGCCAGGCCGACGTAGTCATAGACGCTGAAGTTGACGAGCGGACGCCCCCCGATGCTGGGCGCGCTTCCCGATCCGCCTTGGTCGACGCGGAAGTAGGGGTTGTCGCCGACGGCCAGCAGCAGACGCTCTTGACGCTTCAATTCGCCGTACTCGGGGAAGCGGGCCACCTCGTAGTGTTCGGGCGGGATCTGGCCGGCGGGAACGTCGAACCTGGGGGCGTCGATCAGGTGCTTCTGCACGGCCTGGACCAGATCCGCCAGCGTCTGTACCTGGCTGATCGCCGCGTCGGGCAGGCGCCCGGCGAACGCCTTCTCCAGCCTGGCCGCGAGATCCACACGCTGCAGCGAGTCCAGGCCCAAGACGGCAAGGGGGGTGTCCGGCGTGAGGTCGGGCAGCGCTGCGCCGGCCAAGGCGCGGGCGTGCTGGCAAACGGCGGCCAGTGCGGTTTGCCAAGAGTGCGGCGCGGGATGCGCCGTGGAAGCGCCTGCGCCGTCGCCACCCGGGGCGGCATTGTCGCCGGGCAAGCCGCAGTGTTCGGCGAGGACCTTGAGTTCTCCGGCCAGGAAGGCCGCGCGACAGGCGTGGCGCTGCGTCTTTCCGCTGGAGGTCCGGGGAATCGTCCCGCTGCGCACCAGCACGACCGCGTCCAGGGCCAGGCCATGTTCGTCGAGTACCGCCCGGCGAAGGGCATCCAGCACGGGCGCGAAATCAACCCGCTCCTTTGTGCGCGACCTCCTGCACCAGAACCAGGCGCTGGCGCCCGTGATCGTCCGCGACGAAGGCGGCCCCGTGGCCGGTTTCCAGCAGCGGGTGGCTCCCGCGGGCGGTGGCCTCGATATCCTGCGGATAGCGGTTCAGGCCGCGGACGATGATCAGGTCGTCCAGCCGGCCGGTGACATAGAGTTGGCCCTCGCATATGAAGCCCAGGTCGCCGGTCCGCAGGAACGGGCCCTCGCCCGTGTCGCTCAGGCGGGCGTCGAAGGAACGGCGGGTCTGACCGGGCTTGTGCCAATAGCCCTGACCGACCGACGCGCCGGCAACCCAGATTTCGCCCACGCGGCCGGGGGCGGCCTGCGCGCCGCTGTGCGGGTCGACGATCACCACGCGGAGACCGTCGATGGGCGATCCGCAGGCCACCAGGTGGCGAGCCTGCGGCGCATCGGTGGCCATGGGTTCGACGCGGTTCTCGGTCAGCGCCCTGGCGCGGAAGGCCTCGACGGTCGCGCCACTATCGCGCCTCGGGCCGCTGACCATGAGCGTCGCCTCCGCCAGACCGTAACAGGGATACAAGGCGCCCGGTTTGAAGCCGCAGGGGGCGAACGCGGTCGCAAAGCGATCGAGCGTTCCGGGTTCAATGGGTTCGGCGCCGACGAAGGCCAGAGCCCAGGAGGAAAGGTCGAGGGTCGCCCGCTGCTCGTCGGTGATCTTGCGAACACAAAGATCGTAGGCGAAGTTGGGCCCGCCGGAGATGGTGGCCCGGTACTGGCTGATGGCGGTCAGCCACGTGATGGGGCTCTGGAGGAACGTGGCCGGTGAGATAGACACGTTGGTCGCACCGGTGAACACCGGGACCAGGATGCCGCCCACCAGGCCCATGTCATGGTACATGGGCAGCCAGAACACACTGCTGTCCCCGGCCTGTACGCCGAACGCCTGATAGGTGGCACGGATGTTGGCCATGAGGGCCGCGTGACTGAGCATGACGCCCTTGGGCCGGTCGGTCGAGCCGGAGGTGTACTGGAGCATGGCCAGCGTGTCAGGGGCGATTGCCGGTTCTTGCCAGCGCTCGGCCACGGCGTCGGGAATCTCGTCGGTGGCGAGCCACGAGAGCTGGGTGAACGTGGCCGCGTGACGGCTGTTTTCCGCTTCCATCATGGCCTGGAACTGTGCCGCGCCCGAGGCGTTGCTCAGGGCGGTGCGGGCCCCGGCATCGGCGGCGACGGCTTGGAATCGCTCCAGCATGCGGTGGCGATGCGGTGGGTAGGTCGGCACCGCGACGCAACCGGCGTATAGGCAGCCGAAGAGAGCCGTAATGAAGTCGAGGCCGGGCGGATAGACCAGCAGCACGAACTGGCCGACACAGCCCATGTCCTGCAAGTGAGCCGCGATGGCGCGGGCTCGCCGATCGAGCTGGGCGTAGGTCAGGCTGGCGTGATCGGCCTGGCCGTCGAGCAGATGGACACATGCCGGTTTCCGCGGTTGTTCGTCGGCGTGGCGGCGCAGCACGCGGATCAAGTGGCCGGGAAGCTGATGCGGATTGAGGTGAGCGTGGGTGTGAACCGACATGGTCAGGGGGATCTCCCAGAGGAATTTGACCCACGACCGGTGTGGGTCTTTACTTGTTTATAACTGGGGCCGGGTGCGTTTTCAAGAACTTTCCCATCGCCCGGTCATGGCCATGATGGGGAAATGCGGGTTGATGGTGGTCAGAGTCACCGCGAAACCCGATTCTCGATTGAACCTCCGACCTCCAGCGTATTTTCGCGGCTGGCGCACCGACGCGCCACCACGGTGGGGTGAACACTGGGGCCAGGGCTGGGACCAGCGTCGCGCCGGATGGGACCGATGGGACCACCGCTCCGGTCCACGTGCCGCGCCGTTGCGCGGTCTACCAGCGACAGTATTCCGGGGACCGCTATCTTCAACGAACGTCGACGCAACAACCACGTGCAACCGAACCAGCAACGGCAACAACAGGAACCCATGCAGCCGCCGCCGCAAATGCAACAGGCGATCTGGCTTTACCTGCGAGAATCTGCGTTGTCTGCGGATGACATGACGGCGGACGGTTTCGGGGTGGCGGCGGGGCCATTGACGCAGGCGGTATCGCGTTCGTGGATAATTTGATGCTCGGCGTCGGCGGGAGCTGGGGGGACGTGGCGATGGGCGCTGCAAAAGGAGAGGGAGTTGGCGATCAGGCCGCGCAGGAGCCGCAGCTTGTCGGGCCGGAACCCGCGGTGAGGCCAATAAAGGCGCTCCTGGCGGATCACGCGATGCACAATCTTCCGGTAGCTGCCCAGCATCATGCCGTAGAGCTTCTTGGTGGGGATGGGCGTCCGGGTCACGAAGTGCTGCATGTCGTAGACTTCCCAATCCGTGGTTAGTACGTTCTGTTTCTGTTGCTCGTAGTATTTTGTCCCGGGGAAAGGCGTGATGGGCGTGAACTCGGCGTGCATGATCGAGGGGTGGGTGCGGATGTAGCGGTTCAGCTGCGTGAAGTCCTGCTGTGTGAACGTTGGCTTGACGAGGAAGCCCGCACTGATCCCCACCCCGATTTCCTCGAGGAACCGCACGGCCCCTTCGTTTTGCGACATGTGGATCCTCTTTTGGAATCCGTCCAGTTCCTTGTCATCCAGGGCTTCCAGCCCGATCATCGCGATGGACAGCCCAGCCTGGGCCCAAAGCTCGAACAGATCGGGGTTGTTGACGATCGTATCAGCCCGAACGTACGTGAGATAACGCTTCTTGATTCCCGCGTCCAGGAGCATCTGGCCCAAGGTCCGCATGCGGTCGACCTCGTGGAAGGTGCCGTTGTCGCAGAAATAGATGAACGGCTCCTGGATCGAGCAGATCTCTTCGAACATCTTCTGAGGATCCCGGGTGGCGAAGCAATTCTGCGCATAGAGCGGGTTGGGACAGAAGGTGCAACTATGTTCGCAGCCCATGGACAGCCGCATGCCCGCTGCCGAGGGCTCGGTAATGTAGTAGTAGTGCTTGCGGTAACGGGCGGTGAGCGAGCGGTCGGGGAAGGGATGGTGGTCGAGCGTGGTGGGAATTGGCCGTGGATCGGTGGACTTCAGTCCCACGCTGGTTCGGATCTTCAGGCCCGCGATGTGCTCGAACGTGGTCGCCCCCGCCTTGCGGGCGGCGCAAATCTCGGCGAACGTCTCGACCCCTTCCCCGTGAACAACCAGGTCCACGGCGGGGTCCTCAAAGTCGTCAGGGAAGAGCGTGGGGTGATGGCCCCCGACCACCGTCAGGCAATCCGGTACCAACCGGCGGATCGTGCGCAGTACGTTCTTGGCCTGACCCGAGCGGGCTGCCTCGGTGGTCACACCGACGACGTCGGGCTTGAAGTGCTTCAGGGTCGCCAACAGGTCGCCGGGATACGTAAGCATATCGACCAGCTGCACCTTGTTGCCTTCTTTGACGGCCGCACCGATGGTTTCCAGCGCCAACGGCTCGATACGAGAGATATGGCGCATGCCGATAGTCCGTGCACCGCACGGGGGATTGACAAGAAGCACTCTCATGTCAACTCCTTCAAAGCGGATTCTGCTGACACCCATTCCGGCCGAGGCTCGGTGGCATCTGAACTGTCGCCGCGCCACGGCCCGCGCGGGGAGCTCCAGGATGGTCCAAAGCGTGCCGCACCTCGCCTCCGAGTGTCAAGGGGAATCACTCCCGGGGTTTCGCTGGGTGAACCGATCGATGCCCTTTTGGGGAGCCTCGTGCCGAGCGTGGACGTTTTCCCGTAGGCGCAGGAGGCCGACACCGGCGGCGCGAGCGCTCCTTGCCGTACCGTCTTCGTGTGTCGGCCGCCGCTGGCGTGCTCGACCTCACACTACTCCCCTCGAGTCCCACGTGAAGACGCTCGGGTCCCAATGCGCTCGCCGAAGACTGCTTCGCCTCCGACCGGTCGGAGCCTCTCCGATATTTCGGGCGTTTCCCGTCGGCGTCCCCGCTAGGATCCCCTTGCAGTTTCCACTTCAACCACTCGATTACACAGGGCTGATAACCATTCGAGTTCATCGAAGCGTGGTCTGGATCTGTTGTTGCATATACTCCTGAAAGGCATATGCACAGGTTGGATGAATAGCGGCTGATCTGGTCCGTGGATGCGCCATTTGACCGGCCTCAGGCGCCCATTCCGGAAGGAGGATGCACAGAATGGCGACGATTGTGGAGTACTCCGACCGGAAGCCGCCCGTGAATCGGTACCCCCACCGCATCATCTCGCCTCCGCGGGCGGGCGCCTGTTGCTTCTCCGACATGGAAGAGGTCGGGAACCCCCAACAGGATGACCGCTGGATGTTCCAGTACCGGCGCTGTCGCCAGTGTGGCTTTGCCGTCCGGGTGATCCTCCGCGAACTCCCGGACACGGCCCTGGTGGCCAGCCTGCGCAAAGAGCTGGCTCACTCATTCGTGCGGAACGTCCCGGAGTGACGCCCTGGCCCCCACGAGCGTCCGAGGGGTGGGGCGCAAAACTCCCGGGAGTTGCGGAAAGCGAGCGACGATGGACGAGGAACGGGTGTGTTACCCGTACGAGCGCTATACGATCACGACGCTTCAGGACGAGGGCCAATGGTGGGCCAGGGCCCGCGTGGCGCTGAAGCAGGCCGGGGGCGATCGCGCGGTGCTGGGCGGTCCCTGGAAGAGTCGGTTGGACGCGAAAGCCGCCGCGGAAGCGTTCTGCGACAGCAAGAAGGCAGGGTAGTGCGACCGCCGTGGTGGCACCAGTGGTTCGGGAGCCGCGTTGCGGACAACGTAGACGCCTTGCAGAGGCTCTTGACCAAGATCTGTCGGCAAGAAACGGCGCTGGCCTGGCATCTGGCCGACCGGGCGCGCGCTGTGCGCTTCACCCCCCACCGGCTGAGCCTGGAGGGGTTGGCTGCGCGGGAGCGCCAGAACGCCCATGCGATGGCACGCGAGATCGGGGGCGAGGCCACCCTGGCGCCGACTGCATCGCCCGCGCATCGCCCCGGATCGCTGACGGCCACCAAGCTCATCCAGGACTTGGTAGAGGTCGAAGACCTGTACACCCTGTACCGGCAGGCGCGTTGGCTGACGCCGGACACGATTCTCCGCGATACGCTGGAGGGGATGGCCGCGGAGGCGGATCACAGCTCGCAGACCATCCGCAGAATCCTTGGCACCATGGACAGCTACGTGACGGACCGTCCGGCATGAGAAGGATCCGCTGGGCGACCTGAAGTAACCGTTCGCTTGGGGGCACGCGGCAGGAAGGCGCAGGCCCCTGAACGAATCAAGCGGTATCCCGGGAAGGAGGTACGCACCATGGCCACGAAACAGCAACGCCCCACGGAAGAGGCCCGTCGGGGGCTCCAGCGCGGTAAGGACACGCGGGCCAACGCCGCGCAGGTGACCGCGGGCATCACGGAGGGGGACGTCGCGCGGCATAAGGAGTTCGATGCCCTCAGCGTCCCCAAGGGTGGTCGGATGGTGCGGAAGATGGCCGTGCCGGCGCGGCGGTACTGGCCAAGCGCGAACTCTCAACGCGCGCCCAGCCGACCTATGGGGACCAAGAAATCGCCCAGGTAACGACACTCGGCACACGGGTGCCGCAACGGATTCAACGATCGGCCTCTCCACTGCCGAAAGGAGCGAAGCGCGATGAAGAAATTCAAGCCGTTGCAGGACCGGATCCTGGTCAAGCGCCTGGAGGAGAAAGAGACCAAGAAGGGCGGCATCATCATCCCGGATACCGCCAAGGAGAAGCCGCAGGAAGGCGAAGTCATCGCCGTGGGCCCGGGCAAGGTGACGGACGACGGGAAGTTGCAGCCGATGGGGGTGAAGGTGGGCGACAAGATCCTCTTCGGGAAGTACTCGGGGAGCGAAGTGAAGCTGGACGATGCGGAGTACCTGATCATGCGCGAGGAGGACGTCCTCGGCATTCTGCAGTAACGCCGTGGTCGCTGCAACGCGACCGGGCAGGATGGACGAATCACAACGTACGAAGGAGGAGTGAGAATGCCAGCCAAGCAACTGATGTTCGATGAGGAGGCCCGCCGGGCCATCCTCCGTGGTGTGGACAAGTTGGCCAACGCCGTGAAAGTGACGCTCGGTCCCAAGGGCCGCAATGTCGTGCTGGACAAGAAATGGGGGGCCCCCACGATCACCAAGGACGGCGTGACCGTGGCGAAAGAGATCGAGTTGCAGGATCCCTTCGAGAACATGGGCGCCCAGATGGTGAAGGAAGTGGCCTCCAAGACCTCGGACGTGGCCGGCGACGGCACCACCACGGCGACCGTCCTGGCCCAGGCCATCATCCGCGAGGGCATGAAGAACGTGACCGCCGGCAGCAACCCGATGGCCCTCAAGCGGGGCATCGACAAGGCGGTCGAGGCGGTGGTCGAGGAGATCAAGAAGATCTCCAAGCCGACCAAGGGCAAGAAGGAGATCGCCCAGGTGGCCACCATCTCCGCCAACAACGACAAGACCATCGGCGACCTGATCGCCGACGCCATGGAGAAGGTGGGCAAGGACGGCGTCATCACGGTCGAAGAGGCGAAAGGGATGGAGACCACGCTGGATGTGGTCGAGGGCATGCGCTTCGATCGCGGCTACATCTCCCCCTACTTCGTGACCGATCCAGCCCGGATGGAGACGGTCATCGAAGACCCCTACATCCTGCTGCACGAGAAGAAGATCAGCAGCCTGAAAGACCTCTTGCCCCTCCTGGAGCAAGTGGCCAAGCTGGGCCGGCCGCTCCTCATTATCGCCGAGGAGGTGGATGGGGAAGCGCTGGCCACCCTGGTGGTCAACAAACTGCGGGGGACCCTGAATACCTGCGCCGTCAAGGCCCCGGGCTTTGGCGACCGCCGCAAGGAGATGCTGCAGGATCTCGCCATCCTGACCGGCGGGACCGTTCTCTCGGAGGAGCTCGGCATCAAGCTGGAGAATGTCAAGCTGGACGACCTCGGGAGCGCCAAGAAGGTCCTGGTGGACAAAGAGAACACCACCGTCATCGAGGGGGCCGGCAAAACCAAGGAGATCGAGGGCCGGATCAAGCAAATCCGGGCCCAGGTCGAGGAGACGACCTCGGACTACGACCGCGAGAAGCTGCAGGAGCGCCTGGCCAAGCTCGCCGGCGGCGTGGCCGTGATCAAGGTCGGGGCCCCCACCGAGGTGGCCATGAAGGAGAAGAAGGCCCGCGTCGAGGACGCCCTGAATGCGACCCGCGCGGCCGTGGAAGAGGGCATCGTGCCCGGCGGCGGCGTGGTCCTGCTCCGGGCCCTGCCGGCGTTGGACAAGGTTCGGGCTAGCGGTGAGGAGAAGATCGGCGTCGACATCGTCCGCCGCGCCCTGGAAGAGCCGATCCGGCAGATCGCCGAGAACGCCGGCGCCGAGGGCTCGATCGTCGTCCAGACGGTGAAAGAGGGCAAGGGAGACTTCGGCTTCAACGCGGAGACGGAGACCTACGAGGACCTGATCACCGCCGGGATCATCGACCCCACCAAGGTCACGCGGGTCGCCTTGCAGCACGCCGCCAGCATCGCCGGACTCATGGTGACCACCGTGTGTGTCATCACCGAGATTCCGGAGAAGGAGAAGGCACCAGCCATGCCGCCAGGCGGTGGGGGGATGGGGGACATGTACTAAGCCGTTGTCAAAGAATTAGTTGAGCGGAGACATTCCGAAACGGCATAAGGAGCCGTAACGAAATAGAAAGAGATGTGTAGGTTATTTCGTAACGGCTCCTAAGCGGTCGCAGGAGAGATCCTCCTGCGTTCGGCTTGGCATCCCGGCGAATCTTCCGGGATGCCAAGCCGCATCCCATCGGGAGACGCGATTTTGCCCGATGGGCACTCCGAGCGAACGAGGTCGAAAATGACCATGGTCATTTCCACCCTGCGGATTGTGACGGCGCCCCGATCCCGGGCCGAGGTCCTTCGGGCGCTCGCCGCGCAATTGGGGCCGACGCGTGTGCAGCCGGGCTGCCTTCGGTGTGATCTCTATCGCGATTTCGAGAATCAGGGGGCGATCACGCTGGTGGAGGAGTGGGAATCCCAAGCCGATCTGGATCTTCGCTTAAACTCCGAGGAATACCGCACCGTGCTGGCGGCGATGGAGCTAGCGCATGAGCAACCCGTGATTCATTTCGACACGGTCACCAGACGCGGAGGCTTGGAGGTCGTCGTTGCAGCGAGGGCGTAAGCCGTTGTCAAAGAATTAGTTGAGCGGAGACATTCCGAAACGGCATAAGGAGCCGTAACGAAATAGAAAGAGATGTATAGGTTATTTCGTAACGGCTCCTAACCGCGTTCCGTAAATACCCCATCCGCTAGCCGGCGGCGCATAAACCGAGGGGTCGGAGTGCCACCCTCTGGCCGTGTGGTTGTCTTCGGTACGCATGGTGTCGCGCAGCGCCAGGATCAGAGCTGAGGTAACTACATGGCAACGATAATCATCCATTGGAAGGATAAGACCATCCCGCCTATGGAAATCAAAGATGCCGCCTATAAGGGTGCAGATAGTTCGATCATAAAAATAACATCTGCCGGGAAAGAGTACTGGTTCAACTGGACCGAATGCTGGTTCTTAGAGACTACTGGAACAAAGTAATCGCCGCGCCACATGGAAAGTAGGAAGGGCCATGTCGATCATCACCATTCTGTTGTTGTTGGCGATTGCGGCGTCCGTCTGCCTTGTCGGCCATGTGCTGCGGAGGGACGCGTTCCCGCTCTGGGTTCCGGTGGCTCTCCTGTGTCTCATAGAGCTGCTGCGCACGCTCCCCCTGGGACGCTACTGAGCACACGTCAGCGCGTCGTGTGTCTTCTTTGGTGAAGAGCGTCCAGGGCAGGCAGTGGATGGAAGTGCCACAACCAAGAGGGCCGCAAAGAGGAAGGTATGCAGCGCGACGCTCACCGGTCCTGCTGTCCGTCGACAGGGTGATCGTCTCGAAAGGAGGAACAATGGCGACAACGGTTCGGCAGCGGGCCAAGGGGAAGGCCACCAAGTGGACGGGGTATCACCGGATCCTGTGGCCCACGGATTTCTCTCCGCTGGCGAAGGCGGCCCTTCCGCATGCGGTGGGGTTGGCGGGGGATGCGGGCGCGGAACTCATGGTGCTCCACGTGCTGCCGTCGCTCGCGGCGTATGCCGTGCCCGATCTCTCGGGCGCCCTCTCGGTTTCTCTCCAGCGAAAGACCCGGGACGCCGCCCAGAAGGAGCTTCACCGGCTCGAAACACAGGTCAAGGCATCCAACATTCGAGTGCAGACGATCTTGGCGGAGGGGGTCCCGTTCTTCCAGATCCTGCGAGCCGCCAAGCAGCTCCGGTGCGATCTGATCGTTCTGGCGACGCATGGGCGGACCGGGCTCGTACACGCCATTATGGGCAGCGTCGCAGAGAACGTGATCCGCCGCGCGCCCTGCGCGGTTCTCACCATACGTCCGCTGCGATTCCGGCGCGCCTTGTAACGAGACCCCGGCGCTGCCTACCTGCCTCCGAGACCGCGTCCCTGCGGGGGCAGCGCCGTCTCCGCTTTCTTCGACGGGATTCTCCGCACTGAGTCCCAAAATCCTCCGAGACGGGCGGGCATCTCGAGCGGCAAATGCGACAAGGTGTCGCCAGGAAGTTGCATCCGTCGAATGCGGTCATCGGTGGCGCGCTCTTTGCGACGGCATCGTCACGCCATCACGCGTCAGTCACCCGCTTCTGCTTGAACAACTTCACCCACTCAAACCAGAGAATGCTGACAAGGCCTCCCGCCAAGCAGATCGCTATGTCACCGGGGTGCAAGGTTGAAAAGTGAAACAAGTCACGCAAGAACGGAACGTATAGCACCAGACCGAGGAAGACCAGCGTGCCTCCAAGAACGAACCAGAGGGCCGGATTCGGAGTCCGCAGGGTGGACCAGATGGTGCGGGACCACGAGCGGTTGGCAAAGATCAGGCCCAAGTTGGCAACGACGAGCGTAGTGAAACTCAGTGCCGTGGCGTCCAGGGCGTCTCGCCAGCCTAACAGCGCGGACAGATACACTGCCATGACGATCAGCAGTACGCTCGCACCTTGCAGCAGTCCCAGGCCAAGAAGCCGCCTGCCGAAGAGGGATTCCTTGGCGTTCCGCGGCGGTCGGCGCATCACGTCGGCTTCTTCCGGTTCGGCTTCAAACACGATGGAACAGGCGGGGTCGATCACGAGCTCAAGAAACAGGATATGCACCGGCAGAAGGGCCAGGGGCCAGCCGAACAGTACCGGGATCAACGACATCCCGGCAATCGGCACATGGACCGCCACGATGTACGTCATCGCTTTTTGTAGGTGGTCGAATATCCGCCGACCCATGCGGACAGACCGGACAATGGATGCGAAGTCGTCATCCAGGAGCACCAGGGAGGCGGCTTCACGGGCCACGTCCGTTCCTCGACCGCCCATCGCAATGCCGATGTGGGCCGCGTTCAGTGCGGGCGCGTCGTTCACTCCGTCGCCCGTCATGGCAACGACTTCGCCGACGGCTTTCAGGGCGTTCACCAGCCGCAACTTCTGCTCCGGAACCATCCGAGCAAAGACGTTACTCGTTCGCACGCGCTGTTGCAGTTCACGATCTTCGATCGCGTCCAGTTCGGGGCCGGTGATGATCTGCAGTGAGTGGTGTGATGCCCGCTTGACGAGCGATGCTCTGTGCCGTCGTCGGGTGATCGCCGGTAATCATGATCACCCGGATGCCTGCCGTGTAACACTCCTGCACGGCAGCGGGAACCGTCGGGCGTACTGGGTCGGCCAAACCGACGAGGCCCAAGAACTCAAACGTGAAGTCGTGTTGCGCGCCCGGCAGATCCGCTTGCTTGAACACTCCCCGGGCGACCCCCAGCACTCGAAGTCCCTCCTGGGCCATCGTTGTCACTGTTTCGCGAAAGCGCCTGTGTTCGTTCGGGATTCAGATGGCACAGGTCTGCAACGGCCTCCGGCGCGCCTTTTGCCGCCAGAACGTAATCCCGACCGGTGGGCGACTTCCAAACGTGCGACATCGCGAGAAGCTCGGGAGACAAGGGGTATCCTCGTTCCAGCGTCCAGTCAGCGTGCAGGTGTTCGGTATGCGCGAGACGAGCATTGCCGAGGTCGTGGAACGCTTTCTCCATCGGGTCGAACGGGTCACGCTGACTCGCCATGATGCCGAACTCGACGACCTCGTGGTAGGCCTCTGGCAACGGCTGCGCGGTGTGTTGCTCCACCTCAAGAGCCGCTCCGTCCACGACCACCTTGCGGATTGACATGCGGTTGACGGTAAGCGTGCCGGTCTTGTCCACACAGAGGACGGTGGCCGAGCCGAGCGTTTCGATCACCGGCACGCGACGAGCAGTACGTTCATTTTCGCCAAGCGCCAAGCACCCAGGGCGAGGAAGATGGTCAGGACGACGGGAAATTCTTCGGGTATCATCGCCATCGCCAAGGTGATCCCGGCCAGAAAACCGTTGAGCCAATCAGCACGAGTCAGACCGTAGAGAACGACCACGATGGCACACAAAGACAATCCGAGGACGGCCACCCGCCGCACGAGCCGTCCGACTTCCAGCTGTAACTGTGTGCCTTCAGGTTGCACCGTCTGCAGCGCCTTGCCAATGTTGCCCATTTCGGTCTGGATGCCGGTGGCCCGCACTCGAGCGATGCCCTGGCCCTGAACCACCAGCGTCCCGGAAAACACGAAGGGGAGATCGTCACCACCCGGATGGCTCATCTCCCGCACGCCGTCCCAGGCGACTTTTCTGACCGGCACGGATTCCCCGGTCAGCAGAGACTCATCGGTGGAAAGGCCATTGCACGAAATGACAACGGAATCTGCGGGAACCCGGTCGCCTTCAACCAGAACGAGAATGTCGTCCGGGACGACATCCCGGCCGGCAATTCGCTTCCGTTCCCCGCCTCGAATAACGAGCGCCCGAGGACTGGAGAGGTCACGCAGGGCCTCCAGCGCCCGCTCCGTCTTTCGTTCTTGGTAGAGAGTGATTCCCAGCACCACGAAGACAAACCCGAGGAGCATTAAGGCTTCTTGCACGTCGCCCAGAAACAGGTAGACCGCACCGCAAGCCAGCAGCAGAAGAAACATCCTGCCTCCTCCGAGACCGCGTCCTGTTGGCGCAGTGCGGGGCCGTATTCACCCTGAACGCCGCGATACCCCGCTCCCAACGACATCCCCATGCGTGATCCGCGCCCCGCTCAGAAATGGAGGTGCACGCCCAAGCCGATGTACTCGATCTTCTGATTATAGAACTGCCCGTCCGGGGAATAGCCATTGAAGTATTGCACCAGGACTTGCAGGTTGCGGCCGACGATCTGCAGGCTCTCGAACTGAACGCCCGCGCGCGCCGACAGGTCGGTTCGCCACCCATTCTCCTGGTGGTTCTGCACATCGACGGCGGCGACCGGTCGGATCCGCTCCCCCCAGAAGGTCAGGGGACTCCGGAACTCCACACCGGCTTGGGTGGCCCACGGCTTCAGGTCTGACGGGTCGCTCGCGACCAGCCCGCTGCCGCCGCCGTACACGCGGAACCCCAGGGGGAAATCGTACGACACGAGGAGCCCCACACCCTCGTAGCTGAGGTTGACGCGCGCGACCTGGGTCCGGAGGAGAAACTCGTCACCCAGGTGCGAGCTCTGGTGAAAGAGGCGTCCGAGCACCGAAACATTCCCCGTCCGGTAGGCGGCCAGGGCGGCCACATAATAGTCCGCGTTGACGAGGTCCATCGACTCGGCGTCCAGATCGAAGATCGTAAACACCCCTGCCTGGATGCCAAACTCCAACCGCCCCGAACCCGGCGCGGCCATCCGGTAGATGGGAATGGTTTCCCCGAAGGTCGCGGCGGCCACGTTGCGCAGGGTCGTGTCGTTCGGGTAGTACTGGTAGCTGGCGGAGAAATGGGGCCACCGCGGATCGGCGAGGAGCGGGCCGAAGAGGCGGCCCTCCGGCAGCCAGCCGACCGGCAAGGGGTCCGCTGGGGACCCGCCGCGCCCCGACCCCCCCGCGCCGGCCGGGGATTGCCCGGCGATGTCGGCCGCCGTGGCCTTGGCACCGGTCGCGGCGTCTCCGACCACGACGTACAGGACCCCTGGGATGCGCGAGAGGCTCTGTACCACCTTCTCGCGATCGGCGCCGGAAAGATCCTCCGCGGTCAGGGTGACGCGGCCCTCCGTGACGCGCAGGGACGGGGCCCGCACATTGAATTCCCTCTCCAGCACGGCGGTCGCATATCCCGCGACAAAGGCGTCATCGGACGCCGCCGCCCAGCCATCCGACGCCGGGGATGCCAGCAAGAACAGCCCGAGCACGAATGTGCAGAACGTCGCCGACCATCGCACGCGCATGAGCTGCAGGGGAATGATTCCACACGCACCGAGCCACCTCTCGCTTCTCATGGATACTTCCCTCCGTTTCGCGTTTGCTTCCAATGAAAGATCAAACAGCCGAAGGGCTGGGTCGCCACGAAAAGGACTGCGTAGGCTTCTGGGTCGGCGTTCACGCAGTCGGAGACCTTTGTGCGACAGCACGTGACTTCCGAAAAAGCTCCAGGGACACTCTTTCTTCTGCAACAAAAGATCCAGACGGCCCGTCGTGGAGCAGACTTGGTATGCATCCTTTAAAACCAACTGGTTAGCGAAGATATCTAGACAAACATTGCATTGTTTGGATCGGAAGGAACCGCACGAGATATCGGAGGGGCTCCGAGATTCTGGAGGCGGGGACGCTGGGGCCCGAGCACTGCCTGGCAGAACCCTGCGGAGTGTCTGCCGGAAATCAGCGGGCCAGGTGCTGGGTGTCCGAGCAGGCGTCCAGGACGAAGAAGCGCTGGGTCTGCTGGGCCATCAGGACTGGCCCGTCCCAGTCCAGGGCCGCAAGCCTGGGGCTGTGGCCGCGATCTTGGTACTGGTACTCGTAGTACAGGTCAAACCGGGCCTCGCCGCCGGTCGTGCGAAGGTCGATCTGAAACCTCGTGTACATGTTGGTCGCCAGCTGGACGGCCGCCGACTTGACCTGCTCGCTCGCGAGGGTTCGTCCCGCCGCATCCACCGCCACCAGATCCCACGCGAGGTACTGCACAGGCTGGCTGCTCCATTGGTTCGCGACTATGCCCTCCAGCCGCATCAGGTTGGGCTCGGGCCGCGTGCAGCTCCAATACTGCCGGATGGCTCCCGTGGCGACGGTGTGCTTGAACTCTGATGGCGGCCACGGGATGTTGCCCAGCATGGCCGCGGGAGGCGGTCCGCCCGCCACGCAGCCCGACAACGCGGTCCCAAGGAGCACAAGGAGGGTGCCCAGCATTGCTCGCTTCATCGCTCTCACCTCACAGGCGGTCACCCCGCCTCCGCCGGCAGCACGTGCGCGGCCGCATTGCCACCTCTGCTTTCACCCTGCCAGGACGCGGCGATCGCGTGCGCTCCCGTTGCGCCTCGTCACCGTCTAAAACCTAGCACGTGAACCGGCCGTTGGCAACGGGGCCATGGTCGACTCGGCTCGGCACGCGCCCAGGGTTGCCGTCACATGGGCCTCACTTTTCGAGCTGCTCTGCTAGACGACCTGCGTCACGCTGCCCCCAAACCTCCGGCTAACGCCAGGGCGGCCTTCGTGCGAGTGGACGCGGCCGGGGCCGGACCGGCCCCTCCGGCCGCCTGGCGCCGCGTCGAGAACCGCCCGGCCTTGCGCCGGGTCGCCCCGCCCGGGGCGGGGCTCCGGACCGGCGCCGGCGGGCGGGCGCAGCGGCGTCGGGGCCGGCCCGGCCCCCGGCCTCCGCGGTGTCACCCAGTGGGTGCACCCTCCCTGCGCGCGCTAGCCGGAGAACAGGGCTGCCGGCCTGTTCTTGTTCCACGGGGAGCGGTGTGGTAGCGTCCCGGCAATCGCAAAGGCGGAGTGCCGGCGGAGGCGATCGAGTGGTCCTCGCGGAGGGTGATCCCCGGCGGCCACGGCCTCCGATCGTCAGGAGAAAACCGGGCAGGGGAGGCGGGCCGTATGGTGTTTGTCCTGGTCGTCTTCAGCGTCTATCTGGTGATGAACTGGTATGTCCTGGCGCGGCTGTGCCACCTGTTCGCGATTCGCAAGACGGTCTGGTTTTATCTCGCGCTCATCCCCCTGACCCTGTCGTTCATCGTGGCGCTCGCCCTGGAGTCACGATTCGGGACCCAGGTCACCGGCAGCCTGTTTGTCCTGGCGATGCTGTGGCTGGGCCTGTGCGGCCAGCTCCTCTGGATCTTGCTGGTCCAGCAACTCCTGGCGCTGGTCATCCCGCTGCCGCGGCGGTTATGGGCGATCGGCACGTGCGGCCTCGCGTGCGGCCTCGCGCTGTATGCGGTTGTCAATGCCCGCACGATCACCGTCCGCCACGAACAGATCCCGCGTCTTCCCCTCAGGATCGCGCACCTGTCGGATATTCACATCGGCTCGATCGGACCGTCGAGGCTCGCCGACATCGTCGCCAAGACGAATGACCTCAAGCCCGATCTCATTCTCATCACCGGCGACCTGTTCGATAACGCCAACCCCGCCACTCGCGCAAGCGCGGCGCTCCTGGCGAGGTTCGCCGCCCCGGTGCTGTTCACCTCCGGCAATCATGAAGCCTATACGGGATATGATAACGTGCGGCAAATGCTGGCGGCCACACAGATCCGCTGGCTGCGCAATGAGGCAGTGGAGGTCAACGGGGTCCGGATCATCGGCATCGAGGACAGCTACGGCACGGAGCTGCTGCAGTCGGTGCTCAGCCGGACGCCCCCGTCACCGGCGTATACGATTCTCATGCATCACCAGCCCACCGGGTTCGCCGTCGCCGCCGCGCGCGGCATCGGCCTGACGCTCTCCGGCCACGTGCATAACGGCCAGATCTGGCCGTTCAACTACATCGTGGGATTGTTCTATCCGTATCTCAAGGGTCTCCACGCCAATGGGAGCGCGTTGCTGAATGTCTCGACCGGCACGGGCACCTGGGGCCCGCCGATGCGCCTTGGCTCCCGCAGTGAGATCGTCGTGCTGGAGCCGATACGCTGACGCTCCACCCGCGTTGCGAGCTGGGATCTCGATCGGGGGGAGAGCCATGTCTTGACCTGGGCGTTGCACCACCCCGGGTACGAGGCCGTTCCCGACGATCTCGCCGCCCGGACGTAAGGCGCGGGCCCCTCGATGCCAGTCCATGGCACACAAGGATTCGTGAATAATCCGGGCTAGGCGCTCCCCCGCCGATCCATGAGACCTCGCGGCGTGACGCGTTCTTTCGCTCTGAGCGGTGTGCGCCCTTGGATGTGACCACCCCCGAGGCGGGTGGCCTCGGCACGGGACGGGAGAGCCGTTGCAATCGCTCGGAGTCGAAGGAGACGTTTTGCTTTGACGCCGTAGCCTGGATGCGCGAGCGACGGGTGAGGATTGACGAGGAAGACCGGGGCCTTTCGTGGGCTGAAAGACGCGAGAAGACGCGCAATGTCTTGGAGACCGATCCGCTGTGGCTTCGGTTGAGAACGCGGGTGGTGGAGCCATCGTCTACGCCTCGGATGTTGGTGCGGGAGCCCGGCGCGGAATACGGGACGAAGGCACCAGACTGATCCGTGCGGGATTCCGGGAAGTCAGAAATACTTCTTCGCAATTTTGGTTGCCGCTCTTTTCAGTCCGAACGCCGCCCCCCGCTGAGTTCCCCAGTTATCTGTTCCGCCCCCTCCGGAAGGATTCCGGCCAGAAAGAATGGGGGGGAGTAGTTTTGTGTGTCTTGACAGTCGTCGGAAGCCAGGAGTAGGCTCCCGCACTGCGGAACCGTTTGGGATTTCTGGACCAACCGCTCGGCACGCCCCGGGGAGGGTATACGGGAGCGATGCAAGAGTCGGTACCGGGGGCCGCATAACCGCCGTCGGGGCAGATTCTGATGCTAGAGGAAGAGCGATGTTTCCATCTTCGAGAATACCAACGTCAATCAAGAAGGGTATTTCCACCCGATACAGGCGCACCAATCAGGAGGGTATGCGACTCATTGAAGCGTCGCTGAAGCAGAACTTCTTTACTCAAAGGGATGCGTGGTACGGTGATCAGGCATATCTGTCCTCAGAAGAAGGCCAAGCCGACCTGCAGAACCATTTGCACTATCGGCTCGATAAATATCGCGAGGCGGTTATTCCGTGGTTGAACCATGCCAAACCCCTGAGCGGTTCACGCATTCTGGAAATCGGCTGCGGCACTGGGAGCTCAACAGTCGCCCTTGCCGAGCAAGGCGCAGAAGTCACCGCGGTTGATGTTCTTGATACCAGCCTCATCGTGGCCAGGGATAGATGTGCGGCGTATGATCTCCACGCGAATTTCCACTGTGCCAATGCCACTCAAGTACCCAAGATCCTCGCGGGCGAACACTTCGACTTGATCATTTTTTTCGCCACGCTTGAGCATATGACCATCAGCGAGCGAATCGTTGCCATGAAGAATACTTGGGAGATGCTCTCCCCCGGCAGTTTGTGGTGCCTGAAAGAAACTCCGAATCGATTATGGCATTACGATTCTCACACGTCTCAATTACCCTTCTATTTATGGTTGCCGGATGACTTAGCCTTTCTGTACTCTCAGTTCAGCCCCAGAAAGAACTTCTGCGATTTGTATCGAGACATAAATGAAGATTCCATGCGTGATTTTCTCAGGCGTGGTCGGGGAGTCAGTTTCCACGAATTTGAACTTACCATGAAGCGGGCCGAAAAGCTCGATGTTGTGAGCAGCTTTCCGATCTTCGCACGAGAACGAAACGTCTTCAGAAAAGTCGCCTGGATGCTCTCAAAAAAAGGCCGCTACGAGTCCTTCCTGGCGCGATTCGGTCCAAAGATTCATCGGGGGTTTTATCAGGAGTCGCTGGATTTGATCATCCGGAAAGATTAACCGTGGTCTGAGGATCGGCCTCTCGTCAAGGCGCAAAGAGTTCCAGGGCGGATGCCGGGCGGGTGAATGCCGGGTGTCTCACTCCGCCGCCGGAGCGGCGATCCGGCGCACGGGGCCCAGTGTCGTCAGACCCGATTCGAACTGCGGCACGTCGCCGACGACGAGGACCGTGGTGGTGTCGGGCCGAAGATACTGCCGGGCGACTCGCTGCACGTCCTCGCGGGTGACGGCCCGATAGCGATCCAGCAGCGTGTCGAGATAGTCCGGCGGATACTCATCGAATTCCAGCATGAGGAGCTGCGTCACGACGCTGAACCGGGACGTGAACCGAAAGACAAACGAGTTGACGATCGCCTCCTTGGCGCCGTCCAGCTCCGCCGGGCTGACGAGGTGGCTCTGCATGCGGCGCATCTCTTCCAGGATGGCCCGGACGGCACGCGGGACATTCTCGTTCTTGGTCTGGACGGTCACCCGGAAGAGGCTGACGTCCCGGCTGGAGGTGGGAAAAGACGAGGCAACCGAATAGGCCAGTCCTTCCTCGGTCCGCACCCGCTCCATGATCCGACTGCTGAAACCGCCCCCGCCCAGGATGGTGTCCATGATCTGGATGGCGTAGCGGTCCGGATTGGCGCGGCTGATCCCAAAGTGGCCCAGGACGACGTTGGACTGGGTCAGGGGGCGCGAGAGGAGAAGCATGCCCGCCTCGAAGCGGGGCTCCACCTTGGGAAGCGGCGGGAGATCGAGCGCCCCGGCGGCGGTCCAATCGCCGAAGTGTTCCTGGACCTTGGCGGCCAGCTCGTCCACGCTGAAATCGCCCACCACCGCCAGGAACATGTTGTCGGGGCGGACGAAGCGCCGGTGGTGGGCCTTCAGGTCTTCGGGTTGGATCGCCTGCGCCTGGGCCGCGGTGAGGGGCCGCCCGAGGGGATGCGCCTCGGTGTACATGGCGCGCGCGAACTCTTGTGTCATCAGGCGGGAGGGATTGTCCGGCACGCGGCGGAGATCGTCGACCACGCGGCCTCGATAGGTCTGGAGGGGTGTCGTCGCGAAGGCGGGGCGGCGAATCATCTCCGCCAGCAGCTCGAGGGATCGGTCGGCGTTCTTGGCCAGCGCGCTGACCGTGAGCGAGATCGTCTCTGACCCAACGCCGGATTCGACGGAGACCCCCAGGACCTCCAGCTCTTCATTCAACGCGTCCACGGCCATGGCAGTGGTCCCACCGGAGCGAAGCTGCGAGGCGGTGAACTGGGCGCGGCCCGCCCGTTCGGTCGGCTCGTACAAGCTACCCGCACGAAAGACGGCGTACGCGTTCAGGACCGGCAGCGACCGGTCGCTGGCGAGGTACAGGACCATGCCGTTGGAAAGGACGCGTCGCTCCACCTCGCGGCCGACGCGCGGGACGGTGAGCTGGAGCGGGGGGAAGGTCATCCGCTGAACCAGGGCAGCGCCGGGCGAGCGGGGGGGGTCATGCCGGAGAGCGGTATCGGTGGCGCACCCCGTCATCAATACCGCCAGAGCGGAAAGACATCCCGCGATGGATCGCGCGCGGTGCGACCACCCGTGCGTCAGGCAGAACTTATCCCGTGTCCTCACCGGTATCCTCCCCCAAACCCGAATCCGCGTACCCAACCCCCGCGTCCCGTCACTTCACGTCCCAGGGCTGATGCGTCGCCAGGGGGCGGGGCGCGCCTGCCACGGCGGGCGCGGTCCCGCTCCCGCGAATCAGCGCGGCCACGGTCCGACGTCGGGGCACCAGGTAGCTCTGCGCCGCATCGCGGACCTCTTCGGCCGTGACGGCCTGGAGCTTCTCCCGATCCGTGAAGAGGGTGCGCCAGTCGCCGGTCAGCGCCCAGGCGTTGCCGAGCTGCGACGCCAGCCCGGCGTTTGAGGCGAGCTGGCCGACGGCCTCCACCTCGGCCTGGTTCCGGACCTTGAGCATCTCCCGCGGGGTGGGAGGGTCCGCGGCCAGGCGGGCGATCTCCTCGCTGATGGCGGCCTCCACCTCGTCGGCCGTGTGCGGGGCGCGCGGGGTGGCCTGGATCATGAACAGGCCGGCATGCTGGAGGAACCAGGGGCCCGCCGCAACGCTCGTCGCCAGACGCCGCTCCTCGACCAGGCGCTTGTAGAGGCGGGACGATCGGCCTTCCCCGAGGAGGCTGCCCAGCACCGCAACGGCGTAGGTGTCCGAATGACCGAGCGCGGGGGCCTGGTACAACATGAGCAAGCTGGGCTCGGCGGGGTACTCGACGCGCACCCGACGCTCGCCGGTCTGTGGCGGTTCTTCCAGGCGAGGCGGCACGGGAAGGGGCTGGGCAGGCAGATCGCCGAAGTACTGCTCGACGACACGAATGACCGCCGCGGGGTCCAGATCGCCGACCAACACCGCCAGGGCGTTGTTCGGCGCGTAATGCGTCTTGAAATACGCCTGCGCCTGGGGCCGATTCAGATTCTCCAGATCGCCCGGCCAGCCCAGGACCGGATGCCCGTACGGGACGGCGGTGAACGCGGTGGCAAGGGCGGCCTCCATCAACTGGCCGCGGGGGTTCGTGTCCACGCGCTGGCGCCGCTCTTCCTGCACCACGTCCCGCTCGGTGTAGAACTCCCGGAAGACGGGATTGCGCATTCGATCCGACTCCAGCAGCGCCCAGAGTTCCAGCCGGTTCTTGGGCAAACTGATGAAGTATTGGGTTCCGTCGCGGGAGGTGGAGGCGTTCAGGCTGGTCCCGCCGTTCCGTCGGTAGATCTCCCAGAGTTCGTTGCGGACGATGAAGCCCTTCGCCTGGGTTTCCAGGACGGCCAATTCCTGTTCGATGGCCGCCACGCGCCCTGCCGCGGGCGTCGTGCCGGGACGCTTGGCGTGTCGCCGTTCGGTCTGGAGTTCGCGGTGGAGCGCGTCGATGCGATCCAGAAGGGCCTGCTCGCGGCCGGGGTCCGTGGAGCCGAACAGCGTGGTTCCCTTGAACATCATGTGCTCCAACAGGTGGGCGAGACCGGTCTGCCCAGGGACCTCGTTCACGCTGCCGACCTTGAAGCGAATATACGCGGCGAAGGTGGGGGATTCCCGTCGCTCGACGATCAAGAACCGCATCCCGTTCTTGAGCGTGTGCTCGATGACCGGGAGTCGGGCGCTTTCGGAGAGGACATCGGCGGCGCCGGCGGGGCCGAAAAGCAGGAGGAGGACAGTCACACCGGCAAGCGCGAGGAGTCGTTTCATGGCACGCACACTCCCTTTACCACCCAGCGCGGATACGTGACAACG
This sequence comes from uncultured Methylomirabilota bacterium, assembly GCA_963845565.1. GTDB lineage: Bacteria > Methylomirabilota > Methylomirabilia > Methylomirabilales > 2-02-FULL-66-22 > 2-02-FULL-66-22. The sequence continues at coordinate 338,385 of CAWJSJ010000001.1, forward strand.
ACGCCCGCCGCGCTGCTCCGTTTGCGAGGAAGGCCCTCGCGGTTGGACGAGACGACACGCAAGGGCTCGGCCCAACCCTCGGATTCCACCGAATGGGGCGGGCCGCCGCCCCTCGTCAGACTCTTCCCCGGACTGTGCGGTCGGGTTGGACGTGTTGCCGATTTCACGCACCGCACAGACGTGTTACCTCTCAAGGCCAATCTAGCACGCTAACGGTCCGAAATAGAAGAGGGTAAAAACCGAGACCGCCTGGCGACACCCGGAGGTCGACGAGTTTCTTTCGCATGTATTCGCCGACGGTAATCGTTTGCGGGTTTTGGCACAGACCGAGTGGTCGGTTGGGACACCTTCGTGTGCTTTCGAGCATTTGTCATACTTTCTCCGATTAACATGACAAACGGTCAACCGTTCAACATATTGAAAAATAAGGGCTGATATAGTCGGTCGAGACGCTTCGCCTCCTGGAGTTGGCGTGGCACCCCGATTGCTCATTTTCCGGCCGGTGTCTGGAATCGGATGGTTTTCTCTCACCGAGGGGCGACCGGATCGACGCCTCGGGATCCGAGACGAGTGGGGTGGGGAAATGGGCAAGGTTGCCCCCAAGAGCGAGAGCGACGTCATCCTGATGGCGATCGCCCAAGAGAAAGAATCCTACGCCCAGCTTGCCGCCGCCGCCTGCGCGTGCACCTGCCAGAAGGCTCGGCGTCTTTACAACCAGTTGGCCCTGGACGAACTCAGGCACCTCTTGACGCTCGTCAGTCTGATGGACGGGTTGGCCGACGATTGCCTGACGCAACTCGACCTGACCTTTCCCACGGCGCCGCCGCCCGACCCGCTGCCGCAAAGCGAGGATGGCATCCTGCGTTCCACCATGGCGGCGGAGGCGGAATCGCACGAGCTCTTTGCGCGTCTGGCGGAAGGTGTGAACCGGGAAGAGCTTCAGGCGTTGCTGGTGATCCTCCGGGACGAAGAAGCGGACCATCTCTCCCGTCTGCGTTCCATGCTGTACGGGATGGAGGCCGACCGACCGGCCGTGGCCAAGTGGATGCGGTCGATCCGCCGCTTGGTGCCGTCGGAGTATCTGCATTAGGAGGCTGCTGAAAAAGGCCCATCTGCGGCGTTGGCGCGCTCGCGCGCCGCTGCGGCGTACGTGCGAAGTACGCCTCGCGTCTGCACCCATCCTGCGGATGGGTACCCGGCGCGCCGCATTGCATCTGGACCTTTTTGAGCAGCCTGCGCGAAGGTGGCGTTTTCAGTAGGGGTGGTGGCCGAACCTGAATTATCGGGGCGGCCCACGCGTCAAGCACTGCGGGGAAAGCGACCCCGCTTGAACTCGTCCCCGTGTTGGCGAGGCAAGGAGGGTGGATGATGATGCCTGAAGTCGAGCTGTGGTCCCCCGAGCAGGAGTTGCGACTGCTGGAGGAGCTGGTCGAGACGGAAGCGAAGGCGTTCGACCTGGACTTTGGCTTGCCGGCGGCGGTCATCGCGGCCGAACCGGAGCAGCCGTGGGTTGCCTACTGGCAGTTACCGCCCAACGGCGTCCGGGGGAGGGCGCGGACCGGCGCACGCGCGGTGCGCGGACGCTAGCCTGACCTGACGACGCGATAGGAAACTCCTGGAGGTACCCCTCGGGCGTGCGGCGCCCATGCGCACGAGTTGGGGTTTCCGTTCACCCGATGGTCCATTACGACCACAATGCGTGTCGTGCAGCCCCGGCGGACATTCCGTCGGGGCTGTTCTCTTGATGGGCAGTCGGTTGACATCCGACGCTTCCGGGTGTAAATACCCTGCCAGGGTATAGTACGCGTGGGGTGAGCGCCATGATGGATGCGGAAACGAAGCGACAGGCCTTGGCCAGGGTGCGACGGATTGTAGGACAGGTCCAGGGCATCCAACGGATGGTGGAAGACGAGAAGTACTGCGTGGACATCCTGCTCCAGATCTCGGCGGTGCAGGGCGCCCTGGAACAGGTGTCGAAGATCCTCATGGCCCGCCACATCGAAAGCTGCGTGACGGACAGCCTGCAGGCAGGGAGCGAGCGGGAGCGGGCCAGGAAGATCGACGAACTGATCGAGGTCTTCTCTCGCCACAGCGGTTTCGGAGGGCGCTGAGCCGAGGGTCGCTCCGCGACCGTATGACGGGTACCGGGGACGGCTGGTCGGCGGAGATCGCCGTGAGCGACTATGATGTGCTGATCGTTGGCGCCGGGCCGGCCGGCTCGACGGCGGCTCGTCTCTTGGCGGCGGGTGGCGCCCGGGCGTGCCTGGTGGACAAGGCTCGGTTCCCGCGCCCGAAGCCGTGCGGCGGTGCGCTCTCTCCCCGCACCTTGCGGTACTTGCCCTCCGGGGTGGACCGGCTCGTTCGGGCGCGGATCCAGCGTGCGGTCTTCACCTTCCGGTCGGGGAAGCCCTTCGAGATCGCGTCGCCTACCCCCATGGGATACATGGTGTGCCGCGAAGAGTTCGATACCTGGCTTCGGGCCGGGGCGGAAGAGGCGGGAGCGTCGGTGCGCGAGGGGGCATGTGTCCGGGCGATCGAAGAGACGGAGAGCGGATTCACGGTCCGCGCGGGCGGGGAGACGATCTCGGCCGGGACAGTGATCGGGGCCGACGGGGCCAACAGCCTGGTTGCCTCGCGGTTTCTTCCCGCCCGCCCGCCCGCCCGCTACATTGCCGTGGAGGCGGAGGTCCCTCAGGACGGCCACGACCTCGGCGGCACAATCATCGTGGACGTGGGGGCATATCCCGGCGGGTATGCTTGGGCCTTTCCCAAGGGGGACCGGATCAACATCGGTGTGATGGTCGAATACGCCCGAGGGCGCGAGTTGCGGCACGCCCTGGCCGACTTCGTCGCCGGCCAGTCCGGCCTTCCCACCATCGCGGCGGCGTCCCAGCAGGCCGCCCCGGTGGCCGCACCGCGGTCCACACCGGTTCCCTGCGCGCGGCCCGGCGTCTTGCTGGTCGGCGATGCGGCGCACCTGGCCGATCCGTTTCTCGGTGAGGGGATTTATTCCGCGGTGCGAAGCGGCGCCCTGGCGGCGCAGGCCATCCTCGCAGGAAACGGGAGGGCCGAGACCGCCCACGGGTACGCCGTCCAGATTGCCGCGCGAATCTGGCCGGACCTGATGGCGGCGTCGCGCGTCGCCTTTCTGTTCCATCGGATGCCGCGGTGGTGGCATCATCTCTGTTCCCGGATGCCCGGTTCCTTGTCGGGCGTCGTGAGGGTGCTGGCGGGAGAGCAGTCGTACGCGGGCCTCCTTCGCCAGATCGTGCAGCGGGTGGAGGCGAAGGCCAACCGCTGGGTCCGAGAGCAGTTAGGAGTCGTTACGAAATAGGGATGGGTTGGTGGCAATGGTCCAGACAGCGGTGCCGTCCGGGACCCGACGACTTGATTTCGGTGTTCGAGGGATGAGCTGCGCCTCGTGCGTGGCGGCGGTAGAGAACGCGCTGACGGCGGTCCCCGGCGTCCGGACCGCGGCCGTGAATCTGGCGGCCGAGCGGGGAAGCGTCCAGTACGACCCCGCCGCCGCGACGCCGGCGGCCCTCGTGCGCGCCGTGGCGGATGCCGGCTTCACACCCACCGTGGAGAAGATCACCATTCCCATCAGCGGGATCTCCTGTGCGTCCTGCGTGGCTACGATCGAGACGGCGCTCGCGGACGCTCCAGGCGTGATTTCGGCTGCGGTGAACTTCGCCACCAATGCGGCCACGATCGAGTTTGTGCCGGCCATGGCGACGACCGGGGACCTGCGCCGGGTCATCCGTGAAGCCGGGTACGAGCCGCTGGAGGTTGAGGAGGGCGGCGCCCAGGCGGACCACGAGAAGGCGGCGCGGGCACGGGAAATCCGCATCCTGAAACGAAAGCTGGCCACGGGCATCGTCCTCACCGTTCCGGTGGTCCTCGGGAGCATGCACCACTGGTTCCCATGGGCGCCGCCGGTGCTGCAGAATTTCTGGGTGCTGCTGGCGCTCACCACGCCGGTCCAGTTCTGGGTGGGGGCGCAGTTCTACCGAGGGGCGTGGGCGGCACTCAGGCACCGGACCTCGGACATGAACACGCTCATCGCCGTGGGGACGTCGGCGGCGTATGCGTACAGCCTGGCCATGACGGTTGCGCCGCGATTCTTCCAAACCCGCGGCATCACGCCGGCCGTTCACTACGAGACGGCGGCCGTGATCATCACGCTGATTCTGCTGGGGCGTCTCCTGGAGTCGGTCGCCAGGGGCCGGACCTCCGAGGCGATGAAACGGTTGATGGGCCTCCGGGCCAAGACGGCGCGGGTCGTCCGCGACGGGGCCGAGGCGGACATCCCCGTGGACGAGGTGCGGATCGGTGACCTGGTGATCGTGCGGCCCGGCGAGAAGATCCCGGTGGATGGCGTCGTGCGGGACGGGGCCTCCGCCGTGGACGAATCGATGCTGACCGGGGAAAGCATTCCGATCGAGAAGCGGTCGGGCGATCCGGTAATCGGGGCCACCCTGAACAAGACCGGCATGTTCCGGTTCGAAGCCACCAAGATCGGGAAGGACACGGTTCTGGCCCGGATCATCCGGCTGGTGGAAGAGGCACAAGGGTCCAAAGCGCCGATCCAGCGGCTGGCCGATCGGGTGGCCAGCGTCTTTGTGCCGACGGTGATCGGGATCGCGGTGTTGACGTTCGTCGTCTGGTGGGTCGTCGGGCCGCCTCCGGCGTTCCTGTTTGCCATGCTGAACTTCGTGGCGGTTCTGATCATCGCCTGTCCGTGCGCGCTGGGGCTTGCCACGCCGACGGCGATCATGGTCGGGACGGGCAAAGGGGCCGAGCTGGGCATCCTGATCCGGAGCGGCGAGAGCCTGGAAACGGCGCACAAGGTGCGGACCGTGGTCTTCGACAAGACCGGCACGCTGACGAAGGGTGAGCCGGAGGTGACGGATGTCGTCAGCAGGCAGCAGGCAGTAGGCAGTAGGCAGGCCGGGATAGCAGAGGACGAGCGGAGAGCCGAGAGCCGCGAGAGCCGAGAGCCTGAGAGCTGAGACGAGCGGGCCGCGAGCCGAGAGCCGGGACGAGCTCTTGCGACTCGCCGCGAGTCTTGAGCGCGGGTCGGAGCATCCGCTGGGGGAGGCAATCGTTACGCGCGCCAAGGGCGACGGCCTGACCCTCTCCGACGTCGAGGGGTTCGAGGCGGTCCCGGGCCAGGGCGTGCGCGGCAAGGTGGACGGCCGGGACGTCCTGCTCGGCAACGCTCGGTATCTGGCGGAATCCGGCATCGAGGTAGGCGAGTTGGCATCGGCGGCCGAGGCGCTGGCGGCGCAAGGAAAGACCCCGATGTTTGTCGCCGTGGACGGTCGCGCGGCCGGACTGATCGCGGTGGCCGACACGCTGAAGGATCAGTCCGCCCAGGCCGTGGAGGCGCTGCACCGCCTGGGGATCGAAGTGCTGATGATCACGGGAGACAACCGGCGAACCGCGGCCGCCATTGCGAAGCAGGCGGGAATCGATGCGGTGCTGGCCGAAGTGATGCCGGACCAGAAAGCGGCGGAGATCCGGAAGCTGCAAGCGGCGGGGAAGGTTGTGGCGATGGTGGGGGACGGCATCAACGACGCGCCGGCCCTGGCGCAGGCCGATGTCGGGATCGCCATCGGGACGGGAACGGATGTCGCCATGGAGGCATCGGACATCACACTGATTCGCGGCGACCTGACCGGGGTGGTCACCGCGATCCAGCTCAGCCAGCGGACGCTCCGCACGATCAAGCAGAACCTCTTCTGGGCGTTCGTGTACAACGTCCTGGGTATTCCCCTCGCCGCCGGCGTCCTGTACCCGTTCTTCGGGATCCTGCTTGACCCGATGGTGGGGTCGGCCGCCATGGCCCTCTCGTCGGTCTCGGTGGTGAGCAACTCCTTGCGCCTGCGCCGCTTCCAACCGGTGTGACCCGCCCCGAGTTGCCCTGCGCGTCCGAGGATGAGTCAGGAGTGGTTCCGAAATAAAACGTCGGGCGCGCGGTCATTTGTCAGGTGTTGGGTAGCCGATCGCGTACGTGATTGGGATCTTCGTTCGCCAGTTCCGTACCTGCCCGATTTCCCACGCGTACCCTGCCCCACGGAGCGGGTCGACAAGTTCCGAGAGTTCGGCCGGCGAGTACGTCCGCAGGCACGAAACAATTCCATCGAAGAGCACTCCCAGGGGAAGGACGGGAATCAGATATGTCAGCACGAAGGTCTGCCAGCGTATCGGCCTGAGAAAGGGGACCCCGAGCAGCACCGCGAAGGGTGTGAGCGCCAGGACGGCGACCGCCCAGACGCTCCGCTCGGTAAACTCGAAGATACCGATCCCCACACGATTGTCCACCGCATCGGCGAGAATGGCGCGCGCTGCCGCAGGGCGAAAGTGGTGGAAGGACGTGAACATCGTTCGGAATCCGCGGAGGTCACGAGGCACGGCCGTGGCGTCCACACTGCGAGACTCGCTGCGGATGCGGCCGTCGGATACCTCCGCGACTCGATGGGCGCCCAAGGCGTTCGGGTGCTTGTCGGTCAAGAGTACGCGGGCCGGTGTCTGTCGCCGAGCTTGGGGAGCAGTCTCAGCCACGGTCCGCCGCCGCCCGAGCAGAGATCAACGATTTCGTGTTCCCTGGCCTTCTCGAGCGCCTCCGTGAGGCGATGCGCGATCGGCGCGTAGTAGTTACCGATTCGGAGGAAGAACTCCAGGATGTCGGTCTCTGCGTCGCGGAATGCCTTCGGGCACCAGCTTTGGTCTCCGAACTCGAAGAGATGAAGGCGATGCATCGTCAACCCCCGACCAGGTATCGCGTCCGGCTAACGAATTGGATGTGATCCGCATGACCTGCGGGGTTTTGATTTTCTACCCGGCGCTCTATCCTGTAGTTTATCACAATATCTTCATAACATGCGCATCGGCGTGCAAGCGAGTAGCCGCGTAGAACCCGCGGTGTACGATATCCGCGACTTTCCGCATTGAGTAGACGACAGCGAGATGCGACAGGGGCAGCGATACGGCGACCGAGCCGGGGCTCGATTCGCTGTCGCTGTCGGAAATCCCTGTCGCCCTATTTGGGAAACACGATGTCCTGCTCCCGCACGGGTTTGGGTGGTGCGGGAGGCGGCGGAAGCGGGCGTGGGGCGGGCGTCGGGGGCTGGCTCACGGCAGCCGGGGTGGCCACCGGGGGTTTCGAGGCGACGACCACGCGCACTTGAATTGTCCGCCCGTCGCGCTGGAGGACGGCAGGCACCTGCGTTCCTGGCGCCGTCTCGGTGGCGAGGCGTGTGAGTGCGGCGGGGTCCGCATTCCCGAGTTTCGACCGGCCAAAGCTGAGCAGGAGGTCCCCGGGTCGGACCCCGGCGCGCTGGCCCGGTCCGTCGGTGTCCACGCCGACCACCAGCAGGCCCGCCGAACCCATCCGTCGAACCCGGCCGCGCCTGACACTCGATGCCGACCCATCCCGGCCCCGCGGCAGCCGGTGCCGCGGTCCGCTTGTTCCGAGAGCACGCGGTGGTGAGCAACATCCCACAGAGCATCACGATCATCAACCGCCTGCCGGTCATTCCGCTCGCCCCCTTCTGTCTCTTGACGTCGTTCGCCTCTTCATTCGGTCGCTTCGGAACAACAATATCCTGATCAGCGGAGCCGATAGATAATCTCCGACCACAGCGGCGCTTCCCCGTTCGGGACCCAGAACGTATAGGAACCGTCGGCTTGCCGGCTCGCTCTCCATTCGATCTCACCTGCAGGGAATGAACGGCGATCATTCTTATACGTGAGATCCGCCTTCCGCGTTCCTTTCCCGGTGCAGGAGGAACCGTCACGGTCGCACTGCCCGGGATAGAGGACGAAGGTAAACTTGCGAATATCCGGCGGGGCCGTGGCGGGTATGCGGAACTGGCCTTCAAAGGTCAGATTTGCGCTGACGCGGCCGATACCGCCGGGGTTGATCTCCAGGGTCACCGTTCCGGACTGAAACTGGACAGACTTACCCTCGGCCCGGCGCCCGTCCACTCGCTTGCGGACTTCCGCCTGGTCAAGTCCGCCGGATACCGTCCGGCGAACCGGCGCGGCCGTAGCTCTTGGCTGCGAGGGCGCGGATGGTTGCGGAGCATCCGGTTGGCGGAGGAGCGGTTCCAGCAGGGACGGCAATAGGATCCATGGATTCACCGGAGGTGGGGTGGGGTCCTGGGTCGTTACGGACACCGCGACGCAGGCCGTCTGCGCCGCGTTCCAGTTCTTGGGCGGGCTACACGTGCACCCGGCCTTTTGCCGTGCCTCATCCCATCCGGCCTGGCTCCCCGGATACCGGGAGCAATCCACCATCGCGAGTTGCCGGTCTCGGTCGGAAACGCAGGCCGTTTGGCTTCCGTTCCAGACCAAGGGGTCAGGGCATGTACACCCCGCCCGTTGCTGGCTGTCGCTCCACACGGTCACGCTGCCCGGCTTCAACCTCGGGCAGTCTAAGGCCGCCAAGGCTGTGGCGTGGTCCACATTGCACGCGGTCTTGTTCGCGTTCCACCCCGGCGGGTCCGGGCACGCGCAGCCCGGCCGCTGCTCCTTTTCGCTCCACACGGCGACGCTCCCCGGCAGGCCGGAGCAGTCCATAGCCGCCAGGGCTCTGTCCCGATCCGCAGGACAGTCAAGCCCCGAATCGCCTGCGATGTTCCCCGGTAAGCACGGTCCGTTTCCCGCACCTCCCGACGCGTTGGCGGTCGCAGAGGTCTTTGCGAGGTCTTCGGCAAGGGCTTGGCAAAATGCGGCGCCCTCCAGGGCCTTCCGGGCCCTCTGATCATATTCGCTGAAGAAGGAAAGGGCATTGGCGGCTTGCTGCCCTGCGGCCGCGGCCGCCTGCTTGAGGACGTTAGGATAAATTGGAGGCGAAAGAGCATTCCCATCGCGCGCTGCGCGCTTACCCTGGACCTTCTCGATCTCGGCATCCGCAATAGCCCAGCAGTCGGTTGGTCCTCCGAGAAGAGCGGCAACCCTTTTCTGCTGCGCGTAAATGTCCTCAAGGATCTTTCGGAATTGTGGGTCTTCAGCCAGGGGCCTGGAGACCCCTTCGGCTTTTTGAACCACGGGAGATACCTGCGTGTGGAGATCTGCGATGCTTGCAGACGTTCCCCGGGAGGTGGCGAGTAGGTTGCGAGCTTGGGCGACTTCGCCATCCGCTGCACCGATGGCATTCGATGATCCGGAACCGTCCCGGAGGAGAGCCGCTAACGCGTCAGCCTCGGCCGCCGCGGTCTTTGCCACTGTGTCGGTTCGTGCGGCTGCCAGTGACGCTGTCTGGATGAAGCCCTGGCACGACGCGTAGTGATCTTTTGCTTCGCTAACATTCTTCACTACGTTACCGAACACAGTCTGCCTGTCGCCGACGGTCTTTTTTCTGGCCAAATCCTGCAGTGACTTGCAGGCTTCGGCGGCTGCACCTTCGGCCGAGATCATGGCTTGTCCGGCCTGCGCGGCGGCGGCGGCGCACTCCTGGGCTCCGTCTTGGGCGGCCTGGACTCGCGATGGGAGAAGCGCAGCCCGCCGCTGGAGGTCCGCCGGGTCGGGTACCCGATCCAAAGAAGATCCCGCAGCGCGGGCCGCAGCCACTGCCGCCTCACAATCGCGGCGGGCTGCCTCCTGAAACCCCGTGGCACGCTCGGCCAGGTCCCAGATCTGCCCGCTGAGGTTCTGCACTTCTCGCAGGATCTGCTCGCGCTGTTCCCTGGACGGCCCTTTGCACCGGCGGAAGAAATCCTCCCGGTCCTCCTGTGACAGCTTGTAGATCATGATGATTCCTGTGGGACCCTTAGCCATCTGTAGCTTCCCAAGGCAATCGTCGATCGCTTTGTATTCGTCCAGCAGAATTGGAGGTGTTCCTGAAACACCTGTTCATTCCCACTGATTTCGAAATACCGCACGCCCTGCTGTACGAGGAGGGCGACGTCGTTTATGGCGTTGACATAGTAGGGGTACACATCTTTCAAATAAACCTCCCGCCCGCCCGAGCGGATCGCCCTCGCCGTTAGTTGATCGATCTCGTTCCGGAGTCTCGGGTTGTTTGCAACCGCCGGGTTTCTGATCTTCTGTTCATAATCGGCAATCGAAAGATCATAGGCGATCTGCATGGCCTTGAGACCCGCGTTTCTTCGGACCCAGAATTTTGCCTCTTCTTTTGCTTGGGTCAAGGCGAATTTCCCTGTGAGAGTTCTTCCGGCGGCCGCTTCGACGCGGGACCCAAGCCGCATTGACAAACGCTTTGAACTTTGTCGGGCGCAGGTCACTCGGCGCTTGCTCTGATTCCCCTTTTAGGATGAAATGCGCCCACCAATACTCGGCGACCTCCGGATACACGCCGTTCCGGCTTGTTTCGTCGACGAAAGCTTTCCTAAAGCCCGCCGTCATAGCGTTGAGGATGCTCTTTCGCGTTACGTCCGCCAGGCATGCTACCGTCATGTTCTGCTCGGGAACAGAGACGGGCCTCACCTCGGGCTTGTCTCCGGAAAATCCTCGCATCCAGGGCTGACGTTCTTCATCCCTGCAACCAGCGTCTTGACCGCACAGTCGAATCAGGTCGTCCACGAACTTTTCTGCGTGATTTAGGAACAATGTACTTGACGTGATCCCACGCGTCATTCAGGAGCACGTCGTAATTGAGCCCCCAAACGCCTGTGTATGTGTACGCCTGAATCCCGTTACGCTCGAACCGGTCGTAGTACAAACGTGCCTCACGGTGCTCAACCTCGGCGCGTAACCATTCGAGGTGCGAGGACCACACGAAATTCCTGGCTACCGCGTTCTGGGGTTCCGCGAGTGTTTCCTTTGGGTTGTTGTCTTCATGATACTTTTTCCGACTCTCAGCGGCAGTGAGGCGATCCTTCGTTTCTTCGAAGAGTCGGTATGCTTCAGGGCTGAAGTGCGGCGATTTCCTGAACCAGGCTCGGGCCTTTTCGCGCTCGGCTTCGGACCAAGAGCCCCAGATCTTCTCCCGTTCCTGACGGATTGGCTCAAGGTCAGCATCTAGCTGCCTGATACGGCTTTTCAATTGCTCGCGTTGCGCGAGGTACACGGGCTCCTCTTCAGCCATCGGCTTGGTGCCCCAACCGCCGGAATATGCTGTGGATGGCGGGCTTCCCGACGGCGAGGAAGGTCCGGCACCGAAAGCGCCGACTCCACTGACAGCGAGAAACACGAGGGTGATGATAGCGCCGAGCATGGTGCGTACCCTACGATCGCGGACGACGAACGCCAGAGGCAGGGCGCGCAGGAACGCGGGCCGTCGGTTGTATGCGTTGACCTGTCGGATTCTCGGATCTCCCTCAACTCGCATGGCTTTGGTGGTGGGCCGGACATGGTGCCGGCGCGTTTGCATGTACGAAGAGAGGTGGTCACCGGTAGGGACTGCGGTGCAGCGGCTTCTGACCGAGAACAGTTGCGAGGGTGGCTGCTGGAACAATCTTCGGCAGTCAGATCCGGGACGACGAGAAACGTTCTGACGTAAGGAGCTTTGGCGAGTGTTCACATTGAGCGGATCGCAGGAGAAGCGGCGCCTCGAAAGGAGTGGGGTGGAAGGCAGTTTCGTTTGGATGAGAAGAAAGGACAACCTGCGCGTGGGGACGAAGTTGCGCCCCTGGTTTCTGCCGACGCGACGCATGCCGACCCCTCCAGTGTGAGAGGTGTGGAGCCGGGGTCGCACCGGGGAAGGTGGAGATCGGGCTTTTCCGTCCCGGGTGCATGTATGGAAACCGAGGCGTCTGGGATGCCTCGGAGCGAAACAGGAGCATGCACCTATGGCGTCGCCGAACTGTTCGCCGACCTTTTATCCCTGACGGATGGGGAATGTCAAGAGGATGTGTGTTGGAGAGCCGAGGGGCGGGAATTGAGAGCCGAGAGCCGAGAGCGAGCGAGAGGCGAGGCGAGAGGCGAGCGGCGCAGAGGGCAGAGCGGCAGAAGGCAGGGGAGCGGCGCGAGGGACGGATGCGATACTGGGTATGTCGGCAGGCGGGGGTTACGTCAGTTCGAACAGGGTGACCTCGGGTGGGGCGTTGAGGCGGACGGGGGTGAAGGTGGTGCCGATGCCGCGACTGACGTAGAGGTGGCTGGCATTGATCCGATACAGACCCTCCGGGTAGGGAGTCCGGATGTGGGCCATGCTGAAATCGCCGCCGGGCAGGCTCAGCTTGACCTGACCTCCGTGATAGTGGCCGGAAAGGGTCAGCGGGATTCCACGGGCGGCGGCATCGGGAAAGATCTCGGGGCGATGAGACAGGAGGAGCGTCGGGATGGCGGGGTCCAACCCGCGAAGCGCAGCCTCCAGGTCGGGGCGCCCCCACTGGATGTCATCGATCCCGGCGATGGCGAAGGGGCCCCCCACCGTCTGGATCACCGTGTGCGCATTGGTCAACACCGGGATGCCGCGCCGCTGGAAGGTCGCCTCGACCTCGCGTGCGTTTCCCCACAGGTGCTCGTGATTCCCCAGCGTGGCGAAGGTGCCGTACCGGGCGCGGACCCGGGCCATCTCTTCAACGCAGCCGGGAAGAAACGCCATGGAGTTCGAGATGAAATCTCCGGTGAGGACAAACAGTTCCGGCTCCAGCATCATGACCTGGTTGACGTACCTCCGCATGTCGTCACGGGTCATGTAGATGCCGGCATGGATGTCGGTGAGCTGGACAACACGTAACTGTCGGCCGAAGGGCAGGGCAAACTTCTCGACGCTGTACGCCTTGCTCGCGTACGCAGCGCCGTACCCGGAGAAGAGCACCGGGGCCGCCGCGATACCGCCCACCCCGGCCTGCAGGAGTCGGCGGCGGCCAAGGTCCACCGGGGTCGGGGCCCCCCGGTTGGCCTGCCGACGCGTCAGCCAAACGACCACGCGTCCCAGTCCGCCGCCGATTCGCATCACCAGGAGGAACAAGGCGGAGAACAGCGAGCCGAAGTTCCAGATGGCCACGGGATAGAAGAGGCCGACCTGCGCGGCGATCGGCGGGTCCACCCAGGGGAGTTGAATGAACAAGAGGTACGCGTTCAGGGCGAAGAGCAAGATGATGGCCGCGCCGACCAGGCGGATGGCGTGCGTCTTGAACCGCTCGGATCGGTTCGACGACAAGATCGCCCGCCGGATGCGGATGAAGAGATATACCTGTGCGAGGAGCGCAAGGCCGACGATGATCAGGCGGAGCCTGGGAAACCGAAAACCAAACAGCACAGCATACCTCTCGTTGCGGAGGGGCGTACGACTGAAGGATGGTAACGAACTAAAGAGCGACGGGCAAGCGCGTTCGTCGGCGCGGGTGAAGCTCGAGACTCTTGGCGGGTCGCACATGGTTGGTTCGCGGATTTTACCGGGGGGCGGGGTTATGATAGGCTTCCGCACGGAACGCGGGACCGACTCTTCCTGTGATTGTTCGGCCGGTGCGTGCCGGCCCTTTTATCGTCGTCTGTCAGTGCCTGTGCACATCGAAGGAGAAGACCGATGAGTGAGACACTCTTCAGCATCTTTGCGGCCGCCGGCACGTACGTGCAGGGCCCGGGGGCTCTGGGCGCCATCGGGCCGCATCTCGTGCGACTCGGGAAGCGGGCGGTCGGCGTGGTGGATCCCGTGGTTCGAGCACAGGTCGAGCCTGCACTCTCGAGCGTGTGTGCCACCGAAGGCATCGCCTGGCGGCTGGAGCCGTTCCCGGGGGAATGCACCGAGGCCGCGGTCGAGGCGCTGGTCGCCGCCACCCGGGCTTGGGCCCCGGAGATGGTGGTCGCGGCGGGCGGCGGCAAGGCGCTCGACACGGGAAAGTTGCTCGCCGAGGCGCTTGGAGTCCCGTCGGTGATGGTGCCGACCATCGTGGCCACCGACGCCCCCACCAGCCGCGTGGCGGTCCTGTACACCGAGGAGCACGCGCAACTCCGCGTGGTACGGCTGCGGGCCAGTCCGGCTTTGGTCGTGGTGGACACGGTCATCATCGTGCGTGCGCCGGTGCGCTTCCTGGTGGCGGGCATGGGGGATGCCATCGCGACCTGGCCCGAGGCGCGGACCTGTGGCGCCAAGCCGGGGCGCACGCCGGCCGGCGGCCGCCCGTCGCGCGCGGCGCTGGCGCTGGCGGAATTGTGCTACCAGACGGTCCTGACGCACGGTCGGCAGGCGCGCGCGGACGCCGCCGCAGGCCGCGTGACCGAGGCTGTGGAAGCGGTGGTGGAGGCGAACACACTCTTGAGCGGTCTCGGGTTCGAGAGCGGTGGGTTGGCGGCGGCACACAGCCTGTACGCGGGCTTGAGCCTCCTGCCGGCGGGTGCCGGCTTCCTCCACGGGGAGAAGGTGGCGTTCGGCGTGATCGTGCAGACGGTTCTCGAAGCGTGGCCCGCCGACGAGCGGAAGACGCTGCTGGACTTCTACCGGGATGTCGGGCTCCCCGCGACGCTCCGTGAGATCGGCCTCGGCGAGGCGACGGCCGGCGACCTGCGGCGCGCCGCGGAGGTGGCGTGTCGGCCCGGATCCCACATGCACAACCTGGGACGCCCGATCGCTGTCGAGGAGTTGATCGGCGTACTGGAGAGCCTGCGCGGGTGATTCCGGCCGAAGACCGCGGGTGATGGCGACGAACGCCGGGCCACGGCGACCCGGTCGTTGCCCGGCAGATCAGGATCAGTCGCCGTCGGCAACCAAGACCGGGGCGAACTGGTCGCCGGTCCGACAGAGCGCGTATCGCTCGTCCCGGCCCGGGTCGCTGATCAGGACCTGGCCGCCCTCAGGCCAGATGAGGAGCATTTGCCGGCCGTTCCGCACCTCGCCCGCAGCCAGGACGGTGACGCTCTTCTCGGGTGTCACGGCTACCCCTTCGGGGAACGCGCTGGCCGCGGCGAGGAGCACCAGGGCCCGGTCGTCATTCCCTTCATTCGTCGCCGGCTCCACGCCAAGGACGATCCGGCCGCTCTTGGGATCCCGATACGCATTTGCTCGGCCGATCAGGGACGTTTCGGGAGGGCACGACGCCGTTAAGCGGGCCGTGAGCGGGATCTCGACGCCCTGACCTGCCGCGGCGTCCCCGACGGACACGTGCGGCTGCGGGCCGGACACGGCCCGGATGCCGTCCGCGATCTGAAGCGGCGGACGCTGGGCCGGGGTGAATCTGACCTCGTACGCTTGCATGGAGAGTCTCCGTTTCTCGCAGCCTTCCGGGTCTCGGCGCGACCTCGGGGAGAATCGGCGGCGTGTTGGCGTCGCGATGGCGGCCGCGCCGTTGGCGGGCGTTTTCGGGGGACGCGGGTGCGCAGCACAGTCCGCGGAATCCGAGGTGGTCCCGAGAGGATGGCGCGGAACGACGGGCCGCAGTCTGACGGATATCATAGGATTTGGCAACATCCAAAAATGCAGCGCATGTAGGACGGCGCAGCGTCGGACGGCCCCCCGATCCCGTTCCGGAGGGAAAACCGGCTCAAGTCGTTCGGCGATCATGCCGATACACGACACGAAGGGTATCGGAGCGGGGTGTTCCAGGGCGGGAGACCCGAAAAGTTCAGTCCGACACGGAGGCCTTATGCCGATCTTGGTGGTTGACGACGATCCGATCTTCCTCGAGTTGCTCGCAGGGATGCTTCGTTCCGCCGGGCACGAGGTGTTGGTTGCCGCGGATGGGGTCGGGGCGCTGGCGGTCTGCCGGCGGGTTCGGGTGGATCTCATCGTTGCCGACTGGATCATGCCCGGCATGGACGGCGTGGAGTTGTGCCAATCCCTGAAAGGGGATCCTCTTCTTCGACAAATCTACGTCATCCTGCTGACTGCGCGGGAGCGGGTGCCCGACAAAGTGGCGGCCCTCGATGCCGGTGCAGACGAGTATGTCGTCAAGCCGTGCGCCGAGATCGAGATCTTGGCGCGGGTGCGTGCCGGACTGCGGATCCGTCGGCTGCAGGAGGAGTTGTCGGACATGGAGTGGCGGCTGGCCAGCCGGGAGCTGGCCGCCGCGCTGGGACACACGATCAACAACCCCCTGACGGCGATCGCCAACTACCTGGAGATCCTTGAGCGATCCTCTACGGCGGGGACCGACGCCTTGCCGCTGGACATGCTGACCAGTGCGCGGGGAGAAGTCGGGCGAATCGCCGAGATCGTCCGTCGGCTGGTGAACCTGCGCGACCCGAAGCGGATCGCGACGGCGCTGGGGGCCAACATGACCGATCTGGGCGGTAACGCGTGACCTATTCCGTAGGTGGGACGGTCTCGGCGGAAGAGGCTACCGGTTGGCCCGGCAGTGGACGACGACGTTGCACACCAGACGCTCGATCCGGCGGATCGTCAGTACCCGGGCGAGACGTCCGACATACACCTCGCTTCGTCTGTCCTTGAAGAAATTGACGGCGATCTCTCCGGTGGGTCCGGCGAGCGTCTTGAGCTGCCGGAGGAACGGCCGGGCCAAAGCGCCCCGCTGAAAAACGCGGCCGCGGAAAAGGTCCACCGCCACGTAATCGAACTGGGCGCGGCACCCGGCCGCGTACGCGAAGGCGTCGCCGATGACGATCTCGAGGTTGGGCAAGGCGAGATCGAAGTGGCGACGAGCGAATTCGATCAGGCCGGCGTCGTTGTCCACGCCCACGATCCGCACGGCGGGAAATCGTCGGGTGAGCAGATGGGCGAGCGTGCCGGCCCCCACCCCCAGCAGCAGGGCGGTGCGCGGCACGCCGTCGGGCAGCATGGCCGCCCAGTAGCCGAACGGCGGATCCCGGTCCGTCACCGCAACCGAGAGGATCACGCCGCCCACCGCGAGCACGCGGTGGCCTTCGTATTCTTCGATCCGCAGCGGCGCCTCGCTTCCGATCACCGCGGACGTTGCCGCATTTCCCGCGGCGCTGTGTAGATCACCCAGGTGTTGTGTGGGCTCAGGCACGGCCTCGTCCCTCCGGGTTCGCGGGCGCTACCCCCATCGGGTGGACATTCTACCAAATTTCTCGCCGCATGTGTCGGCGTTCGGCGCAACGCCCGGGCAGTGGCGTTTGACATTGAAGGCGGCCTACTCCTAGAATGTACCCGTGCCCCGAACGGTAGCCCTGGCGGCCTTTCCCGGGTGTGAAGGGAAGGCGGCGGAGCCGCCGATGCCTTGCGGGGGATGCGGGCAATCTGGAAGGAGGAGCATCATGGCACACGGCTTCCTGACGTCACCGCCGGTCCGGGGACGACAGCGACGCGAGATCTTCATCTCCGCCGTCCAGTATGACGATCAACTCAGGTCGGGCGGGATGAGCGCACTGGACCTCGCGCCACGGGCCGCCGCGTTCGGGGTGCAGGGGATAGAGTACCGGGATGTGTACTGGCGGGATAGGCGTGTCGAGTTGCCTGAGGCGAAGCGGCAACTCGCCCAACTCAAGCTGCGGGCGGCGTACACCACCATGGCGCCGCTCTACCACCCCGACCCGGCCGTGCAGCAGCGGTTGCTCCGCGATATCGAAGACGCCCGCGACCTGGGTGCCACGCTGCTCCGGGTCAATCTGGGGCAGCGGCCCGGCACCGGTCCGGCGGACGCCGCGATCCACTACGCCGGCCGCATGGCGGTCGAGCGGGCGGCCGCGCTCCGGGTGCGGCTGACTCTGGAGAACAACTCCAAGGCGCCGGATCATCTTCTCTCGGACGTGCGGCAGACGCTCGTCACGTTCAGTTGTCGCTTTTTCGGTACCAACCTCGATTTCGCCAACTACGTGACGACCGGCCAGGATCCGATCGCGGCCATCCGAGCGCTGACGCGCTGGATAAACTACACCCACGCCAAGGATGTGCAAACGACTGCGGATGGGTGGCGGTCCACGTATCTCGGGAACGGCACCTTGCCCCTGAAGGAGATCATCGGCGCCCTGGATGCAACCGGCAAGCGGTTTCCCTTCTGTTTCGAGTTCCCGGGCGAGGGCGATCCGGAGCGCGGGATCCGCCAGAGCCTGGAGTTCCTGGCGACGCTGGAGGGGTAGCGGGCACGGATGGTCGCGTCGGCCTAAAGCGGGTGAAGGCCGGCGATCTCGACGCGGGCCTCGGCGAGCAGGGTGCGCACCTGCTCGGCCCGACCCCACTCGAAGCGCAATGCCATTCCGCAATCGCTGGAGAACTCTCGGGGGGTGGGGACCAGCTTGGTGGGCACGGCGTGCTTGAGGAGCGTCTTTTCAGCGCGTAGGGCCGCGGAGGTTGTGTGAAACAGGGCCACCCCGAGGCCGCTCATCCCTTGACGAGCCTTTCGATCGCGCACAACGTCGCATCCATGTCCTCTCGGCTGGTGAGGGCCCCGGGCGCGAGGCGTACCGTGCCCTCCGGAAACGTCCCCAGGGTCCGATGCGCTGCGGGCGCGCAGTGCAGCCCGACCCGGGTGAGAATCCCGTACTCCTCGTCAAGCCGAAGGCCGATCTCGGAAACGCGACGGTTCCGGATGGTGAATGACACAACCGCCGTGCGCTGTGTGGCATCGGCGGGTCCATATATCGTTACATCAGGGATAGCGAGCAGTCCCTCGACCAATTGCCGCGTCAGCGCCACTTCGTGAGCGCGAATCGCCTCCACACCCCTGGATCTGACCCAGCGAATCCCAGCGCCCAGACCGGCAATGCCCGCGCCATTCGGGGTTCCACACTCGAACTTGTCCGGCAGATCCTCAGGCTGCTCCTCGGACTCGGACCGGCTGCCGGTGCCCCCGCGCATGATTGGGTGAAGCAGCGCCGCGTCCACCCGATCACCGAGCACCAGCCCGCCCGTTCCCGGCGGACCCAACAGTCCCTTGTGCCCGGTGAACGCCAAGAAATCAATTCCGAGGGCGGACATGTCGATCGGGATGACGCCCGCAGTCTGGGCCGCATCCACCAGGAGGAGGGTTCCCTGCCGTCGGGCGATCTCTGCAATCTCGGTCAGGGGAGACAGCGTGCCCGTCACGTTGCTGGCGTGGTTCACGACCGCCAGGCGTGCACCGGATGAGAGCGCCTGCCGCATTGCCGCCGGTACCAGCGCCCCGTCGGAACTACATGCGGCGACACTGAGCCGCACCCCGGCCTTTTCAAGGGCGCGAAGCGGACGCATGACCGCGTTGTGCTCCATCCCGGTGGTAACGACGTGATCGCCCGGATGGAGCAGGCCCTGCAGGACGAGGTTGATGGCGTGGGTCGCATTCTGGGTGAAGATGACTCTCAGCGGGTCGGGACTATGGAACAGTTCCGCTACCGCTTCCCGGGCGTCATAGACGGTCCGGCCGGCGGCAATGGAAAGGCGGTGGCCGGAGCGCCCCGGGTTGCCCCCGGCGTGCTCCAGGAATTCCGCCACGGCCCGCAGGACCTCCGGCGGCTTAGGCCACGAGGTGGCGGCGTTGTCGAGGTAGATCATTTTCGCAGGATCAGCCTCAGGCTGCCGTCACTCTGCTCCTCCTCGGTGACGCGCCAACCGGCTCGCTCCGCGATGCGCGTGACGTTGTCGCGGGCGGTGCCGGGATCCACGAACACCTCTACGGTTCCTCCCGCCAGTGGGCGCAGTGCGTGCGTGGCCTGGAGCGCAGGCTGGGGACAGGAAAGGCCGCGGGTGTCGAGCGTGACTGTGTTTGCCATGACGCGCCCCCTATGTACTCTGCGGTTCGCGCATCGTGAGACCGAGCACGATGCAGAGGGAGAGGCCAACGATGACCATGGACGGACCGAATGCCGCCGGGCCGTTCGGGGAGCTGGCAGCGTTGAACGTATGAGAAATCCCCGCACCCACGATTGCCCCCAGGGCGAAGATTGCAGCGTCTCCGTCACCCTCTCCGGCGAGGAAAAGCTGCCGCCCGGGGCAGCCACCTGCCAGCGTGAAGGCGAGCCCAGACAATACCATCCCGCCGAAGTTCCACAGGGCGTTGGTGTGCGCGATGGGCTGCCCCTGGAATCCGGGTTTGAATAGGCCAAGGGCAAGATTCGTGAAGAAGGCCGCGACGAGAAGCGCGAGTACGCCGTTGAACAGGTGCGAATCTTTCAGAAGGATCAGGTCCCGGATGGCCCCCACGGTGCAGAAGCGGCTGCGCTGGGCCAGAAAACCCACGAAAAGTCCGATGCCGAGCGAGATGAGGATCGGAGCGTGTTGGCTTCCGGGCCCCTGGGCGGAGAAGAAGATGGGGCCGGTCGCCGTCCCGTCCGGATTTCGGCCGAACTGCGGCGCGAACAGGAGCAGGAGCAGGAGGGCAATCATCACTCCCGGCATGACCCAACCCAGTGCGCGCGGCGCGGGTCGGTTGCGTCCGAGGCCGAAGCCCATGCGGAGAAACACAATACCCAACCCAATTCCGGCGGCCAATCCCAGGATGCCTAGGATAGCGTTGCCGTCGCCCGCGCTCAGGCGGAGATAGGCGCGCCAGGGGCAGCCGAGAAACACCAGGGCGCCGATCATCGAGAGCATCCCAAGCAGGAAACGTACCACGGGGGCTGATCCGGTGCGCGGCTTGAACTCGCGAAACATGAGCGCCGCGGCCAGCGAGCCGAGGACGAAGCCGACGATCTCGGGACGGATGTATTGGACGGCAGCGGCGCGGTGGAGCCCCAGCGCGCCGGCAATGTCCCGGCTGAAGCAGGCCACGCAGACTCCCATGTTACCGGGATTTCCGAGCGCGACGAGCACGGGCGCCAGCACGCCGACCGCGATGCCGGTGAGGATCGGGCCCCAGCGGGAGGTTAACAGGTTGTGTCGTGTCGGCATGGGCGTCCCTCCGTTGTTGTCGTGCGGGATGCGACGGTGGAAACGCGTCTCTGTTCCCGTCGCGACGTCGCGACAAGCCCGATAGCGCACATTGAAAAAACCTATATCACAATTCTTTGGTTAATGGCAAGTGCGGGTACCCGGATCGCGATGCGTGGCTCGTTCGGCGAGACGGAGACCACAGGCGTCAGTTGAAGTAGGCCGGATACCGCCGCGGGTGCGGCTTGACACGCTGGTAGGAACGGGCCAACTCGAGGAAGATCTCCAACTCGGACGTGAGATCGCGATCCGTCCCATCGACATACACGTTCTTGATGGGAAGTCCGGCGTGCTCGGCGCGCTGGCGAGGGTAGAGCGACTCCGAGACGATGCCGTTCATGCAGGTGAACGGGCTCACGTCGATGATTCCGTCCACCCCTTTCCGGAAGAAGCAGTCCACCTTGCCGGCGGACAGAACCATCTCGCCGCCGGCACCCCGCTGGGGAAGATACGGCGCCCCGGCCCGGAGGACGTGGCGCACATCCTCCGACTCCTCGTAGCCGGCGAAGTCCTCCGCGAAGGGAGCGCGGAGGGCGATCTCGTCGGCGCGCTGGACCCAGTCCCGGACCTTGGCGCCCAACATGGCGCAGGAGAAGCGACCCCCGGCATGGCGTAGCGCCAGTTCCTGGTCCACATTGCAGTACCACACCCATTCCGACACGTCCGACTGCCATGCCTCCGCCCCGTATGACTCCAGCCGTCGGATGAGATGGTTGTTGCTGAACTCCTCCAGTCGGCAGAAGATCTCTCCTTGGATCCCGATGAGGAGCCGTCCTCGCTGGTAGCGCGCCGCGAGGGCGCGGAAGCGATCGCGGATACGGACGAGCGTGGCGACCAGGAGCGTCAGATGGACCCTTGAGGAGAGGCCGCCCGTTTCCAGCGCCGCGCACAGTTCGTGGAGCGAGACTTGGTAGGCACGATCGGCGTCGCCCAGCGTCCACTCGTAGGGTCGGGTCTTCAGCAGGAGCTTTCTCAGGAGGTCCGAGGAGACGAGAGCGCGCCAGGCGACTCGCCGGAGGGCGGAGCCGGAGATTCCCCGGGTGTCATATCCGTCGCCCGTCGTGGGTGAGACGAGCAGCGCGTCGGGAAACCCGGCATCCCGGAGCGCGTTCCGGATGGACGGACCGTACTGGCCGAAGCGGCAAGGCCCTTCGGTGGCCGGCATGAAAAAGGCGACGTGCGCGGGGTCGAAGTCCGGCGCCTCGGTCACCTTCATGAAATCTCCGAGGGTCACCTTCGCCGGAAGGCATTCGTCGCCGGTCAGATGACGGCTTCCGAGTTCGAGCGTGCGGCGATCGGGCGGCGGCAAGGCTGTCGCCGCGATGCCGACCGATCGAAATGCGGCCGCCACGGCCTCGCTGCCGCAGTCGGTCATGCGCGAGAAGTATAGGTGCCGGCTGGGCAGGTCTGTGGACCTCTGTCGCCACCATCGCAGCATTCCCTTGCTGTCCAGGTACGCCTCGCACCGGGTGAGAAAGCCGGCGTCGTTGCTGTGCCCGTCGAACTGAAGGCTCAAGAACGGTTTGCCGCACGCGGAGCCGAGAAAATGTTTGATGTAGGAGTCGGGACCGCATTTGAAGTTTGTGATGTGCACGAGGTGCAGGGTGGGAGTGCGGCCCGCGACCTTCGCCGCGGCCAGGATGCGCCGCCCCGAGTGCCAGTACATATTGTCGTTCACGTCGCGGATATCCACGTCACCGAGGGGCAGGCAGTCGAGCGGTATGACGTTGATCCCGTAATAGTCCCGAAGTTTCCCCGGCACGTCCAGGTTGATGGCCCGGTCATGGATGTTGTACGGACGGCCGACGAGGACGATCCCCGGCTGACCGCTAGCCGCCAGCGCCGCCAACGCCTCACGGCCGAGGTGCTCCAGCGCGGCCTGAAACCGCCGCTGGGCGGCAAACGCAGCCGCCACCGCCCGGACCGTGTGGGCTTTGCGCGCGCCCAGCATCCGTCCGAATGACACCAGATCGTGAGTGACGTGTTCCTCCCCCAGCCGGAAATGGACGGTCGGGGCCAAGATCCGCTCACGAATCGCCGCCAGGCGCGGGACGCTCTTCACGACGTAGGGAAGCGTCTGGGCCCACGGGCACATCTGCGACTCGGTCGTGTCCGGCGTCGGCTCGGCATTCAGGACATTCGGGAGGAGGATCCAGTCCACCCCCTTGTCCAGCAGGTCCTTCACGTGACCGTGCGCCACGCGGATGGGGTAGCACGGCTCCGCCACGGTCAGGTCAATGCCGTCTTGCGCAATCTTCCGGTTGGTCTCGTCCGACAGGACCACGGCGCATCCCAAGGCCTCCAGGAGCGCGCGCCAGAAGGGGAACCGGTCGTAGAAGAACATGGCCCGGGGAATCCCGACGCGCGGACCGGCTCCGATGGGGCCGTCGTATCCGTCCAGCAGTCGCTCTCGTCGTCGTGCCATCAGGTCGGGGATCACCGGCACGCGCTCGGTTCGGGCGCGCTTTCGGAACTTGTCGCTGCACTTGTCTCCCCAATACGTCTTGACCCCCTCGACGGTGAATTCCTGCATGTCGCAGAGGTTGGAGCACGCGCGGCACACGAACTCCCGCAGGGAGTAGCGGACTGCCTCCAGGTCGAAGCCGCGGAACGTGGACGGCCGTCCCGTCCCGCGCACCTTCTCCTGGGCCAGGAGCGCCATGCCGATGGCGCCGATCACGCCGTTGTGGGGCGGCACGATGATGCGCTGTTCCCAGGATGCCGGCGAAGGCCGCCGCGACGGCGTCGTTGTACGCCGTGCCGCCCTGGAAATAGATCGCCTGACCGATCCGGCGCCCGCGCACCACGCGGTGGAGGTAGTTGAGGGCGACGGAATAGGCCAGGCCCGCCACCAGGTCCTCGCGGGCGGCCCCGCGTTGTTGCCAGGCGTTCACGTCCTGCTCCATGAACACCGTGCAGCGCTCCCCCAAGCGGACCGGCGCGCGGGATTGAAGACGCCAGGCGCGAGAACTCCTCCTTGATGGACACCCCCAGCCGCTCGGCCTGCTCCTCGAGAAACGAGCCGGTCCCCGCGGCGCAGGCTTCGTTCATGGCGAAGTCCACCACCACGCCGTCCTCGATGGCGATGAACTTGGCGTCCTGTCCGCCGATCTCGAAGATCGTATCCACCGTCTCGCCGAGGAGTGTTCGGGCGACATGCGCGGCGCCGGTGGTGTGGGCGGTGATCTCGTCGGTGATGGTGTCAGCGCCCACCAGCTCTCCAATCAGCTCCCGGCCCGAGCCGGTGGTGCCGACTCCGCAGATGCGAATGCGGTCCCCCAGGGTCTGGGCGATTGTCCGCAGGCCTTCCCGCACCACCTCGATGGGGCGGCCATCGGTCCGGACATAGATCTCGTGCAGGACGTCTCCCTCCGCGTCGAGCACGACCAGGTTGGTGCTAACCGACCCGATGTCGATGCCAAGGTACGCCTCCACCTGCGCGCCGGGCGCGGGGAGGCGCGGCGGGCGGACTCGATCGCGCAGGAGCAACACGTTCTCCAGGCTCAGGGGCCGGGCCGTCGTGCCGTCGCTCCCGTTGCCGTTCGGACGCGAAGGGACGGGGTGGCCGAGTGCGAGGGGCGCGTGGATCGCTGTTCCCGGCGCGGTGCGCCGGCACAGAAGGGCGGCGCCGATGGCCCCGTACCAGGGGGCGGCGTCGGGGACGAGGAACTGGCATTCGTCGAGCGCGTACAGTTCGCGCAGGGACTGCGCGATGCCGGCATTTCGCGCCAGCCCGCCCACGAACGCCACGGGAGGCACGACGGCCTTGCCTTTGCTGATGCTGCCTTTGAAATTGCGAGCTACCGCATCGCACAGTCCGCGGAGAACCTGGGGTGGGGTGGCCCCCTTTTGCTGGGCATGGATCATGTCGGACTTGGCGAAGACCGAACAGCGGCCGGCGATGCGGGCCGCCGAGGGGGCCGTCACGGCGATGCGGCCGACGTCTTCCACGCGATAACGGAGCCGATGTGCCTGTTGGTCCATGAAGGCACCGGTGCCCGCCGCGCAGTCGCCGTTGGTTTCATAGTCCAGGATGGCAGGCTGCCCGGTGACGGGATCGACGGCGAGACGCAGGAAGCGGGAGGATTCACCCCCCATCTCGAAGACGGTCGAGACCTCCGGATGCAGGAATGCTACCGCGGATGCGATGGCCGTGAAGTCGTTGACGCGCTCGATCGCTTCGTGGGCCTGGAAGAGCCGAGCGCCCGCCCCGGTCACGCGAATGCGCTGGACGGGAAGGTCGGGGATGGCATCCCGGACGGCGCCAAGGATCGTCTGCGCGACGCCTACGGGATTGCCGAGGGTCCGGCGATAGGGAGAAAGGAGGAGGGGCTGGCCGGTCGACTGGAAGACGAACCCCCCGGCCTGCACCAACCGCTGGAGGAGCGGACGATCCTCGGGGTCCCCAACGACCGCGCCTTTGACGCTGACGGTCCCGATGTCGATACCGACGCAGATGCTCATGAGGGTCTCCCCTCAGGGCGACGCAATCGGCGGAGCCGACGGCACCCTGAAATAGTACCCCGAACCGTGCGGCATTTCAAGGCGACGACCATCATGCCAGCGGTTACCAAGCCACACTAGCGGTTCCACGAAGCGTCTTCCAGGCAGGAGGTGCAGGTGGACCACGTCTCTCCTGTATGAGGAACGACACGGTGTTCTGTAGGTAGCGGACTCGATCCGCTCCCGCCTGCTCACTCGGGCGACCCCTGCACCGTAATCCACCTTGGCGGTGTGGCGCGCCTCCACTCGGCCGCCAGCAAGTCGGCGGCGAGAAACGCGTAATCGCCACGACCCTGAAGCGCTTCGCGCACGGCAGCCACGATCTGCTCCCAGGTCCAGCGGGGGTGATCCAACGCGATGGAGCGGCGGAGGATGATTTCGATTGTCGGCAACATGGCTCGCCTCGTTCCGTTAGGCTCTTCGTCGAAGCACGCTATCCGGTAACGCAACTTGAGTGCCAGATGCCTGGTGTCGCGAACCTCGCCGCCGCGCTTCACTATGTACGCGTATTCATGCTCTCGAGAGCCAAGGAAACGCAGAACGGCCGTGGTGCGGCACGAGGGGTATGGCTAGCACGTTAGACTAGACCGTTCGCGCGCCGCCTGGAATGCTTTGCACCGTGTCGAATCGACCTTGGAGGAACCATTGCTGGGAAGGCGTTACCTCTTGAAGGGGGCGACGGGAGTTCGGACTGGCTAGAACCCGGCGGCCTGCGTGGCAGACAGGCGCGGCCCCCGAGAAGGGCCGGGGGCCGCCGGATGGCGCCGACTTCAGTATCGAACCCCGTGGGTGTGCAGCGCGTGATCCACCGCGTGAATCGTCGCGTGGATCTCTTGGGCGTAGTCAGGCTCACAGAGCCACAGGGCAGCGCCGAGGAGTTGTTTCGCCAGTTCAACGACCTGTGATGGCTCTAGCGGGAGCGTGACTCCGAATGAGCCGAGGTAGGTCGTGGCCTGATCGGCGAGTTGCTCTGCGACCAGTTGCATCGCGGTCTCGTCGTCTTGCATCAAGACTTGGCCGTACTGGATCATCGTTCGTCGGAACTTCATTTCCTCGCCGACAATGGTCGCGACCGCCTCCGCACGGGTCAGTCCGAACTGACCCGAAAAGTCACGAGCGTACGCTTCCGCGAGAATCAACGGGAACTCCGGGCTGCGAAGCAGGGCCCCCGCCGTGATCTTCTGCCCCACGTGGGGGTCCTGGCGCCTGATCAGGAGGTCCACGGCGCTCTCCACGACGTTGTGGTGGACCTCAAGGGCCACCGCGTCAGGGATTCCGAGGCCGGAAAGCGGTGCGAGGCTCACCATCTCCTGGGCCTTTGCAATGACGTATCCGTACGGCGCGTTGCACCGGGCGCACTGATGATGCGCGGTGGAGTCCGCGCCCCACACGTCATTGTGGCTCACAAAGCCAAAGGCGACCGACCTTCCCAACGGACGATGAGCGACGTCCCACAACCTCAGGAAGTTGTTATGTGTTTGCGCATAGAGGAACTGCAGCCGATCCGGGTGGTCAAACATGTAGTTGAAAACGTCCGGAGCCATGCCACCGTATATTTCGTTTGCATTCCGCACGGGTCGGTTGGCGCCCAGATGGTCGTCGATGTACGCGTGGACTGCCGATCCCCAGGGGGATGCCTCTGGCGCGATGAGAAGTGAGGTGAGGAGAAGGATCCCGAGAAGGACGAGTGGTTTTCTTCCATGTTGTGCCATGATCTTTCCCTCCCAAAGAGTGGTCATGCTGGTGAGGGGCATTTGGGCTTCGCGGCACTTGTCGGTCTATAGACATCACCTGGCCGGGAGAGGCGGGCCCCTGGAATCACCTATGACGTCTGTCGAAAGTGGATGTCTTACGAGGGTCTGACGCATAGGAGGGATCTCCGCACGTTGCCGGTGTGGTTGCATACGCCATCACACTGACGATGCGAGCGAGAGGGATGGGGCGAGGCCCGTCTCCCTTGCGAGTGCCGACACACCCGGTTGCTTGCGAAACGTCGGAGGGTAAAC
Organism: uncultured Methylomirabilota bacterium; assembly: GCA_963845565.1. Classification (GTDB taxonomy): domain Bacteria; phylum Methylomirabilota; class Methylomirabilia; order Methylomirabilales; family 2-02-FULL-66-22; genus 2-02-FULL-66-22. The sequence goes on from CAWJSJ010000001.1 coordinate 365,568, forward strand.
ACGCGCGTGAGGTTTGTTGGCCTGATAGGTCCGGGCCAGCTCCAGGAATATCTCCAACTCGGGCGTCAGGTCCCTTCCGGTGCCGTCAACGTACACGCTCTTTACCGGCAACCCGGCGTGGTCCTGGCTCAGTCGCGGGTACAGCGCCTCGGAGACGATGCCATTCATGCAAGAGAAGGGGCTCACATCAATGATGCCGTCCACCCCGTGCCGAAAGAAGTGATCGACCTTTCCCGCCGAGAGAACCATCTCACCCTCCGTGCACGTGAAAGGAAGATACCCAAGGCCGGCTTGGAGGATGACCTCCGTGTTCTCAGGCTCCTCGTATCCCCGAAGGTCTTCGGCAAACGGCGCGTGGAGGGCGCACTGATCCGACCGCTGAACATGATCCCGTAGCGTGGCCTGCATCATGGAGACCGACCAACGTCGCCCATGGTGGCGCAGCCGCTGCCCCTCCGCGCTGTTGGAGTACCAGATCCACTCGGAGATGTCCGACAGCCAGGCCTCCGCGCCGCAGGCCTCCACGTGCCGAATCAGATCCCCGTTGCTGAAGTCCTCCATCCGACAGAAGAGTTCGCCCTGGATGCCGATCAAGGGGCGCCCGCGCTCACAGCGGGTCGGAACGGCGCGAAAACGGTCGCGGATAGCGGTCAGGGTGTCGAGAAGGCGCCGGAGTTGCGCGCGCGGCGATGGCTCGGCGGTCTCCAGGGCGTCGCAGAGCGTTCGGAGGGCTGCCGCATAGGCGTGGTCAGCATCGCCCGCCACACATTCATACGGTCTGGTCTTCAAGAGAAGCTTTCGCACGAGATCCGAGCTCACCACGCCACGCCACGCCGTTCGCATCAGATGGGGTGCGAACGCTCCTACCTGTCGGTAGCCATCGCCGTCGGTCGGGGACATGAGGAGGACGTCCGGGTAGCCGAGACGATGAAGGACGCTCCGGATCTGGGGACCGTACTGGCCGAAACGGCACGGGCCTTCCGAGCCGGGCATGAAGAGTGCCGCCTTCTCGGGCCGAAAGCCGGGGGCTTCGACCGCCTTGAGGAAATCTCCCAGCGTGACCTTTGCCGGCAGACACTCGTCTCCGGTCAGGTGGCGCGCGCCCAGTTCCAGTGTGCGAGCATCCGGAGCCGGGAGGACGGTCGCGTCCAGTCCGGCCGAGCGAAAGGCGGCGGCGAGGACCTCCGCCCCGCAGTCGCTCATGCGGGGCAGATACAATTGTCGACCCGTCAGGCTTGGCGTGGACGTGGCGTGAGACATTGGCGCGGCTCCTCGGAGGGGAGGCGGGACTACCGATCTGTCTTGTCGGCCCACATGTCGGAGGGGCAAGTACAGTGCCAAACCGCGGCGAACCGTGGTGCGTGAGGCTCTGTCGCCCCAATCTGTTGGGCGCATAGAAGGTTGGCGTTTTTCGGGGAGATCCGGGGCGGGCGCCGAGACGGGGAGAGGTGCCTGCCGAGCCGTGCAGCTGAAAGCGGCCACCGCCTACTAGGGGAGGCACCTGGTGTGGGCGCGCGCGGGGTGTGTCAGTTCGAGCGTGACGGCTTACGCGTTTTCCGGTTTGCGCAGCCCGTACGCTTTCATCTTGTTCTGGAGGGTGGCGCGGCTAACGCCGAGGGCCTTGGCCGCATGGGTCACGTTTCCGCCTGTCTTGGCCAGGGCGTCGAGAATGGTTTGCTTCTCGACCAGTTCGGTGGAGACTCGGGCCAGCCCCCGGAGGTCCTTCGGCCTCCTGGACGGAGCGTCCGCCTCGCCGCGGAGCTCGCGAGGCACGTCGTCGAGTCCCACGATGTCGCCCTTGGCCACGACCATCGTGCGCTGGACGACGTTCTCCAGTTCCCGCACGTTGCCGGGCCATTGATGGGCGATGAGGACGGACATGGCGTCCGGACTCGCACCCCGGATGGTTCTCCGCAGCTTCGGGTTGGCGGTCTCGATGAAGTGATTCACCAGCAACGGGATATCCTCGGCCCGTTCGCGCAAGGGCGGGACGCGGATCGGAAAGACGTTCACACGATAGAACAGGTCCTGCCTGAACCGGCCGGTCTTTACCAACTCCTCCACGTTCTGGTTCGTGGCCGAGAGGATACGGACGTTGACGCGAATCGTGTCGGTGCCCCCCACCCGCTGGAACTCCCCATCCTGGAGCACGCGCAGGAGCTTGACCTGCGTGCTCGGCGAGATCTCGCCGATTTCGTCAAGGAACAGGGTCCCTCCGTCCGCCGTCTCGAAGATACCTTTTCGCCTGGTATCCGCGCCGGTGAAGGCCCCTTTCTCGTGTCCGAACAGCTCGCTTTGCAGCAACGTCTCGGCCAGGGCCCCGCAGTTGACCGCCAGAAAGCGGCGGGATCGGCGCGGACTATTATAGTGGATGGCCCGCGCGATCAATTCCTTCCCCGTCCCGGTCTCGCCGTGGATCAGCACCGTCACATCCGTCTCGGCCAGGGAGCGGATCAGCGCGAAGAGTTCCTGCATGGGCTTGCTTTGGCCGACGATTCCCGAGAAGCTGAACTTGCGTTCGATCTCGCGCCGCAGGTCGATATTCTCCTGGACCAGCCGGCTGCGCTCGAGGTTGAACTCCACCAAACGAGTCTGGATGCGACGCGCCTGTCTGAGATGCTCGAACAGCAGCTCCGAGAACTGCCGCCGCAACTGCTCGGTCGACAGGGCGGCCTCGGGATGCGGCGTCTCGGTCCAGACGAACCGGAAGCGGGAGTAGGAGGCATCGTAAATCTGATTCTCCTCGAAGGCGACGCTCTGCCCGCCGCGGCCGATGGTCCCGGGTCGGACGATACGATATGCGAGGGGGGCATGGGTCCGCTCCCCGGGATCCGCCGCGTCTCGATTCGTGAGCACGCGAATGGTGCCGCTCCGCGTCGCCTTCACCACGACGTCGGGGGTGTCCATGAGAATATCAGGCGGAAGGGGCACGGTCTCGGACGCCAGCGCAACATGGCGCGCCTCGACGACTGGCTGCCCTGTGCCCGCGGGATGGATCGCCAGGTGGTCGCCGCGGACGGTCACTCGGTACTCCGGGAACTCGCGGACGATATCCTCGATGCGGAGCTGCGAGACCTCCTCGATGCAGCGCAGGTCCTCGATGAAGGAATAGAGGCGCGGGAAACCCTCCGCCAGTCCGCGCACCAGGTGGATGGATCCCACGGCGGGCCGGACGTTTCCCGTGAACTGAGCCAGCATGTGCAGCGCCGATCTGGGGGCCGGCGTCTCGAACGACTGGAGCCGAAGGTAGTTTGTGTGCACGGTGGCCCACAGGTGGGAAAACAATACGACCGATCGGACGTCGTTCAGGACGCGAAAGATGATCTCGTAGACCGTCAGCAGTTCGTGTCGGCCGTGTTCGAAGTAGGCGCGGGCTGCCAGGTAGGGAACATCCTTGCGCCCGGTGATGTGCTCGCATTGGACGATCAATTCGCGGAGCACGGTCAGCGGAACCCAGTTGTTGCCATACCGCAGAAAGGTCTGGGGATCGGGGGGTGCGACGAAACCGTCGGTGCTACGAAACAAGGCGGCGTAGTCGATGGCTGCCTTGGCGGGATACTGTTCCTCGAGGTAGGTGAGAAGGAGGTCCGTCAGGAAACAGGTTACCCACGGCTGAGAGGTTTCCACGAGGCAGCGCTCCTTCTCTGCGAGGAGGGCCTACGGGCCGCACGCTAGCGCGGTTCATAGGCCGGTGTCAAGGCCCGAACGGGACCCTCGGTGGTGGTGCGCGATTGACCGGGAACCTTTGACCGGTTAAGGTACGTGAATCGTTCCGGGTCGTGGGATCGATGGGCGTGGAGGGAGCTATGCGAAGAGGCGGGCGAGGTGTTCGAGAGGTCGATCCACGGCGGCGGCTCTGGATTCAGAGCGTCATCGGTTTGGCCCTCGTGGCCGGGGTGGCGGCCATCTGGGCGGCGGTCCCGAGGGATGGTGCGGCCGGTGAGCCGGCGACGCATCGCGGCGGGCCGCGATTGGCTATAGATCAGGAGTTGATCGACTTCGGCGCCGTGCGCTACAACCAGTTCGTCGAGGCGCGCTTCCGTTTGAAGAACGTGGGGGATCAACCGCTCCGGTTGCCCGCGTCGCCGCCCATCGAGGTCGTTGAGGGCTGTTGACCGCCCAAGTCGGTCGTCGGTTCGACGACCCTGATGCCCGGCCAGGAAACCGAACTGTCGGCTCGTTTCACCATGCCGCCTGGGATGGGCGGGCCCCATCTTTTCGTGATCCGATTGCAAACCAACGACATCGTCCAGCCGGAACGAACGCTCCGAATCCGTTCCCTGTGGCAGTAGGGCGCGTGCGGGGGAAGCCTGTGAGGTCATTTTCCTGGTGGGGTGCGGGATTGGTGACGTTCTGCGTCGGCGTGCTCGCCATTGGGGTGGCGGGCGCCTGGGCAGGGGAACGGAAGGAGGAGTGGACGCGAGACGATATTATTGCCGCGCTCGAGCGCGGGCCCGGGCCCAGCATGGGGCCGGCGACGGCCCCGGTCGCGATGGTGTACTTCACGGATTTCCAATGCGGGTACTGCCGGAAGTTCGTGAAGGAGACGCTTCCCAAGCTCGAAGAGCAGTACATTCGGCCGGGAAAAGTCCGCCTCGCATACCGCCATCTCGCGATCCTTGGGGAGGCCTCCGTGCAAGCAGCGCGGGCCTCCTCCTGCGCGTTTGATCAGGGGAAGTTTTGGGAATACCACGATATCCTCTTTGCGAACCTGTCACCGCTTGCCTTCACCGCGGCCCGACTCAAGCGGTACGCTGCCGACCTCCGGTTGGACGAGAAGACGTTTGCTGCGTGTCTCGACAACCCGGCGTACGGCAAGCGGGTGGAAGCCGAAACGATGATCGGTCGGGCGCTAGGGGCGACGGGGACCCCGGCGTTTCTGCTCAACGGACAGCTCCTGCTCGGCGCGTATCCCTTTGAGGTCTTCCGGCAAGCCCTCGACAGCATGCTCGCCTCTCCGCCCCGCAAGACGCCCGGTCAGCCTCGCTAACAGAGCGCCGGTCGCCGGCGCGCAGGTTCGAGATCCCGGTCCACCGCGCGCTTGCCCTTGTACCGCGCGGCAATCAGCGCTATAAGAATGGCACAGAGGTGTCTTGGCGGCTGCGTGTGGTCAGGTCCAGGCGGAATCGAGAGGGGCGGTAGAGCGCAATGCACAATCCCCATCCAGAATCGGAACACCTGCGACGCATCTTCGAGGATACCCAGGTGCTGCGAAAACCGGTCACGGGCATCGTGACCGGATATCATGTCCTGCCATACGTCCTGGTGGCGCCGGATGAGGAGCAGGGCCAGCGGTCGGTGGAGATCCGGGGAAAGATTCGGGTCTCACCCCGTATGATCTTGACGCCGCGGCATCTGGGCCAGACGTACGAGCAACTCTTCGACGATCCGCAGCTCATGGATCGAACCCTCTTCGGGCGAGTCTTCAGCTTCCTGTACGCCGGTCGGCAAAACGTGCAGTTGGAGAGCGAAGAACTCCGGATCACGCGGGTCGACCGCGACCCGCGAGCGCAGATCGAACGAGCGCTGGATGAACTCATGCGGGGGGAGATCCTGGATACGGGCGTGATCCTGGGGCCGAACGTCAAGTTCTACCCCGTATCGATCGAGCGGTTCATCTCCGAGATCCTCGATCGCGAGTTTCCACACGCCTGACGCCGACCTCGCCCGTGCGCTGGCTCGAGACGCGCAAGCTCCCGAAGGGGCGGCGGCGAAACCGGCGCCTGGATCGAGAGTTGCCAGGGAGGTCTTCGCGGAGCTGGGGCAGGAGGTGGCCGAAGCGGGGCCGGAAACAGAACTGCCGCAGGCGATCAGATTCGAGCCATGCAGCGTCTCCCCTTTGGTCGCCGACGCCGGTCCTCGCGACCCCACCTTCGGAGCCGGTTCCCACGTCTGAGTCTTGAATCCTCTGGGCGACCCGCCGGGAAGCCTCGCACTTCGTGGCGAGAGAGCTGCTCTGCTCTGATCCCTGCGGCTACTCATAAGGTAGGACGCGCCCGCCATTCCGTCAAGGGGTCGGCGAAAGAAAAGTCGTTTTCCATGAGTGATAAATGGGTAGACCGCAAAGCGGCCGCCTGGCACGCCCTATGGGATCGATGCCCCGGTTTGGGGTGGCTCCGCACCTGGGGGGTGTCCGGTATCTCCATCTGCTCGGGGCTGGTCACCCTTCTCATTTTTCGCCGCGGAATAGAGTATTTTCCGTTGGTTATCGGCTATCTCCTCTTACTGTGGCTGGCGGGCGTGCTGTTGGCGGAGCACCGCCAGCGCCTGTCCGAACGGGCGCCGCGGGCGGTAACGACGGCCATCGACTATACGGTCCAGACCCTGCTGCATGGCCTGCTGCTCTTTCTGTTGCCCATTTACTACGCCAGCACGACACTGACTTCCGGGAACGTCTGGTTTTTGCTCGTCCTGGTCGGTTCCAGCATCCTGACAACCATCGACCCGTGGTATCGGACTGTGACCGAACAGGCTCGGTGGGTCGAGTCCGCGCTCTTTGGGCTCGGGTTGTTTTCCGCGCTGAATGTGGCTTTTCCTCTCGTCGGGGTGGCGAGCGGCACGGCGCTCCTCCTGAGCGGCTCCGCGAGCGTGCTGGCTCTCAGCCCCATCTTCCGCCGGGGCCTGGGTGCGGGGTGGGCGGCGGCGGCGCTGCGGGCCGGGTGCGGGGCGGTGGCCATCGCCATCGGTCTGTGGCTGGTGCGCGAGTGGATGCCGCCGGTTCCACTGCACCTGACCCACTACACTTTTGCCAGGGCCGTGGACCAATTGGAGCCAGTGGAGCCCGCCGTCCGGATCGCTCGGGAGACACTGCAGGCCTGGGGGAAATTGTTCGCCTATACCGCGGTCGCGGCTCCTGCCGGACTTCGTGAGCCGGTGCACCACGCCTGGCAGAAGAACGGGCGGACCGTGGCGGTCATGCCTTCCACCACGGTGCAGGGTGGGCGACGGGGCGGGTTTCGGGTCTATTCCTGGAAGGCTGACCTCGGGGCCGACCCGGCGGGCGTGTGGCAGGTCGAGGTGCGCACGGCAGGTGGCCAACTCATCGGCCGGGCTCAGTTGCTGGTCACCGATCCATAGTCGCCACCGGCGAAAGCGGACGGCGGGGGCGGGGCGGATCTGGTCTGCCTACGCGCCGCTCGGATCCACAGCGCGACCTGCGACGCGCTGGGGGGTCGCTCGGCGACGGCTGCCCGCCAGCGTGGAAGTAACAGCGGAGGGACGCACTGCGCCAGCTCTTCCACGGTGGCGATGTCCAGACGCCTGAGCGCATTGTAGTTCACGGCGCCGAGTCCCTGGAGATCCACCAGCGCGGCCGCGGCGCGCAGCGTCTGTAGCTCGCCCTCCGGGACCTGACTTTGGCGGGAGAGCCGCGTGATGCGCTCCGCCGTGTCGGTATGCCGGAGCAGCGCCGGCGGCGTCTTCACGCCGGATTGCCCCAGTCGCTCCACGACATCCCCGGGCACCCCCTCCATCGCCGCCAGCGTCGGCGCGACGCTCTTGACCGTCCATCGGTCGATGCCCGCATAGGTGAAGCCGTTGAACGCCAGCGCCAGCGCGATGGCGGGGACGGCGATGCCGAGCGGTGTGCCGCGACCGGCCGAGTCCGAGGTTTCCCAGTTTCGTCCCCGGCGGATGACGTTCAGTAGATTGACGAGCACATAGGACGTGACCGCAAACGCCGGGAAACCGAGAAACCCGAGCGGGGGCATCTCGAACCACTTCAGGTCTTCGAGGTGGGGGACAGTGTAGAGCCACTTCGTGTAGGCCCAGAAGTTCCAGAACTCCCACAGTCCTCCGCAGACAAAACCCGCCAGCAACAACCGCAGCAAGGGCCGAGGGTCTCCACGCTCAAGCTGCCGGGCGAGCGAGACGGTCCGGGGGCTCGCCCAGTAACACAGCGGCTCCCCCAGGAAGATCGCGAAACCCCAAATCAGCGGGAAGGCGACCCTGGGCCAGACGAGTGGAGCGATGAGCATCCCGAGGCCGAGTATTACCGATCCGGCCAGGCCGACAGAGGCGATCCGCCGGGGGCGCATCTTGATCCCGTTGGCGACTCCGTACGCGTCCAGAAGTAGATAGGTTTCGAAAAGCGCCGGAAGGACGGTTGCGTATGAGATAAAGTTAAATAACAAGGCGAGGGGCTGGTCGGCAGGTGTATTGACGTAGAACCAGTTCTGGAGTCGAAAGTTCAGCAACTCGAACAGGTTCCATAGGGGGACGGACCAGAAGGCCAGAAACCAGAACTCCCACGGGCGGCTCCGCAAGAGCGATGCCCCGCACCGTCTCCACGCGCAGGCGTCGATGAGGAGGATGTACGACCACCAAGCGATGCCGTAAAAGAACATCGGGATCGGGGCGACGTCGAGGAAAAGGCCCGCCTTCCCGGCGAGGAGACTCGCCATCCCGACCCACCCATACCATGGGAGAGTGCGCTCGTCCGATCCGCGGGAACCGCCCGGCACGTTTTCCGCCCTCCTTTCGTGCCATTCTACCTCCGGTGCACGCGATGGCAAGTCTTTCCCCGTTGTGCCGCCGCTTGCCTTTACCGGATAGCTCGGGTATTCTTTGGCGGTCATGCATCCAAACGCCCGACCGACCGATCAAGCCTCTTGCGGCGTCTCCTCGACAACGAGACGTGCCGTGCGGCGCATTCTTCTTGGCGGCCTCCTCGCCATTCTGTGGTCTGGTGTGGCTTGTGCCGGCGAGGACACGCAGCTCGAGGCGAGTATCCTCCGGGTCAAGCCGGCGGTGGTGCTGATCAGCAGCGAGGTGGGGGCCGAGGTGGCGATCAGTTGCGGGATTGGCCCCATTCACCAGGTGCGGCCCGACCCCCTCTACGAGACAGGGAGCGGCTTCATCCTGCATCCGGATGGTTTCATCGCGACCAACGGCCACGTCGTCGAGCGCTTTTATGAGATGAACGAGCAGCGACTCGCCAAGGAGTTCCTCGAAAAAGCCGCGGTGGACGCGTGCGGGCCGGCGCTGGCCATGGTGCCCGAGGGGGCGCGAAAGGAGCGGCTCCGCGCGATCGTGGACGACCCGGCGAACCGGGGCAAGGTCCGTTTGGTGAAGAAGCTCCACGTGCATCTGTCCACCGGAAAGATCTACGGCGCCGAGGTCAAGGCGTACAGTCCGGCCATCAAGCCGGAGGGGATCACGGCGGGCAAGAGCGCCTCGGAGGGCGGGAAGCCGGAGGCGGAGCGATCCGGAAAGGACATCGCCATCCTGAAGATCGCCGAACGCGATCTGCCGACGCTGCGGCTCGCCCCGAGCAGCGGCATGCTGAAACTGGGCGAGCAGATCTTCGTGATCGGTTATCCGGGCGTGGTCTTGAATCACGATTTCCTCAGCCGGAAGTCGCAACTCGAGGCATCGGTGACGGTGGGGCGGGTGTCGGGTTTCAAGATCGACGTCAACGATCGCAAGGTGATCCAGACCGATGCCGCCATCACCTGGGGTAACAGCGGCGGGCCGGCCTTCAATTTCCAGGGGGACGTCATCGGCGTGGCCACGTTCATCTCCACCACCCTGGAGGGCGATCAGGCCGTGCAGGGGTTCAATTTCCTCGTTCCGGGGGACGCGGTGCGCGACTTCTGCGGCATGATCGGCCTGACGCCGACCTCGGATACCCGGTTTATGAAGGAATGGGAACAGGGGGTCGCCGCCTATTTCCGCGGCGAGTACCAGCGGAGCCTCGGACATCTGAATACCGCCGAGAAGATCATGCCTGGTTTTCCGGATATTCAACGGCTGCGCGCCTATGTGCAGATGCGCGTGGACAAGCGCCCCCGCTTCATGCAGCGCGGGAAGACCGTCGGCCTGGGGGTCGGCGCCGTCCTGGTGGGCGTCCTGGTGATCGTGGGCGTGCGACGATATGCCACCGCACGGGCGAACGGCGGTCCCGCGGTCGTTCAACGCATCGGCGCGGACGAGATTCGCCGGCGTCTGGAGACGGGAACGGGCGTCGCCCTGGTGGATGCCCGGCACGGGGCGGCGTTCGACATGTCGCCGGTCCAGGCGGCAGGCGCGGTGCACTTTGACATCGATCACCCAGACGTTGAGGCGCTCCGGGTGCACGTGAAACCCGACGGCGAGGTCGTCGCCTATTGCACCTGACCCGACGAGGCCACCAGCGCCCGTGTGGCGCTGCAGTTGATGCGGGCGGGTTTCCATCGGGTCTCGGTGGTGCGCGGTGGGCTCCCGGCGCTGATGGAAGAAGGGGTGACCGTGGCGCCAAAGGACACCCCGACGGCCGCCGTGTGACTGCCGGCTGCCTGGAGGAATCTGACCAGACATGAGCGACAACGGTACCCTCGCGCGTCGACAAGCGGGATCTCGGGCCGGGAAGGGCCGGTGGTGCGGTTCGCCGTGGGCCCGGTGGGTGTGCGCGGCCTGGCTGGCGAGCGCCGCTGTCGGTCTCATGGCCTGGGCAGCACCCGCGGCCGAGGGGCCGGCGCGGGGTGGAAGCGGCCTCACCCAGGAGGAAGAGACGGTCATCGGGATCTACCGGGCGGCGGGGCCGGGCGTCGTCCACATCTCCAGCACGGTGCTGAACCAGGACTTCTTCTTCCGGATCGTACCGGAGCGGGGCACCGGTTCCGGGTTTGTGGTGGATGACACGGGGCTGATCTTGACCAATAACCACGTGGTGGAGAACGCGGAGAGTGTGGAGGTCACGTTGGCCGACAAGAGCAAGGTTCCCGCCAAGCTCGTGGGCCGCGACCCGCACAACGACGTGGCCGTCATCCGGATCAGCGCTCCGCGGGAGAAGCTGACCCCCCTGCGGCTTGGCGACTCCACGCAATTGCTCGTCGGGCAGATGGCCGTTGCCATCGGGAATCCGTTCGGTCTGGATCGTACCCTCACGCGGGGCGTGGTGAGCGCCGTAGGGCGCAGCCTGAAGTCGGAGACCGGCCGGCAGATCCGGAACATGATCCAGACCGACGCCGCCATCAATCAAGGGAACTCCGGGGGTCCCCTGCTGAATTCGCGTGGCGAGGTGATCGGCATCAACACCGCCATCTTCACGCCGAGCGGCGGCTCGGTCGGGATCGGGTTTGCCGTGCCCGTCAACACGGTGAAGAAGATTCTGCCCCAGCTCATCGCCCGCGGCCGGGCGAGTCATCCGTGGCTGGGGATCAGTGGGAATGACATCACCCCGACCATGGTCAAGGCGCTCTCGCTTCCCGTCAAGGAGGGCGTGATCATCGGCCAGGTCGCGCCCAACGGGCCGGCGGCGCGTGCGGGCTTGCGGGGATCGCAGCGGCGGGTCCGCGTGGGCAATTACATGGTCAACGTCGGGGGCGACATCATCCAGGCGTTGGACGGTGAGAAGATCACCACGATGGACGATGCCACCGCGTTTCTCGACGACCGGAAGCGGGTGGGGGATGACGTGACGGTCGAGGGGCTTCGCGACGGGAAGCCGTTTGCGGTCACCGTGCGACTGGGCGAACTGCCGGAGAACTGATGGCGACGCTGCGGCGGACACGCATGGTATTCGTCTGGACGGTGGCGCTCTGGTGCTTCCTGCTCGCGCCGGCCGTCGCGGTGGACGTGAATCCGCCGCTTCCCACCGGAACGATCGTGATCGGCGACCGCGTGACGGTGACCGTGGAGCTGGCTCGATCCGGCGACGAGAAGGTCCGGGGGTTGAGCGGACGGCCTGGCCTCAAACGCGGCACCGGGATGCTCTTCGTGTACGACCGGCCGCAGCCCATCGGCATCTGGATGAAGGACATGCGCTTCTCGCTGGACATCCTCTGGATCCGCGAGGGGTCGGTCGTTCACATCGAGCGGAACGCGCCGCCCCTGACCGCGGTCGGGCCGGAGCGTGTCTACACGGCGACGGGAGACATGGTGCTGGAGGTGCCCGCCGGTTTCACCGCAGACCGGAAGATCAAGGTAGGGGATTCCGTGAAGGCGGACATCCCGAAATGAGAGCCGAGAGCCGAGAGCCGAGAGCCGAGAGCGGAGCGGGAACGGCCGCGAGCCGCGAGCCGCGAGCCGCGAGGGTGGGGACCGCGCGGGATCGGAATGGCCTGGCGGCGGGCGCTGTACTCGTGTTCCTATCGCTTGTCCTCTCCTGCCTTCCGGCCGCCGCTGCCAAGGCCGGCAGCGATCCGCTGCAGGCGCTTGGTCTTCAAGCGCCCAAGGAGGCGGTGGACGCGCCCGATTTTTCGCTGCCCGATCTATCCGGGAAGCAGATCCCACTGAAGCAGCTCAGGGGAAAGTTGGTGTTCCTGAATTTCTTCGCGACCTGGTGCGGGCCCTGCCGTGAAGAGATGCCCGGCATGGAGCGGCTTCACCGGGCTCACCAGGGCAACGGCCTGGTGGTGCTGTCCGTGAACGTCCAGGAAAGCGCAAAAACGATTCGTCCGTTCTTGCAGGCCCTCAAGCTGTCGTTCCCGACGGTCATGGATGCCGAGGGGGCGGTCAGCCGGGAGTATGGTGTCCGGGCGCTTCCGGTGAGTTTTCTCATCGGGCGCGACGGCAAGATCGTCTGGCGCGCGATCGGGGGGCGGGACTGGGAGAGCCCTCAGGCGCGACAATACTTCACGCAACTGGTGGCGGAGAAGCGATGATCCCCCCTCCGCCGGGTCGGAATTCCGCCTGCCCGGTTCGGCAACGAAAGGACAGGGATGCCTGGCGCTGAACTCAACGTCCTGCTGGCGATGGCGGCCGGACTGCTCTCCTTTCTCTCGCCCTGCGTGCTGCCGCTCTTGCCGTCATACCTCTCCTTCATCGCGGGGCTCTCTTTCGAGGAGCTCCAGGGAACGGTGGCCAATCCGCGGACGCGCCGGGCGATTCTGGTCAACTCGCTCCTCTTCGTCCTGGGGTTCTCGATCGTCTTCATCGCCCTGGGTGCGGGCGCGACGCTGGTGGGGCAGGCCCTGTTCCAGTATCAAGTCCTGATCCGGCGGATCGGCGGCGGCTTCGTGGTCCTCATGGGGCTGTACGTGGCCGGGTGGCTTCGCATTCCATTCCTGATGCGGGAGTGGCGGGCGGAGCTGTCCAGTCGGCCGGCGGGTCGCCTCGGCGCGGTCGTGACCGGCATCACCTTCGCGGCCGGCTGGACCCCCTGCATCGGGCCGATCTTGGGATCGATTCTGACGCTGGCATCGGTGACCCAGACCGCCTGGACGGGGATTCTGATGCTGGCGGCGTATTCGCTTGGGCTGGCGATCCCCTTCCTGCTCAGCTCGCTCATGATCGACCGCTTCCTGGTGTTCTTCGATCGCTTCAAGCGGTTCTTTCCGGTGGTGACCCGGGTGAGCGGAATCATCCTGATTGCGGTGGGGCTGCTCCTGCTGACGGACTACTTTGCGGTGTTGAGCCGGCTGGCGTTCTCCCTCACGCCAGACTGGCTGTTTGCCATCGAGCGGAGTCTGCTGCGGTAAGAACCGGTCTCCGTGTTTCGCGGGGGTGAGCCCGTCCGGCCTGCGCCTGGGTTGAGACGCCGCCGTGGGGTTGGCCGGTCCTGTCGGAGGTCGAGGTCGGGAGGTGTGACGGGTGGCCAAGAAGAAGCCCCAGCGGAGGGACGATCCGCCGGAACCGGCAGCCGAACGCCCGCGGGTTTCCGGCATCCTGGCGGGCCGGCCGACGACGGCGGGGGTGATCTGGCTGGTAGTGATTCTCTTGGTCATCGGTATCTCCGCCGGCTACCTGGTGTCGCGGTTTGCGGGATCGAGCGGCCCGACCGCCGGCACGGCGACACCAGACCCGACGTTTCCCTGGCGGGCGCGTCTGCTGCAGGATCCCAAGGACGTGGAGGCGCTGCTGGCTCTGGCCCACGTCGAGCTCGACCGCCAACAGGTGGACGAGGCGGAAACACTCTATCGGCAGGTGCTGTCGCTCCAGCCGAAGAACGTGGAGGCGATCACGCACCTCGGGACGGTGATGCTGGTGCGCGGCCAGACGGGCGCGGCGCTCCGGCAGTACAACCAGGCGCTGGCGATTCAACCCGACTACCTCCACGCCCTCTGGGACAAAGGCAGCCTGCAGCAACAGGTGCTGCAAGACTACCCGGCAGCGATCAAAACCTGGGAAGTCTTCCTGCGGACGGCGGGCCCGGAGAGTCCGGACGGCAAGACGGCGCAGCAATTCATCGCCGAGGCCCGGGAGGCGATGAAGAAGGCGTCCCCGGTGGATAAGGCGTTCGGCGGGACATCCTAGCGCCAACGCGGAACGACACCTGTGGTATAGTACCAGGCCGCGCTTCGAGCACGCGAGGCGCGGCCTTGGTGTGTCTGGCAGCCACTGACGATGGGCCGTCGCCGGGGGCCGCTCGTCCACGGTCTATTCACTTGTCTCGTACGCTCATGACGCTGCGCCAACGCATGAAGTCCGTCATCAATGGGACAGGCGATCAGCGGGCGATCCGCGGCGCCGTCCTGACCCTCGCACTCCCCATCGTCGGAAGCGACCTGCTGCAGCGCGGCGTCAACGTGGTGGATGCGCTCCTGGTGGGTCGGCTTGGCGCTGCGGAACTGGCGGCGGTGGGCCTCTCCCAACTGCTCCTGATGTTCGTGATGGCGCTGGTGTACGGGCTGGGCGTCGGGGCAACGGTCATGGTCGCGTTCCACACCGGCGCGACGGACGAGCGGCGACGGGCGTGGGCGGCACGCACAGTGTTGGTGGTCGGTGGGGCGGCGACTCTCATCCTGGGGAGCGGCGGGATCGTATGGTCGCGAGCGGCAGTGGCCTTCATGGGTGCGGATGGACGGCTGCTCGATTTGACACTGACGTACCTGCACGTCACCTGGTATCTCTTTGGTGCCTATGTCTTCCTGCACCTCATGTCCGCCATCTTTCAGGGTGTGGGTGACACGCGGACGCCGCTCAAGGCCATGGTGTGGGTGAATGTCCTGCACGTCGTGGTGGCGATTCCACTCATCTACGGCTTGGTCGGATGTCCGCGTTTGGGCGTGGCGGGGGCCGCTCTGGCATCCGGGCTCTCGGAAGCGGCCGGTGCCGGGTGGCTGCTCTGGGTGGCAGCGCGGCGCGGGATCTTCGGGGCCCGCCGGCTCGGCTGGAGTCAGCGTGAGCTCTGGCGGATTTTGCGGGTGGGACTTCCGGCGGCGGGGGAGCGGCTCATCACGCACGGGATGCAGCTCGTGTTCGCCCGGATCGTGATTCACTTCGGGGTCGCCGCCTACGCGGCGCACCAGGTGGGGCTGAATATCGAGTCGCTTTCGTTCTTGCCCGGGATGGGGTTTGCCAAGGCCGCCACTGCCCTGGTGGGGCAACGGCTGGGGGCCCAAGATGCCGAGGGCGCGCGGCGCGCGGCGCGCGAGGCGAACCGGCTCGCACTGACCATCATGAGCATTTGGGGCGTGGCCTTTATTCTGTTCCCCCACACCTGGGTGGCTTTCTTCACCGCAGACCCGGAGGTGCTCGGCTACAGTGTGCCCCTCATGACGGTGATGGGCCTTCTGCAGCCGCCCCTGGCCGTGTCGATGGTGATCGCCGGAGCGCTCCGCGGGGCCGGCGAAACCCATGTGGTCCTGGCGGCGGCGATCGTCGGCGGGTGGTGCGTCCGGCTGCCGCTGGCCTATTTCGGCGGCGTCGTAGGGAACCTGGGCATGACCGTGGTGTGGACCACGATGATCCTGGACTGGCTGGTTCGAGGAGCGATTCTGTCGTGGCGGTTCCGGCGGGTGCGGCTCAAGGAGGTCCGGCTGTAATCACACAGGGAGTGCTCACGGCGACAGTGAAGCGGCCGGTGTTCCCAACTGTCCCCTCCCTGTCCCTGTCCCTGTCGGATCTCAGTTATTTCCCCAGCATGCGCTGTCGCAACGCGTCCAGCGTGAAATCCCTGGCCGTGGCGAAGTCCCGCAGGCCGGCCTCTCGTTCCCGGACCTTCAGGCACTCGGCGTATACCTTGTCCGCAATCTCCAGCGGGACGGTGGTGACGCCGCTGGCGTCGCCGTGGATCAGGTCGCCGGGTCGTACGGTGGTCCCGCTGATCTCCACGGGGATCCCGACCTCTTCGATGTTGAAGGTCCCGTGGGCCACGACGAAACCGGCGGCGAAGACGTGGTAGCCGAGCGGCGTGACTCCGGCGAGGTCCCGCACCCCGCCATCCGTGACGATGCCGATCGCCCCCAGTCGCTTGGTGATGGTGGCGATGACGTCTCCCAGGAAGCAGGCGTGCGTCCGCCTTGGCCCCACGTCCTTGATGACCAGGACGGACGGCTTGGGCGCCGCGGCGACGGCTTCAAAGAGACGGAAGTGACCCTTTCGATCGCGGGCGCGCGCGGGTGCCATGCTGTTGGCGGTGGCGGTGACGGCGTAGCCCAGCATCACCCCAAACTCCGGGGTGTGGCAGGGGACGTCCATTCCCAGGAACCCCTGCGTGTCGTCCCGCACCTTGAACGCCTCGATGGCGTTGGCCACCGTGGGGGAGTCCATCGCGCGCAGTTCGGCGAGCTGTTCCGGTGTCAGCGTGGTCGGCATTCCGCGTCTCCTTTCCTGGGTCCTCGCGATACCAACGGGGAGTCGTAACGGTGCACAGGCTAACGCCTCGAACGACCGGTGTCAATCGGATGGGTCGCGGAAGGGCGATGTCCCTCGTCCGACGTTCGAGCCCGGGTGTCAGACCTTCGTCGGGTTATGCGCACCTGCTTGACATCGGACGGAAGTCGGTGCCATAACAGGCCGGTTCACACTGACTCGCTCGCCATCCGACGCCGACTGCGCCGGGATGGCGGGCCGACACGCAGCCTCCCCCATGTCTGGAGATCATGCCATGATCACGCTCGACGATGTGCAACAGGCTGATGAGCGGATAGCGCCGTACGTTCGCAGGACACCGCTTGTCGCCGCGCGGTGCCTCAAGGACGACCCGTGCAAGGATGGGGAGCTGCTCTTGAAGCTGGAGTGTCTCCAGGCGACCGGGTCGTTTAAGGCGCGCGGTGCGGCGAATAAACTGCTCTCGCTGACCTCTGAGGAGGTCCGGCGGGGGATCATCACCGCGTCCGGTGGGAACCACGGGCTCGCCACGGCGTACGCGGGGTGGCTCGGAAAGACCCGGACGACGGTGTACCTGCCGGAGAGCGCGTCGCGGGAAAAGGCCGCCAAGATCGCCACCTGGGGGGCAACGGTCGTGGTCAAGGGGCGGCATTGGGATGACGCCAACCGGGAAGCCCTGGCCGTGGCCGATCGGGAGGGGCTGACCTACTTTCACCCGTTTGCGGATCCCGTCGTGATCGCCGGACAGGGCACAACCGCCCTGGAGATGCTGACGCAAGTCCCCGACGTGGACGACGTCCTAGTCGCCATCGGTGGGGGTGGGTTGATCAGCGGGGTTGCGCTGACCGTCAAGGCACTCCGTCCCGCCGCGCGCATCATCGGCATCGAGCCGACCGGTGCCCCGACCCTGTACGAAAGCGTGAAGGCCGGCCGGGTGGTGGAGTTGTCGGGCATCACGACGAGCGTCCCCACTCTGGCGGCGCGGAAGACGGAACAGATCAATTTCGAGATCGTCCGGCAGTGCGTGGAGGAGATCGTTCTGGTGACCGACGACGCCATGCGGGAGGCGGCCCGCTGGCTCTGGTTCGAGATGGGGCTGGCCACCGATCTGAGCGGGGCCGCGTCTCTGGCGGCCGTCCGAAGCGGCAAAGTCCCGCTCGCTGCGGGGCGAAAAGTCTGCGCCCTGGTCTGTGGGGCGGGATCTGACGGCTTGTGAGATGGGTGCGTGCCCGTCCCGCGCCGGTTCCGGGACCGCGGTCTCCGCTTGTCGCGGGGGAGATGCGTTCGTATAATCGTCACCGTGCGGGGAGGGGCGGCGCCGCGGGGTGGGCGAGGGATGTGATGTCCGGCATGCGCGGCCTCGCGAGACGATGATGAGCATTCACGGGACCAGGGTGCGATGCGCCAGCCGGTTCTGAACAAGTCGTTCGCAATCTCTTTGCTGCTCCACGCAGGACTCGTGGGTCTGCTGCTGTTGCTGGCGAGACCGTCGCTCTCCCCGGACCGGCCTATCCGCGTGCGGATCCTGGAGCCGCCGCCGGTCGCTGTGGCGCCGGCCGGCCAGGGTATGGCTCCGCAGCCCGTCCCGCGTCCCGCCCCCAAGGCACCGCCGGCCCCCCCGCCCCGGAGCATGTCGAGCGAGCGGAACAGCCGCGACGATCGTCTCGCACGGCCCGAGCCGCCGGCCGTCGCCCCGCCGCCGCGTCCGGCTCCCACTCCCACGTCCGAGCCACCCCCGGCGCCAAGCGCGCCGCCCCAGGTCGCGTCACGACCCGCGCCGGAGGCGGCGCCTCCGCCCGTCGAGACTCGACGCGAAACGCTGCCGGAGCGGGTCCAGCCGGACCGAAGCGGTCTCAGCTTGGGTGGGCCGCTTCCGGAAGCGGCCGGCTCGGGGACTGCCTCGGGTTCACCGCGGGCGAGTAGCGCTCGCCCATCGCTCCGGGATCAGATCGCCGGACTCGGTTCGGGCCTCACGGCCGATCTCGGCGGGCTCGCCCGAGAAACGGTTCCTCTGGACAGCAGCGAGCCGCGCTTCTCAGACTACCTCGCGCGGCTCAAGCGGCGCATTGAGCGCGAGTGGACCTACCCCGAAGAGGCACGGCGCGTCGGCATGGCCGGGGAGTTGGTCCTGGTGTTCACGCTGAACCGGGCCGGGTCCCTCACCCACATCCAGCTCGTCCGGAGCTCCGGTTTTCCGGCCTTGGACAGCGAGGCCCTGCGCGCGGTGAAGACCGCGGCCCCCTACGACCCCTTCCCAACCCAGATGGGCGACGAGCCCAAGAACATCTCCGCCATCTTCCGCTACCAATCCCTGGCCTACTACCGGAGGAATTAACCGAGCCATGCGTCGGCATGTGCTGCCCTGCGCACGCCTGTTCCTGTCCGCCTTCTGGCGGCGGGTGGTCGGTCCCGCCTGGGCCGCCCGCCCGCCCGCCGGCGAGCGCCGACTGCGAGGCCTCTTCCAGGAAGTGCGGATCCGGCGCGACGAGGCCGGCATCGCGCACATCTTCGCCGAGAACCTCCCGGACCTGGGATTCGGGGCGGGCGCGGCGATGGCGCAGGACCGACTCTGGCAAATGGACGCGATGCGGCGACTGGCGTGCGGACGCATGGCCGAACTGGCGGGCGACCGCCGGCTCGAAGGGGGCAGCCTCCACCTCGCGGGCCCGTCGCTGCTCGCCGTAGACCAACACTATCGCAGCCTTCGCTTTCGCGAAATTGCCGAAGAGGAGCTGTCGCAGGTCAGCGACGAGGGGCGCGGTCTCCTCGAAGGGTTCGCGCGCGGGGTGAACGCCTGGGTGGGGCAGTGCCGTCCGGGTGACCTGTCGCCGGAGTTCCTGTTGGCCGGCATCGATCCGGAGCCCTGGCGACCCGAGGATTCCCTGGTCATCGGCAAGCTGATCGGGTGGCTCCTGAGTCTGGCCTTTGTGGCCAAGCCGATCCTGGCGGCACTCGCCGCCGACCCGGTCCTCCAACGGCTGCGCCCCCCACACTTGGCGGATGGTCCCTGTATCGTCGGGCGGGGGCCAGCGGCCGAACCGGCGGAACTGGACCTGCTGGCGCGGCGCGCCCTGGGGCTCCTGGGACCGGGTACGGGGAGCAACAGCTGGGTGGTGGGGGGTGGCCGGACGGCGTCGGGGAAACCGATTCTCTGTAACGACCCTCACCTCGTCTTTGGGTTGCCCGCCTTGTGGTATCCGGTGGCCCTCTCCGTTCCGACGCACCGGGTGATCGGCGCCACCATGGCGGGCATTCCGGGGGTCCTGATCGGGCGGAACGATCGGGTGGCGTGGGGGATCACCGCCGTGATGGCGGACGACGGCGATTACTACCGCGAAACCCTCGACGCAGCCGGGACGCGATATCTCCGCGACGGGGCATGGCGGCCCGTGGAAACCGTCGAGGCGACGTTCCGGGTGCGCGGACACCCCGCGCCGGTGCGCGGCACGCTCCGTTACGTCCGGCACGAGGGTGTGCTCTGCCCGCTGCTCCCGACCGTCGCGGGCGAGGCAACGGGCTCCTACCGTTGGGTGGGTTTCGAGGCCTGGCGCGGGCTGGACGGCCTGCTGGCGATGAACCGGGCGGGAAACCTTCGGGAGTTCGCGTCGGCCCTGGAAGCGTTCGCGGTGCCGGCGCAGAACCTGGTGGCGGCCGACACGACGGGTGCTTTCGGCTACTACTGCACCGGGAAGTTCCCGCGACGCGAGCGGGTGCGGGAGGCGACACCCGTCCTCGATGGTAGCGACCCGGATCACGCCTGGGGCGGGTACCTCTCGTGGGCGGAGCAGCCAAAGGCTCTGAACCCCGAAGACGGCATGATCGTGACGGCGAACAACCGGGTCGCGCGGGATCTGCCCCACGCCTTGACCGGCGGGTTCTGGGAGCCCCCGTACCGGGCGACCCGTATCGCTTCACTGCTCGCCGACTACCCGAAGGCGCGCATCCAGGACATGGCGTGCGTTCAGGCTGATGTGGTCTCGTTGCAGTCGGCGGGGGTCGTGGCGAGCCTGATTCGGCCGGCTCGGCCGCGGTTGACGGAGCCGCGGGCGCGGCGAGCCGCGGACCTCCTGATGGCCTGGGACCATCGGATGGATGTCGACAGCGCCGCTGCGGCGCTGTACCATCTCTTCTATCACGAACTCCTCCAGCGGCGCGTGCGGCCGCTCCTGGACACGCGCGTGCCGGGTCTCTTCCAGCGGTATCTATCGACCCTACACCTGGCGGTCCCGGCGGTGGATACCGCCTTGCTGACGGGCGATCCGGTATGTTTTCCTGCCGGAGTCATGGGCATGGCCGAGGAGTGCCTGACGGCCGCGTGGGAGGCGGCTGTCCTACGCCTGGGGTCCGATCCTGCGACGTGGAGATGGGGAGACCTGCATCGGCTCACGCTTCACCACATGCTCGGGCGAGGTGGCGGTGCGGCGATGCGACTCTTGACCTGGCTCTTCCGGCTGAACCGTGGGCCGTTTCCGCAGGCCGGTGATGGGATGACGATCAACCTAGGGGCGTTTCTCCTCACGACGCCGTTCGCGACGGCGGTCGGGCCGAGCTACCGGCAGATCATCGACCTGGGGGCACCCGAGGAGTCGCAGTGGATCATCGCCGGAGGCGCGTCCGGCGATCCTCGGTCGCGACATTACGCGGATCAGCTCTCGCTCTGGCGTACTGGGGAGACCCGGCCGATGCGATTCCTCGACACGGGGGCACCGGATCGCAACGTCTTGCGGCTCACGCCCGCGGCCGCCGATTGCGCCTCCACCTCCTGCATGCTATAAGAAGTCGATGCCCTGGCGGCGCGTCCTTGGCCGGTCGCGGTGCCCGCCACAGGGCCGAGGAATACCGTGATGCGTGGCGTAGGATTCACGATCGAACCGTGGGCCTTCACCCTGGCACGGGAACTGGCGGGTGTGTTCGTCGTGGAGGACTGGCAGGTCCTGGACGGCATGGTCCGATTCCGGGGGACCCTGTTGACCGACCCCGAATCGGCCATGACGGTGCTCACGCCGCGAATCGAACCCTTCGGCTTCGTTCCGATGATTCACAGCCCACGCGAGATCGCCATGATCCGGCTTCCGGCGGCGTCCCGGCGCGCGCCGGAAGGTTGGAGGGGCTGGCCGTTGAATCTGGCTCTTTTTCTGGCCACGCTCGGCACGACCCTGTTCGTGGGCGCGATCATGGAGGGGGCGAACCCGCTCCAGCAGCCGCTGTCGTTGGTGCAGGGCGTTCCCTTTTCGGCCAGCTTGCTCCTGATCCTGGGCTGTCACGAATTGGGCCACTACCTGACGGCCCGGGCCTACGGGGTGCACGTCAGCCTGCCGTATTTCGTCCCCCTTCCGCTTCCGCCGATGGGGACCATGGGGGCGATCATCCGGATGCGGTCCCCCATTCCCAGCCGGAAGGTGCTGTTCGACATCGGGATCGCCGGACCCTTGTTGGGTCTCGTGGTGGCGGTGCCGGTGCTGGTCCTAGGCCTCATCCTGTCTCCCGTGAAACCGGTGTCCGGCGTGATCTTCCAGGAGGGGAACTCGCTCGTCTATCTGCTGCTGAAATGGATCATCAAGGGGCCGATCCCCGACGGATCGGACGTGATGCTGCATCCGATGGCCCTGGCGGGATGGCTGGGCCTGTTCGTCACGGCGCTGAACCTGATGCCGCTCTCGCAGTTGGATGGCGGCCACATCGTCTACGCGGTCCTGGGCCCGCGCTTCCGCAAGGCGGTATGGGTCTTTCTGGCTGTCCTGGTCGGGCTGTTTCTCGTCTCGCATTGGGAAGGCTGGCTGGTGTGGGTCGGGCTGGCGGTGGCGCTGGGACTGCGGCACCCGCCGCCTCTCGACGATGTGACCCCACTGGATCGGACCCGACGCTGGCTGGCGGTCGTGGCGCTGGGCCTGTTGATCGCGCTGGTGACGCCGCTGCCGTTCGCGATTTACGAACTGTGAGCGCTGACCGTGGCCGATCGACGACGGATCACGGGTGGAGATGACGCCTGGCACCATGATCCCCGATCGATCGTCGATGGCCGACGCTTCAAGGGGTATCCGTCATGAACCTGGCCCCTCGTGGTGCAAGTCCGCGGCTGGCGTTGGGGAAACCCCCCTGGGAGGTCCTTGACCGACTGTTCGCGCAGTATGCCATCCGCGACCCGCGGGTGATCATGGGGCCACGGGTGGGAGAAGATGCCGCCGTGCTGGACATCGGGGACCGGTATCTCGTCGCCAAGGTGGATCCCATCACCTTTGTGGCGGAAGAGATCGGGTGGTACGCCGTCCACATCAACGCCAACGACCTGGCGGTGCGGGGAGCCCGGCCGGCGTGGTTCCTGATGACGCTCCTGCTGCCGGAGGGGCAAGCCGACGAGGCGCAGTTGGCCGCCATCTTTGGGCAAGTGCAGGACGCCTGCCGTGCCGTCGGGGCCAGTCTGGTCGGCGGCCACACCGAGGTCACGCAGGGGCTGGATCGTCCGATCCTGGCGGGCGCCATGCTGGGCGAGGTGGAGAAGGATCGCCTGGTGACGACGGGGGGCGCCCGCGTCGGCGACGCGGTGCTGCTGAGTAAAGGGATCGCCATCGAGGGGGCGTCGATTCTGGCGCGAGAATTTGACCGGGTGCTGGGGGAGCGCGGGGTCGAGCCCGAGGTCCGCGCCCGCGCCCGCGCTTTGGTGCACCGGCCGGGGATCTCGGTCCTTCCGGACGCCCGGACCGCCGTCGCCGCGGCAGCCATTCATGCCATGCACGATCCGACCGAGGGCGGGCTGGCCACCGGCCTCCAGGAGGTTGCCCTGGCGGCCGGGATCGGTCTCCGCATCGACCGGGAGGCGATTCCGGTCTTGCCCGAGTGTGCCGCGATGTGCCACGCCTTGGGACTCGACCCGCTCGGCCTGATCGCCTCCGGGGCGCTCCTGCTTACCTGTGCGCCCGAGGCGGCCGACCACGTCCTGGCCGCGTGGACGGCGGCGGGCATCGACGGGAACCTGATCGGGCACGCGACCCCGCCGGAAGACGGCTGTCGGCTGATCAGTCGTGCAGGCGAGATCCCGCTGCCGCGGTTTCCCCGGGACGAGGTGGCCCGGTTCCTGGACGCGGAACGGCCGGCAGCCACCCTCTGACCGTTTGGGGGGCTCAGGGGCGTGTGTGATATGATGCGTGCGCCGGGTCGCCAGGGGCGACCCGGCGATCCCGTTCCGTCATGAGGGAGGCCGCTATGGCGCAGACCGTTGGTCCTCTTGCGTCTCGTATTCTGGTATCGGAGGACGACCCGATTCAGGCGGCGGTCATTTGCGACCTGCTGGAGAAGGAAGGCTACGAAGTCGAGTGGCGCGCGACCCTGGCCGAAACGCGCGAAGTCATGCGGGCCGGAATCCCGGATCTCCTCCTGCTCGACCGCATGTTTCCGGACGGGGACGGCTGTCTCCTCTGCCAGGAGTTGAAAGCCAACCCAGCGACCCTGGGTCTGCCGATCATCCTGCTCACGGCGCGGGACCGGGTGGAGGATCGGGTCGAGGGGTTGCTTCGCGGCGCCGACGACTACATCCCCAAACCGTTTCATCCCAGGGAATTCTTGGCGCGGGTCCACAGCTGTCTTCGGACGCTGGCTCTGCAGCGGGAGTTGCGGCTCAAGGCGGAGGAGTTGGCGCGAAAACACCAGGCGCTGGTGGAGACGCAAGAGCGCCTGATCCGCAGCGAGCGGCTGGCGGCGATCGGCGAGATCGGCGTGGGCATCCGGCACGAAATCAACAATCCCCTGGGGACGATCCTGGGATTCGTGGATCTGCTTCTCACGCAGGCGGATGCGTTTCCCGAGGCCGCGCGGCGGAAACTCGAGGCGATCCGGCGGGCGACGATCCGGATCCGCGACGTGGTGCGGCGCCTAGAGGATATCGAGGACCGGACCGTGGAATACGTCCCGGGAATGCAGATGACGGACCTGAGCGGAGACGAGCCTCCGGGGGCGGAAAGAGCCCTCTGACAGCGCGGAGGGGAGGGGGGCGCGGGCTACCGCCCGGTCAGGCGGTGGCGTGCCCAGCAGCCGGCCGCCAGCGCAAGGCGGTGTGCGTCCGACAGCCGAATGGGTTGCGAGTAGACGTCATACCCGCGTGCCTCGATCTTGTCGAGGAGGCGGCTGTAGATGGCCCGCATGATCTCGGCGCACAGCATGGTGCCGCGGTCTGCGCTCGGCAGCGCGGCCTGCGCAGCCCGGTAGAACTCGCGGGCTCGGCCGACCTCGAACTGCATCAGGGCGCGAAAGGCGGGGGTCAAACGTCGCGCCAGGATGTCGGCGTCAGAACACCCGAACCGTGCCAAGTCCTCGCGCGGCAGATAGATCCGCCCCGCCGCCCCGTCCCGGCCCACGTCGCGCAGGATGTTGGTGAGCTGAAAGGCGGTGCCGAGGTGTTCGGCGTACCGCCGGGTTTCCGGACGGGTGTAGCCGAAGACCTCGATGCACATGAGTCCCACCACACCCGCGACGCGATAGCAATACTGCTGAAGCTCGGCGAAGGTGTCGTAGCGGCTCTGCCTCAGATCCATCTCGACCCCGTTCAGCAGCTCGTCGAAATAACCTTTCGAAATGGGGAAAGCGCCCAGGACTTCCCCCAGGCGCCGGGTGACGGGGTGGCGCGCCTCGCCTCGGAAACAGGCGTCCAGTTCGGCACGCCACGCCGTCAGGCGGTCGGCGGGCGTCGTCCGTTCATCGGTGCCCGGGGACGCCGCGGCGGCCGTCAGCCCTTCGTCCACCACGTCGTCGCTGATCCGACAAAAGGCGTAGATGGCGTAGAGGGCCTCGCGTTTGGGCTTGGGGAGGACCAGGAACGCGTAGGTGAAATTGGAGCGGCTGGCCTTGGTGACGGCCCGGGAGACGTTCGAGGGTGCCGCGGTCGTCCCGCCGATTGGGTTCATGGCATGGCGCTCGGGGTGCCGGGTCTCCGGGTTGATCTGCGCCGGCTGCCCGCTGCCGGGGCGGGGTGGGCGGTCGTCAGACACGACGCGCATCACGGTCCCGCACGAGCTCCGGCGGGAGGGCGAAGCTCACCTCTTCCGTTACCGCCTCGATCTCTTCGATGTCGGTGACGCCCTGCGCCCGGAAGAACTGGACCACTTCATCCACCAGGTACTCCGGGGCCGACGCCCCCGCGGTGATCCCCAGGCTCTCGACACCGTCAAGCCAGGTCGGATCGATCTGCGAGATGTCGTCAATCAGGTACGCCCGCGCCCCGGCCGCCTGGGCGACCTCCGCGAGGCGGTTGCTGTTCGAGCTGTTCTTGGAGCCGATCACCAGGATGGCCGGGGCCCGGCGCGCCATGGCCTTCACGGCCAACTGGCGATTCTGGGTGGCGTAGCAGATGTCGTCCCGGGTGGGCGCCTCGATGTCGGGGAAGCGGCGGCGCAGGACATCCACCACGGTCGAGGTGTCGTCCAGGCTGAGCGTGGTCTGGGTGATCACGGCGACTCGGTTCGGGTCGGACACCTCGAGCGTCTCGGCCTCTTCGGCGGAGCCGATGAGGTGGATATGCTCGGGGGCGTGACCCATCGTCCCGACGACCTCGTCGTGCCCCTCGTGCCCCACCAAGACGATGGGGCGCCCTTCGCGGGCGAAGCGGATCGCCTCATGGTGAACCTTGGTCACCAGCGGGCAGGTGGCGTCGATCACCTTGAGACCGCGGGCCGTGGCCCCGGCCCGCACCTCCGGCGAGACGCCGTGGGCGCTGAAGATCACCGTGGCGCCGTCGGGGACCTCGTCCAGTTCATCCACGAAGACCGCCCCCTTGGCCCGGAGATCGTTGACCACATGGACATTGTGGACGATTTCCTTGCGCACGTAGACGGGGCCGGGGTACAACTCCAACGCCAGATTCACGACGTCAATGGCGCGATCCACTCCGGCGCAAAAGCCGCGTGGTTTCGCCAACAGGAGCTTCCTGACGGGCATAGCGTTCCCTTCGTTTTTCTGCGGGCCGCGCATTCGATGCGAAAGGCAGGCTATCCAGTTTGCCGGCCCTTGTCAATCGGTTTCGGGGCTGCCGGCGGGCGTGCAGGGCGGCGGTCCGGGGCGAAAAGGACGGTTGACACGCGTCCCGAGCGTCCAGTATAAGTGGCCGTCGTACCAACGTGTCGAGTGTATGTCGACGGGAGCGCAAGGCTCGTATGCCCCTCGCGATCGAGACGACCAACCTCACCAGACGCTTCGGGGCCGCGACCGCGGTCCGCGCCCTGAATCTCCGCGTCCGGTCCGGGGAGATCTTCGGATTTCTGGGGCCAAACGGCGCCGGGAAGACCACCACGATCCGGATGCTGTGCGGCTTGTTGCTTCCGAGTGAGGGGACGGCGTGCGTGGCGGGGATGGATGTGACCCGCGATGCTGAGGCGATCAAGCTCCAGGTGGGTTACATGCCGCAGCGGTTCAGCCTGTACGGGGACTTGACCGTGGAGGAAAACCTGGACTTCTTTGCCGGTGTGTACCGCATCCCGGGACGGGAACGGAGACGGCGGGTGGCGAACACGTTGGAGCGCGTCGGCTTACTGGAGCGGCGTGCGGACCTCACGGAGCACCTGTCCGGAGGGCTCAAGCAGCGCTTGGCCCTGGGCTGTGCCCTGGTTCACGCGCCCGCCATCCTGTTCCTGGACGAGCCCACGGCCGGGGCGGACCCGTCGTCACGGCAGCAGATGTGGGACCTGCTGTACCAGGCGGCCGGCGAGGGGCGAACGATCTTGGTTACCACCCACTATGTGGAAGAGGCGGAGCGATGTCAGACGATCGCCTTCATGCACGGCGGGCGGCTGATCGGTTCCGGCTCACCGGAACAATGCCGAGCCGAGATCGGCGAGGCCATCCTGGAGGTCGACGCCGTTCCCGTGATGCAGGCCGCCGAGGCGGTGCGGGGCATCGCCGGGGTGACGGGTGTCAGCATCTACGGGCACACGCTCCGAGTCTTCAGTCGGATGACCGAGGGGCTGGAAGGGGAGTTGGACGCGGCGCTGCGCGGGCGAGAGGTGGTGGTTCGCGGGATCCGCTCGGTGCCGCCCACGCTGGAGGACGTCTTCATGTCGCTCACCCGGACGGCGCCGGCTGACGTGCAGGACGCCTGACGTGCTGGCGGTGGTCGGCCACGTGGCACGGAAGGAGCTCCGCCAGATCCTGCGGGACCGCCGCAGTCTCGTGCTCATCCTGGTGATGCCCATCATCCTCACCTTTCTGTTCGGCAAAGCGCTGGAGACCGGCGAACTCGGTCACATCCCGTCGGTCATCCTGAACCTGGACGGATCCTCCGAGTCGAACCGGATCGCGTCGGCCTTCCGCACCTACGACGAGGTCCTGATCGAGCGGGAGGTGTCGACGCTGACGGAGGCCCAGGACCTCCTGGCGCGCGGCCAGATCAAGGCTGCGATCGTCATTCCCAAGGGCTTCCTGCAGCAGATTGAGGCGGGCGACGAGGCCCAGCTCCTGGTTCTCCTGGACGGGACGGACAATACGTCGGCGCCGATCGTGGAAGGCGTGGCACAGCGGGTCATCCAGCGCTACAACACCGAGCGCGCGATCAGGGGCTTGTGGGAGCGCGGTGTGCGACCGGACCGCGGGCGCCGGCTGATCCGGCCGGTTTTCGTGCAATCCGAGATCCGGTACAACCCGGGGCGCCAGTATCTGGGGTACGTGATGCCGGGCGTCATCGGGCTCACGCTGCAGCTGCTGACCGTCATGCTGATGGCCATCACCATCCCCCGGGAGCGAGAACGGGGCACGCTCGACCAGCTCATGGCGTCGCCCATCACGCGCCTCGAGCTGATCCTGGGGAAGCTCCTGCCGTTTTTCGGCATCTCGCTGCTCAACGTGGCGACCATCCTGTTCGTGACGGACCGCTGGTTCGGCATCCCGGTGGCCGACAGGTTACCCCTGCTCGTGCTGCTGTGCGCGCTCTTCGTGCTCACCTCGTTGGCCACGGGCCTGCTCATCTCGGCGGTGTCCCGGTCCCAGTTCCAAGCGGTGCAGATCGCCGTCTTTTACGTTTTGCCGGTCTTCATGCTCTCGGGGGCGTACGCCCCCATCGAGGCGATCCCCGACTACATCCGCCCCATCTCCTTCCTGTTTCCGCTGATGTACTTCTCGCGAACGGTCCGGGCCGTGACGCTGCGCGGGGCCGACCTGGCCCAGATCTGGCCGGATGTGGCCATTCTGGGCGGGTTCGTGGTGGTGTTCCTTTACTGGGCCATCCTGAGCTTCCACAAGCGGGTCAACTGATCGGCTTGTCCCGCCTCTGGCCGAGCACCTCTCGGTAGTACGCCTCGTAGCGGGGCACGATCAGCGTTGTGTCGAACTGCTCCACGGCGCGCCGGCGGGCGGCCGCGCGGAACTCGGCGTGGCGCGACGCGTCGGTGAGGAGCGCAAGCGCCGCCGCGGCCATGCCGTCCACATCGCCCACGGGGAGAAGAAAACCGCTCTTGCCGTCCTCGACGACTTCCGGCACGCCACCCACGGCGGTCGCGATCACGGGGGTGCCGCAGCTCAAGCCCTCCAGCGCCGCCAGGCCGAATGCCTCGTCGGCGCTCGGGAGCAGGGTGAGGTCCGCTACGGCGAGGAGCGTTTCCACGTCGTCCTGTTTTCCCAGGAAGATGACGTCCGGCTTGACGCCCAAGGTCTCGGCCAGATGCAGGGCCTCCGGGCGATCCTGGCCGTCCCCGACGAGGAGGAGCCGCGCGGGCAGGGCGCCGCGGACCTTGGCGAACACTCGCACGGCATCGGGCGCGCGTTTCACGGCGCGGAAATTGGAGAGGTGGATCAGGATCCGCTCGCCGCGAGGCGCCAGGTGCTCCCGCAGGGTCGAATGCGGCGTGGGCCGGAAGCGCTGGGTGTCCACGAAGTTCGGGATCACGCGCATGGGGCGATCCAGATCGAACACCGCTCGAGTCTTGTCCAGCAGGTACTGAGAGACGCAGGTGACACCGTCGGATTGCTCCAGCGCAAAACGGGTCATCGGGTAGAGGGAGCGGTCGTTGCCGACCAGGGTGATGTCGGTACCGTGTAGGGTGGTGACGATGCGCGGGGCATGGGCGCCCAGGATCGAGCGGGCCAGGAAGGCGGAGACGGCGTGGGGGATGGCGTAGTGCACGTGGAACAGATCCAGGCCCACCTGAGTCCCGACCTCGGACATCTTGGCCGCCAGCGCGATGGCGTAGGTGGAATGTTCCAGGAGGGGATAGCTCACCATCTCCACTTCGTGAAAGAAGATGCGGGCGTCGTAGTGCTGGAGGCGGAACGGCAACGAATAGCTGATGAAGTGGATCTGGTGCCCGCGTTGAGCCATGGCCTTGCCCAGTTCGGTGGCCACGACGCCGCTCCCGCCATAGGTGGGATAGCAGGTGACGCCGATGTTCATCGGAGGGCCTCCCATCAGGGGGTTTCCGCCGGCGCATCCGGACGACCCAGGGTGCCGCCCGGGATGGTCACCAGCCGGTGGTCCCAGCCTGGGGAATCGATGGACGCGCGCAGCGACGTCAGCAGGGTCGGTCCGTACTTCGCGAGAAACGGGAGGACGGGATAGACGCGTTCCTGGAGCTTTCCACCCGGCATGAGCGCGTCCCGGAGGCGGTGGAGCTGTTGCCGGGTATCCGCTTCCCGTCGCTTGAGCGCCTGGACGGCCTTTTTTTCGAGCTGGTCCAGGTGGCCCTTGACGTGCCCGCCGGTTTGCCCCGCCGTGGCCCGTAGCGTCGGGTCCACCCCGGCGACCGCCTCGCCCAGGCGCCGAAAGATCTCGTCCACTCCCTGCCGGGCTGCGGCCAGCGTCGCCCCCAGGTCGGGTGGCAGCTGCGCCCGCAGGAGGCGGCTGGCGAGCTGCTCCGGCTCTGCGGCGAGGTCCTGGAGGGATACCTGAAAGCGATCCAGGAGTTGGACGACCCGCGGGTCCAGCAGGCTCAGGCTGGCCCGGGGCACGATGGCAGGCATGGGGACGCCGAAGGCGGCATACACCGGTCGGAGCTGGGCGAAGTAGGTCAGCTCGCCCGGGCCGGCGACGTAGGCCAGCGTGGGGAACAGTGTATCCTGCACCACGGGGCGAAGCGCCACGTTGGGGCTGAACTGTTCGGGGGCCTCCTGGACCATCCGGAGGAGAGCCGCCGGGGCGATCACCGCGCCGGTGTCTCGCAGCCGGAACCCCGCCGGATCTCGGACCAGCGGGCGGCGACCCTCGGCAAGAAGGAAGCAATTCACCCCGTCGGGCCGCGCCTCGATCTGCGTCGGGTATCCCTGGGCGCGCAGGGCGCGGCTCACCTCCAGGATGGCTGCGGAGGTCCCCGGGGCCTCCTCCACCTCGCGCCGGAAGATTCCGGCGGCCAGTCGTTTCAGGCCGTGGTCGGCCGCGTCCACCAGGACCAGGCCGGTCTCTCCGAGGAGGGAGGTCATCCAGCACGCGAATGCCTCGGCGAGGGTTCGCTCGGGGGCATAGGCCTGCGCGAGGGCGTCACGCAACGGGCCGCTGAATTCGGTGGCGGGCAGCGACTCCCACAGGCGCGCCAGCGTGTCTTGGATGGCGGGTCCAAGGCGGAGGTTCGCGGGCATGAATCCACCCGGCGGCTCCCCCCAGGCGGTGTGCCGAATCTGGACCAGGTTGCCGCTCCGGTCCAGCACCTGCACGTGGTCCGCCTCGGCCACGTCGTGGTCCTCGGATGCCATCCAGAAGAGCGGAACGACGGGGCGGTGCAGCGCACGCTCCAGGTCCGCCGCAAGCGCGACGGCGGTGAGCGCCTTGTACAGGGTGAAGAGCGGACCGCCGAAGAGCCCCGTTTGTTGCCCTGTGAGCACCGCCAACCCCTGAGGTGCACACAGTTCGTCGATCCGCCGCCGTGCGATGGGCGGCGCACCCCAGGCTGCCTGTTGCGCCAACAGGACGTCGCGCAGCTCGGTGCGGCGATACTCCCGCTCGCTGCAGACCTTTGCCAGCGCGGCATAGGTTCCGTTGGCGTGGGGATTCTGGGCAAAAAAAGAGGATACGCGGTCGAAATGGTGGACATAATCTCGGACCAGCGGGGAACATCCCGGCATATCCTTGATGTTTAGTCGGGTCATGAGCCGTCCTTCGCTTTAGCCGATCGGGACGCGACGTCCCTCGAGTTGTCCTCGCCCGTGCGGATGGAGGAACTATTTTCCGCCGGCCAGGTCTTATCAGGATATGATGCTTGGCATGCCGTGGTCAAGTCGGCAAACATCGTCACCGGGCGACGTGCTGGACAGGCGGTTGGGGGGGCCAATGGCGGCAGGACCCGGCAACCATGAGACCTGGCGAGGGTTTTGCTTGACGGTGGTTTCCTACATTTGCTATAAAAACCCGATGGGTCTACACCGATGAACGCATTGAGTCTCATTCTGCAAGCCGGCATCGTCGCCAAGGGTGTCCTGGGCGTCCTGTTGGTATTTTCCCTGGCCTCCTGGACTATCATCTTCCTCAAGATCAGAGCGCTCGGGCGCGTCGATCGGCAGGATGAGCGCCTCTGGAAGCTGTTTCGCGAGGGGAAACAGCTTGCCACGGTGTACGAGGATTCGCGCCGATTTTCGCACAGCCCACTGGCGTCTCTCTTCCGGGAAGGTTACCGCGAGCTCAGCTTGGCCTTGAAAGGCAATCCCGGTTCGGGTGGACAACCCGGCGGCGAAGCGGCGGTGAAGCCGCTGGATATGTCCCCAGACAACCTCCTGGCGAGGCTGGGGCGGACGCTGCGGCACGCCAGTCTGCGCGAGATTGCGGGGCTGGAGCGGTCTCTGATTTTCCTGGCGACGACGGGAAACATCACCCCCTTCATCGGGCTGTTCGGGACGGTCTGGGGGATCATGGATGCCTTCCACGGCATCGCGATGACGGGGTCCGCCAATCTCGGGGCGGTGGCACCGGGCATCGCCGAAGCGCTCATCACCACGGCGGCCGGCCTGGCCGTGGCCATCCCCGGCGTGATCGCGTACAACTACTTCCTCAACCGGATCAAGGGCGCCGCGACACGGATGGACCTGTTCGGGCTGGAGTTTCTCGGGACGGCGGAACGGATCATCCACCGAGCCGGTCGAA
This sequence comes from uncultured Methylomirabilota bacterium, assembly GCA_963845565.1. Classification (GTDB taxonomy): domain Bacteria; phylum Methylomirabilota; class Methylomirabilia; order Methylomirabilales; family 2-02-FULL-66-22; genus 2-02-FULL-66-22. Next base: position 398,077 of record CAWJSJ010000001.1, read on the forward strand.
CCTAGTTTGGCGCCGCGCCTCCTGGCGCGGTCCGAGGCCGAAATGGCAGCGAAACCCATGGACATCGGGGGCGAGACCCGGCTGGGTCCGGCCCTGGCGGAGATCAACATCACGCCGTTCGTGGACGTGGTGTTGGTGCTCCTGGTGATCTTTCTGATCACGGCCCCCATGATGTTGGGCGGGATCGACGTCCGGGTTCCGAAGACGGAGACGCGCACCTCGCAGCCTGAGGAGCGGCTCGTTCTCACGGTGACCAGAGATCGCGGCGTCTACCTGGAGAACCAAGCCATCAGCCTGGATCGGCTGTCCAAAGTCCTGAACGGCATGGTTCAGCGAAACCCCAAGGCGTCGGTCTTCCTCAAGGCAGATGAGGCGGTGGCCTACGGGGCGGTCATGAAGGTCATGGATGTGATCAAGAAGGCCGGGATCGATCGGGTCGGCATGGTGACAGAACCGGTCGGCCCGGGCGGGAGATGATGCGGCCATGACGGCGTCGGCCGACCGGCTGGTGACGTCCGGTCCGCGCCCAACCGAACTGTGGCTGACCCTCGGCCTATCGATTCTGCTCCACGGGTTACTCACGGTGGCGGTCGTGTTCGTGCCGCGGTTCCACGGCGGCACCTACTTGACCGTGCCGGTGAGTTATGAGGTCAATCTGGTTTCGACGGCGCCGGGCGGCCGCGCCGGAGGATCCGCCCCGGCTGCCAGACCAGCGACGCCCCCTCTGGCCCCCCAAGCGCCGCCGGTCTCAGCGCCACGAGCGATTCCAGCGCCACCGCCGGCTGCCCGGCCGAGCGAGGAACTGACGCTTCCCGGGAAACGGCCGCTGAAGCAGACCCCGACGGAGGTCGAGCCCTCCTTGCGCCCCCCGCCCGCGACCGGAAGAGACGTCCGTCGGCCCGCGCCCGTGGAAGCGAGGCCGCAGGGACCGACCGGGCCGACACCGAGTCCCGTGGTCGCCTCGGCGGGACCCGCGACGGCTCCGGCCGCGACGACGGCCACCGGTTCCGGGAAGGGGAGCGGCGTAGAATTGGCCGGTGGGGAAAAGGGCGACGGCTCCGGGGGGTCGGCGCTCGGCTACTACCTCGGCTTGGTGGACTACAAGATCAGTGGAAACTGGGTCCCGGTCGGGACCGGAGCGGCGCGCGACATGGTCGTCGTGATCCGGTTCCGGGTCCTGCGTTCGGGTGTTGTCCGGGATGTGGAACTGGAGACCACCTCCGGGGACGCGGGCATGGACAACGCTGCGCTGCGTGCGGTCCGGCAGAGTGTGCCGTTGCCGCCGTTTCCGAATCTGCTCACTGAACCCTCTCTGAACTTGCGGTACCGTTTTGTGATGGAGCGTGGATAATGTGGAGACTTCACTGGATCGCCCTGGCGGCGATCGGTTGTGCGATTCTGGCGTCTGGCGCTCAAGCTCAGGTGATTGATCGAGAACTGCGGGAGCGGGTCGCCCCCAAGTTCACGATCGCCCTCGGGGGTTTCGCGTCCTTCACCTTGAACGGGGAGGAACTGGGGAAGGTCGGGGCGTCGGTTCTGGCGAGTGACCTCAAGTTCTCGACGATCTTCGACGTCATGGAGGGGTCCATCCTTCCGTTCGATCCCGCCACCATCCAGCCGGACCAGGAGCGGGTGGCGCTGCCGGGTTTGGCGGCGCTGAAGGTGCAGCATCTGGCGGTCGGGTATCTGTCCAGCCGGGGTCGCGAGGCCGTGCTGGAGGGGCGCCTGTTCGACGTATCGTCCGGGAACATGGTGTTCGGGAAGCGGTATATCGGCGACGCCAAGTTCTTCCGGCTGATCGTGCACCGGTTTGCCGACGATATCATGTTCAATCTCACCGGGGAAAAGGGGGTGGCCCAGACCCGGATCGCCTTCGTCTCGGGGACGAGCCGGACCGCCAAGGAACTGTACGTCATCGACTACGACGGGGCGAGCCCGTCGCCGATCACCGGGAACCAGTCCATCAACCTCTCGCCGCGCTGGTCTCCGGACGGGCGGCTCATCGCGTACACGTCGTACCGGAACGGCAATCCCGATCTGTACCTGCTGAATTTCGACAGCGGGCGACGGGATGTCCTGTCCCAACAGCGGGGGCTGAACGCCACACCCGGCTGGTCGCCGGATGGTCAATGGCTCGCGGTCGCGATGAGTGCGGGTGGGGGGACCAATCTGTTCCTCATGTCGAAAAACGGGGGGACGCCGAAGCCGTTAACAACCGGACCCGCCATCTCAGTATCCCCGTCTTTTTCGCCCAACGGGCGACAGATCGTCTTCAACTCGGATCGGGGGGGGACGCCGCAGGTCTACGTCATGGACGTGGACGGTTCCAACCTGCGCCGGGTGACCTTCCAGGGATCCTACAACGCCTCCCCGCGCTGGTCGCCGCGCGGCGAGAAGATCGCGTTCATGTGCCGGGCCGGCGGAAATCAGATTTGCCTGGCCAACCCCGACGGCTCCGGCATTCAGCAGTTGACCTCGGCCGGGAACAATGAGGAGCCGACTTGGTCCCCCAACGGGCGGCACATCGTATTCACCTCGACCCGCGCGGGTCAGCGGGACCTCTTCGTGATGCACGCGGATGGCTCAGAGCAGCGCCGGCTGACGAACAACGGACGGGAGAATTACCTGGCGGATTGGGGGCCGTAGGGACCGCCGTGCTCCACGAAAGAACGATCGGGACGGCGGCGCCCGGCGACAGTATTCGGAAAGGCGCTCCGAGATCTCGCATCCCGCGAGAGGTCGAGAGGGCCGCTCAGGAGGCAACGTGGTGCTGGAGATGACGAGAATGGCCTGGGAACAGCGGCGCGGGACCTGGGTGCTTCTGGGCGCCCTGACGTTTCTGGCGGGCTGCGCGACCAATGAGGACATCCTGGCGATCCGGCGCGACATGCTGGCGCTCCGGACTGAGGTCGCGTCGCTCAGCAGAGCCAATCAGAGCTCGCGGGACTTCACCGAGGAACGGCTCCGGAAAGTGGAAGCGGACGTGCGGGGCCGCGTCGAGTCGTCGGCCAAGGAGAGCGAGGGGTCGCGGGTCGCCCTGAACCAGCGGCTGGAGGAACTGACCACAGAGACGCGGTTTGCGCAAGGGAAGATGGAGGAGAGCGCCTCGGTCTTGCGGGACCTCCAAACCCGGATCGACGAGGTGGATCAGCGGGGTCGCCAAACCAATCAACGGATCGAGGCGATGGACCAGCAGGTGAAGCTCCAAGCGGCGCGGTTGCAGGCGGTGGAGCAACCAAGACCGCCGACGCCGCCACCAGCAGTCGCCCAGCCCGGACCAGCAGTTCCACCGGGAACAACGGCACCGGCCCCCGGCCAGCCCCCCGTGGCGGCAGCCCCGGCGGTACCGACAGCGCCGGCCGCACCGACAGCACCGGTTGCACCACCCGCGCCACCCGCGCCCCAACCCCCGGCGGCTCCCGCCCCGCCCCCGCCGCCCGCCGCCCCGGCGGCTCCTGTGCCGGCCCCACCGGCGGCTCGGCCGCAGCCGACGCTCCCGCCCGAGGATCTCTATAAGGCGGCCCTGAGCGACTACACGAAGGGCGATTACGACCTGGCCATCACCGGGTTCCGGACCTATGTCAAGGCGTATCCGCGGACCAGCCTGACCCCCAACGCCCAGTATTGGCTTGGAGAGTGCTTTTTCAGCCAAAAGAACTATGCGCAGGCGGTCGAGGAATTCGACGTGGTGGTCCGTGAGTATCCGGACAACCCGAAGGTGCCGAGCGCCCTCTTCAAGCAAGGGGAGGCCTACTTGCAGATGGGGGACACCAAGCAGGCGACCACCGCCCTGTGCGAGTTGATCGCGAAACACGGCAAGACCCGCGAGGCGCGACTGGCGCGCGACAAGAACGTGCGCTGTCGCTGAGCGGGGCGGCCCGGGGAACGAAGAGAAAACCAACGGCGGCTCACTCGGTAGAGTGAGCCGCCGTTGGTTTTTGCGGCTGGGCGCGGCCCGCCGACCTTGCTATGGTCGCTACGCCGGTGTCACAGAATGACTTGGCCGGAGAAATCCCGGAAACGGCATGAGGAGCCGTACCGAAATTCCAGAAAATGGAGAAGGCACTTGGTAAGGGCGCCTACGGCGACAGACGTACAAACAGGTCGTCCACTTGTTTCCGGAACACTTCCTCGCCGGCGATTTTTCGTCTGACCTTCTCGCAGGCGTGAATCACGGTGGAGTGGTCCTTTCCGCCGAACCCGTCCCCGATATCGGGAAGCGACGCCTTCACGATCTCCCGGCACAGGTACATGGCCACCTGGCGCGGGAGCACGATAGACTTGTTCCGGCCCCGCGACCGGAGGTCGTCCACACGCACGCCAAAGAACTCCGCGACCGCCCGCTGGATGGATGGGATCGTCGGCAGGCGCTGTTGCTCGGCGCTGAGCTCTTTCAGAACATCCTGGGCCAATTCCAGGCTGATCTCCCGATGGGTGAACGAGGCTTGAGCGGCCAGGCGGACCAGCGACCCTTCCAGTTCCCGGATACTGGACTTCACGTGTTTGGCGATGAACAGTGAGACCTCGTCGGGGAGACGCACCCCCTGGGCCTGCGCCTTCTTCCGGAGGATGGCCGCCTTGGTCTCCAGGTCGGGCGCCTGGATGTCGGCGATCAGACCCCATTCGAACCGCGACCGGAGGCGTTCCTCCAGGGTCGGGATTTCGCGGGGCACCCGGTCGGAACTGATCACGATCTGCTTCGAGGAATCGTACAGGTCGTTGAAGGTATGGAAGAACTCCTCCTGGGTGCGCTCCTTTCCAGCGATGAACTGGATATCGTCGATCAAGAGCAGATCCAGGCTTCGGTACCGATTGCGGAACTCCACGGTTGAATCGAATCGGATCGAATTGATGAGATCGTTGGTGAACTTCTCGGAGGAAACATACGAAACCCGGATCCGCGGATCCCGTTGCCGGGCATGATGCCCGATGGCGTGAAGCAAGTGCGTCTTCCCGAGGCCCACACCCCCGTAAATGAAGAGCGGGTTGTACGTCTTGGCGAGCTGCTCGCCGACCGCCATACACGCGGCGTGGGCGAACTGGTTGCTCGTGCCGACCACGAAGGAGTCGAAGGTGTATTTGGGATTCAACTGTGCCCCGGCATCTCGAGGACGGCGGGGCGCCCGTCGCTCGCTCGGCTCCTCTTGGCCCGCGGGGGTCGCTGCCGCGTCCTTTTCCGACAAGACCAGCCGGATCTCGACCTTGTTGAAAAGCAAGTCCTCGAGTGCCGATCGCAGGAGCCCCAGGTAGTGCTCCTCGAACCACTCCTTGAAGAACCGGTTCGGGAGGAGAATCTGGACGCGGTTTTCCTCGACCGTTCCCAGCGTCAGGGGGCGGAACCAGGCCTCGAAGCTCTGCCGGCTGATCCGGCCGCGAATGACTGCCAACGCCTCTTCCCAGACTTCCTGGACGTTCGCTGCTGCCGTGGCTTTCATACGGTGCGCCCTCCGAGCAACTTATCCACAGGCCATCCCACCGGGTAACTCTTTGGAATTCAAAGGCCGGTTTTTTGCGTGAGACCAGAAACCCGCTTCTGGGGCCATCAGGAAGTTATCCACATGTTTCTCCACAGGTGTGGATAACCGGAAATTCCGCTATTCCTTGGGTCTCCGGGGATTTCCCCAGTTTCGACAATCCTTGGATGATCACGAAATACTTGGAACATATTGAAAATAAAAGGTTTCCTGTAACGAATCTGCATGGGGACATCCTTTTAGCGCAGGCCTGTGCCAGTGTCAAGAACCATTTTTGAGATAATTTTTCCTCGTCGGTTCCCCTGTGGAAAAACGGCATTTCGGGCCGCGTGAGAGGGCATTTTCCTTGACCATTTGTCCCCCCTGCCGTATGAAAAGGAGTCCCTCCCAGGTCGGTGCCTGCCCCACGCCCGCGCCTCGGTAGCCGGTGTTGCGGGGGTGAGGTGCCCGATAGCGGCCGGGAGAACCCGGATGACCGGAAAGGTGGAAGGCTTATGCGCGCCCTACTCCTCTTGATGCTGGGCCTAGCGTCCGTGTGGGGTCCCCGCGCTGCGGACGCGCAGGGGCCGATCCGGATCGGAGAGATCAACTCCTACAGCGGCATCGCGGCCGGTTTCACCCAGCCGTATCGCCAGGCGGTCGAGATGGCCGTGGACGAGGTCAACGCCGCGGGTGGTCTGCTGGGACGAAAGGTCGAGGTGCTCTTCCGCGATGATAAGGGAAATCCGGCGGAGGCCATCAAGCACGCGCAAGAGTTGGTGGCGGGGGAGAGGGTCCATCTCCTCGCGGGGACGTACCTCAGCAACGTGGGCCTGGCTGTCTCGGATTTCGCCAAGATGCACAAGACCCTCTTCCTGGCCGCCGAGCCGCTTTCGGAGGCGATCACCTGGTCCCACGGCCATCGGTACACCTTTCGCGTTCGGCCCAACACCTATTCTCAGGGGCGCATGCTGGCAGAGCGGGCCGCCAAGCTTCCGTACCGGAAATGGGCCGTCATCGGACCGAATTACGAATACGGACGGCGCGCGTGGGAGACGTTCTGGGCGCGACTCAAAGAGCTCAAGCCGGACGTCCAGGTGGTCGGAGAACACTGGCCGACGCTGGCCAAACTCGAGCCGGGGGGATACGTCACCGCGCTTCTGAATCAGCAACCCGAGGCACTCTACGTGTCCCTCTTCGGGAGTGACTGGCTGGCCTTCGCGCGGGAAGCCGGGAAGCGCGGTCTCTTCGAGAAGGCGTATGCCGTGGGGATTCTCCTCGGGGAGCCCGAGTACCTGGATCCCCTGAAGCTGGATGCCCCCGAGGGGATGCTGGTCACGGGATACCCGTGGTACGACATCCGGATTCCGGCGCATGTGGCCTTCGTCGACAAGTTCACGAAGCGGACGGGCCGGCATCCGGTCGCCGGTGCGCTGGTCGGTTACATCACCTTTCTGTCCGCCTTCGAGACCATCCGGAAGGCGCAGGGCACGGACACGGAAGCGATGGTCTCGGCCCTGGAATCGCTGAAGGTCGAGACCCCGATCGGCCCCATCACCTTTCGCCCCTTCGACCACCAGTCCACCATGGGCGCCTGGGTGGGCGTCACGAAACTGGATGCTACCCGCGGGACCGGGATCATGGACCGATGGGAGTACGTGCCTGGGGACAAGGCGTTGCCGTCGGAAGCCGAGGTGCGCCGGATGCGCGAGGCGGCCAAGTGATCACGTGCCGACGGTCAGGTCCCACGAGGCGCCGGCTCCGGGTGGCGGCGTGATTCCGACCCAGCACCCGCGACCATGACACGTCCATGAACGCGCTCTTCCTCCAGTTCCTGGCAGGCCTGACGCACGCGATGATCCTCTTCCTCATCGCGTCCGGACTGTCGCTGATCTTCGGCGTGACGCGAACGATCAACTTTGCCCACGGCTCCTTTTACATGCTGGCAGCCTACCTGACCGTCACCCTGGGCACCGTGCTTCCCTTTGGGGCGCTGAGCCCCTACGCAGGCATGCTGCTTGCGCCGCTCGCCGTGGCGCTCCTCGGCGGGATCGTGGAGATCGGACTCGTGCGCCGGGTGTATCGAGCGCCGGAGCTGTACCAGTTGCTCCTCACCTTCGCGCTGGTACTGATCCTCGGCGACGTGGTGCGGTTCTTCTGGGGGCCGGAGCATCGGGTGGGCCTCAAGCCGCCCGGACTGGACGGGACGGTTCTCGTGCTGGGCCAGCTCGTTCCCACCTACGATTTTGCCGTCCTGGCGCTCGGGCCGGCGGTGGCCCTGGGCTTGTGGGGAGCACTGCATCACACCCGGTGGGGGGTCCTCGTCCGCGCGGCGGCCTCGGATCGCGAGATGGCGGGCGCCCTGGGCGTCAACCAGGCCTGGCTCTTCACCGGAGTGTTCGTCGTCGGTTCGTGGTTGGCCGGCGCAGCGGGAGCGCTCCAGGTCGCGCGCCAGCCGCTCACCACGGTGATGGATGCCGCCATCATCGTCGAGGCATTCGTGGTGGTGGTGATCGGCGGGATGGGCAACGTCTTCGGCGCGCTGGTGGGGGCGATCCTCCTCGGCGTCCTCCAGTCGCTGGGGATCGTGTGGCTCCCCCGGGAGTTCCAGCTCGTCCTGGTCTTTCTTTTGATGGCCGCGGTCCTCACCCTGCGGCCGTGGGGGCTGCTGGGTCGGCCCCCGGCCGCCCCCGCCTCGGAGGGGGCGCCGCAGGACTCTTTCGACGGCCACCCGACTGTGCCGCGCGTCACCATGGTGGCCGGGGGCGTCCTGCTCCTGATTGCACCCCTGGTGGCGCCGACATTCGTCGTCTGGCTGCTGGTGGAAATACTGGCCTTCGCCCTCGTGGCCGGGAGCCTCCAACTCCTCGTTGGGACTGGGGGCATGATCTCGTTTGGCCATGCGGCGTACTTCGGTCTGGGGGCGTACGGGGCGGCGCTGCTCCTGGATCCGGGCGGCTTGGCGATGCCCTTGGCATTCCTGCTCGGTCCCGCGCTGGCCGGCGGCGCGGCCCTGATCTTCGGATACTTCTGTGTGCGGCTCAGCGGAATCCCGTTTGCCATGATGACGCTGGCGTGCGCGCAGATCGTCTATGCCGTCGCGCATCAATGGTACGATGTCACCGGGGGAGATAACGGTCTCCTCGGGATCTGGCCGGCGTCCTATCTGGCGACGCCGGTCCGCTACTACTACCTGGCACTCGGGGTCGGGATTGGAGGGTTGGTGCTCCTCCGGCGCGTGACCGGGTCCCCGTTCGGCCTGACGCTCCGGGCGGCGCGCGATCATACCGTGCGGTGCGCGACGATCGGCGTGAACGTCCCCGCCCATCAGTTGCTGGCGTTCATGGTGGCGGGGCTATTGGCCGGGTTCGGGGGCAGTCTGTTTGCCTTCCTGAAGGGGAGCGTCTTTCCCGACTACCTGTCAGTGGCCGTGTCGGTCGAGTCCCTGGTCATGGTCCTGCTGGGAGGAATCCACCGGCCGGCGGGTGCGCCACTCGGGGCGGCGGCGTTCAAGGGGCTCGACACGGTGATGACGCTGTACACCGACTACTGGCAGGCGTGCCTCGGGGTCGTATTGATGGCGGTCGTCCTGGCGTTCCCCGGCGGCCTGCTGGGGATCGGGCGGGCGCGCCGGGCGTCGTCGGAGGTTCGCCGTGGCTGAGGCGCCGCTACTCGACGTCCGGGACGCCTGGAAGGCCTTCGGGGGCGTCCAGGCGGTGGCCGGAGTGAGTTTCTCGCTGGGCGTCGGAGACGTCTGCGCAGTGATCGGGCCGAACGGGGCGGGCAAGACCACGCTCTTCAACCTGTTGACCGGGCAGTTGGCGTACGATCGCGGACGGATTCTCTTTCGGGGCGAGGGGATCGGGGGTGTCGCTCCGCACCGGATCTGGCGGCGGGGTATCAGCCGTACGTTTCAGGTGCCTGCCATCTTCCATAGCTTGACGGTCCGCGAGAACGTTCAGACGGCGCTTCTGTCGAGCGCTGGGCGGAGCAGACAGATGCTGACCGAGGCGGCGCGCCTGGTCCGCGGGTCGGTCGACGCCCTGTTGGAGCAGGTGGGGCTCCTCCGGTATGCGGACGATCGCTGCGGAACGCTCTCGCTGGGTGACCTGAAGCGAGCGGAGCTGGCGCTGGCGCTGGCGGGGGAGCCGTCGCTGTTGCTGCTGGATGAGCCGACGGCGGGCATGGCCGTGGCGGAACGGGCGGAGCTCATGCGTCTGGTGACAGCGATCGTGCGCGCGCGCAGGCTGACCGTGCTCTTCACGGAACATGACATGGATGTGGTCTTCGGGTCGGCGAGCCGAATTCTGGTGATGCACCATGGCCGCGTGCTGGCCGACGGGAGCCCGGCGGAGGTCCGGGCGAATCCCGAGGTTCAGCGCGTGTATCTGGGAGGTGTCCGGTGATTCCGGGCAGAGCGACACCCCGGGTGATGCTCGAGCTGTCGAACCTGCACGCCGGGTACGGGGTGAGCCGGATCCTCTTCGGCGTGAGCCTGCGTGCCGACCGGGGCGAGATCGTGGCACTCCTCGGTCGGAACGGCGCCGGGAAGTCGACCGCGCTGAAGGCGATCATGGGGATCGCACCCCCGAGCGCCGGGCAGGTGGTCCTCGACGGCGCGGATCTTGTGGGACTTGCGCCGTACCTGATCGCGCGAGCCGGCATCGGATACGTGCCGCAGGACCGGCGCATCTTCCCGGACCTCACGGTGCGGGAGAACCTCGAGGTCGGGCGGCGTCCGGGACGATCCGGGGACTCGCCGTGGACCCTGGAGCGCGTGGAGGCGCTGTTTCCGATGCTTGGGACGCTGGCGGGCCGCCGGGGGGGAAGCCTCAGTGGAGGAGAGCAGCAGATGCTGACGCTGGCCAGGACCCTCATGGGGAATCCGCGGGTGCTCCTCCTGGACGAACCGTCTGAAGGCCTGGCACCAGTGGTGGTCCGGACGATGATCGAGCAACTGCTTCAACTGAAGGCGGGAGGGATGACCATCCTCCTCTCCGAGCAGAATGTTCACTTCACGAGAGAGGTGAGTGATCGAGCGTACATCTTGGAGAAGGGTAGTATTCAACGTGAGGGGAGTATTCGCGAGATCCTTGAGAATCGATCCATTTTCGAAAGGTATCTGGCTATCTGAGGTTCAAGCTTTTTTGTGTGCCATCTGCCAGATATGAAGTCTTCTACCGATCAGACTACCGACTACGAGTCTTCCGCATATACTTCTGTCGGCCAATTATTCAATGGGTTCCATCAAAATATCGAGGTGAAATGTTGTTCTATATTGACATGTATAGACTCAAGTTTTATATTGAATACGTTGTAAGGAAATGAGAAAGTTCGAAAGAAAAGAAGGAAAAGGAGGAAGCCGTGCGGTTTGAGCAATTCACGTTCAAGGCTCAGGAAGCCATCCAGGCTGCGCAGAAGATCGCCGAGGAGATGCAGCACCAGGCCGTGGACGCGGAACACCTCCTGGTGGGTCTCGTCGAGCAGACCGACGGAGTCCTCATCCCGGTTCTCCAGAAGGTCGGCGCGAGCCCGAAGCAGTTGGCGGCCGCGCTGCGCCAGGAACTCGGGAAGCTCCCAAGGGTCTATGGCCCGACACAGATTTACCTGACACCTCGCCTCAACGAGGTCTTCAAGCGGGCTCAGGAAGAGGCCGGGCGGCTCAAAGACGAGTACATCGGCTCGGAACATCTCCTGTTGGCGCTTCTGGACGAGCCCACGGGTCCGGCCGCTCAGACATTGCGTGCCGCGGGTGTCGGCAAGGACGGCATCTACGCGGCCCTCCAGACGGTGCGGGGTGGGCAACGCATCACCGACCCCAATCCGGAGGAAAAGTACCAGGCTCTGCAGCGGTACAGCCGGGATCTCACCGACCTGGCGCAGAAGGGAAAGCTCGACCCGGTGATCGGGCGGGACGAGGAGATCCGGCGGGTGATCCAGGTCCTGTCGCGTCGGACCAAGAACAATCCCGTCCTGATCGGGGAGCCCGGCGTCGGGAAGACGGCGATCGTGGAAGGATTGGCGGAGCGAATCGTGCGCGGGGACGTGCCCGAGTCCTTGAAAGAGAAGCAGGTCGTGGCGCTGGATTTGGGCGCACTCCTCGCCGGCACGAAATACCGCGGCGAATTCGAAGATCGGCTCAAGGCCCTGCTGAAAGAAGTGACCGAGGCCGCCGGGCGGATCATCCTGTTCATCGACGAACTGCACACGCTGGTGGGCGCCGGCGCCGCCGAGGGGGCGATGGACGCCAGCAACATGCTGAAACCGGCGCTGGCCCGAGGGGAACTCCGCTGCGTGGGCGCGACCACGCTCGATGAATACCGGAAGCGCATCGAGAAGGATGCCGCGCTGGAGCGGCGCTTCCAGCCGATCGTCGTGCGGCAGCCCAGCGTCGAGGACACCATCTCGATTCTGCGGGGGCTCCGGGAGCGGTACGAGGTGCACCACGGCGTCCGGATCCGGGATGCCGCCTTGGTGGCCGCGGCGACCCTCTCGAACCGCTATATCACCGATCGGTTCCTCCCCGACAAGGCGATCGACCTGGTGGACGAGGCGGCCAGCATGCTGCGGATGGAGATCGATAGCCTCCCCGTCGCACTGGACGAGGTCGAGCGGAAAGTCCGGCAGTTCGGCATCGAGCGCGAAGCCATGAAGCGCGAAACCGATCCCGACACCGTGGAGCGTCTCGAGCGCCTGGATGCCGAGGTGGCCGATCTGGACACGCGCCGGGGCGAACTCCGGGGCCGCTGGGAGCGGGAGAAGGCCAGCATTCAGCGGATCCGTGCCCTGAAGGAACAGATCGAATCCGCGCGACTCCAGGCCGAGAAGGCGGAGCGTGAGGGAGAACTGGGGAAGGTTGCCGAGATCCGGTACGGCGCCCTGGTCGGGCTGGAGAAGGCGCTTCACGGCGAGCAGGCCGCCCTGGGGGCCCTGGCGGGACCGGACCGGATGCTGAAGGAAGAGGTCGACGAAGAGGATATCGCCAAGGTGGTCTCCCGCTGGACCGGCATCCCGGTCGCGAAGATGTTGCAGGCCGAAACACAGAAGCTGCTCGCCATGGAGGAACGGCTGCGCGAGCGCGTGGTGGGCCAGGCGGAGGCCATCATGGCGGTCGCCAACGCCATTCGGCGGGCGCGGGCGGGCCTCCAGGACGAGAATCGCCCACTCGGCTCGTTCCTGTTCCTGGGTCCGACCGGCGTGGGCAAGACGGAGCTGGCGCGCGCGTTGGCGGAATTCCTCTTCGACGACGAGCGAGCCCTGGTCCGCCTCGACATGTCCGAGTTCATGGAGAAGCACTCCGTGGCGCGGCTCATCGGTGCACCGCCGGGCTACGTGGGTTACGAGGAGGGCGGGTACCTGACCGAGGCCGTGCGGCGGCGGCCCTATACCGTGATCCTCTTCGATGAGATCGAGAAGGCCCATGTGGATGTCTTCAATATCCTGTTGCAGGTGCTGGACGATGGCCGGCTTACCGATGGACAGGGGAGGACCGTGGATTTCAAGAACGCCCTGGTGATCATGACCTCCAACCTGGGGAGTCAGTTCATCCAGCAGGACGAGGACGAGGCGGTCACACGGGAGAAGGTGACCGAGCTCCTCAAGACGGCGTTCCGGCCGGAATTCCTCAACCGGGTCGACGAGACGGTGATCTTCCACCGACTGTCGCTGCGGGAGATCACGCAGATCGTGGACATTCAACTGCGGGTGCTCCAGCGCCGAATGACGGGGCGAAAACTGGAACTCGAGGTCGCCGATCGGGCCAAGGAGTTTTTGGCGCGACAGGGCTTCGACCCGGTGTACGGCGCCCGACCGCTCAAGCGAGCCATCCAGCGCTTGGTGCAGGACCCGCTGGCGCGGCGGATGCTGGAGGGGGAGTTCGGCGACGGCGACCGGGTCCGCGTTGATGTGGCCGGCGGCGAGATCGTGCTCGAGCGCATGGCCGCGGGTACGCCCTAGCCCGGATTATTCACGAAGGGTTCGTGAATAATCCGGGCTTACCTGACCAGCAGCCATTCTGGCTGCGGTGGCCGTCACGCCCTCCGGGAACGCCACACCCGGAGGGCGTTCGTGTCTGCCCGCGCCCCGGCTTTGCTGTTGACGAGGGTCGGCGCCTTCAGTAAGCTGCCGCCGACACGCCGCCCTGGGCGGGGGGGGGGAACGGATTGCCGAAAGCGCTGGTCAATTCGGTGGTCGACGCACTCCGCGCCGCGGGGGTGCAACCGGGGGCCCGGGTGGTGGTGGCGGTCTCGGGCGGAGTGGATTCCATGGTCCTGCTCCACGCGCTCGCTCGGTCGCCGCTCCGGCTGGCGCTTCGCGTTGCACACATCCATCACGGGTTGCGGGGGCGTTCGGCAGACCGGGACGCGGCGCTGGTGGCCGCGGCGGCGGAACGCGGTGGCCTGCCGGTGTCGGTGGTGCGGCTGACCGCCGCGACCCGGCCGCGAGCCGCCTCGGTCCAGGTGTGGGCGCGGGACGCGCGCTATGCCGCGCTGGAGGCGATCCGGAAGCGGGTGCGGGCCTCCTGGGTGCTGACCGCACACACAGAGAACGATCAAGCGGAGACGGTGCTCCTGAACGTGCTGCGCGGGACCGGGGTCCGCGGCCTGGCGGGGATTCCCAAGGTGCGCGATCGCATCCTGCGCCCGCTGTTGGATGTCTCGCGGGCGAGGATCGTCGCCTACGCGGAGCGGCACCGGGTCGCCTTCCGCGACGACCCGTCGAATCGGTCGGTCGCGTACCGGCGCAATCGGATCCGGCACCGGCTCCTCCCGCTGCTCGCGCAGGAGTACAACCCGCGGATTGTGGAGGCGCTGGCCGGCCTGGCGACGCACGCGCGGGAGGACGACGACGCGCTGACGTCGGACGCGTTGGTTCGCGCCCAGGAAGCGATCTGCGTCCGTGGAGGGACAGTCGGCGTGCGCCGGGCCGTCCTACGGGTGGTGCCCAGGGGGGTGGCACGCCGCCTGCTCCTGCTGGCGTTCGGACGGGTCGCCGTCCCGGCAGGCGGCCTCACCCGCCGGCACCTCGGGGCGCTCCTGTTTGCCGCGGAGCACGGCGGAAACGTCTCGCTCCCGGGCGACGTGCGGGCCTGGGTATCGGCGACGTATCTCTGGTTCGGGCCGGCGACGCTTCCGGAACGGATTACTGGGATCGACCGACGGGCCGCACCCCCCAGGATCGTGCCTACGGTGTCGCTGCGGCTGGGGCAGTGGACCGACTGGGATCGCAAGAGGTGCAGCGTCCGCGTGCGGCGCGTGTCGGGAGCGGAGGCCCGGATGGACCGCGGGGACCCGTCCAGGGAGATCATGAGCGCCGCGCTCTTGACGGAGTCCCTGACGTTACGGTCGTGGCGTCCGGGGGATCGGTTCCGACCGCTGGGCCTCCCCGGGGCGAAGAAGCTCCAGGACTTCTTCGTGGATGCCAAAGTTCCTCGCGACGAGCGGCGTCGGATCCCGTTGCTGATGGCCGGGGAGCGGATCGCCTGGGTGGTAGGCCACCGCATTGCGGACGAGTTCCGCTGGCGCGGAGAACCTGTCGCGTGTCTGGCCGAGGTGAAATTCCCGGAGGGAGCGCATGGAATACCGGTTAGGTCCCACCCTGTTGTCGGCCGCTGAGATCCGAGCCCGCGTGCGTGAACTGGCGCAGGCGATCTCCCGGGATTACGCCGGCCGGGATCTCTTGCTGATTTGCGTGCTGAAGGGGGCAGCCATCTTTTGGGCGGACCTGTGCAGGGCCCTCCAGGTTCCCTGCCAGAGCGACTTCGTGGCCATGGAAAGTTACAGCGACGCCACCGCGCCGCTGGGGAAGCCTCGCTTCACCAAGGCCGCCGGGGTGTCCCTCGAGGATCGGGATGTCCTGATCGTGGAGGACATCATCGACACCGGACACACCATCGTCCACCTGCGGAATCTCCTTCAGGCGCAATCCCCCCGGACCGTCGCACTCTGCGCACTCTTGGACAAGGCCGAGCGACGGGAGATCCAGACCCCGATCGAGTACTGCGGGTTCGTCATCCCGAACGCCTTCGTGGTGGGGTACGGTCTGGACCACGCCCAGCGCTTCCGACACCTGCCTCACATCGCGACACTGGAGCCCGTTCCCGTCACGTAACCGCCCCCTCTCGCGCCGGCGCGGGACCGGTGTGGGCTGCCGACCTGGCGCGAGAGATCGGCCGAGGCAGCGCCGGGCGGGCGCCGGGGAGGCTCACCTGGCTCGGACGGCCGTTCGGCGGCGGCCCGCCGGGGTCCGGAACGCCATGTTTCCTGTTGTCTTTCGGGTGGTGTCATGGTAGAAACGGCCATCATTGTTGGGTTCCGCGGCTGGGACGATTGAGGAGAGTACGGGTGAATCCCTTTTTCAAGAATCTCGCCCTGTGGCTGGTGATCGGCCTCATCATGGTGCTGGTGTTTAACATTTTCAACCAGACTCAGCCCATGCAGAAGGAGCTGATTTTCAGCGATTTCATGGCCAAGGTGGAGCGAGGCGAAGTCGGCGAGGTGACGCTGCGCGGCAGCGACATTACCGGCCGCCTCAGCGACAACTCGGTGTTTCGAAGCTACGCCCCGGAGGATAGGGACATGTTGCCCCTGCTGCGCAAGCAGGGGGTGAAGATCACGGCCAAGCCCTCGGAGGGCCAGCCGTGGTACATGACCTTCCTGCTGTCGTGGTTGCCCATGTTGCTCTTCCTGGGGATCTGGATCTTTTTCATGCGGCAGATGCAAGGCGGCGGCGCCAAGGCACTCTCCTTCGGCAAGAGCCGCGCGCGGCTCCTGTCCGATAAGCAGAACAAGGTGACCTTCGCGGACGTCGCCGGCGTGGACGAGGCCAAGGAGGAGCTGCAGGAGATCATCGAGTTCCTGAAGGACCCGCAGAAGTTCCAGAAGCTGGGCGGGCGCATCCCCAAGGGCGTGCTCCTGATGGGACCGCCGGGCACGGGGAAGACGCTCCTGGCTCGGGCCATCGCGGGCGAAGCCAACGTGCCCTTCTTTTCCATCTCCGGGTCGGATTTCGTGGAGATGTTCGTGGGTGTGGGCGCGTCCCGGGTCCGGGACCTCTTCGAGCAGGGCAAGAAGAACGCCCCCTGTATTATCTTCATGGACGAGATCGACGCCGTCGGCCGCCACCGTGGGGCCGGCCTCGGCGGGGGCCACGACGAGCGGGAGCAGACACTGAATCAACTGCTCGTCGAGATGGACGGGTTCGAGTCCAACGACGGGGTGATCCTGATCGCGGCCACCAATCGCCCGGACGTCTTGGACCCGGCGCTGTTGCGCCCGGGCCGGTTCGATCGGCAGGTGGTGGTGGCGCGTCCGGACGTGAAGGGGCGCGAGGGGATCCTGAAGGTCCACACGCGAAAGATCCCGCTTGGCCCCGACGTGGATCTGCAGGTGCTGGCCCGTGGGACGCCGGGCTTCTCGGGCGCGGACCTCGCCAATCTGGTGAACGAGGGGGCGCTCTTGGCGGCGCGGGCCAACAAGAAGCTCGTGGAGATGCCGGATTTTGAAAACGCCAAGGACAAGGTCCTGATGGGTGTGGAGCGCAAGAGCCTGGTGGTCAGTGCCAAGGAGCGGCGGATCACCGCGTACCACGAGGCCGGGCACGCCTTGGTGGCGAAGCTTCTGCCGGGCACGGACCCGATTCACAAGGTGACCATCATCCCGCGCGGCCGGGCGCTGGGCGTGACGCAGCAGCTGCCCACGGAGGACAAGCACAACTACTCCAAGGAGTTCTTGCTGAACGACATTGCCATCCTCTACGGAGGGCGGATCGCCGAAGAGATCGTGTTCGGCGAGCCGGAGGTGACGACGGGGGCCATGAACGACATCGAGCGGGCCACCGAAATGGCCCGCAAGATGGTGTGCGAGTGGGGTATGAGCGAGAAGATGGGTCCCCTCCAGTTCGGCAAGCGGGAGGAGATGGTGTTCCTCGGTCGCGAGATCGCCCAGCATCAGGACTACAGCGAGCACACCGCGATGGAGATCGACCGCGAGGTGCGTCGCATCGTGATGGAGAACTACGAGCGCGCCAAGGGACTGGTGCAGCGCCGACTGGACTCCTTGCATCACCTGGCCGAAGCCCTCTTGGAGCGCGAGGTGCTGGACGGCCTCGAGGTTGACACGATCGTGAAGGGTGCGGGGTCTCCTGCGCCCGCCGCCGCGGCGTAAGCCGTTGTCAAAAATAACTTGACCGGAGAAATTTCGGAAACGGCATAAGGAGCCGTAACGAAATGGAGAACCTGGACAAGTTATTTCGTAACGGCTCCTAAACGCCGGGGGGCCACCCGCGGCGCGACGGGCCTCTCCGGGGGCGAACTTCGCGTGCCGGTTTCGCGGAAGACCCATGAGTCAGCGGGTCGTGTCAATCTGGGGAGGACGGACGCTCGGATGTCTCCTGCCTCCCGGGGCGCGCGCGGCGGCTGAGCCGCCGGTCGTCGCCCTGGTCTCCCAGCCCGTGAGCGCCCGGGAATTGATCGGGCTCGTCTCTTCGGTCTTCCACTGCCGTCCCGCATCCTGTTATGGCGTCGGTTCCCCGCCTCTCTGTTCACCCCTGCCGGAGGGATGAGGGATGTTCGGGCTACTCCATCAGTTTCGCTGGATCGACGCCCTTGACATCCTGATCGTGGCGTTCGCCATCTACCAGATCATCCTGGCGGTGCGCGGGACCCGGGCGTTTCAGATGCTGTTGGGGCTCGCGCTCCTGTATGTTGCGTCCTGGGTCTCGCTCCGCATCGGCCTGGTGACGGTGAACTGGGCCATCTCCAACCTGCTGGCGGTGTGGCTGCTGCTGGTGATCATCCTGTTCCAGCCCGAACTACGGCGGGCCCTGGCGAGCATGGGCCGCCGCGGGAGCCTGCTGCGTGTCTTCTGGCGGTACCAGGAGGCGCACATGATCGACGAGGTGGTGCGCGCCGTCACCGCGCTGGCCGCCAAGAAGGTGGGGGCAATCGTGGTGCTGGAACGAGACTCCCGCCTGTCGGACATCGTGGACTCCGGGACGGCGGTGGACGCCATCGTGTCACGGCGGTTGCTGGAGTCGATCTTCTACCCGTACTCTCCCTTGCACGACGGGGCGGCCATTTTGAGCCGGGACCGGATCGTGGCCGCCTCGTGCTTCTTGCCGCTCAGCATCAATTCCGAGCTCCCGCGGGATCTGGGGACCCGCCACCGAGCCGCCGTCGGCGTGACCGAGGAGAGCGACGCGATCGCGATCGTGGTGTCGGAGGAAACCGGAACCATCTCCCTCGTGGTCGGAGGAGACATCACCCGAAACCTGGACGGGGCGGTCGTTCGACAGCGGCTGGGTCGCTTGCTGGGCCCGCCGCGACGGGCGTTCGGTCGCACGAAGACCAAAACGGTCGCCGCGGCCGGCGGGCCGGGGGAGTGAACGCGCGGTCGGTATGACGGCGGCGGGGCGCGATGCACATGCGGACATGGCTCCTGTACAATCCAGGTCTCAAACTCCTCTCGCTCGCGCTGGCGGCGTTCCTCTGGATCGTCGTGCTGGGGGAGCAGAAGGTCGATGTGACGGTGCACGTCCCGCTGCAACTCGCGCTGCCTCAGGGCCTCTTCATGACGAACGATCCGGTGGATTCCCTGGATATTCACCTCCGCGGTCCAAAGACGCTGGTGACGTCGCTCGCCCCGCGCGAGGTTGCGCTGGAGGAGTTGTCCGTCAAGTGGGTGGAAGGGGAGAACATCATTCCGATCCGGCCTGATCTGGTGCGCGTCCCGCGCGGAATCCAGGTCGTCGCGGTCACTCCGCAGCGGGTGCGGGTGGTGCTGGAGTCGTCCGGCGAGCGCGAGGTGGAGATCACCCCTCGGGTGGAAGGGGGGCCGCCGGCGGGATATGTGGTCCGCCGGGTCGTGGCCGTGCCGGCGCGCATCCGCATCGTCGGCCCGACCAGCGAGCTACGCCGGATTACCCGGCTCCACACGCTGCCGATCAGCGTGACGGGGCAGACGGCCTCGTTCTCCGCCCGGGTCCTGCTGGAACCGGTCGGGCGCCAAGTCCAGGTGCGGGACAGCGACTCGGTCACCGTCGAGGTCGAGATCGGACAGAAGCCATCCTAGGCCGTTGTCAAAGAATATCTTGACCGGAGAAATTCCGGGAACGGCATAAGGAGCCGTAACGAAATTTCAAATAATGGCCGAATTATTTCATAACGGCTCCTAAGCGAAGCGGACGGAGGAAGGGCATGGGACGATTGTTCGGGACGGACGGTGTGCGCGGCGTGGCCAATCAGGAGCCCATGACGCCGGAGACCGTGGTCAAGCTGGGACGGGCGGCGGCGCACCGCCTCAAGGCCCCCGGCGACCGGCGGAGCATCGTGATCGGGAAGGACACGCGGCTGACCGGCTACATGCTCGAGACCGCCCTGACGGCGGGCATCACCTCCATGGGCGTGGACGTGATCCTGGTCGGCCCCCTCCCCACGCCCGGCATCGCCTTCATCACGCGCAGCCTGCGCGCCGACGCGGGCGTGGTCATCTCGGCCTCGCACAACTCCTTCGAGGACAACGGGATCAAGTTCTTCTCGGGGGAGGGTTTGAAGCTGCCCGACGCGCTGGAAGCCGAGATCGAGGACCTGATCTTCTCGGGGGCCCTCGATCGGATCCGCCCGCCCGCCAACGACATCGGGAAGGCCTACCGGGTCGGCGACGCGGCAGGCCGGTATATCGAGTTCGCCAAGAACTCGTTCCCGAAAGGCCTCACCCTGCGGGGCCTGAAGGTGGCGGTGGATTGCGCACACGGCGCGGCGTATCGCGTTTCGCCGGCGGTGCTGCAGGAGCTCGGCGCGGAAGTCATCGCGCTCAACGTGTCGCCGGACGGTCTCAACATCAACGCGGGGTGCGGGTCGCTGCAACCCGACCAGCTCCAGCGGGTGGTGGTGGCGGAGCGGGCCCACGTCGGATTCGCGCACGACGGGGACGGGGATCGCGTTCTCGCCGTGGACGAGACCGGGGCCCTGGTGGACGGCGATCAGATCCTGGCCGTGTGCGCCACGGACCTCGCCGCCGCGGGGCGCCTCCCGGCGCGGACGGTGGTGGCGACGGTGATGAGCAACGTCGGTCTCGAGGTGGCCCTGCGCGACGCGGGGATCGGTCTGGTGCGCACGGCGGTCGGAGACCGGTACGTCCTCGAGGAGATGCTCCGTCACGGGTATACCCTCGGCGGGGAACAATCGGGGCACATCATCTTTACGGAGCACAACACGACCGGAGACGGCGTCGTCACTGCCTTGCAGGTCCTGGCGACGATGGTGCGGTCGGGCAAGCCCCTGTCCGAGCTGGCGGCCTGCATGCGGCGGTTTCCTCAGGTTCTCCAGAACGTCCGCGTCCGGCGCAGGGAGGACCTGGCGGCGCTGCCTGCGGTCCGGCAGGAGATCCAGGCCGCCGAGGCCGCCTTGACGGGCTGCGGGCGCGTCCTGGTGCGCTACTCGGGGACCGAGCCGCTGGTGCGGGTGATGATCGAGGGCCCGGACGAGGAGCGCATCCGGTCGCTGGCGGAGACCATCGCGGCGGCCATACAGACGGCGATCGGCGAGTGAGGGCGGGGCGCCGAGCGCGGCTCGGGTCCCGGCGGGAGCCATGGGCGATACACCACAGGGCGGGGTGAGGCGATGACGACGCTCGTTGTCGGGCTGGATCAGCTGGCCATGTTGCGGCACGCCGGCGGTACGCGCGACCCGGATCCGGTCGTGGCGGCGGCTCTCGCGGAGCTGGCCGGGGCGGGCGGGGTTCGCGTGACCTGCGGCCGCGAGCAGGGCGGCATCCAGGAACGAGACGTGCGGATGCTGCGCGAGGTGGTGCGGACGGCCCTGATAGTCCGCATGCCGGCCCAGGACGAGTTTCTCAAGTTGGCCCTCGCCGTGCGCCCGGACGTGGTGACGCTGATCCCAGGCGCCCGGGAAGGGCTCGGCGCCGAGCGCGGGCTGGATGTGGAGGATCGCCGCGAGGAGATCCTTCCATTCGTCGAAGCCCTCAAGGCGAGCGGCATCCTGGTCGCCGTCCTGGTGGACCCGGTGCCGACCCAGATAAAGGCGGCGCAGCGTTCGGGGGCCGGGGCGGTGCTGATCCACACCGGGCGATTCTGCTGGGCGACCAGCGATGCCGCCCGGGCGACGGAGTTCGACGCGCTCACCAACGCGGTCAAGATGGGCCACCGGTTGGGGCTCGCCATCCACGCCGGAGGAGGACTCACCTTCCAGAGCATGGGCGCCCTGGCCGAACTGCCGGAGATTACAGCCGTGGACGTCGGGCACGGCGTGATCGCCCGGGCGGCGTTGACGGGCATGGGTGAGGCCGTCCGGGAGGTTCGTCAGCTCCTGCAGGGCGGCTCGGCCCGATGATCCTCGGGATCGGCACGGACCTGGTGGAGATCGTGCGCGTGGAAGATCTCCTGTCGCGCCACCAGGAGCGGTTTCTGAGCCGGGTCTTTACCCCCGCGGAACGGGGGGACTGTCTCGACCGCGCCCGTCCGGCGATGCACTTGGCCGCGCGTCTGGCGGCCAAGGAGGCGGCCATGAAAGCCCTGGGAACCGGATGGGGATTGGGCGTCCGGTGGCTGGACATCGAGATCCGGTCTGGGGACGGCACGCCGCCCAGCCTGTCCTGGACGGGCGCGGCTGGTGCCCGCGCGGAGGCCCTGGGTATTCGGCAGACCCTGGTGAGCCTCTCGCACGACGGCGGGTACGCATTGGCGTTGGTGGTGGCCACGGACGGACGATGAGCGGGGGCGGGCGTCGGAGTCCCGGCGCGGCGATCGAGGGGCCATGATTCGAGTGGCGACGGCGTCGGAGATGCAGGCGATGGATCGGCGGGCTGCCGCCGAGTTCGGGATTCCGTCGCTGCTCCTGATGGAGAACGCCGGCTCGGAAACGGTGCGCGAGATCCTCGCGGCGTTTCCCGGGATCGGCGGGCTGCGCGTCCTGGTGCTGTGCGGGCGGGGGAACAACGGCGGGGACGGATTCGTGATCGCGCGCCGACTCCTCGGCCGGGGCATCTCGGTCCGCACCGTGCTGCTTGCGCCCCGGGAGGTGGTGCAGGGCGACGCCCGGATCAATCTGGAGATTCTGGAGAAACTGGGCGCGCCGCCGGTCGAGATGCCTGATTCGAGCCATCTTTCCGGTCTGCGGGAGTGCCTCTTTTGGGCCGACGTGGTGGTCGACGCGATCATGGGGACCGGCGCCCGTGGGCCGGCGCGCGATGTCCTGGCCGAGGCGATCGACGCGGTGAATCGGTCGGGGCGTCCGGTGGTCTCTGTGGATATTCCGTCGGGCCTCGGCGCCGATCAGGCAGAAGCGGCGGGCCCCGCCGTCCGCGCGACGCTCACGGTGACCTTCGCCGCGCCGAAGCGGAGCCTGCTCCTCTTCCCGGCCGCGGCCCACGCCGGGCGGGTCCGGGTGGTGGACATCGGCATCCCGCGGGCGTTGTGGACTGGCGAGGAGATCGGCGTTGGCCTGCTGCAGGCCGCCGACGTGCAGGGGGCCTTTCCTGTTCGGGAGCCCGCGGCGCACAAGGGGAGCTACGGTCACGTCCTGGTCATCGCCGGGTCAGTGGGCAAGACCGGCGCGGCGGCCCTGGCGGCCCTGGGCGCCCAGCGGATCGGCGCCGGCCTGGTGACGCTGGCGGTGCCGGCCAGCCTGAATGACATCCTCGAGGTGAAACTGACCGAGGCCATGACCGCGCCGGTGCCGGAGACCGAGGCGCGGACGATGGCCCTGGCGGCCCTGGAGCCGCTGCTCCGCCTGGCGGAAGGCAAGGACGCGGTGGCGATCGGCCCGGGTCTGGGGACGCACCCAGCGACCCAGGCACTGGTCCGCGAGCTGGTGACGCGGCTCCGCATGCCCGTGGTGGTGGATGCGGATGGCCTGAACGCGCTGGCAGGCGCGGCGCAATGTCTGCGCGACGCCGCCGGGCCGCTGGTCCTGACACCGCACCCGGGCGAGTGCGCCCGGCTGCTCGGCGTGTCGGTCGCGGCCCTTCTGGCGGAGCGGATCCCGGTGGTTCAGAAGACCTCCGCAGATTGGCATCTCAATCTGGTCCTGAAGATGGCCCGGACGCTGGTCGGGGACCCGACGGGCGGCGTCGCCATTGTTCCGACGGGGAACCCGGGTATGGCCACGGGAGGGACGGGCGACGTCCTGACCGGTGTGATCGCGGGCCTCATCGCCCAGGGGGCGGCGGCCCCGCTGGCCGCGCGCGCCGGGGCTTACGTCCACGGCCTGGCGGGCGACCTGGCGGCAGGTCGCCTGGGGCCGGAGGCGATGCTGGCAGGGGACCTCCTGGACGCCCTGCCCGAGGCGATCGGGCGGGTGAAGACGGGTGATCCGGCATGACCGAGCGCCCGGCGTCCTCCCCCTCGGGGGCGTGGGGAGTGGAAGGGTCGTGATGACCGTGTTGGCGCTGGGCGATTGCGAGCTGTCCTGGGAGTCCGCGTCTCCCGAGGAGAGCCTCCGAGCCGGGGAAGCCCTGGGCCGCTTCCTCCGACCGGGCGATCTCGTGGCGTTGTTTGGCGAATTGGGGAGCGGAAAGACGCTCTTTGTCCGCGGCATCGCGATGGGCTTGGGCTGCCGGCCGGAAGAGGTTCACAGTCCAAGCTTCACGCTGGTGAACGAGTATGACGGTGCGGGGAAAGAGGCCGCGGCCACCTCGCCGTGGCGGCTTGCCCACATCGATCTGTACCGGATCCGCTCCGAAGCGGATCTCCCGGGCATCGGGTGGGACGAGTACCTGAGCGTGCGCTACATCGTCGCGGTCGAGTGGGCCGAGCGCGCCGTGCGCTCGCTGCCGCGAGACCATCTGCGGGTGCGGCTGGACGCACGGGGCGGCGACCGGCGGCGCGTGTCTGCACAGGCCACGGGATCCCGATCCGCGCGTATCTTGCGGGAGTGGTTGGCGACACTCGGTGTCCATGTGGTGCCGGCGTAGCCTCGCCGACATGGGAGAACGGCACGGCGATTCTGCGGGGGAAGCGATGCGCTCCTGTGGCGCCCGGGCGGCGGGCGAGGGGCAGGAGGCGACGGGGTAGGGGTTCCTTTCCGCCGGGGCTCTTCGGGAGTCCCTGATGAGGTCGGACCATGACGATCGTGGCGATTTCGCGGGAAATGGGGAGCGGGGGGTACGAAGTTGCGTCGGCCGCGGCCAAGATCCTCGGCTATGACTACGTGGACCGGGAGATCCTGCTCCACGCGGCGCGCGTCCATGACGTGTCGGAGGAGAAGATCACCGACGTCGCCGACCGGCACCTGTCGCTCTGGGAGCGGTTCGACGAGGAGAAGCGCCGCTACCTGACGTTCATCGAGGCGGCGTATTACTCCTTTGCGGAAAAGGGGAATGTGGTCACCGCGGGACGCGGCGGCCCGTTCTTTCTGCGCAACGTGACCCATGCCGTGCGGGTCCGGATCATGGCGCCCTTCGAGGTGCGGGTGCGGCGGGTGATGGAGCGGGAGAAACTGGACCACAAGGCGGCCGTCGGGAAGGTGCGGAACTACGACCGCGAGCTTGCCGGGCGCATCGATTACCTGTTCGGGCTGGACTGGACGCTCCCCGAGAACTACGACCTGGTGATCAACACCGAGGCGGACGCCTGGCAGTTCTACATCGACCTGTTGGTCGCCACCGCCCGGCATGCCCGATTCCAGCCGACGCCGGAATCGCTCCAGCGGGTGCGGGACCTGAGCCTGGGGGCGCGGGTGCGGGCAGCCATCGCCAAGGACCCGCTGACCAAGAACATCAACGTCGAGGTGGTGGCCCACGGCGGTCAGGTGGCGCTGAAAGGCGTTGTCTTCAGCCCGGCCATGATGGATGCGGCGGCGGGGGTGGCCCGACACGTCCCGGGTGTCACGCAGGTATCCTGCGAGGCCG
The DNA here is from genome assembly GCA_963845565.1 of uncultured Methylomirabilota bacterium. Taxonomy (GTDB): domain Bacteria; phylum Methylomirabilota; class Methylomirabilia; order Methylomirabilales; family 2-02-FULL-66-22; genus 2-02-FULL-66-22. The sequence continues at coordinate 423,395 of CAWJSJ010000001.1, forward strand.
TGGAGATTCCGCGGGTCTACCCCGGCCCGATCATGTAGGGGCAACCGTCGAACGTCTTTTTATCACCCCTGGAGCGCGCGCTGACGAACACCCGGTCGCTTGCCGTCTATTACTTCTGGTATTTCGTCGCCGTCGGCGTCCTCGAACCCTATCTGACCCCTTTGTGGCGAGAGTTCGGCCTGTCCTCTTCCGAGATCGGACTGCTCAACGCCATCATGCCGGGGGTGGCGACGGTCGCGCCCTTTCTCTGGGCGGCGTATGCCGATGCCACGCGTAGCGGCGACCGTATCTTTCTGTGGACCACCTGGCTCTCCGCGCTCGCGGCACTCCTTCTCCCCAACGCTCAGCGCTTCGTGCCGGCAGCGCTCGGCATCTTCTGCTTGGCGGTCTTCCGGACGCCGCTGATCCCCTTCGCCAACAGCATGACCTTCCGCGTGCTGAAGGATCGCCCCCAGCGGTACGCGGGCATCCGGCTGTGGGGGACGATCGGGTATATCGTCGCCGCGGTGGGGGCGGGGGCGGTGATGGATCGGCTCGGTTTGCGGATGGGGATGTACGGAGTCAGCCTCTCGATGCTGGCGTGCGGTCTCGTGGCGTGGGCGGGGAGGAGCCGGGAGCGCGTCCGGCTGGCCCCGGTCGGCCTGCAAGAGATTCTGGAGACCCTGCGCGATCGGCGCCTCCTGATTCTCGTGACGGCCACCGCGCTGGCCTGGGTGAGCTACGGGCCATATGGGACGTTCTATACGATCCACCTGGAGCAACTGGGTTTCTCCCGGGCCTTCGCGGGAACCGCCTGGGCGCTGGCGGCGGCGAGCGAGCTGATCGTGATGCTGCTCTGGCCTCGCATGTGCGGCTGGGCGACGCCCCGGACCTGGCTCATCGTGGCGTTGACCGCGCATCCGTTGCGATGGCTGCTGTCCAGCGTGGCGCACGGCCCCGCGTTCCTCCTGGCCATCCAGCTCACCCACGCGTTGACCTTCGGGGTGCTCTATCTGGCCGCCGTGCAGAGCGTGGAGGGTTTGGCTCCCGAGGGGCTGCGGACCACGGCGCAGGGCGTATTCGCCTCGGTGACGTTCGGCGTCGGGGGACTCGTCGGCAACAGCCTGGGTGGGTTGCTGTACGAGCCGATGGGGATGACGGCGCTCTACATCGCCGCCGCCGTGGTTTCGGCCTGGGGGCTGTTCCTGTTCGTCGTGGGCACGCCCCGCGAACGAGCCGACGCCCAACCTCTTGCACCACGCGCGGCGCGGGAGGAACGCCGATGAAAAGCGCCTCCAGGCTGCTCTGGTTGCTCTTTGCAGTTAACTTGTTCAACTACATCGACCGGCAGATCCTGTTTGCCGTCTTCCCGGCTATCCAGGCCGACCTGCACCTGTCGGACACGCAGCTCGGCCTGTTGGCCTCGGCGTTCATGTGGGTGTACCTGTCGGCGGCGCCGGTCTTCGGTCTGCTGGCGGATCGCCGGTCGCGCCCCCGGCTGATGGGCTTGGGCGTGGGGATCTGGAGCTTGGCAACGGCGCTCTCGGGAATGGTCCGAAGTTACGGGCAACTCCTCATGGGCCGAGCGCTGGTCGGGGTCGGCGAGGCGAGCTACGGAGCGGTGGCCCCGGCCATGCTGTCCGATGCCTACGAACCCGCGCATCGCGGTCGAGCCCTGGCGCTGTTTTCCATGGCGATTCCAGTGGGTAGCGCGCTCGGGTATTTGCTCGGGGGCGCGTTCGAGCAGGCGCTCGGCTGGCGCGCGGCGTTCTTCATCGTGGGGATTCCCGGTCTCTGGCTGGCCTGGACCGTGGGGCGCCTGCCCGACGTGACCCGTGGCGGCCTCGATGGTTCCGGGTCCGCGTCTCCGGCCGTGGCCGCGCCGCGAGTGGCGGATTACCTGGAACTTCTCAAGACCAAGAGCTACCTCTTGAACTGCCTGGCCATGACGGCCATGACGTTCGCCGTCGGGGGGCTGGCTGCCTGGGTGCCAACGTATCTGGTGCGAATCCGAGGGATGGGGCTGGCGGAGGCGAACTTGGTCTTTGGCCTGCTCACCCTGGTGAGCGGCCTCGGCGGGACCATCGTGGGAGGGTGGCTGGGCGACCGCTTGCTTCCCCGGCTGCCGACGGCCTACTTCCTGGTCTCCGGGATCGGGCTGGCGCTCAGCGTGCCGTGTGCCGCGGCGGTGATCCTGCTGGATGATCGGACGTGGGTTCTGGTGGCGATCTTCCTGGCGGAGGTGTTCATCTTCCTCAACACGGGGCCACTCAACGCCATCATTGCCAACGTCAGCCGCTCACAGGTGCGCGCCACCGCCTATGCCGTGAATATCTTCGTCATCCACGCGCTGGGCGATGCCATCTCGCCCGCCCTCGTGGGGGCGGTCTCGGATCGTGTGGGCCTCGCCACGGCATTCTGGATCGCCCCCGGCGCGCTGGCGCTCGGCGCGGCCTTCTGCTTCTGGGGGATGCGGACGTATGGCGCGGACGCGGAGCGCGTGAAAGAGAAGGCGGAGTAGGGGGAGCTGGCAGCAGGCAGGCGGCAGCTGGCAGAGGACGACCCGACCGTCTGGAACCGCTCCCCGTTCGCTGCCTGCTGCCAGCTTTCCCTTCACGGCACGAGCACGACCTTCCCGAACACGGCGCGACCTTCCAAGAGACGATGCCCTTCCGCGCAGTCCGCCAGGGGGAGCGTCCGGTCAATCACCGGGCGCAGGCTGCCCCGTGCCAGGTGGCCGAACACCGTCAGCATGTCCGCCTTGGTGCCCAGGAAAGCGCCCAGGATTGAGATGGACTTCGAGAAGAGGTAGCGGATGTCCACGCTGCCCTCGTAGCCGGCGCTGGCCCCGCACGTCACGAGCCGCCCGCCCGATGCGATGTTCGGGATGAGCGTCTGCCAGGTGGCGCCGCCCACGTGCTCGAAGACCACGTCCACCCCACGTTTGCCCGTGAGCCGGCGGATCTCCTGAGCGAGATCCTGGCGCGCGTAGTTGATCCCCTCGTCCGCCCCCAAGGCCGTCGCCTTCACGAGCTTCTCGTCGGTGCCTGCCACCGCGATCACCCGCGCGCCAACCAGCTTCGCGATCTGCACCGCGGCGGTGCCGACGCCGCTCCCGGCCCCCATCACCAGGACGTCCTCGCCAGCCGCCAGGTGTGCCTGAGTGGCGAGCATGTTCCAGGCGGTCAGGAACGCGACGGGAACCGCGGCCGCGCCGGTGTAGGCCAGCGAATCGGGAAGGGGAAGGCAGTTGACCTCGGGAACGCAGACGAAATCCGCACACCCGCCATCCATCACGTAGCCGCCGACCACCTTGAACCCGCGGCACAGGTTGTCGTCTCCTCGGAGGCAGGCGGCGCACTGACCGCAGGAGATTCCAGGAGAGACCAAGATGCGCTGGCCGACCGTGATACGGGAGCACATGGCGCCCAGGGAGACCACCTCGCCCGCGATGTCACATCCGCCGATCTTCGGAAGTGGCACCTTCATTCCCGGCAAGCCCCTTCGCAGCCAGATGTCGAGATGGTTCAGTGCCACCGCCTTCACGCGAAGCAGAACCTCCGTCGGTCGCGGAGTGGGATCCGCCACATCCTCGTACCGCAGCACCTCGGGGCCTCCGTGTTCATGAAATCGAACTGCTTTCATGGGACCTCCTCATATGTGCGGTTGGTGGATTTGTGAACTGATGGATTGGTCAAGCGGCCACCTCGGAAAATGGGAAATTCCGACCTCGACCTATCACGTTGCCAGATTGCCCGGTAGCCCAATCGCCGACTTGACCAATTGGCACCTCGACGAATTGACCAACCGACGCCGTGCGTCAGCGCGGGGAATCGTAATCGCCTGGAAGGCAAGAGTCAAATCGATCGTCCATGCACAGCGCACCGTCGCCGCAGCGGGGGCACCGCGGAGCCGTTGGCCGGTTGGGGGAATGCTCTTGACTTACACCGGGTGGGAGAGGTACGAGTATCTGCCAGCATCACCATGTCCGGGCTTTGCCGCAGGGGAGAACACGCTGTGGGAGTGCCCCAAGCCGGGATGCCGACAAGTCCTCCCAGCCGAAGCGGACCTGCGCGGCCAGCGGAACCGCAGAAGCCAAAGCTCCTCGACCGCCTGCGCGAGGTCCTGCGGGCCCGCAACTACATTTCCCACGTCGTGAACGACAATCTGGCGGCTCCCGCGCCCGCGCAATGGAGCGGCGACTGGCCAGCCGCAGTCGGGCGTCACGCGCCGCGCCGCCCAACCGCGCCTGCAGCCGCCACCCCTCCCTGCGGTCGGGGCAAGCCCCGCACGCGTGCGGGGTGCGGCTGAGCCGCCGCTCCGTTAGCCCGGGAGATCAAGCAGCCGCCAGTTTCTTGACCTGAAACGTCCGGCGCTTGGCTTCCGCGTGGGCCAAATCGTATTGAAGTTGCTGGCGCAACCAGCTCTCGGCGGTCGTGTTGAAAGCCATCGATAACCGGACGGCCATTTCCGGGCTGATCCCGGAGCGGCCGTTCAGAATGCTCGATAGGGTCTTGCGGCTCACCCCAAGCGCCTGGGCCGCCTCGGTCACGCTCAGGTCGAGGGGCTCAAGGCAGAGCCCCCGCAGGATTTCCCCGGGATGGGGAGGGTTGTGCATCTTCATGGGGGACTCAGTGGTAGTCTTCATAGTCAACATCCTCAACGTCGGAGGCAGACATCGTAAATGTCACGCGCCAGTTGCCGCTCACCCGTACCGCCCAACTCCCCTTCCGGTCCCCTTTCAGGGGGTGAAGGTCCAAGCCCGGCAGCGCCATGTCTCGCGCTTCGACCGCCACGTGGAGACGACCCAAGATGAGTCGCAGCCTACTGGCATGCTTGGCCTGGATTCCGGCCGTCGTGCCACGCAGGAAGAACCGTTCCAGACCCTTGTGTCGGAAGGTGAGTATCGCCACGTCGGGAGTGTAACACGTAACGTTCCGGGTTACAACCCCGACTAACATCTGCCTGCAGCAGATGGCGCGAAGGGGCGCCAGGACGAAAAGCCACGTTATCGTCTCGCGCCACTGCTGAGGCTCGCGTTAGGTGGACGCCAGATGATGCCGCTGCAGAAGCGTTGGACGGAGCACGCGGCGAGGTTCGGGGGAATCGTCCGGCTCAACGCCCCGGTCCACGTCGGCAGCCCGCCGTTCGTCGCTCCGGTACTACTCCAAGGCTTTGGGGCGAGGCGCGGAATGGTTTTGGTCGCGACCTATCGTGAGATCCAGGCGATCACTGACGTGCTTGCGGAAGCGGGGTACGGCTACTCCTGCCTCGGCGATCCCGGCGACGCCGATCCGGATGAAGTCGCTGTTGTAGAGATGCTCGTCGACTGGGGCTGGTCCGGGCCCGGGCAGCCGCCGAGTTGGTATGGTGCAGCCTAACCCTTCGCTCCAACCGATACGCTAGGGTTTGCGGCCTCCGCGTGCGGCTGAGGTCAAACATTAGGCGGCAAAATCCATATCGAGGTAGATCATGAGCATCGAAGCAGGCTACATCCTTGGTGCAATTGCCATTGGTATTGGCGCAACTCTGATCATGGACCTTTGGAATCTGTTCCTGAAGCGTACGTTCAGCATTCCATCGCTCAACTACTGTTTGCTCGGACGCTGGCTTCGCCACATGCCGGGGGGCACGGTTCGGCATGCGAGTATCGCCGCCGCGCCACAGAAACCCTTTGAGTGCACGGTTGGCTGGATTGCCCACTACACCATTGGTGTCGTGTTCGCGCTTGTGTTCGTCGTTCTGACATCAGGTGATTGGCTTGCGCGACCCACTTTGCTGCCTGCGCTGCTCTACGGCATTGGCACCGTTGTGTTCCCGTTCTTCATCCTGCAGCCGTCGTTCGGCCTCGGCATGGCTGCCTCAAGAACGCCCAAACCAGCGCAGGCCAGGCTGAAGAGCCTTGTGACACATACCGTATTCGGAGTCGGGCTGTATGTGTGTGCACTTGGCGTGAGCTACGTGCTACGGGTTCATGCCTAAACGCTTTGCAGCGGATGCTCCGCCTATCGGCGGCACGCCCCTGAACTGGAACGGTTGGCTTGTAAGAAAGAGGAATATGGGGCCATGAATCCAAAGATCGTTATCAGGAACGAGACGCATGACGATGTGTGCGCGATAACTGAGGTGACTATCGCAGCGTTCAAGACCTTGGAGATCAGCCACTACACGGAGCAGTTCATCATCGAGGCGCTACGTGCGGCCAGAGCCCTTACGGTATCGCTGGTCGCAGAACTGGATGGCCGGGTGATAGCGCACATTGCTTTCTCTCCCGTGACCATTTCCGACGGCACACCGAACTGGTACGGACTTGGACCTGTCTCCGTCTCGCCGGAGTTCCAACGGAGGGGCATCGGCAACGCACTGATACGAGAAGGGTTGTTTCGCCTGAAAGATATGAATGCTCAAGGATGTTGTCTCGTGGGACATCCGGATTACTACAGGAGATTCGGGTTCACGAACATATCTGGACTTGTGCATGAGGGGGTGCCGCAGGAGTTCTTCTTCGCCCTGTCTTTCGACGGGCATACTCCGCAGGGCACTGTCGCTTTCCACGAAGGTTTTAAAGCGGATGGCCAACAAACGGGTGCAGGCGACGCTTTACAGCGCGCCTGACCCCTAGCGTTGGCCGACACCTAGCCAAACGCGGCTATCACTGTATCCATTGTCAGGAGGGTCCGATGACTATTACGAACAGGCAGTCCCGGACAAATGTGTATGAAGTTGCCGAAGGGATCTACCGCATCAATACTCCCGTGGTGTTCGAAGGCGGCGGAGGGTTTTCGTTCAACCAATACCTTTTGGTGGATGATGAACACGTTGCTTTTTCACACCGGGCCGCGAAAGATGTTTCCGCTAGTGCGTGAAGCGGTCGCGAGCGTTTTGCCGGTCGAGAGGCTTCGCTACATTGCGTTTTCCCATGTGGAAGCCGACGAGTGTGGCTCGCTGAACGAATGGCTTGTCGCCGCTCCGCGGTCTGTACCACTGTGCGGCAGGGTTGCTGCCATGGTATCGATCGGCGACCTTGCTGATCGGGCACCCCGGGCGCTCGCCGATGAAGAGCTGCTCCTTCTGGGGAAGCACTCCGTGCGTTGGTTCGACACGCCGCATTTGCCACACGCGTGGGAATGCGGCTTTCTGAAGGAAGAACGAACCTCTACCTTGCTGTGCGGTGACCTGTTCACGCAGGGTGGCAATGATCTCCCGCCCATCACGGAGTCGGACATTCTTGGGCCGAGCGAGGCTTTCCGCCATGAGATGGACTACTTCTCGCACACGAAGAACGCGCGCGTAATGTTTGAGAAGCTTGCGTCGACAAACCCGGCAACACTCGCGTGCATGCACGGTAGCGCATGGCGTGGTGACGGGGCAAGATTGCTTCGTGCTCTGGCTGATGCGCTCTCTGAGTGATTTGCCCACAACTGGGCATGGACAGGTCACCCAACCAGGCGCTCCAGCGAAGGCGGATACGCCGCGCCGCTGCGCGTGGTCGTGAGGCGCCAGGAACGCTGCACGGCCGACCCCGTCCGCCTGGAAGGCGCGCCCCTTTCACCCCAGGAGTCGCCAATGAGCGTGCGAGTTGTCCGCCTCGGAACCCAGCGCATCCCCGGAGAAGGAACAAGGATCGGAACGGTTCGTCGCCCTCCTCGTGGTGTGCCGAAAGCACAGTTCGCAACGCAGAACTGGTACGACGTGTGGTTTCCGAACCTCGCCCCGAGCGTCGAGACCATGAAGCTTGGGCAAGAAGCCGCGTCGTCAGTGCAATGGTCGGCGTTCGCGCGGAAGTACAAGGCCGAAATGGCTGCGCCCGAGGCAAAGCATGACCTGGAACTCCTGGCCGTGTTGTCGCACGCCACCGACTTCTCTGTGGGGTGCTACTGCGAGCACGAAGACCGTTGCCACCGTTCTATCTTGAAGCAGCTTCTCGTCGAGAACGGGGCAAAGGTGGAGTAGTCGTGTTAACGAAGGCAATGACGCTTAACCTCTCGCTCACGCCGACCGCCAACGGCCCGCCACGCCTTTGGTCTTCGATGGTTGGGGCTGCGGGTATTGCGCGCCAGGGAACACATTGAACCTCCGAACGCAGGGAGAAGGCCGTGCCGATCATTGAAGCTGAATTCATGGAACGGACAACCCGGCTCGACGTTCAGGAGTTCTGGGCGGAGAACGCTGGCTGTGAAGCGTTCACGACCAACAAGCCGCGCTGTGCGCTGTCGTTCTCGCCGGACGACCACTGGCTGTTCGAGTTCACGCACGCGCCTTCGACGCTGCGGTATTATCAGGACAAAGCGTATCGAGATCAATTGCATCGCGAAGCCAATCAGGTAACATCGACCTATGTGGGGCGGACGTTCTTTGAAAATGACACGTGGGTTTACAGCCCCAAGCGGATCGAGAACCTGTTTGGCTCCGACTTCACCTACACCGAAGGCAGCACGCCCTGGCTGGCGCACGTCACCGATGACCCGGCGGAATTCGCGCGGGTTCTCGACCGCGCCGAGGCAACCGATGTCAAGGAGTGGGCCTTGCCGGACGAGTACCGGCGCGAATGGGAAGCGCGTCGGGCGCGGGGGCTGGAGGCGCCGCTGCTGGGCACGGGCAGCCGGGGGCCCGCCACGATCATGACCTCGGTCTTGCAGCCCGAGATCGTTTTCTTCTGGTGTTACGATCATCCGCAGCTCATGCAGCGATTCCGAGATATCCTGGCCACCAAGATGATCGAATTGAACCGGGCCTTGCGCGAATTTTCCGGCAACACGCAGTCGGGCTGGTGGATCACGGACGACAACTGCACGCTATTCAACCGTGCGCTCTACCGCGAATATTGCGTCCCGGTGCTCGAAAAGGTATTGGACGCGATGGCCCCGCGCGGCTCGTGGCGTTATCAACACTCGGACAGCGCCATGGGCCACCTGCTCGGGTATCAGCGCGAACTGGGAATCACGAGTGTGAACTATGGGCCAGAGGTGGACGCGGCCTTCATCCGGGAGAGCATGCCCGAGGCCATCATCAATGGCCATACGCCGCCATTTCTGCTGCGCAACGGCTCGGCGGACGAAATCAAGGCGCGCGTGACGGCCGATTTCCAAAAGGCGGGCGCGACCGGCGGGCTGATCGTCACGACGGCGGGGTCGCTGGCGGCGGGTACCGGGGTCGGCCGAATGCGCTGGTACATGCAGTTGGTGCAAGAGCATTGTCGGTACAATCAGAGGTGAGACGGCGGATGGTTTTCTCTAAGCCGTTGTCAAAGAATCAGTTGAGCGGAGACATTCCGAAACGGCATAAGGAGCCGTAACGAAATAGAAAGAGATGTATAGGTTATTTCGTAACGGCTCCTAACATCATGCACATGAGCGCCTGATTCCCTTCCGGCATGACGGGCTGAGCCTGCGATCCTGTTACGGCTCAATCCAGCGTCCAGCCGCCACTCCCCGCCCGCCCCGAGTTCACCTTCACGCCCTCGGGCGCTCGGCGTACGCGATTTCTTCCCGGATCTCACCTCCCCTCCGTCGCCAATGGCTGTGACTTGCACGGCATGGGGCCGACCGGTATACTGCGCGAACGGAGGGAAGGTCATGCTTGTTCTCGGGATCGAGAGTTCCACCACGCAGGGCGGGGTCGCCATCATTGGTGAGGATCGGGTGCTGTGCGAGGCCATCCTGAACGTGGAAGTCACGCACTCGGAGCGGCTACTGCCGGCGGTGGACCGCGCCCTCGGCGAGGCGCGGATCTCGCTGGAGGCCCTGGGCGGCATCGCGGTAAGTATCGGCCCGGGGTCGTTCACCGGACTGCGTATCGGCCTCAGCACCGCCAAGGGGCTGGCGTATGCCACGGGACTCCCGCTCGTCGGCGTGCCTACGCTGGAGGCGATGGCCTGGACGCTCCCCGCGGCGCGGTGGCAGATCTGCCCCGTGCTGGACGCCCGCAAGCAGGAAGTGTACGCGGCGCTCTTTCAGCACGACCGGGACGGGCTCCGGCGGGTGAGCGCGGACATGGCGGTCGCGCCGGAAGCGCTCTGCCGCCTGATCAAGAAACCGACGCTGTTCCTCGGTGACGGCCTGGCCCCCTACCGGGCGCTGTTCGAAGAGCGCCTGGGTGACCGTTTGCTCTTGCCGCCTCTTGCCAGCCGCGGGGCGCGGCCGGCCTGCGTGGCGGAGCTCGGCCGGCGCCGCCTGCTGCGGGGTGAACGGGATCTGCCCGAGACTCTGGTTCCCTGCTACCTGCGCCCTTCGGAGGCTGAGCTGCGCCGACGCCCGGGGGTAACCCGGTGACCGCCAGGAGACATTGTCGGACCCGGATCATGAGTCGCGTCGTATGAACGAATCGCAGCCCCGCCAGATTGTGACCGATCTCCTCATCGAGCCGATGAAAAAGGCCGACCTACCGGAGGTCCTGGGCATCGAGGTCGCCTCGTTCTCGCTTCCCTGGACCGAGGAGATGTTCGATAGCGAATTGACGCAGGACACGCTGGCCGAAGTGCTGGTCGCTCGTCTCCCCGCCGTCGGACACCCCCCGCTCCTCGTGGGGTATATTTGTGTCTGGGTCGTCACCGACGAGCTGCACATAAACAACTTGGCGGTCCACCCGCGGTGGCGGAAACGGGGAATCGCGCGGGAATTGCTCCACGCGGCCATGCGGCATGGGCGAGAGCAGGGTGCGCGGGCGGCGTACCTGGAAGTGCGCGCCTCCAACCTGGCCGCCGTGGCTCTCTATCGTCAGGCGCGGTTCGAGGCGATCGGGGTACGGCCTCGATATTACACGCACCCGGTAGAGGATGCGGTCGTCATGCGTCGAACCGGCCTCTGATGACGGCCAGGTCGGCGCGCCTTGACAAGCGTTTGACCGCGCTGGTAGTGTCGGCGCGACGCGCGATACCGATGGAGCTCCCGGGACGGCACCGGCCTGCGACGAGGAGGAACAGGATGATTGACAAGGAATTGCTGGAGATTCTGGCCTGTCCGAAATGCAAGACCGAGGTGCGGCTGGACGAGGCCGCGCAGCGCATCGTCTGCCTGTCTGCGACCTGCGGGCTCCGTTACCCCATCCGGGACGGCATTCCGGTCATGCTGATCGACGAGGCGGAGAAACCGGCCGCCGCTTGATCGCCGGTCGATCCGCCGAGTCGAAATCACCTGGAGGAGCCATGCGCGCCCTGATCACGGCCGGCGGTCGCGGCACTCGGTTGCGGCCGCTGACGCACACCAGCAACAAGCACCTGATTCCGATTGCCAACAAGCCCATGATCCATTACGCCCTCGAAGCGGTGGCGGCGGCCGGGATCCGGGATGTGGGTATCGTCATCAACCCCGACACCGGCGACGACATCCGGAAGGGACTCGGGGACGGCAGCCGGTTCGGTCTCGCGGTGACGTACGTGATGCAAGCGGCGCCGCTCGGTCTGGCTCACGTGATCCGGGCGGCGGAGGCATACCTCCAACACGAGCCGTTCGTGTTTTTTCTTGGCGACAACGTCGTGGTCGGGGGCATCCGGCAGTTCGTGGAGCGGTTCCAGGCACGGAAGGATCACTGCCACCTGGTTCTGGCGCGTGTCCGGGAGCCTCAGCGGTTCGGGGTCGCCGAGGTCCGCGGGGATCGAATCGTCCGTGTGGTGGAGAAGCCGACGCAGCCGCCGAGCGACTTTGCCGTCACCGGGATCTATGTCTACGACACCCCGATCTTCGAGGCGGTGCACGCCATTCGTCCCAGCGCCCGCGGCGAGTTGGAGATTTCGGACGCGCATCAATACCTCCTGGAGCACGGCTACCAGGTGGGGTTCTCGGAGATCACCGGCTGGTGGAAGGACACCGGGAAGCCGGAGGATCTGCTGGAGGCGAACCGGTTTGCCCTGGACCATCTGCTGGATGGGGTGGGGCCCGTGGTGCGGGGGTATGTGGATGCGGAGAGCGACGTGCAGGGCAAGGTGGTCGTGGAGGCCGGAGCGCGCGTGATCGCCAGCCACATCCGGGGCCCGGCTATCATCGGCGCGGATTGCGTCGTGGAGCGGAGTTATATCGGCCCCTTCACGGCGCTGGGACCGCGCTGCGTCATCCGGGATTCGGAACTGGAGTACAGCATCCTCTTCGAGGACACCCAGATCTTGGACGCCGACGTGCGGATCGAGCGGAGCCTGCTCGGGCGCGAGGTGCTCATTCGCCGCGCCCAGGGGCGGCCCAAGACTCAGCGGTTTGTCCTGGCCGATCAGAGCATCATCGAATTGTGCTAAGCCGTTGTCAAAGAATAACGCGACCGGAGAAAGTCCGGGAACGGCATAAGGAGCCGTAACGAAATTGCAGAAAATGGCCAAGTTATTTCGTAACGGCTCCTAAGCGCCATCGAAGAAAGGGCCGTTTCATCATGCGCATTCTGATCACGGGAGCCAACGGGCAGCTCGGCGTGGCGCTGTCGCAGGCCCTGGCCGGTCGCGCCGAGGTCGTCGGGTGTGATTTGCCGGCCTTCGATATCACGGCGGCGGACTGCGCCGCGCAGGTCGCGGCGGCTGCTCCCGATTGGGTCGTCCACGCCGCTGCCGCCACCGATGTGGACGGGTGCGAGAAGAATCCGGCCATGGCGGCGGCGGTGAACGCCGACGGCACGCGCCGGATCGCGGAAGGGTGCCGGCGGGCGGGAGCGGGTCTGGTGTACATCTCCACGGACTTCGTGTTCGACGGCGGACAGGCGATTCCCTATGTCGAGACGGACGCTCCGCGACCCCTGTCCGCGTACGGCCGCTCCAAGCTGGCCGGGGAGCAGGCAGTGCGCGAGGTGGCGCCTCGGTGGGCGATTGCTCGGACGGCCTGGCTCTACGGGGTGCACGGGCGAAACTTTGTCAAGACGATCGTGACCAAGGCAGCAGCGGGGGAGTCGCTCCGCGTGGTGGACGATCAGGTCGGGTCGCCGACGTACGCCGGGGATCTGGCCCGGGCGTTGGCGCAGTTGATGGCGGAGGGGCTGACGGGGGTGTTTCACTTGACCAACGCCGGATCGTGCTCCTGGTACGAATTCACACAGGAAATCCTGCGCCAGGCCGGGTTCGGTGCGACGCCGCTGGCACCCATGACGTCCCGCGAGTTGAATCGGCCGGCCGAACGCCCCGCCTATTCCGTGTTGGCGAACACGGCCTGGCGCGCGGCCGGCCATCCGCCTCTACGGCCCTGGCCGGACGCCCTGGGCGTGATGCTGGAGGCCTGGCGCGCGGCCGGAGCGTCCGCCGAGCCGGTGTTCCCGCAACCGTCCAGATGATGCGTCGGGTCGCGGGGCGGCGCCGGGCATCGCGTGAACCGCCGAAACCCGGATGAGATTATGACCTCTAACGCTGATCCCTCAGCCGGCCACGAGGCCGTTCACCGCGGTCTCCCGTATCTGTCCGTGGTCATTCCCGTGTACAACGAAGAGGCGACGCTGGAAGCGCTGTACGCGCGCCTGGCGCCCGTCCTGGAAGGGATCGGCAGGCCCTACGAAGTGCTCTTCGTGAACGACGGCAGTCAGGATGCGTCACTCGGGATCCTCCGCCGACTGCATGAACTGCACCCGGTTGTCCGGGTCATCGCGTTGAATCGCAACTATGGCCAGCACGCCGCGGTGTTTGCCGGGTTGGAGTACGCGCGGGGTGCGGTGATCGTCACGCTGGACGCGGATCTCCAGAATCCGCCCGAAGAGATTCCCCGGTTGGTTGCGGAAGTCGAGGCCGGACACGATGTGGTGGGAGGCTGGCGCCGCGACCGGCAGGATCCGCTGCTTCGCCGCCTCCTTTCCCGCGGCATGAATCGGCTCACCTCGTACATGGTCGGGGTCCGCATGCGGGACTATGGGTGCATGCTTCGCGCCTATCGCCGCGAGGTGGTGGACGTGCTGCGTGGGTGTCGCGAGATCTCCAGCTTCGTGCCCGCCCTGGCCAACAGCTTCGCGCGCTCGCCGGTCGAGATCGCCGTCGAGCACGCGGGTCGGACCGACGGGGGCTCGCGCTACCATGCCTTCCGCCTCATCCGTTTGGCGTTCGATCTGATGACGGGGTTCTCGCTGATCCCCATCCAGGTCGTCAGTCTGGCCGGGATCGGGATCGCGCTGCTGGGGCTGGGTTTCGGCGGATTTCTCCTCGTCCGCCGGCTCTGGGTCGGTCCGGAAGTCGAAGGCGTGTTCACGCTGTTCGCCATCCTGTTCGTTTTTGTCGGCGTGCAGATCCTGGCGCTCGGGCTCATCGGGGAATACATCGGTCGCATCTACCTGGAGGTCCGCCGCCGGCCGCGTTACGTGATCCAGGAGGTCTACGACCACGCCCCTGCGACGACTTCCGGGTCAACAGGCGAGCGCGCCGATCCGCGCGGCGCATGACCGAGGTCGAGGCGTGATCCTGGGCTTGCGCATTGACGTGTGCACGTTCGAGGGATTGCGGACCGGCGTGCCGGCCCTGCTGTCCCTGCTGGCGCGATTCGACGCGCGCGCGAGCTTCTTCGTGGCGCTCGGGCCAGATCGGAGCGGGCGCGCGCTCCTCCAACTCCTCCGCCCGGGTTTTGCCTCCAAGATGCGTCGGACGCGGGCCGTTCGCACCTACGGATGGCGCACGATCCTCTCCGGGACGCTTCTGCCGGCCCGGCGTGCCGCCGACCTGGCCGAGATCGTTCGCGCCATCCCGGCGGCCGGACACGAGGTGGCGGTGCACGGCTACGACCACCGGCGCTGGCAAGACGGTCTGTTTCGCATGACCGAGGCGGAGGTCCGCCGCGAGATGGCTCAGGCCGTGGCGGTGTACGAACGCGTGGTCGGGCGCCGACCGGATGGCTTCGGCGCCCCCGGCTGGCAGTGCAGTCCCACCAGCCTCCGCGTGCTCGACGAGTCGAGCTTTGCCTACGCCAGTGACACGCGGGGGAGGCAGCCGTTCTTCCCGTCTCTGCACGGATTAACGCTCCGGACGCTCCAGATTCCGACGACACTGCCCACGCTGGACGAGGTGCTGGGTCTGGATGGCATGGACGGCGATGGGTTTGTCGGCCTGGTGAACCAACGACTGCGGCAGGACCCCTGGCCGGTTCTCACGCTGCACGCCGAGATGGAAGGGGGGCGTTTCCTGTCCGTCGCGGAGGCGTTGCTCGAGCGCTGGGGGGTGCAGGGGGTGCGCTGTCTTCCGCTGGCCGAGATGGCGACCAGAGTCCGCGCCGCCGGCGAAGATCGAATCCCGATTGCGGACATCGCGCCGCGTCCCATCAGGGGTCGCTCTGGATCTGTGGCCACCCCGCAAGGACTGGAGCCGACGAGCGAGGTCAGGGGCGCGGGCCGGCAGCGCGAGCCACGCCTCCGTTGAATCCCCCTCGAACCTTGGCCCGCGCTTCGTGATGACGCCGAGCGCTTCCGGGTAACGTCGCGCCGTGTGGTCGGCGCGGCGTCGGGTGTCACACCAGGTCGCGGAGGGCCTGCGTGTATTCGTCGATCATCGGCTGGTGCCGATGGCGAGTGGCAGCGGTGAGGCCGTCCTGATACGCCGCACGGGCCCCCGCGACGTCTCCGATCCGCTCCAGGGACTGCGCCAAGAGTCGGTAGACCGCGCCTTCGTCCTGGGCAAGCTGGAGATACCGGCGGAGGGTGTGCACCGCCTCCGGGTACTTTTGCGCCTTGAAGTATTCATAGCCGAGCATATAATGACTCGTTCCGTCGCTCGGATCCTGCGCGACCAGCGCGAGCAGCGCCTCTATTCTGGATGCCGTCATGGCCGTAAGACCTCCTGATGGACGCACGGTTCCTCTGCCGGATGATACGGGTCGGCGGGTCGAAGATCAAGACCGTGGGTCGGTCGGGCGCGGGGTGGCGGTGCGCGAGGCCGGGCGGAGAGCAAACGTGTCCGCGCGCGGTGGCGAACGCCGGGGTCACACCAAGGCGGAATTGGCGGCGGCGCTCGAGGCGTTACGGGCGTACCACGAGGACCTGCTCTCCAGCCTGCAGGATGGGGTGATCATTCTCGATCGGGACAGTTGCATCGTCTCGGTGAACCAGGCCGCCGAAGAATTGACGGGATTCTCGCGTTCGCAGATCGCGGGCCGATCAATCGGCGAGGTGTTCGCCCCTCCGGCGCTTCTGTCCGCGCTGGCGGCCAAGACGGTCGCCAAGGGGCGCAGCCACACCGACTTCGATGCCCACGTGGTGCGGGCAGACGGGAGCCCGCTCACACTCAGCACGGTGGCCTCGCTGATGAGCGATCCGACCGGCGAGCAGCGCGGGGTGGTGCTGGTCCTCCGCGACCTGTCCCGGGTCCGCGACATGGAGGAGCAGCTCCGGCGGTCTGAGCGTCTCGCGGCGCTGGGCGTGCTGGCCGCCGGGGTGGCGCACGAGGTGCGGAACCCGCTGGTGGGCATCCGGGCGGCGGCGCAACTCCTGGAGGGTGAGCCGAGTTTCGCGCCGTCCCTGCGGGAATTCACCGGGATCATCATCCGTCAGGTGGATCGACTCAACCGGATCGTGGAGGATTTGCTCGTCTTTGCCGGCCAACGTCCGTTGCAGCGCCGGTCCTGCAACGTGAACCAGATCCTGGAGGAGGCCTTGCGGCTGGAGGAGCCGGCGCTTCAGGGCGGTCGCGTGACGGTTCTCCGGCGGTATGACCCCGAGGTGCCCGCCGTGGCCGGTGATCCGGACCGGTTGCTGCAGGTTTTTCTGAATCTGGTTCGTAACGGCGTCGAGGCGATGGCGGCCGGCGGAGGAGAATTGGCGGTCCGGACCCGGTTCGAGCGGGTGGCACCCCAATGCGGCGGGCGGTCGGCCGCGGTAGCGGAGATCTCCGATCGCGGGCCGGGGATTCCGGCGGAGGTCGAGCGGCAGCTCTTCAATCCCTTCTTCACCACCAAGGACACGGGGACCGGTCTCGGTCTCCCGATCTCGGTTCGGATTGTGGAAGAACACGGGGGCACGGTCGAGGTGCAGAGCCGTGTGGGGGACGGGACGACGTTCCGCGTTCTCTTGCCGCTGGCGGGGGACGACGAGGGGGCTTGCACATGACGGGAAAGCGCGTTCTGGTCGTGGACGATGAGGAAAGCGTTCGCTGGGCGCTCACCAAGGCCCTGGAGCGCGCGGGGTACGCCGTCGATCTGGCCGCCGACGGGCCGAGCGGAACCGTGGCGGCGGAGAGCCCGGCCGTCGATCTCGTGCTGCTGGATGTTCGACTCCCCGGGCGGGACGGCTTGGCAGTGTTGCGCGATCTACGAAAGCGCCGGCCGGACCTTCCGGTTATCATGATGACCGCCTACGGGACGCTGCAGGTCGCGGTCGAAGCCATGAAGCAAGGGGCCTACGACTACATCGGGAAGCCGTTCGACGTGGACGAGGTGCTCCTGGTGGTGGAGAAGGCCCTGGAGGCGCAAGCGCTGGCGCGCGAGGTATCCGAGCTTCGCCAGAAGGCCGAGGAACGGTTCGACCTCGGCGGCATCGTCGGGGGAAGCCCGGCCATGCAGCACATCTTCAAGGCCGTGGGCAGGGTGGCGGGGACCGATCTGACCGTCCTGCTCCGCGGGGAGAGCGGCACGGGGAAGGAGTTGATCGCCCGGGCCGTGCACGAGAACAGCCGGCGAAAGGGCCGGCCCTTCGTACCGGTCAACTGTGCCGCCATCCCACGGGAGCTCCTGGAGAGCGAGCTCTTCGGTCACGAAAAGGGCGCCTTCACAGGCGCCGTGGCGGCTCGGCGCGGCCGGTTCGAACAGGCGGACGGCGGGACGGTATTTCTGGATGAGGTGGGCGATATGGACCTCAGCCTCCAGACCAAGCTGCTGCGGGTCCTGCAGGAGCGGCGGATCGAGCGCCTGGGAGGGGAGGGGTCCATCCCCGTGGACGTCCGGATCGTGGCGGCAACCAACCAGGACCTGGAAGCGGCCGTGGCCGTGCGCGCCTTTCGCGAGGACCTCTTCTACCGGCTCAACGTGATGTCGATTCACCTGCCGCCCCTGCGCGACCGGCGGGAAGACATTCCCGCCTTGGTGCACCACTTTCTGGCGGCATTCGGGCGCGAACAGCAGGCGCCGCCCAAGCTGTGTGCGGCGGAGGCGCTGGAATTGCTGTTGCTCTATGCGTGGCCCGGCAATGTCCGCGAACTGGAGAACGTGGTAAAGCGCGCGGCGGCGCTGACTCCCACGGCGCTCATCCTGCCAGATCAGTTGCCCGACGCGATCCGAAAGGGGGCGACCGCCGAGGCGGTGGCGGCCGGTCCCGTGGATTTTCCGGTGGAGTGGATGCGCGGCGAGATGTCCCGGCTCAAAGACACCGCGGACGGACGGCTCCATGCCCATTTTCTGGCCTGCGTAGAGCGGCCACTCCTGGCGTTGATGCTGCGCCGCACGGGCGGGAACCAGGTGAAAGCGGCCGAGATTCTGGGAATCAACCGCAATACGCTGCGAAAGCGGATCAGGGACCTCGCCGTGCCCCTGCCGGGGAAGGGCGCTGACGGGGTGACGGACGACGGAGCCTAGTACTCGACCTTGACGCCGGCCACAGCCCAGACCTCGAAGCCCTTTCCGCCGGTGACATTTAGCCCATTGAGAGCATTGGCGTTCGGCGGACCGGCCAGCAGCTTGTTGTTGCTCCCCAACCAGAGCAGGTGCGGGCCGCCGGAGAACGTCCACTTCCCGTACCGTGCGGGAACGAACCTCAATGGAACGTCCACTACGAACCCGAGATCGGCGAAGCCGAAGGTTTTGTCCGTCACTCCCGTTGCCGTGGCCACCTCGTAGTAATTATCGAGGCTGAGCCCCAAGACGAAGGGGAGATGGAATCGGGCCGACCAATTCTTGCTGAAGTCGACTGCGTACCCCGGGTCGATTCCGAACTCGAGGTAGATCCCGCGGTTGCCACCGTATGGGCTGGCCCCATCCGCACCCCCGGAAGTCTCGCCGGCGACGAGCATATAGGGAGTCAGGGCGAAATCCTGGTCGCCAGGCAACTTGAACGACCAGACGCCGCTGTCGTCGAAGCCCACCTTCCCGAAGACCTCCTGCACCTGCGCGGCCGAGCCGATGCCGGGATAGGCGTAGAGGTTCCAACCGCCTTCCAGTGTCAATCGTTTGAAGAAGACCAGACCGCCGGTCAGGTACAGGTCCTGCTCGTAGTAGTTGGTGCCGATGGGCGCCGCCACGGATTGGAAATGAGAGAAGCTAGCCGCCTTCACGTATCCTCCCGTGAGCACGTCCTTCTCGCTGCCCTCGTAGAGGTTGACCTTGAGTTCGAGATATGGCTGGAACTGGAACCCAGCATTGCTCTGCGCGATACCGCGGAAGTAATACGAGGTCGGGATGTTGAACACCCCGGTGAAGGAGAGGGCCCCGGTGTTCGGCGGCGGGGGCTCGTCTGCCGCCCACGCAGGAGCGCCCGTCAGTGCGAGGAGTGCCGCGAGGAGTATAACGGTGTAGCGCGACCACGTGAATGTCATGTCTGCTCCCTCTGCCTGAAGCGCGTGGAAAAACGAGACGCCTGCGGGTTGCGAATCCGCAGGCGTCGTTGCCTCGGTGACGACCAACGGCGGTCGTCGGAGTCTGCTGCGACCGGAAGGGTAATCGTGCGCGCCCGTCCGGTCAGTGGGGCGCCATGCTCACCTCGGCGGACAGGATGATGGCCCGCGCGATCTCGGTCATGGGGCGCTGCGTGTCCATGCTCTTTCGGCGGATACGGGCGTAGGCCTCGCGCTCGGAAAGTCGCCCCCCCTCCATCAGGAGGCCCTTCGCCCGCTCGATCACCTTTCGTGCCTCGACGCTCTGCCGCAGAACGTCCAATTCCTGTCGGAGAGCCCTCAACTCCCGGAATCGACACACCGCAACCTCGAGCGTGCTGCGAAGCGTGGTTGCGCCAATCGGCTCTACCAGAACCCCCATGACGCCGGCCTGAGCGGCCAGGCCGAGCGGGACTGGTTCCAGGCCACCGGCTGCTACCAGGACGACGGGCACCCCGTGTTCGCCGGAGAGTCGATCGGTCAGGCGCTCGCCCGATCCATTGCCGAGGGTTGCCGCAACCAGGGCCACATCAGGCGCCGTGTCGGCGGCGATGCGCACGGCGTCATCGGGCCCGGCAGCAAGACCGGCGATCCGGCAGTCCATCCCCCCCAGGCTTCGGGTGATCCGCGTTCGTCGGTCGGTATCCGGGTCCACCAGCAGAATTGAGAGTGTCATTGCCGGTATCCCTCTCTCGGGATATCTCCGTTGCGGGGAGTCGCAGGGAGGGCCGGACCCCACGGTCGGGGACGAGGCCCTCCCTCCCGACACGACGTGAGACCGCTTACGCCATTGGTGCCTTGGCCCTGACGAACGCGGGCTCGCCGATCGCGTCTGAGCGCTGGGGATTCGGGGTACCCCCGGGCGACCGGATCGCGGACGCCACCTGGAAGTCGGGATAGGCGGTGATGCCGTGTTCTCCGACATCAAGGCCTTCATATTCCTCCTCGGGGCTGACGCGGATGCCCAGGAACACTTTCAGGATCCCCCAAGCAGCCAGCGAGATCAGGAAGGTGAAGACGCCGCTTCCAATCACACCGATGAGCTGCGCCACGAGAAGCTTGGTCCCGCCTCCGAAGAACAGGCCGTTTCCGGTCGTGTTCGGTACGAGGTCCTGGGCGAATAGTCCTACCGCAATCGTGCCGAAAACGCCGCAGACCAAATGGACAGAGGTCGCACCGACCGGATCGTCAATCTTCACCTTGTCGAAGAACAACACCGCGAACACGACGAGGACGCCGGCGATGAGGCCGATGATCAGCGAGCTGCCCACACTCACGAAGGCGCAGGACGCCGTGATGGCCACCAGGCCCGCCAGGCACCCATTGAGAGTCATGGACAGGTCCGGCTTCCCCAGGATCCACCAAGCCGCCAGCGTCGCGCTGAAGGCCGCCGCCGCCGCCGCGGTGTTGGTGGTGGTGGCAATCCGCGCGATGGCGTTCCAATCGGCGGCCATGGTGCTGCCGGGGTTGAACCCAAACCAGCCGAACCACAGGACAAAGGTGCCGATGGTGGCCGCCGTCATGTTGTGGCCCGGAATAGGAGTCACGCGGCCATCTTTGCCGTACTTCCCCATCCGCGGGCCGAGCACGAGAATCCCGGCGAGGGCCGCCCATCCGCCGACCGAGTGCACGACGGCGGAGCCCGCAAAGTCAAACATGCCTAGTTTCGCCAGCCAACCGCCACCCCATATCCAGTGACCCACCACGGGATAGATCAGGGCGACCATGACGAAAGAGAAGACGATGAATGCTCGGAACTGGATGCGCTCGGCGACGGCGCCCGAGACGATGGTGGCCGCCGTACCGGCGAACACGAGCTGGAAGAAGAACTTCGCCCAGAGGGGCACCCCGGTCCAGTTGATAGAGCCGTACACCCCTTTATACGCGTCCCCCATGGCCGGGCTGTTATCGACCCCGCTCACGAACCAGAGTCCTTGCGTGCCGAAAAAGGCGTTCCCGTCTCCGAACATCAAGCCCCAGCCGATAAAGAGGAAGGCCAGGGAGGACACGGCGAAGACAATGAAGTTCTTCGACAAGATGTTCACCGCATTCTTGGCCCGGCACAACCCGGACTCGACCATGGCGAACCCCAAGTTCATAAAGAAGACCAGGAACGCAGTCACCAGGACCCAGATCGTGTCCATGGCGATCTTCATGTCCTTGATACCGTCCGCCATCTCCTTGGTAAATGCCACCGCCGCCCCTGCGCCTGCCCCAGCGGCAGGTGTCGATATCGCTGCGTCCTTGGCAGGCTCTTCCGCCGCCCAAGGGGTGCCGATCCCACCCAGAAGCAGACCAGCCGCCAAACCGAGGACCAACACCGTCCCCCACATGTTCCTCCAGTGCGCCATTGCGGTGTCTCCTTTCTCGCGTGATTTATCGTGCTCTAGATCGCGGCATCGCCAGTCTCGCCGGTGCGGATGCGCATGGCATTCACTATGTCGGTCACCATGATCTTCCCATCTCCGATCTTTCCCGTACGAGCGGCGTCGCTTGCCACCTTCATCACTTCCTCAAGTTTCACGTCCGAGACCAGGATTTCCAGACGGACCTTCGGAAGGAACGTGACCGTGTACTCGCTTCCCCGATACGTCTCTGTCTTGCCCTTCTGCCGACCAAAGCCTTTCACTTCCGTCACCGTCATCCCCTGGACGCCGATGTCCGTGAGCGCGTCCCGAACTTCATCGAGCTTGTGGGGTCTGATAATGAGGTCAAGTTTCTTCATGGCTGCTCCTTGCGCGAACGCCGCGCTGTGATCGCTCGCAGGCAAAGGAAGGCAAGAGGCGTGCCGTGGCCGAAAGGCAGGTGGGCGATCCTCGGCAACTTCCCGCCGGAGCGCACCTTTCTGGCGTAGGCGTGACAAGGACGCGGTTGATTCTGGCCTGTGTCGTCCCATACGGATTTGGTCTGATACGACAAGAATGTAGGGTGTGACACGCCGGCGAAGTGTGGGGCCAGGCCGGATCGGCACCTGGTAATGGGAGTAGGCATCCGACTCCGTCGATGGTCCCGACGGCACGCCCTGCCTGGAGGCGGCGAACTATTTGACGGGCTGGAACGATCTGACGATCTGGTGTCTGCGAAGCCGGTAGGCAAGCTGGCGCGGGGTGATGCCAAGGACGGCAGCGGCCTTGACCTGGACGCCTTCGGCTTCGGTGAGCGCCTGGAGGATCTGATGTCGTTCCGTTTCACGCAGGCTAGAAAGGGGAGGCGCCAAGGGCGAGGCAGCGTTCTTGGCACGGGCCTTCGCAGTGGCGCTCACTCGTTCGCCATGGTCGCTCTCGGGGTCCGTGGGCAAAAGCAGGTCTTCGGGAAGAATGAGGCGTCGGCGCGACATGATGACAAGTCGCTCGATGCAGTTTTCCAGCTCCCGCACGTTCCCCGGCCAATCGTAGTCGAGCATCTCCTGCAGAGCCCGGCCGGTGATGCGCACCTTCCGGTTGTTCTCCCGGTTGTATTTGGCGAGAAAGTGCTCGGTGAGCAGCGGGATATCCTCGCGACGCTCGCGGAGCGGTGGGAGGACGACGGGGACCACGTTCAGGCGATAGTACAGATCCTCTCGAAACTTTCCGGCGGCGATGGCGGCCTCGAGGTCCTGATGTGTGGCCGCGACGATCCGGACGTCCACGGCCACGGTCTGGGTTCCGCCCACGCGCTCGAAGGAACGCTCCTGGAGAACGCGCAGGAGCTTGGCTTGGAGGTCCAGGGGGAGATCGCCGATCTCGTCCAGGAACAAGGTCCCGCTATCGGCGAGCTCGAATCGCCCCTTCTTGGTCGCGGTGGCCCCGGTGAAGGCACCCTTCTCGTGGCCGAAGAGCTCGCTTTCCAGGAGCGTCTGGGGGAGGGCGGCGCAATTGATCCTGATGAAAGGCCCCCCCGCGCGAGGCGAGTTGTGATGGATGGCGCGTGCCAGCAGCTCCTTGCCGGTCCCGCTCTCGCCGCGCAGGAGAACCGTGGCCCGGCTCTGGGAGACCTGGTGGATTGCCTCGTAGATCTCTCGCATCCGTTCGCTCTGGCCGACGACACTCTCCAGGCGGTAACGGCCATGCAGTGCCTGCTGCAGGTTTCGCGTCTGCTCCAGCAGCCCCTCGCGCTCGCGGACGACGTGTTGCTGGAGATTGACGCTTTGCCCGATCAACGAGGCCACGATGCTCAGCACGCGCACGTCTTCCTCGAACGAGACGCGCTCCGCAAAAAGGCGGTCCACGGTCAGGACTCCGATAGCCGCCCCCCCGACCTTGATGGGCACGGCGATGAAGGCAACCGTCTGGGCGGCAAGGTCGCCTCGCGAGCGCGTGCGATCCAGAAACTCGGGCTCGGCGCCGATGTCGGGAATGACCATGGGGAGCCCGTGCAGCATGACCTTGCCCAGGATCCCTTCGCCCTTGTGATATCTTCCGCGGATGATCTCTTCCGGCGTCATTCCGACTGCCACACGGATGGACAGTTCATCCTGCAGCGCGTCGTAGAGCAGGATCGTCCCCTTCCGCATCCCCATGAAGGCATTGAGAATCCGCAATATGGCGGAGAGGTTCTGCTCCAGCTCCAGCGACGATCCCAGGATCTTGCTGATCTCGTACAGTGTGGTGAGCTCCAGGACGCGTCGGTCCAGCTGGTCGCGTTCGGATGGACGCGCCGCCGCTGCCGTTGTGACTGGTGTCGAAATGGTGACCGGGCCGCTCATGGATGAATCAGGAGGCAGCTTCTATGCCATACCGTGTCGTGTCGCTCTTGGGGAATGTTGGGTAGTGTTTCTAAATAGTTACGAACTACAGAGGGTAACGGCGTCAGCCGGGGAAATCGTCCGCTGCCCGCCGGTTCGGCGGGTGGCGGTATTCCTGCCTAGTTTTCAGTCAGCGATGCGCAGCGCCGGGACCCGGGACGAAAATCCGACGAGGGCTTGGGCTTGACAGTGGTAGGCGCACAGGGATAGAGTGGTCCCGGTTCTGGCACGTGACGTTGGGATTTCGCCGGGAAGTCGCCTCGTCGTCACGTGGAGATGCCAGACTTCGACGCTTCGGCGGTCGGTGCGGGGCGCACGGCTGTCGTGGACGGTGGATCCGACGAACCCCGGGGGGGGAAGGAGGGCACCCATGAGGCGGTTGATGTTGGGGGTCGCAGTGTTTGGGCTCGGACTCACGTTGATGGCGTGGGGATCCTCGGGGCCGGCGTTGGCGGGCGAAAAGATCGTTCTGAACGTGGTGACCGCCGGCGACACGAACATGCACGAACTGCAAAAGAGCATCTTCGGTCCGGCGTTCAGCAAACAATTCCCAAATGTCGAAATCAACGCGGTTGGCAGCGGCCCGGGCGATCCGGGCAGTCGGGTGATCTTCCAGAAACTCAAGAGCCAGAAGGACGCCAACGTCGCCAAGTACGACATCGACGTGGCGGTGGTTCATCAGAGCATCATGCCGGACATGATCCAGAACGACCTGCTGGCCAAGTACGGCCCCGAGATCGCGACCTACAAGCTGATGACGGCGGCCAATGGGAAGAACGCCCTGGGTTTCAACGTGGAAGGCTTCGTCATGCCCATGTTCCAGAGCCAGGTGGTCCTGGCGTATAACCCGGACATGGTCAAGAATCCGCCGAACACTTTCGAGGAATTGGTGACGTGGATCAAGGCCAACCCCCGAAAGTTCGGATACAACGGGGTCAAGGGCGGCATGAGCGGGACGGCCTTCGTCACCGGCTGGACCTACTGGAAGTCCGGGAAGTATGACCAGTACGCCACGGGGGCCTACGATAAGACCGCCCAGGCCGGCTGGCCGGCGGCCATCAAGGAGCTGAAGACCCTTCCCGTGACGATGACCACCGGAAACAACGACACGCTCGACAAGCTGAATCGCGGCGAGATTGCCATGGGGCCGGTCTGGGTGGATATGCTGATCAACATGAAGAACGAGAATCGCATGGATCCCAAGATCAGGATGAAGCTGATCGCCCCTGGCTTGCCCGGACAGCCGATGTACCTGGTGGTGACGAAGAAGTCCCCGAATTACGAGATGGCCAAGAAGTACGTGGAGTTCATCACCTCGCCCGAGCAGCAGGCCAAAGTCGTGGTGGAGCGACAGGGCTGGCTCCCCGGCATTGACTCCAAGCACGTGCTTTCGGTGGTCTCGCCGAAGGCGAAGGAGATGCTCTTTGGGGACATCCCGCCCGAGACGCTGGAGAAGAACGGGCTCGTCTTCCCGCAGCAGCAATACTTCAAGGATCTGCTGACCGCGTTCGAGGAGAACTGACAACCCCTGCACCCACGGAGACGCGGGCGAGGGGGCCTTATCCCCCTCGCCCTTTCATTATGCGATTCTCAACGCGGATTGCTTGCCTGGTCATCGCCCTGCCCCCGCTCGCCATCGTGATCTGGCTGTTCTTTCTGCCTTTTCTGTCGTCGGCGCACCTCAGCCTGATACGCGAAGATCAGTGGAGCCTGCGGAACTACTATCTGGTCTGGCGTCTGTACAAGTACGACGTTCTGTACACGCTCTGGATCGCCTTCATCAGCTTGGTCGCGGTGCTGGGGATCGCCGTGTTTCTGTGCGGCTATCTCCGCCTTCACTCCAACAGGATGGTCGAGTTTCTATTCAAGATCCCGCTCTTCATCCCCTTCGTCGTCGTCGGCCACGCCATGCGGGTGCTCCTGGCCCCCAGGGGAACACTGAACGCGGTCCTGAGTCAGGTGGGCGCCATCAACATGAGCGACCCGCCCTCGATTGCGTTCGGGTGGATCGGGATTTCCGTCTCGCTGATCTGGAAGAACCTTGCCCTGGCGGTGCTCTTGGTCCTGGGGGCGTACCGATCCGTGGACGAGACGTTCCTGGAGGCGGCGCGTAATTTCGGCGCCTCCGGCTTCCGGCAGATCAAGGACATCCTGCTGCCGATGTCGAAGGCCTCCCTGGCGGTGGCAGGAGCCTTCATGTTCACTTCGATGCTGGCCTCGTTCTCGGTCCCTTTGATGATCGGCAGCGGCGAGCCACCCCAGATGGTGATGATCGACGTCTTCTATCGGATCAACTATCAGGGAGACTACGGGACCGCCAACGCCTTGGGGGTGGTATCGTACCTGATGGCCATGGGGGTGGCGGGGTACTACCTGCGAACCATCTCGCAGAAGTGAACGGGATAGTGAGCTGTCAGCGTTCAGCATTCAGCGGTCAGCCACGACTCTGCGGCCACTGTTGAACGCTGAGGGCTGACCACTGAGAGCTTCGACATGATTCAACGGACGCTTCGGATGGCAGGCGTGGTCGCGGCGGCGGTGATCATTTTCGGCCCGCTCTCCAGCCTGGTCATCTGGTCTTTTGCGGAGAAGTGGTACTGGCCACATCTGTTCCCGCAGCAGGTGGGGTTCTTCTACTGGGCCAAGGTGCTGCAGGGGGATATGCTACGGGCGCTCACGGACGGATTCCTGATCGCCATCGTCGTCACGATCCTCACCCTGGTCATCACGATCCCGCTCGCCTATGTTCTGGCGCGCCTCCCGATTCCCTTCAAGCCGCTGATCCTCATGGTCTTCCTGTTGCCGCAGGCATTTCCACAACTCCCGGTGTTCGTGAACTCCACCACGTTGCTCTACCGGGTGAACCAGGGCGGAAAGTTCTGGGGTGTCGTCTTGATCCATATGGTCGGCGCACTGGTGTTTGCGGTCTGGACCATGACGGCGGTCTTCAAATCGGTGCCCGAGACACTGGAAGAGGCCGCGATCAACCTGGGCGCCTCCCGTTTCAAGAGTTTCTATTCCGTGTCGCTTCCCCTGGCAACCCCCGGAATCATCGCCAGCACGCTGCTGGTGTTTCTCTATTCGCTGGACGAGTTTACCGGAACGCTCCTGGTGGGAAGTCCGTTCGTCCTCACGCTGCCGGTGTACATGTACCGGACGTCGGTCGGGTACGAGCTGCAGGTGGCTTCGATCAGCGCGCTCTTGCTGATGGTGCCGGGCATCGTCCTGCTCGTGCTCCTGGAGCGCTACATGAAATCCGAGTACCTGTCGATGTTCGGACGGATCTGATTCGAAGAGCCGAGAGTGGAGAGCCGAGAGCCGAGAAGAGATTCCGAAGCCGAGACTCGAGCTCTCGGCTCTAACCGCTCGGCTCTAAAGGGGTGCCATGGTTGAGGTCCGAGTCGAAAACGTCCGCAAGACGTACGGAAAGGTCGAAGCGCTGAAGGGCGCCTCGCTGACCTTTG
Source organism: uncultured Methylomirabilota bacterium (assembly GCA_963845565.1). GTDB lineage: Bacteria > Methylomirabilota > Methylomirabilia > Methylomirabilales > 2-02-FULL-66-22 > 2-02-FULL-66-22. The sequence goes on from CAWJSJ010000001.1 coordinate 451,011, forward strand.
CTAGCGGGGCGATGACGGCCATCCTGGGCCCGAGCGGCTGCGGGAAGACCACGCTTTTGCGAAGCATCGCGGGCTTCATTCAGGTGGATGAGGGCCGCGTTTTCCTCGGTGGCGACGAAGTAACGCAGCTTCCGCCCCAACGGCGGGGGACGGCCATGGTCTTCCAGAACTACGCCCTCTGGCCCCACATGACCATCTTCGGGAATGTGGCCTACGGTCTGCGGCTGCAAAAAATCCCCGAGGGGGAGATTCGCCGACGCGTCCTCAAAGTGCTGGAGTTGGTCGAGATCGGGAACCTGTCCGACGTGGAGACCCGCAAACCCGCCGCACTCAGCGGGGGACAGCAGCAGCGCGTCGCGCTGGCGCGCGCGCTCGTGGTGGAGCCCAAGGTGCTCCTAATGGACGAGCCCCTGTCCAATCTGGACGCCAAGGTCCGGCAGCGCTTGCGGGCCGAGCTGCGCCGGCTGCAAAAACAGATTGGGATCACGGCCATCTACGTCACCCACGACCAGGAAGAGGCGCTGGCCCTTGCGGACACGGTGGTGCTCATGGATCAGGGGCGGATCGTCCAGACGGGCACACCGCAAGACATCTACCTCAAGCCCGAGACGGCCTTCGCCGCGGAGTTCCTGGGTGTAAGCAACCAGTTGGAGGCGGAGGCCGCCGACGGACGCCTTGTGGTCGCGGGACAGACGGTGGCATACGCCGGGCCCGCGCGGGGCAAAGCCGTCATGATTGTCCGGGCCTCGGATATTCACGTCGAAGACCCCGCTGCCGTGGCACGCCCAGGAATGGTCACGTTGACTGGGGCCCTGGAGGAGAGCCTGTTTCTGGGCGCACACTACCGGCACTACATCCGGGTCGGTGACGTGATCGTGATGGCCGACAGCCCCGACCCCCGGCCTGCCGGTGCGGTTCGGCTGGTGATGCCGTCGGACAGGGTGCAGGTGTATGGGAAGTAGGGAGCGCTTAGAGCCGAGAGCCGAGGAGGGCATGAGCCCGGAATGAAAAAGAAAGCGGTCATCCTGGACACGCACCCCGGCATCGGCACGTCCGGGCCGGACGTTGATGATGGTCTGGCGATTGCCCTGGGCCTTCTTCGTCCAACCTGCAATCTCCTCGGGTCACCTTTCACGTATTGAGCGCCGGCTGGCCGGTTCCATGGTGGCGACGATTCCCATCGTGATCCTGTTCTTTGTGCTGCAGAAGTACTCCGTCCAGAGCGTGACCTCGACCGGGATCACGGGGTAGATGGGCCTCCCGCCCGGCGTGGTCGGCGTCCGCTTCGCCCTGCCGCTGGTTTCGGGGCACTTCATCCGACGGCTGAATCGCTTTGCGGCCCTGGTCCGGGTGCAGGGGCGGGACGAGCGGGTCCACGTGCGGAACTCGGGGCGGCTGCGGGAATTGCTGACACCCGGTCGTCGTGTTCTCCTGGAGCCGGCGCGCGGCGACGGGCGGCGGACTCGGTTCACGCTGGCGCTGGTACGCCTGGCGTGTGGCTACGTCTCCGCCGATGCCCACCTGCCCAACGCGCTGGTGGAGGCGGGGTTGCGGCGGAACGCGGTGCCGGGGTGCCGCGGCTACCGGTTTCTGCGCCGGGAACCGGTCATGGGCCGAAACCGGGCGGACTTCCTCCTGGCACGGGGGGACGCGCGCTGCCTGGTCGAGGTCAAGTCGGTGACCCTGGTCGAGGAAGGTCTCGCGCTTTTTCCGGACGCCCCCACGGCACGCGGCCGCGTTCACCTCGAGCACCTGATCTCGGCACGCGGCCGGGGCGCGCTGGCCGTGGTTCTCTTCGTGATCCAGCGGAGCGATGCCACGGCTCTCGCGCCGAACTGGACAACGGATCCGGCATTTGCCGCCGCACTGACGCGGGCGAGACAGGCCGGCGTGCGGATCCGGGCGATGACCTGTCGCGTCACACGGGCCGGCGTGTGGCTCGCCGGGTCCGTGCCGGTGCGTTTCCGCGCTGGGAGTGGTTCGCCTGTCGGCAACCCCGTCCTGTGCGTGAAAGAGGTTGACACTAGAGCGCTCCGCCGACTAGGGTAGGCTGTTGTCAACGAAGATCCAAATAATGGCCAACCTATTTCGTAACGGCTCCTAAGCGCTCGATGCGGGACAGCGTGGCGGGACGGACGGCGACAACGCGAGGCGGGACGGCAGTTCGGGTCCCGCGACTCTGGCCGATAGTCGGCATCCTGGCGACTCCGGTGGCCCTCGGGCTGGGGGTCTTCCTCCGCCGGTACCGGGGGGCGGATCGCACGGCCATGGCGCTGGGGGTTCTGGTCGGCGCTGGGATTTGTCTCGTCGTAGGTCTGGCCTGGTTTCAGCGCCGATTCGGCGGGACGAAAATGGACCGCCAGAGGTTGCGCTGGACGGGATTTCGCGTTGGGGCGATCGCGGGTGGCTGCGCGGGCGGCATCGGCGTGGTCCTCTTGGCGGTGCGGTGGGCCATCGATCAACTGGGCGGTCCCGTCGGTGAGCAGTTCGGCCCGGCGTTCCTGCGTGCGCTGCTGGCCCTCTGGTGGAAGACCCTTCCGGGTCTGCCGGCGTACCTGGCTGCCGGCATCGTGCTGGGAGGTGTGCTGGGACTGGGCGTCGCCGAGGCGATCGGGGCCTGCGCGCGCCGAATCCCCAGCGAGGCACCCCGGGAAAAGTAGCGGTTCTCCGGGTTTTTGATGAGTTCGCCGCGCGTCGTTGCCGCGCCGGTCGCGATCGCTCCCGTATAAGGATGACTTACGTTGTCAACCGTCCGGCTCCAGCGTCATGCCCCGTGTCCCTGCGGAAGCCTCCGCGCGCTCGCCGACTGCTGTCTGCCCTGGGAAGAGGCATTCCGACGCCTGGTCGCACGCCTGGCCGCGTTCGCCGCCGCGCCCACCGCGCGCCGGCTTGAGGGGCGCGCCGCGGCCGTGTTCTGGAATATCGAAGCACCCGACGACACCCCCCACGGCCGCAGCGCCGGGAGTGACGCCTGCTTTGCCGAATGGTTCCTGCACGACTACGTCGCACCGAAGCGAACGGGTCCGCTGCTGGGGGAGTTCGCCGACGGGGCGGACGGTTTGATCGGTCGCGAAGAGCGGTTGCTCTTCTCCATGCTGCTCACACCAATTCGAGCCTTCGAGATCGCGGAACCCCCGGGTCCTCGGGGGGTGGCAGTGAAGGATCTGTTGGCGGGATCCGAATGGGTGCTGGGGCCGCTCGGGGTGCCGGATGGGTTGATCCGGTCCGACGTGTGTATCGGTCGGCTGCTCCCGGTCGGGCGACTCGGGCGGCCCGGGATCGGCCTGCTCAGGCTTCCGCCGGGAAGTCAAGGGGAGTTGATGGCCTATCTCCGCGCCACCTACCGGTTGTCGCGGGCCGGCCGGCACGTGTCGCTGGAGGATTACGCCGACAGGGCGGGGCACCTGTATCACCATTTTTTTCTCGATCGCGGACGAGAACTGGGTGGGCGCGCCCACCGCACCTGTCGATGGACGCCGTTCATCGCCGGACAGATCCGGTACCGCGGGGACGAGACAGCGCGTATCCGGGCGGCGTTGAATCGCCAGCCCGAACTCGAACCGGTGACGGACTGGGAGGACGGAGCACGCTACCTCTGGCTGGACCCGGTGCAAGGCGTGACAGCGGGGACGGTTTGGTTTCGAGGGGACGAGATTCAAGCGTCTGCCGAGACCGAGGAGGATCTGGGACGACTGGGCGGATTCCTCGAGTTGTGCTTGCGCGGTCTGGTGCGGCGAGAGCCGGCGGAAGCCGCGCCCACCGCACCCGTTGCTCCGGCAAGTGCGGCGCGACACGGGGCGGGGTCGGCAGGAGCGGTCTTCATCCGGGGGTTCTTGGAGCGTTGGCCGGAGATGGCGTCGCCGACGCTCTCCGACGAGACCCCGCGGGAGGCGTGCCGATCGGCGGCCGGCCGCGAGGCGGTGGTCCAGCTGCTTCTTGGGCTCGAGCGGGACATGGCGCGCCAGAAGCGGCTCGACCGGGCGTGGGGCGAGATCGGACCGCTCTGGGAACGACTGAGCCTGTCGCCCCCGCCTCCGCAGCACGGATCAGCGGGCGAGGAGCGCGTGCCGTCGGTGACGCCACACCCGAGGTCGTCAAAACCGAGTGGTGACGGGCGGGCGGGCGGTCGGGCGTCGAAACGGACGTGACGGAGTTGTTTGTATTCATCAGAGGAGAGGTCGCATGGATCCAGTTCAAGAAGGAGTCGGGGGCGACCCGACGGCGTTCCAGCAACAGGTCGAGGCCGCCTTGGCCAAGGTCCGCCCGGCACTGCAGGCGGATGGGGGCGACATCGTGCTGGTGGCGGTGGATGGGCAGGACGCCCGGGTGCGCCTGAAGGGCGCTTGCCACGGGTGACCAGGCGCTCAGCGGACACTCCAGTTCGGAGTGCAGCGTTTTCTGCAGCACGAGGTGCCGGGCTTCGGGCGCGTGATCGACGACGCGGAGAACGACGAAGAAGACGAGTGGATTAAGCGGATGTGACGGGACCGGCGGCGCCTTCGGACGGCGAGGCCTCGTGGGTGTGGCTGTGTGCCACGGCGGGGTGGTCGTGCTCGTGCTCGTGCCAGAGGCCTTCGTGCGCGTGGCGGTGACGATGGATCAAGTTGGCCGCCCGGAGGATTGTCCGGTTCTGTAGGATGCGCTCGGGAGGATCGGAGGCGAGAATGCGCCGGTCCTCTCCGAACACCACCACCCGGCCGGCGATCTCGGGGACGATGTGAAGGTCGTTGGTGGAGGTGACGACGGTTTTCCCCTGCGCCTGCGCCTCCAAGATAAGATCCACCAGGATCCGGCTGCTCCGGGGGTCCAGACCCGCCGTGGGCTCGTCGAGCAAGAGGACCTGCGGATCCACCGCCAACATCGCGGCCAAGGCGACCTTCTTTTTCTCGCCCCCCGAGAGCGCAAACGGGGGGCGCTCCGCCAGTCCACGCAGACCGAACCGGTCCAAACCCTCCTGCATCTTCCGGCGCACGGCGTCCGGCGGATCGTTGAACTGAAGGGGCCCGAAGGCGATCTCGTCCTCGACGGTCGGATTGAAGAGTTGGGCGTCCACATTCTGGAACAGGACGCCGACCTCCTTTCGGAAGAACATCCCAAAGGGATCGCGGGAGAGGAGGGACTCGGTGATCTCCCGTCCGAAAGCCCGATAGCTCCCCTGCTGGGCGAAGAGGAGTCCTGCGAGGAGTTTGAGCAGGGTGGTCTTTCCGCAGCCGTTCGCCCCCAGCAGGACCACCCGCTCCCCGGTGTCGACCGTCAAAGAGATGCCCGCCAGCGCCGGGATGTCCGGTGCATACGCGTAGCAGGCCGAATCCACTTCCAAAAGCACAGACATTGGATGCCATCTCCCCTTCGTGAACGGGATCAGGCGAAGTGCGCTCCGCCGCAGAGGGCGGCAACCAGCGCCACACATGCCCAATCCCGTAGCGCCAGCGGGCGTCCGGTGGGAACGCGGAACTCGCCCGTGAAGCCGCGCGCCGTCATCGCATCGGTGACCTCGGTCATCAAGTGGAGGCTCTTCTCCCAGGCGGCGGCGATGCGCGATCCCACCCACATCTGATCCGAGGCGAGCGGCCCCCGACAGATCGTCCGGCTCTTCTTGCCGAGATGGACCTCCTCTGACTGTCGGAGGAGCAGGTGCAGATAGCGGACGGCCATCCCGGCCGTGCACAGGAAGACGGCCGGGATGCGGAGCGACCGCAGGGAAGCGAGCAGGGCGGTCCAGCGCGTGGACAGCGTCAGGCACAAGACGGCGGTCACCGAGGCCAGTGTGCGGAGGAGGAACGTCGTCGCCGTGAGGAGGCCCTCGGCGCTGACGCCGATCGACGCCGGGATGGCATACGGGCCCAGCTGCCGGTCCGTGTCGAAGCGCAGGATGGGCAGGAAGACCTGACCGCCGCTCGTCAGGTTGAGGGTGGCAGGGAGGGCCATCAGGGTCGAAAAGAGGAGAGCGATCAGGAGGCCGGCCCCCAGGATCTCGCGTGGGCGGATTCGCGAGGCGAGGACCGCGGCTGCGGCGAGCACGGCGTGTGCGGCCAGCGCGGGGAGAGAGGCCGCGAGGCTCGTGCTGACCAAGAAGAGCAGGGTGGCCAGCAGACGGGCACGCGGGTCCACTTGCTGCATGATCCCGGGCCGCCGGGCGATCTCCTCGCGGAGGTGGGCCTCGGCGAACACGGAGGCCAGCCGGCGCAGCGTCCGGTCGAGGTACCGGGTGCGGGGCGGCCGAAGTCCTCTGGCCTGCAGCGTCTCGAAAAACTGGCGCTCGCGCGGCGGAACCGTTCTGGGGTCCCTCAACGGGTCCCCTTCGTCAGCCAGCGCGTCAGGACGTAGGCGCCCCCCCCGCACAGGCCGACGCCGACGAAAGCGGAGAGAACGTACGACAAGCTGCGATGAGCAAGCGGGGCCTCGTCCTGGCCCGGGAGCGCGTAATCCGGGATGGGGGCTTTCCAGAGATCTGACAGCCTCTCCATGCCCGAAGGGGCATACCCGATCATCTGCCTCACCTCATCCAGGCCCCATTCGCCCCAGGCGCTGCCGGCGCGCAAAAGTTCCGGCAAATACAGCCCGATTGGGGAGAGCGCGGCCATCACGAGCAGGGCGACCCAGTACGGGCGGTACTCCTTCATGGCGACACCTCGCCGCCGGCGGGTCGGAGGACCCAGGCCGACCGAGAGCCGTGGAGGTGATACACGACCAGGGCGGTGAGCAGAGCCTCGACGAGGCCGAAGAGGAAAAGATGCTCCAGGACCATGACGGGGACCGTCACGGACAGGGGGTAGGGCGCGTACAGGGCCCGGCCATCGCCTGCCGTGTGGAGCCAGGGCTGGAGGCCGAACATCAGGGCGGTGGTGAAGGAGGCCGCCGTGAGGCCCAACCAACCGCCGATTCCCGCGGAGATCGCCTGCCCTTTGCGGGAGGGGAGGAGCCGGGACAGCACCCGGTATACGGCATAGCCCGTGAAGGGCATGACGAAGGCGATGTTCAGGCAATTGGCCCCGATCGCGGTGATCCCTCCGTCGCCGAACAGGAGGGCCTGGATGACCAGGGCGATACTTATGGCCAGCGCGGCGCCCCAGGGCCCCACGGCAACCGCGATCAGAACCCCACCGACGGCGTGGCCGGTGGTCGCGCCTGGAAGCGGGATGTTGAACATCATCACTAAGAACGAGAATGCCGCCGCAAGGGCCAGTAACGGGGCGCGCCGCGCCGCCAGCGCCGTGCGGGCCTTGCGAGCGGCCAGGCCCCACAGGGGAATGCAAGCGGCGTACGTGGCGAGATAGGTGGGAGGACCGAGGTACCCATCCGGGATGTGCATTGGGACTCCCTGCGGTGCGTCGGTATGGCACCACGGTGCAGTTCGTGCCACCGCCGCAACAAAAAAAAGCTTACCCGAGCGCATGCCCTTCCGCGGTGGCGGAGAAGGTGCCGTGCTTGACGCCGCGCGTGCCGATGAGACGATCGGCGATCACTTTCAATTCGTTGGCCTTGCCCCGTAACACCAGGACCTCCAGGCAGTGGTGCGGATCGAGGTGCACGTGCAGCGTGGAGACAATAGTGCGGTAGTGCGCGTGCTGGAGGTCGGTGAGCTTATCCGCCAGTTCGCGCACCTCGTGGTTATACACCAACGTCAGCGTTCCCACCGTCTCGGCGGTCCCGAGATCCCACTGTTCCCGCACGAGACTTTCCCGGATCAGGTCCCGGAGGGCCTCCGACCGGTTGCTGTATCCCTTCCGGTGGATCAGCCGGTCAAACTGTTGCAGGAGCGGTTCTTCAAGCGACACGCCGAATCGGGTGACACCGGACATACGACCTCCACACAGAATATATTGCCAACTTCCCGGCCTGGATGCAAGCCCGATCTGGGCGTTGTCCGTGGATGCCGTCCAGGCGGATGGGGTGTTGCCGTGCGGTGCCGCCGCCAGGCTTCACGCCGGGGGGGGCGCGGCCAGGATGCAATACTTGACTGGAGCAATAAGATCGTTGATTATCGGAGGTAACGTATCGGTATGTGCCACACGGGGAAAGGGGAGCGCTCTATGGCAACCAGCGAGATCACGCCGCGCGTTGACGCCGTGCGGGTTTTCAACCGGTTTTACACCAAACACATCGGCGTCTTGCACGAGGGGCTGCTGGGGAGCCGGTTCTCTCTCACCGAGGTGCGTGTGCTCTACGAACTCGCCCACCGGGAGCAACCGACGGCCGCGGACCTGATTCGAGAGCTGGGGTTGGACGCCGGCTACCTGAGCCGCATTCTGCGGGGTTTCGCGAAGCGCGGCCTGATCACCAAGACGCGGTCCACCGCCGACCGCCGGCAAGCACTGTTGTCACTGACCGCCCGCGGACGGAAAGCCTTCGCCCCTCTCAACGCCCGCTCGCATGCGGAAGTGGCCGCCATGTTGACCGGCCTTTCCGTCGCGCGGCAAGGCCGTTTGATCGAGGCGATGGGCACGATCCAGACGGTGCTCGGTGCCCAACCCGAACCGAAGATCGCGTATGTGCTGCGACCCCATCAGCCGGGGGATATGGGGTGGATCATCCATCGTCATGGGGTACTGTATGCGCGGGAGTACGGATGGGATGAGACCTTCGAGGCCCTGGTGGCGGAGATCGCGGCGAAGTTCATCCGGCATCTCGACCCCAAACGGGAGCGGTGTTGGATCGCGGAGCGGGAGGGGGGTATCGTCGGCTCGGTGTTCCTGGTCAGGAAATCCGAAACGGTGGCGCAGTTGCGTCTGATGTATGTGGAGCCCGACGCGCGGGGGTTGGGCATCGGCCGGCGCCTGGCCGAGGAATGCATCCGCTTCGGGCGACAAGCGGGGTACCGAAAGATGGTGCTCTGGACCAACAGTGTCCTGGTGGCGGCCCGGCACATCTACCAAGCGGCGGGTTTTCGCCTGGTCCATTCGGAGCCGCATCATAGCTTCGGTCATGATCTGATCGGCGAGACCTGGGAGTTGCCGCTGTAAGCGAATGCAGAGCCGGGAAGCGGTGGGCGCGGAGGGGGCCGTGTCTTGGCGTCATAATGGGGAAGTGCCCGGCGCGCTGGTTGGGGCGGGCGTGAGAATGCGCCCCGATGTGCGTGGGCTCCTGCCTGTCGCTGCGGCTGCCGCCGCCGGGATACTGGTCGGCACGGCGATGGTGGCCACGCGGTTTGTCATCGGTCAGACGGCTCCCGCGTCGCTCGCGTTTCTGCGCTACCTCATCGGGTGCTGCTGCTTGGTCCCGCCGCTCCTGCTCTCTGGCGGTTTACATTTCGAGCGACGCGACCTGGTTCCCATCGGTCTGCTCGGGATCACCCAGTTCGGCATCCTGATCGCCCTGCTGAATTTCGCGCTGCAATACATTCCGTCGGGTCGCGCGGCCCTGATATTCGCCACCGTGCCCCTGCTGACGATGCTGCTGGCAACACTCCTCGGACAAGAGCGACTCACCGTGGCGAAGACCCTGGGGGTGCTCGTTACCATCGTCGGGGTGGCTTTCGCGCTCGGCGACAAGGCGGTGGGATCGGGTGGCGCGGCCCACCAGTGGGTTGGAGAACTTGCCGTGCTGGCGAGCGCCCTCTGCGGCGCCGTGTGTAGCGTCCTCTACCGACCGTACCTTCGCAAGTACCCGCCAGTGGCCGTCAGCGCGCTGGCCATGCTGTCTTCAGTCGGATTCCTGGCACTGCTCGCCGCCACGGAAGGCTTCTTCGACGCGTGGCCCGCCTTTACCCCCGGCGGGTGGCTCGCCATCCTGTTCATCGGCGCGAGCAGCGGGATCGGCTACTATCTCTGGCTATGGGCGCTGAATCACACGACCGCGACCAAGGTCACCGTGTTCCTGGCGCTCAGCCCCATCACGGCCGCTGTGCTGGGCGCTGTGTTCCTCGCAGAACTACTGTCGCCGATGTCCTGGCTCGGGATCGTCGGCGTTGGGCTCGGCCTGTGGGTTGCGCACCGGGACGACTCTTTGGCGGTGGTCCCCGGCGGAAAGCGGGCGTGAATCCGGCGGATGACAAATCGCCAGGGACCGCGCGGGGGGATGCGATGCGCCAGTAGCACTGAACCGGGTCAAGGGCAAATCTGATGGTTAGCGGGGCATATTTCGAACATTTCCCCCCCCGTTTGTAGTCGCACGTCCTCCTTGTAACAACTCTGATCCAATGCGCACTGTTCGTTGGTAATCCGCGCCGTTGATGTGCTACGATCCGCCCCCAAGGCGATCCCGTAAGGATCTGGGTGTCGGTGTTCGGACGGGACCATGCAGGAGCGATATGCCGAGTCGGTTGATCATCGTATTGAGCGTCCTGTATCCCGTGGTGGTGTACGTTGGGGGCCGGTATTTTCCGCCGCAAGCGCTCGCGCTGGTCCTTGCGCTGGTCGTCCTGACGCGCAGGACGGGTGCCTTCGGCGTCCGGATCGGCCCCTGGTCGGTGGCGTGCGGTCTGATTCTGGCCGTTCTGGCGTTCGGACTCAACGACGCGCTGCCGCTCAAGATGTATCCCGTGGCGGTGAACGCATCCCTGCTGGCGATCTTTGCCTCCAGCCTGAGATACCCGCCCCCCATCGCCGAGCGCATCGCCCGCATCCGCGTTCCCGACCTTCCGCCGGAGGCGGTGGCGTACACGCGCAAGGTGACGCAGGCGTGGTGCGCCTTTTTCGTGGTGAATGCGTTGGTCGCCTTGTGGACCGCCACCCGGTGGCCGGTCCAGGCGTGGTTCTACTACAACGGGATCATCGCCTATCTCCTGGTCGGGGTCATGTTCGGCGCTGAGTGGCTGGTGCGGCGACGCGTGCTGGCGGGGTACCATTGGTGAGGAGGGCGAAGGCATCGCGGCAGTCGCAGATCCAAGGGGAACACGGGGCATGCGATGAGAGTGCTCCTGCTACGACCGGATCCCGGTAACGAGCGCTTCGGCCTGGGGCCGTTTTTTCGGGTGGAGCCGCTCGGCCTGGAGTACATCGGGGCGGCGCTCCGCGCTTGCGGCCACGAGCCGTGGATCGCGGATCTGCGGTTTCGTCCGGGCCTGGACACCTGGATCCGGCGCACCCGGCCCCAGTTGGTCGGCATCTCCTGCCTGCATTCACTCGAATACGACCGAGTGCGCGCGACCGCCCGGGCGGTCCGGCGGGCGGCGCCGGAGGCGTTCGTTCTGGTCGGGGGGCATGCGGCGGCGGCATTCCCGCGGCCGCTCGAATGCGACGAGGTTGATGCCATCTGCCTTGACGACGGCGAGGAGATCGTGCCGGCCCTGGTCGAGGCGATCGAGCGCGGTGCCCCCCTCGACATGCTGCCGGGGCTCCGACTGCGAATGGGCGGCGAGTGGCTCGCCACGCCTCCCCGGCCACGGCAGACCGGTCTGGATCTTGTACCCCTCCCGGCGCGCGACCTGGTCGAGCAACACCGGAATGGCTATCACTGCCTGCTCTTCAAGCCGATCTGGCTGGTCGAGACGGCACGTGGCTGCCCGTATCGGTGCAGCTTTTGCTCGGTCTGGCAACTCTATGATCGTGCCTACCGGGAACGGTCCGTGGCGGCGGTGGCGGAGGACTTCGCCTCCGCCGGAGACGCCGTCTTCGTTGCGGACGACCTCTTCTGGCACCATCCGGCACGGAGCCGCGAACTCGCCGAGGCGCTCCGTAAACGTGGCGTGTCGAAGCGCTGGATCCTGGTGCAGACTCGGACCGACCTCATCTCGCGCCAGACGGAACTCCTCGAGGTGTGGCGGCCTCTGGCGAAGGATTTTGACATCTTCTTCGGGTTTGAGGCGGCCAGCGACGCCGGCCTCTCCCAGGTGGACAAAGACGCAGGGGTCGGGGCAAGCCTCGAGGCGGTGCGCATCGCCCGGTCCCTGGGTTACGGGGTCAACGGGAACTTCCTGATCGATCCCGACTGGACGGAGACCCATTTCGCGGAGCTGTGGGATTTCGTGGCGCGCCACGATCTCCGCCGGGCGGGATTCACCATCCTGACGCCGCTGCCGGGCACCGAATTTTTCGATCGGCTGGCCCCGCGGCTGGCGGGGCAGCCGTGGCATGCTTACGATATGCACCATCTGCTCTGGGAGCCGCGACTCGGCGCGCGGCGTTTCTTCGAGCTGTATGCCGAAACCTGGCGGCGATCCATCCTCAACGCGTCCGGAGACAAGACGTGGCTGGACTGGGTGCGGCAGGTGCGACCAACGATGGTACCGTATCTGCTGCGCGTGCTCTGGCGCACCCAGCGGATGATGAAACCCGAGGCCTACCTCGGCGAGTACCAGGCAACGAACCGGACGTGTCCCGGGTCTTCGAGCAGCGCCGGGGTCGCATCGTAGCGAAATGGTGCGGTGTCGGGCCGCGACCTCAGCGGCGGGAGGTAGGCGCAGGACCGTGGCAATGGAGACCGTGGTGGACACCCCGGACCGGCCGAAGCCCTTCCGACATGTGCTGGCCGCCCCCTGGTTCTATCGTCTGGGGTTCGCGGCGGCGCGCGCGGTGCCCGTTCCCGTTCTGTACGGGATTGCCGATGGCCTGGGCGTGGCCACGTATCTGACCAACGGCAGGTTGGTCGCCGCAGTGCGCGCGAACCTGACGCGCGCATTCCCCCAGGCATCCGAGCGTGAACGATCACGCCTGATACGGCGGATCCTCCGGAACTACGTGCGATACCTGGTCGATTACGGCCGTTTTCGGTGGACGCGGCGAGAGGGGTTCGAGGCGCTGATCCCTGCACTCGAGGGCGGAGATCACCTACAGGGAGCGTTTGCCGCCGGGCGGGGCGTGATCCTGGTTACGGGGCATGTGGGCAACTGGGAATTGGGGGGGACGTTCTTCGGCCAATCCGGCGTCAAGATCCATGTGGTCACCCTGCCGGACGGGCACCGACAGATCGACGCCATTCGGGAGCGATATCGGGGGCGCCACGCGATCAGCACGATCGTCCTCGACGGGTCGCCGTTTGCCTCGTTGGAGATGATGGCAGCGCTGAAGCGCAACGAGATGGTGGCTATGCTGGTCGACCGGTGGGGGGAAGCGGATGGGATCGAGTCGCCCTTCTTGGGCGGGACGCATCACCTTCCCCGCGGCCCCTTTGTGCTGAGCCGGGCGACCGGGGCGCCGATCCTGCCTGCCTTTGTCGTGCGCGACGGGGCCTCCTACCTGGGGATTGTGGAGCCTCCCTTTGTCGTCGAGGGGGACGACTTGGGGCCCTATGCGGCTCGCGTCAGCGGTGCGCTGGAGCGCGTCATCCGGCGCTACCCGGATCAGTGGTATAATTTCATTCCTGTGTGAGGCGGCGAGCGCAACCGGAAGGACGGCGACATGCACCTGACGACGCTGGCGGGACGGCGGATTCCCGGTATCACGCGATCGCTTCCGCGGACGGTTCGGTCGCTCTGCCCGGAGTGCCTCCAGACGATCCCGGCAGAGGAATTGGCCGAGGATGGGCGCGTAGTCATGCGGAAGGCGTGCCCGACGCACGGGCCGTTCAAGGACGTCGTGTTCTCCGACGCCGAGATGTTCCTCCGCATGGAGGCGTGGCATTTCGGAGACGGCCAGGGGTTCGCGAACCCCCAAGGAGATGCGGACGGGGAGTGTCCGCAGCGGTGCGGCATCTGCGGCTGGCACACCAGCCACACCTCGCTGGCCAACGTGGACCTGACCTCCCGGTGCAATCTGTCCTGCCAAGTGTGCTTTGCCGACGCCAACGGGCAGGCCTATGAACTGTCGTTCGAGCAGGCCATGGACACCCTGCGCCGGCTCCGGGGACAGTGCCCGGCGCCGGCGTTCGCGGTGCAGTTTACCGGCGGGGAACCGACGCTGCATCCGCGGTTTCTCGACATCGTGGCCGGGGCGAAGGCCCTGGGGTTTTCCCACCTCCAGGTGGCCAGCAACGGGCTGAAGCTGGCGGATCCGGATTTCGCGTGCCGGGCCCGGGACGCGGGCCTGCAGTACGTGTACCTCCAAATGGACGGGACGACCGACGAGGTGTTCCTCGCGCTCCGCGGCGCGGCACTCCTCGATCGAAAGCTCGCCGTGCTGGCGTCGGCACGGAAAGCCGGCCTTCGGATCATCTTCGTTCCCACCATTGCCAAGGAGGTGAACGACCACCAGATCGGCGACCTGTTCCGACTGGCGTTCGAGCACCTGGACGTGCTCTCCGGCATCGCCTTCCAGCCGATGACCTTCACCGGCCGCGTGCCGGAAGGGGACCGGCTGCGTCTGCGCTTCACGCTCTCGGACCTGGCGCGCGAATTTGGCGAACAAACGGGAATCACGCGGCTGGACGCGGACTGGTTCCCGCTGAGCGCCGCCGTGCCCCTCATCCGGTACGCCGGGGCCCTGACCGGCACCGCGCTGGTCAACCACACGTGCCACCCGCATTGCGGTCTGATGACCCTGCTGTTCGTCGATCAGGACCGGCGGGCGGTCCCGATCACGCGGTTCCTGGACCTCTATTCCCTCCTCACGGATCTCGACGCGTTGGCGGCAAAGACGCACCCGACGAGCATCAAGGTCCTGTCGAAGGCCCGGGCGCTCCAGGCGCTCAACCGGCACTTCCATTCCGACCGCGCCCCGGAGGGGCTGACGTTCTTGCGATTCCTCCAGACACTGGACGGATTCGGCGACAAGCGGTACTCCTGGAGCGACGCCCACCGGGGGTACACGTACAAGACCTTCTACGTGCTCGGGATGCATTTCATGGACGCCTACAATTACGATCTCGAGCGCGTTTCGCGGTGCGGGGTCCATTATTCCGCTCCCGATGGGAAGATCTATCCGTTCTGCTCGTACAATTCGGGGCCGACCTTTCGAAAGCGAGTGGAAGAGGGAGTGGGATGGGCGCGCTGACGCGGGGCTTGCTGTGACCGGGATGAGGCTCCGCTTCGCTGCGATCGCGGCGCTGGGGTTGTCCTGGTGGACCCCTGGGGGACCGGCGGCGGCGCCTGCCCCTGCTCCGATTGAGGGCAAGGAGCGAATCGAGGTTATCGAGCGCCTCCAGACGCAGCAGCGACAGATTACGAGTCTTCGGGCCACGGTTGTGCAGAGGAGGCGGCACCCGCTCCTGACCGCCGAGGCGGTGAGCGAGGGCACCTTGCTCTTCCAGAAACCCAACCGGGTTCGGTGGGAGGTGGACAAACCGGATCGGGCCGTCATGGTGATCGACGGGCGCTCGTTGATGACCTATCGCCCCGACAGGCAGGAGGCCGAGCGAAGGGATTTCGGGGCGGATTTCGGCGCCCGCGCGGCCGTGGAGTTTCTCGCCTCGGGAATGAGTCTTGCGGTGCCCGAACTCGAGAAGCGGTTCCAGGTGGACATGCACCGGGAGGACGGGATCTTGGTCCTCGTGCTCACGCCCCGATCCCGATGGGCGGCGAAGGCGGTCGCGTCGGTGGCGCTCTATCGGCAAGCGCAGGACGCGGTGCCCAGCCGGATCGTGATCTCCGGCCAGCCGGGCGATCGGACGGAGATCACGCTGACCGATATCGTCATCAATCCCCCGGTTGCCGAGGACGCGTTTACCCTCCGTCTTGGGCCGGGGGTCCGGGTGACGGACATCAGCAGACCGGGAGGAGAGAAGGGCAGTGACCGTTAGGCCGTCCGCCACCTGCGGGGTGATCGAGCTTCCGGTGCGCCGAATCCACCTGGAATTGACGAACCGGTGCAACTTCGCCTGCGAGTTCTGCCCAGACGATCGCATGGTTCGGCCTCGCGGCGCCATGCCGCTCTCCCTGGTCGAGCGTCTGCTGGCGCAAGCCGGCCGGGACCGTGTCGCCCGGGAGGCGCACTTCCACGTCATGGGGGAACCGCTGCTCTATCCCGCGCTGACCGACGCGGTCCGCCTTGCCCGCGGCAGCGGGCTGGAGGCGTGGCTGACCACGAACGGGAGCCTGTTGACCCCGGACCTGCTGACGGACCTCCGGGACGCCGGCCTCTCCCACCTGACTATCTCGCTGCAGACGCCCGATGGCCCCACCTTCGGCCTGCGTGGGTCCCATCGCCTCTCCTTTGCGGAGTACCAGGAGCGGATGGTTGGCGCAGTGCGCCGCTTTCTGGCGGACGAGTCGGGGATGCACCTTTCGGTCTGCTTTTTGTCCAATCCGCTGCGCCGGTTCCATGCCCCGGGCGCGGCCCGGCTGCGCGTGGCCGAGTCCGGGAAGGAGTTGCGCGCGCACATGGCGCGTTGGGTGGACGAGATCTTCGGCGGTACGGCCTTCGAGCGCCAGGTGCCGGAACTCCGCGCTCGGATCCGGAAGGCCGGCATCTTGAAGGAAGGCTGCATCCCCCTGACCGCACACCTTGACTTCCGGGTCCGCGTCCTGGGGAACTGGGCGGGGCACTTCGCAGGTCCTTTCGTTCCCGCCCGGTTCGGCTACTGCCCGGGGCTGGCCGAGCAGTTCGGGGTCCTGTGGAACGGGGACTACGTGATCTGCTGCGCGGATTACGACGGACGAACGGCCTTGGCGAACGCCTCGGAAACCTCAGTGGTGGAGTATCTGTCGCTGCCCGCGGTGCAGGAGATCGCGGGTGGCTTCCGACGGCATCGCGTCATCCACCCGCATTGCCGGCAGTGTCTCGGGGATCGGCACCCGGTGAGTTCCTTCCTGCGGCAGGCCGGATCGATCGTCTATTTCAAGGTCTACCGGAAGTTCATGAAGGATGGAGTCACAGGGCGGGGCACGGCATGAACCTCCTGCTCATATCACCACTGACATCCAAGAGCCTGCTGGGGGCCGATTTCTATTTCCGGATGCCGACGCTGGGCCTGCTGCGGGTCGCCGGCGCGACACCGCCCGAGTGGACGGTGAGTATCCTCGACGAGAAGGCGGAGCCGATCGATTTCTCGCGCCCGGCGGACCTGGTCGGAATCACGGGGATGACCCCCGCTATCAACCGCGCGTACGAGATTGCCGATGCGTTCCGCGGCCGCGGCGTGCCCGTGGTGATGGGGGGAATCCATGTCAGCATGTTGCCGGACGAGGCGCTGGCGCATTGCGATGCCGTGGTCATCGGCGAAGCGGAAGGGCTCTGGGCGCGTCTGCTGGCGGACTTCCGGGAGGGGCGGCTGCAGCGCCGCTACCAGCACACCGCATTTCCGCCCTTGACGCGGCTCGGCAGCCCGCCGTGGCCCCTCTACGACGGGAAGCGGTACCTGCCGTTTCACTGCGTGGAGACCAGTCGGGGATGCCCGCACGGATGCGATTTCTGTTCCGTGACGAATTACTTCGGAGGATGTTACCGCACGCGCCCGCCGGCGGAGGTGGAGGCGGAGATCCGCGGACTGCGCCCCTTCGCGGGGCGATTCACGCTGAAGAACGTCGTCTTCTTCGTGGACGACAACATCGCGGGGGACCGCGCCCATGCGTGCGACTTGCTGACCCGGATGATTCCCTATCGGCTCAAGTGGCTTGGCCAGGCGTCGACCGGCATTGCTCGAGACGACGAGGTGCTGGACCTGTGCCGGAAGAGCGGCTGCATGGGTCTGCTGATCGGTTTCGAGACGCTGTCTCGGGAGCGGCTCAAGGCGGTGCGTAAGGGATTCAATCGCCCCGACGACTACCTGGACGCCATCCGGAAAATTCACGATTACGGGATCGGCATCAGCGGCGCGTTCGTCTTCGGTCTGGATGGCGACGACGAAGGGGTGTTCGACCGGACCTACGAGTTCGTGCAAAAGGCGAGGCTGGAGAGCCCCTACTTGTCTATCCTTACCCCCTACCCCGGGACACGCCTACACCGAAAACTTGCGGACGAAGGGCGCATTGTCGATTTGGACTGGTCCAATTACAACACCAACAACGTGGTGTACCGGCCCCAGGGGATGACGGCAGAGCAGTTGTTCGACGGGTATTTCCAGCTGCAGAAGGCGGTCCACACGGTGCCGGCCATCGTGCAGCGGTTCTGGGGAACCACCTCGCGGGCCAACTTCTGGCTGCCCATGAATTACGGGTTCCGTCGCTCGGTCCAGAAGCTGGCGGCGCGGTCGCGAGAGTTTCGCCCGGTCGGGTCGGGCTTTACGAACACGACGCCCGCCGCGTGACCGTGATGCGATGCGCGCGCGCTTCTCGGATCCTGATCCTGGACGGCTTCTGGAACAAGGCGCTGGCGGGGGTGCGCTCCCTGGGGCGGCGCGGCTTCTTCGTCGGTGTGGGGGAAAGGACGCGGCTCACCCCCGCGATGTTCTCGCGCTACTGCCGGCGCCGGCTTGTGCACCCCTCCGTCTCCAGGCGGCCGGATGCGTTCCTGGCGGTGTTGGAGCGGGAGCTCGAGATCGGCGGCTACGATGTGCTCTTGCCCATGGAACTCTCCACGCAACTCCTGGTCACGGCGCATCGGGAGCGTCTGGCACCATTGGTGCGGATCCCCTTCGCGGATGCCGAGGCGACCCGCCGCGTCGATGACAAGGGATCGCTCGCCGCGTTCGCAACGGCGCGCGGGATCGCGTGCCCGGCCACGTTCTTTCCACGGGGGCCGGTGGATGCCGCCGCGATGGCGGGCGAGTTCCCCTATCCGGTCCTCATTAAGCCGCGCCATTCCTCGGGCGGGCGGGGGATCGCACGGGTGGAATGCGCCGCGGACTTCGCGACGGCGTATGCCCGGGTCCATGGCCGATCGGCCGCGCCGATCGTGCAGGAATGTCTCCCCCCGGGCGGGGAGGCCCTGGGTGTGGCCGTACTGATGAACTTCGCCTCGGAACCGAGGGCGTCATTCACCTACCGGCGCCTCCGGGAGTATCCGATCACCGGCGGCCCGAGCACGCTTCGAGAGAGCATCTGGGATCCGGCGCTTCAACAGCGCGCGGAACACCTGCTGGCATCGTTGAGCTGGACCGGGGTGGCCATGGTGGAGTTCAAAGTGGATCCGCGGGACGGCGAACCGAAACTGCTGGAGGTCAATCCCCGTTTCTGGGGCTCGCTCCACCACGCGATTCTCTGCGGCGTCGATTTTCCGTTCCTCCTGTACCGGTTAGCCATGGACGGGGATGTGGATCGGGTGATGCGATATCAGGTCGGGGTCAGGAGCCGCTCGCTGCTCCATGGCGACATGATGCATTTTCTGGCGAACCCCAACCGGTGCCACCTGACGCCCAGGCTACACGACTTCTCCATCCCCGATGACGTCCTCTCGGCGGATGATCCCTTGCCGACTCTCGGGCGCATCGCGTCCCTGGTGGCACTGGCGCGCGACCGGGAATTGCGCGCACTGGCGTGGAACTGAGATGAGGCGTCGGGAACGACGAGCCTGCAGATCGGCAGTGGTCCGCCGCGCATGGACGTTGGCCGCGGTGTTGCTTTTCCTAGGCGGCGCGGCATGTAGTACGACGGACAAGCGCGTCGGGCCGCAGGTGTACTCGCAGCCCCGCTACGGGATCGATCGGTTCGTCGAGGCAAAAGGCTACCGCCTCCATTACGTGGAGGCGGGTTACGGACCGCCGGTGGTGCTGATTCCGGGCGCCTTTACGACCTATCGAGCGTGGGACGGTATGCTGCCCGCCCTGTCCGTCCACCACCGGGTTCTTGCGTTCGACTACGTCGGCGTCGGGGATTCGGACCAACCGAGTGACGGGTTCGGGTATACGTTGGAGGAGCAGGCGGATGTGATGCGGGAGGCGATCGTCACTCTCGGTGTGGTCGGGACGAGGGTTATCGGTGCGTCGTACGGAGGTGCGGTGGCGTTGAATCTTGCCGCCCGGTATCCGGAACTGGTCAGCCGGGTCGTCTGCATCGAGGGCGGGGCGCTGATCGCACCCGAGGTGCTGAACTACAGTGCACTCGGACGCCTCATCGATTGGCCCGTGCTGGGGGACATCATCTGGGGGTTCATGAAGTCCGGTCTCTTCGACACGATCACGGCGCGATCGGTGATGGGGAACGCCTGGGCGGACTTGACGCCGGAAGCCCGCCGCGATGTCACCGGGGTCTTCTCGGCGAACATCATGACCGTGTCGCGGGCGTCGTGGATGGGAATCTACCGAGCGATCACGACTCGGATCGACTTCCTGGAGGCCCTGCAACGCACCCGAACCCCCGTGCTCTACCTGTACGGGGAGGCGTCGAAGTATCGGGCCGTGGCCGAGGCGAACGCGAGGCAGTTCTCGGAACGCCATCCGACCATCGAAGTGGTGGCGTTCCGTAACGGGATCCACGACTTGCACCTGCAGTATCCCGAAGAGATCAGCAGGCTGGCCTTGGGCTTCTTCGGGGCGGCGCCGAGCGCGCAGTTGGCCGGCGGGGGCGCGGCCAAAGCGGAGAGCGCGGCAGTCGTGGGGCCGTGAGGTCACCAGGAAAGGGATCGACGTGACACCCTGCGATCATTCGGGACGCCATCCGTTTCGCATCCTCCTGGTCTCCCCGGTGGACAAGGCCATGCTGGGGCAGGACTTTTACTTCAGATTCCCCCATCTCAGTCTGCCCACGTTGGCCGCCTACACCCCGGCGGAGGCCTCCGTGGAGATCGTGGATGAAAAGTTTCATCCCTTGCCGGAGGGGCAGGGTTACGATCTGGTCGGCATTTCCGCCATGACCCCGCTCGCGCCCAAGGCGTATCGCATTGCAGACACGTACCGGCGGCGAGGGATTCCTGTGGTCATGGGCGGGTATCACCCGACCGTGCTGCCGGACGAGGCGCTCGAGCACGCGGACAGTGTCTGTATCGGGGAAGCGGAGACGCTCTGGTCCACCATCGTGACGGACGCCATGGCCGGCCGACTCAAGGAGCGATACCGCTCCGACGCGTTTCCCTGCCTCGACAATCTGCCGGCACCCCGGCGGGAGTTGCTGCGGGTTCCCCGCTCCCGGCGGTTCGAGCACATCAACGTGCATTTCGTGCAGACGACCCGGGGCTGCCCCTTCCGGTGTTCCTTCTGCGCCGTGACCAGCGTGCTGGGGGGCAAGCTCCGACACCGCCCCGTCGCGGAGATCGAAGCCGAGATCGAGGCGCTGGGCGTTCGCCGTTTGGACCGAGGCCAGAAGCGCGACCGGTTTCATAACATCATCTTCTTCACCGACGACAACATCGTGGGCCACCGAGGGTACTCGCGAGAACTCTTGCGCATGGTCGCTACCTTCAACCTGAAATGGGTCGGACAAGCCTCGACCAACGTAGCCGACCACGAGGAAATCCTCGGCCTTCTCCGGGATTCGGGCTGCATGGGGCTGGCCGTAGGCTTCGAGACGCTCTCACAGAAGAACATCCGGGACGTCGGTAAGGGCGTGAACCGGACGCAGGAGTATCTGGAGCGCATCCGCAAGATCCATTCCTACGGGATCGGGCTCGCGGGGAATTTCATCTTCGGATTCGATCACGACGACGCCACGACTTTTGCCGAGGTGGTCCGTTTCGTGGATGCGGCCCGGCTCGACGGATTCTACTACTCGCTCCTGACCCCGTATCCGGGGACCCCGTTTTTCGACCAGATGAAAGCCGAGGGCCGCCTGCTGGAGACGGACTGGTCGCTGTACGACACGGACCACGTGGTGTACCGTCCCCGGCTGATGGATGCCGAAACCCTGATGAAAGGTTATCGCTGGGCCTGGCGGCGCAGCCTTGAATACCGGAGCATTCTCACCAGGCTCCTGGGCTCGCGGAACCAGCTCATCTTTTTCGGCCCCATGAACTACGGGATGCGCCGTACGATCCTGGCGCACCGGTAAGGGGGTGGGTCGGACCTCAGAGAGGAGGGAAATGTCATGCGGTGCACAGCGAGAGCGCTTTTCCTCTGTATGGTTGTTTCGCTCTGCGTTTCGCACACCGTGGCCGCTGAAATCCTCACCAATGAGGCGGTCGTCACGATGGTCAAGGCAGGACTCGGGGACGACGTGATCGTCGGCAAGGTCCGGCTGACGCAGGGACAGTACGATCTCTCCACCAACGGCCTCCTGCGCCTCAAGGCCGACGGAGTGAGCGAAGCGGTCATCAAAGCCATGATCGAGGCGTCGGCCGGTGGGGAGGCACCCGGGCCGAAGCCGGTCCAGGCAGCGACGGCTCCCGCGGAGGCAGCGCGTCGCGAAGAGGCGGCCATCGCGCTCTACAAACAGGGGAAGATGGCAGAGGCCGCGGCGGCGTTTGACCGGCTGATCGCCGAGAAGCCGGACGACGCCGGACTCAGGGTGTGGAAGGCCCTCACGCTGCTGGAGCAGGCGCGCGAGATCAAGGACAACAATGCGTCCGGGTACAAACCCCTGGTCATGAACGCCTATGCCATCCTTCAGCCGCTCAAGCCGAGGCTGGCGACCAACGCGGATTGGAATTTCGCGATGGCCAAGGCCTTCTGGCTGAACGCCTCGCCCACCTGGGCGAGTCGGGCCGCGGGGAACGCACTCCGCCTGCAGGCGAATTATCCGGAAGCGCAGCTGCTCCTGGGCGACCTGGCCTATGACAGCGAGGTGAGCTCGCTGAACCAGGCCCCCGGCAGTCCGGGGCGGGAGGCCACACTGCGGTGGGCGGGCGCCGCGCCTCGGAGGGAAATCGACAAGGCGCTGGCCATGCCGGACCTGCCCCCATCACTCCGCGCGGAGGCGTTTTACAAGCTCGGTGTGATCTCGGCGGAATTGCAAGGCAAGTCAGAGACGGCGCGTGAATACTGGGAGCGCGCGGTGGCCGCCGATCCCGCCTGCCGATACGGCCGCATGGCCCAACGCCGTCTCCAAGCGCCGCCCGCGAAGTGATGCACGCGACAGCAAGCGGGGGCCGGACTGCCGCCTCCTGCGGACGGACGCGCGCGGCCCCGCCCTTTGTCGCCGGCCCTCCTGTTCCGGTGGCGAGTGTGCGAGACCTGAATGCCCTGACGGTGGACCTGGAAGATTGGTACCACGTGTGCGGGGTGAAATCGGTTGAGGGCCCTCGGCAGTGGGGGGCTTTGGAAAGCCGCGTCGTCCGGAGCACCGAACGCCTTCTTTCGCTCCTGCAGTCGCACGGCATCCGGGCCACGTTCTTTGTGCTGGGGTATGTCGCCGAGCGGGAGCCGGGCCTGGTGCGTGCCATCGCCCGAGAAGGGCACGAGGTGGGCCTCCACGGGCACGTCCACCGCAGGATCTTCGAGATGTCGCCCGCCGAGTTCGACGAGGATCTGGTTCGCGCCCAGGCGGCCGTCTCGGCGGCCGCGGGCACCGACGTGGTCGGCTACCGGGCGCCGGAGTGGTCTATGCGTCCGCATACCCTGTGGGCCTTGTCGATTCTGAGAAAGCGAGGAATTCTCTACGATTCCAGCATGGTGCCCCTCACCCGGATGGGGGATCGATCCTTTCCCCGTGTTCCCTGCCGCTTCGACACTCCGAATGGAGAGATCGTGGAGTTTCCGTTGACAACAGTTCGATGTTTCGGCGAAAGTATCCCCTTCTCGGGGGGGTTGCCTCTGAGGTTGACTCCCTACTTCTTCATCGTGTCGCAGATCCGTCGCCTGAACGCGGCCGGGAAACCCGCACTGGTATATGTCCATCCCTGGGAATTCGACCTCGAACAGCCGAGGATCGGGCTGCCGTGGAGCCGCAGGTTCATGCACGATTTCAACCTGCCGGCGACCCCACGGAAACTCTCGGGCCTTCTGACACATTTCCGGTTCGCTCCGATCCGGGAGGTGCTGGTCACTTAATTGTGGGATCGACAGTACGCCTCATCACTCGGGATCTTCGTTGGCGTCGCCGTCGTTTGCCTCATCGGGATCATGTCCCTGCTGCTCTGGCTCGGCTGGGCCGGCGTCGCGGGACTCTCGGCGATCGCGGGCGGATTCTTGGCCTGGTTCTACTGGGCCCCTCGTCCGGACCTGACCCCGAGGGGCGACGAGCCCGAACCGGATGGGACGCAGCATGACTAGTCGCGTCGCCATCACGGGGATGGGGATCGTGACGTGCTACGGCATCGGCACGTCCGCGACCTGGGGAAAGATCCTCGCCGGGGAACCCGGCATCCGCCCCATCACTCTCTTTGACACGTCCGATTATCGCGTGACGCGGGCGGGGGAGTTTACCGATCTTCCGGTCGCGCCGTGGCGGCGATTCCGTGCCACGCGGATGGACCGCGCCTCCAACCTGTTGCATCATGCGCTCGCCGGCGCACTGGGCGGGTTGGACATGCCGGCGACCGCCACGGTGCCCGTGCCGCCCCTGGTGGTCCTCGGCACCACACTCGGGGGCATGACCTCGGGGGAGCAATACCATGGGATGTATCTCCGGAAAGGGCCGGCCCTGGCGCGACCTTCCCTGGTGGTGGGGCACCTCGCCCAAGCGCAGGTCCTCCAAATCATGGACGAGTTCTCGCTTCCGGGCGTGCCGCGCATCTTTTTGAACGCGTGCACGTCAAGCGCCAACGCCATCGGCCATGCGTTCCGCGCGGTTCGCGGCGGGCGGGCCCAGGTCGCGCTGTGCGGAGGGTATGACGCGCTGTGCGTTTTCGGGTTCACGGGGTTCCACTCGCTCCAGGCGCTGACGACCGACGTGTGCCGGCCGTTCGATCGGAGTCGCGACGGGCTTTCGATCGGCGAAGGGGCCGGGATCCTCCTCCTCGAGTCGTGGGACCGCGCCCAGGCGCGTGGGGCGCCGATCCTCGGAGAGATCGTCGGGTACGGGGAATCGACCGATGCGTTCCACATGACGCGCCCGGAACCCGAGGGTTGCATGGCGGCGCTGGCGATCCAGGCCGCCGTCCGGGACGCCGGGATCAGCGCCGCGGAGGTGGATTACGTGAACGCGCACGGAACCGGGACACCGTTCAACGACCGGTCGGAGACGGCCGCCCTGGTGGCCGCCATGGGGGAGCGTGCCTATACGATTCCGGTGAGCTCCACCAAGGCGATGATTGGCCATCTGCTGGGCGGGGCCGGTGCCGCGGAAGCGATTCTCACCGTGTTGGCCCTCAGGGACGCATGGCTTCCGCCGAATGGGAATTACCAGACGCCCGATCCCGACTGCGCCCTACGGATCGTCCGGCAGGCGGAACGGCCGACACGCATGCGGTATGCGCTCTCCAATTCCTTCGGCTTCGGCGGAGCCAACGCCACCCTGGCGTTCCGAAGTGTGCGGGCGGACTCCTGATGGACAGGGTCGCGATTTCGGGTATCGGCATCGTGAGCCCCGGGGCGTTCGGGCGAGAGGCGTTTCTCCGGACCCTCTCGCCCGAACGCCGGACGGATCCGACCTTTCGGGTTCCCGAGTTTGCCCTCGAACACCACCTGGACAACGCGCGATCGTTCCGCCGGGTTGCCGATGCGACCAAGTTCGCCCTGACCAGTATGGCTCTGGCGATTGCCGATGCAGGATTCCGTGCCGCCGACTTCGGGGGCGAGCGAGCGGGTCTCGTGGTCGGGGTCAGCCACGGCGCGGTGACCTACGCCGTGGAGTTTCACCGGACCCTCTTGCGGGAAGGGGCGCTCTCGGCGTCGCCCCTCTATTTTTCCGAATCGGTTCCGAATGCACCGGCAGGAAACGGAGCCATCGCGTTCCAGATCCGCGGCCCGGTGCACACACTGATCGGGGACGAACCGGTCGGGACGCAAGCCATCGATCTTGCCTCCACCCTGCTCTACGACGGGTGCGTGGATCGCTGCGTGGTGGCCGGAACCGAGGAATGGAACGGGGTGGTGGCGCACGCGTACGCCCAGATGGACCACGTCCATCGGAACGGCCGGGACCGCGGGGACACCCCTGCGCTGAGTGACGGGGCCGCGGCGTTGGTGCTCGAGCTGGAAAGTACGGTCGCGAGGCGGAAGGCGACGCCTCATGCGGTCATCGGCGGATGGCACCTTGGGCGGTGCCTGGCGGGCTCGCTCGAGGACGCGATGGCGGATACCATCCGCGTGGCGTTCGGACCCACCGGGCATCCTGCCGCGGAGGCGGATCATGTCGTGCCTCCCACGGGTCGGCACCGTCGTGCCGCGATGCGCGGCGTGGGTGCGGCGCGCGGGACTGCAGCAGGACAGCCGACGTGGCTTGACCTCCTTCCCGTCCTGGGCAACCCGATGGGGGCCTCCAATCTGTTCCAGGTCGCGATCTCGGCGGCCCTGATCTCGAACGGAACGCTGGCAGGGCCGGGCCTGGTCGTGTCCACGGGTATCCAGCGTACGCTGGCGGCCGTCGTGATTTCGGCAGCGGAACGGGAGTGACCGGGGTGGACGATCTGCGTTGCGCGCTGCGCGAGATCCACGGTGGGGCGGTCGCAAAGCGTCTTCTGGCAGATATTCTGTGCTGGGCCGAGCGCGACGGCGTGTTGGAGCGCATGCGCAGGCTGTCCCATTTTACCGAGGCGGACCTCTGCCGCGCCCTGGATTCCGATCTCGGGTACGCGCTCGGTGCCGGGAATCGGCGACGCATGATCCGGCTCCTCCTCTGCTTGCTTGGCGAGTGTGGGCGCCTGCGGGAGGCGGATGGAACGTGGGCGTGGCGCTCGGACGGTTCGACCCACGGCCTGGAGAGCGACGAGGAGTCACCTCCGGCGGAGGGACGATCGGCCACGGACGCGCAATACGGCTTTTTCCATCGGTGTCTGGAATCCGTCCCGACCTACCTGCGCGGCGGGAGCTCTTCCGTACTCTTTGACCAGACGCACGCGGCGGTCTGGGACAGTTTCCTGGGCTGCGCGGAATTCCAGACCTGTCGCTCGCTGCTTCTCGAATTGATGGGAATCGAACGGCACCCCTCCTGTCGCTTCCTGGATCTGTGCCACGGCCCCGGCTGGGGGATGGAGGCGGCGATCTCCCGGTTTCCGGCGATCCGGGTCACCGCCGTGGACTTCACGGATGTCTTTCGGGACACGGCGAGAGCGCGGGCGGAGCGCGCGCAGGCCAGCAACCGGCAGCGGGGCCACATGGCTGTTCCGATCACCTGGGTGGGCCCCGAGCAATGGCACGGGTTTGGGGACCCCCTCCCGTTTCCCGACTGTGCGTTCGATGCCGTCTTCTTCACCTGCGGGGACCCGTATATTCCTCGCCCCTTGCGGGGGGCCGTGTATCGAGAACTCGGCCGACTTCTCGCGCCGGGCGGACGGCTGGGAGTCCTGACACGGTCCTGTCCGGATCGAGGCGCCCGACACGTCCCGTCGTTTTGGCTTCGCGTCTCCGCGCTGGCGCACGATTTCGCCGAGAGCGTGTGCGCAGGATGGGAGGGTTTTGCTGAGGCTGACGACACGATCCGATTGCTGGTGAGCGCCGGCTTTCAGGGGAGCATCAACGCATCAGGGGACATGAGTCTGCTGGATTCCTCGCTGTGGATCCTCAGGAAGCGGTGCGGCGATGGCTGAGACCGTGGTCGTTACGGGACTCGGCGTGGTGTCCCCGCTCAATCCCGAGGGTGACCTGGAACGATTCTGGGCATCGTTGTGCGCCGGAGATACGGCACTGTGTGAGGTGCATTCCTTCGACACCTCGCGGTATCCGTACCACGTAGCGGCGGAGATCGATCGGGATCGGTTGGGAGTCTCGGGTGCGACGGAGGCGCCAGCGTGGCGTATGGCCGAAGTGGCTTGCGATCAAGCGCTCACCCATGCCGCCGCCGCCCGGTGCACGTTCGAGCCCCGGCGCGCCGGCATCGTGGTCGGGACCGTGCTCGGTGGAACGACGACGGGCGAGCGGTACATTCGGGCTGAGAACCGAGAACGAGGACGTGATGTCGCGGTGCTGACACAGTATCCGCTCCGGGCCGTGGCCGCCCTCTTGGCGCGGAAGACGGGGTATGCCGGTTGCGCGCTGACCGTGTCGACCGCCTGTGCGTCGGGGACCGATGCCATCGGGCTGGCCTCCCGCCGGATCGCGTCGGGCAGGGCGGACCTGATGATCGCAGGTGGCGTGGATGCCGTCTGCGAGCTTTCGTTTTCCGGTTTCGCCGCCTTGAAGGCTCTGACGACGGACAAGGTGCGCCCCTTTTCGCGGAATCGGACGGGCTTGGCGCTCGGAGAGGGCGCGGCGTTCTTGGTCTTGGAGGCGGCGCACGCGGCGGCGCGCCGTGGGGCGTCGGTGCTCGGTGAGATCGCCGGCTACGCCTCCCGCGCCGACGCGGTCCATCTGACTGCGCCCCATCGTGGGGGGCGGGGGCTAGCCGCCGCGGCTGCGGCCGCCCTCCGCGACGGGGGGTGCCGCCCGGACGCGATCGACTATGTGAGTGCCCACGGGACGGGGACCCCCTATAACGATGCGATGGAAACGATGGCCCTCAAGACCGTCCTGGGGACCCACGCGCACCGGGTCGCAATCAGCTCGATCAAGGGAGCCCTCGGTCATGCATTCGGAGCCGCCGGGGCGATCGAAGCGGTGACGTGTCTCCTGGCGATGCGCGACGGCATCATCCCGCCGACCATCAATCTCGAGGAACCCGACCCGGCGTGCGATCTGGACTTCGTGCCGAACCGGGCGCGACGGACGACGGTGCGCGCCGCGCTGTCGCTCTCCGCGGGGTTCGGCGGGCAGAACGCCGTGCTGGCGATCCGGGCCCCCGCGCCATGAGCCACCCCGTTCGACTCGTCAGTATCGGAATCGCCCGAACCGATGGCGACGGGGCGGGGGTGAACGGAGGGCTCGCCGGTCGGCTCTCGGGGGCCCTGTCGGCGGTCTCGCGGGACGGCGCGCAGGTCCGCCTGGCGCACGGCATCGAGGAGGCGACGTTGATCGCCGCCTACGACGCGCTGCGTCTCGCCGGTGTGCGCACGCCGCTGGGGACCGCGGAGATCGGCGTTGCGCTGGGCGTGGAGGAGGGGATCGACGGCATCAAGGCCCAGTACTACCGGGAGGTCGTGAAAGACGGCCCGCTGGGCGCAAGCCCGATCGTTTTCCCCCTGACGACTCCCAACACCGTCGCCGCGCGTATCTCCATCGCCTTCGATCTGCGCGGAGAGATTGTTACCATGTGCGGCGGCACCCTGTCCGGGGCGCATGCCCTCGGGCGTGCGATGGAGGCGCTGCGCGAGGGGCGGTCGTCGGCCATGCTCGCCGGCGGTACGACGTCCGTGGAGCGGGAGTTCCTCGACGCGCTCTCCCTCGTCGGCGGGTTCGAGGGTGGGGCGCCGGGCTGCGCTGCGTGCCTGTTTCTCCTCCGGGCCCCGGGATCGGCCGACGTGGGCAGCGTCGCGGGGCAGATCCTCGGGTATTCCGAAGCGGTCGGCGCGCACGACGTCCGGGATGCGGTCGAGGCATGTCTGCAGGACGCGGCGTTGGCGCCGTCGCAGGTCCGATCGGTGCGCGTGGCGTCGGCGCTCGATCCCCGCGTGTTGGTCGAGTCGGTCTGCGGGGTGGGTGTCGATGCGCCGATGCGCCGCTCTCCGTCCGCGCGGTGGTATTCCGCCTCGTTCCCTCTGGCCGTCGCGGAGGCCATCGGACAGGCAGCGGACGGACCGCGGGAGCCGACGCTGGTGGTGGGATCGGACTGTCTGGTGGGGGCCGCGGCTGCTGTCGTGCGAGGGGGAGGATGTTGACGTTCCATCCGGACATCTATCAACTGCCGGCCGCCGATATCGCGCGCATTCAGGACACGCTCCTGCGGGAGGCGATCGAGCGGGCCGCGCGCACCTCTCCCTTTTATCGCGCGCGGTTTTCCGGGGGTGGACCGGACCCGGCGGCGATCAGGTCGCGGGCCGATCTGACGCGGCTTCCTTTCACGTCCAAGGAGGACATCCAGGAACGCACGCCAGAGTTTTGGGCGGCACCGTGCGAGAGGCTGACGGAGTTGGTGGCCACGACCGGGACGACCGGGGAGCCCATCTACGTCGCGATGACGGATCGAGACCTGGAACGCCTGGGAGAGAACGAGCGGCGGGGGTTCACCTGGCTCGGCGCCAAGCCCGGCGACCGCTACCACATCGCCATTACTCTCGACAACCTCTTCGTGGCGGGATTGGCATATTACCTCGGTTTACACCGCGTGGGCGCCAGGGCGATGCGTGTCGGCGCGCAACCGGTCCGGCGGCATCTTGACCTCATGAAACAGTTGCGGCCCGACGGGATTGTGGCCGTCCCCTCGTTGCTGCTCGCCCTGGCGAACCAGGCGCGCCGCGATGGCGATGATCTCGGCGCGTTCGCTCCCCGGAAAGCGATGCTGATCGGCGACGCCATCCGTGACCGAGGCCTCGGCCCGAACGCGCTCGGCCGCGCCCTGGAGCGGGCATGGGGAGGGGAGCTGTTCTCGACCTACGGCCTCACCGAGGCGGGGCTGGCGTTCCACGAATGCCCGGTGCATCAGGGCCTTCATTCGCATCCGGATCTTGTGGTGGTGGAGATCGTGGACGACGCCGGCCGCACGGTGCCGGAGGGCGAGATCGGAGAACTGGTCATCACTTCCCTCCAGATGGAGGGGATGCCGCTCATCCGGTATCGCACGGGGGATGTCAGTTTCGTGGTGCCCGGCGCCTGCCCCTGCGGGAGAGGGGGCGATCGCATCGGCCCGATCCTGGGCCGGAAGCAGCACCGGTTGAAGGTGAAGGGGACCACGCTGTATCCGAAGACCATCGAGGACGCGCTGGTGGCGGTGGAGGGAGTCGAGAACTTCGTGATCGAGGCGCGGAACGGCGATGGCGAGACCGACGCCCTCCTCGTTCGCATTGGCGCCCTCCGCGACGATCCCGGGTTTCGCCGGACGATCGGTGACGCGCTCTACGCCAAGGCCCGGGTGACGCCGGACATCGTGATCGCCGCTCCCGAGGCGATCGAGCGTCTGCTGTTCGAGGGCGGGCGGCGGAAACCACGGGTATTCGTCGACCTGCGAAAGACCGAGAGCACGTCGCGATGAGCCACGAACTGGAATCGGACCTGGGATTCTCGCCGGCCGAGATCGCCGAATGCTTGGCCCGGGAGGGGCTGCTCTCTCTCGAATTGGAGTTCACCAAGAAGTGCAACCTGCGCTGCGTGTACTGCTACTCCGCTGCCGGGGAGGCCCTGGAGGGGGAGCTGTCGCTGGAGGAGATCCTCTCCGTCATCGAACAGGCCCGGGGGTTGGGAGCGCGAAAGGTCGTGCTTTTGGGCGGCGGGGAACCGTTCCTTTTCCCCCAGGTTGCGGAGATCGTCCGCCATATCCATTCCGTCGGTCTCTCGCAAGCCGTGTTCACGAACGGGATGCTGCTTGACGAGGAGATCTGCCGATTGCTTTTCGAATGCGGCGTGACGGTCGCGATCAAGCACAACAGCTTCCGGCCGGGGGTTCAGGACGATCTCGCCGGGGTGCCCGGCGCCCACCGATTGATCCGGCGTGGGTTGCGCCTTCTGATGGAAGCGGGATATCCAGCCGAAGGACGCTCCCTCTGCGTCCAGTCGATCATCTGTCCCCAAAACCGGGACGAGATCGAGGCGCTGTGGGTTTGGGCCCGGGAGCGCGGGATCACCCCGTATGTCGAGGTGCTGACCAACCAGGGGCGGGCGCGGCAGCATCCGGACCTTCACCTGTCCTCCGAGGAGCTCCATACCATCTTTCGCCGGCTCGCGGAGCTCGACCGGGAACGATTCGGCGCCCGATGGGTCCCACGGCCACCGATCGCGGGATTCACCTGCCGGCGCCATCTGTATAGCTGCCTGGTCAATTCGCAGGGGTGCGTGCAGCCGTGCATCGGTGTGGATCTGCCCGTCGGAAGTATCCGCGAGAAACCGTTGGCCGAGATCCTGCGAAGCAGTGCAGCCATCCGCGAGCTGCGCGGGATCTATCGGCGTATCGATCCTGCCTGCCGGGCGTGCGAGTTCGCCGGGGAATGCTACGGATGCCGGGGGAATGCCTTCCAAGCCACCGGCGACTATCTCGCCGCGGATCCGGATTGCTGGGTCACGCCCCGCCCTGAACCGGGACCGGCGCCTGACCGCACCGCGTGAAGGGATACCCATGCGGATTCTTCTCGTCTCGGTGAATCGCGCGTTGGCGCCGTATGCCGTGGCGCCGTTGGGGGTCTCCTATGTCGCCGGCGCGGCCAGAGCGGAGGGGCACGACGTGGCGTTACTCGACCTCTGTTTCTCGCAGGATGTGGCGGAGGACATCGCTCGCGCGCTTCACCGGTCCACTCCGGAGCTGATCGGCGTGTCGATCCGGAACGTGGATAATCTGACCTTCCCTGCCTCGGTCTCCTATCTCGAGGAGATCCGGGCAGCCGTTGCCGCCCTGCGATCGCAGTCCCGCGCCCCAATGGTCCTCGGGGGCCCCGGCTTCTCCATCTTTCCTGAGCGGCTGCTGTCCTTGCTCGGGGTCGAGTTCGGTGTGATCGGGGAAGGGGAAGAGACCTTCTGTCTGCTGGCGCGGCATCTGGCCGAGGGCGGGGTTGTCCCCGAACTTCCGAACCTCCTGCGACGGGGCGGGGACGCGCGCCGTATTTCCAGAGTGGCGGCCCCCTTTGCCGGCAACGGGAGACCGGCCCGCGACCTGCTCGACAACCCGCGATATCTCACGCTCGGTGGAATGGCGAACCTGCAAACCAAACGCGGTTGCCCGTTTCAGTGCACCTACTGTACGTATCCTCACATTCATGGCGAGTCCCTCCGGCTGCGTCCGCCCGCCGACGTGGTGGATGAGTTGGCGTCGATGGTCGAGGAGTCCGGCCTCGATGAGGTGTTTTTTGTGGATGACATCTTCACCTGGCCCCCGGACCATGCCCTGGGGATCTGTGACGAGATCGCGCGTCGGAAGCTTCGGGTGGGGTGGACCTGCTTCGCGACGCCCCTCGGGATGACTCCGGATCTGGCCCGGGCGATGAAGCGCGCCGGTTGCCGCGGTGTGGAGTTCGGCACGGATACGGCATCGCCGCGCGTGTTGCGAGCCCTCGGCAAGCCGTTCCCCCAGGAGCAGATCGGCGCGGCCTCCCGGGCGTGCCGAGAGGCCGACGTGCCCGATGCCCACTACCTGATCTTCGGGGGACCCAGGGAGAGCCCGGACACGATGGCGGAGACGTTTGCCTTCTTCGACGAGATCGCGCCGCGAGCGGTCCTCGCGTTTCTCGGCATCCGGGTGTATCCGCACACCGGTCTTCACGAGATGGCGGTGTCCGACGGCGTCGTCGACGCGAGCGATGATCTGCTTGCGCCCCGATTCTACGTCTCTCCGGAGATCGGGGCGGACGCGTTGCAGGCCGCGGTCGATTCGCATGCCGCGGGCCGCCCGAACTGGGTTGTGCCCGGGTTGGGCGTCCGGTCGGACCCGGCACTCCTCGCGGCGCTACGGCGGATGGGATGCCGCGGTCCGCTGTGGAACCTGTTGTGACGCCCACCACTCGGGACGCTCCTGCAGGGCAGATCGGCGGGTGTCGCCCGGGACGGGAGCCCGTCAGGGAAAGGCAGGCGGGGAGATGGGGCAGGTAGTGCTGGTCACCGGCGGAAGCCGCGGGATCGGGCGCAGCGTTGTGTTGGCCTTCGCCGACCCCGGCGCGTTCGTCGGTATCAATTACCGGCGTGAGGCGGACGCCGCCGCGGAGGCTCTGGCAGAGGTCCGGCGTCGGGGTGCCGACGGGATGACGTTGCAGGCGGATGTCACCGATCTGAGTCAAGTCCGCTCGATGGTCGGCGCGTTGGCTGCCCGCTGCGGCGGGATCGACGTCCTGGTCAACAACGCGGGGGTCAACCGGGACGGCCTCCTTGCCATGATGGACCCTCAGGATTGGGATACGGTCCTCGATCTCAATTTGAAAGGCGTGTTCCACTGCTGTAAGGTCGTCGGGCGCGTCCTGATGACGCAACGGCGCGGCGCGATCGTGAACGTGTCCTCGCTGAGCGGGATCATCGGTTTACCGGGGCAAACCAACTACGCCGCCGCCAAGGGGGGCGTGAACGCCTTGACGCGGGCCCTGGCGCAGGAAATGGGGCGGTTCGGGGTTCGCGTGAATGCCGTCGCCCCCGGTCTGGTGGACGGCGAGATGACGGCGAGGATTCCTGCCGCTCAGCGTGCGCGGTTGATGGCCGGCATTCCGATGGGTCGAATGGCGACCCCGGAGGAGGTTGCCGCCGTGGTCAGATTCCTTGCCTCCGATGCCGCATCCTACATCACGGGACAAGTCCTTCCGGTGACCGGTGGAATCTGACCCGATCGCGCACACGTCCCGCGCGAACGGGCGCGCACCTGCACACGCCGGGCGACGGATGCGCCGCAGCAACATTTCCCCTGCAAAACAACTTTGACGGTCTGCTCGGGCCTTGGTATTCTCACCCGTCATGCGGCGCCACGCAGGGGGCGCAGCCGAGCCGAGTGCCTCGCGCGAAGAGGTGTGCGGCCACCTCATACGGTCGCGTGTCGCCTTCCACCGCGTTGTCCCATCGGAGTGTCTGGCGTATGAATGAGATTGTGCAGCGGGTCAGGGCATTGCTTTCGACGCGACTCAAATTGGCGACGGCGGTCGCGGGGATCACCGACGATACGCCGCTCTTCGGCCCGACCGGTCTTGGGCTCGACTCGATCGATGCGCTGGAGTTGGTTTTGGGCCTGGAGAAGGAATTCGGGGTCGTCGTGGAGGATCGGGCGACGGCCGTCACGGTCCTGGCCTCCATCCGGACGATCGCGGAGCATATTCAGTCGCAGGGAAAGGGTTGAGCGTATGGTCGGAGATCCCGCCTCGTTTCTTCCTCATGGCCTCTCGTTCCGGTTCGTCGATCGGGTCCTGGAACTCGTTCCGGGAGAGCGGGTCGTCGCGCTGAAGAATGTGACCGCGAACGATCCGCATCTGCAGGATCATTTCCCCGGACATCCGCTCATGCCGGGCGTGCTCTTGGTGGAGTCCATGGCGCAGACCGCCGGACTGCTCCTGCCGGAAGGCTCCTCCGCCTTTCTGGCGCAGATCAAGGAGGCGCGTTTTCGCGCGCCGGTGATTCCCGGCGATCAGCTTCGGATTGAAGCCGTCCGCCGCGGCGGCCTGAGCGATCTGCACCGCTTCGAGGTCGCGGCCTTGGTCAACGGCACTCCGGCCGCGGAGGCAGAGATCGTGCTGGCGGTCGTGAGGGCGAACGCGGGGGGCCGGCCGTGACCGTTCGCGAGACGCGCGAGGGGTGCGCTACCGCCACGCTTGGCGACGCGTCGAGTTGGCGCGGTACGACCGCCGTTCTGGGCAGCGAGACTGTGGCCTGCAATCTGTGCGGGACAGCGGACGCCGCCCCGGTGGTGGGCGGGGCATTCGCGATGGTGCGATGCCGCACCTGCGGACTGGTCTATCTGAATCCACGGCCGACGCCCGATGTCTTGCTGGCCTTGTACGTGGACTACCATGCCCGGTTCGGCCAGAACGAGACGGTCTGGGATCGTTTGATGAATCGGATCTTCCGCGAGGCGGAGGATCTACTCTGCGCGTCGGTCCGCGGCCCGGGACCGCAGCGTCTTCTGGATGTGGGATGCGGGTTCGGTGGGTTCGTCGCCGCGATGCGGCGCCGGGGGTGGGACGTCGAGGGGTTGGATCCTTCTCCGACGGCAGTGGCGGCCGCCAGGGCGATGGAGCGTCCGGTCCGTCTGGGGACCCTGGACGCACTCCAGGGTGAACGCGGGAAATATGATGCCATCACCATGTTCTATGTGCTCGAACACCTCCCCGATCCCATGGGGGCGCTCCGCACAGCCTGGAGCCTGCTTGGACCCGGGGGAATCCTGTTGCTTCGGGTCCCGCACACCACGCCCATCGTCCGCCTGCTGGCGCCCTTCGGCGCGGGCGGATCGCTCTACGATCCGCCGTTTCACCTGTACGATTTTTCTCCGACGGTCCTCCGGGAGATGGTCGCGCGCGCGGGGTTTGATGATATCCGGACGTTCCCGGGACGGCCGACCGTCCCATCCCGGCCGGGGGCCCGCGCCGCCGCGGCGTGTTTCGGGGCGCTGGCCGCAACGCTCCACAGGCTGACGCGAGGCGCGGTGCTCCTGCCGGGGGTGAGCAAGACCACGATCGCCCGGAAACCATCAAACTGATGCTGGAATCCTGGCTCCGCCGATTGGCCCGAACCATAGACGCCAACCCGCGTCGCATCGCCATCGCCTGCCTGCTCGCGGCTCTCCTGGCCGCCGCCGTTGTCGTACGGATTCCCGTCACGACCGAACTGCTGGATGTCATGCCGGGCCGGGCCCCCGCGATCGTGGCGTTCACGGATTTCCTGCGGGACTTCGGGGTCCTGAATGGGCTGGTCATCGTGGTGGAAACCCAAGAAACGTCGGCCGAGACGCTCCTGGCCGTGGTTGAGTCGCTGGGCGAGCGATTGTCCGCCTCCGCGGCGGTGGCGTCGGTGGACTACAACGCGTTGCGGTCCGGTTTCCGGTTTGTCGCCGAGCATTTTCCTGTGTACCTGGACGACGGCGCGGTTGCCCGGCTTTCGCGCCGGCTGACCCCGGGGGGAATTCAGGCCCAGATCACGCGGAACCGGGAGGCATTGTTGTCTCCCGTGGCGTTTCCCTTCGAGGCCGAGGCGATCGGGAAAGATCCGCTGGACATCCGGGCCTTGGTGCGGGACAGCCTCGTGACGCGGGTCTCCACCGGGGCGCTCGACCTGTCCACGGGCTATTACCTCGATCGCTCCCACCGTTTGGCGCTGTTGATGGTGCGGCCCCGCGGTTCGACCCGAGATCTATCCTTCGTCCGGAGCTTAGAGGAGGAGGTGCGCCGCATCGCGGCGGAGGTGATTGCGGCGGAAGGCGATCCGCGGACGATCCGGGTCGGCTTGGCAGGGGGGTATGCCCGCGCCGCCGAGGCGGTGGCGGTGATCTGGCAGGACATGCTGCTCTCCTTCGGCGTGTCGCTGGTCCTGGTGGTCTTTCTCCTGTGGGCGGCGTTCCGTCCGTCAATCATCGTGATCGGGGTTTTCGTCGCGACGCTGTTCGCGGCGCTCGCCTGGACCCTGTGGTTGGCGTACCTGCTGTACGGTACCCTCAATATCGTGACCAGCATCGTGGCGGCCATGCTGGTCGGGTTATTCGTGGACTACAATATCCACGTCTACCAGCGGTTCCGGGAGTCCTTCCGGGCGAACGGGAGGACGGCGCAGGCCCTGGAGACGACGCTCACCGGAACAGGGAAGGCGATTCTCAGCGGGGCGCTCACCACGGCGTTGTCCTTTTTTTCTGTGGTCGTTACCAGCTTTCGCGGGATGCACGAATTGGGGGTCGTGGCGGGGTGTGGGGTGCTCGTGTGTCTGCTGGCGACTCTCGTGTTCATGACTGCGCTCCTCACCTGGCTTGCTCAGAGCCGGCCGACGCGGCTCCTGGCGGGCCGGCCGGTCGATCTCGGGGCGGGCTGGGCGGCACGCCTCGTCGCTCGGCGTGGGGGGGCGCTCACCATCGGGTTCGTGCTGCTGGTGGCGATCGCCGTCTGGGGCGCGACGCTGGTTCGGTTCGATGCGAGCCTCGAATCACTCGGGCTGCGAGACAGCGCGGTACAGGCGGTGGAGGAGACGCTCCAGCGAGTGCTCGGCCGGAGCGGCGAGCCGCTCTTTGTCGTCGTGCGAGGCGCCAACGATGGGCAGATCGCACGGGATTTCGATGCGCTGGACCGGCAGGGCGCACGCTGGCGCGCCCAGGGCACGATCGGCGGTTTCGCGTCGGCGGGGCTGCTGTTGCCGCCGCCGTCTCGACAGCGGCAGACCCTGGCGCGCCTGGCCGCCGAGGGGCTCCCGGGGCGGTTCGACGGACCTGGACTGGCCAAGCTCGTCCGGACTGAGATGGGCCGGCAGGGTATGGTCGCGGACGCCGCCCTCGATGGCTACGCGGCGGGAATCGTCCGGGCGCTATCCGCCGGCGAGGTGGTCGGCCTGGCGGAACTCGCCCGGACGCAGGACCCCCGTGCCGCCTATTACTACCATCACGACCGACGGGCCCTGGCGGCACACCTGACGCCGCCGGGTTCGGGCTGGGACCGGGCCACACTCTCGGCACTCGAAGCGGACGTGCGCCTGCTCGGAGCAGGGTTTCGCCTGGTCGGCCCGGCCGTTTTCTTGGAGCAGATCCGGGCGACGATCCTGTGGGAGGCAGGACTGGCGGTGGTGCTCTCCTTTGCTGCGAACCTGTGCATCGTCCGGTTCCACTTCCAGAACTGGCGCCGTGTGTGGCTGGTCATGGTCCCGGTCACGGTCGGGGCGATTCTGACGGTGGGGAGCATGGGGGTGTTGGGGATGCGGTTCAATTTCTTCAACGTGGCAGGCATCGCCCTGATCTTCGGATTCGGCGTGGACTACGGGATCTACCTGATGCAAGCGCACGTGGAAGGGAACTCCGCGTGCGGCGCCGACGCGGTGCGATCGGTCGGAGGGGGTGTGATCCTGTGCGCCGTCACGACGCTGGCAAGCTGCGGGAGCCTGATCACCACGCACTATCGGGGCCTCGCGTCCATCGGGGCGGTCCTGTGCCTGGGCACGCTGTTCTGCCTGGCGACCACGCTGCTGCTCCTGCCTCCCCTGATGGGGCGCTTCGGGAAGACGGGCATTCGGCCGTGAAGTGGGATGCCGTGGTCGTCGGGTCCGGAATCGGCGGGCTGGCCTGTGCCGGCATGCTGGCGGCGCAGGGCGCCAAGGTGGCCGTACTGGAGCAGGCGACGGCTCCCGGTGGCTACCTGACCTCCTTTCGTCGAGGCGGCTTCACTTTCGACACCGCGGTGGACTGCATTGCCGGCCTCGATCCGGACGGCTTACTGACGTGGCTCCTGCGCGCGTTGGGGGTGGACGGCCGCTTGACCCGAATCCGTCTGGACCCCATCCGGGTGAGCAGATTTCCCGGTGTGACCATCCCGGTGGATGCGAGCTTGCCGGCCTACATCGACCGATTGTCCTGCCGCTTCCCCTCCGAGCGACACGGCATCGCGGCGTTCTTCCGGCGCGCCGGGGAGATCTATGACGGGGTGGAAGCCATGATGAACTCGGTCAAAACGGGGAGAGCGCACGCCGATGCGTTTCCCGCGGCGCTGCTGCGCTACGGCCACCTGACCTACGGGGACTTGCTGCGTCACGATATCCGAGACGCCCAGCTCTCCGCCATCCTGTCCGATCGCTGCCCCTTTCTCGGCTCACCCCCGGTCCGCGTGTCTGCGACCCGGATGATCGCCCTGGTGATGAGCTATTTCCGGTCCGGCGCCTACCGGCCGGCGGGTGGCCATCAGCGGCTTCCCGACCTCCTGGTGGAGGGCATCCGGCGCGCCGGATGCGAGGTCTGGCTTGGGCGCCCCGCCAGGCGGATCCTCCTGGAAGGCGGGCGGTGTACCCGCGTCCTGGCCGACGACGGTGCGGAGTTTCCCGCCAGGCACGTCGTGTCGAACGCCGACTTCCGGGAAACCTTCGGACGTCTGATCGGGGGGGCCGTGGGCGGAGCCGTCCTCGCGGGTGCTCGCGAGCGACCGCTCTCGCCGTCGTTCTTTGTTGCGTATGCGGGAGTCCGCAAGGATACCGGGCGGCACGGCGCCTCGAGCATCGGATCCTTCGGAGACTTCGATCTGGATGCGTTTCTGGACCGGTATATGCCCTTCTCGGACGCGGATGCGCTCGGCGTGACCATCCCCACAGTGGAGGACCCCAGTCTGGCCCCCCCGGGACACGATGTCGTGGTGGTCCACGAACTCATCCCCAACGGCTACCCGTGTGATTGGACCCGAGCGAAGAGTGCCCGCCTGGACCACGTGCTCCGCAAGGCCGAGCGGGTTCTGCCGGGATTGACGGAACGGGTGGTCTCCCGTGACGCTGCTACCCCCTCGACACTGGAGCGGTACACCCGGAATGCGGGGGGTGCCGCGTATGGTTGGGACCAAACCCCGCACCCGTTCCGGGTCCGCCATGGGATCGACAATTTGCATCTGGCTGGGCACTGGGCGGAAGCCGGCGGCGGCGTCC
The DNA here is from genome assembly GCA_963845565.1 of uncultured Methylomirabilota bacterium. Lineage (GTDB taxonomy): Bacteria > Methylomirabilota > Methylomirabilia > Methylomirabilales > 2-02-FULL-66-22 > 2-02-FULL-66-22. The sequence continues at coordinate 490,680 of CAWJSJ010000001.1, forward strand.
TGGCCGCCGCCTACGCCGGGATGCGGGTTGCCGCCAGGATCATCGAGGCCGGCGCATGAGTCGAAGCAACTCGGTCGCCGCAGTCATCGCCGCCTACAACGCCCGGGAACGGATCGCCGAGGTCATCACGGGAGCCTTTCGTCATGTGCGGACCGTGATCGTTGCGGACGACGGCTCGACGGACGGGACGGCGCAGGTCGCCAAGGAGGCGGGCGCCGAGGTGATCGTGTTGTCGGAGAATCGCGGGAAGGGCAACGCGCTTCGAGTCCTCTTCGCCGAGGCCCGGAGACGCGGACTGTCTGCGGTGATCGCGCTCGATGCCGACGGCCAGCACGACCCGGACGACATTCCCGCCTTTCTCGGAGTTCACCGCGACCACCCCGACGCGATCCTCACCGGGTCGCGGATGGGGGCTCCGGACCGCATCCCGCGCCACCGGCGCAATTCGATGGTGGTGGCGCGCTTCTTCATCTCCCTGGCCGCCAATCAGTTCATCGAAGATACCCAATGCGGGTTCCGCCTGTATCCCCTCTCGGCGCTCGAGGCGCTCTCCCTCCACCGGGAGCGGTATGTGACCGAGACCGAGATCCTGCTCAAGGCGGGGGACTCGGGACGGGCGATCCGATCCCTCCCCATCAAGGCGCTGTACCCGCCCGGACACCCAACCCACTTCCGGTCCGTCCCGGACGTCGCCGCCATCTCCGTCTACGTGATCTCCTATCTGATGGTGAAGTGGGGAATCGAAGGGCTGCGACCCGGCGTCGTCAATACGTACCGGGGGGCGGGTACGGCGCGCGATCGGTTTTCTCTCTCGCCCGGGTGGGATCGCGCCTTCGAAGTCTTCACGCTCTGTGCATCCCTCCCGCTGACCATGCTGTATGGCGCATGGTACTACCTGGCCCGCTGGTGCGGCCTTCCGGTCCTCCAGAGCTTGGCGCGGAGCGAAATCCCGGTGGGGAGGCTGCTCTTGTCCGTCCTGTTGCTCCCGGGACTGCTGGCGGTGTCGATCGTGGATCTGCTCGGAAACCGGTTGGGGATGCGTCCGGACCTCACGACCGGTTTCGTCCGTCGGTACTATCTGAACCCCTGGACGTGGCGATAAGGATATCGGCCCGAGGGACGGTCCGGCTCCGGAGGCGCTCTGGCAGGGCAGGCTCCCGGGGCGTGGTTCAGGCCGCGGGGCGCACCGACGACCTGCGAGGGGCGGGCAGGATCACGACGGCATTCGAGATTGTCCGAAAGAACACGCCTTTCCGGGGTTGCGGTCCTCGGCGGCGTTTTTCACTTTCCGTCCGGGAGATACTTGCCTATAGTGACCCCGGCGTTTCGCGGTTTCCATTAACCCCGCGCGGCAGACGCGCGCAGCAGGAGGAGAGGGTCCATGGCGTTGATGATCAATGATGAGTGCAGCAGTTGCGGTGCCTGCGAGGCGGAGTGCCCGAACACGGCCATCGCCGAGGGAACGGATCATTACATGATCAACCCCGACCTGTGCACGGAATGTGTCGGCTTCTTTGCCGAGCCGCAGTGCACGAGTGTCTGTCCGACCGATAGCATCGTCCCCGATCCCGCTCGGAAAGAGGGCAAGGATGCCCTGCTGGCCAAGTTTAAGAAGATCAATCCGAACAAGGAGCCGGTGCTGAGCTAGATCCAATCCGCGCTTTCTCCTTGACGGGGTCGGGGATGCCCGGGCATTCTTGGCCCCGTCGTTTTTTTGTTGGCTGAGGGGCCGTGCGGGAGGCGCGGGCGTGTGCGGGGCCATCGTCGATGCGGTGGGTGTCCACATCGGCGCCGGGATCGGCGGGGCCTCGGGCAGTCGAATCGCGTACGCCGCGGACCGAGCGCTCTCTCTCGTGCGTGGAGCCGATGACGATCGTCGGCGCGCGTCACAAGGCATCGGCGTGCGCTTCGACGTGACCCTGCGGCGCTTCTAGGGGCGTTGATGCCGTCGGGAGCTGCACTGACGGTCCTGCTGCGGCCCGACGTGCTGGGCGATCCGATCACCGCGGACGGACTGCTGATGCTGGTCATCCGATGCATGTGCATGGCGCTGGACGTCAAACGGCTCCGGATCGCGAATCGCGTGCGGGCGTCGGTCGCGGTGGTGGCGCGCAAAACCTTCCGCTTGTCCCCGGGGTGGTGAACGGTGCGTAGGCTTCCCGTCGCGCTTCTCGTCCTGGCCCACACGGTCGTCGACGCCTCGCAAAACATCCTGCCCGTGGTCCTCCCGCTCCTGGTGGCGCGGTTCCAGCTCAGCTACTCTCAGGCCGGATTGGCTGCGGCGCTTCTGAACATCTCGTCGTCGCTCATTCAGCCGCTATTCGGCTGGGTGTCCGATCGCCGGCCCACCCGCTGGTTCATGCCGGTTGGCGTTGCCTGGACCGGGGTGCTGATGTGCCTGGTCGGGCTGGTCCCGAACTATCCCGCGCTTCTATTGGTGATCGTCCTGACCGGGGTGGGCACGGCGGCGTTCCATCCGGTCGCATCCATGTCCGTCGCGCTCGCTTCGGGGACCAGGCGGGGGCTCGGGATGTCTCTCTTCTCGGCGGGCGGGAACCTGGGTTTTGCCATCGGTCCGGTCTTGGCCGCCTGGCTGGTGGCCGGGTTCGATCTGTCCGGCACGGTGGCGGTGGCCGTCCCCGGGGTGGCCATGGCTGGCGTGATGTATCTCTGGCGCGACGAATTCGCCACCCGACCCGCGGTTCGGGACCCGCGCGCACCGTCGGGAGACGACCGCATCCCCTGGGGCCGGCTCGGAACCCTGTGCGTGCTGATTACGTTGAGGTCCTGGGGCTACTCCGGGCTGATCACCTTCATTCCGTTGCTGCTCCATACACAGGGCGTGTCGCTGCAGGAAACGGGACGCCTGTTGTTCGCCTTTCTGTTCTTCGGCGCACTCGGCGGATTGGCCGGCGGGCACCTGTCGGATCGGGTCGGACGGCATCAGGTGATTTCCGTATCTCTTCTCGCCTTCCCCGTCCTGATGGCGATCGCGCTCGTCGTCTCGGGACCGCTTCAGCTGTTCTTCCTCGCCAGCGCCGGTGTGACCTTGCTGGCGTCCTTCTCCGTGACAGTGGTCTTTGCGCAGGACCTCCTCCCGCACCATCTGGGACTGGCGTCCGGGCTGACGCTGGGGTTGGCGTTCGGGGCGGGCGGGGTCGGGGTCGGACTGTCGGGCGTGTTGGCGGACGCCTTAGGGATCGAGGCCAGTGTCTGGATCCTCTTGGCGCTACCAGGAATTGCCGGCGTGCTTGCGCTGATGCTCTCGCCGGGCCGGCGCAGCGACGCGCTCGAGGAAGAGGCCTGATCGCACCCGAGGGCCGGCGTAGTTACCGGTGCCTGGTGCGGGCGGTCGGGGAGGCCCGAACCGGCAGATACTCGGGCCGGAAATAGGGCGCCATCCCCACGAAGCCCGCCAGGTTGATCCGCCACCCACCCTCCTCGCGGTTCAAAAAACGCGGCCGCACGGCAATCTGACTCTTGCTCTCTCGAACATGCCGCAATATGAACCGGGCGCGCAGCAAGGCGATCCCGCCCTACTCGGAGATCGCGCCGAAGAGAATCTGAAGAGACATCTCCAACGGTTGTTGACCTCTCATCCGTCTGCTTGTGAATAACCTATGTGGCGAACGACGATCGAGATTCGCCTCTGAAACATCTCGCGCCGAGGCGGCTCCGGCCTGAGGTCCCATTCCTGTAAACACATCTGCCGCGTTGAACCGGCTCTCGCTGGTTCGATCTCAAGAGAGCTTCATTTTCTCGGATAGTTATCCAGAAACCTCTTCCGCCTAGCTTTCACATCAGCCCATCTAGTGGTGGGGGGGACGTATCTGGTGCGCTTGGGAATGAAGAGGTCCGGCTTCCCCTGCTCTCGCCCGATTACTTCTCTTGTGAAAACTCTGAGAAAAAAGTGTTGACACGCAGGGAACACTCGATGTATAAATCTCAACGGATGGTGACTAATGATGCTCGAAAAATTATTCTCTTCCAAAACACGTGTCGAGATTCTGCGCCTCCTCTTTTCGAATCCCGACAGTCGGTACTATGTCCGCCAGATTTCCCGGGAACTCTCACGGGACATCTCCGGGATCAAGCGCGAGCTGGACAACCTGGACAAGGCCGGCTTGCTCGCCAGCGAGAAACTCGGCAACCTTCGGTATTACAGCGCCAACAAATCTGCCGCGATCTATCCAGAACTCAAAGCCATCATTGCCAAGACCGTCGGCGTGCAATGGGCGATCGCGGGGCCGCTCGGTGGGTTGACCGGGCTGCGCCATGCTTGGATGTATTCCATGAATTCCCATCCGCCCGGCGAAGGGTCGGGACCGGTCTTGGTCCTCATCGTCGGACGGGTCGACCTCGCGGACCTCAACGAGGCGATCACGCAACTGGAGGGGAAACTGGGTCGTGAGATCAATTACACGGTGTTTGACGAGACGGAATTCCAGCGGCGGCGAGCGGAGGCGGACCCGTTTTTGACCGAGGTGTTTGGCGGCCGGAACGTTCTGCTCATCGGGCGCGACGATGGCGTATGAGGAGTTGCGCGAGAAGGGGTTGGTGGACGATGTCAAACCGAACTTCTCGACGGTGAGCGCCCTTATCGTGCGGGCACACAAAGACGTGGCGACGGCACGAGCCAATGCCAGTATCGACCGGGAATGGGCGTACGCGATCGCGTATCAGGGAATGCTTCGGGCCGCCAAGGGTATGATTTCGGCCGAAGGTTTGCGCCCGCGGGGTCGGGACCAGCAGCGAACGGTGGTGATGTTGGTCGATGCGATCCTCGGCGAGAACGCGCGACCCCTGGTGAATGCCTTTGATCGGATGCGCCGGCGGTGGCAGGTCATCGTGGAGGAGGTCGGTCAACCGGTGTCACGGTATGAGGTGGAGGGCGCGATCAAGGACGCCCAGCAGTTCATCGAGCGTACGGTCGAGTGGACGCGGACGAGAAATCCTCAGTTGACGTTGCTCTAGCAGCGTCGTGGGGAGCTGTGAAAGAAAGGAGGTGAAGCTGATGGCCACCAAGAAGCCCGCCGCGAAGAAGACCGCGAAGAAGCCCGCGAAGAAGAAGTAAGACGACCCGGCTCGTTTTGACTCAACGCTTCCCGTGGGAAGGAGGTGATTGCTGTGGCGACGAAGAAGAAGCCGGCCGCCAAGAAGGCTGCCCCGAAGAAAAAGAAGTAAGCTTACAGTCAAGTGATTACGCTGGGGGCGGCACCCCCCAGCGGGACTCATACACTATTTTATATCATATCGATTCGTCAAGGGCAGAATATAAATAAATAATTTTATCATTCGTTTCGTGTGTTTACGAAACTAACCTTATGATAAAACGTAATGCTTGACGAAATACTCTGGCGGGGAAAACGGGATTTTTTCTCGCTTGACGTTTGATGGCTACGCGCTGCGGGTGGTAGTGCCCTACCGTTCGACCTGTCGGAATCCTTGGAATCTTCCGTATCGCCCATGGTGCCGACCGTGGGCTTTTCCTCTTGCAACAGCTCTCAGAAGAACTGTCTTGCGGGTGGTGCCCGTTCATCTGAGGCAGGACGCCGGGGGCGCATGCGACGTCTCGCGGCGGCCGAGAGTGGAGGAAGGATCCCATGGGGGAGCGTTTCAGGAATCTGATCGATGGCAAATGGGTGGATTCGGCCAGCGGTTCCACCTTCGATGATGTCAGCCCGATCAACAAGACCGACATGCTGGGGAGTTTCCCTCGGTCCGATCATCGAGACGTAGACCGCGCGGTCGAGGCGGCACGCAGCCATTTGTCGACGTGGTGTCGGGTACCCGCTCGACGCCGCAGCGAGGTCCTGTGGGCGGTTGCCGAGACGCTCCACCAGCGCGGGGAAGAGCTTGCGACGTTGCTGACGCGGGAGACAGGCAAGGTCCTCGCCGAGGCGCGGCTGGAGATCGCGGAGGCCACGGCCCTCTTGTACGCCATGGCGGGCGAGGGCGTCTACGCCGAGGACGGGGTTGCTGCCCTTGGGCAGTCGGGCCCGCTGGGCGTTACGATGCGACTTCCCGCAGGAGTCGTGGCACTGGTTACACATTGGTCCTTCCCGGTGGCTGCGTCGGTGTGGAAGCTGGCGGGGGCGCTCGCGGCGGGCAACACGGTGGTATTCAAGCCGGCGGAGGATGCGCCCCTGACTGCCGGTCGCCTGGTCGAAATTTGGCTGGAGGCGGGTGTGTCGCCTGGGGTCATCGGTTTGGTGCACGGGCAGGGCGAAGAGGCCGGCGCCCCACTGATTCGGCACCCGGACGTGGCGCTGGTGTCCTTCGTCGGATCGCCCGAGGTCGGCCGGGAAGTGGCCATCGCGTGCGCGGCGGAGCAAAAGCAGGTGTCTCTGGAATTGGGAGAACAACTCGCGATCCTGATTCTGGACGATGCCGACCTCGAACTGGCCGTGGAGGGAACGGTCTGGGGAGGCTTTGCCATGGCGGGCCAGCGATGGCGGCGCGCGGCGCGCATCTTTGTCCATCGCAAGATCGCCAAGGAGTTCGCCGAGCGAGTCGTGAGCCGGCTGCAAGCCGTGCGTCTGGGGGACGGGCTGCTCGAGACCACCGACATGGGGCCGGTCATCAACGAGACTCAGCTCAAGCGGGTTCACGGTTACACCCGTGTAGGCCAACGCGAAGGCGCCAAGCTGCTCGCCGGCGGAGAAATCGTGAAGGAGGGCGACTGCAAGCGGGGATTCTTCTACGCGCCGACGCTGTTCGGCGACGCGACGCTCAAGATGCGGATCGCGCAGGAGGAAGTTCGCGGTCCGACCATGGTGCTCGTCTCCGTGCCGGGGCTGGAGGAGGCCGTGGAATTGGCCAACTCGGCTCGCCGCGACCTGACGGCGGTGGTCTACACGCGCGATCTTTCCAGGGCGTTCCGGGCCGTCGACGGGTTGCGGGCTGCCAACGTGTACGTGAATGCTGCCGCCGGAGGAACGGGGACGCGACCGTCGCTGGTTGGATTCCGACAGCTGGGCCGGATCCGCCGGGAGGCCGCGGCGCAGAATCTCGACGGATTCGCCGCCTGGAAGACTGCAACACTCGATCCCTTCGGAAAGCGAGGGTAGGCGGAAGTTCAGGGAAGCGCCCCCACTGGACCGCCGCCGCATATTCCGGATGTCGACGTTGCCGAACAGGGAGCAGGCGCGTGCGTCACGAGATCCTCCTCCTCCCACAACGGACCACGGCCATATACCTTGGCCGGGCGATCGAGGATATGGTGACGGCGGTCTGAGATCCCACCAGGGCGCGACGACACTCAGGCTGAGGACTCGGCTTCCGCCGTAAGTGCTCGGCACCTGGGCCGCGGCGGGCGCGGCCACACGGGTCGGCGGGGTCTCCTTGCGGGTCGTCCCGGAGATTCGCTTTACATTTTGCGTGCCAGTGTGTTATAGCATCCGACAAATGTGGGGAACGAGACGGACGAGTCGCTGGGTATGGCTGTCGGCCACCCTGATCGCGATGCTCCTCGGGTCGGGCATTTCTCGCACGCTACTGGCCGCGCAATCCACAGGACCGCCGGCCGTCCCACCTCAGATTGCCCTGCAAAAGGTCCATATGATCGAGACCCGTGAAGGGGCCAAGTTGTGGGAGCTTCAGGCCGATCAAGTGGAGGTCAACGAGCGCGACGGCATCACCGTATTGACCCGCGTTACCCAACCGATCCAGATCGCGTTCTTTTCCAATCAGGGCCAAGTCACGTGTGTCGCAAATCGTGCCACGCTGGATCTGAAAACGAAGGATGTCCACCTGCAAGGAGCCGTCTGGGCGCGGTCCGAACAGGGGATGGAGCTCAGGACGGAAGCGTTGACGTGGACGGCAACCTCCCGGCGGCTGCATACGGACCAGGCCGTCACGATCACGCGCGGTACGTTGGTAAGCCAGGGGCGGGGCATGGAGGCAGAGACCGACCTCGAGCGTGTCCGCCTCTTCAAAAACATCACGTCCCAGGTCGGGCCCGCGCGCATCCCGACGGGAAGGAGTCGTTCGCGATGACGGGACGTCGCTGGGGGATGTTGGTGTTGGCGGTGTTACTGGCAGCGCCTGGGATCGGGAGGGCGGCAGAAGAGCGGGCCGCGATCACGATCGCGGCCGACACCCTGGAAGTCAGTCGGAAAACCCGCTCGGCCGTGTACCGCGGCAACGTGGTGGCCAACGACCGGTCTCGCGGTGTAAGCATCTTGGCGGACCAGATCGAGTTCTACTTCGACGAGAAGATGGAGGAACTGGAGCGCGCGTTGGCGACGGGGAACGTCCGGATTTCCTACGGCGAGCGCCGGGGCGTGGCGGAACGCGCCGAATACTATCCCAACGAATCCCGCGCGGTCCTGATCGGGCATCCCAAGGTGTGGCAGCAAAATGATGTCATCACCGGATGCCGGATCACGCTGCTGATCCGGGAAGACCGGAGCCAGGTGGAGGGGTGCGACGGGGAGCGGGTGAACGCCGTCCTGTATCCGAAGCGAGGGGAGGGAGCACCGGCGGCAAGCCCGCGTCGGTGAGAGCCGCGCCATGGCAATGACGGACAACGGTCGGGGGCGCAACCTTCGTGCGGAGGCGTTGGTCAAGGCCTACAAGAAGCGGGTGGTCGTGGCCGGGCTGAGTCTGGCCCTGGACGCGGGAGAGGTTGTCGGACTCCTGGGACCCAACGGCGCCGGCAAGACCACGGCCTTTTATATGATCTTGGGCCTCACGCGGCCCGACTCGGGGCGGGTCGCCTTGAACGGGAACGATATCACCTTTCTGCCCGTGCATCAGCGTGCCCGCCTGGGGATGGGGTTCTTGCCGCAGGAGCCCTCCATTTTTCGCAAGTTGACCGTGGAGGAGAACGTCCTGGCGATTCTGGAGGCGCGCGGCATGCCGGCGGCGGCGCGCCGGGAACGTGCGCAAACGCTTCTTAGCGACCTGAACATCTCCCACCTCGCTAAGAGTCGCGCCTACACCCTTTCCGGCGGAGAGCGACGGCGCGCCGAGATCACCCGGACGCTGGCGACCGACCCGGCCTTCATCTTGCTGGACGAGCCATTTGCCGGGATCGATCCGATCGCGGTCTACGACATCCAAGGCATCATCGGCCAACTCAAGGACCGCGGCATCGGCGTGCTCATCACCGATCACAACGTGCGTGAGACCTTGCAGATCGTGGACCGAGCCTATATTATTCACGAAGGGAAGATCCTGGTGTCCGGCACGGCGACCGAGTTAGCCTCGGACGAGCGCGCCCGCCAGATCTACCTCGGAGAACGTTTCTCGCTGTAACGGAAGGACCGCCGGCCTCCATGGCGTTCGACACCAGACTCCGGATGCTTCAGACGCAGCGGATGATCATGACGCCGATGCTGCAGCAGGCGATCGGCCTGTTGCAGTTGTCGCGTTTGGAGTTGGTCCAGGAGTTGCGACAGCAGATCGAGCAGAACCCGGTGCTGGAAGAGGTCCTCGAAGAGGTGGAGGAGCCGCAGCTCACGCAAGAGCAGGAAGCGCCGCCCGAGCCCGAGGTCACCGCGGAGGCGGACACGGATGGGGCAGATCGGCTGGGCGAGTTCGACTGGGACAACTACCTCCAAGATGCCTCCGACTATCGGCCCCAGATCCCCCGGGAGGAACTCGAGCGGTTCGACGCGGAGATCCATCTGACGCGACCCCGCTCGCTCATCGACCATCTGCTGTTTCAGCTCCACCTCAGCACCTCGGACCCGGAAATACTCCAGCTGGCAACCGTGGTGATCGGGAACTTGGACGAGGCCGGGTACCTCAAGGAACCCTTGGAGGGATTGGCGACGGGCGCGGAGGTCGCGCTGTCTCGGCTGGAGGAGGCCCTGCGGCTGGTCCAAAGCTTCGAGCCCACCGGAGTCGGCGCCCGCGACCTTCGGGAGTGCTTGCTGCTCCAGGTGGACAGCCGTCCGGACTTGCACCCGCTCGCCAAGGAGCTGATCGGGTCCCACCTGGCGGACCTGGAGCGGCGGAACTGGGAGCGGCTGGCGGAGACGCTCAAGGTCCCCGTCAAAGAGGTGCAGGAAGCGGTCGAGTCGATCGCGTCGCTCGAACCGAAACCCGGGCGGACTTTCGGGACCGAGGATCCGCGCTACATCACGCCCGACGTGTACATCGTCAAGGTGGACGGTGAGTTCCTGGTGCTGCTGAACGACGAAGGGTTGCCGCGCCTGCGGGTGAGCCCGTACTACCGCACCATCCTGGCGAACAAGACGGGAAGCGCCAAGGACGTCCGGGAATACATCGAGGGGCGGATGCGCTCCGCCCTCTGGTTGATTCGGAGCATCGAACAACGGCAGCGCACGCTGTTCAAGGTCGCGTCCAGCCTTGTGAAGTTCCAGCGAGAGTTTCTGGAACGGGGCATCACGGCGCTCAAGCCATTGACGCTCAAAGAGGTGGCCGAGGATATCGGTATGCACGAGTCCACGGTCAGTCGCGTGACCACCAACAAATACGTCCAGACGCCGCAGGGGTTGTTCGAACTGAAGTATTTCTTTCATCGGGGCGTTCCCAGCAGCCAGGGAGGGGATAACGTCTCCTCCTTGAAGGTCAAGGACCTCATCCACAAACTGCTGACGGTGGAGGACAGCGGCCGCCCGCTCTCGGATCAACGGATTGTGGAAGTGCTCCGACGCGAGCATGCCATCGAAATCGCCCGGCGCACGGTGGCCAAGTATCGTAGCCAGTTGAGGATTCCCTCTTCGAGTCGGCGGAAGCGGTACTGAGCTGAGCGGGCAGGCGTCCCGGGGTCAGTCGCCCGGTGGCATTGTGAGGCCTGTGTAGTCTCCGAAAGGAGTCGACCATGCACCTGTCAGTGAAAGGGCGAAACCTGGAAGTGACGGACGCCCTCCGCACCTACGCGGAGGAAAAGGTCCAGCGGATGGGCAAGTACCTAGAGGGGATCGTGTCCGGGAGTGTCGTGTTGTCGGTGGAGAAGCATCGGCAGATCGCGGAGGTGACGCTGCGGGTGCGGGACCTCACCGTCCGGGCGGAGGAAAGTACCGACGATCTCTATTCGTCCATCGACCTGGTGGCGGAGAAGCTGGAACGGCAGATCCTGCGCCATAAAGAGCGCATCGTCGCCCACATGGACCGGTCCGGCCGCCGCGAGGAACGACAGACCGTCCGACCGACGGCGCCGGTCGAGGAGCCGCGCGTGGTCAAGACCAAGCGCTTTGCCGTCAAGCCAGCCGAGGTGGAGGAGGCCATCCTCCAGATGGACTTGCTCGGGCATAATTTTTATGTCTTCCGGAACGCGCTGACGGACGAGGTGAACGTCGTGTACCGGCGGCGCGATGGGCACTACGGGCTGATCGAGCCCGAGGGGTAGCCATGGACCCGGTGGAGGCTCCGGCCGAAGCCAGCCTGCACGGGGTGCTGGTGGACGTCAGCGGAATCGGGGTCCTGCTCTTGGGAGAGAGCGGGACCGGGAAGAGCGAATGCGCGCTGGATCTGGTCACTCGCGGTCACCGCTTGGTGGCCGACGATGTGGTGGAGATCTGGCGGGAGGGGCCCCTGGGGGTCATCGGGCGTGGGCCCGCCCGGATCAGGTACCACATGGAGATCCGGGGGTTGGGGATCATCAACGTCCGGCACCTGTTCGGCGTCGCGGCCGTCCGTGAGCGGAAACGGATCGAGCTGGTAATTCACTTGGAGGCCTGGCGGCCCGACGAGGAGTATGAGCGGCTCGGGCTGGTGGATCGGATGCACACCCTGCTCGGCGTCGAGATTCCGATGCTCCGAATCCCGCTGTCGATCGGCCGGAACGCGGCCATTTTGGTGGAGGTGGCGGCGCGTAATCACGTGTTGAAACGGATGGGGGTCCATGCGGCGCGGGCCTTCACCACAGCTCTGGGAGCCGGTCCGGGCGCGACGGATTCTCCGGTCGGTCCCTGCGGAGCCGACGAACCGGCGTGAGACCCGAGAGGGGAGGGTTCGCCGCCTGTTCTCGGCGGCGAGGCGACGATGAGCGGACTCGACGTCATCGTGGTGACGGGTATGTCGGGGGCGGGAAAGAGCGCCGCCAGTCGCTGCCTGGAGGATCTCGGATTCTTCTGCATCGACAATCTGCCGGCGGCACTTATTCCGAAGGTTGCCGAGCTGTGCGCCCAGTCCGAGAAGCGCATCGAGCGCGTGGCCCTGGTGATCGACGCCCGGGAGGGCCGGTTCCTGGACGCCCTGTTCGAGATCCTGGTGGATCTGCGGCGCGAGGGGAACCAGGTACGCATGGTGTTTCTCGACGCCAGCGACGAGGTGCTGGTGCGCCGCTTCAGCGAGAGCCGGCGCCCGCACCCGATGGCCCCCGGCGGCTCGGCACCGGAAGGGATCCGGGCGGAGCGGGCCCGCCTGGCCGCTCTCAAGGCCAAGGCGGACCTGGTCATCGATACCTCCGGCTTCACCGTTCATGAGTTCCGCAAGCTGCTCGCCACGTCGTTTCTCGACCTCCCGGCGCCCCCGCGGACGGTCTTGGCCTTGGTGTCCTTCGGGTACCGGCATGGGCTGCCGGTCGATGCGGATCTAGTGTTCGACACCCGTTGCCTCCCCAATCCGCATTTTGTGGAGGCGTTGCGCCCGCTGACCGGGCTGGCGGAGGGCGTCAAGGAGTACGTGCTGGGGTCCGCTCAGGCGCGAGGGTTTCTGGATCAGATCCAGACGTTTCTCACTTTTGCCCTGCCCCTCTACCTACACGAAGGGAAGGCATATTTGACGATCGCGATCGGTTGCACCGGGGGACGCCATCGGTCCGTTGCGCTCGCGGAAGATTTGGCGCGGCGTATGCGCGACATGGCGTACGAGGTATCGGTGCGGCATCGCGACGTGGAGCGAGAATAAGCCATGATCGGGATCATAGTGGTCACCCACGGAGACCTCGGGACGGAGCTCCTCCGCACGGCGCAGGAGATTGTAGGGAAGTTTCCCAGCGTGGAAGCGGTGTCCGTCCACGCGTCGGAGCAGATCGACAAGGCCCGCAAGAAGATCGAGGCCTCGCTGCAGCGAGTCAGCGACGGCAGCGGCGTGCTCATCCTCACCGACCTGTTCGGCGGGACGCCGTCCAACTTGGTGCTCTCCTATTTGGAAGCGGGCCGTCTCGAGGTCGTGACTGGGGTCAATCTTCCGATGCTGATGAAGCTGCCGTCCCTCCGGGAGGAGCGGGACCTGCGCACGCTGGCGGATAGTCTGGCCAAGTATGGTCAGCGCAACATCCTGGTGGCCAGCGAATTCCTCGCCAAGCAGGGAAAACCCGTTACCCCTACCCGCTGACGCCCGCTCCGACACGCGCCGGGGCGTAGGTCGCTGACGAAGCCGGCGCGCCTCGCGCAGGCCGCTGCAACGCAGATCGCCCGCCCCGGCTGCGGCCACGGTTGGCCCGCAGGAGCGGGCAGGGCGTGCAGCGGGGAGACACGCCGGAGAGGTGAAAGGCGACGACGTGGAAGACGGTGGCGTGACCCGCGACGTGGTGATCCGGAACCGCCTGGGCTTGCACGCGCGGGCCTCCGCGCAGTTCGTCAAGACGGCCGGCCGGTTCCAGGCGGAGATCACGGTGGAGGTGGGTGCGCGGCGGGTGAACGGAAAGAGCATCATGGGTCTGCTCCTGCTCGCAGCAGCGCAGGGGACGATGTTGCGGCTCCGGGCCGCCGGGGCGGACGGATCGGCGGCGATCGAGGCGCTGGCCGTCCTCGTGGACGGTCTGTTCGGGGAGCCGGAATAGTGGCGGGTGTGGGCGGCTCGGGCAACGCCGGTTCCGGCGGGACACGGGATGCGCCCGCGTGGCGCGTACTCTCCCACCAGGCGAGCGACGGCCCGCGGAACATGGCGGTGGACGAGGCGATCGCCCGGAGTGTCGGGGCGGGGCAGGCCCCACCCACCGTCCGGTTTTACGCCTGGCGCGCGCCGACGGTGTCGTTGGGTTGCCTGCAGCGAGCCGACGGCGCCATCGCCGCGGCGGCGTGTCGTCGGTTGGGTGTGGCCGTTGTCCGGCGGCCCACGGGAGGGCGCGCCGTCCTGCATGATCGAGAGTTGACCTACAGCCTGTGCCTTCCGCTGGACGACGTCTGGGGTCGTTTGACGGTCGCCGAGAGCTTCCGCCTGGCGAGTCAGGGGCTTCTCGTCGGGCTCCGGCGTTTGGGCGTGCCGGCAGTGCTGGCGGAGGGCAACGGTGACCCACGGACGTCCGGAGGAACCGAAGCCTGTTTCCAGCTGCGCCGCCTGCCGGCCATCCTGGCGGGAGGGCGCAAGCTCCTCGGGTCGGCACAGCGACGGTGGCATGCGGTACTCCTGCAGCACGGTTCGCTCCTGGTCGACGTGGACCTGGAGATGCACCAGTCGGTCTTCCCCACCTGGACGCGGGGGGGAGCGGAGAACGGCGTGACGGGGCTGAAGGCAATCCTCTCGCAGGTTCCTCCGCGGTCTGCCTTGGAGTCGGCGCTGCTGGGCGGATGGCATGAGGTCCTGGGCGTGGTGTGGCAGCCGGCCGAGTTGACGGTCGGGGAACGGGAGGAAGCCGAGCGGCTCGTCGGAATGCGGTACGGTGACCCGGCCTGGACCTGGCGCCGGTGACGCCCGAGCGCGTCTCGGGCTGAGATTTCACAGGGTTCGGACGGTTCGTGCCGATCCGTGGGCCTATGCCAGGTCGGCCAAACCGCTTGACACCCTGGTGGGGCTTTGGTAGCCTCAACAACCGATTCTCGCACAGCAACGGGAATTTTTACCTATGGCCTTCGATAAGCGAAAATCCCTGCAAAACGCGCTCGCGTATACCCAGCAAGGGAAGTGGGACCGCGCCATCGCAGAGTACCAGTCTATCCTGAAAGCCGAGCCGCGCGATCTGACCGTCTGCAACAATCTTGGGGACCTGTACGCCCGCGCCGGCAAAACGGGAGAGGCGATCGATCAATACCTGAAGCTGGGAGAGCTCTACCGCTCCGACGGGCTCTCGGTCAAGGCCATTGCCGTTTACAAGAAGATCGCCAAGCTCGATCCCACGCATACTCAGGCCTATCTGGCCTGCGCCGATCTGTATTGGGAACAGGGGCTGGTCGGCGAGGCCAAGATTCAGATGACGACGGTGGTCGACCATTATGCCAGGTCGGGGGATACGCCCAAACTGATCGAGGCCTATCGACGTCTGACGCAGTTCGACCCGACCAATGCGGCGATCATTGTCAAACTCGCCGATCTCATGGTGAAGGAGAACCTGCGCGAGGCCGCGGCGGCGGAATACGAGCGCGCGGCGCAGGCCGCCCAGGCGGCCGGTCACGCGGCGGACGCGAAGCGGTTGGCGCAGAAGGCGCGCGACCTCTTGCCCGACGCGCCACGGCCGACGCTCGAACACGCCGAGACGCTGATCGCCGCGGGGAAGCATCCGGAATCACTCGACATTCTGACCGCGATCACCGCGGCGGACGCGGGCAACGCCAAGGCCTGGCGTTTGTTGGGGGAGGTGCTCGCGTTGCAGGGCAACCCCGACGAGGCCGTCGAGGCGCTCCGGCGGGCGGTCTCGCTGGGAGTCGGCGAACCCGAAGTGGCGCGTACCTTGGGCGTCGTGCTCCTGCAGACGGGTCGGGCCACCGACGCGATCGCCGTCTGCCAGCGGGCGACCAGTGAGTGGCTGGCCCAGGGCGAGCCCGATGCGGCCGTGGCCTGCTGCCAAGAACTGTTGAGCGCGGCTCCGCAGACAACGGCGCTGCATGCCCACTTGGCCTCGACGCTCCAACGCCTCGGGCGCCATGAGGAGGCGCGAGTCGCCCTGCGATCGCTGGGCGCCGCTCAAGAGGCCGCCGGCGAGGTTGAGGCGGCGATCGACACCTACCATCGTGTGGTGGAACTGGAGCCGACCGATGGCGTCGCGCGGGCACGGTTGGAGGTATTGGAGCCCAGCGCCCCCGCTGTCGCGGAGCCGGCTCCGTCGCCACCCACCGACATGTCCGAGCCGACCGCGCCCGACGACACGCCGGTGGTCGAGCTGTCGGAGGATGCCCCGGATCTCACGCTGGCGTCGCTGGAGGAACTGGGTCTCGCCTTGGGGCCGGAAGAGACAGACACGGCGTCCGCGGAACCGGTGGTCGAACTGAGCGACGAGACCACGGAGGACTCCGTCTCGGCACTGAATGACCTCGACCTTTCCTTCGGGAGAGAGGACATGGCCCTCCTCGTGGAGGAGCCGGACCAGGCGACGACGACGGATGCCATCCCCCTTGCGACGGACGCGAGTGCGCCGACTCCGGGGAGCGTCGAGGACGAAACGCCGACGGCAGATTGGCTGACGCAAGGATTCCCATCCCTCGACGCAGGGGAGGTCGATCGTGCGGTTGTCACCGCCGAACCCGATACGCCGGTAGCGGAGATTCCCCAAGAACCGTCCGACCTCTTTGCGGGCGTCGGCGCCCCGGACGCGCATGACGGGCTTACGCTCGGGGGGGACGCGCCCCGGACTCCACCACGCGCCGAGTCGTGGCCGGTGATTGACGCGCCGAGCGACGAGGCGACGACGGGCGATCCCTCGCCCGCGATCGAGGCACCACCCGACGTGCCCCCGGCCTTCGAGACAGCGCCGTTCATCGAGATCCCGGTCGAGGAATTCCCGGTTGTAGAGATTCCCGACACGGTCGGCCCATCCTCGGAATCCCTGCTCGACCTTGAGCCGGCGGTCGGGGCACTCGCTCCGGTGGAGGATGCGGAGTCCTCGAGCCAGGTTACCGAGCAGTTGGCGGAAGCGGACGTCTACCAGAAATACGGCCTGGAGGAAAAGGCGCGCGAGCGGTTGCTGGAGGTGGTCCGCCTGGCGCCGGATAACCTGACCGCGCGACGCCGACTCAAGGCGATCTACCAAGACCGCCGGCAACGCGAGGAGGCCTGCGGCGAGATTTGGACGATCGCGCGGATCTTGCGGAAACGCGGTCAAGAAGAGGCGGCGCTGGCGGAGGCTCGGGAAGGTCTGTCGTTGATACCGGGTCAGGCGGACCTTACGCAGTTCCTGGCGGACAGCCCCGAGGGAGAGACGTCGCCCGCCGTGGGATTCCCGGCGGCGGCCGAGGCGGCACCGGGTACCGCGGAGCGGGCGGAACTTCCGCCGTCGGAGACGTTGCCCCAGCTCTGGGATGTCGAGGCGTCCGCCGACGCCCCAAATGCGGGTGAGGAAGTGCCGTCCGCGCCGTCCGTGTCTTCGCTCGACGACACGGATGCCACGGCGTCGGTGGGCGCCGATCCTGGCGTAGACCTTGATCGCATCCTCGGGCCCGTCGAGGGCGACGACCTTCCGTCGGAGCTTCGGGCGCTCTTGGACGACGGCGAACCGGATCCAATCGTGGTTCTTGACGACATCCGGAATGATAACGATCAGGGGATGGCAGACGACGTGGCTGAGGCGGAGTTCTACGTGTCGCAAGGCATGTTGGACGAGGCTCAGGCGGTGTATCGGCGCATGCTGGCGCGCAGTCCGGACCATCCGGATGTCGGTGCCTTGGCGGAGCAAATCGCGCGCGTCACAGCGGCTTCCGCCTCCGTATCGGTCCCGCCTGGACCGGTCGTGGAGTCGGAGCCCGCGCCGGCGGCCACGGATGCCGAGGGGTCGGAGGCGACCGAGCCGACCCTCGCCATGGAGTTCGACCCGGCATTCTCGCAGGTCACGCCCGCCTTCACCGTGATGGACGTCCCATCCGAGGACGCCCCGGCTGGATTCGTGAATCTCGGCGCCGAGCTGAACGAGGAACTGGGGGCAGGCGAGCCGGAGGACTCCCTTCCAGGCGGCGGCGCGCTGGTGGACGGGCTGCTCACGGAGTATCAGGAGACGGTCCAGGGCCCGCTCAACGAGAGGGAGTACGAGACGCACTACAATCTCGGCATCGCCTACAAGGAGATGGAACTGTACGACGAGGCCATCCAGGAGTTCCGCCTGACCGCCCAGGAGCCGAAGCGGGCGTTGGAGTGCGCCGACCTCGTGGGGCTGTGTTTCTTGGCGAAGGGGCAACCCGAACAGGCGATCCGAGATCTGGAGGCCGGTTTGGCGATCGAAGGGCACGCGCCGGAGGCGTACCACAGTCTGCGCTACGACCTCGGGACGGCCCTGGAGGCGGTTGGTGACCTGCCGCGGGCACTGGAACATTTCGAGCGTCTGCAGTCGGAAGGCCCGCGCTTCCGGGATGTGCCGGCGCGGGTCCAGGCGCTTCGGGACCGCATCCCTCAGGCGCAGGCCCCGGCCGCGGAGCGACAGACGGCGCGTAAAAAGAAAAAGATCTCCTTCATCTAGGGCCTTTCACCCGGGTCAGACAGCGATGAGTTACGAACAGTTCTACCAGCTTCGGGAGCAGCCGTTCTCCAACACGCCGGACGCCCGCTTTTTCTTCGAGGTCGACCAGCACGCCGAAGTGCTGGCCCGGCTCATGTACGCCGTGGACACCATGAAGGGGTTAGCGGTCGTCGTGGGGGACGTGGGCACCGGGAAGACGACCCTGGCGCGGCGCATGCTGGATCGGCTGGATGATGAGCAGTACGAGTCGGCGCTGCTGGTCATCATTCATTCGGCCATCTCCGCCGAGTGGCTGCTCCGGCGGATCGCGGCCCAGATCGGCATCGGGCAAGCGGCGGAGGAAAAGGTCGCCCTCCTGACCCAAATCTACCAGCGGCTGATGGAGCTGCACGAAGCGGGTCGGAAGGCGGTGGTACTCATCGATGAGGCGAACATGCTCCAGCAGCGTGAGCTGATGGAGGAGTTGCGGGGGTTCCTCAACCTGGAGGTTCCCGGCAGCAAACTCATCACCTTCATCCTCTTCGGGTTGCCCAGCCTCGACGCGATCCTGGCGCTGGATGCGCCGTTGATGCAGCGGGTGGCGGTCAAGTGCCGGCTCAGCTCGCTGAATCCGGAAATGAGCAAAGCCTACATTCTGCACCGGCTGAAAGTGGCGGGGGCGACGCGGGAGATCTTTCCGGAGGCCGTGCTCGATCAGGTCGCGGCGGATTCCCGGGGGATTCCGCGCCTGATCAACACGATCTGCGACAACGTCCTGCTGGAGGGGTTTCTACGGAAGCGGGACAAGCTGGATGTGGGCTTGGTCACGGACGTGGTCCGGGACTTGGGAGTGACCGTTTAGACCGGCCGCGAGGGTGGCGTGAATCTTCCGAACGCGCTGAGCCTGATCCGGATCTTTCTGATTCCGGTGTTGGTGGTGTTTTTGATTGCGGTCCCGCGGCCATACAACCTCACGGCCGCGGCGGTTTTTCTGGCGGCGGTCCTGACGGACTGGCTGGACGGACGGATCGCCCGCAGCACGCGCCAGGTCACGGCGCTGGGCAAGCTGCTCGACCCGGTGGCGGACAAACTGCTGATCGCGGCCAGCTTGATCTCGCTGGTCCAGGTCGGCCGCGTTCCGGCGTGGATGGTCGTGCTGATCGTGTGCCGCGACCTGGCCGTGACCGGGCTCCGGGCCATCGCCGCCTCCCAAAACTTGATCATCCAGGCCAGCGATTTTGGCAAGGCGACCATGACGACCGAGGTGATCGCCGTGGCGTTGATGATCCTCAACTGGCCTGCCGCCGCAGTGTCCCTCGGGCAGGCGACGCTGGTCATCGCGATCGCGCTGTCCCTGGTGTCGGGCTTCCTCTACTTTCAGAAGTTCTGGCGGTGCATCGACCTCGGCAAGTAGCGGACATTCGGCGCGTGGCCGAGGCGGGCGGGGTTGGGTGCGACCGCCCGGAGGGAGAAGACTTTGGCGCGTGACCTGTTCCTGGTGGCGGTCGCCTATCTGCTCGGGTCGGTGCCCTGCGGGATCGTGATTGCCCGGCTGCAGGGCAACGTGGATCTCCGGCGGGTTGGGAGCGGGAACATCGGGGCCACGAATGTCCTGCGGGCAGTGGGGAAAGGCGCGGCGGCGCTCACGCTGCTGGGGGACATCGGGAAGGGTGCACTGGCCGTCAGTGTGGCGAGATGGGTCGGGGCGTCCTCGGAGGTGGTGGCGGCCGTGGCGCTGGCCGCAGTCGTCGGACATCTCCTCCCCGTGTTCGCGCGGTTTCGGGGCGGCAAGGGAGTCGCCACCACGCTGGGGGTCGTCCTGGCGGCGGTGCCGGTCGTGGGAGGCCTCCTCTTGCTGATCTGGCTGGCCGTGGCGGCGATCTGGCGGTACTCCTCGCTGGCGGCGCTGTCAGCCACGGCGGCACTCCCCCCGCTCGTGTGGTTGCTGGACGGCCGGCCGGCGATGCTGGGAGCGAGCGGAATTCTGCTGGTGCTGATCTTCGCGCGGCACCGGGACAACATCCGGCGGCTGCTGGCGGGCACGGAAGGAAAGATTGGGCAGAAGGTGCCCGGAGTGGGTTGCGGGGGACACTAGGGACCGAGCGTGAGGTGTGCGATGGCGCTGATCGTTCAGAAGTACGGCGGGACTTCGGTGGGAGATCCGGAACGCATCAAGAACGTGGCGCGACGCGCGACTTTGGCGCGGGCCGCGGGCCACGAGGTGGTGGTGGTGGTCTCCGCCATGGCGGGGGAGACCGACCGGTTGATCGGACTGGCGCACAAGATGTCCGACCGCCCGAACGAGCGCGAGTTGGACGTCATCCTGGCGACCGGGGAGCAGGTCAGCATCGGGCTTCTGTCGCTGGCGATCCACGGACTCGGGCACCGCGCGCGGAGTTTTACGGGCAGCCAGGTGCGCATCCAGACCGACGACGTGCACACCAAAGCCCGGATCGTGAGCATCGATGCCGAACGCGTCCGGCAGGCCTTGGCCGAGGGAGAGATCGCCATTGTGGCGGGCTTCCAAGGTGTGAGCGCAGAGGATGAGATCACGACGCTGGGGCGGGGCGGTTCGGATCTGACGGCGGTGGCCATGGCGGCGGCGCTCCAGGCCGACGTGTGCGAGATCTATACGGATGTGGACGGGGTGTACACGACGGACCCCAACATTGTGCCGGAGGCGCGGAAGCTCGACCGCATCTCCTATGACGAGATGCTGGAATTGGCCAGTCTGGGCGCCAAGGTGCTCCAAACGCGCTCGGTCGAGTATGCCAAGAACTATCTGGTGCCGGTACACGTCCGGTCCAGCTTCAACGACCATCCGGGAACGATGGTTGTCAAGGAGGACGCGATCATGGAGAAAGTGGTGGTCTCGGGCATCGCCTTCAACAAACAGGAAGCCAAGATCACCATCACCCGAGTGGCGGACCGACCCGGCATTTCGGCGAACCTGTTTGGGCGCGTGGCCGAGGCCAATATCGTGGTGGACATGATCGTCCAGAATATCAGCCAGGACGGACTCACCGATATCTCGTTCACGGTCCCCAAGACCGATTACACGCGGGCTCTGGAGATCGCGCGTGCGGTGGCCAAAGAGATCGGGGCGGACAAGGTGATCGGCGACGATAAGATCGCCAAGGTGTCGATCGTCGGCGTTGGGATGCGGACGCATTCGGGTGTGGCCGCCCGGATGTTCGAGACGCTGGGCCGGGAACAGATCAACATCGCCATGATCAGCACGTCGGAGATCAAGGTGTCGTGCGTGATCGAGGCCAAGTACACGGAATTGGCGGTGCGCGTGCTGCACGAGGCGTTCGGTTTGGCGGCCGAGGCCGTCTCCGTGGAGCGGGGGTGACCCAAGGGGCGGAGGGGATCGTGCGACCGGAACCCTGGGCGCAAGCCCACGGGATCGCCGCCGCCTGCGTGGGGTTGCTCCTGTTGGCGGGCACGGCCCTTCCGGTGCTGACCCAGCCGGGTCCGGCGTTTTCCGTGGGCGCGAACGTCCCGCCGGACGGGCCGATCGCGCGTGCCGCGCTGGCGACCGCGGGGCGACTGCGCGGCGCGGCGCCCGAGTCGACCGCCGACCACGGGAGCCCGGCGCCGACCCGCACCCTCGATATCAACCGGGCGGATGGGGAAGCCCTGCAGGCGTTGCCCGGCATCGGACCGGCCCTGGCCAGACAGATCGTCGCCTACCGAGAGGCGCATGGCCCCTTCCGGCAACCGGCAGACCTCCTTCGGGTGCCGGGGATCGGCGTCAAACGGTACGCCAGCCTCGAGGGACGGATCCGAACGGCGGAGGGTCCATGAGCTTTCAGATCAAGCTGCACATGTTCGAGGGCCCCCTGGACCTCCTCCTGCACCTGATCCGGGAACACCAGATCGATATCCTGGACATCCCCATCGCGACCATTACCGAGGAATACCTCCGGTACATCGCCATCATGCAGGAGCTGGATCTGGACGTGGCCGGCGAGTACCTGCTGATGGCGGCGACGCTGATCCACATCAAATCCAAGATGCTCCTGCCGCCGGAGGAGACGGCGGAGGGCGAGGAGGCGGAGGGCGAGGATCCGCGAGCGGAGTTGGTGAACCGCCTCCTGCAGTACAAGACGTTCAAGGAAGCGGCGCAGACCCTGAACCTCCTGGAGTCGGAGACGGCGCTGCTCCATCGGCGGGGCGCGCCCGCGATGGATCTGGAGGTGGAGGGGCCGCTCCAGGTTTCCATGGTCGAGCTGCTGCGGGCCTTCCGGGACGTGCTGTCGCGGGTGGACAAGACCATCCCGATGGAGATCACGCCCGAGGAGATCAACGTCGGGCAGCGAATCGTCATGCTCCTGGACCGTCTCGCGGCGGAGAGCCCGGTGGAGTTCAGTCGGCTGTTCGGGGACGCGACACGGCGGGTGGAGGTCATCGTCACGTTCCTGGCGCTGTTGGAGCTCCTGCGCCGACGCTTGGCGACGGCACGGCAGAGCGAGGCGATGGGACCCATTGTGATCTATCGGACGGTGGAGCGCGCGGACGAGACGGCGGATCCGGGGGACGGGGCTGCCGACGCGGCACGGCCGGCGGCGACCGGCGTGGCCGAGGGCGTGCCGGCGTGAGTGCGGGGCGCCCCGATCGTTCCCGGACAGAGGAGACACGGGTGAACGTGGCACCGGATCGACTGGCAATTCTGGAGGCGTTATTGTTTGTCGCAGAGGAACCCCTGCCGCTCTCGAAGCTGCAGGAGATCCTGGCGGACGCCTCGTCGGCGGACACCGACGGATCGCTCCGCGATCTGGCGGTGCGTCTTGAGAGCGAGGGGCGCGGGGTGATGGTGCAGGAGGTGGCGGGGGGATTCCGTCTGACCACGCGGCCCGACGTCCACGCCTGGATCCAGAAGCTCCAGCAGGTGAAACCCGCCCGTCTGAGCCGGGCGGCGCTGGAAACCTTGGCCATCGTCGCCTATCGTCAGCCGATCACCCGCGCCGAGGTCGAGGCCATCCGCGGCGTGGCGGTCGACGGCGTGCTGCGAACGCTGCTGGAACGGGAACTCGTGCGCATGATGGGGCGGAAGGCGGAAGCCGGCCGGCCGATGCTCTACGGGACGAGCCAGCAATTCCTGGAACACTTCGGCCTTCGGGAGCTGGGCGACCTGCCCACGCTGAGAGAGATCAATGAACTCATCGGAATCACGGAGACCGGGGCGGAGATCGACGCGCCCGCCGAATCGACCCCACCCATCGCGGACCGGCCGCCCGTCGTCGACGAGCGGGAGCCGGTCGAGGAGGCAGAGCGGTTCGCCGACGGACCGGCCGCCGCGGCCGCCGGAGCGGCGCTCCCCGTCGACGACCCGACCGCGGCCACCGAGTCGGGGCCAGACCGGGGCGGCGGCGAAGATCCCAGGGCGGACGGACGGTCCGGTGCAGCGACAGGCGGCGCGAGTGTCGCCCCGGCCGGAGCGTCGGAGGAGCCGCCCGCCTCTTCGAGGTAGCAGCGCGCGGCGGCCTCCCGGACGCGTGGGGCCTCCGCCCGGTGTTGGACTCGCGCAGCCGGCTCCCGAAACCGCTGCGGCGGAACGGCTGCAAAAGTTCCTGGCCCGGGCCGGGGTGGCGTCGCGCCGGCAATGCGAGGTCTTGATCACCGCCGGGCGCGTGCAGGTCAACGGGGAAGTGGTCCGCACCCTGGGGACGCGGGTTCGCCCGGGGCGGGACCGCGTCCAGGTGGACGGGGTGGGTCTCCGCGCGGAGGCGCCCGTCGTCCTCATGTTGCATAAACCCGCCGGGTACATCACGGCCGTCTCCGATCCGGAGGGGCGGCCGGTGGTGCTCTCGTTGCTCCCCCAGGCGGGAATGCCTCGGCTGTTCCCGGTCGGACGCCTGGATTGGGATACCGAGGGGCTTCTCCTGCTGACCAACGACGGCGATCTGGCCAACCTGCTCACCCATCCCCGGCATGGGGTCTCCAAGGTCTACCACGCGAAGGTCAAGGGCCGGCCGACGGCGGAAGGGCTCGGGCGATTGCTCCGGGGGGTGGTGTCCGAGGGCGAGCGACTCGTCGCCACCGCCGTGCGCCTGCTGCGGACGACGCAGGAGAACACGTGGGTGATGGTCGGCGTGCACGAGGGACGCTACCGTCAGGTCCGTCGCATGTGCGAAGCGATCGGTCATCCGGTCCTGAAACTGGTTCGAGTGGCGCTGGGCCCTCTCACGCTCGGAACGCTTCCGCGTGGGCAGTGGCGCCCCCTGGTTCCCGCGGAGCTCCGGGCGCTGGAAGCGCTGAAGGCCGGGAATCCGCCAGAAAGGCCTTGAACACCCTCCGGTGCTTGGCTATCATGACGCAATGAGCGACGCGACCTCCTCCAAGCGGATCTCGGAACTGCGGCAGCGCATCGACGAGATCGACTCCGAAATCCTGCGGCTCTTGAACCGGCGGGCAGCGCTGGTGCTCGACGTCGGCCGTCTGAAAACGGAACACAATCTCGAGTACCATGTCCCCCAGCGCGAGGAGGAAATCTACGCCCGTCTCGCCGCCGAGAATCGAGGACCGTTCCCCGCACCGGCGGTACGACCGGTGTTCCGCGAGGTCATCTCCGCGTGTCTGTCGCTGGAGCACCCGCTGCGCGTGGGCTATCTCGGCCCGCGGGCGACCTTCTCGCATCTGGCCGCCATGGAACGGTTCGGCCTCTCGGCGCGGTTTCTGGCCATGCGCAGCATCGCCGAGGTGTTCGCGGAGGTGGAGAAGGGGAACGCGGACTTCGGGGTCGTCCCGGTGGAGAATTCCACCGAAGGGGTGGTGAGCCACACGCTCGACATGTTCGTGGACTCGCCGCTCCTGATCTGCGGCGAGGTGGTCGTCGAGGCGGCGCTGCATCTGCTGAGCAAGGCCGCCACCCTGGGCGACGTGCGGAAGATCTACTCCCACCCGCACGGCTTGGCCGAGTCCCGGAAGTGGTTGGAGCGAAACGCGCCCCACGTCTCGGTGGTGGAAACCAGCAGCACCGGGGCGGCGGCGGAGATCGCCGCCTCGGAACCGGGCGCGGCCGCCATCGCCTCGGAGCTTGCGGCCTCGCTGTACGATCTCTCGGTCCTCCAGCGGCGGATCGAGGATCATCCCAACAACTTCACCCGGTTTCTGATCATCGGAAAGCAGGGTGCGCCGCCGACGGCCGCCGACAAGACCTCCATCCTGTTCTCCATCAAGGATCGCGTGGGGGCCTTGCACCGGATGCTGCTCCCATTCGCGGAGCGACGGATCAATCTGACCAAAATCGAATCCCGGCCCTCCAAGAAGAAGGTCTGGGAATACGTCTTCTACGTGGACTTCGCGGGGCATGCCAACGAGCCGCGTGCCCGCGAGGCGCTGGCCGCCCTGCAGGAAGACTGCATCTTCCTCAAGATCCTGGGCTCCTATGCGGCGGCCCAGCGCGCGGAGGGCTGAGCGTGGGCCGGCCGCGTCCCGACAAGGAGGTGTCGCCTTGAGTCGTTCGCTGGAGGAGCTCGCCTCTCCGTATCTGTCTGGTCTCATCCCCTATTCCCCCGGCAAGCCGATCGAAGAAGTAGAGCGCGAGCTCGGAATATCCGGCTCGGTGAAACTGGCGTCCAACGAAAATCCGCTGGGGCCGTCCCCCAAGGCCCTCCAGGCCATCGCCGGGGCGCTGCCGAACCTCCACCGCTATCCCGACGGCGGCGGGTACGCCTTGCGGAAGGCGCTGTCTCGTCACTGGGACGTGCCGGCCGATTGGCTGATCCTGGGGAACGGCTCCAACGAACTCCTGGAGATGGCGGGGCGGTGCTTCCTGATGCCGGGCGACGAGGTGCTGTACGCCCGGCAGGCATTCATCGTGTACGACATGGTGGCCCAGGTGACCGGGGCGACCAAGGTGGCGATCCCGCTTGCGGACTTCGCCCACGACCTGCCCGCCATGCAGGCGGCGATCACGCCCAGGACCAAACTGGTGTTCCTGGCCAACCCGAACAACCCCACCGGAACCTGTGTGGATCCCCGGGCGCTGGAGGGGTTCCTGGCGGCCGTGCCGCCCGAGGTGATCGTGGTGCTGGACGAAGCCTACTACGAGTACCTTCCGCCGGAGGCGCGACCTGACGCGCTGCGGTTCGTCCGCGACGGCCGGTGGGTTCTCCTCCTGCGGACCTTTTCGAAGATTTACGGTCTGGCGGGGTTGCGCATCGGCTACGGGATCGGTCCGGCGCCGCTGGTGGCCCTCCTCAATCGGGTCCGCGAGCCGTTCAACACCAACACCCTGGCCCAGGTCGCGGCGGCGGCAGCGCTCCACGATGCCGACCACGTCGCGGCCAGTCGCGCGGCCAACGAGGCCGGCCGCGCGTTCCTGACCGGGCAGTGCCGGGGCATGGGACTGGCCGTGGTTCCCAGCGTCGCGAATTTTCTGCTGGTGGACACCGGACGGCCGGGGGGGCAGGTAACGGACGCATTGCTCCGGCACGGCGTGATCGTTCGTCCGGTGGCCGGCTATGGATTCGCCACGCACCTGCGCATCACCATCGGGACGGCGACGGAGAACGAGAAGTGCGTCGGCGCATTGCGGGCCGTGTTGGGGAAATGAGGGGTCGGTGTCCATTCCGCGCTCTGTATCCCAGGACGTGCCACCGGGGGCGCCTCTCTTTCGACAGATGACCATCGTGGGCGTCGGGCTGATCGGCGGCAGCTTGGCGCTGGCGGCGCGACGGGCCGGGGCGGTGCAGACGGTGGTTGGTGTCGGGCGCAGCCCGGCAAACCGCGAAGTGGCATTGGTCCGGGGCCTGGTCGATCGCGCGACCGACGACCTGTCGTCCGGGGTACGGGATGCCGACCTCGTCGTCTTGGCGGTTCCCGTCCGCGAGATTGTGCGCCTGTTGCCGGGGGTGGCGCGTGCGACCGGTCCGGCCTGCGTGGTGACTGACGTGGGCAGCGTGAAAGGGCCGATCCTGACAGCGGGCGACGAGGCATTTCCGGACGGTCGGTTCGTGGCGGGGCATCCGATCGCAGGCAAGGAACAATCGGGACCGGCTGCCGCCAGGGCGGACCTCTTTCACGATGCGAACTGGCTCCTGACGCCCGGGGAGCGGACGCAGGCGGGGGCTGTGGAACGTGTCGAGGCGCTGTGTCGGGCCGCCGGGGCGCGGGCGGTTCGGATGGGCGCGGGCTGGCACGACGAGGTGTTCGCCACCGTCAGTCATCTGCCGCACCTCGTCGCCTATGCCCTGATGGATGCCGTGCTGGGCACCGAGCGGGGCGCTGAGCGCATTCGCTTCTCCGCGGGCGGCCTCCGCGACTTCACCCGGGTGGCGGGAAGCGATCCGGCCATGTGGCGTGACATTTTTCTGATGAATCGGGAGCCGGTGCTCCGGGTGCTGGCGGAATACCAGCGGGCCTTGGGGCGGCTGGCAGCCGCCATTCGCGACGGCGACGGGGAGCAGTTGGAGGCGCGCTTGCTCCAGGCTCGGGTCGCGCGGGAGGGACTCGTCCATCGCTCATGAAATCGTGACGCGACGCGGGCCGGAGACGGCCCTTCTGGTCGGTGTGGTTCGCCACCGACAGCCGCGATGGGAAGCCGAGGACTCGCTCGTCGAGTTGGAGCAGTTGGCGCGCGCCGCGGGGGCGCGGGTGGCCGAGGCGGTGCTGCAGGATCGCGACCGGTTGGACCCACGCTACCTCATTGGAAAGGGAAAGGCGGAAGAGATCCGGGGGCGCTGCAGCGGAATCGACGTCGTCATCCTGGACGAGGAGCTGTCCGGATCGCAGCAGCGGAATCTGGAGAAACTCCTCGGGCGCCGGGTCGTGGATCGGACCGGTCTGATCCTGGACATCTTTGCGCAGCGGGCGCAGACGCGAGAGGGGAAACTCCAGGTGGAGCTTGCGCAACTCGACTACCACCTGCCGCGCCTGGCCGGTGCCTGGACCCACCTCGAGCGGCTCGGCGGCGGGATCGGGACCCGGGGCCCCGGTGAGACACAACTCGAGTCCGATCGCCGGCGGGTCAAGACGCGGATGGCGAAGATCCGACGGGACCTGGAGCAAGTGCGGCGCCATCGCGCGCTTCTGCGTCGGCCGCGGCGGAAGATCCCCTTCCCCATCGTCGCCCTGGTCGGCTACACCAACGCGGGAAAATCCTCCCTGATGAACGCACTGACTCGGGCGGGCGTGGTGGTCCGGGATCAGCTGTTTGCCACGCTGGATCCGACGCTGCGCCGGCTGACCTTGCCGGGAGGCCGCGTGGCACTCCTCTCGGACACGGTCGGGTTTATCCGAAAGATCCCGCACCAACTGGTCGCCGCGTTCCAGGCCACGCTGGAAGAGGTGCAGGAAGCGGAACTCCTGCTCCACGTGGTGGACGTCAGTCATCCGCACGCGGAGTTGCAGCAGGCGGCGGTGGAGGCCGTGCTGGGCGAGCTCGGTTTGGCGGATCGTCCCACCATTCTGGCGTACAACAAGATCGATCGGCTCGGCCAGCGACCGGATTTCCCATGGGGACCGGGAAGCGGCCGTGTGGCCATCTCGGCCAAGACGGGCGCCGGTCTGGACGACCTGCGACGCGAGATCGTGGCCGGGCTGGACGGGCCGCGTCCGACGACGACCACCGCACCGCGCTCCCCCGATCGCGAGAGGAGCGAGGCGCTGTGCTGACACTGGCGAATCGCCTGACCATTCTCCGTATCCTGATGACGCCCGCCATCACGATCCTCTTGCTGTACAGACACATGGAAGCGGCGATCGCCCTCTTCTTGCTGGCGGGGATCACGGACGGTTTGGACGGGTTCGTTGCCCGGCGTCGGGGCCAGCGGACAGCCCTGGGCATGGTCCTGGACCCCTTGGCCGATAAGCTGTTGCTGATGTCCTCGGTGATCACCCTGACCATTCTCCGGGAGTTGCCGCGGTGGTTCACCATCATCGTGGTGAGTCGTGATCTGATGCTCATCGGGGGCGCGGTGATCCTGTACATGTTCGTCGGGAAGGTTTCCATGCCGCCGTCGTGGCTGGGGAAATGGACGACGTGCTTTCAGATCGCGACCGTGCTGTTGGGTATGCTGGACAATCTCGTGCCCAGCCTGCGGGTCACCTTGATGCCGTGCGCGGTGATCACGACGGCCCTGACGATCGGGTCGGGCCTCGACTACGTCTATCGCGGCACCCGCCTTCTGAACGACCAGTGATCCGCCGCACTGGCGGTTGAGGGATCTCTCATGCCGATGAAGTCGCTGACGATCCAGGCAGTGGAGGCGGGTAGCCCGGCGGCGGAGGCGGGTGTGACGGCGGGTGCAACGCTGGTCAGCGTCAATGGCCAACCGATCCAGGACGCGCTGGAGCTGCGTTTCGCGGAGACGGCGAGCCGGGTCGTCCTCGTCTGGCGCGACGACGGCGGGACCGAACGCCGATCGATCATCCGGAAGCCGGATGACCTGGCGCTCGGCTTGGAGGTGGATCCCCTCAAGATGCACGCCTGCAACAACAAGTGCGCCTTCTGCTTCGCCCATCAAAACGCCCGGGGGATGCGGCGAGCCCTCTACTTCAAAGACGACGACTACCGCTTCTCCTTTCTGAACGGCAATTTCGCCACGCTGACGAATCTGACCGAGGCGGACACCGCGCGAATCATCGCGCAGCGGCTCTCGCCGCTGTACGTCTCAGTCCACGCCACCGACTGCGCGCTTCGGCGCCAGCTGCTCGGCAATCCGAACGCACCGGACGTGCTCGGGCAGATCGCTCGATTCGCCGCTGCCCGGATTGCCATGCACACCCAGGTGGTTCTCTGCCCGGGACTCAACGATGGTGCGCAGTTGGCCAAGACCCTGGAGGACCTGGCATCCTTCCATCCCTTCGTCGAAACCGTTGCGTTGGTACCCGTCGGGCTCACGCAGTACCGCGAGAAGCTTCCGGTGCTCCGATCGCCCGACCCAGACTACGCCCGGGCGCTCCTGCGGTGGGCCGAACCGTGGCGGCGGCGGTTCCGGCAGGACCTGGGGACACGATTCGCCTTTCCGTCCGATGAGTTCTATCTCCTGGCGGGCCGTCCCTTCCCGTCGGGGCAGAGCTATGAGGGGTATCCACAACTGGGGAACGGAGTCGGGGGGTGTCGGAAATTCTTGGATGAGTTCCGTCGGCTGACGGGCACACTTCCGGCTGCCATGGCGCCGGCGCGGTCGGCGAGTGTCGTCACCGGAACGCTCGCGGTGCCCGTGCTCGCCGATGCGGTGGCCCGTCTGAACCGGGTGCGGGGTCTCCGGGTCGATCTGATCCCGGTGGCCAACACCTTTTTTGGCGGGTCGGTCACCTGCGCCGGACTATTGACCGGGACGGACATTCGTCGAACGCTCGATCAGGAACGGGGCCGCGTCGGTGACGTCGTCCTGATTCCCTCGGTTGCCTTCAAGGACGAGGAGGATATCCTTCTCGATGACGTGACGCTCGCCACTGTAGAGGCTGGGATCGGCCGGCGGGTACTTCGGGTGGAGGCCACAGCGCGCGGGTTGGCACGGACGCTCTGCGAGGCCTTCCCGGAGTAGAACGACACCGCACGTGTTGACCGTCGCGGTCGGCGATGTGCACGTTTTCCGTCGGTCGCGAATCCGCGACGCCATCCTATTCTCCTGCCTTCACGCGACCTGTGCGCTGACGAGGTTCGCGGCCGAGACGGGTCGCCAGGCGGCCAGCCGATTTTCCCCTTGACGAGGCGGGCGAACAGCATGTAATAGGCCTACGGGGCCCCAGGGTCCGCCTGAGGTCTGGTCTAACCCATCGTCTCAAGCGGTTCGCGGAGGGGTCGACCGGCCGTTTCCCGGCTCCCGGGGAATGGAACCACTCTTGCGGCCTTGACTGGAGAGAAAGGAGGGGGTCATGAAAAGGAATCGCGTGGGTATTCCGCTTGCCTTACTCTTATTGGCGGTGTTCGCCGCGCCGGTGCTCGCGGTGGATATGGGCTTGATCACCGGGTCGGACAAAGGCACCTATTACCAGTTCGGCCTGAACCTGCAGGGCTTGGTCAAACAGGGGGACATCGATCTCAACGTCTATACCTCAAAAGGCTCGGTCGAGAACATCTACGCGGTCTTCCAGCGACCGGCCACACAGATGGGAATCGTGCAGTCGGATGTGCTCGCTTTTGTCTCGCGGGTGCAAACCGATCCGGTACTCAAGCGGATCGCGAAGAAGATCAAGATGGTGTTTCCGCTCTACAACGAGGAGATCCACGTGCTGGGCCGTAGCGACATCGTGGATTTCGACGATCTGGCGGACAGGCGGGTGGCCATCGGGCGAGAAGGGAGCGGGACGTACCTGACGGCGAGGTTGCTCTTCAAGGTGTCCGAGGTGCAGCCGAAGGAGATGGTACTCATCGACACCGACGAGGCGTTGGCCGAGCTGAAGGCGGGGCGCATCGACGCCATGTTCTATGTTGCCGGGTATCCGGTCAAGTTGTTTGCGGAGGGCGTGACCGGCACCGACGGACTGGCGCTGATTCCGATCACCAACAAGAGCATCGTGGAATTCTATCCCACGGTCGAGATCCCGGCGCGGACGTACAGTTGGCAGGCCAACCCGCTGAATACGGTTGCGGTCAAAGCGGTCCTGGTGTCGTACGACTTCCGGCGGGCCGACTGCGACTACGTGGGGCGATTCTCCCAGATCCTGCAGAGCAATCTGGAATGGCTCAAGCGGAACGGCCATCCGAAGTGGAAGTTCGTCGATTTGGAGTATCCCCTGAAGGGCTGGGAGCAATACGATTGCGTCCGAAAGTACACGCAGAAGCCCGGCAAGACGACACCGACCAAGCCGAAGGCCGCCGCCAATCCAGTGCTGGACGCGATCAAGGACATGCTGAGTGAGTGACGACCTCGGCGGACGTCGGCCGCGCGACGCGTCTGTCCGGGCACGCGGGTGATCGCGGCGGAGATGCGCTTTGGGCCGTTGGTAGGGCCAGGCCACGCGCACACCGGAGCGCCGGTGGTACGAGGCCCGACCTGGCAAGGGTTTTCGAGATGACCACCACCATGGCACCGCAAATGGCGACTGGCGGCGGACAGCCGGTCGGCAGCGAGGTGCCTCGGCCGGCCGGCCGTCTGTCGGTGCGAGAGAGCGAGCGACCCGGTCGCGTGCCGGGGCAGTTGATCGCGGGTCGCTTCCGCGTCATTCAGGCGCTTGGCGCGGGAAGTCTTGGAGCGGTGTACCTCTGCGTGGAGACCGCGACGGCCAAGACGGTCGCGGTCAAGGTGTTTCGCCGCGACCTTGCGAAGGACCCGGAGTTCTCCGACGCCCTCCGGATTCAAGCGGCGCGCGCCATCGCGCTCGGCGAACGGCACGACGGCATCGTCCGGGTCCACGAATGCGGCCGGTCGTCCGACGGGACCCTGTTCGTCGTGATGGAATGCGTCAAAGGCCGAAGCCTCGCGGACATCATCCGTGCAGACGGCCCCCTGGAGGTCCGGCGAACCTTACGTCTGTGCGGTCAGGTGGTCTCGGCGCTGGAGGCGGCGCACGGGATGGGCGTGGTGCACGGGGATCTCCGGCCGCACCAGGTGATGGTCGCAGGCTCGGGGGACGGGGAGGTCGTCAAGCTGAAGGGGTTCGAGGCATCAGGCGCCAAAGAGATCGGCCTGGCGGGTCACTTGCGCCGCGCCGGAGTCGTCCCATCCTTTCCGGAGTATACCGCGCCGGAGGAGATCGAGGGGGATGTCGTCACTCCTCGAACGGACATCTATGCGCTCGGCGTGGTGCTTTTCGAGATGCTGAGCGGAGCCGCGCCGTTTCGAGGAACCACGCCGGACGGGGTCCTGGCCAGACACCTTCAGGACACGGCCGCACCGGTCGATTCGCTCCGAACGGGTATCCCGGCCGTGGTGGCCCTCCGGGTGAGCCAGGCACTGGAAAAGGAGCCGGAGAAGCGCCAGCGATACGTCGGCGATGTCATCAACGAGTATCTCTTCGATCTGGCAGTCGACGAGTTGTTGGACGCGGCAGCACGGAATCGCCCTTGGGCCGTCCGGAAGATGTCTGCGGCGGTTCAGGCCTGCCTGCCCAGAGCGAGCGAGGACGGCGAGGAGCGGACGGTCGGGAGGATCGTCCTGAAGACCCTGGCCGGCGCGGCGGTCGCCACTGCCGTGCTCGGTCCGGTGGCCTGGATCGCGTCGCCGTTCTGGCTGCCCGTATTCCGGACGACGGCGTCGGTCGGATCGACGGTCACCGATGCCCGCGACGCAGAGCGGGGTGGAGGGAGCGGACCGGTGAGTCCGTCCATACCGACCATCCCGGCCGACGCTCCGGTGGAGACCGTAGACGCGGACAGCACGCCGACGCAAACCCCGGACGAGGTCCGCGAGCAGAAGCGGTCTGCCACCGTTCGGGCCCGACAGGATGGGAGAACGTCGTCCACGGTGAGCGGGACCGCGGGGCGCGAACCGCGCGCATGAAGGGTGCTCCGCCGCGAAGTGCGCGACGGACGGATCAACCGCCGATCTCGGCCGCCGTGGGGCCAAACGCCCGGCCCGACCGATCCGCCGGTGAACCGGTGGCTCCTCGCCGCGAGGCGCTACCGTCCCGCGGAGAGGTGACCGACCCCGGGGCGATCATCGACTGGCTGCTGCGGGGACGGTGACCGGATCGTCCGTCGTGACCCATGGAACGTCCCGTGCCCTTCCTTCCTCGGCGGGTCGAGTGGTCCTCATTTCGCAGTGCGATGCCCTCCGGTCCGGCCCACAAGGTCTGGTTGACCCTCCGGGACGCTGTTGTTCGGTGTGGGCGGTGCCGGTGTCGATGGGAGACTCATGCGGCGCGCCATCGTGCACTTGAAGCACGCGGACCCGGTCCTGCGGGGAATCATCGAGCGGGTCGGACCCTGCCGGATCCAGTTTGCGGAGCCGGATTTCGAGACGTTGGCACGGAGCATCGTGTTTCAGCAACTCAGCGGCGCGTCGGCGCGCGCGATCTTCTCTCGTGTGAAGACGGCAACGAGCGGCAACGGACGGATGACGCCGGGAGGGATTCTGTCGCTCGGGGACCGGGAGCTTCGCGCCGCCGGGCTGTCCCAGCAGAAAACGACGTACCTCCGCGCTCTGGCCGAGCGGACCCGGCGCGGGCAGATCGATTTCACCCGACTGCCGTCACTCGCCGACCGAGAGGTGATCGAGCACCTTGTGGTCGTGAAAGGCGTAGGGGTGTGGACGGCGCAGATGTTCCTGCTCTTTGCCCTGCGACGACCCGACGTCCTTGCGACGGGCGATCTCGGGGTTCGATCCGCCATCCGCGCCGCCTATCGGCTTCGGACGCTTCCGACCGCTGCCAGGATCGAGAAACTTGCGATCGGGTGGCATCCTTACTGTAGCGTCGCATGCTGGTACCTCTGGCGAAGCCTCGAGGCTATCCCGCCTGCCTGACCCGTTGATCGAGATTGAACCTGCGTTCCGACACTGATTCAGCGCCGACTTTCCCCTTGGGTTCGGCGGCGCGTGGTGGTACCTTAACGGCTCTTCGGGAGATCGTATGAGCTGTGTGATGATTCACTATAACGAGATCGGGCTGAAGGGCAAGAACCAGCCCCTCTTCCTGCGCCGGCTGGAGGCGAATCTTCTCCAGGCGACGGCGGGGACGGGTGTTCGGCGCGTCGACGAGCGTTCGGGACGCATGGTGCTGTCGCTCGCCCGGGATGCCGACTGGTCCGCCATTCGGGAGCGCGTGCGCTGCGTTTTCGGTGTGGCCAACTTCTCGCTGGCGGAGCGCACGGAGCTCGATATGGCGGCTCTCAAGGCGGCGGTGGACCGCACGCTGGCGGGTCGCGCCTTCGGGTCCTTCCGGGTGGCCACGCGCCGGGCGTACAAGCCGTTTCCGTTGAACTCGGAGGAGATCAACCGCGAGATCGGCGCCCATGTGGTCGCCGGAACGCAGGCCCGCGTGAGCCTCGACTGCCCCGACCTGACCATCCACGTCGAGGTGCTACCCCGGGACATCTATTTCTCGTACGGCCGGGAGGCGGGCCCCGGGGGTCTGCCCGTCGGGGTGAGCGGAAACGTGGTGGTCCTGCTGTCGGGCGGCATCGACTCGCCGGTGGCCGCCCATCGGCTGATGAAGCGAGGCTGTCGAGCGGTCTTCGTCCATTTTCATAGTTTTCCGTTCCAGGACGCCACCTCACGGGCCAAGGCGGCGGATCTGGTGCAATGCCTGACGCGGTTTCAATACCATTCGCGACTCTACCTGGTGCCGTTCGGCGAGGTGCAGCGCGAGATCGTGGCCGGGGCGCCGGGTCCACTGCGGGTGGTGCTGTATCGGCGGTTCATGGCCCGTATCGCGGCGGAGATCGCGCGACGGGAGGACGCCAAGGCCCTGGTGACCGGCGAAAGCTTGGGACAGGTCGCCTCCCAGACCTTGGAGAATCTGGCGGTGATTGAAGAAGCGGTCGAGATGCCGGTCCTGCGTCCGCTCATCGGCAGCGACAAGGAGGAGATCGTCCAGCAGGCCCGCGCGCTGGGGAGCTATCCCATCTCCATTCTGCCCGACCAAGACTGCTGCAGCCTGTTCGTCCCGCGCCACCCGGCGACGTTTTCCACTCTGGCGGAGATCCGACAGGCGGAATCTCGTCTGGACGTGGCGCGTCTGGTGCGCGTGGCGGGGGAGCAGGTGGAGATCCGGGCTTTCGAGTTTCCCGCGGCCGTCCCCGCAGCGCCGCCCGCGGCCACTGCCGCCTCCGCGGGCTGAGCGGCTGTCGTTTCCCGTGTCGAAACACGGGGGTATCCGGACCCGCATGGAAGGAACAGTCGTGGAACAACTCAAGCAGGCATTAACCCTCGAACTGGGGGGGGCGCTCCAGCGCGCGGCAGCGGCGGAAGGTTGGCCGGCGGTGGCCACGCCCGAGGTGCAATGGGAGTATCCGCCCGATAGCGCATTCGGGGACCTGTCCACGCCGGTGAGCTTCGCGCTGGCCAAGCTGGTCCGTCGGAAGCCGCGGGATATCGCGGCGGCCCTGCAGCGGGCGATGACGATCGACCCCGCGCTGGTGGAGAAGGTCGAGATCGCGGGCGCCGGCTACCTGAACATCTTCGTGGCGAAGACGCGGTGGCAGGCCGTGATCCGAGAGGTCCTGGCGGCGGGCGGCGAATACGGCCGGGCGGACTCGG
Source organism: uncultured Methylomirabilota bacterium (assembly GCA_963845565.1). GTDB lineage: Bacteria > Methylomirabilota > Methylomirabilia > Methylomirabilales > 2-02-FULL-66-22 > 2-02-FULL-66-22. Next base: position 526,992 of record CAWJSJ010000001.1, read on the forward strand.
GTCAGGGGCAGCGCGTGCAGGTGGAATTCGTCAGCGCGAATCCTACCGGGCCGCTGCATGTCGGGCACGGACGCGGGGCGGCGCTGGGGGATGCCGTCGCCAGCTTACTGCAGGCGATCGGCTACCGGGTGGAACGCGAGTTCTACGTCAACGACGCGGGAACACAGGTGCGCCTGCTGGGCGGTTCGATCTGGGCGCGCCTCCAAGAGGCGGCCGGCCGGCCGGTCCCGTTCCCGGAGAATGGCTATCATGGGGAATACGTGCGGGATGTTGCCGCGCAGTTAGCCGCCGCCGATCCCGGGTTACGCGCGTTGCCGGGGGATCAGGGCGTGGCGGTCTGTGCCGAGCGCGGGTCTGCCATCCTGCTGGACGAGATCAAAACCGACCTGCGGCAGTTCGGGGTGATCTTCGATGCGTGGTTCTCGGAGCAGCGCCTGTTCGAGAGCGGGGAAGTGACCTCCGCGCTCGCGGCGCTGCGCGCCGGGGGGTACCTCTACGAGGATGGGACGGCCGTCGGGTTCCGTGCCAGCGATTTCGGCGACGAGAAGGATCGTATCCTGATTCGCAGCAGCGGCGAGCCGACCTATTTCACGTCCGACATCGCGTATCACGCCAACAAGATTCGGCGTGGGTTCCAGAAACTCATCAACATCTGGGGCGCCGATCATGGCGGGTACATCCCGCGCGTCAAGGCGGCCATCCGCGCACTCGGACACGACCCCGAGATCCTCCAGGTCCTGCTGCTGCAGATGGTGCGCGTCCTGCGCGCAGGACAGCCGGTCCCCATGTCCAAGCGCTCCGGCCAGTTCGTCGAGCTGCGCGAAGTGGTGAACGAGGTCGGGAGGGATGCGGCGCGTTTTCTTTTTCTCACCCGGCGGTCGGAATCGCAGCTCGATTTCGACATCGAGGTGGCGAAGAAGCAGAGCATGGACAATCCGGTGTTCTACGTGCAGTACGCCCACGCCCGGGGGTGCAGCCTGGTGCGAAAGGCGGAAGAGGCAGGACTGACGGGTCCCTACGGAGATGCGGACCTGGCGCTCCTGGCGCTGCCCGAGGAGGTGCAGATCATGAAGCACCTCGCCGTCTATCCCGAGACGGTGCAGAGCGCCGCACTGGCATGCGAGCCACACCGGGTGACCACATATCTGCAGGTGCTGGCGGCGGCCTTCCACGGCTATTTCACGCGCTACAAGGACAGCGAGGAGCGCGTCATCTCGGAGGACCGCGACCTGAGTCGGGCCCGCCTGGCGATGGTCGTGGCGGTCCGGCAGGTGGCGGCCAATGGGCTGGGTCTGCTGGGCGTCTCGGCGCCGGCGCGGATGTAACCCACCGCTGACCATCAACCGCGGACCAGCGTCAAGGTCCCTCCGCTCGTGCGGGCAGACGATCACCCCCATGAAGGACATGCAACGGCACCTCCGGGATATGTTCGAGGATGTCCGACGCTTCCTGGTATGCGAGGGCCTCGGCCGACTCGATGTCGTCCAGATGAACGCCAAGGGCGACGTGACCAAGGAGTTCGATTTCCTGGCGGAGGCGCGGATCATCGAGTGGTGCCGGCAGGCGATCGCCGAGCCGGTCCGGATCCTCACCGAGGAGCGGGGCGAGGTGCGCACGCGGCCCGGGCGGGCGGCGTGGACGCTGATCGTGGACCCCGTGGACGGCTCGGAGAACTTCGCGCGCGGCAACGAGTGCTCCTCGGTCTCGCTGGCCGCATTGCCGGGGGATGAGATTCCGCACCCCGACGCCGTTTCCCATGCCTTGGTCGGTCGGATCTTCGGCGGGACCGTCCTGGAGGCGGTCAAGGGAAACGGTGCGTGGCGCAATGGCGTCCCCGTGCGGCCGTCCACGGTGCAGCGGATCGAGGATGCGGTCGTCGGCGTCGATTTCTTCTTTCCGGACCACCGGAACGTGGCGCGGCTCGACGGGCTGCTTCGTGCGGCCCGGGATGTCCGTCGCTTCGGAACCGCCGCCGGGGAGTTGGCGATGGTCGCCTGCGGTGGGCTGGACGCGTATGTGGATGTGCGGGACGCCTTGACCCCGGAGAACTACATGGCGAGCGTCCTCATCATCGCCGAAGCGGGCGGGGTGGTCTCCGATCGGGTGGGCCGCCCGCTGGCGCCCATCACATCCATGACGCAGAGTCAGAACGTGGTGGCTGCAGCCAATCCGACGCTGCACCGCCAGATTCTCGGGGTGCTGGACGGCCGGTCACCGTGACGGGATCCGTCGGGTTCTCCGGCGGCAGACCGATCGGGTCGGGGGTGTGTCCGGGGCGCCGCGCGCCCTGCGGTTCGGTGCGGTCCGGTTGACGTTGAGGATCTTGCACGAGATCCCGGTGGGTGCCGGGATCCTCGCTCACCGAGAAGGAGAATGCGGCATGGACGGAATCGCCGGTTGCTATCGCCCGGGAGACCCCAACCTGGTCCAGAAGATCTTCCTGGCCACAGGGGCGGTACAGCATCGCGGGAAGGCGAGCGCGGGATTGGCCGTCGGGGGCACGAAGGGGATCTACCTTCACAAGGGCATCGGTGGGATTGTGGACGTGGGGGACGAGGACATCCTGCGCATCTTCCAGGATCTGGAACCCGTCGCCGCCATCGGCAGCGTCGGTTACACCAAGAACAAGATCCCCGAGAAGCGGAACGCCGAACCGATCCTGGTCGAACCCAAAGCGAGCTCGACCTATACCGTGGTTCTCGCGATGAACGGACGTATTCTCGAGGACGACGAGTTGCGGGCCGAGCTGGAGGACGCGTACAGCTTCAACACCGTCAATGCCACCGAAGTCGTCGGGGCCTTGCTTCACCGCTGCGTCGAAGAGGAGGGAGCGAGCTTCGCCGCGGGCCGGAAGCTGGTGGACATCCTGCACGGGTGCGGTACGTTTTCCCTCGCTGCCCTCGTGCATGATGGCGCCGAGACCGCACTCCTCACCCTGAACGACAGCCGGGCGTTCGAGCCGTTCTGTTTCGGTATGGTGGACGGGACGTTTCTCGCCTCGTCGGAGAGCTGTTCTCACCGCCGGCTCGGCGGGTTCCCGGAGCGCGAGTACGCCGGGGCGGAGATGACCATCTGCTCGTCGCGCGGTGTGGAGACCCAACGAGTCCGGACGGAGACGGAAATGCCGGATGTCTTCCAGGCGGTCTACTTCGGGAACGCCGGCTCCCTCTACCGAGGGGAGGAGATCTTCCGGCTTCGCATGGGGCTCGGGCACGTGCTGGCCAAGCGGTATGGCGACACCGACGCCGATGTGATCATTCCGAACCCGGAGTCCGGGCGCGGCGTCTCCCACGGCATCGCCGAAGGGCTCGGGAAGCCGTTGCTTCCTGGGCTTGCCAAGCAGTCCCAGGCCATCCGCACCTTTCAGGAGGCGGGGCGGAGCAAGCGGATGCGGGAAGTGGCGGTCAAGTTCGCCGCCATGGACTCGGTCCTCGCCGGGCGACGCATCATCATGGGGGACGATTCCATCGTCAAAGGAAGCGTGAGCGAGGGCGGTGCGGTCTGGAGCGTCTACAACGCCGGGGCGGTAACACTGGAGTTTTGGGTTTCGTACGGCCCCATGTTTTTCCCCTCCTTCAAGGAGTGGCGCCGCGGCCGGGAGTGCCTGGACGAGTTGGCCGTGCAGCGGGCATTCCGTGGCGACAACCCGTACGACAAGACGCCGGAGGGGATCAACGCCAAGGTGGCTGCCCTGTTGGGGGTGGATCGGGTCTGTTACAATACGTTCGAGGGCGTGAGAGCGGTCATCGGTCCGGGTTCGTACCAGGCGCTCGACGCGTCCTATCCCGTCGCGGAACGGTTTTGGCCCGCCTGGCTCAAGGAGGAAGTGGAGCACTTCAGCCACTATCGCTGAAGCCAAAGGGGGTTGTTTGACAAAGCGCGACGGCCGCGCATTCCCGATCCGCGTACCGCGCAGGAGGGATTCATCACGAACTGATTACAACGCGCGATTCGGCGTTGCCATTCCGAGTCGCGTATAACAGAATGGACTTCAGCGAGCGCACCGGGGATGTTCGTACCGAGCCGCCGTGCGCGGAAAGCGGAGCGGGAGCAGAACGTCTGCAGTGTGGAATCGCTCCCGAATCGATCATCGCGGGAATCCGCCGCCGTACTGCAGGCAACCTGCACCGGTCAACGGCGGTCCAAGACGATAGGTGTGAAGCGTGAGCACGCAGGCAGCTCAAATCTACCGGTTCGACGCGAGCGGATGCAACGGGTGCGACGTGGAGGTGGTCGAGATCCTCGCCATTCTACCGGGCGCCGACCTCGGGTTCGAGATCGCCGAGCGGCCAGATGACGCGCAGGTCCTGATCGTGACGGGCGGGGCCAATCTCAAGTCCAAGGCGGAACTCCAGCATGCCTACGCGGCCTTGAAGGCGCCCCGATTGGTCGTTGCCGTGGGGTCGTGCGCGGCGAGCATGGGGATCTTCAAGGGCGGCTACTCCATGACCGGCCCGATCGATTCGATCATCCCTGTCGACCTATACATCACGGGGTGTCCGCCGCGGCCCCAGGTGATCCTCGGCGCCCTGGCGGAAGCCCTGCAGCTTTCGGTGGACGGCCTGGAGCCGCTCCTGCGAACGCCGGAGGGGTATCGGGGCGATCCCCACGTCGATCGGGAGACCTGCGTCGGGTGCAGCGCGTGCGCGAACGTCTGCCCCGCGGATGCGATCGAGATCCTGGACGGCGAAGGCCAGCGGGTCGTCCGGTTCAGGCGAGAGGCCTGTGTCTTCTGCGGGACCTGTCAGGACGTCTGTCCGACCGAGTCGGTCACGTTGCGGGCCGGGGATCCGTCGTGGTATCGGGTCAAGGGCGCCTCGACGTCCGAGGCGGCGCTGCCGCTGGCCCAATGCGGCGTCTGCGGCGCCGCGTTCATGCCGGAGGCGCAGCTCGCGTGGGCGATGCGACGTGTCGAGGAGCGCCGCTCGCTGGACGCGGGCGATCGCGCGGCAATCCGGCGCAGCCTCCACGTCTGCATGGCATGCCGGCGAAGCCGGATCCCCGACGTCCGGGAGGCCAAGCGTCTCTTGACGTCGCTGGAGAAGAAGACCGCGATCGTATCGTAGGCGATGGCCCCGGAGCATCCGGCCCCGCGCGAGCCCGCGGGACGGGTCGGGCGCCCGGTTCGGGAGAGCGAATCGTGGAGTTGGGTGCAGCCAAGAATCGGGTGATCGTGTATGACGCGGGCCTGTGCACCGGGTGCCGCTATTGCGAGATTGCCTGCGCGGTGTGGCACTGCGGTCGGATCGACGTCGGCCAATCGAGGATCCGCATCCTGTTCAACGCCGAGAACCGCACAGAGCCGTATGCGGCGGTGAACTGCCAGCACTGCGAGGAGCCGCTCTGCGCGACCGTCTGCCCGTCCGAGGCCATGCACAAGGATCGCGAGACCGGATGGGTGACCGTGAACGCCTCGACCTGCATCGGCTGCGAGATGTGCCGGGCGGCCTGTCCGCTGGCCGTGCCCGTCTTCGACGAAGCCCAGAAGGTGGCGGTGAAGTGCGATCTGTGCCACGGGGAGCCGGAGTGCGTGAAGCACTGCTCGTCGCGGGCGTTGTGGCTCGCGCCCCGGGAGGAGGCCCTCCGCGTGAACGAACGGTTTTACCTCGGTGCAGGGGGCAATCCATGAGCGCGGATACGGTACGGCGGCTCTTGGAGCGGCGAATCTCGGGGGCGCGGTTCACCTGCGCCGATTCGGGCGTGCGGCGGACGGGCGTCACGCTACAGGCGGGGGAGGTCCGGGATGCCGTCCAGACGCTCTGCGCGGAGCCGGGGGCGCGATTCATGACCCTCACGGCCGTCGACCGGGGGACGGATATCGACCTCTTGTATCATATCTCCCTGCGGAGCGGCGTGGTCACCCTCCGGGTCGTGATCGCGAAGGAGACGAGCGCGATCGAGAGTATCGCGGACCTCGTTCCCGCGGCGGAGCTGGTGGAGAAAGAGGTGGCGGAGCTGTTCGGAGTGGGATTTGCAGGCCATCCGCGCGCCGCGAACCTCCTGCTGCCTGCCGACTGGCCCGTCGGCAAGCGGCCGCTGCGCAAGCCCCTCGTCGGTTCGGTTATTGCGCAGGCTCGCATCACCGCCGAGAACCTGGTGGCGAGCGGCTCCTCGATCGGCGTGGCGCGCTCCTCGATGGCCCGGCGCGAGAAGGCGGGACTGCCCAAGGTTCCGCCCTTGGTGGCGGCCGACCCGGATCGCTTGCGAGAATTCCAGGAGTTCGTGAAGCGGACCGGCTTCGGCGAGCGGGCGGGGTTCGACTGGGCGAAGGGAAAACTCCGGTACAAGTAGAGCTGCGGGGCAGGTGATGAGGCGACAGGCGCTCTTCCTCGGCTGTGTACTGCCGCTCCGGTTCCCGGGCATCGAGCTGGCCGCCCGACGGGTGTTCGGCCAACTCGGGGTGCCGTGCGTGGACCTCGAAGGCTATTCATGCTGCCCCGAGCCGGTCGTCCTCGGCTTGGCCGACCCCGACATGGCCCTCGCCGTCTCGGCGCGGAACCTGGCACTGGCCGAGCGGGCGGACGCGGACCTGACGGTGATGTGCAACGGCTGCTACGAGACGCTGGCCGAGGCGGATGCCGCGCTCCGGCACGACGGCGGGGCGCACGCGCGGGTCGCGCAGCTCTTGGATGGGATCGGGACCCGTTACGAGGGAGGGGTCCGGATCAAGCACTTCGTCGAGCTCCTGCACGAGGACGTGGGGGTCGCCCGCATCGCGGAGCAGGTGACGACCCCGGTCGACGTGACGGTCGCCGTGCACTACGGGTGCCACCTCTTCCGCGAGGTCGAGCACGAGGACACCCGGCGGAAGCCCCGGATGCTGCGGGCCCTGATCGAGGCCGCGGGGGCGCGGGTGGTCGACTACGGCTTGGAAGATCTTTGCTGCGGCTTCCCGATCTCGCAGTTCGACAAGCGCATGGCCATGCAGGAGCGCCTCCTCCCGAAGCTCCGCGCGCTGGGCGCGACGGGCGCGGAGGCGATTCTGTTCTGCTGCCCGGCCTGCCTCAACCAGTTCGAGAGCGGGCAGGGCCCGGCGGGCGACCTGGCGGCCGACGTCCCCCGGTATCCGTGCGTGCACATCCTGGAGCTCTTGGCGCTGGCCTTCGGGATGCGGCCGGCGGAGCTGCACCTCGACGCGCGCTTCGCGCCGTCCAGGGAATTCGTGGACTGTTTCTGGGGGTGAGCCGCGACGCGGCGCTCCTTTCGTTTCGGATGACGGACATGACCACAACCATCACGATCGGCCCCTACCACCCGTACCTGCTCGAGCCCAGCATTGTCGACCTGCAGGTTGTCGACGGGCGCGTGGCGGACGCCACCATCACGGTGGGGTTCGTCAACCGGGCGGTCGAAGAACTGATGACGAAGAAAACCTACCGCCAGGCCGTGGTGCTGGCGGAGCACGTCTGCGGCATCTGCAGTAACGTCCACAGCCTGGCCTTCTGTCAGGCGACCGAAGAGATCCTGGGGGTCGAGATTCCGCACCGGGCCCGGTACGTTCGGACGATCGTCGTGGAGCTGGAGCGGCTGCACAGCCATTTCCTCTGCCTGGGACTCCTGGCCCACGCCCTCCATGACGGGGAGCATTTCGTCCGTATCATGGCGGAGCGGGAGGCGCTGATCCGCCTGCTCGAGCGCGTCAGCGGGAACCGGGTCCATTACGGTGTGAACGCCATCGGCGGCGTCCGGCGGGACCTGACGCCGGAACGGGCGAGCGATATCCTGGAGGTCCTGGGGCGGCTGGAATCGCTGGGCCATTTCGTGGTGGACGCCCTGGGCCCGGACGGGGCGCTGGGGAAGCGGGTCGCAGGGCAGGGGATCGTGACGGGACCCGAGGCCATCGCCCTCGGCGCGGTAGGGCCCACGCTGCGCGCCAGCGGGATCGAGAGCGACCTGCGGAAGGAGGACAGGTACGCGGCCTATCCGGACGTGACCTTCGATCTGATCGTCGAGACGGCCGGGGACGTCCGGTCCCGATTCCTGGTCCGGGCCCGGGAAACCCTGGAAAGCATCAAGATCATCCGGCAACTCTTCGACCGCCTGCCCGACGGACCGCTGACGGGCCAGGTGCGAGAGCCCAATATCAAGGAATCGCGAGAAGTCCTGGGGCGAGTCGAAGCACCACGCGGAGAGCTGGTCTATTTCATCCGCTCCAACGGCACGACCATTCCCGATCGGGTCAAGATCCGCACACCCACCTTCGCCAACATCGCCTTCCTCCGCCGGGCGCTCACTGGAGCGCCGGTCGACGACACGCGGACCATCATCGAGAGCATCGATCCGTGCCTCTCCTGCACGGACCGGTAGCAGGCTGCTGAAAACGGCCCATCTGCTGCGTTGGCTCGCTGAGGCACTCGTTGCGGCGTACCCACAGTACGCCACTCGGCCTCGGGCACCCATCCACAGGATGGGTCGCGCCGCCTTGCATCTGGACCTTTTTGATCAGCCTGGGCGAATATAGGAATTTCAGCAGCCAGTCAGTCGGGGAGGGGGCAGCCCTCACACCGCTCCGCCTTGGGCCGAGGCGCGATGGGTCGCCGCGGCTCGGCGGGTGTCTCCGCTTTCCGGACCGGATGGATGTGCACCGGCATCCCCGCGGCGACCTCGGCGGCTTCCATGAGGGCCTCGGAGAGGGTCGGGTGAGCGTGGATGGTGACCATGAGGTCTTCCAGGGTCGCCCCCAACTGCACCGCCAGGGTGCCCTCGGCGATCAGTTCAGAGGCGTGCGGGCCCACCATCCCAACTCCCAGGACCCGCCGGGACTCCGGACAGCTGATCACCTTGACCACGCCCTCGGTGCGCCCCATGGTCCGCGCCCGGCCCGAGGCCACGAGGGGGAAGCGGCCCACAGTGACCGGCAGGTTCTGCGCGGCCGCCTCCCGCTCGGTCAGGCCGGCCCAGGCCAGCTCGGGGTCGGTGAACACCACGGCCGGGATGGCCCGAGCCTCGAGCGCCGAGGAGTGACCTGCGATCGCTTCGGCGGCAACCTTGCCCTCGTGGCTGGCCTTGTGCGCCAGCATGGGGCCGGGGACGATGTCGCCGATGGCGTAGATGTGCGGTTCCACCGTCCGGCCCACCTCGTCCACCTCGATGAATCCGCCCCGGATGGGGCGGATGGCCGTCCGGTCCAGGCCCAGCCGATCGGTATTGGGGCGGCGCCCGACGGCGACCAGGATCTGGTCGGTTTCGAGCGTCTGCCGCTGCCCCTGCTGTTCCACGGTGGTCAAATAGCCGCTCGATCCCTGCTGGATGTCGACGACCTTGGACTCGGTCAGGATGCGCGAGAACCGTCTCTCGCAGCTCTTGACCACCACGTCCACCAGGTCCTGGTCGGCCCCCGGGAGGAGCCGCGGGAAAAACTCGACCATCGTCACCTGCGAGCCCAGTCCGGCATAGACCAACCCCATCTCAAGGCCGATGTAGCCCCCTCCGACGACGAGCAGCCGGGGCGGGATCTCGGGGAGGCGCAGCGCCTCTGCCGAGGACCAGAGCGGGAGCGTCTGGCCCGCCGGCAGCCGGTTGATGTCCGATCCGGTGGCGAGGATGCAATGGCGGAAGCGGATCCGCGCGGATTCTGCTCCGCTCACTTCGAGGGTGCGATTGTCCAGGAATTGCGCCCAGCCGCGGACGACCGTCACGCCGCGCCGCTTGAGGAGCCCGTCGATCCCCTTGGTCAAGGTCTCGACCACGCTCCCGCTCCAGCGGCGCAACGCCGCCGGATCCAGGGAGAGGTCCGAGAACGTGAGGCCCATCTTGCGCGCGGCGCGAGCGCTTTCCGCCAGCTCCACGACGTTGATGAGGGTCTTGGATGGAATGCATCCTTCGATCAGGCACACACCGCCGAGTCGATCCCGCTCTTCGATGAGGACGACGTTCTTGCCGAGATCGGCGGCGCGGATGGCCGCAACGTATCCTCCGGGTCCGCCGCCGACGATGGCGACCTCTGTTTCCTCGCGCAGGTTGCCCAGGACCATGTCACGAACCTCCCATTTTGACGTTCGCCAGAGCGCTGGAACGACATTCCTGTTGGATGGTCGCCCGCACGAGGCCATCGCGGGTCCTGCGAAAGACCCCGGTGAATTTCACGGTAGCCCAGTGGACCGGGGGTGTCAAGCGAAGAGCCGATCGTCAATTCGTGTCCGAGGAAGCCGTTGACACCCCCAGGCTCCTCTGATAGCCTCCCCACCGAGGGGTGGAACTGCGCGAGATCGCCTGCAGTTGCCGGTGGTAAGATCCGCGTGCGAGAGAGGTTGCCGGCCCGCTTTTGATATTCTCTGTCCGCGGTTGGTCGTCTCTGAGCCCCCCTCGGGGGGCTTCATGCTTCTCGGTGGGACGCGGGAGCGTTGGCGGAAAAGAACGGGCGAGGAGAAAGAACCTGACGGGTTGCGGTAAGGGCGTCACCAACCGCGATGCGCGAGTCATCGGACGAGAAGGAATCGGGGCACATGAGCCAGGAACTGTTGCAGATTGGAGGCGCGCCGTCTGGATCCATCCCGCGGCGCCTGCCCCCGTGGCTGCGCGCCAAGTCGGGACACTGGGAGCGCGTGCACGACATGAAGGTGCTCCTGACCGGCTCCCGCCTGCATACGGTGTGCGAAGAGGCCCGCTGTCCCAATCAGGGAGAATGTTGGACGCGTGGGACGGCCACCTTCATGCTGCTGGGCGAGATCTGCACCAGGAGCTGCGGTTTCTGCGCGGTGGCCACGGGACGCCCGGCGCCGCCGGATGCGGAGGAGCCGCGCCACGTCGCCGAGGCCAGCCGCCGACTGGGTTTGAAGTTCGTGGTGGTGACGTCGGTGGCCCGTGACGATCTTCCCGATGGTGGGGCGGGTCATTTCGCGGCCACGGTGCGCGCCATCCGGGGTGCCAGCCCGGGCACGGAGGTGGAGGTCCTGGTACCGGATTTCAAGGGTGACCGGGACAGCATCCGCACCGTGGTGGAGAGTCGTCCGACGGTGTTCAATCATAACCTGGAGACGGTGGAGCGGCTGACCAGGCGCGTCCGGATCCAGGCCCGATATCAGCGGTCGCTGGAGGTGCTGCGGACCGCCAAAGAGGTGGGGCAGCCTCTCACCAAGACTGGGGTCATGCTGGGGTTGGGCGAGACGGAGCCGGAAGTGCTGACGCTGCTCCGAGACGCGCGCGCCGCGGCGTGTGACATCGTGACGATCGGCCAGTACCTGCAGCCGACGAAGCAGCACCTCCCGGTCGCGGAGTTCGTGCATCCGGATCGGTTCAAGGCCTTCGAGGAGGCGGCCTACGGCCTGGGGTTCACATCCGTCTTCGCGGGGCCGCTCGTCCGGAGCTCGTACCACGCAGAGCTGGTCGCCGGGTATCCGCAGACGAAGTAGACCGGCAGTGCGACGAGGCACCTATCGCGGGGACGCGACCCCCGATTCCCGAGTCGCCACGTTGCCACACCGAAAGAGGAGCAGGGGGGCGATGGAGGAGTTCAAGCGAATCAAGCGGCTGCCACCGTACGTCTTCAGCATCGTCAACGAGCTCAAGGTGAAAGCCCGCGGCCGGGGCGAGGACATCATCGATTTCGGGATGGGGAATCCGGACATGCCCACCCCGGACCACATCGTGGACAAGCTCGTCGAGGCGGCCCGGAATCCCCGGAATCATCGCTACTCCGCCTCCCGGGGGATCACCAAGCTGCGGCACGGCATCTGCGACTGGTACCGCCGACGGTACGCGGTTGAGCTGGATCCGGACACCGAGGCGATCGCCACGATCGGCGCCAAGGAAGGACTCTCGCATCTGGCGCTGGCCATCGTGGATGCGGGCGATGTGGCCCTGGTGCCCAGTCCGACCTATCCCATTCATCCATATTCGGTCATCATCGCGGGCGGCGACGTACGCCACGTCCGACTCGGGCCGGGCGAGGATTTCTTCGCCAACCTGATGTCTGCGTTCCAGGAATGCTGGCCGCAACCGAAGCTGCTCATCCTCAGCTTCCCGCACAACCCAACCACGACCGTAGTGGATATCGAGTTCTTCACGAAGATCGTCGCCTTCGCACAGGAACACGACTTGATCGTGGTGCATGATTTTGCTTACTCCGACCTGGTGTTCGACGGATACCAGGCGCCCAGCCTGCTCCAGGTCCCGGGTGCGAAGGACGTCGGGGTCGAGTTCTTCACGCTCTCGAAGAGCTACAATATGCCCGGTTGGCGTGTCGGATTTGCCGTCGGGAACCGGCGAATCGTCGCGGCATTGACCCGGATCAAAAGCTACCTGGATTACGGGATGTTCCAGCCGGTCCAGATCGCCTCGATCATCGCCCTGAACGGGCCGCAGGATTGCGTGCAGGACATCGTCGGGACCTACCGGTCGCGACGGGACGTGCTCTGCGACGGGCTCAGTCGGGTCGGCTGGAAGGTCGACAAGCCGCGCGGCACGATGTTCGTGTGGGCCCGGATTCCGGACCAGCACCGGGCCATGGGATCCCTGGAGTTCAGCAAGTACCTCCTGGACAAAGCCCGCGTGGCGGTGTCGCCGGGGATCGGTTTCGGGCAATACGGGGACGAGTACGTGCGGTTCGCCTTGGTGGAGAACGAACACCGGACGCGCCAGGCCATCCAGGGCATCAAGCGAATCCTGTAGGCCCGAAGGCGTGTCGGGCTGCGCGCAGTCGCGAGGCTGACATTGGCCGCCCGCACGGCAAGGGGAGAGGGCCATGCTGGATAGATTCAAGGACGCCTGCGGCGTCTTCGGGATCCTGGGGAGCGCGGAAGCGCCCAACCTGACCTACCTCGGGCTGTACGCGCTCCAGCACCGCGGACAGGAAAGCGCCGGCATCGTGGCGTCGGATGGGGAGACGCTTCATCCGGAGAAGGCGATGGGGTTGGTCGCCGATGTGTTCACCGAGGCGCGTCTCAAACGGCTGAAGGGGTCGCTCGCGATCGGCCACGTGCGATACTCCACCACGGGCAGCTCGCAGCTCAAGAATGCCCAGCCGATCGTCGCGACGTGTCGCCACGGCATGGTCGCGCTGGCGCACAACGGGAACCTGGTCAACGCCCAGATCGTGCGGGCGGAGCTGGAGGCGCACGGCTCCATCTTCAGCTCCAGCACCGACAGCGAAGTCATCGTGCACCTGGTGGCCCGCTCCAAGAGTGACGATCTGGTCGAGGCGACGGCCGAGGCGCTGAGCCGGCTGTCCGGCGCCTATTCCCTGGTGTTGATGAACGAAAGGGAACTGCTGGGGATTCGGGATCCGCACGGGCTCCGGCCGCTTTCGCTGGGCAAGCTCGGGGACGCGTGGGTCCTGGCCTCGGAGTCGTGCGCCTTCGATCTCATCGACGCGACGTTCGTGCGCGACCTGGAGCCGGGGGAGTTCCTGCACATCACGCCGCACGGGATGAAGTCCTACTACCCGCTGCCGCCTGCCCTGCCGGCGCAGTGCATCTTCGAGTACATCTACTTCGCTCGCCCGGACAGCATTCTCTTCGGCCAGAGTGTTGCCGGCGTTCGCAAGGCCCTGGGGCGGCAGCTCGCCGAAGAGGCGCCGGCGGACGCGGATCTCGTGATCCCCGTGCCGGATTCCGGCGTGCCGGCGGCCTTGGGATTTGCCGAACGGTCCGGGCTGCCGTTCGATCATGGGCTGATCCGAAACCATTACGTGGGCCGGACGTTCATCGAGCCCAAACAGAACATTCGGCACTTCGGCGTCAAGATCAAGCTGAATCCCGTGCGAGAGATCTTGGAGGGCAAGCGAGTGGTGGTGGTGGACGACTCCATCGTCCGGGGCACCACCAGCCGGAAGATCGTGAGCATGGTCCGATCGGCCGGGGCGCGGGAGGTCCACATGCGGATCAGCGCGCCGCCGACGGTGTCGCCGTGCTACTACGGAATCGACACGCCGACGCGGAAGGAGTTGATCGCCTCCAGCCACTCCGTGGACGAGATCTGCACCTACATCCGGGCGGATAGCCTGGGCTATCTCAGCATGGAGGGGCTCCTGAAGGCCGCGGGGAAGGACACCGGGTTCTGCCACGCCTGCTTCACCATGCAGTATCCCGTGCCGTTCCCCATGCAGGATGTGGCGCAGCTTCCTCTGTTTGGCGTTTAGGAGCCGTGACGAAATTACGTGGCCATTTGTTTGGAATGTCGTTACGGCTCCTGATGCCGTTTCCAGAATTTCTCCGGTCACGTTATTCTTTGCCAACGGCTTAGCCACCCCCGACGGGAAGGGTACCCATGGCGACGAACCGGAAGGACCCGCACGAACGCGCGCAGCGCCTGGCTCGCATCATCGTCAGCGAGATCGTGCTGTACCATCGGGAGCGGATCATCGAGGCGATCAAGAACGACGCGCTGTTCGAGGTGCTGGAGCGCGAGTTGGCCGAGGGGCGGAAGTACTACGAGAAGAACATCGACCCCGCAGTGCTGGCGGAAACGGACTATTTCGACCGGGCGGTGGTGGACATCCTGGTGAAGGGGCAGGGGAGCGTCGAATCGAAGATCTGGTAGCGACGCGCCGACGGTGGCAGGTCACCCGATGCCCGGAGGATGAGGATCTCCTCCGGGCGTTTTCTCTGACGGTTGTGTCCCTCTTTGTGATTGACTCGCCCTCCCATCTGCGATAATAGAACCACGCACAGCGGCGTCGTTGGGATGCTCTATCGTGGCGGTGCGTCCGGGATGCTTCAATCGCGAACACGACTCGCTGCTCGCCGACGACCCCCCGTCCCACCCGATGGTGTGTCCCTCCATGGCGGGACGCCTGAAGCAATAGGCAGCGGGGCGCCGACCGACGGTATGGGCGCGCCCGTTCGCACGTTCTCCGTTCGGAAGGGAGGTGGGAGATCCGCGTGGGTATCGGTGCGGTGAGTGCAGGGTGGATCCCTGGGAGGAGGATACGACGATGAGGCATTGGATGGGCGCGACACGTTGGTTGGCGATCGGCGCGGTTCTGGTTGTGGCCGGCTGGATCCTGGGTGGCGTGGCGGAAGCCGCCGCCGGCGAGTCCTCGCTGGCCTACTTCCGCCAGGCCAAGATCAACTGGCGGCAGTTCGAGGGGCAGAAGCTCACGATCGGTTTGAACAAACATCAGTACACCGAGTCACTCCTGCCCCTGATCGGGGAGTTCGAGGCTCTCACCGGCATCAAGGTCGATTACCTCATCCTGCCGGAGAACGAGTACGGGGCCAAGCTGACCGCGGACCTGTCGCAGCAGCGCGGAGAGTTCACCGTGATCATGGCCGGGGCCATGCGAAACTGGGGGTACGTGCCGCCAGGCTGGATGATGCCGCTGGACGACTTCCTCAAGAACCCGAAGCTCACCGATCCGGCGTGGTTCAAGCTGGACGATTTCTTCCCCGGCTTGATCGCGGCCAACCGCTGGAACGGGAAGTTCGCCGGTGGAATGGGGGAAGGCCCGCTCTGGTCGATCCCGGTGATGTCCGAGAGTTACATCCTGGCATATCGGAAAGACATCTTCGACCAGCACAACATCAAGGTGCCCCGGACCTACGAGGAGATGGCCGAGGCGGCGCGGCAGGTGAAGCAGAAGGCAGGAATCGACGGTGTGGTGGCCCGGGGTACGGCGAATTTTCCGACGATCGCCACGGGTTACCTGAGCGGCGTCAAGTCGTACACCGATGGGAAGTGGGCCGAACTGGACGAGAAGATGAATGCCCAGTTCACCGATCCGCGGGTGGTCAAGTTCAGCCAGATCTGGACCGACATGCTCCGCGAGAGCGGGCCCGCGAACTGGGCGAACATGACCTGGTATGAAGGGATGGAGACCTTCGCCGCCGGCCAGGCTGGCATGTACCCTGACTGCGACTTCTTTGCCGCGACCTACGAAGATCCCAAGAAGTCGAAGGTGGCCGGGAAGGTGGGGTACGCCTTGCTACCGGCGGGGCCCGGCGGGACCACCTATTCCGGTTTGTTCACCTGGGCGCTGGGCATGAGCAAGGCGACCAAGAATAAGGAAGCGGCCTGGCTGTTCATCCAGTGGGCCACGTCGCCGCGGACGCTGCTCAACGCCACGGTGGAGTACAAGAATTACAATCCGACGCGCCTCTCGGTGATGAACGACTCTCGGACCCAGAAGGTCATGGGCGGTTGGGGGAACGGCGGCTACCTGAAGACCGTACAGGAGAATCTCAAGACCGCCCGCGTTGCCTGGGTGCCCGAACCGGAACGACCCCGGCTGGGGGATACCTGGGCGCGCGCCCTGCACGAGATGTATTTCAAGCGGTTGACCCCCGAGCAAGCCATGCAGCGTGCCACTGACGAGGTGAACAAGATCTTCACGGAGATCGGCTTGCGGAAGTAAGCCGTTGTTCAAGAATAGGTTGAGCCGAGACATTCCAAAACGGCATAAGGAGCCGTAACGAAATAGAAAGAGATGTATAGGTTATTTCGTAACGGCTCCTAACGGGAGGCCTGCAGGGCCCGCGCCCCGTTCCGTTTTGGGCGCGGGCCCTGCCGCTCCGTGCGGGGGATGGATCACGCAATGTTGAGCCATGCGGCAGCCGTCCGCGGACACCGGCGGACGCCGATCTTACCGTACCTCTTGATGCTGCCCGCTCTCCTCCTCTTGCTCGGCATGCTGTACCCATTCCTGCTGGGGGTGTACTACAGCCTCACCAGTTACTTCCTCCAGTATCCCCACCTGTTCAAGTTCATCGGACTGGGCAATTACCTCAAGATGCCCGGCGACCCACTCTTCGCCTATTCGGTCCAATTCACCCTGCTCTACACGGGGATCGCGGTCGTGATCCAGGTCGTCCTGGGCGTCAGCGTGGCCCTGTTGCTGCACGGGCGGATCGTCGGCCGCGGCGTTTTGCGGGCCATGATGCTCATGCCCCTGATGATGCCGCCGGTCATCACGGCGCTGATGTGGAAGGTGATGATGGCTTCCACCAAGGCCGGGATCCTGAACTACTTGCTGAGCCTGGCGGGCATTCCGCCGGTCAACTGGCTTGGGTCGATCAACACCGCCATGGTGTCGGTCCTGATCATCGACACCTGGGGGAACCTCCCCTTCGTTGCGCTGATCCTCCTGGGGGGACTGCAGTCGCTCCCCTTCGAACCCTATGAGGCGGCGGTGGTGGATGGGGCGGGCGGCTGGGACGTCTTCCGGTACATCACGCTGCCGCTGCTCAAGCCGTTCATCATCCTGGCTACGACTTTCCGGGTCATGGATTCGCTGCGGATCTTCGACGTCATCTATGCCACCACGGTGGGGGGACCGGCGGACGCCACCATGAATCTCCACATGCGGGCGTTCTTCTACGCCTTCCAGTGGTACCAGATGGGCATGGGCATGGCGTACGCGATGGTCCTCCTGGCCATGGTCTTCGTCGCCAGCTACCTGCTGATGAACTACTGGCGCCGGTCCGCGGAGAAGACGGAGCTATGAGCGCCGCATCCGGAGTCCGCCTCGGCTCTCCCCGACCCCTCGTGCGGCTCGTGCGAGTAGGTGTGCTCACGGCTGCGGTCCTGGCCCTCGTCGTGTGGACGGTGTTTCCATTCTTCTGGATCCTGCTCACCTCGCTCAAGCAGCCGCTGGACGTGATCGCGGCGCCGCCGAAGATCTTTTTCGAGCCGACCCTGGACAACTATGCGGGGATCTTCATCGGACGCCAGCGGGGGGCCTACGCCTCGGCCCGCCCCGACTTTCCACTCTTCTTCCTGAACAGCATCATCATCTCGGGCGGCGCGGTCCTGCTCTCCTTCCTGGCAGGCGTTCCGGCCTCGTTTGCCTTGGCGCGTTACCGCTTCCGCTTCAAGGAGCAGCTGGCGTTCCTGTTCATGAGCTTTCGCTTCGCCCCCTTCATCGCGTTTCTGATCCCGCTCTACATACTCTTCCAGCGCACCGGCCTCTATAACACCTACCACGGCCTCATTCTCGCCTACCAGATCATCACACTGCCCTTCACGATCTGGATGCTGCGCAGCTTCTTCATGGAGATCCCGCTGGAAGTCGAGGAGGCCGCCAAGATCGACGGCTGCTCCTGGTGGGGAGTCCTGACCCATGTGATCCTGCCGCTCAGCCTCCCGGGGATTGCCGTCACCCTCATCCTGGGTTTCATGTTCAGCTGGAATGCCTTCAACTACCCCCTGATGCTGGCGGGACGGCAAACCTTTCCCGTGACGGTCGGGGCCATCCAGTTCATCTCCTACGAACAGGTCCTCTGGGGACAGATGGCGGCCGCCTCGCTGGTGGCCGTCGTGCCGCAGCTCATCCTCAGTCTCTTCGTCCAGAAATACATCGTGCGGGGCCTGACCATGGGGGCCATCCGCTAGCCGCACGGCGCGTGGGGGCGAGGCAGTCTGGCGACGGGGCGCCCCGGTCGAGAGGCGTCGTCCTCTCGTGGCGGCGGCCAGGCGTGGCGCAACGCACCTGTCCGGCGAGCGCGTCGCGTGGGGAAGCGCGGAGGTGATCGGCGGTCTGTCTGTGCGATCTGACGCCATGGCGCGTTCGGCGCTGGAAGCCGTACTGCCGCTTTTGGTGAGGAGTTACGGCGATTCATTTAGATCCTTCGGGAGGGAAATGGCTTGACAAGGCCGGAGGTGGTGGTTATTGTCACCTCGCCTCTGCGGGGGTGCGGTGCTGGGTGGAAAGGAGTCGCGTTGGAGGGACGCACGCTGGCGAAACGCCCGTGGCGCGGCCGGGCAGAGCGGGCGGTCGCCCAGGAGCAGGTGCTGCTGTTCCGCGTGGGGGAGTGTCTCTGCGGCCTTGGTCTCCGCGGTCTCTGGGAGGTCTTGTCCCCCGACGGCGTCACCGAACTCCCAACGCCCTCGTATCAGATCTGCACCGCGCTGGCGTATCGCGGACGGCGACTTCCCCTGGTTCGCATGAGCGAACTGTTCGGGATGTCCGCCGAGAGAGTATTGCCCACCGCCCGGGTGCTGCTGGTCCAGGGGCAGGGGCGGCCATTGGGCCTGCTGGTGGACGAAGTGCTCGGGGTGGTGGACGTCAACCCCCAGCAAGTCGGCGCCATGCCGACGCAGGCCTCGCTCTTGAGCCCGGAGCTGTTTCGGGGGCTTTTCAGTCGAGAGAGCCAGGTGGTGATCTTGCTCAGCGAGGACGGGCTGGGCGGGATGGCAGAGGTTGCCCAATTCGCCGAGAACTGACCGGTGACGTGGCGGGGCGCGCCGAGGCGGGTATGAGGACAGAGGAGCCGCGCAACGCCAAGACCGGCACCTCGACCGGAGGAACCCCGGTCGTTCTGTTCCAGTTGGCGGGCAAGTCGTTCGCGGCGGAGCTGGACCGAGTCGATCAGATCATCGAGTATCGCGAGCCCGCCAAGACGCCGCGACGCCCGGCGCACGTGGAAGGCGTGGTGGAGTATCGGGGACGGTACCTCGCGGTCGTAGACCTGCGAAAACGATTCGGCGTGGCGGAACCCAAGCCGGCGCACCCGGCGGTCCTGGTGCTCAAAGGGGTCGGTCCTGATCCGGTGGTGGGGTTGGTGGTTGACCAGGTCCTGCGCGTGCTTCCCCTTCCACCGGACGGGGTGTTGAGCCCCCCGCCTCGCGTCTTCGGGATTCGCGCGGAGTACATCCGCGGGGTCGCCAACGCCGCCGGTCGACCCGTGGTGTGGCTTGATTTGACGAAGGTGTTGACGACGCAGGAAGCGATCACGTTACTGGCGTAGCCCGCGCGTCCGGATCGGATGAGGGCAGCGGGTGGCGTCCCGCTGGATGAGAGAAGAGGCGCGGTTTCCGGTGGGTGGGCTTGGCCTGTGGCCCCAGGAGGAACCGATGGGCGCTCGAATCCTGGTTGCGGATGACAGTGTGACGATCCAGAAGGTGGTGGAGTTGACCTTTAGCAAGGAGGCCTTCGTCCTCACGCAGGCTCGGAACGGCGACGAGGCCATCCGCAAAGCGAAGGAGATGCGGCCCGATCTGATCTTGTTGGATCTCGTCATGCCGGACATGAACGGCTACGACGTGTGCGCCGCGTTGCGGTCCGAGCCGGCGTTGCGGTCGGTGCCCATCATTCTATTGGCCGGCACCTTCGAATCGTTCGATCAGCAACGCGGCAGCCAGGCCGGCGCGAGCGACTTTGTCACCAAGCCGTTCGAGTCGCAGGTGCTCGTCGGCAAGGTGAAGCAGCTCTTGTTCGCGCGATCGTTGGAAACGGCGGCGGCCGCCGCCGTGCCCAAACCATCGCTCGATGCGGACACCCTGAAGATCTCCTCGGTCCCGCCGGTCCCTGCGGACTCGATCGTACGTCAACCGCCGCCGCCCGCGCCGCCTGCGGCCCTCTCCGTGGATCTGGGGCCGCTCGACCTGGAACCCGTCGCCCTCGACGAGTCTCAGTTGGCGCCCCTGTCGGCGGATGCGGAGACGCTTCCCTTGCCTGACAGCTTGTCGTTGGACGACCTGCTGACGACCGGGCCCCCCGCGCCGGCCGCCGCTCCTCGGCTCGAGATCCCGGCGACGGAGACGGTCGGGGCGGAACCCGTCTTCGAGTTGACCGACACGGAGGCCCCGCCGTTGCCCATGGTCGAAGCGGGCATGGGGGAGCCGCCGGCGCTCTCGGTCGAGGAGGTCCTGGCGTCACCGGCGGCCGCCGCCGCGGACGTGACGATCGTGGACCTTCCCCAGATCGATCTGGCCACGCTTTCCGCAGCGCTCCCGCCGTCACTGACCGAGCAGGGGCCGCACGACGCCGATCGGTGTCGCGCCAGGCGATCAGGCCCCTGGCCCGATCCTGGAAGAGTTCCCGGTTCAGCCGGAAGCGCCCATGATCTACGAGGCTGCTGCCCCGGCCGCGTCTGCGGAGATCGCACCCTCGATCCTGGAGGAGGAGCGACCGCTCAGTCTTCTGGAGGCGGCGGAATCCGCCGCCGCGATGCCGGCGTCTCCGGACGCCGCCGCCGTCGCGAGGACATGGTTCCCGCTGCGCTCACCCCGACGGCCCCCGAGCTCCCGCAGACGCTGCCGCTTGGCGTGGCGGCGACGGACATGGCGGCGATGCGGGAGGCGGTTACGGAGCGGGTGGCGCACGACCTACGCCGGGAACTCAGCGAGAAGCTCCTCGACCGGTTCGAGAAGATCGTCTGGGAAGTGGTGCCCGATCTCGCCGAGATCCTGATCGCGAAGGAGATCGAACGGATCCGCTGCCTGGCGGAGGAAGAGAAGTCCTCCTGAACGCGACGGGAAATCCTTTGGGGATGCTGTGCCCTGTCGGGCCGGCGTCCCCATCTCATTTGTGGAGCCTGTGATGACCGCACCCAACGATTCCGTGGCCTCCCAGCCGTCGGCCCCGCCCGAGGCCGGCGGGCAAGGCAAGCAGGGGTACGATCCCGAGGGGGTGGAGGCGCGCTGGTACCGCGCCTGGGAAGAGCGGAATCTCTTCCACGCCGACGAAACCTCCACGGCCCCCCCGTATTGTATCGTCATCCCGCCGCCGAACGTGACGGGCTCGCTCCACATGGGGCACGCCCTGAACAACACGCTGCAGGATATTCTGATCCGGTGGCATCGGATGTGCGGGGACAACACCCTCTGGATGCCGGGCACGGATCATGCCGGCATTGCCACGCAGAACGTGGTGGAGCGGCAGCTCCGGCAAGAGGGGCTTTCGCGGGACCAGCTTGGCCGCGAGGCATTCGTGGAGCGGGTCTGGAAGTGGAAGCGCGAGTCGGGCGGGACCATCATCCGCCAGCTCCGGACGCTGGGCGCGTCCTGCGACTGGGCCCGCGAGCGATTCACGCTGGACCCCGGGCTGTCGGAGGCGGTGAAGGAGGTCTTCTGCCAGCTCTACGAGGCGGGGTTGATCTACCGCGGGAACTATATCATCAACTGGTGCCCCCGCTGCCAGACGGCGCTCTCGGATCTGGAGGTGGAGTACCAGGAGCGGGACGGGAAGCTGTGGCACCTCCGGTACCCACTTGCCGACGGCACGGGCGAGGTGGTGGTGGCGACGACGCGGCCGGAGACGATGCTGGGCGACACGGCGGTGGCGATCCATCCCGAGGACGAGCGCCTGGCAGGGCTGCAGGGCCGGCGGGTGTTGTTGCCCGTGATGGGTCGGGAAATCCCGATCATCGCCGATACGTACGTGGACCGCGAGTTCGGGACCGGCTTCGTCAAGGTGACCCCGGCGCACGATCCCAAGGACTTCGAGTGCGGCCTGCGCCACGATCTCCCGCAGATCAAGGTCATCGCCGATGATGGCCGGATGAACGAGAACGCCGGTCCCTACGCGGGACAGGACCGATTCGCCAGCCGCAAGGGCCTGGTCCAGCAACTCGAGCGCGAAGGGTTCCTGGTGAAGGTCGAGGATCATCGTCACGCGGTCGGGCACTGCTACCGCTGCCAGACGGTGGTCGAGCCGTC
Source organism: uncultured Methylomirabilota bacterium (assembly GCA_963845565.1). Lineage (GTDB taxonomy): Bacteria > Methylomirabilota > Methylomirabilia > Methylomirabilales > 2-02-FULL-66-22 > 2-02-FULL-66-22. The sequence goes on from CAWJSJ010000001.1 coordinate 549,306, forward strand.
CCTGTCTCGCCAGTGGTTCGTCAAGATGGCGCCCCTGGCCGAGCCCGCCATCCGGGCGGTCGAGACGGGCAAGATCCGAATCATCCCCAGCCAGTGGGAGAAGACCTATTTCGAGTGGATGCGGAACATCCGGGACTGGTGCATCTCGCGGCAGATCTGGTGGGGTCACCGGATCCCGGCGTGGTACTGCGATCCCTGCGGCGAGACGGTGGTCTCCCGGACGACGCCGACGGGCTGTCCGCGCTGTGGCGGGGGACTGCGCCAGGAGACGGATGTGCTGGACACCTGGTTCAGCTCCGGCCTCTGGCCCTTCTCGACGCTCGGCTGGCCCGAGAAAACCAAGGCGCTGGGCGCGTACTATCCGACGGCATGCCTCGTCACCGGGTTCGACATCCTATTCTTCTGGGTAGCCCGGATGATCATGCTGGGGCTGCGCTTCATGGGGGACGTGCCCTTCCGGGATGTGGTGATCCACGGCTTGATCCGGGACGAGCAGGGCGAGAAAATGTCCAAGACCCGGGGGAACGTCATCGACCCCCTGCACGTGGTCAACGGGGCGACGTTGGACGACCTCCTGGCCGGCGCCAAGGCGGGAGGGGCGCCGCCCGCGGCCCTGGACAGCATCACGCGGCAGTACCCGGACGGCTTTCCCCGGTTCGGCGCCGACGCGCTGCGCTTCACGCTGGCCGCGCTGGCGGGCCAGGGGAGCGACGTCAAGCTCTCGGTCAAACGCATCGAGGGCTACCGCCACTTCTGCAACAAGATCTGGAACGCTTACCGGTTCGCGGCGCCGCATCTGACCGACGAGGCGCGGGCGGTGCGACTCGCCGACCTGCCGCTCACGGTGGCCGATGAGTGGATCCTGAGCCGGCTGAATGCCGTCACCCGGGGCGTGACGGAGGCGTTTCAGAGCTACCGCTTCAACGACGCGGCGTCGCTCCTCTACCAGTTCCTGTGGCACGAGTACTGCGACTGGTACCTGGAGATCGTCAAGAACCGGTTGGCGGGGCCCGATCCGGAGGAGCGGAAGCGGACCGGGCGGATCCTGCTGGCGCGGGCGCTGGAGCACGCAATGCGTCTGCTCCATCCGATCATGCCGTTCCTGACGGAGGAGATCTGGCAGCAGCTCCCGCACGACGGACCCAGCGTGATGACGGCGCCGTGGCCGCAGGCCGACCCGGCCCTGGACTTCCCGCGATCCGTGGACAGCATGGAAACGCTCATGGAGATCACACGCGAGGTGCGGAATATCCGCTCGGGGTACAACATCTCGCCCGCGCAGCGGGTCCCATTGGTCGTGAACACCGCCAGCGTCGACCAGGACGCTACGCTGGCGTCCTGCCGGGAGTATCTGGTGAATCTGGCGCGACTGTCCAGCCTTGAGTTTGGGCAGGGTCTGGCGAAGCCGCCGCTGGCGGCCACCGTCGTGGTCCGGGGGTTCGAGGTGCACGTACCCCTGGCGGAGGTCATCGACTTTGGCGCCGAGCGGCAGCGGTTGCAGAAGGAATTGGCCAAGACCGCGGCGACGCTGGAACGGATCGCCAAGAAACTGGGCAACGAGGAGTTTGTCGGCAAGGCGCCGGCAGAGGTGGTGAGCCAGCAACGAGCCACCCAGGCGGAACTGGCAGATCAGCACGCCAAGCTCGCGGCGACGCTGGCGCACATTGAGGAGCATTTGGGAAAGTGAAGCGATCAGCGATCAGCGATCAGCACTCAGCGTTCGGATTGAATGTCGTTGTTCTTGACTGAACGCTGACCGCTGAACGCTGATCGCTGTTGGTCTCAACCATGCCCATTCCTGCAGATATCACTCCCGAAAAGATTCAGTCGCTGCTGACGGGCCGGGTCATCGGCCGGCGGCTGCGGGTCGTGGCCGAGATCGGGTCGACGAACGATGCGGCGATGGCGGCCGGGCGCGCGGGAGAGCCGGAAGGTCTGGCGATCCTGGCGGATCAGCAAACGGACGGCCGCGGACGGCTCGGGCGCAGTTGGGCTTCGCTGCCAGGTCTTGGCATTTACACGTCCATTCTCTTGCGTCCCTCGGTGCCGCCCCTCCTGGCACCGCTCCTCACGCTGATGGCCGGCCTCGCCACGGCCGAGGCCATCGAGGGCGTGGGGCAGGTGGCGCCGACCCTGAAGTGGCCCAACGACGTCCTGTGCGACGGGCGCAAAACGGCCGGCATCCTGACCGAGATGGCAACCATCGGGCAGCAGATCGGCCAGGTCGCGATCGGGGTCGGGATCAATGTCCGGCACCGCGCGACGGATTTTCCTGCAGACGTCAAGGATGCGGCAACCTCGATCGAACTGGCAGCCGGCCGCCCGGTGGATCGGGGAGAGATGGCCGCCGCCCTGTACAACGCCATGGATCGGTGGTATGAGGTCTTCTGCCACAAGGGGACGGATTCGATCCTCCAGCAAGCGCGCTGGCGAACCGCGACGCTTGGACGTCCGGTCACCGTCCTGGCGGATGACCAGCGGTGGCAGGGGATCGCCCTGGACCTGGACACGGATGGGGCCCTGCTTGTGCGGGACGAGACCGGCGCCGTTCGTCGGGTCCTTGCCGACGATGTCTCCATCCGGTGACAGGCCGCTGAAAACGGCCCATCTGCTGCGTTGGCGCGCTCGCGCGGCGCTGCGGCGTACGTTCCAGTACGCCTCGCACCTCGCGTCGCTTGCCGCCTTGCATCTGGACCGTTTTGAGCGGCCTGGTCGGGAAGAAGCTTTTCGCAGCCAACTGAGCGCACCATCGTCGAACGTTCCATGCTCAACGCGCCACACGTTCTGGACTTCTGACTTCTGACCGCTGACCGCTATTCACCAGCAGGAGCTGCCATGCTGCTAGCCCTCGACGTCGGCAACACGAATACGGTGGTGGGTGTCTTCGACGGTTCGGAGCTGAAGGCACACTGGCGGCTTTCCACTCGCCGCGCCGGAACGAGCGACGAGTACGGGATCTTCATCAAGAGCCTCTTCGACTTCGCCGGCCTGGACTTTCGCGCCATCAACGCCGTGATCCTGTCCACCGTGGTTCCCACGGTCCAGGGGCCGCTGGAGGAGATGAGCCGGCAGTTCTTCGGCGTGGAGGCGATGGTGGTCGGCCCCGGCCTGAAGAGCGGGATGCCGATCCTCTACGAGGCGCCGCGCGAGGTCGGGGCGGACCGGATCGTGAACGCCGTGGCGGCGTTCGAGCTGTATGGGGGCCCGTGCATCGTGGTGGACTTCGGCACGGCCACGACCTTCGACGCCATCTCCGAACGAGGTGAGTACCTCGGCGGCGCGATCTGCCCCGGGATCGGCATCTCCGCAGAGGCGCTGTTCCAGCGCGCAGCCAAGCTCCCACGGGTCGAGATCTCGCGGCCCAAGTCGGTGATCGGCCGGAACACCGTGCACAGCATGCAATCGGGGCTTTACTTCGGCTACCTGAGCCTGGTGGAAGGCCTCGTCGCCCGGATGCGAGAGGAACTGGAGGGGAAGCCGAAGGTGATCGCCACGGGCGGCCTGGCCAGCCTGCTGTTGGCGGGATCCCGCCTGGTCGACCACCTCGACCCCTGGCTCACACTAACGGGGCTGCGAATCCTCTACGAGCGGAACCGGTAGGGACGGCGATCAGGCGATCATGCGGCGGGGCTTCGAGACTACAGATCTTCTGAATGCCGGGTCGCTATCGGCGAGTCGGTCCGGTCTAGCAGATGCGGGGGAGCTGCTCGCCGCTCAGCATGTCCATGATGCGAGTGGCGCCGATCCGGCTCTCGATGGTGACGAGGCCGACGGGCTTTTCCGCCACCCGGCCGATGATCGCGGCATCCTTCCCATTCGGGTGCGCCTGCAGGATGCGGAGGGCGCGTTCCGCCTGATCGCTGGGAACGAAAGCGACGAAGCGGCCCTCGTTCGCGACGTAGAGGGGGTCGAACCCCAGGATCTCGCAGGCCCCGCGCACTTCCTCGCCAACGGGGACGGCGACCTCGCGGATATGGATCTGCACCTTCGCCGCCTCGGCGATCTCGATGAGGGCGCTGGCCAGGCCTCCGCGCGTCAAGTCCCGCAGACAGTGCACCTCGATCCCCGCCGAGAGCAGGTCGGTGACCAATCCGGCGAGCGGGGCGCAATCGCTTTCGATCGTCGTCTCGAAGGCGAGGTTTTCCCGTACCGCCATGATGGCCATGCCGTGTCGGCCGACGTCGCCGCTCAAAACGATGGCGTCGCCGGGCCGGACGCTGGTCGGCGTGATGGCCAGGGAGTGGTCGATCCGTCCGACACCCGCCGTGGTGATGAAGATCCCATCGCCCTTGCCTCGATCCACGACCTTGGTGTCTCCCGTCACGATCTGAATTCCGGCGGCGTCCGCGGCGTGCCGCATGGACACCAGGATCCGCTGGAGCGTCTCGACGGGAAGCCCCTCCTCCAGAACGAAGCCGGCGCTGAGGTACAGCGGCCGGGCCCCGCTCATGGCCAGGTCATTGACCGTCCCGTTGACCGCCAGGGTGCCGATGTCGCCCCCAGGGAAGAACAGCGGCCGGACCACGTAGCCGTCGGTGGTAAACGCCAGCCGAGCCCCGGCAATCTCGAGCACGGCGCTGTCGTGCCGGACGTCCAGGACCGGGTTCCGAAAGGCCGGGACGATGGTCTGCTCGATCAGTTGGTGCATCAGCCGGCCGCCGCCGCCGTGGGCGAGCAGGATATGGGCGTAGTCGCCGTGGGGGATCGGGCAACTGGCGGAGAAATCCACGGGGTCCGTCACGAACGTGGCTCCACGGCGGCGGTGTCGGCGTCGCGCATCCGCCGGTAACGGTAGTATGCGGCGCAGGCACCTTCCGAGGAGACCATGGGGGCGCCCAGCGGGCGCTCGGGCGTGCAGCGGGTGCCGAAGGCCGGGCACTCGTGCGGTTTCAGGACTCCCTGGAGGACGAGGCCGCTCTGACATTCCGAGGTGTGGTCCGACCCCGAGGCGGCCGGACCGAACCGGCGCTCGGCGTCGAAGTCCGCGTACGCGTCGCTGAGACCCAGACCGCTCTCCGGGATCTCGCCCACGCCCCGCCACCTGCGCCGCACCACCCGGAAGACCTCGCGGATCAATTGCTGGGCGGGCCGATTTCCCTCGCGGCGGACGGAGCGGGCATACTGGTTCTCGACCTCGGCGCGGCCGGATTCGAGCTGCGCGACGCACATGGCGATGCCCTGGAAGACGTCCACCGGCTCGAACCCGGTGACCACGATGGGGACGCGGTACTTGGCGGCGATCGGCTCGTACTCCTGGTACCCCATGACGGCGCAGACGTGCCCCGCAGCGAGGAAACCCTGGACGCGGTTCCGGGGCGACGACAGGATGGCCTCCATGGCCGGCGGCACGAGGACGTGGGAGACGAGCAGGGAGAAGTTGGCGAGCCCCTCGCGCCGCGCCTGGGCCACGGCCATGGCGTTGGCCGGCGCGGTGGTCTCGAATCCGACGGCGAAGAACACAATCTGCTTGTCCGGATGTTCCTTGGCGATGCGGACGGTGTCCAGGGGCGAGTAGACGATGCGCACGTCACCGCCACGGGCCTTCACGGTGAGGAGATCGTGCGTGGTTCCGGGAACGCGCAGCATATCGCCAAAGGAGCAGAAGATGACGTCGGGCCGCGAGGCGATCTCGACGGCCTTGTCGATCAGTTCGATGGGCGTCACGCACACGGGGCAGCCGGGGCCATGGACGAGCGTGAGGCTCTTGGGCAGCAGGGTGTCCACACCGTATTTCACGATGGTGTGGGTCTGGCCGCCGCAGATCTCCATGATCGTCCAGGGGCGGGTGACCTGCCTCGCGATGGCGCGGGCGTAGCCTTGGGCGACGCCCGCGTCGCGGTATTCGTCCACAAATTTCATGCGGACAGGTCCTGGGCGGTATTCGCCTGATCGATTTGTTTCAGGTAGGTGAACACCTCGTTCGCTTCCGCCTCGTCGAGTCGGCTGATCGCCATGCCCACATGGACGATGACGTAGTCGCCGACCTGCGCCTCGGGGAGGCACATCAGATTCACGTTCTTGATGATCCCGCCGAAGCTCACCTTGCCGGTGCGCTGCAGAGGGTCTTCTCCGCTGATGCTGACGAGCTGTCCTGGAACGGCCAAACACATGACGCTTACTCCTTAGGAGCCGTTACGAAATTACCGGTCCATTTTTTTCAATTTCGTTACGGCCCTTATGCCGTCTCAGAATTTCTCCGGTCAAGTTATTCTTTAACAACGGCTTTGCCCGGGCGGCCGCCAGGACCTGCCCCAGCGCAATCCCGCCGTCGTTGGGGGGAACCCGCTGGTGCCAGTGCGGCGAAAACCCTGCCGCGGCCAGGCCACGTACGGTCCGCTCGGTGAGATACCGGTTCTGGAAACAGCCGCCGCTCAAGGCGATGGTCTGTATGCCAACCTGCTTTGCGATCGCGACGATCAGCTCCGCCAAGGTGTTGTGGAAGCGTGCCGCGATACCGCCGAGCGCGACACCGCCGGCGAGGTCTGCCAGGAGCGCCCGGATGACCGGCTCCCAATCTGCGATCAGGATACCCTGCTTGGGCTCTATCTGGAAGGGGTAGGATGCATCCGTCTCCACATCCCGGATGGCCCACTCGAGTTCCATGGCTGCCTGTCCCTCGAACCGTGTGGTGAGACGGAGCCCGAGCAGAGCCGCCACCGCGTCGAAGAGTCGGCCGGCGCTGGAGGTCAGCGGCGCGTTGATGTGATTGGCCAGCGCTTGTGCCACAAGGGTGCGCTCTCGCGGTTCGAACGACCGCACGGGGGCAAGCTCCTCTCGTGCGGCGAACCGGTCGCCCTCCATCTCGTAGAGCAGGCCGATGGCGGTTCGGCGGGGTTCCTTGACGGCGTGCTCGCCGCCGGGGAGGCGAAAGGTTCGCAGATGGGCGACGCGCTGGAAGCCCGACTCCGTGACCCGCAGGAACTCTCCTCCCCAGATGGTATGGTCGAGGCCGTACCCGGTGCCGTCCCAGGACACGCCCAGGACGGGACTCTCGAGCCCGTTTTCCGCCATGCAGGAGAGAATGTGGGCGTAGTGGTGCTGGACATGGACGAGCGGGAGGCCGGTGTCGATGGCATGGCGGGTGGAAAGATAGTCCGGGTGGGCGTCGCACGCGACCGCCTGTGGCGTCAGGTCGTACAGCCGGAGGAGGTCGTCGCCGACACGGCGAAACGCGTCGAAGGCCTGAGGGGTCTCCAGGTCGCCGATGTGCTGACTGACGAAGACCTGGGTGTGGGTCGAGACGGCTACCGCATTCTTGAGATGCGCGCCCACCGCCAGCAGGGGCGGGAGAACCCGGCTCACCTGGATCGGAAGCGGGGCATAGCCGCGCGCGCGTCGCAGGACCAGTTCGCGTCCCAGGAGTACCCGAGCGACCGAGTCGTCCACGTGCCGGGCGATGGGGCGTTCGTGGACCAGGAAGAGGTCGGCGATCCCCGCCAGACGAGTCAGCGCATCGCGTTCGTCGGTACAGATCGGCTCATCGGAGAGGTTCCCGCTGGTCGCGACGACCGGCGTGTTCAACTCCCTCACGAGAATGTGATGGAGTGGGGTACAGGGCAGCATGACACCCAGGTCGGGGTTTCCGGGCGCCACGGACGGGGCGATGGGGCTGCCGCATCCGCAGAAATCCTTGCGCCGTCGCAGGAGGACAATGGGGGATTCCGGGGAGGCGAGCAGCCGCTCCTCCAGCGTAGACACCTCACAATGCGCTTTAATGGAATCGAGATAAGGTGCCATTATTGCAAGTGGTTTATCCTCTCGATGTTTTCGTTCTCGAAGTCGAATGACCGCCGCTTCGTTGGTTCCGTCCACCATGAGATGAAAACCGCCGAGACCCTTGACGGCGACGATCTGGCCGCGGCGAATGGCCTCGGCCGCATCGCGCAAGGCCGGGTGGTGCGCAGAGAGTACCTCGCCGGCGGGGCCCCACAGCTCGAGATGCGGGCCGCAGGTGGGGCAGGCGTTCGGCTGGGCGTGGAACCGGCGGTCACTCGGGTCCTCGTATTCTCCCCGGCAGGTGTCGCACATCGCGAACCCGGCCATGGTGGTGTTGCGCCGGTCGTATGGGAGGGCCCGGATGATGGAGAAACGCGGTCCGCAGTTCGTGCAGTTCGTGAAGGGATAGCGGTAGCGGCGATCCGCAGGATCACCGATCTCCCGCAGACAGTCGGCGCAGGTAGAGATATCCGGGAGGACGAGGGCCGTCCGCTCGCCGGTGTGATCGCTGGGTCGAATCTCGAAGGTATGGAAGCCGATCGGGGAGAGAAACGATGGCTCCAGGCTCTGGATCGACGATCGGGGGGGCCGCTCCTTCTCCAGGCGCAGCAGGAAGCTGCGCAGGGCGTCGGGCGCGCCTTCGACCTCCAGAAAGACCCCCTGCGGCGAATTGGACACCCAGCCCGGCATGCCCATTTCGGTGGCAAGACGATAGACGAAGGGCCGAAATCCGACCCCCTGTACGGCGCCGCGAATCGCGACGCGCAGCCGCTCCTGTTGCGTTGTCTTCGGCATGTGTATCCCTTTTGGTAAATGCTTGGATGATTGTAGGTCGGGAGCCCGGGGCGGGCAAGCGGATTGGGCCGAAGGGCGAGGCACAGGACAAGCGAATGAAGGACCCGCGGCATGTGTGATATATTGTGGTCGGGAAACACACTGAGCCGTGTCAAGGAATTAGTTGAGCGGAGGCATTCCGAAACGGCATAAGGAGCCGTAACGAAATAGAAAGAGATGTATAGGTTATTTCGTAACGGCTCCTAAGGGGAGCGTTCCGGTGCAGACAGATGACAGACGGGTCGCCGGACTCATCCGGGAGGCCACCCATATCGCCGTCCTGACGGGGGCAGGGATCTCGACGACGGCGGGGATTCCCGACTTCCGTGGGCCGCGGGGCCTCTACGTCACCCGGCAGTACGATCCGGAGAAGACCTTCGACATCACCTACTTCGACCGCGATCCGAGCTATTTCTTTGCCTTTGCACGGGACTTCGTCCAGCTCGTGGAGCGGGTCCAGCCCACATTCACGCACCGGTTTCTGGCGGCGCTGGAAGAGCGGGGCATGCTGGATGCTGTGATCACGCAAAACATCGACGGACTTCACCAGAGGGCGGGCAGCAAGCGCGTCATCGAGGTCCACGGAAGCGTCCGAAACGGCCACTGCCGGAAATGCGGCAGGATGTACGCGTACGAAGAACTCAAGGTGAAGATTCTCAGGGAAGAGATTGCGCGCTGCGATGCCTGCGGTGGCATCGTCAAGCCGGATATCGTCTTTTTCGGTGAGGCGGTGCAGGGTATGGGCGAGGCCTCGGCCGTCGCCGGGCGGGCCGACCTCTTCTTCGTGATCGGGTCGTCGCTGACGGTCTATCCGGCGGCTTCGCTTCCCGGGTACGCCGGGGGCCAGGTCGTGGTCGTGAACCAGGGTCCGGTAGAGATGGCCGCACCCGATTGGCTTTGTGTCGACGAGGCCGCCGATGGCTTCTTTGCGCGGATCGCCGCGGCGCTGGGTGTGTGGGTGCCCGGCTAGTGCGACGCCGTGTAGCCTTGGCGCTCCACGAATTTTCCCAGGGTCCAGTAGGTACGCCCGCCGTACGCCAGCGGGTTGGCCTTGCCCAGATCAATTTCGCCCCGACCGTCCAGGATTTCCTCGTCCACCTGCACCGCGACGACTGTCCCCAGAAACAGATCGTGGGTGCCAAGGTGCAGCGTCTGGGTCACCTGGCATTCGATATTGAGCGGGCATTCTTTGATCGCAGCCGTATGGATGACCTGCGTCGGGACTGCCGTCAAGCCCATCGCCTTGAACTTGTCGTCGGAATGTCCTGACACATTCCCGCACCAATCCACGGCGCGGACCATCTCGGCCGTGGGCACGTTGACTGCGAACTCGCCGGACTCCTTCACGAGTTTGTGAGAATAGCGCGACGGCCGGATGCTGACGCCGATGATCGGCGGCTCAGAGCACAGCGTGCCCACCCATGCCAACGTGATGATGTTCGGTTTGTCCGCGGGTCCGCACGTGATCAAGCTTGCCGGCAGTGGGTAGAGGTACGTTCCGGGCTTCTTTGCGACCTTGGCCATTCGACTCTCCTTTTCAACGGTTTCAGGGTCAACGCTCCGGCCAATTGACCAGGACCATTCCGCCCGTCACCAACCCGCCTCCGACCAGCAGCTTCACCGTCAGCGGTTCTTGAAGGAGCAGCCCTCCGAGCAGGATACCGAAGATCGGCGTGAAGAAGGTGAAGCCGGAGATATTGCTCACGGGGTACACCTGGATGAGCCAGAACCAGACCAGGTAGCTGGCGAAGGCCACGATGATACCCTGGTACGCGATGGAGGCGAGCACGACGCCGGACAGATCAGTAACCTGCCGCGGCTCGAACACCAGACTCATCACCGAAAGCTGTACCGCCGAGAACCCGAGTTGGTAGAACAGCATCTGCGAGGGGGTCATGGAGGTTCGAACGACGCGTTTGAGGTAGAGAGAGGTTGCGGCCCACAGAAATCCGGCCGTCAGGCTCAACAGGTCACCCACGAGTTGAAGTCGGGTGGGGAAGTGGAGACTGTCCCAGAAGGTGAAGAGAACCCCGGCGAAGGCCAGCATGAGACCAACGCACTTTCGTCCCGTGAGCGGTTCGGCGGGCAACAACCAGTGGGCCCCCACCGCGACGAAGAACGGCGCGGTGTACAAGAAGATCACGGCGTGCGAGGCGGTGGTGTAGTACAGGCCAAGGTACACGAACACGAACTCGGTGCCGAAGAACAGGCCGATGGCCAGGCCGTGGAGGAGGGTGCGATTCCGATGGAGCAGGGGAATCCCGCGATGCCGCGCCCACAGCGCAAGCAGAGAGGCGGCAATGAGGGAACGCACGGCAGCCTGGAAGATCGGGCTCACGCCCCGGTTCGCCACCTTGATGGAAACCTGCGACAGTCCCCAGAGGAGGCACAGACCGATGACAGTCGCTATCGCGTGACGATCCAGGGCCCGCTTCGGCGTCGGCAAGGGGGGTCTCCCGTCTGATTGCTGCGGGGGACTATAGCGTGAGTCGAGCGTCGAGGGAAGCGTCGATGCGGCAAGGTCCCGAAATAGTGCACATCCGGGAAGCTTCCAAGTGCGGGCGGTTCATGAACTATGGTTGCAGAATCATAACAGCATGATCTTCAGGAAAGCCTGCGAAGGAGAGACGAAGTGGGAATGGGAGGTGATGAGGGCGACATTGCAGTGAAAGCGAATGCTGAGGGCGTTTACCGAGCACTAGGTACACGCGCGAAGCCGACAACCGCCGCGCGCCGCAGGAGTGTAGGGCTTGCGCGTTCAAACGGTTCGGTGGAAGATGCGAGCCGGGCCTTCGTTGCTCTCTGCGGTTCTTGGGAAGTGATCGCTCGGGCCGGGAGCTAGCCGCGGGCATCCGCGAGAGTCGCCGTTCTGGCAGGCGGTTCGAGCGGGCAGCGATGTACTTGCTTGGTCCGACACGATCTCGTTCTTGGAAAGATGATCGCTCTGCGCGGGAGATAGCCGCAAAAATCCGCAAGAGTCGGCGCTCCGGCAGGCGGTTCAAAGGGGGCGGCGATGTATTTGCGTGAGAACTGGGCGCGGTCAGCATGAGCGAAGAATTTCCCAAACCGTTGTCGCTGTGAAGAGACGAGGCTGGAGAAGGCTGGGGATCACCCTGGCTATTCTGACGGTCGTCTTGATCGTCACCGCGATCGTCGTGCCCAGGCTCCTCGACCTCAACCGCTACCACGGCATCATCGTGTCCACGATCCAGAGGGCGGTCGGCGGAACGGTAGGCCTGGGGCGGATCTCGTGGGGGTTTTCGCCGGGCATCTGGATCGAGGTCGATGAGATTTCGATCGCCGACGCCTCCGTCTTTCCTGGAGATCTCAGCGCTTCCCGTGTCTACGCCAGCGTGTCGATTCCCCCCTTGCTGCACAAGAAGATTATCCTGAACCAGGTGCTGCTGGAGAGGCCGGACGTCCGACTGCGGCTGGCGCCCGGTCGGCAAGACGAAGGCCCAGGCCCGTCGTCGGGAACGGAAGGGACGAAGGGACGGGCAACCAGCAACGACCTGCAGCGCCCTGCTCCGTGCCAGCCGGCCGGCACCGGAGTCCCGTGTTCTCCGGACGCCGCGGGGGGATCCACCGGTGCCGCCGGACCGGTCGAGGTCGAAATCCGGCAACTGGCGATCGAGAAGGGAAACGTCACGGTGGAGGATGGCGTGACCCTCCCCGGTCGGCGGATGGTACGGGTGTTTTCCGATGTGGATATCACGGCCACCCAAGAGATCCCCGGAGGGGGGATTGCATTCGATATCGCCCTGCGGGACGAGGCGCCCGCGGGCCTTGGCGCCCTGAAGGCGCAGGGAACGTTCCGAGGACTGACGACTTCCTTCACCCTCGACCATCCACAACTCAACGCGCAAGCAACACTCTCCTCCCTGCATTTGGAAGCCCTCACACCCTATCTCCGAGGCAGCCCCTTGGGCCAGCGGCTGGGCGGCAGCGCCTCCTTGACAGTCCATTACGATGGCGACCTCAGCAGCCATCACCGGGCGGAGGGGTCTATCGACATCAGTAGAATGACCTACACGGACCCTTCGCTGTGGCATTCGGCGCTGACGAGCGCTGACGCCGCGATCACCTACAGGGTGAACCTCACTCCCAGTGAGCTTGCGGTTGAGAAACTGGTGCTGAAGCTCGGCCCGCTCTCCGTGCGGGCCAGCGGTCGCGTGCAGGATTTGAGCGAGCGGCCGGTCATAAGAGATGCCGAGCTTTCCTCCGACCTGCCGTTGCCGGAGTTGGCGCGGTTCATACCCTGGAAGGTCATGGGAGCCAGCGCTGCTACGCTTCGACCGATCCTTGAGGCTGGTGGAAGGATCGTGATCGACCACGCGGCCCTTCCCGAAATAGCTCTCGCCGGGCCACCGACCCCGGCGGACACCGTGCTGGGCAAGACCGATCTGACAGCCCGGGTATCCGGAATGTCCGTGCAGCCGTCACCCAGCATACCCAGGTTCCGGAACATCCGCGGGACCTTCCGGCTGGCCAACGGAATTGCGCTGGTCCAAGGGTTGCGGGCACAGGTAGCATCCGTGGACCTGCCCGACATTTCGGCAAAGATCACCAACGTGTTCAAGGCCCCCAGAGTGCAGGCCACCATCCAGGGCCAGCTCGCATTACCTCAGGTCCCCGATGAGGAGCTGGCAGCTTTTCTCCGCCGGTTCGGGGTGGAGGAGGCGAGTGGGGCCGCCGAGGTGGATCTGGCCGTGACGGTGGACACCGCCCAGCCGGAGAATTTTCAGCTCAAAGGAAATGTCGGCCTGCGGGAAGTCAAGGTGAAGACTGGCGTCAGCCCCGCCCGGCTCGAGGGACTCACGGCCGATCTGGCGATCACGCCCGCCGTCGTACAGGTCTCCACTCTTTCGACCACCGTGCTGGTACCCCCGACGGTGTCTGCGCCCGGCGGCCGCTTCACGGCCCAACTGCAGGCCCGGGTCGATGGGTGGCGTGGGCCAACCGCGATCACGCTGCAGCACTTCAAGACGTCACCCGTACCCCTGCCGTTGGTAGCGGCGCTGCTCCCTTGGGAAACGCTTGGCAAATCCGCGGCGCCCGTCGAGGCAGTCTTGCGTGGCGGCGGGACCGTGACGTTCGAGGCGCTGACCCTCCCGCCCATCAATCTGTCCGCGCCGCCGCCGACCTCGACGCAACTGATCCCCCGCGTGAACGCCGCCGTCAGCGTCACGGATCTTGCGGCGCAGCCCACTCCGGACCTTCCCAAGTTCGAGAGCATCACGGGGCACCTGAACCTCGCCAACGGGGTGTTGACGGCGACCGATGTACGGGGGAGGGTGGGGCCGCTCTCGGTGGACTCGCCCGGAATAACGGCGAAGGTTAACAGGCTACTCGACAAGCCCAGAGTGCAGGCCACCATCAAGGGACGGATAGGACTGACCCAGACCTCCGACGACCAGGCGGCAGCTTTTCTCCGCCGGTTCGGGGTAGAGGAGGCGAGCGGGGCCGCCGAGGTGGATCTGGCCGTGACGGTGGACACCGCCCAGCCGGAGAATTTTCAGCTCAAAGGAAATGTCGGCCTGCGGGAAGTCAAGGTGAAGACTGGCGTCAGCCCCGCCCGACTCGAGGGACTCACGGCCGATCTGGCGATCACGCCCGCCGTCGTACAGGTCTCCACTCTTTCGACCACCGTGCTGGTACCCCCGACGGCTTCGGCCCCGGGCGGCCGCTTCACGGCCCAACTGCAGGCCCGGGTCGATGGGTGGCGTGGGCGACCGTCGATCACGCTGCAGCACTTCAGAACATCTCCGATATCCCTCCCGGTTTATGCAGAGCTCGTGCCTTGGGAGAAACTGGGCGGATCCGCGCGACCCATCAGGGAGTTGCTTCTTCCTAGCGGGACGGTGGCGATCGAGGCGCTGACCCTCCCGCCCATCAATCTGTCCGCGCCGCCGCCGACCGTGGCCCAACTGATCCCCCGCGTGAAGGCCGCCGTCGCCGTCACGGATCTCGCGGCGCAGCCCACGCCGAACCTTCCCAAGTTCGAGAGCATCACGGGGCACCTGAACCTCGCCAACGGGGTGTTGACGGCGACCGACGTGCAAGGGAGGGTGGGGCCGCTCTTGTTACCTGGGTTGAAAGGTTCGTGTTACCGGATTGGCGCGCATCCCAAGGTGGCCGTGAAGGCCAAGGGACCGCTGCAAGGTCGCCGCAACGAGTGATGCCGACGTCGAGAAGCTGCTGCGGCAGTATGGTCTGAAGAGTCTGGCTGGACAGGCCGTGATCGATATGCGTGCTGACTATGATCGGAACACGCCAGACGACTGGGAAGTCCAGGGAACCTTGACGCTAGCCGGTGTCCGGGCCGAAACCCACCCGGAAGCCGTGGTCGTGGATGGTCTGCGGGGGCGAGTGACCGTGAACCGGGCCACAGCCATAAACATTATCGCGGAGAACATCACCGCGCAGGTCAATCAGGCACCGGTTCGGCTCTCTGGCAAATTCCTGGGGTTGGGCACTCCGGGTCTGGTGGTGAACGCCACGGCATATGCCAAACAGTTGAACCTCGCGCATGTCCGCGAGTTTTTTCCCGCTCTCAAACAGGCGGGGTTGGCGGGCACACTTGACATTGATCTGAACGTCTACCTCCCCTATGCCGCTGCCGGGAACAGTCGATTGAAGAAAAGCCGATTGAATGGGATGCTTGCAACGCATGATGTAAGTTTTCGGCTGCCCGCCGCCAACGTCGGCGTGAAAGAAGGAGAGGGTCAATTCACCCTGAGCGGAAATGCTGTCAACATTCAACGGTTCCGGATGCGCCTCAATGATCAGACGGTGGAGGGAACCGGACACATTGCCAACCCAGTGGCGCCGGACATTCAACTAGCGGTGACATCGCCCGATCTCGACCTCGACCGGTTGATACCACCGGGCGGAGCAGACACGCAAGAGGTCGACTCCTCGCGACAGAATCCAAGCCAGATCGAGGCGAAGGCAGGCAAATCCGGATTGCCGGCCATGGCACGATTGGTTACCGGGCAGCTCCAGGTCCAGGTGAAGCAGGGTCGGTACAGGGGGCTCACATTTCAGGATCTGAAGCTTGGTGCAGCCTACGACCATGGCCTGCTTACGGATTACGCCTTGGACTTCGGCGTCAGTGGGGGTCAGATCTCGGCGACAGGCACCGCCGATCTCCGGGATCCGGAGCGGGTCTCGTTTGTCGTGCGCCCCCAGATCACCTCCCTGAGGCTTGAGGAAGCGGCACCTGTTCTCGGTATTGGATTGGTGCC
The DNA here is from genome assembly GCA_963845565.1 of uncultured Methylomirabilota bacterium. Taxonomy (GTDB): domain Bacteria; phylum Methylomirabilota; class Methylomirabilia; order Methylomirabilales; family 2-02-FULL-66-22; genus 2-02-FULL-66-22. The sequence continues at coordinate 565,103 of CAWJSJ010000001.1, forward strand.
TGTCACCGGCCCCATCTCGTTGACGGGACGGGTGCAGGGCAGCACGGGAAGCGTGAAGAATCTCCTCGCCAGCCTCGAGGGAACGCTGGATGTCACCATGGGTCCTGGCACAATCACCAGGATAGGGAGATTCGGCGCGACGATGGCAAGGATCATCAGCTTCGCCAGCGTCAGGGGTCTGCTTTCCGGCGACGTGCTGAGCGATCTCACGAGGGAGGGGTTGCCCTATCGTGCCATCACGACAGAGACCGTCTTTGACAAGGGCAGTATGGGAGTCAACGCGTTCCGTTTCCGAAGCAACGCGCTGACCATGGACGCGGAGGGACGCGTCGATTTGATCCAAGAGCAGATGGCCATCCAGGTCGCGCTGAGGCCCCTGGGGACCGCAAACACGCTTCTTGGGTTCCTACCGATCGTGGGCCGACCGCTTGAGGCAATGACCTCAATTCATCTTGTGGTGCGGGGGCCGCTGGATAGGCCGGATGTTAATCTGGCCCCCGGTCAAGGCATCGAAAGTGCGATCCAAGGGGGGGCGCAGGGGACCGGCTCGATCATCACGGGGATCACCAACTTCCTGCAGAGGGGGACAGGCGAATCATCCCGCAAGTGATACCGATGCCCTTCTGGCGGAACTCCAATGCGGGGCCGGTCGTGACGCCGTGCGCGAGGGCGGTCCGGAGTCCGGAGCCGCCAGGGGGGCACCGTCGCCGGCACCAGTCCCCGTGTCCAGCTTGTCACCCCCGCTGGTGCTGTGGCGCGACTCGCGTCCGGCCGCTGCACCATTCCATCGTCGTGGGGAGGGCACTTGCTTCCGGGAGTTGGCCCGCACATCCGCTGAATCCCCTGCGGGCGAAGCTGGTGCCGACCTCCCGCGCCTCGACCGCTATCCGTGGCAGGATCGGGCGCACGTGCTGGCATGTTTCGTCGCGCGCGAGCGCGCCGCGTGCCGGGCCTATCGCGCGTTCCTCCGCGACGGCCTCCCGCACGGGCGCCACCCCGAGTTAGTCGTCGGGAGCTTGTTCCGTTCGCTGGGCGGTTGGGGCTACGTCCGCGCGATGCGCCGCCGGGAGGAGCGGATGCGGGCGGATCCGCGTCCCGCATTGCTGGCGCATCCGCTGCGACGCTCGCGGCGCTGCGGGTTCCTGGTCGCTGGCCATGCCCGCAACCAGGGTGAGCAGAGTGCCAGATGTGATTCGACGTGCGAGGGGTGACGTTTGCGTCGGGTGTGTTTCTCTCCGGCGGCGGGCGGGGCGCCGTTGCGCTCGAGGGTGCCTGCGTCAGGGCGGCGGCAGCGCCACCCACGTGGCGTCCGGGTTGAAGCGGGTCATCGCGCTCGCAATGGCCGCCGAAGCGGGGCCGAGGTCCTTCTGATACACGACGCCGTCGTGGTTGACCAGGAACGACATCACGCCGGTTTCTCCGTAGCGCGCCGGCCACGCGACCAGCGCGAAGCCGTTGGCGAGGTGGCCGCGAGTGAGGTAGCTGCGCGCGCCGCCGCTGGCCGCCGGACCCTGCGCCTCGAGGATCTTGAACCGGTAGCCGTGATAGCCGTCCTTGAAACGGCGGGTATCGAACAGCGGTCCCGCGGGGCTCGGGGGCTCGCCGTCCGGCGCGGCCCAGTACAGGCCGTCGCGCTTACCGGGGCTGCTCAAGAAACGGCGGGCGTATTCAAGGACGCCGTCGCCGTTGCGATCCTGCTCGGCGTATTCGCGCTGTGCGTCGTAGAAGGCGTACATGGCCTTGATCGCCGCGAGCTCGTTGCGGCCGATCCGCCGGATGCGAACCTCCTCCGCCCCGGCGCGCGCGTCGAAGACCCAGCCGTCGCCGCTGCGGACGATCGGAATCGGCAGCGTCCAGCCGTTGTTCAGCACCAGCCGGGCATTCGCCCCGTTGCGCTCGACGCGATGACCCTGCGACCACGCGGCCAGGAAGTCCGTGCGGTCCTCTTCGGACAGCGGGTCGAGCGGCATCAGCAGGCGATAGTCGGGACCGAGCACGACGCGAACCTTGTCGTCGTCGTGGCACGCGAGGCCATCGACCAGCGCGTCAACCGCGGCCTCCGGTGTGGGGAAGACCTCTTGCGCGGTCGCCGGTGCCGCGGCCACCAGCGCCGCGACGAACAGCAGCGCCGCGCCACCCCGCGGCCACCACTTGCGCACCGATGTGCGTAGCATAATGGATCCCATGGCTATCGCCGCCGCGCCGCCGCGCCGCCGGCCGCACCCGAAGCGCGCTGCTGCATCGCCCCCCGACTTGCCGTGCCGCGATCGATCTGTTGACGCGCCTGTGCGGCATTGCCCGCACCGCGCAGCGCGTTGTCGCGGTTGATCGCGGCGGCGCTGGTGTTCCAGTTCTGCAGTTGCGACCGGTCGGCGCCGCCGGCGCGACTCTGCAGCCGTGCGCGATCGACGCTTGTCGCGCGGTTCTGCGCTTGCGACCGGTCGACCGTGGCGGCGCGGTCCTGGACGCGGCCGCGGTCGATCCCAGTCGCCTGGCCCGGAAGCCGGCCGCGGTCCATGCCGGCTGCGCGGTCGCGTACGTTGCCGCCGGTGTCGGAGGTGCCGGGTCGCTGCGGCAGCCGGTTGCGGTCGATGTCGCGCAGCGCGTTACGGTCGAGATTCTGCGCACCCACGCGATTGGCAAGTTCCTGGCGCGCGTGATCGCGCTGCAGGTCGCGCCCGCGGAATTCGTCGCGCGCGCGGGCGTCACCGACCGCCGGTCGCAACCGATCGCGCGCTGCCGCACCGCGATAGGGCACGCCGTGGCGATTGCGGACGTCGTGCCGCCAGCTCACGTCGCGGTCGCGCGAATCGATCCGGCGATTGACGTTGATGGTGTTCCAGCGATTGACGTTGATGTTGACGTCGCGCCGGTGCCAGTTGACGCCGCCCCACAGTGAGTTCGACACGCCGGATGCTGGGGCCCCACCAGATACCGACGTGGACGGAGACGCCCCAGCCCCAGCGCGGCGGCGGGGGGAAGAAGAACGGCGGAAACGCCGGATGCCACCACGGGCCGAACGCCCAGACGGGGTGGTAGATCGGCACGAAGACGACCTGCGGATTGGCCGGGACGATGGTGATGATCTGCGTGGGCGGCGGCGGCGCGTTCACCAGAATCGTCTGGGGCGGCGGCGGCGCGGGCTCGACCGCGACGAGCTGGTGCTCGTTGGATGCGAGGTTGCCCGCGTCCTTCGCCTTCGCCCGGAGGAACTGCACCGAATCCATCACCTCGCCGGGCTGGCCGAGAAACGCATCGCCCAGGTCGCGCACCCATTGCGGATTCTCACCGAACATCGCGAGCACCTGCGGGAACGCCACCAGCGACTGCACACTTGGATCCCATGGCTTGTCCCGCACCGCCTCCACCGCCGCGTCGCCCTCGAATTTGCCGCGGTGCGCGTAGGCCCAATCCACCGCCAGCGCCACGTCCGAGGGATACGTGGACGCCATCAGCACCTGCGACAAGAGGGCGTCGGGAAACAGCGCGATCGACGCGAGCATCTGGTCGAGCTCGGCGGCGGTGAACGGCGGGGGTTCGGCGGCTCGCACCGATCCGACAGCCAGCAGGCACGCTACCACGAACGCCGCGGAAGCGCGGCGGAAACGTGAGCGCACGAAGAGGACTATCGGAAGCCGGCAGGCGAAAAGCGCATGATTGCCCACGGAGTCACCAGATCGGAAGCTGGAAACTGATCGCCCCCCCCGCGCGGTCGCCGCGCTGAACGGACGTCCGGGCCGATGGCCGAGCCAGGAAAAACAAACCAGGAGGCAACGGGAGACAGCGGGGACGCTACCAAGGGAGGCTGGGCTTGTCAAGCGGAAGCAGGTCGCGTCCGGCTTTCCCCTTGACACCCCCCGCTGGTGCGTCGGATACTCCGTCTCAACTTTGAGGCATCCTTCGGATCGCGCGAAGGCCAGGGCCGGCGCGGCTCCGGCAGGCCGCGGGACGGCCGACAGGCGGATCGTTCCCGCGCCCCGCAAAAGCAAACTCCCATCACCACCCCTGTGTGCCATGCGTTGCCACCCGTCCCTGTTCTCGTTTTCGCGCGTGACTCGCTGCAGTTCGTCCGCCGGGTCTTTACGACCTTCATGCAGAATCAAGGCCTGCTGTTGGCCGGCGCGGCGGCCTACTACATGCTGTTGTCGATCCTGCCGCTGCTGATCCTGCTGGTCCTGACGCTGTCGCCGTTCCTGCCCGAGGAGGAGCTGCTGTCGACCTTGAGCCGCTATGTGGAACTGATGGCGCCCGGGCACGCCGAACCGCTGGTGGAGCAACTGGCCAAGTTTCTCGGGCATCGCGAGGTCACCGGGGGAGTCCTGCTGGCGACCCTGCTCTTCTCCAGTTCTCTCGCCTTCACCGTCCTCGAGAAATCGATGGCGACCATTTTCCACCATCGCGTCAAAACCCATACGCGACACTGGTTCACCTCGGCGCTCATTCCCTACGCCTTCATCGTGATGATCGGCGCCGGCCTGCTGCTGGTCACGCTGGCCTCTGGCGCGCTGGAGGCGCTCGGCACCCGGGAGGTCGCTGTTTTCGGCCACATTCGCTCACTGGAGGGAATGTCCGGCGCACTGCTGTACGCCATGGGGCTCATCGGCGAAATACTGCTATTGAGCGCCATCTACATGGTCATGCCGGCAGGGCGCCTGTCGTGGCGACACGCATTGCTGGGCGGAATCACCGCCGGACTGCTGTGGGAACTGACGCGGCACCTGCTGGCGTGGTTCTTCGCCACGCTGTCCAGGGTCGGCGTGTTGTATGGAACGTTTGCGACCGCGATCTCGCTGCTGTTGAGTTTCGAAATCGCCGCCACCGTGCTGCTGGTCGGCGCCCAGGTCATCGCGCTCTATGAGCAGCGGCCGGGCCGCGCTCGGTCGTCGCACGGCCGCGGCACAACATCGTGATCGGCAGAGTGCGGGAGCGCTCCGGCGCAGGACGACAATCCGGACCCATGGCGATCTCGTCAACCTCGACCCGCAATGGAGGAGCCATGTTCAGGGGTATCGCGTTAGGCGCAGGGATTGTGGTGGGACTGTCCGCGTGTACCACACCCGGCACGCAGACCGCGGTCCAACCGCCGGCCGTCTTCGAGCACCGGGTGAGCGCTGCCGACGTCCGCGTGTTCTGGAACTGCACCCAGCCGGAGCAGAACCTTCTCCAGGTGGACGGCGTGGTGCAGAACATCGGGGGACAGCGGGTCCGGTTCGCCGAGGTAGAGGTAGTGGCGGTAAACGCCAGCAATCGCACCGTGAGCTCCGCCAGGAGCGCCGTAAGGGACACCGTGCTTCAGACCAATCAGAGATCGCCCTTCCTGATCCAGCTCCGCACCTCGGGGGAGGAGGTGCGCTTCGACATGTTCTACAGACACAGGGCGAGAGACACATCCGGCATCGGCACCGCCATGGATCGCCAGGTCCAGAACATGGCGCGGGACGTCTGCTCGCCGACGCAATACCGCTCTCAAGAGCCCGGCTAGAGATCGAGAACGCATTTATGGTAATGGAAGCGAGTTGACACCCTTATCCAGGGATCCGGGGCTTGACGGTTTCGGGGCAGTTCGTTACGCCGCGCGGCACCCCGGCCCCGGCGTCCGAGCTTCCCCCTTGACACCCCCTGCTTCGCGTCGGATACTCCGCAGGAATTGGAGACCCCCGTCGGGGGGCGCGGACGGCGGGGCCAGCGCGGCTCCGGCGGGCCGCGGGGTTGCCGACAGGCGGATCGTCGGGCGCCCCGCAAACGCAAATCCCTCTCAACTCTTCGTGGAAAGGTGGGCTTCATGAACAGGCGGACATTTCATGCAACCGGCGCAGTGATCCTGGTGGTGTCCCTGCTGGCGTCGATGGGCTGTTCGACCACCAGCGGCCAGTCCGCGGACCCGGCCGCCCGACGCCAGACCATCGATGCGGGAGTCGACCAGGCCCTCTCCCAGCTCCAGAGGGAAATCCCCACCTCGCAGAGCCTTATTTCCTCGGCGAAGGGCGTGCTGGTCTTCCCGTCGGTCTTGACGGGGGGCTTCATCGTCGGCGCCGCGCACGGGCAAGGCGCCCTGCGCAAGGGCGGCAAGACCGCCGGCTACTTCAGCACCACGGCGATATCCGTCGGGCTGCTCGCCGGCGCCCAATCCAAGGCGGTGTTCATTCTGTTCATGACAGAGGACGCACTGGCCCGGTTCGAGGCCAGCCAGGGCTGGACGGCCGGGGTCGACGGCTCGGTGGCGTTGATCACCGTCGGGGCCGCCGCCCAGGTCACCACGCAGACCGGCCAGCAACCCATCGTCGGCTACGTCCTCACGAACGCCGGGCTGATGGCCAACCTGAGCCTGGATGGCACCCGGATCGTCCGACTCAGCCTGTAAGCCGTTGTCAAAGAATTAGTTGAGCGGAGACATTCCGAAACGGCATAAGGAGCCGTAACGAAATAGAAAGAGATGTATAGGTTATTTCGTAACGGCTCCTAAGCCGGCCGACGACCCGGCGGGATCCGAGGGTGGGGCGCCAGCGCCGGGGCAACGCACGCGTGGCGCGGCCGCACCCTCGGATCCCGCCGAGCCTGAAGGGGAAGCACGGGTTGGGGGGCATACGCGTCAGCGAATCGGCACTGACACCTGGTCGAGTACCATGAAGAGGAGTGGGGTATGCCGAGTGCCTTCGTCGCCATCGCGGTTGCAGGTTATGGTTTAATTTTCGCGCTTTTTGGTTACCCGATTTTCCGGGTTTTGTTGCCCATTTACGGAGGAATCGTTGGTTATGCTGTGGGGAGAGCCAGTATCGGTCCTGACTACCCGGTGGGGGCCTTTCTGCTTGCTGTCGCGCTTGCGATCGTGTTTGCAAGCATAGCCTACTTTTACTGGAGCGTCATGATCGGTCTGGCGGGAGCGCTACTCGGCTATGGTTTGGTCGCCGGGTCGGCGATCTTTTTCTATCCGACCGCACCCGGCATATCGTTGCTGATCGGCCTGGCAGGTGCCCTGATTGGTTTTCTCATTTTTCTGGCGGCCAAGGATCTCATGGTGATGGTGGCAAGCGCGCTCAACGGCGCCATGATCGTGGGAGGGGCAACCTATTCTTGGCTGGATCCCGTCTCAATGAGGGACTATATCACCCTCGCGGTTTTTACCGCCGTGGCCGTTATCGGCGTTGTGGTTCAGTTCCGGCTTTTCGGGAAGGAACGAAAGTACTCCGCTGGAGAATACCGCAAGACTCCCTCGCGACCTTAAGCTGAGACCTCGCAACCTCGAATTCACTCAGGAGCCCGGATTATTCACGAAGGATTCGTGAAGAATCCGGGCTTACCTGACGAGCAGCCATTCTCGCTTGCAACGGGAAATTACGTGGTGGCGGGTGGATCGGGTTCCCATCCGTCAGGATGGGTGCGGTGTCACCATTCCCGGATCAGCGCTTGGGACGGCGACGGACGTACGACCCGACGCGGCCGATCTGGAGCTGCCAGGCCGCCGAACATCTCGGTCAGCCACTTGTACAGCGCCGCGCCCATCAGGGTGCCCAGCGCGATCGACACGAGTGCGAACACGGCGGCGATCAGGCCCTCCACCCCGGCAGCATGGTCGCTCAGCATGTACTTCACGCTCAGCAGTCCCAGCGCGCCGGGCACGAGGAGCCAGAAACTCGGCAGGAACGTCACCATGGCCGGCGGCCCCTTGAAACGCAGCTGGATCAGGTAGCCGAGCGGTGTCGCGACGAGCATCCCGAAGAATCCGCTGATCTCTTTGCCGAAGAAGACGGCCGCCACCCGCTGCGTCGCGAAGGTGAGGAGTAGCACGAGGAGCATCCACCATAAGGAGTTCCGGGGCGCGGAGAAATGGAGATGGACACCCATCCCGAACACCACCACGCCCACCCATGGCGCCCAGGCCACCGTGTCAAGTTCCCCGGCCGCTTCGATCAGGGTGTCGGGGCTGATCCCGACGAGCACGGCGCCCGCCGCGAGGCCGAATGCCAGCAGGACGAGTTGGACGAAGCCGGTGATGAGCCGGCTCGATCCGCTCACCATGTCGCCGTACACCAGCTCCACCATCCCGAGGGTCAGCATGCCGCCGGGCAGGAACGACACCAGCGGCGGCACCAATGCATGCAGCGGATCGGCCGGCAGGCCGTGCTTTGACGGCGAGGAAGACGAGCACGGACACCACCCCCGCCGCGACCACGGGCAACGGCACGGCGAGCACGGGTTGGTTCCGGTTGAGCGCCTTCAGCGCGCCCACGATCGCGCCGAGCAATGCCGCGACGGCGACGTAGGTGAGCGACGGCACCAGCACCATCGACACGCCGACCGACAGGATCGTGTGCCCCACGACGATGCCGGCAACGCCAAATCGCGCGGGCTTTCGCAGGATTTCGGCGAGCCGCTCCAGTCCGTCGTGCGGCGCCACCGCCCCGCACTGAGCGGCCTCCCCCAGCTCGTAAACGTCGGCGATCTGATCCAGGCGCAGCGTTTGCCCTGGCCCCTCGGCCAGGGTCACGCGTTCTTCCCCGGGGTCCTGCAGGCTGATGAAGATCGCGGTGGGGAACGTCACGACCCGCGATCGTCGCACGCCGTACGCCGACGCCATGCGGCGCAGGATGAGTTCCACCTTCGCCGTCTGCTCGCCGCAGGCGAGGAACGCCTGCCCGAGGCGGAACATGAATTCGAGCAGGGCGCCGGTGTCGACCTGCGGGGACTCGTTCTCCATTTCATCCTGGTCCAGGTGGAAGCCCCAGCACCTCCCAGGCGAGGAACAAGAGCGCCCAGGCGATGACGGTCGCCGCCGTGCAAGGCAGCATCATCCCCACGATCGTCCCTCGATCCCTCCTCCGAAATGCCAGGCGAATCACGCGGGCCGTGTCCCCTGCGAGGCGGGGGTCGCGCCGTCCCCTGCATGAATCCCAAAGAAGATCGCGTACAGCACCGGCGTCACGATCAGCGACAGGACGGCGGCGAACGACAGGCCGAACATGATGCACACGGCCATCGCCCCGAAGAACGGGTCCTTCAGCAGCGGGATCATCCCGAGCACGGTCGTGAGCACGACCATGCACACCGGCCGCATCTTGCTGACGCCCGCCGTCGAGGATCGCCTGATAGGGCGTCTTCCCCTTCTCGATCTCGGTGAGGATCTTGCTCAGCACGACGATCTGGTTCTTGATCAGCTCGCCGCCCAGGCGAGCACGCCCAGCAGGGCCATGAAGCCGAACGGCATGCCGGTGAGCAGCAGCCCCGCGGTCACGCCGATGATCGCCAGCGGCATGATCAGCCAGATCAGCAGCGTGGTGCGGATCGAGTTGAACAGGCACACGACGATGAACACCATGAGCGCCAGCACGTAGGGCAGCGGCCTGGCCAGGGCGGCGCGGGCGTCGGCCGGAGTCTTCGTACTCGCCGCCCCATGCGAGCGAGTAGCCCGGCGGCAGCTCGATCTGCTCGATCTTCGACCGCACGCGGTTGAACAACTGGCTCGGCAGGCCGGACCGCGGATCGGCATGGACGGTGAGGGTCGGGAAGCGATCGCGGCGCATCACGACCGGGTCTTCCCAGACGACCTCGGCGCCGGACGTGACCTGACTCAGGGGGATCATCCGCCCGGCGACCGGGCTCCAGATCTGCAGGCTGTTGATCGCCGCGACATCGCTGCGCTCGGCCAGGGGCGGACGGGCGACGATCGGCAGCAGCCGCGTCTCCTGCGGGTAGACACCCGTGCCGGCGCTCGCCCGGCTCGCGGTAGAAGCCGACCACGCGCCCTTCGAAGCTGGTCTGCCAGGGCCTGGGCCACCTCGACGCGCGTGATGCCGTTGCGGCGCGCCTGGAGATTCGAGCAGCTCGGGGCGGATGACCTTTTCGCGCTCGCGCCAGTCGCTGCGCACGCACGACGCGTCCCGCCGTCGTCTCTCGAGAATCGTCACCGCCTGATCGCCGAGTTCGCGCAGTTTCGCCGGATCGGGACCCGGAACCGCGCCTGAATGCGCCCACCCTCGCCGGGGCCCAGCAGAAACTTCTTGGCGACGGCGTTGGCATTCGGGTACTTCTCGTCCAGATGCTTCTGGATGTCGGCAATCAACCCATCGATCTTCTTCCAGTCATCGACGTCGACCAGGAACTGCACGAAGGCGCGGTTCTCCCGCTCCGGACTGTAGACGAGCAGGAAGCGCAGGCCGCCGCCGCCGATGAACGACGTGACGTGCGTGACGCCGGGCTGCGCCTGGATGTATCGCTGGACGTCGCCGGCGAACGCCTCGGTCTCGCGGATGTGCGTGCCGGCCGGCAGAAACACGTCGACCATGAACTGCGGCCGCGTCGCGGGCGGGAAGAAGCTCTGGTCGACCTTCGTGAAGCCGTACAGCGACAGCGACGAACGACACGATCGACAAGCGCCACCACCGCCCAGCGGAAGCGAAGCGCCAGCACCAGCAAGCTGCCGGTAGATCCGAAACGGGAGGCCGCCGTACGGATCGCTGCTTGCGCAGATGCCCCGCCGGCCTTGCGGCTTGAAAGAACAGATAGCTCAAGCAGCGGCGTGACCGTGACCGACGACACCCAGCTCAGGCTCAGGGAAATCAGGATGACCCAGAACAGCGAGTTGCAGTATTCGCCGGTGCTGTCTTCCGACAGGCCGATCGCGGCGAAGGCGATGACGCCGATGGCCGTCGCCCCGAAGAGCGGCCACTGGTTCTGGGCGACCACCTCGCGGACCACCTCGAGCTTGTCCTCGCCGGCCTCGATCCCGACCTTGATCCCCTCGATGACGATGATCGCGTTGTCGGTGAGCATGCACAGCGCGATGATCAGCGCACCCAGCGAGATGCGCTCCATCAGGAGGTCGCCCTTCATGTACATGACGAGGAAGGTCGCCATGATCGTGAGGAACAGCACGACGCCGATGATGAGCCCGGTCTTGCGGCCCATCGCGAACAGCAGCACGACGAAGACGATGGTGACCGCCTTGCCCAGGTTGAAGATGAACTCGTTGGTGGCCGCGCGTGACCGCCTCGGGCTGGAAGTTGATCTCGCCGATCTCGATGCCGATCGGCTGGTCGGCTTTGAGCTCCTCGAGCTTTCGCCGGACGCCCTCGCCCATCGTCACGACGTTGCCGCCCTGCACCGTGGAGATGCCCAGGCCGATGGCCGGCTTGCCGTCGTAGCGCAGCAGACGGCGCGGCGGGTCCTGATCGCCGCGCGCCGAGCGTGGCGACGTCCCGGAGGAAGAGCTGGCGGCCCGTCCGGTCCGAGCCGATCACCAGATCGAGCATGTCCTCGGCCGAGCGGAAGCCGCCGTGCGGATCGAGCGGCGATGTGCTCATCGCCGACGCGCACGCGGCCGCCGTCGGCGGCGACGTTCCTCGCCTGGAGCTGGCGGTAGATCTGCTCCTCGTTGATGCCGAGCTGCGCCAGCCGTTGCCGCGAGATTTCGAGGAAGACGACTTCCTGCTGCTGCGCCGAAGAGATCGACTTTCTTGACGTCCGGCACCAACAGCAGCTCGCGGCGGAGGAACTCGGCATAGCGGCGCAGTTCCGGGAACGAGTAGCCTTCGCCGGTAATGGCCAGGAAGATGCCGTAGACGTCGCCGAAATCGTCGATCACCATCGACGTGCCGCGCACCGAGGGCGGCAGCTGCGGCTGCACGTCGGCGATCTTGCGACGAAGTTCGTCCCACACCTGCGGAATCGCGTCCTTGTGGTACCGGTCCTTGATGACGGCGGAGACGACCGACATCCCGCGCGAGGATTCCGACTCGACGCGCTCGAGCTGGCCAAGCTGCTGGCAGGCGCTTTCGATCGGGTTGGTGACCTCCTTGGCGACCTCTTCGGCGCTCGCCCCGGGATATGGCGTGATGATCAGCGCTTCCTTGATCGTGAACTCCGGATCTTCGAGCCGGCCCATGTTGCTGATAGGCCACGACCCCGCCGACGAGGACGAGGAGCATCGCGACGAAGACGACGCGGTTGTTGCGGACGGAGAATACGCCGGGGTTCATGGCTGGCCGCCTCCGAGCGCGTCGCCCAGATCGCGCACCTTCATCCCTTCGCGCAGGAACGACACGCCGGCCACGGCGATGCGATCGCCCGGTTGCAGTCCCGTCCGTGATTTCGATCTCGCCGCCCGTCGCCTCGCCGAGTTTCACCGGGCGGCGCGAGACGGTTTGATCCGGCCCGACGACCCACACCACTTGCTCCCCCTTGCCGTCCTTGAAGACGGCAGAGATCGGCACGAGGATCCGGTTGCCCCGGCTGCCGGCACGGAGCGTAGGTGAGGACGACCGTGGCCGTCATGCCCGGCAGCACATTCACGTCGGGCGGGGACTTCATGGCGACCCGGACCTGGAAGGTCTGCGTCATCGGGTCGGCCGCCTGCGCCATCTCCGGATGCGCACCGGAAACTGACAGCCCGGGGGCGCTGCTGAACGTCGCGATCACTTGCACAATGTCGGCCGGGCGAATGTCGGCGACCATGACCGTCTCCGGCACGTCCACGACGATGTCGATCTCGTCCACGTCCTGGAACTGCACGACCGGCTCCTTCGCCCTGACGTTCTGCCCCTGTTCGACGAACCGCTGGGCGATCACGCCGTCGTAGGGGGCGCGCAGCGTGGAATCCTTGAGCTCGATGTTCGCTTCGACCACGCGGCCTTCCAGCCCGCGAACCTCGGCCTCCTGGGCCTCGATGTCTTCCGGACGGGCAGATCGCTCCCTTCTCGAGCATCTGCAGGGCGGCCTTGTAATCTTCCTGGGCAACGCGGTAGTTGGTTTCAGCACGGTCGAAATCGGCGCGCGGGACGGCCTTCAACTGGATCATCCGCCCGAAGCGCTCAAATTCCGTCCGGGCGTTCGCGAGCCTCGCCTCGGCCGCCCGCACCTGCGCTTCCCGTCGCAGCCGCTCCTCGGGTCGTTCCCCCGCACGCAACGCGTTGAGGGCCGCGCGAGCCTGGTCGAGCTGGCCTTGCACGGTCTTCAGCCGGGCCTGAAATTCGTCCTGCCGGAGTTGGGCGATCACCTCGTTCTTGGCGACGCTCTGCCCCTCCTTGACCGGCAGCTTGACCAGCAGACCGGGGACCTGGAATGCCAGGTCGACGCTTCTCGACCCTTGAACCCTTCCAGGGAAGGAGCGTACTTGCGTTGCATCCCCGGCTGCCACGACCATCGTTTGCACGGGGCGAACCACCTCTGGACGAGGCGCCTCCTGCTGCGAGCATCCGACGGCGAAAGAGATTACTGATAACGCGATGGGCAGACTTGGAGCGAGGCCCCTGCGAGCGAAACGTCTGGGGTTCATCACTGATTCTCCCCTCTGTGGGTGGGATTTCCCCGCAATGCCGTGGGATTGGCCCCTCGGGCCGTCACCACAAACAGAACCCGGCAGTCCACCAACCGGGATCGCCGGGTTGTCAACCAATGCTCGGAGGTCAAGCGTCTCTGCCGGCGGGGCGTCGCCGGTGTCCCCTTGGCACACGGCGAGTCTCCAGGCGAAACGGCCACCCCTTGGCTACTGGCACGTGTTTGTGCCCACTTAAGCCCCTGCTCCTGGAGCGTTAAGACTAGTAACACAGCAAGGCACCGTTGACAACTAGCGAAAATCGGCTCTGTGCAATGCCGAGTGGTGTTGGTCGTTGACCGCTGGGGTCAACCGGAGAGTGTGAAGACCAAAGTCCTATTGACACGGAATCCACACCATGGGATGTTTTTTTCTTGCTGCGGCCACTTCCGGGCTCGCGCCGACCTCGCGGGCGCCTCCAAAAACCGGGGCCTCTTCGCCGGGATCTCGGTCGAAGGGGCTGTCGTGCGGGTGCGGACGTCGCTCAACCGGTCCTACTTCGGTAAGGCCGTCACCCCAACGGACATCCTGGTGCGCCGGTCGGTCAAGAACAGGAATGCCAACAGCCTCCTCGACGCGGTCAAGAAGGCCGCCGCGGCGAGCTAAGCGTCCGTCACAAGCTAAGGAAAGGAGACGATGTCATGGGATCACCGTTCAGGGCAGTCGTTGCGCTGGCCATGGCGGCGGCAATGGCCGCGACCCTCATGAGCTGCACCGGAATCTCAAGCACCCCGGGAACCGCGCAAATCGCTCCGGCTGCCGCCCTCGCCCAGACTCCCGGCGCCTCTCTGATGCCGGCCGACCAAGGCGCGACCGTCGCGAAGCACTTCGACCCACTCGGCAACCCGCCGTCGAAGTTCACGCTCGAACTGCGCAACGGCGTCAAGGCCGAGTTGCCGTTCGCCGACAAGCGCGACTTCGACGAAGCGAAGCGCGGCTTCATCGCCGAGCCTCCCTACACGAAGATCATAGCCGACGCCGGCCACGTCGCCTGGGACATGGGCAGCTACGGCTGGCTGCTGACCGGCAAGGACTTCGAGAGCATTCATCCGTCGCTGCAGCGCCAGGCCGTGCTCAATATGGCCTACGGGCTGTATGAAGTCGTCCCGGGGCGCATCTACCAGGTGCGCGGCTACGACCTCGCCAATATCAGCTTCATCAAGGGCGACACCGGCTGGATCGTCTTCGATCCGCTGACCGCCAAGGAGACGGCACGGGCGGCGCTTGGAGTTCGTCAACGAAAAGCTCGGCAAGCGGCCGGTCGTGGGCGTCGTCTACTCGCACTCGCACGTGGACCACTTCGGCGGCGTGCGCGGCGTGGTGGACGAGGCCGACGTGCAGAGCGGCAAGGTGATGGTCATCGCGCCGGAGCACTTCCTCGAGGCGGCGATCTCCGAGAACGTGTTCGCCGGCAACGCGATGACGCGGCGCTCGCAATGGCAGTACTCCGTGCTGCTGCAGCGTCGACCCCAATGGCCACGTCGACCAGGCGATCGGCAAGAACGTGGCCAGCGGCAACACCGGGCTGATCCCGCCGAACCGGCTGGTGAGCAAGGACTTCGAGGAGATCACGCTCGACGGCGTGAAGATGGTGTTCCAGAACTCGCCCGACACCGAGGCGCCGGTCGAGATGAACACGTACTTCCCGCAGTTCAAGGCCCTCTGGGCGGCGGAGATCATCACCGGCACGATCCACAACATCTACACGATTCGCGGCGCCGCCGTGCGCAACGCGCTCAACTGGTCGAAGGAGATCAACGAAGCGCTCTACAAGTTCGGCCAGGAAGCGGAGGTGATGTTCGCCTCGCATAGCTGGCCGCGCTGGGGCAACGCCCGCATCCAGGAAGTGCTGCGCGCGCAGCGCGACGCCTACGCCAACCTCAACAACCAGTCGCTGCACTACGCCAACCGGGGCGTCACGATCAACGAGATCCATAACGTCTACGAAGTGCCGAAGAGCCTGCGCGAGCAATGGGCGGCGCGCAGCTACCACGGCGACGTGCAGAACAATACGCGCGGCGTGATCAACCGCTTCCTCGGCCACTACGACGGAAACCCGACCAACCTGATTCCGCTGTCGCCGAAGGACTCCGCGCCGCTTTATGTCGAGATGATGGGCGGCTCGGCGAAGATCATCGCCAAGGGCCAGGAGCTGATCGCGCAGGGTAAGTACCTGCATGCCACCGAGATTCTCAACCGGCTGGTGTTCGCCGAGCCGCAGAACCAGGCGGCCCGGCGGCTGCTCGCCGACGCCTTCGAGCAGCTCGGCTACCAGGCGGAGAGCACCAGCACGCGCAACAGCTTCCTGCAGGGGGCTTTCGAACTGCGCAACGGTCTTCCGGGTGGGGTCCCGCCGCGGACGACGGGGCCGGACGTCGTGCGCGCGATGTCGACGGAGCAGTGGCTCGACTTCATCGGCATCAGCATCGATCCGAAGAGGGCCGAGGGGCTGAAGTTCACGTTCAACCTCCTCACGCCCGACAACGGCGAGCGCTACGCGATCGAGATGAGCAACGCGACGCTTACCAGCATCAAGGGCTTCCAGGCGAAGAACCCGGACCTCACCGTGACGGTGAACCGCGCCGACCTCAATCAGGTGATGATGGGGCGCAACATCGTTCGACGACCTGATCGCGGCCGGGAAGGCGAAGTTCGAGGGCAACCGGACGGGATTCGACCAGCTGCGATCCATCCTCGTCCCGTTCACGCCGGACTTCGAGATCCTGCCCGGCACGGCGCCGAAGGAGCGGGCCGCCCCGCCGAAACCGTTCGAGGTTCGTGACCTCGTCAACCCGCTGGTCGGCGACTGAGCGCTGGGTCCGATGGGTTGTTTCCGCTGGGCGGCCCGGGACGCCGACGAAGGCCCCGAAGGCGTTCGAGGTGCCCGAGTTGCTGTCGGCACAGGTGACCGACTGAGGCACGCAACCCAGGATTGAGGAGTGGGGTACCATGCAGAGAAGCTGCGAAGTCGCGCGGAGATTCCGTCTCCCGGCGGGTTCAGAACAGGGTCCGAGACATCTGCATGCCCATGGAACACCGCCCGGAATAACCCGGAGTCTTCACGCAGGAGGAAATATGAGAACATGGAGCCTGGCGATCGGCGTCGTGCTGGCCAGTGTCTTCCCGGCGGGGCGGCGGACCCGCCGCTGATGTGCTTCGGTAACGAGCCGTCGTGGGGCTTGGCCCTCGAACAGCCTGGCACGGCGCAGCTCATGCTGCCGGATGCGCCTCCCACGGCGTACGAGGGAACGGACACGCGCCTTGAGCCACTCCGGGAACGAGTGTGGCGCGGCAGGCTTGCCGGGGGCACGGGTTCCGACCTCGTGGCCTTCCTCCGCGAGGCCGAATGCAGCGACGGCATGTCTGACGTGAAGCACCCCGTGGTGGCGCGGGTCTCGCTGCCCGACGGGCGGTTCCTGGTAGGATGCTGCCGGCTCGTGGCTTCGGGAACCCCGGCGCCACCTGCGGTGGGCGCGGCGCCGAGCGCGGCGTCCGCCACGCTCGAAGGGCCCCTCTGGCGACTGACCCACCTCCGCGGACAGGACGAGAAAGCCTTCGCCGCGCTGCCGACGGGCATCACCGTCCGGTTCGGGGCCGGACAGCTCCAGGGGTTCGACGGCTGCAACCAGCTCGCGGGCTCCTACACCATCGACCGCGACCGCGTGATCCTCGGCACCCTCGCCGGAACGATGATGGCATGCCCGCCGCCGGTGATGACGGTCGAGACGGCGTTCAGGGGCGCCTTCACCGGCGCGCTCCGCTTCAGCGTGGCCGACGGCCGCCTGACCCTCACTGCGGAGTCGGACACGGACCCGACGCTCGTCTTCGCGGCCGCGCCCCCACCCCGCCTCGAGGGGATCGCCTGGGAGGTCACGGGCTTCAACAACGGCCGTCAGGCGGTGGTGAGCCCACTGACCGGCACCACGATCACCGTGTCCTTCCAGGACGGGTCGGTGGTGGGCCACGCCGGGTGCAACAGCTTCCGGGCGACCTACAAGCGCGAAGGGACTCGCCTCGCCGTCGGACCCGCGGCAACGACGCGGATGCACTGCGCCGGGGAGGGCCTCATGGAACAGGAGCGTCAGTTCCTGGCGGCGCTCGAGTCGGCGACGAGGTGGGCGATCGACCGCGACATGCTTGACCTGCATCGCGCGGACGGCGAGCGTGTGCTGCTCGCTCGCCGGGGCGGTGAAGTAGCCGGAATCTGACTCGCGCACCTCGCCCGTACACTCTCGATCCCTGGCCCGGCCGCGCGCCTGGGTTCGCGCCCACGATTTCCCGCAGCGGCAGCGGATAATCTATTGACACGCTCGCGCTACCATGGCACTTTGCTTTTCGGCCGCGGCCGTCCCCTTGATTACGTTGGGCTTGCGGGCGTTTGCGGGCGGCACGACCCGGCAGTACAGCAGTACATTCGGATCACGAAGGGCGTTCTTCACCACGACGGACAACGGACAAGGAGACAGGGCATGGCGAGCACACTGGTGGCGATCGAGTACGACGATCCGCACAAGGCGGAGGAAATGCGCCTCAAGCTGATCAAGATGCAAAAGGAGTATCTCATCGATCTCGAGGACGCGGTCGTGGCCGTGAAGGACGACAAGGGGAAGATCAAGCTGCACCAGTCGATCAACCTGACGGCCCACGGTGCCACGAGCGGCGGCTTCTGGGGCGCGCTGGTCGGCCTCCTCTTCCTGAACCCACTCCTGGGCATGGCGATGGGGGCGGCCGCCGGGGCGGTCTCGGGGGCCCTCACCGACCTGGGCATCAATGACAAGTTCATGAAGGAATTGGCCGCCGGTATGACGCCCGGGGGTTCGACGCTCTTCGTCCTGGTCAGGAAGGCCACACCGGAGCGGGTGCTCGAAGAGATGCAGGGCACGGGCGGCAGGATCCTGAAAACGTCGCTCGCGCACGAGGATGAGGCCAAGCTCCAGGCCGCGCTGAGCGCCGCCAAGGGTTAACCCGCTTTATTCGCGAACGCAGATCGCGAATAAAGCGGGTTGAATTCCACCCCGTGCCCGTGCGGTCGGCGATCCGGGAGGGATCAGGCGTTGCCGGTACGCGGTGACGCCGCCCCAACCTGGCGGACGGTACCCGGTCCGCCCACCACCACGTATCCTCCCGCTGCAGGCGGGAATGGCTGCTGTCAGGTAAACCCGGATTATTCACGAATCCTTCGTGAATAATCCGGGTTTGGCGGGCCCCGATCCCCTCGGTGTCTTCCTGCCTTGGTTGTGAAAAGAATGAAAGAATGTCGGATCGAGGCTAACACATTCGATTGTAAGGAGTGGCGTCATGAGCGAGGCGAAAGACGCTCCAAAGACAATGATGCAGAGAGTCCTGGACGTGGTCGAGAAGGTGGGGAACAAGGTCCCTCACCCGGCGATCATCTTCCTTCTCCTCATCGCCATCGTCGTGGTCGTCTCCGCCCTCCTGGAGGCGACGGGGACGAGTCACTCCACCTATGAGGTGATCGTTCCGGAGCCGCCCGCGATCGCGACGGGAGCAGCCCCCGGCCCCAGTGTGTATGATTCGGGAACGACCGTCGCCTATCAGGCCATCGATCCGGCGAAGTACAGGATCGAGAAGCGAACGGTGTCCGCCAAGAGCCTGCTGACGGCGGAGGGCATCCGCTTCATCTACTCGTCGCTGATCCCGAACTTCATGAGTTTCACGGCGGTCGGCCTGATGATCGTGGCCATGATCGGCGCCGGCGTCGCCGAGGAGTCCGGCCTGGTCAGGCGCTGATCCGCAAGCTGGTGATCGTGTCTCCGGGCTGGGCGCTGACCTACATCCTGGCCTTCGTCGGCATCCTGTCGAGCATCGCCGCGGATGCCGGCTATCTGGTCCTGATTCCGCTCGGCGGGGATCGCCTTCCTCAGCGTCGGCCGACATCCGCTCGCCGGGCTGGCCCTGGGCTTCG
Source organism: uncultured Methylomirabilota bacterium (assembly GCA_963845565.1). GTDB lineage: Bacteria > Methylomirabilota > Methylomirabilia > Methylomirabilales > 2-02-FULL-66-22 > 2-02-FULL-66-22. Next base: position 584,335 of record CAWJSJ010000001.1, read on the forward strand.
CCGCGGTCGCCGGCGCCTTCACCGTGAACATGCTGATCAAGCCGCTCGATGCCGTCCTGGTCGAGTTCACCAACGACGCCATCCATCTGGTCGATCCCAGCAAGTCGATCGGTCTGACCTCGAATCTCTGGTTCTCCATCGCCTCGGTCATCTTCCTGACGTTCCTCATCGCTTCATCACCGAGACGAATCATCGAGCCGCGTCTGGGCGAAGTACCAGGCGAGAGAAGCCCGACGAAGCAGGGTGCGGAGCTCTCCGCCGACGAGTCACGCGGCCTGCGCTGCGCGGTGCTCGGCCTCCTCGGGGTTCTCGTCGTCTTCGGCCTGTTGACGCTACCGCCGGGCGCGCCGCTGCGCAATCCGGACACGCGGCGAACTGATCGGCAACTCGCCGTTCATGAACGGCCTGATCGCCCTCATCATGGTGATGTTCCTGGTGACCGGGGCCGCTACGGCATCGGCGCCGGGACGCTGAAGAGCGCTGACCGACGTCATCAAGGCGATCGAGAAGGCGCTGGCCGGCATGGGCGGCCTGATCTTTCTGTTCTTCATCCTCAGCCAGTTCGTCGCCTACTTCAACTACACCAACATGGGCACGATCATGGCCCTGAAGATGTCCGACGTGCTCAAGACGGCCAACATCGGCCCGTTCTGGTTGCTGCATCGGCTTCATCGTCGTGGTCGCCATCATCGATCTGCTGCTCACCGGCGCCATCGCCAAATGGGCGATCTTCGCGCCGGTCTTCGTGCCGCTGCTGATGAAGCTCGGCGTCGATCCCGAGGCCGTGCTGGCGGCCTACCGCGTCGGCGATTCGCCGATGAACGCGATCACGCCGCTCAACGCCTACTTCGCGCTGGTCGTCGGCTTCGCCCAGAAGTACGACAAGAACGCCGGCGTCGGCACCGTCGTGTCGCTGATGCTGCCCTACGTCGTCGATCATGTTCGTGCTCTGGACGCTGCTCTTCGCCGTCTGGCAGTTGCTGGGACTGCCCTGGGGCCTGTGACGAGCAGCGGGCATCATCGCCCGAGCAGTGCAGCTGATGCGCGGCCGGCAGGATCAATATCCCGAGGTCGATCGTACTCGGTACGCAGAAAGGAGCCACGCCATGAGCACACCACCATTCCCCTCGACGTGAAGGCCGCCGAGGAACACCTGATGCGCTTCCTCGCGGTCGAAGGCGTGACCGGCCAGGAAGCGGCAATCGCCGCCGCGGTCACCGACGAGCTGAAGAAGGTCGGCGTGCCCGCCTCCGCCATCCGCTTCGACACCGTCAACAAGCGCATCCCGCTGCCGACGGAGACCGGCAACCTGATCGTCGACCTGCCCGGCACGCGCCCGGGCCCGCGGCTGCTGTTCTCGACGCATCTCGACACCGTGCCGCTCTGCGCCGGCGCAAAGCCGAGGCGCGAGGGCGACCGCATCGTCTCCGACGGCACGACCGCGCTCGGCGGCGACAACCGCACCGGCTGCGCCGTGCTGGTGACGCTGGCCGAGACGCTGCTCAAGCACAAGCTGCCGCACCCGCCGATCACGCTGCTCTTCACCGTGCGCGAGGAGAGCGGCCTGCACGGCGCGCGCGAACTGGATCCGACGGATCTCGGCGGCGCCGCGATGTGCTTCAACGTCGACGGCAAGCTCGCCGCCGAGCTGATCATCGGCGCGGTCGGCCAGGAGAACTGGGAGGTCGAGATCAACGGCAAGGCCTCCCATGCCGGCGTCGCGCCGGAGAAGGGCATCTCGGCGACGCTCGTCGGCGCCCTCGCGCTGACCGAGGCGCACCGCGGCGGCTGGTTCGGCAAGGTGGTGAAGCCCGACGGGCAACGGCACCAGCAACGTCGGCATCTTCGGCGGCAAGGACGGCAAGCCGGCCGGCGACGCCACCAACGTCGTGACCGACTACGTCCACCTCAAGGGCGAGGCGCGCAGCCCGGAGGCGGCCTTCGCCGCCGCCATCGCGAAGGCGTACCGCGAGGCCTTCGCCAAGGCGCAAGCGGAGGTGAAGGACGCCGACGGGGCGACCGCCGAGGTGAAGTTCACCAGCAAGCCCTCCTATCCGCCGTTCAAGCTGGCCGAGGACGCGCCGGCCGTGCAGCACGCCAAGAAGGCGGCGGAGTCGCTCGGCCTGAAGCCGACCACGGTGTTCTCCAACGGCGGCCTCGACGCCAACTGGCTCGACAAGCACGGCGTGCCGACCGTGACCATCGGCGCCGGGCAGTACGAGATCCACACGGTCAAGGAGTACGTCGACCTGCCGGAGTTCGCCAACGGCTGCCGGCTGGCGGTGGCGCTGGCGACCCTGGAGGGCTAGGCCGTGGCCGTGCCGCGGAAAAGCGGCAGGCTTCGCCGCGCCGCGCGGCTGACGGGTAGACGTAACGCCAAGCCAAGGACGGATTGCCGGAAGCGGAGACCGACGAGGTGTCCGATCGTGCGCACCGCCCAAACTGGCGGCCCAGGCGGCGATCCCGTAGGTTCCCCGGGTTGCGTCGCGAGCGGCGCTGAGACCAAGCGGCGGGGCGGGGACACGCCCCGCAGAGGAGGAGGCAGCGAATGGCGGCACACAGACGCTCGTGCATGATACTCCTGACGGTCGCCGTGGCGAGCGCGCTCGGCGCGGCGGGCGCCGGGGCGCAGCAGCTCTTCATCTATCCGCAGCGGGGCCAGAGCCCCCAGCAACAACAACAGGATCGCTTCGAGTGCCACCAATGGGCCGTGCAGCAGACCGGCTTCGACCCCATGATGGGGACGGCGCCGCCGCCGCCGGCGCCGGCGCCGACGACGGGCGCCGTCCGGGGCGCCGCGCGCGGGGCGGCCCTCGGGGCGGTCGGCGGGGCCATCGGCGGCAACGCGGGCCGGGGCGCGGCGATCGGCGCCGGGACCGGGGCGGTGTTCGGGACGATGCGGCGCAACGACCAGATTCGCCAGGGCCAGGCGCAGCAATCGGCCCACGCCCAGCATTCTGGCCAGCAGATGGAACGATTTAACCGAGCGGTCGCCACTTGCCTGTCGGGGCGCGGCTACACGGTCAACTAGTAGGCTGCTGAAAAAGGCCCATCTGCGGCGTTGGTCCGCCTCGCCACTCGCTGCGGCGTACCTGCAGTACGCCTCACTCGGGCTGCGGCGGGCCGCCTTGCACCTGGACCTTTTTGAGCAGCCTGGGCAAAGAACGGATTTTTCAGCAACCTACTGGGTTCGCACCCAGACGGAGCGACACATGAACGCTTGGACGAAACCTGTCGTGTGCGCGATTCTCCTGACGGCGTTGGCCGGGGCGCCCGGCCTCGCCGCGGCCGGCCCCTATGACGGCGGGCGCCCCTTCCTGTGCGCCGTGACGGCGATCCTGGAATGCGGCGCCGCCGGCGAGTGCGAGCGCCACCTCGCCGACGACGAGACCGCCCCCGCCATCCTCAAGGTCGACGTGGCCGGCCAGACGGTCACCACCGGGACCGCCCGGAAGAGCGCGATCAAGAGCGTCACGCGCCTGGACGGCCAGTTGATCCTGCAGGGAGGCGAGAACGGGCGGGGCTGGAGCGCGACGGTCGACGAGGACACCGGACGCATGGCCGTCGCCATCGTCGACAACGACTACACCTTCTCGCTCTTCGGCGCCTGCACCCTCCCGTAACCGCCGGCGGGGCCATCGGGCGGCCAGGGTACCGGTGTGCGACCATCCCGCTGGGTGCTCGTGCGCGGGGCGGACGCGAACCTCGGCCCGACGAGGGTCCGACGGCCGTCGGCATCGTCAAGGCGCCGATTGCCTTTCTCGGCTCGTCCAGATTCCTGCGTGTCAATGAGCGTTAACATGCTGAGACCGCTTGTGCTCGTCGGCCTGATTGCCGCCCTGGCGGGATGCGGGTTCCTGCCGCGCAACGCGGTCCCGCCCGAACTTTCGGCCCAGGCGGCGATCCCGCATATGCCCGAGGTTCGGGCTTGGGCGGGAACACCGAGCCCGGTCATGGAGCGCGATCTTGCGGCCTCCTTCGACCAGGAGTCCTCCGAGGAATTTCCGGAAGCGGCCGACGGCGTCGTAGCCTACGCGCATCTCGCGCTCTCCGGCGGCGGTCCGAACGGCGCCTTTGGTGCGGGATTCCTCAACGGCTGGTCCGCCACCGGCAAACGACCGGTGTTCAAGATCGTCACCGGCGTCTCGACGGGCGCGCTGATGGCGCCGTTCGCCTTCGTCGGTCCGTCGTACGACGAGTCCCTGCGCCAGTTCTATACGACCACCGCGTCGCGCAACATCTTCCGGATGCTCTCGATCATTCCGCAGCTCCTCGCGGGAGAATCGCTCGCCGACTCGGGTCCGCTCGCGGCGCTGATCGAGAAGCACATGGACACAGCGCTGCTCGGGCAGGTCGCGGACGCGCACCGCCGGGGCCGGCGCCTGTACGTTGGCACCGTGGACCTCGACGCGCAGCGTTTCGTCGTGTGGAACATGGGACTCATCGCGACGAGCGGGCGTCCGGAAGCGCTGGAGCTGTTCCGCAAGGTGATATTCGCATCTGCCTCGGTGCCGGTCGCGTTCCCGCCGGTCTTTTTCGACGTCGAGGTGGCGGGGCGCCTCTACGACGAAATGCACGTCGACGGGGCCGTGGCGGCCCGCGTGTTCTACAACGGCGGCGTGTTTGACCCCTCGATCATCCGCAGCCGCGCGGGCCGCGGCACGGGGCGCGAACACATCTACGTGATCCACAATGGTCAGTTGCTGCCGGCTTCGAAGCCGGTCCCGCGATCGCTGCGCGGCATCGCGCTGCGAGTGCTCGCCTCCTCGGGGAAGGCGGGGATGATGGGCGACCTCGTTCGCATCTATGCGTTCACCCGCGAGGCGCAGGCGAGCTTTCAATGGGTCACGATCCCCGAGGCCGTCGATATCGACGGGGACGAGGTGTTCGACCCGGTCATGATGACGCGGCTCTACGAGGTCGGGTACCGGACCGCGATCGCGGGCCCGGTGTGGACGACCCGTCCGCCGGGATTCCAGTTCGAGCCGGCGCGCTAGCCCGCATTATTCGCGAACACAGCTCGCGAACAATGCGGGCTTAACTGGGTGTCCATTTGGCTCACGGCGGATCCGCGCTGGGTATAGCGGGGCGCCTCGGAAAGGAGAGCCTGTCGATGGGTTCGAAATGGACAGCGGGGCGTGCTGCGAGGGGCACGGGCACCCCTGCGCACGGTCGATCTCAACGGCCCGCGTGCCTCCTACCCACGCTCCTTTTCCTCGGGCTCCTCGCCGGTTGCGATTCGGCCGAGGTCGCCCGGCCCATGATGCCGGCGCCGATCATCATGAAGGACGCGCGGCTCGACTTCACGCGCCGCGTCGCGCCGGAAGACCGCCAGACCAATACCGTGCGGGTCCTCTATGCGACTCCTCGCGTCCCAGCCCCGGCGGGGGCGCCGGAGCGGTACCTGGCGCGCGCCGACTCCGCGGTGCGCCTGGGCGTGGCCCACGTGGAGCTGGGCGAACCGGGCTGGTCCTTCGCCGACCTCGTCGAATCGGACCGCACCAGCACGCTCGACACCCCGCGTCCTGCCCGCGTCGCGGCGATCGACACGTTCGGCGAACTGGGGGGCGCAGGCGAGCAGGCCTTCATCGACGCCGTCGACCGCCAGGTCCGGCGCTCACCCACCGGCGAGGCGGTGATCTACGTGCCGGGGTACCGCGTCACCTTCAACCAGGTGATGACGCTCATGGGCGCCTGGGCGCACTACCTCGGGCGCTCCTCGGCCGTGGTCGCCTTCAGCTGGCCCACCGGGACGCAGTGGTGGAACTATCTGATCGACTGTCCGCGCGCCCGCGCCCACATCCCCGACATCGCGCGGCTGATCGCCTTGGTCGCCGAGCGCAGCCAGGCCAAGCGCCTGAACCTGCTCGGCTTCAGCTGCGGCTCGCCCCTGCTGGCCGAGGCGCTGGTGCAGCTCCGTGCGCGCCATCCCGGGGAGGACCACGCGGCGCTGCAGCGGCGCTATCGGATCGCCAACGCCATCTTCGTGGCCGCCGACATCGACCTCACGACCTTCACCCGGGCGCAATTGCCGGCCCTCTACGACCTCGCCCGGCGCACCGAGGTCTACGTGTCGGAGGACGACGTCGCGCTCAAGGTCTCGGGCTGGCTGGCCCGGGCCTCGCGGCTCGGGCGCCCGCGTCTGGACGAGCTCACGCGCGACGACCTGGAGACCCTCGCGAGCAACACACGCCTGGTGGGTATCGACGTGGCCGGCGTGTATGGCGCCCACGAGCTGACGGGCATCCGCGGCCACGGGTACTGGATCGCCAATCCGCGGGTCTCCACCGATGTCCTGCTGTCCATGATCTACCCCTTCGATCCCGCCTGGCGCGGGCTGAGTCACTCGCCGGGTGTGGGCATGTGGACCTTCCCGGACGACTATCCCCAGCGCGTCGGCGCCGCGGTGTACGGGGCCGCACCCGCGCTGCGGCGCGAGGGGCGCTGAGGCCGCGATGGTACCGGGCGGCCGGCCCCTATGACGGCGCGCGCCCCTTCCTGTGCGCCGTGACGGCGATCCTGGAATGCGGCGCCGCCGGCGAGTGCGAGCGCCACCTCGCCGACGACGAGACCGCCCCCGCCATCCTCAAGGTCGACGTGGCCGGCCAGACGGTCACCACCGGGACCGCCCGGAAGAGCGCGATCAAGAGCGTCACGCGCCTGGACGGCCAGTTGATCCTGCAGGGAGGCGAGAACGGGCGGGGCTGGAGCGCGACGGTCGACGAGGACACCGGACGCATGGCCGTCGCCATCGTCGACCACGACTACACCTTCTCGCTCTTCGGCGCCTGCACCCTCCCGTAACCGCCGGCGGGGCCATCGGGCGGCCAGGGTACCGGTGTGCGACCTAATGTTGCAGGCGCTCAAGAGCCGCGACCACCATTTGAGTGCCTCCGCTGGCCAGGAGGGACACGGCGATCGCCGTGAGCAAGATGCCAGAGATGCGTTCGAGGAGCATTTGCACCCTCGGGGACGTGCGGCGCTCGACCTGACCGGATAGATACAGTGTGATGCCGGTAACAGCAGCATAGGCGATTCCGGCGATCGACAGCGCGACCACCTCCGACACGTTCTCAGCCCGAGAGCGGAACCCGACGAGGATCGCAAAGGTGGTGCCGCCCACGGTCATCGGGAATGTGACGGGCATGAACAACACCGATCGCCACGACGCGGCCTGTGCTCCTGGGTCAGCCCCGTCCAGGGATTCCTGTGGCGTCGGCTCGTGAGTGCCCCGCATCAAGGGAACCCCAACGTAGATGAGCGCGATACCGCCCGTGAAGGCCAGCGCGGCGGTGCTAATACCCAGCAGTTCGAGGAGCGGTTCCCCGATCCAGAGGGCGGTCATCGCAAAGATAACCACGTACGCGAACAACCCGAAGGCGAGACGGCGCTGGTCTGCCGGCCCGAGCCGCCTGACGATCGAGAAGTAGGACGACAGCGCCGCGACTGGGCTGTACAGGGCGAGCAGGGCCATGAACATCATCAGCGGATTCTCGAGCAACGGCATCGCGCATCCTCCTTCAGTTAGCGAACGACCGGCTGGGGCTCGATGGGATGAAGCGGCGGACCCCCACCTCGACCCGTCGTCCAAGAACCGCCACTGCGACGCAACACCGTAGCACATATCACCGCCGTCGCGAGAGAGAAATAACCGCTCCGGTCGGAGATCGACGGACCTCCGGAAGAAGGAATACCGGACAGCAACGCTGCGGCCGCATCCTCCGATCGAGACGTTTCTCACCCACCGGGGTTCTGGGTGGTCGCCGCGCATTACCCGCCCGTGGCGGGGTAGCCGTCACCCCATGGCCAGGTTCCGGAATCTCAGGGAGCGCTGATGTCACTCCATCTGTCCGCTTTGCCGCGAAACCTGCGAGGCTTGCTTCTCGCGCTTCTCGGTGGTCCTTCCGGACGCAACGGCTTCGGCCGAGGCCCTCTACCCCGAAACCGCCTCCCTGGTGGAGAGGGCCTTCCAGGGTCTCGGGACAGCCCCCATCGTGGACTTCCACGTGCACCTCGTGGCCCTGGAAGCCGAGGGTGCCTATGTGAATCCGAAGAAATTGAGCCCCTCGAGACCGTTGGAGTGGGTCAAGACGCGCCTCTACCTCCGCGCGAGCGGTGTGGGGGATCTCGCCCGTTTCGACGAGGCCTATGTTGAACGCCTGCTCGAACGCGCCAGCGCCTTCCCGCACCCCTTCCAGTTCTATCTTCTGGCCATGGACTACCACTATGGGAAGGACGGGCAGCGCGATCTCGCCCACACGGAATTCTTCGTTGCCAATGAGCTGGTGGTGTCCCTGGCCGAACGTCACCCCGAGCGGATCGTCCCGGTGGTCTCGGTGCACCCCTACCGAAAAGACGCCCTGGAGGAACTGGACCGCTGGGCGGCACGGGGCGTCCGTTTCGTGAAGTGGCTTCCCAACGCCCAGGGGATGGATCCTTCGGATCCCCTCTGCGATCCCTTCTATGCCCGCATGAAGCGGCATGGAATGACCCTGTTGAGCCATGCCGGAGAAGAGAAGGCGGTGCATGCCAAGTCGGCCCAGGCTTTGGGGAATCCGCTGAAGCTGCGCCGTGCCCTCGACGCGGGAGTCAGGGTGGTCATCGCCCACTGCGGAAGCCTCGGCCGCAACGAGGACCTGGATCGCCCCGGTCGGCTGGCCTCAAACTTCGACCTCTTCCTTCGCCTGATGTCTGAGGAACGCTATCGCGGCCTCCTTTTCGGCGACATCTCCGCGATGACCCAGGTCAACCGGATGCCGGGCCCGCTTCGGACGATTCTGGAGCGCCCGGACCTTCAAGAGCGCCTGGTCAACGGCAGTGACTATCCGCTGCCCGGCATTCCGCTGCTGACTTTCATCCGTCAGTTTGCGTACCTCGGCTTTGTGACCGAGGTTGAGGCGCGAGCGTTGGCGAAAGTGTTCAAGTCCAACCCCTTGCTCGGGGACTTCGTCCTCAAGCGAACGATCCGGGATCCGGCGAGCGGCAGGGGCTTGGATCCGAGGATCTTCACAGGCCACGCACTTCGCAGTGCTCCTCCGGCGTCTCGGTGAGATGCGGCCGGACCGGCCCGCCGTCCGCGAATCAGCCGACGACCTCGAGATCCAGGAGATCCTGAGGGAGCTGGACGAAGGGTGGGAAGCCTGGGGCGAGATGATGGGCGACGCGATGTTCGCGGCGAAAACTGATGCTGGGGCCGGTGGACCTGATGATACCCTCCTATCAACTCATCTCGCCGGACGAGGGGCCGGATAGCCAGGCGTGTACGATTCCCTCGGCGCGCTCAATGACGGCTGGCAGGGAAGCCTCGACAGGTTTACTCAGGCCCTCTAGAACTTCATACGGATTCTCGACTTCTACCGCAACTATTTGAAATATTGTAGGAAAACATATACCGAGGCTCTCGGCGAGTTGGATAACTGTGGGCAGGCCGGCGTAGTGGGGGGAGGGGGCGTCGTCCTTCTTGAAGTCTTCGGCAGAGAACTCTAGGATGGTTCCGGGCGGGTGCGTGCCGGTCAGAATGGCGTCGAGAAGGAGGGCTCGTTCGTAGCCTTCCAGCGCATCCAGGAGATCCAGCCCGCCGCCGCCGGACTCGACGACGTCCACGGTCTCGGGCAATAAAGCACGAAGCCGTCGGGCCGCTAGTAGCCCGACGGCGTCGTCTCCAAGGATGTCGTTGCCGAGGCCCAGCACCAAAATGCGCGGGGGCGCGTCGCTCACCGCCGAAGTTCCTGCACGATCTGACCGGAGGCGTCCCGGATCGAGACGATCAGCGGCATCTCGCCGGGGAGCGAGTGGGTCGCGCAGCCGTGGCAGGGGTCGTAGGCCCGAAACGCCATCTCGATCATGTTGAGGATACCGTCATCCGCCTTCCCCTGGTGGATGAGGCCCTTGGCGCTCTTTTCCACCCCCATCGCCATCCGGGCGGAGTTGCCCTGCGTCGCCACGATCAGATTGGCCTTCCGGATCAATCCGTTCTCGTCGGTCTCGTAGTGATGGAAGAGGGTGCCGCGCGGGGCTTCGACCACGCCGATGCCCACCGACGGCGTGGCGGTCGGGATCGTCCGGATGTTCTTGCCGGTGATCTCGGGGTCGTTGACGAGCTCCCGGATCCGCTCGGCGGCCTGCAGCATCTCGATGACCCGTGCCCAGTGATTGGCGAGGGTGAAGTGGACGGGCTTCCCGCCCAGTGTGGAGAAGTATTCCTCGCACGCCTTCTGCGCCTCGGGCGTGGCCATCCCGTCTGCCGCATTCAGCCGGGCGAGCGGCGCCACGGAGTAGATGCTGCTCTCGGGGCCGTCGATGAACCCCTTCCAGCCCAGCGGCTTCAGGTAGCAGAACTTCACATAGCTCCACGGCTCCACGTGTTCGCCGACGTAGTCCAGATACTTCTGGACCGGGAACTTGGCGTACTCTTTCCCGCTCGGGTCCACGACGCGGATCTTCCCGTCGTAGAAGTTCACCCGGTTGTTCTCGTCCACCAACCCCATGTAGTAGGTCTTGTGGGTATAGGTGTCCGAGGTGATCAGCTTGACGTACTCGGGGTTCTTGAGGACGATGTCCTTGAACACCTGCAAGGTGAACTGCGCGAACTCCACGCCGTCCTCGGCGAGTTGCTTGAAGCCCGACAGGTCGTCCGGATTGAGGCCCTTCGACACACCGCCGGGCAGCCCCAGGACGGGATGGATGACCTTGCCGCCGAAGTACGAGATCAGGTCGCGGAGCCGTCGACGCATGGAGATGACCTTCTTGCCCGACGTCCACGCCGACCTTCTGGATCACGCCCACGACGTTCCGCAGGGCCTTGGGAGCGTCCGGCCCCACGATGAAATCCGGTCCCCCGAGGATATAGACGTGCAGTGCGTGATCCTCCAGCATGAAGGTGTTGTAGACCAACTCGCGGATCTTCCTGCCGGTCGGCGGCGCCTCGATCTTGTAGAGGTCGTCCAGCGCCTTGGTCCCCGCCATGTGGTGGGCGGTGGGGCAGACGCCGCAGATCCGGCTGGTGATCTGGGGCATGTCCTCGGCCGGTCGGCCGATACTGAAGGTCTCGAAGCCCCGCAGTTCGGGGACCTGGAAGTACGCGCGTTCCACCTCGCCCCTGGCGTCCAGGAAGATGTCGATCTTGCCGTGGCCTTCCAGGCGGGTGATCGGATCGATGGTGATCGTTCGTGTTTGCATCGGTCGGTCGCCTCCTAACAGGCCGCTGAAAAAGGCCCATCTGCGGCGACCATCCTGCGGATGGGTACCCCGCGCGCTCGCGCGGCGCTGCGACGTACGTGCTAAGTACGTCTCGCGCCACGCATCGCGCGCTGCCTTGCATCTGGGCCTTTTTGAGCAGCCTGAGCAAAAACGAGTGTTTCACTATTCTGCTATACCTCAGCCTGCCGGCCCATGCGGGCGCGGAGCAGGGAAGCGGCAAGCCCATAGCGATAGAACGTCCCCACCGGGTCGGGGATGGTGGCGAGGGTCGCGTCAATCTCCTTCTCATCCGTGGCGACAACGTTGGAGCAGATCGAGGAGAGAAACTTCGCCCCTTGATCTTTGACCCGTGAGGTGGGTCCGAAGCAGCCGGAACAGGGCATGTTCCCCTGCACACAGAGCGCCTCGCAGCCGCCGCGGGTCGCCGGGCCCATGCACAGGAACCCTTGGGTCAAGAGGCACTTCTCCGGATCCAGCTCCGACGTGTGTGGGCGCTTGAACGCCGTGAACGAAAGGTCAGGCGGCTTGGTCTCCTTGCGCGGACACTCCTCGCAGAGGGCAATATCGGGGGAGAGGACGCTGCCCTTGGGCGGCGCGGCGCCGGAAAGCAGCGCAGTCAGGGCCTGTTGGAGGAGTTTCGGTGTCGGGGGACAGCCGGGAAGGTAGTAGTCCACCGGGATCACCTGGTCGAGTGTCCGCACCAGCCGATGCATCTCCGGCAGCGTGACAGTCCGGCCGTCCTCCTGGAACTTCAGGGTAGGGTAGGTCCTCTCGGTATTCTGGGTCGAGGGCGACTCTTCGTACACGAACTTCAGGATCTGCTCCCGGTCGAACTGGTTGGCCAGGCCCGGGATCCCGCCGAGATGCGCGCACGCCCCGTAGGCAATGACCAACTGGCTCTTCCGGCGGAGCATGCGCACCATCTCTTCCTGTTCCGTGCTCCGGACGGCACCGTTGATCATACTGACGAGGATAGAGCCGTCGGCCATCGCCTCGACGTCGCTCCGCTTGAAGTCCATGGCCACCGGCCAGAAGATGATGTCCACGGCGTCCACGACGCCGAGGATGCCCTCCGCAAGGTCCACGACCGATTCCTCGCAGCCCCCGCAGGAGGCGCACCAGTAGAAGGCGACCTTGGGTTTATCCGGCATGGGCGACCTCCTTCACTCCGGCCTCGGCTTCGAGGTGTTCCATCTCTCGATCGAAATCCTTGAACTGGCCCGGCATACCAAGCGGGCCGAGGGCCTTGACCTTCTCCGCCATGTCGTTGATCACGAGCTTGACCTTCTCGCCCTCGGAGGCGGAAATCCACTCCAGCCGGAATCGGTCGGCCTCGATCCCCATGTCCGCGAGGACCCGCCGGAGCATCCGGATGCGCCGGGCCGCCTTATAATTCCCTTCGGAGTAGTGGCAATCGCCGAAGTGGCATCCGCCGATCAAGACGCCGTCGGCGCCCTTGGCGAACGCTTCCAGGACGAACTGGGGATCGACCCGGCCCGAGCACATGACCCGGATGATTCGAACGTTGGAGGCGTGCTTCATGCGCGAGACACCCGCCAAGTCGGCCGCGGTGTACGTACACCAGTTACAGAAGAACGCCACGATCCGCGGCTCCCACTTGGCGGGAGGATTCCCGTTCGATGGTTTGTCAGTCGGCTGCGACACGATTGGCCTCCCTCACGCTAGACCTGGGCCAGCTCCGAGAGCAGCCCATCGATCTCGTTGAAGATTTGCTCGTCCTCGAAGAGATTCTGCACGATGGAACCGGACGGGCACGCCGCCACGCAGGTGCCGCAACCCTTGCACAGGGCCTCGTTGATCCATGCCTTCTTCTTGTCCTCCAGGAAGGAGATGGCCTTGTAGGGACATAGCGGCACGCACGACTTGCAGCCCGAGCAGTCCTCTTCCCGGATGTAGGCGGTGTTCGGTTCCAGCTCCATGTGGCCCGCGTCGATCAGGGCCAGGGCCTCGGCGGCCGCAGCCCCCGCTTGGGCCACGGTGTCTGGGATGTCGCGAGGCCCCTGACACGCGCCGGCGATGAACACCCCGTCGGTGAAGGTGTTCACCGGCGCCAGCTTGGGGTGCCGCTCGAGGAAGAAGCCCTCGGTGGCGCAGGAGATGTTGAACATGCGCCGGACATCCTGGGCATCGGCGCGCGGCTCCAGCCCTTGAGCCAGGATCACCATGTCCAGGGGGACCCGGCGGACCGAGCCGATCAGGGTGTCTTCCACCCGGACGACGAGCTTGCCTTCCTCTTGCGGGGTCATCGCCCAGTCGGTCACCTCGGCCACGCGCCCACGGATGAAGTGCACGCCTTCCTTCAAGAGCTTGTCGTAGAACTCCTCGTAGCCCTTCCCCGGGGTCCGCATGTCGATGTAGAAGTTGTAGACCTCGGCTCCGGTGTGTTCCTTCACCAGATGCGCCAGTTTCAGGGAGTACATGCAGCAGACGCGGGAGCACCACCGATTGGTTTTCTCGTCACGCGAGCCCACGCAGTGGATGATCCCCACCGCCTTGGGATGGCTGCCGTCCCGCAGGACGACCTCGCCGCCGGTGGGGCCGGAGGCGTTGACGAGCCGTTCCACCTCCAGCGCGGTGTAGACGTTCGGGTAGGTTCCGTAGCCGTAATACGGCGTCTTGGCCGGATCGAAGGGCTGGAACCCGGTAGCCAGGATGATGGTCCCAACCTCGATGTCCTTGAACTCCTCGGTTTGCGTGAAGTCGATGCACTCCCGATCGCAAGCCTCGATACACGTCTGCTTGCACTTTCCCTTCTTGAGTTGCAGACACGTCTCGGGGTCGAAAAGGACGACCTGGGGCGTGGCCTGGGGGAAGGGGATGTAGACGGGCTTCCGCTTGCTCAGGCCCACGTTGAACTCGTCGGGGAAGCGGGCGTCCTTGTAGATGCAGGCCGTCACGCATTCCATGCAGCCCACGCAGAGGTCTTCTTTGATATAGCGGGGCTTCCGTTTCACCTTGATCTTGTAGTTGCCGACGTAGCCCTCGACGTTTGCCACCTCGGAGTAGGTCCAGAGGGTGATGTTGGGGTGTGATTTGACCGCCGACATCTTGGGGGTCAGGATACAGGCGGCGCAGTCGAGCGTCGGGAAGGTCTTGTCGAACATGGCCATGTGGCCGCCGATGGTCGGTTCACGCTCGACGAGATACACATGCTTCCCTGCGTTCGCCAAGGTCAGCGCCGCGTGGATGCCGGCGATCCCGCCGCCGACCACGAGCACGGCGGCGTTGATGGGGACCTTCTTCGGCTCCAGAGCCTTGTGGGAAAAGACGCGCCGGATCGCAGCCCGGGTGAGGTCCTTGGCTTTCTGTGTCGCGGCAGCCTGATCGGTGTGCACCCAGGAGACGTTCTCGCGGATGTTGACCATCTGGAAAAAGAACGGGTTCAACCCGCCCTGTTCCGTGGCGTGGCGGAAGGTGTGCTCGTGCAGCAGGGGAGAGCAGGAGGCCACCACGATCCGGTTGAGCTTCTGTTCCCGGATATCCTGCTGGATCAGCTCCTGCCCCGGATCGGAGCACATGTACTTGTACTCGCGCGACACGACGACGCCGTTGAGCGTGGCGACGTAGTCCGCCACGGCCTTCACGTCCACCGTGCCCGCGATGTTCGTGCCGCAATGGCACACGTAGAACCCGATGCGTGGTGTCCCGTTGGTGGGCGTCGCGTCAGGCATGGGCCGTTTTCCCTCCTTCCTGGGCCGCCGGCACCCGGGCGGGCGGGACGAACATTCGTTGCAGGCCAAGCGCGGTGTCCGATAACCCGAACGCCTGGCCGATCATCTGGGTCAGGTACATGACCGGAAGTCCTACATCGTCATGGAACTTCCGGCGCATTTCTCCCTGGTAGCATTCGAGGTTGAACTGGCAGAGAGGACACACCGTGACGATGGCGTCCGCCTTGCGGCGCTTCGCCTCGTTCAGAAGGATCCGGTTGAGGCGGAGGCCAACCTCCGGGATCGTGCCGTTGAGGGTTCCCCCGCAGCATCGGGTCTTCAAGGGCCAATCCACCGGTGTCGCGCCCAGCGCGGTCACGAGGCGGTCCATCGTCGTGGGGTTGTGGACGGTATCGAAAGCCGCAAAGGGCCGGACGACCTGACACCCGTAGTAACAGGCGACTTTCATTCCCTTGAGCGGCTGTGTGACGCGCCTGGCAATCCGGTCCGTCCCGACATCGTTCACCAGGACGTCCAGGGGGTGGCGAACCTGGACGCGGCCCTCGTAGGAAAGATGGATAGCCTGCAGGCCGGCAGTGACTTTTTGCTTGAGGTCGGCGTGCTCGGCGAGGTAGCGCTGCGTCTTGAGGAGGACGAGATAGCACGCCGCGCAGGGCGCGAGGATCTGGGCGGGTTTCCCGTTGGCGCCGCCCGGCGCGTTTTCGGCCAGGGCCAGATTCCGGGCGGCCAGGGCAAACGCCTGGACTTCGTCCACGGCCATGTACGCCGTGGCGCCGCAGCAGTTCCAGTCGTCGATCTCCTCGACCGGGACCTCGAGCGCGCGGAGGACGGCCAGCAGGGATTCCTCGTAGGAGCGGCCGCTGCTCTTCAGGGAACAGCCGGGAAAGTACTGGTAGCGCATCACCGTCCTCCTTCCGGCTGCTTGGCGGCGCGCAGGAGTGTTCCGATATCACCCGGGCGCTTCATGCGTTCCTCACGCAGCGAGAGCCGGCCCGTGCGCCAGAGCCGGAACGCCAGCATGGTGTTTTTCAGCATGCCGAACGGGTTGGTCTTCAGGAAGAACTTGACCATGAGGGGGCCTTCGCTGTTCCGGCCCGTCTTCTCCACACCGCGGAAAAATTCTCGGGCGAGCACGGGGGCTGGGAAGCGCTTGGGGTACATGCCTTGCGCCATGGCCTCTTGCTTCAGGGCGTACATGACATCGGTGATCTTGATCTCGCGCGGACATTCACACGTGCAGGAGTAGCAGGAGGCGCAGAGCCAGATGGTGACACTGTTCAGGACCTCTTGCCGGAAGCCTTCCCGCACCATGGCGATGATCCGGCGGGGCGTGAAATCCATGTAGTGGCTGACGGGACAGGTACCGCTGCAGGTGCCGCACTGGATGCAGCTGAACATCTTCTCGCCATACGCGAGCGTGGCGATTCGATCGCTGAAGGTGGGGTCCAGCTCGGATTCGTACTTGATGTTGCGTCGAAGGTCTGCGGGTTGGCGAACGGGGGGAGAGGATGCCGGTGGTCGCGGGGGTGCGGGGTCACGCTGCATGGCGCTCAGCCTCCTCCTTGAATGGTCACCACACGGGATCGGTCACACAGATCGTACACCTCGAGATAGGTACGCGGTTGTCCGCCAGGAAGAGGGCCGACGGCTCAACTCCCCGACTCCACACGGCGTTTTCGGCGGGTTGCGGACACCCAAAACAGAACGAGGATCAATCCTGTTGCCAGGGTGAAACGCAGTCTACGCCGTCCGGACGCCAGGTCAAGGGGTGATGGAGGTTTGTCTGCGCGGCCATGCATTGGGTGGGTGGGAAGGGAACATCCACGACAAGCCCGGATCGGTGGACAGTTTGTCAGTCGGGATCTGGAGGTCAATCCCTAGTGGGCCGCCCGCGCCGGGCGGTCGCGGAGGTAGGTGTACCACGCCTCCATCCCCTGGCCCGTCTTGGCGGAGACCTCGAAAATGGTCGCGTCGGGCGCGACCCGGCGGATGTTGCGGAGCGCCGTCTCCCGATCGAATCCCACGGCGGCGGCGAGGTCCATCTTGTTGACCACCACCACCTGGGCGCTCTGGAACATGACCGGGTACTTCAGGGGCTTGTCTTCGCCTTCGGTGACGGACAGCAGCACCACGCGGGCGCGCTCGCCCAGGTCGTAGACGGCGGGGCAGACGAGATTGCCCACGTTCTCGATGACCAGGACGTCGAGGGCGCTCAGGTCCAGGCGCTCCAGGGCGCGGGCGACCATCTCGGCGTCGAGATGGCAGACGCTGCCCGTGGTGATCTGGATCGCGGGAATGCCATGCCCGCGGAGGCGGATGGCGTCATTGTCCGTGGCCAAATCCCCCACGATGACGCCGAGGCGGAGGCGCGTCCCCAGATCGGCGGCCGTCCGTTCGAGGAAGGCGGTCTTGCCCGCGCCGGGCGACGCCAGGACGTTCAGGACGAACAGCCCCTTCGCCTGGAAGTAGCCCCGATTGCGTTCGGCCAGGCGATCGTTCTTCTGCAAGATTCCCTGCTCGACCTGGAGCGTCCGGTGCTCGTCGTGGGCATGCGGGTGCCCGTGGTCGTGCGCATGGTCATGATCGTGCCCGTGCGGATGCGGGTGCGGATGGCTGTGGTCATGGGGGTGCTGGTGCTCGTCGGAATGGCTGGGGCCGGCTGCGCCCACTCGCGCACCATCGATGGCCACGTCGCCGGGGAGTCCGCACCCACAATCCTTACACATCTCAGGATACCTCCAGGCTGGTCAACTGCAACTCACGGCCGCGGCGGATATCTGTGCTGGGCCGGGCGCATCGCGGGCACTCGCAGACGAGATCCGCCGGCGTGAATTCCTGGGCACACGCGGGACAGAAGCACGTGACGGGGATGCGCTCGATGTCGAGCGTGGCCCCCTCGGCCATCGTCCCCTTGGCGACGATCTCGAAGGCAAACTCCAGCGTCTCCGGGACGGCGCCCGAGAGGGCGCCGACCTTCATCGCCACTCGATGAATCCGCTGGGCGCCCGCCTCGCGCGCCTGCCGGGTTGCGATGATGACCGTATCCTGCATCAGACTGACTTCATGCACCTCGTGTCCCCTCCGATCGGCAGAGCCCACCATCACTCTGCCACAGCAAGCCACGATCGGCAAGGTGGGACGCCCGATTGTACGAGAATGCGTTGATCCGGCCAACCGCGAGCCTTCGCGGGAACCGCTCAGTTGTCGTCCGTCGCGTCGCGTCGCGTTTTTTCTTGGGCGGCCTTGCGGAGGGCGAGGCTGAACCAGTCGTTGGCGGGCTTTGCCGTCGCACGCGGGGCCCGCGGCGCTGCGGGGCTGGGGCGTCGGCCGGCGTCGGCCGGCGCGCCCTGGGAGGTGCGGGTGGCGTCGGGGTCGGGCTGGCGCTTCATGGAAAGGCCGATTCGCTTCCGCGCCAGGTCGACTTCCAAAACGGTGACCTGGACCCGCTGATGGACCTTGACCACGTCCGCGGGCTCCTTCACGAAGCGGTCGGCGAGCTGGCTGACATGCACCAGGCCGTCCTGATGGACGCCGATGTCCACGAAGGCCCCGAAGGCGGTGACGTTGGTGACGATGCCCGGCAGCGTCATGCCGGGTTGGAGGTCTTCCAGTCTGGTCACGCCCTCGGCGAAGGCAAAGGATTCGAACTGCGCGCGCGGGTCGCGGCCGGGCTTGGCGAGTTCCTCGAGAATGTCCTGCAATGTCGGCAGGCCGACCGTATCGGTGAGGTACCGCTCCAGCCGGATCTGGGCACGGAGGTCCGGACGGGCCATGAGGTCCTGCACCGTGCAGCCGAGGTCGGCGGCCATCCGTCTCCACCACGCCGTAGCTCTCCGGGTGTACCGCGCTGGCGTCGAGGGGGTTTTCCCCGTCGCGGATGCGCAGGAATCCTGCCGCTTGCTCGAACGCCTTCGGGCCCAGACGTTTCACCTTGAGCAGGTCCCGGCGTGACGTGAACGGGCCTTGCTCGTTCCGGTGGAGGACGATGTTGGCCGCGGTCACGCCGTTCAGACCAGAGACATAGCTCAGGAGCTGCTTGCTGGCGGTGTTGACCTCGACCCCCACGGCGTTCACGCAGCTCCCGACCACCTCGTCGAGCGAGCGCTTGAGGGCTTTCTGGTCCACATCGTGCTGGTACTGGCCCACCCCAATGGATTTGGGATCGATCTTCACCAGCTCCGCCAGCGGGTCCATCAGGCGCCGCCCGATGGACACGGCGCCCCGCACGGTGATGTCCTGATCCGGGAACTCGTCTCGCGCGGCCTCGGAGGCGGAGTAGACGGACGCGCCGCTCTCGTTCACGACCACCACGGAGATCGCAGGGGGCAGGTCCAGCGCGCGGACGAAGGCTTCCGTTTCGCGGCTCGCCGTGCCGTTGCCGATCGCCACGGCGTCGATCTGAAAGCGACTGCATAGCGCCAGGACGGTCTGCCGGGCGACGTCGCGCTGCCGGTCGGATTGCTCGATGAAGATGACGTCGTGGTGGAGGAGCTTCCCTTGCCGGTCCAGGCACACGATCTTGCATCCGGTCCGGAAACCAGGGTCGATGCCCAGGACGGTCTTTCCGCCGAGGGGCGGGGAGAGGAGCAACTCGCGCAAATTGGCGGCGAAGACACGGATCGCTTCCGCATCCGCACGCTGCTTGGCTTCCAGCCGTGCCTCGGTCTCGATCGAGGGTTCGAGCAGGCGCCGGTACCCGTCCTCAATGGCGAGACGGACCTGCTCGGCGGCCGGACTGGCGTTCTTGAGGAACATGCCGTTCAGCAGCACGATGGCCTCGTCTTCGGGCGGCATCAATCGGCTGGTGAGCATACCTTCCGTTTCGCCCCGACGGATCGCCAGGATCCGGTGCGACGGCGCCTTGGCGGCAGGCTCCTCCCACTCGTAGTAGTCCTTGAACTTGGCGCCGTCGACTTCTTTGCCGGGGACGACCTTCGAGCGCAGGACGCCCTTGGTGGTGAAGAGGCTGCGGACGGCCATGCGGGCAGCGGTATCGTCGCTGACCCGCTCCGCAAGGATGTCACGGGCCCCGGCCAGCGCCTCATCGGCGGTTGCAACGCCCGCCTCTTGGTTGACAAACGGCGCGGCGCCGCCGGACGGATCGGTGGCCGGGTCCTGCGCCCACAGCAGGTCGGCGAGCGGCTCCAGCCCCTTCTCCCGGGCAATCATGGCGCGCGTGCGGCGTTTCGGACGGTAGGGTTGATAGATATCCTCCAGCGCGGTCAACGTCGCCGCGCCCTCGAGGGCCGCCGCGAGGTCATCGGTCAAGAGTTGGCGTTCGACGAGGGATTTCACGATCGCCTCTCGCCGCTCGGCCAGGGCCTGGAGTTGCTCGAGACGGTCGCGAATGCCAGCGACGGCGACCTCGTCCAGCGAGCCGGTCTGCTCCTTGCGGTAGCGGGCGATGAAGGGAATCGTGCCGCCGTCCGCCAAGAGCGCCGCGGTCGCTTCGACCTGGCGTCGCGGGATGTGCAATTCTTCGGCGATCGTCTCCAGGAATGTGTCGCGCATATGATACTCGCTCCTTGGGGTTTCAGGACAGTCGGCCGGGGATGTCGCAGCGGCGTGTCCGTGCAGAGGGCAGCCTTGTACACCGCGGCGAGGCGGATGTCAAGCGCGGCCCCGGCGTTTTTTCTTTGACACCACCGCGGCGAGTGGGCGAGAGTTGCGTGACCGTGGGCGAGGCTCGGCTGGGCGACCTGGCCGTCTCTGGAATCCAGGCGGCGGCGCGCCGAGGGCGGAAAGCGCGGAGGTACGGACATGCGTTGGGATAACCGCAGGCGGATCATCACGAGAGGAGCGGGGTGACGACCTTTTTTGCCACAGCATCCGCCGGGACCGAGGATCTACTCGCCGACGAGCTGCAGACGCTCCAACTGCGGAGTGTGCGCGCCGGACGGGGCGGCGTGCGATTCGTGGGCGACATTGCCGACGCCCTGCGCGCCTGTCTGTGGTCGCGTATCGCCATGCGGGTGCTGCTGCCGATCGCCGATTACGCCGCCGCCGACGCCGACGCGCTGTATGCCGGCGCGCGCGACGTGCGCTGGGAGGAGCATGTCAACGAGCGCCTGACATTCGCCGTGGACGCAGTGGGACGCACCGAAGCGCTCGGTCACACGCATTTCACTGCACTCAAGGTGAAGGACGCGGTCGTGGACGTCCTGCGGGACCGCCGGGGGGCACGTCCCAGCGTGAACGTGGAGGACCCGGACGTGCGGATCGTGGCGCATCTTGCCGGCGGTCGGGTGCACCTCGCCCTCGACCTGGCCGGCGAGCCGCTCTTCAAGCGCGGCTGGCGGTTGGCCCAGACCGAGGCGACGCTCAAGGAGACGCTGGCGGCGGCCATCCTGCGGGCCTGCGGTTACGATGGGACGCGGCCGCTGATCGATCCGATGTGCGGCTCCGGCACGCTCGCCGTGGAGGCGGGGCTGATCGCTCAGAACCACGCCCCCGGCATGCACCGGAAACTGGGAATCGAGCGATGGGCCTCCTTCGACGAGACCCAGCGCGCCGAGCTCCGGCGCCTGCGCGACGAGGCCCGGCGAGGCGTGCGGCGGGGCGCGCCGCCGGTCATCGCGGGCGACCGCGATCCCGAGGCGATCCTCGCGACCCGGGCGAACGTCAAGCGTGCGGGGTTGCCGATCGAGGTGCGGCAAGCGGACGCGCGGGCCCTCGAACCCCTCGACCCCCCGGGGTTCGTGGTCGTGAACCCGCCCTGGGGGAAGCGTCTCGATGGGGGAGGACGCCGGCAGCTCAAGACGTTCTTCTGGCAACTCGGCCAGGCGTGGCGCGAACTGCACGGTCACCGCCTGGCGGTGCTCGCCGGTGGGCCGGAGTTCGAGAGCGCCTTCGGCGCTCGTCCCCAATCCCGGCGGCTGCTCTGGAACGGCCCGGTCCGCTGCATGCTGCTCATCTACGATCTCGACTGACCCGGTGAGAAAGGGAGGGGCGGTGTTTTCCCGCCGCACGACCTGGCAGGTGACGCCAAACCGTATCGCCGCGGCGCTGGCGGAGTACCGCCGGTCGGGACGACCATGGCTCGATCTCACCGGGACCAACCCGACCCGGGTCGGGTTGCCGATGCCAGCAGGGGAGATTCGCGAGGCGCTCGCGGATGCCCGCGGACTGTGGTACCAGCCGACACCGTTCGGCCATGTCGAGGCGCGGGCGGCGGTGGCCGCCTATCACGGGGGGGCGGTGTCGCCGGAGCGCGTGGTGCTGACCGCGAGCACCAGCGAGGCGTACGCGCTCCTGTTCAAGCTCTTGGGGAACCCCGGCGACCGCATCCTGGCGCCCGTGCCGAGTTACCCTCTGTTCGAGTACCTGGCGGGCCTCGAGAGCCTGGAGGTCGTGCCGTATCCCTCCCGGTGGGACGGCGACGGCTGGTCCATCGACCTATCCGCGCTGGACGAGCGCATCGACGACCGGACGCGGGCAATCCTGGTGGTCAGCCCGAACAATCCCACCGGGGCGGTCATCCGGCGCGCGGAAGCCGACCGGGTGCTGGCGCTGTGCCGGGAGCGAGGTCTGGCGCTCATCAGCGACGAGGTCTTTGCGGATCATGTGTTCACCGAGGCACCCTCGTGTTCGCGGTCGTTCGCCGGACGGAGCGAGGCACTGGTCTTTGTCCTGAGCGGGTTGTCCAAGATCTGTCTCCTGCCGCAACTCAAGGCGGCGTGGATTGCGGTGAGCGGCCCCCGCGACCTGGCCGACGACGCCCTGGCGCGCCTGGAGGTCGTGACCGATACCTATCTGTCGGTGAACACGCCGGTTCAACTCGCGCTCCCGCGGCTCCTGGCGCTGCGCGAGCGCATCCGGGCGCCCCTCATGGCGCGGCTTGCGGCCAACCGCGCGACCCTGGAGACGGCTCTGCGCGGCAGCGCGGCGACCCCGTTGCGGGCCGATGGGGGGTGGTCGGCGGTCATCCGGGTGCCGCGTCATCCGGGCGAAGAGGAGCGGGTCCTGCGCCTGCTCGCGCGCCACGGACTGTCGGTGCACCCCGGTTTCTTTTTCGATTTTCCGACGGAGGCATTCCTGGTCGTGAGTCTGATCGGGCCCGAAGACGACTTTGCCCGCAGTGCCTCGATCCTGGCAACGGATGCGGACGAGGTCTGAGGGCGTGTTGCACGGCACAGTGTGTGTACGCCGCTGTCAAAGAATGACTTGACTGGAGACATGCCGGAAACGACATAAGGAGCCGTAACGAAATTTCAAAAATGGCCATGTTATTTCGTAAAGGCTCCCAACAGGGTACTGAAATACCCATTTCCGCTCAGGCTACTCAAAACGGTCCAGATGCAAGGCGGCGCGTGATGCGAGGTGCGAGGCGTACTTACGCGTACGCCGCAGCGCCGCGCGAGCGCGCCAACGCAGTAGATGGGCCTTTTTCAGCAGCCTGCTTAAAGGGGGACAAGGATGGCGAAGCCCAGCGAACCGAACAAGATCATTTACTCGATGGTCGGCGTGGGGAAGGTGCATGGAACGAAACAGGTGCTGAAGGAGATCTCGCTCTCGTATTTCTACGGGGCGAAGATCGGTGTTCTGGGATTGAACGGGTCAGGGAAGAGCACGCTGCTCCGGATCATGGCGGGCGTCGAGACGGCGTTCCTCGGCGAGACGCATTGCTCGCCAGGGTACACCATCGGCCTCCTGGAGCAGGAGCCGACGCTGGACCCCGGCAAGACGGTCGGCGAGGTGGTGCGCGAAGGGGTGCAGGAGACGGTCGATCTCTTGAAGGCGTTCGAAGAGATCAGCAGCAAGTTCGCCGAGCCGATGTCCGACGACGAGATGAGCGCACTGCTCGAGAAGCAGGGGGAGGTGCAGGACAAGCTCGACGCCACCGACGCATGGGATCTCGACAGCCGCCTGGATCTCGCCATGGACGCGCTGCGCTGCCCGCCGGGCGACACGCCGGTGAAGGTGCTGTCGGGCGGCGAGCTTCGCCGGGTGGCGCTCTGCCGTCTCTTGCTCCAGAAACCTGATATTCTGCTGCTCGACGAGCCGACGAATCACCTCGATGCCGAGTCGGTGGCGTGGCTGGAGCAGCACCTGCAACAGTACGAGGGGACCGTCATCGCCGTCACCCACGACCGGTACTTCCTCGACAACGTGGCGGGGTGGATCCTGGAACTGGACCGGGGGCACGGGATTCCCTGGAAAGGGAATTACAGCTCGTGGCTGGCGCAGAAACAAGAGCGGCTGCAGCGCGAGGAGAAGTCGGAATCCGATCGCCAGCGGACCCTGGAACGGGAACTGGAGTGGATCCGGATGTCGCCCAAGGGGCGGCACGCCAAGGGCAAGGCGCGCATCAGTGCCTATCAGTCTCTCCTCCAGCAGGACCACGAGCAGCTTGCGCGCGACCTGGAGATCTTCATTCCGCCCGGACCGCGACTCGGGGACGCGGTGGTTCGCGCCGAGGGGGTGGCCAAGGCGTACGGTGACCGCCTGATTTTCGAGGAGATGACCTTCACCGTCCCGCCGGGGGCCGTGGTGGGCATTGTCGGGCCGAACGGGGCGGGCAAGACGACGCTGTTCCGGATGATCACCGGGGAGGAGCAGCCCGACAAGGGGGCGTTGACCGTTGGGCAGACGGTGGCTCTCGCCTACCTGGATCAAGCCCGGAGCGACCTTGACCCATCCAAGAGCGTCTGGGAGTCGATCTCGGGAGGGCAGGACCAGATCGCGCTCGGGAAGGCGCTCGTCAATTCGCGTGCCTACGCGGCGCGCTTCAACTTCCTCGGTCCCGACCAGCAGAAGAAGGTGGGTGGGTTGTCGGGCGGCGAGCGGAACCGCCTGCATCTTGCCCGGATGCTGCGCCGGGAGGCGAACGTCATCCTGCTCGACGAACCAACCAACGACCTGGACGTCAACACCATGCGCGCGCTCGAGGATGCCGTCGATCGCTACGCCGGGTGCATCCTGGTCATCTCGCACGATCGGTGGTTCCTGGACCGGGTCGCGACACACATCCTGGCATTCGAGGGGGACAGCAAGGTCTACTGGTTCGAGGGAAACTGGAGTGAATACGACGCGGATCGGAAGCGCCGCCTCGGCGCCGCGGCCGATCGGCCGCACCGGATCCGGTATCGGCCGCTCACCCGAGCGTGAACGCAACGGCGCCGGTCCGGGACGGCGCGGCCGTGGTGTGTCTGGCAGGGAGCTGCCTGAGGCCCCTGTGTCTTGGTGACCCGACGGGGCGGGTCGACCTCATGACGAGTTGCCCTTGGTCAGACATGCGTGCCAATTCCCGCAAATGGGCTTGACGCCCTTGGGCGTCCCGCGCAATGCTGTACCCTAGCCCGCAGTATTCGCGAACAAAGCTCGCGATTACTGCGGGCTAAATTGAAACCCGTGTGGATCTTTACCTCAGGGAGGGCGCTCATGGAAAAGTACGAGTGCGGGATGTGCGAATACACCTACGATCCGGCCATCGGGGACCCGGCTCGCGGTATCCCGCCCGGCACGTCCTTCGACGATCTGCCGAACGACTGGAAATGCCCGAAATGCAACGCGGGCAAGAACATGTTCACGGAGGCATAGACTATGCAACCGGTCGAGGTCATTCCCGGAATCCAATGGGTGGGAGTGCTCGACACCCAGTTGCGGGTGTTCGACGTGATCATGCAGGCGCAGCACGGCACCACCTACAACTCGTACCTGGTGCGGGGTCGGGACAAGGTGGCGCTGATCGACGCCAGCAAGGGGATGTTTTCCGAGACGTTTCTCGACACATTGCGCCCCGCCATCGACCCCAAAGACATCGACTACATGGTGTGCAATCATCTGGAGCCGGACCATTCCGGGGCGCTGGGCGACGTCCTCGACGTTGCGCCCAATGCGCAGGTGGTGGTGACCAAGCCCGGGAGAAATCTCGTGCGGGCCATCCTGAACCGGGATGTCAAGCCCATCGTCGTCGGAGAAGGCGATCGGATCGATCTGGGCGGCCGGACGCTCCGGTTCATCTCGGCGCCGTTTCTGCACTGGCCGGATACCATGTTCACGTATCTCGAAGAGGACCAGGTGCTGTTCTCGGGCGACTTCCTGGGCGCGCACTACTGCGATCCTCGGCTCTTCAACGATCTCATCGTGAACTACGACGAGGCGTTCCAGTACTACTTCCAGGTGATCATGCGGCCGTTCAAGGAGTATGTCCGCGAGGCGCTGGCCAAGATCGACACGCTGCCGATCAAGATCGTCTGTCCGGTCCACGGCCCCATCCTGCGCAGCGACGTCGGCCGCTATCTCGAGAAGTACCGCGTGTGGAGCGCCGAGCCCCCGCGAGGCAACAAGAAGCGGCTGCTCGTCTTCTACGTGAGCTCGTACGGCAACACCGAGCGAATGGCCCACGCCGTCGCGCGGGGCATTCGGGAGGCGGGAGCGGATGCGGACGTGCTGGATCTGACCAAGGTGGATTACCGCGCGATGCTCGACGACATCGAGGCGGCCGAGGGGATCGTGGTCGGCACCTGCACGATCAACGGCGACGCACTGGAGCATGCCTGGAGCCTGCTGAGCTCGATGACCACCATCAAACTCAAAGACAAGCTGGGGGCATCATTCGGGGCCTTCGGCTGGAGCGGCGAGGGTCCGCTCATGATCGCCGAGCGCATGAAGGGCCTCAGGTTCCGGGTGCCGGAAGAGCCCATGCGGGTGCAACTCGTCCCCAGCGAGGCGGACCTGAAGGCGTGTGAGGAATACGGCCAGAGACTCGTCGCCGCCTTGTAGGAAATACCCGTACCGCCCGGCCGAGGCGGATCGTTCACGCGCCGGCCGGGCGAATTGCATTGCGCTGCACCGTTTTCACCCCCTCCCTGCCCCGCTACCCGTTGGATCTTGCGATCTCCTCGTTTCCAGCGCACACGCCACGACCGGACTCTTCACGTTCACGCCCGGATGGCGCTGCGGTTCCGTCTGAAACCCAACGTTGCTCTTGATCGGCAGTTCCGCTTGCAGGTCAGGTGTTACGACGTTTGGTTGAGGACGTCGTTCCCGGCAGTGGTGCCCGGCGAATCCGCTTCAGGAATCTGTCTGGCTGGCCGATAGGAAGAGTAGTCCTCCTTTCCCGGCAGGTGACGTGGGCCCGCGGACGGAGGCGGAGCCGACGGTCCCGTCCGAACGAAACGCAATACGCAGGGGGTGCCGAATGCGAATCGAGTCGTCAACCGTCCAATTCACCAGCGTGCGTCAGTACCTGGCGCAACAGACGAGGAGCGAGTCCGTTCGGGTTTGGAGCGGCCAGCAGCCTCGTCCAACGGCTGAGCAGGCACCGCCCACGGAACCTGTCGGTGCCGGGGCCCGCGACCGAGGAGTCGGGCGACCACACGGAGCAGGCGACCCCGAGGGACTGCGTGCGGGAGGCAGGCAGTGGCCGAGGTGGCGTCATGCGCCGGCGGCGTTTGCGCCGGACCGTGATGCCGGGTCATCCGTAGTGCACGGTTCAACGCCACGGCGGCACGGCCGAGATGATGAGGCGCCTCACGCGTCCACGCGCGCCGGAGAGGTGTCCCGCGGCGGAACCGAGGCAGTCGCTGCCGGCGAGATCGACGAGGACGCCGGGCTGCCGCCGAAGCTCGGCCTCGTGAAACTGATTCTGGAGCGGCTGCTTGGGGTCCGGATCAAGATTTCGGAAGCGTCGGACGCGTCGGACGCGTGTCCATGTCCGCGGGCCGAGACACCCGCCTCCAGCGACGCCCAGAGACCGCGCCGGCAGGGATGGGGGGCGGAGATCACGGTCGCGGAGCGACAGTTCGAGTCCGAGACGACGGCCTTTGCCGCCGTCGGCGCCGTGAGGACCGCGGACGGCAAGGAGATCTCCTTCAACCTCGCGCTGACCATGCACCGCGAATTCCTGCAGGAGGGGCGTGTGACCCTGCGGGCCGGCGACGCGGCTCTCGACCCGCTGGTGGTCAACTTCGCGGGTACGGCGGCGCAGCTCTCCGATGTCACGTTCAGCTTCGATCTCGACCGGGACGGGCAGACCGAGGCGCTCCCCACCTTGGGGTCAGGCAGCGGCTTCCTGGCGGTCGACCTGAATGGCGACGGCAAGATCAACGACGGCGGGGAGCTGTTCGGGCCGCGGTCCGGCGACGGGTTTGCCGATCTGGCACAATACGACGGCGACGGCAATCGCTGGATCGATGAAGCCGATCCCATCTTTGGGCGGCTCCGCCTCTGGCAACCGGATGCGGACGGCGCGGGAACGCTGGTGACGCTGAGTCAAAAGCAAGTCGGGGCCATCTACCTCGGCCAGGCGGCGACCCCCTTCGCGGTGAAGAGCGCGCAGAACGAACTCCTAGGGCAGGTCGTCTCGTCCGGTATCTACCTGGCCGAGACCGGCGGCGTGGGGAGCGTGCAGCAGGTGGACCTGGCGGTGTGATCCGGATGTCCGCAGTTGAGTGGCGTGGGACAGCCGCAGGACGAATCGATGTCCGGGGCGGGGAGCACGGGGCGCCGGCTACACGCGTTCCAGCTTCTGATAGACGACCATCTCCGCTTGGGTGCGCAGGTCTTCCGGGTGGTAGCGGGGGATGGGGGATTCGATCTGCTTGAGCTTGACCGGAGAGACCTTCTTGTCCACCAGGCCGACCGCGACGGCGATGCCGTAGAGGATGGCCTCGGGGCGGGGAGGGCAGCCGGGGATATAGAAGTTGACGGGGACCACTTTCTCGACAGGGCCGAGCACGCTGTAGGTGTCGTACCAGAGCCCGCCGCCGGAGGCGCAGGAGCCGATGGCAAACACGAGTTTCGGCGCCGCCATGGCGTCATACGCGCGGCGCAGGGCCTTGGCGGTAGCGCGCATGGCAGGCCCCTGGCAGAGCATGACGTCCGCGTGGCGAGGCGAGCCGACCAGACGGATTCCGAACCGCTCGACATCATAGTAGGGCGTCAAGACATTCAGCACCTCGATGTCGCACCCGTTACAGCCGCCGCTGTTGGCGTGGTACACCCAGAGCGAACGCGGAAACATCTTGCGACACAATGCGGTCAGCACGGGCAGCCTCCCTGAGGAAAACGAACAGCGGCCAGGTGGTTCCTCTCCGCAGTTCTCCGAGATGACCCACATGCTCCAGCAACACCTCGCCGCGGGACGTCCGTCGATCTGCGAACCCTGTGGGTCATGGGTCTCCGTCGCGCGTGATCGTCAATCCAGCTCGATGTCGATGTCGCGCACCGTCGCTTCTTTGTCCAGATAGGACTTGGCGTCGTACACCCACCGCTCCGTATCCAACTGATCCAGTCGATAGCCCTTCATCATGAGCTGCTCCAGCGGGCCGGGCTCCTTGAAGCAGCGGCCGCAGCGCTGGCAGGTGCCCATGAACAGCTCCAGCCGCTGCTGCATGTCGCCGATGTCGTTGGTGGCGTTCTCGAACTCGGTGCTCATGGTGATGGCCTTCTCGGGGCAGACGTCCGCGCAGCGACCGCAGTACGTGCAGCGCCGGCCGATGTACTGGATGATTCGGATCTCTTGGCAGATGTCGTGGACCAGGATCTCGCGGGCCGGACAGTTGTTGGCGCAGCCTGCGCACCCGATGCACTTGGCGATATTGAAGAGGGGCCGGCCCCGGAAGCCGGGCGCCGGCGCCGGCGCCGCCTGCTGCGGATACGGCAGGGTCACGCGACCGGCCTGGAGGCAGATGATGGTTTCCTTGAGTTTGCTCACCAGCGACATGGTCGCCCCCATTCCTCAATATCCGTACAGCGCCAACAGCAAGGCCACCAGGGAGACGCCCAGGAGCACCCCGTAATAGCGAATCGCCTGGTCGATCCGGTAGCGCGCGTGCGTGGCGGCCACCAGGGTCACCACCAGGACGAGGAACCCCAGTTTCAGGAGGAGCGAGACGAGATTCAGCGGAACCGGCAAGCCGCTGCCCCAGGGGGCAAAGAGGGAGACCACCAAGGCGCCGTACACCACCAGCTTGGCCATCTGCGTGAACTTGAAGAGGGCCAACTTCGGTCCGGAGTATTCCATCAGGGAGCCTTCCATCAATTCCGTTTCGGCCTCGGCGATGTCGAAGGGAAGGCGCCCGACCAGGGCCTGGAACGCCAGAATCGCCACGCCCAGCATCAGGAGCCCCGCCAGGGGCCATGCGGCGTGGGCGTAGGCCGACCCGGCGAGGACGACGTCCAAGCGCAGCGACCGGGCGTGCACCACGCCGATGACGACGGCCACGGCCAGCAGGGGTTCCAGCGTCATGAGCGACATCATCTCGCGGCTCATGCCGACCAGCGAATAGGTGGAGCCCGCCGCGAGGCCCGCCAGCATCGTCGAGACGCCGCAGACCGTGAGGAGATAGATGAGGAGATAGGCGTCGGCGGCTCCGGACAACGGGGGGGTCGTCCCCATGGGCACCAGCAGGGCCACGGTCAGGATGGCGGCCAGCGAGAGCCAGGACGCGAATCGTTGCATCGCCGGGCTTTCGCCGGACTCGAGGTCCTCTTTGCCGAGCAGCTTGAGGAGATCGTAGTACGGCTGCCAGATCGGCGGCCCCTGGCGGGACTGGACCCGGGCGGTCACCTTCCGCAGGATCCCCTCGCAGAGCGGGGCGAGCGCCAAGACCAGCGCGAGGTTCATGCCGCCGGAAAACACGCGGACCGCCAGACTTGTCTCCATCGCCACGTTTCCTTAGGAGCCGTTACGAAATAGCTTGTCCATTTGTCGTAATTTCGTTACGGCTCCTTATGCCGTTTCCGGAAAATCTCCCGTCAATCCATTCCTGCACAACGGCTCAGGGTGTGCGAGTCACGCCCCGCGCGAGTCGCAGGAGATCCTCTTGCGTGTAGAGGCGGTGCGCGCCGGAGCGCAGGTCCACACTCTCCATCCGGTCCGTGCAGGAAAAGCACGGATCGATGCTGCCCAGCGAGATCGTCATGTCGGCGATCTGCTGGTCCTTGATCATGGCGGGGACGCCCTGCAGGTTCTGGTAGGTGGGGGCGCGCACCCGCCAGCGCCGCGGCCGGTTGTTCTCGCCGGTGATCACGAAGTGGTGCGCCTCGCCGCGCGGGGCCTCGACCGACGAGAGGCCGACCCGACCGACGGGCAACTCATCCTGGATGGATGCCTGCAGCGGCCCCTCCGGAAGGTGATCCAGGCACTGTCGGATGATCTTGATGGACTCGAAGACTTCCAGGGTCCGGACCAGGACCCGGGCCCACACGTCGCCGCCTTGCTGGGTGATGACGTTGAACTCCACGTCGCCGTAGGCCGCATACGGATGGTCGCGCCGGGCGTCGATGTCCACGCCGGCGGCCCGGGCCACCGGGCCGATCAGCCCAGCCTCCTTCACGAGCGTCGCGTCCGCGACCCCCACGCCACGCGTCCGCTTCTGGATGTTTCGGTCTCCTGCCACGGCGTCCGCCACGGCGCGCCATTCCGTTTCCAGTGTGGCCAGGACCCCGCTGAGTTCACTCCGCAACGCCGGGGTGATGTTCCAGCGGACGCCGCCGATGACGCACAGGGCGTAGGTCTTCCGGTTGCCGCTGATCTTCTCGGCGATCCACATGATGGGCTCGCGGATCCGGAAGGACTGCATGAAGAGCGTGTCGAAGCCCAGGATATGGCAGGCGAGGCCGACCCAGAGGAGATGGCTGTGGAGTCGCTCGATCTCCAGCATGATGGTCCGGATGCCGCGGGCGCGCGGAGGAACCGTCAGGGCGGCCGCTTGTTCCACGGCTTGCGCGTACGCCACGTTGTGCACGCACCCGCAGATGCCGCAGATCCGCTCCGCGGCCATCGGGATCTCGTTATAGGTGAGGACTGAGTCCCCGAGCTTCTCGATGGCTCGATGGACCATGAAGCCGCGGTATTCGCAGCCGCGCACCACCTCGCCATCGACGTAGAGGCGGAAGTGGGTCGGCTCATCCAGGGTCGGGTGGAAGGGGCCGAAGGGCACCACCACGCAGCGGTCGGGAGGGTCGTCGAAGTCGAAGGTCCGGTTCTCGTCGTAGTCGGGCGGGACGGCGTCCCAGGGATAATCGCGGCGCAGCGGATGAATGCCGTCAGGCCAGCCGTCCGGCAAGATCAGGCGCTTGGGGTAGGGGTGGCCCACCGGCTCGATCCCCACCAGGTCGCGGAACTCGCGCTCGGACCAGTTGGCGGCCGGCACGACGTCGGAGATGCTGTCCACGCGCGGCGAACTGCCGGCCAGGTAGGTCATGACACTGCAGAGCACCTGCTCCCTGTCGAAGGCGAAGTCGTGCGCCACCAGGAACTTGCCGGAGACGGGGCGATCGTCCAGGCCGATGCCGACGACGTACCGCGCGTTCAAGTCGCGGAAGATATACCGGCACATCTCCCGAAGGGCCTGCGGCTCTACGTACAGGAACAGCCGGCCGTCCTCCGGCACGTCCGTCCGCTGGATGACCGGCGTGAAGCGCTCCGTGATCCGTTTCAACACGACGTGTGCCGACATGGTTAGGCCCCGAGGTGCGAGGAATTCGTGTCCGCTCTCTGGGGGAGCGCGTCCGCGGGTCGCGTGGCCCCATTGTCAGCGGTTCCTGTCGGCGTCCTGCCGACCCATGGGAGATAGCGGGTGATCTCGCGGTACAGGTTGCGCGCGCCGTAGCGCATCTGATCCGACTCGACCACGTAGCCGCAGAGCCACGGCTCGGCGGTCCGCCGCAGGGCTCCGCCCAGGAGGGAGATCCCTGCGGCGAGGCAGAGCAGGGCGCCGAAGACCAGGGCAACCACCAGCGGCGACAGGATCGCCAATCCGGCCGGCCCCTCCACGCCGGTAAGGCCGGCGGCTGGGAGCGGCGGGAGCTTGGCCAGGGTCGCGCCGAGCCCCTGTGGACTGCCCAGCAGGGCGCGGTGGATGAGCTGGTAGCCGAGGTGCGGGGCGAGGCCAAGAATCACGCACAAAGCGGCCAAGAGGATCTGGGGTGCCAACATGGGCCAGCCGGTTTCCGCAATCTGGCCGGACGCCGCCCGTTCGGCAACGTGACGGCTCACGCGGGAGAGGAAGCTCGTGCCGAAGAACTTGAGGAAGAGCGCCAGGGTCAGGACGCTGGTCAGCATGGCCAGGACCGCGAACACGGCGAGATAGGGGGCGTGCGCACTCCCCAGGATCGTGGTGATGAAGATGCTCCATTTGCTGGCAAAGCCGTTGAACAGTGGCACGCCTGCGATGGAGAACGTCCCGATCAGCGCCGTGACCGCCGTGGCCGGAAGGTATTTGATCAGGCCGCCCATCCGGTTCAGGTCCTGCGTCCCGGTGGCGTAGAGGAGCGACCCGGCGTTCAGGAAGAGCAGGCTCTTGAACAGCCCGTGGTTCAGCATGTGGAAGACGGATGCGGAGAAACCGATGGTGGCCAGGAAGAGCACCGCGTCGTCGGTTCGCCCGGGCTTGATCAGCGCGAGACAGGCGCCCAGGGGGAGGAGAATATAGCCCACCTGGCCGATGCTGCTGAAGGCGAGGAGCCGCTTCGACTCGTCCTGCCCCAGGGCCTGCGTGGTGCCGATGAAGAGGGTGGCCGTCGCCAGGGCCGCGATGACGAGACCCCAGACCTCGCTGGGGTACGCGTCCGCCGCCTCGGCCGGCACGAGCCAGAGGAAGGAGCGCATGAGGCCGTAAATACCCGTCTTGATCATGACGCCGGACAACAGGGCGCTCACCGGGGACGGGGCGGCGGGGTGGGCGGCGGGCAGCCACCATTGCCCAAAGGGCCACACGCCGGCCTTGATGCCGAACCCGATCAGGAAGCACACCATGCCCGCGGCGGCCTGGCCGGCCCCCGTCCGGAGGAGATCCGGCATCCCGTGGCTGATGGCGTCGAAGTCGTAACGCATCAGCGTTTCGCCCGCCAGGGTGACCGATCCCTGTGCCAAGATGCCCGCGCCGAGGAGGATGAAGGCGCAGGCAACTTCCATGGCGATGAGATACCGGTTGGCCGCGCGGACGTTCGCGCGGTGCTTGTAGTCGAAACGGACCAGGAAGTAGGAGGAGACCGTCATGAGTTGCCAGAGCAGGAAGAACCCGGCCATCAGGTCGGTCACGATCACGATTCCATACATGCCGGCGACGAAGAGCAGGAAGTAGGGATAGTACCGGTACAGGCCGTAGTCCGGGTAGTGCTCCATGTACTGGATGGAATAGAGGGCCGACAGCGCCGAGATCACGGCGATGAGCAGCAGGAACAGGGCGCTCAGGCCGTCCACGTAAATCCGGAGGGCGGACGCGTATTGCGGCAACGTCCAGACGGTGACCGCCTGTCCCGGTCCCGAGGCCAAGACGCTCACGGCCGCGCCGATGGCCAGGAAGCTGGACAACGCTGTGACGCCGCAGGCCACCTGGCCGGCCAACACCCGGTTCCGGGATACCGGGATGACCAGCACGGCGCCGCCCAGCAACACGACAAAGGCGGCCATCATGACGGTTGCAGCAGTCATGGTCGCTCCCCACAGACCGCCGGGGGTTGGGTTCCGGCCGGCAGGACCTCGGCCAAGAGGTCGCGCAAGACATCGAGCGTCGTTTGCACCGGCTCCGACAGGCCGGGGGCCTGGTCCACGGATTGAGGTTGGACGCCGAGGAGGACGACACGCGTCGCGCCGTCCGTCTCGATCTCGATCAGTCGAGCCAGCGTTCCCAGCGACAGCTTGTGGGTGGAGAGCTGCGGGTAGCGCCCCACGATCTCGCAGGCATCCCACAGCGCGACGTCCCCGGGCGCCGCGCCCATCTCCACGGTATCCAGGAAGAGGATGGTCTGGAAGTCTCCTCGACGCAGTGGTGGCACGAAACGCTCCGGCGTCCGCTCGGCCACGATCACGTCGGAGACGCCGAGGGCATGCACGGCTTCCGCCAGCCGCACCCCGAACCCGTCGTCGCCACGGTCGGGGTTTCCGATACCCACCAGACAGGTCCGACCCGTAAGCCGTTGGCGCAATGCGTTCCGGAGGTCGGCCATCAGATATCCTCTCCGAGCCGCTTGATCTGCTCGTACGTGAAGACCGGGCCATCGGCGCAGACGTAGGCCAAGCCGATGCAGCAGTGACCGCACTTGCCCACGCCGCACTTCATGTACCGCTCCAGCGTGGACATGATGTTTCGGTCCTGGAACCCCATCAACTTGAGGTCCCGGATCACGAACCGGAACATGATGGGGGGACCGCACACGAAGGCCGTGGTGTCCTCGACGGGGACCGTGACGCCGGGCTTGCGGAACAGGCTGCCCACAACGCCGACGTGGCCGGTCCACTGGTCGTCGCCCCGATCCACGGTGAGATAGCACTCGAAGCCCCGGGTCATCTCCCACTCGCGGAGCGCCCCCAGATACATGAGATCCTTCAGACCGCGCGCCCCATAGAAGAGCTGGATCTTGCCGTAGCGGTGCCGATTGTCCAGGGCGTAGTTGAGACAGGAGCGGAGGGGGATCAACCCGATGCCGCCGGCCACGAACAGGAGGTTCCGGCCGAAGTACTGGGTCATCGGGAATCCGTTTCCATACGGGCCTCGCACCGCGAATTTGTCCCCAGGCTGCAACTGGTGGAGGGCGGCGGTGACGCTCCCCACCCGGCGGACGGTGAAGAACAATTCGTCCTCGGTGGGGCTCGGCGGAAGCGAGGCCGGGAATTCGCCCGCGCCAAAGACCGACACCTGGGCGAATTGGCCGGGGAGGAACTTGCGAAAGGCCGTCTGCTCGGCCGGGTCCTCAAAATGCCAGTAAAACGTCTTGACGTCCGCGATCTCCTCCACCACGCGGTCCATGATCGCGATCTTGGGGAGATAGACGTTCTCAGGTTGCGGCTGGCTCATGTCGCTCGCTCTCCGCCGTGGTGCGGCGCACGATCTCCACCACGTTGGGCATGCCGATGTCCCCGTGACAGACCTCGACGCAGCGCCCGCAGCCCACGCAGGCCACCGACAGTTCCCGCTGGATGAAGTAGTGGGCCAGCTTCCGGAAAAACCGCCGATTGCGGCGGTCGTGGGCGGCCTTCCGGGGGTTGAAGCCCCCGGCCATGCGGGTGAAGCCGCCCAAGGCGCAGGCGTCCCAGAGGCGCACGCGCTCGTAATCGGCGGGCCCGACCTGGCGTTCCGTCACGGTGAAGCAGGTGCAGGTCGGACACATATAGCTACAGCCGCCGCATTCCAGACACCGGTTGCCGATCTGCTCCCAGGTCGCGTCGCTGACCTGCTCGGAGGTGATGTAGTGCACGGTGGACCAGTACCAGCTCGTCGCCAGTCGGAAGCGCTTGCGCACGTCATTCAGGATCTGCCGTCGGCGGGCCAGGTGGGTCGGCGTGCCCTTGCGGAACATGGGGTGGGCGAAGAGGGCTTCGCCTTTGTCGGTGCCGGCGACCACCAGGAATTCGTCCCCCAGGTCCATGAGCTGCAGGTCGAAGTGTTCGCGGGCGGCTGGACCGGTGTCGGCGCACATACAGAAACAGTCGTTGTCGATGTCGAGGTCCGGGTCGGTGCAGACCACGTTCACCAGGAACAGGTTGCGGCGGTGCTGCTCGTAGTAGGTGTCCTTGAAATCGCGGCCCAGATAGAAGCGATCGAGGTGATAGATGCCCGCGGTGTCGCAGGAACGGATGCCGAAGATGGCGCGGGGCGGGGCCTCGCAGGTCGCGTGAATGCGCGGGTGCGTGTTGAGGTGAATCTGGAGGAGCCGCTCGATGTGCGGGAGGACATATCGCTTGGGCGGATAGTACGGGTTGGGAATATGTACCTGGACCAGATGCCGGTTGGCGTCGGTGACGGAATCGAAGCAGGTGTCGCGTCCCCGGCCGTAGAAGGGGGCGATGACCTCGTATTCTTCGCGCAGGAGGTCCACCAGCGAGAGCAGGTTGGCCTTGTCCATGATTCGTGCCCGCATCGTCAGACCCTTTCCAGCCGGACGCAGACGGGGAGACGTCCGCCGCGCGACGAGGCGGCCGCGTCACCCAGGAGCTGCCCCCGGACCTCGCGGAGAAAATACGGGACGAAGATCATGCCCGACTTCACCTCGCGGGTGACACGGGCCCAGGTGGTGGCGACGCCGGTCACGCCGACCAAGCGGACCTTGGCGCCGTCCCGAATCTCCAGCCGCTTGGCGTCGTCGGCGTTGACGTCCACGAAGCCCTCGGGGTAGTCGAGGAGGAGAATCTGATACTCGCGCTTCAATGTTTCGCTGTGCTGGACCAGCACGTTCTGATGCCAATAGTACAGGGAGTGGCCGAAACTGAGCGTGAAGGGGTAGTCGTCGGACGCGCAGGGGGGCTGGCTGGGCCGCGGGATGGGGACCAGGCTGAAGGGCTGCCCGACGATCCCCTCCTCGAAGAGGAAGCGGGTCCCCAGCGGTTTGTCCGTGCCGCACGGCCACTGGCGGCCGTAATCCCGGGCCAGATTGTCGTAGGTCGCGGCCCCATAGAAGGGGACGGCCCGTCCGATCTCTCGCATGACGTCGGCGGCGGCGGCGTACTCCCATCCGGCCCCCAGGCTGTTCGCCATGCGGACGATCTGCCGCCAGGCGGGCGCGAGGCCGGAGGGCGGGTCTACGGCCTTGCCGACGAGCTGGATCCGACGCTCGGTATTCGTGAAGGTGACCTGCTCTTCCCCAAAGGCCGCCACCGGTAGGACGACGTGGGCGTACTTGGCGGTCTCGGTGAGGAACGGGTGCTGGACGATGACCAGGTCGAGTTGCCGAAGGACGGCCGACGCGTCGGCAGAGGCCGCCATGACCGGGTCGTGTCGGCAGAGCCACAGGGCACGCACGGCGCCTTTCCCGTGTCGCCCGAGCAGTTGCTCCGCCCCCTGGCCGGGCTTGATGGGAAGGGGCGCCCCCCAGAGCACCTCGAAGGAACGGCGTCCGGCATCGTCCGCCACCGGCACGTAGCCGGGCAGTCGGTTGGGCAGCATCCCCATGTCGCAGACGCCCTGGAGATTGTTGTGCTCGGTCAGCGCGAAGACGCCCGCCCCCGCCTTCCCGATATTACCGGTGAGCAGGGCCAGATTGACCAAGGCCTGAATCGCCTCGGCGCCGCTGGCTTCCACACCGGTCGAGAAGAGGATGGCGGCGGCGCGGGCACGACCGTAGGTGACGGCGGCCTCCTCGATCAGTTCCGGCGGGATGCCGCAGGCGTCGGCCGCCCACAGGACGTCGTAGGCGTGGACCGCCTCCAGGAACGGCTCGACATTCCTGCAGTGGGCCTTGAGGAAGCGTGCGTCGAACAGCCCCCGATCCACAATGACCTTCGCCAAGGCCCCGTACAGGGCCGCGTCGCTGCCCGGACGCACCTGGAGAAAGACGTCGGCATGTTCCGCCAGCCGATGTCGCCGCGGGTCGATGACGATGAGCTTCCGACCCTTCAGCTTGGCGCGCATGACGCGGCCGCCGATGGTCGGGAGCTGCAACCCCAGGTCCACGCCGTTCACGATGATGGCGTCGCTCGTGTCGAGCTCGGCGACGGAGTTGGTGCTCGCTGGGACACCCAGCATGGCCAGCAACACGTCGATGCTGTTGTTGCGATACACTCCGAGCCCATGGTCCACGTTGTTGGTACCGATGATGGCGCGGGCGAATTTCTGGAGAAGGTAGCTTTCTTCGTTGGAGCCGCGCGGGGAATTGATGAAGCCCACGGCGTTGGGTCCGGCCTGCGCCTGGACCTGCCGCAGGCGATCGGCCGTATAACCGAGGGCCTCTTCCCAGGTGGCTTCCTGCAACGCGCCGTGCTTGCGGAGCAGCGGGGTGAGGAGACGATCGGGGGCGCTGGCGACCTCGTTGACGTGCCAGCCTCGCACGCAGATCCGGCCTTGGTTGGTGGGATGGGTCATGCTGGGGTAGGCGCCGGTGAGGCGAGACCCAGCGCTCTCCAGGTAGATCCCACAGCCCACACCACAGAACGTGCAGGTGGTCAGCGTGTGGGGCATCCCGTATTCCTCCTGTTGGGTCGCGCGCTGTCGTTCACGACCGGAGCGCCTCCTGGGGATGGCGCAAAGAACCGGCTTAACTCACGGGGCGGTGACTCCTTCGCAACGCGCCGGCGCAACCGCCACGGGCGGCAGGTCGATCAGGGGCGCCACGAGCATCAGGGCATCGGCGATGCCGCCTTTGGTGAGCGGAGAGATCGGCGCGCCGAACCCGAAATCTGCGGCAGGAATGGTGATCCACCAGGCATCCGGCGCGCGGCCGAATGCGGTCACCGCCAGGCGGAGCACGCGGTCCGGTTCGACGGTGTGGGCCGGACCGGTGTCGTCGGCCGTCGGGTGGAGACGGCGGACCCGCACCGCGGGATCCTCGGCAGCGGGATGGGCGTCCAGGAAGATGGCGCGCTCCGCCGCGGAGAGCGGGGCGGCCAGTTCGGGGGTGAGTTGATGGAGGGTGAACACGCGGACGGCGGGGTGGCCCCAGGCGGCGACGCGGCCCGCGGCGACGCGGCCCGCGGCGTCATCGCCGCGCAGGTCGTTCCCGTAGCCGATCACCAGGATCGAGTCGGAACGCATCTCCCCCTCCGCCCGGCGAAGTCCCTCAGGTGCGCCAGGCTTCGTCGAGGACCACACCGTCGGATCCCACCAGGGTCACCTGGAGCGGCATAGTGCCGGCGGCATGGGTCGAACAGCTCAGGCAAGGGTCGTAGGCGCGGATCCCCGCCTCGACCCGGTTCAGCATGCCTTCCGGAATGTGGGGTCCGCGCACGTAGTGACGAGCGATCTGGGCCACGGTCCGATTCATGGCCAGATTGTTCTGGCCGGTGGCGATGATCAGGTTCACCTTCTGGATCAGCCCGTATTCGTCGACCCGATAATGGTGGAAGAGGGTGCCGCGCGGCGCCTCGCTCACCCCGACCGCTTCCAGCTGGTTGATCCCGGCGTCGGCACGCAGCCGGTCGGACATCAGGTCGGGATCGTCCAGGGCGCGCTCGATCTTCTCGACGGCTGCCAGGATCTCGATCAGTCGCGCGTGGTGATAGCGGAACGAGGAGGTCACCGTGCCGTTCCCGCGATCGCGAAACTCGCGGAGTTCCTGGTCCGCCAGGGGGGTGCCGATGTGCGAGCAGACGTTCAGCCGCGCCAGCGGTCCGACGCGGTAGATTCCGTCGGGGTAACCCAGCGGCCGATAGAAGGGCGACTTCAAGTAGGAGTGCGATTCCACCGCCTCGCCGATGAACTCCTGGTACCGCCGGGCCTCCAGCCGGTCCGCGATGACATTGCCGGCGCTGTCCACGAAGCGGAGGTGGCCGTCGTAATGCTCCCATGCGCCGTCATGGCCGACCAGGCCCATGAAGAGGCTGGGGAAGTTGCCGAAGATGTGGGCCTCTTTCTCGAAGGAGGGGAGCATTCGTTTGAAGCGGCCCAGCGTCTCGAGGATGGTGGCGCGCGCCTCCGGGATGCGGGTACGGATCTGGCCGTGCGACTCCTGCGAGAGCGCCGAGCGGACACCGCCCGGCACGGCCCAGGCGGGGTGGATCTTCTGCCCGCCGAGGTGCGCGATGATCTCCTGTCCGAATTGGCGCAGGCGGATGCCGGAGCGCGCCAACTCGGGCTCGGCGGCGACCAGGCCGAAAATGTTCCGGGTGGCCGGGTCGCTATCGAATCCCAAGATGAAGTCAGGTGCGCTGAGGTGAAAGAAGCTCAGGGCATGGGACTGCAGGATCTGGCCCAGATTCATCAGACGCCGCAGCTTCTCCGCGGCGGGGGGGACGCTCACCGCGAGAATCGCGTCGCCCGCTTTGGCGGAAGCCAGGAGGTGGCTGACCGGGCAGATCCCACAGACACGGGCGGTGATCCCGGGCATTTCGTAGAGCGGGCGGCCTTCGCAGAACCGCTCGAAGCCGCGGAACTCGGTGACGTGGAATTTGGCATCGACCACCTGTCCGGTGTCGTCGAGATAGATGGTGATCTTGGCATGGCCTTCGATGCGGGTGACGGGATCGATGACAATCCGCTGAGTCATGGACGAATTCGTCTCCGTGTGTGCGTGAGTCCTCGGCACCTGGTCTCGCTGCGTGCGGGCGGTGCCTACCCCGCTTTCAGGTCCCGACCGGTCAGGACGGGTACCTTGCCTGCCAGAAGTTGCTCCAAGACGGCCCTGATGCGGTCCGCCGGCGGCGGGCAGCCGGGCAGGAAGGTCTCCACCGGCACGACCTCGTGCACCGGCTGGACCCGATCCAGGAGGACCGGCACGATCCCCGGATCGGCGGGGATCTGGGCGGCGATGTCTGCCCCCTCCAGATAGGCACGGGTGAGCACGTGCTCCGCGGAGCCAAGCGGGTTCCGCATGGCCGTGACGTTGCCGGTGACCGCGCAATCGCCGAACGAGACCAGATGCGTCGTGTGCCGTCGGATCCGACGGATCAGGTGCAAGTGCTCGTCGTTGGCCACGGCACCTTCGATGAGGGCTACGTCCACCCCTTCGGGGTACTCCTTGACATCGGCGATCGGGCTATACACCAACCGGACGTGGCCGGCGAGAGTGATGAGCCATTCGTCCAGGTCGAGGAACGACATATGGCAACCCGAGCAGCCGCCCAGCCAGACGGTGGCCAGCCTTATCGGATCCATTGTTTCTTCTCCCGTGCGGTGACGATGAATTCCAGGCGCCAGCGGTCCCGCTCCATCTCGGACACGGTGACGCCGCGGCGGAAGATGGCACCGGTCGGGCAGGCGTGCACACATTTGCCGCAGGCGGTACAGCTCTTGGCCTGGCCCCAGGGCTGGTTGAGATCGGTGATGACGAGGGTATGCGCGCCGCGGCCCGCCATGTCCCAGGTGTGCGCGCCCTCGATCTCGTCGCAGACGCGCACGCAACGGGCGCACAGGACGCACCGATTGTGGTCGACCCCGTACCGCTCGTGGGTGACGTCCACGGTGTGCGGCGGGAACATGTAGTCGAAGCGGACGTGATCCATCCCCACGGCGATGGCCAGGTCCTGCAGTTCGCAATGGCCGTTGGCGACACAGACGGCGCACACGTGGTTTCGCTCCGCGAAGAGCAGCTCCATGATCATCCGGCGGTAGTCCCGGATCCGATCCGTGTTGGTGCGGATCTCCATGCCCTCGGCCACCGTGGTGACGCAGGCGGGCACCAGCCGGTTGCTGGCGCCGACCTCAACCAGACAGACCCGGCAGGCGCCGACGGGGGTCACGCCTTCCAGGCGGCAGAGGGCGGGGATGAAGATCCCAGCCTCGTGGGCGGCCTCGAGGACCGTCTGGTCCTCGTGGGCGCTGACGAGCTGTCCATCGATGGTGAGTGTCTTTACGGCCATGATCGCCGACCTCGCGCGCGAGTGAACGTGATTATCGAGCCGGGGGAGCGGGCACCCGGTCGTCCGACGCCGCCTCGGCCGCGCCCTCCGGCTTGCTCAAGAAGGCCTCGTACTCCGGCCGGAAGTAGCGCAACGTGCTCAGCACCGGGTTCGGTGCGGACTGTCCCAGTCCGCAGAGACTGGTTTGCTTGACCATGGTGCAGAGCCGATCCAGTGTGTCCAGGTCTTGGGCGACGGCGCGGCCTTCGCGGACCTTACTGAGGAGATGATGGATCTGGGCGGTGCCGGCGCGGCAGGGTACGCATTTGCCGCACGACTCGTCCATGCAGAACTCCATGAAGAAGTGCGCCACGTCCACCATGTTGTTCTGTTGATCCATGACGATCATGCCGCCGGAGCCCATGATGGACCCGAGGCCGGCCAGCGACTCGTAATCGACCGGGGTGTCGAGCGCCTGGGCTGGGATGCATCCGCCGGAGGGACCGCCCGTCTGGACAGCCTTCACGACTCCGCCATCCGGGACGCCGCCGCCCATCTCCTCGATGATGGTGCGTAGCGTTGTGCCCATGGGTACTTCGATCAGTCCGGTGTTCTGGATCTTGCCCGCCAGCGCGAAAACCTTGGTGCCCTTGCTCTTCTCGGTGCCGATCTTGGCGAACCAGTCCGCCCCGTTCCGAATGATCGCCGGGACGTTGGCGAAGGTTTCGACATTATTGATGAGCGTCGGGAAGCCCCACAGGCCGTGTTCGGCGGGGTAGGGCGGGCGCGGGCGGGGCGTGCCGCGCTTGCCCTCGATGGAGCCCATCAGGGCGGTTTCTTCTCCGCAGACGAAGGCCCCCGCCCCGATCCGGAGGTCGATGCGGAAATCGAAGGGGGACTCGAAGATCTGGCTGCCCAGGAGGCCGAGCTTCCGGGCCTGCCGGATGGCGGTCTGCAATCGGCTGATGGCGAGTGGGTACTCGCCGCGAACATAGACGAATCCCTGGGTGGCCCCTACGGCGTAGGCCGCGATGGCCATGCCCTCCAGCACGCGATGGGGGTCGCTCTCCAGGACGCTCCGATCCATGAAGGCGCCCGGATCCCCCTCGTCCGCGTTGCAGACGATGAA
Source organism: uncultured Methylomirabilota bacterium (assembly GCA_963845565.1). GTDB lineage: Bacteria > Methylomirabilota > Methylomirabilia > Methylomirabilales > 2-02-FULL-66-22 > 2-02-FULL-66-22. The sequence goes on from CAWJSJ010000001.1 coordinate 627,512, forward strand.
TTTCCGCTCGCTTTTCACCTTGGCGACCAGGCCCCACTTCAAGCCGGTGGGGTACCCCGCACCACCCCGGCCGCGCAAGCCGCTCTTCGTGATGGTGTCCACGACATCGCCCGGCTTCATCTCGCGGAGCGCGTGGTAGAGGGGTTGATACCCGTTGGCGGCGATATAATCCTCGATGCGTTCCGGATCGATCTTGCCGCTATTCTCGAGGACGATGGGCACCTGCTTGGTGAAGAAGGGGTGATTGAAGTCCGCCTGTCTCGCCGTGGCCGGCGCCCCGCTTTGGAGGGCCGCGACGATGGAGGGGGCGTCCGCCGTGGTCACCTTCTCGTATAGAATGTTCTCCGGATCCACCGCGACCAGCGGCCCCCCGCTGCAGAGGCCCATGCACCCGACGCCGGCGACCTGAACGCTGTCGCTCAAGCCGGCCTCGGCGACGGCGGTCTCCAAGCTCTGCTTGACGGCCTGGGCGTTCGCCGAGAGACACCCGGCGGCGACGCAGACGCGGATGCGAATGCTGCGCTCGGCCTGGCGTTCCTTTTCGCCGATCTCAAGCAGTTCGGTCAGATCCATTCTCGAGCCATCCTTTCACGTGCGTCACGACACTGTCGGGCGTCTGGTTACCCACCACGACGCCGTCGAGGACGACGGCGGGGGCAATGCCGCAGGCGCCGATGCAGCGCGCCTGGATGAGCGACATGCTTCCGTCCGACCGGGTTTCCCCGGAGCGGACCTTTGCGTAGTCTTCGACGGTCTTGACCAGCGTGGCCGCGCCTTTCACGTAGCAGGCCGTTCCCATGCAGACCACACAGGTGTGTCGACCCTTCGGCTTCAGGGAAAAGAAGTGATAAAAGGTGGCGACGCCATAGACGCGGCTGGGGGGGAGCTTCAGACCCTGCGCGATATACACCAAGAGTTCGGGGTCGAGATACCCGTAAAGTTCCTGTGCCGTGTGGAGGACCTCGATGAGTGCATCGGCTTGGTATTGGTGGCGTTTCATTGCGGCAGCCAGCATTTTTTGCCGGTTGTCGGCCGCCAGCCCTTTGGTCGGAATTCGGCCGTTTCCCTGTGTCTTCGCCGTGGCAGTGGCGGACGCCATAATCACCCCCTGCGTGGGGCCGTCCCAGCGACTCACAGACAACATCCGGGGTCGCGGTCCCGACGCACCACCGAGAATAGCTTTAGACACCAACGAGCAAAAGAGTCTGTAAAGAAAGTCACATTGCCAGAGTGGCATTTTGCAATTCTGATGCTAAACTCTTCGATCGGAGGAACAAAACGGCGAGGTGTAGCCGGAAATCCAAGTCAATCTGGGCAATCGGTTGTTCGAAAGGTTCCCATCGGACCAGTCTGGTGTTCCGGTAAGCCGATGCGAAGATGACTGCCGGAATTCAGTTTTGGGAATTTCTGTCTCAGACTTGCCCCATATTTCACAAGTACAAGCGTTCGCAAATACCGCAGGATGGGGGTCAAGGCGAACACGACGTCTCACGTGCGCCGGACGAGCCAATCGTGCTTGGCGAGCACCCACAAACCCCGGGGGATCTGGCGGCGAGTAGAGACCCGCGAATCCGGCGTCGGCCGGGAGGAGGGCAGAATTTTCCTTGACAAAGATCGTCGAAATCCCTATTGTACCCCGGTTCGTGGGGACATTGGGAGTCGTGGACCGTCACGGAAGGGATCGCGTGTGTCATGAAGACCTATCAACCCAAGGCGGGTGAGATCGAACGTCGTTGGTTCCTCGTGGATGCGACGGGGCAAAACCTGGGACGATTGGCCGTACAGGTCGCCAACCTCCTTCACGGAAAAGGGAAGCCTTCCTTCGTCCCACACCTGGACGTCGGGGACTTCGTCGTCGTGATCAATGCGGAGAAGGTGGCGGTCACCGGGAAGAAGCTCACCCAAAAGACGTACTATCATCACTCGCAGCATCCGGGCGGCATCAAAGCTATTTCGCTCGGCAAGCTCTTGGACGAAGCGCCGGAGCGCGTGATCGAGAAGGCGGTGCGCGGCATGCTCCCCAAGACTAAGCTGGGCGACGCGCTCTTCTCGAAACTGAAGGTGTACGCAGGTGCCGTTCATCCCCATGCCGCACAGCAGCCGGTGGCGCTGGCGGTGCAGTAGATCGAGGAGATAAGGTCGGATGATGGAAGCCACGATTCGCTATTACGGTACGGGTCGCCGCAAGGCCTCCGTTGCTCGGGTGTGGTTGCAAGCGGGTGCGGGCAAGATCGAGGTGAACGAGCGCTCGATGGACGAATTTTTCCCGCGCCAGACCTTGCGAATGATCCTTTCGCAGCCGCTGCGGGTGGCGGGGGTCGAAGGGAAGTACGACGTCATGGCGACTGTGATTGGCGGCGGGATCAGCGGCCAGGCGGGCGCCATTCGGCTGGGGATCGCCCGAGCGCTCCTCAAGCTGGATGTGGCCATGCGGTCCACCTTGAAGAAGGCGGGACTTCTGACCCGAGATCCGCGGGCCAAAGAACGAAAGAAGTACGGCCAGAAGGGGGCGCGGGCCCGGTTCCAGTTCTCCAAACGGTAGCACCCGGTGCGGGAACGAACAGGGAAGGGCCTTCGGGCCCTTCCCTTTTTTTGTGTCCGCCGCCTCCGGTGGGACGCGCTGGTGCGGGGAGTGTGGCGCGGATGAGTTCTCTCGCCGAGGAAAGGGGTCAAGCCATGACGATGCAGGGTGAGGCACGGGTGCGGCGGGTCGCCGTGGCCGGCGCCAGCGGATACACCGGGGTCGAATTGCTTCGCTTCCTGGTCCAGCACCCGGCCGTGCGACTGGTGGCGCTGACGGCGGAGACGCATGCCGGGCAACCCATCAGCCAAGTCTTCCCGAACCTCAAGGGATTCGTGGACCTTACCTGCCGTCCGCTGGACGCCGCCGCGCTGGCCACCGACGCGGAGTTCGTCTTTCTGGCGCTGCCACACAAAGCCTCGATGACGGTGGGCGCCGACCTGGTAAAACGCGGGGTCCGGGTCCTGGATTTGAGTGCCGACTTTCGACTCAAAGAGGCGGCGGCCTACCCCACCTGGTACGGCTTCGAACACGCCGCGCCGACGCTTCTTCGCGAGGCGGTCTACGGGTTGCCCGAACTCCATCGAGACGCCATTGCGACGGCGCGACTGGTCGCGGTGCCGGGTTGCTATCCCACCAGCGCGATTCTGGGACTCTCCCCGCTCCTGGCGCATGGCCTCGTGGATGCGGAGACGATCGTCATCGATTCGATTTCCGGCGTCTCGGGCGCGGGGAGGAAGCCGGAGCTTCCCACGCATTTCTCGGAGGCGAACGAGAGCCTGAAGGCCTACGGCGTTGCCAAGCATCGGCACACGCCGGAAATCGAGCAGGAGCTTTCCGGCGTGGCCGGGCGTCCGGTCACGGTGACCTTCACCCCGCATCTCGCGCCGTTGACGCGGGGAATCCTGACTACGATCACCGCCCGGTTGGCGCGACCGCTGACGACCGCCGACTTGCTGGCCGTGTGCCGTGCGTTCTATCAAGATCGGCCATTCGTCCGGGTCCTCGACGAGGGGCGACTCCCCGAGACCAAGCACGTCTTGCACTCCAACCTGTGCGACATCGGTGTGGTGGCGGATGCCCGCACGGGACGGGTCGTGGTGGTGTCGGCCATCGACAACCTGGCCAAGGGGGCCTCGGGCCAAGCGGTGCAGTGTTTCAATCTGATGGCGGGACTCGACGAGCGCGCGGGGCTCTGGGTTCCAGGCCTGTTCCCCTGAGCCGCCCGCCGGGGTGGGTTGAGGTCGAGCGCGCTCGGGCGACCGCGGCGCGGGAGGAGGGAATCATGCGAGCTGGGACGGGCGCGTTGACGACGAAGCGGGGTGGGTTGTCCGGGGTGGCAGGCGTCCGGGCGGCGGGCGTGGCCTGCGGCCTGAAGAAGACGGGTCGGCCCGACCTGGCCTTGGTAGTGTCGGACCATCCGGCCGCGGTCGCGGCGACGTTCACCCTAAACCGGGTGCAGGCCGCCCCGGTCCTGGTCTCCAAGCGGCGCCTCCGGGGCGGTCGGTTCGCGGCCATCGTCCTGAACAGCGGCAACGCCAACGCCTGCACCGGACGACAGGGGATCCGGGATGCGGAAGAGACCGCCGCCGAGGTGGCCCACCTCTTGAGCCGGCCTGTCGGACAGGTGTTCGTGGCCTCGACGGGGGTGATAGGGCGGCCGCTGAACATGGAGGCGGTTCGCGCCGGCGTCCGGGAGGCCGCGCGACGACTGAGCGCGAAGGGCGGCGCGCAGGCGGCGAGGGCGATTCTCACCACGGATACCGGGGCCAAGGAAACTGCGGTGGAGTTTAGCGTAGGGCGTCGGCGCGTGACTGTCGCCGGAATGGCGAAGGGGTCGGGGATGATCGCCCCCCACATGGCGACCATGCTGGCCGTGATCGCCACGGATGCGGCCGTGGATCCCGGCACCTTGCAGCGCGCGTTAGGGGAGGCGGTGGCCGGGAGCTTCAACTGCATCACGGTGGACGGGGACACCAGCACCAACGACATGGTCCTGTGCTTTGCCACTGGGGCGGCCGGGGCGCCTCCCCTCCGGCCTGGGACCTCGGCGCTTGGCACCTTCCGGTGCGCACTGGAGCAGGTATGCCTGACCCTGGCCAAGATGATCGCGCGGGACGGCGAAGGTGCCACCAAGTTGGCAGAGATCCGCATCCAGGGGGCGCGGTCGGTGCGGGAGGCCCGTCAAGCCGCCGAGGCGGTCGCCACCTCGCCGCTGGTCAAGACCACGCTGTTCGGACAGGACATCAACTGGGGCCGGGTGATGGCCGCCTTGGGTCGGTCGGGGGCCCGCTTCGACCCCGCGCGCGTGGATCTCTCCGTCGACGAGGTCCCGGTGGTGCGCCGGGGGCTCGGCCTGGGGCCGCGGGCCGAGGCGGCGGCGAACCGGCGGCTCCGCCGGCGGGAGTTCGGGCTGACCGTCGCGTTACACGCCGGGGCAGCGGCGGCGCGGCTCTGGACGACGGACCTGTCCGAGGCCTACGTTCGGATCAATGCCGGTTACCGGTCGTAACCCCTCGGGTCCCGTCGGAGATCGGGACGCCCGCGGGAAAGACCTTGCCGGTCTTGGCGCAGCTATGATATAAAACACGACGGCCTGCCGTTGCGGCAGGCCAAATTCACACGCGCGCGGATCCCCGCGGGGGTGTCCGTCCGGGAGGATGGATTCCGTAGGGGCGCGAGGCGCGCGGCGGATTAACCGACGAGACGAGGAGGCGAGAGATGAGTGCAGTGACGATCAAGGACCTGCTGGAAGCGGGCGTGCACTTCGGGCATCAGACGAAACGCTGGAACCCGAAGATGAAGAAGTTCCTGTTCGGCGAACGGAACGGGATCTACATCATCGACCTCCAGAAGACGCTGAAGCGGTTCGAGGAGGCGCAGCGTTTCGTGCACGACCTGGCGGCGCGGGGCGGTACGGTTCTCTTTGTGGGGACGAAGAAGCAGGCGGTGGACACCATCCAAGAGGAAGCCCTGCGGGCGGGGATGTACTTTGTCAATCGCCGATGGCTGGGCGGCACGTTGACGAATTTCCAGACCATCACCAAGAGCATCTCGCGACTCAAGCAGTTGGAGGACATGAAGGCGACCGGCAAGTTCGAGGCCTTCTCGAAGAAGGAGGTCCTCAAAATGCAGCGCGAGTTGGACAAGCTCAACAATGCACTGCTGGGCATCAAGCGCATGGAGCAGATACCGGGCGCCGTGTACGTCATCGATCCGAAGAAGGAGCGCATCGCGGTCCAGGAGGCGCGGCGCCTGGGTGTCGCGGTGATCGGATTGGTGGACACGAACTGCGACCCGGACGAGGTGGATTTCCCGATTCCGGGGAACGACGACGCCATTCGCTCCGTGCGCCTGATCACGGCGGGGCTGGCCGATGCCATCGTGGAAGGGCGGGGCGAGGGCGCCAAGTCCGGCATGACGGATGTCGAGGCCGAGATGGCAGGTGGTGCCGCGCCGGCCTCGGGCGCGGAGGCGGCCCCCGGAGAGATCGGCAGACAGAAGGAGATGGCATGACAATCTCGGCGACGATGGTGCGTGACCTGCGCGACAAGACGGGCGCAGGCATCATGGAGTGCAAAGCCGCCCTGGCCGAGGCCGGGGGCGATATGGATAAGGCGGTCGATGTGCTGCGGAAGCGCGGGCTGAAGGTCGCCGAGAAGAAAGCCGGGCGCGTCGCGGCGGATGGACTGGTGGCGGCGTGGACCGCTCCGGCGGGGAACGTCGGGGCGCTGGTCGAGGTCAACTGCGAGACCGATTTCGTGGCCCGCACCGACAAATTCGTCACGCTGACCGCCAACCTGGCGGCCATGGTTGGGGCGGATCCGGAGGCCGCAGACGCGGCGGTGCTCCTGCAGCGGACGTTGGGGGGACAGGTGGTGACCGAGGTGGTCAAGGAGCTTATCGGCTCGATCGGCGAGAACATTGTCGTGCGGCGGGCGGCCCGGCTGGCGGTTCCTGCGGGCGCCAAGGGGCTCGTGGTCAGCTATCTGCACGCGGGCGGGAAAATCGGTGTCCTGCTGGGGATCCGGTGTGCCTCGGAGGGCGTCGCGAGGAGCGAGGCGGTGGCCAAGCTTGCCAAGGACCTGGCGTTACAGGTCTGCTCGGCCGAGCCGGCCTACCTCACCCGGGACGAAGTGCCCGCCGCCGTTCTGGAGCGCGAGCGAGAGGTCCTGCGCGCACAGGCCGACCTGCAGGGGAAGCCGGCGGCGATCCAGGATAAGATCATCCAAGGACGGCTGGAGAAGTTCTACATGGAGCGCTGCCTGGTGGATCAGCCGTACATCCGGGATCCGGAGGGCAAGCAGAAAGTCAAGGATGTCGTCGCTGCGGCGCAAAAGGCCGCGGGCGAGCCGGTGGGCATCGTCGGATTCGCCCGGTTGCGGCTGGGAGACGGCGTGGAGAGGCGCGCGGCGGAGTAGAGGGGTCGCAGACGATCGAGCACGGGGGGACGGACGCGTAGAGCGGCGAGGCCTATGGCAGTCCTGGTGTACAAGCGGATCCTGTTGAAGATCAGCGGCGAAGCCCTGGCGGGGGGACAGGACTACGGTCTCAGCACCGCGGTGATCGATTTCATTGCGGGGGAGGTTAAGACCGTTCACGCGCTGGGGGTCCAGATCGCCATGGTGGTGGGCGGTGGGAATATCTTCCGCGGCGTGGAGGGCAGCGCGCGGGGGATGGACCGGGCGTCCGCGGACTACATGGGGATGCTGGCGACGGTGATCAACGGTCTGGCCCTGCAGGCCGGCCTGGAGAAAGCGGGGGTCGATACGCGCGTCCAGACCGCCATCGAGATGCGCGAGGTGGCGGAGCCGTTCATCCGTCGGCGGGCCCTGCGTCACCTGGAAAAAGGGCGGGTGGTGATCTTCGCGGGCGGGACCGGCAACCCCTACTTCACCACGGACACCACCGCGGCGCTGCGCGCCATGGAAATAGGCGCAGACGTGGTTTTCAAGGCGACCAAGGTGGACGGCGTGTACACGGCGGACCCCAAGACGGATCCGACGGCGACGAAGTTCGACGAGTTGACCTACCTCGAGGTCTTGAGCCGGCGCCTGAAGGTCATGGATTCCACCGCCATTTCCCTGTGCATGGACAATCGGTTCCCGATCGTGGTGTTCAATCTGCACGAGCGGGGCCGGCTCCAGCAACTGGTGCACGGGGAACGGGTCGGCACTCTGGTCAGGGGAGGCTGAGCGATCATGCAGACCGTCGTACGCAAGGCCGAACAGGACATGAAGCGGGTCATCGACGCCACGCTGAAGAACTTCAACGGGGTCCGTACGGGCCGCGCCTCCGTCGCGCTGGTCGAAGGAATTCATGTCGACTATCACGGGACGATGACGCCGCTCAACCAGTTGGCCAGTTTGGCGGTTCCGGAACGCCGGCTGGTCACCATACAACCCTGGGATCCCTCGGCAGTCCAGGCCATCGAGAAGGCCATCCTCAAATCGGATCTCGGCATCACGCCGGCCAGCGACGGCAAGATCATCCGATTGGCGATCCCCACCTTGACCGAAGAACGCCGGAAGGAACTGGTCAAGGTCGTTCACAAGATGGCCGAGGAGGGACGCGTCATCATCCGGAACCACCGCCGGGATGCCAACGACGCGCTGAAGAAGATGGAGAAGGCGAAGCAGATCTCGGAAGACGACGTGCGCAAGGGTGCCGAGCAGATTCAGGATCTCACCAACAAGATGATCAAGGGCCTGGACGAACTCCTGACCAAGAAGGAAAAGGAGATCATGGAGTTCTAGTCCATCCGGCCGCATCCGGGGGACGAGCCGATAATGCATCGCCTGCGGATTGTGAGCGCGCTGGTCCTCGTCCTCCCGTTCCTCCTCGTCGTCCAGTTCGGCTCGCCCATTTCCCTCCACCTGCTCGTGTCGGTGGCCATCCTGCTGTGCGCCTGGGAGTTCGCGTGGCTCTGTCCCGGCGGTGGGAATGCCGGGATGGCGATCCTCACCGTCGTCGGGGCGTTGGCGTGGCAGTGGCTCATGGTGTGGGGGCTGCCGCCCACGATCATCGCGCCCCTGGCGGCGGCCGCCATGCTGGTCCGAGTCCTGGTGACTGGGGAGGAACTTCGGGCCGGGGTGATCCGTGCCGCCTGGACCGTGCTTGGTGTGGCCTTTGTCGGCGGCCTCTTCACGTACGGCGCGTTGTTGCGGAATCAGGGGGATGGCCGTCAGTTGATCTATTTCTTGACGTGTACGACCTGGGCCGGGGACATCGGGGCGTACTATGTCGGATCGCGGCTCGGGCGGCGTCCCCTGGCCCCCCATATCAGCCCCAAGAAGACGATCGAGGGGGCACTGGGTGGCATCGCCGCTCCGGTGCTGGTGGCAGTGGTGTGTCAGCCTTGGATCTGGCCCGCTGTGGCCGTGGGGACGGCGCTCTGGGTCGGCGGTGTGCTGGCAGCGGTTGGGATGCTCGGAGACCTGGCGGAATCGGCGATCAAGCGCGCCGCCGGCGTGAAGGATAGCGGACGCCTCATCCCCGGTCACGGCGGCGTCCTGGATCGCCTGGATAGCCTCTTCTTTGCGGGGCCCACATTGTACGCGCTGCGATGGCTGGGTTGGGTGTGACCGAGGCAACCGGACACGCGCGCATGGCGTGGGAGCGCAGCCGGAGAAGCCTCCTGGCGGTGTCGAGCGGCCTCCTCTGTGCCGCCGCGTTTCCGCCCTGGGATGTGGGGCCGTTGGCCTTCGTCGGCCTGGCGCCCCTGTTGGTCGCGGTGGGCGAGGTGTCCCCGCAACGAGCGGCGGGCCTGGGCTACGTGTCCGGGCTCAGCTTTTACCTGGCGGCGATTTGGTGGGTCATCAATACGATGACCACCTTCGGCGGGATGTCGCTGGCCCTGAGTCTGATCGCGTTAGGACTCCTGGCCGGCGTCCTGGCGGGCTACACCGGAGTATTCTCCTGGGTGTACGCCCTGGGCGCCCCGTCTCTGCCGCCGGCGCTGCGCCCCGCCGCCGCGGCGGTGCTGTGGACCGCGTTCGAATTCCTCCGCAGCGTTCTGTTCTCCGGCTTCCCGTGGGTCCTGTTGGGATACACGCAGTACCAGCAACCTGGACTTCGCTTGCTCGCGGCGCTCACGGGGGTGTACGGTATTTCGGCAGTGCTGGTCTTGGTGAATGCGACGGTCGCCGAGACGGTCGGCTGGTGGACGCGCCGCGCCGCGGGGACCGTGCGACCTCGAGATCTCGTGCTCGCGTGGGGACTCGGCGCGGTAACGCTCGCCGGCGCCTGGGGGTATGGCGCCGTATGGTGGCGCGACCTGACGGGCGGCCCGGCCGTCGGGGTGGGGCTCCTGCAGGGAAACATCGACCAGGCGATAAAGTGGGATCGAGCCCACCAGGCGCGCACGCTGGACACCTACGAGCGCTTGGCGCGGCAGGCGGCGAAAACGAGGCCGTCGCTGATCGTGTGGCCCGAGACCGCGGTCCCCTTTTTCCTGCGACGCGAGCCCGAACTCGGGGCGCAGGTTCGGTCCGTGGCCGTGGCGACGGGCGTTCCGATGCTGGTGGGAAGTCCGGACCTGGGTGCGGACGGGCTCCTCTATAACAGCGCGTTCCTCATCGATCGGGACGGCCGACTCGCGGGACGGTACGATAAGCGGCACCTCGTCCCCTTCGGGGAGTACGTGCCGCTCCAGCGTGTCTTCTTTTTTCTGAACAAACTCGTCACGGGGATCGGCGATTTCGGGCGGGGGCAAACGGCCACGGTGTTTGCCGACGGGTTCGGCCGATTCTCGGTCATGATCTGCTACGAAGTCATCTTCCCCGGCGAGGTGCGGGAGTTCACCCAAGCGGGCGCCCAACTCCTGGTCAACATCACCAACGATGCCTGGTTCGGGCGGAGCGGGGCGCCCTACCAACACCTGGCGATGGCGGCCATCCGGGCGGTCGAGAACGGCAGCTACCTGATTCGGGCTGCCAACACCGGCGTGACCGCTATCATCGCCCCGACCGGAGAGATCCTGCGTCAGACGCCGATCTTCACCGAAGCGGTCCTGACCGGGACGGTCCGCCTGCGACAGGGGCACACTCCCTACGCACGATATGGTGATGTCGTGGCGTGGGGTAGTCTGGTATTCTTAGTACCATACGGTCTGATTGTGTGGAGGGCCCGCCGACGCGGCGGCGTCCTCACGGCGCCAGTGGGGTAAGGGAGGCACGGATGATTCCCGATCTGGAGCGGACCCTCGACGAAGTAAATCGGAAGCTCGGCCAGTTGCGGGTGTTTCTTTGACGTTCCAGGAAAGCTGGCCAGGCTGGGAATCCTGGAGGCCCAGACGGCCGCCCCGGAATTCTGGGGTGACCCCGACAAGGCGCAAGCGGTCCTGAAGGAGCAGAGCGCCCTGCGGCAGACGCTCGACCAGCACGCGGCGCTGGTCAAGGCCGCGGAAGAGCAGCGCCTCCTCCTCGAGATGGCCGTCGAAGAAGAGGATACGGCGACGCTCGGCGAAGTGGAGGTGGGACTTGCGGACCTGGGCAAACGGTTGCGGGGCCTGGAACTCCAGAGCGCGCTCTCGGGCGAGTACGACGGTGGGAACGCGATCTTGAGCATCAACGCGGGCGCCGGCGGGACCGAGTCGCAGGACTGGGCGCAGATGCTCCTGCGCATGTATCTGCGCTGGGCAGAGCGGAAGCGGTTCCGGGCCGACGTCATTGATATGCTCGCCGGCGACGATGCGGGGGTCAAGAACGTCACCGTCACCGTCGAGGGGGCCCATGCCTACGGCCTGCTGCACGCGGAAAGCGGTGTGCACCGGCTGGTGCGGATCTCCCCCTTTGATGCCAACAAGCGGCGACACACGTCGTTTGCCTCGGTGTTCGTCTATCCGGATATTCCCGATGACATCGACGTCAAGATCGAGGACAAAGATCTGCGGATCGACGTGTATCGCTCGACGGGCCCCGGCGGGCAGAGTGTGAACACCACGGACTCGGCCGTCCGGATCACCCATCTGCCTACGGGCATGGTGGTGACCTGCCAGGACGAGAAGTCCCAGCACAAGAACAAGGCGAAGGCGATGAAGGTGCTGCGCGGGCGACTGTATGATCACTACAAGCGGGAGCGGGACGAGGAGTTGTCGAAGCTGGACGGGACGAAGCAGGCCATCGCCTGGGGTAGTCAGATCCGCTCCTACGTCCTGGCGCCGTACCAATTGGTCAAGGATCACCGGACCGGCGAGGAGACCGGTAACGTCAGCGCGGTTCTCGATGGGGATGTGGACCGATTCATCGAAGCCTTCCTCTTCAAACCCCCGGACGTCAAGGCGGCGACGCCGCCGAGCAAGGAGGCCGACGATGTCTGAGCAGGACCTTCAGGCCGAATTGGAGCGATTGAAGGCCGAGAACGAAGCGCTGAAGGCGAAGACGACGCGTGCAACGTCAATCCGGGTGAGCGAGAAGGGGGGCGTGTCGGTGTACGGCCTGGGGCGGTTCCCCGTGACGCTGTACAAGGAGCAGTGGTTGAAACTGCTCGAGATGGCGGAGGAGATCCGCCGGTTCATCGCGGAGAACGACGCGAGGCTCAAGACCAAGGGATGATCTCCCCGGTCCCGGTGACGGCTCTGCCGCGAGCGGGGTCGTCGCCGGCGCCGGCTTGACACCCCGCGTGGCCCTCCTTATAATCGCGCACTTCACACCGATATCGGAGGCAGTGTGGACGACGTTACCCCGTTCATGCGCGAGCGGCTCGCGAAGCTCGACGAGTTGTCTCGCGAAGGCATCGATCCCTTCCCGAGCATCTTCCCCGTCAGTCATCCGCTTGGCGAATTGACCGACGCCTATGGTCCGGCCGATGACGCGGCGCTGACGGGTGCGCCGGCCGTGGCGGTGGCGGGTCGCATTGTGTCGCTGCGGGGGCACGGGAAAGCCTCGTTCGCCCATCTCCAGGATCGGACAGGCCGGATCCAGATCTACGTGCGGTTGGACGGCGTGGGGGAAATGGCATACCGGCTCTTCAAGCGTCTGGACGTCGGCGACTTCGTCGGCGTGAACGGCGGCCTCTTTCGGACCAAGACCGGGGAGCTTACCGTCCAGGCGACGGCGGTGACGCTGTTGTCGAAATCCCTGCGCCCGTTGCCGGACAAGTGGCACGGCCTGAGCGACGTTGAGGTTCGCTATCGACAGCGCTACGTGGATCTCCTCGCCAACCCGTCCGTGGTCGAGACGTTCCGGCGCCGGGCGCGGATCATCGCCGAGATGCGCCGCTTTCTGGACGCGCGCGGCTTCCTGGAAGTCGAGACGCCGATGATGCAGTCGATCCCCGGGGGAGCGACAGCGCGCCCGTTCGTCACGCATCACAACGCGCTGGATCTCACGCTCTACCTCCGCATCGCGCCGGAGCTGTACCTGAAGCGGTGCGTGGTCGGGGGGCTGGAACGGGTGTACGAGATCAACCGCAACTTCCGCAACGAGGGGATCTCGACCCACCACAACCCCGAATTCACGATGCTGGAGTTCTACCAGGCCTATGCCGACTACCGAGATCTGATGGCGTTGACAGAGGAGCTCCTGGCACAGGTGGCTCGCGCCGCCTGCGGGAGCGAGCGGGTGACGTACCAGGGACACGAGATCTCCTTCGCCGCTCCCTGGCCGCGCCTCTCCGTCGAGGAGGCGCTGGTCACGCTGGGCGGCCTTTCCGCTCACGAGGTCCGCACGGCGGAGGGGCTCCGTGCGGCCGCCGCCGCCCGCGGTATCCCCATCAACCCGGCCTGGGGTTGGGCGAAGCTCTTGATGGAGCTCTTCGAGGTGTTGGGCGAGGCGCGCTGCCTCCAGCCGACGTTCATCACCCACTTTCCGGCGGAGCTGTCGCCGCTCGCCAAGGCTCGCCCGGAGGATCCTCGGTACGTTCAGCGGTTCGAGTTGTACATTGCCGGGATGGAGGTGGCCAACGCCTATACCGAGCTGAACGATCCGCGCGAGCAGCGGCGGCGGTTCGAGGCGCAGGTGCAGGCGCGGGAGGCCGGCGATGAAGAGGCGCAGTATCTCGACGAAGATTTCCTGCGGGCGCTGGAATACGGACTGCCCCCGACGGCCGGCGAAGGCATTGGGATCGATCGCCTGGTGATGCTGCTCACCGATTCACCCTCGATTCGCGACGTGATCCTGTTCCCCTTGCTCCGGCCGGAGGCACGCGCCGGAGAACGCGCTGCCGAGGCGACGACCGCTGCGCCCGGTCAGGAGTAGCGCGCCGATGGCCTGGTCCGTTCCCTACGAGCTCTTCCTCAGTCTGCGCTACCTCCGGGCCAAGCGGCGGTATCGCTCGGTCTCGGTCATCACGGTGATCTCGACGGCCGGGGTGGCGGTCGGGGTGATGGCCCTGATCGTGGTGATGGCCGTGATGAGCGGCTTCGAGTTCGATCTCCGCAGCAAGATCTTGGGGACCAACGCCCACATCTGGGTCATGCGGTACGGGGAGCGGGGCATCGAGGAGCCGGCCGCGGCGCTGGCGGCGGTCCGACAGGTTCCGGGGGTCACGGCGGCGTCGGCGTTCACCTATAACGAGGTGCTGCTCACCGCGGCGGGGCGGACCGCGGGCAGCGTGCTGCGCGGGATCGACCTGGCCTCGGCGCTGGAGGTGACCGAGTTTCGGAAGACCATCAAGACGACCTCCGCCGATCTGGCGGAAGCCCTGCGCAGTCCGCACCCGGTCTTTCCGCCCGACGGGATTCTGCTCGGGTCGCACCTGGCGGCGACGCTCGGGGTCGGGGTGGGCAGCGCCGTGGACGTGCTCCTGCCTCTCGGAGGGCGATCTTTCCCCGCTGGGGGTGGTGCCGCGCATGCGGCGCTTCACGGTGGCGGGCGTCTTCCAAGTCGGCTTTGCCGAATTCGACTCCAAACTTGCCATGATCGGCATCCCGTCTGCGCAGGCGCTGTTTCGGATGGGGTCGGCCGTCTCGGGAATCGAGGTGCGCGTCACCGACATTTACCAGGCGGCCGGCGTCGCCGACGCGATCCGGGCGCGGTTGCAGTTCCCTTACTTCACCCGGACCTGGATGGAGCTGAACCGAAACTTCTTCTCGGCGCTGCGGGTCGAGCGGATCGTCATGTTCATCATCCTGACGATGATCGTCCTGGTGGCGGCGTTCGGGATCATCAGCACGCTGGTCATGCTGGTCATGCAGAAACGGAAGGAGATCGCCATCCTGAAGTCCATGGGAGCCACCAATCGCAGCATCATGGGCCTCTTTGTCGTGCAGGGATTCGTCATCGGGGTGGCTGGGACCGGATTGGGGCTGCTGCTGGGACTCGCAATCGCGCACAATCTCAATCCGATCGTGGCCGGCGTGGAGTGGCTCTTCGGGTTCAAGGCGTTTCCCCAGGATGTCTATCTGCTGGACAAACTGCCGTCGCGGGTGCTCTGGCCGGATGTTCTGGCTATCTCGTGCACGTCGGTGTTGATCAGCCTCTTGGCCACCATCCTGCCGTCGCGGCAAGCGGCAGCGGTCGATCCAGTGGTGGCGATCCGGTATGAGTAGGGCGGAGAGCCGAGAGCAGAGAACCTAGCGCCGAGAACCGAGACGAACGCACCGCTGATCGCACGGCGAGACGACTGAATAATGCTTGAGTCCATTATTGCGCAGGACGTAAATAAGAGTTTCGCACGGGACGGGGAGCGGGTCGAGGTGCTCACGGGGGTAACCCTCACCGTCGCCGCGGGCGAACTGGCCGCCATCGTGGGCCCGTCGGGGGTTGGCAAGAGCACGCTTCTGCACCTTCTTGGTGGCCTGGAGCGGCCAACCTCGGGGACCATCCGCTACGGCGAGACCGATCTGGCAGGGCTCTCCGATCTCGACCTGGCGCGCTTCCGGAACCGGCGGGTGGGGTTCGTCTTCCAATTCCACCATCTCCTTCCGGAGTTCTCTGCGGCGGAGAACGTGATGCTGCCTCTCCTGATCCGGCGGCTCCCTGCCGCCGATGCGCGGGCGCGGGCCGTGGCGTTGCTGAAGCGGGTGGGCCTGGGAGAACGGGTTCGGCACCGGCCGGGCGAGATGTCCGGGGGGGAGCAGCAGCGGGTGGCGATCGCGCGAGCGCTGATCGGGGATCCGGCAGTCCTCCTGGCCGACGAACCGACGGGGAATCTGGACACCAAGACCGGCGGAGAGGTCTTTGAATTGATCCGCGAACTCAACCGCGAGCGGCGGCTGACCTGCGTCTTTGTCACGCACAACGAGGAGCTGGCCCGACGGACCGACCGGATTCTCCGAATGCTGGACGGCCGGATGCTCGAATAGCCAGGGGTTCGTCGGCCGGCGCATGGGCCGCTCCGCGCGCGGTCCGCGTCCCGGAAACAAAACATCGACCGATGGCCGCACCCCACGTCATCGGGCCCCTCATACCTGGTCCGATTTCGGCCTTCCCGTCCTTCCGATCGTCGGGTATACTCCCCATGGAGTACAGGCGTGCCGGATTCCGGCGTTGTGGGCGCCGCCCGGCGGAGGATCAGAGCGTTACGGCGAGGAGCGAGTTATGTTCGAACGATTTACCGAGCGTGCCCGTAAAGTCATCATTCTGGCCCGCGAAGAGGCGATCCGCCTGGGGCACAATTTCGTCGGGACGGAGCATCTGTTGCTGGGGCTCATCCGGGAAGGGGACGGTCTGGCGGTCGCCATCCTGAAGAAGCTGAACGTCAGCATCTCGGCGCTGAAGGCGGAGATCGAGAAGGTGGTGGCGGTCGGGACCGAGTTCTCCCCGGCCGGCGAGATCCCCTTCACCCCGCAGGCCAAAAAAGTGCTGGAGTACGCCATCTCCGAGGCGCGCTCGCTGAGCCACAACTACATCGGCACCGAGCACCTGCTTCTGGGGCTGATCCGCGAGGGCGAGGGGATCGCATCGCTGGTGCTGCGAGATTTCGGGGTCAGCGTGGCTGCGGCCAAGTCGCAGGCGCAGGAACTGCTCGGGGAGCAAGCGTCCAAGCAGCCGACCGCAAACCGGACGCCGGCCCTGGACGAGTTCGGCGTGGACTTGACGACCGCGGCCCGACAGGACAAGCTGGATCCGGTGATCGGTCGAGACGCGGAGATCGAGCGGGTCATCCAGGTGCTGAGTCGGCGGAAGAAGAACAACCCGGTTCTGATCGGCGAGGCGGGTGTGGGGAAGACCGCCATCGTCGAGGGGTTGGCGCTCCGGATCGTGGCCAACAACGTGCCGGAGACCCTGCTCAAGCGGCGCGTGGTACAGCTGGATCTGGCAGGTATGGTGGCCGGCACCAAGTACCGTGGGCAGTTCGAGGAGCGGTTGAAGGCGGTGGTGAAGGAGATCCAGCAGGCCAACAATGTGATCCTCTTCATCGACGAACTGCACACCCTGGTGGGGGCGGGCGCGGCCGAAGGCGCCATCGATGCCAGCAACATGCTGAAACCGGCGCTGGCGCGGGGCGAACTCCAGTGCATCGGCGCCACCACCATGGACGAGTACCGCAAGCATGTCGAGAAAGACCGCGCGCTCGAGCGTCGATTCCAGGCCATCCACGTCGGGCCGCCCAGCGTGGACGAGACCATCCGCATTTTACGGGAGATCAAGGATCGCTACGAGACGCACCATCAGGCCCTCATCACGGACGAGGCGGTCGTGGCGGCGGCACGCCTTTCGCAGCGGTATATTGCCGATCGGTTCCTTCCGGACAAGGCCATCGACGTGATCGACGAGGCCGGCGCCCGGGCCCGACTGAAGGGAATGACGCTCCCGGCGGAGCTCCGCGAGATGGAGAACGAGGCGGAGCGGTTGCGGGGACAGAAAGAGGATGCCATCCGCACGCAAGCGTTCGAGGTGGCGGCACGCCTGCGGGATACGGAGCGCAGGCTGCGGGCGGAGTTGGAAGAACGCAAGACCGAATGGAAGGAGCAGCGCTCCAAGGCCAAGACGACTGTGACGGACGAGGACGTGGCCTACGTGGTCGCCAAGTGGACCGGAATTCCTCTTCAGCAACTGGAGGAGGCAGAGTCGGCGAAACTCCTGCGCATGGAATCGGAGCTGGGGCGGCGCGTGGTCGGGCAGGAAGAGGCCATCAAGGCGGTGTCGCGCGCCATTCGCCGTTCGCGGGCGGGGGTCAAGAACCCGAATCGCCCCGTCGGGTCGTTCATCTTCCTGGGCCCCACCGGGGTCGGGAAGACCGAATTGGCAAAAGCCCTGGCGGAGTTTCTCTTCGGCACCGAGGACGCGCTGATCCGGGTGGACATGTCGGAGTACATGGAGCGTTTCTCGACCTCGCGGCTGATCGGCGCCCCGCCGGGTTACATCGGCTACGACGATTCGGGTCAGCTGACGGAAAAGGTCCGTCGGCGTCCGTTCTCGCTGGTCCTCCTGGACGAAATCGAGAAGGCCCACCCCGAGGTATTCAACCTGCTTCTCCAGATCCTGGAGGATGGGCGACTGACCGACAGCTACGGGCGGGTGGTGGACTTCCGGAACGCCATCTTGATCATGACCTCCAACGTCGGCACGCGTCAGTTTACCCTGCACACGAACCTGGGGTTCGCCAAAGGGGGAGACGAGGCGCACTCCTATGACAAGATGCGAGAGACGGTCTTGAACGAACTCAAGCGGGCCTTCAATCCCGAACTCCTGAACCGGATCGATGAGGTGACCGTCTTTCACCCGTTGACCATGGCGCACATGCGCCAGATCGTGGAGTTGATGCTGCAGCGGTTGCAGGAGCAGCTGAAAGAGCGGCAGATGAGCCTTCAGGTGGACGACGAGGCCAAGGATTTCCTCATTCAGCAGGGTTTCGACCCGAACTACGGAGCGCGCCCGTTGCGTCGGGCAATACAGCGCCACGTGGAGGATGCCCTGGCGGAGGAAGTGCTTCGTGGCCGGTTTCCCGAAGGCGCGGCGGTGCGGATCAAGAAAGGGGACGGGGCCAGTCTGATTTTCGAAGGAGTCGAGCCGGTCGAGGCGACGTCCTGACGCCCATCCTACGGTACGTGATCGGCAGGGAAAATTGCCCCCTCGGGGGCAATTTTTTCTTGGCTTTTCGCAGAGATAATGATAATTTGCGCCGGCATTTCTGTGAAAGGGCTGGTCGCAAAGAATTATGATCTGCCATGAACAGTATCCCGCGCTCGTGACGCCGTCCCGACGATCGCCGCCGCAATTTCTTCCCCAACTTTTCCTCCTGTTGTTGCTCGCCCTGGTTCCGGTTTCGCCGACTTGGGTGGGTGCGCAGGACCAGCCGATGGTCACGCAAATCGACGTGGTCGGAGCCAAGAAGGTCGAGGAGGCGACGGTCCGCTTCAAGCTCAAGACCCGTGTCGGGGACGCATATTCCCCCGAGGTCGTCCGCGAGGATGTCAAGTCGCTGTACGGGCTTGGGTATTTCGAGGACATCGTCGTCCAGGCGGATATCTTCGAGGGCGGCCTAAAGGTGATCTTCGTCCTACAGGAAAAGCCCAGCATCCAGAAGATCACGATCGCCGGCAACAAGAAGCTTGCCGTTGACAAGATCAAGGGCAAGATCGACCTCGTCGAGGGGGCCATCGTTCCGCCGGGAGCGCTGTCCAAGAACGCCGAGAAGATCCGCCTGTTCTACGAGGAGGAAGGCTATTACCAGGCGCGGGTGGACGGACGGGAGGAGCGCATCTCTCCCCAGGACGTGACGGTGACGTTCGACATCGTCGAGGGGGACAAGTTCGACGTCGGTGAGATCCGGATCGTCGGCAACAAGTATCTTAAGGAAAAAGACATCAAGGCGAAGCTTCAGACGTCCGAAGTCTTCCTCTGGTTCTTCGGGGGCACGCTCAAGCGCGAGGAGCTTCGCCGGGACCTGGACCGCATCCGGGCGTATTACCTCGATAACGGATTCCTCGACATTGCCGTTGGAGAGCCGGAAATCCAGATCGACCCGGCCAAAAAGAACCTACGGGTGGTGATCACCGTGGACGAGGGGGCCCAGTATCGCATCGGCGAGTTGACGGTGACCGGTGCGCGCCTCTTCCCCGAAGCGGAGATCCGGGGGCTGCTGCAGAGTCAAAAGGGCGGGATCTTTAGCCGAGAGAAGCTCCAGGCGGACGTGGTGGCGATCACCGACCGGTATGCCGAGTGGGGGTACTTGTTCGCCGATGCGGTGCCGGTGACCGATATGCGGCGCGAGGACCGGATCGTGAACGTCTCGCTGGAGGTCACCGAGGGGCGGCAGGCATTCATCAACCGCATCGAGATCGTCGGGAACGATCGGACGCGGGACAAGGTGATCCGGCGGGAACTCCCGCTGATCGAGGGCGACGTGTTCAATAGCGCCCTGCTGAAACAGGGCCGACAGAGACTGGAGGGGATTGGGTTCTTTGAAGAAGTGAAGGTGGAGACGCGACGGGGGACGGCGGAAGACCGGGTGGATGTCGTCGTGGACGTGAAGGAGAAGCCCACGGGCGCCTTCACCATCGGCGGCGGCTTCAGCTCGGTGGACGGCCTTCATCGGCACGGTGAGCATTTCCCAAAACAACCTGTTCGGGTACGGGAAGCGGGCCACCGCGGCGGTCCAGATCGGTCAGAACGCCAACCGCTTCAATTTAGTGTACAGCGATCCCCATTTCTGGGACAGCGACTTCCTGTTCGAAGCCCGGGCGTTCAAGACGGCCACGTCGAACTACGAAGACACGCAGGGGTACAACACCCAGACCACGGGTGGGGTGATTTCGTTTGGACGCATGCTCTTCGGCCAGGTGTTCGGCTTGTTGTCCTACACTCTCGAGAACGTTGTGCTCACGGATATCCAACCCTTCGCGCCGATCATCATCCAGGAGCAGGCGGCGCAGAACAACGGCGACTCGACGACCAGTGCGCTGTCCCTCGCGCTCACCCGGGATACCCGGGATTCGTTCGCCGAGCCGACCCGCGGGAACAAGACACGCGTCGCCGCCACATACGCGGGCGGCTTCCTCGGGGCGGAGAACAATTTTACGAAGTATTCCGTCGAATCCTCGCAATACTGGCCGATCTGGTGGAAGCTGGTGGGCAATCTGCGGGGCACGTTCTGGTATGGGGACTCCTTCGAGGACACCCCGGTCCTGCCCGCGCAAGAGCGGTTCTATTTGGGCGGCGCCAACACCATCCGCGGTTTCAAGAATTTCACCGTCAGCCCGAAGTCGCCGGTGACCGGCGGATATACCGGCGGGAACAAAGCGTACTTCGTCAACACGGAGATTATCTTTCCATTGTACGAGCCCTTGCGCATGCGGGGCGTGGTATTCTACGACATCGGCAACAACCTGGCGGAGCTCGCCAGCCTCGGCGACCTGTTCACGCAGCAGCCTCGGCAGGGAGCCGGCATCGGTATTCGGTTCAACTCCCCCATGGGGGCGATTCGGCTGGAGTGGGGCTTCAACTTGGACCGGCGCGAAGGGGAACGGTCGCAGGTCCTGTACTTCACGGCGGGCGGGGCGTTCTGAGGAGCGACGCTCTGGGGGCACGCGTCGTTTCGCGCACGGCGCGCGGCGACCGAATCTGTGTCGGGGCGGGAACGACACGGGGAACAGGAGGGATAGGCGAAAGTGAAGACGGGGTATGGAACCAGCGGGCGGCGCGTCGCCATTCTCGGGGCGGGGCTGGCGTTGATCGTGGCGTGGGGGGGTGTGGGGTGGGCCGCGCAGTCAATTCGAGTGGGCGTGGTGGATGTCCAGCAGATCCTGAACCAGTCGCAGCGCGGGCAGGTCTTGAAGCAGAAGTTGGAACAGGAGCGGACCGGTCGGCAAAAAGAGCTGGATGCGCGACAACAAGAGCTGCTCAAGCTCCAGTCGGAGTATGAGAAGCAATCCCCGGTCCTGAGCGAACAGGCCAAGCGGGAAAAGAAGGAGTCCATCGAGCGGCGCGTTCGGGACGCCCGCCGGGTGGCCGAGGACGCCAACCGCGACTTCGAGAAGAAGGTGCGCGACGCGGAGATGGAAACCACCCGGGAGATTTTTTCGGTTATCCAAGAGTACGGGAAGGACCAAGGGTTCAGCCTGATCCTGGAGCGGAGCAGTCTCATCTTCAGCGCCGCGTCGGTGGATGTGACCAGCGAGGTCATCAAGCGGTACGACGCCAAAGGGGTGAAGTAGGGTGGCGCGGGAGGACCGGAGCGGGGGGAGTTCGGCGTTCGAGCGGAGGCCATAGTGCGCTTGGGAGAGTTGGCCGAACGACTGGGATGCCGCCTGGAAGGCGACGGCACCGTCGAGATCGTCGGGGTGCGCGCGTTGGAAGACGCGGGGCCGGCGGACCTCACGTTTGTCACCGAGGCCCGGCACTTGCCCCGTTTGGCGATGTCGCGGGCGGCGGCCGTCTTGCTGGCCGAATCGTTGCCGGCTGCCCGTCGCCCCGCCTTGCGCACGTCTAATCCCTACCTGACCTTGGCCCACGTCCTCGGCGTCTTTTGTCCGCCGCAGGCCGGCGTTCCGGGGGTCCACCCGACGGCCGTGATATCGGCCGGTGCCCGCGTGGATGGCACAGCCAGCGTCGGTCCACTGTGCGTGCTTTCCCCGGGAGCGGAGGTGGGCGCCGGAACGATTCTGGACGCGCAGGTCTTCCTCGGCGTGAACGCGCGGGTTGGGCGGGACTGCCGCCTCTTTCCGCAGGTGACGCTACGAGAGGGGACCGAGCTGGGCGATCGCGTGGTGGTGCACAGCGGGACGGTGATCGGCGCCGACGGTTTCGGTTACGCGCGCGATGGAGCCCGGTACGTCAAGATCCCCCAAATCGGTCGCGTCGTCCTGGAGGACGACGTCGAGATCGGGGCCAATGTGGCCATCGACCGGGCCACGCTCGGAACGACCCGGATCGGTCGGGGAACCAAGATCGACAACCTGGTACAGATCGCCCACAACGTCCAGGTGGGCGAAGACACCGTGATCGTGGCCCAGGTGGGAATATCGGGAAGCTCCCGCATCGGGTCGCGGGTGACGCTTGCCGGGCAAGTCGGGGTGACCGACCACGTTCAGATTGGTGATAACGCCATCGTCGGCGCGCAGGCTGGGGTGAGCAAGGACGTGCCGGACGGCGCGATCATGCTGGGAGCACCGGCGATTCCCCACCTGGAGTTCAAACGCCAACTCGCCGCTACGGCGCGATTGCCGCAGATGGGCAAGACGCTCCGGGCGCTGGAGGAGCGTCTGCGGGCGCTGGAAGCACGTCTGGAGCGCTGAGGTTCTGTTCGCGGGGGAGGCTCATGGCCGATGTGATCGAGATTCAGGCGGTGTTGCCCCATCGGTATCCGTTCCTCCTGGTGGATCGGATCCTTGAGATCGAGCTGGGCAAACGAGTGGTGGGTCTGAAGAACGTGACGATCAACGAGCCGTTTTTCGCGGGCCATTATCCCGGGCACCCGATCATGCCCGGCGTCCTCATCCTGGAGGCCATGGCGCAGGTGGGCGGGTTCCTGCTGATGCGAAGTTTGAACCTGCGTGCCGTGAACAAGGTCCTGTATTTCACCGGGATAGACCATGCCCGTTTTCGGCGGCCGGTGGTGCCCGGGGATCAGATTCGTTTCGAGGTGGAATTGGTCCAGCGGCGGCGACATGTGTGCCGGATGAAGGGTGTCGCGCTGGTGGACGGAAAGACTGCGGCCGAAGCGGAAATGAATGCCGTGGCGGTGGATCGCGACCCCGAAACGCCTCCGGCCGAAGCGGGCGCGGTCTCGGAGAGAACGTGACCGTCGAATACCCCCGCGGCGACGGCGCCGCCGATGGGAGTCGTCGAGTGCGGGTCTCGCACCGGATGCTGCAGAAACGGGGTTGCCCCGCCTGCGCCGACCGAAGCCGCCGGGGTCGGTCAGCTGACGCCGTTGTGGTCTCCCCACCCGTGATCCGTCCTTGAACGACGCATTCACGTGCTCCTCGCCCGGGAGCGGATCGATCTCTCCTATGACTGCGGTCGGGATCATCGCAGGCGGAGGACGGTTGCCCTTTGTGGCGGCAGCGGAGGCGCGGGCTCGCGGTCTTCGGGTCGTTGCAGTCGGCATCCGGGGCGAGACCGATCCGGCGCTCGCCGATCAGGTGGACGTGCTCCACTGGGTCCACTTCGGGCAGTTCGGCGCCGTGATCAAGAGCCTGCGTCGGGAAGCCGTGGCGGACGTGCTGCTCCTCGGCAAGGTCGAGATCACGCACATATTTTCCAACATCCGCCCCGACCTCTTGGGCGCGCGGGTCCTTCTCAAGGCGCGAGACCTGCGCGGGGACAGCCTGCTCGAAGCGGTCGTGGAGATCCTGGACGGGGAAGGCATCCGGGTATTGGAAACCCCGCCGTTTCTCGGTCCGATCTTGCTGCCGCCGGGTGTCCTGACGCGGCGGGCACCGAGTGCGCGCGAGCAGAAGGACATTCAACTGGGCCGGGAGATCGCGCGTCAGATTGCCGGCCTTCGGATCGGACAGACTGTGGTGCTGAAACGGGGAACGGTGCTGGCGGTGGAGTCGGTCGAAGGGACGGATGCGGCCATTCGCCGGGGCGGTGAGCTCGGCCGCGGCGGGGTTGTGGTCGTCAAGGTCGGGCGCGCCGATCAGGACCTCCGTTTCGACCTGCCGACCATCGGTCCGGGGACGCTGGGTCCCCTCCAGGACGCCAGCGCCACGGCGCTGGCGTTGGAGGCGGGACGAAGCCTCCTGGTGGACCGGGAGCAATTCGTCGCCGGGGCGAACGCGTTGGGCCTGACGGTGGTCGTGGAATAGGCGACGGCGGCAGCGCCCGGACCGGCGGAGATGCGCCGATTGGCCTGCGGGAGCGGTATGGACGCCAACCTGCCGAAGGTGAAGGTTGCAGTCATCGGAGTAGGCCATCTCGGGCAACACCACGCCCGGATTTATTCCGAGCTTCCCGGCGTGGAGTTGGTGGCGATCGCGGACACCTCGGAGGCGCGGCGCCGAGAGGTGGGGGCGCGTCTTCGGGTGCCGACCGTCGCGGACTACCGATCCTTGATCGGCACGGTGGACGCCGTGAGCGTGGCGGTGCCGACAGCCGCCCACTATCCGATTGCGCTGGCGTTCCTGCAGGCGGGAAGCGATGTGTTGGTGGAGAAACCGATTACCCAGACCGTGGGTGAGGCCGATGTCCTGATCGCCGCTGCCAAGGGCGGCCGGATCCTGCAGGTCGGCCACAGCGAACGTTACAACGGGGCGGTCCAGGCTCTGTCGGAACGTGTGCACGATCCGGGATTCATTGAAGTGCATCGCATGGGGCCCTTTCCGAACCGCGGGACGGACGTGGATGTCGTGCTCGATCTCATGATTCACGACATCGACATCATCCTCACGCTCGTCAAATCGCCGGTGACCGCGGTCAGCGCCGTGGGGGTTCCCGTGGTCTCCGGGCAGGTGGACATCGCCAATGCTCGCCTGGAGTTCGCTTCGGGTTGCGTGGCCAATATCACGGCCAGCCGGGTCAGCGGGGAGCGGCTGCGCAAGATCCGCGTGTTCCAGCGCGACACGTACTTCGTCCTGGACTACGCCAACCAGGAACTGAACCTGTTCCGAAAAACCGTGGGCGACGCCACCAGTAAGACCCGATTGACACGGATCGAGATCCCGGTGGCCCGCGTGGAGCCGCTGCGTCAGGAGCTCAACGACTTCCTGGAGAGCGTTCGACTGCGGCGGCGCCCTCTGGTGTCCGGGGAGGCCGGACGGGAGGCGGTGGCGGTCGCCACGCAGATCATCGAGCGTCTGTGACGGCGCCGGGGTGACTGGGGCAGCAGGGTGCGGCGGAATGGTATCGGACGAACGGGCGGCGCCGGCTTCGCCGGTCGGAATCGCCATCGTGGCGGGAGAGGCCTCCGGCGATCTGCACGGCGCCCGGCTGGTCGAGGCCTTGCGCCGGCGGGAGCCTCGCCTCTCGTTTGCGGGGATGGGCGGGACTCGAATGCGGGAAGCCGGCGTCCGCCTCTTGGCCGATGCCGGTGAGACAGCGGTGGTGGGCATCGCCGAGCTCTGGGAGAAGCGGCGGGCCCTGCGGACGGCCCTGCTGACGCTGCGTGCGCACCTCGCGGCAACCCGTCCGGCCCTGTTGATCTGTGTGGATTTTCCGGATTTCAACCTCCTGCTCGCCCGCACGGCCCACCGGCTTGGCATTCCCGTGTGCTACTTCATCAGTCCTCAGATCTGGGCCTGGCGGTCGGGCCGGATCCGGACCATCCGACGCCTGGTTCGTAAGATGCTCGTGCTATTTCCATTCGAGGAAGCGCTGTATCGCGCCGCCGGCGTGGATGTCGCCTTCGTCGGCCATCCCTTGCTGGATGCACTGGCGAGCGTACCGGGGCGAGACGCCTGTCGGACGGCGCTCGCCATCGCCGAGTCGGAGCGGACAGTCGCGCTTCTTCCCGGAAGCCGGACGGCCGAGATCCGCCGCCATCTCCCGATCCTCTTGGGCGCGGCAGCGAGGATCCGGGCGGCCGAGCCGGACGTGACACTCCTGCTCGGTCTGAGCGAGACGATAGATCGGCAGGCGGTGGTGGCGGCCGCGGCCCACGCCGGTGTACCGGTTCGGGTGATTCAAGGTCGGACCCCCGAAGTCATGCGGGCGGCGGACTTCCTCCTGGCGGTTTCTGGAACCGTGACGCTGGAGGCGGCCATTCTGGGAACCCCCATGCTGATCACCTATCGCGTCAGCCCGGTGTCGGGTTGGCTGTTGCGGATGCTTGTCCGGGTGCGATTCGCCGGTCTGCCGAATCTGATTGCCGGAGGGGCCATCGTCCCGGAACTGCTGCAGCGCGACGCAACCCCGGAACGGTTGGCCGCGGCTGCACTGGAAGTCCTCCGCTCCGCGCCGCGCCAGGCGGCTATGCGCGATGCCCTGGGCGACGTCCGGAGGCGGTTGGGGGATCCCGGCGCGGTCGAACGGGCCGCCCGAGAGGTCTTGATGCTCCTTCCGCGGCCGCCTGCCTCTGTCCCGAGCCCATGACGGCGCGGTGGTGGTCGCCGCGCGACTGGGCGATCAGTCTGCTCCTGGGGCCATGGATATCTTGCGGCCTGATGCGGACTGGCGCCGCCACGATGCGCCGCCGGGATGTGGGCCGGGAGTATCCGGATGGGTGCTGGGCCAAAGGCGAGCGGGTAATCTTCGCGTTTTGGCACGGTCGGCTGCTCATGATGCCATTCGCCTATCCCGGCGTCACAGCCGCGATTCTCATCAGTCAGCATCGGGATGGGGAGTACATCACGCGCATTGCTGAACGGCTGGGGTTTACGGTGCAGCGGGGGTCGGGAACCCGAGGGGGTGCGCGGGCGTTCCGGCAGTTGGTTCACGCCCTCAA
The DNA here is from genome assembly GCA_963845565.1 of uncultured Methylomirabilota bacterium. Taxonomy (GTDB): domain Bacteria; phylum Methylomirabilota; class Methylomirabilia; order Methylomirabilales; family 2-02-FULL-66-22; genus 2-02-FULL-66-22. Next base: position 654,246 of record CAWJSJ010000001.1, read on the forward strand.
GGAGGGGCGGGATGTCGTGGTCACGCCTGACGGACCCAAGGGGCCGTCTGGGCGCGTCAAGTCCGGCGTGGTCGAACTGTCTCGGCTGTCGGGGATGCCGATCGTGCCGGCGGCATTCGGGGCGTATCCCCGGATCGTCCTGCGGAGCTGGGATCGCTTCGTGATCCCGTACCCCGGGGCCCGCGGCGTGTACGTGTGGGGAGCGCCGCTCTACGTTCCACCCGACCTCTCCAAGGCGGAAGCCGCGCGATTTCGAAGCCTGCTGGCGGAACGGCTGGATGGGGTGACGTCCACCGCGGACCGGCTGGCGCGTTTTCCGGCGGCAAGCGAAGCCTGAGGGTGTATGTCTTGGCTGTATAGCGCGTCGATCAGCCTCTTCATGCTCGGAATGGCGCCGAGCGTGCTCACCCAAATGTTCCTGCGGGGAAAGTACCGCCGGGGCATGGGCGAGCGGTTTGGCGACGTGGCGCCGTGGGAAGGCACCGCGGAACCGGTGTGGTTGCACGCCGTATCGGTGGGGGAGGCCATGGCGGCCGCGCCCTTGGCGCGGCTCCTGGTCAGCCGACATCCCGCGGTCCCCTTGATCGCCTCCACCACGACGGAAACCGGTCGAGCGGTGGCCGAGCAGCGGATCCCTGCCGCGCGGTTTGTGTTTTTTCCGTTGGATTTCCGCTGGGCCGCGGCGCGCGCCCTGAGGCGACTTCGCCCGCGCCTGGTGCTCTTGACCGAGACGGAGCTCTGGCCGAATTTTCTCGCCGCGTGCGCCCAGCGGCGAATCCCCGTGGTGTTGATCAACGGGCGGATCTCTCCCCGGTCCTTCCCGCGATACCGACTGGTCCGGCGGTGGTTCGGAGGCGTTCTTCAGGGTGTGCGTCTGTTCTGTATGCAGAGCGCCGCCGATGCCGACCGGATCCTGTCACTGGGTGCTCCGGCGGACCGGGTGAGGGTGACCGGGAACCTGAAATACGACCTCCCAGCCCTGGAGCAGGGTGCCGATGTCGGCGCGATCCGCGCGGGGCTCGGCCTGTCGCCCGAATGCCGGCTGGTGATCGCCGGAAGCATCCACCGCGGTGAGGACGAGCCGGTGATCGAGGCGTTCCGAACGGCCGCCGCCTCGCGGCGGGATCTGTGCCTGCTGGTGGCGCCTCGACATCCGGAACGGCTGGAGGAGGTGGAGCGAGTGCTGGCCAAGGCGGGCGTCCCCTGTGTCCGGCGCAGCCGGCTCCCCGCCACACCGGCGCGCGAGGGGGGTGCGATCCTGTTGGACACCATGGGCGAGCTGGCGCGACTCTACGCGGCGGCCAGTGTCGTCTTCGTCGGGGGAAGCTTGATTCCCCACGGCGGGCAAAATATCCTGGAGCCTGCTGCGTATGGTCGGCCGGTGCTTCACGGGCCCCACATGGGGAACTTTGCCGAGATGCGCGACCGCTTCCAGGAGGCCGAGGCCGCGCTGCAAGTGGCGGACGGCCCGGGACTCGCCGAGGGGTTGCAGTTGCTGCTCGACGACGCGACCAGGGCGGAACGGATGGGCCGGGCGGGTCGGTCCATCGTGGAAGCGCAGCGCGGCGCAACAGGTCGGACGGCGGATCTGGTGGGAGCGCTGCTGTGACCGTCCGCGATCGCATCGAGGCGTACGCGCTTGGTGTGACGCGGGCGGAGGTGCCGACCGCGGGGCAGCGGCTCGCGCGCGGCGCGCTGGCGGCGCTTTCGCTGGCATATGAAGCCTGCGTCCGGCTGCGCAATGCGGGATTCGACGGGGGGCTGTTCCCGGTACACCGCCTGCCGTGCCGGGTGGTGTCGGTCGGTAACCTGACCGCGGGCGGGACCGGGAAGACGCCGACAGTGATTGCCATGGCGGCGGCGCTGAGGGCGGCGGGGGAGCGGGTGTCCGTCGTCCTTCGCGGGTACCGGAGCGAAGGCGCCGGCACACGGGTCGTATCAGACGGGCGGACGATCCGGCTCGGATGGCGGGAGGCCGGGGACGAGGCGGTTCTTCTGGCGCAGCGCCTGCCGGGGGTTCCGGTGGTTGTCGGCGGCGATCGGGTGGCGGCGGGACGGCTGGCCATCGCCGAGTTCCGTCCGCAGACGATCCTCCTCGACGACGGATTCCAGCACCGGCGAATCCATCGGGATGCCGACCTGGTCCTCATCGACGCGACGGACCCGTTCGGCGGACAGTGGCTGCTGCCGCGCGGACGGCTTCGGGAGCCGGTGGGCGGTCTGCGCCGAGCGAACGCGATCCTGGTGACTCACGCCGACGAGGCGGCGGACCTCGAGGGCGTGGTGCACACTCTGGCACGCGAAGCGCCCGGCCGCCCGATCGCGCAGGGGATCTTCCGAGGCTGTTGTCTCCGCGAACTCCGGTCGGGGCAGGACAGCCCCGTCGCCCTTATTCGCGGGAAGCGCGTTCTGGCCGTGAGCGGCATCGCCAATCCGTACGGCTTCCATCGTACCCTGGAGGGGTTGGGCGCTGTCGTGGTGGATCGAGTCGTCTACCGCGACCATCACGCCTTCGACGACGGCGACCACCGGCGGATAGTCGGCGCGGCAAAAACGAGTGGTGCGGATTGGGTCGTGACCACGGAGAAAGACGCGGTACGGCTGACGCCCGACCGCGTCGCCGAGGTGCCGCTGTTCGCGCTCGGGGTCGACCTGGTGGTTGGGGAAGGCGCCGCCGCCGTGGGGTCGGCGCTCGGTTGTCCGGTGTGGGGCCGCGACAACGTGTGAGCAATCCCAGTCGAAGGACGCGGAGAATCCGGGCGGCGATACAACGGCCCGGCATGACGCCATGCACGAGATCGATCCGGCGGAGATCGGCAGCATCCTGGTTCGGGAGGTCAACTGGGTCGGCGACGCGATCCTCACGTTGCCGGCGCTCGCGGCGTTGCGGCGGCGGTTTCCCCAGGCGGAGATCTCGGTGCTCGGTCGACCGTGGGTCACGGGGCTCTTCGCCGATCAGCCGGTTGCGAATCGCGTGATCGTGTATCAGTCCGACGGGGCGCATCGTGGGCTCTTGGGGCGCTGGGCGCTGGCCCAAGAGGTCCGGCGGAAACGGTTCGACCTCGCGGTGCTCTTTCCAAACTCGGTGGATGCCGCCGTGGTTCCCTGGCTGGCGGGGATTCCTCGACGCGTGGGGACACCGACCGAGTGCCGTCGTCTCTTGCTCACTCATCCCGCGCGTGAGACCCTGGGCCCCGCCGAGCGCCATCAGGTGTTTCGGTATCTTGCCGTGGTCCGGAGCCTGGGCGCGGATGGCGACCCGACGCCGCGACTGGCGGTTGCACCCGAGGCAGCGCAGGCGGCGGACAGGCTGCTTGCGGAGGCCGGCGTCGTTCCCGGAACGCGCTGCCTAGCGGTGAATCCGGGGTCGGTTTACGGCAACGCCAAGCGCTGGCCGGCGGAGCGCTTTGCGGCAGACGGCGGATGTCTTGGCGGATCGCTGGGGGGCGCGTGTCCTGCTGGTCGGGTCGAGCAAGGAGGCCGCCGTGCTGGAATCGGTTGCCCGGGCGATGCGGCACAAACCGATCCGGTTGTGGGGACGCACCGATCTGCGAACGCTGGCGGCGGTGCTGCGGCGGAGTCGCCTGTTGCTCACTAATGACACGGGGACCATGCACGTCGCGGCGGCTGTCGGCGCCCCGGTCGTGGCCGTCTTCGGACCGACGGATGCGGAGGCGACTGGACCGTGCGGGTCGCGCGCGCGCCTGGTCCGCGAGGCGGTGGCGTGTAGTCCCTGCTTGCTGCGGGAATGTCCGATCGATCATCGCTGCATGACCCGCGTGACGGTGGCGCAGGTGGTGCAGGCCGCGGAGGAGCTTGTGAAGCAGACAGAGGGCGTCACCTGCCCGGTCGCGCAGTTGATGTTCCCTGCAGCGCCGAGGCCGGCGATCGAAACGCCCGCCGCGTTCTTGGACCGGGACGGGACCATCATCGAAGACCCGGGCTACCTCGGCGATCCGGACAAGATCCAGTTCATTCCGGGAGCGCAGGAGGCGCTCGGCGCACTCCGTGCCGCGGGGTATCGCCTCATCGTGGTGACGAACCAGGCAGGGGTGGCCCGGGGCATCATCACCGAAGACGATGTGCGCCGGGTGAACGTCCGGCTTCAGGAACTCCTGAGCGCGGCAGGCGTTCCTGTGGACGGGATCTACTACTGCCCCCACCACGCCGAGGCCGGGTCGCAGGAATACCGGAAGGACTGCCCGAGCCGCAAGCCCGGGCCGGGGATGGTGGAGCAGGCGCGGAGGGACTTCGGACTGGATGTGGCGCGGTCGGTGATCGTCGGAGACCACCTGAGCGACGCCGCGGTGGCGCGCCACTTCCCCGGCATGCGGGGGATCATGGTCCTGACCGGGCACGGGGCGGGCCAGTACGAGAAGGTGCAGGCGGGAGCCGCACCGGTTCCGGATCATGTCGCACCGGATCTTGGGTCGGCGGTCGAGTGGCTGCTCCGGCAGTCGGGACGGTGACGTGGGTACACTGCCCATTCGGCTGGACGGTGCGCGACGGATCTTGCTCATCAAGCCCAGTGCGCTTGGCGACGTGGTGCACGCGCTTCCCGTCGTGGCTACCCTGAAGCGGCGGTATCCGGAGATCCCGCTGGATTGGCTCATCGAGGAGGAAGCGGCGCCGCTGCTGGAGGGGCATCCGGCCGTCGCCGAGTTCGTCGTGTCGGGCCGGCGTCGGTGGCAACGGCAGCTCAAGCATCCGAGCACCATTCCGGGCGTGCTGCGAGAGATTCGAGCGTTCGCTCGGAAAATCCGCCGCCGCTACGACGCGGTCCTGGATCTGCAGGGCCTCCTGAAGAGCGGCGTGTACGTCCTGGCCGCGCACGCGCCGATCCGGGTCGGGCTGGCGGACGGGCGCGAGGGTGCGACCTGGGTGCTGACGCACCGCGTGCCGGTGCCGCCGCAGCCGATCCACGCGGTGGACCGCTACCTGGCCCTCGCCGCTGCGGTTGATGCCGCCGAGGTCGTGCGGGAATTCACGATTCCGCTGGCGCAGAAGGATCTGGACGCCGCAACGGCGGCGCTGGCCGGTCTTCCGCGACCGGTCGTCGTCCTGCACCCCGCCGCGCGGTGGCCGACCAAACTCTGGGAGAACGCACGGTGGCGGGCGCTCGCCGCCGCGCTCGGGGAAGCGGGAGCGGGTGTGGTACTCACCGGGGCCGCGGCGGATGGCGCGATGGCGACGGCGATCGGCGAAGGCCTGGCCCCGGCGCCGCGGTCGCTGGCAGGGCGGGTGTCACTGAAAGAGTTGGCGGCAGTGCTCCGCTCGGCCGACCTGATGATTACCGTCGATTCCGGGCCCATGCACATCGCGGCCGCCGTGGGCACCCCGGTGCTCGCCCTGTTCGGGGCGACCGATCCGGCGCGGACCGGACCGGTGGGCCTCGGGCGGGTTCTCCGGCACGCACTGCCATGCAGCCCCTGCTTGCAGCGTCGTTGCGTCATCACGGATACGCTCCGCTGCATGCGCGAACTGGAGGTGCCGGAGGTGATGAACGCGGCGCGCGAGATGTTGGATGCGCGATCGCGAGCGAGGTAGGGAAACACCGAAAATGCGGCGGCGGGCGAGGATTGGGCGCACAGCCACTCATCAGGTTTGCAGTTTTTCCCAGGCATCTCACCACAGAAGGGACGCGTGATCGTATGACCGACCCACATCGGGCGGAACACCTCGGTTCTGGCGAAAAGGCGGGCGTTACATCGCTGGTCACGGGTGCGGCGGGGTTCGTCGGCTCCCACCTCTGCGAGCGTCTGCTCCGAGCGGGGCATCGCGTCATCGGGGTGGACATGTTCACCGATTACTACCCCCGGGCCGTGAAGGAGGCGAATCTTTCCACGCTCCTCTTTGCCCCCGAGTTTCGCCTCGTGGAAGCAAACCTGCTCCGGATGGAGTTGGGACCGCTGGTCGGGGAGGCGGACTATATCTTCCATCAGGCCGGGCAGCCCGGGGTCCGCCCGAGCTGGGGAAAGGATTTCGACCTCTATCTCGACGGCAACATCCGCGCGACCCAGCGATTGCTGGAGACGGCGCGCGAGGCGGGACGGGTCCGCTGCCTGGTGTACGCGTCGTCCTCCTCGGTCTACGGCGAGACGCCGGATCTCCCGTTGCGGGAAGACTCGCCCACCAGACCGTATTCGCCTTACGGCGTCACCAAGTTGGCGGCGGAGCATCTGTGTAGCTTGTACCACGCGAACTATGGGCTCGCGACGGTTTCTCTGCGGTACTTCACGGTATATGGTCCGCGGCAACGGCCGGACATGGGGTTTCACAAGTTCATCCGGGCTGCGCTGGAAGACCGTCCGATCACGGTGTATGGAGACGGAGAACAGACACGAGACTTCACGTTCGTGACCGATGCCGCAGAGGCCAATTGGCTGGCGGCATCCTCCGGAGCCGCGGGGCAGGTGTTCAACATCGGGGGTGGCTCGCGTTGCAGCGTGAACGAGATCCTGGCGACGCTGGAGGAGATCCTGGGCCGGCGGATCCGCCGGGATCGCCGGCCGCCGCAACCCGGGGACGTCCGCCACACCTGGGCGGACACCAGCCGCGCACGGGACATCCTCGGGTTTTCGCCCCGGGTGTCGCTGCGGGAGGGCTTGGCGCGCGAAGTGGAGTGGCTTCGCGGGCAGATCGCGCCGAGGTGACGTCCGTGTCGCACCGTCTGTAACCCCAATCAACAAGGAGGAACGATGCGATTCTCGGGGAAGGTTGCCCTGATCACCGGGGCGTCGAAGGGGATTGGCCGGGCCACCGCCGTTCGGTTGGCGCACGAAGGTGGTACGGTCATCGTGAATGGTCGAGACGACGCTGCGGTGGACGCAGTGGTGGCGGGGATCGTGCGGGATGGCGGGCGTGCCGTCCCGGCGGTAGGCGATGTCACGCACGCTGCGGACGTGGCGAGGATCGTCGCGCTGGGAAACGCACAAGGGGGCGGCATTGATATCCTGGTGAACAACGCAGGCGGTGGGACGATGGCCCGTTGGCTGGACGACCTCGACGAGGCCGCCTGGGGAAAAAGCCTTCAGGTCAATCTTACCAGCGCCTTCCTCATGACCAAGGCGGTCGTGCCCCACATGCGCGAACGGAGACGGGGCCGCATCGTGATGGTGGCGTCCATTGCCGGGCGGAACATGAGCCGGCTTTCGGGGCCCGAGTACAGCGCGGCCAAGGGCGGGATGCTGGCGTTCATGCGACATCTGGCCGTCGAGCTGGGGCCGTTCAACGTGACGGTGAACGGGGTGGCGCCTGGACCGACCATGGTCGAGCGCGTGGCCAAGAAGTGGGAGCTGCGGGGGGCCGAGGAACGCGAGAAGATCCTGCGGAACATCCCGCTGGGTCGCCCCGCGCAGCCGGAGGAGATCGCCGCCGCCATCCTCTTCCTCGCCTCGGACGACGCCTCGTACGTGAACGGCGCCTGCATCGACGTCAACGGCGGATCATTCATGATGTAATCGCCGCTGTGCCCCGTCGGGCCGACCCGAGCGTCTGCGTGAAAGCGGGGATGGCGTTACATGGGAGGAGCGAGGACAGAACGGCTTGACGACGCCACACGTGAGGTGCTAGGCTGTTTTTAACTTAATAAACGGGAGCCCGGAGAGCCGGGCTGAGAGGGTGGGGCGGTTCCTCACCGACCGTTCGAACCTGACCTGGGTAATGCCAGCGTAGGGACCGACAGCGACAGAAACCGCCCCGCGTGGCGGTTTTTGATTTTTCAGGGGCGGATCGGGGCAGCCAGACGGGCTGCTAACGGGAGGAAGGACTCATGGCCGGCTTGACGGACCAGATCCGGGCATACGGCATTCAACCGGTGCCGGTGTCAGAGCGCCGCCTCGGTTTCGTGGACACGTTCGTCCTATGGTGGGACCTCGGCGTGAGTTTCCTGGTCATGGCGGTCGGAATGTTCCTGGTGCCGGGGCTCAGTCTCGGGCAGGCGCTCCTGGCGATCCTGGTCGGCGCGGTGGTGGGCAACGCCCTGCTTGGGCTGGTGGGAACCATCGGGTCGGATACCGGCGTGCCGACCATGGTGCTGTTTCGGCCGGTGCTCGGCCTGCGCGGGTCGATTGCGCCGACGGTCCTCAACCTATTGCAACTGCTGGGCTGGGCGACATTCGAGGTGATCGTCATGGCGCAGGCGGCGGCGCTGCTTTCCGAGCGTCTGATCGGCGTACGGGGGTATCTGGGCTGGGTGCTGTTCTTTGCGGTTCTCGGCACAGCGATGGCGGTGGTCGGGCCGATCATGGTCGTCAAGCAGTGGATGGAGCGGTTTGCCGTGTGGGTCGTCCTGCTGACGCTGACCTGGATCACGGTCGCGGTCCTGACGACCTACGACGTGCGGGCGTGGCTGGCGAAGCCGGGCACGGGTGAGATGTCGTTTTGGCTGGGAGTCGATCTGGTGGCGGTGATGCCGATCTCCTGGGTTCCCCTGGTTGCGGACTATAGCCGGATGGCCCGGTCTCGGAAGACCGCGTTCTGGGGAACGGGCCTGGGCTACTTCGGATCCCATGTGTGGTTCTATGCCCTGGGGGCGCTCCTGGCCCTCTCGGCGACAGTTCCCTCCGACCCCAGCGCCCCCATCGCGCCGCTTCTCACCACCATCGCGGCCCTGACCGCAGGGTGGGTGGCGCTCCTGGTTCTGCTCGTGGCGGAGACGGACGAAGGCTTCGCCAATATCTACTCGGCCGCGGTCTCGGCACAGAACATCTGGCCACGCCTGGGGCAACGGACGCTCGCGCTGGGGATCGGCGGGATTGTGCTGGTCCTGGCCGCGACGCTCCCCCTGGTCCAATACGAGAGTTTCCTGTTGCTCATCGGGTCGATCTTTATCCCCTTGCTCGGCATTCTCACAGCCGATTACTTCGTCTTGCGCCATCGGCAATACGATGTGGCGGAGCTCTACCGGAGCGGCGGCCGGTACTGGTACCGCGGTGGGGTGAATTGGCCGGCGATGGGCGTGTGGGTCAGCGGCGTCGCCCTGTATCTGCTCATTGCCGGCTTACCACAACTGGGATGGTCCGGGTTGGCGCCGTGGCTAGGGGCGACGATTCCGACCTACACCTTCGGGTTGCTCGCATACGCCCTGGTGGGGCGTTCGGTGGAGCAGGGAGGGGCCAGCGGCGCGGCGGAGAGCGACGCCCGGCGGTGATTTGACGAGGCCCGGCACGCGTGTTAGAGTTCGCGGCCGGTGGGTGTGTGGGGTTTGCGAGGCGAAGGCGCGCCTCGTCTATCGCGGCACGGAGGGATGTGCGGTGCACACGGTGATTGTTGGCGCAGGGGCGCTGGGGAGCATCCTCGGCGGGTACCTGGCGGAAACCGGGATATCGGTGACCTTGGTGGGACGGAAGCCCCACGTGGACGCGATTCGCTCCCGGGGCCTCATCATCGAGGGACTGCGGGGACATCGGACAATCGGCAACCTTCGCGCCGTGGCCGATCCGCGCGAGGTGGCATCGGCGGACCTCCTGATCCTTGCCGTCAAAAGCTACGACACAGCCGAGGCGCTGGTCGGGATCGCTCACTTGCGAGGTCAGGTGGGCGCAGCCCTGTCGGTCCAGAACGGGGGCGGAAAGGACGAGGCGCTGGCCGAGGCGCTCGGCGGTGACGTCGTGATCGGCGCCACCAGCATCGTCGGCGGCAGTATGCCGGAACCGGGACGCGTCATGCATACCAACGACGGCGCGACCTGGATCGGCGAGCTCGATGGGCGGCGGTCCGCTCGGGTCGAGGCGATTGCCGAATGCTTCCGCAAGGCGGAGCTCGCCGTGGAGGTCCGGGAAGATATCCGGAGCGCGATCTGGTGCAAACTCAACCAGATGGTCCCCGCGGCCACGCTGGCATGCGTGACCCGGTTACGCGTTCACGAGATGTATCAGGATCGGTCCCTGGCAACCCTCTTCGTGGAGTTGAGCCGCGAGATCGCCGCGATCGCCGATCGCACCGGCATCTCGCTGGCGGATTATCAAGGTTTTCCGGTCAAGACCCTGTGTTCGCAGCCGTTCGACGACGCCGTCGCATCGGTCATGGCGCGCGGGCGCATGATGCAGGAGCGTGGCATGACCCAGGTGAAGATCTCCACGCTGCAGGACCTGGAACGCGGGCGCCGAACGGAAGCCGATCACGTCATCGGGTATGTCGTGCGACTCGCGGCGGCGCACCGGGTTCCGGTCCCGAAGCTCGACGTCCTTTACCGCGTCATCCAGGGTATCGAAGCGGCGCAGCGTGCGACCGCGTCCGCCCCCGAGGGGAGGATGTAAGCGACCATGCCGGGCGACTTCCGACACCTGCTCCGCGAGCGCGTCCTGATCTTCGACGGGGCGATGGGGACCTCGATCCAGGACCGCGGCCTCTCGGTGGACGATTTCGAGGGGCAGGAGGGATGCAACGAGATCCTGGTCCTCTCTCGACCGCAGGTGGTCCGGGAGATCCACGCCAGTTTCCTGGAAGTCGGCTGCGATGCAATCGAGACCAATACCTTCGGAGCAAGTCGCCTGGTCCTGGGGGAGTATGGCCTGGCGGAAAAGGCCTACGAGATCAATCGGACGGCCGCCCGGCTGGCGCGCGAGGTGGCGGCGAGCTTCTCCTCCTCCGAACAGCCCCGCTTCGTGGTGGGGGCGATGGGCCCGGGTACGCGACTCCCGTCCCTCGGTCAGATCGCCTTTGACGAACTGGTCGCCATGTACCGGGAGCAGGCGCGCGGCCTGATCGACGGCGGCGCGGATGTCCTCTTGGTCGAGACCTGTCAGGACCTGTTGCAGGCCAAGGCAGGTGTGATCGGTTGCCAGGATGCCATGACGGCGGCCGGGACGCCGCGCCCGCTGATGGTCCAGGTGACGCTGGAGCCGACAGGCACCATGCTCCTGGGGACGGAGCTGGGTGCGGCCCTCACCGCGCTGGAGGCGTACGACCTGGATGCCATCGGGCTGAATTGCGCCACCGGTCCGCAGGAAATGATGGAGCACGTCCATTTCCTCAGCCGACAGTCGCGGAAAGCGATTTCCTGCCTCCCGAACGCCGGGCTCCCCCACATGGAGGGGGGACGGGCGTGTTATCTTCTCACGCCGGACGAACTGGCCGACTTCCATCGGCACTTCGTGGAGCAGCACGGCGTCAACATTGTGGGTGGCTGCTGCGGGACGACGCCGGCGCACCTCAAGCGCGTGGTGGAGGTAATCGGGCGACGCGCTCCGACCCCCCGCACCCCTGAGCACATTCCCGCGGCGTCCAGCTTGTATTCCAGCGTGCCCTTTCGACAGGATCGGAGCATTCTGATCGTCGGCGAGCGGACCAATGCCAACGGGTCCAAGCAGTTCCGCGAGCGCCTGCTGGCCGGCGATGCGGACGGCATGGTCGCCGTGGCGCGCGATCAGGTCAAGGAGGGGGCGCACGTCCTGGACGTGTGCGTGGATTACGTGGGCCGCGACGGCGTGGCGGACATGGCGGACCTGGTCGGGCGGCTGGCCACGCAGTGCACGATTCCCCTGGTGATCGATTCCACCGAGGCGCCGGTGATCGAGGCGGCGCTGAAGCGCTCGGGGGGCCGGGCGATCATCAACTCCGTCAATCTGGAGGACGGGGAAGCGGGGCGCCCGGCCGCGGTCTTCTCGTTGGCGCGTCGGTACGGGGCGGCTGTGATCGGCCTCCTGATTGACGAGGAGGGGCAGGCGCGGAGCGTGGAGTGGAAGCTCCGGGTCGCGCATCGCTTGCACGACCTGGCGGTCCATCGGTACGGCTTGGAGCCGTCGGATCTGATCTTCGACGCGCTGACGTTTCCCGTCGGATCCGGTCAGGAGGACCTGCGCAAGGACGGGTTGGCCACGCTGGAGGCGATCCGGCGGATCAAGGCGGAGCTGCCTGGAGTCTACACCATCCTCGGCGTGAGCAACGTCTCCTTTGGCCTGAAACCGGCGGCGCGGCAGGTGTTGAACAGCGTCTTCCTCCATCTGGCGGTGGAGGCGGGGCTGGATGCCGCCATCGTGAATGCGGCGAAGATCCTGCCCATGAACCGGATCGACCCCAGTCAACGGGAAGTGGCGCGCCAACTCATTTACGACGAACGCCGCGACGGATACGACCCGCTGACGGAGTTCATGCGCCTCTTCGAGACCGGCGCCGGAACCAAGATTGCCGTGGATCCGACGGTCCCTCGGAGTGTCGAGGAGCGCCTGAAGGCCCGCATCGTGGACGGGGAGCGCCCCGGGCTGGAAGCGGTATTGGACGAGGCGCTGGGCGCGTACGACGCGCTCACGATCATCAACGAGATCCTGCTGGACGGTATGAAGACGGTCGGGGAACTGTTCGGAAGCGGCCAGATGCAGCTCCCGTTCGTGCTGCAGTCGGCCGAGGTCATGAAGGCGGCGGTGGGTTACCTCGAACGATTCATGACTCGTTCCGAAGGGCAGACCAGAGGGAAGATCGTCCTGGCGACGGTCAAGGGGGACGTCCACGACATCGGGAAGAACCTGGTGGACATCATCCTGACCAATAACGGGTACACCGTCATCAACCTCGGGATCAAGCAGCCGATCCACAACATCGTGGAGGCCGCGCTGAAGGAGCGGGCGGACGCCATCGGTATGAGCGGTCTCCTGGTGAAGTCCACCCTCGTCATGCGGGACAATCTGGAGGAACTGAATGCCCGGGAGCTCTGGCGGTTCCCGGTGATCCTGGGCGGCGCGGCGCTGACGCGCGGCTACGTGGAGGAGGATCTGCGGGCCGTCTATCGAGGGGATGTGCATTACGCCGGGGATGCCTTCGACGGGCTGCGGCTGATGGGGGAGATCACCTCGCGCGAGCCGGGCGACGCGCCGGTGTACCCGGCAACGGCCAGACGGCGAACCGCGCCGTGTGCGGCCCCCGCAGCCGCCGTGACAGCCACGGCGCAGAGTCCGTCCACCGGACGGAGCGACGTTCGGAGCGATGTCGCTCCCCCGACCGCCCCATTCTTCGGAACTCGCGTGGTGACGGAGGTTCCCCTCGCCGATGTGTTTGCCTTCGTGAACGAGGTGGCGCTGTTCCGGACGCAGTGGCAATTCCATCGAGGCAAGGGCAAGCCGGAGCGTTTCGATGAGCTGATCCGGACGCACGTCCGGCCGATCTACCAGCGCTGGAAGGCGCGCTGCGCGAAGGAAACCATCCTGAACCCACAGGTAGTGTACGGGTATTTTCGGTGCCAGTCCGAGGGGGACGATCTGATCGTGTACGAGGAAGACGGGCGGACACCGCAGGAGCGGTTCCGTTTTCCGCGGCAGCCCGGCGGGCGGCGGCTCTGTCTGGCAGATTTCTTCGCCTCGACGGACTCCGGGCGGATGGATGTGTTGGGCTGCATGCTGGTGACGGTGGGGCGGCGGGCGACCGAGGTGGCACGCGCATTGTTCGAGGAGCACAACTACACCGACTACCTCTATCTCCACGGCCTGTCCGTCGAGGCCGCCGAGGCGCTGGCAGAGTTGTGGCACAAGCGCATGCGGGAGGAGCTGGGGATCGCGGGCGACGACTCGCCTGAATTGACTCGGCTCTTCCGACAGGCGTACCGGGGATCCCGGTACAGCTTCGGGTATCCGGCCTGTCCGAACCTGGAGGATCAGGTCGGCCTCTGCCGATTGCTGCAGCCGGACCGGATCGGGGTGGAGCTGAGCGACGAATTCCAGCTCGAGCCGGAGCAATCCACCTCCGCCCTCATCGTGCACCATCCCGAGGCCAAGTACTTCAACATCGCGTGAGCGCGGTGCGGGTGTCGCGAACCGGACCAGGCAGAGAATTCCGTTGCTGCGCGGTCCGGGACTGCGCTAGAGTATCGTCGGGACCGGACGCTCGATGGGAGGATGGCGCAGAGGGTCCGGGGAAATCGGAAACGAGGGGGGCGATCGGGTTGTCGGCGCGGGCCCCCACCTTGAGAGCCACGGTGGGCGATGCCAGAAAGCGCCCCGTGGCTTTGCTGTTTGAGAGGAGCGTGCCATGACGATGTCCAAGATGTTTCATCCCCCCACGCGGCTGCTGTTGGGGCCGGGTCCGAGCAACGTGGATGGCCGCGTCCTGCAGGCGATGAGTGCCCCCATGATCGGGTACTTCGACCCGAGCATGTCGGAACTCACCGGTGAGATCTCGCGGCTGCTCCGCCTGGTCTTCGGCACGACGCATGCGATGACGCTCCCCGTGTCGGGCACCGGAACGGCCGGGATGGAGGCGGCGCTGATCAACCTGCTGGAGCCGGGAGACACGGCGCTGCTCGCCTGCAACGGCTACTTCGGCGACCGGATGGTGCAGATTGCCGAGCGGTGCGGGGCGGTCCCCGTCAAGCTGGAAGCCGAGTGGGGCCGGCCGATTCTCCCCGGAGCAGATCGAGGCCGCCTTCAAGCAGGCCGGCCGCGCCACGGTTCTGGGCGTGGTACATGCCGAGACCTCCACGGGCGTCCTGCAGCCGCTCGAGGGTCTCCGCCAGATCGCGGATCGGTACGGCGCGTTTCTCCTGGTAGACGCGGTCACGAGTCTGGGCGGCCATCCGGTGGAGGTGGACCGGCACGGCGTGGACGCGTGTTACTCCGGTACCCAGAAGGCGCTGAGCGCGCCGACGGGTCTCTCGCCGATCACCGTGTCCGACCGGGCGATGGACCGCATCCGAAAGCGGCCGCGGAAGCTCCAGAGCTTCTATCTGGATCTCGCGATGTTCGAGCAGTACTGGACGGGGAACCCGTACTACCATCACACGCCGCCGACCACGTTCCACTATGCGCTGCTGGAGGCGCTGCGGATCGTGGAGGAAGAGGGGCTGGCGGCGCGCTGGGAACGCCACCGACTGAGCCACCTGGCGCTGGTGGCGGGCCTGGAGGCGATGGGGCTCCAGATGCACGTGGAGCCGCCGTACCGCCTGTGGACGCTCAACACCGTCCGGATCCCGGCGGGGGTCGACGACGCCAAGGTGCGCGGTCGGCTCCTCAAGGAATTCGGGATCGAGATCGGCGGAGGCCTGGGTGTCTTGAAGGGCAAGGTGTGGCGCATCGGCCTGATGGGGACGAACTCCCGGCCGAATAACGTGCTGCTCCTGCTGGCGGCGCTGGAGCGGATCCTGCCGGCCGAGGGATATCGGTGCGGTTCGGGAATCTCGGCCGCGAATCGTGTCTACGTCTAGGGATAGGGATCCGTCGCTCGGGATCACTCCACCAAGAACAAGGCCCCGGTCGCCATTCGGCGACCGGGGCGCTTTGGGTTCGTGGGCAGCTTCGCTAGAGCTTGAGGCCCAGCGGGTTGTCGTAGATCGTCCACCCGATGAAGTAGACGAACAGGATGATCGCCCAGGCCACGTTGGCCACAACGATCCATGGCCGCGGCTTGATCGGCCCGGGCAGGAGCTTCGCGTTCAGGTAGATGATCCCCAGGGTGAGTGAGGCGTGGACCGCCACGCCGGCCCAGTTGATGATGACCCACAGGATATACGGGGTCCGCATCCAGACGGTGATCATCCCCACGACGCACAGGATCCCCAGCATCCAGAAGTAATAGAAGCGGTATGGACGCCGGTCGGTGGCGTGCGTTTCGACCGTCACCGTGTCCGCGAACATCCGGGCGATACCGTCGTACACCGAGAACTGGCTGTCGAACAGCGCGAAGATCAGGATCACGCAGAACAGCACGAACCCGAACTGGCCGTAGGCCGACCTGAAGATCTCGGCCAGGACGGTGGCCACCTGGATACCGCCCGGGACCTTCATGTTGTAGATGACGGCCGCGGAGTAGCCGGCCAGGCTGGCGAAGTAGGTGAACAGGATCCCGCCCAGGATGATGAAGAACACCGCCAGCGTGGTGGTGTTCATCCACAGCCAGTCGCGGAACTTGGCGAGCTCGGTCGGGCTGTCGGTGTCGAAGATGTAACCGTAACGGCGCACCTCTTCCGGGGGCGAGGTGAGGCCGGTGACGTGGCCGAAGTACTTGGCCATGCCCATGCCCTTCTCGCGCACCCAGTAGGTGTGCCAGAAGTTCCAGAATCCGCCGGCCGGCTGGTTCAGGAACGGCCCGATGGCGGTGAGCGTGATGCCGGCCGGGATCGTGCCGACCGCGACCCAGCCCCAGCTCACCTCGCGAACGGCGGCCCAGTTCGTCATGAAGATGGTGAGGAAGGCAAGACCCGCCGTGGCGACCACGAAGCACACGTACATGATCATCTCGAGCGTGTTGTAGACCCGCTTGCTACCGGCAAAGACGACGAACACCAGGCCCAGCGCCACCATGGCCACGTACTGCCATGTTGGGATACCGAAGAGGGCCGCGACGCCCGCGGCCGCGCCGCCGATCCAGGCCGGCCAGCCCTGCTGGACGATGCACAGGATGGCGGTCGCCCAGCCCCAGAACTTGGCGGGCTTGAGGCGGGTGAATCCCTGGAGGACCGTCTCGCCGGTGGCGATCGTGTAGCGGGCGATCTCGTTGTTCATGAGGAGCTGGAAGAAGCAGGAGATGACGTAGACCCAGTAGATCCCGGTCCATTTCTGGGCGGCGACATAGCCGGCCTGGTACGCCTCGAAGCCGCCCACGGAGAGCGCACCCAGGACGACGGCCGGTCCGGCCCATTGCATGAAGGTGCCGAAAGTTCCTGGGTGGCGCCGCCGGCATCTCCCGCACTTCCCAAGGCGGCTTGATGTCGCCGGCCGGAACCGTTCGCACTGCCTTGGCCTTCACCTGTTCTGCCATCGCTTGACCTCCTGTTGGGGGTGACGTGGAACAGAACGCTACGGCGATCGCCATGCGGGCATGCTGCCCGCATTGTTACACACCGGAGAGACGCCAAGGATGTGGAGATCCGAAGAACGGGCCAGGCGAGGGCGGGAATTGTGACTCCGCTGTGCGGTTGTGGTGCAGCCAGGATCGCGCACGATGGAGCTCGGCAGGGCGAAACCGACGGGCTGGGAACCCATGGTCGTTTCCTCATACCTCCCACGAGGTACAGGTCGCGTGAGCTTGGGATGCCTCATACCGCGAGGCGAGTCCTCTTGTCAATAACAAATCTCTGCTGCGATCGTGGCAGAGCATCTAGGAACGCGGAAATGAACAATACTGAATCGGTCGGCAACGGCGGGGTCGGCCCGAGTCCAGGCACCCTTGTGCCGGATTCACGGCCTGGGCGTCAGCGGCCGGCGCCGCGCGCCGCGATCGGCCAGAGTGCCTCTACTCGGTCGTTACGATACCCGACGTACCAATCATAAAGATTCACGGTGGGGTCGCAATGCCCCGGAATCAGCCGAAGCTTGGCGCCGAGTTCCAGGGTGCGCGCGGGGTCATGCAGGGTGAGTTTGCCGTGCTCATCGGCGGCGCGCACGTACTCCACATCGGGCATCCCGGCTACCCAGGGGAGCCCCGCGTCCACGCTGAGCGCCTTGAGCCCGGCGTCGAGGACCGCGCGCTCCTTCGTCGGTCGGCTCATGACGGTGGCCCACACGAAGAGGCTGTGCTCGAAATCGGTTGTCGTGCTGCCATCCGCGGCCAGATTCTTCGCGTAGTCCGCGTCCATGAAAATGTACGAGCCCGCCTGAAGCTCGGTAAAGACGCCGCTCCCTGCCTCGAACCGGTAGCTGCCTGTTCCGGCGCCGGTGACCAACTCGCAGGGAAGGGCGTGCCGCGCGAGGAGTTCGACGGTGTGGCGCGTCTTCTCGACCCCGGCGTCGGCCGCCTCCTTTCGCTTGGCGAACTCACGCACGTGTTGCGCGGAGCCGTGATACGCCTGCAAGCCGGCGAACCGAAGGCCGGGCGACGCCGCAATCTGCTTCGCGAGAGTCAGGGCTGGGTCGCCCGGCTCGACGCCGCACCGGTCCATCCCCACGTTGATCTCGACCAGGACCGGCAGGCGCACGCCGTAGGCGAGCGCGGCGTCATTCAGGTCCGCGACGTTGGCGGGGTGATCGGCGCAGACCGCGACCCACGCCTGCTTGGCGAGCGCGGCGAGTCGGGCGATCTTGGACCGACCGACGATCTGGTTGCTCACCAGGACGTTTGACACGCCACCATAAACCATCGCCTCCGCTTCGCCGACTTTCTGGCAACACACGCCGACGGCGCCGGCGGCCATTTGGCGCAGTGCGATGACCGGGCACTTGTGGGACTTGGCGTGAGGTCGCGGCCGAACGGCCGTTCCGTCCAGCGCGCGCGCCAGCCGTGCGACGTTTCGATCGAAGGCGTCAAGATCGATCAGCAGGGCGGGAGTATCCACGGTGTCGAGGGGCATGCCGATTTCGGCTGGGGGGGACTGGATCATGGGTTCACTCCTTGGTCGGGACGGGTCTTGGTGGCAGTCGTCCGGGTTCATGTGAGGAGTCCAATACACCGCGGTTTCCCAAATGTCAAGCCGCGGCGCGCCACCCGGTTACTTCTCCGATCCTTTGCGCGATCCGTCCGAACGCGAAAAGCGGCGGCTTGCCTGCCCGCGTGTTTCGCGGTAGAGTGCGTCGGATTCTGAGGAGGGTGCGCCATGCCATTGACTGCAATCTTGCCCGCCGTGAACGCGGCACTCAACGCGCTCAGCGCCTGCCTGTTGATCGGCGGGTATGCTTGTATCCGGCGCGGGCGACGCGCGGCACACCAGCGGTGCATGCTGGCGGCGTTCCTCGTCTCGGTCCTCTTCCTGACGAGTTATCTGACGCTGCGCTATTTCGCCGGGATGACGCGGTTCGAGGGCCAGGGGTGGATTCGCCCGGTGTACTTCACGATCCTGCTGTCGCACACCGTCCTGGCGGCGGGGATCGTCCCTCTGGCGATCGTGACCATGGCGCGTGCGCTGCGGGAGGAGCATGCGCGGCATGTGCGGGTCGCGCGGTGGACGCTGCCCCTCTGGCTTTACGTCTCGATCACCGGAGTCATCATTTTCTGGTTGCTGTACCACCTCTATCCTGGCGGATGAGACGTTGAGGCGTGGTGCCGGATGCGTGAACCGACAGCGCGCGCTCAAGCGGGAGGTACGCTCATGGAACTCGGTCTGAACGGGGCGACGACACTCAAGGCGGATCTGGCGACGGATATCGCCGTGGCCGGGAAAGCCGGGTTCGACTTCGTCGAGATCTGGGCGGCGAAGTTAATCACCTACCTGGATTGCGGTGGGCTGCCGGCGCTGAGACGCGACCTGCGGCGCGCGGGGGTGCGGGCGGCCACGCTGAACTCCGTCGAACGGATCACGTTCAACGATCCGTCCGGGCACATCCGGATGCTGGAGGACTTCCAGCGCCTGTGCCGGGTGGCGGAGGCTATTGGGTGCGAGACGGTGCTGGTGGTGCCGAGTCCGCGGCCCAAAGGCGTCTCGGCGGCAGCGATCGAGCGGGAGTCGGTCCGGGTGCTGCGAATCTTATCCCGTATTGCTGCGCCGCATGGTGTCCGGTTGGCCTACGAGTTTCTCGGATTCGCAGACTGCACGGTCAACACGCTGGCGCAGTGCGCGGCGATCGTAGAGAAAGTGGCGCGGCCGAACGTGGGGCTGGTGCTGGACACGTTTCACTTCTTTGCCGGCGGGTCGACGCTTGCCTCCATCCGAGAAGTGGACCCACGGCGGATCTTCATCGTGCACATCAACGATGTGGAGCGCGCGCCGCGGCGAAAGATGCACGACGCGCTCCGTCTGTACCCCGGCAAAGGGATCCTGCCGCTCCAGGGTGTGCTGCGCGGACTGAAAGCGATCGGGTATGCGGGCCCGGTCTCTGTCGAGATCTTCCGGCCCCAGTACTGGTCCCGGACCCCGCTCCGCGTCGCACGCGAAGCGCGCGCCGCCAGTGTGGCGGTGCTGCGGGACGCCGGACTGGTGTAACCTGGCTGGCAGCTTGGGGCCGGTACGGCATCCTCCACGGCGCTGCGTTTCGCAGCATTCCCGAGTCACGCCAACCGCGATGCCCAAGGTTCGGATGTCGGGTCCACGGTTTGTGTCCATCGAGCTCGAACGCCTTGATCAAGATACCGGCCACGCGACCTGTGGCGGTCAACGCTTGCGAGAGGAAGGAGAAGGAGGACGCATGCGAATGCTCGGACTGCTGCTCGTCGCGGGGCTGATTTCGTCCTGCGCCAGTTCTCCTGCGGATCCGAGTCTTGACGCGGCAGCGAAGTTGTTCCGTGCGCCCACAGACAAGGCCTGCATCTACGTCGTTCCATCCTCCAGCGACGAGGCGGTCACGGTCACCCTGGATGGCCGGAAGATGGCTACGCTCGGGGAGCGGGACTTCCTGTGTTTGGATATTGCGCCGGGTCGGCACGTCCTGTACGTCACCCCGACCAGCCTCGTGCCGGAGTTCTTCCGAGCGACCGGCGACGACGTGACACTGGAAGCGGAGGCGGGGCGGTGTTATTTTCTCCGCACGGTCTGGACGGAATTTGGGCGGAGTTGGCGACGTCCCCGTGTCTACCTGGAGAGAACGACCGAGGAAGAAGGCCGGCGGGCGGTCAATGTGCGCTCGCTCGTGGTGCCCGCGCGCTAACCGCGACCCGAGAACCCGCCTTTTCCCACCATTGGCGTAGTCCCATGGAAGGTTGGCTAGAACGAAGCCCGAGAGGAGGCACGTACCCTGTGAAAGAGGACCCCATTTATAAGGAACATCGGATCCACACCACGCCGCTGCTCAGCGGCCGCTGGATTAGCGCAATCGTGAATATCGGGAAAAAGAAGGTGGTGACCAAGGACTCCCTGACAGACACGGTGACCCGCGTACCGGGTGAGTATGACTCTGAGGAGCAAGCCCTCCAGGCGGCCAGAGAATACATCAGTACCGGAGCGGACCAATCCTGATAGGCTTAGGAGCCGTTACGAAATAACCTATACATCTCTTTCTATTTCGTTACGGCTCCTTATGCCGTTTCGGAATGTCTCCGCTCAACTTATTCTTTGACAACGGCTTATCGAGACGTGGCGCATATCCTCGCGAGGTCTCCCTGTCGTTCACGTGTCTTTGATGACGCGGCGGGGACCGTCCGAGGTGTTGCGCTGTCCCTACGGGTCCTGCCTGGGCGGGTTGGTGTATCTCCGAACGTGAACCGGTGCGCCGGCCGCGGGCTTGACCCTCGGTCGGTCGTCCGGTAGCATCCCGGTGTGGCGGCCAGGCTGCGATGGCAGGTTCCCTGTCCCAAGGCGGGTGACGCCGAAGGAGGAGGCGATGTCGGTCGAGTCGACGGGGGAGCCCTTCGAGCGGGTCGATGCCGCGCGGGGCAAGGCGTTACTGGATGCGGGCGCGCTGAAACTGGTTGATGTCCGGGAACCGGCGGAATGGAATCGCGGGCGGATCGCGGGTGCGGTCCTGGTGCCCCTCAACAACCTGCTGGTGGCGCCCCGGGAGTATCTGACCGAAGATGGGGTCCTGTTCTATTGTGCGCAAGGCATCCGGAGTGCGGTGGCCTGCGAGGTGGCCGCAGCGGTCGGGTTGAACCGGATCTACAACCTGGAAGGCGGCATCCAGGATTGGGAGGTGCAAGGGTTTCCGATCGAACGGTGAGCGGGAAAAGGGGAGCGTGGCGCAGGATCCCACGGGAAGGAGAGCGCCGATGCGGGTTCTGGGTCTGGCCGGGTTGGTCTTGGCATTAGCCATTGTCGGATACCTGATCGTGGGGTACCTGGGCGAGGCCGGGAAGGCGCGGGACGCGTTGCAGGCCCTGCCCGGGGCGTCGCCGGGAAGTCCCGCGGATGTTACCCGGCGGGGCCTCGAACAGCGCCTCGCCCCGGTCCTCGACCAGGAACGGCAACGCATCGAGGCGACGAGCAAGGCGGCCGGTCAGTAGCGAAGTCGGACAGAGCAGCATGGCCAGCAGTTTCCGGGCATTCCTGGTCAACGACCTCTTCGGGGATCCGGCGCTCTACGCGGGTCTCCCCTGGGAACGCCGCGCCCTCCTGTTCGACCTCGGTGACATCAGCCGCTTGTCGGCCGGGTACCTCCTCAAAATCTCCGACGTGTTCGTCTCCCACGCTCATCTCGACCATTTCGTCGGGTTTGACCATCTCCTGCGCGTGCTCTTGGGCCGGAGCAAAGCGCTGCGCCTCTACGGACCGACGGGTTTCATCGATCACGTGGACGGGAAGTTACGTGGGTATGTCTGGAACCTCGTGGATGGATACAGCCTGTCCATCGAGGTGCACGAGGTCGGTCGGGACCGGGTCCGGTGTGCGCGCTTCGTGTGTCCGAACGGATTCCGCCGAGAGGAGGTCGGCGACCGGGTCGCGGTCGACGGTTTCCTCCTCAGCGAACCGGAGTTTCGGGTCCGTTGCGCCCAACTGGATCACCGCATCCCGTGTCTGGGCTTTGCCCTGGAGGAGACGGTTCACCTGAACGTAGACAAGATCCGTCTGGAGGCGCTCGGTTTGCCCGTGGGGCCGTGGCTGATGGACCTGAAGCGAGCCGTTCGCGCGGGCCAGCCTGACGACTTTCCCATTCGTGTTGCGTGGTCGCGCGGCGGCCGCCGGGAAGAACGCTGCGTCGCCCTGGGCACGCTGCGCCGCGAGGTGATGCGGGAGAGTCCCGGACAGAAACTCGCGTATGTCACCGATGTGCTCGATTCGGCCGCGAACCATGATGCCATCGTGACGCTGGCCCGCGGTGCCGACCTCTTCTACTGTGAGGCCGGATACCCAGCCCGGGACGAAGACCGCGCTCGGGCCAGATACCATCTCACGACCGTCCAGGCGGGACGCCTGGCAGCGGAAGCGGGGGTCCGGCGGTTCTCCGTGTTTCACTTCTCTCCGAAATACCGAGATGGTCCGGGGGAACTCGTGGCAGAAGCCATGGGGGCGTTTGCGGGAGGGGCGCCGCACTCTCGGCATGGCATGGAGGTCCTCGACACTGGCAACTCCATGAAAACGCGGGATCCAATCCACGTTGACACTGTTTCGGAGTTCTGTTAGCTTGCGCGATAAAGCCGGATCCGCTGTTCGGTCGAACGGGTTGCCGACGGCGGAGAATCCTCTTCCGTTGTACAACCGATCGTTGGTGGACTACAGTACGGGTGGTGGTTTCGCGTGGAGCCGGTGCGTAAGCCGTTGTCAAAGAATTAGTTGAGCGGAGACAGTCCGAAACGGCATAAGGAGCCGTAACGAAATAAAAAAGATGTATAGGTTATTTCGTAACGGCTCCTAACGGGAAGGAGCCTCGGATGGGCATGCTGGAAGGTCGGTTCGAGCCGGGCGCAGTCACCACGTCGCTGGACGTTGTGTTCAACTGGGCCCGCCGGAACTCTCCCTGGCCGGTGACGTTCGGGCTCGCGTGCTGCGCGATTGAGATGATGGCGACGGGGGCGGCCCGGTTCGATATGGACCGGTTCGGTGCGGGCGTGTTCCGGCCCTCGCCGCGGCAATCGGACGTGATGATCGTGGCCGGCACGGTGACCGAGAAGATGGCCCCGCGGATCAAGACCCTGTACGAGCAGATGGCCGATCCGAAATGGGTGATTGCCATGGGCGCGTGCGCCATCTCCGGTGGCCCGTTCTATTGGGATGCGTATCACGTGGTGAAGGGGGTGGATCGGATCATTCCGGTGGACGTCTACGTCCCCGGATGCCCCCCGCGGCCGGAGGCATTGCTGTTCGGGGTATTGAAGCTGCAGGAAAAGATCGCCCAAGAGACGATCGCGAAACAGAAGCTGCCCGCCGTTACGGTGCCCGAGATCGTGCCGGCGAGCGTTGTGGCCTGACGCTTCGGACGACAACGGGTTGAGGGAGCCATGATTTCCTACCTCCATGACGTCTGGGCCGGGTTGTTGACCATCCTTGCCGCGATGCGGGTGACGCTCCGACACCTCTTCACGCCGGCGATCACCGTGCAGTATCCGACGGTCCGGCGTACGCTTCCGTTGCGTTCGCTGAACCGGCACGTCCTGACCGTCGATCTCGGAAACGGGAAGCTGAAATGTACTGCCTGCGATGCCTGTGCGAAGGTGTGCCCGACGCGGTGCATCACAATCGTCGGCGCGGGCAAAGGGAAGGAGCGGCATCCGGTCGAGTTCGTCATCGACCATAACCTGTGCATGTACTGCAACCTGTGCGTCGAGGCATGCCCGTTCGATGCCATCACGATGTGGACCGGCAATTTCGAGATCGGGGCGTTCAACCGTATGGGCTTGGTGTTCGACCAGAGGGCGCTTCATGCCGATCGCTTCTTCCCCACCCCGGATACCCCGGCGCTGATCGAGGCGCCGGCCGTTGCCGCGGAACCGGTCGCCGCGGCGCCGGCTGCCAAGTAAGGGGCGGGGCTGGGCTTCCGCCGCAGGGCGAGATTACGACGCTGTCGCGGCGCCGATGCCGCGTGAGGTCTAGGGCGTGTCGAAGCTCAAGGATACCTTCGGGCGAACCATCGACGATTTGCGCATCTCCCTGACAGACCGCTGCAACTTCCGCTGCGTGTATTGCATGCCGCCGGAAGGGCTGCCCTGGCTTCCCAAGCGCGAAATCCTGACCTACGAAGAGATCCTGCGCCTTGCGCGAGTCTTCATCGGCCTGGGGGTGCGGACGGTCCGCTTGACCGGGGGAGAACCCCTGATGCGGCAGGACATCGATGTCTTGATCGAAGGCCTCACGCGCCTCGATCCGGACCTTGATCTGTCCATGACGACCAATGGGTTCTTCCTCGCGGAAAAGGTCGAGCGGCTGGCGGCGGCCGGGCTCAAACGGATCAATGTCAGCCTGGATTCGCTCACCCCCGAGCGGTTCGAGCGCATGGTGCGGCGTGACGGCCAGCTCGTGTTCAAAATCCTGGACGGCATGCGCCGGGCGCGTCAGATCGGCTTGTCTCCCATCAAGGTCAACTGCGTCGTCATGCGGGGCTACAACGACGACGAGTTGACGGAGTTCGTCCGCTTGGGGCGAGAGGAAGGCTTCCAAGTCCGTTTCATCGAGTACATGCCCCTCGACGCGCAGGGGGAGTGGAGCATGCAGACGGTCGTGCCCGGCGCGGAGATCCTGGACCGGATCCACGCCGTGTTTCCCCTGATCCGGGAGCGCCGAAACGCCTCCGAACCCGCCACGGTGTACCAGTTTGCGGACGGCCGCGGTTCGATCGGCGTGATCGCGTCCGTCACCGAGCCCTTTTGCGATCACTGCAACCGCGTCCGGATCACGGCGGATGGGCATCTCCGGACGTGCCTCTTCTCTCTCTCCGAGCACAACCTCAAAGGCCTCCTCCGGTCCGGTGCGACCGACGAGGAGCTGGGCGACTTCATCGTTGCCGCGGTGTGGAAGAAAGAAGCCGGGCACAAGATCAACCAGCCGGACTTCATCAAGCCGGACCGATCGATGTCCGTCATCGGCGGCTAATCTGCACGCCAGGCCGGAACGCCGCCTTTCCCGCAACAGTCGGAGCGCAGGGGTCATGCACGAGTCGGGCATTCCGCACGACGAGCTTCTCCCTATTTACTATTACCTCCGACTGACCCGCGCCCTCGAAGAGCGGCTCGGCATCCTGTATCGGCAGGGAAAGATCTTGGGCGGGGTGTACCTCTCCACCGGGCAGGAAGCGGTGTCCGTGGGGGCGGCCGTGACCCTGGATGCCGGCGATGTGATCGTGCCGTCGCACCGCGATTTGGGAGCGCACCTGGTGCGGGGAATCGAGCCGAAGGAGGTTCTGGCGCAGTATCTGGGTCGCCTCGACGGGCTCAGCCGCGGGAGAGACGGCAACGTGCATTTCGGCGATATCGGGCGCGGCGACATCGCCTTCCTGAGCCCCATGGCCGACGGCATTCCCGTGGCGGCGGGCGTGGCCTTGGGTTTGAGGCGGCAAGGGAAGGGCCGGGTGGCCATGACCTGGTTCGGCGAGGGCGCCGCCAGCCGTGGCGATTTTCACGAAGGGGTTAACTTGGCGGCGGTCCTTCGGGTTCCCGTGGTGTTCGTTTGCAACAACAACCAGTTCGCCTATTCCACGCCGCTTGGTCGCCAGACGCTGGTCCCCGATATCGCCCTGCGGGCCGCCGGTTACGGTATTCCGGGGGTGACGGTGGACGGGAACGACGTGCCGGCGGTGTACCGGGCGGCCCGGGAGGCGGTGGAGCGTGCCCGTCGGGGAGAGGGGCCGACGCTGATCGAATGCAAGACGATGCGAATCCGGGGTCACTCCGAGCACGACGACGCGTCCTATGTTCCCAAGGAGTTGCTGGAGGCGTGGCGCGACAAGGATCCAGTTCGGCTGTACGAGGCCCGGCTGCAGGGGTGGGGCGTGCTGGACGAGTTGGGAATAGCGGAGGTGACGCGCCGGATCGCGGACGAACTGGAAGCGGCCCTGGCGTGGGCGGAAGCAAGCCCTTTTCCGGACCCAAAAGACGTCGAGCAGGGCGTCTACTCTCCGTAAGTCCGGCCGCGCGGCAGGGACGCCCTCGATCGGCTGCCGCCGGTCTTTGGATGTGAGACGACGCGGTCGTTCCTCTGGCAACGATAACAATGGCGGATTTCACCTACATCGAAGCGATTCGACAGGCGCTCTGGGAGGAGATGGAGCGGGATGATCGGGTCTTTCTCATCGGGGAGGACATCGGTCACTACGGCGGCGCCTTCAAGATCACCCTGGGGTTCCTGGAGAAGTTCGGCGCCGACCGGGTCATCGACACCCCCATTGCCGAATCGGCGATCGTGGGGGCGGCGGCCGGGGCGGCACTGATGGGACAGCGTCCCGTCGTCGAGATGCAGTTTGCCGACTTCATCGCGTGCGCATTCGACCAGATCGTCAACATGGTGGCGAAATTCCGGTACCGCACCGGGACGAACATTCCGCTGGTGATCCGAGCGCCCTATGGCGGCCGCGTACACGGTGGACCGTTCCATTCGCAGTCCCCGGAAGGGTGGTTCGTGCACGTGCCCGGTCTGAAGGTGGTGGCACCGTCCACTCCTAGCGACGCCAAGGGATTGCTCAAGGCGGCGATCCGCGATCCGGACCCGGTCATCTACTTCGAGCACAAGTATCTCTACCGTCGGATCAAGGGCACGGTTCCTGATGCGGATTCCCTCGTGCCGATCGGCAAAGCTGAGATCAAGCGCGAAGGGGCCGATCTCAGCCTCATCACGTACGGGGCCATGGTCCACCAGGCATTCGAGGCGGCGACCCGTCTGAGCCGCAAGGGGGTCTCGGCGGAGATCCTGGATCTTCGGACGCTCCTGCCGCTGGACCGGGAGGCGATCGTGGCCACGGCCCGGAAGACGGGCAAGGTGCTGATCGTGCACGAAGCGACGCGTACCGGCGGGGTGGGGGGCGAGGTGGCGGCTGTCGTCGCCGAGGGGGCCTTCGATCGGCTGGATGGGCCGATCCACCGCGTCACCGCGCCGGACACCCCCGTGCCCTTCACAGCCCCGTTGGAGGATGCCTTCCTTCCCAATGCCGACCGTATCGTTGCAGCCGCCGAGCGGTTGGCTGCGTACTAGTGTCCTGTCCCCGAAGTTCGTTGACAATTTGCCGGGCCTCAGTTCCATCCCTCCGACGCCTGGCACCTCGTCGAGAACCGCGCGGCCTTGGTCCGGGTCGGCCACCACAGAACGGTGACCTCCGTGCCGGACCCGGCCGCGCCGCGGGTGCAGCGTCTTCGGGATGGAACTGAGGCCCTCACTTATGCGGCGAATCTTTGGGACAGGACACTAGCAGGCTGCTGAAAGAGGCCCATTTGCGGCGTTGGTTCCCCTCGGCACTCGCTGCGACGTACCTCCAGTACGCCTGGACGTAGCGGACTCGGTACCCCGGCCTCCGGTGAACCGCCTTGCATCTGGGCCTTTTTGAGCAGCCTGAGAGAGAACGATTATCTCGGTGACTTGCTGAATGAGGATTACGTGAATGACTATTCCGGTCATCATGCCGCAACTCGGTGAGAGCGTGGCCGAGGGCACGGTCATCGAGTGGTTGAAACAGGAAGGCGACCGCGTTCAGCGGGACGAGGTCATCCTGGCCATCTCGACGGAAAAAGTGGATGTGGAGGTCCCCGCGCCGGCCAGCGGGGTGCTTTCCCGCATCCTGGTGCGGGCGGGCGAGGTCGTTCCGGTCGGGTCAACCCTGGCGTTCATCACAGAAGGCTTTGCGTCCGGAACCGGGATCGACTTGGGGTCGGACGCGCCGATCCTCGTTCCGCTTCCACCCGAGCCGCGAGCCCTGCCCGCTGGGCAGGCGGGCGCGAGCCGCGAGCCGCGCAGTGAACGACGGGAGGAGCGATTCTATTCCCCCGCGGTGCGACGGCTGGCGGACGAGTTGAAGGTGGCGTTGGCCGAGGTATCCGGAACCGGTGAGGACGGCCGGGTGACAAAAAGGGACGTCGAGGCATTCGCGCAGGCGCGATCGCGCGCCCTCGCGTTCGCGGAGAAGGGCTCACGGGGGGCGGCGATCGGCGCCAAAGAGGTTCCGAAGGGAGGAGACGAAGAAGAACTCCTCCCCCTGACCCGGATGCGTCAGACGATTGCGGAGCACATGGCGCGCAGCCTCCGCGAGGCGCCCACCGTGACCTCGGTGGCCGAGGCTGACTTCACGACTATCGCGAGATTCCGCGACCTGCGGAAAGCCGCCTTCCGGGAGACGCAGGGGACGGCATTGACGTTCCTGCCATTCATCGTCAAGGCGACGGCTCATCTGCTGCCGGAGTTCCCCACGCTGAACGCCCGCTGGAGCGAGGAGGGGATTCGCGTCCGAAAGCAGGTGCACCTTGGGATCGCGGTGGCACTCGCGGACGGGCTGGTCGTCCCCGTGCTGCGGAGTCCGGCGTCTTTGACGGTGTCGGAGATCGCGGTGCGCATCGCGGACATCGCCCGTCGCGCCCAGGAGGGGCGCCTGCTTCCGGAAGAGCTGCGCGGCGGAACCTTCACGGTAAACAACTTTGGCGCCGACGGAAACCTGATCGGCACGCCCGTGCTCAACCAGCCCGAGGTGGGGATTCTCGGCGTGGGGACGATCGGGAAACGGGCGGTGGTCGTCGCGCACGAGGGGGAAGACACCATCGCCATCCGGTCGATGGGCTATCTGTGCCTGTCCTACGATCACCGCGCCGTGGACGGCGCAGTGGCGGGGCGCTTCCTGCAGCGACTGCGCCGCTCTCTGGAATCATTCCGGGCGGGTGAGGGGATCTGGATCGACCCGATCCTGCAGGGATAGGACGGAGGAGGGGACGAGTGGGGGAAGGGGCGAGTGGGAGAACGGGTGAGTCGGATACCCTGATCCCCAGCTGCGAAGCGCGCCTGGGCGCGGTTGATCACACAGGGCTACGATGGCGACCCGCTCGTGTATCCCCGCTGCGCGAGACCCATGTGCATCATCGCATTCATTGAACAGGCTGAGGTGATCGAGAAGCTACTCACCCACCTGGGATTGTGCGTCGCCCTGAACTGGTCGAAGGGGCCGGCCCCGATCCCATAGCCCACCGGCGGGGCACCCGTTGCTGGATTCCCTGCAACGGGTCGCGTTCGCTGCGTGAAGGTAGGTCCTGCTGGTCGGCGCCCCCGGTGGGCACTCTCCTCGGCGCGGGCGCTCGCTCCCCATCACCCCGGCTGCATCCGTAGGCCCTTGACATCTCTCTCCGGTGCGCCCGATACTCCCGCCCAGCGGCGGGCCACCTCCCGCGGGGTGCAGGTCGGCGGCGTCGGTGGCCTCCCGGGCCGGCGAGGGCGCGCTCGTCGCGCCGGCCCCCAAAAGCAAATTCCTATCACCATTTGCCTCCCTGACGAAGCAAGACACTCCTTGTTAGAGTATTACCGGGTAACATCCGAAAAGGAGTGCGTCATGCGCACGACGAAGCCCATCACCGTCTCGCTCCCTCTCGATCTACTGCAGGAGACGCAACGCGTTGCCCTGGAAGAGGCGCGAACCAGAACCGATCTGATTCGGGATGCGCTCCGGCAGTACCTTGCCTCCCGGCGGTGGCAGCGCCTGCGCAAGTGGGGTGGGGAGACTGCCGAACGCCTTGGTTTGAAGACCGAGGCGGATCTCGAGCGACTCCTCGACACAGCGCGCGCGTCGGGCGGGAAGGCAACCCGGTGATTCGGGTTGTCGCCGATACCAATATCTACCTCTCGGCCACCGTTTTCGGGGGAACCTGCGAGGCCGTTCTTGCCCTGGCACGCGCTGGAATCGTGGACCTTCAGATCTCCAGAGCTATCCGGCGCGAATTGCGCATCGTGCTTGCCGACACCTTTGGGTGGACCGAGTCCCGAGTCCGCGAGGCGCTCGCCGAGATCGACAGTCTGACCACTCTCGTCAGGTCCAATGTGCGTGCTCTGGGATACTTGTCCATGACGACGATCACCGGCTTCTGGAATGCGCGATTGCCGCTCAAGCCGAGTTCCTGGTGACCGGTGACAAGAAGCGCTTCCATCCGCTCAAGACCTTCCAGGACATCAGGATTGTCTCGCCCTGGCAATTCCTTGATCTGCTGAAACCGCCCGAATTGTAAGCAGCCTTGTGCTCGCCTCCGACATAACCTGGGAGATGCGAAGTACGACAAGTCACCATGATTCGAAAAGGCTGGAAAGGGGTGAGGGGGAACGCAGGCAAGTTATGGAATGTGGGCGTCTCACCCCTCGAATCGCACCGGGAGTCCGCCGCCGCGCTCGGGGGGTTCGCCGAGGCGGGCGTACAGGCTGAGGAGTCCCTTGGTCACGCGCGGGGTGGGGCGGCGCCAAGCGCGACGGCGTGAGTCGAGTTCCTCGGGCGCCACCAGCAGGTCGAGTCGACGATTCGGGATGTCCACCGCGATGGGGTCGCCGTCCCGCACCAGGGCGATGGGGCCACCGAGGGCTGCCTCGGGAGAGACCTGGCAGATGAAGGGGCCCTTGGCAAAGCCGGAGATCTTTCCGTCGGTCACCAGGGCGCAGGACGTGCTGAGGCCGAGCGCGTTCAGGTAGCCGACAACTTTGAAGACCTCGGTGAGTCCGGGTCCGCCGCGGGAGCCCTCGTAGCGGAGAACGACAACCTCGCCGGCCTGCACGCGTCCCGCTTCCAATCCTGCCAGGCAGTCCTCCATGGAATCGAAGACGCGCGCCGGGCCCCGATGCGCCTGCATCTCTTCCGGGACCACGGTTGGCCGGACGACGGCGGAGGTTGCGAGAGTTCCGCTGAGAATAGCCAAGCCACCTCGGAATACGGGCTGATCCAGAGGACGGATGACCTCTTCGCGCCGCACCGCGGCGCCAACGACGTTTTCGCCCACGGTTCGCCCGGTGACGGTCAGGCTGCCGAGATGCAGGCGGCGATCCAGTCGCAACATGACTGCCGGAATCCCGCCCGCTTCGTCGAAGTCCTGCATGGTGTACGTCCCGCTCGGTCGGACATTAACGATGCAGTCCACCTCGCGGGAGAGGCCCGCGATGGTCTCCAGGGTCACGCGGTTGCCTAGGTCCAACTCTTGGGCCAGGGCAAGGATGTGCAGAACGGCGTTGGTGGAGCCGCCGATAGCATGGAGCACCTTGATCATGTTCTCCAACGCGTCCGCGGTGACGATACGGCTGGGACGCAAGTCGTTCCGGATCAGTTCGACGATTCGACGTCCCGATTGTTTGGCGAACCAGAGTCGCTGGGCGGTGGGGGCCGGAGCGGTGGCCGAGCCGGGTAGCGCCAGGCCGACGGCCTCCGTGAGACACTGCATGGTGTTTGCCGTACCCAGCAGGGCGCAGGACCCGGCGGTGGGGCAGACGGCGTGCTCGAGTTCGTCCATCTCGCTTGCGTTGAGCCGTGGCCGACCGACGCCGCAGGCCCAGGTCTCGGCGTCCAGGTCCGTGATGATGACGTCCTTCCCCTGGAAGCGACCGGAAAGCATGGGGCCTCCGGGAACGATGATGGCGGGGAGATCGAGCCGCGCCGCCGCCAGGAGATGCCCCGGCACGTTCTTGTCGCAGCTGCTGATCAGGACCAGCCCCTCGAAATTATGGATCTGGGCGCAGGTCTCCACCTCCGCGGCGATGACGTCCCGCGTGGGGGTGTCGTAGCGCATGCCGCCCGACCCGACGTCCACGGGGCACTGGGCGAATCCGCCAAATTCCACCGGGGTACCGCCCGCTTGCCAGATCCCGGCCTTCACCGCCTCGGTCACCGCCTTGAGGTGGATGTGCCCCGGACTGGTCTCGCTCCAGGTGTTGTGGACGCCGATCCGCGGCCGCCGCAGGTCTTCGGCGTCGTACCCCATTGCTTTGATCAACGCACGGACGCGGTTCATTCCAGGCCGGTTGAGTTGCTCGACCATCGTCAGGTTGGACATGGGGCCTCCGGGGGTTACCAGGTCATGGTTCAAGGTTATCGGTTGGAGGCAAAGATCGTCGCCCCTCGAACCGCAGCACCGCAGCACCGAGAACCGATCAACCCTTTAAACCGCTCATGACCACGGCCTGGACGACCCAGCGCTGCAGCGTGAGGAAGATGAGCAGGATAGGCAGGATACTGATCACCGCGGCGGCGGTCAGGAGGTTGTACTCGATGAAGTAGATGTTGGTGAAGCTCA
Organism: uncultured Methylomirabilota bacterium; assembly: GCA_963845565.1. Taxonomy (GTDB): domain Bacteria; phylum Methylomirabilota; class Methylomirabilia; order Methylomirabilales; family 2-02-FULL-66-22; genus 2-02-FULL-66-22. The sequence continues at coordinate 686,625 of CAWJSJ010000001.1, forward strand.
TCAACCCGATCGTCACCACCCGCATGCTGGGGCTGTTGATGACCACTAGGGGCCAGAAGAACTCGTTCCAGTTCCACATAAACTTGATGATGAGCAGAGTGGCCATAGCCGGTTTTACCGATGGGAGAACCACCTTGAAGAAGATCCCCAACTCGCTGCAGCCGTCGATGCGCGCCGCGTCCATGTAGTCGTTGGGAATCATCTCGATCGCTTGGCGCATCAGGAACACGCCGAAAACGCTGACAAGGTCCGGCGCCACGATTCCCAGATAGGTGTCCAGGAGCCCAAAACGATTCACCCAGAGATAGAGCGGGACCACGACCGACTGGAAGGGCACCATCAGGATGCCGACGATGGCGAGGAAGAACACATCCCGGCCGGGGAAGTGGAACTTCGCGAAGCCGTACCCTGCCAGAGACGAAACCACCAGGCTGCTCACCGCGGCGATTGAGGCGACCAGCGCGGTGTTGAAAAGGTAACGCAGGAATGACTCGCGCTGAAAGACCTCTCGGTAGTTGTTCAGGTTGAACCAACTGTCCGGTGCAATCTGGAGGGGAACACGGGTAATCTCTGGGGGAGTCTTGAGCGAGGTGACCGCCATCCAAAAGAAGGGGAAGAACACGGTGATGGCGCCGCAGGCCACTAACAGGGCGGCCACCCAGCGCCAGCGACCTATGCGCGACGATCCACTCTGTGAGAAGGACGCCACCGTCATTTGCCGTCTCGATCCATCAGTAAGCTCATCTGCCGCTTTCTGCCAGCTGCCCGCTGCCAGCTGATTCTCATGCTCGGCAGCGCCGTCGCGCTGCCGGTCTTCAGTACTCGACGGGTTTCCGGAAGATTCGCCACTGCACTAACGTCACCACGAGCAAGGTGATGAAGACGAACACCGCGATGACCGATGCGTCGCCGAATCGGAAGTACTTGAAGGCGGTATCGTACAGCAACATGATCACCGTCTGGCTGGCGCTGGCCGGCCCCCCTTGGGTGGTTGCGTACACCTGGTCGAAGATCTTGAAATTGAAGATCATCTCGAGGATACAGATCATGAGGATCTGCGGGTTGAGCAGGGGCAGCGTGATGTGCCGCAGCCGCTGCCAGGCGCTGGCTCCATCGATGCCCGCCGCCTCGTAGTATTCGGCGGGGAGGGATTGCAGCGCGGCCAAGAAAATCATGGTGTCGAAACCAATGCGGACCCAGATATTCACGGCGGCGATCGAGGGGCGCACCTGCGCGAGGCTCTGCAGCCATTTCTGTGGCGGGATGCCGACGAGGCCCAAGGCAGAGTTTAGGATGCCGTAGACGGGATGATAGATCCATTGCCAAATCAGCGACGCTGCCACGAGCGAGCAGGCAAAGGGCAGGAAGTACATGGCCGCCCAGACGTTCCGCCATTTGAGGCTGACGATCCGATTCAGGCCGAGGGCCACGGCCAGCGAGCATACGACCACGGTAGGAACCGACATGAACAGCAGTTGTACGGTGTTGTATACCGCGGTCCAGAAGGTGGAGTCGGTAAATACCTTCTCGTACAGTCGGAGACCGACGTACCGGCTGGCGCCACCAGGGACGGTCCGGTAGAACGAGTAGGCGACGGACTGGGCGAGCGGGAGCAGGAAGACGGATCCGAAGAAAAGCAGGGCGGGCAGCACAAACAAAAAGCCCGCCCGCCTTTGGCGATCCATATAGCTCTTCGGCAAGACGATGCGAAGCCAGTGGCGCATGTAGAGGGGCCTTGGCAATTAGTCGATTCGGCGAAGAGGCAAGTGGGTACTTCGACGATTAGGCAATTCGGGCGGACCGGCAATCCGGCAACCGGTATGCCCGGTTGCCGGATTGCCAAGTCGCCGCCCTCGGAGGTTTCCGACGATCAGTTGTCGCCCAGGCCGCTCAAAAAGGTCCAGATGCAAGGCGGCGCGCGTCGGGCCGAGTGAGGCGTACTCCAGGTACGCCGCAGCGAGTGCCCAAGCATGCCAACGCCGCAGATGGGCCTTTTTCAGCGGCGTGCTAGTCTTTCAGGACGCGATCCATCTTGCCGGCCGCGTCATCCAGCAGAGCCTTCGGCTGTCCCTTGCCGTACAGGACGCCGACCACGGCCTCGCCGAAGGCGGTGGCCAGCTCGTTGGATTTCGGGTGGAAGTAGTTCGGCGGCACCGGTTGCGCCAGCATGTCCTTCATCGCCTGATAGTCGGGACGAGACTTCACGTACTGGGTCTCCTGGTTGACCGTCCACACCGGGAGAATGCCCTGCAGTTGGTGCTGGTCGAGGTCGTCCTTCGCGTTGCTGATGAAGCGGAAGAACTCCCAGGCGACCTGCTTGTTCGGGCTGTTCTTGTAGACCATGTTCGTCCACGGGAAGAGCTGGCCGGCACCGGGACACACCTTGCCGCAGGGCAGGGCAGCCACCTTGAAGTTGATGTCCGGGGCATTCTTCTTGACCCAGCCAAAGAACCAGGATTCGCGGAACATGGAGGCGGCCCGCTTCTGTGCAAAGGAGTCCTCTGGAGTGCCGAGAGTCAGGCTGGACACCTTGTCCTTGAGGACGAGGTTTCCGAAGAAGGTGAGCGCCTCGACCATGGCCGGGCTGTTGGCGTACCCTGTCGCCTTGTCCAAATCCGCGTTCAGCATGCGCGCGCCAAAGGCATGCGCGAACGGCAGGAACTTGTCCGTAATCCCCACGGGGTGGCCGGCGTGCCGGAGGCCAAAGCCTACCTGCGTTGCGTCTCCCTTGGCGTCGAGGACCGACACCTTCTTCATGGCTGCGTGCCACGCGTCGAACGTCTTGGGGGGCTGATCCGGGTTGAGGCCGGCCTTCTTGAAGAGATCCGCGTTCAGGTACATCATCTGGAAGTTGCCATGCTCGATGGGCATGCCGTAACGGACGTTCTTCCAGAGGCCCATAGCCAGCATGTACTTTGGCAGATTCTCGTTCCAGATCTTGGTCAAATCGTCGGGCATCTTGTCGCAGAAATCATACTGCCCGCACCAGTGATGGGTCATTCCCATGAACATGTCCGGGGCGCCGGACTTTCCCATGAACGCTGCCAGGTACTTGGCCTCGTACCCTTGATAGGGAACGGTGACCACCTCCACCTCGAAGCCGGACTTCGCAGCGAACTCCTTTCCCTTCGTCGCGTACCATTTATTGAATTCAGGGTTCTGATCCCAGTGGGTCCACATCACGATCTTCTTTTGCTGAGCGAGGCCCTGGCCGGGCAGCGTCGCCATCACGACGACTGCCACCACCAGCGCCAACATCCACCACTGTCCGCGTCGCATGGTCTCCTCCTTCATGTCCTGCATGCCCACCAGGGGTTGTAGTCAATCGGCGCCAGTGCCGATGGAGAAAGCGTCGCGAGTGTCACTCGGAGACCGTTGGTTTGTCAACGGAAAACCGAGCGATGCGCGGGATCGGATGCGTACGGCGGATCGCAAGGAGGCCCCGTAAGTCGCTGCGTCAGTTCCGAAAGCAAGGAAAGGCGTACCAAGTGGTACAGCGCGGAGCGCCGGGCCAGGCAAAGCGCTTGCTGGCGAGGGACACTTCCTGTATCCTCCCGCCCTGCTGCGCCCCGCGTGCGGCGCGCAGCAGGGCACGAACTCCTTGTCAAGTGCGCGCTCACGGAATAAGATCGCGAAACTCGGGTCGGCGTCGCTGCGAAGCTGGCGCGAACGCACGGGAACACAACGCCAAGCGGGGAATGTGGAGTCCGCCCCGTACCGGCGAAGAACTGTTGGGGATGGACTCTGGGTGCGGTCGGGATCGATGAGTCGTTGAAGGAGGAGCACATGAAGAGCAGGATCGTTTGGACGTTGGCAGCCGCGTGCGTATTGGTTGTCGCTTGCACCTCTCTGGGGTGGACTGGAGAGCCGATCTCCGTCGGGCTCAGCGCGCCGTTGACGGGGAACTACAGTGAGTACGGTACCAACTGGAAGAAGGCGATGGACATCGCCGTCGAGAAGATCAATGCCAAGGGCGGCATCAAGGGGCGCCCGCTCCAGATCGTGGCGGAGGACAGCAAGAGCGATCCCAAGGATTCCGCCCAGATCGCGCAGAAGTTCACTTCCGATCCGAAGATCGTCGCGACTCTCGGGGATTTTACCAGCACCGCCTGCATGGCCGCTCAGCCGATCTACGATCGCGCCGGTCTGGTACAGCTCTCGCCGACGGCGTCGCACCCCGAGTTCGCCCCCAAGAGCCAGTGGAGCTTCGGGATCATCGGGACCCAGGCGGAAGAAGGCGCCTTCATGGCGGACTACACGGTCAAGCGGGACGGCAAGAAGAAGGTCGCCGTGCTCTACATCAACAACGACTGGGGGATCGCCGCGCAGCAGCACTACATCAAGCGCGCCAAGGAGGATGGGGCGGAGATCGTGGCTGTCGAGAACTACTTCGACCGGGATAAGGACTTCACCGGGGTCCTGACCAAGCTGCGCGGCTCGAAGCCGGATGCGCTTTACATCGCGACCATGTACAACGACGGGGCGCTGATGAGCAAGCAGCGGGAGAAGCTGGGTTGGGCCGACGTTGCCGTGTTCGGCCCCGGCTCCCTGTACTCGCCGAAGCTACTGGAGCTGGGTGGCAGCTCGGTGGAGGGGCTGCGCACCAGCTCCATCTTCATGATCACCGATCCTCGCCCCGAGGTGCAGGAGTTCATCAAGGCCTTCAAGGCGCGGAACAACGGGGTGGATCCGAACATGTTCGCCGCCATCGCGTACGATGCGATCACCATCATGGCTAACACCATCGAGAAGGCGGGGACGGATCGCAAGGCGATCCGCGATGAGTTGGCAAAGATGCAGAACTTCGTCGGCATGACCGGGAAGTTCGGATTCACGGAGCGCCGCGACGTCAAGCGCGACTATCATTATCTGGTCGTCAAGAACGGCGCCTGGGCTCTCCTCGACAGATAGGGACCGGAGTTCGGTGGTCGGCACGGCGGGAGGGGGTTCCTCCCGCCGTGACACGTTCGGAATCACGGAATAGGGAAACCCATGCTGCTGCAACAGATCGTGAACGGTCTCACGCAGGGGAGCCTGTACGCCCTGGTGGCCATCGGCTTCGTCATCGTCTTCGGCACGATGAATCTCGTCACCTTCGCCCACGGCGAGGTCTACATGCTCGGCGCCTTCGTGGGCTACTTCGTCATGTCGGTGTGGGGACTTCCCTGGCCGCTGGCTCTCGCCCTGGCGATGGCCGCGGGCTGGATACTCGGCGTGCTCACCGAGAAGCTGGCCTTCCGTCCCATGCGCACCGTCGGGCACATGCCCCCGCTGCTCATCACGATCGGGCTCTCGATCATCATGAAGGAGGCCGTGATGGTGACCCTGGGGGCCGAGAATCGGCCGGTCCCCTCCATCTATGAGCAGACGGTCCAGCTGGGAGGGGCACAGATCTCGCTGCTCCAGATCGTCATTCTGGGCATCGTCGTCCTGCTCATCGTCGGACTCCAACTCTTCATCCAGGGGACCAAGATCGGGCGCGCGATGCGCGCCACGGCGCAGGACTACGAGGCGGCGTGCGCCATGGGGGTCAACGCCGACCGGGTCTTCAACATCGCCTTCGCCTTGGCCTCGCTCCTGGGTGGCGCAGGCGGAGTCCTGGTCGGGATCTACTACAACGCCGTCTCCGCCACCATGGGGGGGATGGCCGGCTTGAAAGGTTTCGCCGCCTGCATCTTCGGCGGCCTGACGAGCATCCCCGGGGCCATCCTGGGCGCGCTGATCATCGGCGTCACCGAGAACCTGACGGTGCAGTACCTGGCGTCCGGGTATCGAGACATCATCGGCTTTCTGGTGATGGTGGTGGTCCTGATCGTCCGCCCACAGGGGCTCTTGGGCAGCAAGATGCGAGTCGTGTAACAGGTTGCTGAAAAAGGCCCACCTGCAGCGTTGTCGCGCTCGCGCGCCGCTGCGGCGTACGTGTCAAGTACGCCTCGCGTCTCGCATCACGCTCCGCCTTGCATGTCGACCTTTTTGAGCAACCTGAGCAATTACAAGTTTTTGGCATCCTTCTAAGAAGTGCGAAAGTGATCTAACGATGCCTCTGTATACCTTCACGCCACAGCGGAACAATCTGTGGATCTGGCTCCCCGTCCTGGGAGCGCTGCTGCTCTTTCCCATGTTCGTCAAGAGCGAGTACATCCTCAACGTGGCGGTCCTGGCCGGAATCTACGTGATCCTGACCATGGGACTGAACATCACCAACGGCTGGACGGGGCTGATGTCCTTCGGCTATGCCGCCTTCTACGGGATCGGAGCCTATACGGCAGCCATCCTGGCGACGCGATACGGGATGCCCTTCTGGCTCACCTTCGCGGCGGGCGGGCTGGTGGCCGGTCTGTTCGGTGTGGCCATCGCCCTGCCCACCCTCCGCCTGAAGGGGATCTTTCTGGCCCTCATCACCATCGGTTTCCAGGAAATCGTGTTCCTGGTGACGCTCAACTGGACAAGCCTCACCCGCGGCCCCATGGGGATCCCCGGAATCCCGCCGCCGACCATTGCCGGATACAGCTTTAACAGCAACCGGGACTTCTTCTATTTGATCCTGGCACTCAATGTGGTGATGGTGTTCGTGGTGTCGCGGCTCATGGCGTCGCGGGTGGGACGCGCGTTCATTGCGATCCGGGAGGACGAGGTAGCCGCCCAATCCGTCGGGATCCCGCTCTTTCCCACCAAGGTTCTCTCCTTCGTCGTCTCGACGGTCATGGCGGGAGTGGCGGGCGCCTTTTTTGCGCACCACGCGCGTTTTGTCAGCGCGGATTCGTTTCGGCTGGACGAGACCTTCGTTGTTCTGACGATGCTCATCGTCGGGGGGATGGGGACGCTCATCGGGCCGATCATCGGCGCCGTGTTCCTGGTCATCTTCCCGGAGGCCGCGCGTTTTCTGTCGCACTACCGGGAAATCGTGTACGGGTCCATCCTGATCCTCGTGATTCTCTTCCGACCGGAGGGCATCGCGGGGATTCCCGGAATCATCCATTCCCCGATCAAGAAGAAGGCCGCCTTGGCGACATCCCAGGGAGGGGCGGCGCGATGAGCAATATCCTCGAGGTGCGCTCGCTCAGCATGAATTTCGGGGGTCTGGCAGCGCTCAAACAAGTCGATTTCGGCGTGGCGGAGGGTACGGTCGTCGGGCTGATCGGGCCCAACGGGGCCGGCAAGACGACCATGTTCAACTGCCTGAGCGGTTTCCTCACGCCGACACACGGCGACGTGCTCTTCCGAGGAACCTCCGTCATGCGCCTCGCTCCTCACCAGATCACGGCGCTCGGAATGACTCGGACGTTCCAAACGAGTCGAGTCTTCAAGCGCATGACCGTGATGGACCACATGATGGTGGGCGCACATCTTCATCAGCAGGCCGGCTTCTGGGCCGGTGTGTTCCGGCCCGGCTGGGTCGGCCGCGAGGAGGCAGACGCCCGGGCGCACGGCCTGAAGACCCTGGAACTCTTCGGAGAAGACCTCCTGCCGTGTCTGGACGATTACGCCGACACCCTGTCGTACGCCAACAAGCGGCGCCTGGAGATCGCCCGCGCGCTGGCGGCGGAGCCCAAACTGCTCTTGCTCGACGAGCCGACGGCGGGTATGAACCCGCACGAGAGCGCGGCCGTGGTGCAGCTCATGCGGACGATCCAGCAGGCCGGCGTGACGGTGCTCCTCATCGAACACGATATGAAGGTGATCATGGGTGTGTCGGATCGCATCGTGGTCCTCGACCACGGGGAGAAGATCGCGGAAGGCTTGCCGGAGGCGATCCGACGGAACGAGGCGGTGATCCAGGCCTATATGGGGAGGCGGCACGCCAGTGCTTGAGTTGAAGAACGTCTCGACCCGGTACGGACAGGTGCAGGTCCTGTGGGATGTGTCGCTGACGGTCGGTGACGGTGAGTTGGTGTGCCTGCTCGGCCCCAACGCGGCCGGCAAGTCCACCACGATGAAGACGATCCTGGGGCTGGTTCACGCCTTCGCCGGCGAGGTGACCTTCGGCGGAGCGCGGATCGACCGACTGCGCCCCGCCGACGTGGTGCGCGCCGGAATTGCGCCCGTGATGGAAGGGCGTCGGATCTTCCCCGAGTTGACGGTGTATGAGAACCTCCTCATGGGGGCGTACACGCGGACCGACACGGCGGGGGTCCGCGAGGACATCGACAAGGTCAACGAACGGTTCCCGGTGCTTCGCGAGCGACGAAGCCAACTGGGCGGGACCCTCTCGGGCGGCGAGCAGCAGATGCTGGCCATCGGACGGGCGCTCCTGGCACGGCCCAAGCTCCTGATCATGGACGAGCCCTCCATGGGGCTGTCCCCCTTGTACGTCGAGAAGACCTTCGACATCATCCAAGACCTGAACCGTCAGGGAATCGCCGTGCTGCTGGTGGAGCAGAACGCCAACATGGCTCTCACCATCGCCCATCGGGGGTACGTGCTACAGACGGGCCGAGTGGTGCTCGAAGACTCGGCCCACGGACTGCTGAACCATCCCATGATGAAGTCGTCGTATCTGGAGCTCTAGGCGGGCATCTTGACTCGAGCGGCAAGGGAGACGCACCGATGAACAAAATCGATCGCCTTCGCGCAACGCTTGCCGGGCAACCGGTTGACTATCCGCCCATGACCATCTGGTATCACTTCGGTAATCAACACTCCTCAGCCGAGGTCACCGCGCAGGTGCATCTGGAGTTCTTCGCCCATTACGATCTCGACCTGCTGAAACTCATGAACGACTACGACTATCCCAACCCGCCGGGCTGCGAGGTGCTGGCCACCGCGGCGGATCTGAGGCGGTTGGAGCGTTTCGAGGTGATGAAGAGCCCGTTCGGTTTGCAGTTGCACGCCGTCGAACGGGTGGCGAAGGCGCTCAGGGGCAAGGCGCTCTTCGTGGACACGATGTTCAATGCCTGGAACACGCTGCGCCGGAACCTCACCAAGGAAGCCACCGAACCGCTGATGAGCCGGCATCCGGAAGCGGTGGAGCAGGCGCTGGGGGTGATCAACGAGAACTTGATCGCGTATGCGCTGGCCACGCTGGAGCGTGGCGCCGCCGGAATCTTCCTGTCGGTCCCCGCCAGCGAGGAGTTCGTCACCCGCGAGCAGTACGAGCGGTTCATGCGTCCCTTCGACCTCGCGCTGCTGAATGCGGTGCGCGGAAAGGGGGAGTGTCACATCCTGCACGCGCACGGTGCGAAGCTCTATCTGGATCGACTGCTCGACTACCCCGCGCACGTCCTGTCGTGGGCGGACCTGAACGGCGGTCCCAGCATCACCGAGGCGCGTCGGCGGACCTCCCTGACGCTGATGGGCGGCATCGACCACGTGAAATTCCCGTACTCGTCGGCGACGCTCCTCCGGGAGCAAGTGGCGGCCGCGAGGGCGCAGGCGGGCGGGACGAAGTTCATCCTGGCCCCAGGCTGCTCCGTCGCCACCTACAGCTTCCCGCCCCTGATCCAGGCGGTGCGGGACGCCGCGCGGCGGTGACTCGGTCGGGCCCGTTCCTGGTCGCGCTGGACATCGGAACGGGATCGGTTCGCGCCCACTTGCTGGACGTCCGCGGGGTGCGGGTCGCGTCGGCGTCGCGTCCCGTTCGCCTGGATCTAGGCGCGGACGGACGTGCCGAGGTCGATCTCGAGCAGATCTGGGGGCATGTCTGCGCCGTCCTCCCGGAGATCCTCGCCAACATCGCGCCCGGGCGCCTCCTCGCGCTGGGCGTGGCCAGCGCGCTGGGATATGTCCTCCTCGATGAACAAGGACGGCCTTTAGGGGGATCCATTCTCTGGATGGATCGCCGTGCCGGTGTCGAAGCGGTCCAACTTGCCTCACTCCTGAACGAGGAGCGGCTCTACCGCATCACCGGCCGGAATCTGGATCCCGAGATCTTCCTGGCCAAGCTCCTCTGGATACGCCGCCACGAGCCCGAACGGTACGCCCGCACGCGCTGTTTCGTCGGGACCAAAGACGACGTCATCCGTCGGCTGACGGGTGCGATCGCCTCCGACCCGACGCACGCCTCGTACAGCATGCTGTACGATGTGGTCCGACGAGCGTGGAGCGACGAGATCCTCTCCGCCACCGACGTCTCGCGGTCCCTCCTGCCGCCCTTGCGGCGAGCCGCCGAGGTGGCAGGACGCGTCACGCGGGAGGCGGCGTCCTGCACCGGATTGCCTGAGGGGCTTCCGGTCGTGACGGGCGCATCCGACGGAACGGTCGGGTGCCTGGCGGCCGGTATCGCGACACCAGGAACGGCGGTCAACGTCACCGGGACCAGCGATGTTCTGATGACCAGCACGACCCATCCGATCCTGGATCCGGAACGGCGAACGCTGCTGAACCCCCATCCGGTGGCCGACGGCTGGATGGTGGGTGGGATCATGGGCACGACCGGTGGCGCGCTGAAGTGGTTCGCGGAGACCTGCTGTCGCGATCTGCCAGCAATCGATCGGTATCGCATCCTGGACGCGGAGGCGGCCAACGTCGGCGTCGGTGCCCGGGGCGTCATCTGCCTTACCGGATTGACCGGTGAGCGTGCACCCCTCTGGAATCCGGCTGGCGCGGGGCGTGCTTTTCGGCCTGGACCTGGGCCACGGGCGAGCGGAGATCGTTCGGGCGATTCTCGAAGGCGTTGCGCTGGGTGTTCGGTCGGTGGCGGAGGTTCTCCGGGAGAGCGGGGCGGACATCCGAAGGATCCGGGTGGTGGGCGGCGGAGCCGCCAGCGCGCTCTGGAACCAGATCCGGGCGGATGCCATCGGGGTCCCCGTGGAGCGGCCGTCACTGACTGAAGGGACGGCCACGGGAATCGCGGTGCTGGCCGGACTCGGCGTCGGGGTATATTTGGACCTTGCCGAGGCGGCGCGCACCATCGCGCCGGTCGATGCGGTGTACGTCCCCGACCCGGTCCGCCATCAGGCGTATGACGCACTGGCGACCGTCCGCCAGGCCGTGTACGCGGGCGCGTGCGAGCCCTTCAGCGCGTTGAATCGGTGGCGGGTGGGCACCGAAACGCCTCCAGCGCCAGGCCGGAGTGGTGACGTGGACACTGCGAGGGGAGTGCGGTGAACATCTACCTGTGCGGCATGATCGGTTCCGGCAAGAGCGCCATCGGCGAGCGTCTCGCGGCGGATCTCGGCTGGACCTTCTACGATCTCGACCGCGAGATGGATCACGAGTTGGGGCGCAGCTTTCACGAACTTGTGCGCGAGCAGGGCTGGCTGGCCTTCCGCGAGCTCGAGTACGCCATCTGTTCCCGGTTTGCACGAAAGCATCGCAGCGTGGTGGCCCTCGGCGGGGGAACGGTCCGATACGCGTGGAATCGAGATATTCTGCGGGGGACGGGCACGATGGTCCTGCTGGAAGCGGACCTCGCCGTCCTGGCGGAGCGGGTGCGCCGGGCCGATCGGCCGCGGGTGAACCCGGGGGTGTCCCTGGAGGAAGATCTGCAGCGGATCTGGTCGGCGACTTCCCACCTCTATCGCGACGCCGCCGACCTGGTGTACCGGACGGATGCGGGCGGCAGCGTCGAGGAGGAAGTGGAAGAGATCCTGTCGCTCCTCAAGGCCCGGGGGGTCGGTTGACGGGCGAAGCTCCCGGCCGGCAGTGCACCCTGAAACCTGGCCTCCCTCCAAGAGGTGACCGCTAGCCGCTCCCCGAACCGCCGACGCGCGAGGTGGAGTCGCGCTCGGAGATCGAGATCATTCCGCCCCCGGAGGCGCCGGGACCCGGCGCGTCGCCGCAGGCGCGTGGTCCGGGCCACCGGATTGGCGGAGCAGCTCCAGGAAGCGGGCCGTGGTCGGCGCCAAGGTCTTGCCGCGACGATAGATGATGCCGAGCGGGCGTACCAGCTCCGTCATGGCGAGCGGGATCGCCGCCAGCGTACGATTCCCTACCTCCTTCATGATCGTGGGCTGCGGCAGGATGCTCACCCCGGCGCCCACGGCGATGGCCTGTTTGATGGTCTCGGTGTTGTCGAATTCCATCACCACCTTCGGCCGAGCCTGGTGCTGACGCAGGCACCGGTCGATCGCCTTCCGGATTCGCAGGTCGGTATCGAACGCGACGAAATTCTCCTCATTCAGGTCGGCGGGGGCCACCACCCGGCGTCGGGCAAGCCGGTGCGAGGGGTGGCAGACGAAGACCATCGTCTCGGAACGCCAGGCCAGGAGGGTCAGCGAGCGGTTGGCGGGGGCATAGGCGAGAATGCCCAGGTCCGCCTCGTCGTTGAGGACGGCCTCGACCACCTTGTCCGGGTGCAGGTACTGGAGGCGGATGCGTGATTGGGGGTACAGGGACATGAAACGCCGGGTATGTTCGCTCATGATGTGGATGCCGACCGAGTAGATGGCCGCCACCCGCACACTTCCCGCCACCTGGGTCCTCGCAGAGGCCACCGATGCGCGGAGCGCCTCGAAGTCGTCCAGGAGGGAGCGGCCCCCCTCGTAGAAGCGTTGACCTTCCGGGGTGAGCATGAACGGACGCTTGCTGCGATCGATCAGGCGAACCTCCAGATCCGATTCGAGCTGCTGGATGGCCTGACTGGCGGCGGACTGGGACAGTTGGTTGAGCGCCGCGCCTTCGGAGAAGCTCCGCAGCCGTGCGATGTCGCAGTAGAGTTTTAGGGTGTCGAGGTTCATGGGGTCGAGCCCTCTGAACGGGAGGCGCGCGGGGAGCGAATCCGCGCGGTGCCTCCGGTTTCCGGGCGAGGCCGCTGTCAAACGGTGACACGATACTATATAAGTAATTCTAATGTAAAGTATATTTCCTGTTTCGTGTAACTTATCTTGACGCCTCCGGCCACATTTGCGACACTCCCCCCAGGTCGGCGAAGGCGAGGTGCCCATGGACGGATGCAGCAAACGAGACGCTGCCGTTCGTGAGGTGGGTGGGCTCCTGAACGAAAGGTAAGGGTAGCAAGGATGGCGCATCCGGATCTTCCCAGGCAGCAAGGACTCTACGATCCCGACTATGAACATGATAGCTGCGGGGTCGGTTTCGTGGTGGATATCGCGGGCCGCAAATCCCACCGGATCGTCGAGCAAGCGCTCACGATCCTCAAGAATCTGTTGCATCGCGGCGCTTGCGGGTGCGAGGCGAACACCGGCGACGGCGCCGGGATCCTGCTCCAGATCCCCGATGCCTTTTTCCGTCGCGAGTGCGCGCGACTGGGGATCGCACTCCCACGGCCGAAGGAATATGGGGTCGGTATGGTCAGCCTGCCGACGGACGCCAACGACCGGGTAGCGTGCCAGGCCCTGTTCGACCGCATCGTACGAGACGAGGGGCAGATCCCACTCGGCTGGCGGGATGTCCGCACCGACCGCGGGCCCATCGGCGACACGGCGCGCCGAAACGAGCCGGTCTTCCGCCAGATCTTCATCGGCCGGGGCGGTTCGCTCCGCGACGCGGCGCAATTCGAGCGCACCCTGTACCTGATCCGGAAGCGGATGGAAAACGGGATCCTGACGAGCGGCCTCGAGCAGAAGAACTACTTCTACGTTGGGAGCCTTTCCTGCAACACGATCGTCTACAAGGGGATGCTCTCGGCCGATCAGATCGAGGCATATTTCCCGGACATCACCGACCCCACCGTGGAGAGCGCCCTGGCGCTCGTCCACCAGCGCTTCAGCACCAACACCTTTCCGACCTGGTCTCTTGCGCACCCCTTCCGGTATCTGGCCCATAACGGGGAGATCAATACGTTGCGCGGGAACATCAACTGGATGCGCGCGCGCGAGCGGCTGTTCGAATCGGACCTCTTCGGGGACCGGATCCGCGACCTGCTGCCTGTCATCCGCGAGGGCGGCAGCGATTCGGCGATGCTGGATAACGCGCTGGAGATGCTGGTCATGTGCGGCCGCTCGCTCCCGCACGCGGTGATGATGCTCATCCCCGAAGCGTGGAACAAGCACGAGAGCATGAGCGCGGAAAAGAAGGCGTTCTACGAGTACCATTCCTGCCTGATGGAGCCGTGGGACGGCCCCGCCTCCATCTCCTTCACGGACGGGACCGTGATCGGGGCGGTCCTGGACCGGAACGGGCTGCGGCCATCGCGCTACTACGTGACCCGGGATAATCTGCTGATCCTCGCATCCGAGGTCGGGGTGCTCGATATTCCCCCCGAGGACATCGTGCTCAAGGAGCGGCTCCACCCCGGCCGCATGCTCTTGGTGGACACCGCCCAGGGCCGGATCATCGACGACGCGGAGCTGAAACGGACCATCGCGTCGGAACAGCCCTATGGGGAATGGCTGCGGCAGCACGCGGCGCACATCAACGACCTGCCGGCCGCCCCGGTCCACGCGCCGGACCATCAGACGGTGCTGCAGCGCCAGCAGGCCTTCGGGTACACCCATGAGGATCTGCGGATCATCATGGCGCCCATGGCGACGCGCGGCGAAGAGCCGATCGGATCCATGGGGAACGATACCTCCCTGGCGGTCCTCTCGGATCGGCCCCGGATGCTTTACGACTACTTCAAGCAACTCTTCGCGCAAGTGACGAACCCGCCGCTGGACGCCATCCGTGAGGAACTGGTGACCTCGATCGAGAGCACTGTCGGCCCCGAACGAAATCTGCTCAGACCGGAGCCCGAGAGTTGCCGGCAAATCACCATCCCGTCCCCCATTCTGAGCAACGAAGAGACCGCGAAGCTGCGCCACATCACGAGCCACGGGTTTCGATCGCTCACGCTGCCCATGCTCTTTCCGGCGGCCGAGGGGAAACGGGGCCTGGTGCGGGCGCTGGAGGCGTTGTGCCAGAAGGTGAGCCAAGCGATCGAGCGCGGCTACAGCATCGTGGTCCTCTCTGATCGTGGCGTCGATCTCGAACACGCCCCGATCCCCGCGCTGCTGGCGACGGCAGGGGTCCATCACTACCTGATCCGCAAGGGGATGCGGACCACGGTGGGGCTGGTCATCGAGACCGGCGAGGCGCGCGAGGTGCACCACTGCGCGCTCCTGATGGGATACGGCGCCGGTGCCATCAACCCCTACCTCGCCTTCGAGACCCTGGATGACATGCTCGCGCAGGGCGGATTGCCCGACGACCTGACCCACGAGAAGGCGGTGAAGAACTACGTCAAGGGCCTCAACAAAGGGCTCCTCAAGGTCATGTCGAAGATGGGAATCTCGACCATCCAGAGCTATTGTGGCGCGCAGATCTTCGAAGCGGTGGGCCTCAACGAGGAATTCGTCAACGAGTACTTTACCTGGACGGCGTCCCGGGTTGGCGGCGTCGGACTCGAGGTCATCGCCGAAGAGGTCCTCCGGCGCCACCGGCGGGCGTTCCCGGATCGGCTGATCCGCAAACCCGACCTGGAGTGGGGCGGGGAATACCAGTGGCGGCAGGACGGGGAGAATCACCTCTTCAACCCCGACACGGTGTTCAAGCTGCAGCACGCCTGCCGATCCGGCCAATACGGGGTCTTCAAGGAGTACAGTCAACTGGTGAACGATCAGAGCCGCCGGCTCTACACGCTGCGCGGGCTGCTGGAGTTTGCGCCGGCCGCGACCCCGATCCCGCTCGAAGAGGTCGAGCCCGTCGAGAGCATCGTCAAGCGTTTCGCGACCGGCGCGATGTCCTACGGATCCATCAGCCAGGAGGCGCACGAGACGCTGGCCATCGCGATGAACCGGCTAGGCGGCCGGAGCAATACGGGCGAAGGCGGGGAGGATTCCGCGCGCTTTGTCCGTGATCCGAACGGAGACTGGCGGCGGAGCGCCGTGAAACAGGTGGCGTCAGGCCGCTTCGGTGTCACCAGCGAGTATCTGGTCAACGCCGAGGAACTTCAGATCAAGATGGCGCAGGGGGCGAAACCTGGCGAGGGCGGGCAACTCCCCGGCCACAAGGTCTATCCGTGGATCGCCAAGGTGCGGCATTCCATGCCGGGGGTCCAGCTCATCTCGCCGCCGCCGCACCACGACATTTACTCGATCGAGGATCTGGCGCAGCTCATCTACGACCTGAAGAACGCCAACCCGGAGGCGCGGGTGAGCGTGAAGCTCGTTTCCGAGATCGGGGTGGGGACGGTGGCTGCCGGGGTCAGCAAGGCCCACGCGGACGTCGTCCTGATCAGCGGGCACGACGGGGGCACGGGCGCGTCGCCGCTCACCGCCATCAAGCATTCCGGGGTCCCGTGGGAGCTGGGTTTGGCTGAAACGCAGCAGGTCCTGGTTCTGAACAGGCTGCGGGATCGGATCATCGTCCAGACCGACGGACAGCTCAAGACCGGGCGCGACGTGGTGATCGCGGCACTCCTGGGCGCCGAGGAGTTTGGATTCGCCACGGCCCCGCTGGTCGTCATGGGCTGCGTCATGATGCGCGTGTGTCACCTCAACACCTGCCCGGTGGGCGTGGCCACCCAGGATCCCGAGCTTCGCAAGCGGTTCACAGGGAAGCCGGAGTACGTCGAGCGCTTCTTCCGCTTCATTGCGCAAGAGGTGCGCGAGTATATGGCGCAGCTCGGGTTCCGCACGGTGAACGAGATGATCGGCCGCTCGGATCGCCTCGAGACGCGGAAGGCCGTCGAGCACTGGAAAGCCAAGGGGCTCGATTTCTCCAAGATCCTGGCGCGGCCCGAGGTCGGACCCGACGTCGCCGTGCGTCGGGTGGTGCCCCAGGAACACGGCCTGGACAAGGCTCTGGACCATGTGTTGGTCGGTCGCTGCGCAGCGGCGCTGGAGCACGGGACGCCAGTGGCTCTGGAGTTGCCCATCAAGAACGTCAACCGGACCGTCGGGACAATCCTCGGGTATCACCTCACGAAGCGGTACGGCGGCAGCGGGCTTCCGGATGACACGATCCGCATTCGGTTCACTGGGTCCGCCGGCCAGAGTTTCGGGGCGTTCGTTCCCTGTGGTATCACCATGGTCCTGGAAGGGGACGCCAACGACTATTTCGGCAAGGGGTTGTCGGGCGGCCGCCTGATCGTGTTCCCGCCGTCGGTTTCGCCCTTCCTGGCCGAGGAGAACATCCTGGTCGGGAATGTTGCCCTCTATGGTGCCACCTCGGGTGAGGCCTTCCTCCGAGGCGTGGCAGGGGAGCGGTTCTGTGTTCGGAACAGTGGCGCGCACGCGGTGGTCGAGGGCGTGGGGGATCACGGCTGCGAATACATGACCGGCGGGCGTGTTGTGATCCTGGGCGCGACAGGTCGGAACTTCGCGGCCGGCATGAGCGGCGGGATCGCGTACGTCCTGGACGAGGCGGGAGACTTCGCGCGGCGGTGCAACCGGGAACTGGTGGACCTCGAGCCACTGGAGGACGCGGAGGATATCGCGCTGGTTCTCGCGCTCATCCGCAAGCATTCGGAGCACACTCAGAGTAATCGCGCGGCCAAGGTGCTGGCTGCGTGGGACGCTCTTCGGGCGAAGTTCGTCAAGATCATGCCGCGGGATTACCGACGCGTCCTCGGCGCCCAGGCGAAGGCCAAGAGCGAGGGGCGCGAGCCGACCTGGAATGAGCTGCTGGGGGTGCAAAATGGGTAAGCCGACGGGTTTCCTGGAGATCGGGCGCGAACTGCCCGAGCGACGGCCGGTGGCAGAGCGGGTCACGGACTGGCGGGAGATCAACCGCGAACTCCCCGAGGAGAAGGTACGGGCGCAGGGCGCGCGCTGCATGAACTGCGGGATCCCCTTCTGTCACAAGGGTTGCCCTCTCGGGAATATCATCCCCGACTGGAACGACTTGGTCTATAAGAACCGCTGGCGCGAGGCGCTGGACCGCCTGCTCGCCACCAACAATTTCCCGGAGTTCACCGGACGGCTTTGCCCGGCGCCGTGCGAAGGATCCTGCGTCCTCGCGATCAATTCCGACCCGGTGACGATCAAGCAGATCGAGCTGGAGATCATCGAGCATGCCTTTCGGCACGGCTGGGTCAAACCGGAGCCACCCCTGGTCCGCACCGGCAAGTCGGTTGCCGTCGTCGGTTCGGGGCCTTGCGGTCTGGCCGCCGCGGACCAACTGAACCGCGCCGGCCACCGCGTAACCGTCTTCGAGCGGGCGGACCGCATCGGCGGGCTCTTGCGCTACGGTATCCCGGAGTTCAAATTAGAGAAGGGCATCCTGGATCGGCGCTTGAAGCTCATGACGGCGGAGGGGGTCGTTTTCCGCCCCAACGCCGAGGTCGGCGTGAACATCTCAGTGGAGGAGCTCCGGTCAAAGTTCGACGCCATTCTCCTCGCCGCCGGGGCGACCCTTCCACGTGATCTCAAGGTGCCCGGGAGGGATCTCGACGGGATCCATTTCGCCATGGAATACCTCCCGCAGGGAAACCGACGCTGCGCGGGCGATACGGTACCCGAAGCCACCCTCATCTCGGCGACGGGTAAACGGGTGGTGATCATCGGGGGTGGGGATACCGGAGCGGACTGCCTCGGAACGGCCCATCGCCAGGGCGCCGCTTCGGTCACGCAGTTCGAGCTGCTGCCGCGGCCGCCCGCGTCGCGGACCCCGGACAACCCGTGGCCGCTATGGCCGAATATCTTTCGAGTGTCCACGGCGCACGAGGAAGGGGGTGAGCGAGACTACTGCATCTCGACACGCCATTTCTCGGGCGATGAAGGCCGGGTGAAGCGTCTGCACGGGGTCCGGGTGGAATTCACCCCAGGACCGAACGGTCGGCCGACGATGCGAGAGTTGCCGGGGACCGAGTTCGAGATGGACGTTGACCTGGTCTTCTTGGCCATGGGGTTCTTGGGGCCGGAGCGGAACGCGATGCTCGCGCAACTCGGCGTCGCGATCACGGAACGCGGGACGGTGGCGGCGGACGCCAATAAGATGACCGACATCCCGGGCATCTTCGCCGCGGGTGACACGGCGCGCGGCCAATCGTTGGTCGTCTGGGCGATCGCCGAAGGGCGGCAAGCGGCCCGGGGCATGGACGCGTATCTCATGGGGTCGACGACGCTTCCGTAGCGCGGGCGCCGGATTCACCCCGTCTTGCCCCGGGGGTTCGCGGACGGTAGGCCGTTGTCAAAGAATAGTTTGACCGGAGAAATTCCGGAAACGGCATAAGGAGCCGTAACGCAATTACAAAAAATGGACAGTTATTTCGTAACGGCTCCTAAGACTTGACACAACTCTTTTCGGGGGGATAGAGTAGTCAAAATCGACGCCGACGGCTTCTCCCATGCAATCGGGGCCCGCGCTTGCTTTCGCCGGAACGGCGGTGGTTGCGCGGGCCTCTCGCTATCCGGGACCGAGCAGGGACAGGGCGACCATGGCCGAGACGGCCGACATTCTGATCATCGGTGCGGGCATCGTCGGGTGCAGCCTCGCCTATCATCTCGCGCTGCAGGGTGCGTCCCGAGTCGTGGTGGTGGACCAGGACTTGATCTGCTCCGGCTCGACGGGGAAATCCGCCGGGGGCATCCGGCAGCAATTTGCGACGGCGCTGAACGTCGAGCTCTCCCTGGAAAGTATCCACATGTTCGATCGCATGCCCGAGGAACTGGGCATCGATCCGGGTTTCCGGCGGGTCGGATATCTCTTTCTGGCATCTACGCTGGAAGAGTTGACGCTCTTTCAGCGCAACGTGGCGCTGCAGCAGCGTTGCGGCGTGCCGGCCCGGATCGTCGGTCTTGACGACATTCGACGGCTGGTACCCTTCCTCCACCTCGACGGGATTCAAGGCGGAAGCTACTGCCCCACCGACGGGTACGCGGCGCCGTATGAGGTGACCATGGGCTATGCCGCCGCGGCGCGGCGGCGCGGCGTGCGCTTTCACGAGCAGCGGGCGGTGACCGGAGTCCTGCGCGCGGGCGACCGGGTGACCGGGGTGGAGACGCGCGAGGGCCCCATGCACGCCCCGGTGATCGTGAATGCCGCGGGGGCGTTCGCCGGGCGGATCGGGGAGATGGCGGGCGTGGAGGTGCCGATCAAACCGTTCCGGCGACAGCTCTTCACCACGCATCCGATTCCGGCGTTCGCCGAGGAGCCGCCCTTGACCATCGACTACCATCGGAACTGGTACTTCCGGGGCGAGCTGGGCGGCTGTCTCTTCTCGGGTCCGAAAGACGAGGAGAGCACCTTCAACACGAACGTGGACTGGGAACACTTGGCGGAGAGCGTGGAGCAAGCCGTGGTGCGCCTCCCCATTCTGGCGGAGGCGGAGATTCACCGAGGATGGGCGGGCCTGTACGAGATCTCGCCGGACAACAACGCCATCCTCGGTCCGGTCCCGGAACTTCGAGGCTTCTACGTCGCCGGCGGCCACAGCGGCCACGGCTTCCAGCACGGCCCGATCGCCGGGAAGCTGATGGCGGAACTGATCCTCGCGGAACGGACCAGCATCGATATCGGGGCCCTCGGGATCGAGCGTTTCCGGGCCGGGAAAGCCGTGCTGGAGCCGATGACGATGCACCAGGCGTGAGACCGGCGGCAGTCACCAACAGGAAAACCGGCGATGCGTGAAACGCGACTCATCATCGGCGCCAGCGAAACCGATGCAAACCTGTTTTATGCGACGCACTTCTTGGCGCCCGACGCCTTCGTGTTCGTCTGGACCCCCCAGGAGAAGATTCTCTTGATGTCCGATCTGGAGGTGGATCGGGCGCGGGGGCAGGCCCAGGTGGACACGGTGCTGCCGATCCGGACATACGAGGAGCGCGCCAAGGCCGCGGGGGTCGCCCGTCCGGGCATGCTGGATTCGCTCTGCGCGTTCCTGGCAGAGCGGGGCATCAACCAGGTTGTGGTTCCTGGCAGTTTTCCCATCGAATTCGGCGACGGGTTGCGCGAACGAGCCATCGAGGTGCAAGTTCGGCGGGAACCGTTCTTCGAGGAACGCCTCGTCAAGCTGCCCGCGGAGGTCGAGGCGATCACCCGGGCCATGCGACGGACAGAGGCGGCGCTGAATACGGCGATCGATGCTATTCGTGAGGCGGACATCGAGAATGGGGTGCTTCGCTGGAAGGGTGCTGTCCTGACGTCCGAGCGGGTGAGGCATCTGATCGGAGCGCAGCTTCTGGAGGACGGCCTGATCGGCCAACACACCATTGTGGCATGCGGGGAGGCCGCGTGCGATCCCCACAATCAGGGGAGCGGACCCCTTCGGGCGGGGCAGACGATCATCCTGGACGTGTTCCCACGGGATGAGGAGAGCCGGTATTTCGCCGATATCACGCGGACGGTGGTCAAGGGGCCGGCCCCCGAGACGGTGCGGAGGATGTATCGCGCCGTGGCGGATGGCCAGGCGTGCGCATTCCGTCTCATCCGAGACGGCGCCGAAGGCGACGCGATCCATCGGGAGGTGCACGCGGCGATAGAACGGCATGGTTTTCGGACCGGCGAAGTGGGCGGGCGCATGGAGGGCTTCTTCCACGGGACAGGCCACGGGCTGGGTTTGGACGTGCACGAACTCCCACGGATCTCGAAGGTGCCGACGACGCTGCGCACGGGGAACGTCGTGACGGTGGAACCCGGGCTTTACTATACCGGCGTGGGTGGGGTACGGCTCGAAGACGTGGTGGTGGTCACCGAGAACGGATGCGTCAACCTGACGGCCTATCCAAAAGAGCTGGAGGTCTAGATGTCCGATCTTCGCTATCGAACGTCCCGTCTCAAGGTGTATGCCCAGCTCTTGCCCGCCGGGACGGCCGCGGAGGAGCGGCGGCGGTTCCTGGAAGATCTGGATCGGATGGATGAAGATGCCATCACGGGATTCTTCCAACAGATTCCAAACGAGGGGCCGGTGAGGCGCCTGCTGGAGATCCTCCGGGAGGCGAGAGAGTTGGGAGATCGGCTGAACGCGATGGACCGAACCCTACCCGTCCTTCCGCACACCGAGATTTCCGCCTGCTACCGCCGGCTTCGGGCCCTGGGAGATGAGATCGCGGATCTGGCCGCGGCCGGCGTCCTGAAGTAGCTTTCTTGACGGGCCGGGAGTGTGGTTCCGTCTTGTTGACCGATCGGTCCACTCATGGTGAGGCGATCTGGCTCGCCAAAGGTCAGAGCCGTTATGGTCAACAACTCCGGTCAGTTAAGGCGATATTTTTCCGAGAGAAACACATTGACGTGTACGTGAAGCCTGGGTATACTCTGCTCAGATTGAATCAGGACATATACGGTAAACAATGGGCTATCAGAACGGCACGCAGCGTGACAAGGGGGTAATGACCATAGGCGACCTTGCGCGCCGTGCCGGAACAACCATGCGCACCATCCGCTACTATGAGGAGCGAGGGCTTATCGAGCCCATCGGGCGGACCAAGGGCGGGTTCCGGTTATACGAGGAGGAAGAACTTCGCAAGCTCCATCTGATCCGAAGCCTGCAGGGTCTAGACATGCCGCTGGCACAGGTGAAAGCGTTCTTCGACGAACGGCAGCGCGGACGAACCGGCGCCGAGATCGCCCCGGCCCTGCGCAACGTATTGCAGGATCATCTTCAGGTGATGGGGCAAAGGATCGCACAGTACCAGGCGATGCAGGACTCCATCCGAGAGACGATGGAGATTCTGAGGACGTGCGCACAATGCCCGCACGAACCGGGACCGAGCATCTGCCCGGCATGTCCCGCGCTGGCCGGTCGCGTGACGGTTCCGTTGCACATGCAAGCGGTCATCGAGGCGGCGGGGCGCACCGCGGACACGAGCCACACAACAGAAGGCGCGCCGCCCCAGAGTTCGGCGCGAGCCTCACGCGAGGGTGGGGCATTCTTGGCACCAGAAACGTCATAGGAGGGATAAGTTCATGATCACGGTCACGACACAAGCAGCTACCAAGATCAAGGATATCAAGACAGCGCAGGCCGCCTCCGAGGAGACCGGGCTGCGCGTTCGCGTGGTGGGCGGCGGATGCTCCGGGTTTCAATACCAGCTGGTATTCGACACTCCGCAGGCGGGCGATCAGGTCTTCGAGTCGGATGGCGTGAAGGTCGTCGTGGACCCGAAGTCGTTTCTGTACCTCGTCGGCACCGAGATCGACTACGTGGATGGCCTGAACGGGGCGGGTTTCACGATGAAGAACCCCAACGCGAAGGGCGGGTGCGGGTGCGGGTCGAGCTTCACGGCATAAGGGAAAGGGCAGCCATGACAGTGCCCATGTCGACGACGAGCCCCCTCAGCGGAGAGGCGATCGTCGAGCGCGCCGTGCAGGAAGAGGTCGAGCGGGGGATCCTCTTGACCTCCCTCGACACGATGGTCAACTGGGCGCGCCGTTCCTCGATCTGGCCGGCCACCTTTGGTCTGGCGTGCTGCGCAATCGAGATGATGGCAACGGGTGCGTCCCGGTTCGATCTGGCCCGATTTGGGGCCGAGGTCTTCCGGGCGTCGCCACGGCAGGCCGATCTCATGATCGTGGCGGGCCGTGTGAGCCGGAAGATGGCCCCCGTGCTGCGAAAGATTTACGACCAGATGCCGGACCCCAAGTGGGTCATCGCGATGGGGGCGTGCGCATCGTGCGGCGGCGTGTTCAACACCTATACCATCGTGCAGGGTGTCGACCAGGTCGTTCCGGTTGATGTGTACGTGCCTGGATGCCCGCCGCGGCCCGAGCAACTGATCCACGGGATCATGCTCCTGCAGGAGAAGATCAAGGGAGAACGGAATTCCAGGAAGGATCTGATGAGCTTTCCGTGGGAACTAAATAATTCCTAGGGGAGGTTGGCGGTGGCAACCGCCTGACGCAGAGGAGCATGAGACGCCAATGACTCTGGAGACGCAGGTGGACGGGGCGGCAACGGCGAAGCGCAAGGAGCAGCGGGAGAGTGTGGTCATCCGTTTTGCCGGCGACTCCGGGGACGGCATGCAACTCACCGGCATGCAGTTCACCACGGAATCCGCGCTGGCCGGAAACGACATCGGCACCCTCCCCGACTATCCGGCGGAGATCCGAGCGCCGGCGGGGACGTTGGCCGGCGTCAGCGGGTTCCAGCTCAATTTCAGCAGCCTCGACATCTACACGCCGGGCGACAATCCTGACGTTCTGGTGGTCATGAATCCCGCCGCCCTCAAGGTGAACATCGCCGACCTGAAAGCCGGCGGGCTGCTCCTGGCGGATCGCGACGGGTTCGACGAGGGCAACCTCAAGAAAGCCGGATACACCGGGAACCCCCTGGAAAACGGCTCCCTGGACAAGTATCAGGTCGTGACGGCGGACATGACGGGCATGACCTTGCGGACGCTGGAGGATCTCAAGCTGTCGAACAAGGTCGCCACCCGCTGCAAGAACTTCTTCGCCCTCGGCCTGTGCTCTTGGCTGTACAGCCGACCGATCGAGCCGACCATCAAATGGATTCAGGACAAGTTCAAGAAGACCCCCGAGCTTGTCGAGGCCAATACGCGCGTCCTCAAGGCGGGGTACCACTACGGCGAAACGACCGAGTTGTTTGCGGTGCAATATGAAGTGAAACCCGCCCGGATCGCCCCGGGGACATATCGGAACATCACCGGGAATTCCGCTGTCGCTCTCGGACTGGTGGCGGCGGCGAAGAAGGCCGGCTTGACGCTGTTCCTCGGGAGTTATCCGATCACGCCGGCCAGCGACATCCTGCACGAGTTGTCGTATTACAAGCAGTTCGGGGTCCTGACGTTTCAGGCCGAGGACGAGATCGCAGGTGTCTGCTCGGCGCTGGGCGCCTCGTTCGGCGGGGTCATCGGCGTCACGACCAGCAGCGGCCCCGGAATCGCGCTGAAACAGGAGGCGATCAACTTGGCGGTGATGGTCGAATTGCCCCTGGTGATCTGCAACGTGCAGCGGGGCGGCCCCAGCACGGGCCTCCCCACCAAGACGGAGCAGGCCGATCTCCTGCAAGCCATCTTCGGCCGGAACAGCGACTCGCCCTTGCCCGTGATCGCGGCCGCCACGCCCGCCGACTGTTTTTCGGCGGCCTACGAGGCGACCCGGATCGCCGTCAAGTACATGACCCCGGTGATTCTGCTCACCGACGGATACCTGGCGAACGGTTCCGAGCCGTGGAACATACCCCACTTCGAAGACCTGGCGCCCATCCCCGTGGTGTTCCGGACCGATCCGAACGGGTTCTTTCCGTATCTCCGGGACCCGAAGACCTTGGCGCGGCCCTGGGTAAAACCCGGGACGCCCGGCTTGGAGCATCGCATCGGCGGGATCGAGAAGGCGGAGGTGACGGGGAATATCAGCTACGACCCCCTCAACCATGAACGCATGACGCTGGCCCGAGCCCGCAAGGTGGAGGCGGTCCAGCAGGACATCCCGCCAACCCTCGTCCGAGGCGAACCCACCGGTGACCTCGTGGTTGTCGGCTGGGGCAGCACCTTCGGGGCGATTGCTGCCGCGGTCGAGGAGCTGCGGAATCATGGAACGCGGGTGTCGCACGTCCATTTAAGGTACCTGAACCCGCTGCCCGCCGATCTCGGGACGGTCCTGGCTGGCTTCAAGAAGATCCTGGTCCCCGAGATGAACACGGGGCAGCTCCGGATGATTCTGCGCGCCACGTATCTGGTGGATGCCGTGGGATTGAACAAGATCCAGGGGCAGCCGTTCAAGGTCACGGAGATCGCCGACGCGATTCGGCGGGTACTGGAGGGGTAGGATGAGCGACGCGTCCACCGCCACGGCGACACCCAAGCTGACCCGCAAAGATTTCATCTCCGACCAGGACGTCCGGTGGTGTCCGGGGTGCGGGGACTACTCGATCCTGGCGCAGGTGCAGCGCGTGATGCCCGAACTGGGTCTTCCCCGCGAAAAATTCGTTTTCGTCTCCGGGATCGGCTGTTCCAGTCGGTTCCCGTATTACATGAACACGTACGGCTTCCACAGCATTCATGGCCGGGCGCCGGCCATCGCCAGCGGGCTGAAGATTGCGCGGCCGGAGCTGTCGGTGTGGGTGGTGACCGGCGACGGGGACGGACTGAGCATCGGGGGCAATCACCTGATTCACGCCCTCCGCCGGAATGTGGGCCTGAAGATCCTCCTGTTCAACAACCGGATCTACGGGTTGACCAAGGGCCAGTACTCCCCGACCTCCGAGATCGGCAAGGTGACCAAGTCCACCCCGTTCGGGTCGGTGGATTACCCCTTCAACCCGATCGCGGTCGCCATGGGGGTGGACGCCAGCTTCGTCGCGCGGACGGTCGACGTCGAGGCGAAATCGCTGCAAGACATCTTGCGGCGCGCCTACGAACACCCGGGCGGCGCCTTCATCGAGATCCTGCAGAACTGCAACATCTTCAACGACGGCGCCTGGGAGACCGTGACGGACAAGGCGACCAAGGCCGATACGGTGCTGCTGCTGGAGCACGGCAAGCCGCTGATCTTCGGCAAAAATCGGGACAAGGGCCTCCGGCTCGGCGCCGGTGGCTCGCTCGAGGTGGTCACCCTGGGAAACGGCACCTCGGAGACCGACGTCTTGGTACACGACGAACGCAATCGGTCGCTGGCCTACATGCTGGCGCACCTCTCGAATCCGACCCCCATCGGCGTCTTCCACGCCATGCCCCGTCCCGTCTACGAGGAGGCCATGGCCCGGCAGGTGGACGCCGCCCGGCAGAAGCAGGGGGACGGGGACATCGACGCCCTCTTCAAGCGGGGCGAGACCTGGGTCGTGGAGTGACCACGATTCGCGTCGCATCGACCACAGACACCCGTGGTGGGATGGGGGCATTCCCCCTCCACCGACGCTGGTAACCTGACGGATCCCCAGTGACTGCTGGCCGCATGACCTCCGAGACGCGTCGCCGTCTTCTCTCTGCCTGCCGTGACATCGTGGGCGCCGATGGCGTGGTCTCCGCTCCCGATGAGCTTCGCGTGTACGAGTGCGATGCGCTGACGACGGACCACCGCGCCGTGCCCGATCTGGTCGTGTTGCCGACCAGCACGGATCAGGTGGCCGCGGTGGCTCGACTGTGCGCGACCGCGGGTGTCCCCATCGTCCCGCGGGGAGCCGGAACCGGACTCTCGGGCGGAGCGATCGCGACCCGGGGCGGCGTGCTGGTCGTCCTCACCCGCATGAATCGCGTCTTGGACATCGACCCGGCCAACCGGACCGCGACGGTCGAGGCCGGGTGCGTCAATTTGGCCATCAGCCGCGCCGTCGCCTCCCACGGGTTCTTCTTCGCCCCCGACCCGGCGAGTCAGCAGGCGTCCACCATCGGCGGGAATGTCGCGGAGAACGCCGGCGGCCCGCACTGCCTGAAATACGGCGCGACGAAGAATCATGTGCTCGGGGCCACGGTCGTCCTGCCCAGCGGCGAGGTCATCCGTCTCGGCGGTCGGTTGGCCGACCAACCGGGATACGATCTGCTCGGCGTGTTCGTGGGGTCGGAGGGGACCCTGGGCATCTGCACCGAGGTGATCGTCCGATTGCTCCCCGTGCCGCAGGCCGTCAAGACGATCCTGGCCGTGTTCCGGAGCATCGAGGAGGCCAGCACCGCGGTCTCGGCGATCATCGCCCGCGGGATCATCCCGGTCGCGCTGGAGATGATCGACCAGGAAACCACGCAGGCGGTGGAGGCGTATGCCCACGCCGGGTATCCGCTGGATGCGGGGGCGGTCCTGTTGATCGAACTGGAGGGCCTCTCGGCAGAGGTCGCTACCGAAGCTGGGGAAGTGGAACAGGCCTGCCGAGCGCACGGGTGTCTCGACGCCAAGGTGGCGCGGAGCGAAGAGGAGCGGACGCTCCTGTGGAAAGGGCGGAAATCCGCAGCGGGGGCGTTCGGGCGGATGACGCGGAACTACTACCACCAGGACGCGGTGGTCCCGCGGACCAAGCTGGCGGCGGTCTTGCGGGAGATCGCGGCCATCGGGGTGCAGCACGGGGTACGGGTGCCCAACGTGTTTCACGCGGGCGACGGAAACATTCATCCGTTGCTGTGCTACGACGACCGCGTGCCCGGTCAGTTCGAGCGGGCGATGGCGGCGGGCGACGAGATCATGCGGTGCTGCATTCGCGCCGGCGGCACGGTGAGCGGGGAGCACGGAATCGGCGTCGAGAAGCGGGAATATCTTCGCCTGATGTACAGCGACGACGATCTGGCGGCCATGCGGCGCGTGCAGCGGGTGTTCGACCCGGCCGGCCGCTGTAACCCGGGCAAGATCTTCCCCGACCAGCCACACGAGGAGCGGACTCCATGACGGACGCCGCCCTGATGACGCACCTCCTCCCCGCCTTGCGGGAATGCGTCGGGCCCGACGGGCTGCGCGAAGCGGCGGCGACTGCAGCCTATTCGTTGGACGGGGTCGAACCCTGGGCGGCGGTCGTGCCGTGCGACGAGGACGAGGCATCCCGCGCGCTGGCCCTGGCGTCCGAGCATGGGTTGGCGGTCGTGCCCTGGGGCGGGGGCGCCCACCAGTCGGTAGGCCACCTCCCCACGCGCTACGACCTGGCGCTGGATCTCCGGCGGATGAATCAGATTCGCGCGTACGAACCGGCGGATATGACCGTCACGGTCCACGCGGGAGTCACGGTCGCCGACCTGCAGCGGGTCCTCGCGGAGGCCGATCAGTTCTTCCCCCTGGACCCGCCGCTTCCCGATCGCGCCACGATCGGCGGGGTGGTGGCCGCGAACCTCAACGGTCCGTTGCGCTGCCGGTACGGGACGGTCCGCGACCTGGTGCTGGGGATGCGCGTGGCGCATGCGGACGGTACGATCACCAAGGCGGGCGCCCGCGTCGTGAAGAATGCCACGGCCTACGACGTGACCAAGCTGCACGTGGGGGCCCACGGGACGCTGGGGATGGTCCTCGAGGCCACCCTTCGGGTACAGCCGCGGCCGGCTCTCGAGCGGGGCTGGTGGCTGGTCGGTGCGCCCGTCGAGGAATGCCAGACCCTTGCCACACGTCTGCTCGGCTCGCATCTGGCGCCCAATCGCCTGGAAGTCATCGTCGGGGACGGCAGGGCGATCTGTGGCTCGCCGGAACCCGGCCCAGCGCTGATGATCAGCTTCGCCGGGGTTCAGGACGCGGTCGAGGACCAAGCGGCGGCGCTTGACGGACTGGCACGGCGCGCGGGGTTCCGGATTGTCGCCGTCGAGAATGGCCCCGCGGTGTGGCGGATGCTCCAGGATTTTCCCTGGGGATTCACCATGCATGGGACGGCGTTCCGGATAGCCTGGCGCGCGAGCGTGCTGCCATCCGATTGCGCCAAGACCATGCAGGCGCTCGCCGCCGGCATACCCCCGACCGGCATGGCCATGGCGGCCACGGTCGCCCATGGGGTACTCCGGGGCGAGATCTGCGCCGCCAGACCGGACGATCTCGTCGTCCGATTGCGGGAGGCGCGGGAGGCGGTGAGCGGGGTGGGTGGGTTCCTGGTCGTGACGGCCGCTCCCGCGCCGATCCGGGGGGCGGTCACCATGTGGGGTCCCACGCCGGGCGACGCGGCCCTGATGCGACAACTCAAGGCGGCATTCGACCCGCGAGGCGTGTTGAACCCTGGGCGTTTCATAGACGGTCTGTAATTGGGGGCGAGGCTTGAGGACAGAGACGCCGGTGACACCCTCCGAGGCGAGTGAGAGCCCGCGGCCATCCCTCCCACAGAGTTGGCCCGGGTGGCCGCCGATTCAGGACTGCGTGCACTGCGGCCTGTGCCTCGCCAGCTGCCCGACGTATCTGAGCACGGGAATCGAGATGTCCTCGCCTCGGGGGCGGATCGCCATGGTGCGAGCCCTGGGCGACGGGCGCGGCGGCTTCAGCCCGGAACTGGTCAAGCACCTCGATCAGTGCCTGGGGTGTCTGGCGTGCGAGGTGGCGTGTCCGTCCGGTGTGGTCTACGGGCATGCCTTGGAGGAGGCGCGCGAAGCCATCGAGGCACAGTACGAGCGTGCGCCGGCGGATCGCCTGATGCGTTGGCTCCTGGAGCACCTGTTTCCCTATCCGCATCGGTTGCGGTGGGCGCTCCACGCCCTGTACCTGTACCAGCGGTTCGGAGTCTCCCGGGCGGTTCGCGCCTCCGGGCTGCTGCGTGCGCTGTCGGGACGGCTGGCCCAGATGGAGGCGCTCCTGCCGACGGTACCGTCCCCGCGGGAGCGCCGACCGCTTCCCGAGGTCACGCTGGCCGCGCGCCCCCGGCGCGGCCGGGTCGGATTCCTGACCGGGTGCGCGCAACGGTATCTCCTGCCGGGACTCAACCGGGCGACGGTGCGGGTGCTGGCCGCGGCCGGCTTTGACGTGGTGACACCCCCGACCCAGGGGTGCTGCGGCGCGCTCCACGCGCACGCCGGCGATCTGGGCGAAGCGCGGAGCATGGCCCGCGCAGTTATCGAGACGTTCGAAGGGGCGCAGGTGGACATGGTGGTCGCCAACGCCGCCGGGTGCGGCGCGGCCATGAAGCAGTACGGGCACCTGCTGCGCGACGATTCGGCCTGGCGGGAGCGCGCCGTACGGTTCAGCGCGCAGGTCCGCGATGTCACCCAGGTCCTGGCCGACGTCCCCTGGAATGGAGAGCTGCGCACCGTGCCGGTGTCGGTGACCTACCACGAGGCCTGCCATCTCGCGCACGCGCAGCGGATCCGCAGCGAACCGCGGACCGTCCTGATGCAGATCCCTGGGTTGCGCCTCGTCGAGCTGACCGAGTCGGATCTCTGTTGCGGCAGCGCCGGCACGTACAACATGCTTCAGCCCGAGATGGCGAACCGACTCCTGGCGCGGAAAGTGGACCGTATTCGGCAGGCCGACACCGATTTCGTCGCGGCCGGCAACATTGGCTGCCTCCTGCAGATCCAGCTCGGCTTGCAGGAGGCGGGCGCTCGAACGCGTGCCATCCATCCCGTCGAATTGCTGGACTGGGCCCTCCACGGGATGCCGGGGAGGGCACCGGGCGCCCACCCCGAGCAGGAGAAAGCGAGAACGCGCACCAGCCCGTGAGCAGCCACGGCGCGTGACACGCTGCGCACACACCCTCGAATAGCGAACGTCCAACGTTCAGAAAAGGAGCAGACCATGGCAGCGGAAGTAGGACAGAAGGCACCGGAGTTCACACTGGTCGGCACGGACCTGAAGGCGGTCGGTCTGAAGGATTTTGCGAACAAGAACGTCGTCCTGGCGTTCTACCCGGCGGCGTTCACCGGCGTATGCGAGAAGGAATTGTGCACCTTTCGGGACGCCTTGAACGATTTTGCGAGCGCCAGCACCGCGGTGGTGGGGGTCAGCGTGGACTCGCCGTTCGCCAACAAGGAATTCGCCGGAAAGAACGGCCTGAATTTCCCGCTCCTGTCGGATCTCAACCGGGATGCCATCGCCAAGTACGACGTGGTGTTCAACGACCTGGCGGGCGTCAAGGGCTTCACGGTGGCGAAGCGGTCCGTGTTCGTCATCGACAAGTCCGGGACCATTCGGTACCGGTGGGTCGCCCCGGAGCCCAAGGTCGAGCCGGACTACGCCGAGGTGAAGGCGGCCGTCAAGAAGCTCGGCTAGTCGGATGCTGAAGAACCGGTTTTCGCCCAGGTTGCTCAAAAAGGTCCAGATGCAAGGCGGCGCGCAAAGGGCGGGGCACCCACCGAAGGTGGGTCAAGGCGTACTCCAGGTACGCCGCAGCGAGTGCCCGAGCAAGCCAACGCAGCAGATGGGCCTTTTTCAGCGGCCTGCGAGGGAGTCCCCATGTTCAGCGAGCTGGCCAAGGGGTTGGCGACAACCCTGAAGCACATGTTTCGAAAGACGGAGACAGTCGGGTACCCGGAGCAGCGGCTACCGCTAGCGCCGCGGTATCGCGGCCGGCACATCCTGATCAAGGATGAGGATGGGCTGGAGCGCTGCGTGGGGTGCGAGCTGTGCGCCGTCGCCTGCCCGGCGGACGCGATCTACATCGAGGCGGCGGAGAACACGGATGACGCAGCGGGTCTCCCACGGCGAGCGGTACGCCAAGGTGTACAAGATCCACATGCTGCGGTGCATCTTCTGCGGGATGTGCGAAGAGGCCTGCCCGGAGGACGCCATCTTCATGGGGAAGCAGTACGAACTGGCATCCTATCGGCGGGACGATTTCGTGTACAGCAAGGAACGGCTGCTGCTGCCGCTGCGGGAAGCGGCCAAGCAGCGCCCGGAGCTGCTCCAGCCCGGAACAGGACTCGGGATGGGGCAGCAGTACAGACCGGCCCAACAGATGCCGGCGTCACGAACCTAGCGCGAGCGCTGCTCGCGGTTCACAGGGGGAGGGGGGATTACCATGGCGTACGAGTGGAAACTGAAGGCTCGTCCGTATTCGGACGAAGAGGCCAAGAAGCTGCTGGCGAATGTGGTCAGCTCTGAAACGACCGATTGGCACTACAACACGCACCACAAGGGGTACGTGACGGCCCTGAACAACATCGAGAAGGGGCTGGAGACGGCGGACCGCGCGGCGGCGAACGGCAACTACAGCGTGATCGGTGAACTCAAGCGCCGGTTCACCTGGAACCATGC
The DNA here is from genome assembly GCA_963845565.1 of uncultured Methylomirabilota bacterium. Classification (GTDB taxonomy): domain Bacteria; phylum Methylomirabilota; class Methylomirabilia; order Methylomirabilales; family 2-02-FULL-66-22; genus 2-02-FULL-66-22. The sequence continues at coordinate 718,914 of CAWJSJ010000001.1, forward strand.
CGGCACGTTGCTCCACGACATCTATTGGGAGGTCTTGGGCGGCGACGGGGACCCGAAGAAAGGCGCGGATGTCCTCGCGACCATCGAGCGCGACTTCGGAAGCTTCGACACGTGGAAGGCAGATTTCAAGGCCGCCACGGTGTCGGCGAAGCTGAGCGGCTGGGGCTTGCTGGTCTACGACCGACTCGGCTCGCAGCGACTCCTGAACGTCCTGGTGGACGAACACCACTACGGGGCCATCTGGGGCGGGGTTCCGCTGGTCGCCTGCGACGTGTTCGAGCACGCCTACTACCACAAGGACGGCCCGGCCCGCGCCAAGTACATCGACAATTTCCTGGCCGGTTTGCACTGGGGACGGGTCAACGACCGGTTCAAGAAGTACTGTAAGTAGTCGGTGTAACCCATTACAGAAATGTAACAACAGCCGCGCCGATGATCTTCGGCTCGGCTGTTGTTTTTCGTGTCCCGATCCGTGAAACGTCACATGTCGGAGAGTGAGGCGACCCTGCGCGGCACCATCACACGGGTATGCCCCGGTCCACCGTCGCCAAGCCTTGCAGGCCATTTGCCTCCAGCCCGTCACCTACGCCCACGACACGAACAGCTATCACACCACGGCCCGCGGGGACCGGCGCGTGGCGGCCTATATCGAGGGCCTGTCGCGAACCGACCAAGCCATCATCGCCGTCGCCTTGACGGGGGTCGCCGAGCGTGGCCGGGAGGCCCGGGGGGTCACCTTGCGGCAGCTCGGTGGCAAGCTGTAGGAGCTCCGGATCGGTCCGCACCGGGTCTTCTATGTCCTCTGGCACCCGGCGGAGATTGTGCTGCTCAATGCCTATCAGAAACAGACGCAGAAAGCGCCCGCGCGGCACGTGAAGGTCGCGCAGCGCCGGATGGCAGCGGGAAGCAGAGGGGGCAATTGGGCGACGGCAGGCGAGTCGATTAGGCACGAGTCAACCGGGCAGGGGTCGAGGAATCCGACAAAGAGGACCCTGGGGGTCCGACGGCGCGTTTTCTGCTTGCCTCGAGACCGGTCAGGCCTTATCCTTACCCGTCTTTTTGCCACAGCGGGTGAACCCTGTTGGCGGAGTCGGGATCACATCATGGGGGCAGCGGTGCCCCTCTGACGCTGCGGGACGCAGCAGAAGGGAGCGGCTAGAGATGGCTGAGAGCAAGGTACAAAAGGTGGCTCGCCAGAGCGCTGTGCGGAAGTCGGTCGGGACCTGCCAGTGCGGCGGCGAGCTGATCTGGGCCCAGGTGGTCACGGCCCGCCCGCGCATGATGAAGATCTGCGAGAAGTGCGGCGCTTTCCACGACAAGGAACAATCCTCCTAGCCACCCCTCGCACGCCTGTTTCGACGGTGGGAACTCACACCTCCTGTTGGGCGGTCGCTGACCCACAGAACAGGAGAGATGTTGAGGGTGTGTTCGCCGTCGACATCGATCGAGGCGGGCGTCGGCTCGGGACCATGTTCGAGTTGAGGCCAACGCCCCGAGAATCCTCGCGATTCTCGGGGCGTTGCGTTTCGCGCTACACACGTCGGGGCCGTCCCGGCGGCTATGGAGTCTTCCGTGGAGAACCCGCCACCGTTGGATCGGATGTTACGGAATCGGCTGACCGCCGTGTTCCTGGCGGCGTTCGAGGACCCCGCGCAGCGGGACGCGTTGGACTGGCTGTCGCTGTATTGCGAGCTCGCACCGGGTTGGAACAACGGGCTCGTGCCGGTGGCTGCGCTCCTGAAGGCACGATCTGGCGCAAGCCGGGTCGCGTTACAGGAGGCGGTGGGGAGCCTCGGCGGGATTCTGCAATGGCAGCCGGGCGAATCGGCCGGCGTCGCCCCGGAACCCGTATTGCTCGCGTGCCTCGCGCCGGTGACCGCGATGGTTCGGCTCTATCTGACGGTCCTACACGAGGCGGACGGGCGGCGGGCGACGCTGGACGCGATGGAGCCCCTCTCGAGAACGGTCACCGAGGCCGCTTTCTGTTTCAATGCCGGGCTGTTCTTCGAGGCCCACGAGCATCTGGAGCATCGGTGGGTGGCGTTGCCGCGCGGACCCGTCAGGCGGTTTGTGCAAGGGATCATTCAGATCAGTGTCGGCTTGTATCATGCCCGGCGGGGGAGCTACCACGGTGCCGTCAATCAATTGGCGAAAGGACTGGAGAAGCTGGGGGGCCTGAGCGGTTCCGTGATGGGGTTGGACTGCGGCCAGCTCGTGCGCGAAGTGGACGCCTTCCGCCGGCGACTCGTTGTCCGTGGCTCCGACGACCGGGGACCCGCACGGCTTGAAGAGATGCCGCGCATACGTATGATGAATCTCTGACGGCGTCTCCGGCCCGTCCGGCGGCTTCGCTCGACAGCGGTTCGCAAACTTGCTAGATTCGGAGGCATCGCGGCGCCGCGAGGTGCAATCGCGTGGCGGAGCCATCGGAGGTCGTCCGGCACGAAGAGGCAAGCATGGGGTACCAGCCGATTGTCCGAGAGGCGCAGCGGACGTTTCCCCTCGCCTCGGCGTCCCTGTGGGACCTGCTGGCCAACACCGACCACCTGGACCGCTCGATCGGCCTGCCGCACGTGGCGTTTGGGCCACTCACGGTCACGGCAGACGCTCTCTATCGTGAGGCGACGGCGCGCTTCTGGCATTTCCTGCGTATGACCTGGCGCGAATACCCATTCGAGTGGGTCCGAGGCCAGCGATACGCGGTCTTGCGCCTCTTCGACTCGGGACCGTTGAACGCGTTCTACGGTGGCGTGGAGGTGACGGACGAGGGCCAGCGGAGCCGCCTGCGGGTATTCGCAGAATTCACGCCGCGGACGCCGCTGGGCTGGGCCATGGCGCGGATGCTGGCACGGAAAGGGATCCGGGACATCTTCGCCTACTGCCAGCGATTCGTCGCCCTCCGCACCTCGAACTTGGACATCGGTCTGCCACCGCCGCCGCGGGTGAGCCCCGTGAACCGTTCCATGCTTGATCGGATGTCTGGCGCGCTGCAGGGCGAGACGGTGGGCGCCCCCCTAATGGCGCGTTTTGTCCGGCACGTGGCGACCGCCTCGGATGCCGAGGTGCTGCGGATGCAGCCGTACGGGCTGGCGGACGCGTGGGGAGCGGACCGGGCGGAGATGCTGCGGCTGCTCGTCGGTGCGGAGCGACAGGGGGCGCTGCAGCAGACCTGGGAGGTGATGTGTCCGAACTGCCGGGTGCCGACGGTACGGACCGGCAGCCTGGCCGGCGTTCCGGACCGGCTCCATTGCGACACCTGCGGCATCGCGTACGACACCGACCTGGAGCGCTGGGTGGAACTGCGATACTCCGTCACCCCCCAGCTGCGACCGGCGAAGGACGAGGTGTATTGCATCGGAGGACCGGCCAACGCGCCGCACGTGTGGGCACAGCACTACATGCTGCCCGGGACGGAGCGGACCTTCTCCCTCACGTTGCCTGAGGAAGCGTTTCGCGTGCGGGTTCTTCGGGTCAATCGGATGTGCCCGCTGGAGCCGGACCACGCCGCCGTCGGTGACGCGACCTTCACCTACCGCCCGGATGGCTGGTTCCAGATCCGTCAAGGGTTCCGGCCCGGCTCCGTGACGGTGCGGCTCCGGAACGAGGCGCCGCACGTTGCGGTCGTAGTGCTGGAGCGCGTCCAAGCAGACCCGCGGGCCATCACCGCGGCGCAGGTCCTGCGGCAGTCGGAATTCCGCGAGATCGCCGGGGCTGGCGTGGCTCCACCCGGCACGTCGAGCGACGGCGTCGACGCGCCACCGAAGCGGCGCTGACGACGAGGTGGCGCAGGCGCGCGGAACATCATCCCGGCCGGGTTCAAGGCGACGGGGAAGAGCAGGGAGGGTTGAGGAATGGCACGACCGTCTGGACGCAAGGCGAGCAAATACGCGTTCCTTCTTGGCGAGCACATCTCTCATTCGCTGTCACCCGCCATCCACAATCCCGCGTACACGGCCCTGGGATTGGACTACGAATTTGGCTTGATGGACGTCCCGCCGTCGGGACTCCGGGAAGCGCTGGCGCGCATGCGGGAGCCGGACTGCCTGGGGGGCAATATCACCATGCCCTACAAGCGCGACGTCCTGGCCGCAGCGGACGAGTGCTCGGACACGGTCCGTCGGTGCGAGGCCGCCAGCCTCATGATTAACCGCAAGGGGCGGTTCTTGCTGCACAACAATGATGTCGAAGCGATCGCTGCGTGCCTGGGTCGTCGCGCGGCCACGGTGGCCAAGGGCCCCGCGGTGATCATCGGGGCAGGGGGCTCGGCCGCCGCGATGCTGGAGGCGCTGCGCCGCGTGCCACCGACCCGAATCGTCGTGCTGGCTAGGCGGCCGGAAGCCGCCAAGGCGCTCGTCGAGCGGGCCAAAGAGTGGGTCGGAGTTCCGATCGAGTCGGGTCATCTCGCGGAAGGTGGCGGGAAGATGGCCGACGCGGCCGTCATTTTCAACGCGACATCCCTGGGCGTGCACCCGGATGACCCCAGCCCGGTGCCCCGGGAGGTCTTGCGACCTGGCCTGCTGGTCTATGACATCGTGTACCAACGTGAGGCGCTAAACACGCTGCAAACCGAGGCCCTGGCTGCAGGCGCACTGGTGTGCGACGGGATGATGCACATCTTTGAGCAAGCACCGTTCAGTTTCCAGATGCTCACGGACCGCGAGGCGCCGCGCGCTTTGATGCTGGAGAGTCTGGTCGCGGCGACCGGGCGCAAGCCACTCGATTGGGGGTCGGATTCAACCGTGTGAGTCATGAGGGTTGGAGGTCTAGGCTCAAGGTTGAAGGTTGACACTATTCTGCCCCTTCCTCGTGGCGCGCCAGGTCCGCCGGAACCGCGGGAACCTTCCTCTCTGTTTCTCTCGTGATGGCTTGAACCGCCCCGTCAAGTTCCTGCGCAAGCCGTTCGACCAGGATCAGGTCGGACCCTGCACGGCCCAGAGCCCTCGCAACAGCGAACCCGATCCCACGTGCCGACTCGGTAACCAGGTAACCTTTCCAACGAGTGAGAATCCTGTCGGAATCATCTGGTCTCCATCTGAGGATCGCTCAATAAGGCAGATCATCCGTGGCGGCCTCCGGCGAAAGGCGGGCGGCGGAGTCCAAGGAATAGACACGTTCCGTAATAGCGCTTGACAGGATTTCTTACGCTATGCTATCGATATTTTGACAATATAACACGAATATATTACTAACATTTTGAGTGGAAGAGAATCCAATGCCAGAGTCCAAGAGTAAGAAGTTGCTTGTCTATGACGTACTCAAAGAACGGATCATTGCCCAGATCATGAAGCCAGGAGAGCCCATCAACGAGGGAGTCCTTTCTCAGGAGCTCGATATCAGCAAGACACCCATACGGGAAGCCATCCAGCAGTTGGAGAAGGAGGGTTTCATCGAAAACATCCCAGGCAAAGGGAACTTCGTCTCCTACATCTCCATCCAGGGCCTCCGAGAGCTCTTCGAGATCCGAGAGATGCTGGAGTGCGAGGCGATCAAGCGGGCAGCCGTGAAGCGCGACCCGCAAAAACTGACGGAGATCCGGAAGGCGTTCGAGTTGTCTGGGGAGTCCTCGCAGAATGGATCACCGCGGCAGTTTCGTGCAGGCGAGCACATTCACATTTTCATCTTCGAATCGCTCGGAAACCAGCGCTTGTTGGAAATCTACCGCCGGCTGCACGATCACATCGCCAGACATCGGAACTATTTCTTCAGCGACGTGCACGAGGGGCGACCAGAGAAATCCTATCGCGAGCACCTGGAGATCCTGGACGCGCTGGCTGCGCAGGATCCTACCCGGTGCGAGCACGCCATGAGGGAGCATCTCAGGAATTCTCTGGATTACGTCAAGAGCATCATCTGAGACCGGCAGGGGACTCCGCTACCGCAGTGTTGCCCCGCGCGCGGCGGAGTGGCTTCCGCGTAAGCGGGCAGGTCGCAGTAGGGAATTCAGCGGCCGTGTGCGGGTTCGAATGTCGACTCTCCAGGAGTGAAAAGCCATGATACACATCAAGACCACAATTGAACGCCCCTCCAAGGAGTTGACGGAACGCTTCAGCAAACTCGGATCCGCCACGGTCCACGAGGCATCAGGGCGGAAGGGAGTTGTGAATCCCGCGATCAAACCCATTCGGAAGGGCCTGCGCCTCTGTGGTCCGGCGTTCACTGTCCAGTGCGGCCCTGGCGACAACCTGATGCTCCATAAGGCCCTTGAGAAGGCCCAACCCGGCGATGTGCTCGTCACCTCGGTCAGCGGGTATCCGGAGGGCGGGTACTTTGGCGGTCTGATGGCGGTTTCGGCGGTCGCGCGTCGTCTCGGGGGGCTTGCCATTGACGGCTGCATTCGAGATTCGGAAGAGATCATCGCGATGGGCTTCCCCATCTTCGCCCGGGGGTTTTGCATCCGTGGCACGAGCAAGTCGGTGGCGGGGCTGATAAATCATCCGACGGTTTTTGGCGGTATCGTGGTCCAGCCGGGCGACCTAATCCTGGGCGACGACGACGGTCTGGTCACGATAGCGCGCACCGAGGTCGAGTCGGTGCTCGAGAAGGCGTTGCAGCGGGTGGAGGCGGAAGCTAAGAAATCGGAGCAGCTCCGGAGCGGCATTTCGAGCGTCGAGCTCAATAAACTCGGCAAGGTCTTCGAGGCGCTGGGGCTCGTCGAGGAGTAGGCCCATGGCTACGGTCACCCCGGAACGCTTGACAGAGGTCGTCATCGAAGTGCTGAAGGGGTTCGGGGCGGCGGAGGATGAGGCTCCCATCGTCGCGGAGAGCCTCGTCCGCGCCGAGATGCGGGGCACCGATACCCACGGCCTTCCGTATCTGAAGCTGTTGGTCGAACGGGTCGAAGCCGGAATGGTGTCGCTCCCGACCCGGGTCACGGTCCGCAACGACGACGGCGCGACGGCGCTGCTCGACGGAGGGAACGGAATCGGGCAAATCGCGGGCTGGCAGGCCATGGAACGGAGCATTCGCAAGGCCCGGGAACACGGGATCGGCCTCACGCTCGTCCGGAATACCAACAACCTTGGGTTCCTCGCGTTCTATACGATGCACGCGGCAGAACAGGGATTCGTCGGCATCACGATGGGCAACGCGAACGCCGCCATTTCGCCATGGGGTGGCGCCGAGGCCTTCTTTGGTACCAACCCCCTCTCCATCGCGGTCCCAGGCAGTGGGGAGCCGGTGGCGTTGGATATGTCGTCGAGCGTGGTGGCGCGCGGCAAGGTCCGCAAGGCGCAGCGGCTCGGCGAAAAGATCCCACTCGGATGGGCGCTGGATGAGGCGGGTGTGCCGACCGACGATCCCGGCGCGGCGCTCAAGGGAACGCTGCTTCCTATCGGAGGGCCGAAGGGGTACGGCTTAGCGTTCATGGTGGATGTGCTCGCCGGGATGCTCTCCGGTGCGAAATTCGGACGGGACATCAAGAGTTTCCATCAACTCATGGGGCCGACCGAGGTCGGCGCGCTGACGATCGCGATCAATGTCGAACGCTTCATGCCCCTCGAGTCGGTTCAGGGACCTGATGAAAGGATATGTCGATTCGATCCGCGGAAGTCGGAAGGCGAAGGGAACGGATCGGATCTATTTGCCGGGGGAGATCGAGTCCGAGAAAGAAAAGACGAGCCGAGAGCGGGGCATCGAGCTGAAACCGGCGTCCATCGAGTTGGTGAATCAACTGCTGGAGAAGATTCGGAGCCAGGTGCGCCTCTAGGTCAAAACGAAGACCATCGAAAAGAGCTGTCGATATCATTGTAGTCGCTGATCATTCAAATAGTTATGGAACATACATAAAGTTTTGTCGTGTTCTGAGTGTTCCCGATGACGCTCTTAACTCGAGGAGGATGTCATGGACGAAATGAAGGAGCTGGTGGTCGTCGTCACGGGGTCGGGGAAGGGGTTGGGGAAGGGAATTGCCGAGAGGTGCTACGGCGAAGGCGCCACGGTCGTCACCTGGGATCGATCCGGCGCGGCGAAGGCCGTCGCGGATACCCTCGATCCGTCTGGGAAGCGGACGCTGTACGTCCAAGCGGATGCGGTGAAGGAAGAGCAGGTGGTCCGCGCCCTTGATGAGGTCGTCAAGAGATTCGGCCGGGTGGATGTTCTGGTCAACAACGCCGGGATCTCGCGCCACAAGCCGATCGAGGAGATGACGCTGGAGCTCTTCGAAGAGGTGATGAAGATCAACGTGACCGGCCTCTTCCTTTGCTGCAAGGCCGTGGTCCCCATCATGAAGAAACAGGGGCGCGGGAAGATCGTCAATATCTCGTCCCTGGCCGCTCGGACGGGTCGGCCAGGGGTCGGCGTGAACTACGCCGCCTCCAAGGGCGCCGTGGTCTCCATGACGCAGACCTTGGCGCGAGAGTTGGGCCCCGCCGGGATCTACGTGAACGCCATCGCTCCCGGCTCAGTGCTGACAGAGCAGACGCGCCAGTATCCCCCGGAGGTGTTCGCGAAATGGAATGCCGGGCGGGCGGTTCAACATGACGGGCTCCCAGAGGATGTGGGGGACGCGGTCATCTTCCTGGCGTCGAAGCGCTCAGACTGGGTCACGGGCGTCACGCTCGATCTCAACGGAGGGATCCTGATCCGCTAGGGCAGTCGTTGGCGTAGACCGGTCATACGGGAAAAGGAGAGACTATGTCGGAACTGAAGGTCATCAACATCAAGGACGTGAAGGGCGAGCGGCGAGATCCGCCGCGCATGTCGTGGGTGCTCGTCTCCGAGAAGACCGTGGGGGCCCAGAATCTCGCCATGGGGGTTAATGAGACGTACCCCGGCGGTATGGTGCCGGAACACAAGCACGACAAGGAGGAAGAGGTGATGTTCTTCCTCGCGGGCCGGGGGACCTTTGTCACGGAAGACAGAGAGATTCCTTTGGAGCCGGGAGTGTGCATCTACAATCCACCCGGGAAATCGCACAAGATCATTAACACAGGGGACGAGGTCCTCCGGTTTGTCTGGATCTATTCGCCCCAGCTTCCTGGTCATCGGAAGTAGGGAGAAACAGCGGTTAGCGATCAGCAATCAGCAATCAAGCGTATGGCCGGCAAATCAACAGGCAATTTCTCGACAAGGAGACTCACGATGGGAAATTGGACGCTGCCCCCCACGGGCGGTCACATGGAAAAGCCCTCGAAGATCTATTACCAGACGATGACGAAGAAGGACGTGGAGGAGCGCCTGAAGGTGAACGACATCCTGCTCATCCCGTTCGGCTCGACCGAGAACCACGGCGACGCGCAGCCGTATGGCGAGGACGTGTTCATCGTGACGAGGATGTGCGAGATGATCGCGCAGAAGACCGGATGCACCGTGGCGGAGCCACTCTGGTACGCGTCGCATCCCTTCGCCCACCTGGGGCAGACGGGGACCGTTCCCATCCCCGATGACCTGACATCGGCGCTCGTGCGCTCAATCGTCTCAGGGTACTGGAACGCAGGGTTCCGCAAGCAGATCCTGATGAGCAGCCACGGGCAAGAGTACATCATCCCATCGGCCATCCAGGAGTGGGCCAAGAAGTACCAAGTTCCTGCCGTGATCATCTTCCTGGACGTGATGAAGATCATGGGCGACGCGTTGAAGGACAAGGCCCACGGCGGCCCCTTCGAGACCCCCTTCCGGCACGGTGACGAGGCGGAGAACTCCATCTGCCTGGCGCTCTTCCCGGAGTTCGTGCAGATGGAGAACTGCGTCGACACCAAGACGTGGGGCTTCCTGCCCGAAGGGCATATCGACAAGGGCGGCGACATCTACAACTACCCCATCCCCGGCCAGAGCCACGTTGGCGGCAGCGGGGTGGAGTTCGCGATTTACCCGGAAGGCGTGATGGGCAAGCCCTCGCTCGCCAAGCCCGAGAAAGCTTACCAGGCCATCGAGAACTACTTAGACTACGTTGTCAAGCTGCACAACGACATCCGGGCGAAATTCCCTCCGGGGGTACTGCCGGAGGCAAAGTACATGACCCAGAGGAGCGAGGAAGAGATCGATCTCCTCCTCAAGGGGCCGGACAGGGGCGGTAGGCACATCTACACGATCGCCTGGCCCTCGTGATCGGGAAGATTGTGGTGAAGGCAATCGTCAAGACAGACCAGAGCCGGGCTCCCATGCCCGGAACCCGGCTCTGGAGAGCCCGCTACTTGGACTATCGACGGTGGGGGAGGGAGCCTCTCGAGCCTCCCCCGCAATCTCACCACGTGAGGTCCGCACATGAAAGCGATCGTGAAAGCCAGGGAAGATGCGGGGGCGATGGAGGTGCGCGACCTCCCGATCCCGGAGCCAGGTCCCGGTGAAGTTCTTGTGAAGATGAAGGCGGCGGGGATCTGCTTCAGCGATTTCATGATCCTGACCAACAAGTACAAGGGCCGCGTGCCCGTCCCGATCCCCATGATCATGGGCCATGAGGGTGCGGGAGTCGTGGCCGACGTAGGGAAGGGAGTCGCAACACGTCAAGGCCGGGGACAAGGTCGGACTGAATCCCCTCTGGGGCTGCGGGCAGTGCGAGAACTGCTTCAACGGATACCCGAACATGTGCATGACCTGGCGGCATCTGGGAATCACGTGTGACGGCACGTTCGCGGAATACCGCGCCGTGCCGGCCTTTGTCGCCTGCAAACTCGCGGACAGCGTCTCGCCGATCGATGCCGCCTTCATCGAGCCGATCAGCCTCGCGGTCGGCACCTTCGAGCATGTGAGGCCCATGCTGGGGGATACGGTGGCCATCATCGGCCCCGGGTCGATCGGCTTGTTTCACCTGCAGGCGTTCAAGTCTGCGGGTGCTGGGAAGATCATGGTCATCGGCCTCGACAAGGACGCTCAGCGGCTGGAGATCGCGAAGAAGCTGGGCGCCGACCACATCATCAAGGGAGCAAGGAAGATGTGGTGAGCGCTTGAGATCACCTGGGAGCAAGGAAGATGTGGTCCAGCGCGTTCGGGAGCTCACCAACGGCCTGGGGGCCGATATCGTGGTGGAAACCGCGAATCACCCCTCGACCGTTCCGCTGGCCGTCAGCCTGGCAGCCCCCAAGGGGCGTGTCCGTCTCTTCGGCCTATACCCCGAAGCGACCATGAGCCCCCTGACCCTTCTCCGCGCCGGCGTGACGATGGTCGGGGATGTGGCGACGAATACGCGCTATTTCCTGCGCGCCATGCGTTGGATCGAATACAGGAAGGTGCTGGCCCAACCAATGGTGAGTTGCCGCTTCGCACTGGATCAGGCCAAGGAAGCCTTCGACGCCTTTTCCCAGGGAGGTGCGGTCAAGGTGCTCTTCGAGATTTGAGCCTCCGAGGTGAAGTCGTAGGTGTGAGGCCGTCGCGACCAACCGAGCCGGACCCACTTCTGGAGCCAGTTGAAGGGAAGGTTTCGAAAGTCTGCGGGGCCGGTGCACTGCCTGTAAGTGGTGAGAAGGAACTCTGAAGGGAGAGGCGATGAAGAAGATTCTGGTGCTGCACGGTGTCAATCTCAACATGTTCGGAAAACGGGACCCCGCCCAGTATGGGACGATCACCCTGGACGAGATCAACCAGCAGCTCCAGACCCTGGCCAGGGAGCTGGGCGTGGAGCTGGAAACGTTCCAGACAAACTTCGAGGGCGAGATCTGCGAGAAGATCCACAAGGCTCATCTGGACAAGGTGGACGCAGTGGTCATCAACGCGGGTGCCTGGACCCATTACAGCATCGCGCTTCGCGACGCCCTGGCGATCCTGAAGGTTCCCATCATCGAGTGTCACATGTCGAACATCCACGCGCGAGAAGAGTTCCGGCACGTCTCTCACGTGTCGCCCCTCGCGAAAGGGATCATCGCGGGATTCGGAGTCCACAGTTATCTGTTGAGCTTACGGGCCGCCGTCACATTGATTACGGACAAGGAGTAGCAGAGGGAAGCGGTCAGCCTTCAGTTTCAGAGATGACGCGAAGAGTCGCCTCGAAATAGGCATGGGACCCGTTCCGAAGCTGATTGCTGACTGCTGAGTGCTACGGTCATTCCACTCGAAGGAGGAGTCACGGTGCGCAACATCGTGAGGGCGAATACGCGAACAGGAGAAATCCGGGTTGCTCCTTGCTCGAATGAGGAGCAGCGATGGGGTGGCCGATCGCTGATCGCCCACCTGATGCTGCGGGAGGTTTGGCCCGGGTGTAATCCACTAGGGAGGGAGAACAAGCTCATCGTCGCATCCGGGTGGTTGGGTGATACCGCCGTGACGACGGCGGGACGTTGCTCCATTGGGGGCAAGAGTCCCCTGACGGGTGGGGTCAAGGAGGCGAACGTCGGCGGCGAACCCGGAAAACAGATAGCCCGACTCGGCGTGCGCGCCTTGGTGTTGGAGGACGCACCGGAACGGCCGGAGCCCCGGGTGTTGTGGGTCGGAAAGGACACCTGCGAACTGCTCCCCGCACCGGACCTGCGGGGCCTCGAGATGGGGGCGACCTTCGACGCACTCCGCGGCCGTTTCGGTGCGCACACCAGCTTTTTCTGCATCGGGCCTGCGGGCGAGATGTGCCTCGGTTCAGCCGCCGTCGCTACCACGGACAGGACCGGAGCGCAGGTACGGTTTGCGGCCCGAGGTGGGCTCGGCGCCGTCATGGGATCCAAGGGCATCAAGGCGATCGTCTTCGACGATACGGGGGCCCGCCCTGACCCGGCGCACGATCCGGAAGGCCTTGCGGCGGCCGGCCGGGAGGTATGGCAGATCCTCCGCGATGACCCGAAGACGCAGAACCGCCACGACTTCGGCACACCAGCCGTTCTCGCCATCTGTGACTCGCTGGGTATTCTTCCCACGCGCAACTTCCAAACAGGCCACTTCGAGGAGTTCGAGGCCATTTCCGGGGAGCGCGTGGCCGACCTGATCGTGGGCCGAGGAGGCGAAGGGGAGCGGGGTTTACTCTGCGTTCGCGGGTGCAATATCCAGTGTTCGAACAACTTCGCTGACGCGGCGGGGAAGACGCTGGTGGCTTCACTGCAATACGAAAACATCGGCCTATTGGGCTCCAACTGCGGCATCGGCGACGTGGACGAGGTGGCCAGAATCAACCATCTCTGCAACCAGGTGGGCGTGGATACCATTGAAGTAGGTGCTGCTATCGGCGTGGCCATGGAGGCCGGAATCATCGCCTTTGGCGATGCGACTGGCGCGAAGGATCTCGTCCGGCAGATCGGCGAAGGCACCCCGCTGGGCCGGGTGCTCGGGAGCGGCGTCGTCATCACCGGGAAGGTTCTGGGGGTTAGGAGAGTTCCGGCTGTGAAGGGCCAGGCGATACCCGCCTACGATCCGCGATCGCTGAAAGGCATCGGTGTGACGTACGCCACGTCCCCAATGGGCGCAGACCACACCGCAGGAAACGCGCTGGAGATGGCCAAGGTGCTCGATCAGAAAAAGAAGGAGGGACAGGTCGAGGCATCGTTGCGGCTCCAAGTCCGGGCAGCCCTCCTCGACAGTCTGGGGGTTTGTCTATTCATTCGCCCCGCCTTCGTCAAGGACCCGAACCTAATGGCCCGCCTGCTCAACGGGCGTTACGGCTGGTCGTTAACCTACGCCGACGTACAGAAGATGGGTCTCACATGTCTTCAGATGGAACGGGATTTCAACCGACGCGCCGGCGTCTCGGATGAACTGTGCGACGTTCCGGAGTTCATGCGGAACGAACTCCTGCCGCCCTTCGATACGGTATTTGACGTGTCGCGCGAGGACATGCGGCGGATCTGGGATGTGAAACTGCCGGAGGGTGTGTTTTAGTTTGGGCCCGAAGTGCGACCGGACGGCTGTGCGTGCCACGCCACGGGGAGTCTCCCGACTCGGACACGGAGAAATATACGGGATTTCTGCGATAGACGGGCAGAGAACGCTCGAGATCACCCTGGCTATCCAAAGGTCTGGTGAGACCAGGCAGCCTCCTCGGTTGGCATGAGTCAAGAAGGGGAAGCGCAAAGACGTCGGATATGAGGGTATGACATGGTGTGGCCGGTGCCCGTGTCCGGTCACCAGGAGGGAGTGATGCTCCAACGGCTAAGCGGCGCGTTGCGACGTTGCACCGAAATCGCGATCATGGTCCTCATGGGGTTCCTTGTGGTGATCGTAGTGGCGAGTGTTCTGTTCCGCTACATCTTGTTTGCGCCGCTCTCGTGGTCCGAGGAGGTGGGCCGGTATTTGATGATCTGGCTGGGGTTCTTAGCGGCTAGCATTGCCATTCGACAAGGACTGCACGTCGGTGTGGAGGTCGTGGTTCAATGGGTTCGGCCGGAGATTTCTACCCGGCTGAGAGGGTTGGCCCGCGGGGCGACGATCGGTTTCCTCCTGATCGTGATGGGCTACGGTTTCTTCCTCGTCACCAACCTGTGGGAGCAGTGGAGTCCGGTCATGGGCATCCGGATGACTTGGCCATACCTTGCGATTCCGGTCGGCAGCCTCCTAATGTTGATCCAAATGGTGACGCCGTCAAGCCAAGAAACCAAGACTGAGGCAGCGGGTTAGGAGGAATCCATGCTGACGATTTTGGCGCTGACATTTCTAGTGACGGCCGCGATCGGCGTCCCAATCGCCTTTGCCCTCGGTTTGGCGGCGGCGGCGGCGGTGGTGGTCTGGGGGCAGGTGCCACTCTGGCTGCTTCCCCAGCGGATGTTCACAGGGGTGGACAGCTTTGTCTTCATGGCCATTCCCTTCTTCATCCTCGCGGGCGAGCTGATGTGTACCTCAGGGATCCTCGACCGTCTTGTGAAGTTCACCGACGCGTTAGTAGGTCACATTCGGGGTGGATTGGCTCACGTGAACATCGTGGCAAGCATGATCTTTGCGGGAATCAGTGGTTCCGCCGTCGCCGATGCTGCGGCTCTGGGTGCAATCTTGATCCCGAGCATGCAGAAAGAGTACGACGTCGATTTCGGGAGTGGAGTCTGCGCGGGCGCTTCGACCATCGGACCCATCATCCCGCCCAGCATCCCGATGGTCATTTATGCCCTGGCTGCCGGTGGGGTTTCGATTGCGGGCCTGTTTTTGGCCGGGGTCATTCCTGGCATTCTCATGGGTCTAGGAATGATGACCATCGCGTATATCATCGCACGGCGCCGCGGTTATCCGGTCCGACCCCGATCGCTCTCTGCGGGCGACCTCCTGGTGCGGTTGTGGCAGGTGATCCCGGCGTTGCTCATGCCGATCATTATCGTGGGTGGGATTCTCGGCGGGATCTTCACCGCGACGGAGGCGGCAGCCGTCGCGGTGGCGTATGCCGTTCTGGTGGGATTTCTGGTTACCAAAGAACTAAGATGGCGAGACATTCCCCCTGCCCTGCTGAAGGCGGGCATTACCACGTCTGTGGTCTTTATGCTCATTGCGACGTCCAACGTGGTTTCCTGGCTACTCACTACCCAGCAGGTTCCCCGTTTGGTCGCTCAGTTTCTCCGGGACGTGGCCCCCAGCCCCTGGATTTTCCTCTTGTTGGTGAACATCTTCCTCCTGATCGTCGGCTGCTTGCTGGACCTCAGTGCCGCGATCATCATGTTCGTGCCTATCTTGGCGCCGGTGGCGTTGATCTATGGCGTGGACCCTCTCCATTTCGGCTTCGTTGTGGTGCTCAACCTAGTCATCGGCCTGCTGACCCCACCGGTCGGGGTCTGCCTTTTCGTGGTTGCCGGGATTGCCAGAATCTCGTTGGAGCGTCTGGTTCGAGCGGTCTGGCCGTTCTTGCTCTGGCAGCTTGCGGTACTCGGACTGGTTACCTACGTGCCTGGAGTTTGCACAGCGATTCCGCGATTCTTCGGATACCAGTGAGGTACGGCGCACAACCGATGACCGTCAACGAAAGGAGGTGGGGTCATTCCTTGTATCAGCCGGAAAGTGTTGCATCTGGTTGGCAACCTCACGTGAGAGAAGGAGGATACGGTACCATGTCTAAGTACGTTTCGGCGATAGCGGTAGGGATCTGTTTGCTGCTGGTTGGGCTTGCCCCCGGCGCGCTTCCGACGGTGCAGGCCGCGCAGTTCGATATTCGGCTCGGTCACTCCGATCCCCCGGATATCCACACATCGCGAAAGGCAGCGGGATCCACGGTGTTTAAGAATCTGGTCGAGAACGAGACGGGCGGGGCCGTCAAGATCAACTTGTTCCCGGCGGGCCAGCTCGGAGCCGAGCGCGAGGTGGCTGAGGCGGTCAAGCTGGGCAGCGTCCAAATGGGAATGCTGTCCGGTCCGTTCAGCGGGTTCTGCAAGGAAGCGCAGGTGTTCGATATTCCCTATCTCTTCCCGTCGCTCCTCGTGGCGTATCGTACGCTGGACGGGCCGTTTGGCAAGGAGCTGGCGCAGGAGTGCCTGCAGAAGACTGGCATGCGCATTTTGACCTATGCCCAGGTCGGCTTCCGCAATTTCACGAACTCCGCGCGCGTCATCAAGAGCCCTGCGGATGTGAAGGGGCTCAAGTTCCGGGTGATGGAGAATCCGGTCTACATGAACCTCGTGCGGTCCATGGGTGGCGCGCCGACGCCGATCCCCTGGCCGGAGACCTACACCGCGCTCCAGCAAAAGGTCGTGGATGGGCAGGAGAATCCGATCTCCGCGATTCAGTTCGCCAAGCTGTATGAGGTGCAGAAGTATATGACCATGGATGGGCACACCTTCGGCGTGAGCTTCATGCTCATCAATGAGAAGTTCTTCCAGAGTCTGCCCAAGGAGTACCAGGCGATCGTGAAGAATGCGGCCGTGACCTCGGCGGTTTCCGAGAACGGAATCGACAACCTCGTTTCTGCCATCGGCATCCAGTTTCTGAAGGACAAGGGAATGGAGATCTACACTCCGACAGCCTCGGAGAAGACCCAGTTCAGGACTGCAGCGCAACCGGCAGTCATCGAGTACCTGGAGAAGCAGATCGGCCGGCCCTGGATCGATAAGGTGCTGAACGCCGTCAAGCAGACGGAAGCGGCGTTGGCGCAATAAGGAGAATTTCGCGCACGCTTGGACTCGCGTCCGAGATGGATGTGGCCCTCCCGGTCGGATCGATCATTGGTCGAGGAGGCGAAGGCCTGACACATGGCACGCTGCGAGGGCAGGCGTTGTTTGTCTGTCCTCGCAGCAGAATGTGCTGATATGAAAGGGGTGCTGCTTCTCACACTTGTGAGGTCGGTCAAACGATAGTTATCCGTTTCTTCGCAAGCATCCGAAATGTGACGGGTGTGAAGGAGATCGAGTGGGACGAGCCGACGCCCACGCTGGGCGAATTGCTCCGTCTGCTTTCGAATCAGTACGGCCCTGAGTTTCGGCGGTGGGTGCTCGATGGTGGGAACCTGAGTGGCGCGGTCATGGTGGTGATCAACGGCGACGATGCGCGGCACCAGGCGGGGCTGTCAACACCTCTCCACCCGGAGGACGTCGTGTCAATCCTGCCCATGATGGCCGGGGGGTCTGGTGTAGGGCGGGGAGGGGACCATGGCGCCGTTTGACGCAGGTAAATTATACCGCCTTATGGAGGAGGCGGGCTTGCAAATGGTTCTCGCCTGTACGCGGCACAACGTCCGGTACCTCACGGGAGGGTACGCGTATCATTTCCTTTCCCGCGCACCGCGATTTGGACGCAGCCAGTATCTCCCGTTCGTGGGCCTCCCCCGAGGGCGCTTCGATGAGGCGTTCTATGTCGGTCGTGCGGATGAGCGCAGCCAGATCGAAACGGAAGGGCTCTGGATCTCCCACCGGATAGCCACGCCGGTCGGCACGGTCAATGCGGCTGAAGGCGTGATGCAGGCGGCCCGGCAGCTCGGTATTACCGAGGGCGTTATAGGGGTGGAGATGTCCTTTCTCCCCGGGGATGCGCTCCTCACGCTGCAGCGCGGTCTCCCCAAGGTGACGTTCGTGGACGCCACACCGGTCCTGGAAGAGCTCCGCGCCGTGAAGACGCCAGCCGAGGTGGCCCACCTGCGGACAGTGTACGACCGTGTGGCAGAGGCGATCCAGGCCGCGTTCGCCGCCGGCAGGCCCGGAGTGACGACCGCGGCGATCGCGCGACGGGTAGAGCGGGAGATGGCTCAGCGAAACGTTGCCTTCCTCTTTGCCTTCACGTGCGCCGGACCGGGGACTCTCCGGGTGCCGTCTTCTGTCCGATGGGAATCCGGGTGCGTCCTCCACATTGACGCCGGGGGAGAGGAGGGCGATTATCTGGCCGACATTTGTCGGATGGGGTGCCTTGGAGAGCCCTCAAGCCTCGCTCGGGACTTACACGGGGCCTGCATCGAGGTGCAGGGACGGGCCCGGAAGTTGGTGCGGGCAGGTCTCCCGTGTCGGGAGCTGTTGGTTGAAGGGGAGCGCGCGGTCAGAGAGAATCGCTTCTGTTCCTATGGCAGATTCGTGGCCCACGGTATTGGCATGGTGTCCCACGAGCAGCCGGACATCTCGTCCAGTGATACGCGGCCGCTGGAGGCCGGCATGGTCCTCTCGATCGAGACGGACTTCATTCATCCGGACGTCGGCCACGTGAAGATCGAAGACGCCGTGGCCGTGACGGAAAACGGCTGCGAGGGACTCGGCGACCTAGGCCGCGACTGGCGCATCATCCCCGTGTAAGGAAATCCTGCCCCGTCTCCCTTCCCCAGAACCCCAACGGGTGAACCCCGTGTGCGTCTTGGGCTTCTTGTGGCGGCACGCCTCGGCTGATCCGCGTCATGCGACTCGGAATTCGCTGTGCCTTGCCCGCAAATACTGCTTGACCGGTGACGTGACGTGCCTTAGCTTCCTCGTGCTTCGTAGCTCCTCCAATGATACGGTGCGATAGGCATGACCGGATACAAGCGCAACATCATTCTCGGCGGTTTCATGGCGACGGGGAAATCCTCCGTGGGGAGACGCCTGGCCATCGTGCTGGGGTATGACTTCCTCGACCTGGATACGCTGATCGCGGCGGAAACCGGCATGCCGATCTCTCAGATCTTCGCCACCCAAGGAGAAGCCGCGTTCCGGACGCTCGAAACCCGCATGGTGGAGCGGGTCGCGGGTCGAACGGGTTGCGTCGTGGCCACCGGGGGCGGCACGATCGTGAATCCGCGTAACCTGGTGGCGCTGAAACGAAGCGGGGTTGTCGTCGCGTTGACGGCGGATCCCGACACGATCCTGGCGCGGATCGGACCGACGGAGGATCGGCCGATGCTCTGGGGGGCGGACAAGCGGGAACGGGTCCGGCTGCTCTTGGAACAGCGAGCCGACGCGTACGCCAAAGCCGATCTGATCGTGGATGCCTCGGCCCACACCATCGATCACGTGGTGAATCATATCCTGGACTTCTTGACCCTGCATCACGTGATCGCACAACGGACAACCGTCAACCTTCCATCCATGGCCGAGAGCTTCCGCATCGCACTCGGACCGCGGTCCCACGAGGTGATCATCGGCCCCGGATTACTGGGCGAAGTCGGGAGACTGGTCAAGGACTTGGGTCTGGCTCGCACCGGGATCTTGTTGACCAATCCCGACGATAATCGGTTGTTTGGCGAGCGTGTGGCTCGGTCTCTCGCGGATGCCGGCTTCAGCGTCAGATGCGTCGAGCTCGCGGAGCGGGAAGACGCCAAAGGACTCGAGACGCTCGGCTCGCTGTATCGGCAGATGGCGGCGCAGCGACTGGAGCGGCGGTCGCCGGTTTTCGCGCTGGGCGGCGTGGTGACCGGAGAGATTGCCGGGTTCGCCGCCGCCACGTATCTGCGAGGCCTTCCGCTCATCCAGATCCCTACCTCGCCCATCGCGCAAGTGGATACCAGCATTGGCGGCAAGGTCGCCGTGAATCTTCCCGAGGGGAAGAATCTGGTCGGCGCCTTCTACCAGCCGCGCCAGGTGATCACCGACGTTGAGGCCTTGGCCTCTCTCCCGATCCGGGACTTCCGTGCCGGGTTGGCAGAGGTGGTGAAGATCGCGGCGATCCGCGACCGGGACCTTTTCGAATACCTCGAGAAGAACGTTGAAGAAGTGCTATCGCAGGACCTGCGAGCGTTGGTCCGTTTCGTGCGGCGCGCCTGCGAGATCAAGGCCTCGATCGTGGAAGCGGACGAGTGGGAGACCGATGTCCGATCGATCCTCAATTTCGGCCATACGGTCGGGCACGCGGTGGAGGCAGCGACGGGATACCGCGGGCCGAACCATGGTGAGGCCGTGGCCATGGGAATGGTGGTCGCCGCCACCATCGCCGTCCGACGGAAGATATGCCCCGCCGACGCGCTGGATCGCCTGAAAAACCTACTGCAGGCGTTCGGTCTCCCTACCGGTCTCCTGGTCGATGCCGCGGATGTTCTTCGCTTCGTGCGATATGACAAGAAGATCCAGGACCGTCAGCTCCGGTTTGTCTTACTTCAGGGCATCGGGGAGTCGGTGGTCACGTCGCTCGAATCGCCAGACGAGCTGGAGGAGGCGCTGAAGGCATGCGCCTGACCCGATAGGATGGCTGCAAGAGACAGTGGACGCTAGTCAGGAGGCGAACTGATCCCTATGGATGCGGTGCGCGTGAACCTCAAAGGTCGAGGATACGAAATCCTTGTGGGGCCGGACCTGCTTCGCCAGTCCGGCGACATGATCCGGCCGCTGGCGCTCGGGCGACACCTCGCGCTCGTCACGCACCCGGTTTTGGCGGAAACCCACGGGTACGCCCCGGCGCTGGCCGCCTCGCTGCGGGAGGTTGGCCACGAGGTGAGCCTCGTCACGGTCCCCCCCGGCGAGGAGAGCAAATCCTTGGATCAGGCGGCTCGCCTGTGTCGGGAGTTGGTGCGTGTCGGGCTGGACCGCGGCTCCGCTATTCTCGCGCTCGGTGGCGGAGTGATCGGAGACCTCGCCGGGTTCGTTGCCGCCACACTTTTTCGGGGCATTTCGTTCATCAATCTCCCAACCACGCTCCTGGCGCAGGTGGACAGCAGCATCGGGGGAAAGACAGGCGTAAACCTCCCCGAGGGAAAGAACTTGGTCGGCACGTTCTATCAGCCGCGATTGGTCCTGGCAGACGTGCTGACGTTGAAAACGCTCCCGCCGCGGGAGTTTCGTTCGGGATTGGCGGAAGTCGTCAAGCACGCCATGATCGCGGATGCGGAGCTTTTCGGCACGCTGGAGCGAGATACCGATCGGGTACTGGCTCGGAATGCGGAGGTCCTTCAAGGCATCGTGGCGAAGAACTGCGCCATCAAGGCTCGGATCGTGGAGCAGGACGAGCGCGAGACGGGAGTCCGCGCGGTCCTGAATTTCGGGCATACCGTCGGCCATGCGGTCGAGGCGGCACTCGGCTATGGGGTGGTCACGCACGGCGAAGCGGTGGCGTACGGGATGCTGGTCGCAACGGCGCTCTCGGTCCGGCGGGGTCTGTGCACGCGCTCGGATGCCGCTCGGCTGGCAGCGCTCCTGCGCCGGTTCGCCCTCGTCCCGGCTGCGCCGCCGTCGCCGGAACTCCTTGAAAAATATATGGTTAGAGACAAGAAGACGCGCGACGGGGTGCTGCAATTCGTGTTGACACCTGGAGTGGGAAATGTTACCGTCGCGCCGGTTTCCGACCGGAACGATCTCCGGGAAGCCCTCCATAACTGGCAGGCGTACGTCTAGGTTCCGCGAACACAGAAGACAGGCGATTCGAGACTCCGCGCCGGAGAGTGCGGGCGCCCGGATCCCCTCGGTGGTGTTTTTCGCGAACGGCGCACGGATGAGCCTCGAACGCCTGTAGGAGTCTGTCGTGATCCCGAATGGAGATGCGCGTCCGGCGGTGGATCCGAGCGAGTCCTCGTTCGTTCGCCTGGCCGAAGCCTACCGCCGAGAAGGACTGCTCGAAGATGCGATTCGTATCTGCCGAGAAGGGCTGACCCGGTTTCCGACCACGCTGCGCGGACGGATTCTCCTGGGGCAGATCCTACTCGAGCAGGGGGAGACCCCGGAGGCCACGGCAGAGTTCGACCGTGTGGAGCGCGAGTCTTCCGGGAATCCCGAGATCCTCGCGCTCCTCCGCGAGGCGCGCCCCCCGGTTGCCCCGCAGCGCGCCGATGATGTCGGATCGCTCGAAACGGCCGGTCCGCTCGAGGGCGCGCCCGAAACCGGGTACGCCGCGGCCCACGAGCCGGGTCTCCTCTTCCTGGATTTTCCCGAGTACGCCGGATCCCCCGGGATGCACACGACGAATGCCCCGGTCGACCCGCTGGCGAGCTCGACCTTGGCGGCGTTGTATGCCGATCAAGGGGATCCCGTCCGGGCGGAAGCCATCCGGCGGCAGCTCGAGGCGGGGAGGCCGGGCGGAGCGCCGACAGGGGCAACGCCACGAACGGGCGAGGCGCCGGGCACGCGGTATCTTGATCGACTGCTCCGACTGCGTGACGTCGTGCAGCGGTTGCGAACGGAGTATACTCGCTCGGCGTGACGAGTGCGCGCGGGTGGTCTTGGGGGGGGCGCCCGCATCATGTTCTCGTTCTTGCTTTGAAAGGAGTGGACGCACGTGATCTCTGCCGGTGATCTACGCCCAGGAATGAAGATCGAGATGGATGGCGTTCCCTTTATCGTGACCGACTCCCAGTGGGTCAAGCCTGGCAAGGGGGGCGCCTTTAATCGCACCAAGCTGCGGAACATGCGGACGGGATCCATCGCCGAGCGGACGTTCCGCACCGAGGAAAAGGTGGATCAAGCCGTTCTGGAGGAGCGGCGGGCGCAGTTCCTGTATCGGAGCGACGACGAGTTCCACTTCATGGACACCGAGAGCTACGAGCAGTTCTTCCTCCCCGAGGGGCAGATGGGCGATGCGAGCACCTACCTGAAAGAGGAAATGGTCGTGACCATCGTCTCGCATGGCGGGAGCCCGCTGGACGTGGTCGTCCCCACGTTCGTGGAGTTGTTGGTGGCCGAGACCGACCCGGGGCTTCGGGGCGACACGGCATCGGGCGGCTCCAAGCCGGCCACCCTCGAGACGGGCGCGGTGATCCAGGTCCCCCTCTTCATCAACGTCGGAGACCGGCTTCGCGTAGACACGCGCACGGGGAGCTACATCGAGCGCGCGTGACAGGAGCCCCCATGGACCTGAAAGAGCTCAAAGCCCTCCTCCGACTGATGGAGGGTAACGACGTGGAAGAGCTGGAGGTGGAGGAGGGGGGCAGACGCGTGCGCATCCGCCGCCGGTCGGGCGACGTGACCCCGCCGGTCGCGGTGCGTTCCGGCCTGCCGGGACAGGCAGGCGCCAAGTTCGCTGCAGCACCGACCGGCGCCGCCGCGGATACCGCCGGTTTCACCCCCGTCGAGTCCCCCATGGTGGGCACGTTCTATCGGGCACCTGCGCCCGGCGCCGACCCGTACGTCAAGGAAGGCGACCTGATACAGAAGGGCACGGTGGTCTGCATCGTCGAAGCGATGAAACTGATGAACGAGATCGAAAGCGACGTGGCCGGTCGCATCGTGAAGATCGTGGCCGAGAATGGCAAACCCGTGGAATTCGGCCAGGCCCTTTTCCTGGTGGAGCCGTCTTAGAGGTATGCGCGCACGGTTCTCTTGGTCCCCCACAACCGTGTCAATAGCCGAATAACCTTCCAGTGTTTTCTAAGGTATTGATTGCAAATCGCGGCGAAATTGCCGTCCGGATCATTCGGGCGTGTCAAGAGCTCGACATCCGAACGGTGGCGGTCTATTCCCAGGCCGACCGGCAGGCCCTGCACGTCGAGTTGGCGGACGAGGCCGTGTGCATCGGCGCACCGCCCGCCAGTCAGAGCTACCTGAAACTGGATCGGATTATCAGCGCGGCCGGGATCGTAGGCGCCGACGCCATCCATCCCGGGTACGGGTTCCTGGCGGAGAATCCGCATTTCGCGGAGGTCTGCGAGCAGTGCGGGATTGCCTTCATCGGCCCCTCGGCCGCCAGTATCCGGCTGATGGGCGACAAGGCCGCCGCCCGCCGGGCGGCCGAGGCCGAGGGCGTTCCTGTGCTCCCCGGAAGTCGGCACCCGGTCCGGGATCTCGACGAGGCCAAGCGACTCGCGCGCGAGATCGGGTTCCCGCTCATCATCAAGGCGAGCGCCGGCGGGGGCGGCAAGGGCATGCGCGTGGTGACCGGGCCCGACGACCTCGAGTCGGCTCTGGCCACGGCCGCTGCAGAAGCGGCCGCCGCCTTCGGGGACGCCGCCGTCTACCTGGAGCGCTTTCTGCCCGATCCGCGTCACGTGGAGATCCAGATCTTGATGGACGGGGAGGGAAACGGCGTCCACCTGGGCGAACGGGATTGTTCCATCCAGCGGCGACACCAGAAACTGCTGGAAGAGGCCCCCTCACCGGCGCTCAGCGAGACGCAGCGCCGGGCCATGGGAGAGTCAGCCCTGCGTATCGCCAAGGCCGCGGGGTACCGGAACGCCGGGACCGTGGAGTTCCTGCTGGACCCGCGCGGCGGGTATTTTTTCATGGAGATGAACACCCGCGTGCAGGTCGAGCATCCGGTCACCGAGATGGTCACCGGGTTGGACATCGTCAAGGCCCAGCTCCGGATCGCCTCCGGCGAGCCGCTCGGTCTCTGCCAGGCCGATATCCGGGTCCTCGGTCACAGCCTGGAGTGCCGGATCAACGCGGAAGATCCGGAGCGATTCCTTCCCTCCCCGGGACTCCTCACCGCGCTTCGCCTGCCGGGTGGGCCGGGTGTGCGGGTGGACACCCATGCCTATGCCGGGTACCTCGTGCCACCGTTCTATGATTCGCTGCTCGCCAAAGTGATTGCGCACGGACGGACGCGGGACGAGGCCGTGCGCTGCATGCGGCGCGCCCTGCACGAAATGCGGGTCGAGGGGGTCAAAACGACCATTCCGGTGCATCAGCGCATTCTGCAGCACCCGGACTTCCTGGCGGGGCGGACCTCGACGCAGTTCCTCACCCGGTTGCTGGCGGAACGCTGATGCTCGGCCAGTTGCATCTCTGCGTGATCACCGATCCCACCCTGGCGCCCGGTCGAGACCACGTGGCCATCGCCGAAGCGGCGTTGGCGGGCGGGGCCGACATGATTCAACTGCGCGACAAGACGGGCACCCTGCGCGATCTGCTGCCGCAGGCGCGCGCCATCCAGGCGCGGTGTCGGGCGCACGGGGCGTTGTTTATCGTGAACGACCGAGTGGATCTCGCGCTTGCCGCGGACGCGGACGGGGCCCATGTCGGCCAAGAAGATCTTCCGGCGGCAAATGCTCGGCGGCTCCTGGGACCCCGACGACTTCTGGGTGTCTCCACCCACAGCCTCGTGCAGGCCGAAGCGGCGCAACAGGTCGGAGCCAACTACATCGGCTTCGGCCCGATGTTTGCCACAGGCACGAAGGAAACGGGCTACACCCCGCGCGGGCTGGACGCCCTCCGCGAAATTCGCAAGGTCGTGGCGCTTCCCATCCTGGCCATCGGTGGCATCTCGCTTTCCAATGTCGCGGAAGTGATTTCAGCCGGCGCCACAGCCCCCGCGGTCATCTCGGCGGTGGTGGGGACCGCAGACATCACGGCGACGGCAGCGGCGTTTCGACAGAGAGTGGTGGCGGCCAAAGCCCGAGGCTGAGACCGACCCTCGGACGCCGTCTGAGATGCTCATGCGATGGGCAGCGCGCCGGAACACTGCCGATCGGATACGCAGATGGCCGATGGCGTTCGGTCACTTGGAATCGCCTCGATGGCGTGGATTTCTGTGACCGACGGGGTGTTATGAATCCTACCGAGACAAGAAGGCTGGCGGCGATCCCAAGGCACGAAAAATGCTCATTTTGAAGCGGTATGTGGAACGGTCTGCGTGCTTGACAGGGGGCCTCAACCCACATATCATCCCATCCCTGCGCACCGGACAGACCAGCCAGGAACATTCGACGAATGGACCGTCCGCATGGAGCGGTCGGGACGCTCGTGCAACTGGGGGTATCCTCGGAAGGGAGGGACGTGTCATGAGACGTACGGTGAGCCTTTGGTATGTCGGCATCGCGGTGGTGGTGATGGCGCTCGCGTTCTCGGCGCCGGCACTGGCGGGCGAGGCAAAGGGAACCATCAAGATCGCGACCCAGAGTCCGCTGTCCGGAGACCAGGCCGCCATCGGCGAAGGCATCAAGCTAGGCGCCCAGCTCGCGATCGAACAGTTGAAGGGTCCCGTCGAGAAGGCGGGGTTCAAGGTCGAGTTGGTCCCCTTCGACGACCAGGCCAAACCGGACGTCGGAGTGGCCAACGCCAAGAACATGATCACCGACAAGGACATCCTGGCGGTGGTCGGACATTACAACTCCGGTGTGGCGATCCCGTCGTCCGAGATCTATAAGGAGGCGATGCTTGTCCAGATCTCTCCCGCCAACACCAACCCGGTCGTGACGGATCGGAACTATCCCAACGTGAACCGGGTGTGTGGCCGTGACGACGTCCAGGGTGTAGTGGGGGCGGAGTTCGCCAAGAGCCTCGGGGTCAAGACGGCGTACGTGATCCACGACAAGACCACCTACGGTCAGAGCATCGCCGAATTCTTCCGCGACCACGCCAAGAAGCTCGGTATCGAGGTCGTGGGGTTCGAGGGCACCGAGGAGAAGTCCAACTTCGACCCGATCCTGACCCCGGTGAAGGCAAAGAACCCGGATCTGATCTACTTCGGCGGCATCTACTCGCAGGCCGGCCCCCTCTATAAGCAGGCACGGGAGAAGGGGATCAAGGCCAAACTGATGGGGCCGGACGGCGTCGACTCTTCCGACCTGGCGAAGATCGCAGGCGAGGCCATCGTGGGGATGCACTACACCACGGTAGCCGGCCCGGTTTCCATGTACCCCAAGTCCAAGGAGTTCGCCACGGCCTACAAGAACAAGTTCAAGAAAGACCCGGAGCCCTTCGCGGCACAGGCCTATGATTCGGCGGCGATTGCGCTCAAGGCGATCGAGGCCGCCATCAAAGGGGCCGGCGGAAAGATGCCGTCCCGTGACGCGGTGACCAAGGAAGTCCGCAAGGTCAAGTACTCGGGTCTGACGGGTAACGTCGAATTCGACGGCAAGGGCGACCCCAAGAAGGCGCTCTACTTCGTCATTCAAGTCGTGTCGGCGGATCCCGCCAAGTGGGGCGACAACAAGGAAGCCAAGCGCCTCGAGATCGCTGCCCCAGCCCTGAAGAAGACGAAGTAGCCGCAACGTCCTGGACGAAGGGGAGGGGTCGGCCGTGGACCCCTCCCCTTCGTTTTCACCGCGACCATAGGCATGGACTTTCCGCTGCTGATCGCCATTTTTCCGCAGGTCGTCCTGGATGGACTCATCCTGGGCTTCATGTACGCCCTGATCGCCTTGGGCTACACGATGGTCTACGGGGTGTTGGAGTTCATCAATTTCGCCCATAGCGAGATCTTCATCTTCGGGGCGTTCGTCGGGGTCGAGATCCTGCTGGGCCTCAAGGCATTCGGCGTGCTGGGGAGTCTGTCGCCGTTCCTGGTCCTGGTGTTGCTGCTCATCGCCGGGATGGCGGCGAGCGCGCTCCTGGCCGTGGTGGTCGAGCGGGTGGCCTACCGCCCGCTGCGGGGCGCGCCGCGGCTGGTTCCGCTCATCTCGGCGATCGGCGTCTCGTTTTTCCTTCAGGATGCCATCCGACTCGTCGAGAGCGTCTGGAACAACGCGTTCAATCTCGTCTATCCAACCATGCCGCAATTGAACGTCCGATACAACATCACCGAGGCCATCGACGTGCCGATGAAGTCGCTCGTGGTGATCGTCAGCGCGCTCCTGATGCTCTGGTGTTTGCACTTGATCGTCAACAAGACAAAGGTCGGAAAGGCGATCCGGGCCGTCGCCGAGGATCAGCCCACCGCCAGCCTGATGGGGATCAACGTCAACCGGATCATCTCACTGACATTTTTGATCGGGGGCGCCATGGGGGGTGCGGCGGGCGTTCTCTTCGGCGTGCAGTACAGCCTGATCAATCCGTACTCCGGTTTCATCCCGGGTCTCAAGGCGTTCACGGCGGCGGTCCTCGGGGGGATCGGCAACATCCCCGGCGCGATGATGGGCGGCCTCGTGCTGGGTTTGCTGGAGGCCTTCGCGGCGTCGTATCTCTCGCTGCTGACGGGGGGGGCGTTTGGCGCGGAGTACAAGGACATCTTTGCCTTCTCCGTTCTGATCCTGATCCTGATCTTCCGTCCCAAGGGCCTCCTGGGAGAGGTCGTGAGGGAGCGCGCGTAAGTGAGCTGGCTCAGCGCCATCCTCAATCGTCCCTGGTCCGCCACCGTCCTCGTCGTGGCGGTCCTCGGCCTGTCGTGTGTCGCGGTGGCGAGCAGCCCCCGATCCGTCCTGGCGTTCCTCTTGTTCCAGACGTCAATCCTGCTGATCTATCTCGCGCGCATCCCGCGCTGGTGGAAGCTATCCCTGGGCGTCCTCACCCTGGGCGTCCTCATGCCGATCCTCGGGACCATCAACGGGTATTACATGGAGGTGGCCACCCAGGTCGGCATCTTCGTCGCGCTGGCCCTGGGCCTGAACATCGTGGTGGGCCTGGCCGGATTGCTCGACCTCGGGTACGTCGCCTTTTATGCGGTGGGCGCCTACTCGTGGGCGATCTTCGGCTCCCCGCAAGCCGAGAAATTCGTGTCCGAAGCGATCATGAGCTTCCCTTTGTCGGGTGGGTGGTTCTTCGTTTTCCTGATTGTCGGCGTGGTCGTCTCGGCGACCACCGGCATCCTGCTCGGCCTGCCCGTCCTGCGGCTGCGGGGCGACTATCTGGCGGTCGTTACCCTGGGCTTCGGTGAGGTGATCCGCGTCCTCGCCAACAACCTGGACAAGCCCATCAACCTCACCAACGGTCCGCAGGGGATTACCCCGATCGTACGTCCCCCCCTGTTCTTCCAGCCGCTCTTGCACGCGGTCGGGATCGAGGCCTCGCCGTCGGCGCTGTACCCCCTGTACTTTTATTTCTTGGTCTTGCTGATCGTCATGGTGGTCATCCTGGTCAACCGACGACTGGAGGATTCCCACATCGGTCGGGCCTGGGAGGCGATTCGCGAGGATGAGATGGCCGCCATCAGCATGGGGGTCCCCCTGGTGCGCATGAAGCTCCTGGCCTTTGCCTGCGGAGCCTCGTTCGCCGGCGCGATGGGGGTCGTGTTCAGCGCCAAGCAGGTGTTCATCAATCCCGAGTCGTTCACCTTCCTCGAATCGATCGGGGTGCTCTCGATGGTGATCCTCGGCGGGATGGGGTCGATTCCTGGGGCCATCCTGGGGGCGACGGCCGTGACGGTGCTCAACCTCCAGGTGCTGAAAGGATTCTCGCTCTGGCTCAACGAGCTTCGGAACGCGGGCGTGACCATCCTGGGCTACAACCTGGCCCATCTCCCGACGCAGCTCGAGCCGGCCAAGTACGAACGCATGATCTTCGGGGTCATCCTCATCCTGATGATGATCTACCGTCCGCAGGGGATCCTTCCCGCCCGGCGGCGGAGCCGCGAGTTGGGGGACGGGTAGATGGGCGTTCTCCTCACGGTGGAAGGGGTCACCAAGCGCTTTGGCGGACTGACGGCCCTTGCGGGCGTGAACCTGTCGCTCGAGGAAGGGACGATCAGCTCGGTGATCGGGCCGAATGGCGCCGGCAAGACCACGCTGTTCAACGTCCTCACGGGCGTCTATCAGTCCGACGGCGGACAGATCACCTTTCGGGGCCAGTCGTTGCGGGGGCTGCGACCGGACCAGATCACGGCCCTGGGGATGTGCCGTACCTTCCAGAACATCCGCCTGTTTGCCAACATGACCGTCGTCGAGAACGTTCTGGTCGGCATGCACAGCCGCGTCCCGCTCTCCCTGGTCGACGTGCTGCGCCGGACCCAACGATTTCACCGGGAGGAGGGCCAGCTCTGGAGCCGGGCATCGAGACTCCTCGAGGTGGTCGGCCTCCGCGCCAAGGCGAACGAGGTCGCCAAGAACCTGCCCTACGGCGAGCAGCGTCGATTGGAACTCGCGCGCGCGCTGGCCTCGACGCCCACCCTCCTTCTCCTCGACGAGCCGACGGCCGGGATGACCCAGGGAGAGGCGCGGAGCCTGATGGCGCTGCTCCGACGACTGATCGCAGAGTATCGGCTGACAATCCTCCTGATCGAGCACAACATGCGCGTAGTCATGGGGGTGTCGGATCGCGTGACGGTGCTGGACTACGGCGAGAAGATCGCCGAAGGAGAACCCGCCGCCGTCCAGAAAGACCCCCGGGTCATCGAGGCGTATCTGGGGCGAAAGCGCTGGGGGGCCAAGGCGGGAGAGGCCCATGCTTGAGATAGAAGATCTCCACGTCTATTACGGGGAGATCCACGCCCTCAAGGGGATCTCGCTCCGCGTGGCGCAAGGAGAGATCGTGGCCCTGCTCGGCAACAACGGGGCCGGCAAGACGACGACGCTGAAGACGATTTCGGGGCTGCTCCGTCCGCGCACCGGCCACGTGCTCCTCGAAGGGCGTCCCATCCACCAGCTGGCTCCGCACGAGATCGTGGCGCGCGGCGTGGCGCAGTCACCGGAAGGCCGAAAGATCTTCAACCGGCTGACGGTGACCGAGAATTTGGATATGGGGGCGTACCTGCGCAACGATGCCGCCATTCGACGGGACATGGACCACATTTTCGAGCTGTTTCCGCGCTTGCGGGAGCGCCGGCAGCAGACGGCGGGCACACTCTCGGGTGGGGAGCAGCAGATGCTGGCGATGGGTCGCGCGTTGATGGCGCGGCCACGGATCCTCTTGTTGGACGAACCGTCCATGGGCCTGGCGCCCATCTTGGTAGAACAGATCTTCGAGACCGTGGCCGACATCAACCGACAGGGGACGACCATTCTGCTGGTGGAGCAGAATGCCGCCATCGCCTTGTCGGTCGCCCATCGCGGGTACGTCTTGGAGACGGGGAGCATCGCGCTGACGGGCGGGGCAGCCGAGCTTTCCGAGCACCCCGAGGTCCAGCGGGCGTACCTCGGGGAGACGGCGTAATCACCGATGCGAGGGCTGTGGCTCTCCCTCCTGTTGATGTGGGCCCACCCGGTGGAGGCGGGGGAACTCGTTCCGATACGGCTGGGACTGGTCGTCCCCATGGCAAGCGAGGCCGGGCCCGTGGCGCAGAGCATGCATCACGCCGCCGAGATGGCGATTCTCGATCGCGGCACCGTCCTCGGGCGCCCGGTCGCGCTCCGTGTGCAGGACGATCCGTTCGACCCCAAGCAGGCTACGGTCACCGCCGAGCGGTTCGTGCTGGAGGGGGTCTGGGGCGTGGTCGGCCACTTCTATTCCAGCTCTTCGGTCCCGGCCTCCGCGATCTACCACCAGGCGGGTATTCCCATGGTCACCGCGACCGCGACGCACCCGCGTCTGACAGCGCAGGGGTTCGGGAACGTATTTCGAGTGGCGGGGCGGGACGACCAGCAGGCGGTCACCGCGGCCGAGTGGATCGTGACGCGCGCCAAGGCCCGTCGGATCGCGATCGTGCACGATCGGACGGAATACGGCCAGGGGCTGGCGGACGCGCTCCGGCGCGAGATCGAGCGGCGGCCGCCGCGGCGCGTGGTGGCGATCGAGACGCTGGCGCAGGGCGATAAGGACTTCACGGCGCAAGTCGGTCGAGTGCGAGCCAGCCGTCCGGACGTCGTCTACTTCGGGGGCATCTTTCGTGAAGCCGCATATCTGCTCCGGCAGTTGCGCCAGGCCGGGGTGTCGGCGACCTTCGTGAGTGGGGACGCGGTCCTGGATCCCGAGTTCGTGAAGCTGGCCGGCGACGACGTCGCGGCCGGAGCGTATCTGACCTTCGCCCCCGACCCGCGCCTGCGGGATTCCGCGCGCCCGGTGATTCAGCGGTACGAATCGCGGTACGGAACCCTCGGCCCCTACGTGCTCTACGTCTACGACGCCGTGGGGGTCCTGCTTCGTGCCATCCAGACCGGCAGGCCGACCGACGGCAGTCCCGACGAGCTACGCAAAGTGGCGCGAGCGATCCGGGGTCACGCCTACCCGGGCGCGCTGGGGACGCTCCGCTGGGACGCGCATGGCGACCTGGCAGCGTCTCCGTACGTGATGTACGTGGTCCGGCAGGGTGGCGCCGTTCAGGGCTGGTTCGAGCAAGTGCCGGCCACCGGCCCGCCCCCCGCGGCGAAACCGCCGCAGCGCTAGAATTCGGTTGGGCTCACCGACCCGCGTCGCCGAGGAAGGAGATCCGTCGTGAAGACTCGCACCGTTGTCGTGGATCCCAAGACGCCGCAGACCGAGGTCGTCCAGCAGGCGGTGGAGGCGCTGCGCCGCGGAGGACTCGTCGCGTTTCCCACCGATACGCTGTACGCCCTGGGCGCGGACGCCTTGGCTGCCGATGCCATCGAGCGCGTTCTGATGGTGAAGGGGCGCCATCGTGGAAAGCCCCTGAGTATCCTGGTCCCGTCGGTGGAGGCCATCGTGGCGCTCGGCGTCTCGCTGGGCGACGGTGTCCGCGGTCTGATGGAGGCCTTTTGGCCAGGACCGCTGACGGTGGTCGTCAAGGCCCCCGGGCGGTTCCCAGCCACGCTCACGGCGGCCACCGGCACCATCGGCCTGCGGATCCCGGGCGGTGCCGTGGCGCAGTCGATTCTGACGGCATTCGGCGGTCCCATCATCGGGACCAGCGCCAACAAAGCGGGCGGGGCCGATCCTGCGGATGCCAAGACCGTCCAGCGAGCCGTCGGCGGTCAGATCGATCTGATTCTCGACGGAGGACGCGTCGCCCTGGGCGTGCCCTCGACGGTCATCGATTGCAGCGTGGAGCCCGCCCGGCTCCTCCGGGAAGGCGCCGTTCCCCGCGCCACGCTGGCCGCCAAGATCGCCCTTGCCTGACTCGGCCGATCCTGCGGATGACAGGACCCCTCTCGCCGCTGACCCCGTTGCGCCGGAAACACCGCGGAGGCAACGGTGGTGGACGCTCGTCTGCGTCAGCTTCGGCGCCTTCATGGCGCCGCTCGACTCCAGTATCATTCACACAACCCTGCCGCTGATCGCGCGGGAGTTCCGCGTCGACGTGCTGCGCATCGAATGGGTGGTCCTCGCCTATCTGCTGACGCTCAGCAGTCTCCTCTTGATCGGTGGGCGGCTCGGAGACCGGCTGGGCGAGCGGCCACTGTTTGTCGGCGGATTCGCGCTGTTCACGGTCGGTTCGCTGCTCTGTGGTCTGGCCCAAGGCGTCGGCACGCTGATCGTTTCCAGGGTGGCGCAGGCCGCGGGGGGCTCCCTGCTGATCGCCCTCGGGCCTGCCATGCTGACGCGAGCCTTCCCAGCCTCCCAGCGGGGCCGTGTCCTGGGCGTTCAGGCATCCGTCGTGTATCTCGGCCTCACAATCGGGCCGGGGCTGGGCGGGTTGATCGCCTCCAGCTTCGGCTGGCGGTGGGTGTTCCTCGTCAATTTGCCGATCGGGCTGGCCGCCATCGGGACCGCCTTGGCCGTCCTGCAGGACGGCCCGGGTCGCACCCGGCGAGACCCGTTCGACTTGGCGGGCGCTTGCCTGTTCGCCGCCGGCCTCGTGGCGTTCGTTTTCGCGATCTCGCGGGGAGCGGAGATCGGCTGGAACGCCGCAGCTCCTCGGATCGCCGCCCTGAGCGCCGCCGCGGCGGCCGCGACGTTTGTCGCGAGAGCGCTTCGCCACCCCCACCCCTTCTTGGACCTTCGGCTCTTTCGGCACCGCCTGTTCGCGGCGGCGACGCTGAGCGCGCTCTGCAACTACATGGCGAGTGCCACCACAGCCTTCCTGACCCCCTTCTACCTGATTCGCGGAAACCATCTGACGCCGGATCGCGCCGGGGCGCTGCTCATGACGATGCCCCTCACCATGGCGCTGGTGGCTCCACTCAGCGGCTGGCTCTCCGATCGGATCGGTTCGCGCCTTCCCACCGTCGCGGGGATGATCTGCGTGGCGGCCGGCATGTGGATGCTCGGCGGTTCGGGCCCGGCGCCCCGCGAGGCCGAGGTAGCTCTCCGCCTCGCCGTCGTCGGCCTGGGGGTCGGCCTGTTCACCTCGCCCAACAACAGCGCGATCATGGGCGCCGTCCCTCAGGCGCTCCAGGGGCTGGCGAGCGGTTTGGTGGCGACTGCCCGAACGCTGGGAATGATCTTGGGCGTGACCGTCTCGGGAGCGCTCTTCGGTGCGGGAATTCAGCGGCTCTTGCCCGGGACCGGACAGGATGCGGTGGCGGTGGTGCAGGCCTACGGGCACGCGATGCGGATCGTGGCCGCCGTGGCCGCGGCGGGCGCCCTCGCGAGCCTCGTGCGAGGCCGCAGGAACGCGGCCTAGCCCGCCCGGCGCGATGTCGCCGGACCGAGATACCGCTTGAACCGGCGAAAATTGACGTGCTACACTCCCACCAGACGTGACTATAGCGCAGCGCAGATAGGCGACGGCATGCGGATCGAAGGCGTCCTGGACGGCATTCACGAGTATCACCCGCAGGCGGACGTGGAGCCG
Organism: uncultured Methylomirabilota bacterium; assembly: GCA_963845565.1. GTDB lineage: Bacteria > Methylomirabilota > Methylomirabilia > Methylomirabilales > 2-02-FULL-66-22 > 2-02-FULL-66-22. Next base: position 753,261 of record CAWJSJ010000001.1, read on the forward strand.
GTCATGCGGGCCTATGTATTTGCCGCCAAAGCCCACAAGGGGCAAGAGCGCATCTCGGGCGAACCCTACCTCACGCACCCCCTCGAAGTGGCCGGCATCCTCACCGAGCTCCGCCTGGATACCGGCACCATCGCGGCCGGCCTGCTCCACGACGCGGTGGAAGACACCCACGCCACGCTGGCCGAAATCAAGGAGTTCTTCGGCCCCGAGGTGGCGGCGGTGGTAGATGGCGTGACCAAGCTTTCCCGGATTCCTTTCAGCACACGGGAAGAGGCGCAAGCCGAGAACATCCGAAAGATGATCCTGGCGATGTCCAAGGACATCCGAGTGATTCTCGTCAAGCTGGCGGACCGCTTGCACAACATGCGGACCCTGGACCCGCTGCCGGACGCCAAACGGCGCCTGATCGCCCAGGAGACGCTGGACATCTACGCCCCCCTGGCACACCGACTGGGGATCTCATGGATCAAGGCCGAACTGGAAGACCTGGCGTTGCGGCACCTCGATCCGCAAGCCTATCACGACCTGGCGGCGCTGATCGCACGCAAGCGTCAAGAGCGCGAGGGGGACATCAACGAAGCGATCCGCCTCCTCGAAGGCAAGCTTGCGGAAGTGGACGTCAAGGCGCAGATCACCGGCCGCCCGAAGCACTTCTACAGCATTTACAAGAAGATGCACGATCAAAAGAAGGAGTTCGACGAGATCTACGATCTGACCGCGGTCCGGGTCATCACCAGCTCCCTCAAGGACTGCTACGGAACCCTGGGCGTCATCCATACCCTCTGGAAACCCATCTCGCACCGCTTCAAGGATTTCATCGCGGTCCCCAAGAGCAATGGCTATCAGTCGCTCCACACCACCGTCATCGGTCCGAAGGGGGATCCGGTGGAGATCCAGATCCGGACCCGGGAGATGCACCGGGTGGCGGAGGAGGGGATCGCGGCGCACTGGAAGTACAAAGAAGGTAAGAGTAGCGTCGATCCCAGCGACCAGAGCTTCGTCTGGCTGCGGCAACTCATGGAGTGGCAGCGTGAACTGAAGGACTCGAAGGAGTTTCTGGATACCCTGCGCGTCGACCTGTTCCCCGACGAGGTCTACGTGTTCACGCCCCGGGGAGACGTCCGGCAGTTTCCCAAAGGCGCCACCCCCATCGATTTTGCCTTTGCCATCCACACCGATGTCGGCCTGCGCTGCGTGGGGGCCAAGATCAGTGGGCGGCTGGTGCCGCTCCGGACAGAACTGCAGAACGGTGACATCGTCGAGATCGTCACCTCCCCCAACCATGTGCCCAGCAAGGACTGGCTGAAGATCGTCAAGACGCCGCGGGCCCGCAGCAAGGTCCGGCAGTGGATCAAGAACGAGGAGCGGACGCGAAGCATCAGTCTTGGCCGCGACCTGCTGGATAAAGAGATCCGGCGGCTAGGGAAGAGTCCGAACCAGCTTCTCCGGCCGGAGGCCTTGGCGCTGGCGCTGGAGCGGTACGGCTTTGCGACGGACGAAGAGCTCTTTGCGGCCTTGGGTTATGGCAAGGTGTCTCCCCGACAGGCGGTCAGTCGCCTCCTTCCGCCGGAGGAATTCCAGGCGCTGACCGAGGCGGAGGAGACTCGGGAGAAAAAGGGCGAGCGGAAGCCCATCCGCCCGCGGCCGGCCGAGGAGGGGGTGCGCATTCGGGGGGTCGACGACATTCTAGTGCGGTTCTCCAAATGCTGCAGCCCGGTACCCGGGGATGAGATCATCGGTTTCATCACCCGCGGTCGGGGTGTATCGGTCCACACCGCGGATTGCCCCAACGCCGTGAGCTTGATGGCGGATCCCGAACGACAGATCGCCGTGAGCTGGGACGGGAAGCAGAAGGATCCCCATCAAGTCAAGATCCGGGTCGAGATCGGCAAGGACCGACAGGGCATCCTGGCGGAGATCACAACGGCCATCTCCAGCACCAACGCGAATATCACCCAGGCCGACATCCGCGTGACGGAAGCAGGCATGGGCGTGAACAACTTCGTCCTGGAAGTCAGCGACCTCCGGCAGCTTCAGGCCACGATGCAGGCTATCCGGAAGGTGGATGGGGTAGTGGGGGTCGAGCGGATGAGGTCCTTCTAGGGCGGGGATTTGGCAATCAGGCGATTCGGCAGTCAGGGTCGCTTCGGAGTTCCCAAGTACCTAATCGCCCGGTTGCCGAATTGCCGTTCGCGATGATCTAGGCGGTCTTCTGGACCTTGCCGGAGCGGATGCACCGCGTGCACACATGGATGACCCGGGGCGCCCCGTTCACCATGGCCCGGACGCGCTGGACGTTGGGGTAGCGCCGCTTGGCGGAGACGTTGTGGGCGTGGCTGATTTGGGAACCGGACTGCGGGCCCTTCCCGCAGATCTCGCATCGCGTGGCCGGCATGAACCTTTCTCCCTTCAGACGGATGTGCGTCAAAACTCTGGCGCGGATACCTTGAATGACGGCGCCAGACTATACTGAATCGTCCCGCCGAAGGCAAGCCTTTTCTCCGATTCCGACCCTGTCCGACCTGGGTCCCGACACCGCCATCCGCCGCGTGAAGGGGATCGGCCCGGCGCGCGCCGAACGGTTGGAGCGGCTCGGCGTCCGCGCGATCGGCGACGCGTTGCTGCTCGTGCCGCGACGGTACGAAGACCGGCGCACATTCGCACCCATCGGCCGACTCCGTCCGGGAGACGTGGCCAGCGTGCTGGGTGAGGTCAAGTCGGTGGGGATGGGCCGCACGCGGAGGGGGATCCCGTTCTGCGAGATCCTGGTGGAGGATCGCACGGGCAGCCTGCCGGTTCGCTGGTATCGGCAACCCTACCTGGCGCACGCCTTCCGCCGCGGGCTCCGGATCATCCTGACGGGCCGGCTCACCCCCTACCCGCCGCGCTACATGGTGAATCCGGAACACGAGGTGGAGGAGGCCGAGGAGATCCAGTATCACAGCGGGCGCATCGTGCCCGTCTATCCCTTGACTGCCGGCCTGGCGCAACGATTTCTGCGCCGATTACTCTTCGACCTCGCCCGCACTGTCGGACCGCGCCTGCCCGATCCCGTGCCTACCGAGGTGCGCGACCGACACGGACTGTTGCCGCTGCCGGATGCGGTGGGCGCGCTGCACGCGCCGGAGACGCTGGAGGGGGCGGCGGCCGCGCGCCGCCGTCTCGCCTTCGATGAGTTCCTCCTTTTCAGTTTGGCCGTGCTCCGGCAGCGAGCAGGTCGAGGCGTCCAACCCGGGATCACCTTTGCCACACCGGGCCCTTTGGCCGAGCGGGCGCGGGCGGCCCTTCCGTTCGCTCTGACCGGCGGCCAGAACCGAACGCTGGAGGCCGTCTGGCAGGACATGGCCGCCCCGAAGCCCATGCAGCGCTTGCTGCAGGGCGACGTGGGGTCCGGAAAGACGATCGTCGCCTTCTTGGCGGCCCTCACCGCGGTCGATAACGGGTATCAAGCGGCCGTGATGGCGCCGACGGAGATCCTGGCGGCGCAGCACGCCGACAGGCTGCGGAGCTTGGCGGAGCCCTTGGGCGTGCCCGTCGTCCACCTGGGCGGCGGGATGCAGGCCGGGCTCCGGCGCGACGCGTTGGCGCACCTGGGCGGGGAGGAGCCCTGTCTCGTCGTGGGCACCCACGCACTGCTGCAAACCGACGTGGTCTTCGGACGGCTCGGCTTCGCCGTGGTGGACGAGCAGCATCGCTTCGGCGTCCTGCAGCGAGCGGCGCTGCAGGGCAAAGCCGCTCATCCCGACGTCCTGGTGATGAGCGCGACGCCCATCCCGCGGAGTCTGGCGCTGGTCCTCTACGGGGACCTGGACCTCAGCATCATCGACGAATTGCCGCCGGGCCGGCAGCCGATCACCACCGTCTGGGTTGCGGAGGGGGAGCGCGCACGGGTCGCCGCGGAAATGCTGGCCTGCCTCGTCCGCGGGGAACGCGCCTACGTGGTGTGCCCGGTGGTCGAGGAGTCCGCGGCCGAGCTCAAGGCCGCGGTCCAGACGGCAGAGATCTATCGGCGAGGCGCGTTGGGCCGGTTCGGCGTCGGCCTGGTCCACGGCCGCATGTCGTCGGGGGACAAACTGGCGACGCTGCGCGCGTTTCGGGACGGACAGATCCGCCTGCTCGTCGCCACCACGGTGGTGGAAGTCGGGGTGGATGTTCCCGAAGCGACCGTCATGGTGATCGAGCACGCGGATCGTCTCGGGTTGGCCCAGCTGCACCAGCTCCGCGGTCGAGTCGGTCGGGCCGATCGGCCGGCGTCCTGTTTTGTGGTTGCGGATCGGGAGGAGCTGGGGGCGGAGGCGCAGGCGCGCCTCGAGGCGTTCGTGCGCGAGCGGGACGGCTTCGCGCTGGCGGAGGCGGATCTCCGCCTGCGCGGTCCCGGGGACTTCTTCGGAACCCGGCAAGCCGGTCTGGACGGGTTTCAGGTGGGAGATCTCGCCGCAGACCTGCGCCTGCTCGAGGCCGCCCGGCACGAAGCGGAAATCGCACTTCGAGACCACCCCGATCTCGACGGCCCCTGGCTGCCCGCGCGGGCGGCCATGGAGACTCGGTGGGCGGCGCGGCTCGGACTGGCGCGGGTCGGGTAGGGTGTCGATCAGGCGATGTGTCGACGAGTCAACGGGTTCAGGCAGGATCCGGGCAGTGCTCCAATCGACTTGTGGGCCAATCGACTGCGTTGACATCCTGATGAGGTGAGGATGCGCATCAGCGCTGGAGCGTATCGTGGTCGACGGCTCCAGAGCCCCAAAGGGGTTCGGACACGCCCGACCTCCGATCTCTTGCGGCAAGCCATCTTCAACGTGGTGGGGAGCCACCTCCAAGGCGCCCACGTCTTGGACCTGTTCGCCGGTACCGGGGCGCTGGGGTTGGAGGCGCTCAGCCGTGGTGCGGCCACCGCGGCGTTCGTCGAGCGGGATCATGCGGCCCTCGCCAGCTTGCGGGCCAATCTCGAGACGCTGGGCGTATCCGACCAGGCCCGGATCCTCCCGATGGACGCACTGGCCGCCGTGGAACGGTGTGCCCGGAACGGTGAGCGATTCGACTGTGTCTTCCTGGACCCGCCGTATCTCGGGGGCGACGCGGCCCGGTGCATCGAAGGGCTTGCCCCGGGAATGATTTTGCGGGAGAATGCCATGCTTGTCGTGCAGGCCTTCCATAAGACCGTGCTCCCCGAACAGGTCGGCACACTGGCCCGGTCATGGGAGCGGCGGTACGGCGAGACCCGGCTGACCGTCTACCGGAAGGAGAGCCCATGCCCGTGACCGCAGTCTACCCCGGAACCTTCGACCCGTTCACCAACGGACACGGCGACCTGCTGCGCCGCGCCGCGCGACTCTTTCCGCGATTGATCCTGGCGGTCGCCCGGAACCCGCAGAAGTCTCCCTTGTTTACGCTGGAGGAACGGCTTGCCATCGCCCGCCAGGCGATCGGCGACCTGCCCGAGGTGGAAATCGACTCCTTCGATATGCTGACGGTGGACTACGTGCAGAGCAAAGGGGCACAGGTGATCGTCCGGGGCGTCCGCGCCGTCTCCGACTTCGAGTTCGAGTTCGCCATGGCCCTCATGAACCGGAAGATCAACGAGGAGATCGAGACGGTTTTTCTGATGCCGAGTCAGGCCTATACCTACCTCAGCTCACGCCTGGTCAAGGAGGTGGCCCTCCTGGGAGGAAACGTGGACGACCTTGTTCCACCCCTGGCGGCCACACTGCTGAAGGCGCGGGCCAGCCGACCCCGGTAATCGACAAGGAGGCATGCATGAACATCTCGCAGCGCGCCAAGAATCTGGTCCCGTCCGCCACGCTCGCCATCGGCGCCAAGGCCCGCCAGATGCAGGCCGATGGAATCGACGTCATTGGCTTCGCCCAGGGTGAGCCAGACTTCGACACGCCGGGCCACATCAAGGAGGCAGCCATCCAGGCCGCCCGGGACGGCTTCACCAAGTACACCGCCACGGGCGGCATCAACGAACTGAAGGACGCGGTGGCGGTTAAACTCAAGCGGGACAACGGCTTGACCTATGCCCGAAATCAGGTCCTCGTCTCCTGTGGCGGTAAGCATTCTCTCTATAATGTGTTCCAGGCCCTGCTGGACCCAGGCGACGAGGTCATCATCCCTGCCCCCTACTGGGTGAGCTTCCCGGAGCAAGTCAAGCTGTGCGGTGCCACCCCGGTGATCGTGCAGACCAAGGAATCGCAGGGCTTCCGCCTCAATCGCGAGATCTTGGAGCCCGCGGTGACGCCCCGGACCAAGATCATCGTCCTGAACTCGCCGTCCAACCCGACGGGGGCGGCGCTCAGCCGGACGGAACTGGAGGGCGTCGCCGCACTGGCAGTGCAGCGGGGCGTGTGCATCGTGTCCGACGAGACCTACGAGGCGCTGGTCTATGACGGGTTCCAACACGTCAGCATCGCGTCGTTGAACGCCGCCGCCTACGCCCACACCATCGTTGTGAATTCCCTGTCCAAGGCGTACGCCATGACCGGCTGGCGACTCGGCTACGCGGCTGGACCCGCGGAGATCATCAAGGCCATGGACGGCCTGCAGGGCCAGATGACCTCCAACCCGACCTCGTTCGCGCAGCGCGGCGGGGTGGCGGCGCTGATCGGACCGCAGGAGCCGACCCACCAGATGCGCGAGGAGTTTGCCAAGCGGCGCCGACACATCGCGGACCGGCTCAACGCCATGCCCGGGATCCGCTGCCATAGCCCGGAAGGGGCCTTCTATGTCTTCCCGAATGTCGCCCGACTCTATGAAAAGCGGTATCAGGAGAAACCCATCACCAACTCCACCGAGTTCTCGGCGTTCCTGCTGGATGCCGCCCGGATCGCCGTGGTGCCGGGCGTGGAGTTCGGCAACGACAATCACATCCGGATCTCCTATGCGACCTCGATGGTGAACATCGAGAAGGGCATGGATCGGATGGCCGAGGCCATCGCGGCTCTCGGCTAGCGGGGTCCCCGCCGGGATGAGGGACCCGGACGAATCGCGCCGGCCGCGGGGGCCGGTGGTGTCGTGACGTCAAACCGCGTGTGCAGAAGGAGGGAGACCCATGAAAGGCATTACCGGGGTGGTCGGTGTCCTCGTCTTTGCCGCCGTGCTCTTGGCGGCGGGACCGGCCATCGCCCAGACGACGTTCGTCTTCGGCAACCAGGGCGAGCCGGTGTCGCTCGATCCGGCGGTCATCACGGACGGGATCTCAAATCGGATCACGCGTCAGCTCTACGAGGGGTTAGTGAAGTACAAGGGCGCGACCACAGAGGTCATCCCGGCGCTGGCGGAGAAGTGGGAGGTCAGCAAGGATGGAACGGTGTGGACGTTTACGCTGCACAAAGGGGTGAAGTTCCATGACGGTAACCCCTGCGACGCCGCCGCGATCGTCTGGAACTTCGACCGGTGGCGCCTGAGCAAGCATCCGCAACACGAGAACCAGATCAAGGCCGGCCAGACGTTTGAGTACTACGAGGCCCAGTTCGGCGGCTTTGACGAGAAGAGCCTCATCACCAAGGTCGAGGCCGTCAACCCACAGACCGTCCGGATCACCCTGAGGAACCCGCAAGGGCCGTTCCTCGCCAACCTGGCGATGTTCGTCTTCGACATTGTCAGCCCGAAAGCCGTCGAAAAGCACGGGTTGAATTTCGGGAAGAACCCTGTGGGCACTGGTCCCTTCAAGTTTGTCGAGTGGAAGGTGGGGCAGGAGGTCATCCTGGAGGCGAACAAGGATTACTGGGACAAGGCCCACGCGCCCAAGGTCCAGCGGGTGGTCATCCGAAACATCAAGGACAACTCGCAACGGTTGGCGGCCTTGAAGGCGGGTGAGATCCACGGGTTCGAAGGACTCAACCCGGACGACGTGAAGGTGGTTCGGGCGGACCCGAATCTCCAGATCATCCTGCGGCCGACCAATACCACGGGGTATGTGGCCTTCAATTACAAGGTGAAGGAGTTGCGGGATGGGCGCGTGCGTCAGGCCATCGCCCATGCGATCAACAAGAAGGCGATCGTGGACGCTCTCTACGGCGGGACCGGCATGGTGGCGAATCAATTCCAGCCACCGCCGCTCTGGGGGCACAACAAGGAACTGAAAGACTACGAGTATAACCCCGAGCGAGCCAAGCAGCTTCTGAAGGACGCCGGCTTCGGACAGGGTCTGAAAGAGATCACGTGGGACGACGGAAAAAAGGAGCCCCTCCAGTTCTGGTACATGCCGGTCTCCCGGCCGTACTACCCGAACCCAAAGGAGATCGCGGAAGCCATCGCCGCCGACCTGGCGAAGGTGGGAATTACCGTTCAGCTCCAGACCACCGACTGGGCGGTCTATCTGGATAAGCGGAAGAACGGTCAGCTGCCGCTCTACATGCTGGGATGGACGGGCGATAACGGCGATCCGGACAACTTCGTCTGCTACTTCTTCTGTTCGCCGGGTGCGTCGCGGGAAGGTTTTTACGCCAACCAGCAGCTCACTGATGTGTTGATGGAGGCCCAGAAGCTGACCGATCAGCCGAAGCGCGCCGCGCTTTACCGGAAAGCGGAACAGATGATCCACGACGATGTGGCCCGCATTTTCATCGCCAACAATCAACCGCCGCTCCCGTTCGCAAAGAAGGTGAAAGGATACGTGGCGAACCCGACCAACAGCGAGTTCTTCAACACGGTGTCTATCGAGAAGTAGTCGGGAGCCGAGACCCGACGGGGACCGGACGATATGGGTCAGTATGTAATCAAACGGTTTTTGACAATCGTTCCTGTCCTCGTCGGGATCTCCATCATCGTCTTCGGGTTCATCCACCTCATTCCAGGCGACCCCGCCGTGACCATGCTCGGCGAGCGCGCGACGCCAGAGCGTGTCAAAGAAGTCCGCACGCAGCTCGGTTTGGATGAGCCGCTTTACACACAATACTTCATCTATGTTGGAAAGATTATTCGCGGAGATCTTGGGACCTCGATCCTGCGCGGCGATCCGGTGCTGCTGGACCTGGTACGGAGGTTTCCGGCGACGGTCGAGTTGGCCTTCAGCGCGATCTTGATCGCTATCCTGGTCGGCATTCCCGCGGGCATCGTGTCGGCGGTCTGGCGCAATTCAGTGTTCGACGGATGCTCCCGGATCATGGCCCTGACCGGCGTGTCCATGCCGATCTTCTGGCTGGGCCTGATGTTGGCCTGGGTCTTCGGCGTCATCCTGGGATGGTTTCCTACCGGTTTTCGGCTGGGGACGAGCATCACGCTCGTCCCGGTGACGCATTTCAATCTCCTGGACAGTGTGATCACTCGAAACGGCGAGGCCCTGGTCGCCAGCGTGCGCCACCTCGTCCTGCCGGCCGTGGCCCTGTCAACGATCCCGATGGCCGTCATCACCAGAATGACCCGGGCAAGCTTGTTGGAGGTCCTCTCCCAGGACTATATCCGCACCGCCGAGTCCAAGGGCCTTCCACAGCGCGCCGTCGTGTTGCGCCACGCCATGCGGAATGCGCTGCTCCCCGTCATGACGGTGACGGGCCTGCAGGTGGGGCGCCTGCTCGCCGGCGCCATTCTCACCGAGACGATCTTCTCGTGGCCCGGGATCGGCCTGTGGATTTACGAAGGCATCCAGGCGCGCGATTACCCGATCGTCCAGGGCGCGACGCTGTTCATCGCCACGATCTTCGTGATGGTGAACCTCGTCACCGACTGCTTATACGCCACCGTGGACCCCCGGATCAAATATGACTGAGACGCCTTCTGCCCTGACCCTCGGCGCCCGCGGGAAGAGCCCGTTGCAGGCCGCCCTGCATCGCCTTCTGGCCAACCAGGTGGCGCGGGGTGGCTTGCTCATCATCCTGCTGTTCACCCTGATGGCGGCCCTGGCTCCGGTCTTTTTTCCCTATAACCCCGCCACCGACTCCGACCTGCTGGCGCGTCTGAAGCCGCCCACCTCCAGTCATCCCTTCGGCACGGATGCTCTGGGGCGCGACATTCTGATGCGCATCCTGCACGGCGCGCGGGTCTCGCTCAGTCTCGGTGTGGGGTCGGTCGTCCTGGCGGGGCTCATCGGGTCGGTCCTCGGGCTGTTGGCCGGGTATGCCGGCCGCCGGACCGACCTGTGCCTGATGTTCTGCATGGATATCCTGCTGGCCTTTCCGGCCACCCTGTTGGCGATCGCCATCGTGGCGATGATCGGGCCGGGTCTCCGGAACGCCTTGATCGCCATCAGCGTCGTCTCGATCCCGTTCTACGCGCGGATCACCCGGGGGGAGGTTCTCACGCTGAAGGAGCGGGAGTTCGTCACCGCGGCGCGGGCGTTGGGGGGCGGGTCGGTGCGCGTCATCCTGTGCCACATCTTTCCCAACACGCTGCCGCCGCTGGCGGTGCAAACCACGCTCGCCATCGCCTTTGCCATCCTGGAAGCAGCCGCGCTGGGCTTCCTCGGGCTCGGCGCCCAACCGCCGGTCCCGGAATGGGGGGCGATGCTCGCGGACAGTTACAAATTCTTCACCAGCGGGGCATGGTGGGCGTTCTTCTACCCGGGGGTGACGATCATGCTCTCGGTCCTCGGTTTCAACCTGGTGGGCGATGCGTTGCGTGACGCCCTCGACCCTCGGATGCGGATTTAGACGGGCATCGGTCATGTGACGGGAGGGGTTCCATGTGGCGCCAAGGGTTGTTGATCACGATGATGGCGACGGCGCTCGCGTACGGCGCGCCGGCTCCGCTTCGCGCCCAGGAGCAGGTCTTCCGTATCAACAACATGGTCGAACCGGAGAGTCTCGACCCGGGTGTTGTGACCGGCGTGCCGGAACACCGCATCCTGAGCAACCTCTTCGAGGGGCTGACGACCACCGATCCCAAGGACCTGTCCCCACGGCCCGGCATGGCGGCGTCCTGGACGGTCTCCAAAGACGGCCTGGCGTACACCTTCACGCTGCGCGACGCGCTCTGGACGGACGGGAGACCGGTGACCGCCCAGGACTTCGTCTTTGCCTGGGAGCGCGTGCTCAACCCGAAATCCGGCGCCAAGTACGCGCAGCAGTTGTTTGCCCTCAAGAACGCCGAAGAGTACAACAAGGGCCGGGTCACCGAGTTTTCGCAGGTGGGCGTGAAGGCGCCGGACCCCAGGACGCTGCAGGTGACGCTCAAGAGCCCGACCGCCTACTTCCTCGACCTCACGAGCTTCTACACCCTGTATCCGGTACCCAAGTGGGCGCTCGACGCGCACGGCAAGGACTGGGTCAAGCCCGGGAAGATCGTGAGCAACGGCCCCTTCCGCCTCTCGAGCTGGGTCCCGCAGAAGGAGCTGGTCCTGGAGAAGAATCCCCGGCATTGGGATGCCGCCTCGGTGAAGCTGCAGAAGGTCATCTTCTTGCCGACCGATGACATCAACACCGCCTACAAGCAGTTTGTGGCCGGCGACAGCGACTGGGTGCCGACCGTCCCCCCGGCGCTGCTCGACGCGGCGAAGAGTCGACCCGAGTACTATGCATCGCCGTATCTGGGCACCTATTACTTCCGGTTCAACGTGACCAAGACGCCGACGAACGACGTCCGTGTTCGCAAGGCGTTGAGCCAGACTGTGGACCGGGAGGCGCTCACGAAGTTCGTCACAAAGGCCGGGGAGGTGCCGCACACCGCCTTCGTTCCCGCGGGCGTGCGAGGGTACGAGGGCCCGCGCGGGCTCGGGTTCGATCCCGCCGCGGCCAAGCGGCTGCTGGCAGAGGCCGGCTATCCGAACGGCAAGGGGTTCCCGAAGGTGGAGCTGCTCTACAACACCAACGAGCTCCACCGCGTCATCACCCAGGCCATCCAGCAGATGTGGAAAGAGCACCTCGGCGTGCAGGTGGAATTGGTGAACGTGGAGTGGAAGGTCTATCTCGCCAGGCAGAGCGGCCTCGACTATCAGATCTCGCGGGCCGGCTGGATCGGGGATTACGTCGACCCGAACACCTTCCTGGAGATGTGGAAGACCGGCGGGGGCAATAACCAGACGGGATGGTCCAACAGGCGCTACGACGAACTGATCGACCAGGCAGCGAGACTGGTCAACGCCAAGGACCGGATGCGGACGCTGGCGGAGGCGGAGCGGATCCTGCTGGAGGAAATGCCGGTGCTCCCGCTCTACACGTACGTGAATAAGGGCATGTTGAGCAGGAAGGTGAGGGGGTGGCACCCGAACATCCTGGATCAGCACCCGCTGAAACACATCAGCCTGGAGCGGTGACCCTCCCGTGGTCGGTTACGTTGCGAGAAGAGTAGCGGGCTTCCTGCCGGTCCTCTTCGTGATCATCTCGCTCTCCTTCTTCATCATGCGCCTGGCCCCCGGCGGCCCCTTCGATCTCGACCGCGCCCTTCCAGACCAGGTGCGCGCCAACCTCGAGGCGCGGTACCGCCTGAATGAGCCGCTCGGGGCGCAGTACCTCCGATACGTCGCCGACGTCCTCCGCGGCGATCTCGGCCCATCGTTTCGCTACCCCGACCGAACGGTCAATGAACTGCTGGGCCTCGGCTTTCCGGTGTCGCTCCTCCTCGGAGCGTGCGCCATGATCGTGGCACTGTGCCTGGGCGGCGCGGCCGGCCTGCTGGCCGGCGCACATCGGAACGCGCCGCTGGACTATGTCGCCATGTCGTTCGCCCTGTTCGGTGTCTCGGTCCCGAATTTCGTTCTCGGACCCATGCTCATGCTGCTCTTCGCGCTGGCCCTGGGCTGGCTTCCCGTCGCAGGGTGGGGCACCTGGCGTCACCTGATCCTTCCGGCGTTCACACTGGGAACATTCTATGCCGCCTACGTCGCGCGCCTGACGCGCGCCGGCATGCTGGAGGTGATCGGCCAGGACTTCATCCGAACCGCCCGAGCGAAAGGGCTGCACGAAAGCGCGGTCGTCCTGCGCCACGCGCTCCCCAGTGCCATCCTTCCGGTCGTGAGCTACCTCGGGCCCGCGTCCGCCGCGGTGCTCACCGGCTCGGTGGTCGTTGAAACCGTGTTCAGCATTCCCGGGGTCGGGCGCTACTTCGTGGCCAGTGCCCTGAACCGAGACTACACCATGGTGCTGGGGACGGTCATCGCGTACAGTGCCCTGCTCTTAGTCTTCAACCTCCTGGTGGACCTTCTGTACGCATTCTTGGATCCGCGGGTGCACGTTCAATGAGCCGCGCCTCAGGTCGAGCCACCGGCGCGTCGCCGTGGGAGGACGCACTGCGCCGGCTGCGTCGGAATCGCTTGGCGATGCTGGGGCTGGGCATCCTGCTGGGGTTCGTGGTGGCCGCCGCGCTCGCGCCCTGGATCACGTCGTACGCCTACGACAAGACCAACCTGCCGTACGGGGCGAGGCCGCCCACCCGGGCGCATCTGTTCGGCACGGATGAACTGGGACGGGACCTGCTGACGCGGATCCTCTACGGCGCGCGGATCTCGTTCGCCGTGGGCATCCTGGCAACGACGGTCAGCCTGACCATCGGCGTCACCTATGGGGCCATCGCCGGATTCCGAGGGGGGCGCGTGGATCACGCGATGATGCGCGTCGTGGATATCCTGTACGGGCTCCCGTTCATGTTCTTCGTGATCCTCCTGATGGTTTTCTTCGGCCGAAACATCCTCAATCTTTTCATCGCCCTGGGGGCCGTGCAGTGGTTGACGATGGCGCGCATCGTCCGGGGCCAGGTCCTGAGCCTGCGGACTCGGGAGTTCGTCCTGGCGGCGCACGCGATCGGTGCCCCACCCGGGCGCGTGCTGGTGCGGCACCTCTTGCCGAATGCCGTCGGTCCGATCGTGGTCTATGCGACGCTGACGGTGCCAGCGATCATGCTCGAGGAGGCGTTTCTGAGTTTTCTTGGGTTGGGCGTACAGCCGCCCATGGCCAGCTGGGGATCGCTGGCGGCGGAAGGGGCGGCCGCGATGGAGGCCTATCCGTGGTTGATCGTCTTTCCCGGGGCCGCCCTGACGCTGACCCTGTTATCGTTGAATTTTCTGGGTGACGGGCTGCGCGACGCATGCGACCCCCAACTGAGCGGACGGCACTGAGGGGGGAGGCCGACAGGTCCCGGCTGGGAAACCCGAACGGCATTTTTTTCATGTTGAACTGTCTGTTCGGCGATGCTAGACTGCCCCCGCTTCTTGGCCGTCACAATAAGGACAAGGCATGAGCCAGACCGCTGCGACCGACAACGGAATCCTGCTGGACATCCAAGAGTTGCAGACACACTTCATCACCGACGCGGGAACCGTGCGCGCCGTGGACGGGGTGAGTCTCACGGTACGCCGGGGGGAAACCCTGGGGATTGTCGGGGAATCGGGGTGCGGGAAGAGCGTGACGGCCCTGTCCGTGCTGCGCCTGATCCCCAATCCGCCCGGTAAGGTGGTCGGAGGCCGGATCTTGTTAGACGGGCGGAACCTGTTGGAGCTGCCCGAGAACGAAATGCGGAAGGTGCGGGGCGCATCGATCTCCATGATCTTCCAGGAGCCGATGACCTCCCTGAATCCCGTCTTCACGGTGGGCGACCAGATCGCCGAGGGGATCCGGCTGCACCAGAAGCTTTCCAAGCGCGACTCCTGGGCCAAGGCGATCGAGATGCTGCGCTTGGTCCGCATTCCCGACCCCGACCGCCGGGTGAAGGAATATCCGCATCAGATGTCGGGGGGCATGCGTCAGCGCGTGATGATCGCCATGGCGCTCTCCTGCAATCCGCACCTGCTGATCGCCGACGAGCCGACGACCGCCCTCGACGTCACCATCCAGGCGCAGATCCTGGAACTCCTGAACCAGCTGAAGGAGAAACTGGGGATGGCCGTGATGTTGATCACCCACGACCTCGGGGTGGTGGCGGACACGGCGGCGCGCGTGGCCGTGATGTACGCGGGGCGCGTCGTGGAAGAGGCGCCGGTCCTCGACCTGTTCACCAACCCGCGCCACCCGTACACGCAAGGGCTGTTGGCGTCGATCCCCCGCATCGAGAAGTCGGAGCGGCGGCCGCGGCTCCAGGCGATTCCGGGCATGGTGCCGGATCTGCTCGACTTGCCGCAGGGGTGTAAGTTTCAAGCGCGCTGCACCAAGGTCTTCGACGCGTGTCGCGGAGCCGAGCCGCCGCTCAAAGTGGTGGGGTCGGCGGAGCACCGCGTCCGTTGCTGCCTCTATTGAGCGAAGGAACCGGGCATGCCCACTGAAAAACTGCTCCAGGTGCGCAACCTGAAGAAGTATTTCGACATCAAGCGCGGCTTCTTTTGGGGGGAACCGGCGAAGGTCCACGCCGTCGACGGCGTCACGTTCGACCTCCTCCGCGGTGAAACCCTCGGACTGGTGGGCGAGTCGGGGTGCGGCAAGTCGACCACGGGTCGTCTGATCTTGCGTCTCATCGAGCCGACGGCGGGGGAGATCCTGTTCGAACAGACGCCGATTCTCCAGGCGAGCAAGAGCGAGATGCGCGCGCTGCGCCAGCGGATGCAGATCATCTTTCAGGATCCCTACTCCTCGCTGAACCCCCGGATGACGGTGGAACAGATCGTGGGGGAGGGGATCGTCATTCACAAACTCTGCAAGACGCGGCAGGAACGGCGAGAGCGCGTCGCCGACCTCCTCCAGAAGGTCGGCTTGAGCCCGGAGCAGATGCACCGCTACCCCCACGAGTTCAGCGGGGGCCAGCGCCAGCGCGTGGGCATCGCCCGCGCCCTGGCGGTCAACCCGAAACTCATCATCGCCGACGAACCGATCTCCGCACTCGACGTCTCGATCCAGGCGCAGGTCATCAACCTGCTGGAGGATCTGCAGGATCAATTCAATCTGACGTACCTCTTCATCGCGCATGACCTGCGAGTCGTCGAGCACATCAGCGACCGGGTGGCGGTGATGTACCTCGGCCAGATCGCGGAGCTGGCGGATAGCCAGGAACTGTACGCAAAACCTCTCCACCCCTACACCGAGGCGCTCCTGTCGGCCATTCCCATTCCGGATCCCACCACCAAGCGTCGGCGGCTCATTCTCGAGGGGGATCCACCCAGCCCGATCAACCCTCCGCACGGGTGCCGCTTTCACACGCGCTGCCACAAGCGGTTCGAGCGGTGCGACAAGGACGAACCGGCGCTGCGTGAGGTGGCACCTCGACACTGGGTGTCCTGCCACTTGTACTAGCACGCCGCGGCGGCGCGTCCAACACCCCACCCGCGGCGGACCGCCCCTCCGTCCGATAGCCCGAAACTCCGGAGGGATATTGCTATGCCAAAACTGAAAGTGATCACCTTTGGGTGCCAGGCGAACGAGCTGGATTCAGCCCGCATTGCCGGTCTCCTTGCGCATGAAGGCTATAGCCTGACCGAGGACGACGGTGAAGCGGACCTGATCATCCTCAACGGTTGCAGCATCCGGGAGAAGGCCGAACAGAAGCTCTACAGCAGATTGGGGGCGCTGCAGGTCATGAAACTGCGGCAACCCGGGGTCAGGCTGGGGGTCGCCGGCTGCCTGGCGCAACGCGAGGGTGATGCGCTCTTGCGTCGGTTTCCCCATCTTGACCTGGTGGTCGGGAATGGGGAACATCTGGCGGAAATCCCGCAACTCTTACGGCGCGAACACGGCCGGCCGGTCGCGGCCACCGCCGAGCCCGTGGGATTGTTTCCGTCGAACGTGGACGTCCACCGGGACAGCCGATTCCGCGCGTGGGTCGGAATCATGGAGGGGTGCGACAATTTCTGCGCTTTTTGCGTCGTTCCTTTGACGCGGGGTCGTGAGCGCAGTCGCCCCCCGGACGAGGTCGTGCGAGAAATCGTGGCCCTCCGGGACCGTGGGTATCGCGAAATCACACTGCTCGGCCAAACGGTGAACTCCTATGGGGCGAAACTGGAACCGCGGGTGTCGTTTGCCGCGCTGCTTCGACGCATCGACGCCGAGGTCGGAACAGCCATGCGGGTCCGATTCACGACCTCGCACCCCAAAGACGTCACCCCAGACCTCGCCGAGGCGATGCGAACCTTGCCCAGCGTGTGCCCGCATATTCATCTGCCCGTGCAGTCCGGGTCCACCCGGACGCTGGCCCGAATGGAACGCACCTACACGCGCGAGGCGTATCTGGACCGAGTACGCCTCCTCACCACGTTCGTTCCCGGATTAGCCATCACCACGGATATTATTGTCGGGTTTCCCGGGGAATCCGACGAAGATTTCCTGGAGACACTCAGCCTCATGCGTGAGGTGCGCTTCGACGGATCCTTTGCGTTTAAGTTTTCCCCGCGGGCCGGGACCCCCGCGTCAGACTTCACAGACCAGGTCCCGGAGTCCGAAAAAGTTACTCGTCTCGCGAAGGTCCTCGCACTCCAGGACGAGATCTCGCTCGAGAGGAATCGCGCCTTGATTGGCCACCAGGTTGAAGTTCTGGTGGATCGGGAATTAAGTAAGCGAGATTCCGGCTTGGCTGCGGGGCGCACCCGGCAGAACAAGATCGTTCATTTCGGCGGCGACGCGGTAGAGGAGGGAACGCTCGCAACCCCCAAGATTACAGAGGCGACACCGCATCATTTGAAGGGAGTCCTTATTGCTTCCTCGTAACTCATGACAAATGCATTGACATCCGGCTAGGGCGTATTTATCATACGAAACAGTTGGTTGTGGAGGTCTCATGGCTAGGTTCAGCTTTGGCAAGCGAACCACCGATGATGAAGGGATTCCACCCGAGCCAGTTGAAGGAGAGGCGGAGATCCAGCCGCCGTCCGAACCGGCTGAATCAGGTGGGAAACCACGGCGTCTCCTGGTCATTGTCGGCATCGGTGCGATCCTGATCGGCGGCCTATATCTGGCCAACATCCTCTTTTTCTCCACGTCACCCGCGCCGACTCCATCGCGCCAGACGGTTCCGGCGCCCCCGAGTGCGCCTCCCGCATCCCCGGCGCCCACGAAAGAGGCGGCACCCGCGCCTGCCAGCCCGGGAAAGGCGGAGGTGAAGGCGGACGCAAAGGCGCCGACGCCAGCGAAGGTCGCGGCTGAGCCGACCCCGTCGGCTAAAGCACCCGCCCCGGCAAAGACCGCTGCGGAACGGACGCCTCCTGCCAAGTCGGCCGTTCCAACTGGCAAGGCGGATATCAAAACGACGTCCAAAGAACCCCAGAAGACCGCCAAGGGGTTCAGCGTGCAGGTTGGCGCCATGGCGCAGGCGGAAAATGCGGAGGCCCTGAAGCGCAAGCTGGATACTTTGGGGTATCAGGCCGTGGTCCGCAAGGGATCCGGCTTTGCCCCGAAGCATGTCGTCACGGTTGGCGATCCGGTCGCCCGGCGTGACGCGGAAGAGCTGGCTCGCCGACTGAACGTCGATGGGTTTCCGTCGCAGTTGGCGACCGTGGAAGGAAGATACACGCCGCAGATCGGCTCCTTTGTCAATCTGGACGAGGCGATCGATCTGGCCCGCGAGCTCCAGAAGAAGAATTATCGACCGAAGATTACTTCGAGCAACACACCGGCCACCACGGTGCTCTTTCAGGTGCGGCACGGACAGTTTGACACCCGCGCCGCGGCGGTGACGCGAGGCGAGGAACTCAAGGCGAAGGGTTTTAGTGCGTGGGTTGTTCCCAATTAGGAGCCGTTACGAAATAACCTATACATCTCTTTCTATTTCGTTACGGCTCCTTATGCCGTTTCGGAATGTCTCCGTTCAACTAAATCTTTGACAACGGCTTAGCGCGTCGGCCTCTGCGCCGCGTGTCCGAATCTGGAGACCATCGGGCGCTCCACACCGAGGAAGGAGGTGACATGAGTGACCAAGGCAGATATCGCATCGTTGGTGGCTGAGAAGGGTTTAACCAAGAAGCAAGCCATGGAAGCCGTCGAGGCGACTCTCGAGATCATCAAGAACGCGCTTCAAGCCGGCGAGAAGATCCAACTGGTTGGGTTCGGGTCGTTCCAGGTCAAGGCCAAACGAGCCCGGAAAGGTCGGAACCCCCAGACCGGATCCGAGATCACCATCACGGCGCGTAAGGTGTTGAAGTTCAAGCCGGGCAAGGCGTTGCACCAGACCGTGAACGTCGAGAATTGACACAGCGACCTATGGCCAGATCTCCGCGCCGTCAACAGGGGCTCGCGGCGGATTCGTCACCTCCACGTGAGCGGCAACTGGGCGTCAGTGCGGATGCGCCCACGGAGGTGCCGGATCGTCTGTATTTCCGGATCGGCGAGGTCTCGGAGATCACCGGTGTCCCTCCGTACGTCCTACGCTACTGGGAGAGCGAATTTCCCGCGCTACAGCCCCGCAAGAGCGGTGGCGGCCAGCGGCTGTACCGAAAGCGCGACGTCGTCTTCTTGCTGGAAATCAAGAAACTGCTGTATCAGGAACGTTACACGGTGGCCGGCGCCAGGAAACGACTCGCCGAACGCGAAGATCGCGCCCGGCGGCTTGAGCTTCGTGCTGCATTGCAGCGGATTCGAGGCGGGTTGGAGGACATCGTCAAACAGCTTTCGTAGCGTTTTTCTCCGACCACGCCAAGTACGGAAGAAACCGACCCGGACCCCTCGGCAACCCAACCCGCTGCCGGGGGGTTGTTTTTTCGACGACCGCCGTTCAGACAGGCGCGGAAACTGAGTTCGTGTCGGAGAATTCTGTCCGCCAGCAGCGGTCTGACCTTGACCGGCGTGTCCGGACTGTGTAGAATGCGTTCGCTTTCGAGTCACCGACGGTCCGTCCCCAGAAAACACGGCGCGGCCAGACATTCCCCCAGTCGGCTGCGCAAGGGAGAATCCGGACCGACGGCACTATTCGAAGGCTCGGAATCGATGGCAGGGTCGGTATCGGGGCGTGGCGCAGCCTGGTAGCGCACTGGCATGGGGGGCCAGGGGTCAGCAGTTCGAATCTGCTCGCCCCGACCAATTTCTGGTGTGACCTTCCCTCGACATCACGGGTTGGTTTTTTCCGTTCGTGCCGCACGCGCCGGGCGGCACAGGGAGGACTATGGGACCGGCGGAACGCCCGCTTATCTTGGTTTCCAACGATGACGGGATCCGATCGGCAGGTTTGCGGGCGCTCGCGGAGAGTCTGGCATCGGTGGGGGAGGTCGTGGTCGTTGCCCCCGATCGGGAGCGCAGCGCGACCGGACATTCCCTGACGCTGACGAGGCCGCTCCGCGTCACCGCGGTCGATCAAGGTTGGTATAGCGTCGACGGAACCCCTACCGATTGCGTGATGCTGGCGGTCATGGAACTCCTGCCTCGCAGGCCGCAGTTGGTCGCCGCAGGCATCAATCACGGTTCCAATATCGGAGACGACGTTACCTATTCCGGGACGGTCGCTTCGGCGATCGAGGCCACGCTCCAGGGTATCCCGGCTTTCGCCATTTCTGTGGCGGGCAACGGCACCTTCGATTTTGAGGTCGCCGGAACGTGCGCGCGGCGTGTGGCGGAGGAGGTCTTGCGGCGCGGCCTTCCGCGCGACACGCTGCTCAACGTGAACGTACCCGCCCTACCACATGACGACGTGCGGGGGTGGAAGGTCACGCGGCAGGGCCGCCGTGTGTACAGCGAGACGGTGGTTCGAAAGATCGATCCGCGGGGGCATACCTATTACTGGATCGGAGGCGCCGCGGCGTCGTGGGAACCGGGCGGGGAGACGGACCATGAAGCGGTTGCCGCAGGGTGGGTTTCTGTCACGCCGTTGCATCTCGACCTGACGAACCACCGCGCGCTGGCCGAAATCCGGGATTGGGGCCTCTCGAAGAACGGCGCTTCGTCCGGATGATCCGAGATCACAAACGGGACTAAAGGCTTTTCTTCTTGGGGGGCGTGTGGTACCCTCTGAATATACTGGTCTCGGAGAGTACGGCCTCTCGCGCGGGCGCATGGTGGCCGAACAGTTGGAGCGGAGAGGAATCCGAGACCCGCGGGTGTTGCGCGCGATCACCAAGGTTCCGCGGCATCAGTTTGTGGACGAAGCGTTGGTTGGCCGCGCGTACGGGGATTACCCGCTGCCCATCGGCGAAGGGCAGACGATCTCGCAACCCTATATGGTCGCACTCATGACGGAAGCGCTGCAACTCGCCGGTCATGAGCGCGTGCTCGAGATTGGAACCGGATCTGGATATCAGACGGCGATTCTGGCGGAGTTGTGTGGTAAAGTCTTCACCATCGAGCGACTGAAGGGACTTGCAGACCGAGCGATTCGGCGACTGGACCACCTGGGGTATTTCAACGTTTTGTCCCGAGTCGGCGATGGGTCGCTCGGGTGGCGGGAGGAGGCGCCGTTCGACGCCGTTTTGGTCGCCGCCGCCGCACCCGATGTCCCGCCGGCCTTGATCGATCAGTTGCATCCGAAAGGCCGACTGGTTTTGCCGGTGGGCGACGTTCATAGCCAGGTTTTGCGGAAAGGCGTCCGAGAAGACGCGGGCATGGAGTGGAGCGATCTCGGGGGATGTGTGTTCGTCAAGCTCATCGGCCAGCAAGCGTGGCCGACCGGCGTCTGACGGCAACCTCCAGAATCCGAGATGAGCGAGTAGGGCAAACGGGAGCAGCATCGGGGCGTAGCGCAGCCTGGTAGCGCACTTGGTTCGGGACCAAGGGGTCGGAGGTTCAAATCCTCTCGCCCCGACCAAACAACTACCCGAAAGAAAGGCCTCGGAGAGAACCTCCGGGGCCTTTTCTTTGAGTCACTCCGGGACTGCGTTAGTCGCCGTCATGAGGAACGCCAGGACTTCAGGACTGGCGGCCGCCTGAAACGCCAGGTCCGCAGCGCCGAGTTGGAGGTAGTTGGAACTGGACATCCCGCCCTGCTCCTTCCCGGCCGATGAGCGAAAGCGGAAGGTCCGTGTCGTCTGGGTGGGCACGTGGATGACATCCAAAACCAACTCGGACGCCGCGGAAGGATTGGGCGACGCCCCCAGCTTTGTCCGCAGGAGCACTGTTGCGTCGCTCGTGGCCGCGGGGGGTTGCTGTTGGGGACCGTTCACGTGGGGAAACCGGCGCGCCAGCTCATCGCGCAGCACGACCCCGAGCATGGCATGGGCCGCTTTGACGGCCTCCAATGCAGCGAAGCGATTGCTCCAACCCCAATCGCCCGTCGCGACCTCGGGGTCGTCTGTGCCCTGGATGATCAGCACCCGCGCCTCAGTCCGGAGGCGAATGTTACTGGGGTCAAAGGTGAAGGTCCGGTGGCCGACAGCCGTCCCGCCCAAAGTCACCTCGACCCGCCAGAGCCCGGCGAGACGCTGGGCGTCCTCCGCCGATGGGAGGAGAAGAAAGCGCTCTCCCGTCATCCACAGAGACTGCCTTGCCTCGAAGCTACGGTGGCGCTCCTCGCGGAGGTTCCCCGAGGGTGTCCGGAGGGCGATCACCGCCTCGTATTTGCCTGGCCCAGGCAGTCCCCATTCCAGGTACACCCAGACGTACCGGTCCGAGGA
Organism: uncultured Methylomirabilota bacterium; assembly: GCA_963845565.1. GTDB lineage: Bacteria > Methylomirabilota > Methylomirabilia > Methylomirabilales > 2-02-FULL-66-22 > 2-02-FULL-66-22. Next base: position 775,576 of record CAWJSJ010000001.1, read on the forward strand.
AAAGAAGGGATCGCGCCCCGCCGTGCGATATCGCTCGCCCGGCTTCGGTTGCGTCGCGTACAGGTCGATGCCCCGCAGGGGGCCGCTGAAAACCCCGGCCGCTCCAGGGAGCGGCGGCGTGGCGCAGGCCCCCAGCAGCAACAGAAGGCAGAGAACCCCGCCAAGCAGGTGGATTGCCATCGTCGTTATCTCCCGAATGGGGCCAGGTCGCACGGATGGTCCGACGTGCCGTCCGTGATGCAACTGCGCGCTCTCGCGGGCGGGCACCGATTCCCGCTGGCCGCGGTTCGCACCGCGTAGCACGCCCGAGAATAGTAGAGACGCCCCCGCCGACCGGCGGCATTGTCACCGAGGGCGCAGACAAAAACCCGACCCAGGCACACGTTTCGGCTCCCCGAGGCCCGGAGGGTGAAAATATGAGGAATGAGCCGAGGTTACGCCTTGCCCCATGCGGCGGTCAATCAGAATCCGAACCTGGGGCTGTGGTGCCCCGCGGTGGGCTGTGGTAACATCCTCCCGCCGTGTCCGGTGTAATCGACCCAGCAGAGAGGGAGAGAGGCGATGCCGGATAAACCTCGGGGCGCGGGGGTGTTGTTCTACGACAGGCATACGCAGCGTGTGCTGTTGGTCCGCCGCGATAACACGCCGAGCATTCCCTTCCCCGATCACCTCGACATCCTGGGCGGCCACACGGAGGCGGGAGAGACCCCCGAGGACACCGTCGTGCGGGAGATCGCAGAAGAACTGGACGATCTGCGCAGCGGCCGCCCTTTTTTCCTCACGGGCCATCGGCTCTTCACGATCTACACGGACGCGCGGGGGGTGACCGATTCTGTCTTCTGCAAGGAAGCGGACTTCGACCTTGCCGATGTGCGCCTCAAGGAGGGCCAGGAACTGGTGTGGGTGACCGAAGACGAGGCCCGACGCACCCCCCTGGCCTTCGGCTACAACGACATCCTGGCGGAGTTCTTTCCCGCGCTTCGAGCGGGGACGGTATGACCCCCCGGACCCCCTCCAGCACTGTAAGGAGTCGGTAGCGGAAGATCGAGGCGCGGGCCGATTAGGAGCCGCGGAGGTGAGAGTTGCGGGAGGCGGTGGTGTGCGCGATGGTGGCAGAGGGATGATCACGAGCTACCATGAGGCTTTCCCAGTTTCCCCTTGACATACAGATACCTATAGGTAACAATAGGCATGTACCCATTACAGCGAAGACTTATCGTGAAGATCAAGCAACTCAGAGCAGAGCGAGGGTGGACTCAGGACACCCTGGCCGCCAAGGCCGGACTCGCTCGCGCGTACATCGCGCGCTTGGAGATCGGCCGCCACGATCCGAGCCTCAGCACGCTGGCGAAGTTGGCGAAGGCGCTCAAAGTAACGGTGGGGGAGTTGGTGGAATAGTGGGGAATGACGAGAGGGGACATGATGGAAAACACGCTGTTCGCGCGAATGACCGGATGGGAAGTCTGGGTTGGAAAGTTTCAGTTCGATCAGTGGGATGCGTTTGTGCGGACAAAGGCCGTACGGACGTCGCGTGACGATGAACTCGTGCCCGGCGGGCCTTTCTCCACTCGTCCGCAGGCCGGGCAGGCGGGCATTGCCTACGCTGGCACGCGAACGCGACCCTAATACACGTAAGTTGCCCCCGCGTCAGCGCCAACTGACCGGGGGCCTGGCCCATGTCTCACACTCTCAAGGAGGAGCACCACGAGCAAACACACCCTGCCAGACGGACCCGCCCGAGTCAAGCCAGAACCACCACCGCATCCGATCCTCCGGGAGCATTGTCTGGCGCGGTAGGGAGTACCGAACACGAGTTTGTCGCTTGCCGCCGGAGCGAATATCAAGTACCTTTCGCAGTAGATGGGCTACGCCTCGGCGCCGATCACGGTCGCGCTGGGGCGCAGGCGCGCACGCCAAGGAGATGTCTCGATCATGGCTCAGATGCCTGCCTGTCCGTATTGCGGCGCGATACACCCCGCGATCCTGGCGGGGGGAGTGTGTCCGGTGTGCGGGACGCCGCTCGCGCCGGACCCCATGAGCGCCATCCGACCGACCACCATACTCTGGATCGATGACGACCGGCTCCTCCTTAGCGTTTGCGGGGATGCCTTCGAGCGCTTCGGATTCCAGGTCCTCGTCGCGAGCGACGGCGCCACGGGCATCGAGTTGGCCAAGAAGGAGCGCCCGGACCTGATCCTGCTCGACGTGGTCATGTTCGGCATGGATGGATTCGAGGTCTGTCAGCGCCTGCGCGCCGAGCCCACGTTAGCGGAGACGCCGATCGTGCTTCTAACCGTGCTGGATGACGCCGGCATACGCGACCGGGGACGAGAACTCGGGGCGACCTCGGTCTGGTCGAAGCCGTTCGGACCGGACGATCTCATCATGAGGGTCACCAAACTACTCGGGCAGACGCCGCGCAGGACGGCCCTCTGAGAAGCGGGCGTGTTCCGGCCGTGTCCAGCGTGGCGGCAAATGGACGTTTTGCCGCCGTGGGCTTCCCGTGAAGATTCTCGCGCTCAGCGATCAGGTGGTGGAGCAGATCTACAGCCCGCAGGTCAAGGACCGGTTCGGCGACGTCAAGCTGGTGCTGGGGTGCGGCGATCTCCCGGGCTACTACCTTGACTACGTGGTTTCGACGCTGAACGTTCCCTTCTTTCATGTCCCGGGCAACCACGACCTGCCAACGTCCGTTCCCGGATGGGATCGCCGGACCCCGGCGGAGCTTCCCCTGGACTGCGGGAATCTGGACGGGCGAATGGTGGAGGAGCAAGGCCTCCTCTTGGCGGGTTTCGGCGGCAGCGTGCGGTATCGCCCGGACGGAGACCATCAGTACACACAAGCGGAAATGCGCCGCCGCGTCCTGGCCCTCGTGCCGCGCCTCTGGATGAACCGCGTTCGGTACGGGCGCGCGCTCGACCTTTGCATCACCCATTCGCCCCCCAAGGGAATTCACGACGGGACCGACCCCGCGCACGTCGGATTTGACGCCTTCAACCGCTTCATCGCGCGGTTTCACCCTCGATATCTGCTGCACGGCCATTCGCACGTGTGGCGTCGCGACACCATCGTGACGACGCAGGTTGGGGCCACGACGGTCGTCAACGTGTGCCCCTATCGCGTCATCGAGATCGCTCCCAATCATGCTGGATGAGATTGCGGCACGGGTGCAGGCCGACTTTGCGCGCGCTCGCTCCCGGGCGTTTTTTAACCACATACTGGGTTTTTTGTCCGGGCGCCCCAAGCGGCTGCTGCCTTACGATCAGGTCAAAGAGAAGTTGCGGATCGGCGGTCCTATCTATCGGGGGATCCGGACCGTGGAAATCGCGCGTATTGTGGGGAGTGTGAACCGCTACGCCGATTTCGACCGCGCCTTCCTCCCGACACACAATCGGAGCGCAGGCCGGTGGCAACACGTCGATCGTGCGTTCTACGAGGACATCAGCCTTCCCCCGGTGGTGCTCTACCAAGTGGGTGACGTGTACTTCGTCGTGGATGGGCATCACCGGGTCTCCGTCGCACGGCAACAGGGGCAGGAGTTCATCGAGGCCGAGGTGCGCGAGTGCAAGGTGAAGGTCCCGGTGGAGCCCGATCTTCGGCCGGAAGATCTGGAGATCCTCGGGGCCCGAGTGGAGTTTCTGGAGCGGAGCGGTCTGGACCGGGTACGTCCGGGGACCGATATCGCGGTGACCCTCCCCGACGGCTATAGCCGCATGCTGGAGCATATCGCGGTGCATCGCTATTTTATGGGACTGGATGAACAGCGGGACATCTCGGAGGACGAAGCGGTCGCCCACTGGTACGAGACCGTGTACCTTCCCGTCGTCCGGGTTATTCGGGAGCAGGGCATTTTGAGCGAATTCCCCGGGAAGACCGAAGGGGACCTGTATATCTGGGTGATGGATCACCAGCAATTCCTCCACGAGCAAGGGCAGGACCTCTCGTCGCCGGAAGTGGCCGCCGTCCAATACCTTCAGCGCGTGGACCGCTCCTTTGAAATGTGACTCGTTCCGCGTGCCGGCGGCGATTGACAACGCTAGCGAAATGCGCTACAAGTTCGCGGACATCTCGGCGGAGACGGCGAACGGGGCCTCCGCGGACGGGCGGTATGTTCGATGGAAGGATCGGCCGCGGTTCCGTCGGGTGGGGAAGACGTGGTGGCCCTTGAAGTGCGGGTTGCGGGACGCGTTCAGGGGGTAGGCTTCCGGTACTTCGCCCACGACGTGGCGAGACGCCTCCGGATCGTAGGGTATGTCGCGAACCAACGTGATGGGTCTGTCCGCACCTATGCAGAGGGCCCTCGGGGGGTCTTGGAATCGTTCCTGCAATTGATGGAGCGAGGCCCGGCCGGTGCGCACGTGCGCGAGGTGCGAAGTCATTGGGGACCCGCCACGGGACAGTACACCTGCTTCCGGATCGAGCGCACCGCGTGAGAGTTGAGAGGAGATCGCCGACAACCATGGTCATCGAGGACCTAAAGCAACGGATTCGCGAGATCCCGGATTTCCCCAAAGCCGGCATCCTGTTCCGGGACATCACGCCCCTGTTATCGGACGGGCCAGCGTTTCGTCAGGCTATCGACTTGATCGGCGGACGATATCTGGACCGCAGGATCGACGTCGTGGTCGGGGTGGAAGCGCGAGGCTTTGTCATGGGGTCCGCGCTGGCGTACAAACTGGGTGCCGGGAATGCGCTGATCCGAAAGCCCGGGAAGTTGCCCTTCAAAACAAACCGGACGACCTACGCGCTTGAGTATGGAACCGACACGCTCGAGATCCACCAAGATGCCATCACGCCTGGGCAACGCGTCGTGCTGGCGGACGACCTCTTGGCCACGGGCGGCACGATCTCGGCCGCGGCGGAATTGGTGCGTCAATTGGGCGGTGAGATCGTGGAACTGGCGTTTTTGATCGAGTTGAGTGCATTGAACGGGCGCGACCGCCTGAAGGGCTTGCCGGTCTTCTCGTTGATTCAGTACTGACCGAACGGTGTAACGATTCGTCTTCCATGGTAAGGCCCTGTAGCTCAGCTGGATAGAGCGCCGCCGTCCTAAGGCGGGCGTCGGGGGTTCGAGTCCCTCCAGGGCCGCCAAAGTCGCGCGCAGGCGCCTGTAAGCGTTGCCGTTTTCTGGACAAGTCACATCACACGAGGTCAAGTTCGCTCATGGGAAAAGAGTTGAGCAAGGAAGACGTCCGGCGGAACCCCCTGGCAGTGTGGGTCGGAAACGCACTACAGTTCGGACAAGGGCACAAGGCCTTATTGGCGGTGATTCTCGTGGGTGCCGTGGTCGCCGCCGCCGCGGCCGGCGCTTATGGGTGGTACCAGGAACGGCAAGAGCGTGCAGCGCAAACGCTCTTCGTGAAAGCGCAAGCGGCCCTGGTCCCCGAAAAGCAGGGCGCGCCAGTCAACCCCGAGGAAGCGAAGAAGGTGTACGCCGAGATCGCCGACGGGTATCCGGGAACCGTGAGCGCCGAGGAATCGCTGATTCGGTTGGGTAACTTACAATACGATGGCGGGAAAACCGCAGAGGCCATCGCGACGTTTGGGCGCTATCTGACCACGTATTCACGCGGCCGATTTCGCGTGATGGCTGGGGTCGGAAAGGCCTACGCGGAAGAAGCAGCGGGAAATCTTCCGGCTGCAGAGAAGACCTTGAACGATCTGCTACCGACCATCACCGATGATCCGTTGGCCGGGGAGGCGTATTCGAGCTTGGCGCACGTGTATGAGGCAATGAAAAAACCCGAAGACGCCATTCGGGTGTACGGGCAGATTGCCGAGCGTTTCGCGCAGACGCACTGGGGACAGAACGCTGTTCAGCGCATGGGCACACTAAAGACCAAATAGTAGAGTGATCTACCGGGGAATACTAGAAATTTCGAGGCGTTTGGCCGTGAACCGGCTCTGTGTTGACAGGGCCGCTTACAGTTAAGCGGCCGAAGTCGGACCGGGCAGAGATCTAGCTTTGAGCTCTTGCCTGTGGCTGCGCCGTCGCCGTCTCCTACGGTTTTCCTACCGAACGTCTTACCGTTTCCAATTCTTCACAGACCACGTGATTTCCACTCAGAGTTCGCGGCGAGGAAGAGCCTCCACGCGGGAATCGTCACGTTTCGGCTTAGGAGCCGTTACGAAATAACCTATTCTATTTCGTTACGGCTCCTTATGCCGTTTCGGAATGTCTCCGTTCAACTTATTCTTTGACAACGGCTTAGAGACGGGAGCAAGATTTGTGTTCAGAACAGATCGGGGGACGCGGAGGTTTCTCCGTTGCGGGAAATTGAAAGCGCGATATCGGAATGGACCGGCAGGGAGGGGGGCCCGTTTGCGCGGAATCGGGTATGGATTTTGGTCAGGTTCCTCGTCGCTTCGATGATATAGTAACGTCTGATAATGTGTATTATGTAAATATTCAACCGGGAAAAGAAGAACTCTTCACACCTCCAGACTGGAGCACCTCTCTTCACCACCACAACCCTATTTCGCATGCGAACCCACACTCTTTGATCACCTCCTGCAGCATCGTGTCATCCACCGTTTGGCGGAAGGAACCCGGTACCGCGTACTTCACCAAGCCCGATTCTCGGTGGATGTTTTCCTGTTCTTGAAAACTCCATGTGTTGATTGCCAGATCCCGGCGTTACGTCATTGACGTTGTCGCACGAATTTCCGCTTCTTTGGCGCCGGTATATTTCTCGACGATGCCAGACTCTCTGGCGCCAAATGGTAGCACTTTGGGATCTTTGGCCCCTTTTAGCAATCCGACCAACACGCGCATTGCGACCCATGGTCGTTGCCTTATTAACTTTCCTTATCACATGATATATGTTTCATATCATACTGGATCAAATAGACGTTTTAATTATCAATATGAAACTTCCTTCGATGCCATCTTCACGAAGGAACTGCCAAGGAAACCCACTTCAACCGCACCCTTTTCAAGAAAAATCCCCGGCAGAACCCATGCCGCCCGCCACGCCCACTTTCCTTCCTTTGAGATCGGCCAGCCTCCGCACCTCCTTCTTCCTCCACAGAGGTCTCCGCACCAAGACGTGGCCGGCCCGTTCTGAAGAGTTTGCTCCGCCGTGGTTGCGACAATCTTGAGGTCCATTTGCCGATCGAAGACCTTGAAGACTCTCGCCGACATTCCCACCGCACCGACATCGACCCGTACGGACGCAAGGAACGCCATCACCTGAACATCCACACACTGGCTTGCTTGACGAATCGATGATCCGATCCCGCTGAGTGGCGGTCATCACTCGTCTGCCCTCCCCTGCGCCACGACCCCTTCCAATCACTCCCAGATACGATAGCGAACGCGGGAAGGTGTCGTAGCTTGTGCGATCGAGGCCTGGAAAAGGGGACGTCGAATAGCGCCGGCACACACCCCGGCCGGACGGTCATCCGGAGGACGAGATCCCCAGCAAGAGTGCCTCCTCGATGCTATCGATGATGAAGAGAACAGTCTTGCAGTCCGCCCCCAGATGTGCGCGAGCTCCCCTTGGAGGACGTTTCGCGAAATCGCGTCTAACGATCCGAGCGGCTCGTCCATCAACAGCACGTCGGGATTCGCGGCCAGCACCCGGGCAATCCCCACGCGTTGCTTTATGCCTTCCCCAGTAATTCGCCCGCGAGTTTGAACTCGAACCGATGATCGTCACCGAGGCCTCCATCTACTGGAAGCTCTTGGCGCAGGCCCGCAAGGACAACCGTATCGGCCACGTGCCGCACACGCCTGGCGTGGACGTGGACACCGCGTGGGATTTCGGTTTCCGCGATGCGACCGCGATTTGGTTTACCCAACGGGTGGGCGTGGCGTACCACGTGATTTGCTATTTCCAGGCGGCGGGCCTGACCGTGGCCGGCTCCGCCGACGTGCTCAAGGAACGGAAGCGGGCTCACGAGTACTCGTACGGGCGGTCCTACGTGCCCCGCGACGCGACGAGCGAAAACATTCAGACGGGGCACTCCATCGACGGCACGGCCATGGAGTGTGGCCTGTTCTTTGAGATCGTGCAGCGAAGCTCGGTGGCCGCGGGTACCTCCGCGACACGACAACTCCTCCCGCAAATGTGGTTTGACGCGGGGAAGTGTGCCTAGGGGGTCGAAGCCCTGAAGCGGTACAAGTACGAATGGAACCCGGACTTGCAGGTGTTCTCCATAAAGCCCGAGCATTCATGGTATTCGAACGCCGCCGATCGAAGAGGATCTCGACTACCCCGGTCTGGCTACTGGTGGCGACCAATGTCCGAAACAGCTCCGGCCGATCCCGGGACACGATGATGAGTCCGTGCGCCATTTCCACACCCCGACCCAATAAAGCATCCCCCGCGCACACCGGGCGGCCCTCACCGCTGCGGCGGGTTCGCGTCGGGTGGCGGTGGGCATCCGGCGGGAAACAGGAATAGAGTCTGACGAGCGGGCCGGGATGTCAAGCGCAAATCCGGTTGCGGTTGCGGCGCGGACGCGATAACGGAGATCATCGGATGCGAATCCCAACCGAGGTGCCTGCCGGTCTCCTGGCTGTGCCCTGCGGGAAGGGCTGCATCCTGCTCTTGACACCGCAGGAAATCACAACCGGGATCCGTCGTGGAAAGTGTGGGCGCCGCCTGGTGGCGATGGAACAGCGGATCGGAGAGACGGTGCCCACGGCATTGTCAACGGAGGGGCGATGAGATTGCTTGGAGAGATCCTTACCCCCTTGGTCTTCGCGGCGGGCCTCGGCATCAACTCCATCGCCGCCGGGGGGGGCTTTGATGCGTGGTGGTGCCGGCGCGAGGCCCTGGAGCGGCGGAAGGCTACCCGGCTTCCATCGCCTGTGGTAGCATCAGGCGAGCACCCGGCCGCCTCCTGACCGGGACGGAAAAGACGCCCTGCCATGCGTTGCGCCCACTGCGAGGCGGGATTTACTCCCAAGAATGTGCGGGGCCGATTCTGGTGAGCGAGGTGCCGGGCGCCGGCCTAGCAACGGACGCGTAGGGATGCGCTGGCGCTAGTCGACGAACAGCTCCCCAAATCTCCGGCTAACGCCAGGGCGGCCTTCGTGCGAGTGGACGCGGCCGGGGGCCGGGCCGGGCCGGCCCCTCCGGCCGCCTGGCGCCTGCACCCACCCGGTTGGGTGGGTACCCGGAACCGCCCGGCCTTGCGCCGGGTCGCCCCGCCCGGGGGCGGGGCTCCGGACCGGCGCCGGCCGGGCCGCGGGCGCAGCGGCGTCGGGGCCGGCCCGGCCCCCGGCCTCCGCGGTGTCACCCCGTGGGTGCCCCCTCCCCGCGCTGGCGGCATCGCCGGGGGCCGCCCCGGCTGCGGTCGCGACGCGCTGTCCGTCCTCCCTGCGCGCGCTAGCCGGAGAACAGGGCAGCTCATCCGGGCATTGACGCGAGTGCGGGCCCTACGGGGCTCGACGGCGGCGTAGGGGGCCCACGGGGCGTGGAGGACGGGAAGAGGTCATGGCGAGAAAGCGCGTGTTGATTGTGGATGATGAAGCGCCCCCCCGTGCAGTCATCCGGGAGTTACTCCAACGGTACGGCTACGAGCCCGCCGAGGCTGGAGACGGCCTGGAGGGTCTTGCCAAAGCCGAGACCCTCCCCCCGGATGTCATCCTACTGGAGGGGCGGATGCGGGGGCTCGACGGCTACGAGGTGTGTCGGCGCCTGAAGGCAAACCCACGGACGCAGCACATCCCGGTGATCTTCGTGACGGGCGTGGATGAGGACGAACTCTACGCTCTTGCCGACGAGGTTGGGGCCGCGGCGTTTATCACGAAACCCTTTCATCTCGAGACGCTGGTGGCCGTCATCGCGGCGGCCCTCACGAGCGCATGACCCCCGGCGGAACCCACGGCAAGGGCGGATGGAATTAGGGCTGACGCTGGGTGAGCGCCTGCTCCGGCGCTGCCGGGCAGCCCGGAGCCGGCGCAAGTGAACGGAGGGGCTGGCACATCGGGACCCGTGCGTGCGGGAACCACTGGAGGCGGCGTTGTGTATGCTTGATTGGGTAGATGAACCCGGTATGAGGAGAGCGCGACCATGACATCACCGACACCGGACCTCACAACAGTTGTGGAACGACTGGAGACGGTTGAGCGCCTTTTGCGCGCGGAGAAACGCCGCAACCGCTGGCTGCTGCTAGCGGTAGGGTTGGCCATCGTAGGGGTGGTCCTGGCCTGGACATTGGCCAACACCACAACGACCGCCCAGGCCCAGGGGGCGAAAGTGATTCGGGCGAATCAGTTCGTTCTTGAGGACGAGACCGGCGAGACCCGCGCCATGCTGACGGTGGACAAGGCCGGGGCGGGATTGTTCCTGTCCGACGAGAATGGCAAGTTTCGCGTCCACCTGATCGCCGACCAAGAGAGGCCGGGGCTGATTCTGAGTGACGGAAACGACAACCCCCGCGTCGCGTTGGCCGTGGACAAGGACGGGCCGCGGCTGTGCCTGGATGACCAGAATGGCAAATGCCGCGCTGCGCTTCAAATGACCAAAGACGGGCCGAGCCTGCGCCTACTCGACGAGAACGAGAAGCACCGCGCCGGGCTGACGGTGGACAAGAACGGGCCGAGCCTGCGCCTGTTCGACGAGCATGACAAGCCTCGCGCCGGGCTGACGGTGGACAGAAATGGGCCGAGCCTGCGCCTACTCGACGAGAACGAGAAGCACCGCGTTGGGTTGGCCGTCAGCAAAGCCGGGCCGGGGCTGGCCTTGCTCGACGAGAACGGCAAATTCCGCGCGGCGCTGGACATGGACAAGAATGGGCCGAGCCTGCGCCTACTCGACGAGAACGAGAACCACCGCGTTGGGTTGGCCGTCAGCAAAGCCGGGCCGGGGCTGGCCCTAAACGACGAGAGCGGCAAGATCCGCGCCACACTGGACATGGTCAAAGATGGGCCGAGGCTTCGCCTACTCGACGAGAACGAGAACCACCGCGTTGGGTTGGCCGTCAGCAAAGCCGGGCCGGGGCTGGCCCTAAACGACGAGAGCGGCAAGATCCGCGCCACACTGGACATGGTCAAAGATGGGCCGAGGCTTCGCCTACTCGACGAGAACGAGAACCACCGCGTTGGGTTGGCCGTCAGCAAAGCCGGGCCGGGGCTGGCCTTGCTCGACGAGAACGGCAACGTCCGCGCCGGGCTGGCCGTGACCAAGGCCGGGCCGGGGCTAGCGATAAGCAACGAGAGCGGCAAGGTGATCTGGTCGCGACCATGACGCACCTGCCCTGGTCGAACGGGCAGTGATGTCGGTCGAAGCGGTCGGTGAGGAACGGTAAAGGTTTTTCTTGACGAGGATGTAAGGGCGAGTTGGTGGAGTGAATTGGGCTGGAAGGAGGCTACCATGATGAAGGGGCAGCGCAGTTGGTGGGTGCTTGCTGTGGTGGTGTTGGTTCTCTCGCCCTGGTCGGCTCAGGCGCAGGAGAGATCTGTCTTTTCGTCGCAAACACTGGAGAGGCCGGGTCCGCTATCGGAAGTCGTCGCAGCGGTGAATATCCCAACCGAGTGGGGAACACTCAAGAACGCACTCCCCCTCGCCGGAGATCCTCTCTACTACACTCTCTTCTTCGAGGATGCTGGCGGGAACATTCGGATCGTGCCGCTCTATCTGACATTGGGAGGCGGCACGTGGTCGTTATCCCTCAGACGGGACCCAGTGTTGCTTATTAAGCGAGGACCATGACGCATCACCAACGGCGCCAGATGGACCTCAACGCCTGTACCATCAGACTGGAGCCAGGCACCACAGGAGGGACTCGACGGGCAGGCGCGCGCACGGCGCAAGGCCGCGTTGGTGCAGGCCGAGGCGAACGGCGAAGAGTCGGGCCTCCTCAGGATGCTGCGGCATGACTTCGGACGGACGGCCGTGCGGAACATGGTCAACCGCGGCGTGCCCGAACGGGTGGCCATGAAGATTACCGGACACAAGACGCGGGCCGTCCTCGACCGCTACCACATCGTCAGCCCGGGTGACCTCCAGGAGGCCGCCCGGAGGCTCACGGGCGCGTTTTCGGGCACGTTATCGGAAATCGGCGAGTGGCCACCGTCGGAACCCATTGATAGGAATGGTGGCGGCGGGTGGATTCGAACCACCGACATAGGGCTTATGAGACCCCCGCTCTACCAACTGAGCTACGCCGCCACGGGAGAAGTTACGACACGTCACCGAAGGGTGGGCTCACTGCGGACCAGCGCATAATAAAGAAGCGTACCGACGGTGTCAAGCCCCGCCTTGCCTCGCGCGAGGACGCCGCGTCCGCCCGGCCAGCCCACCCCTCGGCTGGTTCAGCGAGATGGGGGCGGATTCGCGTTCTCCAGGCGACGTTGCGTCTCGTGTCGTTCGCGTTCGATATCCTTCGGCTCATAATACTGCGGCTGGTAGTTCCGGAGGCCATCCATCAGCCAAACCAATCCTGCCGCGGTCACTGCGATCACGCCCAGCGTCACTAACCAGAACAGCATCCGTCGCACCCGCTGCCGACGGCGGAACCGACGGACTTGCGGACTGACCATCCCGCGTCGGCCTGCCGGCGCGTCGAATCCGACCCCATGGGAGAACCAGGCGCCCTCTTGCGGCTTTACCCACCGGACCGTACCGGACCGTATCTCCGCACCGTCCACCGTCACCTGGACCCGACATCCCACCGGTGCTTCTGCTGGGAGTCGCACACACACACCGTCGGCACTTCGGTTCTCGGTCTCTCCGGTCAGGGTGATCGGCGGTTTCCCGGGCTGGTGGATCGTTGCCTTGGTCGCCGAGCGGAACTCCCAGCGCCGCGCGCGCACGTGAGTCGGCGTCTCGGCAACCGCTAGGCGGGTACGACGACGCGGGTCCCGGGGTGCCCACCGGAAGAATCTGGTTTGGCAGTGCTCGCAACGAAACGGAAGGATCCCAAACCAAGTCAAGGGACCGCGTTCGAGCCATCCCTGTCGATGGGCCGCATAGGTGTCGGTTGTTTGACAGACCGGACATCCCCGCATGACGGCCCTGTGTAAACTCCCAGCCGGGGGATTCACAGAGCACAACGCTCGATCCGCCGGGTTGCCGCGGGCCTTTCTCGTAACGTCTCAAACTATACAGAAATGTGCGATGATGGCAAGGCGTTTTCTCGGCCTGTTCGCCATGCGCGATTCCACTACGGGGTTTTCGGGGGATTTGGTATAGTGCCGACCTCATGTCAACGCGTGCCACCTCTCCATCCGTGCTTCCAGTGCAGCCGCGACCAGCAGATCTGGAAAAGGCGACCACCGAGCGCCTGATCTGGCTGGTTGGCCTCTCCCACGCCACGAATCACTTCGTGATGTTGATCTTTCCTGCGGTGCTGTTGCTCGTCCAGGCAGAGTTCGGCCTTGGTTACGCCGGCCTCGGGATGCTGGCGAGCGCGAGTTTCCTCTGTTACGGCCTCTTGGCGCTTCCGGCGGGAATACTGGCGGACCGCCTGGGTGGGGAGCGAGTACTGGCCGTCTGGCTGCTGGGTGGCAGCCTGGCATGCTGCGCGATTGGCCTCGCCACCGGTCCATGGACCTTGGGTGCCGGACTCGGCGTCCTCGGCCTCTTCGCAAGCCTACACCATCCGGCGGGCTCCGGAATCCTCGTCGGGTTGCGACAGCGACTGGGCGCCGACGTTGCCCGGGCATTCGGCCGTTCGGGGATCCTGGGCAATCTGGGCTTGGCGGGGTCCCCCATTCTGACGGCTGCTATCGGGGCCCGTTGGGGCTGGCGTGCCGCGTTCTTCGTGGGGGCCGTTCCGGGGATCGTGCTGTTTCTCCCCTTGTGGCGACAAGCCCTCCTGACCCCAATGGAACGACACGCCCCGGGCGACCGAACATCCCAGCGGACGGGTCCGAGGGGCACGGCGTTCACGGTCCCGTTGGTTCTACTCTTCGGCCTAGAAACACTGATGGGGTTCGTGTTCCAGGGGTTTTCTACCTTCTTGCCCGCACACCTGGCGGGCCACGCGGGATTCGCCGCACTCACGGCCGCACAGGTGCGGCGGGGTGGTGCTTTCGCCAGCCTCGCCCTGCTGTTCGGTGGGCTCGGCCACCTCACGGCGGGGCGATTGATGCGGTATCGGCATCGTGAAGCGCTGTTCCTAGTCACGGTCACGACGAGCACCTGCTGCCTCGTCGGCATGGGGACCGTGGGCGGTGCGTCCCTGGTGCTATGCAGCGTTCTCTTTTCCTTCGCCTATTTCGCGCTGGGGACGATCAGCAACACCTTCATGGCACTCCACACCCCGCCGCGGCTGGGCGGCACTGTCTTTGGTATCACCTTTAGCCTGGCCTTTGGGTTCGGGTCGCTGGCGTCCAGCACGATGGGGATTCTCGCAGAACGATTCGGACTGGCGGCGGTGTTCGTGGCGTTGGGGTTGGTGAGTGTCGGGGGGGTGGCCCTGGTGACCTGGTTTGGTGCGGTCACGACGGGCTGGCGCGGTCAGCGGCCCACAGACTGAGCGCAACTCCCGACCGAGGTCTTCGAGACGGTTCGCCGGCCCCGCTCAGTCCTGTGTCGCCCCCAGGCGAACCTCCGGGAGCTCCAAGTACCACAGCAGGAACGCGGACCACGCCATGGCCACCAGCGTGAAGGCCAGGTACGGAAGGTTGAGGACCGTCGCGCTTCCCACCGTTTTCGTCGCATGCGCCCACAGCATCATGATGCGGCTGATGATGTTAAAGCCCTGCGCGAAGATCATGAGATGCCAAGGCCACACCGCGTGGCTGCGCCACACAAGCAGTTTGATGTCGGCAGTCACCACCATGATCGCGAGGAGCAGCGGTAGCCACCACTCCTGGGAGTTGGGCCGAAAGGAGTCCGGCGGAAACAGGAGCAGCGGAATCACTTGGAGGGTAAGGATCCCGACGATGGCACGACGAGTGGCGAGGGGACGATGTTGCATGATCGCAGATCTCCTTCCGACCCGTGATCCTATTATCCCGCACCCGGCCGGCGGGATCGGCCGAGCCTGACCGTCACCTTATATATGCTCTGCGCAGAGCCTGTCAAGTCGCTTGACATTTTGTCGGACCTTCGATATTAAAGACCCGAGTTTTTGCCGGGAATGGCATTCGCTGCGTGATCGGAACATACCATCTCGATCGGGCATCGCACGATTTTCCTTCAGTCATGTGTGCTGTTGGATACCAAGCCAGACAGGGTGTATCCGGCAACTGCTTTCAGAAAGGGGGGATTGCGCCTACGCGGATCGGCGACGAACGCTGAACAGGGATCGGGCCTCCCAGTTTCGGCTCTCGAGTTTGGCTCCGATGTTTCTATGGCCTTCCCTCAGAACTCTTTCGGCGGAGGAGATGTTGCAATGCGCGCACTCAAACTAGCGAGTTTGCTCGGTCTCTCGGTAATGATCTTCGCAGCTTGCGGCGGCGGCGGAAGCGACACGACCAAGGTTGCCATCCTGGCCCCCTTGTCTGGACCGGTTCCGACGTTCGGCGTGATGACGCGGGATGGCGCCCTGTTGGCCATCGAGGAGTGGAATGCCAAGGGCGGCGTCTTGAATAAGAAAATTACCCCCGTGGTTGAAGACAGCCAGTGCACCCCGGATCCGGCCGTCAACGCGGCCAACAAGGTGATCGACCAGGACAAGGTGAAGTACATCATGGGTGAGGTATGCTCCAAGGCCTCCATCCCCGTGTCCGAGATCGCCAACGCCAAGAAAGTCGTCCAGATCAGCTCCACCTCCACCAATCCCGACGTGACCGTGGGCAAGGACGGGAAGGTGAAGGACTACGTGTTCCGCGCCTGCTTCATCGATCCGTTCCAGGGGACGGTGGGCGCCAAGTTCGCTCTCGACACGCTGAAGGCCAAGAACGCCTTCATCATGCTGGACCAGGCGAATGACTACGTGAAGGGGTTGGCTGAGTTCTTCGAGAAGGCCTACACCGCCGGCGGTGGCAAGATCGTCGGCAAGGAGACCTACACCGCGAAGGACACGGATTTCAGCGCCATTCTGGCCAAGGTCGCTGCCGCCAAGCCGGACGTGGTCTATCTTCCTGACTATTATAACGTCGTCAACCTGGTGACCAAGCAAGCCAAGGAGAAGGGCATCAAGGCGGTGTTCATGGGCGGTGACGGTTGGGATTCGGCCGACCTGGACAAGAAGGCTGCCGAGGGTGGCTTCTTCACCAACCACTACTCGCCGGAGGACAGCCGAGCCGAGGTGCAGAATTTCGTGAAGGCGTTCGGCGCGAAGTTCAAGGACGACAAGGGACAGCCGAAGGTTCCGGATGCCCTGGCGGCTCTTGCCTACGATGCGACCAACATGCTGCTCCAGGCCATCAAGGAGGCTGGTGCGGACGATACGGCCAAGGTGAAGGACGCCATGGCCAAGATCCAGTTCAACGGGGTGTCCGGCAAGATCACGCTGGATGCCAATCACAACCCCGTCAAGTCGGCCACCATCCTCGCCGTCAAGGACGGCAAGGTCCAGTTCAATTCCGTGGTGAATCCGTAAGGATCACCGTCGGTGTCGCGTCCGCGTAGAGGGCGCCTCCGGGCGCCCTCTACGCATGTGGTCCCTCGCGCGTTCTGGCACCTGGAGTTGAGATTCTTATGCGCTCCAACACCGCTGCCCCCGCCGGCCCGATGGCCCGGAAACCTGGCTCGAGACTCGGCTGGATCGGGAAGAGCTTTCTGGGTCTCCTGGGCTTGCTGACCGCGTTCATTCTGGTCCGCAATCTGATTCACGACCCGAAGCTGTTCCTCCAGATCGTCATCAGCGGGCTCCAGCTCGGATTCGTGTACGCCCTGATCGCCCTTGGCTACACCATGGTGTATGGCATCGTGCGTTTGATCAACTTTGCGCACGGCGACGTATTCATGGTGGGCGCCTTCGTCAGCTTTTACGCGGTCACCAGATTCCAGCTCCATGTGTGGCCGGCAGCGGTGTTCCCCCAGTTCCCGGACGCACTGGTCGTCGTGATCGGGTCCCTGACGGTGATGTTCCTGTCCATGGTGGTGTGCATGACGCTGGCCATCACCATCGAGCGTGTGGCATACAAGCCGCTCCGCGACGCCCCGCGGATCGCCGCTCTCATCACCGCCATCGGCGTGTCGTTCTTCCTGGAGTTTTTTGGGGCGTTGAGCTTTGTCTTCTCGCCCCGGTTCATCCCCTACCAACGCCCCTTTGAAGTCGTGACGTGGTACATCAAAGACGGCGTGCATCTGGTGAGCGCGACGGACGCGCCACCCGATGGCAGCATCACGTTTTCGAACATCTTCCTTCTCATCGCGCTGGCGTCGGTCCTGACGCAGGTCTTTCTCCAGTTCCTCGTCCGGCGCACCAAGATCGGAAAGGCCATGCGGGCGGTGTCGTTCGACAAGTCGGCCGCCAGGCTGATGGGGATCAACGTGGACCAGGTGATCTCCTTCACCTTCGCCGTGGGGGCCGGCTTTGCGGGGCTGGGCGGCGTCCTGTACGCCATCGCGTACTCCTCGATCTGGTCGCAACTCGGGATCTTGCCGGGCCTCAAAGCCTTCGTGGCCGCCGTCCTGGGTGGGATCGGCAGCATCCCGGGCGCCTTCGTGGGCGCCCTCATCATGGGTCAGGCGGAGGCGCTGACGATGGGGTACATCTCCACCCCCATGCGGGACGCGGTGGCGTTCACGATTCTCATCCTGGTCCTCCTGGTACGACCGACGGGCATCTTCGGCGAGCCCGAGAAAGAGAAGGCATAGGGGCGGCCGATGGACATCAACGTCGGATTCCTTCTGATCAGCATCGTCAAGATCGCCGCTCTTGTGGCCTGGGTATACGGCCTCCTCTGGGGCCTGGGCCGCGACTCACTCTCGACGAAGTGCGTTGCCGTGGTGGCGGCCTTCGGTGTCATTCAGTTGGCCATTTCGGTCGCGCCGGGCGGCATCCAGATCTTCAGCGACTTTGACAGCGGGCTCCTCTTCCAGGCATGCACCATGGCCATGGTGGCCCTCGGGCTGAACCTGATCTACGGCTTCAACGGACAATTCAGTCTGGGACAGTGGGGCTTCTATGGCATCGGGGCGTATGCCGCGGCGGATATCACGTTCCGGTGGACCAACGGGGATGCGCGCGGCCTGCTGGTGGTGGGGATCGGCGTGATCCTGATCGGTTTGGTGATCCTGGGCGTGCGGCGATTCCTGCAGCAGTACACGGGCGTCCCGGTGATGTCCGCCTTCACCTTGTATCTCATCGGCACCGTCGCAGCAGGGGCGGTCGCCGTTGTCATCGGGGACCTCGGGCACACCGTGGTGGCGCCTCTGTTCGGAAGCCAGGGCGCGCCGGGCCCGCTGCATAGCCCATTGGTCCTTCAGGTTGTCTTCTGCCTTGCCGTGCTCTTGGCTGGTGTCGTCGCCGCCGAAGTCAGTTTCCTCTTCGGCCTGCCGGTCCTGTCCCTGGGTAGCGACTATTTCGGCATCGCGACCCTCGGCTTCACCATCGTCATCAACACCCTGATGGTAAATTCGGACACCATCCTCCCCTTCCCGGAGATGAAGGGGGGGCGTGGCATGATCGGGATCCCGAAACTGACGACCTGGTTCTGGGCCTTCGTCTTCCTCCTTGGCGTGATCGTGGTGATGCGGAATCTGCTCCAATCCAGCACCGGCCGCGCCATCCTGTCGGTGCGCGAGGACGAGACCGCGGCCAAGGTCATGGGGATCGATGTCGCCAACAACAAGCTGCTGGCGTTCGTGGTGGGCAGTCTCTTTGCCGGGATCGGCGGGGGCGTGTACGCCCACTTCATCGGGTTCCTGAGTCCGGGCACCTTCGATTTCCTGGTCGGATTCAACCCGCTGATCATCGTCGTTTTCGGCGGCCTCGGGAGCATGACCGGGACTCTTGCCGCGTCGTTCGGCTGGACGTTTTTCCTCGAAGGCCTCCTGCGGGTCATTCTGGGCCAACTGGGTACCGAGGCGCCGACGTGGCGGTTTGTCCTCTACCCCATCGCCCTGCTTCTGCTGATGCTGCTGCGCCCCCAAGGGCTGCTGGGGACGGTGGAATGGGGATTCCTGCGCGCCCCGTGGGTGCCGTCTCGGTTCCGGACGGACGGCAACAAGGCGGCGTCCCCGCCGCCCGCCGCCTAACCGAGGCGTTCCCGCGGGGGTGATTTCCCTTCGGGGATTTTTCTGGAGTCCGTATGACTCTTTCAACGTCGGATGCGGCACCACCCACCCTCCAGATCGAGGGTCTGACCAAACGGTTCGGCGGCCTTCGCGCAGTGGGCAACCTTGATCTGAGCGTGCGTTGCGGCGAACTGGCCGGCCTCATCGGGCCGAACGGAGCCGGAAAAACGACCGTCTTCAACATGATCTCAGGGCTCTACGTCCCTTCCGCCGGCGATATCCGTTTCCAGGGGGTGAGCACCCTCGGGATGGAGCCGTTCGAGATCACGCAACTCGGCATTGGTCGGACGTTTCAGAATATTCGCCTGTTTCCCAACCTGAGCGTCCTCGACAACGTGCGCGTTGCGTATCATGCGCGCGTGGGCTATGGGATGGCGGACGCCATATTGCGCACCGCCGCCTTCGTCCGGGCGGAACGGGAGTTGACCGAGCAAGCCCAGGATTTCCTGGCGATCTTCAGGTTGGAGAAGATTCAAAACGAACAGGCCTCCAGTCTGCCCTACGGCGAGCAGCGCCGGGTAGAGATCGCGCGGGCGTTGGCCTCCAACCCCCGTCTCTTGCTGCTGGACGAGCCCGCCGCTGGGATGAATCCCGCCGAGATCGTGACCCTGATGGAGTTGATTCACTTCATCCGTGACCGCTTTAACCTGACCATCCTCTTGATCGAGCACCAGATGCGGGTGGTGATGGGCATCTGCGAGCACATCACCGTGATGGACTTCGGTGAGGTGATCGCCCGCGGCGCCCCCAAGGAGATTCAGAGCAACGCCAAGGTCATCGAGGCGTATCTGGGCAAGGGAGCCGCGCATGCTGCTTGACGTCGAAAACCTCAACGTCTACTACGGGGCGATCCACGCCCTCCAAGGGATCTCGTTCAGTGTGGATCAAGGGGAAATCGTCACGCTGATCGGGGCCAACGGTGCGGGAAAGTCCACCACGCTGCGCACCATCTCCGGTCTGCTCCGCCCCCGCCGTGGTGCTGTCCGTTTTCGGGGCGAGGACATCACCATGACTCCCGCCGAGCAGATCGTTCGGTTGGGTATCGGCCACGTGCCCGAGGGTCGGAAAATCTTCGCACCGCTGACCGTGCGTGAGAACCTCGAGATGGGAGCCTTCACCCGGTCGGATCCGGCCGAGATCTCGCAGTCCATGGCGCGGGTCTTCGCCAGTTTCCCCCGCCTCAAGGAGCGGGCCGCTCAGTTGGGCGGAACCCTCTCGGGTGGAGAACAGCAGATGCTGGCAACCGGGCGCGGACTCATGAGCAGGCCCACCCTGTTGCTGCTGGACGAGCCGTCCATGGGGCTCAGCCCGATCATGGTCGAAGAGATCTTCCGGATCATCAAGGAGATCAACTCGCAAGGAACGAGCATTCTGCTGGTGGAGCAGAATGCGTTGATGGCGCTGCAGGTCGCGCATCGCGCCTACGTTCTGGAAACCGGACGTATCGTGCTGCAGGGTTCGGCCAGCGAACTGCGACAAAGTTCCCGGGTGAAGGAGGCGTACCTGGGCCTGCCCAAGGAGGCCTTGGCTGGCGACACCAACCGCCCGCCGACCTCGCCGTGAATGAACTCCCGATGCCGATCGGCTGTCGCGGAGACGACCCCGGTTGATTCTTCAGCCGGGGTCGTTATGTCTCTTGATGTTGTATTACTCGACGAACCGACGCCCTGGAGGGTTTCTCGTGTAGCGCTTGAGGGTTCTCGTGAACTCAAAGCCAAGATTGTATCGTGCGGTGCAACGTAATGAATCCATTAGGGATTTTTTACACCGGCGTTTCCGAAAGAAATGCAACACACCGTTGAGATTTCACTTGAGCTTCGTCGGAAGCACCTCGGCGCGGACCGCTGAGAGGCCGAGGTGGACTATCCTTCCCGTTCGAATGGCACACCGAGGCTCGCCGGCGCCCCTCCCCGCCCGCGCACCTGTTGCAACCGCGTGATGAGCACCAGAATCGAGATCGTAAACAGGTACGGGAGCATGCGCAGGATATACGACGGGATCACATTGATCTGCCGCGCCTCCAGCGTGAACTGGAACGCGTTCACGCAGCCGAACAGGAGGGCGCCAAGGGCCGCCCGCCATGGGTTCCAGAGCGCGACGATCACCATGGCGATGGCGATCCACCCTTGGCCGGACGTCATGTTTTCTTTCCAGCCCGGCGTATAGGCCAGCGAAAGATACGCGCCCGCCAGGCCGGCCAGCGCCCCTCCGAACGCCGTCCAGAGATACCTGGTTCGTGCGACCGGGATACCCGCCGTGTCCGCGGCGGCTGGGTTCTCCCCCACCGCTCGCAGGTTCAACCCTGGGCGAGTGTGGAACAGAAAGAACCACGCGGCAGGCACCAGAACATACCCGAGATAGACCAGCGGAACCTGCACGAAGAGCACCGGCCCCAGAACCGGAACCTCACTCAGTATCGGGACGGGCCACGGCAGGAACCGCACCCCGACCCTGCCGATGAGCGGACGTCCCAGGAAACTCGCCAGGCCGGTCCCGAGTATGACCAACGCCAGTCCGCACACGACCTGATTGGCGCGGAGCGTGATCGTGAACACTCCGTGGATCAGGGCGAGGAGTCCGCCCATCGCCATGGCCCCCAGAACTCCCAGTGCAAGGCTCCCCGTGGCTTGAGCCGTCGCGAACCCACTCAACGCGCCTACCAACATCATCCCCTCGACGCCGAGGTTCAAGACGCCGCTCCGTTCCGTGAACACTTCGCCTATGCTCGCGAAGAGCACGGCCATGCTCGATTGGATGGTGATCGAGAGCACGAAGATCAGGGTCGAAAGCGTCATGGATGCGGCGCCCCCCAGTGTACCCGATAGCGCGAAACGACGTCACTCCCCAATACGAAGAACAGCAGGGTACCCTCCAAGACGAGGCCGACGGCGGAGGGGAGGTGCATGACGGTCTGCAACTGGTCCCCGCCGACCAGCACGCTCGCAATGAGGAATCCGGTCAGGATGATCCCGACCGGATGGAGGCGTGAAAGCCAGGCCACGATGATTCCCGTGTACCCGTGCCCCACGGCGAGTCCCTGCTGAAGTCGGTAGTGGATCCCGGACACCTCGGCCATTCCCGCCAGTCCCGCCAGTCCCCCGCTGAGGAACATCACCCAGAGGATCGTCCGGCCGATGCGCATCCCGGCATAGCGAGCGGCCTTGGGACTCTCTCCGATCACGCGAATCTCGAATCCCCATCGCGTCCGCGACAGCGCCACCTGGCAGAGGACCGCGGCGACAAGCGCCAGAGCGATACCGGGATGGATCCGTGTTCCGGGGAGACGCGGAAACCAGGCGTTCTCTGGAAGCATGGCCGTACCGGGAAACCCCATCCCCATCGGATCCCGCCAGGGTCCGAAGTAGAGGTGTTCCAACCAGAAAATGGCCACGTAATTCAGCATCAGGGTTGTCAGGATCTCGTTGACGTCCAGCTTGGCCCGGAGGACTCCCGCCAGGAGCGCCCAGAGGCCCCCCGCCAGGAAACCCGCAGCCAGTATGAGGGGAAGCATCGCGGCGGACGGCAGGTACGGGTGAAGGAAGAGCGCCACACCAGCGGCGCCGATCCCGCCCAACACGAGCTGGCCCTCGGCGCCCACGTTCCACACCTGGATCTTGGCGGCCACTGCGACCGCCAGACCGCACAGCATCAAAGGGATTGCCTTGACGATGACCTCGGACACGTCGTGCAGGCTCCCGAAGGCGCCTCGCGCCATCACGGTGTACGCGGCCACAGGGTCGGCGCCTGCCAACAGGAACACGACACCGCCCATACCCAGGGCGAGGCTGATGGCGACCCCGTACCCGCCCCAGCGGGCCGCCGCGGACGGCGCCAACCGTCGTTCGAGCCTCGGACGCATCATGCCTGTCTCACTCCGGCCATCATCGGCCCGATCTCCGCAAGCGCCTCCGAATCGCTGGTGGAGAGCACACCCATGATCTCGCCCCGGAAGATCACCGCAATCCGATCGCTCAAGGAGAGCGCCTCGGTCAGATCGCCGGAGACCAACAGGATTCCCGCATCGGCCCGCTGCCGGAGCAGTTCCCTCCATACCTCGACCGTGGCCCCGATATCCAGTCCGTGGGTCGGCTGGTCGGCCACGATCAGGCGTGGCCCTTTCGACAGTTCGCGCGCCAGAATCAACTTCTGCAGGTTCCCGCCCGAAAGCTGCCGGGCTAGGGCGTGCGGCCCGGGTGCCGCGACGTGGAACCGCGCCAGCAACTCCGCCGTCTGTCGGCGAGCCGCGTGTCGCGGCAGCAGTCCGCGGCGAGACAACCGCCGATAGGTCGTCAGGAGCACGTTGTCGGTCAAGTCCAACCCGGCGACAGAGCCCGTGCCGGTGCGATCTTCCGGGATGTACCCCACCCGTTCCTCGGCGAACGGCTGCCCGGCGCGCACGCGCCGTCCAAGGACCAACACCTGACCCGAGGTGAAACAGGCCCCGCCGGTGATCGCCGACACGAGTTCGGTCTGGCCGTTTCCGGCCACGCCCACGATGGAGAACACTTCGCCGCGACGGACGGCAAAGCTGACATGGTGAAAGGCGCGGTGCCCCTGTCGGTCCGATCCGGAGCAATCGCGGAGCTCCAAGACGACGTCACCGATCGGGACCGGTTCCCGATCCACGCCCAGCACCACCTCCCGGCCCACCATCAACCGAGCCAGCTCCCGGCGGCTCTCCACCTCGGCGGGCGCAAGGTCCGCGACGCGCCGGCCGCGGCGAAGCACCGTGATCTGATCGGCGATCTCCATCACCTCTTCCAGTTTGTGTGTGATGAAGATCACCGACCGCCCTTCACGCACGATCCGGCGGAGCGTGGCAAAGAGCCCGGCAATTTCGCCCGAGGTGAGGACTGCCGTCGGTTCGTCGAGAATCAGGAGATTCGCGTTTCGGAACAGCAACTTGAGGATCTCGACCCGCTGCTGCTCGCCGAGCGAGAGATCGGCGATCCTGGCGTGCGGGTCGATGGGGAGGCCGTAGGTGTCGGCGAGTCGCCGGACCTCCCTCTCCATGCGCCCGCGATGCAGCAGGAATCGAGGCGCCTCCAGACCCAAGGCCACATTCTCCGCCACGGTCTGGTTGGCGACGAGCATGAAATGCTGATGGACCATGCCGATGCCGCTGCGCAGCGCGTCCTTGGGGGAGCGAAAACGGACGGACGATCCGGCGACGACGATCTCGCCGGCATCCGGCTGGTAGCGACCGGAGAGGATGTTCATCAGGGTCGTTTTTCCGGCCCCGTTTTCACCGAGCAGGGCGCGCACTGTGCCCGGTTCGACGGTCAGGTCGATCCCGTCGTTGGCGAGCGTACCCGGAAACCGCTTGGTGATCCCCTTCAGACGGACGGCGATCGCGGCCATAACTTCCCTTGGGTCACATCCGCCGTAAGGGTTCCCGGCCGCACCAAGGGGTCGGGCAGGTGAGCGAGCGAGTGCACGGGGGCAGGCAGGACCCGGGTCCGCTTGCCTTCCTCGGCGACACAGAAGACCCCGCGGAGAGGGATCGGATTCGGAAGGCTCTTGAACCGCACCACCTGGTCGAGGAGATCTACGAGCCCCAGCACCGTGCCGCCCGTGGTCACGACATCGTCGATCAAAATCACCCCGCAGGCCGCGCGTGCCGCCAGCAGGTTGATGTCACGCTCGTAGAGCGCCAAGTACTTGACCCCGCTGGTGATGGAGTCCGCCCCGACCTGAATCACAGGACGTCCGGAGGGCTCCATGTGCGGTTTGACCCGATTATAGGCTACAGCCATCGCGGCCATATCCAACTCCGACGCCACCACTTGCGCCAATTGCAGCGCTTTCTCGACGACGGTGATGAGGCAGAGATCCCGATACTCCGCGCAGGCCGACCGGATCCGTTCCGCCAACAATCGCCCGAGATCGCGATTCCATCGAATCTGGCCGACGAGGTTCAACGAGGCAATGCGCACGTCTCGGTCGTCACCCGACAGCCAGACCCAGGGAAGGTGGAGCGGATACGACACCCCGGGAACCGTCAGGACGTACCGTTCGCCGCTTTCGAAAGGCTCACTGGTGGCACCCATGGCACCTCGCGCTGCCCGCCCAGCCCGGGCGCCGCGAAGAGCCGCACCCGGGCTGGGGCCCCGTTACGTTCGTCACTCCGGGATTTTCCCGACCACACCCTCCACGAACCACTTCATGGTGAGCAATTCCTTGTCGGAGGCTCGCTGTCCGGCGACGAGGACCACTTTGCCCTCCTGGTCCCTGATCGGACCAAGGAAGGAATCGTCCTTGCCGTCCTTCATCTTCTTCAACTCCGCCAACACTTTCTGCTGGGCGGACTTCGGCACGGACGGGTGGAATGCGGACAAGCCGATGAGATTCTCCTTGAACCCCCAGAAAACCTCCTGCGGCTTCCAGGTCTTGTTCATGACGCGCTTCACCGCGTCCACGTAGTAGGGACCCCAGTTCCACGTGGTGGACACCAAGGCGCAGTCCGCTCCGAACTGGCGCACATCCATCCCGTACCCGATCGTCGGGACCTTCTTGTAGCAGGCGGTCCGCGCCGAATCCGGTGTGTCCGCCATCTGGCGAATGAGGTCATGCTGTTGATTGATCAGCGTCTCCGCCAGGACTACCTCATTGATGGGGTCCAGCCATTTCTTCAACCAGACCACGGTGTTGACCTTCTTGGGATCGTGAGGGTGATTCCCCTCTTTCAACCCGCGCAGCAAGCCGAGCGTGAAGGCGTTAATCCCCCGAACCGGCTCCGGAATGGGTTGGGTGGCGACCGTGCCGACGTTCTTATAACCCATCAGTCCGGCCAGGTACCCGGCGAGGTACTCGGACTGCTCCATCCGCGCGAAATAGTTCCCCATGTTCGGGCCGGTCTTGTAGCCGGAGCAGTGCTCGAACGCCGTCTTGGGAAAATCCTTGGCGACGATGAGGGTCGGATCCATGTGCTCGAAGGTCGTGGCGAAGACAATCTCGTGACCGCTCTTCGCGTACCCTCGCACGACCCGTTCCGTGTCCGCCGCCAAGACATTTTCGGTGTAGGAGACGCTCACCTGGTCCTTCATCTCCCTCTTCAGGTACTCGATCCCCCGGTAGTGCGCCGTGCTCCAGCCCAGGTCGTGAATCGTAGACAGCAGCGCAAATGCCACCTTCGTCTTGGCGGGTTTTCCCGCCTCCTTCTTCTCTTGTGCCGATGCGCCCGCGCCGAGGGCCGCGAACGTAAGCAAACCGATGACCAGCATCGAAACAGACCGAGACGTCATGGAGGCCTCCTCTGCGGTAAGGGCATTACCAGAAAGACACCGTGTCGCACGCGACCGGGAGCGCCGATCGTCCTCCGGAACGCACCACGATCGGGTATTCGTATCGTACCCGCGCGACGCCGGCGTTTGATTATCACACCCCCGTCCCCATTGCAATACCGGCCGGTCGGTCGTGTCGTCATCCACAACAGTGCGGACCCCCGGCATGTCACCGGCGTGGCTTCCCCGGGAACCCGACGTGGGAAACCCATTGACTCGCCTCAGCGCTCCCGGTAGTCTTGCGTGGGAAGGTACCTGGAGTTCCTGCAGCGCTTTCCCATTGCGCCCCGGTGTCGCATGCGCATCGCGGAGGGGTGACCGGTTGCGATGACGTGCGGAGGCCATGGGGCCCGGCGAGAGGAGGAGAATCGCATGGCCGAGTTGAATCCGTTTACCATCGCGCAGAAGCAGTTGGACACGGCCGCGGCACGATTGGGGTTGGACCCAGCCACCCATGAGTTCCTCCGGTGGCCCCAGAAGGAGTTGGTGGTCTCGATCCCGGTGCGGATGGACGATGGCTCGGTCAAGGTATTCCGAGGCTACCGCGTGCAGTACAACTCCGCCCGGGGCCCGAACAAGGGCGGTCTCCGTTGGCATCCGGACGAGACCATCGACACCGTTCGCGCGCTCGCCGCGTGGATGACCTGGAAGACGTCCGTGGTGGACATCCCGCTCGGCGGCGCCAAAGGCGGGGTCACCTGCAATCCAAAGACGATGTCGGAGGGCGAGAAAGAACGTCTGGCGCGGGGGTATATACGCGCAGTGGCCGCATTCCTGTCGGTCTCCAAGGATGTCCCCGCCCCCGACGTGTACACCACGCCCCAGATCATGGCGTGGATGATGGACGAGTACGAAACGCTGGTCGGCGAGCACCATCCCGGCGTCATCACCGGGAAACCCATCCCGCTGGGGGGATCCGAGGGCCGCGGGGACGCCACCGCGCGCGGCGGCGTTTATGTGACCCGCGAGGCCGCCAAGACGCTCGGGATTGATCTGGGCGGCAAGACCATGGCCATCCAGGGGTTCGGCAATGCCGGACAGTACGCGGCCCTCCTCGGCCACGACATCCTGGGGCTCACACTGGTGGCGGCCTCCGACTCGAAGGGCGGCATCCACAACCCCCGAGGGCTGGATCCTCGGAAAGTGGTGGATTACAAACGCAAGACCGGCAGCCTCCAGGGTTTCCCCGGTGCCGACCCGATCAGCAACGAGGCGCTCTTGGAGTTGGAGGTCACGGTGCTCTTCCCCTCCGCTCTCGAGAACGTCATCACGCCGGCGAACGCCAACCGCCTCCAGTGCAAGATCTCCTGCGAGCTGGCCAACGGGCCAACCACGCCGGAGGCCGATGATATCCTGTACGACCGCGGGATCTTCGTGGTGCCGGATTTCCTGGCGAACGCCGGCGGGGTCACCGTCTCCTATTTCGAGCAGGTGCAGAACACCTACAACTTCTACTGGCCGCTGAGCGAGGTCCACCAGCGTCTGGACGAAAAGATGACCCGCGCGTTTCACGGCGTGCATCAGATGTACACCAAAGAGAAGGTCAACATGCGGCAGGCCGCCTACCTCGTGGCGGTGGCGCGGGTGGCCGAAGCCTGCAAACTGCGCGGCTGGGTGTAGGCGGTGCGCTACCCACGGTAGGCGCCTCCGACGTTTTCGACGGGGATTCCCCCCGCGTCCCATGGGGAGTCCCCGTCCGCATCTCGGCAGGCAAGCGCACCCCTCTTCTGTCACGGCACAGGTCGCCGTCCCCCCTGTGGAGCTGCCATGGATCTGCTGCACATCTATCGGCTGTACCGGAAGATGCATCAATACCCGAACCTCATCGGGCTCATGCGCAGCATCTTTCTGGACGTGCTGGACCAACGCGGCGTCGTCGGCCGGGAGCGCCTCTACACGCAGGCGCTCGAGGAGATGCGAAAGGACGCCGCGCCGGATACGGAGACGAACCGACAGGAGTACATCGAGGCGTTGATCGACACCTACGTCGCCCAGCACCTGAGCGGAACCGACGTCGAGAACTACATCAACCTGGCGCGGAAGAGAGATAATGCGCAGACGTTGAGCATGCTTGTCAACCGCGACCAGGCGACGGCCGAGGAGATCGTCAAGGCCCTCCGGGAGTTCTGTGACATTCCCAAGGGCGAGGTGTACATCTCGGGCGAGGAGGCGGAGGGCATCCGCGTGGCGCTGATTTCGCGCTTCATCTCGAACCAGTTGCCCTTCATCGGCCTGGCCAAGAACTACATCACGATCCGCGACACCGATCTCATCCTGCGGAACACGCTCTTCAGTCGGCGCCGGCCAGGTAAATTGGGCGGCAAAGCGGCCGGCATGATCTTGGCCCACAAGATCCTGTTACCCACGCTGGAGAAGAAGGACCCGGAGCTGGAAGGGCGGATCCGGGTCCCGGACACCTGGTATCTGAATTCCGGCGTGTTCTCCGAATTCCTGGACCGCAACAACCTGTACCTCTTCCACACCTTCAAATACAAGGACCGCGAGAGCATCGAGAAAGACTTCCTCCGGATCGAGGAGCAGTTCAAGTTCGCCACCTTCGCCCCCGAGGTCGTGGAGGACTTCCGCCGCATCCTGGAAGAGATCGGGGACCACCCGATCATCGTCCGATCCTCCAGCATGCTGGAAGACAACTTCGGCCTGGCGTTTTCCGGGAAGTACATGTCGGTGTTCCTCACCAACCAGGGCGACCTGGAGACGCGCCTGAGTCGCTTCATCGTGGGCCTGAAGAAGGTCTTCGCCAGCACCTTCGGCCCCGACCCCATCCTGTACCGACGCGACCATGGCCTGCTCGATTACGACGAGCGGATGGCGATGGTCGTCCAGAAGGTCGTCGGTCGGCGCTTCGGCGACTATTTCTACCCCTTTGCGGCCGGGGTCATGTTCTCGCGTAACGTGTACGGGTGGAACCCGAAGATCGACAAGGAGGCCGGTTTGGTTCGGCTGGTGCACGGACTGGGAACCCGCGCGGTGGACCGGGTCGGGTCGGACTATCCCCGCATGGTCCCATTGAGCCATCCCACCCTCCGCCCCGAGGTGACCGCCGACCAGATTCGCAAATACTCCCAGAAGCAGGTGGACGTCCTCAACTTAAAGAAGGGCGTCCTTGAGACGGTGGATTTCCAGACCCTCACCGCATCGGACACCCATCCGGACCTCTTCTATGCCGCCTCGATCCAGGACCACGATCACCTCGCCGCCCCGCTCTTCAAGACGCAGGAGTTGCGGGGGCAGGAGCTATGCCTGACGTTCGACAATTTGTTGGCCAAGACCCCCCTCGTGCAATTGGCCCGCACGATTCTGGCCCGGGTGGAAGCCGCCTACGGACGCCCGGTCGACATCGAGTTCGCGTGGGACCACGACACGTTCTATCTCCTTCAGTGCCGGTCGCTGTCCATGCGCAAAGAGCACCAGAAGGTCGCCATCCCGGACGACACCCCGCCGGAACGCGTGCTGTTCACGACCCACTCGAGTCTGTCCAACAGCGTGGTCGCCGACCTGGAGTACATCGTCTACGTGAACCCGCGTGCGTACGATAGCCTCCCGACCTACGACGCGAAGTTGCGTATCGCCTCGGTGGTCAATCTGCTCAACAAACATTTCGCCGGCCGCCGGTACGCCCTCATGGGGCCCGGCCGCTGGGGCAGTAACGACATCAATTTGGGCGTCCGCGTTACCTACTCGAATATCAACCGGACCTCGCTGTTGGTGGAGATCGCCTTTGCGAAGGAAGGGGGCACGCCGGAGGTGTCGTACGGAACCCACTTCTTCCAGGACCTGGTGGAGGCCGACATCACCGTCGCCTCGCTCTTTCCGGACGACCCGGAGGCGTTCCTCAACGAAGAGTTCCTCCTTGGCGCCGAGAACCTGCTCGGCGTGATAGCGCCCGAGGTGCAGGACTGCGCTCCGGTGGTTCGGGTCATCAACGTCCCGGCGGTGCGTGATGGGGATTATCTGCACGTGTACATGGACGCCGGCAGCCGAAAGGGGCTCGGCTTCTTCGGTCCGCGCCAGGACGGCGGCACCGAGCCGCCCCACATTCCTGCGTCGTAGGCACACGACCCCGGCCTCTTGAGGTGGGGCCCCGACGAGCGACCGGGCGGAGCCCCGGGGGTGCGCCGGCTGACAGCCTATGACTTGGCGGGTGGGGCGGATTGACCGATCGGGCGCTGGAGCGGTCGGAGGAGCGGTTCTTTTTCTTTTTGGAAGCGGACGATGATGCTGATGCGTCGATTGGCCGAGTCCAGCGGATCGGACCGGCTGGCCAAGCGCCGGTCGGCGTAACCGACGACGGTCGCCACCTGCGTGGGGCGCAGGCCGGCGCCGTCCAGGATCCGGCGGGCGGCGTTGGCCCGATCAGTCGACAACTCCCAGTTGGTATAGCTCGGAGGACCGACGTACGGGCGGCTATCGGTGTGCCCTTCCAGCACAACGTCGTTCGGCAACTTTCCCACTTCTCGTCCGATCAGCGCAAGAACGTCCTGGGTCCCGGCCTTGATCTTGGCGCTCCCCACATCGAAGAAGATCCCTTGGTTCGTCTCCACGAGCTGGATGCGCAACCCCTCGTCCACGATTTCAATCTTGATCTTATCCTCTAACCGCGCCAGATGCCCCGCGTTGTGGATCTGCTCCCGGAGGGCCGTTGCCGTCGCCTCCAGCGCTCGCCGATCGGCGTCTCCCGACTTCCCCTCGCCTTCCGGTGTGGGAGGCGGCGGCGCCGGCGTGGTGCGTCCCATCGGCGCACCCGCTCCCGCCCCCCCCTTCAGGACACTGGCAGCCCCAGTCTGGAATGCCGTGGGATCCTTGAAGTACGCCGAGACCGCGTCTTTGACCGACTTGTTTTGGCCCACGATCCAGAGCACGATGAACAGCGCCATCATGGCGGTGACGAAGTCCGCGTACGCTACCTTCCAGGCGCCCCCGTGGTGCCCGCCGTGGCCGCTCTTCTTTTTGATGATCCTGCGTGGTGCCTCGCTGATGTCCCGCATGGCGTCCTACCGTGGCACGACGGCTTTACACGCCGTTTCCAGTTCGTCGTTACTGGGGCGGTCATAACTGAAGATGACCCGACGGCTAAACTCCACCGCGACGATGGGCGCAGAACCGTTGGCGAATGCCAAGATCCCCGACTTGATGCACAAGAGGAATTTCGCCTCCTCTTCACTCATCGACTGAAGGTTGTTGGCCATGGGACCGACGAAACCGTAGCACAGCAGGATCCCGACGAAGGTGCCCACCAGCGCCACCGCCACCTTATGACCGATCTCCTCCGGCGGACCATTGATGGCCTGCATCGTGATGACGATCCCGAGCACCGCAGCCACGATTCCCAGGCCCGGCAGGGAGTCGCTGACCCGCGTCAGGATACTCGGATAGCGACCCTCCTCTTCATGGTGCGTCTCCATCTCCGCGTCCATCATCTCCTCCAGTTGGATCGGCGTGACCGAGCCATCCACCAGCAGCTTGAGGGAATCGCAGAGGAAGTGTAGCGCGTGGTGGTTTTTCAGGAGTGTACCGTACTTGGAAAAGATCGAACTCTTGATCGGGTCGCTCACGTCCTGGTCGAGTGCGATGAAGCCGTTCTTTTTGGCGTTAATGAAGACCTCATAGAGGGCTGTCAGTAATTCCAAGTAACTGGCTTTGGAGGGCCCGGCTCCCGAGAGGAGGAGTGGGAGTTTCCCGACCAGCCCCTTGAGGATCTTGAGCGGAGTTGCGATCAGAATGGAGCCGATCGCCGCCCCTCCAATGATCAGAAATTCCACGGGCTGGATGAGGACCAGCGGCGGTCCGCCCTCAATGACAAACCCGCCCACGACTCCCGCAATCACCACCACACTGCCGATAATGACGAACATGTTCTGACCCTCGGTGTACAGATTTACCGCAAGGCCCCGCTGTTCACTCTTCCAGGCGTGAAAATACTCTCCAATGATTTCCCTTGATTTCCTCGCATCCTATTCGGTAGACTATTTCATATGGTTGCCCAGGTTATTGATCTCACGCCGTCCATGACGGGCTGGTATTACGCGTCGGTGTCCCCAGCGCACTTTCAGGCGCGGGAGGCCCGGCCGACCCCGAGAACCACGCCCATCCCGGTCGCGCCGGCCGACCCCGTGTGTCTGGGGTATGGCGCGGATGGCCGGCCGCGCCTGGCATCAGTTCGACCGCGCGTCTGGTACCTCGCCTAGCATTCATCCCCCGCCGTTATCGGTTTCGACCATCCTGGTAATCCACCACGCGTCGCCTCGCCCCTCGCCGGCCATCATCCGTCGGTGCGACTCGCCTTTCGGTAGTGCGCAATCAGGTTTGCGGCATGAAATCGGTTGAGTCCATTCGGGTCATTCTGCGCCCCGACGGGGGCGTAGCGGGACGACAGGAAACGAAGGAAGTCCTCCGTGTACCGCCCGCTGCTCCGATCGACCGCGATCCCTCCGCCCCGCTCGAAGCGGACGACATTGTTTCGCACGGTGTTGGCTGCAATGCGCGCCTGCCCGCCAAAATCGGAAGCGGGAACGGACAGAACGCCGAATTCCTTTCCGGGCCCACCATTCTCGGTCCGGCGCAGGGCAGTCAAGAGCGAGGGGTCAACCCCGGTCCGGTCGGCCTCGCGCGCGATGACGAGCGCCTCACCAGGTGTCCCTTCGGACACCGCTCCCTGTGCTCGTGGTGAGATTTCCGGGTCAGGCGTCGTCTCGGCTGGATCGGGTTCGGTCGCGCCGCCTCCCACGGCGTTCCGGTGAGCGCAGGCCTCCAGAACCGCGTCCCGGAACGACAGCGCCGCAAGGCCCAACAAAGCCGCCGATCCATGCGTCACGCGACCGCCGTCCACCGATGGCGTTCCACACCCGACCGCGGGGGCGCTCCAGCCGGCGGGATGAATCGGACCGATCACGACCGCACCTCCAAGCTGCCGACACCCCTGGCGGGATGGCCATACGGCGTGGGGGCGTCCACCGGACGCCACTCACTTCCACCCTTCGGGAGTTCCGTCACAACGATCAGGCCCATGAGCACCAGGTCCATCAGCGCCTGCTCGAGGAGTTGTCCGGCGCTTCCCGTCCCCTGCAAATCTTCCCGCATTTCATCGGCGACCGACACCAGGTCGCCCGGATGGGTGCTGATTCCGGCGCGCACCCGTTGTTTGAGGTGCTGCTGCAGGACTGCGGCGTTCCATCGCCGCCAGCGTCGGTCGCACTCCGCTGTCGCCGTATCCATCGGGTTGCTCCTGCGTCTACCCCTCCGGCACCGCCATGGGGAGCGTGAACCAAAAACGGCTTCCCTGTCCGGGCACACTCTCGAGTCCGACCGTGCCGCCGTGGAGGACAACCAGTCGCCTGGTGAGCGACAGCCCCAGACCGGTCCCTTGCTGCTCTCCGCCCGTTGCCTGCTCGAAGTCCCGAAAGAGCCGCTGCTGATCCTCCAATGCGATTCCGATACCCGTGTCCCGAACCGAGACCTCCACGAACTGCCCGCCTGCTTCCCCGTATGTCGGCGCGCCGGTTTCCGGCGATTTGGGTGCCGACCTCGTCGGTGCGGCTGAGACCGTCACCGAGCCCCCTTCGGGCGTGAACTTTATCGCATTGCTGAGGAGATTCAGCAGGACCTGATGGACCCGCGCCGGGTCGGCCTGGACACACGCGAGTTCTTCGGGAACACTGTGTGCCAGCTGCACATGTTTGCTATCGGCCTGGGGTTGCATGACCGCCAGCGCCTGCTCGATGGTCGGAAGGAGTGCCATCGGGTGCGTTTGCAGACTGAGCTTGCCGGCCTCCACCTTCGCCAGGTCCAGGATATCGGTGATCAATCGCAGCAGGCGTGTCCCGCTATCGTGCACGTGACGGACGTAGCGTTCCTGCCGGTCGTTGAGCGGCCCGGACATCTGCGTCCGCAACATGTCCGAGAACCCCAGGATCGAATTGAGCGGGGTCCGCAGCTCGTGGGAAAAGTGTGCGAAGAACCGGAGCTTCTGCTGCGAGGCGGCCTGCAGTTCGGCGTTCAGATGCTCGAGTGCAGCCGTCCGCTCCCGCACCCGTGCCTCCAGCGTATCCGAATGCTGCTTGATCCGTCGATACAAGGCGGCGTTCTCGATGGCGATGGTCGCCTGATTGGCCAGGAGCGGAAGCAATCGCGTGGCATCCTCCGAGACGTCGCCCACCTCCCGCGCGTGCAGCGCGAGGATGCCCATGCAGGCGTTCTCCGGCCCAAGCGGCGCCGTGAGCAACGCGCGCCCCTCCGACGGGAACCAGCCCGGCGTCTCGTCGGATATAAACGGCACGACCAGGACCTTCCCGGTGGCGAACGTCTCGCCGAGCGGGCCCGACCCCGCGGGAATACGGCAGGCGCCCGAATCCCGACGCCGCAGGATCTCGACGGGGCCGTCCGCCGTGCAGCGGGCTCGCAGCACCAGCTCCCCACTGTCATCCGCCAGATAGAGGCTGCACGCCAAGGTGCTGAGTTCCTCTTGGACGATGGCGAGCAGACGCCGGAACACCTCGTCCAGCTCCGTGCAATCTCGCAGAACCTCCAGCACCCGTCGGAGGACGGACAACTCCTGGATCTTCTGCTCGTACCGTTGCGTCATCTCTCCCAGCCCGGTCGCGTACAGGTCCCGCTCGCGCTGGAGTTGGCCGAGCACGGCGAGCGACGGCTGGGAGATCCCTTCGACGTGGAGCTGTGTTGTCAATGCATCACCTGCAGAAAGGCCTCGACAGCCTCTCGCTCTTGGGTCAGCTCCTCAGTCCACCCCAGGAGGTTGGCCGGCCCGATTTTCAGCCGGTGCAGGACCTCGGCATCCGGCAGGGGGATCAAGTCGTCCCCACCCGACCCGATGGCTGCGTTTCGGGTCAGAATGTCCGCCAGGTGCACCACCGACGCGAGGCCTCGATAATCCGCGCTGGCTGCCGCAGGCCGATGATGGAATGCCACGGGCTCCACGATGGCGGCCGGAAACCGCCATCGTTCGGCGAGCCATTGACCCACCGCCGCGTGGTTGACGCTGAAGAGGGCCGTCTCCGCCTCGCGGATGAGACACGGGGATTCCGCCGCCCGTCTCGCCGCTTCCGCGTACCGCCGGTAGAAGAACCGATCGAGCACGACTTTCCCGACGTCGTGAAGGAGGCCCCCCACGAACGCCGCCTCGGGGTCGGCGATCCGGAGATGCTTCGCGATCCGACGGGCGGCGGCCGCCGTGGCACCCACGTGCAGCCAGAAACGTTCGCGATCGAAGCTGCTCACGACGTCCCCGTCGTTCAAGGTCTCGAAGACCGTTGCGGCGAGCACGATGCTCTTCACCGTATCGAAACCCAACAGGACGACCGCATGGTTGATGGTCACGATCTCGCGCCGAAAACCGTAAAACGCCGAGTTCGCCAGACGCAGGATTCGGGATGCCAAGGCCTGGTCGCTTCCAATCACCTTGGCCAAGTCTCCCGCCGAGGCGCGCTGATCCTCCACCAGCCGCAGCACCTGCGGAACGACAATGGGCAGCGTCGGGAGGTCCACGATGCGCTGCACCAACCGCCGGGTCTCTTCGGCGGGGAGCGGCGTCATGGTATGCGGATCTCGCTCTGTCGCGATCATCTACCGCGTCGCCTCCCGTCCACGCGTCAGTTGCTCCAGCAGCCGAATGATCTCGTTCTGTTGCCGCAGCAGTTCCACTTGTGCCTGCGCGCTGGCCCGCGTCGCCGCCGCGATCTGGCGCAACCATTCCGCATCCTTCGCGCTGCCGTATCGCACCGCATCCGCCGCCCCCGCCGTGAGATCGGAGATCTCCTGTTGCAGCAGAAGAATCCTGCCGTCGGGCACGATGTCCCGGCGGGGTGCCGATCGCTCCGGGCCGGCGGCCAGCGCCGCCCCGAGCACCACGATCAATCCGCACACGCTTATGCTGCACCACGCCCACCGCGGTCCGCTCAACGCGCCACCTCCGTCGCGTGCGCTTCGTGTGTGTTGCGCGCACCGGCTGTTGTGCGTTCCGCCGGCGCCGTCCCCCGTTGCCGCTCCGGCCGGCCCCCGCCGGCGTGACGCCGACTCCCCCCGGTCGTCTCCTGTTTCGCGCCCATACCTACCCGTCCCACCCGACGGACGGTCTTGCTCGACGCGGCCCCACGTGTCAGGTTCCTGAGGACCTGCAGTTCTCCTTCGAGGAGCGTCGACTCTCCGGCGAGGCTCTCCACGGCAACGCCTTGCTCGAGCATCTTGACGGCGCCTTGGAATCGGTCCGCGGGTACCGGACTCGCAGGCGGCGCGGGAGGCCGCTGCGGCAGGATTCCGGGGTCCCGGACCTTGGGCCCGCCGGAATCGGAGATCGGCGTGCGACCGACAACCGGGTCCCCCTGCCGCGTGACCTCCCGCCCGACAGCGCAGAGTTCCGCTGCCAGCGACTCCAACCGCTCTTCGCGTCGACGCGCCTCCACGGCGTATGCCTTGCGCTCTTGCACGAGGCGGATCAGGCTGGTGAGGATCGCCACGTTCATGGCGAGCTGGATCAGGATGAAGGTTAGGAGCATGGCGCCACCGTTCCTCCCCGCGCGTGCAGGCGAAAGAGCGAATGGACCACCGGCACAGTCACTTGCGTGAGTGTTGCGGTCTCCTCGATGCTTTTCCCCTGCAACATACACCGAAGGATCGCCAGCCGTTGTCGGAGGGGGAGACCCACGTTGCCCTCCCCGTCTCCCGTGCTGTCCCCGTCGGCTCGCACCGGCGGCGGAGACGGCACCGACGACGCGACCATCGTCCCGGAACCGGCAGTGTGCGGCAGGCGCGCCGCGGCCACCGGGCGGAGCGCCGCCAGGATCGTGGCGAAGGTGCGCGTGTCGTCAGCGCCGTACGCTGGACGCCACACGCGCACCGCGACCGCCAGCGCCGCCACCAGGCATGCCACGTTCACCATCACGAGTATCGTCAGCACGGCGCCTCCCCTCACACCCGCACATCGAGCGTGTCACATCGTTTTCCGTCTTGGGTGGACGCGTCAACATCTTCTCGACCATGTCCCTCAGGACCGGAAGGCGGCGACTCGTCGGAGCCTGCAAGACGCCGTCCTCGTCTGGATGACCACTGGTCCAGGGTGCGTCGCGGTGGCTCGCCGGCGGCCGGCACCCGATCGATGTCCCGCATGGCTGCGCCTCAGTTCGGGGTGAAATATTCCACCACCGGCCAGCTCGCCGCCGGCGTATCTTGCAGCCGCGGCCACCCGTCGGAAAGAAGCCGCACCAGTTCACTCGCCGCCCGCCGCGTCGCCGCGTCGTACCCTCGTCCGGGAGCGTCTGAGATCTCGGGATCATACCGCCCCTGCCACAGCGTGCGACCGTCCGCGAGTTGCACCAGCCGGCCCTCCACACCGACGCGCGTGATCCGCGTCTCGCGCCCCCAGTGCTGCTCGTAGCGAAAGACATCCACCACCAACAGCTGGCCCACGCCGTGCCGACTCGCCAGCCGGTCCACACACTCTGGAGAGACCCGCTGGCCGATGGCGACTTGCCGTGCGGCTTCGGCCAGGATCACCCCGAGTTCCGGCACCGCCTGCACCAAGAGGTCCCGATCCAGCACGTTGAACCAGCGCGCACCGAGCTCCATGGTGACCAGTCGCCCAACCTGACGACTCGGCGTCGCCAGCTCCGCTTCGCGGGGCAGATCCACCACCAGCACCCAGCTCTGTCCCCGCTCCGCTCGATAGCTGGGATCGGCCACCACAAACGGCGCGGGAGCGCAACCACAGACCAGGAGGCACGCCGCCAGATGGAGACCGCTACGGAAGAGCATGCGCCAGCACTCCTTGTCCCTGCAAACCCTCCTCTGGAACCGTCAAGGCCGCCGCCGTCAGCCGTTGACGTTGGAGTTGGCCACGCATGTGGAGGAGCGCCGCGCTGTGAATCTGCGAGACGCGAGACTCCGAGACCTCGAGCACGGCCGCAATCTCTTTCATCGTCAGCTCCTCGTAGTAGTACAGGCTGAGCACCGTCCGCTCGCTGTGAGGAAGCTGGTCGATGATGGTCCCAAGGATGGCACGCCGCTCGCTGAGCGCCAGCGCCCGCCAGGGATCCGGGGTGCGGCGCTCCGCGAGTGCCGGCGGGTCTCCGCTTTCCTCCTCCTCGTCGCCGCCACCCGGTCGCCCCGCATCCAATGAGAGCTGCAACCCGCCCCGCAGTTCGTACAGCACGCGAAAATACACGTCCAGGTCCATCCCCAGGTATTCGGCCACCTCGTGGTCGTGTGGGGCACGGAGGAGGCGTTGCTCCAACACCACGGTGGCGCGGTCGATCCGCCGTGCCTTCTCGCGGAGAGAGCGGGGCAAGGTGTCCAGGCTCCGGAGTTCGTCGAGGATGGCACCGCGGATCCGGACCTGGGCGTAGACGGCGAACTCCACCTCCATGTCCGGGTCGTAGGCCTCAATAGCGGCCAGCAGACCTGGAATACCCGCCGACTCCAGATCATCCAATTCCACGTGCGGAGGCAGCCTGAGGGCGAGCCGGCCCGCCACCTTGCGCACGAGCCCGATCGTCTCCTGGATGAGGGTGTCGCGTATGTCGGGATCCCGGTTCACCCGGAAGCGGCGCCAGAGCGGGCGCAAATCCTCTCGTATGCCCCCTCCCGGTTTTGTGCGAGGCGTCCCTCGGGCCATCTCACGCCACCTCCGGCGACTCGATCAGCCGC
Source organism: uncultured Methylomirabilota bacterium (assembly GCA_963845565.1). GTDB lineage: Bacteria > Methylomirabilota > Methylomirabilia > Methylomirabilales > 2-02-FULL-66-22 > 2-02-FULL-66-22. The sequence continues at coordinate 814,625 of CAWJSJ010000001.1, forward strand.
TGCCAGAACTCTCGACCATCACCGGAAGACGCCTTCCGTGCCAGACGCGCCGCCATTCCCCGGATGGCTTCGGTAGCCCGGGCGTAGGGAAAGTAGAGCGCCAGTGGCCGCTGTTCCCGTACCGCCCGCTCGACGCAGGCGTCGCGAGGGATCCATCCGCCTAACGGGATCTCGCGATGGAGGAACCGCCGGATGATCCGATCCAAATGCTCGTGCACCTCGCGTGCCTGACCCGCGTGCTCCGCCAAATTGACGACCAACTGCAGCGGCAGGCCCGGTCGCCGGTGGGTGAGGATCTTCACCATGGCGTACGCGTCAGTGATGGCCGTAGGTTCCGGCGTCGTAACGACCAGGACCTCGTCCGCCGCCAGCGTGAGCGCCAAGACGGTTTTGGACACCCCGGCACCCGTATCGAGAATTGTGACCCCCGTCCCGAGGGACAGGTTCTGCAGCCGGTTGACCAAGAATTGCCTCGCCACACGGCTCAAATTGGCCAGCGCCTCGACTCCCGACGCCGCCGGGATAATCTCCAGTCCGGCCGGTCCCTCGAGAATCACCTCTTCCAGCGGCATCCCGCCGGCGACCACGTCCCGAAGGGAATGTCGGGGGTGCAGGTTCAGGAGAACGTCTACGTTGGCGAGTCCAAGGTCGCCGTCCACCAGCCGCGTGCGTTCGCCCGCCTGCGCCAACGCCAGGGCCAGATTCACGGCCAGTGAGGTCTTCCCCACGCCGCCCTTGCCCGAGGTGATCGCCAGGCTCCATGATCGCTGTGCTGGCGCGGCCTGCCGCAGCCGAGCGGCCTGATCGCGCGGGACGGTCTCAAGCATCGGGTCACGCCCTCGGCGAGCGCTGCGGCCGCCGCTCGCGAATACTGGGGAGGAGCAATGTCGCCAGGCGACGGGATGTCGCAATCTCCAGGTCGTCCGGAACTTCCTGGCCGGTGGTGAGGTAAGAGATGGACAGATCGCGCTGCAGCGCCAGACCGAGGAGCGGCCCGGGTGAGCGCACCTCGTCCAACTTGCTGATCGCCACATGCTGATACGCGAGCGGCCGGAACCGCTGCAGGACCTCCTCCGCGTCGCTGCCCTTGGTGGTCGCGCTGACGACCAAGTGGACCTCCGCGTTCGGGAGCCGCTGCAGGAAGGGTTGCAGGTCGGCGATCCCTTCCCGGTGCTGCGGGCTCCGACCCATGCTGTCCAGTAAGACCAGGTCCGCATCCTGTTCCGCCCGCAGCGCGCGGTCGAGCTCTCCCGGCGTCCGGACCACGTGGAGCGGCGCCTGCAAGAGCTCCGCGTAGATCCGCATCTGGGCGATCGCGCCGATCCGGTAGGTATCCAGACTCATCAGGGCAACCTTGAGACCACCCGCCCGGCGGCATTGCCCGGCGAGTTTGGCGAGCGTCGTCGTCTTGCCGACCCCCGTGGGACCCACCAGCGCCACGACCCGCCGCCCCCGCCCGACGTCCGCCGCTTGCTGCACCCGAAAGGCGCGGTTCAGCGCGGTCTGCAGCACCGTCCGGATTTCGCCGTCGCGACCCCCGGGGACGTCCGCGGACAGATCCAGCAGCAGTCGCCGGGCGAGCGCCGCAGGCAGTTCCCGCCGGCACAGTTCGGAATACACAGGGCGGAGGGCCGCCGGCATGCGAGGCGTGGGGCTCGTGCCCGCTCGAAGCTCCAGGAGCATCCGGTACATCTCGTCGATCCGATCGCCGTCGCTCGCGTGTCCGCCCGGCAATGCCACCGGTTGCACCCCAGATTTCACGGACACGCCAGCCGCTCGTGCGTCGGCGGGCCGCTCGTCATCGCTCCAACCGCCCCGTCTCGCCGTCCGACTGGAGGACCTCGCCTCATCGTCGATCGCCGCCGTCACCTCGACCCAACCGCCCGATAGGTTGCTCTGCCGTTCGCGCTGGGTTTCCCGGGCGTGCAGGATCACCGCCTCGGGCCCCAAGTCCGCGCGTACCTTCGCCAGCGCCTCGGTTACCGTCGCCGCTTCAAACCGTCGCAGCCGCATCTGCCGCCTCCACCATGGCCAACGCCTTGAGGGTCACTTCCGGTCCGATCTCGTTGTAGGACAGCATGGCAAGGTGCGGCAGGTATCGCTCGGTCAACCGTCGGAGGTGCGGCCGGATGACCGGTCCGCACAGGACCACCGGCGTGCCGTCGGGTGGCTCCTTTCCGATGGTCTTCGCGATGGCCTCGATGACCCGTTGCGCCGTCCGCGGCTCCAATGCCAGATAGCGACCCTGATCGCCCTCCGCCAGCGCATCCGCCAGTCGCTGTTCCAGCGCCGGGCTCAACGTGAACACCTTGAGAACCCCGTCCCCGGCGGTCAATTCGCGGCAGATCGTTCGACCGAGTCCTTGTCGGACATACTCGGTGAGCACGACCGGATCCTTCGTGGCCGGCGCCGCGTCCGCCAGCGCCTCCAGGATCAGCGCCAGATCGCGGATGGATACGCCTTCCGCCAACAGATTCTGAAGCACCTTCTGCACAGTCCCCAAGGGCAGAAGGTTGGGCACGAGCGTCTCGACCACGCTGGGATGGCTGGGCTTGATGACGTCGAGCAGACCCTGCACCTCCTGCCGCCCGAGCAGATCGCGGGCATGTCGTCGGATCGTCTCCGTCAGGTGTGTGGTGATCACCGACGACGGATCGACCACGGTGTATCCCAGCACCTGCGCGCGCTCCCGTTCGTCCGCCGAGATCCATTGGGCCGGAAGACCGAAGGTCGGCTCGGTGGTCGCGACCCCGGCGATCGGTTCGGTGGCGGTGCCGGGATTCATCGCCAGGAAATGCCCGACCAGAATCTCGCCCTGCGCCACCACGAGGCCGCGAACTTTGATCGCGTACGCCACAGGCTTCAATTGCAGGTTGTCCCGAATGCGCACGGGCGGAACCACGAAGCCGAGATCGGTAGCAAACTGACGCCGGACCAGCCGGACGCGATCCAGGAGATCGCCGCCCTGCCCCGGATCCACCAGCGGGATCAGGCTGTACCCGACCTCCAACTCGAGCGGATCGAGGGCCAAGAGCTTCTCGACCTTCTCCGGTCCGGTCGCCCCGGCCGGCGCGCTGGTCGCCGGCAGCTCCGCGCCGCGCTTCGGCTCTTTGAGTCCGCTGTACGCCACGGTTCCGGTGACGGCGGCCATCAACAGGAAGGGCGCTTTGGGAAGACCCGGGATCAGCCCGAGAATCAGCAACGTGGCGGCCGTGATCAGGAGCGCGCGGTGATGCCCAGCGAACTGCTGTGTCACCGCAACCGCCAACTCGCTCTCCGACGCCGCCCGGGTGACCACGATGCCCGCCGCCGTGGACACGATGAGCGCCGGGATCTGGGTCACCAGCCCGTCCCCGATGGTGAGGAGCGTGTAGGTCGTCAATGCCTCGAAGAGTTCCATGCGCATTTGGGCGACGCCGATGACCAGTCCCCCCACGATGTTGATGGCGGTGATGATGATGCTCGCCACCGCGTCGCCGCGTACGAACTTGCTTGCGCCGTCCATGGCCCCGTAGAAATCCGCCTCACGCGCGATCTCGCGCCGCCGCCCACGCGCCTCCGCATCGGTAACCAGTCCCGCGTTGAGGTCGGCGTCGATGGCCAGTTGCTTCCCCGGCATGGCGTCCAGGGTGAACCGAGCCGCCACTTCGGCGATCCGGCCCGCGCCCTTGGTAATGACCACGAACTGAATCACCACCAGGATCAGGAAGACCACCGCTCCCACTACATAGTTGCCCCCGACCACGAACCGGCCGAACGCGTGGATCACCTCGCCTGCGGCCTGCGTCCCGTCGCTGCCGTGGAGCAGGATCAACCGCGTCGAGGCCACGTTGAGCGACAACCGAAACAACGTGAGAATCAGCAGGAGTGACGGAAAGAGGGAAAAGTCCAGCGGACGCAGGATGTACATCCCGATCAAGAGCGTCATCAGCGACAGGGCCAGATTACTCGTCAGGAGCAGATCCAACAGGAGCGGAGGCAGCGGGACCAGCATGACGCCGAGGATACCCAACACCGAGAGCGCCAGGGCCACGTCCGTGCGGGCAGCCAGCGAGCGCTTCATCGTGCGTGCCTCCGTATCTCGGGTCGGGCACTCTGTGCTCCCGAACCCGTGCTGGCCCTCTTCACGCCGCACCTCGACCCGTTGCCTGCCCGTACACGTACGCCAGGATCTTGGCCACCGCGCGGTACAGCGCCAGCGGAATCTCGCCCCCGACGTCCACCACCTTGTACAGGGCGCGCGCCAGCGGGATGTCCTGGACGACCGGGATCCCCTTCTCGCGCGCAATCCCGATGATCCGTTCCGCCAGCAGCCGCTTGCCCTTGGCGAGAACTTTCGGGGCGCGCATGGATCGCCCGTCGTATCGGAGCGCGACGGCAATATGGGTGGGGTTCACGATCACGACATTGGCCTGCGCCACATCCTGCATCATCCGACGCATCTTGCGTTCTTGCTGCAAACTGCGCACTCGCGCGCGCACCTGGGGGTTTCCCTCTTGCTGTTTGCCTTCGTCCTGGATCTCTCCGCGACTCATCCGGAGACTCTTCTCATGGTGCCAGCGCTGATACGCGTAGTCGGCAACCGCCACCAGGCCATAGACCCCGACGACTCGGAAGGCCAGCCGAAGTCCGAGGGACAGCTGCCACCACACGAGTTCCTGTAACTCCATCTCTGCCAATGACGGAAAGCGCGCCCATTCGGGTTGGAGGGTCCGGTACGCGACCACCCCCAGCAGGGTCAGTTTGAGCAACGCCTTGACCGCTTCCACGCCTCCGCGCAGCGACAAAAGGTTCCCCAGCCCTCGCGCGGGGCTGATACGCTCCCAGTGAAACCCGATGGCCTCGGAACTCATGAGCACCCCCACTTGCAGGAGGTTCGCCAGCACACCCATGACGGTGCCCGCCACGACCACCGGGAAGATCGCCTGCGCGACCGACCACGCCGCCGACAGGATGAGGCCTCGCACCGCCTCCAGTGTCAGGTCGGTCCGACCGCCCAATTGGAGCCCCTCGCGAAACGCCCGAAGCAGCGTGTCGCCCATCAGTGCTCCGCCGAAAGAGAGCGCCCCGAACGCTCCCAGGAGGATCAGCGCAGAGTTCAACTCCACGCTGCGGGCGACCTGACCGCGCTCGCGCGCCTCCTGGCGCCGTTTCGGTGTCGGGGCTTCTGTCCGCTCTGCGTCGTCAGATGCCATGGCGCATCCGGAGGAGCAGCGCACCCAGCGTCGCCGGGAGTTGCTGGAATGTGGTCGTCATGACCGTGCCCAGGAGCGGGAGCGCCGCCAAGAGCACCAAGAATCCAACCCCGAGGGTGAGCGCGAAACTCACCATGAACACGTTCACTTGGGGTGCGATTCGGTTGAGGAGTCCGAGGACGATCATGGTGGCCAGCATGGCGGCCCCGACCGGGGCTGCCATGCGAATCGCCAGGACGAGTGCCGCGCTGAACAACCCCAGCAGGAACTCCAGGCTGCCGCCGCGGAACGCGACCGAGAGCGGCGGGACGACCGTCACGCTCTGCGCCAGCGCCGCCAGGACCGCGTGGTGGCCGCCGACCGTCAGGAACGTCAGGATCGCCACCTGGTCCAACAGGTGATTGACCGACGAGACCTGGCTCATCGAATGCGGATCCAGAGCTGCCGGAAGACCGATGCCCATCTGGACGGCGGCCAATTCCCCGGCCATCCCGATTCCCGCGAACACGAACCGGACCGCGAGCCCCATGACGGCCCCGATCACGATCTCCCCGGCCAGCGTTGCCGTCAAACCGAGAATGGACGTCGGCAGCGTCAGCCCGCCCCCGACCAGCAGTGGGGTGAGTATGAGCGCCAAACTCCCCGCCAAACCGACCTTGAGGGTCGGCGGAAGGTTTTGGCTTCCAAACACCGGTCCCAGCGCCACCACCCCGCTACAGCGGGCCAGCGCCAGCAGGAAGGTGGGTGCCCATCGCGTGAGGAAGACCTCAACCGTCATCGCGCGTACTGCCCCAGATTGCCGAACAGGTCCACAGCAAAACGCACGACCAGATCCGTCATCCACGGCATGCACAGCACCAAGGCGACGAAGACCGCCAGGAGTTTCGGGACAAAGGTCAGTGTCGCCTCTTGAATGGAGGTCACCGCCTGGAAGAGGCTCACCGCCAAGCCGGTGACCATCCCCGCGAGAAGCACCGGCGCGGAGAGCATCACGATCAATTGCAGGGCGCGCTGACCGAGGTCGATGACCTGTTGCACCGTCATGGAACAGACCGTCCCCTCAGTTAAAGCTGGTCACCAGAGACCGCACGACCAGGTGCCACCCATCCGCCAGCACAAACAGGAGAAGCTTGAACGGTAGGGCAATCATCGTGGGCGGCAGAAACATCATGCCCATCGACAACAGGACGCTGGAGACGACGAAGTCGATCACGATAAACGGCAAGAACAGAACGAAGCCCATCTGGAACCCACTTTTCAATTCGCTGATGATGAACGCCGGGATGAGAATGTAGGTCGCCACGTCCGCCCGATCGCGAGGCCGGGGCGCCTTGGCCAGGTGGACCATAAGGGCGAGGTCGTGTTCTCGGGTTTGCCGAAACATGAACTGCCTGATGGGCTCGAGTCCCCGCTGAAAGGCTTCATCTTGCCCGATCTGCCGACTCATATAGGGCGCATACGCCTTGTCGCGGATCTCGGTTGCCACGGGAGCCATAATGAACGCGGTCAGGAAGAGCGAGAGGCCGATCAACACCTGGTTGGGCGGCATCTGGGGGGTCCCGAGCGCCTGGCGAAGGAGGCCCAACACGATGACGATCCGGCTGAAGGAGGTCAGCAGGATGATGAGCGAGGGGGCCAGCGCCAGCACCGTCAGGAGGAGCATCACCTGCAGCGCGCTGGACAACTCCTGCGGTCCCTTGACCTGCCCGACACCGACGCTGATCGTGGGGAGCGCCAACCCCGGGCCGCTGGTCGCCGCGGTCGCCGTCGTGGCCCCCAGGAGAAGCGTCAGGATGACCAGAGCTGCGACACCGACCGCATGCCGCGCAGCCCGCGTCCGCGTAACGCAGCCGATGCAACGCGCCGCCGATGGTCTCTGCCGCACAGGGTCAGCGTGGTCTGCGTTGCGTCTCTCTCCGAGCCCGCAGGGGATCATCGGTCCCCTCGTGGGTCCGCGGATCCGAGGCCCCAGGCTGTTTGGACCTCCCGGATCTTCGCCGTCAGCTCCTGGAACCGACTGCCGGAAACCAGGTCTCGCCGTTCGGCCCCGCCGGTCGTCGGCGGCTTGGTGGCCTCGACGACACCCCCCTCGAAGCGGTGTAACAGACTAATGCCCGCCGGGCTGACACCCACCGCTAGGACCGTGCTCCCCGCCCGAACCAAGCAGATCGCTTCTTTGCCGGTCAGCGGAAGTCGGCCGAGCACTTGGAGCGCCCCCGCGCTCGTGTCCCGCGAGGTCAGGCCGGGCCACCGCCGAATCACCTTGACCCCCACCGCCAACAGGAACAGGACCAGGGCCAGCGACAGCCCCATCCGGGTCGTGTCCCAGAGGAGCGACGACTCCGGTTCCCCGGTGGCGAGCCGGTACTCCGGAATGCTGACGCTCTCGGGCGACCGTGAGGCTTGCGGGCCAGCCGCACCGGTCGGCGAGGAACCGCTCGCCCCTCGCGACTCCGTCGCGACCGTGGCCGCGGCGGGCGGGCCGACCACGTGCCGCCCCTTCGCCTGAGCCAGTCCGCTTGCCGGCCCCACCAGGCACAGCACACACCCGCACGTGACGAGAATCCGCGGCATCATCGCAGACTCGCCACCCGCTCGCTCGGGGTCACGATGCTGGTCAGTCGCACGCCGAAGGCTTCGTCGATGACGACCACTTCCCCGCGCGCGATCGACTTGTCGTTGACCAAGATATCCACCGGCTCCCCCGCCAGCTTGTCCAGTTCCAGGACCGACCCCGGCGCCAGGTGGAGAATGTCTCGGATCATCATACGGGTTCGGCCCAACTCCACCGTGACCGGCAGCGAAATGTCGAGGAGTAGATCCATGCCGTTCCCATTCTTTCGGCCGGGGGACTCGCTGAGCGGCGGCAAGGTGGCCTCGATCGGTTTCGGCGGTTCCGATACCACGGCCGCCCGCGGGACCACCAGCGCACCCTCGGCGCCCCGTCCCCCGACCGAGAGGTCCATGGCAAGACTGACCGCATCCGTCCAGGCCGGAAGGCCGGCCCCACCCACCGCCACCCACTCGACCGCCGGCGCCTCGAAACCCACCGACTTTCCCAGCACCTCGCCCACCGCCGTGGCGAGCCCGCTCGCAGCCTGGTTGGCCAACTCCCGCAGCGCGTCCTCCTCTTCGGGCCCCGGCGCTTGGGGGGCCGATTCGAGCGTCTCTCCCAGAAGAATCCGTGCCAGACCCAGGCCGGTCGGTCCCGGCAAGACCAGCGCGGCCCGCCCGGTGACGGCCTTACTAAGGCGACAGGTCAGCAGCACGAGCGGCCCGGGCTGCGTTCGCAGCGTCTCCACGCTGCGCGTTTCACGAAGAGAGGCGCTGGCCGTCGTGCCCAGCGATGCCAGGAGCCGCTCGACACTCGACACCAGTCGTCGTGCGGTGTCGAGAGGAATCGCCTCGTGTGCGTTAGCCATGCTGCTCTCCTCCTGCGTCCAGGGAGGCCGTGATTTCCACCGCGCGCCGTCGCTGCTTTCGACCCGCCCGCCCCGCAAAACGAGGGCGCCCTCCAACCTCCACGGTTACCTCCAAGGTATCCCTCCAGGGGAGTGGCAAGATGTCCCCGGGTTTCAGCTGGGTCAGTTGACTGATCGGGACCTGTACCGCGTCCAGGACGGCACGCAGTTCCAGCGACGTCGTGCGGAGATTTCCCTCGATTTCCCGAGTCACCGCGGCCGCGGCCGCCACCGGTGCCGCGCCGAACCAGCGCTGGGTCATGAGTTTTGGGAGAATCGGCTCCAACATGGCGAAGGGGAAACACAGGCTCATGACGCCTTCGACCTCCCCCACGCGCACGTCGAAGGTCACCAGGATCGCGATATCGTTGGGCGATGTGAGCTGCACGAACTGGGGGTTGGATTCCAGATTCAGGAGCCGAACGTCGAACTTGCCGACCTGTGCCCACGCCTGCTGGAGGTCGACCAGGAGCTTTCGAAGGATCCGCGCCACCAGCGCTCGTTCGATCTCGGTCAACTCCCGAACGTGGATCGACGCCCGTCCTGCGCCACCCAAGACCCGGTCGATCATCGGAAAGACGAGATGGGGATTGATATCCAGCACCGCGCCGCACTTCAGCGGCGCCATCTCGAAGATCGCCAGGGTGGAGGGCGGCATCACGGAGGTCATGAACTCCCCATAGGTGAGCTGCTCCACCGAGGTGAGCTGAACTTCCAGCATGGTGCGCAGATACCCGGAAAGCGTGGAACTGACACTCCGCGCGAACGTGTCGTGCAGCATCTGCAACGTCCGAACCTGCTCCTTGGCGATTCGGTTCGGCCGCCGGAAGTCATACGGGAGGATCGTCTGGTGCCGTCGCGCCGACGGTTCGGCGCCCGACTCTTGCGGCATCTCACCCTTGGTGACGGCGCTCAGAAGCGAGTCGATTTCCTCTTGCGTCAATAGCTCAGACACGGTCCCTCCGGGAAGACGAGCTTCGGGTCAGCGAACGGTCGCGCACTGCCGGCACCCCGCGTCACGCACGCGGCGGCTACTGCACCACGAACTCCGTAATAAAGACCTGTCGCACCCGCTCCGGCCCAAGCGCCTGATTCACCCGCTCCAGCACCTCCCCTCGCAGCCGGTCCAGTGCTTCCGGCGCCGTCACCTCACTGAGCGTCTTCTTTGTCAGGGTGGCCACGATCAGGTCGAGGAGTTGCGGCTTTCGCGATTCGACCTCCTTGACGATTTTCTCCTCTTCCGGAACTTCGATGTGCACGGTCGCCTTCAGATAGCGCCGCCCTTCGGTCTGAGCCACGTTGACCACGACCGAGTCCAGCGCCACCACCCGCCCGAATTTGTGCGGGGTTGGTTTGGCTTTCACATCCCCGGCAGCCACCGGCGGAAACATCGGGCGTACGACGAACAGCGCCACCGCGAACGCACCCCCGGCGAGTGCCGCGAGAATTCCGACCGTCGGCAGGTACGCCAGTACCTTCTTGATCGCGCTGGGCGCGGCGGGCGCGGCGGGTTCCTTCGCCGCGTCGGGGGACTCCTCTTTCACGCCAGCCATTCCGTGACTCCTTGGTTGTGCTTATACGGTCGGCGCGGCGAGTGCGACACCGGCCTCTTCACGATATTGTCGGAGACGGTTCCGGATCGTCCGCACGGAGACGCCCAGGGCTTCGGCCGCCCGGCTCCGGTTTCCTCCGACGCGTTCCAACGTCGCGAAGATCAGTCGCCGTTCCATCTCGGACCGCGTCCCGGCCTCTGCCGAGGAAGTCACCAGTCCCGGCTCAACCTGCAGATGCGACGGCTGTAGCACCCGGTCTGGGCACAACAACAGGGCTCGCTGGATACAGCTCTCCAGTTCGCGCACGTTGCCCGGCCACGCATAACGTTGCAGGTGCTGGAGAGCTGCCTCGCTGAATTCGCGCCCCTGGCTACCGGTTGCACCGCGGTGCTTCTCCGCGAAGTATCGCGCCAGGAGGGGAATATCCTGGGGCCGTTCCCGCAACGGCGGCAGACGCAAGGACACCACATTGAGCCGGAAGAAGAGGTCCTGTCGGAAGGTGCCCGCCTGCAGCGCATCCCGCAAGCAGCGGTTGGTGGTCGCGATGATTCGCACGTCGACCCGTACCGGCTGATCCCGGCCAATCCGGTCCAGCTCTCCTTCCTGCAGGGCGCGGAGCAGTTTCGCTTGGAACTGCAAACTGGTCTCGCTGATCTCGTCCAGGAGCAGCGTCCCCTGATGCGCCGCCTCGAACCGGCCCAGCCGGCGTGCAATGGCGCCGGTGAACGCCCCCCGCTCGTGGCCGAACAGTTCACTCTCCAAAAGCGACTCCGGAACCGCGGCGCAGTTCAAGGCAACGAAGGGCCGATCCTTGCGGCCGCTCCGCAGGTGGATCTCGCGCGCGAGCAGCTCCTTCCCCGTCCCGCTCTCGCCTTGGAGGAGCACCGGTGCCGCACTCTGCGCCACTCGTGCCGCGGTCTCCAGCAACCCCGCCATGCGTGGATCTCCGGTCACGATGCCGGCCAGCGACGCGGGGGCCGACGCGGCGGGGACGCCCAAGATGCGCTCCAGCAATTCGCCCAGTCGCGCCATGCCGAACGGCTTGATCAAGAAGTCCTGCGCTCCTTCCCGCATCGCCTCCACGGCGATTTCCACCGAGCCATACCCCGTGATCATGACCACCGACGTGTCTATGTGGCGCGCTCGCACTTCCCGGAGGAGGTCGAGCCCGCCAAGTCCGGGAAGGCGCACGTCGGCCAGCACCAAACGGAATGACGCGCGCGCCAGTTGCGACAGGGCTTCTTCCCCCGTCCCGACCCCGACGCCTTCGTGCCCGTACTCTCGAATGATCTGCAGCAACGTCCGCCGAACCATCGCATCATCGTCGACCACAAGCACATCTGGTGTCATGAGAGCCTCCTTTGCGTTCGGCGAACCGTATACGCAAGGCCCATACCAATACGTAAATTTTCCCGGTAAGAAATCCCTGGGAACCGGAAAGGCGCGCCACACTTGTTCTTTCGGTTCATCGCGTCCGTCATCGGCCAACCCTGCCACAGGGAGCGGCTCTGGCAGGGAAATCCTCCGGTCACAAATCATCCATTCCGAGGTCCGACGTCAGTCCTGGCCGAGACTCCGAAAACGCTAACGCATTGCCAATACGTCGTTTTGTGAAACTCTGGATGAATTATTACCGGTTGGTAAATTCTTGATCGGGAAGGCGTGGGACGCAGATGACCGGGCCAAAGAGGATAAGGAGGATAGGCGCCGAAATACTCGGGGGGGAACGCGGCCCCGCCACCGTACATTGTGGCGAGGCCGCCTGGCGATTATTGTGCCAACCGGTTACCGCTTCAGGTTCACCGCTTCCATCAAGACCTCATCGCTGGTGGTGATGACGCGCGCATTGGCCTGGAAGCCGCGCTGCGCGACGATGAGTTTCGTGAACTCATCCGCCAAGTCGACGTTGGACGCCTCCAGGGATCCCGGCGCGAGCGTCCCGCGTCCACCCGTCCCCGGATCTCCCGTGTTGGCCACGCCCGAGTTCGAGGTTTCCCGATACAGATTGTTTCCTTGTTTGGAGAGCCCCGCGGCGTTGGGGAACGTGGCAAGGCGAATGGTACCCAAGGACTGCACCCGGCCGTTACTGAATGTTCCATTGATGGTTCCATTGGTTCCAATGGAGAAATTCTGCAGCGTTCCCGACGCGGATCCATCCTGGCTCGCGAGGGCCAACGTCGCGGGCGATGCGAACCCGGTGACCGGTGACGCGTTGGCCGCGGAGCCGTAGTCCAGCGTGACCACCTGGGCGCTGCTGGCGCCGTTGGTGTAGTCCAGCGTGATGGTGCCCGTGCCGCCGGCGGTAATCGCCCCGCTGCCACTGAACTGGATGGTCCCGGAACCGCCCGCATTGATACTCATACTCGCGTCGTTTTCGGTGGTCACGTACGTGAACTCTCCGGCCGTCGCCGTCTTGGTGAAAGTGAGCGTCAGGTTGTGCGTGTCGCCCAGCGAGTCGTACAGGGACATGGTGGCGACATAGGTGGATCCGGCGGCTGTCGTCGGATCCAGGTTCCCGGTGATGGTGGCGATCCCGGATGCCACCGGAGCGGACGTCGCCGTCGGCGAGATGGTGATGTCGCCGGCGGCCCCTTGAACCCGGTAGCCGGTGACGGAGTCCACCAGGTTCCCGATCGAGTCCACTTCAAACGCGCCGGCTCGGGTGTAGTAATTGGCCGACCCGTCGCTGAGGACGAAGAAGCCGTCGCCCTGGATGGCGAGATCGGTCGGCTTGTTGGTCGTCAGAATGCCGCCCTGCGTAAACAGGTTGGTGATGGCGCCGGTGCGCACCCCCAAGCCGACCTGTTGCGGGTCCGTTCCTCCCACGTTCTGACTGGGGGCCGTTGCCCCGGCGAGTGTCTGGCTCAGCACATCAGAGAAGGTCGTCCGGCCAGCTTTGAAACCCGGCGTGTTCACGTTTGCAATGTTGTTTCCGGTCACGTCCAGCATGAGCTGGTGGGCGCGAAGGCCGGAGACGGCGCTGTTCATGGAACTGCCCATGGGTCCCTCCTTTGCTGTTGAACAAACGGCCGCCTGGGGCGGCCTCGACACCCGGTTACGACGAGAGCGCGGTACCGGCCATCACATTCACCACCGACGTGAGCGGGACGCGCTGATTTCCCAGCATCAGCATGACCGTGCCCCCCTCGACATTGATGCCCGTGACCTGCCCGCCGCCGGTATAGACGCCTGAAACGGCGCGCCCAGTAGCATCGGCGGCGGCCACTTGATACGTGTAGCTCCCGGCACTCAGCCGCCGGCCGTTGTCATCGAGGCCGTCAAACGCCGCTTGGTGCGTACCAGCGCCCTGCTGTCCGACGACCATAGTCCGCACTGCCGTGCCGGACGCGTCGAACACCCGGATAGCAACGGCGTTCGCTGTTGTGGGCAGCGCGTACGCCAACGTCGCGGATCGCGTTCCGTCCAACGCGAGGGGTGATCCGTTCACGGTCACCGTTTTGCCGAGGAGCGCCGACGCGCCGACCGCCCCGCCGTTCCCGGATTGGGCCGCCGCCAGCTTGTCCAGGGTCTTGTTCATATTCTGGAGCTGTTCCAGCGAGCTGAATTGCGCCGTCTGCGCCACAAACTGGCTGTTATCCATGGGATTCAACGGATCCTGGTTCTTGAGCTGGGCGACCAGGAGACGAAGAAACTCGTCCTTGCCCAGCGTGCTCGAGGCAGTCGCAGACTCGGTCGAGGATCCCGTGACCCCCTGGAGGAGGCCGGATACGACGGCTCCCCCGACAGTGGCCAGAATCGCAGGAATGGGCATCGCGTGGCTCCTTTCAATGAGACCGTCTGCCGTCGGCCAAATCGCCGGTCGGCCTCGCCGTGTCTAGATCCGAATATCGACCCGTGTGCTGGCGGGTGGTTCCGGGATCGGAATCGGTTCCGTCCGGTTCACGCTCTCGACCGGTGGTCCCTCGACCGTCGGGCTCTCCGGCGCCAGATGCCGGTGATGCGACCGCGCGTCCGAATCCATTCGCAGGTTGACCGAAAGTCGATCGAGGGGAATCCCGTGCTCCTGCAACGCGGTCCGCAGGGCGGGTGCGCCGCTTTCCAGGGCGTCCCGGGCGGCGGGCGTGGCGGCTTCCAGGCGTGCGCTGAGCGTGCCGCCCTCCCAGCGAACCTGTACGCGCACCTCGCCGAGCGATTCGGGATAAAGCCGCAGGTGCACCTCCATGCCGCCGCGCGCGAGAGATGCGCGTGCCGCACTCACCACGCGCTCCACGTTCGCCTCGGGAAGCGCGTCCGCGGCCGCATCGAGTCGTGCGACCATGCGTGGGGCCGCGACACTCCGGGCCGCTGCGGCATCGTCCGCGCGGTCCGCGACTTTCGGCGCTTCGCGCCGTGCCGTCGTGGGCGGTTGGCGCGGCTCCTCCTGGTCTCGGGACGAATCGCGGGGTGTCTCCTGGCGCTCAATGGCCGGAAGGGGCGTACCGGCGGGGCCCTCGGCCATCCGCCCCGAGGAGCCGCCATCAGGCCGCTCCATGGTCGGCGTAAGAACATCGTCGTGCCGGACGTCGACTCGGGACATGGGCGGGGCAGCATTTCGAGGCGTTTCACCGCCGCTGTCGGTCGCCGCGCTCCCCTGCGACACGGTCACGACCGACTCGTCGGAAGGCGTCGCGTCTCGCCGAATGGTCCCGGTCACCGCCGCCGTGTCCGGTGGTCGTCGCGGGCCCTCAGGCAGGTCGGTGGAACGGATCGGGTCCGCCGCTTCCTTGGCGCCGCGCGGCTTCTCCACCGTTACCGCAAGCGGATCGCCGGTTGTCCACGGGAGTGTCTCCGCGCGGATCGCGTCGTCTGGCGCAGCCGGTTGGACCGCGGGCGAGCCCGGAGTCTCCGCGCGGCGCTCCCCCTCCGGCCGCGCGGGCTCGGGTAGGGATTCTCCCTCGACCGCCGGTTGGCCCGCCGCCTGGGTTTCTGGTACGGGCCGAGGCAGGGTCTCGCTCCGATCCGCCACGGGGGTTCGGACCGTCTCCCGACCCGTCGTCCCCCATTCGACCCCCTCTGTCAGGCCACCGGTGCACGACACCATCCCTGCCGGTGGAACCGGCACTGCGGGACTGGTGGGCGGCACAGCCATGGCCGCCAAGAGGAACTGGAGTGCCACCAGATTGTTCTCGTACTCCGGTGGCGGTGCAGGTGCGGGGAAGCGCTCCGGTGGTTGCATCGCCTCGGCCCCCTCGAGACTCTCGGGCGCGTCCGGGGCATCGCCAATCCGGGGAGACGACGCCTCCGCGCACGGGACCGCCGCGGTCGCGATCAGGAGCGAGAGGAGATCCACGAACGCTCCGCCCGGGGCGCCCTCTCCGGGAGGAACCGCCGGTGCGAGTCCATTTGCGCTCTGCTCCAGCGCATTGCCTAGTGCCGGTTGCGGTGCGAGCACGGGCATCATGTTGTCGATTTTCCTCCAGGGTGCCCCAGAAGACGCGTCAGCTCCGCGGCGGCCGCAGGGGTCATCGCGGCCAGGATCTTGGCGGCGTGACGGGGGTTGATCTCTGCCAGCACCTGCGCAGCGAACGGTCGTTCCAGCTTTTCGAGGACGCCGGCCGCCTCCTTCGCCCGCATGCCTTCATACATTCGGGAGAGTCGCTTGACAGGCGCACCGGCGTCGGCCCCCGCTTCGGTCGCGCCGCCCGCGGGTTGTGCCGCTGCCTGGCGCGCCGGCGGGGTTGCCGGCGGTTCGCTCGGCTCGGCTGACGGCGTCGAATCAATCGCCGACTCCATCGGCGCGCGAGCCGTCGCGCCCGCGCCAGGCCCCTTGGCGCCGCTTTCTGTCTCGTGCTTTTTTTTCGGGTCCTCCTTTCCTGCTCCCGAGAAGCGCGGGAGGATTCCCTGCTGAAACACGCCGGTTACCAAGAGCGCCACCACGAGCATCCCGGCGAAGAACCCGCTGTACAATCCGATCGTCTTGACGGACATCGGCTACTCTCCGTTCTCGCTGCGGCGCCGGTTATGCCGCGCACCCGCTACCTCGTCCATGGCGACCTGCATTTCGTGCGCCTCCGCCTCACGGTATCGTACCCATGCGTCCTCGCGGAGGTGCGACACGACCTCACGGGCCCGACGGCGTTCCCGCAATTCCTCGCGCCGCTCCTGGGCCCGCAGCGTGGCTTCGGTGCGTTTCCGACGCAGTGCGGCCTCCCGCCCCTTGAGCGCCCCCGTAAACCGTGCATGCAAGAGGAACTCAGTTCCGTTCATGTGATCCGCCAGTTGGTTGCCCATCGCGTCCGCTTCCCGTAACAGCTGATCGCGCACGTGCGTCAGATCGGCGCCGATCTTCCGCTCCTGTTCGCATGCTCCCGCCAAGGACCGCTCTGCGGCCTCCTCGTGCAAGCGCCGCTGCCACAGCAGTCGCTCCAACGAAAACCGAAACGTCTTCATCGCGTGTCCTGCCTGCCGTCGTCATCGCCGATTCGCGTTCTCAGCCCGCCTTACGTATTCCCCCGTTTCGATTGGGCGCCGCCGGGTTTGTCAGTCGCCCGCCATAGCGCTTCGAGGTCGGCCACCGTCTGGGTGAACGGGCTGCATTCGTCGACCCTCTGCCTCAAGAATCCCTGGATGGCAGGCAGGTGCGCCAGGGCCCAGTCCGCCTTCTGGTCGCTGCCTGCGACGTAGGCCCCGATGCGGACCAGGTCTTCGACCTCGCGCGCCACACCGAGAGCCTCGCGGACCCGTCCCGCAGCCGCATGGTGACTGGCCGACGTGACCTGTGGCATCACGCGGCTGACGCTGGTCAGCACGTCCACCGGGGGATACTGGCCCCGATCCGCCAGCGCCCGTGACAGCACGATGTGTCCGTCCAGAATGGCGCGCGCGGCGTCGGCGACCGGTTCGTTCATGTCGTCCCCTTCCACCAGCACCGTATAGAGCGCCGTGATCGACCCCTCGCCCGAACCGGGCCCCGCGCGCTCCAGCAATTGGGGAAGCAAGGCGAAGGCCGAGGGCGGGTAGCCCCTCGTGGTTGGAGGCTCGCCGGCGGCCAGCCCGATCTCGCGCTGCGCCATGGCGAACCGCGTAAGTGAGTCCACCATCAAGAGCACGGACCGGCCCTGATCCCGAAAGTATTCGCCGACGCCCGTGGCCAGCATGGCTGCTTGCCGCCGCAGCAGCGCGGGCGTGTCCGAGGTGGCTACCACCACAACCGATCGGGCGAGTCCCACCGGTCCCAGGTCGCGCTGGATGAACTCTTGGACCTCACGACCGCGCTCCCCCACCAGACCGATGACATTCACGTCGGCCTCGGTGGATCGGGCAATCATCCCGAGGAGCGTGCTCTTGCCCACTCCGCTTCCCGCGAAGATGCCCAAACGCTGTCCCCGCCCGCAGGTGAGCACGCCGTCGAGGACGCGGACGCCGGTGGCCAAGGGTGTGCGGATTGGCTGTCGACTCATGGCGGGCGGCGGCTGGCGAAGCACGCCCACGTCGGACCCTGCGCTCAGCTCCCCTCGTCCGTCGAGGGGCTCTCCCAGTGGACCGATCACCCGGCCCAGCAGCGCGTCGCCCATCCGGACGCGTACGGGTTGTCCGGTGGTCCGGATCCGGTCGCCGGGCGCCACACCCGTCAGGTCGCCCAACGGCATCAAGAGTGCCCGGGTCTCATTGAACCCGACCACCTCGGCCAGCAGCGGCGGCCCCGCCCGCCGTGCGATGCGGCACAACTCCCCCACCGGTGCGGTAACACCGCGCGCCTCGACCGTGAGGCCGGTCACGCGGGTGACCCGGCCCGCAACCACCATGAGGGGCCGATCGCCGAGCCGCGCCGCGAATGTGTCACGCTCTACCACGGGTGCTCCCGCAACCGCCGCCGGGCTTCCTCCAATTGCGCCGGAAACGTCGCATCCACCATGGAGTGCGGAGTCTCCACCACGCATCCTCCCGCTGGCACCGCCGGATCGCCCACGATCCGGAGATGCTCCGCTTCCGGGGCCGCATCCTGCAGCGCGTCACGATGGGCGTGGAGCAACGCGACCGCTTCGGGGTGGATCCGGATCGCGACGTCCCCCGGCGTGGGGAGCAGCGCCAGCGCCCCTCGTACGATCGTGAGGATCGCGTTCGGATCCCGCGCGATCTCGACCTGTAGGATACGCTCCGCGACCGCGAGGGCGAGGCTGACCACCATGTCGTCCGCCTGCAACCGGAATTCCGTTTCAAGTGCCTTCAGACGTTCGGCGGCTCTCGACACACTCTGGGTTAAGTCACGCAATCCGTTCTGCGCCTCGGCAATCGCCTCGGCCCGCCCCTGCACCAGCCCTTCACGGTGTCCGGCCTCCATGAGCGCCGATGCCTTGTGTCGGGCGGCTTCCATCAACGCCTGCGCCTGGCGCTCGACCCGCTCTAATGTGGCGTGCGCGCCCGCCGCCGCCTCTCCCGGTGTCGTGGCGCGCCGGGTGAGTTCCGGGAAGATCGCCGGGGTCGTGTGAAGGGCTTGCCACAGAACGTTGCTCATGTCACTCCGCATCCGGCGGGGTCAGACTACGATATCGTCCTGGCCACCGCGGCCCTGGACGATGATTTCTCCGGACTCCTCCAGCCGCCTCACCACTTCCACGATGCGCCGTTGCGACTCCTCCACATCCCGCAAACGCACCGGCCCCAGATACCCGATCTCCTCCTTCAGAAGGCCCGCCGCACGCTCGGACATATTCTTGAATATTTTGCCGCTCACCTCCGTGCCGGACGCCTTCAGCGCCAGGGCCAGGTCGCGCTGGTCGATTTCCTTTAAGATGCGTTGGACGCCACGGTCATCCACGCTGACGATGTCCTCGAACGTGAACATCAATCGTCGGACACTCTCGGCCAATTCCCCGTCCTGTTCTTGTAGCGTCCCCAGGAGTGACCGTTCCGTGCTCCGGTCCAGTCGGTTCATGATCTCGGCCACGGACTTCACCCCTCCCGAGATGGAGACCTCCTGCGTGAAGAGCGAGGACAGACGATTTTCGAGGATCGTTTCGATCTGCTTGATGACCTCCGGGTTCGTCTTGTCCATCGTGGCGATCCGCAGGACGACGTCCGACTGCAAATCGGACGCAAGCTCCGAGAGGATCTGAGCGGCCTGCTTCGGATCCATGTTGGAGAGGATCAGCGCGATCGTCTGCGGGTGTTCACGTCGGATGAAGTCCAACAGGTTCTTCGGGTCGACTTTCTTGACGATCTCGAAGGCGGCCGGCTGCAGCTGCCCCTTGAGCCGTTCCAGGATTTCCCGCGCGCGCTTTGGTCCCAGGGCCCGTTCCAGCACCTCGGATGCATAGCTCAGTCCGCCCTGTGCGATGTACTCCTGCGCCAGGGCCATCTGCTGGAACTCCTCCAGGATGTCTCCCGTGGTGTCCGCCGCCACGTTGGGCAATCGACTGATCTCGGTGGTGAGTTCTTCGATCTCGTCATCGTTCATGGTCTTGAAGATCTTCGCAGAGATCTCCGCCCCCAGACTGATCAGAAGAACCGCCGCCTTCTGCGTCCCGCTCAACTGGTCGGTGCTGAGTTTCAGCGTGGCGGTCATCGTCATTGGGCCTTTCCTAGGTCCGCTTTCGAAGCATCCAGGTTCGGATGAGCTGCGCCATCTGCTCTGGGTTCGATGAGGCGATGCCCACGACCCGGCTCTGCAGTTCCTCCCGTTCGCGCCCCTTGAGGATCTGCGCCGGATTCAACGCCGCCGCCGCCTTGGCGGCCAGTTGCGCCTCGATGGCGGCGCCCGTGAGCGCCGGCTCGGTGAAGTCCAGCCGACCACCCACCGACGGACGTCGGCGTAACAGATTGGCGACCAACGGTCGCAGGCCGAACAGGCCCACCAGCACCACCGCCAGCCAGATGGCAACCTGCCGCCCTGCCGACCACCAGAAGCTCACGCGTTCCGCGCGCTCCGCCACCACGCGCTCGCGTTCGACCACTGAGGTGTCGAACGCCAACTCGGCGACCTCCACCTCGTCGCCGCGGGCCGCGTTGAAGCCGACGGCACGCATCACGATGGATCGGATCTTCTCCAGCTCCTCTTTGCGACGTGGTATGGGAGTTTTCTGGTCCGTCCCATCGGGTCCCGGGGTGAGCTTGTACGGCGGATCCACGAGGACGGCAACGGAGAGCCGCTTCACCTCACCGGCAACCAGCGTGCGGCGCTCGACGACACGTCCCACCTCGTATTGAATCGACTCCTGCTCCTTCGCCGTCTCGTTGCTCGACGTCGTGCCCGCGGTGTTGCCCGGCGCTGCGCCGATGTTGCTGGCAGTTCCGACGAATCCGCTGGGCCGCGCCGAGGCCCCCTTGCTCGACTCGCTGCTTCGCTGCTCGCTCTTGACGACCGTGTTGGGGTCCACGCGTTCCTCGGTTCGCTCCCCGTGCGAGAACTCGACCTGGGCCGAGACCCGGACACTCGCCTTGGCGACCCCTAGCACTTCGTCCAGCATTCCCTGCACCCGGCGCATGAGCTCCGTCTCGACCGTGGCCTGGTAATCGAGCTGGCTGGCGGTGCCCGCGCCGAGCGTGCGGTCCGTCCGCTGGGACAGCATCCGGCCGGCGGAATCGATCACGGTCACATGATCCGCCTGGAGGCCCTCGACGCTTCCGGAGACGAGGTGGATGACCCCTCGCACCTGTTCCGGGCTCAACCGGGCCCCGGGCCGAAGCCCGATCACCACGGACGCCGTGGTGGGTCGCTCACGGTCGCTGAAGACCGACGGCTGCGGCATCACGATGTGAACCCGCGCTTGCTGCACCTCGCGGATCTGGCCGATGGTGCGCGCCAGTTCCCCCTGAAGCGCCCGCTGGTAGTTGAGCTTTTGCACAAAGTCCGTGGCCCCGAAACTGGCCCGGTCGAAGAGCTCGAAACCGACTCCGCCGCCCTGCGGGAGACCTGCGGTCGCCAGCTTGATGCGGGTCTCGTGGACCAACCCGGCCGGAACCAGGATCCGCGTCCCCCCATCCTCCAACTGATAAGTGATCTTTCCAGCCTTGAGCTGCTCGATGACCTGCCCCGCATCGGCCGGGTTCAGATTCGCATACAAAGTGGTCATATCCGGTCGATGACCCCACACGCCGACCAGGAGCAGGACCGCTACACTCACCCCGCAGACCCCCAGGAGCGCGATCTGCTGCACGCGAGCGAGACCGTTCCACACCCCCCGAAGTTGCTCGATGGCTCGCTGAATGGATTCCGGCATTGCCCCTGAACTCCCGTCGCCGGCTTAGAGCGGCGTCCGCAAGACTTCCTGGTACGCCTCCAGGAGTTTGTTGCGAATCTGGAGCGTGAGTTGGAAACCCAGATTCGCTTTTTCGACCGCGATCAACGTTCCGGCCACATCCCGGGATCGTCCCAGACTGAACTCCTGCACGGACGTATCCGCTACGTGCTGCAACTCGCTCACCTGTCCGAGCGCCTGACGCAGGGCTTCCCCGAACCCGGCGCCTCCGGTCCGAGCGCCGGGTGCCACCGCCGCTCCAGGCGACGTGATCCCGATTCCCGCAACGCGCATGTCGCTCATTCCTTCACGACTCCTTGCCGATAACTCGACTGACCGGCACTCGGCCGCGACGCATTGTGTGCCGTCGCGGCACGGTCCGCTCCCGGTTTAACGCCCGATCTCCAGTGCCTTGTTGCTCATACTCTTCGCCGCCTGCACGGCGGTGACGTTTGCCTCGTACGCGCGTGTGGCGGCCAACAGATCCACCATTTCCAGCACCGGGTTGATGTTCGGCAGCATCACGAACCCTTCGGCATTGGCGTCGGGATGGGCGGGCTGATGGATCATCCGCAACGGTTCCTGGCTCTCCTCGATATCCAGGACCTTCACCGATGTCGCCTGGGCGGCGCTCAGCGCCTGACTGAATGGCGCCAAGGGCTCCGCGCCGAAACGGACGAGTTTTCGCCGATAGGGGCCGCCGGCTTCCGTCCGGGTGGTTTCGGCGTTGGCGAGGTTCTCGGCCACGACGTTCAGTCGCGTCCGCTGCGCCATCAATCCGGCCGCGCTGATATCCAATGCGCCGAAGTCGTTGTCCATGCCCTGATCTCCTCTGCGCCCACCCCCGCCCGACGCCGCAGTCGCTACCCCTATCCCCTATCCCGAATCGCCGTTCTCATCATCGCGAAGCGCCCGGCCAGGATCTGCAGCATCGCGTTGTGCCACCCGGTGTTCTGCGCGAGCTTCACCATTTGCCGATCAAGATCCACGGTGCTGCCATCCCGGCGGACCGGCGCGTCCGGCTCCGCGGCAACCGTGGCGCGCGCACCGACGACGGACGGATTCGCCGCCGCTCCCGCCCGCGTCGCGTCATCCAAGACGGCGGAGAACGTGACGTCCTGCGCCTGATAGTCCGGTGTCTCGGCGTTCGCGAGATTGGCCGCGAGGACCCGGTGCCGGAGAGCCGTTCCCTGAATCATCTCACCGAGAAGGCGGCTGGTCGGATCAAACAACAGGCTCATGCTCCCTCTCTCCGAGGTGTGGGCGGCAATCCGGCGCCCCTCGCGCGGCATGCTTTGCCGCCCCGACCCACCATCCTACCTGCGGAGGGCAGCAGCGCCGGCGACATCACGTCCCCAGGATCTGGTCGATCTTTTTCTTCAGGGTTGCCGCGTCGAACGGCTTCACCACGTAGTTGGTCACGCCCGCCTGCATGGCCTGGAGGATATTCTCCTTCTCCGCCATGGTCGTCACCATCAAGACCGGTGTCGCCTTGAACGCCGCATTCCCGCGCATGGCCGTCACGAACTCGATCCCGTTCATGACGGGCATGTTCCAGTCCGTAATCACGAAGTCCACGCTGTCGGCTTGGAGGCGTGCCAGCGCCCCCTCCCCGTTCTCGGCCTCCACGGCGTCGTCGAACCCCGCCGCCTTGAGGCTATTTCGGATGATTCGCCGCATGGTCGAGGAATCGTCCACCACCAGGAAGCGCACGGCCTCTCCCTCCTTTTGCATATGTGGTCGCTCGCGGTCACCGTGGCGTTGTGCAACCGCGATGCCAGATGGATCGACGGCTGAGGCGCCGACGGAGTGGCGACATCCTGCGGTGTTCTACTGAGGCGCGTGAGGGATGGGGGCCGTCGATGGGTCCAGCGGCGGCAAGAAATTCACCGGGCGGGAAGAAAACTACCGCGGAAGGTTGAGTTTGGCTCGCAGGGTCTGTCGGGTGATCCCCAGGATCTCGGCCGCCTTCGTCTTGTTACCGCCCACGCGCTTCAGCACGGCCGTGATGTACGCCTCCTCAACCTCGTGAAGCGGCTTGGGAAATAGGCTGCCGATGTTCGGGCCCTCGGCCGGCCCGCTGGGCCGCGCGCCCGAGATCTCGGGGGGCAGATGGTCTGGCAGGATGAGGTCGTCGTTTTCCAGAATGGTGATTCGCTCGATGACGTTCCGCAGCTCGCGGATGTTTCCCGGCCAGGGGTAGGCGGCCAATAATCGCTCGGCGTCCGGCGAGAAGCCCCGAATCGTCTTCTTGAACATCTGGTTCGCCTGTTGGAGGAAATGCTGTGCCAGGGCCAAGATGTCCTCTTGCCGCTCGCGGAGCGACGGCAGAGGGATGTAGATCAGGTTGAGCCGATAGTAGAGGTCCTTTCGGAAGTGGCCGGCTTTGACCAATTCGAGGAGGTCGCGGTTGGTGGCGGCGACGACCCGGACGTCCACGGGAATGTCGTGCGTACCGCCGACACGCCGAAAACGTCGTTCCTCCAGAAACCGCAGAAATTTTGCCTGCAGCGGAAGCGCCATCTCGCCGATCTCGTCGAGAAAGAGCGTTCCCTTGTGCGCGACCTCCGCCAGTCCCTTCTTGGCCGCCTTGGCGTCCGTGAAGGCCCCCCGCTCGTGACCGAAGAGTTCGCTCTCGAACAAGGTCTCGGAGATGCCGGCGCAGTTGACCTCCACCAGCGGGTACTCGCGCCGGGGCCCGCTGTAGTGGAGGCCGCGGGCCACCAGTTCCTTCCCCGTACCGCTCTCGCCGTGGATAAGAACGCTCAACGCTTCACTGGTGGCCACCTGCTTGACGATCTGTCGCAGCCGCTTCGCCGCCCGTGACTCGCCGATGAGTCGGGTGGTCTTGTGACGGCCCTCCTCCAGTTCCTGCAGCCGCCGGTACTTCTGCGCCAGAGCGGAGGACTCCAGGATCCGCTGAACCACCAGTTTGAGTTCGTCCAGGTCGAACGGCTTGCAGAGATAGTCGCCCGCCTGCGCCTTCATGGCCTCCACGGCGCCCCGCACTTCGCTATACGCAGTCATGATGATAACCGGCACCTCGGGCGCCAGGCGTTTCATTCGCTTGAGGACCTGCAGGCCGTTCAGGTCCGGCAGGATCATGTCCAAGAGAACCAGGTCACAGCTCACTTCCTGGAAGCGCTCCAAGGCTTCCTCCCCCGCACCCGCCTGGAGCGTGGCGTGCCCCTCTCCCTCCAGCGTGTCCTGCAACAAACGCCGCAGGTTCTTCTCGTCGTCCACAATCAGGATAGTGCTCACAGTCGTCGACTCACGGTTGAACTCCCCTGCCGGTCGGGCATCCGGCTCCTCGATCGCCCCGGGCCTGCGGGATCCGGAGGATGGCACGACACCCCTGCCCACCGGCGTCTTCCAGACGGATCGTCCCTCCGTGCGCCCAGGTAATGGCCTGGGCCAGGGAAAGGCCGACTCCCAAGGCGCGCGGGCGCGTGGAGAAGAACGGTTCGAAGGCGCGCTGCCGCGCCTCCGGCGTCAAGCCTGACCCGGTATCGCGCCACTCCACCTCGACCCAGTCGTCGGAGACATCCGGCACGCCTCGAATCGCCCGGACTTCCACGGTCACGGTTCCACCGTCCGGCATGGCATCCTGTGCATTCTGCAGGATCTCCGCATACGCCTGCGTCAGGCGGCCCGGGTCTGCGCAGAGCGTGGAGACTCGCGGATCCCATGACGACAGAATCCGAATTCGTCGCGCTCGGCAGGCGGGAATGGCGGTATCCAGCAACCGGCCCAGCAGACCGGGGAGGTCCACCCCATCGACAAGTTGTAGACCGCGCGCTCCGAGTCGGCCAAACTCCGCCAGCCGCGCGAGGAAGCGTTCGATTTGCTGAGCTTCCTCCTGAATGATCGCGGCGTACTCGCAGGCCGTTCCACCGCCGCCGAGCACCCGGACCAGCATCTGGCTACCCGCCAGAACGCCGGACAGCGGGTTGCGCAGTTCATGGACCAGGCCCGGCATCAGGAGTTGGAGACTCGTCAGGAGAGTCGCTTGGCGCGGTTCGGGTGCGGACCGGGCGCGTCGCATCAGTCGCTCGACCGCCTCTGCCGACACGGGGTCTTCCAGGTAATCCAGCGCCTGCGCGCGCATCGCCTCGACGGCGTCTGCCACGCGTCCGGGGGCGCCGATGACCGCCACCACCAGGTTCGGGGCCTGCTCTCGCAAACGCCGCAGGCGTTCTCCCATCGCCACCGCGTCCGGCCCCGTCCGGAGAATCGCCAGCAAGTAATCGGCGACCCCCTCGCCCGTTGGCACGGAGGGCGTCAGGGTAACGATGCAGCCTTGTGCCGCCAGCAACTGCCCGAGGTCGTCCGCGCGATCGTCCGACCGACTCGTCACGACCAGAACACGGTCGCGTACCACCGCCCGACCCGCGTCCCCCGACGTTTCGGCATTGGCGCGCATCACCATTCGCCCCCACGTAGATCCGCATCGCGGTCACCGAGAATTTGGGTCGAATCATTTCAAGAGCGGCGGGAGGTGTCAAGAGGGTGCGGTCGCGAGATGCGGAGTTGTTCGGTTCTGCGTGCCCAAGGAGTGGCGTGGGTCCGGCGGCCGGCGCTCAGGCTGCGGCAGGTGGGTGCTGCTGGAGGACGCTCTCGATGACCTGATGAACCGTCTCGAACGTGTACGGCTTCTGGATCACCTCGGCCACTCCCGATTCCGCCACTTGCTGGGGATCGATCTGCGCCCCCCAGCCGGACACCAAGACCACGGGGAGTTGCGGCCTGAGGCGCCGAGCCTCCCGCGCCACATCCCAGCCGCTCATCTCCGGCATCCCCAGATCGGTGAGCAGGAGGTCGAAGGTCTGGTCGGCGAGCAGCGCCACCGCCGCCGCGCCTCCCGTGACCGTCCAGACGCGATGTCCCTGCAACTCCAGAAACGAGCGGAGCAGTTGGGCCAATTTCGGCTCGTCGTCGACGACCAAAATACTCGCCCCGCGCGAGGATGGTCGGGAGGTTGCCGGCTCCGCGACAGGTTCGGGGCCTCCGGCTGGCGCACCGAACGGCCGCGCCGTGTCCTCCGAGGCCGCCGGAAGACGGACGGTGAAGATGGTTCCCTGGCTCGGGCTAGACTGCACGCCGATCGTTCCTTGGTGTTGCTCCACGATGTTGTGCGCAACCGCCAACCCGAGACCCACCCCCGACCCCTCCTTGGTCGAAAAGAACGGGTCGAAAATGCGGTCCAGAATCTCGGGCGCCATGCCCGCACCCGTATCTGCAACCGTCATTTCCACCCACGCCGGGGCATCCGCCGCGTGGCGCGGCGCCGGGCGGGTGCCCAAGGTGAGAAGCCCGCCCTGCGGCATCGCGTCCACGGCATTCAAGATCAGGTTCGTGAGCATTTCACGGAGTTCCGAGGGGTTCCCGCCCACCTCCGGTACGGGCTGCAGATCCAGATGAATCTCGATCGTGACGCCTCGCGCTTGGACGGCGTTCTTCCAGCGCCCCCGAGTCAGCTCCACCGCCTCCCGCACGACTTCGGGCAGGTCGATCGCCACACGGTGGGGTTCGCGGCGCGCCCGGGTGTACTCCAGGATGCGGCGCACCATCGCCGCTCCGTCACGGGCCGCGCGGCGAATCGTTTGGATCTCTTCCTGGCGGTGCGGATCCGCGTCCGTCCGCGCGAGGAGCTCCGCGCTGCCCAGGATCGCGGTGAGCAAATTGTTGAAGTCGTGGGCCACACCGCTCGCAAGCTCACCGACCGCGCGCAGCCGCTCGGTCCGGTCGGTGCGGCCTTGCGTGTGCCGCAGATGTCGCGTCGTCTTGTCCGCCTGAAGCGCCAGCCGCGTCGCCGCGATTCCCGCCGCCAGCGCATCCGCCAGGATCGCCAGTCGCGCGATCTCCTCGGCGGTGAACACCCCGTTCCTCTCGTTCGCGACATTGAGGATCCCGATGACGTCCCCGCGGAACAAGAGGGGCAGCGAGAGGTGGCTTGCCGGTACGTCGGCCCCGGATCCTTCCAGGGCCGCCAGGCGCCCGCACGATACCACGGTGGGCTGTAGGGGGAGGACCTGCAGACCCGCCAGTCTCCGTGCGCAGTCACAGGGGGCTGCACCGCAAAGCGCCGCCGCCGACACACGAGGATCGTCCGCGGCGTGCGCCGTCCCACCCAGGAACACCTGGCGGTCCTCCTCGACCGCAACGGGCTGGAGGCCTTCGTCCTGGCCCGCCCGCAGGAAACACCACGCGAAACGGGCCCCGACGACACTCCCCAGGACCCCCGCCAGGCCACGCGAGATCAGATCGGGTAGCCGCACGCCGGTCCGGGTGGCCTCCCCAAGCATCCGAAGGGCGTCCGCGAGCCGCGCCTGACCCCGCAGGCGGCTCTCCATTGCCAGCAACTGCTCCTGCTGCACCGCGCCGACTCGCTGCTCCTCGCTGACATCCAGCAAATACGCGGCGTAGCCGATGGGCCGATGCTCAGGATCGAAGAGCGATACGAGCTTCGTCCGGACCGTCAGGACGGCACCGTCTTTGCGGCGAACGTGGTGTTCGCGAAGCGTGATTCCCGCCCGCCGGCACGCCTCCAACTCCGTGGTCAAATTGAACCCCGGCGTCACCACGAAGGCAGCAGGAGTCTGCCGCCCGATCACCTCCTCGGCCGGGTGCCCGAGCAGGCCCGCGCATCCCCAGTACGTGAAGGTCCCGGCCAGATCCACGCTGTAGATGCCAATCCGACTGCAACGGGAGATCGTTTCGAGGTGCCCCAGGGTCTCGGCAGCCCGGCGCTTCTGGCGCTGCCTGTTCATGAGCTGGGTCAGCAGACCGCTCATGCGCCCGAGGTCGAACGGCTTGGTGAGGTAGTCGAAGGCGCCGAGCCGGAGCGCCTCGACCGTGGTTTCGGCGCTGGGATAGCCGGTCATGACGATGGCGTCCACCTGCGGCTCGGCCTGCCGGGCAGTTTGCAGAATTTGGATCCCGCTGATGTCCCCAGGAAGGATGAGGTCAAGCAGCATGACGTCCGGAGGCTCGGCCTTGAGCGCCGCCAAGGCGGTGAGGCCGTCAGGGGCGGTGGCCACGCTGTACCCCAGGGTCTCCAAGAGCATGGTGAGCCCCTCGCGCGTCGCCGGATCGTCTTCCACGATGAGGATGCGTTCCGCCACTTGCGACCTCCACCGCGCCGCCTGCCCGGCAGTGATTCTCCCAGCTGGGGCCCCAGGATTTTCGAGAGATTACCGCAAATCCCTGCTTGTCGCCAAGACCCAAATGCACGGGTGTACGCATTTCAGACAATGCCTCTCCGCACCCACCGAACGGTCGCGGCGCAAGCGCCGACGTGGATCGGTCACACAGGCTCAGCGCCCGGGGCCGCGCCGGACGAAGACACGGGGCGGGCCGCCGCGGGGTGCGCCGCACACCAGGCGCAGAACGCCTCCACCGCGGCGGGGTCGAACTGCGTTCCGGCTCCGCGTCGGAGTTGGTCGATCGCGGCCGCCTCCGACAGTTCCCGCCGATACGATCGTGCGCTCCGCATGGCGTCGAACGCATCGGCCACCCCGATGATGCGGGCTGCCAGGGGGATGGCCTCGCCCGTCAACCCGTCCGGATAGCCTGACCCGTCCAGCCGTTCGTGGTGGTGACGCACGATCCGGGCCTCCTCGGTCAGAAATCCCAGCGATCCGAGAATTCGCGCCCCGAGTTGCGGATGCTCACGCATCGCGGCCCATTCCGCCGCGGTGAGTTCTCCCGGCTTGTCCAGCACCTCATCGCGAATGCCCACCTTTCCCAGATCGTGCAGCAGGGCGGCCGTGTGCACCTGTTCGTCTGCCAGGACGGACAGCCCCAAGGTCACGGAGATTCCGTGCGCGTACTCCGCCACGCGCATCGAATGTCCCTCGGTGTACTTGTGTTTCGCCTCCAGCGTCACGATCAACGACGCCACGCTCGCTTGGAAGGCTTGCTCCAACTGTCGACCCAGGCTGGCGTTCTCCAGCGCGACCGCGGTTTGCGCCGCGAACGCCGCGAGGAGATCCGCATCCGACATGCCGAACGGCGGTCCGCCGGCGAGCCGACCCGCACACAACACGCCGACCATCTCCCCATGGATCACCAGCGCCGCAGCGGCGAGCGGGGCGCCGTAGATCGTCCCGTACCAGGGTTCCCCCTCCGCTCTCATGCCCAGACGCTGCGCCGCCTCCGTCAACGGGAGTAAACCCGCGCGCACCCCGAGTGTTTCCACGGGCCGGATCGTTCCGCGCTCCAGCAGTCCGAGGCTCGCCTGATTCGCCCCCAACGCGCGCCGCGCGACCTCCAGGCTGCGCCGCACGAGCGGTGCCAAGCGGTCGCCCGGACGACTCTTCGCAGGCGAAGTCGGGTCCGTGGTAGGTGCCGCACACAGCGCGGCGGAAAACTGGGTCAGGAGCGACAGTTGACTGGTCTTGCGCAGGAGGTTGGAATCCAAGCGGTCAAGCCCGGATGGTGCCATCCGCGGCGGAAACCCCGCGGAATCCTGTGGAGCCGCGGACAGACCCGCGTCCGGCCGCGCGCGCGTCGCCGCCAGACGGTCGAGAACCTCTACCAGTTCAGAAATCGCCACCGGTTTGCGTAAGCACGCCACTACACCCAAGCGGTCGGCTTCGCTCAGGATCGACGCGTCAGCGCAGGCACTGACCACCACGCACCGCAGGTCGGGCACGTGTGCGCGCAGGAGCGCCAGGAATTCCAGGCCATCCATGCCGGGCATTCGCAGATCCGAACAGACGAGATCCGGTGGCTCGCTCCGGAGCGCCCGCAACGCCTCCCCGGCGTCGCCGGTGCGCCGGACATGGCACCCCAAGGCCTCGAACGCCTCGGCGAGGTAGGCCCGGCAGTCGTCGTCGTCGTCGACGATGAGTATCCGCCACGGCGGTACCCCCGCCGCGCGCCGATCCCCGGATTGTGCTCCGCCGGCGGCGAGGTCTGCGGTGGATGGTGTCGACACGGTCGTCCTCACAGGATGCAGAGCCGGGGGCGCCCTCGCACAGGCTGCCCGTGTCACGGAGGGGCGCTTAGAGAGAGGCGAGGAGGATTCGCTTCTTTTCTTCAAACTCGGTCGTGGTGATGACTCCCTGCCTGTGCAGCGCCCGCATTCGTTCGAGGCGATGGAAGGCGTCGTCCCGCCCTGTCCCGTCTAGGGGCCCAGCCGAGCCGGGCAACACCGGAAGGTCGCTCAATTCTCGAGCGCGCGGCGCGGACGGCGAGCCGGTGGTCTCGACGCGACCGGTCAGCCGGACTGCGCGCAACGCCCGCACCTCGCGGCGGAGTTGAACGAGTTCCGCCGCATTGCCCACGCGAGCCTGCACTTCCGGAACGTTGATCGGCTTCACGAGCAGATCCGAGACGCCGGCCTGGTACGCCTCCGCGATGATCTCGTCGCTGGCGAACCCGGTAATGACCAAACAGCAGACCTCCGGCTCAACGCGCCGCACGGCGCGCACCAAGTCCAGTCCGTTCATGTCCGGCATGCGGAGGTCCGTGATGAGCAAATCAGGTGGTTGCGCCTCGGCCAGCCGGAGGGCTGCCCTCGGGCGATCCACCGCCGTCACCGCGAACCCGATCTCCTCCAGGATCGCCTGGAGCAACTGAAGACCGGTCGGATCGTCGTCCACGATCAACACCGAGAGACCGGAGGTCATCGCTCTGCACCTCGTGGGCTCTGCCCTGATCTGCAGTCGCCAAAAGACCAAGCTCCGCAACCACCGCGCGCCGCACCTGGGCTTCTACCTGCAGGCGGTGACCGTGGGCTGAGATCTCCACGCGATCCCCGTCGCCGTTGGCCGCCGCACACGCCTCGTCCCTCTCTGCACGCACCGATACGGAGGAATCCGCTTCGCCAGAAGCCCGACCCCCCGTTGTGCGCGCACCAGGACGCGGCAGATCCCGGAGCCAATCGGCAAGCGCGATCTCGAGCATGCTACGGCTTATCCGGTCCGATCCAGCACGACCCCGAGCATCGACTCCATAGCGGCCCGCAGCCGCTGCACTTCTTCCGCCGGAATCTGCCGGATCACCTGGTGCGTTTCTCGGTTGACGATCTTGATGACCAGCTCCCGGCTCTCCTGATTCACCTCGAACACCAGCCCGACATCCCCCGCGGGGTCGCGCACCACCGGCTCTGGCGGTCGAGGCCGGGCTGCCGGCTCGCTACGCACGATCCGGGGATCGGGTGGACGAAGCCCCATACCCGACCCGGGGTTCGCCGCAGCCACCGTTCCGACGGCTTCGATCTCGGTGACCATGATACCCTCCGAATCGGGGACCCACCTTCAGCGCAAATGATCGAGGTATGCCGCCGGGGTCGCGGCTCTCGTGGCGTAACACAGGAGGGCGCGACCGCCTGTGTCGAGATGCGACAGCGCCGCCTCCACGCGTTGCATCTCTGCCCGGATCGCACCGATGGCGTGATTGATCGTCGCCATCACCGGGTCCAGGTCACCGGGACGCACCACGCGACCCTGCAATACGTCGAGGAGGCGTTGCCGGGTCCCCAAGAGCAACC
This sequence comes from uncultured Methylomirabilota bacterium, assembly GCA_963845565.1. Classification (GTDB taxonomy): domain Bacteria; phylum Methylomirabilota; class Methylomirabilia; order Methylomirabilales; family 2-02-FULL-66-22; genus 2-02-FULL-66-22. The sequence goes on from CAWJSJ010000001.1 coordinate 846,509, forward strand.
GGACCTCCTCGAGATTCCCCGTCGCGATCGCGTCGAGTTGCGCGGCACTCACCCGCTCAAGTTCCGCGATCTCTTCTGCGCTGATGAGCGTGCTCGGCACCGACATGCGGATTCCCTCATGCCACCGTAATGGAATCGAGCAGTGACTGCTGGGATTGCAATTGGAGTAACATCTCCTGCAAGGTGGTGTATTGGTCCAGCAGCGTGGCTTGCTTGATCTTCAGATACGCTTCTTGCTGCTCGATTGCGCGATTCACGCTGTCGAGCCGCGACGCGGTAGCTGCCAGCGCGTTGTCCAGCGTCCCGCCGGCCGTGACGAATCCGTTGAGTCGTGTGCTGAGACGATTGGCGACGCCGTCCGGGGAGTTGAAGAGCGCGGTCACCCCGTCCGGATTGTCCGTCAGCGCCTTGGTGAACTTGGTCGTATCGCTGATGCTCAGCGTCCCGTCCTTGCCCGCGGTGATCCCGATCTCGGACAGCGCCACCGGCCCACCTGGCACCCCGGTGGCGATCCGGCCTCCGACATCCGCGCGGAGATTCATCATCAACGACAGATAGGTGGACTCCGACGCGAGGGTGCCGCGGGTGACCGCCTTGACCTCCGTCGCTCCCGCGGCCGTCGTGTCCGTGGACACGCTGACGCCGGTCCGCTCCTTGAGGAACTTGATCGTCGTGTTGTACGCGTCGAGGAACGCCTGCACCTTGCCCTGGATCGCCTTGTCGTCCGGGCCCACCGTCAGCGCCACGGGGACCGCATCCGCGGTCTGCGTCGCCGTGAGACGGAAGGTGACGCCGGTCAACACGTCGTCCACGGTGTTGGCCCCGCGCGTGATGGTCAGACCGTCGAAGACGAACCGGGCATCCAGTTGGTCACTGGCATAGAGAAAACCGCCCGTGGTGCCGCTCGATTGCACCCCGCTGTTTGCGCCCGTCGCCGCAACCAACGTTCCGCTCTGGTCGGCGAGGGCGATCGCGTTGGCGGACCCGCTTTCTGCGCTTGCCAGCACCAAGCGCGCGGTCGACGGCGAGTCGTTGACGACGGAGGCGGTGACCTTTGCCTCGGACCCATTGATGGCCGCCGCCATCGCACTCAGCACCGTCCGGTTGTCGTCGGCGGCGCCGATGGCGACCGTCACGTCCGTGTCGACACCGTTCACGGAAATGCGGAACGTGTGCGAGCCCGCACCCACCGCCCCGACCAGTTCCGTCCCCGCGTGCGACCATTGCGTGGAGACCACGGTGCTCTGTCGGGCGAGCTGTGTCACCAACAGCGTGTGCGTCCCGCTCGTCGCCCCCGACGAGGCCGTCGCCGTGGCCACGTTCCCGTTACTCGAAATGACCGTCTTCGCCCCGAAGGGAGACAGCGTCCCGGGTCGCACCAACCCTTGGACCTGGGTGTTCAGCGCGCTGAGATTGCTGCGCAAGTCGGTCAGCGTCGCGGAGCGTTTGTTGAGCGCCTGTTGGTCCGATCGGTATACCTTCGACGCTCCGCTCTGCCGCTCCAGGTCGATGAGCTGCGCCACGTAGCCACTGAGATCTGAGGTCCCGCTGATCGTCGCCATGCGCCCTCACTGCATCGAGACGGGTCCGGCGCCCCGGTCGTTAGGCGGTCCGACCCGCGACGGCGTCTTCCCACGCCTTCTTCAGTTGCCGCAAGATGTGGGCCGCATCGGTGAAGTGCTGCCGCCGGATCTCCCACAAGCAGTACTCGTACAAGCGAAAGAGATCCGTGGCGATTTCACCCGCATCGAAGTTCAGCGCGCCGATCAATTCCGTGACGGCCCGGCTGGCACGCTGCGGATCGCGCGCTTCGCACTGTACGATGGCCTGCTCGTACACCATGACGAGCAGTTGCATCGGGCTGGCACTGAGGATCTGCTGGTCGCGGTACTGACTATACATACCCGGTCGCGGAACCGGTCGGACAGGGGCGTCAAGTAGTGACTGAGGCAGCATAGTGTCCTCTCTTGAACGAGGGGAAGTCCTCAGGGTGGGCCGTTACCGGCCCACCCTGAGGCGTGTGCACTACCGGAAGAGCGACAGCACGCTCTGCGGCGCCGTGTTTGCCTGGGCCAACTGGGCAGTCGCCAGTTGCCGCAGGATCTGGTACCGGGTAGATTCCACCTGCTCCTTGGCCACATCGGCATCCAGGATACGGCTCTTGGCAGCCGTAGTGTTGACGATGGCCACGCTCAGGTTGTTCTCCACCAAGCGCATGCGTTGGACCACCGACCCGATCGACTGCACCTGGGTCGCGACCGTGTTGATGGCCGTGTTCACGCTCGCCATCGAGTTACAGGCCGCCGACGAATCCGTCACGCTGACACTGGTCAGCGAGAGCGCGGTCGCGTCGTAGCTGGCGCTGATGCTGAAGCTGATGTAGTCGGTCTCGGTGTCGCCCGTCTGGAACCGCCGGTTGGTGAAGGTTCCGTCGAGCATCTTGGTTCCGTTGAACGTGGTCTGCGCCGCAATCCGGGTGATTTCATCCCGAAGCGCGGTGAGCTGCGTGTTGATGGCGGTGCGCTCCGTGCTGCCCAGCGTGTCGCTGGCGCCCTGCACCACCAGGTCCTTCATGTCGAGCAGGATCTGGTTGATGTTGTTCAGGCCACCTTCGGCGATGGACAACGCGTTGCTGGCCGTGCCCACCGAATCCAGAGCCACCGAGAGGCCGCGGGCCCGCTTGTCGAACGACGTCGCGATGGAGTATCCGGACGGATCGTCCGCCGCCTCGTTGATGCGTCGGCCGGTGGAGAGGCGAAGCTGGCTGATCTCCAGCTTCTTGTTGATGCTCATCAGGGAATTGAGGCCGTTCAGGGCACCGATGTTGGCATTGACTCGATTCGCGTCACCGACTGCCATGGTCATCTACCTCCGTGTGAGGGAGCCGCGATCCGTCGCTGGCTCCCAAGCGGCCGGACGTCCGTGTCCGACCTTCGCCCGCCTTCTCCCGGAAGACACCTTCCGTGTGTGGCGGACAGGGATGGGTTGACTCTGACGAGAAACGCGTTCACCTCCTTCGCTGGCTGATTCTCGTCCATGAGCGCCATTACCATGTCTATCGGTCCCGCGGCGAGAAACATGAGGTCGAAATCACCCCGGATCTTCCGGTGCCGAATTCGCCGGCGGTACCAACCGGTACCCCACGGCAACCGACGGTAGAGAAGTGCCGCAATTGCGGAATCCGCACGGCGTCTATTCGTTCGCGGTCGAGCCGCGTCGCAACCGGACGGCCCCCACATCAAGGATCCCGCGGCAGTGCGCAAGAACGGCGTCCAGCTTGCTGGCGTCCTCGATGCGCTCACCTGCCGACGCACGGATTCGGGTGAAGAGCGGATAGGCCTGTTCCACCTGTCCCTGGAACAAGAGCGCCAAGGCGAGCACGTGGAGGGAGAGCAGGTTATCCGGATCCGCCGCGAGGCTTGCCTCGGCGTGTCGGACGGCGCCCACAAGCTCATTCTCCGCCAGCGCGAGCTGGGCGAGTTTCATGTGCGCAAGGTCTGCCGTCTCGTGTCCCAGCACCTGCTCCCCGGCGGCAAGGGCTCGACGAAGCGCGGTACGGGCCTCCGGAACTCTCTGCAAACTCTTGTACGTTGCGCCGATGTGGTAATAGACGTAGGGATCGTCCGATCCCGCCGCGATCATCTGCTCCAACAGCGCCAGATTTCTTGTTGCACGCTCAACCCCGCCCTGGGCGTTGCGGCCGACATACCCGTGATGGATGACGGTCAGATCCACATCGGCAACCGTCCCGCCGGCCCGCAGCACCGCGGGGGTGACCTGCTCGTGGATCGCGCCCTCGTACCGGTACTCCGGACGATTCCGGAACAGGCGGGTGATGCGCGCGTCATAGAACCCGCACAGGGCGCCCCGCGGTTGAAGGTTTCGGACCCGCACACGCCCCGCGTCCCACCCTGCGTCCTCCACTACCGCCCGCAACCGGTGCGTGTCTGCGCCGTCCAGCTCCTCATCCGCGTCCAGGATCAACACCCAGTCGCCCATGACGTGCGCCAGGGCGGCATTTCGCGCGCGGGCGAAGTCGTGATTCCATGCGCCCTGGACCACGCGAGCGCCGTGCGCGGCGGCGATGCGCACCGTAGCGTCACGCGAACCGGTGTCGAACACCACCATTTCGTCGACGCCTTGCGCCACGCTGGCAAGACTCCGAGGCAAATCCCGCGCTTCATCGCACACGATCATGCACAGCGAGATCATGCACCCCCTCGCACCGCCCGGCGCTCATCGCCGCGACGGCATGGTTCGCCGCACCGGCTGCAGCCGAAGCGCCTGGAGACGTCGGTTCGCCTTGGCAGCCGCGGCATCCCACGTGAAATGGGACCGGATCCGGATGCTGCCCCGATGGCCGCGCGCGCGCGCCTCCTCGCGATGACTCGCGACCTGCCGCATCAGACTCGCCAAAGCGTCCACATCGGCTTCGCCGTAGTACGGAGCAGCCGCCAGTGCCGTCTGGCCGATCCGCCACTCGGTTTCGCGGCGCTCTACCGCCGGAATCAGATAGGCCGTCTCGTGATCGCAGAAATCCAGCGCCGCGCCGTAATTCGTCACCAGGACCGGCAGCGCGCAGGCCATCGCCTCCGCGATCGGCAGGCCGAACCCCTCTCCCCGGTAGGCGTGCACGAGGCAATCGCAAGCCGTGTAAAGAGCCGGCAGCTGCGCCGGCGGTAGATCGTCGGTCAGATAGAGAATGCGCGGGGCGCCCGCCGTTCCTTGAATCCGGCGGATCATCTCCCCGAAGGTCTGCCCCCTGTAAAACGTCTGCGTGCCCATGTCCTTGATGACCAGACACACATCCTGCGCCGCGGTGAACGCTTGGAGATAGGCCCGAAGAAGCAGGTCGATGCCCTTACGGACGATCGTCCCGCCGACGAAGAGGAACTTATACGTGGACGACCCCACGTTCGGATGGGACGCTCCGCCGAGGTCGGAAAGAGCGAGAGGTTGCACGTGTGGATGAAACCGTTCGCAATCCACGCCGTTGGGAACGACGGCGACCCGGTCGGCGGGAACGCCGCTTCGCAGATAACACTCTCGCACGAAGGTCGAGGGTACCCATATCTCATCGACCATCGTGGACATGGGCTCGACCCACGTCTGCGGTATCCCCCCGTACTCCCACGGCTGGATCATTACCCATCGACCATCCGCCGGCGGTTCGAAGTTCGGGGGCCATTGGTGACGGAGGTGAATCTCGGCGGGACGCGAGAGCCTCGCTCCGACCCGGTCCGCGAGCGACGCGAGGCGCGCATCCGTGTGAGGATCGAACTCATCAGGCTCGAAGGGAAGAATGGATACTTCGTGCCCAGCCGCGATGAGCCGAAGGCACAATTCGCGATTGACGAGCGCCAAAGAGTGATGAACAAATTGCGACCCCTCCCAGGTGATCGCAAGCGGCCCGCTGTCCTTCCCGGTTCCGTTCTCGCGGCCCGCGTGTCGTGCCACCGATACCACTGGGGTGACGACCCGTGCAGCAATCTCTTCGAGCCGTTCCGCAACCCGTCCCGCCACATGGTGCCGGGTGAAATCTCCCAAGATGCGTCCCCGAGCTTCCAGACCCTTTGCCTGGCCGAGTTCCGGGTCCGTGACCACTTGACGCATGAGCCCACGCAGGTGCGAGATCGAGGGTTGCGCCCAACGGTGACCCCGGAAGTACGGCACCTCCCGACATGCCGACTCCTCCACCGGAACGACCGCACAGTCGATCAGAAACGCGGTGTCGTCGTCCATGAATTCCAAGTGGCCGCTCCAGCGGGTGGCGATCACCGGCAACGCCATCAGCATGGCTTCCATGAACGGGCGCCCCCACCCCTCGCCTCGCGTCGGCGATACGTAGGCGTTCGCCGCCCGGTATAACCCCGGCAATTGCCCGGCGGGCAGGTTCGACTCTAGAAACAGGACGTTCGGCGGGAGGCTGTCGGCCAGGCCCGATGCCCGAAGGACCGCCGTTGCCTGCTCCCGGAGTCGCGCCAGCGGCCACCCTGAGGAGGACCAGACTTTGAGGATGAGGGCTACGTCCTCGTCCCTTGAAAACTCTTCCACGAAGGCACGGAGCAGCACGTCCCACCCTTTACGAAGGGTCCAGTCGAAGACCGAGAGGAAGTTGAACCCCCGCCCGCCTTCGAGCGCGATCGGCGGGACGTCCAGGCGAAACGGTCGCGGGTCGATCCCGCCCGGAATCTTGACGAGTTTCTCCCTGACCACGCCGGCCGTCGCGAACGTGTCGATGTTGAAATCGCTCGGGACCCAGACCTCGTCCATCCGGTTGCAGGCGGCTACCCAGTCGGGGGGGATCCTGTCGGTCTCGAACATGGTGCGCCCGACATGGTAGCTGGCTTCGGGCATCCGCTGGAAGTTCGGGGGAAAGATGTGCGAGACGCCGACCACAGGCCCCCGAGTGCGGTCGAGGGATACCTCGGTAAGACCCTGCAACGCCGCAGTGTCCTTCGGCGGAAGTTCGGCCGTCGCCGTGTTCCAGGTAATGGGGACGACACAGACGGGCACGCCGAGCGTGTGGAGCCCCAGAACGAACTGTCGCGCCTCGTCCGCATAGCCGCTCGGATCGAAGATCGGGGCGTTCCATACCACCTGCGGCTGGGCGCGGTCTGGTCGCCGACCTGCCGGCGGCTGATCGGGGGGCGCGGTCACGCCAACAGCGCCGATGGTGGTTCGCCCCTCCTCGGCCTGCGCGGGCCGGAGCGCCGCCGACTCCACGAGCCGACCCCCAGCCGCACGCGTCGCCGCATGACGGAGGAAGGCTTCGGCGCTGGGCGGCCGCAACTCGCCCCCTTGCCATCCTTCTCGAAGCCTCTGTTCGGCGTACTTCAGCCGGGCCACCATCTCGTACACGCCAGAACACAGCGAGAGGATGAACCCGTACGCGTCGTCCTTCCTTCCCTCCGTCTCGTCGTAATACCAGCGGAACATCCGGCCGAACGACTCGGCGGTGTCCTGCCAGGTACACGGGGCTTGCCGCTCCCCCAACTTGACCGCCTCACCCGCCGTGTATCGGTTCAGCTTCTCGAAGTACGACGCGAGGTCCGGGTAGGTGTCGTGCACGATCGCATACGCCGGATCGTCCGCGGGAAACTTGACGATGGCCCCGTCGACGACCGGCCCTTGGTGGACGTATGGCTTCCAGTTGAAGCGACCGCGGCGCAGGAGCATGGGAGCCTTGTAGCCAGGATACCAGCCGCCAGCGTGACGGATCCACCGCCCGAGGAAGTGATTCCGGTACGGAAGTTGGACGCCCGCGACCTCCGCCGGAGCCCGTCGGAGGAAGGCGTCAATCCGGCTCGCCAGTTCGGGCGTCATGCGCTCATCGGCGTCGAGGTAGAGAATCCACTCGTTGGTCGCGCGCTGCGCGCTCACGTTACGCGCACCATCGAAGTCACGAATAAGGGGGTGGGTTAGAATGATGGCACCGTACCGCCGAGCGATCTCGACGGTGCGGTCGGAACTCTCCATGTCCATGACGATCAGTTCGCCGGCCCAGCCGGCGACGCTCTCCAGACACGCCGCGATATTGCGCTCCTCGTTCCGCGTGTGCACGATCACGCTCACCGGAACCCGCAATCTCTCTCGACCAATCGCCGTGGCGACCTGCTCGACCTTCGCCCGGTCCACCGAACGCGCCCCGGTCGGTGCGACGGCGGTAAGCGACGCCGCCACGGTCGTGGTCGGGATCGCACTCAGGAGCGTCACCACTCTTTGTGCGTCGTCAAGATCGGCGTTCAGTTCCAGCGCACGAACCAAACTTGCCCGCGCGTCGTTGTCGCGCCCGACCGTCGCCTCGGCCATACCTTTCAATCGCCACGCCACCCACGGTTCCAGAAAGACTGGCTGGTCTGGAGGTTGCGCCCCTTCCGCCAGTGCTACCGCCTTTCCGTACGCGACAATCGCATCGTCCCACTGACCGAGTCGGGCCAGGGTCTGGCCTCGGAGCGCGTAACCGGATGCAAGTGTCGGCCATAGGGTGACGGCACGATCAAGCGCCGCCAGGGCTTCTAAGAACGCCCCACGTTCGAATAGCGCCGCCCCGAGCTGCTGATACGCAGTTCCGAGTTCGGCGGCCACTCCCGTCTTTCCGGCACGGGGTCCACCCCCCTCCAACCGACCCAACCCACGCCGGTAGCAGGCAATGCTGGCATCGAGCTCCCCTAGCGACGCGTGGCACTCGGCCCGCTGAATCCACGCCAAGCCGTCCGCAGGATCCCGTTCCAATATCCCGGCCAGAATCCGCAGGTTCCGCGTCGCCTTGGACCGGACGACCTCCGGCCCGCCAAGAAACCCATGATGGTCAACGACAACGTCGGAATGCGCCACCGCAGCCTCGAACGGAATGGAGGGAAGGATGCACTCGTGGACGGCACCCATGTACCGGACATGCGGATCCCGCCGGAACAACCGCGGAAGCCACGCGACTCGGGTCATTCCCGATTGCGCCGACGCCGGGGTTGGTGTTCGCTGCTGTACGAGGAAGGCCGACACGTCCGCCCGCTCACGCATCAGGCGTCGCACCAGAGACCGGCACTCCGGCCGGAGCCGCTCGTCCGCGTCCAACACCAGCGTCCAATCGCCACGCGCGTGCACCAGGGACACATTCCGGGCCGCGGCGAAGTCGTCGGTCCAGGCGTGGCGAATCACCCGAGCACCGAGTCGCTCCGCAACCGCGATCGTCCCATCTGTGGAGCCGGTGTCCACCACGACGATTTCGTCTACAACCTCCCGCACGCTTTCCAGACAATCCGAAAGCCGGGTGGCTTCGTCCCGGACGATCATGCACAGTGACAGCGTGTTGGGTTCAATCGGAGAGCGCATCGGCGCGTCGTCCTCTTCTAGGCTACCGCCAGGCTGGCCCGCAGCACTGGTATCGCCCTTGCCGCCAGCGCGTGATTCGGCGCCAGCGTCAGCAGGTCTTGAAAGTAGGCCAGCGCTTTGGACGCGTCCCCTGCGGAGAGGGCGAGGGCTGCGAGGCTCTCGTAGATTTCGCAGGTCGTGGGCGCACGGCGTAACGCCTCCAGCAGGCTCGCTTCCGCCCCGACGGATTCCCCGCGCGCCATGCGCGTCTTGCCTTCCAGATAGAAGATACGCGCATCGTCACCCCCTAGCGCGATGGCCTCCCGACAATGGACGAGCACTTCGTCGTGCGCGCCTCGGGATTCGGCGAGGCACGCCAGCGCGAGGTGCGCATCGGCACTTGGATCCACCCCGAGCAGGTGATTGAACGCGTCGTGCGCCTCGGCGTGCCGACCGACATGGAGGAGCCCCTCCGCGCGGAGAGCCAACCCTCGCGGGTCCACGGGTTCTGCCTCCAGGAACGGCTCCAGCGCTTCCAGCGCCTTCGCCCAATGCTGTTGGGCCGCATGAGATTCGGCCAGCGCAAGGTGCCCGCGGGGGAGCTCCTTGAAGAGGGTCTTCGCCTTCTCGAACGCCTCGACCGCTTCCCCATGCGCACCGCGAAGGCTGTGGATGCGCCCCATCCCCAAATAGCCTTCCGGAGCGTCCGGCTGACGCCTGATGGCCTCACGGAACGCTGCCTCGGCGTCCTCGCGCAACCCGAGAGTGAGGAGACAATCCCCCTTCAGGGCCAATGCGAAGCCCAGGTCGGCCTCGTGTTCCAGCACACGCGCGCCCACCAGCTTGGTCTGTTCCCCCAACCGGACGTAGATATCCAATTCCTCGATGGCCTCGGCATGCCGACCGAGCCGCCCCAGCGCCATGGCCGCCAGGAGGTGCGGCGGGGAATAGCCGCCATCCGTCTCGGCAGCCCGGCGGCAGGCCTCGACTGCCCCTCCATAATCCTTCAACCGCAACAGGCCATTGGCCAGACCGCGGTAGGCGACCGCAGCGTTCTGTCTCGGCATCTTCGGGTTCGCAAGTGCGTTCCGGTATGCCTCAACCGCTTCGAGAATCTTGCCACCCAAGCCGAGCGCTTCCCCGTAGTGGAACATCGTCATGGGATCGTCAGGATGTTCGGCTAACTCTCGCTCCAACAGCGTCAGATTTCTCGCCTGCTTGTCCCGTTGATCCGAGAAATCCTGATGGTAGCCAAGGTGGTCGATGACGAGATCGGTCGCCGCAATCGTTCCTCCGATCCGCGCGATGGAGGGTGAGATCTGTTCGTGGACGCGCCCTTCGTACCGAATCTCCGGTCGGTTGCGAAACACCCGCGGCCACGCGTTGATGACAGCCGCCTGGCTGCGGGTGCCTTTTAGCGGACTGCGAATGTTCAGGAGATACGCTTGATACCGGTCGTCCGCCAGGAGGCTGCGAAGTTTCCGGCGCGCCTCTCGGGCCAGCGTCTCATCCGCGTCCAGCGCCAGGATCCACGAACCGCGGGCGTGTCGCACCGCCTCGTTTCGCGCCGCGGCGAAGTCGTCGCACCACGCGAAATGGAGGATCCGCGCCCCGTACTTCTCCGCCTACCGCCACGGTGTCGTCGGTGGAGCCGGTATCCACAATCACGATCTCGTCCACAACGCCGCGGACGCTGTCCAGGCAGCGGGGCAGGTTCTTCGCCTCGTTTTTGACGATCATACAGAGCGAGAGGAGGATTCGATCTCCTCCGACGCGCACATGCGTGCGTGACGACTTACGCTTTGCCACTGAGGGCCTCCGATCCGTGCGGTGCGTGCTCTTGACGTCGCCGCAGTTCTGAACTCAGACGCTCCGCATCCGCGTCGCCAGGATTCAGTCGATTCCATGTCTCCAGCTCCGCCAATGCCTCCCTGCCGCGCCGTGCTTCGAGGTAGAAGTGTACCAGCAGGAACCTCCACCCACGGTCGGTTGGGGCAAGGGATACGGCGCGTCGTAACCGCGCTTCTGCGTCCGCGGCCTGGCCGGCTCCCCACAGAGCACGCCCCCAGAGTCCCTGCACCTGAGCCGACGCCGGGAAGCCAACACCAAGCGGTTTCAGCCGCGTGAGCGCCTCGTGCCATTGCTGGCCGCTAATCGCCTGAGCCGCCGCCCGAAGCTGTTCCGGCTCTGGCTCGGGTTGTGCGACGGATGGAGACTTCGCCAACATGGCGGGTTGTGCCGGTAGGACAATGTGGCGAATTCGCTCCGGCGCGTGGATCCGCAGGTCCCACTTCCGTCGAAGAATCTCGCGGTTACGCGTGAGCAGCGCCTGGTAGTCGGCCTGCACGGCAGCAAACGTCTGGCTCCCGACGTGGTGAATGAAGACGTCCTTGGCCCACAAGAGCTTGTAACCTCGCTGCCGCACGCGCACGCAGAGATCGTCGTCCTCGTAGTTCCCCATCCCGAAGCGTTCGTCAAAGAGTCCAACCTCCTCAAACAGTTGTCGCCGAGCCGCGAGGCACACCCCCACGAGTCGGTCCACCTCCTCCCCTTGTCCGGCGTGGTCGCGCGCGATGCGCTTCGCGAACATGAGGTACTCGTCCAAGTCGTTGTAACCCGCCTCGATCTGCTGGACGGATGAGGCGTAGTTCGTCGACGAGCCGACCAAGCCGATCATCCGGTCCCGATCCAGGTGTGCAAGCAACCGCCCGGCCCACCCCGGCGAGACGACGGTGTCGTTGTTCAGGATGATCACGTACTCTCCCAACGCCGCACGGATCCCGGCGTTGCAGGCGGCCGCAAATCCCCGGTTCTCGTCAAAGCGCATGCTCGTCACGTGGTCACGCCCGCACCAGTCGGAAGTGCCGTCAGTGGACCCATTGTCCACAATCAGGATCTCGTGCGGGGTATCGGTATAGCGACGGATGGTCTCGACGCACTGCTGGGTCAGGGGCAAACCATTGTGCACCGGGATGACGATCATGAGTTGCGGCACCAGCCGTGGTCGCGCTGGAAGCCACCGGAACCCCGCGCTCCGCCCCAAGGTATGACGGGCCGGTTCTACTCCATCCTCCCGCGCATGTGCGGCCCGCTTCTCATTCCGTATTTCAACGACCGCTCTGGCGCGGTCGAGAATGCGTCGCCAGAGGTCTCCCACCGTGTGGCTGCCGAACCGGGACATCATCAACTTGCGGCCCGCCTCCGCCAGTTGCACCCGCAATTCCCTGTTCTGATACAGCCGCACTACAGCGTCCGCGAATGCTTTCGCTTCTTCCGCCATAAGAACGTGTTTGCCATCCTCCAGACCCATCCCCTCAGCGCCGATCGGCGTTGTCACAATTGGGACCCCTGCCGCGAGCGCCTCCCCCACCTTCCCCTTCATTCCGGCTCCGTACCGCAGGGGTGCCACGGAGAGCCGGCATTTTCGCAGAAACGGAAGCGTCGACGGCACGTAGCCCTCGATATGCACGTTCGGTCCTTCAAGGCGTCTGATCTCGGCCGGAGGGTGACTTCCTACGATATGCAGTGTGACTTCGGGGATTGCGGCCACGATCCTGGGAAGCACTTCCCCGCAGAACCAGAGTATCGCATCAACATTGGGCGGGTGGTGGAACCCGCCGATGAAAAGGAGTCCCTGACGCTGTTCCGCCCCCGCCTCTGGCACATTCGGAACGATGTCATGAATGGTGGGCGCGACGTGCACCTCAAGTTCGGGCGCATCCGCGAGGAGTGCCTGCCGATCCGACTCGGTTACCGTAAGCACCAGATCCGCGGCGCGACACATGGTGAGCTCGCGCCGTTTCTCCACTTCAGCCACCCAGAACAGGTCGTCCGTGTGGGCCAGCTGGGCCTTGCGCCACTCCCGAAGAAAGTGAACGTCCACCGTATCGAGCACGAAACATGAACGATCAGCGACCTCCTTGATGAAGGAAAGATACTGATGAGCGACGTGGTGAAAGCTGACAATGACCGCCAGGAACCGATTCTCCCGAAGAAGCGATGCGACATCCACCGGAGGGGCATCAACCGGGGTCCCGAGCAGGCTCAGTCGCTCGGGATCCGGTGCGAAGACGGTCACGCCCATCACTTCCAGGTCGCGGATGTAGCGCCGGTCGGTGACGTTTCGTCCGAGGTAGGCGATGTCGAAATCCTTGCTGAGTTCTTTGATCGTCAAATAGATCCGGAGTTCGCCGGCCGCGGTGTCGTGCGCGGGAACGAGCGGGCCGATGAAGAGCAATTTGTCGCGACCGCGCTGGACAGGCAAGGCGTACGCCGACCGACGCTTTCGCGATAAGACGTGCTGCCATTTCTCCACGAAGAGCGGCCGATTCCGGTCCTGCAATTGCCGCGATCGACTGGACTGCTCCACGCCCTTGCCGGCCGTGCCCCCCTCCAGGTGGACTACCACGGCGGTAGGTTCGTACAGGACCTTGAAACCCGCTTCCGCGGCGGCAAAGCACAGGTCGGCGTCCTCGTAGTAGGCGGGGTGGTAACGCTCGTCTAGGTACCCTACCCGATCGAGCACATCACGCTTAATATAGAGGCACGCGCCGGAACAATAATCCGTTTCGCGTACCTGGTTGTAAATCCAGCGCTCGGGATCGTCCAGCCTTCCGATGTTACGACCGCTGCCGTCTTGGAATATCTCGCCGCCCGCTTCTTGGAGGCGCCCGTCGGGGTAGATCAGTTTTGCGCCGACGATCCCGACCTCTGGGACGCTGTAGGCTCGATCGGCCAGCGCGGTCAACCAGCCTGGCTGCACGTGGGTGTCGTTATTCAGGAGGACCACGTCGTGGTGCGGGAACCGCCCCATGACCAGGTTGTTCCCTTTCACGAAGCCTACGTTCTCCTCGAGAAGGATCGGGGCCACGCCATCCGCCAGACGCTGCAGAAACCGTTGGGTCCCGTCCGTGGATCCCTGCTCGATGACGCACACCGTGTGCGGATAGTCGGTGTGCTTCCGAACAGCCCTCAGGCACTCCCTGAGGAGATGGAGACCATTCCAGCTCAGGATGGCGATCACTACGGGCCGTCTTTCCACCACTCTGCTCCTGTCCCGTCTCCCATCTCACGGGCGGGCCGACCGCGTTGAAAAGTGGGCACTGCCGCGCCGCCGGTCGGCAATACCGCCGGTCGCGAAATGGCTACCGCGGCGTCCTCGCGCAACGATCCGTCCCGGAACTGAACTTCCCTGCGCCGGCCGCCGGCATGGCCCTCCCGTCAGTCTTCCCGTCGCCGCAGAGGTCCTGCGGAGCCTCAGCGACGGCAACAGCCATCTGTGCGATACACCTCGCGTCTCTCGGGGCGTCGCGGCGCGCCGTCAGGACGATCTGCGGATCGCCCAGATATCCGAAGGCGGATGACCAGAGGAGATGTAGGGTCGGGTCCGAGACACCGGAAACCGTTAGGCTCGGAAGGAGGTCCCAGCCGAATATGCGATACAGCAAACACCCGCGTTCTGGATCGTTCGGGTCTCCGTGGTATTCGGGCGGAGCGCAGTGGCGAATCGTTCCATCAGGTTCCAGCACCGCACGTGTGATGGTCGCATCTGCGTCGGTTGCGAAGGGTACGGTGAGCAGGAGCGCGCCTCCGGGAGCGAGAATGCGCGCGAACTCCGCAAGGGCCGCCCGATAGTTCCCCACGTGCTCGAGCACGTCGAAACACAATACGAAGTCTACCGAGGCGTCGCCGAGGGTCAACGCCGTGACGTCCTCGTTGCGGATTCCCCGTGCGTCGTGCTGGCCGCGAGGAATGCGATCCCCCAGATATTCGCTCCCGATCGTCTGCGGATATCGCGACACCAAGTGTTGATACAGAGGAGTGAGCTGCTCGGTCACGTAAACGCGACTGTGACTCTCTGGACGACCCAACCGGTCGAATAGGTGAAGGGCGGCCCGCGTGCGGTTGTTCAGCCCGCACCGTGGGCACACGACACGCTCCCGCCAGTTCGGTTGTCGCACTCCATCCCGCACCAACGCCGCATACGCGTCGATGAGAAATTCCGCTGGTTGCCGGCAGACGGAGCAGTACCCACGCCGAGTGAAGCGCTCCCAATCGACGGGGAGGCGGCTGCTCACAGCGGCCTGTGCCTCGCACAGGCGTTCGCGCACGTCCCTGGACTGGTCGAACTCCGCCTTGCAGCCAGCCCGGAGCCATACCAACTCCTGTTCCGGTGCCGCGGCGATCCTACCGCTCACCCCAGGCCCGCCATGAGCGAATTCGCCCTCGGATGCATGGGGACCGCCCGCCGCGTCCGGAGTGAAATCGGCACAGCCGTCTCCGGACCCATCCTCCCTGCTGTCGCATGAGTCGCGTGCGGACCGATCCGTCCGCGCGCCCTGGTCTCGGAGTCGACGCAGATTGACCCGCGCGGGTTCGTGCTGGGGGGCCGCCGCCAGGACGGCGGCAAGCAACCGCTCCGCCTCGGCCAGACGCCCCACATGCATGTACCCGCAGGCCAGGTTGCTCACCCGGTCGGGATCGGGCCGTAGCTTCACCCCCTCCTCGAGTTGCGCCAGACCTTCCGCCGTCTCGCCCAGCGACAAAAGGGCTAGGCCCAAACCGGATCTCGCCGCAGCGCACACGGGTTCGCGTGTCAGAACCTCAATGAAGGCTTCACACGCCTCTGACCACGCCCCGGTGTGCAACGCTTGATCGCCCCTGTCGAGGGCGGATGGTTGTTCCGGTGTTGGCGCAACCGCCCGCACAGC
Source organism: uncultured Methylomirabilota bacterium (assembly GCA_963845565.1). GTDB lineage: Bacteria > Methylomirabilota > Methylomirabilia > Methylomirabilales > 2-02-FULL-66-22 > 2-02-FULL-66-22. The sequence goes on from CAWJSJ010000001.1 coordinate 862,030, forward strand.
GCTGCTCGGAGACAGGAGCCCCTCCCACGACACCGGGAGATCCACCTCGGGGTGACCGCATCGCTCCCACAGTTTCGCCCATGAGAGAAACCGATAGAACGCCATGCACACACTCAAGACAAGACTGTGGACCCCGTCTTTATGGGGCTCGTAGCGGCTGCGCAACTCGGCTGCCGCCGCTTCCATGGCGTGGGGCCAGGTGAATTTCTCCCCCGCCGCCAAGAGCTTCTCCGCTTCGAACTCCGTGTAGGTGTTCAGCCGTTCGACGAATTCTCGCAAATCGCGATAGTTGTAGTGGAGCAGAACCGCCTCGGATGGGCCGACGAGGTTCTCGACCCGTCCGCGAACAATGGGCACGGCATGGACCTCGCGCGGCCAAGACACCACCCCGGATCGAAATAGCCGCATATGCCATTCGACATCCGTTCCCCAACCCGTGCCTGTCATCCATCGACCCGCAATGAAATTGCGCCGGGGGACGCGATAGCCGACAATGTCCTCGCTCGTGGTCATCGCGTGCTGTACCAACTGCGCCAGTTCTGCCGTCACCCGTTCGTCCGCATCGAGGAGGAATATCCACTCGCCGCGGGCCTGATCGATGGCAAATTGGCGAGCCGGCTCGACCACCCCCGTTCGCTCGTGAGACAGGATCCGGCCGGTGTATCGACGAGCGATCTCTACCGTCCGATCGTCGCTTCGCATGTCCACCACGACGATCTCGTCCGCAAACCCTTCGAGGCTACGCAGGCAGTCCTCCAGGTCACGTTCCTCGTTCAGGGTGTTGATCACAACCGAAAGGCGGGGGGCCGAGGTGGCGACACCGGCATTCGCGTCGTCCGGCGCGGAAAGACGCCGGGTCGGCATCCGGAAACCGGGTTTCATCGCGACCGCGTTAAGGTTCACCACCACCGGTTCCTCCCCGTACCGACACTTGGATACCACGACGTTCTCGAAGCCCGCGCCCTCGAGTTCCCCGATCACTCCCTGTGCGGTAAAGATGTCCTTGTGAACTTGGAAGGGAACGTCGCTCGGCGAATACTTCCCATGGGTGTATCGCCAGACCTCGTCGAGATTGAAGACCGCGCTCTGGATCCCAGCGCGCCGATGGCAATACGCCTCGACGACTGCGTCGAAATCCGGAATCCAATTGATCGTCAGGCGCCCGCCGGGGCACAGAATCCTGAACCATTCTCTAAGCGCCCCGGGCCGCTCGTGGCGGTATAGGTGTTCATACGCCGCATCCATTCGGATCTCGTCCACGGAGTCGTCGTCATACATGGGTAGCCGCACGACGTCCGCCACAAGATCGGTCGCCCGAGACGGGACGACGTCTATGTTGATGTAACCCTCCAAGTGCTTCGGACCGCAGCCGAGGTTGAGCCTCTTCATCTGGCACGCCCGTTCTCGCCGCAGGCCAATGGTCCGTGTTCTGCAAGAGCCAGATCATTCGATCTCACGCCAAGTCGCACCACTCCCCGCCCTGGGTCGTGTTCGTCCTGGGCACCCGGGAGTGCCGTATGGTGTGGCGCGGTCGCTGTCATCTCCACGCGTTCAAGGCCTCGAGTCGCGTCGGAATCCATCGGCGCAATGTCTAACGCTGCCCGATACGCCAGAGCCGCAGCCGCCGGAACGCCGCGCCTCTCCGCGGCAAGTCCAAGTCCCACCAACGACCGGGTGTCGGCGGGGTTTACGCGCACCTGCCGCTCGAAGGTGTTGTAAGCCTCGACATACCGCCCGGCCCGCAACAGATCCCAAGCCGGACCATTGCCGTTTGAAACGGACTCCCACTCAGAGGCAAGGTTCGCCGGGTCCAGAACTGTTCCGCGTTCCACGGTATAGGCCCGGGTCGACAGCGGCGCGGGATCAAATGGGGGGGGCGCGACCGTACTCGTGGTCGTCGCGCAGAGGACCGCGCCAGCGCGGTCTCCACCCGTGCTCATCCCGCCCCCCACCCGAGCCAGGGCCCGACTCGCGTCGGGATCCCCCGGCACCATGGTGAGAACCATCCGATACGCCAACCGAGCCGCCGCCGGGACACCCCGCCCCTCCGCGGCGAGTCCCAACCCAACCAGCGCACGGGCGTTCGCGGGATTCGCTCGAACCTCCGCTTCGAAGCCCTCGTACGCGTCGCCGTATCGTTCCGCGGCCAGCATGTCCCACGCGTCCGGAGGGGCATCGGCCGTTATCGGCGGCGGGGGTCCGACGAGTTGGAGATGCCGGCCGATGTCCCACTTCTCCAGGAAAAGCCGCTTGTTCCGTTCCAGCACCTCGCCGAAGGCGTCTCCTAGTTGCCCGAAGGTCTGGTGTCCCTCGTGATGCACCAGGACATCCTGCGCCCAGAGCAGTCGGTATCCCGCCATGCGAACACGAAGGCAGTAGTCATCATCCTCGAGTTTGCCGAGGCCGAACCGCTCGTCGAAGAGCCCCACCATCTGAATGACATTTCGCGGGATGAGCACACAGAGTCCTGCCAGCCGCTCGACTTCTACCGCCCGCCCCCGGTGAACGTGGGCGCGTTCCGCCGCAAATGCCAGGTACTCCTCGTGGGTCGTGTAGGGCGCGGTAATCTGCTGGGACGACGTCGCGAAATTCGTCGCGGGTCCGACCAACCCTACACTCGGGTCGGTTCGCGCGTGCGCAAGTAACCTCGCGGCCCATCCGGGGGGGACCAGCGTATCGTTGTGCAGCAGGAGGACGTACTCGCCGAGCGAAGCCAGAATGCCCCGATTGCACGCCGCAGGCACCCCGTGGTTCTGGGTGTGGGAGATGACGCGCAATCCCTCCTCCCGTGCCCACGCCGGCGTCCCGTCCGTGGACCCATTGTCCACGATGATGATCTCGTGTGGCGTTTCGGTGTGCCGCCGGATGCTGGCGACGCATTGTCGCGTCAAGTCGAGCCTGTTGTGCGTCGGGATGACGATACTGACCTGCACACCCATGGCGCGCCCCATCTCGGAGGTGAACCTGTGGTCGCCGGCCTCTGCCCGCAGAACCGGCCCGCCCGCATTGCGCGCCGCGACCGGGACCGAGTTCGCCGGAGGCTCCCCGTTCGCTCGACGGATAACAACGCTCCCGCCTGCGCGATCGTCCCCCGACACGCTCGCCGCCGCAGCCTTCTGGCCCCGCCCGACGCTCGTTCGCTCCACCCCCTCGACCGGGTATTTGTCGTCCAATCGTGCGCCTCCGCAGACCGCGGAAAGGAGGTCGTCCATCCGGTGGGCGTAGGTGTGATGCGCCCGCACGTGCTCCATCCCGGTTTGCGCGATCCGCTCCCGCTCGTTTTCATCGTGAAGGAATTGCTGAATGAGGGCCGGCAGATCTTCGCCCCGCTGATAGGTCAACAGGTGTACGCCGGGGGTGAAGAGCAAGTCTTGCCCGTTCTCCGCCAAGTCGTTGGTGATCAATAGCGAACCGCAGGCCGCCGCCTCGAACACGCGTCGGTTGATGTTGTTGCGAACGGCGCAGTTGAAGACCAGGCGGGAAGCGCTGTAGACGCGTGTCAGTTCGTCGCCATGCGCTTGGCCGACGAACGCCCGTGGAACGTGGCTTCGAATCCACTCCACCCACCGGGTTCGCTCTCCGTCTCCCGTACCCGTGCTCCCCACAAAACAGATATCGTACTCTTTGCCGACAAAGGGGATACGCCGATGGGTCTCGGGGTCGCACGCCAGCGGCAACCAGAATACGTTCGGGACTCCTTCTGCCCGCATCCGCGCCGCCTCGTCCCGCTGCGCGCAAAACGTCCAGTCCGCACCAGGGATTCGACCCCGTGGTCCCGCGAACTCCCGGTCGGTGCCGAGTGCCCAGGTGGCCATCGGACGCAGCGCCTCCGGCAGGTCGTATTCCCAGCCCTCGGCCACCAGGAGATAGAGGTCGTAGATCGGCGGAATGTCGGCAACCTCGTCGGGGAGAAAATGGGTGACCAGGCGGCCCTGCCGTTCCAGGGCGCGACGGCAATATTCCCCAATAGTGTCGGGGCGAGTCGTGTCGTCGTAGATGATCGCGATCTTTAGGTGTTGTTTGCCCGTCAAGACGGTGGGAGCCGGCATGGTCGAAAGAGCCTCCTCCGGCGGCGCCGGGCTGGCATCCAAGTTTCACGGCATTCAAACGGGCGGACGCGCTGTTCGGGGAAGGAGAGGGCAAGGGGCGTGCCACTCTGGCGAACAGATCGATGAATTAATCGCAGTGTTTACAATACGTTACGGAGAGAAGAGAAAATTCTCTGGAGGGAAATGGGCAGGTCTTGCCGCTTACCCGGCACCGTTGGAGACGCCCGATGCCGCCGGTGCGTCGCTGGGAGGCTCGGAAATCCCGCGCTTTAGGGCGGGGACGAGTCCTTGCCGGGCCCGCAGGGTGGCGCCCATGGCCGCCAATTCGTCCGCCCGGAGCGTCGCGGCCCGCTGGTTTTCCCGACGGATGCGCTCGAGCAGTTCCTGCCGGTGAATCGGAACCTCTCGGGGCGCCGACACACCCAGGCTGACCTGGTCTCCCCGCACGGAGAGGATCGTCACCTCGACCGATTCGCCGATGAGCAGCCGCTCCCCCGGTTTCCGGCTTACTACCAGCATCGCGCAGTCCTTAGTCGGCGCCCAGGAGGTGCCGCAGGCTGTACGGGCTGTCGTGCAGCACGACCTGAAATCCCAACCGCCTGACGGGATTGATCAAGACCGGTCCGCGCAGATTGGCGTGCAACGTCAGGGTGTCCTGCGCCACGGCGCAGATCGCCAGGATCTCCAACGGCTGCCCGGGCTTGGCCTCCACCGCCTCCCGGGCGTCCGGCGGAATGGGCGGCGCGTACTCCGCCAGACACATGCGCGCAGGTAACACCGGAAATGCCACCCCGGGATCATCACAAGAGACGAGGAAGGTCAGTGGCTGCAGGGCTTCCGGCGCCACCACACAGAACTCGCGGAGCTCCTCGAAACCCAGGAGTCCGGACGAAAACGTGAGCACCTGGTCCGAAAACAGCTCCAGACGGCCAAATCGCCGGCTCTCGAGGATCCGTGGGGCGCTGCCGGCGCGCGCCTCGGACAACGTGTCGACGGCAAAGGAAACGACCGGACAGGTGTCCGCGGATGTCGCCGTAATCGGTGTCATCGTAGGTAGTCCACCAGGCTCGCCTTCATCGCCTTGGCGCCGGCGGCCAGCGAGGCGTCGAAGGCGTTTTGGAGTTTCTGGAGTTCCACGTACACCTCGGTGATGTTGGCGTCCTGCACTTTACTCCGGAGCGCCTCGACCCGCGTGAGGTCCTCCTGGTTGCGGGTTCGGATCGCCTCGAGACGTTGCACCGCGACGCCAACCACGCCCGACGCCGTGTTGACCTGGTCAATCCCTTGCGAGAGGGTGCCCATGGTGGCTGCGATACCTGCCGTGTCGTCGGCCGTCAAACTGTCGCGAAGGGTCGCCAGGGTGGCGAACAGGTCCACGGTACTGGTAAAGGCTTGGCCGCCCGGCAGGTTGGTCTGGACCAGGAACCCTGACGCCACCTCCGCGTTCACCAAACCGTTGATCCCCACCGGGTTGGCCGTGACGGCGGTGATCCGACCGGTCGCATCCCGCGTCGCGGCATAGGGAGCCGTGCCGGTCTGGGTTCCGCCGAAGATGTACCGGTCCCGGAAACGGGAATTTGCCTGCGAGAGGAGCTCTTCCAGGAGTTCGTTCACCTCTTCGGCCAGAGGGCCGCGGCTCCCGGACATGATGTCGCTGCTTCCCCGGACGGCCACTTCCCGAGTTTGCTGCAGGATCTCCGTCACCCGCTCCAGGGGCGTCGCGGTACTCCGCAACGCCTCTTGCGCCGCGTCGGTGGCACGCTGGAAACCCTGCAACCCCTCCTTGGTCGCCTGGAACCGCATCACCAGCCCGCTGCCCAAGGGATCGTCGGAGGCCCGATTGATCCGCTTCGTGCTCGCCAACTGCTCCTGCGCTTTCGCCAGCCGCCCCAAGCTCCCGGTGATGTTTCCCAAGACCTGGGTTGCCACCATGTTCTGGGTGATTCGCATAGCATCCTCTGAGACCGTTCAACGCCCGGGGCCGAGCGCCGAACGCTGAACGGCCCGATTACCGCAGCAGCCCGTTTACGACGGTGTTGAGGAGTTCGTCCACAACCTGTACCAGTTTGGCCGACGCCTCGAAGGCCCGCTGGGCCTTGGTGAGCTCGATCATCTCCTCGTCCAGCGAGACCCCCGCCACCTGCTCGCGCTGGTTCTGGATGGTTCGCGTCACCAGTTCCTGGCTCTCGACCAAGCGATTGACGGCGGCCGTCCGCGCCCCCAGAACCCCGACGGTTTCCGCGTAGTAGTCGGTGAGGCTCGCGGCGCCTCCGCCGAGTACCTTCTTCTCGCTCAGGCCCGCCATCGCAAGGGCGGCTCGGTTATCCCCGGCGCCCACCAACCCCGTGGTCGGATCGGGGACCCCCGTTGACAGGAGATTCGGGTCCGTTTGGAGCGCGGCGTTCACATCGATGGTTCGGGCGTTGGTCCCGGTGAAGAACGCGTTGACCCCGAGCGCCGACAGAAGATTGCCGGTGTCCCCGGCAAACCGGACGCTCTGACCGGAGGTCGCATTGAGGTTCAGCGTTCCACCCGTCACGCTGGCCGAGAGGCCGGCAATCCCCCCGAATTGTGCGGCAAGGTCGTTCAGCGTCGTGGCGGCGGTGAGCGTGACCGTCCCCGATCCGGTCACCGCGCCCGTCGCCGTGTCATAGGTGAACACGTTCATACTTCCGGGTATCGTGAGCGCAAACGGCAACCCGGCGGAGGACAGCGGGATGGCCGGATCCGTGACTTGATACTGGCTCGTGACCGACTGCAACCCCGCCCCGCCCGCCCCCGCGGCTTGGATCTGGTTGATCTGCTCGATGAGCGTCGAGGCGAGTGCGTCAAGCCTGGCCTCGGCGTACTTCACGTACCCGCTGCTGTCGTTCCGCGCCGTAAACAGCCCTCCGATTTCCCCCCCTCGCGCGCTGATCACCGTCCCGCCCAGCGTCAGGAGGTAGTCGTCGCTGGTCGTGGACAGGGACGCTCCCAGGGTAGCCACGGTGGTTCCATCCACCAGGACCCCGCCACCGCCAGAGAGGGAGACCAGGACCGTCCCGTCCGGCCGCGCGAAGCGAGAGATCCCGATGAGCGCCGACAACTTGTCCAGATCGTCATCCCGCCGATCCATTAAATCATTGGGGGATCCCCCGGCAATCACGACGGCCTGGATCTGGTTGTTCAACTCGCCGATGTCTTGCAACAGATCATTGGCATCTCCGACGCGGCGGACGATCTCCGTTTCGATGTTGCGCTTGAGATCGGTGAGGCCGGTGCTCGCCCGGCGAAGATCACCGGCCAGAATATCGCCCTGCTCGACAGCGGCGCGCTTGGTCGTATAATCCTCGGGATAGCTGGCCACGTCGCGTAACGCGTTAAAAAATCTGGAAAAGCTGGCCTGGAGGCCATCATCGGATGGCTCGCCGAGGAGCGATTCGATTTGGCTCAGTGCCGATTGGGTGGCCTGGTGTTCGCCGAGCGCCTGCTGCGATCGAGCGTATTGCTGATCCAGAAACTGGTCCCGAAGCCGGCGGATCCCCGCCACCGTGACCCCGGTCCCGACCTGCCCGACGGGCAGGGTTTCCGGAGGCGAAGCGGTCAGGTCCACTCGCTGACGTGTGTATTCCGCCCGCCCCGCGTTGGCCACGTTGTTGGCCGTGGTCTGCAAGACCAGCTGGTTCGCAAAGAGCGCGGACTTGGCGACCCCCAGCGTTCCGAACAGGCCGCTCATGCTGTTTGATTGACTGCGGCGAGTGGACGGGCGTCTCCTTCGCACCGTCCCCCGGAATTATACGTCGGTCCGCTCGTCGCCACCGTGCGGAAGAGCGCCAGGGACCCGTGGACGAAATCAAGCGAGCGATCCAGAAGGGTGCGATTGACATCGTTGGCGGCCATCAGCAGGCCCACCGCCCCGCGGAACTCAACCAGCAGTACCTGGAGCGCCTCGCCGATCTCGCCGGGTGCCATCGAGACCACCCGGGCCAGGGTCATCCGTGAGCCCTCCTCGCCGCATTCCCGCGCCAGGCGCTCCAGGATTGACAGCCGCGAAGCCCCCAACTGCGCCAGGTCTCGCGTGATCGTCTCCTTCCTGTGCACCAGCTCCGCCAGTCCGGCGAATTCCCCACGAACGATCCGCCCCCGCTCCTTGCGAACCACGGCGATCAGGCGACGATACTGGTCGATTTCCTGGCGAAGAGTCGTGGCCAGCTCGGCGAAGAGTGACTGCATGGCGTTCTCCGTCTTTCTCGGGACCCCGGTCAACCTTTCGTGGGAGGGTCAGAGAGCCTCACCGGGTTCCCCAACCGGTCGGCCGCCCCGGCGGTAGTCGGACGGTACCCTTGAGTCAGGCGAACAGTCCCTCGCCCAACAACCGCTCGGCGATCTTCTCACCTGAAACGTGATAGGTGCCGTCTTTGATGGTTTGCTTTATGGATTCAACCTTATCCATACGGATTTGCGGTGTGTTCTTCAGTGAGTCAGACGCCACGAGCAGGGCCCTTGCGCGATCGGAAAGCTCGACCCGGTCTCCCCCGAGTTTTCCGGTTGGGCCGGTTTTCGCGTTCGGATCCAGTTTTCCGCCTTGTACAGGTTGCGGCGTCTGCGCCAAACCCCGAGAGATTCCATCCTCGTTCCGAATCTTCACCGGACCCTCCGTTCGGTATTGTGGTGCCCCTATCAATCGAGGTATCGGTCATCCGCGGAAAGAACTTGAGGAGTTTCTTCGCGCGGTGTGCTATCCAGATTGGCCGGCCCAAGCCTTTCCATCTGGTCAATGTTTCTCGATGGTTGGATCGCCCCATCCTCCTCGCGTCGTCGGGAACCGGCTTCCGCCGCCTGGCGCAACGCCTGATCACGCAGCACCATCTGGGCCAGGCCGATGCCTCCGGCCCGCGCCATGCTCCGGCCGATCTCCTGGTCGAACATGTCCCGGTAGGTCTGGGTATCCGTCCCCTCCTTGAACAGCCCCCCACTCCCCACTGTTGATCGCATCGCCTTCATGAGCAATCCGAGGAACACTCCTTCCAGCTCTCGAGCCGTGTCCCGCAGCCGATCCGCCTCGGCGCCGGGTGTCGCGGCCTGAGATTTCGTCAGACGAGTCGCTTGAATGCCTAAAGGGAGTATCGGGTCCACTTGCTGTCCTCTTTACCTCGATCTCAACGCGCCACTGACCCAACCGCCCTAGATGATCTCCAGATCGGCCTGCAGGGCCCCGGCCTGCTTGATGGCCTGCAGGATGGAAATGAGATCTCGTGACGTGACACCCAAGACGTTCAGCGCTTGCACCAGATCCCCGATGCTGGCACCTTCCGGAATGACCGACAGGTTCCTTCTGTCCTCCTGGATGGCGACATCTCGCTGCGGCACGACGGCGGTCCTCCCGCGCGCAAACGGCGCGGGCTGGGAGACCTGGTAATCCGTCTTGATCTGCACACTCAGGTTCCCGTGGGCGATAGCAACCGTGGAAATGCGCACCTCGCTGCCCATGATGATCGTCCCGGTGCGCTCGTTGACGACCACCTTGGCCACGCGATCCGGCGTCACGCGCAGGTGCTCCAGCGTCGAGATGAGCCCCACGAGATCCTGGTCGGCCTGCACGACCACCCGGACCGTGGCCGCATCCTCCGCGCGGGCGCGGCCGACCCCCAACGAGCGGTTCACCGCCTCCGCAAGGCGACCTGCCGTGGTGAAGTCCGGGTTGTTCAGCAAGATGGCCAGCGTCTGGTTCTCCACCACGGTGGTCGGGACCTCGCGCTCGATGATGGCGCCGTTCGGGACGCGGCCCACCGTGGTGTGATTCTTTTGTACCTTGTCCCCGCCGCCCCCCGAGTCCACCCGGAACCCACCAAGCGAGACGGGCCCCTGCGCGACGGCGTACACCTTGCCGTCCGCCGCTTGGAGAGGCGTGAGCAGCAGCAACCCCCCCTGGAGCGTGCTCGAGTCGCCGAGCGACGAGACGATGACGTCCAGCGTGGTCCCTGCCTTGGCAAACGGGGGGAGTTTGGCCGTCACCACGACCGCTGCGACGTTCTTCGCCGAGATCCGGTCCCGCGGCACCGAAATCCCCAACCGTTGCAGCATGCTGGCAATGGACTGGGCGGTAAAGAGCGTCCCCGCCTTATCTCCGGTGCCGTTCAGACCGATGACCAGCCCGTACCCGAGCAGTTCGTTCTCCCGAACGCCCTGGATCCGGGCGACGTCTTTCACCCGGACCTCGGACGCCTCGCCGCACACAGGGACAAGGAAACAGAGCGCACCGATCAGGAACGCCGAGAGGCACACGAGTCGGATGGAGTAGTCGTCGACTGTCGGTCGCCGGTTCTTCATGGTTCCCATCACGCGTCCCCCGGTCCTTAGAAGATCCGGAAGATGTCGAAGAGACGCTGCAGAATCCCTGGCCGTTGCTTTTCCGCCAGGACGCCCTTCCCGAGGACCGTCACCTCGGCGTCCGCAATCTGCGTGGACTGAACCGTATTGTCCGGTCCGATATCCTCGGGCCGGACCACGCCACTGAACGCCAGGGTCTGCGTCTCGTCGTTCACCACGATCGCCCGGCGCCCCTCCACGACCAGCAAGCCGTTCTCCAACACCTTCACCACCCGCGCGGGGACCTGCGCCGTCACGCCGTCCTGGCGGGTGATGTTTCCGTTGGCCTTCTGCTCGTTGTTGCCGGTAAAGTCGAATTGCCCCCTGCTGGGGGTGCTCCCGAACAGGTTCGCCAGATTGAACTTATTGAACGACTCCTTCTTGAGGTTCGTCTCGGCCGTACGATTACTCGACGAGGACTCCGAAACGATGACCGTCACCAGATCGCCGAGCCGGGTGGCGCGCATATCGGTGAACAACACCCCGCGTGGCCCGTCGCGCCATAGCGAGTCGGCATTCGCGGCGGTCGCGACGACCAGCCAGCATAAACCGGTGAGGACCATCCACATCCATCGCATCGATACCCCTCTCTCGTTCGCGATCGCGCGCATGGCGCCTGAACTCCTAACCTCGCTCGTCTTAGAAGGGAACCCGGACCGATCGTTCGGCGTCCACCTGTCCGTACACCTCGCGATTCGAGTGGAGGTTCCGGACCCGGATGACCTGCCCCGCTTTTCCATCTTCCTTGGCCTCTCCCTGGGTCACCGCGCGGAGTCCACGCCCCTCCGTCGTGAGCAGGACGATGTCCCCGCGGTGGACCAGCGGAGGCTGGTCCACCAGCGACATCTGGATCGGCTCTCCGACCGCGATCCCCCGCACCGCTCGCAGGCCGACGACCGCGTCCACCACCCGCGCCGGGTCTTGGCCTGCTGTGAGTTCTCGCCGCTCCACCCGGAGGTCCTCCGGGTCCAGCCGCGCACCCCGAGTGATCGGGCGGGCCGCCACCACCACCTCGCTCTGCAGGCCGACGCGCACAGGGACGCTGAGCGACCGCGCCAGCGTCCCATCCACCCACGCTTCGACCGTAACCGAGACGGAGCCGAGGATTTCCGCGCCGCCCCGCGTTCGCACCCTGAGCTCTACCTGTCCGGCGGGCACGACGAGCGTGGGGGGCGCCGCCCCCGTCGGCTGGATCGAGAGACGCGTCGCGTCTTCAGATCGCGCCGCCAAGAGATGTTCCCGAACCGCCGCCACCAAGTCCGCACCGCTGACCTGTTGGCTGGCGGTCGTCACGGAGATCACGGACGGTGCATCCAGGGCGAGCGTCCCGAGGTCCACATTGGCGAGCCGCAGTCGGGCCTTCAGATAGGCCACATCCAACGTCCGCGTCAGCCCCGGCAGCGGAGCGCGCCCCACCTCGATGGCCCGCAGTCTGTCCACCTGACCGCCATCCCGCCCGTGAATATCCGCGATGTCGCCCAACCGGATTTCCGGCCCACGCACCATGGACTCGACTCGCAGGCTGACCGTCATGGACGGGTCTCCCGCCATCCGATCAGATCGCGCGGCCCGGTCCGTCGCGCCCCTCGCCGCCACCGCGGCGACAAACAGGATGATCCCGATCACCAGTGCGGCGATCCCGATCCCGCGGCGTGCCCCGCCGTTTCTCGTCCGGTGTCTGTTTCTCACGCTGTGTCATCCTGGCCAGATCGCCGCGCGTCCCGCGACGGGTGGCAACCCCCGTCTACCGTTTGAGATTGTTCGTGAGCTGCAGCATGTCGTCCGCCGATTGCACCGCTTTCGAACCCGCCTCATACGCGCGTTGTCCAACGATGAGGTTGACCATTTCCTCCACCACCTTGACGTTCGACATTTCCACAAAACCTTGCGACAAGGTCCCGAAACCCTGGCTTCCTGGCGCCCCAGCGATCGCCGTGCCGGACGCGGTGGTCGGCAGGAAGAGATTGCGACCGATGGCGTTCAGCCCCGCGGGGTTCGCGAACCGCGCCAGCTCGATGTTGCCGACCTGCTGGGGCGCGTTGTTTCCGGCGAGTGTGACGCTGACGGCGCCGTCCGTTCCGATGGACACATTGATCGCCTGGGTCGGGATCGAGATCTCGGGCTGGAGCGCGTACCCGTCCGGGTTGACCATCCGCCCGTTGGCGTCCTTCCGAAACGACCCCGCCCGGGTGTACGCGGTCGTCCCATCCCCCCGCAGCACCTGGAAGAACCCATCCCCCTCGATCACCAGATCCAGCGGGTTGTCGGTCTGCTGGAAGTCACCCTGGGAGAAGATCCGTTGCGTCGAGGCCGGGCGCACGCCGGAGCCGACCTGAATCCCGGTGGGCGCTTCAGCGCCCTGGGCGGTTGGCGCCCCCGGCATCCGGGGTGTCTGGTACAGCAGGTCCTGGAAGTCCACCCGGCTCTTCTTGAAACCGCTGGTGTTGACGTTGGCCAAATTGTTCGACGTCGTATCGATGTTGAGCTGCTGGGCGGTCATGCCGGTCGCTGCCGTGAACAATGCCCTGATCATCGCTTCACTCCTTACACGCGCCCGAGTTCGTTGGCCGCCTGCCCGACGGTCTGGTCGAGGGATTGGATCGTCTTCTGGTACGCCTCGTAGGTCCGCATCGTGGCCAGCATCTCCACCATGCTCATGACGACGCTCACATTCGACCCTTCCAATTGTCCCTGCACGACCGTCGCCTCGGGCAAATCCGGCGGCGGCTGGGCGCCGTCCACCACCGCGAAGAGCGTGCCCCCCGCTTTCATCAAGCCGTCCAGGGAGTCCCCGCCGACGAACCGGAGCGAGCCGCCTTCCGACAGCCGCCCGTTGGAATCCACCCGAAACCCGCTATCCGGGACTTGCACCGGACCCTCGGCCCCGAGCACCCGAAACCCCTCGGGCGTCGCCAGGAAGCCTTCGGCATTGCGCACGAAGTTTCCCGCCCGGGTGTATCGCTCCCCCTGGGGCGTCTCGACGACGAAGAGTCCCGGGCCGACGATGGCGAGATCGAGCGGGTTGCCGGTGGTCTTCAAGACCCCGGGCGCCAGATTCAATCCGGGCCGCCCAACCTCCACGGTGCTCATGGGCGCCAAAGGGGTACTCATGAGATTCGCCGGAATTGCCGATTGATCGATTGTGACCAGATCGGCCTTGAAGCCCGGTGTGTCCACGTTGGCCAGGTTGTTGGCCAGGATGTCCATGCGGGTTTGGTGCGCGACCATGCCCGATGCGGATGTATACACCCCCTGAATCATGGATCCCCCTTTTGCGGAAACTCGTTACTCGCCTCCGTAGCAACCCCAGTGCCATGTCGCGAGCCACTCGTTCCCTGACGTAAAAACAAGAGGATCCAGAACCAGAGGGTCGGGATTTCCCCTCCGAAGGCAGGCGAAGGCGGCAACGTTTGCCGCCATCGGCAATCGTTCGCGCCATCCCGGCTCCCGAACAACGAGATGCGGTCTTTCCTCAAGGCGGGGAAAGGGATGCTGGAACAGGATGGCAGTGGTTAGGAGTGCACCGCCGCCACGTTCATGATGAAGGCGCTCAACGCCGGTGTCAACCGGGCGGTCTCCTCGTCCAGCGCCTGGAGCGCGGTGGCCGCTCCGTCGAGGTCACCCGCACGGCCGAGTTCCTCCAGACGGCGCGCTGCGGCACAGGCGTTCCGAGCCTCGAAGATGCCTAGTGAACCTTTGAGCTTGTGCGCGGCCCGTTCCAGCGCCACCGCGTCGTGTTTGCTCAAGGCGGCGTGCACGTTCCCAAGCAAACCCGGCAACTCTGACAGGAGCAGGCCGCTTGTCTCCCGCAAGAGCTCCTCGTCCCCCCCCACGCGCGCCAGGGCAGCCGCCTGATCCCACGGGTCGTCGGGCACCGGCTGCGGCGGGGCGGCCGGCGGAACTCCTGTGCTGGAGGTATCCTCGAGACCGTCGAGGCTCTCGAGCGTTTCGAAAAGTCTAGCCGCATCAATCGGCTTCGACAGATACCCATCCATCCCGGCGGCCAGACACCGCTCCTGATCCCCTTTCATGGCGTGCGCGGTCATCGCGATGATTGGCACATGGAGCCCAGTTTGTTCTTCCAGCTTCCGGAGCGCCGCCGTCGCCTCGAAACCGTTCATTTCCGGCATCTGGACATCCATGAGGACCAGGTCGATTCCGCCGGGTCCGGCGGCCTGGAACAGCGCGAGCGCCTTCCCTCCGTCCCCGGCCACAGTGACCGAATGCCCCCACTTCTCCAACATCCGGACAGCCAGCGTCTGGTTGACCGGGTTGTCCTCCGCTAAAAGGATACGGAGACGTCGGCCTGGATCGTGCAGCCGGGGGCGCGTGATCAAGGACGACGCCGGATCCCGGCCGGAGAGTCCCAGAGCACGCATGATCGCATCGAACAGGTCGGACTGCGTGATCGGCTTCATCAAGTGCTCGCGGATTCCGGCCGCGCGGGACCTCGCACCGGCGCCGTGCAGGTCCCCGGAGGAGAGCATTATAAGCGTCGCCCCGGCGAGGCGTTCCTGCGAGTGAATTCGCTCCGATAAAGTGTACCCGTCCATCCCGGGCATCTGGGCGTCGAGCAGGACCACGCGGAATGGTTCTCCGGCGCACACGGCCTCGTCGAGCGCAGCCAACGCGGCCTCCCCGTCCTCCACCACCGTGGGGTGCATCCGCCAATTCGTGAGCGTGTCCTGCAGGATCCGACGGTTGGTTGCGTTATCGTCCACCACCAGGATGCGAAGGCCGCGGACGGCACCCTCTTGACTCTCTGACCGGCGCGGCGCTTGGTTGGGCTGAACGCCGAAACGGGCTGTAAAGTGGAACGTGCTTCCCTTCCCGATGGCGCTTTCGACCCAGATCTTCCCTCCCATCAACTCCACCAGTCGCGCCGCGATCGTCAGGCCCAATCCGGTGCCGCCGTAACGGCGCGTGGTGGAGCTGTCCGCCTGGGTGAAGGAATCGAAGATCCGGCTTTGCTTGTCCGACGCGATCCCGATCCCGGTATCTGACACTGCGAAATGCAACCAGACCGCTTGCGATTCGTCGGCAGCCCGCTCCACATGCACGACCACTTCGCCCTCGTCCGTGAACTTGACCGCGTTGCCGACCAGGTTCACCAGGATCTGCCGCACCCGTCCGGGGTCGCCCACCAATCCGTCGGGCACATCCGGGAGCAGATTGCAGGCCAATTCCAGCCCCTTCTGCGATGCCCGCACCGCCAGCGCCCTCAGGAGATGGCCGAGCATCTCGTTGAGCGAGAAGCCGATGTTCTCCAGCTCCAGCCGGCCGGCTTCGATCTTCGAGAAGTCGAGGATGTCATTGATCACCCCCAGCAGCGAGTCGGCGGACACCCTGACGGTCTCCAGGTAGTCCCGCTGCTCGCGGGTCAGTTCCGTCTCCAGGGCCAGCTCGGTCATGCCGATGATCCCATTCATCGGCGTCCTGATCTCGTGGCTCATGTTGGCCAGGAATTCGCCCTTGGCCCGGGTCCCCGCCTCCGCGGCATCTCGTGCCCGCGCCATGGCGGCATACAGCGAGGCATTCCGCAGCGCGACCGCGGCTTGAGCGACGAAGCTGTCCAGGAGGTTCTGATCGTCGGCGTCGAGGCAGAACGGCTGCCGCGCGTTCAACGTCAGGACGCCCAGCAGCGTGCCGTTCAGCATCACGGGGACACCCAGGAAGCTGCTGAGCCGGTGGCGTCTGGCCCAGTCGTGGCCCACGAACCGCGGATCACCAAACCGATCGGGGCAATGAAAGATCTCACGGCGCAACGCGACCCAGCCCGACGCCCCCTCACCGTATCCCATGGTGGTGGTCGGGAAATCGGCCATCGTCTCGTCGGAGAACGCACAGAGTTCCAGCGTCCGGGTCTCTTCATCGGCCCGCCAGAACGAGACGAACGGCGCGTTCATCAGTTGCGCCATCGCCGCGGTAATCTCGCGGAGCACGGCATCGGTCTCCAGGGAGGCGGAGATCAGCTGAGTGAGCTGTGTCATCGCTTGCAGCCGCTGTAAACGCCCTGCCAATCGCTCGCGCAACCGGGCGTTCTCGATGGCGATGGCCGCTTGGTCGGCAAATGATGCCAGATATGCCATCTCAGCCGCCGTATACCGGTGAGACACGGTCATGTTGAAGGTCAGAACCCCCAGAACATCATCCCCACGCTTGATCGGCAGGCCGAGATACGTGACGATACCGAGTTCCCGATCCCGTTCCGCAAACACGCTCCGGGGATCCGTTGGCGCGTCCGCCATGAACAGCGGTTCGCCCGTCTGGGCGACGATCCCGGACGGGCCGACGCCAACCGGGAGGGTATAGTCCTTGGGCATCGCGGAACCCTGGAGCGCGCCGACGCGGAGCAGACCCGCAGCCCGATCCAGGAGAAGCACCTTGACATGCGGCGCACCGCTGATCCTGGCCGCCTCCGTGACCAGGCGGTTGAGAATGACCTGAAGATCCTGTTCCGCCATGAGCGCGTCCGTTGCGCGCAAGAGCGCCCCCAGCTGCTCACCGCGCGCCATCGCGGCGGCGTGCAGGCGGGCGTTCTCGATCGCCACGGCAGCCTGGGTGGCAAAAAGCTGGAGCAGACCCTGTTCCTCGGCGGTGAAACGTTGCACCCCTTCCTCGTGGTCCACTACGATCACCCCGAGAAGCCGGTCGCGATACAGCAATGGCTCCGCCAGGACGGCTGTGGTCGAGGTCCCCGCGAGAAAGGCGGGAAGCGCCTGCGGCCAATTCCGGTAATCGTTCACCAACAAGCCGACCCGTGTCGCGGCCACCGTGCCCACCACGCCTTCCCCCGAATGCACCCGCACATCCGCGATCCAGTCGCCATGGCCGTGCCATGCGCGGGGCCGCAGCGTGCCGTCGTCTTCATCCACCAGATACACCGCGCTCGAGCGTCCCCGCAGCAGCTCCGCCGCGCGCTGCGCGAGCATTGTCAGGACGGTGGGTAGGTCCAGTTCACGCGTGATCTCCTGGCCCACCGCGTGCACGGCCTCCGTCCGTTGTTTCTCGCTCCGGAGCGCCGTCTCGGCGATCGCTCGCCGCCGCTCCGTCCGCCTGATCCGCCCATTCACCAGCAAGAACACGCCCAGGCCGGCCACCCACAACCCTGCGTGACCGAGCCATACTTGTCGCCACTGGGTGCGCTCCATGGCGCGGAACGGCGCCATGTCCACCGACACGCTCATTCCACCCCGCACGTCGCCCACCCGGTACCCTTGCTCGCCGTGACAGCCGAGACAATCCTGTTCCACCATCACGGGCCGCATCAGACGAAACCGCTCTGTTCCCCCGAGATCCTCGACCATATCACGCTCGCGCTCCCCTCGTTCGAACCCGTGGAGCACTGTCGCTTCCCACAGATCCGGCGCATTCTCCGCCCGGAGCGGTTTGAGGCTGGTCAAATGCCTTCGCATCCCGGCGTTGCGCTCCGCGAGTTCATGGACCTGTCGGGTCATGTAGGCCGGGTTCACCAGCGTCAACGCAACCCCGGACGGCGTGGAGGTGTCCCGCTCACGATGGCCGATGAGGTATGGGTTCGGCGGCGTCGCGTCGCCCGCGCGGACGTACACCCCTCCCCGCTCGGCGCTCCAACGTCGGAAGTGGAGGTCGCGGTCGTATCCGGCGCGCGCCTGCATCCGTGCCAGGTCGAGGGTCTGTGACCTAACCTGGGCGAGGTTCCACACCAGCGACCCAGCCAGCGCCGCGGTCCACGCGATGGCGAGGATCACGACAGCATTCTTCGCCATCTGATGCCCTTCCCAATGCGAGTCCGCCATGGCGCGTCACGCTCCCGTCAAGACGCCGGAGGCCGGCCCGGTGGCGGCCCCCTGGCTGAGGTCCAGCATGTTCCGTGTGCCGACGTACGTCGTCACCTGGGGGTCGTCCAACCCCATGATGGACTGCACCACCTGCGCGATCCGCTCGGTGTGGCGCTCGCAGCGATCCAGGAATTCCATGAACGCCGCGCCCTGCGGCCGCTGCGTCCGGGCAATCTGCAAAGAGGCAGAGAGCACCGTCAGCGGATTGTTGATCTCGTGACCCAGCGTGGCCGCCATCGTCAGCAGCGTTGCCTTGCGTTCGGCACTCGCTAACTCCCGCTGCAGGCCTTGAACGCGGAGTCCCGCTCGGACCCGCGCGAGCAGCTCCTCGTCGGCCCACGGCTTGACCAGGTAATCGTCTGCGCCCTTGTCCAGACCCATCACTCGATCCGAAGCCTCATCTTTGCTGGTGAGCACGATCACGTAGCTCCGACGGAGGATGGGATCCGCTCGGAGCGCTCCGAGGAGCGCCGGACCGTCCATCTCCGGCATCATCCAATCCGTCAGGATGAGGTCCGGCGCACATTGCCGCGCGGCTTCAAGCCCTGCGCGACCATCTTGTGCCGTTTCCACGGCATGGCCCGCGGCGCGAAGGCGCTTGGCCAATAACGCCCGCACGATGAGATCATCCTCGACGACCAAGAGCTGTGCGTGTGCCGGGACATCCATGGCTGATCCTCTCGTCGTGCAGTCCGGTTCAACGCTGGGTGGTCTGGAACTCCCGCAAGAGCTGATCCACGAGACTCTGATCGCACAGAGCCGCCTCGTCGCGAGTGCAGGTTTCGATGATCGGATCCGTAAGACCACCGTCCGTCGCCGCGTCCTCGATTCGGAACATGACCAACAGCCGAAGGAGCCGGGACTCGACCTCGGCGACCAGGCCGATGAGCTTTTGGATCTTTTGCGTCGTCAGATCCTGGAACTCCATGGCTGCCATGATATCCATGGCACGCCCCTGAGAGCGCCGCTGGATCTCCTTGGCTTCGTCCAGGCACCGTGCGATCTCCGCCACCCGGCCCCCTTTGGGGAGGAGGTACAGCATCTCTCCCACCCGGCTGAGGTGCTGCTCCACTTTCGTCTGCTCATCCACCAATTGCTCCGTCTGCTCCAAGACGCGGTTGGTGGCCTCCTCCGTCGTCTGGATGATCTCCGTCAGGTGTTTCGCCACTTTGGGGATCTCACGCTGGGAATCCTTGACGGTCGGGTCGAGGGTCTGCAGATTATGCAATGTCCGGTTGATGTAGGCCGCCAGTTCGCCGACGATCCCCCGCGCCTTGACATTGACGGTGCGGTGAAAGTTTCCCTCCGCCATGGCGCGGGCCGCGGAGAGGAGCTCGTGCAGTTCTCCCTGGAAGTCCTGATCCGTTACGGGTGTGTTCGCCATTCGACGTCCTCCCTATCGCCCTCGGCAGACAAATATCTGCGTGTGTCAGCGCGTCACGATCCGGATCTCGACCCGGCGATTGCGGGGCTCGCCGCGGGTGGCATCGTTCGGGAACAACGGCTTGTGCTCTCCGAGGCCGCGAGCCGCCAGCCGGAGCGGCGACAAGCCGTGGGCCTCCACCAGGAACCGGACTACCGCGGTCGCCCGTGCCACCGACAGTTCCCAGTTCGAGGGGAACTGCGCCGACCGTATGGGCAGCGTGTCCGTATGCCCCTCTGCCTCGATCGGATTCGACAGGCCGGCGACCACCCCCCCCACCTTGTCCAGCAGTCGCCGCGCCTCGCCGCGAAGCTCGGCCTTTCCCCGCTCGAAGAGGATCGCATCCTGGAACCGCAGGATGATCCCGTCGGATGCCCGTTCGATTTGCACGCGCCCGGCCTGGAGGTCCTCGCCCAAGCGCTCTCGCAGTTGTTGTACGACCTCGAACACCAGGTCGGGCTTGGGGAGCAGTCTCTCCCCGCCGTTTCCCTTCGCCGAGATCGGGAGCGGCGCCGAGGGGGTGTTGAACGCGCCGCGCAGGGAAACCGCCAAGGATTCATACTTCTTCAGGTCGACCTTCGAGATGGCATACAAGATCACGAAGAAAGCCAGGAGTAGGGTGATCATGTCGGCATACGTCAAGAGCCAACGTAGGTTTCCTCCGGAATTGTGACCACCTCCGCTCATGTCGCTCCTTCCGCCGCACCGCGTTCCGCCCAGGACCGGTCGTCCCTGCGCATCACGCTCGACCACTGCGTCCCGTTTCAACCGTCGTTCCGACCCGCGTGCGATCGTCCAGCGGGACCGGATAGTAGGCATTGAGACGGAGTTCTAGAATATGGGGATTATGCCCGGCCTGGATTCCCAGAATTCCTTCCAGGACCATTTCCCGCCGAAACGCCTCCTCGGCACTCTTGGCCTGAAGGTTTCCCGCCAGCGGGAGAAACAGCACGTTGGCGCTGAAGATTCCGTAGAGCGTGGCAATGAACGCGATGGCGATCCCCTCGCCGAGTCCTTCCGTTCCGCCCTCCCCAAGTTTCGCCAACACGTGCACCAGCCCCAGTACCGTCCCGATGATGCCCATGGTGGGTGCGTATCCGCCCATGCTCTCCAGAAGCGAGATTCCGCGCTGGTGGCGCCGCTGCATGGCCGCGATCTCGGCGCGCAGGATGTCTCGCACGCTCGCTTCGTCCGCGCCGTCCACGACGAGCCGGAGGCCGCGGCCCAGGAAGGGGTCGGCTGTCCCGTCGTTCGCGATCTCCTCCAACGCAAGGATGCCGTCCTTGCGCGCCCGCCGCGACGCGTCGATCAGCGCCTGAATCAGCACCTGGGAGTCGGTGCCGACCCAGCCCCACAATGCCTTGCGTACCAGCATCGGGAGCCGCATCACGTCGCGGACAGTGGTGCTGACCATGGCCGCACCAAGTGTGCCGCCGCCGATGATGAGGAACGCCGAGAGGTTGGCGAACGCGAGCACGCTCCCGCCTTCGATCAGGACCGACCCGATGATGCCCGCCAGTCCCAACGCCAACCCGATCGGAATTCCGAGATCGATGCGCATGGTAGCAGCTTTCAGCGTTCAGTATTCAGCCCTCAGCAGGAAGCGTCGTAGCAGCGCGCTGACGGCTGACTATCCGCTTGCCTTGCCTAGTCGAACCGCGTCCCCCACCGCTCGAAGGTGCTCCGCTCGTCCACCATGCGTACCCCGTAGAAACGGACCCCCTTGTTGATCATCGCCTTGCGGAACTCCTCCTGGAGGGCGGGGGTCAGGTTGATGACGTGGAGGACGCCGTCGGAGTGATTTTTCACCAGCTCCGAGTACACATCCGAGAGCACCTCGAACAGGTTATAGTTGGCCGCGGCGAGCCCCTGGGCGTCGATGATCAGCTCCTGCTTCCGCTCGCGCACGAGCGCCATGAGCTGTTTGCGGAGCTCCAGGGCCTGGGTCGGGTCGATCCGTCCGGTCCAGGTCGAGAACCCCACCGACTCCAGCGAGGTCACCAGGAGCGGCCGCTTCGCGCACTTTTGGTACTCTTTCCCCTCGATCGCGATCCAACCCCCCTGGAACGGACCGTAGACGCATGGGCCCTGTTTCAGGCAGTAATACCCGTTCCGGTACGCCTTGGCGAACATGCACTTGTTGGTGAGCTCTTCCACCTTGCCCTGCTGGTCGAGCTTCGCCCGCTCCCGAAGGTCCACCGCGTCCTTGATGCACCGCTCCATCTCCTCTCGGGAGGCCTCGATGGGGATGCATCCCGCCGCTCCCTGGCTGAAGAGCAGTTCGCTGGCCGCATCCAGGGCCGCCTCGTCGCTCACCAGGAGGAAGCTGTTCACCTCCCGCCCCAGGTGCTGGTAGGCTTGCAGCAGAGCCGCCGTCTCTGGGACCCCGGCTTCGGCCAGGACCGCCTTGGGGCGCTGTTCCCCCACTGCTTCCAGGAAGCTGGTTTCTTCGGATTCACAGGTGCACGTCTGGAAGCGGGCCAGGCGGTCCGCCAGGCGGGTCTGGAGGTCCTGCCCCACGACCAACACGCGGCCGTCTATGAGGGATTCCGCATCTTCTCCCAGATACGCCCGCAGGCGGGAGTCGACTTCCATCAGGTTCAACGGTTTCCGGAAATAGGCCACGGCGCCGTGCTGCTTGGCGTCGATCACGGTCTCCAGAGTGGGGTACCCCGTGATGAGGAAGATCCCCAGCGCCGGATTGACGCGATGCGCCTGCTGCAAGAATTCGATCCCGCTGACCTCAGGCATGCGGATGTCCGAGAGCACCACCTGGTACCCCTGCGGGAGCTTTTCCAGCGCCTCGGGAACGTTGGCCGCGGTGTCCACCGCGTAACCCAGACTTCCGAAGTACTGCGCCAACGTGCTCCGGATCTCGTCCTCGTCGTCCAGGATCAGCAGCCGTCTGCCGTTTGCCTTTGCCGTGTCTGTCATGCCATCTCCACTTAGGAGTCGGTACGAAATCACATGCCAATGCGTTGGAATTTCGTTCCGGCTCCGTTTGCCGTTTCCGGAGTCTCCCCGGTCAAGTTGTGCATTGAAAGCGGCTCAGTGACCGTGTCGAAGGCGCACAGCTTCACCCTATTCCCGTATCGGGCTAAATGCTCGCAAGAGAATCACCACACGCGTCCCGGCCTGACTTTCACTCTCCACGCGCATCCGGCCTCCGTGCTCGAGTACGATATCGCGGCAGATCTTCAAGCCGATTCCCATACCGCGCTTGGTTGTCCTGGTGGTGAAGAAGGGGTCGAAGACCCGCGCGACCTCCCCGGACGGGATGCCCGGCCCGTCGTCCTCAACGGTCACTTCGATCCACGGCGCCGCCGACGGCTCGCCCTCGGGCAGCACCCGACGCGTTGCGATCCGCACTCGTCCCCCGTCCGCCATGGCTTCGCGGGCGTTCGTGACCAACTCGAGCATCACCTGCTCCCAAGCGGGCCGGTCCAGGTCGACCATGGGAAGCGCCGCCTCCAAATCCGTAACCACGCTCAGGCGCCGGCACAGGGGGTGGTACTGCAGGAGCACCAATATCCGGCGCATCGCCTCGTTCAAATCGGTCGGCTGCCGCTCCCCGGGCTGGACCCGGGCGTATTCCAACAAAGCCTCGATGCTCCCGGCGATTCGCCGCACGCTGGTCTCGATGGAGCCCAGCGCCTCTTCCAGCTCGACCGGGGTCTCGCTTTTGCGTAGCCGGAGAAGCTGCAGGTGATTGCTGATAATGCACAGCGGATTGTTGATATCGTGCGCCACGCCCCCGGCCAGAAGACCGACCGATGCGAGATGTGCGGACTGGACCAAGCGCGCGAGCGCCTGCTGTTGTTGCTCCATCCGCCCTTGAACGTCCGCGAAGAGGCGCGCATTCTCGACGGCGCTCGCCCCCTGCGCCGCCAGACCTGTCAGCAGTGCGATCTCCTCGACGCTGAATTCGCGTTCCGTGTCGGTCATGATACCGAGCACGCCGAGCACCTGATCGCGGGCCACCAGCGGGACCCCCACAAAGGATGCTGCCCGGTTCCCGCGCATCAGCGGGCAGTCCGCCGCACGTGCGTCCGTCGCCACCTGAAAGATTGCCAGGGGCGCCCGCTGCCGGACCACCAGCCCAAGAGGACAGGCGTGCGCGGTGCTGCAGGCCGGTTCGGCACATGCGCCGTCCGGGAGCCCCGCACCATGCGCCATCGCGAATTGCCCGCTCCCTCCCAGCAACGAGATGGCCACCGTGGCCACCCCAAGATGGCGACAGGTCGCGTCCACCAGGATGCGCAGCGCCGTGTCCTGCTCCAGTGTGGCGCTCACCGCGCTTGCAGTCTCGACCAGCAGTCCCAGGTCCGCGAGGCGTCGTGCCGCGGCCGCCTCGGCGGCCAGGCGACCCGTCTCGTGTTGGCGGCGGATGTCCTCGGCCAGCCACAGGTTGTCGATGCACTCCGCAGCCTGCCGGGCCACCACTGCCGCCAGCGTCAGGTGCTGCTGTTCCACGGCGCCTGCGGTGAGCGGCGTGCCGACCATCAGCATGCCCACGGTCCGTCGGGCGGTGGCCAGCGGAACCAGGATCAGGTGGGTCCCAAGGTGCGTCGCGGCGACGGTCGTCGGCCGCCGCAGTCCGACGGCCCAGCCAAACATGCCCGACGCCACCTGGGCAGCGAGTTCCTGCGCAGCAAGCGTCGAGATGACCGCCGGGTCGACCTTGACCGGACGAAACTCCTGGCCGGTGGAATCCACCAGTGCCAGCAGCAGGTTCTCCAATGGCAGGATCCCGCGCACCTCCTCGAACAACAGATCCGCGACCTCTCCAGCGCTGATGCTGCGATCGAGCCCCTCCGAGAAGCTCGAAAGCCGCGTGATCCGATCTATGGATTCCTGGATCGCCCGGTTCGCCTCCTCCAGGACGGAAACGCGTTGTCGAGCCGCGCGCAACTCCTCCGCGAACGCCGGTGACAACATCGAGCCCACCTCCGGGGCGCGCAGCGCGCTTGAGGGAGCGCCCCCTCTCCGGCGGCCGCCTCGCTCGGGACCGGGCGGTGGCTGTCCGCCCGGCTGCCGATCGCAACCGACATCGGAGCGAGGTGGGCGCGACCCACCCTCGTCCCCGCTGACGTACGAACCGTGGACCTCAGGCATGGATCGCGCTCTCGGCGCGTCGGGGTCGGTTGTCCAAAGAACTCAATAGGATCGCCCGCGCGTCCGCGTACTGCTCCTCGAGTTCGATCATGAGCGGTTCAAGAATCGTGGTCTGCAGGCCCAGTCGCCGCCAGGTTTCCGGTTCGAGCATGGGGACGGCGTCGTCACCGCCCGATCCGAGTCCCAGGGCCCGCGTCAATGCCTCCGCCACGTGCACCAGGGCGGCCTCGCGCTTCCCAACTTGCGCCAGGTCCGGCCGGTGATGGCAGCCGATCGCCTCGCTCAGCCGGACGGGAAGCTTCCACCGCTCCGCCAAGAGCCGCCCCACCTGGTCGTGGGTGAACCCTAACAACCGCTGCTCGGCGGTCCGGATGGGGATGTCCTCCCGGCGGGACGTCTCCAGGACCGCGAGGAACTCCTTGGTGAGAAAGTGAAACAGCACCAACTTCCCCACATCGTGAAGCAGGCCGGCCACGAACACCTCTTCCCGATCCTCATGGCGTGTGTAGCGGGCGAGCAAACCGGCCCCCACCGCAGCCCCCACCGAATGCTCCCACAAACCGGTGGGGGAGAAGTCCGGCGTCTCCTCGCCGACCAGCAGATCCACGACCGACGCCGTGAGCAGCAGACTCCGCACCGGGGCAAACCCGAGAATGGTGACTGCCTCGGTCACGGTGGCGATCCGGCGCGGAAACCCGTAAAAAGGGGAGTTGACCAGGCGCAGAAGTCGCGCGGTCAACGACTGGTCCTCCAGGATCGTCCGCGCCAGGTCAAGCGCCGAGGTTTTCGGGTTGCCCACCTGCTCGTTGACCCGCACGATGACCGACGGAAGCGTGGGGAGCGAACCGATCTGCTGGACGAGATGATCCAGTTTCATCGCCATCGGACCCCCCTATCGCGCCGGCGCAACGGGAGACGCGGTGCGTTGCGCCACCAGCCGGGCCGTGAGCCTGCGCGCCGTGATCACCTTCAACTCAGCCATGACCGGATCCTTGGCCGTATCCACGCGGCGAAACCGTCTCGCGATCTGCCGCTCGACGGCGGCCAGGATTTCCGGCGGTGGGCTCGCCTGCCCGCCCCCCACAGGATCGGAACCGTCCTCCCGGACCACCTCCGCCTCGCGCACCCCCCAGGTCTTGAAGATCTCCAGATGCTTGGCCGTCAGAATCTCACCCTCCCGTAGGAGCAGGACGCCGTTGAGATTGCGGACGGGCTTGCACAGCTTCATGCCTGCCGTCAGTGCTTCAAGCTGCATACGCGCCATGGATGGTATCCTTCCTTTCCGTACTCGCCGCGCCCCGCCACTACCCACGTACCCCGTCTCGTCACTCCTTCTATCGGCAGAATGCGCGGCCGGCTGAACCAGGTGGCGCCGCTCGGCCCGTCCCCGGGCAGGACGTCAGGCCGCCATCTCCAGTGCGGCGGGGGCGATCCGGGGTAGTGGCAGGACGATTTCCGCCGCCCCCAGAGCGATCGCCTCCTTGGGCATACCGAAGACCACGCACGTGGACTCATCCTGCGCAATGGTCCGCGCGCCGGCACGGCGCATGTTCAGAAGGCCCTTTGCTCCATCCGCCCCCATCCCCGTCATGATCACGCCGACCGCATTTCGCCCCGCCCATTCCGCGACCGACTCGAACAGGACGTCCACGGACGGGCGGTGTCGGTTGACCGCCGGCCCGGCGTGGACGCTGACGAAATATTGGGCTCCGTTACGCCGCACGGCCAGGTGGAAGTTTCCCGGCGCGATCAGCGCGTGACCGACGAGCACCCGATCCCCGTCCTCCGCCTCTTTGACGCGAATGGTGCACAGCTCGTTGCAGCGCTCGGCGAACGAGCGGGTGAACTTCTCGGGCATGTGCTGCACGATGACGATTCCTGGCGCGTTGGCGGGCATCGCGGTCAGGAAGTCCTTCAAGGCCTCGGTTCCGCCCGTGGACGCCCCCACGGCGATGATCTGATCGGTGGTCTTGATCATGGCCGCGGTCGCCGTTCTTTGGACGGGTGTCCCGACGCTCGCGGTCGAAAACGCACGCCGTTCCCGCGGCATGACCCGTGCCTGGGCCGCCGCCTTGACCTTGTCGCTGACCTCCTGTGCGAGTTCGTCCAGATGCTCGCGGAGGTCCACTTTGGGCTTGGTGATGAAATCGACCGCACCGAGTTCCAGCGCTCGCAAGGTGGTCTCACAACCGCTCTCGGTCAAGGAGGAGACCATCACCACTGGCATGGGGTGGCCCCGCATCAGTTTCTCGAGGAAGGTGAGCCCATCCATCCGCGGCATCTCGACATCCAGGGTGACCACGTCCGGGTCCAGCGCCTTGATCTTGTCCCGCGCGATGAACGGGTCCGCCGCCGCTCCCACCACCTCGATCTGCGGATCCCGCCGTAGCAGGGTGGTCAGCGCCTGACGCATCAGCGCCGAATCGTCCACCACCAATACTCGGATGGTCTTTCCCATAACCTCCCCACCCCCAACGGCCGGTGAGGCCCGGCCGTCGGACATTGCCCATCAGTCGTCGAACAGGGTGATCTCCCCGCCATGCTGCAGGGCGGTGTGTGCGTCTCGCTGGTGCTGTCGCTCGGTCGCGGTGGCGGTCTGGAAGAGGCCACTCCCCGGCAAGCGCCGCACGAAGGCCTTACCGCTATCGGTATGGAAGATCACTTGGCGGGCCAGCGTGCCCCCCAGATCCTCGGCCGCCACGGGGATGCGCTCCGACGCCATGAACCCTTTGATGAACCGGATGTTCTGGGCAGGCACACTGGCAGCCGTCTCGGCCATCTGCAGCACGTGGCCTCCACCGAACATTTTCGCCTGCAGCCGGCGCCGGTCTCCCCCGAGTTTCTGGACTTGCCCGATCAGGAGCTCCATGGCATGCACCCCGAACCGGGAGAGCATTCCGGCGTCGCCGCCGTTCGTCGGCGCGGGCAGCATGAAATGATTCATGCCGCCGACCCCCGCCTCGAGGTCCCAGACGCAGGCCGCGATGCAGGAGCCGAGCAACGTCTTGACCACCGCCCCTTCTCGACTGGCATACACACCGCCGATTTGGATAACCACGCTGTGTTGATCGCTCACGCGCCCTCTCCCGCTGCCTGCCGTTGCACCGCATGCTCTCCTGCGATCTTGCGATACACCGTGTTGCGCAAGAAACTGAACCGATCGCAGATCCCATGAAGGGATTCCGAGTGTCCCAGAAACAGATATCCGTCATCCCGCACGAAATCCGCGAACCGATACATCAGCCGACTCTGTGTTGGCTTGTCGAAATAGATGATCACGTTCCGGCAGAAGACGCAGTCGAAGGTCGTACGGATGGGCCACGGCTCTTCCAGCAGGTTGATCCGCCGGAAGGTTACCAGCGGATGGATCGCGCGTCCCACCTTGACCTGGCCCGCCTGCACGCCCGAGCCCTTCAGAAAATACCGGTGGAGGAGGGGGAGGGGAATCTCCGCCGCACGCTCCGCCGAGTAGACGCCGGCGCTTCCCTGCGCCAGCACGTTGGTATCGATGTCGGACGCCAGAATCCGCACATCCCAGGTGAGCAGGCTGCCTAGGGCCTCGCACAGGGTGAGCGCAATGGTGTACGCCTCCTCGCCCGTCGAGCAGCCGGCACTCCAGATCCGGACCCGCCGTTCGCCGGTCTGGAGGGCGCGCCGCTTCAGGGCGGGCACCACCTCCCGAGTGAGGAACTCGAAATGCGCCCGCTCCCGGAAGAACTCCGTCTTGTTGGTGGTAATGGCGTTCACGAAGTTTTCGAGTTCGCCGCTCCCGGCGCCGCCGGTGACATGTTCGTAGTACTGGCGGAAGGTGGCGAACCCCAGTATGCGGAGCCGCTTTCCCAGGCGCGCCACCACCAGGCTTCGCTTGTGGTCGGACAGGGCAATGCCTGTCCGGTCCTTCACCAAGCCCTGAATCGAGTGGAACTCCTGATCCGAGATCGAGAACTCCGCCTCCTCTGTCGCCACGCGGATCGCCGTCATCATGAGGGTCTCCACCTGTTCCTGCGGCTCCGTTCGGGCCGTGCGGGGCCCCGTCGTACACCGAAACACCTAGCCCGACACGCCGTGCGACGGTCTAGAACTCCTCGAACTGCCCGGCCATGTCGTCCGTCCCCGTGGCCACACGGCTGGGCGACTGCACGGCTGGGCCGCTAGGCTGCCGGGCTGCCAAGCCACTTAGCTGGCGCGCGGCCTGGCCGCCGCGCAGCTTGGCCTTCAGCGGGATGACCTTCCCGCCCGATCCCAGGCTGACCGCCGAGGGCTGATCGCAGATCGCTGCTCCGGCGAGCTTGAACTGCGCCACCTGCGCTGACAACTCCTCCGCCTGCGCCGCCAGGGTCTGGGCCGTGGAGCTGAGTTCTTCGGTCTGGGCGGCGTTCTGCTGGGTCACACTGTCCATCTGGCTTACGGCCTTGTTCACCTGTTCAATCCCCTGGGATTGCTCCTGAGAGGCGGCCGCGATCTCCGCGATGAGGTCCGCCACCTTCTTCACTTGCGTCATGATGTCGGTGAGCGTCGTGCCCGCCTTGAGGACCAACCGCGACCCGCCCTCAACCTTGGTGACCGAATCGGTGATCAGGTTCTTGATCTCCTTCGACGCCCCGGCGCTTCGCTGCGCGAGGGCCCGGACTTCGGCGGCCACCACGGCGAACCCTCTCCCCTGCTCCCCGGCCCGGGCGGCCTCTACGGCGGCGTTCAGGGCCAGCAGGTTGGTCTGGAACGCAATCTCGTCGATGGTGGTGATGATCGCCGCGATCTGTTTGGAGGACGCCGTGATGGCATCCATCGCCCCAACCGCTTCGTTCACCACTGTCCCGCCCTGCTCGGCCGAATCGCGCGCGCTGACGGCCATCTGGTTTGCCTGCCGCGCGTTATCCGCGTTCTGCTTGACCGTGGAGGTCATCTCTTCCAGGGCGGCGGCGGTCTCCTCCAGGGAAGAGGCTTGCTCCTGGGCACCCGAGGAGAGCTGTCCGCTCCCGGCGGCGAGTTGCTGGGCGGCCGACGCCGTCTGCTGCGCCGCCTCTTGAACCTGGCTGATGGTCGAGGCGAACTGTTCCATCATTCGGTTCAGCGCCTGCCCCATCTGTCCTAATTCGTCCTGACTGTCGAGTTCCACCCGGACCGTGAGATCCCCGCCGGCGCCTTGCTCCGCCTTCTCCACCACGTGTGTGAGCGCGCGCACGATGACTCGCGACAGCCCAAGACCCAGAAACACGCCCCCCACCGTCAAGCCGATCAGCAGGAGAGCGGTCAGCCAGGTGGTGCGGGTCGCCGACGTCTGGATCTGATCCGCAAACGCGTCCGCCCCCTTCAGGCGGAGGTCCGTCAGCGTGTTCAGCACGCCCCGGGCCTTCTCGAACTTCGCTGGTCCCCTCGCTCAGCGAGATGTCGATGGCGTCCTTCCGCGCCTCGGAGGAGTCCTTGCCCAGCAGCGCCGACCACTTCGATCGTGAGCTTTTCCCAGTCGACGAACGCGGCGTCGAACTCGCCCCACAGCTTCTTCTCAACGTCGGAGGCGGCAATGGCTTTATACTTGCCCCATCGCTCCTTCGCCTGCTGGATGTTCTCCGTGTGGTCCTTGCGCATGGCGACTGCCTCATCCGACGCTTGCCGCAGGAACATGAGGCTTCGCTCCGCGACCAGGGCCTGCTGCATGTCCCGGTCGGCTTCCACGAGGAAATCTACCGCCGGAAGATTCTCCCGGCTGGCCACCTGGAACGCCGAGGCCGCCCACCGAAAATTGGAGAGATTCCAGAATCCTGCCACCCCGGCAAGGACGACGATGACGATGAACGCCACCGTGATCTTTGTTCGGATCTTCAGATCCCTCACCATGCGCATTGGTATCACCAGCCTTTCTGGATAATCCGAGGGTCGCCGCCGGCCGGCCGGCTCGGCCGACTGGCGGCGCCTCGATGAGTGTGTCTACTTCGCCGCCTTTTCCAGTTTCGTCAGGTTGATCCCGACCACCAGGACCCCAATCGACTTCCCGCCGGACACCACCGGGACGCCTACCTGGATTTGATGGGTCTGGCTGCTCTCGTCGAACTCCGGGGCCCCCTGCCAGGCTTTTCCGCCGAAGGGCACGTCGAACTTCGGCGCGCCCTTGTGGATGTAGCTGGTGGTCTTCTCGATGAACGCCACCTTCTCCCCCTGGGCGGCACTCAGGAAAGCCTCGGGGTACGCATCCTTCGCCTCATCGGCCTTGGCCTTCAGGAACTTGCCGGCCTCGCAGGTCTGAAATCCCTTCACGAGGTCGTCACTCCGCCGGACCGCCTTCCACTTGGCATTGTCCATCCCGGCGATGGGGCCCTTGCCGTTCTGCGCTTCCACCGCCTTGACGATCGCCGGGTTCGCCGCCCAGCCCTTCAGGACCTCCACATGCTTGTCGATCTCTTTCTGGATAGCCGGGGTGACCTCGAACGCGGCCCAGGCCATCGCCACCAGCGCCACCACCGCCCCAAACCCGAGCACTCCCACGATCCGCCGCATCACATCCTCCTCTGGTGGTGTGTTCCACCGTGTGTTCGACCGGCCCCGGCGCAGCTCTCTCGCAATCCGGATCGAGCCCTGCGCCTCGCATTGCGATCCGGCCTAGTTATTGAGCGCAGCCGATCCACTCGCCTGGACCACCGTGGCTGCCTCGGCGGCCCCTAACACCTTGTCGATGTCCAGCAGGATGACCAACTTCTCCCCCGATTCCCCCGTCGCGGCCAGTCCGGTCAAGAGCGAGGTGTCCAATTGTCCGTGCAGATCCGGGGTGGGCTGGATGGCGTCGCTGGTGACCGTGAGGACGTCACTGACCGCATCCACCACAAAGCCGAGCGTCTTTCCCTGGACCTGGACGACCACGATGACCGTGAATTGGGTATAGTCAACCTCCGGAAGACTGAACTTCTTCCGGAGATCCACGATGGGGACGATGGTTCCCCGGAGATTCAGGACACCCTTGACGTAGGTGGGGGCGTTGGGGAGCGGGGTGACGGCGGCGTATCCCTTGATCTCCTGGATCTTCAGGATCTCGACCCCGTACTCTTCCTTCCCCAAGGCAAAGGTGAGGAACTGATGGGTGGATTCACTCGCGGTCCGCTGCTGCTCCATGATGTCTGCTCCTCTTGATGAATTGTAGGCACTTTGGGGCGGCCCGGCGGCCGCGCTGTGTCGCTGTCTGGTTGCCCCGGCGTCTAGAACTCCTCGAAGTGTCCTGTGCGATCATTCGTCCCCGTCGCGGTGGCTACTGCGGCGGCCCGACCGGCACGGGGCTTCCCCTTCAGCGGGATCACCTTCCCATGCCGATCGTCGCGGCTCGCGGCGCGTGGCTCACGGCTCGCGGGCTGTGGCTCGTGGGTTGCCGTCAGCTTAAACTGCGCCACCTGCGCCGAGAGCTCCTCCGCCTGGGCGGCCAGGCTCTGGGCGGTGGAGGAGAGTTCCTCCGTTTGGGCGGCGTTCTGCTGGGTGACGGAATCCATCTGGGTGACGGCCTTGTTGACCTGTTCGATCCCCTGGGCCTGCTCGGTAGAGGCGGCGGTGATCTCGGCGATCAGGTCGGCCACCTTCTTGACGCCGCTCACGATCTCGGTGAGGGTGCTGCCCGCCTGGTTGACGAGTCTGGCGCCGTCCTCGACCTTGCTCACGCTGTCGGTGATCAAGGCTTTGATCTCCTTGGACGCGCCGGCACTCCGTTGGGCCAGGGCCCGAACCTCACTGGCCACCACAGCGAAGCCGCGGCCTTGCTCCCCGGCCCGGGCAGCTTCCACGGCGGCATTTAAGGCCAGCAGGTTGGTCTGGAAGGCGATCTCGTCGATGGTGGTGATGATGGCGGCGATCTGCTTGGACGAGGCGGTGATGGCGGCCATGGCGCCGACCGCTTGGGTGACTACGGTCCCGCCCTGCTCGGCGGCGCTACGGGCCCCCGTCGCCATCTGGTTCGCCTGGCGGGCGTTGTCGGCGTTCTGCTTGACGGTGGCCGTCATCTCTTCCAGGGAGGCGGCGGTCTCTTCCAGGGAGCTAGCCTGTTCCTGGGCCCCGCTGCTGAGCTGCTCGGACCCGGCGGCCAATTGCTGGGCGGCGGAGGCGGTCTGTTGGGAGGCCTGGCCCACCTCTCGCATGCTGGTCTCAAACTTCTCCAGCATGCCGTTGAGAGCCGTGCCCATCTGGCCGAGCTCGTCCTGGGTGTCGAGGGCGACCCGGACGGTGAGGTCGCCGGTGGCGGCCTGGTCCACCGTCTCCACGACGTGGGCGAGGGCCTTCGCGATGAGGGACGCGATAAAGTAGCCAAGCGCGATGGCGAGGAGGATGCCCAGCCCGATGATACCCAGCATCATCAGGCGGGCGCTTGTTTCCGCACTCTTGGTCTCTTGGTAAGCCTGTTGGCCGCTCTTCCTGAAGAGGTCCATGGCCTCCTTCACGGCGGTCATGGCGGTCCGGACGTCTTCGGCCCCCTTACCGATGGCATAGGCGAGCGCTTCGGCCTTCTTTCCCTCGGTGCTCAGTGGGAGCACTTGCTGGGTCAGCATCTGCATGTAGGCACCGAAGGCGGCCTTGAACTTCACCATGGCCTCGCGCTCGGCCTTGCCGAGCTCGACCTTCTCGATCTTGGCCACCTCCGCTTCGACGGCGGCCTCCGCCCCCTTGATGGCCGCCGCCTGCTTGGCCATCGCCTCCTTGTCTGGCAGCTGCATGTGGTACAGGGCGGACGCCCGGATGACCATGAACTGCTGTCGCGCCTCACCAAAATACTCGAGGGGGAGGAAGTTGTCGGCGAAGATCTCGTGCGCGTGGTTCGACATCATCGCCATGCTCCGCAGTCCGACCGCCCCGACCCCGGCCAGTAGCAGGGAGAGTAGGCCGAACCCCAGAAGAAGCTTTGTCATCGTTTTTTGATTCTTGAACCAGCGCATGCTGCTCTCCTTTGTGGATTTATCGTCGCCAAACGTTCCCTCTCGGATCGGTCCCTCACACTTCCCACTCATGGTCCCGTCCGTTACCCGGCGTCCGGCAGCGTGCCCACGATCTCCGAGATCTTCAGGTCCACCCGGCACGCCACCTGCCCAAGCATGAAGGTGAGGAACTGCCGAATCGTGCCGGGTGCATATCTTGCGCTCGCGGTCGCGTGTGCCTCTATCCTCCCTACTTCTTGTCGAAAACTGTTCACGCCGTGCCGCGGAGCCATATCACGATCGAAGAAACCCGTGCCTCCGTGCGTCCGCCCCGAAGTCTGGCCCGTCTGTGCCGGTCATCGGGTCGTGCTTGTCGGGCGGCCAGGCACCTTGGGAAAGAAGTCCGCACCCTCTTCCTCTTTGATTTGGCGATACACCTCGCAGAACCGGCAGGTCAGCTCTTTCCGGGCCGCGGTCCCCTGGATTTCACCGTTACAGTAGGTCCCCGAGACGACCCAGCAGATGCGCCCGGCATTCTCGCCGGCATTCAGCCCATCCAGCGACCCCTCCACTGCGGCGGGACACACCCCCATCTCGCCGATCCGTGTACCCCCGGGCTCCTTCCCGCAGTGGGCCAATTCCCAGCAGTTCCGCTTCGTCGCCTCGTGGTCCACGTGTCCCTCCCCGCCCCCAACTGTCGCCCGTTCCCGCGCGCCGAATTCACGCTAGGCGGCGCACCGGACCGGCCTACCCGACGCCATTCGCACCAGACCCGGTACGTCCAGGATCAACGCGACCCGACCGTCCCCCATGATGGTGGCCCCGGACACCCCATCCACGCGCTGGTAGTTCGCCTCCAGGCTCTTGATGACGACCTGATGTTGCCCGACCAGCTCGTCCACCAGGAGCGCCACCTGGTTCCGACCGTTCTCGACGATGACCAGAAGGCTCTGGGTCGGGTCGGTGACCCGCGGCGTCACCGCCAGCACGTCGTACAGCCGCACGATGGGCAAGACCCGGCCGCGCACGTTCACGACCTCCCCCTCGCCGACGATGGACTGCACCTGCCCGACCTTCGGCCGGATGGATTCGGTGATGTTCACCAGGGGAATGATGTAGGTCTCGTCGCCCACCTGGACCGAGAGCCCGTCCAGGATGGCCAGCGTCAGGGGCAGTTTGATCGTGAACTTCGTGCCGGACCCGCGCACCGATGTGATGGCGACCTGTCCGCCCAGCGCCCGGATGTTCCGCTGGACCACATCCATTCCCACCCCGCGGCCCGACACGTCGGTCACCCGCTCGGCCGTGGAGAACCCCGGTCGAAAGATGAGCGCGTACACCTGATCGTCCGTCAGCGGCTCCCCGTCTTTCATGAGTCCGTTCTCGACCGCTTTGCGTTGGATCCGCGCCTTGTCGAGTCCCTGGCCGTCGTCTTCGACCTCGATGAAGATGCTGCCACCCTGGTGAAAGGCGTGCAGCCGCACGACACCCTGCTCGGGCTTGCCCGCGGCGCGCCGCGTCTCGGGCAGCTCGACCCCGTGGTCCACGCTGTTCCGGACCAGGTGCGTCAAGGGGTCGCCGATCCGGTCAATCACCGTCTTGTCCAGTTCCGTCTCTTCCCCGCTGACCTCGAGGGCGATCTGCTTCCCAAGCGTCCCCGCCAGATCGCGGACCAGGCGGTGGAACCGGGTAAACACCGTCTTGATCGGTTGCATCCGCACGGCCATCACCCGCTCCTGCAGGTCGCGGGTGTGGCGCTCCATGGCCCCGACCGCCTCGGTCAACTGCGACAGCTGCCCCACGGTGAACTTGGACACGATCTGCGCCAGCATGGACTGGGTGATGACCATCTCGCCCACCAGGTTGACCAGCTTGTCCACCTTGTCGGTCTGAACGCGAATGCTCGCCGCATCGGCGCGCGGCGGCGCCGTCGCCTGCGCCTCCAGCGCACGCGCCAGCTGTTCCGGCGTGACGGCCTTCTCCTCCACCAGGATCTCGCCCACCCGTCGCTGTTTCTTGAGGGCCGCGGTCAACTGATCCGGCGTGACGGCCTGCTGGGAGACCAGGATCTCCCCCAGCTTCGGCCGCGCCGCTTCCGCCGCCCCGTCGTCCGACCGGTCTGCGACCGGCGCCTCTGCGGGAGGCGGCGCCGAAGCAACCGGAGTCGTAATCACAGGCGCGGGCACCGTAGCCTCGCCGCCGCTCTCCGCGTACGCGCGCAACTCCTCGATGAGGTGCGCAGCGTTCGTCGACCCGTCTTCCGGACGTCCCAGGGATTTGAGCTTCAGCTTCAGCATGTCGAGCGAGCGCAGAAGGAGATTCATCCCTGCCCGGTTGACACGCAGCCGCCCCTTGCGCATCCGATCCAGCACGTCCTCCAGGCTGTGGGTGAAATGCGCCACGTCGCTGAAACCCAGCATGGCGCTATTCCCCTTGATGGTGTGAGCGGAGCGAAAGATCTTGTTGAGGACCTCGGAGTCGTCGGGGGTCTGTTCCAGATCCAGCAACCCCTGCTCGAAGGCCTCGACGAGTTCCGCGGCTTCCTCGGTAAATGCTTGAATGAGATCGAGATCCTCTTCCATGGCGTCGCTACGCTCCTTGCGCCTCTGGCATCGGGTGGGCTCGCTCCTGGCCCGCCATCCGTCGAATGACCATGCCGATGACGCTGCACAGTTGGTCCGCCGCGAACGGCTTGACGATCCACCCGGTCGCGCCGGCGGCCTTCCCCGCCGCTTTGACGTCCGGCTCATACTCTGTGGTCAGGGCCAGGACCGGCGTGCGCGAGAACCGCTCCGTCTGGCGCACCGCCCGGATGAACGCGAGCCCATCCATACGCGGCATATTGATATCCGTGAGGATGGCATGAATCTCGGCGTCACCCTGGAGCCGGCTCAACCCCTCGATCCCGTCGGATGCCTCCACGACCCGGTATCCCCCGGCCACCAGGGCGCGGACGATCATGCCGCGCATCGTCGGGGAGTCGTCCACGACCAGCACGGTGCCCGCGTTCCCCGCACTCATGACGCCACTCGGCTTGCCGAGGGGAGGTCGACGGGGGGGCGACTTTCCTCGAAGAGTCCGTCCAGTTGGCTGCGCCGAAACCGCCACTGGCCGCCGATCTTGGCCGCCGGCACGTCGCCTCGTGCCGCCAGTGAGTAGAGCGTCCGGCGCTTGATCCGTAGGTAGCGAGAGGCTTCCTCGAGGTTCAGGACTTCCTCGGCATGCGATTCATCCATGTTTTCGACTCCCTTTACTTTGATGATGCGCCGCGCCAAGTCCGGATCGCCGCCCGAGATGTGTGTTGTCGCCGCCTCACCACACACCCCCGTGTGCCGGCGCGGGATTGCGCATCCCCTGCCAAACCGACAGTCGAGTGCGGGACACTGACACCGAGAACGCCCTACTGTCGTTCTAGGAGATTCATCGGCAGATGCAGCGAATGGGTTAAGGAAATTCCGTGAAGGCAGTGGAGGGATGTGCAACATTCGGGAGAGAAACGCCCCATGCCGACATCGTCATGTCGGCCCAGGTTCGCTCCGCACCGGGCCCGGCGGGGGTCTGACACGCGCGAGGAATAGGGGCGATGACTACGAGGTAGGGGTCACCGACGGAGACGGTGCGCCGAGGCGCTGGCCGGAGAGGTCCGCATCGCGGACGCAGTCCCAGATCTCTTCAAGTTTGAAGGGCTTGGCGACGCAGCGGAGGCCGGTCCGCTCCAGGAAGCGACTGGTGTCCATGTTGACGGTGTCCCCCGTCATGATGATCACCCGCGGCGGAGCGCTCTTCCCACGGATCACGTCGTCGTAGATTCGGTCGCCGCTGAACCCCGGCATCTTCATGTCCATGAAGACGAGATCGAACTCCCCGGTGGTCAGCTTCTCGACGGCCGCGCGACCATCCTTGGCGACCTCGACCTGATGGCCGTCCATCCGCAAGGCGTCCGACACCAAACGCACGATGGCCTCCTCGTCGTCGGCGACCAGGATCCGCTTGCCACCGGGCGGAACCGCCGTGGGGACCGGGGGCTCGCCCGGCGTGTCCTCCACCCCGGCCTGGACCGGCAACTCCACCTCGAACCACGCCCCGCCCTGTGGACGGTTACCGGCGCGGAGGCGCCCGCCGTGTTCGTGGACGATCGCGTAACAGATGGCAAGGCCCAGCCCGGTGCCCTTCCCGACGTCTCGGGTGGTGAAGAACGGGTCGAAGATCTTCCCCAGGGCATCGGTGGGGATCCCGGGCCCGGTGTCCGCCACGCCCGCCGTCACCCACCCCTGCACGGGATCCACGGCAACGCTCACCTCGATCCGCCGCTCCGGCCTGCCGACGACCGCCTGCTCGGCGTTGGAGAGGAGATGGAGGAACACCTGTTGAATCTGATCCGGGTCCGCCATCACCGCCGGAATCTCCGCCGGGATGCGCCGCACCACGGTGATGTTGTGCAGCGTGAAATCCTGTGCGCGGGCGCCCAGCACCTCTTCGAGGAGGTGATCCACCCGCACGGACTGCCGCTCCGGCGACTGGGACCGCGCGAAGGTGAGCAGGCTGCGCACGATCTTGACGGTGCGCTCCGCCTCGCTGACCAGGATCTCCGCGCGCTGGCGGGTGACCTCGTCGACGGCGCGCAGTTTGAGCAGTTGCGCGTTGCCGAAGATGGCGGTCAGGGGGTTGTTCAGCTCGTGCGCCACGCCGGAAATCATGCGGCCCATCGCCGCCATCTTCTCGTGTTGGGCGAGTTGCTGCTGAAGCTGCCGCTGCGCCGCGACGTCCTTCGAAATCTGGACGACACCGACCAGCCGCCCGCGGGCGTCCAGGAACGGGGAATGGGTCTGCAGGAAGATCTCGCCGGTCCCCGGAATCTCCCATTCTCCGGTCACGGCCTCCCGTGACTCGACGCAGCGGTTGAAGGCGGACCGCGTGGTTTGGCTGCCGGCCTCCTCGAACACCTCGTCGCCTCGGCGTCCGATGAGCACCCGCGGTTCGACCCCGAGGCGGCGCGCCAGCGCCCGGTTGACCCGCAGGATCCGGTAGTCGACACCGATCACGGCGATCATGTCCGCCGCCGCGTCGAACGTGTTCTCCCACTCCCGCTTTGCCTGCGACACCTCCCCGAACAGCCGGGCGTTCTCCATCGCCACGGCCGCCTGGGTGGCAAACAAGCTCAGCATCTGCCGATCGCTCTCGCTGAACCGCCGATCGGCATCCTCGCTGGCCACGGCGATCACCCCCAGCAACCGGTCGCCGTGTACCAGGGGTTCCGCCACCATCGCCGCGATCCGCGCCCCCTCCATGAACAGTGGCTGGGCGTAGGCCGATGCCTGGTAGGCGTTGACCACCATGCCTCGGCGCCGCTCGGCAACGCTTCCGATCGCCCCCTCGCCGCGCCGCCACCGCACCGCCCGGAACAACTCCTCGTGTCCCCACCAGGCGCTGGGCACGAGGACCTGCGCGGCATCGTCCCACAGCGACACGCCGCCCGACGTGCCCCCGACTAACCCGACCGCACGCCGGGTCACGACATCCAGCACGGTCGGCAGATCGAGCTCCCGGACGATCTCCGCCGTCGCCGTCCGCATCGTTTCGAGTTGGCGCATGCGCTCGGCCAGTGCCCCCTCCGCGCGCTTGCGCTCGGTGATATCCTCCAGGCTCCCCTCGTACCAGAGCACCTGGCCGGCCGTATCCCGCACGACCCGCGCGTTGTTTCTGAACCACGCGACGGAGCCGTCCCGACGCCGGAACGCGATCTCGTAGTCCCGCACGACCCCGTCCTGCTCTGCCCGCCGTTGCCACTCCGCGAAATCCTCCAGATGCACGTACAGGTCGGCGGCACGGACGGCCTTGAGACTTCCCCGGCTCGGATACCGCAACATGTCCACCAGCGCAGGATTGACGTCCAGGAACTCCCCCGCCTGCGTGGCTCGGTACAAGCCCACGGGCACCCGATCGAAGAGGTCCTGATACCGGACCGCGACATCGTCCAGGCGGCGCTGCTGCTCGACCCGATCGAGGGCGGACCGGACCGCGGTTGACAGCCGAGCCAGATGGCGGTGCGACTTCAGGATATAGTCGTCCACACCCGCCTTAATCGCCGCGATCGCGATCTCTTCGTTGCCGCTTCCGGTGACCATGAGGACCGGCATCTCCGGCCATCTCGCCTTGATCGCGCGCGAGATCGCCAGGCCGTCCGTCCAGGGCAACAGGTAGTCGCACAGGACCAGATCGAACGCACCGGCCTCCATCGCGCACGCCAATTCCTGCTCGCTCGACACCTGCTGAACCTGGAGGTCGGCAAACCCCTGGCCCAGCTCCTGGATGATCCGGGCGCGATCAACCGGATTGTCGTCAATCAGCACTATGCGGATGGGGCTCGACACGACGTCGGATCTCCCTCAAAAATACTGCTCTGGGACGCATCGCCGAACGGCGCGCAACCGCCGCGCCCGCGAAACCCGGTGACTGCTATGGACGCGACTCCGGAAGCGCACCCCGGGGGAGAATCCCCGTCTCTGGTCGCAGACGGCAGCCTGCGGCGGAACGACCGGTGTCAGTGGTATTGTCCGTTCCGTTTTCGCGCTTGTCAACGGCTTCCTGCGGCAGAGCATCTTGTGGTGCGCCTGTTGACGGATCATCAACGCAAGCGGTTCCCCGACCCCTCACATCCGTCAGAATCCTTTCACCCCACACTTGGAGTCGAACTCCGATCCGTTTCCAGAGCAAACAGGATGCCTGTACACACCCGCCCGTCAAGGATCGCACAGACACGCACCCGAATCTCTCTCCCCTGTAACTGGAGCGTCGTGCGACAGGAGTGCGGCTCCACAGCGTTCTCGAACTCGGCCAGCAGGCTCCCCAGCACGGCCGCCTCGCGAGGCGAGACAAGGTCGGTCACGGATCGACCGATCAGGCTCGCCTCCTTTGCCCGCAGGGCCTCGCACGCCCCGGGATTGGCGGACACGATCCGACCCGTGAGATCCAGTTCGAGCACGTCGGCGCCAAGCGCCCGGAGGATATTCTGATGGCGCCGGCGCTCCTCGAGCATCTCGCGGACGACCGGCAGCGGCTGGATCTGATCATAGCCAACGATCCCCTCGGCGACCGTGGCATCGTTCCCGGCCTGGTACCGCCGGATGGCCGACAGGAGATGCTGATAACTGATCGGGAGGGGGCCTTTGGCGACGTACGCGTCCGCGCTCATCTCCGGGAAGGCGCGGTAGTCCCGCGGGCTCAGCGACGAGAACGCGATGACGAACGTGTCGCGAAGTGCCGGGTCCTGGCGGAGGAGCCAGCACACCCGCGCCCCGTCGAGTTTGGGCATGATCACGTCGAGCACCGCGCAATCCGGCTTCTCCTTCCGACACAACTCCAGCGCCTCGAGCCCATCCTGCGCCACGCGCACCACAAAACCGCTCTCACGCAGGAAATCCCCCACCGCTTCGCGGAGCAGCGCATCGTTATCCGCGAGCACGATGGACTTAATCCCCTTGCCTTTGCTGGATCGCTTGGTCATGGCACTCCCTTGTTCCGGTTCTTGTATCGCGCTGGTCACGCCCCGAGGCCGCCTGCCGCTCCGTCGTCTCGTTCCAGACTACCAATGCCGGGCCGAAGTGTCAAACCACCGTTCGCGCTCGAGTCGAGCGGTGGACTTGCGCGTGCATCCTTCCCACCCGCGAGGTCACGGCGGACTCACGCAAACACCTTGTGCCCACCGCGCAGGCGGTCGCGCGGGAACGCCGCCTCACATCACCCCCGGCGTTACAGATGCCTGAGATACCCCGGGCCACCGAGTTGACGCATCTGCCCCTCGATCCAGCCGGCGCGCCCGCGCACGTAGGCAGACGGGCGCCGCGCGTGAAGCCGGGCCGGATTCGGCAGCACGGCGGCCAGCAGTGCGGCCTCCTGCGGCTGAAGATCCGGTGTGCGTCTTCCGAAA
The DNA here is from genome assembly GCA_963845565.1 of uncultured Methylomirabilota bacterium. Lineage (GTDB taxonomy): Bacteria > Methylomirabilota > Methylomirabilia > Methylomirabilales > 2-02-FULL-66-22 > 2-02-FULL-66-22. The sequence goes on from CAWJSJ010000001.1 coordinate 903,591, forward strand.
AACGCCTGGGCGGCAGCCGCCACTCCGTAGGTTCCCTCGCCGAACTCCGCGATGTTCAGGTAGACCTCCAGAATCCGGCGCTTCGGCCACAACGACTCCAACAACACCGTGAAATACGCCTCCAACCCCTTCCGCAGGTAACTGCGACCCTGCCAGAGAAATAGATTCCGCGCGACCTGCTGGGTGATGGTGCTCGCACCCCGGATGCGCCCCGTCTCGTCGGCCTGCTCGACCGCGTCCGCGATGGACTCGAAGTCAAACCCCCAGTGGTGCGGAAACTTCTGATCCTCAGCGGCCACCACGGCCAGGCGCATCGGCGGGGGAATCGTGGACCAATCGGTCCACCGATAACGAATCGCGGGGGAGGGGTTCCCGCCGAACAGTCCAGCCAGGCGCTTTTCCAGCATCACCGCACTGGTCGGCGGACGGATCCACCGGATGCACAGGACGGGAACGACGGTGAGCGCGACGAACGCCACCAGTGTACGAAATGCCCAGCGAGTAAGCCAGCTCATACGCCGCACAGTCAGCCCACCGCCTCCATCGCCCGCCGCCACGCCTCTAGAACCTTCTCGTACTCCCCATCGATGACGGCATCTACCTTTTTCGACTCAGGGTGCGCGTCCAGCCAAGCCAGCGATCGGCGAATTCCCTCGGCGAAGGGCATCGTGGCCCGGAACTCCGGCACGTAACGCTTGATCTTACTATTGTCGAATATCGCGCTGTGCGCCTTGTCGCCTAGCAGGGACTTGCCCCGCTCGGGACACACCCGGGCCACGAAATCCGAGGGGACGTGCACGATCCGCGGGCCGGCGCCGAGCGCCAGACCGATGGTCTGGTGGATGGTTTCCCAGGTCAGGAACTCGTCGGAGGTGATATGGAACGCCTGGCCTATTGCCGTCGGATTCCCGAGCAGGCCGATGAAACCCCGCGCGAAATCTGACGCGTGCGTGAGCGTCCACAGAGATTGACCGTCCCCCGGGACGACGATCTCCTTCCCGTCGAGAATGCGTCGAGCCACCGTGTAGTCCCTGGACCCGAAACAGGTAGGAATCCATCCGTCATCATAGGTATGGGAGGGGCGGACGACGGTGTAGGGAAACCTGGAATCCTCCCACGCTCGCTCGAGGAGTCGCTCGCACGCGATCTTGTTCTGGGAGTATTCCCAGAAAGGGTTCCCGAGCGGGGTCGACTCGGTGATCACCGGGTGCGGGAGCGGTTTACGGTATGCGGAGGCGGAACTGATGAACACGTACTGCGCCGTGCGATCCCGGAAGCGCGCGATATCCGCCTCCACGTGCTCTGGGAGGTAGCCCAGCCATTGGATCACGCTGTCGAAGCGCATCCCACCCAAGGCGCGGCGGACTTCATCCGCGTTCCGGATATCCGCCCGCAGCGTCGTGACGCCGTGCGGTGCCTTCTCGGGACGGGTTCCCCGATTGAGATGGATGACCTCCAGGTTCTTTTCCAGGGCACGGCGGGTACACGCCAAGGAGATATTGCCGGTTCCGCCGATGAACAGGACGCGCATTCAACCCTCCGTTCAGCATCGCGAGCCCTCTACCCCGGGGACCCATCGCCAGGCGAGGCGGTTTGGGATTTCCGCCAATCTGGCGCCGTTCAAAATGGCGAATTTCCCCGTTGAAAATATCTCAGATTAATTATGAGATGTTCCGGATAAGTTACTGTAATGATTTTGTCATCAGATCTGATATCAATCGCCCATAGCTCGCTCCATCCGGCAATTGGCTTCCCTCGGACAGCAGCGCCTGCCCATACAAGAGGCGAGCGTAGTTTTGCAGTTCCGGCGCCTTGGCGTCGCGCTCAATCCGGCTCCGAAGCTTGATGAGGAGGTCATGCTTCGGATTCACCTCCAGGATGCGTTTCGTCCGTTCCGTCTTGTGGCCCATTCGCCGCATCAATTCATCGAGTTGAGGACTGAAATCCTTTTCCTCGTTCACCAGGCAGACGGGAGACGCCACCAGCCGTGTCGAGAGCCGCACCTCCTTGACGTCGTCCGCCAGAGCCTCCCGCAGCCAGTCCAGAACGGGTTGGTAGGCGCCCTCCGCCTCCTGACGGGCGTGCTCCCCCGCCGCCTTCTCGTCCTTCGGCCCCAAGGCCACCTCGCCCTTCCCCACTGATTGGAATTTGTGTCCCGAGAATTCCATGCCGGCGCTGGTCCAGAATTCATCGACAGGGTCGGTCAGGTACAGGACCTCATACCCCTTCTCGCGAAACGCTTCCAGATGGGGTGACTGCGCCACGGCTTCGCGGGTGAGACCCGTCAGATAGTAAATGACCTCCTGACCCGGTTGCATTCGGGCGACGTACTCCGCCAGCGTGGTGACACCATCGCCGCTCTGACTCGAGGGGCTTACGACGAGCTGCAGCAGCGTTTCCTTCCGGTCCTGTTCCTCCCTGCCGTACAGCCCCTGCTTGAGGATCGCGCCGAATTCTTTCCAAAACGTCAGATACCGATCGCGATCGTTCTGGAGCAGGCCCTTGAGGGTGTCGAGAACCTTGCGTACCAGGAAGCTGCGGATGGCCCGGATCTGTCGATCCTGCTGGAGGATCTCCCGCGACACGTTGAGGGAGAGACCCTCCGAGTCCACCACCCCTCGCACAAACCGGAGATAGTCGGGAATCAGTTCCCGGCAATCGTCCATGATGAACACCCGCTTGACGTAGAGCTGAATCCCATGGTGCTTGTCGCCGTGCAGCAACGCATCCCAGGGCTGATGGGACGGGAGAAACAACAGGACGTTGGCCTCGAAACGCCCCTCCATGCGCGCCGCGATGGTTTCCAGGGGATTCGTCCAGTCGTGCGAGATGTGCTTGTAGAACTCCTGGTACTCCTGCTCCGACACCTCGCTCTTGGGCCGGGCCCAGACCGCCTTCATGGAGTTGAGCGTCTCTTCATGCCGCACAGCCTCTTCTTTGGCGCCCGGCTTCGGCTTCCCGTCAGCCCCTTTTTCGACCTCCCGCCGTTCGACCGGCAGCCGGATCGGATACGCGACGAAGTCTGAATACTTCTTCACGATCTCGCGGACGACCCATTCATCCGTGTAATCCCGTATCCCGTCGTCCTCGTCCACGGGCTTGAGAAAGACGGTCACGCTGGTCCCGCCGCTTTCCCGTTCGGCCTCCTCCACCGTGAAGGCGCCCTCCCCCCGCGATTCCCACCGTGTCGCACGCGCCTCCCCTGCACGGCGACTCACCACCACGATGCGCTCCGCCACCATGAACGTGGCGTAGAACCCGACGCCGAATTGGCCGATCAGTTCCGGCGGTAGCGCGCGATCCTTTCGATCGGTGAGCAGCCGCAGGAATTCCTGGGTCCCGGACCGGGCAATCGTCCCCAGATTCTGGACCATTTCCTCTTGTGTCATTCCGATGCCGTTGTCGTGCACCGTCAACGCGCGCCGCCTCTTGTCGATCTCGAGACCGATCTGGAGCTCGTCCTGGGGCATCCATTCCGGATGCGTCAGGTTTTCAAAGCGTAACCGGTCGAGAGCGTCGGAAGCGTTGGAGATCAGCTCACGCAAGAAAATGTCCTTGTGCGAATAGAGCGAATGGATCATCAGATCCAGCAACTGCTTCACTTCCGCCTGGAATTCGTGTCGTTCCATGGGTTCCACCTCTCCTGGTTGAGCCGGCAATAGGTCCGCACGCGAATCCGCGTCGCGTCAGGTGAGCAATTTTAGCCGCAAACAGGGACAATGCGCAAGGTGGGGTCGCAGGTTTTCCCCGATTCAGGTGTCGCGAAACCTTGCACCCGGACAGTACTTCCCATAGAGGATACCGATACTCCACATTGACAGCTCCTCATTGCCACGCTAGTTTCTCGGTAACGTGCTCGAACCGGACGGCGGTCGGCCGCCTCCGAAATCCACCCACACCAACCCGAAGCCGGTCGCGCGAAGAGGCGCGCAGACACGGGCGGTCGTCGAGGGAACCATGCACCGGGCCCTTGGCTGCCCCAGGTGTCGCGCGCGATAAGGAGATACCCCATGAATCGGCGTCAGTTCCTTCGGTCGTCTGTCGCCCTCTCGGCTCTCGCGGCCGTGTCGGGCAGAATCCCCCTCGCTCGCGCCGCGGCCGGGAACGGTACCTGGCGGACCTTCGAGGTGACGACGCAGGTCGAGGTCCTCAAGCCCGAGGGGGCCACGCGCGTCTGGGTGCCCACGCCCCTCCCGGAGGACACCCCCTACCAGAAGCTCCTCGGGAACGGCTGGAAGGCCGATGGGGGACAGGTCGCCTTACAGACCGACCCCAAGTATGGCGCGGGAATCCTGACGGCGACGTGGCCTGCCGGCCAGAAGCCCATGCTGACCCTCACCAGCCTGTTTGCGACGCGGGACATCGCGGTCGATCTCGCGGCGCCCGGGCGGGTTCCAGCCGGAGGATCCGCGGAGCTGCAGAAATACCTCGAACCCACGGAGCTGCTCCCGACCGATGGGATCGTCAAGCAGACGGCCGACGAGATCGTGCGGGGCGCCCGGTCGGATCTGGAGAAGGCCCGCGCCATCTACGAGTGGATCGTCGATAACACCTTCCGCGATCCCAAGACGCGCGGGTGCGGGTTGGGCGACATCAAGTTCATGCTGGAGTCCAAGAACCTGAGCGGGAAGTGCGCCGACCTGAATGCGCTCTTCGTCGGCCTGGCACGGGCAGCCGGCATCCCGGCGCGGGACGTCTACGGAATCCGGGTGGCCGACTCGGCCCTCGGCTACAAGAGCCTGGGCAAGAGCGGCGATATCACCAAGGCCCAGCACTGTCGCGCCGAGGTGCATCTTGCCGATTATGGCTGGGTGCCGGTGGATCCCGCGGATGTGCGAAAGGTCGTCCTGGAAGAGGGAGGCGGGAAGCCGCTCCAGGACCCCATGGTGATCGCCGCCAGGCGGCGCCTCTTCGGAGCCTGGGAGATGAACTGGCTCGCCTACAACACCGCCCACGACCTCTTGCTGCCTGGGGCCACCCGCGGCAAGATCCCCTTCTTCATGTACCCGCAGGGCGAGACCGCCGAGGGCCGCCTCGACTGCCTCGACCCCGAGCATTTCACCTACCGGATCACGACGCGGGAACTGGCGGCGTGATCAGGACCGCTGCACGCCTCGTCCTCCTCTGTGGTCTCCTCCTGGGTCTGGCCGGGGCATCCGGTGCGGCCCAGGAGGTGGTCCTTCCCGTCTGGACCGGCGGACCAACCCCGCCGCTCGCCCTCACGGACCTCGACGGGCGTCTCCACGATCTGGCCGACTACCGGGGCACCGTGCTGCTGGTAAACTTCTGGGCCACCTGGTGTGGGCCATGCCGGGAGGAGCTGCCATCCCTGCAGCGACTGCGGGACACCCTGCGCGGGCGGCCGTTCGAGGTGCTGGCCGTGAATGTGAGCGAGGGCGAGCCTCGCGTGACACGCTTCCTGGCAGACGTGCCCTTCCGCGTTCCGGTCCTCCTCGACCGGAACGGGGACGCCCAGCGCGCGTGGCGAGTTCGCGGTCTCCCCGCCACCTTCCTCCTCGACCGTCAAGGCGCCATCCGCTTCTGGTACCTGGGCGAGCTGGACTGGGCGCAGCCTGCGATCCGCCGCACCGTCGAGTCCCTGCTTCCCGCCTCAGCGAGCGCGCGCTAGCGCGGCCTTGGCGGCACCGGTCATGAAGCGGGCATCCGTCGCGAGCGCGATGAACCGAAACCCCTCCTGGATCCGCTGGGTGACGGCGTCCGGGCTGAAGACGTGAATCCCGGATGCGACCCCGTGCCGGGCCGCGACGGTGCGGATGTGACGGATCGCCTCCTGAACCTCCGGGTCCTCCGCCTCGCCGCTCGGCTTCTTCCCCATCGAGGCGCTGAGATCCGTGGGGCCGATGAAGACCGCGTCGATCCCCGGCACGCGCATGATCTCGTCGGCGTGCTCCACCGCCCGGATATGCTCCATTTGGATGATCACCATGGTCTCGTCATTGGCCCGCGCGTAGTACGTGCCCGAGTCGGTGTCGAAGGCCATGGCCGCCAGGGAGCCACCCACGCTGCGTGTTCCGCGGGGCGGGTATTTGGCCGCGGCCACCGCCGCCTCGGCCTCGGACGCACTGTTCGTCATCGGGAACACGATCCCCCAGGCGCCCAGGTCCAGAACGCGCTTGACGTTCTCGCCGGTGTTCCAGGGGATGCGCACCAGCGGGACGCTTCCCGCCTGGGCGATCGCCTGGAACATCAGCGCCGCCGTGTCCATCGTGGTCGGGCTGTGCTCCATCTCCACGGTCAGCCAATCGAAGCCGACCCGTGCCATGAATTGCGCCGCGAAGGGATCGGGCAGCACGAGCCAGGTCCCGATGGCGGGTTTGCCCTCACGCAGCAGTTGCTTCACCGTGTTGATCCGCATGATTCGCTCCCGGGCTGGGCCCACAGGGGACGACACACAGCGAGCCGGAGGGCCGGGCCATCGGCCCGCGCGTCGGCCGAGGCCGCAACGGCTCACGATTACTGATATCGAATCACCCGTCCCGCCGCCGCGAGATCGGGAAGGATACCGACACCGACCGCCGCAGTGAGCGCGGCGCCGAAGGCGGCTTCCTCGCGGTGCGCGGGTACCGCGAGCGGCAGGCCGAACGCCTCGCCGATGATGCCGGCCAGCACCGGGTTCTCGCGCACTCCGTTGCCGGCCCCGACCAGACGGGCGCAGGCGGTCCCCGTCGCGGTCATAATCCGCTCATACCCCTCACGGAACGCCCCGGCCATTCCCTCCAGGAGCGCACGGATCATGTTGGCCGGCGTGAAGTTCTCGTCCGAGATGTTGGTCCAACTGGCGCGGCGTCCCGGCTCCGCCCGGGTGCCCGTGAAGAGCGGCTCGCAACGCAGCCCGCCCGCGCCGCGTGGGGCGCCCTTGGCGAGCGCGTTCATGGCGGCGTACAGGTCCGACTCGGCGGGCGCGCTGATCACCTGCGCGGCCGCCTCCTGAAAGAAGCGCCGCAGCGTGGCGTACGACCGACCCCCGCACAACCCCGCCTCGACCAGCAGATAGCCTCCCCGGGGAAAGGGGCGCGTTTCGAGCGGCGGCACCGTGTGGATCCCGTTTGTGTATCGGCCCACCTGGCCGCCCGTGCCGACGTTCACCTGCACGGTATCCGTCCGTTCGGCGACACTCCCCAGGAAGCTCGCCTGGTTGTCTCCAAGCCCGACGCACACAGGCAGACCCGCCGCAAGTCCCGTGGCCCGCGCGGCCTCTGCCGTCAGTACGCCCAGACGGTCGCCCGCCTCGCGCACCTCGGGAAAGAGCGTCGCGGGCAACCCCAGGCGTCGAATCATCTCCGAGTCCCAACGCCGCTCCGCCAGGTGGAATAGCCCGCTGCTGGCGCCCATGGTCGGTTCGGTGACGGGCGCCTCACCTGTGAGCGTCGCCCCCAGGTAATCTGTGATGAAGCACGCCGCGCCTTTCGCGGGCAGCGCCCCCGTCTCCTTCATCCAAAACAGGGTCACACCCATGAAGCCCGTGGCGAGCCGGCAGCCCGTTCGCCCGCACGCCCCGGCGCCCACGAGGCCCTCCGCCCGCCCGAGCCAGGTCTCGCCGCTTCCGGGAATGGGGTCGAGACCGCGCCGATCCTTCCAGCCGATGAAGGGAGTCGTCGGCTGGTGCTGATCGTTCACCAGGACAACGCCGTGCTGCTGTCCGGTCAGCCCGATGCCGGCGACCTCGCCGCGCCGCGTGCCGAGCCTGCTCGCCGCCTCCCGCATCGCCTCCAGCGCCCGCTGCCCCATGCGCCGCGCATCCCAGTCGGACCGGCCCCGACCCACCTCCGGAGCGGCGGTGATCTCCGCATCGTTGGGAAGCGTGACACTGGCGACGACCTCGCCGCGTTCGACCTCCAGGGCCAACGCCGTGATCGTCGTCGTGCCGATGTCGAGTCCGATGGTGATGGGCATCAGGCTCGTGTCCTCCCGCCCCCGAGCGGACCGCCGCCGCACCGCACCCGGTCGGGCGAACCGAACGGGCGAAGCCGTCCCAGTGATGGCGACGGCTCCCCTGTTCCTTTCGAGTCGCCGGCAGCCAACGCGTTCAGCGGCGACGCGGTGGGGCGCAGTCGGCGACGTACCGCCGCCAGGCACGGCGGGCGGTTTCCAGCGGCGCATGGGAGCAGCCCGCCCCCTGGAGTTGGCTCTCTAGGGCGGGGAGGCTGCGCGGCTCTTCCCATTCCGGGTCCCGCGCCACCGCGCGTGCAAATTCGCCAAAGACGGTCGCCTCACCTCGATATTGTAGCAGCCACTTGGTGAAACCCCTCGCTTCCGGCATGCGGTCGGGTCCCTTATCTGCCATAGAAGAGCCGCGGCGGGTGCAGCGAGTGCCAGACTTCGTCGCAGGCGTCCAACGCCTCCTGCGACAGCCGCACGCCGACCGCGCTCATGTTCTGCTCCAGTTGCTCCACCGAGGTCGCCCCGCAGACGATCGAGGTGATGCCGGGCTTGTTGAGCACCCAGGCCAGCGCAAACTGCGACAGGGGCATGCCGTGATCGGCGGCAATCGTCTTCAGGCGCACCACCGCGTCGAAGTCCAGGTCCGTCCAGTACTTCTCGTTGTACCGGAATCCCTGAGCGCCCATGCTGAACCGGCGCCCCTCGATCGGCGGCTTCCCCTTCTCGTACTTTCCCGACAGGAACCCGGCCGCCATCGGGCTGAACACCGCCACGCCGATCCCTTCCTCGAGGCAGAGGGGCAAGAGCTCGTATTCGATGTCCCGCGCCAGAAGGTTGAACGGCGGCTGGATGATGTCCCACCGTGCCAGGTTGTGCCTGTCGCTGATCCAGAGGGCCTTGCTGACCTGGAACGCGCGGAAATTTGAGCACCCCAGGTACCGCACCTTGCCCTGGCGGACGAGATCGTCCATCGCCCGCACCGTCTCGTCGAGCGGCGTGTCGTAGTCCGGCATGTGGGCGTAGTAGATGTCGAGGTAATCCGTCCCGAGTCGCTTCAGGATCGCCTCGACGGCCTGGAGGATGTGCTTCCGGGAGAGTCCCATGTCGTTGGGGCTCACCTGGTCGCCACCCGGCCACGGATGAAACGGTCGGGGTCGCGCCAGATCGCGCGGACCGGCGATCGTCTGTTCTCCGTACTTGGCCGCCAGACGGCGCACGTGCCCGGCCTTGGACGCCAGCACCAGCGCGTCCCGGTTCCCCTTGATGGCTTTGCCCAGGATCTCTTCCGTCACCCCGTTGGCGTACATGTCGGCGGTGTCGATGAACGTGACACCGGCATCGATCGCCCGCCGGACGATCCGGATGGACTCCGGCTCATCCACCTGGCGGCCGAACATCATCGTGCCCAGGCAGAACGTTGACACCTTCAGCCCCGTGCGCCCCACCTTCCGATACTCCATCCGCTGCCTCCTCTGCTCGCCTGCCGTTGTCCCCCTACCCAGAGCGTGATGCGGCCCTGCACGCTACCAGCCCCGGCCCGGCAGGTCAAGCCCAACCGTGCCGATTCGCGGCGGGACGACCCGGCGCGCCGTCACACCGCGGGCGGCGGCAGAGGGTCCCCCTCCGGCACGAACGTCAGGGCCAGACCGTTATTGCACCAGCGCTGGCCGGTGGGCGCCGGGCCGTCGTCGAAGACGTGGCCCTGGTGGCCGCCGCACCGGTTGCAATGGTACTCCGTGCGCGGCCAGAACAATCGGAAGTCCCGCCTGGTGTCCACGGCGCCCGCCACCGGCGCCGTGAAGCTGGGCCAGCCGGTGCCGCTCTCGAACTTGGCCTCGGACCGGAAAAGCGGTTGGTTGCAGGCCGCGCACAGGTAGGTCCCGGCCCGCTTCTCTCGATTCAGCGGACTCGTGCCGGCAGGCTCCGTGGCCTCCTCGAAGAGCACGGCGTACCGTTCCGCGGGCAACGCTTCGCGCCAGGCGACGCTGCGACGTCTTCGGTGTCCGTGACGACTCGTCCATCGTATCCCCTCCTCTGCGGCACATCCCGTCCCCATGCGGGCGCTCCTGCCGCTGGCGCGATCCTATCACGCTAATCGGCGTGCGGGGAGATCGTCCGCGGACCTGACCGTCTGGCCGTACCCAATCGTGTCCTCGGGGAGGACAGAATGGGGTACGGCGGGGCGACCCGACGATCGTCCCACCGCACCGGAGGGATTATAGAGATTCTACGTTGATGTTGGTCTTGCCGTAGCCGGCCTTCCTGAAAGCCATCCGGATGAGCGGACTACAGTACGCAAGCAGCGCAATCAGCAGAAACACGGCCGTGATCGGCCGAGTGTAGAAGACATCAAAACTTCCGGCGGATAATACCAGCGCCTGGCGGAGGGATTTTTCGACCAGGTTCCCGAGGACCATGGCCAGGATGAGTGGCACGATCGGATAATTCAGTTTCTTCATGGCATAGCCGAGGAGGCCGAAGCCTACCATCATCCAGACCTCAACCATGCTGTTGTTCACACTGTAAGCCCCGATCGAGGCGAAGATGATGATGAACCCCATCAGGATCGAATAGGGGATCCGGAGCATCGCCACGAACAGGGGGATAAGGAATATGTTCATCAGCAAGAGAATCACATTTCCAACATACATGCTCGCGATGAGACCCCAGACCAGATCGGGTTTGGTTGTGAAGAGGAGGGGGCCCGGACGGATGCCCCACATCATGAATCCGGCGAGCATGACAGCCGTCGTCGCGGACCCTGGCACGCCGAGAGCGAGAAGCGGAGCAAAACCGCTGATCGAGGCAGCGTTGTTGGCCGATTCCGGCGCGGCCACGCCGGCGATGTCGCCTTTTCCGAAGGTCTCCGGGTGTTTCGACGCGTTCTTTTCCGCCATGTATGCGAGGAACGAGGCGGTGGTAATCCCGCCGGCCGGGATGAGGCCGATCAGAAAGCCGATGACGCCGCCCCGGACAATCGCCCAACGGCTCTCGACCCACTCTTGCCACGTCAGAAAGACCTCGCTGAGTTTGAACTTCGCCTTGACCAGGTGACCGCCCTCTGGCTCCTCGATGCTGTTGAAGACCTCGGCCAGACCAAAGATCCCGCAAATGATCACGATGAAATCGATGCCGCCAAGGAGTTCAGTGATCCCAAAGGTGAGCCGGGGCATGCCGCTCACGCCGTCCATGCCGACCGTCGAGATCAAAATGCCGACGGCGGTGGATATGAGGATCTTGAACGGTGACCCGCTGCCGAAGACCGTGAGCAGGCCGAAAGCCATGACGGCGAGACCGAAATATTCCGCCGGGCCGAAACGGAGAGCAAAACTGGCCAGCGCCGGGGCAAAGGACATCAAGAGGACGATGGAGATCGTCCCAGCGATGAACGACCCGATGGCCGCAATGGAGAGCGCGGCCCCCGCTCGTCCCTTCTGGGCCATGGCATACCCGTCCACGCAGGTCATGACCGAAGAGGACTCCCCCGGGACATTGATGAGGATCGAGGTGATCGTCCCGCCATAGGCCACGCCGTAATAGATCCCGGCGAACATGATGATGGCCGAGGTCGGGTTGAGGGAAAAAGTCAGGGGGAGGAGGAGCGCGATCGCTGTCGGCGCGCCGATCCCTGGCAGAATGCCAATCAACTGTCCGAAGAACACGCCGGCTGTGCAACAAAGGAGATTCTGCCAGGTCAGTGCAATGCTGAATCCGGTATAGAGGTTATGCAGCAGGTCCATGGGGCATTTCCCCGTCGTCTTCCTCTACCAGCCGATCATGCCTTTCGGTAACGGGATACTGAGCCACTGACCGAAGAGGTAATGGATACCGACGGCCGTCGCGAGCACGGTCACCCCACAGGAAACCCAGCTGTGTTTTCCCATGAGACGCATGCCGCCCGCCGTGATGAGGGCAAGACCGGCGGAAAAGCCGAGGACCGGCAGGCTGAGAAACACGGCTACGACTAGGATGAGCACCCTGAGGCACTTCGCGGTTTCCGGTCGGAATAACCTCTCCGATCTCTCCGTGGTTCTGAGGTCCGTGATAATGACGGGAACCGAGCAGGCCATCAGGGTGATGCCCAGCCAGAGGGGCACAAAGCCAGGCCCCGGGCCGAAGTCGCCGGTGTAGGGCAACGTCAGCCAGGCCACAACGGTGGTGGTGACTCCCAAGAGGAAAACCACCACACCCGCGATGATGTTCGCATACCACATCGTCATTCCCCGGCCGTAAACATTCACCGGTCAGCCATCAGCGATCAGCCAATGACGCTCAACGCGCAAGAGGTGCCCATGGCGGCTCTGAGCGTCTTCCCGGTTCCTCTGGCGGAAAGCTGACCGCTGATGCCTGAACGGTGTCCCCGCGGCTACTTGATCAAACCGAGGCTCTTCAGCGTCTCCTCGAAGACCGCCTCGCTGTCGGTAATAGTCTTGGTGAACTCCCTGCTGCCCTGCCATCCGGGGCTCAGGATGTACTTGGCCAGATAGTTCTCCTTCCATGCTTTGGTGTCGTTCAGTTTCTTCATCATGCTCTCGTAGTAGGCGACCACTTCTGGGGAGAGACCCGGAGGGGCGACGACCCCGCGGTAAAACTTGAAAACGACATCCAAGCCGTTTTCCCGGAAGGTGGGAACGTCCTTGAACTGCGGGACGCGGTTCTCCTGGGCGACAACGAGCGGAACGACCATCTTGGCCTCATGCTGGGACACGTATTCAGGGGGATTCGCCCAGATCATGTCCACATGGCCGCCCAGCAGGGCCGTCATGGCCTCTCCGCCACTGTTGAATTGGGCAAAACGCATCTTGATCCCCGCGGCTTTTTCAAACAAACGGTTACAGACTCGGTCCGCCTGATCCGCGCCGGCGATTGAGAGGGAGTTTTCCTTCTTCTTGGCTTCGGCCACAATGTCCTGTATGGATTTGAAGCGGGAATCGCTTTTCACGACAATCAGTTGTTCGTCGAGGGCGAGTTGGGCGATCATCGTCAGGTCCCGAATGGACGCGGCACCCTTCCCGGCGACCAGCAAGCCGGCCACCGAAGCGGGATTGAAGACCAGGAGCGTGTGGGTGTCCCCCTTCATCTTGGCCACCTGCGTGGTGCCGATGGCGCTGCCGCCGCCGGGAATGTTCTGGACGATCATCGGCTGCGGGGAAAGCTTCTCACTCGCGACGATCTGCGCGATTACTCTGGCGAGGACGTCGCTACCTCCGCCCGGAGCGGCGGCGGCGATCATTTGAATCGGTTTGGTCGGCATGAACTCGCCGGCCTGCACCTGAACGGCAAGGCACAGAACTGCCAAGCATACCAATACCGTCACGCGTACCACTTTGTGACTGCACAATATTCTCTTCATCTCGACTGTCCTTTCTTTCTCTACTGCTGCGCCTCTGAAAGTAGCACGAAAGAGCTTTAGACCCCCTCAAGGTAGTTAGAAGCGATCCTGCGCAGGTACTCCACGCTCCGATCGAGGATGTTGTCCACGCTCCGTAGGCTCAGCTTTTCAGGGGAGTTGAGTTCGACGACACCAACCGGTTCGAAACCACGCTCGCGGGCTGTCTGGTCGATCCCTGCATCTCGCAGCTCTTGAAGACATTCTGCTATCGGAGCGATCCCCGTCCCCAGGGTTTCATTCGTGTCTGCGGTGCCGTCATTATCCGTGATGTGGGCGTGAACCACGTTTCCGGCCAGCTTTCTGATCTCGGTTGTCGACTCCCGGATCACACTGAAGTGTCCGATATCCACCGTGGCCTGCAGAAAAGGTGAGGAAAGCTCCCGGAGGAGCCGCGCCGTTTCATCCGTGCTGTTGATCATGCGAAAAATGCGGGGATTGTTTTCAAAGGTCAGGACGATCCGTTCCCGCTCCGCTCGGCGCAGGATCTGCTCGGCAGATGATCGCATGTTTTCCCAGGCCTTCGCGGGAGGTGTTCCCGGTTCCTTTTCGCCGGGAAAGAAGAGCACCATGGGAAATCCCAGTTGCGAGGCAGCCTCAATCGCTTTGCTCACCAATTGCACAGCCCTGTCGCGCAACTCGATATCGGAGCTCGCGCCATTTCCTCCGACGTTCGCGATGAAACAGGAGGGAACCATCTCCAAACGGTTCATCGTCCGTCGCAGGCCGTCCATGACCTCATTCGACAGATACCGTAGCTGCAGATCTCCGATGGTCATCAGGTCCACATGCTTCAAGCCGCGTTTCGCAAACCGCTCGAGGTACTCCGCGGTTGCCACATTGATGAACTGGTACATCGTGCTCATGACTCCAAGTTTCATCTCGGATCCGTCCTTGTGGAAAGGTGTGTCGATTCTCCTGCCGTGGCGCTTCTCGGCGGGAGGCATGACGTCGCTCGCGGCTGGGTGCAACGCGCGACACGGAGGCAACGGGTCATACCGGAGACACCTCGAAAGCGGCGAGGCCCTTACCGGCATCTGGCGGAGACTACCGCGTACGTGACTGACGCGTCAAGCCGCGAGTGCGCTCGCCTGCGAGGGTCCGGCGGCGGAGGAACCGTGCGTACCGGATAACATCGCCGCAGGACGTCGATGTCGCTCAATACGCGCCGGGACGGCTCCCCGGTCCGGAAGACAGACAAACCCGTCCTCGGACGCGACAGCCGTCAGCGGATTCGATACACTATGGGTTCGGAAAACGCCGCACGGCCAACCGGCCGGAAAGGAGAGCACCCATGGCACAGAACGGACACGTGCTGGGACTGGTGGGGAGCCCCAATCGCGACGGGCGGACCTATCAGGTGGTGACGGCGGCACTGGAGGGTGCGGCGCGCGCCGGGGCGCAGGTCGAGCTGGTCCAGATGGCCGACCACGTGGTGGAGGCCTGCAAAGACTGTTTACCGTGGGAATGCAAGGCGACGCTGAAATGCGCTTTCCCTGACCCGGGTTTCGAGTATCTCGGCGAGAAGCTTCTCCATTGCGGCGCAGTGGTGCTGGGCACGCCGATCTATTGGTGGGACACCACCGCCATGGTCCGCTGTCTCGTCCTCAAGATGTTCCGCGTCTATGCGCGCTCGGCCCCGCTTGCCGGCCTCCCCGCCGTCGGCATCGGCATCGCCGGCGGGACCGGCAACGGCCTGGTGTCCGGCCTCCGGCCGGTCTATCATTTCTTCCAGATGCTCCAGATGCGAGCATTGGAGCCGCTGCCCGTGACGCGGTTCAACTGGAACGCCGCGCGCACCCGGGCCGGCACGCTCGGTGCGCAGCTCGCCGCGATGGCGGGAAAGCGCCATCCGTTTGCCGGCGTCGAAGACCGCCTGCTCTGGTATGACAGCCTCCCCTACCTGGGACTCACCCGGGTTGCGGAGCGGCGGCTGCTCGCCTCTCTGACGACCGCGGCATTGCCCCACGACGCGGACCCCGCCATCCTCCGCCGCCTGGTCGAGGCGGATGCGCTCGCGGCGCGGGGCGACCAGTTGCTGGCGCTCCAGGAAATCACCCGCGCGTACGATGCCGGGGTGAAGGTGTTCGAAGCCAACCAAGGGTGAGCGCAGGGGGCGGCCGCTCCACGTAGGAGCCGTTACGAAATAACCTATACATCTCTTTCTATTTCGTTACGGCTCCTTATGCCGTTTCGGAATGTCTCCGGTCAACTGAATCTTTGACAACGGCTTACGCGCCGCGATCGGAGGGCGTCGCCAGGTAGAACGCAAGGAGGCCGGCCAGTCCCGGCAGGAACACCAGGATCCAGATGCTCCGGGTGAGCCCGATCAGATCCGCCAAGAAACCCGAGAGTGCCACGCCGAGGCCCCCCGTCCCGAAGGCAAGCCCCAGCGCCAGACCCGACGCCAGACCCAGGTGCCTGGGCAGGAGCTCCTGGGCATACACCACGGTCACGGAGAAGGAGGCCATCAGCAGCATCCCGGCGCCGGCCAGGGCGCCCCAGCGCAGCGGGCCCTGGACCAGCAACGCCAGCGCCATCAGGCCGGGAAAGACGACCAGCGAGAGCGCCACCACCGGCTGGCGCCCCACGCGATCCGAGAGGATCCCGCCCACCAAGCCTCCCACCGCTCCGGCGAACAGAAACACGAAGAGCGCTTGCCCTGCCTCCTCCGCCGATCCCCCTTGAGCATGCAGCCAGAGCGGGATGAACACGATGAGGCCGGCGTATCCCCACGACCGGAAGGTGATGAGCGCACAGAGGAGGCTCAGCCGGCGCCACGGGACGGGGTGGCTGGAGGCCCCCGCGGGCTCCCCGCCCCTGATCCCGCCGGCGATAGCCGGCCGGGACACGGCGTAGGCCGCCGCCATCAAGCACCCCGGCACGATCAGGACCAGCATCGCCGGCAGGTCGCCCCAGCGCAGCAGCCAGGCCGCGAGCACCGGCCCGACCGCGAAACCGACGTTTCCCCCCGTAGAGAAGAGCGACATCCCGAAGCCACGCCGGATGCCCGACGCTTGCGCCACCGCGATCGAGGCAATCGGGTGGAATGCGGCGCTTCCGAGCCCGGCCAGCAGGACGATGCCAAGGAGCATCCCGTAGTTCGACGCCAATCCCACACACCCCATAAAGACGCCGGTCCAGGCGATGCCCACCGGGATGAGCCAGGCGGTGCGCCAACGGTCCGCCATCCACCCCAGGACCGGCTGGATGACCGACGAGGAAACATTCATGAGGGCCGCCACCAACCCGACCTGCCCATAGGAGAGGTGGAACCGGTCCGCAATCAGGGGAAGGACCACCGGAAGGATGTTCACCGAGGCGTCCACCACCGTGTGGCTCAGGACCGCTAGCGTCAGGACCGGTTTACGCACCGTGTTCCGTTTCCGAGATCGCCGGTCCCCGCCTAGCGGACCGACCGTCGCCGTCATGACGACTCGCCCAGCGCCAGTCTACATTGCCATCGCCGGGATCACAACGGATCCCGCGCGCGAACCTCATGGCCGCCTGGAGTTTCCGTTGAGCCAACCGGGGTTGACAACCCGCCGCACGCCGGATGCGCCCGCGCCGCGCGGCATCCATCCTGACGGCCCGAGGACGCTGGGGTTCTCAATCAGTCGGGGGGCACCGCGCCGGTCTGCTGGGTGATGAGACCGTAGTGCTCGATCCGGCGGTGCGCGGTGAAATTGAAGACCGTCTCCCTGAGGCGCTTCCCCAGATCCAGATCGCACTCCGCCACGATCAGCTCGTCCCCATCCGTGCAGGCCCGCGCGACCATCTCGCCCGTGGGGGCGATGATGCAGGAGCCGCCGATCTGGTACACCCCCTCCTCCAGCCCCGCCTTGGCGACACCCACGACCCAGGTGGCGTTCTGGTAGGCGCCTGCCTGCATCGAGAGCCAGTTGTGGAACATGGGGAGGTGGGCCGGCTCGACGGGCCCCGAGACGCCCTCCAGAGGAGTGTTGTATCCCAGGAGGACCATCTCCACCCCCTGAAGCCCCAGGACGCGGTAGCTTTCCGGCCACCGACGGTCGTAGCAGATGCACATTCCGAGGACTCCCCCGAAGGCGCGCCAGACCGGGAAGCCCAAATCGCCCACGTCGAAATAATACTTCTCCAGGTTCTGATACTTCTGGCCGGGGCGATAGTCCGCATGACCGGGGAGGTGGATCTTCCGGTACTTCCCGATGATCTCCCCTCGCTCGCTCACCAAGATGGAGCTGTTGAAGCGCCGGAGCCGTCCATCCGTCTCTGTCAGTTCGCAGTATCCGAGGCAAAACCCCATCGCGAGGCGCCGAGCCTCCTCGAACAGGGGCCGGGTGTCCGGTCCCGGCATTTCGCGCTCGCAGAAGGCGTTGATCTCCGCGGCGTCGTCCATGTACCAGTGCGGGAAGAATGGCGTGAGCGCGGCCTCGGGAAAGACCACCAGTCGACAACCCCGGGCGTGCGCCTGCCGCAGAAGACCGATCAAGCGCTCGACTACCTGTCGGCGGCTGTCCGTACGCGGCACCGGGCCGAGCTGCGCCGCTCCGACCGTGAGGATTCTCGCCATACTGGAACTCCTTGATGTGTGACCGCCGGCTACTCCCGGGCCTCCCGCTGGCTTCGCTCCCAGGACTGCCGAACGAACCGGACCGCCGATTCGAGGCCCACTCGCCCCTGGAATGAGGCCTCCTCGATACACATCCAACCGTCCCACCCCGCCCGGACGAGCCGCCGGAAGATCGGAGTGAAAGGGGTCACGCCCGTCCCGAGCAGCACCGGCTTCAGTTCGCCCTGCACCGCCGTGTCCGCCGCATGGATGCTGACCACCCGGTCGAGGCACTGCTCCAGAAGGCCCAGCGGATCGTCGCTGAAGGCGGTCGCATTCGCCGTATCGAAGTTGATACCCAGCCCGACGGGCGCCGTGGCGCGCACGATGGCCAGGAAGATATCCGGGGGCTGGGAGAAGTCGGTGTAGGTCCAGGCGCCCGGTTTGCCGTGGTTCTCGTACACCAACCGGACGCCGGAATGCCGCGTGCGGTCCGCCAGCGCGGTGAGCCCCTCCGTGGCCCACCGTATCCCGGCATCGCGCCCGGTTTCGGGGTGCGCCTGGCCGGCCGTCACCCGGATCAGCTCCGCCCCCAACCGCGCCGCGACATCCACCATCTCCTCGGCGAGGGCCAGCTCCCGGGCGCGCTGCGCCGCATCCGGATGCGTGAAATCCGGATAGCTGGTCACCATGGCGACTCGCATCCCCGCGGCCTCGATGGCGTTTCGCACCCCCGCCACCGCCTCCCGCGACCGGTCGGGCAGGAACAGGGTGCTCAGATCGACGGCATCCAATCCGACCCCGTGCGCCATCCGAGCCCAATCCGCGATGCTCATGGTTCCGTCGATGATGTCCCGAAAGAACGAGACCGGTATGCAGCTGACTTTCATACCTCCTCCTCTCGAAGTACAGGCACCGTTTCGCACTGCGTTGGCGGCGTGTCCGCTCGCACAAGGCGCGGCCAGGTCGGCGCAATTATTTGGGCAGCGCGTCCCGCAGTGTCTTGCCGTTGGCCGTCCACCATTGGAGCAGGATCCACAAGTCCACGTTCAGGTTGAAGTGCCGGACGCCGAGGTCGAGGTAGTACTTGGCGTCCTCGGGCGCGGCGATCTCGGCGCGCGCCGGGATGCCCCTGCGGAGGGCGGCCTCGATCACCTTCCGCTCCACGGCCTTGGTCTCGGGATCGAACCGGGCCCCCGGTTTGCCGATGCTCACGGTGTAGTCGCCGGGTCCCCACTGAATCATGTCGATCCCCGGAACGGTCAGGATCTCCTCCAGGTGCTCGACCGCTTCCCGCTTCTCGATCATCAGGATCACCACCACATCGCGAAGGGCCTGGAGGTACTCGGCGCCTCCGACCTGAGACCGGGGGGTGAACCGCCGCGGGGCCGCGCCGAACAAGCCGCCGTCTTGCGGGGTCTCCGGACGGACGATCCGGACGCAGTGCCGGGCCTCCTCGGCCGACCGGCAGTCGGTGAACATGACGCCCTGGAAGCCCGCGCCGATGGCCCGCTGCGCCATGTAGTCGCTGCCGGCCTGGTCGATCTTGATGACGGGCGTCACATCGGCAAGCTCGGCCGCGCGGCACAGATTGTCCAGATCGTGGAGGTCGGAGGGGGAGTACTCGGCGAGAAACTCGACATAGTCGTACTGTCTCGCCTGGCCCAAGACCTCGATCACCGTGGGCCAGGGGCTCATCACGCGGGTCCCCAGCGTCGGCTTCCCGGCGCGGAGCAGTTCACGGAACTTGTTGGGTCGCATGGAGAAGATCTCCTTTCGGGGAACGATGAATGGGACGTCGCATTACCTTAGGAGCCGTTACGAAATAGCCTATACATCTCTTTCTATTTCGTTACGGCTCCTTATGCCGTTTCGGAATGTCTCCGCTCAATTTATTCTTTGACAACGGCTTAGAGGATAATCGGCCTGGCTACGCGGCCGGCTCCGGGTAGACGCGCTCCGGGGGGTACCGCTCCGCGACAAGCTCGATCAACTCGAAGACCGTGAGCAGGTCATCCTCGGTGCTCAGGTACGCGAACTTGCCGTCCCCGCGCACGCCGTGCCCCTGGCCGCTCTGGACCACCTCGTAGCCAGAGCGCTGGGCCTCCTCCACCACACGGTCCAGATTCTCGACGACGATGCCCAGGTGCTGGATGCCCCCCTCGCCATGTTTCTCCAGGAACTCGGAGTAGATGCTCTCGCCGGAGAGGGGCTGGATGAGTTCGAGGCCGAAGCCGCCGACATTGGCCAGCGCGATCCGAAAGCGCCAGTTTCCCGGCCTGCCTCGGTAGGTGATGTTCTTGACGAGCGGCGCGCCGTAGGTGTAGACACGCCAGGGTTTGACCCCAACCCGCGCATAGGCCGCCATCGCCTTGTCAATGTCCTTGACGACGAAGCAGACCTGGTT
Organism: uncultured Methylomirabilota bacterium; assembly: GCA_963845565.1. Classification (GTDB taxonomy): domain Bacteria; phylum Methylomirabilota; class Methylomirabilia; order Methylomirabilales; family 2-02-FULL-66-22; genus 2-02-FULL-66-22. The sequence goes on from CAWJSJ010000001.1 coordinate 923,820, forward strand.
GACCGCGGTGATCTGGAACGGCGACGTCGCTGTCATTCGTTTCTCCCCTCCGGGTTGCCGGTCGCACTCCCCCGGGATTCCCGCGACCGCAGATTCGCGTTCTCGATCGCCCCTGATATCCGGTGCCCTATTTTTACCGTCCGTAGAAGAGCCGGGGCGGATGGAGCATGTGCCAGACCTCGTCGCACGCCGCGATCGCATCCGGAGAGAGTTGCACGCCAACCGCGGCCACGTTCCGGTCGATCTGCTCGACGGCGGTGGCGCCGCAGACGATCGCTGTGATGCCGGGCTTGTTCAGCACCCAGGCAAGGGAGAACTGATCCAGGCTCGTGCCGTGATCGGCGGCGATCGTCTTGAGCCGTGCCACCGCGGCAAAGTCCAGGTCCGTCCAGTACTTCTCGTTGTATCGGAACCCCTTGGCACCGAGACCGAACCGCTGCCCCGCCGGCGCCGGCTTCCCGGCCTCATACTTTCCCGACAGCAAACCGGCCGCCATCGGGCTGAAGGCCGCCACACCGACACCTTCCTCGAGACAGAGCGGCAAGAGCTCGTACTCGATGTCCCGCGCCAGGAGGTTGAACGGCGGTTGGACGATATCCCAGCGCGCCACGTTGTGCAGGTCGCTCAGCCAGAGCGCCTTGCTGACCTGGAAGGCCCGGAAGTTGGAGCACCCCAGATACCGCACCTTCCCCTGCCGGACGAGGTCGTCCATCGCCCGGAGGGTCTCGTCGAGCGGCGTGTCGTAATCCGGCATGTGGGCGTAGTAGATGTCGAGGTAGTCCGTCCCGAGGCGTTTCAGGCTCCCCTCGACGGCCTGCAGGAGATGTTTCCGGGAGAGCCCCGTGTCGTTGGGACCCACCTGGTCACCCGCGGCCGCGGGCGGGAACGGCTGTGGGCGGGCCAGGTCGAGCGGTCCGCCGATGGTTTGCGCTCCGTACTTGGCGCCCCAGCGGCGCAGGTGCCCCCCCTTGGAGGCGAGGACGAGCGAGTCGCGCTGCCCCTTGATCGCTTTCCCGACGAACTCCTCGGTCACGCCGTTGGCATAGATGTCCGCGACGTCGATGAAGGTGACGCCGCTCTCGATCGCTCGCTGGATGATCCGCTGGGATGCCCCCTCGTCCACCTGCTTGCCGAACGTCATCGTGCCGAGACAAAACGCCGACACCTTCAGCCCGGTTCGACCCACCTTCCGATACTCCATTCGACTCCTCCTCTCCTCGCCCACCATTGTCCGTCGCGCTCGGGAGACAACGCGGCTCTGGACGCTACCAGTCGTGGCGCGGAAGGTCAAGTCGATCCCCCGCCCTCGTTCCCCAAGCGCAGGTTTCCTCGGCGCCTATTGGCGTTCGCAACTCACGGCAGCGTGCCGGGGGGATGCCGGAGGTGCCAATCCGTCAGCGTCTGGTAGGTGCTCGCCGCAGCGATGATGCCGTTCTCGTCGTACGGTCGCCCCATGAACTGGATCCCCGTGGGCACCCCGGTCTCGGTGAAACCGTCGGGCACGGAGATGGCGGGAAGTCCGGCGACATTGCCAATCGCGCCCATGAGGTCTTTGCCGACGCCCCGGATGGCGCTGGGAAACTCCTCACCCAGTTTCGTGGAGGGAAAGGGCCGCGATGGCCCCAGCAGCGCATCAAATCCCCGCATCACGCGGTCCATCTCCGTGGCGATCACGCCGCGCAGCCGGAGCGCTCGGATATAATCCTTGGCCAGAACGGCGACGCGCGAATAGGGCGTGTAGCGATCCTCGGGCGCCGTGAGGCCGGCGATCTGGCCGGTCTCGATGAGATCCTCGAAGGCGCTCCCCATTTCCCCGAAGAGGATCGTCCGGGTGATCTCCTCGTAGGGCAGTGCGGGGATCGTGACCTCCTCGATGGTGGCCACGTCGGCCAACGTCTGCAGTGCTGCCTCGAAATTCGTGCGGGTGGCCGCTTCGGTCCCGTCCATGACGCCGGCGATCACGCCCAGCCGCAATCGTCTCGGCGGCGGCCCGGGCGCGTACCGGAAGGGTTGGTCGGTCGTCGAGGGATCTGCCGCGTCGGGGCCGGCGATGGCTTCCAGGACCAGGCCGCAGTCGTCGGGCGTCAGGCAGAGGGGACCGAGCTTATCCAACGACCACGACAAGACCATCGCCCCGTGTCGGCTGACGCGGCCGAACGTCGGCCGCAGCCCGGTCACGCCGCAGTGATTCGCGGGCCCCAGGATCGAGCCCCAGGTTTCTGACCCGATGGCGAAGGGCACCAAACCCGCACCCACGGCGGCCGCGGATCCGCTCGAGGAGCCTCCGCTCCACCGCGTCGTATCCCAGGGGTTGACGCCCGGACCGGTGAACGACGCGTCCGGCTGCCGATAGCCCATCCCGCCGGCCAATTCGACCATGGCGAGCTTGGCGGCGAGGACCGCCCCCGCCTCGCGCAGCCTGCGAATGACCGCCGCATCCTCGTCGAACTGCCGTCCCCGAAAGGGCGCGGCCCCCCAGGTGGTGGGGATGCCGCCGCCGGTGGCCAGCAGGTCCTTGGCGCCGTAGGGGATGCCGTGCAGCGGGCCCCGATATCGGCCCGCGCGGATCTCTGTTTCCGCCTGCCTGGCCTGCCTGAGCGCCAGATCGCGCGTCAGGGTGACCACGGCGTTGTAGGTCGGCCCCAAGGCGTCGAGCCGGTCGAGAAACGTCGTCGCCAGCTCGACGGGCGACACCTGACGGCTGCGGAGCAATTCGCCCAATGTGCGAACGGACAGGAAGACGGGATGGGCCATCGGGTTACCCGTCCTTCCGGACTGGCGCGAAGCCGAAGAGGGGGGCGTCGCCGTTTGCGAGCGTCACCGACCTCACCGCGGCGACCGTCTTCACCACCGCCTCCACCGAGCCCCGCAGGCCGTCCACCATGTCGGGGGTGACTCGATCGCCATAGCGGCGCATCAGCAGATTGAAGGCTGCCTCGCATTCCAACTGAAACTCTTGCTCTTGGCTCACGATGCACGTCCTTTCAGAAGACGGTGCCCGGTGCCTTCCGGCAGCTCCCAACGGGTGTCCGGTAACCGCTTTTTCGACGAGATGCGCATGGTGTCCACGGAATTCGGGACACCGGATCAGGCGGGGTTCTATCCATGACGAACGTACGCCGAACCCGTATCACTGTCAAGATTGATGGCGACCGACGGATGCATCCCAACACCCGAGGTCCCTTGTTCCTCTGTGCGGGTGCGGCACCCCGCGCCACCTCCTGTCAACACGTCCTCGTAGACCTCCAGCTTGACCCAGAGGGTTCCCCGGTGGTAGCGTCCCGTCGGAGGGCAAACGGGCCACGGCTGGCTGCGTCTGCCCGTTTCCGCGACCCCCACTCCGACGAGCTTGCACGCCCCGAAACACTCTGAGGCCACTCCGATGCCCCTGGTCGGGGTGGAGGATGGGGAGGAGGAGGGCGATGCCATTTACCAGCGAGGGGGTGGAACCTGGAATCGGTCTCGCACTCTCCGGCGGCGGATTCCGGGCCACGCTCTTCCACCTGGGGAGCATCTGGCGGCTCAACGAACTCGGTCTCTTGGCGAAGCTGGATCGCGTGTCAAGCGTCTCCGGCGGATCCATCACAGCCGGATGCCTGGTCGCCAACTGGCGTCGCCTCCAATGGGCCGACGGGGTTGTCCGGAATTTCGAAAGTGCAGTGGTCGCGCCCCTTCGGAAATTCTGTTCGCTGAATCTCGACGGGCCGGCGATCCGGGGGGGAGCCTTTCGACCCTGGAAGAGGGTGAGCGACGTCTTGGAGCCTGTCTACCGGGACCATCTGGTGGGTGGGGCGACCCTGCAATCGCTTCCCGATCGGCCTCGGTTTGTGTTCAACGCGACGAATTTCGCCACCGGGATGTCCTTTCGGTTCTCCAAACCCTACGCCGGCGATCCCCGCATTGGCCTCATTCCACATCCGGATTTCCCGCTCTCCCTGGTGCTGACGGCCTCGGCGGCCTTTCCCCCCTTCCTGTCGCCCGTGATCCTCCACCTTGATCCGGCGCAGTTCCTACCCTGGGACGGCGCCGATCTCTATGGCGTCGAAGCCTACCGGAGACGCGTGGTGCTCACGGATGGAGGGGTGTACGACAACCTCGGCCTCCAGACGGTCTGGAACCGCTACGACACGATCCTGGTGAGCGATGCCGGCGCGCAGCTTCAGGCCGACCCCCGGCCGGGGGCCTCCTGGCTGCGGCAGACGAGACGCGCCATGAACGTCACGGCCAACCAGGCGCGAGACCTCCGTAAACAGGCCCTTCTCGCCGACCTGCGAAGCCAGGTTCGCAAAGGGGCCTATTGGGGAATTCGCACCGAGATCGGGGCCTACGGTCTCGGGAGCGCCATGCCCGTCCCGCCGGGCAAGACACATGCTCTTGCTGCGATCCGGACACGCCTCAACCCCTTCTCGGAGGAAGAACAGGGCGAACTGATCAACTGGGGGTATGCCGTGTGTGATGCCGCCGTCCGCCGCCACGTCTTGACGGATGCCCTTCCGCCCCTCCGTTGGCCGATCCCGGCCTTCCCGCTGGACCGCTGACGCGTGCGATGGCTGTTGCGGTCGCTTCAGCAGGCGAACCCAATCCTTCTTCGCGTGCCGACGGACTTCAGGAATTCTGTATAGGCCATACTGCGAAGGTCAAACCCGTCAAGGTCCTGTCCCACATATTCCATCGTGAGGAGCTTCGTCACCATGGAGACGACGACGTCCGCCGGATAGCTCACGCTTCTGGCCTGCTCCGCAGACAGTGGTGGTCGATCGAACGGGTGTAACCACAACTGCATTTGCTCTGGGAGCGCATTCCGCCGAAGGGCGGGCTGGAAGTAGATGACGTCAAGCGGCCAGCCGCCCCGCGCTCGCAAGTACGCCTTGACCTCTTCCCTTCCATGTTCTTCGATTTCGTAGAGCATGCCGACGGCCGGCTTCCCGGTCATCGCAATAGCATCGCGCTCGATGCGCTCGCGAAGCGCAGCCACAAGGAAAGCACCGATGCCTTTTCGCCGTTGGGCCGCGTGTACGGCGAGGTAACTGACGACACCCACGCCCCGATTCTCGGGGCTGATTGGCGAAATGAGGTGGCCGTATATCACGCCAACGACATCCCCATCCAGCAACGCCGCCAGCAGGTGTGAGGTATATCCATCTTGAACCAGGAGTCTCTCCTTGCCGGTCCGTGGGCCTTCATCTCGAACACGCAAGCGGTTTCTGAGAAAGCTCCGCTCTTCCAGAAACTCGGCCGGAATCTCTTGGGCAAGAATCTCATATCCCACATCAAATTCAGGCGAGGAATACGAGAGATCCAACACTCTCATGACCATCCCTTTCCTCCGTCTTGGGTGATGCGTCGTCGTGGGTTAATCCTCGTTCCTCGGCGCGCGCGGAATTTGGGCCTGCAGTACGGGGCGTCCCAGTTCCGCACCCCGGGGATACGGCGTCAGGGTGTCCGGCTCTCTATTTGGGGTGGAGCGAGGAGCCCGCGCGCTGCCGAGCGGACTTGGGGGTCGGACATTCGGTAGACGGCCCGGTCGAGGAGGTAGTGGAGGAAAGCCGTCGAAAAGCCGAGGGCCACGAGGGCGGGAACCCAGGAGGATGTACGCAACCCCATCGCAACAGCGCCGAAGATCCGGTCGCCGTAGTTGATGCCCTCCTCCCGGTCCCAGTTCGCTTCGACCTCGAAGAGAGGCAGCAGGAGGACCGACGTAACCATGAGGAGAAGCACGACTGCCCAGGGCCGCGTGTTCAGCACGTGCCGGACGCGGCGCACGACCCCGCGTCCGGGAGCGGGTTCCCCGCGCGGCGTCTGGGATCCGAGACCCGTTGCAAGGATCCAGTGCTGTGAATTCCAGATCACCAGGAAGAGAAACAGGCTCCGCGGGCGGAGCGCGATGGCGACCATGGCCGCGATTCCCAGGATGTACAGCACGCGCGGCAGCGATCGTCGCGGCGCGCGCGCCTCCGCGAAGAGCATGACGGCCGTCACGGCAAGCAGGGCCAGCGTGGCACCTTGGCGGATCCCGTCTTGTGCCGACGCAAGCCAGGCGGGAACGAGCCAGCGGTCAACCCAAAGGTTCTGGTAGGCGACGGCGCCGGCGAGGATGTCTGCCAGGAAGACGAGCGCACCGCCGACGCCCAGCGCGAAAAGCCGATCCAGGCGTCTCGCGTACCCTGGGCCCCCGCGTCCGACCCGCGTGCGGTAGAGGGAGAGCGCACCGAAATGCTGCGCGGCGAAGTGGTACGTCACCAGAGCATAGTCGAGGATCGCGAGCGCCACGAGGCGCTCCGTACGCGTCCACGGGAACGCCGTGTCGGACGGCAGAAAAACACCAAAACACCCGGCCGTCACCAGCAGCGGAAGCACGACGAACCGCACCGGCTGCGCACGCAGGAGCGGCCGGTACGCCTCTGTGCCGTACGCGAGCCATGTGCTGCCCAACCGATGGCCGATCCAGAAGAGCGCGGTCAGACCGAAATAGAGCAGATCCAGCGGGCTCGACGCCGGGTCGGCATACCCGTGGGCGAGCCATAGGGCGAGCGGTGCGAGCCAGAGCGCGCTGAGCATCCACACCCCGTCCCACGCCGGACCGCGCACCCACGCAGACGCCGGCGCCGCGGCCACATCCGTGGTCGGGAGCGCGATCTCCGCAGCGACCGATTTCCGCTCGATGTGGATCTTCACCCAACGCTCGCCTATTTCTGAAAACGACGCTGCCCACCTACGCTATCGCCCGGCCGCTGAAGCCAATCACGGCAAAGGATGCCGCTACCTGGAGCCTCGGAAAACCTTTGTCACTGCCCCTTCGTGCAGGGAATCTTGAGTGTAACGATACTTTGTGACACATACTTACTGTCTCCACCGCCGCAGCCGTCGTCGCCGTCCACAAACCCCTTCACGGTCGTGCTGATGACGTAGCGATCCGGCAGGCTCGAAAATCTGGCCCCAAGGTATTCCTTCACATGGGGGCAGACCACGGCCTGGATCGGCTTCTCCAGATTGGTGAGGCGGTAATTCTGAACCCCCTCCGAGGTGCAGGCGGCAGGCGTGGACGCCGGGGCTTTGGCGTGGGCCACCATGCACTGCATCGCGGCCTCGCTTGCCCGCTGGCGGCAGCGGTTGGGCACGGTGCGACCGCACCCCCGCCGCGCCGAGAAATCGTAGATGGAGTGGCCGGGGCCGGGCCCCTGATCGATGCGAGCCAAGTGCCTGCCAGCCCCGTCCTGCACGTCATTCATGTAGATCGCGTACCCCGCATTGCAGCTCCGCTCAATGTTGTCCTGGGCAAGCGCCGATCGCGCAGCCCACGGGCCGGCGACGGTACAGAAAAGCAATGCTGCAATCAGCAGGTGTCGCGTCGTCATCTCGAACCCTCTCAGTAGATTGTTGTCGTCGGCTTTCTCGTCCCCGAGGTCAACCGAAGTGAAAGAAACTTCTGGCTTTCGCCGGCGAGTTCCGGAGTATCCGCAGCACGCCGTCCGGTACCTGTATTCTTCAATCATTCCCAGCGTCACCTTTTTTTCCGGCCAGGCGCTGCATCGCTTGCTGGATCAGCGACTCCAGTACGTCGAGGGGGGTCAACAGGGCTCGCGGATCCTCAAACGGCGTCACCGCATTGGTCGCCCGATCCCAGTTCACCGGTCCGAACCGCCCGGGCTGGCCCGTGCGGGCCTGGATTTGGTAGAGCGAGTCCCCTTTGTTGTAGTGCCAGAACTCACCGGGATAGTGCAGGAAGCCGTGCCGCTCCATCGAGCGGGTGATCTCCTGCCGATTCTGTCGCTCCTCGGCGTTGACGAACGGGGAATCCATCGGGGTGTACTCGCTCATCTCGAGGTATGGTTTGCCGCGCCATACCTCCGACCCGTCATCGCGCCGGAGCACTGAGATGTCCACCGCAGCGCCGGCCAGGTGGGTCCCGGTGAGAGGCACGTTGGCGACCAGGCACATCGCCCGGCGAAACACCAACTCCACCGGCGGGCGTCCGCCGCCGCACTCCCGGATGCAAGCCTGCACGATCCGGTCGAAGACGGCCGGCGCACGTCCCAGGGCCGTCTGCATCTGTCGGGTGCGGTAGCCGTCCTCGATCTTCAGGACCCAGCCGCGCGCGTTCATGTCGCGGGCGATGGCCATCAAATCGGGAATCAGGCTCTCGCGGATGAAGAAGAGACGCTCGAACTGTCCGGCCAGCCGCGTGGTCGAGAAGCGCAGGTCCACGCCGGCCTCCTCGGCCGCAGCCGGGATGGAGGCAAAACCCTCGCGGCTTTCTTGGAGCGGGTGACGCATGATTGCCTCGGCCAACGCGTAACTCTGCTCCATGTACTCGACCCAGAAGGCGACACGGGCCGCTTCATCATGGACCATCGGCCTCTCCTTGAGCGCGTCGGTGCGCCGGTCTCCGGTTCGGAACAGCGTCCTGCCACACCTCACCCACGTCCCGCGACACACGCGGGCTTGCGGGGGCATGGCAACGGCCACGCGAGCACAACTTGGTGTACGTGGCCACGTTGCGTCCTGGATTACAGATTACTTGTTGTATTCGTCAACGGGACAACGGGGATCGATCACCCCCACAGTGGACCCGCTGGTCCTCGCGGGAAACCGATCCGGACTCCTGTCTCTCAACGGCTCTCCGGCCGGAGCCCTCGGAGGCTACTGCCGGCGCAGCACTCGCCCGGCCCGGATGTCCGTCAGTCTTCCCGTATCCACGGCGACCCGACCGGCAACCAGGACGTGGGAGATGCCGATCGGGTGCTGGTTCGGCTCCGCGTACGTCCCCGTATCGATGATGGTCGTCGGATCGAAGACGGTGATATCCGCGACCATCCCCTCCCGGAGGAGCCCCCGGTCCTGAAGTCCAAGGCGCTGGGCGGGAAAGGAGGTCATGCGCCGAATGGCCTGGGGGAGCGATATCACGCGGTCCTCCCGGACGTACTTCCCCAGAAATCGCGCGCAGGTGTTATAGACGCGCGGGTGGGGTTTGCCCCCCACGATCCCGTCCGAGCAGATTGTCATGCATTCGTGCCGCATGATGGCCTGCACGTCCTCTTCGCAGCCGTAGAAGACGGTCATGGTCACGGCGTCGTCCTCGGCGACCAACAGGTCGCAGACCACGTCGATGGGCCGTTTGCCGGTGGCCGCCGCCAGCTCCGCGATGGAGCGCCCCTCAGCGGACCGGTTGGCCTCCGTCGCAACCGCGTTGACCCAGATCCCGTCCCAGCTGCAGAGGGAGACCCAGTTCTCCCAGCGCTCGGGCGTGACCAGGTCCTGGATCCGACGGATCTCTTCGCGGACCGCGGGATCCTGGAGCCGCGCGATCAGCCCGGCCGTTCCCCCGGCATGGAATCGGGGAGGGATCACGGCGTCCAGCATCGTGCTGCCCGCCACGTAGGGGTACTGGTCGAAGGTGATCTCCACCCCCCGCTGCCGGTAGGAGTCGATGAGGCCGAGGAGTGTGCCCGCCTGGCCCCAGTTCGCCTTCCCCGCCACCTTGAGGTGGGAGACGTGCAGCGGACAGCCCGCCTCGAGGCAGATCTCCGCCACCTCGCGGGTCGACTCCAGCACGTGATCCCCTTCGTTGCGCAGGTGGACGACGAAGAAGCCCCCGTAGGCGGCGGCCACGCGGCACAGCGCCACCAGCTCGGTCCGGTCCGCATACATGCCCGGCGGGTAGATCAACCCCGTCGAGAACCCCAACCCGCCCTCCTCGAAGGCCCGGGCCAGGATCGCTTCCATCCGGGTCACCTCCTCCGCGGTGGCGGGCCGGTTCTCCCACCCCAGCACCGCCGTCCGGATGGGGCCGTGCGGGATGAGCATCAGCGTGTTGGTCGCGGGCGGTAAGCTGTCCAGGCGGGCCAGGAACTCGGCCAGCGAGTTCCAGTCCCACTCCGGCAGATAGGTCCCGAGCAGCCCGGACACCCGCCGCATCATGGGCGGCTTGCTGGCGTCGTCGATGGGGGCCACCGAGAGCCCGTCCTGACCGATGAGGGCGGTCGTGATGCCCTGGAGCAGCTTGGAGTCCTCCTCCGGGTGGGCGAACACCCGGAGGTCGGAATGGGTGTGCATGTCGATGAATCCGGGCGAAACCACCAGGCCCGCCGCGTCGATCACCCGCGCTGCCTCATCACGGATCGCGTGGCGAACCGAGACGATCCGCTCCCCCCGGATCCCGATCTCGGCTCTGAACCACGGGCTACCCGACCCGTCAACGATCCGCCCGTTCCTGATCAGGACGTCCAGCATCCCGCCCTCCTCACCGCACCGGCGCCTCTTTTCGCCAGACGAACCGGTCTTCCAGTTCGCCGTTGTGATAGCTCTGTAGCAGCCGGACCAACCCCTCGACGGCCGCCTCGATCAGGGCCTTGCCCTTCTCTTCGCTGCCCGCGGAGGGATCGCCGAAGGCGCCCGGTGCCCACACCGCCTGATGGGCGTCCACCAACCCGGGCTGCAGATGCATCTGGACCGAGGTCTCGAACTCGCCGGAATGGCCGACGAAGCCGCGGTCGACCGGGCAGAGCCGCCGCATAGCGTCCGGCATGCCGGGCGCGTCCCAGTAGTCGCAACCCACCACCGAGGCGACGCCGTCCTCCTCCGCCAGCTTCGTCCGCATACCGGCCACGATCGCGGAGTTACCCCCGTGGCCGTTGAGCAGGAGGATCTTCCGGAAGCCGTGCGTGTGCACGCTCTTGGCAACCTGGGTCAGCACCTCCACGAAGGTGTGGTAGGTCAGCGTCACGCTCCCCGGATGCCGCATGTGGTGGGGCGAGTACCCGGTCCAGACGGTCGGCAAGACCAGCACCGGGAACTCCATTGCCTGCGCGGCGCGCCGGGCCACGGTGGATACAATGTTGGAATCGGTGTTCACCGGCAAGTGGTTGGCATGCTGTTCGAGAGACGCGATCGGAATGATCGCCACCGCGCCCGCCTTCGCGGCCTGCTCGATGTCCGTCCGTTTCAGCCGTTCCCACAGTACCTCTCGCATGGCTCGATACGCCTCCCTCTCGTGTGATGCGATGCCTTCCTTCAGCCGATGCTCACCACGCCCCGACGACTTGCTTCCCCAGGACCAGGGTCGGAAGCCACAGGGAAAGCCACGGGATGTACGTGGTGAGAAGGAGCGCAGGGATGCCCACCAGGAAAAGGTAGATCAGCATCGGCCGGACCAGCATGCCATAGGGGACATTCGCCAAGCGTGTGCCCACGAAGATCGAGATCGCATACGGAGGTGTGACCACACCCAGGCCCACGTTGAAGACGATGACCGCCCCCAGATGAACCAGGTTCACACCGAGTTGCTGGGCGATCGGGACGAGCAGCGGCACCGCGATGATCAGGATGGGAATCCCGTCGATGAACATCCCCAGGATGAGCAGGAGAATGTTCATCATGAGCAGGACGGCATACTTGTTCTGGGAGATACCCAGGACGAAGTCTGTCATGACCTGGGCCAGGCCTTCCCGGATCAGAAGCCTGGTGAACACCGTCCCGAGCCCCAGGAGGAGCGTGATCATCCCCAGGGTCACCAGCGAGCTTTTCACGCCCCCCCACATCGAGGCAAAGTTCATTTCCCGATAGATCCAGAGTCCGACGAAGGCCGTGTACACGACGGCGACGGCCCCCGCCTCGTTGGGCGTGAAGATGCCGGCGTAGATACCCACGAGGACGACGAACGGGCACCCCAGGGCCGGGATGGCGCTGTAGAACGAGGTGCCGATTGCCGTCATGGATTCCCCGAACGTGGTGGGCAGGACCGGGACATCCTTCGCGGGCTGCATGTAGCGGTGGCAGATGACGGTGTTCACCAGGATGTAGCCAAAGGCGAGGATCAGGCCGGGAATCACGGTGGACAAGAACACGGCGGCGACGGACTGCTGCGCGACCAGGCAATACAGCAGTCCCGGGACACTGGGCGGGATGAGATATCCGAGAAAGCTCGACGAGCAGAGGACTGCCGCCGTGTAATGCCGCTGGAACCCATACTTTTCGAGCCGGGGCACGAGGAGCGGAATCAGCGCCCCGATGACCGGCAGCGACGACCCTGTCAGGGCGCCCATGAACACCGCGGCCACGATCCCGACGTCCACCAGGCCGCCCGGGACGCGCCCCACCAGCGCGTACGAGAGGCGGACGATGCGGTCGGCGATCCCGGATTCCGACAGGAGGCTTCCGGCGAAGATGAAGAACGCGATCGCCATCAGAACATAGTTGTCGATGGCATGGTAGAACGTCCCCGCCATGAAGGAGGTGGACCCACTGATGAGCGCGATCGTCGTGAGGGTGCTGCCCAGGAAGACCCAGCAGAGCGGTAGGCCGATCAGGATCCCGAGAAAGAAGACCGACAACCCGACGATGAGGCCGGCTTCCATCTATCGCTCCTCCTTTCGGGACCCTGTCCGAATCGCCTCGATGAGCTGTCCGATATCCCGGCGCGCGATGACCAACAGATGCAGCAGCACGAGCAGGAGGGACCAGAACACGAGGATCTGGAGCCAGCTGGTATTGAACCACCGCACCAGCGTCCCGTATTCGGGATACTCGATGGCGCGCTGCATGAACTTGTAGGCAACCGGAAGCAGGAGGCACAGAATGAAGATGGAGAGGAACCGGAGGGTGACGCGGTAGACGGCTGCCGCGATCGGCCGCCCCTGGACCAGCCACTCGCGGAACATGTCCACCGCCACGTGGCCCTCGTTCCAGGTGGTGTAGGCAGCCGCGAGCAGCATGAAAAAGACAAACATATAGAGGGCCAGGTCGTTGAGTATCATGATCTCAAAGTGCAGAATGTACCGATTGATCACCTGGGCGAAGATGAGCAGTGTCGTGATGATGAGCCCCACCCCACAGATCACCGTCTCAGCCGACTTGATCGCGCCGAGGGCCCTGCTCCCGATCCCCTGTCGCTGCTCCATGCTTGGACCCCTCCGTTCATCGGCGACACCATTGCCTCCAGCCACCCCGACGGGCTGTGCATCCGCGCTGGCCACGCGATCCCCCCTGCCGCCCGGCTGTCCGGACGGCAAGGGCACCTCAGACGGCCCAGGCGCGTAGCGCTTAGCGCTTCGCGCCCGCAATCTTGTCGAGTTCGGCCATGACCTTCTCGGTCATGTTCTGGCCGGGATACTTCTTGTCGAGCCAGGGCGTCGCCAGCTCCTTCCAGACCGCCGGCATGTTGGCCTTCTTCCGGAAGACGTCCCGCTCGGCCACCGTCGGCTGGAAGATCTGAATGCCGGCGCTGCTCAGCTTCTTCTTGTACTCCTCTATGACGGCCTGCATCTCCTTCATATCGCGGGCCTCGGCCTCCTTGCCGGCCCGCAAAAGCACGTCTTTGAGATCCTGGGGAAGCGTGTCCCAGGTCTTGCGGGTGATGGTGATGCTGTTGGCATCCCAACCCCAAGCAAGATCCGTGTAGTACTTGAGGACCTCGTAATGCCGCTCCTCGACGAGGGAAGGCCAGAGACTCCAGGCGCCGTCCACGACGCCCGTCTGGAGGGCATTGTAGATGTCCGCCCAGGGCAGGGTCTGCAGCGTCATCCCCGACCCCTTGCCCATGTTCTCCAGGGTCCGGACGAATCCGAGCGAGCCGGACACCCGCAGCTTCAGCTTGCTGAAATCGTCCGGGGTCTTGAGCGGCCGGGTTCGGTTCCCGATGCCGTACGCCCCTTGGTGCGTGGTCCAGATCGGTTTGTGTCCGACTTCCGCGTAGGCGTCATCCATGATCTTGTAGATCACGCCGGTGCCGGGAGCGTAGGCCACCAGGGCTTCCTGAAACGTGCCGACGGTCCAGGGCATCCAGTTCAGCATGCCGCCGGGCACCAGGTTCACGTACGGGGACACCACCGTCATGTCGACGCTCCCCTCACGCACGGCGTGGAAGAGCTCGTCGTGAGTCCCCAGCAGTCCGCTGTGCTGGAACCGGATCTGGATCCGGCCGTTCGAGTACTTGTTCACCAGCTCGGTAAAAAGCTGGACAGATTCGTTCCGGGTCTTCTGCGTCCAGGCGCTACCAGCTCGCCAACGATACTCCGGCTGCCCCGCGTCAGCCAGGGCGGGCATGACAACCCAAGCCAGGAAGATCACCGCTACCAGAACGACCCACATGCCTCCCTGTCGTGCGCATCTCGCTGTCATGTCTCTCTCCTTTTCCTTGATGGTGGAATGCCCGCATCGACCCGCCGAATCCGCCATCCGCCTCTTCTTCACCTCAACCGCCGCGGCACGAACCCCGCCGGGACCGAGACTGACGCGTCTCTCCGTCGGTGGGCTCTCTCGTGACACCGGTCGCGAAACCGCTTCCCCTCCGGCATCTCAGACCCTCGGATGCACTGCTCGGCCGATGTACAGGGGGTAGGAAACGTACTGTCTGTTCCATAGGAACGTGGTACGTGGAAAGCCCGGGCGGCGAGGCTCGGCGGCGCAATCGCCGGAACGGCATCCTCACCCCCGGGAGTAGCGGATCACGCGGGGCGGGCGGCGTTCCCCAGGACCGGAACCGGGATATTTGTCAAGCTATCACAGGGTGGGGGGGCGATGTCAAGGCTTCCAGAAAGCTCGTCACTCCGGCCCGCCACGCGGTCGGGCCCCGAACCGGACGTCGTGAAGCCGGGCTCCGACGCTCGGCCTGCGCGCACGTCGGGATATTCCTAGACATTTCCCGGCGGCTTTTGCTTAAATGGGTCCTCGGTTGGGGAGGCTCGTGACCCTCGCGACGGGTCGTTCTCGGGGGCGGGATCTTGGGCGACGGTGCAGCAGGAATCGGCGGCAGCGTTCATCCACAGAAAGGAGATGGTCATGGGAGTCCTGGATCGTTTTCGTCTCGACGGAAAGCGCCTCTTCGTCACCGGGGGGAGTCGAGGGCTCGGCCGCGAGATGGCACTCGCGATTGCCGACGCGGGCGCCGACGTAGTGCTGGTCGGCCGCGACCTCGCCAGCCTGGAGAAGACCGCCGCTGACATTCGCGCCCTGGGCCGGAACGCCTGGACTATCCAGGGGGATGCGGGCGTCCCCACTGAGTGCGAGCGAATCTGCCGCACCGCCCTTGACGACTTCGGTCCGATCGACATCCTGATCAACAACGTTGGCGGGCGGCGCGTCAATGTCCCGACGCAGGACATGCCACTGGACACGTGGCGTCAGATGCTGGACCTGAATCTGACGAGCACCTTTCTGTGTACGAAGCTGATCGGCGGGGCCATGGTGACCCGGGGGAAGGGCGGACGGATAATCAACATCGCTTCGATCAACGCCCTCGTGGCCAATCGCGGGATCGCCGGCCGCCACTACGAAACGGCCAAAGCCGCCGTCCTGCAGTTCACTCGCGCGACCGCCGCCGATTGGGCCCCCCTTGGCATCACCGTCAACGCCATCCTGCCGGGCGGATTCCTGACCGAGGCGAATCTGCGCTGGGTCAGGGAGGCCCCCGCGGTCATCGAGACATTCAAGGCCCAGATCCCGATGGGGGACCTCGGCAAACCGGAGGACGTCGGCCCCTTGGCCGTGTACCTGGCGAGCGACGCCTCGCGCTACATGACAGGCGCGGCCCTCATCATCGACGGCGGCTACACACTCTGGTAATCCGCTGCGGATACGGTTTCACGGTGTCCTCGTCAGAACCACCAAGGTCAAGAACGGGTTACGCGATTCTCGCGTAACCCGTCGTCGCCTGGCGTGGCACCTGGGGGTGGTTCCCCAGGACTAGCGGTGGAGCCACCGCCGAGGAGCGCGCGCCCGTATCGCCTAGATCCACCTGTCGCGCTCAGCGCGCCAGATGCTGGGTCGGAGAGCAGGCGTCCCGCACCATGTTGGTGCGCGTTTGCGCGTACAGACGCGGACCGACCATCGGGGGACCCGCCACCATGGCGGTATCGTACTCGTAGCTAAAGAGGTACTGGTAAAAGAGATCGACGCGGGCCTCGGTCCCCACGGTTCGCAGATCGAGTTGAAAGGGCGACCGCTGGTTGGTGAAGATCTGGACGTCCCGGGCCTTCCCTGCGGCCTCGGCAGTCTGCCGGTTCTGCGCGTCCACGCCCACCAGCTGCAACTCCAGGTAGCGGATCGGCTGCGCCTGCCACGGGCTGTGGGCCACCCCCTCGACCCGGAGCCCACCGGACGCCGGCTGGAGGCAATTCCAGAGCAGCACCAGCTCCGAGTTGGCCGTCCGATGCATGAACACTTCCGGAGGCGCCCCCGTGCCCGGCGTGTTCACCGCCACGCAGGACGTGACGCCCATCGCGACCCCCACGAGCAACACCGCATAGCGCATCATGGTCGACCTCCTGTTCCGCCCGCCCGCCACGTGGCGTCCCGGGTGCCCTCCGCACCGTCCGTTGCGCTTCTCGGTTGCGCCAGCCGTGCCCGCGTGGCGATACGCGCCTTGCGTTTCTCTCCCGTCTGGTCCCCAGTGCCCCTGCTTGTGGATACTTTACCGCCGATCCCGGGAACAGCGCAAGCCCGATGGCGCGGAAACGCAACCGTCAGCGCGAGGCGGCGGCGATCAGGAGGTCCTGCGACTGGCGGTCGAGGGTGACGAAATAGGCGCTGTAGCCGGTGACCCGAACCACGAGTCCCCGATACGTTTCGGGCTCGCGCTGTGCGGCGCGGAGCGTCTCCGCGTTGACGATGTTGATCTGCAGGTGCTGGCCGCCGAGGCCGAAGTAGGTTTCGATCAGGTCGCCCAGATGCTTCGTCCCCTCGGGTCCGGAGAAGAGCGTGGGGTGGAGCGTCAGGGTCTGTCCGCCGCTCGGCGTCAGATGAAGCGGCAATTTGGCCAGCGAACGGAGCGTCGCCGTCGGCCCCAGCCGATCGCGCCCCGGCGCCGGCCCCTGGTTCTCGCTCGTCGGCGTGCCGGCCAGGCGTCCGTCGGGCGTCGCCCCGGCCATATGCCCGATCCATTTGAAGCGGTGATAGGTATAGATGCCCGGCCAGCAGGCGCCGACGATCGGGTCGGCATGTTTCAGCACCTCCCCGCAGAAGCACTCGGCGATCTCCGTGGCGATGGCGTCGGCCTCGTCATCGTCGTTGCCGAACTTCGGATACCGATGCAGCAGCCGCTGCCGCAGGATCTCCTTGCCCGCAAAGTTGGTGGCCAGCGCGTCGCGGAGCTCGTCGAGGGTCAGCCAGCGTTCCTCGTAGACCGCCTTCTTGAGCACCACCAGAGAATCCGCGACGGTGCCCAACCCCCCGGCGTAATTGTTGTGATGGACGTATCGCGCTCCGCCGTGGTTCGCGTCCCGGCCCCGCGCCATGCAGTCGTGTACCAGGGCCGACTCAAAACAGAACGGCCGATGGGCCAGATAGTCCTCGGTGTAATACCGCCGTTTCAGGGCCACCGCCCGCGCCACGTCGTCTGCGATCTGCACCTTCATCGCCCGCATGAGGTCGGCGAACGTGTGCAGTTCCTCCGGCTCTCCCGTCGCCGGTCCCGCGTACACCTCGTCGATCGCGTAGGTGGGGCTGTGCTCCCGCAGCTCGTTCTCGAGGCGAAGCGGTTTGACCGGATAGGGATCGCGGCCATTGTTCAGCGCCAGCTCGAGAGACTTGACGAGGCTGTGCTGGTACTCCCGCAGCTGGGGCTCCCAGCCCGGCAGGTGTGGGTTGCAACAGCCGTAGTGCACGTACCCACGCGCAACGTCCAGGGGGATGCCCAGATTCCTCAGGGACGCAATCACGACGTCGTCGTGATAGATCCCGATGCTCGCCCCCCGACGGACCGCATCGCAGACCGCGTGCCAGAACATGCGGTCGATGCCGGCATGGTAGCGAACGGTGAGGGTCGGCTCCTTGAGCCGCAGGCCGTCGATCGCCTCCAGGCAGAGGGCCGACAGCTCGTTGGTGGCGTCCCTCCCGGCGTCCGTCTGGCCGCCGACCACCAGGTACTGCACGCTGTCTTTGCAGGGAGACCGTTTCATCGGCGTGGTGTAGTGATCGTGGATGCCGATGAAAGCATTCATCTTCACAAACATACACTGCAGGAGCTCCAGCGCCTCCTCGCGCGTGAGCACACCGGCGGCGATGTCCTGACGATAGAAGGGGAGCAGGTATTGATCGAGACGACCCACCGAGTAATCGCGCGCCCCACACACGGCGTGCAGAACGAAGTCGAGGAACCAGACCGACTGCACCGCCTCGTGGAACGAGCGCGCGGGCAGGCCGGGCACCCGGCGGCAGACGGCCGCCATGCGCGCCAGTTCCGCCCGACGGGCGGCATCGGCGGTCGCCTCCGCCATCCGGGCGGCCGCCTCGGCGTATCGCGCCGCGAGGGCGACGACCGCCCGGCAGCAGATGGCGATGGCCTCCCAGAACTCGCGGCGCGGGTCGGCGTCCTCCGCATCGGACGTCAGGGCGGCGACGCGTTCCTCGGCCTCGCGCGCGAGGCCAAGCAGGCCGCGCTCCAGGAGCACCTCCCAGGCCGGGGTCAGGTGGCCCCGGGTGCGGAACCAGCGCGGCTGGAAGTACTCGTCATGCAGCGTGACGAAGAGGGCTTCCTCGTCCGGGGAGAGCAGGATTTCCGGGGGCTCGCCGACGATCAGGTCGTCCTCGCCGATCACCACGGACATCGTCTCCGCGATCTCCCGCATGGCGAGGGCATAGAGACGGGTGGGCCGCTCGCGACCGTGTTTCTCGTGGGCCTGGCGCAGCGCAAGTACGCGTTCCCAGAACACGGTGCGATCGTCGACGGTAAACAGGCGCTCCCTCATCCGGGCAATACGGCCTCCAGCACATCCCGGCGAAACCCGCGGTCGTCGCTCAGGGGGGACCCCTAAGACTTTTTGCATCGCACCCGCCTTCACAGAGCGCTCCTGCCTGTGGCTCTGCGCTCTGCCCTGACCGTGAGCCGATTCACTGCTCAGACCCAGACTATACACTAGCAACCGGACAATGTACGAGTACATCGTTCCGCTTCAATAGGACGTACAACCCTCGTCGCTCAGAAACCTGTCACGACAGGTGGCTCCCCAGGGGACTTTGCGGGGCGCAGGGAGAATTTGCACTTGACACCGGGACTCCGTTCGGCAGGCTTGTGTTGTGAGTCTCGCGCGCATATCACGGGAGGGGCACCATGCGATACATCGTTCTCGCCTGCCTGATGAGCCTCGGTGTCGGCCTGATTGCCTTCGGGTTCGTCGCCACCGGGGGCGACCATCTCGCATCCTTCGATCCACACCACCCAGCCACGTTCCTCCCGAGCCTGGAGAGCCGCCTCCGCGCATTCCACACCGCTGCGGGCGAACTGCTGACAAATGTTGTCGAGGAGGCCATTGCGCCCTACCGCGAGGGATTCCGGCACCATTGGCAGGCGCGCTAACCTTTGGGCGACGGCGCCCACGATACCCGCCGAATACCGTTGACGATTTCGATTGACACCCCCCGGATCCGTCCCGCACCATGTGTGTCGGAGGTGCAGTATGAACGTCCTTTCTTCCTTGACTCATCACTCGCCTTCGCACAGGCGGCCGGGCAGCCTGTGTCTCTACTGGTTCGGGACCGCGATCTGCTTCGTCGGGTTCCTCATCCTGGCGCGGGACGGCCTGACCTGGTTCGGCCAGGGAGAGCGCGTGGAATTCGCGATCACGACGCTTTCGAGCATCCTGCCCTCCCTCCCTCACATCAGCGCACCCACAGCCTGGCACCAGTTGCTGCAGGGGACCCGTGACTTCTGCGGGGTCACCCCGCTCTCGCTCCTCCTCCTGGTACTGGGCTGGTGCGCTCGGACCCTGGCGAACGTCGGGTGAGACGTGCCCAGAAGTCCGCGCACGCTGACGCGGACCAGGCCTCCGCCAGCGCGGACTAGCAGGCGGGCCTACCTCGACTGCTGCTCCACGCGCCCTCGGCCCCCGGGTGTCACCCCCACACGCAATCCTCTCGTGCCCTGTGTCCTGCGATCTTCGTGCGCTCCACCCTTACCCGCCAGCGCCACCACCTCGCGCGGAGAATCCCCGCGGTAAGCGCGGCGGCGCGTCAGTCGGCGCGTTCATGTCCGGCGCATCCGTTGACGCTGGCGCGGTGCAGTGTTACCCTGCGACCGTCTGTCACCGGCGCGATACAGGAGGGTGCCATGCGCTTCTTCTCCCACCGTTTCGTGCGTCGAATTGTCGTCGCCGTGATCCTGCTCCTCCCGGCCATCCCAGCGCGGGCTGGTGACAATCCGTGGGAACGCACGACCCTCAAAGGGATCAAACACGTGGCCGTGCTGGTCGAGGACGTTAGTCCGGACATGGCGCAGGACGGCCTCACAAGATCCCAAATCCGGACCGAGGTCGAGTCACGCCTCCGACAATCGGGCATCACGGTCGTTCCCTCCTCGCCAGACTTCCTCTACGTGCGAGTCGGTACCTGGAAAATCCCGGGCTCTCCCGCTTATGCTGTCTCCATTACGGTAGAATTCCGTCAACAAGTAAGCCTCGTTCGTGATTCCACGATCCCCATGGCTTCGACCGCGACGTGGGGTGTCGATGCGCTTGGGGCATTCGGCAGCGACCGCCTTCGTGAGATCCGGCCGCACGTGATCGACAACGTAGACAAGTTCATCAGCGCCTTCCTCGAACAGAACCCCAAACAGTAGTCTGCATCATTCCCGGTCCCGATAACCGCACGCAACATGGACTTCGATCGGAGGATCGCCTCGACCAGGTCGGCGGCGTGTGCGGCGCCTCGGCCCTCGCGTCCCCCGTCTTCTCAGTGATGACGATGGACACCTCGCGCAGCGAACCCACATGATGACGTGGCGAGGCAGTGGGGTCGGTTTGGATTGTTTGCAAGGAGCGAGACATACTTGAGGTTTCAGTTCCGAATTAACGGGTAACAGTAAGAAACAAGGCGGTTCATCACTCTAAAGGGGCGCACATTCGGCTTGTTCCTGGAGGGTCGCCAGTCGGTATAGGTCGGCATCGGTCATCGCTCCAGCGGGTTGCGACGCAGAAGCAGGGCCGCGCCTTTCATCAGCAGCGGGATTAACCCGGGGCGAGTCCGTCATGCTCCTCCTGCGGGCCACACGTTTGCGGTTGACAACTGGAATCCGTTCGTCACGCTACGGCCGTCATCTGCTCACACAACGCACAACGGAGGACCGGAGGACAGGGACATGCAGTACGTTTTGTTCGGTGGCATCTTTGGCCTGCCCGTGGCGGTCTGTTTGGGCCTGCTCGCCTTGAAGGTGCTGGACACCTTCGCGGCAGACGACCTGCCGGCGCCCGTTCGGAACGACGCCAGCCGCCTGCACGAGATCGAGTCCCGGGAAGACGCCCTGGTGGACTCGTTCTTCAACCCCCCCGTCAAATAGACCCCACCGCAATAACCGAACATCCGTCAGACGTCCTCCAGCGTCCCACGCCGCGTCACCCGCGGGCCGGTCAACCCCGGCACCGCGCCCACCTCTACCCAGCCCCGGCGGTGGATCAGTCGGCGGGCGCGACGTCCGGCGCACTCGTTGACGCATTCGTGGCTGAGTGGTAGTGTCGCGCCACAGAGCTTCACCTATCCATGCAGGGTGCCGTAATGATTCGCCCCAACTCATCCACGCCGCGCCTCTGGATCGCATCGGCCGCGGCAAGCGTCCTCCGGGCCGCGATCCCCGGCGATGGTTTCGCCGAGCAGGGTGGCCCGTGGGATCCGGCTACATTCAAGGGTGTCAGGACGGTTGACGTGCAGGTGCCGCCGATCGACACGTCGGTGGAAAGCGATGGGTTTAGCCAGATCCAATTTGAGGCTGACGTAAAACTGCGACTCTTGCGGGCTGGCATCGACGTCAACTCGTCCTCTCCGGTTTGTGCTGAACGGCTCTTTGTGTTGATCAACGCGGTGAAATCCGACGTACTCCCCCTCTATGCTGTTTCCTGCGATCTGGAATTCCGTCAGCCGGTGTGCCTGATGCGCGATCCGTGCGTCCTCACCTCTGCGACCACCTGGAGTCGCAACATCGTCGAACTGGTGAGTTCAGCGAGAGCGGGAGACTTCACGCGCCAGTCATTAGCCAACCTTGTGGACCAGTTCATCAACGCCTACTTCGACCAGAATCCGAAGCAGTAGACTGGCATCCGTCGTGCGGCGTGATGACAGACGGGAGAAAACCATGAAGCCCATCGCACGGCTCGCCACGCTCTTCCTCACCTTGGTAGCTCTCGCCCAACTCATTCGTCTGGTGCTCCAGATCGAGGTGGTGGCTGGCGGCGTGCACATTCCGTTGTGGGCAAGCGCGGTGGCATGTGTCGTCACGGGCGGGCTGGCGATCCTGCTGTGGCGCGAGAGCAAGCGGTAAAGGGAGTGGAACCCGTCGTGGGTCCCGGTGTGCGGCAGATGGACGAGGCTCCGATAGATTGGCGTTGACATCCCGGCCCGCTCGTCAGACTCTATTCCTGTTTCCCGCCGGATGGCCACCGCCTCCCGACGCGAACCCGCCGCAGCGGTGAGGGCCGCCCGGTGTGCGCGGCGGATGCTGTATTGGGTCGGGGTGTGGAAATGGCGCACGGACTCATCATCGTGTCCCGGGATCGGCCGGAGCTGTTTCGGACAACGGTGGGCGCGTCCCGCTGACGCCGTTCCAGTTGCAGGCCCCAGGAGCGTCGGGGTTCTCCCTCGGCGCTCGTGGTATTTCTGGTGTCACGCGGCGGCCGTGAGGAGCAGCGCCACGCCCTTCCTCGGGAACGGGATCAACCCCAGGGGTGGAACCTCCGGTCTACATGTCTGGCGCATCCAATGACCCTGCACGGAACATATTGGGCGGAACATTTTTCCAGCACACTCCGCCCCGCCTTCGACGCACTCACACACCCGCGCCAAAAAGCTACGACTTGCGAGGGCTTGGCGTTTGCGAACACGGGTCGTGATTGTCTGACGGATCAGGCACGGTTCGTGCCTTCTACAGCCGTGTCGAGTATTCGTGACGTTTTGGCATCGTCCTGGTGGTCACATCGAAGGAGAACCGCATGACATTCCTTCTATTCATCGGTGGAATCTTCGCGGCGATTGGCTTTTTTCTCGGGGTAGTTGCCACGGTGATTTGCCGACGAAACGACGGCGACAACCGGCCGATACCACACGCCTGTGCATACCCACACGGGGAGTGCCTGGTGACGCAAAACTCCAGCAACACAGCTTGACCGAAAGCGGGAGGAACCGCGTATGGATCTCCTTCTTCTCATCGCGAGCGGGGTCGGCCTGGCCGTGGGCTGCAAGGTGATTGGCATGATCCTCGAAGTACGCCACGACTTCGCCCAACCGAAACACCGCGAGCCGCACCAGGGTGGTCACGGTCGGCTTCGCACTCCTGAGATCTCCTGCACGTCCGCTGTCGGCATCAGTGTTTTCATTCTCCGAACGACAAGTTGGGAGTGTCGCGGCCGTGAGCAATTGAACACCCCCAGCAGTGGCCGGGGGTCTCCTACCCCGTGCAGCCACACCGACTCCACCCGGGCGCGGTGTTGCTGCATCGTGTCGGTGGTGGGCCGGTTCTCTTCCACCAGATCGGAGTTGATCCTGATGACCATGACAGGGCCGACGACGGTGTTCCACCCCACCGCGTTCGACTGGCGCCCACCGACGCTGAGGAGACCCGGACGCTCGGGTCAGAAGAACCAGGCGTGAGAACCACCACCGGGCGGAATTACCTCCCATCCGCGGGCGTCAGGCGGGTTATGTACTTCTCCCGTTCCGGGTCCTTCTCGAAGAAGGCCACTACGCCGGCCGCCTCCGCCTTCTTTTCTGCATCCCAGGTCTGGATTTGCTCCGCCACCGGCACGAGAAACTCAAGCGACTGCTTCAGCGTGTCAACTTTGTCCCAGCACTCGGATCCCGGGTCACCGGGATCATGGCCAGGCCCTCTTTCGCCCACCCAAATTGCCGGACAGTGAGGATGTAGTAGCTCTTTCCGGGAGCGAGGTCCCCCGCCACCTCCACCTTGTTCTCGGCGATGCCGATGAAGAGGTGCCTCCCAGGAGCGCAGAGGTACTCGAAGTACGATTTCGGCTGACTCAAGCCGATGAATTGGTCCCGGTCCCAGACCTGGAAGCTGTTGAACGGCCTATTGATGACGGGCCCCCTGGATGGCCGCTGGACGTACACGAGGGCCTTATCCGGTGGCGGCCCATTGGAAGCGGTGGTGCGGGAACTGGATGTAGCCAGATGAACCCAGCATGGGGAGGGCGCGACCATGGCCGCACATACACCAAACTGGACGGCAGGCGTGGCATGGCGCGGAGGGGTGGCGCGCAGCTATCTGCGGCTCGGACTGCTCCTGCTCACCCTCCCGCCGTCTGGCTGCTCCCTCTTCATTTACCACGACTACGGCGAAGAGACTAGACCCGATCCCAAATCCCGCAGCAACGCCCGCCGCGCTGTCCCGATCTCGCCCACCATTTGACGGCCGATCCGCGGATGGGTACAATCCTCAAGAATCGGAATGCACGGATGTGTGGCTGTTCACCACGCCGGCAGAGATCGCCCGACGCTGGACGGACTTGGCCCCGCATCTGGGGCGCCGCCGGCCCTTCTGGGAGTTCCTCCTGCGGCGATGGCGGGAGGAGGGGCTCCTTGATTGCTAGCCGGCTGACCTCCCTCCAGCGTGATCTTTTGGAGGCGTTCTTCCAGCGGGAGTCCCGCTTCTTCTTGGCGGTCGGATCCCACCGCGTCGTCGAGTCTACCGCAACTCGAAACTGTCGCGCCTTCTGAATCGCTCCGAGAAACAGGGTCTCCGATGCCCCGGGCGGTGGCGCTGCCACCTCGGAACGGGTGGACATCGGCATGGTAGGCGTTTGCGTTCCGCCGCCACACTCAGGTAAGCTGGCCACGCCCGATGGTGGAGTCGAGACTGGCGCCGTGGGTGGCCAGGGGTCCATCAGCGCTCGGCGAGGGCGTCCGGTCGAGGGGTGCTCACTGCAGGGATGAAGGCACCAGAACCGGAGAGACACCGGCGTGCCGCGCCCACCGCGACGCCATACCATACGAGGACAACGCATGCGCATCGACACTGTCCGCGGCCCGCTCGAGACGTCCCAACTTGGCGTGACCTTGATGCACGAGCATATCTTCGTGCTCAGCCCAGAGGTCCAACAGAACTATCCCGGCCAATGGAACGAAGACGAGCGCCTGGCGGATGCGGTCGCGAAGCTCAACGTGCTGAAGCGTCGGGGCGTGGATACTCTGGTGGATGTGACCGTCCTTGGCCTGGGTCGGGACGTCGCGCGCATCCAGCGCCTCGCCGCGCACACCCCGCTACAGATTGTCGTCGCCACGGGTCTCTACACGTACCACGATCTCCCGCTGTACTTCCATTTCCGGGGTCCCGGGACCCTCTTCGGCGGGCCGGACGGCATGGCCGACCTGTTCGTGCGGGACATCACCGAGGGGATTGCCGGAACGGGAGTGAAGGCCGCCATCCTGAAGTGCGCCACCGAGGTCGCCGGCCTCACGCCCGGCGTCGAGCGCGTGTTGCGCGCCGTCGCGCAGGCGCATCGGCGGACCGGCGTACCGATCACCACGCACACCCACGCCCCGACCTACCGGGGCCGCGACCAACAACGCGTGTTCCGGGCCGAAGGGGTCGACCTCACGCGCGTCATCATCGGGCACGCGGGAGACAGCACCGACCTCGCCTACCTGCGGGAGTTGATGGACAACGGCTCCACCATTGGCATGGACCGGTTTGGGATCGACGTCATGCTGCCCTTTGAAGACCGCGTGAACACCGTGGCGCAGCTCTGCGCGCAGGGATACGCAGACCGGATGGTGTTGTCCCACGACGCGTCCTGCTTTTTGGACCTGTTTGACGCCGACGCCTGCCGCGCGCTCCTGCCGAAATGGTCCTACACGCACCTCTTTGACGACGTGCTGCCCGCGCTCCGAACACGCGGCGTCACGGCGGACCAGATCCGGCAGATGTTCGTCGAGAACCCCCGGCGGATATTCGAGCACGCCGGGCCCTACTGATCGGCAGAGGTGGCCGCGCACCCGGGTTGCTGGAATAACCCTGCAGTGCGGCCCGGGGCGTCGTCCCGCCCGGCCGGGGGTCCTGCGCGAGGCCTGAGGGCGGGGGTAGCAAGAACAGACCTGCGCAACGAGGCGATCGCGGCGCGGCGCGTCCGGCTCCACAAGCCCCTCATCGAACCGATTCAGCCGCCTCCGGAGCGATGAGCCTTCGTCGCGTCGCTCTCCGCTTCCTGCGTTCTCGGGAATTTGGGCGAGAACCGGAAGACTGTGACGGACCGGAACCGTTGCCCGGGGTTGAGGATCGTCGAGGGAAAGTGGGGGTGGTTTGGCGAATCTGGAAAGTGCTGGGTTTCCAAGCAGATGGCGCTCCGGACGGGATAGGGTTTGCCGCCTTTGCCGATGTCGCTCCCTGCGCCAGTCAAAAAATTCCCGCTATACACTTGCATGGCTGGTTCGGTGGTATACACCTCCAGGACCCGGCCGGAGACCGGATCCGCGAGCCGTGCGGCAAAGGTCAGGCCCTGGCCGGACGCATTGAGCACGTAGTTGTGATCGTAGCCAGACCCGAATTTCAATTGCGCATCCTCGGCATCGATGCGGGCGCCGATCCGGCTTGGTCGGCGAAAATCCAGCGGCGTCCCCTGGACCTCCCGGATCTCGCCCGTGGGGATCAGGGTGGCATCGCAGGGGGTGAACCGGTCGGCATTGACCAGCAGGTCGTGGTCCAGGATGTCGCCCGACCCCTCCCCTGCCAGGTTGAAGTACGTGTGGTTGGTGAAATTGACGATGGTGGGCTTGTCCGTCACCGCCTCGTAAATCAGGCCGAGTTCGTGGTCCTCGCTGAGCGTATACGTGACGGTTAGCGTGGTGGTGCCGGGATACCCTTCCTCCTCATCCCGGAAGTCGTACGTAAATCGAACGGTCCGGTCGTCGATCTGCACCCCGGCCATGATCTGCGATTGCACGCCCTTCCCGCCGTGGAGGTGATTGGCCCCGTTGTTGAGGGGGAGTTGGTAGGGCGTTCCATTCAGGGTGAACCGGCCCTTCGCAATGCGATTGGCGAACCGGCCGATGACCGCCCCAAACGTCTGCCGGCCGGTCAGGTAGCGCTCGAGGGTCTCGTACCCGAGCACGACGTCACCCAAGTGGTCGTTCCGATCCGGCACCAGCAGTTGGACGATCTTCCCGCCCTGATTGGTGAGTTTCACCACCATACCACCACTATTGCTCAGGGTGTAGAGATCGACCGGTTTCCCGTCAATGGTTCTCTGAAACGCCCCACGCGCGATTTCCACGTACATCGTATTCATGTTTGCTCCACTTTGGGCTCATGCAAGGACGTCCTCACACAGCGTATCGAATGGCGACGGAAACCCCCTTCTCGGCTGACGCAGCGATAGCGTCGCAGATCACGGCCGCGCGATAGCCATCCTCGAAGGTGGCCCCGTACGGAGCGACGGTTCCCCGGCCTTCGATGGCGTCCAGCAGACAGCCGATCTCGTGCACAAACGTCTGGTCCCATCCCAGCGGATGCCGCGGCCACCACTGGGCCACGAACGGGTGCGCGGCGTCGGTCACCTCGATGCGGCGAAATCCGGCCAAGGCCGTTCCCTCGTCGGCGCGCCGGAACGGGAACTCCGGGTCGGCCAACGACGATTGGAGGTATCGCGCCCGGAACTGCAGGACACGGCCGAGCTTTCCCTCGGCAATGAGGTGCTTGGCCAGGCGCACGGCCGGAAGGAACCTGATAGTTGAACCCACACATGTGGACCACTTCCGACGACGCGCCGGCGGGTACCGCCCCCCACCCATCGCCACGGCGAGCGGTGTCTGGTCGATCAACACGACCGGGGAACCGGACCCGCGTCTCACTTCATGAGGAGGTCCGGCAGGAACGTGACGATGCTGGGGAACACGATCAGCAGCACGATCGTCACGATCAGAGGGATCAGAAACGGGAGCGTGGCGCGGACCACGCGATCGAACGCGATGCCGGTCATGCCGGTGACCATGAACAGGCCCAGGCCAAACGGCGGCGTCAGGATGCCAAGAACCGCCGTGATTGTGAAGACGACGCCGAAGAAGACCTTCGAGATGTTCATGGCTTCGATGACGGGCATCACGACCGGCAAGACCAGGAAGAACATGGCGGTGACCTCGACGAAGCAGCCGAGGAGCAGGATGAGCCCCGCCAAGGCCAACACCAGCGCCGTGGGGCCCACGGCGTAGCTGCGGACCGTGTCGATCAGCAGGTCTCCGATGCGCTCCCGGGTCAGGACGGTGGAGAAGATCAGCGCCGCTCCGATGATAACGTAGACCGTGCTGCAGAACTTCGCCGTCTCCTTGCAGTCCGTGAAGATCGTCCGCCACGTCAGCTCTCGATAAACGAACTTCCCAAGACAGAGCGCGTAGGCCACGGCCACCGCGGCGGCCTCCGTCGGCGTGAAAACGCCCCCGACCATTCCGCTGAGGATGATCACGGGATTCAGGAGTGGAAGAAGGACGGTCTTGCTGTGGCCCCACAGGCCGGCGAGCGTCGGGCGCGGGCTCACCGCGTAGTTCTTGTTTCGGGAATACACATAGACCATCACCATCAGGGCAACACCCATGAGGACACCGGGCACCACTCCGCCCAAGAACAGCCGCCCCACGGATTCGTTGGCCATGACCGCATAGAGGACCAGCGGCGCGCTGGGGGGAATGATCGGCCCGATGGTGGACGACGCGATCGTGATCGCGGCGGAGAAGTCGTCATCGTACCCCTTCTCCCGCATCCCCTTGATCTCCACCACACCGAGGCCGCCGATGTCCGCCACCGCACTCCCCGACATCCCGGCAAAGATCATGCTGGCCATCACGTTGACGTGGCCGAGGCCGCCTGGTATCCAACCGATCAACGCCTCGGCGAAATCGAAGATGCGCCGGGTCACCCCACCCGTGTTCATCAACCGGCCCGCGAGCGTGAACAGCGGAAAGGCGAGGAGCAGGAACGACGTGATCGTCCCGGTGCTCATCTGCGTCGGCAGAATGGTGAGCGGGACCTGGTTGAGGAGGAAATAGGGAATGCAGGCGAAGATGAGCGCTGCCCAGATGGGGACGTTCATCATCAGGAGCAGCCCGGAGAGGACGAGGACGACGAGCAGGCTTGCGCTCATGCCGCCCCCCGTCGTGTGCGCCAGTACTTCCCCACAAGGTAACCAAGCATCGAGAGGGCGCCGACGCCGGCGGCGAGGTAGTACGCCAGGCTCACCGAGATGTCCAGCGCCATGGTCGTCATCCCGTAGTTCATCCGCATGGCCGTCCAGCAACTCACGAGCATGACCAGCAGCACCACCGTCAGGATGCCGTCGGCGAGCACATCCAGCGCGCGCCGGCCGCCCGGCGGTAGGCGGTCGGCGAGGACGCTGATCGAGAGCTGCGTGCGTTCAGGGTAACTCAGGCCCAGCGTCGCGTAGACCGACCAGATGACCAGGATCGAGGTCAACTCCACCGTCCAGCTGAACGGCGCGTTGAAGATGGCGCGAGCCACGATGCTGGCCAGTATGGACAGGACGATCACGATCAAGAGTACGGCCCCCAGACCCGCCTGTACTCTGGAGAACCAAGACTGCCGCATCGGCCTCGACTCCTGCCGGGGTGGGGAGCGCGCTCCCCACCCCGGCGTGTCCACCGGATGACGCCGCTATTTCGCCAGTGCCGAGAACTCGTCCCAGGCCTTCCCCCATTCGGGAATGTATTTTTCCTTCAGCATCTCGACGGCCCGGAGCCGGAAAGGTTCCGTGGAGGCCGGCCGCACGATGGCGACCCCCGCCTCTTCCAGCTTCTTCAGGAAGTCTTTCTGCACGGCCTCGTTCTGATCGAAAAACCACCGCCAGGCCTCGTACCCACTGTCGAGCACGATTTTTTGCTGCTCCTGCGTCATCTTGTTGAAGGAGGTTTTGTTGAGGTAGACGGCGGCCGCCTGGATCATGTGGCTGGTCAGGCTGTAGTGCTTCGCTGCCTCGAAGAACTTCATGTTGATCATGTTCTCGGGGGTCCCCTCCACCGCATCCACCACCCCCTGCTTCAGGGCCATGTAGGTTTCCCCGAAGGGGAGAGGCGAGGCGATGGCGCCCACGGCGTGCGCGACCACGCGGAAGGTCGGAACGTCAGGCACCCGCAGCTTCAACCCCTTGGCGTCGTCCGGCCCCTTGATCGGTTTCCTGGCCAGCACGTTCCGCACCCCCAGCCACTGGAGGCCGCCGAACACCATATTCGATTTCTGCTCCAGCAATCCGGACATCTGCTGCATGTAGGCCCGGTTGAACGCCACGTTCTCGAAATGCTTAAGGCTCTGGAAGGTGTACGCGTTCTCGAACATCCCGAACGGCGGCGCGAACCGCACGGCGCCGCCCGCACCCACCACCGACCAGTCGATCGTCCCGAGATTCGCGTTCTCCAGAAGGGTCCGCTCGTTACCGAGCTGTTCGCTCGGGTAGACTTCGATCACCACCGCACCCTTCGTGCGCTCCTTGACGAGATCCGCCCACTTCACGAGCGTAATGTGCATCATGTTCTTCGGCGTCCCGGTGTGCCCGCCCTTCAGGACCAACGCGGCGTCGCTCGGGGTACCGAGCGCGGCCGCCACGAAGACGATCAGACCGATCACCGCACATCGCGCCAACCCTCTCGATGTCATGGTCTCGACTCCTTTCCTCGGCATCAAGCCGAAAATCCCGACGGGTGACACGTCATCAACACACGAGTGGCTCAGGCTCGAATGGCCGCGTGGTGTTCCACGGATAGAGAGTCTCCCGATCGATTCGCTGGAAGGGCAATCGCAGCAAGTTGCTCCCGCTGATGCCAGGGGTATCTACGTAGAACACCTGCTTGGCCAACCCCTCATACGCCGCCTTGAAGGATCCTTGGGACTTCACCACCAGGAATTTCGCGCGCTCCGGCGTCAGGCCCGCGCAGCGATAGTGCTCGGGGTCGATCGTCCACACCGGAAGCTCCGTCAACTGGAGGAAGAGGCTCCCGCCCACCTCCAGCACGGCGGTCCGGCCCATCGACGTTTCGACGCCGTGGAACATGGGGCCCGCGTAGCGGTACCGACCGTCGAACAGCGTCCGGACGCGCCCCCGCACGGTCACGGGCCGGCTGAAGCGCTGGTTCAGCTTCCCGCCGACCGGCAGCTCGATCTCCGCCCCCACCCCGGCGGCTGCCGCCGCCCCCACGGCCTCGGGGTCCACGATCGGCAAATAGGTCGGCGCCACCACCCGCTGCCGGAGGAGTGCCTCGAGCAGGTAGGTGCTGTCCCCCGTGGCGCCCGCCCCGACGTTGTCCGCCGGCTCGTTCAGCACGATCGGCTGAGCAGCGGACGCGAGCCCCAGGCGGATCGCCTCCTCCGGCGAATGGAATGGGAAGTCCGTGAAGACCTCGCGTAACCCCCAGAACGCTCGCGCGGTCCGAGCCACCACCTCTCGCGCTCCCTCCACCACGTCCACCCTCGCCACCCCGAGCACACTGCAGCCCATCTCCTGAATATCCAGCCAGCATTGCACACCGAACGCGGAGAGCGCCAATATCCGCTCGCCGTCCTCCGCCGCCTCCAGCTCTCGGATCAGGCGCACCATCGGCTCGTCGCCGACGATCGTCATGCGCTCCATGGGCGCCACCAGCGGGATTTTCACGAACACGCGGCGCAGATCCCGCGTCCGGCCGTGGTGGCGCCAGGCCAGTTCCGCCGCCTTCTGGCCCGTTTCGAAGAGATTGGTGTGCGGGAAGGAGTTGTAACCGACCAGGATGTCGGCCGCGCGGGCGATCCGCGCCGTCACGTTACCGTGAAAATCCAGGGTCGCGACCAGCGGCCGATCGCCGATGGCCTCCCGCACCGCCTCCAGCAGGTCGCCCTCGGGGTCGTCCAACCCCTCGACGATCATGGAGCCATGCAGCGACAGGTACACGCCGTCCAGCGGCTCGGCCGCGCGCAGCCGTCCCAGAAGCTCCGCCTTCAGCTCCGCGTAGGCCGCGGGCACCACGAGACCGTGTGGCACCGCCCAGGCCGCCAGCGTGGGCACCGCCTCGATCCCGCGGCGCCGGCACACCTCCAGGAACCCGGCCAACTCGTTTCGCATCCCGCGATGGGCGTCCCAGATCTCCTCCCCGTACAGCAGGTAGCCGTTGCGCCGGAAATAGTCCAGCGTCGTCCGCTCCGGGGAGAAGCTGTTGCATTCCAGGCTCACCGTCCCGACCGCATAGCGCATCGCCGCCTCCCTAGCGCCGCCCGCCCGCCAGCCCCCGAATCACGTCGTCCATCCGCTCCAGCGCCCACTCGATGTCGGCAGCGGTGTGAGCGCCCGAGATCCCGTGGTGGCCGATGGCGTGGCCAATGCTCTGGAAATAGACTCCCCGCTCGACGCAACCCCGGACGAACCGATGCCACATCTCGACGTCGCGCGCGGCCGCATCCCGGTAGCATCGGACTTCTTTGTCGAGGCCGAAAAACAGGCCGAAGCGGATGCCCAGCCCCTGCACGCGGCCGGGCACCCCGTGGCGCACGAAGGCGTCGTTCAGCCCCCGGTACAGCCGGTCCGCCACGGCGAGCATCGGCGGGTAGGTGCCGGGCTTGATCAACTCCCCGAGGCAGGCCAGGCCCGCGAGGATGCCGAAAAGGTGGTCGGTATAGGTGCCGCTGTGGGCCACCGGCCCGAGAGGTGCCAAAAGGCTCATCAGGTCGCGCCGGCCGGCGACCAGCGCGATGGGCGCCCCGTTCGCAATGCCTTTGGCAATCGCGCAGAGATCGGGCACGATCCCGTAGTAGCCCTGCGCGCAGCTCGGCCCGGTCCGGAAGGCGGACAAGACCTCGTCAAAGATCAGCACACTGCCATGCCGCTCGGTCAGCGCGCGGAGGGCGGCCAGGTATTCGCGATCGGCCGGGATGCAGCCCGAGTTGTAGTTGATCGGCTCGCAGATCACTCCGGCGATGGCGTCCCCGTGCCGGGCAAACGCCTGCTCCAGCGCCCCCAGATCGTTCCAGGGCAACACCAGGACGAGGTCCGCGGCGGAACGCGGGAGGCCCGCGGAATCGGGGCGGGCCGGGATGGGCGACGGGCCGTTCCACGCCGGGCCCGAGGCGTTGAACATCACGTCGTTGTGGAAGCCGTGGAAATGGCCCTCGAAGCGGAGGAGTCGCTCCCGCCCGGTGGCCGCCCGGGCAATGCGGATGGCCAGGGCGGTGGCTTCCATGCCCGAGGTGGCGAAACGCACCATCTCGGCGCACGGCACGGTCTGGCAGACCAGGGCGGCGAGGCGGGCCACGTACTCCGTCTCGCAGGCCGCGATCACGCCCATCTCGACGGCCTGCAGGATGGCCTGCCGCGTGGCGGGATGGTTGTAGCCGAGAATCGTCGCGCCGTGGGACAGATTGAAGTCGAGGTACTCCGTCCCGTCGAGCCCGGTGAGCCGCGCGCCCTCGCCCCGGACGAAGTACATGGGGCGCCCGAGGCTGCCGTTGAACCGCCCCCCGGCACCGATGCCGGCAGGAAGATACGTCTGCGCATACGCATGGAGCTCGTCGGGGGATCGAAACTGTGCCTGGATCATGACTGCACTCCTCCTCCGGTCGGCCCTACCGCTGCCGTCCGGCGCGTCGCGACGGGGGACGGCCTGGCCTCGCACCGCCATCAGTCGGCCCGTCGGCTGCCGGCGCCTTCTGGCGCTTTGGCGCGGACGGGGCCGCCAAGGGGATCGGCGAGGCGAGGTCGCTCCGGATCGCCGCAATCATGCGGGCTGCGTCCCGCGACACCCACGCCTCGTACATCGCCTTGTGGTGACGCTGCGACCCGGACAGATCGACATCCTCCTGCAACTGCGCGTAGTAGAAGTACGGCCCGACGCGCGCCCAGAGGAGATCGATCAGCCGCAGGAAGACCTCCGATCCGCAATACCGGTAGATCGTGCGATGAAATGCGAAGTTGGCCTGGATGTACCGCCGGGGGATCGCTTCAGGTAGCGGGCGGTCTGCTCGAGCAGGGCCTGTGCGGCCGGCAGCGCGCTATCCGGCCGGCGGGCGCAGGACCGCTCCGCGGCCATCGACTCAAGAAAGAGTCGGACCTGGTACAGGTCCCGCATCTCCGGCTCGGTGAGGGTGTTGACCCGGATGCGCCGATTGGCCTCGATGACAACAATCCGTTCCGACTCGAGTTGCCAGAGGGCCTCCCGAATCGGCATCAGGCTCACCCCGAACTCTTCGGCCAGTCCGCGGAGGCTCAACGTCTCCCCCGGAAGAACCCCCGCCGAGATGATCTTCTCCCGGAGCTGATCGTACACCTGCTGGCGTAGTGTCTGGGTCGAGAGCCTGGTGAAGCGCATGTGTGATCACATATCACGCCCTGCATCTCAGGTCAAGCGGTCCTGGCTCGGCAGTTCTCCGGCGATCCGCCCCGACGGCCACAGGATCGCACACAATGCGTGGTAACGCCCCTTCGCGAAAACGAACGAGGCGCCTCATGACCAAAGACCGGTCGGGGTGGACCAATTGGCGAGGACAAGCCACCACGGATGGCGTAATTGTGGACCACAGCCAGGAGGAGCTCCGCTGGTCGGACCGATCACGAGGTCGGGAACATCGGGCCTGTCGAGCGGCCCCGCGTGATGCGTTCGTCGGCTCGCGCCATGGCCATCAGTCCTCCCCTTCGGCCTCCCAGTGAGGTCACACATCCCGCTTGGGCCGGTGCCAGTTCAGGATACGCACCTCGTGATCGGGGTAGAGGGCTCGGGTCGCACGCAGTGCGGCCTCCACGTCCCTGTCCCGAGGAAGCGTTCTCTCTTCAGGATACCGGCCCGCGCGCCCGTGTCAATGGACGCCGTGTTCCCTTGAGTCCAACGCCCTACGGATTGTGGGCGACGGCGCAAACACCCAACGACCCTATCGAGCCCACCCGCGCTCTAGTTGCGAGCCTTGGCCTGGAGCGTGTCGCGTAGTTCGACCATCGCCAGCGTGTCGCGCTCGCAATGAGTGAGGAGCGCGGTGCGGATCGTCGCCTTCTCGGCGGAATCGCCACCCCCGAAGCCCATGCGGTGGAACTGGAGAGAGGCCATCGTCCCCTCCTTGATTGCCAGGTCGTCGTCCGCCACGTACGGCGCCACGGCGGGCAGGAGGGCCATGATCGGGTACCAGTCGCCAAAGGCCGGGTGGTAGTAGTGCGCGTTGATCACCGGGTGGAGACTCCAGAGGCGGTCCCAGACACCGTCAAGATCCGTGCGGAGGTGCGGAAGGGCCTCGACGAAACCGGTGAAGGCGCTCCACCGGCAATGGAGGCGTAACCGGTTGAATCCATGGACGTGGGAGGTTATCCGTCGCGGCAGTCGACAATTCCTCGCCATGGCTTGCCCTGGTTCCGCAGACATCATTCCGTACTGGATCAGTACTGTTTACTGTGCTAGCGTTATTTCGCAGAGAGTCGCAAAGCCATTCGTGCCGCGCCGCGGCGGGTACGGCAGGTCGAGGAGATAGTGGTGACCCCCATCAAACCATGTGGTTCCCGGTGCAACGAGCCGTTATTGGCCACCCCGTCCGACGTGCCTTTGCCCGCTCGCGCGAAGGGCCGTGGGCTGGCCCACCCGTCCTGCGCCAACGCGTTATTCGTGCTGGTCATCGCCGTGGCCGCCGCCGCGTGCGACAGCACCAGCTCCGCGACACCGAACCCCGGGCCCTCCGCGCGTGGAGAAACGCAAGCCCGCCGAGTTGAACTCGTGTCGGCAAGGGGAGCCCGTCACCGACCGACGCGTGAGCGCGACGGGGACCCTCGCGGCCGACGAACAGGTCGTCCTCGGTACCAAGGTAGCCGGGCGTGTCGCCGAACTGCGGGTGGATATGGGTAGCCGCGTGCGCCAAGGTGACCCGGTGGCCCGCCTGGACCCGACCGACGCTCGGCTCCGGGTCGACCAGGCGGTGGCAGCGCTCCAGCAGGCGAGAGTTCGTCTCGGCTTGGCGGCCGAGGGTACGGACGACCATGTCGTCCCCGAGCGCACCTCGCTTGTCCGGCAGGCGCGCGCCGTCCTGGAGGAAGCACAGCTCACGCGGGATCGGATGGAGCGACTCTGGCAAGAAGGCGGCATCGCCCGGGCCCAATTCGACGCCGCGGTTGCGGCGCTGGCCGTCGCCGAAGGTCGCTACCAGGACGCGATCGAAGAGGTGCGTACCCGCCAAGGGGTGCTGCTGGAGCGCCGTTCCGATCTGGCGCTCGCTCGCCAGCAACTGAGCGATACGACGATCACCGCCCCCATCGACGGCGCCGTGAGCGAGCGGCGAACCTCGGTCGGCGAGTTTCTCGCCGCCGGCGCACCGGTGGCCATCCTCGTCAAGTTGCACCCCCTCCGCCTCCGCCTGGCCGTCCCGGAACGCGACGCGAACCTCGTGCGCGTCGGACAAACCGTCCGAGTAGCCGTCGAGGGCGTTTCGGGAGACGGTTGGGGCCGCGTGGCCCGCGTGTCCCCCGCCATCAGCGAGCAGAACCGGACCCTGTTGATAGAGGCCGAGGTGCATAACGAGGACGCGCGGTTGCGCCCCGGCGCCTTTGCGAAGGCTGACATCGTCGTGGCCGAAGACGTGCGCGTCGTCACCGTGCCCGCGGCCGCCGTGGTCACGTTCGCGGGGATCGAGAAAGTGCTTACGGTCGACAACGACCGTGCCGTCGAAGTACGGGTGCAAACCGGCCGCCGGCTGGGAGACCACGTGGAGATCGTCTCGGGCGTCTCGGCCGACACCCGCGTTGTCGCGCAACCGGGCAACCTGACCGCAGGGCAGCCGGTGACAACGACCGACGTCCCGTGATCACCTGACGTCATCCCGGTGAAGGTGCCGCTGATCAGGGGTCTCGCGTCGTTGGTAACGCCCTCGCAGTAGGAACCGCCGTGCAAAGACTCGCGGAAGTCTGCATCCGCCGGCCCGTGTTCGCGGCCATGATCGTGCTTTCCCTGGTCGTGGTCGGGGCCGCCTCCTACGGTCGCCTCGGCGTCGACCGCTTTCCGTCCGTGGACCTCCCCACCGTGAGCGTCCGTACCGAACTTCCGGGCGCCTCCGCCGAGGAAGTCGAGACGCAGGTCACCCGCGAGATCGAGCAGGTCGTCAACACGGTCCAGGGGATCCGCGAGCTGCGATCAATCTCCGGTCCGGGACAGTCCATCGTCATCGTCGAGTTCGAATTGCGCCGCGACATCGACGTCGCGGCGCAGGACGTGCGCGAGAAGGTTGCCCTGGCCATCCGCAACCTGCCCCGGGACGCCAGGACACCCATCATCGCGAAGTTCGACAACGACCAGGCGCCCGTACTCACCGTGGCGGTGGCGGGTGACCGACCGCTGCGCGAACTGACCGAGGTGGCCGACAAGGTCGTGAAGATCCAACTCGAGCGCGCGTATGGAGTCGGGGAGGTGCGGCTGGTCGGGGGCCTGAATCGGGCGATCAACGTTTGGGTGGACGCGGAACGCCTGGACGCGTACCAGCTCCCCATCACGGCCGTCCGCGACGCCATCGTCCGCCAGAACGCGGACTTGCCGGGTGGCAACGTCACGGCCGGTCCCCGTGAGGCCTCCCTTCGCACCCGTGGGCGCATCGTTGACCCCCGGGGCTTCGATGACCTGGTGGTCTCCACCGTCAACGGGGCCCCCATTCGCGTGCGCGATATTGGCCGGGCCGAGGACGGGACGGCGGAGCAACGCTCCGTGGCCCGATTGAACGGCGTCCCCACGGTGATCCTGGAGGTGCGCCGACAAGCCGGGGAGAACACGGTGGCGGTCATTGGCGCGATCAAGGAACAACTGCGCCGCGTGACCGCCGAGCTGCCGGCCGACCTCCGCCTGGAGGTGATCCGCGATCAGTCCCGCTACATCCACGCCGCCCTCCACGAGATCAAGGTCCACCTCGTCCTCGGCGCCCTGCTCGCCTCCCTGGTGGTACTGGCTTTCATGCGGAGCTGGCAATCGACCATCATCGCCGCGGTCGCTATCCCCGCCTCGCTCATCTCGGCCTTCGGCATGATGTACGCGCTCGGCTTCACCCTCAACAGCGTCACCATGCTCGCCCTTGTCCTCATGGTGGGGATCGTCATCGACGACGCCATCGTGGTGCTCGAGAATATCTTCCGGTTCGTGGAAGAGAAACGCATGCGGCCCTTCGAGGCCGCCCGTGCCGCGACAGCGGACATCGGCTTGGCCGTCCTGGCCACCACCTTCAGCCTGGTCGTCATCTTCCTCCCCGTCTCGTTCATGTCCAGCATCTCGGGCCGGTTCCTCTACCAGTTCGGGGTGACGGCGGCGGTATCCGTGCTGGTGAGCTTGCTGGTGTCGTTCACCCTCACACCGATGATGAGCGCCCGGATGATCCGGCCGGGCGGCGCGCTTCCCGGAACCGGGCACGAGGCCGCCTCCCGCCGCGGCTTCTACGCCTGGCTCGACCGCAGTTACACGGTCGCCCTGGGGCTGGCGTTGCGGCGACGGTGGGTGGTCGTCGGGATCGCGCTGGTCGTGATCGCCGCCTCCTGGCCCATCTTCGGATGGGTCAAGCAGGAGTACACGCCCGGCGACGTCGACGAAAGCGAGTTCGAGGCCAGCATCAACGGTCCGCGAGGGCATCTCGATCACGGCCATGGACGAGGCCGTACGGGCGATCGGGTCCGAGGTGCGGACGGTCCCAGGCGTGCGGAGTGTCCTCATCACTGCGGGCGGCGGCTTCCTCGGACGCGTGAGCCAGGGCAACATGTACGTGCGCATCGCCCCCCACGAGGAACGGACGCTGAGTCCGGGTCGGATATGGGGTGCCCTGCGTCGCGGCGATCCGTTGTCCGCCTTCCAGGGAAATTACACGCAGCGTGAGGTGATGCAGCGCGTGCGCCAGCGGGTGCGCACCTTTCGCGATTTCCGGATCCTGGTGAGGAACATTCCCGGCTTCAACATCGGGGGGGAAACTTCGACATCGACTTTGTCCTGCGCGGCCCGGAGCTCGAGTCCCTGGCTCGCTTCGCCGAGGAGCTCCGCACGCGCGCCCTCGCGCTGGGCGGCTATCGCGGACCCGGACACCACGCTCCGACTCGACCGCCCCGAGCTGCGCGTCCGCATCGACCGCTCGCGGGCGGCGGACCTGCAGGTGGACACGGAGCAGATCGCCACCGCTCTCCGGCTGATGGTAGGCGGCGACACCGAGGTGTCACGGTTCCTCGACCCGACCACCAACGAGGACTACTACGTCCAGCTCCGCCTGGATGAAAAGGACCGCCGCGAGCCGGGGACGATCTCCCGGCTCCTCGTCTCGCGCCAGCCCGGGGCGGTCGGGCCCGGCGCGCTGGTCCGCATGGACAACCTCGTGCAGATCGATGCCGGGTTCACCGCCTCCCGCATCGACCGGTCCGACCGGCAGCGCGAGGTGCGCCTGCGCGCCGTCGTCCTCCCCGGCTACGGGCAGGCCGACCGGATTGCCGCCCTGCGGGGCGCGGTAGCAGAGATGGGGTTGCCCGCCGGATACACCACCGCGGTGTCCGGCCGCGCGCGCGAGCTCGAGCACACTTTCACCGAGTTTTTCTGGGTCTTCCTGCTCTCGGTGATCTTCATGTACATGATCCTCGCGGCACAGTTCGAGAGTCTGATCCACCCCGTCACCATTCTCCTGTCCTTGCCGATCTCCGTCCCTTTCGCCCTGTTCTCGCTCTGGTACACGGGGAACACGCTCAACCTCTACTCGGCGCTCGGCATCCTGGTGCTCTTCGGCGTCGTCAAGAAGAACGCCATCCTCCAGATCGACCACATGAACACCTTGCGCGCCGAGGGCAAGGACCGGATGACGGCGATCCTGATGGGCAACCGCGACCGGCTCCGGCCGATTTTGATGACGACGCTCACGCTGGTGGCCGGCATGTTGCCGCTGTGGCTCGGAACGGGTCCGGGCGCCGAGGAACGCCACGCCATCGCGGTGGTCGTGATCGGGGGGCAGACCCTGTCGCTCCTCCTCACGCTCCTCGTGACACCCGTGACGTATTCGCTCTTCGACGACCTCGCGGGCGCGTGGGGTCGCATGCGCCGGTTCGGCTGGCGGCGACGTCGGTGCGTCGATGCTGCGAGCGCCCATGTGGGCAGCGGCGTGAATTCCGACGCCGTCGAGGAGTCGGCGTCCCGACTACCGATACCGCCGCGAGAGGTCCCGAGAACGCCGGGGGAAGCGGAGACGGTATGATGTGGAACTGGTATTTCGGGTGACCCGCCGTACCCGCATGGCAGGTCCCCTCCCTCCAGCGACCGGAACGCGCTGGCTGCTCGCCGGGCCGGACTTCCACCGGCGAACATCAGTACCTGCTACCGAACGGAGGCCAAGTCAGCGAGTTTGCACGTCATGCGGGCCGGTTTCTCCATGCGGGAAGCACGGGCGGCCGTAGCGAGCGAGGAAGCGGCGGGGCCAATCACCCGTTCCGTGGCCCAGCGCGGATCCCATGCGTCGCCGTGAGGATCGTCGGTCGGCGCCAGCAGCGTGCGGTATCGGTCCGGGCCATCGCGGCGAGCTGCGCGATCAACAGGAGGAAATCGGCCGGCGTCGTGACGCAGCAGTCGCGGTTATGGCACCGGCCGACCACGTGGACCGTCTCCCCGGGAGCGTGGCGCCGCGGCAGGCGTGGCATCGCGACCCGGCCGCCGGGCCGGGCGAGATCGGCCGCCCGCGGGTACTCCCCCGCATCGTGCCTCCCCCGGCGCCGTGTCACGCCGCCCCCCTTCGGCATCCGCGCCGCCCTCGTCCTGCCCGCCGGGGCCACACCATCGTGCGCCTTCACCGCCAGGCTTCGTCGGATGCTTGTACTGGCGGTGGCTTCCTCAGGTCCTGGCCAAATACCAGCCATCTCCTTCGAGAAGCCTGACAAGCTCACGAACCTTCATCGGCCCCCAGGGGTATGCACTACGGTGTCCGGCGACCGCCCAAGTGTCTCATCCCTTGTTCAGTATACCTGAGACAAAGCCGGATTCAATCTGCCTCCCGTTCGCCCTTCCCCGAAACCCGGTCCCGGTCGACCTCGCCCACCCGGGTCCCGGCGTCCAGAACGGCCTGCGTTCCCTTGTCGAATGGCGTCGCGAGTTCCCGGGCGTGGATCTCCCGGTAGAGGCGCTTGGCGCACTGCAGGCCAGCACGGTGCTCAAAGGAAAGGTCCAGATGCCAGGCGGCGTGAAAGGGGCGGGGCACCCGTCCGGAGGATGGGTCTCCGCAGGTGGGCCTTTTTCAGCAGCCTGTCAGGCCCTCCCGACCGGTCCGGGGCGAATCCCCCGCTCAGGGCAGAAAGAAGAGGGTGTGATAGAGAGGATCTCCGGCAAGGGGGAGTGCGCTCTTGAGTGTTCCCCACTCGGCTGGGATGTTCACCGCTGCAACGACGTCCGAGAGCAGACATCGGCGCTCGGAAACCGGCTTTCCATGGCCCCCTCCCCCGCTGCCGTCCACGCGGCTTTGCCGTGGAGGGCGCGGAGGCGGTCACGCGTCGAGCCGCCTGCGCCTCGCGGTCGCTAGTCCGCTGCGGGCCACCCTCGGTCCTGCAACACGTGTTCAATGGCTGCGACGATGCTCTCCGCGTCGGCGGGCTTCCGGAGCGTCAGGGTTGCGCCAACCGTCTGCGCCGTCCGCGCCACGCTGGGATCGTCCAACACCGAAATGAGGATGATCGGGATGTCGCCGAGCACGGGGTCGGCACGGAGCTTCCGGCAGATGTCGAACCCGCTCCAACCCCGCAGCAGGACATCCAGGAGGATCACGTCGGGACGGTCCTGCTGCGCCATGGCGAGACCCTGGAGGCCGTCCGTCACCGTGAGCGTCCGGTACCGCGGCTCGAGATGGTCCCGGTAGAAATGCAGCACGAGCGGGTCGTCATCGACGCAGAGGACCGTCGGCCGCGCGGGTGGGGTCTTGGCCTCTGGCGAGCCTGGCGTCACCATGGGGTCCGGTCTCCTTTACAGCCTCGCACCGCGCCAGGGTCTCGTTGATCCTCGACACAGTTTTCAGGATCGTCCCAAGGCTCTCCCGGATCGCCCGGGCCTCCGACAACCGGGAGGGGGATTCGCTTCCACCGACCCTTCGCCGCCCGCACCGGTCGGAGCAGACGGAGGTCTTCAGCCCCCTCATGGCCTTCCCACACACCGGACAGGGCCGAAACACCTCCGGGGATGTTACCACAGGGGCGCTCGCAGCCGCACGTTCGGATTTTATGTCGGAGGAGGCACTGCGCATCGCCTTGTGCCCGTCGTCGGTCATAGGGTAAGCGTTACGCGCGTCGTCAAATCGGTGGAGAATTTCTTACCCGCCCACCAGGTCCGGCCTCCAAAACGTAGACACGCTGACTACAGCATAACACCACGCCGTGCCGAGTGATTCTCGTTCACGAGCCGAGAACTCCTGAATGTGTGCATGGTTCGGCACATTTCGTGCTGCAGGCTCAGGCCATCATCCTTTCCGGGGGGGGATGAGGGGAATTCACATGCCTGTTATGCGCGTGGAACGGCAACGGACCGTGCCCCGTCACCGCTACCGCGTCTGTTCGTATTGTCGTCACCCCGTGAGAATGTACTGGCACCACGACTACTGCGAGCGATGCTACCGCACGTTCGCGACGGGGAAGTACGATCAGGCGCGCTAGGACGGCCACCTAACATCAAGCCGTGCACGCACGGCGGAACGTCCTCGCCGGCAGTGCCAGACGGACGGAAGATCCGCAGGAGGTCGTGCATGCGATACGGTCTTCTCGTCGTGGTGATATGCCTCGCCATTGCCGGCGATCTTGGCGTATACATCGCCATGGATGACGCCTCTTTTGAGTCATTCGACCCGCTCCGCCCGGCCACGCTCCTTCCGATCGTTGCGAACCGCTTCTGCGAGCACCACCCCCAGGCGTGCGACGTGCTGCGGGATCTGGCAGACAAGTTCGTGGCGCCCTACCGCGAGCGCCCCCGACCCGAGAGCCCGACTGACCTCCTGCCGGAATAGCCGCACCGGATCCCGTCGTAAACTCCGCGGCCGTCAGGAGCAAGATGGCGCCCCGCATCGGCACCGGGATCAGGCCCGGTGGCGGATCACTCGGCGGGCGCATGCCGGTGGCATTCATTGACGCAGGGGATTCCGCTTGGTAACCTTTCCCCCGACAATGAGACCGGCATCCAAGAGGAGGGCGGCATGACGGTGGCGTGGCGCACTCGT
This sequence comes from uncultured Methylomirabilota bacterium, assembly GCA_963845565.1. Classification (GTDB taxonomy): domain Bacteria; phylum Methylomirabilota; class Methylomirabilia; order Methylomirabilales; family 2-02-FULL-66-22; genus 2-02-FULL-66-22. The sequence continues at coordinate 966,916 of CAWJSJ010000001.1, forward strand.
CTCACCCGGCTCTCCCTCGTCCTTTGGGGGGTCTGGATACTATTCATCCTCGTTGGCATGCCCATATGGACCGTTAACGACGCACGCGAACAAGCCAAATCTGCGGAGGCGGAATCCCGAATGTACGATAATGCGGGCAATCAGAAGGAGGCTGGCCGCGCATTGGCGCGTGCACTGCAATACAAACGAACGACGCTGGCCAGTGCCTACAAGGAGTTCTTTGCAGAGTGGCCCGCAGTCCTTGCCTTCCTTATCGTTCCGCCGGTCGCACTGTATGGTTTCCTGTACGGAAGCGTTCTGTTGTTTGCCTGGATACGCCGCGGTTTCAGGCCGGGCACACCTCGCCCCCCGACATAGCGCCCCGAAAGAATGGTCAACACACTACCCTCTTTCTGTCACGCGCAGTTCCCGCCTGTTATTGCTTTTTCGTGCGGCGGTCGGCCGCCGCTCATTAGCACAAAGCAAAAAGGGCTTAGGAGGTTTCTCCTAAGCCCTTGCTTTTCTTGGTTGCGGGGGCTGGATTTGAACCAGCGACCTTTGGGTTATGAGCCCAACGAGCTACCAGACTGCTCCACCCCGCGGATGCATACTACGCAGTTGGCCTTTGAGTGTCAAGGTCTTTCTCCGGGATACCAAACCACGGAACACCGACCTTTCCCCACAGGACGCACAAGACGCACAAGGCAATTGACGGCCTGCCGATGTCGAACGGGCTCAAATTGTCGGTCCGCCTACCCCTCTTCGAAAGCTTTGCGCGTTTGCTTGATCAGCAGTTCGGCGCTGTTCGGAATCGGCGCGTGCCAGAATCGGGTGATCCGCCGGGCGATGTGGGCGATGCTGCGGGCGGCCGGGCTGTCCGGATGGACTGTCAGCAGAGATTTTCCGTGACGAATCGAATCCCGGACGGCCGGGTCGGACACGATAAACCCGAAATAGTCCACCTCGATGGACAGGATCTGCCGGATGGTGCGGTCGAGCGAATCCAGCATCTGGAGATCATCCGGATGGTCTCCCATGTTGATCACCAGCCGTGGCCGGCACCGCGCGCACACGTCCTGGATGCGCTTTCCGGCATCCGGGTTCACCTCCGAGGCCAGCGCCACCAGCGTCTGCACCGTCATCTGCGGCGCATCCACCGGCTGCACGTACAATCGGTTCAGCACCTCGGTGAGTGCCGGATCGTGCGACAGGCTGCGGTCGATCCGGCGGAGCAGCATGTTTTTCAGGAATACCAGCGCGCTCATCACCGCCGGGTACTCCGGCGACGTCAGCACCATCCCGGCATCCACCATGGAGAAGAAGTCGAGGGTATGGAAGGCGCACCCGGCGCCGAGATCCAGGATCACGTACTGGGCGGGTACCGTCCGCAGATTCGAAAGGAGCCGCACCTTCTGGGCATGGGTGATGTTCGCCATGAACGGCATACGCCCATCCCCGGGCAGGAAGCGCAGGTGGGGAATCTCGGTCTCCACCAGGAAGTTCTCCAGCGTGCCCGTGCCCACCCGCAAAAAGTCGCCGACTCCCGGAAAGCGATTGGGCAATCCCAGCAGCGAGTGGAGATTCGAATTCCCGAGGTCCAGATCGGCGACCACCGTCGGACATCCCATGCCCGCCAGGGCGAGGCCGAGATTGGCGGTCAAGAGCGTCTTGCCCACGCCCCCCTTGCCACCGGCGACGGGAATGATCGTCGGGGACTGGGGCGTCACGGTTTCCGTGCTCGTGCGTGTGCCGAGCGGTTGGCGTTGCCATGTCGGGTTCCTGTAGTGTGACGGGTTGGAAACGGAGGCAGCGCAGAAGTAACCGCCGTCAGGGAACGCGCCGTGCCCGGTCCGCGAGGGCCCTGGGCTACCCGCTCGATGCCGGCGCGCCCCGCTCCCGCTCGACCCGCAGCATCCCGCAGGCGGCGGAAATGTCCCGTCCGCGGCTCTCGCGGATGGTCGCCGTCAGCCGCGCGTCGCCCAGGACCCGCTGGAACAGGTCGATCCGTTCGCGCGGCGAGGGGCGATCGGGCAGGTCTGGCGTGGCGTTGAATGGGATGAGATTGATCTTGCAGTGGATGCCGCGCAATAGACGCACCAGCCGCTTCGCGTCCTCCGCCGAATCGTTCACGCCGTCCAGCATCACGTACTCGAACGTCAGGCGTCGACGGTTCAGCAGCGGATACGCACGGCAGGCCCGCAGCAACTCGGCGATCGGCCAGCGCTTGTTGATGGGCATGAGCTGGTCGCGCACCGCATCGGTGGTGGCGCTCAGCGACACGGCGAGATTCACACCGAGGTCCGATTCCGCCAGCTTCTTGATGCCGGGAACGTGCCCCGCCGTGGAGAGCGTGATCCGTCGCGGCGAGAAATCGGCGCCCTGCGGATCGCAGAGAATCCGCAACGCCCGCGCGACCTCGGGGAAGTTCAGCAACGGCTCCCCCATCCCCATCAGGACCAGATTCGAGATCCGGTCGGCCGCCTCGAGCCGGTCCTGCAGCAGGAGCACCTCCCCCACGATCTCGGCCGTGCTCAGGTTGCGCCGCATCCCCATCAGCCCGGTCAGACAGAACCGGCAGGCCAAGGGGCACCCCACCTGGGTCGAGATGCAGGCGGTCAACCGGTCCTCGTCCGGGATCAGGACGCTCTCGATCGCCTCCCCATCGCCAAGCGTGAACAGGAACTTCCGCGTCCCGTCCGTCGCCCGCTGCTCCCCTGCCACCGCGGGTCGGCTCACCACAACGCGGCTCGCCAGCTCGCTGCGCAGGGTCCGGGAAAGATTCGTCATGGCCTCGAGGCTCGTCGCGCGCCGCGCCTGGACCCACTGGAAGATCTGTCGCCCCCGATAACCGGGATGGCCGAGCTCGACCAGCACGGACTCGACCTCGGCCCGCAAGAGACCCGTGAGGTCCCACGTCGTCCCGCTCACGTCTGCCGCTCCCACCACGTCCGGAGCGCGCCGATCTCGTCCAGCGCCGCACCGGGCAGCGTGCACCCGAGAATCCCGTCGGTCAGCGTCAGCCCGTCGTCGTAATACGGGATCGCCCAGACGACCGCCTGATCAATCGCGCAGCTCAGTTCCACCCCGGTGACGTCCACCCGCCGGTCCAGCAGGCTCAGGAGGTGCGGCTCGACGAAGACCTTCGCCTCTTCCAGACCACGCGTGCCGCCGAGGAGCGGGGCCGGATCCCCCGGTGACAGTTCCACCCGCTTCTGCGTGAAGAGCAGACCGGGGTCGCCGAAGTAGAAGCCGTTCGACAGGAGGAAGGCGGTCACATAGACCCAGTCCGGCGCCGCCCATCCGGCGCCGCCCTGGCGCGCCGCCCCAGACCACTCCCAGGCCGCCCGAACGCGAAGCCCCCACACCGGCAGGTGGCAGAGCCGTCCGACACCCGGCCGGGCGGGTCTGGCGGTCTGCGCGGGGCGGGAGACGAGTCCGCCCGCCACCACCTCTCGGATGCCCCGGCAATCCTCGCACCAAAAGAGGACACTCTGCGGCGTGCCATGGAGCGCACCCCCGCATCCGGGGCATCGCAAGGGAAGGATCACCGGCGTCAGCATACTCTCTTCACCGGGTTAAGTTATAGCTGGCAGCTGGCATTGGGCAGCTGACAGCGGACGAAGTGCCAGGGCTGGCAGCGGGCAGTTAGCAGCTGGCAGCAAGAGCAGAATAGAGAAAACGCCTTTACCTCCAAAAGGGCCACGGCGGGTGAGCCCTTTCCGTGTTCCGGCTGCCAGCTGCTTGCTGCCTGCTGTGATGCTGTGTTCCTGAGGACCGGACTCAACAACTCAATAACTCAATAACTGTATCACTCTATCGCGGACTGTCACGGGGAGACCAGCTCGATCTCTCTCCCCGATGTGACCCAGCGCCGGGCGATCCAGAGCAACAACCCACCGGCGAGGGCGGCGAGCAGAAACGCCGGTCCGACGCCGCCGGCTCCCGCCATCCAGCGCAGCCAGCGGCCCAGGCCCAGCGTCCCCAGGCCCAGGCCCGCGGCGGCGACCGCGGCGGCGGCCGCGACATTCCGGGGGGCAGTGCCGCGGAGCAGCCTCCCCTGCACGCCGTCCACCGCCAACTCGTACACTCGCCCCCGATGGCGGTAGCGCATCCGCCATACCGGGTAGTACAGTAGTTTGACGCGCGTGTCGACGTATCGCGTGTCGTCGTTGACGGAAGCCACTCGCCAGGTGGTCTCGGCCAGAAAGCGCTCGGCCGACGTCGTCGGCGCAAACACGACCGCCCGACTTTGCAGCGACACACCGTCGAAAGAGGAGCAGTGCCACGGGGGAGCCGGCGCGGCGGAGGTCCGCCAGCCGGATCTTGTCCACCCCCAGTTCCGGCAGCTCGCAGGCCGGGGCGATCCGGAGGACGTCCTGCTCGACCACCTTGGTGTCCTCACGCTCTTTCCCCGGATCCGCCAGCCATCGATCCAGCGCCTGCCCGCCCTGCTCGCCCTCGCCCAGCGGGGCGGGTGGCTTCACGCGCTCGCGTATGAAGACCGACCCCAGACGGACGGCGGTGGCTTCGAAGAACGGGACGTAGCAGAGGCCGGCGGCCTCGACGCCGATCCGGCCACGCACCGTCGCGGGCACGTCCGGCCGCTGCAGACTCTGGAGCGCGATCCGGACCGCCGCCTCCCGGTCGACGGGCCCTTCGACCGTGTAACGCGGCACGGCATCCGGGGCCAGGACCAGGCAGCGGCCGCCACAGTAGCGACAGGCGGTGATCCGCTCTCCTTCCGCCAGACAGAGGGCGCCCCCGCAGGCCGGGCAGCCGAGATGCAGAAGCGCCATCTCAGACGCCTCCGCCGCGACCGGCGCCGCGGAGCCCCAGATATACCATCACACTCAGCATGGCGACGGCGACCAGCGCGATCCCGAGCGGGGCGATGGCAACGGCGGCCACAAGCATCGCCGATCCGCCTCCGATGATCCAGGCGGTGCTCCCGCCGGCCGCCGCATCCGCGGGCGTTGGCAGCGCGTCCTCCGGTGCGAGGACCGATCCGGAGCAGGCCTCGACCCGCAGCGACACCGGCGTTCCGGCCAAGCGGACCGTGGCCTCGTACACCGGCAGGTGCACCAGGTCGCCCGGCTCCGTGGCCCCCTCACCCAGCGCGCGCGCGCGGGCCGCCGCCTCGGGGACGGTCGGATCGATCACCGCGCCGCCCTCGGCCTGCGCGGCATCGAAGAAGATCTGCTCGGCGTCGGGCGGCCGGAGCCGGTCCCACACAGGATCCGGCGTCGACCAGGCGGGGACGAACCGTCGCGGCCCGTCCTTGGCGTATCGCCAGAAGGGGTAGTACACGAGGCGCGGGTTCGCGGGACCGGCGGGCGCCCCCACCCGCTGTCGGTCGGCCCAGCGGCGAAGCAGCGGCAGGATCTGATCCGGCGCGATCCGCGGCCGGTACAGGAAATGGGTCCGGACGCCGGCGAGGTCCAGCACCAGGCCCGCGCCGCAGAACGGACAGGCGGGGAATCCTCCCGCCTCGCGGAGGAGCACCTCGCCGCCGCACTGCGGGCAGGGAATCTTCACGACGTCGGGGGCGTCACCGCCTCGCCACAGCCCGTACAGAACTTGGTGCGCGGCGGCAAGACGGTCTGACAGTGGGTGCAGGTCAGCCTGGCCTGCACCTCCGCTCCACAGGCCGGGCAGAACTTGGCCTGCGCGGTCACGTTCTTCCCGCACCGGGGGCATTTGTTCGCGACCACCATCTGGTTGCCGCACGACGGGCAAAAGCGTGCCGTGATCGGCACGTCGCCGTGGCAGTCCGGACAGTGCACCGTTCCACGCACGCGAATCCGCTCGGGGTCCGCGTCCTCCGGCTGAAGGTTCCGATAGATCATGCCGGGCAGCATGAACCCCAGGCCGGCCCCCATTCCCATGCCCAGCCCGGCGCCGGCCGGCCCCCCGCCGGCGCCGACCCCGGCGGCGGCGTCGCCCAGCGCCTTGGCCGCCTTGAACTTCATGAAGTCGTCCAGGTTCCCCACGGCGCCCATCCCGGACCGCTCGTCGATCATCTTCTGGACGTCCGGGGGCGGCGTGATGGCGTTGACGAAGAAATCGATCAGCTCGAGGCCGTAGCGCCGGAAATCGTCCCGCAGGCGCGTCTTGACCGCCACGCCGATTTCGTCGTACTGCCGCGGCAGTTGGTAGACCGTCTCCAGGTGCTCTCCCAGGAAGTCGTTCAACCGGGACACGATGACCTCGCGGAGGTACGCCTCCACCTGGTCGGACCCGTAGGCGCCCTGGGTCCCCACCAGCGTGTTCACGAACAAGAGCGGCTGCGTGACGCGCGCGCTGAAGATGCCGAAGGCGCGCAGCCGGACCACGCCGAGTTCCTTGTCCTTGAAGGCCACCGGCTCCTTGGTCCCCCATTTGAGATCGGGGAACACCTTGGCGTTGACGAACACCACCTCGGCCCGGAACGGGCTGGTGAACCCCCACGGCAGGCTGAGCAGCTTGGTCAGGATCGGGAGGTTGAGCGTCGAGAGCGTGTGCCGGCCCGGCCCGAAGACGTCCAGCCCCTTCCCGTCCCGGAAGAAGACCGCCGCCTGGCTTTCCCGGACGATGAGCTGCGCCCCCAACTTGATATCCGCGGAGCCGCCTTCGGGGATCCGGTGCACGACCTCGCGGCCGTCCGGGTCGAACCACTCGAGGACTTCCAACGCGATGCCCATGTCGCCTCCTGGTTAGGAGCCGTTACGAAATAACCTGTACATCTCTTTCTATTTCGTTACGGCTCCTAAGTTCGCCTCGGACCGGCACCCATCCTCCGGATGGGTACCCGGCGCGCCGCCTTGTATCTGGGCCTCTTTGAGCAGCCTGGGGAAAAACGTCTTTCAGACCCTGTTAGAGCCCGCGCGCCAGCCGATCGCGCTCGTCCACCGTCCGCTCGAACTCCCGCACCGCCGCCTCGGTGGCCTGCAGGGCCTCGGAGAATCCCTGGTCCTCGCCGGCCGTGTCCGCCAGCACCCGAACCTGCGACTGGAGGCGGGGGATCTCTTCGAGCAGCCGCAGGTCGAAGTCGTGCAGCCCGGCCAGCTCCCGTTCCCGGATGGTGTGCGCTGCGAACACACCCGCGAAACCGTAGTTCGCAAACCGGATCCGGTCGGCCAGGGTGGCCACCTGTCGTCCGATGCGGTCCAAGGACGGCAGCCGGTCGAGCCGACCGGCCTCCGCGAGCAGCCGTTGCGCCGGCTCGATCTCGCGCCCGAGGCCGGCGAGCAGCTCCGCCAGATACGCCCGGACCAGCTTGTCGGCATCCCGCAAGCCCTCGCGGTCCTGGTACCGTCCGAGGCCGGGGATGCGGCGGACCAGTCGGTCCATCCGCTCGGCCCAGCCCGACCCGTCGTCCCGTGTCGGTGCCACCATCGGTAAGCCCTCTCTCTCGTCTTTGCGCTACTTGAGCCCCTGCAAACGGCGGCGCGCCTCGGCCGCCTCGGGGCCGGCCGGATTCAGATCCACCGCCCGCTGGAGATGCTCTCGCGCCGTCGTCGTCTCACCCAGCTGTGCCAGCACCGTGCCCATCTCCAGGTGGAAGACGGCCACGGTGCCGTCAATCTTGATGGCCTTCGCGAATTGCTCCTTGGCCTCGGTCGCGTTCCCTTGCGCCAGGAGCGCCCGCCCGAGCAGAAAATAGCCGTCGGGGGACTGCGGCATTACGTCGGCGACGCGGCGGAACTCCTCCGCCGCCATCTGATACCGGCCCTGCGACATGTACGCATTGCCAAGGTTCATGTACGCCCGCTCCGGATTCATATACCGGGGGTTCGCCAGCGCCTTGCGGAAGGCGTCGATCGCCAGATCCCACTGCTGGCGGCTCAGGTAGGCCGCCCCGAGGTCGTTATAGGCATCCGAGAAGCGCGGGTCCAGTTCCACCGCCTGCCGAAAGGCGACGATCGCCTTCTCCGCATCCGGCACACGCAGATACGCATTCCCCAGTGCATGATGATACCGGGCGTTCAGTGGCTCCTTCTCCACCGCCTTCTGCATTTCGCTGATCGCCTTGGCCATTTTCCCCTCGGCGAGTGCGCCCAGCCCGATGTCGTACGAGGCCTGCGCCGCCTCCTGCTTCTCCACCTCGGCTTCGGGGCCGGCACATGCCGTGGCGAGCGCGAGGGCCAGCGCAAGGATCAAGATACCCGACTGTCGTGTCATTCCGCCCTCCGGTTTGCTAGGAGCCGTTACGAAAAAACTTCATTCCCTGTGATTTCGTTACGGCTCCTTGTGCCGTTCCCGAGATTTCTCCGGTCAAGTTATCCGTGACAACGGCTTAGGACTCTTCCACCTGCCCCGTCCGATCGACGGCGGCCCCGTCCGGCACCGCCAGGGATGGCGAGTCCTTGGTCGGCTGCACGCGGCCCCCGCCCTGATACACGCGCACGGCTTGTTGATGTTGTTCGAGGGTGCGTGAAAAGAAGTGCGAGCCGTCGTTCTTGGCGACGAAGTACAGATAATTTACAGGCGCCGGGTTGAGCGCCGCCTGCAGCGACGCGAGGCCCGGGTTGGCGATGGGACCCGGCGGAAGGCCCTGCACCAGGTAGGTGTTGTACGGGCTCCTGCGCTGCAGGTCGCTGGCGGTGATCCGCCCTGGGCCGCGGGGCACCATGTACACCGCCGTGGGATCGGATTGCAGCGGCATTCGCTGACGGAGCCGATTATGAAAGACCGCCGAGATCACGGGTCGCTCGGCGTTCAGTCTCGCCTCTTTCTCGATCAGCGAGGCCAACGTGATGATCTCGTGCGGGTCCATCCCCAGCCGCGCGGCGCGCTCCCGGAAGTCCGGCGGAACCGACTGGCGAAACCGCCCGACCATGACGCGGATGATCTCTTCCTCGCCCATGCCGCGGGTGAGGCGATAGGTGTCGGGGAACAGATAGCCTTCCAGCCGCGCCGCCGCCACCTCGAGACGAGCGGCCACCATCGGGTCCTGCACCAGCGCCAGGAAGCGATCCCGATCGGCCAGGCGCTCCCCGGCCAGCAGCTTGGCGATGTCCTCCGCCGTGAACCCCTCGGGGATCGTCACCTGGTGCGTGACGACGCGCCCGGATTCCAGTTTCTGGAGGATCTCGAAAAGGCTCATGCCCGAGGTGAATTCGTACTCGCCGGATTGCAGCCGCTTGAGAGACCCCTGGAGATAGGCCAGCGCGAGGAAGGTCCAGGTGCTGCGGATGACCCCGGCGTCCTGGAGAAGCAGCGCGATGTCCTGGACACCGGTCTTGGGCTTGATATACACCACGGTGGGCGCCGCGGGCGCCAGACCGGAGGTGGGCGGCGTCGACTGGAGATACGTGCGGATCCCCACCGCCGTCAAGACGAAGGCGAGCAGAAACGGAACGATCCCTCGGAGACGTCGTGCCAGGGCCATCGTCACCCGTCAGGGGATTTCTCGACGCGACGCCGCCTGCCGTCGGTCGAGAAAGCCCTGCAAGATCAGCGTCGCCGCCACCTGGTCCACCAACCCCCGGCGAGCGCGACGACGCACGCCCGCCGCGACCAGCGCGCGATCCGCCGCCAACGTGGTCAGTCGTTCGTCCCAGAGATGAACGGGCACCTGGAAGCGCTCTGCCACCGCGCGGGCAAACGCGCGCGCCGCGTCCGCGGAGGGACCCTCGCTCCCATCCATGTTCCTGGGGAGCCCCACCACGATCTCGTCGGCGTGCAGCAGGGAGACGTGGCCAGCGATCTCGTCCAGCGCCTGCGCATCACTTCGCCGTGTGACCGTGCTCAGGCCGTGGGCGGTCAGACCCAGGTCATCGCTCACGGCCACCCCAAGCCTCGCCCACCCCCAATCCACCGCCAGGATCTTCGTCATCAGCCCAGTCGCTCCGTCGCCTGAGGACCGGCGTGGCGGTCCGGGTCCGGACGCGTTCCCGGCCGGCCCTCTCTGCGCGCCCGCCATCCTCGCATTCACGGTGCCCGACGCGTTCAGGATGTCAAGGGCTTTGCGTCGGCGACGTCAAACGCCGGGTTGCAGTATATCATAAAGGAACCGGGTCTTCGACGCTTCCTTGGCGCCCCGGCGGCCCGTCCCGGCACCGCGCCGCCCCAAACACCGCGGCCGGAACCCGATCGGCCCCGGCCGCGTCACCACGCACGCCTCGGGACGGGACCAGGCCCCGCCAGAGACCGCCCCGTCACGGCTTCTGGCGTGACCACAGCATGTTGTACCCCTCCACGAAGGCGTTTACCGAGGCCACGATCACGTCCGGCGAGGTCCCGCTGGCCACCACCCGGTTGTTCTTCGTATCCTTCATGGTGATGGTAGTCTCAACCGAGGCGTCCGTCCCGGGTGAGTTGATCTCGACCTGAAAGTCCACCAGGTCGAAAAAGAGCTTTCCCCGGCTCTCGGCGGCGCTCTTCAGGGCGTTCACCACGGCATCCACCGGACCGACACCGGTCGCGTCGGACTGCACGCGCTCGCCGTCGAAGGTGATCCAGACCTTGGCGGACGCCTTGCGCTTGAGCGAGGTGGTGATCTGGAAGTCCTCCACCTCGAGGATGGGCGCCGGCTCGGACAATGCCTTCAGCACATTCTCCACGATATACTGGAGATCCGCCTTGGTGATCTGTTTCCCCTTCTCGACGAAATCGGTCACCAGGGCGGTCACACGCTTGGCGTACGCCGCCGTGAGCTTCACCCCCAGCTCCGTCCGCACGGTCGCCACCACCTGCGACTGCGATGGCGGACGCGGAAACATCCCGCGATCCCCTTCCCGGGCCCCGGCCGCGCGGATCTCGTAGAGCCGCAAGCGCAAGAACTTGTCCACCTCGGCCATGGTCGGCTCGATGGTGGCCGGCGACGGCAGCACCTTGAGAGCCGCCCTGGGGTCCTTCAGGCCGTTCCCGGTGGCAAGGCACACCACGACCTCGTCCGGCCTGATCCGCCCCGTGGTCAGCAAGGACGACAGGGCGGCGACGGGAATGGCGCCCGACGGCTCGACAAAGATGCTTTCCTGGTGCGCGAGCTGCTGCTGCGCGTCCAGGATCTCCGCGTCGCTCAGAATGACGCCGCAGCCCCCGGATTCCCGCATGGCCGCCAGCGCTTTGAGGCCATCCAGCGGATCCCCCGCCGCCACCGCCGTGCAGACCGTGAACGGCTTCTCGACCGGCGTGGGGGCATCCAGCCCTTGCTGGAATGCCGTCAAGATGGGCGCACAGCCCTCGGCCTGAACCCCGATCATCCGCGGCAGTCGGTCCACCAGACCGAGCTCGTAAAATTCCTTGAAGCCTTTCCAGACCGCCGCCATGTTCGTCCCGCAGCCCATGGGCACCAGGACGGCGGCCGGCGGCCGCCAGTCGAGTTGCTCGATGATCTCGAACGCCTGAGATTTCTGCCCCTCCACCCGGAAGGCGTAGTCGCCGGCCAGGTAGAAGCCGTGGCGTTCGCTCATCTCCTCGGTCAGCCGCGCGGCGTCGCTGTAGGTGCCACGCACCTGCATCAGGCGCGCCCCGTACGAGAGCGCCTGCGCCAGCTTGCCGATGGCGGTTCCTTCCGGCACCAGCACGTAGCACGTGAGCCCAGCAACCGAGGCGTAGGCCGCCACCGAGGCCGCCATGTTCCCGGTGGAGGCGACGCAGACCGCCTTGGCCCCAAGTTCCTTTGCCTTCGTCAACTCGACCAGGCTGCCGCGGTCCTTGAACACGCCGGTCGGGTTCGCGCCTTCGTTCTTGATGTACAGGTCGCGGATACCGGTGCGTTCGGCCAGGCGGGTGCACCGATACAAGGGGGTGCCCCCCTCGTTCATCGAGACCACCAGATCGAGATCGAGCAGCGGGTAGAAATCGAGGTACTTGAGGGCCTTGACCGGTGAGGTGCGCAGGGAGTAGCGGTTCAATCTGGATCGGATGTAGGCGTAATCGTATCGGACATCCAGGGGATGCCGGCAGTCGGGACAGCGAGTGCTCGATTCCTTTTCCCGAACCAGTCGGCCGCAGGAGATACAGCGCAGCTCGTAGAAGCTGGTCCCGTTCTTTCGGCTCTTCGGCCCCATCGGTCCCCCTACCCGTTGAGAATTCGTGGGAGTGTATAGACACTGCACGACAGTGTCAAGGAATTCACCCGAGAACGCGGCGCTCGCACTCCGATGGCGGAGACACGCCGGCGTTTTGAACGGAGCACTGCTCGTGTTTTCCGTTTCGGCAGAGAGTTATGGCGAAGAGTGAAAGTGGGAGATGAAGCCCGTTTACCCGTTTCAAGCGACGCACAGGCGGCTTTCTCCGGGGAATAATAAATGGAGGGGAATCTGGGGTAGTATGTGCGCAGACTAATCACTCAGCATATAATTATATCAATGTGTTAGAGAATGTTACTGATGTGATTCTTAAGAATATCCAAATCGAGAATCCTGCCGAAAACCTACCGTGAGATACCCGGAAAAGCTCCACCGGTCATACGCGCCCATATCGCCGCCATCCCCACGGAACGGACCGCCGCTTGAAGAGCCCGACCAGAAGCACGCCGGCCGCAAAGCCTCCGATGTGCGCGAACCAGGCGACCCCTCCCCCCTCGTGGTCGAAGGTCAGGAGTCCATTCAGGACTTGGACCACGATCCAGAATCCCAAGACGAACACGGCCCGAATCTCGACCAGGGGGAACAGGAGCCCCAGCGGAATCAGGGTCAGGACCCGCGCATGCGGAAACAGCAACAGGTAGGCCCCGAGCACACCGGAGATCGCCCCACTGGCCCCGACCATCGGGATCCGCGACGTCGGGTTGAGGAGGATCTGCCCAAACGCCGCAGCCAGCCCGCACGCCAGATAGAAAATGGGGAACCGCACCTTGCCCATGGCGTCTTCGACGTTATTGCCGAAGATCCACAGGTACAGCATGTTCCCGGCGAAATGGAAGAACCCGGCATGGACGAACATCGAACTGACCAGCGTCGCTTCCGGGGAAAACGCCCGGCCGAGGACTTGGCAGGTTCTCGGTGAGGCTACACGGAATGAGGCCGTAATAGAGCAGGTAGCGCTGACCGGTGTACGCGCCCAGCAGGAACAGCTTCAGGAACGCGTACGTATTCAGGCCGATGAGGAGCAGCGTCACCACCGGCGGGTACCGAGTCGGGAGATTGTCCCTGAGTGGGATCATGAGGGGACCACACCCCCTTGGCGACCGTCTGCCGGCGCGTCCGCTTCGCCCGCACCATCGCCCGCGGGCGACCCGAAGTACAAGTACCGGTCCAGGGCCTTGTTGAATTGGGTCCACCCGGGGTGCTGCGGATCGGGATAGCGCGCGGAAAAGCTCAGGAACGAGTTGATCTTCCCGTCCAGGTTCTCCGCGTAATGCAGGACGATCGCTTCCAGCGTTTTTGGGCGTTTTGGTGACCCCCACTCCAGTTCGCCGTGATGGCTGAGAATGCAATGCAGCAGGCTGTTCGCCAGGTCGGCGGGAAAACCGGGGATGGCGCGGATCCGCTCCTCCACCAACAGGACCCCCAGCGTGATATGCCCCAGCAGGCGCCCCGCATCCGTGTAATCGAACACCCGGTCCCAGCACAACTCCTGGATCTTTCCCAGGTCGTGGAGGATCGCCCCGGCGATAAGCAGATCCCGGTTGACCGGCCGGTAGTAGTCGGCCAGCAACTCGCACAGCCCCACCACGGATACGGTGTGTTCCAGGAGTCCTCCCAGCACCGCATGGTGGATCGCCTTCGCCGCCGGCGCGCTTGTCAGCGCCGTCCGCGTCGCGGGATCGGTCAACAGGTCCTGCAGCAGGCGTCGGAGGTGGGGCTGTCGGATGCTCTCCACCGCCGCCTCCAGAGCGGCCAGGAGCGCTGCGGGATCCCGATCGCTCCGGGGGAGATAGTCCTCCGGAGCGATCTCCTCCTCCGTCGCTTTCCGCAAACGGCTCAGGGTGAGCTGAGGCGCCCCGTTGTAGGCCCCGAGAACCGCCTGCGCTTTCACGATGTCGCCGTCGGTCAGCGCCCTGACCGCGTCATCGACCCCGTCCCACATCACCGCAGGAAGTTCGCCGGTCCGATCGGCCAGGATCAGCGTGAGGAAGGGCTCCCCGCTCCGCCGCTGACGGATCTGGATCTGTCGCGCCAGAAAGAACGAGGTTGCCGGTTGGCCGTCAAGCAGTTCGGTGATGAAGATCTTCGCCATACGGACCCCTGTGAGGCCGGCCGCCGCCGGCCCATCCGCCCCGGGCACCCAGAACGGTGCAGGTCAGCGTCGCGGTTCCACCAAGGGCACGAACCGCACCGGCAGGACGACGCGCGTGACGAGCCGGCCGCCGACCTTGCGCCCCTGGATCAAATCCTGAGCTCGCGTTGAGGCGCCCACGGGGATGACCAGCCGACCACCCTCCGCCAGCTGGGCTACCAGCGGCTCGGGGATGTGCGTCGCGCCCGCCGTCACGACGATCGCGTCGAACGGCGCCGCCTCAGGCCACCCGAGATACCCGTCTCCCGCCCGGACCGCCACCCGCCCGTATCCGAGTGCCCGGAGCCGGGCGCCGGCACTGGCGGCCAGTCCGGGGAGGATCTCAATGGTGTACACCTGCCGCACGATCTCGGCCAGGACGGCGGCCTGGTACCCGGACCCCGTGCCCACCTCGAGCACGCGCTCCGCCCCGGCGAGCTCCGCGAGCGCGGTCATCAGCGCCACGATGTACGGCTGCGAGATCGTCTGACCTTCGTCAATGGGGAGGGCCCGGTCGCTGTAGGCCACCGCGGCCAGGGCGGACGGCACGAACCGATGGCGAGGAACGGTGCCCATGGCCCGCAGGACGGCTGGGTCGGCGATGTCCCGACCCTGCAGCTGCCGCTCGACCATCTGCTGGCGGGCCCGGGCGAACGCGACGTCGTCGTCGATGGCGGCAACGGGACACGCGAGGAACAGCGCGCTCACCCCCATCAGGGCTCGCGCGATCCACCCGCAGGTCCAGCGGGATCCCGCGCGGAGGCCCGTGGCCGTCCGAGCCGCTGTTACGCCGTGGACCGGATCTCGCTTTTCAGGATCTTGCCCGTCACCGTCCTGGGAAGGTCCGGGACCACGACGATACTGCGCGGGACCTTGTAATTGGCCAGACGCTGTCGACACCATTGGAGGAGCTCCTGCGCCCCGGCCGCGTGTCCGTCCCGAAGGATCACGAACGCCTTGGGCGTTTCGCCCCGGATCGGGTCGGGCATGCCGACCACCGCTGCCTCCGACACCGCGGGATGCGCGCACAGCACCAGCTCGACTTCCCGGGGGTAGACATTCAGGCCGCCGACCAGGATCAGGTCCTTCTTGCGGTCCACGATGTAATAGTAGCCATCCGCGTCCGCCCGGCCCAGATCGCCGGTGTGGTACCAGCCGTCCCGCAGCGCCTCCGCGGTCTCCGCCGGCCGATTCAGGTACCCCCGCATCACGTTGGGTCCGCGCGCCACGATCTCGCCCACCGTGCCGGCCGGGACCGCCTCGCCCCGGTCGTCCACGACCCGCAGCTCCACCTGGGGGATAGGGGGGCCCACCGACCCGACCTTCCGCGCCCCGAAGGGCGGGTTCACCGTCAAGACGGGGGCGCATTCGGTCGGGCCGTACCCTTCGTAGATCGGAATCCCGAACTGCGTCTCGAACGCTTCCACGACCGAGAGCGGCAGCGGCGCTCCGCCCGAGACGCACAGCCGCCAGGCCGAGAAGTCGCCGGCCGGTCGCGGGGTCGCCGCCAGCACCGCATACATACTGGGCACACCGGCGAAGAGAGTCACCCGGTGCTGCGCGATGGCGCGCAGCACCGCCTCGGGAACGAAGCGGGGCTCCACCACGATCGTGGCGCCCAGGGAGAGGGGTTCGAGGAACAGGACGGTGGCCCCATAGGCGTGGAAGAGCGGCAGCACCGCCAGGAACACATCCTCCTCGGTGACGCGCAGCACCGCCCGGAAACTCTCCAGGTTGGCGATCAGATTCCGGTGTGAGAGCAGCGCGCCCTTGGGCCGTCCGGTGGTCCCCGAGGTGTAGAGGCAGACCGCCACGTCCTCCGACCCGAGCGCGGACACGTCGGCGCGCTGCGATTCCGCGGGCGCCCCCAGCAGCGTGTGGTCGCCGGGCTCGCCGTCAGCCGGCGCATCGAGCACCACGATCGGCACCGGCCGCGGCAGACCGCGCCGCGCCGCGCGGAGGATCGGCAGACTCGCCTGCAGGCAGACCAGGGCGGTCGCGCCGGAATCCTCCAGGACGTAGCGGACTTCGTCCTCCTTGAGGAGCGGATTCAAGGGCACCACGGCGCCTCCGGCCATGAGCACCCCGAGATACCCCACCCCGAACTCCGGCAGGTTGGGACAGACCAGCACCGCGCGGTCCCCCACCCGGAGCCCGGCGCGCCGGAGGACGCCGCTCAGGGTGGCCGCCTGCTGCGCCAGCGCTCGATAGGTGAGGCGGCGCTCGCGAAAGATGATGGCCGGATGGTCGGGGACGCGGCCGGCGCTCGCGGCGAACAGGTCGAGCAGGGTCATGGGTGCCTCACCGGCGGCGCCGGGAACCGAGCCCGCGGCGGCCATCGCGCGTCAGACCTCGGGATGCGTATCCAGCGCCCCAATGAATGCCTGGGTCAGCGATTGGTCGAATTGCGTGCCGCTGTGTTCCTGCAACTCGCGAATCGCCGCCTCGCGCCCGAGGCTCCGTCGGTAGCTCCGATCGGCCACCATGGCCTCGAACGAATCGGCAATCAGGATGATCCGCGACGCCAGCGGAATCGCCGTGCCCCGCAATCCGTCCGGGTACCCGCGGCCGTCCACCCGTTCGTGGTGATGCCGGATCACGTCCGCCACCTGGCCGAATTCCTCGATCTCCCCCACGATCTCGGCCCCCTTGGCCGGGTGCTCCTTCATGACGGCGAACTCCTTCGGGGAGAGCGGCGCGGGTTTGATCAGGATGGAATCCGGCACGCCGATCTTGCCGACGTCGTGCATCCAGGCGGACAGCTCCAGGATGTATCGCTCTTCGCTGGACAGCTGGATGGCGTCCGCCAAGAGCAGGGACAGACGCGTCACCCGGCGCGAGTGGCGCGCCGTGTACGGATCCTTGGCGTCCACCGCCGAGGCCAGGGCCTTGATCGCCTCGAACAGCACCTGCGCCCCCCGCTCTCGGAGGCGGGCCACCTCCAGTCGACGGCGCGTCAGATTCCGCTCGATCAGGATCGGCAGCTCGCGAATGTTCACCGGCTTCGTGACGAAGTCGCTGGCCCCTCGCTGGAGTGAGTCCTTGGCGAGCTCCACGTCCGTATGCCCGGTCAGGACGACGATGGGCATATCGGGGTGCATCCGGGACACCGCATCGGTCAGCTCCAGCCCGGACAGCCCTGGCATCGTCTGGTCGGTCAACAGCAGATCGAAGTGTTGGGTCCGCAGCAGATCCAGGGCCTCCCCGCCCGAGGAGGCGGCGATCACCTCGTACCCGCTCATGTGCAGGCACTTGACCAGGGCCAGCCGCATGGCTTCCATGTCGTCCACCACCAAAACACGCGACGCCTGGCCTTCCGACTCGTGAGTCATGGACGATCCCGATCCTCTCCCGACCCGCGCTCAGTTCAAGAATTCCTTCAGGTGTCTGGTGCGCGCCAGTTGGGTCAGCTTCTGTTTGGCCCGCGCCTCGATCTGGCGCACCCGCTCGCGGGACAACTTCATCCGCCGCCCGACTTCTTCCAACGTCTGCGACTCCTCCCGCCCCAGACCGAAGCGCAGTTCGATCACCTCCCGCTCCCGGGGCTTCAGGTGGCCGAGCATGCGCTCCACTTCCTCCCGGAAGGCGTGCCGGATGAGCTCTTGGTCCGCCGAGGGAATCGCGCTGGTTTGCGCCAACTCCAACCCGAGCGAATCGCTGCCCTCGCCGTCCGTGGCGAGGGAAGCCTGCGCCCCGGCACCTCGCAGAATCTCCTCCATCTCGCCCGGATCCAAATCCAGCGCTTCCTCCACGGACTCGTTGCTCGGCTCCGCTTGCGTGGCCTGCGTCAGGTCGGCCCGCACCTCGCGGATCTTGGAGGCCAGCCGCGCCTTTCGGATCGGAAGGCGGACGGCACCGCCGCCAACCGCCAGCGCCTGCATGATGGCCTGGCGAATCCACCAGACCGCATAGGTGATGAACTTCACCCCGCGGTCCGGGCTGTAACGGCGGGCCGCCTCCAGGAGGCCCAGGTTGCCTTCGTTGATCAGGTCCAACAGGGACAGCCCGCACCCCTGGTAGCGCATGGCGACTTTGACCACGAAGCGCAGATTGGCCTCCACGAGCTTCCGGAATGCGCGCTCGTCGCCTTGCCGGATCTCGGCGCCCAGCACCTGCTCGTCTTCCCGGCTGAGCAGCGGGATGCGCACGATGCGGCGGAGATAGGCGGCCAGCGTGTCGTCCCGGATCTCTTCGTAGAACGAGCCGCTGCGTCGCGGCATGACGCCTCCTCGCGCGGCGAACCAGTACGGCTTAGGGCTGCTTCGGGGTCAGCACGACGAACCGCGAATTCCCCTCCCGCTGCACCAGCAGCAACAGATTGCTGCCGCGCTTCATCTGGCTCAGCAGCCGGGTGAACTCCTGGACGCTGCGCACCCGCTCGCGGTTTGCTTCCGCGATGATGTCCCCGGGCCGCATACCCGCACGAACCGCCGGGCCTCCCTCCTCCACGCCCGACACCACCACCCCGCTTCCCGCGGGGACCTTCAACTGCTCGCGCAGTTCGGGCGTCAGGTCCTGGACGCTGAAGCCGAACCGGTCGGCGTTCTCCTCCGGCGCGCTCCCCGTCGCGACCGCCGCAGGCTCGGAGGGCTGTTCGCCCAAGACGACGGTCACCGTCAGCGGCTGCTTCTCGCGCAACACCTTCAAGGTGGCGGGCGCGTTGATGGGACTCTGGGCGACCTCGCGCTGCAACTGACGCACGTTCGCGATCTTGGCGGCGTTGAACTGCAGGATGATGTCGCCGGTCCTGAGACCGCCCTTCTCCGCAGGGCTGTCCTTCATGACGTTGCCGACCAGGACCCCGTCGTCCGGCTTCACCCCGAACTGGGCTGCGAGTTCCTCGGTCAACTCCTGGATACCGATCCCCAGCCAGCCGCGCACGACCCGACCCTGCGCGATGAGGCGGTCCGTGATCTCCCGGGCCATGTTGATCGGGATGGCGAAGCCGATCCCCTTCCCCGAAGCCACGATGGCGGTGTTGATTCCGATCACTTCACCCGCCATGTTGACGAGCGGTCCGCCGGAATTCCCCGGATTGATGGAGGCGTCCGTCTGGATGAAATCCTCGTACGTGGTGATGCCGACCTCCGAGCGGCCGATCGCGCTCACCACCCCGACGGTCACGGTTTGATCGAGCCCAAACGGGTTGCCGATGGCCATCACCCACTCCGCGATCCGGACCTTCCCCGAGTCGCCCAGCTTGGCGACCGGCAAGTCCCCCGTCGCATCCACCTTGATGACGGCCAGATCCGTCTTGGGATCCCTCCCCACCACGGTGGCCTTGAACTTGCGCTTGTCCGACACCTGGACTTCGATCTCGTCCGCCTGCTCGACCACGTGATTGTTGGTGAGGATGAAGCCGCGCTTGTCGACGATCACGCCCGACCCCAGGCTGTGCCGCTCGCGCTGAGGCTGCTCGCCGAAGAAACGCTCGAGGAACTCCTCACCGAAGAACTCCCGGAACGGCCCCCGGAACTGGGGTGGTACCTGCCCGCGCCGACCTTCGGGCGCTCGCGGCTTTTGCGTCGTGGCGATGTTGACCACCGACGGCTTCGCCGCCTGCGCCACCTGGACGAATGCGTCCTGCAGGCTCTGGAGGGCGCTCCGCGCCTCCTGGGCGACCGCGGGTGCGGCGGGAACGAGTAGACAGCAGAACAGAAAGCTTGTCAGAATCCGGCAGGCGGCCGGTGTGACGTGACGTGTACGCTGTTTCACGGATGGTCCTCCCTGAACCTCGGCGGCGGGTGCCGCGCTGAAGAATTCCTTCTAACACATGCCCCGGCGAGTGTCAAACCGGCGTCCGTCGCCGACTTGAAGGCTTCTGAGAGCGCCGCAGGCACACGGGGTCTCCGATGCGCACCTGCCGGTCGCGGGCGAGATTCCCTCGGTTGCAGAATAGCTCGAGGTAGGCCGCGCTCCCGACGAGCGCGCCGGCCTCTCCGGCCCCAACCTCGGAAAACGTCCCGACGAGACGGCCGAGCGGGCGCCCCCCGACCCATACCTGGAGTGGCCCACCCCGCTCCGTCGTCGTGTCGGGGACGAGATCGCGGGGGATGTTCGTGAGGCAATTCCCGAATCGATCCACCCAGACCACCTCGCCCTGGACCCGGCCGGCGGTATCGACGCGCGGCTGCGGGATCTCCAGGCGAACGGGATCGGCGAGGGGTGGCCCGAAACAATCCGGGGACACGCCGGCGGCCAGATGGCCGGCGACCGGCGCGAAGACGTCTCGTCCGTGAAACGACGTGCTGACCGGATGCCGCCAGAACGCTTCGACGGACAGCCTTCTGACCGCACAGCGCCCCGCGGCGGCCAAGGGATAACTCAACACCCCGTTGTCCGGACCGACGAAGACCTGCCCGTCGATCTCGGCCAAGATCGGGCGGCGCGCGCCACCGACCCCCGGATCCACCACCGCCACATGAATCGTCCCTGCAGGAAAGGCTCCCACCGCCGTGTGGAGGAGGAAGCTGCCGCCGACGATGTCATGAGGCGGAACCTCGTGGCAGAGATCCACCAGGGCCGCATCGGGACAGATGCCGAGCACCACGCCCTTCATGATGCCCACGAAGGGATCCTGCGTACCGAAATCGGTCAGGAACGTCACGATCGGTCGCGCCTGCACAGTATCCTGGCGTTGCGGCCACCCGGACGCGGAAGCGTCATCGGGCCCTCCGGCGGCCGCTCGTGCGCGTCCCGATACGCTTTTCGATTGACTATTCCGTTCAGAGCGATTATAAAAAACCCCGTTGCCGAAGTGGCGGAACTGGTAGACGCGCTACGTTCAGGGCGTAGTGAGGGTATCCTCATGGGGGTTCGAGTCCCCCCTTCGGCACCAACCACCCTGTGTCCCCCGACGAGACCGTTCGCGCACGCATTCCTCGACGAGTCCCCCGGGTCCGCAGCCAGTCGCCAGGCCAGCCACGCGTCACTGCAACCGATCGGCGAAGAGTTCCGTCGTCGCGCCTTTCTCGAACTCCAGCATCGTCGTCATCAAGGCATCCCGCTGTTTCTGCTTGGCCAGCATCTCCCGCAGCTTGTCTTTCACCTCGTCGTAGACCTGGACGGTGGTCCCGTGCGGCCCGCCCTTGATGAGGTGGTACCCGTATTGCGTCTTCACCACCCCGCTGACCTCGCCCTCTTTCAAGGCGAAGGCCGCCGTTTCAAATTCCGGCTCCGTCTGCCCGCGGATCAGCACCCCCAGCTCCCCACCCTTCTCCGCGCTTCCGGTGTCCTGCGATTTCTCTTTCGCCAGCTCCGCGAACGACTTCCCGGCCTTGAGTTCCGCCTGGAGCGCCTCGGCCTCGGCCTCGGTCTTCACCATGATATGGCTGGCGCCCACGGTGTCTGTGGTGAAGAGCGGTTTGTTATCCTCGTAGGCCTTCTTGATGTCCTCGTCGGTGACCTGACTCAGCGCGTCCACCTTCCGCCGCAGGAGTTCCTCGATCACGACCTGGCGCTTCGCGACCTCCACACGCCGCTTGACCACGGCCTCTTGGTCCACCTGCTGGGCTGTCGCCGCCTGGAACAGAATCTCCTCCCGCACCAACGCGCGCAGGATCTCCCCGTATCGCTCTGGGGGGATCGGGCCGCGCTCTTGTTCCAGCATCCCGAGCCGCACCTTGAAATCGTCGTACGTCAGGTCCACCTGATTCACCCGCGCGACGACCCGGCCACCCTCCGGCTGCCCCTCGGGCGCCGCCGCCTGCCCGGCGGTCACCCACACCGCCACCGCCAGCAGGCTGATTCCAACACGCATCCCGCCTCGCATCACCGCCTCGCTTTCTCGCCTGTGCGCGGGCCGAACCTGTCCCGGCCCGAAATCCCTAGCAGCCGCGCCTGGTGTCTTGACCTCCACGAGTCGCCACCCTGGAAACGGGTCCGCGCCGGCCGCAGGGGTTCAGGGCCGGTCCGTCGCCGCACCCAGTGCCGGGGTGGCCCGGCTCGGGCGTTCTCCATCAACTGCAGCGTACAATACGAGGAAAGAGGCGTCAACCGCGCAGGTCGCCCATTCCCGCGCCCGGACCGGGACGGGCGGGTTGCGCGCTCCGTCGGATGGGAAGGGATCCGCTCAGGTGTGCCGCACTTCGGACGATCCGAGAGCGCCCCGGAGTCGTTCCGCGGCCAGCTCCGGCGGGACCGGGTTGATCAGAATGCCGGTACCCCATTCGGGCCCCAGCAGGTGGGGCGGGTGCGGGACCACCTCGAGATGCCAGTGATACTCCTCCCGGGCGAACTCCGCGAGGGGAGACGAATGCAATACCAGCGTGAAGGGCGGATCCTGCAACACCTCGCGGAGGCCCCCCAGCACGCGCGGGAGGAGGCGGGCCAGGTCGCGGCGCACCCCCGAGGGGGCGGTGCCGAAATCGTGGGCGTGGTCGACGGGAACGATCCAACACTCGAAGGGGAAGCGCGACGCGAAGGGGGCGAAGGCCAGGACGCCGTCCTCGCGCAAGACAATGCGCCGCCCGTCCCGCTGTTCCTGCTTGACCATGTCGCACAACACGCAGCGCTCTTTCCAGCGCGCGTAATCCCCGAATCCCTTCAACTCCTCTTCGATCACCCGCGGCACGAACGGGCTGGCCATGATGTGCGAGTGCGGATGCTGGAACACACTCGCCGGCAAGCCGTAGTTCTTGACCCACATGACCTGGCGGAACCGCAGATCGTTGCGCAGGTCGAGGCACCGCTGCTGGCACACGCGGAGGATGCGATCGAGATGAAGCGCCTCCACGTCCGCCCAGTGACGCGCATGGTCTGCCGTTTCGATCAGGATCTCATGGGCGCCCACGGCATTCATGCTGTCGTACATCCCTTCGGCGTGTTTCTCCAGGCCTCCCTCGATGCGAAAGATCGGGTAGCGATCCGCCACCACGCGCACCGACCAGCCGGGCCGGTTGGCCGCCGTGCCCGCCTCGCGCTCCACGTAGATCTCGGCCCCCGTCTGGCTCTCGTTCCCCGGACAGAAGGGGCACGCCTCGGGCGGAAGCGCCGTCGGTCGCGAAACCGGTCCCGGCGCGGGCAGATCCGCCCGCTCGGGCGAGATCACGACCCAGCGCTGCGTCACCGGGTCCTTGCGTAGCTGCGGCCGACTCACGCGCGCCTCCCCCGGCCGCGTGCCCCCGCGGGGCCGTTCACCGCCGCTTCCACCACCACGTTGGTGGTGGTCTTCAGCACCCCTGGAAGCCGGTGAATGCGCTGGCTGATCAGGTCCCCCAGCACGCTCAGACTCGCCGCCTGCACGAACGCGATCACGTCGTACGCGCCGGTGACGGCATGGGCCATCTCGACGCCCGGCAGCTTCGCCAGCGCCTCGGCGACCTGCGTTGCCCGGCCCAGGGTCGACTCGACAAACACAAAAGCGCGGATCGCCATCGTCCGTCCCTCCCGGTCCTCCCGGCGCGCGCTACTCGGACGTCCGCCGCCAGGTGGGCGGAAGACCCGCCCGCCCCCGCTCCGGGCGACGCGCCGACTGCTCGATGCCGGCCAATACCAGGACCTCCGCGGCCGCCTCCTCGACCGACTTGTCGGTCACATCCACCAGCGGCCACCCCGCGCGCCCGCACAGGACACGCGCATACTCCAATTCGGCCCAGATCTGCCGCACGTCGGCATAAGGGAACTTCGGCGGGGTCTCCATCTGTTGGAGCCGGGAGCGTCGCAACTCCAGCAAGCGCTCCGGCTTGATCGTCAGCCCGATCACTTTGTGGACCGGGACACGCGTCAACTCCTCGGGAAGGGGCAAGCTGTGGACGATGGGGACGTTGGCCACCCGCAAGCCGCGCCAGGCGAGAAACATGCTCAGGGGCGTCTTGGAGGTGCGCGACACCCCGACCAGGACCAGGTCGGCCTGCAGCAACCCCTCCGCCCCTTGCCCGTCGTCGTGGCGCACGGTGAAATCCATCACCTCGAAGCGCCGGCGATACTCCGCGTCCATGTCCCGAAAGAGGCCGGGCTTGGCCAGCGGCTGCAGCGCCAGGAGATCCTCGAGGCGCAGGAGGAGCGGCCCCAGCAAATCGATGGTCGGCACGCGCTGCGCCCGCGCCTCCGTGAGCATGACGCTGCGCATCTCCGCAGAGACCAGCGTGTGCACGATGAGGCCGCCCACCTGGTGCGCTTCGCGCACGCACCGTCGCACATCCCCGGCGGTGCGGAGATGGGACCGGACGTGGACGTGCACCTTCGCCCCGCGAAACTGCACCAGTGCAGCCCGGACCACCACCTCGGCGGTGTGCCCGGTGGCGTCCGACGCCACCACGACCTGATGGGCCGAGGGTGCCGTCGCCGCGCCGGGCGCCTTGCGTCCCATCAGGCCGTCTCGAGGATGGGGTACGCCACGGCGGTGATATGGGAATTGATCCGCTTCAAGTTGGTCAGGATGTCGAGATGGATCTCGCTGGTGTCGATCGACTCGCGAAATCCGGCGTGCAGTCGCTCGATATGCGCTTGGCGAAAGCGGCGCTCCGTCTGACTCAGTTCCAGCTTCCGCTCCAGCACCTGCTGCGCGAGGACCGGATCGTTGCTGGCGAAGGCGGCGATGGCCAACTCCAGGTTCTGCTGGACCTTTTTGTGAAGCAGGGCGATCTCCTGTGCCCCGGCCTCGGAAAAGCGCGCCCCCTTGTTGAGCTTCTTCTTCGCCAACTCCATCAGATTCTTGTCGACGATGTCCCCGATGTTTTCCAGGTTATTGACGAAGGAGAGGATCCCGATCTCGCGCTTGCTCTGCTCGCCGGTCAAGCTCTGCTGGGAGAGCTTGGTCAGGTAGTGCTTGATGTCGCGATCCAGGGTGTCCACTTGGTTGTCCCGCTCTTCGATCCGGTCGATCAGTTCGAGATCCTCGCGGGTGAACGTGTCGATGGTCTTGGCGAACATCTCGGACACGATGTCCGCCATGCGCAGCGCCTCGCGATGCGCCTGCCCCAGCGCCAGGGCCGGCGTGTCGAGCACCCGCTCGTCCAGGTACTTGGATTTGAACACCCCCTCCGCTTCCGCGCTTTCGGGGACCAGCATCGAAATGACCCGCGCCAGGGCGGCGGAAAACGGCAGGAAGAGGACCGTGATGCCGACGTTGAACAGCGTGTGCGCGTTGGCGATCTGCCGCGGCACGTCGCTCGCCGTCATCTCGGCCAGCCGGGCGAAGGGGGTGATGAACGGGAAAAACACCAGCACCCCGACGACCTTGAAGAAGACATGCGCGATGGCCACCCGCTTGGCTTCCGTGTGCGTCCCGATGGAGCTGGCAAAGGCGGTCACGCAGGTCCCGATGTTGGCCCCATAGATCACCGGGATGGCGGCGGTCAGCGGGAGGAGTCCCTGCAGGGACAGGGTGATCGCCAGGCCGATGGTCGCCGCGGAGCTGTGCACGAGGGCGGAAAATGTGGCGGCCACGATCAGGCCGAGGAACGGTTGGTCGCTGAGCGAGACCAGGAGGAGGCGGAAGACCTCGCTGTCGCGCAGGGGCACCATCGCGTCGGACATCACCTTCATCGCGAAGAAGATGAAGCCGAAGCCCAGGACCGCCTGCCCGACGAACTTCAGGACTTTCCGGCGAGAGACGAAGATCAGCGTAAAGCCGACGCCGACCAGAAGCAACGCGTAGTCGAAGATCTTGAAGGCGATGAGCTGAACGGTGATGGTCGTCCCGATGTCGGCCCCCAGGATCACGCTCACCGACTGGGCCAACGTCATGAGCCCGGAGCTGGCGAAGCCCACCAGCATCACGGTGGTGGCGCTGGACGACTGGACGACGGCGGTAATGAAGGCGCCCGCCAGCATCCCCTTGATGCGGCTGTTGGTGATCCCGCTGAGGATCTGCCGCATCCGACCGCCGGCGGCCTGCTGGAGCCCCTCCCCCACCAGCTGCATCCCGTAGAGAAGCAGGGCCATTCCCCCGAACAGGGCGATGAGCATCGCGTTGGTCACGGTGGGATGGTTCCCCTCGCAAACGACAGCCACCGGATCGCCGTCGCGCTCGCGCGTGGCGGCGCCACGGGACACAACGGTGAAACCTGGCCCTGTGTAACATACGGTCAGGAGCGTGTCAAGAAAGCCCCCGACCGCCCCAACCGCCACGCGATCGTCCTCGGCGACGACCGCGGCCCGCCGCGAGACCGGCCGCCTATCCCGGTGCCTCCTCGCGGAGCGGCACATTCAGCGGGTTGGCAAGATACCGATCGCGGCATCCCGGGCACAGGAGATGCCGTTCGCTTTGGCCATGGCCCGCCCTGCGCGGTCAGCCGTCCGATACGCGTCCGCCGGGTTTCAGCGATCCCCGCGTGCCGGGTCGGCGTCGCGGATCAACGCGACTTCGTCGCAGCAGGTGAAGTTCGCGCACCGGATGCAGTCCTTCCAGATCTTCTGGGGGAGTTCCCGCTTGTCCAGCGTCCGAAAGCCGAGCTGTTCGAAGAATCCGGGACGATAGGTCAAGGCGAACACGCGCCGGATACCCAGCTGCGCCGCCTCCGCCACACACGCGCCAACCAGCGCCTTTCCGAAGCCACGCCCTCCGTGGCTTTCCAGCACGGCCAGCGAGCGTACCTCGGCCAGGTCCTCCCAGTACAGCCACAGCGCACACACGCCCACCACCTGACCCTCCACCTCGCATACGAAAAAGTCGCGTAGGTGCTGATAGATCTCATTGAGCGTTCGATGGAGCAGTTCTCCCCGTGCCGCAAAATGCGCCAAGAGCTTCTGGATGGCGGGGCCGTCCGCCGCCCGGGCCTTTCGCACCTGCGCCGGCGCCCCGGTGCCCGGGCGCTCGTCGCTCGCGCCGCCCGACCGCCCTTCCGCGCCCTCGTTCCCGTTCTCGGCTCTCGACTCTTGGCTCGCGGCTCGCGGCTCGCGGCTGCCCTCCATCGGCTCTCGGCTCTCCACTCCCACCCCCTCGATCGTCACGGAACCCGGTCCACCCACCTCCCCACGCACTTGCACCGGGCACCCCAGGATCTGCTGCGCCAGCGCGAGCGCCGTGACGAGGTGGGGCGTCAGGCGCCCGGTGGTGACGCGGGACGTACCCGCCGCCAGCGCCATCGGCACCACCAGCTGATCTGCCAGGTACGGATCGCATCCGACATCCGCGCCGGCGAACTCCAGCAACGCATCCACCGCCTCGTCGGCCACCGTCTCGGCACGCTTCCCGCGCGCCCCCAAGGCCGAGAAACCCCCGCAACTCCCCGTGGCGTGGGCCGCCAAGAACAGGGCGCTCCCGGGATTCGATGCCTCCCGCTCGCCGACCTCGATGACCGCATTCTGCCCGGCCGCCTCGAGTCGCTGCAGTGCGTGCGCCCGCTGCCGCTCGGCAATGCCGCGGGGAAGACCCGCCACCGTCGAGACCCCGCGCACGGACAACGGGCCGTCCCGATGCACGAGCGCAAGCGGCCGAAGGACCGCCCCTCCTCCCATGTCCAGGACGATCTGCCCCCCGCCTTTCGGGTAGAATCCCCACCGGGGGATTCCCAGGCTGGCCTGGATCCCCATGCAGACCAGGAGGGGCAGGAACACCGCCTGCACGTACTCTGCGGGCGGGCTCCCCGGGACGTGTGTGCCCCCGAGGAGCGTGACGCGCGACGCCCCCTCCGCCAGGGCCAACGGCAGAAGAACAGCCTGGAGCACCAGTGCCGTCGAGCCGGCCGTCCCGACGTCAAAGCGGTACTCGCCAGGACGGAGGAGGCCCGGAGCAAACGTCACAGCTCGTGAGCCCAGACTCGCCCCCCGGACCTCGGCCTCGCACATGGCGGCCAGCGCGTTCACCACGGTCAGATGCTGGGGTTGCAGGCCGGGGATCCGCCGTCCCGCGCGGATGTCGTGGACGTGTACCGGGACCCCGCGAACGGCGGCCAGCGTCAGGGCCGTCCGGAGAACCTGCCCACCTCCCTCTCCTTGCCCACCGTCAATCTGGATCACGCGTGTGCGACCTCGGACAGAGGTTTCTTGCCAAGTTACGCCCCTTCTTACCACTGCGATTTGGCGAGTGTCAAGACCGACCCCGCGACGATGGCGAATCGCGGGGAATCCGTGGTCGAACCGACCGGCGGCAGCGATCGTGGCAACCTCCAAATTCGGGTGCGTTCGGCGCCATCAGAAAACCTCCAAACCCTAGAAAACACTTGACATTCGAGGGGCTCATCAATACATTGGCGCTCGTTCTCGGACCCGTCGCCTGGCCAGACGCCCCTCGAAAGGAGGCCCCTGTGAGACCGAAGGTGCTGGTGTCCCGCAAAGTCTTCGACGAAGCCTTGGCCCTGCTCAGCAAGAGTTTCGAGGTCGAGTCGAACCAGCGTGATGTTCCCTTTACACCGATCCAGCTCGTCAAGAAACTGCAGGGGAAATCCGGGGCGATCGTCCTGTTGACCGACATGATCGACGATCGATTGCTGGCCCAGTGCCCGGACCTCAAAGTCGTCTGCAACGTAGCCGTCGGATACAACAACGTCGACGTCAAGGCCGCCACCCGCCGCGGGATCATGATCTGCAATACGCCGGGCGTGTTGGATGATACCACGGCCGACTTCACCTGGACCTTGCTCTTGGCCACCGCGCGCCGCGTGGTGGAATCGGACAAGTTCTTCCGGGCGGGGAAGTGGAAGGGGTGGGGCCTGATGCAGTTCACCGGCTACGACGTGCACCACAAGACGTTGGGCGTCGTGGGGTTCGGCCGCATCGGCAAGGGCGTCGCCCGGCGCGCCAAGGGATTCGACATGCGCGTGATCTACACCGATGTCCAGCGCGTGGACGAGGCGACCGAGCGCGAGTACGGGGTCATGTATGTGGACAAGCGGACGTTATTGCGGGAGTCCGACTTCGTCTCCTTGCACATCCCCCTCTTTCCGGAGACCCGCCACTACCTGTCCGATCCCGAGTTCGCGTTGATGAAGAGGACGGCCATCCTGGTCAATGCCGCGCGCGGACCGATCGTGGACGAGAAGGCCCTGGTCAAAGCCCTCCGGGACGGGAAGATC
Source organism: uncultured Methylomirabilota bacterium (assembly GCA_963845565.1). Lineage (GTDB taxonomy): Bacteria > Methylomirabilota > Methylomirabilia > Methylomirabilales > 2-02-FULL-66-22 > 2-02-FULL-66-22. Next base: position 996,000 of record CAWJSJ010000001.1, read on the forward strand.
GCCGGTGCCGGCCTGGACGTGTACGAGCGGGAGCCCAAGTGCGAGCGCGCCCTGATCCCCATGAAGCAGGTCGTTCTCGCGCCGCATACCGCCAGCGCCTCGATCGAGACCCGGACCAAGATGGCCATGATGGCCGTGCAGAACTGCATCACGGGCGTCAATGGGCAGCGACCTGCGAACATCGTGAATCCGGAAGTCCTCGCCCGCTGACCGCCGGGCCCCCGCACAAAAAACCCCGGCGTCCGATGCGGCCGCCGGGGTCCGAGCGAGGTGCCTGCGCCTCACATCCGGTACCTGCCGAAGTCCTCGGGCTTCAAGTTCTCCAGCCACTCCTTCCACTTGTCCGTCTCTTCCTTCTCTTCGGAGATCTCGACACTCTTCGCCTGGGACACCACGTTCTCGGTCACAAAGATGGGCGCGTTCACCCGGAGCGCAAGGGCGATCGCATCGCTGGGGCGGGAGTCGATGTTGATCACCGTGCCGTTGTGGTTGAGTTCGATCACGGCGAAGAACGTGTTGTCCTTCAAATCGTTGACGATCACCTGTCGCACGGTGACCCCGAGCCCATCCAACACGCTCTTGAGCAGGTCGTGGGTCATCGGCCGGGGCGTCGTGACCTTCTCGAGTTCCAAGGCGATGGCATTGGCCTCGAAGATCCCGACCCAAATCGGCAGCGCCTTCCGCTCGTCGACGTCCTTCAAGATGATAATGGGCATATTGGTGATGGGATCCAGCGCGATCCCGCGCACCGTCATTTGAACCAGCATGGCCCCCTCCTACCCTCGCTCTCCCCGGAAAAAGGGGACCAGCTTCTCGTAGGTCGATTCCAGGTAGTCTGGCATGACCTTCGTCTCGGCCAGGACCGGCATGAAATTGGTGTCGCCCACCCAGCGGGGCACCACGTGCATGTGCACATGATCCGCCACTCCGGCGCCTGCCGCTTTCCCCAGATTAATCCCCAGGTTGAAACCCTCCGCACGGAAACGCTCGCGCAGGATCCGGGTCGTCCGCTGGGACTCGTGCATGATTTCCAAGGTGTCCTCGGCCGACAACTGCCCCAGATCGGCGCAATGCCGGTAGGGAACGACCATCAGGTGCCCGTTGTTGTACGGGTACCGATTCATCACCACGTACGTCCGCGGGCCTCGATGCAGAATGAGCGTTTGACGATCGTCGACCTCGCGCGGCAATTCGCACAGCAGGCACCCGTCGGGGCGCGGTCCGTCGATATACGCCATCCGCCACGGCGCCCAGAGCGTCGATGTCATCCGCGCCCCTGCGGCACCGCGACGACCGCCCCCGGCGCGGTGCGTTCGGTCCCGAGCCGGTAAATCGCAATCGATCGGCCCACGCCTTTGAACTTAGCATCGCCCACATACTCTAGCAAGACATTTTTTCCCAGCACCTCGTCGAAAAATCGGTACCCGTGCACCCCGCCGCGCGCCCACGGCTCGGCCATCCCCTGCCGCACCACCTCTTCCACCGTGTCCTGGCTGACCACGATGCCGGTGTTGTACAGGGTGCCGGCGTCGTCCACCCACACCTCCCGCCGGCCGCCGGCGTCGTCCAGGGGAATCTGGGGCTGGTCGTCCCCTGCAGCGTCGTCCGCCATCCCGCTCTGCACCTTCCCGGAATTGGACAGTCGGCCGGCGATATTCACGTTCCGGCCGATGACCGTCCGGTCCATGCTCTGATCATTCAGCACGAAATGCGCCACCTGCGCCCGCCCCGTGTGAACGCTGATCCCGATGGTGAAGTCGGTCCGACGGTCGGCGCGGAGCCCGGCCATCAACTCCTGAATGGCCAACGCCGTGCGCAGCGCGTTGATCTCATCCTGGGGCGTCACGCGCGAGAAACCGAAGGTGATCATGGCGCCGTCGCCGGTGAACTTGTCGATGCGGCCCCGGTACCGTTCCACCAGCGCCGCGAACGGATCGAACACCTCGTAGAGATGGTGCGCCAGTTCGCGCTCCGACACCCCGCCCTCCGAGGTGGCCGTGAACCCGCGCACATCGGCGAACACCACCGTGATCTTCCGGGCGAGTTTCCAGATCTCGCCGTCGGGATGGAAGCGGAAGAGGCGCCCCTCGTCGTAGCGCGTTCGAAGCTCGACCTCCGATTGCGCGTACCCGACCACGCCCACCGCTTGGCGGGCCAGATCCACCACCTCGCTGCGCTTCACCGCCTGCAGGAGATCGAGGTAATCCAGCACCAGTTCGCCCCAGGCGCGGTGGGTGGCGCGTTCCAGTCGTCCGACCGGCGAATTGAACCCGACCGCCCAGGCGCCGGCGAATTCCGCCAGCAGATAGGTCACCACATGACTGTTAAAGAGCAGCCGGGTGACGGACCGCTCCTCGTCGTACGCATCCGGGCGCACCCCGGGCAACCAGCGACGGAACATCTCCATCATCCGGGGGTCCTTCCGCTGCAACACGGCCCGCAATCGCTCCCGAAACGCGGCGTGCACCTCGCGGAACTCCCGGAAGTTCAACCGGAATCGCTTATTGTTCTCGACCAACAACTGGGGAAACGTCAGACGCGCGAGGCTGGTGTCGGTGAAGGGGATCTGGTCGTCGATGATGCAGTCGATCAGCGCGGTGTTGAAGTCCACCCCCAGATTCTGCCGTAACGGGTTTCCGCTCTGGTGCTTGAAGCGCGCCCACACACGCTCGAAGGCGTTGCGGTGGACCCCTTGCAGGAACGGGTGCATCTGGTACTTAAGATCCAGCTTGATCCGTGGCTGCGAGAAGAAGTCCTGCAGCACCTCCGCCACCGCCTTGGAATGCGCCAGCCAGAACAGGTTCATCAACCCCAGACGACGCTCCTGCTCGATGACGCTGGCCAGAACGGTTTCCAGGACCTGCTCGAACTGATCCAGGGGGGCCGCGCCGCTCCCGTGCGTGAAGGCGGCATGCTCCCCACCGCCGGCCGTCGCGGTCAGGCCGCGGTAGAGGTATTCCACCAGGTCCCGGAGGCACTTTCGCAAGGGCGGAAAGAGGTCCACCAGGAAGAGATCGCCCGTCGCCGGATCGAGAGGTCCGTCCGGCAGTTCGGGAACGCGACCCCCGAAAAGTTCTTCGATCTCCGCCACGGTCCCCGCAATGAAGCGCGGATCCGGAGCCGACGGACCCCCGAAAATCCTCCGCATATGCCCCTCGACTCGTCCTGATTTCCCCACCACTGCCGGAATGAAAAAGCAGGGCGGGACGCCCTGCTTTCCACTGCGGGGATTCGATCCCGGAGGTTATGAGTCCACGAGCGCCTTCAACTCCTTGCCCGGTTTGAAATACGGCACGCGCTTGGCCGGCACTTGGACCGGCTTGCCCGTCTGGGGATTCCGGCCTTGGCGCGCGCGCCGGCGGCGCACGCGGAAGCTGCCGAACCCGCGCAGTTCGACCTTGGCGTCATTCGCCAACGCCAGCGCCTGCGAGATGCTGTCAAAGATGGTATCGATGACGACTTCGGTGTCCTTCTTCGTCAGGTTGACCTGCGTTGCCACCTTTTCTACCAGATCGGCCTTCGTCATGGACTCCACCTCCTTAACGTGCAGTATGCCCTGCGACCCCAGGCGTGTCCCGGATCATCAGCCTCGCGGCCATCGCGAGGCACGCGGCGGCGAGCAGTCGGTCCGGACGTCGACGCTGCGGACCCCGCGCGCGCCAGACCGCGCTATGCTTCCCACGCCGACGGAACGGTACCTCCGCCCTGCGGTTGCGTCCGACCCCGCCAGCCCCTACTCCTCCTCGTCCTCGTCCCGGCGTCGCTTCCGGCCGTGTCCGCTGTCCTCCTCGGGCGCCAGGCCGTCCCGCAGCGAGTCGACAATCGCGCGGAGGCTGAGACCGATCTTGCGCTCCTCGGGGTCGAGCTTGATCACCTTGAGTATCAACTCTTGCCCAACCTGGACGACGTCCTCCGGCTTATTGACCCGCTCGTGAGAGAGTTCGGACACGTGGAGGAGGCCCTCCACGCCGTCCTCCAGCTCCACGAAGGCGCCGAAGTCGGTGGTCCGGATGACCTTCCCTTGCACGTCCATCCCCACCCGATACTTCTCGGGAACGGCCGACTGCCACGGGTCCTGCTGCACCTGCTTGAGGCCCAGGGAGATCCGGTGGTTGGCCTTGTCCACGTGCAGGACGAGAGCGTCCACCTTCTCCCCCTTTTTGAGGAGCTCCGACGGGTGTCGAATGCGCTTGGTCCAGGACATGTCGGAGATATGAATCAGGCCGTCGATGCCCTCCTCCAGCTCCACGAAGGCGCCGAAGTCCGCCAGGTTTCGGACCCGCCCCTCCACTCGCGTCCCCACCGGATAGCGTTCCTCGATGAAGTTCCACGGGTTGGGCTCGGCCTGGCGCATCCCGAGCGAGATTCGCTTGTTGCCGCGGTCCACATCCAGGACGACCACTTCCACCATATCGCCGATGGCCACCACCTTCGAAGGATGCTTCACCCGCTGGGTCCAGGACATTTCCGAGATGTGCACCAACCCCTCGACGCCCTCCTCCAGCTCCACGAAGGCGCCGTAGTCGGTCATGCTGACGACCTTCCCCGTGAACTTTGTCCCAACCGGGTATCGCTGCTCCACCGCCTCCCAGGGATCGGGCAGCCGCTGCTTGTACCCCAGGGATACACGCTCGTTGGTCCGGTCGAACTTGAGGACCACCACCTCGATCTCGTCTCCGACCTGGAAGATCTCCGAGGGGTGCCCGATCCGCCCCCACGACATATCGGTGATGTGAAGCAGACCGTCGAGCCCCCCCAGATCCACGAAGGCGCCGTACTCGGTGATGTTCTTGATCTTGCCCTTGACCCGCTTCCCCTCGGCCAGCGTCGCCAAGGTATCTTCCTTCAGGTGCTTCCGCTCTTCCTCGAGCAACTCCCGGCGGGAGAGCACGATGTTGCCCCGCTTCTGGTTCAGCTTGATGATCTTCATCGGGAAGGCCTTCCCGATGAGCTTATCCAAATCCCGGACCGGCCGGAGGTCCACCTGCGAGCCGGGCAGGAAGGCCCGCACGCCGATGTCGACGATCAAGCCGCCCTTGGTCCGGCCCAGGATCATGCCGGAGATGGGCCCGCCCTTTTCGTAGACCTGGGAGAGCTCGTCCCAGATCTTAATCTTCTCCGCCTTTTCCCGCGACAGGACGATCAGGCCGTCGCTGTCTTCGCGCTGCTCCAGATAGACATCCACCGTATCCCCGACCTTGGCCGTGATTTCTCCGGACGGGGTGCGGAATTCCCGCAGGGGGATCAACCCCTCGGACTTGTACCCGATGTCGACCAGGACGACATCCTCCCGCATCTCCAGGATGGTCCCCTTGATGATGTCGCCCTCAATGACGTCCCGCAGGCTCTCCTCGTAGATGGCGCGCATTTCGGGCGATGGACCCGTCGCGTCCGTCTCCAACTCGTCGGGGTCGGTGAAATCTTGCGGATCAAAACCGGTTGACTGTAATGTCATGAAACCCTACTCCTCCTGCTCACGGCCGTGAATTCGAGGCGTCGCCGCACCCCCGCCAGGCGGGGACAACGGCCGACTCTCATGAGGCGGCCAAGCCGCCTTATGGTCTCAGAGATTGAATGACCTCGCGGTGTGTCGGCGCGCTGCCGAGCGGTCCCGCACGTCGCGCGACGCCCTGCCGGGATTCCCCGACCCGTCACCCTGGAAACACCGACTGTCACAGGGGCTCGCCGACACCGTGCGACCGAGCGCGTAGACGAAACCGGCTTGTACGTCCCGGGGGCCTGCGAGAGGAGGGATGATACACGCCCTCTCCAGCCGAGGCAAGCAAAATAAACCCTATCCGCCCACAAACTCAGGGCTTATCCCGCCCGAGCACTCCGGCCACCTCCGCCAGCATCCGGCGGACAACCCCCTCCGCATCCAGCGAGGTCGAATCGATCCGAATCGCATCCGCCGCCGGCCGAAGCGGGGCGATGTCCCGTCCACTATCGCGGGCGTCGCGCCGAGCAACCTCTTCTCGGACGGCGCCCGGGTCGGCAGCCGCCCCTGCGCGCTGCAGGTCCTTGAGCCGGCGATCCGCCCGGACGCCGAGGTCCGCATCCAGGAAGAACTTGAGGTCCGCATCGGGAAAGACCACGGTCCCGATATCCCGTCCGTCCATCACCACACCGCCCGCACTCGCCATCGATCGCTGCAGCGCCACCATGCGTTCCCGCACGGCCGGACAGGTCGAGACCAGCGAGGCCGCCTCGTCCATCGCGGGCGTCCGGAGCCACGCCGTGACGTCGGTGCCGTCCACCAAGATGCGGGGACCGTCCGCGGTGGACGCGATCCGGACGTCGGTGCGCACCGCCAGCGCTCCCAACCCGGCGTGACTGCGCAGGTCCACGCCTTCCCGCACCGCTTTCCACCCCAAGGCGCGGTACATGGCGCCGCTGTCGATGTAGAGGCATCCGATTTCCGCCGCAAGCCGCCGCGCCACCGTACTCTTGCCGGCGCCGACCGGTCCGTCGATGGCAATCACCAGACCCGGTCCACCCGATTGCGCGCTCCTGCGGTTCGCCTCAGACATCCTCCGCCACCTCGACCACGCCACAGGCGGGCGCTACCTCCGCCAGCAGCCGTGCAAACCCGGGAAACGAGGTGTCCACGCACGCCACGTCCCGGATCGTGGTTTCCCCGTCCGCGAACAGCGCCGCGATGGCCAGGCTCATCGCCATGCGGTGGTCGCCCCGGCTGGAGACCACCGCGCCCCGCAGCCGGGCGCCCCCGCGCACGCGCAGGCTGTCGGCGGTCACGGACACCTCCGCCCCCAATCGCCCGAACTCCTCCGCCACCGCCGAGAGCCGATCCACCTCCTTCACCCGGAGCTCACCCGCGCCCGTGATGGTCGTCTCGCCCTCGGCCAGCGCAGCGATGACCGCCAGGACCGGAACCTCGTCCACCAACCGAGGAATCAGGTCGGCGCCGATCTGCACCCCGCGCAGTCCCGCTCCGGAGACCGTGAGGTCCGCCACCGGCTCCCCAGCCTCGAGCCGAGCCCGGTCGTGCCGGATGGTGGCCCCCATCCCCGTGAGAACGTCCAGGATGCCGGTCCGCGTGGGGTTCACACCCACGTCCCGCACGCACACCGCCCCGCCACCCGGCGCCGCGGCCGCGGCCAGGAAGAACGCCGCCGAGGACAGGTCCCCGGGGATGCTGAGCGCGGTCGCAGCGAGCCGCGCCCCGCCCCTAATCGTCACCCTGACACCCTCCCGCCCCGGCGTCACGCCGAAGGCCGTCAGCATCCGCTCGGTGTGATCGCGCGAGAGGAACGGCTCGGCGACGCTCGTCTCCCCGGCGGCCTGGAGGCCCGCCAACAGGACGGCAGTTTTCACCTGCGCGCTGGCGACCGGCGAGCGCCAGGCGATCCCGCGGAGCTCGCCCCCCCGCACGGCCAGCGGAGGGAACCCCCCGTCCGCTCGCCCCAGCAGCGTGGCCCCCATCGCCCGAAGCGGATCCACGATCCGGCGCATGGGACGGCGCCGCAGCGAGCCATCGCCGGTGAGCAGACTGCAGAACGGTCGGCCGGCCAGGGCACCTGCCAGCATCCGGAACGTGGTCCCCGAGTTCCCGGCATCCAGGACCGTCTCCGGCTCGCGCCAGGCATCCGGGCCGCCGCCGTGAACCCGGACGAGACCGTCCGCGGACTCGGAGATCTCGACCCCGACCGCCCGCAGCGCAGCCATCGTCGCCCGGCAATCCTCGCTCCGGAGGAGGCCGCCAATCGCCGTCGTCCCGTGGGCCATGGCGCCCAGCACGAGCGCCCGGTGGGAGAGCGACTTGTCCCCCGGGACCCGGACGGTTCCCGCCAGCGAGGCCGGGCCGCAGAGCCGCCACGACCGCATCGTCCGTCGCGTGACCGTGGTCTGGTTCATCCCCCACTCCCGACCGTTGCCACCGGCCCGTCGCCGCGCGGCCGGCCCGTCGCCGCCGCGGCGGCCGCCAGGCGCGCCACGATGGACGCCGCCAGCGAGTCCACCCACTCATCGCCCCGCACCGTGACCCATTCGGCCGTCGGCTCGCGCCGGAACCAGGTCACCTGCCGCTTGGCGTAATTCCGGGTGGCCCGCTGCATCTCGGCCAGCGCCTCCGCCTCCGTCGCCTGCCCCGCCACGACCGCCGCGGCCTGCCGATAGCCCAGCGCCTGGAGCGGACGGAGCGTCGGTGCGTATCCGGCCCTGACCAAGCCTCGCACCTCGGCGACCAGCCCGTCCTCCCACATCCGTTGGGCTCGGGCATCGATCGCCCGGTACAGTTCCTCGCGTTCCCGCATCAGGACCAGAAAGGCGGACACCATCACCCGCGGAGGATCCCACAGGGTGGGCCGCATCGCGGACGGGGGCACCCCCGTGAGTTCCCAGAGTTCGAGGGCACGCACCAGCCGAAACACATCGCCCGGGCGGATGGCCGCAGCCGAAAGGGGATCCACCTGCCGCAACCGTTCGTGGAGGAGTGCACCCCCCGCCCCCGTCGCCTCGGCTCGCAGCCGCGCTCGGATGGCGGGGTCCCCCGCTTCGCCCGCGAGCTGCCCCTTCAGGAACGCCCGCAGGTAGAGGCCCGTACCCCCCACCAGGATCGGCAGGCGGCCGCGGGCGTGGATCTCAGCCACCAGGGCTCGGGCCCGCCGGGCGAACTCGAACGCTGAAAACGTCTCCGTCGGGTCACAGACATCCAGCAGATGATGCGGCACGGCGCGTCGGTCCGCCGGGGACGGTTTGCCGGTCCCGATGTCGAGCCCGCGGTACACCTGCATGGAGTCGGCCACGACGATCTCGGCCGGCGCGCGCGTCGCGACGGCCAGCCCGAGTCGCGACTTCCCAACCCCGGTGGGGCCGGCGATGATCAGGATGGATGGCGCAAGAATGGCGGACGGCTCCCGTCTCAGGGCGTCACGGCGCGAGCGCCCATTGTTCGACCCGGAACCGCAGGGTACGGCGGTAGAGGACCAGATCCAGGGGAACCTCCCACCCCACGCGGACCACGATCCGGTCCCCGTGTTGGCCGAACTCGACGGCGTCCTCCGCGAGGTCCACGCCCAGGTTCTTGGCCCGCGCGATGAGTTCCGCCCGCGCCTCGGCCTCTTTCCCCGGGCGCGTGGCAGCCATGGCCGCCTCTTTGACCGGGTTCTGCATGGACAGGTAGTCCCAGTAGATCGGGATGACCTTGCTCCCGACGAACCCGATGCCGGCCAGGACCGTCACCGTCAGCAGGAACCCCAGGCGCGTCATGCCTGGGGCTCCCGGATTTCGTCTTCCCGGACAGTGCATGGATGGGTACCCTCGCGGACCGTCGCGACCGTCCGCCTACCGCCGCGCCTTCAGCCAGCTCATCATCCCACGCAGTTCCTTGCCGACCACCTCGACCTGCTGTTCGGCTTCCGTCCGGCGCATGGCCAGGAAGCCGGGCCGACCGGCCTGGTTCTCCAGGATCCACTCGCGGGCAAACTGGCCGCTCTGGATTTCGGCCAGGATCTTCTTCATTTCGGCCTTGACCGAGTCGTTGATGATCCGCGGGCCGCGGGTGTAGTCCCCGTACTCCGCCGTGTCGCTCACCGAGTAGCGCATGTACCCCAGGCCACCCTGGTAGATCAGGTCCACGATCAGCTTCATCTCATGCATGCACTCGAAGTAGGCGGACTCGGGCTGATACCCGGCCTCCACCAGCGTCTCGAAACCGGCCTTCATGAGCGCGGCGATTCCGCCGCAGAGCACCGTCTGCTCCCCGAAGAGGTCGGTCTCGGTCTCTTCCTTGAAGGTGGTCTCCAACACCCCGGCGCGCGTGCTGCCGATGCCCTTGGCATACGCCAAGGCCAACTCCTTGGCCTTCCCGGACGGGTTCTGGTAGACGGCGACCAGCGCCGGCACGCCGGAGCCCTCGGTGTACACCTGTCGCATGGTGTGGCCCGGGGCTTTGGGGGCGATCATCGAGACGTCCACATCCGGCGGGGGCACGATCTGGTTGAAGTGGATGTTGAAGCCGTGGGCGAACATCAGGGTCTTCCCCGGCCGCAGCGCCGGCCGGATGGACTCCTCGTACACCTGCTTGTGGGTCTGATCGGGGAGCAGGATCATGACCACCTGGGACGCCTCGGCGGTCTCGGCCACCGTCCCCACCTTCAGCCCATCCCCCTTGGCTTTGTCCCAGGACTTGCTGCCCTTGTAGAGTCCGACCATGACCTCCAGACCGCTATCCCGGTGGTTCAGGGCGTGCGCGTGCCCTTGACTCCCGTACCCGATGATCCCGATGGTCTTCCCCTTCAACAGCCCCAGGTCCGCGTCCTTGTCGTAGTAGAGTGTCGCCATGGATCTCCTCGTTTCAGTCGTTCATCGCCTGTTTCCGGCCGACCACCCGCACCCGGCTCTCCTCGCGTTTGGGGAGGCTCTTGCTGCCCCGGGCGATGGCCAGCGTCCCGCTGCGCACGATCTCCTGAATGCCGAAGGGCTGCAGCAACTCCAACACGGCTGCGACCTTCTTCTGCTCCCCGGTGACCTCCAGCGTGTAGCTGGTGGGGGTCACGTCCACGATGCGTCCGCGGAAGATCTCGTTGATCCGCAGGATCTCCGCCCGCGACGCCGCCTCGGCGTTGACCCGGACGAACACCATCTCGCGTCCGATGTGCTCTTCGTCCGTCAGATCGATGACCTTGATGACATCGATCAACCGATGCAACTGCTTGACCGCTTGCTCGATGACCCATTCGTCGCCGTGGAGCGACAGCGTCATCCGGGACACCGACGGGTCCAGCGTCTCGGCCACCGACAGACTGTCGATGTTGTATCCTTTGGCGGCGATCAGCGAGGCAATTCTGGCCAGGACGCCCTGATGATTCTCCACCAGGACGGCCAGGATGTGCTTCCGGTATTGCTTGACATCCGTCATGGGGTTCCGTCCTCTGCGCCACCCCCGGCCGGCGCCGAGAGGCAAACGGCGGTTAGCGCCAGCCCTGGAAAAGCCGTTCGGGGATCGGCTCGCCCTCGTCGATGATCTCCCGCAGGCTGCACCCGGCCGGGATGATCGGGTAGCAGTTCTCTTCCCGCGTCGTCACGATGTCCACCACCACCGGGCCCGGGGTGCCGATCGCCTTCTCGATGACGGGGCGGACCTCACTGGGCCGCCGGGCCCGCAGGCCGGTGGCCCCGAAGGCCTCCGCCAGCTTCACGAAGTCCGGCTGGACCTCCAGATCCACCTGCGAGTACTTGCCGCCGTAGAACATGTCCTGCCACTGGCGGACCATCCCCAGATACCGGTTGTTGATGATGAAGATCTTCACCGGCAAGTTGTACTGGACGCAGGTGATGAGGTCCTGCATGGTCATCTGAAAGCTGCCGTCCCCATCGATGTCGACGACCAGTCGGCTGGGAAACGCCGCCTGCGCCCCCAGCGCCGCCGGAAACCCGTAGCCCATGGTCCCCAGCCCCCCCGAGGTCAGCCAGTTCCGGGGATTGCGCGCCCGGTAGTACTGCGCCGCCCACATCTGGTGCTGCCCCACACCCGTGGACACGACGGGGTCGTGCGCCTCGGTCGCCTTGTAGATCTCGTCGATGGCGAACTGGGGCAGGATCGCACCGTCCGCCTCCTGCCGGTACCGCAGCGGGTGGCCGCGCTGCCACTCCGCGATCTGCCCGTACCATTCCGCCATCTCTCCGCGCCAGTCGCGCGTCCCCTTGGCCAGCTCAGCGTTCAGCTGGGTCAGCACGCGCTTCACATCCCCCACGATGGGCACGTCCACGTGGACGTTTTTCCGGATCGAGGTCGGATCGATGTCGATGTGGATGATCTTGCAGTTCTTGGCGAACTCGGAGAGCTTCCCGGTCACCCGGTCGTCGAAGCGGGACCCGACCGCGATCATCAGGTCGGCGTGGGCCATGACCATGTTGGCGGCGTAGGTGCCGTGCATCCCTAGCATGCCCAGCCACAGCGGATGCGCCGTATCCAGCGCCCCCAACCCCATCAGGGTCAGCGTGGTGGGGATCTGCGTCTGGTTGACCAGCTGGGTGAGTTCCGCCGAGGCGTCGGCGTGGATGATCCCGCCGCCGCCGTAGATGACCGGCCGCTTGGCGGCCGCAATCAGCTCCGCCGCCTTCCGGATCTGCCCGGGGTGGCCGTTGACGGACGGGTTATAGCTCCGGATCGAGACCTCCGACGGGTAGCCCTTGAACTCCGCGCGGCCCATGATCACGTCTTTGGGCAAGTCCACCAGGACCGGTCCCGGCCGACCGCTGCGGGCGATGTAGTACGCCTCCTTGATGATCCGCGGCAGGTCCTCGGTCTTGGTGGCCAGGAAGTTGTGCTTGGTGCAGGTGCGCGTCGTCCCGACGACGTCCGCCTCCTGGAAGGCATCGCAGCCCATCACCGCGGTCGGCACCTGGCCGGTGAAGACCACGATGCCCATGGAGTCCATCAGGGCGTCGGTGAGGCCCGTGATGGTATTGGTGGCCCCCGGGCCGGAGGTGACGATGGCCGTACCCGTCTGTCCGCTGGCCTTGTAGTATCCCTCGACGGCGTGGACCGCCGTCTGTTCGTGCCGGCACAGAATGTGGTGGATCGGGTAATCCAGAAGCATGTGGTAGGTGTGCAGGATCACGCCGCCCGGATGGCCGAAGACCGTGTGGGTCCCCTCGGCCTGCAGGCTGCGCAGGAAGATCTCCGAACCGGTCAGCCGCATGGTGTATCTCCCCCTCCCGCGGGAGGATCGCTCCCGCCGGGTGTCTGCCGTTTTCTTCATCCGCCCGGCCGTCCAAGGCGCGGACCTAGGGGTCGGATGTAAGTTTTGATTTTTAACATGCGAAACGGTCAGCCGTCAATCACGAACTGGCCGCCCCGAGGATCGCCGCATCCGGCGCCGGAGGAGGTCCTGGGCCCAGGCGAGCTCGTCGCAGCGGAGAACCGCGGCGGCGCCGAGGAAGAGGCCGACCGCCACGCCCATCTCCCCGACCAGCACGGCGACCCGCCCGACGAGCGATGGAAACCCCATCGGGCTCCACCAGAGGTGCGTGGCCGCGCCCCAGCCGGCCATGGGAAGGCACGCCACCGCCACCCGCGCCGCCGCCCGCAGGATGACCCGCCCCTCCAGAAGGCCGAGGCGTCGCCGCAGGCGGAGGACGAGCTGCAGGCAGTTGCTGGCCGACGCGACCGCCGTGGCGAGGGCGAGACCCACCGCACCCAAGGGGCCCATCAGGAGCAGGCTGGCCCCGATGTTCACCCCCACCGCCACCATCCCGGTCGAGACGGGCGTCCAGGTGTCCCGCATGGCGTAGAAGGCGGGCGCCAGGATGCGGTTGCCGATGTAGAACGCCAGCCCGACCGCGTAGGCGCAGAGGATCGCGGCGGTGAGGAGCGTCACCGATCGCGTAAAGGCGCCCCGTTCGAACAGGACCGCCACCACGGGGACCGCGAAGCTGATCAAGCCAACCATGGACGGCACAGCGAGAAAGATCGCCAGGCGCAGGCTGTCCCGCAGCGCCCGCTTCATCTCACCCATCGCGTCCCGGGCGACCGCCGTGGCCATCACCGGCAGCGCGCCGGTGGCGATCGCCACCCCGACCACCCCGATGGGGAACTGCACCAGCCGGAACGCGTAGGTCATGGCCGCCACGCTCCCCTCCGCCAACCAGGAGGCCAGGAGCGTTCCCACGAAGACGTTGATCTGGGTGACGGCGAGCCCGGCCACCCCGGGGAGCATCAACCGGCCGATCTCCCGGACCGCGGGGTCCCGCGGCGCGACCTGCATCGCCGGCCGCCAGCCGCAGGCCACGGCCGCCGGGACCTGGATGGCGAGCTGGCCGATCCCTCCGACGACCACCGCGATGGCGATCGGAATCACCGGCTGGCTCACCACCGGCGCCACCAGGAAGGCCGACGCGATCATCACCAGATTCAGCACCGTGGGGGACAGCGCCGGCGCCAGGAAGTGACCCAGCGAGTTGAGGATCGCCATGAACAGCGCCGCCAGCCCCACCAGGAAGATGTAGGGGAACATGATCCGAAGCAGCGTGGCGGTCAGCGCCAGTTTTCCGGGGACCGCGGCGAAACCGGGTGCTAGGACCTGGACAATCCAGGGGGCCAGCAGGACCCCCGCCACCGACACCACCGCCAGCACGACCGCCAGCGTCCCGAGGACCCGCGAGGCCAGCGCCCACGCCGCGCCTTGCCCGTCCCGGGCGGTCGTGCGCGCGAAGGTGGGAATGAAGGCCGCCGAGAGCGCGCCTTCTCCCAGGAGCTCGCGCAGCGTGCTGGGAATCCGGAAGGCGACGAAGAACGCATCGGCCACCATGCCCGCGCCAAAGAGCCAGGCGATGGCCATGTCCCGCACGAACCCGAGGACGCGGCTGAGGAGAGTCGCCAGGCCGACGACCCCCGCCGCCGAGGCGATTTTCCGAACCGAGGCGGATCCGACGGAGGTCCCCGGCTCAGTCATGCGCCACCCGCCGTCCCCACCGCACCAGAAATCCCTTGACTTCCCGCCACGACTCCTCTAAAAGAATAGGGTTTCTGGGCGGTCCCAGAACGCTGCGGGATGAGACCATCGAAAGGAGTCAGGTAGATGCCGATCATCAAATCGTCCATCAAGGATCTGCGCCGAACCGAGCGGCGGACTGCCCGGAACCGGGCCGCCCAGGGGAAGTTGCGGTCCAGCTTGAAGCGCGCCCGGACCGCCGTGGCCGGCGGCCAGGCCGCCGTTGCACAGCAGGCCGTGGCGGACGCCGTGCCCGTGATCGACCGCGCCATCGCCAAGGGCATCTTGCACAAGAACGCCGCCGCCCGGTACAAGTCGCGCCTGATGCGGCGAGCGGCCAAGCTCACCGCGCCTGCCGCGTCGTAAACCGATCCCGTCACCACTCCTCCAGCAGTCGGGCCACCAGCTTCGACGCCGCGTCCTGCGCCGCGCCCTGCACCGCCTCGTCCTCCGCCGTGCGCGTGCCGGCCGCGGTGGTTCCGGCCGTGTAGAACGCTTCGCCGACCACCACCTCCTTGAGCCGGACCTTGCCGTCGGCCCGCCCGACCAGGGTCGCCGACACCGTGACCCGCACCCGGAACCGCCGACCGATGTCCTGCACGTTAAAGGCGATCGCTTCGTTCAGGTAGGCCGTGACGCTCCCCGAGAGGATCACGTCCGGAGGGCCGGCCTCCGGCGAGCGCAGGATCCCCCGCAGCCGGAGCTGGCGCAGCAGCGCCCCCGCCACCGCGCCCTGGACGCCGGGACGAAAGGTTTCGTTGGTGATCGGCTCGACGGCCACCCGGGGTCCGCCCTCGGCCGAGCCGGTCGCCCCGAGGGGCTGATATCCGCACCCGACCGCGAATGCCGCCGCTGCACCCAGCAGCAGGCATTGCACCACGATCCACCGTCCGCGCATCGGCCTCCCCTCAGCCCGCCACCACGATGTTGACCAGCCGGTCCGGAATCACGACCACCTTGCGCACCGCCCGACCCTCGATCCACGGCTGGACGCGCGGCTCGGCCAGCGCCAGGGCCTTGAGCGGCTCCTCGGCGTACCCGCGCGCCACCTCGCAGCCGCGCGCGGACCTTGCCGTTCACCTGCACGACAACCTCCACGCGCTCCTCCAGGACCAGCGCCGGGTCGGCCGTCGGCCACGCCTCACGGAAGATGCTGGCAGGCTGGCCCAGCATCTCCCAGAGCTCTTCCGCCATGTGCGGCGCAAAGGGGGCCAGCAAGGTCAGGAGCACCCGAACCCCCTCGGCGAACGCCAGGACCCGCGGGTCGGCGGGGGAGGCGGCCGACACCCGGTCCTGGAACCGCCCCAGCGTATTCTGCAGTTCCATCAACGCCGCCAGGGCGGTGTTGAAGTGGAACGAGTCTTCCAGGTCGCGCGTGACCCGGGCGATGGTCTGGTGCGTCGCGCGGCGCAAGAGGCGCACCTCCTCATCCGGATCGCCGGCCGCCCAGTGCCCACCCTGGGCGGCGCGGAGGAGCGGCGCCCGCTCCTCGACCAGGCGCCACACGCGTTGCAGGAAGCGGAAGGAGCCCTGGACGCCGTCGTCCGACCACTCCAGGTCTTTCTCCGGAGGGGCCGCAAACAAGGAGAAGAGCCGGATGGTGTCCGCGCCGTAGTCCGTCAGCAGGTCGTCCGGGTCCACCACGTTCTTCTTCGACTTCGACATCTTCTCGGTCCGCCCGACTTCCACCGGGGCCTGGCACTCGCGGCATCGCCCCGCCTTGTCCACCTCGCCGGGCAACCGGTACCCGTGGGTCGGACAGCGGTGGGACTCCTTGCAGACCATGCCCTGCGTCAGCAGGTTGGTGAACGGCTCGCCGACCGGGCTGAGGCCCAGGTCGCGGCAGACCTTGGTGAAAAAGCGGGCGTAGAGGAGGTGCAGCACCGCGTGCTCGATCCCGCCGATGTACTGATCCACCGGCATCCAGTGGCGGACCGTGTTCGCATCCAGCGGCCGGGAGTCCGCGTGCGGACTGGTGAAGCGCAGGAAGTACCAGGACGAATCGACGAAGGTGTCCATGGTGTCCGTCTCGCGCCGGCCCGGACGGCCGCAGGTCGGACAGGCGGCCTGCGCGAAACTCTCCACCCGCGCCAGGGGCGACCCGCCGCTCATCGTGATGGCCACGTCCTGGGGCAGGATCACGGGCAGGTCACGCTCCGGGACCGGCACCACGCCGCACGCGTCGCAGTAGATCACCGGGATGGGCGTCCCCCAGTACCGCTGGCGGGAGACGAGCCAGTCGCGGATCCGGTAGTTCACCGCCCGCGTCCCCGTTCCCTGCTCTTCCAGGTGATCGCAGACGGCCAGGAGCCCTTCCTGGTTCGCCATGCCCGTGAAGCGGCCCGAGTTGACCATCCGGCCGTCGCCGTCGAAGGCCGCCTCCAGGGAGGCGCCGTCGCGGAGCGCCTCGCCCGTCGGCTGGATCACGACCCGGATGGGCAGCTGGTACTTCCGGGCCATGTCGAAGTCCCGCTGATCGTGGGCCGGCACCGCCATGATCGCGCCGGTGCCGTACTCCATCAGGATGAAGTTCGCCACCCAGATGGGGATCCGCTCGCGGGTCAGCGGGTTGATGGCGTAGGCCCCGGTGAACACGCCCTCCTTGTCGGTCGTCGCCTCCGTCCGGGCCGTCCGCTCGGCGCGCCGCATGCGTTCCACGAAGGCGGCCACCGCATCCGCCTGCGGGGTCCCCGCGGAGAGATCGAGGGTCAGCGGATGTTCCGGCGCCAGCACCATGAAGGTCGCACCGTAGAGCGTGTCCGGTCGCGTGGTGAAGATGCGGATGCTCCCGCCCCGCTCCAGCGCGAAATCCACCTCCGCCCCGACGCTCTTCCCGATCCAGTTCCGCTGCATCGTGCGCACGCGCTCGGGCCACCCCGGCAGCGTCTCGAGATCCCGCAGCAGCTCCTCCACGTAGGCGGTGATCCGGAAGAACCATTGCCGCAGCTCCCGCTGGACCACCGGGGTGTCGCCGTGCCGCCAGCAGACGCCGCCCTCGGCCTGCTCGTTGCTGAGCACCGACTGGCAGCGCTCGCACCAGTTCACCGGCGCGGTCTTCTGGTAGGCCAGGCCGCGCTCCAGCATCTGCAGGAAGAACCACTGGTTCCAGCGGTAGTAGGCGGGCTCGCAGCAGGTGACCTCGCGGTCCCAGTCGTACGAGAACCCCATCCGTCGCAGCTGGGACTTCATGTAGGCGATGTTGTCCCGGGTCCACTTGGCCGGGTGGATGCCGTGCTCAAAGGCGGCGTTCTCGGCGGGGAAGCCGAACGCGTCCCACCCCATCGGATGGAGCACGTTGTACCCGCGCATGGACAGATAGCGCGCCACCACGTCCCCGATGGAGTAGTTCCGGACGTGGCCCATGTGGATCTTGCCCGACGGGTAGGGGTACATCTCCAGGCAATAGTACTTCGGCCGGGTCGGGTCCTCGGTCACGGCGAACGTGCGGCGCTCGTCCCAGATCCCCTGCCATTTCTTCTCAATGGCACCAAAATCGTAGCCGCGTGGCATGGACATCCTCCGGTTCTCCGTCCGCTCTATGTAACATGAGTCCCGCACGTTGACAAGTCGGCACGCCGCCCGACCGTCGTTCAATATTCGACCGACACGAGGCACAACCCGTGCGGGAGCGCCGTCTTCCCGGCGGCACGACGGTCCCGGGACGCCAGGATCTCAGCCAGATCAGCGGCCCGCCGCTTCCCCCGCCCGATCTCGAGCAGGGTCCCCACGATGATCCGCACCATGTGCTGGAGGAACGCGTTGCCGTCGATCTCGAAGTGCCACCGGTCGCCCTCCGCCCGCCAGGCGGCTCGCGTCACGGTGCGGATGGGCGTGGCCGCGGCGCAGGTCCCGGCGCGAAACGCGGAGAAGTCGTGGGTGCCGACCAGACACCGCGCCGCCTCCTCCATGGCGCACCGATCCAGCGGATACGGCACGTACAGACTGTATCGGGCCGCCACCGCCGCCGGATAGTCGCGCCGGAGCACCGTGTAGCGGTAGGTCTTGGATCGGGCGGAACGTCGCGCGTCGAAGTCCGGCGACACCGTCTCGGCGCGGCACACCACGATGTCGTGCGGCAGGAGCGCGTTGAGGGCCCGGCGCAGCGCGCCGTCGTCGAGGCGCAGCGTCGCGGTACAGCTGGCCACCTGGCCGAGCGCATGCACCCCCGCGTCCGTCCGCCCCGCGCCCATCACCGGGACGGGCGCCCCGGCCAACCGAGAGAGCACCGCCTCCAGCCGACCCTGGACGGTGTCCAGGCCGGGTTGCACCTGCCATCCGTGATACGCCGTCCCGTCGTACTCCAGCACCAGCTTGAGACGCCGCATCCGGACACTCCCCGACGGCCTGCGCCCCCCCCGCACGCAAAGAGGCTCCGGCGGCGCGGTGCGCCGCCGGAGCCCCCGTCATGCGCCCTGCGCTCAGAGATACGTCTCGATCAGGCGCTCCGCGATCTGCACCGCGTTCAGCGCGGCCCCCTTGCGAAGCTGATCCCCCACCACCCAGAAGTTCAGGCCGTTCGGGACCGCGAGATCCTCGCGGATCCGGCCGACGTAACAGTCGTCCGTCCCGGCGGCGAAGAGCGGCATCGGGTAGCGCTTGTTGGCGGGATCGTCCTGGACCTGGAGGCCCGGGAAGGCGGCGAATAACTCCCGCGCCTTGGCCGGCGTGATCTTGGTCTCCGTCTCCACGTGGACCGACACCGAATGCGCGGTGAACACCGGCACCCGCACGGTGGTGGGCGAGATCAGGATCCTCTCGTCCTCCAGGATCTTCCGGCTCTCGTGCACCAGCTTCATCTCTTCCTTGGTGTACCCGTTCTCCTGAAAGACATCGATGTGGGGCAGGACGTTGAAGGCGATCTGGTACGGGAAGATCGCCACCGGGATCGGCTCGTCCTTCGCCCAGGCGCGCACCTGCGCCTTGAACTCCTCCAGCGCCATGGCCCCCGCCCCGGAGACCGCTTGATAGCTCGACGCCACCACGCGGCGGATCCGGCTGAAGCGGTGCAGGGGAGCCAGCGCCATCAGCGTCACGATCGTCGTGCAGTTCGGATTCGCGATGATTCCCCGTTTGGTGTACCCCGCGATCGCGTGCGGGTTGATCTCGGGCACCACCAACGGGACATCCGGCTCCATCCGGAAGGCGGAGCTGTTGTCCACCACCACCGCCCCCGACTGCCACGCCGCCGGTGCGAACTCTTTACTGCGGCCGGCCCCGGCGGAGAACAGGGCGACGTCCACTCCCTCGAATGCGCCGGCCGTCAACTGCTCCACCCGGACCGCCTCGCCCTGGAAGGCCAGCGTCTTGCCCACCGACCGCTCCGAGGCCAGCAGCCGGATGCGTCGGACCGGAAACTTCCGCTCCTCGAGCACCCGCAGCATGACCTCGCCCACCGCCCCCGTCGCCCCGGCGACGGCCACCACGTATCCGTCTTTACGCATGATCCCCCGACCCTCCTCCTCCCGCGTCCCCGGGATGGTCGCGCCGCCGGCCTACTTCCCGGCGCCGCCGGGCTGCCGCGCCACGACCTTGTTGATGGCATTCAGATAGGCCCGGACGCTCGCCTCGATGACGTCGGTCGAGCTCCCGCGGCCGACGACCCGCCGGCCGTCGATCTCCACCGCCGCCGTCACCTCGCCCAGCGCGTCCTTGCCCGCCGTGATGGCGCGGATCTGGTACTCCAGCAGCGTCCCGGGCACCTTGGTGATCAGATCGATGGCCTTGTAGGCCGCATCCACGGGGCCGTCGCCCCACCCCGATTCCTGGAACGTCTCGTCCTGCATCCGCAGGCGCACGGTGGCCGTGGGCACGATGTTGGTCCCGCTGGTGAACTGCAGGTGCTCCAGGGTGTACCCGTGCCCCGAGGTCAAGAGCTCGTCCTCCACCAGGGCCAGGAGGTCCTCGTCGAACACCTCTTTCTTCCGGTCGCAGAGATCCTTGAACCGGCCGAACGCCTTGTTCAGATCCTCCTCGCCCAGGTCCACCCCGAGTTCCTCGAGTCGCTTCTTGAAGGCATGCCGACCCGAATGCTTCCCCAGCACCAGCTGGCTCTTGGGGACCCCCACCGATTCGGGGGTCATGATCTCGTAGGTGAGCGGCGTCTGCAGGACGCCGTGCTGATGGATGCCCGCCTCGTGCGCGAACGCGTTGGCCCCCACGATGGCCTTGTTGGGCTGGACGTTCACGCCGGTGATGGACTGCAGCAGCTTGGAGGTGCGATAGATCTCCTCGGTGCGGATCGCCGTGTCGAAGGCGAAGAAGTCCTTCCGCGTGCGGAGCGCCATCACCAGCTCTTCCAGCGAGGCGTTGCCCGCGCGCTCGCCGATGCCGTTGACGGTGCATTCCACCTGCCGGGCGCCGGCCCGGATGGCCTCCAGCGAATTGGCCACCCCCAGGCCGAGATCGTTGTGGCAGTGCGCGCTCACCACCACCCGCTCGATCCCGGGGACCCGGTGCATCAGGTTCCTGATCCGCTCGCCGAATTCCCACGGCAGGCCGTACCCGACCGTGTCGGGGATATTGATCGTGGTGGCGCCGGCTTTGATCGCCGCCTCCACCACGCGACAGAGATAGTCCTGGTCGGTCCGGTGCGCATCCTCGGCCGAGAACTCCACGTCGTCGGTGTACCCCTTGGCCCGCTTCACGGCGGCCACGGTCGCCTCCAGCACCTCGGCCTGGGTGGTTTTCAGTTTATACTTGATGTGAATCTCGGACGTCGCGATGAAGGTGTGGATCCGGGGCCGCTCCGCCCCCTTCACCGCTTCCGCGCATCGGTCGATGTCCACGTCCTTGGCCCGCGCCAGTCCGGCGATGATCGGCCCCCCCTTGACTGCCTTGGCCACGGCCCGGACGGCCTCGAAGTCGTCCTGCGAGGCGATCGGGAACCCCGCCTCCATCACGTCCACGCCCAGCCGGGCCAGCTGCTTCGCCAGTTCGACCTTTTCCTTGGTGTTCATGCTGCACCCGGGCGACTGCTCGCCGTCGCGCAGCGTCGTGTCGAAGATCAGAATACGCTCTGCCATGGGTGTCACCCTCCCAAGCCGCGCCCTAGTGTTTGCCCGGGGCGGGCTGTTCGATCGTTTCCGCGGGACGCCGCCGCTTCCAGAACGGCAGCATCCGGACCACGCCCGACAGGGCGTACGCGCTAAAGCAGACGAACAGGAACAGGCTGGGGTGCGAGGCCACGATGAGCAAGACCAGGAGCAACGTGGTCAAGATCGTGAACGGCCGCCGCCGCCGCATCTCCAGCCCCTTCAGGCTCCGATGGCGCACCCGGCTCACCATCAGGAACCCGAGCGCGTACATCCCAAGCAAGACTCCGGCAGCGGTCGCATTGGGCGACGCCAGCTCGCGCCCGTAGACGACCACTGCCGAGGACTCCTTCATGAACAGCACGAACGTGGCCACCACCGCCGCCGCCGCCGGGATGGGCAGACCGACGAAGTACCGCTTGTCGAGGATGTGGGTCTGCACGTTGAAGCGGGCCAACCGGAACGCCCCGCAGGCCGCGAACGCGAAGGCCGCCAGGCCGCCGATCCAGCCGAACGGTCGTAACGCGAAGACGTACGCCAAGAGCGCAGGCGCCACGCCGAACGAGACCAGGTCGGCCAGGGAGTCCAGCTGGATCCCCAGATCGCTGGTGGTCCCCGTCATCCGCGCGACGCCGCCGTCCAGCACGTCGAAGACCTCTGCCAGCAGGATGGCCACGGCGGCGGCCAGGTACTCGTCGTTGTACACGGCGATCAGCGCATAGAACCCGCAGAACAGGTTCCCCAGCGTGAGGATGCTCGGGAGCAGATACACACCACGCCGCATCCGCCGGCGCATGCCCGCCCGTCGTTCCGTCATGGGCCGGTCTTTCCACCGCGCGCGGGCTTGCAGCCATCGCGCGCGCGGGCCCTTCGCCCGGTCGCGGGACTCCCCGGATGCCCGGGGCCCGATCACTCGTGGTCCGTTTGGCATCGTTCTACCCTCCCCTTAGGAGCCGTTACGAAATAACCTATACATCTCTTTCTATTTCGTTACGGCTCCTTATGCCGTTTCGGATTGTCTCCGCTCAACTAATTCTTTGGCAACGGCTTACGGTATCACGCCCAGGATCGTGCTACCCCCCTTGACGGTCTGCCCGCGGCGCACCCGCAACACGACCGCCTCGGGCAGGATGCAGTCTGCGCGAGACCCGAACCGGATCAGACCGATCCGGTCGCCGGCGGCGACTTTCCCCCCCGGCCGAACCCGGCACACGATGCGCCGGGCGATCAACCCGGCGATCAGCTTCACCCACACATCGCCGTCGGGTGTGGCGAAGCGAATCAGCGTCTGCTCGTTCTCCTGCGAGGCCTCTTCGTCCCACGCCGCCATGAAGCGGCCGGGTCGGTGGGTCACCTCTTGGACGAGGGCGGAAATCGGCGCCCGGTTCACGTGCACATCGAAGACCGACAGGAAAATGCTGATCCGCACCAGCGGCTCCCCGAACGGCCCTTTCCAGTCGGGAAAGGGCTTGATGGCCACGATCTTCCCGTCCGCCGGCGCCAAGATGATCCGCTCGCCCGTCGGGATCTCTCGCTCTGGATCCCGGAAGAAGTACACCATGAAGGCCGCGAGCAGGAGAACCACCGTCCCGCTCCCCGGAAAGCGGAACAGGAACAGCAAACCGCTCACGGCCAGCGTCGGCACGATAAAGATCAGTCCGTCTCGTTCGATCGGGAGTTTTCCCATATTACATTGATTCTATTAATCAATATGTTACGGAATACACCTCATACAAAAAATGACATTATACTCGCCTCGCAAAACGCGGGACCGGTCCTCAATCAGCCGTTCATTTGCCCGCGCACGAGGTCGACCAGCTTCGCCAAGGCGTCCGGAATCCTGGCGGGATCCTTCCCCCCCGCCTCCGCCATGTCGGGTCGGCCGCCGCCTCCGCCGCCCGTGAGCTTGGCCAAGTCGCGCGCGAGGTGGCCGGCGTGCAGCCGTCCGGTCAGATCTTTCGTCACCATGGTAACCCAGGTGACCTTGCCGTCCCCGTGCATGGCGAGAGCCACCACGCCACGCTGCAACCGATCCCGCACGCGATCGCCCAGCTCTCGCATCCCCTTGGCGTCCGTCGCCTCGACCAGCGCCCCCACCACGCGGACGCCGTCCACGTCGACGGCGCCGGCAAGCAGTCGCTCCAGCGTCCCGCCGAGCAGGCGGGCCTGCAGGCGCTGCACCTCCCGCTCCAGGTCCCGGCTCGTCTCGGCCAGCTTCTCGACCTTCTCGACCAGCTCCAGCGGGCGCGCCTTGAGTCGTGCCGCCGTCTCCGTCAACACCTGCGCTTCCCGCTTCATGTGCTGATAGGCCCCGGGTCCTGTGACCGCTTCGATCCGCCGCACGCCCGCTGCCACCCCGCCCTGCGCCAGAATCTTGAAGAGGCCGATCTCGCCCGTCGCCTCCACGTGCGTGCCGCCGCACAGTTCGGTACTGAACTCGGGGACGCTCACCACCCGGACCTGCTCCCCGTACTTCTCGCCGAAGAGCGCCATGGCGCCCGAGGCCAGCGCCTCGTCCAGGCCCATCACCTGCGTCGTGACGCCGCGGTTCTCCCACACCTGGGTGTTGACCGCCTCCTCGATCCGGTCGACTTCGTGCGGGCTGAGGGGACTGAAGTGCGTGAAGTCGAAGCGGAGCCGGTCCGGCGCGACCAGCGAGCCGGCCTGCTTGACATGATCCCCCAGCGTCTGGCGCAGCGCCGCGTGGAGCAGGTGGGTGGCGGTGTGATTTTTGGCGGTCATCCGCCGGCGTCCCTCGTCCACGGCGGCCCGGACCGTCTGACCCCGCCGCAACGTCCCGCGCTTCACCCGCACGCGATGCAGCACCAGCCCCGGCACCGGCCGCCGGGCATCCTCCACCTCGGCCGTCAGGCCGTCCGCCGCCAGCGATCCCGTGTCGCCGACCTGGCCGCCCGCCTCGGGATAGAACGGGGTCCGGTCGAGCAGCACCTCGCCCGAGGCGCCCGCCTCCAGCGCGTCGGCCGGTTGCTGCGCCTCCCCGACCAGGATGGCGACGACCCGCGCCTCGGCGGTCCGCGTGGCGTACCACAGCCCCTCGACGCGCACCGTGCCGATCAGCTCTTTCAGACCATTCGGGATCTCGACCTCGCCGGAGCCGACCCAGGACTCGCGCGCGCGCGTCCGCTGCTCGGCCATGGCGCGCTCGAACCCGGGCTCATCCAGCGCCAGACCGTGGTCCGAGGCGATGTCCCGCAGGAGATCCACCGGAAACCCGTAGGTGTCGTAGAGCCGGAAAATCTCCGCCCCGGGGATGGCGGCGGCCCCCTGGGCTTTCTGCTGCTCCACCAGGGACTCCACCAGACGGAGGCCGACCCGCAGGGTGTGGCCGAACCGCTCCTCCTCGGCCAGCGTCACCCGGGCGACATGCTCCCGCGCTTCGGCGAGCTCCGGGTAGGCCCCCTGCATCACCTCCACCACCCGGCCGGTCACCTTGGCCATGAACGGCTCGTCCACGCCGAGCAGGCGACCGTGGCGGAGGCCGCGCCGCAGGATACGGCGCAGCACATAGCCGCGGCCCTCGTTGCTGGGCAGGACGCCGTCGGCCACCAGAAACGTCGTGGACCGGGCATGATCCGCGATGACCCGCAGCGAGACGTCCGTCCCGGGGCCGGCACCGTAGCGGACGCCGGACAGATCCTCCATGAAGCCGATGATCGGTCGAAGGAGGTCGCTGTCGAAGTTGCTCGCCACCCCCTGGAGGACCGCCGCCAGCCGCTCCAGACCGGCGCCGGTGTCGATGCTGGGCCGGGGCAGAGGGGTCAGCACCCCGTTGCCGCTCCGCTCGAACTGCATGAACACCAGGTTCCACAGCTCCAGGTACCGATCGCAGTCACACCCCACGGCGCAGGTCGGCCGCCCGCATCCCATTCCCGGACCCTGGTCGTAGATGATCTCGGAGCAGGGGCCGCACGGGCCCGTATCGCCCATCGACCAGAAGTTGTCCTTGGTGGAGCAGGCCACAATCCGGGCATCCGGCACGTAGCGACGCCAGAGCGCGCGCGCCTCCTCATCCGGGCCGAGCCGCATCCCCGCGTCGCCCTCGTGAATGGTGGCCCACAGCCGCTCGGGCGGCAGGCCGAGGGTCGTCGTCAGGAATTCCCACGCAAACGCGACCGCGGCCTCCTTGAAATAGTCGCCGAACGAGAAGTTCCCCAGCATCTCGAAGAAGGTGTGGTGCCGCGCCGTCCGCCCCACGTTTTCCAGGTCGTTGTGCTTGCCCCCGGCGCGAACGCACTTCTGCGCCGTGACGGCGCGTCGGTACGGGCGCTGCTCGCCCCCGGTGAACACATCCTTGAACTGCACCATCCCGGCGTTGGTGAAGAGCAGCGTGGGATCGGCCTTCGGGACCAGCGAGGAGCTGGCAACGTGGGTGTGGCCCTGGCGGCCGAAATACTCCAGGAAGGCGCGGCGGATGTCATTGCCTGTTTGGGGCGTCGGGGGCATGGCGATGTTCCTGTGCTGGTGGTCCGGTGTATTAGGAGCCGTTACGAAATACCGTGGCTGTTTTTCGATTTCGTTACGGCTCCTTATGCCGTTCCCGGAATCTCTCCGGTCAAGATATTCTTTGACAACGGCTTAGTCCGTGTCCGGGGTCGTGCCGAGGTGCGCGCGACACATCCTGACGATGATCTCCGGCGGAAATCCGCGCCGTTCCAGATAGCCCGCCAGACGGCGCCGCGCCACGGCCGGCGGCAAACCCGCCAGGGCCTTCAACTTCCGGCGCACGGCCTCTTCGGCCGCGTCGGACGCCGTCCACTCCTCGGCCAGGGCGGAGAGCGCCGCCGCGATCTGACCCTCCGGGATCCCTTTCGCCCGGAGCTCCCGGGCCAGGCGGGCGGGCCCGACTGCCGCCCGACGGGCGCGGGCGGTCACCCAGGTCCGGGCGAACTCCGCATCGTCCAGATAGCGGCGCGCCGTCAGACGCTCGATGACAGCCGCCACTTCGTCCGGCGGGTAGCCGCGGCGGCCCAGCGTCTGCCGGACCTCGTGGCTGCTCCGGGACCGGACGGCAAGCAGCTTCAGCGCAATCCCCCACGCGCCCGGCCGCTCGCGCTCGGCCTGCCCCGGACTCGCCTCCCCGCGCCGGCCGCGGGCCGGTCGGCCCGCCATCAGAACCGCGTCATCCCCGGCATGGATTTCGGGGGCTGCTCCTGCGGCGCGTTACCCTGCCAGTTCGAGTCCGCGGTGGACTCGATGCCCCGCACGCGCAGGGCGAAGTCGTCCGGGTTGCTGCACCACCGGAGCGCCTCCTCGTAGGTGATCAACCCTCGCGTGTACAGCGTCATCAGCGACTGGTCGAAGGTCTGCATGCCGTACTGGCTGACACCCGCGGCGATGACGTCGGGCAGTTTCCGGGTCTTGTCCGGGTCCACGATCGACTCCCGCACCGTGGCGGTCGCGACGCAGACCTCGACGGCCGGCACGCGCCCCTTCCCGTCGGCGCGGGGAATCAACCGCTGCGACACGATGCCGCGCAGCACCGAGGCCAGCTGGAGGCGCACTTGCTTTTGCTGGTACGGCGGGAAGACCGAGATCACGCGGTTGACGGTCTCGGTGGTGTCCAGCGTGTGCAGCGTGCTCATCACCAGATGGCCGGTTTCCGCCGCCAGCAGCGCGGTGGAGATCGTCTCGAAGTCCCGCATCTCGCCCACCAGGATGGAGTCGGGATCCTGCCGCAGCGCGCTCCGCAGCGCCTCGCTGAAGCTGGGGGCGTCCACCCCGAT
The DNA here is from genome assembly GCA_963845565.1 of uncultured Methylomirabilota bacterium. GTDB lineage: Bacteria > Methylomirabilota > Methylomirabilia > Methylomirabilales > 2-02-FULL-66-22 > 2-02-FULL-66-22. The sequence continues at coordinate 1,023,231 of CAWJSJ010000001.1, forward strand.
CTCGCGCTGGTTGACCAGGCACTTCTTGTCCCGGTGCAGGAACTCGATCGGGTCCTCGATCGTCAGGATATGGCCCGTCGTATTGGAGTTGATGTGGTCGATCATCGCCGCCAGCGTCGAGGATTTGCCCGACCCGGTCGTCCCCGTCACCAGGATCAGGCCGCGCGGCTCGAGGGACAGCGCCTCCAGGACCGGCGGCAGGTTCAGCTCGCGCACGGTTTGGATCTTCAAGGGGATGAGCCGGAGCACGATGCCCACCATTCCGCGCTGCTGGAACACGTTCACCCGGAACCGCCCCAGGCCGGGCACCCCGTAGGCCAGGTCCGCCTCGTTCCGCTCCTTGAACCGCTCCCGCTGCTTGGCGTTCATCACGCCCGCAGCCATGGACACCACGGCGTCCTGGCCCAGCCGGGGCAACTCCATCAGGGGGACGAGCTTGTGGTCGATGCGGAGCACCGGGGGCATCCCCACCTTGATGTGCAGGTCCGACGCCTTACGCTCCACCGCGATCTTCAGGAGTTCGACGAGTTCCATCTACGCCTCCGCCTCCGGCGAGGCCGCCAACCCCAGGGCCACCCGCAATTTGGTTTCGATCTCATCCGCCATGGCGGCGTTGTCCTGCAGGAATCGCTTGGCGTTGTCGCGCCCCTGCCCGATCCGCTCGGTCCCGTACGCGTACCACGACCCGCTCTTCTCGACCACCTTGTGCGCGACGCCCAGGTCGACGAGGCTCCCCAGCCGGGAGATCCCTTCGCCGTACACGATGTCGAATTCGGCTTCGCGGAAGGGGGGCGCCACCTTGTTCTTCACCACCTTGACCTTGACCCGGCTGCCGACGACTTCCTCGCCATCCTTGATGGCCGAGATCCGCCGGATATCCAGGCGAACCGAGGCGTAGAACTTCAGGGCCCGGCCGCCCGTCGTGGTTTCCGGGTTCCCGAACATGATGCCGATCTTCTCCCGCAACTGGTTGATGAACACCACCGAGGTCCGCGACTTGCTGATCGCGGCGGTCAGCTTCCGCAACGCCTGCGACATCAGACGCGCCTGCAGCCCCGGCAGCGAGTCACCCATCTCGCCGTCGATCTCGGCCCGGGGGACCAGCGCCGCCACCGAGTCGATGACCACCACGTCCACCGCGCCGCTTCGCACGAGGACTTCCGTGATCTCCAATGCCTGCTCGCCCGTGTCGGGCTGGGAGATCAGCAGATCGTCGATGTTCACGCCCAGCGTCTTGGCGTAATTGGCATCCAGGGCATGCTCGGCGTCCACGAAGGCGGCCGCACCCTCCCGCTTCTGCGCCTCGGCGATGATGTGCAGTGCCAGGGTCGTCTTGCCGCTGGATTCCGGCCCGAAGATCTCGACGACGCGGCCCCGCGGGATGCCGCCCACGCCCAGCGCGAAGTCCAGCTCCAGTGAGCCGGTGGGGATCGTGGCGATCGGCAAGAGGGCCCCCGAGAGCCCCATCCGCATGATGGCACCCTTGCCGTACTGCTTCTCGATCTGCGAGAGGGCCGACTCCAGCGCCTTATCCCGCTCTTTCCGTTCTTCCTTGACCGGTGTTTTCCGGTTCGGTGTCTCCACCATGATGAGTCCCCCGGCCCTTTGGGCGTGTGGAGTTAGAGGCGATGACATAGATGGGTCAGCCTACGTGATTTTTCCGGTGAAGTCAACAACTTCGCCAGCCCGGCGGCCGGGGTCCGCGCACACCGCCATGGCCGGACGCACCGCCGAACGCTCCGGTCTGACCGCCCCGTCCGAACGCGCAGTTCTGGCCTTGACAAGTCCCTCGGCGTTTGGGTTACAATCCCGCCAACGTCATCTCCAATATCCATCCGCTCGGCCCTCTGGGAGTGGCACGATGCCCCGGTATCGAATCCCACGAGCGAGCCTTCGCGCCCTGGTTGGTCCTTCGGACCGACGAGGGCGTTTGTGTTTGTGCGGTTCCGCTCTGCGATAGCGCTCCACACCTTTCGACGGGTTTCCGGAAAGGAGGGACGTGCCATGCCGGTACGGGTGACGTGCGCTCTGGGAATCGGCGGCCGCCTGGCGGGTCCGCCCGACGAGAACGATGCGATCCTCGCACAGATTCAGGTTCTCCTGCCGAAAGAGGCACCCGCCGGCGTGAGTGGGGGGTGGCCCGGCGGCCTCGCCACCCACGGCTGGCGGATCGCCTCCTGGAGCTCCGCCGCGGAGGTCGGCGGCGAAAGCGATCGGGAGACGCGGCTCACCTTCCGCTGTGAACTCAACACACTCCTGGACGGCACCATCTATGACTGTCGGGACGAGCTGACCTACACCCTCTTCCACGGCTTCGCGCATTATCGCGACGCCGTGTGGCACAAGGACCTCAAGGTTCGATTGGAGGAGCTGAATCATGAGATCGCCCAAAGGTATGGGGCCGAGAAGCTCATCGAAAAGATCTGGTTCAGGCACTGGGAGTTCTCGTGCGGCAACGGGGGCGACCATTAGACGCGTAGGGTGGCGTCCCCTCTGGCGGGTAATCCTCGTCGCCATCGCGCTGGTCATCGTCGTGCCTGTCGCCGTTGCCGGGGGCGGCGAGAAGATCCTCGTCCACCACCTCGAGGCGCAGCCGGAGTCCCTGGACACGGCCAAGTCCGGCTCGGAGCGGGCCAACCGGGTTCTCTGGCTGCTCGGGGACGCCCTGCTGAACGTCTCCAGGGACGGGAAGAGCCTGGAACCCGGCCTTGCTCGGTCTTGGAAGCTGTCCGAGAATGGCCTCCAGGTGGTCTTCAGCCTCCGCTCCGGCGTCCGGTTTCACGATGGAACGCCCCTCACCGCCTTCGCAGTGAAAGAGAATTTCGAGCGGCAGTTCCGCCCGGGTCATCCCCTGTACTCGACGGATCCAAAGAACAGCAAGGAGCAGCTCCTGAGCCAGCTTATCGAAGGCATCGAGGTCCACGACGACTTGACGATCACGTTCAAGTTGAAATATCCCAGTTTGCACTACCTGGGCCAGGTCGAGATCGCCAGCCCGACCGCCCTGGCCAAGCTGGGCAAGGAGTTCGCCCGAACGCCCACCTACACCGGGCCGTTCCGGTTCGACCGGTGGGAGAAGGACCGGTTGATTCTGGTGGCCAATGATCGGTACTGGGCCGGGCGGCCAAAACTGGACCAGGTCGTCTTCCAGTTCATTCCCGGCGGCGAGGCTCTCGTCGCGGCCATGGTGAACGGCAGTGTGGACTTCGCCCCCGTCCTTCCCGAACCCACGCTCTTCGAACGCCTGCGAGACGAGTCCCGGATCACGTTGGCGCAGGTCCCAGCCCTGAACGTGTTCTACCTGGGCTTCTATACTGAACGCGCGCCGCTCAACAATCCGCACCTGCGGCGAGCGGTGGCGCACGCCGTGAACGTGGAACGGGCCGCCCAGGCCCTGGGTCGCGGCGTTGCCCTCCCGGCGAAAGGACCGCTCTCCCCCGCCATCCTGGGTTACGACCCTTCGGTGACCCAGGCCCCATTCGACCTTCGATTGGCGAGAGAATCGGCCGCACGCGCCGGGGGGAACCCGAACCTGACGCTCCGACTGGTGCACAACAACACCACGCCCTTCGACGTCGACCTGGCGTCGTCCATCCGGGTGGACCTCAGGCAGATCGGGATCGCCGTTCAACTACTCGGCAAGCCGGGATTCGCGGAGATGGTCAAGGCCGTGCAGAGCCGCGAGGGGGACATGTTCATGTATAGCTGGCATATCCGCTCGCCCCATCCGGAGCGCCTGCTCCACCCACTCTTCCACTCCAAGTCTTCCGGCACGTCGAACTTGACCCGGTACACCAACGCGAAGCTGGATCGGCTCCTGGACGACGCCATCATGGCGCCGCAGGGACCGGCGCAGGACAAGCTGTATTCGCAGATCCAGAAGACGATCGTGGACGACGCGCCGATGGTGTTCCTCTATCACTCGACGCGGATGGCGGCCTATGCCGATCGGGTCAAGGGCCTCGAGTTGAATCTCGGCGCCCTGCCCCACGACAAGCTGGTCACGGTGGATCTCGCACCCTGACATCGCCGATGAACGAGATTCAATTCCGCCACGAGCACCGTCAACGGGGCGTAACGCTGGAGGGCGCGGCCATGACGAAGGTTTTCATCCAGGCCCTGGAGGGTCCGCCGGATGATCTCATCGCCTTCACCGGAAAGAGCGAGCGGGACATCCGGGTGAGATGGCTAGTTGCCAATGAGACGAGTCATGGTGAAAAGGGCCACAGCATGGATGGCCCCTGGGCCAAGAACACGGACAAGGATGACCACAACGGCGTGTTTTTGAAGCGATCGCAGAATTGGCCATCCGGTGCCATTGGGAATATCGACGAAGTCCACCTGATCTACATTTCCGACGGGACGCAGTTCCCCAACGAATTTGCCACCGGAAAACTCCACTTCGCCCCATCTCTGACCGACCGAGTGACATTCGACACACTCTCGAACGACCCCAGTATCGCGGTGCGGTCGTCGGGTAACATCAGCATCTTCTTTCTGGCATTCAGGCTGGAGAAGATCGGCCGAGCGCTCCGCCGGCAGATCGCCAGCGCCATTGACGTTAACGCACTCGCAGATCTCTGGAGCCAGGCGGCGACTGCGGCTTCCGCCATAATTCCACGGGGAATGCACGGGCACGATTGGGGCAAGCATGAGAAAGTCCAGGTGAACCCCAGCGTCCCGCCTTTGACGCTTCTCTGCCCGCCTCAAAATACCTTCGCCCATGACCTTGCGACCAATATCCAGCGGCAATGTGTCCACGCCAAGATCACTGTGGCATTAACCGGGACGTACCGGAATTGGAGAGAGATGACCGAGGCCTGGAAGCAGGGTCAAGGCGATATGGTCATTGCCTCGTGGCACCACCGCACTTCCCAACCGGACGATCCGGACCGGTACCTGAATGCGCTGTTTCACTCAAGCGGCGGAGCAAACTGGGGCAAGTACGGGGCAGTCGATTCGATCCTCAAGAACAAGGAGCACGAGAAGGCGGTCAAGCAGATCAAGTGGGATGTCCCAATCGCCCCCCTCGTATACTGGAATCGGTTCTCGGCATATCGGACCGGGCTCGGCCTGGAGTTGGAGGCGGGAGCGTTACCCAAGGACAGGCTCGTGAACGTCAAGATCTAGCAGGCGGAATCGTGACGCGATGGACCACACGCGGATATTCGTGTACGCCCTGGAGGGCGAACCGGAGAGCCTGGACCCTGCGGCCAAGCGGTACTCCGAGCGGGCGATCCGGGTCAAGTGGCTCCTCTTCGACTCGCTCCTGAATATCGGGAACGACGGCCGCCGCCCGGAGCCGGGAATCGCCGAGGCGTGGATCGCGTCGGACGGCGGCCGATGCGTGGACATGACGATCCGGCACGGCGTTCGCTTCCACGACGGGACCTCGCTCGACGCCGAGGCGGTCCGCCTCTGCTTCGAGCGGCAGTTCGCCACCGATCTCCACGACCCGAAGAAGCAGGTGCTCTCCGCCCTGGTGGATGACGTCCAGGTGCGGGATCCGCGGACGGTCGTCCTCCGGTTGAAGTCCGACGTCTTCGGCTACCTGGCTCGGCGGTATCTCTACAAACTCGGTGTCGTCAGCCCGGATGCCCTGGACAGGCTGGGCGGCGACTTCGCGCGCCACCCGATCGGCACCGGCCCGTTCATGAACCCGCAATGGCTGACGGATCGCATCGTCCTGTCCAAGAACCCTGACTACTGGGCCGGAACGCCGGCGATCGACGAGGTCCACTTCCGCTATATTCCCGACGGAAAAGAGGCCCTGGAGCGACTCCTCGCGGGCGAGGTCCACTTCGTCCCGAGCCTGTCGGATCCCGAGGCGATCCAGCGCGCGCTGGCCGACCCTCGCCTCACGGTCATGGTGGTCCCCGGATTCAACGTGTTCTATCTCGGCCTCCAATGCCGGAAGGCCCCGTTCGACCAGCCGCTCATGCGCCAGGCCGTCGCCCGGGGAATCGATGTCCACCGGGCGGCGCTCGCCGGCAAAGGGGCCGCCGTGCCGGCCTGCGGCCCGCTCCCGCCGCACATGGAGGGTTTCGATCCACTCATCCGCCAGGCACCCCCTGACCCGCGTGCCGCCGCGGCCCTCCTGGCGCAGGCGGGGTACGACGGTCGGCCGATCAGCTTGATCCACTATGGACCACCCTCCTTCGTCCGGGACCTTGCGCTGGCGGTGGAGCGGGATCTCCGCGGGATCGGCCTCAACCTCACCCGCCGGGAGATGCCGACCTGGACCGACCTGGTCAAGGCCGCGGCGGAGGGAGAAGGCCATCTCTTCCTGTATAGCTGGCACATGCGGACGGACGACGCCCAGGGCTTCTTGCGGGCCCTGTTCCACTCCAGCAACATCGGCGTCTCGAACCTCACCGGCTACGCGAATCCGGAGGTCGACCGTCTCCTCGACCTCACCCCACCAGGGGAGTTCTCGGCCGTCCAGGCGACGATTCTCGCCGAGGCGCCGATGGTCTTCCTCGCGCACTGGACACGAGTCGCGGCTCACGGGGTCCGGGTGAGGAATCTCCGGCTGAACCTCGGCGTCTTGCCCGAGGACAAGCTGGTCGGCGTGGACCTCGCCCGCTGACCCGCGCACGGGTGGATACGGTGACCCGGACTCTGGCCGCGCAACGCATCATTCGTCGCTACCGGGACTTGAGCCTCCGAGCCAAGTTCGCCATCTACATCGCGCTCTCCATCGGACTCCTCTTCGCGGTCCTCCTGCCGAGCGTGCTCCACCTCGAGCGGCGCGCCGTGCTGGCCGAGGCGGAGGAGCGAGGACTGCAACTCACCAAGATCTTCGCCCACGCCAGCGTCCAGGCCCTGATCACCGACGACTTCCTCCTCATGCGGCCTCTGGTCCACAGTGTCGCCAGTGAGCGCGCCGTTATCGTTGTCATGATCCTCGACCGCACCGGCAGGGTCGTCACCCACAGCGATATCAGGGAGGTCGAGCAGATCTACACCGACGCCGTGACCACCCGCGCCCTTCGCGCCACGCGGCCCCTCGTCCAGGAGATCATCCACAACGGAATTCCGGCCTACGACGTGGCTGTCCCGATCTTCGTCCTCAACGACCGCCGCGCGGTGGCCCGCGTGGGAATCTCCCTGGCGCGGGAATTGGCCGCCATCCGGCAGACGCGCAATCTCATCCTCGGCGTGGGCATGATCGCCCTGACCGTCGGTTTGCTGTCGGCCATGTGGTTGGCCCGCGGCATCACCGAGCCGATCCGCCGCCTCGTGCAAGGGTCCCGGGCCATCGCCGCGGGCCGCTTGGAGTACCGCATGTCGGCGACCTCCGGGGGCGAGATCGGCCACCTCGCGGACGCGTTCAACGGGATGGCCGAATCCCTCCAGGTCCGGTTCCAGCTCGACCGGGAGCTGTCCTCGACGCTGAACCTCCAGACGGTCCTCGACACCCTGGTGTATCATGCCCGGCGGCTCGTCCGCGGCGATCTTGCCTTTCTGGCCTGCTGCTACGAGCGCGACAAGCCTGGCGCTGTCGTCGCGCTCGTGGGTGTCTCGGGAGACGCCATCCGGACCTGGGCGATCCAGCCGGGCAGCGGATGGACCGGGACGGTTCTCGCGGAGAGCCGCCCGGCGATCCTGTGTCCGGCCACGCCCAAGGATGACCCGATCGAAGCCCGGGTCGTCTCCGAGGAGCGCATCCAGGCCCTGGTCCTGATCCCGGTTCGCGTCCGAGGCCGCTGCCTGGGCGTCCTGGCGGTGGGCCGATGGCACCGTAATCCGTTCTCCCCGGAAACGCAGGAGGTCCTGGAGCGGCTGGCCGACGAGGCCGCCGTGGCCCTGGCCAACGCCCTGGCCTACCGGGAGATCGAGGCGCTCACCCAGAGTCTGGAGGTCAAGGTCATTCAACGGACCCTGCAGCTCTCCGACGCCAATACCGCGCTGGAGACCGCCAACGCCAAGCTCCAGGAGCTGGATCGCTTGAAGTCGGAGTTCGTGTCGAACGTCTCTCACGAGCTTCGCACCCCCCTCACCGCCATCCGGATGTCGGTGGACAACCTCATGGACGGCGTCGCCGGGGAGATCGGCGAGTTCCTCCGCAATTATCTGGAGCGCATCCGCGCCAACACCGAGCGACTCGCGCGCCTCATCGCCGATCTCCTGGATCTGTCCCGGATCGAAGCCGGCCGGATCGAATTCCGACCCGAGGCGGTGCGCGTGGCGGACCTCGTCCGAGACGTCCTCGACGGTCTGCAACCGGTCGCCGCGGGGAAGCGACTCGAACTCGCGGCGGCGACCCCGGATCGCTCCCTGCACGTCCTCGCCGATCGCGACCGGACCCACCAGATCCTGACGAACCTGGTGGGAAACGCCCTGAAGTTCACCCCAGCGGGCGGCTCCGTGCGCGTCGCCGCCCGCCGCGTCGAACAGTCAACTGGTCAAGATGTCGATCCGTCTGAACCAATCGACCGATTAACGAGTGGACAAGTTGACCCGCCCACAGGGTGGGCCGAGATCGTCGTCGAGGATACCGGCGAGGGAATTCCTTCCGACCAGCTTCGGGCCGTCTTCGAGAAATTCCATCAGGTTCGACGGGGCGGAACGAGCAAGGCGCCTGGCACCGGACTCGGCCTCGCCATCGCCAAGAGTCTCGTGGAGCTTCAGGGGGGGCGTATCCGGGTGGAGAGCGAGGTCGGCCGGGGAAGCCGGTTCGCGTTCACGCTCCCCGCCGCGGACGTGTCGGTTCCTGCGGCAACCCGTGCCGCCCAGGGGTACTGACCATGTCCAACCTTCGACAGCACCGCGTCCTGGTGGTGGACGACGATCCCGATCTCCTGGATCTGCTTGCGGACCGCCTCCGTCTCATGCGGTTCGAGGTGGAGTGCGCCGACGACGGCGAGAAAGCCCTCCGGATCCTTCGCCAGGAACCGGCGCCCATCACGCTGCTCGACCTCCAGTTGCCGGGCATGAGTGGCCTGGAAGTCCTGGAGCGTATCCGGCGCGAAGGGATCGACACCACGGTGATCGTCATCACCGCCTGGGGAACCGCCCAGCGTGCCGTCGACGCCATGCGGGCGGGAGCCTACGACTTCATCCCCAAACCGCTGGATCCCGCGCATCTCGAGGTGGTGATCAACAAGGCGCTGGAGCGCCACACCCTCCGCGCGGAGAACACGCGCCTCCAGACGGAGTTGAGCAGCCTGGAGCGGCCCCTCATCGGCCAGAGCCCCGCCATTCTGGAGGTCATCCGGATCGCCCAGCAGGCCGCGGCCAGCAACGCCACCATCCTGATCCGCGGGGAGAGCGGCACCGGCAAGGAGATACTCGCGCGGGCCATTCACCGGTGGAGCGAGCGGCGCCTTCGCCCCTTGGTGACTGTCAATTGCGTGGCGTTGTCCGAAGAACTCCTGGAAAGCGAGCTGTTCGGCCACGAGAAGGGGGCCTTCACGGGCGCCCACCAGCTCAAGCGGGGCAAGGTGGAGGTGGCGGAGGGCGGCACGCTCTTTCTCGACGAGATCGGGGACATCCGCCCTGCCCTCCAGGCCAAGCTGCTTCGACTCCTGCAGGAACAGGAGTTCGAACGCGTGGGCGGGATCCGGCCCATACGGGTGGATGTTCGCTTCATCGCGGCGACCAACACCGACCTGGAAGGCCTCCTGAGGCGGGGGGCGTTCCGGCAGGACCTGTACTACCGCCTCAAAGTCGTCACGGTCATCCTCCCGCCGCTCCGCGCCCGGAAGGACGACCTGGCGTTTCTCACCCGCCATTTCATCGAGAAATACAGCGCCGAGCTGAAGCGCCCGCCGAAACCGGTGTCGCCCGAGGCGGCGGCGCTCCTCGCCCACTACGACTGGCCGGGCAACGTCCGCGAGCTGGAGAACGCCATCGAGCGCGCGGTCACGCTGTCCACCGATTCCGAGATCGGACCGCACGACCTCCCCATCCTCGAGCCCACGGAGGATCGTGCCGCGGATCGCGCCGGCGGCGGGACGTACCACGACGCCGTATTGCAGTTCAAGCGGCAACTCCTCCAGGACACCCTGACCAGGGCCAATGGGAATCAGACGCGCGCTGCCGAGGCGCTCGGCCTCCAGCGCACCTACCTGGCGCGACTGTTCAAGGAATACGGCATCAACACCCAGTGAGTCCGCGCGCCCCGCGTCGGTCACTTCCGCCACAGAGTCCCAGCCAATCCCCTACCTGGTGCCACACACAGGCAGATACAGACCGTATCTCTTTCCATACACTTCCCACGCGTGACGGTGAGGGGCCCGATTGGACCTACCCGAGACATTCCCGATAGTTATCGGACCCACCGACTGCGTCGATGATCGGCACGCGTCCTGCTCTCCCCTCATGGCAGGTAATCCTGCGAACGCCGCACCGGGTGCGAAGACCCGAGGAGGAAGCAGCCATGAAGCTCGCAACTGTCGGTCTGGCCACCATCCTGGCGCTCATCGGCCTCGTTCTTGTTCTGACGGCCCTCGGTCCAGCGCAACCGGTTCTTTCCCCCGACACCCGTGTCGCTCAGCCGGCCAAAAACGTCCCGCCCGAGGTGGCGAGTCTCGCCGGCGTCTGGGAAGGCGCGCGAGGTCAAGTCTTCCCGAGCCGTATCGTGGTGGAGAAGGTCCATCCGGAGTGGGCCAACATCCTCTACGCGTGGGAGGACGATCCAAACGGACGGTTCCAGGCGGGATGGGTCCGGACGCGCGCCAAGGTTCTTCCGGGCGGCAAGCTGCACTGGCGGCATCCGGGCGATTTCACGTTCGAACTGTCCGAGGATTACACCGCACTCGTGGGCAAGAAGGACCAAGCGGGCCGGACCATCACGTTCGTGCTGCATCGCAGCGGACCGCTCCTCGCCTCGGTCAGCGCGGACCGCTTGCCCCTGCCCGGCTCGCCGGAATGACCCACCACACGGGATCCGGGCCGTGACCGGGCGTGTCCCCGGCCCGGGTCCCTGCGTGTCGTCTTGCGCCACCCACCGCGCCCCCGCACATCCGGAACCACACACAATCTCCGTCCCGGCACTTGACACGGCGTGCGGTCCGCATATCGTAGCGGGGCGAACTCCGGCGGGCGACAACCCTCCGGGGACCCCGGTGTGATCATCCCCGGCACCACGCACCCCACAGAAAGGAAACGTCATGACCAGACTCGAGGAGATCCGAGAAAAGGAAGCGCGCCTGCGGGGACTGATGAAGACCAAAGGGCTGGCCGCGGTGCTCCTCAAGCGCCAGGCGAACTTTTCTTGGTTGACCGCCGGCGGGATCAACCTCATCGGCATCGCCACCGAGATGGGCGGCACGTCCATCCTGGTCACCGAGGACGCCAAGTTTGTCCTCACCACCAACGTCGAGGCCCCGCGCATGATCGAGGAGGAAGGGGTCGAGACACTCGGGTTCCAGGTCAAGACCTTCAACTGGTGGGATGATCAGGAGGCGGCCATCGTCACGGAACTCGCCGGCGGCGCGCCGGTGGGTTGCGATGTCCCGTTCCCGAACAGCGCTGCCGTGAACGAGGATGTGGTCCGCCTTCGCTACTCCCTCACCCCCAGCGAGATCGAGCGCTACCGCTGGCTGGGCGAGAAAACCTCCCGTGCCGCCGAGCAGATCCTGATGGAGACCCGGCAGGGGGAGAAGGAGTGCGCGGTCATCGGCCGACTTTCGGCCGAACTCTGGAAGGACCGGATCGACCCGATCGGGGTCATGGGCGCGGCCGACGACCGCATCCGGCGCTTCCGCCACAGCATCCCGATGGAACAACCCATTGACCGGATCTTCATGCTCTCGGTGAACGCCCGCAAGGGCGGCCTGGTCGTGTGCCTCACCCGCTTCGTCCACTTCGGGACGCTGTCGGATGCTCTGCGCAGACAGTACGAGGCCACCGTGTACGTGGACTGCACGCTGATGGCCAACACCCGCCCGGGGACCCCCGCGAAGGAGGTGTTCCAGAAGGCCATCGCAGCCTACGCCGAGAAGGGCTACCCCGCGGAATGGAAGCTCCACCACCAGGGCGGCCCCATCGGGTATCAACCGCGTGACTATCGGGCCCATTTCACCACGCCGGACGTCATTGCCCCGAATCAGCCGTTCTGCTGGAACCCGTCCATCACCGGGACCAAGTCCGAGGACACGATCCTGGCCACGGTGGATGGCCCCGAGCCGATCACGCGACCCATCCTCTTCCCCACGCTGACCATGGAGGTGGGCGGGATGCGGTTCACGCGGCCGGCGATTCTGGAGAAGGGGTAGGCGAGCGGGCAGCGGGCAGTAACAGCGGTCAGCGGGCAGTCGAGGAGTGAAGAGGGCGCTGAACAGCCTCAGCCGGAAGAGGGCGATCCGAACGTCGAGCTCGGCGCGGCGTACCGGATCCATCGGGTGATCCTTCGACAGGGGAGAGGAAAAACCTGGCGGCGAACGAAGCGGCTACAATCCAAGTTTCCGCAGCACCTCTTCAACCGCGGTATAGGGGTCGGTTTCCCGCGCGGCGATCCGGTCGACCAGGGGGTCCAGTCCGGCGCCACGCGACAGGCTGTCCAACGCGCGTGCCGTCAACCGCTCCTGGAGGAGCCCTCGAAATACCCACCGCGTCCGCTCGCGGCCCTTGCGGCGATGCCCCTCCTCCTCGAAGAGGAACTCGCGGTGCCCCAGGATGCCCTGCGTCAGGGCGTCGATCCCCTCCCCCCGGGACGCCACGGTCTTGAAGATCTTGGGACGCCAGCCGTCGTCCGACTCCCCGTGCTCCAGCATCATCTCGATTTCGAGAACGGTCCGGTCGGCCCCGTCCCGATCGGCCTTGTTCACCACGAAGACGTCCCCGATCTCCATGATCCCGGCCTTGATCACCTGGATCTCGTCGCCCAAGCCCGGCACCGCAACGACGATGGTCGTGTGGGCCGTCCGGACGATCTCGATCTCGGCTTGCCCCACGCCCACCGTCTCGATGAGGATATATTCCTTCCCCATCGCGTCCAGCACGTCCACCACGTCGTTCGTCGAGCGCGACAGGCCGCCCAGGTGCCCCCGGGTCGCCATGCTGCGGATGAAGACCCCCTCGTCCAGGCTGTGCCGCTGCATCCGGATGCGATCGCCCAGGATCGCCCCGCCGGTGAAGGGGCTGGTCGGGTCCACCGCGATGATTCCCACCGTCTTGCCCAACTGGCGGAGCTCGGCGGTAATACGATCCGTGAGCGTACTCTTCCCCGAGCCGGGCGGACCCGTGATGCCGATCACGTAACCGCGGCCCGTGTGAGGATAGATCGCCTTGAGCGCCGCCACCGCCTCCGCGGTCCCGTTCTCGACCATGGTGATCAAGCGGGCGGCCGCGCGCGGATCGCCGTGCAGGATGCGTTCGATCAATTCCATCAGCTCGACTCGCTCGTCAGGGTGCAAGATTTACGGGTCAAGGTACCACGGACGAAAACGACCCGTCCACGACAAACCGCCCCGTTCTCCTGTCCTGGTCGTTCGCAGAGATGCGACCATCGCCTGCCGAAAAAAAGAACCGGGAGGCGATACCTCCCGCCTCCCGGTCGCGTCGCCGCCAATATCGAACGCGTCAGATGAACTTCGGCATGATCAGTTTCGGGATGAACAGCACCGTCTGCGGGAAGAGAATCACCAGGAGCAACGCGATGAGCATCGGGAACAGAATGATCAGCACATCCTTGAGTACATGCCCCACCGTGGTCCGGGCGATGGCCACGTCGATCAGGAGGCATAGCCCGTACGGAGGGGTGACCAGGCCGAAGGCCAGCGAGATGACCCCGATGATCCCGAAGTGGACCGGATGCATGCCCACACTCTGCGCCAGCGGCGCCAGGAGCGGCGCGATGATGATGATCGCCGGGACCGCGTCGATGAAGCAGCCGATGAAGAGGAACGCCGCCGCCTCGATGAGGCCCACGCTGGTGATCCCCACCCCGTACTGCGAGAGGGTCGCCACCACCAGTCTTGGGGAGCTGATAGTACGCCATCACCCACCCAAACGCCGACGCCGTCCCGATGCAGAACAGGGAAATCGAAGCCAGACGGGTGGTGTTGTACAGAACGTCCTTGATCTCCTTGATGCCCATCGAGCGGTGAATCGCCAACCCGACTCCGAACGAATAGAGCACCGCGACCACGGCCGCTTCGGTCGGCGTGACAAACCCGCCCACCACGCCGCCGATGATGATGATCGGGGTCATCAGGGCTGCCAGGGCGCGCCCACAGGGATCGACCGAATTCCTTCAGCGTCGCCCGGGCATAGACCGGGTAGTTGCGCCGCTTGGCGTAGAAGTAGACCGCGGCCATCTGCGAGAGCCCCACCATGATGCCGGGAATGAAGCCGCCCAGAAACAGTGCCCCGACGGAGGCGTACAGGACGCCGCCCCAGACGATCATGAGGATGCTCGGCGGGATGATGACGCCGATGACCGACGAACAGGCCGTGATCGCCACGGTGAAGGAGGTGTCGTAGCCCTGCTTCTTCATCGCCGGAATGATGAGGGAGCCTTCGCCGGCGGCATCGGCCGTGGAGGAACCGGAGATCCCGGCAAAGATCATGCTGACGACGACGTTGATGTACGCCAGGCCGCCACGGAATTGCCCCACCAGGCAGTGGGTCAGGTCCACCAGCCGATCGGTGATCCCCGCCGAGTTCATGATGTTGGCGGACAGCAGGAAGAACGGCACCGCCAGCAGGATGAAGGCGTTGTACGCCTTGGTCATCTCCCCCATCATGAGGACGGGGGTGAGCCGCGGGTTGAACGCCATGATGGGGAGGCAGGCCAGCCCCAGCGCAAAGGCCACCGGGACCCGGAGAATGATCAGAACCCCGAAGGTGCCGAAGAGGATGAGCGCGACTTCACCGGGCGACATTGTGATCCCCCCGCAGGTGGGCGAGGGCATTCTGGTCGCCCCGCCACACCCGAATGGCGTACCAGATCCGTTCGCCGATGAACAAGGTCCAGATCACCCCGACCACCAGATAGACCCCATGAATGAAGACCATGTTGATGCCGGTCAGCTCCGAGGTCTGGATCCAGCCGAAGGCGGCATACTGCCACCCGTAGATCACGAAGACCCAGGTGAAGATCAGCATGAAGCCGTACACCCAGAGGCGCATGATGGCTTCCATCTTGGGGTTCTTCGGCGTCGGCAGGACGTCCACCTCGAAGTGCGTCCCGTCCCGCACCGCGATGGTCGCTCCCACCATGATGATCCAGATGAAGCAGAAACGGGCCGCCTCCTCCGTCCAGATCTACCGCGGGATCAGGCCGGTGTACCGGGAGAGGATCTGGAGCGTCACCGGAACGATCAGGAGTCCCATGAGGACCCAGGCAAGCAACTGGAACCCTCGATATATGACGTCGAGGATACGCGAAAATGCCGGTCGGTCGTGCATGCACGCTCCCACATCGCCGTCCCGCCAAACGGGCGTCCGGTGGCGCGGCGCGAATCCAGAACGAACCGGCTCCCCGAAGACCCGGGGAGCCGGTTCGCCACACGATTGGTCCGAACCTAGAGCCGACTACTTCACCGCGTTGATGTTGGCCAGCACCTTCTCGGCGCCGATTTCCTTGGCGAATGCCTCTTTCACCGGAGCGGCCAGCTCCAGGAGCTTGGCGCGGTCCGTGAATCGACGATGCGTGATCTTCTTCTCGGCCTTCATCTGGTTCAGGATCTTGTCGTCCGCGTCCCGCTCCCACGTGCGGCCGTGGGCGGCGCCGTCGTCGCCCGCCTTGACGACGCGTCCTGGAGGTCGTCCGGCAGCTTCTTGAACGTCTTCCCGCTGAAGCAGAGCGGCCGGATGGTGATGGCGTGCTGGGTGAGGGAGATGTCGGGCGCCACCTCGTGCCACTTCATCTGGGACCAGCCCGGGGTCTCGTTCTCGCCCGCCATGATGACGCCGGTCTGGACGGCGTTGTACACCTCGTCATAGGCGATGACGGTCGGGGCCGCGGTGATGGCCTGGAACATGTTGGTCTGAATCGGGGCGCCCATGACGCGGATCGAGAAGTTCTTGAACTCCGCCATGTTGCTCACCGGCTTCTTCCCGACGATGTTCCGGACGCCGCCGCCGGCGTACCCGATCAGCATGACATCGGCCGACTTCATGAGATCGTCATAGACGGGCTTGAGCGCCTCCCCGGTGGACAGGATCTTGTTCCAGTGGTCGATGTCCCGGAAGAGGAACGGCATGTCCATGATGGTGGTCATCTTGGAGAAGGTGGCGGCATGTGCGACGGGGCGAACACGGCGTAATCCACCGACAGGCCCTGGCTCATGTAGTTGACGTAATCCTTCTCCAGGCCCAGCTCCCGGTTCCGGTGCAGCATGAACTTGATCGGCTTCCCGTAGCACTTCTTGACCTCTTCCTCGAACTTGAGCATGGTCTGGTTGTACGAGTGGGTGTCATCGAACTGGCTGGCACCCTTCAGCGCGATGGTCTGCGCCAGCGCAGGCATCGCGGGAACCGCGAGCGCCACACCCAGCGCCACAGCAAGGACGAACCGCACAGTCTTCCGAGTCATGTCCTCTTCCTCCTGTCAACGGGTTTCGGCGGGACCCTCACCGGCGCGACCGTTGCCGCGCCCGGGCGTCCCCTCGTCTCACTACCACACGGCCATTCGCCCGGCGCACCCCGCTGCGGCGAGGCGTTACCGTCAACTCGTTCAAAGTTGTGGAGAACCAGAAGTCACGAACGGTAGGCCCGACGCGTTCACGACGCCCGGGAGTCTTCGCAACCGGTCAGCGCCGTCGGGCCATATTTTTCCCACAGCCCCGCGCCACCGTCAAGAGGAATCCCCGTCCCGGCGCGCCGGGCGCACAACTCGAACCGCCCACGGCCGCAGCCGCCGATCAGTTCCGCAGCAGGTGCCCGCGCACGAACGTGACGGCATCCTGGGTCTTGGCCCCGGGGGTGAACACCTCCGCGATGCCGCACTGCTTGAGTTTCGGGATGTCCTGGTCCGGGATCGTCCCGCCGCCAAAGACGACGATGTCGTCAACCCCGCGCGCCTTGAGCAACTCCATCACCTTCGGGAAGAGGTGCATGTGCGCGCCGGACAAGCAGCTCATACCGATGGCATCCACGTCTTCCTGGATCGCGGCGCTGACGATCATCTCGGGCGTCTGTCGCAGGCCGGTGTAGATCACCTCCATGCCGGCGTCGCGGAAGGCGCGGGCCACCACCTTGGCCCCCCGATCGTGTCCGTCCAGGCCCGGTTTTGCGATTAAGACGCGAATCTTCCGTGCCTCATTCATGACGTTCGTCTCTCCCGTCGCAGCCGCGCCGGCCGCGGGCTGCAGCCGACCCCGACACGCGTCTCAAGTCCCCGCGGTCACAGGGATTTAGCCACCAGCTCCGCCAGATCCAGGGCGCGCACCTGTTCCGTGGCGTCCTTGGCGCGAATCCCATCCTCGAACATGCTGAGGCAGAACGGACAGCCCGTCGCCACCACGTCCGGACGAAGGCGCAGGGCCTCTTCCGTCCGCTCGATGTTCACCCGCTTGCCGGTCCGTTCTTCCGCCCACATCATCCCGCCGCCGGCTCCACAGCAGAACCCCTGCTCGCCATGGCGCGGGAACTCGACCGCCCGCACCCCCGGGATCGCCTTCAGGACGTCCCGCGGCGGGTCGTAGAGTCCATTGTGGCGCCCAAGATAGCACGAATCATGATATGCAACACGCGTTTCCACCGGCCTGGCCGGCTGGAGGCGCCCTTGTACGAACAACTCTCGGATGAACTGGCTGTGGTGGACAACCTCATACTGCCCCCCGAAGGCCGGATACTCGTGCCGGAGGGTGTTGAAGCAGTGCGGACACGCCGTGAGAATCTTCCGCACGCCGTACCGCCCCAGCGTCTCGATGTTCGCCTGCGCCTGCATCTGGAAGAGGAACTCGTGGCCGATCCGCCGCGCCACATCCCCCGTGCACCGCTCCTCGTCTCCCAGGATGGCAAAGTCCACCCCAGCCGCCTTCAGGATCGTGGCGAACGCGCGCGCCACCTTCTGGGTCCGCTCGTCGAAGGCGGCGGCACAACCCACCCAGTACAGGTACTCGGCCTGTCCCTTGTCGGCCAGGACCGGGACGTCCAGTCCCTTGGCCCACTCGGTCCGGCCGGGCACCGCACCTTGATACGGGTGTCCGCGGTTCTCCAGACCGCGCAGGGCGGCTTGCATCGTCTCCGGGAACCGGGCCTCCTCCATCACCAGGTAGCGCCGCATGTCCACGATCTTGGGGATCGGCTCGATGAAGACCGGGCAGGCCTGGTGGCATCCCCCGCAGGTCGTGCAGGCCCAGAGCGCGTCCTCGGCGATCACGCCCCCCACCATCGCCGTACCCCCGGATCGGCCCCGCACTTCGGCCACAAGGTGATCCCGGAGGTCCAGGATGACTCCCTTGGGCGTGAGCGGCTTCCCCGTGGCCCAGGCGGGGCACGCGTCCTGGCACCGGCCGCACTCCGTGCAGGCCACCAGATCCAGGAGATCCTTCCGTGCGAACCCCCGGATCGCGGAGATTCCGAAATGCTCTGCCGTGTCCAGGGCGACCGGTTGGATCACGCCCGAGGGAGTCGTGCGACGGAGCGCGATGTTGGTTGGTGCGGCCAGGATGTGGCGGATCAGCGTGAAGGGCAGCGCCGCGATGAATCCGAACGCCAGGAGCGCATGCCCCCACCAGAGCGCCCGGTGCAACCCCGCCTGCTGAATCCCGTAGAGTCCCGCGAACGGCCGCGCGGCCAGCCACCCGCCGGGCGACCAGAGTCCCCACGGATCCCGGGTATGCAGGATGCGCAACCCCTCGACCAGAAATCCACTCACCAAGACCGCCAGGAGGAGCCAGAGAAACAGGGCGTACCCTTCCGTCTCCCGCGGCTTCCACAGGCGCGCCGGGCGGGCGAGATAGCGCCGGGCCAGCACCGCGATCACCGCCACGGTGGCTGCCACGCCGCAGACGTCCACCACGAGCGACATGAAGACCAGGTAGAACCAGCCCCGGAGGACGGGAAGGCCCAGGTAGTCCTGCAGCGCCACCAGGCAGGTCGCCATGAACAGGACGCCGAAGCCCCAGGAGATCCCGACATGCAGGCTTCCGGCGACCGGCTGTGCAAGCAATCGCCGCTGGAGCACCGCCTGATCGAGGAGGGCGCGCAACTGCTTGCGAAGCGTCGGGATGCTGCCGTCCGCCTGCCCCGCTCTCACGAGCTGGATCACCCGGTAACAGCCGTAGACGAGGATGGCCGCGCACGGGAGAAACAGCGGATAGATCAGCCAGTGCGATGGGATATTCCAGTAGAGTTCTCGGAACGGCACCATCCGGACCTCGAGACCCGCCGGCATGCGATTCAATGCAAGGGTACGGGAAAGTCCTGTCGTTAGCCCGCATTATTCGCGAACACAACTCGCGAACAATGCGGGCTAGTCGTTCGCGGTCTCTCGTTGCCGGCCCGCTTCGGCCTAGCAGGCCGAGGACGGGTTATCCGACTTTGACGAATTGTTCCGGCGACACGGCGCGCGCAGGGAACGCGCGAAGCACCTCCCGATCCTGGGTGACGAGGGGAACATCCAGGGCCTCCGCCAGCGCCACGTACTCGCAATCATATGCTGTGCATCCCGACTGGGTCGCCAAGGTCAGGACATCGAGAGAGGCGACCAGATATTCCTGGTTCTTGAGGAGAGCCTCCGCATCGGCGAGGACCCCGCACGCGTTGTCCAGTGTGATCTTGCTCTCGCGGATCATTCGCGCGAGTGCATTCCGGACCTCAGACCTCCAGAGAAAGGGCGCGGCCCAATGGCTGTCGCGCCTGTACACGGCCTCCGCCCGGTCGGTGAGCGCTCCTCCGCGGACATAGAGGTAGACCAGTTGATTGGCATCCGCGACGATCATAGTCGGCCTTCTCGTTTCGCACGAGTGACATAGGCCGCCGTGATGGGGCCTCCGCGAGGCGTGACGCGTACCCGTTGGATCTGTGCGAGTCGAGCGTCGGCGTCCACCGGTGTTGCGGGCCGCACTGCGGCTTCCAGAATGACGATCGCCTCACGATTCACGCTGCGGTTTTGGCGCTCCGCTTGCCGGCGCAGTCGCTCGAGCACAGTGTCCGGCAGGTTCTTCAGCGTGAGGGTTGCCATCGTGACCTCCTTGGCGTGGGTACCATTATGGAATCATTATGGCACCAACATTCGACCACGTCAAATCGTCGCCCACAGTGTCGTTTTCGCTGGTGAGTAGGTTCTCGGGGTTGTGATCTTCGAGCGGCCGTTTTCCGGGTGGTTCCGCACACCTGGTGGGGTTAGCCGTTGTCAAAGAATAAAGTGAGCGGAGACATTCCGAAACGGCATAAGGAGCCGTAACGAAATAGAAAGAGATGTCTAGGTTATTTCGTAACGGCTCCTAAGTACACGCGGACATAAATTCGATGACGTATACGGTAGCCGCATAAGTCCAGGTCCCCCGGGCCGACCCGAGACGCCGCGCCCGCGAGGCCGGGACTGGGCACCGTCGCCGGTACGGAGGGCCGCGTCTGAGCGGACCGACCCGGGGTAAGGGCGAGCCGGCATCGACGAGGCGCCAGGCGTCCGAGGGTCGGTCCGGGGGACCGGCGATACGTCACCGTAATTGCGGGCAGAAGCACTAAGGGGCACGGCGGCCCGTTTCAGGATGCGGCCAGCGCCTTGATCGCCGCTATGAACGGCGGGAGCACCGCCTTGAAGTCCCCCACAACACCGAGGTGCGCCATCTTGAAAATGGGTGCGTCCGGGTCGGTGTTGATCGCCACGATCGTCTTGGCGCCGCTCATCCCCGCGAGGTGCTGAATGGCCCCCGAGACACCCACCGCGATATAGAGGTCCGGGCTCACCGTCTTGCCCGTCTGTCCCACCTGCCAGGACAACGGGACCCAGCCCGCGTCGGTCGCCGCGCGCGTCGCGCCCACCGCGCCTTTGAGGACCCGGGCAAGCTCCTCCAGTTGGCGGAACGGTTCCGGCCCCTTCAGGCCGCGCCCGCCGCTCACGACCACCCGGGCGTTCTCCAACCGGACGCCGCGCACCTCCTCGGAGACCCGTTCCAGCACCCGGGTGCGCACGGTCGAGGCTGCCAGCGTCACCGGCATCCGCGTCTCGACCCCGCGGTGCCCGACGCGCTCCGCTGCCGGCTCGATACTGCGCGGCTTTACGGTGGCGATGACCGGAAAGCGGTTCGCCCCGATCTCCGCCAGGCACCGCCCTCCATACAGTTGGCGCCGAAACAGGACCGTCTCCCCCTCGACACCGACCCCGCTCGCCTCCGTCACCAGCCCGGCCTGAAGCCGGTGCGCCAGCCGGGGCGCGACTTCCCGCCCGCGAAAGTCGTCGGCCATCAGCACCACCTGCGCGCCGACCTGCGGCACGATCTGCACCAAGGCCGCCACCATCGCCTCGGGCTCCGGACCGTCCAGCAAGGGATGCTCCAACCACAGCACCGTGTCCGCGCCGCCCGCGAAGAGAGCCGGCGCCAACCCGTCCACGACGCCGCCCAGCACCGCTGCCGTCACCGTTCCCCGCGTGCCCCCGGCGAGCGCGCGCGCGGCGCCGAGCGCCTCCAGTGTATTGCGCGAGGGACCACCGCCCTGCGCCTCCGCCACGACGAGCACGTCAACCATGAACCCGCCTCCCAGGCCCCACGGTCAAATTACCTTCAACTCGCGCAGCCGCAGTGCCAGCCGTTCCGCCTGCTCGGTCGGCGTCTCCCCGCCCACCACCTCGCACCGCGACTCGCGGTGCGGCACGGTCACATCCCGCAAGTCCAGCCGCCGTCCCGCCGCGCCGACCTTCGCCGCCGCCACGCCCAGATCGGCCGCGTTCCACACCGGGACCGTCTTGCGCGCCGCCGCCATGATGTCTTTGAGCTTGGAGTAGCGCGGCACGTTGCCGTCGTCGCTCAGGATGCTCGCCACCAGCGGCAGCGGCCCCTCGACCCGCTCGTAGCCGTCCTCCATGATCCGGCGCGCGACCACCGTCCTGTCGTTGACCTCCAACCGGCTCACGAAGGAGAGACAGGGCAGCCCGAGCTCCTCGGCCAGGAGCGGCCCGATCATCTTATTGCCCGTGTCCCCCGACACGCAGCCCGTCAGGACCAGGTCCGGGTTCCCGATTTTCCGGACGGCCTGGGCCAGGATATGCGCCACGCCGAAGGAATCGGACCCTACGAAGGCCGGATCCGTCACCAGGACCCCGGCGTCTGCCCCCATTCCCATGGCGCTCTTGATGGCGCCCTGGGCTTCCGGCGCCCCCAGGCTGAGCACGGTGATCGTCCCACCCGCCTTCTCGCGCAACTGGAGCGCGACCTCCACCGCGTTCTGGTCGTACGCGCTGATGACCAGGGACAGCCCGCCCCGCACCTGACGCTTGCTGGCGGGATCGAGCTTGAACTGTTCCGTCGGGATCTCCGGATCGATGATCTGCTTGACACACACGACGATCTTCATTCACGGCCTCCGCCTGCCGTTCGAACCAAGACCCAGATGCACCTCGCCCGGCGGCCGCACGACGCCCCGCGGGGCACACCACACGGGACGGCGCAGGATAACACACCGACCTCCCGACCGGGAGGTCCCAATCGACGGCCTGCAGGAGCGGGCCCATTGGTGCGAGATGTCTGACAACCTGTCACGTCTGGGGGTTTTGCCGCTCGGCGAAACCTGTCGAGCGATTTCCCGGCGCCTCTCCGGCACCGGGTATCCTGGGCGGGCCCGGGGCGGGACGGGCGACTTTACGGGAGACCCGGGCGAGGGGTCGAGGGGACGCGAGGGAGTGGCGGTGACACGGATGGCGACACGCCGGTCAGGATCCAGACCTCCGCTCCCCGGTCCCGAGCGAAGCCGAGGCGCCACCCGTCCGTCTGCATTGCCGGTTCCGCAAAGGCGAGGCGCCGGACGGCGACGGGAGATCCGGCCGTCAGCCGATCCACCGCCGCGCATGAGCCGCCCGTGGAAGGGGAAGCCGCCGTGGAGTGGGCGAACCAGCCCGACGCGAGCGGTCGCCCGTCGGGGCCCACCACGCCGAGCCGGATCACCAACGTGGACCCCGGGTCCGCCTCCGCCTCCTCCACCGCCAGGAGATACGGGCCGCTGGGGCGCAGCGCGACGAACAGCGCGTCGCCGCAGGCGCCTTGGCGCAGCCATATTCCGCGGTGGTCCCCGCCTGCAGGTCGTAGAAGCGGATGCTCCACCGCAAGCCTTCGCAGTACCCGGTACTCGTCACCAGACGGTCCACAGCCACCAGTCGGTCCGCATGGCCTCGCAGCGCGTGGGTCGGCTGATGCTCGAACGTCGGCCCCGGCGCCCCGGATGCCGAGTACGCCATGATCCGATGGGAGCTGCTTTGGTGGATAGGGATAGGAAGGACCGCGAGCACCCAGCGCCCGTCCGGCGTGGCCATGATGGATGGGGGCAGTGAGACACTGCCGGCCGGCAGCAACCACACGCCGATGGGAACACGCACGCCGTTCGAGGGGAACACCAAGGCTCCCTGCTCCAGGCGGGCGATCGCTGCGGGCGCGCCGCTGAGCGGCTGGAGGAAGTCATAAGTTGGGGGAATCCCGAACCGCTCGAGGTGCCGGTGATACGCCAAGTCCCCCAACTGCCCCGCCGGGGCGGCGGGGCCGAGTCCCTCCAACCCGACCGGCGACGGACTGAGGCTTGCGCTGTGTCGCAGCGGTCCGACGCTCGCTTCTCCGGCCGCCCCGGCCCACGCCGCCGCGCCGATCCACGCGCCGAGCCCGGTCAGGGCCAAGACCATCCGCCCGAGGAGGAGCCAGCCCCCGCGTCTCATGCGACGCGCTCGCCAGCGGCCGCGCAGAGCTGGAGCGTCGGAGGACCTCCACGGGTATCCGCTCGATCGTGCGTTGCCGCATCGCGCTCCCCGCTCACTCCTTCACCGCGGATTCGGTGAATCCCTTGATCAGGTACGCCTGAGGAAGAGGTAGAACGCGCCGGGATGATCGTCGCGATCATCGTGGCGGCCATGATCTCGGACCAAGCCACGCGGAACTGGCCGACCAGTTGGGCGATTCGTCATCCGGGAAGGTTCGTAGGCACAGCGCCAAGTCTTCGGAGCGTACGCGGGTTCTTGCCGCCCCGAGGGTGTGCCGAGCAATGTAGTGGATCGTGGTGATCGTGGTGGCACACAGAAGCCCGGTGAGCCAGATCTTGGAGTAGGCGGCGAAGGTGATCTCCCGCGGCCACAGCGTGGCGGGGTACGAGACGACCTCGATCTCGCTCTTCAGGGCGGAGGTCGCCATCCAGAAGAACGGCAGGAGATTGTAAACCGCCATCATCGCCAGGGCCGCGTAGATGCAGATCCAGAAGCCGATCGGTTTTCGCGTCATGGCTCAGGCCGCCCGTTTCATGGTCATGCGCAGGTACGGGAAGCTGACCAGCAGCATGACGACGGCCAGCACCACCGCAATGGAGGCCGCGTAGGAGGTGTTGAAGAACTGGAAATAGTGCTTGTAGGTCAGCAGGGAGAGCACCTGGGTGCTGTTCCCCGGGCCGCCCCCGGTCATGCTGAAGACCATGCCGAAGAGCCGGCATTCCCAGATCGTGTCCAGCACCAGGGCGATGATGAACATGGGGCGCAGGTACGGGATCGTGATCCGCCGAAAAGCCTGGAACGCGGAGGCACCGTCCAGTTCCGCCGCCTCGTACTGCTGCCGGGGGATGGCCTGCATGCCCGCCAGAAGAATCAGCATGACGAAGGGGAGCCGCGGTCCACCGCGGAGAAGGCATAAGGGTAGTCGGCGTCTGCCAGTGATGGATGGGTCTCGTTCTTCGAGCAGGATCGAGCACGATGTTGGCGTGTCGAACAGATCAGGTAGCCGGGGAGTACCCTGAGGGATGCATCCTGATGGCCCGATCCTCATCGGTGCTTGTCCATGAGGTGTTTCCGATAGTCCTGCTCGGTAACCCTCGCGCGTTTGAGAATGCCGATGAGCGATCGGACACGCGGGGTCAGGGGGGGGCCCTCAGATGCCCGGTCTTCCGAGAGGAGCGAGAAGAAGTCCCCAACGAGGGCGGACACGGACTTTCCGGCTCGGCGGGAGTGGGATTTCGCGCGCGCGGATCGTTCGAGGTCGGGCGCGTGTTCTTGGGCACGCCGTACACCTTCCCCTGCGGCCGCAGGGTGACCGGGTAGAAGTCGTCCAATCCGCTCTCGATGAGCGTGAGTCGGTACGGCCCGCACCCGGCGGCACTTTCGCGCGCCGGATCAGATCGCGGTCGAGGCGCAGCGTGAGTTTCGTGTGCATCGTCCTCCCCTCCGTGTGACGTGCATATTACACGCGGAGTGTACGTCACCCGTGACAAGGTGTTGTCCTCTATTGAACGGGATTCAACATAGGCAACTCCTGCTCATTGTTGTGAGAGATCCCCGTCGTATCGCCGGGCCCCGTGCAGACCGGCCCCGGCACGCCTACGCACGTGGGGCCTACGAGGCGCGTTTCAAACGGAACGTCTCGTCGTAGGCCTCCAGCGGGGAAAAGGCGATGGGCGCGCCCTCGAAGGCCGTTCGCAACCGCGCGCTCCAGGCATCCAGGTAGGCACTCCGCTCCGCGTCGGTGGCGCGCGCCACGCCCCAGCCGAGGAACGGCGGCAGGACGCTGAACCCTGTGAAGAACAGCATCCCGTGCTGGATGGGGAAGAGGATCTGGTGGATGTCCCCATTCAACCCATCCGGTCCGTAGATGGCGGCCGGCCCACCGGTGGTCAGGCACAGCAGCGCACGCTTTCCGGCGAAAGGGCCCTGGTTGTACCATCGCCCGCCGCCGTAGGCGAACCCCATGGCGAAGACCCGGTCCACCCAGCCCTTCAAGATCGCCGGAAGCCCGAACCACCACAGGGGAAAATGCAGGACCAGCAGGTCACACCAGCGGAGCTTCTCCATCTCCGCCGCGAGATCCGGGGCGAACCCCGCCGTTTCGACGGCATGCAACTCCTCGATCTGCTGCTTGAAGTGCGCCGGGTCCTTCCGGCCTGTGAAGTTCCGCCGGTCCGACACCGGGTCGAACCGCATGGCGTACAGGTCCGATACGCGCACCTCGTGGCCGCCGGCGTGCAGCGTCTCGACGCTCCGGCGGAGGAGCGCTCCGTTGAAGCTCTGCGTTTCGGGATGCGCATGGACGAGGAAGACGTGCATAGGCACCTCTCGGTCGGCCTTCCGCTGCCGATCCCTTGTCAGGCGAGTCGCTGCCGGACCTTGCTCCACGACGGGGTGATCAGGAAGCTCTCCGGCATGTCGTCCACCATCTGCCGGAACTTCGCGATGGGAACGGCGAAGGACAGGACGTCTCGCGGAACGAAGGGCCGCGCCGAGACGTCGAACATCCCCAGCACGGCGCGCGGACGCTCCCGCCCGCCCTCGAGATAGGGGTGCTGGACGATCGACCCGCACCCGGCCGAGAACGGCGCGATCACCCCGTGCAGCTCCGCCTCGCCGTAGTTCGCCAGCGTAAACAGCCCGGAGAGCACTTCCGCTCGTGCGAAGAAGATCACCACCTCGGGGGTATCCTGCGCCTCCAGCCCATCCCAGCGCTTGAAGACGAGGTACCGCGCCGGGGCCGTGAAGCGCGGCGAGCCGTCCACGAACGCCCGCACCAGTTCCGGCGACTTCTTGTAGCGCTCCCCCTCCACCCTGCCCGGGATGCCGCAGGACAGGAAATAGTCAAACGTCGGAGAGATGGCCTGGGTGAAGCCAAAGTACCGTTTGCCGCCCCAGCATCCGACGGACTCCCCATCGAATCGCCGGGGGTGACCATGGCGCACCTCGGCCAGCGCCCCGATCACGCAGCAATGCCCCGTCGGGGCGTCGGCCGGCGGTGCGGCGTCTTCCCGGTCGGTGTAGTAGCAGGCCATCGGCAGTTCCGCCTCGCCGAAGTACTGCCGCCATCGCGCCACGAATCGTTCCTGGAGCTCCCCGTCCATGGGCCGCCCCCTTTCGGTCATTTATACTGCGAGCACGCCAGCTCCTTGCATGTCAGGAATTCCAGCAACACCGGAATTCCTTCCTGCGTCTTCTGGATTCCGCGGCGGATCGCCGGAACGATCCCCCCCGGCTCTGTCACCCGCTCCCCGTACCCCCCGAACGCCTTGGCCATGTCGGCGTAGTTCCCCGAGATGTCGGTGCTGCGATATTTTTCCGTCGCGACCTTCATGACCGGCAGTTCCATGGCCATCGAGAAGTTGTTGAGCAGGATGGACAGGATGGGAATCCGCTCCCGGACCGCCGTCTCGAAATCCATGCCGGTCATCCCGATGGCCGCATCGCCCCACACGTTGATGCAGAGCTTGTCCGGGTGGGCGAGCTTGGCGCCCATGGCCAGGCCCAAGCCGTAGCCGAGCTGCGTGCTCTTGCCCCACCCGATATACGAGAGCGGGGTGACCGCCTTCCAGAACGGCGAGAGCTGGTCGCGGGGACTCCCGGCGTCGTGGGTGATGATCGTGTTGGCGACGTCCACCGTGTGGAGCAGATCCCAGATCACTCGGTAGGGAGAGAAGCGGGCATCGCCGGCGGTGAGCTTCGGCATCCACTCCGCCAGCCATTCCCCCTGGACGGTGCGGATCTCCGCCGCCACGCCCGCCGCCCGCCCGCGCGGCGTCCCGCGCAGCCGGTCCGTCACCTCCGCCGTCAGGAGGTCCAGCGTGAGCCCCGCGTCGCCGATCAGCGCGTGCTGCGCGACGACGTTCTTGTTAAGGTCGGACGGATCCAGGGTCGCATGAATGATCGTCTTCCCCTTGGGCATGGGGGTGGCGAAGTTGCTGGTCGTGAAGCTGCAGCCGATCCCGAAGATCACGTCGGCGTTCTGCAAGAAGTGGAAGACACCCTTCGGGATGGAGCGGCCGGCCGACCCGACCGACAGCGGGTGCGTCTCGGGAAACGCGCTCTTCCCCGCCAGGCTGGTCACGACGGGTGCCTCCAGCAGCTCCGCCAGCGCCCGCAGCCGATCCCACGCCTCCGCATAATGAACCCCCTGGCCCGCGTAGATGACGGGTCGCGTCGCCCCGACGAGCGCGTCCGCCGCCGCGCGCACCGCCGCCGGATCCGGCGCCGAGCGCGTGTGGAACGTCGGCTGGTAGCTCAGCGGCTCGGCGACCTCCTCGGGGAAGACGTCCACCGGGATCTCGACGACGGCGGGTCGGGGCCGGCCGGTCCGGACCTGGCTGAAGGCCCGCCGCATCACGTCCCCCGTCGCATCCGCGCAGGTCAGCTGCTCGATCCACTTGGTGATGTGCTGGTAGTTGAGGAACGCGTTGAAGAACGGGTCGAAGTTGTTCAGCCGTCGCGGGTATCCCGCGGCCAGAACGATGATCGGCACCGACTCGCTGTAGGCCTGCGCGATTCCACCAAAGGCGTTCTCGGCGCCCGGCCCGTGCTGCAGGGCAAACACGCCGATCTTCTTCCCCGAGGACAACCGGCTCACCGCGTCGGCCATGTGCAGCCCCACCCGCTCTTGCCGGACGATGATGGTCCGGACGTCCGCCGCGGCGGCGGCCTCGATCACCGGATTGACCGGGTACCCGATCAGGAATTCTACGCCTTCCCGCTTCAGAATCTCCGCAATGGCGGCGGCAACCTTCATGGGAATCCTCCTTGGGCTGGGACGTGAGCAGGATGGAACGTACGAGGACGAGCGCGAACCGAATGCCAGGCGATCGAACTCAGATCCCCAGGTAGCGTTGCTTGACCTCAGCATTCCGGGCCAATTCTTCGGCGGGCCCCGCATACACGACGTGGCCGTTCTCCAGGATATAGGCGCGTTGGGACACGCTCAGGGCCAGCGTCGAGTTCTGTTCCACCAAGAGAATCGTCTCGCCCTTCTCCTTGAGTTCCTTGATGATCTTCATCACCTCCATCACCATGATGGGCGCCAGTCCTTCGGTGGGTTCGTCCAAGAGGATAAGATCCGGGCTTCCCATCAACGTGCGGGCAATGGTCAGCATCTGCTGCTCGCCGCCGCTGAGCACCTCGCCCTTGCGCCCCTCGATCTCTCGCAGCTTCGGGAAGTGCTGGTAGATTTGATCCAGGGTCCAATCGTCTGCCCCCCTTCCGCCACCCTTCCGCGCGATCTCAAGGTTCTGCTTCACCGTTAAGGTGGGAAAGATCCGCCGGTTGTCGGGCACGAATCCCACACCGCGGTTGGCAATGGTGTACGGGGGCAGACCGGCGATGTTCTCCTCTTTGAACATCACCCGGCCCGCACGGGGAGGGGTCAACCCCATGATGGATCGGATGGTCGTGGTCTTGCCCGCCCCATTGCGCCCCAGGAGCGCCACCACTTCTCCCTCGCGGATCTCCAGGGAGACATCGAAGAGCACCTGGGCGTCTCCGTAGAACGAATTGATCTTCTCCACTGCGAGCATCGCGTGTACCCTCCGCGGCATCCAGACTGCCGGAGCCGCTGCGCGGTTGAGGCTAGCAGGCTGCTGAAAAACCCGCTTTCGCCCAGGCTGCTCAAAAGGGCCTAGATGCAAGGCGGCACGCGCAAGGCCGAGTGAGGCGTACTACAGGTACGCCGCAGCGAGCGCCTAAGCGGGCCAACGCAGCAGATGGGGCCCTTTTCAGCAGCCTGCTGCCGAAACGTGCTGTCCGCCCAGATACGCCTCCTGAACCTGGACGTTCGCCCGAATCTCGTCGGGCGTGCCCTGAGCCAGCAGGCGTCCCTGATGCATCACCACGATGTGGTCCGAAATGGACAGCACCACATCCATGGCATGCTCCACCAGCAGGAGGGTGAGCCGGCTCGCGAGCTGCTTTATGAAGGCGGCGATCCGCGCGCGGTCCTCGGACATCAATCCGCTCATGGGCTCGTCGAGAAGCAGGAGCGACGGCTTGGCTGTCAAGGCCACCGTGATCTCCAGGATCCGTCGGTCGCCGTACGAGAGTCCCTTGACCGGCGTGTTTTCTTTGCCGGCGAGGCCGATTTCTTCGATGATCCGGTCCGTTTCCTCTTTCACCGCAGACAGGGCGAGCGCATCGGTGAACACCTCGGGGCCGTGTCCCTGCTGCGCTTGGACCCCCAGCCAGACGTTTTCGTACAGCGGCAACTCATTGAACAAATTGATGATCTGGAACGAGCGGGAGATGCCGCGTCGGACGACCTGATACACCGGGAGGCCGGTGATCTCTTGCCCGCGAAACACCACCCGTCCGGCGTCGGGTCGAATCATGCCCGTGATCAGGTTGAACAGAGTCGTCTTCCCCGCGCCGTTCGGGCCGATGACCGAGGTGAGCTTGCCCTCCTCGATCGCCAGGTTGAGCGAATCCGTGGCCCGGAGCCCCCCGAAGTTCTTCGTGAGTCCCTCTGTCGCCAGAATCACCATGAGTCGTTCCTCTCGCTATCGCAGGATCGTCTGCTTCCTGCCGCCGATCAGCCCCAGAATCCCGCTGGGGATGAAGAGGATCACCAGGACGAATATCATGCCGTAGACCAGCATCCAGGACTCCCAGTATGCGCTCAGCAGATCGCGCGACACGATGAAGATAGCCGCGCCCAGGATGGGGCCGAAGAAATTCACGGTCCCTCCGCCCAGGAGGGTCATCATCACCACGTTGCCGGACTGCGTCCAGTCGAGGACGCCGGCGAAGGCCGCGTTGATCAGCAGCGTGTACAGGCCGCCCGCCAGCCCCGAAAACAGGCCGGAAATGGCGAAGGCGCCCCATTTGTAGGCCGCGGTGCGGTAGCCGAGATAGCTGGCTCGGACTTCGTTCTCGCGGATGGCCTGGAGGACCTTGCCGAACGGGGAATGCACGATCCGCCAGATCAGGAGGGTGCAGAGCGCAAAGACCACCAGGACGAAGTAGTAATAGGCTAGGGGCCCCGCCAGCTTGATCTGGAGGAGCCCAGGAAGTCCAACATCCATCCGATCGATGCCCGACAGGCCGGTCTCGCCGCCGGTGAACTCATCCCAGCGGAAGGCGATGAAGTAGAACACCTGACTGACGGCGATGGTGATGAGGGCGAAGTAGATTCCCCGCTTTCTCGCCACCAGAAAGCCGATCAGCGCCGCGAACACTCCCGCGACGACGACGGAGAGCAGCAGAGGCCCCCAGACACCCTTCGAGATGCGAAGGAAGTAGATCCCCGCGGCGTAGGCGCCGATCCCGAAGAACGCGCCGTGCCCGAACGAGGGAAGGCCGGTATAGCCCAAGAGGATGTTGAACCCCAAGGCGAACAGCGACCAGATGAGCACCTCGGTTCCCAGGGACAGGTACTTCCCGATGAAGGGCATATACGGAAACAACGCGAAGAGCAGGAATACCCCCCACATCGGGCCAGTGGCCCATCCTTTCCGTTTGGTACCCGAACCCATCTCACACCTCCAAGATGCTCTTCTCGCCCATCAGGCCCCGAGGGCGGAACAGGAGGACACAAATCAGGATGACGAAGGGGATGATATCCGAGATTCGAGCCCAGAACATGACCGAGATGCTGGTGGACAGACCGACGATCAGGCCGGCCAGGATGCTGCCCCAGAAGCTCCCGATCCCGCCCAGCACCACGATGATCATCGCCGGCATGAGGATGGCCGTGCCCATGGTCGGCCGCACGCTCCAGATGGGCGCCGCGATCACACCCGCCACCCCCGCGAGGATGGAGCCGATCACGAAGACGAAGCTCCGCATCCGCGGCAGGTTCTTGCCCAGGGCCATCACCATCTCTGCGTCGCTGGCCCCCGCCTTGATGATCGCCCCGTACGGCGTCTTCTCCAGGAAGAGCCAGACCAGCAAGATGACCACAAGGGCCAGGACGGCGAGGATGAGGCGGTACTTGGAGTAGATCATGAAGCCGAGGTCGAGGGAGCCGGCCGCGAATTTTGGGGCCGCCACGGAGTAGCCCGTCTTGCCCCAGACCATCCGGATGACCTCTTCCAGGGCGGTGGCCAGCCCAAAGGTGAGGAGCAGGCCGAAGAGGGGGTTTCCGCCGTACGTGCGATGGATCACGAGACGCTCGAGGATCAGCCCCACCACCCCGACGAGGAGGGGCGCCAGGAGCAGGGCAAACCAGAAGCCGACGTACCGCTGCATGGAGAAGGCGAAGTACGCCCCCAGGGCGAAGAGAATGCCGTGGGTGAAGTTGATCACCTGCATCACGCCCAGGATCAGGGTGAAGCCCAACGCCACCAAGGCGAAGAGCAGCCCCAGGACCAGGCCGTTCATGGTAAAGGAGAGAAGCTCTGTCATGACACCCTCTCTTGAGACACACGAGGCGTGCGTTCCTGGATCGGCCCCGCATACCCCGACGGCGGGCAGGGGCCACGCACGGGTTCGACCGGACAACAAGCAGCGGCGAAGAGGGAACCCCCCTCTTCGCCGCGCGGCGCTTGGCGTCTAGCTGGAATAGGGTCCCAGGTTGACCGGGTTCTCTTCGCGGGTGCGGGCCGTGTCCTTGCCCGGGGCCCAGCGCAGAATCTCCACGAAGTCCGCCCGGTCCTTCATCTCGTTGGGTTTCTTGGACCGGACCACATAGGACGCCCAGAGGAACTTGTGGTCCCAGTCCCGGATGGTGAGCGGGTCGTTCTTGAGGGAATCTGGTGAGGTGTGCCCTTCCAGGGCCTTGATCACCGCCACCACGTCGTCCTTGCCGGCGCGTTCGATGCCGCGCAAGAGTTCCCGCACCCCGATGTAGCCGTTGACCGTGTTGGCCGTCGGAACGGGGATCGGGGCAGACGGCCAGCGCTTCTTGTATTGAGCCAGGAACTCCTTCACACCAGGGGCGTTGATCTCGTGGTACCACTCCATCAGATGGATGCCCTGCATCTTGTCGGGGCCGACAGCCCAGAGGTCTTCCAGATTGATGAGAGTCGAGACAACGGTGATCTCTTTGTAGATGCCGAACTCGTACATCTGCTCCATGAGGGCGGCGAGGTCGATGCCCCCCACGGTGATCACCAACGCGTCCGGCTTGGCCGCCCGCGCCTTCAGGAGGAAAGCGCTGAAGTCGCGGGTGTTCATCGGGATCTTCGACTCGCCCAGGTCCGTCCCGCCGAACTTCTGCAGGATGTTCCGCGCCCACTTGGTGCCGGACCAGCCCCACTCGTAATCGTGGGTGAGGAAGTACCACTTCTTGCCGACTTTCTCCACCAGGTAGGGGGCCAGGGTCCGGAGCGCCATGGCCATGTCTGGGGGCACCATGAAGACGCTGCGCCTGGCGTACTGCGCCGTCAGCGTGTCGGAGTTTTGATTGGAGGCGATGTAAAGCGCCCCGTAGCGCTGGGCGACCTCGCCCACGGAGACGGCGACCGAACTGGAAACGCCGCCGATCAGATACTTGATCTTGTCCACCTCGATCAGTCGGCGCGCTTTCCGGGCGCCCACCTGCGGGTCCGTCTCATCGTCTTCCACCACCAGCTTGACCGGCCGGCCCAGGAGGCCTTTCTCTTTGAACTCCTCGGCCGCCATCTGCATCCCGAGCCGCTCCATCATCCCGTGGTCCGCATAGTTGCCGCTGGCCGGGCTGACCACGCCGACATAGATCGGATCCGCGGCCGATGCCCGCCGGATGATGAAGGGCGCCCCCTGCCCGAGCAGGGCCGCGCCAACCGCCGCGCCTTTCATGAAGGTCCGCCTCGACATGTGCGTGCCCGATTTGCGTTTCATTGGGTGCTCCTCCCGCCGCAAAATGGTTGACGAACAATCGAGCCGAGTGCTCACCACCTCCCAGGCGGCGCCATCATATTCAAATGCGCGTTCCTGTCAACCCACACCGGACGATTGTTCGGTCAACGGGGCACGGACTGGCGCGGCGCGGCGCCGATGGCCCCCGTGGCGGTCAGAGGTCAGTGCCGGCGGAGTCCGCGTCGAAGAGGCCCGGGTACAGACGGCGGGCGCACTCCGGACAGGTTCCGTGGGTGAACTTGGCGTCGGACCGCTTCGCGATGTAGGTCTCCACCTGATCCCAGTACCCCTGGTCGTTCCGGATGCGTTTGCAGGAGGCGCAGATGGGCAGGAGCCCCGTGAGGGTCTTCACGTTCGCGAGCGCGACCTGCAACTCGCGGAGAAGTCGCTCCCGCTCCTGGGCCAGGCGCGATCGCTCCGCGATGTCCGTCTGGAGGGCCGTGTTGGCCCGCACCAGATCGGCCGTCCGCTCGCGCACCCGCTGCTCCAGTTCGTCCCGCGATTGCCGGAGGTCGCGGACCGAGCCGCGATGCTCGGCGACCAGAGCCGTCATGGCCAACCCGGTCACCGCGGTGACGTTGATGAAGCTCTGCAAGAGGAGGAGCGCCTCGTGGACCGTCTCGCCCCGAAACGGCCCGACGCCTCTGATGGTCCCCCACACGGCCAAGCCGGCCGCCACGGCCATCACCACGGTGGTCTCCCACTGGGAGAAGCGGAAGGCGCTCCAGACGAGCAGCGGAACGATCAGGTAGGGCAGCGGCTGGGCCAGCGTGTCCCGGATCCAGCCGCCGAAGACGATCTGACACACCACGACGAGCCCCAGCGCCAGGGCCCCGGCTTCTGCGATGCGACCCGGCGTCCAGCGCAGGTCCGTGGGGCGGTTCCAGGTCAACAGGAGCGGCGCCACCAGGACCACGCCGCCCACGTCGCCAAGCCACCACGTCCACCAGTGATCGAAGCAGGCCCCGGCTGGCACCAGCCCTGCAAGGCAGAGCGGCGCCACGCCGACGGTGGCGCCGACGGCGGAGCTCACCCACCCGGCGAGCGCCCAGAACTTCACGGCATCCCACCCGCGCTCCAAGCGGATCCGCGCCCCCGATGGCGCGCCGGACCAGCCACGCCGCCAGGAGGGGTTCCAGGGTGTTCCCGCCGCCGATGGTCGCGGCCACCCACAGCGGGTTGCCGCTGCCGAGCGCCACCGCCGTCGCCGCCAGCCAGATCCCCGGCGAGACGATCCAGCCGAGCCGCAGGACCGCGGCCACCGCGATCCCTGAAGCCGGCCAGATGGGCGTGACGTCCGCCGGCGGGATGGCGAACAGCAACCCCGCACGGGAGACCAGGTAATACCCAACCGTCACCACAGCAATCTGGGCGGCGACCGACCACGTCCTGTGTTTCGTTGGCACGGGTCCCTGCACTTTCCGACGCGACTCCGCGCTCAGCAGACGCCTGGCACGTCGCGGGCGTGTTGTGTTCCGCCAAGATTGACCGAGGTCGAACCGGAGGCTATCGAATTCGTCTAGGAGTTGTCAAGCAATTGGCCGGAGGACCTGGAATCCGGCGGGCTCGCTGGACGCGGCCTGCGGAGTCCCGCGGCCGCGCACGGGCGGGCTCAGGCAGCCAGGACCCGCGACGAGTGCGCGGTCTCGGCCTGCCCAAGGGTATCGAAGAACCGGTCCACGGCGGCGCGCTGCTCGGCCACGGTGGGAATCTGGAAGACCCGGTGACGGAAGGCGGCGGAATCGGGAAGCCCCCGCGTGTACCAGCCGATGTGCTTTCGCGCCAGGCTCACGCCCGTCCGTTCCCCATAAAAGGCATACAGATCGTCGAGGTGGGCGAGAAGGACGCGACGGACCTCGGCTACGTCCGGACGGGCCAGCGTCTGGCCCGTGGTCAGGAAGTGTACAACCTCCCGGAAGATCCAGGGATTTCCCAGCGCCGCGCGGCCGATCATGAGGCCGTCGGCCCCGGTGGCGTCCAGCACCTCCCGCGCCTTGTCGGGCGCATCGACGTCCCCGTTCGCGATGACCGGGATCCGGACCGCCGCCTTGACCGCGGCGATGGTCTGGTATTCGGCCTGCCCGCCGAACATGCAGGCCCGCGTCCGGCCGTGGATCGCCAACGCACGGATACCCACCGTCTCGGCGATCCGCGCGATCGCGAGCGCGTTACGATGACTCTGGTCCCAGCCCGTCCGGATCTTCAAGGTCACGGGCACCGGCACCGCGTTCACGACGGCTGTGAGGATCCTTTCCACCAGCGTCTCGTCCTGGAGGAGGGCGGAGCCTGCCATGACGTTACACACCTTCTTGGCGGGACAGCCCATGTTGATGTCGATGATCTGCGCCCCGGCATCCACGTTGTACCGGGCGGCTTCCGCCATCAGGGCGGGGTCCGCCCCGGCGATCTGGACCGAGACCGGTGCCTGCTCCCCCGCATGGTCGGCGCGCCGCCGGGTCTTCGCCGACCCGTACAGCAGCGAGTTGCTGGTCACCATCTCCGAGACGGCGAGCCCCGCCCCCATCGTCCGGCAGAGTTGCCGGAACGGCCGGTCGGTGACGCCGGCCATCGGAGCGAGGACCAGATTGTTCGCCAGCTGGTACGGTCCGATCTGCATCAAGCCACCGCCCGAAATGCGGAGCCCGGAACGCGGGATGACGATCGGATCTCCATATTCCGCACTCCGCAGTCCACGCTCCTCATTCCGCATTCCGAATTCCGCTTTCATCATTTCGCAGGGCACCGACAGCCGACGAACGCGTCCACCTTGCCGCGGATGACCGCCGTCGCCCCGGGGACGTTCAGGACGTCGCACTCGCTGCCCAGGATGAACGGATGCCCGGCGTCCGCCATCCGGTGCAGGAGCTCGCAGGCTTGCCGCTCCACCTGCTCCCGCGAGATCACGGCGTCCGAGTAAAAGTGCTTCGACGGCAGGTTCCCGTAGAGCACGATGTCCTTCGGGACAATCCGGGCGTCCTCCCACAGCTTCCGGGAGCTCCCCAGGCTGAGAATCACCGGCCGCAGCGCCGTGAACTGCCGCACCATGTAGTCGTTCAATTCCCCGCAGCAATGGAAGATCAGGTCCACGCCATGCTGGTCCAGCAGCGCCTTCACCTGCCGGTCCGCCGCCATGGGGTAGCGCTCGAAAATGTCCGAGCCGTCTTCGATCTGCTTCGGCGACACGTAGACCACGTTGGCGGCCGGCTCGGCCATGAAGATTGCCTTGGCGCCCGCCTGGATCTGCGCCGCCACCGAATGGAGGACGATCAGCAAACTCAGTTCGAGGGCCCGCTCCGCCAGCGCGACGTCCGGATCGTCCGCCGCCGTCATCCCCGACCCTGCCAAATAGATGGGCGTGATCGGGTCCTTGAGTAATTTGGTCATGAGCGAGAACGGCCCGATGGTCATCCCGATCGGCAGGAGATCGGTGTGCCGGGCGATATAGCCTACCGACTCGATGTGCGCTTGAAGGGCCGGGTTCAGCGACCCACGGAGCCCTTCCCGCACGCGGGCGACCACCTCGGGACCCGGGTCCCCGCTGAAATGGTACAGGGGAATGTCGGGCGCGGGAACCCCCAGGATTTCCAGCAGCACCGCCTTCTCGAGTTGCAGGTCCATGTGCGCGAACGCCAGCGGCGTCCGGTATCGCCGAGCGGCTTCCGCCACCACCTTCCCGAGGGCGTGGCCATCCCGGATGATGGCGTCCGGATTGGGCTGCTCGTGCAGAACAAGGTCCGCACCGATGGGCATCCGCAGCCCCGTGCGTGCAAGGTCGAGATAGAACTGACGGTCCATGCGTTGGTCTCCCGAAAAGGCGTTGAACCCGAGGCCTGGTGGGCGTTGTAAGGTGCGGGAAGGCTACTGACCTGAGGCGTGCTTGTCAAGGTATACGCGCGGTTTAGCCGCCGATGGGGTACCGGCTGGACACGTACGCCGCCTCGAACATGCGGAAGGAACACGCTGTATAAGGAGTCCCAGGGTGCGGAGCGACGAGAGGGCATGCGCGTCCCGTCGTTCTGATGCGATCACATATCGAGCGACACCACGGCCATAGGATCCGGATCGCTCCGCGTCGCAATCGAGCGGAGGACGGCGCCTGCCACGGTGTCCACCAGATAGACGCGCTGGTCGTGACAGCTGAGTAGGGCCGTACGGCTTGCGGGGTGATACCCCACCGAGATCGCCTTGGCCGGGAGCGGCACCACCTGCTGCCGGGCGGGATCGTTCAGGTCCACGATCAACAACCCGCAGCCGTGGTATAACGCCACCAGCAGCCGGTCTTTGTCGCGACAGACCCGCACCGGACCGGGCGGCGTGCGAACTGACCGGAGCACCCGTAGCTGCCGAACGTCAATGATCGTGATCTCCGCACTCTCGCGGTTCATGACGTACAGGTGCCGCTCCTCGGCATCGAGGACCGAGCCTTCGGCGTGCTTCCCGACCGGGAGCACCACCCCCGGGCGGTCCGGCGCGTCGGGAAACAGCGCCGTCACGGTGCCCGACTCCATGTTGCTGGAGAAGGCCACCGAACCGTCCCGGAGCACCGTGACCATGTGCGAGCCGTGCCCCAGCGTGGGCAGCGCCTGGTCGAACCGGCCCGAGGCCGGGTCGCGGACCACCAGCAGACGGCTCGACCCCTCGCACAGCACGTACAGCGTGCCCCGACCGTCCAGGGCGACATCGTGCGGCCGTCGGTACTCCCCGCATTGCACCGACCCGATCCGTCGGCGTCCGGCAACGTCCACGATGGATACGGTGCTCCCGCCGTCGCCGGGATGTTCGGCCAGTGCCACACCGAAACCGGCCAGATACGCCGTGCGCTTGTCCGCGCTCAGCGTGAACTCGTGGGGGAAAGGATCGACCGCGACCCGACCCAGCTCCAGCCCCGTCTCGAAATCGTAATACCCCAGCGAATGGTCGCCCTTCTGGACGACGACCATGACCTCGCGTAGAGCCATTCGCTCTCCTCCGTCATGCCTCGGGAAACCTCCAGCGGGCCGGCCCTCAGTTGCCGGCCCGCTGGAGAAGCGGCCTACCAGGCTGCTCAAAAAGGCCCAGATGCAAGGCGGTTCGCGACGGGCCGAGTGAGGCGTACTTCGGGGTACGCCGCAGCGAGCGCCCGAGCAAGCGGGGTACCCAGCCACAGGCTGGGTCACCGCAGATGGGCCTTTTTCAGCAGCCGGCTACATCCCGCGGATCGCCTCGATGATCTTCTTGGCCCGCTCGCCAAACTTCGCGTAAAACACGTCGTACGCGGGCGCAGTGGCCGTCCGGAACGCGTTGCGGTCGGGCATGGTCACCTGCATCCCCTTCGCCTTCATGTCCTCCAGAAGCTGCTTGTCCAGATTGGCGACCATGTCCAACTGGAAATTGCTGGCTTCCTGGATGGACTCCGTCACCGCCTTGCGGAGATCGGCGGACAGGCCGGACCAGAACTTCTCCGACATCAAGATGTACGCGCTGTTGTAGATGTGGCCGGTGATCGCAAGGTGCTTCTGTACCTCGTAGAATTTCCCGTTCCAGATGTTCTGCAGCGGATTCTCCTGACCGTCTACAACCCCCTGGGCGAGGGCGTTGTACAATTCGCTGAAGGCCATCGGCGTCGCCACGGCGCCCAACGCCTTGAAGGTCTCGATCTGCGCCAGATTCTCCGGCGTCCGAATCTTCAACCCCTTCACGTCGGCCGGCGCGTTGATGGCCCGCTTGCTGTTGGTGATGTTCCGGAATCCGTTCTCGTAGAACCCGATGTACCGGATCCCCTTCTTCAGCAGGGTCTCTCCGAGCTCCGCCACGATCGGGCTCGCCATGACCTTCTTGATGTGATCCCGGTCCCGGTACAGGAACGGGGCCTCCAGCAGGGCGTAGAGCGGCTCGTAGATCACCGTGATGCCGCTCACGCTCATCTCCAGCGTGCCCAGCGCGACCATCTCCTGCATCTCGCGCTCCCCGCCCAGTTGGCTGCTCGGGTAGATCTCCACCTTGAGTTGGCCGCCGGACCGCTTCTCGATCAACTCCTTGAACTTTTCCGTGGCCTTCACGAACGAGTGGGTCGGCGCATGCCCGATACCGAACTTGATCGTGCTCTGTCCCGCCTCACCCGGCGCCGCCAGCGCCAGCGCCACCGCGATCACGACCAGACTGACCCCCCAACATCCGCTTCATGACCTCCTCCTTTTCCGGAGCCGCAATCGCGGCTCCCGCCTGCCCGAGTTCCCTGCGCCGCCGTCTTGCGTCCGTCTTCCACTATCAGGCTTCTGAAATATTCGTCAAGCTCAGGCTGCTCAAAAAGGTCCAGATGCAAGGCGGCACGCCGGAGGCCGGGGTACCCACCCTAGGTGGGTCCAGACGTACTGGAAGTACGTCGCAGCGAGTGCCGAGGCGGGTCAACGCCGCAGATGGGCCTTTTTCAGCAGCCGGCAGCCCGCTATCGGACAGGCATGAGCCACCGAGGCACCGCCAGCACCAGTTCCGGAAAATAGGTGATCAGAAACAACACCGCAATCAGTGGAATGATCTGCGGAATGACCTCCCGCATCAGCCTCTCGAGCTTGATCTCGGCCGCCTGGCTGACCACGAAGAGGCACATGCCGACGGGAGGGGTGGCCACGCCGATCATCAGGTTCAGGACCATCACCACTCCGAAATGCACCAGGTCCACCTGGAGCGCCGTCATGATGGGCACCAGCAGCGGAGTGAGGAGGATCAGGAGCACCCCGGCCTCCATCAGACACCCCAGGATCAGCAAGGCAACGTTGACGATCAGGAGAACCACCGCGGGGCTGCTGGTGACCGAGGTGACGAACTCCACCAGGAATTGGCCGATTTTCCCCACGATGAGCAGCCAGGAGAAGCCCGAGGTGGTGGAGATGATGAACGTCACGACGGCCGTGGTCACCAGGGTGTGAACCATGATATTCGGGATGTCCTTGAGCCGTACGGTGCGGTACACGAAGTAGCTCAGGATGAACGCATACACAGCGGCGACGGCGGCTGCCTCGGTCGGCGTGAAGATCCCGCTGACGATGCCTCCGAGCAGGATCACCGGCGTCAAGAGTGCCAGGAATGCGGCCCGGAACGTCGTCCAGATCGCGCTGCAGGCTGTAGCGGTCGTCCTTGGGCATGAACTCGCGAAA
The DNA here is from genome assembly GCA_963845565.1 of uncultured Methylomirabilota bacterium. Classification (GTDB taxonomy): domain Bacteria; phylum Methylomirabilota; class Methylomirabilia; order Methylomirabilales; family 2-02-FULL-66-22; genus 2-02-FULL-66-22. The sequence continues at coordinate 1,063,965 of CAWJSJ010000001.1, forward strand.
GCTCCAGAGGTAGATCAGGACCATGAGAGCCAGCCCCATGAGCACGCCCGGCACGACCCCTCCCAGAAAGAGCCGTCCGACGGACACCTCGGCCATGGCCCCATAGATCACCATCGGGATGCTGGGAGGGATGATCGGTCCGATGGTGGCCGAGGACACCGTCACCGCCGCGGCATACTCCTTCCGATACCCTTGGTCGGTCATGGCCTTGATCTCGACCATACCGAGACCGCCCGCGTCTGCCACGGCGGATCCGGACATCCCAGCGAAGATCATGCTCGCGAGAACGTTGGCATGGGCCAGGCCGCCGCGAATGGGACCCACCAGGGCGCGCGCGAAGTCGAAGAGGCGATCGGTGATCCCGCCCTCGTTCATCAGGCGACCCGTCAGCATGAAGAACGGAATCGAGATCAGCACGAAGGAATCGACGCCGGTGATCATGCGCTGCGCGATCCCGATCAACGGGAAAGGGGAAAAGAAGCAGACCGCAATGAAGACCGCCACCCCCAGCCCCACCGCCACGGGCACGCTCGCCACGGCCAGGACGACAAAACTGACGACCATGGCGGTGATCATCGCGCCTTCCCTCCGACACCCAGCGCCCGCAGGGCCGCCAGATCCACGGCCACGAACGCCACCCCATGGATCAGCATGACCGCCGCGCTCACCGGAAGGGGCAGGTACAGCCAGAGCTGCGAAAACCCCAGCGCCGGGAAGAAGGTGTCGTAGACCCGTTGCGTCATCTCGACACCCTTCACGAGCAGGAACGCGAAAAACGCGGTGCAGAGCAGCGACACGCCAAACCGGAGCAGCGCACCGCCGACGGGTCCGCACTTCTCCAGGAAGAAGACGAACCGAATGTGGGAGCTGCGCTTCACCCCGAGCGCGGCCCCCAGGAAGCACGACCAGACGAACCCCAGCCGGGCCACCTCCACCGACGTGACGAGCGGCGCGCGGAACACGTAACGCATGAGCACTTCGAAGAACACGACCAGGACCGTGGCGATCCCCACCGGTACGGCGATCAGCCGCGTGATCTTGTCGGTCCAGTCGCTGATTTGCCGGAGGAGTTCACTCACGGTCGTTCTCCCGACGGGGGTGCCACCCACCCCTTTTCTCGGTTCAGGCTCTCCTTCCAGCCGTCGTAACTCTGGAACACGGCCGTGCGAAGGCGAACCGGATCGCCCGAGCAAAACGCCTCGAAAATGCGTCGGTGATCCTGGACGGCACGGGATGCGATGTGCTTCATGGACACGCTGATGGAGGGTCTGAAAAGCTGGAAGATGGTCTCGCCGATGCGGGTGACGAGGGGATTTCTGGTGGCCTGGAGGATGGCGAGGTGAAAGGCGATATCGTCGTCCGCCGCCGGCGATCCCGACCGGACGGATCGCTCCAGCCGCTCCAAGGCCTGGCGGATGCGGTCCCGGTCTTCGTCCGTCGCGCGCTCCATCGCCATCACCGAGAACGCGGGCTCGAACATCAGGCGGAGCTCCACCAGATCGTCGGGGTAGCCGGCCTCCATGATGAGCTGGAACACCAACGGGCTGATGGTGTCCGGTCCTGGATGCCGGCGGACGCGCGTCCCCTGGCCGCGGTGCACTTCCACCACACCCATGGCCTGCAGCATCTTCACGGCCTCTCGGACGCTGGACTTGCTGACGCCAAACGTCTTCGTGAGCTCGGTTTCGGACGGCAGGTAGTCGCCCGGCCTCAGCGTTTTGCGGAGCAACGCCTCCTTGATCCGCGTCAGGACGACCGAGACGACGGAATCCTTGCCCAGGGGAACCCCCAGCGACCTGGCGACCTGGCGCGCCCGTGCGCGCCCGAGCGATGCGCCCCGCTGCGTGGTTTTCGCCCGGCCCACTGTCGACGCCGCCCGCTCCATGGTATCCGCCTGTCGCACGAGACATCTGACATCTGATGTCTTCATAGTCCACAGGGAGCCCACGTGTCAATTGGAAATGCGCCGCCTTTCCAGAGAGTGCCCCGACAGAATACGTAGGCAGCGTCGGCGCTTAGAAGATGGATTAAGCGGAAGTCCAAGGCGCGCACGCCAATCAAACCCTACGCGCCCCCGACACGCGACAGGTCCCTTGCGCAGTGAGGTCAGAGACCGGCCGGGCAGCCGGTCTCCGCCGCCGCCGGTCGGTCCTACAGGTTCAGGACGGCGCGCAGCGCCGTATCGACCTCGGCCATGCGGGCGGACGAGAGCTGACCGACCGGCGTAATGAGGCCGGTGCGGGGATCCCGGAAGCGCGTCGGATCGAGCGCCCGGAGCTGGAAGCAGAGGAAGACCGTTTCTTTCCGCAGGCCACTCTCGCGGGCCGGCACCCGGATGTTCGTGGGGTAGTCGCGGGAGACGTGGGTCGCATCCGTGCCCGCCACGACGGTGACGACCAGCGGTTGACGGTTGATAGCATCGGCGGAGACGACGAGGACGGGGCGCACCCCCTTCTGCTCGCGGCCATGGACGGGGTCGAGGTTGACGAGATAGATCTGGCCGCGGCTAATCATGCGGAAGGCCGTCCGCCTCGGTCGGGCGGAAGGCCGCCAGGAGATCAGCGGAGGCGCGCGTGATCGCGGGGTCCGCCGCCATGGCCGCCATGGCCGCCTCAAAGGTCTGGCGCTTGCGGGTGGCCGTGTACTCCTGCAGTGCGGTTGTGACCAGCCGGTTGAGATTGGTCTGCAACTCGGCGGGGGCCACCGCCGTGGCCGCAGTGACGATGTGGCGGGGGAGGGCAAAGCTCCGGCGGACGATCCGGGTGGCCGCGGGCGCCACGCCCTGTGGCGGTCTTGTCTTGGTTACGGTTCTGCGCGTGGTTACACTCATGTAGCACCTCCTGGGTGCGTTTAGTGTAACGCCAGTGTCGCGCACCGGCAAGGGGAAACCGGATCTCCCGACCCGCGAGCGGCTCTCTGCCTCCGCGACGATACCGGGGCGCGGGACGGAGTTGCCGGCTCCCGCTGAGGAGTAGCGGGCTTGCGTCAAGATACGACTCTTTATGCCGTTCCCGGAATTCCTCCGGTCAAGTCATTCTTTGCCAACGGCTTACCGGCCGCCGGCCATGGCGGGGACGATCGAGATCTCGTCCCCCGCCTTGAGGGGCGTCTGTAATCCCTGCAGAAATCGAATGTCTTCTTCGTTCACGTAGACGTTGAGGAACCGCCGGACCGTCCCGTCGTCCTCGCACAGCCGCCCCTTGATTCCGGCGTACGCGCGGTCCAGCCCATCAAAGGCCTCCTCCACCGTCGCCGCCTCGATCCGATGCTCGCCCCGTCCGTTCGTGATCGCTCGGAGCGGTGTCGGAATCCGCACCACCACGTTCATGATCGTCCCGTCCTCCGTCCGCGATGGCCCACTCACCAGGGCCCGCATTGTTCAGTGCTCCCGGGGCCCGCCGAGCAACGTTTCCAGTCGTTGCCGCAGCGGCCGGTCACCGATCTGCCCGGCCGTCTCCGCGAGGCGCCGGTGATGACTATCCCCCCCGACGAACGACCGCGCGGTCTCTTCCGGCAACTCGGCCTCGAGGGTCTGGAGGATGCGGCGGCTCAAGACGTTGAGGTCGGAGGACTCGAGCCGGATCGCCACCTCCAGCGCGCGGCCCAGGCCGTCCGCCGCCAGCGCCTGCTGCTCGCACCGTTCCACGGTCTCGACCAGCGCCCACAGCCGGGGGCCGATCTCGCCACACTCCGGCCCGGCCGCTACCAACTCCCGCACCATCTTCAGGATCCCGGCGTGGCCGTACTCGTCCCGGGCGAGGTCCCACCAGCACCTGGCCGCCACCGGGTCGTCCCGGAACGCGCGGAAGAACCGGAAGTAGATCCGCGCCACCCGCTCCTTCAGCGCAACCAGCAAGCTGAGTGCGTCCTGCGTCTGCACGCCCCCTCCCCCGGGTCCTCGTCATTTCTCCGGGCGCCCCCTGAGGACACGCGCCCGCGCCGGTGACTTCCCCCATCCAGACCCCGTCTCGACGACCCGGTCCGGTCGTGGGCCCGTAGGCGCCGTCGGTCACAACCGCTTGCCCGACACCGTCACCGGGTGCTCACGGAATTCCCGGCGCGCCGCATCCCACCGATAGCACGCCGTGCCGTAGGCCCGGCCGCCCATGACCGACACCACGAGATACGTGGCGCCCGGCCAGAGCGGTTCGCCGTCGGCCATGAGCGCCCGCTCCCGGTCCATGGCCGAGAAGTACGCGGCGTGATCCGGATGGGAGTGGTAGAACGCCAGCACCTCCCACCCCTGCGTATCCGCCTCCCGCAGCACCCGGAGTTGCTCCAGGGGATCCATCTTGTAGGCCGTCCGCGCATCGCGAGGGTGGCCGCCGGGATCGTCCTGCGGCTCGCGGTTGGCGATGTTCGTCACCGCACGCACCCCGTAGGTGTCCGGTGCGTCTCGGCGCCCGATCACCAGGCCGCAGATCTCTTCCGGATACCCCGACTCCGCCTGGCGGACAATCTCCGCGAGTGTCTCCCCGGTCAAAATCGGGATCGCCTCCCGCTCCACCATTCCGGGGTCGTGGCTCGTGGCTCGTGGCTCACCGTGCTCCGCGTTCACCGAGTTCCCCACCCCACGCCCTATCTCGGTCGCCCGTCAACTGAGGCGCGCCGTCGGCGACATCCCACAGAACGCCTGGTAGTCGATCAGGTCGGTGATGGTCGGGTGGTCGCCGCACACCGGGCACGCCGGGTCCCGCCGGAACGTCACCTGGCGAAATTCCATCGCCAGGCCGTCGAAGAAGAGCAGACGGCCCACCAATGAGTCGCCCAGGCCCAACAGTAGCTTGACCGTCTCCACCCCCTGGATGGAGGCGATCACCCCGCAGATCACCCCCAGGACGCCTGCCTCGGCACACGTCGGCACCACCCCCGGTGGCGGGGGCGCCGGGTACAGGCACCGATAGCAGCCACGGCCCGGCATGAACACCGTCGCCTGCCCCTCGAACTTGAAGATGCTACCGTCCACCAGGGGTTTTCGCAGGAAGACGCACGCGTCGTTGGCCAGATACCGGGTCGGGAAGTTGTCGCTCCCGTTCACGATCACATCGTAGTCCGCGAAAATCTGCTTCACGTTGACCGCGCTGAGGGCCTCCTGGTAGGGGACCACCTTCACGTCCGGATTGATGTCCGACAGGCCGTCGATCGCCGACTGCACCTTGGGACGGCCCAGGTCGTGACCGTGATGCAGGATCTGCCGCTGCAGGTTGCTCAGGTCCACCGTGTCGAAGTCCACGATCCCCAGCGTCCCGACCCCCGCCGCCGCCAGGTACAGGGCCACCGGCGACCCGAGCCCCCCGGCACCGACCAGCAGCACCTTGCTCCCCAGCAGGCGTCGCTGCCCCTTGCCGCCGACCTCGGGGAGGATCAGGTGGCGGCTGTACCGCCGGATCTGCGTCTCGGTCATGATGAGGCCGCCCTCACCCATGGGTCTGTCTCCCTCGTTTCGAAATTTCGTTGGCTCAGTCCCCTGCGCGATCCTGCCCGAACGCCTCCGAGGTGACCGGGCGGCCCGCGACGGCTTTGGCCCGCTCGCAGAGATCCGCCAAGGTCGTGTGATCCACGATGGCGGCGACCGCGTGGCTGACCCGCGTCCACACCTCGCGGAGGACGCATTCTGTCTCATACGCGCACTGATCTCGGGGCGGATCGCCGACGCAATAGATCGCGGCGATGGGACCGTCGACGGCACGCAAGACCTCGCCCAGGGTAATCTGCGCGGGCGGGCGGGCCAAGGAGTACCCGCCGTTGACCCCTCGCTTGCTCAGCAGCAATCCCGCCCGTTTGAGCGTCAAGAGCAACTGCTCCAGATACCGGACCGGCAGCCCTTGCCGGGATGCGACTTTCTCGATGGGAATCGGTCCCTGATCATAATGCAGGGCCAGATCCTGCAAGGCCCGTGTGGCATAATCCCCCTTCGTCGAAATTCTCATGGCGGCTTTCCTTTCAAAAGATTCAAAAGCCGACTACTTGAGTCGAGTATTAACATACTGATTCGGGGGTGTCAAGCGACCCAGCACCCCGGACACCACCGCTCGACGGGCCCGATTAGGCGATTCCCGTGCCCGCAGGATTGCAAATCCCCACCCTCGGGTCTATATTCTGACCGCGTGGTTCCCGGGACCATGACCACCGCCGGGAACGGCGTGTTTCCTGTCGCCCATCGCGGACAACCTCGGGGACTGGCCCATGTACACCCCCACACCGGCACTGACCGCCCTGCAGCGCGCCGAACTCTTGGCGACGGCGCGCCGGGCCATCCGCGACCGGGTGGCTGGCCGGCCCAGCACGGCGCCCACCACCCGGGATCCGGTCCTGCGTGCGCCGGGCGCGGCGTTCGTCACACTCACTCTGGCCGGGGCGCTGCGCGGCTGCATCGGATACATGCAGGCCATCCGGCCCCTGGCCAAGGCGGTCGCCCACTGCGCCGCCGCCGCCGCGACGGAGGACCCGCGGTTCCCCGCCGTCACGGCGCAGGAGTTGCCCGACCTGTACGTCGAGGTCTCCGTCCTCTCGCCGCTCCGACCGATCGCCGACGCCGGCGACATTCAGGTGGGCCTCCACGGCCTCTACGTCAGCCAGGCGAGCGCCCACGGGCTCCTGTTGCCCCAGGTGGCCACCGAGCACGGCTGGGACCGCGAGACCTTTCTCCGCCAGGTCTGCCGCAAGGCGGGGCTGGCACCGGACGCCTGGCAGTGCGGCGCCACGCTCCAGGTGTTCACCGCCGAGCACTTCCGCGACGAGCAGGCCGTCGGGGCGGAGACCGTCTGACCGCCGCGAGACCCCGGCCGCAGCCGGGAATTGGCTTGCCCGTGCCACCGCTTTTTGGTAGCATCCGGGCGCTTTCTCCAAGAATGCGCAGACCTCCTAGATCCCGTCACCCGTTCGCGTCCGGGGCCTCAGGGGTGGCATGAGGTGCCGCGGCGCGACGGACACTGATTCAGCGGCGTTGCCCTCGATCCCCGGAAAGACCGCGATGCGTTCCGGTGCGTGTCGCGGGATCGCCCATCCGCTGCCCGATGCCGTCCCGGCCGCTGCCGGCGACGGGGAGATGTGACGACGCCGATGATCCGTGTCCGCCGCGCGCTCTTGAGCGTGTCCGACAAAACGGGCCTGGTCGAGTTCGCCCAAGGACTTGCGCGCCTCGGCGTGGATCTGCTCTCCACGGGCGGCACCGCACACGTCCTGCGCGCGGCCGGCCTCCCCGTCACCGACGTGGCCGACGTCACCGGCGTCCCCGAGATGCTGGACGGCCGCGTCAAGACCCTGCATCCGGCCATCCATGGGGGCGTGCTCGCCGTGCGGGGGAACGCCGACCACGCACGCCAGCTCGCCGCCCAGGGCATCGCCCCCATTGACTTGGTGGCCGTGAATCTCTATCCTTTCGAGGAGACCCTGGCGAACCCGGATCGGACCGTGGCAGACGTCATCGAGCAGATCGACATCGGCGGCCCGGCGCTGCTCCGCTCCGCCGCCAAGAATTTCGCGGGCGTCGCGGTGCTGGCGGACCCCGGGGACTATCCGGCCGTCCTCGCGGAGCTGCGGGACACCGGGGGATCGCTCTCGGCGGCCACCCGCGTGCGCCTCGCGCGCAGCGCCTTCGACCACACCGCCCGCTACGACGCGGCCATCGCCGGCTTCTACGAACGCCTGGCAGGGGAGGAGCCTCAACGCAATCCCCCCGCTCCCCTCCCGCCGCTTGATTCTCGGCTCTCGGCTCTCGGCTCTCGACTCGCCTTTCCCTCCCTCCTCCACATCCGGCTGCAGAAGATCCAGGAGCTCCGCTACGGCGAGAATCCGCACCAACGCGCGGCGTTCTATCGGGATCTGGCCCTGCAGGGCGGTTTGGCCGCGGCCCGGCAGCTCCAGGGGAAGGCGCTCTCGTACAATAATCTGCTCGATCTCCACTCCGCCTGGGAGCTGGCGCACGAGTTCCCGGAGCCGGTGGCGGCCATCGTCAAGCACAACAATCCCTGCGGCGTGGCCACCGCGACCGCGCTGCGCGACGCCTACTGCCGCGCCCGCGACGCCGACCCGGTCTCGGCCTTCGGCGCGATCATCGCCTTGAATCGGCCTTTGGACGGCGCGACGGCCCAGGCCATCGCCGCCACGTTTGTGGAGGCGGTGATCGCCCCCGGCTACAGCGACGACGCCCGGCGGGCGCTGGCGGACAAGAAGAACCTCCGGCTGCTGGAATGGCCGCCCGAGGGCGGCGGGCCGACGGCCGCGGACGGGGGGTTCGAGGTGCGCCGGGTGAGCGGCGGGATGCTGGTCCAGGACCGCGACGCCGCCCGCGTGGACCCGACGGCCCTCACAACGGTGACGCGCCGGCCGCCCACCGCCGCCGAGATGCAGGCGCTCCGGTTCGCCTGGACGGTGGTCAAGCACGTCAAGTCGAACGCCATCGTCCTCGCCGGCGCGCAGGCCACGGTCGGGATCGGGGCGGGACAGATGAGCCGGGTGGATGCCGTCAAGCTGGCGCTCACGAAGGCCGCCACCCCCACGCAGGGGACGGTCCTGGCCTCGGATGCCTTCTTTCCGTTCCGCGACGGGGTGGACGTCGCCGCCGCCGCGGGCGTCACCGCGATCATCCAGCCCGGCGGCTCCGTGCGGGACGCCGAGGCGATCGCGGCGGCGGACGAGCACGATCTCGCCATGGTCTTTACCGGGGTCCGCCACTTCCGGCATTGAGGGGCCGGACGGGTCGACCCCACCGATGGAGCCATTATGCGCGTGCTGGTCGTTGGAGGCGGGGGACGGGAACACGGACTGGTGTGGAAGCTGCGGCAGAGCCCACGCGTCACGCAGCTGTTCGCCGCGCCCGGCAACGCCGGGATCGCGGAGCTGGCCGAGTGCGTGGACATCAGCGCCTCGGAGGTGCGCCTGCTGGCGGAATTCGCCGCCAAGCATGCGGTGGATCTGACCGTGGTGGGCCCCGAGCTTCCCCTCACGATGGGCATCGTGGACGAGTTCGAGGGGCGGGGCCTGCGTATCTTCGGCGCCACCCGCCAGGCGGCCATCCTCGAGGGGAGCAAGGTCTTCGCCAAGCGGCTGATGAAGAAGTACAAGATCCCCACCGGATTCTTCCAGACCTTCTACCGCGCCGAGGACGCGAAGCGCTACATCCAGGACGTCGGCGCCCCCGTCGTCGTGAAGGCGGACGGCCTCGCCGCCGGCAAGGGTGCCATCGTGTGCCGCACCGTCCAGGAAGCGGTCGACACGGTGAAGCGGATCATGGAGGACCGCGTCTTCGGCGACGCCGGCGCCCGGGTCGTGGTCGAGGAGTTCCTGGCCGGCGAGGAGGCGTCGTTCCTCGCCTTCACCGACGGCGAGACGGTGCTCCCCATGGCCTCCACCCAGGACCACAAGGCCGCCTTCGACGACGACAAGGGGCCCAACACGGGTGGGATGGGGGCCTACTCCCCCGCGCCGGTGGTCACCGAGGCCCTGCATCAGAAGATCATGACCCAGGTCATGATCCCGACCGTGAAGGCCATGGCCGCCGAGGGGCGACCCTACCGCGGGGTGCTCTATGCGGGACTGATGATCAAGGACGGCGACGTCAAGGTGCTGGAATACAATGTGCGCTTCGGGGACCCGGAGGCCCAACCCCTGTTCATGCGCATGGAGAGCGACCTGCTGCCGATCCTGGAGGCGGTGACGGAACAGCGCCTGAAGGACGTCGAGATCCGCTGGCGCCCGGAGCCCGCGGTCTGCGTCGTCATGACGGCCGGCGGGTACCCGGGCGCCCACGACACGGACAAACCAATCACCGGTCTCGCGGCGGCCGCCCGCCTGAAGGACGTCATGGTGTTTCACGCGGGCACGGCCCGGGTGGACAACACCATCGTCACCAAGGGCGGCCGCGTCCTGGGGGTCACCGCGCTCGGGACGGACATTCCGGATGCCATCAGCCGGGCCTACCGCGCGGTCGAGAAGATCCGCTGGGGCGGCGTCCACTTCCGCACCGACATCGGTCGCAAAGCCGTCGAGCGCCCCACGTAATCGCCAATTCCCAAGGAGTGTCTTTTCCGGCAATCGTCAATCGCCAATCGTCAATCGCCAATTCCCAAGGAGTTTCCATGCCTCGCACACCGGCACCGGGCGCGCCTCTCGTCGCGATTCTCATGGGAAGCGACTCCGACCTGCCCACCATGGAAGAGGCGGCCACGCTCCTGCAGCACTTCAAGATCGGCTTCGAGATGCACGTCGCCTCCGCCCACCGCTCCCCGGACCGGGTGGCGACGTTTGCGCGGGAGGCCGAGGGGCGCGGCCTGCGCGTCCTCATCGCGGGGGCGGGCGCCGCGGCGCACCTGGCAGGGGTCGTCGCGGCCCACACGATCCTCCCCGTCGTGGGCGTGCCGATGGACGGCGGGTCGCTGCACGGATTGGACGCGCTCCTGGCCACCGTGCAGATGCCCGGCGGCATTCCGGTCGCCACCGTCGCCATCGGGAAGGCCGGCGCGCGGAACGCCGCGCTGCTGGCCGTCCAGATCCTCGCCCTGACGGACGCCCGGCTCCGCCGCGCGCTCCTCGCCTACCGGGCGGACCTGACCGCCCAGGTGGTCGCCAAGGACCGGCAGCTCCAGACCAAGTATCCCCCAGCCACACGGTAACGGGGAGAGCGCATGAGGTCGTATCGCGGGCTGGCCCTGGGCTGGCTCCTCGTCCTGACACTCCTGCACCTCTGGCTGATCGCCAGCGGCCGCTGGCCCCTCTCGGGGGACGAGGCGCACTACTGGGAATGGTCGCGGCGCCTCGACTGGAGCTATTACAGCAAGGGCCCGCTGGTGGCGTATCTGATCGCGGCCAGCACGCGCCTGGGGGGCGCCACCGAGTTCTGGGTCCGGCTGCCCGCCGTCCTCCTGGGCACCGCGACGGCCGCCATCGCCTACCTCCTGGCCCGCCGGACGTTCCCCGAGGACCGGCCGGCCTTCCTCAGCCTGGTCCTCCTCAGCGTGATGCCGCTCTACGCCGTCGGGGCCGTGCTGATGACCATCGATGCCCCCTTCGTCTGCTGCTGGGGGCTGGCCTGCCTCTGCCTCTCCCGCGTCAAGGCGCGGCAGGGCGAGCTGGCGTGGTACGCCGCGGGGGTCGTCTTCGGCCTCGGGCTGCTGGCCAAGTACACCATGTTCATGCTGGTGCCCTGCGTGGCGCTGTGGCTCGCCAGCTCCCCGCGCCTGCGCCCCTGGTTCCGGCGGCAGGAGCCGTACCTGGCCGCCGCCCTCGGCCTGCTGATCTTCAGCCCGGTGATCGTGTGGAACGCCCGTCACGGCTGGTACTCCATGCGCCACGTCCTGATCCAGGCGGGCGGGAACGCCGAACGGTCGGTCTGGGACGCGCTGCTGGGCGGTCCCGAGTTCTTCGGCAGCCAGGTGGGGGTGGTCTCGCCGCTCCTGTTCGGGCTGCTGGTCGTCGGCGTGGTCTGGGCCTGGCGGGAGGGCATCCGGCGAGAGCGGGACGAACTGACGCTCCTGGTCTGCACCTCGGTCCCGGTCTTTCTCTTCTTTCAGCTGTGGAGCTTCGTCAGCAAGGTCCAGGCCAACTGGGCGGCCCACGCCTACCTCACCGCCGTCGTCGCCGCCGCCGGATGGTGCCAGACGTGGATGCGGACCGGGGTCAGCCGCCGCTCCCGGCAACGCCTGCATCAGTATCTGCTCGCCGCGATTCTGCTGCCGGCCGCGCTCCTCTCCGTCGCCGTCGCCCCGGAACTCATCGAGTGGACGGGGTTCCGGATCCCGCCGGCGCTGGACCTGGTGGCCAAGCGCCTGCACGGATGGCCGGAGCTCGGCCGGGCGGTGGGTGCGGCGATGGCCCGGGTCCCGGGCCGCCCCTTCCTCGTCGCCGACCACTACCAGGTCGCCAGCCAGCTGGCGTTCTACGTGCCGGGGCACCCGACGGTGTACACCGCCAATTTCGGGCGACGAATGAATCAGTACGACGTCTGGGGCGGGTGGGAGCAACTGCCCGGCCGCGACGGCGTCATCGTCCTGCAGGGGATCGTCCCCCCGAACAGCGACCTCCGCGAGGCCTTCCGCACGCTGGAGCCGCTTGACACGGTCACCCTGACCGACCGCGGCCGCCGCCTGCGGGAATTCACCATCCTGTGGGGCCGGGAATTCCGCGGATTCCCCGCGCGGCCCTTCGCCGGCTACTGAGGAGCACACCGTGACGGAGCCCGACCGCCCCACCCTGTCCATCGTCATCCCCGTCTTCAACGAGGAGGAGAACATCCCCCTCCTCGCCGACGAGATCCGGCACGCCCTGGACCCGCAGGGGATCGCCTACGAGGTCATCGCCGTGGACGACGGCTCCACGGACGGGTCCTGGTCCCGCCTGGAAGCGGCGCGGGCGGCCGACCCCCGCTGGATCCTGGTGGCGCTCCGCCGGAACTTCGGGCAGACGGCGGCGCTCTCGGCGGGGTTCGATCACGCCCAGGGCAAGGTCATCGTGCCGCTGGACGGGGACCTGCAGAACGACCCCGCGGACATCCCCCGCCTCCTCGCGCTGGCGGCGGAATACGACATCGTCAGCGGGTGGCGGAAGAACCGGCAGGACCGGTTCCTCAGCCGGCGCCTGCCCTCGATGCTGGCCAACTGGCTCATCTCCAAGGTGACCGGGGTCCGCTTACACGATTACGGCTGCACGCTCAAGGCGTACCGCCGCGAGGTGGTCGAACACCTCCGCCTGTACGGCGAGATGCACCGGTTCATCCCGGCCATCGCCAGCTGGATGGGGATCACCCTCGTCGAGGTGGAGACCCATCACCGCCCGCGGCGGTTCGGCCGATCCAAGTACGGAATCACTCGGACGGTGCGCGTGGTTCTGGATCTGATCACGGTCAAGTTCCTCCTGACGTTTGCCACGCAACCCATCCAGGTCTTCGGCATGCTGGGCGTCGCCGCCGTCGGGGTGGGCGGCCTCATCGGCGCCTACCTCACGGCGCTCAAACTCTTCCTGGGGGCGCAGATCGGCGGCCGGCCGCTGCTCTTCCTGGCGGTCCTGCTCATCGTGGTGGGGGTGCAGTTCGTGGTGATGGGGCTGCTGGGGGAGATGCTGGTCCGCGTCTACCACGAGTCCCAGCGCAAGCCGATCTACATGGTGAAGCGGGTGGAAGGGCGGCCCGCGCGCGAGGCATGATGGCACTTCCGGCCCCGCCGCGGTCCGCCGGCCGCACGGCCCTCCTGATCAAGGTGGCGGTCAGCGGCGTCCTGCTCGCGGTGCTCTTCTGGCGGGTGGATCGCGCGGCCGTCGTCCGCAGCCTCCACGCGCTGCCCCTCTCCCTCTTCCTCGGGTGCGTGGCCCTCTACATCCTCGGCTACGTCATCAGCACCGTCCGCTGGGGCTGCCTGCTCCGGGCCGAGGGGATCCGGGTGCCGCTCTGGCGGCTCACCCTGGTCTATTTCCAGGGGGCCTTCTTCAACCTGTTCCTGCCGACGCTGATCGGCGGCGACCTCGTCCGGGGGTACTTCATCTACAAGATGACGCAGGGGCACGACGCCTCGCTCGCCTCCATCCTGCTCGACCGGCTTACGGGGTTCGCCGCGCTGCTGCTGCTGGCCGTGGGCGCCCTGGCCGTCGCCTCCGGGACGCTCCGCGACCCCCAGGTCGCGGCGCTGATCCTGGGCGTGGCGGCGCTCTTCGCGGGCCTCCTGCTCGTGCTGGTGAACAGCCGCCTGCTCGACCGCGCCACCGGCCTCCTCCGCCTGCTGGGCCTGGCGCGCTTCCAGGCCAAGCTGCAGGGCATGGTGGACGCGCTCCGCCGCTACCGCGGGCACCACCGGGCGCTCGGGCAGGCCTTCGGACTCTCCCTCCTGCTCCAGGCATTGATCATCGTCACCTACTACCTGATCGGCGCCGGCCTGGGCCTGGGCGTGCCGCTGCTGTACTTCTTCCTGTTCGTCCCGCTCATCACCTGCCTCTCCATGCTGCCGGTCTCGGTGGCCGGCCTCGGCATCCGCGAGGGGGGCGTCATCTACTTCTTCGCCAAGGTCGGCGTCCCCGCCGCCGCGGCCCTGGGGATGTCGCTGGTCTGGTTCTCCCTCACCGTCGTCGTGAGCGGGCTCGGGGGGTTGGTGTTTCTCCTGGACAGCCACGCCGCCAAGCGGACCGGAGCGTAGTGTCCTGTCCCAGAGATTCGCCACATAAGTCAGGGCCGCAGGTCCATCCCGAGGACGCCGCGCCAGACCCATCCTGCGGATGGGTACCCCCCGGCCGGCTCCGGTCCGGAGTCTCGCCGCAGGCGGGACGACCCGGAGCAAGGCCGGGCGGTTCCGGGTACCCACTCGCCAGAGTGGGTGTAGGCGCAAGGCGTCGGAGGAATGGACCTGCGGCCCGGTACATCGTCAACGAACTTCAGAGACAGGACACTAGCGGGCCATGGGGGATGCCGTCGCCGTGCTGCAGGCGCTGGACCGGGGGGCCTTTCTCGTCATCAACGGGACCCTCCAGAATCCCCTCTTCGACCTCGCCATGCCGGCGCTGAGCAACAAGTGGCTCGGCTTCCTGCTGGCCGCCCTGCTGATCCCGCTTGTTCTGGCCCGCCATGGCCGCCGCGCCGCGCCGGTCCTCGCCCTCGCCGTCCTGGCCGTGGCCCTGAGCGATCTGGGGGCCAATGCGCTCAAGCACCTCGTCCAGCGCATCCGCCCCTGCCACGTCATCGCCGGGGTCCACCTGCTGGCCGGATGCACCCGCTCTTTCGCCATGCCGTCCAACCACGCCGCCAACATGTTCGCCCTGGCCGGCGCGCTCTGGGTCGGCCTGCCCGCCTGGCGGTGGCCCGTCCTCATCCTGGCCGCGGGCGTGGGCTACTCCCGCGTCTACCTGGGGGTGCACTACCCGACCGATGTGATCGTGGGGGCGATCTGCGGGCTGGCGCTGGGGTGGGCGGTCATGCACCTCGGCCTGCGCCTGCTGCCCGCCCGTGGACAACCCGGAGCGCGGAGGCGCCCGCACCCGACCCCTCGGAGCCGAACCGCGGCGCACGCGCCTAGCGTCCTTTCCGTCGGATTCGGCGCAGACTGAATCCCGGGGGAATCGGCCACACCATCTCGAGGGATCGGTGCGCATCTGTTGGAGTCTTTGGCAACAACGGTGCGTCATGGTATCGTCTCCAACGGTCGACTACTGCCGGCTCACACGTACGGTAGCTTGCAGCTGTCGCTCAGTCCAGATTCGCCCTCCGGGAGACCCGGGCGTGCCTGATCGGAAGTCCTTGGACGTGCATCACTGAAGCGCCGCGTACGGCTGATTGACGGCAGCCCGGCGGATATGGCATCCTGATTCAGATGTTCTGGAAAGATCATGCTCCGCCGCACTTCCATGCGCTGTATGCAGAAGACGAAGCGCTGATCGACATCCGAACGTTGGAGGTTCTCGAGGGGCATTTGGGTCGGCGAGCACTGGCGCTGGTGCTCGAATGGGCGCAAGAACATCGCGCCGAACTCCTGGAGGATTGGGAACTATGTGCCCACAATCAATCTCCGAAGAAAATCCGCCCACTTTCGTAACCCCTCCGATCCACCCGCGTATGCCGTGGCGGGTTGTCGAGGCCGAAGTACTTGCGGACTACAAATTGCGGGTCCGATTTGTCGACGGAACGGAAGGAACCGTCGACATGGCCGGACTCATCCATTCCTCTGCGGCGGGGGTCTTTGCCCCACTGTCCGACCCCTCCCGATTCGCGCAAGCGCGTGTGACCCACGGCGCGGTGACCTGGCCCGGCGAGATCGACCTGGCCCCGGATGCGATGTACGCCGAGATCAAACGGGGCGGGCACTGGATACTTGGCTGATCACTGAAGGGAAATACAGCACACTCGCTCTCGGTCCTCAACGCGTGTTCCGATTCGGCTCCGATAGACAATAACCCACCGCGTGGCCGAACGGCCATTCGGTAGGTCAAATCTCATTCCAACGGGACATTGCGAGGTGGGGCCGTGAAGACCGTAATCCTTGATGTGCGCAGGCCTGACGAGGCGATGGCGGATTTTGGGCGCGCCTGGAAGACGGGCAAAGCGGACAAGACCGCCCGGATCAGCTTTGCCACGCCGGACGTGCTCTGGCAGGTGCTGACCGCAAAACGGTGGGCGCTACTCAAGACGCTCTGCGGGGCGGGTCCGGTGTCGATCCGCGAGGCCGCGCGGCGCGTCGGGCGCGACGTCAAGGCCGTCCACGCGGATGTGACCGCGTTGCTGAAGGCGGGCGTGCTGGATCGGGCCGCGGGCGGCGGCATCGTGTTTCCGTACGAGGCAGTGAAGGTCGAGTTCCTGCTGCGCGCGGCCTGATTCGGGTGGGTGGCGGGACCGAACGTCGGGTCGAGTGGGCGGGATGGAATCCGCGTGGGACACTTCCATAGGACTCGAAAGGATCGTTTACGCATCGCCCAATGCTCGGGAAAGAGACCTCTCGGCGCGCCGGAACGCTTCGGTTTGGGTGACAACGCGGTGTGACGCGATGTCCGCTCTTCGCCCTGGGCTAACAGTTTGAGAAGCGCCAGAGCGCGTCTCCATTCGGCGTACTGAGCCACCCCCATGACCACCGCTTTCGCCTCTCCGCTCTGCGTGACGACGTACAATTGACCCGACTCTGCCGCGTCGCGGACCACTTCAGCGGTGTGGTTCTTGAGGTAGGTGATCGGCTTGACAATTCCCGGGAGACTCATCGTGCCCTCCTGTGTGCAACGGAGGTCAGAATATACCGGACCGGATTCAGACCCACGCAGGATGCGGAAGTGAGAATTCTACCCCTCCCCACATGAAGATGTTGGTGTCCAAGAAGTACTTCACGGCCGCCTCCGTCCGCCGGCGTGTGTCCGTGTAATCTCTGCTTCCATCTCCGCCCATTCTCCGACGGGGAGCGCCATTGCCGCGATCTCATCGCAGGCCTGCCGCTTGGCCGCTCGTCGGGTTTCCTTGATGACGTGCTCGACGACCCCTTCGCGCAAGAGCACGCTCAGCGGTTTCCGCTGCGCCTTTGCCAGCTTCAGGAGCAGGCGATGCTGCTCGTCGGTCAAGAGGACTTGGACTTTATGCACCAGTGTCGGCATCTGCCTCTCCTTCTCCGTCCGGGAAGATAGTATGTACTTTAGAGTATCCCAGACAGCGGATCACGTCAAGACCCCGGACTCTGCAGGCACCGCCGCGCCTCGCCGCGTAAAGTGGAGACACGAGCATCGCTGCCGTTGGCGACGATTTCGTCGCAATCGTTCGCGTGGTTTGGCAGGAGCGTGTGTCCTCTTGTTCCTGCCCTTCGTGCCAGATTCTGCGTTCTTTTCTTTCAGTTCCACGCCAATGCCTTGCCAATGTTAATCTCTTGACGAGCGTCCTACCGTGCAGTATTGAGATGCGTACATAGTAGGAGGGAAAAGGTGCATACAACCACCATGACGCGTACGGGGCAGGTCACGATCCCGGCGGAGATTCGGCAGGCGCTTGGCCTCGTCGAGGGAGACCGCCTCGAGGTACAGTTGGAGGCCGGCACGGTATGCCTGCGGCGCGCGGAGAGTGTGATCGCGCGGACCGCTGGGATATTCGCACAACCGGGCCCAGGCCGCTCAGCCGAAGAGTTGCGCGAGGCCACCGAAACCGCGATAGCACTGGAAACCGAAGCGCGGAGTCACCCCTAGTGTCCTGAGTTGGAAGTTCGCCCACATATTTCAAGGCCAGAGGGGCACCCGAAGACGCCGCGCCCGCGGGGCGGCCGGGTCCGGTCCGGAGGCCCGGTTTCCGGGGGCCGACCCGGAGCAAGGCCGCCCGGTTCTCGACGAGGCGCCAGGCGGCTGAGGGGTGTCCCTCTGGCCGGGACATTGTCAGCGAACCTACGATTCACCACACTAACTGCGACACACCGGATCCACGTTCGCCCCACCGCCCGGAGGCCGGGCCGGTCTGCCGGGAGGATGGCCGATGCGGACCCCGCCGTTTCTCAACGCCGGGAATACGCACCAGGCCGAAGGTCCGCTCTGCGGGATGGTTCTCTTTGCGGTCGTAGCGAACTTGGCGGCGAAGACGTACGTCGGGGACAGGACACGAGAAAGACCAATGCCCGGGGGTCACCGTACCACCACCCGGGCATCAAAAAAGTCTTGACCTGCTCCACGGTA
>CAWJSJ010000002.1:0-2734712 GCA_963845565.1 uncultured Methylomirabilota bacterium
CCGAATTTTGGCTTTCGGGTAACCCAGCTTCGGCAAAGGCATAGACTCGGACGGCACAAAGCGGGCGGATTCCGTGGGGTGTGGTTTGCACAACGTGGATGCCGGGGGAACGGCACTCATGCTCGATCCGGCGTTCAGGGCCGGAGCACCTGTGCCCGCGGTCTCTGGAAGGACGCTAGGCGGGGAGGACTCTCACCGCGGTCGCGTGCATCGCGGCACTCTCGCCGAGGTCGGTGACCCAGGATTCACGGAGCTGATTGACGCCGCTGAGGTCGCCTCGCCAGAGGGCCGGGTTGAGCAGCGCCACGTCGCGGCGGACGGTCGGATCGGCGACCGCGCGGGCCTGGACCTGGCCGACCGCGCTGGAGACCCGGATCCGCTGCCCGTCCGCAAGGCCGAGGCACACGATTGTATCCGGATGCATCGCCACAGTGGCCTCGGGCGGCACGTCCTCCGGCAGAATCTGCGCAGTTCAGCATGCGGAGCGTCTTGGTCGCCACCAGGTGGAGATCTTCCGCCGGCCTCGGCGCGGGGGGCGCGAACTGGTTGAGGAGCTCGAAGCGGCCCGATGCCGTCGGGAAGCGGCGGTCAGCGAAGGGGACCTGCGGCGCGAGCGGATTCGGTCGAGGGCGCTCCCGGAGGGCTTCCGCAGTGACACCGTGGGACGCGAGCGGGCCAAGGAGCCGGCGCATCCATGCGGCCGGGGTCCCAGCCAGTTCCGACCCGAAGCCCAGGCGGTCCGCGAGCCCCTGGAAGATGAGGGCATCCGGCCGCGCCTCGCCCTCCGGCGGGACCACGGCCTGCGCCAGGCCGAGCCAGGTGTGGCCGTACGTCGTGACCAGCTCGTCGGTTTCGAGGTAGGTCGTGCAGGGCAGGACCACGTCGGCGAACTCGGCGGTGGCGGTGAGAAACTGCTCGACCACGACGAGGAAGTCCAGCGACTGCAGCGCCGCTTTCACCCGCGAGGAGTCAGGCACAGTGGCAGCCGGGTTCGCGCCGGCAATCCACCCCACCTTGAGGGCAGGATCGGTGGCACCGAGGATCGCCTCCCCGAGCTGGGGCAGCAGGAGCTGGCGCCCGGCGCTCGGGCCCGCGCGCGTCCAGCATCGACCAGTCGAAAGGTGGGCGCCGGGAGAACGCGGTGCTGACGCCGCCCCCGGAGACCCCGATATTGCCGGTGAGCGCAGCCAGGGCGTCGATGAGCCGGACGCTCGCCCCGCCATGCGGCCAGTAGCTCGGGCCGAGGCCGACTAGCGTGGCGACCGGCTTTGTCCCGGCGTAGCAGTCGGCGATTTCGTCAATCTGGTTGACCGACAGATCGGTCGCGGCCGCGACCTCCGAAAGTGTCCGTTCAAAGACCAAGCTTCGGTACGCCTCGAATCCCGCGGTGTGCTTTGCAAGGAACGCCGTATCCACTGCCTCGCGCTCGAGCAGTCGCCGCGCGACGCCGAGCGCCAAGAGCCCGTCCGTACCGGGGCGAAGCTGGAAATGGCGATCGGCCTTCTTTGCGGTGGCCGTGGAGACCGGATCGATGACCAGGAGCTTGGCGCCCCGCTTGCGGGCTCCACTGACGAACGCCGCCCAGTGCAGGTGGGTCACCGCGAGGTTCTTGCCCCAGACCACCACGGCCCGGCTGTTCGCGAGATCCTCCGGCGCGTGCGTGTCGTCGGTGCCGAAGTCGGCGGCCTGCGCCGCTTTGAGCGCCTCGATGCTCAGACCGCCCCGGGTCAACGTCACGCCGCCCAGCTTCGCCCAGAACAGCTGCGCCAGGACTTTGGCGACCCAGCCGCGCATGCCGGAGTACTGGACCGCCAGGATGGATTTCGGCCCCCACGTGTCCCGGGCCTGCGCCAGCTTCGCGGCAACGAGATCGAGTGCCTGATCCCACGACAGCCGCTCCCACCCGCCGGGCGTGCGACGCAGCGGATAGAGGAGACGGGCCGGGTCGTACTGCCGCTTCAGGTAGGCGTTGCCGCGCGCGCAGAGAAACCCCTGCGTCACGCCGTGGTCGGGGTCGCCCCGCTGACGGATCACGCGCCCGTCCTCGACCGTGGCGATGATGCTGCACGCGTCCGGGCAGTCGCGCATGCAGATCGTCTTCACTTCGTGTTGCCCCATCACCGCACTCCTCGTTCGGGTTCGTCGGCAGCCAATCGAGCCGACGGCACCCAATCACCCAACCACTTCCGGCCCTGCTGCGGCCACGAGATTGCGGTCCGGTCTTCGGCCCCCCTCCCGCCGAATCCCGAGGGCCAGGCCTGCTCCAAGCAGCGCCAGGCCGCCCGCGAGAAGAAAGGACAGGGTGTAGTCGCCGAACCACACGTGCAGGATACCGGCCCCATAGGCGGCGATGGCGGCGCCCACTTGATGCGCGAAGAAGATCCAGCCGAAGACGGTGCCCACGTTTTGTCGGCCGAAGCGATCGGCCGCGAGCGCAGCGGTCGGTGGCACCGTGGAGATCCAGTTCAGGCCATAGAGTACCGCGAAGGCCAGCATCGCCCCTTGCGTGTGCACGTATGGCAGAAGGAGGAGCGAAACCCCCCGGAACAGGTAGTAGAAGGCCAGGGGCCCTCGCGCGCCGAACCGGTCGCAGATCCAGCCGGCGGCTATCGTCCCCACGACATCTGCCGCGCCCATGACGCCGAGCGCGCCCGCCATGGCCATCTCGGAGAACCCGTGCTCCGTCCCGTGGGAGATCAGGTGCGTCTGGATCAGGCCCGAGGTCGTGAGCCCGCAGATCGCGAAGCTCCCCGCCAGGAGCCAGAAGTCCCCCGTCCGGACCGCGACGCGCATGGGATGGGGATCAGGCGGAGGCGGAGGGCTGCCGGCCAGCGCCCCACTCGCTCCGTAGGGCCCGAGTCCAACGTCGGCCGGCCGGTTGCGGAGGAGCAGCGCCACCAGGGGAAAGACCAGGACCCCCACGATTCCTGCGATGACCAGGGTGCTCCCCCGCCACCCCCAGCGGAGCGTCAACTGCATGAGCGTCGGTGTGAAGACGATCTGTCCGGCGGACGTCGCCGCGCCCAGGATCCCCAGGGCGAGGCCGCGGTGCCGGCTGAACCACCGGTTGGCGACGGCGGACCCCATGACCATGGTAGCTCCGCCGGAGCCGATCCCAACGACGACGCCCCAGAGCAAGTCCATGTGCCAGGGTTGCGTCATGCCGAGCGTCCCTGCTGCCCCGAGCGCGATCAAGAGGGTAGCCGCGCTCGCCACTGCCCGGGGGCCCACCCGGTCCATCACGCGCCCCAGCAGCGGACCGGCGAGACCGAAGAGGAGCACATTGATCGAGACGGCCAGGCCGATTGTCGCCCGGCTCCAGCCGAACTCCGCCTCCAGCGGGCGCATCAGGATGCCCGGCAGCGACCGCACCGCGGCGGCCGTCAAGAGGCACACGAAGGTCACGGCCAGCACGACCCAGGCGTAGTGCAGGCGCGGGCCGGTCCTTGTCTCCGGAGATTCTACTCCAATGTTTCCGGATGCCACTCCACAGACTCCTTCCGGCGGGCCATCACCGGCGCCGTCCCAGGGCGATCAGCATGTCCAGCTCCTCGCGCAGGATCTTCCAGTGCTCCGCCCCCACCTGCCCGACCACGTGCGCCTGCGCCCGTTCCCAGCACGGCGTCGCCTTGGCCACCGCCGCGCGCCCCCGGGGCGTCACCGTGACTTCCCGCGAGCGCCGGTCTTCGCCCTCTTGGATCCGGATGAGCCCGCCCTGCTGCAGGACCCGCAGATTTCTGGTCAGCGTCGTACGATCCGTCACCGTCGCTTCTGCGAGCTGATTCACGCTCACGGGCTCGCGCGCGAGCACGTTCTTCAGGAGGCTGTACTGGGTGACCCGGAGACCGGCCGGCCGGAGGTAGGCATCGTACAGCAGGGTCAGCGCGCGTGTGGCCTTGCGGAAGGCAGCGCAGACGCAGGGCGTCGAGGCGGTCGCTTTTCGTTGGAGAGCCGTGGGTTCCTGCTGCATTTTAGGAGTATATACACATATTTCAGTCGCGTCAACCCCCGCCTCCCACCTTTGATCGGGGACCCGGCCGTTGCTGCCTTCATTCTTTAACTGACAAGCAGCCCGCGCTGGCCCCGACCTGCGGTGGCCCCGCGGAGCACCGTGCGCCGTTCACCAGCGAGCCCAGGTGTTGCCGACGACCCTGGAAGCCCACCGCGTCGACCGATAGGTTTCAGACGGGTTCACGAAGGCAACACCGCGCCCAGCGACCCCCTTCTCGGCGGGCTCGGTTGCTTGACACGGAGTCGTGACGGCGTTACCCTCCATCGAATCTTCCCAATTGGTATGCCTGGCAGCATACCGGCCGGATTGCGTTGGGCGATGTGCTGGCAGACCGTCATCCTGGTTGTCCTCTGGGTGATGGCCACCGACTGACACAAGAACCTCTCCGAGTTCCGCGTGCGCCTGTATGCCCTGGAACGCTCGGCGGACACGTGCGCGGGAGCTGGCGGAGGACCGGGAGGCAGCGTAGACCAGATGGAAGCCCTGACACAGATCGCGCCGGCCCTGGACACCGCGGCGTTGCTCGCGCGTGTCCACGTGGTGCCCGATTCGGAAGACGCGGCGGCCTTCACGGCCTTGATTGACCAGGCCCGAGAGGTCGCGCGACCGAAGGCCCTCTACGCCGAAGCCTTCGTCGAACGGCGCAGTGACGACACCGTCCGGATCGACGGGGTCACCTTCACCAGCCGGATGCTGCGGCGCAAGCTAGACGTGGTCGAGCGGGTCTTTCCGTACGTCGCGACCTGCGGGCACGAAATGGATGGCGTCGCGTTGCCGGCGGACGATGTGCTCGTCCAGTTCTGGTGGGACGCCATCAAGGCCGAGCTGCTCGCGGCCGCCCGCGCCCACTTGCTGGCCCATCTCACGGACCGGTTCCGTCTCGGGCAGACGGCCCGGATGAGCCCGGGGTCGGGCGATGTCGAGGTCTGGCCGATCGAGCAGCAGCGGCTGTTGTTCGCGCTCCTCGGCGGCGTCACGCCGATCATCGGCGTGATCCTGACCGAAAGCTGCCTGATGATTCCGAACAAGACCGTCTCCGGCCTCCTGTTCCCGACGAAGGAGGATTTTCAAACCTGCCAGGTCTGTCATCGGGACCCCTGCCCCAACCGGAGGGCGCCGTTCGACGCGGCGGTCTGGCAGTCGCTGCGCGAATCCTGACAGCACGCCCGGCCGGTGTGGCCTTCATTCATGACTGCCCCTCAGCCCGCGCTAGCTCCGCACTGCGGCGGCCCTCCGGGGCACCGTCCCCCGTTCACCAGCGAGCCCAGGTGTTGCCGGCGAAACTGTAGGCCCACCGCGTCGTCCGGAAGGTTTCAGATTGGTTCATGAAGGCAACACCGATTATTGCCCGGTAGGTGTGGCGGCCTTACAAATGGGCTATGTCGGACGCGGTTCGCCCTCGACGCCCGTCGGGAACCACACCCCCCGGCTCATTGCAGCCGTGTGCCGTCCTTGTTAATCAACGACTTGTGTGAATAATCCGCAGCGGCCGGCTTGAGCAGTTGGCCGCCCTGGGCCCGGATGTAGTCGATGAAGGTCTGGGTGTAGTACAGGCCGGTATTGACCCAGCGGCTCGGGTCCTTGTACACCACCCCCATGGCCAGGTAGCCGTCCTTGCCGCTGGCAATGAAATCATTGGTCACCACCACATACCGCTGGCCGGCCTCCAGCGCGCGCCATCGGCCGCTCGTGCGATCACGCACCTCGAGATTGGCGAATCGCTGTCCCCGCGGTCGGGACAGATCCAGATCCCAGCGCAAGCCCGCCGCATAGGGATGGGAGCCGTTGGAGCCCAGCACGCCACCGACCGGGTCCAGGTGGTTGGACACGGCATCTTCCAGGACCGCCGTGATCTCGGCCCCCGTCATCTCCATTTCGATCAGCGAGTTACTGAAGGGCAGCACCTTGTAGGCGGTGTCGTAGCTGATGTCGCCCTGGGGCAGGGCCGTACGCACCCCGCCCGCGTTCTGGATCGAGAACTGAGCCCGCTTGGCGGCCTGCAGGAACGCCTCGGCCACTACCTGGGCCGTATCGCTACCCCCTGCACCGCATGCCGGCGTCGCGGCACTGCCCGGCACCCGTACGTGGCATAGAGCCGCCGGTGCGGCACCCAGCTTTTCCCCCAGACTGTTATTGAGCCGCGCCCGAAAACTCTGGATCACGGCCATCGACGGTGCATCCTCGGCCACCACACGCACCGCGCTGTCCCCGGCTAGCCGCGCGCTCAAGGCGGCTTGGGTTTCAGCATCCACCGCCACCCACTGCCCCTTGGCGTCGCGACGCGTGAAGTTGTTGCCGGTGGGCACGGTCACGCGGCCGGCACAGCTGTTGACGCGACCGCGTTCATCAAAGCGTGCGCTGAGCAGACCCACCGCCTTGGTATACTCCCAGGCCTGGGCCACACAGACCGTATCGCCGTCGGCATTTTTCAGCAGGCTGGGGTAGTCCCCCTCCGTCGCCAGACCGTAGGCCTGCAGCGCCTGGCCGCCGAGCAGGCTGTGCGAATCGCCCCCGATGACGACATCCACCTCGGGCAATTGCGCTACCACGTGCTTGTCGTTGGCATAGCCCAGGTGGGTGGCCAAGACGATGTGTCGGATTCCCCTGTCCCTGAGCGCCTGCACTGCCGCCTTGGCGGCGTCGACCTCGTCCAGGAATTCGGTGCTGTCGAGCGGTCGCGATGAGGCCACGGTCTTGCTCTTGATCGTGAGGCCGATGATCCCGACCTCCACGCCGCCGATCCGCTTGATGGCGTATGGCGAGAGGTAGTCCTGCGCCGTCCGGGGGGCCAGCGGCGTGCCGACGCGTGGTCGCACGTTGGCGGAGACCACCGGCGTCTTGCAGGTCGCGTCGCCGGCATAGAAGTCAAGAAAGGTCTTCAGCCCGGCATCGCTGTTGTCGAACTCGTGGTTCCCCAGGGTGAAACTGTCGAAGCAGACCCGGTTCATCACGGCCGCATCCGCTTCGCCCTTGAACAGCGTGAAGAACAGGGTGCCGGTGATCGCATCCCCGGCGTGGACCTTGAGCAGATTGGGTTGGGACTCGTAGCTCTTGAACACACTCACCACGCGGGCGAAGCCGCCCACATCCACCCGGGTGGGAACTCCGTCGATGCGGAGTTCGACGTCCTTCACCGCCTCCAGGTTGGAGTGGTGGTCGTTAATGTGCGCGATGTGCACCTCCACGGGCGCGAACTGCGGCGCCGTGGCGGAGTACATGCCCGCACAGCCCACCAAGACAGCGGCTATCGCCGCCAGCAGCGTGATGTGCAGACTCTTCCGTGGCGGCATCTCACTCCTCCTGCTCAATGTGGCGATGTTGCCTTCATCAAACGTCCCATCAGCCCGCGCTAGCTCCGCACTGCGGCGGCCCTCCGGGGCACCGGCCGTCGTTCCCCGGCGACCCCAGCAGTTGCCGGCGATTTTGGAACCCACCGCGTCGACCGCATGGTTGCAGATACGTTCACGAAAGCCACACCGGGGCCCCCATTAGCGACTCGACCACTCACCCCTTCAGGACACGAACTTATCCTTCGACTGTTTTCCCGTCAGACTCTCGATACCAATTCGCCACACGCGAATCGCCTCCAGATCTTCCCGCGTGAACGGCCACTCCCGTCCTGAGTAGTGCCTCATCATCTGATTGAGTCCTGCCGTCTTCTCCGGCAGTTCGGTCAATTCCCGCACCGTTCCATACCCAATCACGCTCTGAAACGAAAAACTCCACTTGCATGGGTTATCGTCATGCTGGATCAATTGGACGCCGTGTTCGAATTCAAAACAGACCCGGTCATTGGCGGTCATGAAGTCGATCTTTCGGCCGTCTTTCGCGGTGTGGAAGTAAATCGCCTTGCCATCGTACCCAAAACTCACCGGGAGCACATACGGGATGTTGTCTTTCGCCAGTCCCAAGCGGCAGACCTGCGCCTGCTCGATAATCTGCGCCAAGAGTCGTTGATCGGTAATTTCCTTATCCGTTCGCCTCATCGTTCCCTCCGATGTTCGCACCTCGGCGCCCCACCCGCGGGGCGGTTTGTTCCGTCACCATCGTCCACTGTGCTAGGCGCTCGTGGCGGAGCCATCCGGGGCGCGCTTCGTGTACACCAGCCCGCCGGTATAGGCGTACCGGTCTTCTCCTTGAATTTGATCCTTCGGCAACCCGATGATCCGCGCCTGCGGTCGCGGCCCGACGCCGTACGCGACGACGATCACGATCTCGTCGGGGCGCGGCGCGTCGGGGATGACGAACTCGAGGGTGTCGAAATGGGACATCAGGCAGGCGGCATCCTTGTAGTGAATCGGGATATCGATCGCGGTCCCCGCCGCCGCCCGCTTGGCGGTCGAGGGGATGATCGCCTTGCCGCCTCCAATCAGGGCGCGCATGCGGAGCCCCATCTTGGTATGCAGAATCGCCGCGGCGTGCTCGAGCTCCCCGTCCAGACCGACGATCGCCGCCTTCCCGAAACTCTCCACCGGCGTCCCATCGAGCGCACGCAGCGCCTCACGGGTCAGGTGATCGCCGAGCTCGTCGCCAAGATCGTACAGGGGCGTGAGATCTCGCACGAATTTCCCGGCATACGGATTTCGGCACACCGCTCCCACCGCCACCTTGACGCTTTCACCGCTCGCAACGGGTTCTCCTCCCTCCATTCGAATCCGCTCGATGACGCTGAGAACCTTCCGAATCTCTGGCTTCACGGCGCGCCTCCTCTCTCTTCCAGGATCGGCTCCGACCTGGAGCTATGAGCTTAGTGTGCCGAGTCAGAAGTTCACGAACAATTCCACCGGCCCTCGGGATCGCCCCTCTCCCGCCTGGGGCCTGCACCCACCCGTTCGGGTGAGTACCCGGAACCGGCCAGCCTTGCTCCGGCGCCGCCGCCCCTGCGGGGCGCGTCGCGCCGTGGGCGCAGACGTGGTGCAGGTTTCGGGGTCTGGGAGGCCACGGCGTCCCGAAACCGGCTGGCCCGCGGGCCCGGCGGGCGCGGAGCGATCCCGAAGGCCTCACTTTGTCGCCGAATTTCTGACTCATCAACACAAGGTGGGGAGCAACAAGATACTCCCCAATACTCAAAGTCACCTGGTCAGCCAGTCACCGCCTTCAGTGCATCAGCGAAGGCGCGGAGCGTCGCCTCCAGGTCCGCATCAGAATGGGCAAGGGACAGATACATCTTGGCGCCCGGCACCACGAAGATTCCGCGCCGGATCATTTCGTAGCCTAAACGGACTGCCCGCTTTCCGTCGGCGCCTCGCAGATCTTGTTCCCCGACAATCGGGCGCGCCGGGTCGATGAAGACTGGTTGGGCGATTGGGCCTTCGCCGAGCGCCTGAAGCGGCACGCCCTGCTGTGCGGCGATGCCGGCCATGCCCTCCCGCAAGTGCTGCCCGATCTGGTGCAGTCGATCGTACACCCCGGGTCGCGAGAGTTCGGTGAGGGCCGCGAGGCCAGCCGCGCAGGCCAGGGGATTTCCGCTCAGGGTGCCGCTGAGGCACGCGTAGTCTTCGGTGCCCTTTCGAGCCGGATTGGCCGTCTCCATAAGGTCACTCCGACCGCAAATCGCGGCCATGGCAAATCCGCAGGTTAATGCTTTCCCGTAGGTGGCGAGATCCGGCACCACCTGGTAGAACTCCTGCGCGCCCCCGTAGGCCAGCCGGAATCCGGTGACGACCTCGTCGAAGATCAGGGGGATGTGGTGGCGCGTGGCCAGCTCTCGCACTCCCTGCAGAAACCCCGGCTGCGGGCGAATGGCCCGCTGGAGCGGCTCGACGATGATGGCGGCGATCTCCGACGTATGGCAGGCGAGCACCTGCTCGGTGGTGGCGAGGTCGTTGAACGGGGCGACCAGCACGCTGTCCACCGCCCCCTTCGGGATCCCTGCAATATCGGCGATGGGCGTCGGGAAGGGGGCGGCGCCCGGCTTCCAGTTCCCGATCATGGCGTAGTCGTGCAGGCCGTGAAAGCCGCCCTCGAACTTGAGCACCTTTTCCCGGTGGGTAAAGACGCGGGCCATCCGGATGGCCATCATGGTGGCCTCGGTCCCGGTGCTGACAAAGCGAACCGTGTCGCCGCAGGGGACGGCCTCGCAGATGCGCTTGGCCAGGCGGACGGTCGGCTCGCTCATGCAGTGGAAGGTCGATCCTTTCCCGATCTGGGCCTGCACGGCCTGGACGATCGCAGGGTGCGCATGCCCCAGGAGGAGCGGGCCCGAGCCCATCACGTAATCGATGAACGCCCGGCCGCTGGTATCATAGAGCGTGCTCCCCTCCCCCCGATCCGCAATGAAGGTGAGGTCCGGAGGAAGCGACCACTGCCAGGTCGAGCCGCCTGGGAGATACTGGGCCGCGTCGGCCAGCAACTCGTTGGTGCGGGACTCAGATTCCACATTCGCGTTCGGCATTGGACCTCCTTGGGTATCGTGCCGCCATGGATCGCGCAGACGCTCCGGCCTTCTCTTGCGTGGTGATAAGAACCTACACTCAACCCGCGCTGGCCCCGAACGGCGGCGGTCCTCCGGGGCACCGTACGCCGTTCACCAGCGAGCCCAGGTGTTGCCAGCGAAACTAGACGCCCACCGCGTCGACCGCATGGTTTCAGATGGGTTCACGAAGGCAACACCCCCTTATTACGTTATTGATGGTATCGAGAAGGTCGAGGTGCGATGGGTCTATTTGTTGGCCCGGAAGCGCCTCAGCGGAATCTTCCAGATGGCGGTTCCGCGAGCGGCTACGACTCAGGCCCGGGGACAGCAGGAAAGCAGGTGCTCCTCGACCTCAGAGGCGTTCCCTATCTCAGGTAGCCCTGATCGCTGGTCCTGTAGGGCTTTGTCCGGTTGCAAGAGGTCGCCATCAAGCGGTCCGCCTCGACCCATTTCTCGGTCCCCATGGTGGCATCGTACAGCCAAAGCCAACACGCCCAGTCCGACCCATTGATGGGATTCATCCCGGTTCCCGCATTGAACTGCACTAGAAGGGAGCCCTCGTAAATCCCCTTGGTGATGGCCAAGCTCTCGCTTTCACCAAAACCGATCAACAAGGGCGCAACAACCCGCGGCACGGGTGATGGTTTGGCGAGCGGACTCGGGGTTTGCGGGACAGCGATCGACGGACGTTGCGGGGCGGGTTCAGCGGAGAACGCGGCGCCGGGAAGCACCAGGACGCACAGCGCCGTCGCTAACAGACCCGACTCCATGGCCCCTCCCGCGCGCAAGGTCTAAACCGGCGCGGAAACTACCACGGGCGGAGCAGCGCGTCAATGGCTCGTCGCCGGGCATGGCTCGTCGCCGGGCACCGGGCTGCACTGGCGAAGGGAGCGGTTCGAATGCGATCAGCGTTGATTAGCGGCCCGTCGATTGGTGCCGCGCTTGACGCGGGTTCGCGCTACAATGCGCTCTCGCAACGGGGGGGTTGTGGCGATGAGACGCGGTCAGAGGAGAGGACGCGTCGCAGGACTTGATTCATGCGGTAGATCCTTGATACAACCATGCCCACAGAGGAGTCCAAGAATGGATTACCAGAATCTCGCACAGAAATTCTCGCTGGAAGGACAAACGGCGGTCATCACTGGTGGTGCCAGAGGCATCGGAATGGGGCTGGCCATGGCGCTTGCCAAAGCCGGTGCAAATATCGTGGTGGTAGATCTCCTAGAGGAGGAGGCAAAGAAGACGGCGGCGCTGCTCGCCTCGACTGCCGGCATCAAAGCGTATCCCTATATCGCTGACTTGAGCCGGCCTCACCTGATCAAGGATTATGTCAGAGGCATCCTGGGGGAGTGCGGGAAGATTGACATCTTGATAAATAACGCCGGTATCCAGGTGCGAAAGCCGGCCCTGGAGTTCACCCTGGAAGAGTGGAATAGTGTTCTCAACATCCACCTCACCGCGTCGTTTGCGATGGCGCAAGCGGTTGTCCCGGGAATGGCCAAGCACGGCGGGGGAAAGATCATCAACATAGCCTCCATCAACGGTGTCATAGCCATCCCCAACACCATCGCGTATACGGCTGCCAAGAGCGGACTTGCCGGGTTGACGCGTGCCATGGCAGTCGAGTGGTCGCAATTCAAGGTCAGAACCAATGCGATTGGACCAGGATACTGCCGGACGGAACTCACGGAGAAGCTGTTTCAAGATCCCCAGAAGAGCGAATGGGTGATGAGCCGGATCCCAATCAGGCGGCTGGCTGAACCCGAAAACGACCTCGGCTACGTGGCCGTGTTTCTAGCGTCTGACGCCTCGGCGTACATCAATGGACAAGTGATCTATGTCGACGGTGGATGGCTAGCGGCATAGGTCGCGAGATGGGTAAGGCTTTCAGTCCGGGTGACGGAGCTTCCCTTGCTTTTTTCAGAATAGGAAACCTGGCAGGTCCGTCGTCCATCGAGGGGAAATCCGAGAATCGTCACAAGCTCGCACCTGCTCACCTCCTGGCGGGTTCTGACCGACCCCCCCGGCCACAGCCCTCCGTCCCCGGCCTCGCACCCCGCAGTCTCCTTGGACCGTCACAGTGTCGGCTCATCCGCATCCTTCGCGTCGCGGAGATCGAATGGATCGGTTGCCGCCGGGGGGGTGCCGGCCCGCTGCGCCGCCGCGGCCTGAAGCAGACGGCGCTGGGTCTGCACCAGATCTTCCAGGAGGTCGCGCTGGTCCAGCAGGACCCGGAGCACCCCACTCAGGATGAAATACCCCAACCCGAAGAGCGCTCCCACGAGGAGGCCGAGGGGGGGCGCGGCATAGAGGAGCCAGGGCGCCCACGCGGCGCCCCCCGGGATCGCCTGTCCGGCGGCAACGACCCACGGCACACAACCAGCCAGCAAGCCCGCGCCGACGTGCACCCATCCGAGGGCGACGAGGAAGGTTGCGTAGGAACGAAGCCCACGGTGAGACAGGGGGTCACCCTCTGACATTTCCCTGCCCTCCTTAGAGTCCGCTACGGCATGATCTTGGTCCCGAGGACGGTGAGGAACTTGGCGAGCCAGGCGGGATGCGCCGGCCAGGCGGGCGCCGTGACGAGATTCCCCTCGACATGCGCACCATCTATCGCGATGTCCATGTACTTCCCGCCGGCCCGGCTCACCTCCGGACCGACGGCAGGGTACGCCGAGCAGGCCTTCCCTTCCACCACCCCGGCCGCAGCCAGGATCTGCGCACCGTGGCAAATGGCGGCGACCGGCTTGTTCGCCTCGAAGAAGTGCCGGACGGTCTTCAGCACGGCCGGATTCAGCCGCAGGTACTCGGGCGCCCGACCACCGGGGATGACGAGCGCGTCGTACGCCTCCGGCTTCACCTCATCGAAGCTGGCATTGACGGTAAAATTGTGGCCAGGCTTCTCACTGTAGGTCTGATCCCCCTCGAAGTCGTGAATGGCGGTCCGCACCTTTTCGCCCGCCCTCTTCCCCGGGCAGACCGCGTGCACCGCATGGCCCACCATCTGGAGCGCCTGAAAGGGCACCATCACCTCGTAGTCCTCGACGTAGTCCCCCACCAGCATCAGAATCTTCTTGGTTCCCATGGTCCATACCTCCAGAGTGGCGGTCGTGTCCTGGCGGCGTCCCGGCAGCCGGACGCGGCGGAGCGTCCGGTTGAATTTCACCCTACATCGCTTGCGCGGAAAGCGCAACTCGGCGGATTATTCCCCAAAGACACGCTCCGCCGCGGTTCTTCCCGCGGGCGGAAATAGGCACATCCGCTCTTTCCTTGACGCGGCATGGCCCTCACCGGTACAGTGGTGATGCGAAATGAGTCCGCCGGACGCCTCCGCCGCCCCGCCTAGGGGGGCGGATACGCGCGCCGTCGCGACCCCCATCGTCTCCCGTGTGGGGGCTTCCGGCATGCAATGGACGTCTCTTGTCGAGACCAGTGCTCTCGACGCCGCGGCGAATCTGGGCGCCTCGCCGGATTCGCGCTGCAAGGACCTACTGTGAATGTGAGTGATAAACACTTGAAGATCGCGGTTTTCATCGATTTCGACAACATCGAGATCGGTGTCAAGAACAGCCTGGGCGGCCAGTTCGACGTGGGTGCCGTGCTCGAAGCCATGAAGGAACGCGGCGAAGTGGTCACCAAGGTCGCCTATGGCGACTGGACCCGCGCGACCGACTACGGTCGCTCGATGTCGCAACACGCCATCCACATGGTGCAGCGCAACTTGACGCCGGGCGGCGACAAGAACGGCGCCGACATCAACCTGGCCCTCGATGCCCTCGAGATGGCATTCACCCACAGCCACATCAACGCGTTCGTCATCGTCGGCGGCGACAGCGACTTCATCACGCTGGTCGAGAAACTCAAGCAATACGACCGCAAGGTGTTCGTGGTCGGTGGGCGCTCGTTCACGAGCCAAGTGATGCAGAAGAACTGCACCGAGTTCGTGGCGTACGAAGACATCTGTGGCGTCACGGGCCGTGGACGCCAGGCCGGCGGACGCGCGCGCCCCCTGACCGACATCGCCGCAGCCATGCCGCTCATCCGCCGCGCGATCCAATTGCTGGCGGACCGTGAAATGACGCCGCAGCTCGGACTGCTCAAGAGTACGCTGCTGCAGCTCGACTCGAGTTTCTCGGAGCGCGCGTACGGCGCGAACTCCTTCCGCGACTTTGTCGAGAAGCTCGCCAAGGCCGGGCACGTCGCGCTGAAGGGCGCCGACCGAAGCTTCTATGTCGAGTTGCGCGAGGCGGGCGATACCGCGGTTGCCGCGCCGGCGGCCTCGGCCGGCAAGGGGCCGGTGGAGCCGCGTGCCCATCGGGAGCCTCGCGTGGCCCGCGAGGGGCGCGCCCGCGGACAGGGGCCCGACGCTCCTCATGGACTCCCCGCCGGCGACCTGACGAGCGGTCCGGTGGAGGCGCCGGCCGACGCCTCGATGCCTGCGCCGTTGGACAATGACACCGCATCGGCGGAGGGCGTCGTGCGACTCGGGCCGGCCGATGGCTATCGCATCATGATCCAGGCGCTCTCGCGCACCGGTGCGAGCCCACGTTTCCCGATGTACGTGCGGCAGTTCAAACACTTCATGAAGACGTTCGACGAGACCTTCGATGAACGCCGCTATGGATTCGTCGGCATCCTGGATGCGCTGCGCTTCGGCCAGCGTGAAGGCTTGTTCCGGCTCGATCGCGGTCGCCAGGGCGGCGTGCGCGTGCATCCCGGCGCGCAGTACCAGCAGCTGACGCAGTCGCCGGAGGCGGCGCCCGCCGCCGACGTTTCCGTCACCAGCGAAAGCCCGCAGGATGGCCGCCCTCCGCTCGACGTCGAGGCCGGTGCCCTGCCGGACGCCTTTACCGCCCCGGACCGGTCAGCGGCGGTGCCGGAGCCGGTGCCCGTCGAGGCGGACGCAACCACGCTGGACCAGACCGCCGAGGCCGCGCCTCTCGCTTCCTCCGGCGAGCCGGCGCCTGGGGACGAGGCTGTCGCCGAACCGGCGCCCGCACCCCGCGCCGCCACTCGCAAGCGCGCCGCCGCGGGACCACGCACGGCCACGCGCGCAAAAAAAGCCGCCGCACCGGCCGCCGGGACCAAGAAAAAGGCCGCGCGACCCCGCGCCAAGAAGGCATAGGCGGGACACGGCGGACCCTCGGGTCGGCGCAGCGTCGCGGGCACAAGCATCCGCAACACGATACTTCCTCGCCGAGATCCCGTATCGTCTTCCTCTATGATCGGAAAGAGATGGGGGAGTCGTCCGATGCGCCTTACGCGCACATGCCGACGCCCGCGTGCCAGCGGTTGAAGGCGGGGTTCTCTTGCTCGGCCAGTCTCGCCCGCGCATCACACCAGAGCCGGGCCCACGCCACGGGGTCGCGCAGCACCAACTCCGGATGGGCCGCGCTACGGGCGACAAAGCCCGGGAACGCCGGCCGCCCGGTCGGCTGACCGATCGGCTGATAGCGCAGATCGAAGCTCAGGCGCACCTCGTTTTGGGTGACGTTGTCGAGGGAGCTGTGAACGGTCCGCGCGGTCATGAGGAGGACGCTGCCCGGGCGCATGGGGAGC
This sequence comes from uncultured Methylomirabilota bacterium, assembly GCA_963845565.1. Taxonomy (GTDB): domain Bacteria; phylum Methylomirabilota; class Methylomirabilia; order Methylomirabilales; family 2-02-FULL-66-22; genus 2-02-FULL-66-22. The sequence continues at coordinate 15,987 of CAWJSJ010000002.1, forward strand.
GGGATGGCCTGCGTGGCGGGAATCAGCGGTTCCGGGATGGCGACGCCTTTCTCGGTCGGGCAGTGCGCGATAAGATCGCCCCTGTGGCTCCGCGGAATGACCTGGAGGCACCCGTTTTCGACCGTGGCCTCGTTGAGTGGGAACCACACGGTCAGAATGGTCGAGTGGTCCGCCTCGGGGAGGATCACGCCGGTGTCCTGGTGCCAGGGGATCTGCGAGACGAGCCCACTGTAACCGGCCCTGGCGACGGCCCGCTTGGGAAGCTTCATTCGGATGTGCTGGACCGGGTTCGAGTAGATCTCCGGACCAATCACGTCCTCCACGAGATCGAGCAGGCGGGGAGTCGTCAACAGCCCAAAGACGGCCGGCCCGACGTGGAGTGGGGTCTCGTGATGCACGCCGGTCTGCGGCAGGCTGATGTCGAATTCCTGGGGGAAGTTCCGGCCGCTCTCGATGCAGATCTGGATCAGTCGCTCCGCGAACGGCGAGTCGCGGTGCGTAGATGACACGACGCCTTCGCCGGCGAGCGATCCGGCAATGCCGTCCAGCACCTCCTCGTACTCGGCCATGAGGCGCAACGATAGCCAGCAGGCGCGCTGGCTCCGCTGCATCGAAGCGTTCGAGGACGGCACGCACCGCCAACTCCGCCTCGCCCTGTTCCCCGCCGACCGGGCGATCCCCGCGCACGCGCCGCCATCGGCGTCCAAGTGCGCCTGCGCGAGTTTCGGCTCGAGCGCCCGCGGCAGTGGGGCGCCTGTTGGGTGGCCTGCCAGCTCTGGCGGCAGCTCCACCTCGATGCGTTCTGGCGGGAGCGGCTCCCGCCCAGCCGCGAGGGCACGACCTGGGATCAGATGCTGCTGCTCCTGGTGGCGTATCGCTTCCTCGCCCCGGGGAGCGAGTGGCGCCTCCACCGCGAGTGGCTGCACCACAGCGCCATGGGCGATCTGCTCGGGGCCGACCTCGGCGGGGTGGCGAAGGACACGCTCTACCGCTGTCTCGACAAGCTGCTCGCCCACAAGGCCGACCTCTGCACGTTCCTCAGTCGCCGCTGGCAGGATCTCTTCGAGGGCGACCTCCGACCTGCTCGTGGCTACGATCTGACCAGCACCTACTTCGAGAGCGACCCGCCGGACGACGCCGAGGACCCGCGCCGCTACGGCTGCAGCGATCGCCCGGCCGGACTGCGTCCAGGTCGTGCTCCGTCCCGGAAGCCGACCTCCACCCCATCCACCTGGATCGAGCCCTCGTCGTAGGTCTCCAGGAGGTTGATGCACCGCAGCAGAGTCGTCTTGCCGCTCGCCCGACGGGCCGATCACCACGACCACTTCGCCCTTGTGGACGTCGAGATCCACTCCGTCCAGCACGCGGTTCGCGCCGAACGACTTCTTGACTCCGCGAATGCCGAACGACCGATTCCGAAGAGGCCACGGCTACTCCCGGATGTAGGCGAAGCGCGCCTCAAGCCGACGGCTCGCCGAGGAAAGGCTGTAGTTGATGACGAAATACATGAGGGCGCCCAGAACATAGAGCGGCATCGGGATATAGGTCCGGCCGATGACTTGCTGGATGGCCAGCATCAGATCCACAATCCCGACGAGGGAGACTAAGGCGCTGCCCTTTCACGGTGTCCACCACGGCGTTGATCCAGGGCGGCAGGAACCGCCGCACGGCCTGGGGGGCAATCACGTAGACCAACCGCTGGCTGAAACGCAGGCCGATGGTCTTGGCGGCCTCGTTCTGCCCCGCGGGATCGATTGCAGCGCACCCCGCACGATCTCGATAATGTGGGCCGTCTCGAACGCCGACAGGGCTACCACGACCGACACGAAACTCGTGAGGTTGATGCCAAATAACGGCAGGGCATAGTAAATGAAGAAGATCAGCACGAGGAGCGGAATCCCGCGGAAGAAATCACTGTAGATCCGAATCGGCCAATACAGCCACCGCGGTCCATACACGATCCCAACGCCCAGGAGGATCCCGCCGGCCAGCGAGAACACGACCACCAAGGCGGAGACCTGAAGGGTGATGAGGAGGCCATGCCAGAGGAACGGAAGGCTCTGAATCGCAAAGAGCATCAGTGCACCGCGAAGCGGCGCTCAAGCCGCTGGAGCAGAAACAGGAGACCGTAGCCGGTGACGAGGTACATGGGCGCGGCCACCGCCCACACCTCGATAATGCGAAACGTGTTGGTATTGATCCACTGCGCCCCGTAGGTCAACTCGGGGACCGCAATGACCGACGCCAGCGACGTGTCCTTGAACAGCGACACAAAGGCGTTGCTGAGCGAAGGCAGCACGATGCGGAACATGGTCGGAAGACGGACCCAGATCAGGCGCTGCCAGCCCGTGAGGCCGATCGCCTTGCCGGCGTCGATCAGGCCCCGGGGGACGGCCGCCAGGCCGGCACGAAACACCTCGACCAGGGTGGCCCCGGCGTATACCGACAGGGTGATGACGAAACTCGTGGTCGCGTCGTACGCGAATCCCTCGATGCTCGGCACGCCGTAGAAGATAAGGTAGACCAGCAGGAGGAGCGGGACGTTCCGGATGAATTCGACATACCCGGCGACGGCGCTGCGAATGGCGCGGCCGCCGCCGGTATAGGCCAGGGCCAGGCTGAGCCCGATCGCGATCCCGATGAGGATCGAGATCGCGGCCAGTTCCAGGCTCAGCACCAGCCCCCAACCCAGCCTGTCGAAGTGCTTCCAGATGAACCCAAAATCGAGATGGTATCTCATCGAGAGCGGTTCGCGGTATCCAGAGCCCTTTGGGCCTAAATGGGCGGGAAGCCCGGCTTCCGGACAGGCGGCTTCTGCCCGAAATAGTCCTCGAGCCCCTTGTCGTAGAGATCCCCCTCGGTAGGCGAACATGGCTACGGCAAACGCCGTGTTGACCCAGTGCAGCCAGTCGGGATCGCCTTGCCGCACCGCCGCGCTGTAGATCTGCGGCCAGTAGCTGAACCCCGAGTCGAGATACGCTTTCGGATTGCGCTTGACCAGCCAGCGCACCGTGGAGAGGTCGATCACCGCGGTATCCGATCGGCCCGAGTCCAGCGCCTGGATGGCGTTCGCCTCGGTGTCAAGCTGCATGACCTGCGCCTGGGGCAGGGCGGCTCGAACCATCTTTTCCGCAAACACGTTCTGTAGGACCGAGGCCCGGGTGGCTTTCCCGGCGTCCACGAGCTGCTTGAAGGTCTTCAACTTCCCCTTGGTCGAGGTCAGGAGCGCGACACCTTCCAGGTAATAGGGCCTCGAGAACGCCACCAGTTGCGCTCGCTGGGCGGTCACCGTCATAAACTGGATGACGATGTCCACCTTCCCCGTGGTGATATTCGGGATGCGCGCCGCCGGCTCCTGCTTGACGAACTCCACCTTGGTGGGATCGTCGAACAATCCCTGCGCCAGGATGCGCGCCATGGAGATGTCCATCCCGACGAGCTGCCCTTTCTCATCTTCGAAGTGCCAGGGGGCATTCGTGCTCCCGGTTCCGACGATCAGCTTCTTTCGGTCCAGCACGGTGCGGAGCAGACTGGTGGGTGCAGCCTGGGCGTAAGCCTGGGCCGGCGAGAGGAGGCTCGCCGCACCCGCGCCGAGGCCGGCCAGGACGCCGGCGGCAGCCCCAAGGCCACCCAGCTTCAGAACATCTCGACGGTTTTGGGATCCACTCATGGCTTCCCTCCTTGCTGATGGTTTCGGAGACGCGCCAACGTCCGTCGCTACTCCAGAGGCCGCCTCATCTCACAGCGCCCCGACGCCGGATCGGCGGCACGTAGGATTGCCCGGCGGATCAGGGAAGTCAAGTGGAAACCCCTCCCCATCCTTCACACCGCCGACAGTCTCGGTCCGGACCCCGCGGTTGTCAGCGGAGGGCGTGATGGCCAGGAGGTGTACCACGATGGCCCACCATGTCGGGGCAGCGTGGCCGGTGCAGGAAGCCGTGCCGAATTGCTTCTCCACCACCGGAGGGGCCCCCCTCTAACAACATCCCCCTCTGTTCGCGGACCATCCAGACTATCCCACCGGTGTGACGCCCCCGATTACTCGTCACACCGGCGCAAGCTGCTCCCGTCGGGCGTGGCCGACGTCCGCCTCATCAGATGCCGTGGCAGAGGAAGGCGCCGTCCACGGGAAGGGTGACACCGGACACGAAGCCGGCGCCGTCGCTCGCGAGGAAGACGGCGGCCGCGATCAGCTCATCCGGGTCGCCGAACCGGCCCAGCGGCGTGTGAGCCAGGACGGCCTGGCCGCGGGCGGTGGGCGTGCCGTCCTCGGCCATCAGGAGCCGGCGGTTCTGTTTGCCGAGGAAGAACCCGGGAGCCAGCGCGTTGACTCGGATCCCGTGGGGCGCCAATTCCCGGGCGTGGGCCACGGTCTGGTTCATCACGGCGGCCTTGGCCGCCGAGTACGCCCACCCACCGGAGAGGGGGCGGTAGGAACCCATCGACGCGATGTTGATGATCGCGCCGCGGATCCGTTGCTCGATCCAGTACTGGGCCACCTGTTTGGTGGGCAGAATGCACCCGGCCAGCAGGTTCAACTCCAGGACTGCCGCGAACTCGCGGGCGTCCACCTCGACCAGCGGCCGACGGATGCTGCTGCCGCCCACCCCGTTGAGCAGGATGTCCACACGGCCGAAACGCGTCACGGACGTCCGCAGCGCCGCCGCGATCTGGCTCTCATCCGCGAGGTCCACGACGACCGTGGCCACCCGTGCCGGGCCGGCGCCTGCGGCCGCGATCCGGCGGACGGTCTCGTCCAGCGAGGTCTGCCCGCGTCCCCAGAGCACCACGTTCGCGCCGGCCAGGGCAAACCCCTTGGCCATTGCGCCGCACAGGGTCCCCCCACCTCCGGTCACGACCGCGGTCTTCCCCGCGAGGCCAAATGTCTTACCCAGAAACGAGTCCTGCGCCGGTTCCGACGACTGATGTTCCGTCATGAGTCTCCTCCTCGCGGTCGAGATGACAAGCTACCTGTGTGTGCCGTGTCTCTTCCTCTCCGCTGTCACCTGGCCGGTTTGGGCCCCGTGTTATGTTTCGGCCTTGGGACCGGCGCGGGATGAAACGGCACGCGTCGACGCATGCCCCGAAAGAGAACGGCCCCGTGCGGCGCATCCGGTCGCACAGGGCTGTGATGCACGGATTTCACGCGACACACCGCGGCCTTCCCGGATCTCCCCCCTCTCCGGACGTTGCTGTGGCGGGCGATTTTGGCGGCACGTTAGGAGCCGTAACGAAATCGCTGGTCCATTGTTTGTGATTTCGCCACGATCCCTCATGCCGTTTCCGGCATTTCTCCGATCAAGTCATCTTTGACACCGGCGTACCGCCTACCCACCGTTGGCGTCACGCGGTCATTCGCACCGTCAGAATTCCCATAATAAGTCTTCGCCCGCACCGGGGCGTGGCGGCCAGGCGGGATCGGTCGGTCGGCACGCGACGGGGGGCTCTGTCGTGGGCAGGCGGTCGTAGCGCTCCGTCAGGACGGCCAGGCCTTCCAGCCGCGCCGCCACCGGCTGGTCTTGCGTGAGGCGCCAGTCCCAGTTGCCGTCCGCGACCCCAGGCCGATTCATGCGAGCGGACGTGTCGAGCAGCAACAGATCCTGCACGGGGGCGATGGCGGTGTTGGCCACCGCGCCCCAGGCCATCCGGATCAGGTCCCACGCGATGTCGTGTCCGTCCGTGTTGGTGTACACCCGCACCTGACCCTGCTCCGTCGGCGTCAGGCTGCGGTACCAACCGACGGTGGTGTCGTTGTCGTGGGTCCCGGTGTACACCACGCTGTTTCGGCGCTGGTTGTGGGGCAGGAAGGGATTCCTCGGATCGCCGTCGAAGGCGAACTGCAGGACGGACATCCCCGGCAGATCGAACCGATTTCGGAGCGCGTGGACCGCCGGCGTGATCATCCCCAGGTCCTCGGCGATCAGGGGCAGCCCGCCCAGGGCCGTTCGCAGCCGTGTCAGGAGATCGGCACCCGGCCCCGGCTTCCAGCTTCCGATCTCGGCGGTGCGGGAGTCCACTGGAACGTGCCAGGCCGCTTGCAGCCCACGAAAATGGTCCAGCCGCGCGAGATCCACCAGCTCCATGGTGCGACGCATCCGCCGGACCCACCAGGCGTATCCGTCCCGCCGCGCGGCCTCCCAGTCGTACAGCGGATTGCCCCAGAGCTGTCCCGTCGGGCTGAAGTAATCGGGCGGGACGCCGGCCACGGCGCGCGGCCGACGGTCGGCATCGAGCAGGAACTGGTTCGGGCTCGCCCAGACATCGTGCGAATCCCACGCCACGAAGATGGGCAGATCGCCGATGATCCCCACACCACGCTCGCGCGCGTGACGCCGCAGCGCCTGCCACTGCCGGTCCGCGAGGAATTGGCCGAACACGCATCGCTCGATCGCCTCGGCGAGATCCCGGCGGGCGGCAGCCACGGTCCGCGGTTCCCGCCGGACGAGATCCGCCGGCCACTCCGACCACGCCCCTCCCGCGTGCCGGTCGCGGAGGGCTGCGTAGAGCGCGTAATCTTCGATCCAGTCGGCCTGCGCCCGTCGAAACGCGTCGAGCGGCTCGCGGAGGTCGGGGGCGGCGCCGGCCTGAAACCGCTCCCAGGCCAGCCGAAGCAGCGCGTCCTTGAACGTGCCGACCTTCTCAAACTCCACCTGGCGGGGGTTGAAGGTCGCCCCGGCCACATCCGACGGCCGGAGAAGCTCGTCCGTGATCAGGGCATCGGGACTCAGCAGCAGGGTGTTGATGGCCAGGGACGACGACGCGGAGTACGGCGAGCCGCCGAAACCCACGGGACCGAGCGGCAGGATCTGCCACCAGCGCTGACCTGAGCGCGCCAAGAGGTCGATCCACGCATGCGCGGCGGGCCCCACGTCGCCGATGCCGTAGGCCGAGGGCAGCGAGGTGACATGGAGCAGGACGCCCGCGCTGCGGACGGTCAGAGGTGACGAGTCGGTCATGGCGTGTTCCCCAGGCGCGAGTGCATTCCGCGCGGACGGCGGTCCGGCCGGTGGGAATACCATATCACATCCGCCGCCCGGTGCCACCGGAAGTCGCGCGGATCGGTCAGCGTATGGCGGGACGAGCCGAAGGATGCTAGACTGCCGGCTGGGAGAGGGAAGGAGGCTGTGATGGGCGCACGGGATCTCTTCGATCTGTCTGGGAAAGTGGCGCTGGTGGCGGGCGGCTCTCGGGGGATCGGGCTTGCCGTCGCGGCGGGCCTGGCGTCGGCCGGGGCGAAAGTCGTGGTCGCGAACAGCACGCCCGACCAGGGAGAGCGCGCGGCCGCTCAGATCCGGGCCCAGGGGCACGACGCGCTGGCCATCCCGTTCGATATCCGACAGCGCGCGTCCATCGATGCGCTGGTGGTCGCGACACTCAAGGCGTGCGGTCGGATCGACATCCTGGTGAATGCCATCGGGGTCATCCGCCGCGGCCCCATCGAGGCGGTCACCGAGGACGACTGGGACACCATGATGGGGGTGAATCTCCGCGGCGCGTTCCTGCTCTGCCAGGCCGTCGGCCGCGAGATGATCACGAAACGACACGGCAAGATCGTCAACATCTCGTCCAACGTGTCGCAGGTGCTTCAGCCGCACCGCGGCGCCTATGCGGTCACCAAGGCCGGCATGTCCCACCTCACCCGCGTTCTCGGGCTGGAGTGGGCGCCCCACGGGATCAACGTCAACGCCATCGCGCCGGCGCCGACCATCACCGATCTCAACCGCAAGTTCTTCGAGGACAATCCCAAGGACCTGGAGGCGCGGAAGCAATCCATCCCGCTGGGCCGACTTGGCACGCCCGCCGACTACGTGGGGGCGGCCATCTTCCTGGCATCCCAGGCCTCGGACTTCGTCACGGGGCAGACCTACTTCGTGGATGGAGGCTCGAACCTGATATAGCCGGCCGCTGAACACACTTCATCGGTAGGCGCTGAATTCCACCAGCGAGAGGAGGCATTCCATGGCAGATCTCCGGTATCCGATCGGCAAGTTCAGCGAAGATCCCGATGTCACGCCGGAGAAGCGACGGACCTTTATGACGGCGATCGAACAGGCCCCCGCGGCATTCCGGCGCGCCGTGGCCGGTCTGACCCCGGCGCAGCTCGACACCCCCTACCGCGAGGGAGGCTGGACCGTGCGCCAGGTGGTCCACCACATGGCCGACAGCCATCTCCAGTCGCTGGTCCGGTTCCGCGTCGCCCTCACCGAGGACAATCCCGCGATCAGCGGCTACGATCCGGCCAAGTGGGCCGAACTCCCCGACGCCAAGATTGGTCCCGTGGAGGTGTCGCTGGCCCTCTTCGAGGCCGTCCACACCCGGTGGCTTCTGCTGCTGCGCGCGATGAACGCCGCGGACTTCGGCAGGACGTTTCGCCGGCCCGACGGACAGGTGATCACGCTCGACCGGTTGCTCCAGACGTACGCGTGGCACGGCAAGCACCATGCCGCACACATCACCGACCTTCGCGAGCGGCTGGGATGGAAGTAGGGTTCCGACAGAGAGCGTCAGGGGTGAGGCGTTCCTTTTAGAGGAGAGTGGTATGGCCCACATTTCGCCGGCGGTGCAAGCGGCCACCCAAGACATGATCGCGTTACGGCGCGATCTGCACAGGCATCCAGAGCTGGGCTTCCAGGAAACCCGCACGGCCGGCCTTGTCGCCGAGCGGCTCACGGCCCTGGGCTACACCGTTCGCACCGGCCTGGGCAAGACCGGCGTGACCGGCTTCCTCCGGGGCGGCCGACCCGGGAAGACCGTCCTGCTTCGCGCGGACATCGACGCCCTGCCGATCCTGGAGCAGGCAGACGTGGCCTGGACGTCCGAAAATCCGGGCGTCATGCACGCCTGCGGTCACGACGCCCACACCGCCATGGGTCTCGCCGCAGCGGAGATCCTTGCCAAGGAAGCGCCATCGCTCGCGGGCAATCTGTGTGTGGTGTTCCAGCCGGCCGAGGAACTCCTGATCGGAGCCGAGGCGATGCTGCGCGACGGCGCGCTAGAGGGAGTGGCGCCGGACGCTGCCTTCGCCGTCCACGTCATGAATCGCTGGCCGGTCGGCACGGTGGCGATCTGCGACGGTGCCGCCATGACCTCCGCCGACAAGCTGCTCCTCACCGTGACGGGGCGGGGGGGCCATGGGGCTAACCCCCATAACGCCGTTGATCCGATTGTCGCCGCCGCCCAGATCGTCACGGCGATCCAGACGCTGGTGAGCCGCGAGACGCATCCCCTCCAGGCGGCCGTCCTCAGCATCACGATGCTCAAGGCGGGCACCGCCTTCAACATCATCCCTGACATTGTGGAGATGACGGGGACGCTGCGGTGTTTCGATGCCGGGTTGCGCGAGCAATTGCTGGCGGCGCTCCGGCGCACGGTCGAGGGCGTGGCCGCAGCCTTGCGCTGCACGGCAACCGTCCGGAACGAGTTCCTCACGCCGGCGGTTATCAATGCCCCGCCCATGACCGCCATTGCGCGGTCGGTCGCCGCCGACATCGTGGGGCCCGATCGCGTCATCGTCCCCGACCCCCTCACGGGCTCCGACGATGTCGCCTACTTCTGGCAGAAGGCACCGGGCTGTTACGCGTTCATCGGCTCCGCCAAGCCCGAGTGGTCGTCGGCCCCGGCCGGCCACAACGCCAAGTTCGACATTGACGAATCCGCCATGGCAATCGGCGCAGAGTTCCTGGTCCGGGCGGCGCGGCGGGTCTGGCAGACCGCCTGAGCGCGCCCGCAGGCAACGTGCCCGCGCGGACGCGGACGGGGTCGTCATCATCCCCCCGGAGCAGGTGGTGGTGGCGGAGTGAGCCGAGCGAATCGTCCGGCGGGACGGGGGCTTCATTCACCGGATCGGGGACTGGCGCCAAAAGACGAGCGTATCCTTTTGCTGCAGTCGGAGAACCTGACAGGAGGAGGGAAGTCATGCCCACGTTGAAACCACGTGCCGTCGTCGCCTGTGTCCTGATGCTGTTCGCCCTCTGGATGACAACCGATGGCCGGAACGGCTTTGCCGCGCAGGCGCCGGCGCCGGCCGCCGACCACCTCAAACCGGTGTACGGGGGAACGCTGACCATCGCGATGCCCTATGGGACCCAGGTGGACACGAATGCCGTGCTGCAGACGAACCTTTATGAGGTCGGCCTCTACTTCCACGACGGCCTCTTCGACTGGGGCGCCGACGGGAAGGTGAAGCCGCTGCTGGTCAAGGATAAATTGGTTTCGGCCGACGGCCTCACCGTCACCTGGAAGTTGCAGCCCAATGTGAAGTTCCACGACGGGACCGCGTTCAACGCCGCCGCCGTCAAGTGGAACCTGGAGCGGAAGATCGAGAAGAAGCAGTCCCCCTACGATCTTTTGCCCTTCAAGACCGTGGAGGTGGTGGACGACCTCACTGCCCGAGTGAAACTGGAGCGACCCTACCCGGCCCTGGACGCGGTTCTGGCCAATCGGAGCTTCAGTATGTACAGTCCCACTTTCGCCCAGAAGGTGGGTGACGATGGCCTCAAGACTCAGCAGTCGGGCGCCGGCCCCTTCATCCTGACCTCCTTCGTGCCCAACGAGGGGATCCGATTGAAGAAAAATCCCAACTACTGGCAGAAGGGGCTGCCCTACCTGGACGAGGTCTACATCCGGATCGTCAACGACCCGAACACCCGGGCCACCATGTTGGCGGCGGGGGACGCGGACGTGGCGCTCCTTCTCTCCAGCCCGGACATCCAGCGCTTCAAGCGGGCCCAGGGGATTCGGGTCCTGGAAGGGCCGGGGTCCCAGCAGTACTACATCGTCATGAACAGCCGGCGGCCGGGTCTGAGCGACAAGCGGGTGCGCCAGGCCTTCAACTACGCCGTGGACAAGGAAGGCATCGTCCAGAATGTCTACCTAGGCGGTGCCCGGGCGGCTCAGGCCATGTACGCCACACCCGTGCTGGAAGGCTTCACGCCGGCCGGCGTCTACCCGTACGACCCGGAGAAGGCCAAGAAGCTCCTGGACGAGGCCGGCTGGAAGATGGGCCCCGGCGGGGTCCGGGAGAAGGACGGCAAGAAGCTCACGGTGGACATGTGGACCACGCAAGGGGAGCACCCCGGCGACTACGAAATCTCCGAGCTAGTCCAGGGTATGCTGAAGGCCGTGGGCGTGGACTGCAAGCTCACCCTGCTGGAGCCCGCGACCTTCAACCCGCGGGTCAGCGTGACCCCGGAGAAGTCGGAATACGACATGGTCTCCATACGGGTTCAACGCCCCCACCGGGCAACGTGGACTACGTGCTGCAACATGCTGTACAGCAGCAAGGCGTTCCCGCCCAGGTACTACAACCGGGCCTACTACTGGCGATCCCGGAAGTCGACCAGATGATCGAGAAAGCCAACAACACCACGGACAAGCGCCGAGCGTCCAGACCAGCTCAACGCACAGATCTTGAAGACGGATCCACGAGGAGGCTCCCGATCATCCAGCTGGTCGACCTGTACCCAGGCGGATGGCCATCAAGCGACAACGTCCAGGGCATCTACCTGAACGGTCCGGCCAACAACTTCCCATCCCAGTTCGCGTGGAAGTCGAAGTAACAACTCCAACTGGGCCGCCCCGCTCGAGCGGGGCGGCCCAGGCACGCAGCGCAGGAGCTTATGGCCCGCTACGCAGCCAGGCGAATTCTGTTCAGTATTCCCATATTGCGGCTCGTCGTCACCCTGGTGTTCTTTGCGTTCCAGCTGATCCCCGGCGATCCGGCGCGGATGTATCTGGGGACCGATGCCTCCCAGGAGGCGGTCGAGCAGACGCGCAAGGACCTCGGCCTGGACAAGCCGGTCCTGACCCAGTACGTCAACTACATGAGCCGTCTGGCGCAGGGCGATCTCGGCAAGTCCATCTACACGCGGCGGCCGGTGATCCAGGAGACTGGCGCCGCGCTTCTGTCAACACGGCGACTCCTTTCGGTTTCGGCGATCGTCTTCGCGACGGATCCTGGGCGTGCTGCTCGGGACGTTCGCGGCCATCAAGCACGGCACCAGGTGGGATCACCTGCTCACCGTGGTCGCCCTTCTCGGCATCTCCATGCCTGTCTTCTGGCTCGGCCTGTTGCTGACCTATCGTCTTCAGCGTGCAGCTCCAGCTTCTGCCCAGCGCGGGCAACGAGAGCTGGCGCCACTACCTGATGCCGACCTTCTGCCTGGCCACCTTTTCGCTGGCCTTCATCACCCGCATGACACGGTCGTCCCTGATGGAGGTGATGGGGCTGGACTACGTGCGCACCGCGCGAGCAAAGGGGGTGCGCGAGTCCATGGTGGTGGGCTGGCACGCCCTGCGGAACGCCATGCTGCCGGTGGTGACCGTGGTGGGGCTCCGGTTTGGCTACATGCTGGGAGGCGCGGTGGTGACCGAGGAGGTCTTCGCCTGGCCGGGGCTCGGGAAGATGCTGGTCACGGCCGTTGCGCAGCGGGATATTCCCCTGGTCCAGGGGGCCCTGCTGCTCTTCGGGGCCAGCTTTGTATTGGTAAATCTTGCGGTCGATCTGCTCTACGGGCTGCTCGACCCGCGCATCCGGCATCGATGAATGGAGCCGAGCGCTGGCACTGAGTGAGAGTGGTTCCGGGTACTGCTTCCGAATACCCTCTCGGCCTCTCGCCCCGACGGTGACTAAAGCTAAAGCTGGAGCACGGGTGAGCGCGTTCTTACATGGAGGGCAGTCTGGGCCTTCGCGAGGGACTATCGCCTCGCCGCGGTAGGTGGCGTCGTCGTAGTCTTCTTCCTGGCACTGGCGGTCCTCGCCCCGAGCATCGTGCCCTACGACCCCGACAAGGTGAGCCTGCGGGAGAGCCTGGAGGCGCCTTCCGCGAGGCACCTTTTCGGGACGGACAATCAGGGTCGCGACATCCTGAGCCGCGTGATCTTCGGGGCGCGGATGTCGCTTGTACATCTCTGTCTCCTCGATCGGCACTCGGGGCGATCTTCGGCGTAGTCCTGGGGATGCTCGCTGCCTTCTACCGGCGGGCGGATGCGCCCATCATGCGCTTCATGGACATCATCCTCGCCTTCCCCGGGTATCATCGTGGCGCTGACCGCGATCGCCATCATGGGCCGCAGCGTGGAGAACATGATCATCGCCATCGGCGTGTATCACATTCCACAGTTCGCGAGACTCGCCCACGGCCTCACCCTGTCGGTCAAGGAGAAGCTGTTTGTCGAGGGCGCGACGGCGATCGGAGAGTCAGACGGCGCCATCCTCAGCAGGCTACATCCTCCCCAACTGTCTCGCACCGATCCTGGTGCAGACCAGCCTGCTGATACCCGGGGCCATCATGATCGCCTCCAGCCTCAGCTTCCTGGGGCTGGGCGTACCGCCCCCGACGGCCGAGTGGGGCTCCATGCTTCAGAACAGCCTCCAGTGGTCCCAGATGGCGCCGCACGTGATGGTCACGCCGGGCCTGGCGCTGATGCTCGTGGTCTTCGGCTTCAACGTGCTCGGCGACGGTCTGCGCGATGCCATGGACCCCAGACTGAAGAAGAGGTAGGGATGGAGACGGTACTGGAAGTAAGGAACCTCCGGACCCACTTCTTCAGCCGGGCGGGGGTGGTAAGGGCGGTGGACGACGTCAGCTTCAGCCTGGGGCGCGGGGAGATACTCGGCCTCGTGGGCGAGAGCGGCTGCGGCAAGTCGGTCACCTCGCTATCGATCATGCGACTGGTGGACCAGCCTGGCCGGATCGTCTCGGGCGAGATCCTCTTCGAGGGCCGCGACCTGCTCAAGCTCCCCAAGGAGGAGATGCGCCAGATCCGCGGCAGCCGCCTGGCGATGATCTTCCAGGAGCCGACCTCCTCCATGAACCCGGTCTTCACCATCGGGAGCCAGATAACCGAGGCTATCCTGGTCCACGAAAAGGTCAGCCACCAGCAGGCGAGGGACCGGGTGATAGAGCTGATGCGCCTGGTGGGCATACCCGGATCCCGAGCGCCGGTTCGGCCAGTTCCCCCACCAGTTCAGCGGAGGCATGCTCCAGCGGATGATGGTGGCCATGGCGTCTGGCCTGCAACCCGAGCCTGCTGATCGCCGACGAGCCCGTGACGGCCCTCGACGTGACCATCCAGGCCCAGATCCTGGACCTGATCAAGGAATCTGCGGGACAAGACGGGCGCCTCGGTGCTGCTGATCACCCACGATATGGGAGTGGTGGCGGAGACCTGCGACCGGGTGGCGGTGATGTACCTGGGCAAGATCGTGGAAGATGCGCCCCCTGGACGTGCTCTTCGAGGGCCCCAAGCACCCGTACACCGTGGGGCTCTTCGAATCCATACCCAGACTGGAGCAGCCGGTGGAGTGGCTGCAAGCCGATTCCCGGCGCCGTGCCGAGCCCTCTCAATCTGCCGGCGGGGTGTCGCTTCCGGAATCGCTGCCCGCACGCCATGGCGATCTGCGCCGAGGTTGAGCCCGAGCTGTCGAAAGGTCGGCAACGCACATCGCGCGGCCTGTCATCTCTACCCGGAGGAGGCCCGGCGTGAGCCAGAAGCTGCTGGAGAGTGAGGGGTCTGGTCAAGCACTTCCCCCTGGAGGGCAGCCGGGAGGTCGTGCACGCCGTGGACGGGGTTGACCTCCACGTGCTCCAGGGGGAGACCCTCGGCCTGGTGGGCGAGTCGGGCTGCGGCAAGACCACGGTCGGGCGCCTGGTGCTGAAGCTGCTGGATCCGACTTCCGGGCAGTTCTGATGGACGGGAAGGACCTGGTTCGCCTGTCCGGAGGCGAGATGCGACGGATGCGCGCCCGAATGCAGGTCGTCTTCCAGGATCCCTTCTCCTCGCTCAATCCCAGGATGACGATCCAGACCCTCCTGGAACGGCCGATGAGACATCCACCTGAAGCTCTCCGGCAGCGAGCGCCAGGCGGCACGGATGAGCGACCTCCTGGAGAAGGTGGGACTGAGGACCGAGCACCGGGGCCGCTATCCCCACGAGTTCAGCGGAGGGCAGCGCCAGCGCATCGCCATCGCCAGGGCCCTGAGCGTGAATCCCGAGTTCATAGTGCTGGACGAGCCGACCTCGGCCCTCGACGTCTCGGTGCAGGCGCAGATCCTGAATCTGCTGAAGACGCTCCAGCGGGATTTCGGGCTCACCTATCTGTTCATATCCCACAACCTGTCGGTCGTGCGGCACATGAGCGACCGGATCGCGGTGATGTACCTGGGGCAGCTGGTGGAGGTGGCCGAGCGGGAGCGCCTTTTCTCGGTGCCGATGCACCCCTACACCCGCGCCCTCATCTCGGCAATTCCGGCGCTGAAGCCCCAGGACCGGCGCGAGCGCATCAGGCTCGTCGGGGACGTGCCGAGCGCGATAAAGGTGCCCACGGGCTGCCGCTTCCATACTCGCTGCCCCTATGCCCAGGAGATCTGTCGCAAGGAGGTACCGGTTCTGCGGGAGATGGGCAAGGACGGCGAGTCTCCCCACCAGGTGAGGTGCCACTTCGCGGGGGAGATATAGAAGCCGAGGAGTACTATCAGCCATCAAGAGCACAAGCGACACAAGGTTGGGCTAGACCGGTCCATGAATCGTAGGCTGAGAGCCTTGTGCACTGGCTGATGTTGCTTCCAGCGGAACTTAGCGGAGGTGAAGATCATGAGGCGGCGGGCCGACGTATCCTCCCTGGGACACGGCAAGGTGCTCTACCTGAAGGGGAGTCACTACGAGCAGGGCAAGCAGCTGGGCAGGGGCGCCGCGGAGCTGATCCGCGAGAATCTGCTGCGCACGCGGACCCAGCGGGCCGAGGTTAACTCCGGCCGGGACCAGACCGACTACGACGCCGTGACCCGCAAGAACGAAGCGTGGGTGGCCCGGGAGTTTCCGGAGCTGCTGGAGGAGGTGAGGGGGATAGCCGAGGGCGCCGAGGTGGACTAACTGCCGAGCTCCTCAGCATGAACCTCAACTCCCAGCTCTCCTACGTCTGGTCGACCGTTGAGCAGTGCACCCAGGTCCTGGCCATGGGACCGGCGACGGTGGACGGCAAGACCTACATCGGCAAGACCAGGGACCTGGCCAGGGGGCCGGTTCTCCAGGTGGTGCTCCACCGGGAGTACGAGGACGGCGGCTTCACCAACGAGATGAAGACCGCCGGGCGCATGACCATCCTGGACGGGGTGAACCAGCACGGGGTATCCCTCACCTGCAGCGGCCAGTGGTCGCCCAGGGTCCGAGTGGACGTGTCCCGGGCCGGCTCCGCCTGGCTGCTGCTGAACCTCCAGCCCATTCTGCGCTACGCGAAGAGCGCGGAGGAGGCGGTGCGAATGATCGAGGAGCAGCCGCGGGCCAGCGGGATGAATGTCCTGGTCGCCGATCCCGAGAGGGCCTTTGCCGCTGGAGGTGACGGACAAGGTGGTGCGGGTCCACGAGCCTGAGAACGGCATTCTCGTCCGGACCAACCACTTCTTCGCGCCCGACCTCCAGGAGATCGCCCCGACCCGGGAGGAGTACCGCGGCACCTACGACCGGCACGCCAGGGCGAGCCAGATGGCCCGGGAGCGCCATGGGAGCATCGGCGCCCACGACATCCTGCGCATCCTCAGCGACCACTCGGAGCTGCCGGTGGAGAGCATCTGCCGGCACGGCCTGGAGGGCCAGTCGAGAACCTGGGGCGCCACCATCAACTGCCCCCAGGATCGCACCATGTCGGTGATCCTCGGCAACCCCTGCGAACAGATCCAGGCTGTGGGATGCCCGGGGGAGTAGGGAGCATGGAATGGAGTAGTCGCCATGACTGACGAACTCGTTGAGCGCTTCCGGACTATTCCCCCCGCCACCATTGGCCACGTACTCGCCGAGGGCTTCATGGACACGGCCCTGCGGCCCA
Source organism: uncultured Methylomirabilota bacterium (assembly GCA_963845565.1). Lineage (GTDB taxonomy): Bacteria > Methylomirabilota > Methylomirabilia > Methylomirabilales > 2-02-FULL-66-22 > 2-02-FULL-66-22. The sequence goes on from CAWJSJ010000002.1 coordinate 32,809, forward strand.
TCTTCGGGCCGGTCAGCATCGTGGGCCGCGCCGTGACCGTGCGGATGCCCCGGGGCGACAGCGCCCTGACCCGGCCCGCCATCCGGGCGCTCCAGCCCGGGGATGTCTTGGTGATCGCCCAGGGCGGGGACACCCAGGTGGCCAACTGGGGCGAGATGACCTCGCTGGGAGCCAAGATGCGCGGGGCAACCGGCGTCATTCTCGATGGATCGGTCACCGACGTGGTGGAGATCCGACAGCAGGGGATGCCCACCTTCGCCCGCTCCATTTCCGCCCGGGTGGGACGGCGGTTGGGGCTGCCGGGTGGCGCCATCAATGAGCCGGTGGAGTGCGGGGGTGTCCTGGTCCGCCCAGGGGACTTGGTGCTCGCCGACGATAACGGGATCGTGGTCATGTCGTCCCAAGTAGCGGAGGAGATCTACTCCGCCGCACGCAAGGCGGAGGATCGCTCCCCCCTCGTGCGGCAATGGCTCCAGAGCGGCGGGGACCTGGCGGAGGCCTCCGGCAAGGACCCTGCCGAGCTGGTGGACCTGTTGCGTCAGCGGAATTGCGTCAGGTGAGGTCGTGACGGTCGTTCGCGACCCCGCCGTCCGCCAGCCCCTCGGCGATCGTCGGCGCAATGCGAAGCGCGCCGGCGAATCCGGTTGCCGACGACAGGAGAACTCATGGGGATGAAAGACACGAAGCTCGTCCTTCTGATTACCAGCTATCTCGAGCCGGAACACGTCGACCGCATCCGCCAGGTCGATGAGCGCCTGGAGGTGATCTACGAGCCACAACTGATGAGGCCACCCAGGTACGCGGCCGACCACAACGGCGACCCCACATTTCAGCGCACTCCGGAGCAAGAACAGCGCTGGCGGGGACTGCTCGCCCGCGCGGATATCCTCTTTGACATCGACCCGACGCACCGCCCGGACCTTCCGGACCGTGCTCCCAATGCCCGCTGGGTCCAGGCGACCAGCTCCGGGATCGGCGAGCTGATCAAGAGGAACTGCTACGACACGCGGATGCCGACGACCGTGTTCACCACGGCCAGCGGCGTGCACGGCAGACCGCTGGCCGAGTTCGTGGTGATGGCGATGCTGATGCACTACAAGGGGGCGCTTCGCATGCTCGAGGCGCAACGGCGCACACACTGGGAGCGCTACGCAGGCACCGACCTGGAAGGGCGCACCCTGGCCATTGTGGGTCTGGGGCGGGTCGGCAAGACGATCGCGAACACGTGCCGGGCGCTGGGCATGAGTGTCATCGGCACCGCCCACAGACCCGCACCCGACGTCGTGGATCGCTACTACGAGCCCAGCCACCTCCATGCGATGCTGCCGCGGGCGGATGTCCTTGTGCTGATCGTGCCCCATACGCCCCAGACGGAAAAAATGATAGGGGCCAGAGAGCTGGCGCTCTTGCCGCGCGGCGCGTATTTCATCAACATCGCGCGTGGCGCCGTCGTCGACGAATCCGCCCTCGTCGAGGCGCTGCGCTCCGGCCACCTCGCCGGTGCCGCCCTGGACGTCTTTGCCGACGAGCCGCTCCCTTCCCACAGCCCCCTGTGGGAGATGCCCACGGTCGTGGTCAGCCCGCATTCGGCCAGCACCAGCGACCGGGAGAACCGGCGGATCACGGATCTCTTCTGTGACAATCTGCGCCGCTATCTGGCTGGACAGGAGCTGCGAAACGTCCTGAATCCGCACCGCATGTATTAAGGGCGTCGTGGGTGGTGGTCCGGCCAAAGGTAACATCACCGAAGGAGGTCCCATGAACAAACATCTGCTGTCCCGGTTGACCTGGGTCGAGGCCCGCGAGGCAGCGGCCCAAAAACGCGTCATGATCCTGCCGGTCGGAACGACCGAGAATCAGAGCCTGCATAATCTGCTCGGCTACGACCACATCGTCGCCGAACGCCTCGGCGAGGCCGTGGCCCAGCGCACGGGCAGTCTCCTGGCCCCGACGATCCCCTATGGATGCTCCCAGATGTTCCGCGACTACCCCGGCACGGTGGTGTGGGGCTTTGACACCCTCGCGGCCGCCTTGCGTGACACGATCGGAAGTTTTCTGCGGCACGGCTTCACCCACGTTCTGCTTCTCAACAACCACTTCCCCAACGAGCCGGCGGTCGAGGTGGTGGCCCGGGAGTTGCGAGCCATGGACGGGGCACTCATCGCCTCCATCATCCCGCATAAACTGGCCCGGGACCTGAGCAAGGACTTGTATGTCGGTCACCCGGACGCGGTTGTCCACGGCAGCGACCCGGGAACGTCGCTCATGCTCTACCTGGTCGGCGAGGACATGCGGATGGACGCCGTCCAAAAGGTCAAGACCCTCACGCTTCAGGGGCTGACCCCCGAGACGCCCAACAGCGTTAAGTTCCAGGACAGCACGGTCAACATCTACATGGACATGCAGGACATGCATCCATATGGCGGCACGGGGGACGCCCTCTTTGCCTCCGCGGACAAGGGGGAGACGATCTTCAATCGCATGGTGGATTTCGTGGCCGCGTTCGTGGAGAAGTTCAAGACCATGGACCCGCGGGCCAAGACGACCGTCACTGATCAGCTTTCCTGATCGAGGAGGATTCCATGCCACCGCACACGCTTCCGGCATTCTTGAAGGCTGCCGTGGTGATCGACGGCTCGTTATCCGGGGTCTCGTCCATGCCGTTCCTGCAGGAATTGATTGACGGTGGATTCCACGCCGCCAACTGGACGGTGGCCGGCGGGTACGGCGACGGCACGTTGAGCACGTTGGCCAAGATCGCCGAGCGATACTCCTTGATGGAGCAGCATTCCGACAAGCTTCTGTTGGTGGAGCGCACGGCGGACATCGAGCGGGCCAAGCGCGAGGGGAAACTCGGCGTGATCCTGGGCTTCCAGGGGATCGAGACGCTGGAGGGGCGTTTCCATCTTCTCGCCATCTACCACAAGCTCGGCGTCCGGGTCGTCGGCCTCACGTACAACAACCGGAACGTGGTCGGCTCCGGCTGCCTGGAGCCGGACGACGGCCGCCTGACGCGCTTCGGAATCGAGGTTGTCCGCGAGATGAACCGACTGGGAATCCTGGTGGATCTCACGCACGTCGGAAACCGGACCAGCCTGGAGGCCGCCGCAGCCTCCTCCGCGCCCGTCGTCTTCTCCCACTCCAACGCCAAGGCCGTCCGCGACAACCCGCGCAATCTGACCGACGAGCAGATCAAGGCCTGCGCGGCCACGGGGGGCGTGGTCGGCATCGCGACCTTCGCCGACTTCGTGGGCGACACGGCGGGCGGGCGGCGTCCCACGCTGGACGAGTATTTCCGGCATATCGATCACGTGGCCCAGCTCGTCGGCCTAGATCACGTGGGCATTGGGACCGACATTTTCGCCGACCCCACCCACGGAACCTGGTGGAACAGCAACACCCGGATGCGCTACCCCGAGATCTGTGGCGGCATGACCTACGAGACGCACGGCCTCGCCGGCTTCGAGCACCACACCGAGTTCGGCGCCGTGGTGGAAGCCATGATCGCGCACGGCTATTCGGAGAGTGACATTCGCAAGATCGCAGGCGAGAATTGGATGCGGGTGTTCCGGAAGGCCTGGGGGGCAGGCTGCTGAAAACGGCCCATCTGTCCGCCTCAGACGGATTGGCCTGCTTAGGCGCTCGTTGCGGCGTACCTGGAGTACGCCTCACTCGGCCTTGCGCGTCCCGCCTTGCATCTGGACCTTTTTGAGCAGCCTGAGAGAAAGCGGGTTTTTCAGTAGCCTTTCGAAGGAGGAGGAACGAGCATGGCGAAGCGACTGCTGTTGGTGCTGCTGGCGGTGGTTCTGCTGATACCCGTCCTGACCGAGGCCGGGGCGCCCAAGGCGGGGGGCACGCTGAAGTACGCAATGCTTCGCGACCCTACCGGCTGGGATCCTCACATCAACCAGGGCCAGACCACATATACCTTCATGGTCAGCATTTACGAGCCCCTGATCCGCTATTCGCTCAAGGGAACGCTCGAGCCGGCGCTAGCGGTCAAGTGGGAGAACCCCGATCCCACCACCTACCTCCTGACCCTGCGGCAGAACGTGAAATTCCACAGCGGGAACCCCTTCACCGCCGAGGACGTGAAGTTCAGTATCGAGCGCATTCTGGACCCGGCCACCACGGCCACCCGCTCCAAGGAGTTCTCGGTGGTGCAGAGCGTCACGATCGTGAACCCGTCCACGGTGAAGATCACTCTGAAGAAACCAGACGCGCCCTTCCTCGAGTTGCTCGCGGCCGCCGAGGCCATGATGGTCGACAAGAAGTGGGCCCAATCCGGCGGCAATTTCAAGCAGAGTGCCAGCGGGACCGGGCCCTTCAAGCAGGGGCCCTTCGAGGCCGGCGCCCGGTATGTGCTGCTGAAGAATCCCGACTACTGGGAGCAGCCCTTTCCCTATTTCGACCGGATCGAATACGCCTCCATCCCCAAGGACGAGGTCCGCATGCAGGCCCTGCAGACGGGCAGCGTGGACATGACGGAATACATTCCCTGGCAGTACATCAAGACCCTGGAGAAGGACCCGAACGTCCGGGTCCTCGTGGGCCACGACACCTTCAACGTCATCCGCCTCAACCCCAAGCGGCCCCCCTTCGACAACGTGAAGGTGCGCCAGGCCTTCAACTATCTAATCGATCGCAAAGAGGTCATCGATCTGGCCTGGGGCGGCCTGAGCCGGCCCATGGAGGCGGCCCTGATCCCCGAGGGCCACTGGGCGTATCCGGGCCTGAAGGTCTGGAACTACGACCTCGCCAAAGCCAAGCGGCTCCTCGCCGAGGCGGGCGTGAACCCGGCGACCACCAGGATCGTCTTCGACTCGACCACCCTGTCGGTCCACATGGACGACGCCCAGATCATCGTGGGACAACTCCAGAAGGCGGGGTTCACACAGGTCGAGTTGAAGCCCATGGACGTCCCCACGCAGCAGAAGAAGCGGGTCAGCGGCGACTACCAGATGTTCATCGACGGCTTCAGCCTCCCTTGGCCAGATCCGGATTTCTACACCGTCTGGTTCAGCAGCGGCGGTCCCTTGTATGCCAAGTCCACGGGATTCGCGGATGACGCCCTGGACAAGCTCTTGGAAGGGGGGCGGACGACGCTGGATCCGGCCAAACGCAAGGCCATCTACGCCCAGGTCGAGCAGCGCCTGACCGACTTGGCCCCGTGGGTGTTCCTCCACTGGCGGCCGATGGGTGAGGCGTTCCGCGCCAACGTCAAGGGGTATACCCGCCTCCCGGGCGCCCTCGGCAGCAAAAGTCTGGGCGGCCTCAAATACGTCTGGAAGGAGTAGCGCGATGGCCAAGACAGAAGTCGCCCGGCTGACCTGGCGGGAGGCCCAGGAGGCCTTCCGGAGGAATCCCGTCATTCTGCTGCCGATGGGTAGTGTCGAGCAGCACGGCCCGCACGTCCCCGTCGGCGACTACCGGTACGCCACGGAGGTGGCCCTTCGCGTGGCCGAACGGACGGGATCCCTCGTCGCCCCCACCGTCCCGTGGGGCTACTCGGAGCACTTCCGGCCGTTCCCCGGAACGTTGTCAGTCCGCCCGGACACGCTGACCGTGCTCCTGGAGGATATCTGCGACGGCTTCCTGCGCTTCGGACTGGACCACCTGCTTTTCATATGCGGCCACAAGGGGAACATGCCGATCCTGGAGCAGGTCGGACGCCGATTGCGCGAGACGCATCGGCTGCGGGTTGCCACCATGGAGCCCTGGTCGTGGCTGACCCCGGCCTTCCGACGCGAGGCCTACGGGAACGAGAAGGTCTCCATCGGCCACGGCAGCGACCCCATGGGCTCCCTCGCCATGGCGCTGTACCCGGAGGATGTTCGCCGGGACCTCCTCGAACTCGGGCAGCCGCCCACCTTTGCCGGCGTGCCGTTCAAGTCTTCGTCGCACCTGGAAGTCGACGGGGTTCCGGCCTTCCTGTATTTGGACTTCGACGAGGTGACGCCGAATGGCGTGATGGGCGACCCGCGCGTCTCCTCGCCCGAGGTGGGCAAGAAGATCCTCGACCACGTCGTGCAGATCGGCGCGCGGTTCGTGGAGTTGTTCGCCAAGCTCCCGACGCGGATCGAAGGCGAGGGACCGCGCGCGCTGTAGTGGTCCGTCTTCGGGTGGCGGGGCCGGTTGAAAATCGAGGGTTTGAAGCTTGGCCCTGTGCCCAGGGGGCATTCGCCAATCAGATCGGGGTCATTCCGTGTGGAAGTACCTGCTGCGCCGCGTGAGCTTCTCGGTCGGACTGCTCTTCGTGGTCGCGACGCTCCTCTTCTTTTCGATCCACCTGCTGCCGGGGGACCCGGTCCTGCTGATCCTGGGCGGGGACAGCGCCCAGCCCACCCCCGAGCAGATCGCCATGGTCCAGGCCAAGCTCGGCCTGGACCGGCCGCTCTGGGTCCAGTACGCCATCTGGCTCGGGCGCGTCTGTCGGGGCGACCTGGGTCAATCGTTGGTGGACGACCGGCCGGTGGCGCGCGACCTCGCCAACCGGCTACCCCGCACGCTCCAACTGGTGATCCCGGCCACGCTCCTCTCCACCGTTCTGGGGGTCTCCCTCGGCATGTTCGCCGCCAGACGCCGGGGCTGCCTGGCCGACCCGATCGCCTCTTCCACCGCGCTGCTGGGTTTCTCCATGCCGACCTTCGTCGTCGGCATGCTCCTGGTGGCGCTCTTCTCGATCACCCTGGGCTGGCTTCCCCCCGCCGGATACGTGCCTGCGGGGGAGGACCTCATGGGGTTCCTACGCCACCTGATTCTTCCCGCGCTGGCCCTCGCGGCGGCCCCAATGGCGATCACGATGCGGATGACGCGCAGCAGCTTCCTAGAGCAGGCCTCACTGGACTACGTGCGGACGGCTCGTGCCAAGGGCCTCACGGAACCCATGGTGGCATGGCATCACGTGCTGCGGAACGCCCTCTTGCCCATCGTCACGGTGGTCGGCCTGCAGATCGGCGGCATGTTCGCGGGCGCGGTGCTGGTGGAGTACATCTTCTCCTGGCCTGGTCTGAACACGCTCCTCCTCAATTCGATCAGCACCCGGGACTACCCCATCATCCAGGGTGTCGTCCTCTTAGCGGCCGTGCTCTTTGTCTTCGTGAACCTCGTCACCGATCTCTGCTATGCCGTTATCAACCCCAGGATCCGTTATGAATAGCCCCTCGGGTCTTCCGTTTCGTGCCTTGCTGCGGCGCTGGTTCCGCCGCTACGGGCAGATCCTGACCGCGCTCCCCCTCCTCCTGGCACTGGTCGTCTTGGCCCTGGGGGCTCCCCTCCTGCTGGGCCACGATCCGAACCGCGTCAATCCGCGCGTCAAGGTCCAGCCGCCCAGCGCCGCCTATCTGCTCGGCACCGACGAATTCGGACGGGACATCCTGAGCCGGCTGGCCCACGGGGCCCGGATCACGCTCCTGGTCGCCGTGGCCAGCGTGATCCTGGCGGCGGTAGGCGGCACGCTCCTCGGCACCGTGGCGGCGTATGCGGGCCGGGGGGCCGAGACGGTCATCATGCGGACGATGGATGGCATGCTCTGCTTCCCGCCGATCCTGCTGGGGATCTTCGTCGTGACCTTCCTGGGGCCGTCGCTCCTCAACCTCATCCTGATCATCGGCGGGTTGTACATTCCCCGCTTCACCCGGGTCGTGCACAGCAGCACGTTGGCCATTCGCGATCTGGAGTATGTCGAGAGTGCCCGAGCGCTCGGCGCCTCTTCGCTGCGCATCATCGCGCGGGCCATCTTGCCCGACATCCTGGCCCCCATCTTCGTCCAGGCCTCCCTCGCCGCCGGCCACGCTATCCTGATGGAGTCCGGCCTCAGCTTCCTGGGTCTGGGCCCGCCCCCGCCCACCCCGTCCTGGGGCCGCATGGTGGAGCAGTCCGGCCGGTTCATGCAGCTGAGCATCCTGCCGATCATCTGGCCGTCGGCCGCCATCTCCGTGACCGTCCTCGCCTTCAACCTGCTGGGCGACGGCTTGCGGGACTACCTCGACCCGCGCTTGCGGAACTGAGGGCAGAGCGACAATTCTCCACGTCTCGGCGGGGGCTACTTTCCCTTGCGTCCCCCTGACCTTTCTCGGATGCACCCTTTTGACGATCCTGGGCCGGGGCCGATGGTCGCTGTTTTTGTGCTTCGGGAGGCCTCGACGCCGCGCGACCCGGCGAGAGCTGGTTAGCCGGCTCGCCTGGAAGTGTCCGCGCGGCCTGCGGACCGGCCGCTGCGGGACGGCCGGCTTCCGGCGGACCCCCCCGGCGCCCCGACGGAGCGGCCCCAGCTGGGGGCGCAGTCATCCCCTGCAGCTCCCGCGGCGCTTGCGGGGCGGCTTGGCGGGCCGAAGACGGCGGGGGTGCGCCGCCTCGTGCCGGAGCCCGGGGGCTTTCCGGCTTCTCAGGCGTTGCGGACGGCTGCGGGCGTTGTGGCAACGAGGGGGCGGTCCGGCACCGGAGTCGGCACCTGGGGCTGCGGCGGTGCCTGGCGCGGTCGCGGCGGGCGGACTCTCCGGAGCCCTTCTCAGAGCGGCGCGCACTCTCGCGCCTCGGCGGCGCGGGCGGCTGCGTGCGTTCCGTCGTGGAGCGCTCGACCGTCCCCTGTCCGAAGGGTGGCCGGGGCATCGCCGATCCGGGTTCGCCTCTCTGAGGCGCCGTGACGACGCGCGAGGTCGGCGCCGGCGTGGCCGCCGGCTCCGCCTTCCGCTCCCCGCCCGAGACCGACTCCGCCCCGCGATGGGGCGGGCGTGTGGCGACCACCGACCGTTTCAGGTCCCCCTCGGGAGGCCGGATTCCTCGGCGTGTCGTCGGCGCGAGACTCGCCGGCGTTGCGGCCACCTGGGGCGCGGTGTGGATCGGTTGCAGCGACTTGACATCCACCTGGGACACCCGCGCGGTCCCGACGTGCCCGCGGCCAAAGCGGTTCTCGTTGACCACCACCACGGCGTTCTGCACGCTGGCATTGCGATACACATTGATGTTCTGCACGTTCACGACGGTCGTCCGGTTGACGACCACATTGTTCACCACCCGCGGCCCGCCCCAGCCGCCCCACCAGGGCCGATGCGCGAAACCGGGCCGCCCCCACCAGGGCACGCACGGTTCGCCCCATCCGAGCGCCACCCAGCCCACCACAGGACCGCCGAACCCCACGCCGACGCTCACGCTGGGACCGCCCAGGAACGCCACCAAGGCGGGCGCGTAAACCGGCCGCACCACCACCGGCCCAGGGGCCCAGGCCCAGAAGCCGCGTACGGAGACCCAGCGGCCATAGTGATACGGCGCCCAGCCCCAGGGCGCGGTGTCCACCCACGTCCAGCCGTAGTACGGGTCGAGCGTCCAGGACCCGGTCGTGTAGGGCGCCCATCCGCGCGGGACCCCCGTCGGCACCCAGACGGAGCCGTAGTCCTCGACGACTCGCCAGGAGCCATGGCGGTCCAGATCGGACACACCGTACGTGCCAGGAGGTACGTGGCGGGCGCTCACGGCATCGAGGAGCACGTCGGTCCGGGCGTAATTCCACTTATCCCATTCGTCGAGCTGGGGCGCCGCGTAGGAACTGACCTGCGGGCTGGTCACGCCCTCGACAACCACCTCTTCGCTCGGGGCGATACTCGTGCTCTCTCCGCCCGCAGGAATGACGATGGCCCGGCCGGCCCGGCGGGTGATGAACGAGGTGCGTTCGCCGATGACGTCCACGCGATAGTATCCCGGATGCTCGATGGTGAAGGCCGCGTTCGGCGTGTCCACCTCCACCGTCCGGCCGGGTTCGAGCGTGCGCAGGTCAAAGGCGGCGCGCCCGGCGGTCACCTTGAATTGCAGGAAGTCCGGCTCCTGATTCTCGAGACCCAGATTGGTATTGGCCCATCCCCGGACAAAAGCGCGGCCGCCGATCTGAAGTTCCAGGTTTCCCGGCGATCCGGTGTAGACCTGATCCCCGGGGGCGAGCGGCGTGTTGATCTGTGCCTGCGTCCACTCCGGGGCGCCCGGGCGCCAGAACGACACCTGCCCGTCCACGAAACTCAGCCGCGGAGGCGTCCGGCCGACCGCGTCCTCTTGTGGGTCCGGGGCCTCAGGCGCCTGCCCGGCCGATACGACCCCTCCCAATGCGAAGAGCACCAGAATGAGGCTGACGATCCCCCTGGTACGCATAACCAGTTCCCCCTAACCCCTTGAAACGGATAGGTCGTTGCCGTTTTGGAAACCGCATCGCCCCCGCAGCCCGTTCTCCGAAGAACGCCTTCCGCGCGCAGGGCGCACCCGTGTCGGTTCGTTAATGTGTATTGGACGGCCAGGGCCCCTGTGACATTCGAACAAACCGCGAACACCCCGCCTCACCAGGGTTTTTCCGGTGGGATCGAACCGCGCGGAAAACACGCCCCGCGTCGCGCCACCGCACACCGGTTAGTCTGTCCCGGGGACCATTTCGTTTAATACCCCCGGACCAACCGACAAGCAGCGCCCCGACGCGGGTTCCCTCCCTTGTCCCCTGCCGCTATCGGGTCGCGGTCTCACCGGCGTGAACGACGGTCCGTGGCGGCCCGACCGATCTGTATTCCTAGCCCGCATTATTCGCGAACACACCTCGCGAACAATGCGGGCCCAATAGGAACCCTTGGGGCAGCGGTCCGGAACGGATCAGGCGGCGCCGGTACGCGGGGACACCGCACCCATCCTGGCGGATGGGTACCCGGTCCGCTCACCACCCCGCCTCCTCCCGCTGTAGGCGGGAATGGCGGTTCGTCAGGTAAGCCCGGAGTATTCACGATTCCTTCGTGAAGAATCCGGGCTAGAGAATGCGCATCGGCCGGTCACCGGTCTTGAGGTGCCGATGCGCCACCCCGACCGTCACGAACGTCGGATCGTAGGTTACACGATACCGTGTCGAGTCTGGTAAGGCAAGACCGTCTGGATCTCGATTCAGCCGCCGTCTGCGAGGGGGGTCGGGGAGAGTTCCGGCAGGAACACACCCAGGGATACCGACTCGGTGCGGAGGGAGGCGAGCACCTCGCAGTGAGGGGCACGCCGGTCCGGCGCCGTTCCGCCTCGCGGCGCGCCTCGGGCTCGCCGGGCATGAGAACCTCGCCGACGCCCTCCCCCGGCTGGGAATCCTTGAAACGCTCGATCATCGTGTCCATGCGCGCCTTGAATGCCTCCAGCGGCATGAAGAGATCGGGACGAATCGCCATGAAGACGTGGCCGATCCCCTGCGGACCCGAGAAGTCCTCGTAGAGGCTCTTCATCTCCCCGGCAAAGGCGGCGCCGGTGAGGACGCCCCCCATGATCTCCATCCAGATGGCCAGGGCGGAGCCCTTCGGCCCGCCAAAGGGGTGGACGGCGCCGCCGCCGAATACCGCCATCCCGTCCCTGGTGGGCTTCCCCTCCTTATCCACGCCGAGGCCTTCGGCGATCGGCTCTCCGTGCATGGCGGCCAGGCGCATCTTGCCCCGCGCGATCTCGCTCATGGCCATGTCGAGGACGACGGCAGGCCGGCGACCGGCCGGAACCCCCACGGCCAACGGGTTCACGCCCAGGATCGGTGCAGTCCCGCCGAAGGGCGCCATTCCGGGCGAGGAGTTGGTGAACGCGAATCCGATACGGTCGGCCGCGACGGCCTGGAGGACGTAATAGGCGGCCATCCCGTAATGGGTACTCCGCCGGACGCCAACCAGGCCGATGCCCGCCTCCTTCGCCAGGGCGATCGCCTGCACCATCGCCTCGGTCCCCACCACCATCCCCATCCCGTCGTCCCCGTCCAGGTGCGCAGCGCTTGGTGCCACTCGGGTGCAGGCGAGGGTCGGCCGTGGATTCACCAGCCCCAGCCGCAGGCGCTTGGCATAGATAGGAATGCGGGCGACCCCGTGGCTGTCCAGGCCGCGCAGGTTGGCCTGGACCAGGCAGTCGCCCACAACGGCCGCATGCGCCCGCGAGAGCCCCAACCGTTCGAAGATCATGGCGCTGAAGTCGCGCAAGGCAGAATCCGTACAGTACTGTATGACAGACGCCATCGCCATCTCCCGCGGAAAGCGCCGAAGCGATCCACCCCCTTATGGGTCGCATCGAGGAACCAGGGGGCCGATGGATTGTACTAGCCGCCCAACAGTCTTTTCAAGCGTGCGACAGCGGTGGAAGGACTGGTGAGCACGGGAACCTTCACCTTGGCCTGCACGGCGCCTCGGGCGAGCGCCATGGATACCTGGGCTAGACAGAGGACGTCCACCTGCCCAGCGATCCGTTCCGCCGCCTCGACGACCATCCGATCATGGGTCGCGGCATCACCGCTATTGCCGATCGCGAACGCGCCTTCGGCCACGGATTGCACGACCTGGATCTCCACCCCTCGCGTCTTGGCGCCGGCCACGAGCTGCGCCGCGGCGGCCGGCGTCGCCGGCGGGTTGGTCGCAACGATTCCGATCCGCGTCCCGGCATCCAAAGCGGCGGCGATCATGGCCTCGTCCGGTTTGAGGAGGGGGATCCGGACCAGTTGCTTGGCGAGGTCTTCCGCCTGAGGAAAAACGGAACATGTAAAAAGGATGGCGTCGGCTCCGGTCCGGGCGGCATAGAGGGCCAGGGCGCAGATCCGCTCGGTGACGTGGGGCGTGAGGCCCCCCTCCCGGGTGTAGGCCGGCATCAGATCGTCATCGAGGAGATTGCTCACCTGGGCCTCCGGCCAGCCTTCTTTGAAGGCATGCCGGATAGGCGGGATGGCCGTGGCCACGGCGTGGATCAAGGCGATACGTGGAGGCATGGCGAACTCCGCAAGAGACAGGGAGAGCGACAGGGACAGGGAGAATCCCGGCCCGCGCCCGGATCAGTTGGCGGTAAGGTGCCGCACGAGGGCGGCGGTGAACTCCTCGGTGGACGCCGCACCGCCCAGGTCGCGGGTCCTCGGTCCGTGCTCTAGGACCGCCGAGACGGCGCGCTCGATGGCCTGGCCCGCCTCTCCGGCCGTCGGGTCTTTCCGCTCGCCGCCCAGCCAGGCAAGCAGCATCGCCGCCGAGAGGATCATTCCCACCGGGTTCGCAATGCCCTTCCCGGCGATGTCGGGGGCCGAGCCGTGGCTCGCCTGGGCCATGGCTTGCGTGGCGCTCGCGTTGATGGAAGGGGCCATGCCGAGGCTCCCGCTCAACTCGCCCGTCAGATCCGACAGGATGTCGCCGAACATGTTCTCCGTGACGATGACGTCGAAGTCCGCCCCGCGGCGGACGAGGAGGGCCGTCATGGCGTCGATGTGGTAGTCCTCGACGGCGACATCCGGGAACTCGGCCCCGACTCCACGACAGACCTCCAGGAACAGCCCGGAGGTCTTGCGGAGCACATTGGCCTTGTGGACGATCGCGACCTTGCGTCGCCGCTGGCGCGCCAACGCAAATGCCGTCCGCGCGATCCGCTCGGTGGCCTGCCGGGTGATCTTGCCGACGGCCAACGCCACATCGGGGGTGGGCATGAACTCGCCGATCCCCCAGAACATGTTGCGATCGGCGTAGAATCCCTCGGTGTTCTCCCGCGCGATCACCAGGTCCATCTTGGGACAGACGGCGTGCAGGCCGGGATACGCGCGGGCCGGGCGGATGTTCGCGTACAGGTCGAAGCGGCGGCGCAGCTCGCCGCTCGGGTTGAGCGTCTCTCGCAGGGCCGGCGGATACGACACCGAGTCGTGCGGGCCCAGGACCCAGGCGTCGCATTTCTTGAGCGCCTCGACCGCGGATTCCGGCAAGGCACTCCCGGTCGCCCGGATCGCCTCCCACCCCATGGGGAGCGGGACCCACTCGAAGCGCAGGCGCGGGTCCCGCCGCTGCGCCGCCTCCAGGACGACCAGCGTGGCCTCGACGATCTCCGGCCCGATCCCATCCCCCTTGAGGACGCCCAGTCGGTAATGCATTGCCTCACCTCCGTAGTACGCGTGATGTCCAGGAGCTTCAATGGCCTATCTGATCGGACACCGTCCCATCTTTGAGACGGATGCCGCTTCTGTAATACGATTGGTGTAGCCTAGCGTGGCATGAGCACGCTCGCGTTGTTGGAGAATACGGGAGAAGCCGTGTGTCGGCGCGCCCGCCCCTTCAATGGGACGGCGGGGTCGCCGACCCGGGTGAGGGCCGGTGGACGATTTCACTGAGCGCCTGAAGGAGTTCCTCGAATCGAACGGGTTTGTGGAGGATCCGCTCCACGAGCCCCGGCGAGATGTCCACCTCGGCCTGATCCGCCCAACCGGTCAGGAGAAGCACCGGGATCCGGGGCGCACGAGCCTTGATCGCCCGCGCGACCTCCCACCCGTTCATCCCCGGCATCCCCAGGTCGGTGAGCACGCAGTCCACGGAGGCCCCTGCCAGACTCGCCAATCCGGCGGCTCCGCTGTCCGCCTCGATGACCGTATGGCCTGCAGCTTCGAGCAAGCCACTGACGGTGCGGCGAACGAGGGGTTCGTCGTCGATCACGAGCACACGGCGGGCCGGACCGCGGGTAGCCCCCGGCAAACCGTCTCGCCTCAGGTTTTCCCCCGGGACGCGTTGGAATCGGAGCGTGACGGTGGTTCCCTGGCCCGGCACGGATGCCACGGAGACGTTGCCCCCGTGTCGCGCCATGATCCCGTAGGCCACGGAGAGGCCCAGACCGCTGCCCTTCACCCCTTTCGTGGTGAAGAACGGCTCGAAGATCCGGTGGCGGATCTCGTCGGCGATTCCCCTGCCGGTATCCCGGACCGTGAGCAGGACTCCCTCGGGATCCACTTTCCCGGCAAAGGAGAGCGTGCCGCCCTCGGGCATCGCATCCACGGCGTTGAAGATCAGATTGGCGAGCGCTTCCCGGATTTCGGGCGCGTGGCCGAGAATGGGAGGGAGCGCGTCCGGTGCGATCTCCACGCGAATCTGGGCGCCGAGCCGCTGCGGCTCGCCTTCCCAGCGAGGCCGGGTCAACTCCACGGTTTCCCGGACCGCCTCGCCGAGGTCCACGGGTGCCAGGGGGGCCGTCTCCCCTTGGCGCGCGAAGTCCCGCAGCCGACGGACCACCTGTGCGGCGTCGGTTGCGGCGGTCTCGAGAACCAGGAGCCCCTCCCGGACGTGGAGGGGAACCCCGCGGAGCTTCAGGAGTTCGGCCTGGCCCAGGATGGCCGCCAGTTTGTTGTTGAGATCGTGCGCAACCCCCGCGGCCATCTGGCCCAGGGCGCGCAACTTCTCGGTGCGGACCATCTCCTCCTGGGCGTGCTCCAGGTCTCGATAGGCCCGCTCCTGCGCCCGAAACAGGCGGGCGTGCTCGATGGCAATGGCCGCATGGCTGGCGAAGAGGCGCAGGAGCTCTCGGTCATGCTCGGAAAAGGCAACCCGCGCGTCTTCGGTGTCCATGTGAATCACGCCCACCAAACGGTCTCGATAGAGCAAAGGCGCCGCCATGATGGCCGTGATCCTCGTGCGCGCGAGGACCTCGGGCGGCGCCCCGGGCCAATGCCGATAATCGTTGACGACCAGACCCTCCCGGCACTCCGCCACCTTCCCGGCCACTCCCTGCCCGAGCTTCAGGCCGAACTGCTCCCGATTCTCCTCGTCCAGCACCGTGTGGGGAATGAGCAGTTGGGTGGACTCGTCCCAGAGACAGACGCCCCCCCGGCTGTGCCCCACCAGCTCGCTGAGTCGCCGCCCGACAAGGTGCAGCACCGTCCGGAGATCCAGCTCGCGGGTGATCTCCTCGCTGATGGTCCGGATGGCCTGAAGTTGCTGGGTGCGGGCCCGCAATTCCCTCTCGGTCCGCTTGCGAGCGGTGATGTCGTGAAATGCGCAGTGTACGGCGAGGAGTCGGCCGCTCGGGTCCCACGTCTTCCGTCCGACGGGAGCGATCCAAATGTGCGCGCCGTCTTGGCGGACTGCCTCCCATTCCCCCAGGCACTTCGTGTCGGCCCCGGCCTGCGCGCAACACTCCCGGCACGCCTCCGCGGCGGCCGGCGTGAGGAGTTCGCCGAAGGATCGACCCAGCACCTCGCCGGCCTCGTAACGGAATAGCGCCCGCCATGCCCCATTGACGGCAAGGAGCCGACACTCCGGATCGAGGACCTGATATGGAAAGGGGACGTCTTCCAGTCGCACCGAAATTTCGGTCGGGCCGGCGTGTGGCGGGTCGGCAGAGGTGTCGGAGCCCTGCGGCCCACGCGAGGAGCGGCCGGGCGCACCGCCCGTCTCGCCGCCACTCTGCAATGGCTCCGACTCTGTGCCAGGCATGTGTTCCTCGTCGCGCGCGCCGTGATCGAGTGCCGGGAAGTGTTTCGCGTGGATCCCGTGAATCCTAATCGGTAGCGGCCTGGACGGTCAAGCGAACAATCCGGCTTCCGTCCGAACCGGAATTACGGGACTCACGCTCCACCGGAGCAGTGGGCGCCTCGCCTTGTCGTCCTGCCGATGCCCGGGATGCGAGGCCCGGACGCACCAGATCATGAGACGATGCGCGGGTACACCACGTGTCCTGCCACGTTGACGCGGATCGAGAACAGGCTCTTTCCCGACACGATGTAAAGGGTCTTCAGGTCGGGACCGCCGAACGCCAGGTTCGTGATCGCGTCTTCGGGAACCGGGATGCGGCCGAGGAGTTCCCCTTTCGGGGTCACGACGTAAACGCCGGGGGGGACCTCCGCCGTCTCGTTGGCATGGCGCGCCCTCGTGATCCCCGCGGCGATCCACAGGTTGCCCTCGACATCCGTCCGCATGCCATCCGCGCCTCGCCCCGGTGCAAAATCGTACACCAGCCGCTGGCCCGATGGCGCCCCGTCGGACGAGAGGTCGAAGGCCCAGATCTTTCGGTTGCCACCCGGGGCTGGGCTGCTGTCCACCAGGTAGAGCGTCCGATTGTCGGGCGATATCGTGATCCCGTTGGGTTTCTGGATGGCGGGTTGCGAGAGGATGCGTACGACGCGCCCGTCCGGATCCAGGCGGTACACGGCCTCGACGCTCAGCTCCAACTCCTCCCGGCGCTCCGCTTTGTATCGCGGGTCAGTGAAGTAGATCCGGCCCCGGCTGTCGATGACGAGGTCGTTCGGGCTGTTGTAGCGCTTCCCCTCGTAGCGATCCGTCAGGACCTCCACTACCCCCGTGCGCATGTCCGTCCGGGTGATCCGCCGTCGGCCGCCGTCCCCGAACTCCGCCCCTTCGCAGGTCACCAGCCGCCCCTGGGCGTCAAACATGTTCCCGTTGGCGCGCCCGCTGTCTGCCCGCCACACCGACAACTCGCCGCCGGCCGACCGTTTCATGATCCGGTTGTTCACGATGTCGGAAAAGAACACGTTCCCTTCTGCGTCAACGGCGGGACCCTCGGTAAAGGCCACGAACGCTGCGGTGGCCACCTGCGTCTCGGCCACCAGTCCGGCGGGCAAGCCAACAGTCGACAGATCGCGCGGCATAAGCGAACCTCCTTGGTGTCCACTGTTCATGATGAGCGGAATGTCGGCGCGGGATTTCCTCACAGACGATAACACAATTGGACAAGATTTCTCTACTCCTTGCACGTCGGACAGCGGCAGGCAGTATCCGTTTGGGTGGCGGATTTCGCCGCCGAATACCACATCGGGGGACGGCGACTCAGGGCGTCTTTGGGGAAGTCAGGGGCGGGCGCTGAGGCGGTCGACAGGGACGCCGGTCTCTGATCGAGCGGCATCCGTCGGCACCAGGCGAATGGCGTTCACGGCCAGTTCCTCGCACACCTTGGCGCACACGAAGCAGCCGATACACTCGTCCTCGCGGATCCTGATGGGGCGTGACGATCGATGGTCGGAATTCGGGGGGGCGGGCTCGATACAATCCACCAGGCAGTAATCCACGCAAGTATTACAGCCGGTGCAGTCCTCTTCCACGACCGCCACATAAAGCTGGCGATCCACCAGAGCCTCGGAAGACGCCCTTCCAGCAACATCGGGGCTTGTCATGGGGTTACAACATCCCCAGCTGAAGGCGAGCGGCCTCGCTCATCCGTGACGGCTCCCACGGCGGGTCGAAGACGACCTCGACCCGCGCGTCCATCACGCCCGGGACGGACCGCACCTTGGCCTCGACCTGCCCGGGGAGTTCCACGGCCGACGGGCAGTTCGGGGAGGTGAGCGTCATCGTCACCTCGACACTGCCGGACGGATCCACCTCCACCCCGTAGATCAGGCCCAGCTCGTAGATGTCCACCGGGATCTCCGGGTCATAGCAGGTCTTGATGGCCTCCACGACCTTGCCCTCGATCTCTTTCGGATCCACCGCGATGCCGCCCATGCCTCACTCCTAGAAAGCCGAGTAGTCAACTGGTCGATGAGTCGACGAGTTCAGATTCGGACCACGCACGACGCCATCCCCTTTTTGACTAATTGACGAAACGACCAATTGACACGTTCTCATTCGGTCGAAACGGCGTCGTCCTTGCCGTCCAGCGCCGCGCGCATGGTGTGCCACGGCAAGCTGGCGCACTTGACGCGCACCGGGAATTCGCTCACCCCGCAGAACACGGCAAGCTTTCCCAGCTCCATCGGGTCGGCGCCGTTGCCCTCCCCGGTCACCATGTCGTGGAACTTCGCGAACAACTCCTGCGCCTCGGCCTTGGTCTTGCCCTTCAGCGCGGTGGTCATCAGCGAGGCGGCGGACTGGGAGATGGCGCAGCCCGCGCCTTGGAAGCTGATCTCCCTGATCACCTCTCCGTCCATATGGAGGTACACCGTGATCTGGTCCCCGCACAGCGGATTGTGGCCTTCCGCATGCCGGTTGGCCCCCTCCAGTCGCTGGAAATTGCGCGGCTTCTTGTAATGGTCCAGGATGACCTGTTGGTACAGCTCGCGAAGATCCGGCATCAGGCGAACACCTCGATGGCTTTATGGATCGCCTTGGCCAGGGCGTCCAGGTCGGCCCGCGTGTTGTAGAAGGCCAGGGACGCTCGGGCGGTCGCCGGCACCCCGAACCGCTTCATCACCGGCATGGCGCAGTGGTGCCCGGCCCGGACCGCCACCCCTTCCAGGTCCAGGATCGTCCCGATGTCGTGGGCGTGGATCCCGTCCAGGACGAAGGACAGCACCCCCGCCTTCTCCTTGGCCGTGCCGATCAGGCGCAAGCCGGGAATGGCCGTGAGGAGCTCGGTCCCGTAGGCCAGCAGCTCCGCCTCGTGCGCGGCGATCTGGTGCATCCCAACCTTCTCGACATACTCGATGGCGGCGGCCAGCCCGATGGTTCCGGCGATATTGGGCGTCCCTGCCTCGAACTTGTGCGGCAGCGCGTTGTAGACCGTCTTCTCGAAGCTCACGGCACTGATCATGTCGCCGCCGCCTTGGTAGGGCGGCATGGCTTCCAGGAGGTCCGCCTTGCCGTACAGGACCCCGATGCCGGTCGGGCCGAAGAGCTTGTGCCCCGAGAACGCGTAGAAGTCGCAGTCCAGCGCGCGGACGTCCACCGGCATGTGGGGAATGGCCTGCGCCCCATCCAGTAGGACCGGGATCCCGCGGCTGTGCGCCAGGCCAATGATGTCCGACACCGGATTGACGGTCCCGAGGGCGTTGGAGACCTGCACCACCGCCACGAGCCTGGTCCGGTCGGAGAGCAGCCGCTCGTACTCGTCCAGCAGGAGCTCGCCGGCATCGTTGATGGGGATGACCTTCAGGTGCGCCCGCTTTTCCTCGCAGACCATCTGCCACGGGACGATGTTGGAGTGGTGCTCCATGGCCGAGACGATCACCTCGTCGCCGGGCCGGAGGTGTTTCCGTCCGTAGCTCTGCGCCACCAGGTTGATCCCCTCGGTGGTCCCGCGGGTGAAGATGATCTCCCGGTCGTGGGCCGCGTTCAGGAATTGCCGCACCCGGGTGCGACCGCTCTCGTACGCCTGGGTCGCGACCTGACTGAGAAAATGGACGCCCCGATGCACGTTGGAGTTCTCTTCGGTGTAGTAGCGCATCAGCGCATCCAGGACCGCCTGCGGTTTCTGCGTGGTGGCGGCGTTGTCGAGATATACCAGCGGCTTGCCGTGAACTTTCGTCCACAGAATGGGGAAGTCCTCGCGGATCTTGTCCGCACCGAACCCGACCAGACAGTCCTGACAGGGCGGCTCCCCACCGCGATGATGTGTGTGTTTCATCGGATGCTCTCCACCAGAGCCTCCTGGGGCACCCACTGTGCGACCAGCCGCTCCAGGTGGCGGCGGATCGGCTCGACCTTCACGCGCTGGAGCATGTCCCCCGCAAAGGCATGCAGCAAGAGCGCCCGGGCCGAGGCCTCGGGGATACCACGGGAGCGCAGATAGAAGACGGCCTCGTCGTCGATCTGCCCCACGGTGGCGCCGTGGGTGCATTTCACGTCGTCCGCATAGATCTCGAGCTGCGGCTTGGTGTCGATCTGGGCGTCCTCCGAGAGGAGCAGGTTCATGTTGGTCTGCTTGGCGTCGGTCTTCTGGGCGTCCTTGTGCACGATGATCCGGCCGTGAAACACCCCGTGCGCCTGACCGTCCAGGATGCCCTTGTAGACCTGCCGGCTCGCGCAATGCGGGCTGGCGTGCTCGACCTTCATGTAGTTGTCCATGTGCTGCCGGCCGTTGGCCATGAACAATCCGTTGATCTGGCACTCACCCCCCTCGCCCGCCAGGACGGGGTGAATGTTACGACGCGTGAGGGCCCCCCCCAGGAGGAACGTGTGCGAGGTGACGCTGCTGCCCCGGCCCTGCCGGCTGCGCAGGGTCGAGATGTGAAACGCCTGCCGGTTCTCGCGCTGGATCAGATGATGCGCGACGACGCTTCCGTCGCCCGCCACGACCTCGGTGACCGCGTTGGAGAGATGGACGCCTTCGCCCAGTGAGACATAGTCCTCCACCACCGACACCTGGCTCTCCTCCCCGGTCACCACCAGCGTCCGCGGGTGGGTGGCGATCGGCGCAGCGCCCGCCGTCGTCACATAGAGCAGGTGGATCGGCTTCTCGACCAGCGCGCCGCGCGGGACCGAGACAAAGGCCCCATCCGTGAGGAAGGCGGTGTTGAGGGCCGAAAAGGCCTCGTGCTGGAAGTCCTCGTGACGGGCGAGATGCGGCTCCAGCACGCCGCGATCCCCGGCCAGGATCTGGGCAAGGCTCCCGGCCCGGACGCCGGCCGGCAAGGGGGACAGCCTGGACAAGCCCAGCGCAAATCGGCCGTTCACGAAGACCAGCCGCGAACAATTGCCGTCCGCGAACGTGAACGGGTCGAGCGACCGCGCATCCACCCCCGGCGCGACACTCTCGGCCGGTCGGAAGGCGATCTGCACGAGGGGGGCGAGGTTCGTGAATCGCCAGTCTTCATCGTGCGTCGTCGGGAACCCGAGCTCCTCGAGCCGCCCGATCGCCGCGCGGCGGACCGGGTGTAGCCACGCCTGGCCGCCCTTGGCCCAGAGCGGCTCGACGGTCCTGAAACTCTGCAAGAAACCATCCAGGGCCTGTGTCACGTTCATGGTAGCTTTCCCAGCCATGGTATATGCCCTTTCCCCGCCTAGGCCCGGGCCAGTTGGGCGGCCTCGGCCTCGATCCCGACGTACCCCTGCGCCTCCAGTTCCAGCGCGAGCTCTTTCCCACCGGACTTGACGATCCGTCCGTCTACCAGGACGTGCACGAAGTCCGGAACGATGTAGTTCAGGAGGCGCTGGTAGTGGGTCACGACCAGCATGGCGCGCGCGGGGCTGCGCAGCGCGTTGACCCCGTTGGCGACGATCTTCAAGGCGTCGATGTCCAGACCGGAATCGGTCTCGTCCAGGATCGCAAGCTTCGGCTGCATGACCGCCATGTGGAAGATCTCGTTCCGCTTCTTTTCGCCGCCGGAGAATCCTTCGTTCACCGAGCGACTCAGCAAACCCTCGTCGATGTCCAGCAGTTTCATCTTGGCCTTGACCAGCGCCAGGAAATCCATCGCGTCCAGTTCCTCCTGGCCGTGGTGTTTCCGGACGGCGTTGACCGCCGCCTTCAGGAAATACGTATTGTTGACGCCGGGGATCTCCACCGGATACTGAAAGGCCAGGAAGACCCCCTCGCAGGCCCGTTCCTCCGGCGACATCTCCACCAGGTTCCTCCCCAGATACAGGATCTCGCCCTGGGTGACCTGGTAGGTTTCCCGGCCGGCCAGGACCTGGGCCAGCGTGCTCTTGCCGGAGCCGTTGGGGCCCATGATGGAATGGACCTCGCCGGCGCGCACCGTCAGATTCAAGCCCTTCAGGATCTCGCGACCGTTGACCGTGGCGTGCAGATTTTTGATCTCAAGCATTGTTGTCCTCTACCGGGAAGATTCCCATGCCAGGCCTTGGCGACCTTGGCGCCTTGGCGGTTCAAGAAACCGATTCTACCCTACGCTGCCCTCGAGGCTCACGCTCAGGAGCTTTTGCGCCTCGACGGCGAATTCCATCGGCAACTCCTTGAAGACCTGCTTGCAGAACCCGCTCACGATGAGCGAGACGGCGTCCTCTTTGGAGATGCCGCGCTGGTTGCAGTAGAAGATCTGGTCCTCCCCGATCTTGGACGTGGACGCCTCGTGTTCCATCCGGGCCGTGGCGTTCTTCACCTCGATATACGGGAAGGTGTGCGCCCCGCACTGGTCGCCGATCAGCAGCGAGTCGCACTGCGTGTAGTTCCGTGCCCCCCTGGCCCCCTTCTGGATCTTGACCATGCCGCGGTAGGTGTTCTGGCCGTGGCCGGCGGAGATCCCTTTGGAGACGATGGTGCTCTTGGTGTTCTTGCCGATGTGGATCATCTTGGATCCGGTGTCCGCTTGCTGGCGATTGTTCGTGAGGGCCACCGAGTAGAACTCACCCACGGATCCGTCGCCTTGCAGGATGCAGCTCGGGTACTTCCAGGTGATGGCGGAACCGGTCTCCACCTGCGTCCAGGAGATGTGAGAGTTCCGCCCCTGACACTTGCCGCGCTTGGTGACGAAGTTATAGATGCCCCCTTTGCCGTTCTTGTCCCCGGGGTACCAGTTCTGGATCGTGGAGTATTTGATCTGCGCGTCATCGAGCGCCACCAGTTCCACCACGGCGGCGTGCAGTTGATTCGTGTCCCGGATCGGCGCCGTGCACCCCTCCAGGTAGCTCACGTAGGCCCCCTCCTCCGCCACGATCAGGGTGCGCTCGAACTGGCCGGTGTCCGCCGCGTTGATCCGGAAGTAGGTGCTGAGCTCCATCGGGCAGCGAACGCCCTTGGGAATGTAGCAGAACGACCCGTCGCTGAAGACGGCGGCGTTCAGGGCGGCGAAGAAGTTGTCGGTGTACGGGACGACCGAGCCCAGGTATTTCTGGATCAGCGCCGGGTGGTTCTGGACCGCCTCGGAGAACGAGCAGAAGACGATGCCCAGCTCGGCCAGCTTCTCCTTGAAGGTGGTGGCCACCGAGACGCTGTCGAACACGGCGTCCACCGCCACGCCGGTCAAGCGCTTCTGTTCCTCCAGTGGAATACCGAGCTTCTCGAACGTCCGGCGGACTTCCGGGTCCACCTCGTCCAGGCTCGTGAGCGTCTTCTTCGGCTTGGGCGCCGAGTAATAGACGATGTCCTGATAGTCGATGGGTGGATAGCTGATATTGGCCCACCTGGGTTCCGCATCCGACTTCTGCAGCGTGACCCAGTGCCGGTAGGCCTTGAGCCGCCAGGCGAGCATGAACTCGGGCTCGTTCTTCTTGGCCGAGATCAGACGGACGGTGTCCTCGCTCAACCCGCGAGGAGCGGCATCCGCCTCGACATCGGTCACGAACCCGTATTTGTATTCCTGGTTGGCGAGGGCCTCGATCATGTTGGCGGAGGTGGTCATGTCGTCTCCCTGTGTGTCATGTCGATTCGGATTCACTATGCCGCACGGACGCCGGCGGCGAAACGATCAACGGGCCCCGGCACCGAGGGCCAGATGGCGCCTTCCGGCTGATTCAGCGACGACCGCCTGCAATTCCCCGTCGGAGTCGGGACCAAGGACGACGTGCGGAATGCCTTGCTGCACGACCGGCCGCGCCTCCACGCTGGGAGACGCGGACACCGCAACGATCGGCAGGCCTGGGGAAAGCTCTTGGACGGCGGAAGCCAGGAGGGGTCCGCCCAGTCCGTGGGTCCCGAGGTCCAGCACGACGACGTCTGCAGCCAGCGCCTTGACGGCCGCTAAGAGCTCCATGCCCGAGTCGCACGCCGTGAGCCGGCGCCCGTCGCTCTCAAGGGCGGCACAAACGACCTGCCTGACCGCTGTATTGTCTGTGCAAAGAATGACGTGCATGACACTCCTCGAGCTCTACGGTGGTTAGTAACAGCAATGAATGTACCAAAACATCCTGATCTCATCCTCATTCATAACATATTGGATCTAATTGAAAAAAGTCTGACAATAGACAGAACCGTGGACCATGTGGTAAGCGCTAGGCGTGGGAGATTCTCCCAGGGGTGGGAGGATCTCCCAGGGACTACGAAGGAGGGACACGCCGAGATCGGGCGGCCTGTTCGGTTGACACGCGGCTGGAACGCCATGAGAATCCGGCCGCACCGCGGGATCCGATACGTCCTCCTTCTGTCGCGAAGGCGCAGCGAGGCACCATCGAAGAACGGTCCGCACTCTGGGGAGGAGACTACACGTACAGATTCGATCCGGCGAGATTCAGGGATATGCTCGAGCAGGTTACGATGGACGCCGGGTATTCGTTCGAAGTGACGCTGGTCGAGAAGTCGGTCTAGCGGCTCAAACGGCAGAACCAGAGCCTCGTGCGCAGGCGGTGGCGCGGCCTTCCCCTCATCTTCCCCACCGGTGGAAGGAGGCCGCGGCGAGGGTGGTCGACCATAAGAGGGGGCGAACGGTCCGCCCCCTCTCGGTATCGGATCAACGCCCTGAGGGTTATCTCTGGTTTATTGCGGAATCTGGCCGGGTGCAGTCAGTGCGAACTCGTCCAGGACGAACGCCGCCGACGTCGTCTGGGCCTTCGTGAAGGCGATAGTATTCTGTCCCGCACGCAGATCGACGCTCCCGATCTTGATGTTCACCCACCCCCCGGTGTCACGGCTCGGGTTGCTCCATGCCAGGGCCTTGGCGCCGTTGACATACACCTCCACCGATCGAGCGCCCGCTGCGTGCTTTCCGTCATCGTCGAAGCGAATCCAGAGATCGTACCGACCCGCGGGAGCGCTGACCGTGTAGGTCGCCGTGGCGCGGCCATCGCCGAGATACACGAAGCCGCCTCGGCCTCCGGGGCGGGGCGAGGACGGCTTGGAGAACGTGTATTGTCCGGCTCCGGAAATCGTACCGCTCTCGGCCGGGACCACGATGCGTCCGCCGCCAGGCGTCGTCCCACCTGTCGTTCCGCCTGTGGTACCGCCGGTCGTTCCGCCCGTGGTACCGCCGCTGGTCGTGCCACCCGTGGCGCCGCCGGTCGTGCCTGTAGGCGGCTTCCCGGGCCCGGTTCCGCCGGTCTGAGGCGCGCAGCCGCTCACTTTGCCGTCCTGGGTGATCTGGATGACGTTTCCGGCTTTGCACGACTGCTGCGCCCCGGCAGTGTTGATGACACGGGCGGCGTCCAAGGCCAGCGTGCAGTACTTCACCTTGCTGGTCCCCGCATAGAACTCCACCATATTACCACCCTTGCAGGTGATGCCGAGACCGCCGACGCTGAATGGCGTGTCGGAGGCCAGAACGCACCCGGTGATGGTGGTGGGATACTTGCCCCAGGGTTTGTTGGTCGCCAGCACCCCGCCGCTGCACCGCACGGTGAAGTTGCTGCCATCGATCGGGAACTCGGTTTGTGCGCCGGCCACCGACGACAGGAGCGCTACGACCCCCACGATTGTCACCGCAAGAACCCCAAAAGACGATCGGCTCATCGGGTCACTCCTCGATGTCCCTTCGCCGCTCGGCATGCGTGACCGAGAAGCGTCAGGACCGTGTTGTGGTTGGGCGCGGCCACCGAGTGCGAAGACATCGCCGGTGGTGCCGCAGCGGAGAAAGATCCTCGCGAAAACGCCCTACGGAGGAACGCTACTGAACGGAGGGATGGGGTCAAGGTGAAACGAGACGGCAGGCGCAGTTGTCCGCAGCGAAGGACAATCACGATCGCCGGAGGCAATGGCTCGCCTGCCTCGATCCGCGGCCTGAGCAAGACACGCCGTGCCCCGCGTGGCAAGCCGGCGCGCCGCGCGTTGAGGCCGACGGCGCGACCTGGAACCCCGGACGGACAGGGCCGAGGAACCCACACCGCCGCTGTGTTTCCGAGACGCCGCCCAGGCGATCCGGTGCCGGGAGGCGGAGCCTCGGACGTCTCGGACCCTGCGGCTAACGATGGTCCTATCGCTGAAGGGAGATCGCGTAATCGCGCAGCTTCTTGTTGAGGGTCTTGATGTCGATGCCGAGCAGGCGGGCCGTCTGCAGCTTCTTTCCGCCGGTATCCTGCAGGACCCGTGCGATGTGCGCCCGCTCCATCTCCGACAGCAACACGGAGCCCGGCGGGGCGGTGGGCAACGAGACGCGGGGGGTCAACATCGTGGGGGGCAAGGCATCCGGCTCGATGACCTCGCCGGGGGCCAGGATCACCAAGCGCTCCATGAGGTTCGACAGTTCCCGGACATTCCCGGGCCAGGAGTACTCCCCGAGCAACCGCAGGGCCTCCAGCGAGATGGTCTTCCGCGGTCGTCCGCTCCCCAACGATCGGGCCAGGAAGTGCGCAGCCAGGATCGGGATGTCCTCGCGCCGCTCCCGCAGAGGCGGCACGAGGATGCCGACCACGTTCAGCCGGTAATAGAGATCCTCGCGGAACCGACCCGCGGCCACCTCCTCTTGCATTCGCTTGTTGGTGGCCGCCACGATGCGAACGTCCGCACGGTGCAGGCGCGTGCCGCCCACCCGCCGGAACTCCCGGGAGTCCAACACCTGAAGGAGCTTGGCCTGCATCGCCGGCGTCATCTCGGCCACTTCGTCCAGAAACAGCGTCCCCCGGTCGGCCACCTCGAAGAGCCCCTGCTTCAGCGCCACCGCCCCCGTGAAAGCGCCCTTCTCGTGGCCGAAGAGCTCGCTCTCCAGAAGCTGATCCTGAAAGCCGCTGCAGTTGACGGCAAGGAACGGCCCGCGGGACCGCGGGCTCTGTTGGTGGATGGTCTGCGCCACCAGCCCTTTGCCGGTCCCACTCTCGCCCTCGATGAGGACGTTGGCGTCGGCAGCGGCGATCCGCTCGACGACCGCGAGCACGGCAGCCATCGCCGGGCTCTGGCCCAGGACAAGCGCCGACGCACGGTGTTGGGACACCATGCGGCGCAGGGCCGTGTTCTCTTGCGTGATCCGGCGCCGCTCCGCCGCGCGACGGAGCACGAGCTCCACCTCGGCCAGCTTGAACGGCTTCGCAAGATAGTCGTGGGCGCCGAGCTTCATGGCCTCGATGGCCGTTGCCACGTCCGGATGACCGGTCAGCACCACCACCTCGGCCGCGGTTCCTGTCTCCCGGATGCGGCGTAGCGCCTCCATCCCGCCGATCCCGGGCATCTTGAGATCCATCAAGATGACGTCGAACTCCTGCGCCCGCACGCGTTCCAGGGCGTCCTCGCCGCTGTCCGCGCAGGTCACTCGGAACCCCGCCCGCGGCAGTTCCTTCTCCATCAGGAAACGGAGGGGCCGTTCGTCGTCCACGACGAGCACGCGGATCCGATCTGCAGGTTGGCTGTCCTGGTCCATGGTGGTTCCTTGGTGACGCTGCGGTCCGAAGGGTTGACGGAGACGGCGATTTGGCAGGCGATCAGGCAATCACGAGGGCTCGCTTCCCAAATCGCGAAGTTGCCCAATGACCCAGTTGCCTGTCATGCCGCCAGCGGCAGCCGGATGCTCACCGTCGTCCCCTGTCCGGGGCCTCGGCTGACAACCTCGATTCGGCCGCCGTGCTGCTCCACGATGCTCTGGCAAATGGCCAGCCCCAGGCCCGTTCCCTTCCCGACCTCTTTGGTGGTGAAGAAGGGGTCAAAGATCTTGGAGAGATGCGCGGCGGCGATGCCGGCGCCGGTGTCCGCCACGACGATCTCGACCCAGTCGAGGGCGGAGATCGGGGGATTGGTGATTGGGGGATCAGGGAAATCGCCTCGATGCCGGTGCCTGGTTCCCGGTTGACTCTCGCCTGATCGCCGGGTTGTCCCCCCGTCGGGGCGCGCCGCGCGGTGACCGTGATTTCGCCGCCCCCCTCGACCGCATCGAGGGCGTTGGTGAGGAGGTTCAGCAAGACTTGGTGGAGCATCTGCGAGTCCCCGCGCACGATGGCGCCGTCGCCGATGGGCTCCATCCGGATCTGCCGGTTGGCCAGGCGCGCTTGCCGCTCCACGAAGGCGACCGCCTCGCGCATGACCTGTCCCACGTCCACGGGGCCGAACGCGGGCTCTCGCTGCCGGGCGAAATCCAAGAGGCGCCGGACGATCGCCGCCGCGCGGCCGACTTCGCTCTGGATCATTCCGAGATACTCGCGACAGTCGCCGAACCGCCGATCGTCTCCGCACGCCCCCTCGCTGACATGGCGCTGCAGCGCTTCCGCGAAGCCCGCCACCGCGGACAGGGGATTGTTCAGCTCGTGGGCCACGCCGGCGGCCAACCGGCCGAGCGAGGCCAGCTTCTCCTGCCGGACCAGCAGATCCTGCGACTGCTGCAATTCTTCGAAGGAGCGGGTCAGTTGTTCGTACAGGCTGGCGTTCTCGATGGCCACGGCGGCCTGCCCGGCGAGGGTCACCGCGAGCTGCTCGTCCTCTTTGCTGAACTCCTCCGCCCCCTGCTTCTCGGTCAGATAGAGATGGCCGAACACCCGCCCTCGCGAGATGATGGGAACCCCTAGAAACGATCGCATCATCGGGTGGTGCCGCGGGAACCCGTGGGCCCGCGGATCCGCCGTGAGGTCGCGCAGCCGGAGCGGTCGCCGCTCCCGGACGGCGACGCCGAGGATCCCCGCTCCCTGCGGCGGCGGCCCGATGGCCTCCCGCTGCGCCTCGGTGAGGCCCGTCGTCACGAACTGCTCCACCGCACCCGACGGATCTAGCGTGCCGAGCGCCCCGTACCGTGCCCCGAGGAGCCGGCAGGCGACCTCGACGATCCGCTGCAGGACGGCGGCCAGCGAGCGCTCCGCGCTCAGGGCTTTGCCGGCCTCGACCAACGCCTCGAGCTGCGCGCGGCTGCGACCCACCGCCCGCTCGCGTTCCTGGAGAAATGCCATGGCCACGATCGTCAGTATCCGGTTCACGACGGGTTCGTACAGGTCCAGGCCTGCCGCCGCCTCGCCGCAATCCTGGAGATACCGGCGGCTCAGCGCGCGCCCGCACACGTCCCGCAGCACGAGGAGTCGCCCCATGACCTGCGTGGCCCCGATGCCCCGGAAGACGTCCCGTTCGGCCATGTCCTGGGCATACGCCTGGGCGCTGTGGTAGCGCCCCGTCTCGAGACACTCGACCAGGGCGTCGTAGACCTTGGCGGACTCGGATTCGGCCTCGGCCGGCGAGAGGAGCTTCCCGAAACCGCGCCGCGCCATCTCCGACACCCAGGCGCGTTGGATGGCTTCTCGCTCCGCCCGCAGGTGGCGCACGATCGTCGAAACCGCCTCCTCGTGCGAGGCCGCAGGCTGCCGCGCCGGCTCACCGGCGGGTAACTTGGCTCTGGGTTTCCGTGCTCCCGGCATCGATTCACCAACCGGACGGCGATTGGGCGCGTTGGCGATTTGACAATCGGTTTTCGTGGATATCACGACCGACCGTGCCGGACAAGGGGATTCGTCACTCGGTGAGGAAGGGCAGGGCGGCCGTCTCGCCGGAAAACGCGTCGGGGCCCGCGCCGATGCAAAGTGGTGTGCCGGGCTCCCAACATTCCCGCCGGAGGTGGGCGAGGGCGATCACACGGCCCAGGACGGGAGACCGCACGGCGCTGGTCACGCGCCCGACCGTACGATCCCCCAGGACGACCGGCATGCCCGGTGCCGGAACCGTTTCCCCCGTGACCAACAGGCCGCACAACCGCTTGTTCAGGTGTCCCTGGTGCTCGGCGCGGATGACCACCTCTTGGCCGACGTAACAGCCCTTGGTGAAGCTCACGTGATCCGCCGTCAACGATTCCATCAGGAGGCTGTTGTCGTCGTAGTCCACGCCGAACCAGGGCCAGGCCGCTTCCACGCGCAACCACTCCAGTGCCGCGGTCCCGACCGGCCGGAGCCCGGCGGCGGACCCGTCCCGGAGGATCTGTCCCCAGGCCGCCCCTGCCGCGTCTGCGGGAATCAACAGGTCGAAGCCGGGAAGCCGGAGCCACCGGCTGGCGCTGACCCGGACCGGGACCTCGCCGAGCCGAACTTCACGGTGGTGCCAGGGGGCAAGGTCACCGATCTCCTGCCCGAGCGCCGCGGTCAGCGCGCGCGTCGCCGCCGGGCCTGCGACCATGAGATGAGTGAAGCGGGCGCTCAGGTCGGCCACCTGGACGTCATCGGCGATGATGTGTCGATCGAAGGCATTCTGCACCGCCTCGAGGCGGTCCCGGTGGAGATCGATCCATACCGCGTCCGTCAGCCCGTACACGGCCAACTCGGCCAGGAGGCGCCCCTTGACGGTGAGCGCCGCCGCCAGGCACCCCGCACCGCTCGGCAAGGTCTTGACCTCGTTGGTGATCTGTCCGTTCAGCCAGCGAAGCCGCTCTCCGCCGGTGAGCTGCAGCAGGCCGCGAAACGAGAAATCCACCAGGCCGGCACCGCTCCGGACGGCGCGGTACTCTCCCAACGGGTCGCCAAAGTGCGTCGGCACCTCGACACCAGCCCGCTCGGCGAACACCGCCCCCGCCTCTCGCTCCTCGTTCGCACATGCACTCGGGATGACCGAGGTTTCCCTCTGCGCTCGTCTCTCGGCTCTTGGCTCCTCGGCTCTCAGCAGTCGGCTCTTCCGTCACGACATCACCTGCCCGCCGTCCAGGTTGATCGCCTGTCCGATCATCCCGGACGCGGCATCCGAGGCCAGGTACACCACCAGGTCGGCGATCTCCTGGGGGTCGAGGATGCGCTTGATGGGTACCGCGTCCAGCGCCTGCCGGCGGAACTCTTCCTTGGTCATTCCCATCACGGCGGCGGTTTCCCGCATCCCGCGGTCGGCCATGTCGGTCTCGACCCATCCCGGGCAGATGGCGTTGACCGTGATGCCGCGGTCGGCGACCTCCAGCGCCAGGGCCCGGGTGAAGCCGATGATCCCGTGCTTGGCGGTGCAGTAGGCCGTGTAGCCCGGCGCGCCAAACCGGCCCAGGATCGAGGAGAGATTGATGATCCGTCCGCCGGGGCTCGAGGCGTCGGGTGAGTTGCGCTCCGGCATGTGTCGCAAGACCTCGCGCGTCACGTAGTAGGCTCCGAGCACCGTGGAGTCGAGCACCGCGCGCCAGCCGGTATCATCGTCCGATGCGATCGGGATCCGCGCGTTGATCCCGGCGTTGTTCACCAGGATATGAATCCGGCCCCAGCGCGCCACGATCACTTGGACCAGGTTGCGGACGTCGGCGGCATTCGTCACGTCCGCCCGGAACCCCAGCGCGCGGCCGTCCCCCGGCGAGATCTCATCGCCCGCCATGCGGACCGCGTCCGCGTTCCGGGAGCAGAGGGCGACCTTGGCGCCCTCCCGGGCCAGCGCCCGTGCGATCGCCTTGCCGATCCCCCGGCTGGATCCCGTGACCAGCGCCACCCGATCTTGCAGGATTCCCATGTCGCCTCCTCAGCGCGGGCCGGCGGCGGCCGATCTGAAACCGATAATCACCACGCGACCTCCGGGATGCCCGCGCGGGCGTTGGCCGACCGCGCCAGGACGAAAAGGAGGTCGGAAAGGCGGTTGAGATACGCCAGGAAGACCGACGGCACCTCCTCTTGCGCCGCCAGTGCGACCAGCCGGCGTTCCGCCCGTCGGCACACCGTCCTGGCTAGATGCAGCCGTGCCCCCGCCTCGCCCCCTCCGGGAAGGAGGAACGTCTTCAGGGCCGGAAGCGCCTCTTCGGCCGCATCGATGGCCGCCTCCAGTGCGGTCACCTGCTCCTCCGGAAAGGTCGTCTTGTCGGGGGTGGCCGCCCCACCGGCACGGACATCGGCAATTCGGGCGCTCAAGGCGAACAGATCCCGCTGGATTCGGGTCACGAGGTCGGCGGTGCCGGTATCACCGAGGCAGACGGCGGCGAGACCCAGGCACGCGTTCAACTCGTCGATCTCCCCATACGCCTCCACCCGCAAGGCGCTCTTGCGGACCCGCGCCCCGCCGAGCAGCCCCGTCTCGCCCGCATCCCCTGTCCTCGTGTAGATCTTCACCCACAACCTCCGATTCGTGCGATTTGGACAAAACGAGTGCCCGGATGGACAAGGGATTTCGTAGCGGCCCCTAATTCCACGCGACGACCCGCTGGCGCAGCGTGCGCAGGTGCTCCCGGATCACCTCGCTGTCCTCTGCCTGGGGGGCCAATCGCAGGTACCGCTCCAGATCGGCGCTCGCCTCGGCGTAGCGCTTGACCTGGAACGAGAGCAGGCCGCGGTCTCGGATCTCGCCGGCCGCATTCGGGTGCAGGATCACAAGGCGGTCCGCGATCGACAGCGCCTTGCCGTACTCCTGATTGTTGAAATAGATCGCCTTCAGATTGGTGAGCATCCGCGCCAGGATCTGCCGCGTTCCGACCGCGGTCAGCATCTGCGGCTCGAAACAGAGCTTGCCGTCGAAGATCCGATCCAGGATCTGCTGGCAGTCGGCAGCCGAGAGGATCCCGCCGCCGCCGAACGGGTCGATGACGAGCTCCTCGTCCGGCCCCACGTATTTGACCAGGAAATGGCCGGGCATCCCCACACCCTGCACGCTGAGGCCGATCCGGCGGCCCACTTCCAGGTAGACGGCGGAGAGGGTAATGGGGATACCTATGCGCCGGTCCAGCACCTCGTTCAGGAAGCTGTTACGCGGATCGTAGTAGTGGTCGGCGTTTCCCCGAAAGCCCAGCTGCCCGAACAGATACTCGCCCAGGGCAGCGATCAGCCGATGCGGATCGTGGCGGCCGCCTGCCGACGCCTGCACCGCGGCCCCCATCCGGTCCAGCCGGGCCAGGTACTCCGTGACGTCCAGGTCGGGGTATTCTTCCTTGGCGATGAGAAGCGTGGCCTCTGCCAGGTCAATGGCCGCGTCGGGCCGCCTGACCAGCTCGGCGAAGGCGAGCCGACAGGGTGGTGGCGTCTCGTCAGAACGTTTGGCCATAGTTGCGTATCTGCCCCCCCAAAACGATCAGGCGCTTCTTCCTTGCCGTTCGGCGCTGTCTCTGGCATGCTCGCGGAACGTATGATTCCACCGATTCGAACAATGCTCTGGCGTGTACCCCTGCTCGTGATCGTTGGCGTAGCGGGGATCCTGGGGACCGTCATGATCCTGGGGTTGGAGAAATACTTGCTCTATTTTCCCGAGCGGACCCTGGAAGCCACACCGCAGGCCGACGGCCTGGCGTACGAGGAGGTCTGGTTTCCGGCATCCGACGGCGTCAGGCTGCACGGCTGGATGGTCCCCGCGCCCGGAGCGCGCACGACGCTGCTCTGGTTTCACGGCAATGCCGGGAACATCGGCGACCGCGTGCACAATCTCGGCTACCTGCACCGCCTGCTCCGGGCCAACGTTTTCATCTTCGACTATCGCGGGTACGGGAGAAGCGACGGGGGCCGCTTCGATCTCTCCGAAGAGGCGACCTACCGGGACGGCGCGGGCGCCGTCGCCTATCTCCGCTCTCGGGCCGATGTCGCCGGCACCCGTTTGGTCTACTTCGGCCGCTCCCTCGGGGCTGCCATCGCCGTCGAGTTGGCGCGCAAAGATCCCCCCGCCGGCCTGATCCTGGAGACGACCTTCACCACGCTCAAGGACATCGCCCGGGTGCACTATCCGTATGTGCCCCTGTGTTGCCTGCGCACCAAATACGACTCGCTGCGCAAGATGTCGGAAATCCGCGTCCCGCTCCTCATCTTGCACGGCGACTCCGACGAGGTGGTGCCGCTCGAGCAGGCCCACCGGCTCTACGCCGCAGCCAACGAGCCCAAGCGCCTCCACGTCATCCGCGGTGCCCACCACAACGACACCTTCGTGGTGGGGGGAAGCGCGTACTTTGAGGTGTGGGCGCGCTTCCTGGGATCGCTGGAGCCGTAGGCGTTTTTCTTATACCATGCTAAGGAAGTCCTGCAAAGGTGGCCTGCGACCCCCAGGACGTGGTACACTGCGGTCGCTCCGGGGAATGCTCCCCGGCCTGGCTGGCGCGCGGCGAGACGCTGTCGG
Organism: uncultured Methylomirabilota bacterium; assembly: GCA_963845565.1. GTDB lineage: Bacteria > Methylomirabilota > Methylomirabilia > Methylomirabilales > 2-02-FULL-66-22 > 2-02-FULL-66-22. The sequence goes on from CAWJSJ010000002.1 coordinate 67,000, forward strand.
GTGCCCCATGAAGCTGGAGTTCACGAATAACGCACTGGCGCGAATGCTGGAGCGCGGGGTCGGCGAGGCCGAGGTCCGGGCGGCCCTCGAGGCGCCGGATCACCTGGGTCCCTGGCTCGAGAAGTGCTGGCACGCGAAGAAGCGATTGGAGGCGCGCACCCTCACCGTCATCTTCACCCGCGATCTCGTCCAGACACAGATCCTCACCGCCTATTGGCAGGACGTGCCCTCATGAGGATCAGCTACGACCAAAAAGCCGATGCCTTGTACATCAAGTTCCAGGATGGGAGCGTCGCCCGCACCCGGAAGGTCGAAGAGGGGATGCTGGTGGACGTGGACGAGAACGGCCGTCTTTTCGGGATCGAGATCATCGGGATGAAGGGCCGTATCCCGATCCCGGAGCTCGGCCGGATCATCCTGGACCTGCCCCTCGGCGGCACCGAGCCCGCCCGCGCTTGACCGGTTGGCAACCGGTCGATTGGTCGATTGGTCGATTCGAAAAAGCCCCGGCCGCACGACTCGTCGACCAGTCGACATCTTGACCAATCGACTAATTGCGCCGCAGCCCGCGGACGACCTCCGCAATGGCCTTGATGTGGGCCGGCGTGCTGCCGCAGCAGGCGCCGACGATCCGGGCCCCGGCGGCGACAATCGCCGGGAACGCGCCGGCCATGGCCTCGGGAGTCAGATCGTAGATCGTCTTGTCGCCCACCACCTTCGGAATCCCCGCATTGGGATACGCGGCGAGGAACGCCGGCGTCGCCGTCCGCATCTCGGCCAAGATGGCCGGTACCCGGCCCGGCCCGCCGTCGCCGCAGTTACAGGCGACGACGTCGGCGCCGGCGGCCGCGAGTGCGGCTGCCGCGTCTGCCGGGCTTGTCCCCCACATCGTCCGATCGACGCCCTTGGCGGCGTTGTACTGGAACGTCATGCTGCACAGCACCGGCAAACCGGTGGCCTCTTTGGCGGCCTTGATGGCCAGCACCGCCTCGTCCGGAATCATCATGGTCTCGATGGCGAACAGATCCACTCCGCCGTCGGCCAGCGCCAACGCTTGCTCCCGGAAGCTCTCGTAGAAGAGCTCCGCCGGCGTGTCCCCTAACGGCTCGAAGGTGTCTGGCAGGTGGCCAGTGGGCCCGATGGACCCGGCCACGAAGCGACCCGGCGGGCAGACGGACCGCGCCAGCTTGGCCCCCTTCTCGTTGAGTTCTCGGCACCCATCCTCGAGGCCGTAGGCCTTCAGCTTGAGGCGGGTGCCGCCGAAGGTGTTGGTCTCCACCAGGTCGCTCCCCGCTTCGAAATAGGCCCGGTGAACACCCTGGAGCACTTCCGGCCGCTCGGCGTTCCAGAGTTCCGGGCACGCCCCGGGCGTCAGCCCGGCCGCGAAGAGCATCGTCCCCATGGCCCCGTCCAGGACCAACACCTCCGACCGTAGTCGCTCCAGCAGGACTTTCCCTTGAGACTCCATGGCACTCCCGCTCCTTCCGTTGTGTCGAAGGGTTCAATCCGTCGAACAGGCGACCCCGGGGTTCCGACCTCGAAATGGCCTCGCGAACCCATTGGCGAATCCGCCGATTGCCTGCGCTCCCGCCGGTCGGCTCTTTCTATCGCAAGGGTATGGGCCAGACAAGCGGAATCCTTTGCCCGGCCAGCCAATTCCGACTTTTTTCTTGCGTGGCGCCGTCGCAGGCCGTATTACTCTGCCTCCGGCCGTCGATCCGACCATCGCAATCCATCGGAGGTGCCGCATGGGATTCCTCGTCATTCACACCGATCCCCATCATACCGATTTCCGTCACGAGCAGGCCGAACTGGACGCCATTGGGGCAACCCTGCGCCCCCTCAACGTGACCTCCGAGGCCGAGGTGGCTGCCGCGTGCCGCGATGCCGACGCGCTTCTTGTGACCTACGCGAAGATTGGAAAAGTGGCCCTGGCGGGTATGCCGAAGCTGAAGATCGTCGTCCGGACCGGCGTGGGGTACGATTCGCTGGATGTGCCGGCCGCCACCGAACGGAAGGTCATGGTGGCCAACGTGCCGGATTACTGCATCAGCGACCTGGCGGAGCATACCATGGCGCTGCTCCTGACCTGGTGGCGGCGAACCGCCGAACTGGACCAGCAGGTGCGCACAGAGGGCTGGGGGCGTCCTCTCAAGCCGGTCTATCGCCTCGAGGGGAAGACGCTGGGCATCCTGGGGATGGGACGGATGGGGCAGGCCGTTGCCGCGCGCGCGCGAGGGTTCGGCCTGAAGCTCGTCGGCTACGACCCGTACACCCCCTCGGCGGCGTTCGCGGCCGTCGGCGTGGAGCCGGTCAGCTTGGACAGCCTGCTCCGCACCTCCGATATCGTGACGATTCATGCCCTCTTGAGCGCGGAGACGCGCGGGATCATCTGCCAGAAGACCCTCCGGCAGATGAAGCCCACGGCGCTGATCGTCAACACGGCGCGGGGCGGCCTGATTGTCACCGATGATCTGGTGCGCGCCCTGGAGGAGCGCTGGATCGCCGGTGCGGCCCTGGATGTGACGGAGCCGGAGCCGCTGCCGATGGGCCACCCCCTCCGGAACCTCCCCCGCGTACTCGTGACCCCGCACGCCGCCTGGTACTCGGAGGAGGCGGAGCCCGAGTTGCGTCGGCGAGCCGCGCGGACGATCGTGGAGGCCCTGCGCGGCGAGCGGCCCGCGTCGCTGTTGAATCCGGAAGTGCTGGCCGCGAAATAGAAGAGACGGCACGTGCTGCCGCACGGTGGGGTGGAACGGCTCACGAGGAAGCGGTTTCGTACTCCGCCGGAGAGAGAAACCGACCGCCCTGGCACTCTTGGCTCTGGATCCGGTACGCGCTGTCGAAGGTGATCTCGGCCGCCATCAGCCGAAAGCACTTGCTGTCCATGACCTCCTTGCGGACGTAGTAGCCTCCGTCCTCCCGCACGCTGATGTCATGGCGCCGGTCCAACCGGACGTGGACCCTGGCCTTGCACCGCTCGCACTCCACGTAGATGTGGATAGCGTCGTCACCCGTGCCGCCCTGTCCGCCGAACAGCGAGCCTAGCTTGCCGAGAAGTCCCATCGCCCACTCCTCCGGGTGTATCCCCCCGTAAACGCACTGTGCGGCGTGCCGGGTAATCCCCAGACGACACCATACCCCAGGCCGTTCTTGGGGACAAGTCCGATATGGACGGTGCACAACCTGTGGATGACACCCCCGCAGGCTGTGGAGGACCGCCCGGTCACCTGTGGAAAACCGTGGGCGGCTCCAGCTCTTTCTTGGGGATATGCTGTGGACACGCCGCAGGGCGCCCACCGGGTCGGGGGTCTCAGGCGACCCGATGGAGCGTGGCATCGAGCGCCTTCCGACGGCGGACCAGGTCCTCGACCCGCTCGCGGACGTGCCGCCCGATGCCCCCGCGATCTCGCACCCAGTCGGCCAGGAGCTCTGCCTCCCACGCCTGCCAATGGGCTTGCACAACCGGCGTGAGACGCACGGGGTCCGCCATCACGACGTCGCCGAGCGCCTTCATCATCCACCAGAGCGAATCGTGCCCGGCACAGCCCATCCCGTGTGTTAGAAGATCCGGAAGGGGCTCCCCGAACGGCAGCGGAATGAACGCCCCGGTGCAGGGCGTGCCCATGCTGCACCACAACGTCATGGGGACCGCGGGGTCTTCGGGCAGCTCGGCGATCAGACTCGCGGCCGTCGCAGAGACCCCGGGATTCGGATGCATGCAGACCGACCAGCCCAATGGATCCCCATCCCGCCGGCCGGGGACGTGGACCGTCCCTCCGTCATGGTGATCGCGCAGGTGGCGCATCAGAGAGGACACGCCGGGCTGCCCCTCCTCGGCGAGGAACCGACAGCTTGCGCGAAGCCGCGCCTCGGCTCGATAACGCAGGTCCGGATTCTCGACGGTTCGCCGAAAATCCGGCCGGACCTCGTCGGCCGCCACCCGCTCGGGGCCTGCCGCCAGCGCCTCGACGCCTTCGGAGATTGCGTCCCAGTCGTCCCCGATCGTGTAGAGGTTGGAGATGGCCCCGCGACCGCGCACCCGTTTGGCGGCCCAGTGCCGGCCGCAAGTCTCCAGGGTCCAGGCCTCCGCCGGATCGGCGATGATGAAGCCGTTGTGATACCGCCGGTCGCCATCGACGCTGGCGCTCCCGCCCTGGCCGTGCTGCGCCAGGAGGCCGGTGATCACCTGCAATGCCTCGTGCGCCGTCCGCCCCCGTTCCAGCCCCAGCCGGACCAGATCCATGCCCAGGAGGCCCTCCGGGCCCGGCGCTTCCCGCGCATGCAGCGCCTCGTTGCCGATGGCCACCCGGCACTCGTTGACTCCGTGCTCGAAGCCCCAGAGCCACCAGGGGCGGCTCCCGACAACGGCGAGCGTCTCCTCTGCCTGCGGGATCTCCAGGTACTGGCAGCGGACCGTGGCCCGCACCGGATGGCGCCGGCGGGGCGCCTGGAACAGCGGCTGGCACTCGGTTGGCGGCCGGTCGCTGTTCTTCGCGAACAGCGTGTGGCCGTCTCGGGTCTCTTTCCCCAGAATGACCAGCGTGTCGCAACTGGTGTCGGTCTCTTCTTCCGGATCCGCCCGCATCGCACCACCCCGGTTTCCGTTGCTGGCCGCTCACCTCCGTTGCGGTTCTCCCCGCGCGGCTTCGACTATTCCACCACAAACGTCATCGGGGTGGCGTTGTGGATGTTGTCGGAGACGGGACAGCGCAGGTCGACCTCGTGGAGGAAGGCTTCCTTCTCCTCCTTCGTCATGTCGGCGTCCATCTTCACCGTCACGGTGATGCCGCCAAAGCCGGAGGGTTGACCCGGATTGCGCCCCATCAGGCCCTCGACGTTCAGCTCTCCGGCGACCTTCACGTCCATCGACCGGAGGTTGATCCGCTTCTGCTTGGCCGCGATCCGCGCGATGGTGCCGATACATCCCGCCAGCGAGAGGAAAAAGTACTCGAGCGGCGTCGGTCCCGCGTCCTCGCCGCCACCCGTCTTCGGCTGGTCCACGACGAGGGTATGGTTCCCGATCTTGCTCTCGATCTTGAACCGATCGCCCAGATGCGCCTCAACTTGAACCTGCTTGATGGTGGCCACCGGAAACCTCCTCCGCAGTCAATAGGTGTGTGTTGGTACGCCTTCCGCACCCCTCCTATTTTCGGTACGAAGGTAACAGGTCCGTTCGACCTCGTCAAATCACACCTTCGGAGCCCGCGGCCTTCGTTCCGGGTCCGACCGCCGGAGCGCCGCGGCAGAGTGCGCACGGCGCGAATGGCGCGGGGAAATAGAACCCACGGGGCATCCCTCCAGACGCCGCGAGGAGGCATCCCGTGACCCGGATGGCCTAGCCGTCGAAAAAGCTTACACCTTCGGACCCAGGGGCACGTTGGCACGCGATGGCCTGGTTTCCCTCCCGAAGCGGAACCTATCGTATTCACAGGGGTCGCCGTTCGACACTTGCCGACTCTTCATTTCGTGGTAAGGTAGGCACGCTCTATGCTTTCTATTGTGCGCTATGCCCCTCCCTGAGAGGGTGCGGTCCGCTCTGCCCGGCGGATCGTTTCGGCGAATAGACACCTTCACGGCTGCCAAGAGCCCAGCGGGTGGCCTGAGAGTCGTCAGAGCGACCGTACCCGAAACCCGGTTGGCGCCAACACGGGAGACCGAACATGCAAAGTGATCATCCATCTGCGTTATCGGCATTGGGGTTGGACGGCTTGGCCCCCGCACGCACGGCCGACCCCTCGGATTCGGCGCGGGAGGGACGGGAGCGGAAGCTGGTGGTCGTGGCACGAGATCAGTTCGATCTGTGGTGGCAGCTGTCCCAAGCGCTGACCAAGGTGAACGAGGTCGAGGTCGTGCTGGACCGACGGCAGGGAGGCCGTTGGCAGTGGTCCGAGTCCCGGCAATACCAGGATCGTGGACGCGACCGCCGCGACTCGCCCAACGGCGAGAGTGACCTCTCGGGTCGGGCGTTTCGGGTTTTTCCGAGGCTCGCGCCGGTGTCGCACGGCTAGTCGGAACCGGCCGAGCAGTTTGGCGTTGCCACAAACCCCAAGGGGATCGCCTCTTGGGGTTTGCTATTACTCGGGAAGAATCCGGCGCGAGACGATGAATTGACATCGCATTCGTCAGGTGCCGTGCTCCGCGGTATGGATTTGTTAGCGGTCGGGGAGGATCGTCTTCACGCGGCCGACAACTCCGTCGACCAGACGCACCTTGATGCCGTGAGGGTGGGTCGCCGACTTGGTAAGAATCTCGTGCACGATGCCTTCAGTCAGCTCCCCTGAACGCTGATCCTGTTTCCGGACAACCTGCACCCGGGTTCCCGGAGTGATGTCAGCCCGTGTCTTGCCGTCCATCTGTCTGTAGTCTCTCGCCTGGCCGGTCCATCACACGACGCCCGCCGCGCCCTGTCGCTAGGCCTGTGCGGTGCGAGCGGACTCGCTAACTCGTTGCCAAAGTATAGGAGGTCGGCATCAGAAATCGAGCTGCGACGGGAATCGGCATGGGGTCGCACGCAACGCTTGTGTCCGATTACGGGGTACTCTTCTGCTGCTTGTCTCGCTTTTCTTTCACTCTTTGGTCTTGTCGTTGCGTCATCTGTTTCTGGCTCTTTTGCTTGTCCTTCTTACCGCCCTTGTCTCCCATCACGCGTCTCCTCTCCTGTTGCCGGCCATCGATTCACGTTTGGGGCGCTGGCGTATGGTTTCTGCCGGACCCGGCCCGACGCTAATTGACGCGAGGATTGTCGGGCATGCGGTCGACGTGCGTCCTTATGAGGGTCAGGAAGGGGACGCGAAGAGTCTGCAGATATGCCAGCGCCTGCGGGTTGTTCTGGTATTCGACAAAGGGCTGGAGATGATATTCGATGCTCTCGCATCCGAGGCGGGCGCCCACGATACCGATGGGGTGGCCGCCGCCGCGAATGAGGGCATTCAGATCGCTGACGGGATCGTCGTCGATCGCAAAGACGAACTGCGTGACGTCGCCGTTCACCACCGCGATGGCGGCCAGGGTGAGGTCCGTCGCCCGCACCCGCAACTCGACGACGAGATCCGTGGTGGACCGCAGGGAACGCGCAGGCCGCCGGGCAGCCGGCGTGGCCTCCTCGGGAACCTCTCCGGTTGACATAGGAGGACGGTAGCACGCTAAGGGAAAGAAACCTACCAAAGGATTGCACGCTGGTCAGAAAGGCGGCCGATGCGGCGCGTTGGTTTCCGGACGCAAGGCGCGCCCACCTGGTTGACGCGTCAGAACGCACGCCCGGCGAGCCAGATGGTGTGCCGCCGTCCCTTGCGGGAGTCGTGCGCCGGCGCCCGGACCTCGTCCACAGTGAACCCCGCCCGGCGCAAGCGCTGGACAAACACCGGATGGGGTCCGGAGGACCAGACGCCCAGCACCCCCGCCGGACGCAGCGCCGCGTGGGCCGCCTCCAGCCCTGGCCGAGCGTAGAGCCAGTCGTTCTCTTTTCTGGCCAACCCCTCGGGGCCGTTGTCCACATCCAGCAGAATCGCGTCGAAGGCCTGGCGTTCCACACGCAGGATCAGGGCGACATCCACCTCGCGCACGGTGACCCGGGTGTCCAGCAATGGGTGGCCAGCCAGAGGCGCCAGGGGCCCGCGGTTCCACGCCACTACCGCCGGCACCAATTCGGCCACGAGGACGCGCCCGTCGGGCCCGAGGCGGCGCAGCGCGGCGGCCAGGGTGAACCCCATGCCCAGTCCACCGATCAGGATCCGGGGGCGGGGACGGCCGGCGACGCGCGCACACGCCAGGTCGGCCAGCACCTCCTCCGATGCGTGGGCGCGGCTGTTCATCAACTCCCGGTTGCCCACACGGATCGAGAACTCCTCGCCCCGTCGGTACAGGCAGAGCTCGCCGCCGTTCCCAGGCACCGGCGCACTCTCCAGGAATTCCCAGGGAATCATCTAGGCCTCACGGATTCAGGGGGCGGCGCGGCGTCAAGCGGTTCCCACGGATGGCTCCGTATCGATCCGGGTACCGTCGCCGACCCGAAGGACGGAAGGTCTATGCGGGCCACAACGTACGAGGTTACTGCCGAAGGGCGGGAACGGCGCGAGCGCTCACGGGAAGGACGCCGGACAGCTCGGTCGCCACCTCCGGCCTCGTGAGAAACGGTCGAATCTGTCCGGCCGGAACCACGAAGGTGGCGCCAGGGACCGGAAACTTGAGTGCATAGTTTTGCGTCTGATCTTTCACGGCAACGGAGACGGTTTGGTGGCCCTGAACGATGCCGACGAGACGGCCCGTCTCCACGTCAAAGACCCCGCCGCCGCTGACGCCCCGGGGTGCGGCGGCATCGATCACGATCCGCTGCTCCGCTCGCTCGGCCGGAATGCCGTTCTCGATCTCCGAGAGCGGGAGTTGACTGACGATCCCCCCGGAGATCCCAAGCCGCTGTCCCTCGGGAAACCCGACCACCAGGATCGGCTGCCCGAGGCGAATCCGACCATCCGTCGCGAGCAGGGCTGGGGCCGCGGCGAGGCCCGGAACGCGGAGCAGGGCCAGATCCAGCGTGTCGCGCGTTCCCTGGCTGATCACCGTCGCTGCAAGTTTGCCGTGCGCGGCATCCGGTCCGCAAAAGCCCACGAAGATCGTGACCCCACCCCCTCCTGGAATCGCGTGTGCGGCCGTCAAGACATAGGAGACCGCCTCGGCGTTCTGGGTGGCAGGCCTGGAGGCGATGACGACCCCAGAGGCGAACGCCACAAGGCGAGCATCCCGCTCGACCGCAATCTTGACCGTGCTGGTGACAATCCGGTCGATCAGGTCTTGGCGGGCAGTAGGGGCCGTCTGCAGGTTTGCAGCATTCGGCGGAAGCTGCGCGCAACCGACGGCGAGCGACAGGATCGCGGCCGCACTGAAATACGCCAGACGAGTTCCAGTGCGCGGGAACCGGGAGAAAGCCACAGGAGCGCAAAAGTGTGGGCGGCCTGTGGGAAAGCTCGCAGAACGCTCGGTACAATTCCCCCAAGGTTTTTTCAACATCATGGCTCCTGGTGCCTATAATTCCAAACGGTTACGCTTCTATCAGGATCATGACACAATCTCGCACAAACTAATATTTTGCAACAACGATGCCAGCATCCGGTGAACCGAGCTCGTTGGGGATTTTGTAACGATTTTAGACGGTTAGACACCAACGAGGCTTGGCCACAGTTCCGGAGTACTCGCTTGCTCGTCGATCGGGTTCCACCAATTCCCCAGGAACTTTTGGGTTGACAAACGAGAGTGTTATAGTCATCTTTCAATACACGACACCCAGTGGACCCGATCCCGCGTCCCCAGTCGCCTTCCGTTTCGCCCTCCGCCAGAACAACTCTCCAGAGCGTGCGGAGGCCGGTAGTGGCAGCGAAGGACGACGCAGCGATCGGTGAACGTCGGTAAACGATAGAAAGAAAGGGAGGGGAACATGAAGACTTCGAGATTGGCGGTTGTGGTGGCGTTGCTCCTGGTTGGTACCTCCGCGTTCGCCCAGACGGCGACGCAACCCGCCGAGCCCGGAAATATGCCGGAGGGGGGGTATCACCAGACAGAGATGTCGGTCACGGGCAGGATCACGGAACTTGATCTGTCCGCTGGAACCGTGACCCTCGACAACGGGACGGAGTTTACGCTCGCGCCGTCCCTGCAGTTCACGAGCTTCCCGGCCGTGGGGCAAGAGGTCGAAGTGCTGTACGACGAGCAGGGAGGGAAGCGAGTGGCGCGCTCAATTGACCAGAGCCTGCGAGGCGGGAACTCCGACTAACCCGTGGGGCACCCAGTGAAACCTAACAAAGGCCAAGATCCGAGTCTCGATCGCCTAACCGGAACGGCCTGGCACACTGCGCAGGCAGGGACGGGGACGCGGAGAACGGTCCACTCGGGGTCGTGATGCGGCGGGACGGGGGGCGGCCGCTGCGGGAGCAGCCGGCAGGTCAGACGACAATGTCGTTCGCGGAACTGCTTCGTGGCGGCGCCCTCCGTTTCGCTGTAGACGTCAGGCGAGAATCCATCGTTTCCCACTTCCGGCCAGAATGACCTATTCGACATGACGGGATTGACTCCCACCCCTTCGGGACGGCTTCGAGATCCCTCCAGCGTCGAACTTGACAAACGCCTGACATGCTTCGTAACAAGATGCCCTGGGACCGTCGGTCGGCGCGGAGGGGGTCTTGTGTCGCTCGGCGCGGTGTCTGCAGGACTCGGCGCGAACCCCGTCCTGCCTCTCCGGCCCCGCACTCAGCGCCCACGGAGCACTTCTGCCTCTCGCGGATGGGCACGCCTTCCGGTCGGCAAAAAAGCACACTAGAGAACCCGCGCGATTTCCGGTATGTTCAACGGGCAACTGGGACCGAGGAACCCGCGGTTTCATGCGACACCGTCGCCATCGGAGGCAATCATGCCGAGAATCATGACGCCGCTTATCGATCGGACCGAGGTGGCCGAAGGCACTGTGGCATTCGCCCTGGAACGGCCGGCCGGCTTTGATTTCAAGGCCGGCCAGTATGTGGTCATGGTTCTGCCCAACCCCCCGCATACCGACGCGGAGGGCAACCGCCGGGTGTTCTCCATTGCCTCCCCGCCCCAGGACACCAAGCGCCTCGTGATCACCACACGCATGACCGGCACCGCATTCAAGCGGAGCCTCGCCGAGGTGCCGCTCGGGACACCGGTGGACCTTTCCGGGCCCGCGGGGACCTTCGGCCTCTCTGCGGATGCCTCCCTCCCGGTGGTGTTCATCGCGGGCGGAATTGGGATCACCCCGTTTCGCAGCATCGTGCACGACGCTGCGAGCCGACACCTCCCGCATCGGATCACCCTCATCTACTCGAATCGTACGCCGGCAGGCGCGGCTTTCCATGACGAGCTTGTCCGTCTCGCCCAGACCACCCCGAATCTCACCTATGTGCCGACGATGACCCAGGTAGAGGCCGGGCAGCCGTGGGACGCAGAACGACGGAAGGTCAGCGCGGACTTTCTGCGCAGCTACATTCCGGAGATCCCCACCGCGATGTTCTACCTGGCGGGGCCGCCCGGGCTGGTGGCGGGGGTCACCAAGGCCCTGAGCGACGCGGGCGCCGATCCGGCGCGAGTCCACTGTGAGGAATTTGCAGGATACTAGCGGACATGGCGACGGGGAGAGGCGGGAAGGCCCAACGCGGCCAGGCGACACAGACCACGCCCGTTCCCGCTGACGCTCGGGGCCGAACGCGTGGCGACGGCAAGACGGCGCCACGGATGCCGGTTCAGTCCGACGCCCCGGCCTTCACCGCCCACCGCAGTTTCGCGCTGGAGGAGCGCGGATTGGCGCGGCGCTCTTCCGCCGAAGGGCGCACCGGGTCGCGGGCAATGCGCTCATAGACCCCGTCGCGGTTCCCGGCCTGGAACGCCTTCTTGACGCGCCGGTCCTCGCCGGAGTGAAAAGTCAATATCGCCACGCGGCCGGCCGGTTTCAGGCACACGGGCAAGAGCGCCAGGAACTGCTCCAGGACGCGAAACTCGTCATTCACCGCGATGCGCAGCGCCTGAAGCGTGCGCTGCAGAGCCTTTCGTATCTCTTGCTGGCGGGTGGCCTCGGGGACCGTCGTCTGTAGCGCGCGGCGGACGAGGTGGGCAAGCTGGGTGGTCGTGGCGATGGGCTGGCCGTGGAGGGCGCGGGCGATGGCGTTCGCATGCGGTTCGTCCGCGTGTTCGACCAGCAGGTCCGTCAGGGCCGCTTCGCTGAGAGTGGACAGCAGCGCCGCGGCGGGCCGTCCCCGGTTGGGGTTGAGCCGGAGATCCAGTGGGCCGTCGGCCTTGTAGGTGAATCCTCGGGCGGGGTTATCGAGCTGCATCGACGAGACGCCCAGATCCGCCAGCACGAAATCCAACCCACCGCCGGCCTCGGGAAGCACGCGGGAGATTCCGGCGAAGTTCATGCGCCGGACCACCAGAACCTCCTCGGAGAAACCCAGCCCGCGCAACCGCGCCTCGGTCCGGGGCAACTCCAGCGGGTCCACGTCGATCGCGAAGAGCCGCCCGCCCGGCAGGATGTGCGGCAGGATCTCCTGAGCGTGTCCGCCGTAGCCCAGGGTCGCATCCACACCGACGTCTCCGGGCCTGAGATCCAGGACTTCCAAGACCTCCCGCACGCAGATGGGCCGATGCGTCCCCGCGGGCGTGTCGCCTCGCGCGCGGACCTTTTCAAGCTCCCGCGCGTGGCGCTCGGGGTCCAGTTCCTTGTACCGCTCCGCGTACCGGCGAGGATGGGTGCCCTGGTACCGCACCCGGCGTCGCCCATGCGGGCTGTCGTCGCCCATGCGCTGGTTGTCCTCCCCAACGATACGGACTTCGCGGCGGCGCGTCTCGCCTCCGAGGTTTCCTTTCGGTCCCCATCCACGCACCCGAGCCGGCCTGGCGTTGCCGCTGCGGCGGCCGCGAGCGTGTGACCTGGCGTGGCCCCGCACCGAAGGCGAGCCTACCGAGGGGCCTGCGGCATGTCAACGGCAAACGCCCCGATCCGGGCGCTCGCACGCGACGTTGGCCGCGCGAAAGGGGACGTGGCTCCCGGCTCGGCAGCGCGGTCGATGCGGCGCACCGCGATGCGGGCGGCGGGCGTCAGCGAGAAGCGGCGCGCGTCCCCTCGTCGCCATCCGACGGCGTGACGCCGCGCGCCGGGAAGCAACCGAGGAACACCAGGAAGGCGAGCGTCGCGGCGCCGGCTGCGCTGAATGCGAACGAGAACGAGACCGTGTCTGCCAGGAAACCGATAAGGGGCGGCACCGCGCCCGCGCCGACCAGTGTGGCGAACATCAGGACCATCGACACGGCCACGTTTCGAATTGGAAGGGGAAACACCGAGGACAGGAGGGAGAATCCCGCCGGATAGAACGAGGCGGCAAACGCCGACTGGAGGAAGATCAAGGCCGGGGTGAACCAGGGGCCGCGCACGAGCCCGAGTACCACGGCGCAGATCCCTGCGGCTGCCAGAGAAAACAGGACCGTGCGCGGCCGGCCGATCCGGTCAGCCAGCGCGCCCGCCAGAAACACGCTGAAGAGTCCCGAGATGCGCGAGAGTCCGGTGATCAGATTGGCCGGCAAGCGTTCCATGCCCACGTCGCTCACCAGGAAGAGCGGCATCATGGTGTAGAGCCCGAGCCCCAACCCGATCGAGACGGCGAAGAGGCTCGCCACGCCCCAGAACGATCGATGCCGGAGGAGCCGTGCGATGATCGCCGCACTCGGCCGATGCGCGCGGGAGCTCCCGCCCAGCCCGGACATCAAAAACACCCCGCTGAGCACAATGGCCGGTGCGCCGATCGCACCCAGGACCCCCTGCCACGCGAAGAACCTCAGCAGAAACTCGGCGAGGAGCGGTGCGCAGATGTAGCCGAGATTGGGCCCCAGTTCGTGGATCGCCAACGCCGTGCCCCAGGAGCCCTCCCGCGTATTCTCCGTCAGCACGGCGACGCCCGATGGGAGGTACAGGCCGGCGCCCATGCCGAGCACCAACAGCTCGGCGCGGATCCAGAAGAGGGAGGGAGTGAAGGCAATTGCGAGCAGCGCCGCTCCGAGCGTGATGCCCGACACGGCGATGGTGGCACGGTGGCTGAGCCGGCAAGCCACATGGCCCGAGAGAAACAGACCCAGACAGGACCCGACGGTCAGGAAGAAGTACAGTGCCCCCGCCCCGCCATGCCGTAACCCGAATTCGCGCTCGATGACGGGCAGGAGTGGCCCTACGGACAACCGGGAAACGATGTTCAGAAAGAACAGTACCACCAGGAACGCGAGCAGGGCGACCGGGAACGGCGGCTGTGGGCCAGGCGGCCCGTCTTCGGGGCGTGCGGACTGAGAGCCCGGCTGCGGCGGTGTAGTCGTGAGGGACATGCCTGCTGACGACCTCGGGAGCGATTGTCGGTCCTGGATGAATGGCCGCGACTCGGAGCCTCCGTCGCGAAGGGTGTCATAGCGCACGCCGTATTACCACGGAAAATCACCGTATCGTCCGGCGGTCGCGACCGAACGATCCGCTTCGGCAGCCGCGTGTCGCGAGCGCGCTCGCAACACGCGTGGGCCCTCATACGGGCATGGCTTGCGGTTCTCGCCGCAGGAACCGTACCGAAACGACGTGTCCAGATTTCTCCAGTTCAGTTATACTTTGGCATCGGCGTTCCGTCTCAGAATCGGATCTAGCGTTTCGTTCCCGAGCCGAAAGGAGGGAGCCTGTGAACCCCTACGCGAAATTCTTGGCGCACCGGGATCCGCTCACCGTCGCAACCGCCACGCCGGCGAGGATCGTTTCGCTGATTCGCGGGCTCGCCCCGCGGCAGCTGGCCAAGCGCCCGGCGCCGGGGAAGTGGTCCATCCAGGAGATCATCGGCCATCTGGCGGACACTGAGATGGTCATGGCCTGCCGGGCGCGCTGGATCGCATTCGAGAACCATCCCACCCTTGCCCCCTTCGACCAGGAGAAGTGGGCTGCCGGGCGCGCGCCCGAGAAGGAACCGATCGCCGAGACGTTCGAGCGATTTCGGCTCCTGCGGCGGTCGCAAATCCGGTTGTTTCGCCGGGCCTCCCCGCGGGGATTCCGTCGGACCGGATTCCACCCGGAACGGGGCATCGTGACGTTGCGCGTGCAACTGGAGACACTCGCCGGACACGACCTGAACCACCTGGCGCAGATACGGCGACTGGCCGCACAATACACGGCGAGACAATAGCTGCCGTTGCCCCGGGCGCGCCCCACCCAGATGGGCGAGGCACTCGATGGGCGCGGCGTGCAGCGGCAATCGTACCGTGGCTGTGGCGGTTTGGCATGTCAAGTCGGCCGGCAGGGGGGGGCGGGGGACGGGAACAGAAGGACCTGTCATCGGACCATCGGCGACGTGGCCGATGGCGCGGTGTCCGATGTGGGTGATGTGGCCGATTACGGCTCTTGACGCGTTGGGGGCAGATCGAACTGCGGCGGCAACGGCTGCGGCCCGGGGACGATTCCGGCGATATCCGGATCTTCGCCGGTCATCGGGGAGATGGTCGCCCGACGTTCTTTGGTTTCGAGTCGACGCACATCCTTTTCCTTCCGTCGCTCCTGTCGGGCTTTTTCCTTGGCCCGCTTTTGAAAGCTCGGCCTGGAGTTCTTCGCCATCACTTCACTCCTGAAGCTGACTCCTCACGTTCGCCGTGCGGCAGCCCGCCGTCCGACGACCCGAGATTCCGGGCGCGAGCGTCACTCCTCGTCTTTGTTCTCCAGCTCAGCGCGGGCCCAGAAGGCGACATCGTCCGCCCCCTGATCGCCCTGGGAGTCGTCCACAGCTCCGGCGAAGAACTGCCCCCCGGTGCGCTCGCGGAGAGGCCCCTTGGGCGCCCGCTCTCCTTTCGAGCCGTAGCCTCTTGGCTTGCGCGTGCCGCGGCGCGGCGCGTCCGGGCCGAATGTCCGCGTCGGCTGATCCGGCCGCCCCGACCTTTCCGGCGCACCCGGCCCACTCGGCGCACTCGACCGCCCGAACGGGCCAGGACCACTCGACCGGGGGCCGGCCCCCTCCTCCCGAGGGCGCGCCTCGTTGACGACCAGCGGCCTGCCCTTGAACACCTGCTGGTGAAAGCGCCGGACGGCCTCGTCGGCCTGGGCAGCCTCGCTGAATTCGACAAAGGCAAACCCTCTGGGCTTGCCCGTCTCCCGATCGGTGGGCATCCGCACCGACAGCGGCGCTCCGGCGGGCGCAAAGAACTCTTTCAACTCGGCTTCCGTCACATCATATGCCAGGTTACCCACGAAAACCCGAACCGACATCGCTCCCCCTAGGGTTGCCCCTTGTGCGCGCACGAACTCCCCAGGTTTGTTTCATCCCGGTGTGCGCGTGGTAGGCCGGAATGAATGAAGAGACACCCGGCGTCCAGGGCGGATGTCTCCCTTGCGCTCTTCGTCCCTACCGAGCGATTTTTTTGACGTTCTCCGCCGCCGGGCCCTTCTGGCCCTGCACGATGTCGAACTCCACGCGGTCCCCCTCCGTCAGCGACTTGAACCCCTCGGCCTGAATCGCGGAGTGATGAACAAAACAGTCCTTCTGGTCGCCGTCCGGTGTGATGAAGCCGAAACCCTTACTGTCGTTGAACCACTTCACGGTCCCTACGGTGCGCACTGTGACACTCCCTTCGTTTCTGACGGTTAATGAAGGAAACAAAAAAGGACCCTTCTCTTATCGGGTCCCTCTTGACCCCTGCCGCCCCAACGCGTTGACATGGCGGCGAGCGGGGTAAACTATCCCAGACCCCACCGGCCCTGTCAACCGAATTCCCACAACCGACCTGGGAGGGCCGGTCATGGCATCCCCCATTCCTCGTATACCTGCCGACCTATTTCAACGCCGTGTTGAGGAACTCGATGGTCCGGTCCCAGGCCAGGGTGGCGGCGGCTTGGTCGTAGCGCGGGGTCGTGTCGTTGTGGAAGCCGTGATTCGTCCCCGGGTAGATGTGCGCGGCGTACGTGACCCGGTGCGCCTTGAGAGCGGCCTCGTACGCCGGCCATCCGGCGTTGATCCGCTCGTCGACCTCCGCATAGTGAAGCAGCAGGGGCGCCTTGATCTTGGCGACATCCCCGACGGCCGGCTGCATGCCGTAGAACGGCACGGCGGCGGCCAGATCCGGGAGCCGAACCGCCAGTGCGTTGGCCACGCCGCCGCCATAGCAGAAGCCGATCACGCCCACCTTGCCGGTGCACTCCGGATGCGATTTCAGGGCCGCCGCGGCGGCGACGAAGTCCTCGATCATCTTCCGGGGGTCCAGCGTAGCCTGCAGTTCTCGGCCCTTGTCGTCGTTGCCGGGGTAGCCGCCGAGCGGCGTCAACTCATCCGGCGCCAAGGCCAGGAACCCGGCCACCCCCAGGCGTCGCGTCACGTCCTCGATATAGGGATTGAGACCGCGGTTCTCGTGCACGACCAGGACTCCCGGCCACTTGCCTCGCGCCTCCGCCGGCCGCACGAGATACGCACGAATGCGCCCGTAGCCCTGCGGAGAGGGAAAGGTGTAATCCTCGGTTCGGATGCGCCGGTCGTCCCGGGGAACCTGCTGGGCCCAGGCGTAGTTGGGGCTGAGGCTCTCCACGAGCGCCGCCGCCGTCAGCCCGGCCACGGCGAATCGCGCCGCCCCGTCCAGCAGTTCGCGGCGGCTGATGCCGCCATGCACATACCGGTCGAACAGTCTCAACAGCTCCGGGTCGTACTCGGCCGCCTTCTTCCGCTCCATGAGATCGCCTCCTCCCTTCCACTACGCCGCGCCGCCCGACGAGCAGGCAGCGGCCGGCCGCTCCCGATCCGCCCGGCCCGCCAGTGTGGCGGCGAGGGGCGACCCGGTCGAACGGGTCGACGCCGTACTCCCCAGCGATCGCGGGACACAGGTTCGAACGCCGGCTGTCGCGCTTGCTACGACGGATCGCGGGCCGCTGCGTCCTGTCGCAGCGAGAAGGCTCAGGGATTAAAGCGGACTTGTCAAGGGCGCACCCATCAACGCCTGTCGTCCGCAATTATTCTCGCGCACGAATCGCGCTGCCATCGTCTCGAAGCCATACGGCTCTGTGCGTTGCACAGACACGCGGACTCCCCCGCTTCAGGCTGGGCCTGGGACTCACACCATAGTCTGCGTGGCTAACAGTAGACAGGGGAGTCTATCAGCGCAGAATACACAAAGGCCGGATCGGCGGCTATCGGGGCGAGAGCACAGGGAGCTGCGGTGGGGCTCTAGATCACCACCTCCTGAGGAGGTGCTGTTCCGCCAGCCGCTCTGATGACTCGGGTGAGCGAAGGCAGTGTCCAGCCAGCGGCCCCCAGCTTCGGGAGTGACCTGGGGATCGGGACAAGCGCGGGACCGATCCGCAAGCTCCCGCGGTGTTCCGAGCGAAAACATCCAGGCCAGGGAGCGAGGTGATTAACAGAGTGACGCCAGTCGGCATACGAATCCAAGTCGCGTATAACACGCTTTACTTGCACAAATTGCCAACGTATTAGGATGGCGACCGATCGCCTCGCCGGCCTGATCGACCGGTTTCCGCCGGGCCTGATCGAAATCTACACCCACCCGGCGACGGCGGACGCATTCGCCGGATCGGCGCCGAACTACCGCTACCGCGACGAACTCGCGGCGCTCGTCGATCCGGCCACGGTCGCGGCGGTGCAGCGCTGCGGCCACCGCCGCGGCGGCTTCGGCGACGTCTGACGGACGGTCCGTTCCGCCATCAGTTCCGCCCGGCGACGCGCTCAAGCTTCTTGCTTAGCACCCACGACAGGCAGAGGAATGCGATCAGCATCACGACGCCGAGGCCGGACGAGGCGTCGCTCATGAGCTTCTCGGAAACCTGGCCGAAGGCGAATCCGGCCCAGACAACGGCGCATGCCCACAGGCCGGCGGCGACGAAGTTGAGCGCCAGGAAGGTCGACCACGGCATCGGCGACATTCCGTAGGTGAAGCCGGCGACGCCGCGGATGCCGTGCGGATACCGATGCAGCAGGATCATCCACACCTGATGACGTTCCGCCAGCCGCACCACGATATCGACGGATCGCGCCAATCTGGGAAAGCGTGCGAACAGGCTCATGCCGAACCGTCGCCCGATCCAGAAGCGGACGGCGTCGCCGGTGAAACTGCCGATCCAGCAGACCGCGACCAGCGTGCCCAGGCTCAGAGCACCGGAGTGCGCCGCATAGCCGGCGAACAGCGTGAACAGCATGCTGTGCGAGGCGGCATAGCTGAACACGATGGTGTAGGCCGCGTCGCCGTGCTGGCGGACGAGTTCGAGAAACGAAGCGAGATCGGTTGGAATCGGCACGTCGCCTCCATATCGAAGGGCTTCAACCGAATAATCGGGAACCACAGGCCGCAAGTATGCCAGACCTCGAAGTGCGCTTCTGATCGTTGGTACGGCTGTCAGCTCCCGGACGAACCTGGCTTGACAGAGATCCGAGGATGTGGTTTCATAATGTCCGGAGGTGACTACAATGCGAAAATCAGTGCCCCGACCCAAACAACACAGAGGGAAAGTACCCACCGGACGGGCGTCCATCGGCATCCGGGCGCTCAAAACCAATGCCTCGGCCATCCTGAAGGACGTCCGCGCCCGCCACATCACGTACGCCGTGACGCGACGGGGTGAGGTGGAGGCCCTGATCGTTCCCGTGGATGTCGGAGAACGGCTCCTGCCAATTTCTCAGCAGGACCAAGCCTGGGACGCCTGGGAGGCCTTGGCGACCACACTCGCCTCCGAGACAGTCAGCAAGCGTCGCTCAGCCGTCGCGGAACTCGCGGACATGCGACGATAGATGCGGCTACTCACCATCGACTCCAGTGTTTTTGTCAGTCGGGCCCGCGCCCGGGAAGTGGGCCACCCGGAGAGTGCGGCATTTCTGCAGTGGGTGCGCGCGACGCGGCCCCGCCTCTTTATCCCGACGCTCGTGTTCCCGGAAGTCGCCGCGGCGCTGAGTCGAACCGGCAGCGATCGCGAGGTCGCGCACCGGTACGCTCTCGCGATCGCCTCCCTCCCAAATACCTTGCTGGTGGCGCTCGACGAAGAGGTCGCCCAGCAAGCGGCGGCCCTCGCGGCCCGGCACAAGTTGCGAGGCGCCGATGCGGTCTTTATCGCGGCCGCGGCGATGTTTGCGGCCGAATTGGTCACCCTGGATGCCGAGCAACGGGAGCGGGGTGCTGCGGTCGTTCAGACCCACACGCCACAGGCTTTCCTTGCCACAACCACAACACCATAGCCCCCTTCCATTACGCAAGGCCACCTGGCCAGTACAGATTTCGTGTGAGGACTTGCTCTCGCGGGGGAGCGCGGCGTTCGACCATAGGTTCTAAAACAACTTGTTGTTGACTCAAATCCTGAGGGGATTCCACTCCGCCACCCCCCGTCCCCTCCGCGCCGAAGCCCACGGACGCGGGCATCCTTCGGGTCAGCACCTATGGATGCGCGTGCATATGCGGCAAGCCTCCAGACACCACAGGCCCCTGCGGGGCTTCCGCCGGGGCCTGTGTCAATCTTGGATGGTGGTGGGCGAAGGTGGTATCGAACCACCGACCCCCTGCTTGTAGCGCCACTGTTCATCACCCGATGTGCTCTGGTCGTGGCAAGCCAGAGACGTCGCTTACACACGGCACTTGAGCAGGCGGCGGTCGGCAGGCCTCGCCGCCTGCCGGAAAGCACTACGCAGTTGGTCCAGAGCTTCCGAGACGCGCGGCAGCGCCTGCTCGTGTCTTTCGGTAAACAGCCTTTTCATGAGCGTCCCAACCTCTCAATCCGCCCCGGTTTCCCTCACATGCCGACCCGCGGCTGCTCAAGGTCTTGTTCCCTGCGCCGGCCTCTCGCCCGTCCGATGCGCCTCGGCCAATGCGTAGCTCGTGCTGCGGCCACCTTCAGGCCCTCGGATAAGGATGCCGCGCTCCACGAGAGCGAGAATGTCGCGCAGTGCGGTGTCCTGCGAGCACTTCGCCAGCTTCGCGTATTTGGAGGTGGTCAGCTTGCCCTCGAACCCGTCGAGCAGACGATTCAGTACAAGTGTCTGGCGCTCGTTGAGCGGGACGCCGCGGACGCTCTCCCAGAAGTGAGCCTTGGCGAGGACCGAGCGGAGAATTTCATGCGCACCGTCGATGGCGCGGCCGAGGCAGCCGAGAAACCACTCCATCCACAGCGTGACATCCATCGTCTCCTTCTGTGTGCGCTCAAGGATGTCGTAGTACGCTGTACGCTCCTGGCGGATCTGCGTCGACATGCTGTAGAAGCGCTGAGGGCTCTCTTCTGAGCGGGCGAGCGCCATGTCGGCGATCGCGCGCGCGATGCGCCCGTTGCCGTCGTCGAAGGGATGAATCGTCACGAACCACAGATGGCTCAGCCCTGCCTTCAACACGTCATCGGTATCCGCAGGCCTGCTGAACCAATCGAGAAACGAGGCCATCTCCTGCTCGACGCGCACCGCTGGGGGTGCCGTGAAATGCACCCGTTCCCTGCCGATCGGCCCGGAGACAACTTCCATCGGTCCCGTGCCGTCGTCCCGCCAAGCCGCTACTCTGATCTTCCTCATGCCGCTGCGCCCGGTGGGGAACAGCGCGGCATGCCACGCGAACAGGCGTTCGCCGGTGAGCGGCTCTGCGTAACGGCGGGTGGCGTCGAGCATCATCTCGACGATTCCCTCGACGTCGCGGTCGATGGGTTTAAGCGCGCCCGCATCCATGCCGAGCCGTCGGGCGATCGAAGACCTCACTTGCTCCGCCTCGAGCTTCTCTCCCTCGATCTCGCTGGTCTTGACGATGTCGCTTGTTAGCGTTTGCAGAACGGCTTCCTGGCGGAGGTCAAACCCGAGGGCTTCCATGCGGCCGATCAACCGGCCCTGCCTGTGGCGCACGGACGCCAAGGGCTCCGCCAGACGGTCCTTGTCCCAGCGAAACTTCGGCCAGTCCTGAAGCTCATGGATGTACATTCGCCGCTCCATCTGCGGAGATTATAATCCGGATTCGCCGCAATGGCAATATACGCCGCACATTCTGCGGAGAATACGCCTGGTAATCACCGCACGGCTCTGTCTCGCAAGGTGCATTTGAGCGTGTTCCTTCTCGCAGGGGCGTGTTCGGCGGGCTACCGCTCCTCCGGCGCCTTCCAGTTGAGGAAGCGCTGCAGAGCGTCGACTCCCCCGAAGAGAGCACGCGCCCGATGCAGTCGGTCGAGCAGTGCCACTCGGTCCTGTTCGCCGAGTGCAGCGGCGCGCCGCTCGGCATCTTCGAAGAACCCTTCGATTCGCTTTGCCAGGCCCCACGCTTCGATGAGCCCGAATAGCTGCTCTCGGCTCTCCTTGATGTTCTGGACCCGGCGTCGCTCCGCCTCTTCGCGTTGCCAGCGCTCGTGCTGCGCCTGCCACTCCCGCCGCCGGATCTCTGCTTGTCGCTCGCCCTCCGCGACGAGCCGCGCAATCGTCGCGGCCTCCGGTTCCAGTTCACGAACGATGTGCGGGATCTTCGCGCTGAGATCGCCCCCCTTCGCGTCGCGCCACTGCTTCTCCCACCGCGCATACGCATAGGGTGACGACGCGCGTAGACACAGTCTCCCGCTGGGCATGTCGCGCTTGTGAATCCAGTCATACGCCGCACGTCGCTTCGGCACCGGATGTTGAGCGACGGGAACGTACTTGCCGTCGACGTACCGAACATCGACCTCTGCGCTCAGCTCGAAAATGGTCAGCCCGATGGCCACCGTCCCGATGTAGACGACGGTCGGACGGTCGGGCGCCCACCTGCCGTAGTTGTCTCGCTCGCGACCGCCTTCGCTGCGTTCGTCGACAACCGGTCGCTGAAGGTGTTGGTCGAGCGGCGCCAACGTGACTCGGTGCCCACGATCCTCCAGGGTGAGGAATAGCGCATTCGCCAGGTCGAGGGCGCGATCTAGTGTTCCCCTCGTGGCAAACACATCGACCAGGCGCCTCTTCGTCGGGCGTAGGTAGCCACTGTCCGATGCCCTGGCCGCTTGGAAATGCTCGCGCGCCCCAATGAGGAGATCGTGTTCGGCGGGGCGCATCCTCCGGACGCGTGGAGTCCGTGTGCCCTCCTCCGGCGGTTTCGGCAACGCGCACGGAACTCGCCTGGGCTCGCCGTCCCGGGACCACTCGAGCTCATCGCCCGGACCCGCCTCCGGCAGATCTGGTTTCGGCGACGCCTTGCCAACTGCAAGCTTGGCCCAGTAGCCGCGTACTGGGCGCGGCACAGTCAATCGCTTGCAGACGCGAGCGAGGAAACTCGAAGAGACGTTGTACCGAGCCGCGACTTTCGTCATCGGCTCGGCCCATACCTCTTCATAGAGTTTCTCGCGGGTGATGCCCATGGTGGCTCGCTCCCGAAGCGGACCTACACTGCGCCACATTTCGTCCGGCCCGAGCACTGCCCCGGAATGTTGTGCCCTACTCACGTCACGGCTCGAACCCGGAATCGCACCTGATTCCGAGTGCGCGATTCGATGCACTCTATGGCGAGCAGGTGTAAGCGTCAAGGCCAAGCCAGCTAATGTGTCCCGAGTCTGTTTGCAGCGCACAGACCAGCGGGGAGCCTGTTGATTGCCTTACCCCCTGATGCTAACGCGATATTTGATCGCAGATCGCCCCGCGCGCATCGGCCAGCACGACGAACACGTATCTGGCGAGGTACCAGGAGTTGAAATGGCTGAAGATCAGATGCAGATGTTAGAAGTAATGGTTACCTATCTTCCCGGTTGCACACCCTTCGAAAGCCAAAGGCTCCGACGACTGCTCCGTCAGAGCCTTTGTTTCCCACAGGTTATCTGGTGGGCGAAGGTGGTATCGAACCACCGACCCCCTGCTTGTAAGGCAGGTGCTCTCCCCCTGAGCTATTCGCCCGAATCTGCTGTCCGCGCTTGGTAGTCTAGCCGGGTCGCGGTGTCTGGCAAAGCGAAATCGGCCGCCGGGTTCTTTCCCGTCCGGCGCAACCGCTGCGGCGTCCTCAGGGCAGGAGCGCGAGGGTCGCTCCGGCGTCCAGAGCCCGTTTCAACACCTTCAGTGCGACCAGCCCGAAGGCATCGATGGCGAAGTGGGCACCGATGGCCGGCCAGATCCTCCGGCGCCAGACGGCCAGGGCGCCGAGAGCGACCCCCGCCGTCGTCGTCTGCAGGAGACCCAACACGCCTTGGTATCCGTGCCCGGCGCCGAAGCAGAGGGCGCAGAGCAGGACGGCCAGGGCGTCGCGCCGGAGTCGCGCGCCCCGCGTGTCCGCCGCCGGCAGGGCGGCCCGCAATCGGCCGAGCACGAAGCCGCGAAAGACCATCTCTTCCCACACCGCGACGAAGGCGGCCAGCGGCAGGATCGCCACCGCCGGCACGTCTGCCAGGACCCCCATCCAGTGCACCCGCTCCGCCGCCTGCGCCGCCAGGCTCCCGCGACTTGCGAGATAGCCAAGGCTGACCGCGATATTCATGACGTAGGTCCCGACGAACCCGAGTAGGCTCCAGCCCACCACGGCGCCGACCGGCTGGTATCCGAGGCCGAGGGACCCGCGCCACGCAACGTCGCGCCGGACGACGGATCGGACCGCGAACAGCATCACGAGGCCAAGGAGAAGCGCAGAGACCATCGGGGAGCCGTGGCGCAGCGGTGTGAGCCGGATGAGGAGGCCGCCCCCGTAGACCGCGCCGTAGAAGAGCAGCAGCAGCCCGGCGGCTTGCCGCAGCGCGACGCGGGGGGGAAGGCTCCACGGAAAAGGCGGGGTCATGGGACGGAACGGTTGGCCACAAGACGCACAAGAGTCACAAGGGGAGCAATGCCCCAGGCGTGCGACGCAGCCTGTCGGACATGTTCCTCCCGTGTTCGGGCAGTCGAATTCTGACGGAGAGTCCGGCTCGCCAAACAGGAATGAGATCGGCCGCTTTGATGCCTATCCAAATCTTCCCAAGTCATTCCACTACACTCAAGGCTGCTCAAAAAAGCCCAGACGCAAGGCGGTTTGCTGTAGGCCGAGTGAGGCGTACTGGAGGTACGCTGCAGCGAGTGCCGAGGCAAACGGGGTACCCGGCCGTAGGCTGGGTCACCGCGGTGGGCCTTTTTCAGCAGCCTAAGCCGTAGTCAAAGAATTACTGGACCAGAGAAATTCTGAAACGGCATAAGGAGCCGTAACGAAATCAAAAAATGGACAAGTTATTTCGTAACGGCTCCTAAGCGGATTCTTCGTCGCGTTCCCTGAACTGCTCGAACGCGGCCTTGTTCGCCGCCTTGCGGTACGCTTCGCCGCCGGTGATGAGCTTCGCGTCCATCAGACGGCGCAGCGCGCTGTCGAGGGTCTGCATGCCGACCAGTGCCCCGGACTGGATCACGCTGGTGAGCAGATCGGTCTTGCCCTCGCGGAGGATGTTGGACACCGCCGCGTTGTTGACCAGAACCTCGACCGCCGCCACCATCCCCTTGCCGTCCGCCCGCCGCACGAGCTGTTGTGACACGACGCCGCAGAGCGACGTCGCGAGCATGCTCCGGATCAACATCTGCTCTCCCGCCGGGAACACGCTGACCATCCGATCGACGGTGGCGGCGGCGCTGCTGGTGTGGAGCGTGGCCAGCACCAGGAGTCCCGTCTCCGCTGCCGTGACGGCCAGGCCGATGGTCTCCAGGTCCCGGAGCTCGCCCACCAGGACGACGTTGGCGTCCTCGCGCAGGCTGGACCGCAGCGCCCCGGCGAAACTGTCCGCATTCAGCCCGATCTCCCGCTGGCTGATCAGGCAGTTTTTCTGGGGGTGGACAAACTCGACCGGGTCCTCGATGGTGATCAGGTGCTCTTTTCGGTCCTCGTTGATGAAATCCACCATGGCCGCGAGCGTGGTGGACTTTCCCGACCCCGTCGGCCCGGTCACCAGGATCAGCCCCCGCTTCTGCTTGCAGAAGGTCTTGAGGACCGCCGGCATGGCGAGCTCGTCCAGCGACCGAATGGTCGTCCGGATCACCCGGAACACGGCCCCCAGGCCCCCCAGATGCCGGAAGGCGTTGACGCGGAAGCGGGCCAGGCCGGCCACCTCGTAGGCGTAGTCGAGGCCGTGGCGCGACTCGAAGGCCTGCCGGACCGTCGCTTTCATGGTGTCGAGGATCAGGTCGGCGGTCTCGTCGCGGGTGAGCTCCCGGTACTTGACCGGAAACAGCTCGCCGTACAGCCGGATCCGGGGCGGATTCCCGGCCACCAGGTGGAGGTCCGACCCGTTCTGGTTCACCACCAGCTGCAGGAAGGTGTCGATCCGGTTCACGGTACGTCGTTTCCGGCCCGCCGACGATCGGTCGAGCCAGCCTCGGCGCGGCGGGGCGACGCCCCGCCGTCAGGCAGGGTTATGTCTTGGGCGGCGGGGTGCCGCGACCCGGGGATGCGGTCGCGGGGCCGCCGACCATGTTGATGCGCGGCAGCAAGTCCGGATCGGTCACGAACCGCTGGAAGGTCCGCTTGTCGGCCGCGACGCTGTAGGCGTCGTCCGGGTCGATCTCCTTCTTGTTCAGGGCCTCCAGCAAGGCCTGATCCATCAGTTGCATACCCAGCTCTTTGCCGGTTTGCAGCATCGAGGGAATCTGAAAGGCTTTCCCGGAGGCCAGGAGATTGGCGATGGCGGGTGTCATGACGAGGACTTCCACGATCGCCCGCCGGCCCCGGCCGTCCGCGGTCCGCACCAGCGTCTGGCTCACGATCCCGCGCAGGCTCTGGGCGAGAAACACGGTGCCCTGGGCTCGCTGCTCGATGGGCAGCGCGTCGAGGATGCGGTCCAGCGTCTTGGTCGCACTGGTGGTGTGCAGCGTCCCCAGCACCAGGTGGCCCGTCTCCGCGGCGATCATCGCCAGCGTGATGGTCTCGGTATCCCGCATCTCGCCCACCAGGATGATGTCGGGATCCTCGCGGAGCGCCGCCCGCACCCCCTCGGCAAAGCTCCCGACCTGGGTCCCGACCTCCCGCTGCACGACCAGGCTCATCTTGCTCGGGTGGACGAACTCGATCGGATCTTCCAGCGTGATGATGTTCAGCCGACGGGTGCTGTTGAGGTGATCGATCATGGCGGCCAGCGTGGTGGACTTCCCCGTGCCGGCCGCCCCGGTGACCAGAATCAACCCCTGGTGATTGCGCGTCAGGCGCTTCACCACCGGCGGAAGGCCGAGGTCGTCCAGGCTGGGGATCTGGCTGGGGATCACGCGAAAGGTGGCACCGATGCCGCCCAGCTTGCGGAACAGATTGACCCGGAACCGCCCCGCGCCCTCGCTGGTGTAGGAGAGGTCCAGGTCGTTTCCGGCCGCGAAGGCGGCCCGCTGGGGCTCCGTCAGGACCTCCTCCACGAGG
The DNA here is from genome assembly GCA_963845565.1 of uncultured Methylomirabilota bacterium. Taxonomy (GTDB): domain Bacteria; phylum Methylomirabilota; class Methylomirabilia; order Methylomirabilales; family 2-02-FULL-66-22; genus 2-02-FULL-66-22. The sequence goes on from CAWJSJ010000002.1 coordinate 93,811, forward strand.
GCCTGGAGTTCGTCTTCCGCCAGGTTGCGGTACTTGACGGGCATCAGCGTGCCGTGCATCCGCAGCATGGGGGGGATGCCCACGGCGAGGTGAATATCCGAGCAGCCCTGCTCTTTACCCAGTTGGAGGAACGCGTCGAGGCGGGCCATCACGCCCCCTCGCTCTCGATCAAGCGTTCCAGCGCCCGCTCCAGTTCGTCCATGCTCTGGTGGCGTTCCGCCGGTGCCAGCGCCATGGCCTTGAGGATCGTGGCCTCGAGCCCCGGCGGCAGGGCCGGATTGACCTGGCGCGGCGGTGTGACCTTCCCCTGCACGTGCTGGAGCAGGATGGAGACGGGGTCCGGTCCGGTATAGGGCGGCCGGCCGCACAGCATCTCGTACATGATGACGCCGAGGCTGTAGATGTCGGTCCGCGGATCCACTTTGCCGCCCTGGGCTTGCTCCGGCGCGATATAGGCGGGCGTCCCCACGATCAGGCCCGTCCTGGTCAATGCCGGATCCCCCCAGGAACTCGCCGCGGCCAGCCCGAAGTCCACGACCTTCACCAGGTCGGACTCGTTGAGGAGCACGTTGGCGGGCTTGAGGTCCCGATGGATGATGCCGGCGCGATGCGCGACGCTCATGCCGTGGCAAATCCCCTGCAGGATCGCGAAGGTGCGGGGGATGGGCAGGGGGCCGCCCCGGGCCAGCAGCGCGGCCAGGGAGAAGCCCGGGAAATACTCCATGGAGATCGCGTAGGACCGGCCGACGGCGATGAAGTCGTGGATGCGAATCACGTTCTCGTGGGTGATCCGTCGGGCGTAGCGGAGCTCCTGGACGAAGCGCTTGATCACCTGCTCGTCGGAGGCAACGTGCGGCTTGAGGAACTTCAGGATGATCTCCTCGTGGACCACGACGTCTTCAACCAGGATCACCACGCCGAAGGCCCCGCTGCCGATGTGGCGCACGACGCGGTAGCGATCCGCCAGGACCGTGCCGGGCGGGAGCGCGGCGGCGTCCATCAAGGCCTCGGGCACGCCGCCCCGGCCGATCACCCGCGTCGGGTCGACTCCATCCGGCTCCGCGATCAGGGAGGCGTGCTTGGCCGACGCCTCGGGCGCGTAGAGCAGGGACTGGGCCATCGGGGCGGGGGTGCGGACCTCGGTCGGCGCCACCTCGGCCCCCGATACGAGGCTCCCGAATCGGCTGGTCATCGCGCGCAGGCTCCGATCGGCCAGGTCCCGCAGCTCGCCCGAGAGGCCCGGCAGCTCCGCCATCAGCGCGCGCTGTGCGGCCTCGGCGTTGGCCTCGTCGGCGAGGGCCGCCAGCGCCCGGATGGCCTCGGCCTTGACCGCCTTGTCCGGTCGGCGGAGCTGCGCGAGCAGCGGACGGATGGCCTGCGGATCGCCGAGCGAGGCCAGGGCGCGGATGGCGATCGGGGCCGCCTTGACGTCCTGCTCCATCACCCGCACCAGCGGCGGCACGGCCCGCAGGTCGCCCAGGCTGGCCAGGGCGTCGATGGCTCGCTCCCGGACCCACCAGTCGCCGTCGTTCAAGGCGTCCACCAGACTGGTGAAGATCGCCTCTCCGCCGGTCTTTACCCGGGTGGTGATGAGAATCTCGACGGCGCAGCGCCGGATGAACTCGTCCTTGTCCTTGACGAGCGACAACACCGCCTCGACCACCTTGGGGCCGCCGATGGTTCCCAGGGCGTCGGCGGCCCGCACGCGGACCCACCAGTCGCGGTCGCGGAGCGCCCCCAGGAGGTCCTTGATGGCGCTGGTGTTGCCGACCTGGTTCAGCACCTCGACCGCCGCCCGGCGGACGTATTCGGACTCGTCCTGCAGGATGTCGAGCAGGTGGTGCACCGAGGCAGGATCGTTGATCTGGACGATGGTCTCGATCGCCTTGGCCTGAACCGTGAGGTCCGGATCGCGCAGCCGGCCGCAGACGGCCACGATGTCCACCGGGATCTGCATCCCGGCGAGCCCCTCCAGGGCGGCCAGCCGCACCGTCTTGTGCGAATCCGCGAGCAGCGCGGTCAGGGCGTCCCGCGCCGCATCGGTGTTGAACCGGCGGAGCGTCCGGGCGAGATAGAGGCGGGTCAGCCAGTCCTCGCTGCCGGTGCGCCGCGACAGCTCCGGGATCATGGCGTCGGTCGCAGCCTCTTCGACCAGCCGGAGGATCAGCGTGCGGTGCTCCTTGTCCACCGCATCGAGCAACCGGAACAGCGCCTGGGGGTTCAGCGCCTGCTTGTGCCGCGAGAGGATCTCGACCAGGCGGGCCTTGGGCGCATCCGGATTCTGAAAGAGGTCCAGCAGCCGATTGGGGTCGAAGCCGCCCCCGGCGCAGAGGAGCTCCAGAACGCGGGCGGCGATCCGAGTGTCGGCGTGGGACACGCCTGCCACGAAAAGCGGCAGCGTGGAATTGTCCAGCAGCTTGCGCAGGAGCCCGACGATCGCGTCCGCGGACACGGGATCCGCGAGCGCTTCGAACAGCCGGGGCACGGCGCGATCGGCGAGCTGCCGGAGCGTCGCCAGCGCCTGCCGCTTGTCTGCCTCCGGGGCCTCCGGGGCGGACACGAGCGCCTCGATTGCCCGGTTGACCTTGAACCCGTCCAGCATGCCCATCCGTTGCCGTCCTCAGTCGCTCGTCGGAGCTGGGCGCCGCCCTTCCGGAATCGCGGCCGCTACGGGGTCACGCAGGCGATGTACGCCTTGTTCACGATGCAGATGTTTCCCCCGGCGCAGTGGACCTTGACGAACCGCTCGTCGTGGAGATTGAGATAATCGAAGAGGCGCGACCGATCCGGTGGGAGCGCCCGCTGGATGGTCCCGGTGATCAGCGAGCCATCCATCAGGTGCAGCCCGCAGGGCAGCGGGTCCACGCTGGGAAGCGGCGCGGGGTCGTCGTCGTATTCCACCCGCACGACGGAGATCTTGTTGTAGAAGCGCAGCTCGTCGGGCTGATCCCGCTTGAGCACCAAGAAGGGATCCGCGGTGTTCAGGACCTCCAGGGGCTCTTCCTCTCCGGCGCGATTCGCGCTCTGCGGGCGCAGGAAGAGCGAACCGACCACCCGCCCCTCCGGATGCACCCAGAGCGTGACCAGCTTGAGTTTCTTGGGGACTTTCAAGCGATCGCGGAGCATGGTCCCTCCTTGCATTCTCGCGTCCGGGTGGCGTCACATCGCCGATCCCGCCCCGTCTGCGATGCAGACAAGACGGTGGTGGGAACGCGCGCCCGCGCACCGGCGCCGAGCCCGCGCCGGGAAGGGCACGGACAAGCCGATCCGCCCCACAGCCCGGCAGCATGGGCGGCATCCCCGGCGAACCTAGCAGCGGGGCGGCATCGTGTCAAGAGGCTGATACCGAGAGGTCGTCCCACCTGACCACGGAAGCGTACCCGGCGACATGAACACGAAAAAACGGAAGGGAGATCTGACCCGCGGCCTGCGGAAGGGGGCGGCGCGGCCGTCACCGATCGCCCGGAAGTTGCTCGATCGGGAAGGGCCGGCCGAAATGATACCCCTGGGCCCGCGTGAAGCCCAGGTCGAGGCACGCCGCGGCTTCCGCGCCGGTCTCGAGGCCTTCGGCCAGCGGCTCCACCCCGAGATCGCGGGCGATCTCGACCAGGGATTTCAGCAGGCGCCGCTTGGTGTCCGGGGCCTGGTCGATGTCGCGCACGAAGCGCACATCGAACTTGAGCAGATCGGGGGGCACCTCGCCGAGCTCGAGCAGACGAGCCTGACCGGCGCCGAAATCGTCGTAGGCGAGGCCGATGCCGCACTCGCGCAGCCCCGCTCGGAGTTCGGCGATCCGCCCGGTCTTGGCGACGGCGGCCTCGTGCACCTCGATGGTGATGGGCTGCTCCGGGAACTGGCGGCGCATCTCGCGGAGCGACGCCAGCAGGTCCGCCTCCGCGAACTCGGCCGGATGCGTGTTCAGGTACAGCATCGGCAGCGGACCGCGCGTGGCGGCGATCTCCATCGCCTTCCGGCGGAAGAGCCGGCTGAGCTCCGATTGCACCCCCAGACCCGCACCGATCTCGAAGAGCTCCATGGGGCTCTCCGAGATCCCCGGGTAGAGCCCGCGACCCAGCGCCTCGTAGCCGACCACCTCGCCCGCGGGCAGCGTCACGATCGGCTGGAAGAGGATCGTCACGGCGCTGAGGCGCAACAGCTCCGCCAGCTCCTGCGTCCCCTTGAGCAGGTGCTGGGGCTTGGGCAGCTCCTCCATCATCAGCGTGCCCCAGGATTGGAAGCTGTCCTCGACGCCCAGGCGGAATTCGACCTCGCCGAAGTGGATGATGTCCGCGTCGCCTACGGCCTGGTCCTGGATGCGCTTCCGGTTCACGAACGTCCCGTTCCGGCTGCCGATGTCGCGCAGGCGGAGGCCGTCGCCGTCCAGGTAGAACTCGGCGTGTTCCCGGGACACCGAGGTGTCGGGTAAGGTCAACTGCAGGCCGGTGCGGCGGCCGATCCGGAACGGCAGCGGCGAGAGCGCGATCGTGGACAGGCGCTCGCCCCCGTGGACGAGGCCGACCAAGACCCAGGGAACCTTGGGGGACAAGGGTTCAACCATGCGACGCGCGATACCTTCCCGATGGATGTTCGTCGAAACGGCGCGGGCCCGTGCGACCCCACTCCCCAGAAGCGGCCGTCGGGATGGCGGCGCTACGGAAGTCGGATTCCGGCTGCGAGGGCACGCCGTCCGGGACGCTAACACCGCCGCGCGGGCGTGTCAAGCGACTACGCGGCATAGGCGGCATAGGGGCCGTACCTGCCGATGTGCCTGCAGGCCTCCGGGAGGACTGCGAGCCATCCGCGCCGTTGACGATCGCTTCCCGACGTGGTGTGGCGAGCGTCGCTATGGTGGGGTCGACGCTGCCGCATCAGGGAGCGTCTGGAGATTCCAGTACGCCCGGAAGGCACCCGGGTCCAGACCGAGCGCGCGCAGGTACGCGTCCCTGGCGCGGGTAGGTTCCCCCGCCAGTTGGTAGGCATAGCCCAGATTGCTCCACGCGCGGGCATTCTCCGGCGAAGCGGCCACGGTCGCTGTCCACAGCGTCACCTCGGTTCGATAGTCCCCGTTCCGCAGCACGGTCGCCGTCAGCAGGACCAGCGCCAAACCGGTGGCCGCGGCCACCGCGGCGCGGCGCGGAAGCCAGGACCAGAGGCCGGCGGCCAGCAAGAACGCCGGGCCGAGGATGGCCAAATAGAGCTGCCGGTCGTTGGCGACGTCCAGCCGGGGAAAGAGCGAGTTGGTGGGCGCCAGGTGCAGGAAGAACCACAGGACCGCTGCGCCGAGAGGTGGCCACCGACGCAACAGCACGATCCCGAGGACCACCAGCGCGAGCAAGAGGCATCCCTGGATCGCCAGGACGAGAGTCGGCGCCATGCACGGGGAGAGCGGCGGGTCTATATTGGCCCGGAGCAGGAGCAGCGGCTGCGTCAGCAGATACCAGATCCCGTCGATCTGCGTGAGGAGGTTTTCGCCGATCGGGCGGATGGAGACGCTGAAGGTAAGCAGGCGCCGATACCCCGGGAGTGCTAGCCCGGCCGCCAGCGCGGCCCCGAGCATCGTCCAGTGAGGGATGCTGCGCCGCCACGCCCGGCCCCACGGCACGCCGACGGCACCGTCCGCCAGCACGAGGGCCGCGGGGAGCGTCACCGCGGTCTCTTTGGTGGCCAGCGCCAGGGCGAAGAACGCCAGGGAGAGCAGGCGGTTGCCGCCGCCCACATGCAGGGCGACGGCGCCTAGGTAGAGCGCGCCCATCAGCGACATCGAGCGGCCCGAGATATAGGTGACGGCCTCCGTCTGCACGGGGTGCAGAGCAAAGATCAGCCCCGCCGTGAGGGCGATGGGACCGGCCAGCGGCGCCAACCGCTCGGACGCCGTCGCCAGGCGGCCGCACAGCCGCATCGCCAGCAGGGCCGCGGCGATGTGGCAGACGAGATTGACGGCGTGAAAGCCTGCCGTCCCAAGCCCGGAACTCCAGTTGAGCGCGTACGACAGTTTGAGGAGTGGGCGGATGCCGGGCATCGAGGCGGCCCAGGCGGACAGATCCCGGATCCCGGCGTTGTGGACGATGACGGTGTAGTCGTCGAACTGGAATTCGCCGCGCAGGCCGTTGGCGTAGGCCAGCGTCACGGCACCCGTGAGGACGAGGTCCCGGACGAGACCGTTACGAGCCACCGGACGCCTGCGCGAACGCGCGCTCGACGAGGCCGTAGGCGTCCCACCAGCGATTGAAGGCGTTCAGCAGGACGACGAGGACCCGGACGCCTTCCCGCTCCGCCAGCACGATGACACAGCGCCCGGCGCGGCGGGTGAACCCCGATTTCACGCCCACGACATCGGGGAGACGGCCCACCATCAGGTTCGTGTTGCGCACGTGGAACTCCCGGCGGCCGTCCACGGTCTGAACACGCGCCTCGGACATGGCGACCCGTGCGGCGAAGGCGGGAAACCGGAGCGCCGTTTCCGTCAGCAGGGCGAGGTCCGAGGCGCTCGCGTAGTGGCCGGGGGCGTCCCACCCGCAGGCGTTGGCGAAGTGGGTGTCCTGCAACCCCAGCTCACGGGCACGCCGGTTCATGCGCGCGACGAACCGCGCCTCGCTGCCCGCCTCGTGCTCGGCGAGCGCCCGGCACGCATCGTTGGCGGAACGCACCAGCGTCGCGGTCAGCAGATCCTCGACGCGCAACCGATCGCCCGCCTTGAGTCCGAGCCGCGAGCCGCCTTGCCCTGCGGCGGACCGACTCACCGTCACCACGGCATCGAACTGCCCGCTCTCGAGAACCAGGAGCGCGGTCATGATCTTGGTCAGGCTGGCGGGCGGCAGCCGTTTATGCGCGTCCTTGGCCCAGAGCGCCCGGCCCTGCACCTGCACGAGGTGCGCCTCCGCGTCGACGGGAAACGGATCGTCCGCCGCCTGGCTCGCGCCGGCCGGCCACAGCAGGACAGCCAGGGCTACCGCGAGCAGGCGGAGGGAGCCGGACACGGTCACTTCCCGAACAGCCCCTTGAAGGGGTTGATGGTTTCCAGCGCCTTGTCGAGCACGCCCGTCGGGCTTGGCGACGTCGGGGCCGGGGGAGCGCCGGCTGCCGTCGGAGCCTGCGGCGCGGCGACAGGTGCCTGTCCGGGCGCCTGAGTCGGCCCCCCGGGGGCGGTCGGGGTCGGGGACACTGCCTTCCCCGGCGCTGCCTGGGCCGGGCTCGGCGCCGGCGGCGCCGCCTGCGGCTGTCCCCCTCCCGGCGACGTCGCACGCGCCTGGGGGTACCGCGTGCAGATCGGAGCGTACTCGAACACCTGAACCGACGTCCCGCGGCGGCCGGTGCACTGTTGCACGGCGATCTCTTTCGCCTGCGCCTCGCAGTAATTGGCCACGAATCCCCAGTTCCGGGTCGAACCGGCGTTCTGGCACGCATCGGCCCAGATGGCGTTCGGGTCCTGGCCGCCGCTCATCAAGACCTGCTGCATATCGGACCGGGCGCGGAGGTAGCCGTCGAATTTCACCGGGTCCCGCATTTCATTCGCCACCTGCCGGACGCGACCGACGAACTCGTTCCGGTACTCCTTGCAGTACGCCTGGTCGTCCTTGAACGCGAACCACTCCAGCTTCTCCACCGCCTGCCGGCATTGGGCCGCGACGGTGGCCCGCTGCTGCGCGCCCACGTCCACCCAGGTGCAGGAGCCGACCTTCCGACCGGAGTAGGCGTTGGTCATGTTGACCGTCCGCCCGTCCATGGTCCCCTGCATCTGCATCGTGCCCTGGTAACTATCGCCCGTGGAGGTGATGTCCACCGTGCCCGTCATCCGGTCTTTCCCCTCGCAGATCATCCGGAAGGTGGTGCGGTTGCCCGACCGGCGCATGTCCTCGATCCGGCAGTTTTGGTCCTTCGGCATCACCCCTTCTTCCTGCTTTCCCTTCTGCAAACAGACCCGGCTGGTCTGCGGCGGCATGGCAAACGGCATCCCCGCCATCTCCATCTTGCTCGTGATCTCCCAGAGGTCGTCCGGCCCCTGCTGCGCCGGAGTCGGGGACGCGGCCACAAACAGCGCGAGGACGACTACCCAGATGAGGTGCGGATACGACATGGCATTCAACCTCCCTGACTGCGAAGAGACGAGAATCTTGTTCGCCGCCCGCTATTGTGGCGGCGTACCAGGCATCGGCGTCGGCAGCATGGGCGGCGGCGCGCCGATGCCGGGTTGCATGGAGCCGGGCGTTTGCTGCGCCGGCATCCCGGGATTCGGCGTGGGAATGTTCAACGGCGACTTGCCAAATGTCGGACGGTTTCCGCCGATCCCGCCGGGAAACGATCCGGCACCGGGATCGGCCGGGGCGCCCGGCATGGATGGCGCTGGCACGGGCCCACGCGCCGGCATCCCGCCCGCCTGCCCGTCGGGACTCTGCCCCGGCGGCGTGTACTGGAACTTCTGGCGCACGGACGGGATGGGCACCCCGGTCGCGATCCGATCTAACGTCACCCGGTCAACCTCGACGACTTGCGGCCACTGATAGCCCCGCGACTGGAACGTCTCGTAGTCGGGAATGTAACACTTCCGCCCGCCCTGGATCACGTAGACCTGTGTCGTGCCCTGCAGGCGGACCACGGCCCCCTCGGGCACCGCCCCGGACTGTTGCGCCGCGGCAACCGCCAACACGGCACACAACATCGTCAACAGCGCGATCGCCGATGTTGCCGCCCTCACAGCGCCTCCTTTCTCACCGCCTTCCCTATTCGACTCCATCCCCGTTTCTGCGGCGATGCGACGAGTAGCGCATTTGCCCGCAACGCCCGCGGAGGGCGTCGCGTCGAACGTGCTGTCGACCGGGACGCGTAAACGTTTGGGCCGGCACCTCTTACCGATATACGGTGTATGTCTTGTTGCCCCCGGTGAAGCGATACAGCGGGGTCCCTTGACGCATCAGCAGGGGAACCGACTTACCGTTGACCACCGCGGACATTTCGAGGCGGTTGACGTTCCAGTTGTCGCCGCCGATGCCGCCGCCGAAATTGGTCGTCAACGTGACGCCGAGGATATCCTCAGGACGCACCGCCTGACTCAGCGAGAGGCTCACGGTCTGCTGATAGTTGTCAATCCAGCGCCGACTGCCGTTGATGTTCGGCCAGGTCCGTGCCGGAAGATTTCGGAAATGGAGCGTCGCATCGACGTTGTCGTTGCCGCCCCGCAGGTCGTCGCCCCCCGTGAGGATCGCGAGCCGGACCTCGCGAACCAGGCCGTCGTTGACGACCGGCGGCGGGGCGGCGAAGGTCGGCGGGACGAGTCGATCGTACTTGGAATCCACGAAGTAGGTACGCCAGGAGCTCTGCGGCGCATCCACCAGATAATACACCTGCGCATTGGGATCGGGTGCCAGGGCGCGGATCTTGCCCGGCGCGTTGGGGTCGTAGATGAAGATCCGCAACTGCTCCTTGTAGGCCCCGAGGTCTCCCTTGTAATTGCCCGGGTCGTATCCGATCGCGACGACCTGATGGTCCCCGACGCCGCCACCGTACGACTTGAGGCCGAGAGGCACGGGGAGGCCGGCGTCGATCTTCTGGCGCAATTCCTGGAGCCGTCCCCCACCGGAACCCTGAAGCCCCCAGTTGAAGAATTCCGTGTTACGCGCCCCGAATGGATTCACGGTGAGCTCCGCCCATTTGTCGATGTTCTGCTCCAACGATTTGACCTGCCGTCCGTAAATATAATCGTGGAGCGGGGTGTTGACAGCGGGGCGGAAATCCTGCGTCGGGATCGGCTTCTTCGCGTAATAGAAGTCAAGCGCGGCGTAGGACATGCCACCGCACAGCCCGCTCGTGCGAATGTTGAACTCACGAATGAAGTCGTTGGTGAAATCGTTGGTGAAGCGAAATCCATGCGTGGAAGGGTTGAATGACGTTTGTACGGCGGTCGGGACGGGCGCCCGAAGCGTGAAGGCGGCGGACATGCCGTTGTCCGCGGTCGGGTTCGTGGTGCTCTCCGCCCTGACCTGGTAGTTGTTGGCAGGCGAGAGGGTGTTCGGCACCTGCCACATGAATACGCCGAGACCGGTCGCGACCTGCGGTGGCACCCCGGTCGCCAGCCGCCGGACGACCGTCGCGCCCTGAACAAGCACGATGTTGACCGGTCCTGGGTAAATCCAACTGATCTGAACGTACATCCCGAACGCCCACACCGAACCGGCCGGCGGCATCAGCACTGGGATGGCGGCAGCATGCGCCCCGGATACGAGAAGCAGCGACGTCACCGCGACCAAAATCAGGCATTTCAGGAAGGTCCTCATGTCGCCCCCGCACACGCCAGGTACCGGACCGGCGCACTTTCTGGAAATTGGTGAGATGATCGGAACTCCTCGCCCCTATCCGGGCCTCGATCATTGCGGCTTGTAGCATCCCTCGCGGAACAGGTTCACACGGCGTGCCTCTGATCGGGCCGGTGGCGGCCGTCTGGAAGTCCGCGGTTTCGACGGGACCGGCGCGACGGTCTCCGGCATCTTCCCGCGTCCTCTTCGCGGTAAGCACGACAACGCCCATTCTTCGCGGGTTCACTGCATGATGGGATTGGTTCGTTGTGGCGGATTCGGGACGAAGATGCGGCACGCGTCCCTGCCCGGCTGCACCTTCTTTTCAACCTTGCCACCGGGGGGTGGCGGTGGGCAGGCCACGTCGGTGACGACGTCCCCGAATGGCGAGGGGGCCACGCATTTATCGTCGTAGCCGCTCCGATCATTTACGTAGTTTACGGGCCAAGGGGGACAGCCCAGCGTATTCCACAACGCCACTTCCTTCCAGGGGTCCCCGATGCAATCAATGAAGAGCGGCGGCGGGACCTGGACCCTGTTGTAACCGGCCGGACAGATCAGGTGTTTTGGGGGGTAACCGCACTGGGGAGTCGGCCCCGGCACGAAGCTCGTGCCGCTCGGACAGGCGGGACCTCGATCCTGGACGATCTCGCAATGTCCGTTCGCCGCGAGCCTTTGCCCCGCGGCACAACTTGCGTTCACTGTCTTTATGCATACCCCCCCAGGGACAGGCGTATACCCTTCCCCGCACGGCGATACGGCAAGAGCGAGCCCAACCGGAAAGCTTGCCACAACAGCCAAAGCCATTACCGTTGCCGCCAAACTCCAAACAGGGCGGGGCTTCCACATACCATGTCCTCCTTGTTGGTCTAGAAGCGACGGTGAATCCTCGTATTATTTCTTCACCAGCTCCACGCGACGGTTCTGCGCCCGACCCTTCGGCGTATCGTTGGAGTCGATGGGTCTGGTGGCGCCGAGACCGGCGGTGGTGAGTCGGTTGGCGTCCACCCTGAACTGGACCACCAACACGGTCTTGAGAGCCTCGGCACGGCGCCTGGACAGATCCAGATTTTGGGCCGCGTCGCCCACGGCGTCCGTGTGGCCTTCGATCAGCAGTTGCAGATTTGGATTCGTTTCCAAACCGCGCGCGATGGCCTGGATGACCGGCGCGGATTCCGGCTTCAGCCTATCGCTGCCGGTATCGAACAGGATCCCGTACGTGACGTAACGGCCCGTAGCGCTGATCACTTGACTGAAGTCCGGGGTCGATTCCGCGAATCGCACCATGCGATATCCGAGTGCCGGGCCGGCGCCCAAGAAAGATTGCTCCATCTCGACGCTATCGATCGGCGGCAAGTCCACCTGGTTGAAGTCGAGCAGCTTCTCTCCGTTCACGAAGCTCCGCATCCGCCCGTTCTGCGCCCACAGGGCCACCTTCATCGGCTGGTCCAAGTTCACCGCTACCCGTTTCCGCCCCAGTTCCTGATAGGGTGATCGCAGCGAGACGATGAGGTCCAGTTGCTTGGCCTGCACCGATAACCACCAATGCAGGACCTGCTTCCCTTTCGATATCAGAATCAGGTTGGAGTCTGCGCGGCCCTTCACGGCGTCTACCTTGATCTCCGCCTCGTACGTAAAGTCCTTGGGAAGAGTCGTAAGGTTGGGGAACAGCGATCCCTTTGCCCTTGCCGTCAGCTGCCGCACGCCGCCCCCGGCCAGCAACTGCGGCGCGGCGCCGCGGACTTTGAAATGTGGCGGTGCATCGTCCGGACTCATATCGGTGAAGTCGTCGAAGAACAACGTCTTCTCACCGGGGATGAACGTCGACTTCAACTCGGTCATCGGAGGCTGGACAGTGACCCCGGCGGCCGGCAATGCCTGCGGAGCGCCTTGCGGGGACGCCGAGGTGGGGTATACGGGCTGTTGGGTGGCGGGAAGCGCCTGTTGTGGTGCTTGCGGGACGCCCTGCTGGGGAAGGCCCTGTTGCGCCGCCGAAGGATACGCCTGCTGCGGGGCCGCAAACTGTTGTTGACCGGCAGACGGATCCTGGGGAAAACCCGCCTGCGGGAAGCCGCCCTGGGCCTGCGTTGGTTGCTGGTAGCCAGGTTGTTGGGGGACACTCGGTTGACCTTGAGGCGCCTGGGGGAACCCCTGAGCCTGCGGGAAACCCGACTGCCCTTGCGGCGGCGGGAAGCCACCTTGAGCCTGCGGGAAGCCTTGTTGCGGGAACCCGGGTTGGCCGCCTTGCGGGTAACCCTGCTGCGGGAAACCCCCCTGGGCCTGCGGTGGTTGCGGGTAGCCAGGTTGCTGCGGAAAACTCGGCTGACCTTGCGGCGCTGGGGGGAACCCCTGTGCCTGCGGGAAGCCGGCCTGCCCCTGCGGAGCCTGCGGGAAACCGGGTTGTCCTTGGGGCGGGAAGCCTGGTTGCGAGGCCTGCGGGAAACCCGACTGCCCTTGCGGCGGCGGGAAGCCACCCTGAGCCTGCGGGAAGCCTTGTTGCGGGAACCCGGGCTGGCCGCCTTGCGGGTAACCCTGCTGCGGGAAGCCGCCCTGCCCCTGCGCCTGCGGGAAGCCGGGTTGCTGCCCCGGGAAACCCGCCTGGCCCGGGATCGGTACCTGTTGCGCCGACGGCATGCCTTGCCCCGGGAAACCGCCGGCCGCCGGCTGCTGCGGCCACTGTTGAGCCGCCGCGACGGGCTGGGGCGCCCGGTAATACTGCGCGGGCGTCTGCGCGACAACAAACTGGACTGCCTCCTGAATCGCGAGGCGGATCGCCTTCTCCATCGGCGTCTTGGCGTAGCCGGAGAGATCCCCGGCGAGGCCGCTGCCGGCCGCCGAGCCGAGCCCTGAAATATCGTTCGCCTCACCCTTCACCGACGCTGCCGCGACGACCCGGCCGGTCCGGGTGTCCACGAGCCGCATGTCGATGGCAATATGTGACGACTGGAAGGCACCCCCCAGCTTCCCGACGACCGAGCCAAAGAGTTTGTTGGCAAGCGACTTCTTGTCCCCCGTCACGTCCTGGCCGCTGACGCCGAGGCCGCCTTGGCCGCCGGAGGTCGCCGCCTCGAACTCCGTGATGTTCCCCGTGACGAGAATCTCCGCCCCCTCGACCTGGCCGATGGCCGCCGCGGTGTCGGGTCGAATGCGGCCAGAGGCCCCCAGGTCCTGCTCGCTCAGCACGTCCTGCAGATTCTGCCGTTCGAGCACGATGTAGCGACCGGTCTGAAACAGCGACGTCGCCAACATGTCGGCCATGCCGCTGCCGATCCCCGCGGCTTGCCCCTTCCCCGACTTGTCCAAAAACTTCGCGACGGCGATGCGCGCCTTCGGCCCATGCGCGCTCTCCTGCGTCGCTTGGTTGATATTCGGCCCACCCCCGCCGTAGGTCTGGGCCATCGCGCCAAGCGGCTGCAGCCATCCGCTCAGCGCAACGAGGACGAGGATCAGCATCCAAGAATGGCGATTCGTTCGATTGTGCATGGTCCCCCCTATTTCTCGAGTGCAATGGGCAGATAGATACCGGCGCCCGGGAGAATCTCTACGCGCTGTGAGTACGCCTTGTAGCCGTCCTTCTTGATGTCGAGCTGGTGGGGCCCGGCGAGCAAGCCGACCTCGTAGGAGAGGTCCGACTGTTGCTGGAGCCGCACCCCGTCCAGATACACCTCGGCGTCAACGGGATTGACCAGGATCAACAGCCGGCCCGCCGGGTTGACCCGCACCGGGGACTGGGGCACCGGTGCCTGGGACTGCGCAGGCATCGGCGCCGGACCGCCAGGGTACGGCGCGACCTGCCCTGGCGGATAGGGGGCGATCGGACAGGGCTGGCCGGGGGCGCAGCCGGGTTGGTACGGGGACCACCCGGTCCACCACGGCCCGGGCTGTCCCCAATAGTAGGGGCTCGGCAGGCGCGCCGCTCGCTTCGCCTCTTCGGCCTGCCGCATCGCTTCCGCGGTCGGCGCATCGGCCGCGCCGACCGGCGACGCGAACGCGAGCAGGCCGAGTAGGCCGAGCACGAGCCGTCGCCCCGGTACTCGCACAGGTGAAAGGTCTCGCCGCCCCATCATTCTCTCCTTCTCCGCCGCCACCCCGCGCCGCGCGCAACGTGGAACGGCCTTCCGCAAGCGCCCCCCGGGCCCGAGGATTCCCCTGGATGCTCGGCTGGTCGCACCCCGTGCAGCAACGATCCGGAAGACTGATGAGAACAACCCGCGCGGGCAGGCACCCGACACGGTCGCATCGGCGGGGGATTGTCGGCGAGAGTCGAAGGCGCCCCTCGCCGGAACAATCAGATGCGGTGAATACAGGTCGCGCGCACGCACCGAGACGACTCGGGGCGCGACGCCTTCGAAGACAAGTCGTTCTTAACAGACGGTTCTGGGGCTGTCAAGACGGCCGGGACGCATGCACAACATTCGCTACAAGTTTCTCGGACGCCCTACGGACCCGACAGAATCCGGGTTGCCGCAAACAGTCCCAGGACCACCAGTCCGGCGACGAGCGCCACGGCGTCCCGCCCGTGAAAGCCGATCGTGAGGAGCGACGTCCGCTCGCGGCGAGCTCCGAAACCGCGCGACTCGAGCGCCTTGGCGAGCTGATCCGTGTTTCGGAGCGTGTGGAGGAAGATCGGCACCAAGAGCGGGACGTAGGTCCGCAGCCGCGCCAGCGGCCCGCCGCTCTCCGTGTCCAGCCCGCGCGAGCGCTGCGCCTCGGTGACCGTCACCGCCGTCCCGATGATGGTGGGCACCATGCGGATGGCGAGGGAGAACGCAAAGGCCATCGGGAACGGCACGCGCATCCGGATGAGGCCCAGGACCATCTCCTCGGTCCGGGTCGTGCTGAGAAACACCAGGCCCGAGATGATCATGGCGTCGATCTTCAGTGCCGCGCCGACCCCGTAGGTCACGCTCTCCGTCGTCACGCGCCAGAAGAGCGGCGTGGTTCCACCGGCGAAGAGAGACCAGCTCACCACCGAGACGGCGGCGATGCTGAGCAGCAGGAACCAGATCCGGCGCAGGTTCCCGAGCGCCCGGCCGACGGCCCCATACGCCAGAAGGACCCCGAGCAGGCTCACGAGCGGCTCCGGGAGTCACGAAGAGCACCGCCGACAGGAAGCTCGCCAGGAGCAAGCCGAGCTTCGTCCGGGGATCCAGCCGGTGCACCGGGCTCTGACGGTCGAGATAGAGGAAGAGGTTCATGGGGGCGGCCCTGGGGTTCGGCGGTTCGGCGGTTCGGCGGTTCGAGACAAACACGAAACGAGCTCGTCGAGGGTGAGCGCGGGGACGCCGAGCCGGTTTCCCACCTGCACGATGGGGGGCGGCGTCAACCCCGTCTGCCCGATCCCCGCTTCGTCGGCAAACACCTCGCGGGTGGGCCCGTCCCGTAGGATGCGCCCCCCCTGCATCAAGACCACCCGCCGCGCGTAGGCGGCGGCGATGTCCATGGCGTGGGTGATGATCAGGATGGTGTGTCCGGCCTCGTTCAGGCGGCGGATCAACGCCATCATCCCTTGAAGCTCCGCATGGTCGAGGCCGGTGGTGGGCTCGTCCAGGATGATCACCTCGGGTTTGGTGGCCAGCGTGCTGGCCACGGCGATGCGCTGCCGCGTCCCCTTGGTCAGGATGAAGGGGTCCAGATCGCCCATGCCCGCGAGCCCCACCGCCTCCAGCGCCTCCTCGACGCGCGCCGCCACCGCCACCTCGGCGAGACCCTGGAGGCGGGGTCCGAAGGCGACCTCGTCCCAGATCCGCTCGGCGAAGATCTGGTGGTCCGGGTTCTGAAAGACCAGACCGACGCGACGGCTGAGTGCAGTGGCGGGTTGGCCCCGCAGGCTCTTCCCTCGCAGCCGGATTTCCCCCGCGCTCGGAGTCAGGATACCGTTCAGATGCTTGACCAGCGTGGTTTTCCCGCTGCCGTTCTGGCCCAGGATGGCCACGAACTCGCCGCGACGAATGGCACAGTGGACGTCGCGGAGCGCCTCGGTCCCGTCCGGGTAGCGATGGGCGACCCCGTCCACCTCGAGGAGCACCTCGCCCCCGGCGTGCGCGGCGTCCGCCAGGCGCAGGCGCGCGGCGACACCTGGCGCCCCACCCCACCCCGCCGTGCGGATCGCGTTGGCCGCGGCGTCGGCGTCCACCCATCGTTCCGACACGCCGAGGCATCGGGCGAGCTTCGCCAGCGTGAACCCTTTCACGCCCAGAGCGTCCATCTCATCGGCCCGATCCCACAGGGCGGCCGGCGTGCCGTCCATGGCCACCCGCCCCTGATCCAGCACGATCAATCGGTCGGCCCAGCCCATTTCGTCGGTCTCGGGATCGATCATGACCAGCGTGAGGTCCCGGGTCCGGCGGATGGATCGGATCGCCTCCAGCAGCTCGCGGCGCCCGGCGGGATCGAGGTCGCTCGTCGGCTCGTCCAGGATCAGGACCGTGGGCTCCAGTGCCAGAACCGAGGCCAGCGCCAGGCGCTGCTTCTGTCCGCCCGAGAGGGCCGCTGGGGCCTTGTGGGAGAGGTGCGAGAGGCGCACCACACCCAGGCACGAATTCACCCGCCGCGCGATCTCTGTCGGATGCACCCCCAGATTCTCGGGGCCGAAGGCCACTTCGAGGGAGACATTGGTGGAGAAGAGCTGGGCTTCGAAATCCTGAAACACGAAGCCGATGCGGTCGGCCAGATCCCGCGGGCGCTGCGTGCGGATGTCCTGGCCGTCGATCAGGACGCGGCCCGTGAGGTCGCCGCGGACGAGGTGGGGAATGGTGCCGTTCAGCGTGGAGGCCAGCGTGGAGCGACCGGAGCCGCTCCGGCCGAGCAGTCCCACCAGCTCGCCGCGGCGGATGTGGCAGGACACGTCGCGCAGGACGGGATCCTGGGCAGACCGGTAGCGAAACGAGATGTGCTCGAGACGGATCACGCGCGTTGCACCTGCTCGGCCGTCATGCCAGCAGGCACCCGATCACGAAGACGATGAGGAGCGGGAGGATGGCGGCCACCGTCGCCACGCCCGTGGCCCCGGTCCCGAACTGGAACGGCAAGGAGGCGTACAGCCCGGTGGAAACGAGCACGCCGACCACCAGGGCGCCGACCCCGCCGATCCACATCAGGAGAACGCCCATCCACGGCCGGGCGTTTCGCGAGATCTCGTCCGGCTCCATGATCTCGGTCCACAGGATGTTCCAGCGCCTGGCCCGCGGGACGAGCAACCGCAGCAAGAAGGGTCCGATGAGCGCCGCCGCCAGGAAGTTGTTCAGCGTGATGACCGGCCCCAGCACGCCGAACGGGACCAGGCCGAAGAGGTCCACGCCCCAGGAGATGATGGCGGCGCAGGAGGCCGATGCGAGGAACGCGAGCAGCAGGTATTCCGTGATCTGACGGCCGGTGCGCGCCTCCATGGGCTCTTTGCTGGAGAGCGGTCCCATCTTCCCGCACAGCTTGTACGCCACCAGCCCGTAGAAGAAGTTCCCGACGAAGCCGAAGATGCTCCCCAGGCCCAGCGTGCCGAAGAAGTCGCCGATGAGGTTGCCGAACGCTGCCCCCCAAGCCGCGGCGGGGCCGAAGAGAATGCTGAAGACGACGGGAACGACATTGGCCGGTCGGAGCTCGGTGATGCCCGGGACGAGAGGGATGCCCTTCAACGGGATGAGAATGGCGGCGTAGACGCCCGCGGTCAGCGCCACCAGGACCACCATCTTCGTGTGACGCCACATCGTGACGACTTCACGCATCAGACGGCCCCCTTTTCGGTCGGCTCCCGCAAGCCGGCAGTGGATGTCCGAGAAGCACGGCGCGCGGTCCGAGCGCCCGCGGGGCGGCATGCGCGCGTTGGCGGGTAGGCTATCCAGACCCCTCGGGCATGTCAAGGTGAAAGACGCAATGGCTTTGTCCTTGCGCGGTCCGAGCGCCCACGGATACAATGCCGTAGTCGCCGGCCCGGCGGCGACACCCGCACGGCAAGGGGACGTGCAAGCCCCCGGGGATGCCATTGGAAGGAGACGCTTGCATGGCGGATTGCATATTCTGCAAGATCGTGGCGGGCGAACTGAAGGCCCACGTGGTGTACGAGAACGAGAGCGTCTTGGCGTTCCTGGACAACCATCCAGCCTCTCGCGGCCACGTGATGGTCGTCCCCAAGGTCCACGCCGAAAGCCTGGACCGCCTCGACGATCGGCAATTGGCTCCGCTCTTCTCCGGCGTCAAGACCGTGATGGGCCTCCTGGAGAAAGCGCTGAAGCCGGCCGGCCTGAATGTCGGCTGGAACCACGGCTGGGCGGCGGGCCAACGCGTCGCCCACCTGCACGTCCACATCATCCCGCGCAACGCCGGTGACGGCGGCGGCGGGATCCAGTCCCTCATCCACAGCTTCGTTGCCGAGGACCTCGCCAGCGTGGCCGCGCAGATCAAAGCGGTGCGCTGAACCCCGCGCCGGCTCCTTGCTTCCGTGTCCCCGAAAAAAGGGCACAGGGAACCGAAAGCGGCCCCTCAGAGTTTCAATTTACAGGATTCCGTTAACGCCCTACCTTGATCCTGCGCCACCGGGGATGAAGGTGGTGGCTCGCCTCTTTGGGGGAATGCACATAGGGAGGGAGGACATGAGTACAACACAGCGGTCCATTCAGGGCACCCTCATCGGCCTCGTGGCGGTCTTGTTCCTTACCACGTCCGCCGCCGCTCTCGAGGTCGGCCAGAAGGCGCCCGAGTTCACGTTAGCGGACCCTGCCGGGAAACAGGTCAAGCTGTCCGATCTCACCGCCAAGGGTCCGGTGGTCATCTACACGTTCATCCAGGCGTTCACCGGCACCTGAACGCAGGAGATCCGGAGCTTCGACGCGGCCTTGCCGCAGTTCGAAGCCCTGAACGCCCAGGTCGTGGGCGTGAGCGCCGATCATGCTGCCACGCTGAAGGCCTTCACGGAAGCCAACGGCGTCAAGCACCCGCTCCTCTCGGATTTCCGGCGCCAGATGCTCCCGGAATACGGCGCCATGGTGACCGACGAGAAGAGCCCGATCTATCGGTACGCCAAGCGGGCCTTCTTCGTGATCGACCGGTCGGGAACCGTCCGGTTTATCAAGATCCACGACAACGCCCTCGACCTGCTCAAACCCGAGGACCTGTTGAAGGCGTTGAAGGAGAGTGGCGCGTGAAGACAACAGTAGTCGCGACGAGCCTCCTCATCGCGGCGCTCCTCGCGGCGCCCGCCTTTGGGGCCGGGCCGGACTTCGCCGGCATGCAGGTGCAGCCCTACGATCCTCCCAAAGCGGCTCCGGCTCTCGCCCTCCCGAGCCTCGACGGCAAGACGGTCCGCCTGGAGGATCTGAAGGGCAAGGTGGTGATGCTCGTTTTCTGGGCCACCTGGTGACCCGTCTGCCGGGAGGAGTTACCTTCCGTCAACAGGGCGTACGGCGAGTTCAGGGATAAGGGCCTCGAGGTCCTCCTGGTGGATTTCCGGGAGGACGCCGAGACGGTGAGGAAGGCTGTGCGCGACCGGGGCTACACCGCGCCGGTGCTGCTCGATCAGAGTGGCGACGTGACGGGAAGGGCGTACGGCGTGTGGGGGCCGCCCACCGTGTTCTTCGTGGACCGGAAGGGCCAGCTCCTGGGCCGCGCCGTCGGCCCCCGCGGCTGGGACAGCCCGGCCGCCAAGACGTTCCTGCGGGCCCTGCTGGAGCTGCCGGGATAGCGTAAGTTTCTGTGGTGACCTGCCGGGCCGTGCCATTCTCTCTGAAATTGACCGCCGACAGATTGGAGCGTGAGCGATCTTCACGCGCTCCGATCTGTCGGCCTTTCCTTTCCGCGCTACAACCCTTCGAAGGGGGTGATGCGACCCCGTACCGGGCCTATTCCCCGGCTCGCCCGCCCATGTGCGGCGGCGACAAACAGAGTTGCCCCATGAAGATGCGCGGTCGCTCGACCCCCCGGACCATCCCATGATGGAGCCTAATACACCTCCCCCCGCACGGCCCTTGCGTGCAACGGTCGGATTTGATAGAAGGTAAGTGTCTTCAGCTACTGCCACCTGGCACCGGATCCTAGGGCAGGGTTATCCCCTGGGACGCTACTCATGTCTTCCCGATCCTGTGGTCTGCGGGAGGAGCAATCCGTGTAACCGAAGTCCCGTCCTTCCGCGCGTCTGTTCGTCCTTTAACCACACCATCGCGGCCGACTGAACGGGAGTCCGGGCCCACCTCGAAACCGAAGTAGCACACAGGAGGATTCGACTCATGGCTAACTGGAATGCGGCTGCACTCGTTGCCGAAGATCGCGATCACCTCCTCCATCCCCTCCAACATCCGGCGGACCACGCCACCCCCCACATTTGGGTCAAGGGCCAAGGGTGCGTCCTGACGGACGCCGAGGGTCGAGAGTACCTCGACGGCCTGTCCTGCCTCTGGAACGTGAATGTGGGCCACGGACGCAAAGAGTTGGCGGAAGCGGCCGCCGAGCAGATGGCGACCTTGGCCTATTCGACCAATTACGTCGGATCCTCCAACGTGCCGGCGATTCGGCTGGCGCATCGGCTGACCGAGATCGCGTACCCGAACCTCGCCGCCGCCTATTTCGCCAGCGGCGGGGCGGAAGCCGACGAGAGCGCCTTCAAGACCGCGCGCTTCTACTGGAAGGCCAAGGGGCAGCCGCAGAAGGTGAAGGTGATCTCCCGCCAGTTCGGCTACCACGGGGTTACCCTGGCGGCGATGAGCGCCACCGCCGTTCCGGGGTACGCCAAGATGTTCGAGCCGCTGGTTCCCAATTTTATCCACACCGCCACCCCGTACGGTTACCGGCTCGAGGGGGTGAAGCCGGGCGAGACCGTGGGGCAAGCCGCAGCGCGCATGCTGGAAGAGACCATCCTGCGAGAGGGGCCGGACACGGTGGCCGCGTTCATCGCCGAGCCGGTCCAAGGGGCGGGTGGAGTGATCGTCCCTCCCGACGACTATTTTCCCTTGGTTCGCCAGATCTGCACCAAGCACAACGTGCTGTTCATTGCCGATGAGGTGATCACCGGTTTCGGTCGCACCGGGGACTGGTTCGCGTTGAAACGGTGGGGCGTCCAGCCGGACATCCTTTCCTTCGCCAAGGGCATCACCAGCGGCTACCTCCCCCTCGGCGGGATCATGGTCTCGCGAGAGATCCTGGACGCCATGGTCTCGGTCCCCTACGCCGATCGCTGGATGCATGCCTATACCTATTCCGGCCACGCGACCTGCTGCGCGGTCGGCCTCCGGAATCTGGAGCTCATCGAGAAGGAAGGGCTGGTCGAAAACGCGGCGAAGATGGGGGCACGGCTGCTCGCGGGGATGAAGACCCTCATGGATTTCAAGGCCGTGGGCGAAGTCCGAGGCCTGGGGCTGCTGGTCGGGGTGGAACTCGTGGCGGACCGCGCCACCAAGGCCGGCTTTGATCCCGCCAAAGGGATCATCGGCAAGGTGAAGGCCGCGCTGGAAGCCCGCGGAGTCTTTACCCGGAACATGCGCGACATCATCGCCTTCGCGCCGCCCCTGGTGATCACCGAGGCTCAGGTGGACAAGCTGGTAGACAGTATGCGGGGTGCCCTCGCGGCGGTCCTGCCCGACCGGGCGTAGGCCTCCGTGGGATGGCCGCACGCCTGGCGCGGTTCGTTCCTGACGGCTCGCAGGACGGCCCGTGACGGCACCGGACCGGTCCGGTGCCGTCACGGGCCAAGGACCGAGAGCGACTCGACCGCGATTCGCCGACGCCCAACCGGCTTCCTGGACGCAAGTCCCCCGGGTTCCCACCGTCCGCTGCCCGGCCCGCGTGGACGGGAGTGGGTTGGCCATCCTGCCCGAGAGGAGGTCGCCTGTGTCGCCCCACAAAGAAATCGTCATCATTGGTGCCGGCGCCATTGGTTGTTCCATCGCGTATCACCTGGCGAAGCAGGGGGTCGCTTCTCAGATCATTGAGAGGGAATCGATTGCCGCCCGAGCTTCAGGAAAGTCATGGGCGGTCTTCGCGTATCCGCCACGGTTCTTGGGCCTGGAAGGCCAGCCCCAGGAGCTGCTCTTTTCCATGCCGGTCGGGAGCGTGTCCCCATGGCTGGACCTTATCTGGTTGGGCTATCACCGTTTGCCCGACATCGCGCTGGAACTGAGAGAAACGGCCGGAGTTGACATCGGCTACGGCGAACTCGGGTGGATCAGAGTCGTTCTCACAGAACAGCAGGAAGAGATGTATAAGGGAGCGCTAGCGGCGCAGAGAGCACAGGGGCACCACGAAGGCTACTGGATGGAGGCCTGCGACCTGAAGAGCTTATTCCCCGAGATCAACCCGCAGGTGAGAGGGGGAATGGTTTTCCCGTATCTCCAAGTGGAGCCCTACCGCTATACCCTTGGTCTCGCGCAGGCAGCAGAACGACGAGGGGTGACTATCAGGAACGGAGACGTCGTTGGGCTCCGTCGGCAGGGGTCTCGGGTCACTGCGGCTCTCTTGGCTTCAGGAACCGAGGTGACGGCTGATGTCTTTGTCTTGGCCACGGGTCCGTGGAGCGGTCGGAGTGCGTCCTGGCTGGAAAAGACGATGCCCATTCTGATCAACCGGGAGCAATGCGTGCGGATGGAAGTACCCAAGGGACTTCCGCCATACGGACTGACAGCACCAAACGGCCTGACCATCATCCCGAAGGTCGGTGGCGACGTGATCCTGGGCCATGCGGGATTAGCTGACCTGCAAACCAGCTTTGATGTCAACTTGACTACCGAAGACGCCAAGATGATGCTGCTGAGTGACGCTCTTGATCTGCTTCCGACACTGACTGAGGCGAAGCTGGTCGAGCAGCGGGGCGATTTTGAAGGCTGGTCTCCGCCTCCGAGGCGAATCCAGCCGGTACTCGGGCGTCTGCCGGAATGGGACAACGTCTATATCGCTGCCCGATTCGGAACACTCGGTATGATGATGAGCCTGGGGACAGGCCGGGTGATGGCTGACCTCATCATCGCCGGGGGTCGGGTGCCCTTCCGGTTCAAGAACATGATGGAGGTCCTACGTCCGGCTGGTCCCTGACGGGTATCGAAATCACGGCGGCGTTCGATGGCTCCACTGCGCTGTGATAATCCTGCCGTATGGTCGATCTGCTACCGCAAGTTGATTCGTGGGTCCATGGCATCGCGCAGCCCGTCACCGATGAAATTGCAGGCGATGGCCACGGTGAGGATGGCTAGCCCCGGAAACGTCGAGATCCACCACTGCTGGATCAACTCGCGCCCTTCCGCGACCATCGCGCCCCACTCCGGGGTTGGCGGTACGGCGCCGAGGCCGAGGAAAGATAGCGCCGCCGTGATGATGATGGCATTGCCGAAATCCATCGCCATGAGCACGAGTGAAGGCGCCAGCGCGTTCGGCAAGACGTGGCGAAGCAGGATGCGACGATTGGACATTCCGAGCGCGCGGGCTGCCGGGACGAAGTCGCGCTCTTTGAGCGCAATCACCTCTCCTCTGACGACGCGCGCGTAGGGGGGCCACCAGACCATCAACATGGCCAGCATGGAATTCCGGATACTCGGCCCCAGCGCGGCCGCAATGGCCATGGCCAGAATGAGCGCCGGGAACGAGAGCACCATGTCCACAATTCGCATCCCGATCTCGTCCGCCCACCTGCCAAGAAACCCCGACAGCGCCCCATACAGCGTGCCGAAGAACGAGGCCAGGACCACGACCACCGCTGCGACCGGCAGTGACACCCTGCCACCGTATAAAACGCGGCTCAGGACATCTCGCCCCAATCCGTCCACGCCCAGCCAGTGATCTGCAGACGGAGCAGCAAGTCGAATGGGGATGTTCTGTTCGATGGGGTCGTAGGGGGCGATCCAGGGAGCGGTTGCGGCGATCGCCATCCACAGGAGGATGACCAGCGCCCCGCTCACGGCCATGGGGTTCCGGATCAGGCGGCGCCAGACGAGGTGCCACTCGCTTTCCGGAGGAACGGCCCTCGCGCGCTCGCCAGCGCTCGATGTTGCCGTCATGGCCGCTTCAGACGTGGGGTCGTTGGCATGCGAGGTCACGAGTAGTGAATACGGGGGTCCAGCCACCCATAGAGGAGATCCACGAACAAATTCACCACTACATACACGATCCCGATCACGAATGTGACGCCCATGATCGCGGGAAAGTCATTGGTCCGAACCGACTGGAACGCATAGCGGCCGAGTCCCGGCCAGGCGAAGATCGTCTCGGTCATCACCGCTCCGGACAGCAGACCCCCATAGGCCAACCCCAGGACGGTGACGGTCGGGATCAGGGCGTTGCGGAGTGCGTGGCGGGCCACGACCACCGACTCGCGGAGTCCCTTGGCCCGGGCCGTCCGGGTATAGTCCTGCGAGAGTACCTCCAGCATGGACGAGCGGGTAATCCGGGTGATGATCCCCATGATGGAGCTCGCCAGGACCAGACCGGGCAGGATCAGATGTGACACCGCGTCCTTGAAGGTTTCGAAGTCCCCGTCGAGGAGGCTGTCGACGGTGAAGAGGCCGGTCACGTAATCCGGACGCTCGACCTGGGGGCCGAGCCGCCCCGGTCCGACGGTCCAGTGTAGCGTTGCATAGAACAGCACCAGCGAGACCGTGGCCAGCCAGAAGATCGGGATGGAGACGCCGATGAGGGAGACCATCCGGGCGAGATGGTCGATCGGACCATCTCGCCGGACAGCCGCGAAGATCCCCAGCGGAAGACCGAGGAGGAGGGCAAACACCACCGCCGCCGTCGCCAGTTCGACCGTCGCCGGCAGGAACAGGGCGAGGTCCTTCGTGATCGCGCGCCGCGTGTTGATGGACGTGCCGAACTCCCCCCGGGTTAAGTTGCGAACAAACGTAAAATACTGCTCGTGCAGCGGCCTGTCGAGGTCCCATTTCTCCCGGAAGGCCTTGACGATTTCGGGCCGTTGCGACGCGATCTGCCCGAGATTAGAGACGATGGGGTCAGTAGGGACGCTGTGGGCGACGATGAAGGAGATCAGCGTCACCCCCAGCGCCGCCACGACCATCAGAACCAGGCGCCGCGCGATGTATCGGCCCACGGTATCCCCACAACCTCCCTAGTCCTTGGTCACTGGCGCGAGGTGCGCATATCCCAGCGGAAAGTACTGGTAGCCTTTAATGTTGGCCCGGGTGACCACCTGGACCTTTCCCTGTAACAGCATCACGTAGGGGCCTTCGTCGAGCAACAGCTTGATGATCTCATGGTACATTGGGACGCGCTTCTTGGGGTCGCTCTCGGCCGCGGCCTTGTTCGCCAAGTCCTTGGCCTTGGCGCTGTCGTAGTGCAGGCGCGGACCCCAGGTGTGCAGGACCATCTGTCCCACCCAGTCCGAAGGCCCCAGGAAGTCGGGCGTATTGTAGGAGATGACGGCGGCCTCGGTCTTGGCCCGGTACTTGGTCATCATCGCGCCGAATTCCTCGGGCAGCAACTCGACCTCGATCCCGACCTTCTTCAGGTCAGCCTGGATCTTCTGGGCGATGACGTCGTAGGTGATCCCGACCGGCGAAGGCCCGCTGCCGTAGCGGAGTGGGAACTTAAATCCGTTGGGCACGCCCGCCTTGGCCAGAAGCTCCTTGGCCTTCTTGATGTCCGTCTTCGGATTCATCCGCTCGGCGTCGGCTGGCGTGAGGCCGAGAATGCCGATGGAGTACACTACGGGTCCGCGCACCGCCTGGTTGTTCGTGAGCGCGATGATTCCATCATAGTCGATGGCGGCCCGGATCGCCTGGCGGACCTCTTTCTTGGCCAGTTCGGGGTGAATCTTCGGGTCACAGGTCATCCCCAGGTACATGTCGTCCAGGGACTGTCCGGTGATGATCTTGACGTTCTTGTTGCCCCGCATCGTGGCAACGAGGTCGGGCGTGAGGTTCAAGGCGACATCCACGTCGCCGTTCTCCACCTGGAGCTTCTGCGTTGCCGGCGAGGTCACGTCGCGGATCTCGACCTTGGAGAACTGGGGAGCCTTACCCCAGTAGTTCGGATTCCGCTCGAACGTGATCCCAGTGTTTCTGAGCCAGCTCTTCAAGATGAAAGGCCCGCCCCCGGCCGAGTTCTGGTTCAGCCACTCCTCGGCCTTGTCGTCCTTGTCCGCCGTAGGCGAGTCGCTCGCCCCGTGCTCCTTGGCAAGCTTCGAGTCGATGACCCCCCCGTTTTGTCCGGAGATGATCGCCAGCCAATCCCCATTGGGCTCGTTCAGGATCATCTTCACGGTCAGCGGATCGACGACCTGCACCTCTTTCAGGGGGTCCATCTGCCAACTGGCGTTCCCCTTTAAATTCTTGAGGCGGGTGAAGGTGAACCGGACGTCCTCTGCCGTGAAGGGGTTCCCGCTCGCAAACTTCACGTTCGGCCTGAGCTTGAACGTGTACTCCTTGCCGTCCTTGGAGAGGTCCCACGAGGTGGCGAGGACCGGGGTGTAGGTGGTAAGTTCCGCGGGGCTCTTTGACCTGAGGAGATAGTCATAGGTGTTGAGGCAGATGAACGCCGCCGCGAACTCAAACTGGCGGCTCACATCGAGCGTCTTCATGTCCGCCTGGTCCATCGCGATGATGAGCGTCTTCCCGGCGGCGCGCTGACCGGCCGTTGCCTGCGAGACGCCCAGCGCCCCCGTGAGCGCCAAGATCAGCGTTACGACGGCCAGCCACGAGCACAAACGGGGACTCCTCAGCGTTTTCATGTCCTACCCTCCTACTCGTGAGGTCACCCAACCCGGCAGTTGTCGACACATGCACACCCAGCGCGGGCGTGCACGACCCTGCTCGTTCCCGTTTCTTTCGATGGAGAGTGCGACATCTACCACCGCGCTCCGACAGGTGTCAAGGCCAATTCAAAAGAAATCTGTTTTGCGTAGCGCTCCCTTGATGCCTTCGTCGCGCAATCTCGCGGGCGGGCTTGACAGTTTGCGGCGCGGTTGAAAGAATCGCCGCCATGAGTCAACGCCACGCCCGCGCGACACTGGCCGCGAGCTGCACCATCCACTTCCTGCACGACGGCTGCTCCGATCTCCTCTACGCGCTCTTCCCGGTGTGGGCGCGCGAGTTCTCGCTCTCCTTTGCGCAGGTGGGGCTGCTCCGCACCGGGTACTCCGGCGCGCTGGCCCTGTTCCAGGTTCCCGCGGGGTTCCTCGCCGAGCGCTGGGGCGAACCCCGGGTGCTGGCCGCCGGAACGTTCCTCACCGCGGTCGGATTCCTCTGCGTCGGCACGGCGGGAGGATTTGTTCCTCTCCTGGCGTTCCTGGTGATCGGCGGCCTGGGGTCCGGGACGCAGCATCCCCTGAGCTCCGCCCTGGTCTCCCGAGCATACGAAGAAGGACGCCGCCGCGTCGCTCTGGGGACCTACAACTTTTCGGGAGACCTCGGCAAGGTGACCTGGCCGGCGCTTGTGGCGCTGGTGACCGCGTGGGCGGGATGGCGCTGGGCGACGCAGGGCATGGGCATCCTCGTCCTCGGCGCGGCCGTCGGCATCTTTCTCATTCTCGCCCGGATCGCGCTGCCGCCGACCGAGACGGCGGCCCGCCAGACGCTCCGCCAGGCCTGGAACGGGTGGGGCATCCGGGATACGCGGGGTTTCTCGCTCCTGTCCGCCATCCACGGCATCGACAACGGCTCCCGGACCGTGTTCCTCACCTATCTACCGTTCTTGCTGCTGGAAAAGGGACTGCGCCTGGACATGATGGGGGTCGCCCTGGGGCTCACCTTTGCGGGCGGAGCGACGGGGAAGTTCGTGTGCGGGGTGCTGGCCGAGCGTCTCGGCATCATCCGCACGGTCATTCTCACCGAGGCCGCCACGGGGCTCGGCGTCTTCGCGCTGCTCTTCCTCCCCATCCAGCCGGCCCTGGCTCTCCTTCCCGTCCTCGGCGTGGCCCTGAACGGTACCTCTTCTGTGCTCTACGGCACGGTCGCTGAGCTGGTAACGCCGGAGCGGCGCTCGCGCGTCTACGGGCTGTTCTATACCATCGGCATCGGCTCCGGCGCTCTCGCTCCGCCCCTCTTCGGCCTGCTCTCCGATGCCGCCGGCGTCCCGGTGACGCTCACAGTTCTAGCCCTCGTGATCTTCTTCACGCTTCCTCTCGCCCACTGGCTTCGCGTAGCGATCGAGCCCACCCCAGCCTAGCCCCGAAAGCGCGGCTCCCGATCTGATTCGAGCCGGCCACCCCTCCTGAGTTGACAACAACAGCTTGCTGGGGCATTGTCTGGCATATCATACAAGAGTGTGTGACTCCGCTATAAAAGTGGATCATCCAATCCGCTCCTCCTGACGCCACTCAAGCGATGCCGTAAAGGGACGGCCATGGACGCTGTCGGGGCGCGAATCCTGATCGTGGACGACGACGCTGCTTCCCGCCGGCTACTCGACGTACGCCTGCGGGCCCTGGGTTGCGACACGATCACGGCGGCCGATGGACAGGAGGCTTTGGCCACTCTGCGGCAAGAGCTTCCGGCACTCATGCTACTCGACCTTCAAATGCCCCGGATGGGGGGCATGGAGGTTCTACGGGCGTTGCGCCGGGACGCGTTGGACCTCCCCGTCATCGTCATCACGGCCCACGGCTCGATCGAGGCGGCTGTCGAGGCCATGCGGGAAGGTGCGTACGATTTCCTCCCCAAGCCGTTCGACCCGCACCATCTCGAGCTCGTCGTTGGGAAAGCGCTGGCGCACCGGGGGCTCGTCCAGACCAACCGACTGCTGCGGGATTCGCTGGACGCCCGCACCTCGGAGATCCTGGGCGATAGCCCGGCCATCCGGCAGGCCATAGCGGTCGCCCGGAAGGCGGCCGCGGCGGTGTCCACCGTGCTGCTCCTCGGCGAGAGCGGCACCGGCAAGGAGGTCTTCGCTCACGCCATCCACCGCTGGAGCGAGCGACGCGAGATGCCGCTCGTCATCGTGAACTGCGTGGCCCTGTCGGAACACTTGCTGGAGAGCGAACTCTTCGGCCACGAAAAGGGCGCCTTCACGGGGGCCCATCAGACCAAGAAGGGGAAGTTCGAGCTGGCCCAGGGCGGCACCGTCTTCCTGGATGAGATCGGCGACATGCCGGCGACACTTCAAGCGAAGCTGCTCCGGGTCCTCCAGGATCGTACCTTCGAGCGCGTTGGCGGGACGAGGCCGATCAAGGCCGACATCCGCGTGATCGCCGCCACCAATCGGGATCTGGACCAGGCCACTAAGGATGGTCGGTTCCGGGAGGATCTGTTCTACCGGTTGAACGTGGTGCGGATCACCCTCCCCCCGCTTCGCGACCGCATGGAGGACGTGCCTGTTCTCGTCCGGCATCTGGTCATCAAGTATGCGGCCGAGACGAAGAAGATCGTGCGCGGCGTCAGCGTGGAGGCGCTGGCCCGGCTCCAAGCGCACGCATGGCCAGGGAACGTGCGCGAGCTAGCGAACGTGATCGAGCGCGCCGTGGTCCTCTGCGCCGGGGATCGGATCGGGCCTGACGACCTGGCGTTGCCGGGCACTGGACCCCCGACGACACTCCCGATCGCGCCTCACACAGGAAACGGCGACTTCCATTTCCAGGTGAAGGCACACAAGCAAGCCGTCATCAGGGCTGCCCTGCGTCAAACGGGGGGCAACCAGACGAAAGCAGCGGAGATCCTCGGCCTCCAGCGCACCCACCTTGTGAAGCTCCTGCGCGCGCTGGAGATCCGTGAGCTGGAATCCACGGCAAGGTGAATCCGTCTGGCTCCACCACCTGAATTCGGACGCATCCAGCCGGATGTGAGTCGGGTGACCGGCTCGCGTTCTCTTAATCTCCCGGTGTGAGGAGAATCCCCGGCAAAGACAACAAGTTCCAACGATCCTCTCCCCATTCCAGCCTCGGTGCGGATGGCTCGTGACAGCTGGCATCCGACTTGCGAAGGATCGGGGCATCGTCCCGAAAGGGGAAATCGGGATGGCCGAAAAGGGAGGGGGAAGCCATGAAGCGCACAAACGGAACCACTCGGGCGGTCTTGACAGGGATGCTTTTGATGGGAGCGGCGTTCGGGATGCTTGGGGACATGAAGTTGGTTGCCACCAATCAGAGCTACCCGCGGGTGCCTCGTACGGAGCAAGAACAGATGGCACGCGGGAAGGAAAACGAAGCGACGCCGGCGATGATGCAAGGTGTCTCGCTCCTCGCTCGCACGGGCTCCGGCGAGACGGATCCCTGCATCCCGATCGCACCCGTCACCTTCTCGGTTCGCGGGGCGGTGATCTGCTGAGAGGCGTCTCGATGCTGATCGCTCGGCGCGGCGGACGTTGTGGATGGAAAAGGAGTGGCAATCATGAGAAGGACTATGAGGCTCGTTCGGATGACGCTCTTCACTGTTGCCGCATGGTTGGCCGCCGGCTCGTTGGCGACGGCTGACGTGGTCACCGACTGGAACATCACGGCAGGCGATATCGTGGTGGCTGCCAAACTTCCCCCGCCGCCGGCCTACCGAGTCATGGCCATGGTCCAGAGTGCCGTCTACGAAGCCGTCAACGCCGTGACCAAGCGCTACCCATCAAATGGCGTGAAGCTGGACGTGGCGCCCGGTGCGTCGGTCGAGGCTGCGGTCGCCGCAGCGAACCGCGCGGTCCTGTCGAAGATGATCCCATCACAACAACCCGCGATCGACAGCGCCTATCAGGCTACGCTATCGGGGATCCCCGCTAGCGCGGGGAAGGCGGAAGGAATCGCGGTGGGAGAAAGAGCTGCCGCCGCCATCCTGTCACGCCGCACCGACGACGGCGCCGGCGCGCCGGAAAGCTATCGCCCGCGCACGACTGCAGGCCTCTACGTGCCCACCGTCGTACCGGCCGTGCCCCATTGGCCTCGTCGTACGCCGTGGGTCATGAGCAACGCTGGCCAGTTCCGCCCCGGACCACCCCCCAGCCTGACCAGCACTCTCTGGGCTCGCGACTACAACGAGATCAAGCTCCTGGGAGCGAAGAACAGCGCGCAGCGCACCGCGGAGCAAACAGCCATCGCCCGCTTCTGGGAGGCCACGCAGCCCACGGTTTACTACCCGGTTGTGCGCTCCGTCGCCAACATGGTAGGCAGGGAGATCACGCAAAACGCCCGCCTGTTTGCCGTGACCGGCCAGGGGATGGACGACGCCCTGATCGCGGTGTTTGACGCCAAGTATCACTACGAGTTCTGGCGGCCCGTCACCGCGATCCGCAACGGCGACCTCGATGGCAATGACGCGACGGAGCGTGATGTCTCTTGGGCGCCCTTCATCGACACCCCGATGCACCCGGAGTACCCATGCGCCCACTGCATCAATGCCGCGACCATCGGCACCATACTACAGGCGGAGATTGGCAAAGGCCCCACGCCAACGCTGAGCACGACCAGCCCCACGGCGCCGGGCATGGTTCGCGCGTGGACGAAGATTGACGATTTCGTCCAGGAAGTGGCCGACGCACGCATCTACGACGGCGTGCATTACCGCACCTCCACCGAAGTCGGCACAGCCATGGGCAGGAAAATCGGCGAGTTGGCAGGAGCAAAGTACCTGAGCACGGTGAAGTAGTACCGGCCCGGCGGGGAACCCGCCTGTGAGACTGAAGGTGGCTCGCCTTCGCAAGAAAGGGTGCGCCATATCGGCGCCAGGTACGGGGAGGAGCCCAGCCGCTGGACCTCCCCGTCGAGCAGCCCTACCGCTTTTGGCAGATCATGAACCTGATGGCCGCCAACGCGCTGGGTCTCGCGAATTCCGCAATCACTCGTGATCCGGGCGGACGAGGTAATCCGGTGAGGCAATTTTCGATTGCCGATTTCGGGTTGTCGATTGGGCCAGTGGCGACACTCCTCGCCGCCCTCGCGATCAGCCTCGTCGCGGTGCCGCTCGCCGCTGATGCGCAGCAGGTCAAACGTCCCTTCCGAATCGGTGTGCTCCACACCGGCTTCTTCGAGGAAGTACCATCGGTAGCGGGTCTCAGGGCCGGCCTCACGGCGATGGGTCTTGAGGAAGGCCGTGACGTCACATTCGACATCCGGTTCACCCGGGGGAAACTCGAGGACGTGTCGAGCGCTGCGACGTCTTTGGTCAAGACAACTCCAGACCTCTTGGTCGCCCAGCAAGAATATTCCGCGCGAGCCCTGAAAGCGGCCACACCGAAGATCCCGGTAGTCTTCGTCGAGGTGGGTGATCCGTTAGCCGCCGACCTGGTCGCCTCGGTCCCGCGCCCCGGCGGAAACGTCACCGGGGTCTCCAGCATGGCCACAGAGCTGACGCCGAAACGCCTGGAAATTCTCAGGGCCACCTTCCCCGGCGTGCGTCGGGTGTGGGCCGTCTATCACGCAGACGACCTGTCGTCCGCCGCTGCTGCCCGCAAGGCGCAAGAAGTCGCCGCTGTACTAAAGCTAGAGGTGGTGGCACAGGCGGTCCGGACGCGTGAGGAACTCGTGAGCCACCTCAAGACGCTTCGTTCGGGCGATGGCTTGCTGGCGCCGCCCGGGCTCGCCCTGAACATCTCTGGTGTGATCCTGGATCTGGAGTTGATGAGCAAGTGGCCCGCCCTGTTCTACAACACGTTCTGGGTACAGGCCGGTGCCCTCGTGTCGTACGGTTCCGACCCGCATGCCGAGGGCGTTCAGGCCGCCCGGCTCGTCGCGAGGATCCTGCGTGGGGAGCGGCCCCAGGACCTGCCGGTCGAAGGCGCCAATAGGATCGAGTTGGCGATCAACCTGAAGACGGCGCGGAGCCTGGGTATCACTATTCCCCGGGACATCCTCGTTCGAGCCGATCGGGTGATCGAGTAGGGCTGTGGTTGGCCTGTTGCCTATTGCGTTGCGAATTCACCACGGATCGAGGCTGCTCGGTTGGTGCAATGAAAAAGGAAGCGAAAACCATGAGGGAGGGGACGGTATGAAAACCACAGGGAAGGTATCTGTGGGGGGTGCTCCTCGGGGCGATCGTCGGTCTCATGTGTCGCCGGTTCCGCCAGCGCCCTCGAGGTGGGGCAGAAGGCGCCGGATTTCACGCTGACGGCGCCCGGCAACAAACAGGTCAAGCTGGCCGACCTGCTCGGCAAAGGTCCGGTGGTGCTCTACACGTTCGTGGACGCGTTCGGCGCGGCCTGAACGGAGGAGATCAGCGGCTTCGAGGCGAGCCTTGCGCAGTTCGAAGCCGCCAACGCCCACGTCGTGGGCGTCAGCGCCGATCCCGTGGCCAAGTTAGACGATTTCACGAAGAAGAACCGCGTCAAGCACCTCCTCCTATCCGACGCCGATCGCAAGATGCTCCCGGCCTACGGGGTGATGATGACCGACCAGAAGAGCCCCATGTACCGCCTCGCGAAGCGAGCATATTTCATCCTGGACCGTCAGGGCATCGTGCGCTTCGTGCGGGTCCAGGCCAACCCGCTCGACCTATTGAAAACCGAGGAGGTGTTGAAGGCGCTCAAGGGGTTAGGAGCGTAATCGGAGCCATGTCGGAATTGACCCTTCACCGGTTAATCGCGACTGTCCGCTCAAGGCCGTCGCGCTCGGGCGTTTTCAGACCGGCCCCATCCGCGCGGATGAGGCGGTTCGGTGAGTTGCTCGGCGGGAGCGTTCGTTTCTGCGGGGGCCCGCCTGGAAGACAACCCTCGCACCCGTAAATAGGCAGCTTATCTTCGACGAAGGAGGTTTCCCATGGCGACGTACATCAGTCTCATCAACTACACCGATCAAGGGATTCGGAACGTGAAGGACTCACCGAAGCGACTGGACGCGGCAAGGAAGCTGCTCAAAGACCTGGGTGGCGATCTCAAAGAGTTCTATCTGACGATGGGAGGCCACGACATGGTCATCGTTGCCGACGCTCCGAGCGATGAGGTGATGGCCAAGTTCTCTCTCACCGTCGGATCGCTGGGCAGCATCCGGACAACCACGCTCAAGGCGTTCTCGGAGGCCGAGTATCGGAAGGTCATTGCAGCGCTTCCCTAACCTGTGGCCCCCCTCGTGCGCCCAGCGACATTCCCGCCGGAGAGCACGAGGGGGGCCGATTGGAGGCAAGATCGTGAACATCGGAAAGGATGCGATCCTCGAGGATTTCGCGGTCATGCTCGAGTGGTTCGACCGGGTCGGCTACTCGGCCGACATCCCAGCCAACGCAAAAGCGTTCGGGATTCGCCCCACCACGCTCGAGGAGTGGGCAACCCGTCAGAACTGGGGTTAATGCAGGTCGGTGTTGGGTCCGGGAAGGGGCAACATTGGTCGGAGTGTCACCTTCCCGCAGTCGGTGCTTGTCCGCGCGGACGAGGTGATCCGGTGAGGCAACTTCGAAATTCGAAACTTCGAAATTGCGAATTGGCCAACAGCGATAGTTCGTCGTCGCGCTTGCTTATCAGCATGCTCTCGACCCCGCTCGTCGCCGACGCGCAGCCGGCGGGAAGAACCGTGACCATTGGATATCTAGGGAACTCCTCGCCGTCGCTCGAATACAGCATTGTTGAGGCGTTGCGCGAGGGTCTCGGTCAGCTTGGATACGTGGAAGGGCGGAATCTCATCATCAAGTTCGTGTGGGCGGCGGGACAGCAAGAGCAATTTCCCGCCCTTGCGCGCGAACTGGTGCGCCTCACGCCAGACGTCATTCTCACAGCGGGCACCCCAGGCACCTTGGCGGCCAAGCAGGCGACCCACTCGATCCCGATCGTCGCGATCGCCGGGGACCTGCTGGGGGCCGGCCTCGTGTCGAGTCTCGCGAAACCGGGCGGCAACGTGACAGGGTTGTCCGCGCTCACGGCGGATTTGGGGGGGAAGTGGCTCGAACTCATGAGGGAGACGCTGCCGAAACTCTCGCGGGTCGCCGTACTGCGCAATCCGTCCAACCCGTACACGGCAATCGCCTGGAAGGGCACGCAGCCTGCGGCGCAGACCCTGGGACTGGCGCTCCAGCCCGTCGAGGTGGAACGCCCAGACGACCTGGACGCGGCCCTCGCCAGGATCAAGGCGGCTCGCCCCGACGGCGTCGTCGTGCTCCCGGACCGGGTCCTGCTCGCGTATCGGCAGCCGATCGTCCAGTTTGCGCTCATGAATCGACTTCCGGGCATGTTCCCGTTTCGAGAATTCGCGGAGGAGGGCGGCCTCATGTCCTACACACCGGATTGGCCTGCCATATACCGCCGCGCGGGGAGCTATGTGGACAAGATCGCGAGGGGGGCCAAGCCGGCCGATCTCCCTGTGGAGCAGCCCACGACGTTCGAGTTGGTGATCAACCTAAAAACCGCCAAGGCCCTCGGCCTGACAGTTCCACAGTCCATACTCCTCCGGGCGGACGAGGTGATCCGGTGAGACAATTTCGAAGTTCGAACTTCGAAAATCGAATTGGGCAAACAGCGCATCGCTCCTCATGGTTGCTCTGAGTGTTATCGGCGCGCCGCTCGTGGCCGAGGCGCAGCAGCCAACTAAAGGTTCCGAATCGGGTACCTGGAATCCGGAGTGCAGCCCCTGGCGCGCCCCTCTTCGAGGCATTCCGGCAAGGGCTTCGGGATCTCGGTTAGGTCGAAGGCCAGAACATCGCCATCGAGGTTCGGGCGGCCGAGGGGAAGTACGAACGATTACCGCGCCTCGCGGGTGAGCTTGTCCGCCTCAACGTGGACGTTATCGTCGCCTCGAGCACCCCGGCAGCACTGGCAGCCAAGCAGGCCACCACGACCATCCCTATCGTCATCGGGCGTGTCGCCGATCCGATCGGGAGCGGGCTCGTCGCCAGCCTGGCGCGCCCGGGAGGCAACATCACGGGGTGGACGCACCTGGGTCGTGAGTTGCGAGCGAAATATGTGGACTTGGTTAGGGAGGCCATCCCCGGGTCCGCCCGGATTGGCGTCCTGTGGAATCCGGCCAACCCCATACACGGCCCAAGCCTGAAGAATGTCGAGACGGCGGCCACGGCACTCAAGGTGCAACTCCACGCCATAGGGGTGCAAGCCGCTGAAAAACTCGAGAGCGCTTTCTCAGTGCTGACCACGAAGCACGCCGAGGCACTCGTGGTGTTTCCGGACGGGATGTTCCTGGCCCAGGGCGAGCGGATCGTCGCCCTCGCGGCACAGACGCCGCTTTCCAGCGATCTACGGCATGACGGAGTATGCGAGGGCCGGCGGTCTGATGGGCTACGGGGTCAATTTGGTCGACATGTACCGACACGGAGCGACTTTCGTGGATAGGATCCTGAAAGGGCGCCAAACCCGCCGATCTTCCCGTCGAGCAGCCGACGAAGTTCGAGCTGGTCATCAACCTGAAGACCGCCAAGGCCCTGGGCTTGACGATCCCGCAGTCCATCCTTATTCGGGCGGACGAGGTGATCCGGTGAGGCTCACGCAAGGTCTTCATACTAACTCCTCGCCTTCCGCACCTTCTGCGTCTTCTGCGCCTCCTCAGCGCGGCGCCGCAGCAACCAGCAAGGACGGATTCCCCGGATTCGGCGTGCTATCGCCAGGAGGCGAACGATCTTTTTCTCCTCGATGCATTTCGGCAGGGTCTCCGCGATTTCGGTTACAACGAGGGCCAGAATATCATCATCGACTACCGGTGGGCGGACGGGCAGCTTGACCGGCTCCCCGGCTCTCGCGGGGGAACTGGTCCGGCTCAGAGTCGATGTCATCGTCGCCACACGACGCCAGGAGTGCTGGCAGCTAGGCAAGCCACCAAGACGATTCCCATCGTGTTGGCCCCGCGGGCGACCTCGTGGAACAGGGACTCGTTGCAAGCCTCGCGCGCCCTGGCGGGAATATCACCGGGGTTGACGCTGATCGACAACGAACTGAGCCCAAGCGCCTGCAGATCCTGAAAGAGGCCGTCCCGAAGCTCTCTCGTGTCGCGATCCTGGTGAATCCGGGCAAACCCGGCCTGGCAATCGCGTCGAAGTCCTTGGGCCCGCAGCCCACGACTGGGGCTGCGGCTTCAACGTGTGGAGGCACGGGATCCGCAGAACTCGACGGGCGCGTTTTCACGATGGCTGCCAAGGATCGCGCCGATGGCCTGCTCGTGGTCAGCGACGCGATGTTCAGTGGGAATCAATCGCAAGATTGTGGAACTTGCGGGCAAAGACCGACTCCCAGCGATGTACCGGAAGACGCGGATTCGTGGAGGCGGCGGCCTCATCAGCTACGGGCCGGAGCGATGCCGATCTGTCTCGCCGCGCCGCGACCTACGTCGACAAGATCCTGAAAGGCGCCAAGCCCGCCGACCTCCCCGTCGAGCAGCCGACGAAGTTCGAGCTGGTGATCAATCTCAAGACCGCGAAGGCGCTGGACTTGACGATCCCGCAATCCGTGCTCATCCGGGCGGACGAGGTGATTCGCTGATGCATCGCAGCCGGCTGTTCTGGAAGTATGTCATCGTTCTCGTGTTTCTGGTCAGCGGGGCGCTGGTGACGAGCGGCGCGATCGAGATCTATTTTTCTTACCAGGAGAACAAAACAGCCCTCGTGCGCGTCCAGCGTGAAAAGGCCATCGCGGCGGCCTCGAGAATCGATCAGTTCATCAGAGAAATCGAAAACCAGATCGGCTGGACGACGCACGTCCCCTTCACATCACAGGCGGCCGCACTGGACCAGCGGCGGTTCGACTACCTCCGCCTCTTCCGCCAGGCCCCGAGCATCACTGAGATCAGTCACCTGGACGCGTCGGGGCGGGAGCAACTCCGCGTATCGCGCCTGGCCATGGATGTGGTCGGAAGTCAGGCGGACTTTTCCAAGGAGCCCCGCTTTGTCGAGGCCCGGTCCGGGAAGACCCACTTTAGCCCGGTGTATTTCCGAAAAGAGTCCGAGCCATACATCACTATAGCCATGGCCGGCCGCGGGCAAGACGCTGGCGTCACCGTCGCCGACGTGAACCTGAAGTTCATCTGGGACGTGATCTCTCAGATTAAGATCGGGAGGGCTGGACACGCGTACGTCGTCGATTCCAGAGGCAACCTCATTGCCCATCCGGACATCAGTCTAGTTCTGCAGAAGACCAACCTGTCGTCGCTCCCTCAGGTCCGAGACAGGCTGGCGGGTCCTCCTCGACCCGGTGAAAGCCGGGAAGAGGTCGCCATCGCGCGAGATCTTTCGGGGCGGCAGATTCTTACGGCTCACGCCGCCATTGTCCCACTCGGATGGCTGGTGTTCGTCGAGCAACCCTTGGCCGAGGCGTTTGCGCCGCTTTACGCGTCGATCTCCCGGACGGTCATCTTGCTCGCAGTCGGAATCGGGATTTCCGTGCTGGGTAGCCTGTTTCTCGCCCGAAGGATGGTGACGCCCATCCAGGCGCTGCAAGCCGGGGCGGCCCGAATCGGCGCCGGGGATCTCGCTCATCGGCTTGCGGTCCGGACCGGGGACGAGGTAGAGGCGCTTGCCAATCAGTTCAATAGCATGGTCACGCAGCTTCAAGAGTCATACGCGAACCTGGAACAGAAGGTCGAGGAACGGACCCGGGATTTGACCGAGGCGCTCGAACAGCAGACCGCCACCAGTGAGGTCCTCCGGATCATCAGCAGTTCGCCGACGGATCTCCAGCCGGTGCTGGACGCCGTTGCCCTGAAGGCCGCGAGACTATGCGACGCCGAGGACGCGACGATCTTTCGCGTGGAAGAGGGCGCGCTGCGCAGGGTCGCAGGACATGGCCCGATCCCCATTTTCGCTGCCGAGAGCGGCGAGACCGTTCCGATCACCCGCGGTTCGGTGGCCGGCCGGGCCATCGTGGATCGACAGCCGGTCCATTTGCGTGACCTCGCGGAAGCGGACGAAGCAGAGTTTCCAGAGGGGAGGGCCTACCAGCGGCGCTTCGGCAACCGCACGACCCTCGGCGTGCCGCTCTTGCGCGAGGGGACCGCTCTTGGAGCAATCTTGATTCGTCGGATGGAGGTCCGGCCGTTCTCCGAGAAGCAGATCACCCTGCTCCAGACCTTCGCCGACCAAGCTGTCATTGCCATTGAGAACGTTCGCCTCTTTAGGGCGTTGGAAGGCCGCAATCGCGAGTTGACCGAGGCGCTCGAGCAACAGACAGCAACCAGTGAAGTGCTGAAGGTGATCAGTCGGTCCACGTTCGATCTTCAACCGGTCCTCGACACCCTGCTTGAAAATGCCGCTCGGTTGTGCGGTGCCACAGAGGGGTGTGATCAATCGGTTGGAAGGCGAGATTTATCGCGGAGCCGCGGTTTACAATCACCCGCCAGAATTCTTGGCATTTGTCGAGCAACACCCGATGCGTTTGGGTCGAGAAACGATCACGGGGCGCGCGGCACTCGAGCGGCGAGTGGTCCAGATCCCCGATGTGCTCGCGGATCCGGATTATGACTACGGCGAGGGCCAGAAGGTGGGTGGGTACAGAACGCTGCTAGGCGTCCCAATGCTTCGCGAGGGCCTTCCCATCGGCGTGATCGTCCTGTCACGGGCGGAAGTCCTGCCATTCACCGCCCGGCAGGTCGAGTTGGTTGAAACCTTCGCGGACCAGGCCGTCATCGCCATCGAAAACGTCCGTTTGTTCAACGAGATCCAGGAGCGCAACCGCGAACTCACCGAGGCCCTGGAGCAGCAAACGGCCACCAGCGAGATCCTCCGGATTATCAGCAGTTCCCCGACAAACCTCCAGCCCGTGCTGGATGCTGTCGCGGAGAATGCCGCGCGCTTATGTGATGCGGAAGATGCTGTTCTCTTCCGTCTCGATGGGGAGTTCCTGCGACAGGCTGCGGGAAAGGGGCCGATCCCAAAATTCGGGTCTGGAACCGAAGAGGGTATTGCCGTGAGTCGCGGTTCGGTCACCGGTCGGGCTGTGGTGGATCGGAAGGCCATCCATGTTCGGGACCTTGCTGAGGCGGACGAGGCCGAGTTCCCGGAAGGGAGAGCCTTCGCGAGACGGTTCGGGCACCGGACCACGCTCGCCGCACCGCTATTGCGTGAAGGCGTCGCTCTCGGGGCGATCATGTTGCGCCGCAAGGAGGCCCAGCCCTTCTCCGACAAGCAGATCGAACTTCTCAAGACTTTCGCCGATCAAGCGGTGATTGCGATCGAGAACGTACGACTATTCAAGGAGATCCAGGAGCGGACTCGCGAGCTGGAGCAGTCGCTGGACGAGGTCCACGCACTGAGCGAGGTGAGCCGCACCGTCAGTTCCTCCCTCGATCTGGGGCATGTCTTGCATGAGATCGCCGAACAGGCCGCCAACCTCTGCGATGCGGACGCCGGGTTCATCCAGGAGTACGTCGCGGACGCCAACACCTTCCACGTCAGCGCCAGCTGGAATGCCGGGGAGGATTTTGTGCGATCCATTCAGGCGGCGCAGATCATCCTCGGGAAGGGTGCAG
Source organism: uncultured Methylomirabilota bacterium (assembly GCA_963845565.1). Classification (GTDB taxonomy): domain Bacteria; phylum Methylomirabilota; class Methylomirabilia; order Methylomirabilales; family 2-02-FULL-66-22; genus 2-02-FULL-66-22. The sequence goes on from CAWJSJ010000002.1 coordinate 134,317, forward strand.
CCGGGCGCAGCGCGGTCACGGGCAAGCCGGCCCAGATTCCCGATATACTGGCCGAACCGGACTACCCCTTCCGGGACATCCTGGCGCGGGAGGGGTATCGGGCAGTTCTCTCAGTGCCCATGCTCCGCGATCAACGGGTCATCGGAACGGTGGTCGTCGTCCGCAAGACGCCCGGCGGTTTCGACGAACGACACATCAATCTGCTGACGACATTCGCCAGCCAAACCACCATCGCCATCGAGCACGCCCGCCTTTACCGCGATGTCACGGAAAAAGGTCGGATGCTCGAAGAGGCCAACCGTCACAAATCTGCCTTCCTCGCGAACATGAGCCATGAGCTCCGTACCCCCATGAACGCTATCATCGGCTTCTCAGAGGTGCTCCTCGACCCATCGATGCAGGTCAGCGACGAGGAACGGTCTCAGTTCCTGACCGATATCCTGAATAGTGGGCGGCACCTGCTCAATCTGATCAACGAGGTCCTCGACTTGTCCAAAATCGAGGCCGGCCGGATGGAGTTGCACATCGTGCCGGCCGCCCTGGGCGAAGTGTTCGAGACCGTCCAAGGCACTCTGCGGCCTCTGGCCGCGAAGAAGGCCATCGAGTTCCAGGTGGAACGCGCCGACGGCATCACCCCCTTCCCCATGGACGCTGCGCGCATCAAGCAGGTTTTGGTCAACCTGGTGGGGAACGCGATCAAGTTCACCCCCGAACGCGGCCGCGTCTGGGTCCGGGCGACGACCGAGAACGGAACGGTGCAGGTCGAAGTCGGAGACACCGGGCCGGGCATCGCGCCGGAAGACCACGAGCGGATCTTTCAGGAATTCCAACAGGCCCAGGCCACGCGGGGTAGCGGAAAACCGGAAGGAACGGGGCTGGGTCTCACCCTGGCCCGCCGCTTTGTCGAGATGCACGGCGGTCGGCTCTGGGTGGAGAGCCAGGTCGGGGCGGGCAGCCACTTCTATTTCACGCTGCCCACCCCACTGCCGCCTGGCCAATTGCTTGGGCGGGTTGCCTGACGCCTCGGTTCGTGGGTGAGGGCGCGGGCCGGACATACGAGAGCGCATGACGATGAAGACCGGTGGTGGGATGAAGGCAGCACGCCGAGAGAGCCCCAAGTGTGACGCGCCCCGAGGACGCGGGCGAGTCCAGGCGGGGCGCGAAGCGGCGCCCCCACATTATGCGAAGGAGGTCGGTGGCGTGCCACGAATGCCACTCTCTAGGAATCGACACACACGGCCCACACCTCGTGCGCCCCGAGGGACGAGAGGCGGGCCTCGTCCGAGTTCTGACGTCGCTGGCGCTCTTCCAGGGAGTCCCCCAGACCAGTCTGACGCCGCTCGCGAAAGCCATGCGTTTTCGGCGTTACGCCCAAGGGGATGTCGTATTTGCGCAGGGCGACCCGGCACACGAGTTCTTCGTCCTGGTATCCGGCCGCGTCGTCGTGACCGTCAAGGGCGGCGATCCCGAGGGTCCGCCGATCGCCGTGCTCACGGGGCCGACATGGTTCGGCGATCTTGCCATCGTGAGCGAGCAGACACGCATCTCCACGGTGACCGCGGAGACGGATTGCGAATTCTGGGTGCTGGCGCGGACCCATTTCGAAGCGTTCTTCAACCGCCACCCGCGCATGGCGCGCAACCTGGCCGCGGCGCTCGTGCGCCGTTTGCAGGAGAAGGATCAAGACTTCACCAGCCAGTCCACGCTCGCGCTGGAGCGCGCACGGCTGCTGGAGGCACTCCGGCAAGGCACCGAGGAGATGGCGGCACTCACCGACGTGACCCGGGCCATCAACGTGTCGCTCGATCTGGACCAGACGCTCGGTTCCATCAGCACCTACGCGGCACGTCTCACGAAATCGGACTCGGCGCTGATCTTCCTCAATGAGCCGGCGCGGGATGTGCTCAGCGTGCGCGCGTCCTACAACGCGCCTGCCGGCTATCTTGCCGAAGTCGGCGAGCGCCACCCTCCGCTCTCCGCGACTCCGGAGATCCTCGCCAACTGCTCGTTGACGGTGCGCGCCGTCGTCGAGCGCGGCCCGGTGCAGATTGCCGATGTCGAGGCAGTCCCGCTTTACCGCAGCCGGGAGTTACTCTTGCGATGGGGGTACCGTGCGGTTCTTGTGGTGCCCCTCCTCCACGACGACCGGGTCATCGGTGCCATGAGCGTCCTGCGTCAACACCCGGGAGAATTCGCAACGCGCGAGGTGGAGCTGGTCACGACGTTTGCCGGGCATTCGGCGATCGCCCTGGAGCACGCCCGCCTCTTTCAAGAGGCACAAGCACAGAACCGCGCACTCCAGGAGGCTCTGGACTATCAAACGGTCACCAGTGAGTTTCTGAAAAGCGTCAGCCACGCGACCTTCGAGCTTCAACCAACGCTCGATACCCTGGCCGAACACGCCGCCCAGCTGTGCGGGGCGTCGAGCTGTCTGATCTTCACGCTGGAGAATGGGGCGTATCAGCTCGCCGCGCACTACCGCGCAGCCGCCGAGTTCCGCAGGCTCCTCCAGGATCAACCCATTCGCGCGGGACGGGACACCATGGTGGGCCGTACGGCGCTGGAGCGGCGTCCCGTGCATATCCCCGACGTGCTTGCCGACCCGGAATATGGGTGGACCGAGGCCCAGCGCGCGGTGGGATACCGCAGCGTCCTCGGCGTTCCGCTGCTCCGCGAGGGAAGTCCCCATCGGCGTGATCGCCATCCACCGCACCGAGGTGCAGCCATTCGCGCACAAAGAGATCGAGGTCCTCACCAGCTTCGCCGATCAGGCGGTCGTCGCCATCGAGAAGATCCGACTCTTCCATGAGCTTCGCGCGCGGACCGACGAACTTGCCCAGTCCGTGGAGGAACTGCGCGCACTGAGTCAAACCACCCAGACGGTCAATTCGTCGCTGAATCGGGAACGGGTGCTCTCTGCGATCGCCGAGCACGCCTGCCGGCTCTGTCAGGCAGACGGCGGCCTCATCACGGAGCTCGCCGAGTCCACGCGGGAGTTCCGCCCCGTCGCCACGTGGAACGTGCGCCCGGAGTTCGTCCAGAAGGTCCTGGCGTCCCCTCCCACATGGGGCAGAGGAGTCACGGGCCAGAGCGCGGCCAGTCGTGGCGCCGTGCAGATCCCCGACGTGCTCGCCGCGGAGGGATATCCGTGGCGCGAGGCGATCTCCGCCGAGGGGTATCGCGCCATTCTGTCGGTTCCCCTCCTGCGCGACGACCGGGTCATCGGGACCATTGCGGTGGCGCGGAAAACGGCCGGCGCGTTTGCACCGCGGTTCGTCACCCTCCTGACGACGTTTGCCAACCAGACCAGCATCGCGCTGGAGCATGCGCGTCTCTTTCAGCAGGTGCAGGAGAAGGCCGCACAGCTCGAGGTGGCGTCCCGGCACAAATCTCAGTTCTTGGCCAACATGTCGCACGAGCTCCGCACCCCGCTCAACGCCATCATCGGCTTCTCCGAGGTGCTCCTCGATCCGAGCCTCGGCGCGCTGGGCGACGCAGAGCGGCACGAGTTTCTGACGAACATCCTGACGTCGGGGCGGCACCTGCTGCGGCTCATCAACGACGTCCTGGACCTCAGCAAGGTCGAGGCCGGCAAAATGGAACTCCACGCCGAGCCGGTCAGCCTCGCCGAATCCGTGGAGGGTGTCGTGGCGACGGTGAAGACCTTGGCAATGAGAAAGCGCATTCAGATTCACAGCGATATTCACCCGGATCAGGGCCCGGTCTGCGCCGACCCGTCCCGTCTGAAACAGATCCTGTATAACCTGCTGAGCAACGCCATCAAGTTCACCCCGGAGGAAGGACGCGTCAGCATCACCGCTCGTGCCGTCGAGTCGCCAACTGATCGGGTAGCGCATTCGGCCGTGCCAATCGACGAGTTGACCAATCGACCATTTGACTCGCCCGGGGACGTCGTGGAGGTCAGCGTCACGGATACGGGCGTCGGCATCCCCGCGACGGACCTCGGACGCATCTTCGAGGAATTCGAACAAGTGGAGCATGCGTCGGCGGGAGGACAGGAGGGCACCGGCCTCGGCTTGGCCCTGGTGAAAAGGCTCGTGGAGATGCAAGGGGGAAGGATCCGCGTCGCTTCCGTACCCGGTGAAGGGAGCACGTTTTCCTTCACGATTCCACTGGCACGCGACTGAGCGGCCAGCCCATCGCTCGGCAGTACGTTACGCGGGGCCGAGGGTGGCAAGGTGCGCTGCGCCGTCCGGCTATCGTAGGACGCTGGGCCGTCGTGGGGCATGGGGAGTTGATCATGAACGGGAAAAGGATCTTGCTGGTCGAGGACAACGCGGTCAATCGGCGCCTGGCGCAATTTCTATTGAAGTCCAAGGGCTACGAGGTGTGGGAGGCGACCAGCGTGCCGGAGGCGTTCGCGGCGCTGAAGGAGCGGCGGCCGGATCTCATTCTCATGGACATCCAGTTGCCCGAGGTGGACGGACTGACGGCAACGCGGTGCCTGAAAGCCGACCCCGCCACGTGCGACATCCCCGTGGTGGCGGTGACATCCTACGCGATGAAGGGAGACGAGGCGAAGGCCTTCGAGGCGGGCTGTAGCGGGTATGTCACCAAGCCGATCGACAAGGCACAGCTTCTCGACACCGTGGCGCGACTCCTCCCGCAGCCGGAGGCGAGCGGTTAGTGCACCGACTCCAGTCGTTCCAGGGCGCGGACCGAGGCGGGGTCCGCCAGATACTGTTCGGCGGCCTCGGCGGACACGTACGCCTTGAGCAGGCGACGGATGAGGCGGGACTGCTCTGCCACCTCTCCCGTCAGTTGCCGAACGCGCAACAGCGATTTGACCCGGAGGAGCAACTCGAGTTTGTTGATCGGCTTCGTGAGCACGTCGTCGCCGCCCACATCCACGGCGCGCATGTGGTCTTCCATCTCGTGGAGCGCGGTCAGGAAGACGATGGGGGTCTGCCGGGTGTCGGGGGCCGCGCGAAGCCGCTGGCACACCTCGAAGCCGGTGATGTCCGGCATCATGATGTCCAAGAGGATCAGGTCGGGATTCTCGCGCGCAGCGGCGGCCACGCCCTCGACGCCGCAGCCGGCGGTGACCACCTCGTACCCCGCGCCCGTGAGCAGGGCGCGAAGCAGTCGGAGGTTTGGTTCGGTATCGTCCACGACGAGGATCTTCGACCGGGATGTTGGCATGGTCCTCTTCCTCCCTGCGCATCGAATTGCCAAGGCAGCTTACATCGGGAGTGAGAGATGTCAAAGGGAAACCCAAATGACTCCAGCCACCGGCGCAGTGCTCCGATGATCATGCGCGGCCCCGTAGCGTGCAGGACGTACGGGCGACCTTCCCGGTTAGCCCGCCTCGGTCTGGGCGGATGGGCGGCGTGTGTGTTCGCGACCGGCCTCGCCTGGGCCGGGGAGCCTTCCCGGATCACGGAAGTGCTCCTCAAGGTCAAGCCGGCGGTCGTCATGGTGACGACCGAGATCTCGGGTGAGGTCCGGTTGACCTGCCCCAACGGATCGCCGCAGCGCGTCACCCCCGCACCCATCCGCGCGCACGGCACCGGCGTCCTGATCACCCCTGACGGCTACCTGATCACCAACGGCCACGTAGTCCAGCCGTATCACGAATCGAACGACCGAGAGCAACGCGAAGCAATCCTGCGTCAGGCCGTCGAGCAGTCGTGCCTCGCCACCAGTCTCCCCGAGAAGCAGAAGCGCCAAGCGGTGAGCGGCCTCCTGGTGCGGCTCACCCCTTCCACCACTGTGGAATTGAAGAAGAAGCTGACGGTGGTGTTGCCGAACCGAGAAACCTTTGCGGCCGACGTGAAGGCCTACAGCCCCCCGCTGGCGGACCGGCCAGGGAAGCAAGGCTCGACGGATGGCGGTCCAGCAACGGAATCTGGCAAAGACCTCGCCATCGTGAAAATCGACGCCAGAAACCTCCCCACGGCGCCCCTGGGAAACTCCGACCGCGTTCAGTTGGGACAGCCGGTCCACCTCCTGGGCTTCCCCGGAGTGGTCCTGTACCACGATCTCCTGGACAAGCGGAGCGCTGTGGAGGCGAGCGTGACCTCGGGAACAATCTCCAGCGTGAAACTGGACGCGCGCGGTGCGCCGGTGATCCAGACCGACGCGGCGGCCTCCTGGGGGAACAGCGGGGGGCCCGCCATCAACGAGCAGGGCGAGGTCATCGGCATCCTCACGTTCATCTCGCTGACGTCTGATGAGACCCAGTCAATCCAGGGATTCAACTTCCTGGTCCCTGTCAACATGGTGCGGGAATTTGCCCGCACCGCGGGCGCCGTACTGGGGGCGCCCAGCCCCTTCAATGCCGTCTGGCGCGAGGCCGTGGAGAGGTTCGGGCGCGAGGACTGGACGGGGGCCCAGACCAAGCTGGACGCGGCCGCGCGCCTGGTGCCCAACCTGCCCGATGTGCAGCGCCTTCAGGCGGAGACGGAGCTTCGACTCCTCCAGGCTTCGCGCTGGCCCTCTTCCTGGACACTCGGGGGGGTCGTCGTGGCCCTCCTGGCCGCTACCGGCGGCGCCTGGTGGGGATGGCGGCGCCGGCGCGCACCGTCCACCTCTACCAGGGTCGTGGCGTCGGCACCGACGCCGACCCCCGCGGACCCCGTCCGGGTCTCTGCGGCGGATCTCGCCCGGGCGCTCGGCGAGAGGGCGGACCTGGTCTTGGTGGACGTCCGCGAGCAATCGGACTACGCGAGCAGCTCCGTCCAGGCGAAGGGCGCCGTTCGGGCGAGTGCGGCCGATGTCCTCCAGGCCTGTTCGACCCTGGCACGCCATCAGGGGATCGTCCTGTACTGCGGCTCCCCGGGGGAAGCAACCAGCCTCCAGGCCGCGCGGCGATTGATGGTGGAGGGGTACACCAGGGTCGTCGTCCTGACGGGCGGTTTCGCGGCCTGGGAGGGGGCGAGTTTGCCGCTGGAGCGAACGCCGCACGCGCGGACGATGATGGTCGGGGTGTCACCGTCGGCACTCCCCACTCCGGGGATCGCCCGAGACCATGGGATGAAAGCCGACGTGGATCTCCCCGTGGGCGTCAAGGGCGCAGGGCCCTATTTCAACGCGCGGGCGATGAATGTCAGCGTGGCCGGGCTCGTTCTCAGGAGCCCGGAGGAACTGACGGTGGGGCAGCGACTTCGTCTGAGCATCTTCCTGCCGGGAGAGCCAGTCGAGGTCGCCGGCCAGGTCGTTTCCCTGGATCCCCGCTCGCCCGACGGCACGGAAAAGACAGCCGAGATCGCCTTCGAGGCTCTTGGCCAGGACCAGGCGACAGCCCTGGAGGGTTTCATCCTGGCCCAGCGAACCACAGGCGCCCACCGTGTCGTGACCTGATCGGCCTTAGGAGCCGTTACGAAATACCTTGTCCGTTTCTGGTAATTTCGTTACGGCTCCTTATGCCGTTCCAGAATTTCCCCGGTCAAGTTATTCTTTGACAACGGCTCATGGCCGCGCCTCCCCGGCGTTCGGCCCCTTCTTCCCGACCGCGCCCAGGTAGATCGCGAACCGACTCTCCCCGTCGAGACCGAGGACCCGGTTCACCTCGTCGTCCTCGAACGCGGCGATCGCGCACGCCCCACACTCGATCGCCTCCGCCGCGAGGTACAGGTTCTGGCAGACGTGACCCGCATCGAGATGCAGGTACCGGTAGCCCCGTTCCCCGTACCGGTAGGTCATCCGATGCACCTCCGCCACCCAGACGAACGTGAGGGCACCCCCCTTCACGAAACGCTGCCCGAGGCATGCCTCGACCAAGCGGTCCGCGATGTCCGGCTCGAGGTTTTCCTCCAGCAGGGCGTGGTCGAGGGCCAGGAACCGGTACAGCCCTGGCGACAGAGCCGTCACATTGTTGACCAAGAGCAGCGTCTCGAAGGCGTGCCGCGCCCCAGCGGACGGTACCGTCCGGAGCGTGCATCGGCCGGCAGCATCCTGAACTCCCTGTGTACACCAGAGCAGGTAAGAGAGTTCCTCCAGAGAGAGCGGCTGCCCGGAGTATTCCCGCAGGGATCGCCGCTGCTCGATCGCCTGGCGCAGGCTGAAATCGCCCAGGCGGAGGGAGACGGGCGGGGGAAGCGGGATCGGCGCCTTGGTACGGTCCCACTCCGCCTCCACCGGGGGCTGGGCCATTCCCAGCCGGTGTGCCGACTTCCCCATGTTGTGGTACTTCGTTCCCTCCATGAACTCCTTGCCGATTCCACTCACGAGATGCCGCTCCTTTCGAATACTGGCGCTACAGAGCCGTGCCGCGCCAGCCGCGGCGCCCACGGCTCTACCCGGTGATGACTAGGATTGATTGGGCCGGCGACGGGGCACGGACAGCGATTGCCAGCGTTCCCACTCCAGGTGCTTGGCCAGAAAGACAATCTGGCCGATGTGCGACGCATAGTGATCGAACTGGCGGATGATCGCCTCCATGGCGCTGAACTCCTCGCCCCGAATCCTGACCGTGGCGAGGAGGTCGGCGGGCGTGAGAGCGTCCAGCGCGCCGAAGAGGCACGCCCAGCCATCGTCCCAGGCGGCCATCAGCTCGGCGCGGGTCATGGCCCCCGGCGATTCGAACTCGGCGTCGCGATTTCGGCTCGGCTTCTCGCCGTCCGAGGTGAGGAAGTCGGTCCAGCGCGACAGCATGTTCCCGCTCAGGTGCTTCACGATGATGGCGATACTGTTCGATTCCGCATCCAAGGTCAGGTGCAGGTGCCGATCGTCCCTGAGTTGGGCGATCGCCTTCTCGGCCCGCACCTTGATCCGATTCAGCTCTTGCGGGATGATGTCCAGGAAATGCGCACCGAGGCTGCTCGCGTTCTCCGTCATGGCCACCCCTCCCCTGTCGTGTGTCCGCCGATTCTCCACGCTCCTCCCGCCGAGGCTCCAAATCGTGTCAGGACAGCAACGCCTGCCGGAGCACCTCCGTGAGCTCCTCGTCTGCGAGTGCGACCGGGTTCCCTTTGGTGCTGCTGGCGCGCTGCGTCTCGGCCACGACCGCCGGGAGGTCCGCCGCGACCATGCAATAATGATTCAACGGGGGTATCCCGAGATCTGCCGAGAGGGCGTGCGCCCAGCGGATGCCGTCGGCTATGGTCGCCTCGGTTCGGCCAGTGAGGATGCGCGCCACCTCCTCGTACCGGCGGAGCCCCGGTGCCGCCGCCGACTGCCCGTGCAGCGCGGCGACGTTCGCCGCCATCACGAAGGGGAGCAGCCGCGCGCAGACCGCCCCATGCGGGGCGGGAAACCGTCCACCCACGACGGCGGCGCAGCCATGCACGACACCCAGCCTGGCGTTGGCCAGGGCCAAGCCGCCGAAGAGGCTTGCCAGCGCCATGTCTTCCCGGGCAGCCGCGTTCCTCCCGTCCTCGCACGCCCGGCGGAGCGAGCGCGCGGCCCGACCCATTCCCTCACGGCAGAGGGCGTCCGTCAGCGGATTCGCGCCGGTGGACACGAACGGCTCGATGAGCTGCGTCAAGGCATCCAGACCGGTGGACGCCGTGATCGCCGGCGGCAGCGTGTGGGTGAGTTCCGGGTCTACCACCGCCAGGCAGGGGTACATGGTGTTACTCCGCAGACTCGCCTTGATGCGCTGGTCCGGTGCCACCAGGACGGCGTTCCGCGTCACCTCGGACCCGGTCCCCGCGGTGGTGGGAACCGCAATGAAGGGCACCGACGGCCGGGCCAGCGCCCGCCCCTTCCCGACCACCTCCAGATAGTCCAGCGGGTCGCCGTCATTGGCGAGGAGCGCCGCGATGGCCTTGCCCGTGTCCAGGACACTCCCGCCGCCGAATCCGACGACCAGGTCGCAACCGCCCTCGCGGGCGCGTGCGACCTCGGCGCGGACCAGGGGGACGGTCGGCTCGCCGCCCACGCTGCAGACGACCGTGGCGACCCCGTGGGCGATGAGTCGCTCGCGTAGCGGCTCGGCGCGCCCCACGTCGCGTCCGACGACCAGGAGCGCGCGCTTCCCCAACGCCTTGGCGGCAGGCGCAACCTCTGCCAGGGTACCGGGCCCGAACAGGATACGGGTGGCGGTGGCGAACTCGAAACGCATGGCCTGTCTCCCTCGGGGTGGATGCGTGGAGCGTGGCGCCGACGCCGCCGTGGCTTCGCGCTGCGTTCTCATTTCCCGCGCTCCGCGCCCGTCCTCGGCGGCGCGTCCGTGGGCCGGGCGGGCTCGCTCGCCGCGACGCCTAGCCGCTCGAGGAAGGCTTTGACGGCCTCCTGCACGGTGACGGCCATGCCCCGGGCCGCCTCGCCGACCCGGGTCTTGGAGGCGGCCCAGAACGCTCCCGCGACCCGCTTCGCGCCGTCCTGCGCGATTGCCCCCAGCATCTGCGCGGCTTGCGAGACGGCCAACCGCCGCACCGCGCGAGGTTCCGGCAGCACCAGGGCTCCGCAGTACCGTTTGGCGATGATGCCCACGCGCAGCGTCAGGAAGGCGTTGGCGGTCCCGTTCACGACGGAGTTCACGAAAAGCGCGCTGGCGGCATGGAGTCCCGGGACCGCTCCCGCCGCGGACCCCAGGACGCCGGACACCAGGGGTTGTACCTGCTCGGCGAGATCCAGGTCGTCCAGCTGACTCGCGATGAAGACGGTCGAGGCGACGTTTCCATACAGGGTGGCGAGATCCCGGACCGTGGGGCGCTGGTAATACACCCGGGCGATCTGCCAGACCATCTTGGACTGCGCCAGAAGCACCATCAGCCCATCCAGGCTGCCGTTCTGCGAGACCGCGGTGGTGATGAAGACCTGCGAACCGACGCTGCGCACGATCTCGTCCGCCCGGCGGTCCAGGATCCTGAGCGCTTCCTCGATGTCCATGCGGGACGCCAGGGCCCGGTCCGCGAGGAGGGGGTTTCCGTGCAGGCGGCGGCTCAGCGCCTCGAGGTGTGCGGGAAACTCGGGCGACGCCTCGCTCGCGGGCGGCGTGAGCGGTCTGGGCAGCCGCAGGAGCAGAGTCAGCGGCAAAAATGTGCACGCGGTGTAGATGAGCAACAACCCCCAGAGGACCGCGGTTCCGAGCGCGGGGTGCAGGCGATCGGCGAGGCCGACGACCTGAACGGTCTGGTTGACCAGGAATACCAGGAAGGCCACACCCAAGAGGATGGACACCAGCAGAACCAAGTTCCGGAGCGGCTTCTCCATCGTTCGCCTCATGCCACCCGCGCGGCGCGACCGTTCGGGTGCGGTGGTTCGGCGCGGGCTCCCACTGGGTCCCCTGGGCGCCTGGCGGCCGGCAGGAGCAGACGAACCTCCTTCAGCCGGCGATGTGGCTGTCGAGCGGCAACCGGTCGCCCACCCACGGCACCGTGCGCTCGAAGGCCTCGGCGTACAGGATGGCCGACCGGCCGGAGAGCTGGCGCGCCTGGAACGCCCGCAGCTTGGCCACGTCGGTGTACCAGGCGGGCAGAGAACCCTGGGCGCGCGTGAAGCATTTCAGCGCCGGCCGCCCGTTCCGCCTCGTCCCGCCGGGCGGTCTTGACGGCATCGAGCGCCGGCCGCGCCCCGCCGGCGTAGAGTCCCCCGGACTCGGAGCGTTCCCCGTAGGTGAGCGTCACCACTTTCACCGCGGCGCTTGTTTTGGCATGCAGCGCGATGGTCCCTCCCGCGCGGGAGCAGAAATCGGCGGTGTGGGCGCTGACGACCAACAGTCGCATGACGGCCTCCTCCATCGAGACACAAGCCGACAGGTAGAGTTATCGCTCCGCATTCCGCAAGCCGTCAAGGGAAAAGGGGTTAAGGCGGGCGGCGGCGGAAGGGCTCCGAAGGAGGGAGCTGCACCTGGACGAGAAGGCCTCTTGCAGTCCGGCACTTCTCGTACTAATGTCCCGGTCAGCACCTCGGATGAACCATCAGAACAGGAGACGATCCATGACACCACGGACTGGAACGGGAGTGGTCGGCGTTCTGTATCTTCTCGCGGCGCTGTTGTTGCCCTCGGTGCTCCAGGCGGCAGATTTTCCCAACAAGCCCATCAACCTCATCGTCCCATATGCGGCCGGCGGCTCCACCGACGTGGTGGCACGGGCGCTGGCCAAGGTGTCCACCAAACACATGCCACAGCCCCTCGTCGTCGTGAATCAACCGGGCGGCGCGGGCATCACGGGCCGGGTCTCGGTCGTCAAGGCCGCCCCCGACGGCTATACGCTGCTCTTCGGGTACGGCTCCGGCGAAGATCTCGTGACGCCGCACGTGCGCAAGGTCCCGTACGACCAGTTCAAGGACCTGGCCCAGATCGCCCAGGTGACGGTCGTCTCCATCATCCTGGTGGTGCCGGCTAACCACCCGGCCAAGAACCTGAAGGAATGGGTCGCGTGGGCCAAGGCGCAGAATCGCCCGATCAACGGCGCCGTCTCCACCCGCGGGGCCTCCGTGGACATCACCATGCAGGCCTTCATGAAGGTGGCGGGTCTGAACGGCACAACGATCCCCTTCCGCGGCGGCGCCGAGGCGGTGACGGCGCTCCTGGGCGGGAACACCGATTTCTCGGGGCAAGTCTATTCCGAGGCGATGCCCCACGTGAAGGCGGGTCGCCTGAAGGTCCTGGCGGTGGGCACGCGCGAGCGGGATCCCGTCATCCCGGAGATCCCGACCTTCATCGAGGAGGGGGTGAACGTCTGGACCTTCGGGGCCATCCGCGGTATCGGCGCCCCCAAGGACACCCCCGCAGCCGTGATTGACTACCTTGAGGCGACGATCAAGAAGATCACGGACGATCCCGAATTCCACCAGATCATGAAGGACCTCGTCCATCCCGTCCTGTACCAGGAGCGGAAGGGCTTCCTGAAGAACATGCAGGACGGCTTCGAGATGTACGGCAAGCTGATCAAGGAGCTGAACCTGAAGATGGAGTAGGTCGCAGGTTGCCGTCAAAGGAAACGGCCCTCTGGAATCGGTTCTCCGGAGGGCCGTGTGTTCTTTCCGACGTGCCGAAATACTCCGCCGGCCGCGTTCGATTACGGCGCGCTGATCAACTTCTCGCTCCGCAGTTCCTTCCCAAGCAAGCGGCCCACTTTGTCCACCAGCTCGTCCCGTGAGTTCGGATTCATCGATTCGGTCGTTCCCGTCCAGATGGGCTTGGCCTCGGGCAGCTTGTAGAGAATCGTCTCGATGACGACCCGCGTACTCACACTGGTGTAGCCCGGATCGTATGCCACGGCGTAGGAATACCCGTAGTAGCCGCCAAAGTTGTCGAATGCCGGCCCCCCACCGATATACGGGCCGCCGAAGGCCACATAGGTGGCCGGCGGCCGATATGTCTCGTCCTTGACGATGGCCGCCACCCGCGCGACCAGCGCTCCATCGAAGCCCTGCGCGACGAGCTTGTTCTTGACCGCCGTGTGGTCCATCTCGAGTTTCTCCAGGACCGTGTTGTAGCTTGGCACCACCTGCGTCGTGCCGCCTATGAGGGTTCGGGCGATTTCATCCTCGACCCTGCGACGGGTCAGATCGTCCTTGTGCACGACAATGATGGCGAGCTTCTTGAGCGGCCCACCCGTATACTGTGAGTCCCTCCACACCGACGTCATTTCCGTCGAGGCGCACGAGGCGAGCGCCGCGGCGCAACAGACGAGCAACCCGACGAGCAACAACCGATGACTGTTCCGGCGAGATCTCATCGCTGCCTCCCTTGAAGACCCTGTTTTGGAAAACTCCGCGGGCGCCCCGCGATGAATGACTCACCAGACACGCCCGACATGCCCGCATGCAACGAGAACCACACACCAGGGCGCGGCTGCGGGCACGGGTCGGACACTACCACCTTAGCTCTGGGGAGGCAATCCAACACATCTAACGGACACGCGCATGCTCCGCCATCCGTCGTTCGGCACTCCCAGGAACCACCCTGACCCGAACGATCCCCCCCCGAAGACTGTGAACTTAATCACGTAGGAGAAACCTGCCTGGCGGTGTAGCATCTCTTGGGGAGCATACTTCACCCTGCCTGCTGGGGCACTCGCCCCGAAGACGTCCGGGTACCTCTTCAGCGACCTCCACCTGACTTGTCGCCGCGGACACCCATAGGAGGGGCCATGAGAAACGTCGATCACATTCTCCGCGACAAGGGAACCCCGTACTGGTCGGTCACACCGGATACCATGGTGTATGAGGCGTTGGGATTGATGGCCGACAAGGACGTCGGGGCGCTCCTCGTCCTCGATGCGACGCGACTGGTCGGGATCATCTCGGAGCGAGATTACGCACGGAAGGTGATCCTTAGGGGAAAGTCGTCTCTGGGTACACCCGTTCGCGAAATCATGACGGCGAATGTGGTCACCGTGAGTCCCCAGCATACCGTGGAAGAGTGCATGGCCCTGATGACGGCGCGGCGCGTCCGACACCTCCCGGTCCTCGTTGCCGGCGAGGTGGTCGGAATTGTCTCCATCGGAGACCTGGTGAAGGCGAGTCTCGACGACAAGGATTTCATGATCAAGCAACTGGAGACATACATCATGGGGGATCGTCAGTAGGCAGACGGTGATTCCTGCGCCGGTGTCAACCTTGAGCGTGTGCTATGGACGCGGTCCTGGCGGTTGCGCCCGACGCGGAGTGCCGCGACGGAGCGTCCATCCGGACACCGCTCCCCAGCAGGTCGAGGTGCGGCCCGGGAGACTTTCTACAACCGCGGAACGATGAGAAACGACCTGGAAGGAGAGTCGGTCGGGTCTTGAGGACGGTTTCGGCGGTCGAACGCGAGTCCCGGTTCCGGAGACTGTCCGCGATGAAGGTCTCGCCTTCGACGATCGAGGACAATCTCTACCCATTTATCTTCTGCAAATTGCCTTGCCAGGTACTGAAGCAGGTCGGGCCTGTCCGGCGCCACCACGATGAGATACCTCGGCCTGTCCCCTGTCGGTTGGGTTTTCACCAGGGGGAATTGAGTCATCCGCCGGGTTCGATGCCCCCCGATATGCCGTCTCACGACCGTGCCGGAAGACATGCGACCGCTCCACTCTCACCGGGCGAGTTCAGCAGCGCCTTTTCCAGAAAACCCCGCCAGCCCAACAGGGTCGCTCAGTTCCACCCACGCACACGACAACCCAGCAGGGGAAACCGAAACCCTCCACGGGGTAAGCCGCTCCCGAACCTGAATGGCCATGGGGCGCACCACCCCTGCCCTGTGGGAGTCGCAAGAACCGTTCCGACTCTTTGCCGTGACGGGCCATTCCGGAACGGAGAGTATAACTCCTCGTCGCTACTGATTTCTCCGCCTCGGGGGTCCCAGGGCGCGCTCGACCGGGGAAATTGGCCCGCCCCTCCGCGGAAGGGAATCCGACACCTCTTTCTCATGTACATGATGAGATTCCACGCGACACTGTGCGGGACAGGCGCGGTTGTCGGCTCGAGGCAGGCGAGACCCTCGACCGTAAACCGGACCGACACCCCTCCGACCGCGAGACATGGAGCGACTGGAGTGCAGGACGGATACAATTGGGGTAAACCCGGTAGGAATTGAACGTCGGCCCTGCCGACTTCCGCGATGCCGAGAGTCGCGACACCCCGCTCCCCTCGCGGATCACGGGGACCTAAACTCCAAAGACCCGCCGCATGGGGATTCCCAGACGCGCGTCCCCGGCCAGCATCGCGAACACCTTCACGCCTCGCACGGTCGCCGTCCCTTGCAGCAGGAACGTATTCTTCATCTGGAGCTCCATGAAGATGCTCGACGGGCGCTCTCTCCCGGCTGCGGCACATATCCGCTTCGCCAGTTCGAAGACATCTTCCAGTTCGTCGATCTTCTGGATGTCCCCGATGTGGAGATACACCTCGGGGAACCGCTCCAGCTCCCGGCGAACCCACGCCGTATTGGAGAATCGCTCCGCATAGACGTGCTCGATCCCCATGGCCTGGGCGAGGCGCTGCACCTCCTCCACGGTGCGGGCGAATATGTACTCCTTTTTCTCCAGCAGATCGGGGTGACCGACGCGCGTGTCTTCACGGAAGACCGGCGTCGTTTCGATGGCGTCTACGGCCAGGAAGACCTCCCCGCCGTCCCGGGTGGCCGCCAGCACGGGCAGCAGGTGCACCTTCATGACGAACTCACCGTCGTAATGGACCTTCAGGATCTGGTAGTTCCGGTCCAGGAACCAGGAAAAGACCGTCCAATAAATGTTCTCCACGTCCCGGTCCACCTGCCGGAAGAGCTTGTCCGCCGTGCAGTCTCCGACCTCCTTGCCGAGCGCGAGGAACGAGCCGTCCCGCGGTGCGAACGTGACCTCGACGTCGCGGCCCCGGACAAACGACAGCCGATCCACCCCGGCGACCGGCACGTGCCGCGACACCTCCCAGAGGATCCGGGCGACCTCGTCGGCGTGGGTGGCGAGGCGCTCCTTGGCCCATCGGTGCAGGTCGGTGCCCAACAGGCGGGTGATTGTGCCCAGATGATCCCGGGCGTGGAGGAGGGCGAGCGCCTGCGCGATCCGCCCCCGCTCACCCTCGTGGGCGGGATTCCGATGCCGCTTGGCCAGGATCTCCTTGACCTTTTCCGGGAACCGATCCGCCGGGATGGACCGCAGTGTGGAGAGCGGAACGAACGCGTTGACGTGCAGATACGTCAGGACGTCTACCGCCAAGCAGTCGGCCAGGCCGGCGCGGTTCTCTTCGACGATCTGTCCCAAGGTCCAAGGGTCATTGAAGCGGTGGAATCGAGCGATGTCGACCCCGAAATCTTTCCGGAAGTCCCGCCCCCAGCGCTCGTAGAACTGCGCCAGAAGCTCGGGCAACCCGTTTCCGTCCCGCAACAGATCGAGGACGGCGAGTCCCACCGGGAGGTTCAGCGCCCGCCTGGCCCGGCGGTTCTTGACATCCGAGAGGAGCCCGAAATCACTGGGGAGGCGCCCGTGCTCGTCCTGGGCGGCCTGGAGATGCAACTGGACCGGCCCTTTGCCTTCGACGAATCCGATCAGGATGGGATCGTAGCTCTGAAGTGGCGGCATGGCGCGTCTAGTACACTCCCACGGTTTTGTTTCATCGAGCGGGTGCAGTGGAGAGGGGATTCTCGCGCATCGGAGACCGTCGGACAAGCACAGTCCGAGGATTGGTCGGAAGACTGTGCGGCCGACCATTCTTGGCCTCCCCGGCAGGACGGCACAAGTTCCTTACGGGGTTCCCGGCGGCGCGCCCATCTTCCGGTTCAGATGGTAGACGAAGGCGAGCACCTCGGCGACCGCATAGTACAGCGGCTCGGGGATCTCCCGGTCGATGTCGAGCGTCGCGAGCGCGGCTACCAGGCCCGGATCCTCGTGGATGTGGACATGGTGGGCCCGCGCAATCTCGACGATGCGCTCGGCAAGCAAACGATCGCCCTTGGCAACCACCCGCGGCGCCTTGTCCTTGCCCCGCTCGTAGCGCAGGGCGACGGCCTTGCGGACAGCGGGGCGGCGTGGGTCGTTCATGCTTGGACGCTGACCCCCGTGAACTGCGCAAAGAGTCCCACGGCCTCGGAAATCCGGTCCCCGTCCCAAAGCGAAGCGCTCACCCGTGCGTCGCGGTACCCCGCGGCGCCCAATCGCTCCGTCAACTCCGGCGCATGCGCTGCGACGGCGCGCACGACCTCCGGCGTCCGCGCCCGAATCCGGCACCGGCAGGCGCCCTGATGAATGGCCAGCGTAATCCAGAGGTCGCCCAGTTGCGTCGTCGTCAGATCGATCGCCACCGCGGCGTTCTGCGGATCGAACCGCTGCTTCCGGCCTCGCCCCTCGCCCAGGACGTGGATCTGGGCGTTCCGGATCGGCGCGGTCGGCGGAAAGGGCACCTCGAAGAACAGGTACGGCGCCTCTTGCCCGCGAAGATTCTGGAGTTGGCCACCGGTCTGACGGTCCAGCACCCGCTGCGTCGCCTGGTCGAAATGCGCCTGCTGCCCCGTCTGACGGAGGAACCCCGCGAACCCGTCGTTCTGGCGCAATCGCTCGATCTGCGTCCGTACGTCCTGCACGATCTTGGCCACCACGGCCTCCAGCCGACCCGACGCCAAGGCTGCCGCCAGGCGCGCCTCGACGGGTTGACCCGTGCGTTCCGCCGCGGAGCGCACGGCGTCGAGGGGCGCCGGGTCTAGGCTGTTGACGATCTGGCGGATGATCCGGGCGAGACCCTCGACTTCTACGCGGGGAAAAATGGGCGCTCCGTCGCGTGGCGTGGTTGCCTGCCCGGCGAGAAACGCGCGGATCGCTGCGGCGAGAGCCTCAGGGTCCGCGACGGCGGTGCGCTGCAGGAATTGCGGCTCCGCCGCGAGGAATCTGACGATGAGACCGACGAGGTCGCGCCCCTCGGGGAGGTCCTGTGTCGCCGACGCCGGCGGCAGGATGGCCGCGGCGAAAAGACAGCGCTGGATCGCGTCCACCAGCCCCGCCGTCGGGACGGGCGCCGCGCCGCGTTGCTGCCATGCGGCGTCGGATGGCAGCCACTGCCGCACCAGGCCAGCGAACGATTCTGCGTCCTGCGCCGCGAGCGCGCCCCGGGCTGCGGCCTCGCCGGTCACGCGCACGAGGAAGCCAAGATCCTCGCCGACCGATGCCTCCGCCAGAAAGAGCGACAGCACCAACCGCACCGCCGTCTGTGTCGGGGGCAGCTGCGGCGGTAGGAGTTTCGCGGCCTGGGGAGCGACCTCGACCGCGCCAAGGTGTTCCAGGATGCTGAGGATCGTAGGGGTCATGACATCGGACACCCGGTCCGCAGAGACAGCGGGCGGCGCGGTCGGGTGAAGCGGCAGCAAGCGTACCCTGAAACCCTGGTCCCCTTGAAGAACCTCGCCCCACACCCGCTGCCCTTCCTGGAGATTGATCACGGCGTCTCCGACCAACGCCAGCGAGAGGGGTCCGACCCGCAACACCACTCCTCCCTCGACGAACTCGGCAACCCCCTGAATCACCTGGCCCGGGCGCAGCAAGGGGGCCTGGCCCGTCCCGCCGTCCCAGAGCGGCCCGCTCGGATCAACGCCGCCGATCCCGCCCATGTCACCCATTCTCCGCGCTGGAGCCCCTGGAATCTCTTGGATCGTCGCGGCGCGCCCCGCGGGGGTACCGCGCAGCTCACGCCGCCACACCGCCCGGGGCAGACGACCCGCCGGCAATTCTACAGGCGTCGGCTCCGAGAACAAGCCAAAACCGCGCCGGCGCACGCCGTCCGCTCCGGTGAGCGCGGAACAGCAGTATCTACTTGCCAGCGGTCAAGCCGTTCGTTAGCCTGATTTCAGCCAAGGCAGCGGGCAATCATGCGCGTGCTCGCTCCCGACCTCTGGCGGAGGCATCGACCCGTATGCCGACCCTGAGACACGCCGTCGCCCTGTTTCTTCCCGGTGGCCTGGTGGTGGCGGGCGCCCTGGTGGTGCTGCGCCCGGGCGTGGTACCGGGCATCGTCGACGTGTACGTCCATGTCTGGGCCGTCCTCATCCTGCTGGTCGGCGTCTTCCTGGGCTGGTACTACAACCGCGGACGGATCGTCTTTGCGCTCCTCCTCCTGACCGGGGTCGACGTGGCGCTGCGGTGGCTCGGGTCCGGCGATGCCTTTCGCGGGGAGGCTGGGCGTGTGGTCGCTGCGGCGGTCGCCGTCCTCCTTCCCTTGAATCTTGCCGCCTACGCCGTCGTGGCCGAACGCGCCCCCTTGACCGGTAGAAGCCTGAAGCGCCTCATCCCGATTCTCGCGCAGGTGGTCGGCGTCGCCCTGATCGCACATGGGCAGGGCCCCGCCGTGGCAACGTGGCTGAACCATCGTGTCGCCGATGTCGGCTGGACAGACTGGACGGCCATCCCCCAAACCGGAGTGTTGGCATTCGCCGCCGCGGCTTTCTACCTGGTTACCCGTTGCGCTCGCCACCAGGATCCCACCGAGGCGGGGTTCCTCTGGGCGCTGGTGGCCGCGTTCGTCGCGCTGCACGGGATTTCGCGAGGATGGAGCCCGACGGCGTTCCTGGCCGTCGGCGGTTGGGTGCTCATCGGAGCCTTGCTGGAGACCGGGCACCGCACGCGGTACTACGACGCGCTCACCGAGCTTCCGGGTGTTCGCGCACTGAACGACACCCTGTCCCAGCTTGGGGGTCGCTACGTCCTGGCGCTGGTGCGGGTGGACCACTTCAAGCGACTCCGGGCGTCCTTCGGCCGCGAGGTGGGAGACCAAATCGTCCGCATGGTGGCCACGCAGCTCCGCCGCGTTGACGGCGGAGGGATGCCCTTCCGGTACGGCGGGGACGGCTTCGCGGTCCTCTTCGCCGGTGCGTCGATCGAGGACGCAATGGGGCACCTCGACGCGGCGCGGCGCACCATCGCCGCCTATTGCTTTCTCTTGCGCGGCCCGGGTCGCCCGCGAAGGAAGCCCACCGCCCCGACCCCCGCCACCGGGCCCCGCGTGGTCATCACCGTCACCGTGAGCATCGGCGGCGCCGAGCGCGAGGACGAGACGATGCGGCACCGACAGGTGATCCGGCTGGCCCACGGGGCCCTTCGCGACGCCACCGCTGCCGGCGGCAACCAGGTGACCGCCTGATCGGCGAACCGCGAGCCTCGCCCGATACCCCATCCCGATCGCAGAACCGCCGCCGCATGGGCGCACGCGCCACGCATCCTCGGCGCCTGCTCACTTGTACTTGTCCACCAGCCCCTGGCAGATCGCCCCGGCGGGTCGGGTGGCGCAGTCCCGCCTGATCAGACCGCAGGCTGCCTCGGCGATCTGGTCGTTTCATGGATGGGTCTCGTCGTGCGGTGTAGGAGGGGTCACCAGCGGTGGTCGTGCGACGCGCCGAGCGCACGGGCGACGGTGGCGTGGAGGTAGCGGACCTCGTCGTCGGGCAGGCCGGCCCCGAAGGCGACCAGTCCTTTCCGGCTCTTCACGATGATCCCCTTGGAGGTGACCAGCCGTCGCAACAGGCCGAGCCAGCGCGGCACCTCGCGGCCGGGCCCCGGGAGCGGCGGAATCCGTTGTCCGGCCTGCGCCAGGCGGCCCTCTGCGCCGCGCCGCGCCGACTGGAAGGCGGTATCCGCCGTCCCGTAGTCAAGGGCGAGGATGTCCGCGGCGAGAATGCGAGTGGTCTTGACGCGCCAGGCGCTACGCTCCTCGATGACGATCCCCTCCGGCGAGGCCGTCACCAGGCTGCCGCCCCGCTTGGCCAGGGCGACGGCATTGACGACCCCGATGAGGGGAACGACGACCAGGATCAACGTGGCGACGGCGAAGAAGACGATCTGCACGGTCTCCGGGGTGCGGGTCCGGTGGAAAAATTCGAGGAGTCCGGGAGCCAGGTAGCCCAGGAGGGCGATGGAGAAGACAGGCCCGATGAGCTTACTTCGCTTGAAACCGGGCCCCGGCAGCACGATCTCGACCGCGCGGCTCGACTCGCGGACCTGGCACTGCATCCGGAGTGGGCGGGCGGCCTCCGCGCTCGCGTCCTCCCCGGAACGCAACCGCTCCTGGAGCGTCGCGTCCACCCCGTCCGCGTCGCGTACCGACTCGTGGTCCGTGGTGGCATCCACCAAGGGGAGTTTCAGGAGTTTGGAGACCGCGGCGGCCTGCTCGCGCGACTCGCCGTACTGCGTGGAGCTGGACAGCGCGCAATCCGTGCCGCCGGATCTGGCCCGAAGGAGGACGGGGTACCGATCGGCCGAGTCCGAGTCGCCCGCCGCGAACCGGAGCAGCACCGCGTCGTAACCATCAAGGCGCTGCTCCTCGCCCCGCAGGGGGACGAGGAGCCCCCACTCTCTCCGGAGGGTTCCACGCCCGGCGTCCAGCGTGATCCAGCGTCGCCCGAGCACCAGCCCGCCCCCCACGACGACGAAAACGAGTCCCATCAGGAAGAGCAGCGGCCAGGCCCAGGTGGGAACGTCGGCGGCGTTGCTCATCGGGACGATTCGTAAGCCGATCAGGACCACGAAGATCCCGGCGAGAAGGAACGGAAGGCCGAACAGCGAGAGGCAGCCCCCACCCTCTTTGATCTGGAGCCGATCCGGCGCCACCAACCGGAATGGGCCTGCCGATCCCATGCGAGCTCTCCTCCCTGCGCCCCACGCCGAAGCATACCCTAGCACCCCGGCAGAGAGAGTCAAGCCCGCTCGGCAGGCCGCTTGTGTTCATCGACAACCGGTTCGGAAAAGCGGTGCGACGGTTCGCGTCACCCGCCGCTCAGGGCCCCCAGGATGTGAACCCGCTCACCGGCGCCGATGGGGTGCTGCAGATCACGCGCCAGCTCATTACCGACGAAGAAGTTCATGTGGGGGCGGATGCGGTCCTGTTCGTCAATCACGCGGAACCGGATACCGGGATACTGCGACTCCAGGTCGAGCATCAACTCGGCGAGGTTCCCGCCCTCCGCGGTCACCTCGGCCTGCCCGTCGGTATAGGAGCGGACGTGGGACGAAAGATACACTTTCACCGGCATCGTCGTGATTCTCCCTGGCATTCCGCCGCGCCTATCGCACAAGCGCCTCGATCGCCAGCACTGGAGGAAGATGCGAGGCGACCTGTCGCCAGCTCTCGCCTTCATCCCGACTCCCCCAGACCTCGCCGGTGGTGGTGCCGAGATAGAGCCCGACGGGGTCCTGCGTGTCGCACGTCATGGCTTGGCGGAATACCGTGAGCCACCCGTGCGCAGTGGGAAACCCCGTGGCGCCGCGACTCCAGTTTCGGCCGCCGTCTCGACTGCGGAACACGGCAGGGCGGCCGCCCGGCGCCGTGCGCGGCCAGACCGACGTGCCGTCCATGGGAAAGACCCACACGGTGTCCGGGTCCCGCGGATGCGCGACGATGGGAAAACCGACGTCCCCCACCTCGGCCGGCAGGTTCCGTCCGATCCGCTCCCAGCGCACGGCCGGGCGGTCCAGCCGGTACACCCCGCAGTGATTCTGCTGGTAAAGACGGTCGGGATCGGCCGGGCTCAGGACCATGCAGTGGGGGTCCTGGCCGAACTCGGGGTCCGGGTCCGGTAGGAAATCGGCCGAAACGCCCTGGTTCAGGGGGCGCCAGCTCGCGCCGGCATCGGCGGTCTCGAAGGATCCCCCTGTGGAAAGGGAGACGTACAGGTGGTTGGGGTCGCGTGGGTCCACCAGGATTGAATGTGTGATTGCCCCTCCTGGCGTGGGGAAGAAGCGGGGCGGTTTCTGCTGGCGGAGCCCGTCCAGGTAGTCGCTGAACCCGACGACCAGTTCCCAGCTCACGCCGCCGTCCTCTGAACGGAACAGCGCGTGGGGTACCGACCCCGCCCACCAGACGCCCGGCTGGCTCGCGTGCCCTGGAGCGAGACAGAAGACTCGGTCCAGCGCCGGCCCGTTCTGCCCCTCTGACACCTTGGGAAACGCCGGTGGCCGCCGCGCCTCGCTCCAGCCTTGCCCCCCATCGGTGGAACGGAAGATTGTCGGACCCAGGTGGCCGGTCTTCGCCGCCAAGAGCCAGGTTGTCCCGTCGCGCGGATCGCTCGTCAGATGATTGGTCTCGTGCCCCAGGAAGTGCGGCTCCTCGATCCGCCAGGCCCGTCGCAACGAATCGCCTCGCAGCACGAACGCACCCTTGCGCGTCGCCACGAGGAGATCGACGTGACGTCGCACACGCCCCGACCGAACCGCAGCGATGCCTCGTGACCCCGACCTCGTTCCTGTCGTCTGCTTCGCCTCCGCCATCATGCCTCCCCCCCGTTGCGACGACGCCGGGAACGGCGGCGGCCGGCCCGGATTTCGCAACGGCCTAACGACGATCTACGCCGCGTATCGCGCCACCCGGAAAGCCCGCGGGCGCGCCCTGCATCACGAATATGGGTACCAGAGGTATGGGCACCTCCTTGTCGGAAGGAGAACTGTGCGAGAGAATGCGGTTTGCGGGAGGGGGTGAGAACAGCCTAGCCGAGGAACGGCCGAAGGTCAACGGTTTGGTCCGGGCCCGCGACAACAGTTAAGCCCGGATTATTCACGAATTCTCTGTGAATAATCCGGGCTAGGGAACTCCGATCCGCCAGAGATAGATGTTTCGCGTGATTCCCGCCTCATCCAGGAGCGGACGGACGACATCGGGGCTCCAGTCGCCCATGTCGAAATCGTGAGAGACGACGCGTGCGCCCGGTCGCAGTTGAGTCCGTATGGCAGGCCGGAGTTTCAGGTTGGCGTCCCGGCTGAGATAGATGGTCACGACCGTCGCCGGAGACAGATCCACCGTCAAGACATCCTGCTGCCGGAATTCCACGAGGTGCGCGACGCCGGCCTGGCGGGCGCTTTCGCTGGACCGGCGGACCAGGTCCGCGTCCAATTCGAACCCCACACCCCTGGCGCCGTAGAGCCGGGCGGCCGCGATGACGATCCGCCCGTCTCCGGAGCCGAGGTCAAAGATCACATCGTCCTTCCCGACGTTGGCCAGCCGGAGCATCTCCTCGGCAATCATCTCCGGCGAGGCCACAAAGGGAGCCAGCGACGCCGGGTCGCGCGGCACCGGACGCCCGACGTCACCGCACCCCGCGATCAGCGCAACGGCCACCGCGGTCCACGCCACGACTCGGAATCTACGGATCGGTTGCGGATACATCGCCAATCGGCTCCTCGCCCACCGAGGGGGTTGTACGGGTCGTTGCGTAGGGCGGCGCGGTACCCGGTGCATCTCGGTCGCACGCCGCCTCGGTCGTGCGTTCGCACATCGCGCCTGACCGCGTGAGCGAAATCGGCCAGGCTACTCGCGACCCGCGGATGGCTGTGTCTCTTCCTCCGGGAATAGGGTAAGATACGCACGGTCATTTCGCAACAGGAGGAGCGATGGAGCGCATCCAGGAGATCTTCCAGGGCGATCGGTTGATTCAGGACTTCGGCATGACGCTGGTGGAGGCACGCGAGGGATACGCCAAGGTATCCGTCGGCGTGGCGGAGCGCTTCCTGAATGCCCACCGCATCGGACATGGCGTTCTGCTGTTCGCGGTCGCCGACGCCGCCTTTGCCCTCGCCGTGAATGCCGCCGCCGACGCCGTCGGCATCCAGTGGAGCCTGAACGCCTTCCGAGCGGCGCGGCCCGGTGAAACCGTGATCGGCGAGGCTGAGGTGATCCACGCAGGCCGCCAGTCCCTGGTGTGCGCGCTCACCGTCACAACCGGCGAAGGCCGCGTCCTCGCCAAGGGCCAGGCCACGGCCCTCCCCGTCACCCCCGCAGCGTTGGCCGGACGAGGGGCGAAATTGCGGTAGTTCCTCCCATGCCGCCACCCGCGCTTCCTCCCTGTGCGCGCGCTCGCCCTCCCGATACACGCGCACGGCGACGCACGCTGACACTGTCCTTGTTGGGTGCGGTGAGTCAAAGCCGCCCTTGAGCGCGTCACCCGGATAGACCAGTTCCGGCGAGGTGTTGCCGGGGGTCGCGGTTTCGACTAGAATGCCGCGACTCACGAGTTCACTTAAACTGCCCCGTGGGGGGGCCGCGACCAGGAGGATCCGATGATGGCACGTGTCAAAGATGGCGACCGCGCGGCGTTGCTTCGCGAGGCGGAAGCGGTACTCGCGGCCCATGGCGACAAATCGAACTGCGCCGAGCGCGTGTTCCTGGCGCTTCGCGCGATCACGGAGACCGACATTCCGCCCGAAGCGGTCTGCTTGCTCACCGGGCTGGGGGGCGGTGTCGGTGGAGCGCGAGAGGGCACCTGCGGGGCCATCACGGGGGGCGTGGCGGCGCTGGGACTCATCCACGGACGGCGTAACCCGCCGGACGGCGATCGGCTCTGGACCTACGAAGTCTGCCGGGATTTCGTCGCCCGGTTTCAGACCAGCTTCGGCGCCACCATCTGCGGCGGACTGGTCGGCGACCTGCTGCGCGAAGCGACGCCGGAGGCCGAGGAGCAGCGGAAAGCCCGCTGCCGCCAATACACACTCGCGGCGGTGCGCCTGTGCCTCGACACGCTGGATCGTCACGGGAAGGCGTCGCCCGGGCAGTAGGTCGGGCGGAGTGACAGCCTGAGCGGGCCGGCGGCCCCGGTTGACGGACCGGGCTTGCCATGGTACCCATGGGTATGAAACGCCTCGGCACTGCACTCGTCTTCGCGTGTCTCGTCGGCCTTCTCGCCACGCCGGTACGGGCGCAGGATTTGCCCGTCTTCGATGCGCACATCCATTACAGCCAGCCGGATTGGTCGGTGTACTCCCCCGACGCCATCCTCGCGCTCTTCGACAAGACCGGGGTGCGCTGGGCCTTCGTGTCCAGCACACCGGATGACGGTACGGTCCGTCTGTACGACAAGGCGCCGGACCGGATCGTGCCGGTTCTGCGCCCCTATCGCACTCGAGCGGACATGGGCACCTGGACGACGGACGCCTCCATCGTCTCGTACGTAAGGGAGCGCCTGCAGCGGCCGATCTACAAGGGACTCGGAGAGTTCCATCTGTCGGCCTCCCAGGCCGCGGACCCCACAGTCAAGGAGTTGGTGACGCTGGGCGCACGGCACGGCCTGTTTCTGTACGCCCACACGGATGCCGCCGGCATCGAGGAGTTGCTACGGCTCTATCCGCAGGTACGATGGCTCTGGGCGCACGCGGGGCTGGGCGAGCCGTTCGAGGCCGTCGCCCGCGTGGCCGACCGGAATCCCGCGCTGTTGATCGAGCTGTCGTTGAAATCCGAGGTCGCCGCCGCCGGACAGCTTGACCCGCGGTGGAGGGATCTGTTTCTGCGCCACCCGGACCGGTTCATGGTGGGAACCGATACCTGGATCACCCCGCAGTGGGATCGCTTCCCGGAGATCCAGGCGACCGTCCGGGGCTGGCTCGGCCAGCTTCCCCGGGATGTCGCCGAGAAGATCGCCTACCGGAACGCCCGAAAGTTCATCGGCCTTCCCTGATCGCGCGCGGCCGAAACCGGCGCGCCCCGAACGCCCTGCCCGTCAGGTCAGTTTTCGATCGCAGGATTTCTGCTTGACGCCTCGTCAGGCCTCGACCGATACTCGCGTCGCCAGGGTGCTGGTGGGCACCGCGATGGACTGTGGGCGCCCCACCCGCACCTTTCTTTCAGCCCGCACGCCTCCCGGAGGACCCATGAGTCTGCATCCGCTCGCCGGCATGCCAGTCCCGGCCTCGCTCGTCATCAACGTTCCCCGGCTCGTCAGCGACTATTTCAGCCTGCATCCGGATTCGACCGACAAGAGCCAACTGGTGGCATTCGGGACATCGGGCCACCGAGGGGTCTCGCACAAGGGCACCTTTAACGAGGATCACATCCTGGCGATCGCCCAGGCCACGGCGGAACACCGGCGGGCCAAGGGGGTCACCGGCCCCCTCTTTCTCGGCATCGACACCCATGCCCTCTCCGAGCCCGCCTTCGTCTCCGCCCTCGAGGTCTTCGCGGCGAACGGCGTGGAGGTCCGGATCCAGCGCGGGCGCGGCTACACGCCGACCCCGGTCATTTCCCACGCCATTCTGGCGCATAACCGGGGCCGTGCGTCCGGTCTGGCCGACGGGGTGGTCGTCACGCCGTCGCACAACCCGCCCGACAACGGCGGATTCAAATACAACCCACCGCAGGGCGGCCCGGCGGACACCGACGAGACTGCGATCATCGAGACCCGGGCCAACGCACTCCTGGCGGGAGGGAATCGCGAGGTCAAGCGTATCTCGCTCGCGGCGGCACTCCGCGCCTCCACGACGCGCGAGCACGATTATCTCGAACCCTACGTCGCCGATCTCGCCGGCGTGGTGGATTTCGACGCCATCCGCGCGAGCCGCATCCGGATCGGCGTTGACCCCATGGGCGGTGCGGGACTGGCCTTCTGGGAGCCCATCGCCACCCGCTATCGGCTCGACCTCACGGTCGTCAACCCGCGCCTGGACCCCACTTTCGCCTTCATGACCATGGACCACGACGGCAAGGTGCGGATGGACTGCTCCTCCCCGTATGCCATGGCCGGCCTGATCGGTCTCAAGGATCGTTTCGACGTCGCCTGCGGGAACGACCCCGACACCGACCGCCACGGCATCGTCACGCGGTCGGGCCTGATGAACCCGAACCACTACCTGGCCGTGGCCATCTGGCACCTGTTCCAGCACCGCCCGGGTTGGCGCCCAGATGCCGCCATCGGCAAGACACTGGTCTCCAGTGCCATCATCGATCGCGTGGCGCGATCGCTCAACCGCCGACTGTGCGAGGTGCCGGTCGGGTTCAAGTGGTTCGTGCCGGGTCTGCTGGACGGGAGCTTCGGATTCGGCGGCGAGGAGAGCGCCGGCGCCTCCTTCCTGCGCCGGGACGGCTCTGTCTGGACCACCGACAAGGACGGGATCATCCTGGGACTGCTCGCGGCCGAGATCATGGCAACCGCCGGGAAGGATCCGGCGCAGATCTACCAGGAATTGACGCAGCGATTCGGCGCGCCGGTGTACGCCCGGATCGACGCGCCCGCCAGCGCGAGGCAACGGCAGATACTCAAGGCTCTCTCGGCCGGTGACGTCCGCGCCACCTCGCTCGCCGGTGAGCCGATCCTCGATCGGCTCACCCACGCGCCCGGTAACGGAGAGGCGATCGGCGGCCTCAAGGTCGTGGCCGAGAACGGCTGGTTCGCGGCGCGCCCGTCGGGCACCGAGGACATCTACAAGATCTACGCGGAGAGCTTCAAGGGCGCCGACCACCTGCGGCGCATCCAGGCGGAGGCGCAGGCCATCGTCTCCGCCACCTTCGCGGCAGCCGGCGCCTAGGAGGTACGGTGCCCATCACGGCGCCTTGGATGGTGGCGAGCCAGGTTTCCGTAGGTAGAGTGAACTTTCGGCGACCGGGAGAACTGGCGCGACGCCTCTTAGCAGAGCGCCGAAAAACCCATTTTCGCCCAGGCTGCTCAAAAGGGCCCAGATGCAAGGCGGCGCGCGACGGGCCGAGTGAGGCGTACTAGGGTACGCCGCAGCGAGTGCCCAAGCAAGCCAACGCGGCGGATGGGCCCTTTTCAGTAGCCTGTTAGCGATCCCACCAGATCAGCGCCGACCGCATGCCGTCGGGCCAGCGGTAGCCGCCCTCTCCGAAGGTCAGGCGGCGGGTGAGGATTTCGAGGATCGTGGCATCGTGGCGATCGTCGTCGAGGCGCAGGTGCCGCTTGGCCCGAGCGACGGCGTCGTCGAGCGTGGGATCCTTCCAGACGCGGACCGGCTTCGGCTCCATCAGGACATTGGGGTGGTATCCCGCCGACAAGAGCAGGTTGTACCCCACGATGAAGTTCGGGCTGTCGTGCCACCGGCCATGAAACTTCTGGCTCAACTCGCCGATCACGCCGTCGTGGGCAGGCAAGCGGAGCGCCAGATAACAGGTCTGCCTGGCGCACGTCTCCATCTTCCGCACGAAGCCGAGTAAGTCTGGAGTCGTGTAGGTCGCATGAATGGCGATGGCAACGTCGTGGGGCGGCACGGCGGCCGTGAGCCAGGGCGTACCCACCACGTCCAGGTTACCGATGTCCTGCGCCGCGGCCCGCTCGACCAGCACCTGGCGCATACCCTGGAGCGGCTCGACGGCGGTGACGCGGCGCACTTTCCTGGCGATAGGCAGGGTCCAGCGGCCGATCCCCGCGCCGATATCAAGCACCGTCATCTCTGGGATGAGCCGACCGAGGACGTGATCCAGAAGCGGGTCCGGGGCGTGCCCTCCCTCCCCATCCAGCTTCCGCGCCACGCCGCGCCAGCGCTCGACCATCTGCGCCGCGCCCTCCTCGCTCGCCTGGAGGTCGCACGACGCCAGCTCCCGCCAGAGTTCAGGCCAGTCCATTGGAATCGTCATACGAACACCCCTGCGTCCAGCGGCCTCGTGAAGGCGGAGATGGTCTGGGGCGCGGGCGTGGAAAAGCATAAGGGCTCGGAACCGTCCCGCCTCCCGAGCCCTCGGCTGATCGCTGATCGCCGAACGGCCGACCGCTACCCCTTCACCGCCCCCGCCGTCAGCCCCGACACATAGTACTTCACAAAGAACGAGTAGATGAGGGCGATCGGGAAGGAACCGAGGACCGCAGCCGCCATGAGCGAGCCCCAGAACAGCGTATCGGCCTTGATCAGATCGCTCACCACCCCTACGGGGATGGTCTTCATCGAGCCGGAGGACATGAAGATGAGGGCGTAAAGAAACTCGTTCCAGCACAGGGTGAAGCAAAAGATCCCCGCCGAAAGGAGACCGGGAACGGACAGCGGCAGGATCATCCGCACCAGGATCTGCAGCCGCGAGCAGCCATCCGCCATGGCACTCTCCTCGATCTCCCTGGGGATCGTGCGGAAGTATCCCATCAGGAGCCAGGAGGCGAACGGGATGAGCTGCGTGGGATACGTCAGGATCAGCGCCCAGTAGGTATTGTAGATACCAAGCGTGGCAATGACCTGCGCGAGGGGAAGAAACAGAAGCGTGGGCGGGACGAGGTACGCCAGGAAGATCCCTACGCCCAGAAAATTGCTCCCGGGGAACCGGAGGCGAGCCAGCGCATAACCGATGAAGACGCTGCAAGAGAGCGACAGGATCGTGGAGACCACCGAGACGATCAGCGTGTTTTTCAACCATTCGTTGAACGCGGTCTCGCGGAACAAATAGGTGTAGTTCTCCCAGGTGAACTGCTGAATCCAAAAGGGGTTGAACTTCATTTCGAACAGGTCGTTCGTCGGTTTGAAGGAGACGATGGCCATCCAGTAGAACGGAAACAGTAGGAAGACGAGATAAAACACGAGCGGCAGGTAGATATTGAGCAGCCGGTTGCTCAGTCGTTCACTTCCAACCATGCTATTCCTCCCGCCGCAGGTACACCAAGAGAATCACCGCAAACACGGACAAGATCGGGAACATGTACAGGGCGATGGCCGCCCCCATGCCGATCTCCGTCGCGGACAAGCCGATCTGGTAGGCGTACGTCCCGAAAATGTGCGTCTGGTTGGCGGGTCCGCCCTTGGTGAGAACATAGATCAATTGGAAGTCCGCGAACGTCCAGATGACGGACAGGAGAGACGCGATCAGGACGACCCCCTTGATATGGGGTACGGTCACGTGCCGGAACCGGTGCCACAAGCCAGCCCCATCAATGGCTGCCGCCTCGTGCAGTTCGTTGGGCACGGCTTGGAGCCCGGCCAGGATGGTGATGCCGAAGAACGGGACACCGCGCCAGATGTTGGCCAGACAGACCGACGAGATGGCCAGCATGGGGTCCCCCAGGAAGTTGATGTTCGTCTTGATGAGGCCGAGATTCTTGAAGAGCCACGAAATTGGGCTGAACACCGGATCGAAGATCATGAACCACCCGAGGGTGGACAACGCCGTCGGCACAATCCAAGGCATCATCACCGCCGCCCGGATCGGGTTACTGAACTTCATGTGGTTGTTCAGCAACAGGGCCAAGCCCAGACCCAGGGCCGCCTTGAACGGCACCGTCACCATGGCGTAGACGAGCGTATTCCACGCCGTTTGGTGGAAGATGGTATCGGTCAGGAGATCGGCGAAGTTCCTGAGGCCGATGAATTTTCCGAGGCCTCGTCCGATTGCGCTATCCGTGAGGGACAGCCAAATCCCCAGGAAGAACGGATAGGCCATGAAGACCATGAGGAGCAGGGCGCCCGGCAGCATAAGGATGACGCCCAGGCTCGACTCGCGCTCCAGCAGCGATCCCGTCGTGACGGCGGTGCCGCGTAACTCCCCCTTACGGGCCAATGCACCCTCCAAAGCGAGGGCAGTCACGCTGCGTGGCGTGACTGCCCTTCGTTCCCGTTCACGCAATCAAACTAAAGTCAGACGGCGCGGACTTACGGTCCGCGCCGTCTGAAAGCGAATCCCTAGACGCCGTACACCCGCTTGAGCTGCTCGGCGCCCCACTCGATGGACGCCTTGGCATCACCGCTCTGCACAGCCTTGGCGAAGGTGTCCACAATGATGTACTTGGACCAGGCGAGAGACGCCTTCTCGTTCGGCGGCCCAGGCCAACCCACGTCTACTCCGTACTTGGGCTGCTCGCGGAAGGGGAGCATCTTCGGATCCTTCGTCCAGACCGGATCATTGTAGTACTTGGTCACCGCTTGCAGCATGTAGCCTTCCTGCAACCGCCACCAGGCGCCGTACTGTTCGTCCTGGAACCACCATTTCAAGAACTCCTTAGCGCCAGCCACGTTCTTGGAGTTCTTGAGGATGGCGAAGGTCCGACTCCCCAGCCAGTAGAACCGGCCGGCTGGCCCCTTCGGGATCAGGATGTGGTGGGTGTCCTTGGCGATCTCCGGCTTGTCCTTCTTAGCGGCGAAATAGATGCTGGACCCGTTGTAGGTACTGGAGATCTGCTCGGACAGGTAGGCCCGGTTGTTGTTGCTGTCATCCCAGGAGGTGCCCGTCGTGTCGTAGCCATCTTTCCAGGCCTGGATGAACTTCCGCATGCCCTCGACGAATTCCGGCTTGTTGAACTGGACCGACTTCCCGTCTTTGTCGATTTCCATGGCCCCATGGGCCCACATGTA
The DNA here is from genome assembly GCA_963845565.1 of uncultured Methylomirabilota bacterium. Classification (GTDB taxonomy): domain Bacteria; phylum Methylomirabilota; class Methylomirabilia; order Methylomirabilales; family 2-02-FULL-66-22; genus 2-02-FULL-66-22. The sequence continues at coordinate 166,659 of CAWJSJ010000002.1, forward strand.
AGGATAGACGTACCCCGGCGGATCACCCGTGCTGTGCCCCAGTGCCTGGCCGAAGGGCTTCCCCTTTGCCTTGCACTTCTTGGCGATATCGAAGTACTGATCCCACGTCAGATCAACCTTGGCGCCATCCTCGGCGTTGGCCACGCCAACTTCCTTGAACAGGTTGATTCGATAGGCCATGGACGCATTCGACATGCCATGCGGGATACCCAGATATCGGCCGTTCACCGGCGCGGAGTTTGCGACGTACTTCTCGAAACCGCCTCCCGCCTTGGCGAAGGCCTCCGCCTCCGGCGTCAGGTCCACCAGGTTGTCCTTGTACAGGTGATTCCAGGACGGCCACAACTCCACGATGTCCACGCCGCCGGCCTGGATAGCCGCCGCGATCTTCGGCTGCAGGTCGGGCCAGTTCAGGAAGTCGGCACTCATTTCGACGCCGTTCGCCTGACCCCATGCCGCGGCCTGCTTCTTGTAAAGGTCTTGCCCGGGGGCGATGAAGTACGTCCCCTGCAGGACCGTCAGCTTCGTCCCCTTGAGGACCGCCGGTGCCTGACCGAACACCGTATTCGGCATGGACCCTAGGGCGGCGACGCCCACGCCGGCGGCCCCGACCTTCAGGAACTCACGCCGACTCAGCTTCTTCCCCGTTTTCGTCTTGTCCATCCAGAACCTCCTTTGGAAGTCATTGCTGGCTTCTCCGTCATCCATGCTTCCCGCTTGCGGGCTGCGAAACCCACTCACCCCCTTTCCTGACGCGGTTCCCTGCTACCCTCAATACCGATGGAGCGCTCAATAGGACGTGACACCCAACGTGCTTATTCGCGGGCTCCGTTGAAAGGGGAACGCCACCACGGCCCGAACCTGGCAGCCACCCGGTGAAACGTGCACTTGTAGCAAACCTATCCTTGTCGGCAGGCACGTGTCAAGGGGATTTGGAGGAAGGGCCGAATCTGCGCTTATCCCGAAGCGGCATCGGACACAACGGGTTGCCGCCCGGTCCCGCGAACGCCTACCCGACGGTCATGCATCCAGCCCCTCCGGGTGGAGCGGCTGATGCTCGCGCCCCTTCATCAGCATCATGAGCGCCTCGCTGCATGGGGCGGCGAGGCCGAGCCGGCGGCTCTCCCGGGCGACGTAACCGTTCAGGGCGTCGATCTCGGTCCGCCGGCCCCGCTCTAGGTGCTGGAGCATCGACACGCGATGGAACTTCTTGGCACAATAGGCCTTGATGGTGTGCAGGGGATCGGCATCGGGAAGCGTGACTCCCTTGGCCCGCACCAAGGCGATGGTCTCTTCGATGATGCGGCTCTGGAACTCGTCCAGCTCCTTCACCTCGCGGATATGCCCCGGGCGCAGGTTCGTGATGGCGCAAATGGCGTTTATGCCGCAGTTGTGCACGAACTTGCCCCAGATGGTTACCATGATGTCCGGTTCGAGGACGGGCTCTAGGCCGGCGCGCGTGAAGAGATTTGCGATGGCCGCCAGCCGCGGGCTTCGCGAGCGGTCCAGTTCGCCAAGGTACGTCGGCCCCTGGTTCGTGTGCGTCACCCGCCCCGGAGCCTTGAGGTCGCCGCTGTGGAAGCTCAGGCCGGCCATGACGCGGCCGGCGCCGAGAACCTCCGTCAGGATCTCGACATTCCCCACCCCATTTTGCAGGGTCAGGGCGTACCCGGATTCCTTGAGCACGACCCCGGCCGCTCGAGCCGCATCGGGCGTGTTGTACGTGTTGACGCAAATCACGGCGACGTCCGCCTTGGGCGCCTCGGCCGGATCGGTCGTCGCCCCCACCGGTGCGGTGAACTCTCCGTGGAGCCCGTCCATTCGGAGCCCGTGCGCCCGGATCTGACGCACGTGCTCCTCCCAGACGTCGATCAGCGTGACCTGTTCCCCGACCCTGGCCAGATTTCCCCCGTAGACACACCCCATGTTTCCGGCGCCGATGACCGCAATCTGCATACCGATTCTCCCTTGTCCGCCGCTCGCCCACCCGTCACCGGCGGCGGAACGCCGCCCTGAGGCCACCAGGTCATCCTGATCGTCAAGCTGGCGATGGGAATCCGGCGATCTTCCTTGCCTCTTCGCAGGACGAGAGGCCCGCGACCGCTCGGGCGGGGTCAGGCGGCCCAGATTTTCGGGAAGGACACCCGCATGGTGAATCCAGCCTGGGGATGATTGTGGCAGGTGCAGACCTGCACGTCCCCCCGAACGCTCAGGAGCATCAGCGCGTCGGCTCGGCTGAGCTGCAGCCGTTCCCGCAGGATGCCGACCATCTCCTCCACCGCGATGCGCATAGTCTCCAGGCAATCGGCGTGCGCCGCCATGGTGCCGACGCGCCCCTCCCGCTCCAGCCGGGGCCAGCGGAGCGCCATACCCTTTTTCAGTCCGACCCGCAGGGTCACCTCGGACGGCAGATCGAACCCGCCCCCGGACAGCTCCCCATCCCCCATGCTGGCATGGACATCCCCGAGGCCGAAGAGTGCTCCCGGCACATTCACCGGCAGGAACACGGTCGCCCCGGGCGCCACATCGTTGTTGTCCATGTTGCCGCCGTGCGACCCGGCGTACATGTTGCTGACCGGCTCCCCGGCCGGCGCCGTGCCGATGGTCCCGATCATCGGCCGGATCGGGAAGCGGATCTCGGGCGTGAACACCACGTCGTTCCCCTCGACCCGGAGGATCTTCGCCTGGGAACGGTCCACCACCCCCGTGACGAGGCCCCAGGTCGGTCGGATCGTGGTGTAACCCAGGGGGCCCGGCCGGATCTCCAGGATGTCCAGGGTCAGCGCGTCGCCGGGCTCGGCCCCCTCCACCGCGACGGGCCCCGTGGCCGGGTTCGGTCGGAACCGTTCCGTGTAGTAGCGGTCCGCCTCGCTCCGGATCGTCCCGTCGTGGGAGTCTTCGGTCTCCAGGCAAAGGACATCGCCCGGCCGCACGGTGACGACCGGCGGGATGCTCTTGTCAAACGCGCCGAACGTCTTGTCGCGCCCAACACGTATCATACTCACCTCGGCGCGAGGATTCGTACTTCTCGAAACCTCGCCGAAAGATTCGGTTGATCGTGTCCCGTGTGCGTCTTGTGCGTCTTGTGGCGATACGATCCGGCTCAACCCGCGAGGAGCTGCCGGAGGTATTTCGCCGAGGTGCGCGCCACGGGCTCAGGGTCGCCCTCCGAGGCGATGACCACGGAGGCCGAGCCGGGGCGACCTTCCTCGCGGAGCACCCGGGCGATCGCCGGCCAATCCAGGACCGGTTTGTTCACCAGGACGCCGGGCGGGTAGCGGCTCGGCTCGAAGAGGTGGATGTGCTGGGCCCGACCGCGGGCCGCCCGGATCCCGGACTCGATCGAGCGCTCGGCCCCGTAGAGCTGATGGGTATCCAGCATAGGCGCGAAGGCCGGGCTGCCGATCCGGTCCACCCACGCCATCACTTCGTCCATGGTGTTGATGTAGCTGGTGAACTCCGTCTCGGCCGCCTCCAGCAGGATGGTCGCCCCGACCCGCTCGGCGTGGGCGGCCAGCTCCCGGAAGACCTCGTCGGCCATCCGGTCCATCTCGGCCTTGGTGGCGCCCGGGATACCCTTCCCACGACAGATCCCGAGGTGGACCCGGCTCCGGAAGTATCCGCCGAAGTCGAGCATCGCCTTGAAGCCGCGGAGCGCCCGGCGACGAATCTCGGGATCTTCATGGATCAGGGCCAGCTTTTGCGCGGCGATCCGGCCTGAATTCACCACCGGCATGACGGCGCCCGTCGCGGCCAGCGCCTTCTCGAAGGCGACCGGATCGGGCACGCGCTCCGGATCGGGCATGAACTCGATGCCGTCGTACCCCCAATCCACGGCGGTCCGCCCCAATTCCTCCGGGGTACCGGTCAGCACCTTGACCAGAAAGCCCAGGGACAGGAAATCCGGCGTGGAAGCGAAGAGGCACAGGCGAATCGGTGGCATGAGGGCTCCTTCCAGTGTGGGCGCGGAGGGGTTGACCTGGCTTCGGTCCGGCAACACTCGGCCCGCGGAGCGCCACTCCGGACGCCCCGCGGGCTTGCACGCTCCTGACAAGCTGCTGAAAACTCATTCGGCCCAGGCCGCTCAAAAAGACCCAGATGCCAGGCGGCACGTCGCAGCCCGAGCGAGGCGTACTGGAGGTACGTCGCAGCGAGTGGCGAGGCGGGCCAACGTCGCAGATGGGCCTTTTTCAGCGGCCGGCTAAGGATACCTACTTCATCTCTCGGATCTGCTTGACGATGCTCTCGCCGTTCGGGATCTGCTTCAGATACTTGTCGTACACCGGCTGGACCGCCTTCTGGAACCCGGCGATGTCGATCTGCCGCTCGATCTTGTTCTTGTACTGCGTCTCGGCGGTCTTGAGCGCGGCCTCGTCGTAGTAGTTGCTGAACCAGCGCATGTAGTCCCGCGACGTTTCGGCGGCCTTCTGGAACACCTGCCGATCAAAATCGCTCAGGCTCTTCCACCAGGCCAGGTTGGCGATCACCACCGCGGGATTGTAGAAGTGATTGGTGATCGACACATAGGGTGTGACCTCGACCGTCCGGTTGTTGAGGTGGTTGATGGCGGGGTTCTCCTGCCCGTCGATCACCCCTTGCTGCAGCGAGGTGAACACCTCGGGCCAGGCCATGGCCACGGCCTGCGCCCCCATGGCGTTCAGGCTGTCCACCATCACCGGGCTCTCCATCACGCGGATCTTCAGGCCCTTCAGGTCGCTGGGCGACTTCACCACTCGCTTGGAGTTGGTGAGCTGCCGGAATCCGTTTTCGTACCAAACCACGCCATAGAGACCCTGCTTCTCGAACTCGGCCAGGATCTGGCGGCCGATGGGGCCGTCCAGAGCCTTGTAGGCCTGCTGCGTGTTGGTGAACAGGTAGGGCAGGTCCACCAGTTTCATCAGCGGGTTGAAGGCCGACAGGGGGCCGGTCGAGGTCATGGTGAGCTTCATAGTGCCCAGCTTCACGCCTTCGACCAGATCGCGCTCGCCGCCGAGTTGGGAGCTGGGATACGCCTCGAACTTGAACCGCCCCTTGGTCATGTCCTCGACGATGGACGCCATGACCCGCATGCCGACCCAGTAGTGGGACTGAGGCGGTGCCGTCGACCCGACTTTCAACACCACTGGGCTTTTGTCGCCCCAGGCTTCCGTGGCCCCGGACTGCCCTGCTGCCGGCTGTCCTGCCTGGGCAACTCCCTGGAGGGCTGATACCGCCGCCAGGAGCATTACTGCGGCCACCATCGCTACCCACGTCGCCGTCCTCCGCGTTGCCATGACATTCCTCCTTGTGTGATGCGGTTCTCGGTCGATCGAACCGGCGATGCGCATACCGTTAGCGCATGAAGAGCCGGGGCACCAACAGCACCGTATCCGGAACAAACATGATCAGCACCAAGACCACCAGGATTGCCCCCAACAGAGGGAGGCTGGCCCGAAAAACCTGCATGATCGGCACCCCCCCGATTTGCGCGGCAACGATGGTACACACCGCAACCGGCGGCGTGATGAGACCGATGGCCAAGGCAACGATCGTGATCAATCCAAAGTGGGTCAGGTCCAAGCCGATGAATCGCACGACCGGGAGAAACATCGGGACGAGAATGATAATATTTGCGCCCAGGTCCATGACAAAACCCGCCAAGAGATACACCGCCACGATGAGACAGAGCAGGACCGTCTTGTTTGAGGTGATGGAGGTCATGATCTGAAAGACCTGGATATGCAACTGGAGAAACGTGAGGATCCAGGCGAACAGCCCTGCCGCCGCGATGATGTACATGATGATCGCCGTACTCTTTGCCGCCGCCGCCAGGACCTGGGGGACGTGGGAAACTTTCAGCTCACGGAACGCCAGCAAGGCCACGGCGAGGGCGTAGACGACCGCGACGACGGCGGCCTCGGTCGGCGTGAACACGCCAAAGAGGATGCCCCCCACGATGATCCCCGGCATGACCAGCGCCAGCACCCCGTCCCGCAACGAAGACAGAAATTCCCGGAACTGAAAAGACGTGCGATTCCCCCACGCGTACTTCCGGGCCTTGTAATAGTTCACCGCCATCAGGGCCAGCCCGATCAGGATCCCCGGGACCATCCCGCCCAGAAAGAGGCGGGTGATCGACTCGAGCGCCACCATCCCGTAGATCACCATGGGGATGCTTGGCGGAATGATGATGCCGATCACCGAGGCCACCGCGACGAGGGCCGTGGCGTAGTCCCGCGGAAAGCCGCCGTGAACCATCATGGGAATGCTGAGCGGACCGAGGGCGGCCGTGTCCGCCACTGCTGCCCCCGAGATGCCGGCAAAGAACATATTGGAGAGCACCGTGACGTGTCCCAGGCCCCCCGTGACGAATTTCGTGGACTCGTCGGCGACCCGGATGACGCGGCGCGCCACCCCGCCCTGCTCCATGATCTGCCCCGCCAAGATGAAGAAGGGCACCGCCAGGAGGATGAAGACGTCGGAGCCCGTGAAGAGCCGCTGCGTGATCAATCCCAGCGGCATATCGGGAATGATCACGATCGCGATCCCGCAGATGACCGTCAGGGCATAGGCGATCGGCATGTTGAACGTGACGAGAATGAGGAAACCGGCGATCAGCCAGAGGCCCATTTGTCGATCTCCTCCTTTTGCTGAGAGCCCGGCCGGGGGAAAAAGACATAGCACGCCAGATTGAGCAGCATGATGACGGCCGCCAGCGGAATCGCCGCATAGGGAATCCCCATGGGCAACTCCATGGCCGGGGACGGCTGGCTCATGTTGACCAACACCAGGCCAAACCCCGTGAACACCACGGTGAGCAGGGTCGCCACATACAGCAGGGCCATAGCAATCTCGGTCACGCGCTGCCAGCGCGGGGAAAAGCTCTTGGTCAGCAAGTCCATCCCCGGATGCCCGCCCTGCTTGACCACCACCGCCGCGCCGATCCAGATGATCCAGACGAAGACGTAGCGCGCGACCTCTTCGGACCAGGACAGCGGCTGCTGGATGAAAAACCGGAAGATCACCTGGGTGAAGACCACGACGACCATGACACCAAGAAGGATCTGGGTCAGGAGGTCCGCGGTCCGATTCACCACCTCCACCAATCGTCGCATACGTTGCTCACCTCCACGAGCAGCGGCCGGAGGATCGGTCAGCGCCGGTATCGGGCCAGCTTGGCCTGGAACCCGGCCCGCGCAACAACCTCGGTGTTCACGATATGCTTCGGGATCTCCCCCCGGAAGACCGCCAGACACGCCTCGCAGTCGGCGATGGCGTTGTCCCTCACGATCTCTTCGGTCCACGCGATGGCGTGGGGCGCCAGGATCACGTTGTCCAGTGAGAGGAGCGGATCGGCCGGGTCGATTGGTTCCTGGTCGAAGACATCCAGTGCGGCGCCGGCGACGCGCCGCTCGGCCAACGCGGTGTGAAGCGCGTGCGGCTCGATGATTCCGCCCCGCGCGCAGTTCACGAGGAACGCCGTGGGCTTCATCAGCCCCAGTTCGCGCGCGCCCAGCAGGTGGCGGGTCTCCCGGTTCAGCAGGCAGTTGATCACGACGAAGTCGGACTGGCGCAGCAGGGTCGCAAGATCGACCAGCTCCACTCCAAGTGCGTCCGCAGCGGCACGGGACGCGTAGGGATCACTGGCCAGGATCCGGCCGGGGCCAAGCGGGCGGACCAGCCGGACGAACTCCGCTCCGATGTTGCCCAGGCCGACCGTGCCGACCACCCGCCCCTGGACGCACACACCGAGGCCCACACCATCTCCGCGCCACGTCCCGGCCCGAATCGCCCGGTCCTTCGCCCTGAGCCCCTTCGACAAGGCCAGCAGCATCGTGAGCTCCGCCTCGGCCACGGGGCGCCGCACGCCGTCCGGCGTAATGCAGAGCGCAACGTCGTTCGCCGTGCAGGCGTCCACGTCAATCATGTCGTACCCAACCCCCCACCGCGCGATGACCGTCAGCCGGTCGTGCCCGGTGAAGCTGTCCGGGCCGAACTTCAGGGCCATATTGATCACCGCATCCGCATCCTGGAGCTGTGCCGGTGTCGCCGTCGGCCCGGCTTCCGCAAGCCGTTCGTACACCAGCCCCGGCACCCCGTCAAATCGCTCCGCCAGCATCGGATCGATCAGTCCCTTGGCGTGGCGATCGAAGTCGGGGGTGATGCCCACCCGAAACATGTCGCTCATCGGCCCCTCCATCGCCGGCGTCGTCAGCGCGCGCGGCTGGTCAGCAGTCCCACCACCTTCTGCAGGACATGCTCCGAAGTCATCTCATAGTGGTCGAGCAGGTCGTTGACGTGGCCGGTGTGGATGAAGTCGTCGGGGTCGGTCCCGATGGCGCCGACCGGCACGCCACAGCCGGTGCCAGCCAGGGTCTCGGCGACCAGCGAGTACAGGCCGCCGCTCCGACAGTGGTTCTCCGCGGTCACGATGACGGGCACCTTCCCGGCCAGGTCGCGTACCAGATCCCGATCGAACGGTTTCAGCGACGGATGATGATCCACGCGGACCCGGATGCCTTTGTCCCTGAGCTTTCGCGCGGCCGCCTTGGCGGTCCGGATCATGTATCCGGTGCACACGATCCCGGCGTCTACGCCGTCATCCACCACCGTCACGCCTTTGCCAAGTCGGAAGCGGTAGCCGTCGGCGACCTCGTTCTGCGCCACCTCGCACCGGACGATCCGGAGATAGAACGGCCCGGGGGTTTCGACGGCCACGCGGAGCGCCTGCGCCATTTCGTCGTTGCAGCCCGGCTCGATGACGGTGAGGTTCGGTATGCGCAGGAGGATTCCGAGCTCCTTATCGCTCTGGTGGGTCGCCCCCGCCTTGCCGGTGAACAGGCCGGCGTACGCCCCCAGCACCTTCACGTTGAGATTCCCGTAAGCCACCGTGACATAGAGTTGATCCATGTACCGGCGGCAGAACGCATCGAAGGTGCACGGAAATGGGATATAGCCCTCTTGCGAAAGGCCGGCTGAAATAGCCATCAGGTTTTGCTCTGCAATGCCGACTTTTACGAGCTTGTCCGGATGGAAGTGCTCGAAGATGTGGAGTCCTGACGAGGTCCGCAGGTCGGCGTCCACGGCGACGATCCGTGGATGCTCGGCGGCCAGGTCGGCGAGCGCGTAGCCCATCTGGAATCGCATCTCGGTCGTCTTTTCCCGGGCGGGGATCGTGAACTGTGCCATGATCAGGCTCCTCAGGCCTGGCGATCGGTGATCTGATCGGGATTGCCGTGCAACGGGCCGACGATCTCGATGGCGGTGTGCAGCGCGGCGGGAAGCTCTGCGGGGATCCCCAGACGCTTGCCGTCCTGCTCCCACAACTCGCGCAGCCAGGCGCCGGCGGCAGCGGCGTCTCGCGGCGCCGAGGTGTGCCAGTTGGGATTGTACTGGCACTCGGACACCTTCTTCCCCTTGACCGTGTTGAGGATGATCGCGATGGGTCGTCCACGGCGCAGCTGCCGCAACTGGGTGAACAGGTTGACGAGCTCGGACACGTCATGGCCGTTTCGCACCTCATAGACATCCAGACCAAAGGCGCGCAGCTTGTCCGCGAACGGTTCGAGGCTCATGTCCTGGCTCAGAAACCCCTTCGCTTGGACCTTGTTGTAGTCCACCACGAAGACCATATTGTCCAACCGGTAGTGAGACGCCGCCATGAACGCCTCCCACACCGATCCTTCGTTGCACTCGCCGTCTCCGGTCAGCACGTAGACGGTCCGGTCGTTGTGATCGGGACCGTTCCGGCGCATTCCCAGCGCCCGGCCGACCGCGACGCCGGGAATCTGGCCCAAGGAGCCACCGCTGATCTCGATCCCGGGCGTCCGCAGCCAGTCGGGGTGAGATTCCAGGTGAGAGTCCCAGCACCCATAGCCCTTGAGATCCGTCAGCGGGAAGTACCCGAACAGCGCAAGGGCCGTGTAGTGCCCCGGGCAGGCATGGCACTTCGACAGATAGAAGACGTCTCGCATCGCCCACTTGGGATCGCGCGGATCATGGCGTAGGGCATAGTTGTACAGGACCGCCAGGAACTCCGCCTCGCTGAAACTCCCCCCGGGATGTCCCAGCCCGGCGCAGGTCATCTCGTGCACCGTGTAGCTTCGGATGAGATAGGCGAGCGTCTCGGTGTTTCGGAGCAGATCGGCGTACTCGCCGTGGAACGGCAGGCAGTCCACAGACGTGATTGGGCGCGCTCGCCATGGCTGCCAGAACTCACGAACGTCGAAAGGATCCATCGACTCTCTCCGCGTGACGGGTCATATCTCCACGATACGCAATCCAGCGATCCCGTGCGCCAGTGCGTCCCGGTACAGGCCGACGTCGCTGCGATATGCGATACAGCGAAAACCCATCTCTGTGAGCGCGAGGCCTTCGTCGTGGCTAAACGCCAGAAAGCCTGCCGCCTTGCCGGTGGCGTCGGCCGCTTGGACGATCGTCCGGAGCGCCTGAAGGTACGTGGGATGGGCGTACTGGCCGGGAACGCCGAGGGATGTCGAGAGGTCCATCTGCCCCATCCAGAGAACGTCGATGCCCTCGACGGCCGCGATCTCCCGGCACCGCTCCACACCCTGCGCAGTCTCGATCTGGGCTATCAGCATCGTCTCGGCATTGGCCCGTCGCATCGCGCCGGCGACGTCTTCCCCTCGGTAGTCGTCGTGGGCCAAGCCACCGGAGACGCCGCGCCGCCCATCTGGTGGGTACTTCGCCGCCTCCACGATGCGTCGAGCCTGTTCTGGCGTCTCCACCAGGGGAACCATGATCCCCAACGCGCCGACATCGAGGAGACGCGAGATCAGGTGCGACTGGAGCGTCGGCACGCGGACGAGGGGGACTGGCCGCGTGAAGCGCATCACCGCCATCGCCCGCGCCAGCGTCTCTAGTTCCCAGGGGGTGTGTTCCTGGTCGAAGAGTACGAACTCCGCTCCGGCCGCCTCCGCAATCCGGCCGATCCCGGGCGTAACGAACTCGAACACCATCGTCCCGACGAGTCGCCTTCCAGCAGCCAGTTGCCGCTTCACAGGATTCTCGCGCATCTCTCTCCTTGGCGGTTATCTCCGCCCGAACAGAAGATTCGGAACCCAGAGACTGAGCGATGGAAATGCTATCAGAACAGCGACAGCGGCCACCATGCCGACGAGGAAGACGAGGCACTCGGGAAACACTTCCTCCATCTTCGAGTCGGTGACCATACAGGTGGTGATCAAGCACGGGGCGACGGGTGGAGTCACCAGGCCGACGGCCAGCGTCGAGACCAGAATCACGCCGAAGTGAACACCGTCGTAACCGAGCTGTCTCGCCACCGGCAGGAAGATCGGCACGAGGATGACGATCGCCGGGGCGGGATCCATGAACATGCCGGCCAGGAGCAGAAGCACGACCAGTCCGCCCATCGTCACCGCGGCGCCCGGAGAGTTGGCGATGATCCACTCCGCCAGGCGCTGGGGGACCCGATCCGCCGACAGGATATACGCCACAAGCGACGCGCCGGCCATCATGAAGAGGATGCCGCCCGAGTCCCGGGCCGACTCCTTGATCGTCTGCCAGAGGTCGCGTCGGTCGAGATTCTTGTAGACCACGCCCGCAACCAGAATGCAGTACAGGGCGGCGACCGCGGCCGCCTCTGTTGCCGTGACGACGCCGCTGAAGATTCCGCCCAGGATCACAATGGGCGTGAGCAGGGCCCAAAAGCCGTCCTTAAACGTCGCCGCGACCTGCCGAACCGAGAATCGCTGGTCGCCTTCCCAGCCTTCACGTATGGCCCTGAGGTGATTGACCCCCATCATGATGAGCCCGAGGAGGATGCCCGGGATGAGGCCGGCGGCCAGGACGCGGCCGACGGACTCGCTGGCGGAGACAGCGTAGATCACCATGGGGATACTGGGGGGAATGATGATGGCCAGCGTTGAGGTGACCACGGACAAAGCGACTGAGTAGTTCTTCGGATAGCCCGCGTTGACCATCGCGACAACCTCGATCCGCCCCAGGCTTCCCGCATCCGCGACCGAGGAGCCGGAGATGCCCCCGAAGATCATGCTTCCGACAACATTCACGTGGCCTAGCCCGCCGCGCAGCCAGCCAAAGAGCGCGCTCGCGAACTCGAAGATTCGCTGGCTGGTCCCTCCCGTCTCCATCACTCGGCCAACGAAGAGAAATAACGGCACGGCGATCAGGAGAAAGCTGTTCAAGCCGGTAAACATCATGATGGGAATCAGGCCAAGCGGCGACGACCCGAAAAGCCAGAGAGAGCAGACCGCCGCAAGCGTGATTGAAAATGAAACAGGCGTCCCGACGCAAAGAAAGAGTGCCGTGAATAGAAACCAGCCAGCCGACACGCTCACTGGTCGATTCTCCCCAGGTCACGGATATCGGCTATCAACCTCTCAATAAGCCGCAGGATGCCCAGGAAGCAACCGACCGGATAACAGACATACACAATCCACTGCGGGATCGGCGCAGAGAACCAAAGCCGCTTGGACGCGAATTGATTCAGAAAGAACTTCACGCCGAGCCAGAACAGGATAACTAAGAGACCGATCATCAACAGATGGGTCAACACCCGGATGGCCCGCTGACTCCGCGCACTGCAGAAGAGTGGAATGAGGTCGATGCCAATATGCGCATCGCCTACAATGGCCGCCGACAGCCCGATGAAACCGATGGTGTAGAGTTGGTAGCGCGCAAATTCCTCAGTGATCGGCAGGTTGATACTGAGTAGGCGCGCGGCCGCCTGCGCGAGAAGCGTCAACATGATCAGCACAAGGAAGGTGCCCCCTATGCTGCTCTCGAACTCTGACCATCGATGCGCGTTTCGTCTCGACATGGGCAGCTCTCGAATCTTTTCGTCTCGGCAGCATTGCAGCGGGCGAGGCGCGTCCTCGCCCGCTGCACTTCGGCTCCTACCGCATGTTTCGGGCCTGCTTCACGAGTTCGGCACCTACTTGCGGCAAATACTTCTCGACCACGGGTTCGACCTGTTTCCCGAAAGCTTGTTTCTCCGCGTCGCTCAGGGAATAGACCTGCATTCCCTTCTCGCCGAGCGTCTTCACCGCTGTGACCGCGTATTCGTCGATCAGTTTTCGCTGGAACAGGCGAGTGTCGTTGGCTGCCGTCATCACGATCTTCTGCAGGTCGGGTCCCAGTGAATTGAAGAGCTTCTCGTTCATGATCATCACCAGCGCATCGTAGGAGTAGTCCCAGAGGCTGGCGTACTTCTGGACCTCGTAAAGCTTGCCAGTAACCAAAACGTCGACGGGATTCTCCTGCGCATCCAGAGTCCCGAGTTGAAGCGCGGTAAACACCTCACCCCAGGGCATCGGGGCAGGCGCCGCACCGAGTGCCCGCATGGTGTCGACATGCAGAGCGCTCTGCAGGACCCGGATCTTGAGACCCACCATGTCTTGCGGCGTCTTGATCACCCGCTTCGAATTGGTCACCTGTCGCGGCGTACGCGGGCACCCTGGAGTACGCGAATACCCTGCGCCTGGAACTTCGGGCCGATCTTGGCACCCGGCTCGCCATTGATCACGCGCGTCAGGTGATCAATATCCTTGTAGAAAAACGGCAGGCCGACGATCATCGCCTCCTTGACCAAGTTCGTCAGGACTGGCGACGCGATCAGCGCCGCTTCCACTGCCCCGGACTGTACCATCTGAGTGAGGGTCTCCTGGTTACCGCCGGCCAGAGCACCACCGTGGAAGTTCTGCAACTTGATCTTCCCGCCCGTCCGTTCTCCCAGCAATCGACCGAACTCCCGGATCATCTGCCCATCGATCGACTCAAAAGGACCCGTGCCGTCCATCTTGACGATGATCTGTGCCTGGGCGAGGCCAACCGCACCGGTCAGTACGATTCCGAGCACCACTAGCAAGAACAGTCGTTTCATCGCGCCTCCTCCGTCCGTTCGGACCATCCGGCCACCCGCGCGCTAGCTGCGCACGGCCGCGAGACCCTGCCGTAGCGCCTGCTGATAGATCCAGACGTCTGCGGTGTACACCAGGAACCGGAACCCTTGTTGGCGCCGCGCTTGAAGCTCCGCCACATCCAGGCTGCCGAAGCCGCCGGCCTTCCCGTGCCGCTGGCAGGCCTCCAGCACGCGGGCCACGGCGCGCTGGAAGTCGGGATGCGTGAACTGGCCGGGGATCCCCATGGAGTTGGTGAGGTCGAACTGCCCGATCCAGAGCACATCCACCCCGTCCACGGCGGCGATCTCGTCCGCCCGCTCGACCCCCTGTGCGGTCTCGATGAGGGCAACGAGAAGGCGTTCCTCGTTGGCGCTTCGCATCTTCGCCGCAACGTCGCCCGATTGGTAGTCGTCGTGGGCCACGTTGAAAGCGGCGCCCCGGCAGCCCGCAGGGGGATAGCGGGTGAAGCGCACGGCCTCCTGAGCTTGCGACGCACTTTCCATCATAGGCAGAACGATGCCCATGGCGCCCACGTCAAGAAGGCGCGCCACGAAATGGTACTGCCCGGCCGGCGGCCGGACGATCGGAACCAGATCCGTTCCCCGCGAGGCGGCCATCAGACGCTTGATCGTCTCGATGCTCCAGCCGGTGTGCTCCATGTCGAACACGGCGAACTCGGCGCCGGCGGCAGCAGCGATCCGAGGGATGCCCGAGGTGTCGAACTCCAACATCATGGTGCCCACCGAGATGCCGCCGCCCTGCAATGCCCGCTTGACACGGTTCTCTCTCACGCTCGACTCCTTGTCTTGGGACGGGTCACTCAGGAATTACGATCGTCTCGCCCGGCTTCGGAGCGTACGGCTTCGGCCCTTCCAGGCTTTCCAGGATTGCGAAGAACTTCCGCACGTCCGCCGAGTCGGCAGGATCGAGGTAATGGCAGCAGATGGCGTGCTCGACCTTGAGCCATTGCGCCGCCAGCGCCCCTTCCTCGCCCGACATCTCGTTGCCGTAGAAGTCCATCATGCCGTTCTGCTCGTAGTATTCACGCGTCTGCATGGCGGCGCAGAACAACCCTACCGTGGGTTGATACAGCTCGCCGATCAGCTTCAGGTCGCTGAAGAGCGCCGTATCGCCGGAATGGTAGATCCGGCACCGATCGGAGGCGTACAGGATGAAGCCCATCGGGGCGCCCGAGAGCCATTTCCCGTCCGGCGCGAGACCGACCGAGGCGTGGAAGCTGGGCACCGCTCGCACCCGGATGCCGTTCGGATTCGTCTGCGCGTTCCAGGTCAGGACGCGGAACTGCTTCGGGTCCACACCCTGGCACGTGAGGAAGTACTTGACCTCCGGCCCGCAGACCACCGGGCAGCGGAACCGCTTCGCGACGTCGGCCGCCTCGCCGAGGTGATCGCCCGCCAGGTGCGTGACGAGGAGCAAGTCCACCCGCTCCAGATCCATGACCCTGACCGAACTCACGGGATTGAGACGCTCGAGACAAGGATCGATCATCACAACGCGACCATCGGAAAGTGTGATCCGAAAGGCGCCGAGACCCAGGAATTGAATCTGCGTGCTCATGTCGTCTCCCGATTCGAGATCATCGCTCGTGTCGTCTTGCGCAGGATCGGTCCGCGGCCCGACGCCCGAGTTCTTCCGACCCGCAACGGCGACGCCTTTCCCCTCCGGGGCATCGACACGCTTGGGAATCCGTCTCCGCGGCTTCCCCCGCCAGCACTCGCCGCATCGTCTGTTCGGCTTCGCGCAGATGGCCGGCCATCGCGGCCCGGGCCTTCTCGGAAGACCGGGCTCGAATCGCGTCGTAGACGTTCCGGTGATGGTGCAGTGCCTTCGCCTGGTAGTCGGGCAGTCGCACCCCGAGCAACCGTGCGCGCATGAGCACCTCGGAGATGGAACGCAACACAATGGGAAAGAGGGGATTCTTACTGGCGATCGCCACGCGATCGTGGAACTCGTAATCGATCTTCGCCCAGTCTCCTCGACTGCTTCCCGGCCGAGCCATCAGGCCGAGCAACCGCTCCAGTTCCGCCAGGTCATCGGGCCCGCGACGTTCCGCCGCCAGCCCGGACATCTCGATTTCCAGGATGCGACGCATTTCGAGGATGTGCCCAGACGTTACATCCCCCGTCTCCATATGCGAGACGCAGATGCCGAGCAACTCGGAGACCAGATCGGTCGAGGGGGCCCGGACATATGCCCCGGCGCCGTCCCGAACCTCCACGAGTCCCTTCGTCGAGAGTGTGCGTAGCGCCTCGCGGATCACGGTCCGGCTGACACCCAGACGGCTGCCCAGTTCGCGTTCGGACGGAAGGCGGTCGCCAGGTTGGAATGTGCGGCGCGTGATGAGAGACTGCAATTGCTGGGTGGCGCGGTCCGCAAGCTTGGGCTCACGCACCAGCGGGGCGTAGGCATCGTCTCGACTGACCATGGCGGGCCCCTTAGGATGGATTGGTATGCTGGCATGCGGTATACCAGACATGACTTTCGCTTGTCAACCTCCTTCGCCGGCTCATTTCTTCAGTGGCCAGACAATCTATGTGAATGGCGGCTTCCTTGCCGGAAGCCATTGGAATGCGCCGCCAGGTAGCGGCCTGAGTACCTGTCAGAAGAAACATCTGCCCTGAGGGGTTGACCCTGCCGATCGGGGCGTCTCGGCAAAACACTATATATTGCTCTTCTCCCCTATGCCGGTGCGCCTTGTCGGAGACGTAGCGCTGTCTCAATCTCGGCCACGGCTGTGTCGCGGATCTCCCGACTTATTGGGCTGGCATGCCACTCCATGACATGCTCCATGAAGGACACGCCCTTCCCTTTGACCGTTTTGCAGATGAGGACGGATGGTCGGCCTTTTGTCCCTCGGGCCCAGGCGAAGGCGTCCACGAGCGCCGCCACGTCATGGCCGTCAACTTCCCGCACGTTCCAGCCGAAGGCGGACCACTTGTCGGCATACGGCTCGACGTTCATCACGTCCTGCAGTTGGCCATCGACCTGTAGATTGTTCCGGTCCACGACCGCCGTGAGATTGTCCGAGTGGTAATGGGCGGCCGCCATCGCCGCCTCCCAGATCATACCTTCCTGCGTCTCCCCGTCCGAGAGTAGACAATACACCTGGAACCCCTTGCCCGCTTGTTTCGCCCCCAGGGCCATCCCCAGCGCCACCGAGAGCCCCTGGCCCAACGACCCGCTCGTCATATCGAGGCCCGGCGTCTTCCGGCAATCCGGATGCCCCTGGAGGATCGACCCTAGATGGCGAAGCGTCCACAGGTGTTCGCGGGCAAAGTACCCGCGGCGGGCCAGGGCGGCGTATACCATGGGGGCCGCGTGGCCCTTGGAGAGCACCAAGCGATCCCGATCTTCCCAATCAGGCCGATTCGGGTCGAGGCGCATGGCGTGCCAGTACAACGCCACCACGATCTCGGCGATGGAGAAGGACCCGCCCGGATGCCCGCTCCCCCCGTGGTAGATCATGTCAATCACGTCTCGCCGGAGTTCATAGGCAACGATATCGAGGTCCCGGACCTGCAATTTGCCATCTGTCGTCATGCGCGCTCCATTCGAGTCACTGCGCGATGTGGCCCTACTGCTGGTTTGCCAAAGCACGGATCGCGTCGATAATGGCCGGCCGGCCGACTCCATACTTATTGCGGACACTCTCGCTCGGTCCCGATTCGGTATAGACATCCCGGATCCCCAGGGCATGGAATCGCGTCATGACGCCTGCGGTGAGAAGTGCGTCACTGGAAGCCGAGCCGAGTCCACCTATCACGCTGTGGTCCTCGACGGTGACGAGTCGTCCGGTCTTCCGAACGGAGGCGCAGAGGAGGTCGGCATCCAGTGGTTTCAGCGTCGGAAACTCCAGTACCTCCACGGACAGCCCTTCCGCCTGCCATGGCGTCTGCGGCGGCCAAGGCGCGATGCACGGCGAGACCGTAAGCCGCGACCGTCACATCCGATCCCCTCACGCAGCCGATACCCCCGGCCGATGACGAACTTCATCGTCTCGACGTGGACGCAGGGCACGTTCTCATACTCCAGCCGAATATAGATCGGCCCCGCATGCTGCACCGCCGCTCGCAACATCTTCCGCGTCAGCACGGCATCGGAGGGGCTCATCACCACTAGGTTGGCGAAGCTCCGCATGATGGCAATGTCCTCGAGCGATTGGTGGGTGGCGCCATCCTTCCCGTTGCTGAGCCCTGCATATCCTCCGATGATCTTCACATTGAACCGCGGGTAGCAGATCGATGTGCGGATCGGCTCCGCAGCACGCAACGAGGCGAAGATGGCGAACGTGACGGCGACCGGGACGCGTCCGGCCGCGGCGAGGCCGGCCGCGATCCCGAACAGGTTTTGCTCGGCGACGCCGACGTCGTAGAAGCGGCCCGGGAAGGCGTCGCGGAAGCGCCGCGTCCGCGAGGTCCGCGATACGTCGGCGTCCAAGACGACCAACCGCCCTTCCTCTGGGCGCAAGCGCGATCAGTTCGTCAATCAGCGCTTCGCGCGGATCGGTGAGTTGTGACGAGGTCACGAGTCCTCCTCGGGGCGAGCCTAAAAGTAGCTGAAGATTAGGTTCGGGAGCCATGTCACGAGCGCCGGGATGTAGGTGATGAGACCGAGGACCCCGAGGAGCGCGATGAAGAACGGGATGCTCTCCCTGATGTACTCCTCCACCGAGATCTTCGCGATCGCGCACGACCACGAACATGCACATGCCCACCGGGGGCGTGAGGAGCCCGATCATCAGGTTGAGCACGAAGACCACGCCGAAGTGGACCGGGTCGATATGGAAGGCCTTGATCAACGGGATGAGGATGGGCGTGGACAGCACGATGATGGCCGTGGTTTCCATCACGCATCCCAGGATCAGAAAGGCGATATTCAAGATGAGAAGGAGCACCACCGGACTCGAGGTCACATTGCTCAGCGCCCGGAAGATCGCGTCCGGGATTTTCTCGGCCGCGATCACCCACCGCAGGGGCGACGTGGCGGCGATGATCAACATAACCACCGCCGTGCTCATGGCCGTTTGCGCGAAGATCCCCGGCAGCATCCGCAGGGTGAGCGTCCGGTAGATGAAGAGTCCGAGGATCAAAGCGTAGACCGCGGCCACGCCCGCGGCCTCCGTCGGCGTGAAGATCCCACCGATGATCCCGCCCATAATGATGACCGGCAGGACGAGCGCCGTGGCTGACTCCCGGAAACTTTGCCCGAACTCCCCCCACGTCGCTTTCTGGTCCCGCGGCAGGCGCCGGCGTCTCGCCAGGATGGAAATCGCGACCATGAGGAACGCCGCCATGAACAGCGCCGGCACCGCACCGCCCAGGAAGAGCTTCCCGACCGACACGTTCGCCATGCCGCCGAAGATGACCATGGGGATGCTCGGCGGGAAGATGGGCCCGATCGTCGCCGATGCGGCGGTGATGGCCGCGGCAAACTTCGCCGTGTACCCCTGCTTCTGCATGGCAGGAATCTGGACGGCCCCGAGGCCCGTGGCGTCGGCCACGGCGGAGCCCGACATGCCGGCCATGATCAGGTTGGAGATCACGTTGACGTGCGCGAGCCCCCCCGCGATATGGCCGACCAGGGCACGTGTGAACCGAAAGAGGCGGTCGGTGACGCCCGCCTCATTCATGAGACCGCCCGCCAGCATGAACAGGGGAACTGCCAGGAGGACGAAGGACTGGATCCCCCCGACGAACATCTGAGGGATCATATCCAGCGAATTGCCCATGAGGACCATGACGATGCAGGAGGTGACCAGCAGCGCGAAGGCCAGCGGGACGTTGGCCGCCACCAAGACCGCGAGCACGAGGCCCAGGATCGTGGTCATTGGGCCGCCCCCTCCGGCGGGCGGCCGGGCGTCCGGCGCCACGGCCGCTCCTCCCACAGCGCCAGCAGCGTGTAGCACCCCATGAACAAGGCCGACACGGGGACCGCCGCGTAGAAGTATGCCTGGGACACCACCATCGCCCCCGTGCGGGATGGGGCGATCGCCAGGGTATAGCGCATGCCAATCACGAACAGGACCGCGAACAACCCGAGCAGGAGAACGTTTGTGCCGAACTCCAGCCACCCCCTGACCCCGTCCGGAAGCAGGCGGACGAGAAGCTCGATCCGGATGTTCGCCTTCTTGGAGATGGCGTAACTACCCGCCAGGAAGGACATCCAGACCAGTCCCATGGTACCCAGCTCGCCGCTCCACGGGAGGGAACTCCGCAGGATGAAACGGAAGACCACCTCGAGGGCCACCGAGGACACGATCACCGTGAGAGTGAGGCCGCTCAGAACATAGAGCACTTTGTCCATGATGCGCCGCGCTGCGATCATGCTTTCCTCGCCTCCCCCGCTACGCCCCCGGGTGGGGGCGTAGCGGGGTCGGGACCAGGGCTATTTCACGGCTACGATCTTCTCGTAGAGGCCGGGGCTCCAGAGCGCTTCCAGCTCCTTCATGTATTTCTTGGCGTTCTCGCGGAAGAGCGGCACGTTAGGCTCGATGATCTTCATCCCAAGCTTGATGAACTTCTCTTTGGCCTTCTCGTCCGCCTCCAGCTGAAGCTTGTTGTTATACTCCCGGGCCTCCTTCACGGCGCTCACGATGATCGTTTGATAGTTCGCGGGCAGGCTGTCGAAGAACTTGGCGTTGATACCAACGATCTGGGACTGGTAGATGTGGCCAGTCAGCATGACGAATTTCTGGACCTCGTAGTACTTCTTGGAGTCGATCGTGCCCAGGGCGTTCTCTTGCCCCTCGGCGACCCCCTGCTGGAGGGCCATGTAGAGTTCCGCGAAGTCCACCGGCACGGGGTTCGCGCCCAAGCTCTTCACCGCCGCCAGATAGATCGGCGCCTGCGGCGCGCGGATCTTCACCCCTTTCAGATCGTCCGGCTTCGTTACCGACAGGCTCTTGGTGGTCAGATGCCGCGGGCCGTTGATCCACAGGGAATCGAGCATTTTGACGCCGTTGCTCGCGAGGAGCTTGTCACCCAACTCCTTCCCGACGGGCCCTTCCATGGTCTTCTGCAGATGTGCGTAATCCCGCCAGATGTAGGGACACAGCATGACCTGGAAGTCCTTGACGTAGTTCCCCAGGTTGCCGGGCGACACGATGAACATCTGCATGGTGCCGCCCTGGGTGAGCGAGACCATCTCCGGCTCGGTGCCGAGCTGCTGGGCCGGGAAGTGGTCTACCTGGATCTCGCCGTTGGATTTGGCTTTCACGATCTCGGCGAACTTGTTCCCCGCCAGCGTGTGGTAGTGATCCGGCTCGTTCGGCACTGCCGATCTTGATGGTGTACTTGGCCGTCCCGGCCGAGGCGCTCCAGGGCAGCAGGAGCAGGGCACAGACACGAGAGTGGTCAGGATTCCCCAGCGCTTCATGGCTCGACGCTCCTTTCCGAGAGAGTGACGGGTTGAAACAGGACCGTGTCGAAGAGTGTTCCAGGCATGGTGCGCTACCGGCATCCGCGCCTCCGGCGGCGTCACTTCGTGCCGACCGACGGCTCAGGAATTCCTCGCGCGTCTACGCCCACCCGAGCCGCCATGGCCCGGATGCCGCGCAGCGTTTCCGCATTGAGCGGAACCCCCTCCGCGCGGTACCGCCGCTCGGTGTCGGCTTCCAACTCGCCGGGCGAGTACACGCGGTCTGACCCCGGCGCGGGCCGACTCGTGCGGATCTGGCGGACGACGGCATCCACGCGCTGCTTGAAGAGCGCGGGATCGAGGAAAGGGCGGACATTCAGCGCCAGAAAGAAGTGCCCGTCGGCCCCGGGTTTTGGGCCGTCCACCATGTTCCCGAGCGCCGTACCGAAGCTCGCCCCGGCTAACAGGGTGGAGAGCACACCCATGATGATCGCCAAGCCTGTCCCTTTGTAGCCGCCGATGGGCTGTAGGAGGCCGTCTAAAGCCGCTCCCGCGTCCGTGGTGGGATGGCCGGCCGCATCGAAGGCCCATCCCGCGGGAATCGGGAACGCTTTCTGATGGTAGACCCGGATCTTACCGTGGGAGGAGGCGCTGAACGCCGCGTCGAAGACGATGGGCGGCTCCGCCGCCGCGGGGATGGCGATCCCGAGGGGGTTGATCCCGAGAATCTTGTCGATCCCCCCCCAGGGGGCCATGGTCGGCAAGGCGTTCGTCGTCGCGACCCCGATCATGTCCTCGGGCAGCGCCATCATCGCGTAGTACGCCATTGCCCCGGAGTGGTTGCTGCCCCGGACCACCGCAACCGACACGGCCGCCTCTTTCGCCTTGGCGATCGCGGCCCGCATGGCGAAGGCGGAGCCGATCTGGCCCATGCTGTTGCCGCCGTCCACGACGAGCGCCCCACCTGTTTCCGACACGATCTGCGGACGGCCCCGGGGATTCACGCCGTCATCGAGGAGCTTCCCGACGTAATCCGGGACCCGCAGCACGCCGTGGGAGTGCACGCCCCGGAGATCCGCAGCCACCAAGGTGTCGGCCAGGAGCGCGGCATCGGAAGCGCCCATTCCGCATGCCGCGAAGATGTCCCGGCAGACGGTGTGGAGCACCCCATAGGAAAGCCTTGTTTCCGTTTCACTTCCGGGATAGCTCGCCATGTGCGTCCTCGCTATGACGACGGTGAACCGTCGGATATGATGAAAAAGGAACGAGCAAAATGGCGCGCAAGTGGCGCGGAGGCCCTAGGCGGGAGGGGATGCGGATTCGAACTGAAGCGTCCATGCGGGCGTTCTCGTCGAACCGTACGTTTCTTCTCTTGTGTAGTCCTATTATCATATAGTATGATGAATCACAAGATAGAAAAAATAGAAAGGCCAGACCGATGGATCAAGCGCCAGGCCTTCACCTGCAAGAGAATGGTGGGCGCCGCCTTAATCTTCACGCTCAGGTTGTCCGGGAACTCGGCCTCCGCATCCTGGCCGGAACGTTTCGCCCTGGAGATGTCCTCCCGAACGAAAACGACCTTGGGCGTGAACTAGGTGTCAGCCGGTCCATCCTTCGCGAGGCGATAAAATCCCTTGCCGCCAAGGGCCTCGTCGCATCGCGAACACGCGTGGGAACCCACGTTCGGGAACCACAGCATTGGAACCTGCTCGACGTGGATGTCCTTAGTTGGCGGTACGCCACGATGCCCCGGATGGCGTTCTTCCGGGACCTGTTCGCCGTCCGCCGTGTCGTCGAACCCGCGGCGGCCGAACTCGCGGCTGAAAAGGCGGAGCCCACCGATCTAGAAGCGATCGAGACCGCCTGCACCGCCATGGAGCAGGCGGACCCTACGTCTCAGGCGGCCATCGAAGCCGATGTCGCCTTTCACCGCGCAATCCTCACCGCCTGCCACAGCGATCTGCTCCTCCAGTTGGGCACACTCATCGGAATTGGCCTCGTGACGAGCTTTCGGATTTCCACGCGGTTCTATCCGGTCTCTCTACCTCACCATCGACCAGTATTGAACGCCATTCGCAACCGGCGTCCTGCCGACGCGCGTGCGGCCCTGCAGACGCTCCTAACTGAGACGTTCGGGGACATCGAGCGCGAACTCGTGGAATCTTCTGCCGCGCTACCGGGACAACCGTAACTCCCTGGTTTTCTGGAAGACGCCGTGCCGTTGTTACTCGCGCGGCAGTCCCCCGCGTCGCGTCATTCGGTTCCTGGCCAGAATCCGCTCATCACGCCACGCCCGGTTGCGGAACTTCGGTAGCACTGCGCTCAAACAGCGATGTCGAGGGGGCGCCGATCAACAATCGGTGATCGGCGGCGAAGAGAATATGCTTCTTCACTGCGTGGTGCGGGCCAGAAACAGTCTTCCATAGCGGAGCGGACACTCGGGCGTGATTCCTGCGGACCGCAGGCGCGTCCTCCCCCTTTTGGGCGTCATGAGGGATTCTCGTGCTGGCACGCGCTTGCCAAGCTGGCTCGCGACCGGAGTGTGGAGCCTTCAGCTCTCGCCCGCAATCAGCCGCGCGCATGTCCGTGTGGCGCCAGCGCCCACTGTACCCGCGGGCTGGCCGCAATGGGGCGACAGCCTCGCGCCGTGCGGGCTCAGGCGAGCCCCATCGCCCGCACTTCCTCGGTCAGGCACCGGTCGAGGATCGCCACCGCTTCGTCGAGGTCCGCTTTGCCGATGATCAGCGGCGGGGCGAATTCCAGCGCCGTGTTCATGGCCTTGATGATCATCCCCTGCTCCCGCGCCCGGTCGACCAGGCGGGTGAGGCCCGCCGCCGGGAACGGCGCATGGGTGGCCTTGTCCGTCGTGAGCTCCAGGGCCGCCCACAGACCGATGCCCCGTGCTTCGCCGACGATGGGATGGCGCTCCAGCTCCTTGAGGCGGCCGAGGAAGTACTCGCCCTGCCGCCGCGAGTTCTCGACCAGCTGCTCGCGCTTGATGATCTCGATGTTGGTGAGCGAGGCGGCGCACGCCACCGGATGGTTCATGTAGGTCTGTAGGTTGGCGAACATCTCTACGGGCCGGACGACCGCGTCGGTGGCTCCCACCGCCCCCATGGGCACGTAGCCGCTGGAGATCCCCTTGGCCATGGTCATCAAGTCCGGCCGGATCCCGAAGTGCTCGCTGGCGAACCACGTGCCCGTGCGGCCGAACCCGCAGATGACCTCGTCGACGATCAGAAGGATCCCGTACCGGTCGCAGATCTCTCGGATGATCGGCCAGTATTCCGGCGGCGGCGCGCAGACCCCGAACGCCTGCTGGATCGGCTCGCCGATGAAGGCCATGACCTGACTCGGATCCTCGAACTGGATGAGACGCTCGACGTCCCGGGCACAGGCGAGGTCGCACCCCGGATAGGTGAGGTGCAGGGGGCAGCGATAGCAGTAGGGCGACTCCGCGAAGATGGTACCTGGGGGAAGGGGCTCCATCATCTGCCGGATGGGAAGGACCGTCCCCAGCACGCGCAGCGCGCCCCCCGTCACGCCGTGGAAGGCGCCGCGACGGCTGACCATCTTGAACCGTGCCCGCTCACCCCGGTGGTGATGATAGTGCTTGGCCAGCTTCAGGGCCGACTCCACCGCCTCGGAGCCGCTGCTCACGAACAGGAAGTTGGCGATGGGCGCGGGCACCAGTGCGGCCAGCACGGCGGCCAGCTCGACGGCGCGCGGGTTGCCGAACTGCATCGGGGTGTAATACGGCATCGCCAGGATCTGGTCGGCCACCGCCTGGGCCATCTCCTTCCGTCCGTAGCCGATGTGGACCGGCCGGGTCCACCCCGAGACGAGGTCCAGGTAGGCCTTGCCGTGCTGGTCGAAGATGCGCACCCCTTCGGCCCGCGCGATGATGGGAATACCTCTCTCCAGGTCCCCCTTCGAAGTTCTGGGGTAGATCACGTGGTCCTGGCTGCAGCCCTGCACATTGGAATCCGGCATCGCTCGCCTCCTTCGTCTGGTTAGGAGCCGTTACGAAATAACCTATACATCTCTTTTTATTTCGTTACGGCTCCTTATGCCGTTTCGGAATCTCCGCTCAACTAATTCTTTGACAACGGCTTACCGACGGCACGGGGTGACCGTGCTGACGCTACCGTGGAGCACCGGGCGGGGTCAAGCCCAAAGGTGACGGCGTCCGGTCGGCTGTGCCGCCGATTTCACCTGGGTCCCGCAGCGCCACGGAGAAGGGTCTTTCACCGGGACTGCCAACCTTGTATAACGTTACGGGGCGCCGCCACCGACATTCCACGCAGGAGGTCGTTCCATGAAGTCTCGGCAGGCCCTCTGCCTCGTCTCGGTCGCACTCACGCTGCTCATTTCGGGTGCACTTCCCCCGTCGGTCTTTGCGGCCGGTCCCGGGGACGCCCGCAATGTGGAGTTGGTCGGTCGCCTGGATATCGAAGGCGGGGGGATGGTGGATGTCCAGGGTAACCTTGCCGTCATCGGCCACATGGCGCCCCCGCACGCCACCAGCCTCCTGGACGTCTCCGATCCCGCACGTCCCACGCTGCTCGCACGCATCCCCACCACGCCGGGCACCCATTCCCACAAGGCGCGGCTCTGCGGGAGCGTCCTGATCACGAACCACGAACGGTATGGGGGGTGGGGGCCGGGGAGCCGGGTGGGGCTCGGGTTGTTTGACGTCTCGGACCCTCGGCGGCCGAAGGAAATCGGCTTCCTGGAGATGGGCGGCGCGAACGGCCGGGGGACCGGGGTCCACCGGTTCCAGGCGGATTGCCCCCGGAAGCTGATCTACGCCGGCGCCGGTATCGAGGGCTACCAGGGCAACGTCACGCTGATCGTGGATTTCTCGGACCCGCGGAACCCACGAGAAGTGTCCCGATGGTGGATGCCCGGCCAGTGGACCGCGGGCGGCGAGAGGTCAGCGGGCGGGGTGAGCTACCGGACCCATCACCCCAACCGGCTGGAAGACCGCCTCTACGTCCCGCTCTGGATGGGGGGCGTGGCCATCGTCGACGTCGCCGACATCGCGAATCCGAAGACGGTGAGCCACCTGAACTATTCTCGACCCTCCGGCGCCCCCACCCATACGACCCTGCCTGTCCGGCATCCGATCCTGGGGCGCCGCTGGCTGGTCGTCTTCGACGAGGACCTCGGCAGTGGGTGCGAGCGACCGGCGGGGATGTGGATGGTGGACATCACCGACGAGACCCGGCCCGTGGTCGCTGCGGAATTCCAGCCTCCACGTCCCGCGCGCTGTGAGGGCCGCAGCGGCGCTCACCAGCCCCACGAGACAGTCCGCCCCGACAACCTCGTGTACGCTGCCTGGTTTTCCCGCGGCCTCCGGGTCATCGATATCTCGAACCCCGCCCGCCCCGTCGAGGTGGGCCACTATCTTCCCCGCTTCGCCAAGGGCCGGCTGCCCCTGAGCAACGACGTCTTCGTGGACCACCGGGGACTCATCTACCTGATCGACCGCGACAACGGCTTGGACATCCTGCGGTTCACGAGAGGGCGGAGCGGTTCCTGAACAGGGACACACCGAGGAGAGCGGCGCCATCCGGCGCAGAGACACACCCACGGGAGGGGTTCGGCAGCGAACTGAAAAACCCGTTTCCCCCAGGCTGCTCAAAACGGTCCAAATGCCAGGCGGCACGCTGTAGCCCGAGCGAGGCGTACTGGAGGTACGCCGCAGCGAGTGGCGAGGCGGGCGGGGCACCCAGCCAAAGGCTGGGTCACCGCAGATGGGCCGTTTTCAGCAGCCTGTCAGGGCGCCGTGTCTCGTGGCAACGCCTTTTGAACTATCGCGGCGATCGGATCGTCGGGGGCGCGGCGGACGAATCCTTCCAAGAGGCGACGCGCGATGGGCAGCGAGCTGCGCAGCAGGTGGTCCCCCGCCGTCCGGCGCAGCAGCGGCGCGTGCGCCGGGTCCGAAAGCACCACGCCCAGCACCCGAGCCGCGCGCTCCGTCGGAATGACCGCCACCACGCGCACGGCGGTGTCCAGTGCGCCTGGCTTGGTCCCCTTGCTGAGCTGGAGGAACCGCTCCAGCCCGTCAATCGTGGCGGGGTCCTTGCGGAACGAGAGCTCCTCGAGCGCCTTCTCGGCGGCGCCCGGCTCCAGGGCCGGAAGCGCGTCGGCCAGGGCTGCCATGGCCCCGGGCGCCCGGCTCTTCACCATGGCGGAAACCGCCGCCTGCTGCACTCGCCCCTCCGGATGTCGGAGCGCACCCTGCATTCTCTGGGGCAGCTCCGGATCGTCCAGATCGCCCAGGACGGTGCAGGCATCACGCGCCACCGACCACCGCGCGTCACCCAACCGCTGGCGCGCCGCCTCGATCGCGGCCGGCCCGAGCTGCGTCAGCAGGCGCAGCAGGAGCGGGCGCCTGGGCATCTCCGCCTCCTCCGCCAGACGGCGGAAGGCTTCTTCTCCGCTCGCCGACCCCAGCCATCGCAAGAGCTCCACGGTCGTCTTGCAGAGTCCGGCGTCACCTCGTTTCTCCAGATAGACGTCGATCAGTCGCGACGCCGCCTCGGGAGGAAGCAGACGCCCCAACGCCGCGCCGCAACACGCCTCGTGCCGGCGCGGATCGCGAGCGCGCGAGTGTTCCAGCACCAACCCCGCACGATGAGCCGGATCCAGGTCCCCGGCAGCGGTCGCGATCCGAACCACGCCGGCAAGCGCGTCGGCGACCGCCGCGTGGCACTCCGCGGTGAGCTGGTGCTCGTCCAGCAGCTCCGTACCGAACCGGTCGGCGACCTCGAGCAGGAACGCCAGGGTCGGCGGTTCGGCCATGAGGCGCAGCAGTTGGAGCGCCCTGGGCAGCTCGGCCTGCACGATGGATGACGAAGCATCCAGGAAACGGAAATAGTGGCCGGCGACCTCCAGGGCCGGGTCGTACTTCCGCGCCCCGAGGCATTCCTTGACGTAGTCGAGCAAGCTTTGGAATTCTTGGTCGTCGTACTGCGTCGCCTGGAGGAGCCGCTCGCGCCGCTCACTCTCCGAAAGGCCGCCCCACAGGACGCCGTGCCGAATGCGTTGATACGTTTCGGGAGGTAGGTGTGCCTCCTCCAGTGTGCGAGCGAGCTTCTCCAGAACGCGGTCCGCCATCTGGGTCATGCTCAAGCCGACCATCATGACTTGGATGGCCTCCCCCTCGGCGACGGCCGCCGACGGCCCCGGGGGCGCGGCGGCGAGGTGCCTGGAGACCCACGCCACGGTCGCGTCTTCCACCACATTGGCGGCGATATCTTCCGCCGGTCGCCCACGCAGTTCGGCTTGCGTGCCGATCGGCAGGGCGGACAGCAGATGCTCGGGAGGCACCTGGCGCAGCAACTGGGCCAGGGCGGCCACCACCTCGCGGGGATCGGCCGTCTGCTGCACGAGGGCGGCCTCGGTCGCCTTGCCGGCCAGCGCCAGGATTTCTTTTCCGTCGGGAAGTGCGTCGGAGGAGGCTCGCTCCATCTGCGCGAAGCGCACCAGGGCATCCAGCCCCGACCCGCCTCCCAGGCCCTGGGAGGTCGGGGGCTTGTCGCCCCGCAAATACGATTCGGCGTCCGTGTCCAGCACGGTGTCGCCGCCGTCCTGCTTCTTGACCGGCACCACGCGGACGCGGC
Organism: uncultured Methylomirabilota bacterium; assembly: GCA_963845565.1. Classification (GTDB taxonomy): domain Bacteria; phylum Methylomirabilota; class Methylomirabilia; order Methylomirabilales; family 2-02-FULL-66-22; genus 2-02-FULL-66-22. Next base: position 195,550 of record CAWJSJ010000002.1, read on the forward strand.
CGACGGGATGCTCGGCGAGGAACTTCGCGATGCCCCCCTTGGCTTCGATCTCTTTCGGCTTCGCGGCCAGGACGCGCAGCGCCTGTTGAAACTCCGCCCGGCTGATCTCCCCCGGGAACGTGATGGCAGCGATGCCGCGCTTGCCGAACTCCGCTTGGAGCATGCCCAGCAGGGGGTCGTCCGTGAGGAGGTCGTTCAGGAGTACCCGATGATCCGCAAATCCGAAGGTGAACTGCGGCGCGAGCTGCAGCAGGATTCGGAGGGTGTCATAGGCTTGCTCCACGGCCTTTCCGGCCGCGGGATGGTCCACCGAGTACATGACCACAGCCTTGAAGGCGGTCTGGACGTTGCGCCCGAACGTCAGCCCCTGCGCTTTGAGTTGTGCCTTGTCCATAGGGTCAACGAAGAGAGGGGTTGCCTGGGGTGCCCGGCCGCCGCACGGTGGGCGGTTCACGGCTGCGCCCGAAGGTATCGCCGAGGGGAATGCGAAGTCAAGGGGAAAGGCCGCACTCACTTCGCGTCGCGGGACGCATCCGAACGACGCCTCGCGCACCCGCTGCGCCGACCAGATTCCCCGCGGGCAGGACATGACGATGCTAATAGATCGCTTCTCTCAGGCTGCTCAAGAAGGCTCAGATGCAAGGCGGCGAGCGTAAAGCCGAGTGAGGCGTACTCCAGGTACGCCGCAACGAGCGCTTAAGCGCGCCAACGCAGCAGATGGGCCGTTTTCAGCAGCCTGCTAGAGGCCGTACACTCGCTTGAGCTGCTCCACACCCCAATCCACCGCCGCCTTGGCGTCGCCGGACTGGACGGCCCGGGCGAAGACGTCCACCACGATGTACTTGGACCAGGACATGGAGGCCTTCTCGGTCGGCGGCCCGGGGTAGCCGATCGGGACGCCGTACCTGGGTTCCTCTCGGAACACCGTCACCTTGGGATCCTTGAACCACATCGGATCGTCGGCCAGGCGCTTCACGTGCTGGAGATGATACCCCTCCTGCAGCCGCCACCAGGTATCGTACTGCTCGTCCTGAAACCACCACTTCAGGAACTCTCTCGCCGCGGGGACATTCTGGGAATTCTTAAGGATCCCCATCGTGCGCGTCCCGAGCTGGTAAAAGCGGCCGGCCGGCCCCTTGGGGATGTGCATGTGCTGCATGTCCGCCGCGATCTCGGGCCGGTCCTTCTTGGCCGCGACGTAGATACTCGAGCCGTTCAGCGTGCAGGCAACCTGGCCGGAGAGGAACGAGCGGTTGTTGTTGCTGTCGTCCCAGGACGTGCCCGTGGTGTCGTATCCATCCTTCCAGGCCTGGATGAACTTTCGCAGGGCCTCAACGAACTCCGGCTTGTTGAACTGGATCACCCTGCCGTCCGCGTCGGTCTCGGCCGCCCCGTAGGACCACATATAGGGATAGCAGAACGACGGCGGGTCCCCGGTGCTGTGGCCGAGGGCCTGACCGAAGGGGCGCCCCTTCTCCTTGCACTTCTTGGCCAGTGCGTGGAACTCGTCCCAGGTCAGGTCCAGCTTGGCGCCGTCCTCGGCGTTCGCAACCCCAGCCTCCTTGAACCAGCCGATCCGGTAATTCATGGCGATATTGGTGCTGCCGTGCGGTATGCCGTACCAACGGCCGCCGACATTTCCGGACTTCAGAACGTACTCCTCGAAACCTCCGCCTCGTCGCCCAACTTCCTCGGCGTCCTCGGTGATGTCGACCAGGTTGTCCTTGTACAGATAGTTGGCCGCCGGCCACAGCTCCGCGACGTCCACCCCGCCGGCATGGATCGCGGCGGAGATCTTGGGCTGCACGTTCGCCCAGCTCAGGAAGTCGGTGACGACCGTCACGCCGGCCAGCTTGCCCCATTCCTGGGCCTGCTTCCGGAAGAGATCCTGGGCCGCGGCCACGAAGTAGGTGCCCTTCAGGATGGCCAGCTTGGTTCCCTTGAGGTGGGTGGGCGCCTGGCCGAAGGCCTTCCCGGCCAGAGATCCAAGCCCGCTGAGGCCCAGCCCCGCGGCGGCGCCCGCCTTGAGAACCGTTCGGCGGCTCACTGAGGGATTCCACCGCCCACCGTGACCCTGACGCGTTCGAGTCATGATCGCCCTCCTCTCGCGGCCTTCTGTGCGGGGTGTGTGCTCGGGGAGTCCCGGCGCGTGGAACCCGCCCGCCCCTAAGCCGTTGTCAAAGAATAACTTGACTGGAATATTCCCGTAACGGCATAAGGAGCCGTCAACGAAATAAAGAAATGGACAAGTCATTTCGTAACGGCTCCTAAGACGGCTCGACGCCGCGTTCGTTGAGCAGCTTCACGCCGAGCTCCCGGAGTTTGTATTTCTGGATCTTGCCGCTCGCGGTCATCGGGTAGGCATCCACGAAGAACACGTGTCGCGGCACCTTGAAGTTCGCGATCTTGCCCCGGCAGAAGTCCTGCACGTCCTCCTCGGTGATGGTGGCGCCGTCCTTCCTGATGACGAAGGCGCCCACCTCTTCCCCGTACTTGGGGCTGGCGATCCCGGCCACCTGGATGTCCCGGACGCCCTCCATGCGAAGGAGGAACTCCTCGATCTCGCGCGGGGAGATGTTCTCACCGCCGCGGATGATCATGTCCTTGATCCGACCCGTGATCTTGAAGTAGCCGTTCTCGTCCATCGTGCCGAGGTCGCCGGAGTGCAGCCAGCCCGTCGCGCGTCGATGGCCTGCGCGGTCGCCTCGGGCATCTCGTAATAGCCCTTCATCACGTTGTAGCCCCGGCAGACCACCTCCCCCTGCGTCCCGGCGGCACCTCGGTGTTTGTCTCGGGATTCACGATCCGCACCTCGATCCCCGGCAGGCGCTGCCCGACGGTGGAGACGCGCAGCTCGATAGGGTCGTCGGTGGAGGTCTGCGTCATGACCGGCGAGCCCTCGGTGAGGCCGTAGGCGATGGTGATGTCGCGGCACTTCATGTCCGCGATCACCCGCTTCATGATCTCCATCGGGCAGGGCGAGCCCGCCATGATGCCGGTGCGGAGTGAGGTACAGGTCGAACATCGCGAACATGGGATGGTTCAGCTCCGCGATGAACATCGTCGGCACGCCGTAGAGCGCCGTGCACTTCTCCTTCTGGACCGAGGCCAGGACGAGGAGCGGATCGAAGCTCTCCACGATCACCGCCGTGGCCCCGTGCGTGACGATGGCCATGATGCCCCAGCACCAGGCCGAAGCAGTGAAACAGCGGGCACCGGCAGGCAGAGCGCGCGTCGGCCTCGGTGAACTTCTGCCGTTCGCCGATGTGGAAACCGTTGTTGAGGATGTTGTGGTGGGTGAGCATCACCCCCTTGGGGAAGCCCGTCGTCCCCGAGGTGTACTGCATGTTGATCACGTCGTGGCAGGTCAGGCCCGCCGAGACGCCCTCGCCAGCGCCTCGTCGCTGCGCGTGGGCGCCGAGGAGGAGCAGCTCCTGGGTGTTGTACATCCCCCGGTGCTTCTCCGGCCCGATGAAGATCACGCTCTCGCAGCCGCGGGAAGCGCGCGCGATCTGGAGCCGGCCCCGCTCGCAGGACTTCAGCTCGGGCACCAGCTCGTTGACCATGGCCACGTAGTCGCTGTCGCGGAAGCCGTCGATCAGGCACAGGGCCCGGATGTCCGACTGCTTCACCAGGTACTCCAGCTCGTGACGTCCGGTAGGCGGTGTTCACCGTCACGGACGACGACCCCGATCTTGGCGGTGGCAAAGAGCAGCGTGAGCCAGTCGGGGACGTTGGTGGCCCAGATACCGAGGTGGTCGCCCTTGCCGAGGCCGATGGCCAACAGACCCTTGGCGAGCGCGTTCACTCGGCGATCGAACTCCGCGTAGGTGAAGCGCAGGTTCCGATCGGGATAGACCATGAACTCCTTGTCGGGATGGCGGGCAACCTGCGCTTCCAGCACCCGACCGAGGGTATCGGTAATGTAGTCCATGCGGGCTCCTTCCGGGATCACGACGGGGCGTACACGACCGCCAGGATCTGGGCGGGCCGGTCCCCGGCGCTATGTACGCTGTGGGCAACGATGCTGTCGTAGTAGATCGAGTCGCCGGTGGCAAGCCGGTAGGTCTCGGTGCCGTAGGTGATCTCGACCTCGCCGGAGAACACGTAGATGAATTCCTCGCCCTCGTGGGCCGACGGCGTCACCTCTTGGGCCGAGGAGGGAAAGATGTCGATCAGGAACGGCTCCATGTGGCGACCCGCCTTGTTGGCCGCCAGAGAAAAGAAGTCCAGGTCGCTCGACCCCGGGTGCTTCTTGTCCGACACGTACATCACCTTGCGCTTCTCCCCCGACCGGACGACCACGGGCCCCACATTCTCCTGGTCGTCGAGGAAGGTCCCGAGCCGCACGCCCGAGGGCCCGGGCGATGCGAATCAGGGGCCCCAGCGACGGAATCAGCGCGCCCGATTCGATCTGGCCGATGACCACCGCCTTCAGGTCGGCGCGGTCCGCCAACTGCTCAACGCTCAGGCCCCGCGACTCGCGTACCGCCTGCAGCTTCCAGCCGATCGTGTTCTTGTCCGCCATGCGTCACCTCGCCGCCATCCGTGGTTGGCCGGCCCGGTCCCGCCCATCGGGCCGGGCCCGCGACACGGATTGTGCACATTTTTTCGATCCGTTCAAGGAGAAGTCCCGCAATGTCGTGAGAGTATCCCAGGCGCCACGCTCCAGGTCAACGTGGCAGAGCCAAGCGCATCTCCTTGACACCCATTTCGTACGCTGATAGTTTGCCTCGCGTTTCTTGGAGCCGGAGCAGGGATGCCTGTGACATGCGTGCCACCTGACGGTTCGGACAGCAAGGGAGGGGATGCGACCATGGCCAAGAAGAGCTACAAGATTGCGGTGGTCCCCGGCGACGGCACCGGACCCGAGGTGATCCGGGAGGCCCTGAAAGTCCTCAACGCCGCCGAGAGGCGATTCGGCTTCTCGCTGGCCTTGACGAACTACGATCTCGGCGCGGAGCGGTATCTGCGGACCGGCGAGATCCTGCCGGCCTCGGTCCTCCAGGAGCTGCGCGGTTTCGACGGAATCCTTTTGGGCGCCATCGGGCACCCCGACATCACGCCCGGCCTGCTGGAGAAGGGGATCTTGCTGCAGATGCGGTTCGACCTGGACCTGTACATCAACCTGCGTCCGGTGAAACTGTTCCCGGGCGTCGAGTGTCCGCTGAAAGACAAGGGACCGGAGCACATCGACTACGTCGTCGTGCGCGAGAACACCGGCGACGTCTATACCGGCGCGGGCGGGGCGATGATGAAGGGCACCCCCCATGAGGTCGCCACACAGATCTCGCTCTACAGCCGGCACCAGGTGGATCGGTGCCTCAAGTACGCCTTCGAATACGCACGCCGGCGCAATAGGCGCAAGACGCTGGCGCTGTGCGGGAAGACCAACGTCCTGACCTACGTGTACGAGATGTGGGAGCGGGCCTTCCACGAGATGGGGGGCCGGGATTACCCGGACATCAAACGCGAGTATTACCATGTGGACGCCATCTGCATGTGGATGATCAAGAACCCCGAGTGGTTCGACGTGATCGTCACCGGCAACATGTTCGGCGACATCATCACCGACCTCGCCGCCATCACCCAGGGCGGCCTGGGGATCGCCGCCAGCGGCAACATCAACCCCGAGGGGGTCAGCATGTTCGAGCCGATGGGCGGCTCCGCACCCAAGTACGCCGGGAAGAACGTCATCAATCCGCTGGCGGCCATCTGCGCGGGCGGGATGATGCTGGACACCCTGGGCGAGTCCGCCGCCGCCAAGGCCGTCGAGGACGCCGTGATGTGGACCACGGCGAACAAGGTTCGAAACCTCGCCGCGGGCCAGATGGGCTACACCACCACCGAGGTCGGCGACCTGGTGGCCACCCGGGTGGCCGGATAGCATTCCTCCTGAAAAAGGCCCACCTGCGGTGACCCAGCCTTCGGCTGGGTACCCCGCTCGCCTTGGCACTCGCTGCGACGTACCTCCAGTACGCCTGGACCCAGCGGACTGGGTACCCCGGCTTGCGGCAAACCGCCTTGCGTCTGGGCCTTTTTGAGGAGGCTGGGCGAGAGAGGATATACAGCGGTCTGCCGCGGATCACATACCCGTCAAGCCAAGGCAATCGTTCTCGCGCCCCCGGAGGCAGTCCTCCGGGGGCGTTGCGTTTTCAGCCTACCCCGTGGTCCCCCCATAGTTCCGTCCGTCCGTTGCATGCCGGCGAGCCGGACTGCTCCGAAACCGGACGCGCGATCCCCCCAGGGCCCCTTTTCCTTCCGGGAACTCTTTCCGTACGGTCTGGTCTAACGGAGCATGAGTCCCGAAACTCCCACTCACCAAGGAGGGATCTATGCGACGCGTATTCCTGGCGGTGTTGCTCCTGGGGATGGCCGGCGCGGCTGGGCGGAAGCACCGGAAGGGCGGTGGATGTGCAGATCCGGTCGGATAGCGGGCGGATCCTCCCGCTCTACCCGGTGGCGACGCCGTCCGCAAACCGGAGAGTGTACGTCGAGGCGGTCAAGGGCGACCACTACGGCATTCTCGTCCGGAACCTTCTGAATCGGCGCGTCGGCGTGGTGATCGCGGTGGACGGTCGGAACATCATCTCGGGCCAGAAGTCGTGGCTTCGAAACACCGAGCGGATGTACATCCTGGAACCGTACGGACAGGGAGAATTCAAGGGGTGGCGCACCAACCTCGACAGCATCAACCGCTTCTACTTCACGGACGCCGCTGATTCGTACGCCGCCGCCTTTCACGACGAATCGGCAATGGGGGTGATCGCCGTGGCGGTCTATCCGGAGGTCCCACGCCACGATCCCGCAGATCTTTCGCGGTCATCGATGGGTTCGGCCCGTCGCGACGCACCCGCGGCGAAGTCCGAAGCAGAGAGCGCCGGCACGGGGTTCGGCAGGCAGGAGCACTCGCCGGCGCGCGTGGTGGCGTTCGAGCCGGAGGCCGCGGCCGCGGAGAAGATCTACCTCAAGTACGAGTGGCGCGCCGCCCTCTGTCGCCAGGGCATCCTGCGCTGCGGCGCGAACCCGCCTCCGCGAAACCGCCTGTGGGACGACGACGGTTTCGCACCTCCTCCGCCGCGCAGGTCCTGACGACCGTGGTCAGCGGCGAGTGGGGTCGGCGACGCGCGCACCGCCACACACGGGGACTGGCAGGCTCGACCGAATGACAGGCCAGACACGTGAAATCCATGACGGCACCCCGAGAGGTAGCAAAACGGCGCCTGACCCATGGGCCAGGCGCCGTCTAGAGTCCTTCGAAACAGCGTGCGGCTACTTCCGCTTCAGGATGACGCGGGCGTCCACGACGCGGCAGCCCTTGCCCTCTTCGTAGAGGAGAATCGGGTTGGCGTCGGTCTCGGCGATCTCGTCGTCGAGGTCGGCCACGAGCTGGCTCAGCCGCGAGAGAACGCCGGCTAGGGCCTCCTGGTCGCGCCGCTTCTCGCCCCGGACCCCCTGGAGCATCGGGTAGCCCTTGATCTCCTGCTGCATGGCCAGGGCGCAGTCGATGGAGATGGGGGCCACGCGGAAGGTCACGTCCTTCAGGACCTCGACGAACACCCCGCCCAGACCGAACATGATCGTGGGGCCGAAGGTGGCGTCGTTGACCGAGCCGACGATCACTTCGCTGCCGAGCGGCGCCATCTCGCACACCAGGATGCCGTGGATGTCGGCGTCCGCCTTGTACCGCTTGGCGTTCTCGATGATGGTCCGGAACCCGACCCGCACTGCCTCGGCGTCCTTCAGATTCACCCGCACGCCGCCGGCGTCGCTCTTGTGCAGGATGTCGGGGGAGACGATCTTCAGGACGACCGGGAAGCCAAGCTCTTGGGCATACTTGACTGCCTCGTCCTCGGTCTTGGCCAGACTGGACTTGGTCACCGGCAGACCGTAGCAGGCGAAGAGCGTCTTGGCCTCGGGCTCGGTGAGCGCTTGGCGGCCGGCCTTCCGGGCCAGGTCGATGATCGCCTTGGCGCGCTTCTTGTCCACATCGGCGTAGGGCTCGAAGTCCACCTTGCAGCCCACCTCCGAGAACCGGGCCGCCTGGCGCAGGGCCGCCAGGGCCGACATCGTCTTGTTGGGGCAATCGTAGTACGGGATGGACGCGTCCAGCAGGAGTTTTCCCGCTTCCACGCTGCCCGCTCCGCCCACGAAGCAGGCCACCACGGGCTTGTCCTTTACGCCCGATTCCGCCAGCTTGGTGATCACGGCGTTGGCGATGTCCGTGGCCTTGGTGACGGCCGTCTCGCAGTAGAAAACGCCGACGCCGTCCACCCAGGGGGACTTGAGCGCGGCCGCGATCGCCCCCTCGTAGCCGGCCACGCCGCTGCCGCCGGTGATGTCCACCGGGTTCTTGGCGCTGCCGAAATCCGGCATGAACTTGCGAAACTCTGCCTGGGCGTCGGCCGGCGCAGTCTGGAGCGGGATCCCGTGCCGCTCGGCCGCATCCGATCCCAGCACGCCGATCCCGCCGCCGTTGGTGATGATCACGACGTTGCCGCCCTTGAGCACCGGCTGCATCGCCAGAGCCTGGCTCTTGTTCAGCATGTCCTCCAGATCGGTCGCCCAGATCATGTGGGACTGATTACAGGCAGCCTGGTACACCTTGACCGACCCGGCGAGCGAGCCGGTGTGGGAGGCGGCGGCGGCGGCGCCGTGCGCCGACACGCCGGCCTTGAGCGCCACGATGGGCTTCCCCGCCCAGCGGCCGGCCTGCATGAACTTGTAGCCGTTCTTGACGCCTTCGATGTAGAGGGCGATGCACTTCGTGTTCGGATCCTGGGCGTAGTATTCGATGCAGTCCGCGAAGTCCAGGTCCGCCATGTTGCCCAGCGAGATCATGGACGAGACGCCGAACCGGCGGACGAAGGTCACGGTGTCCAGCGCGATGATCAGGGCGCCCGACTGCGAGATGAGGGTCGTATGGCCGTTGTACGGCAGGACCGGCGCGAAGCTGGCGTTCGCCTTGGCCGGGTTGCTCATGGTCCCCACGATGTTCGGCCCGATAACTCGACCGCCCGAGGCTTTGACGATCCGGTTCAACTCCTCCTCGTCCTTCCTGTTCCCCACCTCGGCGAAACCGCTGGTGATGACGATGTGGCCCTTGACCCCTGCCTTGGCACACTGCCGCGCCACGTCCAGCACCTTATCGGCGGGAACGCAGTACACCGCGGCGTCCACCGGCCCCGGCACGTCGGCGATGGAGGGATACGTCTTGAGGCCGAGGATCTCCGTGGCTCCCGGGTTGATTGGGTAGATGGGGCCGGGAAAGCCGCCGTCGATCAGATTCTTGGTGACTTGCTGGCCGATGGTCCCCTCGCGGCGAGAGGCACCGATGACGGCAATGGACCGAGGATTGAATACGGGCTCGAGTTCGTGCATGTGATCCCCCCTGCCATGATTGCTGGCGAGGCACAAAGGTTATTGGAGCGCAAACCTGATCGGAAAAACCCTACGAAGGGTCCGTGGGTGGCCGGCGCTGGCCGTGTTTCTCTCCCCACGAATGTTGGCAGCTTCTTAGGAGCCGTTACGAAATAACGTGATCGTCTTGATAATTTCGTTACGGCTCCTTATGCCGTTTCCAGAATATCTCTGGTCAAATTATTCTCTGACAACGGCTTAACGCCGCTTCGTTGCGACTTTTTGCAAGTGCTGGACCACTCAGATGGTTCAATCTAACTCGTGATTCGTAAAGGGCTCTCCCGGAGAACGACGGGTTCCTCGATGAGCGGGCCCCGCGTGGAACGCGACATGTTGTCCCACGGTGTTTGATAATCGCCCCGTCTGCCTTATATATAGCGTTTGCGACCGAACACTGCAAGCCCCGGCGGTCGGAACCCGATCGGGTGACCGGAGAACCGAACAACCGTTCGGACCTGCCGCCCGTCGTCGCGCCACACGCTACGGCGCCGGAACGTGCAACGCTCGTCAGCCCTCGAGTCGCGCCAGGCGATCCGACGCAAAACCCCGCCGCAGCGTGTGTTCGCAGATCACCCGTCCTTCGACAAATTGAATCAGGTAATCCGGGCCGCCCGCCTGATATCCCACGCCCGACATCTGGCGCCCGCCGAACGGCTGGCGCCCCACGATGGCCCCGGTGATCCCGCGGTTGATGTACAGATCTCCCACGCGGAAGGCCTCCTCCGCCCGGCGAAGGTTGGTTGGACTTCGCGAGAAGACCCCGCCGGTGAGCGCGTAGTCGCTGTCCATGGCGAGCGCCAGCGCCGCCTCGAAGTCCTTGGCCGGCATGACAGAGAGGACGGGCCCAAAGATCTCCTCCTGGGCCAGCGGGCTCGCGGGCGGCACGTCGGCAAAGATGGCGGGCGGCACGAAGTAGCCTCCCAGGGATCCCAGATCCGCCGGAACGTCCCGGATGAGGGCGGGGCGGGCACCGCTCCTCCCCGCTGCGATGTAGTGCTGGACTCTCCGCTGCGCGGCCTGGTCGATCAGCGGCCCCACCACCGTCGCCGGTTGGTCCGCCGCCCCCATGGGCAGCGTCCGGACCGCTTCGACAAGGCGCGCCAGCAGTCGGTCGTAAACGCGCCCGACACCGATCACGCGAGAACAGGCAGAACATTTTTGACCCGAGTAGCCGAAAGCCGAGGCGACAATCCCCTGGACCGCCTCGTCCAGGTCGGCGTCGTCGTCCACCACGATCGCGTTCTTGCCCCCCATCTCGGCCACCACCCGCTTCAGGTGCCGGGCGCCCGGCACGGTTTGCGCGGCCAGACCGTAGAGTCGCGCACCCACCTCGCGGGAGCCGGTAAAGACGATCATCCGGACGGCGGGGTGGCGGGCGAGTCGATCCCCCACGACCTCACCGGGGCCGGGCAGATAGTTCACGACTCCCGGCGGCAGGCCGGCCTCCTCCAGGATCGCCACGAGGTGGGCCGCGATCACCGGCGTCGGTCTGGCCGGCTTCATCACCACCGTATTCCCGGTCGCCAGGGCAGCGGCGGTCATGCCGGTGAGAATCGCCAAGGGGAAATTCCAGGGGGCGATCACGCCCACCACGCCGCGCGGCTCCCGCAAATACAGATTGATCTCTCCGGGAAACTCGCCCAGGCGCCGCGGTGCCTGCAGATCCATGGCCTCACGGCCGTAGTATTCCAGGAAATCGATCGCCTCGATCACATCGCCGTCCGCTTCTCGCCAGGGCTTCCCGGCCTCGTGGACGATCCAGGCAGCCAGATCGGTGCGCCGCTCCCGGAGGATCACCGCCGCCCGGTGCAAGAGCTGCGCGCGATCGCGCACCCCGCGATCCCGCCAATCGGGAAACGCCCGCTCAGCCGCCGCCACTGCCTCGTCCACGTCTGCGGCCGTGGCCGAGGCGGCCCACCCCACGACTTCGCCGGGCCGAGAAGGGTTGAGAGAGGCAAGCCTGTCGGGGGTCTCGACGGATCGCCCCCCGATGACCAGCGGGTGGAAACGCCCGAACTGGCGCCGGACGCCGGCGAGCGCCTCGGCGAAGCGGTCGCGCTCGATGGCCAAGGCAAAGTCCGCCCGGGGTTCGTTCGCAAAGGGGGGCAGAGCGTCCCGGCGGGAACCCGGCGCCGCGGGGGCGGGGGCGGCCTCAGCCGGCGCGCCGGCCTGAGGGGGCGCGAGCAACGCGTCCGGCGATTCGCCATCCGCGAAACCGCGGCGGAGGAAGGATTCGTTGGAGGTGTTTTCCAGCAGCCGACGTACCAGATACCCCATGCCCGGGATCAGTTCTCCGAAGGGCATGTAGACCCGCACGCGCTCCCCCTGCTCGCTTAGCGCCCGGGCCAGGGGCGCCGCCATGCCGTAGAGAACCTGATACTCCACGCTCTTCGGCGGGAGGCCCATCGCCTCGCGGCACGCCGCGGCGTAGGCAATCGACCGGATGTTGTGGCTACCCAGGACGAGGTCCACCGTGTTCGCTCGCTCCAGGAAGTAGCGCGTCAGGCGCTCGAAGCACGCATCCGTCTGGCTCTTCACCGCATAGACGGGAATCGGCCATCCCTCCAACCTCGCACGCGCGACCTCGTAGTCCCAGTACGCTCCCTTTACCAGTCGAACGGTGATCGGCGCCCCCCGCTGCAACGCCCACTCCACCAGGCGTCTGGCATCGGCCTCGGCCTCCAAGAGATACGCCTGCAGGACAATCCCCACATTCCGGTTCGACCGAAACTCTGGCTCGGCGCAGAGCTCCGTGAAAACCTGGAGCGTGAGGTCCTTCAGCCGATGGTCTTCCATGTCGATCTGGATGTGCGCGTTGTGCGTCTGGGCGGCCCGGAAGATGGGGCGGAGGCGCGTCTTCACCGTATCCGCGGCACCCGCGGGATCGATCGGATCGAAATACGGGGAGAGGGCGGAGAGCTTCACCGACACGTTCACGCGAGGCAGCGCACCCCACGGGGCCGCGTCCAGGCCTTCGTGCGCGTGCCAGGTTCGGGCCGCGGGCGAGAGCTGTTCTACCAGCGCCAAGTACCGCGCCTGATACGCCGCCGCCTCGTCGTCGCTTACGCAGGCCTCGCCCAGGAGGTCCAGCGTGGCGGTCAACCCCGTGCGACGGACCCGTCGCACGGCGCGCCCAGCCTCTGCAGGTGTGGCACCCGCGATGAAGCGGCGACCGAGGTGTCGCACGGCGACCCGGAGGGCACCGGCGACAACCAGCTCGCCGAGCCAGCCGAGTTCGGCAACGACCAGACCAACCCGCGTGAGGCGGGCGAACGGCCCGGGCCGATCGCCGAGGTAGTCGCGCAGGTGGCGGACCGTCTCGGTCGCATCCCCCAAGGCGGGGAGGACGTCCACAAATCGAAAGAGCTGCAGCTTGGCGTCCTCATCTGTCATCGCCCAGGCCAGGAGGCGGGCGGTCAACCGATCACCCGCCAGGAAACCGGCAGCGTCTCCGCGGACGCGCCCAAACAGGTCGCGCCCGATTTCGCGAATTCGTTCCTCCGGGACCGCGAACGCTCTAGGCGCAGCCATTATCACGACCTCCTCGCTGGCGGGCGGGGCGAACGGCCGTTTCCTCTAATGGCGGAGCTGTCAACTGGCTCTGAGGCGGGTCTCGCGCCCGCTGGCCTAACCGGGCCAGCGGGCGCGGAGAACACAGGATCGGCCCCCCAACGCACCGCGGCGCCGGGGGAATCGGGCTCAGGCTGTCCGAACGCGTGCTCCTGCCTGGCGCGCGGACACCGTCTCGGGCGAGAACTCCCCTTCCGAGTAGGCGACCGCTGCCGTGCAGGCCACGTCGCCCGTCACGTTGAGGCACGTCCGCCCCATGTCCAGGATCACGTCGATTCCGGCGATGAGACCGAGACCCTCCAGCGGCAGGCCGACGCCCTGCAGGACCATGGCCAGCATGATCAGGCCGGCGCCCGGAACGCCCGCCGTCCCGATGGAGCCGAGCGTCGCCAAGAGGATGATCATCAGGTACTGGTTAAATCCAAGTGGCACACCGTAGAGAGACGCGATGAAGAGCGCTGCGATCCCCTGATAGATGGCCGTGCCGTCCATGTTGACGGTGGCCCCCAGGGGGAGCGTGAAACTGGTAATGCTCCGCGGGAGGCCCAACTTCTCCTCCGAGACGCGCATCGTCACCGGAAGCGTGGCGTTACTGCTCCGGGTGACGAAGGCCATTACCATGACCTCCGTGATCGCTTTGAAGAATCGGAACGGGTTCACATGCGCCAGGATCTGGACGATTGAGGAATAGACGATCGCCACGTGCAGGAAATAGGCGAGGTAGCACACCAGGATGAGGTTCAGGAACGGCAGCAGGACCTGGGGCCCCTGCTTGGCGATGGTTGCGGCGATGAGCGAGAAAACGCCCAGAGGCGCGAACCACATCACGATCGTCGTCAGCTTGTACATCGTCTCGGCCGCACTGTCAGCGACCGCGATTAGAGCCTTGCCCTTGTCCCCGATCAGGACCGCCGCGATTCCGAAGAGAATCGCGAAGACGATCACCGGCAGGACGTCGCCCTTGGACAACGACTCAAACGGGTTGGTGGTCACCAGATTGAGCAGGACGTCCTTCAGGGCGGGGATGGTGGGCGTCTTGAAGCCGGCGACCGGCGAAAGCTTCATGCCGGCGGCCGGGTTGAAGATCCCGGCAATGACCAGACCGATGGCAGACGGCGATGGCCGTGGTCGCCAGATAGATCACGATGATCTTGACGCCCACGCGTCCGAGCTTGATGGGATCGCTGATGGAGGCCGTACCGGTGAGCAGGGAGAAGAACACCAGGGGCACGATGAGCATCTTCAAGAGCCGGAGGAAGAGATCCCCGATCCAGCTCAGACTGAGGCTCGCATCCTTGAAGAGGAGCCCGAAGACCGCGCCAACCGCAAACCCGATCAGAATCCATCCGAGCAGTCCGATCCGTCGTCCTTCTGCCATGACCCTGTCCTCCATTCGTGCGTCACGAGGCGACCTGGACCCCCTCCCGGTCTCCGTTCGTCAGAATGGTTCGATCATGCCTGACGTTCCGAACTCGTCGGTTTCGTTTCACCTCCTATCGGCGCCGGGAACGACCCACGCGGAAAAGGGATCCGCAGAAAAGACGGCCCTCCGGGATCGGCACCCCGCAGGGCCACGCTCATCGTGTTCGACGTTCGCCGAGCAACTGGCACACGATCGGATCCCCCAAGGACGTCCATCTGCCGCCCCACCTTCCCCAAGGGAACCCACGGCTGATTTCGATTGAAGCGTAGTCCGACCCGGCGGCCGCTGTCAAGGCGAATGACCCGAATGATCGGTCTTGCCGGACGCCGGTCGAGACCGAAAAGGTGCTTATTTATGGCCGGTTATGACGTAATGAAAAATAACCTATTCAAAATATAAAAAAAACTTGACTAGCTGACTCCCCTGGCCGCTACACTCCGTCTCGTAATGAGGAGCGAAATGGAGCGAATGATTCTGGTGACGGGAGCGACGGGATACATCGGAGGCCGCCTGGTGGCGGCCCTGGAAAACGCGGGGCATCGCGTTCGATGTTTGGCGCGTCGGCCCGAGACCCTCCACGGGCGCGTCGGCGCGGGAACCGAGGTTGTGCAGGGAGACTGCTTGGCCCCGGCCAGCCTCGGTCCCGCCCTGGCCGGCGTCCACACGGCCTACTATCTTGTGCACTCCATGGGAGCTACCAAAGACTTCGCCGCGCTCGACCGTGAGGCGGCATGGGAGTTTGGGCGGGCGGCACGGGAGGCCGGTGTCCGGCGCATCATCTATCTCGGTGGCCTCGGCGAGCCAAGCGACGACCTATCCGCCCACCTGAAGAGTCGCCAGGAGACCGGTGATATCTTGCGTGAGAGCGGAGTCCCCGTCGTCGAGTTCCGCGCCTCGATCGTGATTGGCTCCGGCAGCCTTTCGTTTGAGATGGTACGTGCCCTGGTGGAGCGACTCCCGGTGCTCATCTGCCCGAAGTGGGTCTCCGTCGCTGCCCAACCCATAGCGATCGAGGACCTGATCGCGTATCTGGTGGCGGCACTCGACCTCCCCGAGGCCAGCGCCGGCATCTTCCCGATCGGCGGGCCGGACGTTGTCTCGTACGGTGACATCATGCGGGAGTACGCTCGCCAGCGGGGTCTCCGGCGCTGGCTGATCTCCGTGCCCGTCCTCACCCCGCGGCTCTCGAGCCTCTGGCTGGGTCTGGTGACTCCCCTCTATGCTCGGGTGGGCCGGAAACTGATCGACAGCCTCAGGAATCCCACCATCGTGCGAGACGAGAGCGCCCGACACACCTTCCAGATCCATCCCCGATCCCTCCGCGAAGCGATCGCCCGGGCCGCCTCTCTGGAGGATGCCGAGCAGGCAGCCACCCGCTGGTCCGACGCCCTCTCGGCGGGTGGCGTGCAGCCTGCTGGGTGGGGCGGTTCCCGGCTGGGGACCCGAATCGTGGACAGCCGGGCTGTGACGGTGGACTCGCCCCCCTCTGCGGCCTTCGCTCCGGTGCGTCGCATCGGAGGGGCTCAGGGCTGGTATTGCGGCAACGCCCTGTGGCGGCTGCGCGGGTTCCTGGATCTCCTGGTGGGCGGCATCGGCATGCGTCGTGGCCGTCGGGATCCAGAGTTGCCCCATCCGGGCGATGCCCTGGACTTCTGGCGCATAGAAGCCTACGAGCCGGATCACCTCCTGCGTCTGGTTGCCGAGATGAAGCTCCCCGGCCGGGCCTGGCTGCAATTTGAAGTCACCCCGCGCGCCGGGGACGTCTCCGAGATTCGGCAGACGGCCATCTTCGATCCGGCAGGTCTTGCCGGCTTGCTCTACTGGTACGCTCTCTATCCGCTGCATGCGATCATCTTCCGCGGGATGCTGAATGGCATCGCGGCAAGGGCGACGTCCGGAGATACGAAGAAACCCCGCCATATCACGCACGAGGTGCTGGCATGAGTCCCACCACGGAACGAGCGGTCTTCCTCATCCTGGGGGCCACAGGCGGAATCGGCTCGGCGCTGGCTCGGCGCCTGGCGAAGTCGGGCGGCCGTCTCGCCCTCGCCGCCCGCACGTCGGAGCCACTGGAGAGCCTCGCGCACGAGACCGGCGGTATTGCGATCCGAACGGACGCCACGCAGCCGGCCGAGGTGGACGCCGCCGTTGCCCGCACCCGTGACGAATACGGTCGGCTGGACGGCGTCGCGCACTGCGTGGGCTCTCTGCTGCTGAAGCCGGCCCATATGACGACCGACGAGGAATGGTCGCAGACGCTGAACGCCAACCTTTCGTCGGCCTTCTACCTGTTGCGCGCCGCCGCCCGCGTGATGCAGCGGACCGGCGGATCCATCGTCCTGGTCTCCTCGGCCGCCGCCTCGACCGGCCTCGCCAACCACGAGGCCATCGCTGCGGCGAAGGGCGGGATCGCTGCCATGGCCACATCCGCCGCCGCAACCTACGCCTCCCGGAACATCCGGGTCAATTGCGTGGCCCCCGGCCTGGTCCGGACGCCGTTGACCGCTCGGCTGACCGAGAGCGAGGTATCATTGAAAGCCTCCCAAGCAATGCACCCGCTGGGACGGATCGGAGATCCCGACGACGTGGCAGCCGCCATCGCCTTCCTGCTGGACCCGGCGAACAACTGGATCACAGGTCAAGTCCTGGGAGTGGATGGCGGCCTGGCCACCCTCAAGGTATCGGCCGGCCGCTCGGCATCGGCAAACGCATCATGATAGAACCCACTCGCCAGCCGCACATCCCGGCGCCTGCGGCTGGCATCCGCCCGAAGGTGGCTTTGGCGTGGCGCCCAATCGAATGACAGGGGCCAACGGGACCCCCGTGGCCCTGCGAGGAGGAGATCCAATGAAGGCGATGGTCAATCTCAAGAAGTTGTTCGCTCCCATGTTGGTCGCCGTAGCCCTGGTGGCCTGGGCCGTGATTCCGGCCCCTGCCGATACCCAGAAGGACATCGTGGACACCGCCGTCTCGGCTGGCCAGTTCAACACGCTGGCCAAGGCGCTGACCGAGGCCGGGCTCGTCGAGACCCTGAAGGGTAAGGGACCCTTCACCGTGTTCGCTCCGACGGATGAGGCGTTCGCCAAGTTGCCCGCGGGCACGCTGGAGGCGCTGCTCAAGGACAAGGCGAAGCTCACGGCGGTCCTCACCTATCACGTCGTTGCAGGGAAGGTGATGGCGTCGGACGTGGTCAAGCTCAGTGAGGCCAAGACAGTCCAGGGACAGAACGTCAAGATCACCACCATGAGCGGGGTCATGGTGAACGACGCCCATGTCGTCAAGGCTGACGTCATGGCCAGCAACGGCGTGATCCACGTCATCGACAAAGTGATTCTGCCCAACTAACCGACCGACCCGCTCCGGGTCTGTAAGGTCCGGAGCGGGCTTTCCCTCAGCGTCAGTCGAGCTCAACTTCACGTCACGCGGAGTGTCCCATGTCATCTCTGACACTGCTGGATGAACTCGAACTCAGGATGCCCCCGGCGGAACGCACCATGGAAGGGGCCGTCACGAGTATTCTGCATGCCATCGGCGAGGACCCGAGCCGGGAAGGCCTCCTGAAGACCCCGGAGCGCGTGGCCAAATCCCTCGCCTTCCTGACGTCCGGCGCCGACAAGACCGTGGCGGATGTCTTGAACGGTGCCGTCTTCACCGAGGATTACGACCAGATGGTCCTCGTCAAGGACATCGAGTTCTACTCGCTCTGCGAGCACCACATGCTCCCATTCCATGGCAAGGCCCATATCGCCTACCTCCCGGCCGGTCGTGTGGTCGGGCTCAGCAAGCTGCCCCGTTTGCTTGACGTGTACGCCCGACGCCTGCAAGTCCAGGAGCGTCTCACGCAGCAGGTCGCCTGGGCGCTTCAGGAAGCCCTGCGGCCCCGCGGCGTCGCGGTGCTCCTCGAGGCCGCCCACTTCTGCATGATGATGCGGGGCGTGGAGAAGCAGAACTCCAAGACCGTCACCTCGGCCCTGCTGGGCGAGTTCCGGGACTCTCCGGCGCTGCGCAACGAGTTCCTCTCGGCCGTCCGCGGTTCCGCGTCCTTCTGAGGCGACGGATACTCCGATGCGGATAAGCTCACCTCTTGCACAGGTCCCTTCCGTGATAGAATCCACACGCCCGGACGCGCCGGGATCGAAGGATGCCTCGTGTCTTCAAGACAGCGCGGCCACCGGGCGGATCGCGCCGGCATCCTTCCTGTCCCGCTTCTCACCTGTTCCCATGCAAGGGCCCGACATGTCCCCTTCTCGTGAGCCGTCTTCGGAGTCCGGAGGCAAGCTGTCCATCGGCGCGCTGTCGCGGGCCACCGGAATCCCGATCGAGACGCTGCGTACCTGGGAGGCGCGGTACGGCTACCCGGTTCCGGAGCGTAAACCCTCCGGGCATCGCGTGTACCTCCTGACCAGCATCCCGCGGCTCCGACGCATCGCGGAAGCCCTGGCGCGCGGCCACCGGGCCGGGGATGTGGTCACGGCTTCCGACCAGACCCTCGCCGACCTGTTGGCTGCAACCAGCGTCACCGCGGCAGTCGCTCGGCCCACGACGGGCATGGTCCCCGGCGGGCCGTCCGACCTTCTGCATGCGATCCAGGCGTTCGATGCGGCCGGCCTTACCCGGACGCTCCTGCAGGATTGGGCACGGCTTGGCCCCCTCGACTTCCTGAACACCCGGATCGCTCCCGCCATCCGGGAGATCGGCGACGCCTGGGAAGGTGGCCGTCTCGAGATCCGCCACGAACATTTCTTCTCCGAAAAGGTCGGCGACCTGTTGCGCAGTCTTCGGCTTCCGTTCGAGGAGCGCGGCCACGGCCCGCTGGTGGTGTGCTCCTCGCTCCCAGGCGAGCGGCACGCCCTCGGCCTCCAGATGGCGACCCTGGTGCTTTCCACCGCCGGCTGCCGCACCTTGTTCTTGGGTACGGAAGTCCCGGCCGCGCAGATTGCCTCTCTCGCCAGAGACCTCAACGCCCGGGCGGTGGCCGTCAGCGTCTCCCGGGCCTCGCGCGGAGCGGCCATGACCGCCCAGATCTCCAGCTTGCGGCGGTCGGTGCCACGCCGCGTCGGTCTGGTCGTTGGCGGGGACGGTGCGCCCCGGCCTCGGCCCGGCATAGCCGTGATCCAGGATCTCGCCGAGCTGGATACCTGGGGACGGCGCTTGGCCGTTCCGGCCTAGACGACACAGAAGGGCGGAGACGTTGACGAGGCTGCGCTACCGACGGCATACCCGGATCGCCGCCCCGGCAGCGGACGTGTTTACCTGGCACGCCCGCCCCGGCGCCCTGGAGCGGCTCACCCCGCCCTGGGAGCAGCGTCACGGTGGAGAGTCGGACGGGCGGCGTCGAGGCGGGCGCGCGGGTTGTCCTGCGCGTAGAAGCCGGACCGGTCCGGCTTCGCTGGATCGCCGTCCACGACGACGTCATCCCCGGCCGCCAGTTCTGTGACCGGCAGGCCCAGGGGCCGTTCCGATACTGGCGGCACCGACACCGCTTCGAGCCGGAGGGGACGTCCGCCTGCCGGCTCGAGGATGACGTCGAATACGCGTTGCCATTGGGATGGCTCGGGAGTATCGTGGCTGGAGGAAGCATCCATGAAAAGCTCGATCGGATGTTCGCCTATCGCCACGCCGTCACCAAGGCGGACATCGAGACGCACGTTGCTCGTGAGGGGCGCCGGGCCATGCATGTCGCCGTCACCGGATCGCGGGGCCTCGTCGGGTCGGCCCTGGTCCCCTTCCTCACGACGGGTGATCACCGAGTAACCCGCCTGGTCCGCAGGGCGCCTGTCGGCCCCAACGAGGTCGCCTGGGATCCCGCGCGCGGCATGACCGATCTGTCCCGCCTCGAGGGGGTGGATGCGGTGGTCCATCTGGCCGGGGAGAACATCGCCGCGGGGCGCTGGACACCGGCTCGCAAGGCGGAGATCCGGCGAAGCCGCGTGGAAGGGACGCGCAGCCTGTGCGAGGCACTGGCCCGCCTGGCACATCCCCCGAAGGTCCTCGTGAGCGCCTCCGCCGTCGGTTTCTACGGAGACCGGGGCGACCAGACCCTGACCGAAGAGAGCGGCGCGGGGAATGGCTTCCTGCCCGACGTCTGCCGCGAATGGGAGGCGGCCACCGAGCCGGCATCCCGGGCCGGCATCCGGGTGGTCAATCTCCGATTCGGCATGATCCTCAGCCCCGCCGGGGGCGCCCTTCGAAAAATGCTCCTGCCCTTCAGGCTGGGGGCGGGTGGGAGGGTCGGCAATGGCCGGCAGTTTATGAGCTGGATTGCGCTCGACGACGCCATCGCGGCCATCCATCACTGCCTCTGCGAGGAGTCGGTCCGGGGACCGGTCAACCTGGCGGCGCCGGGACCGGTGACCAACGCCGACTTCACCCGCATCCTCGCCCGGGTGCTCCGACGGCCCGCCGTGATCCCGCTCCCGGCCTTCGCGGCCCGGCTGCTCTTCGGCGAGATGGCCGACGCCCTGCTCCTCGCCGGCGCGCGCGTCCTGCCCGCTCGACTCCAGGCGTCAGGGTATCGGTTCCGGTATCCGGATCTTGAGTCGGCCTTGCGGCATCTGCTCGGCCGGCGGGAAAAGGGACAACTCGGCAACTCGGCAATTGGGCAAGTAGGCAATTAGGAAAGGCGGAGGCGCAGGCCCCAATTCCCCGAATTGCCGAGTCGCCGAGTCGCCCAATTGCCTAATCGCCCAATTGCCCAGTTGCCGGCCCGCGTGCAAAACGAGATGCTCCACGGTGAAACGATGGACCGCGACCGCATTCGCACCCCACCAGAGCGAATCAGGCGCCTGAACGACCGGCCGGAACGGTCGCGGGCGGATTACGTCCTGTATTGGGTCCAGATGTACCACCGGGCGGAGCAGAACTGGGCTCTGACGGCGGCCATCGAGGAGGCGAACCGTCTCGCACTGCCCGTCGTGGCGTATCAGGGGCTGGGGCACACCTACCCGCAGGCCAACGACCGGCTCCACCGGTTCATCCTGGAAGGGGTCGCGGAACTCCCGGAGCGGTTCGCGCGACGCGGCATCCGCTACCACTTCTATCTGCGCCGACGCGCGACGGACCCGAACGACCTGCTGTACCGCTTGGCGCAACGGGCTGCCTTGGTGGTGACGGATGACTTCCCCGCCTTCTTCATCCCCGATCAAACCGCCCGCGTCGCCGGCAAGCTGGACGTCGCCATGTCGGCGGTGGACAGTAACGGCATCGTGCCCTTGGCGGCGATCCCAGGGGAGCAATACGGCGCCTACACGCTTCGCCCCCGGATACGGCGGCTGCTCCCCGACCACCTCGGTCCCGTGCCGGAACCGTCCGTTATGCGCGATAGTCTGGACCTTCGCCTTGATGGCCCCGGGACTCAGGTGGCGCTCGACTCGCTCGACTCCTTGATCGCGGGCTGCGCCATCGATCACGATGTCCGACCGTCCTCCGTCTATCGCGGAGGGTACCGCGAGGCGCGGGAACGGCTTGCCCGATTCATCGCCGGTCCGCTGGACGGCTATGGCACGGCACGCAACCAGCCGGGCGCCGAGACGACATCGCGGCTGAGCCCGTACCTGCATTTCGGCCAGATCTCCCCGCAAGAAGTCGCCCTGGCCGTCCGGGACGCCACCGGCGCCCCCCGGGAGCATCGGGACGCGTTCCTGGAGGAGTTGATCGTGCGCCGGGAGCTGGGGTACAATTTCTGCCGGTTCAATCCGAACCATCGAACCCTGGACGCGCTCCCCGCGTGGGCGAAGGCCACGCTCTCCGCGCACGCGGCTGATCCGCGACCCCACCTGTATGCGCCGGAGGATTTCGAGAACGCCAAGACTCATGATTATCTCTGGAACGCGATCCAGGCCGAACTGCTGACCACCGGTCTCATGTTCGGCTACTACCGGATGTACTGGGGCAAGAAGATCATCGAGTGGAGCCGCACCCCGGCCGACGCGCAGGCGATCATGATCGGCCTGCACGAGAAGTATGCCCTGGACGGCCGGAATGCCAACACCTACAGCAACATCCTCTGGTGTTTCGGCAAGCACGACCGCCCCTGGTTCGAGCGTCCGGTGTTCGGCAAGGTGCGCTATATGTCGCTCGGCGGGATGGAGTCGAAGACCAACGTCGCATCGTATGTGGACCGGGTTAACCGCTGGTGCGCGGAGGCCGGCCGGCCGGACCTGTGCGTGCAGGCACCCGTGAAGCCGACACGGACGAAGCGCAATTCTGAAAGGAGGAGTCCTCATGCCCCGCGTTGACTGGAGCTATCACCGCCCCGGGTGAAAGACCTGCGCCAAGACGCAAGAGTTTCTTGCGAAGAAGAAGGTCGAGACCGTGACGCAGGTGGACGCCAAGAAGACGACGCTGAAGGAGGCAGAGGCCCTGGCGCTGGTCCGGGAGGTGGACGAGATCTACGCCAGCAAGGGAAAGCAGGTCGTGCATCTCGACCTCCGGAAGGAGAAGCCGGACAAGGCCGCCCTCCTGGGTCTGCTGCTCGGGCCGACGGGAAATCTGCGGGCGCCGACGCTGCGGAAAGGGCGGACGCTCCTCGTCGGTTTCGACGAGGTGTCCTACGCCGCAGTCCTGAAGTAGGAGAACGGTATGCTCCACCGCGAGGCCCGGCGAAATCCGGCGTGGCAGGCTCTCGTCTTGGGCCTCTTCTACCTGGTGTGTTTCCTGGCCGCGGGCCTGGGCTCGCTGTTCACCATGGCCTCTGTCGGGGGCTGGTACACCACGCTCGTCAAGCCGTCGTGGCGCCCCCCGGATTGGATCTTCGGGCCAGTCTGGACCGTCCTGTACGCCACCATGGCCGTCGCCGGCTGGTTGGTGTGGCGGCGGGGCGGCCTGGCGAGCGTGCCGGCCCTTCGGTGGTTCGCGGCGCAGCTCGTCCTGAACGTCGGCTGGTCGGTCGTCTTCTTCGGCCTCCGGATGCCGGGGCTGGCGTTCGCCGAGATCCTGGCGCTCTGGCTTGCCATCGCGGCGACGTTGATGACATCCTGGCGAGTGTCCCGACCCGCGGGTATCTTGCTGGTCCCGTATCTGTTGTGGGTGAGCTTCGCGACGGTCCTGAATTTCGCCATCTGGAGGCTGAACGCGTGACGCATCCGGGTGGAACGCTCGTTCCGGTGGCCATCGTAGGCGCGGGGCTGGCCGGCCTCGCCTGCGCGCGGACCCTCGCCAAGGCCGGCGTCTCCGTCACGATCCTGGAGGCGTCGGACGGCGTCGGGGGGCGCGTCCGGACGGATACGGTCGAGGGCTTTCGCCTGGACCGCGGCTTCCAGGTCTTCTTCACCGCCTATCCCGAGGCGCGGGCCGTGCTCGATTACCCGGCGCTCGATCTTCACGCCTTCGCGCCGGGCGCCCTGGTACGGGTCGACGGACGTTTCTATCGGATCATGGACCCGGCCCGCCGCCCCTTCGCCGCCCTGGCAGGGTTGTTTGCTCCGGTCGGGTCTCTCTCGGATAAGGCGAACACGCTCCGGCTTCGTCGGCAGGTTCTGTCTGCCTCCGTGGACTCCATTTTTTCCGCGCCGGAGCGGACCACGGAGGTCGCACTCAAAGAGTTCGGCTTCTCCGATCGCATCCTGGATCGCTTTTTTCGCCCGTTCTTCGGAGGGATTTTCCTTGAACGGGATCTCACGACCTCCAGCCGGATGCTCCGCTTCGTGTACCGGATGTTGGCCGAGGGCGATACGGTTCTGCCGGCCGAGGGCATGGAGGCCATCCCGCGACAGCTCGCCGCGGCCCTGCCCGAGGGCTCGATTCGCCTCCGCGCCCGCGTGACCGCCGTCGAGCCGGGCGCGGACTCCGCCCTGGTCCTCTTGGAGGGCGGGGAATGGCTGCGCGCCGGAGTCGTGGTCCTGGCAACCGAGGGCGACGCGGCGGCGGCGCTCACGGGGGCCTTCCCGGCGCCAAGGCCGCGACCGGTTGCGTGCCTCTATTTCTCCGCCGACCGCGCTCCGCTGCAGGAGCCCCTCCTCGTCCTGGATGGGGACGGCTGCGGACCCGTAAGTACCCTTGCCGTGCCAAGCCGAGTGGCGCCCAGTTACGCCCCGGCGGGCGGCCACCTGATCTCGGCCACGGTCCTGGGCGCGCCCGTCGAAAGCGACGCGGGTCTGGAGGCGCGCGTTCGCGGGCAACTCGCGGGCTGGTTCGGGACGGCGCCGGTGGCTCGCTGGCGGTATCTTCGGACTTATCGGATTCCCTTCGCCCAGTTCGATCAATCGCCGGGCGTCCTGGAGCCCGCCCACCGCCCGGTCCGGCTCGGGCCCCGGCTCTTCGTCTGCGGCGACCATGTAGAGAACGCCTCCATCAATGGCGCCATGGCCGCCGGCCGCCGTGCAGCCGAGGCCATACTCGCCTCCCCGCAAGGAGTCCTGTCATGACCACGCCAGCCGACGCGCCCGAAGGAGACGGCCGGCCCATCCGGGTCGGGATCAGTAGCTGCCTCCTCGGCAACGAGGTCCGCTTCGATGGCGGCCACAAGCGGGACCGGTATCTCACGGACACCCTCGGACAGTTCTTCGAATGGGTGTCGGTCTGCCCCGAGGTCGAAATGGGCCTGGGCACGCCGCGCGAGACCCTCCGGCTCATCGGAGATGCGTCGGCCCCCCGCCTGGTGTTCGGAAAGACCCGTGGAGACCAGACCGACGGAATGCAGAACTGGTCGAAGGCGCGACTGGAGCAGCTCGCGACCGCGGATCTCTGCGGGTACATCCTGAAGAGCGACTCGCCGAGCTGTGGGATGGAGCGGGTGCGCGTCTACGGAGAAAGTGGGATGGCCAGCAAGACCGGGGTCGGCATCTACGCCCGCGCCCTGCTGGATCGCTTCCCCCTCCTGCCGGTGGAAGAGGAGGGCCGGCTCCACGACCTGCCCTTGCGCGAGAATTTCGTGGAGCGCGTCTTCTGCTACCGCCGCTGGCGCGATCTGACGGCCGGGGGCCTCACCCGGGGGAAGCTGGTGGCCTTCCATACCGCCCACAAGCTCCTGCTCATGGCCCACAGCCCCAAACACTACACGGCGCTGGGACAACTCGTGGCCGCCGCCAAGGCGCGTTCCCCGCGAGAACTGGAAGCCGAGTACGGTGCGCTCTTCATGACGGCCCTCAAGATCAAGGCGTCGGCCAAGAAGCACGTGAACGTCCTGCAGCACATCCTGGGGTACCTGAAGCGCGACCTGGACGCCAAGGACAAAACAGAACTCCTGGCCGTGTTCGGCGATTACCACAAGAACCTGGTTCCCCTGGTGGTGCCCCTGACGCTCCTGAAGCACCACCTGGCCCGGATCCCGGTCCCGTACATCCAAGACCAGATCTATCTCCACCCTCACCCCAAGGAACTGATGCTCCGCAACCACGTGTGAGGTCTGCGCACGCCATGAGCGACGGGATACGTCCGGGAGAAAACGAGGGAGAGGTAGGGACACGCTGTGCACTGGCGCGCGCCGCCCAAGAGGAATGGAGCGCGCGTCCACTCGCCGCGCGCGTCCGGGTCATCGAGGGAGCCGCCCGACTGCTCGCCGGGGAGGCGCCTCGTCTCGCCGCGCTGCTGTCCGAGGCGTCCGGGCAAGCGCCCGCGGCCCTGTGGAGCGCGGAGATCCTGCCCACCCTGGACGCCCTGCGCTGGCTGGCGCGCGTTGGGGCTCGGCATCTCGCGCCGCAGCCGCTCCGGCGGTCGCGCCTGCAGTGGTATGTCCGCGCCACCCGTCACACACTCACCTGGGATCCTTTCGGTGTGGTGGGGGTGATCACGCCGGGAAACGCCCCGCT
Source organism: uncultured Methylomirabilota bacterium (assembly GCA_963845565.1). Lineage (GTDB taxonomy): Bacteria > Methylomirabilota > Methylomirabilia > Methylomirabilales > 2-02-FULL-66-22 > 2-02-FULL-66-22. The sequence goes on from CAWJSJ010000002.1 coordinate 221,710, forward strand.
CTTTCTGTCCGTCCCCCAGGTTGCGGCCGCTCTGCTGGCAGGGAACGGCGTCCTCTGGAAGCCGGCGCCGGCCGGCGATGCGCTCGCCGTCCTTGCGGCCTCCGCCTTCCGGCAAGCCGGCCTGCCCGAAGACCTCCTCCAGGTGGTCCAGGGCGGGGCGGAGGCCGCGCGGTCCGTGGTCGAGGTTGGCGTGGACAAGCTGTTCTTCACGGGAGGCTCGGCGGCAGGCCTCAGCCTGTACCGCCTGCAGGCCGAGCGGGGTCGGCCTGCCGTCCTGGAGCTTTCCGGCCGCCACGTCGCGGTGGTGCTCGCCGACGCGGACCTGACCATGGCGGCGCGCGGGATCACCTGGGGGAAGCTGGCCAACCGGGGGCGGAACTGCATCTCCGTCCAGCTGGTTCTGGTGGCGCGGCCGGCCTATGCGGACTTCCTTGCACGGGCCGGCAATGCGATGGCCGTTGCGGCGGCGGCGCCCGACCTCGGCCCTCCGAATCCGAGTGGGCTGGCGCGCCTCCGTCGGCTGACGGAGGAGGCCGTGGAGCGCGGCGCACGCCTGATCTGCGGCAATGGCACGGGGCCCACGCTCCTCGCGGACGTTGCGCCCGGCATGTGGGTCGTGGACGAAGAGATTCAGGGGCCGATCCTGACGGCGGCGCCGGTGGACTCGGAAGCGGAGGCGATCGCCTGGATCAACCGGGGCGCCTACCGGCTCTCCGCCAGCCTGTGGTCGGCTGACCCTGTGCGGGCGCGCCACATGGCGGCGAGGCTGGACGTCGGACAGGTCTGGATCAACGACGCCCTGCATCCGGTCGCCCAGCCCGCCGTTCCGCTGGTCGGTCGCGGGCAGAGCGGCTTCGGCGCCAGCCGCGGCCTGGCGGGCCTGCTGGAGATGGTCCAGCCGAAGGTGACCTCCGAGACGCCCGTGCGCGCGGCGCGGCGCCACTACGACCCCATCCCCCCGGCAGGCGCCGACCTGTTCCGGGAGACGGTCGCGGTGGCCTTCGCCTCCGGCGCGAAGTCCCGCCTTGCCGGCCTGGGCCGGCTGCTGCGAACCCTGATCGGACTGGTGGGGGCGCGATGAGCCGGATCGTCGTCGTCGGGGCGGGGTTTGCCGGGCTGACCGCAGGGGCCGTCCTGGCAGCCCGGGGTCATGCGGTGACCGTCGTGGAGGCTGGCCCGACGGTCGGCGGCCTGGCGTGCCGCATGACGGCGGCCGGGGCCCGCGTGGATCTCGGCCCCACCATCCTCACCGATCTCACCCCCCTTCGACTCCTCGCGGAGCGGCTCGGCGCCTCCCTGGAGAGCTTGGCAGCTGTCAGGCGGCTCGACCCTGGCTTTGTGGCCACGTTCCCCGGCGGGATCGCCCTCCCGTTCCATACGGACCCGACCCGCGTGCGATCCGCCCTTGCAGCCCTGGGACCCGAGGCGGCGACGGACTGGGAGCGGGTTCGCGATCTCGGATCACGCGCGCTGCGGCTCGCCGAGCACTATTATTCCCGCGGCGACATCAGCGGACCGCGCGATCTGGTGGGGTTTCTCATGGGAGGCGGCATCGCCCTGGGCGACGTCATGCCGTTCCTCCGCCATGGCTCGCTCGCCCGCCTGCTCAGCGCCACCGTTCACACCCCGGCCCTGCGGACGCTCCTCGGTCATTTCGCACGGCTCATGGGGGCGGATGCCGAGACCGCGCCGGCCGTCTCCCTGGTGATTCCCCATCTCCTCACCCAGCTCGGCGTCTGGTACCCAGACGGCGGCATCGCGGCACTGGCGGAGACGGTGGGCCGTCTGGCCGAAAAGCACGGGGCGTCCCTGCGGCTCGGCGAGGCCGTGGAAGGGCTGGAGACCTCAGGCGGCCGGGTGACTGCCGCCCGGACGGCGGGCGGGCGCCTGCCGACCGACGCGTGCGTGTGCGCCGTGGACCTCGCCACCACGGCCCGCTGGATCGGCACCGGTCGTCTCGGACGGCTGGCAGCACGGCTCCGACCGGCCCGGACGGCGCGTGTCGCCTGGTGGCTGGTGGAGGGTCGGCCGCCCGTCGCCATCCATCATGCGTACCACTTCGGGGCGGACCGCGCCACCGAGCCGCTCTATGTGGCCGTCCCCACCCTGACCGACCCGTCCCTGGCGCCGGAGGGGGCCAGCATCGTGTACGCGCTCCGCCACTGTCCGGCGAACCAGCCGCAGGCGCCGGAGTTTGCCCAGGTTCTGCAGGCGGCTGTCGCTGCGGCCGATCAGTGGCCGGGCGGGCGCGTTCTCGCCTCGGGCCTCTTCACCGACGCGACGAGCTGTTACGGTTATGCGGTCGGTGCAAACCTGTTCTCGGCCCGCCACCCGTCCCAGCGCGTTCCGGGGTTCGACAACCTGATCCTGGCCGGAAAGAGCGTCTTCCCGGGCCCCGGCGTCGCCAACGTCATGCGTTCCGGCCTGCGGGCCGCGGATCTCGCCGAGACCGCCGCGCGCGGGAGCGCCCGATGATCCCGGCCCGCCGCTCCGATCCCGTCATGCGCTTCTTCGACGTGTACGTCCGCCGATATCTGAGACGGCACTTCAGTAGAGTGCGTCTGTGGGGAACGCCGCAGGAGATCGGCGTCCCGTCCGGTGTGCCGCTCGTCTTCGTGATGAGCCACGCCTCCTGGTGGGACGTCCTGATCGGCTATCACCTGGCTCGTCAGGTGATCCGGCGCGAGAGCTACGCCCCCATGGATGAGGCCCAGCTCCGGCGCTACCGGATCCTGGCCCGGCTTGGCATCTATTCGGTGGATCGGTTCTCCGTGCCGGGCGTGCGCGCCTTCCTCCGCTACACGGGGGCGCTCCTGACCGGCGATCGGTCCGTCTGGATCACCCCCCAAGGGGAGATCGTCTCCAACTGGCAGCGTCCCGTCCGTTTCCAGATGGGCGTGGGACACCTCATCCGGCGACTGCCGGAGGTCGCCGTCGTCCCCGTGGCCGTCCACTACGAATTCCTCGAAGAGCCGCGCCCCGAGATCTTCGTCCGCTTCGGCCCCGCACGCCATTTCCGCGCCGAGCAGGGAAAAGCCGTCGAAATCGCCGCGCGCCTGGAACAAGACCTGGAAGAAACCCTGGACCGGCTGCTGGGCGACGTCACCACGCGGGCACTGGACGGATACACGGTCTTGCTGGACGGCAAGACCTCCACGAGCCTCGTGTACGACACGGTGCGATCCGTCCGCGCCTGGCTCACCGGGCGCCCCGACCCGGCGCGGCACGGCGATCTCGTCTCCGACCCCCGAAAGGGGCGAACCAAATGACCGCGGTCCTGGACGGGCTGGCTCCGATCATTCTCACGGCCCTCCTTGTCATCGCCGGGCTGGCGGTCTGGAACCTCTGTCTGTTCCGAAGAGCGCCCCGGGCCGTGGAGGACGAGACCTCCGTCTCCGTCCTGATCCCGGCGCGGAACGAAGAGGCGAACATCGAGGGCGCCGTCCGGGCCGCATGTGCTCAGACCCATCGAAAGGTCGAGGTGGTGGTCCTGGACGACGGCTCGACGGACGCCACGCCTCGCCTCCTCGCCGCGCTCCGGGCCGAGTGCCCCCGCCTCCGCGTGGCGGCCGGGCAACCGCTCCCCGCCGGCTGGGCCGGGAAGGCCTGGGCCTGCTGGCAACTGGCCGCCGAGCATGCCCGTCACGACTGGCTCCTCTTCGTGGACGCCGATGTCAGGCTGTCCCCCGAGGCAGTCTCGCGCGCCCTGGCGGCGGCTCGGGTGCGGCGGGTGGATTTCCTTTCCGCCTTCCCGCGCCAGCTCGTGCCGACGATTGGCGAGGCGCTCCTGGCGCCGCTCATGTACCTGCTCCTGGTGGCGTACCTCCCCATGGCGTTCATCCGGTGGACCCGCCTGCCGAGCCTCTCGGCGGCCACCGGGCAGTTCATGCTCGTCCGCCGAGAGGCCTATCTCGCCGCGGACGGACACCGGGCGGTTCGGGCGACGCTCCACGACGGGGTCAAGCTGGCGCGCCGGATGAAGCGCGCCGGCTTCCCGATCGGCATCGTGGACGGGCAGGACCTGGCCACCTGTCGGATGTACGCCGGTTTCCGTGCCTCCTGGCGAGGCTTCGCCCGGAACGCCTACGAGGCGCTGGGGTCCCCTGTGGCGCTGATCATCATGACCACGCTGAACCTGGCGCTCTTCGTGCTCCCGTTCGTGGCGTTGCCCTGGTCGGCACTCGCCGGCGCGCGCTCCACCGCCGCCTGGGGTCTGGCCGTGCTGGTGGTGCTCGCGCTGCGGCTCACGCTGGCCTGGCGCTTTCAGCATCCCTGGTGGATCGCCCTCGCCACACCGGTCGCCATTCTGGCGTTGACCGGCATCCAGGCGGAGTCGTACCTCCGATACCGGACGGGCCGGTCCGTCCTCTGGCGCGATCGCGCGTACTCCGGGACCGCCGCCGCCGGAAAGGAATGAGCCGTGGCGCACAGATTGGTCGCGTTCCTGGTGCCGTTCGTCCTGCTGGCGCTCGCCGGCGTCGGCGTGGGTGGGCCTTCCGCCCTCCCGGATCTCGCTTTGCAAGATCAGGAGGGGCGGTCGCTCCAGCTCGCGTCCCTCCGCGGTCGCGTGGTCGTCATCGTGTACGGCGGACGCGCCGGTGTCGAAGAACATTCCGCCTGGGGAAAGCGATTGGATGCAGAGCTCAGGGAGCGCGGCGTCTACCGAGCGGAAGATCCGGAGAGTGGACGGCCGGTACGCATCCTGGCCGTGGCGGAGATGGGGGGAATCCCCGAGGCCTTCCGAGGGCTCATCCGATCTGCCGTCCGACCGGGAGTCGAGAAGGGCTACTCACTCTGGCTCGACTGGGACGACCGGATGAAACAGCTCTTCGGCAGCCACGATCCGCACTCGACCGTCCTGGTGGCCGACCGGGAAGGCACCGTTCGCCTGGTGGTGGGCGGCCCGCCGACCGGCGCCCCCCTCCGGGCGGTCCTCGAGCTTCTTAAACAGGTGGTCCCATGAACCTCGCCCTGCTGGCTTTCCTGGGCGCGATCCTCCTCGCCGGCCAGGCTGGGGCGGCCGAGGTCGGCGCCCTCTACGCGACACACTGCGCCGTGTGCCACGGAAACGCGGGCCGGGGCGACGGCCCCGCCATGGGCGCCCTGCATCCTCGACCCCGCGATTTCACCACCGGAGTGTACAAACTCCGGTCCACGCCCTCCGGCAGTTTGCCGATCCTCGCGGATGTGTCGCGGTCCATCCGGGTCGGTGTGCCCGGGACCAGCATGCCCGGCTACCAGAGCACGCTTTCGCCCGCCGAGATTGACGACCTGTCCCGCCTCCTGCTCGCCATGGCACCCGGGTCGGCGCGGGCGGCCGCACCGCTCGCGCTCGGCCCCGCACCGCCGCCGTCACCCCAAGCGATCGAGCGCGGACGGACCTACTTTGCGCGCGCCGGCTGCGGGGCCTGCCACGGCACTGCGGGGCGCGCCCTGCCCTGGCGGCCTTCGCGCGAGGGCCCGGACGGCCCCAGCCGGCCCACCGCCCTCGCAGAGCCGTGGACGTTCCGCGGCGGGAGCGAGCCGGAGCAGGTCGTCCTCCGGATCCTGACGGGCATCGACGGCTCGTCCATGCCGGCGTTTGCCGGGCGCGTCGGCCCGGCCCAGGCATGGGAGATCGCGGGATATGTGGACACCCTGGCGCGCACCCCTGTCTGGCAGGAATCCGACCCGGCCACGGTCCGGACGGTCGGAATCTCCTCCGATCCCGTGGATCGCGGCCGCTATCTGGTGAGCGCCACCCAGTGCATGCTCTGTCACACGCCGATCAGCGCCGAGGACGGTGCCTACGACACCGCGCTCTACATGGCGGGCGGCATGCGCGTCAGCGCCTACCCCTGGGGCGTCTGGTACAGTCGCAACATCACGTCGGACGAAGAGACGGGCATCGGCCGCTGGACCGAGGACGAGCTGATCCAGGCCGTCATGCGCGGGGTCGCCAGGGACGGCCGCCGCCTGCATCCCATGGCAATGTCGTGGCCGTGGTTCACCAGACTCACGGAGTCGGATGCGCGGGCGATTGCCGTCTACCTCAAGCGAGCTCCCCGCCATCCGGAATCCCGTGCCGCTCCCGGAGCCAGTCCCGCTGGCCGAGGCCGCGGGGGGACGGCTCGCGCACGCGTTCGGCGCCGAGGTCGCGCTGGAGTTCTGGGGAGGGAACGCCGCGACCGATCCCGGCCTCCGGGGCGACCTGGCAGCACCGCCTGGGCGACGGACAGTGGCGCTGGTGCTGGGGTGGGGTGTGCTCGGCGTGCCCGCGCTGGCCGTCACTGTCGGCCTGCGGCGACGCCGCCGGTGGCCCTGGTTCGCCGGGGCGGTCGTCGGCCTCATCGGGTGGAGCGTGCTGGCCATCTGGCCGCCGGTCGATCTCATGAGCCCGGAGACGACAGCCAAGTGGCTGCTGATGGGCACGCCCGGGACTCCGGCGTCGCTGAGCGGAGCGCAGCGTGCCCTGGTCGAACGCGGCGAGTATCTGGCCACGGTCGCGCCGTGCGGCTTGTGCCATACCCCTGTGGACCCGCTGGTGGGGTTCCGCACCTCCAAGACGCTCGCAGGCGGGATGGAGGCGCGCTGGAAGGTGTACGGCAGCCAGGTGTCCACCAACCTGACGCCGCACGAGGACGGCATCGCCTCCACGGCCGACGACACGATTCTCCGTGCCATGCGGAGCGGCATCGGGAAGGACGGCCGCCACATGCACTGGCAGGCCATGTCCTGGGACATCATCTCAAACTTCTCCGAGGAGGACCAGCACGCCATCATCGCCTATCTTCGCGCCCTTCCGCCGGTCCGGGGGCGCGTCCCGGCCCCCCGCGGACCCCGACCGGGCGACCCGCCGGCCGCCGCGTTCATCTTCGGCGACCGGGCGCTCCGTTGAGGCGGGAGTCATGCAGCGACCCCCGGACAAAAAGAGTTGCGCGCCGCGGCATTTCGCCCTAGGGTGAGCGCCGTTTTGTTGTGAGCGGGATCGCCGCCAACCCCTTCGAATGGAGAGGCATGCCTCGGTTGCCGTTTCCTCTATTCCCGCTCGCTTTCCTCACGGCGATCTTCTACCTGAACTTCGTCTCGCGGATCATCCTGGGGCCGTTCCTGCCGGTGATCGAGCACGAGCTGGGTCTGGGACACGGCGGCGCGGGATCCCTGTTTCTCTTCATCCAGATTGGCTACGCCACAGGCCTTCTGGGATCCGGCTTCGTCTCCTGGCGATTCACCCATCGGCACACCATCGTGACGTCTGCCGTCGTCGTCGGGATCGCCATGGTGGGCTTGTCGCTCGCCGCGTCCCTGGGGGCGATGCGGTTCTGGTTGGTTCTCGGTGGCGCCGGGGCGGGCCTGTACCTTCCCTCCGGCGTCGCCACCATCACGCATCTGGTCAACGACGCCCACTGGGGCAAGGCGCTGGCATTTCACGAGCTAGCGCCCAACCTCGCCTTCATCACGGCGCCGCTCTTGGCCGAAGCTCTCTTTTCCGCCCTCTTGTGGCGCGGCGTGCTGGTTGTCGTGGGAAGCGTGGCGATTCTCCTGGGTGGCTGCTTTGCCCTTTCGGGCCATGGGGGAAGCCGACGTGGTGAGGCGCCGCGCCTTCAGACCGTGGCCGGTCTGCTGCGCGACCGATCCGTGTGGGCCATGATGCTCATCTTCGCCGCCGGGGTAGGGTCGAGCCTCGGTGTGTATAGCTTGCTGCCGCTCTTCCTGGTCAGCGATGTCGGCATGACGCTTCGTGCCGCGAACAGCATCACCAGCCTCTCGCGCGTTGCGTGCCTGGCGGTCGCCTTCCTGTCGGGTTGGCTCACGGATCGGATGGGCTATCGGCACGCCCTCGCTGTGGCCTTGACGACCACGGCAGCGCTCAACCTCTGCCTGGGACTGTTCCCGGGGCCGGTCCTCACCCCGATCTTTGTCTTTCTGCAGGGCGCTGCGGCGGTGATGTTTTTCCCGCCGGCCTTTGCTGCCGTCTCACGCCTTTTTCCGGCCCAGACGCGGAGTCTGGCGATCGCCCTCACCACCGCCGTCGGCGTGTTCCTCGGGGGCGGTGGGGTTCCCGCCCTTGTCGGATACCTGGCCGAGGTTGCGTCATTCTCGACCGCCTTCACCGTGGTCGGAGCCCTGGCGATTCTCTCGCCACTGCTCTTGCGTGTCGGGACTCGCGAAGCGGGCGCCAGGGACGCGGCGACGGGCGGCAGAACCTAACAGGCTGCTGAAAAAGTCCCATCTACGGCGTTGGCGCGCTCGCACGGCGCTGCGACGTACGTGCGAAGTACGCCTCGCACCGCGCATCGCTTGCCGCCTTGTATCTGGAACTTTTTGAGCCGCCTGACCGAAAGTCAGTTCTTCCGCATCTTGCTAGAAAGCGCGAGTACCCCCGGCGCCCTTTCCTCTTGACACGATTCGGCAGGATGCGGCATGCTCCAACGTGCGGCCGGGATTCGGGGGGTGAGCGCTTGGCCGGCCGCGTTACCGAACGAGGTTTGTCGGCTGCTTGAGAGGTGGGAGACCGATGGCCGCAAAACGTGTGCTCATCGTCGGCGCCGGACCGGGCGGGCTGACCGCCGGCATGATCCTGGCGCACCGCGGCTTCGACGTCACCGTGTTCGAAGCCAACGAGCGCGTCGGCGGGCGCAACGCGCCCCTCAAGGCCGACGGGTACACCTTCGACACGGGCCCGACGTTTCTCATGATGAACTTCGTCCTGCGGGAGATGTTCGAGGCAGCGGGGCGGAACGTCGAGGACTATCTCCGGTTTAAGAAGCTCGATCCCATGTACCGCCTGGCGTTCGATGACCGGGATGTGGTCGTGTCCGCGGATCACGACAAGATGCGGGAACAGATCCGGAGGCAATTCCCCGGCAACGAAGACGGCCTGGATCGGTTCCTCGCGAAAGAGAGAAAGCGCTACGCATATCTCTTCCCCTGCATTCAAAAGGACTATTCGACGTTCGCGTCGCTCCTCTCTTGGACACTCCTGCGGGCAGCGCCGTACCTGTCCCCCACCAAGAGCGTCTTCGACAATCTTGGCCGGTACTTCGATGACGAGAAGCTGAAACTATCGTTCACGTTCCAGGCCAAGTACCTCGGGATGTCGGCCTGGGAGTGCCCCGCGCTTTTCACGATGCTTCCCTTCGTCGAGCATGAGTACGGAATCTATCATGTGATCGGGGGCCTCAACCAGATCTCCCAGGCCATGGCGAAGGTGGTGGAGGAAGAGGGCGGGAAGATTCACACCTCCACCCCGGTGAGATCGCTCTGGACCGAAGACAAGACGGTCAAGGGCGTCCGCCTGGAAAACGGCGAGGCGGTTCCCGGAGACGTCGTCATCGTCAACGCCGACTTTGCCCACGCCATGAGTCACCTGGTGGAGCCGGGGATCCTCAAGAAATACAGCCGGGAGAACCTGCGAAAACGCGAGTACTCCTGCTCGACATTCATGATCTACCTGGGCGTGAAGAAACGCTACGACATGGACCATCACACCATCGTGTTTGCCAAGGATTATCAAACCAATGTGAAGAACATATTCCACGACAGAATTCTCTCGGATGATCTGTCGTTCTATGTCCAGAACGCCTCCGTCACCGACCCGACGGTTGCGCCCGAAGGGAAGTCCACGATCTACATCCTCGTCCCCATCGGCAACCGGCTGGGGCCGACCGACTGGGCAAAGGAGAAGGAGCCCTTCAAGCACAAGATCCTGGATCTCGTGACGCGGCGCACGCCCATGAAGGATCTCCGAGACCAGATCGAAGTGGAGCGCGTCCTGACGCCCCTGGACTGGGAAGAGAAGGGGCGCATCTATCTGGGCGCGACCTTCAACCTGTCCCACACCTTCTCGCAATTGCTGTATCTGCGCCCCCGCAATCGTTTCGAAGAGCTGGACAACTGCTACCTGGTCGGTGGCGGCACGCATCCCGGAAGCGGCCTGCCCACCATCTACGAGTCGGCCCGGATCTCCAGCAACCTGATCTGCCGCAGACACGGCGTCCCGTTCGCGGCGCCGACCGGCCTCCCCGATAAGGTCCCGCTCCGCGGATAGCGTCCAGCCGCCGCGGGTCGGCGCCGGCCGGGCCCGGAAATGGATGGGGGGCGCTCGCCAGCGCCCCCCATGTCACGTATGGTGCCGACTTCACCGGCCGGCCTGAATCGCCTTCACCGTGTCCTCGGTCGCCTGCAGCACCCGGTCGATATCCGCCGCGGTATGGGCGATGGAGAAGCCGTGGTGCGACGGCTTTCCTCCGCCGTCGCAGAAATAGACGCCGCGCTCGGTCATCCCGGCGAAGAACTTGAGGCCCAGCGCCGCATCCTGCTTCGCGGTGTCCGGATACGAACGCACCTCCTCCGAGAAGCCGAAATAGAGCCCGAAGCGCGCGCCGAGCCCTTGGCAGCGCGCCGGGAAGCCGTGCCGTCCGAAGATGGCGTTCATCCCGGGATACAGGCGATCCGCCAGGGCGAAAAGGTGGTCGTAGACTCCGGGGGCGCGGATGGCCGCGAGGCTCGCCTCCGCCGCCATGATCGGCACGAGGTTCGCGTTGTAGGTTCCGCTGTGCTCTGCGTTTCCCAGCGGCCGCAGGTGCTCCATGATCTCCCGCCGCCCGCCGAAGACCGACAGCGGCATCCCGCCGGCCACGCACTTCCCGATGGTGCACAGGTCCGGCACGATATCGAAATAGGCCTGGGCGCAGCCCGGTCCCGTCCGGAAGGCCGTGAGGATCTCGTCGTAGATCAAAACGACGCCGTGCTCCGTGGCAAGCGCCCGCAGGCCCTGCATGTATTCCCGGCTCGGCACGATGCACCCGGCGTTGTAATGGATCGGCTCCAGGATGATCGCCGCGATCTCGTGTCCGTGGAGCTGGAGCGCGCGTCGCACCACATCCAGGTCGTTGAACGGGAGGAGGATGACGTATTCCCCAATCCCCGCCGGGATCCCGCCCGACTTGACGGCGCGGCGCGGCGCTTCCGCCGGGCCGTCGGCGGGCGAATACCCGCCGTAGTTCCACATGACGTAGTCGTGGTACCCGTGGAAGTGGCCGTCGAACTTGATGAACTTCTCGCGGCCGGTGTACTCGCGGGCGAGGCGCAGGGCGTGCATCGTCGCCTCGGTCCCCGAGCAGGTGAAGCGCACCATGTCGATGCAGGGAACGATCTCGGCCAGTGCCTGGGCGACGCGGCTCGGCGCGCCCGTCTCGGTCCCACAGACGGCACCGCAGGCCAGGGCGGCCTCGATCGCCGCGCGCACGCCCGGATGGTTGTGGCCGAGCAGCGCCGCTCCGTGGGCCGTGAGCATGTCCACGTACTGCCGCCCGTCCAGGTCGTACAGGTATGCCCCCTCGCCCCGGGAGACGTAGAACGGCCGCCCGAGCGCACGGTTCAGCCGGATCGACGACGAGACGCCTCCCGGGAGGACCGCTTGGGCGGCGCGATACAGGGCATCCTGACGACTACCATGGTCCGGTCCTGACATGGGTGAGTCCTCCAACGTTGTGCGGGGTTGTCGGGGCGTCCGCTATGACGCCGCGCATGCTATCACAGAGGCGAACGCTGCCGCAATTCGGGCCGACAGCGCTCGCGCCAAACCGATTTGACTCGGCCGGAACCTTATGGCACTCTGTCACGAACGAGTCGGTTTCCGGATGCAATCCACCCCAACAGACAAGGCTGCCCGGGAGGTGCGTATGCTGATCGTGGTGCCTGACGACAACCCGCCCGCGCTGGCGGGAACTCCTGCGCTGGACAGGATGCGGACGATCGGGGAGGTCCGCGTCTATGACTCGGATGCCACGGACCCCGCCGTCCTGATCGAGCGCCTCACGCCGGCGGACGTGGCGGTGAACATCCGTGGGCGGACGCGCTTCACCGCCGAAGTCATGCACGCGTGCCCGCGCCTCCGGCTGATCTCCATCTGGGGCACCGGCACCGACAACGTGGACCTGACGGCGGCGACGGCGCGCGGCATCACCGTCACCAACACCCCGGGGGCCAACGCGATCGCCGTGGCGGAGCACACCGTGGCCTTGATGCTGGCCGTGGTGAAACAGCTGGCCCCGGCCGATGCTGCCATGCGCCAGGGGGGCTGGCCCCGAAACCTGGTCCCGCAACTCCGCGGGAAGCGTCTTGGCCTGATCGGCACCGGCCTCATCGGCCGCGAGGTGGCCGCCATGGCCAAGGGCCTCGGCATGGAGGTCGTCGCCTGGACCTTTCACCCGAACGCCGGCCTGGCCGCCACTCTCGGCCTCCGATACGTCGAGCTGGACGAGCTCTTGCGCACCTCGGACGTCGTGTCCATGCATCTCCGCGCCACGCCCGATGCCCATCGCTTCCTGAACCGGGAGCGCCTTGCCCTCCTGAAGCCGACGGCGTTCGTGGTGAACACCGCCCGGGGCGCCTTGATCGATGAAGCCGCGCTGGTCGAATGGCTGCGGGACAAGCGAATCGCGGGGGCGGGCCTGGACGTCTTCGAGACGGAGCCATTGCCGCAGGGCCACCCCCTGACCGCGCTGCCGAATGTCCTCCTCACCTCGCACTGCGCCGGCATGACGCCCGACTCCAACCTGATCGGCCTGGCCATGGCCGCAGAGAACATCGCAAACTTCCTGAAGGGCGCGCCGACCCACGTGGTCGCGGGTCCGGTACAATGACAAAGAGGGCGTCCTTCCTATTCCAAACCCAGACGGGTCATTATTTGCTGCTGCTCGCGGTGACCGCCGCGCTTACGCTCCCCAGCCTGGGCACGCATAGCCTGTGGGACATCGACGAGGGGCTCAACGCGGAAGCCGCCCGGGAGATGCTGGTCCGCGGCAACTGGATCACACCCACCTTCAATGGCGAACTGCGCGCCGCCAAACCGGCCTTGCTCTACTGGCTCCAGATGGTTTCGTACCTGGCATTCGGCGTGAACGAATGGGCCGCCCGGCTTCCCAGCGTCCTGGCGACGTGGGCCAGCGTGCTCCTCACCTACGGATTGACCAGGCGAATGTTCGACGCTCGCACGGGGTTATTGGCCGGATTGGTGCTGATTACCTCGGTCGAGGTTTGCCTGCTCGCTCACGCCGCCACGCCCGACGCCGTGCTGCTGGCGTGCACGCTACTCACTTTCTACGCCTTTTGGCGCGGCTCGGCCGACGGGGGCCGGGCATGGTTCGTTCCGACCGGCATCGCGGCGGGTCTGGCCGCGCTCGCGAAAGGACCGGTGGGCGTCTTGTTGCCCGCCATGATCATCGGGCTCTTCTTTCTGTGGAACGGCCAGTGGCGCCGGCTGGCCGACCGCCGGCTGATTTCCGGTGGGGTGGCGTTCGCGCTGGTGGCGCTGCCATGGTATGTGGCGGTGTCGGTGACCACCCAGTCCACGTTCATCCGCGACTTCTTGGGGAAGAACAACGTTGCTCGCTTCCTGCAGCCGATGGAGGGTCACGCCGGCCCGCCGTACTACCACGTCGTGGGCTTGCTGGTCTTCTTCGCTCCCTGGTGTGTCTTCTTGGGGCCGACGCTCTGGTATGCGTGGCGCGAGAGCCGTAGTCGGACCCTTCCCGGGTTTCGTCCGCCCCACGGCGCGCCCCCCGACCCGGCCGAATCTGCAGCCGCGCGTCGCGGGATGGAGGCTTGCCGTCTGCTGATCTGCTGGTTTGCAGCCTATTTGGTCGTATTCTCCATCGCCGCGACCAAGTTGCCGAATTACGTGCTTCCCCTCTATCCGGCGCTGGCCATTCTCACCGCCCGGACGCTGATCCAATGGGGCGACCGTCAGATCCAGCCGGCTGCCTGGGTCGCGGCGACCAGCGCCATCGGGATCGCACTGATCGGCGTCGTCACATCGGTCGGGTTGTTGGTGGCCGGCGGCACACTTCCTGTGCCGTTCGCAAGAGTCCAGCCACTGGCCGGCCTGGAACAGTGGGCGTGGCTGGGCCTGCTCCTGGTGGCCGGGGCGGGGGCAGCGTTCGCGTGTTACCGTCGTGACCAGCGCGGGGGCGCGATCGTCAGCGTGACGGCCGCGGCGGTCGCCTTCATGGGTGGAATCGCGGCGGGTCCGCCGGTGACCCTCGACGCCCACAAGGCCCCGCGGGCGTTGATCGCAGCCACCCGTCTCGAGGCGGACGCCCAAGTGGCGAGTCTCGGTTGGTTCCAACCGTCGCTGGTCTTCTACGCCCGCCGGGACGTGCTGAAGCTCCAGGATCTTGAGGGCGCGAAGGCATTCCTCGCACAGTCACGGCCGTCCTATCTGTTCGTCCCGGTAGGACTGTGGAAGCAGATCGCGCCGCAGTTCTCCACACCGCATGCGGAAGTGGCGCGGCACTACGACTTCTATCGGCGAACCGACGTGGTGGTGGTGCGGAATTAGATACGGATTCCGGCGAACATCTACGGCACCATCCAGCCCCACTTCGCGAAGATCTTGCCGCCCTCGGGGGATTGGACGAACTCCACGAATTTCCGTGCGGCTTCCTTCGTCTTCCCTTGCCGGGTCAGCGCAATCCCCGCGTCCCGGTAGACCTGATACTCCTCCTTGATCGGGACGAGGTCGGCCAGCTCCTTGTTGGCGACTTGCCAGATGTTCCAGATCAGCCAGGCGTCGAGATCCGTCTTCTCGATCCAGGCCTTCTTTGCCTCGGCGCTATTCGCCGCGAAGACGGCGATGTTCTTCCGGAAAGCCCGGACCGTCTGGATGTTCCCCTTCCGCCCCGCCACGTCCTCCCAGACGCCGGTCTGCCCGGCCCCCTGCACCACGAGGATCTTCGTTCCGGGCGCCAGCAGGTCTTCGAATCCCTTGAATCCTTTCGGATTGCCTGGGCGCACGAGGATCGCTATGGGGCGGAGATACAGCGAGGCCACAGTGGCCTCGTCGATCCGTCCCTCCATCGCCTTGATGAAGTCGGTCATCATGTACTCGGCACCGCTGAAGATGATGTCCGCATCGGCCTTGGCCTTTTCCAGCCACTGCGGAGTGGGGCCCGCCGTCACCTCCACGGTCACCCCGTTCGCTTTGCCGAACACTTCCGCCGCCTCCCGCATGGCGGGAAATGGCCCGCCCGGACCGTATGCCCGAAGGACCTCCTGCGCCTGGACCGACGGAACCGAAGTGATCAACAGACCCAGCAACAGACCGAGCATCAATACTCGCCGCATGTTCCCCTCCTGAGTTGGTTTTCGTTACGGCTCCTTATGCCGTTTCGGAATGTCTCCGCTCAACTAATCCTTTGACAACGGCTTATGCGCCGAACCCCGGATGCGCCGGGTTGCCCGATAGATAGGAGACAGATTTTCCTGAAAGGGTTCCGGGAAACGCCGCGGCGCCACGATTGGGCAGGTCAATTCCGCTGCCCAGCGGTTGCGGTGGCCAACGGGCGGAACCCTTAAGAGAAACGCCGCCAGCGGACTCTCTGCCCAGTAACGGCCGTGCGTGGCGGAAGGGGGCTGAAACATAGAGGCATCCGAAGCGACGCGATGGGAAGTGCAGCAGGAATGGCTCAACTCGCCGGGTTCCCCGCTCACTGCTCGGCTATGTCGTCGGACGAAAGAGTCGGATCCTGCGTCCCTGGCGGGTGAATCGAGCGCGGAGTTGCCGCGATGCCGTGCGGTAGGAGCTCCGCTCCTCCGGGTACGCAGCGAAGATCTGGCGCCAGATCGCCATGCTCTGATTCACGAACTCCTGGCGGAGATCCATCTGACGGCCGATCAGGGGACAGAGCCGTGCGGCGCCATACATGTACGTCAATCCGATGAACCGGCCCCGGGCATCCAGATACGGCTCCAGCGGGAACATCCGGCAGGTCAGGGATCGGTAGGGCCGATCGCAGTGGCGCGGGGCTACGCAGCGGGCCAGCGCGACGTGCTCGGCCCAGGTCGCCACTGCCCGTCGCTCGGCCGGGTTCCGGGGGCGCATCCCATGCCAGCAGGTCGTCCGGGCTCTCGCCCAGGCGAGCTCGTCGCCGAACACGACCAGCGGCAGCCGTCGGGAGTCACAGCAGGCCGCGATCCCCCGCGGGCCTTGGCGGCACAGGGCGCCGCAATCCCCCTCCGTGGCACACGCGGTGAAATCCTGGTACATCCGTTCCCAATCGAACTGCACGGCAGCCCTCCACCCCAGCCGTCAGAATCGGTCCTTGGAAGGGACATCCGGGGTCGGTGACCCCGGACTTGTACGCCGCCCCCGGCCCGCTGTCAAGCGAGGACGCGTGCAAACCGTCCGCGCGCCAGTGGCGCGGTGCTTGCCCGGCGCGTCACGCACCGCTGGCGACCGGGACGGTCGTGGATGGCGCCCTCCAGAGCTGGGACGTCAGCATGCCGCAGAGCATGAGGACGCAGCCCGCGAATGCCCGGGGCGTCAGGGTCTCGCCCAGGATGAGCCACCCGCCGATGGCGGCGAAGACCGCCTCGAGGCTCAAGATGATGGCCGCGTGGGCCGGCTTGGCGCTCTTCTGGGCCACCACCTGGAGGGTGTAGGCCACCCCCACGGACAGGACGCCGCCGTACAGGATGGGAACGGCGGCCGACAGATATCGGCCCACCGCATTCTGTTCGACCGCGGCGGAGACGATCAGGCTGAGGGCGGCGCAGCCCGCGTACTGCAGGAAGGCGATCTTCAGCGGGTCGTGCCTGGGCGAGAGCCAGCCGATGAGATGCACGTGGCCGGCCCAGAAGAAGGCGCCGATGAGCACCAGGAGGTCGCCCGGAGAGATCGTGAATCCATCGACGACACTCAGCAGATACAGGCCGACGGCGGCCAGCGCGGCGCCGGTCCAGGTTCCCGCATGCGTCCTGTGGCCGAGCGCGATCCCGATGATGGGCACCAGGACCACGTAGAGCCCCGTGATAAAACCGGCATTGCCCGCGGTGGTGTAGACCAGGGCAACCTGCTGGAACGACGCCCCGGCAAAGAGAACCAGCCCGGCCAGCAGCCCCCCGCCGAGGCTGGAGGACGAAAACACTCCGGCGCGGCCCGATGGCCGTTCAACCCCACGCGCGCCGTTCCTGCAGAGGAGGGGCAGGAGCACCAGGCAGCCCAGGACGAACCGCACGCCGTTGAACCCGAAAGGGCCGACGTGCTCCATGCCGACGCGCTGCGCCACGAAGGCGAAGCCCCAGATGACGGCGGTGATAAGAAGAAGGCCATCGGCCCGCACCGTCTGATTGCCCTGATCGATCCGCGTCATGAATCCGAAAACCCTATGGTCGGCTTGTCGTCACGCCGGGATGCCGGTGGCGAGTTCCAACGCGGCGAGTCGCTCGGGCGTTGGGATGCCGTCCCGAGTCCAGCCGCGCAGATCGTAATATTCATCCAGCATCCGGTCCAGCTCCTCGGGCGGGCAGTACATACCCTTGGAGGGCCCCTCCGGGATCGGCTCATACTGGACGCGCCAGGGCAGCGTGTCGTCCTTGCGTGAAATCCCTTCCCGGCAGTTGAACGCCCGCTCCAGGTTCACGATCCGCTCGCCGATACGCGTGAGCTCGGCGAGGTCCAGCCCCCACCCGGTGGCCGCGTTCACCATCCGGACATAGTTGTCGTTGAGAAACACCCCGTAACCGCCGCGCTCGGTGGTGAAGCGGCACATGATCAGCGAGTCGCCCACCGCCGCGAAATGTTGGCTGCGAACGGCAAAGGCGGCCTTACCGTCCGGACTGCGTCGGTCGAAGTCAGGCGAATACTGGGGCACCGGACGGGTGTCGTGGTGGCTGCCGCCGCGCGTGCCGGTGGCATATCCGACGCTCATCCCCTTGAGGGCGCGCGCCGAGTGGCCGGCGATCTCCAGCCCCTTCACGGCGTAGGTGAGTTTCTGCGCCTCCGGGCCGAGTGTCGCCGCCATGCGAGCCGATCCGTCCGCCAGCACGTCCCCGAACCCCTCGCGCCGCGCAGTCATCTCGATCAGGCGATTGATCGCCCGATGATCGCCCCAGCGGAGCGGCATGCCGACCTGATTTTCCGTCAGAAAGCCTCTTTCGACGCACTCCATGGCGAAGGCGATCGTCACGCCCATGCTGATGGTATCCAGGCCGAGCTGGTCGCACAGCTCCTCGGCCTTGATCAGCGAAGCCGGGTCCAGGTTGCCGCACATGGGGCCCAGCGCGTAAATGCTCTCGTACTCGGGCATCTTCCACACGGTGCCGGCGTACTCCCCCGCCTTCACCTCGAACGTCTTTCCGCAGGCCACCGAACACTTGTTGCAGGTGGTGTCCTTCTGCCGGAACTCCTCGCGGTAGCGCTCGGCCCCCACCCGCTCGGCGTCCGGCGAGCACTCCATCCGATTGTTGAAGAACCCTAGGCCCCCCATGGTGTTGATGCTCTTGACCAGGTTGGGCGTCCCGTAGGTGTGCAGGTTGAACGTCCCCGTCTTGAGCGGCTCGCGCATCTCCGCGACCAGGCCCTTCAACGACTCCACGTTCGCGAATTCCGGCTTCTGCTTGCCGCGCACGACCAGCGCCTTGACGTTCTTCGACCCCAGGACGGCCGCCAGGCCCCCGCGGGCGGCGATGCCCTCGCGGTTCTTCCAGTAGTGGGCCAGGGACGAGAACCGCACGCGCTTTTCGCCCGCCGGGCCGATGCTCATGACGTCGCCGTCCTGACCCTCCAGGCCAAGGATCGTCTGGGCCGCCTCCAGCGTCCGCTTGCCCCAGAGATCCTTGGCGGATTTGAGCGTGGCGCCCTGCTCGTCCACCACCACATAGACCGGCTCGGCCGCGGCGCCGGCAAGGATGATGGCATCGAAACCGGTATGCCGCTGGGCGCCCGGGAACCGCCCGCCGTATGTCGAATCGAAGAACAGACCGTTCAGGGGCGACTTTCCCCCCAGGCAGCCCCGGCTGTTGCCCGGGATCGGGCTATCCGTCACCGGCCCGGTACAGAAGACCACCAGATTTCGGGGATCGAAGGGATCGATACCGGCGGGAATACGGTCGTAACAGAGCTTGACTGCGAACCCATTGCCCCCGAGATACGTCCGCGCAAAGTCCGCATCGAGTGCCTCGACCGTCTGCCGCCCGCTGCCCAGTCGACCGTCAGGACCCTGCCCCCGTACCCGTACATCGTCTCAACCTCCAGCGTGTTGGCGAAGGGCGTGCGTGGTTCCGGACCCGCCCACATCATGCGCGGCGCCGCGTGCCGAGATCATCTTACAGGAGTAGCGCGCGGTTTCGCAACGGCAGGAAGCGGCCGGAGCGTCATCGGTAAACGCTTGCGCTCACGGGGCGGCACGCGAGACGCACCCCTTCGGGCTGCGTCGGATCGGAAAGGTACAGGATCGGTGGCCGGTCAGTTTCGCACGACCACCTTGATGGCCGCGGGGTCCTTGTCCGCCACCTCGAACGCCTCGACGACTTTCGCTAGCGGAAACTCGTGGGTGATCAGCGAGCGCACATCCACCAGTCCCTGCACCACCGGCCGAAGGGCCCACGGCGTCCAGATGGCGCGCTCCTGCTCTGTGTGGTGCACCAGACCGGTCGTGCGGATCTGCAGGCCGTCGTCGTGCCAGCGACCGATGTTGAGCGTGACCGGCTGCGTGATCCAGCTATAGAGGGCGAGGATCCCATTATGCTTCAGCATGGCGGTCGCCTGGTTCATGCTGGCCTCGCTGCCGGCCGCCTCCACGACGACGTCCGCGCCCCGCCCCTTGGTCAGCTCGAGGACAGCCTGGACGGGATCCTGCGCCTTGGCGTTGACGACCACATCGCTCCCCAAGCGTCTGGCGATGTCCAGCTTGTGTTCCGCCACGTCGACAGCCACGACTTTGTGGGCGCCCATGCGCTTGACCGCCTGGGCGATGATCCCTCCGGCGAATCCCATACCGTAGACGACGACCACGTCCCCGAGTTGCGCGCCGCAGGTGAGGGCCGAGTACATCGCGCAGGCGATGGGCTCTCCCAGGGACGCCAGGTCCATGTCGAGGCCGTCGGGGACGGGTTGCAGACCCGAAACCGGGACGACGTAGTAATCGGCGAAGGTGTTGCACCAGTTGAACACCATCACCTTGTCGCCCAGGCTTGTATTCCCGGACCTTGGCCCCCACCTCGACCACCGTCCCGCCGCTCTCGTGGCCGATCCAGAGCGGCAGCGTGATCTTCTCGGGAATGTCGCCGCGGTACATGGCCTTGTCGGAGCCGCAGATGCCGGAGAGGTGCCCCTTGACCAGCACCTCTTCCGGCCCCACGGGCAACTCCCGCTCGGCAAGCACGATCTTCCCCGGGGCTTTCAACTGAGTGGCTCGCGTCTTCATCGGTTCTTCTCCTGCTGGCCCAGACGGCCGATCCGTAGCGGACAACCTCACGCGGGCTTCACCGCAGCCGGGCGCAGGCTCTTCAACCCCCATTGAATCAACGGCGTGAGATACGCGAGGATCGCCGCCGTCATGAAGAGAAGGGCGATGGGCCGCGTAAAGAAGATGGCGAGACTGCCCCCGGAGAGCATGAGGGACTGACGCAGGGAGTTCTCGGCCAACCGCCCCAGGACCAGCCCCAGGACCAGCGGGACGATGGGGTACTTGAGCTTGCTCATCATATAACCCAGCACGCCGAATCCGAGCATCATCCAGACATCGAAGAGGTTGTTGCTCACAGTGAATGCACCCACCGATCGCGAAGACCACGATGAAGCCCATCAAGATGGTGTAGGGCACCCGCAGGATCATGACGAAGAAGGGGATCAGAAAAATGTTCATCAGCAGCAGGATGAGGTTGCCGATGAACTTGCTGGAGATGAGGCCCCAGACGAGATCGGCGTTGTTCTGGAAGAGCAGGGGGCCGGGCGAATCCCCCACATCATGAAAGCCCGCCAGCATGACGGCCGTGGTGGGGGATCCTGGGATGCCCAGGGCCAGCAGCGGGGCAAAGCCGCTGATGGAGGCCGCGTTGTTCGCCGCCTCGGGTGCAGGCGACGCCCTCGATGACTCCGGTGCCGAACTTCTCCGGATGCTTGGACAGACGCTTCTCGGCGAGATACGCGAGAAATGATGCGGTCGTGATGCCCCCGGCGGGGATCAAGCCGACGAAGAAACCGATGATCCCGCCGCGAACGATGGCCCACCGCGATGCCAGCCACTCCGCTCGCGTGAGGAAGAGGTCCTTGAGTCGCATCTTCTGCTTGATGAGATTCCCCTCGTCGGGGTTCTCGATACTGTTGAAGATCTCGGTCAGGCCGAAGATACCGCAGATGATCACGATGAAGTCCACGCCGCCGAGCAGTTGGGGAACGCCGAAGGAGAACCGGGGCACCCCGGACACCACGTCCAGCCCGATCGTCGCGATGAAGACAGCCCATCAGCGTGGCGGCGATGGACTTGATGGGCTCGTCTCCTCCGAAGACGGTGAGCAGACCGAAGGACATGAGCGCCAGGCCGAAGTATTCGGGCGGCCCGAAGCGGAGGGCGAAGTTGGCCAGCGCCGGTGCGAAGCACATCAGCAGGGCGACGGCGATCGTTCCCGCGATCCAGGACCCGATGGCCGCCGAGGAGAGCGCCGCGCCGGCCCGGCCCTTGAGGGCCATCTGGTACCCGTCCAGACAGGTCATGACCGTCGAGGACTCGCCCGGGATGTTGATGAGGACCGACGTGATCGTTCCGCCGTACGCGACCCCGTAGTAGATGCCGGCAAACATGATAATGGCCGAGGTGGGGTTCAAGTGAACGTCATGGGAAGCAGCAGGGCCACGGCGGTCGGCGCCCCGATGCCCGGCAGCACGCCGACGAGCTGTCCGATGAAAGCCCCGGCAAGGCAGTATAGGATGTTTGTCGGGGTCAGGGAGATGGAGAATCCCATGTACAGATTCTGGAGGATATCCATGCGTGCAGACCCTTTCTATTCGATCAATCTACCAACCCGCAATCCCCGTCGGAAGCGGGATGCTCAGCCACTGACCAAAGACAAAATGAATGCCGATGGCCGCGCCCACGAACGTGAGGGCGCACATCAGGAGGCCGTGCTTTCCGATGATCCTCATCGAGACCGCCGTGAAAGCGCCAGACCGACCGAAAGCCCAGGAGCGGCAAGAGGAGAAGGCCACCACGATCATGGCCAACATTTGAATTCCAATACGGGTACGGGGCTTGAAAAAGGCCTCGCCCTTGTCCGGCGTCTTGAGGGCTTTCAGGATGATGGCGATGGCGCGACCAGCGAGACCCACGCCCAACCAGAGGGGCAACAGGCCGGGGCCGGGGCCGTACTCCGACATGTATGGGAACTGCGAAGAGAAAAAGACAATCGAAAGCCCGAACAGCAGGACAATCACCCCGCCGAGGAGATCTGCGAACCGCATGCGCTCTTCCTCTCAATAAAAGACCCCGCGGCGAGCCACGCAGGAGGCGGTGCCAGGACCGGACTTCGCGCGGCCTGCCGCGGGGAGTGAGCCCGCTTCGTTTTCCGAATCGAGGTTACTTGATCAAACCCAAGTCCTTCAGGATGTCGCCGAAGAGCTTCTCGTTCTTTGCGACAAACTGGGAGAAGTCCTTGCTCCCCATCCAGGTCGGGCTGAGCATGTATTTCTTCAGGTACCCCTCCTTCCATCCGGAGGAATCGCTCATGCGCTTCATCATGGTCTCGTAGAACGCCGCGGTCTCCGCCGGGATGCCGGGCGGTGCGGCGATGCCCCGGAAAAAGTCGAAGGTGAAGTTACTACCCGACTCCATGAAGGTTGGAACGTCGGGAAGCAGGGCGAGGCGTTTGTCGTTGGCAACGGCGAGCGGGCGGACCAGCTTCGCCTCGTACTGCGGCACGAACTCACTCGGGTTGGCCCAGATCATGTCAACATGGCCGCCGAGCAAAGCGGTGATACATTCACCGCCGCTATTAAAGGGAACGTAACGCAGCTTGATGTCCGCCGCCTTTTCGAAGAGGCGATTGGTCATCTGGTCTTCCTGGCCCGTGGCCGTCCCCCCGATGGTGACGCCTCCGGGTTTCTGCTTCGCGGCCGCCACCGTATCCTGAATCGTCTTGAAGGGGGAGTCCGCCTTGACGACGATCAACTGCTCGTCCGCGGCCAGCCCGGCGATCATGGTGAGGTCCCGATAAGTAGCCGCACCCTTTCCCACCACCAACGGGCCGGCGACCTGCCCGGAGATAAAGGTCAAGAGCATGTGAGTGTTGCCGGACGCCTGGGCGACGTTCGTCGTCCCGATGGTCGCGCTGCCTCCGGGCTGATTGACGATGAGCATCTGGACCGGCGAGAGTTTCTCGGCCTTGACGATGCTGTCGATCGAGCGCGCGAACACGTCGCTTCCGCCGCCTGGCGCATAGGGAACCACGAACTGAATCGGTTTGGTCGGCTTGAACTCTCCTGCGGCCGCTACGCTCACCATCCCCACGAGCAACGCCAGCACCATGGTCATAGTTACACAGAGCAGACTTCGTCTTCCAAAACTCGCCTTCATGTGGCTTCCTCCTCAGATTTCGGTGTATCGAGCGCGGAGACCGGACGTCGTCGGACAACGCACGCGTTTCGCCTGTCCTGCCCCGCACGCTAGCAATCGCGGCACGGCACTGTCAAGCGGGAATGGGGAAATGTTTCACATGTCTGACCGCACCTCCGACACGGCGGATTCACGCCACGCGTTTCCGGGACGCAGGCGAACGACCCGGTCACGTGTCCAGAATCTCTCTTCCAACAAGAGGGTGGCGCTCCTGATTGTCAAGGCAGCCCGTTTTTATGCTCACGAAGACATATTTATTTAACCGCCGGACTGACCAGCGGACGGGGTCTCGGCGATAAACCGCTTGTGATCTCCGCCACCGCCCGCGTCCCAGAGAGAGCGGGGCCACGTCTTTCCGGTAGGGCCCGGAACGCGAGGGCTTTCCCATGTACTCCCCGGAAGAGAATGCTCGTATTTGTCCGTATTGTATCCAACTCTCCTTGACATGGCCAGACTTGGTCAGGTATAAGCGGTTCGGCACCAATTGGTGCCACCTCTTGGATACAAAATGACCATAAGAACACCAGCAGAATCCGTTCCTGTCAGGGAACGTGCCTACGAGCACCTGAAGGCGTCCATCCTCTCCGGTCGCTTCAACCCCGGGGAGCGGCTGGCCGAGGAGCACCTCGCCAAAGAGTTGGGGATCAGCCGGACCCCGATTCGCGAGGCGCTTCACAAGTTGGAGTCGGAAGGCCTGATCAAGCCGCTGGCATCGAGAGGGTTTGTCGCCTCCCAGGACTCGAAGGACGATATTGAGGAACTGTTCGAGATCCGAGCCGTCCTGGAAGGCTATGCCCTGCGGCTCATCTGCGGGCGCATCACCGAGACGGTGCTCGCGCAGCTCGAGGAAACGGTCGAGAAGGCGGAAGAGGCGCTGAGACGTCATGGCCTGGACGAGATCTTTCAGTGGAACACCCGATTCCACGACACGCTGCACGATCTGATCACCGACAAGCGCCGCCTCTATCACCAGATGGTCACCATGCGGCAGTACGTGCTGCGGTACCGCAAGAACACCCTGCAGTATCCGGACGGCGGCGCGCGGACGGTGGACGGCCACCGGAAGATTTTGCTGGCATTGCGGCTCCGGGATCCCGATCTGTGCGAGCGAGTGATGCGTGAACACATCCAGCAGTCGAAGACGGACGCCCTGCAGTTCTTATTCACGAAAGACAAGGAGGTGATCTGACCATGGCAAAGCACATCGAGGTGTGCGTGGACAAGTGCACCGGCTGCAAGCTGTGCGAACTTGCCTGCTCCGCCGTGAAGACGGGGCAGTTCAACCCGAGAGCATCCAGGATCAAGGTGGTGCTCGTGGATATCCCGGAAATCCCGGTCCCCATCCTGACCGAAGGCTGCGACTACTGCTTCGGGAATCCGGCGTGCGTCAGCGTCTGCCTGCCCCAGGCCATCGTCTGGAAAGAGATGGACGCCAAGCCCCCCCGGCCCAAGGTGTCGGAGGCGAAGGCCATCGCCCACGCCTGGCTTGAAACCGTCAGCCGCTGAGCCGTTGTCAAAGAATAAGTTGAGCGGAGACATTCCGAAACGGCATAAGGAGCCGTAACGAAATAGAAAGAGATGTATAGGTTATTTCGTAACGGCTCCTAAGGGACGAGCGTGGCGACGATCAAGGTGAAAGGCTTTTCGGTGATCCGGGACGTCTTCGGCGCGACCGAGGTCGCGCTCGAGGTGGGCCATCCCGAGACCGTGAAGGCGGCGCTGAACGCGCTGCTGCAGACCTACGGGGAGCCCCTCAAAAAAGTGCTGGTGGACCCGGACACCGGGGAGATGACCCCCTTTCTGCTCGTCCTGAACGGGGAGGCGATTTCGTCGACCCTCGATACAGACAGGCCCGTAAAGACCGGAGATGAGATGACCCTCATCTTCCCGATCGGAGGAGGTTCATCGTGACGAACGGATTCAAGTACGGCGGATACAAGGGCCAGACTGCTCCGCGTGAACCTGACCAAGAAAGAGATCACCACAGAGCCTCTGCGCGAGGACTGGGTGCGGGACTTCGTTGGCGGCGTAGGCTACTCCGCGCGCCTCCTCTACGAAGAGATCCCCGCCAAGATCGACCCCCTCGGGCCGCAGAACAAGCTGTTCTTCATGACCGGGCCGGTCAACGGGACCATGATCCCGGCGGCGTCCCGCTCCACGGCCTGCGCCAAGTCGCCGCTGACGGGCTCCTTCTTCCACAGCATCTTCGGCGGGTACTGGGGGCCCGAGTTGAAATTCGCCGGCTATGACGGACTGATCGTCGAGGGCAAGGCCGACAAGCCGGTGTACCTCTGGATCGACGACGGCAAGGTCGAGATCCGCGACGCCTCCCACCTCTGGGGGAAGGACCCCTTCAAGGCGCAGGAGATCATTCGCCAGGAGATCGGCGACGACGAGATCCACATCGCCACGATCGGCGAGGCCGGCGAGAACCTGGTACTCCTACGCCATGATCCTGCTCGACATCCGGGCCGCGGGGCGCGGCGGCATGGGCGCGGTGATGGGGTCGAAGAACCTGAAGGCCATCGCGGTGCGGGGCACGGGCAGCGTCAACGTCCCCAACATGCTCCGGGTCTACAACACCACGCAGCGCCTCAACGAGCTGGTCGCCACCAACCCGGCGGTCAAGGGTCTCTCCGAGTACGGCACGCCCCGCAACGTGCTCAGCATGAACGCCGGCGGCATCCTGCCCACCCGCAACTGGCAGACCGAGGTCTTCGCCGGGTCAGAGGGGATCAGCGGCGAGACCATGAAGGAGAAGGTCGTCAAGGGGCATCGCGCCTGCTTCGCCTGCTCCATCAACTGCACCAAGTACAGCGTCGTCCCCTCCGGCCGCTACAAGTCGATCATCAACGGCCCGGACTACGAGACGGTCTACGGCTTCGGCAGCATCTGCGGGGTGGACGACATCGAGGCCCTCTGCAAGGCCGACGAGGTCTGCGACGAGTACGGGATCGATCTGATCCAGCGCCTCCATGAGCGTGGCCTGGGCCATGGAGTGCTACGAGAAGGGGATCTTCACCAAGGAGGACACGGGCGGCCTCGACCTCAGCTGGGGGAACGCCGACGCCATGATCGCAGCTGACCGAGATGATCGGCAAGCGGGAGGGCCTCGGCGCGCTGCTGGCCAAGGGCACCCGGGAGGCCGCCAAGATCGTCGGCAAGGGTTCGCGAGCGCTTTGTCATCTCCAACAAGGGGGTGGACTGGCCGGGCCACACCTGCCGGCCGTTCCCCGGCACGGCCGTCGGCTATGCCACCGGGCCGCGGGGTGGGAGCCACCACGACATCCGGCCCACACTGGAGAAGAGCGGGGCTGGTGGACCGCAAGGTGCTCGAAGGCAAGGGAGCGATGGCGTCCGAGGTCAACCACTGGCTGATCCTGGCCGACTCGGCGGTCGTCTGCCACCTGGCCGAGCCCATCTGGGGCCCCGCGAAGGTCAGCGAAAATCTCATCGAGGCGCTGAACGCCGTCACGGGGTGGAACCTCGACTACGACCAGGCCCGGAAGATCGCCGAACGTCAGTGGAACATGATTCGCTGCTTCGCGGCCCGCGAAGGCTTCACGCGCGACGACGATACGCTGCCGATTCGGTTCATGGAGGAGCCGGTCCCGGAAGGACCGATGAAGGGGACGCTGATCTCCAAGGAGACGCTGGAGGGGCTGAAGGATCAGTACTTCGACTACCGCGGCTGGGACAAGAAGACGGGAAACCCGACCAAGGAGAAACTCACCGAGCTCGGGCTGGAGTTCGCCATCAAGGACGTCTGCTGAGGCGCGCCGACACGGCGTGTGTGCCCCAGGAAAAGGGCGAGGGGCGGGTGATCACACACCCGCCCCTCGCATTTGCTGCCGACGCCTGGGCCTGAACTCTCGGACCTACCGCCCCTTCCACTGCGGCGTGCGCTTCTCCAAGAACGCCGACACGCCTTCCCTGAAATCTTCGCTCAGGTAGCACATCAGGTACAGGTCGGCCGGCTCGTCGATGCGCCCATGCATCAGCAGGCGCCGCACGCTCTCCTTGACGGAGCGCAGCGTGAGCGGGGCGTGGCCGGCAATGAGCTGCGCGAGTTCTTCCGTGCGCGACTCGAGCGCCTCCGCCCCGACCGCCTCGCTGAATAGGCCGATCGCTTTCCCCTCCGCGGCGTCGATGAAACGCGCGGTGAAGAGGAGCTCCGTGGTTCGGGCCGGCCCGATCAGCGCGACCAGTCGCGACAGGTTCTGTGCCGACAGCGTGTTTCCCAGCGTGCGGGCGATCGGCACGCCGAACTTCGCGTCGTGAGCGGCGATGCGAAGATCGCAGGCGACGGCGATGGCCGCTCCGCCGCCCACGCAGTACCCGCGAATCATCGCGATGGTCGGTTTTTGGACGGCCTCCAGCCGGCTCACGTATCGGTTGACGCTGCGCTCGTAGTGCAGCGCATCCTCGGCGGTCTTGAACGCCTGGAACTGCGAGATGTCGGTACCCGCCACGAAGGCGCGATCGCCCGCGCCGCGGAGTACGAAGGCGCGCACCGCCTCGTCGGCGTCCACGTGTTCGCACGCGGCGTGCAACCCGTCGTACATCGCCCACGTCATGGCATTGCGCGCCTGAGGCCGGTTGAACGTCAGCCAGGCGACGGGCCCGGTCTCGAAGAGCAGGTCGTCCGTGCCCAGATCGATACTCCTCCGCGCGCCGGGACTCGCCATGCGTGATCCTTCTCGTCGGGAATGCAGGCTGCCGAAAAACCGCTTCTCGGCCAGGCCGCTCAAAAAGGTCCAGATGCCAGGCGGCGTCACCCATCCTCTGGATGGGTACCCGGGGCTGAGTGAGGCGTACTTCAGGTACGCCGCAGCGAGTGCCCGAGCGGGCGGGGTACCCGTCCGCAAGATGGGTCCCCGCAGATGGGCCGTTTTCAGCGGCCTGTTAGAACTCCACCACCGCCTTGACCACCCCTCGATCCGGGTTCAGCCAGCCCGGGAACTCGGCCAGCATCTTGTCGGCGGGAGCGCGATGGGTGATCCACGGCGCCAAGTCGATCCGGCCATCCTCCACCATCTGCATGGCCCAGGTGAAATCCGCGGACGTCGCATTCCGGCTGCGGATCAGCGTCAGCTCGCGCCGGTGGAGCTCCGAATCGGTAAAGGTGATATCCGCCTGGACCAAGGACACGTACACCAGTTTGCCGCCGTTGGCTACGTACTGGACCGCCTGCATCATGGATTGGGGGCTGCCGGTGGCGTCGAAGACGGTCGTCGGCAGGTCGCCGCCAAGCATTGCTTCCAGTTGCTTTCCGGTCTCCCCGCGTCCGTCCAAGCACCGCTCGACGTCCAGGTGGGCACGGCAGAATTCCCGCCGCCAATCGCTGATCTCCAGGACGCTGACCCGCGCCCCGGCCAGCTGCGCAAACGTCGTGGTGGCGAGCCCGATGGGGCCGGCGCCGATGACCAAGGCGTTCTCCCCCGGCTCCAGCTGCGCGCGCCGGACGGCGTGCGCCCCGATCGTGAGCATCTCCACCAAGGCCAGCTGGTCCGGCGAAAGCGTGCGCGACCGGTGCAGCTTGCCGACGGGCACAGCGATGAACTCGCACATGCCCCCGTCGGTATGGACGCCCAACACCTGCAACGAGACGCAGCAGTTGGTCTTCCCGCGGCGGCAGGCAATGCACCGCCCGCAGTGCAGGTACGGCTCGACCGCGCAGTGGTCGCCGACGGCCAGGCCCTTCTCGTTCGGTCCGACGGCCACGATCTCGACCCCCAGTTCGTGTCCCACGACCCGCGGATACGTGAAGAAGGGCTGGTTCCCCTTGAAGGCATGGAGGTCGCTGCCGCAGACCCCCACCCGATGGATGCGGACCAGCGCCTGGCCGGGCGCTGGGTCGTCCGGACGGGGTCGTTCCGTCAACAGGAAGCTTCCCGGCTTTTCCAGCACGATCGTCTTCATGGCTATCTCCGTGCTCCGGGGGGCGCACAGACTCCCGCAAAGCGCCCCTGCTGCAGATCTCGCAGGGGCGGTGCCCCGGAACGATCTGCGAATTCTGTGGATTCCCTTCGGATCTCAGCGCGCGGAGAGGCGCTCGCGCTCGCGCTGGAGGGCCTCTTTTCCGGCTTGGACCGCTGCTGAAAGAATCGACCGCTTCTCCTCGATGGTCTCCTTGCTGCGCTCGAGGGCATCCTCGGTCTTATCCCGAAGCTCCTCGGTGAGGTCAATGGTTTTATCGCGCAGGTCGGCTGCCAGATCGCGCAACCGCTCGCGCGTTCGGCGGCCGGATTCCGGCGCGAACAGAAGGGCCAGACCGGCGCCGAGAACGCCGCCCACAATGAACCCCAAAGCAACTGCCGACCCCGAACAGCCACGTTCCTCGCTCATGACGCCTCCCTCCTTGCTCGATACAGCTTCCACAGGGTCTTCGTCCCGGCCCGCACGCCGGCCAGCAAGCTGAAAGCCGGGACGAGTCGCGACCCCATCAGCCCCCGGATCGTCCCGGTGGCGGCACACACCCCCTCGCCGACACGCTCGAGCCTGAGCACGGCCCCCCGCACCCGCTCCGTGGTGTCCGCCGCCCCTTGCGCCGCACGCTGCAGAGTTCGGATCGCTTCCCGCGCCTCCTGCACCGTCGGTTTCAGTTCCAGCTCGAGAGACCGCACGAACTCCTGCAATCGCCAGGAGGCGCGGCGGATTTCCAGGGCCACGGCGACCAGCACGATGGTCCACACGACGCTCATCGCAGCGAGCGTGACCAGCGAACCCACGGCAAGCCCGTTCATCTCAGACCACCCCTTTCTCCCCAGAGAATGTGATGGGCGGCCCGGCCGCGACGGAATGGCCGGGCGTGTTCTTCACTCCCGCTTCCGAAGTTCGCTCAACCGGTCGAACAATCGCATGACTTCGGCCAGCGGCCGCCCCCGCCGCAACCGTCGCTCGACGTCGGCTTCGTGCCGCTTCACCTCCAGTGCCCGAGACGTGACCTCGCGCACGCGCTGGGCGGCGAAGACCACCACACCGTCCTCGTCTCCGTGCACGATGTCGCCGGGTTGCACCGACGCGCCCCCGCAGATGATCGGGACCTGCGTCTCAAGAAGGCGCTCGGCCGTGCCGATCCGGGGTGTGGCGGCCCGGGCGAAGACGGGGATGCCGACCGCCTCGAGCCCCACGAGGTCCCGCACCGCCCCGTCCACCACAAAACCGTGGACCCCCTTGCGGCGCGCCTCGATGGCCATGAGCTTTCCCAGCAGCGCCGCCTCCATCATACCGCTCCCGTCCACGACTAGGACTTCCCCCTCCCGCGCCTCCGCCAGCGCGCGGAGCAGCGTGAGGTAGTCCCCCGGAAAGCAGCGAACGGTGCGGGCCACGCCGATCAGACGCGCGGTCGGCGTCATCGGTTTGATGGCGGACGCCATCGTCCCGAGCCGACCCAGGGCGTCCGACAGGACGGCGGTCGGAATGCGAGCGATGCGGCTTAACGGATCACGCACGAATGCACCGCCGAGGCCGCGCGCCGGCGCCTCATGGAAGGAGAGCAATCACGCGCACCGGAGCCGAGGCCGCCTCCAGTCGGAGGGGAGCGATGATCAACTTGGCACCCTTGACCGGCAGCCGGTCCAGGTTGGCCAAATTCTCGAGCCGCCAGACACCGGATGGTACGACCAGCAATCCCGGGTCCCCCGGTGCCGCACCGCCGGGCAGGTAGGCGTCCAATCCCAGACCGCGGACCTGGCGTTCCTCGAGGAACACCAGAGCGGCCGCCGAAAACCCCGGCACCCGCGGAATACCCTGCGGGTCGTGGTTGGCGTACCGGACGGCATCCGACCAGCGCTGCGCCCACCCGGTTCGCAACAGCACCGCGCTCTGTTTTGGGATGCGGCCGTTCCTCCGCTCCCACGCGCGCAGGTCCTCTGCGGTCGCCTGATAGTCCGCCACCTGGAGAACCTGCTGCGCGACATCCACGACCACAACCGGAACCAGAAGCTCCCGGAAGGGAATCTGCGCCACTGTGCGTTTGCCCTGTCGGGGCGCTCCCGGCGCATGCAGCCTGGTCTCGAAATTCCTCTCGGCGGCGGCGCGCCCGGTCTGGTCCTGTCGGTTCCCCTCGCCAGAGGCCTCCCGCTGTCGCTCGGGGCCACTCGAGCCGCTCTCTACGGGGTGGGTCAGGTCCACGATCGCGGACTTCCCCAGCATCGCCCGCTCCAGCGCCCCCGCCTCCACCGGGCTGACAGGCAAGGGCAGTAGCGCAGCAGCCACGGCTAGGGCCCCTAACCGCGCACACCACCGTTGCGGTCCGCGGATCCGTCGCGCCATAAACAGAATGCCAGGACCGAGTCCTGACGCGCTCCTTTCTGGGAGTCTCCTGCCGGTTTTCGGACATCACGAAGGGTCAAAGGCACCATAGCATAGGCCCAAATAGCTGTCAACGCAGAGCCGGAGCGCGCGCCGACGGAAAGACGTGCGGCGACTGTCTTCCAGCGGTCGGGCTCGCCGTGAGCCGCCTGAAGGTCGCCCGGGCCAAAGACTGTCAGTTCCGACCGGACGCTGTCGCCGCGCCCGCGGCGATTGACGTGACGCCGCATCTCGGTTACCCTGGAATTCGGGGTCCGGAAAGGAGGCCGCATCATGACACCAGAGGAAACCCAGGGGACCGACAAGCGCTTTTGCCCCTACTGCTTCATGCAGCAATTCGAGGTCACGGAGACGTCGGTGGGCAGCGTCTATTGCGAGGTGTGCGGCCTCGACGTCGCGATCAAGGATCTGGTGGGTCTGTGAGCCGTGTGCGCTCGGCAGGGCAACTGCTCCTGGCGTGTCTCGTCTGCCTGCTGCCGGCGTCGGCCTTCGCCGACAGCCTGCCCGAAATGGGCTGGCTCGGCATCTCGATCGCCGAGGTGGGCGAGGAGTTGGCGGACCGGCTGGCGTCGGCCTTTGGGCCGGCGACAGGCAACGGCGTGCAGGTCGTCGAGGTCCTCAAGGGCGGCCCGGCCGAGTCGGCCCGCCTCGCGCGAGGCGACGTCATCGTCCAGGTGGATACCCAGCCCATCTGGGATGTGCGGCAACTTCAGCGATTGATTCGATCCAGGCCCATCGGCGGCAGGCTGTCGCTGACCGTCTTGCGAGACGCCGCCCGCCTCACGCTGCCCGTCGTGGTCGGCCCCATGCCGCTCCCGGCGCGGGCTCAGCTCGCCGGCGAACGGTTCGGATTTTCGGTTCGCGAGCTCAGCGACGAAACCGTCGGGCAGCCGCCCGCCGCCGCGAGGATCGTGATCGCCTTCGTGGAGACGGATTCGCCTGCCGCGCGGGCCGGCCTCCGGCCGCTGGACGCCATCCTCACGCTCAACGACCAGCCGGTGCGCGACCTGGAAGGGTTCGCGCAGGCTCTCGCACGCTCGCAGCGCGCCGTCAGGCTGCTGCTGGAGCGGCGCGGCGCACCCGCACCCATCGCCGCCACCGTGGAACTCCCCGGATAGGCGGCCCGCCCGCGCCCTCGGCGTGTTCTGCATCGGCTGAATCTATTTGTCTCATCGGCTATACTGTGATATCCGTGACACGAAAAGAGACTTTCCGGCACACCGAGTGCCGGCGAGAAGACCCTGTGCGAGGACACGAATGGAGATCCCCATGAGCACGATCGACACCCCACCGGCGGCCGGCGGCTCCCCCCTCCGGCTGACGGAGTATGCCGCCTGCGCCGGCTGAGCGTCCAAACTGGGTCCGGCGGACCTACACGACATCTTGCAACACCTCGACACGCACCGGCACCCCGACCTTCTGGTGGGGTTGGATCGGAGCGATGACGCCGCCGTGTACCGGCTGAACGACCAGCAGGCGATCATCCAGACCGTGGACTTCTTCCCGCCCATCGTGGACGACCCATACGTCTACGGGCTGGTGGCCGCCGCCAACTCGATGAGCGACGTCTACGCCATGGGGGGCCGAGTGCTGCTGGCGCTGAATGTGGCTGGCTTCCCCAAGGAATTCCCCCACGAGGCAATCGCGCGGATCTTCCAGGGCGGCGCCGACAAGGTGGCGGAAGCAGGCGCGGTCATCGCCGGCGGGCACACGGTGGTGGACCGGGAGCCCAAGTACGGCCTGGCCGTGACCGGCCTGGTCCATCCGGATCGCGTGATGATCAAAGGCGGGCTTCGCCCTGGCCACAAGCTGTTTCTCAGCAAGCCGCTGGGGACCGGCGTCATCGCGACCGCCGGCAAGGGGGCGTGCGTCACATCGGTCCACATGGACGCAGCCATCCAGAGCATGACCCGCCTGAACCGGGGCGCCGCGGAGGTCCTGTCGGATTTGGAGATCCGCGGTTGCACCGACATCACCGGCTTCGGTTTCCTCGGCCATGGGAGCGAGATGATCCGGGCCAGTGCGTGCGGATTCCGCGTCCGCGCCGAGGCGGTCCCGCTCCTTGCGGGGGCGGTGCAATACGCCGAACAGGGCCTGTTCGCCGGCGGGCTCGGCCGGAACCGGAAGTTCCTGACCAGCCTGGCCGGGCGGGGGGAGCTGGCGTTGCGGATTGCTCCCACGGTACCCGCCGTCCTGGTGGACCTGCTTTTCGACTCCGAGACCTCGGGCGGCCTCCTGTTCTCCGCTCCGGCGGAGGTGGCCCCAGACCTCGTCGGGCGCTTCGCTGCGAAGGGCGAGGCCGTCTGGGAAATCGGCGAGGTCATCCCTGAGGTCGCCATCGAGCTCGTTTAACAGGCTGCTCAAAAAGGTCCATCTGCGGCGTTGTCGCCCTCGCGTGACGCTGCGACGTATTGATCCAGTACCTCTCGCGTCCCGCATCGGGCGCCGTCTTGCATCTGGACCTTTTTGAGCAGCCTGAGGGAAGGCGCGTGTGTGCTAACGGGCCGATTGAAGCCCGCGAAGGGGAAAACATG
Organism: uncultured Methylomirabilota bacterium; assembly: GCA_963845565.1. Lineage (GTDB taxonomy): Bacteria > Methylomirabilota > Methylomirabilia > Methylomirabilales > 2-02-FULL-66-22 > 2-02-FULL-66-22. Next base: position 255,935 of record CAWJSJ010000002.1, read on the forward strand.
GCGCAGCCGGTTCGAGGGCGTGTCCTGGTGTTGGGAAGCGAGGGAATGGGACGCGGGGATGACGAGCTCGGAAGAACGATCCTTGCGAATTTCCTGAAGTCCCTGGTGGCGAACCCCCTCCGCCCCGACAAGATCGTGTGCTGGAATGCCGGCGTCAAGCTCCTCGCCGCCGATTCGCCGACGGTGGGTGTCCTCCAGGACCTGGAGGGGATCGGGGTCGAGATCCTCGTCTGCAAGACCTGCGTCGAGCATTTCGGGCTGCAAGGGTCCCTCCGGGCGGGAGAAGTCGCGACCATGCCCATCATCAGCGACCTCTTACTGCGAAGCGACGTCCTGACCGTCTAGTCCGGATCATTCACGAAGGATTCGTGAAAAATCCGGGCTTACCTGACGAGCAGCTATTCTCGCCTGCGCGGGAAGATACCTGGTGGCGGGCGGACCGGGTACCCATCCGCCAGTATGGGTGCGGTGTCACCATGCACCGGCGACGTCTGATCCGTTCCGGACCCCCGACCACACGGGTTTCTATTTAACCCTCATTGTTCGCGAGCGGCGTTCGCGAATAATGCGGGTTAGGCTCATCACCCACCTTCCGTCCTCACCGCGACGCCAACCGCATTCACGGGCTGGACGCGGTCCATACAGTATGATATCAACCCTTCCACAATCGCTTCACGGTATACCATTTCACCGTTGGAGGGAGGAGGACGCTATGAACGGGCGCGATGCGATCGACAGCAGGTTGCGCGGTCTGACGGAGCGGTTCCGGTCCGGGATTCTGAGCCGACGCGAGTTCGTCGAGGCGGCAGGCGTCTTCCTCGGCGGGACCACCCTCGCGTCCCTGATTGCGGCAGGCGGCCCCCTCCAGGCAGCCCACGCGGCGGCGGCCTCTGCGGGCCCTCCCAAGAAAGGCGGGACCCTGAAGGTCGGCTTCTGGTCCGAACCTGGCGTCTTGGACCCCGTGTTCACCACGCGCTACCAGACGCTCGACGTCGTCTGCAACTTCTTCGAGGGGCTGTTCGCCGACAGCGCCAAGTACAGCCCCAAGCCGATGCTCGCGGCGAGCTACGAGACGAGCCGGGACGGAAAGTTGGTCACCATCGGGCTCCGCAAGGGGGTGACCTTCCACAACGGCAAAGAGATGACCTCGGCCGACGTGCTCGCTTCGCTGAAACGGTGGCAGGCGATTGGCGCGAACGGCAGCATGGTGGCAAAACGCATCGACGAGATCAGGGCCAAGGATAAGTACACCATCGCCGTCGCCTTCAACAAGGCCACAGGCCTGTTCCCCACGTACCTTTCGCTGCCCGACTCGACCATCGTGCCAGAAGAGGTTGCCAACGCCGCGGGCAAGCAGGCGATGAAGGATCTGGTCGGGACGGGCCCCTTTAAATTCGTGGAGCATCTCCCGGACCGGCACATTCGCGCGGTGCGCTTCGACAACTACGCTGCGCGGACCGACGAGTCGGACGGCATGGCCGGGCGCAAGACGGCCTACTTTGACGAGGTCCGGTGGCTGGTCGCCAATGAGGCCGCCGTGCGGGCTGACGGGCTGACCACTGGCGAGTACGACTTCGCGGGCATTCTGAGCTGGAGCTCGTATGAGCGCCTCAAGACGGACCCGAACCTCGCGCTGCACCTCACCAAGCCGTACGAGTGGCTGGCCATCCACCTGAACAAGAAGCAGGGGATGTTCACCGACCTCAAGATGCGCCGGGCGATCCAGAAGATCGCCAACCTCGAACCGGCTAACCGCGCCGCCTTCCGGTCACCCGAATTCTACCGCCTCGACCCCGGGATCACCAGCCGCGAGACCGCCCTGTACTCCGATGTCGGCAAGGAGCTGTTTAACCGGCCAAACCTGGACGAAGCTAAAGCTCTGCTGAAGGAGGCTGGGTACCAGGGTGCGCCGGTCGTCTGGATGACGAACAAGGAGTCCCAGGCCAACTACGACCTCGCCCTCACGTTCAAGGGCCAGCTGGAGGCGGCCGGGATGACCGTGGACCTCCAGGTGATGGACAGCGCGACGCTCAGGGCGCGCCGGGAGAAGCCGGAGCTGTGGAATGCGTTCATCACCGGCCACCCGGCCCAGCTTCACCCGGTCATGCATGTGTTCCTCAACGCCCGGTGGCCCGGCTGGTGGGAGAACGAGAAGAAAGACACACTCGTGGACGCCATCCTGTCCGAGGCGGACCCGAAGAAGGCCTACGGACTGGTCGAGGACCTGCAGCGGCTGGTCTACGAGGACGCGGCCCTCGTCAAGACCGGGGAGTACTTCATCCTCCACGGGGCGCGGAAAGGCCTGAAGGGCTACGCCAGCATGCTGCGACCCTTCTTCTTCAACGTCTGGCTGGAGTAGCGTCGGAGCCGAAGCGAGCGACGCCGGGCGCCGGGGGGCCAACCCCTCGGCGCCCAAGCGCGACCACCCCGCACGGTCCCGGAGGCGAGAGTCGGTGTACGCCTACATTGCGCGACGCTTCTTGCAGGCGATCCCGGTCATGGTGCTGGTGGCCACGGCGGTGTTTTTGCTGCTCCGCCTGACGCCCGGGGATCCAACCGACATCCTGCTGGGACCCGAGGCGACGCCGGAGCGGGCGGCCGAGCTCCGGCGGGACCTTGGGCTCGACAAACCCCTCCCCGTGCAGTGGGCGGTCTGGTTCAGCCACGTGCTCCGCGGAGACTTGGGCGAATCGATCTTCTTGCGTCGTCCCGTCACCCAGGCCATCTGGGAGCGGGCGGAGCCGACGCTCATGCTGACGTTCTTGTCGCTCATCATTGCGGTGATGTTGGGCCTGAGCCTCGGCATCGCGGCCGCGGTGCGGCAGGGATCGTGGGCGGACATCGCGGCCATGTTGGTCTCCCTCGCCGGGATATCCATGCCCACCTTTTGGATCGGCCTCAACCTGATCCTGGTCTTTGCCGTCATCCTGGGCCTGCTGCCGGTCGCCGGCTACAAGCCGCTGAGCGAGGGCCTCTGGGAGAACGTGCGCTACCTCGTGCTTCCGGCCGTCACGTTGGGGTTCTACGACGCCGCGCTGCTGGCCCGCATGACCCGGTCGATGATGCTCGGGGTGCTCAAGGAGCACTACGTCCGGACCGCGCGTTCCATCGGGGTGTCCGAGCGCCGCGTCGTGCTCCGGCACGCCCTGCGCAACGCCCTGATCCCCCTGCTGACGATCGTGGGTCTGATGTTCGCCGGACTCATGGGCGGTGCGCTGGTCACCGAGACCGTCTTCAACATTCCTGGAGTGGGGCGGCTGCTGATCCAGGCGGTCTTGCGCCGGGATTACGCGCTGGTGCAAGGGATCGTGCTGCTGATCGCTGGCGCGTATGTGTTCATCAATCTCTGCGTGGACATCCTGTACGGGGTACTCGACCCGCGGATCAGCCGGTCCACATCCCCGGCGAGGTAAGGCCGAAGCGCATGGAGCAGCCGACCGCCGTGCCCGAGGGACCGACGAAACCGTTGCAGGCAGCCAACGCCGACGTGCCGCGCCGCCCCTGGTACGCGGGCGCGCTCCAGCGCTGGTCCATTATGATCGGGGGCGCGCTCCTCTTGGCCGTCCTGGCGGTGACCGCGCTCGCGCCCATCATCACGCCGTTCGACCCGAACCTCGTGCGGCCGGAGATCCAGTTCATCCGCCCGAACTCGGTGCACCTGTTCGGCACGGACAACTTCGGTCGCGATCTCTTCAGCCGCACGGTTTATGGCGCGCGAAACTCGCTCCTCATCGGGTCGTCCGTCGTGCTGATGAGCTGCCTGCTCGGCACCATAGGCGGACTCCTCGCCGGGTTCTATCGACGCCTCGACACGGTGCTGATGGGGGCCATGGACAGCCTGATGGCGTTCCCGGGGATCGTCTTGGCCGTCGCCATCATGGCGGCGATCGGCCCCCGACTACAGAACGTGATCATCGCCTTGGGCATCGTACAGATCCCGCGGGTGACCCGGCTGGTCCGCAGCGTGGTGTTCACCATCGTGCACACACAGTACATCGAAGCCGGCCGTGCCCTCGGGATGAGCGACATCCGCATCCTTCTCCGACACATCCTGCCGAACTGCGTCTCCCCCCTGATCGTGCAGGCGACGTTCATCTTCGGCCTCGCGGTGCTGGGTGAGGCCTCCCTCTCGTTCCTCGGCGTGGGCGCCCCGCCGTATATCCCCAGTTGGGGGAACATCCTCGGCGAGGCCAGGGTGTACGTTCGCGATGCCCCGTACATGATGCTCTTACCCGGGTTGGCGCTCTCGATCACCATCCTCGGGCTGAATCTCATCGGTGATGGGATCCGCGACTGGCTCGATCCCATGTCCGTGGCGCGGCGCCTGGAGGCGCATCAGCGCGCGCAATAATCGATCCGGCTCCCGAAAGGATAGAGCATGGACTACCGAGAACTGCACCGGAAAGCGCTGGTTATCGACTCCCACAATGACACCATTGTAGCCCACATCCGACGCGGGAATTACAGCCTAGAAGTGGGACCGGCGGGGGCGGCCGAGCGCAGCTCCGGCGTGATCGCTTTCTTGCGCGGGCCGGAGGAGCCGCGCCCCGGCGCCGACAGTATTCAGATCAACCTCCCGAAGATGCGGGAGGCGGGCATCGACGCCGGATTCTTCGCAATCGACGTGACGCTGGCCCTCAAGAACCATCTCGGGTACGCGTTGGATGGCCTCGGTTATCTACGGAACGACCTGGATCAATGCCGAGCGCCCGCGGTGATCGTGCGTCGCACGAGCGACCTCTTCGACGCCAAGGCGGCCGGCAAAGTCGGGATCGTCCTCGCGATCGAGCACGCCGATTGCACCGAGGGCAGCCTCCACGTCCTCCGGATGCTCTACGAACTGGGGGTGCGATCGATCGGGTTCACGCACAATGTGAGCAGCTGCGCGGCAGACGGGTGCCTCGAACCCCGCGAGGGCGTCGGCCTCACCCACTTCGGGAGGGACCTGGTTCGGGAGATGAACCGGCTGGGCATGTTGGTAGACCTTGCGCACATCAGCCCCGCCGGCTTCTTTGACGCGCTGGAGGTCACCACGAAGCCCGTGATCTTCTCGCATGGCAACGCCAAGGCGCTGTGCGGTCATTTCCGCAATCTGGCCGACGACCAGCTGAAGGCCTTGGCGGAGAATCGCGGGGTCATCGGCCTGAGCTACGTCCCATTCTTCGTGGACGAGCAGGCCCCGACGCTCGAACGCCTGCTCGATCACGTCGACCACGTCGCCTCGTTGGTTGGGATCGACACCGTGGGGCTTGGCTCCGACTTCGACGGCGGAGGCACCCTGCTGAAGGATGCGACCGAGGTTCCGCGAATCGTCGAGGGGCTGATCCGGCGCGGATACAGTGAAAGCGACATCCGCAAAGTCCTGGGCGAGAACACCCTCCGCGTGCTCAGGGAAACCATCGGATAGCCTCGACCGAAGGCCGGGAGGGTCCGGTAGCAGGCCCAGAAGGCGGGCGAGGCGTGGTGCGTCACAGGGGCGTAGAGCGTTCCGCTGCGTGATCCCGGAGCGCCTGCGCGGCCAGCCACTCCAGCTTACCCGCCGTCACGTCCGCCTCAAAGTCCCGGTCCCAGGCCTCGGCGTCAAAGGCGGCGAACCACTGCCGGAGGGTGGCCAGCTCGTCGGCGGACAGTCCCTTGATCTGGCGTTCGAGATCCTTAACCTTGCTCATCCTCTCCTTCATGCCCCACGTCTCATCCGCGCCAAGCCTACCGAATGGGCTCCGGGGTATCAACGCAACGCCCTGGGCAGATCGCTGGGCCTGGACGCGGGAAACGGCCGGGTCCAAAATTCGAGGAGGAAATGTACGCCCTTTCGGCCCGCGCCATCCGTCCCGACGCCATCGGACAACACAGGAGAGTGGCTCTAAAGATCCTCGCATGGGACGCCCCGGTGTCGTTTTCGGCCGGCGCGGAAGGTGACGAAAGTGGAAACGCATTTCGGGAGCGACCGTCTGCCTCATATCTCCAATGAGGGTTCTGTGAGGCTCGCCGCGGGCTGCGCTGGGCCGACGAGTGGCGCATGAGGAGGGCGCACGGAATTCGACTCGGGGATTTACCTCATGGCCGGCCGATGCTTACTTGCTTGGGGACGTCTTTGGGCGGGGCTAACGGTCGCAGGTAGAGGCGGTGGTCTCTAGGCATAGACGACTTCCTGCGCGATGATCGGCTGCAGGCGCGGTTTGACGCAGTCAGCCAGGACCAGGTCCACGGGGGCGCCCAGGAGGTCCTCCAGCCTGACGCTGCACGTCTCGCCCGCACTCGAGGCGCACCCGCTGCGGGCCATGCTTGCCGCGGGCTTGTGTGTAACAATCAACTCCGATGACCCGGCCTACTTCGGCGGGTATATCAGCGAGAATTTGCTCCGATGCCAGCGTAGCTTAGGGTTGTCCATGGAAGACATTGCGACGCTGGCGCGCAACAGTTTTTCTGCGGCCTTTGTTCCAGCCGCCGACGCAGCCCAAGGGATTTCCTCGGTAAATGCGTATTGCGACGCATTTCGGAAGATCCCCACGGCATAATCCCCCGACCAGTCGACAGTTGGCTGCCTGCCAGAGGGGTCCCGAGCCACGTATCCATGAGTGGTATTCGACCGGCGACTCGAACCCGTGGTGCACGACCGATATGGAGAACGCTCGCTGGCGGACGATCCCCGCCGACTCTCTCTCAGTTCCCCGGGATCGAGTGGCCGCTCTCCTCGGGGGGCTTGGCCTTGGACCCCACTGCCCAGTCCTTGTCGGGGTCCTCCATCTCCAGCTTGCGAATCCCGCCCTGGAACCGCTGCTGCAGTTTTTCGTACTCGTGCCACACATCCGTGTCCGGGTGTTTCCAGTCGTGCAGGTAGAACACGGATTTCACCTTGGCCTGCAAGAGCTCCTTGGTGCAGCCGAAGCAGGGGCGCATGGTCGTGTACAGGATCGCCCCCTGGACCGGGATACCGAACCGGGCCGCCGACAGCAGCGCATTCTGCTCCGCGTGGACGCAGATGCAGAGATCATAGCCCTTGCCCGCGCCGTACTTCTCCCGGTTGGCGCACCGGTCGCAGCCGCCATCCTCGCAGTTCACCATGTCCGAGGGAGTCCCGTTGTAGCCCGTGGAAACCACGTGGCCGTCCAGGACGAGGATCGCCCCCACGTGATTCCCCCGGCAGTTGGCCCGGGCCCGCACGGCCATCGCGATCCCCATGAAATACCGATCCCGGTCCAAGCGCGCCTTGCTCTCGGGAGCCATGGACACCTCCATGAGGTCAGGTACAGTCCCGCGATGGCCGGCCGCGGATCCGCAACGAGGCCCACCCCGGCGATCCGCCGATCACCGCATCGGGTTCAATCTCCGCGGGGATCTCCGGCGCGAACACACCTCGCACCGTACGAGCAGACCCGCACGCCGACTGGCACCCGTCACCCCAGTTGCTCCACCAGGTAGTTCTGGATCCCCATTTGCTTGATCTGATCGAGCTGCGCCTCGAGCCAGTCGATGTGGGCCTCCTCGTCCTTCAGGATGTGCTCCAGGAGTTCGCGCGTGCCGTTGTCCCCGACCTGGACGGCCAGGTTGATGCTCTCGTTGTACGCCTGGATCGCCCCCTGCTCGGACTTGGAGTCGTTCTTGTGCTGGGCTTCCACGTCGGCGCCGATGTTGATCTTGTTCAACTTGCTGACAATGGGCGTCCCTTCCAAGAACAAAACGCGGGCGATGAGCTTCTCCGCATGCTTCATCTCATCGACGGCCCGCTTCTCCATCGCCTTGTGCAGCTTCTCATACCCCCAGTTGTCGCACATCTCCGACTGTACCATGTACTGGTTGATGGCGGTGAGCTCGTCGGCCAGCAGGTCATTCAGGCGGGCGATGATCCGGTCGTTGCCTTTCATGCTGCGCTCCTTTCCCACATGCGAAGTTAGTCGTGCAGCCCGCAGGCCGAGCGGGCCACGCGGACCGCGGTTGCCGTTCGGTTACGGCTCGCGGACGAAATGCGGCATCTCCCCGGGGATTTCCAGGGCCAGCTCGATGAACCCGCGATACTGGCCGTCCTGGTACCAGGGCGCCTGGTAAATCAGCTTCTTCTGCCCGCGCTTCTCGATGGTATATACGTTCGTCCGCCGCGAGTCCAGCAACTCCCGCGTCTTCGTCCGCGCAGGTTCGGGATGGCAGTCAAGCATGTTGGTGCCGATCAGCGCCGCGCCGCCTTGGTCCTGGTATCCCCGCACCGACTTGTCGTTCATTTCCAGAATGATGCCGTCGGGATCGCAGATCGTGATCGCACCCCCGAACCCCTGAACCCACGAATGCTCTGCCATCAAATCCTCCAACGCTGCAAGTCTGTTGTCTGTGTATCCACTTTTCGCAGAGGCCGCAAAACGCCCTTTCCCGCAGGCCGCTCAAAACGGTCCAGATGCAAGGCGACGCGCAAAGGGCCGAGTGAGGCGTACTCCACGTACGCCGCAGCGAGCGCCCGAGCAAGCCAACGCAGCAGATGGGCCGTTTTCAGCGGCCTGCCAGGTGGTACGCCACCTTCCCGATCCCGTGCGCCATCTCCGCAATATCCGTCTCGGTGTAGTGCTCGTAGATGTTCATGGTGATCCAGCGATCGAAGGCCGCCTCGGCGACGGGGCAGTCGCCGCGCCGGTAGGTCCGACCCACCAGGGGCCATTCGGACCCGGGGAAGGCCGACCGGTTCTGGAAGATGCGGTACAGGTACACGGGCATGCCGCCCGTGATCAAGTGCGCCTTGCTCGGGATCCCCTCGGCGTTCAGCGCGTCCGCAAACTCCTGCGTGGTGCAGCGGAGCACCCGCGGGTCCAGTTTGAACAGATACAGGAAATAGCCGTGCCGGCAACCCGCCGGCGTCGCCTGCGGCGACACGCCGGGAAAACCTGCGAGGTGATTGTCCAGTTGCACGCCGAGCCGATTCCGCCCCGCGACGATGGACTCGACGTTCTCCACTTGGGCCAAGGCCACCGCCCCCTGCAGTTCGGTCATCTGGTAGTTGGGGGCCAGGAAGAAGGGGTTCCGGATCCCTTCGTCCCGCTGGTAGCACTTGTCCAGGAAGATCGAGGCGTGATACCGCAGCCGATCGTCGTTGGTGAGGATCATCCCCCCCGACCCGCAGGTGATGTGCTTGAAGTGGTTCAGTGAGAAGGAGTTGATGGCGCCCATGGTCCCGCCCAGCTTGCCGTGGTAGTAGCAGCAATAGGCTTGCGCGCAGTCCTCCACGATGGGGATACCCGTTTCCCGGCCCAGGGCCAAGAAGCCATCCATGTCCGCCGCCAGGCCGCTGTGGTGGACGACGACGATGGCCTTCGTCTTGTCGGTGAGCCGCTGCCGGACCGTGGCCGGGGTCATGTTGAGCGTATCCGGGTCGATGTCCGCGAAGACGGGCACCAGGCCCTGGTAGAGAATACCCGTCAGCGATCCCATGTCGGTGATCGCCGAGGTGATCACCTCGCTGCCGACCGGCAACTCGAGCGCCGCCACGGCCATGTGCACCGCCGCCGTCCCGCTGCTGCACGCAATGCAGTGCTTCATCCCGTACATCTCCGCGAACCGCTTCTCGAGGGCGCGCACCTTGGTGCCCATGTAGAAGAAGAGCATGTCGGAATCGATGACCTCGTTGAGGTACTTCTTCTCCAGATCCCCGTGGCGCTTGCCCTTCGGGAACGGCGCGCGCTTGGCTTTCGGCCCGCCATGCATCGCCAGTGTCTCGGAAACCTCGAAGCTCATGACGTCCCCCTATCCGTGATGGCGAAACTCGCTCCCGCAGTGCCTGCCTGACCGTGGCGGCCATCATATCACCTTCCTGCCGTCATCTTCAACGCAGGCGACCGTCCGCCCCGGCGGGCGAGTCGACGAGTGGGTTTCGTCTTGACACCGACAGCGGTGATGATAGGTTTCCTGTCGGCCGGGGGTTCGGGGACCCACGGCCCGGGCTCATTCCCCCTCGCGATAGGAGACAACCATGAAATCGCTCGAAGGAAAAGTTTCATTGGTGACTGGGGCAGCCGTCGGGATCGGTCGCGCCATCGCCGTCGCCTACGGCCGGGAAGGCGCCAAGGTCGTCGTGAACTACTCCAAGTCCCGGCACGAGGCCGAGGAGACGGCCCGACTCGTCGCACAGGCAGGCGGCGAGGCGACGCTGATCCAGGCGGACGTCGCCCAGGACCGGCAGGTCCGGGCGATGGTCGCCCAGACGCTGGAGAAGCTCGGTCGCCTCGACATCCTGGTGAACAACGCCGGGATCACGGCCTTCGTGGACTTCCCCGATCTGGAGGGGCTCACCGATGACGTCTGGGATCGCCTGTACCAGGTCAACGTCAAGGGGACCTTCTTCTGCTGCCGCGCTGCGACGGCGCCGATGAAGAAGCAGGGGCACGGCCGCATCATCAATCTGGCCTCGGTGGCCGGCCTCTGGCCCCAGGGCAGCTCCATCGCGTACTGCTGTTCCAAGGCGGCCGTGATCCAGCTCAGCAAGTGCCTGGCCCGGACCCTTGGCCCCGAGATCCAGGTGAACGTCATCGCGCCGGGCTTTATCGCCGAAACGCGCTGGAACGTGGGGCGCCCCAATCTGGAACCCACCATCGCCAAGGCGGCCCAGGTGGCCCCGCTCAAGCGGGTCGGAACGGCTGAAGATATCGCCGACGCGGCGCTGTTCCTGGCAACCCGCGGCGACTTCATGACGGGAGACGTGATGGTCGTGGACGGCGGCCGGTTGGTCGCATAAGTCTCGTGCGGCGCGTCTTGCCGCCGGCGGAGGGGTGTCCTGCGAGGCGTCCGCGGGTGCGGATGTCGGGCTCCTCTTCTCTTTGAGACAACTGGCATTCTGATCTCGCATCGGAGACCCTGGAATGGTAACGTATCGTCCGCAAGGAATCCTGTAGGCATAGCGATGGCCTTCGCGTCCGGCCCCCGTTCCGATTTCGTTCAGCGCGCGTGACCCCCTTTCCGAGTCCACTGGGAGGACTGTGCTCATGGAACCGATCGCGGAGCAGCAGGGTCAAGACGTCCTGCGCACCTTGCCGGGAGACGACGTCCGGCAGATCCTGTGGCGGTTTGCCGACCGGTACGACCTGCAGATGCTGGTCCAATCCTCGCGAGCCGTGGCCCGCGGCCCGGTGGCCCGGCTGGTGGCGGAGGGAGCACGAAACTCCCACGAATGGACCGACCAGAAGGCCCAGCTCCTGAAGGCCTTCGACGAGTCCGGGATCACGGCGCTCTTCATGGATCCGGCGCAGGGAGGGTTTGTCGAGGGTCCCAAGAATCTGGCGATGGCGCTGATCGCCTTCGAGCTGTCCTGGGTGGACGCGGGCGCCGCCACCTGCAGTCTGGCGGGGAATTTGGGCCTCGCCCCCATCCACGAGCGCGGCACGCCGGAGCAACGGGACACGTACATGCGGCACGCCGTCCCACCCCAGCCCGGCGAGGATCGCGAGATCTGGCGCGGCGCCTTCAGCCTCACCGAACCCCTGCCCTACGTCGGCGTCGAGACGGGCCTGCTGGGGGGCAAGGTTCGCGTGGCCGAATGGGAGGACGGGAAGGAGCCGATGCTCCAGGTGGACAAGCGCGGGCGGTTCATCACCAACATGGGTTTCGCCAACTTCGTGACCGCCGCCGTGGACTCTGCCGACCCGCGGATCAAGGGCAGTTGCATGGTGATCTTGGAGCAGACCGACGCCGGGGTGTTCGACCGGGGGGCGCCCACCAAGAAGTTGGTCCACCAGCTCTCCTCGACGTGCGACCCGGTCTTCAGCCTGCGCGTGCCCGCCAGCCGGATCATCGGTGGGTACACCGTGAAGGACGGCGTGATCGTCCCCCGCTACAACCACGGCGACATCATCGAGGCGGTCTTCCGTCGCACGCGCGTGACCGTCGGACTGATGACGGCGGCCAAGCTTCTCTCCGCGGTGGAGCCGGTGATCCGCTACCAGCGCGGCCGCTTCCGGGGAGGCGAGAGTATCGCCCCGGGCTCCCCGCGGTACGAGCTCGGTCTGCAGCAGAAGGAAGACGCCCTGCACCGGTTGGTGGATATCTGGGCCACGGGAGAGGCCGCGGCCTCGCTCGGTTTTGCGGCGGCGCGCCTGTTCGACGAGCTGGACCCGCTGGAACGCCGGAAGGACGAGCTCTTCGCCGCACAGGGGATCAGCGGCGGGACCGCCCAGCTTCGCGCCTTTCGCCGGGTGCAGAAAGACGCCCTGGAATTCCTCGCCCTCGACGGAAAACCCCCGGCTGCGCGGGATGTCCAGCGGCATCAAGCGCTCCAGGGCGACATCTTGGCGCAGTTCCTTATCCAGGACGCCCTGGCGAGCGTGCTCTGTCCTGCCTGTAAGCTGTGGAACACCGGCCACGGCGCGAACATGATGCGGGAGGCGGTCAGCCTGATGGGCGGGTACGGCATCACGGAAGACTGCCCGGGCTTCCTGGGTCACAAATGGATGGACGCCCAGCTGGAGGCGACCTACGAGGGCCCCGAGGCCGTCCAGCGTCGCCAGCTCTCCGTGACCATGGCGAGCGAGCTGTTTCTGGCCCAGTTCGAGGGCTGGATCGCCGAGATGCGCGGCATCGCCTCCCGACGACCCGGAACCGGCGCCTGTACGCTCGCCACGGCCATGCAGCTCTGGCTCTGGACGCTGCATCACCTCCAGGCGGCCACCGACGCCGACGGCGGCAAGCTCTATCACGGGAATCGCCAGGGGGTGACGTTCCCGCTGGCCGACGCGCTCTGCTGGCTGCTGGCCAGTCGGTGCCAGATCCTCGACCTCCTGGAGCTGGAAGCCAAGGGGCCGGGGAGCGCGGTCCCGGCCGAGGGGCTGCCAGGCGTCGTGGGCTTCCTGACCGATCTGTGCCACGTCCACGCCGCTCGGGCCGCCGGCGAGGTGGGCCGCGTCTGCGCCGAACTCGTGTACGGTTACAATCGCCACGCGGCGTGGGACGGCGCCGCCGGGTGCGGACCGGACGCCTGCGACCCGCTGGCGACCCTTGGTGTCGATGCCTCGGGGGGACGATGCCGGCCGGCCCCAAGGCCGGCCCGTGCGTCCGGTTCGACGGCATGGAAGCCTTTGTCCGGCTGCGGCTGAAGTTGGACGGGTGCCTCACCGGTGTGCGTCTGGCCAAGGATCGGGCGGCGGCGGCGCTCACCAAGGTCATGATTCCCGAGGCGCTGGACTATCCGGCGTGAAGCAGGGCGGATCAGTAGGCTGCTCAAAAAGGCCCATCTGCGGCGTTGGCCGGCCTTGGCACTCGCTGCGGCGTACCTCCAGTACGCCTCGCTCGGCCTTCGGCCCGCCGCCTTGCATCTGGGCCTTTTTGAGCAGCCTGGGCGAAAACGGGTTTCAGTATCCTGTTAGCCGTTACGAAATAACCAGTTGTTCGTTGACAACGGCTCACGGCACGATGTGGTCGACCGACGTGATCGATATGCGAGTTGCGAGATGACTGACACGGCGGCCTCCGCGGCCGAGCGCCAGGCGATGGATGTGGATATCGTCTGCGTGGGATTTGGGCCGGCCACCGGCGGATTCCTCACAAGGCTGGCTGCCGGGCTCACGAATCCGGACGGCACGCCGGCCGTCGAGAGCCGTGCGATGCCGGGGATGCCGCCCCAGGTGATCTGCTACGAGCGGGCGGACGACATCGCCTTCGGCGTCTCCGGCATCGTGACGGGCGCCCGCGGGATCCGTGCAACCTTCCCGAATCTCAACCCGTCCGAGATCCCGATGGCCGCGCCGGTGCGCGAAGAGCGCGTCGTCTATCTGCTCGATCCCGTCGGGGCCAGCCGGCGCTCGGCTGTGCTGCGGCTCGCCGACCGCGTGATCCGTCTGCTGAAGCGTTTCCTTCCCGTCGATAGCGATGCGCTGCGCCTCCCCTACATCCCCCCCTTCCTGCGCAAGGACGGCGGCCTGCTGCTCTCCATGGGCCAGTTCACCCAATGGGTGGGCGCCCAGGTGATGGGAACAGGCCTGGTGCAGATCTGGCCGGGCACACCGGTGGCTCGGCCGCTGATCGAGGACGGCCGCGTGGCCGGCGTCCGGCTCCTGGACCAGGGCACCGACCGCGCCGGGCGCCCCGACGCGGGCTTCCTGCCCGGCATGGATGTGCGCGCCTCGCTCACCGTCGTCGGGGATGGGCCGGTTGGGCCGGTCGGCCGGCAGCTCGACGAGCATTTCGGGCTCCCGGCGGGCCACCACCGGCGCGAGTGGGCCGTCGGGATGAAGATGGTGGTCGAGTTGCCCGAAGGTTGCCTCCTCGAGCCGGGAACCGTCGTCCACACCTTCGGCTACCCCGAACCCGAGATCTTCGGCTTTCTCTACGTGTATCCGGACCGGCTTGCCTCGCTCGGCATCTTCGTCCCGTCCTGGCTTGACAGCCCGGTCCGAACGGCGTATCGATACCTCCAGCATTGGATGCTCCACCCCTACCTGTGGCGACACCTCCGGGGGGCGAGACTCCGCTCCTGGGGCGCCAAGACGCTCCAGGAGTCCGGTCGGCGGGGTGAGCCGCACCTGGCGGGGCACGGCTACATCCGGATCGGCGAGGGCTCGGGCAGCACCAACGTCCTGACCGGCTCCGGCGTGGACGAGGCGTGGACGACGGGCGTGCTGGCGGCCGATGGTGTGCTGGAGTTGTTGCGGGCCGGCCAGCCGTTCACCCAGAAGAACCTCGAGCGGGCCTACGTCGCGCGGCGCCGCGTGAGCTGGGTCGAGGCGGAGGGGCGCGTCGCCGAACGCGCGCGGGACGGGTTCCTGCGCGGCGTCGTGTCGGGCCTTTTGGGGATGGCCCTGGCCGGTGTCACGGGCGGGCGGTTGGCCCTCACCGGTCCGTCACTGCCTCCCGCCCGGCGGATCCCGCCCTTGGACGCGTTCTACGCCGGGCGGATCCCGGCGGCCGAGATCGTCCGGATTCGCGAGGACTGCGCGAAACGCGCCGTCTCGGTCCACGACGCACTGATGGAGCGCGCCGGGTGGCCCGCCATACCCTACGATGGGCAGCTTCTGGTCACGCATCAGGACGCCTTGCTCATGGGCGGGAAGGTTCAGGCGCCGGCAGGGTATGCGGACCACGTCCTGTTCTTGTACCCGAACCTGTGCGAGACGTGCGGGAGCAAGGTCTGCATCGAAATGTGCTCGGGGCAGGCCATCGGCCAGGGCGACGGCGGCGTCCCGGCCTTTGATCGCGAGAAATGCGTCCACTGCGGCGCCTGCCTGTGGAACTGCGCCGCGCCGCATCCCGAGGACCCGGAGCGCACCAACATCGAGTTTCGGACCGGGACGGGCGGTCTGCATTCGGCGGAGAACTGAGCCACCGGTTCGACCGTTCGGCAGTTCGGCGGTTCGACGGTTCCCGAACAGCCGAACCGCAGTACCGTCGAACCGTATACACTCACACGGAGCGAGGTGCACATGAGTGCGTTGTTCCACATCGTCGTGTGCGGCGGGATCGTTCCGGATCCCTTGCAGACTCTGGAGCCCGTCGGAAGTCCGACCGGCCCAAGTCTGAAGAACGAGCTGATGCTCCCTGCGGTATTGGACCCGTGGGCCGCCCACGCCCTCTACGAGGCGGCCCATCTGGCCAAGGCGGCGCCGGGGAGCAAGGTGTGGCTGGTCAGCCTTGGCCCCAAGGCCAAACTCCAGCAGGTGATGATGACCATCGCCCAGAAGGTCCCCTTCGAGCTCGTGCCGCTGGATGGACCGGGCGGCGGCTTCACCGAGTCGGCGGAGGTCGGTGCCGTCCTGGCCGACGCCATCCAGGCCATCCCGGGCCTGGACCGGTCCCGCCTCTTGGTGTTCGGCGGGTGGGAATCGGCCTCCCGGGGCGCCGGGAGCACCCTGCAGCAGGTCGGCGAGCGCTTGGGGATCGTGGATCAGTTCCAGGGCGTGGACTATCTCGGCGTCGGACCCGACGGTGTTCTCCAGATCCTGGAGCGGGTGGAGGGCGGGAAACACCAGGCCTCGACGTGCGCCGGGCCGCCGGCCCTGCTGGGTTGGGCCACCGGGAGTCTTCCCGAGCCCCCCAACAATCCGCAAATCGGCATGGTCAACATGCGGACCGTCATGCCGGCGCTGCAGCGGGCCAAACCGGCCAAGGTCGGCATCGAGGCCGCCGGCTTCTTGCGGGTGGCGCTGCCCGCCCAGCGACGCGAGACGCGGATCGTGAAGGACCTCCCCGTCGACGACATCGCGCAGGAGATCGTGGACTGGATCGGAACGAAGTAAGCCGTTGTCAAAGAATTTCGTAACGGCTCCCAAGACGGAGGTCGAGAGCACGCCATGGAGACCATCCTGGTTCTGGCCCATACGGAGATGGACGGATCGCTCGGCCGGCCGGCCCGTGAGGCCGTGACCGGCGCCCGGTCGCTGCAGTCCCGGCTGGACGGGTCGATTCTGATCGTCGGACTGGTTGGAGCGGACGTGAAAGCGGCCGCCGACGCGGCCGCGGGCTGCGGCGCCGACCGGTTCCTGGGGGTCTCCGGGGCGGCCTTTGCGCAGTCCCGCTATGCGACCGACGCCCTCGCCGCGGAGGCCCTCTGCCGTGCGGCCGGCGCGACGCTGATCCTGGCGCCGGGCACCTCGCGCTGGTGCCGGACGCTCCCCGGCGTGGCCCACCGCGTGGGCGGCCGCACGGATACGCACGCCACGGACCTCTCGGTCGCGGACGACGCCGTCTCCATCGTTCGGTGGTATTATCGCCAGCGGATGGAGGCCACCTTCCGGCGGACGCAGCGCCCCTGGGTCATCCTGGTGGACCCGGGGTGCCTCTCGCCGTGGGACGGCGCCGCCGGGACCGCTTCGCTCCACGCCGTGCCGGTGGAGATTCCGGCCGCATGCCTCCGCACGGCGGTCACCGGGCTGCAAGCCCCCGCCGCGGATGCGCAGACGATCCGGCCGGACGCGGATCTGCTCTTCGTGGCCGGCGCCGGCTGGACAAAGACGCAGCCCGACGGCAAGGCCCACACCGCCGATGCTGCAAAGCTGATCTTGGGGTTTCTGCGAAAGAGCCAGGCCTCTCTGGGGGGAAGCAAGTCGCTGGTGGATCTGTCCGGCGAGGGGCAGGCGGTGCTGCCCTTCATGACGCACCTGAACCAGATCGGTCAGACCGGCGCCACGCCGAGACATCCCAAGGGGCTGGCGACGTGCTGCCATGGGGAAGAGCCGCACGCCGTGGGATGGCGGTTCATCAGCGAGCGGCGGGCGGTGAATCTGGATCCGAACTGCGGCTGGGCCCGTGGGAAGGCGGACGTTCTCTACGTCGCCGACGCCTTCGCCGTGATGGCGAAGGTCAATGCCCTGCTCGCCGAGACGACACCTGCGTAGCCGCGGCCAGCTGTCGCAGGCAACCGCGCACCGCCTCCAAGGCCGCTTCGGCCTCGTTCCGGGTCAACGGGGCAGCCGCGCGGGACGACCGTGCGGAGCGCACCAGCGCCGGGAACGCTGCCAGGGCCGAGCCGATCTTCAGGCTGCCGTCGGCGAGTAAACGCCCCTTAGTCGCGGCGACTACGAGGGGTGTCAGCGATGCTCTGCCGCGTCCGGTGCCGACTCCTGCCCGCTTGAGCGCGTCGGCCAGCAACGCCTCCAGGATACCCCCGCAGAGAACCACGCAGCTCTTCCACCCCAGGACGTGACAGACATCCTGGGCCTCGTGCCAGTCCGAGGCCAACCGCTCGCGGAGCCGTGCGTCCTCCACGAACCAGAAGGCGCCGCCCGAGGCCCCGTTTTCGGCCGGAGCGGCGCGTGCCTGCGCCGCCACCGGAAAGTGGCGCAGGACGTGCTCTCGCAGGTACCGCGAGAGATCCGCCTCCGCCAGAAGCTCGTCCACGTCAATGGGCACACCCACGGTCCATTCCCGGTCGCCGAAGGCGCTGCCGCCGCCCCACCAGTGACTCAGCCGGATGAGTCGCTGCAGCAGGCGCGACTGGTCCGCCCCGAGATGCAGGACCGCCTCCACGTCCTGACTTCCGACCCACTCCACGGTCGGATCGGCGCGGTACCGGTCGCGCACATATTCCAGGTACCGGACCAGCAACGTTTCCGACTCCTCGCCCTGCCCAGCCAGCAGTACGCCCAGGAACGTCAAGCGGTAGTAGGGTTTCCCCGCCTCGCGATACGTCTGCACCACCCCATCGCCCAGGCTGACCAGGTGGGCCTGCGCGGCGGCCGCCCCGAGGTGCTGATGGAGAAGGCGGGCCGGAACCCACCGGTTGTGATCGCAATAAAACGTCCACAGGGTGTCCAGGAAGGCCCGCTCCGGCGGCGTGAGCCGGCGGCGGAGGACGTCCAGGTCTGCGGCGGGTGACTGACCCATCGTCGAAATCTCCGGAACGCTGCCTCCCGGACGCAAGGCGACGCGGGATTCGCGTTACAGGACGAGGCGCCCGTGCCCCAAAGGGTCGCCGGGGGCGAGCCGGCCCAGCACGGTTTCCAGCGCAGCCTGCTGGTCGACGGTAAGCTCGCCGAAGGCTACACCGCTCTCGTACCGGAGCAGCCGCTCGCCGTTGGGGCTCACCTCGGTGCCCACGATGGCGCTCCGGACGACGCGTGCGGGCAGGATCAGCGTGCCCAATGTTGCGGGCAGCTCGATGGTGCAGGTGAAGCCCGGCCGCAACAGGTTGTGGTGCTCGATGCGGGCCCCGGTGGTGCTGAGGTCCAGCAGGCGGGCGCTCAGCGTGGCGCGTATCCGTCCGCCGGGGCGCTCCGGGAGTTTCACGCGACGCCCTTTCCGACGCTCTCCGAGTTCGGCCATGGGACCTCCGTCTCCAGCGATGGTGAGGTACCGCCGTGCCCCGCCGGCACTCTCGGGTCTCTCGGACACCTTCGGCCGGTCACCGCAAGCTTATGCGGCCGGTGGGACCCGTGTCAAGGCCTCGTCTGGCTCCGGCTTTTCCAACAGGACGATGACGGCCATGGGCGGCCGGGGGTGCAAAGCGGAGTGGCCGGTCTCGCCCGGCCAACCGGCATTCAGGCCGGCCAACCGACGTACTGGCCGTCCTCCCAGAGCTGGACCATGCGCGTCAGGATGGCCACAGAGCGCTCGAACCGCTCCGCCTGGGTCGCACCGGAGAGCGAGCCTGGCACCGCGCCGATCCGCGGTCGCTCCCGCTCGGCAAGCCGGTAATAGGCGCCGCGCAGCCGCTCCAGGGTGCCGTGGTTGCAGACGTCGAGGTTGGACGCGGGGGCGATGAGCGGGCGTGGACTATCGTGCAGCGGTCCCCAGTGGACGCAGTCGCGCAGATTGATGCCGAGGAGCCTCCGGGCGACCCGCGCGAATCCCATGAACCAGTCGGTCGTTCCGCCGCAGACGAGGCATCCGTCACACCCATCGTGGACGACGACCGCCCGGTACGCGGTGACCATCGGCCCGTCGCCCGTCATCCAGTAGACGTGCTTGTAGTGGCGCAGGCGGAGCGGGGGTGGAGCGGGGGGAACGCTGTGGGTGCGATGGGTGACGGCGATGCGGCGAACGGGAAGCAGTTTCTTCGTGCTCATGACCGACTGCAGTCTAGCCGACCGGCGCGACACCGGGCAAGCGAAAAGCCGATGACCGCGTCGCCGGCACACCGCGACGGCGGTCCGCCTCGGCGAGCAGCGGCCGGAGTGCCGCGGTCATCCGGTCCGCGACGAGCCGGTGCCCCTTGGCGTTCGGATGGATCGCATCAACCCGCATGTCGGAACCGGCCAGGATCCCGCGCATCACGTCGGCGATCAGCAACGCGCCGTGCCGGTCCGCCACGGCCTGGTACCCCGCGAGGTAGGGGTCCCCGCCCAGCCCCACGTTGATCTCCGCGATCGCGACCATCACTCCGCCCCGAACGAGGGTGGCGACGATGGCCTCCAGATGCCTGAGGGTTTCCTCGACGGGGACCCGACGCAGAAAATCGTTCCCGCCGAACTCGACGACCACCAGGCGGGGGCCGTGCGGCAAGACGTCCCGCTCCATCCTGGCCAGACCGGCCCCCATCGTGTCCCCGGCCACGCCGGCGTTGGCGAACGGAACGCCGAGCGCCTGGGCGACCAGCGCAGGAAAGCTTTCCTCGGGCCGGACGCCATAGCCCTGGGTGATGCTGTCGCCGAAAAAGACGATCAGGTCGCCCGGCGCCGCGAGGTTCGCGATCCGCCGGACGTCAAGCCGCGGCCCCGACCAGAACTGCCACAGCATGACAGCGACCACGGCAAGTAGGAGGCTGACCACCGCTGCCCACAGCCAGTGCGGCGCCGGCCGCCCTCGCCGGCCGGATCCACCGCCGCGCCCCCGCGACCCCTCGGTCACCCCCGTCGTTGTCCGCCGCACGATCTTCTCCGATATGTCGCAAGCTACGGCCTGATCTCCGCCAGCGCGGCCTCCAGTCGGACGCTCAGTTCTTCCCATTTGCTGTAGAGCGAACCGACACGCTCCTCCATGTCCTTCCGCTCGCGCGCCACCTCCCGCGCCCGCTCGCCGTCCTTGTAGAGGTCCGGGTTGGCCATCTGGTCGGTGAGTTCGCGCACGCGGGCCTCGATCCGAGCGATCTCGGCTTCGGTCTCTTTCAATCGCGCCCGGAGCGGCGCGACCTCTCGGCTCTTGCGCTGGCGCGCCTCGGCGTCGGCGCGCTTGGCCTCCCGCGTCCGTGACTTCGGCGCCTCTGCCGCGCCCGGCTCGCGGCTGGCGGCTGGCGGCTCGGCCGGCGCCGTGATCTTTCGGCCGTTCGGCGCGCGGTTCCCGGCCTGTGCGGGCGGCGGCGCGGCGACCGCCGCCGCCTGCTCTTCCTCCCGTTTCTCCAGATAGTAGTCGTAATCCCCCGCGTACTCCGCCAGGCGCCCGTCTCGGACCTCGACCACCTTGGTCGCGATCCGATTGATGAAGTAGCGGTCGTGGGAGATGAAGAGCATGGTGCCATCGAACTGGTCCAGCGCCTCCTCGAGAATCTCTCGGGCGGTGACGTCCAGGTGGTTGGTCGGCTCGTCCAGGCAGAGGAGGTTCGCCGGACGAAGCAGCATCTTGGCGAGCGCCAGCCGCCCCTTCTCACCGCCGGACAGGACCGCCACCGGCTTCTCCACGTCGTCACCCGAAAACAGGAAGGCGCCCAGGATCCCCCGCAGACGCGGTTGCATCGCCAGGTCGGCGACCGAGGCCAGCTCCTCGAGCACCGAGTGCTGGGGATTCAGGGCATCCAGCTGATGTTGCGCATAGTAGTGGACCGACGCGTTGTGCCCCAGGACGCGGTCCCCCTTCTCGAACGACAGGACCCCGGCCACGATCTTGAGGAGCGTGCTCTTGCCGGCGCCGTTGGGGCCGACCAGCGCCACCCGGTCTCCCCGGAGCAGGCGGAAATCCACGCCGCGATAGACCGCCGTGTCGCCGTAGGCCTTGTGGATCTTCTTGAGTTCGCTCACCACGGCACCGCTTCGCCCCGGCTGGGGGAACCGGAAGTGGATGCGCTTGGGGGCGCGGATGGTCTCCACCCGCTCGACCTTGTCCAGCTGTTTGATCCGGCTCTGGACCTGGCGCGCCTTGGTCGACTTGTACCGGAACTTGCGGATGAACCGCTCCATCTTCTCGATCTGCTCGGCCTGGCTCCGCTGGGCGGCCTCGAGCTGCTCCTGCCGGAGAAGCTTCTGGGCCTGGTAATCGTCGTAGTCGCCCACGTACAAGCTGAAGCGCCCCTGCTCCAGCTCCGCGATCCGGTCCACCACGCGGTTGAGAAAGTACCGGTCGTGGGAGATGATCACCACCGTCCCCTCGTAGGCCGCCAGGAAATCTTCGATCCACTGGAGGGACTCGAGGTCCAGGTGGTTGGTCGGTTCGTCCAGCAGGAGAAGGTCCGGCGACTGGAGCAGGAGGCGGCCCAGGGCGACTCGCATCCGCCAGCCGCCCGACAGCGTGGCCAGCGGGGCGTGGAATGCGTCCGCCGAGAAGCCCAGACCGTCCAGGATCGCCTTGGCGCGCGCTTCCAGGCCGTACCCGCCCAGGGCCTCGTACCGGTGCTGGAGATCGCCGTAGCGGTGCATGAGCTCGTGGGAGGTTCCGTTCTCCGCCTCGGCCATCTCGCTGGCCAGGAACTCCAGCTCGCTTTCCA
Organism: uncultured Methylomirabilota bacterium; assembly: GCA_963845565.1. Taxonomy (GTDB): domain Bacteria; phylum Methylomirabilota; class Methylomirabilia; order Methylomirabilales; family 2-02-FULL-66-22; genus 2-02-FULL-66-22. The sequence goes on from CAWJSJ010000002.1 coordinate 277,965, forward strand.
GGCGCTGGATGTCCGGATATCCGGCCAGCACGTGTCCCAGGGCCGTGCCATCCCCGGCGGGCGCGATCTCCTGGGGCAGATAGCCGATCGTGGTGGTCTTGGCCCGGCGCACCTGGCCCGCGTCCACTTCCATGTCGCCCATGAGGATCCGGCAGACGGTGGTCTTGCCGGCGCCGTTGGGCCCCACCAGGCCGACCCGCTGACCGCGAGTGATGTGCCAGGTGAGATCCCGGAAGACGGTCTGGGCCCCGAAGAATTTGCTGGCCTCTTCGATCTGAATCATGGCTCCCGTTCGCGCATGGACGCTCCCGGCCGGGTGACTCCGCCCGATGCGGGCGCCGCCTCACCGGCCGCTCGGCGTCAGGAAAACTCCTGGTAGCTGACGGGCGCCATGCGCCAGACGCTCCGGTTGTACTGGGCGACCATCCGGGAGGTGTTGAAGAAGCTGGCCACTTCGATGCAGTGGATCATGCGGTCGATCCACCGGGACGCGTGCGCGCCCTCGCGGTCGGCCCGCTCGACCTCGCAGTAGTCCCGCACCATCAGCTCCAGTTTGTCGCACAGCGAGTCGGAGTCCTCGCGGAGCCGGAGATCCATCTCGCGCCCGATCTCCCCGTTCGTCGGGCGGTGGCCGAAGATTTCGCCGATCTCGTTGTCCGCCGCCTCCACCACCCACCCGTCCATGGTGCTGAGCTGCAGGACGCCGTTCAAGACGGCCTTCATGCCGGACGTGCCGGACGCCTCGAAGGGCGGCAAGGGGTTGTTGAGCCACACGTCCACGCCGCTGATCAGGAGCTTGGCAACGTAGGTGTCGTAGTTTTCGAGGAAGACCGCCCGCAGGTGATGCCGGTGCTCCTCCAGCGAGTCGATGATGTTCAGGATCTCCTTGATGTTATCGGTACCGACATGGTCCTCCGGATGGGCTTTGCCGGCGAACAGGATCTGCAATCCGCCGTACCGCGTGGCGATGTCCACCAGCCGGTCCGGGCGCTGCAGGATCAGGCTCGGGCGCTTGTACGGCGCGGCGCGGCGCGCCCAGGCAATCGTGAAGACGTCCTCGCGCACCATCCACGGCCGGAGCAATTCCACGAGCTGCGCCTTGTTCTGCTTGTGGGCCTTCCAGAGTTTCTCCCGAAACGCACGGTCGTGGATCAGCTCGCCGACCCGATGCAGGCTGTCGGGGCTGTCCTTCCAGTTCTCGAACACCCGCGGGTACTCGTTGAACAGCTGCTCAAAGGGCCGGCTGATCCAGGTGGGAATGTGAATCCCGTTGGTGATTCCTCGGATCTTCTCCTCGTGGCTGGGGAACTGGATCTTGGTCACCTCTTCATGTTTCTTGGCGACCGCGTTCACGTGCTTGCTGGCATTCATCGCCAGGATCGTCAGGTTGACTCGGGCCGAATGGTCATCCTGACCGAAGCGTCGTGCGATCTCGAGCTCCTCTTCGGTGAGCACCTTGGCCAGCTCGTCGATCGGCAACCGGTCGTGCCCGGCCTCGACCGGGGTGTGGCAGGTGTACGCGAACCGGTCGGTCAGCGCGGCGACCTCCGCCGGGCTCTTCCCCTTCGCCATCTCCACGAAGGCGAAGGCGGCGTGCCCCTCGTTCAGATGATGGATGTCGATCGCATAGCCGAGCGCTTGGAGGGCGCGCATCCCCCCGATCCCCAAGACCTTCCGCTGGACGATCTTCCACCAGCTGCTGGAGCTCTGATAGAGCTGGCCGGTCAGCTCCCGCGCCCAATCCGGATTGTCGGGATGGTTCGAGTCGAGCAGAATCAGCGGGACCACGTGCTGCTTGTCGAAACTGGGAACGTAGTATTTCCAGAGGTGGAACCTGACCGGGTCCCGGCCGATCTGAAGCTCCACGCCCACGGTCAGTTTGACCAGGCCCGGATAGCTCTGGGGGTCCCAGTCGAATTCCCCTGGGAGCTGGCCGTAATGGATGCAGAACTGCTGGTCGAAGTACCCCTTGTTCCAGAGGATCCCGACGCCCAGCAGCGGGAGCTTCAGGTCCGCGGCCGATTTCAGGGTGTCGCCCGCCAAAACCCCCAGGCCACCGCTGTAGATGGGGATGTCCACCAGGGTGTCGATGTGGATGGTGTGGTAGTAGTCCATCTGCCGCAGGTTGGAGAAGATCTCGAAGTCCCGCTTCGCGTTCCGGGGTGAGAGCGGCGCCGTGGTCTGGTAGGGATGATAGACGCTGGGGGCGAGCCCGAACTCCATCGAGAAATAGGCGACGCTCTTGACCGACGGCTTGACGAGGGCCTCTTCCGCACGCTGGATGACGGCGCACGGAATACCGTAGAATGACACGTCGTTGATGTCGCGCGCGTCAAAGGCGAAGCCTGCGGTGTCCAGGTTCAGACGTGCGACGATCTCGGGCATACCGGTCATGTGGAGACGCCTTTCGATGGCTGTCGGGATCCATCTCGGTCACTGGAGTCGACACGCGAACCACGCCGCGAGCGCTGTCAGGTGGGGACGATACCCGCGAGGATCCTCGGCCAGAGCGAGGCGAGAATGCCCCAGGGACGGAAACGTGTCAAGCCCAAACCGGCGAAGCCCCCGGGTTCAGGACTGCGCCAGCCCCTCTTCGAGGTCCCGGATGATGTCTTCGGCTTTTTCCAGCCCGAACGACAGCCGGATGCCGTTCGGTGCGATGCGACCCCGCTTCTGGGCCTCGGGCGGCAGGGCGGCGTGCGTCATGATGCCGGGCGCCTCGATCAGGGTGCGGATGTTGCCGAGCGAAACCGCCAGGGTGATGCAGTACGAATGCGTGGCCGCCCAGTTGATCAGCCGCCGGGCCCGCAGGGGCTCCGCCCCGTCCTCGCGCGTTTCGAAGTACAGGAGCGTCCCGGGCGCGAAGGTGCCGAGCGTGCTCCGCATCTGCTTTTCCGCCAGTAGATACTGCGGGTGGCTGGGGAGGCCCGGATAGTACACCCTGCCGATCTTGGGGTGCCGCTCCAGGAACTCGGCGACCTTGAAGGCGGTGTCGATCTGCCGCTTGACCCGCAGCGTCAGCGTCGACAGGCCGTAGACCAGGATCGCCCACGCCGATTTCGGGGACAGCACCCCCCCGAAATCCTTCCGATACATGAACAACTCTTCCTCGTAACGCTTCGCGCCGATGACCGCGCCGCCCATGTCGGTGCCGAACCCGCAGATATTCTTGGTCAGCGATTCGATCGAGAGGTCCACGCCCCACTCCAGCGGTCGCTGACAATAGGGCGATGCGAAGGTGTTGTCGATCAGCACATGGATCTTCCGATCGTCGGGACGGGTGGCGTTGATCTCGTCCCGCAACCCGCACAGCGCGCCGAGGTCCACGATCTCCATCGTCGGGTTCGCCGGCGTCTCGGCGTAGAGCACCCGGGTCTCGGGACGGATCGCCGCCCGCACGCTCTCCAGCGCCGTGAAGTCGCAGAAGGTGGTGGCGATCTGCTGCCGGGACAGCCATCGGGTCAACAAGGAATAGGTGCACCCGTAGATCGTCCCGAACGCGACGATGTGCTCCCCGGGTTTCAGCAGGATGCCGAGCGCGGCGGAGATCGCAGCCATCCCGGTGGCGAAGGTGCAGCAGATCTCGCCGCCTTCCGCCCGCGCCAGATCGTCCTCGAGGATACTGCGCGTCGGCTCGTCCAGCCGGTCGTAGATGTAAACCGGTTCGGCATCCCCCTCGCGGCCGCGGCCGAACTGCAGGAAGCCGCGCCCGCCGCGCTCCGCGGAGTCCAGTCGGTAGGTGACCGACGACGAGAGCGGCGGCACCGTGTGATGGCTGAAGTCCCAGCGGGCGGTCTGCGCCGTGCCGTGAATCAGGAACGTTGACATCCCGACTCGCCGACTGTCGCCCGGGCTGCTGGTCGTGGAATACGCGTCCTGGTCCATCTTCTCGTCGGCCATGGGCTCACCTCCACCGCTCTGCAAAAGAGCGGACGTCGAACGACGGACCACCGACGATGGCCATCCCTGTTCGTCGGCCACCGTCGAGGGCTGCGGTCCGTCGTCTGCGGTCAAGGATAACCCAAACCCGTCCCGAATACCACTCCCCCGGGGATGGATGAACGGCAGGGATCGGACGCCTGGCAGTCGTGGGGGCAGGGCGGCGCGCCTCGGGAGAGGCCGTCGAAGGGAACGACGCGAGCAGAACGCCCCTCGCGGCCCGAGCGTCTCGGCGGCCGGCCGCGAGGGGCACGATGTCGTGGCTATGCCGCGGACGGCACCAGCCGCCCCGACCTCGGCGGCCGGGCCGGTCGGACCTTGCTCTCCTTGGAGGCCGGCCAGCGCAGGGCGGCTGCGCGCTCCGCGGCAATCTCCTCCCGCGTCCGACGTTTGCGCTCGCCCGTGCCGAGGTTCATCTCCGCCAGCGCCAGCCGGACCTGCCGGCCCGCATCCAGCATGGCGATCAGGCTGGGAGCGTAGAAACACCGGACCGTGTACCCGCAGACGGTGCATCGTTTGTAATGGAACCGCCACATGCCCTCGATGGCGTTGTGACCGACCGGCGCCATGCTGACGAGGCAGCACGGCGAGGGGGCGACGGGCGACACGATTCTCTGCGGATAATCGTTGGCGGGCGGGACGTTGTTTCGATATTCAACGATGTTTTCCATCGGGAGTCCTCCGGAGGGAGGCGGAGTCGCGTCGGGTGACCAAGAACACGACCCCGCTTCCCCTTTTCGTTCCCCGCAGCCGCGTCCTGGTTTCGGCGCACCCAATCTCGCGCTTGGGTGTCCGAGCAGCCATGGGGCCCGGTAGATGGAGGGTGCGTCGCCGCTGGGTCGGCTACTTCCCCTCCAGGGCGGCAAACAGGCTGGCCTCTCCCCGCTTGAGCAGAAGGAGAAGCGGCCCGCCGTTTTCCTGCTTCCGTGCTTCGGCCTGAACCGCGGCAACCGAGGTCGCCGGCCGACGATTGATTTCGAGGATGATGTCGCCCGTGCGGACGCCGGCCTTCTCCGCGGCACTCCCGGGCTGAACCCCGGCTACCAACACCCCGTCGCCCGGGGCAACGCCGGTCCGCTGAGCCATCCGGGCGTCCAGATCGCGCAGCGCCAACCCCCATTTCCCCTGGGCCGTCTCGGCTTGACTGTCCGGCTCGGCCTCGGCGCGCTCGCCGGGCATCCGGCCGACCTTGACGGACAGGATCTGCTCTGATCCGTTGCGCACCACCTTCAGCGGTGCGCTCTTGTCGATGGGCGCCGCTGCCACCAGAGCCGGCAGGTTGCCCACCTCGGCGACCTCTTTTCCGTCGAAGCCCACGATAACGTCGCCGCGCTTGACGCCGGCCGCCTCGGCCGGGCTCCCCTTGGTGACGTCCGCCACCAGGGCGCCCTTGGTTTCCTTGAGATTTAGACTCTTGGCCAGCTCGGGCGTGATCGCCTGGACGCTCACCCCCAGATAGCCGCGGGTGACCGCCCCCTTGGTCTCGAGCTGGGGCAGGAGATTCTTGGCCAGATTGGACGCCACCGCAAAGCCTATCCCCTGGCCGTTCGGGATGATCGCCGTGTTGATCCCGACCACTTCGCCCTTCAGGTTGAAGAGTGGCCCGCCTGAGTTGCCCGGATTGATTGGGGCGTCCGTCTGGATGAAGTCGTCATAGGGACCCGCGCCGATGACCCGCTTCTTGGCGCTGACGATCCCGGCCGTGACCGTGTTGCTCAACCCGAACGGGTTCCCCACGGCCACAACCCAATCCCCGACCCGCAATCGGTCCGAGTCGCCCAGGGTCACCGCGACGAGTGTCCCTTTGGGCTCGATCTTCACCACCGCGAGGTCCGTCTTCGGATCCCGTCCGATAATCTTGGCCGGGTATTCCTGCTTGTCGGCCAGCGTCACGGTGAGTTCCTTGGCGCCCTCCACCACGTGGTTATTGGTCACGATCAGCCCATCTTTGCTGATGATGAACCCGCTGCCGGCCCCTTGCTGGCGGTGCTCCCGCGGCATCTGCGGCATCTGGCCGCCGAAGAACTTCTCCATGAAATCGCCGAACGGAGAGTCCTTGCCGAGTCCCTCTGGTCCCATGAAATTCGGACCGCCCACCTTCTCGACCTTGGTCACCTTGATGTTCACGACGCTGGGACCCACATGCTCCACCAGGTCCGCGAAGCTGCCGGGCGCCCCCGCTGGCGGCGCAAACGCCGGGATCACCGTCTCGGCGCCCACCGTCATGGGGTGCACCTTCCCGCCGGCCAGACCGAATCCCAAGCCGCTCCCGACCAACAGCGCTGCTGCCGTTATGACCAGCACGCCCTTTCGGGCTATTGCCCACTGTTTTCCCATCTGCCACATACGAACCATCCTTTCGTGTTCCATGGGGACCGAACAGATCTCCCCTGCTCTTGTCTATAAAGATAGTCTGGATTCATGTGAGCCATATTAACCATGCATGAGAATCTCCTAATCTTGGCCCCCCTCCCTGTATTCTCGAACAGCATAGACCAGACACCCCGTTCCTCCGCTCCGTCGCAACGCCGCCCCCTCCGTGCGTTGACCTGGCGCTGAGGCACCTCCCCACCACCCGATGTCAAGGAGGGTAGCGCAGAAATGTGTGAGGGGAATTAAGACCGAATGAGTATTTCTTAATCTTTTCGAGGCGGGCGGGCATCGCCGCCTGAGAATAGGGCACTCGGTGCCCCTGACGGATCGTCCGGTTGGAGGGAGAGCCTCTCTGCGGAGAGCGCCGAGGAATCGCTGTTGACGGAGGAACGTTTTTGCGGCAGCGTAGGGTCCGCGCCAGCCCCACGTGCGGACACGCCGTCACTCTGAAATGTCGAGGAGCCCACGTCCGAGGAGGCGAGCAGCCGATGCACCCCAACGCAGAGAGAAATCGTCTGGCAGCGGATGCCGGGCGCCTGGCGAACTGGAAGCGCTGGGGGCCCTACCTTTCCGAGCGGCAGTGGGCCACCGTGCGCGAGGACTACTCGGAAGGGGGGACGGCCTGGGAGTATTTCCCGCACGACCAGGCTCGCAGCCGCGCCTATCGCTGGGGCGAGGACGGGTTGCTCGGCATCACCGACCGCGCAGTGCCGACTGTGTTTTGCGCTGGCGCTCTGGAACGGCCGAGACCCGATCCTGAAGGAACGGCTCTTCGGGCTCGACCGGCCCCGAGGGCAATCACGGCGAGGACGTGAAGGAGTGCTATTTCTACCTCGACTCGACGCCCACACATTCCTACATGAAGGCGCTGTACAAGTATCCGCAGGCCGAGTTCCCGTACGCGCGGCTGGTCGAGGAGAACCGTCGCCGCGGCAAGCAGGATCCCGAATTCGAACTGGCAGACACCGGCGTCTTCGACGAGAACCGCTACTTCGACGTGTTCGCCGAGTACGCCAAGGCCGACCCGGACGACATTCTGATCCGGATCACCGTCGCCAACCGCGGCCCGCGAGGCGGCGACGCTGCACCTGCTGCCGACGCTCTGGTTCCGCAACACCTGGATCTGGGGCTGCGACACGAGGGGTGCTGGATCAAGCCGAGCATGCAGGCGCTGGGGGACTCGATGGTCCAGGCCGAGCATGTCACCTTCGGCACGCACGTCTTCGTCGCCGGGCCGGGTCCGGACGGCGCGCCGCCCGCCTTGCTCTTCACCGAAAACGAAACCAACACCCGAAAGCTCTTCGGCAGCGGACACCTGGACGCCGTATGTCAAGGATGCCTTCCACGAGTATCGTGGTCCACGGCCGCACGAGACGCCGTGAATCCCGGCCGGATCGGCACCAAGGTCGCCGCGCCACTACCGGCTGGAGATCCCGGCCGAAAGGCGTCGTGACCGTCCGCGCTCCGCCTCACGGCGCTACGCACGGCGTCCGGTCGCCGCTGCGGGCGAGGAGTTCGACCGCGTGTTCCGGGACCGGCAGCCGCGAGGCCGACGAGTTCTATGCGGACCGGCTGCCGCCGGCCATGACGGCCGAGGAACGGCGGCGTCGCGCGGCAGGCGTACGCCGGGCTGCTGTGGAGCAAGCAGTTCTATCACTACATCGTCGCGCGACTGGCTCGAGGGCGATCCGCGAGCAGCCGCCGCCGCCCGCCAGCGCGCGCCGCCGGCCGCAATGCGCGATTGGCCCCACCTGTACAACCGCGACGTCATCTCGATGCCCGACAAGTGGGAGTATCCGTGGTACGCCGCCTGGGACCTGGCGTTTCACATGATCCCGTTCGCGCGAGATCGACCCCGACTTCGCCAAGGAGCAGCTCGTGCTCTTCCTGCGCGAATGGTACATGCACCCCAACGGGCAGATTGCCCGCCTACGAGTTCGACTTCGGCGACGTCAATCCGCCGGTGCATGCCTGGGCCTGCTGGCGCGTCTACAAGATGACCGGCGCCCGCGGGCAGCGCGGGACCGCCTGTTCCTGTCGCCGCTGCTTTCAGAAGCTGCTGATCAACTTCACCTGGTGGGTCAATCGCAAGGACCGCGAAGGCCGAAACCTGTTCGCCGGCGGCTTCCTCGGGCTCGACAACATCGGCGTGTTCGATCGCTCCAAACCGCTGCCCGACGGGCGGCGCATCTGGAACAGGCCGACGGCACCGCCTGGATGGCGTTCTTCTGCGCCACGATGCTCTCGATGGCGCTGGAGCTCGCCCGGGACAATCCCGCCTACGAGGACATGGCCTCCAAGTTCTTCGAGCACTTCGTCGCCATCACCGACGCCATGAACACGCTCGGCGGCACGGGCCTGTGGGACGAGGAGGACGGCTTCTACTACGACCAGCTCCGCGTGGACGGGCGCACCATCCCGCTCAAGATCCGCTCGCTGGTCGGCTTGATCCCGCTCCTGGCGGTCGAGGTCCTGGATGACGACGCTCATCGAGGGGCTGCGCGGCTTCAAGAAGCGGCTGGACTGGTTTCTCGAGCACCGTCCGGACCTGAGCCGGCACATCTCCTACTGCTGCCTCCTGGACGGCGGCGAGGGGCACTGCCACCGCTTGCTGGCCATCCCGTCGCGCGAGCGGCTGGAGCGGGTGCTGCGCTACATGCTCGACGAAAAGGAATTCCTCTCGCCGTACGGCATCCGGTCCCTGTCGCGCTATCACCGGGACCAGCCGTATACGCTTCCGGGTGAACGGGGAAGAGTATCGCGTCGACTACGAGCCGGGCGAGTCCACCACCGGCCTCTTCGGCGGCAACTCCAACTGGCGCGGGCCGATCTGGTTTCCGATCAACTACCTGCTGATCGAGGCGCTGGAGCGCTACCACCACTTCTACGGCGACGGTCTGCAGGTCGAGTGCCCCACCGGCTCCGGACAGCTGATGAACCTGAAGGCAGGTGGCCGCCGAGCTGAGCGCGACGACTGGCGCGCATTTTTCTGCCCGACGCACGCGGCCGCCGTCCGTGCCACGGCGACGACCGTCGCTATGCCGACGACCCGCACTGGCGGGATCTGGTCCTCTTCCACGAGTACTTCCACGGCGACACCGGCCGCGGCCTCGGCGCAAGCCATCAAACCGGCTGGACCGCGCTCGCCATTCGGAGTCTGGAGGAGCTGGCGCGGGGGCGTTGACGGGCTGGACGACGACCGGCCTCGTGTCGTCTGGAGGACGATTTGGCAGCGCGGACACACGGCGACACATCCGCCCGAGCGCCATCCCGACGGCGGCCGGCCCGAGATCCGTGCAACCGCGGAATGGCGGATACTGCGATCCCCCATTAAACGGGACAATCTTCGCCTCGATCGCCGCAGACGGGGGCCCGGAATGACGCCGACGACTATCCGCCCCGCGGCGGAGTGTGGAATTCCGGAGACCGGAGGAGCGGCGAGGGTGTATGGTAGAACGCATGGCAGCACGGGACGAGGTGTGCCCGCGTCCGACTGGCGACGGGCGGGCGCGGCGCGCGCGAGGCGTGAGCGCGGGCATGGCGTGCGGGCGCAGAGCCGGAGACCAGACGTCTGTGAGGCGGAGCATGGACCAGCCGAGTGATCAGATCAGAGCGCTCATCGAGCTCCACCGGGGCCTGGAGCGGCAGGGGCCGGGCGATGCGGTTTTTTCCAAGCATATCCTATCGATGATCCCGGGGCTGCCGAGGAGCCCGCGCATCGCCGATCTCGGGAGTGGCGCAGGGGCCGGAGCGCTGGTGCTGGCCGAGTGGTTCAATGCGCCGGTGACGGCGGTGGACTTCTCGCGCACATTCCTCGGCGAGCTGGTGCGCCGCGCCAAGGCGCGGGGGCTGGGGCATCTCGTTCGGACGGTTGAGGCCGACTTCGGGGCGCTGGACTGGCCCGCAGGATCGATCGACCTCTTGTGGTCGGAAGGGGCCGCCTACACCCTGACCTTCGCCGGCGCCTTGACGGCCTGGCGGCCGCTCCTGGCACCGGGCGGGGTGGCGGCCATCTCGGAGCTGAGCTGGTTCATGGACGACCCCCCGGAGCCCGTCAGGGAGTACTGGCAAAACGCCTACCCGGCAATCGGGAGCGAGAGCGAGAACGCCGCGCGGGGGCGAGCTGCCGGCTTCGAGGTGCTCGGCGTGCATCGCCTGCCGGAGCAGGCATGGTGGGCCAACTACTACGACCCGCTCATGGCGCGCATGGATGTGCTGCGGCCGCATGCCGACAGCGCCATGCAGGCGGCGATCCGGGAGACCGAAGCCGAGATGGAGCTGTTCCGGGCCTTCGGGGATGCCTACGGGTACGCCTTTTACGTGTTGCGGGCGGCCTGAGTCCGCGTGCATCGTCGTCCGGTCAACGTGGAGAGGGGCGCGCCATGAATGCCGACAGCCTGTACACTAGCCTTCGGGACGAGATCCGGCAGATCCGGCTGGTGGATGCCCACAACCACCTGCCCACCGAGGCGGAGTGGCTCGAGCGGCCGGAGACGTTCGGCTACGCCCGCGACTTCACCGCCTTTCTCGGCTATGCGCGCGGCGACCTGGCCAAGGCGGGCATGCCGCTGGATGCCCTGGCCGGCTCGCTCACGGCCCCCGAGAAATGGGCGCGCATCCGTCCCCACTGGCCCTACATCCGCTACACGGGCCCCGGGGCGGTCTGCCGTCGGGCGCTCGGGATGTTCTGCGGCGTGGACGACCTGACCGACGAGACGATCCCCGTCATCGGGGAGCGCGTGCAGGCCCTGTGGCAGCGGGGTGCGTACCGGCGCCTGTTCGCCGAGCAGGCCCGCATCGAGGTCATCGTCAATACCCGGAACGTCGAGCCCGTCACCGAGACGTATGCCGATTCATTCATGGCGCCTCTGTTGTACAGCGACCTCTTCACGCTGACCCAGAGCCGCCGGGACATCGAGCGGCTGGAGGTCGCCTCGGGACAGGCGATCTACTCGCTGCAGACGTTCCTGCGGGCGGTGGATACCGTGCTCGAGCAGGGCATCACGCGGCGCGGGTGGGTCGGCATCAAGTGGCACAAGGTGCCGTACCTGCGCCCGCCCGACTACGGTCCCCCGGACGCCCGGGCCGCCGAGGAGCGGCTGGTCCGCATCCTGCGCATGCCCGCCAAGGGAGGGCACGGCTGGGATACCCCCGTCGGATTGGACGAGATGCGGCCGTTCCAAGACTTTCTCCAGCACCACCTGGTGCAGCAGGCCATCGAGTGGGACGTGGCGATCCAGATCCACACCGGCCAGCTCGGCAGCAGCCAGGGGGCGCAGATTTCCCACACGAAGCCGAGCCACCTGGTGGATCTCTTCCTGCAATACCCTCGCGCCCGGTTCGACCTCTTGCACGGCAGCTTCCCGTACTCGGACGAGCTGGGGGCGCTGGCGCAGCTGTTCGCCAACGTTTTCATCAACATGGCCTGGATGGAGGTCGTCTCCCCGGATGCGGCGAGACGGTATCTGGGTGAGTGGCTCACCTCGATACCATCCAACAAGATCTTTGCCTTCGGCGGCGACCAGAAGAGCCCGTTCCTGGTCTGTGCTTCAGCCGAGATCGTGCGGGACAACCTGGCCGAGGCCCTGGCGGCGAAGGTGGCCCGCGGCGAGATCTCGCGGACACACGCCATCGACATCGCTCGCTGGTACCTGCACGACAACGCCTGGAACCACTTCCAGCTCGAGAAACGGTGGGCCAACATGCTTCGAGGTGTTGAAAGGGAGGGGAGCCGTTAGGCGATGGGCTCCGCCCGTGCTCCAGATCACGATCCGTGCCGATGGGCCTTCATTAACAGATTATGCTACGTACTTCGACGTCCCATATTACGGGGTCTGGCCTACGCGCGTGCATCGCCCACCCGTACCATCTCTTGTCGCCTAATCTCTTCACCCTCCCAGGGAGAAGATCGGCCGCTGAGGCAGACGCCGCTTCATGGGAGTGAGGCCGGTGCCGGCGATCGCCCAGGACCGGTCCGGGACCGCCCCTCTTCCGCCCATCTTTCGCCTTGACAGCCGGCGGCAGCGTGCGGGAGACTCCCATCCGATCGTGACGACCCCCCGAAGGCGGGCCACGCGCAACACCGGCGGGCCCTCGGGGGGTGCGTGGGCTGGCCGGCACCCGGATCCCGGTGCGGCCCCCAAAAGCAAGTCCCTATCACCCCCTGGTCCCGCCGATCCTGTGTGGGGCTGACCTCGCCCTGGCAAACTCGGGCTGGCTGGCCACCACCGGGGCCCTGCTCGCGATCCTGCCGGTGCTGGCGCTGATCCTGGGGTGAGGGCAGGGAGAAGGGGCGCCATGGAGTATCGTCGTCTCGGCCGCTCGGGCCTTCGCGTCTCGTGCCTTGCTCTCGGCACCATGAACTTCGGCGACGCCACGACGTCGTCCGATGCCGACCGGATCGTCCGGACCGCCGTCGAGCGGGGGATCAACCTGCTCGACAGCGCCGATGTCTACGCCGGGGGTGAGAGCCAGCGCGTGGTCGGGGGCATCCTCGCGGAGGCCGGCCTGCGCGACCGGGTGCTGCTCACCTCGAAGGCGTGCATGCCCGTCGGTGAGGGACCCAACGACCGAGGCCTGACGCGCCGCCACGTCGTGGACTCCTGCGAGGCGAGCTTGCGCAGCCTGCGGACGGATCGCCTCGACGTGTTTTTCCTCCACCGGCACGACCCCGGGGTTCCCGCCGACGAGGTGCTCGCGACGCTCGACCTCCTTCTGCGGCAGGGGAAGATCCTCCACGCCGCGTGTTCCACCTTCCCGCCCTGGCGCACGGTCGAGGCCGTGATGCTCGCCGAATGGCACGGCTGGCCCCGGTTCACCTGCGAGCAGCCGCCCTACAACCTCGTCGATCGGCGGGCCGAAGTCGAGATCCTGCCGATGTGCCAGGCGCTCGATCTCGGCGTGCTGGCCTGGAGCCCGCTCGCGCAGGGCGTGCTGGCCGGCCGGTACGCGCGCGGAGCCGGTTTCCCGGCGGGCAGCCGCGCGACCCGGAAGCCGGTCTTCGCCGACCGGGTGAGCGACGCGGCGATCGAGACGGCGGAGCGGCTCGCTGCGCGCCTCGCGCAGTTCGCCGTCGCCTTCGTGCTCGCCCGGCCCGAGGTCACCGCCGCGACCATCGGGCCGCGCACCCCCGAGCAGTTCGAAGAGCTGCTCGGAGCGGCCGACCTGCGGCTCGGCGCGGACGAGATGGCGTTCTGCGGCTCGCTCGTAGCGCCGGGGCGGAACGTCTCAAACCACTTCAACACCGCCTCATGGATGAACGAAGGAGGCTGAATGAAGGACGGCTATTTCCACCGTTACGGGGGGGGACCGGGCCACATTCAGCACGGTGAGAGGATCCGCTGCCAGGTGGCGGCCGCGGCCGCACCTTGGGCTGCCGCACGGTAGACGTTCTGGGGGCGGATTCCCAGCGGCGCGGCCAGCGGGCGCCCGGCGTGGCCCAGGACCGTCACCCAGAGGTAGGCGATCCCCGCCCGGGCCCGACTGACCCGGGCCGTCCGGCCCCCCGAGACCAGGGCCGCCGGTGCAATCCCCAGGGACGCGCAGCCGGGTCTCGTAATACGTATACGTAGGCCACCAGCGCGGGATCGGCGACGAGCCCCATGCTCGCCTCGACCTTCTTGGCCTCCTCGGCACCCAACTCGCTCTCTTTGTCCGCCGAGAGCATCGCCGCTTCCGACCGGCCGCTCAAAGGATTGACGGCACACCCGGCGGCCATGGTTGCCACGCACACGACCAGTAGACCCCCCACCACCATCGCGGCAGTTGGCAGAGCAAGAATTGGAGCGTCATATATCGCCGATCCGTTCGCCTCTGGCCACGGCCCCGGTATCACGTATCCGGTATCCGGCTCCCCCTGTCCATGATCCCGCATTTCGGCAGGGGCAGCGTGGGCGCATTGCCAAATGACGCCGACGACTATCCGCCCCCGCGCAGGAAGCCGCGGTGGAAGCGCTCCATGAAAGCCTCCGCTTCCGCCTCCGAGCATCCCGCCAGGACGATCTCGACGCGGTGACGGGGAAAGACCACGGCGCCCATTCGACGGTCCGCCAGGGGCACCAGACGGATGGTCCAGTCCCGATCCCCGCCGGACCGCCGGACCGTGTCCCCGTTCACCACGAATGGTCCGATGACCGCGAGCAGAAGGCGGAAGAACTCCTCCCGGTTGAGGCTCATCTCCAGGCTTCGGTGGAAATCCATTCAGCCTCCGGCGATGGGGGGCCAGACTGCCAACGCCTGGCCGTCCGACATCGCACGCGTCGCGCGGTCCGGCCGGGCCACCCACACGCCATCGATCAGCACGATGGCGCACAGCGCCTCGGGAACGCCCTGGCGCCGGATCACGTCGAGGACCGTGGTGCCCGGGTCGACCTCGAGCTCGACCTGGTGGCTCGACCGCGCCTCGGCCGGGAGGTGACTGGCGAGGGAGGCGAACAGCTTGAGCGTGATCTTCATACCGCGTCGTAGGCAGCCGAGAGGTAGGCCTTCATGATCTGTGCGGGCTCGTTCAGCAGCCGCTGCTTCCAGGCCCCCAGCCGGAGCCGTCCCTCGATGAGCCCCCGGAGTGCGCCGACGTGCTCGGAGAAGCCCACGCAGTTGGCGCCAATCAGGCGGTCGCCGTCGAACTGCAGGTTCAGGTAGCGGTACCGGGACTCGTCCAGCACTTCGGCGGATTCTCCGCCCGGCACGCCCTGCCACTCCCCGAACGACGAGGAGACCAGGCCAAGGGTCGTGAGCACGTTGAAGACGAAGCTGCCCTTGAAGCGTGCCGGCCGGCCGGCCATATTCAGCGCCGCGATCCGGCCCTGCTCCACCGCATTTGGCTGGATGGCGTTCAGTTGCCGCTTCCCGGTCAGACAGTCGGTGGATTCAGCCACGTCGCCGGCCGCGTAGACGCCGGGAATGCTGGTTTGCAGATGGGCATCGACCAGAATGCCCTGGCCGATCTCGATGCCGCTGTCCGCCAGGAAGTCCAGGTTCGGATCAACGCCGACGACGCTGAGGTACACATCGGCGGGAAGAGCCCGGCCCCCGCCCAGGTCCACCCGCAGCGCGCCCCCATTCACGCTGAGCGCCTTGGGCTGGGTCCGGGTGAGGACCTTCACGCCCTTGGCTTCGCACCACCGCTGGATCAGCGCGCTGGCCGTGGGGTTCATCATCCGGCGCACCATGTACCCGCTGCGGACGAGGATCGTGAGGTCCACGCCGCGTGAGAGCAGGCCCTCCATGATGATGCAGCCCACGAACCCCGCTCCCATTTGCACGATGTGGCTGCCCGGCCGGGCCCTGGCGATGATGGTCCGGGCGTCCTGAAGAGTCCAGCAGGCTTGGACGCCCGGGAAATCGATGCCTGGAATCCGCTCCCGGCTCGGCCGGGAGCCCGTGGCGATGAGCAGGCGATCGTAGGGAAGGCTGCGACCGTTGCCGACGTCCACGGCGCGACCGGCCGTGTCGATGGCCTGCGCTCGGGCCTGCACCAGCGTGATGCGCAGCCGGTCGTAGTGGTTCGCATCCTTGCGGATGTGGGTTCCCGCCTCGTCTATCTCCCCCTTCAGCAGGTAGGGGATCGCCATGCGGGAATACGGCGGCTCGCCTTCGCCGCAGAGCAGTGTGATCTCCGCGGCAGGGTCGGCCTTCCGCAGGGTCTCCCCCGCGACCACGCCCGCGGGACCGCTTCCGATGATGACGTGCCTCATGGGAGGCCCCGTGCCTTTCACACGCCGAGTCGCGCGCGCGTCTCGGTGGTGGGCACACCCTCAGGACTCCACCCCCGCACCCGGTAGTACTCCGGCAGCATGGTATTGAGTTTCGACGTCGCGCCTTTCTGCGAGCCCGTCCGGGCGGCCTCATTCATCAGGCGCGGCGGCAGGTTGTCGTCCTTGCAGGTGAGCCCGGCGGCGAGATTGAATTCGCGCTCCATGTTCCAGATGCGCTCGCCGACGAGGAGCAGCCGCTCCGCGGACCAGTCACCCTCGCAGGCCGCTTGGATTTGCGGCTGGATGTCCGGGAGACCCCAGGCGAAGGTGGTGAACAGGCAGAGGCCGGAGGAATCCACCGCGGCGGTGAGGTCCTGGAAGGCCTTCAGCATGGCGGCCTTCCCCTCGGTGGCCTGGGGCTCCATCTTCACCGGGAGGCCGAGTACTTCGGGCGACACCATGTAGCCGCGCAGATGACAGGCTCCCCGGTTGCTGGTGGCGTAGGCCAGACCCATGCCCTGCAGGACTCGGCCATCGTAGGCAGGGAACTCCTGGCTCTTGACGGTCATCGAGAGCTCGGGCC
This sequence comes from uncultured Methylomirabilota bacterium, assembly GCA_963845565.1. Taxonomy (GTDB): domain Bacteria; phylum Methylomirabilota; class Methylomirabilia; order Methylomirabilales; family 2-02-FULL-66-22; genus 2-02-FULL-66-22. The sequence continues at coordinate 294,555 of CAWJSJ010000002.1, forward strand.
TGCCGTACTTCGCACAGAGGCGTCTCGATCCAAGTCCGATCGCCTTGCCGAACCCCTCGCCCTTCGCCGTCATTTCCGCGAGCTTCACCAGGGCCTCGGCGGATCCGAAGGGCAGCTCGAAGCCGACCTCCGCTTTCGTGAGAATACCCAGCTCATAGAGCTCCATGGCCGCGCCCACGGTGGCGCCGAACGAGATGGGGTCGAAACCATCCTCGTTGCAGAGGAAGTTGGCGTAGGTGAGGGCCTCCAGATCCGACACGCCGGTGGCGGCGCCCAGAGCCCAGGCGGCCTCGTATTCCAAGCCGCCGGAGGCGCCCTGATACTGGGGCTTGTCCTTGACGCTGAAGTGCCCGGGGTCCATGCGGGAGATGCGGCCGCACGCGATGGTGCAGCCGAAGCAGGCGCCTTTGGTGACAAGGTTCGCCTTCCCGTCCGTGGGCCGCTTCTGGTGCATGGCCTCGGCCGAAATGGCCGGCGCCCCTTCGAATTGCACGTCGCGATGGTTGCGGGTCGGCAGCGCCCCCAGCTCGTTGATGACGTTCATCAGCACCTGCGTGCCGTAGGTGGGAAGTCCCTGCCCCGTCACACCATTCGCCGCCAGCACCTTCTTGCCGGCCTCGGTGGCCGCGAAGAACGCCTCCGGGTTCGCAAGCTGGTAGGCGTCAGTCCGGGTGCCGCGCACGGCCACGGCCTTCAGGTTCTTGGAACCCATCACCGCACCCACGCCCGACCGGCCGGCCGCCCGGTGCAGGTCGTTCACGATGGCGGCGTAGAAGACGCGGTTCTCTCCCGCCCGTCCGATGGCCGCCACCCGGATCTGCGGGTCCTGGTGGAATTTCTTGATCTGCTCCTCGGTCTCCCAGACGGTCTTGCCCCACAGATGGCCGGCGTCCACCAGTTCGGCCTGCCCGTCCGTGATGAGCAGGTAGACCGGTTTCGCGGAGGCGCCCTCGACGATCACCATGTCCCAGCCCGCGAACTTCAGCTCGGCGCCGAAGTAGCCGCCGGAGTTCGAGCAGGCGATGGCGCCCGTGAGCGGCCCCTTGGTGACGACGGAATAGCGCCCGCCGGTGGCGGCCATGGTGCCTGTAAGCGGCCCGGTCACGAAGATGAGTTTGTTGTCCGGCGAAAATGGATCGACCTTCGGATCGATCTCCGAGACGAGGTACTTGGTGGCGAGGCCGCGCTGGCCGAGGTAGTCATAGGCCCACGCCATGTTCAGCGGCTCGGTGGTGCAGGTGCCGGCCTCGAGGTTCACGCGAAGGACGTTCTTGGTCCATGCCATGGCAGTCGCTCCTTACACCGCCGCCGCGGTCGTGTCGGTCCTGCCGGCCCACTGGCGCATCTTGCCGAGGCCGGTCCAGTCCGCGTCCACGTAGGTGATGGCGCCCGTGGGGCACGCCTTGGCGCACGCCGGCGCTCCGCCGCAGAGATCGCACTTCTGCACCTTGCCCGTCTGGGCCACGTAATTGATGGTGCCGAAGGGGCAGGCGATCGTGCAGACCTTGCAGCCGACGCAGGTGGGCTCCAGCACGATCTTCGCGCCGGTCGCGGCGTCTCGCCGGATGGCATCCACCGGACAGGCCGTCATGCACCAGGCCTCGTCGCACTGCGTACAGGTGTAGGGGACGAAGCGCCCCTCGTGGTGGAAGGTGAACACCTTGATGCACGATTTCGCGGTCGTGAAGCTCCGGTAGTTCTCCCAGGTGCACGCCATCTCGCACTGGAGGCAGCCCGTGCACTTGTTGGGATCGAGGTGGAGGGATCTCTGCATGGCGGGACCTCCTGTGGGGGCTGTCTGGAACCGGCGGCCGTGAACAGGTGGTAGGAATTTGCGTTTGAGGGCCCGGCGCGACGATCGGGACGCCGGGGCTCCCCCGAGGCCGCCGGCGCGCCGGTCTGCGCCTCGCGGGAGGTGACCAGCCGCTGGGTGGGAGTATCGGGCGCACTTGACCCGGATGTCAAGGGCAAACGGGGATCACCCGGTTGCCGGGGGGCCCACGCCCGGACCGGGGCAGGCCGCTTCGACCAGTGCAGGGCGGAGCACAGGGCCAGGTGGCGGAGAATCGTCTCGATTACGGCCGGCTGTCATATTTGGGGTCAGTGAATGGGGTCAGGCTTCGATAATTTGCTTTTGGCCGGACGGCAGTGCTGCCAGGATGGTCGTCACGACGAGCAGGCCCCAGATGCCGACGGCCGCCGCGACGTACATCCCGCCGAGAAGCATGTTGAATCCCAGCGCATGCATGACGAGGCCGACGGTCGCTTCCGCCAGGACCAGGAGGCCCGCCCCCGTCGCGGCCCCGAGGATCGCGGCGTGTCCGCGGCGTGTCCGCCAGGCGTGGATGACCAGGGCGGCGATCAGGACGGCGGCCACGCCTCCGAGCACGCGGCGCGCCGGCGCGAGCGCGCCGGAGACCTCGGCCGCCTCCGCGACGAGGCCGTACAGCGGCCACCCCAGACATCGAGCGATGGAGCCGACGTCCGCGACGAGCACCCCGCTCACCAGCACGAGGAACGTCGCGACGAGGGCACCGAGGGCCAACCTGGCGAAGGGGTCGCGGAACGAGAGCCGGTCGGGCAGTCCGGGATCGTGGCGACGAGCCCCGGCCACCGCCCACGCCGCCAGCACGAGGGCGAGCACCATCAGCGCCGAGCCGACATCGACCGCCGCGATCGCTGGAGGCAGACCGGTCAGGACCGCGAAGGCCCCGAACACGACCACTGCCAGCACCAGCCCCATGGCAATCGCCGGGGGCCGGCTCAGCCAGGTGATGGCGCGATACCTGCGTACGCCCACGATCGCCGCCGCCAGGATGAGCGGGGACGTCAGCACGGCGAAGAACCGGTGCGTCGTCTCGATGATTGCGCCCACATTGGCGGGCGGGATGATCTGCCCGTAGCACCGGGGCCAGTCGGGACACCCCTGGCCCGATCCCGTCACGCACACGATCCCCCCCATCACGATCAGGAGGTACGTCATCGCGGAGGCAGCCGAGAGCAGAGCGTAGAAGCCTCTGCGGACGACGGTCCCGCCCATCGCTGCGTCAGTGGTCATGGCGCCCTCCCCAGAAGGTCCGTCCCCCAAGTCAACGGGTACCCACGCGCAGCAGGCGGGCCGCGAGGCCCGGCGAAACCTCGATAGCCCCCTGGGGGCACATCTCCTGGCAGCAGAAGCAGGCGATGCAGCGTTCGCAGTCGATGTCCGGCGCAGCGTGACGCCCCCGCGCGCGTGGGGTGTCTGGCGCATCCAAGCGGGCCGGGCCGCGCGATGGCGACAGCCATCGCGAGCATCACGTGTTTTACTTGGCCGGGTAGTATTTCCTGACCGAGTTTACGGCCGCTTTTGATACCTTCCCGAGTGAGGTCCTGGCGCTGTTCGGCCAGGCGGCCAGGCCGGCCAAGCCGACCTCCAGGGTGAAAGCCAAGACGCGGAGCGTGGCGTGGGCGAGGCCGATCCCCCGGGGCAAGGCGACGGCCGCCAAGTCCGTGCGCTCTTGGCGACCTTCGCGGCTCAGCCGTGCCATTCAGACTCAAACGGGGCCGCCGATTCCCTTCAGGAGCGCCCCCACGGCGTAGGCCACGCCGGCGGCGAGGCCGCCGACCAGCAGCATCTCCAGGCCGCTTCGCAGGGCGCTCATCTGGGTCACCAGGACCTTGGTGGCCCCCAAGCCGAAGAGAGCCAATGCCGACAGGAAGAAGGAGGCGGGGAAGAGGACCGAGGCAGGGATGGCCACCGCCATGGCCAGGAGGTAGACCAGGAGGGGCACGCTCCCGGCGACGACGAAGGCGACGACGGTGGCCAGGCCGCTCAGCAGCGGGTTCTTTTCCTCCTTCAGCATCCCCAGCTCCTCCAACATCATGCTGTCGACCCAGCGCTCCCGGTCGTGCGTCTTGATGGCGACCAGTTGACGGGCCTCCTCCTCCGAGTAGCCCTGCCTCCGGTACAGGTCGAACAGTTCGGCCCGCTCCCCCTCGGGAAAACGGTCCACCTCCCACGCCTCCCGCGCCCGCTCCCGCTCGTAGTATTCCCGCTCGCTCTTGGCCGACAAGTACGCCCCGATGCCCATGGAGAAGCCGTCGGCCAGGAGGTTCGCCAGGCCCAGGATCAGGATCACGTTGATGCCGAGCTGGGCCCCCGCCACGCCACTCACCACGGCGAAGGTGGTGATGATGCCGTCGAGGCCGCCGTATACCATTTCGCCGAGGTACTGGCTTCCGGCCCCGCCGTGCTCCTCCCGGCTGGCATGGGCAATCCGGCCGGGATCGTGGGCCCTGGCGGACGCCGATGCGTCGCCGCGGGAAAAGGCCTGGCGTGCCTCCTCGAGTCGGCGTGAAAGACCCATGGCGCTCCTCTTCTCTCGCTCGGGGGTTGCCAGGCAGGCTTCGCTCTCCCTGGTCGAAGGCGGCCAGGGCGGCCGGCTGCCGGAAGCTCAGCGTGTTGAGCCGGTTCAGATGCAGCGCCCGCCTCTCGGTGGAGTAGATGGCCTTGGTCTTGGCCAGATCGGGCTGCGTATCCTGGTTTGGCGTCTTCGCGATGGGTGATGGTGATAGTTATTTGCTATTGGGTCCGGCGCGAGGATCCTGGCGACGGGGTTCCCCCGAGGCCACCGGGGCCATCGCTCCGCGCCTCGCGGGAGGTGGCCAGCCGCTGGGCGGGAGTATCGAGCGCCCGGGACAGGGGTGTCAAGGGCAAACGCGACTCACCCGGGCGCCAGGGAGGGGACACGCCAGGCCGAGGACGGTGCCGACCGAGTACCCCGGCAGAACGACCTCAGTACGCGGCGCGCGCGACCCGTTGCAGGGAATACGGCAACGGGTACCCCGCCGGTGGCCTATGCGCCGGGGCGGGCAACGGGACCAGGTGGCGGAGCGCCTTTTCGATCACAGTGCGCTGTTGAATGAACTGCCTCGAGGCAAGTCGTGAGGCGGTTGATTGCGGCAGAGCCACGTTCTCGTTTTGTGCAGCTCGCGTTCGCGCGCGGAACCTCCGCAATTTGTCTTGACTCTGTAAATCCGTACGCTAGATTGTGCCTGCGAGGAAGGCCAACGCGCAGCGCCGCGAGGTCGCGCTCGCTGTCGGTAACACGGGCGCATTGGATGCGGTCCCGGCCCCTGGGGAACCAGGGTGCGTTGAAACCGGGCCTACAAAGACAGGTGTAACGCTCTCTTTCACCTCGGTCCACCTCGAGCCCCTAACGTGCTCACACCCCACCTAATGGTCGTGCCTTCCCGGGCTGCCCGCAACGCCAATTCACCTCTCGAGGACACGCCCGAACACCAGGCGCGCCGGAGGTGACCGCTCCGTCCCCGGCGACGAAAACAGTCCGTGATGATGCCACACACCCTCGACCCCTCGGCGGCACGCCGGACCGTCCAAAACACTCCGGGGGCGCGCCTTTCCATCGCGGCCCGCTGGGTTTGCGCTCACATGGCGGAAGACCGGCACCCTGTACACCTGGCGGCGGGAGACGGGACAGCATCCAAGCTGCACATCCGGAGGGCGCATGGCGCGACATGTAGATCTGATTCTCCCCCTGGGTGAAGAGCATGGCCAGGCGTTGATCGCCGGGCAGCAGCCACGCCACACCCAAGACGGCATTGCCGCCGATGCGCTGGCGACGCGATCCGATCTCTACGCATGGTTGATGCAGCGCCAGATCGGCCGCATCTTACGCCTCGTGACCTTGGAAGCCTCCGGTGAGCCGGTGCAGGCCGACGCGTTCGATGTGGGAGGCCGCCCATTGTCGCGAACGCGTGGGGTCCGCGTTTCCTATGAAACGCTGGCAAGCTACACGAGGCATGACCCCGTTGTTGGTTATATAGCGGACCGCTTGAAGCGGGCCCTGCGCACCGGGCGTTTCTCGCGACGAGGCGCGCCCATTGTTGTTGACGGCTTTCGGCTACGCGACCTGGCGCAGTGGTCCACGTATCCCACCGAGTCCCTCAGCGACAACATCGGCTCAATCTCGAGCTACTGCAACTGCGATTGCGAGTTCTGCTTCGAGAAGAACACGGCGAGTACTGAACTGTCATTGGGCCGGGCGCAGTTGAGCCGCCTTGAGGTGGAAACCCGCATACGCCATTACCATCCGACGCGCCGTACTGGACTGATTCCTTCGGCACGCTTTTCGCTCGAGCCATTCGCAAATCCGCACTGCCTGGCGATCCTCGAGCGCGTTCATGCGGTCGCTCCGAACGAGGTCATCTGTTTCACGACCAATGGCTCGTTCCTCACCGAGGACGTCGTCGTTCGGCTGGCGCGCCTCCAGCCCCTACTTGTCGTGGTCTCCTTGAATTCGGGAACGGTGGAGACGCGGCGGCGCACGATGCGCGACCACCATCTCGGTGGCGACGAAACCGCCTTCGCCGCCCTGCGCTTGCTCAAATGCCACGAGATTCCATACCTCGTGAGCTACGTCCCGTGGCCGTCGCGCCCGTTGTCTGACATGGAGGAGATGGTTCGCCTGGTCGATGAGAACGACGGGCTCTTCGCGCGCATTTGTCTACCTTCGTGGACGCGCGCCTCGGCGGCCGCTCCACCGTTCGATACGGAAACGTATTGGGCAGAGATCCGACAGGTGGTGGACGAGCTCCGCGGCCAAGTCAGCCTCCCCATCCACGTCATGCCAGCCATGTACGAATTGCCGACGATGCGCCCCGTTATCCACGGCGCCATCAAGAACTCCCCGGCAGCGCGGGCCGGTCTCCAGTACGGTGACCTGATCCTGGGGGTTGACGGAAGCCCGGTCCACACTCGTGCGGAGCTGAGCGGCCTGCTGGGGATGCGTTACGATGATTTGGAGATTATATCCACCCGCTTCACCGTGCAGCGCGCCGATCGCGTGATGGAGGTCGAGGTCCCGATGGTGCGGGATCGATCACAGCTCGCGTATCCCTACCGCGCGGTCGTCCACGCCACGGCGAAGCGCTGGGGCAGCAGTCTCGGCATCCACATGGGCGACGGGATTCCGCTGCGGAGCTTTGTTGACCTCAGAAGCATCGCGGACGAGTACACCGGCAAGACCGTGCTGTTCTACATCTCGCCGCTCGCGGGCACCAGCTTCTCGGAAGGAATCACCATGCTCGGCGCCGAGGCCGGGTTCCTGGGGCGCAAAGGATTTCACGTGGAGACCCTGGCGCCTCGGTACTGGGGTGGCAATGTGGTCGTCGGCGACCTGTGGACCTTTCACGATCTGGTCGAGCAGACGCGCCGTTGGATTGCGCATCATGGCATACGGCCCGACGTAGTGGTTGCGCCGGGGACGTTTATGGGAACCGGCGGCCGCGATCTCATGGGCACCTGCTACCTGGACTTCGAGCGCGCGCTGGGTATTGAATTCCGCGCGCTCTCCTGCCCGCGCATCGGGATCTGAGCGCGGTCAAGGGGAAGGAGGTGATGGCCTCCGTTTTCTGCCATTGGAGTTGCACGTCGAGTCACGACAACCCGTAAAGGAGGAAAGGCATGGAAGAGAAGGTGTCTGCCCCAGAGACGAAGATGGACGAGACCCCCGAGACCGAGGACTCCCGGCGCGAGGTGATCGGAAAGGTGTTTGCCGCGCTCGGTGCGGCGACTGTTGGAAGTTTGATCGCGTCCGTGGGCGAGGCCGCACAGCAGATGCCTCCCCAGGCGATGCCCGCCCCCGCGGGAGTTGCCCTGCGTTCGGGGAAGCTGCAGAGCGGCGGCTTCGCGCTCTCGCTGGGAGGAAAGGACATCGCGACGGCACTCGCTCGCGAAGGCCTGAACTCGAAGCTGGGCGAGAGAAGCTCGGTCACGCTGACTTGGGAATAGAACGCCTGTCCTGAACCTGCTCACCGTCCCGTCGTACCGGCGGGACGGTGAGTTCAACATCCGTAGGAGGGCAGCATGCCCGACGATGAGCGCCTCCCGTTCGAGGCGCCGGCGGTAGAGATCGAGCCCGCAGGAGAGAACGAGTTCGTCTTCCGTTTTCACCTGGACCCTGATATGCAGGATCCTGACGCCCACCCGGACCCCCTCGTCGAATTGGTACGCGGCCAGTTGGCCGATCTCCTCCGCTGCGCCGTTCTGACCTGCGGCGGGCGGCGCGTGCGTGCAGATGGCTTTCGGCTGCTGCGCGACCCAGATACCCAGTACGCCATCTTCCCCTCGGGCGGAACCGGATCTTAAGATGAGAAGGCTGGAAGCGGCCAACCGCTGGACGGGGGACTTCGGGTCCACAGGACGAGGATGTCAAGAGCAAACAGGGGTCGCCTGGGTACCGGGGACACACGTCCTCGCCGAGCGCGGCGCCGACTGAGTGCGCCGACGCGGAAGGACAATCCTCAATTCGTGACGAGCGAGGCGACGGCCGGGCTATGCGCCGGGGCAGGCCGCTTCCGGACGGTTCGGATCGCCCGCGTCCAGCAAGCCGTTGTCAAAGAATCAGTTGAGCGGAGACATTCCGAAACGGCATAAGGAGCCGTAACGAAATAGAAAGAGATGTATAGGTTATTTCGTAACGGCTCCTAAGAGCGTCGCCAGGCCCCGGCTCACCGACCGGATCGCCCGGCGAACTGCGGGCGAGATGCCGGCGCCGAGCGACGTGTCCTGGACCTGGATGCCGATCAAGGCCACCTCGCAGGAGAGCTCGCCGACGAGGTACCGCGCCACCATGGAGGCCGGGAGGGAATGCGTGGAGGTGTTGAGGCCGGCGGCCTCGCGCCAGTCGAGCCAGCGGACCGTGCCGGGCGGGTCGCCCATCTCGGCCGCATCCACCAGGATGACGAGGTCCGGGGCGAATCGGCGGATCGCGCCCGTGCAGTTCTCCGGCGCGTGTGCGGCCTCGACCACCAGGAGGGAAAATGGAAGCGGGCCGGGGAGCGTCGCTCGACCCGGCCCGCTGTCTGTTTCACGAGCGCCTGCGCGACCATCACGCCGGCGGCGTCGTCGCCGTTGAGTCTCCTGGCCCACGCCCACCACGGCCACGCGCAGCGGCCGGGACGTCAGGCCGTCCGCCTCACTCCGGGGCGCTGGTTGCAGCCGGCTCAGCGCTTGGCTTGCCGTACGTCGCCACGATGTGCGCAACGTCTGCGTCGCTCCCGTAGTTGACCACGAAGTCCTGGCGCTTCAGCGCGGCGCTCTCCCACTGGTCGTGGGCCATCCCCAGACACTCGAGCCGGCAGTTCTGCACGCACTGCGCGCAGTAGGTGCAGCGATCGGCATGATAGCGCATGACGAACTGTTTGGCCTTCTTGTCGATGGTGATCAGCTCGATGGCATTCGCCGGGCAGTCCTTCATGCACAGACAGCAGCCGTTGCACTTCCCCGCGGTCCAGACCAGCTTCCCGCGATACTGGTCGGGGGCCTCCAGCCGCTCGAACGGGTAGCGTTGCGTGACCGGTTTCTTGAAAAACGACTGCCAGATATCGCCCAACATCGTGCCGAATTTCATGCCACGATCCCCTTCCATGCGATCAGGGCCAGCCACTGCAGCAGAACCGCCACCGCGCCGTATCGCCACCACAGGCCGACCGTCTGGTCGATCCGGAGGCGTGTCAGGATCGCGTGGAGGCTCGACAGGATTCCCAGGAGCAGGATGGTCTTCCCGAAGAACTCCAGCGGGTTGGCAATGCCGCCCATGTAGAGCGCGCCGATCAGCGTCAGGCCGACGACCAGCTCGATCTCCTTGCCCAGGTGAAACAGCCCCAGACCCCGACCACTATATTCCGTCAAGGCCCCGGCCACAATCTCCGTCTTGGCCTTGGGCGCGTCGAAGGGGGGCATCTCCAGCTTCCCCATCAAACCGATCAGGGCCACCACGAATCCGAACGGCTGGGTCAACAGGATCCACGGCCCTTGGTTCTTCGACACGATCTCGCCGATCTGCCAGCTCTGGGCGACGATCGCCGGCCCCAGGAGCGCCAGCATGAAGGGCGCTTCGTAGGAGAAGAGCTGCGTCAGCGCCCGGGTCGCCCCCATCATGGTGAACCGGCTGGTGCTGTTCCAGCCGGCCATGCCGATGGACATCGTGAGCAAGCTCAGGAGGTAGAGCGTCACGATCAGGTCGCCGGGGAAGCTCATGGCGGGTCGGAATCCCAGCAGCGGGACATAGAGGGCCGCCGTGAGGGCGCCGGCCATGGCCACCACCGGCAGGACCCCGAACAGGATCGGATGGGCGGTCGCGGGCGTGATCTCCTCCTTGACCAGGAGCTTCACGATGTCCGCCACCGTCTGGAACCAGCGCGGTCCGATCCGGTTCTGGAATCGGGCGAGCAGCTTCCGGTCGACCCACTCGTAGGTCAGGGCCAGGACGATCAGGAAGAGGCCGCCCGGGAAGAACAGCAGGTTGATCAGCGCACGCATAGTGTTCACCGCCGAGTCTGGGTGCTGGCGTGCCGGCGCAGATCCTCCCGCGTCCAGATCCGGCGGTCGCCACCACGTCGGTTGACGACGATCATGCGATCGTTGCACGAGAAGCACGGGTCGATGCCGGCCAAAAGCGGCGGCACGTCGGCCATCTGCGAGCCGACCGCCTTCGTCAGGACGTAGATCCAGTTGCAGATGCTGGGAGTCCGGATCTTGACCCGCTCCGGCTTGTCGGTGCCGTTGCTCTTGATGTAGTAGAACAGCTCGCCGCGGGGCGCTTCGAACCGGCTGATCGTCTCCCCGGCGGGGATCTTCCGCGGGAACTTGACCGTCAGGTCGCCTTCGGGGAGGCCATCCAGGATGGCGCGAATCACCCGCACGCTTTCCAGCGTCTCCAGCATCCGGACCTTGAACCGCGCCGCCAGATCCCCCGCCGAGTCCACCGATGCGGTGACCGGGAACTGCTTGTAGCTGCCATACGGCGCGTCCACGCGGACGTCCCGCGTCACTCCGGCGGCCCGCAGCGTCGGCCCGAGCAGGCCAAGGGTGTCGGCCTCTTCCTTGCTGGTCACGCCGATTCCCTGCGCGCGGGCCAGGAAAGAGGTGTCGGTCGTCACGACGTGAAGGTAGTGCTTCGCCCGCTCCTCGATCGTGCCCACCGCCCGGCGGATGGCCGCGGCGTGGGCGGCGGTCACGTCGTACTTCACGCCCCCCAGAACGCTGGCGCTGTAGTTCACCCGGTTCCCGGTCATCTGCTCCAGGACTTCCATCACCACTTCCCGGTCGCGCCAGCTGTACATCAGCAGGGTCTCGAACCCCGCCTCGTAGGCCGCCACGCCGAGCCACAGGAAGTGGCTGTGGATCCGCTCCAGACAGGCGACGAGCTGTCGGATGGCCTGGGCCCGCGGGGGCGCCAAGACCTTGGCCAGCTGCTCGACGCCGTTCACGAAGGCGTTGGCGTGGCTGTGGGAGCAGATGCCGCACACCCGCTCCGTCAGGTAGAGGTTCTGGGTGTAGCTCTGCTGCTCGCAGGCCCGCTCGATCCCCCGATGGACGTACCCCAGGCGCACCGTGGCGCCCGTCACCAACTCGCCGTCCACGGCGAACTCGAAGTGGCCGGGCTCTTTCAAGGCGGGGTGCTGCGGCCCGACGGGGACGATGAACCGATCCCCTTGCCGCCCCATCTCCGGCGGCTCGCTCCCCATCGTCTTCGCCGCCGCCGCCTGCACGTCGGTGTCCTTGAGGAGCGGGTACGTCGCGTCCGGCCAGCCGTCGGGCAGGAACAGGTGCGAGGTGTCCGCCAGGCCGGTCACCGTCACGCCGAACATCTCCATGAGTTCGCGCTCGAAGAACATGGCGTTCGGGTACAGGGCTTGAACGCTCGGAACCGCCCCGCCGGCACGGGGCACCGTGACCCGCAGCGTGGCGATGGCATCCCCTTCACAGACGTGGTACAGGGCCTCGATCTGATTGGCGTCCTTGCCCAGATCGACGCCTGTCAGCGCCGCCAGGTAGCCCCAGCGGGCCCCGCGCAGCGCCGTGGTGGCGGCCACCAGATCCGACGGCTGAATGACGACATCCAGCCGGTTCGGCTCGGGCTTGGCCGTCCCCTTGGCGAGGCCGGCCAGCAGCGATTCCGCCTTCTGCAGCATCACCTCCGTGCTCATGCCTGCCCCTCCTTCGTCTCCGCCTTGACCGGCGCCGGCGCCTGCAGGCTGGTCAACAGCTTCACGACGCCGTCGATGATCGCCTCGGGCCGCGGCGGGCAGCCGGGGATGTAGGCATTCACGGGGATGACCTCGTCGATGTGGCCGACGACGCTATAGCACCCCTGGAACGCCCCGCCCGACGTGGCGCAGGACCCCACGGCCACGACGAACTTCGGGTCGGGCATCTGCTCGTAGATGCGCTTGAGGCGATCTCGGGACTGCAGCGTCACGGGCCCGGTGCAGATCAAGACGTCGGCGTGTCGCGGGCTCCCCTGGAGCTTGATCCCGAACCGCTCCACGTCGTAGCGCGGCGTCAGCGTGGCCACGATCTCGATGTCGCAGCCGTTGCACGACCCGCTGTTGTAGTGGATCGCCCAGGGCGAGTTGACCCGCGCCCAGGTCTTGATCTTCTCGAGGGCCCCGCCCCAGAGACTGTCGGTTTGTACGCTCATCGGTGTTCGCTCCCCCTTAGGAGCCGTTACGAAATAACCGAACCGCCTGTTTCTATTTCGTTACGGCTCCTTATGCCGTTCCCGGAATTCCTCCGGTCAACTCATTCTTTGACGACGGCTCACCCCAGAATCAAGGCCACCAGGGCCAGGATCAGGCCCACGATGTAAGCCGCGGTGACCAGCGTCAGCCCGCTGCTGCCGGCAAGCAGCATCCCCAGGTGCAGCACGGCGAAGAACAGCGCCACCACGAAGAACTGCCGGTAGCCGGGAGCGGCCTGATACGTCTCGCCGACTTCGCCGCTGGCGTAGGCGCTGGACTTGGTGGCGTCCGCATGGCTGTGGGCCGGAACGGCCAGCACACGCCCCGCCCCGGACAGCACCCCCACCAGAACCAGGTAGATGACGAACGCGATCGGCGGAAACAGCAGGACCTCCATCCTGGCTCCTTTCTCAGCCCCGCAGGGCCTTCATCAGGGCGGCGCCGGCCGGCTCGGTCAGCCAGTTCATCAGGCTGGGCCAGAGCCCCAGCACGACCACCGCCAGGGACAGGAGGACGAGCGGCAGCAGCATGCTGCCCGGCAGGGCCGCGCCGCGCTGCACCACCGCCGAGGGCTCCTTGCGGTAACAGGCGTTCACCAGGGGGGCGTAGTACGCCAGCGACAGGACGCTGTTCAGCGCGGCGAAGATCACCAGGCCCGCGATCAGCATGTTGTGCGTGGCGAACCCGGCCACGAAGATCTGCCACTTGGACATGAAACCGGCCAGCGGGGGCAGGCCCCCCAGGGCCAGCAGGGCGAGGCTCAACGCCAGGGCCGCCAGCGGGTAGCGCGAGGCCGCGCCGTCCAGATCGCGAATGGTCAGGGCGGCGTGGCTGCCGGCGGCCAGGTGCAGCGAATACAGCAGGGCGCCCGCGGCCAGGAAGGCCAGCCCCTTCATCAGGCCGTGGTTGAACAGGTGGAAGAACGCCCCCTGGGCGCCGGCCGCTTGGCCCACGTGCAGGCTGATTCCGAGCCCCAGGAGCATGTAGCCCACATGGCTCAGGCTGGAGAACGCCAGCAGCCGCTTGACCTGCTCCTGGCGCAGCGCCAGGAGGTTCCCGTACAGCATGTTGAGCGCGCCGAAGCCCATCAGCAGGATGCCCCAGGAGGGGGTCACCCCGGCCAGCGGCATCAGGGAGCGGAGCAGGGCGACCAGGCCCGCCTCGATCACCACCCCGGACAGCATGGCGCTGATCCCGCTGGGGGCCTGGGAGTGGGCGTCGGGCAGCCAGGTGTGCATGGGTACCATGGCGATCTTCACGCCGAAGCCGATCACGAACAGCGCCCCGGCCGCCAGCATCGCCGGCGAGCCGACCTGCGTGGCCATCCGGATCTTGTCCAGGTTGAGCGTGCCGGTCTGGGCCAGGACCAGGGCGATCCCCAGCAGGACCAGGACCGATCCCAGCGCGCTCTGGACCAGATACTTCATGCCCGCTTCCAGCGAGGCGGCCTGCTCGCGGTAAAATGCCACCAGCAGGTACGACGACACCGCCATGGCCTCGAACCAGACCCACAGATTGAAGAGGTCGCCCGCGCACCCCAGCCCGATCATCACGCCCATCATGGCCAGGAGCATGGCGTAATATTTTTCTTCTCCCACCTCGCCGGCCATGTACGCCCCCGAGTGGAGCGCCACCGCCGTGCCGACGGCCAGCACGGTGGCCGCCAGGACCAGGCTGATCCCGTCCATCTGCAGCAGGATGGCTTCGACGCTGAACGTGCTGCGGCCCCGCGCCCCGACCTCTTGCGCGGCCAGCCCGAAGGGGATCCAGGTGGCGAGCAAGACCAGGAACGTGAGCCAGCGGACCACCGCCGGCGCGCGGCCGTCGGGATCCCGGTTCGCCCCCACGCGCCCGATGATGTAGACGAGCGGCGAGGCGGCAAGCGGCAGCGTCACCAGCCAGAAGAAGGCAGTGTTCATCTCATGCGCCCCATGTCAGAAGGATCAGGACGGCCACCAACCCCCCGATGATCCCCACCAGGTTCCAGCTCAGGTGGCCGGGTTGGGTGACGCGCAACGCGTTGGCGGTGGCCTGCGTCGCGGCCACCACCTGCTCATTGATCCGCTCGAACCCGAAGCTCTTCGAGGCCGCCACGCCCAGCCACCCGAATCCGTCCGTGAGGAAGGTCAGGCGATCCCGCCCCACCCAGGCCAGGAGCCCCAGACCGACCACGCCGATGGCGAGCCAGGTGAACGGCGCGGCCAGGATCTCGTGCGTCAGCTCGCCCAGGCTGAGGGCGTGCAGCTTGTGGTGCGGCATGGTGGATTCCAGCAGATGGAAGAACGGTCCGGCGGCCAGCCAGCTCGTCAGCGTTCCGATCGCCAGAAGGCCCAGGGAGACGCGCATCGCCGGCGTGGCGTCGTGGCCGTGCAGGTGGCTGCGCGCTTCACCGAAGAAGACCATCCAGACCATCCGGAACGTGTAGCAGGCGGTGAGCCCCGCGCCGATCAGCATCGCGACCAGGGCCCAGGTCGGCCCGCCGGTGAGTCCCGCCTCCAGCACCAGCTCCTTGCTCCAGAAGCCGTTGAAGACCGGCGGGATGCCCGCCAGCGAAAGCGCCCCGAGGACGAAGACGGTGCAGGCGATGGGCATCTGCTTGGCCAGCCCGCCCATCTTCCACATGTCGCGGGTCCCCACGGCGTGGATCACGGCGCCCGCGGCCAGGAAGAGCAGCGCCTTGAAGATGGAGTGGCTGAACAGGTGGAAGGAGCAGGCGGCAATCCCGCCCACGCCGATCGCATAGACCATGTACCCGAGCTGGCTCACCGTCGAGTAGGCCAGCGCCCGCTTGAGATCGGGCGCGAACAGCGCCATGCAGGCCGTGAGGAGCGCCGAGATCACACCGACGGCCACCACCGCCGTCTTCCAGCCGGGGACCGGGGCGAACGCCGGGTAAAAACGGGCCAGGAGGTAGACACCCGCGTTCACCATGGTGGCCGCATGGATCAAGGCCGAGATCGGCGACGGGGCCTCCATGGCATCGGGCAGCCAGGTCTGGAACGGGAACTGGGCCGACTTGGCCGCCGCGGCGATCAGGAATCCGAAGGCCATCCAGGCGAGCGGGGTCGGCCCCAGCGTGGCGGCGTTCTGCAGGAAGGCGTCGATCTCGTAGCTCCCGAACAGGGCGTAGACCACCAGGGCGCCGCCCAGGAGCCCCACGCCGCCGATCTGCGTCATCACCAGGGCCTCGATGCCGGCCGAGACCGCCTTGGGATCGTCGTTGTAGTAGGAGATCAGCGCGTACGAGCAGAGCGCCGTGATCTCCCAGAAGAAGAACAGGAACAGCATGCTGTTGGTGAGGACCAGCCCCACCATGGCCCCGATGAAGAGCAGGACCAGGGAGTAGTACCGGCCGAGCTGGGGGTCGCCGTGCATGTAGGAGACCGAGAAGATGACCGCCAAGCTGCCGACGACCGTGGCGACCGCGGCCAGGAACACCCCCAGCCCGTCCGCCACGAAGGTCATGTCGCCGAACAGGCCGCCGAGGGGCAGCCGGAGCGCGACGCCGCTCCCCGCGTAGGGAATCAGCGCCAGGGACGCCAGGCCGGCGGCCACGCTGAAGCCGACCGCCAGGACGTGCTGGGTGCGCTCCTGCTCGTTCCGCGTGAGCCAGGTGGCGACGGCTCCCAGCCAGGGCAAACCGATGCTGAGGAGAATCAGCGACTGTGCCATGCGCTATCCTCGAAGTGTGGAGATTGCCGAGACGTCAACCGAGCCGACCCGCCGCCGGACCTGGACCGCCAGGGCCAGACCCACCACGGCAACCATGGTGTCGGCGACGATCACGGTGGCCGCCAGGCTCTGGCCCAGGCCCGCCTGGCCGCCGGCCTGACCTGCCAGGACCAAGGCCAGGACGACCGCCTTGACGAGAATCTGGAGGACGATGACGACCTTGATCAGGTTCCGCGTGATCAGCAGCCCGTAGCAGCCGACGCCGAGCAGGCCGATCACCCCGAGCAAACCAATCTGGAGCGGCGTCATACGTGCACCTCTTCCTTGTTCGCAGAGCCGTGCGCGCCCCGCGGATCGAGAGGCGCACACCCGCAGGCGGTCGGCGGAATCACCTTGACGGTCCGGTGGCCATTCCCCGCGGCCTCGTGAGCCTTCGCGCGGGCGGTCTTCCCCTCGGCGAGCAGGCCCAGGATACCCAGGACGCCGGCGAAGATCAGGACCATCTGGATCCAGACATCCAGGACGCGCTGCTCCCACAGCGCCCGGATGAGCGGAGGCACGCGGCCCGTCAACGCCTTGCTGGGCAGAGAATAGGCCATGTACCCGAGCATCACGGCGGTGAGCAGGGCCAGCCCGACAGCCACGGGCCGGGGGATGACGGGCCCCGGATCGGAGGCGTCGTCCCCGACCACGCTGATGGCGTAGACCAAGAGAACGGTCACCAGTCCCGCGCCGACGCTGAGCTCGATAACCGCGACCTGATAGGCCCCCAGCAGGTACAGCATCATCGCCACTGCCGCGCTGACACACGCCAGGTAGATCGTCGAGGACAAGATCCTGGGCGAGGTCATGGCGCGGTAGGCACAGATAAGTGCGCCGACAACGAGGATTGAGTAGATTGCGCTATCACCCATGAGCGTATTCATCCTCCCTGGCGTCCATGAAGGGCAGCCATCCCAGGAGTAAGCCGAACGGTCTCTTTGTCTTGGTCAAGCCGACGAACCGAGGGGCCCACGACGAGGACGTGTCACGCGATATTAATGGTCAGCTGGTCAGACCGGTCCCCTCTCACTTTGGGGGAATTGCAAATGCGGGACCACGAACACAGAGGCATCCAACATCCTTCCGATAAAGGGGTTTGTTCGTGCGGGGTGAATCCATTCACAATGTTTTGCCTTCCACAAGGGACACCTTGTCTCACCTATAACCGTATTCGCTCACTTCGATGGCATATCCGATCTGTTCACTCCAAATTATTCGCGGATCACAGCATCGGGATCGCCGGACGCGGGGCGGTAGGCAGCAAGGAGTGTCCCGGACGCCGGGAGCATGATGGTGGACGCGGCGATGGCCGCGAGGAGGGGGATGTCCAGGCTCGGCACGAGATGAAGATTTGGAGCAAGCACGGCCCACCCTCGCAACACGGGGGAAAATAACACCGCGCCTCCCGGATAGACGTGGACGTAGGCGGCGAACATCCCGACGAGTACCGCAACGATCGACACCGCCAGCGACTCCCAGGTCTTCGCGGCCAACACGTCCATCTTGCTCCACCCGAGAGCCCGCAGCGTCCCGATCTCCTTCTGCTCCTCGACGCCCAGCGCGGAGGGTTTGTCGGCCGCCAGGATCACGAGGGCCAGCGCCATCGCCAGGACGACGACTCCGGGGAGGCCGCCGCGCCAGTCAAGGAACGAGGCGGCCGTCTCCAGCATCTCTTGCCGGGTGACGACGCGAGCCCCGGGCAGCGCGCGCAGCGCCTGCTGTCGCACGCTGGTCGGATCGGCGCCGGGCGCCAGGTACACCGCGATGTCGTTCACGACGTTCGCCGGCAAGGCGAATAGGGTGCGAAAGTCGCGCTCGGAGACGACCACGAGATCCCCGGAAATCATCTCCGACCGCTCCGGCAAGACGGCTTTGACGGTCAACAGGACCGCCGTGCCGCCGTAGGAGCGGAACGCCAGCACATCCCTGCTGTACCCTTCCCGGCTGCGCGAGACGCCGGCACCGATGGCCGTCTCGCCGTCGGCCGGAGGCGCGACCTGCGGCACGACGACGGTGTAGTTGGCCCCTCCGGAGGAATCGTAGTAGTAGCCCCAGAGGCGACCCTGCGCACGGTCCACGCCGGGGATGGACCGCAGGGCGGTAACCGCGCTCTGCGGAATCAGCTCCTGCCGGCCCGCCACGAGGCGCTGCACGACGAGATCCGGCGAGTCGCGCAGCAAGGCCGACACCTCGAAGCGCACGGACGACCGGAGAAACGCGAGCGACGCCAGCAGGAAGACGATCAGCGTCAACACGGCGCCCAGTACGGCCGTCTTGCCGCGGTGGCGGAGCAGGGATGCCAGCGCGAATTCGAGCAACGCGCCCTGCCGCCGGAGCCATCCCACCGATATGAGCAAGCCCTTTTCAGACATTTTCGAGCCCGAATATTGGTTCGTGCGCGCTCAGCGCAAGAACCAGGTCACAGCAGCCCCGAGAGAACTCGCCGCAGTCCGTCGCGGTCGATTTCACCCAACACCTTGACCGCCACCGAGCCCGTCCGGTCCAGGACAAACGTCGTGGGCAGGCCGACGACACCGTAAAGTCTCGAGGTTGCCGACTCGGGGTCGAGCAGGATCGGGTAGGTCACCTTCCGGTGGCCCAGGGAATCCGTCACCACGGCCGGTGTCTCGCCCACGTTGACCGAGACCGGGGCAAAGCCGCGCTCGCGGTACTCCCCGAACAGCGACTCCAGCGCGTCGATCTCCCGGAGGCACGGGGGGCACCAGCTCGCCCAGAAATGGACGACGACCACCCTACCGCGAAAGGCATCGGGGAGGGTGACCTGCGGTCCACTCAGGGCCCTGAGGGTAACGGGCTTCGGCCGATCCCCGGGCTTCAACGCAGGTTCGGCGATCGCGCGGAGCCCGAGCGTCGCAACCGCTGCCGCGAGTGCGCCTCGGAGGACATGGCGTCGGGTGGGCGGTGTCGGCCCCGTGCAGCCAGGCGATGGCCAGGTTGCGTGTGGCGACTGGAGGCGCTGCCGGATGTTCACCTGGATCCTCGATTGGCTCAATACCCGTCCAGCGTGAAGGGGGTGGCCACCATGACGTAGGTTGAGATCGCCGCGAAGAGACCGAAGCACGCCATCGCGACGAGCGCCAAGCGCCTGGTGAGCGACGGCAAGACCGACGCCAAGCTCGGCGTCTGCCGCTGGTGATACAGCAGGCCGAGGCCGAGGCCGGCGATGACACCGATGAACAACAGGGCGTACATGGGATATCCGACGAAATGGTACTCCCGCTGGAGGATGCAGAACGGACAGTGATGCGTCGGCAGTTCGTAGATATAGAGCGAGATGAAGGAGATGATGGCGGCGATCGAGACGACGAAAGCCAGGACGCTGAGCCCCGAGACGACGTACCCGCCCACGGCGCGACGCCTGAACCAACTGCCCGCCAGCGACGAGGGCGGCGATCGTCGGCGTAGAAGGCGATCCGCGTCGGGCTGCTGGGCAGCGCCGCCAGCTCCGATGCGACGCCGGAGGACGCGGAACTGAAGAGGCTGCCGCAGCACGAGGTGATCACGTCGGCCTTGAGGCCGCCGAAATACGCCGCCTGGGCCGCCGTCTCGATCAGGACGATCGGGGCGAGGACGAGGAGGAAGCCGTACTTCAGGCGGATGAGCGGGTAGTCCCGCCCGCGGTTGTCCGCGTAATTCACGATCAGCCACGCGCCCGCCAGGATGGCGCCCACGACCTTCAGCAGCAGCGTCGGGTATCCGTACGGATTCGCGTAGAGCGTGCCGGCCGCGCACATCGCCCCCACGAACAGCGGGGCAAGATCGTCGGCCGTGTATACGAAGAGGAACAGCGAGACCACTTGAAAGGCGCAGGCGTAGCTCATCGCCGTCGAGACCAGGTACGTGCGGCGCTCCAGCGCGAGCTGCGCCTCGCTGCCGCTGGACAGGTCCCAGACGCGCAGGATCCGGACCGCGGTCCCCGACGCGAGGAGCAGCAGAAAGCTGGCGAGCAGCGCGCCCACCAGCAGGGCGATGATCGGCGGATGCAGGATCACGACTGCTCCCCCGCGTCCAGCACGCGTCCATCCCGCATGCGGACGATCCGCTCGATCAGATCCGATTCGTACACCAGGGGGTCGTGGCTCGCGAAGATGAGCGTGCGGCCCTCATCCCGGAGGCCCCGCATGATCTCCATGAAATCCTTCGACAGAACGGTGTCCAGGTGCGCCGTCGGCTCGTCGGCCACGACCACCGAGGGATTGTTGATCAACGCGCGGGCGATCGCCACCCGCTGCGCCTCGCCGCCCGACAGCCACTCCACCCGGACGTCGGCTTTGGAGGCGAGCCCCAGCCGGCCGAGGAGACGCGCCGCTTCGCGGCGGATCCGCGCCAGCGGCACCCCGGTCGGATACGCCGGCAGCATCACATTCTCCCGCGCCGAGAGGCCGCGGATCAGGTTGAACTGCTGGAAGATGAAGCCGAAGGCGCGCCGCCGGATCTCGGTGAGAAAGCGCTCGGGCAGGCTGGAGATCGTCTCGCCGTCGACCGTGATGCGGCCGGAGGTCGGCCGGGCCATGCAGGCGATCAGGCTCAACAGCGTCGTCTTGCCCGACCCGCTCGGCCCGGTGATCGCCACGGCCCCGCGGCCGTCGAGCGTCAGGCTGACGTCCCGTACGGCGGCGAACTCGTTCGGGTGGCCGGCGTTAAAAATCTTGGTCACGTCGCGAAGTTCGATCACCTAGCCCCTCATGACCAGATCGGGATCCGTCGTCCCCGCGCGCCACGCCGGCACGACGGTGGCAACGAGGTAGGGAAACACGGTCAGGAAGAACAGGGTCGCCACCTGGTAGGCGCCGAGGGCGAGCGCCGGCCGGAAGGCCGGGTACAGCGTCGACCAGCCGAGCAGCACCGGCAGCACGGCGGGCGGGCGGGGCAATACCAGAACCGCGATGGCGAGGCCCGCCCCCAGGACGAACGCCGCCAGCGAGACCGCAGCCGCCTCGTAGCATTTCAGCAGGATCACATCCGCGGTCTCCCATCCGACGGCCTTCAGAATCCCGATCTCGCGCCGCTCGTCGGGGCTCAGGCCCGCCGCCTTGTCCCAGGCGAAGAGGATGAAGGCCAGGACGGGTACCAGCAGGGCGGCGACGATGACGCCCGATCGCCAATTGAACAGGGCGGTGTAGGTGCGGACCAGATCGTCTCGGATGATCGGGCGGGCGGCCGGGTGGCTCTCGCCGATCTTGGCGGCGATGGTCGGCAACTCTCGCCGGTTGCGCACGCGCAGCGCCAGGTCCATGGCCTGGCCGTCTGGCATCCCGCTGAGCACGCGAAAAGCGGGCTCGGCGACGGTGATCAGGGCCGCGGACTCCAGCTGGGTCGAAGTCGCGGCCACGCCGGTGATGGTAAGTGCGACCGGCTCGCCCGCGGCGGCGCGCAACGAAAGCGTCCCGCCGACCGCGAGGCCGCGGCGGCGCAGAACCTCCGCGCCGGCCGTAGCCTCGTGTTCACGCAGACGGCCGCCCTCGGCTACCCGGAGCAGCAGCGTCTCGCCGGTGGCCGGATCGGTGAGATAGGCCCAGCGGCGCGGCACGACTGCCCCCACTCCGGCGATCTGCGTCAGGGCCCCGGCGTCGGTGACGGGCGAGAGCCCGTGCCGGCCGGCGCTCAAACGCTGCACCATGATCTCCGGGGACGACTGGAGCGAGGCCACCGACTCCTGCGTCAGCGACTGGGTGAGAAAGACGACCGAGGCCAGCGTGAAGATCACCAGTCCATAGACGCCCACCACGGCCGCGTTCTTTCGCCAGCGGCGGCGCAGGGAACCGATCGTATATCGGGCGACGCGCAGTTGTCGGTTCAGTCCGTGGCTCATTGGTTGACCTGCGGCCTCACAGCCAACGGAAAATGTAAGGCCGACAACCGAGAACCGACCAACGGTTTCTCCGATGGTGCATTGTCAGTTGTCAGTTGTCGGTTTTTCATTGGCTGGTCCTCGGCCTTTGAACGCCGCGCTGGTCGGCCGAGCCGAGATGTGCGGGCGGGAGCACCAGCGAACCCGAGGGGAAGTGCTCCAAGGCGAGCGGGTAGTCCTGGAAGGCGCTGTGGCGGTCCGCAAGGGACGGGTGCCGTGTGTAGCGCGCGTCGGTGAACAGGGCCGGATCGGTGAACATGACCCAGCGGGCCAGCGCCCGGTTTGCGGCGAAGCGGGCCTCCGCGCTCGAGTGCCGTCGCGCGGCATCCAGTCCGGCGAGCAGGCCCAGCCCCGCCAGCATGGCGACCAGCAACCCGAAGGCCGCACTCCGACGCAGCCGCATCAGTCCAGCCCCTTCAGGACGTCCGCCGTGACCTCCGCGAAGCGCAGCAGCCGCTTCCCCTTGTGATCGATCATGAACTGCCGCGCCTCCTTCTCGGCGGCAAGAGGAATCAGTTCCCGGCCCATCGGGCCCAGGACGTCGCTGCCGATGACATACCACGCTGTCCGGCCGTCAATGAGGGTCAGCGAGTAGTAGTCGGTCACGTAGAGGCGCGCGACATCGGCGGCTGTCCGCCCCGGCGCGTAGGTCCGCAGGTTGAACAGGTACTTGAACATGTCCTTGGCCCCGTCGAACACCGCGTAGGAGCCGTCAGGGTAAATCGCCTGCGCCACCCAGTCGGGGTACTTGGTCACGAACATCCCACAGACGGGACACTTGTCTGTGGGCTTCGGTTTGACCGGACCGGCTTCCCCGCCCTCCCCGGCGCTCGCCAGGAGCGCGAGGAGGACGGGGGGGAGGACGGACAGCGAGAGCAGCGCCTGCCGTCGCCCCGGATGACCGCAAGGAGCGGTACCGGGAATCATTTCTTGTGGTCCATCGACATTTTCTTGCGGCGCTCCTCGCGCATCTTGCGGATCATGGTTACGTCCTGTGCCATGTCCGCATGGGCGGCCAGCAGAGCCTGGTCGAACTTCATCAGCTCGCCGCCGTGGGCGGCCTGGGCCGCCTTGGCCGCGGCCTCCGAGCCGTAGGCAACCTTGCTGCGCTTGGTCATCACCCCCGGCAGAGAGCTCCCCACCAAGAAGGTGGCCTGGGCGACCTCGATCAGGGCCTTCTGGTCGCCCTGAGTCGCAAAGTCGGCGACGTAGATCGCCTTGGGTCCGCGATCGACGTTCAGGGACAGGCTGATGGCCGCGCAGTGGAGCGAGCACGTGCCGTCGGGCAGGTCGTCGCTGTAGTGCACCAGCATCCGCGAATGGTGGAACTGGCCGCGGCTCATCCCGCAGTAGGGGCACGCCGGGTACTTGGCAATGTCGTTCTGCATCGGCGTCGGATCGGCCGGCTTCTTGGGGACGAACTGCATCGGCGTCCCGTCGGCGGGGCAGGTCGCCGGCTGGGCGTGCCCCCCATGCTGGGCGTGCGACGCCGTGGCGGCCAACACGCCGGCTCCTGCCAGGGCCAATCTCAGAATGTCTCGTCGCTGCATGGTTTACGCTCCTTCCGTGTGTGTTGATGGCCGTCGGCCCCTCGGTTCCTCCCTCATCAAGGGCTCGGTCCGATCTGTCTTTTCACCTCGCGCCATTTCCAGACCTGGTAGATCGGCGGGTAGACCACCAGCTCCAGCACGAACGACGTGAAGATGCCGCCGATCATCGGCGCGGCGATCCGCTTCATCACGTCGGCGCCGGCCCCGATGGACCACATGATCGGGACCAGCCCCAGGAACATCGTGGCCACCGTCATGAACTTGGGCCGGAGCCGCTTGACCGCGCCGTCCAGGATCGCCGTCCTGCAGGTCGGCCAGGCTGCGCAGGCGCCCCTCCCGCTTCGCCTGCTCGTACGCCAGGTCCAGGTAGAGCAGCATGAAGACGCCGGTCTCGGCGTCCACGCCCAGCAGCGCGATCAGGCCCACCCAGACGCCGATGCTCATGTTGTAGCCGAGCAGGTACAGGAACCAGATCGCGCCGACCGCGGAGAACGGCACGGCCAGCACGATGATGCAGGTCTTCGTCACCGACCGCGTGTTCAGGTAGAGCAGGAGGAAGATGAGGAACAGCGTCAGGGGAATCACCACCTCCAGCCGTGCCTTGACCCGCTGCATGGCCTCGTACTGGCCGCTCCAGGCGACGGCGTAGCCCGGCGGGAGCTTCACCTTGTCCCGCAGCAGGCGCTCGGCCTCCTCGACGTAGCTGCCCGGATCGCGGCCGGCCACGTCCACGTACACGTAGCCGGTGAGCAGCCCGTCCTCGTTGCGGATCATGGACGGCCCGCTGGCCACCTTGATGGTGGCGAGTTGGGACAGCGGGATCTGCCGCTGCCCGCCCGAGGCGGGCACCAGGACGCGGCCCAACGCGCCGAGGTCGCTGCGGAAGTCGCGCATGTAGCGGACGTTGACCGGGTAGCGCTCGCGGCCCTCGATCGTGGTGGTCACGTTCTCGCCGCCGATGGCGTTGGCGACCACCGCCTGGGCCTCGTCGATGCTCAGGCCGTAGCGGGCCAGCTCCTCGCGGTTCCACTCGAAGTCCAGGAAGTAGCCGCCGCCGGTCCGCTCGGCGAAGACGCTGCGGGTGCCCGGCACCTGCGGCAGGAGCGCCTCGATCTGGGCGCCGATCTCCTCGATGGCCTTCAGGTCGGCGCCGGAGATCTTGAGGCCCACCGGCGTCCGGACTCCCGTGGTCAGCATGTCGATGCGGCCCTTGATCGGCATGGTCCAGGCGTTGGAGACGCCGGGGATCTGCAGCGCCTCGTTCATCCGGCTCGACCAGCTGCTCGGTGGGAGATGTGGTCCGGCGTGATGTGCCGGAAGACCGCCTTGGCCCACTCCGGCGCCCACGCCGAGTACCAGGTGTCGACCTTGCGCCACTCGGACTTGGGCTTGAGGATGATGACCGTCTCCAGCATGGAGAGCGGCGCGGGATCGGTGGACGTCTCGGCCCGGCCCGCCTTGCCCAGGACCCGGTCCACCTCGGGGAACTGCTTGATGATCCGGTCGGTGACCTGGAGCAGCTTCTGCGCCTCGGCGATGGAGATGCCCGGCATGGTGGAGGGCATGTAGAGCAGCGCGCCCTCGTCCAGCGGCGGCATGAACTCGGAGCCGAGCCGCTGGTAGACCGGAATCGTGACCAGGACCAGGGCGCAGCGCCCGCCGATCACCACCCACTTCCAGCGGAGCGCCCATGCGCCACGGGCTCGTACAGCCGGATCAGGACGCGGCTGACGGGATGCCGCTCTTCGGAGTGGATCGTCCCCACCAGCACGGCGTTGGCGGTCCGGCACAGCCAGCGCGGGCGGAACGCGAAGGGGTGCAGGCGGGTGAACAGCAGCCGCAGGGCCGGGTCGAGCGTGATGGCCAGGACGGCGGCCACGATCATGGCCAGGTTCTTGGTGTAGGCCAGCGGCTTGAACAGCCGGCCTTCCTGCGCCTCCAGGGTCAGCACGGGCAGGAAGGAAACGGCGATCACCAGCAGGGCGAAGAAGCTCGGTCCGCCGACCTCCTTCACGGCCCGGATGATCACCGACCGGTAGTCCTCGCTTCGTCCGCTCCGCTCCCACTCCTCCAGCTTCTTGTGGGTCTGCTCCACCACCACGATGGCGGCGTCCACCATGGCGCCGATGGCGATGGCGATGCCGCCGAGCGACATGATGTTGGCGGTGAGGCCCATCAGCCGGAACGGGATGAACGAGATGAGGACGGCGAACGGGAATGGTGATGATCGGGATGATGGCGCTGGGGATGTGCCAGAGGAAGAGGAGGATCACCAGCGCGACGGTGACGACGATCTCGATCAGCGTGGACTTCAGGTTGTCGATGGAGCGCAGGATCAGCTCGGACCGGTCGTAGACGGGGACGATCTTGACGCCCGGCGGCAGGCCGGGCTCGATCTCCTTGAGCTTGGCCTTGACGCGCTCGATGACGTCCAGGGCGTTCTCGCCCTGGCGCATGACGACGATGCCGGAGACCACGTCGCCCGTCCCGTCCAGGTCGGCGACGCCGCGGCGGATGTCCGGGCCCAGCACCACCTGGCCGACGTCCTTGATCCGGATGGGCGTGCCGCTCTCGCTGGCCGTGAGGACGATCTGCTCGATGTCCTCGAGCGACTTGGCGTAGCCGCGCCCGCGCACCATGTACTCGGTGCCGCCGAACTCGATCAGGCGGCCGCCGACATCGTTGTTGCCGCCGCGCACCGCCTCCACCACCCGGTTGATCGGGATGTTGTAGGCCTGCAGCCGGTTCGGGTCCACGTTCACCTGGTACTGCCGCACGAAGCCGCCGATGGGCGCCACCTCGGCCACGCCGGGCACGGACTTCAGGTGGTAGCGCAGATACCAGTCCTGGTACGAGCGCAGGTCCGCCAGGCTGTGCTTGCCGGTCTTGTCGACCAGCGCGTACTGGAAGACCCAGCCGAGGCCGGTGGCGTCCGGCCCCAGTTCGGTCTTCACGCCCTGCGGGCAGGCGCGGCAGACGCCGTGGAGAGATACTCCAGCGTGCGCGAGCGCGCCCAGTAGATGTCGGTGCCGTCCTCGAAGATGATGTAGACGTAGGAGTAGCCGAAGTCGGAGAAGCCGCGCACGGCCTTCACCTTCGGCGCGCCCAGCATGGCGGTGACGATGGGGTAGGTGACCTGGTCCTCGATGATGTCGGGGCTGCGGTCCCAGCGCGAGTAGACGATCACCTGCGTGTCGCTCAGGTCCGGGATGGCGTCGAGCGGCACGTGCCGCATGGACCACCAGCCCACGATCCCGGCCGCCGCCACCAGCAGGAAGACGATGAACTTGTTGTTGGCGGAGAACTCGATGATGCGGTTAATCATGGCGGGCATGGCTATGGTTCAGAGCATAGCGCATGGGGCATGGCGCATAGCGTCGACTCTGTTCTTGGCGCTTTACCCTGCGCTTAGCGCTTCGCATCTGCTGCCGCTGCCCCCTGCTGCTGCCAGCTACTTTCCCGCGGATGGCGGCGGCGGGTGCCGTGGCCGGCGGGGATTCTTTGGCCTTCGCGGTTGCGCCCTCCCACTGGGCCGCGCTCAGGCGCTTCCCCGCGGGCGTGGCCGGCTCCTTGCCGGATTTCCCGGCGTACCGCGTCGGCTCCTTGTCGAATTTCACCTTGTCCTCGTCCGCGCAGAAGTAATAGGTCTGCCCCCGGAACTCGCTCGTCAGGCCGGCCGCCTTGGCCTTGGTTTGGTCCACCTCCATCCCGCAGACCGGGCACTCACTGGACTCGCCGGTGATCCCGGCGGCCGCCGCCTTCATCCGGCTCTCGGAGTCGATCAGGAAGGTGCCCGAGACGACGATCTTCTCCCCCGGCATCAGCCCCTTGACGATCTCGACCTGGTCGCCGTCGCGCCACCCGGTCTCGACCTTGCGCGGCTCGAAGACCCCGTTGCCCTTGTCCACGTAGACGGTCTTCTTGATGCCGGAATCCACGACCGCATCCGCGGGCACGGTCATGGCTGGGGGCCAACGTTGACCGGGAGCTCGACGTCCACGAACATGTCGGGCCGCAGGAGCAAGCCGGGGTTGTCGGCCTCGAGCCGGACCTTCAGCGTGCGGCTGGCCGGGTCGAACCTGGGGGAGGACATTGGCCACGCGGGCGGAGAAGGTCTTCTTCAGGTTGCGGGGCGACACCCGCACCGGCATCCCGGGCTTGAACGCCGAGGCCTCGGTCTCGAAGAGTGTCGGCCACGATCCAGACCTTCGCCAGGTCAGCGATCCGGTAGAGCTCGGTTCCCTTTTCGAAGCGCTGGCCGGGCGAGAGGTTCCGGGCCAGGATGAAGCCGGCCGCCGGCGCTCGGATCTCGATGTTGTCCGCACCGCTGCCGGTGTCTGCAGGATCTCGTCCATCTGATGCTCGGTCATCCCCAGGTTGCGGAGGGAGTTTCGGTAGTTCTCAATGTTGGCGCCGGTCTGCTCGAGTTGCTCCTTGGTCTCCTTGCGCTCGCCTCGAACCGGTCCAGCGTATCGCAAACCAAAGAGATAGGCCTGCATCGCCGAGAAGAACTCTGGGGCATAAAAAGTGGCCAGCAGTTCGTCCTTCTGGACCAGACTGTCGGTGGTGACAGGGAGGATCTTCTTGACCCATCCGTCGGTGGCGGAGTTGATCCGGTAGATGCGGGTCTCGTCGGGGACGACCCGCCCCAGCACCCGGAGGGTGTGGCTCCCGGGGGCCTTTTCCACCGTCGCCACCTTGACGCCGATCAGCTGCTGCTTTTCGGGACTCACGCTCACGGTCCCGGGGGCAGACCCGCAGCGCCGCCCGACCCGCCCATGCGCCGTCCTCGTAGACCGGCACCAGTTCCATCCCGCAGTCCGGCGCGATGCCCGGCTTGTCGGACTTGTACGCCGGGTGCATGGGGTCTACGTAGTACAGGACCTTGCGGACTGTCGGATGCGGTGACCGCAACCCTGTTGCGCTGGCGTGTACCAGGAACCGGCGAGAAATGACCCGACGGAGCAGGAGGAGCAAGAGAACCGTTTCAAGTGATTCTATCTCAGTTACGGTCCGTGTTCATGAGGAAAGGACGCGCATTCGCTTCCCAATGATATCCTAGATGGCAACTGCTCATCTAGGCACAGTCAAGTCCTGTCTTCGTCAGGAGATGTATCGAAACCAGTGGCCCCAGAACACGAAGCCCCGCACGCGGTCCCGCGGGGCTTGTTGTGTCTGCCCCGGCGCCGAAGCGCCGGGGCTGGACTGAAGCTGGCCACGTCACTCGTTGTCGCCCTGGTATTTTCTCTACAGTACACCACCAGCGGCCTGCATCATGTCGTGTTCTTCGTGCTCCAGGATGTGGCAGTGCCACACGTACTCGTTGCCGCCGGTCCGCGGGCTCGGGCGGGCCGTTCGTGATGGGCAACTGACGTTGATGCCTCTTTCGTGGTCACGATCTTGCACGATCGGCAGGTCGAACTTCATGATGACCCTGGTCACCGTGCCCGGGTACATCGGCACCGTCTCCTTCCACCCCAGCTCTTGTCGTCGGGCGGGAGTGACGGGACCGGTGACATTAGTGACGGGGACCAACGGTCAGATCGAACAGCCTGCCGGTTGATGACCTGGACGTTCACCAGGTGGAAGTGCATCGGGTGCACGTCGCCGGTGGGGTTGTAGATCTCCCAGACCTCCGTGTCGCCAGCCTGGACACGCTCTCGGTGGCCCCGGCATCCGTCGTACGGCCCATTGCCGATAACCGGCTGTACCATCCAAGGGTGAACCGAGGGCGCCAGTCATCGCCGAGCATCTGGATGAGCCGGCCGTAGGCGTCGAAGTCCTCGTTCAGGGTCAGGAAGCGCGGTGTGAGCCGGAGGAGGCAGTGGATCCGGTCACCCCACGGCGGTCGAGTGAACGTGGATCGATGCCATCCGCTCAGGTCGGTGCTCGTGTTGATCGTCAGCGGCGAGATCGGGTTGCGCTGGTCGCCGCAACCACGTTGAACCGCATGAGGACCCGGGTGTTGGGGCCGAAGCCGGGCGGCGTGGTTCGCGTTGACCGGGTTGTCCTTCAACGTTCAAGCCCGGGAAGTAGTCGTCACGGTCGTCCCCGCATGGGAACGGGGCCGGGCGCGTCGTTGTAAAGGATGACGCTCTTCCCCGGCATACCCGCTGAAGTCGACGATGACGTCGGGCCGTTCCGCCGGCGCCACGAGCAGCGACCTCTGAATCGAGACGGGATGACCGGTCCGGCTGGGTCGGATCACGACCGGATCGGGACATTGCTCGGGACCTTTACCGGGTTTGCCAGGAAGCCCCCCTCGGTGCCGATCTGCAGCCAGGATGAGTCTCCTGTGGCAGCGTTCACGAACGGTGTGTTGGTCGGGACGCCGTTCGGCATCCAGCGTGATCCCGTTCGGGCTGCCGTCGTCGACATAGAGCTGCAGGTTGAGGAACCGGGCGTTGCAGGCGTTGAGGAGCCGCAGGCGGTAGCGCCGCGCCTCGACGGTGGCCTGCGGGAAGGTCGTGCCGTTGACCAGCATGGTGTCGCCGAAGAACTCGGGGATGCACGATGGATCCGGGAGTGGCAGCCCTCCCGGCGCCAGTTCCCAGCGGCCGGTGCCATGCTGGTTCGGTTCGTAGGTGTGGGCATACCAGAGGCTGCCGGGCCTCGTGGCGGCCGTTTGTACGATGCCGCTCCATGTCGGGTCTTTGCTGCTGATGTCCGGACCGACGAAGATCTTGTCCTGGATGACGAGCGGGATCTCGTTGCCGCCGGCCTCGATGTAGTTGGGCAGGCCCTGGTTGATGAGGCCCGCTTCGAAAGTGTCGCGGATCAGGACGCCGGAGGCAATCCCGGCATAGGCATTCAGCCGGGTGATGCCAAGGCGTGGTCGTGGTACCACATGAACCGGGCGCTCTGGTTCATGGGATAGTAGTATTCGGCGGCGCCGGGAAGGGCGAACGGATTCAGGACCTGGTTGTTCAGGAAGCTCAGCCCGTGCCTCCCGTAGGGGTCAAACCAGTCGAACGGGCCGCCGTCGCTGATCCAGGGGACCAGGCCACCGTGGAGGTGCACGGCTGTCCGGTTGATCGCCTGGTTCGCGCCCGGTATGGTCGTATCGACCGGGATGATGTGCTTTTTCACGAAGAGCAGGTTGTGGAAGGTGATCTGGATCGGCTTTCCCTTTTGGGCGACGATGATCCCGCCCAGGTGGGTTGGGGTGATGTTCCCGCCCAATCCCCGGAGCGGGTTGTAGCCCCACAGGGTCGTCGGGCCAAGAGTCGGGCATAATCTGGTCCTGAAACTGCCTGATGATCATCTTGTAATGCGTAACACCCGTGACGGGTGCTGGCAAGAGACCCGGGATGGCATACCGGGATCCCTCCCGGGCCAACACCGCGCAACGTCGTTTGGAAAAGGGGGATCTTCGGGCTGTAGGCAAAGGCGTACGCCCGTGCCCGCGCGGGGTCAGCAGAATTCCCGACGCCGCCAGGCCGCCGCGGCTCCCGCGGTGAGCCTTGATGAATTGTCGTCTACTGACCTTCATTGCATTCCCTCCTCGCGTTCGTGCGTTCATTTGCCAGGAATGTTTGCCGCGCCTTTCGCGCTCCCCTCCTCACCCTCCTTTCCGGCCGCGCGATGCGCGCGGAGTCTTGCGTGAGCTTGCGTACCCTTCTTTCTTGGTGCTCCGCACGCGCGCTTTCTCCCGGATCGGCCGTCATCGCCATTGCGACCCGATTCGGGCTGAGAAAGCATCGAGGCCTTCGGATGAGGCTGATCCGGCCCCGGAATATGCGACTTGCCGACCCCCTGGATCGCCTTGACCAGATCGGCGGGGTCGGTGGCGGCCATGCGATTCCGCTGGTACACCGTGGCGGAGTCGTGGTCCAGGCTCAGCGTCACGACCCGGCCGCCGGTGGCACTGTGCAGGAACGCCCCCAGACGCATCGGCTGGTGCTTCCCCGTGCACTCCTCCACGATGATCACCTCGGGCTTCAGGGATTGCACCGCCTTCAGCGCCTTGGCCACATCGCTTTCCATGCCCACAATCTGCACGGCGCGCCGCGTCTCCAGCACGCTCCGCACCCCCTGGGCGAAGAGCCCGTGGTGATACACGATGTAGGTCCGGCACGGGGAGGCGGCGGTCATCATTGGAAAGAGACCCCACTCCAGATTATAGGAAATATACGCCGTTCCGCATCCCCGTCTATCCCCCAACCGGCACGTTTTCGTTGATATAGATGGCCATTCCCGCGTGGCCATTTCGAGCTAACGGGATCGGCAGCCTCCTGCTTCAAGAGTCCGGGCGAAACCATTGCGAGACCGATAATTGACAATTTCAAACCGAACAAGGGGATGCCACCGGCACTGGCAGGTTGTCGGTTTCCCATTTTTCAATCCCGGTCACTGCTCAATTCCCTGGATTGATCATTGATTGAGGTGCCGTATCTGACGACCGAGCGGAAGGAAGACGGTCAGGCGGTATTCTTCGGCGGCGCTTCAAAATCTACGAGGACGTCTAAGGGGACGTTGGTTCTAAAACGCTTTTTATGGCATCCTCCAATCCGACTGCCTGCACCCCCGCGGCCAATCGGTTCACCGCTGAGGTGCCCACCCCGAGGAACCGAGCCACATCCGCCCCGGCGTGTCCGCCGTGCTTCACAGCAATCTGACAAAAGAGCTTTCTTGCACCACTGATGTGTCGCGCCTTGCTGCCGGATCGTAACTCGGCGCCGGAAATTCCCGTCTGCCGTATCACGATCACTGCGAGATCATCAAGGGTTGGGGCCTGCCGTCGAAGACGAATGGTCTGTCGCACCCGCTCTTCGGCCTCGCTGACCAGGCGTTCCGCAAACTCGCCGCCGCCCAGAATGCGCTCATCCGCAGCCGCGGTCACCCCTCGGCGCCGTAACGCTACCACGTGCGCCCAACCGCCTGCGCTGCGAACCAGTCCGCCACCGACCAATTCCGGCCTGCGACCCCGAGCAATCCCTTCAAGTACGAACGCCTCGTATCGCCGCACGGCCTCCTTGGTCCGCGCGCCGAACCGGGCGAGAATCTCCCCCACGTCTTGCCATTCACGCGATACCTGGCCCACGAGAGCCGAGTGGCCACCCCAGGGGTAATTCCCCAACTCTTCGGAGTCACGCACCAAACCGGCGCGCAGAGGGTTGAGGTGAATGTAGCGGGTCAACTCCAGCAGGTAGGGTTCGTCCTCACAGACAATGGATTTGTACCGGTTCTGGAACAGGTGACCGAATCGCCGATAGCGGTGGTTGAAGTTGACAACATATCCCGTGAGCAATTGCCGCATGCTCTTCGCAAGCGGCTGGCCGGCGGTCCGGACAAGCAGATGGAAGTGCGTGGGAAGAAGAGCCCAGGCATAGACGCGCAGCGCTCCGCCGCGCCACAAGTCAGCGATCCGGTTCAGGAAGTCCGTCCGATCTCCGTCTGTGCGGAAGATCGCGGCTCCCTCGATCCCTCGGCCGATCACATGATGGAGCGCCCCGGGCGCATCGAGTCTCGCGTGACGTGGCATGCCGGCATTGTATGGTAACGACGGTTACGATTCAAGTCGTTTTAGAACCAACGTCCCCTAATGACAGGAGAGGGTCAGGCGTTCTTTTTGGGCGACTTGCCCACCAACCCTTGGCGGAGAGCGTAGGTGGCGGCCTGGACGCGGTTCTCCAGGTGGAGCTTCTCGAGGATGTTCTTGAGGTGGTTCTTGACCGTATTCTCGGCGACGCCGAGCGCGGCGGCGATCTCCTTGTTGCTCTTGCCCTGCGCCACGAGGCCCAGGACCTCGTGCTCGCGCGGGCTCAGTTCCGGGCTGCGGCCCGCCGCAGATTCGGCCCGATTCGCCTGCCGGCTGAACTCTCCCATCAGCTTGGCCGCCATCAGGCGAGAGATGGACGCTTCGCCCTGGGCCACCCCGCGCAGCGTGTCGAACAAGGCGCGCGGCTCGATCTTCTTGAGCAGGTAGCCCTGGGCGCCGTTCTTGACCGCCTCGAAGAGATTCTGGTCCGCTTCCTCGACCGTGAGGATCACGACCCGGACGTGCGGCAGCTCCGTCTTTGATCCGTTGCGTCGCCTCCAGCCCATCTACTTCCGGCATCGAGAGGTCCATGAGGACGATATCCGGCATCAGGTCACGTGCCTTCTCGATCGCCTCCCGCCCGTTGGCGGCTTCCCCGACCACCTCGAACCCGGCTTCGGCGGACAAGAGGCTTACGATCCCCCTCCGGAACAGGGCGTGATCATCCACCACCAGGACACGAATGGGCGACGGACTGCTCATGAGGATTCCTCCAACGGCAGAAGCGCCATGACCTGGGTCCCCTGACCGGGCGCCGTCACGATCTCCAGTTTTCCGCCGACTCCCTCTGCTCGCTCCCGCATGCCTTGCAACCCGAAATGCAGCGCGTTCGGCGCGGCGACCCTCGCGACCTCGAAGCCTCGGCCGTCGTCCTCCACACTCACGCGGACCCATCCGTCCAGGCGCTCGACACGGACCAAGGCGAGACTGGCCTGCGCGTGCTTACGGACATTGGTCAGGGCTTCTTGAACGATCCGGGCGAGGTGGACCTCCGCCGCGGGAGGGAGGCGGATCGCTTCGGCTCCTTCGGCCTCCAGCTTCACAGGGATGTCGCTCTGAACACTAAACTCGTGAAGAAACTCGGTCAGGGTTGGGACGAACCCCCGGTTGCCAGAAACCATGGTGCGTAGCCCGAAGATGGATTGGCGGACCTCGTCGTAGGCATTCTCGCTGAGACTCGCCATTTCCTCCAGCGCATGCCCGAGCCGAGAAGACTCTCTCGGGGGGATCAGCGCCTGTGCCTGTCGGATTCTCAGGTGCAGGAGGCTCACCAACTGGGCTAACCCGTCGTGCATGTCGCGGGCGATGCGGCCGCGCTCTTCCAGCACCGCGAGCCTTCGCACCTCACTTTCCAGCCGGCCATGCTCGACCGCGATGGCGACCTGCGCGGCCATGGCGGTGAGCAGTTCTTTCTCCTCGCTGCTGAAGATCCGCTCCTCGCGGCTCGCAACACAGAGCACCCCGACGGACTCGCCGCCGCGGTTCAAGGGGAGCGGAAGGTGGCTCCGAAGGTACTCCGGGCGCATCACGGGGCAGTCGGTGAGGCGATGCTCCTGGTTCTCGAGGCAAGTGGCCGAGCACCCGACGACACCACCCCTGACCCGGAAGGCGTCCGCGGGGCCGCTCGTCGAGCGCACCTCCACCTCCTCGCGGCCGGGGATGAAGAGGCAGATGGCGGCGGCCTCGACATTCATGATCTGGCACGTATGATTCACGACCGACCGCAGGATCGCGTCCGGCCCTTCGACTCCCTTGAAGGCCAACAGGTCGGTGCCGATCCGATGCAGGATGTCCAGTTCCCAGACCTTCCGCTCCAACCGCACCTGCGCCACATGCAGGTCGCGCTCTCGCCCTTGCAGGCGGTCCGCCATGACGTTGAACGCGTGTGAGAGTTTGCCGATCTCATCCCGGCTCGCAACCACGACCCGCTGATCCAGCCGGCCCTCGGCAATCCTCAACGCGGCACCGGCAATCTCGCCCAAGGGTATCGCAACCTTCCCACGCAACATCAGGCTGGCGGCGACAACCAAGAGGATCCCGATCGCCACGAACAGCATGTAGAGCCAGACGACGAGCCGGATGAGGCGCTGACCCTGCCGGGAGAGATCGAGGACAGCGGCCTGGTGGAAATTGTGCAGGTTCTTGGAATTCTCCATCCCCCGGTCCAAAACATCCCGCAGCCGGACCATATCCCCCGGCTGCAGATACACCCGACTCCCGAAGTTCTTCTCGACCTGGTCGAGGAGAATCCCAAGATCCGCCTCGATCTGTCTCAGCCTTTCCACCAATAGGCTTTCGACCGCCGTGAAGAGTTGGACTCCCCCGATAAAGTGAGAGTCGTGGTAGGTCCGGATCTTCTCCGTCAGCGTCCGCCGGAGGTTCGGTAGGCGATCGAAGCGGTCGAACATTCCGGTGGCCTGGATGTACTGGACCTCGGAGACGATCAGGTGGAGCGTGTCGTAGATTCCCCCGGCCGCGAGGGTATGGGTGAATCCCTGTTCCGTCCGCTTGTGGATGCTGTAAATCTGGAGTCCCAGGAAGAGAGAGATTCCCCCCGCGATGAGCATGGCGATGACGATGGCTGCGAGGGCAGCGCTGAGCCGCCGTCCGAGACGAACAGGAAACCCTGGGGGGGAAGCATTCGATCGTCCGTCCATACGCACGCCTCAATCTTTCCGATTTGGCGATTCCCGATGGGGTTATTGCAACTTCAAGATCTTTGTGGTGTCTCGTCCGAATTGATGTGGTAGAAATTGCACGATTCGTACCACCACTTCCAAAATGATTCTGGTCATCTGGATCTGGCAGAATCTTCTGAGTCTAATGAGTTACGAGATGTTCATTTTGTGTCTGGACATTCGATCGACGGGTATGGTGTGAGACAAATTTGTGCATTGGCTGTGGCATCCTCAGAGACAGTCTCGTCAAGGAAACTCGGAGGCGGGACAGTGGCGAATGCGTGAATGGCGATTTCCGGGCGCAACACGATGAATGAGCACGACAAATCCGGGAGCCCCGGGTGATGGTGGGCGCGTCGAATCATTCTTTCGGCAGCGCAATCCACCGCCACCCCGCTCGCTCCGTGGACACCATGCCCACGACGACCCGCCGGGGACCCAGAGGTTTCCGGCCAACTCCGGCGGCGCGTTGATACCGCTGCCCCTTCTCCTGCTCCCGTTGCAGGATCAGGGGCACGTGGCGGGAATGCGCTTTTCGACGGCGCGGGCGATGCGCAGCACCGCGGCTTTCGCATCGGGGTTGGTGTCGCCGGCGGCGACCGTGACGAAAAAGCGGCCGCGGCGAAAGAGGACGTAGTATTCGCCGCGC
Organism: uncultured Methylomirabilota bacterium; assembly: GCA_963845565.1. GTDB lineage: Bacteria > Methylomirabilota > Methylomirabilia > Methylomirabilales > 2-02-FULL-66-22 > 2-02-FULL-66-22. The sequence continues at coordinate 331,087 of CAWJSJ010000002.1, forward strand.
ACGCCGGAATCCCCGATGGTGAGCGGCAAATCGCCGGGCCCGACCCTGCGGGTAAAGACTTCGGCCGCGCCGTCCGGCGCCCGCATCTGGTAGACTTCCACCTGGATCTGCCGCCCGCCGCCGAGGTTATAGCTCTGCACGGCCGCCCGCTCGAACCCATACCGGAGGAACAGCTCCGCCCCGCCGTTGATCAGCGCGAACAGATCCTGCCCTTCCGCAACCTGGGCCGGCCCATCCGGCACCCAGGGCCGCGTTTCGGCCACCCCGGGAAGTATGAGCGTGATGGTCCGATCCGCGCCGTCCGTGGCGGCGACGGCCAACCCGGCGCACACCCCGAGGGCTATCACCAGCAGCCAAGTCCCAAGACGCCGTCTGCGATGCGCCCTGACACCCCGACGAATCGCGTCAGAGGCTGAGTTCACGGCTCTTCACCTTTCCGAGATCCGCCTCGCCCAGGCCGAGCGCGGCCGCACGCGTGATCATGGCGACTTGCGGCGGGGTGAGGTTCAGGAAGCGCGTGCAGTAGGCATCCACGCTCACCGCGCTGGCGCCGGCCACCACGGCGTGCGGCGTGGCCAGTTTCCCCGGGCCGAACGGTCCGTTGGTCGTGAGGATCGTCGTCGCATCGGCGACGGCGAGATCGGGTTTTCGCAGCCGATTCAGGTCGGCCACGCACTGCGACAGGAACCCCACGTCGCCGTACCAGCCCCCCTTGCCGTGGCCGAAGTGGAAGAACTGGCAGGTCCCGTACGTGAGGGCGCCCATGGCATTCTTCAGGGTGCACGCGTAATTGGTCCCCTCGTGGTGCTTGGCGACAGACACGTTGACGAGGACGTCCACGGCCAGGAACTCCTTGACGATCTCGACCGTCTTCAGCGCCTGACCTTGGGGGATTTCCACCGCCGCGTAGTTCCCGCTGCAGGCGGTGATCCGTCGCGCCGCCTCCGCGCCACGCCCGTCGCGCCGCCAGTAGGTAAACCGGGCGTCCTTCAGCGAGACGACGGCTCGGGCCCCCGCCTCCCAGCACTGCGCCGCGACCGCCTGCGCCACGTCCGGGGTCACGTGCGCCCCGGGATTCCGGAATTGGTGGTTGATCAAGAGACCGACCGTCGAGCCCTGCGGGACGAACCGGCCGCATCCCGCCGAGTTGCTCGATGGCCTTGATGGTGCCTTGGTAGGCATCCGTCCCGGTGACGGCGCACAGATCAACGGACATCGCCCTCAGAGCCGGCGGCCGAGGCAGGTGACCATGCCCCCCCGAACGCCGCCGCGATCCCCGTCGCCGCGCCCACCTTGAGTACGCTGCGTCGGCTCCATTCGTGTGTCATGAAGCGTACCCCTGGAGTCTTCCCAATCCTGTGTTTCGCTATGCTTTCCGTCTTCGGTACTGAACGTTCGGAAGGTCTCTGAAATCTTCGTCTTGCGTCCACACCGTCGCGCTGTGGGCCCTGGCTGTCGCGAGGACAACGCGGCCGGCCAACGGTATCTTGAGATCCACACCGATGCGGGCGGCACTGATGGCAAGGCGCTCGTCGAGTTTAACGACAGTCCCTTGCTGCACGGTGGCGACCGCCTGCAACGCCTGCCCTCCTTCTCTCTGCTGGAGCCCACGCTTGAATACCTCATAAATCGTCACGGACGGCACGATCCATCGCTCGAAATCTTCAATCGGTGGTGTGAAGAAGGATGCATTGGATCCGTTCGCGAAGCATTCGAGCCGCGCGCTGGAGTCGACGACGTTCATAGCCGGTCGGCCTCTCGGTCAATCGTGGTTTCGATTCCCTTGAGGAAGCCGCGCATCTCCGTTATGGGGCGTACCGGAATCAGCTCGATCCGTTCACCATAGACGATCGCCTGGAGCATTTGCCCCGGCAAGAGGCCAAGTTCCTCCCGGATCGCCTTTGGGATCACCACCTGAAACTTCGGCGAAATCGTGATCGTTTCCACGGGGCCTCCATCGATATACTATCTGCAATACGATATCATATCGACGGTACAGTGGTATATCAACCCGTCAATCAAACGATACCCATCTCGGCAAGGAAACGCCCCGCCGAACCGCGGCGGAGGTCGCTGGCGCCTTTCAGTGATCGACTCGCCTGCCGTTGCATCGCCGATCGTTCTTGACTGGGCCCTCCTTTCGGGGGTAGCGTCTCGCGGGTTGCTCGGGGCGGAATTGGAACCCCGCTGACACGTGAGGATTTCGGCCGTGCTCGTCAGACGATCGACACTCATCCTGCCGGTCAACGTCCCGCGGTTCGTGGAGAAGGCGCACCTCCGGGGGGCCGACGCCGTCATGCTGGATCTGGAGGACGCCGTCCCTCCACAGGAAAAGGATAACGCCCGGCGACTGGTCCGCGAGGCGATCCCCCTGGTATCGCGTGGCGGCGCCGAGGTTTTCGTGCGCGTGAACCACGACCCGGCCCATCTCACCGAAGACCTTGCGGCCGCGGTCTATCCCGGCGTGGACGGCATCTGCTTCCCGAAGACGGAGTCCGCCGGGGAGGTCGAACATCTGGAGCGGCAGATCACGGACCTGGAGCGACGCCGGGATGTCAATCCCGGACGGATCGAGCTGGCCTTGCTGATCGAGAGCCCGCGCGGCCTCCTGAACCTGGAGGCGATCGCCGGCGCCAGCCGACGGATCCGCAGCATGAGCGTGGGTCCGGAGGATTACTGTCTGGAGCTAGGCGTCGAACCCTCGGCGGACGGGGCAGAGCTCCACTACGCCGTCTCAAAAGTCGTCACCGTCTGCAAGGCCGCCGGGATCGCGCCCATGGGGCTCCTCGGCAGCATCGCCGGCTTTCGGGACCTCGGGGCGTTCGAACGGGCCGCGTCCCGGGCCCGGGATCTGGGCTGTGTGGGCGCTTCGTGCATCCACCCGGATCAGGTGGGGGTGCTGAACCGCGTCTTCTCGCCGCCGTCGGAGAAAGTCGGCTATGCGCGGCGAGTGGTGGAGGGGTTCGAGGACGGCCTGCGGACCGGCACGGCGTCCGTGACCGTGGACGGGGCGATGGTGGACACTCCGGTCTACCGTCGTGCGCAGCGCATCCTGGAGCGGGCCGCAGCCATCGCCGAGGTGGAACAGCGGAAAGCGGACCGGCTGGCCCAGCTGCGGTGAGCGTGTACATCGCCGAGACACGCACCCACCGTTCTGGCGGCACCGATTTCTGTCGCGGTTGCAGACTCTCCGTCACGTCTGTTGCCCACGAGTCTAGTAGGATGCTGAAGCCCTAGTGGCTCAAAAGGGTCCCGGTGCTTGTTCTTCATCCGTCGCTCAAATTCGAATTTCGAAACTCGGATTTCGAATTTCTCAATCGATGGGCCTTTTTCAGCGACCTGACAAGGAGGATGCTATGTACGTCCTGGTGGTAACCATCGACATCAAGCCGCAATTCAAGGACCGATTCATGGCGGAGATTCTGGATGATGCCCGCGGCTCCGTGCGGAACGAGCCCGGCTGCTTGCGCTTCGACGTCATCCAGGACGAGAAGGAGCCGAACCGGATCTACCTGTACGAGGTCTACAAGGATCGCGCGGCCTTCGACCACCACATGACCACGCCCCACTTCCTCAAGTGGAAAGACGCCGTGCAGGATTGGTTTGCTTCCCCGGCCGTCGTGGGCGCCGGCCCGAGTGTCTTCCCGGCCGACGCCGACTGGAACACGAACTGGAAAGCGCGATAGGCGGGGCTTCCATGGACGGTGCGGACCTGACAGCCTTCCTCCGAGCGCAGCGAAGCGAGGCGGCGCACTCGAACGCCCCCCTCAAGGGCATCCGAATTATTGACCTCGGCTCGGTCGTCGCCGCGCCGTTTGCCGCCACCGTGCTGGGAGATTACGGCGCCGAGGTGATCAAGATCGAGCCGCCCGCCGTCCCGGATGCGATCCGCTACTGGGCGGTGATCGAAGACCGGCACCAGCCGTTCTGGCTGGCTGCCGGGCGGAATAAACTACCGATCACGCTGAATCTCAAACACCCCCGGGGTCGGCAGATCCTTGCCGACCTGGTGGCCCAGTCCGACGTCCTGCTCGAGAACATGCGCCCGGGCACGCTTGACCGGCTGGGCTTCTCCGCATCCGCGCTCTGGGAGATCAACAAGGGCCTCGATCATCGGCCGGATCTCGGGCTACGGCCAGACCGGGCCGTACGCTGCGATGCCGGGCTTCGGCACGCTGGCCGAGGCCATGAGCGGCTTCACCCACATGAACGCCCATCCAGGCGGCCCGCCCACCAATCCGCCGCTCGCACTCGCCGATATGATTGCCGGCCTTCATCTCGCGTTCGGCGTGGTGATGGCGCTCCGCGACCAGAAACGGGGAGCGCGTGGCGGGCAGGAGCTGGATCTCTCCCTCTACGAACCCCTCTTCAGCTTCATGGCGGCCGATTTCCTGACGTATTGCCTCTCGGGCGTCGCCCCGCAGCCCGCGGGCAACGAGGCGCATTACACCTCGCCGCGAAACAGCTACCGAACCAGGGATGACAAATGGGTCGTGCTCTCCGCCAGCGCTCAGGCCCCCTTCGAGCGGCTGATGGACCTCCTTGGCCGTCCGGATCTGAAGACCGCCCCCGGCTTCCGGAACAACCAGGAGCGGATCCAGCCGAAGAGCCGGAGCGTCTTGAATTCCATCATCGGAACCTGGATCGAGGAGCGGACGCTGGCCGAGGTGCTGGAGGCGTGCGAGAAGGCCGGCGTGACCATCGGTCCCGTCTACAGCATGGAGGAGATCGCGCGGGATCCTCAGTACATCGCGCGCGGCAGTATTCGTTCCCCTCTTCGACCCGGCGTCGGGAAAGACCATCCCGTTCCCCAACATTCCCATCCGTCTGTCCGCGACGCCCGGCGCCGTCCGCTTTCCCGGCCTGCCCATGGGTGCAGCCAACGAGGTCGTCCTGCAGGATCTTCTCGGCTACACCGCGGACGACATTGCCGCCCTCAAGGCCTCCGGCGCGATCTGAATGACTCCAGGATCCGTTGGAAAGACAGCGGCGGGCCGCTACTCCTCGTCGATCCGGATCGAGCCCTGGTACGGCGTCACGCCGCGTGGGAGCTTCCGGGAGGGGCATCGGATCGGCTTGGTGAACATGGGATCGTCGTGGATGGATTGGAGATACTCGTCGCGGAAGCGCGGATGGGTGATGCTGGCGACGGCCAGCGCCTTCTCGCCGGCCGTGAGTCCCCGCAGGTCGGCGATCCCGTATTCGGTGACCAGGACCACCCCGTCGTAGGACGAGGCGGTCAGGCTCACGCCCGGCGGGTGGACCCGAGCGATCTTGGACTCGCCCTTGTGGGTCACGCTTTTCATGGTGATGATGGGCACGCCGTAGGCGGGATCGTTCAGGGCCCGGACGAAATCGGGCTGGCCGCCGACGCCGCTGTAGTAGTGGCGTGCGTCCACGAAATCGGCCCAGACGTTGCCGAAGAGGTCCACCCCCATCGCCGTGTTGATCGAGATGAAGGGGCTGTTCTTGCGGATGACCTCCGCGGCGTTGGTGACGGCGCAGGGGCGCATCTGGATGCTCGCCCGCAAGTGGACGAACTCGTACAGCGCCTTGGATCCCATGATCAGGGACGTCGTGCTGTAGCCCATGTGCTGCTTCTTCTTCCGGTTCGTCACGATGCCCTGCTGCTGGAGCATCATCAGGCCGTCGCCGTACAACTCGGTCTGGATCCCCAGATCCTGGAAGTCGGCGTCCTTGATCGTCCCGATCACGGCGTCGGGGATCTGCCCGATGCCCACCTGGAGCGTCACGCCGTCGCGGATGAAATGGGTGGCGATCAGCTCGCCGATCCGCCGCTCGGCCGGGGGCAACCGGTCGAAATCGGGGGCGGGAACATCGTAAACCGGCAGCACCTCGTCTTCGACCAGGTAATCCAGGGACGATTCGTCCACGATGCTCTGGCCCTGGGTGAAAGGCATGCCGTGATCCAGCTCGCCGATGACGCACTTGGCGTGATCGATGGCGGTGTGGATGGCTTCCACCGACAGGCCCAGGCTGTATTCGCCCGTCATCGTCGTGCGGGCGAACCTTGAAGATGGCCACGTCGGGCATGAAGGGCCGATCCTTGCCGATCAGGCTGTCCAGGTTGGCCAGCGTGCACGGTAGGTAGAACGCCCGCCCTTCATTGGCCGCCTTGCGCACGTCCCCCGCAGAGAAGATGGAGAACGCCATGATCCGATCCTGGAGTCCCTTCTCCACGTAGGAGACGGGCCCCTGGAGCAGGAGGTGGACCATCCGGAGATACGGCAGCTTGGGCCAGCCGGCCTTGAGGGCGGCCGTGATCGCGTCGAGAGTGGCGGTCGGCGTGGCGGCGTTCGAGCCGACGTACACCGTGACCATGTCGCGCGCGGGAAACTCCTTGGCGATGACCTCGGCGATGTCGCCCAGCTTGATCATGGTCGGCTGATGGGTCATGGCAGGATCTCCCTTCCGGTGATCGGGACGGCACGGGACGGCGCCGCAGGATGGACCCTACCGACGCTCCGGTTTCTTCCGGGGAGCGTGTCCGGCGACGTCCTGGTAGAGCCGAACCATGTGCTCGACCCGCAGGACGCTATAGGGCACGAGGAAGGCCGCTGCCAGCGTAACGCACAATCCGGCGGTCGCCAGGAAGCGTGGGGCTTCCGGGGCCGCGCCAAGGAGCGGAAGGAGGACCGCGGCGGATCCGCCCAGGATTCCCACGAACACGCTCGGCCAGAGAAGGCCCCGCAGGAATCGGGAAAGGAGCAGCGGGCGCTCGATCCGCTCCCACCGCTCCACCTGGCGCCGCGCGACCTTGACCGCCTCCCGATAGACCCCCTCGCCGGCATCCGGTTTCCGAGGAAGCGCCTGGGCGACGAGGGTCCGGTGGCGCGCCAGTGCCGCCCCGGAAGGAAGCACGAGGAAGGGCCGGGCATCCGCCTCGCACCATTTCCCCCTGGGGCCGTACAGCATCTCGAAGAGGAGATCCCACGAGTCGCCGGCGAAATACCCGATCAGCCCGAGAAGAATCCCAGTCCCGACGGCGAAGACGTGGATGAGGTTCACAGGTACGGACGGGAAGAGCCGCGCGACCGGAGACGTGAGGGATTCGAGGAGCGCAACGGAGAGGACGATCGCCGCCGCAAGCGGGAAAAACCCCCGCATGGCTCCCCACAGTCCGAGCCACGTCAGGAGCTTCTCGATTCGCGTCATGAGATCCAGGCCCATCTGCCAGCCGCGGCGGAAGAGGGTTGCCCGGTCCCGATCGGCGAGGTCGCTCGCTCGCCAATGTCGGCCCACCCTAGCCCGACCCCGAGTCATTGTCAAGGGCGCCGCGATGGGAATTGACAGCCGAGGAGCGGTGGGATTAGGATCGCGTGAGTTTCGGCCATTCCGCGTTTCGGCTTCCGTTGCGTATTCCAAGACACAGCCATTCCAGGAGGGTGACCCGAAAACGGCATTGCATTGCCCCACTGAAAGGAGCAGCCGTGGACGCCGATGACCTCGCCTTCACGCCGGCCACCGATCTCGACCGCCTGATCCGGACCCGCGCGGTCTCCCCGGTCGAGTTGACGCGCACCCTGCTCGCGCGCATCGACCGGCTCAACCCCCGACTCAACGCGTTCCTCACGGTGACCGCCGACCTCGCCCTTGCGCAGGCACGGGCCGCCGAGGAGCGCGCCCGGCGCGGCGCGCGGCGCGGCCCCCTGGACGGAATCCCCTATTCGCTCAAGGATCTCGAGCCGACGGCGGACATCCGGACGACCTTCGGATCGAAGTGGTTCGAGCAGCACGTGCCCACCGAAGACGGGGTCGTGGCGGGGCGGCTCAAGGCGACCGGCGCCGTCCTCCTCGGCAAGACCAACACGCCCAATTTCGGGTTCAAGGACTGCTGCGACAACCTGATCGGCCCCCCCTGCCGCAACCCCTGGAAACTCGATCGGACGTCCGGCGCCTCCTCGGGCGGCGCCGGCTCCGCCGTCGCGGCCGGGCTCGGCCCCATCGCCCACGGTTCCGATGGCGCCGGGTCGATCCGGATCCCCGCGGCGCTCTGCGGGATCTTCGGCTTCAAGCCGTCGTTCGGCCGTGTGCCGTATGCCCCGACGACGGATTACTGGGCGGCGCGCGCCCACAACGGGGTCATGACCCGGACGGTCCGCGACGGCGCCCTGCTCCTCGAGGCCATGGCGGGTCCAGACCCGCGCGACCCGCTCTCCATCGACGCGCCGCCGGAGCGGTACCTCGCCGCCTGCGACGGAGACCTCCGCAATCTCCGTGTGGTCTGGAGTGGAGACCTCGGCTACGCGCCCGTCGATCCGGCGGTGCGAGCGCTCTGCGAGGCGGCGGCCCGCCGCTTTGCCGACTTCGGCTGCGTCCTGGAGAGCCGGGACCCGGCCTGGCCGGACCCCCACGATTTCCACAAGATCATCTACGAGGTCAGCGTGGCCTCCCGGCAGATCGACCGATTCCGCGAGCGACCCGAGTGGATCGAGCCCACCCTGCGCGCCATGATCGAGAACGCCCAGGGAATCACGGCCATGGAGCACGGCAAGGCGCTCCTCGCCCGCAGCGCGTTCTACGAACACGCCCGCACGTTCTTCGACACGTGCGACCTGCTGCTCACGCCGCAGATGCCCGTCGGGGCCTGGGCGGCCGAGCCGGGGCCGGGGCCACAGCAGGGCCCGGCCGAAATCGCGGGCCGACCGACGCCCACCATGTTCCACCGGCTGGCCTTCACCTACCCGTTCAACCTGACGGGACAGCCGGCGGCGACGGTGCCCTGCGGCTTTACGGCGGAGGGGCTGCCGGTCGGCCTCCAGATCGTGGGTCGGTGGCACGACGATTCCACGGTGCTGCGGGCAGCCGCCTGCTTCGAGGCGGTACAGCCCTGGGCGCAGATCCGTCCGCCCCTGGCCTGACGATCCGCCGGGGCCAATTCGCGACCGCGCAGTGGCGCGAGAAGAAGTATAGCGGGTGACCCATGGCGTCGTATCTCGTCAGCCGGCTCATCCAATTCGCCCTGGTGCTGTTCTTCCTGTCCATCATCGTCTTCACCATCGTCCGCCTCATCCCGGGCGACCCCGCGGCCGTCATGCTGGGCACCGAGGCCACGCCCCAGGCGCTCGCGCAGATCCGCCAGGAGATGGGGTTGGATCAGCCCATCCCCGTCCAGTACGCGAAATGGATCGAGAACGTTCTGGCCGGCAACTTCGGCACGTCGTGGGTGTCCAAGAAGCCGGCGCTTACCCTGATCCTCGGCGCCTTGCCGGTCACGCTCCAGCTCGTCGCCGCCTCCTTCGTGGTGGCGCTTCTGATCGCCTTTCCCGCCGGCCTCTTCTCGGCCATCCGCCCGCGATCCTGGATCGATCAGGGTTCGACCACCTTCGCCCTGCTCGGCATCTCGCTCCCGAGCTTCTGGCTCGGCATCATGCTCGTCCTGCTGTTCTCCCTCGAACTGCGCTGGCTGCCGCCCTCGGGCTACCTCTCTGTCGCCGCCGACCCCCTCGGCGCCCTGCGCACCAGTCTGCTGCCGGCCGTGACGCTCGGGGTCGCCCTCGCCGCACCGCTCACCCGGTTCCTGCGCTCGGGAATGCTGGATGTTCTGGGTCTCGACTACGTGCGCACGGCCCGCGCCAAGGGCCTGGCCGAGCGGCGAGTGGTCGGTCGCCACGCGCTGAAGAACGCCTTGCTGTCTGTCGTCACCATCTTGGGCCTCCAGCTCGGCACGCTTCTCGGTGGAAGCATTGTCATCGAACAGGTCTTCGGCTGGCCGGGGATCGGCCGCCTCTCGCTGGCGGCCATCCAGCAGCGGGACTACGGCGTCGTCCAGGGGATTGTGCTCTTCGTGGCGGCCCTGTTCGTCCTGATCAACTTCGCCGTGGACCTGCTGTATCTCTACCTCGATCCCCGGATCCGGTACCGGGCGGGCGGATAAGCCCCGAGGCCGCCGCCATGCCCACGGGAGGACGCGTGATCGACACGACGGAGGGACTGCCAAAGGTGGTCCGCACGCTGCTCCAGAGCCGGACCGCGCTCTTCGGTCTCGTCCTGAGCGTCCTGCTGGTCGTCGCGGCGGTCTTCGCCCCGTGGATCGCGCCGTACCGCCCGGACGAGATCCATCCCATCGACAGCCTGATGGCCCCCTCGGCGCGCTACTGGCTCGGCTCGGACGACCTCGGGCGTGATATCCTGAGCCGCATCATCTTCGGCGCGCGGGTCTCGCTGATGGTCGGGACCATCGCCATCGGCATCGCCGCCGCGGCCGGCGTCTCGGTCGGCCTCGCCGCCGGCTTCCTGGGCGGCAGGATCGACGGGCTGATCATGCGCGTGATGGATGCCCTGCTGGCGTTCCCGGCGATCCTCCTGGCCATCGCGCTGATGGCCGTGCTCGGCCCCTCGCTCGAAAACGCCATGATCGCCATCGGCATCATCTCCATCCCGGCGTTCGCCCGGATCACGCGGGCCAACGTGCTCTCGCTCCGGGAGCAGGAGTTCGTCGAGGCGGCGCGCGCGCTGGGGGGTGGCGGACTCTACCTGGCGCTGGTCGTCATCCTGCCGAACTGCCTCTCCCCGATCATCGTGCAAGCGTCGCTCGGCGTCGGAAATGCCATCCTGGTCGAGGCGGCGCTCTCGTTCCTGGGGCTCGGGGTGCAACCGCCCGAGCCCTCGTGGGGCTCGATGCTGGCGTTCGGGCGGAGCCTGCTGGGTCAGGCCCCGTGGTATGCCACCTTTTCGGGGTTGGCGATCTTCGTGACCGTGCTGGCGCTCAACTTTCTGGGGGACGGGCTCCGCGAGGCGCTCGACCCGCGGCTCCGCTCCGTGGAACGCGGCGCATGACGCGCCGCCCCCGCCTCCGACGGGAGGCTCGACGGCCGCGCGATACTCGCGCATGGGAGGGACAGCCATGACCGACACTCGCCGCATTCTCGACGTTCTCGAATCCGAGGGCCTCGCCCTCTCCCGACGCGACCTCTTGCGCCTGGCGGGCGAGAGCGGCATCGCGCTGGCCGGACTGGCGATGCTGGGCGCGGCCGACCCGGCGCCGGCGGGGGCGCAGGCCGGCGGAACGATGCGGATCCACATGTCGACGGACATCCAGCAGATCGATCCGCACTTGGTGACGGCGTGGAACGACTACTCGCCCTGGGAGTCCATCTTTTCGAGTCTGACGGCCCTCGACCGCGACTTCCAGCCGATCCCCGATCTGGCCCAGTCCTGGACGCAGCCCGACCCGAAGACGTACGTCTTCCAGCTCCGGAAGGGGGTGCTCTTCCATAGCGGACGCGAGATGAAGGCGGCCGATGTCAAGTTCTCCCTCGACCGGATCGTCAGCCTGGGGGGCAGGAGCAAGTGGTACACGCTGTTGCTGGACCTCGATCGGGTGGAGGTGCTCGACGACTACCGCATCCGGATCGCCCTCAAGAATCCGTCCGCGCCGTTTCTCGCCAACCTCGCCTTCGCGATGATCGTGGCCAAGGAGAACATCGACCAGATCGGCCTGACCCCCATCGGAACAGGGCCCTTCCGCTTCGTGGAGCGTGTGCCGAACTCGCACCTGCTGGTCCGCAAGTGGGACAAGTTCTACGTCGCGGGGCAGCCCAAGGTCGACGAGATCCGCTGGGTGCCCGTCGTCGAGCCCGCAACCCGGGTGGCAAACCTCAAGACGGGCACTGCCGATATCGTGAGCGAGGTCCCCTACGAGGCCATGCGCGAGCTTCGGGCCACGCCGGGGATCGCCATCCATGAACCCAAGGCGGCTTCGGCCTATGCCGTCATGGTGCTCAAGCACGCACCACCCCTCGACAACAAGAAGCTCCGCCAGGCGCTGGCCCTGCTCGTGGACCGCGAGTCCATCAACCGCGCGGTGTTCTTCGGCGTCGGGAGCGCCGAGGAGGGGTGTAACCCGTTCCCGGTCGGGCACTGGGCGCACGCGCAGGTCGCCTGCCCCAAGTACGACCCGGACGCCGCCAAGCGATTGCTCGCCGAGGCCGGATACCCGAACGGGATCGACCTCGAGTGGAAGGTCATCGGGTCCCGGCCGGATACCGTCAAGGTCGCCGAGATCTCCAAGGAGACGTTCCGGCGGGGCGGCGTCAATCTCAAGCTCGTCCAGCTCGAGTTCGCCACCTGGATCCAACAGGTGTACCGGGACAAGCAGTTCCAGTTGGCCCAGACGATCTTCCTGCGTGAGGCGGACCCGGACGGCCTGGTGGTCAGCGCCCTGTTCACGGGCGGCCAGAACAACCCCGGCGGCTACACCACGAAGGAGATGGACGACTTGCTGACGCAGGGGCGGGGCGAACTGAACCGCGACAAGCGTCGCGCCATCTACAAGCGCATCAGCGAGATCGTGGCCGACGACGTGCCGTTCATCCGGCTCCAGTCGCAGCCGTTCGTCTGGGCCACCACGGCCAAGGTGGCCGGGTTCTACCTCAACAGCCAGTGCCGGCCGTTCGTGGCATTACGCGAGATGAGCCTGGCGAGATAACGGAGCGGCTCTGCCCGATCCTGCGGGCTCGACATCTCTTGGTGCCGTTGAAGGCGCAATGGAGGAGGGCGTAGCCCGCATTCTTCACGAAGGAGTCGCGAAGAATGCGGGCTACAGGTTTCGCATCCGCGGATCGATGAATTCGCGCAACCAGTCGCCGATCACGTTCAGCGCTAGCACCGTCAGCATCATCGCCAGACCCGGGAAGGTCGTCAGCCACCAGGCGGTGCCCATGTAGGCCCGGCCATCGGAGAGCATCGAGCCCCAGGTCGGGATCGTCGCCTCGACCCCCAGACCGAAGAAGGTCAGTGACGCCTCGGTGATGATGCAGGTCGCCACCGCGAACGTCGCCACGATGATGACCGGCGCCAGCGTGTTCGGGAGCACATGCCGGCGGATGATCCGGAAATCCGACGCGCCGATGGCGCGGGCGGCCTCGACGAACTCCCGCTCGCGCACGGAGAGCACCTGGCCGCGCACGACGCGCGCGTAGACCATCCAGCCCGCCACCCCCAGGACCAGGATCACGTTCCGCAATCCGGGCCCCAGGACGCCGATGATCGCCAGGGCCAGGAGGATGAACGGGAAGGCGAGCTGGATGTCCACCAGCCGCATGATGGTGGCTTCGTACCCCCGGCCGTAAAACCCGGCAACCAGACCCGCCGCGATGCCCAGCAGCCCCGAAATGATCACGGCCGAGAACCCGACTGCGAGCGAGATGCGCGAGCCGTAGATCGTCCGACTGAGGATATCACGGCCCAGATGGTCGGTGCCCAGCAGATGGGCGCGAGAGCCGCCGTCCAGCCAGGCGGGCGGAAGCAGGCGCCGCTCCAGGACCTGCTCGTTGGGGTTGTGGGGTGCGATCCAGGCCGCCGCGACCGCCACCACGACCACCACGGACAGAACGAACACCCCGACCACGGCCGTACGGCTCTTCGCCAGGGACCGCAGGGCGCGCCGCCACTCCGAGCGTCCCCGGAGGTTCGGGGTCTCCGTCTCGCCGGGGTTCGAGGCCCGGGTCGTCGCGCCACCGTCGGTCGGCATCTATCGCACCCGCACCCGAGGGTCCAGCCAGGTGTACAGGAGGTCCACGATCAGGTTGATGCCCACAAAGGCCAGGGCGATGAAGAAGACATCCGCCTCCAGCACGGGGAAATCCCGATGCAGGATGGAGTCGATGGCCAACCGCCCGATCCCTGGCCAGGCGAAGACCGTCTCCGTGACCACGGCGCCACCCAGCAACTGGCCGATGTCCAGCCCGATCATCGTGACGACGGGGATCGCCATGTTCTTGATCGCGTGGCGCACCACCACGATCCGCTCGGCCAGTCCCTTGGCCCGGGCGGTCCGGATGTAATCCTGCTCCAGTACCTCTCGCATGCCGGATCGGACCAGGCGGGTGTTGCGCGCCATGAAGAACGCCCCCAGCGTCAAGGCCGGCAGTAGGACGTGCCACGGCCCACCGTAACCCGATGACGGGAGGATGTTCCACTGCTCCGCGAAGACGAGGATCAGGATCAGGCCCAACCAGAAGCTGGGAAGCGACTGGCCGAGCAGCGCCAGGACCGTCGCCAGGTTGTCGATGATCGAGTTGTGGCGCACGGCGGCGATGGTTCCCAGCAGCAGCGCCGCCGGGAGGGACCACGCCAGCGTCACGGCGGCCAGGGTCAGGGTCGCGGGGAACCGCTGGATCACTTGCTTCAGCGCCGGCTGCCCCCGGTACCGCAGCGACTCGCCAAAGTCCCCGCGGACCGCACCCGCGATGAAGCGGACGAACTGCACCGGCAGCGGCCGGTCCAGTCCCATCTGGACGCGCAGCCGCTCGACGTCCTCCTGGTTTGCCTCGGGCGGCAGCATGATCCGCACGGGGTCGCCCGTCAGGTTGACGATGAAGAAGACCAGGAGCAGGACGCCCAGGATCACCACCGTCGATTGCAGGAATCGCGCAAGAATGTAGCGAAGCATCGGCCTCAGGAAATGGCGGAGGCATCGAGCACGCCCTCGATGCCTCCGCCGGGTTCGATCCGCGGAGGCGCGGCCGTCCGTGAGGCCGCCCTCGCACTCCGCATCGCCTCTAGCAGGCTGCTGAAAAGCTCATCGTCGGTCAGGCTGCTCAAAAAGGTCCAGCTGCAAGGCGGTTTGGCGCAGGCCGGGGTACCCACCGAAAGGTGGGTCCAGGCGTACTGGAGGTACGCCGCAGCGAGTGCCGAGCCAAACCAACGCCGCAGATGGGTCTTTTTCAGCGGCCTGTTAGACCAGCGACATTTCCTTGTACCAGATCATCTCGTCGGTGCGCGGCGTCCAGTCGACCTTCTTGTTGATCGCGTAGATATCCTGGATCGCATAGCCGTACAGGTTCGGACAGTCGTCCTGGAGGATCTTCTGGGCCTCCGTGTACAGCTTGCCCCGCTTGGCCGCATCCAGCGTCGTCCGCGCCTCTTCCAGGGCCTTGTCGAGCTTCTCGTTCTTGTAGCCCTGCCAGACCTTGGCGTACAAGGCGCTGCTGTGACAGTTGGTAAACAGAGAGTTGTCGGCGTCGTGCATCCAGTTGCCCCAGCTCCGGAACCAGACGCCGTCCAGCTTGCCGGCGTTGGCCTGGGTGATCGTGGTCCCCCAGTCCTGCCACTTGAGGTTGCCTTTCATGCCGATCTTCGCCAGCTCCCCGACGATGGCCTCGATGAATTCCTTGTCCTTCGGGACGCGGCCCTGGGTGCCGAAGAAGGTGAACTCGACCCCCTTGGGATACCCCGCCTGCGCCAGGAGCGCCTTGGCCTTCTCGGGGTCGTAGGGGAACGGCTTGACCTCGTCCTCGTATCCGGCATACCACGGATTCAGGAGGGTCGCCACGCGGGTGCCGTTGCCCTTCAGGACCGTCTTGATGATGTTCTCGATGTTGGCGCCGTAGTTGATCGCCTGTCGGACGAGCTTGTTGTCGAACGGCTTCGACCGACAATCCAGGGCGAAGAAGACGATCCGGTTGCCCCGCAGCGTGACGATGCGCGCCTTACCGCTGCGGTTGATCCGGTCGATGTCGTCCGGCGGCACGGCGGGGATGATGTCCACGTCGCCGGCCAGGAGCGCCGAGACCCGGGTGCCGGTCTCGGGGATCCCCCGGACGATCACCCGCTTGATTTTCGGGGCGCCGCCCCAGTACGCGGCGTTGGCCTCCATGACGAAATCCTGGTCCTTGGACCAGGAGATGAACTTGTACGGCCCCGTCCCGATCGGCTTGGTGGCCAGGTCTTCCTTGCTGGCGGTCGAGAAATACTTGGGCGGCACGATGATGGTGTGGAATCCCGCCAGCCGCGGCAGGATGACCGGATCGGGGCTCTTGGTCACGATATTGACGGTGTACTTGTCCACCACGTCCACCCGGTCGATCTGCCCGTAGGTGCTGAGCAGCGGCGCGCCCGTCTTCGGGTCCAGCATCCGGTGGATGCTGAACTTGACCGCCTCGCCGTCGAACTCCTCCCCGTTATGGAACTTGACGTTCTGGCGAAGCTTGAACTGCATGGTCTGGTTGTCAACCCGCTTCCACTCCGTCGCCAGCTGCGGCTCGAGGCGCTTCAAGTCCTTGCTGAAGGCTACCAGGCACTCGTACATGTTGCGCAGGACGCTCTCGTGCACGGTGTTCTCGTTCCGGTGGGGGTCGAGCTGCACCAGCGACAACCCGTACCCCATCACGACCTTGGAGTCGGCCTCCGCGCCGAACGCCCGGGCGCCGCCGAGGTACGGCGAAACCACCGCGGCCCCCGTGGCCGCGGCCGCTGCCTTCAGGAAGCGACGCCGACTGATGCGGCTCGCCGTCATGTGCGTACTCCCGCCCTCGTTCCCGTGTCGTTTCATCTGACGCCTCCTTGAAGGATGTCGCCTGGCACGCTCCGCCACCAACCACGGTGCCCCGGAAGGACCTCCGGACAGAAGCATCGCCCGGCTCCACCGGGGCTGTCAAGAAGAAAGCCGACGGCGTGGCGTCGGGTCGCGATGGCGCGCGGGAACGGGTGCTCCCGGTCCGTCCGGGGAGATGCTCCTACGCGAACCGGTAGGTGGCGAACGCACCCTCGCACGGGGGGCCATAGCTCAGATGAAGCGTCCGCGCGGCCGGCTCGGCGATTAGCGCCGCCGTGGTCTCCCATTCTGCTGCCCCCCCGGCGTGCCGGCAGATCGGCTCAGGCCGGCCGCCGTGGTCGGCGAGCAACCGCTTGATCTCCTCCACCGTGATCCGCCCCGCCCCCGCATCCAGGAGCGCCTGCATTTGCGCACAGCGCCCCGGGGAGCCGGGCGCGGGGAGCGCTTCGACCTCGTGAGGCCTGGTCGCCGAATCGAGGCAGTGATTGGCGTGCGCAAAGACGCCGCGGTCCCGGGCGATCACCGCCAGCGCCTGCGGGAGAATCTCCAGATTGCGGATCCGGCCCGCGGCGTCGACGACCAGGAAGCTGCCGACCGCGGGACCGTCCATCGTGCAGGCGCGCTGGGCGGCCTCCTCGGCCGAGGCACACTCGAGCAGGGCCCGGCGCGTGACCGGCGGCGCCTGCCAGTTCCGTCCCGCCTTCGCCCAGAGCGAATTGGCGAACACGGCCACGCCCTGCTCGTTGATCCCCACGCCCCCGAGCTCGCCCGGCACCGCGTGCATCAGGATCGCCGGGCTTCCGGTAGGCCGGAGTAACAGGACGGCCATCCGGTCGCGATAGGCAGGGACCAGGTCCCGGTTCTGCGCGCCCAGCGGACGGCCCGCGGCGCTGGCGTCGCCCGACACCGCCAGGGCGGTGCACCCCTCCGGCATGAAGCCGCTGCCCGGCCGCACCTGCAGGGCCACGGCCCCCGCCAGCGGGATCTCGGCCCCGTCCGCCAGGCCCCGCAGCTCTTCCGTCCATGCCGCGCCGCCGAGGGCTTCGATTCTCGGCAACTGCTCCATCGCCCAGGCGAGCGCCCGCTCGGGATTCAGCCCACACTGCCGCGACGCGACCGCCAGGCATTCCTCGAGTTGCCGGTGGATGGCCTGGCGCAGACATGTCCCGTGGCCTCGTCCCACGTCATAGGGCGTGCCGCAAATCTCGAAGAAGGGAAACTGGTGCATGGACACCTCCGTGGGGGACCGCGTCGGCGTTACACGAACGCCCGGACGACCGCCACGAGGATGGCCGCCGCCTCGTCCACCTGGCGGAGCTCGATCCACTCGTCGGCGCTGTGCGCCTGGCGGATGGACCCGGGACCGAACACGACGGCGGGTATCCCGGCGCGGGCCAGCTTGCTGGCATCCGTCCCGTAGTTCACACCCCGGACCTCGGCCGCGCGCCCCGCGCGCCGGATGGCCGCTTCCAGCTGTTGGGCCACGGGCTCGGCGGGATCGGTGGCCATCGCGTAGTCCACCAGGTACGGCTCGCCCACCGACACCGTGCCGGGCGCGAACGCCTCCAGCCTGGCCCGATAGGCCGCCCACACCGCCATGGGTTCCTCGCCGGGCAAGATGCGGCGATCGAGATGAATCGTGCAGGACGCCGGAACGGCATTGATCGCGCTCCCGCCGCCGATCAGCGAGACGCACACCGTGGCGGGACCCACCCACGGGTGGCGCGTGGCCAGAGCCTCCGGCTCGAGCGTTCGCCGGATGAACTCCAGCACCTCGGCCATGCGCATGATGGCGTTCTCGCCTTCCCACGGGTTCGAGCTGTGGCAGGCGCGGCCATGCGTCGTGACCCCGAACCGGAGGCATCCCTTGTGGGCCACGACAAGATCCAGCTCCGTCGGTTCCCCGACGACGGCCGCCGCGAAAGACTCCCCGCGCGCCAGGAGGGCGGTGACGCCGCCGAACTGGTGCTCTTCGTCCATGACGGCGGCCAACATCACGTCCACGGGCGGCGGCGCCCCGCTGGCCAGCTCCGCCATGGCGAGCATCATGGCCGCCAGTGGCCCCTTGGCGTCGCACGCGCCGCGGCCGAAGAGTCGCCCCTCGCGAATCTCCGCTGCGAACGGGGGTATCGTCATCCCGTCGGTCTCCACCGTATCCAGGTGGGACTCGAGCAGGAAGATCCGGGACCGGTCGCGCCCGCGCACTCGGGCGAGGACATTCGGCCGTCCGGGCAGGACGGTCTGCAGTTCGACCTCCAGCCCCGCGTCGCGGAGCCACCCCGCCACGGCGGCCCCGATGGCCGCTTCCGCCGGGCTGGGGGCGCCCCGCGGGTTCACGCTCGGGATGCGCACCAACTGCTGCAGCAGGGACGCCGACGATCGGTCTGGCATCTCGAATCTCCTCACCGCGGCGCCCGACCCGAGGGGCGTTTTCGTTTCGCCTCTCCATTGCCACGCCTGTACGCCGAGCCCTCCGGAACGGCCGCCTCCCGGACCCGGAACGTCTTGGCGTGCCCGGCGGTGACGTTGGCGACGGTCACCTCGATGACTCCGGCGGCATCACACCGGTAGATCTCTTCGATGACGTGGGACGAGACCGCCGGCTCCCGCTGGACGCGCACCGTCTTCAGGCTCGGGTGCCCCACGAGTCCGGGAGCGTACGGAAAGAGAATCTCCCGCCACGCGAGGAGGTCGCCGGCAGGCTCGCCTTGCCCTCGCAGGTCGCTGCACTCCAGGAACCGGAAGCGGCCGATGTTGTGGACGGGGGCATAACGGCGGCGGACCACCAACGGCGGCTCGCCGGGCTGCGGCAGGCGCGTCTCCTTGTCGAAGATGGGATCGAAGACGATCCGTCGGCCGGCCTCCGCCTCGCGCCACACCCCGAAGTGGCGATGGAACCGATCCGTGAGAACATACCCGCTCTCCCGATCGGCGGCAATGGCAAGCCCGATGGACGTCGCGCCCGCGGGATACGGTGACCGGCGGACCCGCGGGCCGAATCGCTCCCGCAGCGCGCGTGCCAGGATGGGAAGCTCGCAGGCGCCTCCCACGAGGTACACCACACCCGACGCGGTCGTTTCGCCCTGAGCCAACCCGCGGGCGGCCTCCATGGCGGCCTCGGTCACCTCGATGGTCCGAAGGATGAGCGGCTCGCACCGTTCGTAGAACCGAGCCACGGGGACCATGACCGCGCCCAGTGACGGGTCCACCTGCCCGAAATCCACCGTGATCTTCCGGCTGTTGGGGTTGATCCCCTCTTTCGCGTCCCGGCACAGCGTCAACAGCCGCGGGGCGACACCGGAGAGCACCTGCGAGGCGATGGCCGGATCCTCGAGGGCCAGATCGAGGAGCGCGGCATCAAAATCGTCCCCTCCCAGGCGCGAGATGCCTTCGCTCGAGACGACGTCGTGCCGGTTCTCCACCATGCTGATGACCGAGGCGTCAAACGTCCCGCCGCCGAGGTCATAGACCACGACATGTTCTCGCCGCCGGGACGGGATCGCCTTTCGGTAGCGATGGGCGTATTCGTTGCCCGCGGCCGAGGGCTCGTTGAGCATCCCGATCACCTCGAAGTTCGCCCGCCGGAAGGCCTCCAGGGTCAGGAACCGCTGGTTGCTATTGGCATGGGCCGGGGTCCCGACCATCACCTCCAGCCGATCATGGCGGCCGATCTCCAGGCTGCTTCGGTGGATCAGATCCAGACGCAATGCCACCAGAAACCGCGTCAGCCATTCGATGGCGGGGAGCTCGACGGCGCCCACGCTCCACACCGTGTCCGGGTCGCTGTCCCCGAGCAGCCGCTTGAAGGATCGAAGGAGGTTCCACTCCGGCGCGTAGAGCACCGCGTGCGCCTGGAGGCCAAATGCCAACCGGTCGCCGCGCGCCGCGATCAGCGACGGATACCAGTCCAGGGCATCTCCCTGTTCCGCCTGGAAGGTGATCAGGGGGTAGTTGCCCTGTATGGCGGCCGCGACTCGCGTCCGTGTGGTCCCGAAGTCAATTCCCAGCCGCATTGCGCTCCCTCCTGCCCGTGGGTGGTCTCGCCCTGTCGGAGTCGTCGCGGTGGCGCCTGGCCGGCCTTCCACCGCGGGTCCGCCGGAACGTGCGTCGGATCTCACAAACGCGGGAGGTCGCCTCGCCGCTAGAATAGCACGCCGACACCCTGGCGAGTATATCTCCCGCCATCTTTCGCTCCAGGGTGGGGAGCTCCGCTCTCGGCTTGACGCGGAGCGCCCCCTTTGTCATGCTTCGCCTACCGGCGTCGGGTGGGCGGCAGATCCCCCATCAGGACCCGGAGGGAACCATACAGAGACCAGGAGGCGCCATGGATGAAAGACGCAGCGTGCGAACTTCCAATTCGGCTTGGCGACGTCTTGCAGGTCGGGCTGGTGGTGCGGGATCTCCAGAAATCCATGGAGACCTACTGGAGAGTGCTGGGGATCGGCCCGTGGAAGATCTACACCTACGCCCCACCGATGCTCCGCGAGGCCACCGTGCGCGGGAGGCGGGCGGACTACTCCATGCGGGTGGCCCATGCCCAGGCGGGTCCCACCCAGCTCGAATTGATCCAGCCGCTGGACGGTCCGAGCATCTACCAGGAACACCTGGCGACCAAGGGGGAGGGCCTGCACCACATCCAGTCGCGGATCGAGAACCACATCGAGCGAGGTGCTTGCCGCCTTCGCGGCGCGCGGGATCGGCGTCCTCATGGGCGGGAAGTTCGGCGAGGGGGAGTTCTACTACCTCGACACCGAGCCGACCTGGGCGTCATCTACGAGATCTTCCAGCGGAAGAGCCGCCCCGCGCCCGACGCCGTGTATCCCCCCGACGCCGTCACGGCGTGACAGGCGGGACCATCGACCGTCGACCACGGATCATACGCTGTTCCCGTCCATCGTCCATGGTCCATCGCCGACCCCGCATCGTGCGATCTGCAATCCGAAATCGGCCCTTTCTCTTCTGCGCCCTCGCGCCCCGGTCCCGGCCGTCCCACACGGTGCTTCTCCCTGCCCCTGTTCCATAAGGACATGAGACCCACCGACAAGCCGCAGAAGTCGTCGCGACATGCCCGGGCACGTTCTTCAGAATGGATAGGGGCAAAACGCGAAGGGTGCCTCGCTCTCCTGAAGCGACGGCATGTTTTGGCGGGGAACCACTTCGTCTCGGGTGGTGTCTGTCGGACGTGCGGGGCGACGCGAGAGCAGGCTGTCCATGGCCCGAACGACGTACGGGCCGATCAGCCCCGCTCGACGGCCGTGATGGCGGCCCGGATCCAGCCCAGCGCGTGCGCCATGCTCGCGTGCCACGGGGCGGCGCATTCCAGGAGCGGGGTGTGGTCCGGAATGACCACGCCGCCGAAACCGTTCCGATGGAGAACCTGGAGCACCCGCAGCATGTCCGTGTCGCCGTCGTCGATGAACGCCTCGTGGTAGTGCGGGACTTTCCCCCGGACGTTCCGGAGGTGCACGTAGGCGATCCGCCCGGCCTGGCTGTATCGGTCCACCGCCTCGTAGACATCCGCCCCGACCATCTCCGACACCGTGCCCACGCAGAGCTCGATGGCATTCATCGGGCTCGGCGCCAGCTCATACACCCGCTGGTAGAAATCGGGGTGATACACGAGGCGGGCCGCCCCGCGGAGCATCGGAAGCGGCGGGTCGTCCGGGTGGAGTGCCAGCTTCACGCCGGCCTCCTCGGCCACCGGCATCAGTTCTTGAAGGAAACCGGCGAAACGCCGCCAGATCTCCTCAGCGCTGACGGTCCCGACGGTTTCGGTCGGGTTGTCCGGCTCGAACCGCTCGAGGTCGTAGACCATGTTCCACACCATCCCCGCGGGGATGGACGTCTGCTCTGGACTCTCGAAGCCGACCGAGCGCGCGCCGCCCCGGGCGAACGGCCCCTCGGTCCGGCCCCACACCCCTGCAATGGAAAAGTTGTACCCCATCGTCCGGATGCCCGCCCGCCCCACATCGCGCACGATCCGCTTGAGGTGCGCCATCTGCTCCGCCCGGCGGGGTCCGTCCAGCAGTACATCGTACCAGTGGGCCGGCGCGAAGTTCTCCAGCGCCTCCAGCTCCAGCCCCTCGCTGTTGACCAGCGCCTTGAGGTCGCGGAGCCCCTCGGCAGTCCACATGGGGTCGGCGGCGTCCGAAACCCCGAAGCCGTACGCGGACTGGTCCGAGGTGATGATCTTGGACGCCCTCGCGCACGAAATGTCCCGGCAGGTGGGCCACGATGTGCGTGACGCCTGCCTGTCGGGCGAAGCGCAGCGTCTCCGGATTGAGGAGCGCTCGATACAGTCCGAGGCCGAGTTTCATGGATATCTCCATCAGTGGCGGACAGACAGGCGACACCTGAGGCAACCGTCGCTACGGTGCGTCCGGTATCGATGCGGGTCCAGAGGCGCGGACGCGCGCTGACGGAAAACCCGAGCGGGGACGGGCGACGCAGTCTACGGCGTGCTCTCCTTGCACTTCCGGGCGGCCTCGCGAATCGTCTTGCCGGTGTTGGCGGGGTCCCCGAACGTCTTCTCCAGGCATTGCTGGAGCGTCCCGGGATCGACCCCCAGCTCCCGCGAGAGGATATTCGTCACCTGAATCTTCTGTTGGAACGGCGCCTGGATCCACGCACCGCCCCCGTCTCCTTCACTCAGAGCCCACGCCGACGCAGCGGCCAGGACGAGCCCGGCGATTAGCGCAACCATCACCCGCCTTGCCATTTTTCTCTGCCTCCCCTCCCGACCGAATCGCCGACGACAGGACGCCCTTCAGCTCTCCATGGCCGCACTGCGGTCCTCGACCACAGGCGGGCTGCGGAATAGCCGAGAGGTATACGGTAATCGGCGCCCAGGAGAAGGTCAAGCGGACGATGGCGGGGGAGGGGTCTCGGCCGCGATATCGCGATCGGGGCCCTCCCCTGCACATCCTCAGTACGCGTTGTCGTGCAGAAAGTCCGCTGGGCGCACCGTACCCCGGAACTTCAGGTAGACCCAACTCTGATACCCGATGACCACGGGCACCATGATCAACGCCACTCCGAGCATGATCGAGAGGGTCAAGGGACTCGAGGAGGAATTGAACGCCGTCAGGCTGTACGACGGGTTCAGCGTCGACGGCATCAGGTTCGGAAAAAGACCGACCACCCCAAAGAGCGTGGCCGCCACGATCGCAAGGGCCGAGCCGCCCCAGGCGGTCCACCAGGCCGTGCGGGCCATCGCGGCGCGGGTCAGGATGAGGCCGATCACGGCCAAGAGCGGGATCGCGAAGAGGGCCGGATGGGCCAGATAGTTGTCGTAGAGCTTGGTCGAGAACCACGAGGCCACAAGGAACGCCGCCGCCGCCACGAACAGGGCCGGCCAGAGCCGGCGGGCCATGGCTGCCGCGCGGTCGTAGATGGCGCCCTCGGATCGCGTGGCGAGCCACAGGGCGCCGTGCACCGTGAAGAAGAGGACGAAGAGCGTGCCCCCCAGAAGTCCGTACGGGTTCAGCAGGTGGAAGAAACCGAATCCTCCCGCGAAGAGTCCCTGCTGATCGAGGGGCAATCCCCGGAAGATGTTGGCGAACGCGACGCCCAGCAGCAATGCCGGCAGGAAGCTGCCCACCGTCATGCAAACATCCCACGTCGCCCGCCAAGCCGGCGCATCCTCCTTGCCCCGGAACTCGAACGCGATCCCGCGCAGGATCAGCGCAAACAGCAGGAGCATCAGCGGCGTGTAGAGCGTGCTGAACATAACGGCGTAGGTTTTTGGAAATGCCGCAAAAGTCACGCCGCCCGCCGAGATGAGCCACACCTGGTTCCCATCCCAGAACGGGCCCATGGCGTTGTAGACGACGCGCTTCTCGTCGTCGGTCTTGGCGAGGAACGGCAGCAGGCTGCCCAGCCCCAGGTCGAAGCCGTCGAGCATGAAGTAGACGGCCCAGAGCACGCCCCAGAGAATGAACCAGATCGTCTCAAGCATGTCTCCGCCCTCCGGCTCAACGGCCAGCGGGCTCGGGCCCGCGGCGCGCGTACTTGAAGAGAAGGTAGAAGTCGACGAAGCCCAACAGCCCGTACACCAGGACGAACCCGACCAGCGTCGTGGCAACCTGGACGTTGTCGATGGCGAGCGAGACGGCGTCCTTGGTGCGCATCAGGCCGTACACGATCCATGGCTGCCGTCCGATCTCGGCCAGCGTCCAGCCGAGCTCGTTCGCAATATAGGGAAGGGGGATCGACCAGACGAGGGCGGTGAGAAGCCATGGCCTGCGAAGCGGATCGTGACGCCACCAAAAGGCCAGGAAAGAGAGCCCGATGAACAGCATCCCCAGCCCCACCATGATTCGGAACGAGAGGAACGACGCCAGCACCGGCGGTCGGTCCTCGGGCGGGAAGTCCTTGAGGCCCTTGACGGTCGCGTTCATGTCGTAGTGGGCGAGAAAGCTCAGCATCCCGGGGACGGGCAACGCCTCGATGCTGTTTCGCGCATTCGCCTCGTCCGGCCACGCGATCAGGTGGATGGGCGCGCGCGCTACCGTCTCCCACTGGGCTTCCATGGCCGCCAGCTTGGTGGGCTGCATCTCGCCCAGGATCTCCGCGTTCATGTGCCCTTGCGCCAACTCGAACAGGGAGAAGATCAGGCTGAACGTCGCCGCCAGCCTGAGCGACTTGGTGAAGAATGCGACCTCCTGCTTGCGCAGGAGATGCCACGCGGAGACCCCCATCACGAAGAAGCCTGCCAGGATATAGGCGCCGCCCAGGGTGTGAACGAACTCGAGGATCGCGAACCGCTGCGTGATCACGGCGAAGAAGTCCGTCAATTCCGCCCGCCCGTTTCGGATGGCGTATCCGACCGGGTGCTGCATCCACGCGTTGGCCACCAGGATCCAGAAGGCGGACAGGTTGGAGGCGATTGCCACCAGCCAGATGGCGGCGCAGTGCATCTTCGGGCTGAGCCGCTTCCACCCGAAGAACCAGACGGCGATAAACGTGGATTCCAGGAAGAATGCCACTGTGGCCTCGACGGCCAAAAGCGAGCCAAAGATGTCTCCAACGTATTCCGAGTAGCGGCTCCAGTTCGTGCCAAACTGGAATTCCAAGGTGATCCCGGTGACGACGCCGATGGCGAAGTTGATCAGGAAGAGCTTCCCCCAGAACTTGGCCATGCGCTTGTAGTCCTCGTCTCCGCTCCTCACATACTTGGTCTCCATGATCGCGACCAGGACCGACAGGCCGAGCGTCAGCGGAACAAAGAGGAAGTGGAAATACGTGGCTACGGCGAATTGGATCCGGGACAGGGTGAGTACATCCATGCGGGCCTCCTCGCTTGGGCAGACAAGTCGCCGATCATCGTCATCCGGGTGATCCGCCCAATTCACCCAGGATGCTTGCCTGCGGAACAACCGGAAAACGCAACAGAATCGAACCTGCTAATTCGAAAGCACAATTTTCTAACCAGTGTAATGCGCTCAGGTTGGTCCTATATATGAAACCAGAACGCTCCTCGTCAACCCATCAGCCCAATTGGATAGCCCTACCGGACAATTGGGCGGATCTCACCGGAGAATCGATATGTCGGGGAAGGCGAACGGACCTGAGCCGTCTATTTGGAGAAGAGGGAGCAACGCGAACTACAGGAGGTCTCTCAGGTGAGCCAAGGCTTCGTCGCGTCGTGCCAGCCGGGTCACCTTGCCCTGAAAAACGTGTCCGGAACCGCCGCCGCGGCCCTCGAGCAGTTCGGCCACCCTGCGACCGACCGTAGGGAGATCGATCTGGGCTCGCTCTCCGGCCGCGAGCAGAAATGCCCCCTGCTCGCCTTCTCCCACCGTGAGGAGGATCATGCGATCCGGAGCGAGGCGGACGAACTCCCTGGCGACGCGTTGCAGAAACGGCAAGTCGCGGGTTGCCCAATGGGCGGCGGCGACCGTCTCCCGCCCGGCGGCGAGTGCCCGACCGGCGGCGGTCGCCAACTCTTCCTCAAGAACCTTCACCGTCCGCTGGGCGTCCTTGAGTTGATCCAACCTGGCTTGGACCCCCTGCACTAGCTCCTCGTCAGCCGTTCCCAAGAGCTGCCGGAGCTTCGCCGCCCGCTCGTGTTGGATGCCGAGCAGCCTCCGCAGGCGCCCACCCGCGACGTAGAAGAGGCGCGTCCCGCCGCGCATGCCCTCGATGGCGAGCAGCTTCAGCGCCTCGACCTCGGCGGTGGACCGGACGTGCGTCCCGCCGCAGGTGTTGAGATCGAGTCCCGCGATCTCCACCAGCCGGATGTCCCCGGCGTGTCCCTCCGGAAGGCCGCGCGTCCGGACCGGGAGCGCTGCATACTCCTCCGCAGTGACGCGCCGCGCCGTCACGGGCCGGCAGGCGCGCACCTCGGCGGCGATCGCCTCTTCCAGTTCGGCGAGTTGCGCCGGGGCGATCTGTGCCGTGTCCAGCTCGATGTCAGCCAACCTGATCGCCCAGATGGAAGGCCGTCGTGTGCCACCCGAATCGCTGCTCGGCCACCGCGGTCAGCAGGTGCTGGCCTGTGTGTTGCTGCATGTGATCGAACCGGCGCGCCCAGTCCAGCTCGACTCGGACCCGGCCGGTCGGCGGGGGGCCCGCCAGGTAGTGGCGGACCTGCCCGCTCCACGGTCCGGACGTCCTCGACTCGCACTCCTCCGATCCCCCCGCGATCCGCCGGCTGTCCGCCCCCTTCCGGATACAGGATCGTGTCGGCCAGGACGACGAACGCGTGGCCGCGCTCGACGCCGGCGACGACGACCTCGGTCTCGAACGACTGCAGATACGGCTCACGCTCGTATGCGAGAATCAAGGTCATGGGGTCCTCGGCGTCTCGGCGCCCGACGCCTCGGGTCGTTCCCGGACGATCAGCGCTCGCACCGCCCCCACGATGCCCTGGGGCATCCAGACGATGAACGCCATCAGGGCCAGGCCGTAGATCACCAGGCGGAGCGCCCCGGCCATGCGCAAGAGCTCAGGCAGGATCGTCAAGATCGCGGCGCCGACAATGGGCCCAGCGAGTGTCGTCATCCCGCCGAAGATGACCATGACCAGGATGTTGATAGACTCGCCGATGGTGAAGGTCACCGGGCTGATAAAGAGAATATAGTGGGCGTAGAAGGCGCCGGCAATCCCGGCCAAGCCGCCGCCCAGGGTAAAGGCAAAGACCTTGTACCGCATGGTGTCGATCCCGACGGACTGCGCCAGCTCTTCGTTTTCCCGGATGGCGATGAGCGCCCGCCCGAGCCGCGAGCCCACGATTCGGTACACGAGAAACGCCACGCCCAGAACGAAGACCAGGACCAGGTAGTAATAGGCCACCCGGGACTCGAAGGCCGCCAGGGGTCCCAGAAATGCCGGCAGGCTGGGACGCGGGATCCCGGGAATCCCCATCGGCCCCTTGGTCAAGGGCACCCAGTTGTTCAGCACCACGGTCACCAGGACGCCGAAGAACGCGGTGGTGATGGCCAGGAAGTGTCCCGTCAGGCGCAGGACCAGCCTTCCCAGCGCATAGGAGAGGACGCCGGCCGTGAGGCCACCCACCCACATCGCGAACCAGAAGGAGAGTCCGAAATTGAGGCTGACCAAGGCCGAGGCGTACGCTCCGACGCCGTAGAACGCCGCGTGGCAGAGGGACACCTGGCCTGTGAATCCGATGATCACGCCGAGGGAGATGGCCAGCATGGCGTGGATCCCGGCCATGACGAAGATGTGGAGGTAGTAGTCCAACGAGAAGAGGGCAGGCAGGCACAGCAGCGCCGTCGCCACGCCGAGCCCCACGATCCAGCGGCCACCCCGACTCATGCCTTACGTCCTCCCATCAGACCTTCGGGCCGGAGCAGGAAAGCCAGGACCAGGAGCAGGAACGGGTAGGCGTCCTTGTAGGCGTAGGAGACGAAGCCGCCGCCCAGACTCTCCACGAGGCCGATGAAGAGGCTCGCGAAGACGATCCCCCCGATGTTACCCATACCGCCCAGGATCACCACGATGAAGGCCTTCAGGACGACCGTCCACCCCATGTCGGGCGACACTAGGAAAATGGCGCCCACCATGGATCCGGCGGCCGAGGCCAGCATGCTGCCGATGGCGAACGTGACGGCGTAGATCCGGAACACCGGGATCCCGGCCATCTGCGCGGCGATCCGGTCCTGCGCCACCGCCCGCATCGCCTTGCCGGTCTTGGTGTGCTGGATGAAGTAGGCGAGAAAACCGGCCAGCGCCGCGCCCGCCACCAGCGCCAGCAGCCGCTCGAGTGTCACGTGAAGCCCCAGGAAGCGCAGGTGCACCTGGGCAAACTCCGATTCGATCTTGCGGGGGTCCGCCGTGAACAGCAGCAGGGCCAGGTTGGTCAGAAAGGTGGACAGGCCGAAGGAGAGCAGCATCCCGTTGATCAGCGGCTTGCCCACGATGGGGCGGAACACCACCCGCTCCACCAAGACGCCGAAGGCAGCCATGAGTAGCATGGCGAGCACCACGGCCGGCAGGAACGGCACCCCCAAGCCCGTCATGACGAAGAGGGTGGCAAAGGCCCCCAGCATGTAAAACTCGCCGTGGGCGAAGTTGGTGACCTCCAGGATGCCAAAGATCAGGAAAAGCCCGAGCGCCACCAGCATGTACAGGCTGCCCAGGATGATCCCGTTCAGGGCCTGCTGAAAGAAGACCGTAATCACAACCTGCGACTCCGCAATCCCACCTGTGTTGAGTTCCCATCGTCCGACAGGTTCCGACGTCAGCCAGAACCTGTCGGACGTCTCGCATGTTTCGCAGGGTGCTGAGAGATCTACTCTCTCTCAGGCTGCTCAAAAAAGGTCCAGATGCAAGGCGGTTCGCCGGAGGCCGGGGTACCCAGCGCAGCTGGGTCCAGGCGTACTGAAGGTACGTCGCAGCGAGTGCCGAGGCGGACCAACGCCGCAGATGGGCCTTTTTCAGCAGCCTGCTAGTCGACGGCCTTGACGGGGCCGGCTTCCACCACGAACTTCCCGTCTTTGACGCTGATGATGTACTCGTCGATGATCAGCTGGTTCGTCTTGTCGAAGAATGCCTTCCCCTGCGGCCCGGCGTACTGGGTCTGGGTCAGGGCGTCCCGGACGGCAGCCGGCTGCGTGGACTTGGCGCGGGAAATGGCCTGGGCGATCATATGGACGGCGTCGTAGCCCGCCTGGGCATACTTCTCCGGCACGCGCCCGTAGCGCGCCTTGAAGGCGGCGACGAACTTTTTGGCCGCGGGCGTCTCGATCGTGTCCACGAAGCGGCTGGCGCCGATCATGCCCTCGGCCCGCCCCTTGGTCAGCTCGATGAACTTGGAATTGAAGGTGCCGCTGGTCGGATCCATGAGGATCATCTTCTTGTTGAGGGCCAGCTCGAAGAATTGGTTCACCACCCGCGACAGGTCCATGGTCTCGCCCAGCAGGCACAGGCCCTGCGTGTCCGTCGCCTGCAATTTGGTCAAGATGGCGTAGTAGTCCGTCTCTCCCTGGTTGAAGTACTCCACCAGGCCGACGTCGCCGCCCAGCTCCTTGAGCTTCTTGGAGAAGGCGTCCACCGAGCCGCGGCCGTAGTCCGTGTTCACGGCGATGAAGGCCCACTTTCGGACCTTCTTGTCCTTCACCGCGTACTTCGTGAAGGCGTTGGCGATCATCTCGGAGTTATCACACGCGCGGAAGACCCACTCGTTTCCCGACTGGGTGATCTTCGGGGCAAGAGAGATTGGCGTGAC
This sequence comes from uncultured Methylomirabilota bacterium, assembly GCA_963845565.1. Taxonomy (GTDB): domain Bacteria; phylum Methylomirabilota; class Methylomirabilia; order Methylomirabilales; family 2-02-FULL-66-22; genus 2-02-FULL-66-22. Next base: position 361,077 of record CAWJSJ010000002.1, read on the forward strand.
CAGGGGCACTCGCTCGCGCTTCGCGACTTCCATCGAGGCGAGAGTGCACGAGCTGGCAAAATCCCCGACCACGGCCGAGACCTTGTGGACTCCGACCAGCTTGGTCATGGCCGCCACCGACGTGGCGGGCAGTCCCGCGCTGTCCTCGACCACCAGGTCGATCTTCATCTTCCCGTCGATTCCGCCGCCCGCGTTGATCTCTTCGGCGGCGAGCTTGATCCCGTCGATGGTGAGGCCGCCGTCATAGGCCAAGGTCCCGCTCACGGGCATGAGCACGCCCAGCTTGACGGCCTCGCCCGCCAGCGCAGGGTCGGAGCCGACACCCAAGCCGACGGCCGTCGCCGCAACGAGCACGCCGGCCAGCACCCACCCGAACGTCCCCTTCCGATTTCGCATGATGACCCTCCTTCCTCCAGTTTCTGGAACCGCTCAGATCCCCAGGTACGATTTCCGGACAGTGTCGTTACGGAGCAGGTCCCGCGCCGGTCCCGCCAGGGACACCCGCCCGACCTCAAGGACGTACCCGTAGTCCGCCATGTTCAATGCCATGAAGGCGTTCTGCTCCACGACCACGACGGTGGTCCCGGCGGCACGAATGCTCTTGATGATCTCGGACAGCCGCTCCACCACGATGGGGGCAAGCCCGAGGGACGGCTCGTCCAGCAGGAGGAGCTTCGGGCGGGCCATCAAGGCGCGCCCGATGGCGAGCATCTGCTGCTCCCCGCCGCTGAGGCTGCCGGCCTTCTGGGCCTGCCGCTCCGCCAGGATTGGGAAGTGAGTAAACGCCGCCTGGATGCGCCGACGGAGTTCTGTCGAGTCGGAGACGGTATAGCCGCCCATCTCCAGGTTCTCCATGACGGTCATGTGCGGCCAGACCCGACGCCCCTCGGGGCAGGGGGCGATGCCCCGCTTCACGATCTCCCACGAGGGAAGGCCGTCGATTCGCGTCCCCTCAAAGGTGATCTCGCCGGCCGTCGGCTTGAGGACGCCGGCGATGGAAAGCAGTAAGGTGGTCTTGCCTGCCCCGTTCGCCCCGATCAGGGTCACGATGCTGCCCGCCGGGACCTCGATGGAGACGCCGTGAAGCGCCTTGAGGCGACCGTAGGAAGTCTCCAGGCCTGTGACCTTAAGCATGCGCACGGCGCTCCCTCGGCGAACCCGCGCCCGAGGTAGGCTTCGATGACCGTCCGGTCCCTGGACACGGCGTCGGGTGGCCCGTCGGCGATCTTCTTTCCGTGGTTAAGCACGACCACGCGGTCGGAGATCCCCACCACAAGCCGCATATTGTGCTCGATCAGCAAGACCGTGATCCGCTTCTCGTCGCGGATCCGGCGGATCAACGCCATCAGTTCATTCGTCTCGGTGGGGTTGAGGCCGGATGCGGGCTCGTCGAGGAGCAGCAGCCGGGGCGACGCCGCCAGCGCCACCGCCACCTCCAGGATCCGTTGCTTGCCGTATGGAAGGTTCTTGCCGAGCTGGTGAGCCCAGGGCGTGAGGCCGGTGAAGGCCAGGATGTCGGCCGTCCGGCGGTCCACGTCCACCTGCTCGGCCTGGGCACGCCGGGTGTGGAGCAGGATGCTGGCGATGCCCGCGTTTCGTGTCAGGTGGAATCCCGTGGCGATCCCGTCGCGGACGGGAATCTCGGAGAAGATATTGGTCTTCTGAAAGGTCCGGACCAACCCCATGGCCGCGATCCGGTAGGGAGGAAGCCCGGCGATCTCCCGGCCCTGGTACCGGGCGGCCCCCGCGCTGGGTCTGAGAAAGCCGCTCACGAGGTTGAAAAACGTCGTCTTCCCCGCGCCGTTCGGCCCGATGAGGCTGAGGATCTCCCCCTCGTCAACAAAGACATCCACCTGGTCTACGGCCTTGAGCCCGCCGAAGTGGATGGAGAGTGCTTGGGTTTCCAAGAGCCGCACGATTCGCCTCCCGGCCCGAGACAACCGCCCGCCGATCACGGATCGCGGGTCCCGACACGCAGGGTGGAAACACCGCGCCTCCGTACTTTTCAAGAACGGTCCGGGCCAGGTATAGTCAAAGCGATTCTCGGAGTCAAGGCGCCCGGTCGTCGTGTCTAGCGGGCATGACAACGTCGCACGCATCACAGTGGGAGGTCCGGCCATGGAACTCAGCGGGCAGGTGGCGATCGTCACGGGGGCGGGGCGGGGCATCGGCCGGGCGACGGCGCTGGCGCTGGCCCGGCGCGGCATCGTGGTTGTTCTGGTGTGCCCGCACGCGACCGGAGATCGATTCGGTGGCCAGCGAGGCAGAGGCGGTGGGAGCGACGGCCTTGCCGGTCGTCGCCGATCTCGGCCAAGAAGACGAGGTTGCCGGCATGGTGGACCGAACGCTCCAGGCGTATGGCCGCGTGGACATCCTGGTGAACAACGCCGGGATCGCGCTCCCGGAGCGGCCCGTGGTGGACACCAGCCTTGCCGACTGGGAGCGGATCCTCCGGGTCAACCTGACCGGCCCCTTCCTGTGCGCGAGGGCCGTGCTGCCCATCATGATGCGCCAGCAGTCGGGCAAGATCATCAACGTCGCGTCCATCGGGGGGCGGATGGGGATCGCCGGCATCGCCGCCTACGGCGCAGCCAAGGCGGGGCTGCTCCACTTCACGGCCAGCCTCGCGGCGGAGGTGAAGCGGTTCGGGATCGACGTGAACGCCGTCTGCCCCAGCGGGACGGACACCCGGATGCTTCACGAGGCCGGTCGGGCAAAGGGGCGGACCAACCTGATCCGGCCCGAGGAGATCGCGAACGTGATCCTGTTTCTGGTCTCCCCCGAATCCTCGGCCATCACGGGAACGGCCATTGACGCCTACGGAATGAGCAACCCCCTGTTCGGGCCCTTGCTGCCGGGCGGGAAGTGACGGCGGCGACGCCGCCGGTGATCTCGTTCTCCGGCGGGCCCTTCTGTCCCGTGCGCCTGATGCGGCGGGTCCGAATACTGAGGCGCGGCGAGACGAGGCGGGGATGAAGGAAAGATCAGGCGCTTCACGGCAGGCGTTCTTTATGAATGGAGAAGGACCATCGAATCCACCCCGGCAGAAACACTCACGCTCAGGCGGCCCCCGTCTTCTGGCAACCGGTGGCGGTCAATGGTCTATTTATCTTGCCCGAATACCCTACTCCGCGCTAAACAGGCTGCTGAAAATGCCCATCTGCGTCGTTGGAGCGCTCGGGCACTCGTTGCGGCGTACCGGAAGTACGCCTCACTTGACCCTTTGCACTCCGCCTAGCATCTGGACCTGTCATTCTTTGACAACGGCTTACTTCGGTTTTTCTCCCAACGGGCCGACGGCAATCGTCACCTTGGTCGTCCCTGTCCAACTTTCAGTAATTCTGATGGTGGCAGTTTTCTCAGGTTTTGAGAAGCTGAGATGCGCTTCCTTTCCTTTGAAGGAGTTCACAAACGTCCACCCATCCTTTGCCATATTGTACACAAAGAAATCGATCAACGACGGAACGTCGAGGCGCCATTTTGAGAAGCGGAGAACGCCCGCTTTGAACTTCGCGGTTTCATAGAGCATCGATTCATCCGCATCATAATTCAATTCGCTCGGGACGCGGACATCATCAAGGTAAACCCTCCCCAGTTCCCCCCCTGCTGCACTTCCCCCTGCAGTTGGTCCCGTTACCGGTTGACCCGGTTGCTGCTCTGCGGTAGTCGTCGAACAGCCCATTCCCGCTAATCCGAAAAGCGCAACCCAGCACATCGCCATCACCAACTTCTTCTGAACGATTTTGGCAAACATGGGTTCCTCCTGTTCTGCGAGACAAGTTGAAGTTTTGTACCTTTCGGGCGAAAGAATAGCAAGAGGAAAAAGGGGCCCGTGTGAACGGAATATGGCGTGGCTCGCCCCGCGATCTGCACTCTTCCAACACGCTGCCTTACGAACCGAGCGGCACGGCGGGAGAGGATTGACCCTGCATGTCCCGAGGCTCGTGGGGCTCTGGGTCCTCGGTCGGCTATCGAGCCGGCGTGGATCGGCGTACCTGGCGCCAGAACACACAGAACACCAGAGATTCCAGCCGACAAACGGCGAGCGATGATCTGGGGGCCGCACGCCCGGCGCGACCCGCCACGACTTCGTCGCCATCGGCTCCCTGACGCTGATGCCCACCGTGCTCAGCGTTCCGGTCGACAGCCCCTGGAAGAGCGTCGCCGACCTGGTGAAGGACGCCAAGGCCAAGCCGGGGTTCTACGCCTTCGGCTCCTCCGGCGTGCTCACACCGACCCACATCGGAGCCGAACAGTTCGCGCGGGCGTACGGGCGGTGAGGTTCGCTTCATGACCGGTCCGGAACTGGCCAGGTATTGGGACAAGGAATCCGAGGACAACATCCAGATCCTGAAGCAGCTCCAGAAGGAAGGCGTCAAGCCGGGCCAGTGAGCCGCGGTCGGTGCGCAGCTCACGAAAAAGGCCCTCTGGCCGACTTGGCCGGAGGGCCTTCGTGTTCAGGAAAGTCAGTCCAGGCGATCCGCGAGCTTGAGCTCCGCGGCCAGCCCTTGCAGGCTCGCCACGACGGCCGGGGCCAGCGGGACTCCATGCTCCAGGCGGTCGCGCATCCGATAGTATTCGATCTCGCCCGGCAACCAGATCCGGTCCACGGTCTCCATGCGCTTGGATTCCCGGATCTCTCGGATCGACCGATCCATCTCCTGCTTGAAGCTCTCGACGGACTGGAAATTGTCCACCCGCATCGCCAGGATCATGTGTCCGCTGTTGTTCCGGGCGCCGAGATCCTTGTTGAAGTCGACCACGTTGCGGCCGAAGGCCCCCCCGTTGAGCACGCCGGCCAGCATGCCGATGATCACGTTCAGGCCATACCCCTTGTAGCCCCCGATCGGCAAGAGGAACCCCTCGGAGGAGCGTTTGGGGTCGGTGAGGGGCTGTCCGTGCCGGTCGATCATCCAGCCGACCGGAATCGACTCCCCCTTCTGGGCCGCCAGCTTCACCTTGCCGTAGGAGGTCACCGTCGTTGCGATATCCAACACGACGGGCGGTTCCGTGCCGGCCGGAACGGCGAAGGAGATAGGATTCGTGCCCAGGATCAGCTCGACCCCACCCCAGGGTGCCATGTGGTTCCCGTTCGCCACGGTCATGTACATGCCGATCATATCGTGCGCCAGCGGCATCGAGGAGTAGACGGCGCCGGCACCCGCGTGATTGCCGTTGCGCGTCCCGACCCATGCCAGGCCGGACTCCGCGGCCTTCTTGATCGCCAACTGGGTCGCGTAGGTCATCACCACGTGGCCCATGGCGTTGTCCCCGTCCACCAGCGCCGTCACCGCGTTCTCGCGGATGGTCCGCACCGTCGGACGCAGGTTGATCCCGTTGGCGCGAATCCGTTGGCTATAGTGGGGCAGGCGGAAGATGCCGTGGGTGTCCACGCCGCGCAGGTCTGCCTCCACCATGCGGGTCGCGCAGATCGCCGCATCCTGCTCCGTAAGCCCCAGCGCCACCAATGCGCTGGCGATGAAGGCCTCCAATCGCCGTACCGGAAATGTGCGTGCGGTTCCTTCGGATGCCATGCGATATCTCCCTTCGTCCCTGGAGTCGTGAGTGGGAAATGCGATCCCGCGGTGCGGCGTCCGGCGCCGACCCTCGGCGGCGCTACTTCCCGTGCTCGGATGCGATGCTGTGCGTCTCCCCGGTGGCGATGAGGGTGCGGGTTGCGCCGGGAGAGGCGTAGGTCCAGAAGATCCGGAGCGGCTGCGCGTCGGAGGTGTTCTTGAATCGGTGCGGCACACCGGCGGGGACCCAGGTCGTGTCGAACGTATTGACCGCGTGATCCGCCCCGTCCAGCTCCACTACCCCTTGCCCTTCGAGGACGATCACGCTCTCCTCACAGTTGTGCGCATGAAGCCCGATCGCCTTCCCCGGGGCAATGACGGTGATCCCGTTGAGCATCTGCTGGGAGCCGACCCGGGGAGAGACCAGCGGGATCGTCTTGTTGCCGCCGCCCCGGTCGGTCGCGGGCAGCTCGGCCGGGCGCAGGATGGTGAACCTCGCCGGGGGTTCGGGCCGACTGATCGGCTCAGGGGGAGCGGTTGACGCACTCATGCCGAGATCCTTTCGCGCGTTTTCATTGCGCTGGCGTGCAACAGAAAATGAGCGGAATACCACGATCGGGCTCTGCCTTTTCTATCACAGGCTCCGCTTCGCGCGCAACACTGCCCACCGAACCAATAGGGCCCCGAAAGGCAAGTGAAACCGGACGCACCGTTTTCAACGTGTTGGAAGTCGGTCACCGGCCAATGCTTCGATCGGGAGAGATTTCTGCTTGCCGTCGGCGCGGGCCGATCAGGCCTGGCCGGCGTAGCTGAGGGCGGTGAGCACGTACACCTTGGCGGCTCGCACGAGGTCGGCGAAGGGGACCGGCCCCAGGTCGGCGTAGGCGCCCTGGCCACCGGGACCGGGGGCGGCCCGCAATCCATCGCCGGTGGCCGTCGGGCTTCAGCGGGATGCCGGGATGACCCGCAGGATGCGCCCGTCGCTGTGGTCGGTCAACAGATACGGGTGCCCATCCGGCCCTTGCCGCACGTCTCGGATCCGCTCGCCCAGGTCGCCGAGGTAGCGCTCTTCCAGCGCCACGCGCCCGTCTGCCAGGCGCAGCCGGACCAGGAGCCCCGGCCGGAGCGAGCCGATCAGGAGGCTGCCCTTCCAGGCGGGGATCGCATCGCCGGTGTAGAAGAGCAGACCGGACGGCGCGATCACCGGATCCCAGTAGTAGAGCGGCTGCTCCATGCCCGGCTTGGCCGTCCCCTCGCCGATCTTCGGTCCCCAGTATTCCGCGCCGTAGGTGATGACGGGCCAGCCGTAGTTCTTGCCGACCTCGGGCCGGTTCAGCTCGTCGCCGCCGCGCGGCCCATGCTCCACGATCCAGAGCTGTCCGGTCTCCGGATGGAGCGTGGCGCCCTGGACGTTGCGATGGCCGTAGGACCAGATCTCGGGCTGGGCGCCGGCGCGGCCGACGAACGGGTTGTCGGCCGGTACCGTTCCGTCCGGATGGATGCGCACAATCTTTCCCATCCCGACCACCAGGTCCTGCGCGCCGTTCCGGTAGGCGTACCGATCCCCCTGTGTGATGAACAGCGTGCCGTCCCGGCCGAAGACGAGCCGGGACCCGAAATGGTTCGTGCCCGAGACCTTCGGCCGCTGCCGGTAGATCACGCGGACGTTTTCGATCCCGCTGTCGCCGAGCCGGCCGCGCGCGACCGCGGTTCCGGCCGTGCCGCCATCGCCGGGCTCCGCGTAGCTCAGGTAGACGAGGCGGTTCTCGCCGAAGCGCGGGTCCAGGGCCACGTCGAGCAGGCCGCCTTGCCCGCGGGCCTGAACCGCCGGCACCCCGGCAAACGGTGCGGAGATCCCCCCATCCTTGCCCACCATCCGGAGCCGCCCGGGCCGCTCCGTGACCAGCATGCGGCCATCCGGCAAGAACGCCAGCCCCCAGGGATGCTCGAGGCCGCGGGCCACGGTCTCCGCACGGACCACGCCGTCAATCGGCTTCGGCGTCGGCGACCGCGGCGCTTGCGCTTCCACACCCCCGACCACACCAAGCAGCGCCCAGACGCCGACCACGATCCGTACCAGCCCGTGTGACATCTTTGCCTCCTCCACGCCGTGCCTTGGCCTCGCTTCCCCGAGAGACCCCGCAAAGCATCGTAGGCCGCTAGCCGCGTCGAGGCAAGGGTCGGCACTCGGGAGACAGGAGGCAGCCCAGACAGATGCAGGAAGAATGCCGCGGATCGACGGTCCGCTATTAAAGCAGACGCAGGCGGAGGAGGCGTTGGGCCAGGCGGTAGATGTCCTCGCGCGACCCTTCCGCGCGGCGACCAATTGCGACGACCAGGACCTCGACGTGGGCCTGGTGAACTCGGTAGACGATCCGAAAGCGCTGACCCGCGGCTCTTAGGCTGCGGTATCCCTTGAGCTCACCCAAGAGCGCCTTTCCTTGGAGTTCGGGATCCACTGCCAGTCCGTCGATACGATCGCGGACCCGCTCCCGCGTGCGGCGGTCCGTGATGGCAACGAGCATGGACCGTGCCGTGGGCGTCAGGACGAGCCGATACTGAGCGGGCGTCACAGGTGCAGATCCTGTTTCACTTTCTCCCACGGGATGGTTTTTCCGGTCCGCACTTCTTTCAGACTCCGGTGCAGCGCCAGCATCAGCGTCTCATCCCCCAGGACCTCCAGCGTCTCCACCAGACTCTCGTAGAAATCGTACGGCATGACTGTCAGGACGGGTTTGCCCCGCTTTGTCACGGTGACGGCTTCGGTCGCGGGCGGGCGGTTCAACTGCTCGGCCAGATCCAGGAGTTGCGATCGGGCCTCGGTGATGGTCAGTGTTTTCGCCATCGCTGGGTCTCCTCTCTGTACAGTGCAATGTACAGTCCGCTGCCCATTTCGTCAATTGGAAACCCGCAATTCGGGGGACACCATACTCATTTCCGCTGTCGTGCCGCGGGTTCCGGCGTTGGATAATGGGTTGCGAGATGCCGGAGGACCGCCCGGGCAATGCGCTCCATGGCTTCAACCCGGGATCTACTCCTCAAATTCAATGGTGTCCCCAGAATTCCGGGGGATAGAATCGGGGAGCGATCCCCGCAATGGGTCTTCGGCCGATCCATGTCGTCCCGAACGGCTTGCCGCATTTATTTCAGCGTTGCACGCCTGACTGTGCTGGTGCAATACATACCGTTGGCGACCGCCCCATTGACAGAGGGGCCCCAATTGCTTACAGTGCCCCTGCACCCCGCTGGAGACGCGGGGATCATGTCCACTCACACACGGGAGGCGCTATGGCCAAGGTGATGACGAAGACGCAGGTAGTCGCCCATCTGGCGGAGCAGGTCGAGTTGCCCAAGAAGACGGTGGCGTCCGTGCTCGAGGCCCTCGTGGCCCTCGCCACGAAAGAAGCCAAGGCGACCGGGCAGTTCGTGGTCCCCGGGCTGGGAAAGGCCGTGAAAGCCGCCCGCAAGGCGCGCATGGGCCGGAATCCGCAGACGGGGGCGGCCATCAAGATCCCGGCAAAGACCGTGGTGCGCTTCCGCTTGGCTAAGGCGTTCAAGGACGCCATCGTCCCGCCGAAGAAGAAGTAGCCATCGCACCCGCCAGGCTCGTCCATTGGTCACCCCACCCGCCGCGGGCCGCCCGCGGCGGGTGGGGTGATACGGGCCTCGTCGATTGCCCGCCGGACCGGCTGGCCTCGTACGAACGCCTCGGTTGACAGTCGGGCAATTCGCCGATCCGCGCAAACAGAGTGACCGCGCTGACAGCCCGCATCACCGACGGGACGTATCAGGTGCCCGGTGCGGACATCGCCGCGCGCATGTTGGCGGACGAGGCGGACGTCGTTTTCTCGGCGAGACCAAGGACAACAGCGCAAGAGGTTCGTTGATCGCGCGTCGTCGCTGCCCGGATGCCCGGGCGGGCCTTGGAACACGTGAAAGGAGTGACGCATGGCGGCACCGCTAGACTACCAGTTTGACCACATTCATGTGTTTTGTTCGAACGTCGAGGCCACCGAGCGCTGGTTCGTCGCGGGGCTCGGCGCCGAGCTTGTGGAGCGCCGAGCCGCGCGGGGAGCGCTCACCACCGAACTGCGGTTGGGTGGCACCCAGGTACTGATCCGGGGTGCCCGGGAGGGGGAGCAGCTGGTGCCGGCCGGCGTGCGTCACTTTGGCACGGACCACTTCGGCCTCCAGGTCGCCGATGTGGATGCCACCGTCGCGGAGCTGCGACGGCGGGGGGTCACGATCGACGTCGAGCCCTGGGATTTCGGGCCGCACCTGCGGATCGCCTTCGTCAAGGGACCGGATGACGTCCGGATCGAACTCCTTCAAACCAAAACAGCGCCGACCGCCACCGCGTAGGGAGGCGTGGCCACGCAGGCGCCGTGAGGGGTCGGGAGAGAACACTCCCGACGGAAAAGGCATCGGTCGAGCCGCGGGGCGAGGAGATTCGCTCCAGAAACCCAACGGTTGGGGGCGGTGAAACCGATCCCGGGGTGTGATACAGTCCCGACGTTCGGATGCCGCATTCCCACTTACACCGGAGGATGTCATGGAACTACAAGGAGCCGTTGCCGTCGTCACCGGAGCCACGGGGGGCCTCGGGCAGCGGATCGCCCGGGCGTTAGCCGTCCAGGGGGCGCATGTCGCCGGGATCTACCAAACCTCACAGGCACAAGCCGAGGCGTTGGTCGCCGAATGGTCGGCCCTGGGGTCGCGCAGTGCGGCCTTTCAGGCCGATGTCACCGACGCGGCCTCGATCCAGCCGATGGTCGAGCGGATCCTGGCCGAGTTCGGCCGAATAGACATTCTCGTCAACAACGCCGCCTACAACCAACTGGTGCCGTTCAAGGATCTGGACGGGCTGACGCTGGAGTTGTGGGAGCGCATCCTCCGGATCAATACCACCGGCCCCTTCCTCTGCGTCAAGGCCGTGGCGCCGGTCATGCAGCGCCAGAAGCAGGGGCGGATCGTCAACGTGACCTCGGTCGCCGGGCTGGCCCCATCCGGGAGCAGCATCGCCTACGCCGTCTCCAAGGCGGCGCTCACCCACTTGACGCGCTGCCTGGCCGTGGCACTGGGCCCCGAGATCGCCGTCAACGCCGTGGCGCCCGGGCTGCTGCGCGGCACGAAAATGACGGCCCGGCTGTCGCCCGATTTCGTCGAGCGGGGGCTCAAGCAGTCCGCGCTGCAGAAGCTGGTGGAGCTGGACGACGTGGCCGACCAGGTCGTGACGTTTTGCCGGAGCGACAGCACGACCGGGCAGGTGATGGTGGTGGATGCGGGGCGGGTGTACCACTAGACGGGGACGACACGGACCTGGCCTCTGCAAGGCATGCGGCCGTTTCGTGAGGAACGCCAATTATTGCGCGGACGTCGGCTGGATTCCCGTGGCGGTTGCCCACCGCCACGGCACGAAAGAGAGGGGCGGTATTCCATGGGTTTGGTGGTGCGGACGGGTGAGCCGATCAGGCCTGGCCGGCGTAGCTGAGGGCGGTGAGCACGTACACCTTGGCGGCTCGCACGAGTTCGGCGATGGGGACCGACTCCAGGTCGGCGTGGGCGCCCTGGCCACCGGGGCCGTGGTAGATCGCGGGAACCCTTCCTTCCTTGATGAAGATGGCGGCGTCACCAACCATCCGGCTGCCCACGAGGGGGAGCTCGCGTCCGGTCACCTCGGTGTACGCACGGCGCAGGGCGACGACCAGCGGCTCGTCCTCCGCCACGCGGAACCCGTCCCGCACCGGGATGAGATTCAACGCCACCTGCGCTCCGGTCTCCCGCTCGACCTGTGTGGCCATAGCCTGGAGCTCTGCCAGAACGTTGGCGTATGAATTCTCGGGTCCGTAGCGCCGCGTCCCGACCAGTCGGCAGGCGTTGGTCCACCGATTGAAGAAGTCTCCGCCCTGCAGGATGCCGACGAAGAACGATTCGTGGCCGACGTAGGGGATCTTGACGTGTGCGAGCTGGTTGTGCCGCGCCTGCATCAGATTCACCAGGCGGACGGCGGCCAGGATCGGGTGCGGCGTGTCGGGCGGCGTCAGCAGCTCGTGACTGGACTCGCCGGGTCTTGTGATCGTGAAATCGAACGCGGCCTGACCGAGCCCCACGACGGGCAGCGTGTCGGACGCCAGCTCCGTGATGATCACGGCGTCGCCTTTGATTCCCCGGCGGACTAGGTCCGACAGGTCCTCGCCATGCCCATCCGGCGCCTCGTGCAGGCCGTGCGCGACCAGGAGGAGGTCGCCCTTGAGCCGCACACCCGATTCCACGATGACGTGCGCCGCCTCGGCCATGGCGGCCAGGCCGCCCTTCATGTCGGCGCTGCCCCGCCCGTAGATCCGCCCGTCCTTGACGTACGGGGCCGGATGATCCACCGGCACCGTGTCCAGGTGGCCGTTGAATTCCAATGTCGGCCCCGCGCCGGCGCCCCGCAGGCGCGCCACCACGCACGGATCATTCGGGAAGTCCCGGAGCACCTCCACCGCTAAACCGATCCCCTCCAGGTGCCGCGCGTACGCCGCCGCAACTTCCCGCGTGTCCCCCGTGTAGGACCGGATCCGGACCAGGTCCAGCGTCGCCTGCTGAAGCCGTTCCGCGTCAACACGCCCGAGCAGATCTTCCCACATATGGTACCCTCTCGCCCGCTTCTCGACAGCGGAATCCGTCAGCGACGGCGGCCGGATCCCTTGCGGTCGGATCTCTCTGTCGCCGTCTCCGCCGTTCTGTTCGCTGCCAGCTGCCCGCTGCTCTTCGCTGTCCCTGTCGCTATCCCTGTCGTCTCGCGCGCGTCACCACCGGGACTTGAGCAGCGCCTCCACGTCCGCGGGGCTTCCTCGCCACGGCCCAGGCTGTTCTTGCTTGAGCGTCGTGACCGCGCCCGCCCAGCGGCAGGCCTCCTCGGGCGAGCTGCCCAGGCGCTTGGCCACGTAGGTGCCGAAGCAGGTATCGCCGCGCCCCGTCCGTCCGCTGAGGTTCCGCGGCGTGAACGGCGCCTGGTAGATCTTGCCCTCCGAGTACACGGTCACGCCCGATGACTGGGTGAGGACGATCTCGCGCGGCCCGCAGGCCGCGAGCGTCTGCGCCGCCTTGACGAGGTCGGTCTCGCCGGTGAGCAGCTCGGCCTCGGCTCGGTCCACCTTGAGGTAGGTGATGTGCGCGAGCCCCTCGTGCATGTCGGGCCACTGCTTGAAGACCAGCTCGTTCCCTTCGCGGACCCGCACGAAACCCTGCACGTCCATCCCGACGGGACCGCGCGCCGCGATCTGCTTGAGGAGCGCGAGATCCACCTCCCCCGCGATCAGGGGCACGATCAGCGTGACCTTGGCCGGGACGTGCGGGATATCCTGGGCCCGGAACGCGCCGGCAAACGCCAGCGGCCGGCAGATCCGCCGCTCCATGTCGGCCGAATTGTAGATGTTCTCGATCCCAGTGGTGGCCGGGGCCGGCGTGGCGAAGATCTCGACCCCCTCATCCCGCAGCTCATCCAGCCGCGGGAAATCTTCCGGGTGCAGCCGGGTCGCGACGGCCACGCGGGCGCCCAGCCGGCGCACGGCCACGCCGCCGTAGAACACCGCCCCTCCGGAGGCAGACTCGCCCTTCCCGTCTACCACCAGCCGGTCCTTGGCGAAATGCCCGATCATCAAGATGTCGAAGTCCGTCCGTGTTGCCATCGGTCCATGACCTCCTGCGGGAGATGACGGGTTGCGCCGTCTCAGCGGTGCAGCTCCTCCGTCGGTGTCGTGATCGCTGTGTAGGCATCCGGCCGTCGATCCCGCGCCAGGAGGAACCGCCGGCGCGCCTGGATGACGGCCTCTTGATCGATGTCCGCGCTGATGATCTGCTCGTCGGTTCCGCTGGCCTGCACCAGGATCTTCCCGAGCGGGTCGATGATCATACTCTTGCCCGACATCACCCAGTCTCCCTCCTGCCCCACGTGATTGCAGGCGGCCAGATACACGCCGTTCTCCAGCGCTCGTGTGGTCAGGAAATTCTCCCACGGATCGGCCACCGGGGTGGCATACGGCGCGATGACCAGCTCCGCACCGTGGAGCATCAGGCAGCGGCAGGACTCCGGGAACAGGTTGTCGTAGCAGATGGAGATGCCCACCGTCCACTCGCCGACCGGGAACACCGGAAAGGACGAACCGCCCCGGAAGTAGATCTTCTCCAGGCTGAGATGCGCCGCCGGGTGCACCTTCCGGTACTTGCCGACGATCCGACCCTCCGGGTTGATCAGCATCGCCGTGTCGTAGTGGAAGCCGGGGCGGGCCACCTCGAAGATCGTCGAGACGATGTGGATCCCGTGCTCTCGCGCCTTCGCCTTCATCCGGGTCTGGGTGTACCCATCCTCGGTCTCGGCGTAGTCCAGGTAGCGATAGTCCCGGAACTGCGGAAAGTACTCGACGTTGAAGAACTCCGGCAGGACGACGATATCGGGGCGTCGACGGGCCGCCTCGTCGATGAGGGCGCAGGCCCGCTCGACGTTCTCGTCCCGGGACGCCGTCCGGCTGTGCATCTGGATCAGGTCGAGCCGCATGATCGCGCTCCTCTCGCGGGGCCGGAGGGTCACGCCCTACCGAACGGTGGGCAGCGTGTCCTGCCCTTTCCATGCCACATCGATGGCGGCGCCGTTGATGGCGGCCGAGTCGTCGCAGGACAGGTACAGAATGATCTCGGCCACCTCGTCCGGCTGAGTGAGCGTCCGCGGGTCCTCGTTCGGGTAGTTCCGTGCCCGGAGCGGCGTCGCCACCGGGCCGGGGCAGATGGCGTTCACCCGGATCCCCTGCGACTTCAGCTCCAGCGCCAGGGACGAGGTGAAGCCGATCACCGCGTGCTTGGAGGCCGCATACGCGGCCCGCATGGCGCTGCCTTCCTTGCCCAACCGCGACGCAACGTTGACGATGGTGCCGGACCGGCGCTGCAGGAAATGCGGAAGAAGCGCCCGGGTCAACAGGAACATACCGCGGACATTGACCCCGAAGTTGAGATCCCAGCTCTCGGTGGGGAGCGTCGCCACCGCACCGTGGATCGCGACACCGGCAGAGTGCACGAGGACGTCCACCCGGCCCATCGCGTCGAGCGCCGCCTTCGCCAGCGCGGCGACCTGGGCCTCGTCGCACAGATCGGCCGGCACCGGGAGGGCCGCGCGACCCAGGGCGCGCACCTCGACTGCCACCGCCTCGATCTCTTCCCGAACCTCCGACGCGAGAACCAGGTTCGCCCCCTCCCGCGCAAACCGGAGAGCCGTGGCGCGCCCGATGCCCCGCCCCGCCCCGGTGATCAGGGCAATCTTCCCTTTCAGCCTCATGAGGGACCCCACCTCCCGACAGCATGGTGCGCGACAGGCCGGCCGGACCCGGCGGGCGGGACGGTTCTACCACCTTGGAAAGGGACGGTCAAGGAGCGGCCAGGGTGAGCGGGGCAACCCGTTATGCGCGCAACTCCTTGATGGCGGCGGCGCCTCCGGCCATCATCAGGCCGAAATCGTAGTTGTACATCAAGAGGCGCATCCCCCGGTCCCGCCAGGCTTTCAGCATGTCCAGGTCGCCTACGTGGGTGCCCGAGGGGAGTCCGCGCCTCTTGGCAGCGTCGGCCACCCGCTGGATGTACTCCGTCACCTGTGGGTGCGCGATGTCCATCGTGCCGAGCGACACGGAAAGGTCCGCCGGCCCCATCAGCGCCGCATCCACGCCGGGGACCGCCAGGATGGCATCGATGTCCTCGACCGCCTCACGGGTCTCGATCTGGACGATCACCATGGTCTCCGCGTTGGCCCAGGTACCGTATTCGCCGATGGTCATCCCGCGGTAGTCGGTGTTGGTCCGCGCGTTCATCATTCCCCTTTCGCCCATGGGCGGATACTTCGCGGCCGCCACGATCTGCTCCACCTGGGCGCGCGTCTTGATGCGAGGCACCATCACGCCCAGCGCGCCCGCGTCCAACGTCCGCGCGATGAAGGGGTACGAGAAATCCGGCACGCGGACCAGCGGGGTGATGCCCTCCAGCCGCGCCATCTGCATCATGTCGGAGACGGTTTCGAGGCTGTACGAGCCGTGCTCCGTATCCAGGATGAAGTAATCGAAGCCTGCAACGGCCAGCGCCCGCGCGATGGCGGGCGTGCGGGTGTCGCAGATCATCGTGCCGATCGCGGTGCCGCCCGATTGCAGCAGCCGCTTGAGCTTGTTCTCGATCATGGACGTGTTCCTCTCTGTGTGTGGCGGCGCGCGTGACCGGTGCGATTCTTCGCCTCGCACGCGGACGACGCCGTGGGTCGGGCCGTCGAACGGCGGGAATCCCGATGGTGCCGAGGGCATTATAGGCTGGCGCTTCGCGCTGGCCAAGCCGCGCGCCGACATTGGTCCCAAGAACAGGACAGCCGGCACGAAACGGTTGCAGAAACCGGGAGAAGCCAGTAGCCTGGGTGTACTCCAGCTTTCACAAGCAGGGGATCGGCGGGTCTCCGCGGCGAAGAGGCGGGTCTTTTCGCCGCGTCGTTGTGTCACGTCCCGTCAGACTCGTGGCAAGGCTCGGCACGCGGACGATTAGACAGGGGAGGCAGGCATGCGCGTCGCGAAGCGGCTGGACCAGTTCAAGGCCTACTTGGGCACGGAAATGAACGTGCGTCTCACCCGAATGCGCGAGGAAGGGCGGGACGTCATTAATCTGGGACTCGGAGATCCGGACGTCACACCGCCACCGCACCTCTTGGGCGCGCTTCGGGATGCGGTGAGTTCTCCGGACAATCACCACTATCCGAGCTTCTATTCGAACAGGCCGCTCAAGGAAGCGATCGCCGGCTGGTACCAGCGGCGGTTCGGGGTCACGGTGGACCCGGCCACGGAGGTGATTCCGCTCCTGGGGTCCAGTGAGGGCCTGTTTGTCATTCATCTCTGCCTCCTGGATCCGGGCGATACGGCGCTGGTCCCCGATCCGTCCTATCCGTCCTACGCGGCGGGGGTCAAGATCGCCGGTGGGCAGGTCGAGGCGGTGCCCCTGCTCCGGAAAAACGGCTTCCTCCCCGACCTGGCATCGATTCCGTCCGACCTCGCCAAGCGGGCGAAGATGATCTGGGTGAACTATCCGAACAACCCGACCGCCGCCGTGGCGACGCCGGAGTTCTACCGGGCGCTGGTCGAGTGGGCCCGGGTGCACGAGGTGATCGTCGTTCACGATAATCCGTACTCGGAGGTGGCCTTCGACGGCTACCAGGCCCCCAGCTTCCTTCAGTTCCCCGGGGCCAAAGAGGTGGGGGTGGAGTTTCACTCCCTCTCCAAGAGTTACAACTGCTGCGGGTGGCGCACCGGCATGCTGGTGGGAAACAAGGACGTGGTCGCCGGCATGGCGAAGGTCAAGTCCCACTCCGACCGGGGCATGTATTACCCGCTGCAAGCCGCCTCCACGGCAGCCCTGAACGGGCCCGTGGATTTCATGGCCACGCGCAACGGGACCTTCAAGGAGCGGCGGGATGTCGTCGTGCAGGGCCTGCGGGCGGTCGGCCTGGACGTGGACCTACCCAAGGCCACTTTCTACGTCTGGGCCCCCGTCCCGGAGGGGTTCACCTCGCAGGACTTCTGCTTCAAGGTCCTGGACGCCATCAACGTCTGGATGATTCCGGGCTCCATGTATGGAGCGCACGGCGAGGGATACTTCCGGATTGCGCTGACGCATCCGGCCGCCCGACTTGCTGAAGCAATGAAGAGACTGAAAGAGTTTATGGGCTGAGGACGCCTCGCGGGGAGGCGGCGGGTCTTCACGGTACGCTCATCGAGCGGGAGGGAAAAATGGTTCAGATCGATGTCACATATCAGGGCGGGCTTCGCTGCCAGGCGGTGCATGGGCCGAGCGGGATGAAACTCGTGACCGATGCACCAGTGGACAACCACGGGAAGGGCGAGAGCTTCTCTCCCACCGACCTGGTCGCGACGGCGCTGGGCGCCTGCATCCCCACCATCATGGGGATCGTGGCGGAGCGGGAGAAGATCGACTTCACCGGTATGCGGATCACGGTCCAGAAGGAGATGTCGGCCGAGCCGCCCCGGCGGATCGCCCGGCTCGCCACCCGGATCGTGATGCCCAAGGGGCTGACCGACCAGCAGAAGATCAAGCTGGAGAAGGCCGCGCTCACCTGCCCCGTCCATCAGACACTGCACGGCAACGTCGAGCTGCCGATCGAGTTCGTGTACCCGTAGGACGTCCCAAATACGCCCTGCTGCGCCTCCGGTTCGCGCCGAGGCGCAGCAGGGCGCCAATCATCCTTCCGGCCACACCGCTCAGTTCATTCGAGTCGCCCTGCCGCGGAAGAGTTTTTTGACCGCAGACGCGACCAGGGGGGGCGTTTCCCGCCAAGCTACTGAAACCCCGGGAGTTGCGCGCGATGTCCGATACGGCCAGGACATGCCCCTCGTATGAATATGAAGACGAATCGACGCGGCTGCTCGCCTCGAGGCCTCATCGGGGCCGGCGAGCTGTTCGACGGCCCGCTTAGCGGTAGATGTCCCCCTCCCGAAACGCCGCCCAGGCGGTCTCGAACCAGGTATCTGTCGTAGGCAGTGCGCGTCGCGGAATCCAGGTGCTCGTCACCGTCCCGTCGGGCGTCGCCACGGTTTCCAGGACCCGCTCGCGAAAACCGGGACTGGGCGGCGCGAATCTCCACTCCGGACCGAGCCTGTCGTGGGTTGGTGTTCCGCCGGCGTCCAGGACCATGGAGGAGCCGCGACTCCCCGCCCCGCTCTTCACGGCAAACTGGATAGCCTCCAGATACACCAGATGGGCAAAGCAAAGCTGCCGGGTGGTCCAGGCCTCCCGGCGCTCCGCGGGGGTCGCCTGGCAGCCGGAGGATTCCAAGCGCTGCCATTGCGCGCGTGCCTCGGCCACGGCCTGGCCGATATCTGCCGCCGATCGGATGTGTGCCCCCGCACGCGTCATCCGGCGCTGCAACTCTTCGCGCTCCTCGCGCCAGCTCCGCCGGGCGCGGCGTAGCGCACTCCACCGCAGCGCGGTCCTGGCGGCGGCTTCCGCCGCCCGCGCGAATGCCTCGGCATCGAGACTCTTGGCCGCGTACCGCCGGGCGATGTACTCCGCGGCGCGGAAGCCGCCCACCTGTCCGGAGTTCAGCGCGGACCCGCCTGGGCGATAGATCCCGTGCGACCCGTTCACCTCGCCTACCGGGAAGAGGTGGCGGAGGTTCGCGGATTCCCACCAGTGGTTGGCCGCCAGACCCCCGTTGTTGTGCTGGGCGCAGACGGCAATCTCCAGCGGTTCCCGGGCGAGGTCGATGCCGTGCTCCCGATACAGGGCGATGGCGGCCGGATTCATGGCCTCCAGCCGGGCGAACGGCGTCCCGTGGAGCGCGTGCGATTTGGTCAGGTACGTGCGCGCCTCTTCACTGAGGCCCGAGACCGAGAAGCCGACCGGGTTCTCGCGGTAGTCGAGGAAGACCCGCCTTCCCTTGATCACGGTCTCGATGTACACCAGGATGTCGACCAGCGACGATCCGCCGGCGATCTTCCGGGAATCGAAGGGCCACTGATAACCCTTCAGGAACACCATGGAATGCATCGCCCCAGGAGAGGAGAAGTACTCACCCAGAAACTCGCGGGGGTCACTTGCGCCGTCCGCCGCGGTGCTCAAGAAGCGGGGCACGACCTGCATGTACGTCCCCGAGACGTTCCAGCGGAACCCGATCGATGCCAGCCCGTACTGGGATTCCGGCAGATTCTGCGCGTGGGCACCGGCCAGCAATGCGACCCCGACCCCGCCGGAGTGCACCTCCGGATAGACGCTGGTCCGGTACAATCCGCCGGGGCCGCCGGTGGCGTACACCACGTTCTCCGCCTCGTACGCCTCCATGCGCCCGCGCAGGTCGAGCGCCAGCGCCCCCGCCGCCCGGCGCGTACCGGCTTCGTCCACGGTGACCAGCGCGATGGCGACTCGGCCCTCATGCACCGGGATGTCGAGACGCCGCACCTCGCGGATCAACGCGCGACACATCTCGCGGGAGGTGTAGGGCCCGATGGACGTGGCCCGCTGCCGAGGGTCGTGATCCGTCTTGTACCCCACGAACTGCCCATAGGCGTCGGTGGGGAACGGAACTCCCAGGGTGACCAGATGCAGGAACGCGCGGGCGGACAGGCTGGCCTCGACCAGGGCCAAATCACCGTGCATGCTGCCCCCGGAAAAGTAGGTCTCCGCCATGGTGCGCGGGGAGTCCACGTCGTCGCCGCACATGGCCAACTTGTAGTAGGTCTGCTTGTCGCTCCCGGTGTTGATCGAGGTCCCCTTGTCGAGCCCCTCGGTCAGGATCAGGACGTCTTCGATCCCCTGGCGACGCAGTTGCACGGCGGCGTTGAGACCGGCGGCCCCGCTGCCGATCACCAGCGTGTGGACGCGAAACCGGGGTAGGGTCTTGGTGCCCCCACCAGCATCCGCCGACACCGCTAGCGTTGTTCTTTCCATCGCGCACATCCTTCTGGGGACCACCTGGGTCGCTGGGCCAAGACCGGTAACCGGAGCGGACGCCGCACCCCCGCAGGGCGCCGAGGCGCCGCGAGGTCCTCAAGGGCCAGGGAAGAATCGCGCACATCGGAGCGGCTGTCAAGGGTGCGTCCGGATATTGAATGGATCTCGGAGCCTTCCGGCCGCAAGTATCCCTTGACTTCGATCACGGAAATCGCATATGTACATGGCATTCAAACCGAGGTAGAAACGTGATCTCGAAAACCGGTACGCATGCCTTGACCGCCCTCGCCGCGCTGGCTAAACTCGCAAACGGGAACTACGCCGGGACCGGTGACGTCGCGCGCGCCATCGGCGCCCCGCGCAATTATCTGGGGAAGCTTCTGAAAGCGCTGAGCGACCAGGGACTGGTCGAATCCCAGAAGGGCAAGGGCGGCGGCTTTCGACTGGCGCGGGACCCCACCACCATCACGCTCCTGGACGTCATGGAGCCCGTCGGGCGCGTCAACCGCTGGACCGGGTGTTTTTTGGGGCAGGTGCGCTGCTCGGACGATGTCCCCTGCTCGGTGCACGCGCGCTGGAGCGTGACGCGCGAGGCCTATTTTCATTTCCTCAAGAGCACAACCGTGGCCGATCTGGTCACGCAGGTTATTCCGAACTCCTATCCCCTAGAGCCGTAACCGATCCAGGAGAGGATCTGGTTTTCCAACCCATTAAACACGATACCGGCATGCGCTTACAGTATTTCAAAGGAGGGGCGCCCATGGGAATTCGTGGACTTCGGAACGGGGCGATCGTCACCTTCTTCGTCAGCATGGCCATCCTCCTCGTGGGGGGCTACTTCGCCGTGGACAAGGTGCCCCCTGTCCCCGCCAAGGTCGTCAGCGGTCAAACGGCGGTGACCGATCAGGCGACCATCATGCGCGGCCAGGACACATACCAGCGGTACGGTCTGATGGACCACGGCAGCGTCTGGGGCCATGGCTCGCTTCGCGGGATGGACTTCGCGGCCCACACCCTTCACATGGTCGGTCAGCATATGCGGGATTTCACGGCAGCCGGCGGGCAGCCTCAGGCTGGCGCATATGCGGGTTTGCCCGACGCCAAGAAGCGGGAGACGGACGCGACCGTCATCCATGAGATGCGGACCAACCGGTACAGCGACGGCTCCAAGACCCTGGAACTTACCCCCGCCCAGGCTTATGGCCTGGAGCAAATCCGCGCGTACTGGGAAAAGGAGTTCGCCCAGGGCGACACCCATTACGGCTTCCTTCCGAACACGGTGCCCACCGCCCAGGAGCGGAAGGACATCGCCGATTTCTTCTTCTGGACGGCCTGGGCGGCCGGCACGCCGCGGCCCGGCCTGAGCTACACGCTACACGAACAACTGGCCGCCGGACCGCTCCGTGGGCAACACCGCCTCCACCGAGGCGCTCGCTCTGGAGCATCGGCGTCGATCCTCGCCCTGCTCGCGGTGCTGGGCATCGTGGTCTACGTCGTCCACCGCTACGGCTTCTTCTACGGCGAGGCCAAGGCCGTCGAGGCGGCGTACAGGCTGCTGGAGGCGCCGGTCACGCCCAGCCAGCGGTCAGCGCAAAGTTCTTCCTGGTGGCCGGGCTGCTGTTCCTCGTGCAGATCTTCAACGGCGGCCTGCTGGCCCACTACACCGTGCATCCCGGGCACCTTCTACATCAAGTTCATCGGCGAGATCTATCCGTACAGCTGGGCCAAGACCTGGCACCTGCAGTTGGCGATTCTCTGGATCGCCGTGTCGTGGATGGGCACGGCCATCTACCTGGCCCCGCTGGTCGCCGGCCGCGAGCCGAAGGGGCAGCGGCTGCTGGTGAACATCCTCTTCGTCGCGGCGGTCGCGGTCACCGTCGGGCAGCCTGCTGGGCGAGGTGCTGGGCATCAAGGGCTACCTGGGCGACGCCTGGTTCTGGCTGGGCCATCAGGGCTGGGAGTATCTGGAGCTGGGCCGGCTCTGGCAGATCCTGCTGTTCGGCGGGCTGATCTTCTGGCTGGTGGTGGTCTATCGCGCTATCGGGCCCGTGCTGAAGGTCGGCGCCGGCGAAACCGAGGAGGCCGCCGATCGGCGGGCGCTCGTCACGTTCTACGTCTTCAGCGCCATCTTCGTCGTCGCTTTCTTCGGCTTCGGCCTGTTCTACGGCCGCGGCACGCACCTGACCATCGCCGACTACTGGCGCTGGTTCGTGGTGCACATCTGGGTGGAGAGCATCTTCGAGTTCTTCGGCGTGGCCGTGATCTCGCTGTTCCTGGTGACGCTGGGGCTGGTGACGGCCAAGTCGGCGCTTGCGCGTGGCGTACCTCACGGCCATCCTGGTCTTCATCAGCGGCATCCCGGGCACGGCGCACCACTACTTCTGGTACGGCGGCCCGAGCTTCTGGCTGGCCATCGGCGGCGTGTTCAGCTCGCTGGAGCCGATCCCGCTGATCCTGCTGGTGGTGCGGGCGTGGATGGAGTACCGGTCGATCCGCGCCGAGGGGCAGGAGTTCCCCTACCGCTGGCCGCTGTACTTCCTGATCGCCAGCAGCGTGTGGAACTTCGTCGGGGCCGGCGATGTTCGGCTTCCTCATCAACCTGCCGATCATCAACTACTACGAGCACGCCACGTACCTGACCAGCAACCACGGCCACACGGCCCTGTTCGGCGTGTACGGGATGCTGGCCATCGCGCTGATCCTCTTCTCGTGGCGCGGCCTGGTGCGAGAACCGGTACTGGAACGACGCGTCTGCTGAAGCTCAGCTTCTGGGGCCTGAACGGCGGGCTGTTCCTGATGTTCCTCACCGGCCTGCTTGCCGATCGGCCTGCTGCCAGGTCTGGTACAGCTACGACGATGGGCTTCTGGTTCGCCCGCAGCGCCGCATTCTACGAGCTGCCCGTGATCCAGGCCCTGGGCACGTGGCGGATCGTGCCCGACACGATCATCATCGTCCTGGGCGCGTTCCCGCTGCTGTACTTCCTGATCAAGACGTTCCCACGATTGCGGCAGGTGGGATCGCTGGGCGGGAAAAGGTAAAGGACTCCCGAGCTTCTCAGGCGCCAAGGGCCCATTTTCGCGCAGGTTGCTCAAAAAGGCCCAGATGCAAGGCGGTTGGCCGAAGGCCGAGCGAGGCGTACTGGAGGTACGCCGCAGCGAGTGCCGAGGCCGGCGGGGTACCCATCCAAAGGATGGGTCCTCGCAGGTGGGCCTTTTTCAGCAGCCTGTCAAAACTGGTGGCCGATCTCCATATAGAAGAGACTCCCCTCGTTTCCCATTCCATATTCGAAGCTGATGATTGTGGCGAGATTCCACGCGATTCGAAGGCCCAGCCCGCCGGCGGCCTTCCAGTCATTCAGGCTGAACTGTCCGACCTTGTCGAACACTCGGCCCGCATCCACAAACGGCACCAGCATGGGCTTGAAGTGCTGGCCCAGTACGCTGAAATCCAGGAGGCTCCACCGGAGCTCGAGACTCCCGTGCATCGCCACGTTGCCCACGAATCGGTTCCCGTAATACCCGCGGAGTGTCCGCCAGCCGCCCAACCCCTCCTTGCGTTCATTCTCCGGAGTCGCCAGGCTGGGGATGGCGAAGAACGGCGTGTCCCCAAAGTGGGCCGAGTAGACGGCGTTTCCCGCCAGCACGAGCCGCGCGAGACTCGGAAGCAGCGGGTAATATCCTTGGAGCCCAACCGTCACGTGGCCGAAAGCCGAATCCGCCCCAAGCCAACGCGTGGTTCCTTGGAATAGCACCTGGCCGAGGACGCCCGAGGTCGGGTCGGGCTCGTAGTCCCGCGTATCGTAGGTGAGCCCCACGCGAAGCAGATTCAACCACCCCCCATCAAAGCCCTGAATCGTGCCGTTCTGGTAGTCTGCCCTGAGCTTCGTCTCCTGATTGGTCGGCCCCGTCCACGACCGCACCGGTGTAATCCCGCACATTCACGCGGGAGATCTGGAAGCCCAACAGCGGCCGCAGCAGTCCGCCCAGGTAGTCTCGCTCCACGTTGACGACAAATGCGAACTGCCGCCGATCGTAGTAGTTGTAACGCGCCCAGGTCTTGCCTCCGCGGTTTTCCTGCAACGCGTCGAAGTAGTCGTTGGCTCGTGCGTACGTCACCCCCGGCGTCCCGGGGAAGCTCAACGGGCCGAGCGTCCCCACGCCGACGCCGAAGTAATTCTCGAATTCGTACACGAAATATGCCCCGGAGGCTCGTACCCGCCACGCCGAGTCGTCGATGTAGGGTTGATCGTATTCGAGGAGGTATTCCTGGCGACCCTTGGTGCCGAAGGCGAGCGTGGCGTTGATCTTCTTCCGGTAGGGGGCGTACCAGAAGAATGGACTGTCTTTGGAGCCGTTATCGTACCACTGGACGGATCCGCCGTACACCACACCGCTCTCCGGCGTCACGCCGATCAGCGGCAACCCGGTGAAATACGCCCCCTCGCGCTTGTCCTTCAACAGAAGCTCGGGGATCGGCCGCCTGTTGCGCATGACCTCCGGCGGCGACGGGATGGTGGCGACCGACGGCTCCGGGCGCTCTGCAGCCGCGTCATCTCCCGCGGCAAGGCACGATGATGGATCGCCGGCGAGCCACAGGAGCACCGCCACGAGCAGGCGGCCCCACCTCGCGTCCTGCCGCAGAGCGCGGTGCCGGAGGCAGCGCACGGCTCGACCTTTCGGAGAAGGGTGAATGGATGCGACGGTCGTTCGAACCTGCGGAAGATCGCGCGGCGCGCGAGCGATTGTCAAGGGCAATTCGCCCGAAGCGGAGTTCATCCTGCGCGGAACGCGCTCGGAGGCAACGCTCAGACGTCGGGCGGGTCGGGCCGGCGTCGCGTTCGATGCCACGCCTCGTGGATCAGCCCCGCGGCAAGCGAGACCGCGGCGCGGGCGCGTCCTCGGAGGCGCATTCCTGCCCCCTCCAGTCGTTGCATCCGGCCTTCCCGTACCCGCGCCACGACACGTCCCACCAGTTCATCGGCGGGTACCGGCGGATCGAGCCGGGAGGCGCCATCCCCCTTGGTGAGCAGGCGCCAGCCCTGTCGCGACGGCCAACGACCAACGAATCGATGAATGACCGGGCCGGCCGTATTCACTCGGACCACGACGTCCCCCACCCGCATCTCCGCCGCCGTCATCGGGACCAGCCGCACTCGATCGCCGTCGCGCAGCCAGGGGCGCATGCTGATCCCCCGCACGGGAATCTCGACCGGTTTCCCCTCGGCGGTCAAATCGCGGAGCAGGATCGCCAGGAGGGCGGGGCGGAATTCCTCCGGCGCGGCCAGGGGAGACGTCACGCTTTCCACTTTCGGAAGAACAGCGCCTGGCGCTTGATGTCTTCCGTCTTCGCGGTGAGGGCCCGGAGCCGCTCCTCGGAGAGCGGCGTGAAATCCCGTGCGATCCGCACGTTCTCTTCCAGGTGGGCCACCGTGTCGCAGCCGACGATCACCGTGCTGACGGGGAGTGACAGAACGTACTGCATTGCCTCTTTCATCGTGAGCGTGCCGCTGCGGGTCGCGCGCTCGAACTCGCGCTGCGTCTCCGGCGGGGGTGGTGTCCAGCCGGACAGGGTGCGACCGCGCGCCGGGATCTTCATCCCGATGATCCCCAGCTCTTGCTCCAGCGCCAGTCGAGGTAATGCACTCTCAGGTCAATCGCGCGGTTCACGATGGCGAACACCTGGTCTTCCATGTTGGGTTTCTCGATGGTCGCCTGCCCGCCCAAGCCGAAGATCCCGACCCGGTGTCCCGTCTTGCCGAGATTCCGCGTCGGCATCGCCGCAAACGTCCGCTCGTTGAAGGGCACGCCCGATGGCGCCTTCGGGACATCCGCCTCGCCACGGGACACCTGGTACCCCACCGTCACCCCAACCGCGCCCGCCACGGCGGTCTCGAACTCGCGGCGGCTCGCACCCTGTTTCTCAGTGCCACTGGTCGGTTCTTGCTCCCTCATGCCCCCCCTCCCTCTATTGCGCGGATCGCACGCACACCCCGTGGTGTCCCTATACCGGAGACCGACTGGCGTGTCAAGGCCGGGGCGATCCGCCCGGCGTGTGGTCGCAACCGTGAAGAGGTTCACGACGGGGGACAACGTGCGTGGCGGACGGCTTCGACGCGGTCGGTAACGTCTCCGAGGCGAGAGCGCCTTGCGCGGACGGCGTTAGGGTGGCACGATCACGATGGTCCGACGTGTGCCGCGGCCTCGACTCCGCCTGACCGCGCCTCGGGCGGTCCCGGCTACCAGCGGGGTGCCGGCGCGTCGCTTCTGACTGAACACTTCAGCAAAGGGAGAGGAGCATGGCATTCACACTGCGCATTGGCGACAAGGCCCCGGATTTCGAGCTGCCGGCCACCGACGGGAAGAGCTACGGCTTGGCGGATTTCGCCGGGGCGAAGGCGCTGGTGGTCTTCTTCACCTGCAACCACTGCCCGTTCGTCCTGGGATCGGACGAAGTGACGCGTGCCACCGCCGATCGCTACAAGGGCAAGGGCGTGGCGTTCATCGGGATCAACTCCAACAGCGAGATCACCCATCCGAACGACGACTTCGCCCATATGGTGGAACGGATGAAGACCCAACGCTTTCCGTGGGTGTATGCGCGCGACAAGTCCCAGGCCGTGGCGCAGGCCTACGGGGCGCTCCGGACCCCGCACTTCTACGTGTTCGATCAGAACCGTCGGCTCGTCTACACGGGCCGAGGCGTGGACAACCCGCGCAACTCGGCCCAGAGCACCGTCAACGATCTCGAACGGGCGCTGGACGACCTGCTGGCGGGGCGGCCGGTCCGGACGCCGCTGACCAACCCCATCGGCTGCAACGTGAAGTGGGAGGGCAAAGACGCCCACTGGATGCCGGCGGAGGCATGCGATCTGGTCTGACGAGAACGTCAGGAGAAAGGCGGCGGAAAAGCGCTACTTCTCTTCTCCGTGGCTCTCCCCGCCGGCCCATGCCGGGCCCTGGATGAAGGCACCGCCGTCCACGGTGAGGACGGTGCCGGCGACGTAGGCGGCCTCGTCCGAGGCCAGAAAGGCCGCGGCGTTGCCGATGTCCTCGGGGCTGCCCAACCGACCAAGCGGCAGCTTCTTGCCCTCCCGATACAGCGCCTCGTCCGGATACCAGGTGCGCTCGCCGGGCGTGTCGGTCCAGCCGGGCTCGATCAGGTTCACGCGGATCCCCTGCCACATCAGTTCGTTGGCGGCGGACAGGACCAGCATGTGCCCGCCCGCCTTGGCGGTGTTGTAATCGATCGCCCCCTTGAAGGGCAGCCGGGCGTGAGGCGAGGAGATGTAGATGATGGAGCCTTTGGCCTGCCGCGCGACCATCTGACGAGCCACCACCTGGAGGACATGAAACACCCCCACGATGCCGACGTCGATCGCCCGCCGCAGGTCTTCTTCCTTGGTTTCCAGAAGGTTCTGGCGCACGCTGGTCACGGCGTTGGCCACCAAGATATCGATCGCTCCCAGGCCGGCAGTGCACTCGCCAACCATCCGCTCGACGGCGCTCCGATCGCTGACATCCGCCTGCACCGGAAGCGCCCGACGGCCCATGGCCCGAACGGAACCGGCCACCTCGGCACCAGCGGAAGCGGAACTCCGATAGTTGACGCAGACATCGGCGCCGGCCTTGGCCAGGGCCAGGGCCACACCCCGACCGATACCCCGGGCGGCGCCGGTCACCAGGGCCACCTTTCCGGACAGCGACATGACGTTAGCCTCCTCCGCGACAGGGGTGGTAGATGAAGCGCTCACCGCGCGCCATGTAATGGCATGGCTGCTCGGGATGGAAACGCGCCAGGTATTCGAAGAGGTGGCCGGGGTTCTCCGCGTTCCCGGCGAAGAGGTCCCAGTGGGCCGGGATCAGGAGCTTCACGCCGGCCGCGGCGGCCAAGTCTGCGGCTTCACGGACGCCGAGATTCCCGATGATGTCCCGCTTGGTGCGGAAATAGTCCAGCCCGTTGATCGGTGCCAGCAGCACGTCCACCTGTCGTTCACGGAGCCGCTCGATCAAGCCGTCGTACATCACCGTGTCGCCGGTGTGGCAGAGCGTGATCCCGTCCAGTCGGACGATGTAGCCCTGGAAGCGGTGGCCGCCCTCCGCATCCACGAGCCGGTCGTGGGCCGCCGGGATGGGCCAGATCTCCACGTCCTTGATCCGAAACGGCTTGTCGGCCCGGCTGCCCACCACCCGCGCGGACGGCACCGCCTCCGTTGCCTGTGGGACGCACACCTCCGGCACCACGACAACCGCGGCGGGCGAGGCTTCGGCGAGCGGCTTTAGCGTCCAGGGGTCGAGGTGATCGATGTGGTCGTGCGTGCAGAAGACGAGATCCAGACCGCGCAGCTCCGCCGGTTGCACGAACGGCGGATACGATCGGTTCACGTTCCCCGGATAATCCGACAGATACAGATCGAACCCGAGGGTGCGCCCCTGCCCCTTGACCACGAAACTGAGCTGGCCGAGCCACCAGATGGCCACCGCGCCCGACGGAACGACGGTGGAGCGAATCTCCGCGGCGATGTCGCGCACAGGAAAACCTCCAGAAAGGACCCGTCCTCAGGAAACCAACAGGTCAGCGAAAAACCTGTCCTCAACCAGGCCGCTCAAAACGGGCCAGCTGCAAGGCGGCACGCCGCAGCCCGAGCGAGGCGTACTGGAGGTACGTCGCAGCGAGTGGCGAGGCGGGCCAACGCAGCAGATGCGCCGTTTTCAGCGGCCTGTCGGCCGCATCCACACCGCCGTATCATGAAACGCCCCGCCGCCATAGGGCGGAATCGGATCGTCGCCGACCAGCGTGTTGATCCCGACCCCGCCCGCGAAGTCGCCACTAGGCCAGATGCCTTCCACGACGACCGTCCCCGGCAGCAAGCCGTCGAAGCGGCGCGCGTGAACGATCACGGCTCCGCGGGCATTGCCGATTTCGACGGGGCCTCCGTCCACGACTCCCAGCCGATCGGCATCGTCGGGATGGATCAGCGCCGTCGGCCGCTTTTCGCGCGCCCGCGACCCGGGCGTCTCGGTGAACGAGGTGTTGAGGAATCGTCGGGCCGGCGAGGTCACCAGGCGGAACGGCCGGTCGTCCGTCGCCGCGTCAATGATGTCCCACTGGTCAGGCAGCCGCGGCATGCGCTGCCAGTCCGATCCGGCGGTCGACCAGTCGGGCGCAAAGTGGAACTTCTTGTCAGGCGTACCGAATCCGTCCAGGAAGTGGGCCTCCCGGAACGGCAGCGCCGCATCCTCCCAGTGACGTTCCAGGACGGTCTTGGCGTCCGGCCAACCGGAGGTACGAAGCGTCCAGTCGATCAGTTCCATCGCGCTCATCTCGAAGCCGGGATGCCGCGCCCCCAGCCGACGCGCCAGGCCCTGCAGGACCTCGTGATTCGACCGACACTCGCCGGGCGGCTCGACCAGCTTCGGCCCGACCTGTATGTGGCTGTGCCCTCCAGCCTGATACAGGTCGTCGTGCTCCAGGAACATCGTCGCCGGCAGCACCACGTCGGCGTACCGGGCCGTCTCGGTCAGGAACTGCTCGTGCACGACTGTGAACAGGTCCTCCCGCGCCAAGCCCTGGCGCACCCGGCTGGAGTCCGGCGCCACCACGGCCGGGTTGGTGTTCTGGATCAGCATGGCGGCAACCGGCGGCCCTCCCTTGAGCGCCCGCGCATCCCCCGCCAGGGCGGCCCCGATGAGACACATGTCGATCTCGCGAGTGCTCTTGTCCAGGGCGTCCAGCCCCTCGATCATGGTCTTGTTCCAGTGGTACGCGGACCGGTTGCTCCAGAAGGCGCCCCCGGCCTCGTGTTGCCATGCCCCCGTGACCGCCGGGAGGCAGGTGACCGCGTGCATCGCCGCGGCGCCGTTCCGCGACCGCGTGAATCCGTACCCGACTCGGATGTAGGCTCGCTGGGTAGTGTTGTAGAGCGTCGCGAAGGCTTCGATTTCTTCGACCGAGAGTCCGGTGATCGCCGCCGCCCAGGCCGGGCCGCGAGCCGCGAGGTGGGCCTCCAGGTCGGCGGGAAGGTCGGTATAGCGCCCCAGGTACGCGCGGTCGGCGTGTCCGTCCCGGAACGCGCAATGCATCACCGCGCACGCCAGCGCGGCATCCGTCCCGGGCCGGAGGCACAGGAAACGATCGGCGACCGCCGCCGTGGGGCTTCGGTAGCAGTCCACCACCACCAGCGCGGCGCCGCGCTCCTGCCGCGCCCGCGTGACGTGCGTCATCACGTTGACCTGGGTGGACACCGGATTGCCGCCCCACACCACGATCAGGTCGGCCTTCGCCATCTCGCGCGGGTCGGGGCCGACGAACCGGCCGGTGCCGGCGATCCAGCCCGCCTCGGCGGACCCGGTGCAGATCGTCTTCTTCTGGCGGGAGTACCGCATGACGTGGCGCAACCGGTTGATGCCGTCGCGCATCACCAGGCCCATCGTCCCGGCGTAATAGTACGGCCACACGGCTTCGGATCCGTATTGGGCCGTCACCGCCCGAAACCGGCCGGCGATGCGATCCAGGGCCTCGTCCCAGTCGATGGCACGGAACTGCCCGGCGCCCTTCGGCCCGGTGCGAAGCAGCGGCTGCGTGAGCCGATCCGGGTGATGGATCCGCTCGGCGTACCGACCGACCTTCTCGCAGATCACGCCGGCGGTGTAGCTGTTCGCCTTGGCGCCGTGTAGCCGGCCGATGCGGCGGCCGTCCAGCACCTCGACCTCGAGGGCGCAAGTGGACGGGCAATCGTGCGGGCAGGCGGAGTGGCGGATGGCGGAAGCGCCGGTGGATGCTGTCCCGAACACCATGTTGCTTTCCTCTCTATTCTATCCGCGGACGCTGCGCCAAGTGCGGCGCAAGTGCCAGCGGGATAATGGCCCCTCGACGGTACAGGCCGCCTTAGGAGCCGTTACGAAATAACTTGGCCATTTTTCTGTAATTTCGTTACGGCTCCTTATGCCGTCCTTGAATTTCGCCGGTCAAGGCATGCTTTGACGACGGCTCAGGTGACCAGCGGCAGGCGCACGGTGAACGTGCTGCCGACGCCGAGCGTGCTCTCCACCTGGATCGTCCCCTGGTGGGCCTCGGCGATGGTTTTGGCGATGCACAACCCCAGGCCCGTCCCGCCCGCCTCGCGCGACCGCGCGCCGTCCACCCGGTAGAACCGATCGAAGATTCGCGGCAGCGCCTCGGGTGGGACACCGACGCCCGTGTCCCGGACCGAGATCTCCGCGAACTCCTCCGGGGACACGCCCGCCGCCGGCACGCCGTCCTCTTCGCGCTTGGCGGCCCGAAGGGCCAGGTCCACGCGCCCCCCCGACGGCGTGTACTTCACGGCGTTATCGACCAGATTGAGCAAGAGCTGTCTGAGTCGCTGCTCGTCCCCCTGCACGATCAGGGGCTCCACGCTCTGGATGCCGACCTGTACCCCCCGGGCCTGCCCTAGCACCATGCCCTGCCTGGCGGCGTCCTCCAACAGCCGATCCAACTCCACCGGGCCCCGCTCCCAGCGCAGCGCCCCCGCATCCGACCGGGACAGCATCAGCAGGTCATCCACCAGCCGCGCCATCCGCCCCACCTCTTCCAGGGCGCTTACCAGGACGCGCTGGTACTCAGCCGGCTCGCGCGCACTGCGCAGGGCGACCTCGATCTCGCCCTTCAGGATCGTGAGCGGGGTCCGCAGCTCGTGCGACGCATCCGCGGAGAAGCGGCGCACCTGGGCGAAACCGGCCTCCAGGCGGGCCAGCATCTCATTCAGCGTTCGGGCGAGCCGCCCGAGCTCGTCGTTTGTCTCGGCTCCCTCCAGGCGTTCGGCCAGGCGTTCGGCTTCGATGCGCCGGGCGGCCTGCGTCATCTGATCCACGGGCCGGAGCACCCGCCGCGCCAGGAGCCATCCGCCGCCGCCCGCCAAGAGCAGTCCCAGGGGGGTCAGTGTGGCGAGGGCCCAGAGGAAATGCCGCCGCTCTCGAACGAGCCCCTCCAGCGACATGCCCACCTGGAGCACGTTGACGATCTGCCCCCGCAACACGATGGGAAAGGTGAAGACCCGCAGCGGGTACCCGCCGTCGTTCGGCAGCGTCTCGAACGTCCCGTACCCTTCCGTCGCGTTCTTCAGGGCCTTGGGGCTGATGGCAACCGGAGGGTTCTGGAGTCGGGGCAGGCGGGGGTCCACCTCGCCGCGGGGATCCAGGAACTGGTAGAAGCGGTCTGCAAAGTTCGACCCGAAGTATCGGCGCAGCAGCTCGTTCATGTCCGGCGGCACGAATTCGGTGGCGGTCTGCGCTGCGGCCTGCGCGGCGGCCCTGGCGACGCGCTCCAGTGTGCCGTCCGCATCGTTCCACAGCCCGCGCATCAAGAGCCCGTAGGCCACCGTGCCCAAGACGAGCACCGTCGCGGCCAGGATCCCGGTGTACCAGAGCGTCATCCGCGCCCGGATCGAGAGTCGCCTCATCTCGACTCTCGGCTCTCTGGTCTCGGCTCGGCTTGCAACACATAGCCGGTGCCGCGTACCGTGTGGAGCAGCTTCGGCTCTCGGCCCGCGTCGACCTTCTTCCGCAGGTAGTTCACGTACACGTCGATCACGTTGGTCCCGGAGTCGAAATCGTAATCCCAGACGTGCTCGGCGATCATCGTCCGGGTGAGGACCCGGCCGGGATTGCGCAGGAAATACTCCAGGAGGGCGAACTCGCGGTTGGTAAGGGTAATGGGCTCGCCGCCGCGGGCGACCGAGTGCGTCGCGGGGTCCAGAACCAAATCGGCGATCTGGAGCTTCGGCGTGCGTGCATCGGCCCGCCGCCGCAGGAGGGCCCGGACGCGCGCGAGCAGCTCCGCGAATGCGAAAGGCTTGGTCAGATAATCGTCTGCCCCGGCGTCCAGCCCCTGCACCTTGTCCTCCACGGTGTCTCGCGCGGTCAGGAGCAGCACCGGCGTGGTCAACTTCTCCTGCCGCAGCTCTCGCAACACCTGGAATCCCGGCTTCTTCGGCAGCATGACGTCCAGGATGATCAGGTCGTGGAGCCGGTCCAGACCCATAAAGAGGCCGGCCTCGCCGTCGGGGGCCACGTCCACCGCGTAGCCCTCCTCCTCCAATCCTTTATGGATGAAGCTGGCGACTTTCTTGTCGTCCTCCACCAGGAGAATCCGCATGACACCCCCCACGTGACGCACGCGACGCGCGGCGTCTATGCTCGGCTCTCGGGTCTCGGGTCTCGGGTCTTTCGTCTCGCCGCCGCATCGTGGCTGGCGGTCACCACGGTGTGAATGCCGCCCCGGACGTAGAAATCGCCGGCCACGGTCATATGCCGCGGTCGGGTCGCGCTGACCAGATCGTCCAGGATGGCGTTGGTCACCGCCTCATGGAAGTGGCCCTCGTTTCGGAACGACCACAGGTACAGCTTCAACGACTTCAGCTCCACGCAGAGCCGGTCGGGTACGTAGCGGATGCGGAGTGTGGCGAAGTCCGGTTGGCCGGTCATCGGGCACAGGCACGTGAACTCCGCGCACTCGAAGCTGATCTCGTAATCCCGCCCTGGGTTGGGGTTGGGAAAGGTCTCCAGGCGCTTGGCAGGTTTCGTTGGCACATCGGTCTCCTTAGGAGCCGTTACGAAATAGGTTGGCCATTGTTTGAGATTTCGTTACGGCTCCTTATGCCGTTCCCGGAATTTTTCCGGTCAATTATTCTATGACAACGGCTTAGCGGCGCCGGCTCCGCCAGCCGTCCACTCCCCAGTAATCCCCCGCGGCGCCGATCAAGACGACCAGCAGGAGGATGATGAAGTCCTTGTCGTGGGCCGCGGCGGGATTGGCCCAGCCCTTGGCGAACAGATAGTTTCCGACCATAAAGATCCCGACGCTGGCAGAGCACCGGGTCATCGCGCCCAGGATCAGCGCGGCGCCCGCCAGCGTCTCGCCCAGCGAAGTCAGGACGGCGAAGAGGTGCTCGTGAGGGATGACCACTGTGGCGAGCCACTCCTTGTACCAGGCATGCGGGGTCCCCTCGGCGAACCGCTGGAGCTGTGGAAGCAGCACCCCGCCCTGCAGGAAACCCCGCTGGATCTTCGCGATCCCCGTCATCACCAGCCAATAGCCGACGTAGAGGCGCGCCACCACCAGGGCAATCCCGGGCATGTGCGCGGCCCACCCACTCGCGAGACGAGACATGGCACCCCCCTCCTACCAGGGGCGAGGATCGCTCAGCACCCGCGTGATCTCATCCTTGGTGTGGAGCGATGGTGGATGCACGGGGCCCCTCGGGGTCTTGCGATTTGCACGCCTGGAGGCAAGGATACACCGGGTATGCCTCAACGGCAACCCGCCGGTTGCTCTCGCTCCGTCGCCAGGGCGCGAAGGCGATTGCCTGGAAACCCGGTTTTGTCGTATGATGAGGCGTTGTCGCCGTCGGTTTCCCGCGCGGGATGCCGGCGCCGACCCCCCTCCGGCCGCAAGATCGGCCGCAAGATCGTGCTTGACGCCGGCGTGGAGAGGCAATACCTTCGTGTCCGTTTCGCCGGGCGATCCCGGCATCAACTCGCACAGGGGCAGCTCGCGGTGGGAAGCAGGCCGCCTGCGTGCACGGCGGCCGACGGGCCGAGGAGTGATCATGAAGATCAGTTGTTGTTGGCTGTTCGCGATTTCCAAGTACGGCTACCCGCCAAGCCTTCCCAACACCCATCGAGCGCTCGCAGAGATTGCCGCCCTTGGGTTCACGAGCGTCGAACTCGAAGGGGTGGGCGAAGAGAACCTCCGCGCCGTGTCCGAGGCGCGCCAGGATCTCAAGGCGCGCTGCGACGGCCTGGGACTCAAGGTCGTGAATTTCTGTCCGGTTCTCCCGGACTTGGTCCATCCGGAGAAGGCCCGGCGGATCCAGGCCCTGGACCTCTTCAAGCTGGGGGTCGAGACGGCAAACTTCTTCGGCTGCGAGATGGTGCAGACGATCAGCTCCACCCCGCCCCTGGCGTTTGTGGGCGACGCGCCCTACAAGGATGCCCTGGCCTACGGTCAGCGGTATCAGGTGAAGGTGGACCCGGCCTTTAGCTGGGATTCCCTGTGGGGTTGGCTCACCGACAGCATGGGGGCCTGTGCCGACGAGGCCGATCGGGCCGGGCTCAGACTGTGCCTGGAGCCGCGCGTCGGGGAGATCATCAGCAACACCGACGGGCTTCTGCGCCTCATGGAGGCGGTGGACTCGGACAACTTCGGCGCCGTGCTGGATACCGGCCACCTGAATGCCCAGAAAGAGATTCTGCCGCTCAGCGTCGAGAAGCTGGGGAGCCGGATCTACTACGTCCATGCCTCGGACAACGACGGCCAGACCAACCAGCACCTCGCGCCCGGCCGAGGCACCGTGGACTGGGACGGCGTCTTCGCGGCCCTCAAGAAGCACGGCTTCTCCGGGCATGTGGCCGTGGACGTGGGCAACGTCCCCGACGTGGACGCCCAGTACAAAGAATCCAAGGCGTTCCTCGAGAGCCTGGCGTCGCGCCTGGGTCTTTAGCCGGCCGCCGATGTGACGACCTGGCCATCCGGCAATCGGGCACCCGCCCGATTGCCGGATGGCCTTCTGACATCTCGCACCCCTTCTTCGCTCTCCACACTCGGCTCTTGGCTCTCGGCTCTCTTCGCTCGTTCCCCCTTGCGCACTCCGTCTTGCCCTGCTAGCGTTCCCGTCGTATCCGGTGCCGATCTCGACCCATGCTTGAGGGGGTGCCGTGCCGTTTGCTTTTTACGAACGCCTGACGCGACACCAGCAGCGAGTGTATCGGCAAAGCGACGGTGTGGCCCACGTCGCTCTCCCGCGCGCGTCTGACCTTCGCCCTGTGACGGACACCCTCCACCTGGAGTACGATCTGCTGGGTCTCGCCGACTCTTTTCACACCGAGGGCTTCTACCAGCGCGAGTCGAGCCTTGTGCGGCAACTCCTCTCGCCGGTGCCGGACAGGACGGCGCGCCCCGATGCCTGATGCGGATCGGCGCGAGCGCGCCATCGAGTTGTGGCAGCAGGCCTACGCCTGCCAGATGCGGAAGGAACTGGACGAGGCGGTCGAGTTGTACCAGGAGTCCCTCGCCCTCTTCCCGACGGCGGAAGCGCATACCTTCCTGGGGTGGACGTACAGCTTCCAGGGGCGGCTGGACGAGGCGATTGCCGAGTGCCGCAAGGCGATCGCCCTGGATCCCGACTTCGGCAATCCCTACAACGATATCGGGGTGTATCTGATCGAGCGGGGGGACCTGCAGGGGGCCATCCCGTGGCTGGAGCGGGCCAAACGCGCGCCACGCTACGAGCCGCGGCACTTCCCGTATCTGAATCTGGGCCGAATCTACCTTCGGCAGGCGCAGTGGCCCGAGGCGCTGCGCGAACTGGAAGCCGCAGCGCGCCTCGCGCCCGGCGATCCGGGGACGCGCAAGATGCTCCACGAGCTTCGCGCGCGTTTTAACTGACCGCGGCTTCGGCCGCGGGGCAATTCGGCAACTAGGCGATTTGGCCATTCGGCACGTGGGCCCCCAATTGCCAGTCGCCAGTCGCCCAGTTGCCCAGTTGCCGATTCACCAAGTTCCCCGATCGCCTACTCACGGAGACCCCCGATGACCGCGTCCACGGACCCCTCCCGTCAAACCAACCGACTGATCCACGAGACCAGTCCGTATCTTCTCCAGCACGCCCACAACCCGGTGGACTGGTATCCCTGGGGTGCGGAGGCGCTGGCGCGAGCCAAGGCCGAGAACAGACCGATTTTGCTCAGCATCGGCTATTCGGCGTGCCATTGGTGCCACGTGATGGAGCGCGAATCATTCGAGGATGAGGCCGTCGCATCCCTCATGAACCGGCACTTCGTGAACATCAAGGTGGACCGCGAAGAGCGTCCCGACCTGGACGACATTTACATGGCCGCCACGCTGGCGCTGAACCACGGACAGGGCGGCTGGCCCATGACGGTGTTCCTCACCCCGGATCAGCGGCCGTTCTTCGCGGGGACCTACTTCCCCCCGCGGGACGGATTCGGGCGGCCCGGCTTCTCGACCCTCCTCACCCAGATCGCCGATCTGTGGGATCGGCGGCGGCCCGACCTCGTCCTGCAGGCGGAGACGCTCACCGCGCACCTCCGCGAGCGGGCCGTGTCCGTCCCGGGTGGAAACGTCGGCGAGGCGGAGATACGTGCCGCCGTGCAGGAACTGGCCGCCGGGTTCGACCCGACCTACGGGGGATTCGGGCCCGCGCCCAAGTTCCCCCCGGCCGCGCAGATCTCGCTTCTCCTCCGACACCACCGGCGGACCGGTGACGCTGCCGCCCTGGCCATGGCGACCAAGACCCTGGATGGCATGGCCCAGGGCGGGATGTATGACCAGATCGGCGGCGGCTTTGCCCGCTACTCCACGGATGAGCGGTGGCTGGTCCCCCACTTCGAGAAGATGCTGTACGACAACGCCCTGCTCGCGAAGACCTTCCTGGAGGGCTACCAGGTCACGGGGGGCGCCTTCTATGCCCGGATCGCCCGCGAGATCCTGGAGTACATCCTGCGGGAGATGGTCGGCCCCGAGGGCGGGTTCTATTCGGCGACCGATGCCGACTCGGAGGGCGAGGAGGGCAAGTTCTTTGTCTGGACGCCGGCCGAGGTGGAGGCGGTCCTGGGCCCCGAAGAGGGCGGCCGGCTCTGCGCCTTTTTCGACATCACCGACGAAGGCAACTGGGAGGGCAAGAGCATCCCGCATACGCCGCGCTCCGTGGAGCGTGTCGCCGCCCGTCTCGGGGTCGCCGTGGAGGCATTCCGAAAGAGCCTGGAGGACGGCCGGGCTCGGCTGTACGAGGCCCGCCGACAGCGGGTTCCGCCCGGGTTGGACGACAAGGTCCTCACGGCCTGGAACGGGATGATGCTGGGGGCGATGGCGGAGGGCGCGCGGGTCCTCGGTGAGTCCCGCTATCTGGCGGCCGCCGCGCGCGCGGCGGATTTTCTGTTGGCCGTACTGCGGCGGCCCGACGGCCGGCTGCTCCGGACCTATCGCGCGGGGAAGGCCCACCTGGAAGCGTATCTCGAAGACTATGCCTTCCTGGCCGAAGGCCTTGTGGACCTGTACGAGGCGGGCGGCGACAGTCGCTACCTCCGGGACGCCACGGGCCTTGCCGAGCGAATCCTGGCGGACTTCGGGGATCGGGCGGGCGGTTTCTTCGATACAGCGCAGGACCACGAGGCGCTCATCGTCCGGCACAAGGACGGCGCCGACGGCGCCGTCCCCAGCGCCAACGCCGTGGCCGCCTCGGTGCTCGCCCGGCTGTCCTGCCACCTGGACCGAGCCGACTTCCGGGAAGCCGCCGTCGGCGCCATCCAGGCCTACGGCCGGCCCATCGGCCAGCACCCGCGGGCCTTCTGCCGGAGTCTGGCGGTCGTGGACTTTCTCTTGGAGGGTCCGGTCGAGGTGGCCCTCGTCGGGGCGCCCGGTGCGGTGGGATTCGAGGCGCTCCGCGGCGCTCTCGCCCGACAGTTTCTTCCCAACCGGATCATCGCGCACCACGACCCTGCCGGTACGCCGACACCCGACTTGCCGCTGCTGCGCGGGAAGAGCCTCGTCGATGGGAAGGCGGCGCTCTACATCTGCCGGAACTTCGCCTGCCAGACGCCGGTGACGGATCCCGCGAACCTGGCTCCGGCGCTGGATGCTCGGACGGGCGCGGCGCCCGACCAGGCGCGGGCCGGCATCGCGGCGCGGCTGGCGGGGCGGGCCACTGCCGAACGCACGGCGGCGCGCGCGGCTCGGTTCGTCGCCGCAGGTCTCGTGCAGGGCTACGGCCCCCTCGGGAGCACCGGCCTCGCCGTCAGCCGCCTCGGTTTCGGCTGCTACCGCGTGGACGACGAGACGCCCGACCATCGCGCCGCCTTGATCCAGGCCCTCCTCGATGGCTGCAACCTCATCGACACCTCGACGAACTATATGGACGGGGAGAGCGAGCGGCTGGTGGGCTCGGTCTTCGCCGAGCTCTCCCGCGACGGCCGCGTCGCCCGGGAGGAAGTGGTGGTCGTCTCCAAGATCGGCTACGTCCAGGGCCAGAACCTCGCCCTGGCCAAGGAGCGCGAGGCGGCAGGCACCCCGTTTCCGGAAATGGTCAAGTACCTGGACGGCTGCTGGCACTGCATCCATCCGGAGTTCTTGCAGGATCAACTCGCCCGCTCGCTGGAGCGCCTGCAACTCGACAGTCTGGATGTCTGCCTGCTCCATAATCCGGAGTATTTCTTTTCGGACGCGAAGCACCGGCGGACGGGGCGGACCGACGCGTTGCGCGACGAGTTCTACCGCCGTCTCCGCGATGCCTTTGCCTTCTTCGAAACCCAGGTGGCCGCGGGGCGGATCGGCTGGTACGGTGTCTCCTCCAACACGGCGGGGATCCGACCGGAGGATCCGGAAGCCACCTCGCTCTCACGGATGCTGGAGGCCGCCGTGGCGGCGGGCGGCCCGGATCACCATTTCCGGGTCGTGCAGGCGCCCTTGAACCTCTTCGAATCCGGCCCGGTCCGTCAGCCGAACACCGGCCCGGAGGCGAGCCGCACGCTCTCGGCGTTGGCGGCCGAGGTGGGGATCGCAGTGCTCACGAACCGCCCCCTCAACGCCTACGCCGGGCAGACGCTGATTCGCCTGGCCGACGTCCCGGAGATCGAAGAGATGGGAGCCGCAGCGCCTGACGAGGCGCTGGCGCAGGTGGCCGCCCTGGAGGAAGAGTTTCGCGCCACCATCGGTTCGCGCTTGCGCGTGCCCGACGGCGGGGCCTCGCCCAACGATTGGTTCCGCTGGGCGGATCAGCTCCGCGCCATGACCGGGCAGCTCCAGGGGCTGGACCACTGGCAGCAGGTCGAAGAACACATGATCTCGCCGGCGGTCGGCCAGCTCGTCCAGATGCTGGACCAGTCCTTGAGCGGACCGATCCAGGAAACCTGGCGGTCCTGGCTGGAGCGGTACCTCCCGGCGCTCGACCTCCTGCTCCAGGCCTTCCGCGCCCGGGCGGCTCGGCAGAGCCAGGCGATGAGCAACCGCGTGACCGCCGGGCTGAACCCGCTCCTCCCGCTCGCTCGGCGGGGCGAGTCCTTGTCCCGGAAATCGCTCTGGGTCCTGGCCAGCACCCCGGGCGTGAGCACGGTCCTCCTGGGCATGCGGCATCCCGACTACGTGTCGGACGGCATGGAGATCCTGAAGTGGGCGCCGCTGGGGGATTCCCGAAAGATCTATGACGCGATGGCTGAGGTCCGCGCGGGCTGAGTCCGCCCGCAGGATGGGCGCGGGAGCCGTTCCCGCGTTCCATCGGGCGCCCGAGCCGTTCCGGGCGCCCTGAGCCTGACCGGCGCCGTCCGGTCATCACCAAGGAGGGGGAACAGCATGGCAAAGAAGGCGTTGCTCGTTGGCATCAACCGGTACAGGATCCCCGGCGCTGATCTGCGCGGCTGCGTTAACGACGTGAAGAACCTGCGGACCGTTCTCACCACATACTGCGGCTTCGCCGGAAAGGACATCAAGACCCTCACGGATTACGCTGCCACCACCAAGGCGATGCGGGACGCCATCGCGGCACTGGTGAAGGGCGCCAAGAAGGGGGACGTCCTGCTCTTGCACTACTCCGGCCACGGCGCCAACGTCCCCGACAAGAACGGCGACGAGGCCGACCGGCGTGACGAGATCCTCTGCCCCACCGACCTCGACTGGAAGGACCCGCTTCTCGACGATTGGCTGCGCACAACGTTTGACCGGTTGCCGGCCGGCGTGAACTTCACGGTCATCATGGACTGTTGCCACTCGGGCACCAACACCCGTGCCATCCTGCCCCCGGACGCGCCGGTCATCCCCCGCTACCTGCCAAACCCGTGGGATTTGATGGCCACGGAATCCGGCCGGAATCTCAGGGGCAAGGTGAAGGGGAGTCTGCGCCGGTCCACGCCCGCGCGCCGGAAGAAGGACATCGTAGCCGTGAACATCCCGGAGGTGCTCGTCACGGGCTGCCGCGACACGCAGACCTCGGCCGACGCGGAGATCGGCGGCTCGTTCAACGGCGCCCTCACCTACAACCTGGTCGCCGCGATCAAGGCGGCCCGCGGCAAACTCACGTATCGCGAACTCCACGCCGGCACCGTGAAACGCCTCAAGAAGGGCGGGTTCTCGCAGGTCCCCCAGCTTGAAGGCCGCGCTCCGAATCTTGATCGTCCCTTCCTGTCGCCCCTGGCGTGACGCGATCCGGCCCCCGGACGGCAGCCCGTCCGGGGGCGCCCCTGCAGGACGCCGCTCCTGGGCGTCGCATCCACGTGGCTCCGGCCACGTCTCCGCGGGAGGGCCGCCATGCCGCGCATCAAGAAACCATGGACCTGTCTGTTCTACCTCTGTGGGGACAACTACCTGGCGTCGTGCGTTGAGGACGACTTTCGGGAAATCTGTGCGGCGGGCGCCTCGCCGGACACGCATATCGCTCTCCAGCTCGACCGACCCACCGGGGCGGCCCGTTATCTGTTCCCCGAGCGGGGACAACGGCGGGCGCCGGCGCCCGACCGCACGCTGGGCAACGTCAACACCGGCGACCCGAACGCCGCCATCGACTTCCTTACCTGGGGGATGCGTGAGTGTCCGTCCACCCGCCTGGCGGTGATCCTGTCCGGTCCCGGCCTTCCCACCATGCCCGCGGAGGGCGGGGGCGCAGACCCAACCCAGCAGGAGCTGTTCACCCTCTTCCCCGATGAGACCTCCAAGGACGCCCTGAACGCAGCCGAGCTGCGCCATCTCTTCCAGGAATCCCTTCGGCGCGCCCGGCGGAAGCGGGTGGACGTCGTCGGCCTGGATTCTTGCTCCCACGCCTTCTTGGAGGTGGCCTACCAGCTCGAAGGCCTGGCCGACGTCCTGGTGGCGTCGCAGACCTTCCTTCCCGGCGAGGGGTGGCCGTACCAGCGCCTCTTGAATGCCTGGCGGCGGCGGCATCCCACCGACGCCGAGAGCCTGGCGCGGCTCCTGGTCTCCGAAACGATCGCCGCCTACCGGCAGCAAAAGGCTCCGCCACGGATCGCCCTCTCGGCCATCAACCTGCGGGCACTGGACCAGGTGGCCCGCTCCCTGGATACCCTCACGCTGGGGATGATGCAGTGTCTGGGCGACAAGGCGGTCCTCGGCGCGCTGCAGGACACGCGCCGGCAGTCCCAGGGGATCGAGCAGCCCCACAACGTGGACCTGATCGAGATCCTCACGCTGGCCGAGCGGATGCTCCGCCGCCGGCACGCCAGGGCCTCCAACGCCTTCGGCGAGAAGGCACGGGCGGCCGCCCTGGCGGACCTCATTACCCGGACGCTCGCGGTGATCCGGGGCGAGGGGGGCGGCCCGCCGCTCGTCCTGGCCAACGAATCGCTGACAGAACAGCCACTTCATGGGGTCTCGATCCATTTCGCCAAGAACCTGGCCGGGTCGAACTACCTCGACCTTCGGTTCGCGCGCAAGGTCCACTGGGCCGCGCTCCTCGGCGGGATGAATCTGATCGAGGATCACCCCCGGGCCCTGTGGCGGCTGGTGAGCGCCCTCATGGCGGACACCGGCGGCGCCACCCGACAGGAGTTGATCGGCCTGATGCTGGGGCCGGATTCCGTCATGGAGAGCCTGAAGACGCAGTTTCGTGCCCTGGAGTCCCCGCCCTGCTTCACCCTCTCCCTGGAGCGGCGCGACGATCTGGTCCAGGCCGAGGCCGCACCCGCACGCGTGGAGGCCCAACGCCTGTACCGGCTGCGCCTGGAAGGAACAGACGCCGGCGCGACCGTTGCCGAGAGCACCTGCCGCGTGAACCAGCGCACCTTTGACACGGTCCTCTCCCGGCTGGAACGCGTCCTGAACGACCCCACCGCCGACGCGGAGGCCCTCCCGCAGATCGTGTCCCTCGGACGAACCCTCTGGGAAGACCTCATGTCCGATGTGGGGGCGCGGCTCCATACCGCCGCGGCCCCGGTACCCTTGTGCGAGGCCGGGGAGTCCGACGAGGCGGCGGGAGATCACAGCGCGCCGCACCTTCGCCTCCAGATCGCGGCGGAACTGATGCGCCACCCGTGGGAGCTGTTGCATGACGGGGAGGAGCTGCTCGGGCTCCGCTACGCCCTGGGCCGCCAGGTGTTCATGAACGCACCGACCCTGCGGCAGGCGCGGCGTCGGACGGCGCCGGCGATTCGCGTCCTGGTCATCGGCGACCCCGCCTTTTCCCCCGCCTT
The DNA here is from genome assembly GCA_963845565.1 of uncultured Methylomirabilota bacterium. GTDB lineage: Bacteria > Methylomirabilota > Methylomirabilia > Methylomirabilales > 2-02-FULL-66-22 > 2-02-FULL-66-22. The sequence goes on from CAWJSJ010000002.1 coordinate 404,240, forward strand.
CCTGGATGACCTCCGCCGCCAGAAGCGGCCGGTCCCCCCACAGCTCCCCGCGGCGCGCGCCGAGGCCCAGCGAGTCGTCCAAGAGTTCGAGCGACTGCGGGATGAATTGGCCGGCCTCCCGCCGCTGCAGGTCGAGGCGGTGGTGGGCGAAGCCCTCAGCGTGACCGAGATGCGCGAGCGGTTACGCGACGGCTATCACATCATCCACTTCGCCGGCCACGGCGTCTTCCGGAGGGGCGACCCCGAGACGAGCGCCTGGCTGCTCTCCGACGGGGAGCTCTGGGCGCGAGAGATCCGGAACACCTTGGCAGGACTGGAGGAGCCGCCCTGGCTCATCTTCGCCAACGCCTGCGAGGCCGGGATGGACGCCGGGACGCCGGCCAGCCGCTACCAGGGGGACGTCTTCGGCCTGGCCACCGCCTGCATCAACCAGGGCGTGGCGGCGTATATCGCTCCACTCTGGCCGGTGCAGGATGTCTTGGCGGCCGACCTCGCCGCCGAGTTCTACCGGGAGCTGGTCTTGTATCGCACCAGCGTCGGGGAGGCGTTGCGCCGGGCGAAGGTCCGTGCTCGCGGGGGCAAGAGTGGCGGAGATGCTCGGCAGCTCACCTGGGCCAGTTTCGTCCTCTACGGGGATCCGACCCAGCAGCTGCTGCGAAGCCTGTGGTCGGGGTCCGCCCAGCCGGCCAAGCCGACACAGGCGGCGCCCGCCTCCCGGACCTCGGAAGAGCAGGTCCGGGCATTGGTGGCGGGCCCGGGGATGCGGAGCCTGCGGACCGATGGGACGCGCGGTGCGCCCGGCCTCCCGGCGGGCGAGGTGGCTCTGCAGTTGGTCGAAAAGAACGGGGTGCGCTTCTGGCAGGCCCTCTCGGGCGACGAGGTGCGCCCGCTCGGGATCGGGGCCAAGCTATCCGACGGGGCAGCCGCAGGAGACCGCGGTCTCCTGGATGTCCTTCGCGTCGTGGGAACCTGGGCCGTGGGAACGGTCACCGGAAGAACGCAGAGCCTGATCACCGCCCTGGCCCGACAGTACGATCAGGACACCGTCCCCGAGCAGCGTCTCCTCCGGATCGGCTCCGACCGCAAGGGCGCGCCGCTCGGACCCCCGCCGTGGTCGTGGCTCCAGGGCGCCGCGCAGCCGGGCCAGACGGATCGAGTCCTGCTCTTCATCCACGGCACCTTCAGCCAGACCAGCGTCCCGGTGGCCGACTTCTCGCCGGGATTCCTGGCCTGGGCCGGCCGCACCTACCGCGCCGTCCTTGGTTTCGACCACTGGACGTTGTCGCTCGCCCCGGAGGACAACGCCACGCTCCTCTGGAACCTTCTCGATCCCGCCCTGCGCGCCGGGCATCGCCTGGACATCATCACCCACAGCCGGGGCGGCCTGGTGGCCCGCGCCTTCGTGGAGCTGCTGGACCATGGCGAGGCGGTCCGCCGCGTGATCTTCGTCGGCACGCCCAATGCGGGCACCAATCTGGCCAACCCGAAGAGCTGGGGCGCGGCGGCGGACATCCTCATCAATCTTGCCCCCATCAGCGCCCCGTTCGCCAAGCTGAGCGGCCTCTTGGCGCGGCTTCTCATCACCAAGGCCGAGGGCCGCATCCCCGGCCTCCAGGCGCAGAACCCCAGCGCCGTGGGGCCCGACGACTTCCTCGGTCGCATCCAGGGGCCGACGACACTGCCCCAGGGAGTGAGCTACGGCGCCGTCGCCGCCAGCTTCGAGCCCGAGCCGGGCGGCTTCGACCCCAAGCATCTTCTGGCGCAGGCGGGCGACGCGGGCGCGGATGCGTTCTACGGGCACCCCAACGACCTGGTTGTGGACACGGGCAGCGTCTGGTCCGTGGACGCCGAGCCGGATTACACCCTGGACACCGCCAGCCGGGTGGTCCAGCGCGTCCTGCTCTTCAACCCCGAGGGCCGGGGGGTGGGCCAGGTGGTCCGGAAACGCGGCGTCCACCACAACAATCTCTTCGCCATGCCCGAAACCATGGCCTTCCTGCAGGCCGAGCTGGCATGAGGCCTCGAATCAGGTGCGCGTCGGCGTGATCCCCGTGACCTTCCCGGTCACCTCGTACCGGGCGAGCGCCGGCGGGTCGAAGACAATCCCATGGCCCGGGCGGGCGGGAGGCCCGATCTCGCCCTTGACGACCCGGATCGGCTCGGCCAGGACGCCGAGGTCGGTGAGCGACCCGCCCTGAAGATCCTCCAGGATCAACCCGTTCGGGACGGCGCAGAGCGCGTGGACCGAGAGCTCCATCATGAAGTGGGGCGCCACCGGCAGGTTGAAGCTCTCCGCCAGCTTCGCGATCTTGAGCCATTCCGTGAACCCGCCCACCCGCGGGACGTCCGCCTGGACCACGTCCACCGCCCCCGCCCGGATGTAATCGGCGAACTCGTACCGGGTGTAGAGCGTCTCGCCCACGGCGACCGGCACGCCCGCTTCCTGTCGGACGTGCGCGTGGCCGGCTCGATCGTCGGCGAGCAGCGGCTCCTCGATCCAGCAGGGATCGAAGGGTTTCAGCAGGCCCACCCGCCGGACCGCGTCGGCCGCCGTCCACTTCTGGTTGGCGTCCAGCATCAGCCGGACACCGGGCCCGATCAGTCGGCGCACCGCGGCGACCCGCGCCACGTCCTCGTGCGGATCGTCCCGACCCACCTTCATCTTCACGGCGCGGTAGCCCTGCGCCAGGAACCCTCGCATCTGGTCGAGCAACGGCTCGCCGTCGAGGTGGGCGTTGATGCCGCTCCCGTAGGCGGGGATGCGATCCCGGAACCCGCCGAGCAGCCGGGACAATGGCACCCCGGCCTTCTGGGCGAGGATGTCCCAGAGGGCGATGTCGATCGTCGCCAGGGCGAAGCGCGTCATGCCGCCCGAGCCGAGCGCGTGCAGCTCCCACCAGCAGCGCGTCCAGATCCGCTCCAAGTCCACGGGGTCGGCCCCGAGGACGAGCGGGGCGAGATAGGTGCCGACGAGTTCCCGGACGGCCGTCCCGCCGATGCCGAGCGTGTATGCAAAACCTGTCCCCGTGATCCCGGCGTCGGTGGTGACGGTGGTCACGACGAATTCCCAGTGCGAGATGCGCTGGATCGAATCCTGGATCTGCACGGTCGGCGGGATGCGGTAGAGTCGAGCCTCGATCCCCGTGATACGCATGGACGGGCCTCCTTGTCGGGTAGGGTGGTCGCGGTGCCTGACGGGCGACAGGCGCCAGACTATGGGCGGGCCTCGGTCCTGTCAAGATGCATCACCCCGTGGCGGCTCCCACGTTTTCCACTGCGTCTCGCCTTGGCTCCTCGCACCCCCGTTTCCGGGTCGCGGAGCGCTGCGAACGTCCTTGACAGGCACCCCAGCGGTGGTAGGCTCACGGGCATTCGCCGGACACCGTGAAGCGCCGCGGGTCGGGTCGCAGGGCCAGCGCCAGGAATGGTCTCACGGGCCGCCATTCTCCCCGCCCTCACGATGTGGACGGCCCTTCTGACCCTCGCCACCGCGGGCGACCGCCGTGCCCGCCCAACCGGAGGAGACATGATGGAGACTCAAGAGATCAAGCTCAAGGACCTCGACCCGCGGGCGTTCATCATGGTGCAGGTTGAATGCATCCGGGCCGCGGTGGGCGGAGGGACCGCCGTGGTGGCCCTCTCCGGCGGCGTGGATTCCTCGGTGGTGACGATGCTCGCCCATCGGGCGCTCGGCTCGCGCCTCACGGCCTACTTCATCGAGAATGGGATCATGCGGGCCGGTGAACCTCAAACCATTGTGGCGGCCTTCAAGCGGCTCGGCGTCCGCGTGCAACTGGTGGACGCCAAGGCGCAGTTCTTCAAGGCCCTGAAGGGGATCACCGACCCGGAGGCGAAGCGCGAGGCCATCACCCAGACCTTCTACAAGACGGTCTTCGGCCCGCTGGTCAAAAAGAGCGGAGCGAAACATCTCCTCCAGGGGACGATCTACACCGACGTGGAGGAGACCATGGCCGGCATCAAGCGACAGCACAACGTCCTGGCTCAACTCGGAATCGATACCAAGAAAGTGTACGGCTACCAGGTGTTGGAACCCGTCATCGAGCTTCGCAAGACGGGTGTCCGCGCGGTCGGAAAAGCCTTGGGTCTGCCCAAGGCGATCTACCATCGTCCGCCCTTCCCCGGCCCGGCCCTCGCCGCCCGGGTGATCGGCGAGGTCACCCCCGAGCGGATTGCCACGGTCCGCGCGGCCACCGCGATCGTCGAGGACGAACTGCGGCGCTCCGGCGCCTTCCAGTGCCTGGCGATCCTCCATGAGGACCGGGTGACCGGGATCCGCCGGGGCAAGCGGGAATTCGGCCACCAGATCGAGGTCCGCTGCTGGGAGAGCACCGACGCGGTCATCGCCACCCCGACACCGCTTACCTGGCCCAAGTTGCAGAAGCTGGCACAACGCCTCACCGCCGAAGTCGACGGGGTCGTCTCGGTGACCTATAACATTGCATCCAAACCGCCCTCCACGATCGAGGCCGTGTAGCACAGCGCAGCCGCCGGCCAGGAACGCCAGACCGATCCCGGTAACGGGTCAGACGGGGGAACACGCGATGCCAAACAGCGGGGAGAAGCCGTTCGAGTTCCGGGTGCCAGGGACGATCCACGTCGGCGTCGGGAGCCATGAGCGAGTGGCGGCCGAGGCGGCGCGGGTCGGCGCGGGCAATGTCCTGGTCGTCACCGACGCCAACGTGCGCGCCACGCCGACGGCGGGGAAGGTGATCGAGCAGTTGTCCCAGGCCGGTTTATTGCGAGGCGTGTTCAGCGACATCCCGGGCGAGCCGACGACCACCGAGGTGGAGCAGGGCCTGAGCCTTCTCCGGAAGGCCCGGGCGGACACTGTGGTGGCCGTCGGGGGTGGGAGCGTGATCGACACCGCCAAGGCCGTCGCCGTCATGGCCACCAACGACGGCGTCATTGCGGATTATCTGGGCGCGGGCAAGGTCAAGAAGCCCAAGCTTCCCCTGGTGGTCGTCAACACGACCGCGGGGACGGGAAGCGAGGTGACGCGTTTTGCGATCATCACCGACCCCGCGACCAGCGTCAAGATGCTCATCGCCGACCCCCATCTGATCCCCGAGGTGGCGATCGACGATCCGCTCCTCACCGTCACCTGCCCGCCGCTCGTGACGGCCTCCACCGGCCTGGATGCCCTGACCCACGCCATCGAGGCGTACATCTCGGTGCGGGCCACCGCCCTCTCGGACGTCTTGGCCCTCTCGGCGATCAAGCAGATCGGCCAATCCATTCGCGCGGCGTTCAAGAACGGGAAGGACCTCGCCGCCCGAATTCCCATGCACATCGCCTCGCTGGAGGCCGGGATGGCCTTCTCCAACGCCTCGGTCGCCCTGGTCCACGGGATGGCGCGGCCGATCGGCGCCTACTTCCACGCGGCCCACGGCATCTCGAATGCCGTGCTCCTCCCGCACGTCATGGCCTGGAGCATGTCGGAGGCACGGGGACGTTTCGCCGACATCGCGCGTGCTCTTGGCGTGGACACGGCCGGCCTCACCGAGAAACAGGCCGCGGAGCGCGCGGTGGCCGAGGTGCGCTCCCTCTGCCAGGACCTCCAGATCCCCGGCCTCACGGGGCTCGGCATCGACCCCGACAAGCTGATGGCCCTCGCCCCCACGATGGCCAAGGACGCCCTCGCCAGCGGCAGCCCCGGGAACAATCCCCGCCTCCCCACGGTGGAGGAGATCGTGGAGCTGTACCGGAAGGCGCTGTAGAGACGAAGATTCGCTCGGTGTCGTTCAACGGGACCCCCCCGCGCGCTTCGAGAGTGATGCCCATGACGGACTGGGACCAGGCCGATGCCCGACTCACGGCGCTCCTCCGCGCCAATCAGGCGGTCGGGTCCTCGCTGGACCTGACGCGCGTTCTGGAGGCGATCGTCCAGCAGGCCGCCGCGATTTCCGCCGCGCCCATCGTCCGACTGTTCCTCCTGGAGGGAGAGTCTCAACTCCTTCGCGGCCGGGTGAGCGTGGGCTTCCCGCTGGACGTGGACGGGGGCCTGGCCATTCCGGTGGGCCGCAGCCTCTCCGGGCAGGTGGCGATCACCGGGGAGCCGCTGGCGGTCGCCGATACGCGGGACGACCCGCGCACCTTTTACCCAGCCCATATCGACCCCTACGGCGTTGTCTCCTACCTGGGGCTGCCGGTGAAGCGCCCGGGCCGGCTCTTCGGCGTCCTGGTCTTCAATACGCCCGCTCCGCGGAGCTATGCGTCGGACGAGATCGCCTACCTGCGCGCCTTCGCCGACCAGGCCGCCATCGCCCTGGAGAACGCCCAGCTCTACGACGCGGCCCAGCGCGAGCTGGCCGACCGGGCACGGGTCGAGGCGGCCTTGCAGCGGTTTCGCCTGGTGGCCGACGAGGCGCGCGACATCATGCTCTTCGTGGGCAAAGACGAGCGGATCGTCGACGCGAACCGGGCCGCCGTGGCGGCCTACGGCTATGCCCGGGAGCACTTGCTGACCCTCACCATCCACGATCTCCGGGCGCCCGAGACTCACGCCCTGACCGCCGCCCAGCTGGCCCAGGCGAGAGCCGAGGGCCTCCTCTTCGAAACCGTGCACCGCCGCCGGGACGGCAGCACCTTCCCGGTGGAGGTGAGCTCCCGCGGCTCGAGCGTGGGCGGGGAGCTCGTGCTCCTGAGCGTCATCCGGGACATCACGGCCCGCAAGCAGGCGGAGGCCGTTCTCGGCCAGCGGAACCGCCATCTCGAGGCGGTCCGGGCCGTGAGCGAGGAGATTACCCGCGAGCTCGACCTCACGCCGCTCCTGCAGCTCATCATTGCGCGGGCCACCCACCTCGTCGGCGCTGCCGCGGAACGGTCTTACTGTGGAGAAGCGGAGCAGGCCTCGTCGTCCCCGGTGCCTGGCACGGGATGGGGAGTGGCGCCGGGACATGCGCTCCGGCCTAGGGGAGGGGATCGTGGGGAAATCGCCGCAGACGGCCAGGGTCATCGCCAACGATTACCCAACGCGGCCCTTCGCCATGCTGGCACTCTCGCGCGAATGCAGATCACCGCTGCCATCGGAGAACCGCTCTTGTACCGGGACCGGCTCATCGGCGTCCTCACGGTCGAGTCAGAGGGAACTCGGGCAGCAGTTTCACCTCGCAGGACCAGGAGCTCCTCCGCCTCTTCGCCACGCAGGCCGCGATTGCCATCGAAAACGCGAGGCTCCACGAGGCCGCCGTGCGGCGGGGGGCCGAACTGGAGACGCTCCTCGCCGCGACGCGCTCCGTCATGTCCGGCCTGGATCTCCAGACAATCCTGGACCGGATTGTGGCCGAGGCGCACCGCATCTCCGGGGCCCCGCACGTCAAGATCTTGTTGCTCGACCGGCCCGCCGGCGTCCTCCGCGTCGGCGCGGCCCGCGGGACGGCGCACCGCCCGGGTGAGACGCTCTCCCTCGACCGGGGACTCTCCGCCCACGTGGTCCGATCCGGCGAGCCCCTGTACGTCGCGCAGTGTGCCGAGGACCCGCGGAACCTCAAGGCCGCACGGGACCGCTCCCTCGGCATGCAGGCTTATCTTGGCTTGCCCATCACGCGCGGGACCGAGATCCTGGGGGTGCTCACCTTTAACACCACGACCCCCAAAGCGTTCAGCCCGGCCGAGTTGGCCTACCTCACCTCGTTTGCCGCTCAGGCGGCCATCGCCATCGAGAACGCCCGCCTCTTCGCGGAGCTGCACGATTCGTACGCGCGCCTGCAGGCGGCCCAGGCGGAGCTCGTCCGCTCCGAGAAGCTCCGCGGGCTCGGCCAGATGGCGGCGGGGATCGCGCACGATCTGAATAACGTGTTGGCGGCGATCCTGGGTCAGGTGGAGCTGGTCAAGTTGGGCGACGTGCCCCTCGACCTCCAGGAGAATCTTCGCACCCTGGAGACCGCTGCCGCCGATGGGGCCCAGGTCGTCCGCCGGCTCCAGGACTTCGCCCGCCAGCGGGCCAGCTCGCCGCTGGTCGCGCTCGCGCTGCCTCCCGTGGTCCAGGAGGCCCTGGACATCACGGCGCCCCGTTGGAAGGACGACGTCCAGCGCCGGGGCCACACTATCCAGATCCGCGTTGCCCTGGGCGGGCTGCCGCCGATCTTGGGCCACGCGCCCGAGATCCGCGAGGCGCTCACGAACGTGATCTTCAATGCCGTGGATGCGATGCCCGAGGGCGGGGCGTTGACCGTCACCGGCACGGCGACCGCGGACGAGGTGTGCCTGCATGTGGCGGACACCGGGGTCGGGATGCCGGAGGCAGTCCGCCAGAAGGTCTTCGAACCCTTCTTCACCACCAAGGGGGTCAAAGGTACCGGGCTCGGCCTCTCCGTGGTCTACGGGATCATGGAGCGCCACGGCGGGCGCGTCACGGTGGCCTCCCGGCCCGGGGAGGGGACCACGATCACCCTGCAGTTTCAGGCGGCGTCCACCACCCCCCCAGGGACGGCCCCGGATCGCCCGCCCGTCCACCGGCCGGCCCGGCGCATCCTGCTGATAGACGATGAGGCGGCAGTGCGCCATACGATGGCTGCCCTCCTGCGGGCCGGCGGACAGACCGTCCAGGTGGCGGAGAGCGGACCCGCCGGGCTCGCGTACCTGGCCGACGCGCTGCCAGACCTCGTGCTGACCGACCTGGGGATGCCGGAGATGTCCGGGGTGGAGCTCGCCCGACGCGTGAAGGCCGCCCACCCGCGGCTGCCCGTGGTGCTCCTGACGGGCTGGGGGGATACGCCAACGCTGTCGGCGGATGACCGCTCAGCCATCGACCGGGTGCTCGGGAAGCCCGTCCGCATGGCGGAGCTCCTCCGGGTGGTGGCCGAGCTGACTGGGACCGAAGAAACAGGAAGCCCCTGAGCGCGGCAGATGTGCTTGGCAGTGGTTAGGAGCCGTTACGAAATTACTGGTCCATTTTTTTCAATTTCGTTACGGCTCCTTATGCCGTTCCCGAATTTCTCCGGTCAAGTTATTCTTTAACAACGGCTTAGCGTCGGGGTTGCGGACTCTCTGATCACTCAATCAAGTTAAGGGCGTCACCTAATACGACCCGCCACCGAATTGCACGACCGTTGTCTCGTTGCTCGCCGTCGGGGACACGCTCATCCTCCCACCTGTCGCCTGTATCCTCGCAGAGAGTCCGGCTTAGGAGATTCTCATCCCACTTTCATGGCCCTCTCATCCCCGCACAGTACAGTGCGGGCCAGAGAGTGACGGGCCCCGGACCCGAACACATCTCGCAACCCAACAACTCTTTTCAGGAGGAACGACAATGAAGACGTTCACATCGCTCATGGCCGGCCTGGCTGCCGTTGCGGTCTTCGCGGGCTCGAGCTTTGCCCAGACCCCGAAGCCGGCGACGCCGCAGGCAACCCCGGCGCCCGCTCCGGCTGCGCAGGCCCCGGCCAAGCCCGCCGCGGCGAAGGACATCACTGGCGAGTTTGTCTCCATCGACAAGACCGCCAAGATCGTCATCGTGAAGCACGTCGTGGACCAGAAGGCCTCCCAGATGACGCTTAGCGTGGACGAGGCGATGCTCACCACGCTGGGCCAACTCAAGGCGGGTGACAAGATCAAGATCACCTACGAAGAGATGGGCGGGAAGTTCATCGCCAAGACGATCGCCAAAGCTTAGGAGCCGTTACGAAATAGCTTGGCCTTCTTTTGTGATTTCGTTACGGCTCCTTATGCCGTTTCGGGAATTTCTCGGGTCAAGTTATTTTTTTGACAACGGCTGAGCACCATCGGTTTGCTCCGCAGGGCGCCCGGGGTCCGGGCCCCGAGTGCCCTGCGGAACCTCCCTTGCCCCCGCGGGGCGGCCAGCCAGGGGAGGGAGCAGGTCTCCCGCCGCACGGTTCCTGCCGGAGTGCTCAGCAAGATCGGGAGGCCTCTTCGCATGCGAAAGGAGGACCGCATGTCGTGGTTGTGGGTGGTGTCCCTGGTTGTTGCGGTGGTGCTCGGTGCGAATCTCGGCATCTTCTTGATGGCACTGATTCAAGTGAGCGACCGAAGCTAGCCGAAGACCCGAGTGCAATCCGATCGCAAGGAGAGCATTAATGAACTGCGCCCCTGGTGTATCGTCGCTCCAACCACCCCCCCCACAACGAGTCTCCCTCACCACACTTTGGGCGCTTCTCCGCCCCTACTGGTTCTCCGAGGAACGCTGGGGGGCGCGGGGCCTGCTGGCCCTGGTCGTTGGCCTCAACCTCGCCGGCGTCTTCCTGTCGGTGCTGCTCGCGCTCTGGAATCGGCAGTTCTTTGATGCGCTCCAAGGGAAGGACTATTCCGCATTCCTCGCCCTGCTGGTTCGGTTCGGCGGGCTGGCGGCTCTCTACATCCTGGCAGCGGTCTTCGCGCTCTACCTCAACCAGCTGCTGCAGATTCGCTGGCGGCGCTGGCTCACCGGACAGTACTGCCGTGACTGGCTCACCGATCGGTCCTACTACCTGCTGCAGCTCGGCCAGTCGGGCGTCGAGAACCCGGAGCAGCGCATCCAGGACGACATCGGGATCGTCGCCAACCTCAGCCTGGATCTTTTGACCGGCCTGATCAACGCCGTCGCCACCCTCGGGTCGTTCCTGCTGATGCTGTGGACCCTGTCCGGAGCGCTCCGCCTGCACGTTGCGGGCTATGACCTGGCGATCCCCGGCTATATGGTGTGGGTGGCCATCCTGTATGCGGCCCTGGGGACGCTTGCCACCCACTTCGTCGGCCGATCGCTGATCGGGATCAACTTCGACCTGCAGCGCTACGACGCCGAGTTCCGCTTTCGCATGATCCGCATCCGTGAGAACGCCGAGAGCGTCGCGCTCTATGGCGGGGAATCGGATGAGCAGGAACACTTGAAGGCGTCGTTCGGCCACATCTGGCGAACCTGGTGGCGCTTGATGAAGGCGCAGAAGCGGCTGACCTTCTTCACGGCCGGATACGGCCAGCTGGCGGTGATCTTCCCGATCCTCGTTGCAGCGCCGCGCTATTTCTCGGGCGCGATCTCCCTCGGCGGGCTGACGCAGACCTCTCTTGCCTTTGGGCGCGTCCAGTCGTCGCTGAGCTGGTTTGTCGACGCGTACCCCCGTATCGCCCAGTGGACGGCGAGCGTCAACCGCCTGATCGGGTTCGGCGAGGCACTGGCCCGCGCCAAAGCGCTTCCGACCTCCGCGGCGGCGATCCGGATGCGCCCGTCCCCGGTTCCCGATCTGGTCGTCGACGGTCTGAATCTTCGCCTACCCGATGGTCGGAGCATCCTCGACGATGCATCCTTACAGATAGACGCCGGGGATCGTGTGTTGGTCAGCGGCCCCTCGGGCTCCGGCAAGAGCACGCTGTTCCGGGCGCTCGCCGGAATCTGGCCGTACGGCGCCGGGACAGTGGCGTTCCCGGAAGGCCGGCGGGTGTTGTTTCTGCCGCAGCGGCCCTACCTGCCGATCGCTCCCTTGCGCGAGGCGCTCAGCTATCCGGATCGGCCGGAAGGGCACACCGACGCCGAGCTTCGGCAGGCGCTCATCGACTCCCGGTTGCCGCACCTGCTCGATCGTCTGGACGAGCAGGCCAATTGGTCGCTCGAACTGTCGGGCGGTGAACAGCAGCGGATCGGCTTCGCGCGGGTCTTCCTGTATCGGCCCGACTGGCTCTTCCTGGACGAGGCCACGTCGGCGCTGGACGAGGACACCGAGCAGGCGCTCTACGCGCTGGTCCGGAATCGGTTTCCCGGCATCACCCTGATCTCGATTGCCCACCGGGAGGCTGTGGCGAAATACCACCGGCGGCGGCTCACGCTCCGCCCCGAGACCCGGTCTATCGAGGACGACGCGTGCTGGCCGGTGGCGGCTGACGCCGCCACCGCGTTTCGCGAGGACGCCGACGAGACACAGGGCCCGGCGCGCCGAGAGGATCATCCTGCCACAGTGCAGGATGGGCAACTCGTAAGCGCATGAGCCGGCATCACACTATGGCGGGTTCTTCGTCTGGCACTCCTTGGCAGCCTCGATGTTGGTGAGCTCGACCTTATCCTTCCACAACGTCTGAACCCAGATGCCGTCGGTGTCGGCGCCGACGATGGTCCAAGCCTCCCCAGCCAGCAGGGCCAGTCCAAACATTAGGGCGGCGAGCCTGGGCCACCCCATCGTCAATCCCCTTTTCGGTCGCTCCCGGGCCTTCGGCAACCCGGGTTCACTGGGATTGCGCCGAAGGGCGACGCTGGCCGGCGGAATCCTGTGGGCCGACGCAGAATTCCGTCGGCCAGGACCAATCCGCCCACCACGAACCCCACTGCCGAGAGGAGCATGACCAGGGTCATGACAACCGTGAGGACACTCACGGCGTGACGCCTTTCTCCTCAGCAGGGCCGGACGGCCAGAAGCCGGCCGTGCCCGACAGGGCCCCAATCCAGCCGCGATTGCACACCCTCCACAAGGGGCGCTGGAAGCGCAAGCGAAGGTCGCACTGCAGCTCGTGCGGAGCCGCGACGCGCAGGGGCGCGTGGGGGCGCCTGTCGGATCCGATGCCGGAGATCAGGAACCGATTCCAGGCCAAAAAGGCGCTCACGTGCGGAGTTGGTAGCGCAGGACGGGAGACCGAAGTGAGGAGGAGATCGTCCGACGGTAAGGGATCTGGGGAGGCATGACTTCACGGGATTCGAGGATGGCTTCCATCCGGGCTCTTCTGCAGTGCGGGGCCGCGTCGCGGTAACCGGCAACGCGACCCCGCACCCAGTCGGTGCCGCCTACTTCTGCTCCAGGGCGGCAAACAGGCTGGCCTCTCCGCGCTTGAGGAGCACGAGGAGGGATCCGCCCTCCGCCTTCTGCGCCAGGGCCTGCGCCTCGGTAACGGAGGTCACCTTGTGGCGGTTCACCTCGAGGATGACATCACCCGCCCGAAGGCCGGCCCGTTCGGCCGGGCTGTCGGGCTTCACGCCTGCCACCAGCACGCCTTCACCGGCGGCCACGCCGGCTCGCTGCGCCGTCCGGGCGTCCAGGTCGCGGAGCGCCAGGCCCCACTTGCCCTGGGCCGGCTCTGCCTGGCTGCCCTTCTCGGTCTCGGCGCGCTCCCCCGGCATCCGCCCGACCTTCACGGACAGGGTCTGGTCGGAGCCATTGCGCACGATTTTCACGGGGACCGACTTGTCAACCGGCGTCTCCGCCACGAGGGCCGGCAGGTTCCCCACCTCCGTCACGCCCTTACCGTCGAAACTCACGATCACGTCGCCGCGCTTGATGCCGGCCGCCTCAGCCGGGCCGCCCTTGGTCACGTCCGCCACCAGGGCACCCTTGGCCTCCTTGAGGTTCAAGCTCTTCGTCAGCTCCGGGGTGAGGGGCTGGATGTTCACACCCAGATAGCCGCGAGTCACCGCACCCTTGCTCTCCAGTTGGGGCAGGATCGCCTTGACCATGTTCACGGCCACTGCGAAGCCGATCCCCTGGCCGTTGGGGATGATGGCCGTGTTGATCCCGACCACCTCGCCCTTCAGGTTGAAGAGCGGCCCGCCCGAGTTACCAGGATTGATCGGGGCGTCCGTCTGGATGAAATCGTCATACGGCCCAGCGCCGATGACCCGATTCTTGGCGCTGACGATTCCGGCCGTGACCGTATTGCTCAGGCCGAACGGGTTTCCCACCGCCATGACCCCCTCACCGACCCGCAGCCGCTCCGAGTCGCCCAGGCTGGCCACGGTGAGGGTCTCTTTGGGCTCGATCTTGACCAGGGCGATGTCCGTTTTGGGATCCCGCCCGATGACCTTGGCCGAATACTCCTTCTTGTTGGCGAGGGTCACTGTGACCTCTGTGGCGCCCTCGACCACGTGGTTGTTGGTCACGACGTGCCCGTCTTTGCTGATGATGAAGCCGCTCCCCGCCCCCTGCTGTCGATGCTCCCGGGGCGCCTGCGGCATCTGCCCCTCGAAGAACTTGTCCATGAAGTCACCGAAGGGAGAATTCTGTCCAGGCTCTTCTGGTCTCATGAAGTTTCGACCGCCGGTTCGTTCCACCTTGGTGACCTTGATGTTCACGACACTGTTCCCTACCTGTTCCACCAGATCCGCGAGATCAGACGAAGCCGCGGCCCGCGCCGCGACCGCAGGCGCGACCGCGCTGCCGATCGCCCCGGCAGGGGTCAGTTTTCCACCGGCCAACCCCGCGCCTAACCCGCTCCCCACCAGGAGCGCGGCTGCCACAACGATCATGACGCCCTTCCGGGCCATTGCCCATTGCTTGCCCATCTGCCACATTGTGTATCCTCCTTTGGCCAGGTGAGTGCTGCCGGGGACAACCCCCAGCGTCGCCTCGGAGGATAGCGCGGATGTATGTGACGGGGATGAACGCAGAATGAGAATTGCTTAACCCGGACAGATCGCGTGGCAACCAATAGGCCAGCCGCGCTGCGCTCAGGAACTGGAGCTGTTGTCGCCCCTCTTCTGCCCGGGCCCCTGCGGATCTCCCCCTTTGCGCCTTCGTTCGCCCTGCCTCGATTCGCAGCGGCGCTCTCTTCTTTCCCGTTGGCAGCCGTGTCTGGGGTGTCGGATACTCCCCCGCATCCCGCGGGTGCGGGGCGGCCGGCGCCCCGATCATCGCGCGGACCCCGAAAAGCAAAGTCCTATCACTCATTCTCCTGGTGGTCACGCCACCAAGCCCACGCGGCGCAAGAACGCCGCGTCTTTCTCCATGCCGGGCGCCATTTCGTCCGGAAGGTTGTGCGGCTCAAGGGAGATCGGCCCCGCATACCCGTCCTGCCGAAGCCGATCCGCGAGACCCGTCCAGTTCACCGCCCCGGTCCCTAACGGCACGCAGATTACGTTTCCCCCTGCTCGATGGAGGACCCGCTTCTGGTCCCCGTGCACTTGCGGGAGGTACCGGGCGGAGTCCTTCGCATGCATGTGGAAGATGTGCGCTTTCACGAGCTCGTAGGCATAGGGAAACCCCTCAACCCCCGCGTTGTAGTAGTTGTCGGGGTCGTAGTTGACGCCGAGCCGGGGATGATCTACCGCCCGGACGATAGCCAGGAGATCCTCAGGCTGCCTGGTCATGCGAATAACTTGGTTCTCCATCGCGATCCGGATGTGTGCATAATCGGACTGCTCCAAGAGTTCGCACACCATGCGCCGGAAGGCCTCCAGGCTGCCCGCGCGGCTCATGTCTGCCCGCTCCACCGCGTCATCGAACACAACAACGATCGGAGACTCGATCATCTGGGCGACCTTCATGGCTGCGGCGAGCTCCGAGGTGGCACAGTTGACGTGGATACCCAGGCCGCGCTCCACGAGTTCGCGGCGAACTCGCTCGTTTCCATCCCGCGCGATCCGCGACACGGCCAACTCCACGAATCGAGCTTTCAGCGCCGCCGCGAGCTCGCAGATCTTCTCCACCGGCCAGTGCGGGTATTCCCCTCCATTGATACCGAGCGGACTGAGCGCCATGTGCGTCTCCTTTTTCCAGGCATGGAGTTCAAGGGCCTCAGGAGTCTACCATCCCACCTGCTCGTTGACCGTCGCCCCACGAGGGCGCTCCACCGACAACGACATCATCCCGCGCGTGCGTGCTGGCCCTCCCACCTCGGCGGTGCGTCCCAATTCGGGGTTCAGAAGATTCGGCAGGCATCTCCGAGACTCTGGAATCCGAAGAGGCATGGGGCCTCATGAGAGCTCCCCTTCCGGGGCAGACCAAGGCCTAGCCATTCTTCGTGTACAGATGGCAGGCAACCCAATGGTCCGGTTCGATCTCGACGAGGTCCGGGTCGACCTGACCGCAGATCTCCATGGCCTGTGGACAGCGCATCTGGAAACGGCAGCGCGGCGGCGGGTCCAGGGGGCTGGGCACGTCGCCAACGAGCGCGGGAGGCCGTGGCGGGGCATCGGGGTCAGCCACTGGGGCCGACGCGAGCAAGCCTTGAGTGTACGGGTGGAGCGGACTCGCGTAGAGCGCGCCACTCGGCGCCACCTCCATGATCCGCCCCAGGTACATCACCGCGACCCGTGTGCTGAAGTGTTCGACCACGGCGAGGTTGTGGGCAATGAACAGGTACGTCAACCCGAGAGATCCGCTGAGGTCCGCCATCAGGTTCAGGATCTGCGCCTGGATCGACACGTCCAGCGAGGACACCGGCTCGTCGGCGATGATGAAATCGGGGTTGAGGGCCAATGCGCGAGCAATGGCCACTCGCTGGGCCTGTCCGCCTGAGAGCTGATGGGGATAGCGTCGCGCATGATCGAGGTCCAACCCCACCAAACGGAGAAGCTCGGCGACGCGCTCCCTCCGCTCGGCCTTGGAGCCGACGCCGTGAATATCCAGTGGGTCACGGATGGCCTGGCCAATGGCAACTCGTGGGTCAAGCGAGCCATGCGGGTTCTGGAAGATGATCTGCATGCGGCGGCGAAGACGCCGCATGGCGTCTCCGGGCAATGCTGTGAGATCCTGTCCATCGAAAAGAACGCGCCCCGAGGTCGGTTTCTCCAGGTGAAGGATCGCGCGGCCCAGGGTGGATTTGCCACACCCGCTCTCCCCGACCAGGGCGAGGATCTCATTGCGGCGGATCGTCAGGCTGACCCGATCAACCGCGTGGAGGACGGCGCGTCGGCCCGTCGGCCCGCGAACGGAGAAGAACTTGCACAGATCCTCCGCCGCGACCAGATCTGTCACGGTTCCTCCGCCAGGGGGAAATGGCACCGTACCTGGCGCCCGCCGCCTGCAGACACGAGAAGCGGCTCCTCGGCGCCGCAGCGTGTCTCGGCTCGCGGACACCGAGGTGCAAAGCGGCAGCCCACGGGGAGAGCGCGGAGGTCCGGGGGTTGACCAGGGATCTGTTCCAGCCTGTCCCGTTTGTGACCGAGGCGCGGCATCGAGTTCAGTAGTCCCGCGGTGTAGGGGTGGCGCGGTGCCCGGAACAGGTCTCGCGTCCCACTCGATTCCATCACCTGACCGGCGTACATCACGACGACGCGATCGCACATCTGCGCCGTGATGGCCAGATCGTGGGTGATAAGAATGATGGCCGTTTTCAGTTCCTGGCGGATGGTTCGGAGCAGATCCAGGATCTGCGCTTGCACGCTCACGTCGAGGGCCGTGGTGGGCTCGTCGGCGATCAGCAACGAAGGTTGACCGGCCAACCCCATGCCGATCATGACTCGCTGGGCCATGCCACCGCTGAATTGGTGGGGATAGGCGCGGATCTGGGACTTCGGGCTGGGATCCTCACCCGTTCCAGAACCTCTACGCTGGCAGTCGTGACATTGCCTGTCCGAAGATGAGGATGCGCCCGAAACACCTCAGCGATGTGGTTCCCCACGGTGAACACGGGATCGAGGGCCGTCATGGGATTCTGGAAGATCATCGCCATCTCGCTTCCCCGCAGAGCCCGGATCTCGCGGTCGGACATGGACAGGATGTCTCGTCCCTTGAACAGAATCCGGCCGGCGGCGATGCGACCGGGCGGTCGGACCAGTCGCATCAGCGCGAGGGTGGTGACCGACTTGCCGCAGCCGCTCTCGCCAACCAGCCCTACGATCTCGCCGCGGGAGACGGTGAAAGAGACACCGTCGGCCGCGCGGACCGCCCCCTGGAGCGTCGGAAACTCAACGCGGAGATCGGAGACGTCCAAGAGGATGTCCTCGCGCATCCTTCTATACCTTCAGGCGCGGATCTAATACATCGCGCAGCCAGTCAGCCACCACGTTGATGCTCAACACCGTGAGCGTGATTGCCACTCCGGGAAACGTGACCACCCACCAGGCGCCGCCGAGAAGATAGGTGCGTCCGTCCGCCAGCATGACGCCCCAACTGACAGTGGGAGGCTGGATTCCCAGCCCGAGGAACGACAGCGACGATTCCAGCGTGATAATGCCGGCCAGTTCGAGGGAACCTACCACAATCACGGCACTCAGAAGATTCGGCAGGACGTGCTGCAGGATGATGCGCCAGTCGCGAGCGCCCATGGCTCGATAGGCCTGGATGAACTCTCGCTCGCGTAGGGAGAGGGTTTGGCCTCTCGCCAGCCGGGCATACACCACCCATCCGTAGAGTGCCAGGACGAGCACGACGTTTTGGGTGCTGGTCCCAATGACCACGATGATCGCAATCGCAAGCAGGACGTACGGGATCGACAGTTGGACATCCGCGATCCGCATGATCCAGTCGTCCACTCGCCCACCGTAGTAGCCGGCCAGGAGCCCGATGGTCACCCCGATGGTCCCGGAGATGACGAGCGCGCTGAGGGCGACGATAAGAGAGATTCGTGCGCCGTAGATAACCCTCGAAAGGATGTCCCGCCCCAGTTGATCCGTGCCGAGCGGATGCGACCCGTTGCCCCCCAGCATCCATCCGGGAGGCTTGAGGCGCAAAGTGATTTCTTGGTCGTTGGGCTTATGCGGGGCCAGGTACGACGGAAACAGGGCACAGATCACGATCATGGCCAGGATCAGGAACGCCAGCAGCACGAGCACATCCCCACTCTGGACGCGCGATAATCGGTGGCCGGTCACCGCTCTCACCGCCGCACCGGGCGCCGTGGGGTTGGGCGTTCGCGGTCCGCTCATGAGTAGCGAATCCTGGGATCGAGAAAGCCGTACAGTAGGTCCACCACGAGGTTGAGGGCAATGAACATCCCAGAGGCCAGAACGACGGCGGCCTGGACCACGGGGAAATCCCGCTCGTGGATCGCCATGACGGTGTAGTGACCGATTCCCGGCCAGCCGAAGATCGTCTCGGTGATCACCGCGCCGCCCAGCATATAGCCGAACTGCAAGGCCGCAATGGTGACGACCGGGAGCGATGCGTTCTTGAGGGCGTGCTTGCCCACGACGAGGGCCTCCCAGAGTCCGCGGGCCCTCGCCGCCAGAATGTAGTCCTGGTTCAGCACGTCCACCAGGCTGGAACGCACCAGACGGGTGATGCGCGCCAAGGGGTAGAGGGCCAGGGTGGCGGCTGGGAGGATCAGGTGCTGGATCCCGCCAGCCCCGCCGGCCGGCAGCCAGCGGAGACCGACCGCGAAGACGAGGATCATGAGAAGGCCCACCCAGAAGATGGGCATCGATTGGCCGACCATGGTGAGCAGCATGAGCATTCGGTCCAGCAGCGACCCCCTGAACGTCGCCGACACCAAGCCCAGCGGCAGCGACAACGTCAACGCGATGACCAGGGACAGGAGCGCCAGCTGAACGGTGAATCCGACGCGCCGAAGCACAAGTCGCATGGCGGGCTCGCCGGACCGCAGAGATTTTCCCAGGTCGCCGCGCACCGCTCCCGCGAGGAAACGCGCGTACTGGATCGGCACAGGCTGATCGAATCCGAGCTCGTGTCGTAACTGTTCGAGCTCGGTCTGGGCGGCGGGCGTGCCAGCCAGCAGCACCGCGACGGGATCACCGGTCAGATAGAGCAGACCGAATACCACCGTGGCCACCGCCCAGTAGGTAATCGCGGCGAGAACAAGACGCCGCCGGAGGTATCGCCACATGGAATGCCTTCCTGCTACGGCCAAACCGCGTTACAAATCGGCGACGCGCTCTTGCCCTTCGGCATTCAGCGGGGTTCCCGCCGCGGCGACACAGGCGAGCCCTCCGGAGATGTCACAGAGGGCTCGCCTGGCCTAACGCGGAAACACTCACGCCAGAGAGATCGCCTCACCGGCGGCCTGCACCCTACGCAGTCATCGTGGCGAACTGCAGGTGCATCCGCTCGTACGGAGTTGGGTTCCACTGCAGCTTCTTGTTGACCCCGTAGATGTGCTCCTCATCGTACAGGAACAACCATGGACAGTACTCGTCCACCACGTACTTCTCGAACTCCTGCGCGATGGGGACGCGCTTCGCCGGGTCGACCTCGTGCCGCAGCCGATCCAGCAGGCCGTCCATCTTGTCGTTGTAGGAATACTTGTACAGGCCCTTGGACCAGAATGGGACCTGCCATTCGTACGACGGGTCCAGCCACAGCGGTCCGACGGACCACATGTTCATTCCGGTGGCTTTCTGCGTGGTGTAGAGCGACGAGACAGTATTGAACTCGCCACCCTTCTGGTTAAACCGGATGCCGACCTTGGCCGCCATGCCCACGATGGCCGTGGCCACATCCTTGTCATTCAGCCACCGCCCGATAGGATGGTTGTAGTCGAGGTCGATCCCATTGGGGTAACCGGCCTGCGTCAGCAGTTTCTTGGCCTGTTCCGGATCGTACTTGTAGCCCACCAGCTTCTCCGGTGCATCCCCGATGTAGCCGGGTTTGTTGATCCCCTTCGCTGGGTACGCATGCCCGCCCAAGACGTTCTTGACGATGGAGTCGACGTCGATGGCGTAGTTGATGGCCTTCCGCACAAGTGGGTTGTCGGTGGGCGGCACGAAGCAGTTGAAGAAGCAGTAGACGCGGCGCAGGGCCCGGACGGTTCGGACGTCGGCCGTCCGCTGGATCCGGCTGATCAACTCGGGAGACACGCCGATGATCAGATCGGCCTCGCCGGTTTCGAGGAGCGCGACCCGGGTCGCCGTCTCTGGCTGTGCCCGGAAGGTGAGTGCCTGGATCTGTGGCTTGGGGCCCCAATACGTGGGATTGGCCTCGAACTTGATGTGCACGCCTTCTTGCCAGTCGACGAAACGATAGGGACCACTGCCGATGGGCTTCCTGCCAAAGCGGGCCTTGCCGCCGGACTCGACATAGTACTTGGGGGGCAGGAAAAAGAAAAACGCGGTGGAAGCCGGCGTGGCCGCGTAGGCCCCTTCAGTCACGATGTCGAAGCTGAGCTTGTCGACCGGGACGACTTCCTTGATGTGCGCCATGAAGGGCGCCGCCATCCCCTTGTTGCCCTTGATGGTCTCTATGCTGAACTTGGCGACTTCGGAGTTGATCTCCTCCCCGTTGGAGAACTTGAGGCCCGGCCGGAGGTAGAACCGCCACCGGTCGGGGGTCTTGCTCTCCCAGCGCTCACACAGGAGCGGCTCCAGCTTCATAACCTTTTGGGCGGCGTCGTACTTATACACCGCCGGCGTTTCGAGCATGTGGAGGTACAGGTTCCCGGCATTAGCGTTGGTATCCATCGAGGGATCGAGGGACTGGGGCCACGCGGTTTGTACGACCACGACCGGCTTGCCGGGGGCGGCGGCGGCCCGAGCGCGGCCGGTGTGTCCGGCAATCATCGCCCCACCGGCGCCCATGGCCGTCAAACGAAGAAATTCCCGACGGGTAGTCTTCCTGCTCATCGGCTCCTCCTCTCCCTTTGCGGAACCCGAAAGCGTTGTATCGAGAACAGCGCGTACTCGTCGGCACCGAAGTGTGTTTAGTAACCACCTCCCCTGCTGGCGTCGCTACACCTATCGGCCAACCGTTGATGCGATCGCACGGAACTCTCGAAGGTCGAGCAGTGGCATGACCCCGGCTGTCGGTCGTCGCCGATCCCGCCAGGCAGGACCCATTGCCGGGAAGCTGGCGAAGGCGATCGCCCACGGGAGCGATCTCGTCTAGAGACGACAAATCCGTTTCAGATACATCGTCAAGCCCGGCGGAGAGGGAAACCGCTCGACGCGTGGAGTGTATGCGTGCATGCTGTCCCTTGTCAACGACCAGCGCCAGCGCACCGCCCGTCTGTGCCCGCGCTCATCGAGAGACACCATTAGCACTCCTCGAGCCCGCCGTCGCCTCTCGGATCGGACGCGCCGCTCGCTTTCCCCGTGTCTTCTCGGATCCACTTCTACCAGGCACGCCCGGCCGCCGTACAGATCTTCGCGCAACCGGTATCCGCAGAGCTGGAGGTCCTTTCGGACGTCGAGGGGGAAGAAGCCGTCCACCCGCAGCTCTTTAGGGTCGTTCTCGCAGTGGATACGGGCGCTTGCCACCGCCGCCGAGGGTGAGACGCCGAAATCGACGATGCCGACGATGACGTGGGCCATGGAACTGGTCTTCCGTCCGCCGTGAGGCGAGCCCAGCGCCATGCGTACCTTGTCATCCTGGAACATGATGGTGGGCCCACCCCCAGATATGGGGCGCTTTCCGGGGACAACGGAGTTGACGTGCCCAGGACGGGGATCGAACATCGACATCCCGTTGTTGTACATGAACCCGAGACCGGGAGTCACGACGCCCGAGCCGTAGCACACGGTGTGAGTCATGCTCACGGCGGACCCTTCATCGTCATAGGTCGTCACCTGAGTCGTGCCGGCGAGAGCAGAGGGCGGAAAGGTTGACCTGCGCGGCACGTCGCCGATCCGGGCTCTCAGGTCGGCTGCGTGCTCCTTGGATACCAGGAGTTCGAACAGCGAGGGGCTGAAGCCGGGCTCGATAAACCGGGTCCGCTCGGCGAAGACCAGATACAGGGCGCGGGCCATGAGGTCGTAGTAGGCCGCGGTGCCCTGCCCCAAGGACCGAAGATCGTATCCCTCAAGGACGTTGAGCAACGTGATCAGCAGAGCACCAATGGCGGGCGGGGGATCGGTGGCAATGGTTAGTCCACGATAACTGCCCCGGAGGGGTTTCCGTATCTCGGCCCGACACTCGGCGAGATCGCGAGCCGTGACCGGCGCCCCGTTCCGTGCCAGGTCTTCCGCCATCCTGCACCCGATCTCTCCCGTGTAAAAGTCGTCAGGCCCTGCCGTGGCGAGGCGTCGAAGGGTGCGCGCCAACTTGGGTTGAACAAGCCGCTCGCCGATGTGATCGACCCGACCGTTGACCGTGAAGACGTCGGCACAAGCCTTCGTGACCGAGAGCATCCGGGCGCCATCGAACGGACAGGACGTTTGCTGGACGGACGCTCGGCCCGCCAGTACTGATGCATGTAAGGATAGACCGTGAAGCCCTCCTCCGCGTATCGAATGGCGGGCTGAGGATGGTCGCCCACGAGACGCGGCCGCTGCCGAACGCTTCGAAGGCGGTCTGCGTGCCTCGAACGAATGTGGGGACCAAGATGGAATCATACCCGAAGAAGATGTCTCCAGGCTGGGCGCCGACGAACATGTCGGGGCGGGCGGCGGATCCGGCCCGGTCGAGGAAATCGACGATCACGTTGCGGCCGGTAGGCGCGTGGAAGAGGTTCATCACACCCGTTGCCGCGATGGTTGTCATGGCCGGAGAGACCACGGTCTGCGCGTATGCGGTCGCCAGAGCCGCGTCGACGGCCGAGCCCCCTTTGCGGAAGATCTCGGCCCCCGCCTCGGCGGCGAGGGGTTCCGGGCATACGACAATTCGGTTCAACGTCCCCTCCCGGACCAACCGTGTCCCGACCGCAGTGCGCGCACGATCCGATGGATGACTCGCCGCGCTCTGGGTGCCGCGCGACAGCCTCTTATGCTTTCGCGACCCGCTCGAATTCGGCGAAGACCTCGGCAGGATCGATCGGGCGCTTCACCAGTCCTTGTGCGTACTCCTCCTCGCAGAGGGTCTTGATGAGAGCCCCGTTTGTTTCCACCCCGTTGGATTGCCAATCGCCTCCGAACATCCGGATGGCCTCTTCGATCTCCTCCTCCATCCATGGGGTCGTCTCTGCCAGGCCTCGTCGCCGCTCCTGCCACCGCAGCTTGGATCGTTCCAGTGCGCCGTAAAGGCTGCGTGCCACCCAGGGGTAGCGCTCGAAGGTGTCCCGCCGGAGCACGACGATGTGGTGGGCGGGGTAGATTCCGGTGCGTGCGTAATAGTCCTTCTCGACTCGGCGATAATCTGGATAGAGCCTCACCGTCGGGCCGCCGACCCCGACGTAGCTCCGGGGGGGCGCCGGGCTCATCATGGCGTCCAGTTCGCCGGACACCAGCATGGCCTCCAGGGTGCGGCCCGGCGGCGTCGGACGCACGTGGGTGGGCAGATCCGTCTGGGGTTTATGGTGGGCGGCATCGCGACCCGAGTCGTCCATTGGGCCGACCAGCCATTCGATTCGGTCGAGGCTGACCCCCTCCTCTCGGAGCGCTGCCCGCGTCCACGTGTTGCCCGTGGTCTTCCAGGCATTGAGGCCAATGCGCTTGCCCTCCAAGTCTTTCCCGGACCGCAGGCCGCTGTCGCGCCGCACGTAGATGCAGCGATGCCGGAACCCGCGGTAGGCGAAGAAGGGAATCCCGACGAGACCACGCTCGCCTCGCGACAAGCCGATCAGGTAGAGGCTGAAGGAGTACTCCCCCGCCTCGACTGCCGGACTGGAGAGGAATCGGACCTGGGCCCCGCCACCGGCCATCGTATCCGCCACCCGGTCGAGCGTGAGGGCGATACCCTCGGCAGCCACATCGCCACAGGCCAGGGGAGCCAGGTAATCATAGTCCTTGCCCACATAGGTGATCGCCACTTCTTGCACGGTATCCCCCTTCCGATGCTGCGGCGAAAATCCGCGGACAGCATCTATGTGCCGCGCTTGGGTCGGCTCAGATTCCCGCATAGTTATAAAGCAGGTCGACGCAGAAGCGTTCGGTTTCGGCCGATCCCGGCACCTTGCCGTCGCCCTCAACCACATAGAACTCGTTGCTGGTCGCCGCACGGTCTCCATACCCCAGAGCGGAGTTACGCAATGCCGGAATTCCCAGCGCCTTGGGTATGTGTGCCCAAGGTCCCCCGAAGGCGACCATCGGCCAGATCACCGCGGGATACCCATACGCCTCCAAGGTCTTGAGGGTGGCCTGCACGACGTCCGCGTGCGGATCGGTTTGTCCCCAGTTGTAGGCACCGTATACGTGAATGCGAATGTCCCTGAACCCCTCGCGGTCCAAGTGCGCCCGCAACTTGTCGAGGATCTCCTGGGCATCCATGTCGGTGATCATGCGGAGGTCTAGCGTTGCAACGGCAGAATGCGGCAACAAGAATGATTTGCTGCCTGGGCCGATATACCCACTTCGCAGGCCGCTAATATTAATCGAGGGGGCGTACAGGTATTCTTCCAAGACCCGTTTGCCCGTCAGGTCGCCCTTGAAGACTTTGACGGGAGCACTGGGTGACAGGCCGGGAATGATCGTGTTGGGATCGCTATCGCCAAAGCGGTCCTGCAGTCTTTGGAGCAATGCGCGCTCTGCGGCCCCGATGGTCTTTCGTTCGTCAAAGACGTGCTCCAACCCCGGCACCACCAGCCGCGTGCCATCTGGCGTTGTCAACGTGGCAAGGGCATGGATCAGTCGCCACGCCGGACTGTCCACAATCGCATTGGTGGCGCTATGCACCGACCCGCCGATGGGGCCGCGTCCCCAGGCGTCACCGCTGGCCTCCAGTTCAAGATAGATCAGCCCCTTGAAACCCAGGACGACCGAGACTTCCCCTTTGGCATTTTGCGACGCGCCAGGACTCAGCAGGGCCTGGGCCTCTTTCAGGCGGTCTTTGTACACATCGGCCAGCTTGAGATAATTACAGCTCCCGAGGATTTCCGCGCCTTCGATCAGGAAGAGGACGTTGACGGGTAACCTGCCCTCGACGGTCTTGATGGACTGCAGAGCGTTCAGCCATGTCTGCAGCGGACCCTTGGATGCGCGCGCGCCCCGGCCCAGGATCACACGCTTGTACGGAGCCATCTCGACCAGTTCGGCCCCAAAGGGCGGCCAATCCCATGTCTCGTGACCCACCGGACGGACATCATAATGCGAATAGTACAAGATGGTCTTCTGCGCGCCGCTGTCCAGCCTCCCCCAAACACCCGGATAGGCATCGCCGACCTCGACCAAAGCGGTTTCCTGGCATCCAACCTCGGCGAGATGCTGGCGGACCAGTTCTGCGCACTCGCGCAGGCCCAGGGTCTCCAAGCTCACACTCGGCTGCCGGACGAGCTCTCCGGATCTTGCCGGTGTGGGCGTCCAGATGTTGGTCTATGTATTCGTAGATGCGTTGACGCGCCATCGGTCGCCCTCCCTTCGGGGCCGACACGCCCGAATCCGCGCCCATCGGCGATTGGGAGGCCGGCGCGGCCGAGCGAGCGACGTTCCGTGACAGAGTTCTCCCTTCGAATGCCCGACTCCGGTCAATACATAAGGTCCGGATTCAGCACGTTCTGTAACTGCTCTCCGGCCAGATAACGGCGCAGGTTTTCGCAGAACAGATCGGTAATCCTTCGGTTTTCCCGGTCGCTTGTGCTGGCCGAATGCGGACTGATGAGCACGTTCGGCATTCCCCAGAGCGGGCTGCCCGGAGGAAGAGGCTCCTCGGTGAACACATCCAATGCGGCGCCACCTAGGTGGCCGGAACGAAGCGCCTCAACGAGGGCGGACTCATCGACTACAGCGCCACGTGCTGTGTTGATGAAGAAGGCCCCGCGTGGCAGGGCTGCCAACTCTTTCACGCCGATCAGCTTCTCCGTTTGCGGCGTATGGGGCACCATCAACACGAGAACATCCGTCTGGCGCAACATCGCCGGAAGACGGTCGAGATCGTAATAGTGATCCACGATGTCGGGCGAAGATTTCAGGTCGGTGCCGATGACGATCATGCCGAGGGCGCGGCACATGCGGGCGATCTCTGCCCCACGCGTCCTAGGCCCACGATCGCCAATGTTCGCCCCTCCAGGTCGGTGCCCGCGTACCGCTCCCAATGCCGCCGGGGTTGGGCCCCGATCATACGCATGGCGCCCTTGTAGTGCATCAGCACTGCCATGATCACAAATTCTGCCAATGGTCTGCGGTGCACGCCGCTGGCCGTTGTCATGATGGTGTTTGGCATGCGGGTGGCATACCCGTTGTCCTTGACGAGAGGGCCGATCCCCGCACTGGTAGCTTGGATCCATCGCGCATTGGGGGCCAGGTCCGGCAGATCCGCCCGATGCGTCGGATCAAAATCGAACAGGATTTCCGCCTGAGCGAGAAGCTTTTGCCAGCGTTGTTCTTGTTCCGGAGTTCGCTGGTAGATGGGGTCGCCGTTGTGGTCGGCGGCATAGCGCGGAGGGCGCAACAGGTCCGGTTCATAGAGCACGGTGAGTCGGTCATCGACCTGACGGATGCGCGCGACCTGTTCAGGCTCCAGGTAGCTGCAAATCAAGACCGTGTGCGTGGGTGCGTTCACGAGTTCCTCCCCAAGGTGTTGCGGTTTCTTTTGGGCCTTTTCAGGAAAACATATCACGCTACCGATCAGGCCTGGCGCTTGAGAAATCCCTGAACCGTCGCCGCAGAGGGTTGAAAGACTCGACTGAAAGGAGATGCTCACTGAGAAGAAGAAGTTGTCGCGGCTCGCCCATGTGTCCTGCCTACCTCGCGCCACAAGGCGCTGCGGATCCGGGGGCCACAGCCCAGGACGGGCGTTGAGTATCTGCCGAGCCCTGCGCACGTGTCAAGCAGGAACCCGTTGAATGCAGAAAGGGGCAGCGCACGGCAAGCCTCCCCAACGGAAACGCCACCGGGCTCCCCGCCATCTCCGTCCCGACGGTTTCACGAGAACGGGGTGCCCACGGGATTCAGTTCATGGGGAGGCCGTACGACGAGAACGGCATCATCGCGGCGGCCAGCGCGTACAGACCCTGACCGACTGGCACGCCGGCATCCCCCGGGAACGTTGGAATATCGAGGAGCGTGTCGTCGCTTCTGCCCTGGCTCCTGCTGCGCTTTCCCTTTGTGCCTTCGTTCGCCCCGCCTCGATTCGCAGGGGAGAGACCAACTTGGCTTTCGCGCCAATTCATCAATGGTTTCGGGTGCTCTAGGCGAGACTCGCACCATTCGTCCGACTGTTGGCCCTGTGGGGGCAACCTAATTATGAGCGATTTGTTTGAGGAAAACGGGTAACACTCTCTTGTTCTGAGTGATGGTGATCACGCCGTTGCTTTGCAACCACGTTTCCACCGCCAGACGCCGGGCGGTTTCGGCTTGACGCTGGGTGTGCACCGCCCGGGCCTGAATGAGCGTCCGGGTCAGTTCGTTGATTGCATCGAAGATCTCCCTTCGCGTGCGACGAGTATACGCCTGCCGCGCTGACCTCGCATCCTGAAACACCCTGCAGGCAACGTGCCCCTCGAGGCAGCGGCGGGGGCGATGGTTCAGGGCGTGTGCCAACCCCTCCGCCCAGACCTGCACCTGGGACTCCGGGACGGGGCCATGGGCGAGGATCTGCTCCACCAGCGGCGTTTTCAGTTCCCGGACCGCGCATTCCATCCCGCCGTTGTAGGGCGGGTACTGGGGGGGCGAGTTCAGCGGCAGGACCAGGTAACGGGCCAGGACCTCATCGACCGCTCGCTGATTGAGATTGGACCCGTTGTCGCGCTTGAGCACCAGCGGCGGTCCATGCTGCAAGAACAGCTGTTCCAGGCGCACGGCCACGGTTTCTCCCAAGACCCGCTCGCCTACCCAGGGGGTGAACTTATAGCGCGAGGCGAGATCCTGCACTTGGTGCAGATGCAAGGTGTGGTGGGCGAACCTCGCCAACTCCGCGTCGTCCAGCGACCAGACCAGGCCGGGAACGTGCCAAGTGATGTGGCGTAATGCGGCCTGGCGCTGCTGGGCCAGCTCCCGCCGCACCGTCTCGGTCAGCGCCTGCAGCTCGCGCCGGGAGATCTGCGTGTGGTACTGCCGGTACACGGCCCCGACGCCCCGGCTGCGCTGGCGGCCATGGTGCAGGCCGTACAAGTCCCCGTGCAGCTCCTCCAGGGTCAGGGGCGCCACCTTCTTGGGACCCGGCCGGAAGACGGCCGGCTGGCCACGCTCCAGGCGGTGCTTCCACCGCCGGAAGCTCCCATACGGCACCCCCAGGAATCGGCAGAGGCGTCGGTACGGCCAGCGCACCTGGCGCTTCAGTTGGGTCAGGGTCGTCACCACCATGGCGGCCACCTCAGGCGTTTTTTTTATCCGGCTGCGCCAACCGCTGCCGGATCCGCTCCGTCTGCTCGCAGGACGTCGAGCTTCGCCTGCAACTCCTGGGTCTGGCGCTGGAGCGCTGCCTTCTCCGGGTCGAGGGGCCGCGGCGGGCGCCCGTGGTCCCGATTGCCCAGTGCCTTCACCATCGCCGCCAAGGCCCGTCGCTCCCACTTGTAATACGTCTTGCGGGAGATCCCCAGTTGCCGGGCGGCTTCCTGGGCACTCACCACCCCGCTCCGCACCTGCATGATCAGCTGCGCCCGCTGCCGGGCCAAGGCTTGCTGGTGAGGGCTGGGTTGCGGATCGCTCATCGCGGAATCCTCCTGCCCCGCGGGGATGGTCTACTTGGCCGGCGGCGGGGCTTTCGGTTCCTGCAGCTTGGCCAGCCGTTTCTCCAGTCTGGCCATGCGGCCCTTCTGCTGCACCGCCTGGCGCGCCAGCAGCCGCTCCAGTTTCGGGCTCAGCGCGGCTCCCGGTTCGAGGCGCGTCTGCGACTCCAGCGCCTTGAGCATCGCCGCTAGCGCCCGCTCCTCCCAGTGGGAGAGCACCTTCGGGCTGATCGCCAGCTCCTGGCAGACTTCCGCCGGGCGCCGCCGCTCGGTCCAGATCGACAGCACCGCCTGCACTCGCTGCTGGGCATTGTACGGCAGCGGCTCCTTCTTGGCTTTGATTTCCGTGCTCATGGGCTCCTCCTTCCAGGTCGTAGGTGACCTCCTGCTGCGGCCGCGGCTCCGCGCCATCGACGAGCATCTTCACTTGGCCCTTCTCGGCCCGGATCACCACCGATTGCTCACCCATCCGTCCCACCATGTAGAACGGACTGCGCGGTTGCCCCCGCAGCGCCAGTTCCAGCACGTTGTCCTGAATGCCGCGCTCGATGACCTGCCGCAGCTCCTGGGCGATCGCGAAGAAGCGATCGGCCGGGCACAACCCCTCCAGGGACTGATGGGGCCGCCGGTGGTTGTAGTGCTTCACCCAGAGCCGGATCCGCTCGCCGGCCGACTCGAAGCTGTCGAACTGCGCGCGCACCAGGAACTCCTCCCAGATGGTTTTCCAGAAGCGTTCGATCTTGCCCAGCGTCATGGGATGGTGCGGGCGGCTCTTGATGTGGTGCACCCGCTCCTTCCGCAACTCCGCCTCGAACCGGGTGGTCCCGCGCCAGCTCGAGTACTGGCGGCCCTGATCGGAGAGCATCTCTTTGGGCACGCCGTACTCCGCCACCGCCCGGCGGTACACCTCCAGCACGTGCTCCGCCGTCTGGCTGCGGAACACGTCCAGCCCCACCACGTAGCGGGAGTGATCGTCGAGAAAGCCGATGAGATAGGCGTTCTTGCCGCCCAGCCGGAAGGTGAAGATGTCGGTCTGCCACATCTGGTTGGGCGTGGCGCGCTCGAAGAAGCGCGGCTGAGGGGGGTTACGCTGGGGTTTGGGGCGAGGTGTCTTGAGGAGCTGGTGCTCGTGTAAGGTGCGGCGCACCGTCTCCCGGCTCACCGGCAGAAACAGCACGCGCCGCAGGAACTGGCTGATTTTCTGGATCCCCACGTCGGGATGGCGCCGCTTGAGGTCGACGACTTTCGTCTTCACCGCCGGGGCCACTTTCGGCCGCTGACGGTTCGGACGTGTCGGCTTCGACTGCAAGCCCGCTTCCCCCTGGGCGCGGTACACCCTCACCCACTTGCCCAACGTACTGTGGCCCACGCCCATTTCGCGGGCGACCTGCTCCACGGGGAAGCCTTCCTCCAGGCATAACTGCACCGCTTTGCGCCGGACCTCGAACGGGTGGGAGTGAGCGTGCGGACGCGTTGACCGCCGCCCCGCCCCCCGCGGGGGATGAGTCCTCTTCCTCTTCCCTTGACCCTCGCTGATCCGTTCCATCGGTAACACTCCTTTCGGTTCCTCCTGGGAACCCCGGCGTTGGAGTGTCACCCGTCTTCCTCAAGGACTTTTGCTCATGATCTGGTCGTTAGCCCAAGCTGTGTCGCCCCTCTGCCCTGGCTCCTGCGGCATGCTCCCCCTTTGTGCCTTCGTTCGCCCCGCCTCGATCCGCAACGGCGCTCGCGCTTGACACCTTTGGCCGCCTGGGGCATGCTCGCGACGATTCGCTTCGCAGGGGGATACACCGGATGGCCCGAACGATTCGGCAGATCAGGAAGGTCGAGCTGCACCAGCACGTGGATGGGTCCATCCCACCCCGGACCGTCTGGCGGCTGATGAAGGGCCACGGGCTCAACCCGGTGCCCACGCTCCGCGAGATGCGGCGGCTGCTCCAGCTCCAGGAGGACGAGACGGGCTCGCTCCTGGCCTACCTGGACAAGTTCCACTATCCGCTCTGGATCACGCAGTTCTACGAGAACATCGACCGCGTGACGCTCGATATCGTGGAAGCGGCATACGGCCACGGCGTGCGACTGCTGGAGCTGCGCTATGCGCCGGCGATTCACACCTACGGAGGGCTCACGCCCCGACAGGCGATCCGGGCCGTCCTCTCGGGCATGAACACGGCGGTCCGGCGCCACCCCGACCTGGAGATCGGCCTCATCATCATCTCCATGCGCCAGCACGGGCCGCACATCGCCAAGATCATCGCGCGCCAGGCGCTGGCCGAGGCCCAGCACCTGCACGATCGGGCGGGGGTGGTGGGCTTCGATCTTGCGGGGGCGGAGCGGGGCAACCCGCCCCGGCTGTTCCGCGACGCGTACGAGATCGCGCGGCGAGGCGGTCTTGGCCTCACCGTGCATGCGGGCGAGGACGAGGGGCCGGAGAACATCTGGGAGGCGATCGATCTCTTGGGCGTCGACCGGATCGGCCATGGTTGCTCAGCCGTGCGGGACCGGAAGCTGCTCCGCCGTCTTGCCCGTGACCGCATCCTGGTGGAATGCTGCATTGCGTCGAACTATCAGACCGGCGCGGTGGCGCGGGGGACGCCCCACCCGATTCACGCTTTTCTGGAACAGGGGATCCCCGTCGCCATCTGCACGGATAACACCACGGTGAGCGGAACCGACCAGACCCGCGAGTGCCGGTTTCTTCTCGACCGCCTCACCGTCAAGGAGATCGAGGCGATCCATCGCGACGCGACGATATCAGAGCTTCATCCGGCGGGCGGCGGACCTCGTGGAGCGGGGCCGGCGGGCGCCGGCGCCCCGCGCGTGACCGGACTCCGGGCGGACGGAGCCGTTTCCAAGACAACACAGACCGCATCAAGAGGAGTCGCACCATGCCCCAGAAGATCGGCGTCGTCGGCATCGGCATCATGGGCCAGCGGATGTGCAGAAACCTCGTCAAGGCGGGCTTCCCGGTGGTGGCCCACGATCTGAGCCCGACGGCAAGTCAACTGGCCGCCGCGTTGGGTGCGGGCTTCGCGGCCGACCTCCCCTCCTTGGCCCGCCAGGCGGACGTCGTCCTCTTGAGCTTGCCCGGTCCCCCGCAGGTCCTCGCGGTGACCGAGGGTCCGCAGGGTCTGCTCGCGCACCTCCGGCCCGGCGCCCATCTCTGCGACGCCAGCACCGTGGACCCCGGCACCTCTCGCAGGGTCTACGAGGCGGCCCGCGCCAAAGGGATCCATGCCCTGGACTGCCCGGTGAGCGGCGGCCCCACCGGCGCCGAGGCCGGAACGCTGACCATCATGGTCGGCGGCGACGCGGCGGCGCTGGAGGCGGTGCGGCCGGTCCTCGCGGCCATCGGGAAGAAGGTCGTCCACTGCGGCCCCCCGGGCGCCGGCCAGGGGGCCAAGCTGGTCAACCAGGCGCTGGTGGCGATTCACACGGTGTCGGCGTTCGAGGCGCTCCTGGTGGGCCGCAAGCTCGGCCTTGATCTGGACACGATGGTGTCGATCCTGCGCACCAGTTCCGGCGGCACATGGCTCCTGGAGAATCATCTCCGGATCAAGGCCCTGGCCGGGGATTTCGAACCCGGCTTCGCGCTCAACCTGCTCTTCAAGGATCTGAACTTGTTCCTGCAGACGGCCACCGAGGCGCAGGCGCCCGCCCTGATCGCCGCCTCGACGCTTCAACTGTACAACGCCGCGCGCGCGGCCGGCGGCGGCTTGCGAGATCAGACGGTGGTAGCCAAAGAGATGGAGAAATTGGCCCAGGTCGAGCTCGGCACGTTGACGCCGGATCGGTAAGCCGTTGTCAACGAATAACGTGACCGGAGAAATTCGGGAACGGCATAAGGAGCCGTAACGAAATCGCAAACAATGGACCCGTGATTTCGTAACGGCTCCTAAGCACGCGGCGGGCGCGAGCACGCCCGGTACCCAGGGTTGCCCACACGGAGCAAGCCAATGCGAACGCGCAAGCTGGAACTGTTGCGACCAGAAGAGATCCTGGACGAGATGCAGCGGTGCCCGGCGGTCTATCTGCCGCTGGCGCCGCTCGAGTGGCACGGGCCGCACCTGCCCTACGGCGTGGACCCGCTGATCGCGTCCGCGCTGGCCGTCCGCCTGGCGGATCGGTTGGGCGGGCTCGTGCACCCGTGCCTGCCCCTGGGAAGCGAGCGGGAGCGGGACCCCGCGACGCTCCAGAATCTTGGGTTCGACGGCAGCGAATGGATCGTCGGGATGGATTTCCCCGCGAACAGCCTGCCGAGCCTCTACCTGCCCGAGGAGGTCCTGGCCATCGTGGTCCGCCACCAGATCGTGCTGCTCGCCAGGATGGGCTTTCGCCATGTCGTCCTGGTGAATGGTCACGGGGGCCGAAATCACGTCGCCGCACTCAAGCGGATCGCCGCCGAGTTCTCGGCCGAGGGTCGGTGCCAGGTCCACTACGTCTTCACGTTCCCCGAGGGCGCGGGGACCTGGTCGCGGCGCCACCACGCCTCGACCGATGAGACGGCAGTGATGATGTATCTTCAGCCAGAGACGGTGCGAACGGCGGCGCTGCCGCCGCCGGGCCAGCCGATCCGGGCGAAGGACTTCGCCGTGGTGGATGACGATGCCTTCTCGGGCAAGACGCTGCCGAAGGGCACCCTCACGGAGGATCCGCGGACCGCGACGGCCGCTCTGGGCGAGGACCATTTGGCCGCGGCGGTCGAGGCGGCCGTCGCCCTGCTTGGGGACCGACTGGCCTCTTCCGCGTGAACCGCGGCTTGGCTTCCTGGGGAAGCCGGACTCATTCTTAGGAGCCGTTACGAAATAACCTATACATCTCTTTCTATTTCGTTACGGCTCCTTATGCCGTTTCGGAATGTCTCCGCTCAACTAATTTTTTGACAACGGCTTGCGAGGATTGCGACCCGCCGACCAACGGGAGGAACCATGGCCAACATGACCCATCGAGAACGAGTCTTGGCGGCATTGAACCATCGGCAACCGGATCGCGTACCGCTGGACCTCGGCGCCACCCGCTCCACATCCATCGTCGTCCAGGCCTACGAGCGGCTCAACCGCCACCTGGGCTCGACCGAGCCGCCGCGCATCTTCAGCAAGTGGCTGAACATCGCCCACCCGAGCCAGGCCATGCTCCAGCGCTTCGACATCGACACCCGGAGCGTGGGCCAGGGCCCCCCCGACAACTGGCAGGACATCGTCTTCGCCGACGGCTCATACCAGGACGAATGGGGCGTGGTGCGCAGCCGCCCGGCGGGGTGCCTGTACTACGACCTGACCAAGTCCCCCTTTGCGGGAGAGGCGAGCGTGGCGGACCTGGACAGGCACCCCTGGCCCGACCCCCACGACCCCGGTCGCTGCCGCGGCCTGAAGGAGGAGGCCCGGCGGCTGCGCCAGGAAACGGACTACGCCATCGCCCTCAACATGCCCGGCGGGGTGGTGACCCAGGCGCAGTTCCTGCGCGGTTTCGAGGACTGGTTCGCCGATCTCATCGCCGACCCCACCTTCTATCACGCCCTCCTGGAGCGGATCACCGACCTCTGGATCGAGATGGCCAAGGACGAGCTCGACGCCGCAGGAGACTGCGCGGACTTCTGCTTCTTCGGGGACGACGTGGCCTTCCAGGACGGGCCCATGATGTCCATGGAGCTGTACCGGAAGATGGTGAAGCCCTATCACGCGCGGGTCTTCTCCTACCTCAAGTCCCGCTCGTCGGCCAAGATCCTCTACCACACCTGCGGCTCAGTCGCGCACCTCATCCCCGACCTGATCGAGCTGGGCGTGGACGCCCTCAACCCCATCCAGGTCTCCGCCAAGGGGATGGACACGAAGACCCTGAAGCGGGAGTTCGGCAAGGATATCTGCTTCTGGGGCGGCATTGACACGCAGCGGGTGCTGCCCTTCGGATCCGTCCAGGACGTGCAGGTTGAGGTCCGGCGGCGGGTCGAGGACCTGGGGCCGGACGGCTATTGCGTCTGCGCCGTGCACAACCTCCAGGCCGATGTCTCCCCCGAGAACATCTGCGCGATGTACGACGCCGCCCGGGAATACGGGCAGGCGTGACCCAGGCCGAGAGCCGGAGTCATTCATCCCGTGAATTTCTTGTGCGTCTTGTGCTTCTTGTGGCTAATGAGCGTTTCCCTCGTGCCATCTGTGAAATCTGCGCAATCCGTGGTTTCGTGGATTCCGCGGCGTCTCGGCGGATCACGGTCTTCGGGTTCGGGCGGGTCATCCGCGAGACGCTGAAGGGGGACGGAGAACATGTCGGATCGTGATCTCGTGCAGGCACGCGTGCGGGAGCTGGCGGGGCGGGACTGGGATCTCGGAAGCATCGAGGCGCGCTACCGGACGCTCCTGGCCGAGGGAATCCCCCTGCGGCGGCTCGACCGGCAGGTCGTTCTCTCCTGGCAGGCCGAGCTCCTGGACCGGGTCCAGCGCCGGGCCGAGGAGTACGAATACCTCACCCACAGCTGAGCCCGCGGGGCCGCTCTTCCCGTGATGGAAGAGTTCGGGCTGGGGAGCATGGCGATGCTCAAGGGCCTCTCTCCGTTTCCCGGCTTCGGCGCCACCGGGTCGGTTTGCGGCGCGGTGGGCGGAGGACTGTTCGTCCTCGGCCTCTATTTCGGAAGCGATGATCCGACGGATTACCGGGCCACGGGCGCGGCCATGACCGCCGCCCGGGATTTCATCTCGCGCTTCGAGGCGGTCCTCGCCTCGACCCTCTGCCCCAAGATTCAGGAAGACATGATCTTCGGCCGCTACATGGACGCCCGGGCCAGCCGGGAGAACTTCGAGGCCTTCCAGCGCGAGCTGGGTTACGCCAAGTGCGCCCTCCCCGCCGGCGTCGGGGCCCGCCTCGCGGCCGAGATCATCATCGAGAGCATGGAGGGAAACCGCTCCCGGTAGATTCATGTTGCTGCCTGCTCCGTGCGTTTCTCCTGAGCTTCCGCCGCAGATCCTGGCGCGTGCGCAGGGTCGCGACGGCCTGCCGAGGCCCGGGGCGGGGCGTTAGGGCGTGACGATGCCCTTGAGGTATCCCGGCGGCGGAGTGACGAGCGCCTGGAACCCCTTCGCCGTCTCCTCCAGCGAGTAGCGGTGCGTGATCAACCGCTCCAGCGGGTAGAGGCCTCCGGCGACGGCCTGCATGGCGATCTCCATGTCCCGCCGCTGGTCCGGCGAATACTCCGGGTGCAGGCTGAGGATCACGGGCGCCCGGGGACCCCACAGGCTGAGGTCGTAGACGTCCGGCACCGCATGGTAACCATACAGGACGACGACGCCGGGAGGGGGGCCGGTGCGGATGACCTGACTGGTCAGGGTCACGCCGGCAGGCTTCCCGATCCCCTCGAAGGCCACGTCGCACATCCGGCCGCGGGTGATCGACCTCACCTCCTGGATGACGTCGGTTCGACGGGGGTTCACGGCGGCCGTCGCCCCCAGCGTCTTCGCCAGCTCCAGCCGGTCGTCCAGCACGTCGCAGGCGATGATCTCCCCCAGGCCCCGGGAGGCGAGATTGGCGATCACCACGAGCCCCATGAAGCCGCAGCCGGCCACGAAGGCATGGTCGCCGAACCTGATCTGCGAGTAGCGGACGATGCTGGCGCAGCACTTGAGCGGCTCCCCGAGGCAGAGCTCCAGCGGGAGCGTCTCCGGAACCTTGACCACCTCCGTGAAGAATTCCTGACTGGCGAAATCGACGGTGGCGTACTCGGCGAAGCTCTTCCGGAATCCGAGACCGGTCACGCGATCGCCGGGCGCGAAACCGTGCACGGCGCGTCCCACCTCCGTCACGACGCCCGCGGGCTCGTGGCCCAGCATCAGGGGATAGCTGACCGGCTGCCCGGTCCACATGGTTCCCGTGCCCAGGTATCGGCCCAGTTCGCTGTGGCACAGTCCGCAGGCTGTGATTCGGACCCGCATCTGGGTGGGAGAGAGTGCGGGGAGCTCGATCTCCTGGATCTCCATCCGTGCCGGTCCGACCACGACCGCCGCCTTCGTCTTCATCATTCCTCCTTGCTTGAGCAGACCAGCGTCCAGAACCGCCACCCTCCAAGCGTCGGTTAGCCGACTACTCCCGGGTCGCGGTCAGATTCCGACCCGCTTGAGCATGGACGGCGGGTAGCGGTCGCCCGCGGCGGCCCCCGGCGGAAACGCGCGGTTCAGCCGCCCCAGCTCTTCCGTGCTGAGGCTGATCTCGGCCGCCTTGGCATTTTCCTCGAGATACGATACCCGCTTCGTACCCGGGATGGGTACGATATCAATTCCCTGCGCCAGCACCCATACGAGGGCGATCTGTGCCGGCGTGCTCCCCTTGACCAGCGCAAGCTCTTCCAGGGCGTGGAGGAGCTTCAGATTGCGCGAGAGGTTCTCGCGCTGGTACCGGGGCATCCCGCGCCGGTTGTCGGAAACGGAGAGCGCGTCCGGGTCGTGGATCTTGCCGCCCAAGAAGCCGCGACCGAGCGGCGCGTAGGCAACATACCCGATCCCCAGCTCCCGGCAGGTCGGCAGAATCTGGGTCTCGGCATCCCGCGTCCAGAGCGAGTATTCGGTCTGCAGGGCGGCAATCGGATGCACCGCGTGGGCGCGTCGGATGGTGGTGGGCGCCGCCTCGGAGAGGCCGAGGTACCGGGCCTTTCCCTGTCTGACCAGCACGGCCATGGCGCCGACCGTCTCCTCGATGGGAACGTTGGGGTCCACGCGGTGCTGGTAGTAGAGGTCCACGCAGTCGACGCGCAGGCGCCGGAGGCTGGCCTCGCAGGCCGCCGCCACGTACTCGGGCCGACCGTTGACGCCCGTGGTGCCGTCCGGATGGCGAATGTTGCCGAACTTCGTCGCCAGCAGGACCCGATCGCGCCGGTCGGCGATCGCCCGGCCCACCAGTTCCTCGTTGTGACCGTTGCCGTACATATCCGAGGTGTCCAGGAAGTCCATGCCGAGCTCGATGGCTCGATGGAGCGTGGCGATGGACTCCGCCTCGTCCGAGGCGCCGTACATCGCGCTCATGCCCATGCACCCCAGACCGATCGCCGAAACCTCCAGACCGCTCCTGCCCAGACGTCG
Organism: uncultured Methylomirabilota bacterium; assembly: GCA_963845565.1. GTDB lineage: Bacteria > Methylomirabilota > Methylomirabilia > Methylomirabilales > 2-02-FULL-66-22 > 2-02-FULL-66-22. The sequence continues at coordinate 442,315 of CAWJSJ010000002.1, forward strand.
TCGTTGCATGGGTCCTCCTCGGGCGATCGCCCGCGCGGGCTTGTCCTCGTGCACGACGCTATGTATAAGGGGGCGCTTGCATTGTCAAGGGCAAAGGGGTAGAGAGAACATGGCGCCGTCATCTCGAGGCATCCGGTTCGAATTGTCGTAGGGGTGTTTTTTGCATCGCATGAATGGAGGGCGCATGAACATCGTCGATAGCTTTCGACTGGATGGCCGCGTGGCGCTGGTCACGGGGGCGGGCAAGGGGATCGGCGAAGGGATCGCGATCGGCCTGGCCGAGGCGGGGGCCGATCTCGCGCTGCTGGCTCGAACCCGCTCGGATCTCGATCGCGTGGCGGATCGGGTGCGCGCGCTCGGTCGGCGGGCGCTCGTAGTTCCCTGCGATGTGGGGGACGTCGCGGCGATTCCCTCCGCGGTCCAGCAGATCGTGGACGGCTTCGGACGGCTCGACATCCTGGTCAACTGCGCCGGCATCCAGCGCCGCATGACCGTCCTGGAGGCCACCGTCGAGGGCTGGGAGCAGGTGATCAACACCAATCTGCGTAGCGTTTACTTCATGACCCAAGCGGCCGGCAAGGTCATGGTCGGGCAGCGGCGCGGCAAGGTCATCAGCATCTCCTCCATGACGGCCTACCGCGGTTTCCATATGATCTCGCCCTACGGGATCTCCAAGGCGAGCATCGCCAATTTCACCAAATACCTCGCGGTGGAGTGGGCTCCCCACAACATCCAGGCAAATGCGATCGCCCCCGGCTGGATCGAGACCCCCATGACCGCCCAGATGGGTGCCGAACGCGTCCAGTGGGTTCGCGAGCACGTCCCCCAGGGGAAGTTCGGCCAACCGCGTGACGTCGCCGGCCTGGCGGTTTTCCTTGCCAGCCCAGCCTCGGACTACATCACCGGCCAAACCATCCCAGTGGATGGCGGCTTCCTGGCCGGAAATCCGTGGCCGACGGCACAAACCTAACCCGGTGTGGTTCGGATCGTCTCTCGGAGTCGCTGGGTAATCCGGTTGACGTCTTCCGCCTTTCGGTTGAAAACCTCCGCGGTGGGTTGGAGGCCGTCCACCTGGGCCTCACCCAGCAACTCGTCCACCAGCCCCTGCACCGCCGGCGGGAGCTCATCCCGGTTCCGGCGCAGGAAGCCCAGCGTGCGATCGAGCCCCTGGCGGCTCTGGCCCATCATCTCCCGCGCCTGCTCCAACTCCTGCGGCGCCTGCGTCCACATGGCGATCCTGGCGGCGATCAGCCACAGGAAGTCGGATCTCCGCCCGGGACACCCCCGCCCGCGATCCGCCTACTGCAGGAACAGCTTCGGTAGGACCAGGGTGAACCAGGGGATGTAGGTGATCACCAGGAGTCCCAGAAACAGGATCACAAGGTACGGGGCCATGAACTTGGTGGAGTCCACGATGTTGAGCTTGGCGATGGCGCAGGCGATGAAGAGGGCCACGCCGATGGGCGGCAGGAACACCCCGATCCCGATGGAGGCAATGATCAGGATCCCGTAATGCAGCGGGTCGATCCCGAACTGCATGGCGATGGGGTACATCACCGGGACGAAAACGATCATCGCCGGGAGCCCCTCCAGGACGGCCCCAAATACGACGAAGATGATATTACTGAGTAGCAGGAAGAACCAGGGCGAGCTCGAGATGCCCATCACCAGCGTGGCGATGCCCTGCGGCACCCGCTCCACGGTCATGACCCAGGAAAAGGCGGTGGCGCAGCCGATGAGGAGCATGCACATGGCGGTGTTGACGGTGCTGGCCAGGATGATCTTGGGCAGGTCTGCGACCGCGATCCGTTTGTAGATGGCCATCCCGACGAAGGCGGAATAGAGCACCGCGATGACGGCCGCTTCGGTGACGGTGGTGATCCCGCCGAAGATCGCCCCGAAGATGATCCCGGGCATCACCATGGCGATCACGCCGTCCCCGATGGCGCGCCAGCGCTCCGCCCAGGAGGCCTTGGCTTCCCGCGGGATGCCGAGCTGGCCGGCTTTCCAGTAGATGTAGCCCCCCAGTCCCAACCCAATGACGATGGCCGGCAGGAACCCGGCCACGAACATCGCCCCGATGGACTGGTTGGTCATGCTGGCCAGGACGATCATGAAGATGCACGGGGGCACCAGGATGCCCATGGCCGTGGCCGCGCTGATGATGGCGACGGCCTCGCCCTTCTTGTAGCCCGCCCGCTCCATGGGGGCGATGAGCAGCGACCCGATGGCCGAGATGTCGGCGGCGGTGGAGCCCGAGATGCCGGAGAACAGGTACTCCCCCACCAGCACCACCAAGCCCAGCCCGCCCCTGATGTGCCCGACCATGACCTTGGCCAGGTGCACCAATTTCTCGGAGATGCCCGCCCGCTCCATCAATTCGCCCGCCAGGATGAAGAAGGGGATGGCCATGAGCGGGAACGAGTCCATGCCCGAGACCATCTGGGTGACGACTGCGTTGATGGGCGCCTTCCCGCCCCACAGGATGGCGACGGCGGCGGCCAGGCCCATGGCGATCGAGACGGGGGTGGCGATGGCCACGAGGGCGACGAACGCGACGACCAACGGAACGATCATGCGGTCCTCCCCGCTCGCATCGCGGCCCAGGTGCGGGCCACGAGCCTGAGGGTCTCCACGCCGATGAGGATGCATCCGACGGGGGCGGCGATGTAGACCCAACTCATGGGGATGTCCGTGGCAGTCGCCCGCGTCTCGCTGGTCAGCTCGATGACCGGGAGGCTGGCCCAGAAGACCACGCCCAGAAAGACGAGCACGCAGCCCTGCGCCATCAGCGCCAGCCGGTGGTGCCAGGCGGGCGACACGTAGCGCAAGAGCAGGTCCACCGCGATGTGGGCCTTGTGGCGCATGGTGATCGAGGCCCCCACGAAGGCCAGCCAGATGAAGAGATACCGGTCGGCTTCCTCCGCCCAGGGCAAGGCGTTGTTCAGCACGTACCGAAAGAAGACCCCCAGCGTCGTGACCGTGACCATGGCGCCGAACAACCCCACGGCTGTCCAGTTGACGATGCCCTCGTAGATCGGCCAGATGCGCTGTCCCATGTGTCCGCCTGATGCAGCGACGGGGCGCCGTGCGAGCGTTGATTTCGCTCGGCTCCGCCGTTTCAGCATCTCCGCGTCTCGCGGCTTGCCGCGCGGCGCTACGCCTCGCGGATCTTCTTGATCAAGTCGTTCCCCGCGTACTTGTCTCCCCACTCCTTGTAGAAGGGCTCGACCGCCTTCTGGAAGGCGACGCGATCGGGGCCCGTGAACGTCATCCCGGCGTCCTTCAGCTTCTGCTCGAAGGCCTTCTCGCTGATCGGGGCCTCCTTGCGCTGCCACTCCAAGGACTCCTTGCCTCCCTCCACGATGGCCTGCTGCACGTTCTTGGACAGCTTGGCGAACCAGCGCTCGCTGCACAGGAACGGGTTGGGGCAGAAGATGTGGCCCGTGTAGGCGGCGAACTTCGTCTGCTCGTGGAGCTTGGCGTTGAAGGCCGCCTCGCACTTGTTCTCGAAGCCCTCCACCACACCCATTTGCAGGGCGGTGTACAGCTCGCCCCACGGCACCGGGGTGGGGTTCGCCCCGAGGAACTGCATGCAGCGGACGTAGTTCTGCGCCTCGGGGACGCGGATCTTCAGGCCCTTCATGTCAGCGAGGCTGTTGATGGCCTTGGTCTTGGTGAAGATCTTGCGGAAGGTGGTGTCGTACACGGCGACGGTCCGCACCTTGGCCTTGTCCATGAGCTGCTTCTCTAGGTCCTGCCCGATCGGCCCGTCGAAGACTTTGTGGACGTGGTCCAGGTCGCGGAAGATGAAGGGCAGCTCGGTGCCGGCGTACTGCGGGACCATCATGGCCGGCGTCACGGTATCCCAGTTCCCGCCCTCAAGGTTGCCGAGTTGCATGCTTTCCCAGGTGACGCGGAGGCTTCCCAGGGCCGAGGTGGGGTAGATCTGCACTTCCAGCTCTCCGCCCGCCTTCTTCTCGGCGATCTCCTTGAACTTGGTCGTCGCGCGGTGGATGATGTCCGCCTCGGTGAGGACGTGGGCCACCTTCATCGTCACCTTGGCGGCATTCGCCCCGCGCGGCCACACGGCCGGTCCCACCGCAGCGGCGGCACCTGCCAGGGCAAGAAAACGACGCCGGGACAGCCCGTTATCGGGCCGAGCCAACGACTTGGACTTCCTCGGTGATGCGCCCATGGTCACCCTCCTTTGTTATCCCCGTGAGAGACGCCCCCCCTCAGACCGGTGAGCGGCGGCGGCCGGACCTGCCCATTCGCCGGCGCGCCGACCGGCGGATGGACCACGATGAGAATGTATCGGACCCTACCAGCACCTCGGAGCCCGTGTCAACGCGTCGCCGGCGCATGACCGCAGAACCGTACTACCGCGGGGAGCCGGCGTCAGTTCCCTGCCAGGCGCACGCAGGCGAGCAACGCGGTCTCGTAGGCGCCGACATCGGGGAACGTCGGGAAACCGCGCAGGCCCAAGCAGTCATCCCGGCTGGGGTACGGGGTTGCCCCCGTGGCCTTCAGCACCGTCGCCACCAGCCGCTGAAAACCGCGGACGGCGGACGGCTCGCCCTGAAGCTGCGGAATGGCCAGGTCTTGGTCGGTCAAGCGGACAGAGCGCACCACGTCGCCTTCGGGCGTCGCCTTCGGCGCCATCAGCAGGTCCAGGATGAGTTTGCCTCCGGGCGGCTCGGCCCGGGAGGGATCGTCGATCCGCGCCACGGAGACCCCCGTGATGCCCTGCCAGGGCAGGTGGCCGATCTTCCCCTCCCGATTCTGCAGACGCAAGCCGCGCGCGTCGATGCCGACGGCCTGCATCGCAACCGGGAGCAGCCTCCATGAGGGCGCCGATTCCACCGTCTCCTCGCGCGCCGGCTCGGGCGTCGGCACCTCGAACGTCTGCGCGCCGCCCGCCGGTTCGTCCGGGGTCGGCTCGGGCGCGGATTCCGGCGCGAAGTCATGCCGGACGATGAATCCGGGTGTCGCTCCCTCCGCGGACGGCGTCTCCGCTTCCGACGAGGAGGCCGGCGCCTCCCCGACGGCCGGCATCGATGCGGTGAGCGACGTGGGTTCGAAGCCCGCCTCAGGAGGCGTAGCGGCAGGTGGCGGGGCCGCTGGACGGTCGCGACGGGCGGCGGCCATTAACTCCTCGGCGGCCCGCCGAAACTCCGGCGGCGCCGCAGGATCCCGGAGGGCTTCCTCCAAGAGCGTCGTGGCGGCGTCAGGCTGCTGGAAGAACTCCAGCATCAGCCGACCGTAGGCCACCAGGGCCTTCGGGCGCAACGGATCGACGGGCCAGGCCTCGATTCCCTTCTGATAGAGGTCGGCGGCCTCCGCGTGTCGCTCCTGCTTCTCCCGGTGGGCGGCGAGGGTCAGGAGGCTTCGCAGGGGAACCGCCACGTCCGGATGGGCGCGGCGATGCTCGTCGAACGCCGCCAGACCGCCGTCCATGTCCCGTGCCACCACGTAGGCGCTCACCAGCCTCGCCGATTCCCGCCCCGCAGAGGCGGAATCTCCCGCTTGCGTGTAGGCCGCCACCAGGGCGGCGCGGGCCTCGATGCTGTTCGGGGTCTGTTTCAAGAGCGCCACCAGTTCACGGATGCCCGCTTCCGGTCCTCCACGATCCAGTTTTTCCAGCGCGGCGGTGAGCTGCTCGGATGGGCTCCAACTGGTCTTCCGCGCGATGGCGGGCGCCAGGACGTTCTTCTCGAAGTCCGCCAGCCGGACCACGAGCGCGACCAGCACGCCGAAGGCGAACCCACCGATGTGCGCCCAGACCGCGATCCCGCCGCCCGCGCCCGACCGAGCCATGGCGAACTGCTGGAGGAGCCAGAGCGGCAAGGCCACGAAGGCCGGCATGACGAACGTGCCCCGGACGATGAGGAACCAGTAGAAGAACCGTATCCGCGTCCGGGCGAGCCGGACCAGGAATGCGCCCATCAGGCCTGCGATGGCCCCCGAAGCGCCCACCATGGGCACGGGGCTGTGCGGCGTCATGGCCGCGTGGAGCAAGGCGGCGACCACCCCGCTGGCCAGATACAGCAGCAGGAAGAGGACGCGCCCCCAGCGGTCCTCCAGGCTGCCACCCGCAAGCCACAGAAACAGCATATTGCCGAGGAGGTGCATCCACCCCCCATGGAGGAACATGGAGGTGAAGAGCGTCAGCAGCCGGGGTTCCGCCGGGACGTAGCCGTAGGTCCGGTAGATGTTACCCTTCGTGCCCGACCGGAGCTCGGCCAGCATCTCGTCGAGCCGCGCCTGCTCCCGGGCGACGGTCTCGGAGGACAGGTCGGCGCGCGGCGGGCCGGGCGGGATCACACGGCGGAGCTCCTCCGAAACCCGCAGATAGGGCCGGTCGGCGGCGTAGCGAACGACCTCCTGGACCCGTTGGCGCGTCTCGGCGGCCTGCTGCTGTGCGACCTGATTGGTGAAGAGAAAGACCAGGACGTTGGCGGCGACCAGAAGGATGGTCACCCACGGCAGACGCCGCACCTGTTGGTCTTCGTGCCCGATCGGGATCAGCATGCTCTTCCGCCTCCGCGCGGTGCCAGGGTGCCCCGTGTCGGCCAGACGGTACCATTGATGCCGCCGGTGTCAAGACGAAACCGACGGCTTGTGAGGGGTTCGGGATGAGAGGTGGGTGGAGCGGAGCGCCGCGACCAAGAGCCGCCCTCGGGTTCCCGCCTTCCGGAATCACGTTGACAGTGCCGGGCCACCCTGCCTAGACTGCCGCAACGGCGGACCCATCACCAGACGCACCCTTCAACCCGGGAGGTAGGCAGATGGCTCGCAATCGAACCGGAGTGACGCGGCGGGAGTTCTTACAGCGGACGGCGCTTGCCTCGGGCGCCGTCGCCTTGGCGGGCGTACCGATCTCCGGCGCCCTTGCCGGTCAGGCGGAGCCAAAGATCGGCGCCCAGCTCATCGGGAAACTGGAGGGCCCCTCGCTGGTGCTTGACCCGTTGAAGTGGCCCAAGAAGTACGGGGAGGCGCCGGCGCTGGCCGAGTTGGTCAAGGCCGGCAAGCTCCCTCCGGTGGCCCAGCGCATCCCCGAGGAGCCGATGGTGGTGAAACCGCTCCACTCCATCGGCAAGTACGGCGGAAACTGGCGTCGTGCCTTCACCGGGCCGGGCGACGGCGAGAATGGCAACCGGATCGTGGCCACGGATAAGATCCTGTTCTGGGACTACACCGGGACCAAGGTCATGCCCTGCCTTGCCAGGGATTGGCGCCTGAGCGACGACGGCAAGGTCTGCACCATCTTCCTCCGGAAGGGTCACAGGTGGTCCGACGGACAGCCCTTTACGGCCGACGACTTCGTCTTCTGGTTCGAGGATATCTATTCCAACAAGGACCTGCAGCCCACACCGGACCCGTTCTTCATGGTCAACGGCAAGCCCGGCCGCCTGTACAAGCGCGACGACCACACGGTCGTGTTCGAATTCCCGGAGTCCAACTACATGTTCGTGGACGTCCTGGCGGGGAGCACCACCATGGGCGGCGGCCAGGCGCGCGAGCAGCACCTGGGCCGCACCATGGGCGCCTACATGCCCGCCCACTACCTCAAGCAGTTCCACCCGAAACACATCGGGAAGGAAGAGGCCGACCGCAAGGCCAAGGCGGTGGGTTTCGACGGATGGCTGAGCTACCTCAAGAACCGCTGGGACTGGCGGCTCAACACCGACCTCCCCGTCCTGGGCCCTTGGAAGACCGTCACGCCGATCAACACGCCGACCTGGGCGCTCGAGCGGAACCCGTACTATTACGGCGTCGACAGCGAGGGCAACCAGCTCCCCTACATCGACCGGATCACCATGGGTCTGGCCGAGAACCTGGAGGTCGTCAACCTGCGCGCCATCGCCGGGCAGTACGACTTCATGGAGCGCCACACCAGCCTCGGCAAGCTCCCCGTCTTCCTGGAGAACCGAGACAAGGGGAACTACACCGTGCACCTGGATCCGGCCCTGAACGGCGGCGATGCCGTCTTGCACACTAACCAGGCGTACGAAGGCGATCCGGAGATCCAGAAATGGATCCTCACCCGGGACTTCCGCCGCGCCCTCTCCATGGGCATCGACCGCGACCAGCTCAACGAGACGTTCTGGCTGGGCGTGGGGACGCCGGGCTCGGTCGCGCCCTCGGAGAGCGCGCCGGAGAATCCCGGTCCCGAGTGGCGCAAGAAGTGGTCGGTCCTGGACGTGAAGCAGGCCAACCAGCTCCTGGACAAGATCGGCCTGAGCAAGAAGGACGGCGACGGCTATCGCCTGCGGACCGACGGCAAGGGGCGGCTCCGGATCGAGCTGCAAACCATCGCGGGGGCCTTCATCAACTTCGCCCAGGTCGCCGAGATGATCAAGGAGCAGTGGAAGAAGATCGGCATCCAGACGGATGTGAAGGACCTGGAGCGCAACCTCTTCTTCACCAAGATCGCCAACAACGAGCACCAGATCGCGATCTTCATCAACGACGGCTCTGAGCAGATCTACCTCTACCCCCGCTACGCCCTGCCGGTGGACCCGATCCAGTGCCCTTTGGGCCATCCCATCGCCCGGTGGTACGCCAGCGACGGAAAACAGGGCAAGCCGCCCCAGGACCCGGAACTCTTGCGGGCGCTCGAACTGTTCAGGTCCGCGCCCGGCAAGAAGGCGCCGGAGCGACGGAAGATCGCCCAGGAGATCTGGAAGATCCTGGTGGACGGCCAGTTCAGCATCGGCACCGTCGGCCTCTCGCCGGCCGTCATGGGTGTCCGGATCGTGAGCAAGCGGATGGGGAACATCCCGGCGCGCCAGGTCAACGCGCAGCACGCCCGGACCCCGTGCAGCTCCCATCCGGCGACCTTCTTCTTCAAGGCATAGACTGGAGCCATCCACCTTAGGAGCCGTTACGAAATTCTTTGACAACGGCTTCCACCGGCCGCCACCGTTTTCCGGGGCGGCCGGTGTTATTTCGTCCATCCCCTGCGCGGTTGCCACCGAACGGACAACGGCTCGAGACTGTCCTTCGCCCAGATTGCCGTTGACTTCGCGTTCCCATACTGACTAGACTTCCAGCAGGGAGTGGGCTGACTGTTCTGTCCCGAAATTCCCCGTAACGTAGGAAGGAGGCTTTCCTCATGTCGAAGAAGGCAAAAGGCGTCACTCGTCGCGAGTTCCTCCTGGACACGGCGCTCGCCTCGGGTGCCTTGGCCCTCACGGGCCTTGCGCCCACGACGTCGCTGGCAGGGCAGGCGGAGCCCAAGCTCGGTGCCCAGTTCATCGGGAAGCTGGAAGGGCCGGAGATCATCCGCGATGTGGCGAAGTTTCCCAAGCAGTTCGGCGAGGCCCCCATGCTGGCCGAGCTGGTGAAGGCCGGCAAGCTCCCGCCGGTGGCGCAGCGCTTGCCCGAGCCGGCGGACCTGATGGTCGTCAAGCCCCTGAAGGAAATCGGAAAGTACGGCGGGCGCTGGCGCCGCGGCTTCACCGGGCCCGCCGACACCGAGAACGGGAACCGGATCGTCTCCACGGACAAGATCTTGATGTGGGACTACACCGGGAACAAGGTCGCGCCCTCCCTCGCCAAGGACTGGCGCCTCAGCGACGACGGAAAGGTCTGCACGATCTTTCTGCGCAAGGGGCTCAAGTGGTCGGATGGGCAGCCGTTCACCGCGGACGACTTCCTGTTCTGGTACGAGGAGATTTACCAGAACAAGGAGCTCGTGCCGGCCCCGGCCCCGGAGTTCACGATCAACGGCAAGCCGGGGCGGATGTACAAGCGCGACGACTACACCGTGGTCTTCGAGTTTCCCGAGCCGTACTTCCTCTTCGTGGACATCCTGGCCGGCGACACCCTGATCGGCGGCGGACAGGCCACGGGGATGGCGCGCGCCTCGTTCATGGGCGGGTACGCCCCGGCCCACTACCTCAAGCAGTTCCTGCCCAAGTACTCTTCGGCCGACGAGGTCACGCGCAAGGCCAAGGCCGCCAGCTTCGACAGCTGGGTGAGCTACTTCCGCAATCGCACCAACTGGGCGCTGAACCCCGACCTGCCCGTCCTGGGGCCGTGGAAGACCGTCAGCCCGATCAATACTCCGACCTGGGCCATGGAGCGGAATCCGTACTACTGGGCCGTGGATACGGCGGGGAATCAATTGCCGTACATCGACCGGATCGTCATGAACCTGGCGGAGAATCTCGAGGTGCTCAACCTGCGGGCCATCGCCGGTGAATACGACCTGCAGGAGCGCCACGTGAGCCTCAACAAGCTGCCGGTCTTTATCGAGAACCAGAAGAAGGGCAATTACAGCATCCGCCTGGACACGCAGCAGGCGGGCTGCGACGCGGCCATGCTCGTCAATACCGCCTACGAGGCCGACCCCGAAATCGCCAAGTGGCTCAAGACCCGGGACTTCCGTCGCGCCCTGGCCCTGGGGATCGACCGCGATCAGCTCAACGAGGCTTTCTGGCTGGGCATCGGGACGCCCGGCTCGTGTGCGCCGGCGGACGATTCGTCCAACAGCCCTGGCAAGGAGTATCGGAAGAAGTGGGGCGTGCTGGATCTCAAGCAGGCCAACGACATGCTGGACAAGCTCGGCCTGACCAAGAAGGACGGCGAGGGCTACCGTCTGCGGACCGACGGCAAGGGGCGGCTCCGGATCGAGCTGATGACGGTGGGCGGCCAGTTCATCCCGTTCACCCAGGTCGCCGAGATGATCAGGCAGCAGTGGAGGAAGATCGGCATCGACGCCGACGTGAAGGAGACCGAGCGCAGCCTGGCCTTCACCAAGACCGCCAACGCGGAACACCACATCATGTTCTGGACGGTCTGCGGGTCGGAGAACCTCTACCTCTTCCCGCGCCACGTCCTGCCGGTGGATACCGCCGAATGCCATCTCGGCATGCCGTTCGCCCGCTGGTACGCCACCAACGGGGCCCAGGGCAAGAAGCCGGACAACCCGGAGATGCTGCGCGCCTTCGAGCTGTATCCGCTCGGCGGCGGGCAAGAAAGAGGCCGAGCGGACGAAGATCGCCCAGGAGATCTGGAAGATCATCGTGGAGGAGTGCTGGGTCATCGGCACCGTGGGCCTCTCCCCGGCCTTCATGGGCGTGCGGATCACCAAGAACAACATGGGGAACATCCCCACGCGGCAGACCAACGCGCAGCACGCCCGGACGCCGAACACCTCGCATCCGGCAACGTTCTTCTTCAAGTCGTAACGCACGCCCTCGCGCCACCCGACACCCGCCCTCGCGACCGCGAGGGCGGGTGTTCTCTTTTCGGGGTGCCTGTCCGCAGGGTGGTTACGGGCCAGGGCCTGTTCGCGTTTTGCTCCCAGAATGCCGTTGACATCGAGTGTGGGCGCCGACTAGACTCCCGCCACAGATTCATATTCCGGCCCTGAACGCGCACGAGATGAGTTGCCGATTACCGGGCCGACCTCGTGGGACCGAACGGCCTCCGACGTGGAGGTGTGGCGTGATTCCAGCGAAGCCTGAGGAGGAAACGACCATGGCGAAGAAGCGAACAGGTGTGACACGGCGCGAGTTCCTGCAGCACGCGGCGCTGGCCTCCGGCGCCATGGCCCTGACCAGCCTCGCCCCCACGGCAGCGCTGGCCGCCCAAGCGGGCGAGGCAAAGATCGGGTCTCAGCTCATCGGAAAGCTTGAGGGGCCCAGCTTGATCTTGGATCCTGACAAATGGCCCAAGAAGTTCGCCGAGGCCCCCATGCTGGCCGAAATGGTCAAGGCCGGCAAGCTCCCGCCGGTGGAAAAGCGCATCCCCGAGGAGCCGATGGTCGTGAAGCCGCTGCAGAGCGTCGGCAAGTACGGCGGGACGTGGCGGCGCGGCTTCACCGGTCCCGGCGACGGTGAGAACGGGAACCGCATCGTCTCCACCGACAAGATCCTCTTCTGGGACTACACCGGAACCAAGATCATGCCGTGCCTGGCCAAGGACTGGAAGGTCAGCGACGACGGTCGGGTCGTCGTCATCACACTCCGCAAGGGGCACCAAGTGGTCCGACGGCCAGCCGTTCACCGCGGACGACTTCGTCTTCTGGTACGAAGACGTGTACATGAACAAGGACATCCAGCCGAGCCCGCATCCCGACTTCATGGTGAACGGCAAGCCGGGACGCCTGACCAAGCGCGACGACTACACGGTCATGTTCGAGTTCCCCGAGCCGAACTACCTGTTCGTGGACATCCTGGCGGGGAGCACCGCCATGGGCGGCGGCCAGGCCACCCAGCAGCACTTCGGCCGCACCATGGGCGCCTACATGCCCGCCCATTACATCAAGCAGTTCCTGCCGAAGTACTCGTCGCGGGACGAGGTGGACAAGAAGGCCAAGGCGGCGGGATTCGACGGCTGGCTGAGCTACATCAAGAACCGCTGGGACTGGCGGCTGAACCCCGAGTTGCCGACGCTCGGCCCCTGGAAGACCGTCAGCCCGATCAACACGCCGACCTGGGGGTTGGAGCGCAACCCCTATTACTATGGCGTCGACAGCGAGGGGAACCAGCTTCCCTACATCGACAAGATCAGCATGGGGCGTGGCGGAGAACCTGGAGGTCCTGAACCTCCGCGCCATCGCGGGGCAGTACGACCTGCAGGAGCGGCACACCGCCATGGGGAAGATCCCCGTCTTCCTGGAGAACCGCAGCAAGGGCAACTACGACCTCCGCCTCGACCCGGCCCTGAACGGCTCGGACGCCACGCTGCAGATCAATCATGCCTACGAGGCGGATCCCGAGATCGCGAAGTGGTTGCACAATCGGGACTTCCGCCGGGCGCTCTCCCTCGGCATCGAGCGCGACCAGCTCAACGAGACCTTCTGGCTCGGGATCGGCGTCGCCGGCTCCATCGTACCGGCGGACAGCTCGCCCTACAGCCCGGGAGCCGAGTGGCGGAAGAAGTGGTCCACGTACAACCCGAAGCAGGCCAGCGAGCTGTTGGACAAGATCGGCCTGACGAAGAAGGACAATGAAGGGTACCGGCTGCGGACCGACGGCAAGGGGCGGCTGCGCATCGAACTGCAGACGTCGGCGGGGGCCTTCATCCCCCACACGCAGGTCGCCGAGATGATCAAGGAGCAATGGAAGAAGATCGGGATCCAGGCGGATCCCAAAGAGCTGGAGCGGGCTCTCTTCTTCACGAAGATCAAGGCCAACGAGCATCAGATCGCCATCTGGGCGAATGACGGCACGGAGGTGCTCTACCTCTTCCCGCGTCACGCCCTGCCGGTGGATCCGGTGGAAGCGCTGATGGGCCACCCGATCGCCGACTGGTTCGCCAGCAACGGGAAGGCCGGAAAAGCGCCGAAGGACCCGGAGATGCTCAAGGCCCTGGAGATGTTCCGTTCCGCAGGGAGCAAGAAGACGGCCCAAGAGCGCTACAAGGTCGCCCAGGAGATCTTCAAGATCATCGTGGATAACCAGTTCTCCATCGGCACGGTCGGGCAGTCGCCCGCCACCATGGGCGTGCGGATCGTGAGCAAGAAGCTGGGCAACATCCCCTCTCGCCAGGTCAATGCCCAGCACGCCCGGACCCCGTGCAGCTCGCATCCGGCCACGTTCTTCTTCAAGGCGTAATGGCGCTCTTCGTGCGCCATCAGGGGCCACCACCCGACTTCCCGTCGGGTGGTGGCCGTCCCTCGTGAGAGGGGGCTCGAAATGCTTGCGTATCTCGTTCGCCGCCTGATCCTAGCCGTCCTGACGACGTGGGCGGTCTCCGTCCTGTCCTTTGTCGTCATCCAGCTTCCGCCGGGTGACTACATCACCTCCTATATCGCCCAGATGTCCTCCTCGGGCAGCTTCGTCTCCGAGCAGGAGGCGAACGCCCTCCGTCAGCAGTACGGCCTGGATCAGCCACAGTACATCCAGTACATCCGCTGGATGAAGATGGTGCTCCAGGGGAACTTCGGCATGGCCCTGGAGTACGGCCGGCCCGTCGCGGAGGTCATCGGGGACCGCATCTATCTCACCATGGTGGTCTCCGTGGCGGCGATCATCTTCACCTGGTGCGCGGCCTTGCCCATCGGCATCTATTCGGCGGTGCGCCAGTACTCGTTCGGGGACTACGTGGCCACCTTCATCGGCTTCATCGGCCTGGCCATCCCCAGCTTCATGCTGGCGCTGATCCTGATGTACTTCGGCTTCACGTTCTTCAACGCCAACATCGGGGGCCTCTTCTCCGACGAGTTCGCCGAGGCCCCCTGGTCGCTCGCCAAGCTCTGGGACCTGACGAAGCACCTGCCCCTGCCGGCCGCGATCCTGGGTCTGGCCGGGACCGCGCAGCTCATTCGCATCATGCGGGCGAACCTGCTGGACGAGCTGGGCAAGCCCTACGTCGTGACCGCCCGCGCCCGCGGCCTGTCCGAGGCGCGGCTGATCGTCAAGTATCCGGTCCGGGTGGCCCTCAACCCCTTCGCCAGCACCATCGGCTACCTGTTCCCGTATGTGGTGTCGGGGAGCATCATCGTCTCGCTGGTGCTGAGCCTGCCCACGGTGGGGCCGCTCCTGCTCAAGTCTCTGGTGGCCCAGGACATGTTCCTGGCCGGCACCATCGTCCTGCTGCTGGGTGTCATGACGGTCATCGGCACGTTCATCTCGGACCTCCTTCTGATGTGGATCGATCCCCGCATCCGGTTCGAGGGGAAGCAATGACCGAGCCCGCAGCCCGCCCGGCTCCGCTGATCGACGAGGAAGCGCCCCTGGCGACCTCCACCGCCGAGGAGCGCATCTCCGTCGCCACCCAGTGGCAGCTCATGTGGTGGCGCTTCAGGAAGCATCGGCTGGCCATGGCGAGCACCGTCGTGGTGCTTCTCTTCTACCTGGTGGTGATCTTCGCCGACTTTCTGGCCTACTCCGACCCGCTCGCCTCCGAGGCACAGCGCTCCCTGTTGCCGCCGCAGCGGATCCACTGGTTCGACGAGGGGCGGTTCTCCCCCCACGTCTACGGCCTCACCGGCGTACGCGACCCGAACACCTTCAAGCGCGTCTACACCCCGGACCCCGGCAAGAAGATCCCCGTCAGGTTCTTCGCCGCGGGCTTCGAGTACCGTTTCCTGGGCATCATCCCCACGAACCTCCACCTCATCGGCGTAGAGGGCTCGACGCCCGAGGAGTCGCTGTTCCTGCTCGGCACCGACGAGCAGGGCCGCGACCTCTGGTCTCGACTGATGTACGGGACACAGACCTCACTTATCATCGGCCTGGTCGGCGTCAGCCTCAGCCTGCTCCTGGGGGTCTTCCTGGGAGGGATCTCGGGTCTCTACGGCGGAATCCTCGACACCGTCATCCAGCGCGTCATCGAGATCCTGCGCTCCATCCCGACCATCCCGCTGTGGATGGGCCTGGCGGCCGCCCTTCCCAACGACTGGAGCATCATCCAGGTCTACTTCGCCATCACCATCATCATCTCCCTCATCGGCTGGACCGAGCTGGCCCGCGTCGTGCGCGGCCGCTTCCTCTCGCTGCGGGAGGAAGATTTCGTCATGGCGGCGGAGCTCGCCGGCTGTGGCCAGATGCGGATCATCTTCACGCACCTGGTGCCCTCGTTCCTGAGCCACATCATCGCGGCGACGACCCTGGCGGTGCCGGCCATGATCATCAGCGAGACCTCCCTGAGTTTCCTGGGCCTGGGTCTGCGGCCGCCGGCGATCAGCTGGGGAGTCCTGCTGCAGCAGGCACAGAACATCCAGGCCCTGGCGATCTCGCCCTGGTTGCTGATTCCCGTCGATCCCGGTGACGATCGTCATCCTGGCCTTCAACTTCATGGGGGACGGCCTGCGGGACGCGGCGGACCCGTATGGACAATGATGAAGAAACGACAGGGTGATCCGACAGGGACAGCGACAGCGGAAAGTCGAAATCTCTGGAGTGGGCTTTTTCCCTGTCCCGTATCCCTGTCCGTGTCGAAAGTCGTACGAGCGCGATAATGTCGACCTTGAACGACCGGCAGACGAGTGATTGAATTGGCTACTGAGAACGCCGCCGCGCCGATCCTGTCGGTGCGCGACCTGAAAACCTATTTCTTCCCGGACGAAGGCACGGTCAAGGCCGTGGACGGCGCGAACTTCGACCTCTACCCCGGGAAGACGCTGGGGATCGTGGGCGAGAGCGGCTGCGGCAAGAGCGTGACGGCCCGCTCGATCCTCCGGATCGTGGAACGGCCGGGCCGGATCGTGGGCGGTGCGATCCTCCTCCGCAGGGACGGGACCGAGTTGGATCTGGCCCAGCTCGACCCGCAGGGCCAAGAGATGCGCCAGATCCGGGGCGGGGACATCGGGCTGGTCTTCCAGGAGCCGATGACCTCCTTCAGCCCCGTGCACACCGTCGGCAACCAGATCATCGAGACGATCCGGCTGCATCACCCCGTCAGTAAACAGGAAGCCAGGGAGCGAGGCATCGCCGCGTTCCGCTCCGTGGGCATCCCCAAACCGGAACGGCGCATCGACGAATTCGCCTTCGAGCTGAGCGGAGGGCTTCGCCAGCGGGCCATGATCGCCATGGCCTTGTCCTGCGGCCCGCGCATCCTCATCGCGGACGAGCCGACGACGGCGCTGGACGTCACCACGCAGGCGCAGATTCTGGACCTCCTGCGCTCCCTGCAGGAGCGGGAGGGGATGACCATCATCCTGATCACGCACAACCTGGGTGTGGTGGCGGAGATGTGCGACAGCGTGGTGGTGATGTACCTGGGACGCGTGGTGGAAGAAGGCCCGGTGGACGCCATCTTCCACAACGCCAAGCACCCATACACCCAGGCGCTCCTCCGCTCCATCCCCAGCATACGCTCTACCGCCCGGACGAAGCTGCCGACCATCGCCGGCTCCATCCCGCACCCCTACAACCGGCCGGCCGGCTGTCCGTTCTACCCGCGTTGTCCGGATTTCAAGCCGGGAGTGTGCGACAAGGCGGAACCCGGGCTCACGGTCGTGGGCGACGAGCAGGCGGTGAGCTGTTTCCTTTACGAGCGGACGTGACGATGGAGTCGCCGGTGCGGTTGCTCGAGGTCAACGGCCTGAAAAAGTTCTTCCCCATCCGCCGCGGGGTCATGCAGCGCGTGGTCGGCCACGTCCGCGCCGTGGATGACGTGAGCTTTTTCGTGGAGAAGGGGGAATGCCTGTCGCTTGTGGGCGAGAGCGGCTGCGGCAAGACCACGACCTCCCGCTGCATCCTGCGGGCGATTCCCGCCACGGCGGGCGAGATCCTCTTCCGGCCGGAGAGCGGAACGGTGGTGGACGTGGCGAAGCTCTCCAAGGGCGAGATCCGGCCGCTCCGTCGCCAGATGCAGATGATCTTCCAGGACCCCTTCTCGTCCCTCAATCCGCGGCGGACGCTCCTCGACATCGTGGCCGAGCCCCTGGTGGCCAACGGGATCGGCGAGCCGACAGGAGCGGCTGGATCGCGTGGCGGAATTGCTCAAGCTGGTGGGCCTCCGACCCGAGTACATGCGCCGCTACCCCCATGCCTTCTCGGGCGGCCAGCGCCAGCGCATCGGCATCGCGCGCGCCCTGGCCCTGAACCCCAGCCTGGTGGTGGCCGACGAACCGGTCTCCGCCCTCGACGTCTCGGTGCAGGCGCAGATCTTGAACCTGATGCTTCGCCTGCAGGACCAGCTCGGTCTCACATATCTCTTCGTGGCCCACGACCTCTCCGTCGTGAAGCACGTCAGCGATCGGGTGGCCGTCATGTACGTCGGCCGCATCGTGGAGATGGCCCCCACGGCGCCCCTCTTCGCAACGCCAAAGCATCCCTATACCGAGGCCCTGATGTCGGCCGTCCCCAAGCCGGATCCGCGGCTCCGTTCGCAGCGGATCGTCCTGGAGGGCGAGGTGGCCGACCCGGCCAATCCTCCTTCCGGCTGCTATTTCCATCCCCGCTGCCGGTACGCGGTCGAGTCCTGCCGGATCGACACCCCGCAGCTTCAAGAGATCCAGCCCGGCCACTTCGTCAGCTGCCATCGGGCGGCCGAGCTTCGTCTGAAGGGCATCGTGGTGTGAGTGGAAGTCGGTTGGTGTACTCCACCGTCGGCGGGCGAGTCCGGCAGCCGGACGAACGCCCCACGGGGCCGGGCCGTTCGGCGGCGAAACCGGCGGCCCCAACCGACGGCGTGATTCGCATCTCCCGGGAGCGGGGTGGGCGGAACGGCAAGGTGGTGACCGTCATCCGGGGTCTGCCGTCCGGACCGGCGCTCCTCACCCTGGCCGCCGACCTGAAGCGGCTCTGTGGTGCCGGCGGCGCCGTGAAAGATGGCGCGCTGGAGATTCAGGGGGACCATCGCGAGCGGCTGGCCGAACGACTGCGGGCCCTGGGCCATCCCGTGAAACTCGCCGGCGGCTGAAGAATGGATGACCACGCCCGATGGGGGACCCCCCGGTGGCGCGTGCGAGCAAAGGAGCGTGGAATTGAAGCACTTCCGACGGCAGCAAGGCCCAGGGCTGGACCTGGGACGCGGCGCTCTGCGGTATTGTCCCACCGATGATCTCTCCGCTGAACGAGACCGGCGAACTCGACGGGGACGCCCTGAAGGTTTTGATAGAACATATTCTGGGCGGCGGGTGTAGCGGCCTGTTCATCCTGGGAGGCTGCGGGGAGGGCGCGTGGCTGACGAGCGGGCAGCGGGCCTCCGTGGTCCGCGGCACGGTGTGGGCCGCCGCCGGACGGGTGCCCGTGCTGGTCGGGGTCATGCTGCCGGCGACCGGCCCCGCCATGGATGCGGCGCGACAGGCGGCCGACGAGGGCGCCGACGCGCTCGTCGTGGGCTCGCCGTATTACCTGGGCGTGGATGCCGCCGCGCAGCAACGCCACGCGGAGGGGATCCTGGGCGCCGTCTCGCTCCCCGTCTTGCTGTACAACATCCCGCAAGCGACGCACAACCCCCTGGCGCCCGCGACCGTCAGCCGCCTGGCTCAGGATCCTCGAATCCTGGGGATCAAGGACTCGGCAGGGGACTTCGAGGCGTTCCAGGGGTTTCTGGCCATCAAGAAGCGGCGGACCGCCTTCCGGGTGTTGCAGGGAAACGAGCACTTCGCGTCGGCCAGCCTGCTCCTGGGCGGCGATGGGTTGGTCCCCGGCATGGCGAATTTCGCGCCGGAGCTCTTCGTGGCCCTGCACCGTGCCGCGGCGAAAGGCGACGCCGCCGACTGCGCGCGGCTGCAGGAGGCGATCACCGATCTGTGCACGCTACACACCCACGGCCACTGGCTGCCGGCCCTCAAGGCCGCCTGCGCCATGCTGGGTCTGGGGAATGGCGTCCCGTCCCCGCCCCTGCTTCCGGCCACCGAAGAGCAGCGCCGAACGATCCGGGCGATCCTGGTCCGCCACAATCTGCTCGCCTCGTAACCGGAGACGTCGACCCCCGCTGACCTTGCGCACCCACGTGCCCCCTCCGCGTTTGTGGGGCGCTTCCTGGGACGGAGAGGTCCCGGGGCGGCACGGGCAACCACGCCGCGCTCGCCGCCGACCGGGTTAGGAGCCGTTACGAAATAACCTATACATCTCTTTCTATTTCGTTACGGCTCCTTATGCCGTTTCGGAATGTCTCCGCTCAACTTATTCTTTGACAACGGCTTATTGCTTGCCCTCGGCCGGGGTGTCGGCGTTCCGGTGCGCCCGGATTGCCTCCCGCTCTTGCGCGGCGAGAAGGCAACCCTCCAGACAGGCCGGACGACAACTGCCATCGCAAGGCTCCACGTGGATGGTGACCGTCGCCTCGGACAGATGCGCCTTCAGGTCACGGGTGATGGCATCCGCGAGTTGGTGTGCCCGCTCGACCGTCAGGTCCTTGTCCACCACCACGTGAAATTCGATGAAGCGGGCAGCGCCCGCCTTTCGTGTGCGCAAGTGGTGGAAGCCGCGCACGGTCGGGGTGAGGGCGCTCACGCGCTCCCGGATCCAGGCGATTTCCCCTGGCGGCAGGCTGGCATCCAGCAGGTCCCGCCCGGATTCCCGGGTGAGTTTCCAGGCGGCGCGCACGATGAGCAGCGCCACAGCGATGGCGGCCACCGGATCCAGCCAGAGCAGATCGGTCCCTGGAAGGACCCGTTCCCCCACCAGGATCAGCGCCAACCCGACCATCACGCCCGCCGACGTGTAGACGTCGGTGCGCAGATGCCAGGCATCGGCCTGGAGCGCGACGGAATCCGTCTCCCGGCCGACCTTGAAGAGCAGCTCCGAGACGCCGATGTTGACCACGGACGACACGAACATGACGGCCACGCCCCACCCGACGGCCCCGATCGGCTCGGGGGCAAGCAGCTTGTGAACGGCCTCGTAGACGATCCAGCCTGCCGCCAGGAAGATGAGGAGCGCCTCGACCGTTCCCGAGATGTTCTCGACCTTCCCGTGACCGAACGGATGCTCCTCGTCCGCACGCTTGTTGGAGGTCTTGACCGCAAACAGGGCGATGACGGCCGCCAGCAGGTCCACGCCGGAGTGGATGGCCTCGGAGATCACGGACACCGAGCCGATGGCGAGCCCGATGATCAGCTTCCCTGTCACCAGCGCGGTGTTGGAGATGACCGACAACCAGGCCACCGCCGACTTCTGCCGCTGTGCGTCCATCCGATCCCCCTGTTTGCCGAAACACCGCGGAACGCCGGTGCGCCCCTCGGGATGGACCAAAAAAAGAACCCGCGGAACGGTTCGTCCCACGGGATCCCAACGCCCGCTGCCTCGCCACAGAGGCCCGGCCGCACCCCGGAATCACCGGGGTCGCCTGCTCTCAACAACAACGAGCCTATCGGATCATCGACGCAGTGTCAACCTCACCCTCTGGCACCCTGCCTGCCGCCCGTCGCCGCCACGACCGTTACCGGGCGCTCACCGGGGGACCCCGCTGATCATGGGCTGCCGCCTCGGCCCGTCTCGACTGGGTCTCAGCACACCCCGTATTGCGCGCCCAGGTCTTCCAGCAGTTCGGCCTGCATCTCGGTGATCGGCAGCCCGGTGGCGATCTTGGATTGCAGGTTCACCAGCATATCGGCCTTCTTCTTGGGAAGCTCCCCGGCCTCGGCCTTTTTGAGGAGCGCCGTCAGGATTTCAAAGCTGTCCATCGTGGAGCACCCTCCTCGGTCGGCCGTCGGCTACAGGGCCGTGAACCCGCCGTCCACCACGAACACGCCGCCGGTGCAGTAGCTCGCTTCCTCCGAGGCGAGGAACGCCACCATCGGTGCCACTTCGTCAAAGCGGCCGATGCGTCCTAGCGGAATCTTTGGGGTGAGGCGTTGCTGGCGCGCCGCCAGGTCGACGGCTTCGCTGTCCGGTGGCGTCTCCATGGCCCCCGGCGCCACCACGTTGACACGGATGCCGCGCGGAGCGTACTGCACCGCCAGGGAGCGCGCGAAGGCGTGAAGGCCCCCCTTGCTGGAGGTGTAGGCCGGGTTCTGAAACGCAGAGCCGACGAGGGCCACAATGGATCCGGTGATCACCACGGCTCCGCCGCCACCCTGCGCCAGCATCTGGCGGATTCCGGCCCGGCACACCAGGAAGGCACCGCGCAGATTGATCGCGTGCGTCTCCTCCCAGGCGGATAATTCCTGTTCGTGGATCGGCTTATCGAGGGCGTGGAGTTGCGTCCCGGCGTTCGACACCACGATGTCCAGGCGGCCGAACGCCTTGACCGTCTCCGCCACAGCCCGGTCCGCATCCGCCTCCTTCGACACGTCCCCGCAGACCGCGATGGCACGGCCCTTGGCGTCGCGGATCTCTCGGACGGTCCGCTCCACGCTCGCTGCCGTGCGTCCCATCACGCCGACTGCGGCGCCTTCTCGCGCCATCAACCGGGCCGATGCCGCTCCAATGCCGCTCCCCGCCCCGGTGATCAGTGCCACTTTGTCCGCAAAACGCATGAGATCCCTCCGTTGTGGGCCTGCGCCGGGAATCGGCCGGCCGTTGGGCGTTGGTGTCAGGCGCACACCTTGACGATCGTCCGGGTCAGCGCGGCGCCAAGCCCCTGGATCGCGGCGTGTTGTTTCGCATCCTTGAGTGAGCCGTCGGCCGCGAACGCCTCGCCCGCGTGGGGCACCGCGATCTGCTCGGGAATCGTAAGCACCCGAATGTTTTGCAGGATGGCGCGAACGTGCACCAGCCCACGCAGGCCGCCCAGGGCGCCCGGGGAAGCGCTCATCAGTGCCGCCACCTTGCCGTCGAAGCAGTTGAGCGGAGTCTCGCCCGTCACCGGCCGCGAGACCCAGTCGATCGTGTTCTTGAGAAGCGGGGTGATCGAGCTGTTATACTCCGGCGCCGAGATCAGCAACCCCTGGTTCGCCAGGAACAGATCCTTCAGCTTGCGGGCATTGGCCGGGATGCCGTCCCGCTCCTCCGGTCGCCGTCATAGAGCGGCAGCGGGTAGTCTCGGAGGTCGATCAGCGTCACGTCGGCGCCGGCAGCCCGTGCGCCGGCGGCGGCGATGGCAATGAGCCGCTTGTTGAAGGAGCCGGAGCGCGCGCTGCCGGCGAAGGCAAGGATGCGTGGTGCCATGGTCGACGTCCTCTCCTCGTTTTCCTTTTTTCCGCTAACGGGCAACCGGCGCTTGTCCCCTGCCCCTCAGCAGCACCCACGTGACACGGCCTAGGCCCGCATGGCTCTGAGGCGTTTCCAAGACACAGCGGGCGGGCGACGACACCGGCGACTCATTCCCGGACGGGCTGTCCCGCGATCCCAGGACGTCATCATACCGCCGCAACCTCCATTTGGGTAGTGCAGCCAGACGTGGCCTGTTGCCTATGGTAAGCGCCGGACTCGCCTGGCAACGTACCGAATTACGCCACATTATACATTTCCCTCAGGAATGTGCAGGTTTCTGCCGATGGATCAATTATGGAACGTCACCTAACTAGTGTCCTGTCCCAAAGATTCGCCGCATAAGTGAGGGCCTCAGTTCCATCCCGAAGACGCTGCACCCGCGGCGCGGCCGGGTCCGGCACGGAGGTCACCGTTCTGTGGTGGCCGACCCGGACCAAGGCCGCGCGGTTCTCGACGAGGTGCCAGGCGTCAGAGGGATGGAACTGAGGCCCGGCAAATTGTCAACGAACTTCGGGGACAGGGCACTAGGTCGTGGTCCTTGTGCGACTCAATACCGGGCAAGGAGGGACGGAATGTCATCGTCTGCAAAATCTTCGGGCGTCGGTGTGCCGGCGATGCCGACTGGGTGCCCCCTCGATCTTTCCAGAGCCTTACGCTGGGTTGACGGGGATCGGGAATTGCTGGTCGAATTGGTCGACGTGCTGATCGAGGACTACCCTCGTCGGATGGATGCGCTCCGGTCTGCGATTCAGGCCGGCGACAGCGCAATAGCTCGAGATACCGCCCACAGCTTGAAGGGGGCTGTCGCCGCCCTGGCTGCGGATGCGGCCAGGGAGTGCGCCCAGCACCTGGAAGACCTGTGCGGCGCCGGTCGCCTCGCTGACATAGAAATCCCTTTGGCGCAGCTTGAACGGGAAACCGACCGGCTGATGGGGTTCTTGAGGACCAAGGACTGGCAAGCCCAGCTCTAACGGACCCCATGGGATTGGAGTCAGGGTGGCTCTTGTGCCGCGTGCAGATACCTCCGGCCGCCAGAGTCTCAAAAGGGAGTCGTGATGGCAAAACAAGCGCTCCGGATCGTTCTCGCCGAAGACGATCGATTCCTACGAAAGGCAACCGAAACAACGCTCCGTCGCCGCGGGTTCACCGTGTATTCGGCAGCAGATGGAGAGGAGGCGCTTCGAATGAGCCGGGACGAAAAACCGGACGCCATTCTCCTCGACATGATCATGCCCAAACTGCAAGGCTTTGAGGTACTGCGGACGCTCAAGGCCGACCCGGACACCGCGCGCATTCCGATCATCGTACTGAGCAATCTAGGGCAGGATGAGGACAAGCAGGGCGCCTTGGAGTGCGGAGCCGCCGCCTATTTCATCAAGGCCGATCTGTCCCTGCAGAACCTGGTCGCCCAAGTCGAGCGCGTGCTCGAGGAGAGACCCGCGCAATGACCGGGCTGCGCGTGACCCCCGAAGAATTGAAGTCGCTACTGGTGGACCAACTCGGGGTCATCGAGCCTTCGGAGTTCGAGAAGGCCCAGAAGATGGCGGCACGCCTGCGGGTCCCCCTCGAGCGCAGCCTAGTCGAGCAGGGTCATATCCCGCAAGCCTTCCTCCTGGAGCATCTGGCCCAGCACTGGGGCGTGGGCTACGTCGAGCTCCGGGTCGGGGACGTCAAGCCGGAGGCACTCCGGACGGTCGGCGAAGATTACGCCAGGGCGAACATGTTGATCCCATTCAGCCGCGTGGACGGCACGGTCCATGTAGCAATGTGGGATCCGGGAAACCGAAAGGTCCTCGGCGAGCTCGGACAGATGACCGGGCTACGCGTCGTTCCATGTCTGGCCCCGGAGGGGGCGATTCGCCGCGCGCACCTTCTGTACAAAGGCGACCTGCGCGAGATGCTGGAGCGTTCGGCGGCGGAGCAGACGTTGGCGATCACGCGAGGCGGCCGCTCCGCGGATGACACGTCGGTGGTGGAACTGCTGAACCGCATCCTCGTGTACGCCGCCGTGGCGAGGGCGTCGGACATTCACATTGAGCCCTACGAGTTGGAAAGCGTGGTGCGCTACCGGATCGACGGGGTGATGCACGAGGTGCTGAGCCTGCCGCCCGCGCTCCATCCCCCGCTGGTATCACGGATCAAGATTCAAGCCGGCATGCGGATCGACGAGCGGCGCGCCCCGCAGGATGGGCGGTTTGAATCCGACCTGGGAGGGCTGAAAGCCGATATGCGGGCGTCCACGATTCCGACCCTCTGGGGTGAGAAGGTCGTACTCCGCGTGCTCTCCAAGGAGACCGTGGTGATTGACCTGGAGAGCCTGGGTTTGGTGGCCGCTGACCACGAGATCGTTCTCCGGAACATCCTCAGGCCTCACGGGATGATCCTTTTGACCGGGCCGACCGGCAGCGGCAAGACGAGCAGCCTCTACGCCATGCTCTCACGGATCGGGAACGAGCGGCAGAACATCGTGAATATCTCCACGATCGAAGAGCCGGTCGAGTACGTGATTCCCCGCGTGAACCAGGTCCAGGTGAACCATCAGGCAGGCGTGCTTTTCTCCACGGGCCTCCGCGCGCTGCTCCGGCAGGACCCCGATGTCATCATGGTCGGAGAAATCCGCGATCTCGAGACCGCCGAGATCGCGGTCCGAGCGGCGCTGGTCGGTCGACTCCTCCTGTCCACGCTGCACACCAACGATTCCACCGGAGCCGTACCGCGCCTGCTGGACATGGGCGTGGAGCCGTACCTGTTAGCCTCGACACTCTCCTTGGTCGTGGCCCAGCGACTGGTGCGGCGGATCTGCCGGAATTGCCGGGAGAGTGCCGCCCCCGATTCGCGCGTGGTGCATGCGATCACGTCCCGTCCGGACTTCGAGCGAACGGTCAGCGTGTTGCAGGCGCAGGGCGTCATGGGGAAGACGGGCGATGCCTTGTCCCGGGTTCGACTGTTTCGGGGGAAGGGCTGCGGGCAATGCAGCGGAAGCGGATACGTCGGACGGATTGGCGTCTTCGAGTTGTTCGAAGTCGCCGAGGCGACCCGTGACCTGATTATGCAGCGGAGCGCCGCGTCGGCGATCCGAGCGGCGGCAATCGACAAGGGCATGAAAACCATGTTCCAGGATGGGGTCGCCAAGGCACTGCTGGGAGAAACCACCATGGAGGAGGTCTTCAGGGTAGCGCTCTAGCGGGCTGCTGACGAAGCCCTATCCGCAGTGTTGGATCGCCCGCGCCTTTCGGTCAGGTTCGGATCCGTTTGCCGTCGCACCGCGACAAGAATGTCATCACGGACTCGCTAAACGCTCCCGCTTGTTCGATGTTGGATAGATGGGAGGCCGACGTCAGGATCACAAGCTCCGATCCCTTGATTCGCTCGTGAATCGCGCGGGCGGCGGCGACCGGCGTCCCGGGGTCGTCTTCTCCCACCACGATCAGGGTGGGGACGGACACCGCGGCCAGGCGATCGGTCAGGTCGAGCGCCTTGATCGCATGACAGCAGCCGATATACCCCTGCGGCTCCGTCTCCCGGATCATGGCGCGCACCCGCTCGACGGTCTCGGGATTCTGGGCGATGAACGGCGCCGTGAACCAGCGGTTGAGGGTCGGCTCGACATGGGGCTCCATGCCCTCGGCCGCAGCCACCCGAATCCGCTCGTCCCAAACCGGGCGAGCCTCGGCAGGAACGCGACTGGAGGTGTCACAGAGGACGAGGCTCCGGAGCATGCCCGGACTTTTCAGGGCCAGCATCTGGCCGATCATCCCGCCCATCGAAAGACCGACGAAGTGGGTACGCTCGACCCCCAGCCTGTGGAGAAGCGCCACGGCGTCTTCCGCCAGTTGGTCGAGCGAATACGGGCCGGCCGGTGCATCGGTCCCGCCATGCCCGCGCGTGTCGTATCGCAGAACCCGGTAGCGCGCCGCCAGGGCGGCCGCCTGCGGCTCCCACATGCTCAGATTCGTCGCCAGCGAATGGCTGAGCGTAACAACCGGCGCGGAGGCGGGGCCGTTCAGCGTGTAGTGGATGCTGATCCCATTGGCGGTGATGCGCATGTGCGTCTCCTCTGGGGTAAGAACACCCGCGTCGCCGAATGTTGCTCTCCTGATCGGAGAACCGGATTCTGCCCGGAGCGCATCACGCTGACGAGCGGCCCAGCCGGTCGAGTTGCGCCTGATGATACCGGCCGAGAGTGAGCTGGGCAGTGATGCTTCCCACCAGGGCGAGGAACATATCCCACTGCGTGTCCCACACGTCACCCTGCGTTCCGAGGAACGCCGTTCCGGTCTCGGGGGACGTGAGCAGCGCCGCCCACCATTCGACCAGCTCATAGAATGCGCTGATAGCGAGGCAGACGCAACACGTGAGGAAGAACAGCCACTTGCCCCGACGCAACGGAGATGTCCGGAGCAGGACCTCCCGCGCCACGATCGCCGGCACGAACCCCTGCGCGAAGTGGCCGACGCGGTCGTAGTGGTTGCGGGACAGGGCCAGCGTGTCGCGGAGCCAGTTGAACAGGGGCACTTCCGCGTAGGTGTAGTGCCCGCCGATCAGCAAGATGACGGCGTGCAGCCAGATCAGAACATAGGCCAGCGGCGTAAGGGGAAAACGGCGATAGGTCACGACAAGCAGCGGGACGCCGACGATCACCGGCATCACCTCGAGCCACCAGGTGGCGACTTCCCGCGGATTGATGCGGGACCAGACGAATACGGCAGCCAGGCTACCGCCAAGCGCATACAGGTAGCCGGGAATGCGGGTGCGCGGCACTACTCTTCCACCGTTTGCTCTTCAAGGGACAAATAGAGGCCACCCGCAACGGAAATCGCGAGCGCCAGGACCCCCAGAAAGAACACCAGATTCCCGAGGGTCTGGTCCCAGCGAAGCAAGTGCAGCCTGCCGAGGAGCCAATTCCAGTCGTGGGTCACGTCTTCCCCGCCCAATAGCGGCAATGCTTGGGCCCGGGCGTCCTTGACGTACACCGAGACGTTGAACAGGCTCTGGCCTACCCAGAACAACGTCACCATCCCGGACCACCGTTGATTATAGAGGATGAAATAGCCCGTGACGATTGCTGGGATCAAGACCTGCATCAGGCTGCCGCCCAGGACGCCGATGAACTCCCCGAAGAGCCCGAAGATCAGGTGGCCGGCCTCGTGAAAGACGAGATCAACCCTGTCCAGAAACCGGTAGGTCTTGGGATTGACGGCGCAGACGACCCCGTAAAGACCGACGGCCAAGATGAAGCCGGCCTTGAAGTAGTTGAGGCGCACGCGGGCAGCCGGTGGCGTCGGGTGGAGCCGCGGTCCGAACGCCGTGACGGGCCGCCGGGATTGCGGGGCCTGTGGCGTGGGCCGCCCCTGGGGATCACTCATCGCCCCGCCAGGCTCCCCAGGCCATGAGAAGCCAGCCCGCGATGAAGGCCGCGCCACCGATCGGCGTGATGGCGCCGAACGTCCGCACCCCTGTCAGGCACAGGACGTACAAGCTGCCGGAGAACAAGACCACGCCGACCACGAACAACCAGCCCGCCGCTCGAACAGCGCCAGAGGTCCAGCGACCCGCTGCCCACCCGACAGCCAAGAGGCCAAGTGCATGGACGAGTTGATACCGGACCCCCGTCTCGAAGACCGCCAGGATCTCAGGAGGCAGCCGCCCCTTTAACGCGTGCGCCCCGAAAGCCCCGGCGGCGACACCAAGGGCCCCGCATACCGCGCCGATGACGAAGAAAGTCCGCTCCGCGCCTCTTTCTTTCACGTTCACGACGTCCTCTCAACAAGGCGAACCCGTTTTCTTGACGCTTCGCGCATTCTACGGTCCTGCAAAGCGCAAAGACAAGCGTTTTCCCGAGACTTCGGCGAATACGGAACGCGAAACGGGGGCATGCCCCGTCGTGGCCATGCCCCCGTTTCGTTCTCGCTGACCGTTGAAAGCTGATATCTGACCGCTGGCCCTAATACCTTCCCGCCGATCCCAGCACGTTCGTGTTCTTGTGCTTGATGACCTCCATCAACTCCTTCCGCGCCGGGCCGAGGTACTTGCGCGGGTCGAACTCCTTCGGGTTCTCGATGAACACCTTGCGGATGATGGCGGTGACCACCATCCGGCCGTCGGTGTCGATGTTGATCTTGCACACCGCCGAGCGGGCCGCGTCGCGGAGCTGCTCTTCCGGCACGCCGGCAGCGCCCTCGAGCTTGCCACCGAATTCGTTGATCATGGCCACGTACTTCTGGAGCACGGAGGAGGCGCCGTGAAGCACGATGGGGAAGCCGGGCAGCTTCTTCTCGATCTCCTTCAAGATGTCGAAGCGCAGCGGCGGGACGGTCTCGCCGGGCTTCAGCTTGAACTTGTAGGCCCCGTGCGAGGTCCCGATCGAGATCGCCAGGCTGTGAACGCCCGTCCGGCCCACGAAGTCCTGAACCTGCTGGGGGTCGGTGTAATTGGACTTCTCGGCCACCACGTCGTCCTCGATGCCGGCCAGGACGCCCAGCTCGCCCTCTACGCTGACGTCATACTGATTCGCGTACTCCACCACCTGCTTGGTGAGCTTGATATTCCCCTCGTACGGCAGGTGCGAGCCGTCGATCATCACCGAGGAGAAACCGGACTCGATACACGACTTGCACAGCTCGAAGGAGTCGCCGTGGTCCAGGTGCAGGGTGATGGGAATCTTGGAGCCCATCTCCTTGGCCATCTGGACCGCGCCCATCGCCATGTAACGGAGAAGGGTCTGATTGGCGTACTCCCGCGCCCCCTTGGACACCTGGAGGATCACCGGCGATTTCGACTCGACGCAGCCGATGATGATCGCCTGGAGTTGCTCCATGTTGTTGAAGTTGTACGCGGGGACGGCGTAGCCGCCCTCCATGGCCTTCTTGAATACGTCCTTTGTGTTCACCACGCCGATCTCTTGATACGGGGCCTTCATCTGCCTCTCCTTTCACGCAACGCGTCAGAGCGAAACACTACTTTCCCAGGACGATAGCTGCTATCGCCGGGTTCCTTGGCTCGGATTGACTATGCTCTCTTTACGGTCCGGGGACAAGACGAAACCGCGTCAGGTCCGCATCGGGACACCAATTCTCCCACAGGTTTTGTGGAAACCCCAGACCGCGAAGATCCCACAGAATCGCATCTCGGCTTGTGGCGCTCGGCTCTTTCCTATTCCACCATCGCCACCGCCCGAACCGGGGAGCCGTCGGCGCCTTCCACGGGCAGTGGGAGCGCCACGAACCGGCATCGAGGAGTGCCGATCTGGTCGAGGTTGGTCAGGTACTCCACGACGGTGATTCCAGCCGGGAAGAACGCCTGGTGCGTGGTGTTGTCTTCGCGCGTCAGCTTCTTCTGCGGCTCGAAGGTCATCGTCCGGACGCAATAATCCGGGGGATAGTCATACCCGACCGCCTTCACCTTGCGTTGAATCAGCCAGTCGCAGGCGCTCTGTCCGGTAAAAGGCGCGTCCCGCCAGAACGTCTCCGTCTCCACACTCACCCGCCTGGGCCAGTCGGTGCGAAGCAGGACGATGTCACCCGCGCGGACGTGCTGTCCGTGCTGTTCCAAGTCCGCCGCGGTCACCTCGCCGTTCTCCGGGACATGGGTCAGGTCCACGACAGCCGCCTCACCCACCCACTGATCCACCGGCATCTGGGTGATGTGCTTTGCGCCGGGCAAGAAGTGAATTGGGGCGTCCACGTGCGTGAACGCATGGCAGTGAATCGTGAGCACCGTCACGTTGAACAGGTCGCCCCTGGCGTGAGCGGCCTTCAGTTCGGTGGCGACCTTCCAGCGAAAGTGCGGCTTGATCGGAAAGGTCAGGTCAATGACACGCATAGTCGCGCCTCCGCATGAAATTGCCTTCCAGTGATCAGCGTATCGACTGGAAGAGGTTGGGAACCGCCATCACCATTCCCGGCCAGTACGTCGAAAGGGCTAGTACCGCGAGCAGGGCGATCAGGAGAGGTGTGACTTCTCGAATCACGGCGTCGATCGGGACCGCCGCCATCTCTGCCGACATGAACAAGAGATAGCCGACTGGAGGTGTCAGGAGTCCGATCATCAGGTTAAGCACCACAACGAGTCCGAAGTGGACTGGGTCGATATGCAGGTGCTTGATCAGCGGCATAAAGACAGGGATGAAGATCAGCATTCCGGCCAGCGGATCCATCAGACACCCGACGACCAAGAAGAACAGATTCAGCAGCAGCAGGATCATCCAGGGACTCTGCGTGAAGGCCGTGACCCCCGATACCACCACCTCGCCAATGCGCAGGTTGGCGACCAGCCATCCCATCACCCCGCTGCAAACCATGCGAGGACGATCAGGAACGCGCCGGTCCCGGCGTGAACGGCGACCTCGCAGGGTCGCCGGAGGCGCGCCGGAAGTCGGTCAACGACGAAATCGAACCGGATGTGCCCCGCCCTCGCCATGGCGGCGGCGGCTCCAAGCCACACGACCCACAGGAAGAGCAGACGAGCCGCCTCTTCGGTCCACGGGACGAAGATCAGGCCCGTATACCGCCCGAAGACCTGCAGGAAGCCGACCACCACCATTAGGCAGAGCAGGAGTCCCGCTGCCCACTCGAGAAGGCGTTGTAACCAGCGCATCGCGTATCTACCGGGTGTTCCGGATCTTGTCCACGACTTCGCGGCCGAATTTCTTCACGTACTCCTCCGCCGTGGCGTCCGCCACGACCTTCCGGAACGCCTCGCGGTCTGGGTTCTCCTCAACCTGCACGCCGGCCGACTTGATCTTCGCCAGTGCCTCGCCATCCAGTTGCCGATTCAGCTTTCGCTCCCAGTCCCGCGCTTCGGCCATGGACTCAACGAGCACCTTCTGGTGCTCGGGCTTCAATTCCTGGAATTTCTTCAGGTTCATGACCACATTGGCCATGGTGTAGGCGTGGAAGGTCAGGGACATGTATTTCTGGACCTCGTGGAACTTCAAGGCGTAGATGTGGGCGATGGGGTTTTCCTGTCCATCCACGGCACCGGTCTTCAGGGCGAGATACACCTCGGTGATCGGCATGGGCGCCGGGTTCGCCCCGAGCAGGCGGAACGCCTGAAGGTGGGCCGGATTCGGGGTTGTCCGGATCTTGAGACCCTTCACGTCATCCGGCATCTTCACCGCTTTCTTGTTGTTGGTCAGGTTCCGGAAACCGATTTCCAACACGCCAATCGGCATCATACCGTTCTTTTCCAGCCCATTTCGCAACTCCTGACCAATGGGGCCATCGATGACCTTGTACGCGTGATCGAAATCTCGGAAGAGATACGGAAGGTCAAAGGCGTTCATTTCCGGGGCGAAGGAGGTGAAGAAGGGGTTCCCTGTCATCCCAATGTCGATCGTGCCCAGCTTGACCCCTTCCAGCGTCTTCGGATCGTTGCCAAGCTGCCCGGATGGAAACACGTCGACCTGGATGGCGTTGTTGGTCCGCTGCGCCACCTTCTTGGAAAACTCGAGGAGCGCCAGATGCATAGCGTCCTCGGGGCTGATGGTGTGTGCAAGGCGTAGCTTCGTCTGGGCGCTCGCAGCCCCGGCGAAACCTGCTACGGCAACACACACGAGAAACAATCCGAACCAACGCTTCACGCTTCGCATGATCGTCCTCCTCCGTTTCGGATCTGTGCCCGGGATTGGGCCCTGCCGTGAGCTGGGCCGACACGCCAGCGATCACGGAACGGTAGCCTGCCAGTAGACTCAACTCAACCCGAAAGTCTTTTCCATCTCTTTCCGCAGCCGCCACAGCAACGACTCCTTCGGGGGCTCCACCATCTCCGCTGCGATCACCGTACCGGCCGGGACGTCTCGCAACAGGCGGTTGCCGGCCATCAGATAGAAGGGGATCGGGTTGGCGCCGGTCGCCGCCCGGGCGGGAACCAAGAGGCCGTCAATGCCGTCGATCTGGTGGTGGTGGCCCGTGGCCTCGAGGACGGTCCCTGCTCTGAGCGGCTTGTTGGTCCTCCCGACCACATCGAAGCGAGGCTGCATGTCGTCCGGCCCCGAAGATCTGCCGTGCAGGACGGCAGACAGCACCGTCGTCGCCGATTCCACGCCGAGCAGGTGCGACGGCCGGTAGATCATGGCCGCATCGCCGGAACGACTCACGACGTGCCCCTTGGCCCGCAGGACCTCCCACGACTTGCGATCCTCGCACCGGACCACCACGAACACGCCACCGGCAAAGCTGCCTCATCCGGACGCCGGAGCGAGTTGACGACGTCCACCCGCCCCGTCCCGTGGAGGATGCCACCCATCTCGGTCGGGACGAGCACGTCCGCGATCTCGGGTGTCCGCGCGATGGGCGCATGGAAGGCGGGCACATCCGGGGCCAGCCCGTGGCGTTGGCCACGAGCCCCATCTCCACCAGGTCGGGAACCGTGTGCTGGGGGATCGCCGTCAGCGCGTCGGCCCGCGCCTGGAGCACGCGCCTCACATCCCGCGCGCCGAACTCCCAGAGGGCGTCCACCGCCGCGCCGTCGGCGACCCTGCCCAGGCTCGTCACCCGCTTCGTGGCCGGGTCGTACACGAAGTCGTACTCGCTGGTCTTGCCGGCGCAGAGAATCTCCAGCCCGAGGACCCGCGCCCACACCACGAGCTGCATCAGCAGACTGGGCTGGTCCCCGTCCACCGGCGTGTAGACGAGTCCCGCCGCTTTGGCCTTGCGGTGGAAGAGCGGCCCAACGACAGAGTCGGGCTCCTTCGACACCATGGCGACGTGCTTCCCGTGCGTGAGGGCCGCCTCGGCATGAACCGCGGCGGCTTCGGGAGCACCCGTAGACTCCACCACGATGTCAAGCGGCAGTTGCATCAGCATCAGGGCGTCGTTGGAGACGACGACCTTTCCGGCTGCCAGCGCCGCCTGGGCGGTAGCCAGGTTGCCGCAGATCCGGATCGTGTCTTCGGGCAGGCCCGCGTGCCGGAAGGCTGCCACGCCCCGCTCCTCCCGCCGGGCGTAGACGGCGGACACGACAAGGCCCGGCGTGCGGCACGACTGGGCAAGGAACGACAAGCCGTACTCCCCGGCCCCCATCAACAGGACGCGGACGGTGCGATCTTTGGCTGAGCGCTGCAGTGTCTCCAAGTACATGCGGACCTCCGTCGTTTGGTTTGGGCACGGCGCGTCAGTAGGCAAGCAAAATTTGCCACACCGACGCAATCCTTGCCCGTTCCCTCCGCGCGGGCCGAAACATGACACCGCCGGCAACACGCGATTACTTGAGGGGTTGTCGGCCCGGTGTGCCGCAAGCTCGAGGTGGCACCGCCCTTGCTTCTGCTATAGGGCACGAGATCACGAAGACCTCAGCAAACGCCAACCCGCTGGCAAAGGAAAGGGGGTAACCAGTAGAGATTCCGCCGGAGCACTTTCCAAAAACTGAATATTGGCAGCACCGATCGCAGGGCAAGAAGAGCCTGCGATGTCTAGCCCCCGAGAGGGGATAGCCGCCCACCAGATGTGCTCTGGTGGGCGTTGCTGTTTTCAACCCCTTCCCGTCGTGCCCTTCACCGATCTGCGTACACCTTCACGATCGTTGGCCGTGCACCAATTTCCGCGCTCGCGAGTCGCCACACGGCGGTGAAAACGGGGAATGCGAAGCAAAGGAGCGCCAGGGTGGCGACTCGTCCCGCCAGCGGGTTCGACCAGAAGACTGCCAGCGATCCCTTGGAAAGGATCATGGACTGACGAAACGCGTCCTCGGCCCGGTCGCCGAGGACCATGGCGAGGACCAATGGCGCGACGGGGTATTCCAGGCGGCTCATCATGTAGCCGACGACCCCGAACAGGAGGACGGACCAGAGATCAGCGGTGTTGGACGCCACGGTCCAGGCGCCGACCACGCAGACGATGACGATGAGCGGCGCCGTGATGGTCAGGGGAACCCGGAGGAGCGCCGCGAAGACCGGCACCGTGGTCAGGGCCATGATCACGGCCGACCACGTTCGAGACGTACATGGACGCGATCAAGCCCCAGACGAAATCGGGCCGCTCGGTGAAGAGGGAGGGTCCGGGGGTGAGCCCCCAGATCATCAGTCCGCCCAGCAACACCGCGGCCGTCGCAGAACTCGGGAGCGCCGAGAGCCAGCATGGGGAGCATGGCTGCGCGACCCCGAGGCCTGGTCCGCCGTCTCGCAAGAGACCAGCCCCTCGGGCTCTCCTGTGCCGAAGCGGGCGCCGGCCCGGGAGAACCGCTTGGCAATTCCGTAGCTCATGAAGGTGGCCGCCGTCGGCCCACCCGGCGTGATCCCCATCCAGCAGCCGATGCAGGCGCTCCGGAGCAGCGCGAGCCAATAGCGCGGCCAGATGAGCGCCGCGGCCAGCACCTCCCGGGGACTGAGCCGCGTGGCCACCGGTTCTGCCGTGACCGGGGGCCTGCATCGTCGAGCACAGCTCCCCGATTCCGTACAGCCCGATCACCACGACCAGCAGGCTGATTCCCCGGCTGAGGTCGGCGATCCCATAGGTGAGGCGCATGGAGCCGGACACCGTGTCCATGCCGATGCTCGCCCATCGCGAAGCCGATGCCCGATCGAGACGATCGTCTTGAACGGGGAGCCGCCGCCGAAGGCGACGAAGCTCCCGAACGCCAGCATGAAGACCGTGAAGTACTCGACCGGCGAGAACTGCAGCGCGAATCGGGTGGCCCACGAGGAGAGGAGCGTAACCATCGCCACCCCGAAGAGGGCGCCGAAGCCGGAGGACAGGAAGGCGTCGGTCAGCGCCTCGGTCGCGCGGCCGGCCTTCGCCATCGGGTAGCCGTCGAAGGTGGTCGCGACCGACGACGGCTCGCCGGGGATGTTGAACAGGATCGAGGTCGTCGAGCCGCCGAACAGCGCGCCCCAGTACATGCTGGTGAGCAGGATGATGGCGGACACCGGGTTCATGCGCGAACGTCAGCGGCATGAGCAACGTGACGCCGTTGGGCGCTCCCAAGCCCGGCAGCACGCCGACCAGGATGCCCAGGAAAACCCCGACCATCATCAACAGGATATGGTAACCCGTGATCGCGACCGCGAAACCGTTCGCGAGGAGCTGGAGATTATCGAACATGTCGCCTCTCCGCCATCAGTACCAGCCGAACACCGCCTCGAGCGGGGCCCTTCAACAATGGTGTGCGGAACACGTATCTCGAACAGGACGAACAGGACGAGCGGGAAGCCGAGCGAGACGCCGAGCGTGACCGGCAAGCGGTGCCGCGCCACGAGGCCCACGGTGAACAGCAGGTAGAGCGCCGAGGCGACGTAGACGCCTAGGACCATGACAATGCCCACAAAGGCGAGGACAGGGAGCGCGAAGGCGACAAGCCGCCGTCCCTCCTCCCCGGTCAGGATGATTTCCACCGCCGCGCGGCGCCGCTTGACGGCCCGGACGAGGTTGACCAAGGAGGCCAGGACGATGAGGGTGCCTATTCGGAACGGGAAGTAGCCGGCTTCCGGACCGATCTCGCCCCACCCGATGCTGAATTCGAGCGCGCCCGAAATGACGGTCGCCCCGAAGGCCATCGTGAGGAGGGCGAACGCCACCTCCATCGCGGAGCGGGAAACGAGGGTGGACGAGCGGTCTGACATGGACGTGGCTCCTCACGGGGCCGGGAGGCCGGTGCCGGCCTCCCGGCCCGCGCGGTATCGAACAGGCGAGGTCGTCGCCTACTTCACAAGCCAGCCTTCCTCCTCGAAGATCTTATGCGCGCGTTCCTGGTCGGCCCTGATGAAGGCCTGGAACTCGGGGCCCGCCATGTAGCTCGAGGTCTGCGCGGTGCGGGCGATATAATCGGCCCACTCGGGGGTCTCGCTCACCTTCTTGATCACCTGCGCGTAGTAGGCCACCGCGGCCTCGGGCACGCCGGGCGGCAGGAAGATGTCGCGCGGCATCTTGTACTCGTCGACGGGAATGCCCTGCTCCTTGCAAAGCGGGATGTCGGACCAGCCCATCGTCGCCGTCACCTTGGGCCCGGCCGGCAGCCGGGTCTTGCTGAAGACGCAGAGCGGCGTGCCCTGGCCGCCCTTCCACTGACCGACGTTCTCGGCCGGATTGTTGGTGTTCGAGTCGATGTGGCCGCCGGCGAGCTGTACCGCCGCCTCGCCGCCGGACTTGAAGGGTACGTAGGTCAGCTTGATGCCGGCGGCCTTCTCGAAGATGCGCGTGAGGAGTCTGATCGGTGTCTTTCGACTGGCTGCCGCCCATCTGGATGTCGCCGGGCCGCTTCTTGGCGTCGGCGACGTACTCGCTCGCCGTCTTCCAGGGGGCGTTGGGGCGCACCCAGAGCAGGAACTCGTCGAAGGCCATGGCGGCGACGGGGTTCAGCTCGTCGTACTTCCAGGCGACCTTCGCCACCATGCGGCAGCATCCACTCGTTGTTGGTGCCGAACACCATCTTATGCGGATCGCCGGTGGCCGACTTGACGTACACGAAGCCCTCGGCGCCGGAGCCGCCTCCCTTGTTGAGGACGACGATGGGCTGGGGCATGAGATTGTACTTGGTGATGATGGACTGCACCGTTCGCGCGAAGATGTCGGTGCCGCCGCCGGCGCCCGACGCCACCACGAACTCCACCGGCCGGTTGGGCTGCCAATCGGCGGCGGAGGCGACGACGGGTAGCAGCGCCGCCGCGACGGTCAGGGCTAATAAGAGTTTTCGCATGTGATCCTCCTCTGTGCTCCTCGGGTTTCGGGTTCGCGGGTTTTCGCTGTCAGGTGTCTGACGCAAGACGGCGTGGTGACGTCACGACGCGGCCGCGGTCGCAACTCCGGCGCGCGCGCGATCCTCGGGTGGCTTAATTCGGCTGCGGAGATGTCGGATGCTCGACTGATCGTGCGCCGCCGCAAGTGCCACAGCCTGGTCGGCATTTCTCGCCTGGAGCGCTCCCAGGATGGCTCGGTGCTGCGCCAAGCCCCGCCGGGCGTTCTCCACGTTGCTCAAGGCCAGGACGCGGTATCGGTAAGAGCGATCCCATAGGTTCTTGGCAACCCTGGTCAGCTCCGGATTCGCGGACGCGGCATAGATGAGGTAATGGAATTCGGCGTGCGCCTGTACGATGCCTTGCAGGTCATTCGCCGTCGTAACCCGCTCGGTCTCATCCACGATTTGCTGCAGGCGCTTGAGATCCTCCTCGCCTATTCGCTCGCAGGCCAGACGCGTACACGCGGTGTCCAGGATGGCGCGGAGTTCATAGATGTCCGCCATCTCTTGCTCTGTCGCCTCAGCGACCACCACGCCGCCCGCGCGCGACAGGGTTTGGACCAACCCTTCGGTCTCCAGGCGATTGAGGGCGTCGCGAATCGGGGCCCGGGAGACGCCAAGTCGGCGAGCCAAGTCGTCCTGATTGAGTCTGGTCCCCGACTCGAACTCGCCGGAAAAGATCGCATCCCGGATGGCTTGGTAGGCCAGATTGCCCATCCGCGTGAATTCGAGCGTGTTGAGCGCCATCAGGTCCCCTTTAGAGCGTTCTGTCGCCCGTATACAGCATACGGTAGGCGTGATTATTCACCAGCCGCCTGCCATCCGTCAAGGAGGAATTGAGCGGTGACCTCTCCGCTGGTCGTGCGCGAAGCCGTGGGCCCCGGAGTCCGAACAGGCAAGCGAGGAACGATTCGGTCGGTCGTGCCGAGTCGGTCCCGTTTCGACTGTGGTCCCTCTTCAGCACGCGACAGGAGAATCCTACCGCTTGACACCGTAGCCTCACGCTGGGCATTCGCTCGCGGCGGTCTCCGTGCCGATGATCTCCCACACGAAACGAGAAGTGAATCGACACAGCGCTTCGCCCCTCCCCGATCAACGCTCACCGCGTCAGGCGGCCGAACCACCACAGGGCGACCGCGCTCAACCGACAGAACGGTCGCCCTGGGACATGGGTGGCGTCGCCCCCGCGGAGGCTCGCGTCCGTCCCCCATGGAAGTCCACGGGCAACGGACCCCTTCGTTGTGGGCGCTGGCCGAATGCGCCTGATTCAAGGTGCGAACAAAGTCTCCGATCCATTATGCCGTGCGCGATTTACGCCTTGACAGCCGGACCTCGTGTGCGACAGGATGGTCGCCGTTACGAAACCTTTGTGGGGCTGTGCGAGGAATCCTTCGGGTGTTCGGGGCCGGATTGTACTGCCTCAACGTGGCGCGACTCCGGCAGGCTTCAAGAACAGATACCCACCTCTCACCCCGCATCGAATGCCGCAAACCCATTTCGAGGAGGCACCATGAAATTGCGTAACCGCACCATTGGTAGGATGTTGCTGCTTCTCGTACTGGCCCTGGGCGTGGTCGGCGCCGGCCTGCAGGAAGAAGCCGCGGCCGGCGCGGCCGTGCAGGTCGTGAAGTTCTCCTCCCCCGTGGCGCCCGATCACCCGAACAATATCGCCGCGCTGAAGTTCGCCGAGATCGTCAACAAGGAATCGGGCGGGCGACTGAAGGTGGAGGTGTTCCCGGCGAACCAGCTCGGGAACGTCAAGGACGTGATCGAGAACGTCATGACGGGCAGCGTGCACATGTACATGGGGGGCACGTCTGAGACGAGCCTGTTCCAGCCGGAATTCGCGGTCATGGACGCCCCCTACCTGTTCCGCGACTACGATCACCTGATGAAGGGCGCCAAGAGTGATGTGGTGAAAGAGATGGGCGCCAAGCTGGAGAAGAACCGTGGGGTCACGCTCCTGACCGCCGAGATCTACTACGGTGCCCGGCATCTCACCACCCGCAACAAGCCGATCAAGACCCCGGCCGACCTCAAGGGGATGCTGGTTCGGGCACCGGATCAGCCGATCTATTTGGAGGCCGTGCGCGCGATGGGCGCCACACCGACGCCGGTCGCGTTTTCGGACCTGTACATGGCCCTAAAACAGGGTGTGGTCGATGGGCAGGAGAATCCCATTCCGACTATCTACACTTACAAGTACTATGAGGCGCAGAAGTACCTGATGCTGACCGGCCACATGCTCCGCGTCAACGTCGTCGGCGCCGACGCATCCTGGTACAACAAGCTCTCCCCCGAGCTCAAAGGGATCATCCGCAAGGCCCTGGATGAGGCCGTCAAGCTGAACAATGAGCTGACGCTCAAGCAGGAAAAGGACATGTTGGAGGAGCTCAAGAAGCTCGGCATGGAGGTCGTGCAGCCCGACGTCGAGGCCTTCCGCGAGGCTGCCAAGGGCATTCCGGCCAAGTTCGAGGACAAGTGGGGCAAGGGAACCTTCGACCGGCTCAAAGCGGCGAAGTAGGGCGTTTCCCGACGGATTCACTCGGCCGCGGGACGGGAGATGGCTCCCGCCCCGCGGTTTTCCGGCTCAGGCCGGCAGGGACCCGACGTGAAAAACATCTTGGATGCCACCGACCGGGCGACCGACGTCCTCTGCCTCATCCTCATGAGCGTCGGCTTCGTGATCACCTTTTTCCACATCATCGGGCGATACATCCTCAAGGCGCCGATTTTCTACTCCGAGGAGCTGGCTCGCTACTGCTTCATTTGGGCGTGCATGCTCGGGGCGTCGGTCGTCAATCGAATGGACGAGCACACCAGCGTCAACTACTTCACCACGTTCCTGCCGAAGCGTGCCCAGGGATGGTTGTATATCGGCCGCCAGATTGCCATCCTGCTCCTACTGGCGGCGCTGATCTATTACGGCGTCGCCCTCTCGATTAAGATGAACACGGTCCACTCGGCGGCGCTGGACATCTCCTGGTCATACATCTACATGGCGCTTCCGGTCGGCTCGCTGCTCTTGATCCTCACGACACTCAGGCTCATCGCCGCCAAGGGGCGGGAACTCAAAACGCTGTAAGAGGGATCTCGCCATGCTGTTTCTCATCGGAGGATTCCTGCTGTTGGTCGTCCTGGGATTCCCGATCGTGTTTTCGCTCGCCATCACCTCGCTGCTCTATCTGGCCGTGTTCGACATTCCGGTCATCACCATGGCCCAGAAGATGATCTCCGGCATCGACACGTACGCCCTGCTGGCGGTGCCGTTCTTCATCCTGGCCGGCAATCTGATGAACACGGGGGGCGTGACCCGGCGGCTCTTCCGTTTCGCCTCGGCCATGGTCGGCCACATCCCGGGCGGCCTGGGGCACGCCAACGTCCTGGCAAGCATGATCTTCGCCGGCATGTCGGGCGCGGCCATCGCCGACGCGGGCGGCCTGGGAACCATCGAGATCAAGGCCATGCGCGACGAAGGCTTCGACATCGGCTTCTCGGCTGCGGTCACGGCCGCGTCATCGACAATCGGTCCGATCATTCCGCCCAGCATTCCCATGGTCATCTACGCCTCGATCGCCAGCGTGTCGGTCGGCAAGCTCTTCCTTGCCGGTGCCGTGCCGGGTATCCTGATGGGCTTGGCGCTCATGATCATGATCTACTTCGTGGCCAAGAAGCGGAGTTATCCGGTACACGCCGCATTCAGCGTCAAGGAGGCCGTGTTCTCCTTCGTCGACGGTTTCCTGCCGCTGCTCACCCCGGTGATCATCCTGGGCGGCATCCTAGGCGGCGTATTCAGCCCGACTGAGGCGGCCATCGTGGCTTCGACCTGGGCGCTTGTCCTTGGCATGCTGGTGTACAGGGAGATCAAGTTCCGGGACCTCATCCCCGTTGTCATGGACACCATCAAGACGACCAGCATGGTGGTCTACATCATCTCGGCCGCCGCCATCTTCGGCTGGCTGCTCGGCCGCGAGCAAGTCCCCCAGAGTGTGGCCCAACTGCTCTTCTCGATCTCAAAAGACCCCAATGTCATCTTACTTATCATTATCATCTTCCTGCTGATCATCGGCTGTGTCATGGAGACCACGGCGGCACTGATTTTGCTCACGCCCATCCTGGTTCCGCCCGTGATCCAACTCGGCATCGATCCGGTCCACTTCGGCCTGGTGATGGTCCTCGCTCTGATGATCGGCCTCCTGACCCCGCCGGTGGGGGTAGTGCTGTATATTACCTCGAGCATCGCCAAGATCTCTTTCGAGGAGATGTCGCGCGTGACCGCGCCGTATCTGATCCCCCTCGTGATCGTGCTGCTCATCTCGGCCTTTATCCCGGCCGTGACGATGACTCTGCCGAATCTCTTGATCCGGTAAGGCTGTGGGGCGCTTGTCCGATACCGATTCCCGTGGGCGAGATCTCCACCAGCCCCAGGAGGGGAATCGCCGACAACGGCAGGAGGATGGCGCAACCCAGGGGTGTGGGCACTGTGGCGGCACGTGAAGTCAGGGCGTTCCGGGAAATCACGACGAACATCAACGACCGGTCCGATCAATCTTGACCACGAGTGAGCCTGCGGCCTCCTATCTCCTTTGTGGAAGTCCGCTGCCCTTGTGGCCGGTCGCAGAGCGAGGAGCCGGACATGAACAGTCGCGAGCGTTACACGCGGGCGATCACCTTCTCCGGACCGGACCGGGTCCCCGTCATGCATCGCACGATCCCGGGCGCCTTCCGCCGCCACGGCGGAAGGCTGGAGGCCTTGTACGAGCGGTATCCCAGCGATGTGCTCCTCTCTCCGTCCACGCGTGCCTGGTTCGCCTTCAAGCGCGGCGTCGTGGAGTCAAGCGGAGCGCTCAAGGGCGTGACCGATGAGTGGGGCTGCGTCTGGGACAGCCTGAACGACGACTACCTGGGGCAGGTATTCGGTCACCCGTTGGACGACTGGGAGAAGTGGACCGGCTTCAAGTCGCCGGAACCCACGGTGGGCATCGCGGGCGTCCATGAGATGGTGGAGGCGGTGAAGGCGGACAGGCACCAACACTATTGCCTGATCGAGGTCGGCACCCTGTGGCACCTGACCAACTGGCTGCGCGGTTTCGAGAACTCGCTCGTGGATGTGGTCGAGGACCGGCCCGAGATGTACGAGCTCCGCGACCGGATCACCGATTTTCTGCTGAAGCGGGTCGAGATCCTGCTGCGCCATCGGGAGCATATCGACGGCATCCTGGTGAACGACGACTGGGGAACCCAGGAGACCCTGATGATCCGCCCCGAGTACTGGCGGAAGGTGTACAAACCCGCGTACGCGAAGATCGTGGCGGCCATCAAGAGCGGTGGGTGCTTTGCCCACCTCCATTCGGACGGCGTCACGGATGCGATCATGGACGACCTCATCGAGATCGGCTTTGACGAACTGAATCCACAGATGTCCTGCATGGACGTCGAATCAGTGGGGCGCCGCTTCGGCGGGCGCGTCTGCTTCCGGGCGGACATGGACCGGCAGTATGTGCTGCCGTTCGGAACGCCTGCCGACGTCTCTGCCTTGGTGGAGCAACTCGCGACCGCCTTTGGCTCCAAACGGGGCGGCTACATCGGCTACGGCCAGATCAACACCGACGTACCCATCGAGAATGCCGAGGCCATGTTGGCGGCGTTTGCAGGCATCCGGTTCCCGGCGGGAGGCGCGCCGGCCTCGAATTAGACCGGCCCGCCCACTGAATCGTATTCCGCGCTTGCCGAACGGGTGCTTCCAGA
Organism: uncultured Methylomirabilota bacterium; assembly: GCA_963845565.1. GTDB lineage: Bacteria > Methylomirabilota > Methylomirabilia > Methylomirabilales > 2-02-FULL-66-22 > 2-02-FULL-66-22. The sequence goes on from CAWJSJ010000002.1 coordinate 485,244, forward strand.
CTAGACTTCGCGAACCTGGTCTGCGAAACGCGCGTCATCGGTGCAGATCCCGGCGGCCTCCGCGGGGAAACACGAGAACCCAGTCGGGGTGTAGGCATGACCAACCGTGAGCGTATCCTCGCCGTCCTCGACAAGAAGAGCCCGGACCGTGTTCCTTGGATCGCCCGGCTGGACCTGTGGTACCACGCGCGCCTCGCCGAGGGGAACCTGCCGACCCGGTTTCGGGGGATGAATCTCGTTGAGGTTGGACGCGCGCTTCGCACGGGCAACCCCGCCCGAGACGGCAAGATCTTCAACGTCCGCTACGAGGGCCTGGAGGTCCGCCAAGAGCGGGCGCCCGGCGTGGCGCGCCAGCGCTTCATCACGCCGCATGGGGAGGTCACCTTCGGGCGCATCCTCAGCGAGACAGTGTCTGGGACGACGGATCAAGGCCTGCCGCTGGAGCACCCGATCCATTCGGTAGAGGACTACAAGGTCCTGGAGTACATCGCCGAGCACACCTACTACGACCCCTGCTACAACGACTACCTGGCCTACGAGGCCGCGGTGGGAGACGAGGGATACCCCATGGTCTCGTGCGGGGACGTCCCGTTCCATTACTTCCTCCTGCACCTCGCCGGGTACAATCAGGCCTATTTCGAGATGGTGGATCATGCCGAGGAATTCGAGCACCTCATCGCCCTGATGGAGCAGGTCGACCGGGAGCGGCTGTGGCCCGTGGTCGCTGACTCGCCGGCGCGCCTCATCTTGCACGGGGTCCACTTCGACTCGCAAATGACGCCACCCCACATGTTCCGCAAGTACATGACCCCGTACTACAAGGACTTCAGCGCGTTGCTCCATGCGCGGGGGAAATCGCTGGTCTGGCACGCGGACGATGACTCCAAGGACATCCTGGCCGAGGTCAAGGACGCCGGTTTCGACATGTCCGAGTGCTTCTGCACGGCGCCCATGGTCGAGGTCACGCTGGAAGAAGCGCGAGCCGCCTGGAAAGGCGACGTCGCCATCTTCGGCGGCGTACCCTCCATCATCTTGGAGCCCACGTTCCCCGAAGTGGAGTTCGAGGAATACATGCGCGGCGTGTTCCGGACCATTGCGCCGGGTGACGCGTTCATCCTCGGCGTGGCGGATAACGTGATGCCGACCTCGATCATCGAGCGAGTGGAGCGGATTTCTGACCTCGTGGAACGACACGCAGCGTACCCGATCCAACCATACTGACGCTGCCCGCAGCCGGGCGGACTGACTGAGCGACCGGTAGTGCAACTCCCCCCAACGTCAAGGAGGATCCCATGGCCGACTACGATGGATTGAAGCAAGCCGTGATCAGCGGGAAGGTGGCCCAGGTCAAGGAGCTGACCCAGAAGGCCCTCGACGAAGGCCGGAATTGCCAGGAGGTGCTGGACCAGGGCCTGATCCCGGCCATGGATATCGTGGGCGAGAAGTTCTCCTGCCACGAGTTCTACATCCCCGAGATGCTGATCGCCGCCCGGGCCATGCAGGCCGGCATCGGTCTCCTGAAGCCCCTCCTCGCCGCCCAGGGCGGGAAGCCCCGCGGCAAGGTGGTCATCGGGACCGTGAAGGGGGACCTCCACGACATCGGCAAGAACCTGGTCGGCCTCATGCTCCAGGGCAGCGGCTTCGAGGTGGTGGATCTCGGCGCCGACGTGAAGCCCGAGCGGTTCGTGGAGGCGGTCAAGACCAGCCAGCCCCACTTCGTGATGATGAGCGCGCTGCTCACCACCACCATGCTGTCCATGAAGGACACCGTGGAAGCCCTCAAGGCCGCCAACCTGCGCACCGCGGTCAAGGTGGCCGTGGGCGGCGCCCCGGTGACCCAGCGCTTCTGCGACGAGATCGGGGCCGACTTCTATGCCGCCAACGCCACCGGCGCCGTCACCAAGGCGAAGGAGCTGCTGCCGGTCTAGCAGGCTGCTGAACAAGGCCCATCTGCGGCGTTGACCCGCCTCGCCGCTCGCTGCGGCGTACCTCGTACGCCTCTCACTCGGCCTCGGGTACATCCGAGGACGGGGTGCCGCCTTGCATCTGGACCTTTTTGAGCAGCCTGAGTAGGAACGAGCTCTCCAGCGGGCGCTAGAGCCGAGCGCTAACAAGGGGACAACCATGATCGAACCGAATTTCGAGCGGTTCCGGACGATGCTCCTGCGTCGCGGGGAGCCCGACCGGGTTCCCCTGGGTGATATCAGCGTCCACCCCATGCTGAAGGCCGGGGTGCTGGGCCGTCCGGTCCGCACCCCGGAGGACGAGGTCGCCTTCTGGGCCACGGCCGGTTTCGACTACGTCCCCATCGAGCAGGGGTTGCAGCTCACGGACGTGATCAAGCGGCAGTCCATGCACGAGGTCGAGGCCCAGTACGCCGCGGATACCGCCGACACCCAGGTCCGCTCGTGGGCGACCGAAGGCAAGGGCCTGATCGCCACCCGCGCCGATCTCGACGCGTTTCGCTGGCCCGACCCCGATGCCCTCGACTACGGCGCCTTCGAGCGCCTCGCGCCCCTCCTCCCGCCGAAGATGAAGGTCTTTGCTGTGGTGGGGAAGGTCTTCACCTGCGTGTCGTGGTTGATGGGCCTGGAGGGCCTGAGCTTCGCCCTCGCCGACGATCCCGAGCTGGTCGCCACGATCTGCGAACGAGTGGGACGGTTTCAGCACCGGGTCGTCGAGACCCTCTTGCGCTACGACACGGTCGGCGCCCTCTGGCACGCCGACGACATCGCCTTCAAGACCCAACTCCTGGTGAGTCCTCGGCTCCTCCGAAGCCACGTGTTCCCTTGGTACACGGAAATGAACCGGATGGCGCATGCCAAGGGCGTGCCGGTGGTCTATCACAGCGATGGCGCGCTCCAGGAAGTGGTGGAGGACATCATTGGCTGCGGCTTCGACGGCCTGAACCCCATCGAGCCGCCGGCCATGGACATCACCGCCGTCAAGCGGCAATTCGGGAAGCGAATCGCCATCATCGGCAACATCGACCTCGGCTACACGTTGACGCGCGGCACCCCCGCCGAGGTCCGGGCCGAGGTCCGCCAGCGCATCCGCGACCTCGCCCCGGGCGGCGGCTATGCCGTGTCGTCCAGCAACTCGGTCCCGGAGTACGTCCCGCTGGCAAACTTCAACGCCATGCGCGAGGCAACGTTCGAATTCGGGCGGTATCCGATCACGGCGTAAGCGTGCGGATGCGTCCGCACCACGGAGGGAAGGTCATGAGCAGATCGCGGCTGGTATTCGTGGGAGTCCTTCTTGCGGTCGCCGTCGCAGCGGGCATGATTGCCGTCCCCGCCCCTGCCCCGGCCGCCGAATTCGTCATCAAGCTCGGGCACGTGCTACCCACCAACGAGCCGATCCATCAGGCGAACGAGCGCATGGCGCAGCGGGTCAAGGAGAAGACCAAGGGCCGAGTCGAGATCCAGGTCTTTCCCGCGTCCCAGATCGGCTCTAACCGGGACACCTACGAACAGGCGCGCATGGGCGCCCCCGTGATCTGTCACATCGACCCGGGCTATGCCGCCGAGCTGGGGGATCTCGACATCGCCATCATGAACGGGCCGTTCCTGTTCGAGAGCTGGGACCAGGCCAAGAAGGTCCTGTCCTCTCCGCTGGTCGGCGCGATGAACCAGAACCTCTTGAAGAATGGGAAGATCCGGGTCCTCTCCTGGGGCTACTACTTCGGCCAGCGCCACATCATCAGCGACAAGGGGTATCCGACGCCGGCGGACATCAAGGGCAAGAAGGTCCGCGTCCCGCCAAACGTGATGTGGGTCGAGACCTTCAAGGCCATGGGTGCCGTCCCCACGCCGCTCCAGTGGGCCGAGGTCTATCAGGGGCTAGGCCAGGGCGTCGTGGATGCCGCCGAGGCGCCGCTTTCCACCCTGCTGGGGTCGAAGCTCCATGAAGTGAAGAAAGTGATCACCCTGACCGGCCACTTCAAGGCGGTTGTGGGCCTGGCCATCGGCGAACAGTATTTCCAGAGTCTCCCCAAGGACATCCAGCAACTCCTTATCGAGGAGGCCGAGGAGAACGGCCGCTGGGTGTCGCCCATCACGATCCAGAAGGAAGACGAATTCAAGCAGGCCCTCGCCAAGGGCGGCGTGACGTTCGTCCAGGCCGATACCGAGGCCTATCGGAAAGCCACCCTCGCGACCTACCAGGCGTTCCCCAAGTGGACCCCTGGGTTGTACGAAAAGGTCCAGGCGGCCATGAAGTAAGATGGCGGCATCCTCAAGTCCCGCCCTTTCCCCCCAGCACCCCGGGTTTTCCCCGGGGTGCTGGGGGTTTCTTCCGCTGCTCTTCCACCGCTTCGAGGAGATTGTCGGCGGGGCCGCCTTCGTCGCCATGACAGTGATGGTGTTCGTCAACGTCGTCTGCCGTTATGTCTTCGATAGCCCCATCGCCGGCTCCGACGAACTCGCGACTCTTGCCTTCACCTGGGCCACGTTCCTGGGCGCGAGCCTCGGCATCAAACGACAGATCCACTTGGGGATCGAGTTCGTCACGCGGCTCTTTCCGCTGCGCCTCCAGGCGCTGTGCGGGGTCATCGTGTCGGTGCTGGTCGCGGTCTTTGCCATGCTCCTGCTGGTCTATAGCTGGCAGATCATGCGCAGCGCGCATTTGAAAGTCACGCCGGTCCTCCAGTGGCCGTATACCATCGTGTATCTCGCGGTTCCCGTCGGCGCCCTGCTCATGCTCCTGCGGCTCGCGCCTGTCGTCCGGGCGCAGGTCCGGCTCCTGTCCGGGCGGGGCGAGCGCACATCGTCCGCGGAGGCGGTTCCGCTATGACGATGAGCTTGGTCTTTGCCAGCATGGCCGGGCTTCTGGCCTTCGGTTTGCCCATCGCGTTTTCCCTCGGGTTGGCGGCGTGCGTCTTTTTCCTGAGCGCGCCGGGCGTCTCTCCGGCGTTCATGATTCAGCGCATGGTGGCCACGACCGAATCCTTCCCGCTGCTCGCCGTCCCGTTTTTTATTTTCGCGGGTGCCGTCATGACCCAGGGCGGGATCACGGAGCGGATCTTCGGCCTGGCGGACGCTCTCGTGGGCCACCGGGTGGGCGGGCTGGCCCAGGTCAATGTCCTGAACAGCGTCTTCATCGGGGGGATGTCCGGCTCGGGGAACGCCGACGCGGCGATTGACTCGAAGACGCTGGTCCCCGTGATGGTATCCAAGGGCTACAGCAAGCCCTTCGCGGCTGCCGTGACGGCGGCGTCCGGCGTCATCGCGCCCATCATTCCGCCGGGAATCGGAATGTTGATCTACGGCTTCATCGCGGATGTGTCCGTGGGACGGCTTTTCATCGGCGGGATCGTGCCCGGACTCCTGCTCGCGCTTGGTCTCATGATCGTCGTGCATATCGTTTCGAAGCGCCGCGGGTACGGGCGGCAGCGAGGGCACCGCGTTCCGTTCCGCGAGGTGCTCGGCCATGTGCGGCACGCGGCGTGGGCGCTGATGCTGCCCGTGCTGATCCTCGTCGGTCTGCGTTTCGGGGCCTTCACGCCGACCGAGGCCGGCGCCGTGGCCGCCGCCTACGCGGTGTTCGTGGGGATGGTCGTCTACCGGGAACTCCACTGGCGGGACCTGGGACCGATCGTGGCCGAATCGCTGGCGGCGACCGCAGTCGTCATGCTGATCCTGGCCACCGCCAACGCGCTCATGTGGGCCCTCACGTGGGAGCGGATCCCCATGCAGATGGCCCAGGCGCTTTTCGCCCTGTCGGACAATCCCTACGTGATCCTGTTGCTGATCAACATCCTCCTGCTCTTCCTCGGCTGTGTGATGGAGGGAACGGCGATCCTGATCATCCTCACGCCGATCTTGGTTCCCGTCATCGTCAAGCTTGGCATCGATCCCGTTCATTTCGGTCTGGTCTTCGTCATCAACCTCACCATAGGCGCGGTCACGCCGCCGGTGGGGACGATTCTCTACACGGTCTGCTCCATCGTCGGGGTCACGGTAGAGGAGTTCACTCGAGAGCTCTGGCCGTTCCTGATAGCCTTGGTGGCGGTCCTCTTCCTGGTGACCTACTTCCCGCCCACCGTGCTGTGGCTTCCGAACCTCGTGATGGGAAAATAGAGGCCGCGACGCGCCGCCTTGGCCCCGTTCTGGCCCGGCCGGTCCGGCACAGGTACACCGTCAAGGTGTTCTGGATCTACGTCCTGGTCCTGCTGTCCGGCCTCCTCGTCGTCGCCTTCTTCCCCGCCATCACGCTGGTTGCCCCGAAACTCGTTCCGGTCAGCTAGCCCCAACCCGAGACAACAGGGGCGAGGGCGTTTCGGATCGGAGTTGACCAGGTCAGGATTGGGGTGGACGAAATCGCCGGAAGTCGCGTGGCCATCGTTGGTTGCAGAAAATGCTGTGAAATTCTTGGTACCTATGTGGACGCTTAAACGAAATGTGTCGCCGTTAGCTCACCCAGCCCGCGTCCCGTGCAGACTCGACCGGCTCGAGCATCGCCTCGGCAAGATCATTGCCGAACTCGGGCACCTCCATGACCCCGCAATGTGAGCACAGATTGGCCGGTCAAGTGGAATGTAGCCATTGATCGAGACGCGGGGTGTCATGCCGCAGGCCGGCTCCGGCCCAGTGCGCGCAGGACGGTGGGGAAGTGCGAGGCCTCGGTGTGCGGGAGGAATGTGGCCTGAACGTAGCTGTCCATGTAGCGAGGGTCCGAGCTGAGGTCGAGGTAGGTCATGCGCGAGGCGATCTCGTCGAGCAGCCGCCGGTGCTCGCGGGACAGGAGCGCGATGTAGGCGCCGGTGAGCGCCGAGTTTCCGATGTAGCGGAAGTGCGTGCGCGGCAGGTCCGGCAGCATGCCGATCAGCACGGCGTCGGCGACGTCCAGGTAGCGCCCGAACCCCCCGGCAATGTAGACCCGCGCGATGTCGGCCCAGGACAGCCCGACGTTCTGCAGGATCAGGGCGCAGGCGGCGTAGATCGCCGCCTTGGTGCGGATGAGGTTGTCGATGTCCGCCTCGGTGAGGATGAGGTCCTCGCCGCTGGCGGTCTGCGCGCCCGTCTCCAGCCGGAAGCCCGGTCCCTGCCCCGTCTCCACCAGCCGATCCGCCCCGCACTCCGGCTGCAGGTGGCCCGCAGAATCGACGATGCCGCGCAAGAACAACTCGCCCAGCAGGCAGATCAGGCCGGACCCGCACATGCCCGCCGGACGCCGCCCGCCGATCACCTCGTAATCGCACGCGGTGGAGGTCGGGGCCGATCTCGACGTGCTCGATCGCGCCGCGGTGCGGCGCGCATGCCGCACTTGATCCCGGAGCCCTCAAACGCCGGGCCGGCGGAGCAGGCGCAGCCCACCATCCAGTCGGCGTTGCCGATGACGATCTCGCCGTTGGTGCCGATGTCCATGAAGAGAAAGACCTCGTCGCGGGTCCGGGGAAATTCGGTCGCGAGCAGCCCGGCGGTGATGTCGCCGCCCGACGTAGCTGCCCACGCCCGGTGCGCACTCGCACCGGGGCCTGCGGGCGCGATCTCGAGCCCCACCTCGCCGGCGAGGAGCGGCGGGACGGGGTTCACGGTGGGCACGTACGGCGCCTCGCGGATGTGGCGCGGCGGCAGCCCCAGCAGCAGATGCATCATGGTGGTGTTGCCGGCCACGAACGCCGCCCGGATCCGCTCGCGCGGACGTCCGCCGCCACCTCCCCGATCAGCCCGTTGATCGTCTCGAGCACCAGGCCGCGCAGCTCCTCCTGCCGCTCCGGCGTGCGCGCGTAGTCGATGCGGCTGATGATGTCCGCGCCGCGCCGGATCTGCTGGTTGTACGCCGGTGGCGGTCGCCAGGATGCGGCCGTCGGCAAGATCCACGAGTTGCGCGGCGACCGTCGTGGTGCCGATGTCGATCGCGAGGCCGTAGGCGGGCGCGGACATCGAGGCCGGCCACGAGCTCCGTCACCCGACTGCCCGCCGGACCCTCCTCGATGCCGACCGCGACCCGGCCGTCTTGCTCCCGCAGCGTCTGCGGCCAGCTCCTGCAGCACGCCGAGGCCTGCCGCGATCGGTGTCGGGCAGCCGGCGCGTTCGAGTCCGCGGACCAGACGCAGCCAGTCGCTGTAGTGCTCTTCGATGGACGCGGGGGGCACGGTGAGGGACAGGTGGCGGAACAGGGGTGAGAGCGTACTCGCATCCGGCAGCGCCGCGGGTCCCGTCAGGAAGTGGCTGTCCCCGACCACCTCGCATGGCCAGGTCCTGCCGCTCCGGGATGCGAACCGTCACGTCCTCGCGGACCTTCGTCTGGCATGCGGGGACCAGGCGGCGCGCATCACCGCCCGACGACGCGACGATCTCGACCAGGCACAGTCCGCACGTCCCCTGCCCGCCGCAGGGCAGTTCGAGGTCCGCGATGCCCGCCCGGATCGCCGCCTCGTGAATCAGGCGTGCCCGCGGGCACCTCTGCCCGGACGTCCGCGGGCAGGAAGCGTAACCCAGGGCATGGCTCACCGGCGGCGTGCCTCTTCAGGAAGGGGCCGAGGTCCGACGCCTCCTGCGGCCCGACCACCACTTCCCAGCCCGGCAGGCTTCCTCGAGCTCGCCGCTGATCTGCGCGACGTAGCCGGGGATGATCAGCCGGCGCGTCTGTCACCTGCTCCTCGAGCCCGCTGGCCTTGAGGCAGGCGGCGATCTTCGCGCCGCAGAACTTGCCCGCCGCCCAGGCGGTCAGCACGCTCATCCCCTCGCATTCGACGATCGACCAGGTGCGCCGGCACGCCGGAGTTCTCGATCTCGCCCGACACCAGGAAGTAGGTCAGCGAGAAGTTGGTGGTGACCAGCACCGGCGAGTCCGGGCCCGGCTCGCCGATCGGGTAGACCTTCGGCTCCACCTGGATCGGCTTCTGCGGGTCGGTGTAGATGTTCTGCCGCAGCATCATCAGCGGCAGCAGCACCTGGTACTGCAGCGTGTCGACCACCAGGATCGACGCGTACTTGCAGAGCAGCGTGCGACGCGTCCGCCACCAGCGACGGCAGGTCCCGCCCGGTGACGAAGTTGATGATCGGGTAGCCCAGCGGCTCGAAGACTCGCCTTCAGCGCCATCTTGCGGATGATGGTGTTGTACTGCAGCGCGGCGGCCGGATTCTCGGCCGGCAGGTCCAGCACGATGTCCTGCACGCCCAGTGCCGGCCAGCTTGGCGGTGAGCGCGGCCAGGGCGTCCGAGCGTCGCGGCACGCGCCACCAGCGGCGCCTTGTACTTCAGCGCCAGCGCGGCCGATCCGCTCGGCATTCTCGGGCGTGGCGGCGTGGATCAGCGGGCGCTGCCCGTCCAGCGCCTGGAGCGCCGCTTCCAACGCCTCGGGGTTGTCGCTCTTCAGGATCATGCCCGGCCCGTCGCGCCGGCCACGGCCTTCACGGCATCGCACGAACGGCTCCACCGCGCCGCTGGTGTTCTCGACCAGCACCAGATCGAGGCGCAGCTGCTCGCCGACGCGCTCCAGGCAGTACTCGCGGACCTCGGCCATCTGGTGGCACAGCTCGCTCAGCGGCTGGTCGTCGGAGAAGGCCATCGCGATCGCCGTCGGGTGCACGAAGGTCTTCTCGTGCCGGAACATCACCGTCTCGTTCCCGACGGCCACTTCGCGCTCCGGCGGGCCGATCTTCACCAGCCGGATGGGCGGCTTGCTGGCCGCCCCGACTTGGTCTTCTTGGCCTCCTCGGACGCGTACGGGCAGGCGCGCCAGCTCCGCGTTCTTCGCCGCCAGCTTCATGGCGAACGCCATGCACGTGGGCACGCCGCACTCGCCGCAGTTGGTCTTCGGCAGCAGCTTGAAGATGTGTAGACCGGTCAGCGCCATGGTCCCGCTCCCCTACACCGCCACTGCGGTCATCTCGTCGATCTTGCGCTTCACGGTCGTGGCCGCCAGCGGGATGGTACAGGATCAGCAGATCGGCGCCGGCGTTGAGCAGGCTCATCGCCGTGGCGATCTCGAGCAGCGCGCCGCGCTCCTCCTCCGGGCCCCACAGCGGGAAGGCGCTGTCGCGGCGCCCTGCTCTCCTTGGTCTTGGCCACCTCGTAGCCCGGCGTGCCGAGCATCGGCATGGCCAGCATCGGGTCGCCGGTGAAGGCCGACGGTGCGGATGCGCTCCATCACCGAGTAGGTGTACTCCAGCCCGTAGCCGAGCGCGCCGGTCATGGCGTCGATGACGATCTTCTCCGGCGCCACCCCCATGTTGGTCAGCAGGATGTTGAGCTGCTTGGCCATGTTGACGTCGATGGGCGTCTGCGCCGACCACGCAGTGGTTGTAGCCCATGGCGGCGGCGGCGATGGTCTTGTAGTTGTCGGTCTCCACCCAGTTGAGCAGCAGGTTCTCGCCCGGCGAACGCCGCGGCGATCTGCTTCATCACGGCGTTGTTCTTCTCGAAGTGGCTCGGCCCGGTGACGATGAGCGGCACGCCGACCGCCTTCAGCACCGCACCCACGACCTCGGCCGCCTGCTTCGGGCGAGCGGTCGCCGTTGTCCGGATGCGTGCCGCCCAGGCGCACGCTGATCAGCTCGGCGCCCAGCTCGCTCGACGCAGTAGCGCGCCATCGCCGCGGGGTCCTCGAGCAGCGCGCCGTAGGCCTCGCGCAGGCTGTCCGGGTAGCCTCTTCGGCGGCTGGTCGAAGACTTCCATCGCGACGACCGGCGGCCGGCCCGGATCGCCCTCGAAGTGGCGGAACGGCAGCGCCGCGGCGCCGCCGATGGTGACCGCCGAGGTGCGCGTGCCGCTGCCGCCCAGCGTCACCGTGCGCACGGTGCACATTGACCTTCTCCGGCGGCACGCGTGAAGGTCGTGGGGCACCAGGATCGCGGCGGACACGAGCGGCCGCTCGGCCGCGGCCGGCACGACCGGGGCCGGTGCGGCGAGCACGGCGCAGCCGGCGGCGCGAGCTGGCTGTCGGCGTCTCGACGCGGAGCGGCGCCACGGCGGCGGCGCTGCGCGACCGGGGCGGCGGCGACCGGCAGCCTGGCGCCGAGCGCGCCGCTGTACATCAGCAGCATGTTGGCGCCGGCGTGCAGCAGGTTGCAGCGCGGTGGACATCTGCAGCGCCGCCATCTGCTGCTCCGGCGTCATCGCCGGCTGCGCCGGCGTCGGCACGGCGCGTGCCGCAGCCTGCTCCAGCACCGAGATGACGTACGCCAGCCCGTCGCCGGCGTGCAGGTGCCGGTCGGCGCCGGTGCGCGGCGGCGCGGCGCACCGGACTGCGGCGTCGGGCGACCGGAACTCGGCGGCTGCCGACCTCGCGGCCGGCTGGCCGCTCCGGCGGCGCGACCGCGCGCTGCGGGCGCTGCGGCTGCCGCCTCGGCGCTGCGCCGCGCTCGCCGCATCGCCGCCGCGGCTTCGGGCGACGGCTGCGGTGATGTCCCACATCGCCAGCGCCGGGATGACTCACCTTCTCCATGTAGCGCGCGCACCGACGCCGGCATCCGTCCCGACCGTCTCATCGGCGATCATGTCGACGAAGTCCTCGATGCCCAGCCGCTCGCCGATCGGCTCGCAGCTCCTCCCGCAGCGTCTCCTTCAGCTCGCGCGGCATCCAGACGATGCGCTGGTGGCCGCCCTCGGCGGAGATGAACTTGCGGCTGGCGATGTACGCCTTGCCGACGCCGATGAAGCCCGGCGTCTGCTGCCCGCCGCCGGTCATGCCCGCCAGCGTCGAGAACTTCATGCCCGCCGGGCGTCTCGCCGGTGTACTCGCGGTTGACGATCATGACGCCGTTGCACTCCGGCAGCAGCGCGACGATGGCCTCGAAGCAGCCGCAGCTCGTCATCGGGTGCTCCAGCATCGAGTAGGCGTTGAAGCGCTCGAATGGTCTGCTTGGAGTTCGCGTAGACGTAGTCGTTGATGTTCTTCCCACTGGCCGCGCACCGGGTCGATGCACTCGCCCTTGACCAGCGGCTGGTTCGGGCCGGTCGGGTCGATCTCGTAGGCGGCCTTGCCGTCCAGCCAGTTGTAGGCGCCGCACAGCCCGAGCCGCTCCGGCGTGATCACGCAGACGTGGTTCGGCGCGAAGCTCTGGCACAGCAGGCAGGAGTAGAACGTATCCACGCTCTCGTCGGTCAGCGATTCCATGCGCTGGTTGCGCTCGCGGTAGACCTGCCGCGCCTCGCCGATGCGCGCTCTCGACTTCCGTCGAGGTCGGTGAAGAGCGTCACCTGCACCTTGTCCACGATGGCCGGGTACTCGTTCAGGAACTTGGCGTGCAGGATCTCGCCGAGGTGCCGGATGCGTGAAGCCCTTGGCCTTGGCCGCCTTGCTGATGCGGATCCAGATGATGTCGCGCTGGCCCATGTGCCAGACGCCTTCGGCGCCGTTGATCAGGTGGTGGATCTGGCGCTCGAGGATCGGCTCGAAGTCGGCCTGCATCTTGCGCCCGGCCACCTCCACCCAGATGCGCCAGCGGCAGCGCGCGTGCCCTCCTCGACATCGTCGACCTCCGGGCCGACCACGGCGATCTTGCCGTCCTCGACCTCGTCCAGCTCGCGCGTGGTCACGTACTCGAAGGCCGGCGTGCGGTTGCCGCCGAACTCGACGTAGGTCTGCTCCTTGCGGATGCGCTCGCCCTCGAACGCCGCGCCGTAGGCCACCGGGATCGGCACCTTGGCGATCTTGATCTTGCAGCCGCGCACCTCCAGGCACTTCTCGACGATGCGGTCGAGCGGCACGTTGCGAGACCACGTGCTCGTAGGTGCAGATGCCGGTGGGCAGGATCTGCGGGATGTCGGTGTCGGCGATGGTCGGGAAGCCGTAGGAGATCGCGCCCGCCGCGGCGGCGTACTTCTCCTCGGTCACCTCGCCCAGCGCCATCACGAAGGCGAAGATGCGGTTCTTGTTGTACCGCAGGTTGCGCGCGTAGTCGCCCGGCTGCACGCCGCCGAAGCTGAGCGCCGCGCGGTTGGCGAAACCGAGCGCGTAGATCGCCGCCGAGATGTCCTTGCCGAAGGGCACCAGCCGCGTCTCCCAGCCCAGCTCGCACGCCGGCCTCCTGCCAGCTGCTCGGCGAACGAGACGCCGTTGGTGTGGCCGGCCATGAAGACGTAGAGGTTCTTCTCCTGCAGTTCGCGGGCGATGCGGACGGCCGTCTCCTTGTCCGGGGCGGCGCCCGACCACGGCGGCGAAGCCCGGGGCCGAGCCGTCCACGAACTCGATGCCGCGCTCGCGGATGATCACGTCGTCGCCGCGCCCAGCCAGATGCCCGTCCACCGGGTTCGGGCCGATCAGGTACTTGCAGGCCTCGATGATCTCGAAGGCGAACAGCGTGGCCATGCCGGCGTCGAGCGTGCCGCCCAGATACGGCAGCCAGACGTCGTCGGTCGGGAACCGGCGGCAGCAGCGTGCGGCACTCCTCGAGCACCGGCTGCATGTCCGACGAGCTTCTCCACCGTCGGCCCGAGCAGCGAGTAGATCACCGGCAGGTAGTAGGCCGTGTCCGGGAAACCCGACCGGGCAATCGGCGCCCTTGGCCGCGATGGCCCGCGCCACGCATCTCCTCGGCCTGCCGTCACGATCTCGTGCGCGCCGCGAATGGCGGAGGAGGCGATGATCTTGCTCATTCCAGCTCCCTCCTCTCCTTCATGTCGAAGAGCTTGCGCTCCTGCTTGCTCGTTGATGCCGCAGCGCGTCGCGCTTCTTCTCGATGTGCTCCAGGATCTTCTCGGCGGCCTGCACCGGATCGGGCTCCCAGTCGAATCGCCCGCCGGTGATCCCCTCCATCTCCTCGCAGAGCAGCTTGGTCACGTTCTCGCTGCCCTCGACGTAGAGCGGATGGCCCAGCACGACGTACATGCCCGCTGGCGACGAAGTAGTGGCCGATGGCGACCGCCTTCTCGCTCATCCACTCCGGCGCCGCGCCCGCCACCGGCAGGTCGGAGAGGTCCTCGCCCAGCCCGCCTTCGCTGCAGCACGTTGGTGGCGGCCATGCAGGATGCGGCTGTTGTCCACGCAGGAGCCCATGTGCAGCACCGGCGGGATGCCCACCGCCTCGCAGACCTCGCGCAGCGAGGCGCCGGCCTTCTCCAGCGCCGCCTCCGGCACCAGCAGCCCCGCCTTGGCGCAGGCGATGGCCGCGCAGCCGGTCTGCAGCACCAGCACGTTGCGCTTGATCAGCTCCTCGGCCAGCCGCACGTGCGCGTCGTCCGCCATCACCTTCGGGTTGCTGCAGCCGACGATGCCCGCCACGCCGCGGATGCGGCCGTCGATGATGGCGTCGTTCAGCGGGCGGAAGGTGCTGCGGAAGCGCCCGCCCAGCATGTGGAAGATGGTCTCGTTGGAGAAGCCGGCCACCAGCTCCATCGACTCGCTGCGGGATGTGCACCCGCGCCCGGTCGCGGTTGCGCGAAGTTGTCGATGGCCGCGCGGATCAGGTCGCAGCGCGTGCTCGTAGCCGTGCTGCCACGTCGAAGGTGATCTGCTCGGCGTCGAAGGTCTGCGCGATCTCCGAGGTGCTCACCAGCTTGGTGTGGAAGCACTTGGCCACCTGCGGCCAAGCGACGGCATCACGCACTGCACGTCGACGATCATCATCTCGACCGCGCCGGTGAGGATGGCCAGCTCCTGCTGCAGGAAGTTGCCGGCGATCGGCAGGCCGTGGCGCATCAGCACTTCGTTCGCCGTGCAGCAGATGCCGGCGATGTTGATGCCCGCGGCGCCCTTCGACTTGCGCGTAGGCCAGCAGCTCCGGGTCGCTGCGAGGCCACCGCCAGCATCTCGGAGAGCGTCGGCTCGTGGCCGTGGACGATGATGTTGACCTTGTCCTCGGCCAGCACGCCCAGGTTCACCCTGCTGCGGATCGGGCTTGGGCGTGCCGAACAGGATGTCGCGAGACCATGGTCGCGATCATCGAGCCGACCCAGCCGTCCGCCAGGCTGCACTTCAGCCCGCCCATGATCAGGTGGCGGTAGTCGTGGTCCACGCCCATGTGGGTGCGGTGCATCAGTTCGACGACCGCGGAGTCGATGCCCGTTCGGCTCGATCTCCAGCTTCTTCCAGAGCGCCTGCCGCTTCTCCGGCGCCAGCCTCAGCGTCGCGTTGGGCTCCTCGGACCAGGCGAACTGGCGCCATGAAGAAATCCGCCAGGTCGCCGGCGATCTCCAGGTCGCCGCGGCCGTCCGTCGCGATCTCGAAGAACCGCGCCGCCTCCCGCAGCCGGCGCGGATCGGTGATCTTGTACTCGCCGCCCTTGCCCTCGCGCCACCAGCTTCAGCGTCGCACCAGCATGCGCCCGTGGTCGGAGTGCGCCGCCGTCCCCGCCGCGATCTCGCGCAGCAGGTTGCGCGCGACGATGGTGTCGGCATCGGCGCCGCAGATGCCCGAGCTTGGCCTTGGGCGTGATGCGGCACGGCCCCATGTGGCACAGCCGGCAGCAGACGCCCGTCCGTGCCGAACTTGCACTGCGGCTGCTGGCTCTTGTAGCGGTCCCAGACCGTGGGGATCTCCTCGGCTCTGGCGATGTTGCACCATCTCGTTGATGGCCGGGTCGCGCGAGACCTGCCTTCACGACCGGGCTGTTCGAGCTCGGTTGACATCAGTCCCCTCCCCTATCCGACCTGCGCTGTCGCGAATAGCCTCTCCATCAGCGCGTCCACGGCGCGCCGCGCCGGCGCGTCCTGCGGGATCGTCTGCACGCTCATCCCGCCGGCGTCCATCGCCGCGACGGCCGGGTCCAGCGGGATCGCCGCCAGCAGCGGCAGCCCGGTCGCCCCGACCTCCGCCGTCAAGCGCCGCCGGCAGGACGCCCTCCGGCACGCGGTTGACGATCAGCCCGCGCGTCCTCGCCGGCGAGTCCCACCTCATCGGCCAGCGTCGGAGATCCGTCGCGGCCGTGCGCACGCCGCGCACGCGTGCAGTCGGAGACGATCAGCAGGTAGTCGAGCGCAAGCAGCGTGCGGCGCGAGATGTGCTCCAGCCCGGCCTCGCTGTCGAGCACGATGTGCTTGTAGTTGCCGCGACAGCCGGTCGAGCACGTCGCGCAGCACGTTGTTGGCGAAGCAGTAGCAGCCCTGGCCCTCCGGGCGCCCCATCACGATCAGGTCGTAGCCGTGCCTGCTCCACCAGCGCCTCCTGCACGCGCAGGTCCAGGAACTCCTGCTTGGCGATGCCCGGTCAGCCGCGCCGCGTCGCTCCGGGCACTCTCGCGGATGCCGCCGACGGTGGCCGCGTAGGAGACGCCCAGCGCCTCGTGCAGGTTGGCGTTGGAGTCGGCGTCCACGGCCAGCACGGGCGCCTCGCCCCGCGCCACCAGCCAGTCGATGGCCAGCGCCGAGAGCGTCGTCTTGCCGACGCCGCCCTTGCCGGTCATCGCCATCGTGAATCCCATGCGGTGCCCTCGATTCCAACCGTCAATCCCCAGGCGAGGGGCGGCCAGGCTCCGGAGCGCCGCACCCTGCGGTCGAGCCGTTCCCGGCACGAGCCCCGGCGGCGGGACAGTCAGGCCACTCCCAGCCGCGTCCGCAGGATCCGGCTCGTCTGGCCGAGCAGCTGGAAGACGCGCTCCGCGTCCGCGACCGGCAGCGAACCGGTGCCGCAGGAGGGCGTGATCACCGCCTGCCGCATGATCAGCTCGCGGCTCGAGCCCGGTGGCCTTGGCCAGGTTGTCCACCAGCCGCGTCGAACTTCGCCACCAGGCTCTCCGACCGTCTGCGCCTGGATCTTGGCGCTGTTGGTCGGCACGACGCCCCACGCCAGCGCCTTGCCGGCTTCGAGGTGGCGCTTCACCGCCTCCGGATACAGGGCGATGGTCTCGCCGTAGTCGAACGCGTCGAAGTTGACGATGATCCACGCCGGCGTCGATCAGGATCGACCACTCGGTGTTGCCGCAGCAGTGGACGCCCGGCCAGCGCGCCCTCGGCGTGCACGGCCTCGATCACCTCGCCCAGCTTCGCCACCACGTCGTCGCGCGTGACGCTGACGTAGGTGGAGGAGCCGAAGGCCGACAGGATCGGCTCGTCGATGAAGCAGATGACGCCGCTCGGCGTACGGGCTGAACTTGCGGATCTGCCAGCGGCACTTCATCGCCAGCGCCTTGACCACCACGTCGACGAACTCCTCGTTGTAGTAGATGGCGCGCTTGTTCTCGTCGACGATGGTCAGCCCGAAGCTGATCGGCCCGGTGGTCTGCACCTTCACGAACGGGCGCTTGCCGCCCGGCCGCCTTCAGCGCCGCTTCCATCGCGTAGATGCCCTTGCGAGAACTCCGGCGTGATCGCGGAAGCAGTCGACGTTCTCGGCCAGGAACTTCTCGTAGAAGGTGGCCAGATCCATCGAAGTGTCGCCGGTGGTGTCGATGTACATGCGCTCCTTCTCGCGGTCGATCACCACGCGCGGCAGGCCCTCGGAGTACTGGATCTCCATCTGCTCGTTCAGCCCGCTGCGCCGGCAGCTGCGGCCAGATCGGGGCGTCGGGGATGTTGTCGAGGACGACGCGCACGGCGTCTTCGGCCTTGGCGTGCGGCAGGCTGCCGATAGCCGGTGGCCAGACATCGGGGCTGGAAACTCATGGGAGCGCTCCTTCTCTGATCCTCGAACCGTTGGGTCAGCATCCGCTGCATCGCGCGGAATGGGGCGAGCAGATCGTCCTGGCCCGCAGTCCACCAGCGATTGACCGTGCCGGTCGGCCTGCGCGATGCGCGGATCGAACGGGATCGCAGCCGAGCAGCTGCGTCGGCGCCGAATTCCTCGACCGATCCAGCGCGTGTCCTCCGCGATCGCCGTCGATTTGTTCAGCACGACCGCGAAGCGCCGGATGCCGAGCGCGGCGGCCATCTCGCGCACGCGGTGCGCCGTCTCGACGCTGCGCCGCCCCGGCTCCACCACCACCAGCATCAGGTCGACGCCCATGGCGGTGCCGCGCCCGAGGTGCTCGATGCCGGCCTCCATGTCCAGGATCACCACGTCGCTCGCGGCGCAGCACCAGGTGCGCGCACCAGAGCCTTCAGCAGCACGCTCTCCGGGACAGGCGCAGCCGCCCGCCGCGCGCTGCGCCGCGCCCGAGCACCAGCAGATCGACGTCCCGGCGTGGCGCGTGCCGTACTGCTCGGCGATGCCGCTCACGTCGGGGTTCAGCCTGAACATCTGCCCGAACTCGCTGCACCTTGGCCCCGGTGCGCTCCTCGATGAGCTGCCGCTCCTCGGAGATGGTGTGGATCGAGCGGCGCAGCTCTGCGGGCACGCCCAGCGCCGAGGCCAGGTTGGCATCCGGGTCGGCATCGATGGCCAGCACCCGGCGCCCCTCGGCCGCGAACAGCCGCGCCAGCGTCCCGGCCAGGGTGGACTTCCCCACCCCTCCCTTCCCCGTGATGGCCAGCTTCAGTCCCACCGTTCCCCCACAATCCCCGAATCGCCCAGTCGCCGACTCGCCTACTTCCCCCGCCGCCCGCGCACCACCCCCGCGATGGCCTTGATGTGCGCGGGCGTGCTGCCGCAGCAGGCCCCCACGATCCGTGCCCCGGCGTCCAGGATCGCCGGGAACGCGGCCGCCATGCCCTCGGGCGAGAGATCGTAGACCGTTTTGTCCCCGACGATCTTGGGGATGCCGGCGTTGGGGTAGGCCGCCAGGAAGCCGGGAGTCGCCGTTCGCATCTCCGCCAGGATGGCCGGTACGCGCCCCGGCCCCCCGTCGCCGCAATTGCAGCAGACGATGTCGGCGCCGGCCGCGACCAGCTGCCGGGCAGCCTCGGCGGGGCTGGTCCCCCACATGGTCCGGTCGGTGCCCTTGGCGGCGTTGTACTGGAAGGTCATGCTGCACATCACCGGCAGCCCGGTCGCCTCCTTGGCCGCCTTGATGGCCAGCACCGCCTCGTCCGGGATCATCATGGTCTCGATGGCGAACAGATCCACACCGCCCTCGGCCAACGCCACGGCCTGCTCGCGGAAGCTCTCGTAAAACAGCTCCGCCGGCGTGTCGCCCAGCGGCTCGAAGGTGTCGGGCAGGTGACCCGTCGGGCCGACGGAGCCCGCCACCAAGCCGCCCGCAGGGCAGACGGCCCGAGCCAGGCGCGCCCCCTTTTCATTCAGCTCCCGACAGCGCTCCGCCAATCCATAGGCCTTCAACTTGAGCTGGGTTCCCCCGAAGGTGTTGGTCTCGATCATGTCGCTGCCCGCCTCGAGGTAGGCGCGATGGACACCCTGGAGGACCTCCGGCCGCTCCGCGTTCCACAATTCCGGACAGGCGCCGGGCGCCAGCCCCGCGGCGAACAGCATCGTTCCCATCGCCCCGTCGAAGACCAGCACCTCGGACTGCAGTCGCTCCAGCAAGCCCTTCCCCCGAGATTCCATGCCCACACACTCCTTCTCATGAGTAGGACGGGAAGACGATCGTTGTCGCAGGCGGTTGTCCCACCGGAAGCACATTATCCGGAGGCGGCCTGGTTTGGTATAGACGCGGATGGTCGAAAGATGGAACACTCTTGCTGTCATCCGAGCCATGGGGCGGGATTTTTCCACAATTTCGGGCATCGCGGCATGAAACATCGATCGTTGTTGCCACCGGGCACCCTCCGGCGGATCCGCGGAGAATACCGTCGGCGCTACGGGCTGGAGGCCCATCCGGTCTCCTGCGACGGCTCGGTCCTGAACGGACCCTCGTCCGCCGTCCGCAATCTGCCCCTTCTGAAGCGGGCCCGCGCCGACGCCCTGCAAGAGAGCGTGCGCTGGGGGGAGCCCTACTCGTTTTTCCTGACCCCCGGGATCGTCTCCTGGATCGTGCCGGGGGTGGACGGCGAGGTCGTGCACGGGGGCCTCGGCGGAGGCGAGGTGCGCTCCCACGAGGACCCGCAGGACCGCAGCGAGGCCGTCAATTATCTCCTGAGCGCGGGCGCGACTCGTCCCGCAGCCGAACGCTATGTGAGCGGCCTACCGATCTGGCCTCAGTCCCGCACACCTGAGGCGGAGGCCTGGCTGCTCGCGCGCCTCTACATTCTGACAGGCTGGAAGCCCACCCTTCTCGATCGCAATCGCGAGAACGCCCAGCAGCAAGGACAGATCGCCGAGGAGATCCACCGGCGCAAGACCGCCGATCCGGGCGCCTATCCGCTGGATCAGGAGCGGGAGCTCCTGGCCCTGATCCGGGTCGGCGATCGGGTTGGCGTGCGCCGCGGCCTGAACCGGCTGATCGCCCACGTCTTCGTCCATTCCACGCGAATCCCCCTGGTGCAGGCCCGCATGATCGAGCTGCTGGGGTACCTGGTGCGGGCCGCGGTGGAGGACAATCCCGCGCTCGATTCCCTGGTCGAGCGCCACATCCAGTGGATCGAGCGCGTGATCGCCGCCAAGGACTTCGAGGGCTCCTGCGCCGCCCTGCGCGAGGCGCTGGACGAGTTCATCGACCAGATCGGGCTCCAGGGGTTCAACCGGCACAACCGCCACGTCAGCCGGATCCTGGAATTCCTCTCGCAGAACTACACGCGCACGATCCGCCTGGACGAGGCCGCCGCGCGGGCCGGCCTGAGCCGGTTTCGCGTGGCCCACCTGGTCAAGGAATGCACCGGGAAGACCATCCAGCAGCACATCAAGCGCCTGCGCATCCAGAAGGCGCGGACCTGGCTGGAAGAGACCGACAAGGACTTCGCCGACATCGCGCACGAATTGGGGTTCTCGGACCAGAGCCACTTCATCCGCCATTTCCGCGACGTGACGGGTCTGACGCCCGCCCGGTACCGGCGCACCGTCGCCCTCGGGAAGACCTCATGAGCCTGCAGGATGCGCAGCGCGAGGCCGTGCGCCGCGCCGCCGCCGATCTTGTCGGGGTCGAGATGGCTTCGCGCTGCCGGCTGCTCGGGCTGCCCCAGCCGCAGGCGGGCGCGGTTCGCTTCCGGGCCTTCGGCCTGAACCTGGTCCTGCGCCTCCCAGGTTTCGATCTCACGCTGGCCGAGGGGAGCGCGCCCGCCCGGCTCGGAG
The DNA here is from genome assembly GCA_963845565.1 of uncultured Methylomirabilota bacterium. Taxonomy (GTDB): domain Bacteria; phylum Methylomirabilota; class Methylomirabilia; order Methylomirabilales; family 2-02-FULL-66-22; genus 2-02-FULL-66-22. The sequence goes on from CAWJSJ010000002.1 coordinate 506,130, forward strand.
ATCAACTGCTTGTCTTGCACTACCTGCGGTGCGCCGTGTCGCCGGCGCCGACCGGCGAGCCGATCAACTTCCGAGATTTGCCGGGCGGCCGGGTCTACTGGCAGCCGTTCCTGTCCCGCAGCATCGCGCCGCTGCTGCGCGCGATCGGCAACGATCTGGAGCGGCTCACGCGCCACCTGGACCGCTTCGACTGGCAGCCGGTGGCGGCGGGGGACCTGGGGGCCCGTATTCACGCCCTCGGCAGGATCGAGGCCACGCTGGTCTATCGAAAAGGCGACGAGGAGTTCGGGCCGACCGCAGAGTTGCTCTTCGACGCCTGCATCAGGCGCGTCTACACGACAGAGGACGTGGCGTACCTCGCGGGCCGAATCTGCCTCGGCTTGCTATGATGGGTCGCTGAAAAAGGCCCATCTGTGTCGTTGGCACGCCTCGGCACTCGCTGCGGCGTACCTCCAGTACGCCTCGCTCGGCCTGTGGCGCGCCGCCTTGCATCTGGACCTTTTTGAGCAACCCAAGCGTACGCAGATTCGTCAGCAGACTGCAGGGATGAGAGGAGAGTCGATGATGCCGCGCTGCCCGGGTCAGGATCTGCGCTTCTGGACCCCCAAAGATATCTTCGACGTCGGCTGTCCGCACTGCGGCAGGACGATCGAATTCTGGAAGGACGACCCCAGCCGCCGCTGCCCCGGCTGCGGCCGCGAGGCGCGCAATCCGCGTCTGGATCTGGGTTGCGCCGAATGGTGCAAGTACGCCGCGGAGTGCCTCGGGCAGGGCGCGGTGGGCTCAGCCGCGGTGGCGCCGGTGATCGACCGGCTGGAGCTGCTCCTCGACGGCTACTGCGCGACCGATCCGCAGGCCGGGCCCCGCGCCCGCCGCTGCCTGGGCCGCGCCCAGCAGATCATCCTGGCGGACCAGGTCGACCCGTGCGTCCTGCAGACCGCGGCACTCCTGGTGGGAGCGCTGGCCGAGCGGGGCGCCCCCGGCCCCGAAGAATCCACAGCCATCCAGGCCATGCTGGAACGGGCCGGCATCGCCGCGGAGGTCGCGCGCCGGATCCGCGACCTGGTGCAGGCGGTACGCTCCAGCAGGGCCCTCCCCGGCCCGGAATATCGCGCCCTGGCGAAACTCTGGAGCCTGGAGGGGCCCTCCCCCGGCGCCTAACCCGGACCATTCATGAACACGTAAGGAGCATCTCATCTCATCAGGCTCACGCGCGCGGCGCGGGACGGAACGCGTGTCCGGGCGAGCGCGAGGGCAGCCTCCTTCCGCAATTTGGCCTGATGTTGCTGATCAACATCAAGGCGCGCCGCGGGAACTGGCCGCGGCCAACCGAGCGGGTCGCGGCGGCCGACGTCTGGCGCGCCGGCCGCCGAGCCATTATTCCCCTGATGACCCCCCAACATCATTTTCGGCGGGATCTTCTCGGGGGCCACGACCATAACCGAGTCGGCCGTCCTGGCCGTCGCCTACGCCGTGGTCGTGGGAACGATGGTCTTCAAGGAGATGTCCTGGCGGGCGACCTGGCGGATTTTCGTGGCGTCGGCCAGCACCAGCGGTATCGCCATGCTCTTGGTGGGAACGGCCACCGTGTTCGGCTGGAGCCTTGTCACCCAGCGGCTGCCCCACATGATCGCCGAGTGGATGGGGTCCGTCTCCAGCTACCCCTGGGTCTTCCTGGCGCTCACCATCCTCCTCTACCTGATCTTCAGCGATCTTTTGGAGGGACTTCCGGCCCTCTTGATCTTCGCGCCCATCCTCTACCCGACCGCCGAGCAGCTGCACGTGGATCCGGTCCACTTCGGCATCGTCTCGATCGCCGCGCTGGGCCTCTCCCTTTCCTGCAGCCTGGCCGGGGCGAACATGAGCGACACCGTCAAGGTGTTCTGGATCTACGTCCTGGTCCTGCTGGCCGGCCTCCTCGTCGTCGCCTTCTTCCCCGCCATCACGCTGGTTGCCCTGAAACTCGTTCCGGTCAGCTAATTTCCCCGCTCGACGAAGAGGTTCGCCAAGAGCTGATCCACCGGCGCGAAGTCGTCGGTCAGGGTGAGCGCCCGCCCCGAGGCGAGGTAGGCCGCCAGTCGCGCCTCGGGCAGGGCCACGGTGCGGAGGGCGGGCTCGGCGGACGTCGCCGCCGCGAGCCTGGCCCGGTCCAGCGGCTGTCGGCCGGCCAGGATCACGTAGGTGTTCCGGTCGAACGGCAACAGATCGTCGCTGCGGGCCAGGATGTGGACATGGGGGAAGACCCGCCGAAGCGCGTTGGCGTACGCCTTGAGGAATTCGCCGCCCTCCAGCTTGTCGATCACGTTCGCCAGGTAGATGCCGTCGGGCTTCAGCCGGGTGGCGAGCATCCGGTTGAACTCGACCGTCGTCAGGTGGTAGGGGATCGACAGGTCGTTGAAGGCGTCCCCGTAGATGATGTCGTACCGCTTCGGGTCGGCCCACTCCAACAGGAACGCGCGGGCGTCGTGGTTGAACGACCGGATCCGCGTCTCCCGCGAGAGCCCGAGGTGCTCGTGGGTCGCGCGCGTGACGGCGGGGTCGATCTCGATGACGTCCACGGACGCGTGGGGGTAGACCGCCTCGACGTAGCGCGGGAAGGTGTAGCCGCCCCCGCCGATGAAGAGGGTGTCCAGTCCCGTCCGCCCCGCCGCGTGCATCGCGGTCAGCTCGGCGTAGACCCGCTCGTAGCCGTAGCCCAGGACCGTCGGATCGTCGAGAACGACGTAGCTGTGGACGAGGCGGTCGAGCATGAGCGAACGCGCGCCGCGACCCCCCGCCGTCGCCTCCAGGATCTGGATGCAGAAGTAGTCGGATTCGATCCGACAGGGCGCGCGGTAGTGGCCGATGCTCCACCCCAGGCCGACCAGGGCGGCGATCGCGATCGCAACCCCGCCACTCCCAGTCGCGATCCGGCGCCAGCGCAGGCCGCCGGCAAGGATCAGCGCGGGGCCGAGGAGGACCGCCGGTAGGGCAAACAGCTCGACCGCCCGCCACGTGATTCCCGAGAGCGCCCCGCGGACCTCCAACAAGAAGGCCGCCGCGACGCCGAGCCCGGTCAGCGCAACAATCCCCAGGCCGCGACGCGGGCGCAGGAAATCGCCGACGGCCAATCCGATCAGCAGGAGACTCCCGCCCACGCCCCAGACGATCATCCGGGTTCCGAGCCAGGAGATGAGCCAGAAGCCGGTGAGGAAGGTGCCGACGATCGAGCCGACCGTCGACACGGCGTAGATAGTGCCCACCGTGCTCCCCGTGCGCCCGAGATCCGCCAGGACGAGCTTGACGACGACGGGCGACACCATCCCGAGCACCAGGCTGGGGAGGAAGAAGATGGCCGTCGTGTAGAAGACGATCCGCGGCAGGATCGACAACGGGAGGCGGGCGGCGACCACCAGGTCCGTCACCACCAGGATGCCGAGGCTGGCGATGCCGGCCGCGAGGAAGATCAAGCCGAGCGTCCGCCGGGACGGGGCGCGGTCCGCGACCCGGCCGCCCAGGTAGTTGCCGACCGACATGCCGGCCAGGACGATGCCGATGATGCTCGTCCAGGTGTACAGGGAGACCCCGAGGTAGGGGGCCATGATGCGCCCGGCGATGAGCTCGATGACCAACGTGCACGCGCTGCTCAAGAAGACGATCAGATACGCGATCCAGATTCGCCCGTTCGCAAACATCTGCCTCCTCCCATATTCGAGTTGCGCGGGGCAACATACAGGGGAGAAGGCATCGCTGTCAATCGCGGCGAAGGTGTTCGACCATCCCTGAGGTCGAGAGCTGGCCGACGGGGCCGGCACATCACGACGGCGACAGGACCATCCCGCCGCAGACGCAGACCACCTGGCCGGTGACGTAGTCGGAGAGGTCGGTCGCGAGGAATTCCACGACTTTGGCGCAGTCCTCGGGGGTTCCGAGCCGGCGTAGCGGTATCCGCTTCTCTTGCTCAGCGGTCTTGACGGGGTCCACGCCGCGGCCGAACTGGACCATGGCTCGCGAGGTGATCACTACCCCGGGCGCAATCGCATTGACGGTGACATTATGCGGGCCCAACTCGCCCGCCAGGAGGCGCGTGTACTCGGCGACGCCGGCCTTGGACACACAGTAGTGGGCGAGGGCACCCGTATCGTTTCCCCGCAGTCCGGCCTGGGACGAGACGTTGATGATCTTGCCGCTCTTCTGCGCCTTCATGTGCGGTGCGACCGCCTGGCAGCAGAAGATCGTGCTCATCAGGTTGACGTCCAGGATGAACCGCGCGTCCGCCTCGGGCATCATCGAGGCGAAGCCCCGCTCGAAGGGCGTCAGCGCGCCCCCGGCGTTGTTGACCAGGATGTCGATCCGCCCGAGTTCGCGCACGATCTGCTCGACCATGACGTCCACCTGGTCTTTCCGGGTGACGTCGGCCTGAATGCCGAGCGACCGCCCGCCGCAGGCGCGGACCTCGTCCATCACCGTCGGCGCCGAGAGCGGCTCGTTGAATTCCCGTGCGGCGTCCAGGTTGACGTCGTTGATCACCACGTCGGCGCCGGCCGCCGCCAGGCGCAGGGCGTAGGCCCGCCCAAGACCCCGCCCGCTCCCCGTCACCAGCGCAACCTTCCCGCGAAGCTTCATTGAGGCCTCCCCTGGAACCACAGATTCCGCAGATTACGCAGATGTCTTCGGACTGGGCCCCGTTTTGGAGAATCTGTGCAATCTGTGAAATCTGTGGTTTCCGTTGCTCCACCCCCGTCGTCCTCGTCCAATTCGTCTATGCCGTGACCCGCTTCAGGTAGGCCACGGAGCGCTCGAATTCCGCCAGTTCATACGCCCGAAGCTCCGCAGCCGGCGCGCCCCGCTCGTGGGGGATACGATAGTCTTCACCGACAGGTCGAGCCCTCGGCAGGACGGCGCGAAGCGCCTCTAGGAGATCGGGCACCCGGCGCGGTGGGTAGTCGGTCCACCAATCCTCAGCGAGCAGCTCCACATGGCGGGCTTGGCGGGCGCCCAGCTCGATGCTCATCGGGAGATCCGGCTGGTCGGCAAAGAGATCGAACAGGGAAGGGAAATCGACAACGCCGTCGCCGATGGCGCAGGTGGAGAGCCGATAGCCGGTCGGCGACAGGAAGACGTGATAGTCCTTGAGGTGCACGTTCCGCACCATCGGCTTGACCCGGCGCGCGAATCCGAGCGGGCTTTCGCCCACGGCGAGCGCGCTGCCCGTGTCGAACGTGATGCCGATGTGGCGACCGCCCACCGCTTCGCAGAGCCAGAGCAGCTCGTCGGAGGCGATGTCCTGGTGATTCTCGACGGCGATCGTCACGTCGTGCGCCTCGGCCAGCGGCCGGACCGCCGTCAGGGCATCCCGGGCGCGCTCCAGGTGCGCGCGCCAGCCGCCATGCATCTCCCGGCGGTTCCCACCCAGGATACGGCTGACGATCACGCGGAGCACCGGCGCGCCGAGCGCGGCGGCCTGTGGGATCCAGCGGCGGAGCGCCGCCTCCTCGATCGGGCCCCCGTCCGCGACGATCCCCAGGCTGCGCTGGCAGGCGTGTGCCCGCGCTCGCCCGCACTCTTCGAGTGTGGCTGCCGGCAGGCTGTCCTCCGGCGGAAACTCGACGCCGCGAAGCCCCGAGGCCGCGGCCAGGTCCATCAGCGCGTAGGCGTCACCCCGGGCCTCCTTGAAGCTGTAGATCACCAGGCCAAGTCGCATCTCCGCGTCTCCTTCGTGCGGCGTGCGGAGCCTCCCGGCGACTCCCGCACGTTCCGGACGTCTCAGGAGGTCTGCCCGCACAACTCAGATACGGACATCAACTCGTACGGCTCGAAGGGCTGATGGATCCAGGGGCTCTCGGCCAGGAAGTGCACATGGTAATCGGGCGCACAGGTCGAGCAGGCCTTGTACCACAGCACTGCCGTGCGGATGTCTACGATGGTGGGATAGGTGTCGAGCAGGTGCTGCTTCACCACGTCCAGCGTGGCGCCCGAGTCCACCAGGTCGTCCACCAGGAGCACCCGGTCGCCGAGCGTGGGCGTAGTCATCGTCATGTGCTTGGCCACCGTGAGCCTCCCACGCTCCTTGCCGGCCTCGCCCCCATACGACTGGGTGGAGATGACGGCCAGCGGCAGCTTGAAGATGCGCGACAGCGTGTCGCCGACGCGCAGGCCGCCGCGGGCGATGCAGACGATCTGGTTGAACGGCCAGCCCGACTGATGGACGGCGATTGCGAGGCGCTCGATCGCGTTGTGGTAGTCGGGCCAGGTGACGTAGAGGTCGGCCATGGCTGTCCATTCCTTGTCCGGGGACGATCCGTGGGGGTCCGGGATAGGGGGAAGGTATGCCATGCAGAGCGCCCACGTGTCAACCGGCGGAACCGGTCTGGAGCCGGGATGTGAGCCGGACCGAACGACAGGCGGCTAGCCCGCGATCCCGGCCGCGGAGGCCCGGGCGAACTCCAGGATGGGGCCCGGGAAGATGCCGAGGAGCAGTGTTCCAGCCGCGGCGAGCAGCAGGGCGACCCGCAGCGTGGAGGAGGTGCTCAGGGCCAGGCCCTGCGGCGGCAGATCCCGCATGTACATCGCCACGACCACCCGCATGTAAAAGAAGAGGGAGATGGCGGAGTTGACGACGGCGATCAGGACCAACCAGATGTATCCCGCCTCGACCGCGGCGGCGAACAGGTAGAACTTGCCCACGAAACCCGCCGTCGGCGGGATGCCCGTCAGCGAAAGCAGGAACAGCAACATGACGGCGGCGGACAGGGGGCTCTTCTGCGCCAGACCGGTGAAGTCGTCGATCTGATCCCCGCGCACCGTCCCGCGCTGGAGCAGGATGACCATCCCGAAGGCGCCGATGGTCATCAGGGCGTACGTGAGGCTATAGAACAGGACCGCCGCGACGCCGAGCTGACTCCCCACCACCGGGCCGATCAGCAGGTACCCCATGTGGGCGATGGTGCTGTAGGCCAGCATGCGTTTCAGGTTGGCCTGGGCGATGGCCACCAGATTCCCGATGGTCATGGTGAGCACCGCCAGGACCCAGAAGAGCAGGCTCCAGTCCACCTGCAGGGTGGGCATCGCCAGGAGGAAGACCCGCAGGATGACGGCCATCCCCGCCAACTCTGCCGCGCCGGCCATGTAGGCCACCACCGGCGTGGGGGCGCCCTCGTACATGTCGGGCAGGTACATGTGGAAGGGAACGGCCGCGATCTTGAACCCGAACCCTGCCGCCAGAAGCACCATGGCCATGAGCAGCGCCGGGTTGCGGGGGCCGGCCATCGCCGCGGCCCTGGCAATCGTGTCCAGGCCGGTGCCACCCGCAAAGCCGTAGAGCAGGACCATGCCGTAGAGGAGGACGCCCGTCGAGAACGCGCCCATCAGGAGGTACTTGAGCGCCCCCTCGTTGCACCGCTGGTCTCTCTTGAGGAAGCCGCAGAGCGCGTACGTGCTGATGGACAGCGTCTCGAGCCCGACGAAGAGCGAGAGGAGGTCATACGCCGAGGCCATCAGCATGGCCCCCAGCGTGGCAAACAGCAGCAGGGCGTAGAACTCCCCTTCGGGGACCTGCTGGTCCTGCAGAAAGCGGACGGACAGCAGGATGACGATCGCCGCGCTCACCAGGAAGACCAGCTTGAAGAAGGTCGCGTACATGTCGACCACGTGAAGCCCGCTGAAGACCACGGCCCGGGGTCCCGGGGCCTGTCGCAGCGCCAGCGCCGCGGCCACGGCGACCCCCACCAGGCTCACGCCTCCCAGCCAGCCCCGCTTCCCCGCCGGCACGGCGAAGTCCAGCGTCAAAACCAGGAGCCCCGCCACCGCGATGGCGACCTCGGGAAGAAGCTGGAGGAGGTCGGCGGGATTGAAGACCTGGGTCATCGCCCGCCCTCACGGTCGTGCCATGCGGCAATGGGGCGATTCGGCAATTCGGCGATTAGGGTTCCGGAGCTGCCGAGTTGCCCAGTTGCCTGATTGCCCAGTCGCCCAGTGGCCGGATTGCCCACTTGCCCGGCCGCCGCCTTCTTCCCCTGCACCGCCTTGCCGGCCGCCCCCTTCTCCACCGTCTGGATCACGTTGGCAATCGAGACCTCCATCGCCCGGAGGAAGGGCGCCGGGTACAGGCCGATCCAGAAGCAGAGCGCGATGATGGGGACCAGCGTTGCGATCTCGCGGGCGTCGAGGTCCTTCAGTGTCTTGTTCTCCTCTTTGGTGATCTCGCCGAACATGGTGCGCTGATACAGCCACAGCATGTAGGCCGCCCCCAGCACGATGCCGGTCACCGCGAAGGCGCCCCACCACCAGCCGACCTGGAACGCGCCGATGAGAATCAGGAACTCGCCGATGAAGCCGTTCAGCCCCGGCAGGCCCATGGAGGAGAACATGATGATGGCAAAGAGCGTGGCGTAGATGGGCATCTGCTTGGACAGGCCCCCGAGCTCCGCGATCTGGCGGGTGTGCCGCCGGTCGTAGATCAGACCCACGATCAGGAACAGCCCGCCGGTGGAGAGCCCGTGGTTGATCATCTGCAGGAGGCTTCCCTGGACGCCCTGGGCGTTGAAGGCAAACATCCCCAGCATGATGAAGCCCATGTGGCTCACCGAGCTGTAGGCGATCAGCCGCTTCATGTCGGGCTGGACCATGCACACCATCGCCCCGTAGATGATGGCGATGATGGACAAGACGAAGATCATCGGCACGAAGTGCTGGCTGGCCTCGGGGAACATGGGCAGGTTGAATCGCAGGAAGCCGTACGTCCCCATCTTCAGGAGGACGCCGGCCAGGATCACGGAGCCGGCCGTCGGGGCGTCGGTGTGGGCGTCCGGGAGCCAGGTGTGGAACGGGAACATCGGGACCTTGATGGCGAATGACAGGGCGAAGGAGAGCCAGACCAGGTCCTGGAAGCCCAGCGACACGCCCAGGAAGTCGAACACCGAACCGTTCGGATAGGCCACGCGCATCAGCGCCAGCACGTCGAAGGTGTACGTCCCGGTCTGCGCGCCGGCGTAGAAGTAGATCGCCAGGATCCCCAGCAGCATGACCACGCTGCCGAAGAGGGTATACAGGAAGAACTTGATGGCCGAGTACAGGCGGCGGTCGCTGCCCCAGACCCCGATCAGGAAGTACATGGGGACCAGCATGACCTCCCAGAACACGTAGAACAGGAAGAAGTCCAGCGCCAGGAACACGCCCAGCATCCCGGTCTCGAGGACCAGCATGAAGACGTAGTATTCCTTTGGCCCGGTGCTTGATGGACTCGAAGGAGCAGAGGATGGCGAGAGGGCTCAGGAACGTGGTCAGCATCACCAGCCACAGGCTGATCCCGTCCAGGCCGACGAAGTACGTCACGCCGAGGCTCGGGATCCAGCCGGCCCGCTCGACGAACTGCATCGCGGGGGTGGTCTGATCGTACAGAAAGGGAACCGGCAGGGAGACGGCGAACGTGGCCACCGAGACGAGGAGCGCCAGGTTGCGCAGACTCCGGATCTGCTCCCGCCCCACCATGAGCAACAGGATCGCCCCCACCAGCGGCAGGAAGGTGATGAGGGACAGGATCGGAAAGCCGAGAACGTTCCCCTGCACGGTCATAAGGCCGCTCCTTGCGCGGTGCTCGCGGCTCCGGCTAGAAGAAGAAGTACAAGGACACGATGACGAAAATCCCCATGGCCATGGCCAGGAGATAGTTTTGAAGCACGCCGGTCTGAATGCGACGGAAGGCCTGGCTTCCGCCTTGGATCAGGTCGGCGATGGCGTTGACCAGCCCATCCACGCCGCGGAAATCGAACTTCGCCGAGAGATGGCTCAGCGCCACGGTGAGCCAGCCCGTCCCGTTCACGGCCCCGTCCACCGCCTTGGCATCCACGGTCCACAGCCGGCCGCACAGTCGCTTCCCAAAATCCACGAAGACGGCGTCATACAACTCGTCGATCTTGTATTTGTTGAGGAGGATGGCGTAGAGGCCCGAGAACCGGTCCGCCATCCGGGCGGGCGATGGATTGTCGCCCGTCTTGTACCAGGAGCGCGCCAGGCCCCAAATCGCCACGGCGGCGATGAGGGTGGCGACCGCCGCGAGCCCGACCGTGGTGCCGAGACTGATGGCGTGCACCTTGGTCCCGGCCGCCGCGAAGACCGGCTCCACGAAGCGGTGATACAGCCCGTGGTCGGGCGGGAAGCCGAAGACGGCCCCAACCAGCACGCTCCCGATGCCCAGGATCAGGAGGGGGTACGCCATCGCCGGTGGCGATTCATGGACGTGGTGGGCGACATGGTGGTCTACGTTGTCTTTCCCCTCGAACACGGTGTAGTAGAGGCGGAACATGTAAAATGCCGTCATGAAGGCGCCGGCCGACCCGAGCACCCATAGCAGGTAATGGTGGCCTGCGAACGCGGCGGCCAGAATTTCGTCCTTCGACCAGAAGCCGGCCAGCGGGATGATTCCGGCGTTGGCTAGGGAGGCCCAGTAGAAGGTCCGGCTCGTAATGGGGAGCTTGTTCTTGAGCTGACCCATTTTTCGGATGTCCTGCTCCCCGCCGAGGGCGTGAATCACCGACCCCGATCCAAGAAAGAGCAGCGCCTTGAAGAACGCGTGCGTTGCCAGGTGGAAAATGGCGCTGGCGTAGGCCCCAACGCCGCACCCGAGGAACATGTACCCGAGCTGGGAGATGGTCGAGTAGGCCACCACCCGTTTGATATCGTTTTGGACCAGGGCGATGCTCGCCGCGAATACCGCGGTCACGGCCCCGATCACGGCCACCGTGGTCATGCTGAAGGGGGCCAAGTTGAAGAGGGCGCTGGAGCGGGCCACCATGTACACGCCTGCCGTCACCATGGTGGCGGCGTGGATCAGGGCGGAGACCGGCGTGGGGCCTTCCATGGCGTCCGGCAGCCAGACGTAGAGGGGAAGCTGGGCGGACTTGCCGGCGGCCCCGATGAAGAGCAGAAGCGTCATCCAGGTCACCAGCGACAACCCGAAAACCGAGTCCCGCTCCAGGATCTCGCGGATCGCCTCGGCCTGGGGGAAGATCTCGGCGTACGCGACCGACCCGAAGGTCCGCCAGATCAGGAACAGGCCCAGCAGGAATCCGGCGTCCCCGATCCGGTTGACCACGAACGCCTTCTTGCCCGCATCCGCCGCCGATTTCTTCTGGTACCAGAAGCCGATGAGCAGATACGAGCACAGGCCCACGCCTTCCCAGCCCAGGAACATCAGCAGGTAGTTGTTCGCCAGGACCAGAACCAGCATGGACGTCATGAACAGGTTCATGTAGGTGAAGAAGCGGGCATAGCCGGGGTCGCCGTGCATGTAGCCGATGGAATAGATGTGGATCAGGAGCCCCACGAAGGTGACGACGAGCATCATCACGGCCGACAGGGGATCCACCAGGAAGCCCACCGTCGCCTGGAACTCCCCGACCGGGATCCAGACATACACATCCCAGTTGAGCGTCGCTCCGCCGGCGGCCTGGAGGAAGATCCCGAAGGCGATCAGGAACGAGAGCCCCGTGGTGCCCACGCCCAGGAGGTGGGCGCGGTCCCGAGTCCACCGCCCGAAGATCCCATTGACCGCCACCCCCAAGAGGGGCAATGTTGGCACCAGCCAGACCAGAGATAACATAGCTCTCAGCTTTCAGCGCTCAGCCGTCAGCATCGCGGCTCACGGCTCGTGGCTCGCCGGCTCCGCGGCTCTAGGCTCTCGACTCTTCATCTACCACTTCATCAGGTTGATCTCGTCCACGTTGACCGTCTTGAAGTTGCGATATAGGCCCAGAACGATGGCCAGCCCCACTGCCGCCTCGGCCGCCGCGATGGTGATGATGAAGATCGCGAACACCTGGCCCTGCAACAGCGTCTGGGGGAGATACCGGGCGAAGGCGATGAAGTTCAGGCTCACGGCATTCAGCATGAGCTCGATGGACATCAGGATGGCGATGGCGTTCCGCCGGGTCAGCGCCCCGAAGACCCCCAGACTGAAGAGGATCGCCCCCAAGATCAAAAAATGGTTGAGCGGGATCATGGCGCCCTCACGGATCCGCGCGGCTCGGCCTTCTCGGCTTCCCTGTCGCGCTCCTGTCCCTTGCCCTGTCGCGTCGCCCCATCACTCTTTCCTCGCCAGAACGATCGCCCCCACCATGGCTGCCAGGAGGAGGATCGAGACCACCTCGAACGGCAGGGCGTAGGTGGTGAGCAGGGCGCGGCCCAGAAACGGCGTCGTTTCGGGGAGCCGCGGCGGCCCCGAAAGTGCCCCGATGCCCTGCGTGGCGGCGTAGATCAGGCCGACGAGCAGCCCGGCGGCCGCGACGGCGCTCAGGACCGCCTGGTCGTTGATCACCCGGGCCGTCGCGGACGAGATCCGACTGGTCAGCATGATGGCGAACAGGAGCAGGATCGTGATCCCGCCGACATAGATCAGCACCTGCACCGCCGCCAGGAATTCGGCGTCCAGCAGGACATAGAGCGCCGCCATCCCACAAAACGTGAAGATCAGCGCCACCGCCGCCCGGACGATGTTCTTGCCGAGCACCACCACGGCCGCCGCCCAGACGGTGAAGGCCGCCAGCAGGTAGAAGATGCCAAGCTTGAGTGTCATCGCCGCCCCAGCCCTCTCATCGGCCTGCGCGCCTTAGGAGCCGTTACGAAATAACCTATACATCTCCTTCTATTTCGTTACGGCTCCTTATGCCGTTTCGGAATGTCTCCGCTCAACTAATTCTTTGACAACGGCTTACTTCCAGAGCGCCAAGACCAGTCCCGTGACGATCAGGTTGGCGAACGCAATCGGGAGCAGGACTTTCCACGCGAAATCCATGAGCTGATCGACGCGCATCCGGTTGAGCGTCCAGCGCAGCCACATCATGACGAAGATCAGGAAGTAACACTTGACCTGGAACCAGACCAGCCCGAAGAGGCCGCGGGCGACCTCCGCGGGGAGCCCCGGTATCGGCAGCCACGGACCGCGCCAGCCGCCCAGGAAGATGGTGGTGGCGATGGCGGCCACGGCGAACATATTGGCGTACTCGGCAAGGAAAAAGATCGCAAACCGCATCCCGCTGTACTCGACGTGAAAGCCGGCCACCAGCTCCGACTCGGCCTCGGGGATGTCGAAGGGCAGCCGGTTACATTCGGCCAGCGCGCAGGTGAAGTAGACCAGGAACGCCACGACCTGGGGAAAGACGAACCAGCGCGGCAGGAAGCCGAACCAGGTCCCGCCCTGCGCTTCCACCAGTTGCCCCATGCTCATGGTGCCGGCCAGCATCACCGGCCCCAGCAGCGAGAGCACCAGGGGCACCTCGTAACTCACCGCCTGGGCGGCGGAGCGCATGGCGCCCAGCGTCGCGTATTTGTTGTTGGAGGACCAGCCCGCCATGATGATGCCGACGACCGTGAGCGACGAGATGGCCACCATATACAGGAGGCCGATGTTCAAGTCTTTGACGATCAGGCCGGGGGCCCAGGGGATCGTGACATACCCGGCCAGCGCAGCCGCGAAGACGACCATGGGGGCCAGCACAAAGACCACCTTGTCCGCCCGCGCGGGGATGATGTCCTCCTTCAAGAGGAGCTTGATCCCGTCGGCGATGCTCTGCGCCCATCCGTGCCACCCCCCCACCCGCATGGGGCCGAAGCGCACCTGGATGTGTGCGCTGATCTTCCGCTCCCACCAGATCATGAACATGGAGGCGACGGAGATGTAGGCGATGATGACCCCCACCACCACACCCATCACCACCAGCGTGGGGACGAGCCAGGGGAGCCCCCAGGCCGAGGTCACGGCGTACATCTGCTCGCAGAGTTCGGCAAACGTGATCATCGCGATTTCTGCCAATCCTGCGCCGGCCGGGGGGCGCCGCCCCGATTACCGATCGATCTCGCCCAGCACGATGTCGATGCTGCCCAGGATCGCCACCGAATCCGCCACCAGGCACCCCTTCATCATCACGGGCAGCGCGCTCAGGTTGCAGAAGGCCGGGGAGCGCACCTTGTACCGGTACGGCTTGGGTGTTCCATCGCTCACGAGGTAGAAGCCCAGCTCGCCCCGCGGGCTCTCCGTCCGAACGTACACCTGTCCCGCCGGCGGCTTGATCGTCTTGGGCATCTTGGCGGTGATCTCGCCCGAGGGAAGCTGGTCCAGCGCCTGCTCGATGATCTTGACGCTCTCCAGCATCTCCTGGCGGCGGACCAAGAATCGAGCCCAGACGTCACAGGTGTCGAAGACCGGGATGGCGAAGTCGAACCGGTCGTAGATCGAGTAGGGGTCGTTCCGGCGCAGGTCCCACTTGAGACCCGACGCCCGCAGCATCGGCCCCGACAGCCCCCAGTCGACGGCGCTCTTGGCGTCGATGACCCCGATACCCTGGATGCGCTTCTGGAACAGGATGTTGTCGGTGACCAGCGCATCGTACTCGGGAATGCGCGGCTTGAACCACTCCAGGAAAGCCCGACAGTTGTCCAGCCATCCGTCCGGAAAGTCGAACGCCATGCCGCCGATGCGGTAGAAGCTGTAGTTCAGCCGCTGCCCGCTCACCGCCTCGAAGAGATCCAGGATCATCTCCCGCTCGCGGAAGCAGTAGATGAAGATGGTGAAGTTCCCCAGGTCCAGGCCGAACGTCCCCAGCCACAGGAGGTGGCTGGCGATGCGCTGCAGCTCGGCCAGGATCACCCGCATGTGCTCCGCCCGTGCCGGGACCTGCTGGCCCATGAGCCGCTCGACGGTCAGGACGTAGCCGAAGTTCATGGACATGGAGGCCAGGTAGTCAAGCCGGTCGGTGTAGGGGACGACCTGGGGGTAGGTGCGGTTTTCCGCGATCTTCTCGTGGCAGCGATGCAGGTACCCGACGTATGGGATGCAGTCGGTGATCACCTCGCCGTCCAGCTTCAGCAAGAGGCGCAGCACGCCGTGGGTGGACGGGTGCTGGGGCCCCATGTTGACGTACATCTCCTCCATCGTCTCCCCGGTGTGCTCCATCATCACCGTGGTGCCGATGGGGGTCGGGAGGTTCGTGGTGTCCATCAGGATGTCGCTTTCCGCCCCGCGAACCCGCCGCCGGGGCGCGCCCATCGCGTCTCGATCGCGTTACGGCTCCTTATGCCGTTCCCGGAATTTCTCCGGTCACGTTATTCTTTGACAGCGGCTTGGGGGGTTCGGCTTTGGCCGCCTTGGGCGCACCCTTGGCCGCTTCCGTCTTGGCGACCTTCTCCTCCATCCCGTAGTCGGTGTACGGGACCAGCCGCTCGTCCGTGTAATCCTTCCGCAGCGGGTAGCCGACCCAGTCCTCGGGGAGCAGGATGCGCCGGTGGTCGGGATGCCCGTCGAACTGGACGCCGAACAGGTCGAAACATTCCCGCTCGTGCCAGTCCGCCGCTCGCCAGAGGTCCGACACGCTCCGCACCACGGGATGGTCCCGGTCGACCCTCACGCGCAGATGCGCCTTGTGCGGATGGCGCAGCGACGAGAGGTTGTACACGACTTCCAGGTGCGTCGTCCAGTCCGCGCCGCTGAGGCAGTTGAGGTACTCGAAGCCGAGGTCGCGGAGGAACTCGCACACCGGCCGGCCGCTTTCAGCCGCGGTCGTGAGGCGCACCTCGGCGCCCTTGACCTCGGTCTCGCTGAGGGCGTCACCGAACTTTTGCTTGAGTTGTTCGAGAATCTCGTCCGGTGTCATGTCTCACGCACGGCAATTGGGCGATTTGGCAACGTGGCAATCAGGAAAGCCGTCCCCCGATTGCCAAGTTGCCCGGTCGCCGAGTCGCCTCTTAGGAGCCGTTACGAAATAATTCGGCCATTGTTGTAATTTCGTTACGGCTCCTTATGCCGCTCCCGGAATTTCTCCGATCAAGTTATTTTTTGACAGCGGCTTAGACCCACTCCAACGCCTTCTTCTTCCAGGCGTAGGCCAGCCCCACGAGGAGGATGCCGATGAAGATCATCATCTCGACGAAGGCGAACAGCCCCATCTCCCGGAACACGATGGCCCAGGGAAACAGGAACACCGTCTCGACCGCGAAGATGATATAGACGAGCGCATAGAGATAGTACCGCACGTGGAACCGGATCCACCCGATGCCGATGGGCTCCTCGCCGCACTCGTAACTCGTGAGCTTGCGAGGGGTCGGGTTGTCCGGACGGATGATCCGCGAGACGACCTCGATGTTGAGGATGACGAAAAGGGCGCCGACGATCAGGAAAAATCCGGCGTAGGCATAATCCGCTGCCATGGGGCCTCCCCCTCAGGAGCCAGGGACAGACGGCAAAAGGGACCGTGAGGCGAGAAATCGTGTGACAGGACACCCGGCCATGCGCGATCACGGCGATAATGGAGCCCTCGTCCGGGGCCTCGCAACCGTCCAGAAACCGGGCCAAAAGTGTGGTTTTTCTAACACTCTGACCACACCCTGTCAAGGGAAATGCTGGCGAAAGAGTCGCCGTCCCAGGACCCGTACCGCGCCCGATCGCGACCGACGCGGTGCGGGCGGGCGGCACTAGATTCGGAGCCACTCCCGCTGAAGGGCATGCCAGAGCGCGAGGCCGGCGAGGTATCCGGCACCCATGTTCCAGAGCGAGATACCGGCGGTAAGGAGGACGACATAGCGGTCGCCCCGCTGGGACCCGTTCCCGTGGGCTCCGGCCGCCAGCTCCAACCCTCCGAAAAGGAGTATCACACCCAAGAGCGACCGGGGGAACAGCTTGAAGAGTGTGGCCACCGAGTCCGAGAGGAACAGCCCGATAAACAGGATCAGGGCGCCCAAGATCACGAGTGCACCGCCAGTTCGTGCCCCGAAGCGCACGTGGCCCGCCATACCGCCGGCCCCGTGGCACATCGGCACACCCCCCAGACTCGTCCCGACGAGGTTCATGATCCCGTGGTCCACGGCCACGGCTTTCACGGTGATTCGCCGGTCCGGAAAGAGCGTGTTGTTCTCCTCCACGGTGGCGATGATCGCGTTGCCCAAGGTGAGGGCCACTTGGGGGAGCCCCAGGACCACGATGCCGGTGACTATTTCCGGCCAACTGATCTTGGTGAGCGCGAGTTCGGGCAGTCGGAAGCGGAGGGAACATTCGGCCAGGCCGGTCAGGAGCGCCGGCTCCCGGAACAGCGCGACCGTCACGCCGAATCCCAACAAGACCAGCATGGCCGGCACGCGCTCCCGGGACAGCAGAAAAAAGGTGAGCGCCGTGGCGACCGCCGCAAGGATGAAGTCGCCCTCCATCATCGTGACCCCCTCGGCGATGAACCCAAGGCCCAAGCTGAGCACCAAGCCCTGCACGATTGGGCGACTGGTGATCTTGGCGATCCAGCTCACGGTGCCCGTCATCCCCATGACGAGCCAGAAGAGGCCGCTGAACAGCCCGGACGCCCAGATCGCGCCTGGCGTGATTACCCCGGGGTGGGTGATGGCAGTCGTGCCGATGGCCTTCATCGGCTGGATGGGCACCGGCGTCTTGAAGTACAGCCCCGCGAAGATCTTGAAGAGACCGAACGCGACGAGGATCCCGACCGGATCCATCTTGCTGATGGTGATATACCCGACCACAAAAGGGATGAGAGTGCCGAGGTCGCCGAAGGCTCCCGCGAATTCCCGCAGATCGTACGTATTTCCGCCGATCCTCAACGCCCCCTCCCCTCCTTGCGGGTGGTTGGACGGGTATGCTAGCATGAGCATAGTGCATCGCCAAGGGCGATGTCGTCCCGCCGGTCCGCACCGCGGGGTGATCCAACACACTGGCACACGTTCTCCACCCGCGCCGCCCCAGCGGGGCGTCCTTGATGACTCCGGAGGGATCTCGGCGGTACCGATTGAGCCCCGGCTTCAAGCGCTCTTCGTCGCCTTTTTCCGGCTCGGCGCCACCGCCTACCGGAAACCGGCCATGATGGCCTACCTCCGGCAGGAGTGCGTCGGGAAGCGGCAATGGCTCACCAAGCAGGACTTCAAAGAGGGGATGGCGCTCTGCCATACAATCCCCGGGGCCACCATGATGTAGATGGCGACGTACATGGGCTTTGGCGGCCTTCCTCGGAATGCTGCTCCTGGTGGCGTACTATTTCGCACGAGAAGCGCTGGTTGATTGGAAGACGTGGGCATTGATGGGGGCGGCCTGGCTTGCGCTCTGGCGGAAAGTGGACCTTCTCCTGATCGTCGGGGTGGGCGCGGCCCTTTCGGTGGTCCTTTTCTGACGACTCGGGCGACCGACCGCTCGGTGTCGCGGCGTGGAAAGGCTCAGCGGGCAAGCGCCTGTAAGAGAACCCGCGCGCCGATGAACCCGAGGGCGATCGCGAGTCCGCGCATGATCCAAGCGCCGTGGACCCGGCTGGACGCGCGCGCGCCAAGCTGCGCGCCGATGAGGACGCCGATGGCCAGAGCGAGCGTCCGCCGCACGCCGTGAGCAAAGACGCCGGTCGCAACGTGGACCAGCGTCCCCACCAGCGCCATGACCGCCAGGACAAAGTGAGAGGTGGCCGTCGCGACGTGCACCGGGAAGTGCAACAGGTAGGAAAGCGCAGGAACGTGGATGATCCCGCCGCCGATTCCGAGCAGGCTTGAGAGAAACCCTACGACCAGGCTGAGTCCCACACCCAACGGCTGATTGTAGGCGTAGGTGTGACAGGTTCCATCCGCTTCGACGAGGCTTCGCGTCACGGCCCAAGCCGGGCGGGCGCCCGGTGCGGTCGCGCGGTCGCGGCCGCCTGCCAGCAACACGATCGATCCCACCATCAGCAGCAGCCCCAGCACGCCGTCGAACAGACGACGCGGAAGGAGCGGCGTGACGAGCGCCCCGAGGATGGCACCGGGTATGGTGGCGATCGCGAAGACGCCGCCGGATCGGTAGTCAATGCGGCCCATGCGCGCGTAGGCCGCAGATCCGGAAAGGGCGTTGAAGAAGACCACCGCGAGCGAGATGCTGGTCAAGAGTTCCGGGCTGTCGGCGGGATAGAGCAAGGCCAGGATCGGCACCAGGACGAACCCGCCGCCCGCGCCGATCAGGGTGCCGTAGGCGCCGACCACGAATCCCAGCGGCACCAGCCACCACACAGAGCCCATCGTGAGGCTCCTCCCGGAGAGCACTTGTTGATCGCGTTCCGGCTCGTCCTCGAGTCTTCGTCCAGACTATACCACCAAGACGTGACGCCGGCCACCGCGGCAGCGGGTCAAGACGGACGTGATGGCTTCTCGCGGTCGGTATTGCGCTTGCGTGGTCGCGGTTGTTGGTTCACAGTCGGGTACGCTCGGAGTGACGCCGCCGATCGCTCTGGAGGCACTCGGCGCCTCGGTCCGGGCAACGGGTATACTGTGCGGTGTGTAAAATAGGCGACACACCAACCGGGACCGCACAGTCCGGGGGAGAGTCCGAGGAGGGGCGGAGGCCCGCCCCTCGCGGTGGGGTGCGCCGGGAGGGCCGAGAGCTTTCCGCGTGTCTCTGTAAGAGCGAGGGCCTTCCCCGCGAACGCAGCAGCGCGGGGGCGGTGTAGTCATTCTTCCGCGCTGCGTAGTAAGGGGGTGGGAGATGAGGAAAGTAACGGGAATCGGTCTGGTTGGACTCGTGCTTGGCCTGATGGCTCCTGGGGCAACCGTTTTCGCCCAGCAGATGCCCATTCCAGGACGCCAGGCGCACCATCCACAGTCGGCAGCTCAATCGCTCCCCGGCCAAGGGGCCGCCGTGCCGGCCCTTTCCGGTCAGGATGCTTTCGGGGCCATCCAGGAGGTGGTCCGCATCCTGGAAGCCGATCCCGCGACCGACTGGAACAAGGTCAATCTGGAGCGGTTGCGGCAGCACCTCATCGACATGAATGACGTCACGTTGCGCTCGGAGGTCAAAGCGGTCACGGTTCCAGGTGGGCTGGCCATGGACGTGACCGGGTCCGGCCGAGTCGAGGAGGCGATCCGGGGAATGGTGGTACCGCATTCCAAGGAGCTGGACTCGATGAAAGAGTGGTCGGCCCGAACGGAGCAGATTCCCGGCGGCCTGCGCCTGACAGTGTTGGCGAAGAACCCGGACGACGCCAGGACCGTCGCGCGCATCCGGGGCTTGGGCTTCATCGGCCTGCTCGTGCAGGGCGCCCATCACCAACCACACCACCTGGCGATGGCGCGAGGCAACGCGGTCGCCGGTCACGGTCACTGAGCCTTTTTTGCACAGAGGGAGAAGAGATGCCGATGTGGAGCCACACCACGAGATTCGTGAACTCAAACGTATAGGAGATACGTACGAGGACCCACCGAATATGGGGGCCGTTGATTCGCTTCAAGCCGGTCGGCACTAATCCATCACGTGACTTCTCTGCGCCACGTCGGAACTCAAATCCCGACTTCAATCCTACGCATTTCAAGAGGACCGGTGCCGGGGACCGGACCCCATGTTGTGTGCATGGTTCAGGTTCGGCGAAAGCATTGAGTTGGCGGGAGGAGCTGCCGCGGTGTTCGTAGCAGGTGTACTCAGATTTCCGCGCCAGGCGTATCCACGGATAGAAGGAGTCTTTGCAGACCACAGGGATGCCCTAACCCATCGCATCCGGTGTCCGGGGCGGCCTCCGGCCACCGGTCGCCACGGTGCGCGCACCCTCAGTGGGGTTGCTCCTTCCGCAGGGAACGCAACTGCTCGACGAGTCCGACCACGGTGCGGACGCCGTCAGAAAGCTCCGTGGCGAGCGTCCTCACGACCGGGGGAATCTGCTCGTGCGCTCGCACCGTCTCCAGCAGTTCTTTGGAATAGATCGTGAGGGAGATGACGGGCCGCTCGAGGTCGGTGGTGGTTTCCGCGATCGCGGCGGCGGCGGCGAGTTGTCGGTCCGCACCCGCAAGGTCGTGCTGGAGCCGGTCGCGTTCCGCGCGGGCCTGCTCCACGGCGCGTTGTTTCTCGGCAGCTTCCTGCGCTACCTCAGCAAGGGCTTTCTCGTACACATGCAGTTGCCGCCGCTCACCAACTAGGAGCGCGGTGGTCACCGCGATCAGGCTAAAGCTGATCCAGTGGGCGATGGCCTCCCAATAGGGATACTTCAGGGCCGCAGTCACCTCGGGGGACAGGAGCGTCACCCCAACGTAGAGGAGGCTGGCCACCCCGGCGAAGAGCAAACAGAGTCCCACCGGCTCAAAGAGCGCGATGGCGAGCAGCACGGCAATGTAGAATGGCACCAGGGTGATCAGCGGGGTGGCGTAGTCGAGCCACCCCACCCCGAGTAGGAGAAGCAGGCTCCCCACGCGGCGGACCCGCGGTGCCGTGCGCAGTGCCTCCTGCACCTTCTCCAGTTCGGCCATACTCCCCTCCGCGCCAACCTGCGCCAACCCCGTGCGAGGTTGGCGGCATACCGTAGCATGTGGTCGTCCGGCGAAGCAATAGACAAGGCCGGCCCGATGGTCGCGCCGACGCGGGGGCGTCGTCGTCGGGCTAAAGACACGGGGCCCGGGCACTGCCCTGACGGGCCACGCCGTCGCCCCCAACCCGCCCGCCCCGGGGAGCGGGAGGAGCCTGCGGCGGTGCGCGCCGTCCCTCCGGGATGCGCACGCGGAGAAGATCCCGCGCGGCCTGCGCCTGGCGGGGGTGGCGCGGTACCCGGGCGACTCCGCCCCCGGCGCCCAAATCCGTCACCCCGGCTTTATCGGCCGTCGGGCGCCGGGGGTCTCTCGCCAGTCACACCCTGCGACAATGCTTCGAAAAATATGGCATGGCCGTGCGCGGCAAGGACGGTGAACCCGCATGTGGGCGAACCTGAGCCAACACAAGGGCCACCGCGCCCCGACCGAGATCCGCGCGCACCGACAGTCTGAGCTTGTCACGAGCTGATTACACAATACATAGCATCTATTGGTTAGTATGTTACATAAAGATTAATAGTATATTACTAATAATCTCCTGAGTAATTCTTGGCTCATACGGAATCCTGTGCGTAATGTACGATCCAGTTGCTGGACAGCACCCTAGAAATCAGAGCGTGCGTCGTCACGGCATTCTCTCTGGACGGACCCACAACAGGAGGAGACCGATGTCGGACCGCAATGAGATCAAGATCGATACCCAGGGGACCGCAGGCCAGGCAGTGGAGCGCGGGCCCATGACGTGGCGCCAAACGCTGGTGGGCGTCGGCATGTTCTGCCTCGTCATCGCCCTCTTCGCGTCGGCGGGGTTGAAAGAGTCGGGCGGGTTGGTGGGCAAGATTATCGGGGGGGTCGGCCTGATGCTAATGGCGGTAGGCATCGTCGGCAACCTGATGCATGCCATCTCCTCCAGAAAGAACCGAGGGGTTGCGACTGACAGCCCCGTGGGCACGACCTCCCGATCCTGACACCGGGGAACGCGAGCCGGTTCGAGGCCGGCGACAATCCGGTTCTCGCCGGTACCGAACCGGCCTGCGAGGAGTTCTTCCGGACGCGGCAGGGAACCAGGCGGCCGCACCAGGCGTGACCCGGCCTTACCCCACCGCGTCTGCGCATACCTGCTGCCGTTCCAGCCCCCCCGCTGCATACCGCCCCTGAAACGCTCGGACGCCTCCGGCGCGCCCGGCCCTTTCCGTCAAGCGGGCGTCGCCCCTGCTCTTCCGTGCGACCGGCTGCAATTCCAGGCAAGGTCCGCAAGAAACGCGCCCGCGACCCGCGCGAGACGCCGCAGCCCATGACGGGACACTCGGTCAGTTGGGCGTACGCCGGGTCCGGGAGCGGCCCGGTTTCCCAGAAGGTCGCCGCCGGGCCCGCCGGCTCGGCACGTCCTGGGGAGTCTGTGCCATCGTCCGGAGATAGGACACGAGGTTGATAGGCCGGGCGGTGAGGCCAAGCTTGGCGCGGAGGTTGTTCCGGTGGAACGCGATCGCACTCGGCGAGACACGCAGGAGCCCCGCGATTTCCTTCGTCCGTTTTCCCAACCGTACCAGGTCTGCGATCTGGATCTCCGTCGGCGTGAGCTGGAGTTTCCAGGCGTCGAGCTGCCGAACGAAGGACGCGGCGACGTGGCGCAGGTTAGCCTCGACGACCTCGACGAGGACCCGTTGGTCGGCCGTCAGGGAGGTCCCTTTCAGGGTCTCGACGTGCGCCAGGACCAGTTGCTCGAGGGTCGTGTGCAGGCCCGCCAGGTGCCGCTGGCTCTCCTGCTCCCGATGCTCCAGGAGCGCGGTCAGCGCCGCGTTCAATTTCTCGATTTTGCCGAGTTGGAGTGAGATCTCCCGGTCTTTCTGGAGCAACGCCTCCTCGGCCTGGACCCGCGCGGTGACATCGCGATTGACGCGCAGCACGCCGGGCTGGCCGTCGAACTGGATCGGCGTCACCGCTGTTTCTACGTGGAGCGCCGACTGGTCCAGTCGTACGACTGTCCGGCGTTCCGCCGGCCCCGGCATCCCCTCCGAGAGGGCGGCCCGGCTTCTTGCGCGCACCGTGGCATGGATGCTGGGGTGGAAGAGCTCGAAGAGGGAGCGACCCACGAGGACTTCGGGGCCGGCTGCCCCGATCAACCGGGCTGCCGCGGGGTTGGCGAAGACGATCCGCTCCGTCGCGTCGGAGACGACGACCGCATCCGGCAGGAATTCGATCAACCCCCGGTACCGGGCCTCCGCCTCGCGGAGCGCCTGTTCCGCCCGTTTCGCCGCCGTGTTGTCGAAGAGGTAGCCTCGGATCTGCTGAACCTCGCCGCGGGCATCGGTCACCACGACCGCGTTCTCCACCACATGGATGCGCACGCCGTCGCGCCGCTGCCGCACGCACTCGTACTGTTCGAGTTTCCCGCGCGCGCGGAGTTCGGCGAGGAACGCGGCGTACTCCGTCTCCTCCGCATGGAGCGTGCGCAGGTTCGTCCGGAGCGCCTCTTTCCGGCTGTGGAACCCCAGGATCGCGACGAAGGCGGGATTGCAGTCGAGGATCCGCCCCTCCGGCGTGGCGAGATAGTCCCCCGTCAAGTCGTCTTCGAACAGCCGCCGATACCGCTCCTCACTCTCCCGGAGCGCCTGATCCACCTTCTGCGCCGTTTCGAGCTGCTTGACCCGCGCGGTCGCCAGGGCCAGCTGCCGCCGCAGCGCGCGGATCTCGACGGCCGACGGGACGGTGGGGGACGCTGGTGCTGCCATAGGTTCTCCTAGGTTGTGCATCACATCCTTGCGTGCTGGAAATATATTAGCACGACTTCGCTAGGTACTAACTAGTGATCCTCTAGAAATCTATTGGTGCAGCGAGGTGTCCGATTTGCCGTAGACTCCTTATGAACGCTGACGATTCCGGCTCCGGGGCGCCGGTCTTTCAGGGTCGCGGTGCGTATCCTGGGAAGTGTGGAGCGACGAGGGGAGCGGCCATGACGCGCCCCAATGGTTGTTGGCGATTGGGTTCGCTCTGTGCGTCGTCGGGGTCATGGTCGCGACCGTGACGCAAGGCAGCCCGGCGGGGCGTCTATCGCGGCGGGCCCACGTGGCCCCGGCGCCCCGTTGGTCCAAACCCCCACTTAGGAGATCCAGCCATGGTGACTCCCGGCAATGATCCGCCCGCCATGACCCCGCCGCCGCAGACCTCGCGGAATCTGACGATGGGGCTGGGGCTCTTTTGCGCCATCAGCGGGTTCTTTCCGGCCGCCGGCCTCAAGGAGGCCCTCTGGCCGAAGGTACTGGCCGTCGGCGGCATTGTCATCATGGTCGTCGGCGGCGTCGCCAACGCGCTCCGGCGCGCAGGCGCCTCCCACGCGACACCTAATGGGTGGCGCGTGGGAGGCGCTGCCGGACACATCCGGTGTGGAGGTGATCCATGAGTAGCCAACCGCAATCCGAGAAAATGTCTCTTCCCCGTCTGTTGATCGGTCTCGGGTTCTTTTTGGTCTTCCTCGCGGTCGGGATCGGCGCGGCGATGAAGGGGGCGGGGGATTTCCCGAAGTATCTTGCCGGCGCCGCGGTGGTGGTGATCTTCGCCGGCGCAATCGGCGGAGTCCTACAGGGGCGAATGCGCCGGGGGAACTGAGGCACGCGGTACCTGTCGCATACGATCACACGGCTCGGGTCACTCGCGTGCGACCGCGTGCGCCGCGCCGCCGATTGGTTGCGGTGTGATGCGCGCGGGAGCATCGAGGAGGTACGTTTTCCTCGCGGCTCGACCTTGAACTGCCGGTGTTGGTAATTTCCGCGGCGGTTCGAAGCGCCCGTGATGATCAACTGCCCCGCTCAGCCTCGCGCGCTCTCGCCACCGTGAAGCATGCGCTGATCAGCACCGTAGATATTCAGCGGTCGAGCGGCCGCCCCAGTTGACCGTCGGAATCAGCGCCCCCCTTCCATTCCAGCGTTCGTATGGAGCGTATTTCCGTATTACCTACCGGAGGGGAAGTGCGGGAACGACGGGCGGCTTTCTTTGAGGACGACTCGCGCACCGATGCCCACTTCTGGTCTGGTTCGGGCCGCACCACGGGTTCGAATCGGTACGCGAGAACGACTCGGTGCCGCCGTGTCGTTCTTGCTGTACAATCCTCTCACAGCGCCAGGGGGGAACGCGCCCTGCCCGTGCAGCAGGCGAAGGCCCATCCCCGCGGAATCCGTGATCCCGACCCCGATGGGTTGGCGCCTCCGGGTATGAACCGCGGTGTCAGGGGAGCCGGTTATGGTCTTCTGGTGTCGCTCGTGAGAAGGCGGTGACAACGCCAGGGAGGCAGGAAATGGCCGAGTGTGCCGATGCGCGACACGCCCTCCCTACCGTGGCACGGGTCTTGATGTGGTGCGTCCTGCTTTCCGGAGCAATCCTGCTCCTCTGGTTCTGCATGCTGGCATTCGCCGGGGAGTGGGTGTATCGCATGCATTCCCAGTTCATCCCCGTCTCCCGTGAGCACTTTGCCTTCGTGCATTACGGGGGACTGGCACTCTTCAAGGGTGCCGTGCTCGTGCTCTTTCTCGTCCCTTACCTGGCGATCCGCATCGTGCTCCGGCGAGACTGGCGCTGACCGGCGCACCAGCGGGTGCACCGCTATCTGCCGTCGAAATGGATCGCGGGCGCCTCCGGTGCCGGGCGGACCGCCTGTTCGAGTTGCGCGATGGCGAGGTCGTACGCCTCCGCTCGGTAAAACTGGGCGCCGAGGGTATTGAGATTGTTGACCGTTGGTCGCCTGAACCGCATCCGCGAACCCACTGGCCGCGCCGGCTAACCGCCCTTGCCTCTCACGACGGCCCCGCTAACGAGGTCCCCGTCTTCAGTATAGCAATCAAAGCCTCCGCCGCATCGTTGGCCAATCCCATCTCGCGGATCCCCGCCGCCGTTTGCTCGATGTCGTACTCCACACGGCGAATCTCAGCCACGCCGTTTCGGATCACCGCGTAACTCACCCGCGGGTCTCCATCCAGGGGCTGGCCGACGCTCCCCGGATTGAGGACCACCTTGGTCCACGCGCCGCGGCTCATGGGCACATGCGTGTGCCCGAGGAGCACGATGTCCGACCGCACCTCGGCGACTTCCTCTTTCATCTCCTCGTCGTCCAGGTCGGGCGTGATTCGATAGCTGAACAGGTGATCCTTCGGCGAGGCGTGAAAGGCGTGAAGGGTGTAGTCGTCGCAGCGGAACCTGATGTTCGTCGGCAGGTCACGCAACCAGGCTATCTCGTCCGCCGAGAGCCGTCGCCGGTGGTCTTCGAGCGTTGCGAGGGCCAGAGCGTGTTTGTGGACGGCAGCACCGGGATCGCCCCCGTGGCTCAGGGCGGTGTCGTGATTTCCGCGGATCACGTGGGTGGCCCGGTCGCGGACCCATGCGAGACACTCCCGCGGGAATGGGCCATAGGTGACGATGTCGCCCAGGCACACCACGGCGTCGGCGTCCTCTTGGATCGCGTGGAGCGCCGGCCAGTTTGCGTGGATGTCGGAGACGACGAGGAGCTTCATGGGCCGCGCTCCCTCACGATCAATGGGTTGCAGGGCGGGGGCTGGCGGAGATGCCGGGCAAGGCCGCCCATCACGCGACGGCGATCCGCGCGTCGTCCGTCACTTCCTTTCGTCAGACGCGGCCCCGCCCGGCGCGTCGGGCGATGTTCCGTTTCGCGCGTCCGGACCGATCGCGCCAGCGCGACCCGCCATGGCGTCCAGCACACGCTGCCAGCTATCGCCCTCGCCACCCATGGGTTCGGTCGCGAAGCGGTAATCGTTCTTCCGGATGAACTCCGTCAACTCCCCGACCAGCCCCGACCACCTGTCTGCTTGGACCGAGAGCAGAACACGGAGGTTCGGATGATCCCGGCCGATAGTCATCGCGTGACAGAGGTGCTGCAGACAAAGACCCGCAGATGCGCTGAGACCTTCCAGGAACTCCTCCTCCTGAACAAACCCCAGCATCGCCGCAAGGTGGTCTCGCTCGGATTGTTGGCTCCGCACGCACAACGGGCATTGTGTCCGCATGTTCCACCAACCGACCAGCGCGAGGGGCTCGGCTCGCGGTGCGATCCGCTCGGATAGGCGTTGCCACCAACTACGCGGCCGAAGGCGCGTCCCGTCAGCCGTCACGCGCTCCAGCGCGCTCGTGAGGAGGTGGTGATAGATCACGGCCGTTCCGAGCCGGCTGTTCTGAATCCGGGGCAACACCCACGCGTGCCGGTTGCAGAACCCGCGGGATGCAAGCAGGCGCGCCCGCGTGACAGGATCGGTCACCTGTTCGTACAGCAGTTCGTCCAACGCCCTGAGGGACCCTTGCTCCAGCCGAGCGCACACCGGGCATCCCGGCTCTTTGAAGGCCGCCAGCAGCTCGTAGTACATGACGAACTTCGCGTCGGAGCGTGCCGGCCGAACCGCGGCCGTCACTTTTTGCACGATGCGCCCGAACCGCCCCACGCTAGACTCCAAACAAAAACTCCTACCGGGAAACCAGTAGGAGTCATCACCCCGCCGCTGGCGGGGACCCGCGAACCCCATCGCGACTCGATTAGGTTGTTTATGTCACGCCGTAGCGCCCAGCGTCAAGGGGTTTCCGCGCGGATCGCGGGGTTGCCGCTGGGGTTATTCTCGGCGTCTCCGCGCCGCCCATCTTCGGCGGAATACGGGCCGTCCCCCGGCAAGCCGACCCGGGTGGCGCCGGGCAACTCGTCGTGTGCTGGGAATAGGCGCGCGGTCCTCACGCCGGATGCTCTGCCAGGAGTGCCTCCAGGCCCTGCCGATCGACGACCTCTTTCTCCAGCAGGAGCTTCGACAGGGCGTCCAATGCCGCGCGGCGTTTGGTGAGCGTCTCGCGGACCCGCTCCCTGGCAGCGCCGATGATCGCGCGGATCTCGTCGTCGATCGCCTGGGCGGTCTTCTCGCTGTACTCGCGGCTCCGGCCGGCGCCGGAGACATTCAGGAACGGGTTGGTGCGGGGCTCCTCGAAGGTGACCAGGCCGAGCGTCTCGCTCATGCCGTACTGGGTGACCATGTGCCGGGCCAGGTCCGTCACCCGTTGCAGATCGTTCTGCGCCCCGGTGGAGATGTCCCCGAAGACGATCTCCTCGGCCACACGGCCGCCCAGGAGCACGTCGATCCGGTCCAGCAACTCCCCCCGCCGCATCAGGTAGCGGTCTTCCGTGGGTGTCTGGAGGGTGTACCCGAGCGCCGCCACCCCGCGGGGGATGATGGAGACCTTCGTCACCCGATCCGCGTTGGGCCGCGACTCCGCCACCAGGGCGTGGCCGGCCTCATGGTACGCGACCGTTTCCTTCTCCACCGGATTCATCACCCGACTCTTCCGCTCCAGCCCGGCGACGATCCGCTCCGCGGCCTCGTCGAAGTCCTGCATCGCCACCGTCTCGCTGCCGCGCCGCGCTGCGCGCAGCGCGGCCTCGTTGACGAGGTTCGCCAGATCGGCCCCCACGAACCCCGCCGTCCGGGCAGCGATCTCCACCAGGTTCACGTCCGGCCCCATCGAGACGTTCTTGGTGTGCACCTGGAGAATCTTCTCGCGCCCCTTGAGGTCGGGCCGATCCAGGACCACCTGACGGTCGAAGCGGCCGGGCCGGAGGAGGGCCGGGTCCAGGATCTCGGGCCGGTTCGTGGCAGCCATGATGATGATGCCTCGCTGCGTGTCGAAGCCGTCCATCTCAACCAGGAGCTGGTTCAGCGTTTGCTCCCGCTCGTCGTGCCCGCCCATCGGATTCATGCCGCGCGCCTTGCCCAGGGCGTCCAGTTCGTCGATGAAGATGATGCAGGGGGCCTTCTGCTGGGCCTGCGCGAAGAGGTCCCGCACCCGGGCGGCGCCCATGCCGACGAACATCTCCACGAACTCCGAGCCGCTCATGCTGAAGAAGGGCACACCCGCCTCGCCGGCCACGGCCTTGGCCAGGAGCGTCTTCCCGGTGCCGGGAGCCCCCGCCAGGAGCACCCCCTTGGGGATCTTGCCGCCCAGCCGTTTGTACTTGTCCGGCGTCTTGAGAAAGTCCACGATCTCCATCAGTTCGGCCCGGGCCTCGTCGATCCCGGCGACGTCCTGGAAGGTGACGCCGGTTTGCTTCTCCATGTAGACCTTGGCCTTGCTCTTCCCGAGCGAGACCAGGCCGCTGGCTGCCCCCATCCGCTTCATGAAGAACATCCAGATCCCCACGAAGATCAGGGCGGGCAGAATCCAGGAAAGGAGCGTGGTAAACCAGGTGCTTTCCAGCCGTCCGGCAAACTTGATCTTGGCCTCTTCCAGTTCTTTCACCAGGCCGGGATCCTCGACGCGGATGGCGACGAACCGCTGCTCGCCGGTCCCGAACCGCTGAATTTCCGCAATCTTCTCCTTGGGCAGAAGGCCCTCCAGCCCTTCCTGCTTCATCCGACCGGTGATCATTCGGTCGGTGAGGGTCACCTCGGTGATCTTCCCGGCCCTGAGCAGCGCCTTGAACTCGTTGTACGTGAGGTTCTCGGTGATGGCGCCCATCAGGAAATTCTCGATGGCCAAAAGAACCAAGAATGCCGCCACGAAATACCAGATGGAGAACCGTCGCTGATTCTGTTCCATGGTGCGCTCCTGGTGAAAAGCTGATCTACGTCGATCCGCGCCTCGATCAGTCCGTGCGGCCTCGCAGGCCTCCCGGGCCGCTCAGATAAAGGGCCCCTCCGATGAACAGGAGCCCGATGGCCAGGTACAGAAGGTCAAGGGGGGTCGCGTACGTCAGTTTCAGCGCATACTGAAAGAACTCGATGATCAGGACGAGCAGGATCAGCTTGGCAATACGATCCTTCAGGTCGTCCAGGCTCGTCACCCGTATCAGGCGCGGCATCGCGCGGGCCGTGGTCTCGGACGGATCGATCTTGTTGATGAACAGCTCGTAGAGTCCCATGGCAAAGATCAACAAGATTGCCGCGATCAGGTAGACGTCCACCGCCTTGACAATGCCGGTCACCGTGGCCTCGCGCAGCGCCGCCCGCGCGGCGAATTCGAGGCTCGGGCTGCCGTACGAAAGGAGGCCCCCCAGGAGAAACAGGACGTCCACCGTGGCCATGTAGAAAGTCCCCGCGGCGAGGATCGTGCTGGCGACGACGGCCACCAGTACCAGCAATCGACTTTGCCACAGCATCTTTTCGAAGGAATGCCCCAGCGTTTTCATTCCCGGTCCCCCGTGCGCGCGGCCGTCGGGCGGGACGGCTCATCGCCGCATTATCGCTCCCGTGGCCGAGCCAAGCAATCCTTCAATGCGAAGCCGAGGCCGGCCGGGGCCCCTCGGGGGATGGATCGGCTCCCGCCGATCTCCGGTGGCCGTACCGTAGCCACTTCTCCAACCCCACCAGCGGAAAGGCAGCGAGGCCGGCGAGGAACGCCCACCCCCAGGACTCGAGGGACAGTGGCGCGGAGTGAAACAGCGCATTCATGAACGGCAGATACGTGAATCCGATCTGCAACAGCAGCATGCCCGCCGAGCCGACGAGGGCCCACGGATTGCTGAAGATGCCGACGCGGAGGACCGATTGTGAGAGTGACCGACAGTTGAAGAGATAGAAGGTCTGGACGACGATGAAGACCGCGACGGCGGCCGTGCGGGCCTCGTCCACGCCTCGTCCCTGCCGGAGTTCCCACTCGAACAGACCGAATGCGCCGGCAAGCAGGATGGCGCCGACGGAAAAGATGCGGCCGACGAGTTCGCCGGTAAGAATCGGCGTCTTGGGGTCCCGCGGCGGACGGGACATGATGTCGGGCTCGGCGGGTTCGAACGCCAGCATGAGGCCGAGCAAGAGGGCCGTGGTCATGTTGATCCAGAGTACCTGGACGGGCAGGATCGGCAGCGTCTCCCCGAGGAGCACCGCCACCAGGATCACCAAGCCCTGGCCGACGTTGGTGGGCAGGGTCCAGATGATGAATTTGGTCAGGTTGGCGAAGACCGCCCGGCCTTCCTCCACCGCCGCCTCGATGGACGCGAAGTTGTCGTCGGTGAGGACCACGTCCGCGGCGCCCTTCGCCACGTCGGTTCCCGTGATGCCCATGGCCACACCGATGTCCGCCTGCTTGAGGGCCGGGGCGTCGTTCACGCCGTCCCCGGTCATGGCCACCACGTGGCCGCGTGCCTGCAGCGCGGCCACCAGCCGGAGCTTCTGTTCCGGGGTCACGCGAGCGAAGACGGCGCGCTCTTCCGAGACGCGGGTGAGCTCCGCGTCGGAGAATTCCTGCATCGCTCGGCCGGTCACCACGGCGGCCTCCGGAGCGCCCCGCGTCAACGATGCGGGAATCAATCCAAGTTCATGGGCGATGGCTCTCGCAGTCGAGGGGTGGTCGCCGGTGATCATTTTCACCGCGACGCCGGCAGCGTGGCAGGCCTTGACCGCTGCCAGGGCTTCCGGGCGTGGCGGATCGATCATGCCCTGGAGACCCAAGAACGTGAGGTTGGAGGCAACGTCCTCGTGTCCGAGTGTGGTAGCATCGGCGGGGAATTCCTTCCGCGCGAGCGCTAGCACCCGAAGCCCGCGGGCCGCCAGGGATTCGAGGGCGGCGTGGGCGCCCTCGCCGTCCAACGACCCTGGTGTCCCGTCACCGCCCAGTGCGCTTCCGCAGCGCTCCAGCACCCGCTCCACCGCGCCCTTCACGTACGCGACGCGGGGGCGGCCCGGCCCCGCATCGTGGAGCGTCGCCATGTACTGGTGCTGCGAATCGAAGGGAACCACATCCAGGCGAGGCCACGCCTCCCGTACCTCTTCGGACAGGCCCCCCTTGCGGGCCGCCGTCACGAGCGCTCCCTCGGTGGGATCGCCTTGCACAACGAAGCGGCCGTCCGCCTCGGCCAGCGTGGCGTCATTGCAGAGCAGGCCGGCCAGGAGGCATTCGTGGAGGGCGGCTCCCGAGCCAGAATCGACCGCCCGGCCATCCAGCAGGATCGAGCCGATCGGCGCGTACCCCGCCCCCGTCACCTCATAGCGCGCGTTTCCCGCTACCATCACCTTGACGGTCATCTGGTTCTCGGTGAGCGTCCCGGTCTTGTCCGAGCAGATGACCGTGGTGCTGCCCAGGGTCTCCACGGCTGGGAGTTTTCGGATGATGGCGTGCCGTCGCGCCATGCGGGCCACGCCGATGGCTAGCGTGATGGTCACCGCCGCCGGGAGACCCTCGGGGATCACGGCGACCACTAACGCTACGGCGGCCAGGAAGGTGTCTACCAGGGACTGCCCGTGCCACGCCCCGACGGCAAAGGTCAGTGCCCCAAAGCCCACGATGATGCCGACCAATGCGTGGCTGAACCTGGCGATCTTGCGGGTGAGCGGCGTCTCCAGGTCCGCCGCCTCCGCGATCAAGCCCGAGATCCGACCGATCTCGCTCCGGTCGCCGGTGGCCACCACGACACCGAGTCCCTGCCCGTACGTGAGGAGGGCGGACCCGTAGACCATGTTCTTCCGATCGGCGAGGACGACGTCGTGGGGGAGGACCTCGGCCATTTTGGCCACCGGGACCGACTCGCCGGTCAGGGCGGACTCATCCGCTTGCAGGTCCTTGGCCTGGATGAGCCGGACGTCGGCAGGAGCCTTGTCGCCAGCCTGCAGGAACAGGAGATCGCCCAGCACGAGATCCGCTGACGAGACGCGCCGCTTCTCGCCCGCCCGCACGACAGTGGCCTCGGTGGTGAGTCGGCGCGAAAGCGCTTCGATGGCCTGCTCCGCCTTGGCCTCCTGGAGAAAGCCCACAACGGCGTTGATCAGCACCACGCCCAGGATGACCGCGGCGTCCACGGGGCCCTTGAGCACGGCCGTGACGAGACCGGATGCAATCAGGATATATACCAGCGGCTGGTGAAACTGCAGAAGGAACCTGAGGACGGGTCCGCGGGCCTTCTTTGCGCTGACGACGTTGGGACCAAAGTGCCGCTGACGACGCTGGACCTCGAATTGATCCAGGCCGCGCAACCCGTCAGTATCCAGGAGGTCGAGGACCTCTTCGGCAGGGAGATGGTGCCAGTGGTGCCCCAGGAGGCTTTCCACGTCTTACCCCGTCCTGGCAACAAAGACAGTGACTCGCGCCAAGCGTGCATCATACTACCGAACGATGCGTCATTCCAAGGGGGAAGTCCCGATTTAGTGGACACCCGGGCCCGCAGGGGCGCCTGCGGCCTCGCGGACCTTGGGGAACAGCAGCGAGGCGATGACGGAGATGATGATGACCGCGGCGATGATGCCGAGCGAGATGGTGATGGGGAATTTGCCGCCGTACAGGTCATTGAGCCACGCGATCTTCAGCCCCACGAACATCAGCACCACCGCGAGGCCGTACTTCAGCATGTAGAACCGATCCATCATCCCGGCAAGTAGAAAGTAGAGCGCGCGGAGGCCGAGGATCGCAAAGACGTTGGAGACGAAGACGATCAGGGGCTCTCCCGTGAGGGCGTAGATGGCTGGGACCGAGTCCACCGCGAAGATGATGTCGGTCACCTCCACGAAGAGCAGGGTCACAAACAGGGGCGTCGCGTGCAGGACCCCGTTCAGCCTCACGAAAAACTGTTGCCCGTGAAGCGCAGACGTCACGGGAACGAACCGTCGGAAGAGCCGGATGAGGGGGTTCTTCTCCGGATCGATCCCCTTCTCCGGTGCAAACATGATCTTGAGTCCAGAGGCGACCAGGAAGATTCCAAAAACCCAAACCACCCAGTGGAACTGGAGCAGCGCCGAACCGAGGACGATGAAGACGGCCCGGAACACGAGCGCCCCCAGGATGCCGAAGAACAGGACACGATGCTGGTATTTCGCCGGCAGGGCGAAGAATTTGAAGATGAGGATGAAGACGAAGATGTTATCAACCGACAGGGACTTCTCCACGATGAAGCCCGTCAGGAACTCCAGCGCGGTCTCCTTGGCCGCCGCCGCAGCGTCGAACCCCGGAAGGGCGAGGAGTCGCGGGTCCTGGGGAAACGTCCAGAGCGCAAAGCGGTAGAGGCCGTAATTGAACGCGAGTGCCAGGCTTACCCACACCGCGCTCCAGGTGGCCGCCTCCCGGAACGACACTTCGTGGGCCTCCCGGTGGAACACGCCGAGGTCGAGCGCCAGAAGGACCAGGACACCCGCCAGGAAGGCCAGGTAGAACCACCAATATTGGTCAAAGGGAAAGAGCGTGATCTCGGTCACCGAGTGTCTCCTCGCTCCCCCGAGAGGGAGTTGTCAACGGTGGTGCGCCGGGGAGACCGGCGAGGGGAGCCGATCGCCCCGGCGCGTTTTGTGTTCGTCAGATGTTTCGCCTCACCCAGGCCACTGGGCTCGACTAGGCCGTGAGGCCGAGCCGCTGGCGCGCGAAAGCGCGCAGGCGGGCCACCCGCTTGTCCGTCGGCGGATGCGTGCTGAAGAGCTTCAGCATCCCGCCGCCGGCGAACGGATTCACGATGAAGAGGTGGGCGGTCGCCGGCGTTGCGGCTTCCATGGGCACTTCCCGGCTCCAACCCTCGATCTTGCGGAGCGCGCTCGCCAGCGCCATGGGGTCGGCGCAGATCTCTGCGCCTCCCTCGTCCGCAACGAACTCGCGCGCCCGGGAGATGGCCATCTGGATCAGCATGGCGGCGATCGGCGCCACGATGATCCCCGCCAGGCCCGCCAGAGGGTTTCCGCCCTCCTCGTCCTCGGAGGAGCGGCCGAAGAGAAGCGCCCATTGCGCCATGTTGGCCAGCATGCTAATCGCGCCGGCCAGCGTGGCGGCGACGGTCATGACCAGCGTGTCGCGGTGCTTGATGTGCGCCAGCTCGTGGGCGATCACCCCGGCAAGCTCCTCTCGATCGAGGATGCGGACCAACCCGTGAGTCACCGCCACGGCGCCGTGCGCGGGGTTGCGGCCGGTGGCAAACGCATTGGGGGCTTCTTCAGAAATCATGTACACCCGGGGCGTTGGCAACTTGGCGCGCTGGGCCAATCGGCGCACCAGCCCATAGAGTTCGGGCGCCTCGCGCTCCGTGACCTCCTGCGCGCCGTGCATGCGGAGGACGATGCGATCGGACCACCAGTAGGATGCGAAGTTCATCCCGCCGGCCAGGAGCAGGGCGAGGACGAATCCTTGCTGGCCACCCAGGGACTGTCCGATCCAAAGAAACAGCGCAGTCAGGGCTGCAAGCAGCATCGTGGCTTTCATGCGATTCATGGCTTCCTCCTCTGAACAGAAAAACCCCTCGCGCCGAGAGCACGAAGGGTCTTGATCCGCTGGCCATGCGGCCACCGCCGGGAAACCGGACCTCCCGCGCGCGGAAGATCGTGGTGACGGCTTCACCGGACCGATTGGGCGACCTACTCCCCCTTGTCGATGGCAGCATACCCGCCGAAAACACTCATGTCAAGAAGAACTTCGCATATGCGAATATACAGAACAATCTGCTTGACGCATTGACGCGGGCGGACTATTGTTTTGGGGTGGCGTCGGCCATGGCCTTTCCCTCACACAAGGAGATATGACCCATGCCGCTCCGACAGCGCGTCGTCGAGGATGTGGCCCGACTTTTCGGGGTTCTCGCCCATCCCACCCGGTTGCGTATCTTGACTCTGCTGCACCAGGGGGCACAGGACGTCTCAAGTCTGCGCGATGCGCTCGGCGTTCCGGCGGCGAACGTCTCCCAGCACCTCGCCCTGCTCCGCTCTCACCATGTCGTCAGCATGCAGCGCAAGGGAACCCATATCTTCTACACGCTCCGCGACCCCCGGGTCGCCGACATCATCAACCGTTCTCTGGACATTCTGGACGACGACGCCTCCCAGGGGCGGGCGGTGCACAAGGCGATCGAACTGTTGCGGCTCAGAACGTGACCGTCCCCGCCCAAAGGGCAGGGCTGTCGCGAACGGGGACGCTTTGGGCCGCATCAAGACAGCCCGGGCCAGGGGCCCTGGGGGTGAGCTTGGACCCGATGAGTCAGGCAGTCGTCGGCGCCACGGCCGCCCAGGTCTTTCTGACCGACCGCTTGGGCAAGCAGGCGTTCGCGTGCGGCGCGGTGGGTGGGCTGCTGCCGGATTTGGACGTGCTCATCTGCTCCACCTCCGACCCGCTGCTGGCGGTCGAAATGCGCCGCTCGACGTGCTCACCTCCTACGGCACGCTGTGGCTGTGGCCGTTCAGTCGGGCGCGTCTCGAGCTCGACTGGATGGCAATCGTGGACCCGCTCTTCACCATTCCCTTGCTGATCCTGACGCTGATGGGGCGGGCGTGGTCGAAGCGGGGTCCCGCACTGCTCGCGGCGGCCTTCGCGCTCGCCTACGTCGCGCTCGGGGGCGCGCTCCACGCCGGCATTCGCGCGACAAGGTCGGGTGTCGCGGGGCGGTCAGGTATGCGAGGATGGGGGCACGGGGCCGGGCGTTTTTCGGGTGATCCAGAGACTGGCGACCATCGACAGCGCCAGGACAATACCCACCACCGAGAGCGCGAAACCCACGGGGATCTTGTAGATGTCGATCAGCAGCATCTTGATGCCGATGAACACCAAGATGAAGGCGATGCCGTACTTCAGGAGGTGGAAGCGGTCCGCGAGATCGACCAACATGAAGTAGAGGGCTCGCAGCCCCAGGACCGCGAACACGTTCGAGGTCAGCACGACGAAAGGATCGAGGGTCACCGCGAAGATCGCCGGAATGCTGTCCACGGCGAAGATCACGTCGGTGATGCCGATCATCGCCACCACCACGAAGAGCGGCGTGAACCAGCGCTGGCCATTCTGGACGATCGAGAATCGCTCGCCGTGATACTCGCTCGTGACGCGCAGATGCCCGCGTATCCACTTGAGGAGTGGATTGGAGTTTAAATCCGTTTCGGCCTCGGCGAACATCAGCATCTTCACGCCGGTGAACAGGAGGAACGCGCCGAACAGATAGAGGATCCAGTGGAACTTGGCGATCAGGATGGCGCCGATGAAGATCATGATGCCGCGCAAGACGATCGCCCCGATCACGCCGATGATGAGCACGCGCCGCTGCATAGCCGGGGCCACGCCAAAGAACGTGAACAGCATCAGGAACACGAAGAGGTTGTCGACGGCCAGCGCCTTTTCCAGCAGGTAGCCGGTGAAGAACTCTGCCGCGGTTTCGTTGGCCACCTCTCGCCCAAACCTGCCGTCGAGATACCACCAGAGCGCAGCATTAAAGATCAGCGCCAGCGCGACCCACAGGATCGACCAGAGCAGTGCCTGGCGGAACGAGACCTGCTCGTCCTTCTTGCCGCCCAAGACCAGCAAGTCCACGACGACCGCCAGGCTCACCAGGAGCGCGAATCCTGCGTACCAGTACCAGGTGCCTACGGACTCCATGGCGTCTCCCCTCTATACCGAGACACAGCGGTGAATCGATGCGTTTCGCGCGTCGGGCCTGGGCACTCGGAGAGCTCCCAGGCCGCACACGCAGTCGCGGCGGGACGGATCCGCGGGTCAAGCTTATCCCATTGGATGGATGAAAGGCAATCGCACGAATCGCGACATCTAGAATGTTACCGAGAGATCCATCGTCGCGCCATTTGAGATGTTACCCCCCCCAGGCAGCCATGGAAGGAGGGTAACGACCATGAGTCGACAAGGGAGATGGGAATACTTGAAAGCGATCTACCCGCGCTACCGGCCGTCCGGGCGAACCGAGAAGCAGCGCATCCTCGATGAGTTCTGTCGGGTGACCGGCTACCACCGGAAGTCGGCCCTGCGCCTCCCCAACGGCCCCCGCCCGCCCGGCGCCCCCGGTGCCCCGGCTGCGGCCGCCGACCTGCGGGATTCGGGTGATCCAGGTGCTGGCCGCCATCTGGCGGGCCGCCGGGTATCCCTCGTCGGTCCGCCTCAAAGCGCTGCTCCCCCTCTGGCTCCCGTGGGCGCGCCCCCGCTTCCGGCTCAGCCCGGCGGTCGAGGCGCAGTTGCGCCGCCTGAGTCCCCGCCAGATGGACCGACGGCTTGCGGCCTACCGGCGGCCCAGCCAGACCGGGCGCTACGGGCGCACGAAGCCGGGGGCGCTCCTGAAGCATCACATTCCGCTGCGAACCGATCGGTGGGACGTCACCGTCCCCGGCTTCACCGAGATCGACCTGGTGGCCCACTGCGGCGACTCGGGCGACGGGAAGTTCGCGCACTCCCTGAACCTCACGGACATCCACACCACCTGGGTGGAGACGCGGGCGGCCACTGGTGACTTTCCTCCGTTTGGCGAGCCGACGTGCACTTCGAAACCGGCCTTGCTGAACACTTGATAGGGATCGGTGTATTCGGACGCCCAGACACCCGTCGGCCGGTCGCTGCCGGGTACCCGCGCGGTGTTCGTCAGGACGATCAACACCCGCTTGGGCAGCGGGTCGGCGTTCGCGGAACCGCCGAGCACGAACATCGTGATCAATAACGCCAAAGGCAGGATCCGCATGTTTCCCTCGATGGACATGTCACGCGTGTTGAGTTGCTTACCAATTGACCGGTGGGCACCGAAGTGTCACGTCCGGCGCCGCCCACCCGGGCTCGACGTCCCCCGCCGCCGAATCACAGCCTGCTCACCAGTTGGCACCTCGTTACGATCCCCTTGCGGGAAGAGCTGGTAGAGAGGCTCGGCGTTCAACGGAGGAGAGGACTATTGCCTACGGTCTCTGCGGCCCAAGTACACGAGGAGCGCGGCCACCGTCAAGCTCAAGGCGCCGATCGACCCCGCAGGCATCCAGTCCCGGCTCTGCCAGAACGTGTTGCCGAAGTAGACCGTCAGGGCGGTGGCGATGCCCACCGCGCCGTACCAGCCCCACCGACTGCCATGGAACATTCCCCACGCGGAGGCGAGAGCGGCCAGCCCTGCGAGACCGCCCATCACAATGGATGCGAGGCTCCCCTGAGTGGCGTATCCAATGACGCCGCCTACCAGGAGCAGTCCGCCGTAAATTGCACCAACCGTCGCCGCAGTCTTCATGGTGTCCTCCTCTGAACAGAATAATCCGGGCTAGGGCCCGTGTGCGGCCGACCCGCTATTCCTTTGCCGCTATTCGGTCGCCTGGGTGGGGCGGGCGAAATGCCGATATAAGTACTCCGCTTGGAGCGGAGTCAGATGGAATCGCATTCCCGCCTGATCGATCAACGCTGATCGGTCGGACTTCGGATTCGCCTTCAGTTCCCCCGCGATCCAATCCACCGCCTTCTGCACACCCGTCTCAAGCGTAACCATTGTCGCCTCCGCGCGCCCGATCGAACGCCGACCGGGTCAGACGTGACTTTGTGTTTGCGTCCCGCGTTATCGCATCGCGCTCCAATCGCTGCCGATTGACATGCCGTGGCCCGCAGGTCGGCGGGGATAGGGCGGAACGCTCGACGCAGCGTGGTCAGTCCGCCGTCAATGCGGCCTCGGGCGTCCGCCGGACCGTGAGGGTGTCCGCTTTGTGCTGGTGTTCCAGCCGTTCCGCGCACGGCACGCAGTGGATCGCCTCCGGCAGGGCAGTCAGGCGGCCGGCGGGGATCGGTTTTCCGCAAAGGTCGCAGACACCGTATGTCCCCTCTCGCACCTTGTCCTTCGCCCTCGACAGCGCCCTCAGGCGGCCCAACAAGATCTCGCGCGAGGCGAGGACCTCCGTCTTGGCCAACCCGTCCTGCATCTCCTCCAGTGCGTCCGCCCAGGGGGTGTTGTCGCCGGTCTCCTGGCCTCGCTCGCGGAGGCCGCTCCGGCGATCGAGCGCCAACAACCGCTGGCGCGTCTGTCGTGCGTCGCCGTCGAATCGCCCGGCCGACGGGCTGCTGGGATGGGCCGCATGACTCTTGCCAAGCATGGTGCGCACTCCTCTCCGGGGGCCAGCCCCCAAAAACAAGAACCTCTGGCGCCCGATGGCGTCAGAGGTCTCGATCCGCGGAATCGTGATGATCCGCCGGTGGGCCGGATCGCCTTCACGGGCGATCGTCCTGACGGCCACACCGCATGTTGCCTGATCTACTCCCCTCGTCCATAGTAACGTTACTACGGGGAGGGTCCGGTGTCAAGTTAAAATGCGAATATTCGAAGATATATAACGAGTGTCCGTACCACCTAGAGACACCCCGTTCGCCCTACTCTGTTCCGCCCGCATCGTGCGCATGGGACGAGGGGCTTCGCGTCCTTGACAGGACGGGGCCGGCGGCCTAGTGTAATCGAAATAGCGCTCCGAGGAGGTGCCGCCATGCCGTTACTCGACGCCGCCATCAACCATTTCGAGACCGTGCAGCGGGCACTGCGCCTCTCCCCGCCGCTCCGGCGGGCGGGGGGGGTCGCCTTTCTTCTCTTGGTGGGGTGTTTTCAGTACCTGGCGTTACCCCAGCTGGCCAAGACCCCGCTCTACCTTCTCGCCCTGATCCCCATCGCGTTTCTCGAGCCCCTCCCCATCGCCACAGCCTTTTCCGTCCTCGCGGCGGCCATCTCCTTCGGCGCGGAGGTGCTCGCCGATCCTGGTTGCGTTGCGCTGGTGTTCCCGTATTGGTCGGCCTTGGCGCGATTGATCGGCTTTGGTCTCGTCACCACGGCGATCTCCATGGCCGTCGGTGAGCATGACCGGGTCCGCCTGTCTGAGCGGGCGCTTCAAGAGAAGGTCCGAGAGCTGGAGCACGCGAACCGCGCCCTCGAAGAGAGCATGCGGGAACTCCACAGGCTGCAAGAGACGCTCGCGGCGAAGGAGCGGCGGGTCGTCGTTGCCGAAGCGGCCCAGGCGGCGACCTACGAAATAGAGCGGCCCCTGATGTCCATGTCGGTGTTCAGCGAAGAGTTGCTGCGATTGGCCGAGCCGGACGCGAACATTCATCCCCTCGCCGAGAAGATCTCGGAGCGAGTCGAGGATATGGAGCGGATTCTGAAAGGCGTGCGAGAGGCCCGGAAGGCCACGGATTCACCCGCAGGCCCCCCGCCCTCGGATAAAACCGCGTAGACCGGCTGAAGGGCCCGAGCAATTCCAGGAGGCGACGCGAATCACGCGGATTCAGGCGGGCGCTTCGGTCCGTATTTCGACCAGGAATGTGCGTCGTATCGCGGGCGATCCCTCAACATGGCCGCCCATTCCGCCGCGACGCGTTCCCTTTCTTGCCTTGCCTTCATTCTCTCGTGCTGTCCGGATCAATCCCTGCGCTCTTGCACCAGTCGCGATAGGCGAACGGCGAAATCTCGGACGGCTTGATCTCGCTGCGGCCGCCCCAGAAGACGTTGGTATAGCCGACAGGGATGCCGGCGTCGGCGAGGTGTTGGTCGATGGCGGCCTTGTGGGCCAGCAGGAGCTGCTTATCGGTTCCGTGGGCGACACCCATGATGTTCACGTGGTGAAACTCGGGGCCGCCCTCGCGCCAGTAGGCGTGCGTCATGATGTGGTGCCGACCCACTTCCCGGCCGGCGTCCAGCTCGCGGCCCGGCGGCACCGCCCAGTGAAACAGCGCATTGAAGCGGGTCACACGCTCGCCCCCTGCCGAGGCCTTGACGTGCTCCAAAAAGGTCGAGAAGCGGCCGATGATCTTGCGGTTGTTGAAGTCCCCGGCGATCGCGAAGAACGTCTCCAGCGGCACCCCCGCTTCTTTGGCGCGCGCCTCCCAGAGCTGCGGAGCGATTTCCTCCGGGGAAAACTCGCGCTTCAGCGCCACCAGGGCGCGCCACTCCGGCTCGTTCAGCGTGACGATGGTCACGTCGGTGACATCGGCCGGCACCTCCGCACGGCTGCCCGGCTCCAGCCCACGCCGCCGCACGTGGCCGACGCCCAGCGTGAACAGCTTCTTCGCGGGCAACAGGAGAAACCTCTCCGCGCCCGTCTGCCGCGCGAGCACCTCGCAGTGCTGGGTCATCGAGAAGCCTTGCGGGACCTTCAGCGTCGTCCAAAGCCGGTACTTGGCCCCGGTGGCGGCGACATCGGTGGTGCGGATCACCACATGCCCGCTGAACGGGTCACGCTGAAACATGTAATCGAAGGCCGCGTCCAGCTTGGCCTGCGGCACCTGCCACGCCACGAGCGCGCCCTGCGCGAGGTTGGTGGCCAGCAGCGTCTGCCGCACCCGGCGGATCGTCCCCGCCCGCAGCATCGCCCGGATGCGCGCGGTCACCTCCGACACCTCCACCCCCGATTGCCGGGAGATCTCCCCCAGCGGATCGCGCTGGAACCCCTCGAGCCGATCCTCGGATACGGCGAGGATCCTGGCGTTGATCGGATCGGTGAAAGTCGTCGGGATGGCGTTCGTCATGCGCGGCGTGCTCCCCATTCGCGTGCGGCCCTTGTGACACCCTGGACGCAGGTTTTCTCCCTTCCGCAACCGCTCTTCGCCCCCACCCCTAATCTATCCTGTTAGGAGCCGTTGCGAAATAACTTGCCCATATTTTGTAATTTCGTGCGGAAGATCCGCCATCGGTCAGGGAACGATCCGGCGCCTTCCCGGCGAAGGGGCCGGGCGGCGTCCGTTGTTGGGTATGCGCAGAGCGATCCCCCAGACGACGGCCCGAAGGCTGTCCCGTGGGCGAGGTTTTCGGTGCGGTCGACGGTTACAGTGAA
The DNA here is from genome assembly GCA_963845565.1 of uncultured Methylomirabilota bacterium. Lineage (GTDB taxonomy): Bacteria > Methylomirabilota > Methylomirabilia > Methylomirabilales > 2-02-FULL-66-22 > 2-02-FULL-66-22. The sequence continues at coordinate 548,864 of CAWJSJ010000002.1, forward strand.
ACGGAGGCGGGTTCGTCTACTGGAAGGAGATGGTGGGCAGGGGCAGAATTGAACTGCCGACACCAGGATTTTCAGTCGGCCCGAGTCGGATGATGCGGGAGAGTGATAGAGAGAGATCAGACGTGCTAGACGCTGACGGGAAAAGGAGTTACACAGATTCCAAGGGAGGACGAGCGTAGCTGGAGTGTGACCTAACGCGATGGTCAAGTGGCACTTTTAGTGGCACCAGCAACGGTACCAGAATTCCGGTCGGAGCCAATTGTGGTTAGCGAGTGGTTGAGGGCGCACAGCAAGGCAATACCCGCCCCGTGCCCCAAAGGGGAAGTCTCCATCCGGTTGGAGATGTTTCCTGGTTTGCGCCACGCCTGGGGTGTCCGGCAATTCGAGTGGCCCCAGCGAACAACTCCACTACCCGCCTGCGGCCCGCCACACCCCTCCCCAGAATGCCCAACACCGTGACGCCGACCGCGTCTCACCCCCGGAACGCGTTGATCAGGCGGTGGAGGGGGTTCGTGAGTCCAGACGGGCGATTGAGCAGCCCAGGCTTCTTCGTGTCGAGGTACTTCTTGCCGGCCTCGAATTTCTGCGTCACGCCTCGTCGCAGGTCCTCGAGTCTTTCGGTCACGTCGTCATACACCTCGGCCGCCTGATCTTTGACGTCCTCCGCCGTACGGAGGAGTTGCCGCCGGGTGCGCTCGCCCGATCGGGGTGCCGTGAGGAGTCCCACCGCTGCGCCCATCACGACGCCCCCCAGCAGGAGGAGCACGCCTCGCCCCCCGTGGTTCATCTCCGACCGCTCCGCTACGTGTCGCATATCCCCAGCCTCCTTTCGCTGCCCGACAGCCATTGCCAGTTCGTCGCTGGCTGCCCGACCCTGGTCCGTATGGGTCCGCGGCATTCCTGCCGCAGGCTCCTTTAGCTTGTCCGTCCCGCACCACCCGCCGGGAGGACTGGCCGGACCGGACCAACTCAAAACCCCGGCGCCCGGGGGCTGCGCCACCGGTGAGGGGGAATTATTCGACACCCTGCCCGCGGCTGTCAAGGAAAAAGGAGTAGACACATCCTGTATTGGGACCGGGCAGCGGCAGGTGCTCCCGACCACTCGCGCAACCGAACGTGGTGGATTTGGCCTGCGGTCCCTTTGACTTCGCCAGCGATCTGGTTGACCCGCCTGCCGGGCGCGTTTTGGCGAATCAGTTGTCCGGTGGAGTCGGCGGGATTCGGGTCTGTGTGACTTTTGGATTTACCCCCTCAGATTATCAAGCGTCGATTGTCCAGATCACCATCATGGCTTTAATGGCGTGATGTTATCTCCTATTTGTGGTGACGATACATGATTTAATCACAATGTATCGTAACCGGACATGCCTACCATTAGTCCATCCAGAATGCAGGGGTAGAGGCCGAACTCTGGGCGTCTGAATCTGTCTCGCTGATCGCCCTGGTCGCTGCCGGTCTTTCGCGGGGAGACAGCTTGAGGCTCTTCCTTACGACTGTCCTGTACTCCCCTGCGTTCTAAAGGAGGCCAAGGGCTGCCTTTCGGGAGCCGACGCTTGCGGCAGTTGCCGGCAACGAGCCAGCGGTGCCGCCATGGATGGTGTGGAAAAACTGCTTGATTCGAATGCCACAAGCAGCCGCTTTGTTTATCTACAGTTGGCTCGCCGCTTCGTATCGCGCCTTGCGACGATACAGCCATCAATGCTATCCTATCGTCATGCAGACCACGGCGAGGCAGCAGCTGGCGATCCACAAGGGGCAGGCGGTGGCCCTCTGCTGGCTGCTGCAACAGCCAGTCGGGTCGGGCGGAGACTTACTCGCGGGGCTCACGCGGACGCTGGCCTTCAGCAGGCCGCTGAGCGGGACAGAATGGTCCGCCATGCCACCCGTGGCCCCGGGATCGGGAGACGCAGGCCTTTCACCGGCGGGTGCTGCGGCTCTTCCGCCAGGGCCTCGCGATTCGCTGTCCGGTGGTGGCGAACGTATCGCCAACCGCCCGCGGGCTGAAGGTCGAACGACGCGGCGACTCGAAGGCGCAGGATCAGGGCCTGCTCCAACTGCTGGAGGCCCGAGGCGACCGCCTGCGCCGCTGTCGGCACTGCGGGGCGTGGTTCTGGCGGGAGCGCAAGCGAGAGTATTGCCAGCCCTGCTTCCAGTCGGGCACGGCCCGCAGCAAGGTCCACCGGGCGAAGGCGAAGGCGGCGCAGGGGCGGACGCTGGCGTAACACGTTTCAGTCGTCCACGACCAGGCGGCACGCGCGGCGCGGCGGAAGTGGAGGGGTGAACGGAGCGGGGCGAGCCACGGGCACGCGGCGCGGCCCGCCAGACGGTCATGCCGTGAGGTGCGCGCGGGGTTACCGGTCAATCCCGCCGAGGCAGACGTATTTGACCTCGAGGAACTCCTCGATGCCGTACTTCGACCCCTCGCGGCCGATGCCGGACTGCTTCACGCCCCCGAAGGGCGCCACCTCGGTCGAGAACACGCCGGTGTTGACGGCCACGATCCCCGCCTCCAGCCCCTCCGCCACGCGGAAGATCCGGCCGATGTCGCGCGAGTAGAAGTAGGCCGCCAGCCCCAGGTCGGTGCGATTGGCCAGCGCGAGCGCCTCGGCGTCGGTGTGAAATCGCACCAGGGGCGCCACCGGCCCAAACGTCTCCTCCTGGAAGACGCGCATGTCGGGTTCGACCTCGCGGAGCACGGTGGGTTCGAAGAACTGGCCGCCCAGCGCGTGGCGCCGTCCGCCGACCACCACGGCCGCGCCCTTGATGAGCGCATCGGTGATGTGCGCCTCGACCTTGGCGACGGCGGCCAGATCGATGAGGGGACCCACCTGGACCCCCGGCTCCGTGCCGGGCCCGACCTTCAAGCGCCCGCACGCGCTCCGCGAACTTCCGCGCGAACACGTCGAAGATCCCATCCTGCACCAAGATGCGATTGGCGCAGACGCAGGTCTGGCCGGTGTTGCGGAACTTGGAGGCCAGCGCCCCCTCGACGGCCTGCTCGACGTCGGCGTCGTCGAAGACGAGGAAGGCGGCGTTCCCTCCCAGTTCGAGCGAGATCTTCTTGATCGTCTCGGCGCTCTGGCGCATCAGGATCCGCCCCACCTCGGTGGAGCCCGTGAAGGTGATCTTGCGAACCTGCCGGCTCTCGGTGAGCGTTCCCCCGATCTCGGCGGCCGAGCCGGTCACCACGTTGAAGACCCCATTCGGCACGCCGGCCTCGTGGGCCAGGGCCGCCAAGGCCAGGGCCGAGAATGGCGTCTGCGACGCCGGCTTCAAGACCATCGTACAGCCCGCGGCGAGGGCGGGGCCCGCCTTGCGGGTCACCATCGCCGACGGGAAGTTCCAGGGCGTGATGGCCCCGCACACCCCCACCGGTTGCTTGAGGACCAGGATGCGCTTGTCGGCCTGGTGCGGTGGGATCACATCGCCATAGACCCGCTTGGCCTCCTCGGCGAACCACTCCAGGAACGCCGCACCGAACGCGACCTCGGCCTTCGCCTCGGCGAGCGGTTTCCCCTGCTCCGTCGTCATGAGCACGGCCAGGTCGTCCTGATTCGCCAGGATCAACTCATACCAGCGGCGCAGGATCGCGGCGCGCTCCTTCGCGGTCTTGGCCCGCCACGCAGGCATGGCCTTGCTGGCGGCCTCGATGGCCCGGCGGGTCTCGCTCGCCCCCATCTGGGGCACCGTACCGACGAGGGCGCCCGTCGCGGGGTTGCACACCCGAATCGTGGCGCCGCTCTCCGCGTCGCACCACTGGCCGTCCAGGAATGCCTGCTGACGAAACAGCGAGGCGTTCTTCAGGTGCCGCGTATCTTGGTGGGTCTCCATTAACCCGATCATGGGCCGTTCCTCCTATGGGTTCTTCCGCGGGTCCTCCCGGGGTCCCGCGGGTGTTTGTTCGACCGCGCACGACCGTGCGCACCGCTCGTACACGTCTAGTTCAAGACATTAAGCGGAGGAAGTCAATCCGGTATGGATCGCAGCCGCACGCCTCCGGGACGATCAGCCCGCATAACGGCCCGGGAGGGTACCGGAGTCGAGACCGAGCGAGCGGCGACGCGGCGCAAGGAGTCCCGGGGTTCTTGCTCCGTTGGAGGGCCGGGGGGCGGACCCATAATGGAGCGAACCATCCAATCTGCCACGGGCACGCAGTGGAAGGTGATCGGCAATGGTTAGAGCACAGGGGGAACGGACTGCCATTGAGCAAAACGCCAATCGAGAGTATGTGGGATCTATAACCATCGACGCAGTAGGGAGCTACTTCTCTGTAAACAACCGTCCGGTGGTTTTCGGGGGAGACGGTTGTTTATGGGTGATTTCGTACAGGTAGCAGGATCTGTCTCGGAAGCGGAAACGCGGGTTCGAATCCCCAGCAGGATTCGATGGCCTTTGGAAGGTCGAGATTCCAGGAAGCGTGAGCAGTGCTCGCCCACAAACGCCACGAGGGCCGAGGTGATGCCCTCGACGTTCGCGATGCGCTCCCATAGTGACCGCTGCTAGCCGCGCCTGTCTGCAATCTGGGGATTGACGCTTACCGTTATACAACTTGCGCACCGTACCGCGGGACGACGACGTGGCTGGGGACGGGAGCTTCGCAGGAACGCGCGGTATGCGTTTTCGGGATCGACAGGTCCATGGGCGGCGCTGCTCTGACTCCATGCCCGCGTCAGTTCTCAAGGAGAAAGCGGGCCGGGTCCTCGATCAACTCCTTGACGCGGACGAGGAACTGCACCGCCTCCCGACCGTCCACGATCCGGTGGTCGTAGCTCAACGCCACGTACATCATGGGCCGGACCACGACCTGGCCGCCCCGGACCACGGGCCGCGCCTCGATCTTGTGGAGGCCCAGGATGCCCACCTGAGGCGAGTTCAGGATCGGGGTACTGAGCAGGGAGCCGAAGACCCCCCCGTTGGTGATGGTGAAGGTCCCGCCCCGTAGGTCGGCCAAGGTGAGGGTCTGATCCGCGGTCTTCTGGGCGAGGGCCGTCACGGCCCGCTCGATCTCGATCAGGCCCAGCCGGTCGGCGTCCCGGATCACCGGGACCACCAGCCCTTCCTCGGCCCCCACGGCCACCCCGATGTCGTAGTAGTGCTTCAGCACCATCTCCTCCCCCTGGATCTCGGCGTTGAGCCGGGGGAAGGCTTTGAGGGCACCGACGGCCGCCTTGATGAAAAAGGCGGTGAGCCCCGGGAAGAGGCCGTGGCGTGCCAGGGTGACCTCGCGCAGCCGGGTTCGGAGCTCCTGGAGGGAGCCCATGTCCACCTCGTTGAAGGTCGTGAGCATGGCGGCGGTTCGAAGGGACTCGACCAGGCGGCGGGCGATGGTCTGCCGGCGCCGGGACATGGGCACCCGCTCCTCGCCGCGGGCGTCGGTGGGGGATCGCGGGGCGGGCGTCTCGGCAGGAAGCGGCGGGGACAGGCGCGGGAATGATCGCCGACGCTTCCAGGATCCTCGGCTCCGCTAGGGGAGGGCGGCCCTGCGACCTTCGCGGCGGGCGGGGCCGCAGGCCTCGTCTCGCCGGTCTTGCCCGCCGGGGCGGCCGTCTCGGCCGCGGGCGAAACGGGAGCCGCGGCTTCCGCGATCGTGCCCAGGACGTCCCCTGGGCGGACCTCTGCACCGGCTGGTTTGGCGATGGCCAGGATGCCGGCCGCCTCGGCGGCGACCTCCAGGTTGACCTTCTCGGTCTCCAGCTCCACGACGGCTTCGCCCGCCGCCACGGTCTCCCCGTCGTCCTTCAGCCAGCGGGCCACGATGGCGCTGACGACCGATTCCCCCATCTCCGGCACGATGATGCGCGTGGGCATGCGGCTCTCCTCGCGTTAGCGGCGGCGGGTCGGCTTCCGGGCCGCCTCGGCGGCCGGCTCCAGTGCAAAGGCGGCGGCCACGAGCGCCTGCTGGGTGGCGGCGTGCCGGCTGGCGGAGCCCTCGGCGGGGCTGCTGCTGGCCGGCCGGGCGACGACCTGAAGGGTGACCCCCCCCTGGCAGAGGCGGGCGAGCTGGGGCTGGACCCAGGTCCAGGCTCCCATGTTCTCTGGCTCCTCCTGGACCCAGACCAATCGCCGGAGGCGTGGGTAGGCGTCGACGCAGGCCTGCACCTCCTCGGCGGGGAAGGGGGCGACCTGCTCCAACCGGGCCACGGCAACGGTCGCCCGCTCGACCCGCTGCGGGCTCTCCAGGAGGTCGACGGCCACCTTCCCGCTGCAGAGGAGGAGGGTCTCCGCCCGCTCGCGCCGCGCACCCGGCTCGGGGTCATCAAGGACGGGTCGCCAGCGCCCCTCGGCCAGGTCGCGCAAGGGCGCCGCCGCGCGGGGGTGGCGGAGAAGGCTCTTGGGGGTGAGGACGACCAAGGGCAGGGGATCGCTGGCCAGCAGGGCGGCCTGGCGGCGCAGGAGGTGGAAGTACTGGGCCGCGGTGGTGCAGTTGACCAGGCGCAGGTTCAGTTCGGCGCAGAGCTGGAGGAACCGCTCGGGCCTGGCGCTGCTGTGGTCGGGCCCGGCGCCCTCGTGGCCGTGGGGCAGGAGCAGGACCAGGGAGGGGGTTTGCCCCCACTTGGCACGGGCCGAGACCAGGAACTGATCGATGACAACCTGGGCCCCGTTGGCGAAGTCCCCGTACTGGGCCTCCCAGATCACCAGCCGCTCGGGGGCCTGCATGCTGTAGCCGTATTCGAAGGCCAGGGCCGCCGCCTCGGAGAGGGGGCTGTTGAAGACGGCGAACGCGGCCCGGGCCTGGGGTAGGGCCTGCAAGGGCGTGTGGATCTTGCCGGTCTTGGCGTCGTGCAGGACGGCGTGGCGCTGGCCGAAGGTGCCCCGCTCGGTATCCTGGCCGGTCAGGCGGATGGAGATGCCATCGGCCAGGATGGAGGCCCAGGCCAGCTCCTCCGCGGCGGCCCAGTCGAGGGGGGGCGCGTCCGCCTCCCCCAGGGCCTCCCGCCGGCGCTGGAGGAGGCGGGCGAGCTTGGGGTGGACCGTGAAGCCCTCGGGCAGCCGCCGTAGCCCCTCACCCAGTTCCCGGAGCCGCTCGGCGGGCACCACGGTCCGCACCCTCTTGGCAGCCCCCGGCTGCGGGACGGCGGGACGGGGCTCCGCCAAAGCCGTGGCCGGGTCGAGGGAGGCGACGGCCTCCTCGAGGGCGGCGACGTACCGTGCCTCGAGGGCCGGAGGGGCGTCCGGGAGGATGACCCCCCGTTCTACCAGGGTGGCCGCCCAACGCTCCCGCACCGTGGGGTGGGCCTGGATCCGCTCGTACAGGGCCGGCTGGGTGAAGGCCGGCTCATCCCCCTCGCTGTGGCCGTGGCGGCGGTAGCCCACCAGGTCAATCAGGAAGTCCTTGTGGAAGCGGTGGCGGTAGGCGTGGGCCAGGCGGGCGGCCTGGATGCAGGCCTCCGGGTCGTCAGCGTTGACCTGGACGATGGGGATTTCGAAGCCCTTGGCCAGGTCGGAGGCGTAGAGGGTGCTTCGCAAGTCGTGGGGCTCGGTGGTGTAGCCGAGCTGGTTGTCGGCGATGACGTGGATGGTTCCGCCGGTGTAGTAACCGCAGAGGCGGGACAGGTTCAGGGTCTCGGCCACGATCCCCTGGCCGGGGAAGGCGGCGTCGCCGTGGATCAGGATGGGCAGGGAGACCGCGTGGTCGAAGCGGGGAACGCCCGGGTGGTCTACCCGGGTGCCCGCGGCCCGCGCCATCCCCTCCACCACCGGGTTGACGAACTCGAGGTGGCTCGGGTTGGGGGGCATGGCGATGACCAGATGGACCGCCTCGCCGCCCTCGAGGGCCCGGCGGGCCCCCCGGTGGTACGTGACGTCCCCCATCCAGGTCATGCCCTCGCGCCGGCCAGGTCCTGGTCGCGGGCCGGATCCTTGAACTCGGCCAGGATCTGTCTCACCGGCCGGTTCAGGACGTGGGCCAGGACGTTCAAGCGCCCCCGGTGGGCCATTCCCAAGAGGATGGAGCGGATTCCGGCCTCGGCCGCCTCGCCGATTAACTCGTCGAGGAGGGGGACCAGCATGTCCAGCCCCTCGAGGGAGAAGCGGGTCTTGCCGGGGAAGGTCCGGTGCAGGAAGCGCTCGAACGCCTCGACCTGGGTCAGGCGCTCGAGGAGAGCCGGCGGGTTGAGGGAGTCCCGAGGGGGGCGGTAGTGACCGGCCTCGACCGCTTCGCGCAGCCACTCCCGCTCGGTGGCGTCCCAAATGTGCCGAAAGCGGTAGCCCGTTGTGCCGGCGTAAATGGCGAGGAGGGCCCGGACAGCCTCCCAGGCGTTGGCACAGACATCCGTGCTCGGGCAGCCCACCAGGGAGGCCGGGAGCCGCCGGAGGTCCTCCTCGCTCAGGCCGTGGGCCGAAGGTTCGAGGGAGGGATCCCCGTGCGGGGGCCGACCCAGGGGGTCCAGACGGGCAGCCAGGTGGCCGTAGCCGCGGATGGCCTGGGCCAGATTGACGGCCCCCGCGATCTTGGCTGGCTCCGGGGCCGGTCCGCCGGCGGGCGGCCCGCTGTCCTCGACCGGGACCGCGAGGCGGGCGAAGGCTTCACGGGTGACGGGATCCACCGAGTGCGGGTCCCGGCGGTACCGCTCGTACAGCTCGAGAACATAGGCCGCGTTGGGACCATGGAACTCTCGCCAGAGGTCCATCGTCGTATCCTTCCACGCAGGGGGAACAGCGGGACGCGTCCGGCGCATCCGGGCCCGGAAGCGCTGATCAGGATCCTCGGTCGGAAGTCGCTTCGCGATCCGACCGTCGGTCCCCCGGAGCCCGTCGGAGCCGCGCCACCCCCGGCTTGCCGTGCGCACCTACCTCGCGTCCGGAGTATCCGATGCGCGATCCGCGGATGTCAAGGCGAATGGCGGAGCGAGCCCTTCAAGCGGAAACCGGATAGGTTCCTCGGTCAATCGGTCCGCGCGAGATGGACCGCCTGCTGGAAGACGGGCACTGCCGATCATCGTGTTTGCCTCGGTGATGGGACTCATGCCATCTATGACTGGGCCGTGATCTTGCTCCATTACACCCCGCGCCCGTACTTCACGACGACGTGGCCCTCTTGGCGGCGGTTATGCCACGTACAAGTACTTCGACTTCAAACGGCCATCGAGCGGTTAGCGCTGGGGCGGGATCGGCGAGCGGATCGTCGGACAATTCCTGGAGAACCTACGGGCGGACGGGGCCCGCGTCTTTCACGACCTGGTGGGTGAGGGCCTAAATATCGACCATGTGATAGTCTCCTCGCACGGCATTTTCGTCCTCGAAACGCAATCGTACAGCAAGCCCGGCCGCGGGGACGCCGTGCTGCAATATTAGGGGACGTAGGGTACTTATAGTACTTAACATTGACTTCGCCTGCGTCACCGTGGTACCGTGCCGGCCATGCCTCGTGGTGCGCGCCTCGATGCCCCCGGGGCCCTGCACCACGTGATGGTGCGGGGCATCGAGCGGGGCCTGCTCTTTCGTGATGACAAGGATTGCGCCGAGTTCGTCGCCCGTCTGGCGCAGGTCGTCCACCGGACCGGGCTCACCGTCCTCGCGTGGGCGCTGCTCCCCAACCACCTGCACCTCTTGGTGCGCACGCCGTCGGCCCCGCGCGGGCGCCCGTACAGCCCGGTCCTCCCCACCGCCATGCGACGCCTCCTGACAGGGTATGCCGGCGCCTTTAACCGGCGCCATAAGCGGGTCGGCCACCTCGTACAGAATCGTTACCGCTCAACCCTGGTGGACGAAGAATCCTATCTCTTGGAGCTCGTGCGCTACATCCATCTCAATCCGCTGCGGGCGGGCGTGGTGCGCAGCCTCGCGGCCCTCGCCCGGTATCCTTGGAGCGGCCACAGCGCGCTCCTCGGACATGTGGACCGGCCGTGGCAGACAACTGCGGAGGTCCTGGGCCGCTTCGGGGCCGCGCGGCGAACGGCAGGCCGGCACTACCGTGAGTTTCTCGCGGGCGGCGTAGCCCAGGGACGACGGCCCGAGTTTCAAGGGGGCGGCTTGCGCCGGAGTGCCGGCGGCTGGCATGAGGTGGCCGCGCTCCGGCGCGGACGCGAGCACTGGGCAGCAGACGAACGCATCCTGGGATCGGGAGCGTTTGTCGAGACCATACTCCGGGACGCCGGGCCGTCGCCCTCCGCGTGGCCACGTCCGCGCGCTCTGGCTGTATTGCCGCTGCTGCTCAAGCAGTGTGCTGACCTCTGGGGCGTAGGCCTCGTCGAACTCCAACACGGGAGCCGACGGCGGTGCGTTGTGCAGGCCCGGGCCGTCGTAGCCAGTCTCGCGGTGCTCCAGTTGGGTTTGCCAGCCGCTCTTGTGGCCCGCGAACTTGCGGTGACGCCAGCAGTGATTCGCCGAGGAGTTGAAAGGGGGCCCGCCCTGTTGGCGACCCGCCAAATCGATGCAGAGCGCCTTCTTCGCGCGCTCACGAGATAAGTACTATAAGTACCCTACGTCCCCTAAGGCGTTTTCACGGGCCAATCTACAGCCCACGCTGTCAGCTCGATATGAACCGCAGGTGGGATCAACACCTCACCCATCTTTGCGAGGAGGTCGAGTGCTCTTGCTTCTCGGAGGTGCAGGACCGGGCCAGTGTCGCAGACAACGAGCCTCACGCAGATTGCTCCTTTCGAGACAGGGCCCATTGAATATCTTCTCGCATGAACCCTTCCAACAGGTCAGCCCGATTGCGCCGGACGAATTCCAGCAGCGCGGCTCGAATCAGCTCGCCCTCGGAGCCAAACCACCCTGTCCCCACGAGCGCCTCGACCTCTGCGGCGAGCTTGTCAGGAAGTTCCACTTGAATGGTTTTCATGGTTCGCCTTCCTCCCGGCCGAGCTATTGCCCGGTCACGTCAAGCCTACCCCGTCTTTTCGCGTTCGTCGAGGGGTTTGATTCACGGAAGGTATACGGGCGCGCGCATCACGAGCTGACACGGCTGACCAGGTGGCGCATCCACGGGCAAAAGAAAAACGGGCTGGAGGGAGGATCGGATGACTACCCAAAACAAATGGTGGGCAGGGGCAGAATTGAACTGCCGACACCAGGATTTTCAGTCCTGTGCTCTACCAACTGAGCTACCTGCCCGTCGGAGACATGTGAGCCGAGAGCCTTGAGCCGAAACCAATCCGAAGCGGCTTCTCGCGACAAGGCCCGCCGGTTCCCGATGAGGTGGAGAACGAGCGGTAAGGTACTGAAATTGGCCCGGGGTGTCAAGGGAAATGCCTTGTTTTCCGAGGGTCGCCCGCCCCTACGGATGAATCGCGCCGCGCCGTCAGGATCGGCGGTCCGGTGCGCGGGAGAATATTGGCACCGGAACGCGTTGGGCCGGTCGGGCCGTCGGTTTCTTGACATGCTGCAGGAAGTCTGTTATTTGCCTGTCTGGTCAGATGGGGCCGAGCGCCCGCCATGGCGACGGGCAGGTCGCATGGAGCGGGGAGGCGGCGCCCTGGTGTCGCGCGCGAAGGGAGCACCGTGCAACGGTCCGAGCGGTTGATCAAGCTGCTGGAGCTTCTGCACGGCCAGCCCGGCATGGATGCCGAGGCGCTGGCCGGGGCCCTCGGCGTGTCCACACGGACGCTCCAGAGGGACCTGGACGACTTGGGATCGGCTGGGTTTTCGGTGTACTTCGAGCGCGGATACCGGCTTGCCGCCCCGGCGCTGGTGCCGGCGATCACCCTGACGGTGGATCAGGCCCTGGCGCTCAGCCTGGCGGCGCGATCCGCAGCACCGCGGGCTGAACTGGCGACTGCCCGCGCCCTCGCGGTCGCCGCGCAGAAGCTCGCGCAGGCCCTGGCGGCCCCGCCGCCCGAGGAGCGACAGCAGCGACAACTGGCCCTGGAGCTTCCGGTGCAGGATCCACGGGTCGAGGCCTGCACGGCGGCCCTGACAGAGGCGATCGCGGACCAGCGGACCGTTCGGCTGGCCCTGGGTTCGGGATCCGGGGCCCAGGGGGCACCCCGACGGATGGACCCCTACCGACTGCTCCCTTCCGCCGACGGCTTCGACCTCCTGGGATACTGCCACGTGCGCCGTCGACTCCTGCGCCTGCCCGTGGCCCGCCTGCAGTCCGTCTCTGTGCTCCAGCGGCGATTTCGCCCCGTGCCGGCGCGTCTTCTGGAGCGGCATCTGCACGCGGCCCAAGGAGTGGCTCCACAGGTCCAGTGGATCCGACTCCTCGCTCGTCCGCCTTTGGCCCAGGCGTTGCGGAAGTACCCGCCGGTGGGAACCCTGATGTGGGAGCGCGGGCCGGACGGGACCGTCATTTTCATGATCGCCGCCCAGCGCCCGGGAGAGTTTCTTCCCTGGATCCTCTCGTGCGGGGATGCGGTCGAGATCCTGGAGCCGAGCGGCTTGCGCCAGGAGGTCGCGCGGGTCGCCCGGGCCGTTGCGACGCGGTACGCTGCCAAACCGGCCCCCGAGGTGGTAGCGGGGGCGTAGCATTTTCGGAGGGAGGAAGAGCCGTCGTGCCGATCTACGAGTACCATTGTCAAGACTGCCGGCGCCGCGTGAGCCTCCTGGTTCGCAGCATCAGCAACCCTGGGGTTCCCGTCTGCCCTCGCTGCGGCGGGACGCACCTCGAGCGCCTGATGTCCCGGTTCACCCGCGTGCGATCCGAAGAGGATCGGATGGACGCCCTGGCCGATCCGGGCGCCCTCGGTGGGCTGGACGAGAACGACCCCAAGAGCGTGGCGCGCTGGGCCAAGAAGATGGGGAAGGAAATGGGCGAAGACCTCGGCGAGGACTTCGACGAGGTCATGGAGCAGGCGATGGAAGAGGAGGCCGGCGGCGAGGGCCAACCTCCCGACGCCGGTGGCGGCCCCGACGACGACCTGTAAGCTTGCCGACTCGGGAACTGGGCAACTGGGCAATCAGGGAGTGCCAGGGCCCCTAGTCGCCAAAGCGCCAACTTGCCGAATTGCCTAATTACCCAAGGACACCGTCATGGACCTGCGCCTGCTCCGCGTCGATCTGGAGGATTTCGCCGAAGCCCTGAACCGCGAGGAGTATCTGACGCGGGCCGGCCTGAAGGAAGAGAGCCGGGCGGCGGCGATCCGCGAGCGCTTTGCCCTCTTGGGTTCGCGCGAGGCGTTCGCTGAAGCACGAGAGCGATCCCTGGCGACCCCGGATGGGGAGGAGGGGCGGCGCCTTCGCTATCTGGCCGAATTCCTCGGGGCCGCCTGCGTCGAGTTCCGCGTGCGGGCCGGCAGCGATCGGCTGGCCACCACCGAGGCCTCCCAGGCTGTCCGCGTGGATGGGGTAGAAATTCCGCTTCGGTCGATCGAGGGCCGGATCAAGAACGAGGCCGATCGCCCGCGCCGCGCGGCCCTGGAATCCGCACGGCTCGGCGCCATCGCCGACCTCAACGGACTGCGCCAGGAGATCCTGGAACTCTCGCACGAAGAGGCGCGACGCCTCGGCTTCACCAGCTACACGTCCCTCTGTAGCGACCTGTCCGGCATCGACCTCTCCGCCCTGCGGGCGCTGACCCAGCCGATCCTTCCTCGCAGCCGCGACATGTACCAAGACGCCGCGTCCTGGTACCTCGCGCGCTGGGTCGAGATCTCGCCGCGCGGGGCCGGCCGCCACGATCTCGTCCGCCTTTTCCGGGCCGCCCCCCTTGACCCCATGTTTCCTCCGGACGGTCTGCGCGAGGCCGCCGAGGCGCCGTGCCGCCGCATGCGGATCGACCCCAAGGCGGAGGGCCGCATTCGGGTGGACGACGAGCCGCGACCGAAGAAGACGCCGCGCGCGTTCGTGGCCACCCCCCGGATCCCGGACGAGGTCATTCTGGTCGTCCGGCCTGGCGGGGGGCCGGACGACTATGCGGCCTACCTTCACGAGCTCGGCCACGCCCTGCACTTCGCCAACACCGACCCCGGCCTGGCCGTGGAGTATCGTCGGCTGGGCGACCCCTCGGTGACCGAGGCCTGGGCGTTCCTCCTGGACGGCCTGCTCCGAGAGCGGGGGTGGCTCAAGCGCTTTGTCGGGATCGGGCAGCCTCGCGAGGCCCTGCGCTTCACCGCCTTTCACAAGCTGTGGTTTCTGCGCCGCTACGCCGCCAAGCTGGAGTACGAGCTGTTCCTGCACGCGGAAGGGCCCGGGCGGCGGTCCCGCGAGGCGTACCGCGATCTCCTCTCCGACGCCACACAGGTGGACTGGCCGGCGGATCTCTTCTTGTCCGACGTGGATCCCTTCTTCTACGCCGCCCGCTACCTCAGGGCCTGGATCTTCGAGGCGCAGCTCCGCGATCTGCTGCGCGAGCGGTTCGACGAGGAGTGGTACCGGAACGACCGCACCGGACCGTTCCTCCTGGCGCTCTGGCGACAGGGGCAACACCATACCATCGAGGAGCTTGCCGCCGACCTCGGGACTCGGCGCCCCGTCCATCGAGCCGCTTCTCGCCCAGATCGCCGCCGACCTCGCGTGACCCCGACGAAAGAAAACGCAACCACAGATTTCCAGATTACGCAGATTCTGAGCCCAGAGCGCCAACGGCCTCGGGGGATCCCCGAGGCCGTCAGAATATCGGACCAGTCTGTGAAATCGGTGTAATCTGTGGTTCCTCGTCGTCTCAATGGCCCTTGCCGGCCGCCTCCAGTCGCGCCAAGGCTCGGCACAGTGCCGCCTCGGCCCGGGTTGCGTCGATCTCTGCTTGTCCCGTCGCCCATTCCTGCAGGCGTCGCTGGGCGCGCTCGCGCGCCCGTTCGGCCCGCGCCACGTCGATCTCTTCGGCGGTCTCGGCGGTATCGACCAAGATGCTGACCCGGTTTCCCCGCACCTCGGCATACCCGGCAGACACGGCCAACTGGAGCTCCTCTTTTCCTTTCCAGTAGGTCAGTCGTCCCGGCTTCAGCGTGGTGATGAATGGAACGTGGTCCGGCAGGACGCCGAAATAGCCCTCGGAGCCTGGCGCCACGATCTCGGTCACCTGTTCGCTGATCACCAGGCGTACCGGTGTCACCACGTCCAATTGCAAGGTTGTGTGTCCTGCTTCTGCCATCGCGCTCGTCGCCTCGACGCTCCGTCTGCCGTTCCTGGAAAGGGCTGCGCTACTTCACCGCCTTGAGCCGGTCGGACTTCTCGCGGGCCTCGTCAATCGTCCCCACCATGTAAAACGCCTGCTCGGGTAGGTCGTCGCCCTTGCCTTCCAGAAGCTCCCGGAACCCGCGAATCGTCTCCTTGACGGAGACGTACCGGCCGGGCTGCCCGGTGAACGCCTCGGCCACGAAGAAGGGCTGGGACAAGAAGCGCTGGATCTTCCGGGCGCGGGCCACCACCAGCTTGTCCTCATCCGACAGTTCGTCCATGCCCAGGATGGCTATGATGTCCTGCAAATCCTTGTATCGCTGCAGGAGGCGTTGCACGCCGCGGGCGGTGTTGTAGTGGTCGTCGCCCAGGATCAACGGGTCCAGAATCCGTGAGGTGGAGGCGAGAGGATCCACGGCCGGGTAGATGCCCAGCTCGACGATCTGCCGCGAGAGGACCGTGGTGGCGTCGAGATGCGCGAAGGCGTTGGCCGGCGCTGGGTCGGTGATGTCGTCGGCCGGCACGTAGATGGCCTGCACCGAGGTGATCGAGCCCTTCTTGGTGGACGTGATTCGCTCCTGCAGTTGCCCCATCTCCGTGGCCAACGTGGGCTGGTAGCCCACGGCGGACGGCATGCGGCCCAGGAGGGCCGAGACCTCGGAGCCGGCCTGGGTGAAACGAAAGATGTTGTCGATGAACAGGAGCACATCCTGGCCCGCGTCGCGGAAGTACTCCGCCACGGTGAGCCCGGTGAGCCCGACGCGCAGGCGCGCCCCCGGCGGTTCCGTCATCTGCCCATACACCAGCGCCGTTTTATTGATGACCCCGGACTCCTTCATCTCCAGCCAGAGATCGTTGCCCTCGCGGGTCCGCTCGCCCACGCCGGCGAAGACCGAGGTGCCGCCGTGCTCCTGAGCGATGTTCCGGATCAGCTCCATGATGATGACCGTCTTGCCCACGCCGGCGCCGCCGAAGAGGCCGGTCTTGCCCCCCTTGGTGTACGGCTCCAGCAGGTCGATCACCTTGATGCCCGTTTCCAGCATCTGGATGGACGTCTCCTGCTCGTCCAGGGCGGGCGCGGGGCGGTGGATCGGGTACATGGTGTCCGACGTCAGCGGCCCCTGCTTGTCCACCGGCTCGCCGATGATGTTCATGATGCGGCCCAGGGTGTTCTGGCCCACCGGAATCATGATCGGGGCGCCGCTGTCCACGACGTCCATGCCGCGCGTCAAGCCGTCCGTCGAGGAGAGGGCCACCGTCCGCACGCGGCTTTCTCCCAGATGCTGCGCGACCTCCAGGACCAGGCGCTCGCTGTACGAGAAAATGTCTTCCCGTTTCATCCCCTGGACGTCCAGAGCGTTGTAGATGGCCGGCAGGTGGCCGGGGCCGAACTCCACGTCCACCACCGGCCCGATGACCTGTACGATCTTTCCGCTGTTCGCCATCACTCACTCCATTCCCGCGTGCGTGTCGTGCCGCGCTCGCTGCGGCCCGTGTAGTGTGTCGTCTTCGCCTGTGGTCCGGCTCCGGATGCGAGGTCGCGCGCGCCCTCGACTGTCAGCCTCCGGCTTGTCGGAGGGCTTCTGCGCCGCCGACGATCTCCAGCAACTCCCTGGTGATCCGCTCCTGGCGCGCCTTGTTGAAGTGAATAGTCAACAGGTCAATCATCTCCGAGGCGTTCCTGGTGGCGTTTTCCATCGCCGTCATGCGGGCGCCGTACTCGGCCGCCGCAGACTCCATCAGGGCGCGATAGACCTGCACCTCCACGTGCTTGGGCAGGAGGGTTTCCAGCACGGCGGCGGGCGACGGCTCGAAGAGGAACTCCACCCCTGCCGTCTCCTCCGGTTCGTCCGCCGACGGGATCGGCAAGAGCGTTTCGACCACCACGCGTTGCGAGGCGGCAGAGCGAAACTCGTTGTAGACGAGCTGGATCTCGTCGACCTCGCCCCCGGCGTAGGCTGCCGCCACGTCCTGGCCGATCTGGGCCGCATGGGCATACGCCAGCTTGTCGAAGAAGTTCACGTATTCGGAGCGCACCGTGACGTTCGGGCGCCGCCGGTAGAAGTCCCGGACCTTGCGCCCCACCACGATCAAGGCGAGGCTCACGTCCGGGTTGTCCTGCTCGGCCCGCAAGAGCTCCACCGATCGCCGGATGATGTTGCTGTTGAACGCGCCACAGAGCCCCCGGTCGCCGCTGATGACGAGCAGGAGCTTCCGTGTCGTCGCCGTCAGATCTCGGTCGTCCACCCGTTCCCGGAGCAGGGGGTGCAACGCCCGCGGCGAGCGCGACGCCACGCTGGAGACCACCTCGCCCATGCTTCGGCAATACGGACGCGCCGCCAGGATCCGCTCCTGGGCGCGGCGCAGTTTGGCCGCGGCCACCAGCTTCATGGCGCGGGTGATCTGTTGGGTGCTCTTGACGCTGGCGATTCGCCGCTTGATGTCGCGCAGGGTAGGCATTAGATCCTATTTCGGATTGGCGGATGCGGAATGCGAAATGCGGGGCCTACCGCAGTCCGCGTTCCCCATTTCGCAATCCGCAGTTCACATTCCGCATTCAATTCTTGTGAGTGGCCAGGAACTCCGCCTTGCATTCTGCAATACAGGTGTCCATCTGGCTGCGCAGGGCGTCGCCGATCGCTTTCTTCTCCGCCAGCTCTCGGAAGATCGCGGGATACCGTGTTTCGGCGAATGCGTACAGGGCTTCTTCGAAGGCCGTCACCGCCTCGACCGGCAGGTCGTCCAACTGGCCGGTGGTGCCCGCCAGGATGACGAGGGTCTGCCGCTCGACGGGGAGCGGCGCGTACTGACGCTGCTTGAGGACTTCCACCATGCGTTGGCCGCGGTTGAGCTGGGCCTGGGTGGCCTTGTCGAGGTCCGATCCGAACTGGGCGAAGGCCGCCATCTCTCGGTACTGTGCCAGGTCCAGTCGCAACTTCCCCGCCACCTGTTTCATGGCCTTGACCTGGGCGCTCCCGCCCACGCGCGAGACGGACAGGCCCACGTTCACCGCCGGCCGGACGCCGGCGTAGAAGAGATCGGTTTCCAGATAGATCTGGCCGTCGGTGATGGAGATCACGTTGGTCGGAATGTAGGCGGAGACGTCGCCGAGTTGGGTCTCGATGATGGGCAGCGCCGTGAGCGACCCGCCGCCGAGTTGGTCGTTCAGCTTGGCCGCCCGCTCCAGCAGCCGAGAGTGGAGATAGAAGACATCGCCCGGATACGCTTCGCGCCCCGGCGGGCGTCGCAAGAGCAGCGAGAGCTGCCGGTAGGCCGCCGCGTGCTTGGTAAGATCATCGTAGATGCAGAGGGCGTGGCGCCCGGTGTCGCGGAAGTATTCGCCCATGGTGCAGCCGGAATACGGCGAGATGTACAGGAGCGGGGCCGGTTCCGAGGCCGAGGCGACCACGACGGTGGTGTAGGCCATGGCCCCCGCGTCCTCTAGCACCTTGACCACCTGCGCCACCGTGGACCGCTTCTGGCCGGTGGCGACGTAGATGCAGAAGACGTCTTTTCCTTTCTGGTTGATGATCGTGTCCACCGCGATGGCCGTCTTGCCCGTTTGGCGGTCGCCGATGATCAGCTCGCGCTGGCCGCGGCCGATCGGGATCATGGCGTCAATCGCCTTGATGCCGGTCTGGAGCGGCTCCTTGACGGGCTGCCGGTCCACCACGCCCGGCGCAAGCCGCTCGATGGGCTTGAACTCCTTGGCTTCGATGGGCCCCTTGTCGTCCAGCGGGTTTCCCAGGGCGTCCACGACGCGGCCGACGACCGCGTCGCCCACCGGAACCTGAGCGATCCGGCCGGTGCGTTTGACCTGATCCCCTTCCTCGATCAGCGTATCGTCGCCCAAGAGGACCGCGCCGACGTTGTCCTCTTCCAGATTCAGGACCATCCCCCGCACGCCCTTGGGGAAGTCCAGGATCTCCATCGCCATGGCGTTATCCAGGCCGTAGATGCGGGCGATGCCGTCCCCGACCTCCAGGACCGTGCCGACCTCGGCGACATCGACGGCCGTCTCGAACGACGCGAGCCGCTGCTTGATGATCTGGCTGATCTCTTCCGCCTTGATCTGTGCCATCGTCTCCCCTGCTCCGCTGCGCGACTAGGCGCGCACCAGCTCGTCCCGCAACCGCGCCAGCTGCATTCTCAGGCTGCCGTCGTAGACCCGGCTGCCGACCTGGCTCACCACCCCGCCCAGGAGGGTCGGGTCCTGCCGGAGCTCCAGATAGACATCCTTTCCCGTCACCTCACCGAGCCGGCGGCGCAACCGATCTTGCGCCTCGGTGTCCAACGGCGTGGCGGACGTCACCACTGCTTTCACTCGCCCGAGACGCTCGTCCATCAAGAGCTCGTAGGCCCGGAGGATTCCGGCCAGCCCGGCCAACCGTCCGCCGTCCAGCACGATCCGAAGAAAGGTGGCGGTGAGGGGCGTCAGCCGCATCGCGGCGCCGATGTCCGCGACGACGCCCGCCGCATCGCGGCGAGACACGCTCGGGTTGGCGAGAAACTGCCGCAGGTCGCGATGCTCTTTGAGCAGGTCCGCGAGCGCGCGGAGATCCTGGCGCACCGACTCGAGCTCGTCGGAGGCGGCGGCCACCTCCACCAGGGCCTTGGCGTACCGCTTGGCCACGGATCCGGAAATCAATTCTTGCCCCCCAGTTCACGCACGTACTGGTCGGCCAGCCGCTTCTGGTCGTCCCCGCCGATGGTCCGCCCCAGCAGCCTCTCGGCCACCGCCAGGGCGATGCCCGCGGCCTCTTCCCGCAGGCCGGCCTTGGCCCGCTTGGTCTCGGCCTCGATCTCCGCCTTGGCGTTCCCCACCAGCCGGTCGGCCTCCGCCCGCGACGCCTGGAGCAGCCGCTGCCGCTCGGCCTCCACCTCGCGCTGTCCCTGCTCGCGGATGGCCGCGATCTCCCGCTGGGCTTCCCGCATCTGCGCCTGGTATTCCGCCTGGGCTTTGGCCGCGGCCTCGTGGGCTGCCTTGGCCTCTGCCAGGGACTTCTCGATGCCCGCGGATCGGTCCGCAAGGAATTTCGCGAGGGGCTTGAACAAGAATCTGGAGAGCAGGAAGATCAGGATGAGGAAGTTGATCGCCTGGATCAGCACCGTCACGTTGAGGTTGATGATTCCCGGCTCCTCGTGCTGGGCGGCCTCGGCCGCCAGGGCGATCCCGGGCAGGAACAGCACCAGTCCGGCGAGCCAGATCGCGAGGCGGCTGGCGAGCGAGTTCAGGCGTCTCATGGAGCCTCCAGGGCGGGGGGCGCCGCGGGTTTCGCGCCGCCCTTGCCCGATCCAACGACCCGCTCAGGCCATCGAGCGCAGTGCTCGGATCAACCAGAGCACGACCATCGTCACCTGCGTGATCAGCAGACCGGCCACCAGGGCCGGGAGCGATACCCGAAGGACGAGTAGCGCCACGGCCAGCGCGACTCCGGATATCCCGAATCGGAAGAGCGCCCCCTTCCACAGGGTGGTGGCGGCGCGCTCCCCCCCCAGACCCGCGATTCCGCCGACCGCATGGGCGATCAACTGAAAGTTTCCGAGGCTGATCAGCGCTCCCACCGCGAAGCCGAAGGCCCACGCCCAGCGTCCCCAGGCTGCCAGGCCCACGACCGCCGCGCCCGCGACCGCCGCGGCGCCGAGCAGTGTTCCCCGGACAAAGGTAATTCGATCGTCCACGTCTGACTGCGGAGTGTGGGTCCAGGCGCCTCCGCGCGGCCGACCACTTGCCGCCGGGGAGTGCGCCAATTCCGCGCGAGGCCGGTGAAAAACGGTTCAAGCTACCACGGCAAGAAAAAAGGTGTCAAGGCATTTGGCCCGGATCCGGTGCCATTGACAGACCGTCGGCGGGCGGGCTATTCTGGACGCAATGGTTCTGTTCACCGGCCGGCCGTGCTCACAGCACGGAGCTTTGCGGGACATCGTTCGCCAGCGACCAGAGGGGACGGGGATGCAAAACCGGATTGTGGTTCGGTATCAAGACGGGCGCCTGCTCAAAGGCACCACCACGGACTTCCTCCCCACCAAGGACGTCTTCCACGTGGTGGTTGCCGGAGACCCGTCCGCCAAGCCCATGGAAGTGCGCGTTGGACATCTCAAGGCGGTCTTTTTCGTCAAGGACTTTTCCGGGAATGCGGAGTACGCCGAGCGGCGCACCTTCGAGTCGTCCAAGCCCGCGATGGGTCGGAAGATTCAGGTCGTCTTCAAGGACGGTGAGGTGCTCACGGGTACCACCCAGGGCTACCAGCCCGGGCGGGCGGGCTTCTTCGTCTTTCCCGCCGACGCCAACTCGAACAACGATCGCTGCTTCGTCGTGTCCGCGGCCGTCAAAGACGTGACCTTCGTCTAGCCCCACGCCGCGCCCGGCCTGAGCCGTTGTAAAAACGGGGTCGGGCCTCACAGCCCCTGCGGCAGGAGAGCCGATTTCGGCGGCTGCGTCGGAACGCGACTCAAGACATCCTCCAGAATCTGGTCGGCGTGAATCCCTTCCGCTTCGCCCTCGAAGGAGAGGATCAGGCGGTGTCGCAGCGCCGGATAGATGACCGTCCGGATGTCGTCGAAGCTCACATTGAACCGCCCGTCCATCAAGGCGCACACCTTGCCGCCCATGACCAACGCCTGCGCGCCGCGCGGGGAGCTCCCGTATCGCACGAAGCGCCGCACCATGTCCGGGGCCCCCTCGCGATCCGGCCGCGTCGCGAGGATCAGTCGGCTCACGTACTCCTTCACCGGCTGCGGCACGGGGACTTCGCGGACCAGGTTCTTCATGTCCTCGACCTCCGGCCCGGCGGCGGCCTTTTGCACCGGGTGGGTTACCGGTTTCGTCGTCCGCTCGATGATCTCCGTCAGATCCTCGGCGCTCGGGTACTCCACCTTCAGCTTGAGGAGAAACCGGTCGAGCTGGGCCTCCGGCAGTGGATAGGTGCCCTCCATTTCGATCGGATTCTGCGTCGCGAGAACGAAGAACGGTCGCTCGAGTGAATGGTGTGTCCCGCCGACGGTGACGGACAGCTCCTGCATGGCTTCCAGGAGGGCCGATTGGGTTTTGGGCGTGGCGCGGTTCACCTCGTCCGCCAGAACGATTTGGCCGAAGATCGGACCCCGCTGGAAGCCGAAGTGCCTCCCCCCCGGGGTTTCCACCACGATATTGGTGCCCACGATGTCCGCCGGCATCAGGTCCGGCGTGAACTGGATACGCGAGAAGCGGAGGTCCAGCCCCTCTGCCAGCGTCTTGACCAGCAGGGTCTTCCCGAGCCCCGGCACCCCCTCCAAGAGCGTATGCCCTCCGGAGAACAGGCAGATCAGGACCCCTCGCACGATCTCTGCGTGGCCCACCACCACCTTGCCGATCTCGCGCGTAAGCGATGCGAACATGTGACGGAACTTCTCGGCGCGCTCTTCCGCGTGCATGACACCCCCCTTGAGAGCCAAGAGCCGAGAGCCGAGTCAGGCGTTTCGGGGGCCCGCATCTCGGCTCTGGGCTCTAGGCTCTCCGCTCTAGTTTGGCTTTTCTCCTCGTTGCAGTTTCGCCAGATGCTTGCGCGCGATATCCACCCAGTCCTTCTCCGACGGAAGGCTGGACGCCAGTTCGATATATCGCTCCCACTCCGCCATGGCCTTCTTCACGTCCACCTTCTCGTACGCCAGGGCCAAGCCGTAGGTGGCGCCCGGGTGGTTCTGCTCCAGCGTGAGCACGAGCTGGTATCGTGCCACGGCCTCCTGGTACAGCCCCTTCTCCTCGTAGAGCTCGCCCAAGCTCAAGTGTGCCTCGAGCAGCTTGGGGTCCATGGCGATGGCCTGCTGATACGCGGCGACGGCTTCGTGGTAGAGCTGTTTCTCGTTGTAGTAGATCTTCCCCATGCCGAGATAGACCCGCGCGTTGGCGGGCTCGATCGCCAGCGCCTTCTTGTATTCGTCGATCGCCTCGTCGAACTGCCCCTTGGCCTGTCGGGCGTCCCCCAGACCGACACGCGCCTCGGCGTAGTCCGGCCAGATCTCCAGCGCCGCCGCATACGACTGGACGGCCTGGTCATAGAGGCGGCGAGGGCTGTTGACCAGCATGTCGCCCAGCCACTTGTGGGCCTCTGCGAGCTTGGAATTGAGCTGAATCGCCTTGCGGAATTCCTGCGAGGCTTTCCACCGGTTGCTCGGATTGCCCGTCGTGCTGGTGGCGTACAGGGCCGCCCCCAGCGCCACGCGGGCCTGGGCGAAGTTCTGGTCCGCTTCCAGGGCCTTGGTGAACAACGCGACCGCCCGCCCGGAAGCCTCCTTGGTCCCCTGGCCCTGTTCCCAGGCCGCTCGCGCGTAAAGGGTGTAGGCCTCCACGGAGGCCGTCCCGCCGGCGAATGCGGTTTCCAGTCGGCGCTCGTCGAACTCCGTCGGGCGCACCTGGAAGTGCTGCAAGGCGTGGGTGAGGATGCGGCCCGACGTCGCCAAGACGTCGCGGGCGGGGCCGGCGATCGTTTCCCCCGGAATGACCCGGCCCGGACCGGCAGTATCCACGAGGCGAGCCTGGATCGTCACGGTCTCGCCCTCGACGGCGAAGCTCCCGGCGATCAGCCCCCGAACCTGGAGCTCACGCGCAAGTCGAATCAGCGCATCGTCCGCCAACCCGTCCGACAGCGCGAGGCCCAAGCGTCCCGACGCCCCCACCATCTCCTCCGCGTCCACGGTGCGGACTGCGCGCAGTTGCCTCAAGGCGTCGTGGATGGCTTGCCGGGGCGCGGCCCCGTACCCCTCCGGAAGCGTCGCCGCCGACCCCGTGAAAGGAGCCACCGCCAACCGAGGTTTGGTCGGGGCCGGCGCGACCGCCTGACCCGCGAGGCTGACACCCGACAGCGCCCCCACCAGACCGAAGGCCATCGCCGCCGCCAGCCGAGGAAGGCGAGATCGCGGCGCGTCGATTCTGGTACCCCCCCACCCATCGCGCATCCACATGTTCGTGCCCTCCTCGATGCCCACGCGTTTCGGCGGCGGCTCCGCCGTGTGTCGCGATGCGACCGCGGCGTGTCCCCGACTCCTCGTCGGTGCTGCCCCGCCCGCCCTCATCTGCGTCGCCCGCGAGATCCGAACCGGCCCGCCATCGGGGAATTCTGCGTTCCACCGGAACCCGCCCGTATCCATCCCGCGCCGCTCGGCGGCATCTCGCGCGGCGCTCGGGGCGGGCCTGCCCGTCGCAACCAAAAACGGCGCAAGGCGATATCCGGCAGGAACAGGAGCAGCGCCACGCCCAGGAGATATGGCCAGGCGTCCACCCTGACGCGGGCCTGCCGTCGATTCTGGGTGAACACTTGCGCCGGCGCGCTCGGCACCGCCCCGCCGGAGATGGTGACCAGGTCGCGCAGCAACCCGTCGTTCACCGCCAGGGCCCGATGTTCCGGGGAATACGGCACCACCAGGGACGCCACCTCCGATCCGAGCAGCTTCTGGTCCTTCCGCTCCGACACGCCCACCAGGTACGCCCCCTGGTCGGCGGCCTCGAAGGCGCCCCGGTACCTTCCCGGACCCACCTGGGCCAGCGGAAGGACCTGCCGGGTCTTGTCGGGCAGCACGACCCCGGTATTCGCCTCGACGAAGTTGATGAAGTCTCCCTTCTCGTCCACGGCTTCGAGCTGGATCTCTCCCCGCCCTTCGTGCTGGACGACCGAGGCCACGACCTCGCGTCGTTGCGTGGTCCGCAGGCTCCAGCGCAGCATTTGCCCGAAGAGTTTGTTGTACTCGTCCCACTTGACCCAGAGGACTCCCCATTTCGCCTTGGCGTCCGAGGTGAACGCCACCGACCGGCCCAAGCCGTATCGCCAGGCCGCCAGGACGGGATCCCGCTGGTGGGACAGGAGGAGCACGTCGGCGGTCGGTTTCGGCGTGGCGGAGACATAGCCCCCGAGAGGCGGGGCCTGGTCCCAGCGGATATCCTGGACGATCTCGTGGCTCCCGTGGCTGAGCACCGGCCTGAAGGCCTGCTCGATGATCGAGGCTTTGCTGGCAAGCTGCGTCTCGAGGGTCAGGATGCGCGGGATGCTGTAGACGTCCTCCGTGTAATAGAAGCGGCCGCGGCCCCAGCGGCTGATGTCGGTCATAAACCGGACGTCCGAATCCTTGCCGATGGCCACCGAGGAGACGCTGATCTTGTCCTTCTGCATGCGCCGCACGAGGCCGGCGAAATCCGCCGCCGTCACCTCGCCGTCGGAGAGAACCAAGACGTGCCGCAGGAGCGCCTTCCGGTCGTAGACCGCCTGGTACGCCTCTTTGAGGGGCGGAAAGAGGTCCGTCCCACCGCCCGCCTTGATGGTGGCGATCTCGCGGATGATCCGGTCCTTGTCCCGGGCCGGACCCATCGGGACGACCCAGCTCCAGGCGGTGTCGAAGGCGATGACGCCGACCTCGTTCCGATCGTCCAGCAGTTCCACCACGAGCTGGGCCGCCTCCTTGGCCAGGTCCAGCTTGGAGAGGCGGCTATCGATGCTGGTCTCCATGCTCCCCGACCGATCCAGCACCAGGACCACCGCGAGGGAGGGGATCTCCACCTTTTGCCGCGCCTCCATGGTCACCGGCAGCGCCTCTTCCACCGGCGTGTGGTAGTATCCGCCCACCCCAAAGCTCTCCTCCCCGCCCAGCATCACCAGGCCGCCCCCGTGATCTCGGACGTAGGTCCGCACCAGCTCCATCTGTCGCTTGCTGATCCGCAAGGCCGAGACGTTGCTCAGGATGACGGAATCGTACTTGTTGAAACCGTCCAGGGTGGTCGGCAGCGCCTCGGGTCCGACCATTTCCACCTGGAGATTCTGGGACTTGAGCGCGTTCAGGAGGTTGACTCCCTGGTCCCGGTCCTTTTCGACGTACAGAACGCGGGGCCTGCCGCGCACCGCCACGAGCCCCATCCCCCGGTTGTTCTCCTCGATGACGTCGTCCGGCGCCTCCAGGCGCGCCTGAAACATGTGGAAGCCGCCCTGGTCAATCGCCTGCTGGTAGGAGAAGACGTTCTTTCCGGCGGCGAGTTTCACCGGCTGAGCGCCCACGAACGTGCCGTCGCGGTAGAGCGGACAGGCGGCCGCTGGTCTCCCGGGCGCTCCACGCGACCACGCGCACCAGGAACGACTCCCCGAATTTTACCTCCTGAGGGAGGACCAGTCGCTCGACGAGCACCTCGCCTGCGTACTCGTTCTTCATCGGGACGGCATAGATGTCCGCCCCGCCCGCCCGGGCAAGCTGGGCGGCGTCGCGGGCGCCGCCCCGATTCTCGTTCCCGTCGCTCAAGAGGACGATCCGCCGCGCTCCCTCCTGCGGGAATGCCGCCAGGGCCAACTTCAGCGCCGCGCCGATGTTGGTCCCGCGCCCGTCGCCCGCCTGCGGCGGCTTCGCGGGAAGCGGTTCGCGGCCGACGGGGGTCTCCAAGACGGGACTCGCGCCGAAGGTGACGACCCCGTAGCGGTCTTGGGGACTGGCGCCCCGGATCGCCTCCGCCACGTACTGGCGGGTGCGCGCGCGGTTTTCGAGCGACACGCTATCCGAGCCGTCCAGCACGAATAGCACGGTCTGGGCGTCCGTCGAGCGGTGGAGATCAAAGCCCAGCAGGCCCCCGACGATGCAGAGCAGCACCGCCAGGCGAAACGCGGCGGCGGCCCACGGCCAGCGTCCGCGGACTTCGCGATGATAGAGGGCCCCCTCGAGGAGCAAGAGCGCGATCGCGGCGAGCGCGCAGACTTTCCAGAGGTCCTGCCGCGAGGGAAAGAGCGCCGACGCGTCCTCGGCCCGTCGCGCTTCGGCCCGCCCGGCGACCCCTTGGGCATGCACGCCGACGTTCGACTCGGCATCGTCCAGGAGGTTCACGACAAACCGCTGCTCCCACCCGTCGGCCGTCACGGTATAGATGCCGGCGCTGGTGGTGTCCACGTAGCTCACCCGGCTATCCGCGTCCGCCTGGAGCGCGTGCTTTCGGCCGGCCGGGTCCGTCAGGGTGGCCATGCCGGCCCCGGCGGGCAGGGCGGCGGCCAGCGTCTGGCCGGCGCGAAGCTGCAGGCCCGCATCCTCGAGGCGGCTCGGCGAGAGCCATCGCAAGGCGTTCGAGACGAACAGCGGAAATGCCACACGCAGCGGAAGGTCCGTCCGGTACAGGTCGAACCCGAGGAAGATGGCCTTGACGCCTCCCTCGTCCATCGCATAGATCAGCGGCGTCAGATTGGATTCCACCAGGGCGCGTCCGCCCCCCAGGGGCCGGACTCGCATCGCTTCCTGGATCGCGACCTTGGACAGGTCCAGGTAGCGCATGGCGGGATGGGTGCGGTCCCAGTCCACGATCGGGGGGTCCTGGACCTTTCCCTGCACCTCCAGCGGCACGCCCTCCGGCACGGTGTTCACGAACAGATAGCGTCCAGGGGGAAGGCGCTTGACCTGGACCCCATCGATGATCGCCACGTCGAACGGGGGCTTCTTCTCCAGGAGCTCCGGCCCCCCGGTCTCCACCTTCAACTGCGAGTCCGCGGCCAGGGCCTTTTCCAGGAACGCGTTTCCCCCGCTGATGAGCAGGACGCTGAGCGGGCGCGGCGCGGGCAGAATGGCCTGGGCCTGGTTGTCCACCGCGAGATCGTCGTCCACGGCGATCGCCGCCTTGAGGATACCGCCCTCGGGGTCCACGAAGGGGAAGACGAGGGAGCGCTTGAGTTCCGGCGTGAGCGTGACCCGCTCGGTTTTGATCGGCCGGCCGGCCAGCGTGAGCGTGAGGTCGAACGACACGGTCTCGGTGCTGAAGTTCGCCACCGAGAGGAACGCCTGGTAGTCGAACGCCCCGAAGAAGGTCTTGCGCGCCTCGAAGGCCGTGATGGCGATGTTCCTGCCGCGGGTACCGAAGCGGTGCCAGTGGACCGCCGCGCCGCCCATGTCGGGCACGCTGGGCGGCTCGAACGCCCCGTCGGTGAACACCTCGACGGCGGCGGTGCCGCTGCGCACCTGCAGGTTCGCCTGGGCGAGGCGGAGCGCGTCTGGGAGCCGCCCGGGGACATCGAGCGCGGCGAGGCCGGCGAGGCCGCGCCGGAGCGTCTCACGATCGTCCGTGAACGGAACCACCACCTGGGCGTCCTGCGCGGAGGCGACGAGCATGGCCTGCTGGCCCGCCCCCAACGTGGCGATGGCGGCCGCGGCGGCGGCCTTGGCCGCCGCCAAGCGCGACCCGGCGACGTCGGTCGCCTGCATGCTGGCCGACACGTCGAGGATGAGGACGGTGCGCTCGTAGCCGGGGACCAAGACGGTGCGGACGGGCCGGGCGAGCGCCAGCGCCAAGAGCAGGATGGCCAGGATTTGCAGGAGCAAGAGCCAGGTCGGCTTCAGCCGACGGAAAGGGGCGCTGGCCTGCTGGTCTCGCAGGCTATCCGTCCACAGGAGGGTGCTGCTCACGAGCGCCTGGCGACGACGGATCTTGAGCAGATGCAGGAGGATGACGGCCGGAACGCCCAGCAGGAAGAAGAACGCCGCCGGATTGAGAAAGCTCATCGCAGAAAACCGCCGCGCCGCAGGTGGCGCAGAATCAGGTCTTGAAAGGGCACCGTGGTGGCGGTGCGTAGGTAGTCGATCCCATGCCGGGCGCAGAAGCGTTCGGCCTCGTCGAAGTGCGCCTGCAGCCGCTCGCGATATCGGTCCAGGGCCCAGCGGTCCACGCTGACCTCGCGCGCGCTCCCCCCTTCGGCATCCACCAGCGTGAGGTCCCCGCCCAGGGACGGGTTCAGCTCTTCCTCACTCACCACGTGAAGCACGAAGACCTCCAAGCGGCGCTGCAAGAGCGCCTTGAGGCCGTCGGCATAGCCGCCCGGATCCAGGAGATCCGTCAACACGACGGCAACGCCGGGCACGCGGCTCTTCAAGGCATACCGGGCGAGGCACGGAGTCAAGGCGGTGGCCCCGCCGGCCTCGACGCCGGAGAGGAAATCGAGAATCGGCAGGATCTGGCCGCGGCCGCGCATGGGGCGGAGCACGCGTGTGGCGTCCTGGGAGAAGACGCCGAGCGCCACGCGCTCGAGATTCGCGAGGCTGATGTATCCCAGGGCCGCAGCCACCTGCAGCGCGTAGTCCAGCTTCGACGGCGCGCCGAACCCCATCGAGGCGCTCCCGTCCAGCAGAAGGTGGAGGCACATGTCCTCCTCCTCCACGTACAGCTTGAGGAGCAGCTTGTCCAGGCGGCTGTAGATGTTCCAGTCCACGTAGCGCAGGTCGTCGCCCACCGCGTAGGGGCGATAGTCCATGAACTCGACCCCGGAGCCCTTCCGCAGTGTGCGCCGCTCGCCCTTGGCCTGGCCGGTCCCGACCCGGCGGGACACGATGGAGAGCGCGTCGAGTCGCTTTAAAAAATCCTGGTCGAAGAGGCGTCGGGTCACGTGGGCCATGCGTCACCGTCCGGCCGTGGCGGCCTCAGCGGGGCTCCAGGGCCTTGAAATACTCCTTGACCTGCTCCCGATAGCTGAACGGGATCGGCTCCTTGGTCAGGGCTTCTTCCATCAGCTTCTTGTACTGCGAGAAGACATCCAGATACGGGAGGCGGGAGGGGACCTGGGCGCCCAACCCGGAGAGGTTGGTGTCGTAGGCCTCGGTCTGGCCTTCGCGAGGATCGCCGTCCAGCGTGGAGTCCTGCTTCTCGCCCCCGATCCGCTGGGTGGCGTCCCCGCGCGTCTGGAGGGATTTCTCCGTGCCGGGCGCGGATCCGCCAGCGCCGTCCTCGTTCCGGCCGCCCTCGCCGTCACCCTTGGCGTCGCCGGCTCCTGCTTGGCGGGACGGAGCGTCCCGCAGTCCCTTGCCCTTGCCGCGGGAAGCCTCGTCGCGGTCTCGCAGGCGATTGAGCGCCCGGGAAAGCGCGGACATCGTCTTGTCCGTCGAGCGCCCGCCCTGGCCCTCCAGCTCCCGCATGAGCTCGTCCGCGATCTCGCCGCCGCCCCCCATCCGCTGCTCGGCCTGGCCGAGCTCCGACATCAACCGCTCGATCTGCTCCCAGCTCAGGCCCTGCAGGCTGCCGGCCTTGACCTGCTCTTGCATCCGGCGGATCATGACCTGGTAGGGACTCTGCGTGACGTCGCGCCGAAGATCCGGAATTGCCTCTGGCCGTCCCAGGAGCTTCAGGCGGTCGTCGCCTTGCTTGACGAAGCTCCCGAAATCTGGTCGCTGCTGACTCATCTTGGTGTCCCGGAAGACCGCCGCCTGATCCCCGGCCTGGGAGTGGCCCGCCAATGGGCCGCGGGTGGCGTCCTGCTCCTCCGTCCTGGGCAGCACCTCTTTGGGCAGCGCCGGGGTGGCGAGCTTTGGCTCGAGTGGCCGCTCTTTGGGCTCCTCCGCGACGTCGGCCGCGGGGGGGCCGGCCGCATCGTCGGCGCCCGGACGGTGCAGGGGTATCGGCGGGAGCAACGCCAAGGCGAGGACCAGCGCTGCCAGCGGCCCGGCGAGGCGGGCCTCGGGTCCTAGGCCGAGCGGGAAGGCGTCTTTCGGCCGGAGGCCCCGGACGCGGGCCGCGGTCTCGGCGAGTTGCGCCTGGGCCATCTCCGGCGCGTCTGGTATCGCCAGATGCTCCACCGCGGAGGTCATCCGCTCCTTGAGTCCGAGGTGGTGGTCCACCAGGCGAGCGGCGTGGCCTGGCCGCACCCGCAGCAATCCGCCGTACAGCACGCCGAGAATCGTGAGGCCCGTCACCAATCCAACGACGGCCCACGGCGTGGCGACCGGGAGGACGCCTTTCAGGAGGAGCGGCGGCACCGCAAGGACGAGGCCGGCGACCAAGAAGCGGCTTCCGGCCGTCACGGCTCGGACAAGCCGGAGCCGCCTGGAGAGCTGTCCCAGGGCAGCCTGGATCACGTCACGGTCGTTCATGGCAACTCCCCGGTCACACCGTGCCCCAATGATGCGCGAATCGGAAAGGTACCCGGGGTCCGGCGGCGTCCGATTCAAGGTGTAGGCCGACCGTTTTGCTCCTGATTCAACCCAGTGAAACCCGCCGGCAACTCACACAACGGGCAGAGTACGATCGTTGGCTCGGGGAGGACCGAAAGGCAAACCCGGCAGACCGAGGGCTAAGACGTGACGAGCCAGATAACCGGGCACGACGGAACGCCCGGACATACAAGACCGAAGCGGCTGGGACTAGGCCCCGTCCGCCGCCTGCAGGTCCTCCTTCTTTGCCGCAGGTTGCCCCCCGGGTGCGTCGTCGGGTCCCGACATCTCGCAGTTCCCGTTGAAGAGGGCGCCTTCGGCCACCACCAAGCAGGGGGTCCGGATGGTCCCGCTCACGCGACTGGGCCGGAGGAGCTCGACCCGCTCGCGCGCGGTGATGCTTCCCTGCACCCGGCCACTCACGACGAGCGTCCCGACTTCGATCTCGGCGTTCACTTGACCGGGTTCGCCGATGATCAGCAATTCGTCGCCAATCACCTCGCCCTCCACCTGGCCGTCAATGCGGACGGCGCCGGCGAAGCTCAGGACCCCCTTAAACTGCGTTCCCTCTCCGAGGAAGGCGCGAATCTCGCCGAAGTCGGCCCCGACTCGCTCCTTGTCGCGCTTCAGCACCAGGCCCTCCGAGGGATGAAGACGGGGTTTCGCCAGCCTTGACGCCGGCATTCGGAATGAATAGGGCGACGGTAACAGAGCAATTCCGGGCTGTCAATTTCAAACTGGCCGGTTCGGAGAGGATCCGCCCCCCTGGCGCCAGCCGCACCAGCGCAGTGCGGCCACGACCAGCACTCGGCATGCGGCCACGACCTCCTCAACCGGCACGTACTCGTTCGACCCGTGCGCGACGGTGCAGTTCCCCGGCCCGAAGACGAGGCTGGGGATGCCCGCATGCCGCCGCAGATACGGGAGATCGCACCCGGCCGGGAAACCGGCCAGCACCGGCGGGCGCCCCTCGGTGGAACCGAACGCGCCCTGGAGAGTTGCGACGAAAGGGTCCGCCAGCGGCGTCTCGGCCCCCTCTTTATTCAGGCCAAGCCATTCCACGGCTGGGGGGTGCGCGCGGAGCCAGGGATCGTTCGCGGCGGCCCGCGCGACGCAGCCCTCCAGGTCCGCGCGCGCCTGCTGGTAGGTCTCGGCCGGGGCGTAGCCCATCAGCCCCTCGAAGACACACGTCTCGGGAACCTTCGAGGGAATGCGGTCGGCCGCGATCTTGCCGATGACGATCGGGGCGAAGATGGGATACCGTGCGAAGAGCGGCGTCCGGAGGCGCGCCTGCCGATCCGCCTCGAGCTGCCTGAGCGCGGCCAGAATCGGAACGGCCTTCTCCAGCGCGCTCACCCCGTCGTAGGAGTGGATCGGGTGCGCCCCCTTGCCGCGAACGGTGACGCGAAATGCCTGGCCCCCGCGGGACGCCGGGCACAGGTCCAGGTCCGACGGCTCAAAGACGACCGCCGCATCCGCGCGGTAGCCGCGATGCAGCGTGGCCAGCGTTCCACCCCCGCCCCACTCCTCGTCCACCACGCTCTCCAGGATGAGGTCGCCGCCGAGCGATACCCCCAGCTCGCGCACGCACCGGGCCACCAAGAGCATCACGGCCAGGCCCGCCTTGTCGTCCACCGCGCCCCGCCCGTAGAGCTTCCCGTCCACCAGCGCGCCGGACCACGGACCGTGCGTCCAGGCCTCGGGCGGGCCGGGGTCCACGACGTCCACGTGCGCATTGAGGATGAGCGATCGGCCGCCGCCATGCCCCCGCAGCGTGCCGACCACGTTGGGACGGTCCGCGAACGCTGTGCCGGCATGGAAATAGGCCGGGTGGCGATCCAGCCAGGCCTGATCGGGCTCCCAGACGTCCACCGCGTCGCAACAGCCGCCCATGAGCTGCGCCACCAGGGCCTGGCACGCGCCCTCCGCGCCGACGATGCTCGGGATGGCGACCAGCCTCTGGAGCAAGGCCACGACGTCGTCCTGATGGTGCGCGACCCACGCCAACGCGCGTTGTTCGATCGCAATCATCGGCGCCTCCGGTCGGGGTGCGTCAGGCATCCCCGCGCTCCGCCACGGCCTCCGCGATCGCCTCACTGAGCGCCGCCAGGCCGTCCAGAACGGCATCTTCCGTGATCGTGAGCGGCGGGCAGATCTTCACCGTCGCGGCCCCCAGGCCGACCGGCGCGAACATGAGCAGCCCCTTGCCCAGGGCCTTCTCCACGACGGCGAATGCCAGCTCCCCGTCCGGTTCCACGCCGCCCCGCCGGATCATGTGGAGGCCGGCCACCAACCCGCGGCCCATGACCGCACCGATGACGTCCCGGTGCGTGGCCGCGATGCGCCCCAGACCCTCGTGAAGGACGCCCCCAGCAACCTGCGCGTTGGCGACCAGCCCTTCGGCCAGAATCTTTTTCAGGCTTGCCAGGGCCGCGGCGGCACAGACCGGATTGCCCCCGTGCGTGTTGGTGAGATCCGCGGGCCCGTACTGGTCCAGAATTTCTGGCCGCCCAAGGACGGCGGAGAGGGGCAAGGAGCTCGAGATTCCCTTTCCGCAACAGATCAGATCGGGCACCACCCCGTAGTGTTCGAAGGCAAAGAATTTCCCGGAGCGCCCGAAACCCGCCTGCACCTCGTCAAACGTGACCAGGATGTCGTGCGCCCGACACCAGGCAACCATCGCCTGGATGTACGGCGCCGGCGCGAAGCCCGCGCTGCCCCCCTGGAAGGTTTCCATGACGATCCCGGCCACGCGGTCCGGCCCGACCCCTTTTGCCTGCAGCCCCCGCAGGAACCCCTCGAAGGTTGTGTCCCGGCAGCGGAAGCCGTCCGGGAACGGCACCTGGTGCATGTCGGGATCCAGATTGACGATCCACTCCTTGAGGGCCGGGATGCCCCCCACCATCTGGGCGCCCAGCGTGCGCCCGTGAAAATCCCCCTCGAAGCTGACGATGCCGATTTTCCGCCTCCCGCCGACACGCTGTCCGTGGGTGCGCATGAGCTTGACGGCGCATTCGATTGTCTCGGAACCCGTGGTGAGCAAGAACGCCTTGCTGAGGCCCTCGGGCGCCGCGGCACCGAGGGCGCGCGCCAACTCGATGCGCTCGGCGTTTGGAAAGCAAAACGTGTGCAGGAGCCCGCGCTCGACAGTCCTCAGAATGGCGTCCCGGATCTCCTTGGCCCCGTGGCCGGCGTTTGCCACCAGCACTCCGGAGCTCCAGTCGAGCCACATGTTGCCGAACCGGTCGTACACCTGGACCCCGTCCGCGCGATCCCACAGGATGGGCGGCTGGCCCAGCATGCTTGTTGGCTCGTGCCGGCGCATGGTCTCGAGAAGCTCCAGGGAGTCCGGGGCGGGTATCGGGGTCACGATCCGCCGAAAGCGCGTCCGCACGGCGGGCACCGCTTTCGGGGTGAAGTCAAAGGCCTTGCTCATGAGCGGACACCTCCGGGGTGGGGCGAGCCGAAAGGATCGGCCGCGATCGACTTACACGCCGGTCACGGCTCCCGTCACCAGGCCGCTGACCAGATGGCGACGGAAACAATAGTAGAAGATCACTGGGGGGATGGAATAGAGGACGGCCACCGTCATCAAGATATTCCACGGCGCGTCATCCGTCGCGAGGAAATTCCCCATCGCCACGGGAATGGTGATGTGCGTCTCGCCCGAGAGGAACAGGACCGCGTAGAGATATTCGTTCCAGGAGAGCAGGAACGCGTACGTGGCGATGGCCACCATGGGGGGCAGGATGAGGGGAAGGTAGATCCGAAAAAAAATGGCGAGCGGACCGGCTCCGTCGATCATGGCCGCCTCGTCGATGTCGGGGGGGATGGTCTTGCCGTAATCCCACAGGATCCAGACTGCGTAGGGGGACGCGAAGGTGATCATGACCAGGATGACCGAAAGCTTGCTGCCGATCAGGTCGTAGTCGGCCATCAGCTTGAAGAACGGGATCGAGAGGAAGGACGACGGAATGATATACGTGAAGAGCGTGAGGGCCTGTATCGTCCGGCTGCCGCGGAACGTGATGCGCGCCAGTGCGTAGCTGCCGAGCGTGCCGATGACCAAGACGGCCGCCGTGGTGACCAGGGCGATGCTGACACTGTTGTACATCTGCGCCCAAAACTGACTGACGAAGTAGTTGCCCTGGGTGAGGGTCTGGTAATAGTTCTCGAACGTCGGGCTGGCCACGTACAAACGGGGCTTGAACAGATCCTCCCAGGTCACGAGGGAAAGCATGATCATGTAATAGACGGGGAAGACTGTCCAGACGAGCAGGACCACGCACGCCCCGTAAAATCCGATCTTTCGCCAGCCGCGGAGCCGCATGCGCCGCCCTCCTACTTGACCCACCGGATCAAGATGAAGATGAAAAGGAGTGTGACCGGGAGGGCGGTGACGAACGTCCCCACGCCCCAGTCGATCTTCCCCATCAGGAAGGTGTACCGGTAGGCCAGGGTCGACAGCACGTGAGTCGAGTCGCCGGGCGCACCGCCCGTCATGATCTTGATGATGACGAAGTCGCCCAGGGTGAAGACCATGGAAAGCAAGCTGCAGATCATGAAGAGGTTGCGCAACATGGGGACGGTGATGTATCGGAACCGTTGCAGCGGGGTCGTTCCGTCGATCTCGCCGGCCTCGTACATCTCTCTTGGGATGCTCCGCCGGCCGGCCACGAAGATCAGGGTCCAGAACGGGAGGTACTTCCAGATGTGATAGACCACGGCGGCGGCAATCGCCGTGGGACGGCGGACCAGCCAGGGATAGCCGGCAAACCCCAGGTCGTTCAGGATCTTGTTCACGATTCCCCACTGACCGTTGAGCATCCAGCGGAAGGCCAGGATTCCCGGGAGCGACGGGATGGCCCAGGGCAGCAGGAACAGGCCGCTCAGGATCCGGGCGAATCGGTTCTCGGTGTTAAAGAGCGCGGAGAGAATCAGGGCCAGCGCCATCTTCACATTAACGGCAGCCCCGACGAAGATCACCGTGTTCCAGAGCGTCTGAATGAAGATCGGGTCCGAGAAGATGTCCTCGTAGATATCCCAATCCAACCCCATGTAGATCATGTACAGGATCGGGTACAGGACCAAGCCGAGGAACAACAGGAGGAGCGGACTGCAGAACGCCAGACCCAGTGCGGTCTTTCCCAGCCAGCGCTCGCCCCGGATGGGCTGCGGCTGGTCGGCGGGCGCAACGGCGGTGTGGCTCATACGTTGGGGCGCCCCGCGGGCGGGAGGCGCAACGCCTCCCGCCCGAATCAAGGGTTCACGGTTCGAAAATCGGGTGGCTATTTCCAGCTCTTGAAGATCTGTTCGATCCGCCGCACCGCCTCGTCCACCGCTTGCTCATTGCTCCACTTCTCGGTCACCACGCGGGAGATGGCCTTGCCCCAGACGTTCTCGGTGTACACCTGGACATACGCCGGGTGGTAGCTGAAGTAGAAGGGGCGCGTCTCGTTCTTCATGAACTGGTCCGTGACCACGGGGATGTGCGGATCCTTCGGGTCGCTGAAGAACGGATCCGCGGCCACGTCCTTGAACGAGGGGAACCAGCGGCCGTTGGAGGCCTTCACGTACTCGGTAAACCGCTTGGCGTCAAGGACGTACTTGACGAACTTCTTGCCGAGCTCCTGCTGCTTGGAATCTTTGGGGATGATGATCTGCTTGACCGCCACAAGGTACGGGTACCCCTTCCCGTCGACCGGTGAGGCCGGCTGAAGGATCGTGCCGATTTTATTGTAGTAGGCGTCCTTGTTGGTGAAGAACAGCGCCCCCGGAATAGAGATGGAGGGGTTGGGCGTCATCACGGTCGTCTTGTTGTGGAAGTTGGCGTTGTTGTCGCCGTCCGTCCACGTGAGCGCGTCGGTTGGGACGTAGCCCTCTTTGTAGAGGTTCGTGAAGAAGGTGAGGACCTTGGTGATCGCCTCGCGGTTCTTGGCCTCGCCGGCGATGACCTTCCCGTCGGGTGTGATCACTTCGCCGCGGTGCGCCAAGAGGTACTGCTCGAAGTTGTAGATGGTGTCCGTGGAGCGACTGGACGAGGTCATCCCGATTCCGTAGATCTTGCCGTACTTCGCCGGATCCTTCTTGCGGAGCGCGGCCTGGACCTTCTTCCAGAAATCCCAGTGCTCTTTCCAGGTCATCGGAATCTTCTTGGGATCGGGATCGAACCCGGCCTCCTTCACGAGATCCTTCCAGTAGTGCGTCCCGAGCGCCTGGGCCTCGATGGGGATCGCGTAGTAGCTCCACTTGTTCTCGGCCTTGTTGAAGAGCCGGCCGGTGGTCATGTGCGACTCGATGTAGCGGGGCTTCAAGTCGTTGATAAGATCCGAGACGTCAGCCAGCCTGCCGTCCCAGGCGAAACGCGGCGAGATGTGGAAGTCGTTGAAGAAGCAGAAGGCGACGTCCGGGACTCGGCGGGCGAGCAGGGCGCTCGTGACCTTCGGTCCCAAGTCGTCCTGGATGGTGAAGGTGATCTCGACCTCGACGTTGTTCTCGCGGGCGAAATCGGCCGCGACCTTTTGCATCCCCTCGTCTTCTTCCTTGTAATAGCCCTTATTCCACCAGACGACCAGCTTCTCGCCAGCGCCGGCCACTCCGGCCAATCCCGGACCGATCAGGGCCACTGCCAGACAGACCGCAACGATCCAAGGGCCGCGCCACAACAGACCTCGGGTGCCCATTGTCCCTCCTCCTCTCGCCATAGGGGCCAACCGTGCGGCGGGCAGGATGCCCGCGCGCCGTTCACGACGAAGAGTACGGATGAGGCGGCGTCTTCACGAAGACGTCGATGCGTCCGATTCGCAGCGCGTCCAGCTAATACCAAAGCGAATTTGGTTGTCAAGAGAAAAGTCCCGCGCCGCCGGTCGTCTTGCGAACGCGCACGTGGGCTCTTGA
The DNA here is from genome assembly GCA_963845565.1 of uncultured Methylomirabilota bacterium. Classification (GTDB taxonomy): domain Bacteria; phylum Methylomirabilota; class Methylomirabilia; order Methylomirabilales; family 2-02-FULL-66-22; genus 2-02-FULL-66-22. Next base: position 586,661 of record CAWJSJ010000002.1, read on the forward strand.
TTTCCGATGACTAGGCTGGTACCTTCCGCGGACGGCGGATGGTGGTCGAAAGGCGTTTCGTGAGAGCCCTGGCGGCGGTCGGAGGTCGGGATGCAAGCGCGCGGTGTCAACCCAAGCCGGTACGGTCTCGAGCACCACGGGATTCAGAACGTCAACCAGGTCTACTGGAACCTGGGCACGGCGGCGCTCGTCGAGAACGCCATTCGTCGGCGTGAGGGGTTGCTGGCGGCCGGTGGTGCGTTCACCGTGCGGACCGGGCAATACACCGGGCGATCCCCCGACGACAAGTTCGTGGTGCAAGAGCCCTCCACACAGGATCGGGTGTGGTGGGGACCGGTCAACCGTCCGTTCGAGCCTGCTCGGTTCGATGCCTTGTATGGTCGTCTGCTGGCATACCTGCAGGGAAGCGACCTGTACGTCCAGGATTGCTTCGCCGGCGCGGATCCCGACCATCGTATTCCCATCCGGATCGTCACGGAATATGCCTGGCACAACCTGTTCGCCAGGCAGTTATTCGTCCGACCGGACTGGACCCAGACACACGACCACATTCCTCGGTTCACGATCATCGACATCCCAAAGTTCCACGCCTACCCCGACCTGGACGGAACGCGCTCGGAAGCCTTCGTGATCGTGCATTTCGAAAAAGGGCTTGTGATTATTGGCGGTACAAGCTATGCGGGGGAAATGAAGAAGTCCGTCTTTACGATCCTGAACTTCCTCTTGCCACTCCGGCGGGTATTGTCCATGCACTGCTCGGCAAACCAGGGGCGCAAGGGAGACGTGGCACTCTTCTTCGGCCTCTCCGGCACCGGAAAGACAACCCTCTCGGCGGACCCGGAGCGGCGACTGATCGGCGACGACGAGCATGGCTGGAGCGACAGCGGCGTTTTCAATTTCGAGGGGGGCTGTTACGCGAAATGCATCAGCCTGTCGCGCGAGGACGAGCCGCAAATCTGGGGCGCGATTCGTTTCGGGTCCGTCCTTGAGAACGTCACGCTCGACCCCGAGACCAGACTTCTCAACTTTCAAGACGGCTCCCTGACCGAGAACACGCGGGCGGCATTTCCGGCCAGCTTCATCCCGGACGCGGTCGTCCCGGGTGTGGGCGGACACCCGCAGCACATTTTTTTTCTTGCCTGCGATGCTTTTGGGGTCCTCCCGCCGATCGCACATCTGTCGCCGGAGCAGGCCATGTATCACTTCCTCTCCGGGTACACCGCCAAGCTAGCCGGAACAGAACGGGGCCTCGGCTCACAGCCGCAAGCGACCTTCAGTGCGTGCTTCGGCGCGCCGTTTCTGGCGCTCCATCCCACCGTGTACGCGGAGATGCTCCGCGAACGAATCGAAAAGCATCGGGCACATTGCTGGCTGGTGAACACGGGGTGGACCGGGGGCCCAGTCGGGATGGGCCATCGTTTTCGGCTGCCGCACACCCGCGCGCTTCTGCGCGCGGCCCTGGGCGGAAAGCTTGATGGTGTCCCCACCCGAACGGACCCGGTCTTCGGCCTGCAGGTTCCGACCGCCTGTCCGGATGTGCCGGTGGCGATTCTCGACCCACGAGGGACATGGCCGAAGCCTGAGTCGTATGACGCGCAGGCTCAGCAGTTGGGGTCTCTGTTCCGGAAGAATTTCGAGAAATTCGGGGACACCCCGGCGGCCATTCGCGAGGCAGGACCGAGATAGGCATCGTGCCCATGGCGCAAGGCGGCTGGCCCCCGGTCGAACCTACGCCTTTCCCCTGAGGACCTCCAGCATCCGGCGGTAACCGTGCGGGTTGATCCGCGCGGCGATGATCGCCGGCCTCGGGGCTTCCAGGGCATCCGAAAGTGCTGCCCGCAGACCCTCTTCGTCCTCCACTGCCGTTCCCAGTGCACCAAGACCTTCGACGATTTTCGGGATGTCCAACTGTGGGAGCGAGACACCCACCGGCGCGTACCGCTTTTGCTCTTGGACAACACGCACAAGGCTCTGCGACTCGTCCACAAAGACGACCACAACGATCTTGAGTCCCAGACCGCTGGCGGTGGCGACCTCCGAAAGGCTGAGAAGGAGGCCGCTCTCTCCCGTGAAGGCCAGCACTGGGCGTTCCGGAGCGTTCAGCTTTGCGGCGATGGCCGCCGGTATGGCGTAGCCGGTCCCTGCCAGCCCCCCGGAGCACAGATACGTCTTCGGCTCGTAGGTCTCCCAGAAAGCGGGGACCGCCAGCGCGTGGGCCCCGGTGTCGACCGTCGCGACGGTCGGGCGCGGGAAGACCTCTCTGGCGATTTCCACCACACGATGCGGCGCCAAGCCATGCTGGCCTCGCGGCGAGATCGCCTCGACCAGGAGCGTGCGGGTGCGGGTGCGGAACGCTTCTCCGCGTCTTGCCCAATTGGCGAGGCCCCATTCCCCGGTCGGGGGTAAGCCCTGTCGCAGCAACACCAGGCCCGTGGAGAGGCACCCGGTGGCCTCGGCCGTCGCCACAAAGGGGCACGGGGTCATCGCGTAATCCGCCATGGAGAGCACTGGCCGGCCGGCCTTCCAGGGGCGCGGCAGGATTTCCGCCGGATCCACTCCCACTGCGAGAACACAATCGGCTCGTCCGAGGAGTTCTTCTTCCAGCGGCCCGCCAGAAAAAACACCCGCTGCTAACGGATGATCCTCTGGAATGACTCCCTTTGCGCGTGCCGTGGTCAGCGTCGGCGCCCCGAGATGCTCAACCAGCTCCCGAAGCGGACGGGCGACCGCGGCCTCACGGCAACCAGACCCTGCCACAATGACGGCTCGCCCGCTGCGGTTCAGCAACCCTGCAAGGTGGCGTATGGCACTCGGAGATGGATCCACTCGCTTGGCGTTCTTGGCAGGAATGGCGCGCCGTCTCGCCGGGCTGACCGACTCGTCGGCCGGCAAGTCCAGGTGGACCGGGCCGGCTGGACTGGTCGTGGCTTCTTCCCATGCCCAGGCAATGAGTCGCGCCGCCCGGCTCCGTGTTACGGTGGCGCCGTCCTTCGTAACAGCTTGAAAAATAAGTCTTTGGTCGATACTCTGTCGCAGTCCGACCCGCAGGCTGTTGCGGGTTGCCCTGCCCGCCAGGACGATGAGCGGTAACCGATCAAGATAGGCGTGAGCCACCCCAGCAATGACACTCGTCGCCCCGGAACCGAGCGCGGTGACGCAGACGCCGGGTTTCCCCCTCAGGTCTCCCTCCGTTGCAGCCATAATGGCCGCAGCTCCCCCATTCTGCGTGGCCAGGAACTCGACGCCTCGTCCGCGAGCGGCTTCGATCAGATCCAGACAGCTGCCCTCGCCGGGCACCCCGTAGATCCGCCCGATTCCCGCTCTCGCCAAATAATCCGCCACGACGTCGGCCGTGGTCGCCATCGGCACTCCTCAGGGGTTGGGGGCCCCGTAGCCACGCACGCCAGACGCGCCCGAGACGTCTTTGGCGGTTCGCCGGAAAGGTCAGACTGCCTTTGCGCAGATTCCCCCAAAGAGGCGGACTTGCACCAGCATCAGGTAGAACCACGCAAACGGCCAAGCAAGCGCGCCGAGATACGGAATCGCGGCGAGCGTTCCGCCGGCGATACTTAACCCAACGCAAAGCACATATGTCGCCACGTACTCCGCCAAAATGCTGTTGATTCCGTCCCACAGCGTTCCGGGATGGAAGGCCGCCTCTAGCCGTCGGTGCGCCAAATACCTGGCCAGGGCCATCGGTAGAAAAAAGAGCGTGAACAGCCCTGCCAACACCCCGAGGACCATCAGTACCATTCCCAAGAAGAGAATGATACCACCCTTGACCAACAGGCCCAGGCCGAACAGAACGAGCACGAGCGGAGCCAGTCCGTACGCCAAGGCAATACCGAAGCCCACGAATCCCCCAAAGAAGAGTCGCGGCCAATCGTCCCATTCCGGAAGCGAGGCTGCCTCCCCGCGAAGAGTGCCCTCGTACACAGCAAGCAGGTACCCGACGGCCGGAAGATTCACCATCACGGCCAGGGGAGCGATACCGAACGCCGCCTCTTCAGAAAGCAGGTAGGCAAGACCCACGAACACCAACTCAAGGAGGAGGCCCGTGGCGCCTCCGATCAGCAGCTTACGAGGCCAGTCCGGCCCCTCCATGGGAAAACGGGCTGATGCTCGGATATTTAGCCGCATGCTCAGCGCGCCCCAAGAATGACGTCTGCGAGTCGTGTCAGGTCGTCGCTGGAGTAGAAACTGATCTCCACGGTGCCCCCCGCCCCGTTTCGCTGGATGCGTACCTTGGTTCCGAGGACCATCCGGAGCTGGTCTTCCATTGCGCCGAGATTCGGGTCCTGATTTGACCCTCGCTCCCTTTTCGGCGGCTCCCCCGCGCGAAGCCTGCGGACCAAGGCCTCCGTGGCGCGCACGGTCAACCCGCGCTTCACCACAAGGTTGCGGCCCTTAATCTGGTCCGCCGGTCCCTCGAGTCCGAGCAGGGCCCGCGCATGCCCCTCGGAGAGCGTTCCGGCGGCAACGTCTTCTTGGATGCGTTTCGGAAGCCGGAGAAGCCGCAGGGAGTTGGTGACCGACGACCGATTCCGCCCAAGCCGTCCCGCGACTTCTTCCTGTGTGAGACCAAACTCGTCAACGAGGCGCTGGTAGGCCTCAGCGGCTTCGAGCGGATTCAGGTCCTCTCGCTGGAGGTTCTCCACCAGGGCCATTTGCAGGGCCTGGGAATCGGTTGCGTCCTTGATGATCGTCGGGATGTGGGTGAGACCGGCGAGCCTGGCTGCCCGGATGCGTCGCTCTCCCGCGATGATTTGGAAACCGCCAGGAACACGCCGAACCACCACCGGCGTCAAAACCCCGTGTTCCCGGATCGTGGCCGCAAGCTCCTCGAGCGCTTCCGTATCGAAATGTTTCCGGGGCTGGAACGGGTTGATCTCCAGGTCGACCAGGGGCAATTCTTGAACGGTCGTACTTGGCTGTGCTGGCTCCGCGCCAGGGATCAGCGCTCCAAGTCCCCTACCCAGCCCGCGTTTTTGCACCATCGATCACCTCTCGGGCGAGTTGCAGATAACCCTCGGCTCCCGCGCATCGGATGTCGTACAAGATGATGGGCTTTCCGTGGCTGGGCGCCTCGCTCAATCGCACATTACGGGGAATCACGGTGCGGAAGACCCGTTCTCGGAAGTGCTGACGGACCTCAGCTGCCACCTGCCCAGCCAGATTCACACGTCCGTCAAACATCGTGAGCAGAATCCCCTCAACTGCCAGATGTTGATTCAGCGTCCGTTGACACAACCGGACGGTCTCCATGATCTGCCCCAAACCCTCCAGCGCGTAATATTCGCATTGTAGTGGGATCAGGACGGCGTCCGCTGCCACCAAGGCGTTCAGCGTCAGAAACCCAAGAGACGGGGGGCAATCGATCAGGATGTAACGATATTGATCCTCGAGGGGCTGCAGCGCCTTTCGCAAGCGGTGTTCCCGGTCCGGGAGCTCCACCAACTCAACCTCGGCCCCCACCAACTCCCTGCGAGACGGAATAACCTGGAGGGCTGGAATCGCCGTGGGAAGCACGACGTCGCGCCCGCTCGCATCTCCAAGCAGAAGGTGGTACATGTGGCGCGTGACCGTGCGCGGGTCCACGCCCACACCGGTGGTGGCGTTCGCCTGGGGATCGACATCCACCAATAACGTCGGCTGCTCAGCGGCAGCGAGACATGCGGCGAGGTTGATGGCCGTCGTGGTCTTTCCCACACCGCCCTTTTGGTTGGCCACCGCGATGATTCTCGCCACGTCGATCCTCCGCTGTTCGGTGGACCATAGCACATTTCTGGTGGCCCAGCCAAGGGCGATGTTTCACGTGAAACATCCCGCCGGTTATCCGCCCAACCCTTTTCGGAGCGTGAGGATTTCATGGGAGGGTGCCCCAATCCAGGCCGGGACTGCGATTTCTCCGACCAGTTCGAAGCCCATACCAATCAGGTCTGCCAGCGCCGCATCGGTTTCCCGACCGGATCCAACCTGCGCGAGGAATACTCCGCCGGGTCGCAGGAATGGAAAAACGACGCCTCCGATTTTCGCTAGGGGCGCCACCGCCCTTGCCGAAGCGAAATCGAACGAGGCGGCCATTTCCGGATCGTGCTCAACGATCTTCTCCGCCCGCCCAAGCACCGGGCGGACGCGGGACAGCGCCAGCAGGCGCACGACGTGACGAAGAAACGAAATCTTCTTCCGCGAGACCTCTATCAATGTGAAATCGAGGCTTGATCGTATGATGGCGATTGGGATGGCGGGAAAACCGGCCCCAGATCCGATGTCCAGGGCACGCCTCGCACCTAACGGAATCAGGGGAAGACAGGCAAGTGCGTCGAGAAAGCCGTGCCGTACGATCTCCTCGGGCCGTGTCAGCGCGGTGAGACTCATATGTCCGGCCCACCGGAGAATCTCCTCCCGATAGGCGCGAAACGCGAGAACCTGCTCCGGCCCTAAGGGAACCCCAAGCTTATCGGCTCCTGCCGAAAGGAGCTCGTCGGGGTCCGGGCGGGCGAGGAGCTCACCGCGTTTTTGTCTGGAGGGCAAGTTTCGACTAGGCCGGCTGCCCCTCTGCTGGCGACGGGCGCGCCGCCCCCCGGTTGATCAGCCACTGCTGGCCGATCTGAAGGACATTATTGACCAGCCAGTACAGAACCAAACCCGACGGAAAGCTCCAGAACATGAAGGTGAATATGATCGGCATCATCCAGAGCATCATCTGGGCTTGTCGCGGATCGCCGGTGGTCGGTGACATCTTTTGTTGAAACCACATGCTGACGCCCATCAAGAGGGCGAGTACGTTGGCCGAGAGGACGTATCCTCCCCAGACCTCCGCACGGAAAAGCGAGTCGGGCTGGGTCAAGTCGCTGATCCAGAGAAAGCGGGCTTGCCACATTTCCACGGAGCTAGACAGTGCGTTGTACAACGCAATGAAAATAGGTATTTGCGCAAGCATTGGGAGGCACCCGCCCATCGGGTTGACCCCGTGCTTTCGATACAGGGCCATGGTCTCTTCTTGTTTCTTCTGGGGGTTGTTCTTGTACCGCTCTTGCAGCGCTTGGACTTTGGGCTGGATGGCCTGCATCGCCTGCATGGATTTCATGCTCTTGTGGGTGAGCGGATGGAAGGCGATCTTTTGTAGGATCGTGATCAAGATGATTGCGACACCGTAGTTCCCGGTGTAATGATAAAGAAACTTGAGCAGCCAGAGCGCCGGGCGGGCCAAGAAATCAAACCAGCCAAGGTCGATGAGTTGGTCGAGGTCGTGTCCGACACCGCGCAGCAGGTCGAGATCGCGTGGCCCGGCGAAAACCAGAACCCCTGCCGACGCCTCGCCGGATGACTGTAGTGTTTGTTTCTGCCAGATCAGACCGACGATCGGCTGATCATCCGAGGCTTTTGACACGAAGGCGTTGAAGTCCTTGTCCATTGGGAGGAGCGCCGCCGTAAAATAGGTGTCTTGCAGTGCCGCCCACGACACCTTCCCCTCCACCACGCGTTCCCCGCTTACCTTGGCGAGATCCTCTTGCGCGCGCTTGCCATCCACCCAGAGGGTTGGGGGTTGAATGGTGCTTGCGTTTTTGTCGGTGCTGTTGCGTAAGCCCGGCCCCCACGCGAGCCTGGTTTGGGCGACGGCGTTGTCCCCAGAAAGGTTCCGAACCACGAGGCCGATCTCAACATCATACCGGTCCGCGTGGAATGACAACCGTTTCTCGAGTTGGATGCCGTTGGCGCTTACATGTTTGAATGTCAGCGTCCCGGTCGTCCCCGCCTGCGTGAGGTCGAGGCGGTCTTTGTCCACCTCAAACACCCCCGCGATTTGCTCCGGGTCTGCCCACGCAGCGAGAGGTCCGGGGGTTGCCCGGATATCCGAGTTGGCCACCAGGTCCACAGGGGCGCCGCTGGCGATCTTGAAGGCTTTGAGTTGCCATGCCGTCGCCCGGGCGCCCATGGTGGACATTACCACCCGCACGAGGGGGGTCTCGATGGTGACGTTCTTTGGGGATAAACCGCGCTGCGCGGTTGGGGTGTAGCCCTTCGGGAGCGTCGGGACTTTTGCTGTGATGGCGGCGGGCGGTGCCGCGGCCGGCGCGGCCATTTTCTGGTTGTCGGTCTGGGTGGCCGGCGGTCGAGGCGGCTCTTGAACCGGAACCTCTACCCGCGACAAATACCATTGGTATCCCAAAAGAATGCCGATCACTAGAACCGTCGCTATGATTGCGTTCCGCTCCATGCTCACTCCAGACCGCTAACCATTAAAAAGAGTGTCGAACTACGGAACCGGGTCAAATCCACCTGGGTGATATGGGTGGCACCGCACCAGTCGTTGAGCCGCCAACCAAAACCCGCGGATAATTCCGTGTTTTTCTATGGATTCAAGAGCGTACTGGGAACAGCTTGGGCTGAAGCGGCACGCGGCGGGAAACGCCGGACCAATCCACCGCTGATAGAGCCGAATGGGCGCCATGACGGCAAGCCGGGGTCTGCTCACCAGTCTCAATTCGTACCCGTCACCGCGCGCCCCAACATCTCATTCCCGCGCGCGAAAAGCAGTTCCAGTGTCGATCGGACCCGCTTTCTGGGTTCGCACCCGACGTCACCCCTCGCCAAAAGGAGACAGCCCGCCGTCTTGACACGTTCCGGCGTCGAGCCGAACACGTCACGCGCGATCCTTCGTACCCTGCTCCGGGTGACGGCGCCCCCTGCTGTGCGGCCCAGGGCGACGATGAGTCGTCCTTTGTTTTCGGGGCTGGGTAACAGAAAGAGCGTCAGGGAGCCTCGAGACACCCTCATACCAGACCGGCGAATCTGCGCACTCGGCGAGTTTTCGTTCCTTCTCAAGTTGAGATCCGATCAGACCGTGAGGCGATGGCGACCCTTCGCCCGGCGCCTCTTGATCACCTTCTGGCCGTCTGCCGTGCTCATGCGCTTCAGGAACCCGTGGCAGGTTTTTCGCTTGCTCTTGTTTGGTTGGTATGTTCGCTTCATGGTGCTCGCTCCTTGTGGTTTGGCGAAGCGGGCATTCTATGTCTCATGCGACTCATTGTCAAGTACCTGATTGCTCTTCATGTCTTTTGTTTGGCAGGGGTTCTGAGTTGGGGCCTCACTGGTGTTTTTCTTGGGTTGTGATGAAGATTTGGCGCGGTGTTCCATCGTTTTTTCTGTGGTTAATCGCCATTTATATTAAATAAACTCCTTTATTTTTATATGTTTATGAGGTTATCCACAGGTGTGGAAAATCCTGTGTGTAACCTTAACCTCCAGAAAAAGGTTGGTTGTGTTATCTCTCTGAGTTTCCTGGTCCTGCTGGCCACTATCCCGGCGCTTGTTTGTTCCATTCCGGCCGCGCTTCCAGGCGCACACACGATCCCCGGCGTCGTTACCGAATGAGACCAGTGCCATGTTGTTTGGGGTCGTTCCCCCGTCTTTCCTCCCCGGGAAAAACGCACATCACCACTGTTCACCCATCCTAAAAGCTGTTGTTGACATATTCACTTCGGATTTGGTAAAATTTGTTAGTAAAGCGTGGAATTCTTTTGGCGTTTCCACATTCTGTTGTTAATTGTGCTTTTCCGTTCGTTCTGCGTTGGCAATTAACAAACCGCCCACATAACGATGTGGGCATCTTATGTTGAAGAAGCGCGGGATTGCCACACTTGTCAACACCCGCGGTTACCTAATACTCCTACTCCTATTTTTCTCTTGTTCCTAGAATCGGTTTAAGAGAGTCGGTTGGAATTCTTTCACCCAATCTTTCTTGCTGCTACCCGCAATACACAATGGGAGTGTGAGTCTCATGCATATCCGGGTTGAGCGAGATGCTTTCGTCGAAGCCCTCGGGCCCGTACAAAGTGTCGTTGAGGTCAAAAAAGCCCTCCCGATTCTCTCCCATGTGTTACTCCACTCGGAAGCTGACCACCTGTCTTTATTTGGAACAGATCTGGATGTCGGCCTTCGGCGGCAAATCAAAGCGGAGGTTATCAAACCGGGAGCCGTGACACTTTCCGCGAAAAAACTGTACGAGGTCGTCAAGGAACTTCCATCAACCACCATAGAATTACATGCGGATCCAGACCTTCAAGTCGCCATCTCGTGCCAGCGGTCTAGTTTTCGGATGAAGGGGTTGACGCGTGAGGAGTTTCCCTCTCCTCCCGACCTGCGCGAGGGTGACGAGTTACTCCTCTCTGCAAAATTGTTCCGTGATTTGCTTCGGAAGACGCTCTTTGCAGTTTCGTCAGACCAAACACGCTATGCCCTGACGGGAGTCCTTCTTCAGGCTCAATCCAGCGCGCTGAATATGGTAGCCACCGACGGGCACCGGCTCGCATTGGTGCGCATGATTCGTCCTGAGACCTCCGGTACCGCCGTTATTGATGCACTGATCCCCAAAAAAGCAATGGTTGAAGCGGCAAAGATCGCGCGCGAAGAATTGGGTGATGTGAGGATCCGCCTCTCCGACAATCAAATCATCTTACAACAAGATACCACCACCCTGGTCGCGCGCTTGATCGATGGACAATTCCCAAACTACGACCAGGTTGTTCCATCAACGACCCCGAGTGAGATCAACATCGCGAAAGACGTTCTGCATGGAGCGCTCCGCCGGACGTCAGCGATCATGGGAGAAAGGACAACACCAACCGAGTTTGATTTTCAAAAAGGGCGGCTTCTGGTGAGTTGTGTGAATATGGACTTGGGCGAGGCCCATGAAGAGGTCGAGGTCGCGTACGCCGGCGAAGGAGTCAAAATCGGTTTTAACGCACGCTATATCATGGACTTCTTATCGGCGGTGGATTCGGAACAAATCACCATACACCTTACCGACCCGTTAAGCCCGGCTATTTTTAGAGCCGCGGGGGATGACCGGTATAGTTGCGTTATTATGCCGATGCGGATTTGATCCTGAATACGATCGCACCCCTGTTCGGAAGACAGTCGACGGATTCGTGTTTGTTTCATCCAATAAATCACAGCGCTCAAACAACACGGGGCTGCCGGGTTTTAACGCAACAACTCAAACTCAACACGCCCTTCGGTCTATACAGACACCGAAAGACCTCTCCGCTTCCGGCGGCGCGCTCTCGGTTTGATTGGATGGTCCCGCCGACCACCCCGGACCATTACACGGTCGGAACGCAAACCGTCTTGGAAATGACCGAAACCCGCCCCGCCGGAGCCAGAACGGGCCGGTTTGCACCGGGCGGTCTTTGGTTGCCTTGTGAGGGTGTATGGCGAAGATGAATGGGCCGCAAGAAAGTAACAACACATACGGCATCGACCAAATCAAAATCCTGGAAGGACTTGAGGCGGTTCGAAAGCGCCCGGCGATGTACATTGGCGGCACCGGACTCGACGGCCTCCACCACCTGGTGTTCGAGGTCGTGGATAACAGTGTCGATGAGGCCCTTGCAGGCGCCTGCGACCGGATCGACGTCACCATCCATATCGACAACAGCGTCACGGTCGTCGATAACGGGCGAGGTATTCCTGTCGAGATCCACGAACAAACCGGCCGGTCCGGTGTCGAGGTGGTCCTCACCACCCTTCACGCCGGCGGAAAGTTCGGGAGCTCGGCGTATAAAGTCTCCGGCGGTTTGCACGGTGTCGGGGTTTCGGTTGTGAACGCCCTCTCGGAATGGCTCGAGGTGGAGGTGTGGACGGGGGGAAAGAAACACCTGCAGCGGTACGAGCGCGGCAAGCCAACCGGCGACCTGGAAGAAGCGGGAAAGGCCCGCCGGACGGGGACCCGTGTCACGTTTCTGCCCGACGCCGAGATCTTCGACGACCGCGCGTTTAGCTTGGATGTCTTGAGTAATCGCCTTCGCGAGATGGCCTTTCTGAATCGAGGATTGAGAATCACCCTCACCGATGAGCGGGCCGACAAGGCGGAGGAGTTCTATTACACCGGCGGTATCAGGCAATTCGTCGAACTCCTCAATGAGAACAAGGCCACGCTTCACCCCCGCCCAATCTTTATCGAAGCGCAGCGCGACGAGACCGCGGTGGAGATCGCACTCCAGTACAACGACGGCTACGCGGAGACCGTATTTTCCTTCGCCAACAACATCAACACCCAGGACGGCGGAACGCACGTCATCGGGTTTCGGTCGGCGCTGACGCGCACCATCAACAACTACGCTGCCGGCCGCAATCTCCTGAAAGATCTGAAGGCTAGCCTGAGCGGCGACGACGTCCGTGAGGGCCTCACCGCGGTCATCAGCGTCCGCCTGGCCAACCCGCAGTTTGAGGGGCAAACCAAGGGCCGACTGAACAACCCGGACATCAAAGGTCTCGTCGAAACGATCGTCAATGAAAAATTGGGCGAGCACCTCGAGGAAAACCCAGGGATCGGGCGCCGCATCGTGGAGAAGGCGGCCGACGCGGCGCGCGCCCGCGAAGCCGCACGCCGAGCCAAAGAGTTGGTGCGGCGGAAGGGGGCCCTCGACAGCGACGACCTGCCTGGAAAGCTCGCCGATTGCTCCGAGAAGGACGCCGCGCTCTGCGAGTTGTACATCGTGGAGGGCGATTCGGCCGGCGGTTCGGCGAAACAGGGGCGCGACCGCCGATTTCAGGCCATCCTTCCCCTGCGCGGGAAAATCCTGAACACGGAGCGGGCGCGCGCGGACAAGATGCTGGCGTCTCAAGAGATCCGCGTCCTGGTCTCCGCGCTCGGCGCCGGCATCGATCCGGAATTCGACGCCGCCAAACTCCGCTACCACCGCGTCATTATCATGACGGACGCCGACGTGGATGGTGAGCACATCCGAACACTGCTCCTCACGTTCTTCTTCCGCCACTTGCGCAGGATTGTGGACGATGGCCACCTGTTCATCGCGCAGCCCCCGCTGTACAAGGTGAAGAAGGGGAAAACGGAGCGCTACCTCAAGAACGATCGCGGCATGGTGGAGTTCCTCATCGAGCACGGCGCCGAGTCGCTCTCGGTCGAGGCGGCGGGCAATGGGGGGCCCTGGACGGGGCAGCGCCTCAGCGCCTGCCTGAAAAAGGTGGTCGCTTGGCAGCGCTGCCTCCATGCCCTCGAGAAGCGAGGGCAAAACCCCCACGTGGTGGCCGCGTTGGTCCAGCAGGGCGGCGTGCCCCGGGGGGCCCTGAAGGATAGCAACAAATCGGCGCGCCTCCTCGACCGACTGCTCAGCCGGCTGCGCCAGGAGGCCGATCGCCTGGGGTCCGTGGAGGGCCGTGCGGAGTGGGACGAGGAGCAGGGCGCGCACCGACTCGTCATCAGTCTGGGTGCCCAGCCCTCCTGGGGCGATCGCCCGGCGTGCATCGTCAGTCCGGCTCTCCTCGCCTCTGCCGAGTATCGGGAGTTGGAGGCGGCCGGGGCCGCGCTGAACGCGCTGGGAACCCCGCCCTTTACCATCCAGAGCGAGGGCGGCCCCACCACCGAGGCGCACACCTGGACAGCCCTCTACGAACAGGCGTTGGCCCTTTCCAAGAAGGGCATGACCATCCAGCGGTACAAGGGCCTCGGCGAGATGAATGCCGAACAACTCTGGCAGACCACCATGAACCCGGAAACACGCACCCTGCTCAAAGTGCAAGTCGAAGACGCGCTGGCCGCCGAGCGCATCTTCACCACGCTCATGGGCGACCAGGTGGAACCGCGCCGCCAGTTCATCGAGAGCCACGCCCTCGAGGTGAGCAACCTGGACATCTAGCGATCCCGGTGCCCGCGCGGACCGGTCCCGTTCCGGCGCCCCGCACCCAGAGAGAGGGCTTCCCGTGCCCGAAGAGAACGACAGCATAGCCCAGCAACGCGTTGGCGAGGTGCACCCCACCGACATCCATGAGGAGATGCGGCGGTCGTACCTCGACTACGCCATGAGCGTCATCATCGGCCGCGCCCTGCCCGACGTCCGGGACGGCTTGAAACCGGTCCACCGGCGGGTTCTCCACGCCATGGATGAGATGGGGTTGGCTCACAACCGGCCACACCGCAAGGCGGCGCGCGTGGTGGGCGATGTTTTGGGGAAATATCATCCACACGGCGACACGGCCGTCTATGACACCATCGTCCGACTGGTGCAGGACTTTTCCATGCGGTATCCCCTCATCGACGGGCAAGGGAATTTCGGATCGGTGGATGGGGATGCGCCGGCAGCCATGCGATACACGGAAGTGCGGCTGGCGCGGCTGGCGCACGAGATTCTGCGCGACATCGACAAGGAGACGGTGGACTTCGTCCCGAATTACGACGAATCCACGGTGGAGCCGGTCGTCCTCCCCACCGTCGTCCCCAATCTGTTGGTGAACGGCTCCTCTGGAATCGCGGTCGGCATGGCCACCAACATCCCGCCCCACAACCTGGGCGAGGTGGTGGACGCCGTCATCGCCCACCTCGAGAACACCAACATTACCATCGATGCCTTGATGCAGTTCTTGCCCGGACCCGATTTTCCCACGGCGGCGTATATCCACGGGCGGCAAGGGATACTGGACGCCTACCGCACCGGCCGGGGCCTGATCCAGGTCCGAGCCAAAGCCTTTGTCGAGAAGGCGCGAGCGGGCCGCGAGAACATCATCGTCACCGAACTCCCCTACCAGGTCAACAAGGCCAAGCTGGTGGAGCGCATCGCCGAATTGGTCCGCGAGAAGAAAATCGAAGGGGTCTCGGACCTGCGAGACGAATCGGACCGGGAAGGGATGCGGATCGTGCTGGAGCTGAAAAAAGACGAGCCCGCGGTGCCCGTTCTAAATTCGCTCTACAAGCACACGGCGATGCAGTCCACCTTCGGGGTGATCATGCTGGCGCTGGTGGACAACCAGCCCCGGGTCCTCGACCTGAAGCAGGTCATCGGTTATTTCATCGACCACCGCAAGGTGGTGGTCGTCCGCCGGACGCGATACGAGCTGCGCCAAGCAGAGGCGCGTGCACACATCCTGGAGGGGTATCGTATCGCCCTGGACCACCTGGACGCCGTCATTCAACTCATCCGGCGCTCCCGCTCCGTCGACGAGGCGCGCAGCGGCCTGGTGAGCGAGTTCGGCATGAGCGAGATCCAGGCGCAGGCCGTCCTGGATCTGCGGCTGCAGCGGCTGACCCAGCTGGAGCGGCAGAAGATCCAGGACGAGTACGAAGAAACCATCCGACTCATCGCACGGCTCCAGGCGATTCTCGGGAACGAGGCGCTGGTGCGGGAGATCATCAAGGAAGAGCTGACCGCGCTCAAGGCGCAGTACGGAGACGCGCGACGGACCCAGATCATGGACGAGACGGCGGATATCTCTTACGAAGATACGCTGGCCGACGAGGAGATGGTGGTCACCATCAGCCACGGCGGCTATATCAAGCGGAGCCCGCTGGCGATCTACCGCTCGCAGCGACGCGGCGGCAAGGGCATGACGGGCATGGCGACCAAGGAAGAGGACTACGTGGAGTACCTCTTCGTGGCCACCACGCACAGCCACATCCTCCTGTTCACCAACCTTGGGCGTGTCCACTGGCTCAAGGTCCACGAGACACCACAGCTCGGCCGGGCGGCCAAGGGAAAGGCCCTGGTCAACTTCCTCCAGGTCCAGCCGGGCGAGATCGTCACCGCCATGATCCCCATCCGGCAGTTCGAGATCGGTCGCCACCTGGTCATGGCAACGCGCCGCGGCGTGGTCAAGAAGACGGAGCTTCAGGCCTACTCCAACCCGCGCGCCGGCGGCATCATCGCAATCACCCTGGACGAGGGGGACGAGCTGATCGCCGTGCGCCTCACGGGGGGGCAGGACGAGATCTTCCTCGCCACCAAGCTGGGCATGGCGATCCGGTTTGGCGAGGAAGAGGTCCGCGCCATCGGGCGGTCCGGCCGGGGCGTGATCGGCATCGCCCTGGAGGCGGGAGACGAGGTCGTGGCGGCCGAAGTGGTCCGGCCGGGCACCGCGATCCTCACCGTGAACGAGCACGGGTACGGCAAGCGCACCGCGCTCGAAGAATACCGCCTGCAGGGGCGCGGGGGGAAGGGAATCATCAACGTGCGGGTTGCCGAGAAGAACGGCCCGGTGGTGGGCGCCCTCCAGGTCCAGGAGCAAGATCAGGTCATGATGATCTCTCAGGAGGGCAAGGTGAACCGCGTCAACGTCCGGGAGATCAACGTCATCGGTCGGGCCACCCAGGGCGTGCGACTCCAGGGACTCCAGGCCAGCGATCGCGTGGCCGCCGTCACCAGCCTGGTGGCGGACGAAACCGACGGCGAGCCGACCGGCACCGACGCAGAACCGGCAGGCGACGCCTAGGGAAAGGACGCGGGACGAATGCTGGACGCCAAGCTCGTGCGGGAGAACCTAGGGGCCGTGCAGGCCCGGCTGCGAGACCGGGGCCTGGCGCAGGACTTCGGCGAGTTCCTGGCGGCGGACGAGGGCCGCCGGCGCGTGCTGACGGAGGTGGAACAGCTCAAACATCGCCGGAACACCGTCTCCGAAGAGGTGGGGCGACGGAAGAAGGCGGGCGAGGATGCAAGCCCGCTGATCGCGGAGATGCGAGTGGCGGGCGACCGGATCAGGGCGCTCGACGACGAGGTGCGGAGACACGAGGAGCGAATCCAGCAGTGCCTCCTGACGGTCCCGAATCTCCCGCACGCGTCGGTTCCCGTCGGGGCCGACAGCGGCGGGAACGCCGAGGTGCGGCGCTGGGGCCAACCGCGGCAGTTCGAATTCCCGCCCAAGCCCCACTGGGAGATCGGCGAGGCGCTGGGGATCCTGGATTTCGAGCGAGCCAGCCGGATGGCGCAGGCGCGCTTCACCGTGCTCCGAGGGCTCGGCGCACGCCTCGAGCGGGCCCTGATCAACTTCATGCTGGACCTGCACACCAAAGAGCACGGCTACACCGAGATTTTTCCGCCGCTCCTGGTGAACGCCGCCGCCATGACCGGCACCGGCCAACTTCCCAAGTTCGCCGAGGACCTGTTCAAGACGCAAGACGAGTCGCTGTACCTCATCCCGACGGCCGAGGTCCCGGTCACCAACCTGCACCGGGAAGAGATTCTGCCTCCCGGGACGCTGCCGCTCTCCTACGTCGCCTTCACGCCGTGCTTCCGACGCGAGGCCGGGTCGTACGGGAAAGACACCCGGGGCCTAATCCGTCAGCACCAGTTCAACAAGGTGGAGCTGGTGAAGTTTGTGGAGCCGGCCCGGTCGTACGAGGCACTGGAGCAGATGACTCGCGATGCAGAAACGGTCCTGCAGCGCCTGGGGCTACCCTATCGGGTGGTGGCGCTGTGTACCGGCGACATGGGGTTTTCCGCCGCCAAGACGTATGACTTGGAGGTGTGGCTCCCGAGCCAGACGGGTGGGGGTGGCTATCGGGAAATTTCGTCCATCAGCAACTGCGAGGCGTTTCAGGCTCGCCGGGCGAGCATCCGTTACCGCCCCGCCCCGAAGGCCCCGGCGGAGTACGCACACACCCTGAACGGATCGGGGGTCGCGGTCGGACGCGCGTTCCTCGCCATCCTGGAGAACTACCAGGACCCCGACGGCAGCGTGCGAATCCCGGAGGCCCTGCGGCCGTATCTGGACGGGCTTGAGCGCATCGGGAAATCGTAGCCCACATTTCTGCTTCCCTTTCTGGGCCGGGTTCTCTATCATCAGGCCCGCCAAGGAGGGGTGGCCGAGTGGTCGAAGGCGTCCCGCTTGAAACGGGATGACCGAAAGGTCCGTGGGTTCGAATCCTACCCCCTCCGCCACACGCGCAGGGAGCGGACGACCACACGGCGGCAAGCGGGTTGATCCAGCTTTGCCGCTCACCAAAAAGCAGTTGACGGGGTGGCCTGTAAAACGGAGAGGTGGCCGAGCGGCCGAAGGCAACCGCCTGCTAAGCGGTTGGCTGGGTAAAACTGGCCCCCGGGTTCGAATCCCGGCCTCTCCGCCATCCGCCGGGGCGTTTCCCGGCAGATCAGGCCGAGCAGCAAGCTCTGTTGCGGAGGCGCGACCGCCTCGAGGGCGCGGGTTGCGCCTTCGATCGCTTTTTGGGCGAGGGGTGCGGTGGGTAATTCTGCAGGCGGACCCGTCACGCGACGACTGATCCTACTGGGCGTGGCAGTGGCGATCCCACTGGCAGCCGTGGCGCTGTACTTCGCGGTTCTGGTACCGCCCGGTCCGGTCGCCGGGCCGGGCGCGCCGCCGCCGCCGGGGCGGGCCGGCGCCGCCGCCAAAGGCCTTCCGGCGGACCACCCGCCGATTGGGGGAGCCGGCACGGGCCCCGCGGCCGATCGCACGCATCCGCAAGTGGGCGGCACGGGTCGCGCGGTGCGGGTGCCGGACGCGATCCGGGGGAAGTGGCAAGCGGTCAGGCTGCAGATCGAGATCAAGGGCGCCGGCCGCGCGGCGCAGCCGTTGGTCGCGAACCTCGGGAACGAGGTTGCGGTGCCCGGAAGTGACCTCACGCTCCGCGCCGACGAGTTTCTGCCGGCGCTGCAGGTGAAGGACAACGAAATCACCTCCTTGTCGAACGAGCCCAGCAACCCCGCGGCGCTGGTGACGATCACGGAGAAGGGGAAGCAGGTCTTCCACGGCTGGCTCTTCAGCAAGTTTCCGGAGATGCAGCCGTTCGACCATCCGACGTATAGAATCACGCTGATTGACGGGGTGCCGAAGCGCTAGGCGCCCCACGTCGGCGGAGACGGAGAGGTACCGAAGTGGTCGTAACGGGCCCGCCTCGAAAGCGGGTTGGGGGGCAACTCCCACGTGGGTTCGAATCCCACCCTCTCCGCCACGAACGCGAGCACGCCCAAAGGGGCGCGGCGGGTCCGCCCGAGGGTATCGTTCCGCGATGACGCTCCGGCTGGAATGCGGAGAGGTGTCCGAGTGGTTGAAGGAGCACGCCTGGAGAGCGTGTGTGGGGGTAACTCCACCCCGGGTTCGAATCCCGGCCTCTCCGCCACCTTGCCGGCCCGAGTCGGCGGGGACGGGCAGCCAGGAGAGACGTCGCGACAGCAAGGCGCAGGATAGGGGTCGGCGAGGGCCACCGCACGGGTGGGCGCCGGACGGTTCGTGTGGCGTTGATGATCGGGTCTCGCGCATGGTAGCCCTGTGAACCCCGCCAGGTCCGGAAGGAAGCAACGGTAAACAGCGAGCGGCCGGTGCCGCGAGTCCACCCGATCGGAGTTGCATGGGCCGTCCGGCGCTCGCACTTTCGGCGACGGCGGACGATGTCAGGAGCACGATGCCCTACGAGGTGATTGCACGGCGGTGGCGGCCGAAGGCCTTCGAGACGATCGTCGGCCAGCGCCATGTCACCGAGACCCTGAAGAACGCCATCGCGGCCGACCGCATGGCCCACGCCCTCTTATTCGCGGGGCCGAGGGGGGTGGGCAAGACCACCACGGCGCGGATCGTGGCCAAGGCCCTGAATTGCGCGTCGGGACCCACGGCGACGCCCTGCGGCACCTGCCCGCCCTGCCAAGAGATCGCGACCGGCCGGTCCATGGACTGCATCGAGGTGGACGCGGCCTCCAACACCCAGGTCGAGAAGACGCGCGAGCTCCTGGAAACCGTGCAGTATGCCCCTGCGCGCGGCCACCACAAGATCTACATCATCGACGAAGCCCACATGCTGTCCACCAGCTCCTTCAACGCGCTCTTGAAGACGCTGGAGGAGCCGCCGCCCCGGGTTATCTTCATTCTCGCCACGACGGAACCGCACCGCATCCCGGCGACCATCCACTCGCGCTGCCAGCGGCACGATTTCCGACTGCTGGGTATCGCGGAGATCGGCGGCCGCCTTCGCGAGATTGTGGAGGCCGAGGGAATCGCGGCCGATGAAGGCGCCCTGACGGTTCTGTCCCAGGCAGCCGCGGGAAGCCTGCGCGACGCCCAGAGCCTGCTCGACCAGGCGATCGCGTGCTTGGGAAATCGTCTGGAAGCCGCCGCGGTCGCCGAACTCCTCGGTCTGGTGCGGTCCGAGGTGCTGGCCGAGGCGGCCGAGGCGATCCTGGGTCGAGAGGCGGGTAAAGCGCTCCGTCTGGTGGACGAGCTGGCCCGCCACGGCCAGGACCTGCGCCAGTTCGCGGTGGAGCTCGGTTCTCACCTCAGGGATCTGGCCATCCTCAAGGTCTGCAGCGAGCCGGGAACGCTGCTGGAGGGGGCCCGGGTGGATCCGGCGACCAGCCGACGCCAAGCCGGCGTGGCCAGCCTTTCGGAGCTGGAGGCCATGCTGCGCGCGCTCCAACAGGCCGAGGCGGAGATGCGGCGGTCGACGCAGCCGCGACTCGTTCTGGAGATGGCGGTCATCCGCCTGACGGAAATCCGGGGCGTGCGTAGCGTGCAGGGAATCCTGGATCAGTTGGCCACACTGGAGACCAGGCTCGCCGGCCCCCAGGGAGGGGCATCGCGGCCGCCCGTGTTGCCCTTATTCGACCGGCCAACCGCGAGTCCCGCGGACCCGGCGCCGACCGCGCCAAGCGCCGCGGTGCCGCGTCCCACGCCACAGGCCGTGGAGCCGAATCCGCCCCGCCAGCGGGTTGAAACGCCGCAACACGACGCGGCCGCTCCGCCCGCCGATATCGCCTCCGGGTGGGACGCCACGGTGGCTCGCCTGAAAGGGCGGAAGCGGCTCGCCTCGGTCCTGGCGGAGGTTCGCCCCGCCCGCCTGGAGGCGGACCGGCTGGTGCTCAGGGTCCCCAACGGGAACGCCTTCGTGCGCGACACGCTGGAGGAACACGAAGCGCGGAAGATGCTCGGAGAGACCGCATCGGCGGCCTTTGGCGCGCGGCTCCGCGTGGAATACGAGTTCGCCCCCGCGGAGCCGGCATCGTCCACGGCGCCCACAAGCGTGGCGGCCGGGGCCGCCGAGACCAGACCACAGGACCACCCCTTGATCCAGGAGGCCCTGAGTCTGTTTGGTGGAACCATCGTCCGGAACGGGGCGAGCTAGCCCGCATTAATCGCGAACGACCCTCGCGAATAATGCGGGCTGACTAAGAACCTCGAGGATCGGCGGCCCGGGGCGGATCGGTCGTCGCCGGTGCACGGTGACGCCGCACCCATCCTGGCGGATGGGTACCCGGTCCGCCCGCCGCCACGTATCCTCCTGCCGTAGGCGGGCGTGGCTGCTCGTCAGGTAAGCCCGGATTATTCTACGAAGGATTCGTGAAAAATCCGGGCGAGGGAGGTGACGGTGGTCGATCTCGGCGATCTGATGAAGCAAGCCCAACGCCTCAAGGCGGAGATGGACCGCATCCAGGCCGAGGCGGCAACCAAAACCGTGGAGGGAAGCGCGGGCGGCGGGATGGTGACCGCCGTGGCCAACGGGAAGGGCGAGCTGCTCTCGATAAAGATTGATGCGGAGGCGGCGCGCGGAGACGATGTGGAGATGCTTCAGGACCTCATCACCGCTGCCGTGAACGATGCCCTGCGCAAGGCGCGCGAACTCCTGGCTCAGGATGTATCACGGCTCACCGGCGGCCTCAGCCTGCCGGGGCTGCTCTAGCGAAACGGGGATTCCATGTCGGCGATGCCGGCCGCGCTGGCGGCCCTGATCGAACACCTAGTCCGACTGCCCGGCGTCGGGCCCAAGACCGCACAGCGCCTCGCCTTTCACATCCTCAAGGCGCCGCGGGAGGACGCGGCTGCCCTGGCGGAGGCCCTGGTGGGGCTCAAAGACCGGACGCGCCTGTGCCAGTGCTGCTTCAACCTGTGCGAGGCGGACCTGTGCGGCGTCTGCCTGGACGCGCGGCGCGACGGCAGCCTGCTGTGCGTGGTGGAAGAGATCAACGACCTCATGGCGATCGAGAAGACCCGGGAGTTTCGGGGGCGGTACCACGTGCTGGGCGGCTCGCTGTCTCCTCTGGACGGCCGCGGGCCGGAGCAGATCCGGGTCAAGGAGCTGCAGGCGCGGCTGGAGTCGAACGAGGTGCGCGAGGTCATCCTGGCGACCAACCCCAACGTGGAAGGCGAAGCCACCGCCCTGTATCTCCTGCGGGTCCTCAAGCCGTTCGCGGTGAGAGTGACGCGCATCGCGCGGGGCCTGCCCATGGGGGGGGATCTGGAGTATGCGGACGAGGCCACCTTGGCCCGCGCCCTGGAAGGCCGCCGGGAAATCGGATAGGGGGTCGGCGCCGTGGAGACACCCGCAGGGGACCTGATCCTGTTCGCAGAGGAAGAGCAGCGCCTGGCGGCCTCGCTCGATCGGCTCTGCCAAGAGGCCAAGGCGCGCGCCGCGTTCCTCATCGACCGGAACGGCCGGCTGATTGCCGCATCGGGCCGGGCGGCCGATCTCGACACCACGTCACTCGCCTCGCTGGCGGCCGGAGGCATGGCCGCCACGGGAGGCATCGCGCAACTCGTCGGGGAGCGCGGATTCAGCGGGCTGGTCCTCGAGGGCGAACGCTCGCATCTGTATATCGCCATCGTGAGGGACGACCTCATCCTGGTCGTGCACTTCGACCGGACCTCCTCCGTCGGGCTGGTGCGTTTCCGGGTGAAGTGGGCGAGCGACGAGATCGGCCGAGCGTTTGCGGCCATGGCCGAACAGTCTCCCACGCGCGCCGACCCAGGCCCAACGGACCTGCAGGCCCAGCTGGCGCAGATTACCGACGAGGACATCGAGAACCTGCTCTCGATCTGAGGCGACCCGTGTCCTTCATCAATTACGCGGCTCGGGAGATCAACTGCAAGCTGGTGTACTACGGACCCGGCCTGTGTGGGAAGACCACCAATCTCCAGCAGATCTACGCCCGCATCGAGCCCACCGCCAAGGGAAAGCTGATTTCCCTGTCCACCGAGACGGAGCGGACACTCTTCTTCGACTTCCTGCCCTTGGATCTCGGAAACATCCGGGGGTTCAAGACGCGCTTTCATCTGTACACCGTGCCGGGGCAGGTGTTCTACGATGCCAGCCGCAAGCTCATCCTCAAGGGGGCCGACGGCGTGGTGTTCGTGGCAGACTCCCAGATCGAGCGGATGGAATCCAACCTCGAGAGCTGGGAGAATCTGGAAGGGAATCTGAGCGAACAGGGCCAGACGCTGAGAACCGTGCCCCATGTCATCCAGTACAACAAGCGCGACCTGCCCAACGTCGTCCCGCTGGACGAAATGCAAGCCGCGCTCAACGAACACAACGCCCCCTGGCTCGAGGCCTGCGCGGTCAAGGGGGTCGGCGTGTTCGAAACGCTGAAGGCCTCTGCCAAGCTGGTCCTGACCGACCTCAAAAAGAAGATGGGGGGCTGATTCGGCCGGGGGACCCGGCCCGCGTATCCGACTTGCAGGAGCGGCCGCCTGTTGTTATAATGCGCCGCCTCAGGGAGTATTCCCCGGTAGCTCAATGGTGCCCACCCACCCGAACAGCCCCGGCGGGTCGGGCGGGGAGCGAGCGGCCGAAGAGATGGGGCGGACCGTATACATTCTCGAGAATCTGAATGGCTCGCACTACATCGGGATGTCAGAAAACGTCCCGCGGCGCCTGAGGGAACACAAAGCGGGGCAAGTGAAATCCACCAAATCCGGACGTCCGTGGGTCATTCTTCTTGAGGAGCGGATTGGAGGCCGGAAAGAAGCGCGGGTTCGCGAGCGCTACTGGAAATCCGGCGCAGGGAGGAGAATCCTAGCAAAGATCCATTCGAGTTTCCCCGGTAGCTCAATGGTGGAGCGAGCGGCTGTTAACCGCTAGGTTGTAGGTTCGAGTCCTACCCGGGGAGCCATTGATAGACGCGGCTGCGGCCCACGTGACAACAAGTTGCGTGGGCCGTGGTATTTGGGGGCCGATACGGTCGCGCGTTTGCAACGTGTCACGCCGGCGTCCGGCCCTGCGCCGCGTTCGCCTTCGCCCGGTGGACCTTGCTGCGGGCCGTGCCCGACTGGAAACAGGGCTGGCAATACTCTCGCTTGCGCTCCCGCCAGAACCACGCCCCGCAGTGCCGACAGCGGCGCAGGCGGTCGCCTCGGGCTTCCAAGAGCTGCAGCAGGCCCTGATCCTGCGCCCTCGCGTCTCGGAACCGTTCGACCGTCAGCCCTCCTGCCGCGGGCGACACCCTCGCCACCACCGGACAGCGAATCGCGAGGCCCTTGTGGAAGAGCCGCAGCACCCGCCGGTGAAAGGCCTGCGTCTCCCGCTCCCGGTCCACGGTTGGCAGGGCGGCCCATTCGGTCCCGCTCAGGGGCCGACTGAAGGCCAGCGTTCGCGTGAGCCCCGCCAGGATCTCCCCGCCTGCCCCGACTGGCTGTTGCAGCAGCCAGCACACCGCTAGCGCTTGCCCCTTGTGGATCGCCAACTGCTGCCTCGCCCTGGTCTGCATCACGATAGGATAGCATTGATCGTTGTATCGTCGCAAGGGGCGATGCGAAGAGGCGAGGCAACTGTAGAGAAACAGGCTGACTGCAGGTGGTCCTCGAATCTTCCGGTGTGGTCATCCGATGAACGAACGCACGGACGGCAGATGGAAATACGGACGGTGCGTTGCGGGCAGTCGCCGGGAGCGCCGGTTCCCGAAGGCCAACCTTGAACGCAAGCAGGTACGGGGCGGTCGACAAAACCGCCTCTGCGTTTCTCCGTTTCACGAGACGGGTAGCGACCAGAGCGATCACCGAGGTAGATTCAAGACCTCAGAGTTCGTCTCCGCCGTGAATTGATGCATTGTGGATGGACTGAGGGTGAACAGGGGTGGTCACGATAGATGTGAAGACATGATTATATCGTCACCGCAACGACGCGACAACCCCTCGTCACTATTGGCCGAACGGAAAGTACCGGACACCTCTTGATGCGTAAGTCGTGGATTTCCTTGTAGCGACAATCAGACTCTTCTCGCGCGAAGCCAGGAGAATGATCCGGCCCATCGTAACCGAAGGATGGCTGATCAGTGTCGGCGCGTCCGCAGGGACTCCGAGCGTGCTGTCCAAAGAAGTCCGACTGGGGCGCCGTAATGGAGTGTTGCCTTCGTGAACGTATCTGATACCTCTCTGTGGACGCGTTGGGCCTCCAGATTCGCCGGACGCTACTGGACTCGCCGGGAAACGACGGACGGCGCCCCGGGGACCGGCGCGGTTCGGGGCCAACGCGGGCTGAGTGTAAGTGAAGGAGCGCAGCACCGTAAGCCGTTGTCAAAGAATGGCTTGACCGGAGAAATTCCGGAAACGGCATAAGGAGCCGTAACGAAATCAAAAAATGGCCAAGTTATTTCGTAACGGCTCCTAACAGTCCCGCAACACGGGGGGGACCAGCGACGATATGTGCGGCGCACCGGGCACCGGAGTCCCGGTGGTCTCGCGGACGCTGAAGTCTGCTCCTTGCATGATTGGCCGTCCGCACTGGGCGACCGCAGGGGAGGCGCCAGCCTTGCCCAATGGTTGGCAGTTTCTCCGCGCTCACTTCGCCGGAAGGAGAAGATTGGGCAGCCACATTGCCAGAGACGGAATATAGGTAACCAGGAGGAGCGCAATCGTCAGGGCGATCAGGAACGGCCACACTTCCCGCGAGAACTCGCCGATGCTCACCTTTCCGAGGCCACACACAACGTACATGATCATCCCGACGGGGGGCGTGATCGTCCCGATCATGCTGTTGACCGTGAACACCACCCCGAAGTGCACCGGATCAATCCCCGCCTGCTGGATGATGGGCATGATGACCGGGATGGTCATGACCAGGACGGCGATCCCCTCCATGAAGCAGCCGACGATTAGGAAGAGAAGGTTGAGGATGAGATACAGTTGCCACTGGCTCAGGCTGATGCTCTGGAACAGGGCGAAGAGCGCCTGGGGAGCCTGTTCGAGGGTGAGCACCCACCCGAAGGGCTGTGCGGCGGAGATGATGATTGCCACGGCGGCGGTGCTGAGCGCCGAGTCAACAACGACCTTTCCGAGGTCCCTCAGGGCGAGCTCGTGGTAGACGAAGTACCCCAGGATGAAGGCGTAGGCCGCGCCGGCCGCCGCGGCCTCGGTAGGCGTCATGACGCCGCCGATGATCCCGCCGAGAATGATCGCGGGCATGCCCAGGGGCGGAAGGGCCCGCACGGTCGCGCGCCCGAGCTCTGCGCGGGTCGCGCGGGGCTCACTCGGATAGTGCCGCCGCCTGGCAATGAAATAGACGAAGATCATGAGCATGAGCCCCATCAGCACCCCGGGAATGGCCCCCGCCAGGAGCAGCCGGCCGATGGAGGCGTTGGCGATCGAGCCGTAGATAACGAAGGGGATACTCGGGGGAATGATCGGGCCGATGGTGGACGCCGCGCCTACGATGGCCGCGCCGAACCCCTTGCCGTAACGGGCCTTCTCCATGGCTGGCAGCAGCACGCTCCCGGTGCCGGCGGCGTCCGCCACCCCGGAGCCGGACATGCCCGCCATGATCATGTTGGCGACGACGGAGACGTGCGCGAGGCCGCCCGTGATATGGCCGACGAGGGTCCGGGCGAAGGAAACCAACCGGTCCGTGATGCCGCCGGTGTTCATCAGGTTGCCCGCCAGAATGAAGAACGGGATCGCCAGCAGGGGAAAGGTATCGATCCCCCCGATCATCCGCTGGACCATTCCGTGCAAGGGCACGTGGGCGCCGAAGACCATGTACACGGCAGCGGCAGCGGCCATGGACCACGCGATGGGCGTGCCGAGCGCGAAAAGCACGAGCATGATGACGAAAAGCCAGGCCATCATGCGCGGCCCTCCCTCGCGATGAGGCCGCGGAGGTTGCCCCAGAACCCCCCGAGGGCGTGGAGGAACATCAGCGCGGCAGAGAAGGGCACCACGGCGTACACGACGTATTGCGGGATCTTGAGGGTCGAAGTGGCCTGGGTGGCCATGGTGCACAGGGCGTAGCCGTGATAGGCGATGGCCCCCATCAGGACCAGGACCACCGTTTCCACCACCACGGCGCAGAACGCTCGCGCCCGCGGAGGCAGCAGCGCGGTGATCGCGTCGATGACGATGTGCGTCTTGCGCTTGCTGCAGGCGGCGGCGCCCAGGAACACCACCCAGATGAAGGCGTAGCGGGAGAACTCTTCCGCCCACTGGATCGGGCTGTTGAAGACGTACCGCAGCACGACATTCCCGAAGGTCGCCAGGGACATCAGGACCAGGAAGGTGCCGGCAGCGACCTCCTCGAAGTTCTTGCAGACGAACCGCAGTGCACCCATGGAGTCAACCCCTCCAAACATTCACGGGGTGGCACGAGCATGCTCGTGCCACCCCGTGACGCAGGTTGCGGACTAGTACTTGGCGGCGTCCTGGACGATCCTTTCGTACATTCCCTTCCCGAAGCTGGGTTCGAACTCCTTCCAGGCATCTTTGGTCGCTCGGGCGAAATCGGCTCGGTTGACTTCCGCGATGACCATGCCCTTGTCTTTCAGGTCCTGAAGGTTCTTCGTATTGACCTTGATCGTGAGTTCGCTCTGAAAGTCGCCGGCCTCCATGGCGGCCTTGGTCAGGAGCTGCTGCAGCTCGGGGGACAGCTTCTGGTAGAACGTCTCGTTGATGATGATCACCAGGTTCATGGCCATGTGGCCGGTGAGCGTCAGGTACTTCTGCACCTCGAAGAACTTCCGGTTGTAGATGATGTTGAACGGGTTCTCCTGCCCGTCCACGACGCCCATCTGCAACGCGGTATACAGTTCCGCGACGGCCATGGGGACGGTGGACGCCCCGAGGGCCGCCATGGCCGACTTGGCGACGGGCGTGTCCATGGTGCGGACCTTCAGATTCTTGACGTCCTCCGGCTTGGCGATCGCCTTCTTGCTGGTCGTCAGGTGGCGCTCGCCAAACCACCAGCCCATGTCGAGGCAGCGGATGCTGCTCGTCTTGGCCGCCTTCTCCCCGATCTCCGTCACGAAGAGCGGGCTGCGCGTCAACTTGACGAGCTTGCGGGCCAACTCCCCCTCGGACTTCCCTTGGAGGATGTACGGCATGGCCAGGACGCCCGCCGGGCCCCATCCGTCGTAGACGGCGATGTTCATCGGGCCGGTGAGGGCCATCTCGATCACGCCCGTCTTCACCTGCTCGACGAAGTCCTTCTCACTTCCGAGCTGGCTGGCCGGGAAGATCTGCACGGTCACGGCGCCGCCGGTTCGCTCTTTCACCAACTGGGCAAACCGCTCCACCCCTTCATGGAAGGGGATGCCCGCCACGCCCGTGTGGGCGAACCGGATGTTCGTCTTGGGGAAGGTTGCGGCAGCGGCATGCCCGACCAGGAGCCCGACCGCCGCGACAAGGGTAAGGACCGCGAGACCGACCGATCGCGTGCGCATGGGAAACCTCCTCCTTCGCTATGGGTGGATTCCGTTGCTTCAGCGTCCCGGTACCCGTCGACGCCACTCTCGCCGATTGCCGGGCGCTGCGTCAAGAGCCATCTTGCGTCGTGACGGGATTCCGCAGCCCCGTCGCGGGTCGGTGGGTGAGGGCGGGGCTAGCCCGCCGGTGGCGGCGTGAGGCCGACATACTCCCCGGCCCGGACCACGCCCACCGCCACTAGCCCCCGGTCGGTCGTGCGGGTCCGGCCATCCGCATCGCTCAAGCGGAACGTGCCGCGCTTGATCCGCAGGAGGGTCGCAACCCCAACGCCGCCCAACGCGAGGGTCCCGAGCCCGGGATGCCGGAGGACCCTCGATTGTTTTCGGTGAATTCGCCTGGGACGGAGATGTGCGCTCCCCAGCGGAATCTCCTGATCAGCCCCCGCCGGGCAATACTCTCCGGGGCTCTACGCCGCGAGCGCGCCAGCGTTTTTCCTACCCCTTCACCGCACCGGCGGTGATGCCTTGGACGAGGTAGCGCTCCAGAAAGCCGTAGAGGATGAGGACCGGGAGCGTGGCCAGCACGGCGGCGGCCATCATCTCGTTCCAGACCACCTGGTACTCCCCCATCATGTTGGCGATCCCCACCGAGAGCGGGAACATCTTGGGGTCGGTGGTGAGCACCAAGGCGAACACGTAGGCGTTCCAGGCCAGGAGGAAGGTGAAGATGGCCACGGCCACGAGACCCGGGAGGCACAGGGGCAGGATCACGCGCCAGAAGGCCTTGATCCGGCCGCAGCCGTCCACCATGGCGGCCTCGTCCAGTTCCAGTGGGATGGAGCGGAAGAAGCCGATCAGCATCCAGGTCGAGAACGGCAGCGCGAAGGAGGCGTAGGCCAGGATCAGCGCCAGGTAGGTGTTGATCAGCCCGAGATTTGCCATCAGTTGGAAGTAGGGGATGATGAGGAGCGTTCCGGGCAGCATCTGGGTGAAGAGCAGCAGCAGGACGAGCGGCCGTTCCCAGCGCATGCGGAAGCGGGAGAAGCCGTACGCCGCCAGCGCCGAGAGCAGCATGGCCAGCAGTGTGGAGCCGACCGAGACCACGGCGCTGTTCCAGAAGAAGCGGCCCACAGCGCGGGTCGCCAGCACCCGTGCGTATCCCGCCAGGGTCCAGCTCGAGGAGACGAATGTCGGCGGCGACAGGAAGACCTCGCTCTGCGGCTTCAGCGAGGTGTTGAGCATCCAGTAGAACGGGAAGACCGTCACCAGGAGGAGGAGCAGCATCCCCGTCCAGGTGGCCGCCGTGGCCAGGTCGTGTCGCTTCATGGCGCCGTCGCTCCGCTCCGCTCCGACTGCAATACCAGGATGTAGAGGCTGGAGAAAACCAGCAGCAGGGCCAGCAGGATCACGCCGATGGCCGCCGCGGGCCCGAACCGGTTCGCCTGGAACGCCGTGTTGAAGATGAGCACGGGGAGCACCTCGGTGGCGTTGATGGGGCCGCCCCGCGTCATGACCGCCACGATGTCGAAGGTGCGGATGGTGTTGATCACGTCCAGCGTCGTGGCCACCACGAGCAGGTAACGGAGGTGCGGAAGCGTTACGAAGAGGAACCGTTGCAGGGCTCCCGCCCCGTCGATGGAGGCCGCCTCGTACTCCTCCTTGGGCACGGTCTGGAGGCCAGCCAGCAGGATCAGCATGACGAAGGGAAAGCCTCGCCACACGTCCACGGCGATGACGGACCACAGCGCCAGCGCCGGCTCTCCCAGCCAGACCTGGTTGGCCGCGATCAGCCCGACTGATCGCAGCAGGTGGTTCACCACGCCGAAGTGCGGATCCAGCAGCCACACCCAGGCGATGGCCCCGATCACCGGCGTCACCATCCAGGGGGTGAGGAACGCCAGGCGGATGGTGGTCCGCCCGCGGCGCAGAGTGTTGAGGAACAGCGCCACCGGCATGCCGATGGCGAGGTGCAGCCCCACGCAGGCGGCGGTGAAGACGACCGACACGCGGAGCGAGTTCCAGAAGGCGGTGTCGTCCAGAAGGCGCGTGTAGTTCTGAAGGCCCACGAAGCGGACGTTCACCCCGGCTTCGCGGTAGAGGCTGGTGACGAAGGCGTGGGCCAGCGGGAGAATGATGATGCCAAGGAGGAACAGCAGCATGGGGGCGACGAAGAGATACCCCAGCCACCGCTCCCGCCGCAGCCCTCGTCCCAGCCACCCGGCCTGGGGCACCCTACATCTCCTTGAACTTCTTGTTCAGGTCGGCATCCAGCTTGGTGAAGGCGTCCTTGACGGACATCCGCCTCAGCAGGGCTGATTGCGTGGCCGCCACGATGTCGTTGGCCGCGATGTCCGCCCAGAGCGGGTGCGGCAGGGGGTAGGCCCGCGCCACCGTCCCGTACTCCAGGAACTGCACCAGCGTCGGGTCCTTCTTGACCTCGGGGTCGGTGGCCAGATCGGTGCGCATGGGCATCCAGTTGGAGACCAGCGCCCGCCTGATCCCCCACTCCCGGTCATTGACGAACTTGACGAACTTCCAGGCTGCCTCCACGTGCTTGCAGTCCTTGGAGATGCTGTCCGCAGCCATGGTGGCCATCGTCACCTTCTTGTCCGCGTTCATCGGCGGGAAGGCCACGGCGATCTTGTCCTTGATGGCCGGGTTGTCCCCCACCACCTTGGCCACGCCCCAGTAGGCGTTCCGCATGCTGGCGATCTTCTGCTGCGCGAAGAGGTTGGTCTGCTCCAGGTAGTTGATGCTGGCCGCACCCGGCGCGACGACCTTGTGGACCAGGTCCAGGTTCAGGTAGAACTCCAGCGCCTCCAGCGACTTCGGGTTGCCGGCGAAGGTGGCCTGGGTCATGTCCGCATTGAACGCCTCGCCGCCGTTCGACCAGATCCACATGAGGAGCATCCGGGTGGTGGAGTCGGTCTTGCCCGCCAGGATGGCCAGCGCCCATTGCTGCCCTTCCCTGGTCAGCCTCTTCGACCAGTCCAGGTACTCGTTCCAGGTGGCGGGGGGCTTGGACAGGTCCAGGCCCGCCTGCTTCACCATCTCCTTGTTGTAGATCTCGCCGTAGATTCCGCCCCAGCTCGGCAGACCATAGAACTTGCCCTGCCAGCTCGCCGTCTTGATGGCGTCGGCTGTCCAGGCTTGACGGTAGGATGCCGGCTCGGCTTGCCACAGGTCGTCCAGCGGCCGCAGGTATCCGTTGTAGGCCGCCGTCGCGATGTCCACGGAGACCACGTCCGGCGCCTGGTTCGCCTTGGACGCGGTCACGAACTTCGTCCAGTGGTCCTTCCGCGCCACCAGGATCGGTTCGACCTTGATATTGGGGTTCTGCGCCTCGAACTTGGCGATGATCGCCTTCCAGACTGGCTCGTACTGTGCCTCCGTCAGGTTCGCCGTCTGGTACTGAAGGACGATGCTGCCGCTCCGTGCGGCGGGCGCCGCCCCAGAGACCACACGACTACCGGCCACCGCCGTGGTGGCGGCCGCGGCCGCCAGCCCCTGCAGCACCTGCCGGCGCGACACGCCCCACTTGGCCCATCCATCGGATTTTCGATTCGTCATCGTCTCGCCTCCTTCTCTCCGCCTGCGATACCGGACACTCTCGCCTATCGCCACAGGGACTCGGTCGTGCCGGAAACGGGCTGGGGGCGGAAGGCCCGCTCCTTGATCACCTCCAGCTTGAGATCGGTCCCGAGACCCGGCCCCGTCGGCAGCTCGAAGAACCCGTCCCGGTACTGGACGGGCGTCGTGCAGAGCGCATCCCGGATCGGCCGCTCCGCCTCCATCTGCTCCAGGATGTAGAAGTTCGGGATAGCGGCGGCGAGGTGCATGGCGGCCAGCATGCAGATCGGACCGCCGGGATTGTGCGGGGCCACGGGGATGTAGTAGGTGTCGGCCAGGCTGCATATCTTCCGCACCTCGGTGATGCCCGCCGCATGCATCACGTCCGGCTGGACGATCTTGCAGCCGCCCCCCTCCAGGAGTTCCCGGTACTCCCAGCGCGACAGCAGCCGTTCCCCCGTGGCGATCGGCACCGGCATCTCCTGTTGCAGGCGGATCATGGCCTTGGCGTTCTCGAAGGGGATCGGCTCCTCGAACCACCCCGGTCGGTAGGGGGCAAAGGCCCTCGCGGCGGCCACCGCGGTGCGCGGGGAGAGCTTCTCCCCGCACTCGACGAAGATCTCCACCTCGGGCCCCACCGCCTCCCGCGCGGCGGCCATCAGTTCCGCGGCGCGGGCGATGGCCCCCGCCTCGTTCTGGCGCAGCCTCTCCCCGTTGAAGGCCCCCCACTTGAAACCGCTGAAGCCGCGTCGGACCGCCTCCCGCGCGGCGGCCTGCACCTTCTCCGGCGTGTCCGCCCCCACCAGCCAGTGGCTGGCATAGCCCCGCAGCCGCTCGCGGAATGGCCCGCCCAGCAGCCGGTAGACCGGCACCCCGAGCCGCTTCCCCTCCAGGTCCCAGAGGGCGATGTCGATGGCTCCCATGGCCGTGAAGAGCGTGGGGCCACCCCGCCAGCGCCAGGCGTGATACATCGCCTGCCAGTGCCGCTCCGGACCCGACGGGTCCTTGCCGACCAACAGGGGCGTCAGTTCGCGGATGGCCGTCTCCACCGACTCGATCGCTCCGTGGAGCGAGCCCTCACCCCAGCCGTGGAGCCCCTCGTCGGTGGACACTTTGACGAACAACCAGTTGCACCACTCGATCCAACACTTGAAGGTCTCGATCTTCGTGATCTTCACCGTCCGTCCTCCATCGCGGTCCTCGCCGGCGGGCCTTCGGTCTTGACCTCTCGGATATGGCTGTACGCCGTGGCAGAGGGTAGCGCAAACCGTGCGTGCATGCAACGCGGCGAATCGCGCTATCTGTAACTGGATCGCCCGCCTGGACGCGGGCCACTGCCCAGCGTCGTTCTTCCTCGGGATGCCGTCCCATGGGAGCCTCCTTTTGCGAGGCTCCATAATGGCAGGCTACACACAGGAGGTGCGGAACACCCGAGATCGCGAAGCACGGTTGTCATGAATCTCGTGGTATTTGAGGGCCGGCGGTTCCCGACAATTCGCAAACGTCGTTCGGTGCCAGTGCCAACGCACGCGCACACTGGGCGATGGCACCTCGCACCTCCCGCCGAGAGCGTCTCGCCGCTCACCCGACCTCGACCGGTTCATCAGGGGCGGACGACTTGGACCGGGTCGCAGCCCCCACCGGCCCCGGTGCTGGTGTCCGCCCCGGCATCAGGTGGCGTGGCAGAAACGCCGCGTTGGCGATCAGCGTGGGCACTACGGCGCTGGCGATGACCGCCGCCACCAGGTAGGTATACTGCTCCGAGGATACGATCCCATGAGTCAGACCGAAGAGGGCCGAGATGGTGCCGAACGTAAGCCCGGTGGACATCAGCAGGGTGTAGTACCAGCGCTCCGCGCGCTCCGCCCGGAACCGCCCGACGACCGGGTGCAGGCCGAAGATCTTGGTGGCGACCTTCCCGGCAAACAGGGCGAGAAACGCGACTGGAGCGGCCAGCAGGGCCGGGAGGGAGACGAAGGAGCCGGCACGCAGGAAATAGATGGGGGTCAGGAAGCCGATCGTCAGCGTCCGCAACCGCCGGATGAACGCGTGGTCGCTCCCCAGGGCAGTGGCGAGCACCATCCCGGCGACATAGGCGGGCAGCACCGCCTCGCTCCCCGCCCAGAGGGCCAGCGAGCCCAGCCCGAAAAGAACGAACAGCACCCACTTCGTGCGGAACGCCGCGGTGCGGTTTGCGTAATGGTTCATGAGGTGAGGCGTGACCACGGGCAAGAGGGTGAAGGCCAGAAGACAGACCGCCGCGAACACCAGGGTCCGCCAGGTAAAGGGTGCGAACATGGCCCCCAAGGCCAGGACCGTCCCCAGGTCGGTGATGAAGCAGGCCCCCAGGATCCCCTTGCCGAAATCCGTGCGGTTGAGCCCCGTCTCCAGCATCACCGCGTACACGACGGCCATGGAGGTGGTCGACATGGCAATCCCGGCCAGCCAACTCGCCCCGGATGACCAGCCCAGCGCGTATCGCGCGATGGCGGCGCACCCCAGGAACGGCGCGAGGAAGCTGACGATCCCCACGACGGTGACCTCGCGCCATTTCCGCCGCATGACCGCCGGCTCCAGTTCGGCCCCGGCCAGGAACGTGAGGACCACGGCCCCGGTCGCGGCCAGGAATTTCAACCAGGGTTGGTTGGACCCCATGGCCTCCGCGCCGGCAAGGGGCCCGATGATCGCTGCCGCGGCGACCCCGACCAGGATCTCCGTCAGCGCCCCCGACACCTTCAGGCGTGAGGCCAAGAAAGTGGCAACGAGGGCGAGTCCGAACCACAGGGTCGCGATGCCGAATGCCTGCTCCATACCCAACCTCTCCTGCAGGGGCGCCCCCCGCCTGGTACGATCGGGGGCCGTCACGAGGACAACAAAAAACTCCCACCGGCGCTGCCAGTAGGAGTCATCACCCCGCTCGGGGCGGGGACACGCGAACTCCATCGCGATTCGACTGGAAGAAGTATCGTCCGCGGACGCCGCGTCGTCAAGCCGATTTCCTGTTCTCTGCCCATTGCCACACGAGGCCCACGTTTCTCGTGTGCCCCTGGAAGAGCCGGCCCCCCGGAGGAAATCGGCTGTTGACGAGTCGGCGTCAAATAATATATTAGAGACATATTGGTGGTGCATTGGCCGCCTTCAGGGACTGGGAGGAGTTCATCGCGGACGCCGGGTCATCAGGGGGTGCGCATGGCGGCCGAATCGTTGGCCGATCACGTTTCCGAGACCATCGGAAACGTGATCATCGCCTGTGCGCTCCGGCCCGGCCGGCAGATCGCGCAACCGCAACAAACACCTCTACCGATCCATCGCCGTCACGACGGGAAGCCAAGCGCTCGTCGAGGCGCTCTCGGGCAGATGGTGCGCCTGGGGCCGTCTTGACGCGCACGCGCAGTCAACGACAACCGCATTGCTGAATGTCTACCGAAAGGAGGTCGCGGATCCGGACGTCCACAACCATCGCCCTGCGTTCCTGCTGGCACCATTCACACCCGTACGGAAGGAGGATTCCAGTGAAGGTCAATACCAGAGTCGGCCTGTCGTGCCTCGCCGTAGTGCTGGGCGTTGCATTTCTGGGCGCACCGGCGTCCGCGCAAACGATCAAGATCGGCCATCAGGTCGCCTTGACGGGCCCCAACGCCACCTGGGGCCAGTCGGAGGCCAACGCTGTGAAAATGGCCGTGGACAAAGTCAACGCGCAGGGCGGCGTGCTGGGGCGGAAGCTCGAGATCGTCGCCTATGACAACCGGGCGGACCGCCTGGAAGCCGTCAATGTCGCCAAGCGGCTGGTGGAACAGGACAAGGTCGTTGCCATCATCGGTCCGGCGCAGAGCGGCGTGACCAACGCCATTCGCGAAGTGAACAACTCTGCCAAGGTGCCCGTGATCGCCACCACGGCCACCAATCCCAAGGTCACCGTGAACGACAACGGTTCGGTGGTCCCCTACACCTTCCGTGTGTGTTTCATCGACCCCTTCCAGGGCACGGTCGCCGCGCAATTCGCGTTCAAGGATTTGAAGGCCAAGACGGCTGCCGTCCTGTACGACGTGGGCGACGAGTATTCCCAGTTCCTGGCCAAGTACTTCGTGGAGGCTTTCGAGAAGGCCGGCGGAAAGATCACGACGAACGAGGCGTTCCGGTCCGGCGAACTCGACTTCCGCGCCCAACTCGGCAAGATCAAGTACGGCAACCCGGACGTGCTGTTCGTTCCCACCATGCAAAAGGAGGCCGCGCTGGTGGCCAAGCAGGCCCGAGACCTGGGGATCAAGGCAAAGCTCCTGGGGGGCGACGGCTGGGGCAGCCCCGACCTCTTTGACCTGGCCGGGCCGGCGATCGACGGGTCGTATTTCGTCAATATCGCGGCCCTGGAAGATCCGGCGATTCAGGAGTTCATCAAGGACTATCGCGCCAAGTACAAAGAGGACCCGGTGTTGCCGAACCCCGTGCTGGCCTATGACGCCGTGCTGTGGCTGGTCGATGCCATCAAACGCGCCGGCACGACCGACGGCGAGAAGCTGAAGGCGGCGATGGAGCAGACCAAGAACCTGCAGGTCCTCACAGGCAAGTTGACCGTCGATCCCAAGACGCACAATCCCCTGAACAAGCCCGCCGTGATTCAGGAAACCAAGGGCGGGAAGTTCGTCTACGTCAAGACGTTTGTAACAACCGACTGAGCTGATTTCCGCGCGATGGCGGGGCGGCCCGACCTCTCGGACCGCTCCGCCATCGCGTCGGTGCGGTGAGGTGTCCGGTGGTCCTGCAAACGATCATCACCGGCCTGTCGATCGGCAGCATCTACGCGCTGATGGCCGTGGGCTATTCGCTGGTCTTCTCGGTGCTGAATTTCTCCAATTTTGCCCACGGCGCCATCATCACCCTGGGCGCATACATCGCGTGGGCTATCATGGTCCACTTCTTCAGGCTGCCGTTCCTGCCCGCCCTGCTGCTGTCGATCGTGGGGGCGGGCATCCTGGCCTTCCTGAACGAGCGCATCGCCTACCGGACGCTCCGCCGCCGCCGCGCGCCCTCGCTCTATCTCATGATCAGCGCCATGGGCATGGCCATCGCCCTGCAGAACCTCTTGTACGCCACCGTCGGCGCCAAGCTCTACGCCCTCCCGCCGGTGTTCACGCAGGATTCGTTCGAAGTGGGCGGCGCGACGATCAGTCGCATGGATCTCTTTGCCTTTGTCTTTTCCGTCGTGGCGATCGGCTTGCTGCACTTCCTCCTCATGCATACCAAGGTCGGCACGGCGATCCGCGCCGCGTCCCACGACATGGAAATGGTCGCGGTCCTGGGGGTGAACCTCGACGTGCTGGTGGCGGTGCTGTTCCTCATCGCCGGCGGCCTCGGCGGCATGGCGGGGGTCTTCATGGGCGTCAAGTACATGGTGTATCCGAGCATGGGCTGGATCACCAACAAGGCGTACATCGGCGCGGTCATCGGCGGACTGGGAAGCCTGCCCGGCGCGATCGTCGGGGGCATCCTGCTGGGCCTCCTCGAGGCGCTGGTGTCGGTGACCACCATCGGCTCGGTGCAGTTGTCCACCTATCGGGATGTGTTCAGCTTCGGCATCTTGGCCATCCTCCTCATCGTGCGCCCGACGGGCCTGTTCGGCCGGTTCGTCGAGGAGAAGCTCTAGGAGGCAGGCATGGCATACGCGCAAGCGATCTTCACCAATTCGGCGATCTATATCATCGCGGCGATGGGCCTGGCCATCTTCACCGGCTACACGGGCCTGTTCAGCCTCGGCCATGCGGCGTTCATGGCCGTGGGCGCCTACACGGCGGCGATCCTCACCTATTTCTACCACTGGCCGTTGTTGCCCGCCTTGCTGGTCGGCATGATCGTGTCCGTGCTGGTCAGTGTGGTGGTCGGCTACCCCACCTTGCGCGCCAAGCTGCGCTCGGATTATTTCGCCATCGCGACGCTCGGATTCGGCGAGGCGCTGAAAGTCGTCCTCGAGAACCTGGACCTCACGCAGGGCGCGCGCGGGCTGCCCGGCATCCAAAAGCTGGCGGACCCGGTCAACACGGCGGTCTGGATGGTGCTGACGATCTGGCTGTGCCGAAACTTCCTGCGCAGCACCTACGGTCGCAAGATCATCGCCATCGGCCAGGACCCCGTCGCCGCCGAGATGATCGGGATTCGACTCTTGCCGAACCAGATGCTCTCCTTGGCGATCAGCGCCGCCTGTGCCGGCCTGTCGGGCGGATTGCTCGCCCACTACATCACCTTCATCCAGCCGGCCATCTTCAGCATGGACTTGTCCAGCCTGTTAACGGCCGGCGTGGTGTGCGGCGGCATGGGCAGCCTGACGGGCCCCTTCGTGGCCACGGCCCTGTTCGTCGTCGTGCCGGAACTGTTCCGCGGCTTGGCCCTGTGGCGCCTGGTGCTCTACGGCGTGCTCCTCGTGGTCATCATGAACTTGCGCCCCAAGGGCCTCTTCGGCCACGAAGAGTTGAGCCTGAGCAATTTGCCCAAGCTCTTCATGATGGTTGGCCTTACCGCGGGTCTGACCATAGGCGCCGGCTTCTACAAAGACTACGTGCAAGAATGGGGAGAGATCCCGGCGTGGCTGTTGGCGGCCGCGGTCACCCTGGGTGCGACCCTGGCAATCAGCTACCTGGGTCATGGCCTGGCCTGGCTCCTGCGACCGGCCCTGCCGCGCCTCGGGGCGGTCTGGAATCGCCACGTCACCGGTTTCGTGCGGGTTCTCGGCGGACGGAAGACCCAGACCGCCCCCGTGATCGCCCCCCCCTCGCCGGACCCGCCCGTGCCCCTTGACCAACCGCTCTTGCGCATTCGCGGCTTGAGTAAGCGGTTCGGCGGCGTGATCGCTGTCGACGACGTGGACCTCGAGGTGTGGCCCGGCCAGGTCGTGGGTCTCATCGGCCCGAACGGGTCCGGCAAGACCACGCTGTTCAACCTGATGAGCGGCGTCTACCCGGTCGACTCCGGATCCGTGCTTTTCGGTGGCCGCGAACTGGCGGGGCAGCCGCCGACCAGCATCGTGCTCGGAGGCATCTCGCGGACGTTTCAAAACATCCGGCTTTTTCCCAGCATGACCGTCCTGGAAAACGTGCAGACGGCACTCCACCGGGCCGGCGACTACGGCCTGCTCGCCGCCCTGGTGCAGTGGCCGTGGACGGTCTGGGCCACGGAAGAAAGATTGCGGAACGGCGCGTTGGAGCTACTCGATCTGCTGGAGTTACGAGCGCATGCCGATCGCGTCGCCGGGACACTGCCCTATGGGTTGCAGCGCAAGCTCGAGATCGCCCGCGCCCTCGCCCTGCAGCCGACGCTCCTCTTGCTTGACGAGCCGGCCGCTGGGATGAACCCCCGCGAATCGCTCGAACTGGTCGCGCTGCTCAGGCGCGTCCACCAGCGACGGCACCTGACGATCATCTTGATCGAACACCACATGGACGTCGTCATGAACCTGTGCGAGCGCATCACCGTGCTCAATTTCGGCAAGAAGATCGCAGAGGGAACGCCCGGCGAGATCCAAGCCAACCCCCTCGTGCTGGAAGCCTATCTGGGAGACACGGTGGAGCATGTTGCTATCCGTTGAGCGACTGAACTGTTTTTACGGCGAAGCGATCCACGCCCTGCGCGACGTGAGCTTTGGGGTCGAGGAGGGGACCATCGCTGCGATCATCGGGGCGAATGGCGCAGGGAAGTCCACCCTGATGTGGACGCTGGTCGGCCTGCTCCGGCCTGCCTCCGGGACCATCACGTTCAATGGCCAACCAGTCAGGCCGGTTCCGCACCAGGCGGTGGCCTCGGGGATCGCGCTCGTCCCGGAGCGGCGACGCCTCTTTCCCAACCTCAGCGTGCGCGAGAACCTGACGCTGGGCGGTTACCGGCGCAGCGACCGGGCCGGAATCGCCAAGGACGAGGAGTACGTGTTTTCGCTCTTTCCCGTCTTGAAGGAGCGGCTGGCCCAGTATGCCGGAACACTCTCCGGAGGGCAGCAGCAGATGCTCGCGATCGCCCGGGCGCTGATGTCCCGCCCCAAGCTCTTGCTGCTCGACGAGCCGTCGCTCGGCCTGGCGCCGGTCCTGGTGCGTCAGGTGTTCGACACGATCCAGGAAATCTCGCGCCAGGGCATGACGATCTTGCTGGTCGAGCAGAACGCCCTCAAGGCCCTGGAGGTCTCGACCTGCGCGTATGTACTAGAGGTTGGGCGGATCGTCCTCCAGGGCTTGGGGCGAGATCTGCTACGGAACCCGGCGGTCCAGGCGGCGTATCTCGGCGTCCGTCAGCAGACGGAGGTCATCTTGGAGGAGGAGTCCCGTGCTCACTGATCACTTGCCGCGCATTCCGCTTGGGTGTCTCCCCACCCCGCTGGAGGAGTTGCCGCGCCTGACCCGTGCGCTGGGAGGCCCCCGCCTTTTCATCAAGCGCGACGACCAGACCGGTCTCGCCACCGGCGGCAACAAGACCCGCAAGCTCGAATTCGCGGTGGCGGACGCGCTGGATCAGGGCGCGGACACGCTGATCACGATGGGCGGGGTGCAATCCAATCACACCCGCCAAACCGCCGCGGCCGCCGCGCGCTGTGGTCTGCGGTGCGTGGTGGTCCTGCGCGGCCACGCGCCGGCGGTCTGGAACGGGAACTTGCTGCTGGATCACCTGCTCGGCGCGCAGGTGGTGTTCTCGGGCGACCGCACGCGGGAAGCCGTGGCGGACGAGGTCGCGGCGCAGGCGCGCGCCGCCGGGAACCATCCGTACCTCATCCCGGTGGGCGCATCGAACGCGGTCGGCGCGGTGGGATTCGTGGCGGCGCTGGAGGAATTGGACGCCCAGGCGAAAGCACGCGCGCTCCGCGTGGACCGGGTGGTGTTCGCCAGCAGCTCCTTCGGGACGCAGGCCGGTCTGTGCGTCGGCGCCAAGGCGGTCGGGTTTCGCGGGCAACTGGCGGCCATCGCGATCGACAGCCGCCGGGACGAGCTGCAGGCCGGGGTGGCGGCCATCGCCACGGCCACCATCCGCCGATTAGGGTGGGAGATGGCCGTCGCGCCCGGTGAGGTGGTGGCGTACGACGACTACCTCGGGGCCGGATACGCCGTCATGGGCGAGCCGGAGCGGGAAGCCATTTCTCTGGTGGCGCGCTGCGAAGGGATCCTGCTGGACCCCGTGTACACGGGACGCGCCATGGCGGGACTGATCGACCTGATCCGGACCGGCGCGTTCGGCAAGGACGAGACGATCGTCTTCTGGCACACGGGCGGCGCGGCGGCGCTGTTCGCGTACGCCGAGGAATTGCGGTAGCGAGCCCGCGTGAGGAGCCTGGTCATGCCACCCGTCCCCTTCACCAAGATGTCCGGCGTGGGCAACGACTTCATCATCGTGGACAACCGCGCGGGGATCCTGAATACGATTGGCGTGCACCTGTTCGCCCGCCGGGTCTGCACGCGACGGATGTCCCTGGGCGCAGATCAACTGATGGTCATCGAGCCGCCGACGGCGGGCGGCGATTTCTCCATGCGCACCATCAACCCCGACGGCACCGAAGTCAAGATGTGCGGCAACGCGTCGCGCTGCGTGGCCCGCTATGCCCATGCGCGCGGCCTCGCCGGGACCAGGATGACCATCGACACGCCGGGCGGGCCGGTGTACGCCTGGGTGGCGGGTGATGAGGTCCGCGTCCAGCTCCAGCTGACCTCCCGGATCGAACGGGATCGCGCCCTGGTGGCGGACGGGGACCGGCACGTTGCCCACACCGTGGACGTCTCGGGCGCGCCGCATGCGGTGGTGTACCTGCCCGACGCGTCCACCGCATCGCGGGACGCCATCCATCGTTTGGGGGCGGCCATCCGCCACCACGCCGATTTCCCGCAGGGCATCAACGTCAATTTTGTCCAACCGCTGGACCGGCACACGCTCTGGCAGCGGACGTTCGAGCGGGGCGTGGAGGGCGAAACGCTGGCCTGCGGCACCGGGGCGGTGGCTTCGAGCGTCATCAGCGCGCTGCACGGCCAGGTGGACTCCCCCGTCCGGGTACGCGTGCTGGGCGGCGACCTCCGCGTCTCCTTCGAGCGGCAGGGCGACGGGTTTGACGCCCTGTTCCTCGGCGGCGGCGCGCGGTTCGTGGTGGAGGGGGTGGTGCACCCCGAGGCGTGGGAATGGGGCGAAACCGAGGCCGCGCCGGCGCATGCCTAGCGGCACCACCCTGATGCGCGCTGCCGAATCCGCGGGCGCGCCGCCCCGAGGGGATAGCCGTGTCGAAACCTGAGAGCCCGCCGGGCACACGGCCCGACGGGCTCTCAGGGTATCGGTGTCGCGAACGTGTTCCCGCCTACTCCCCTGCGCCCTCCGCCGCCAGGACCACCCGGTTGCCCCCCTGCTGCTTGCCGCGGTAGAGCGCCCGGTCGGCGGCGTCCACCACCTCGAGCCCGCTGGCGGCATCCCCGGGGTAGGCGGCCACCCCGCCGGTGATCGTCAGGCGGCCGCCGGGCTGCGCCTCGCGGCCCGGGAGGGGGTGCGCGGCCACCGCGGCGCGGATCTTCTCCGCCACCACGGCCCCGGCGGCCTTGAGGGTCTCGGGGAGGAGGACCACGAACTCCTCGCCGCCGAAGCGGGCCACCACGTCGGCCCGGCGGGTGCTGCCGAGCAGGAGGCGCCCCACCGCCCGGAGCGCCTGGTCCCCGCCGAGGTGCCCCTGGGTGTCGTTGTAGTGCTTGAAGGCGTCCAGATCCAGCATCAGGATGGTGAAGCCCCGCCGGTACCGGCGGGCGCGCTGGTCCTCGGCCTCCAGGGCCTCGAAGAAGGCGCGGCGGTTGGCGAGGCCGGTGAGCTCGTCCTTGGCGCTGAGCTCCTTGGTCCGCTGGTAGCGCTGGGCGTTCTCCAGGGCCACGGCCACCTGGGTGGCCACGGCTTGCCCCTGGGCCAGGTCCCGGGGGGTGAAGGGTGGGGGGGTGGCCCGGTGCGCCTGGAGGACCCCCAGGACCCGGCCGCCGGTGACCTTGAGGGGGACGTACAGGCCGGCCCCCGGCGTGGGGTCGTCGGCGGCGGTCAGCTGGGCCTCGCCGGTGGCGGCGACCACCCCGGCGATCCCCTCCCCCAGCCCGCAGGTGCGGTCCTGGAGGCGGGCGGCCCCCAGGCCGGCGGTCCCCTTGACGGTGAGCTGGCGGCTCACCTCGTCCAGGAGGAAGAGGGCGTAGGCGTCGGCGGGCAGGGCCCGGCCGAGCCAGTGGAGGGCGAGGGGGAGCAGCTCCTCCGGGTTCAGCGTGGCGGCCAGCGTCCGGCCGAGGGCCCAGACCGTGCGCAGCTCGGCGAGCTGGGTCTGCAGGGCCCGGTTGGCCGCCTCCAGGGCATGGCGCCGCTCGAGCAGCGTCTCGATCTTCTCCAGGGCGCGGATCTCCCGCGCCTGCTGGGTGCAGCGGGTGGCCAGGGTCTCGGGGTCCATGGGTGGCATCCCATCCTCGCTGGGGGGCCCGGCCCCCCTCCCCAGGGGGCCCCCGGTGGATGCATGCATTTGCCGTTCCCGTCCCGGGGCCCGGGGCGGGACCGGGTCCCTCCGGTTTGGACCCGCGCGCGCCCTTCCACGGGGTTACGGCGGTCCCGGCCCGCGGCGCCGGGGTCCGGGGTGCGGCCGCCGGGGCCAGGAGTGTAAAGGGGGCCGACAGGGGGCAGTCTGCACGCAGGCCTCAAAGTCCCGTCGGCCGCCCCCCCGTCACCGCTTGAGGAGATCCATCACGCCTCGCCGAATCAGGCTGACGCCGAATGCCGCCAGCAACAAGTTGGCGACCTTGGCGATCACCTCCGACCCGGCCGCGCCGAATACCCGGCCCACCTTGTCCGCATGAGACAGGACACCAAACGCCAGCGCCATGTTTGCGCCCAGGGCGGCGAGGGTGACCGGATAGCCGTAGCTCTGCACCAATAGCGCCAGCGTGGCCAGCGCCGCCGGCCCGACGACGAGCGGGGTCCCGATCGGGACCGCCCCGATCGTCGGGATGCCCCCAGGGTTGCTCCTCCCCGATGACAAGAGGTCGTGGATGGAGAGCACCAAGAGAAGGATACCGCCGGCTGTCTGGAAATCCGCGGCACTGATCCCCAATACACGGAACACCGCATTTCCGATCAAGAGGAACCCCAAGCCGACGGCGGTGGCCGTGATCGCAGACTGTCGCGGCAGACGCCCTCGCTCCTCGGCAGAGAGACCGGCGGTCAGGCTGAGATAGAGCGGAATGACGCCCAGGACGTCCACCGCGACAAAGAGGGCCACGAAGGCCAGCGTGAAATCCCACATCATCGTCCGACACCCCGCTAAACCAACCCCCCGCCTCCGGATGGATTCCCGGCGCGCAGGTCGCGCCGCGCCCTACTGCATGGGGGAATATGCCGTCGGCCGGAGGATCTGCGCCGTCAGCCGTCGCACCAGCGGCCCATTCTTTTCCGTCTCCGCGAACTTCGCCAGCCGCTCCTGGTCCGCCAGGAAGGCGCCCCACTTCTTCTCGCGGTCGGCGAGGCTCTCGTACGCCAGGACATAGATGAGCTGGTCTGATGCCCCACCCAGTTCGTTCGTCCAGAAGCCGACCACCTGGATGCTGTGTTTCTTGAAATAACCCAGCGTGATCTCGGCGAAGCGGCGATTGAGATCGGGAAGCCGGCCCGGCATGGCCGAGTACGTACGGAGTTCGTAGAGCATCGCGGAACCTCCTCTTGGTGATCTTCGAGTGGCGGAGACAACAGGGCGCGCCGCAGCCCGCCCTGGCGCGCACCCCATATGCTATCACACGTTGCCGCCCATGGCGCGACCCAGCCTCGCGCACACAATCGGGATTCGAAATTCAGGCCGACGCCGCGTGGTACTCGGCCAAGAGGGTGCGGACCAGCTCCGGGACCGACACGATCTCCGTCGCCCGATGGGCGTTGTCGCCGGCGAAGGCGAAGCCGTGGGCCATCTTGCCGCGCTGGGCATTGATGAGGGCGAGTGCGATGCAGTAGGGGCTGTTGGTGTAATCGCACGTGATGATGCAGTGGTAGGGACAGGTGAAGGGCATCTTCTTCCCGGCGCGCACGTCGTCGAGGAACTGGTTCCGGATGGCGCGGCCGGGCATGCCCACCGGGCTGGCGATGATCACGAGGTCCTCCGGCGTCGCGCGGAGGTAGGCCTCCTTGAAGCCGGGCGAGGCATCGCACTCGTG
Source organism: uncultured Methylomirabilota bacterium (assembly GCA_963845565.1). Lineage (GTDB taxonomy): Bacteria > Methylomirabilota > Methylomirabilia > Methylomirabilales > 2-02-FULL-66-22 > 2-02-FULL-66-22. Next base: position 631,527 of record CAWJSJ010000002.1, read on the forward strand.
GGTTGTCACGAACCGCGTGGCCATCTGGACGCCGGCGGCGCCGAGCTGCAAGATCTTATAGATGTCCGCCCCGGTGTAGATCCCGCCACCGGCGATCACCGGGATCGGACGCCGCGCCTTGGCCTCGAAGGGCCGGATCTCCGCCAGGACATCCGCCAGGAGCAGTTCCAGCGCGTAGGCCGGATCGTCGATCTGCTCCGCCTTGAACCCCAGATGCCCGCCTGCCCGCGGCCCCTCGACGACGATGGCGTCCGGGGGATGGGCGTACCGGTCGGTCCACCGCCTGGCGATGATCCGGGCCGCCCGGCCGGAGGAGACGATCGGGACCAGCTTCGTCCGCCCGCCGCCCGGCAGATACTGGGGGAGATCCAAAGGCAGTCCGGCGCCCGAGAAGATGACATCGATCCCCTCGGCAATCGCCGTGGTCACGAGCTCCCCGAAGTTCGAGAGGGCCACCATGATATTGACCCCCAGGATGCCCTGAGGGCTCAGGGCCTTCGCCCGCCGGATCTCCTTGCGGAGCGCCCGGAGGTTGGCGGCCTCAAAATGCTGGAACAGGTCCGGCTCGATCATCCCGATCCCGGCCGTGGCGATGACCCCGATCCCGCCCGCGTTGGCCACCGCCGCGGCCAGCCCGGCCAAGGACACGCCGACCCCCATGCCGCCCTGGATGATGGGCAGCGACGCGGTCAGGTCCCCGATGCACAGCGCCTGCGGGCGACGCTCGGTCATGCGTGGCGTCCTTTCTCGGTTGGGGCGGGCCGGGGTGTCTGATCTCGGCACGCTACTCGTCGGCCCTGTCGGTCGGACCCGTGGCGGCGGCGCCACGTTTGTCGGCGCGCCGCGGTATCCTCGTGCGGGATGATCGGCCGCGAGACGACGAGGGGGCATCCGCTGCCGCGCCGCGCGCTCGCGCCAGCGTCTGCGCATGCCGTCGCGTGAAGGTCTCGATCGGCTCCGCGAACGGGAGGTCCATCTGCTTTCCCCGGAACAGTCGACGCCACAGGAGGCGGCACGCCGCCTGATCCCGAGCCGTGAGCCGCGCCTGCCGCGCCAGAACCGCCTCCAGATACGAGGGGGCAACGCGCAGGTACGAGGCGAGTCGCGGCAGGCTGAATCCGGTCTTGGCCAGGAACTCGGTCAGATCGAAGCGCGGCACGCGCCACTCCCGCGAGACCTCTTCCGCTGCCGATGCGGCGCTGGCGCCCATGGCCGCAGGGGAACCGTAAACACCAACCCCCGGCGTTGCGCCGGGGGCGATCATCACCGACCTCGCGCGAGCCACATCATGCCCGCTCGGTCGACTCCCCCTTCTTGGACAGGACCAGCACGGTCCGTTCCGGTTCCCGCGGGCTCCGCCGTTCCGTGACCTCGTACCCGTCCTCGCAACGCGGGCACCAGATCTCGACGACACCGGGCCGCAAGACGATGATTTCCCCACACGCGGGGCACCCGACCTCGGCCGTTTCCCACGGGCACTCCATCCGCGCCCTCCAGGCCGGTGCCTGACGTTCCGGCTGGACTCTAGTGTACCATGGTGTCCGGCAGCGTCGAGCGCTTTCTTTTCTTTGCGCCCCCGACGGGACATTGCGCCCGGACGCGCCCGCTCCCGCGCGCCGGAAGAGGCCTCGGGTCTTTCACCTTGACTTTGCCTTCCGAGCCGGGGTAGCGTCCCGGTCGGCCGCGCCATCCTCCGGCGACGCAACCGGAGGGCGAAGTGTGCCCTTCGTCAGGCGGAACGTGTCCGCCCCGAACGTCGTTTTCCCCTGGTGACGAACCCATGTGGACGAGCTACCTCTATTCGCTCATCGTCGCGGACGTGACGGATGGCTGTTACCGGACCGTCCTCGACTATGTCCGGCCAGGAAGTCGTGTGCTGGATGTGGGCATCGGCAATGGGGCGATGATCAAGCGCTATCACCAGGCGATCGCCGACCAACAGCTCCGCATCGTCGGCCTCGACATCAACCCTCGTTACCTCGCGCATTGCGACCAGCTCGTGGGCGCGTACGGACTGCGGGACCGCATTCAACTGCACGAGTTGCCGGTGGAGGACTACGCGCCGCCCACGCCGCCCCACTTTGACTACATCCTGTTCAGCATGAGCTTCATGCTGATGGGCGATCAGCCATCGGTGCTGGCGCGGGTCCTGCCCTGGCTGAACCCCCGCGGGGAGATCCTCTTCGTCCAGACGATGTTTCGGGAGCGGTCCCGCTGGTTGGAATTCGTCAAGCCGCGGCTGAAATACTTCACGACGATCGACTTCGGGCAGGTGACCTACGAAGAGCACTTCTTTTCCCTCCTCGACAAGATGGGGCTGGTCGTGACGGAGGATCGGGTCATCAAGAAGGAGTGTTTTCGGGGCGAGTACCGCATGGTCGCTGCGCGAGCGGACAACGCGCCCGGGAGGTGCGAGCGGCAATGCCAGGGCGCGGCCCGACTTGACCCCTCCTCTTGAGTGCGGTACATTTTGCGGCATCGCTCGATCACCAGGAGTGACGCATGACCACGGAACGCACGATTCGCATCACGGCGGGGAAGGTCGAGGCCACGGCGGTCCTGAACGACTCGCCGACTGCCACGAAGATCTGGGAGGCCTTGCCCATCGAGGCTCGCGGCAACACCTGGGGAGACGAAATCTACTTCTCGATCCCGGTGGAGGCCCCCCAGGAGAAAAACGCCCGCGACCTGGTCGCCGTGGGCGAGTTGGGCTACTGGCCGCCGGGTACGGCCTTCTGCATCTTCTTCGGCCGCACGCCGGCCAGCACCGATGACCGGCCCCGCGCCGCCAGTCCGGTGAACATCATCGGCACGGTGTCCGGGGACGCGACGGCCTTTCGGGCGGTCTCCTCTGGGGCGCGGGTGAGGCTGGAGCGGGCGTGAGCCGCCCGCCCGCCCGGGTTGCTCCCGCCGCCGGCGCGACCACGGCCCTGGAAGGTTTCCTCCAGGGGCTGGCACGCCGCGGCCAGACCCGCGGCCACCTCGTCCACATCCAGGAGATCCCCGCCCGGACGGCGCGTTTTGCCGACCTGGCGCCCCCGCTCCCCGAGCCACTGCGGCAGGCTCTGCAGCAAGTCGGCATCGAACGGCTCTACACCCACCAGGTCGACGCCGTGTCTCTCGCCCGCGCCGGCCGGGACGTCCTGGTCGTCACCGGGACGGCATCCGGGAAGAGTCTGGCGTATCAGCTTCCCGTCCTGGAGCACCTGCTCTGCCACCCCGAGGCCCGCGCCCTCTTCTTGTTTCCCACCAAGGCGCTCGAGCAGGACCAGCTCAAGTCCCTCCGGCAGCTCCTCCCGCGCGGGTCCGGCATCCGGGCCGAGATCCTGGACGGAGACACACCGGCCAACCGCCGGGCGCAACTCAAGGCCGATCCGCCCCAGATTCTCATCAGCAACCCCGATCTCCTGCACCTGTCGCTTCTCCCGCACCACGGAGCCTGGAAACCGTTCTGGGAGCAACTGCGGTTCGTCGTCCTGGATGAGTTGCATACCTATAAAGGGATCTTCGGCTCGCACATTGCCCACGTCCTGCGGCGACTGCACCGCGTGGCAGCCTTCTATGGAAGCCGCCCGAGCTTCGTGGCCTCCTCCGCGACGATCAGCAATCCGGCCGATTTCGCCCGCGGGCTTGTCGGCCGAGAATTCACGCTGGTGGACACGGATGGCTCCCCCGCCCGGGGGAAGCGATTCGTCTTCGTGAACCCGACCGGCAGCCCGTACGGAGAGGCCACGGACCTCCTCCTGGCCTGCATCCAGGCCGGCTACAAGACCATCGCCTTCGCCAAGGCGCGGAAGATCGCCGAACTGATCACGATGTGGGTGCACCAGGCGGCGCCGCAGGTCGCCTCCTCGGTGCGGGCGTATCGGGCGGGTTACCGCCCCGAGGAGCGACGCGCGATCGAGCAGGGCCTCGTCCAGGAACGTCTCCTGGGAGTGGTCTCCACTTCGGCGCTGGAGCTGGGCATCGACATCGGCGGCCTGGACGCGTGCCTCCTGGTGGGGTATCCGGGCAGCATCGCCAGCACCTGGCAACGCGGCGGCCGGGTGGGGCGGGCGGGCCAAGAGGCGCTGATCATCCTCATCGCGCTCCCCGACGCGCTGGACCAGTATTTCATGCGCCACCCCGAGGACTTCTTCGTCCGGCGACCCGAGGCGGCGGTCATCGATCCCGGCAATCGCCGGATCCTGCGGGACCACCTGGTGGCCGCCGCCGCCGAGCTGCCATTGCGGCCGGCCGATGCGGCCATCTACGGGGAGGAGCTGGCCCACCGGATTCGCGAATTAGCCGCCGACCATCGGCTGGTCCAGAGCGCCGACGGGACCGAGTGGTACGCGCGCCGGCGCAACCCGGCGCGGGAGATCAGCATCCGCTCGGTGGGAGAGTCGTTCGCCATCCTGAACCCGGCGGGAAAGACCATCGGCAGCGTGGACGGCTTTCGGGCCATCCACGAATGTCATCCCGGCGCCGTGTACCTGCACCAGGGCCAGCAGTTCGAGGTGACGGGCCTCGACCTGGCCCAGCGGAAGGTGCAGGCGCGGCCCGTGGAAGTGGACTACTACACCCAGACCTCCGGCGAGAAAGAGACCGAGATCCTGCAGTGTCAGGAGGTACGAGAGGTCAAGCGGACCGTGGCGCGACTCGGGCGCCTGAAGGTGACCGAGCGGATCACCGGGTACGAGAAGCGCCGGATCTTCGGTCAGGACCGGATCGGGAGCTACCCGCTGGACCTGCCGCCGCACACTTTCGAGACCCAGGGGCTGTGGTTCGAGGTGCCCGAGGCGATCCGGGATTACGTGAAGCAGGCGCCGCCCGGCGGGCTTCATTTCATGGGAGGCATCCACGCCATCGAGCATGCTGCGATTAGCCTATTCCCGCTCTTCGCCCTGTGCGACCGCGGTGACGTGGGCGGCATCTCGCACACCTTTCATCCGCAGGTCGGGCGGCCGGCCATCTTCATCTACGACGGCTATCCGGAGGGGATCGGCCTGGCGGAGCGGTGCTACCGCGTCCTGGAGGATCTGTTGGCCGACACGCTCGCGCTCCTCCGGGACTGCCCGTGCGAAACGGGGTGCCCCTCGTGCGTCCACTCGCCCAAGTGCGGATCGGGAAACAAGCCCCTGGACAAGGCCGCGGCGATCCTCACCCTGGAAGGGCTGCTTGGGCTGATCGAGGTCCCGGCGGCGATCCAAACGGTCTCCGTCGGGATGCTCCCCGCCGCGACCGCCTCGGCGCGGCCGACAGGGCCGCCGGCACGGACCTCGCTCCCCGCGGCGCCCCGCGCCCTGGTGCTGGACGTCGAAACGCAGCGGAGCGCCGACGAGGTCGGCGGCTGGGACCACGCCGATCGGATGGGGTTGGCGGTGGCCGTGACCCAGGACCTTGCCACCGGCGAGGTGCGGGTCTATCCCGAGAACCGGGTCGAGGAGCTCCTGGATGATCTCGCCGCCGCGGCGCTCATCATCGGCTTCAACATACGCCGATTCGACTACTCCGTCCTGCGCGGCTACCGCGCACTGGACTACGCGGCGCTGCCCACGTTGGACTTGCTGGAAGAGATCCACGCCACCCTCGGCTTTCGTCTGAGCCTGAACCATCTGGCCCAGGAGACGCTGGGGGCGCCGAAATCGGCCGACGGCCTGCAGAGCCTGGCGTGGTGGAAAGCGGGGGAGCGGGACAAGGTCATCGAGTACTGCAAGGCCGATGTGGACCTGACTCGTCGGCTTTTCGAGTTCGGCCGAGACCGCGGCTATCTCTTGTACCGGGACTACCAGGGGCGTCCGGCGAGGCTCCCGGTGCGGTTCGGGGAAAAAAACCTGTTGCGCGCGGGCGTATTTGGATATAATCCCCCGGCGTGACTATCTAGGCCTCCGGAAACCTCCGGGGGAATGACTTCACCGCGTAACAAGGAGACAGGTAACGCAGAATGATGGACTACAAGACGATAGAACGGGCCTACGCCATCCTGTCGCCGGTTTACGATTTCCTCTTCGATAAGGTTTTTTATCCGGGACGGGTGGCCGCCATCAAGATCTTGGAGGCCAAGCCGGGCGATCGCATTCTGGAGGTCGGTGTCGGAACCGGGCTCAACCTTCCGCTGTATCCTCGGGATTGCGATGTGACGGGGGTGGATATCTCGGAAGGGATGCTCCGGAAGGCCGAGGAGCGGGTCCGGACCCTCGGGATGCATCACGCCAAGCTGATGGTGATGGATGGCTCCCGGCTGGAATTTCCGGATAACAGCTTCGATCGGGTCATCGCCACCTATGTCATCAGCGCCGTGCCGGACCCGGTCAAGACGCTCCTGGAGATGCGGCGGGTCTGCAAGCCGAGCGGCCACCTGGTGATCCTCAACCACTTCAAGAGCGAGAACCCGATCATCGGGATGTTCGAGAAGATCCTGGCGCCGGTCTGCACCAAGATCGGCTTCGACACCGAGTTGAAGTTGATGCCGCTGCTGGAACGCGTGGCCCTGGCACCGGAGCAAATGCACCGGGTCAATCTGATGAATGGGTGGCGGCTGGTCCGCTGCATCAATCCCCAGTAGCCGCCGCGGATTCGCCAGACCCCGGACGTCCTGAGGGCGAGCGGGGTCTGGCGCCGACCGATTCCGCCCCAGGCGTCACCGCCCGGGGCATTTCTGTCTGTGGAGTCCCGACATGGCCATGAAACCCATGAAGGCGCTGATCTCCCTCGAGGAGGGAATGCGGATCCTGATGGAGAACGTCCAGCCGATCGCCCGGACCGAGCGGGTCGGGCTGCTGGAGGCGTCCGGTCGCGTCCTGGCGGAACGGGTCGTGGCAACCGCCGACGTCCCGCCTTTTGCACGGGCCGCCATGGACGGCTACGCCGTGATCGCCCAGGACACGTTCGGAGCCGGCAATTTCAATCCCGCCCAGCTGCGCCTGCTGGAGGTCGTGCACGCGGCCGACATCGCCGCCAGCACGGTCGAGCCGGGGGCATGCATCCAGGTGGCCACGGGCGCACCCGTTCCGGCCGGCGCCGATGCCGTCGTGCAGGTCGAGGATACCGAACTCACGGGAGACGTGGGTCTGGTGAAGATCTATCAGCCGGTCTATCCGCGTCAGAACATCTCGCCCCAGGGGAGGGACATCCGGGCCGGCCACGAGGTCCTGGCCGCCGGGACGCGGCTGGACCCGAGCAAGATCGGCGTCTTGGCCGCCCTGGGACTCATCCAGGTCGCGGTGGTGGCGAAGCCGACCGTCGCGGTCGTCCCCTCGGGAAACGAAATCGTCGCGCCGGGAGAGCCGCTCGTCCCCGGCAAGATCTACGACATCAACTCCTACACCCTGGCATCCCTGATCCAGGCCGTGGGCGGCCTTCCCCGGCTGTTCCCGATCATGCGGGACACGCTGGAGGACGTACGCCGGACCCTGCGGGAGGCGCTGGCATGTGACCTGGTGGTCCTGTCGGGGGGAAGCTCGGTCGGCGAGCGGGACGTGATGGTGGAGGCGGTGGAATCGCTGGGGGAGGTGAAGTTCCACGGCATCGCAGTGAAACCGGGGAAGCCGACGCTGTGCGGCGTCATCGAGGGAACGCTCGTTCTGGGGATGCCGGGCTACCCGACCTCGTGTCTCACCAACGGGTACGGTCTGCTGGCGCCGGCGCTTCGCAGGCTGGCGCATCTTCCGGAACCGAGGACCGGGGGCATCGAGCTCCCCATGGCGAGACGCTACACCTCGACGACCGGCCGCCATCAGTACCTTCCGGTCCGCATCGAGGGTGGCGAGGTGGCGCCCGCCTTCAAAGAATCGGGGTCGATCACGTCCATGGCCGATGCCGAGGGGTATATCGAGATTCCGGCCAACGTCGATCTGGTGGAAAAGGGGGAGCGGGTCCTGGTCAAGTTCTTTTGAGCGGACCCGAAGGGGAAGATCCATGCGATGCGGACAGGCGATGCGGGCGGTTCTCGCCACGGTGACGGTGATGATGGCCGCCTCCATGGCGCCGGCAGCGGAGCGGCCGCCGTCGGAAAACGCGACCTACGAGATGGAGGTCATGGGCGTCCAGGCGGACCCGCAGTCCGGCGCCCCCATGGTGTTCCTGCGGGGCAAACAGGACAAGCGGGAGCTCGCCATGTTCATCGGCCCGTTCGAGGCCCAGGCGATCGCCCTCCCCCTGCAAGGGGTGCGACCGCCCCGACCGTACACCCACGACCTGATGCTGGAGGCGCTGCACCGCCTCAAGGCCAAGGTGAAACGCGTCGCGATCACGGGCATCCGCGAGAACACGTACTTCGCGAGCCTGGTCCTGGACGTCCAGGGGCAAGAACTGGTCCTGGATGCCCGCCCCAGCGACGCCATCGCCCTCGCGCTCCGCGAGGACGCGCCCATCCTGGCGGCAGAGGCGGCCTTCGCCCGGTCGCCCCGGCCCGCCCAGGGGGCGGGGGAGCGAGGGACGCCATGAGGCATTGGGTGCTGCCGCTGGTGCTCGGCCTGGCCCTGGCAGCCGCCGCTCCGGCGGCTGAGCCCCCGAAGGATGTGCGGACGCAAGAGGCGGTGCAGCGCTACAACGCCGGCGTCGGCGCGCTGGCGCGGCGAGACCTGGAGCACGCCCTCTACCAGTTCCGGCAGGCGATCCGGCTGGACCCCAATCTGGTCGAGGCTCATCACAACCTGGGCATCACGTTGCTCGACCTCCGTCAGCCCGGGCAAGCGGCCGAGGCCTTCAGCAAGGTGCTCGAGCTCCAGCCGGACCACCTGGAGGCACGCCTCGGGCTCGGGCTGGCCTTCCGCGCACAGGGAGACAACGCCAAGGCCATCGCGGAAATGTCGCAGGTCTTACCGAAGAAAGGCGACGACCCCCAGTTGCAGCTCGCCCTGGGAGACCTCTATCGTCGGGAGCGACAGCCGGACCTCGCCGTCACTCACCTCAAAGAGGCGGCACGACTCGCGCCCACGGACCCGGCGGTCCAGTTCCAGCTCGGCTTGGCCTATACGGACGCCGGCAACCTGGATGCCGCCCTGGACGCTTTCCGGCGGACCGTCGAGCTGCGGCCGGACGACGCGGATGGGCACTACAATCTGGGCGTGATCGTGGGAGAAAAGATCCGGGTGCTGGTGGATGAAAAAGTGACCGCGTACCGCAAAGCCGCCGAGCTCCGGCCGGGGCAGGCGGACGCGCACTACTACCTCGGCGTGGCGTACATACAGCAGGCGCAACTCAGCCGCGTGGAGGAAAAGCACGCCCTACTCCAGCGCGCCCTGGAACAATTCCGGCTGTTCCACCAATCGGCGCCGCAGGACCCCAAGGCCCCCGCAGCCGTCCACAACATCCGGGTGCTGGAGCCCCAAGTGAAATAGGCGCGGCCGAGTCGCGACGTGCCGAGATGGCGGCTACGAAGGCGCACACCTTTGTGGCCGAGCGGCGGCTGACACGTTCCGGGTGCCCCTGCCTCAGGACTTCAACCCCACACCCTGCCTGCCGTTTGAGACTCTGACGCCGACAACAGTTTGCGGGCCGTCGCACTTTGTGTGACCTCGGATGCCACAGGGCGACGGTACCCTGGGCGCGTCGTCAACCCACTCACCAGGAGGCGCGCCATGGCAGTCCGAGCGGAACTCCACGATCGTCCCACGACGAAGGGCTTCGGCGGTAACGGGGACGGCTCCCCCTGGACCGGCCTGCTTGAGGTCGCCCAGGCCTTCTATCGGTGGCAGAACACCTACAGCCCGGCCGGCACCCTGGAGCAGGAGTTCTTCGCATGCCCCGTGCCGGAGCTCTGCACCGTGCATCAGGATTTCCCGAGCCACCAGCACTACCTGCTCCAGCAGGCCCTCCCGGCGTGCCTCCCGGGCTGGGACCTCCGCGTGACGGCGAGCTTCCGGAGCGAGGAAGTGGGCACCTTGCCCCTGCGCCGGATCGTGGTCCCGAGCGGGCCAGGTGGCGTCGGGGAGGTGGATAGACTTCGAGCACATCGGTGAGGCGGACGAGATCGTGGCCCTGTGATGCCAGGACGGGCGGGATTCCAGGGACTATCTCATGGGCGTCAGAAGGAGACGGCAGCGATGAAGACCTCTGGGGAGAACGACAGCATTCTCTACACACTTGTGGCGGGGTTCCTGCGCGGGTTCATCAAGGGGTTGGTCCTGACGACGACGTTCTTCGTGGTTCGCGATGTGCGGGAACACCGAAGATCGAATCGCGGTGAGCTGTTCTAACCCCAATCCGACATTGTCCAACCGCCAAGATGCCAAGGTTACCAAGGAGAACAGGGTTCTTCCCCGGGATCGAAGTGCTGCGGGCCCGAAAGAGCGTAACCAACTGAAATGACATGGTGAGCACGGACAGTGAGAAGCAATGGAATCTCGCCCATTCGAGGGGACCCGCTGAATCTTCACCGACCAGTGGGCTGGTAGATTCGGGGGGATGCGCGCGTGGCTTCGAAATAGCAAAAGGGTCCGGACAGGGGGATGGTTTCGCCCTGCCCATGGCCCATCGTCCGTGAGATGCAGCGTCTTGGTGAAGCCCTGGAGAGCCGACAGGGCATCCGGCCACACGCCGCTTCCTCCGCATCACACGTTCACACACCTTGACATATATACGTCTTTGGCGTATATAATGTCATGCTCAGCTTTATCGAGTTGCCCTCTTTCGCCGCCGTTCGGGATAAGTATCTGGACGACGACGAGTTCATGGCCCTCCAGCATCATCTGGCCGAGCATCCGAGTGCGGGGGAGGTTATTCCACGCTCCGGGGGCTGCCGGAAATTGCGATGGGGTGCGGCAGGTCGAGGCAGGCGGGGAGGCACGCGGGTGATCTACTTCTTACGGCTTGCTACCGGGCAGATCGTGCTGGTGACGATGTACGCTAAGAACGTCCGCGAAGATATCGATCCGAGGCTTCTCAGGCGCATCAAGGAGGACTTCGACCGTGGGTAAGCTGTCAGAGAAGGAATTGACGAACTGGGAGAAGACGCGAGACCTGAACGCAGAGCTGATGCGGGGTCTGCGCGAGATGAAACGCGCCGGATGGGCGCGGAAGACGAAGTTCTTGCCCCGGCGGGACGGCTCCATTCGACGTGTCATCTTCCGGCGCGACGGGACGGTTGAGAAGGACCACATCATTCCCGCGGAGCGAGCGCTGGTTGCGCGAGCGCGGGCGGTGACGGGCCTGTCGCAGGCGGCATTTGCCGGGCTCCTGGGTGTCTCGGTCCGGACGCTGCAGGAGTGGGAACAGGGGCGAAAGACCCCCTCGGGGGCCGCGGCCACACTGCTGAAGGTGGCAGCCAAGCATCCCAACGTCTTGAAGGAGTTGGCGGCGTAACATTGACACCAAGCGCTTCCTGGGAGCAATGCCGGCGCATCACCGGTAATCCAGCGCGCGGTGGAAAATGACTCCTTGTGCCTCTTGTGCGTTTTGTGGCGAAATGTCTCGGTTTATGCCTTCTCGGTCAGGGAGTCCTTGTAGCGCGGGAAGGCGCGGTGCAGGGATCCCGAGTCCCGGCCAACGACGAATCGCGGCAGCATGACCTTGGTGAAGGCGCGGCTGCCGGCGAACTCGACCTCGGCGGCGGCGACCGGCTTCCAATCGGCCGTGACGATCAGCGCCTGGGTCTGCCAAAACCGGCCTTTCGGGTCCGTCGTCCGCACGGACGCTCGAGGCCCGACCGCCAAGAGCCGCGTGCCGTGCGGGACCGCCTCTCCCAGCGTCACGGCCAGTTTGCTCGACAATCCGCATTCCCCCTGCCGTAGCGCTCCCATCCACCAGCCCAGCTCGTCTCCGACGACGATGTGGTAGCCGGGGAAGAGGCTGCCATCCTCACAGCGGAAGTGCGGCTGGGGCTCAAGCCATTTCCACACGAACTGGTCGTCGCACTCGAAACGGACCTGGGCGCCCCGGGGGTTCCGGAACCCGCACCCCAAGCAGAACTCGTAACCCGGAACCGTGAACGCCTCCTCGCGCGCGCCGTCCCAGAGGCGACGGAGGTCCTCCGAGAAAGCCGCCAGCGGACCCGCCGCGGGGCGAATCCACGCTTCCACGATCGGCCGGTCGTACCGAACGATGCGGCTGTACCAGGCACCGCCCTCCGGTGTCACCTCGGCCCTAAGTGGCGTGTCCAGCGGGATCTCGCGGTGGAGCACGACCTCGACCCGAACCGGGCGAGGCAGCACCGCCTCGCCACCCCGCTCACCGACGACCATCCGGACCATCTCGAACAGGAGAGCGGCCGCGCCGCCGCCGTGCCCGGCCTCTGGGGGACCCTGGAGGTCGGGGGGGAAGACCGCCGTGGCCCGTAGCCGGTCCAGCTTGAGCAGCTCGACCTTGAGTCGGCTGCGGAGATAGGCTTCCATGGATTCAGAAATCATAACAGCCTCGCGTGAGGAGCGGGTACCCCGTTCCGGCCCCGAAAGGAGAAAAGCCAATGTAAAACCGACAACCGACAATAGGAAACCGGTCAACCAGGTCCGTCATTGATCGGTTCTCGGTTGTCGGTTCTCGGTTTAAAATTGTCCCCTGGCTTCACTAGAACCGCGCTCCCAGTTCATGCAGCTCCTCCCAGGCACGGGTGTTGGCGGAATCCATCGCCAGGACCTCGCGGAGCCGCTGCTCCGCCTCTGCGCGCCCGTCCGGCCCGGACGCCGCCAGCGAGATCCCCAGATTCAGGCGCCAGGTGATGTTCTCCACGTTGGTCCGGAGGGCCTGGCGGTACGCCGCCGCGGCGTCCCGATACCGCTGGAGGCGGATGAGCGTCTCGCCGCGCCGCGCGTGGAGCTCCCCGCTGATCTCGCCCAGTTTGGCGGCGGCATCGAGCGCGTCCAGGGCCGCAGCGTAGTCGCCCAGGGACAACAGCACACGTCCGAGACCAAAATGCACCCGCGGGTCTGTGGGAAGGCCGCGGACGAGATCGCGGTATTCGGCCTCAGCCTCGTGGTATTGGCCTGCCTGCTGCAACGCATCTGCCAGCGCCACCTGCGCCTCCACCAGTCGGGGATCTTGCTGGCTGATTCTCCGCAGGACGCGAACGGCCTCGCCCGCTTCCAGGGTCTTCGCCACCTCGATCGCCTCATCCGGCAATCGGACCGGTCCGCCCACCGCGCGCAACAGATCCTCTGCGGCCGCATGGTACTGGCTGTCCTCGGCCGCGAGGCGCGCCCGCAGCACGTGCGCCTCCGCATCCATGGGCAATCGCTGCAACGCCCGATCGACCCACTCGCGGGCTCGCGCCCGGTCGCGCACCGCCCGGTATCCGTGTGCCAGAGCCAACGCCAGTCGCCCGTCGGGGTCCCGCTCCACGTCGGCGTCCTCGACAACGGGGGGAACCGCAAAGGTCCGGGTCAGGCGAGCGTTCAGCGTGGTGGTGTCTCGCCCCAGGTTGCGCGGAGCCAGGAACTCCAACCGCGGGAAGTCATCCAGGTTGTACTCCGCGTCGCCCGCCATCTTGAGCAGGGCCGCCTTGGGCATCAGATACATGGCCAGCAGGCCGTAGCCATCCACAAACCCTAACTCGCGCAGGTCCTTCCGGGCGACCGGGTGTGCGGCCATGGCCGCGTGCAGGTCGGCGCGGCGCAGCCGCTGCGGCCGGGCCGTCCCGATGAGCAGCATGTCGCTGTCGTTGACGGACCAGAGCGACACGTCGGGGAACACGTCAGCAAACGTCCGATACACCATCCGCAGGTCCTCGGGGGCCATCCCGTAAGTCTGCATCCACTGGCCGAAGACCCCGCCCTCGGCGAGCTTCGACAGCGCTTCCTGGTAGTACTCCCGGGTGAACAGGTTGCCGATCCCGGCAATCCACGGATTCGAGGGCTCCGAGATGATGACGTCGTACCGCCTGCGAGCCGCCAGGAGATAGTTCCGACCGTCGGCGTGGACGAACCGGACGCGAGGGTCGTCGTGGATCCGTCCGTTCTTGTCGGCGAAGAAGCGGGCGCTCTCGATCACCGCCGGCTCGATCTCCGCCACCTCCAGGCGCTCCACCGGGAACGCCGCGGCCGCCTTGGCGGTCATCCCGCTCCCCATCCCGATCACCAAGACCGTCTTCGCCCCGGGATTCAGGAGCATGGGCAGGTATCCCACCATGAGCTGGGTCGGCGCGTCGCCGACCGACGCATCCACCTTGCCGTTGGTTTTTTCGTACAGGTAGTTGGAGCCGGCGGAGCGGTGGACACTGATGGTCGCGGTCAGGCCTTCGCGGTAATAGACCAGGTCGTCCCGCTCCATCCACTCGCGCCGCAGGGCGTCGGTGGGGAGCGTGGAATAGTTGTGGGCGTAGATCGTGACGCCGCTGGTCATGATCCGCTTGTCCCAGGTCCGGAAGGACAAGACCGCCGCGATGGCGACGGCGAACATGACCCCCGCGGTCACGAGTCGGCGTCCGGTGCGAACCCGGGAATCGAGGACGACCAGCAGGACCCCGGCGGCCGCGCTGATGGTGACGGCGAGGCCGATGCTGTTCTGCACGCCGAGGGTCGGGATCAAGACAAAGCCGCCGAGAAAGGCCCCCACGATGGCCCCGAGGGTGTTGCTGGCGTAGGCGGTGCCGATGCTGCTCCCGATCCGGTACAGGCTCTGGGTGTAGATTCGGGCCACGACCGGAAAGGTCGTTCCCAGGAGCAGCGTGGGCACGATCATGACCAGGGCGGAGAGGACGACCTGGATGATGAGGAACTGCTGGAACGAGTCGCCGAAGCCGTGGCGCAGGCGAAGAAACAGGAAGGGAAGCCGCTCGAAGAGCGGGACGGTAGCCAGCGCCGACAGGGCGATGAGGAGCTGGAGCAGGCCGAATCCCGCCACGCCCACGTCCCGGGTCCCCCACCAGCGGGCATAGAGGAGGCTCCCCAGCCCCAGGCCAACCAGGAACGTGGTGAGCATGACGGTGAAGGAGTAGGTGGACATCCCGATGACCAGGGTCAGCGCCCGCGTCCAGGCGTTCTCGTACACCATGGCGGCTGCCCCCGAGAGAGCGAAGGCCGAGAGGAGCGCGATGTCCAGGAACGATCGAGATCCGGCGGGCGCCGGGCCGTCCGCGGGGCCCGCCTCGACCTCCTCTGCGACGGGGTCGCCGCCCCGGAGCCAGAACACCGCAAGGATGACCAGGGCCGCGATGCAGAGGTTCAAGACGGCCGCCAGCCGGGCGCTCCCGCGCAGACCCAGCACCGGGATCAAGTAGAACCCGCTGAGCGCGCACCCCAGCACCGCCCCCAGGGTGTTGATGGCGTAGAGGTGCCCGATGCGCCGGCCCAGCGAGGCGAACTGGGTGACGCAGAACCGGCTCAACATGGGCAAGGTGGCGCCCATCAGCGCCGTCGGGACCAGGATGACCGCGAAACAGAGGCAGAAGAGCACCAGGCTGAAGAAGGTGAAGGACGTCTCGGCCAGCCCGTACAGCCTGCTGTAGGCATACTGGGTGAGCGCGAAGAGCGCAGGGATCACCAGGCCGTACAGGCCGACGCCGCCCTCCAGGATCCCGTAGACCAGGAAGGCGTTTCGCGGAGTGTCCGCCAGCCGGCCCAGGACGTAGCTGCCCAGCGCCAGGCCGCCCATGAACGCGGACAGCACCGTGGCGATGGCGTGGGTGGTGTTTCCGAAAATCTGGGTGAGCATCCGGGCCCACACCACCTCGTAGATGAGCGCGGTGGCGCCGGAGATGAAGAACAGTGTGTAGACGAACGGAAGCAATCGGCGAGACAGCGCGGCCTGGTTCAGGGTGTCTCCCTCCTCTGACCGGTTCCGTCAGTGGCTCCGGATGCCAGGGTGCGAATATGGGCGACGACGGCGCGAATCTCCTCGTCGGAGAGCTTCATCCCCCAGGACGGCATGGCGTTGGATCGGCCGAACTGGGAGCTTCCCTTCTTGATGATCTCAAAGAGGAACCGATCTTCCACGTCGCGCATCGCGACTGGATTGCTGAAGTCCCGCATCGACTGGCGAATCACCTTGGCGCCGGCGCCGTCCCCCTTCCCGGTGGGGCCATGGCAGATGGCGCAATGGGTCTCGTACAGGATCCGCCCGCGGCCCCCGGTTTGAGAAGGCGGAACCGCCGGCCGCTCGTCGCGCCGAAGGTGTGCGATCCCGAACAGGGCCACGCCTACCGCCAGACCCGCCAGGACCAGAATGGCATATCGACGGCTGATGAATCGCATGGGAGCCCGATGCTATCCGACCGGGCCCCGGCGGTCAACGGACGTTCGGGGGTGGGTGGAATGACGAGCGGCCCGGCGTCAGACCGGTTTGCCCGGGGCGCCGGCCCGCACGTATCCGAGTGTGCGCAGGTACTGCTCCCCGTCGTTCGACTTGAGGAAATTTGCCAGGTAGTCCCCGAGGTTCCGCAGCATCTGGGGTGGGATGACAGGGGGAGTGGCAAAGGCGTTCCAGACGAGGATCATGTGATGCATTGTCTTGACATCGTCAGTCATCGCAACCTCACTCTATTGGTACGGCACCGTGTCTGTCCCTTTGCGGGATCATCTCAGCAACCGCTCCGGCGAAGGTCTCGCCGACGCTGCGGTGCAGCCTACGCAAACGGCCGGAAGATGTCAAGGATCGGCGTCAACAGGACTGGCGCCATCGGGCGTGCCCCCCTGTCAGGCACCCGCCGGGAAGTTGCTTGACACGGCCAGGCTATAGGGCTAGAAAAGGTACGTTTTTGGCCGCCGAGGCGCTCGTGCGGCGGGGAACGGCCCGTGCCTGACGATGAACCGTCGGTCCTGAGGCAGCTTGCCCGGCTGAGCACGATCGGCATCGCGCTGGTCGCCGCGACCGCCATCGGGTTGTTGATCGGCTACGGCCTGGACCGGTGGCTTGGCACCGGGCCGTGGCTTACAATGCTGTTCACGCTGTTCGGAATCGCGGCCGGGTTCCTGAACCTGTTCCGGGATGTCGGGCTGATCGGACGGACCCGCCCATGATCCGGAGCGCCGCGTTACCATCTCTATGCAGATGACTCTAAGCCGTTGTCAAAGAATAACTTGGCATAACTTGAGCGGGGAAATTTCGGGAACGCCATTTCGTAACGGCTCCTAACAGCGGATTCCTCATCCATGGCAACCGAGGCGAACGAGAAGCCTTCCGGCGGTAAGGGCGTCTGGCTGGTGCTGGCGGGGTTGGTTGTCGCGAACCTCCTGGTAGGGTTCTTCTTTTCCTCACGCCACGTGGGTCTGCATCACACGCCGGCGATCCAGTTGCCGAATTTCCTTGCGTTCCTCGGGGTCCCAGGCGAATGGATGCCACCGCACGTCACGTTCACGTGGGTGGTGATGGCCATCCTCGTTGTGTTCGGTTTCCTGGTCGGTCGCAGTCTTCGGGCGGTGCCGGGCCCCCTCCAGAATCTGGCCGAGGTCGTGGTCGAGGGATTCCACGGGCTGCTGGAGCAGATGATCGGCCGGCAAGGCCGACAGTTTCTTCCCCTCGTGGGCACCGCAGGGCTGTTCATCCTCACCAGCAACCTGCTGGCAAACATCCCGGGACTCCAGCCGCCCACCGCGAACTGGAATACCACCATCGCCCTGGCCGTGACCGTGTTTCTGGCCTACAACTATTTCGGCATCAAAAAACACGGCCTGCTGAACTACTTGAAGCACTTCTGCGGTCCGATCTGGTGGCTCGCCCCCCTGATGTTCCCGATCGAGTTCATCGGCCACCTGGCGCGGCCGGTGTCGCTCTCCATCCGGTTGTTTGGGAACATCTTCGGCGAGGAGAGCGTCGTCACCATTCTCCTCGGTTTGTCCTGGTTGGTCATGCCGTACCTCATCTGGCTGGGGGTCATGCTGCCACTCAGCCTGTTCACGGCCGCGGTCCAGACCTTCGTCTTCATCATGCTGACCATGGTCTATATCGCCGGCGCAGTGGAAGAAGGACACGGGGAGGAACACCACTAGCGCGGATAATTCACGAAGGGCTCGTGAATAATCCGGAGCTAAGCCGTTGTCAAAGAATACGTTGAGCGGAGACATTCCGAAACGGCATAAGGAGCCGTAACGAAATAGAAAGAGATGTATAGGCTATTTCGTAACGGCCCCTAATGACCAATTTCCAAGGACCAATCCTAATCATTCCCTAAACAGGCAGAAAGGAGGGACCGGATGGGCGTACTGGGCGGACGGATAGGCGTGCTGACGACGGCCATGTTCTTCTTGGCGGCAGGTTCGGCCTGGGCGGCGGAGGGCGCGGCGCAGGCCGGCGGCGGACTGTCGGTCGGAGCGGTCAGCATCATCACGGGCGGATTCGCCATGGCAATCGCCTCGGCCGTCGCGGCGCTGGCGCAAGGCCGGGCCATCAGCGCGGCGCTGGACGGCATCGCGCGGCAGCCGAATGCGGCCCCTCGCATTCAGGTCGCCATGATCATCGGTCTGGCATTGATCGAATCGCTGGCCATCTACGTGCTTCTCATCGCGCTGATCATCTTCTTCGTGAAGCCGTTCGGCGGCTAGGCAACACGGGGGATCCCGGGCGCGACTCCGGGATCCCCCGATTTTTGTCGGGGAATGTGCCAAGGTTCACATGCCGTGACACACCTCCCGAATAGATCGACTCCTCGGGACTCCACGCCATGCTGATGGACTACGTACCGATCGGCATCCTCGTCCTCCTGGCGTCACTCTTCGCCGCCGGGAACATCCTCCTGTCGTTCGTCCTCGGCCCACGGCGGCCCAACCCGGAGAAGCTTTCGCCCTACGAGTGCGGCATCGTGCCGGTGGGAACCGCACGGCAGCGATTCTCGGTGAAGTTCTATCTGGTCGCGATGCTGTTCATCATCTTCGACATGGAGATCGTCTTTCTCTATCCCTGGGCGGTCGTGTTCCACGAACTCAAGGTATTCGGCCTGATGGCGATGGGGACGTTCCTGGTGATCCTGCTGGTCGGCTATTTCTACGCCTGGAAGAAGGGCGGGCTGGAATGGGAGTGACGGGCGAGGGGCCGGAGGACCGAGAGTCGAAAGCCGAGCCGGCCGGCGAGGGGTTGGTCCTCCAGCGCCTGCGCGAACAGTTCGGCGACGCGCTGCGGGACGTGCGGGTCTCGCGTCACGAGATCACCATCCTCCTCGGGGTGCAGGACCTCGTCCGCGTATGCCGCTACCTCAAAGACGACGCCGACCTGGCCTTCGATTTCCTGTCCTCGGTGACCGGCGTGGACCGGCTCCGCCTTCCCGAGAATTCGCCGCGCTTCGAGGTGGTCTATCACCTCTACTCGATCCAGTTCAAGCGGCGCGTGCGGCTGAAGGTCCGGGTCCACGAGGGAGAGGCCGTGCCCAGCGTGATCGGGGTCTGGGAGAGCGCCAACTGGCACGAGCGCGAAATCTTCGATCTCTTCGGCGTGCTGTTCGAGGGCCACCCGGATCTCCGGCGCATCCTGATGCCCGACGACTGGGAGGGGCATCCCCTGCGGAAAGACTATCCCGTGGAGGCCTCCCCCAAGTGGTGGGAAGAGGAGCCGGCATGACCGTGGCCCGCACCATGACCCTGAACATGGGTCCACAGCACCCCTCGACGCACGGGGTGCTGCGCCTCGTCCTGGAACTGGACGGCGAGGTGGTGGTGCGGTGCGAACCGCACATCGGCTACCTCCACACCGGGATCGAGAAGGGACTGGAGAGCAAGCGCTACCAACAGGGGATTCCCCTCACCGATCGCCTGGACTACCTGGCGCCCCTCTCCAACAACCTGGCCTACGTCCTGGCGATCGAGAAGGCGCTCGGGATCGAGCCGCCGGAGCGGGCCCAGACCATCCGCGTCCTCTTGACGGAACTCACCCGGATCAAGAGCCACCTGGTCTGGCTGGGGACCCACGCCATGGACGTCGGCGCCATGTCGGTGTTCCTCTATTGTTTCCGCGAGCGGGAGCAGATCCTGGATATGTACGAGGCGGTGAGCGGTCAGCGGCTGATGTCCAGCTACTTCCGGGTCGGGGGACTGCTGGCAGACCTGCCGCCCGGTTTCGAAGCGAAGGTCCAGGCGTTCCTGACGACGTTCCCGTCCCGGGTGGCGGAGTACGAGGCGCTCCTGACCCAGAACCCCCTGTGGCGGCAACGCACCGTGGGGATCGGCACCATCCGGGCGGCGGACGCCGTCGCGCTGGGCGTGAGCGGCCCGGCACTCCGTGCGTGTGGCGTGGCCTACGACGTGCGCAAGGCGCACCCATACTGCGGCTACGAGCGATATCAATTCGACGTCCCGATCGGGAAGGTCGGCGACGTCTACGAGCGGTACATCATCCGGGTTGCGGAGATGCGACAGAGCCATCGGATTGCCATCCAGGCCCTGCAGCGTCTCGCGCCGGGCCCCATCAACGTGGCAGACCCGAAACTGATCCCGCCCCCGAAGCGACTCCTCAAGACGTCCATGGAGGCGCTGATCCACCACTTCAAGCTCTACTCGGAGGGCTTCACGGTGCCCGCGGGGGAGGTGTACCAAACCATCGAATCCCCCAAGGGAGAGTTGGGGGTGTATCTGGTGAGCGACGGGTCCAATCGCCCGTACCGGGTCCACTACCGGGCGCCGTCTTTCGTGAACCTCCAGGCGCTCCCTCGGATGGTAGAGGGGCGGCTGGTGGCTGACGTCATCGCCGTCATTGGCTCGCTGGATATCGTGCTGGGGGAAATCGACCGGTGAACGGGCCGAGTGGCCACAAGAGGCACAAGATGCACAAGACGTGGTCAAGACCGCGAGTCATAGCTCTCCGTAAACTCTGTGCTGTCTGTGCCTCTTGTGCGTTTTGTGGCCAAGGGGCTTTGACGGTTGTGGCGCATTGCGGTTAGGGAGTCTGGGCATCGGATGATCTCCGAGACGAAACGGCAACAATTCGACGAATTGGTGGCGCGCTACCCCGAAAAACGGTCGGCGCTGATCCCGCTCCTCCACGAGGTCCAGGCCGAGGTGGGGTATCTGTCACCGGAGGCCGTGGCCTGGGTGGCCGAGTATCTCGGGCTCAGCCCCGCGGATGTCATGAGCGTGGCCAGTTTCTACGACATGCTGCACCTGGAGCCGGTGGGCACACACCTGATCTACGTCTGCCAGAATCTCACCTGCGCGCTGCGCGGGTCCGAGCGGTTGATCCGGCATCTGGAGACGACGCTCGGGATCCGGATGGGGGAGACGACGCCGGACGGGAAGATCACGCTCAAGCGAATGGAGTGCCTGGCGTCCTGCGGCACGGCGCCCTCCATCCAGGTGGACGGGATCTATCACCACGAGGTCACGCCGGAGGCGCTGGACGCGCTGCTGGCCGACCTGCGGCGCGATTGAACCGATGAGCTTCGGGAAGGTCCTCACTCGCTACCAGGATATCCCGGGCTACGCCGGGACGATGGACGAGTACCTTGCCCAGGGCGGATACCAGGCGCTCGCCAAGGTCCTCCGCGACGGGAGCATGCCGCCCGCGGACGTGATCGAAGCGGTGAAGCGGTCGGGGTTGCGCGGTCGGGGCGGGGCGGGATTCCCCTGCGGCACGAAGTGGAGCTTCATCCCCAAGGATACGACCAAGCCGAAGTACCTGGTCGTGAACGGGGACGAGAGCGAGCCCGGAACCTTCAAGGACCGGATGCTGATCGAGGAGGAGCCGCATCAGATCCTGGAGGGGGTGATCCTGGCGAGCTACGCCATCGGCTGCCACCTGGCGTTCCTGTATTGCCGGGGCGAATTCGTGCAGGGGGCGCGGGTCCTGCGCCGGGCGCTGGACGAGGCCTACGCGCGGGGCTACCTCGGCCGGAACATCCTGGGGAGCGGGTTCGATCTGGAGGTGGTCCTCCATCGCGGGGCGGGGGCGTACATCTGCGGGGAGGAGACGGGCTTGCTGGAGTCGCTGGAGGGGAAGCGGGGGCAACCACGGCCCAAGCCGCCCTTCCCGGCCCTCTCGGGGCTGTATCGCTGTCCGACGGTCGTCAACAACGTGGAGACCCTCTCGAACATTCCCCACATCTTGCTGCGCGGGCCGGAATGGTACGCAAGCATCGGCCCGGCCAAGAGTACGGGGCCGCGCCTCTTCTCGGTGAGCGGCCATGTGGCGCGCCCCGGCAATTACGAGCTGCCCATGAGCGTCACGCTCCGCCAGCTCATCTTCGAGCATGCCGGTGGGATTCCCAACGGGCGGCGACTCAAGGCGGTGATCCCGGGCGGGTCGTCCTCGCCCGTCCTGACGGAGCAGCACCTGGACGTGTCCATGGACTTCGACTCGCTGGCCGCCGTCGGCTCCATGGGCGGCAGCGGGGCCGTCATCGTGATGGACGACACCACCTGCATGGTCCGGGTGGGCGAGATCGTCTCCCGATTCTATCACCACGAGTCCTGCGGGCAGTGCACCCAGTGCCGCGAGGGGACCGCCTGGCTGCACAAGGTACTGCACCGCATCGAGCACGGCCAGGGCCGGAAGGACGACCTGGATCTCCTGCTCGACATGTGCGACAACATGAAGGGCAAGACGATCTGCGTCTTGAGCGACGCGGCGGCCATGCCCATCGAGAGCTATCTCAAACACTTCCGGGACGAGTTCGAGCGGCACGTGCGCGAGCGAGCCTGCCCTTTCGGAGGCACCGGAAGTTGACTGGTTGACCTATCGACGTCCGCGGAAGGAATAGCGGGATGCCGACACTGAAGATCAACGGGGTGGAAATCACGACGGCCGGCCCCGCGACCATTCTGGAGGCCGCCAGGGGGGCGGGCATCGAGATCCC
The DNA here is from genome assembly GCA_963845565.1 of uncultured Methylomirabilota bacterium. GTDB lineage: Bacteria > Methylomirabilota > Methylomirabilia > Methylomirabilales > 2-02-FULL-66-22 > 2-02-FULL-66-22. The sequence goes on from CAWJSJ010000002.1 coordinate 654,154, forward strand.
CCATTACTGCTACCACCCGGGGCTGAGCGTGGTGGGTCAGTGCCGCATGTGTCAGGTCGAGGTGGAGAAGATGCCCAAGCTGGCCACCGCCTGCAACACGGCGGCAGCCGACGGGATGATCGTGACGACGAACTCACCCCGGGTCGAAAAGGCGCGCCGCGCCGTCTTGGAATTCTATCTCTTGAACCACCCACTGGACTGCCCGATCTGCGACCGGGGCGGCGAGTGCCCGCTGCAGAACTACACCATGCAGTACGGCCCGGGCGAGAGCCGTTCGGTCGAGGAGAAGGTGCACCGGGCCAAGCACACGGTCCTGGGGCCGCACGTCATCTTCGACGCCGAGCGCTGCATCCTCTGTACGCGGTGCGTGCGCTTCTGCCACGAGATTCCCCGGACGGGGGAGCTGGGGGTCTTTTCCCGGGGGGACCGGTCCGAGATCAACGTGTTTCCTGGAAAGGCCTTGGATAACGCCTATTCCGGGAACGTGATCGATCTGTGCCCGGTGGGGGCGCTCACCAGCCGGGAATACCGCTTCCAGTCCCGGCCCTGGGACCTGGTGCGCCACACCGAGAGCGTCTGCCCCCTCTGCAGCGCCGGCTGCAACGTGATCCTGGACGTCCGGCATGGGCAGCGGGGCGAGGAGCTCCTGCGCATCCGGCCGCGCGAGAACCAGGCAGTCAACCGGTGGTGGATGTGCGACGAGGGGCGGTTCGGCTTCGAGTATCTCCGCGACCCGGCCCGACTGCGCGTCGCGCTGCGGCGGGAGGGGGATCGGCAGGTCGAGGCGACGTCGGACGACCTCGTGGCGTCCGTGGCCGCGGAGTTGCGCCGCATCCTCGCGACCTTCGGTGAGGGGGCCGTGGGGTGTGTCGTCTCTGCCCGCCACACCACCGAGGAGCTATTTCTGGTCCGGCGCTGCATCCGCGACATCCTGCGGACGCCCCACCTCGATCACCGGGTCCGCCCGGTGCAGCGGGAGGCGGCCGACGCGTCCGAGGACGGACTCCTCCGGCGCACGGACAAGAACGCCAACGGCCGAGGCGCCCGCGACCTTGAAATCCTCCCCGGACCGGAGGGGCTGGACACGCGGGGCATGCTCATGGCGGCGCTGGAGGGGCGGCTCAAGGCGCTGATCGTCTTGGAGGAAGATCTGGTGCAGGAGCTTCCCGACCTGCCGGTGCGCGAGGCCCTCGGGAAACTGGAGCTCCTCGTCGTGACGAGCCTGGCCGCCAACGAGACGACCGCGCTGGCGCACGCGGTGTTCCCGGCGCTCGGATTTGCCGAGAAGGCGGGGAGCTTCACCAATCATCAGGGGCGCATCCAGAAGCTCCATCGGGGGCTCACCCCGCCGGGCGCATGCCGCGATCTGGCCGAGATCCTGCGGGCGGTGGCCAAGCATCTCGACTGGGACCTGGGGGAGATCGAGCCGGAACGGGTCTGGGCCGCCATCGGGGAGATGCCCGGTCCCTACCACGGCATCGGCTGGCGCGAGTGGAGGGCGATCGGCCCGGAGGGGCTGCTTGCGCAGAGCCAAGAACGGAGAGCCGAGAGTTGAGAGCCGAGAGCCGAGAACTGAGAGGGCTCACACCGAGGCGCCACGGGGCACACTTGCGAGGGGCGGCCAGGGTGCCGACCGCCGATGGCTGACTGCTGAAGGCGAACATGCTTGAAACGCTCATCATCATGGTGGTCAAGATCGGGGTGGTGTTCAGCGTCCTCCTCCTGGTCGCGGCCTACATGACCTGGATCGAGCGGAAGGTGATCGCCGACATGCAGGTGCGCTGGGGGCCGACCCGGGTGGGTCCGTTCGGACTGCTGCAGCCGATCGCGGACGGGATCAAGCTCTTCTTCAAGGAGGACCTCATCCCGGGCCACGTGGACCGGGCCCTGTTCCTCTTGGCGCCGGCGCTGTCCGTGGTGCCGGCCATGATCGCCTTCGCGGTCATCCCGTTCGGCGGCACCACGACCCTGTTCGGCCTGCTGCCCAGGCCGGTGACGCTGCAGATCACGGACATCGACGTGGGGGTCCTGTACGTGTTCGGGATCACCTCGCTCGGCGTCTACGGCATCGTCCTGGCCGGCTGGGCCTCCAACAACAAGTACTCGCTCCTGGGCGGTCTGCGCGCGTCGGCGCAGATGATCAGCTACGAACTGTCCATGGGGCTGTCGGTCGTGGGCGTCCTGATCCTGGCGGGCTCGCTGCGGCTGTCGGAGATCGTGCACGCCCAGGCCGGGGTCTCCTGGTGGCTGGGCATCATCCCATTCCCCAAGTGGTTCGTCTTGGCCCAACCATTCGGCTTCTTGATCTTCTTCATCTGCGCCCTGGCAGAGACAAACCGGGCGCCCTTCGACCTGCCGGAGGCGGAAACGGAGCTGGTGGCAGGATTTCACAGCGAGTACAGCTCCATGAAGTTCGCGATGTTCTTCATGGCAGAGTATGCCAACATGGCGACGGCCGCGGCCATGGCGACGACCCTGTTTCTGGGGGGGCCGCTGGGTCCGTTCGGCCCCTCGCCCGTCTGGTTCGTCGGGAAGGTGTTCCTGCTGCTCTTCGTGTTTATCTGGTTCCGAGCTTCGCTGCCTCGGTTCCGATACGACCAGCTCATGACCTTTGGCTGGAAGCGACTGCTTCCCCTGGCTCTGGCCAACGCGGCGGCCACGGCGATTCTGGCGGCGGTGCTGTAAGATGGAACTCCTGGGACTCGAACGGTTCCTGTTCGCGGCGCTGGCGCTGGTGGCGTCGGTGTCGGGCCTCTTGGTCATCGTGCAGCGGCACGCGGTGTACAGCGCCATGTACCTCATCATCACCATGGGGTCGTTGGCCGGCCTCTACGTGCTCTTGGGGGCCCACTTCGTCTGGGCGGTCCAGGTCCTGGTGTATGCCGGGGCCATCATGGTGCTTTTTCTGTTCGTGATCATGTTGTTGAATCTGCCGCGCGAGGACGTGCCGTGGGCCAAGCACGATTTCCGCCGGATCCTGCTGGCGGCGGCGCTCGGCGTCATCCTGCTGATCGAGCTGGTTCTGGTGGTGGGACTCCGCGCCGCGCCGGTCCGGGGGGCGGCGCTCCCGCCGGATTTCGGCACGACGGCGACGATCGGACGACTACTTTTTACGACATTCCTGTTCCCGTTCGAGATCACCTCCGTGATCCTGTTGGTCGCCATCGTTGGCGCCATGGTACTGGCGAAGAAGCACTTCAGCTAGAGCAGCCGATGCAATGAAAAACCGAGAACCGAAATTGAGAAACCGAACAGCGAGCCAGGGAAACCGTCCCGGCTCCCACCATTGTCCGGTTGTCAGTTATCGGCTGTCCGTTTTGTATTGATGCGAGGTGTCCGATGCAGCGTGCCGTTGTCCGCCTATCTGATCCTGAGTGCATATCTGTTCACCCTGGGGGTGATCGGCGTTGCCACGCGGCGGAACGCGCTGATCATCTTCATGTCCATCGAGCTGATGCTGAACGCGGTGAACCTGACCTTCGTGGCGTTCTCGCGATCCCTGCAGTCCATGGACGGGCAGATATTCGTCTTCTTCGTGATGGCGGTCGCGACGGCCGAGGTCGCGGTGGGGCTGGCGATCATCCTGGCCATTCACCGGAACCGGGAAACCGTGGACGTGGCGGAGCTGAACCTCTTGAAGTGGTGACGGGGGATCCATAGAGATCGGGACAGAGATAGGATCGGGACAGCGACAGGGACCGGAGCCGGAGATCGCTGTCGGATTCCGCTGTCGAGGGGCATCGATGTTGGATTTGTGGCTGATTCCTCTCTGGCCGTTACTGGGCTTTCTCGTCAATGGCTTCCTCGGCCGCCGACTGGGGAAGCCCGTTGTGGCGAAGATCGCCTGCGGCAGCGTGGGGCTGTCGCTGCTCGCCTCGATCCGGGCCGTGTGGGATCTGCTGGACCTTCCGCCGGGGGCGCGACGGATCGAGCAGGTGGTGGCGCCCTGGATCGGCGTGGGAAGCTTCCAGGCCGACTGGGGACTCCTCCTCGATCCGCTATCGGCCGTCATGATCCTGGTGGTGTCCGGCGTGGGCCTCCTGATCCACGTGTACGCCGTGGGGTACATGCACGACGACCGGGACTTCTCCCGCTTCTTCACCTACCTGAACCTGTTCACCTTCTCGATGTTGATGCTGGTCCTGGCCAACAACTATCTGCTCCTGTACGTGTTCTGGGAAGCGGTGGGGCTGTGCTCGTATCTGCTCATCGGCTTCTGGTTCGAGCGACCGTCGGCGGCCGAGGCGGGGAAGAAGGCGTTCATCGTCAATCGGGTGGGGGACTTCGGCTTCGGTTTGGGCGTGATGCTCCTCTGGACCACACTGGGGACGGTCCAGTACGCCTCTGTGTTCGCGGCGGCGCCCGGACAGCTGGCGGCTGGCGGGGGGTTGGTCACGGCGATCACGTTGTTGCTGTTCCTGGGGGCCACGGGCAAGTCCGCCCAGCTTCCCCTCTACGTCTGGCTGCCGGACGCCATGGAGGGGCCCACGCCGGTCTCCGCCTTGATCCACGCCGCCACCATGGTGACGGCGGGCGTGTACATGGTGGCGCGCTCGGCCCCGCTCTTCAATCTGGCCCCGCTGTCGATGTCGGTGGTGGCCTGGGTCGGCGGCCTCACGGCCGTCTTCGCCGCCAGCATCGCCCTGGTCCAGACCGACATCAAGCGGGTGGTCGCCTACTCCACCATCTCGCAGCTCGGCTACATGTTCCTGGGGTGCGGGGTGGGGGCCTATGCCAGCGCGGTCTTCCACCTGGCCACCCACGCCTTCTTCAAGGCCTTGCTCTTCCTGGGCGCGGGGTCGGTGATCCACGCCCTGGGCGGCGAGCAGGACATCCGGAAGATGGGCCGGCTCAAGGGGAAGCTCCCCATCACCAGCCGGACGTTCTACTGGGCCTCCCTCGCCAACGCGGGGATCATCCCGCTGGCTGGCTTCTGGTCAAAGGATGAAATCTTGGCGGCGACCTTCGCAAGTCACCACTATCTGTTGTGGCTGCTCGGCTCCGCCGGCGCCTTCATGACGGCGTTTTACATGTTCCGTCTCTACTACACCGTGTTCGAGGGAAAAGACAACGTGGACCACCAGGTGGCCCACCACGTCCACGAGTCCCCGCCGGCGATGGCCTACCCCCTCCTGATCCTCGGGGTCGGGAGCTGGGTCGTCGGGGCCCTCTTCGGATTTCCCCCGGACCACGGGCTATACCACCGATTCGTCGAGCCCGTCTTTGCCGCCGCCGGAGGCGGGGCGCACGCCATCAGCGTGGCGACCATCGTTGGCCTTGCGGCCGTCGCAACCGCCATTGCCGCACTGGGAATCTGGGGGTTGGCGCGTTCCTGGTACAAGTGGGGGGACAGCCCGGCGCCCGATCGACTGGCCGCGCGCTATCCGACGGCGTACCGGGTGCTTCTCCACAAGTACTACGTGGACGAACTGTACGACGCGCTCTTCGTGGAGCCGATCCGACGCTCGGCCGTCTGGTTGTGGCGGCGCTTCGACGAGCCGGTGGTGGATGGGTCGGTCAACGGCGTCGGGAGCTTTGTCCGGGCGGGGAGTGGCGTCCTTCGGCGCCTGCAGACCGGGTATGTGATGAGCTACGTGCTGAGTTTCGTCGTCGGCGTGGTGGCCATCCTGGGGTACCTGGTGTGGCGGTAAGGCGGATGCGAAAGGGGAGCGCGGAGTGCAGAATGCGCCGCGGGGACCACGAATGATTGAGGCGGGTGTGGCAAGGTGACTGAGATCCCGATCGTGTCCATCGTGACGTTCTTGCCCCTCCTGGGTGCGGCCCTCCTCCTGTGCGTGGACCGACGGCGGGAAGCCGCCATCAAGCACCTGGCCTTCGGCGTCTCCGCGGTCACGTTCCTGGTCTCGCTGGGGCTGTACGGGAACTTCCGGCTCGACGTGCCGGGGATGCAGTTCAGCGAGCGGGTACCCTGGATCGCCTGGCTGGGGGCGGAGTACCACGTCGGCGTGGACGGGATCAGCTTGCTGCTGGTCCTCCTCACCACGTTCCTGACGGCCGTCGCGATTCTTTCTTCCTACGCTGCCGTCACCACGGCCGTCAAGGAGTACATGGTCTGTGTGCTGCTCCTGGAGACGGGCATGCTGGGCGTGTTCGTGGCGCTCGACCTGGTCCTCTTCTACGTATTCTGGGAGGGAATGCTGATCCCGATGTACTTCCTGATCGGGATCTGGGGCGGGCCCCGCCGAATTTACGCGACCATCAAGTTCTTCCTGTACACGATGGCGGGCGGCGTCCTGATGCTGGTCGGCATCATCGCCCTCTACTTCCTGAGCGGCGGGCGGCCCCGGCGGCGAATACACGTTCGATCTGCTCAAGCTTTCAGCCCTGGATCTCCCCTTTCAGGTCCAGGCGTGGCTCTTCCTGGCCTTTGCCGTCGCTTTTGCCATCAAGGTGCCCATGTTCCCCTTCCACACCTGGCTGCCCGACGCCCACGTGGAGGCGCCGACGGCCGGCTCGGTGATCCTGGCCGGGGTGCTCCTGAAGATGGGGACCTACGGTTTTCTCCGCTTCGCGTTGCCGCTCTTCCCGGACGCGACCCGGTACTTCACGCCGCTCTTCTCCTGGCTGGCGATCATCGGGATCCTCTACGGGGCGCTGGTGTCCATGGTCCAACCGGACCTCAAGAAGCTGGTGGCCTACAGCTCCGTGAGCCATCTCGGCTTCGTCATGCTGGGGATCTTTGCGCTGACCGCGCAGGGGGTCGCGGGGGCGATCCTGCAGATGATCAACCACGGCCTGTCCACCGGCGCGCTGTTCCTGCTGGTGGGGATGCTCTACGAGCGTCGGCACACGCGGATGATCCAGGACTTCGGCGGCCTGGCCCGGATCGTCCCCGTCTTCACGGCGGCCTTCCTGATCGTGACCCTCTCGTCCATCGGGCTGCCGGGCCTGAACGGGTTCGTGGGCGAGTTCCTGATCTTGGTGGGCACCTTCCGGGTGAACGTCCTGTATGCCGTGCTGGCGACGGCGGGCATCATCCTGGCCGCGGTCTACATGTTGTGGATGTTCCAGCGGGTGATGTTCGGCCCGGTGACGCAAGAGGCGAACCGCGGACTCGTCGACCTGACGCCACGCGAGATCGCGGTCCTGGCGCCGGTCCTGGCCCTGATCGTCTGGATCGGGATTTATCCCCAGCCGTTCCTGCGCACGACCGAGGCCTCGGTGGCGCAACTCCTCGCGCGGGTGCAGGAGAGGAAGGAAATGAGAGCCACGAGCCACGAGCCACGAGCCACGAGCCGCGAGATCAGAGCCGCGAGCTGGGCGCGGCATGCGAGCGAGACCGGAGGAGAAGGGCGCGATGGACGGTAGTCTGCCTCAGGTCTCCTGGGGGGCCTTGCTGCCCTTCCTGCTGATCACCGGGACGGGCCTCTTGGTCCTGGTCCTGGACCCGCTGATGAGCCCGGAGCGGCGCGACCGGCTTCCCGTGCTGAGCCTGGGGGGCGTGGTGTGCGCCGCCCTCGCGCTCGTGTGGCGGTGGGATCAATCCGACATCGTCTTCGGGGGGATGCTGGCGGCCGACGGCTTCGCCCTGTTCTTCAATCTGTTGTTTCTGTTGGTGGCGGGGCTCACGCTGCTGATCTCGATCGCCTACATCCGTCGCACCGGTTTGGAGCACGGCGAGTACTCCGCGCTCCTCCTCTTCAGCACCCTGGGGATGATGATCATGGCCAGCAGCCTGGACCTGATGACCATCTTCCTGGGGCTGGAGACCCTCTCGATCTCTCTCTACATCCTGGCGGGGTTTCTCCGGGATCAGATCCGGTCCAACGAGGCGGCCCTGAAGTATCTGCTCCTGGGGGCCTTCGCGTCGGGTTTCGTCCTGTACGGCATCGCCCTGGTGTACGGCGCGACGGGGAGCATCAATCTGACGCGCGTGGCCCGGGCGCTGGCGCTGGGGCAGGTACACGACCCGACCCTGCTCACCATCGGCATGGGCCTCTTGATCGTCGGGTTCGGGTTCAAGGTGGCCGCGGTTCCCTTCCACATGTGGGCGCCGGACGTGTACGAAGGCGCCCCGACGTCGGTGACGGCCTTCATGATTGCGGGCACCAAGGCGGCGGCGTTCGCCGCACTCCTGCGGATCCTGATGACCGCGCTCCCGGCGCTTCAGCCGGACTGGAGCCGCGTGCTCTGGGTCCTGGCGGTCGCGACCATGACGGTGGGCAACGTGGTGGCGCTCGCCCAGACCAACATCAAGCGGATGCTGGCCTATAGCTCCATCGCCCACGCGGGGTACGTCCTGGTGGCCCTGGTGACCGGGACCAAGCTGGGGAGCGGCGCCATCCTCTTCTATCTGCTGGCGTACGCCCTCATGAACCTGGGCGCCTTCGCCGTCGTGGTGGCCGCGGCGCGCCGCGAGGACGAGCGGTTGACCATCGACGACTATGCCGGGATGGGGCTCACCCGCCCCGCCCTGGGGGCGGCGATGGCCGTATTCATGTTCTCGTTGGCGGGCGTGCCCCCCACGGCGGGGTTTATGGGGAAGCTCTACGTCTTCAGTGCGGCCATCCAGGGGAACTACCTCGGGCTGGCGATCATCGGCGTGGCGAACAGCGTGATCTCGGCCTTCTACTACCTCCGGATCACGGTGGTGATGTACATGGTTCCCGGGCAGGACGCGCCCCCGGCAGACCGCCTGTCGCCGGCCCTGGTGGCGGCCATCCTGATCGCCGTCGGGGGGACGCTGCTCCTCGGCCTCTTCCCATCCGGCATCCTCGACGTCGCCCTGCGTTCGGTGGCGGCGCTTCTCGGCTGAGCCGGGCGAGCCCCCGGCGGAGGCGGACACCATGAAGCCGATGAAGATTCCCGAAAAGACCGTGACACGGCTGTCCATCTATCTCCGTTGTCTGGAGGAGCTGGAAGTGGGCGGGGTGACCTCCGTGTCGTCTCGCCAATTGGCGGAGCGGTTCGGGCTGAACTCCGCCCAGGTGCGCAAGGACCTGGCCTACTTCGGGCAGTTTGGCGTGCGGGGGCTGGGCTATTACATCGCCGAGCTGAAACACAACCTGGAACGCATCCTGGGGCTCAAGCAGGACTGGGAGGTGGCGCTGGTCGGCGTCGGGAATCTCGGCTCGGCCCTGATCGCCTACAAGGGGTTTCAGGCCCGCGGGTTCAAGATCGGCATGGCCTTCGACGCCGACCCGGCCAAGGTGGGACAGGTCGTGGGCGACGTGCCGATCGTGGAGATCGCGAAGCTGGTCCAGACGGTGCGCCGCAAGAAAGTCAAGATCGCCGTGGTGGCCGTCCCCGCCACGGCCGCCCAGTCGGTGGCGGACCTTCTGGTCGAGGGCGGGGTGACCGCCATCCTGAATTTCGCGCCGGCCCAACTCACGGTGCCCGACGGAATCAAGGTGCAGAACGTGGACCTCTCGGTCCTCCTGAAGACCCTCTCGTACCACACGGTGCGGACCAGCCGCCCCGGGCCGCAGCGCACGGAACCCCGCACCCCCGGTTCGGCGTAAGCCGTGCACGTACTCGTAACGGCTCCTAACGCGCGCCCGCGCCCGGCGCATCGCCCGTCGCCGGACTCGTTCTGTGGGCGCCCATCGCTTGCCTCTTGCAACCCTGGATCGCTTCTGATAAGGAGTGGCCAGCGCGGGGGCGGTCGGGGCTTGCCCTCCCCGCGGGTTCTCTGGTAGGAATGCGGACGCCGACCGTCCGGATCTCCCGAGTCGGCGAGGTGCCGCGTCGTACCCGAAGGAGGGTGTGCGATGACGCTGGAACAGATCTCGGTGTTCCTGGAGAACCGCTCGGGTCGTCTGGCAGAGATCACGGGCGTCCTCGCCCGGAACGGCATCAACATCCGGGCGCTCTCGCTGGCGGACACGGCCGACTTCGGAATCTTGCGCCTCATCGTGGACCGGCCGCAGCCGGCGACGCGCGTCCTGAAGGAGCACGGGTTCACGGTCGGCCTCACCGAGATGGTCGCGCTCGAGCTTCCCGACAAACCCGGGGGGTTGTGGGGAATCCTCACCACGCTGGAAGCCGCCGGCATGAACGTCGAGTATATGTACGCGTTCGTGCAGAAGGCGTCCGAGAACGCGGTCATCATCTTTCGCTTCGACAACCCGGCGCGGGCCGTCCAGGTCTTGCAAGAGGCCGGCATGCGGGTGCTGGCCGGCGAGGACATCTATGCGATGTGAGCGGTGGGTGTCCGCAAGGACAAGGAGGGCCGGCATGAGGCGCATCGGCGTGATCTTCGTTGCGGTGTGGAGCGTGGTCGCTGCGGCGGCGGCGGATGCGCCCCCCGCCCAGGCCGCGGACCCGATCCGGATCGGGGCCATCTTCTCGGTGACGGGCCCGGCCTCGTTCCTGGGGGAGCCCGAACGCAACACGGTGAAGATGCTGGAGGAGGACCTCAACAAGGCGGGCGGTCTCTTGGGCCGGAAGCTCGAGATCATCGTCTACGACGACGAGAGTGATGCGACCAAAGCGGTCACCGCCGTGGATCGCCTCCTCAAGCGAGATCGGGTGGTCGCCATCGTGGGTCCGAGCACCTCGGGGAGCACCCTGGCCGTTGTCTCCAAGGTGGAAGAGGCCAAGGTCCCCCTGGTCTCGTGCGCGGCCGCCAAGAAGATCGTGGAGCCGGTGAAGCGCTGGGTGTTCAAGGTGGCCGCCAGCGACATCCTGGCGGTCAAGAAGATCTTCACCGACCTCAAACAGCGGGGCCTCACGAAAGTCGCCATTCTCACCGCCTCGGATGCCTACGGGGCCGGCGGGCGGGAAGACATCAAGGAGCTCGCCCCGCGGACGGGGATCACCCTGGCTGCCGACGAGGTGTTCGGCCCCAAAGACACCGACATGACCGCCCAGCTCACCCGGATCAAGGGCACGGCGGCCCAGGCCATCATCGTCTGGGGAACCAACCCCGGGCCGGCCGTCATCGCCCGGAACCGCGCCCAGCTCCGGATCGCAACGCCGCTCTACATGAGCTCGGGGGTCGCCTCCAAGAAGTTCATCGAGCTGGCGGGGCCGGACAGCGTCGCGGGGATCCTGTTGCCGGCGGGGCGGCTGCTGGTGGAAGGGCAGCTTCCCGGCAGCCACCCCCAGAAGAAGATCCTGTCCGGCTATATCACGGAGTACGAGAAGCGGTTCGCGCAGCCCGTCTCGACGTTCGGCGGTCATGCGTGGGATGCGGTCATGGTGGTCGCCCAGGCGATCCGCAATGGCGCGTCCGCCGAACCGGCGGCGATCCGGGATGCGCTGGAGAAGATCCGGGGCTTCTACGGCACCGCCGGGGAGTTCAACTTTTCGCCGGAAGACCACAGCGGCCTCACGGAGGACGCCTTCGCGATGATCCGGATCGCCAAGGGCGACTGGGAGATGCTGCCGTAAGTCGCGCGAGCGCCCGCGCGGCCGGGGAGACTGCGGAGCGGCGCACCATCGATGTCGTGGGCGAGACACAAGGGGGGGGACATGTGGAGACTGCTGGTGACGTGCCTGCTGGGCCTGGTCGGGGCGTTCTCGTGGGGGACGCCCGCCGGCGCGGGTGAGCCGATCCGGATCGGGGCCATCTTCTCGGTGACGGGCCCCGCCTCGTTCCTGGGGGAGCCCGAACGCAACACGGTGAAGATGCTGGAGGAGGACCTCAACAAGGCGGGCGGTCTCTTGGGCCGGAAGCTCGAGATCATCGTCTACGACGATGAGAGCGACGCCACGAAGGCCGTGACGGCCGTGGACCGGCTCATCAAGCGGGACCGCGTCGTGGCGGTGGTCGGACCCAGCACCTCCGGGAGCACGCTGGCCATCATCCCGAAGATCGAGGAGGCCCAGATCCCACTCCTCTCCTGCGCGGCGGCGCACAAGATCGTCGATCCGGTCAAGCCGTGGACCTTCAAGACCCCTCAGAGCGATCTGCTGGCGGTCAAGAGGATCTACCAGCACGCCAAGCAGAACGGCCTCACCCGGGTGGCCATCCTCACCGTGTCTGATGCCTTTGGCGCGGCGGGGCGTGAGGAGCTGAAGGCTCTGGCGGGCCCCATGGGCGTGACCCTCGTGGCCGATGAGGTCTTCGGGCCCAAGGACACCGACATGACGGCCCAGCTCACCCGGATCAAGGGCACGGACGCCCAGGCCATCGTCACCTGGGGGACGAATCCGGGGCCCGCCGTGGTGGCGCGGAACCGCGCACAGCTCAAGATGGCGATCCCGCTGTACATGAGCCACGGGGTTGCCTCCAAGAAGTTCATCGAGCTGGCGGGGCCGGAAAGCGCCGAGGGAATCCTGTTGCCGGCAGGGCGCCTGATCGTCGCGGATCAGTTGGCGAAGGACCAACCCCAGAAGGCGATCTTGACCGCGTACATCCGCGAGTACGAGGCGAAGTTCCGCCAGCCGATCTCGACCTTCGGAGGCCACGCCTGGGACGCCTTGATGCTGGCGGTGCAGGCCATCCGGAACGCCAAATCGGCGGAGCCCGCCGCCATCCGGGACGCGCTGGAAAAGATCCGGGGCTTCTACGGGACGGCCGGGGAGTTCAATTTCTCGCCGAAAGACCACAACGGCCTGACCGAGGAGGCGTTCGTCATGGTGCGCATCACCAAGGGCGACTGGGAGATGCTGCGTTAGGAGCCGTTACGAAATAACCTAGACATCTCTTTCTATTTCGTTACGGCTCCTTATGCCGTTTCGGAATGTCTCCGCTCAACTTATTCTTTGAGAACGGCTTAGCCATGGCGTCGCCATCGGATCTCCTGCAATACGCGATTTCCGGAGCGACCCTGGGGTCCACCTACGGGCTCGCCGGCCTCGGGTTCACGGTGATCTTCAACACCACGGAGATCATCAACCTCGCCCAGGGCGAGTTCGTGATGCTCGGGGGCATGCTGGCCGTCTTCGCCATCCGCTGGGGCGGGCTGCCGCTCGCGGTGGCCGTCCCCCTCGCCATCGGTCTGACCACGCTGGTGGGAGTCGCGGTCGATCGGCTCACCATCCGGCCGGTGCGCGGGCGCTCCGTCATCGTCCTGATCATCATCACCATCGGGGTGTCCATCGTCCTGCGCGGGGCGGCCATGCTGATCTTCGGCAAGGACACCTACCCCCTCCCGGGCTTCTCCGGCGGCGAATCGCTCGATTTCTTCGGCGCCTCGCTCCTTCCTCAGAACCTGTGGGTGGGCGGCATCACCCTGTGCACGTTGGTTGCGATGAAGTTGTATTTCGATCGAACGATCTCGGGGAAAGCGATGCTGGCCTGCGCGTGCGATCGGAAGGCGGCCTCGCTGATGGGCATCGACGTGGACGCGATGGTGACGCTGTCGTTCGCCTTCTCCGCGCTGGTGGGCGCGCTGGGCGGCGCCATCCTGGCTCCCATCACACTCACCTCCTACGACGTGGGGATCCTCCTGGGATTGAAAGGCTTCGCCGCCTGCATCCTGGGAGGATTGGGGAACCCCTTCGGCGCCGTGGCGGGCGGGGTGATCCTGGGGGTGCTGGAGTCGCTGTCGGCGGGGCTGATCTCGTCCGGGTACAAGGACGCGGTGGCCTTCGTCATCCTGCTGACGCTCCTGTTCGTCCGCCCCTCCGGCCTGTTCGGTCGGCGCGGCGCGGAGCGGGTCTGACATGGCCGACCGGCAGACGCAGGGGCACCGTCTCGGGGTCGTCGCCCTCGCCGCCGGCCTGGCGGTTCTTCCGCTCGGCCTCCCGAACGACTATTATTTGACCGTACTGATCGTGGCGGGGTTTCACACGATCGTGACGATGGGGCTGAACCTCCTCATGGGATACGCGGGCCAGGTGTCCCTGGGGCACGCCGCCTTCTACGGGATCGCCGCCTACACGACGGGGATTCTCACCGCCAAGTTCCACTGGCCGGTGGCCGCCGGAATCGCCGCCGGAATCGCCCTGGTGCTCGTGGTGGCCGCCGGGATCGCCGTGCCCACGCTGCGCCTCCGGGGGCATTATCTGGCCATGGGAACGCTGGGCTTCGGCGTCATCGTCTACATCGTCTTGAATGAGGCCACGGGCCTCACCGGCGGTCCGTCGGGCCTCACCGGCATCCCGAAGCTGACCATCGCCGGCTTCCCGGTCGCGACGGACCTGGGGTTCTACTACGTGGTGTGGGGCACGGCGCTGCTCCTGTTCCTGCTGGCGCAGAACCTGGTGCGGTCGCGCCTCGGGCGGGCCCTGCGGGCCATCCACACCAGCGAGACGGCCGCCGCCGTTCTGGGGGTGGACACGGAGCGCTACAAGATCGGCGTCTTCATCCTGAGCGCGCTCTACGCCGCGGTGGCGGGGGCGCTGTACGCGCATTACGTGAGCTTCGTCTCGCCGGGAAGCTTCGGGTTCCACGCGTCCATCCAGTTCGTGACGATGGTGGTCCTGGGGGGCATGGGGTCCTTGTGGGGGGCCGTGGCGGGTGCCGTGTTTCTCACCGCGCTCCCGGAGGTCCTCCGGGCGATCGAAGACTACGACATCCTGCTGTACGGCGGCCTGCTGATCCTGTGCATGATCTTCCTGCCGGGGGGGCTGGCGGAGGGGACCGAGCGGCTGGTGCGGGCGCTCCGGCCGGGCCGACGGCCGGCGGCAACCGGAGAGGTGCGGTAGTGGCGGGCACGGCGCTCCTCCGCGGCCAGGGGATCACGCTGCATTTCGGGGGCGTCACCGCGCTGCAGGACGTCTCGTTCGCCGTGGAGCGCGGGCGCCTGCAGACCATCATCGGACCCAATGGCGCCGGCAAGACGTCGCTGTTCAACGTCATCACCGGGCTGTACGCGATGGACGCGGGGGACATCCACCTGGAGGAGCGGCGAATCTCCCACCTTCCGCCGCACGCGATCGCGCGGGCCGGCATCGTGCGCACGTTTCAGAATCTGGAGCTCTTCGCCAACATGACGGTGCTGGAGAACGTCCTCACCGGGGGACACCTGCTGGTGCGGTACGGGGCAGTCGATTGGTGCTTCCGATCCCGGCGATTCCGGCGGGAGGAGGCGGCGCTGCGCGCCAAGGCGGAAGCGGCGCTGGCGTTCGTGGGCTTGTCCGCCCAGCACGATGTCCCGGCGGGCAATTTGCCGTTCGGCTCCGCGCGCCTGCTGGAGATCGCGCGCGCGCTCTGCGCCGAGCCGAAGGTGCTCCTGCTGGACGAGCCGGCGGCGGGGCTGAACCTGCGCGAGACGACGGTGCTGGGGGACATCATCCGGCGCATCGTGGAGCGCGGCATCACCGCGGTGATGGTCGAGCACGACATGGACCTGGTCATGCGGGTCTCGGATCACGTCCTGGTGCTGAACTACGGCGAGGTGATCGCCGAGGGGACCCCGGCCGAGGTGCAAAAACATCCCGCCGTGATCGCCGCCTACCTGGGCGAGGAGTGACGCCGGATGCTGCGGGTCAAGAATCTCCACGTGTATTACGGACGGATCCACGCCCTGCGGGCCGCGTCCGTCCACGTGCGCGAGAAGGAGATCGTCGCCCTGCTCGGCGGGAACGGGTCGGGGAAGACCACGCTGCTGTCCGCCATCTCGGGCGTGGTCCGCGCCAGCTCGGGGGAGGTGGCGCTGGACGGGACGCCGATCACCGCGGCGCGGCCGGACCGGATCGTGCGCGCGGGGATCGCCCACGTGCCCGAGGGCCGGCACATCTTCAAGCCCCTCACGGTGGAGGACAACCTCCTGCTCGGGGCGTATCACCGGTTTGCCCGGGTCGGCCGGGCGACCGTGCGGGCGGAGACGGAGGAGGTGTTCCGCCTCTTCCCCGCGCTGGCCGGCCGGCGGAAGCAGGCGGCGGGAACCCTCTCGGGGGGGGAGCAGCAGATGCTGGCCATCGGACGCGCCCTCTTGTCCCACCCCAAGGTCCTCCTGCTGGACGAGCCGTCCATGGGGCTGGCCCCCAAGGTGATCCGGGAGATCTTCGACCACATCGCCCGGCTGCGAACGGAGCGGGGTGTGACGATCCTGCTGGTGGAGCAAAACGCGCGCGCGGCCCTGACCATCGCCGACCGTGGCTATGTGCTGGAGACGGGACGGGTGGTCCTGGAGGGACCGGCCGAGGACCTGCTGGCGAACAAGGATGTGCAGCGCGCCTATCTGGGCCGGGAACGCAGCGCGCCGGCGTGAGACGCGAAGGGCCCCGTCTTTAACGGCCAAGGCGCCACCGTGGACCGCCGCAGAGAGTGTGCAACCACAGATTTCACAGATTACGCAGATTCTTCGGCCCTGTCTGAACCAGAATCTGTGCAATCTGCGTAATCTGTGGTTCCCGTTACCGCAGCCCTCTTGCCCTCATGGTGGGTGAATTCTACGAGGAGAACAGCCGATGTTCTGGGAGCCGGATAACGAAGGCATGCATCGGGAAGAGCTGGAGCAACTGCAACTCGAACGCCTGCAGGCGACGCTGAATCGCGTGTACGGGCGCGTCCCCTTCTACCGGAAGCAGCTCGACGCCGCCGGCGTCGCCCCGGAGGACGTCGTTTCGCTCGGCGACCTGGCGCGCCTACCCTTCACCACCAAGGCGGATCTGCGCGACAATTACCCCTACGGCCTCTTCGCGGTGCCGATGCGAGAGGTGGTGCGGATTCACGCGTCTTCGGGGACAACGGGCACGCCCACGGTGGTCGGCTACACCCGAAACGACATCCGGACCTGGAGCAATCTGGTGGCCCGGATCCTCACCATGGGGGGCGTCACCAAGGACGACGTCATCCAGATCGCCTTCGGCTACGGGCTGTTCACCGGGGCGTTCGGCCTGCACTACGGCGCCGAGCGGGTGGGGGCATCGGTCATCCCGGCCTCCAGCGGGAACACGGCGCGGCAGATCAAGATCATGCAGGACTTCAAGACGACCGCGCTGGTCTCCACGCCGTCCTATGCGCTGCTGATCGGCGACACGGTTCGGGAGATGGGGATCCCCCTGTCGGCCCTGTCGCTGAAGTGGGGGCTGTTCGGGGCCGAGCCGTGGTCGGACGCCATGCGGCAGGAGATCCAGGACCGGCTGGGGATCGTGGCGACCGACAACTACGGCCTGTCCGAGGTGATCGGCCCCGGCGTCTCGGGTGAGTGCCTGGAGCGGAACGGCCTGCACATCAGCGAGGACCACTTCTTTGTGGAGGTGGTGGACCAGGAGACGCTCCAGCCGGTGCAACCGGGCGGCGTGGGGGAACTGGTCCTCACCACGCTCACCAAGGAGGCGTTCCCCATGATCCGGTACCGGACGGGGGACTTGACCCGCTTGCTGCCCGATGGCTGCCCCTGTGGCCGGACGGGCCGCCGGATGAGCCGCGTCCTCGGGCGGAGCGACGACATGCTGATCATCCGGGGCGTGAACGTCTTCCCCTCGCAGATCGAGACGGTGCTGTTCGAGATCGAGGGAACGGAGCCCCACTACCAGATCGTCGTGGACCGGAAGGGGGCCATGGACGAGGCGACGGTACTCGTGGAGGTGGCCGAGTCGATCTTCTTCGACCAGATGCGACGACAGAAGGAGATGGTCGAGCGGATCCAGAAGCGGCTGGCGCAGGAACTGGGCGTCAGCTTCGACGTCAAGCTGGTCGAGAAGAAGACGCTGGAGCGGTTCGAGGGCAAAGCCAAACGCGTGGTGGACAACCGGAGAATCTAGCCGGCTGCTGAAAAAGGCCCATCTGCTGCGTTGGCTCACTCGGGCGCTCATTGCGGCGTACCTGGAGTACGCCTTGACCCACCTTCGGTGGGTGCCCCGCCCTGCGTTCGCCGCCTTGCATCTGGGCCTTTTTGAGCAGCCTGGGCAAGAACGGGTTCTTCAGAAACCTGCTAGTCCGGCCGGCCCGACGGGACGGCGTGCACGTCCGAGTGATGGCAACCGCCAGGGCCGGCGAAGGCGTTACAGGTTCTCGATCGGCACGGGCGGGATCGGGTCGGCGGGCGTGAAACCGAAGACCCTCGCGAAGAAATAGAGTTCTCCCTCCAGCGCCCGACGGATGTTCTCCGCCTTCCGGAAGCCGTGCTGTTCGCCTTCGAAGGGTACGTAGGCCGTCGGGACGCCCCGTTTTCGCAGGGCGTCGAACAGCCTCTCCGCTTGATTCGGCGGGACGACCTTGTCGTCCAGACCCTGGAAGAAGATCACGGGGCGGTCCAGGCCCTCCAGGTGATGCAGCGGCGATCGTGCGAGGTAGAGGTCGCGCCGCTCGGGGTAGAGGCCGATCAGGCCGTCCAGGTAGCGCGACTCGAACTTGTGCGTGTCCTGCGCCAGCATCTCGCAGTCGCTGACCCCGTAGTGGCTGGCCCCGGCGGCGAAGACCTTCCGGAAGGCAAGGCAGGCCAGCGTGGTGTAACCGCCGGCGCTGCCCCCCCGGATGGCGAGGCGCTTCCCATCGACGCGCCCCGCCGCCGCCAGGTAGGTCGCGCCGAAACAACAGTCATCCACGTCCACCACCCCCCACGCCCCGCAGAGCCGCTCGCGATACGCCCGCCCGTACCCGGTGCTACCGCCGTAGTTCACGTCCAGGACGGCGATCCCACGACTGGTGTAGAACTGGATGTTCAACCGCAACGCCGTGGAGGTCATGGAGGTCGGGCCCCCGTGGATCATCACCACCAGCGGGGGCCGCTCGCCCGGCGGCGCCACGAAGTCCGGGTTCCTGGGTGGATAGAAGAGGCCGTGGGCCGTTCGACCCTCCGCGGTCGGAAACTCGATGGGCTCGGGCGCCGACAGGTACTCGGGGCCGATCGCGAGCGCGGTGGAACGACGCAGGACCTGGCGATGGCCGGTTTCCAGGTCCAGGCGAATGACCGACAACGGCTCGCTGGGCGAGCCGGCCAGGAAGACCGCGTGCGAGCCGCGGCATTGGACCGAGGCGATGTCGGTGAAGGGGAGGTCGATCGGCGAGAGTCGCCCGGTGTTGGTGTCGAGACTGGCGAGTGCCCAGGTCCCTCGGCGGGTGAGGGCGCACAGGATGCGATGCGGGGCGGCGAAGGCGTAGTTGGTCATCCCGAAGACCCATGGCGGCGTGGCGAACTCCGCGTCCAGGTTGGTCAACGGCTCGACGCGACCACTGACGACGCCGTACAGGTTCCACCAGTCGCTGCGGTCCGACGCGAAGTGGAGCGTGCCGCCGGGTGACCAGACAGGCTGGATGGCCGACTCGAGGGCGCCGCCCGCGATGTGAATGGGCTTGCCCAACGCACCATGACCCTCGACCGGCGCCATCCAGAGTTCGGCGGCATCCCACGGCATGTGGGGATGGCTCCACTCCAGCCACGCGAGCGAGGCGCCGTCCGGGCTGAGCCGCGGGGCCGCGTAAAAATCCCGGCCCGCCGCTAGCACCTGGTCCGGCCCGCCGCCTTCCGGGTCCAGCGCGACGATAGCATTGCGGGGCTCGTCGTCGTGCGTGTGATCCTCGCGCACACAGACAATCCGCCGCCGCCGCGCGTCCCAGGCGTAATCCGCGTACCGCAGGCCGCCCGGCGGTGTGAGGGGCGCCGCCGCCCCATCGGGTCGGAGGCGATACACGCGCTGGTCGGAGAAGTTCGAGAAGTAGATCACCCCGTCCGCGACGAGATAGGAGCCGCCCCCGTACTCGTGCACGCGAGTGCGGGCGTTGTAACCATCGGGAATGGCGTCCTCGACGGTCCCGTCCGGTCGGTGTCGGACCACCACGGACCGCCCGCCCTCTGAGGGCCGCATCTCCAGCCAGTACACGGCGTCGCCGTCCAGCCGGATCTCGCTGAGGCCGATGGCACCCGACGCGATCTCGGCAGCGCTGAGCGGCGAGGTCCAGGATCCATAGGGCCGGGTATGCGGTGCACTCATCTCCCACTCCTTTCCCGTGCCACGCGGGACGCGCGATTCAGATGACCCATGCTACCACACGGACCGCGGGAAAGGAGCGACGACATGCGGCGGGATGATGCGGTGGTGCCGCTGGCGGAGATCGAGCGGCACATTCTCACTCTTCGAGGGCAAAAGCTGATGCTGGACGGTGATCTGGCTGACCTCTACGGGGTCCCCACCAAACGGCTGAATGAACAAGGCCGGCGCAATCTGGGGCGCTTTCCGCCGGACTTCATGTTTCAGTTGTCCGCGGAAGAGGTGAGCGCTTTGAGGTCGCAAATTGCGACCTCAAAACCAGGACGTGGCGGGCGGCACTATCTCCCGTATGCCTTTTCCGAGCATGGGGCCATCATGCTGGCAAAGGCGATTCTCTCCCTGGTCCCGACGATCCGCCAGCTCATGGCTCCGCCGGAGAAGCCACGGAGGTCCATCGGGTTCAAGGTCGAGGAGGGCCGGCCCGTATACCGGCGGCCGCGGCGACGTAACGCGCGATGCGTTCAGTATGGTGTCCCCGGAATTTGCTGAGCCACTGTCCCCGTCGAATATCCCTGTCCCCCCGTCGGTACCGCAGGCGGCGACCGAGCGGCCGGCGGAGTCAGTGAGCTTGGACAGGGTGCACTCGGCCGAAGAGCGCGAACAATCGAAAACGGGGACGGGGGATTTCAAGCAGTTACGCGTCCGAAGGTGTCCGGTACCTTTTTTGCGGGTTGAGGAAGGGCGGCCGGCGTATCGGCGCCGCCGTCGGCAGCAGAGCAGCGCCGCAAAGGCCCGATCTGAGCCCCTGTCCCTGCCGAATATCGCTGTCGCCCCGGGGGACGTCAACCACGCGCATTCCGCTTTGCCCGGCTAGCTCTCTCGTGCATAATGAGGCCCGCCTGCGTTGCCCGGGGAGCCCCCATGCCCTTCGACCTGTGCCGGAGTCTGATCGAGAACGTCTCGCGTGTCATCGTCGGCAAGGGGCCGACGATCGAGCTACTGGTGGCGGCGCTCCTCGCCGAGGGGCACGTGCTGATCGAGGACCTGCCGGGCCTCGGGAAGACCCTCATCGCCAAGACGCTGGCCCGGAGCATCGGCGCGACCTTCAAGCGCATCCAGTTCACGCCCGACCTCTTGCCGGCCGATGTCACCGGCTTCAACGTGTACAACCAGCAGAGCGGGCAGTTCACGTTCCAGCCTGGGCCGGTGCTCACCCACGTCCTGCTGGCCGACGAGATCAATCGCACCATTCCCCGCACCCAGGCGAGCCTCCTCGAGAGCATGGAGGAGCGCCAGGTCACGGTGGACGGGAAGACGTACCCCCTCCCCCGCCCCTTCCTCGTCCTGGCCACGCAGAACCCCATCGAGATGGAGGGCACGTTCCCGCTGCCGGAGGCCCAGCTTGACCGGTTCCTGCTCCGCGTGCGGATCGGCTACCCCGAGGCGCACGAGGAGATCGCGATCCTCGAGCGGTTCCAGGAGCGCGACCCGCTGCACGAGCTGCAGCCCGTCGCGGCGCCTGAAGACGTGGCCGCGCTGCAGGAGGCCCGGAGAAAGATTCACGTCTCCGGCGCGGTCCGCGAGTACATCACCGCCATCGTTCGCGCCACGCGGGAGAACGCCGCGCTGCGTCTCGGCGCCAGCCCCCGCGGCTCGCTGGCCCTGATGCGCGCCGGCCAGGCCCGGGCCGTTCTCCACGGCCGCGACTTTGTCCTCCCCGACGACGTGAAGGCCCTCGCCGTCCCCGTCCTGGCCCACCGTCTGATCCTCCGGGAGGAAGAGCGATTGCGCGGCACCACGCAGGATCGGCTCGCGGAAGAGATCACAGAGGCGGTCCCCGTACCCGCGCCCGGCCGCTGAGGCCGTGGACACCCTGCCGCCGCGCATCTCCAGCCTCTTCGTCCTTCCCCCGGGCCTGTGCCTCATCGGCCTGCTCCTCTTCGTGGCGCTGCTGAACGGCCAGCGCGAGCTGACCGTCCTCTCGCTCCTGGTCCTCGGCATGGCGGGGGTCGCAAAGCTCTGGGCCCGGGCAACGCGGGCCGGTCTGCGCTGCCGGGTGGCGCTCGACCGGGACCGCCTCTTCCCCGGGGAAACGGCACGTCTCACGGCCGAGGTCGAGAACCGCCGCGTCCTGCCCGCGCTGGTCGAGGTGGCGGTGCCCGCCCAGGGCCTCCTCCCCCCCGGCCAAAAAGCCGCGCACGGGGAGCGAGGCCTGCTCTGGTATCAGACGGGCACGTTTCGGTGGGAACTGCAGGCGTTCCGCCGCGGGGTGTACCAGGTGGGACCTGGGCGCATGCGAAGCGGCGACCTCCTCGGCTTCTACGCCGCCAGCCGGACGGCCGGGGAGCCCGCGGAAGTCCTCGTCTATCCGCGGATCCGACCGCTCGCACGTCCCGCCGTGCCGCGGCGCGATTTCTTCGGGATTCCCGGGGCTGACAGCCCCGTCCGGGATCCGGTCTACATCCTGGGGACCCGCGACTACCAGCCGGGGCGCCCGGCCAAGCACATCCACTGGAAAGCGAGCGCCCGCCACCACCGGCTGCAGGAGAAACTCTTCGAGCCCTCCGAGCAGGAGAAGGTGCTGCTGGCGGTCACGGTGGAGGGCTTCGCGCAGGCCGAGGCCGAAGCGTTCGAGGGGACGATCGAGGCCTGTGCCTCCCTCGCCGTGCGGCTCGACCGCGCCGGCGTCGCGCTCGGCATCGCGGTGGACGGCGTTCTGGTGGGCGCGGCGGCGGCGCTGGTGCCCGTCGGCCGACGTCCGCATCAGCTCCAGGCCATTCTGGAGCTGCTGGCCCGCCTCACATCGACGCCCGCGGCGCCGCTCCTGGACGTCCTGGGGCCGACCCTGCCCTGGGGCCTGACCTGTGTCTGCTTCTCGCTGGAGGGCGCCCGGGGCGCGGCCGTCGCGTCCCTGGAGCACCGCCGGGTGCCCGTGCTGCGGGTGGCGGCGCGACCCGGCCCGGAAGCGAGCGCCCACGCCCTGGACGTCATCCCGGCGGGAGGGCGAGCGTGATCGTCCTCCTCGCCATCTGCATGGAGGTCTCCTGGCTGTCCGCCTGGGCCACGCTCGGCACCGCGGCGATGCTGGGACACCCCTTCGCGCTGGTCGAAGCCGCGATCGCGCTCGCCGGTGCGGTCCTCGTCACGCGTCTGTCATCGGGGCGCGGCTGGCTGGTGCTCGGCGTGCTGACGCTCCAGGCCGCTGGGCTCCTGGGGGCCACCGCGCTCGTCCTCCACGCGCTCTATTCCCCCGCAGAGCCGCTCATGGCGACCGCCTGGCTGCGCGACCTGGTCCGCGCAGACCAGCCGCCCCAGCAGTGGGCCATCCTCGTCGTCAACGGCGCCTGGGCGCTCGCCTTCTGGCTGTCCGGTGTGCTGCTCGCGCGCCGAGGGCAGACGTATGAGCGCCTCTGCGCGCGATTCGATGTCGGCCTGGCGGCCTTCTTCGCCCTGTTCCTGGTTCGGCTCGCCGTCGCCGCCAACGGCGGCGCCGTGGACGACCCGATCTCGCACCTCTTCATGTTCCCGTTCGTCGTCGCGAGCCTGGTCGCCATCGGCCTGGTGCGCACGGCGGGTGACAGCCCGACCGCCTTCCTCTCCGGCCATCGGGGCGCCGGCATCTTCCTCACCTTCGCTGCCACCGCGCTGCTCTCCGCCGCCACCCTCACGCTCGTCGCCCTGCCCTATCTGCGGGCGGCCTCGCAGGTCGGGCTGACGGGCCTGAAGGCCGCCGGCCGCGTCGTCAGCCCGCTCTTGATCTGGATCCTACGGCTTCTCTTCGCACCGCAGACCCTTCGGACGGACGCCGGCGGGGCGCGGAGCGGGGGCGGTACGCCGGATGTCAGCGGCGTGATGGCGCAGGGTGGTGGGTGGTGGGGCGAGATGCTCGAGAAGCTTCTGGGATGGGGCCTGGTAGGGGCCGTCGCCCTCGCCGGGGCGGCGGCCGTCGGCGTGGCCCTCTTCTACCTGTGCAGATACCTGCTGTCGCGCACCAGGCGAAGCCGGCCAGGGCCGCGACGCCGTCGATGGCTCTTTCGTCTCCGGCCTCGGCCCAGCCGCCGCGCGGCCGCCCTAACGGCAACCGATTTTTATGTCCGGCTCCTCGGCTGGGCGAGACGAAGCGGGCTGCCGCGCGCCACGGCCGAGACGGCCTCCGAGCTCGCCGCACGCCTGCAAGGCCGCTTTCCGCCGCTCGCCGCGACGATTGCGGCGATCGTGAAAGCCTACAACGAGGAAGCCTACCGCGAGGTCGGGCCCGGCCCGGCTGGGCTGGGGGAGCTTGGCGCCGCCTGGCGGGAGCTCCGGCGCGTCGCGCATTGGCCGACGCGGCTCCACGCCTGGTGGACCGCGTCGGCGGAACCCGGTCAGGCGCCTCTGCCCATCCCAGCGAACCGTCCGCGCTCGCACCCGACCTAGCCCCGCCGTGTCCTGCAGCGCGGCAGCGGCACAGAGACGGGTTCGATTCCCTCGCGTGGCACCATCCGGCCCGCGGAACCCAACCGGCTACCGGGGGACGTTCCGGCGTAGATTGTCTTACGCTCCCGTCGGGAGCCCGCATCCCGCAGAGCACGACGAGGACGCAGGATCCAGGTGCGCGTGCTGTGTGTGGTGCCCTGCCCCCATTCACACCCTTGCAAAAGCCGTCGTCGGGTCGATGAGTGGCATCAATAAGAGGGTTGGTGCCGGGGGCCCGAACACACGGGTGTAATTACTTGGAAACAGGAGCTTCTGGTGGTGCCGTTCAGCGGGGAGTCGGCGGCTTGAGCACATTGGCTCCGCATTCAGGACGCGGGGGCAGTCCCCTGAGGCAGGGAGTGTACGCGCCCGGGTCGGGCCCGCCAGGGTTCTTGCGATCCAAAGGGTTCCGACCACGGAGCGTTACCGGCCTGGGTGATAGTAGGGGCGATACGGGGAAGCATGGAGTACCCCCCTCCCCCATGGCCTCTATAGTACCCGCCGTCCCCATACCACCACCCGCCACGCGGGACGATGACACACCCGGACAGGAGCGTCGCCGTCAGCACGCCAACCGCGAGGAGCAGCATATTCCGGGATTTCATGTTGTACCCTCTGAGGGACGGGCCGTGGGGTCCGCTCGCACGACCCGTCCCGTTCCGCGTACCTTCTGATCCATCCGCAGTCGATCCGAACTCGATCTGATCCGTGATCTTCCACCGTGGTCCGTCGTGCCCCTCGCCCGGCGCGACGAGTTAAT
This sequence comes from uncultured Methylomirabilota bacterium, assembly GCA_963845565.1. Classification (GTDB taxonomy): domain Bacteria; phylum Methylomirabilota; class Methylomirabilia; order Methylomirabilales; family 2-02-FULL-66-22; genus 2-02-FULL-66-22. The sequence continues at coordinate 679,100 of CAWJSJ010000002.1, forward strand.
GGCGGTTCCATCCACGCCCACGCTCGTACCGTGCCTGATGCCAGTGGTGCCCGGGCGCCGCGTGGCGATGGATCACCACCGGGGCCGACTGGTAGACGACGGGGGGGGCGACGTACACCACCGGCGGCGCGGGCGCGTACACGATCGGGGGGGGCGCATAGGCAACGGGGAGGGCGAGTACCGGGGGCGAAGGCATTCACAAGCACGCCCCCGACCACAGCGGCCGTGGCCCCGAGAACCAGTCCCGCCGCCAAGGCACTCCCCGAATGACGATCCCCCGCCAGTGCGGCGCCGGGAAGGGCAGCGCACAACAGGGCTCCAAGCAGAGTGATCACGAGGAACTTACGCATTTGACGCCCTCCTTCCTGAACGACGTTGACTTCCTTCATGCCTCGCTAGTTTGACCATCACATGTGAGTGAGTAGTCACTTATATGTCTGCATTGTTGTACGTGTTATGCTCCTGCGGTGTTTCATGATTTCCTTCGAGCCATACGCCGTCCTATTCTCACCACATGATCACAACCCGGATGGTCGTATTTTCTTGTAGATAGAAGAACAATATAGGGCGGGAGGAAGCGAAAAGGCGGCCTGGCCTGAAGGGATTCCAGTTCCAAAAAAATCCTGTCGCGGAACAGACGGGGGGATTACTCCTGGGCATCTCTGCCCTCATCCCCGAGGGGAATCGAACCCTTCAGGGGTTTGTCGAAGCCCAGCAAGAAGTTACTGGCGGGAACGATTCTCCAGGGGGATCTTCTTCAAAGATATCCCCGACGCAGGACCGGGGATCGTCCCGGCCTCCGCCCCGATACCGCTTCACGGCGGGCAATCGGCCTGTCCGGATACGGTCGCAGAGCGTATTGACGGACAGGCGGACGGTCGTGCCAAAGGCTTTCAGCGTCATGTCCCGATCCACGGTCTACCCCCTCCCGACAGCGCCCCGGAAGCAGACAGCGCACGATTGCTGGAAGAACCCTGGGGCCGGATGCACACCGTCCATCCCCACCGGCATATGCATCGCCGCTTGGGGTGGAGGCGGAGCCGAGTCCTTCCCCCTTTGAGCCCCGACGCGCCCCAAGGGTGGGCGACCTCCGTCCAGATCTCCCTCGTCACAATTGTCGAGCGGCTCGACTGTTTCGTCGAATCGGATGGCCTGCTGGGGCCGCCCCCGAGTGCTCTCGCCTTCTCGGAAATGCATGCGGGCCGTGAATGGAGGGCGCGTTCTGTCCCGTGTGCCTTTTCGTTTCCAAGCATGGCATACCTCTTGCTCCCCTTCTTGGCCCCGGTGGGAATCGTGACCGGCGTGCGTCCGACACGGAGTTCTTGACCTCACCGCATACGCTTTACCTCTACCACCAGACAGGAGGAACACATGACCCGGAAACAGACGTTGATCGCAGGACTGGCGCTGGCGCTGGCGGTCAGCATGGCGGGCGAAGCCCTGGCGCGCGGCGGCAAGGGCCGCGGGGCGATGGACGGGCAAGGGAAGCAGGGTCGCGGCCAAACTGCGGCCTCGACCACGCCGACCCGGCCCGAGGGTTCGCAGCGACGCGACGGCACCTTCCAGAGCACCGGGACGACCGCCAACGGCGCCACCACCCGGCCCGGCAATGGCCGCGGCCTGCAGGACGGAAGCCACCTCTCCACGCCGACGATCACCACCGGCACCACTGCCCCCACGGCCCAGTAGCCATTGACGGCGGCGGAGGAGGGACTCCCCCCGCTTCCGCCGCCGCATCTCCCTGCTCGCCCCCCTCGATAGCCCGGTTGGCCTGCCCCCACTGATTAGTCCACCGCGACCGTCCGTTCAAGCCGGCTCTGGGGTGCCCGAGAATCCTCGGCAACTTCCAGCATTTCTCAACCGATCCCCACTGCACGGTGGGGCAATGGTGGGTGCTACGTGCCAACTGGAAAAACCGACGCAATTCCCATGGTGTAATCCCGGAGAGGACTACTCAACCATCATTCAGTGACGGGCGGCTCATCCAGTCGCCTCCTCGTGCTCGGTGCGCTCTCTCGAATCCGCCTCACCTCCCACCATTCCTCCTGGTGATCTGCGATCTCCCAAGCACGCCCCCTTCGCGGGATTCTGCGAGAGTGTTCTATCTATGCCGGAATGATTTGGCGATGGGCTGACGGTGATCCATGCAGTGATCGGCTGCGGTGGCGTGACCATGCATTTCCGGCGTCCAGGAAACCGGGAGCGTCACAGGCGCGGTGAACGGTTGCCAGCTTGACGTGTCCTACGCGGAGACCTCTCCTGTCAAAGAACGGAGATTTGGGCCAGCCGCGAGCCAGCCGCGAGCCTTTGACTTCACTCTGTACGGATGGTAATTTTAGCGGAGCGCGTGGTCTCTCCGCGCTGCAGCCGACCCGGGAGGCGCACATGGTGGACGTGACAGAGCGCAGTCGCAAGTCGGAGGAGGAATACTTCCGCCGAAAGGAGCAGGAGCTGATCGATAAGCTCCGCGAGAAGACCGAGGCGGAGGCCCATCGCAAGGGCCTGACCGAAGCTATCGGGCTCGAGAACGAGCAGATCCTCGACGCGCTGCGCGAGATGGGCTTCGATCGCGCCACGGTCGTGGTGCTCTTCCTGGTCCCCCTGCTCCAGGTGGCATGGAGCGACGGGAGCATCTCCGACCGGGAGCGCACGTTGATTCTGGAAGCGGCCCACGCCCACGGAGTGAAGGAGGGCACGCCGGCGCATGAGAAGCTGAACGAGTGGCTTGCCGCGAGACCTCCGGAGCAGACGTCGGAGCGGGCCTTGCAGGTGATCCGCGATCTCATGGTCTTCCAGTCCCCGGACGCCCGGCAAGCGACCACCGGCAGGCTCATGGACGCCTGCGAGCGGATTGCCGCCGCCTCGCGCGGCTTCCTCGGACTCGGCTCCAAGATCTCGACAGAGGAAGCCGCCGTCATGAAACGGGTGGCCGCGGAGATCGAGCGGGCGCACGCCGAGGCCGTCACGAAGGTCCTCGGCGGCATGAAGGTCTGATAGGTATCGCCGCGCCCAGGGCTGTGCCGTGACTCTCACCGTCGGTACGCTCCACTCCTCCACTGGGTCAACACTTGCCATGAACTAACATTGGGGGTGGACCAACCCGTGGGCGGCAGGCCACTGCGCTATTCTTGATGGCGACTTACATCGTGACCCCAAAAAGCTACCGGACTCCATTTAGGGGCTACGTGCCTGAATACGTGGGGGGTGTGTCCAATTCGTGGCCATGGGTGGGTCTGGCGAGGACACCGTGAAACCGCCTCCGGTGGTGGAGGAACTCGTGCGTCCGGTGCAGTGGGTTGAGATGCCACGCGCGCCGCGGGTGGTGGACCCAGGCGCCTGTTCGGCCGCCGCGCCCGGCTACCTGGTCCACGCCGGCGAGGTCCGCTTCCCGCTCGCCCCGGGCGTCACGGCCCTGCCATTCGCGGAGTTCTAATGATCCGGGACCCGGCCGTTTCTGCGGTGTCAAGGCAAGATCCTCCTCAGGATGCGGCGTGCTGACCGTATCGCCCACCTGTTATCTGCCGTCGTCCCCCGAGGCCGCTCCGGGAGAACCTCTCACGCCCCATCGTAGTGGTGCCATCCGGCCGGCTCGCTGCCTCGAGCGACCCACCCGGCCTAGTCCGGGCTCTTGAGAGCGGGAGCGGCGCGCCAGTGTCCCGCCGCGGTCGCGTTGCGGCGCCGCCACGATGCACATCTCGCGCTGCCGACTCCCCGCACAATCGGGTCAGGTCTTGAATTGTGCCTTGCCTACCGTTCACGGTTCGGCTGATGGTACTGTCGTCGAGACTGGTGGCCCGGCCGATCTCGGAGAGCCTGACGAGCATTGCCCCGGCTGATGACGTGAAACACCGCCCCCGGGTACTCGATGCGCAGCGGTCGCGCCCTGGGTCCTCCTGCTCCGAGGGATGCCGCACTACGAGACCTGACCCCCACTTCGTGAGGCGGCGTGGGTCTCGCTACCGGGGAGACGCCAAGTGGCGGACGGCCTGGATGATCCCATGGCCGACGCGGGCAAAGGCGGGAGGCGTCAGCTTGTCCGGGATGTCCTCGGGGGCATGGTAATGGGGATATCGAAACGGGGCGGTGTCGGTCAGCATGAGGGCGGGGTATCCCTCTTTCCAGAAGGACCAGTGATCGGACCAGTTGATGCCGGGAAGCATCTCGAACGTGGCGACCCCTTCCACGGGGAAGTCGCTGACTGCCATGAACGCGCGAAGAAAATCGATCGCCAGCGGGCGTGACGGGAGATTGCCGACGACCGCCAGGAAATTGCCCGCACTCGGATAGAGCAAGCCGAAGGGAAATGGGTAGGATTGACCGCCTGAGGCATCGGAGTAGTAGCCGATCGTCTCCAGCGACACCATCGCCACGATCGCCTCGCCCCGCTGCCTGGCATTCCTGGCGTGCACGCGGCTGCCCATATCCTCCGTGAAGAAATGCGGCGGCTCTTCGTTCGTGAAGGCGACAAAGCGGAGGGTCCTCTGGAGCGGTGCCTGTCTGAAGGCGCGAGACATTTCGAGCAACAGCGCCACGCCCGACCCGTTGTCGTTGGCCCCGGGGGTGCCGGGGGCGGTGTCGTAGTGGGCCCCGACCAGGACGATCTCCTGAGGCCGCCCGACGCCTCGGAGCTCGATGATGAGGTTCTCACACGGCCGGCCGTCGACCTGGAAGGCCTCCGTCTTGACCGTGAAACCCTGGTCGGTCCAGGTCTTCCGGATATACTCGGCGGCAGCCTGGAGCTCATTGGGTCGGGCAAGATGCCGCTGGCCGATCGTGCCGCCGAGCATCCGGACATGGGGCATGAGGCGCGCTTCGAGGGCGGCGATGTCGGCGCGGATGGCTGGCGTCATGGTGGGGCGGGTCACGTCCGGCTTCACATCGATCATGACGCGATACCCGATCACGGCCAGGATGGCCAGAACGACCAGGATCCCTGAGAATACCCAGATGCGCATGGGTCACCCCCGGCGACACCACGGCCACGCCGTGCGGATCAGGCGTTCGTCTCGATGATTGCATGCCCACGCCGGAGGCCTGTGCCCCCTCCGGGATGCAGGGGCCCATCTCCTCTCAAAGCTGAAGCCGGGCACACCCTCTCGGGCACTGAATCTGGGGCCCTCTCTTCGTGCCCATTACTATACTCCCTTTTCCTCTTGACCGTCGCGTCCGGTGCGCCGGATACTGCAAACTGACCTTGCGGCACCACCCAGCCGGGTTGCCGGAACCCCGAGGAAACCGCAATGGAGAAGGCATGTGTACAGCCCCCGAGACCGCACTTCCACCGCCCCCGGACTATGCCGACGTCGCACGCACCGTCGATGACGCGATCACGTCGCGCCGGTCCGTTCGGGCCTTTCTGCCAGCGCCGGTGCCACGCGCGCTGATCGAGCACATCCTGGAGGTGGCGTCGCGCGCGCCGAGCGGAACCAACATGCAGCCCTGGTGCGTCCATGTGGTGGCGGGCGAGGCGAAGGACAAGCTGTCCCGCGCCATTCTCGACGCCCATGAGGCGGGCGGCGAGGGGCACACGCGGCCCTGGAAATACTATCCCGACGAGCTCTTCGAGCCCTATCTGAGCCGGAAGCGCGCGGTCGGCTGGGGGCTCTACGGCCTGCTCGGAATCGGCAAGGGCGACCACGCGCAGATGAAAGCGCAGCGGGCGCAGAACTACCTGTTCTTCGGCGCGCCGGTCGGCATGTTCTTTACCCTCGACGCCCGGCTCGAGATCGGCAGTTGGCTCGACTACGGCATGTTCATTCAGAGTATCATGACCAGCGCGCGGGGCCACGGCCTGCACACGTGTCCGCAGGCTGCCTTCGCAGACTATCACCGGATCATCCGCGCCCATCTCGGCCTCCCGGAGGATCACACCGTGATCTGCGGCCTGTCGATCGGATACGAGGACACAGAGGCGGTCGTGAACAGGCTGCGGACGGACCGCGTTCCGGTCAGCACGTTCGCCCGCCTTATCGGCTACGAGAGCTGATTGACCCTCGGTGCCGGCCAGTCGCCATCGGTGGCCGATTTGGGTTCCCGCGCCGATCCTGCGAACAGGCGCGTCCGGGTTGGCGAACGCGCAGGTCATTGCCCGCTCCAGTCGATCCCCCATGATCATCGCCGAAAGCCGATTGGGAAACGTGAGAAGCATGGGATCGGAAAGAAAGCACGGGGACCGCAAACTGGGCCTCTTCTACGGCTGGAAGATCGTCGGGACGGGCATCCTCGGCATGATCCTGGTCTATGGGGTCCGCCATTCCTTCGCCGTGTTCTTCACCCCCATCCTGGACGAGTTCCATTGGAGCCGGGGCAACATCGCCATCATGATGTCCCTGAATATTTGTGCGTACGGGTTTCTGGCCCCCGTGGCGGGGATCCTGGCGGACCATTGGAGGGCCCGGGTCCTGATGCCCCTGGGAATCGCCATTCTCGGGGCGGCCACCGCGGGGTGCGCCTGGGCGGAGGAACTCTGGCACTTCTATGTGCTCTTCGGACTCCTCATGCCCCTCGGCAGTGCGCTGGCCGGCTGGCCCATCATCGCGCCCGCCCTCATGAATTGGTTCGTCCGAAAGCGCGGCCTCGTCATGGGTATCGGGCAGATGGGCGGTGGGCTGAGCTTCGCGTACACCATATTTGTGAACTACTTGATCCTTCACGTTGGATGGCGGCTCACCTTTCTGGTGTTGGCGGGCATCCTGGTTTTCGTTCCCTTGCCCCTATATTTGCTTTTCTTCTATTATCGACCCCGGGAGAAAGGGCTCACACCGTATGGCTCAGCCGACATGCCCGAGGTTTCAACGCGAGAAGCACCCGGGGCCGCCGGAGGCGTCTCCCCGACGCGCGATTGGACCCCCGCCCAGCTGCTCCGCGCCCCTCAACTGTGGCTGCTGGTGTTGTCGTATGCGCTCTACTGGGGCGTCGGGAACTACCTGGTCCTGGCCCATCAGGTGCGATTCGCAGAGGATGCGGGCTACGGCAGCATGTTCAGCGTCTCCATCTTCGCGCTGTTCGGGGTGACCCTTTTCCTGGGCCAATCCTGTGGGTTCTTGTCGGACCGAATGGGCAGGGAGCGGGTGGCCACGCTGGCCGCCGCGTTGTCCATCCTTGCCCTGGCGGCCCTCATGTCCGTACGCGACACGTCCCACCCTTGGCTCTTGTACGCGTACTCCATCGGCTTTGGCCTGGGGGGAGGGCTCTTCACGCCCACCATTTACGCCGGAGCTGCGGATATCTTTGCTGGCCAGTATTTTGGCGCCGTGTCCGGCCTGCTTCTCACCGGCATGGGGGTCGCCGCGGTCTTCGGCCCGTGGCTGGGCGGTCACATCTATGATGTGGCCGGCACCTACCGCCCCGCCTTTCTCCTCTGCATCGTCTGCATCGCCCTTGCCTGCCTGGCCTTCTGGATCGCCGCGCCCCGGAGAAGGCCCACCCCGAGTCGATGAAGCATTCCCGAACGCACCACCAGCGATTGGGGGTCGATCACCCCTGGACGGTAGGGCCCGCGATGTGGCAGCAGGAAAGCCAAGTTGGGATTGGTCACCGGCTGAGCCCGCCGGACATCAGACCGCCCACTATCACCACACGTCGTGCGACCGTTTTGCGGGACGGTGTTGCCTGCATGAACTTCCAGCAAGAACACTCGCCGCCACGACGAGCAGCACCGGTCATCCTGCATAGCGGCCCGTCCAACGATCCCGATGCTGACGTGTCTTCGGCTCAGCAACCCGGGCAGTCCTTTCGACCCGGCAGGTCCGCTTTGTGGTAACATGCCGCCGCATTTCATCCCATGCGCGCGGCGAACGAAAAGGAGGTGCCAATGAAGGTCACGACGGTGGAACCGATGGTTCTTGAGGCCCCGGTCAAGGAGCCGTGGCGGATTGGCACGGCGGTGTACACCAGCATGCACGCCATGCTGGTCCGGGTGGAGACGGATGAGGGCATCACCGGGTATGGCGAAGGCCTGGTCCGGTTCTCGCCCCGGGCCGGCGCGGCGGTAGTCCGGGACATTCTGGCGCCGGTGGTGATCGGCCAGGACCCGTTCGAAGTGGAGCTGGTCTGGGACAAGATGTACGGCATGATGCGGGGCCGGGGGCACTCCAAGGGGTTCATGCTGGAGGCGATGAGCGCAGTGGACATCGCGCTGTGGGACATCGTCGGCAAGGCATTGGGCCAGCCACTGCACCGAATCCTCGGGAGCTACGGGCGGTCCAGTCTTCCCGTCTACGCGTCGTCGCTCCTCTTCAAGCCCATCGAGGAGCTGGTCCGCGAAGCGGCGGGTCTGGCGGCACAGGGGTACACCGCCATCAAGCTCAAGATCGGCCAGGGCGCGGAGGCCGATCTGGCGAAGGTGCGGGCGATCCGCACGGCGCTGGGGAACGGCGTGCGGCTGATGGTGGATGCGAACTGCGCCTACGACACGCTCACCGCGCTGCAGATCGGACGGCTCTTGGAGGCGGAGGGCGTCGCCTGGTTCGAGGAGCCGGTCGCGCCCGAACTCCTCGATGGCTACGTCAAGCTGGCGCAGGCGCTGGACATGCCGATCGCCGGCGGGGAGACCGAGTTCACGCGCTGGGCGTTCAAGGAGATTCTCACCCGGCAGGCCATGGACATCATTCAGCCCGACATCGGTCGTGTGGGCGGGTTCAGCGAGGCCCGAAAGATCGCCGCGCTCGCCAGCGCCTTCGACGTTCCGGTCGGACCGCACACGGGAGCCTCGGCGGCGGTGGCCGTGGCTGCGTCGGTCCAGTGGGCGGCGGCACTTCCCAACCTGCTGACGTTCGAGTACATGTATCCGCCCAACCCGCTGCGGGAGGAATTGCTGATCGACCCGCTCCCCGCGCCGAAGAACGGTCAGATGGGTGTGCCCCAGCAGCCGGGGCTGGGGATCGAGGTGGACGCGAAGGCCTTGGCGCGTTTTCGGACCGCATAGCAGGCTGCTGAAAACGGCCCATCTGCCGCGTTGGCTTGCTCGGGCACTCGTTGCGGCGTACCTGGAGTACGCCTTGACCCACCTGCGGTGGGTACCCCGCCCCGGGTACCCATCCACAGGATGGGTGACGCCGCCTTGCATCTGGACCTTTTTGAGCAGCCTGAGTGAAAGCGTGTTCTTCAGCCTCCTGCTAGTCCCTGTGCTTGAGAGTCCCCATCCCTACGCCGGGATGAACTCCTCCGCCTGCGTGCCGCACATCGGGCAAAGGGCCGGAGGGCGATCCGACTCGATATGCGCGCACTCGGGACACAGGAAGAGCTTGATGTCGATGACATCGTGGCCTTGGGTCGGCGTTGCCAGCGCCACGGCGCAGAGCTTGGCGTGGACGGCCTCATCCTTCATCAGGTGCGACAGGGACTTCCGATCCGTCTGGCTCTCCATGGTAACGCTCCTTCGGGATTCAAGAGTCACTCGATCGTTCCGCCCGCCTTGGCGAATTCCCCGGTAAACAGGGGCTGAGAATTCTCGTCACATCCTGCCGACTTTTTTCACGCACCGAGTGCATGGCACGGTCAATTTCCCACCACCGGGAAGAACCAGCGTTGCTGTGCGATCCAGGCCGCATGGTCCGGACCCCTCTCTGCTTGCGTGTGTCGTCACACCCCACGATCCACCCGACGGAACATCTGGGGATCTTGCGCATCTTGTGCCATGTGTTCCCCGCGACGCGCATGGCGCACGAGAGGGCGTCAGCCGGAAGCGGAGATTGCGCGAGGGAAAGGCGGGGAATCCCTTGGCATCGGCCGTGCAGTGCCAGGTGCCCAGGCGGGATCGAGCGCCGAGATCCTCCGTCATGCATCGTCCCGCCCGCCCCGGTGAAAGCCCCCGGCTGGGGCGTCAGGTTATGGGAGAGAGGGGTCGCGCATGTCTCTCATCGGCACGCTGAAAGACCTCAGTCTGTTCAACCTGGTCCAGCTGCACTGCTGCGAGCGACAACAAGCACAGGTGTCCCTGGCGCACGGCGACTGCGACGGGAGACTGGTCTTTGCGGATGGCGAGCTGGTGTTCGCCGCCGTGGGTGGTCTGGTGGGTGGGGAGGCCGTGCACGAGCTGCTGACGTGGGAGGACGGGGATTTCCGCGTCGACTACGAGCCTGCGCCCGTCGTGCGGAACGTCCGGACCCCATGGAGCGAGCTGCTCCTCGAAGGGGTCCGGCGGCTGGATGAGGCGCGCGCCGCGCGGGATGCGCGCCTGGAAGCCACCCTGCGGAGCATGAAGGGTACGCATGGGCTGCGCGCCACGGTGGCAACGAACACGACGGGCCAGGTCCGGGCTGCCGCCACCGCAGGGCCGGCAATGGCGGAGGCGGCCTTGGTGGCACTTCTCGCCGGGCGGCTGGAAACCATCGGAGGACTGCTGCACTGCGGGGCGTGCAGGGAAGTCAGCGTCTCCGGCCCCAGCGAGACAATCTGGATTGCACGGAGAGACGGCGCCTATCTGGCGTGCTGGCTCGACGGACGGGCGGCTCTCCATCCGGTCAAGAGGCTGTTGCAACCGCTGCTCTCGTGGGAGCGGACCGACGCGCCGCAGGAAGCGCCGGACGCGTCGTCTTTGAGCCGTTGAGCGGGAGGCGCGGATGATCTTTCCCCAGGACCGTGTGGTGTACGAGCACCTGAACACGTCGTTCACGCAGCTGGACGCGATGCTCACCGAGCTGAAGGCGGAACTCTTTTGCGGGTACGTCCGCCTCACGGCGCGGGACTACGACGGTCTCGTGCTCCTCGAGGCGGGCCGCGTGCCGAACGCCATCGAAGACGCGAAGGGCCGGCGTCGCACCGGCGCCAAAGCCGTGGATGGAATCCTTGCCAAGAGCCGCGAACGCGACGGCATGATCAGCGTCTTCCAGCTCTCGGACGGGATGACCCAGCTCCTGGCAGACCTCGCCGACAGCCACGTCCTGTACAAGGACCTGACAAGCGATCTGACCAGCCTGGATCGGCTGCTCGCCGGCCTGAAGGGCCGACGCCATACCGGCTTCATTGACGTCCAGATACCGGGCCGCCCCGAGACCGCCACGATCTTCCTGCGGGACGGCGACGTGCTGGAGGCCACACTCTCCCGGCACGGAAACATCAGCGACGGCCCGAAGGTCTTGGATGAGCTGACCCGGCTCGCTGCGTCCGAGGGCGCGGTGTTTACGGTCCACGGTGCGCAGATCGCCCCGCCGGAGAACGAGAGCCAGCCGCCGCGGGGACCGGATCGTCAAGAGCAGCTCGGGGTCTGGCAGGATGTGCTCAAGACCGTGGAGACCAGCGTGGACACGCCAACGAAGGCGGGGACGTTCATGGTCGCGTTCAAGCGGGCGTGCATCGAGCTGGCGGACACCTACCCATTCCTCGACCCTTTCGCGGCCGAATTCGAGTACCGGGAAGGCCAGATCCGGTACGAAGGGCAGGCGGGCGGAGCCGAGCTCAACCAGGGACTCGGCCGATGTCTCGCGCAGTGCGTCCGCGCGCTGACGGGTCACCCGGCCACCGCCGACCTGCCGGCGCGGCTGTCGGCGGTCGCCGTGGGCTTGAAAAAACGGCACGGCGCGCGGTTGGCGGAGTACGGATTGCCGGAGGCGCTTCCCGAGGTCTTCGGCGCCTAGCGGCTGGGAGCCCGGCATGGCGAACATCGTTACCCAAGAGGTCACCCTCGCCTGGAGCGGCGTGCGGCTCGCCCTTCTCAACGAACGATGCCAGGCCCTGTTCGAGGAGCTGACGCGGGTGGCCGGGGTCCAGGGGGCCTGCGTCTGCGACAACCATGGCGGGGTGCTCGGGCTGCTGCTCGCCGGTGCGGGCGACCGCCGCATGTTCGAGGGGATCGGGCTTGCCCTCAGCCAGTGTTTCGGTGCGTTGAATGCGCGGTCCGCTTTCCGGGATCTCGAGGTCGTGTTCGAGAGCAAGACGGTGGTCGCGCGCGACCTCGGCAACGCCACGCTCGCCGTGGTGTGCGGCCCGGACGCCAATCTGCCCCTCCTGCGCATGACCCTGAATGTGGCAGCCAACCCGTTCGAGGGTGACGCCGAGCTTCAGCGCGGCCTCCAGCAGGCGGCGCCCTCCCGGGCGAATACGCTGAAGGGAGAGCGCCTGGACGCCCTGGCGCGAGCGCTCCTTCACCGCGCCGGTGCGAGGGCTGCCTGATGGCGGGAACGAACCTCTCCGGCGTCATCTTCACACTGTCCAACCGGGAGCCGTCGACCGACGTGACGGTCACGCCGGCTGCCTGGCGCGTGCTGGCCCATTGCGACGGCGTACGTTCCGTGGCGGAGATTGCCCGGGTTGTGGCGATGGACGAGGCGGCCGTGGCCCAGGTGGCGGACACCTTCTTCCGGTGCGGCATCCTGCAACTGGCCGCCGGAAGTCCGGCGCCACCCCGCCCGCCGGTCAGCAAAGCCTTCTTCGATCAACTCACCAATGAACTCGCGCGGGCCATCGGCCCCTTGGCCGCGTTCACCGTGGAGGACGAGATTGCGGCGCTTGGCGAGGCCCGGGACAACTTTCCGCGCGATGAGATCCCGGCACTCGTCGAGCGTCTGAGCCACGGAATCCGCGACGACGCCAGACGGCTCGGATTCCAGCAGGTCATGCTGGAGGCGATTCGCAAGCTGTAACGCCTTGCCGGTTCGCGGAAGCGATCGCCCCGGCGGAGGGGCCACCGAAAGGAGCGCGCTGTGGCAACCGCGACGACATCCACGATCTACGCTCGGGTGAATCCACCGAAGGTCCGTCCCTGGCGCATGCGCAGCAGGGTGGTGGTGATCCTCTTGCTCGTATCGCAGATTCCCCTGATCTGCGTGGCAGGCTTTACCATTCTTACGGCCCGCAAGGCGCTGCTGGACCAGGCGAGCATCAACATGCTGAGCGTCACCACGGAAGTGGCGCGCGAGATCGACAACCAGCTGCTCGGGTGGCGTGAGAACATCGTCGCCATGAGCCAAATGCCCGAGATCATCGCGTACGCGGCCAAGCCGACGGAGGCGACGGCGAAAACCGCCATGGCGGCCCTCAAGGCGGAGGCGACCAAGGCGAATTACCAATCGGTCGCGATTTGCCGGGATGGAAAGATCGTCCTGTCCTCCTCGGACCCGGACGTGGGTGCGGACGTCTCGTTTCGCGCCTACTTCAACGAGGCCATGAAGGGTCAGGTGATCGTGACGGAACCGTCGATTTCCACCACAACCAACAAGCCGGCTCTCTTCATGAGCTCCCCCATCCGCGACGCCAACGGCGAAGTGCTGGCCGTTGTGCGCAGCCGGCTCGATCTGTACGGGATCTGGGATCTTGTCGAGAAGGCGGCGGTCCAATCGGTTCCGGGCACGACCGCCATGCTGCTGGACGACGATGGGATCCGGATCGCCCACAGCGCCAGCAAGGGCCAACGCGAGGCCGTGGCCAAGACCCTGTTGTACCGCGCGGTGGCCCCCTTGACTCCGGAGGCCACACGGGCGATCGTGACGGAAAAGCGCTTCGGGAATTTCACGACCGATCGCGTGGACGTGCTCCCACTCCCCGAGGTCGCGGCCGCCTTCAAGGCGGGGCAGGCGACGACCTTCGAGGCCTTGGCAGACAACAGCACGCTGCGTCACCAGTCGGCGGCCGTGCCGCTGGAAACCAAAAACTGGCGCTTGGTCTTGCAGGCGCCACAGCCGTCCTTCACCAGCGCCGCCGTCAAGATGACGCAGATCGGCGGGGTGGCTGCCGCCGTGTTCGGCCTGTTGACCGTTCTGGCGGCATTCTTCATCGCGCGCGGGATCACGTCGCCCCTGGTACAGCTGGCGGATGTGGCCGATCGCATCAGTCTCGGCGAGTTGAACGCGAAGATCCGGATCGATCGGCAGGACGAAATCGGCGACCTGGCCGAAGCGTTGCGTCGCATGCAAGTGAGCCTTCAGACGGCCATCGAGCGACTGCGGGCCAAACGCAACGCATAGCTGTTCGCCGCGGGCCCCGTTGGGGCCACGCCTGTCGGCGTGGGCCTCTTCAGTCAGAAACGGGCTCGCCCAGCGTATGGTGCCATAACACACAGGCGGCCCCTTGGGTGATATGACCCAAGGGACCGCCTGCTGTTCCCGCACTCACGATCCCGCCTCGTCGGGCACAACCCAAGCCCGCATGCATCCTTACACCTGGATGAACTCCTCCCCCAGTTCGCCGCAGATCGGACATGATGCCGGAGCCTCGCCCAGCTCGATATGCCCGCACACGGGACACAGGAAAAACTTGGTCTCGGTGAGGTCTTTGCCCTGCTTCACGGCCTCCAGGGCCATGGCGTAGAGCTTTGCGTGGACGGCCTCGGCCCGCACGGCGTAGCCGAACATCCGCTTGGCCGCGTGCTTGTCTGCGGTCGCCTGGGTGAGCATGGGGGGGTACATCTGGGTGTACTCGTGCGTCTCGCCGCCGATGGCCGCCTGGAGGTTCGCGGCCGTGGCCCCGATCCCGCCCATGGCCTCCAGGTGGCCGTGGGCGTGAATCGTCTCGGCCTCCGCGGTCGTCCGGAACAGGCGTGCGATGTTCGGGAACCCGTCCTGGTCCGCCTTCTTCGCGAACGCCAGATACTTCCGGTTGGCTTGACTCTCGCCGGCAAACGCCTCCTTCAGATTCTCCGGTGTGCTCGCCATGGTCACCCTCCTCCGTCTCCATCGGTTAAAAGAAGACACCCCGCCATCGGGCCCGTACGCGACATCCTACCCATATCCGTACGCCGAATTCCCGCGGGCGTCAATCCCCAGCTTCCCCAGGATTGGACATTGTCTAAAAGACCGAATCAACCCGGCAGGGCCATCCGGAGAATCGGCGGCGGCTGGACGCTGATGGTGGGGAACCTGGTGTGACCCGCGCCCGCTGGGCGCGAGCAAAGGTCCCGGCGGGATCCCCGTTCGATCGGGCGAACCCCGCGGCCCCTCATCGGGATGCCGCTCAGGCCCCGGATGCCGCGACCCCGCGGGCCGCGCGAAGCTCTCCCATGAGCTGGGCGAAGCCGGCGGGGTCGAGCGACTGCGGGCCGTCGCAGAGGGCGTGGGCCGGGTCGGGGTGGACCTCCACCATGACGCCGGCGGCGCCGACCACGAACGCCGCCTTGGCCATGGGGGTCACCAGATCGCGACGCCCCAGCGCGTGGCTGGGGTCCACGATGACCGGCAGATGCGTCACCTGGCGGAGGAAGGGGACGACACCCAGGTCGAGGGTGTTGCGGAGCGCCCGCTCGAACGTGCGGATGCCCCGTTCGCAGAGAATGACTTGGTCGTTTCCTTCCAGCAGGATGTACTCGGCCGCGGCCAGGAATTCTTCCAGCGTGGCACTCATGCCCCGCTTCAAGAGAACCGGTTTCCCGATGTGGCCGAGCTCTTTGAGGAGATCGAAGTTCTGCATGTTGCGGGCGCCGACCTGCAGGCAGTCGGCGACGGCGGCGACCGGCTCCAGCTGATCGATGCGCATGACCTCGGTGACGATGGGCAGCCCGACCGCCCGCCCCGCCTCCACCAGGTATTCCAGCCCCTCGTATCCCAGGCCCTGAAACGTGTGGGGCCCGGTGCGCGGCTTGAAGGCTCCGCCCCGCAGGATGCCTGCGCCGGCGGCCTTCACCGCCCGGGCGGTCGTGAGGACCTGGTCCCGGCTTTCCACCGTGCAGGGGCCCGCGATCACGATCGGAGCCAGCCCCCAACCCACCGCGATCCCGCCCACGCGGACCACCGAGTCGGCCGGGTGAAAGTCCCGGCTCACCAGCTTGTAGGGCTTGGTGACGTGGATCAGCTCCTGGATGCCCGGCAGGTCGCGGAACGGCTCTTCGTCCACGTACCCCTGATTGCCGAGCACCCCGATGGCGACCCGATTCTCGCCCGGGATGGGCTGGGGCGTGTACCCGAGCCGCCGCACCGCGTCGAGCACCGCGCCGACCTGCTCCTGGGTTGCCTTGTGTACCATGACGATGAGCATGAACACCTCCGCAAGGGTCCTGGGCGCGCGGGCCGCCGCGTTGGCGGCTCTACCCGCCACGAGATCTCAGACGTCGGCACAGAGTTGCACAGCAGAAACGATTTGTCCACGGCGCCGTATCGTTCCGGTCACATCGTTACAGCCTTGACGCCCTTCCACCTGCCGTGATACCTAGCGAGTGTCGCAACGGGACGAGGGATCTGCGCGGTCGGTCTGAGGCCGGCCGGTCCCACGAGGGGCGTTTCGCGAGGAGGGGCACCATGCCGACGACAGCACGCGTGACATTCTCATCCGAGGCGGGACAAGCAGAAGGGCACGTGGCTCGACCGGGGAAAGCCGTGCCGGGGATCATCGTTCTCCAGGAATGGTGGGGGCTCGTGCCGCACATCAAGGATGTGGCGGCCCGCTTCGCCGCCCAGGGGTACGTCGCTCTGGCACCGGACCTGTACCACGGCAAGAGCACCCTGGAGGCCGCCGAGGCCCAACACCTGATGGAGGGACTGGACTGGGGACGGGCGGCGAAGGAGATCGCCGGCGCCGTCCGGTACCTCCGGGAGGTCGAGGGGGCGACGCGGGTGGGCGTCACGGGCTTTTGCATGGGCGGGGCGCTCACCATCATCGCGGCCACGCAGCCCGGCGTGGATGCCTACGTCGCGTTCTATGGATTCCCGCCCGCGGGGGCGGCGCCCGTCGAGCGCATCACGGCCCCCGGCATCCTCTTTTTCGGCGAAAAGGAGGAATACTTCTCCGTGCCGGATGCCCAGGCCTTCGCCGAGGGACAACGGAAGCGCGGGCGCGAGGCCGAGGTGGTGGTCTATCCCGGTGCCGGCCACGCCTTCTTCAACGACACGCGCCCCGAGGCATATCGGAAAGAGGCGGCCAACGACGCCTGGCGGCGGACGCTGGACCATTTCGGCCGCCACCTCCGTCTCGGCTAGCCGCCTGCCCGCCTCCCCGTGATGACCGCGCGCCGCCCACCGGGTGCGACCGGTTGCGGAGCGTTGCGCGGGCGTCGCCCCAAGGAGACGCATGGAGATCTATCTGGTCCGCCATGGCGAGGCCATCTCGGCGCTGGTCGAGCCGACGCAACCGCTTGGCGATCGCGGGCGGGCAGAGGCGACCCACGTCGCCCGCCACGCGGCAGCATTCAAGGTGCAGGTCGCGGAGATCCGGCACTCGACCAAGCTCCGCGCGAAGCAGACGGCCGAGATCCTGGCCGCCCACCTTGCGCCCGTGCGCGGCGTTCACGAGGTGAATTACTTGGCGCCCTCGGCCGACCCCGGCCGGGCGCAGGATGCAGTGGAGAAG
The DNA here is from genome assembly GCA_963845565.1 of uncultured Methylomirabilota bacterium. Classification (GTDB taxonomy): domain Bacteria; phylum Methylomirabilota; class Methylomirabilia; order Methylomirabilales; family 2-02-FULL-66-22; genus 2-02-FULL-66-22. The sequence goes on from CAWJSJ010000002.1 coordinate 696,311, forward strand.
GCGACCGAGCCGCTGATGCTGGTCGGCCACCTCCCGCACCTGGCGCGGCTGGCGTCCTTGCTGCTGGTGGGGGACGCCCATCGCGAGATCGTCCGGTTCCGAACGGCCGCCATGGCGCGGCTGGAACGCACCGACCGGGGCTGGGCGCTGAGCTGGATCCTCACGCCGGACCTCGTCGGCCCCGGGACGTGACCCGCAGGTGGGATCTCCTTTGCGGCGTCAGGTCTCGCCGCCGCCGGGCAAGCCGAAGGCCTGGGCCAGGAGCTCATAGGAGCGGAGCCGGGCCTTGAAATCGTGCGTGATTGTCAGGACCACGAACTCGCTCACCCCGCAGCGCCCTCCCAGCTCCTCCAGCCGACGGCGCACCTGCTCGGGCGTGCCCACCACACTTCGCAGACGGGCATCCCGCAGGATCACCTGCTCCTGCGGCGTGTACGGGTACGCCTCGGCCTCCTCGACGGTCGGATACGGACCGGACCGGCCGGTGTAGAGCCGTACCAGGAAGAGGTCGCGGCTCCTGGCCAGCCGCGCGGCCTCGGCGTCCGTGTCCGCGCACACGACGAAGACCGCCAGACTGGCTTCCGGCGCGGCGAGGGCGGCCGACGGCCGGAAATGATGCGCGTAGGCGCGGATCACGGCATCCGCCCCACGGCTGTTGATGAAGTGTGCGAAGGAGAAAGCCGTCCCGCAGGTCGCCGCCAGGGCGGCGCTCTGGTCGCTGGAGCCCAGGAGCCACACAGGCGGCGCGCCGGGCCCGGCAGGCATCGCGGTGATCCCGGCACAGGGGTGGTCGGACGGGAGATCGTTCCGGAGAAAGCCGATCAGGTCAGCGACCTTCCGCGGGAACTGCTCCACCGCCAGGGCGGCGGTCTCCGGCGCCAGGGCCGCCGCGGTCCGCGGGTCGCTGCCGGGGGCTCGGCCGATCCCCAGGTCGATCCGGCCAGGGAACAGGGTCTCCAGCATCCGGAAGTTCTCGGCCACCTTGAGGGGGCTGTAGTGGCTCAACATCACGCCGCCCGACCCCACGCGGATCCGGGTGGTGCGCGCCGCCACCTGGCCGATCAGGATCTCCGGGCTGGAACCGGCCAGCGCCGGCGTGGCGTGATGCTCGGCCAGCCAGTACCGGTGGTAGCCGAGCCGGTCCGCGATCCGGGCGAGCTCCAGGGTTTCCTGCAGGGCCTGGGCCGGCGTACCGCCGCTCCGGATGGGGGACTGATCCAAGACGCTGAGCCGGGTCATGGCGAGACTCCTGTGCTGGTGGCGGGCGGACCGGGTACCCATCCGCCAGGATGGGTGCGGTGTCACCGCTTAAGCCCGCATCGTTCGCGAGTTGTGTTCGCGAATAATGCGGGCTAGAGGGTACGCGGGTTAGGACGAGGGGGCAACCTCAATAACCGATGTGCGGGCTCATTGGCCACTGGGAAACGCCAGGGACGTGGTATAGTCTGTCCGCCACGGCGAGGACGACGCGGTACCATGGAGGTGGGGAGGCTTTTCGGATGGGCGAGATTCTTCTGCTGCTGATCGGCGCCGTGGTCGGCGGCGCTCTGGGATGGCTCTGGGCGACGCGTCGGGGCCGGGCGGAACACGCCGCCTGCGTGCGGGACCTGGAGAATCGCCTGGCGACGCAGGAAGGCGGCGGCGCCGCGATCCGGGAGCAACTGGAGAATAGTCGGCGGGAGATTGACCGTCTCCAGGCCGATCTGCGCGCGATCACCGCCCAGAAAGCGGACGCCGAGGCGCGGGCCAGCGAGATCCGGGCCAGCCTGGAGGAGCAGAAACGCCTCCTGGAAGAGGCCAAGACGCGCCTCACGGAGGCCTTCCGCGCGCTGGCCGCCGACGCGCTGAAGAGCAGCAACGAAGATTTCCTCCGCCTGGCGGAGGAGCGGTTCAAGGCGCTCACCCAGGCGGCAACGGGCGAGCTGGAGGCCCGCAAGACCGCGGTCGAAACCCTCGTCCAGCCGTTGCAGCAGGCCCTGGAGGCCTACCAGAAAGAGGCCCGGGAGCTGGAGGAGAAGCGACTGCGAGAGATCTCGGGCGTGAGCCGGCAGCTCGGCGACGTCGCCCTGGCGCAGACGGCGCTGCAGCGCGAGACGGCGAATCTGGTGAACGCCCTGCGGGCGCCGCAGGTCCGGGGTCGCTGGGGAGAGATCGCGCTTCGCAAGACCGCCGAGCTGGCCGGCATGACGAAGTACTGCGACTTCGACGAGCAGGCCAGCGTCCAGACCGAGGGCGGGCGGCTGCGGCCGGACATGATCGTGCACCTTCCCGCCCAGCGCGACATCGTGGTGGATGCCAAGGTGGCGTTGAACGCCTATCTGGAGTCCCTGGAGGCCTCCACCCCGGAATCGCGCGAGGCGGCCCTGGTGCGCCACGCCCAGCAGGTTCGAATGCACGTCAAGCGGCTGGCGTCTAAGGAGTACTGGAGCCAGTTCCCGCAGGCGCCGGACTTCGTCGTGCTGTTCATCCCGGGCGAGGTCTTCTTCGCGGCCGCGGCGGAGCGGGACCCGGAGCTCTTGCAGGATGCGCTGTCGAATCAGGTGCTGATCGCCACCCCGACGACCTTCATCGGGCTGCTCCTGACGGCGGCCTACGGGTGGCGACAGGAGCAGATTGCGGAGAACGCCCAGCGGATCAGCGAACTCGGTCGCCAGGTCCATGAGCGACTGAGCGTGCTCGTCGAGCACTTCGCCGGGGTCGGCCGCGCCCTGGAAAAATCGGTCGAGGCGTACAACAAAGCGGTCGGCTCGCTGGAAACACGGGTCTTGCCGTCTGCCCGCCGGTTCGCGGAACTGGATCCGGGGAGCGGGAGGCCGATTCAGGGACTGGAGCCGATCGCCCAGGCGCCCCGGGCGCTGGCGGTCCGGGATGGGGTCGGGCCGGAGACGTGATGGGCGTTGACATGCCGAAGGGCATTGGGTAGCCTTCTCGTGCGGCGGTCAGTGCGGACCCACCGCCGATGCCTTCGCGGCAGACCCCGCAACGCATGCGGCGCCGGCGGACAGTACGGAGCGTTTCGGTGAACGTGCGCCTCTTCCTTGCGAACCTGAGGCGGCAAACGGCCTGGCCCGGAGCCGGCCTCGCCCTGGTCGCCCTCCTGGCCGTGATGTGGCTGGTTCCCGCCGCCGCCCGTGGGGGGGAGGGGCCGGTGACGCGCCTGTGGGGGACGGTGCGCAGCATGCCGACCGGCACCCATCTGGTGGTGGTCTCGCCCGACCAGGGCTCGCTGGAGGTTCGGCTGCTCGGCGTGGTCCTGCCCGAGCCCCCGCGGACGGGCCCGACCGGCATCGCCGTCGGAGGGCAGCCCTTCGGCGCGCAGGCGGAGCGCTACGCGCGGGACCTGCTCTTGGAAAAACAGGTCAGCCTCGACGTCTACGGGAAGGACCGAGCGGGCCGCCGGCTGGCGGTGGTGTGGCTGGGAGAGATCAACGTGAATCTCACGCTGGTCAAGGAAGGGCTGGCGTGGGTGGATCCGTTCCTCACCGCGACGAACGTCCGGGCTGCCCTGGAGGTCGCGGAGCGCCAGGCACAAGTGGGGAGGTACGGTCTGTGGGGCCTGCCGGAACCCGAACCGCCCTGGGAGTACCGCAAACGCCACCGTCTGGCCTCCGAGTGAGCGAACCGCCCGAATCGGCTGCCGAGGCCCGTCCCGGTGCCCGGCCCCGGAGGCCCGCACGCCCGTGAATCCGTCGAGTCCCGAGGCGCCCGCCCCCCGACCGCCGACCGCCGAAGACGAGGCGCTGCTCCAAGCCTTTCGCCAGCGGTATCCCTTTGCCCTGGATCCCTTTCAGGAGCAGGCGATCCGCTGGGTCCTGAGCGGGGAGTCGGTCCTGGTGGCCGCCCCCACCGGCGCCGGGAAGACGCTGATCGCCGAGTTCGCGATCTACCGGGCCCTGGCCGCCCAGCGCCGGATCATCTACACGACCCCCCTCAAGGCGCTGAGCAACCAGAAATACAGCGACTTCATCCGGCAGTACGGCGGCGACCTGGTGGGGATCCTCACCGGGGACGTGAAAGTCAACGCCGGGGCCCCCATCCTGGTGATGACCACCGAGATCCTGCGGAACCTGCTGTTCACCCAGCGGCCGCAGGACATCGCCACGGCAGTCCTGGACGAGTGCCACTACCTGGGTGACGAGGGACGGGGCACCGTCTGGGAAGAGATCGTCATCAACGCGCCCCCCACAACCCAACTGGTGGGCCTCTCGGCCACGGTCAGCAACCTGCACGAGATCGCCGCCTGGGTCGGCGAGGTCCACCGGCCCATCCACCCCATCGTCCACACGGTACGGCCGGTCCCGCTCACGTACCTCCTCTGCCACCCGGACGGCGAGATCGCGACGCTGGACGCCCCGCATCGCGCGGCGGCGCCCGCGCCCCGGCTGCGGATCCGTCCCCGCGGCTCGGGCCGCGACCGGGATGCCTTCCGCCGCCACTGGGAGCGCCGTCGGCCCGCCAGCCCGAACCGGGTCGTCCCGCAGCTTCGCGAGCGGCAGTGGCTCCCGGCCATCTATTTCATCTTCAGCCGCGCGGGATGCGAGCGCGCGCTGCGACGGTACCTGGAGGACGGCGACTCGCTCTTACCGTCGGAGCGGCGAGCCGAGGTGGACGAGGCGATCGCCAACACGCTGCGGGATTACCCGAGTATCGTGGCCGAGACCGAGGTCAACTCGCTCCTCTTCGCGGGGCTCCGCCATGGCGCGGGGATGCACCATGCCGGGATCCTGCCGGCGCTGAAGCGCTTGACCGAGATCCTCTTCGAGCGCGGACTGGCCAAGGTGGTCTTCGCCACCGAGACCATGAGCCTGGGCATCCACATGCCGGCCCGGAGCGTGGTGATCCAGGGGGTCCGGAAACGCAGCGAGGCCGGCTTCCGCCGGCTCAGCCTGAACGAGCTGACGCAGATGGCCGGGCGCGCCGGTCGGCGCGGGATCGACCCCGAGGGGAAGTGCCTGATCGCCCTCGACAGCCCCGAGGCCGAGGACGACACGCGGCAACTGCTCCGCGGCGCGCCCGAGCCGATCCAGAGCCAGTTCCGCGTGGGCTACAGCTCGGCCGCGCTCCTGGTGGACCTGTACCGCGAGCCGGCCGCCGTCCGCCGGGTCATCGAATCCAGCTTCGGCCAGTTCCAGAACCGCCGGCAGATGGCGCGCCTGGAAGCGGAGCGGGCCGAGCTGCTGACGCGGCTGGCCAAGGCGGACGGCATCGAGTCGCCGTGCTGCACGCTGGTGGACCTGCTGCGCTATCGGGAGCAGCGGTCCGCCCTGGAGACGGAGCGCGAGCGGGTGCGGCGGTTGGGTTTGGGAGGGAAAGGCAAGGGCCGCCGGGGCGCGAGCGGGGGTGCGCCCTGGTCGGAAGGGCTCCATGAGGCCCGGCAGCGGCTGGAGGCGATGGCGCTGGAGATGTCCCAGGTCCCCTGCCACCGCTGTCCGCACCGGGCCGCGCAGGAGCGCCAGCTCAAGCGATCCGACCGGGTCCGGCAAGCCCTGGAGGACCGGGGCCAGAGCCTGCGGGACCTGCGGGAATCCTACTGGGACCAATGTCTGCGGGTGGTGGAAGTGCTGCGCCACTTCGGCTGCCTGGACGGGGCGACGCTGTTGCCCGCGGGGCGGTTGATCGCCTCGCTTCGCCACGACAACGAGCTCCTGGTGGCCCGGGTGGCGTTTTCGGGGCTCCTCGACGGCCTGCCGCCGGCCGAGACGGCGGCGCTCCTGGCCTGCGTGGTGGAAGAGCCGCGGGAAACCGAGACGCTCTTCGCCCGGCAGGTCCTGAAGCGGCTGCCGCATCTCCGCCGGCGCGTGCAGGGGCTGGAGTCGCTGGCGGCCGAGGTCGACCGCGTCCAGCAGAGCCGGCGGGTGTTCCGGCCGGTCTCGATGCACACCACGTACCTGGCCGCCACCTACGAGTGGGCCGCGGGCGAGGAGGACTGGATCCGACTCATCCGCGACCACTTCGGCGGCCACGAGGGGGACCTGATCCGCGCCTTCCGCCGCCTCATCGACCTGTGTCGCCAGCTCGCCGAGAGCCCCGAGCTTCCCGTCGCCCTCCAGGTCGCGCTTCGCGCCGCCGTGAAGATGCTCGACCGCGGCATCGTGCTGGAGTCGGCGCTGATTTGAGGCGCGTCGTCACCGCGCGCCGCCGCTCGCAGCGACTTCTTCCTTGCCTCGACGCCGCCGCCTCTGATATAAGCGAAACGCCCTGACCCTCCCAGTGTCCGCGCCATATGGGGCCCGAATGCGATTCGCTCCTGCCGTGTTGGTCACGCTCCTCCTCGGTCTGTGTCTGGCGATCACCAGCGAAGCGGCTGGGGATCTCTCGCGGGACGTGGAGCGCCTGGAGCAGTTGCGAGAGACCGTGAACGTGGACGCCGACCGGATCGAGTACGCCGAGGGCGTTCGGAAGATCCTGGCCAGCGGGAATGTCCGCGTGATCCTGGGGACCCGCTCGCTGTTTGCCGACGAGGTGTCGGTGGATCTCGACGATCAGGTCCTGATCGCCTCGGGTGGGGTGATCCTGATGGAGGGGATGAATCGTCTGGAGGGCGACCGGATCGAGTACAACTACCGGACCAACCTGGGCGTCATCACCAACGGGCGCGCGACCCTGGACTCGGGCGTGACCTTCAGCGGGGTGGAGATCCGACGGGAAGGGGAGCGTCAGTATTCCGTGCGGGACGCGCGCTTCTCGAGTTGCCGCCCGTGCCAGCCCGAGCCGGAGATCCTGGATGTGGAGTTTCGGTCCGGCGAGGCGACCGTGTACCAAAACGAAATGATCACCACGCGCCACACCTCGCTCTGGGTCAAGGGCATCCCCGCCCTGTACTCCCCCGTCCTCGCGCTGCCCATCGGTGAGCGCCGGACGGGATTCCTCATTCCGCGTCTCAGTTATAGCGGCCACAACGGCTTCGGGGTCAGGCAGCCGTTCTTCTGGGCCATCGATCGCTCCCAGGATGCCACCATTACCCCGATCTATCGCACCAAGCGCGGCTTCGAGCTGGACGGAGAGTATCGCTACGTCCTGGACGAGCGCTCCCGAGGGGTCTTTCGGGGGCACTACTATTACGATCTCCTGTCCGGGAGCGCGCCCCCGAATCGCGGGGACGCGACCTGGGTCCACGACCAGGTCCTGAGTCCCACCTGGACGCTCAAGGTGAATGCCAATTACCAAACGGACCGGACGGTCAATCGGGCCTTCATCGAGAACCCGACCGCGCAGCGCACTCAGGCCACGGTGGACTCCATCGCGTTCGTGTCCCAGTCGACCTCCCGCTACCTCTTCACCGGGCTGGTGGCGGCGTCCGAGGATCTGTCCGGTCCGTCCACCAACTGGCTGGTGCGGGCGCCGGAGGTAAATTTCCAGTGGCTGCCCGCCCCGCCCTTCGGGCTGCCCCTGGTGGCGGAGGGGAACACCTCGGCCGTGCTCTTTGCCCAGACCGACGAGACGAGCACGGGACGATTCGACCTCTATCCCGCGCTCCACCTCCCGCTCTCGCTGTCCCCCTGGCTGACATCGGCGACCAGCGTGGCCCTGCGCGAGACAGCCTATACGGCGTCCAACCAGGGAGGGGGAGGCGCCAATCGGCTGCTGTTCGAAGCGGGGCAACAGCTCAGCAGCCACCTCGCGCGGCGATTCGACCAGCCGGGCTTCGGGTTTCAGCGGTTGACCCACATCGTCGAACCCAGTGTGGGCTACCTGTACATCCCGTGGGTGGATCAGGACTCGCTGCCGCAATTCAGCGGTGCCGACTTCGTCAGCGGCCAGAATCGGGTGGGGTACCGGTTGGCCAACCGGCTCCTGGCGCGCCGGGAGGCGGGGGGGAAGTCCGCAACTACGAGCTCGCCAGCTTCTCCATCGCCCAGAGCGTGAACCTTCAGCCGCAGACCCGGGAATTCTCCAATCTGTACCTGGAGTCCCTGACGCCGGAGCGGGTGGATCAGGCGGTCACCGATGTGCGCCCGCTGCCAAAAAACGGGTTCAGCCAGGCGACGGAGCGCCGCTGGTCCAACCTGGTCGTCAAAACGTCGGTGAGCCCGCTGCCGGACCTCAGCCTGTACGGGACGGTGGCGGTCGACGTGCAGTCGCCGGACGTGGCGGGGATCAACTCGGGGATGGTGTTGCGATTCCTGGACGCCGTCACCTTGGACGTGGGGCAGTCCTATGTTCGAAAGGAGCGGATCGACGGCATCGTGGGGAAGCTCTCCTGGCGGATCACCCGCGAGCTCACCCTCGACTGGCTGACCAGATATGACATCGCGACCAACACCTTCTGGGAAAACACGGGACACCTCCGGTACAGCACGTGTTGTTGGAGCGCCACGTTGAATGTGACGAGCGTGGCGCAATCGGTCGGGGTGCCGGCCCAGACCAGCGTTTCGGTAGTCTTCGATCTGATATCCCCGACCACGACACCCACCCGCTGACGAGCCGGCCGCGCGCGTCGCGCCTTGTCCCGAGCGAATGCCCGGCTGACCCCGGAATATAAGAGTTGACCAGGCGGGCGAAGCCTCTCTAGAATACCGCTCTCGTTGGTAGGATCCGGGAGGGGGGATTCAATGCAGGGGAGTGTCACCCACGCGCCACGTTTGGTCGCCTGGGAGGTCACGCGGGCGTGCGACCTGGCGTGTCTCCATTGCCGTGCGGTGGCGCAACCGCACGCCGACCCGCGCCAGCTCTCCACGGACGAAGCCTTCCGGCTCGTCGACACTATCGCGACCTTCCGGCCTCCCGTGATCCTGATCCTGACCGGGGGCGATCCCCTGAAGCGCCCGGACATCTTCACCGTCGCCGCGCGAGCCAGTCAGGCCGGCCTCCGGGTGGTGATGTCGCCCAGCGGGACGCACGTCACCCCGGCCAGCGTGGCGGAGCTGAAGCGGGCCGGCGTCCAGCGTATCTCGGTGAGCCTGGACGGGAGCGCGCCGGCGCTGCACGACAGCTTCCGGCAGGTGCCGGGCGCCTTCGAGCAGGCCATCGCGTCCCTGGCCTATGCCCGGGAAGGGGGACTGCCCTTCCAGATCAACACCACGGTGACCCGGCACAACCGGCACGACCTGGCAGACATGCTCCGGCTGGCGGTGGACCTGGGGGCCGCGACCTGGGACGTCTTCATGCTGGTCCCCACCGGGCGCGGCAAGGTGCAAATGGAGATCACGCCCGAGGAGTACGAGGAGACTCTGCAGTGGGTCTACGGGGCCTCGCAGGGCGCCCCCATCCAGGTGAAGATGACCTGCGCCCCCCACTACAAGCGCATCCAGGTGCAGGAGCGCCGCCGGCAGCCCGCGGGCACGCGGCCCGCGCCGCCGGCGCACGGCTTCAGCCGAGGCTGTATGGCCGGGGTCGGCTTCTGCTTCGTCTCGCACATCGGCGAGGTGGGCGGTTGCGGCTACCTGCCGCTCCTGGCGGGCAACGTCCGGCAGGCGCCCCTGACGGAGATTTACCGGGAATCGCCCCTCTTCAAGAGCATCCGAGACGCCGACCTGCTGCAGGGGCGCTGCGGCATCTGCGAGTACCGGCTGCTGTGCGGGGGGTGTCGGGCGCGGGCCTTGGGGGCGACGGGGAACTACCTGGACGAGGAACCGTTCTGCACGTACCAGCCCGACCCGCGCGCCCCGCGGGAGCTGATCAACGTCGAGGATTTGCTGTCTCGGACACAGCCCCACGAAGGGCGACTCGAGGCCGTGCCGAACAAAGACTTCATCCCGCCGGCGTTCTGACCGGGCGCCGCCACGAGACAAAAAGACAACGGGTAACGAACAGGGGGCACCCCGTACGAGGAATGCTCCGGCGCTGGCCGGGTGTCGAAGGTCGACCTCTTACGTTCCATTTCCCCCCGGAGCTGACGATGCACTATCCGATCTACCGCCCGCGACGCCTGCGGGAATCCGAGACGATCCGCCGCATGGTCCGCGAGACGCGGCTCTCCGTGGACGGTTTCGTGATGCCGTTCTTCGTCACGCACGGCCACGGGGTGCGCCGCGAGATCACCTCCATGCCGGGAAATTTCCAGCTGTCCGTGGACGAGCTGGTGCGGGAAGTCAAGGAGACGGCCGCCCTGGGGGTCCCGGCGGTGCTCCTCTTCGGCCTGCCTGCCAACAAGGACGCCGTCGGCTCCGAGGCGTACGCGCGGGACGGGATCGTCCAGCAGGCGACCCGGGCCATCAAGGACTCCGTGTCGGACCTCCTGGTCATCACGGACGTCTGCCTGTGCGAGTACACCAGCCACGGCCACTGTGGTGTGGTGGAGCGCGGACGGATCAAGAACGACCCCACGCTGGATCTCTTGGCCCGGACCGCCCTCTCCCACGCCGAGGCGGGCGCGGACGTCGTTGCCCCCTCGGACATGATGGACGGGCGTGTGGCGGCGATCCGGGAGGCGCTGGACGAGAGCGGGTGCGAGGAGACGCCCATCCTGGCGTACGCCGCGAAGTACGCCAGCAGCTTCTACGGCCCGTTCCGCGAGGCGGCAGGGTCGGCGCCGCAGTTCGGCGACCGCCGTTCCTACCAGATGGACCCGGCCAACGGCGACGAGGCGCTGCGCGAGGTGGCGCTGGACCTGGACGAGGGGGCCGACATGGTCATCGTCAAGCCCGCGCTTCCCTACCTCGATATCGTGTGGCGGGTGAAGGCGGAGTTCGGCGTCCCCGTGGCCGCCTACAACGTCAGCGGGGAGTTCGCCATGCTGAAGGCGGCCGCGCAGCAGGGATGGCTGGACGAGGAGCGGGCCATGCTGGAGATGCTCACCGCCATCAAGCGGGCGGGGGCCGACCTGATCGTGACCTACTTCGCCCGGGATGCGGCGCGCGCGCTTCGACAACAGGCGCGGTAGGGGGTTGGTGGCATGCGGGCTTCGGCGTGCGGAAGACACGCACCAGGGCCGCGTTCCGGTGGCGGGGGCTGACAGCAGGCGAGGACAACGCGGTCGGCAAGCCGTTGTCAAAGAACAAATTGAGCGGAGACACTCCGAAACGGCATAAGGAGCCGTAACGAAATAGAAAGAGATGTATAGGTTATTTCGTAACGGCTCCTAACGGAGGAGGCATGGGGGAGCGCTCTCGGCAATTGTTCCAGGAGGCGGCCCGGTATTTCCCCGGGGGTGTGAACAGTCCGGTGCGGGCGTTCCGCGCCGTCGGCGGGGAGCCGTTCTTCGTGGCCCGCGCGCTCGGCAGTCGGGTCACCGACGTGGACGGGCGGACCTACATCGACTACGTCGGGTCGTGGGGGCCCATGATCCTGGGCCACGCCCATCCGCGCGTGGTGGGCGCCATCCAGGCGGCCGCCGAGGCAGGCACCAGCTACGGGGCGCCGACCGAACTGGAGACGCGCTTGGCCCAGCTGATCCAGGCGGCCGTCCCCAGCCTGGAGCGAATGCGCTTCGTGAGTTCGGGGACGGAAGCCTGCATGAGCGCCCTCCGGGTCGCCCGCGGCTTCACGGGGCGCTCCGCCATCGTGAAATTCGAGGGGGGGTACCACGGTCACGCCGACAGTCTGCTGGTGAAGGCGGGTTCGGGCGCCATGACCTTCGGCGTGCCGGATTCCCTGGGCGTACCGGAGGCCATCGCCCGCGCGACACTGACCCTGCCCTTCAATGATCTCGACGCGATGCGGGCCGTGTTTGCCGCGCGCGGGCGCGAGATCGCGGCGGTCATCGTGGAGCCGGTGGCGGGCAACATGGGCGTGGTCCCGCCGCAACCGGGTTTCCTGGAGGGGCTGCGCGAGATCACGCGGGCGGACGGCGCCCTCTTGCTCTTCGACGAGGTCATCACGGGTTTCCGGGTCGCCATGGGCGGTGCGCAGCAGCGCTACGGGGTTACCCCCGATATGACCTGCCTGGGGAAGATCGTTGGCGGCGGCCTTCCCGTCGGGGTGTACGGCGGCCGTGCCGAGATCATGGAGCAGGTGGCGCCGTTGGGCGGCATCTACCAGGCGGGGACGCTCTCGGGCAACCCCGTGGCCATGGCAGCGGGGATCGCCACCCTGGAGGCACTCCGGGCGCCGGGCACCTATCAGGCGCTCGAGACGATGGGCGCGCGGTTGGCGGATGGGCTGATCGCCGCGGCGGCAGAGGCGGGGCTGGCCGCGCAGATCAACCGCGTGGGCTCGATGCTGACGGGGTTCTTCACCGCGACTCCGGTCACGGACTACGCCACGGCCAAGACGGCGGACGCCGCGCGATACGGAACGTTCTTCCGCGCCATGCTGGAGCGGGGGGTGAGCCTGGCACCGTCGCAATTCGAGGCGGCTTTTCTCTCGTTGGCCCACACGACGGACGACGTGGACGTGACCATCGCGGCGGCGCGGGAGGCGTTGACATCGCATTGAACTGAATGGACGGACGTGGTCCTGCGTCTGAGTCGTGAGACGGCGCTCGGCGCGCCCGGGGGGCGCCCGGCGGTCGAAAGGAGGTGAAGCGAATGCAGCGCACGTGGAAGTCATGGCTGTGGTGTGCGGCGGTGCTCATGCTGATCGGGTTCGCGGGCGGCATCCTGACCCAGCAGGCGTGGGCCCAGGCCAAGGGACCTGCCGATTTCGACTTCGGCGGCGGATCTGAAGGGAAGGTGACCTTCAGTCACGAGAAACACTCGGCCAAGAGTCCGAAGTGCACCGATTGCCATACCAAGCTTTTCAAGATGGCCAAGGGGCAGCGATCGGCCCCCAAGATGGCCGACATGGAGAAGGGGCAGGCCTGCGGGTCGTGTCATAACGGTCAGGCCGCGTTCAGCGTCAAGGAGAAGGCCGACTGCGCCAAGTGTCACAAGAAGTAGCGGTCCTCGGCGTTCCGATCCCGAAGCCCACCCCGGTTGTTCCGGGGTGGGCTTCGCGTCTTCCGTGGCGCGCCACGTCCTGCCCCATTTGTCTGCCAGGCCGTTTCCCTTGGGCGGAGACGCCCATTTTTGGTTGACTTCACCGCCTCCGGGACTATCATCCGCCCCTGCGCGAGGTTCCAGCGCGTCGAGGAGGTTTCCATGCAGATGGTGGCGAGCACGTATTTCGAGCAGGGCACCGTCGAGCTCTGCGCCGGCGATGCCAGTCAGGTGATCCCGCTTCTGCAGGTGGTGCAGGAGAAGACCGGCTACATTCCCGAGGACGCCATCGGCGCCATCGGCGAGATCACCGGGGCGGCGCCGAGCGACATTTATAGCGTGATCACCTTCTACAAGCAGTTCCGACTCCTACCGCCCGGCAAATTCACGATCAAGCTGTGCGACGGGACGGCCTGCCACGTGATGGGCTCCGTCACGCTCCTCAACGTGATCGTGGACGAACTCAAACTCGAAACCGGCGACACCACCCGGGACGGGCTGTTCACCATCAGTCCGGTGGCCTGCGTGGGTTGCTGCAGCCTGGCCCCGGTCATCATGATCAACGAGGAGACCTACGGGGGCCTCACACCTCAGAAGGTGCGCAAGATCCTCAAGGACTACCAGCGCCGCGGCAAGCCGTTGTCAAAGAATAAGCCGACCGGAGAAATTCCGGAAACGGCATAAGGAGCCGTAACGAAATTACAAGAAATGGACAAGGTATTTCGTAACGGCTCCTAAGGCGAAGTGAGGGGATAGGCCCATGCTGAAGATCACGGTTGGGATGGCCACCTGCGGCGTGTCCGCGGGGGCGGCGAAGGTGTTCGAGACCTTCCGGGGCCTCGTGGAGGGAGACGGCGGCACGGCGACCCTCGGTTCCACCGGCTGTCTCGGGATGTGCTACCGTGAGCCGCTGGTCGAGATCGACGACGGGAAGACCAAGTACCTCTACGGCAACGTGGACGAGAAGACGGCCCGGGCCATCTTCCGGGGCCACGTCCTGGGCGGGACGCCCGTGGAGGCGCATCTGGTCCTCCGCGACTTCACCGAGGGTCCCGAGCAGGGGTATCTCGCCCGGCAGGTCAAGATCGTGCTGCGCAACTGCGGGTACCTCGATCCCGACTCCATCGAGGACTACGAGCGGCGCGACGGGTACCGGGCCATCCGCAAGGTCCTCGCCGAGATGACCCCCGAGCAGGTCATCCAGACGATCGCCGACTCGGGGCTGCGCGGTCGGGGCGGGGCGGGGTTCCCGACCGGCCAGAAGTGGAAGTTCGGGCGTGGGGCCCCCGGGACCGAGAAGTACGTCGTCTGCAACGCCGACGAGGGGGATCCCGGCGCCTTCATGGACCGGAGCGTCCTGGAGGGGGATCCCCACACCGTGCTGGAAGGCATGATGATCGCCGCGTATGCCATCGGGGCCAGCCACGGGTACGTCTATTGTCGGGCCGAGTACCCGCTGGCGGTGAAGCGGCTCAAGCGCGCCATTGCGCTGCTCACGGAAAAGGGCTACCTGGGCCGGAACATCTTCGGCTCCTCGATGTGCTTCGACGTGAAACTCAAGGAGGGGGCCGGCGCCTTCGTGTGCGGCGAGGAGACGGCGCTCATCGCCTCCATCGAGGGCAAGCGCGGGACGCCGCGGCCGCGGCCCCCCTTCCCGGCCGTCAAGGGGCTGTGGGGCAAACCCACCAGCATCAATAACGTCGAGACCTTCGCCAACGTGCCCTGGATCATCCTGAACGGCGCCGCCAAATATGCCGCCTGGGGAACCGAGAAGAGCAAGGGGACCAAGGTCTTCGCGGTCGCCGGGCGGGCCAAGCGCACCGGCTTGGTGGAGGTCCCCATGGGGATCACCATCGGCGAGGTCGTGAACGAGGTCTGCGGCGGCATCAAGGAGAACAAGCGGTTCAAGGCGGTGCAGATGGGCGGCCCCTCCGGCGGCTGCATCCCGGCGTCGCTGGGCGGGACGCAGATCGACTACGACCAGATCACCAAGACGGGCGCCATCATGGGCTCGGGCGGCATGGTGGTGATGGACGAGACCACCTGCATGGTGGAGATGGCCCGCTTCTTCCTGCAGTTTACCCAGAACGAATCCTGCGGCAAGTGCACCTCCTGCCGCATCGGCACGTTGCGCATGCTGGAGATTCTGGAGCAGATCGTGCTGGGGAAAGGCACCGAAGAGGATTTGGCGCACCTGGAGGAGATCGCCCGCTTCGTCAAGGGCAGCTCCCAGTGCGGGCTGGGACAGACCGCGCCCAACCCGGTGCTGACCACGCTGCGCTACTTCCGCGACGAGTACGAGGCGCACATCCGGGACCGCCGCTGCCCGGCGCACCAGTGCACGGCGCTGGTGAAATTCGTCATCGATCACGAGAAATGCAACGGGTGCATGCTGTGCGCCCGCCAGTGCCCCGCCCACTGCATCATCGGGGAGAAGAAGCAGCCGCACACCATCGTCGAGGATCAGTGCACCAAGTGCGGCAAGTGTTTCACGGTCTGCAGCTCTGACGCGATCTACAAAGATTGACGACCGGGAACCGCCAAGCGACAAGCCGCTTTGGCCACAAGACGCACAAGAGGCACACACCTCAGGGATGAATCAGGGCCGCCCGTCTCTGCGGGCCTGACCATACCTTGTGCATCATGTGCCTCTTGTGGCTACGATCGGACCCGGTGGCGTCTTGGCAGTTATTCACCATTCGGAGGTCGGGATTCATGGCCAGCGTGACGGTGCGAATCGACGGCAGGGAGATCGCTGCCGATAGCAGTCAGACCATCCTCCAGGTGGCGCGCGCGAACGGGGTCCACATCCCCACGCTCTGCTACGACCCGCGCCTCCCACCCTACGGGAGCTGCCTGGTGTGCGTGGTGGAGGTGCGGAGCGCCGGTCGGCTGCTGATGTCCTGCACCACCCCGGTGGCCGACGGCATGGACATCTGGACCGAGAGCGAGCCGGCGGCCGCCGCCCGGCGCGCGGCGCTGGAGATGCTGCTCTCGAATCACTACGCCGACTGCCGCGGCCCGTGTTTCCTGGAGTGTCCCGCCAACGTGGACGTGCAGGGGTATCTCGCGCTCGCCAACGCGGGGATGTACCGGGAGGCGCTCAACCTCATCCGCGAGACGAACCCGATGCCGCTGGCCTGCGGTCGCGTCTGCGTCCGCTACTGCGAGGCCAGCTGCCGGCGGAACGACGTGGACTCGCCCGCGGCCATCAACTTCATGAAGCGCTACGTGGCCGATCTGGAGTACGACAACCTGCCACAGCCGGCCCCGATCCCGGCGACCGGGAAGCGCGTGGCCGTCATCGGCGGCGGGCCCGCCGGCCTCACCTGCGGCTATTTTCTGGCCACCAAGGGCCACCGGGTGACCATCTTCGACAAGCAGCCCAAACTTGGGGGGATGCTGCGGTATGGGATCCCCGAGTACCGCCTGCCCGAGGCGGTACTGGACAAGGAAATCGGCTACCTCCTGGCGCACGGGATCGAGGCCAAGACCGAGGTGCGGCTGGGCCAGGACTTCCGCCTCGACGATCTGCGGGGCCAGGGCTTCGAGGCGATCTATCTCGCCATGGGGTCCTGGATCGCCAAGGGGATGGGAATCGAGAACGAAACGCACGCGAACATTCTGTCGGGGATCGCGTTCCTGGAGGGGGTCAAGCGCCAGGGCCCACCCCGGCTCCACGGCACGGTGGCCATCGTGGGGGGCGGCAACACCGCCGTCGACGCCTCGCGCACCGCGCTCCGCTGCGGCGCCGAGAAGGTCGCCATCCTCTACCGCCGCACCGAGAGCGAAATGCCTGCGGACGAAATCGAGGTCCAGGACGCGCGGGACGAAGGGGTGGCGATCCAGTTCCTGGTGGCCCCCAAGCGAGCGGTCATCGACAACGGACGGCTCATCGGCCTGGAGTGCTTCCGGATGGAACTGGGCGAGCCGGATGCCAGCGGCCGGCGCCGCCCCGTGCAGGTCCCCAACTCGGAATTCCTGTTCGCCTGCGACTGGGTGTTCTCGGCAATCGGCCAGGAGCCGGACCTCGCGGGGCTGGAGAACGCCACGCTCGGACCGATCGCGGTCACCAAGTGGAAGAGCATCGCGGCCGACCCCGAGACGTTCCTGACCAGCGCGCCCGGGGTCTTCGCCGGCGGCGACGCCATGACCGGGCCCGCGGCAGCCATCGACGCCATCGGCGGCGGGCGGAAGGCGGCCTGGGTGATCGACCGGTACCTCCAGACGGGGCAGGTCGAGAAGTTTCAAGCGGGCTTCGTCAGCAAGCGCGCGAGCCTGGCCCCGCTGGACGAGTCGTTCTTCCGCCAGTTCGAGAAGACGACGCGCGAGTCCATGCCCAAGCTGGAGGGACGGGAACGCATTCACCACTGGGAGGAGGTGGACCTGGGGGTCAACGCCCTGCAGGTCAAGCACGAGACCTCGCGCTGCCTCTCGTGCGGCTGCACCAGCGTCTTCGATTGCGACCTCAAGGTGTTCGCGGGCAATTACGACGCCAAGCAGGAGCACTACAAGGGCCGACTGCGGAAGCACAAGCTGGACGACCGGCACCCCTACATCCTGCTCGACAGCAACAAGTGCATCCTGTGCGGCCGGTGCGTGCGCTACTGCGGGGATCTCATCGGGGTGCATGCGCTGGGGTTCATCAACCGCGGGTACGAGACGGTGGTGAAGCCCGCGCTGGACAAGCCGCTCCGCGAGACGACCTGCATCGCCTGCGGCAACTGCATCGAGGTCTGTCCCACCGGCGCCATCACCTTCAACGCGACCCTGGACAAGCCCGGACCGTTTCGCACCGTGCCGCACCGCTCGGTCTGCTCCTTCTGCGGCGTGGGCTGCCAGATCGACGTCAACCACACCGGCCGGGATTTCTTCTTCGTCACGGCCCAGCCGACCGACCCGTTCACCGAGGGGGAACTCTGCGCCAAGGGCCGGTTCGGTACGTCCTACGTCGGATCCCGCGACCGCCTCTACACCTGTATCGTCAAGGGGACGGGGAGCGTCGGGATGGCCGACGCCGCCAAGGCGCTTGCCACGGGACTCGCCGGGATCCGGGATGCGCACGGACCGGACGCGATCCTCTTCCTGACGTCGCCCCGGGTCTCCACCGAGGCGGCCTGGCTCTTCGCCTCCCTGGCGAAGCAGTGCGGCTCCCGCTTCGTCTTCCCGGCGGAAGACCTGCGGCGCGCGGCGCTGCCGGATGTGCGTGGTCTGTCCGGGCACAACATCTCGACCGCCAAGCAGGACGATCTGTGCGGCGCGGATGTGGTGCTGACCGTCGGTGAGCAGGCTTTCGCGTATAACCCAGTGCTCGGATTCCATGTCCGCCGCGCCGCGCAGGCCGGTGCGACCTGGATCCACGTCGGGACGGCGCCGGCGGCTTGGAAGCGGATGGTGACCATTCGCGTGGAGTGCGCGACGGGCGCGGAAGCCACGGCGCTCCGCGCGATCTGTGGGGCGGTCGTGGCCTCGGGCGTTTACGATGCGGCGGGCCTGGCCGCGGCCGCCAACGGACAGGCCTTCCTGTCGCATGCCTTCGGGCAGCCGGGGCCGAGCGTGGCGGAGGCCGCCGCCCACATCGCCGACGCATCGAAGAAAGCCATCCTGGTCGTCAACCAGGACGCGCCGGTGGGGGGCGACCACGCCGACGTCCGGTGGACCGCCGATCTGGCGCTCCTCACGGGGCGGACCGGTGGCGCGAAGGGTGGGCTCCTGGTCGTGAAGAACGAGGCGAACGGTCAGGGGGTTCAAGACGTTCTCTATGAGGGCGGTTTCACCAGCCCCGCCGATCTTGCCCGGGCGAAGTCGCTGCTCGACGCCGGGACGTTCAAGGCCATCGTCCTGTTGGGAGTGGACCCGGCGGGCATCGCGGGACTTACGGCCGGCCTCGCCGCCGCGCAGTTCACGGCCGCCATGGACCTGTTCAAGACCGCCGCGACAGAGCGGGCCGATGTGGTGGTCCCGCTGTGCCCGATCCAGGAGGAAGACGGCAGCGTGGTTTCCTTCGACGGGCGGATCACCCCGTTCCGAAGGGCGTTCAAGCCGCTGGCCGGGTTCGGCACCGTCGAGTTCCTGTCCGAGGCGCTCCTGCAGGCGGGAGGCGAACGGCTCGACCTGCCGGCGACCCGCCAGGCGATCGCCGGGGCGCTGCCGCTCTATCGGACGCTCGGAACCGACGCCCCGACGGCAACGTACCTCTGCGACCAGTCGGCAGCCCGCGGCGCCGTGCCGAGATTCTCCATGGCCCCGGTATCGTCCGGTCCGGCCGGCGCGGCGTACCAACCGGCCACGACCTTCTCGCGGGTGGTTGAGGCGAAGCTCCGCGCAGACCTGAAGGGCTGAGCCGTTGTCAAAGAACCACTTGACCGGAGAAATTTCGGGGACGGCATAAGGAGCCGTTCCGGGGATTCGATCTGGCGAATGCCGGGCGGAAGTGGTACAGTCCGCCCGGTTTGTCTTTCCGGGCGCCGGGGTGGGGGGTCTGGCGCCCGCCAGATACATGTCGAGCCGGTCTGGATGTACATGGTCCTGGACATTCCCTGGCGATGGAGTGTGGGGCGATGAAGCAAATCCTGGGGATCCTGCTTGCGGGGGCAGCGACTGCGCTTTGCCTCGTCGGGTTGGCGGTGGCGGCGCCGGCGGGGCCGACCAACGAGGACTGTCTGGGCTGTCACGCGGACAAGGGGCTGGTCAAAGAGGTCAGAGGTAAGAAGGTCTCCCTCTACGCCGACGAGGGCGTCCTCAAGGCCTCCGTCCACGGCCGCCTGGCCTGCACCGCCTGCCACGCGGGCATCAAGGAGGTTCCCCACGCCGAGAAGGTTCCGCCGGTGTCGTGCTCCGGCTGCCACGGGCCGGCCAGCGGGAAGTTTGCCCAAAGCGTCCACGGTCGCAAGGACGGTCCGCAGCTCGACTGCCAGACCTGCCACGGCGCCCATGTCGTGAAGCCGGCCGCACAGCTCGGCCCGGCGGTCTGCGAGACGTGCCACCAGCCGATGGTGCAGGGATGGCAGGCGAGCGTGCACGGGAAAGCGGTGGCGCAGGGCGTGAAGGAAGCCGCCCAGTGTCGGGACTGTCACGGCGCGACCCATGAACTGCTGTCGCAGCAGGATCCCGGGGCACCCACCAGCCGGGCGAAGATGGCGGAGACGTGCGCACGCTGCCACGCGGACCGGGCCCTGATCGAAAAGCGACAGATCCCGGTTCCCCAGGCCTTCCAGCTCTATCAGAAGAGCGTCCACGGTCGGGCGGTGGCGGCCGGGAAACCGGCCGCGACGTGCAACAACTGCCATGCCAGCCACCAGATCCTCCGGGCCAACGACCCGAAATCCACCGTGTACCGAGAAAACATCCCCCAGATGTGCGGAAGCTGCCACGGCGAGGAGGCCAAGGTCTACCTGGGAAGCATTCACGGGACCGCCATGCGCCACGGCGCCACCAAGTCGCCGGTCTGCACCGACTGCCACGGGGAGCACTCCATCACCGGGGCGCAGGACCCGAACTCCCGGGTCAGCGTCGCCCAGGTGACCAAGACCTGCGCGAGTTGCCACCAGGCGCTGGAGATCACCGAGAAGTACGGCCTGCCGGGAAACCGGGTGGCGACGTACCAGGACAGCTTCCACGGGCTGGCGGCGCGCGGGGGAAATCTCACGGCAGCCAACTGCTCGAGCTGCCACGGCTTTCACGACGTCCGCCCATCCGCGGATCCGAAATCCTCGATCCACGCAAACAACCTCCAGGCCACCTGCGGGAAATGCCATCCGGGCGCGAGCGAGAACTTCGCGAAGGGCAGCGTCCATGTCTCGGGCACACGCCAGGACGCGCCGATCCTCTACTACGCCCGCGCGTTCTACCTGTTGATGATCCTGGGCACGATCGGCGGCATGCTGGCACACAACGGCTTGGACTTCTTGAAAAAGATGCGGCGGGAGTACCGCCGCCGGGGCGGCGGCAGGGGTGCGGTTACCGCCGACACGTACGCCGCCCACGCCGCGGAGCCACCGCGGTTCTATCTCCGCATGTCGGCCTTCGAGCGCTGGCAGCACGTCCTCCTGGCGGCGAGCTTCATCGTCCTGGTCTATACCGGTTTCGCCCTCAAGTTCCCGGAGAGCTGGCCGTTCGCCTGGCTGGTGGCCCTGGAGACAGGATACGCGTGGCGCGGGTGGGTCCACCGGGGGGCGGCCCTGGTGATGCTCCTGGCGTGTTTGCTCCACGTGGTCTATCTGCCGACCCGCCGGGGGCGCGCCCACGTCCTGGCCATGCTGCCGCGGCTCTCCGACGCGAAGGAGGTCATTCAGAACGCAGGGTACCTGCTCGGCATCCGGCGAGAAGGGCCGCGCTGCGACCGCTTCAGCTATATCGAGAAGGCGGAGTACTGGGCGGTGGTCTGGGGTTCCGTGGTCATGGCCGTCACCGGCTTCGTCCTGTGGTTCGAAACCGACGCGCTGCGCGTCCTGCCGCTGTGGGCGCTGGATCTGGCGACGCTGATCCACTATTACGAAGCCTGGCTGGCCAGCCTGGCCATCCTGGTATGGCACTTCTACTTCGTGATCTTCAACCCGGACGTCTATCCGATGAACTGGACGTGGCTGACCGGGAAGATCTCGGAGGAGATGCTGCGCCACGAGCACCCGCGGGAGTACGAGCGGTTGCGCGCGGAGGAGGAGCTGGACGCCGGACCCAACGAATCCCCGCAGGCCCCCGGCCAACACGAGCCGCCCGCCGGAGGGTAGGCGAGACCTCGTCCCGCACCACGCCGCCGCTCGACGCACGGAAGAGGACACCACGAGGGCCCGGGGGATTTTCCCGGGCCCTGGCGTTTTCTCGTCTGCTGAGGTAAGGTGAGCCCGCCGCCCCGCCTCCAGGGAGACCGGCCGTTTTGAGCGCTGTCCCGGGGGCGAGTGGGGGCTTGCGGCCGGTTTGCAGGATGGGTTTCCGCGGGGGGCGGGAATGCCACGCAACGCATCGGACGATCACAACCGCAGGTCGGCCCGGTCGTTCCTTTACAGCCTGAAGACCAGGTTCATCGCCGCCCTCCTCCTCTTGGTCGGTGTCGTCATCGGTCTGTCAACCTGGTGGAACCTCAGCCTGCATACAGGGCACATGGTTCGGGCGACGGAGGACAAAGTCCGGGCCCTGGCCGACGCGATCGACGGCGGGATCCAGGTCGCCATGCGCGAAGGGCACACCACCGAGGTGCAGCGCATCCTGGAAGGCATGGCGCGGGACCCGGATATCGAGCGGATCGTCATCTTCGACGACGGCGGGCGAATCCGACAGGCCTCCAACCGGGACCTGGTCGGACGGGTCATGGACCGCGACCGGTTGTCCCGGTATCTGGCGCAGCCGGATTTCACGGCGATCGGGCGCTACGAGGACGGGGAGCTCATTCAGTCGGTCGTCAAGAAGATCCGGAATCGCACCGAATGCCGCGCCTGTCACGGGACAGCGACGGAGTTCCTCGGCACCCTGCAGCTTGACATGTCTTTTCGCCAGACCCAGGAGCAGATCGCTGACATGAAGCGCGCCGCCCTGTGGACCATGCTCCTGACGGGCCTGGTCCTGGCCGGGGGCGGCGGGGTCCTGATGATCCGCATGGTGGACCGGCGCGTCACGCGACTGGCGGCGGCCATGGCGCGCGTGGAGACCGGCGATCTAGGCGTCCGGGCGATTCCGGGCGGACGCGACGAACTGGGTGGGCTGGCCGAGAGCTTCAACGCGATGGTGGAACGGTTGCGCGCGGCGCGCGAAGAGATCGAGGCCTATCACCAACAACGTCTGGCCCGAACCGAGCGGCTGGCGGGCCTTGGGGAGCTGGCCGCCTCGGTCGCTCACGAGATCAAGAACCCGCTGGCGGGGATCGCCGGAGCGGTCCGCATCCTGGCGGAGGACATGCCCGCCAGCGACCCGCGCAAGGAGATCATGGGCGAAGTCCTGGCACAGATCCGGAGGCTGGACGGCACGGTGCGCGACCTTCTGACGTTCGCGCGTCCCGGCGGCCCCGAGTTGGGTCCCTGTGCGTTACACCAAGTCCTGGATCGCGTCCTTTTGGTGCTGGCGGACGACCCGTCGGCTTCGAACGTTCGTGTGGTGCGGGAATACCAGTCGGACCTCCCCCCGGTATCCGCGGATGGGAAGCTGCTGGAGCAGGTCTTCTTCAATCTGTTGCTGAATGCCGTCCAGGCGATGGGTGGCCACGGCACGATCACGCTGCGCACGGCCCGCGGCGAGGCGGGCGCGAGGCGGACCGATGGCACGCCGTTCGAGCCGCACGTCGAGATCCGCGTGATGGACACCGGTCCGGGCATCCCGGCGCATCTCCTGCGCGAGATCTTCACGCCGTTCTTCACGACCAAGCCGCGCGGCATCGGACTCGGTTTGGCGATCACGCGGCGGATCGTGGAGGACCACGGCGGACGGATCAGCGGAGAGAACCTCCCGGGGCAGGGTGCGATGTTTCGCATCTGTCTCCCCCTGGAGGGGTCCGACGACGGTCCAGGAGAGAGAGCATGAAGGGCGAGGCGGCCAGGATCCTCGTGGTGGACGACGAGCCGCTGATCCGATGGGCGCTCGATCAGCAGCTCCGACGGGAGGGGTACGGGGTGCGACTGGCCGAGACGGGGGCCGAGGCGCTGCAGGCTGCCCGGACCGAGGCGCCGGATCTCGTGCTCCTGGACATGCGGCTGCCCGACGCAGACGGCGTGGAGATCCTGGAGCGCCTCCGCGCCCTCAACCCCGAGTGCCCGGTGATCATGATCACGGCGCATGGGGCGGTGGGCCCTGCGGTGCGGGCCATGAAGCTAGGGGCCCAGGACTACCTCGTCAAGCCCGTCGATCCCGACGAGCTCAGCCTCGCCATCCGAAAGGCGCTCGAGGCACGGTCATTACGTCGCCAGGTGACGCGGCTGCAGGCCGACGCTTCGCAGGGATCGACGCTCGACGACCTCGTCGGGGTCAGTCGTGCGGTCGAGAGCCTCAAGGCGACGATCCGGCAGATCGCCGGCAGCGATGCGACCACCGTCCTCTTGCAGGGAGAAAGCGGGACGGGGAAGGATCTGGTGGCCCGGGTGATCCATTTCGCCAGCGCCCGGGCGCCGGCGCCCTTTCAGGCCGTGAACTGCGTGGCCCTGCCCGAGCATCTCCTGGAGAGCGAGCTCTTCGGCCACGAGAAGGGCGCCTTCACCGACGCACGGGGACAGAAGAAGGGGCTCTTCGAGCAGGCGGATGGTGGCACGGTGTATTTGGACGAAATCGGCGACATGCGGCCGGACCTCCAGGCCAAGCTGCTCCGCTTCCTCGAGGAGAAGACCTTCCGCCGCGTCGGCGGGGTCCGCGACCTGCGCGCGAATGTCCGCATCGTGGCGGCCACCAATCGAAACCTGGCCAGGTCGATCGCCGATGGGACGTTCCGGCAGGACCTCTACTACCGGCTCAAGGTGTTTCCCATCGCGCTGCCGTCGTTGCGGGAGCGCCCGGAAGACATCCTTCCGCTGGCCCGTCATTTCCTGCGGCGGTTCCTGCGCGAGATGCGCCGAGAGCCGGTGGAGATCCCCCCGAATGCCGAGGCGCGCTTGATGGCCTACACGTGGCCCGGGAACGTCCGCGAGCTCCGGAACGTCATCGAGCGCGCCGTCATCCTGGCAGGCACCCTGCCGTTCGGCGTCGAACACCTGCCTGCCGAGATCGCCGACCCGCCGGCGCCTTTCACCCCGGACGCGCCACCGTCCAGCCCCGCTGCGATCCCGGCCCAGGGTGTGCGCCTGGGGGACGTGGAGCGGGACCTGGTTCAGCAAGCGCTCCACAACACGAACGGGAACCAGGTCCGTGCCGCCCGCCTCCTGGGCATCAGTCGGGACGCGCTTCGCACCCGGATGAAGAAGTTCGGCTTGCTCTAGGCCCCGCCCCGTCCAAGCCACCGGCCGGCCCATCGTGCTGCTGGCATTCTGCTTGCTTCTGCACGACTCCCAAAGGACGTCCCCCATGGCCCTGCCCCTCGTCTTGATCGTCGATGACGATAAGCTCACCCGGTGGTCGGTCTCCAGGGTCCTCACCCGTGCGGGCTATCAGGTCCAGGAGGCGGCCACGGCCGCCGAGGGTTTGGCGGCGATCGCGGGCGAAAGGCCAGACGCCGTCCTGCTGGACATTGTGCTCCCCGACGGTGACGGGGTTTCCGCGTTGCGCACGATTCACGAGACGCACCCCCGGCTTCCCGTGATCCTCATCACCGCCCACGGCTCGGAGGAGACCGTCAGAACGGCGCGCGATCTCGGCGCGCGAGGCCACCTGACCAAACCCTGCAATCCCGCGGAGCTCTGCGCAGCATTGGCGCTTGCGATCGGTCGGGCCTCCTCGCCAAATCACCCATTCCAGTAGACGGCTCTCGGGTGCGCGACGTGCGGGGAATCTCGCACCCCGCCTGCACGGGGTGCGTGAAACCTCGCAGGCGGGTCCGGCGATCGTTTGCGGCCAACGCCGGACGCCTGTGCCGGCGCTGGTGGGACTTCATTGTTTTGGAGGAATTAGCCCCCCCCTGGCGCTGCGGGCGCTCCTCCATCAAGTTGGCCCCAGGCTTGCTTTTCTCTGACGCAACGACATTTCTGTGTGGAGGAATGCCATGCGGACGCACCCAACGATGAACTCAGGTATCCCATGTCTGACGGGGGCGTGGAGGCCGATCGGGCTCCTGCTCGGCCTCGCCGGGCTGGTGCTGATCGCCGGCCTGTGCCTCGGGGCACAGGGCGAGGCCGCCGCCCCGGCGGTTCCCGGGGCAACCTTTGTGGGGAGCGAGACCTGCAAGGGGTGTCATGAGGATCAGTTCAAGAAACTGGACGCCACCCTGCACAGCCGCGTGCTCGGGGAGCGGGGCCGGACTGCGCTGCAGCAACAGGCGTGCGAGTCCTGCCACGGCCCGGGGAGCAAACACCTGGAGGACCAGACGAATCCGGCGTATAGCGTCCGGTTCGGGCCGAAAGTCCGTGCAGTCCGTCGCAGATCGCAATGCCGTCTGCCTGCAGTGCCACCAGAAAGGCAAGCGCGCATTCTGGCAGGGAAGCACCCATGAGACGCGAGACGTCTCTTGCACGACTTGCCACAGTGTCAAGAGCCCGAAGTCGCTGAAGGCCCAATTGGCGGCGCCGGACCAGCTCGCGCTGTGCAAGCAGTGCCACGTGGTGAGTGTCGGCCAGCAGGCGAACTGGTCGCACATGCCAGTGCGCGAAGGGAAAATGCAGTGCTCGAGCTGTCACAACGTGCACGGGACGGTCACCGAGAAGCTGATCGTGGACAACAGCATCAACGAAAACTGCTATCGCTGCCATACGGATAAGCGGGGACCGTTCCTGTGGGAGCACGCCCCCGTGCGTGAGAGCTGCATGAACTGCCATAAACCGCACGGCAGCAACAACATCCGGCTGCTCAGGCTCCGCGAGCCCCGACTCTGCCAGCAGTGCCACAACGAGAACCGGCACCCGTCCACGGCGTTCTCCGGGGGCAGCACCGGGCTCGGCGGGATCGCCGACCGGCGGGTGCTGGGGCGAAGCTGCGCACTCTGCCACTCGAACATCCACGGGTCGAACCATCCGTCCGGGTTCGCCTTCACGCGATAGGGGGAGGCGTCGTGATGCGATACGGAATTCGTCCTCTGTCTGGGCTGATGCGGCGATTGCCCACGGTGTTCGTGCTGGGGATAATGCTGGTAGTCGGAGGACTCGGCCTGTGGCCCCGGCCGGCCCCTGCCGGAGAACCGAGTGCCGGCGCGGCGTGGAAAGACGGACTGCCTTTCAATTTGAACGGGGAGATCGAGGCGGGGTGGCAGTACGTCTATAAGTCGGAAAACTCCGCGACCTTCAATGAATACCGGGATCTGAATACCGGTTTCATCATGCCGAGCTTCCGAATCCTGGGAGAGGACAAAGCTCGCCGCGGATTTTGGGAGATGGGCGGGACTCGCCTGACACAGACGGATGCCAACTACTACGCGAACGCGGGAATCTACAACTGGTTCAGGTTTGACTTCGAATACGACCGAATCCCGCATGTCCTCGCCAACAACGCCCAGACCATCTACGCCGAGGCCGCGCCCGGCCTCTTCTTCATCAACGGGTCCGTCGCCCAGACCGCCCAGCTCCAAACCGCGCTGAACGCCGCGATCTCGACCCCACCCACCGCGGCCCAACGACTCAACATTATCAACGCGGTGAACAGCCTCCTGCAGCCGACCCCGCTCCGTTTCCAGACCGACACCGCCAGGTTCGGCCTCAACTGGCTTCCCCTGCCCGACCTGGAGCTCGCGGCCGGATACTCGTACGCGACGCGCGAGGGGAAGATCCCTCTCGGGACCGTCATCGGCTCTCCCGGGAGCAACGTGCTGGAGCTGGCCATCCCGCGGGACGAGCGGATTCACGAGATCAAATTCGGCGCCGATTACATCCGGAACTGGTATCAGCTCCGTTTCAACTATACCTACTCGCTCTTCGAGAACGAGGTGAACCGGATCGAGTGGCAAAACCCGTGCGGCACGGGTCCCTCCTGCGGCAACCCCTCCGGGCTGGGTCGCTACTCCACGATGCCGGAGAATTATGCCAACACGCTCTCCGGAGCCGGGGCCGTCACGCTGCCCTGGTGGGCAACCCGGCTGACCGGGGCACTGTCCTACAGCATGTGGCGGCAGAACGAGACCTTTTTGCCGTACACGACGGTCCCGGGATATACCGGCAACACGAGCGATGCCGGGGCGAACAGCCCCGACGCCAGCATGAACGTGTTGCTCGTGAATCTTGGGCTGACCGCCCGCCCGCTCCGGGACGTGACCATTGCGGCCCGGTATCGCATGTACGACCTGGAGAACGATACGCCGGTACAAACCTTCACGAATATCCTCAATCCGGGCGATCTCACGCCGGCGAGCACCAACAACACTCACACCAGCGAACCCTACGCGTTCCGCAGACAGAACGCGGGCGGGGACGTGTCGTGGCGGATTGCCAAACCCATCACACTGCGCGCCGGATACGAGTACGTGCAGTGGAACCGGAAAGACCGGGAGACCGCCAGTACCCATGAGAATATCGGCAAAGCGGTGATGGACGTCCAGCCCTGGTCGTGGCTGCTGGCCCGCCTCCAATACTCACACGGCGTCCGGGTCATCAACGGAACATACGAGCCGCTGGGCGGAAACGCCACCGCACTCCCGCAATTCCGGAAGTTCGATCAGGCGGACCGTACCCAGGACAAGGGCGATGTCCTGTTGCAGATCACTCCCATCGACACCCTGACCCTGAGCGGGTCGTTCTATATCGCAAATGACAACTACTTTAACACCACGTACGGCGTGAATGGCGTGCAGGCACTCGGCTATTCCTTCGACGCGTCGTGGGCGCCCCTGGAGCGGCTCAATCTTTACGCCGGATGGGTCCACGATCTCTACAAATCGAATCAGCAGAACTGCGCTATCGCCGCGGGGCCACCGACGCCCTGCGACCCGCTGAACAGCTTTGTCGTGGATCCTCAGGACATGTTGGACGTGGTCCGCGCCGGCGTTAACGTCGTCGTCATCCCGAGCGTACTCGATCTCAGCCTTGGCTATTCGTACTCCTTCGGGCGAAGCAAATACTCGTTCTCAAGCACTCCGGGTGGTGCGGCGACCGGCGAACCCGCGTCTGTGCCCGAGGTGGAGAACAAGTTCAACATTTTCAACGTGGTGGCACGCTACTTCATCAACAAGGAGTGGACTCTGAAGCTCGGGTTCCAGTACGAGCGGTACGACGAAAAGGACTTCACGACCGACACGATCCAACCGTCGGTGGCTGCCGTCCCCGGAACGACCGCCGCGGCGGATCTGCGATCCATCGTGCTCGGCGCGAAGCACCCTTCCTACTCGAATTACATTATGGCGCTGTCGTTGGCGTATCGGTTCTAGCTGCTGGTAGCGAATCGGCCCGCCACGCCTTGACGGGGCGGCCGGTGCGGCCCATATTATCACCGGGGATCGCAGCGCGCGGGAACCAGACCCTCTGGCGATCGCAAACGAGAGGGGCGCAGCGTCCCGTGCCGACCATGCCTATCGGGCCTGTCGTGAGGAGGCTTCCATGCGACACCGCATCGCCGTCGGTTTCTTGCTCGCTCTTCTCGCCGGGTGTGTTGCGCAACAGCAGACGGTGACCCCGCAGCGCTTGCCGGACGAAGCCGTCGGGACTCTGACCGCGAAAGAGGCCATCGGGAAGCTCGGGGCGCCCACATACGAGCGGTTGTGCGAGGACGGGAGCACGACGCTTGGCTGGAAGCACGCCGCGCCCCCGCAAACGAAGCTGCCTGAGCCCGGACGGCTTCTGATTCTTCGGTCGCCGACCGAGCCCAAGGAGTCGCTGGTCTGCAAGTTCGATCAGAACGGCAAGCTCTTGTGGTGGCGCGAAGTGAAATAGGGGCGGTGGCGCGCCGCCGCGGCGTTCACGGGACCTCGGCTCTGCTCGACTGACGACGATTCCGTACCTGAAATACATGCGGCCCCTCCCGTCATGGTGGTCTTGGCGGAAGGGGCCGCATGTATTTCCAGCGATCGGGCGAGGACGCCGGTTCGAGCGGATGGGGCTTGGGCGCGCACCGGTCCGGATAAGAGGTTGACGCGATCAGGTACGGCGTCCCGGCACTTGGCCGTGGCTGGGAAAGCGTGGTATAGTCCCGCCGCTCCCGGAAAACTCGGGGCCGGTACGGCCGCGGAGAGTGGCGCAGGGCGAGAATGGCCGCTCCTCGGGGCCTCACCCGGGGATCGGCGGCGCGGATCACAGATTGGCGGATACGGACCGAAACTGCAGCAGACATAAGGAGACAAACGATGAAGGCCTTGATCAAGGACAAGCCCGTCAGAGGCGCCACACTCACCGACCGCCCGATTCCGAAGATCGGCGACAATGACCTCTTGGTGAAGGTCCGCGCGGCGGCGGTGTGCGGGACGGACATCCACATCTATCAGTGGAACGAGTACGCATCCTCCCGGATCAAGCTGCCCCTTCTGTTCGGCCACGAATATGCCGCCGAAGTGGTCGAGGTGGGGAAGAACGTGGGTCACTTCAAGACGGGGGATCGCGTGGCGGCCGAGACCCACATTCCCTGCGGCCACTGCTTTCAGTGCACGACCGGGCTCCAGCACATCTGCCGCGACATGAAGATCATCGGTGTCCACACCGACGGGGCATTCTCTGAGTACTCCGTCCTGCCCGCGGTCTGCGCCTGGAAGCTGGACCCCGGGATCTCGTACGAGATCGGCTCGACCATGGAGCCGTTCGGGATCGGCGTGCACGCCGTCTCCAAGACCAAACCGGCCGGGAAGAAGGTGGTGGTCTATGGCTGCGGGCCGATCGGTATCTATGCCCAGATGGTGGCCAAATTCAGCGGCGCCGAGTGTGTGATCGGCGTGGATGTGGCGAAGGAGCGCCTGAGTCTCGCCAAGCAGATGGGGACCGATGTGGTTCTGAACCCCAAGGAGGTGTCGGTCGTCGACGAGGTCAACAAGATCACCAAGGGGTTCGGCGCCGACATCGTCATCGAGCTGACCGGGAACAAGAACGTAGTGAATGACGCCAGCCGGAACCTTCGCCGCGGAGGCGATATGGTTCTGGTCGGCCTCTACTCGGGGTCGGTCGAGTGGGATCTGGTGAACAACGTGATCTACAAGGAAGCCAATGTGTTCGGGGTCACGGGCAGGATCATGTGGGACAGCTGGTGGACAGCCCAAGGGATCCTGCTGTCGGGCAAGGTGGACGTGACCCCGGTGATCACGCACACCTTTGGCCTGGATGACTACGATCGAGCGATCCAGGCGGCGGAGTCCGCGAGCGGCGGGAAAGTGGTGTTCAAGATCTAACGGGCCGCTAAAAACGGCCCATCTGCGGGGATCCATCCTCTGGATGGGTACCCCGCCCGCTCGGGCCCTCGCTGCGGCGTACCCAGTGTACGCTCACTCGGCCCCGGGTACCCATCCGGAGGATGGGTGACGCCGCCTGGCATCTGGACCTTTTTGAGCGGCCCGACGCCAAGCAGGCTTTTCGGCGGCCTGATCGGCGAGCCGAGTCAATATCTTCCGCCCTGGAATTGCGCGAGTGCGAAACCAGGGCGGTTTTTTGTGCCGCCCTTCTGGAAGGCGACCAGGTGTCATGCTATAGTGCCAGACGGAGGGAGGGGTGGGCATGATCTCGATGAGTGCCCCGGCACGGCGGGAGTTCGAGGAATTGCGACGGGCAGGCAAGCCACGCCTCGGCATTCAGGTCGGTTTCATCTATGGGTGCGGCGGCGCGGGGTTCCGCGTCGTGTTCACCGAGGAGCCGGCCGGGGTCTCCCGCCTGGAGATCGAGGGAATCCCGATCGGGCTGGATGCCGAGAGTCGGGAGCGGCTGCGCGGCGCCGTGATCGATTGGGAAGAGAGCCCTGAGCGAGGCTTCGTCCTTCGGCATCCGGACGCCGCGCTGGTGGAATTCTGCTGAGCGGGGCGCCAGTGGCCCGCACATGCGATCCATGGAAAGGAGGCACAGTCAATTGAAACTCAAGGGAAAAGCAGCGCTGGTGACCGGAGGCGGCACCGGGATGGGGCGCGCGATCACTCTGAAGCTCGCAGGGGAGGGGGCCGATGTGGCCATCAACTACTCCCGGCGCGCGAAGGAAGCGGAGGAAACCGTCGAGGCGGCTCGGCGCCTCGGGGTTCGGGCCTTCGCCATGAAAGCCGATGTTGCGGTGGACGCCGAGGCGGTCCGGCTGGTAGACGAGACGGCGAAACAATTCGGCCGGCTGGACGTCTTGATCAACAACGCCGGCTGGAGCACGGTGGTCCCGCACCGGCAGCTGGACGGACTCACTGAGGAGGTCCTGGAGCGGACCTGGCAGATCAATGTCAAGGGGCCGATCTACGTCACCCGGGCGGCCATTCCCCACTTGGTGAAGGCGGGCGGGGGCGCCATCGTCAACACCACCTCTGTCGCGGCCTATCACGGGGCGGGCAGCTCGATCATCTACGGTGCGTCGAAGGCCGCCTTGGGGGCGATCACGAAATCCCTGGCCCGCGCCTTTGCCAAAGACAACATTCGGGTCAACGCCATCGCGCCGGGCTTCGTGGATACCCAGTTCGTCAACTGGCCTGCCGGCGTGAAGGAAAAAGCCATCGCGGGGAGCCCCATGGGCCGGATCCCGACGGTGGACGACGCCGCCAACGCCGTCCTCTACCTTGCCTGCGATGCCACCGGAGTGACCGCCCAGACGATCCTTGTGGACTGCGGCGTCACGGTTCTGCTGCCGGTCGTCTGATTCGTACGCCTCGCCAGCTTCCCCCACAGGCAGAGCTGCAGGCTCTGCCTGTGGGGGTTTGTCCTTACATTGCCCATAATCCCATATACATTACCGGTTAAGTCCTGTTAAATATTTGTAAAAAAAGGGCTTGACGGAACTGCAGACTTGTAACAGATTATGGGTGTTCCGGTCAGACCACCTTACCATCTCACCACAATTTCTTTCTTTGGAGTCTTCATTAGCCGTCGGACACTGATCGATATCGGGACCCAAGGGTAGCTGCTGACCCAGTTGTGCGCGATCCGCCGGAGGTGTTTTGTGGAATCGGTGAGTCGCAGGGCGTTCCGGGTTGTTCGGAAGACGCGGGTCTCCGAAGAGATCGTCGGACAGGTTCGCGACCTCATCACGTCCGGCCGCCTGAAGGTCGGGGACCGGCTCCCCGCAGAGCGGGAACTTGCCACGGTCCTCGGGGTGGGCCGATCCACCGTCCGAGAGGCCATTCGGGCTCTGGAATCGCTCGGGATCCTCGAGGCCCGACCCGGCGAAGGCACCTTCCTGGTTTCCAACCCCGCCGACGCACAGCCCGACCCCATCACCGCCAACGCATTCAAGTCCTGGGAAAATCAGCGCAAGCTCTTCGAGGTCCGGATGGTCATCGAGCCGGACCTGGCGGCACTGGCCGCCCGCCGCGCCTCGTTTGAGCAGATCCTGAAGATGCGGGACGTCCTCCGGGAACAAGAAACATCCGTCCGGCAGGGAGAAACCGGCATCAAGGCCGACTCGACGTTCCATTTTCTCATGGCGGAGGCCGCCGGGAACGAGATCCTGCTCCGCATCATGGACAGCCTGATGGATCTCCTGCGGGAGACGCGCGAGACGAGCTTGCAGGCCAGCGGCCGCTCGATCCGTTCCCTGAAGCAGCACAAGGCGCTCCTGCGCGCCATCGAGACCCGGGATCCCGCCGCCGCGGAGCGCCACATGCGCGAGCACATCACCGAAATGGAAAAACTGGTCTTCTCGACCCAGGAGTGGCCGGTGGGATCGACCGTCGAATCCGCTCCGCCCCGCCACTTTCCAGGGTGGGAGAATCTGCGTGAACGAGGTGGCATCGGAAGAGCGAAAATTCAAGGTCGCCGAGGCGTTCCTCGAGGACGTCGGCAAGGGGTACGCCCGCATGGATGCGGACGACCTGATCAAGCTGCGCGCCGCCCCGGGGGACGTGCTCTTGATCACGGGGCGTCGCCCCACGGTGGCGCGGGCGGTCCAGGCGCCCCCGAGTCACTGCGGCCAGTATCTGATCATGATGGACGGGACCACGCGCAACAACGCGCAGGCCGGCGTGGACGAGTTCGTCACCGTCAAGAAGGTCCCCTTCAAGGCGGCCAATTCGGTCCTGCTGTCGCCAGTCCAGGCGAATCAGAGCGCCCCCACCGAGGAGGAGATCCCGCACATCCGGCAGCTCTTGCTCGGGCTTCCCGTCATCATCGGGGACAGCCTCCAGATCACGTTCCTGGGGTCGCGACCTCGGTCGTTCACGGTCGACGGCTCGAATCCGCGCGGTGCGGTCCTTATCTCCAACGACACCGTGATCGCCTTCCGTCCGCCCGAGGTGTCGGCGGAAAAAGCCTACCGCATTTCCTACGAGGACATCGGCGGCCTGGATCGGGAGGTCTCGCTGGTCCGGGAGATGGTCGAGCTGCCCTTGAAGTTTCCCCAGCTTTTCGGCATGCTCGGCATCGATCCGCCGAGGGGCGTCCTGCTCACCGGACCTCCCGGCACGGGCAAGACGCTCATCGCCCGGGCCGTCTCCCACGAGGTGCGGGCCCACTTCATCCATATCAACGGGCCCGAGGTCATCCACAAGTTCTATGGTGAGAGCGAAGCCAAGTTACGCCAGGTCTTCGAAGAGGCCCAACGGAACGCCCCCAGCATCATCTTCCTGGACGAGATCGACGCCCTGGCGCCCAAGCGCTCCGTGGTGGTGGGGGACGTGGAGAAGCGGGTAGTGGCCCAGTTGCTCGCCCTCATGGATGGCCTGGTGGAGCGGGGCGAGGTGATGGTGATCGGGGCCACCAACATGCCGGACCTGGTGGACCCGGCCCTCCGGCGCCCTGGTCGGTTCGATCGCGAGATCACCATCGGCGTCCCGGGGCGCGAGGGGCGACGGCACATCCTGGGCATCCACTCGCGCCGGATGCCGCTGGCGTCGGACGTGGACCTGGACCAGTTGGCGGACATCACCCATGGGTACGTCGGCGCCGATCTGGCCGTCCTCTGCAAGGAGGCCGGAATGGTGGCCCTGCGCCGGCTGCTGCCCCAGGTGCGGTTCGAAGTGGACGGCAAGCCCGAACTGGACAATGTCAAGGCCCGGATCGTCCTCGACGACTTCATGGCGGCCTTCAAGGTCGTCGCGCCCACCGCCACGCGGGAGTTCCTGGCCGAGCGGCCGCGGATGACCCTCAAGGATGTGGGCGGCCTTGCCGAGACCAAGCGCACCTTGCTCTCCATCGTGCAGCTTTTCCGCGGGGGCGGTGCCCTGGTCGGTCACACCCGGTTCAGCCCGCCGAAGGGGATCCTCCTCACCGGTCCATCGGGGACCGGCAAGACCATCCTGGCCCGGGCCTTGGCCGGGGAGATGGGGCTCACCCTGATAACAGTGGATCAGCCGAGCCTGCTTTCCAAGTGGGTCGGCGAGTCGGAGAAGGGGTTGCGCGAGGTCTTCAAGCGGGCAAAGCAGGCCTCGCCCTGTATCCTCTTCTTCGACGAGATCGAATCCCTGGTCCCGGTCCGGTCCGCCCTGGAGGCCGGCAGTCTCTTCTCCCGTCTGGTCAGCCAGCTTTTCCGGGAACTGGACGACCTGCACGGGTCGCTGGGCGTGGTCGTCCTGGGAGCCACCAATCGGCCCGACATGATGGAGCCCGCACTCCTGCGGGCGGGCCGCTTCGACTACGTCCTGGAGCTGCCGCTTCCGACGCGGGACGAGCGGCGGGAGATCCTGGCCATCCAGACCGAGGGCCTGCCCCTCACCGATGACGTGAACCTGGCGGAACTGGCGGACGCCACGGGCGGATGGACCGGGGCGGATCTGGAGCTGGTCTGCAAGAAGGCGGCGATCCTGGCGCTGGAGGAGTATCGTAACCGGCCGTCCGAGACCTTCCGCCTGACCGCGCGGCATCTTGCGGACGCCCGGGCGCAGGTGAAAACCATGAAATAGTCCCGCGAGCGGGACGATCGGAAGGAGGTGACGGCAGACTCGCGGTGCAACGCGAGATCCGGTGGAGGCGAGGTTAATAACTAGCAGGTCAAGGAGGGACTCATGGCAAGTATCAAACAGATCACGGTATGGGCTCGAGGCGTCATTCAGGATAAGGAAGGACGCGATATCTCTAATGGCATCGCGGCGGCCGCAGGTTTCGAGGGCAAGTTTAACCAGTCGTTCGACAACTACGTGGATCTTCCGGATCGGGTGAACGTCCCCCTGCGGAAGTACGCGCGGATCAGCGACGAGGAGATCGAGGAGCGGTACGAGTACGAGAACCTGCATCCGGAAATCGTCATTCTGGCGGATGCCACCATCGCGAAGGGGATGAACGTCCTGCTCGGGATGCAAAAAGGCGGCACGCTGTTGGTCAACACCAACCGGGCGCCTGAAGACATCCTGAAGTTCATCCCGAACAAGGACCTGCTGAAGCAGATCGTCTGCGTGGACGCCAACGCCATCTGCGGCGTTCAGACGGTGGACTTCTCCGGCTCCGAGGGCGGCGTGGACATGCTGGGTATGGGCTCGGGCGTCGCGGCCCCCATCCTGGGCGCGCTCGTCAAAGCCACCAGTGTGGTGAAGCTCGAGAGCCTTGCCAAGGTGGTCAAGAACAGCGAGGCCATGTACAAGGGGTACGATCAGGCGAAGGTGAAGACCCTGTAGGGACGGGGTCCATTTCAAGAGGAGGTTAGGCGATGCCGCATTTCAAGATCCCGAAGGAAAAAGAGGTGCCCCTCGGTTGTATCACGCCGGCGCCGGTTGGCGAGCAGCCCATGATGATCACGGGCAACTGGCGGATCTATCGGCCGGTGCTCGACCCCGAGAAGTGCAACCTGTGCATGAGCTGTATCATCTTCTGCCCGGACGCCTGCTGGCAGCTCAACGCGGAAGAGGACGAGCCGGTGTGGAACGCGAAGTATTGCAAGGGTTGCGCGATCTGTGTCAACGAGTGCACCTCTGGCGCACTGACCAGGGCCTATGAGCTGGATTTCGAGGACGGCGTGGTCCGACTGGAAAAACCGTTCTAAGGAGGGAGTTCCCATGGCGAAAGAGATGACCCTGAGCGGATGCGCCTCTTCGGCCCAGGCAGCCAAGCTGGCGAGGGTCGAGGTGATCTGCTCGTATCCCATCCGGCCGTATACCGCGATCATGATGGAGCTGGCCAAGATGGTGGCCAACGGCGAGCTGGACGCCGAGTTCGTCCACGGCGAGGGCGAGCACGCCCAGTTGTCCGTGGTGCTCGGCGCCTGCCGCGGCCGGTGCCCGGGCCCTGACCGGAAGCTCCGGCGTGGGCGTGACCTATGCGATGGAGACCTATTCGCCCGATCGCCGGCGGGCGCATCCCGCTGCAGATGATGATCGCCGACCGCGCCCTGGACCCGCCGGGCGACTTCGGGTCGGAGCAGACCGATGCCATGTCCACCCGGGACCAGGGGTGGATCTTGGGTTGGGCCGAGAACCCGCAGGAGGCGTTCGACAACTGCCTCATCAACTACCGTGTCGGTGAGGACCACCGGGTCCTGCTGCCCCAGATGGTCTGCCAGGACGGCTACTTCGTCTCCCACATCCCGGGGAAGTGCAGCATCCCCGACCAGAGCCAGGTGGACGAGTTCCTGCCGCCCTACAAGCTGCCCCATCCGCTGGATCCGAAGCGCCCGATCTCGCACGGGCCGCAGATCCGACCGGACCAGGGGACGATCATGGACCTCCAGCGCGCGGAGGCCATGCTGGACGCCCCCAAGGTCATCCGGGAAGCGATCGCCGACTACAACAAGATCTTCGGCCGGAACTACGCGCCTTTCGTGGAAGAGTTCATGACCGACGGCGCCGAGATGGTGTTCTTCATCCAGGGCGCCCACGCCATGACGGCGCCGGCATGCCGTCCGGCGCTTGCGGGCAGCAAGGGCGTGAAGGTCGGGTTGGTGAAGCTGCGCTTCGTGCGGCCGTGGCCGACCGAAGACGTGGCGAATATCCTGTCGAAGTTCAAGGCGGTGGGCGTGATCGAGACCAGCACCTCCTACGGCGGCGCCATGAAGGGCGGGAACCTGTTGCACGAGGTCCGCGCCTCCCTGTACGACTGCCCGCAGCGCCCGCTCACGACCTCCTTCATGGCCGGTCTCGGCGGCGAGATGGTGCCGCTGAAGGAGTTCTACTGGATGGCCGAGGTCATGGCCGCCGGTCTGAAGGCGGGCAAGATGAAGAAGAACGTGTTCTGGGTCAACCACGAGTTCGAGGCCTAGTGGGGGACAGCGCAAGGCGTGGACGAGGAGCGGTCTCCTGTGTCCACGCGAACCGATACGCGAACGAAAGGAGCCAGCAATGGCAGTTGCCATCAAAACCCAGATGCTTCCGATGATCAAGAAGGTTCGGAACATCCCCAAGGAAGAGCAGTACGTGCCGGGACACCGGACCTGCGCCGGCTGCGGCCCGGCGTTGCAGTATCGACTGGTGGCCAAGGCGGCCGGGCCCAACACCATCTTCCTCGGCCCGACCGGGTGCATGTACGTGGCCAACGCGAGCTATCTCTGCACCCCGTACCAGGTGCCCTGGATGCACACCCAGATCACCAACGGCGGCGCCGTGGCCTCGGGGATCGAGGCGGCGTACAAGGTGTTGATCCGCAAGGGGAAGTGGCAGGGCGAGTTCCCCAACATCATCGTGATGGCCGGCGACGGCGGCTCGATCGACATCGGGCTGCAGGCCATGTCGGCCATGATGTACCGCGGACATGACGCCCTGTTCGTCTGCTACGACAACGAGTCGTACGCGAACACGGGCATCCAGACCTCGCCGACCACGCCGTACGGCGGGAACACCACCTTCACCCCCCCGGGAAGCATGATCCCCGAGGGAAAGACGCTCTTCCCCAAGGATCCGCCGCAGCTCGTCATCGGCGGTCACCCGGCGGTGAAGTACGTGGCCACGGCCTCCATCGCCTACCCGATCGATCTCATGAACAAGGTCCGGAAGGCCTTGAACGTGGTCGGGCCGACGTTCCTTCACATCCACGCCGTCTGCCCGAAGGGCTGGAAGACCGACCAGGACAAGACGGTGCTGCTCGCCAAGCTGGCCGTCGAGACCGGCATGTTCAGCCTGTACGAGTGGGAAGAGGGCGTGTACAAGTTCCAGCACAAGCCCAAGCAGTACAAGCCGGTCCGGGAGTATCTGAAGCTGCAGGGCCGGTTTGCCCACTTGAACGAGGCGCACATCGGCAAGATTCAGAATTTCGTGGATCAAAAGGTGAAGGCCCAGGGCTTGCCGATCCAGGTCGCCGTTGCGACGCCGGCCGACTTCGATGCCATGGACGTCGGCGAAGGGACCGGGCTGCCGTCGCAATAGAGCCGGTTCCTGGTCACGTCGGGAGGGCATGCGAGTTCCTGAGCAGGTAAGCATTGCGCACCCGAGACGGTTGGACAACTGGGGCAGAGGGGTCTCTCGGTCGTCCGGAAGAGCGGACGGGCGAGGTACGACCCCTCTGCCCTTTTTTGATGTGCGCCCCGCACGCCGGACGCGGGCCTGGGCATGGGGCGGCGCGGCGGTCGTTTCCGTCTCGGCGAGAGGCGGAGAGGCGGGATGCATCCTGGTGACGAAAACCGCAACCCTGGGCGTCTGATTCGGCGGAATCGCCCAGTGCGTTGATGTACTCTTGCTTTATCGGGCTCATGGTATCGAGAACCCCGGTGGACATCTCGATGCCGTCGCTGTGGGCGCCAATGAAGACGCCCAGGCACTAACATCCGGGGCGGAGGGAACCCATGAACAGACAGTGGGGACCGACAGCGTGGCGGCGGATGCTGGTCATCGCTCTGGCTCTTGGGATCGCCGGGCTATGGAGCGGAACGGCGCGCCGCGGCCTGGGAGCCGACCAAGCCGGTGGAGTTCAACGTGCCGCCGGCACCGGGGGCGGGGCCGACATCATGGCCCGCTTCATTTCCCCGCTCTTCCAGAAGAACAAAATCACGGACAAGCCATTTATCGTGACCAACCGGTCGGGCGGTGCGGGAGCGGAGGGCTTCCTGCACGTGAAGGGCAAGGCGGGCGACGACCATACGATCGTCATCACCCTGGACAACCTCTTCACGACGCCGCTAGCGACGGGCATACCCTTCAACTGGAAAGACCTCACCCCGATCAGCCGGCTGGCCCTCGACTACTTCGTCCTCTGGGTGAACGCCGAGAGCCCGTACAAGACGGCCAAGGAGTACTTCGACGCCGTCAAGAAGGAGCCCGGCAAGTTCAAGATGGCCGGGACCGGGACCAAGCAGGAGGACCAGATCGTCACCGTCCAGTTGGAGCAGGCGTTCGGCGTCGAAGTGGGCCTACGTGCCCTTCAAGGGCGGCGGCGAGGTGTGCGTGGAGTTGGTGGGCAAGCATGTGGATTCCACCGTGAACAACCCCTCCGAGTGCCGTGAGCCACTGGCGGGCGGGGAAGGTGCGCCCGCTGGCGGTGATCGACCACGAGCGAATCCCGTTGCCCATGTGGGATCAGATCCCGACCCTGAAAGAGGCCACGGGCATCGATATCAGCTACCTGATGTTGCGCGGCATCTTCGCGGCGCCCAAGATCAAGAAGGAAGTCCAGGACGGGTACGTCGCACTCTTCAAGAAGGTGACGAAACCGAGGACTACAAGAAGTACCTGAAGGACAACGCCCTCAAGGGCGCCTTCCAGTCCGGCCCAGAGTTCGTGAACTGGGTCGAGGAGCAGGACACGCTCCACAAGACGTTGATGGAAAAAGGCGGAATGATGAAGCAGTAAGCTTCTGTGCAGATAGGGCGTGACCGGCTTCGGATAGCGACCGAGCGGGGCCACGCGAACCGTGCAGCGTCTCCGGGGGGCGATGCGTCTCCCCGGAGACGCACGCTGTTGTGCTGAACGAGGAGAAGCCATGACCTATAAGATGGCCGATCTCATGATCGCGGGCATCCTCTTATGACTTGGCGTCCTTGTCGTCGCGGATTCGTTTCGACTCGGAAGCGGTTGGGGGATGGAAGGGCCCAAAGCCGGGTTCTTCCCGTTTTTCATGGCCGCGATCGCTGTGGTCGGTTGCGTGGTGGTCGTCGGCAGGCCATGAAAGGGACGTCCTCCGTGAAGGGCAACAAACCGTTCGTGCCTTCCGGCGGAATGAAGCCGGTCCTCACGGTGTTCGTCCCGGCCTGTGGGATGATCCTTGCTGACCGAGGTCGTCGGATTGTATGTCGCGGCGATGATCTATCTCGCGGGCTACATCAGGATCGTCGGCGAATACCGCTGGAGGACCGTGCTGCTCGTCAGCATCCCCATTCCCCTGATCTTCTACTGGGTGTTCGAGAAGATCTTCCTCATTCCGATGCCTGCGGGGATGTTCGGGCGCAGATCCTTCGATTCTGAGCGGAAAGGAGTCATCCAGCCATGGACATCCTTACCAACCTGACGTTCGGGCTCAAGGTCGCCGGCGAGCCCTATAATCTCATGGTCGCCGCCGCCGGGCTCATCCTCGGCGTCATCGTCGGCGTCCTGCCGGGGCTCGGCGGGGCCAACGGCTGCGCCATCCTGATCCCCGTGACCTTCGTCATGCCTCCGGTGGCGGCCGTGATCCTGCTCTCCTGCCTCTACTGGGGGTCGCTCTACGGAGGCTGCCATCTGCTCGATCCTCTTCAACATTCCCGGCGAGCCGTGGGCGGTGGCCACCACCTTCGACGGCTATCCCATGGCCAAGAAGGGCCAGGCCGGACTGGCGCTCAGTGCCGCGTTCTTCGCGCATTTTGTGCGGCGCCGTTCTTGGCACGATCGCTCTTGACGTTCTTCGCGCCCGTGCTGGCCGCCTTTGCCCTGCGCTTCGGCCCGCCGGAGGTCTTCGCGGTCATGCTCCTCACCTTCAGCGCCTTCGTCGGTCTGGTGGGAAAGTCGCCCATCAAGACGCTGGTCGCGACCGCCTTCGGATTCATCATGGCCTCGGTGGGCATCGACATCGTCAGCGGCGAGCTGCGCCTGACCTTCGGGTCCTGACGGCCCTGATGGGCGGCTTCAGCTTCATCGTCGCGGTCATCGGCCTCTTCGGCATCGGCGAGATCTTCCAGACCGTCGAGGAGGGCCTCAAGATCGAGGGGGTCAAGGCTACCGGATGCAATGGGAGCGACATCATCGACACCTTCAGAGACATGGCGACGGTACCGGAAGAACCTGCTCCTGAGCTCCATCGTCGGCTGCTGGATGGGCTTCAAGCCCGGCGGCGCCACGCCGGCCTCGTTCATGGCCTATGGCTTCGCCAAGGGGGCGCCGGAAAAGAAGAGGACGAGTACGGCAAGGGCCACGTTGCGGGCATCCTCTCGCCCGAGGTCGGCGGCGCACGGCGCCGGCACCTCGGCCATGCTTCCCATGATCACGCTGGGCATTCCCGGGGTCTCCCACGGCGGCGGTCATCATCGGCGGCCTGATGATCTGGGGCCTCCAGCCGGGCCCGATGCTCTTCAAGGACAACCCGGATTTCGTCTGGGGAATGATCGCCAGCACCTGGTACGCGAATATCCTCGGCCTGCGTCGTCGTCGTCGCGTTCGCGCCCGCTGTTCGCGTCGGTCCTCCGGATTCCGTTCGCGATCCTGATGCCCCTCCTGATCTTCATCTGCGCCATCGGCGCCTATGCGGTCAACAACCGGATGATCGACATCTGGTACATGATGCTCTTCGGGATCATCGGCTATTTCGTTCAAGAAGCTGAACTACACCATGGCCCCCATGCTGCTGGCGCTGGTGCTGGGCGACATGGCGGAATCGGCGCTGCGGCAAGGCCTGATCATGTCCCAGGGGTCGCTCTTGATCTTCCTCCGCCCGCCGATTACGCTGCCGCTGCGTCATCGGGGCAGCCGTGATCGGATTCTGGCCGCTGATCCAGGCCACTAAGGCGTCGCCCCGACGGAACGGCAGGAGTGCCGCGGCTGAATGGGTGATACGGGGACGCCCAGCCCAACGCCAGCGCGGCACTCGGCTGGCGTTGGCGTCATCGCGGTCGGGTCGGCAGCCCGAGATTGGCCCGCCAGGGGATTTGCGTGCACGGATTGACCGTGGGGGTCCACGCCAAGGCGTGAGGACAGGAACGCGGAAAACAGGCTGAGGGATTCTGCCCGGCACTGACATCGCGCGATCGGCCGTACGACGACCGGAACCTTTTGGAGTCATTGGAGGGAGCATGTTGTGAATACCCATACCGTGTTTTGGTTCTCGTTTGTAGCGGTGTATGTGATCGTGTTCTTCATCGACATGTACGTCACCAGCCACCGCCAGGGAGAGATTTCAGTGGGCGCGGCGCTGCGCTGGACCGCGCTCTGGATGTCGATTGCGCTCTTGTATGGCGGCGCGATTTATCTGTTTTATCCGCAAAATCCCGGCAGTACCGTCAACACGGCCACGGAAATCACGATCAAGTACATCGCCGGTTATCTGACCGAATACTCGCTCTCCGTCGACAACCTCTTCGTGTTCATCATGATCTTCTCGTTGATGGGGGTCCATGAGAAGAACCAGCCCCGCCTGCTCAAGCTGGGCATTCTGCTGTCCATCGTCCTCAGGATCCTGTTCATCCTGGTGGGCATGGGGCTGGTGCAGCGGTTCGGCTGGATCCTCTATGTCTTCGGGGCGCTCCTGATCTGGACGGCCTGGAAGATGGCCTTTACGGCCGAAGACGACCATGTGGACCCGAAGAACAATATCCTGTACAAGCAAGCCTCGAAGATGTTCCCGGTGGATCCCGACCCTCACACGCCGAGATTCTTCACCAAGATCGACGGGAAGATCCACATCACCAGCGTGTTGCTCGTTTTTCTTGTGATTGGATCCACCGACGTGCTATTTGCCATTGATTCCATCCCGGCCATCATCGGGGTCATCAAAGAAGGCGCGTCGAACGTCCTCACGCTTGAAGAGGAGAACTTCATCGCCATCACCTCGAACGTGTTCGCCGTGATGGGGCTGGTCTCGCTGTTCTTCGGCCTCAAGGGCATCATGGGCATGTTCCGCTACCTGAAGCACGGCGTCAGCTTCATCCTGTTCTTCATCGGGGTGAAGATGATGCTGGGCTTCGTCCCGGCCGTCGAGCACTTCTTCAAGGCTCATTCCTGGGTGTCGCTGGCCGTGATCGTGGCCACCCTCGCGATGTCCGTGGTGCTGTCGGCGATCATCAAGGAAGAGGTGGACGAGGCGGTAAAAGCCGAAAAGGCGACCTCGTCCCACTAGCAGCCCGAGGACTGCGTCTCCAGGCGACGGGCTGTCACGGAGCCGCTATGCGCATTCTGGTGACCGGCGGGAACGGGAGTGTGGGGCAGGGGTTGATCCCGCATCTGCTCGACCGCGGACACCACGTCGTGGTGCTGGATACCGAGCTGGGGGCGGTACGAGCGATCGCCCACCCCCAGTTCGCCGTGGTGTCCGGCGGTGTCGAAGACGCGGCCGCGGTGGCCGCGGCAACGCGCGGGGTCGAGGCGATCATCCATCTCGCCTGGTCGTTCTCGGACGATCCCCTTCACCTCTTGGAGCATGACCTACGGGGCCACGCGTTGCTCCTGGGGGCGGTGCGCGACCAGGGGGTGCGCCACTTCATCTACACCAGCACCGCGGTCGTGTACGGGAAACCGGTCCGCACCCCGATTGACGAGGAGCATCCGCTCCGGGTGCTGGACGCCCGCAAGCCCACCTACGGGATAGCCAAAGAGTTCGCTGAGAAGTTGACAATCCTCGCCGCGCGGGATACGGCGCTCTCCGCCACGATCCTGCGATTTTGGTGGGCCTTCGGGGACGAGATCGGCGGCAGACATCTGCGCGACATGCTCAAGACGGCGGCCT
This sequence comes from uncultured Methylomirabilota bacterium, assembly GCA_963845565.1. GTDB lineage: Bacteria > Methylomirabilota > Methylomirabilia > Methylomirabilales > 2-02-FULL-66-22 > 2-02-FULL-66-22. The sequence goes on from CAWJSJ010000002.1 coordinate 740,448, forward strand.
CCGGACAGCCCGTCCGGGTGCCGGCCGATTGCGGCGGAAGCTTTCTCAGCCAGGAAGATTTCAACCAGGCGGTCGAGACGATTCTCTTCATGCCCGCGACCGGCGGGCGCGTCTTCAACCTCGCCAGTGCCTACGTGACCTGGGAAGAGGTCGCCCGCATGGTCGTGAAGGTCACCGGAGGAAAGAGCGCGGTCGAAGTGGTGCCGCGCGAGGCCTGGACCGGCGCCGCCTTCTTGGCGGACCGGTGGGAGCTGACCGATCAACGGATACGGACAGCCGTAGGTTTCAAGCCAAGCCACGATACCGCCGAAGTCCGGGAGGCCCTCGGTCGGGCCATCGCCGGTACCTGGGAACGACTTCGTTCTCGGGATGCCGCCTCCCGGACCAGGTGAACAGTCGGAGCGACAGGCAAGATCGGAACGCGCGTACGGTTGGCGGATCCGACGGAGAGAGGCTGCGGTTCGGAGCAAGACCCTCGGCACAGGCGGAAACGGAGGCGCTTACGAAACGATGGAGGACTACTAGCGGGAGGATTGTTCCTCTTGGCGTGTGTCGTGGCGCCGCTCTGGTGGGCCGAGGAGGCCGCAGCGCAAGGCCGGCCGGCCCTGCCGGCCTTCGCAGGCGCCAAAGAGGGGGGCAGTGTGCATCGGCTGTCACAGCCGAATGAACAATGCGATGGTATACGAGTGGCGGGCGTCTCGGATGGGGCAAAAGGGAGTCAACTGCTTTGATTGCCATCGCGCGGAGAAAGGGGACCCCGACGCCTTCGAGCACAACGGTTTTCTCATCTCCGTCATCGTCTCTCCAAAGGATTGCGGCCGTTGCCACCAGAAGCAAGTCGACGAGCAAAAGGGAAGCCACCACGCCAAGGGCGGTCAGATCCTGGCCTCCATTGACAATTACTTGGGAGAGGTCGTGGGCGGACCCCCCGCCGTGGCCGTCGGCTGCATGCAATGCCACGGATCGGAAATCAAGGTCCTGCCGGGCGGGAAGTTCGATCCGGCCACCTGGCCAAACAGCGGGATCGGCCGTATCAATCCCGACGGGAGCTGGGGGAGTTGCACGGCGTGCCATACGCGCCACCGATTCTCGGTGGAACAGGCCCGCCGCCCCGACGCCTGCGGCAAGTGCCACCTTGGGCCGGACCACCCTCAGATGGAAGTGTACAAGGAATCCAAGCACGGGATCCTGTACGAGGCGTTTCGAGATAAGCTGAACATGGATCGCCCCAGCTGGGTTGTGGGGAAGGATTACACCACGGCGCCGACCTGCTCCACCTGTCACATGAGCGCCACACCGACCCAGGGCGCGACCCACGACGTTGGGGAACGGATCAGCTGGACACTCCGGCCGGCGATCTCGACTAAACTCAACATGGTGATCTACGAGGACCTGTGGAAAGAGGATCTGCCGGAAGGTGCCGCCCTGCCGAAGAAGGGAGAGGACGTCAAGGCGAAGGATGGGAAGACGCGGAAGGTCAAGGACGTCCTCACCTGGAAGCAACGGCGCGACCGCATGCAAGATGTCTGTTCGAGCTGTCATGCCGGCGGGCAGGTTGCAGGCTTCTACAAACAGTTCGACGAACTGGTGGAGCTGTATAACGACAAATTCGCCAAACCGGCCACGGCGATCATGAACGAGCTGTACCAGGCGAAAAAGCTGACGGCGGTCCCCATGGACGAGAAGCTGGAGTGGACCTACTGGGAGCTCTGGCACCACGAGGGTCGGCGGGCGCGGCACGGCGCCTCCATGTCCGGCCCGGACTACGCCTGGTGGCACGGCATCTACGACGTGGCCAAGAACTTTTACACCCACTTCATCCCGGAGGTGAAGCAGGTGGCGGGCGAGCCGCTGGCGACGCAGTTGCTCAACAAGCATGTCTATTCCCAGCCCGGCCACAAATGGGTGAAAGAGGGAATGACCAAGGAGCAATTGCAGCAGATCCAGGAGTTCTACCGCCAACGGTACGGCACGCAGAAATAGCACGGTCGGTCATGTCCGCGTGGAGGTGAGGTCCGGTCGGACCTCACCTCCACGCATCGGGCTGTGCGCCCTTGCCGGGTGAAGGCGAACCAGGCGCCGCGTGTGCCACCGGTCGAGATGCAGCCCTCCCGCATTTGTCCGCTTTCGCGTCCATTCCAGGCAGCACCACCCTTTCCCCTTGGCGAACCGGTCAGTTTGGTTTAGGGTAATCCTCGCTCTGTGGGACGAAGGTGGACCTCCAGCGGGTTTGACCTTTTCCGACATCGGCGGAAACAGGCATATGCCGGCCGAACGTCGTGCCGGAAATGGCGGAGTACGGGCGAACGCATGGCACTGCTCAGCGACCGGGATGAAAAAGAGGTCCGGACAAAGCTGGCGGGCTTGACCAGCCGGGTGACGCTGGTCAACTTCACGCAAGAGCTGTCCTGCCAGTATTGCCGAGAGACCGAACAGCTCTTGAAAGAGGTCGCGGCACTCTCTGACAAGATCGCCCTGGAGGTATACAACTTCCAGCTCGACAAGGCCCAGGTCGCCCAGTACGGCGTGGACAAGATCCCGGCCACGGCCGTGGTGGGAGCCAAGGACTACGGGATCCGGTTTTACGGCATCCCCCTGGGGTACGAGTTCGGCGCATTCCTGTCGGCGATCGAGGACGTCTCGCGGGGCACCACGGATCTGGCGCCCGAGAGCCGCACGGCCCTCGCCGAACTCGCGCAGCCGGTGCGCCTCCAGGTGTTCTCCACCCCCACCTGACCGCACTGCCCGGCCGCGGTGCGGCTGGCCCAGCAGTTGGCGGTGGAGAGCGATCTGGTCACGGCGGATCTGGTGGAGGTGACGGAATTTCCGTCCCTCGCCCAGCGCTACCAAGTCCGGGCGGTTCCCCGGACTGTCGTCAACGAGTCGGGGAGTATCGCCGGGGCGCTCCCCGAGGCCGAGTTCGTGAAAGCCGTCATCGCCGCGGCGCAATCGCGCTGAGCGGCTTTCGTTCATACTGCCGGCCCCGCGACACCGCGGGCCAATGGAGATGTCCTATGACGCGACCGAAAGTCACCATCGACGGAAACGAAGCAGCGGGGTATGTCGCCCACCGCACGAACGAGGTGATCGCCATCTACCCGATCACCCCGTCGTCCAACATGGGGGAGTGGGCCGACGAGTATTCGGCGAAGGGGATCGCCAACATCTGGGGGACGGTCCCGCTGGTGGTTGAAATGCAGAGCGAGGGCGGCGCCGCCGGCGCCGTGCACGGGTCGCTGCAGGCCGGATCGCTCACGACCACCTTCACGGCGGCCCAGGGCCTCCTCCTGATGATCCCCAACATGTTCAAGATCGCCGGGGAGCTGACCTCCACCGTTTTCCACGTATCCGCCCGGACGGTCGCCTCCCACGCCCTGTCCATCTTCGGCGACCACAGCGACGTGATGGCCTGCCGGACGACCGGGTGGGGCATGCTGGCCTCCAACTCGGTGCAGGAAGTGATGGACACCGCCCTCATCGCGCAGGCGGCCACGCTGGACGCGCGAGTGCCCTTTATCCACTTCTTCGACGGGTTCCGGACCAGCCACGAGGTCGGGAAGGTCGAGCAGCTCACGCTGGACGACATGCGGGCCATGCTGGACGAGGAGGCCATCCGGGCGCATCGCACGCGCGCCATGTCGCCGGATCATCCGGTGCTGCGCGGCACCGCGCAAAATCCCGACGTCTTCTTCCAGGCCCGGGAAACGTGCAACCCCTACTACCTTGCCTGCCCGACCATCGTCCAGAACGCCATGGACAAGTTCGCGAAGCTGGTGGGGCGACAATACCACCTGTTCGACTACGTGGGGGCCCCGGATGCCGAGCGCGTCGTGGTCCTGATGGGTTCCGGTGCGGAGGCCGCGCAGGAGGCGGTCGAGTATCTCACGGCCCGGGGCGAGAAGGTGGGCGTCTTGAAGGTCCGCCTCTTCCGGCCCTTCTCGGTGGAGCACTTCGTGCAGGCCCTGCCCAAGACGGTCAAGACCCTGGCGGTCCTCGACCGGACCAAGGAGCCGGGCGGTGCCGGCGAGCCGCTGTACCAGGACGTGGTGACGGCCCTCGCCGAGGCCGTGGCGGGCGGTGCCTCGCCTTTCGCCGCGACCCCGCGGGTCATCGGCGGGCGGTACGGCCTCTCCTCCAAGGAGTTCACACCGGCCATGGTGAAGGCGGTCCTCGACGAGGCGGGCAAGGCCAAGCCGAAGAACCACTTCACCGTGGGCATCAACGACGACGTGACGCATACCAGCCTGGGTTGGGATCCGCACTTCTCGACCGAGGATCCCAAGACCGTGCGCGCCCTCTTCTTCGGCCTCGGCGCCGACGGGACGGTCGGCGCCAACAAGAACTCGATCAAGATCATCGGCGAGGACACCGACAACTACGCCCAGGGCTATTTCGTGTACGACTCGAAGAAGTCGGGGGCGGTGACCATCTCCCACCTGCGCTTCGGCCCAAAGCCCATCCACTCCACCTACCTGATCAGCCAGGCCAGTTTCGTGGCCTGCCATCAGTTCAACTTCCTGGAGCGGCTGGACGTCCTGGCGGGAGCCGGGAAGGGTGCGGTGTTCCTGCTCAACAGCCTGTATGGGCCGGATGACGTGTGGAACCATCTGCCCAGGACGGTGCAGCGGCAGATCATCGAGAAGCAACTGAAGTTCTACGTGATCGACGCCTACAAGGTCGCCGAGAAGACCGGCATGGGGGTGCGCATCAACACCGTCATGCAGACCTGCTTCTTCGCCATCAGCGGCGTCCTGCCGCGCGACGAGGCCATCGCGGCCATCAAGCACGCCATCGAGAAGACCTACGGGAAGCGCGGCGAGTCCATCGTGAAGAAGAACTTCGCCGCCGTGGACGCCGCCCTGGACCACCTGCACGAGGTGAAGGTGCCCAGCACGGTGACCAGCGCGTTCGACTTGCGGGCGGCGGTGTCGAAGGACGCCCCGGAGTTCGTCCAGAAGACCCTGGGCAAGATCATCGCCGGCGAGGGCGACAGCCTGTCGGTGAGCGCCTTCCCGGTGGACGGGACGTTCCCGACCGCGACCACGCAGTGGGAGAAGCGGAACATCGCTCTGGATATTCCGGCCTGGGATCCGGACGTCTGCATCCAGTGCGGCAAGTGCGTCCTGGTCTGCCCGCACGCCTGCATCCGGGCGAAGGTGTACGACCCCGCCTTGCTGGCAAAGGCGCCGGCGACCTTCAAGTCGTCGCCGGCCCGCTGGAAGGAGTTCAAGGAGCAGAAGTACACGCTGCAGGTGGCGCCCGAGGATTGCACGGGCTGCGAGCTGTGCGTGGAGGCCTGCCCGGCCAAGAACAAGCAAGAGGTGAAGCTCAAGGCCATCAACATGACGGCCCAGCCGCCCATCCGGGAGGCCGAGCGCGCCAACTGGGACTTCTTCCTCACCCTGCCCGAGACGGATCGGGGCATCCTGAATCTGGGCCAGGTGAAGGACGTCCAGCTCTTGCAGCCCCTGTTCGAGTTCTCCGGCGCCTGTGCGGGCTGCGGTGAGACCCCGTACATCAAGCTCCTGACCCAGCTCTTCGGCGACCGGACCATGATCGCCAACGCCACGGGCTGCTCCTCGATCTATGGCGCCAACCTTCCCACCACGCCGTACTCGGTCAACTGGGACGGGCGCGGGCCGACGTGGTCCAACTCGCTGTTCGAGGACAACGCCGAGTTCGGCATGGGGATGCGCCTGGCGGCGGACAAGCAGAACGAGTACGCCCGGGAATTGGTGAAGCGGCTGGCGGGCCAGCTCGGGGATGAGCTGGCGACGGGACTGCTCGAGGGGGAGCAGAAGACCGAGGCCGGCATCAAGGCCCAGCGCGAGCGCGTGGTAGCCCTGAAGGCCAAGCTGAAGGGGATCAAATCCAGCGAGGCAACCGGGCTCCTCGGCGTGGCGGATGCGCTGGTCAAGAAGAGCATCTGGATCGTGGGCGGCGACGGCTGGGCCTACGACATTGGGTACGGCGGCCTGGACCATGTCCTGGCCTCGGGCTACAACGTCAACGTCCTGGTTCTGGATACCGAGGTGTACTCCAACACCGGCGGTCAGATGTCCAAGGCGACGCCGCGCGGCGCCGTGGCCAAGTTCGCCGCCGGCGGAAAGCCCCGGCCGAAAAAGGACCTGGGCATGATCGCCATGACCTACGGGAACATCTACGTGGCCCGGGTGGCCTTCGGGATGAACGATATGCACACGGTGCGGGCGTTCTCCGAGGCCGAGGCGTACGACGGCTGCTCGCTGATCCTCGCCTACAGCCCCTGTATCGCCCACGGCTACGACCTGAAACACGGCCTGGATCAACAGAAGGCGGCGGTCCAGTCGGGCCACTGGCCGCTGATGCGGTACAACCCCGACCTGGTCGCCCAGGGGAAGAACCCGCTCGTCCTGGACAGCAAGGCGCCCAGCATCACGCTGGACAAGTTCGAAAACAACGAGACGCGCTTCACGATGCTCAACCACAGCGACCCCGAGGCGGCCAAGCGGTTGCTCAAGACCGCCCAGGAAGAAGTGAACGCGCGCTGGCGCTTGTACGAGCACTGGGCTGCCATGCCTGGCTCGGGCGCCGCACAGGAGAAATAGCGATGACTGACCTGTCCACGAGCTATCTGGGCCTCTCGCTGAAGAACCCTCTGGTGGTTTCTCCCTCTCCGCTGTGCCAGGACCTGGGGAGCATCCGGCAGATGGAAGATGCCGGCGCGGCTGCAGTCGTGCTGCACTCGCTGTTCGAGGAGCAGCTCACGCTGGAGAGCCGTGACCTCGACCAATTCCTCACCCACGGCACCGACAGCTTCGCCGAGGCGCTGTCCTACTACCCCGACATGGGTCAGTACAAGCTGGGCCCCGACGCGTACCTGGATCACATCCGGAAGGCGAAGGCTGCGGTGAAGATCCCGATCGTCGGCAGCCTGAACGGCGTCTCGACCGGCGGCTGGATCAGTTTCGCCAAGAAGATCGAACAGGCCGGGGCCGACGCGCTGGAGTTGAACGTCTATTATATCGCCACGGACCCGGACATGAGCAGCGGTCAGGTGGAGCAGATGTACGCCGACCTGGTCCGGGATGTGCGGGCCAGCGTAAAGATCCCGGTGGCGGTGAAGCTGGGGCCGTATTTTTCCGCGCTGGCCTCCATGGCCCGCCGGATGGATCAGGCCGGCGCCAATGGCCTGGTCCTCTTCAACCGCTTCTACCAGCCGGACTTTGATCTGGAGAAGCTGGAGGTGACGCCCAACCTGGTTCTCAGCCGGTCCGACGAGCTCCGGCTGCGCCTCACCTGGGTCGGGATTCTCTACGGCCGCGTCAAGGCCGACATGGCCATCACCGGCGGCGTCCACACCGCCGAGGATACCATCAAGAGCATGATGGCCGGGGCTCGCGTCGCCATGATGACGTCGGCCCTGCTCCGGAACGGCATCCCGTACCTGAAGACGGTACTGGGCGGCGTCGCCGATTGGATGGAGAAGCACGAGTACGCGTCCATCCGGCAGATGCAGGGGAGCATGAGCCAGAAGTCGGTGGCCGAGCCAGCCGCCTTCGAGCGGGCAAATTACATGAAGGTGCTGAGCTCGTACGCGCTCAAGTAGGCCCGCGCCCCGCCCCGCTTTCGCAAGTGACAGACGGGCGTTAGGGCTATAGGTTGGAACCGAAACAGGGATACGCCCTGGTGGAAAACACAATCTACCGCCAGGGCGTCCCTGTCTCTGCGGCCGCCCATCGACGGACCGTGCTCAGCGCATGATTCGCCTCGAACCCCGAAAGGAGACGCCCCATGGACGCTGCCACCGCAGGAGCATCCGTTCCGTCTCTGCCCCGCCTGGGCCAGCCCGCCCCCGCCTTCCAGGCCGAGACCACCCACGGAACGCTCCGGCTCGAGGACTTCAAGGGCAGTTGGCTGATTCTGTTCTCTCATCCGGCGGACTTCACGCCCGTGTGCACCACCGAGTTCGTGGAATTCGCGAAGATCGCGGAGCCGCTCGGCAAGAGGAACGTCCAGTTGATGGGCCTCTCCATCGACAGCACCTATTCCCACATCGCCTGGGTTCGGAACATCGAGCAGAATTTCAAGGTGACGATCCCGTTCCCGGTGATCGCGGATCTTAACAAGGAGGTCGCCACCCTGTACGGGATGATCATGCCCGGCGAGAGCAAGACGGAAACCAGCCGCTGCGTCTTCGTCATCGATCCGAACCAAATCATCCGGGCCATGATCTACTACCCGCTGACCACGGGCCGGAACATGGCCGAGATCCTGCGGCTCATCGATGCGCTGCAAACGACCGACAAGCACGGAGTGGCCACGCCGGCCAACTGGCGCCCCGGGGACCAGGTGATCGTTCCCCCTCCCAAGACCGTCGAGGCGGCCGCCGAGCGCGCGCAGATGCCCGGGATCGAGTGCACCGACTGGTACTTCTCGAAACGGGATCTGCCGAAATAGCACGTCACTGATAAATCCGTTTCCCCAGGCTGCTCAAAAAGGTCCAGATGCAAGGCGGAGCGCTGTAGCCCGAGCGAGGCGTACTGGAGGTACGTCGCAGCGAGCGGCGAAGCGCTCCAACGCCGCAGATGGGCCTTTTTCAGCAGCCTGGTAGGAGAGCGCATGCCCTGCGTGAGACCCGACGGGACGCTGGAACCCATGGCACAGGCCATCCTCCGGGCCCTCGGCACGCCTCGCACGGCGGAAGGGGTGTGTGATCACTTGCGCCTTCCCCTCTATCGCGTGCGAAGCACGGTCCGGGAGCTCGTCGAGGCAGGCCTGGTCGCGGACGCGGATGGAACGCTCCGCCTGACCGACGCAGGGGCCGCCAGAATCCTGGAGCAAGCGTGACGGCTCGGCCGGCGTAACCGCGCCCCGACGCACCGTCTGGTGTGCCTCGACCGTCCCCACCCTGCCCCGCCCCAAGAGGTCTTTCCCGCGTCGCCCCCTTTTGATATGGTAAGGGCACGCCTGCGCCTCGCGTCGGGCATTTCCTCGGGATCGGCGCCTGCGCGTCGAGAGCACACGCCGGGAGGACCGCCATGGACTATCCGCTCTTTCTCGTGCCGCACATCGGCGGAGGCTGGCTGATCGGCGGGATCGCGATCTTCCACGTCATCATCGCCCACTTCGCCATCGGCGGCGGACTGCTCATGGTGGCGACGGAGCAGGTCGCGGCGCGACGCAACGACGCGTTCTGGCTGGCCTTCGTCCGCAAACACTCCCTGTTCCTGGTTCTGTTGTCTGCGGTCCTCGGCGCCCTGAGCGGGGTGGGCATCTGGTTCACGATCGGGCTGGTCCACCCCGCGGCCACGGCGTCTCTCATCCGCACTTTCGTGTGGGGCTGGGCCATCGAGTGGGTCTTCTTCGTCGTGGAGCTCGCCGCGGCGCTGCTGTACGTGGGGACGTGGGACCGGGTGTCCAGGCGGACACACCTTGCCATAGGGTGGATCTACTTTGTGGCCGCCTATTTCAGCCTGGTCGTCATCAACGGCATTGTGACGTTCATGCTGACGCCGGGGCACTGGCTTCAGACGCGCACCTTCTGGGACGGCTTCTTCAATCCCACCTACTGGCCCTCCCTGGTCCTCCGCACCGGCATCGCCCTGATGCTGGCGGGCGCCTACGGCTGGCTGGTAGCGACCCGACTTCCCAGGAACGGCGAGCGCAACGGTCTGGTCCGGTACCTGTCCGCCTGGGGCGTCGCGGGGGTGGCCGTGACGGGGCTGGGCTTCGTCTGGTGGTCGGGGAACATCCCGGCGGACGCGCGGGACCTGATCTTCCCTGCGGCGGGGTTGCTGCGATCTACCTATGTCATGGGGCTCGCGGCCCTCGGGCTGCTGGCGGTGCTGCTGGTTACCGTCGGTTTCCTGGCGCCACGGGCGTTCGGGGTCACGGCGGCGATTCTGGCCGTCTTGTTGACGGGCGCGCACTTCGGCGCCTACGAGCGGGTCCGGGAGGGCGCACGCAAGCCGTACGTCATCCACGGCTACATGTACAGCAACGGGATCCGGGTGGATGAAGTGGATCGGCTGAACCGGGACGGGATCCTGAGCAAGGCCCGATGGGCGGCCGTGGGCGTCGCCCCCGGTCCGACATCCCTCGGACATCAGGTGTTCCGCGCCCAGTGCCAGATGTGCCACAGCCTGGACGGTTACCTGGCGATCCGGCCGCTCGTGGCGGGTCAGGATGCGGAGGGACTGGTGGCATTCCTGGAGGCGCTCCGCGCCGGGCGGCCGGGGATGCCGCCGATCGTGGGCACGGAAGAAGAGATCAAGGCCCTGGCCGAGTACCTGGTTTCTCTCCTCGGCGCCACCTCGAAGGTCGCGGTCGGACCAATTAGGACCGCCCAAGGGGCGGTCCTGGGAGGTGCGCAATGATCGTTCCGCCGATTCCCGCCCTGGATCCGACGCCCCTGCCGGCTCCGGCCTGGCTGTTCCAGGTCCTCTTGTTCGTGACGTTCTTCGTCCACATCCTGTTCCTCAACGTGACCCTCGGGGGATCCGTCATCGGCGCCGTCCACGCGTCGCTGGCCAGGGGACAGGACGCGCCGGGACGCCGACTGGGACGGCTGCTGGCTGGGTTGTTGCCCGCGAGCGTCTCGTTCACCGTGACCACCGGCGTGGCGCCGCTCCTCTTCATCCAGCTCATGTACGGGCAGCTCTTCTACGCGTCCACGGTGTTGGTCGGCTGGATCTGGCTGGCCATACTGCCCATGATCGTGATGGGGTATTACGCCGTGTACCTTTACAAGTTCGAGGTCGGGTCGCCGGGCGGACACCCCGCCTGGCTGAGCGTCGCGGGGCTCTGCTTCATCGCCGTGGCGGCCGTCCAGGTGCTCGTGAACGTCCTGCAGCTCACGCCCCCGCGCTGGGCCGCGGTCGCGGTGGCGATCGGGTCCGCCCTCCAGGACCCGACCCTGCTGCCGCGATATCTGCACTTCCTGTTCGGGTCGCTGGCAGTGGCGGGGATCTTCCTGGCCGTCGTGGCGGTGGAGCGGGCGCACCGGACACCCGACCCCTTCTTCGACGTGGCTGGCCCGGCGGGGCATCTTCTGGGCCCTGGCCGCTACGGGTCTGCAGATGGTGGACGGGTTCTGGTTCCTCTTTTCGCTGCCCGCGGGAGGTGCTTGCTCGCGCTAGTGGGCGGGACAGCCGTGGCCCACGATTCACCTGGCCATCGGCATGGGCCTGGGGTTCCTGGCGCTGATCCTGCTGTCCGGTGCGCGACAGCCGGAGCGTCAGCGGAGCCTGGTCCGGTTCACGGCCGGCGTCCTGCTCGGCGACCATGCTCGCCATGGTCGGCCTGCGCGACGTGGTGCGGGGGTTGTACCTCGGATCGCTGATCAGAATCCGGGAGCTTCCCAGCCACATCCAGATGGATGTGACCATTCTGTTCCTGGTTGTCTTTGTCCTTGGGTTGGCCACGGTGGCCTGGATGGTGCGGACCGTCCTCCGAGGGCGTCGGACGCCCGCGTGAGAATGTCAAATCTTCTCCAGCTTCTGCTTTCGGTACCCATCTCACAATTGTGCTCCACGGCGTGCCGTCGGGAGGGACGATAACCACTGCCGGAGCGCCCGGGCGGCGAACCTTTCCGGCTATAGTTGGAACAGGCCGGTATCCTGCGATGGGGTCGTGCTTCCGCGAGCATTGACTACTCTTTCCCGAGGTCCCAAGGAGGCGCAAGTGGGCCGACGCATGTGGCGGATTGCCAGAGGCGCAGCGCTCGTTGGATGTCTTCTCGGGCTCGCGGCCGTTGCCCTCGCGTTCTTTCTTCGCCCCATCCCGGTGACGGTCGCCCGGGTCTCCGTGCGGGACCTCGCACCGAGAGTGCAGGGCGTGGGGACGGTGGAGGCGAAACTGGTCGTGCAGGTCGGGGCGAAGATCACGGGGCGCGTGATCGCCGTCCTGGTTGACCAGGGAGATACGGTCCGGCCCGGGCAGGTCCTGGTCCGCCTGGAGGATACCGAGCAAGCGGCGCAGGTTGACCAGGCCCAGGCCGCTGTGCTGCGGGCGCGGCTGACCGTCACGGCGCAAGAAGCGGCGCTCAAGAAGGCCCAGGCCGCCGTCGGGGCGGCGGAGGCGGCGGTTGCGCGGGTGCGGGCCACCGAAGCCCTGACCCGCGTCAATGCAGCGCGCTGGCGCCAACTCCATGCCGACGGCGGAGTCTCCCGAGCGGACATGGACGCCCGGGTGACCGAGGCGTTGGCCGCCGGCGAGGAGATCAAGAACATCGAGGCGCAGCGCCAGTCCGCCGGAGAAGAAGTGGCGTTTCTCAAGGCCAACCTAGAGGTGGTGCGGCAAGACATCCTGGTTGCAGAGGCGGCCCTCGCAGCCGCTCGGGCGCGTCAGGGGGATACGGTCATCCGGAGCCCGTTGGCCGGCATCGTGGTAAATCGAGACCTTGAGCCGGGAGCCACGGTGGGTCCCGGCGCCACCATCCTCAAGATTGCGGACCCGCGGACGGTCTGGGTGACGGTTCACGTTGACGAACGAGAGACCGGCGCCATCGCCGTCGGCGATTCGGCGGAGGTCGCCTTGCGTTCGCTGCGCGGCCGAAACCTCCCCGGCCGGATCGTCCGGATCCGCCGTGAGAGCGATCGGGTCACGGAGCAACTGGCGATCGACATCGCCTTCGAGGAACGGCCGCCGCGCCTGACGCTGGGGGAGCAGGCCGAGGCCACCATTCGGTCCCAGGGGCCGCAAGGTGCGGTGGCTCTCCCGCTGGCGGCACTCATCCGGACTCCTGACGGGCCCGCTGCAATTGCGGTGACGAACGGTCGGCTGCAGTTTCGCACGCTACGCATCGGGGTTGCCGACCCGGCTGGTTGGGTGCAGGTGCTGGACGGTTTCGGGGCCGGCGACGATGTGGTGCTCGCGCCCGGCAACCTGGCAGACCCCAAAAACAACGGGCGGCGAGTCAGAATCGTCAATGCAGAATCGACAACCGACAATCCCAAATGAAAATAACCCGTTGGCCGGTTTTCGCGCGCTACCCTCGAAGCGAATCCGTGCTCCATTGACTGGATTTCTCGCGTGAACCTTGCCCTACGCGACGTTCGCTACCACCTTGGCCGGTTCCTGTTGACCGCCCTCGGCCTCAGTCTTCTCTTGGCCACTGTGATGTCCATGGGAGGCATCTACCGCGGAATGGTGGAGGACGCCCTCAGCATCGTCCGGGCGTCCGGCGCGGACCTGTGGGTCGTGCAGAAGAACACCAACGGGCCGTTTGCCGAGACCTCTCGAATTCCCGAAGACCTCTATCGCGTCATCCGGGCTGTGCCCGGGGTGCGCGATGCGAGCCCCATCGCCTTTCAATCGCTGCAGCTCCGAGTCGGCCCCAAGCCGTTCCGGGTGCAAATCATCGGCGCTCGGCCGGGCAGCCTTGGCTCCGCCCCAGCCGTGTCGGCCGGGCGACCCATCCTTCGTAGCCGCTATGACATGTTGGTTGACCGCAAGGCCGGTGTCCCCCTGGGAACCACAGTGCGGATCGGCGGCATGCTGTTCACGGTCGTGGGGCTGACCGAGGGCATCGTCTCCAATTCCGGCGACCCTGCCGTGTTCGTGGCTCTGCAAGACGCTCAGGAGATTCAATTCCTCAAGGCCAACGAGGCGATCCGGAACGACCGGGCCCGCCTGGCGGCTGACCTGCGGGACGAGCCGGCCCTGGCGGGGGTTCGGGCCGAGGCGTTCGCGCCGATCATGCAGACCACCCACCTGGCTAACGCCATCCTGGTCCGCCTTGAGTCATGGGCCAACCCGAGAGAGGTCGCCGGGCTGATCGAGCGCTGGAACCACTATCGAGCCATGACCACCGCGGAGCAGGAGGACGTGCTGGCCAAGAGCGTCATCGACCGCGCCCGCCAGCAGATCCTGCTCTTCCGGATCATCCTGCTGGCGGTTTCCACGGTGATCATCGCACTGATCGTCTACACGATGACGATGGAGAAGACCCGGGACATCGCCACGCTCAAAATCATCGGCGCCTCCGATTGGAAGATCGGCGGTCTCATCCTGCAGGAGGCGCTCACGCTCGGTCTCCTGGGGTACGGCCTGGGGGCGATCCTGATCACGTTCACCTACGAGTACTTTCCGCGCCGCGTGGCCATTCTTCCTTTCGACCAGTATGTCCTTCTCGGGATCGTCATCATCATCTGCGTTCTGGCGAGCCTCCTCGGCATCCGGCGTGCGTTGGGTATCGACCCCACCACGGCGCTCGGGGGAGGGGCCTGATGCCGGCGATCGTGGCGGAACATCTCGGCAAGGTATTCGGGCGGGGGGAGACCCAGGTGGTGGGCCTGCAGGACGCCAGCGTCACGGTCGCGGCGGGAGAGTTGGTGGCGCTGATGGGGCCGAGCGGGTCGGGCAAGACGACGCTGCTGCGGGCCCTTTCCCTGATCGACCCGCCGACCACCGGACGCGTCGCCATCAGCGACGCGGTCATCTACGAAAACGGACAGGTTTTGGTCAACGACCGGCGCCTGCGGCGGGAGCGGATGGGGATCATCTTCCAAGCCTACAACCTGATCCCGTTCCTGACGGCCGCCGAAAACGTGGCGCTGGTCCTCACGCTAAATGACATCTCTCGGCGTGAAGCGATGCGACGGGCGCGCGACCTCCTCGTGCAGATGGACCTCGGCCACCGCGCCGATGTCCACCCGCCTACACTGTCGGGCGGCGAGCAGCAGCGCCTGGCCGTGGCCCGGGCCGTCATCAACGATCCGGCCGTGATTCTGGCGGACGAGCCCACCGCCGCCTTGGATACGGAGCGGGGCAGGGCCGTCATGGCCCTTCTTCGGCGGCTGGGCAAGGAACGGCGCGCTGCGGTCATCGTGGTCACCCACGACGAGCGGATGATTGAGGGCTTCGACCGGGTGTACCACATGACCGACGGCCGGATCAGCTAGGAATGCCTATCCAACGGACGAGGCTTTTGACGGGCCCGCATCGGGGGTTTGCCGAAGCGAAGGACTCGGGATATAGTGTCCTCGTCACCGGAACCAGCCGCACGGCCGACATCGAGCTGACGTTGACCCTCGGTGTGCACGGCCCGAAATCCCTGTATGCATGGGTGATGAACGAGCCGTGATCCGGGCGACCCGGTCCCCCGATCCCGCCGCCGCTGATCCCGATTCCCCCGGAGGCCGATCCATGTCCACCGCGTCTCCCGCTCCTGCCGCATCCCTCGATCCCCGTGACCTCGGGAACGCTCTGGCGCGGATCGTCGAGCCGGAGCGGGTCCTCACGCGCCCGATTGAACGCATCGCCTACGCTGCGGATGCGAGCTTCTATCGCCTGATCCCGCAGGCGGTGGTCCTGGCCAAGAGCGTTGAGGAGGTCCAGGGCCTCTTTCGGTTCAGCCGGACGCACCGCGTGCCGATGACCTTCCGCGCGGCGGGGACAAGTCTGTCCGGCCAAGCCGTCACCGACGGCATCCTGGTCGAGGCGGCCAAGCACTGGCGGCAGATCCGGGTCGAAGACGGAGGCAAGCGAGTTCGCGTGCAGCCCGGGGTGATCGGCGGCCACGTGAACCAGGCCCTCAAGGCCTACCGGGCGAAAATCGGGCCGGACCCCGCTTCCATCAACGCCTGCATGATGGGCGGCATCCTGGCCAACAACTCCAGCGGAATGTGCTGCGGCGTCACGCAGAACGCGTACCACACAATTCACTCCATCACCTTCGTCCTGCCCTCGGGCACTGTGATCGACACCGGCCATCCCGATGCCGATGCGATCTTTCGCCAGCGAGAACCGCGGCTGGCGCAGGGTCTGCTGGATCTCCGATTCGAGATTCAGGGGAATCCGCGGCTCGCCGACCGCATCCGCGCCAAGTACAAGATGAAGAACACCACCGGCTATTCGCTCAACGCTTTCCTGGACTTTGAGCGCCCGGTGGACATTTTTCGCAATCTTCTCGTGGGCTCGGAGGGGACGCTGGCCTTCATCGCCGAGGCCGTGCTCAACACGGTTCCGGACCTGCCGGTGAAATACACGGGCCTCCTGCTGTTTCCAAACATCCACGCCGCCTGCACCGCCATCGCCCCGCTGCGAGACGCGGACGCCAAGGCCCTGGAGTTGATGGACCGAGCCTCGCTCTCTTCGGTGGAGGATCAGCCCGGCGTTCCCCCAACCATCAAGGGGCTTTCGCCGGACGCCGCGGGGCTCTTGGTGGAATTCCAGGCCGCCGAGGAGCGGGAGCGGACCACGCTGGAGCGGTTGGCCACCGAGTCCGTCGGTGGCCTCTCTTTGCTCGCGCCGGCCGCCTTCAGCCACGACCCCACGGAGCAGGCCCTTCTCTGGAAGATCCGGCAGGGGCTCCTCCCCTCGGTCGGCGCCATCCGGAAGCGAGGGAGCACGGTCCTCATCGAGGACGTTGTTTTTCCGGTGGAGCGGCTGGGGAATGCCACCACCGATCTGATCCAGGCGGCCGCCCGGCACGGTTACGCCGATGCCATTCTCTTCGGACACGCCAAGGATGGAAACCTTCACCTCATCCTGACGCAGTCTTTCAATACCGGAGCCGAGACGGACCGCTACGCACGGTTCATGGATGACCTGGCCCGTTTGGTGGTGGAGCGGTACGACGGGGCGCTCAAAGGAGAACATGGGACCGGCCGCAACATGGCGCCCTTCGTCGAGACCGAGTGGGGCCCAGAGGCGTACGCCATCATGCAGCGCCTCAAGCTGTTGGTAGACCCCGAGGGACTGCTGAATCCGGGCGTGATTCTCAATCCCGATCCCAAGGCCCACCTTGCCGACCTCAAGTCTATGCCCGGGGTCGAGGACGAGGTGGACAAGTGCATCGAGTGCGGGTATTGCGAGTCGAAGTGCCCGAGCCAGGATCTCACGCTCACACCGCGCCAGCGCATCGTGGTGCGCCGGGAGATGATGCGGCTGCAGGGGGACAGGGACGGAGACAGGGGTATTCTCCGGGAATTGGAGGACACGTTTCCGTACATGGCTCTGGACACCTGTGCCGTGGATGGGTTGTGCGCCACGGCCTGTCCCGTCGGCATCAACACCGGGGATCTGACCAAGCGATTCCGACAGTTGCGCCACCCCCAGTGGGCGCACGGCGTGGCCCGTCATCTGGCGAAGCATTTCGCGTGGCTGGAGCCCGCGATGCGGCTCGGCCTGTGGACGGGCCACGCGGTCCAGTCGGTGCTAGGCGCCGGGGCGATGGTCGGTCTCACCCGAACCGTCCGGACGCTCCTCCGTCAGCCGTTCCCGCAATGGAGCCAAGAGATGCCGCATCCGGCGTCCGGTCGCCTGCCGACCACACAGCGGCCGGGCGCCCAGGCCGTGTACTTCCCTGCCTGCATCTCGCGCGTGATGGGTCACCTTCCGGGCGAGTCGGACGAGATGAGCCTGATGGAGGCCTTCGTCGCGGTGGCGCGGCGGGCGGGGAAGCCGGTGTGGATCCCGGAGGACGTGGAAGGGGCTTGCTGTGGCGTGCCCTTCTCGTCGAAAGGGTATGATGAGGCGCATGCCGTCGCGGTGAATCGGGCCATGGAGCGATTCTGGGAGTGGTCCGACGAGGGGAGCGCTGCCGATCGTGATCGATACCAGCCCCTGCACCTACGGGCTGACGACATGCCGCGCTCATCTCACGGCAGCCAATCAGACGCGATTTGATCGCCTCAGGATTCTCGATGGCGTCGCCTTCGTCCACGACGAGATCCTGCCCCGGCTCACGATCCGACGACGGTTCCGGTCCGTGGCGCTCCATCCGGTCTGCTCTTTGGTGAAAATGAATCTCACCGGGAAACTGGAGGGCATCGCGCGGTTCTGCTGCGATCAGGTCACCCTTCCGGTGTCGGCGGGTTGCTGCGGGTTTGCAGGGGACAGCGGTTTCCTGTTCCCGGAACTCACGGAGTCGGCAACGCGACGAGAGGCGGCCGAGGTCACTGCGAGTCAGCACGACGGGTTTTTCTCGAGCAGCCGGACGTGTGAGGTCGGAATGACCCGGGCGACCGGTCAGATCTACCGGTCGTATCTGTACTTGCTGGAACAGGCTACGCGCGACTGACCGCCCACCGGTGAGGCCGGCTCCTGGGGGTGCATTTTCCAAGACAATTGGCGGCCAATTGGCCGCCGGCCCACTCCAGCGAACGGCGGGCGCGAGCACTCGCACCCGTCGTGCGCTTTCCGGCTCTCATGTACCGCTGACCACACGAATGCTCCTGCGGCACACAGCAGGCTTGACCCTGGGTCCATTCCTGAAGTAAATAAGTGTGCGCTTGAGAGGCCGCGCCGGCTTGGTCCAGCGGTCTCGCGTGGTGAGAGGAGGGATGTGCCCCGTGAAATCGTGGCAGCGGGTCTCCGGGATCGTGCTCCTGCTCGTTTCGGGAGTGGTGATCCAGCAATCGGTGTGGGTCCTCCGCCTCTTCGATCATGGCCAGCCAGGCTCCGGCTTCATGCCCTTCGGCCTCGGGGTGATTCTTGCGGTGCTGGCCTCCTTGATCATCCTCACGAATCTGGGCCCTGATGAGAAGCGCGTTTCGTTCTGGCAGCCGAAGGCGTGGCTCCGCCCACTCCTCTCCCTCGTCATCATGGCAGCCTACGTGATCGCCTTCGACGATCTGGGGGCGGTGACGAGTGTCGTGATCCTCGTCACGGCCTGGCTGCTCCTCCTGGAGAAGAAGCCGGTGTGGGTGGCCGCCCTCACCGGGGTTGCCACAGGCCTCGTGGTATATGTCGTCTTCGAGCGACTGCTCATGACCCCGTTCCCCAGAGGGTTGCTCTTCTAGACGGTACACCGCACAAAGGACGCGCATCGATGTTCGATTTCGCCGGCCTCCTGCAAGGGTTCCAGATCGCCCTCAGTCCGGTCAATCTCCTCTGGTGTCTCATCGGGTCCGTCCTCGGCACCGCGGTGGGGGTTCTGCCCGGGCTGGGCCCCGCGGCGACCATCGCCTTGTTGCTGCCGATCAGCATGAAGATGGGGTCGCCGATCACCGCCATCATCCTGATGTCCGGCATCTTCTACGGGGCCATGTACGGGGGCTCCACCACGTCGATCCTGCTCAACATTCCCGGCGAAGCGGCCTCGGTCGTTACCTGCATCGACGGCTACCAGATGGCCAGGAAGGGGCGCGCGGGGGCGGCCCTGGGCGTCGCCGCCATTGGGTCGTTCATCGCCGGGACGGTCGGCGTCATCGGCTTGACCATGATGGCGCCCCCTCTGGCGGAGTTCGCCCTGAAGTTCGGCCCGCCCGAGTACGTGGCCCTCACGGTATTGGGCCTGCTGCTGGCCACGTATCTGGCGGGGGCGTCACCCCTCCGGGGTCTGACCATGGCGATCATGGGGCTGATCCTGGGATCGGTCGGCCTGGATCCGCTGTCCGGCGCGGTGCGCTTCGATTTCGGCGTTCCCGACCTGCAGAGCAACATCGACTTCGTGACCATCGCCATGGGGCTGTTCGGGGTGGGGGAGATCCTGATCAGTCTGGAACAATCAGAGGCCGCCAGCATCCTGACCACCAAGATCAAGAACGTGTTCCCGACGATGGCCGATCTCGCCCGGAGCGGGTGGGCCATGTTCCGCGGCTCGGTCATCGGCTTCCTGGTCGGCATCCTGCCCGGCGGCGGCGCGGTTCTCTCGTCGTTGATCTCCTACGCCGTCGAGAAGAAAGTATCGAAGCACCCCGAGGAGTTCGGGCATGGAGCTATCGAGGGGGTCGCGGGGCCCGAGGCGGCCAATAACTCGGCCGCGTCGTCGTCGTTTATTCCCCTCCTGACCCTCGGTATCCCGGGAAACGCCTCGACGGCGATGATCTTCGCCGCTCTGCTGATCCACGGGATCACGCCTGGGCCGTTCCTCCTCAAGGAGCACGCGCCGGTCTTCTGGGGCGTCGTCGCCTCCATGTACATCGGCAACGTCATGCTGCTGGTCTTGAATCTTCCCCTGGTCGGCATGTGGGCTCAGCTCCTCAAGGTGCCCTACGCCTTCATGGCTCCCATGATCATGATCCTCACCCTGGTCGGCGTGTACAGCGTCAACAACAGCGTGTTCGACATCTGGGTCATGCTGATCATGGGGGTCTTTGGGTACCTGGCGCGCAAACTGCAGTTCGACCTGGGGCCCCTCCTCTTGGCCTTCGTCCTTGGGCCCATCATGGAGCGATCGCTCCGCCAGGCGCTCCTCATGAGCCACGGATCGTTCGGCATCTTCTTCACCCGGCCGATCTCGGGCGTGCTGCTGGGCGTGGCCGTCCTGTTCGTCCTGGGGAACCTGGTGGCGGCATTCCGGGCCAAGCAGAAAGTGGCGGCCGCGTGAAGAATGCGGTGGCCGGAGGCGTCCAATCGCGGGGAGCATCAGGCGTCCCGCAACCCTGAAACCTTTAACTGTACGGGGGGTGTGATCATGAAACGAGCGATGTGGAGTCTTGCCCTCGTCGCTTTCGCGATCGTGGGAATCGCCACGACCGCGATGGCGGCCTATCCGGACAAACCCATTCAGTTGATCGTACCCTACTCGGCCGGCGGTTCCACCGACGTGCTGGCGCGGGCCATCGGCCAGGTGGCGCCCCGCTTCTTCCCGCAGCCGGTGGTGATCGTGAACAAGGCCGGCGGCGGCGGGATTCCCGGCCGGGTGGACGTGGCGAAGTCCCGGCCGGACGGCTACACCTTGCTCTTCGGCTGGGGCTCGGGCGAGGACCTGGTGGTGCCTCACCAGCGCGCCCTGCCGTACGACATCTTCAAGGATTTCGAGACCGTCTGCCGGATGTCCGTCCACTCCATCGTTCTGGCGGTTCCGGCCAGCGCGCCCCACAAGACTCTGGCCGACCTGGTGAAGTGGGCCAAGGCGAATGAGCCCGTCACCGCGACGGTCTCGACCAAGGGCGGATCGGTCGATATCACCCTCCTCCTCTTCGCCAAGGCGGCGGGCTTCAAGCTCACGACGGTCCCGGGTTCCGGCGGAGCGGATGCCATCACCAAGCTCGTGGGCGGCCACGTGCCGTTCGGCGGCCAGCACCCAAGCGAGGTGCTGCCGCACTTCAAGGCCGATCGTCTGCGTGGTCTGGCCGTGGCCTTCGACAAGCGCGACCCCTCGGTGCCGGAGATCCCCACCTTCAAGGAGTTCGGCTACGACGTGGTGACGGCCGGCTCGGTGAAGGGTGTGGCGGTCCCGAAGGGCACGCCGAAGGAGATCACCACCTACCTCGAGAAGAAGTTCAAGGAGATCGCCGACGACGCCGAGTTCCAGAAGATCATGAAGGACCTCGGGCAGCCGGTGATGTACCAGACGGCCGCAGAGTACACGACCTGGTTCAAGGCGGCCTACGATCAATACGGGCAGTTGATCAAGAGCCTGGGGATCGAGGCCAAATAGTCCCACGCTGCATGATCGGGGGAGGGAAGCCCGCTTCCCCGGATGGTCTGGCGGCAATCGGGCCACCCGCTGTCGGGTGGCCCGATTGCCTTTCGGGTTCGCCGGTGAGTGTCAGGTGGAGGTGAAATCGTCATGCGGATGAACTTCGGTAAGGTGATGCTCGTGGGGTTGGCCCTGCTCTGTGGTACCGGAATGGCATCGGCGGCCGCTTTCCCCGACAGGCCGATTCAGTTCATCGTGCCCTACCGGCTGGCGGCGCGACCGACCTCTGGGCCCGGGCCATCGCCCAGGTGGCGCCGCGCTTCTTCCCCGTCCCGACCGTCGTGGTGAACAAGGCGGGTGGCGGGGCCATTCCCGGGCGCGTGGACGTGGTGAAGTCGCGGCCGGACGGCTACACGTTGCTGATGGGGTGGGGGTCGGGTGAGGACCTGGTGGTCCCCCACCAGCGGCAACTCCCCTACGACGTCTTCGTGGACCTGGTGCCGGTGTGCCGGATGTCGGTCCATTCGATCGTCATGGTCGTGCCAGGTTCCTCTCCACACAAGGACATCCCGGAGTTCGTGAAGTGGGCGAAGACCAAAGAGCACGTCACGGCGGCGGTCTCCACCAAGGGCGGCTCGCCGGACATCAGCATGCAGCTCTTCGCGAAGGCGGCGGGGTTCAAGCTGACCTCGATCCCCGGCTCGGGCGGGGCCGACTCGATGACGCGGCTGGCGGGCGGCCACGTGGACATCAGCGGCGCGCACCCGAGCGAGATTCTGACCCACGTCAAGGCGGGTCGGATGCGGCCCCTCGGCGTGGCCTTCGCGGAGCGGGACCCCTCCGCGCCCGACGTGCCCACCTTCAGGGAGTTCGGCTACGACGTGGTGACGGCCGGCTCGGTGAAGGGTGTCGCGGTCCCCAAGGGCACCCCCAAGGAAGTCATCGCCTACCTGGAGAAGAAGTTCAAGGAGATCGCCGAGGACGCCGAGTTCCAGAAGATCATGAAGGACATCGCCCAGCCGGTGCTGTACCAGAACGCCGAAGAGTACCGCGTCTGGGCCAAGCAGGCCTCCGATCAGTACGCGGCAGCTCATCAAGACGTTGGGGATCGAGACGAAGTAGAGGGAATTCACAAGAGGAGGACGGCCGATGCGAACCTGGCGCTGTGTACGACCTCTCGGAATCGCGGTTGCGGTGTGCCTGGGAGTCCTGGCCGTCTCGGCCGGCGCGGCGGATTTCCCCAACAAGCCCATCAATCTCATCGTCCCGTACGGGGCGGGCGGCTCGACCGACGTGATGGCCCGCGCCATTGCGACGGTAGCGCCGAAGCACTTCCCGCAACCCCTCGTGGTGATCAACAAGCCGGGTGGGGGCGGGATTCCGGGCCGTGTGGATGTGGTCAAGTCCAAGGCGGACGGCTACACCATCCTCGTCGGCTGGGGCTCGGGCGAGGACCTGACCGTCCCGCACCAGCGGCCTCTGCCCTACGATCCCTTCAAGGCGCTTGAGACGCTCTGCCGAATCTCGGTTCACACCCATGCGCTCTTCGTCGAGGCGAATTCGCCCCACAAGAGCCTGAAAGAACTGGTGGCCTGGGCGAAGACGAGGGAATTCGTCACCTCTTCGGTAGCCACCAAGGGGAGCGGTGGAGATATCGGTTTGTACGTGTTCGGGAAGGTGGGAGGCTTCAAGATGCAGACGGTGCCGGGCGCCGGCGGGGCCGAGGCCATCACCCGGCTGGTAGGGGGGCATGTGGACATGGGCGTCGTGCATCCCAGCGAGGGGCTCCCACACCTCAAGGCGGGGCGGGTGCGCGGCTTGGCGGTGATGTTCGAGACCCGAGACCCGGCGATCCCGGATGTTCCGACGTTCCGGGAGATGGGGGTCGATCTGGCGACGGCGGGTTCGGTCAAGGGGCTCGCCCTCCCGGCGGGAACCCCCAAGGAGATCATCCAGTACCTTGCGGCGGGATTCAAGAAGATCGCCGAGGATCCCGAATTCCAGAAGATCATGAAGGATGTCGGGCAGCCGGTGCTGTACATGGGGCCCGCCGAGTACCACCCGTGGCTGTTGAAGGCGTACGACGACTACGGAAAGTTCATCAAGCTGGCAGGTATTGACACCAAGTAAACGCGGCGCGGCAGTCACACACATTCACCCAAGACGGTCCGACTGGTGTTCCAGCCCGACCGCGGTGCGCGGAGGCACGACAACGATGGCAAAAGGCAAGATCCTGATGTCCCAGCCGATCCACGAGGCGGGGATCAAGCTCATCACCGACCAGGGGTACGTTCCGCGGGTCGCACCCGATTTCACCGAGGCGACGCTGATCAAGGAAGTCCAGGACGCCGGCGGGTTCCTGGTGCGGACGGCGGAGATCCCGGCTTCGGTGATCAACGCCGGGAAGGTTCTCAAGGTTATCGCCCGGCACGGCGTGGGTTACGACAACATCGACGTCAAGGCTGCCACGGCGCGGAAGATCCCGGTGTGCATCACGCCCCGGGCCAATGCCCTGTCGGTGGCGGAGCATGTCATCGCCCTGATGCTGGCTCTGGCCAAGCGGATGCTGCCGTTCGATGCGGCCACACGGAAGAACGAGTGGGACGTCCGGAACAGCTACAGCGCCTTCGACTTGGACGGAAAGACGCTGGGGATTCTCGGCATGGGTCGGATCGGGATGTTGGTATGTCAGAAAGCGAAGGCCGCCTTCAACATGGAGATTCTGGCCTACGACCCGCTGGTCCCGAAGGAGGCGATGGAGAAGGCGGGAGCAAGAGTCGCGACGATTGCCGAGATTCTGAAGGCGTCGGACTTCGTCACGCTCCACGTCCCCTCCATGGCCGAGACGAAGGGGTTGATCGGCACGGCGCAGCTCAAGACGATGAAGCGCTCGGCATTCCTCATCAACTGCGCCCGCGGACCCATCGTGGACGAGGCGGCGCTGGTCAAGGCCCTGAAAGACGGTACCATCGCCGGCGCGGGGCTGGACGTGTTCGATCCCGAGCCGCCGAAGGCCGATAACCCACTCTTCGGCCTCCCGAACGTGGTGTTGAGCCCCCACTCGGCCGGTCTCACGGTGGAGTGCGTGATCCGCATGGCCACCCACGCTGCGCAGGCCATCATCGACGCCCTCGAGGGGCGGCGACCCGAGGGCGTGATCAATCCAGAGGCGTTGAAGTAAGCTGGCTGTCTGGGCTGCAATTCACGTGGACCCGTATCCCGAGGCCCCGTCGGTACCGCGCCGACGGGGCCTTTCCGCTTGACAAGGGGCGGGTGCTCCTCGATAGTCCGGGCGGAGGGCCGAGCGCGTGCGCCCCATCGCGTACACGCGCGAGGGCCTTCCCCACGAACGGAGCAGCGCGGCGGGCGATGTAGCCATTATTCCGCGCTGCGTAGTATGGGGGCTGCTGAGCTTCTGATGTGGAGTGGTGGACGCCCTGAGGCTGGCGGCTTCGGGGCGTTTCATTTGGCGACGTGGGCCGGCCGACGGCGCGGCCAGGATCGGGCGTGATCGTGACGGAAATCGACGTGGCACTCTCCCGTCTGTTCGAGGTGTTCGTCGGCGCAGGGCACGAACTGTATCTCGTGGGCGGCGCGGTGCGGGATCACCTGCTCGGAGCCCCGCTCGAGAGCCTCGGCGATCTGGATTTCGCCACCAGCGCCATGCCTGCCGACAGCGCGCGTATCCTGCGCGCTGCCAAGTTGCCGGTCTTCACCGTGGGGAGCCGGTTCGGCACGGTGGGCACCATCAGCGACGCTGGGGGCCTTCGCCGCGAGATCCAGATCACCACCTATCGGGGGGAGGCATATTCTAACGGAAGCCGGAAGCCTCGAGTCACCTTTGGCCAAGATCTGGAGTCGGATCTGGCGCGGCGGGACTTTTCGATCAATGCCATGGCGATGACGGCCGATCGCCACCTGATCGACCCCTTCGGCGGCGAGAAGGACCTCCGGCAGCGTACCCTGCGTACCGTGGGCGATCCGCGCGTCATCTTCCGGGAGGATCCGCTACGGACGCTTCGCGCCGCGCGCTTCATTGCCACGCTGGGCATGCGGCCGGAGGCGGGACTCCCCGAGGTGGTCCGAGAGGTGGCCGGAGAGATCTTGACGGTCAGCCGCGAGCGATGGTTGCTCGAGATGAACAAGATCCTGGTGGGCAGCGCCGCTGCGGAGGGCCTGTCGTTCCTTGAGAGTACGGGGGTCCTGGCCCACCTCTGGCCGGCAGGGCAGGCCATGGTCGAGTTCCGGGCGGATCAGGGGCGGTACCACCACAAGGCACTATGGCCGCACACCCTGGGGGTGGTGAGCCAAGCGCCCCCGCGGGTGGCCGTGCGGTGGGCGGCCCTCCTGCACGATGCCGGCAAGGTCACGACCCGCTCGGTGGACGCGGCGGGGGACGTGCACTTCTTCGGGCACGAGGCCGTGGGGGCCGCCATCGTGGACGATGCAGCCCGCCGCTTCCGGTTCGATCGCGCCTTGCACCAGCGGGTGCGGACGCTGGTGTGGCTGCACCAGCGTCCGGCGCTCTACGACGGCACCTGGACCGACGGGGCCGTCCGACGCCTCATCCGCGAAGCCGGAGACGTGCTGGACGATCTGCTGGATCTCAGTCGCGCCGACGTGACCTCGCATCGGCCCGGCGTCCGGGACGCGGTGCTGGTCCGGCTTGCGGAGTTGCAGGCTCGGGCGGCGGACCTGAAGGCGAAAGACGGCCAGGCGCCTCTGCTGCCAAAGGGGATCGGGCAGGCCATCATGGCCCATTTCGGCATCGCGGCGGGGCCGCGCGTGGGACAACTGAAAGAGCGGCTGGAGCAAGCGGTCCTGGACGGCGAGCTGTCCCGGGATGCCGCACCTGCGGCCTACCTCACCTATCTGCAAGGCGTTCTAGGTTAGGAGCCGTTACGAAATAACCTATACATCTCTTCCTATTTCGTTACGGCTCCTTATGCCGTTTCGGAATGTCTCCGCTCAACTAATTCTTTGACAACGGCTTAGTGCTTCTGCCCGCAATTACGGTGACGTATCGCCGGTCCCCCGGACCGACCCTCGGACGCCTGGCGCCTCGTCGATGCCGGCTCGCCCTTACCCCGGGTCGGTCCGCTCAGACGCGGCCCTCCGTACCGGGGACGGCTCGCCGGGTACCCATGCGGAGCATGGGTGTGGCGCGGCGTCTCGGGTCGGCCCGGGGGGACCTGGACTTATGCGGCCACCGTATACGTCATCGAATTTATGTCCGCGTGTACTTAGGCGGCAGGCTGCGCGGACACTCGCTGCGGGAGGATGTCGCGCAGGTTCTCCCGCGCCTTGCGGATCATGGTCTCGGTGGTGGGCCAATCCACGCACGGGTCGGTCACAGAACAGCCGTACGTCAGCTTGGTCAGGTCGTCCGGGATCGGCTGACTCCCCCCCTCCAGGTTGCTCTCGATCATCAAGCCGACGATGGAACGGTTCCCTTCGCGGACCTGGTGGACGCAGTCCGACATCACGAGGGGCTGCAGCTCCACGTCCTTGTACGAGTTGGCATGGGAGCAGTCCACGACGATGTTGTGCGGCAGTCCTGCCTTGGCGAGGGCCCTCTCCGTGATGGAAATACTCACCGTATCGTAATTCGGCCGCCCGGCGCCGCCCCGGAGGACGATATGGCTGTACATGTTCCCCTGGGTCCGCACGATGGCCGAGCGTCCCTGAAAGCTGAGTCCGAGGAAGCTGTGGGGTCTGGCGGCGGACTGGATGGCATTGATGGCCACCTGGATGTCGCCGTCGGTGCCGTTCTTGAATCCGACGGGCGTCGATAAACCGCTCGCCATCTCCCGATGGGTCTGGGACTCGGACGTGCGGGCGCCGATGGCTGTCCAGGCCACAAGATCGCCCAGGTACTGCGGTGTGATGGGGTCCAGGGCCTCGGTAGCCGTGGGCAGTCCCAGCTCCGCCACCTTGAGGAGAAAGGCGCGGGCCTTTTCTATTCCCTCCTCGATGCGAAAGGAGTCGTCCATGTACGGATCGTTGATGAACCCTTTCCATCCCGTCGAGGTGCGCGGCTTCTCGAAGTAGACCCGCATCACCAGGCACAAGGTGTCTCGGACGCTCTCCGCGAGGGCGCTCAGGCGCTCGGCGTAGTCGTACCCGGCGACCGGGTCGTGGATGGAGCAGGGGCCGACGATGATGAAGATGCGCGGATCCGAACGATCGAGGATGCGTTTGAGCGCCTCCCGCCCCCCGTAGACCGCGTCCGAGGCTCGCTCCGAGATCGGCAGCCGCGCATGAATCTCCTCGGGCGACGGCATCAGGTCGAAGGCGGCGACATTCAGGTTTTCCAGTCGTGGCGTTGTCATGATCGAACCACACTTTCCTTCGTGAAGAATCCGGGCTAGGGTGTGTCGAGCAGCCGCCGGGCGGTCCGGGTCAGGAATTCCACGCCGATCGCCAGGGCTGTCTCGTCGATGTCGAACTTCGCGTTGTGCATCGAGGGAGCGGGAGACCACTCGGGTCGGGCCGCTCCGATGAAGGCGAAGCAGCCCGGGGCCTTCTGCCAGAAGAAGGCGGCATCTTCGGACCCGGTGAGCGGTGCAGGCGCGGTGACGCCGTCGGCGCCGACGATGCCCGCGGCGGCTTCTCGTGCGATCCGGGTCACGGCCGGGTCGTTCAGCACCGCCGGCGTGAGGAATTCGTGGCTCACCTGGGCCGTGCACCGGAACGCCCCGGCGACGCCTTCCGCCATCCGCGTGAGGCCGGCCAGGAGTGTTTCGCGGAGTTCGGGGTTGAAGCAACGGAAGGTGCCGGTCATCTCCACGGTGTCCGGGATGATGTTGAAGGCGGTCCCGGCCTGGAGCATGGTGATGCTCAGGATGGCGGCATCGAGGGGCGGCGTCTCCCGGCTGACCAGGGCCTGGATCGCCGTGATGACCTGGGCTGCGGCCACCACGGGATCGATGGCGAGGTGGGGGCTGGCGCCGTGTCCTCCCCGTCCGGTGACGGTGAGTCTCAGCTTGTCTGCTGAAGCCATGGCGGGCCCCTCGCAGATGGCGATGGTTCCCGTCGGCCACTGAGTCAAGACATGTACGGCGAGGGCGGCATCCGGCCGGACGCCGTCGAGCGCGCCGTCCTGGAGCATGGCGGCGGCGCCCGCGGCCAGCTCCTCGGCCGGCTGGAACACGAAGAAGAGATTCCCCGACAGCCTCGGAGCCTCCTTGGCCAGAACCGCCGCCGTCGCGAGCCCCATGGCGGTATGGGCATCGTGTCCGCAGGCGTGCATCACGCCGGGACGCTCCGACTTCCAGGCGACGTCGGCCTCTTCGCGGATCGGCAGGGCGTCCATGTCGGCGCGGAGCAGGAGCGTCTTGCCGGGCGCGCCGCACTTCAGGAATCCCGTCACCCCGGTCTTGCCCACACCGGTCCTGACCGTATAGCCCAAGGCGCGCAGGCGTTCCGCGACGATGCCTGCCGTCCGTACCTCCTGGAAGCCGAGCTCCGGATGCCGATGGAAGTCTCTGCGGAGCGCGATCAAGTCCGGGGTGAGCGCTTCGACCACCGGTGAAATATTCGCCATACCTGGTGCTCCTCCGGGGTGACGGGTGATTGGGGTAGGGCGCACGCGCTGCCTGCGCTTGATCCAGGGCACGGCGCGCAGCCGCGGCCCGCGACTCAAGCCTATCACAGCTCGCCCGCGGATGCACCGTCCGGGACCGCGACGGAAGGGACGTCCCCCCCGGCGCGACCGCCTGCCCGCGATTCCCCCTTGACAACCCCGGCGCGACCGCGGCATCCTCAACGGGATTTCCTTATCGTCCGAAGGGGGTCCAGTCATGGCCGAGATCGTCACGCTTCCCGCCGCCGGCTACCGGTATCTGCCTGGGGTATTTCAGTATTCCGCAGGCGTCGCGGCCGAGCCGGGGTTCGAGATCGAGCGCGCGCGTTTCTTGCGTCCCGTACCGCTCGCCGAGGGTTTTCGCGCCGTTGAGGCGCACCTGGCCGCCATCGGCCGGCCGCGCGTGGCCTTCTGCGCCTGCGAGTTGCGATCACCCGCCCCCTTCACGGAGGAGGGGTTCCTGGCGTTCAACCGGGTCTACGTCGGAACCCTGGAGCAGTGGGGGATCTGCCGGGACGGCGCGAATCCCGTGGCCCGGTCGAACGTCTGCCCGGAGATCGACCGCCCCGCGACCCCGAGTTTTTACGCATTCGCCTACAGTGTGCCCGCCCGCCCGGGGGCCAGGCCCAGTTTCCACATTGCCGGGAGCGGCGAAGCGCCGGAGGGCCGGGGCAATTACCACGACCACATCGTCCGACGCGGCGACACGTCGCCGGACGGCCTCCGCGAGAAGGCGCGGTACGTGCTCGGCGAGATGGAGCGGCGGATGCGCGCCCTGGGTTGTGGTTGGGCGCAGGTGACCGGGACGCACCTCTATACGGTGCACGACGTCTTTCCGATCCTCCCCGACGAATTGGTGCGGCGGGGCGCCGTCCCCGGCGGCCTCACCTGGCATTTCGCGCGCCCGCCGGTGGTCGGCCTGGAGTTCGAGATGGACGTGCGCGGCATCGCGCGCGAGATCGTGCTGTAGCGGCAGGCGCCGACGTGCTGACCGACCTGATCTTCGACCTGTTCCAGTTGCCGAGCGTACTGGCGGGACTGGAGGGCGCGGCCGAGTCCGGCTGATCCCGACTCGCCAGTCATCTCGCACGGAGAGACCATGGACACCACGAACCCGGGGTTGCCGGTCGGCAGACCGGAAGAGGTCGGGATGGATCCGGCACGGCTCCAGCGCGCCTTCGATCTGCTCCGCGGGTGGGTCGAGGACGGCACGTTGCCGGGGGCCTCGGCGCTGGTCGCCCGCCGGGGTGTCGTCGTGGGGCGATGTTGGTTCGGGGACGCCGTCCGCGAGCCCGAACGGCGGCCTGTCGGCCCCGATACTCTCTTCGCAGTGGCCTCGGTGACCAAGCCCGTCACGGCGACGGCGGTCCTGCAGCTGGCCGAGCGAGGCGTCCTCTCCGTCGATCAGCCCGTCCACGAGCTTCTGCCGGAGTTCGCCGGGCCCGGCCGGGAGAACATCACCCTGCGCCATTTCCTGACCCACACGTCGGGGCTGCCCGAGTACTGCGAGGACAACGAGGAGATCCGCCGGAACCACCGCGGCCTGGACGCCTTCGTGCGCTCCTACTGTCGCGGCCGGTTGCTCTTTCCCTCGGGGACCCAGTGGTCGTACAGCAACTTCGGATTCGGCCTGGCCGGGGAGATCATCGCCCGGTACGGCGGGCGCGGGTACCACCCGTTCGTGGCAGAGGAAATACTCGCTCCGCTGGGAATGCGCGACAGTCATCTCCAGCCACCCGAGTCGGTCTGGGACCGGATCGCCTGGGTGCAGCTTCCGGGCGAGCCGCCCACCGATCACCAGCGGTACAACTCGCCATACTTCCGGAGGCTTGGGATTCCCTGGGGCGGCCTCTACGCGACCCCCGAGGATCTGGCCGTCTTCGCCCAGGCTTTCCTCCAGGGGGGCGCCCATCACGGGTGTCGGATCGTCAGCCCCGCGACGGCGCGCGAGATGGTGCGGAACCAGCTCCGCGAATCGATCCGTGACACCTCCGGCGTCGCGCGCTGGCGCCCGGCAAGCTGGGGGCTGGGTTGGGACGTGAAGGGCGGCAAGGCTCCGCACAACAGCGGCGCGCTCACGTCTCCTGCCACCTTCGGGCATACCGGCTCGTCGGGCGCGATGCTGTGGGCGGACCCGACCTGCGACCTCGTCTGCGTGATGATCGGGACGCGGCTGGCCGAGAGCGGCTGGGTGGATGCTCCGGTTCCGCGCCGCGCCCTCTTCTCGAATGCCGTCATGGCTGCCGTCGTGGAATGAGCGAACGGCGGCCACCCGGTATCCGGCCGGGGCATCCGCCGTATTCAGGCCGCCACCTTGGGGCGCACGTAGGTCTGGAAAATCCCGGGCGAGGCCTGGGTCACGTAGGTCCCGTGACCGGCCTTGTGGAGCGCTTCGAGCAGTGGGGTCGGGCGGAAGGTGCTCTTGACACACAGCAGGCCGCCCGGCGGCAGGTCCAGCGCCGCCCGCGTGACCTTGGGGAGAGGAACCTCGCCTTTCGCCAGCAGGTCGTCCGCATCGAGGGTCATGCGGACCTTGTTCTCGTCGAACCACTCCGGCGCCACGGCATCCAAGGCCGCGGGCTCCAGCTCCGGACCGAGATCGGTCGCGTCGGGCTCCCCGGGAAGTCCGGCGGCCTCCCGCAGCGTCGCGACCAGTCGCCGCACGGGGATCCCGCTCATCTGGGCGGCCTTCTCGATCGTCGCCACCTTGGCCACCGTCTTCCGCAAGATCGGGTTTCTCAGGGCCGTGAAGTGTGCGGATTGTCGGATCAGCACCTCTTCGAGCTGGGGGTAGGCGTCAAGCAATTCCGCAATTTTCGTCTCGGGCGTGATGGGGATGTTCATGCCGGCCTCTCCTTCTCGTTAGGAGCCGTTACGAAATAACCTACACATCTCTTTCTATTTCGTTACGGCTCCTTATGCCGTTTCGGAATGTCTCCGCTCAACTTATTCTCTTACAACGGCTTATCGTACTGGAGGAGTCGCTGCTCGCCCTCGAGCGCGCGGAGTCGGGTGAGATCCTGCGTCACCTCCAAGGTGCCCAGGTAGGTTCCCGCCTCGTCCCGGACGGCAAAGTAGCGGATGTGGACGAACCGGCCCTGGAACGGGATCCAGAACTCGGCCACGCTCTGACGGCCGGTCTTGAAGTCGTCCAAGATTTGCTCGATGATGTGGACGCTCTTGGGTGGGTGGCAGTGTTGAACCAGACGGCCGAGGATCGCCTTGCTCCGAGCGAAGACCCGGTCGGGTCCCTCGGAGAAATAGCGCACCCGGTCGTCGGCGTCCACGAAGGTGAGATCCAGGGGCAGCACGGTGAAGAGCCAGCGGAGCTGCGCCGGTGTGAGCGCGCCGGTCGGGAATACCAGGCTTTCGTTGGCGGCCACGGCTGCCACCCTGGCAGGGTCGGTGGAGACGGGCGGCCGGTAACGGTCGCCAGGCTCGACCAGGCAGTAGCCGTACTCGGGGGATTGCTGCCAGATTTCGCCCCACTCGTCCTCGGTGAGCGCGCCCTGCGACATGGGGAGCAGAATCTTCTCCTCCTTGTAGATCATCTCCTCGACGGCGACGAGCGCCGGATCGGCCACCGCCTGGATGACGACCTTCCACTCTGCCGCCGACGCGCCTTGGGCGGCGAGCGCCTCGCCTAGGGTCTTCAGGAGGGCGCGCACCTCATCGTCCTTGCCCCACATCACCTTGGATGGCCCCGTGATCCCGTGCCGCTCCAGACAGGAGAACAGGAGGTGCTCCTTCCGCTGGTAGTGCTTCTCCACGTCCATGAGGTCGTTGTACGCCTGCCGCCACGCGACGAGCTCATCCCCCGGGACCGCGGTGTCTGCAAGTTGCGCCACCGCCTGCATCGTCGTCCGCATCCGGCCGACGGCTTCCCGCAGGGCCTCGTTCTCGCGCTGGAAGGTGTCCACGGGGTGCCCGGGGGGGATCGGCGGCCCGGGCGATGCGGCGGGCCCGATCTGGACGAGGACCTCCTTCAGGACCGAGGCGTGGAGGTCGCACATGGATTGCACTTCCTCCACCCGCATCCCCTCCGCCATCAGCTCCTGCTCCATGGCCGCAATCTCGGAGGCGTCGGTTTCGCGGACCATCTCTCGCAACCTCGCTCGTACTTCGTCCGGCGAGCCTCCTCGGTGGAGGTGCTTGATGATCTCTTTCATGGTCTGGATCCGATGGGCCCGGTTGTTGATCAGCTCGCTCATGGCCGGTCTCCTTTCCCCTGCGTCACCGGGGCGCCGTTCGGGCAGCGTCCGCGGTTCGCACAGGAATCCTAGGCGGCCAGCGAGGCGACCGCCTTGATCCAGATCAAGCCACAGCGAGCGGCCGTCGGGGCGCACTTGGGCAGGCTACGTGACGAGGGGGCGGGGACCCTGGAGCGAACGCGGGGGGGTGATGCGGCGGAGCGCTGACCTATCGACCCGCCTTCCGCCGGATCTCGTGGATGGTCTGGGCCTCCGGGCGCGCCTTGTAAAATGGGTCAAGCGGAAAGCAGCCGGACACCATGCCGTTGCGTGGGCCGGTGGTGCAGTCGCTGAAGGTCCGGCAGAGGCGCTTCCGGTGCAAGGGCTGGCCGGTCAGGACATGGTGCGGCAGTTCCGGATAGGACAGCACCATCCGGCCCACACCGACGAAATCGCTGTGGCAGAGCCGGACCTGGGCCTGAGCGACGTGGGGGAGGTACTCTTGCAGATAGGTGTACCCGCTGCCGACGAGCAGCAGGTCGGGGACGGCGCGTTTGAGTGCGGCGGCGGCCGCGAGGATGCGGGCCACCCCCACCAGGGGATCCTCCGGCGGCGGGTAGCCGTCGGACGGCGGGAACATCGCCGGCCGCATCAGGTGGGGGTTGTAATACGGGCAGGCGGCCGAAATGTTGAGGAGCCGGATGCCGAGGTCTCGGCAGAGCTCCAGAAAGCGGATCGACTCGGTGAGGTCGGGCTGGGTCGGGTCGTCGGGGTTGACGCCGAATCCGTACCGCCACGGCAGGTGCGGCCTGACGTCGATGGGCACCCCGCGCGCTCCCTCGCCCTCGTGGGGATGCCGGAAGGGGACCAGGTCGAACGCGGACAGTCGGACGCCGATGTGGAGGCCCGGCGCGTCCCGACGGATGGCCGCCACGATCTCGCGGAAGAGTCGCGTGCGATTCTCGAAGGAGCCGCCGTACGGCCCCGGCCGCGTGTGCGCCGCCAGGAGTTCGTTCAGCAGATAGCCGTGACAGCACTTGACGTCCACGAAATCGTAGCCGTCCTCGGCGGCGAACTTGGCCGCCGCGACGTAATCCGGGATCAGGTTCTCCAGTTCCGCATCCGTGAGCATGGCCGACGGGTCCAGCGCGCCCACGCGGGCGTCGGTCACGGGATGCCGGAACGCGATGCGCGGCTTGGCCGCGCGATCGGGATCGGGGCGCGACCAGCGGCCGGAGTGGGTGAGCTGGAGCCCGACGAAGAGATCGTCGGTCGTGCCGAATCGTTTGCGGTGGGCCGCCTTGAGCGTGCGCAGCAGGGCGGAAAGCGCCTGGGCGTTCGCCGGCGTGTAGCAGAGCTGATTCGGGTTGGCGCGCCCTTCATGCCGGACCGCGACCGCCTCACCCCCCCAGATCAGCTTGGCGCCGGAGATGCCGAAATGCGTCCAGCGGCGCAGGACCAAGTCGGTCGGCTGTCCCTCCAGGGTGCCGTCCCACCCCTCCATGGGGTGCGTGGCAAAACGATTTCCGATGGTTCTCCCGTGCACCGCAATCGGTTGCGCCAGCGGATTCTGGTGTGGCGGGAGCAGGTCGTCGTCACAGTCCAGACGAACGGGCAGCGTGGCAAGATGGGCCTTGAACTCCGCGACCGTTCGAAAAGATGCCACCCGCGGCACGCCTTCCATTTCGCGTTCGTCCGTCATCGCGCATTCATCCTTCTGTCGAAACAGGGACGCGCTCCAGGCGCACCTGGTTGCGCCTAGATCTGGGAGTACGGCGCCGGCCGCAGCAAGACGCTCGTCACGTTCGACACGATCTCGGCGTCGGTCAGGCCGGGCGTGGCCCAGAGTGCCTTCCACTCCGGGTCCGCCCGAAAGGCTGCCCAGCTTCGCTCGCGTGCCGCCATATCGTCGAAGGTGAGCAGGTACGTCAAGTTCGGCATCCGCGGCCCGATCAGGGTCTCTCCGAAGAAGACCGGGGTGAGGCCTGTGCGTCGGAAGATGGCGATCTCGCGGGTATTGAACATCTCGATCTTCCGCTGCAACGCCGGCTCGCTGTGACTCTCGTAGCGGCGGAGCTCGAAGATCCGCGGCGCATTGGTCGCCGCGCCGGGTGGCGTCTCCAACTCGGGCAGGCCGTCGAAGGCAACCAGCAGAGAGCTCTCGGTCCGCACGAACGCGGGACGGTCGGCGGGGACGTCGAGGAACGCCGCGCCCGCGCGCTGGAACTCCGAATCCGCGGCAAGCCAAGCCCGCACGGCGACGATCGCCTCCAGCGAGGTGTGCCGCAGGAGCGTGTAGACGGCGGGATTGACGTCTCCGAGCAGACCCGTAAAGACGCCTATGGGGTGGACGCCGTGCCCGTTCAGGGCCGGGATCGCGACCTCCCGCAGGAAGTCATCCAGTGCCTTCCCTTGCGGCCCGTTCTGTAACTGGTACCGCCTCAGCTCGTAGTAGTCCGGCACGGTTCCATCCTCTTAGGAGCCGTTACGAAATAACCTATACATCTCTTTCTATTTCGTTACGGCTCCTTATGCCGTTTCGGAATGTCTCCGCTCAACTAATTCTTTGACAACGGCGTAGAGCGGCGCTACTCCGGCAGGCCCCTCATGCCGGCTGCAGACTATCAGCGCGGATCTTGAAGTCAAGTCGAATCCCCCTTCCGGCCGCCTGTGGTCCGCAAGAACCCCGTCCGGTCGCCCTTCGTGCTTCCTATTCTCTTGATGTGATTACTATCTCCCAAGCGTCCCACTTGATTGCCGTATTCGGATGTTGTACAGTACCGTCGTCGCCCATTCGTGTGGGCGCGCAAAGAGGAGGCGACCATGAGTGTGCTGACGACCGTGCGTCTGGAGAATACGGTCCGGCGGCGGGTGGAGGCGCGAGCGCGGGCTCACCGACGCTCGCTTTCGGATCAGATGAAGTACTATGTGTTCTTGGGAATGCTGGCGGAAGAGAACCCGGACCTGCCGCTCGCGTTCATCCGGGACCTGCTGGAGGGGAAGGAAGAGGCCAAGGTCGGGTTGGCAGTGCCGTATGAGTGGGGTGTCGTGCGGTGAGCCGGCCAGCCGCCGGTCGACCCGTTTCTGCCCTCCCTCGGGTGTTACGGGTCAAGAAGAAATGGCCCGTCGATCTCCAGCGAGTGCTGGACCGGGAGGTGGAGAAGATCCTGGCCAATCCCTTGGGCGGTGAGCCAAAGAAGGGGGCGCTCGCGGGGGTGCGCGTTCACAAGTTTACCCATCACCAGCAACTCTACCTGGTCGGATACCTGATCGAGAAAGGCGGAGGACTCTGCCTCTTGGCGCTGGGCTCCCACGAGAACTTCTATCGAGATCTTCAAAAGCACCTGAACACCCGATGACCGCCCCAATGTGAGTCAGCCCGAGAGCGGCTCGAATTGTATCGCTCTGTACCTAACCCATCAGAAACACACTGGACGCTCTTCTGTCCCACCCAACGAGTCTTCCCAGTCCGACCCCATGCGCACAACATGGGTGTCATCCGGGTGAGAGGTGTTGTCTCGAATGCGATGCGTCAGTGTGATGCGTGCCGGCCGGCATCGAGCCCCAAGAACCTGCACGGATGTGATCACTTGACGAGTTAACCACCTGCGGATAAAGCGATTCTCCAAGGTCGGCCGGTGGGGGAGGTGATCCACTGTTCCATTATGGGTCCGTCCCCCCGGCACCAACCCTCATAGGCCCCACCGTGTCTGCGGCGCTCGCCATCGGCATCCGAAAATCCAGGTTCTCCAGCTGACCCTGGAAGTCATTCAGGCTGCGACGCATCCGGGGGATGCGAGGAGCAGGCTGGACGGCCACGGGGCCTCCGAAGCTGTTTGTGTCGTGTTTCGCCCCTGGGGGCCATGCCGTGGAGGACCCTTCGGGGTGATCGTTTCCGGGGGCACGGAGTTGCGTAAGCCGGTGTCATAGAATAAGTTGAGCGGAGACATTCCGAAACGGTATAAGGAGCCGTAACGAAATAGAAAGAGATGAAAGGGTTATTTCGTAACGGCTCCTAACGACCTACCGGTGTGGGAGACTCCAGGCATGGTGAGCGGGTTGCGGTCGCACCGGTTGATCCTCCGGGCGCTCCAATTGGAGGACGCGGTGCAAATCGCCGCGCTGCTCCACGACGACCGCGACGCCATCCGGCGGATGTCGCACATGCCTGACCCATGCACGGTCGAGGCGGCCCGAGAGTGGATCGCGCGTCGAACCGCACCGGGGTCCGCGACGTTCGCCATCGTGCGCGCCGCCGATGGAGTATTCCTGGGCGCGATCGGGTTCGGTAGTTTGCCGGAGATGCCCGGCGTTGGTTACTGGATTGGCCGACCACACTGGGGCCAGGGGTATGCCACCGAAGCGCTCCAGCTCATCGTCGCCTATGCTCGCGGACTCGGCGCGAAGGGCCTACAGGCAGAGACGTTTCCGGACAATCCTGCCTCCGCGCGCGTCCTGGCGAAGTGCGGTTTTCAGGACCGGGGCCTTGGCCTGCGCGATTATCCCGCCCGGGGCGGTCTCGTCCGGGTGCGGATTCACATTCTCCATTTCGCAACGCACGACGCGCGCGCCGAGTCGGGCTGCGACGAGGGATCGTCGTCGTAGGTTCCTCCGGCGTCAGGATCGGGAGCGTCGTGGACGCCCCCGGACAGCCGAGGACGCCCAAGTGCCGAAGAGCCCTTCGGGCGGACGACCGCCACCAGCGGGTCCAACGCGGAAGCCATATAAAGATGTGCATGCGGGGGACTGCCCGTGGTAGCGTGGTGACGATGACGCGGTTCGACTGGGACCCCGCCAAGGATCTGCCAAATCAGCAGAAGCACGGAGTGGCGTTCGTCGAGGCCCAGTTTGCCTTTGCCGACCCCCACCGGGTGATCGCCGAGGATCTGTCGCACAGCGGGGAGGAGCGGCGCTACTTCTGCTTCGGACGGGTCGGCGCCGGGATTCTGACGGTCCGCTTCACGCATCGCACCGGCGTGATCCGGATCTTCGGGGCCGGCTACTGGCGGAAGGGAGAGCGAATCTGTGAGCACGAGACTCAAGTACACGGATGAGCCGATCGGCCGGGTGCGCGTGGTCCCCGACTTTCTGCCGCCGCCCGAGGAGTTGGTATTCCGCGAGGAAGCCGTGAAGGTCACGATCGCCCTCAGCAAGCGGAGCGTCGAGTTCTTCAAGGCCGAGGCCCGCCGGCACAACATCCAGTACCAGAAGATGATCCGGCGGTTGCTCGATCGGTATGCCGAGCGATATGCCGACCCTAGCCCCCTCGCGCCTCCGCGGTCCACGCGCCGTCGCACGGCAGGCTGAACAAGCCTCCCGTGCATCCGTGGTTTCGAAGACGATCCTGGTTGCTCGGCGGAACATTGGAAGGCGCTCGCGAAGTCGCGCCTAGTCCTCCGGACACGAGGCGACGCGGCCCCAGCCGCGCCACCACAGGAGGGCGAGCGCCAGGACGGAGAGCAGCCCCAGCCCGCCGCCCGCCGCGTACGCCATCGGTGTCCCGAACCATTCCGCCACCGACCCCACGAAAAACGATCCGATCGGCGTCACGCCGACAAACACGAAGGCGTACAGGCTCATGATTCGGCCCCGCAGCCTGTCCGGGACGACCATCTGCAGCGCGGTGTTGCAACTGGCCATGAACACGATCTGGGCGAGGCCGGTCAGCGCGAGGAGGACGACGGCGGCCGGGAAGTGGCGGATCGCCGCCAGCGCCAGCGTGAGCGCAGCGGCCAGGGCCGCCGCGGTGATGAGGAGGGGCAGGGTCGGTCGGCTTCTGCCCAGCATGGCCAGGGCGAGCGCCCCGACCACGGCGCCGATTCCCAGGGCGGCCATGAGCAGGCCGAACCCGTGCGCCCCTTCGTGGAGGACGTCGCGCGCCAGGAGAGGCACCAAGACGTTGTGGTTGATGACGAAGAGACTGACGACCAAGAGCAGGGTCAGGATCAGCGCCACCTGCGGAGTGCCCACGGCGTAGCGGAGACCCGCGGCAATATCCTGCCGGACGGTCGTGCCCTCCCGCTCGCGCGGCAAGCCCTCGGTCCGCATCGCCGCCAGGGCGAGGATCACGGCCACGAAGCTCAGGCCGTTCAGCCCGAAGGCGGGGGCCACGCCGAACCGATCCACCAGCAGCCCGGCGACAGCCGGCCCGATCATCCGCGCCCCGTTGAACATGGCGGAGTTGAGGGCGATGGCGCTGGTGAGGTCGTCTTTGCCGACCATCTCCACGATGAAGGACTGCCGGGCGGGCATGTCGAGCGTGTTGGCGAGGCCGTAGCACACCGCCAGGACGGCCACGTGCCAGTACTGGACGTGGCCCGTCCGGGCCAGGAGCGCCAGCGTAAACGCCTGGAGCATGAGCGCTGTCTGGGTGGCGAGGATCAGCCGACGCTTGGGCAGCCGGTCGGCGATGGCGCCGGCCAGGACGGAAAAACCCAGCATCGGCCCGAACTGCAGCGTGCCGATGAGGCCGAGCTTGAACGGCGAGCCGGTCAATTCCAGAACGAGCCAGGATTGGGCTACGCTCTGCATCCAGGTCCCGATCAGCGACACCAGCTGGCCGGAGATGAACAGGCGGAAGTCGCGATGCGTGAGCGCGCGCAGACCGGCGGGGAATCGCATGGTGGCGTCGAGTCTCCCTGGAGGCGGGGCCGGCGGCGCGCGCGGCGCGCATCCAGGCGCCCCGACACAGGATACGCCTTCAAGCCTCGGTTGTCATTTCGGCCGGCTTGCGCCTGCTTGGCGGGTCAGTGTAAACTGCGTGTCCGAGCTGGGAACCACATCAGGGTCGGGGCGTGAGGGAGGTCGCAACCATGGGGCAGATTCCGACGCAGCACGTCGCGCGGCTGATTGCCATGGAGCGGCGGGCGCAGACGATCGCGGAGGCGGGCGGTCTCGAGGCGGCATTGGCGGGCGGCACGCTCCCCAATCCGATCGACACGACGCTGGCGGAAGGTCTGGTCCTGGGCCTCCTGAAGCAGGGGGTGCGGAAATACCTGGCGGTCTTCGGGCACGGCTCCACGGATCTCGCGGAGGTGCTCCGGGTCTATGAGGCCGCCGGCCTCACGCGGACCTACAATTTTCGCCACGAGACGGCCATGGCCCACGCGGCCACCGCGCTCAAGTGGCACTACAGCCGCGCTGCTGGCCATTCCCCGGCCGGTCATCGCCGGCCACATCTGCCACACTGTTCGCGCGATCGCGCTGACGGAGGTGCCATGTCCCGACTCCACTCGCTACGACACGCCGGTGCGCAACGCTGGCTCATCGTTCCGCGGCTCATCGCGGCGTTTCCTCTCGCGGTCTTCGGA
The DNA here is from genome assembly GCA_963845565.1 of uncultured Methylomirabilota bacterium. GTDB lineage: Bacteria > Methylomirabilota > Methylomirabilia > Methylomirabilales > 2-02-FULL-66-22 > 2-02-FULL-66-22. The sequence goes on from CAWJSJ010000002.1 coordinate 780,828, forward strand.
TTGTTTCATCTGACGGGGATGAGCCCGCTGATGCAGATCCTCGAGCGGGCTGGCATTCCGTTCCCGTCGATCAACTTCTACGTCGCCCCGCTCGTCATGGTGATCGCGGGCGTCTCTCTCGGAGCAGGGTTCTACGCGCGCGTCGGTGCGATCCTTGGCGCGACGGCGATGGTCGTCGCGGCATTCAGCAAGCTCGTGATCGAGGAATGGCCGGGTTCCGTCGAACCGCCGCTGGCCTTGCCGATCGTGGTGTTCGCGGCCTGCGGCACGGTCCTCTGGCTCGGGGCGGGCGCGTGGAGCGCTGATCGGCGTGCGACGGAGCCGTCGGAGCCGGGCGATCGGCGCTGAGAGCGCGGCAGCGCAATTCCCGAGTCGCGTCGTGTCTCCAAGAGATCAGGGCGCCCGCAGGGCTGGGCTGACGCAGTGTTTCGATACACTCGCTTAGTGCTTCTGCCCGCAATTACGGTGACGTATCGCCGGTCCCCCGGACCGACCCTCGGACGCCTGGCGCCTGCACCCTTCCCTGCGGGTGGGTACCCGATGCCGGCTCGCCCTTACCCCGGGTCGGTCCGCTCAGACGCGGCCCTCCGTACCGGGGACGGCTCGCCGGGTACCCATGCGGAGCATGGGTGTGGCGCGGCGTCTCGGGTCGGCCCGGGGGACCTGGACTTATGCGGCCACCGTATACGTCATCGAATTTATGTCCGCGTGTACTTAGCAATCGGCAGTGGGATCGTCCCGCACCCGTCAAGAGCACGTATCTATCAACACACTGACGAAGGGTTGCGAATGTCATGACGCCATATATCCGGATGCTCGCCATCGCCCTCTTCATACTGGCCGCCGTCGCCCTCGACGGCGGACGAGGCTGGGCACAGGACGACCTCCTGTCGCTTGCCCTGCCCGAGGGGAACCTGGTCGCCATCGGTGTGGGTGCGTATCCAGACTACCTGGGTTCGAAGGACTACCGCGTCGGGGCCATTCCGCTGGCGCGATACCAGTTCTGGGGGAAACGGGAGATCACCTTGATCGGGAACACGCTGACCGTGAACCTGCTGGAGGGGTCCGGGTGGCGCCTCGGGCCGTCTGGCATGTTGCGGTTCGGTCGCTCGAACGTGAAGGACGACGTCGTGAACCGCGTGCACGAGATCGATCCGTCCATCGACCTCGGCCTCTTTGGCGGCTACACGTGGGTCGACCCAGACGAGCCGCGCAAGCGCGTGGGCGCCACCGTCTGGGCGCTGGGCGATGTGACCGACAGCCACGGGGGCTGGACCACCGGAGGTAACGTCTTCGGCGCCTACCCGATCCTGCCCGCGCTGACGCTGGTGGGCGGCGTAGCAACCACCTACGGGAGCGGGTCGTACATGACCACCTATTTCGGGGTGACACCGGCGGACGCGCAGGCCAGCGGTCTCCCCGCCTATCAACCGGACGCGGGGATCCGCGACGCGCGGGGCTGGTTGGTTGCGCTCGTGCACCTGAGTCCCCGCTGGGCTCTGGGGGCTGGTGTGCTCTACTCGTGGCTTGCGAACGAAGCGGCCCGGAGCCCGATCGTCTCGGAGCGAGGCTCTCGTAGCCAGTGGATCTACGGGATCGGCGGCATGTACTTCTGGTGAATCCGCGTTGATGGGGCGGAGCGGGAGGCGCAGAGATCGCTAACCGCAGGGGCCGGACTGGTGGGCAGGCATGAAAAACACGATGGCATGCTGAAGAGAAAGGAAAACGACAAGGAGCCGTACGAATATTCAAGAAAGAGAGAACGGGAATCATGTCGCCGAGAGGCCGGCAGATTGGCTCCAGCGTGCTGAGGCGTTGGGATCCAGACCGGCGAGAGCCCGACACTCAAGGATCTGGAGCAGGCGGTCGACGAGCGGAAGCACCTGCTGGTGCGCAGCCGCAGTTTCGGCCTGCGGCACCGCGCGCACGCGCGAGGACGTCATCGCCGCAATGGCGATCAACAAGATCCCGCGCGTCTGCCTTGACCGGCGTTCGGCCGCGGACGATTATGAGATGGTCGGCGGCGACAGTGGCGGTTTCGGCTGCATGTCGCTGCTGGGTTGCCACCACGTCTGCCCGAAGGCGTTGCCGCTGCAGACGCAGATTGCGTTCAACCGCAGGAAGACGGTGGCCGAAGCTATGAAGTGACCCGGGCCTGAGCGGCCGCCGGAAAGGAGTTGCCATGCCGCGCATCGAGAGGGACTTCCTGGGCGAGAAAGAGCTGCCCGACAACGCGTACTACGGCGTGCAGACGCTGCGCGGCAGCGAGAACTTCCACATCACCGGGCTGTCGATGTCGACCGAGCCGCAGTTCGTGCGCGCCTTCGGCTACGTGAAGAAGGCCGCGGCGATGGCCAATCGCGACCTCGGCGTGCTCGACAAGAAGATTGCCGAGGCGATCATCATGGCCTGCGACAGGCTGATCGCCGGCGAGATGCTCGACCAGTTCGTCACCGACTTCATCCAGGGCGGCGCCGGCACCTCGACGAACATGAACGCCAACGAGGTGCTCGCCAACCTCGCGCTGGAATCGATGGGCTACCAGAAGGGCGAGTATCAGTACTGCAACCCGAACGACCACGTGAACTTCGGGCAGTCCACAAACGACGTGTACCCGACCGCGTTCCGCCTCGGCCTGATTCTGCGACTCGAAAGCTACATGGACGCGTTGAAGAAGCTGGCCGACGCGTTCCGCGCCAAAGGCAAGGAGTTCGACAAGGTCCTGAAGATGGGCCGCACGCACCTGCAGGACGCGGTGCCGATGTCGCTCGGCGCCGAGTTCCACGGCTGGGGCACGACGATCGACGAGGAGGTGCAGCGCATCGCCGACGTGAGGATGCTCCTGCACGAGATCAACCTCGGCGCCACGGCGATCGGCACCACGGTCACGGCGGCACCCGGCTACCCGGAACTCGCCACCAGGTGCCTGTCCGAGATCACCGGCCTGAAGTTCATCCTGGCCGGCGACCTGATCGAGGCCACCAGCGACACCGGCGCCTACGTGCTGCTGTCGGGCGTGCTCAAGCGCACCTCGGCCAAGCTCACCAAGATCTGCAACGACATCCGCATGCTCGCCTCCGGCCCGCGCTGCGGGTTGAACGAGATCAACCTGCCGCAGATGCAGCCGGGCTCGTCGATCATGCCGGGCAAGGTCAACCCGGTGATCCCGGAGGTGGTCAACCAGACCGGCTTTCTGGTGATCGGGCTCGACCTCACCGTGACACTGGCGGCCTCGGCCGGCCAGCTACAGCTCAACGTGATGGAGCCGGTCATCACCTTTGCGCTGTTCGCGTCGATCCAGACCATGGAACGCGCCGTGAACAGCCTGCGCGTGAACTGCGTCAACGGCATCACCGCCAACGCCGAGCGCACGCGCGACATGGTGCTGAACTCGCTCGGCATCATCACCGTGCTCAAGCCTTTGCTCGGCTACAAGCAATGCGGCGAGATTGCGCGCGAAGGCTACGAGACCGGCAAGAGCCTGCACGAGATCGTCGTGAAGGAACGCAAGCTGCTCACGCAGGAGAAGTGGGACACGATGTTCTCGTTCGAGAACCTGATCAACCCGAAGTGTGAGCCGTGAGCTGAGCAAGGAGCGACCGGGTCCCCGCGGCCCGGCCGCCGGTGGCATCGACTTCCTGGTGCGTATCGCCGAGCGGATCATCCGGGCCGACCCCAGGTCCGTGACGATCGTGGCGCCGCCGGCCGCCTGGACTGTCGCTGTCGTCGCGGGCATCGGGCACATCGTCTACCCGCTGCTGCCGGTGATCGACGAGACCGCGCACCAGAGCGGCATGCGGCCGGAGCGGCCGAAGGCGATCGCCACCGTCTGGCCTTTGCCCACGGCGAGGCCAGAAGCATCGCCGGGAGGCGAAAATAGCCCGTTGCCGGGACACGCGGAGTGTTCCACGAGAAGGAGGTCCCATCCATGAAACGCGTCATGCTCTTCATCGTCACCAACCTGGCCGTCATCCTGATCCTCAGCATCGTGCTCCGGGTGCTCGGCGTCGACCGGATTCTCGACGAGCAGGGCGTCGGCCTCAACCTGAGCAACCTGGTGACGTTCGCCGCCGTCTTCGGGATGGGCGGCGCCTTCGTCTCGCTGGCCCTGTCGAAATGGACGGCCAAGCGGCTGACGGGCGCCCGCGTCATCGCCATCGCCGCGCAACGAAGCCGAGCAATGGCTGGTCGGCACGGTGAAGCGCCAGGCCGAGCGAGCGGGGATCGGCATGCCCGAGGTGGCCGTCTACGACTCGCCGGAGGTCAACGCGTTCGCTACGGGAATGCGGCGGAACCGCTCGTTGGTGGCGGTCAGCACGGGGCTCCTGCGCAACATGTCCCGCGACGAGGTGGAGGGCGTCCTGGGACACGAGATCAGCCACGTCGCCAACGGCGACATGGTGACCCTCGCGTTGATCCAGGGGGTGGTCAACACGTTCGTGATCGTCCTCTCCCGGGTCGTCGGACACCTCGTCGACCGGGTCGTCTTCCGCACCGAGCGGGGCCACGGGCCGGGATTCCTCGTCACGACCATTCTCGCCCAGGTGGTCTTCGGGATCCTGGCCAGCGTCATCGTCATGTGGTTCAGCCGGCGGAGAGAGTTCCGGGCCGACGCCGGGAGCGCCGCCCTGGAGAGCCGGGAGAAGATGATCGCGGCCTTGAAGCGCCTCCAGAAGGCGGCCAATCCCGAGCCGTTGCCGGATCAGATGGCCGCCTTCGGGATCTCGGGCTCAGCCCGGTCCGGCCTCCGGCGCCTGTTCATGACCCATCCGCCGCTCGAGGAGCGAATCGACGCCCTGGTCCGCCATCGCCAGTAGCGCCGAGCCGACCACGGGAGAGGACAGGACGCCTGCGCGACGACACCGCACGGGCGCACTGGCGCGATCCCCGGCGGGTCAGTTTCCGTGAAGGTTGGCGTGGGCACCTCTGGCCAGGACGCTTCGGCTCCTGTCCCATGGATGAACTGCACATGCTGGCGGCCGCGGTACATCGAGCAGAATCCCGTCCGAGCGGGCCTTGCGGCAACCCCCTGGGACGATCTCTGGAGTAGTGCCGCCGCCCACGTGGCGGGGAGTGGTGATCAACTTGTCACGGTGGCGCCGCCGCTGACGCTGGTTAGGAGCCGTTACGAAATGACCTGTCCCTCTATTTTCATTTCGTTACGGCTCCTTATGCCGTTCCACGAACTTCTCCGATCAAGTTATTCTTTGACAACGGCTTAGCGATTGGGAGGACTTTCTTGCCACAAGAGCCACGGAGGACGAAATCAAGGCACTCCGCCGCCATGAGCGAAGCGGGAGGCCCTTGGGCGGCGAGCCCGTCGTCCGGGCGGTCGAGCGGAAGCTCTGGCGAACGCTACGGCGCGGAAAGCCCGGGCCAAAGTGGAAAAAGGCCGAGTAAATTAAGTATGGTGTCCCCGGAACTACCAACCGCGCCTTAATCCGTGTCAGGGTTCGCGCTGCATGCGCTCCGGCGCCTCTCATGTCCACGATGTGGTGACCGTTGTCACCTGGGGTCTCCGGTTGACGCTCGCCGCCGGGGTGACGGATATTCCGACCAGACCGAGGGGCCCCCAGGAGGGCGGGTGTCCCCCCGCCTCGGACGTCGGGCGCGGCCGCCACGGGAATCGTCGCGCTTGCCCTCAAGAGCAGTGTCTATCACCTATCACCCACCGCCCACCTCACCGTACCACCACCAACTCCTCTCACTCAGCCACTCGACGCAACGGACTTACCGCGGGGGCGGCGAAGCGAGTACGAGACCCCGCAAGGGTTTCACGGGAAGATGCCTTAGCGTGCCGCTGGCAAAAACCTCTTGCGCAGCCCATCGGAGATGGGTATAGAGGTGCCATTGCGGTGGCCCCTCCATCGTGGGAAGAAGTCGGTTGTGCCGTTACGGAGGTCCGAAGGGTGAGTATCAGGATTCCAATTGACCGTGAAAAGATCTCCGCAGGATTCCGGCGCGGGTAGCGACGTAGATCTCCTTGTCATCTTCGAATAGACGACCTCAGAACTCCTCACGACTCTGGGCATTTGGCGAGTTCAGGAAATCGAACGCGGGGCAGCCGGAGGAAGTATGACGCAGATTCCGACGCAGCACGTCGCGCGGCTGATTGCCATGGAGCGGCGGGCGCAGACGATCGCGGAGGCGGGCGGTCTCGAGGCGGCATTGGCGGGCGGCACGCTCCCCAATCCGATCGACACGACGCTGGCGGAAGGTCTGGTCCTGGGCCTCCTGAAGCAGGGGGTGCGGAAATACCTGGCGGTGTTCGGGCACGGCTCCACGGATCTCGCGGAGGTGCTCCGGGTCTATGAGGCCGCCGGCCTCACGCGGACCTACAATTTTCGCCACGAGACGGCCATGGCCCACGCGGCCACCGCGCTCAAGTGGCACTACGGCGAGACGGCCGCCGTGGTGACGTCCATCGGGCCGGGGGCGCTGCACGCCTTTGCGGGCTCGCTCGCCGCCGCGTCCAACGGGATCGGCGTCTACCACATCTACGGGGACGAGACGACCCACGGGGAGGGGCCGAACATGCAGGCCATCCCCAAGCACGCGCAGGGTCTCTTCGGCCAGCTCACGGCCCTGATGGGCGAGTCCTACGTCCTGCACACGCCCGAGGCCCTGCGCGCAGCGTTGCGCCGCGGGAGCTTGGCCGTCCACCGCTCGTTCCGGGCCGGTCCGTTCTTTCTGCTCTTGCCGCTCAATACCCAGCCGGCGCGGATCGCGAGCCTGAACCTGGAGGCGCTCCCCGGACCGCTCGCGCCGCCACCCATGGCGGTCGGGGATCCGGCGATTGTGGCCGCAGCGCTCGGACTCATCCAGACGCATCGCCGGATCGTCGTCAAGGTGGGTGGTGGCGCCCGCGCCTTCGCCCGGCAGGTGCGGGCCCTCATCGAGGCGATCGGCGCCGTCGCCGTGCTGTCGCCCGGAGCGCTCGGGGTGGTGCCCGACGACCACCCGCGGAACATGGGGGTGATGGGGAGCAAGGGGTCGCTGTCCGGCAACTATGCGACCAGCCACGCCGATCTCCTGATCGTCATCGGGTCGCGGGGGGTGTGTCAGGCGGATTGCTCGGGGACGGGCTACGCGTCGGCGTCCGCGGTGATCAACATCAACGCGGACCTCGGCGACGTCACCCATTACAACCGGACCGTCGCCCTGCCGGGGGATATCGGGGTCGTGATCGGCCAGCTCCGGGAGGCGCTCCAGAGGCAGGGCGGAGTCGACCTGGAACGGGCCGAGGCCTGGCTCGACGCCACGGCGGCGAAGAAGCGGGAGTGGCAAGCCCTCAAAGCCGAGCGCTACGCCCATCCGGTCCTGCCCGACCCCATGTGGGGGCGGCCCGTCCTGACCCAACCCGCCGCGATCAAGATCGCTTGCGACTTCGCCAACAGCATTCGCGCCGTGAAGTTCTTCGACGCCGGCGATGTGCAGGCGGTCGGGTTCCAGGTGGCGGAGGACGACGAGCCGACCCAGACGATCACGGAGACCGGGGCCTCGCACATGGGGTTTGCGGTGAGCGCACTGCTCGCCTCGGGCGTGGCGGACCGACCGCAGTACGGGATCGCGTTCAGCGGGGACGGGTCGTTCTTCATGAATCCGCAGGTCCTGGTGGACGGCGTCCTGCACGGCGCCCGCGGGACGATCCTCCTGCTGGACAATCGCCGGATGGCGGCCATCTCGGGTTTGCAGGAGGCGCAGTACGGCGAGGCGTTCCGGACGCATGACGCGGTGCCGGTGGATTACGTCCGCCTGGCCTCGGCGGTGCCGGGGGTGAAGGCGCTCTCGGGCGGCGACACCCCGGACGCACTGTGGGTCGCCCTGACGGAGGCGTCCCGGCACCAGGGGCTCTCGCTGGTGCACGTGCCGGTCTACTACGGGCCCGATCCGCTGGGCGGCCTCGGCGCCTACGGCGTCTGGAACGTTGGGAACTGGTGCGAGGACGTGCAGGCCAGCTACCACAGCCAGATCATCTAGCACGGCTGCTGAAAAAGGCCCATCTGCTTCGTTGGCCCGCCTCGGCACTCGCTGCGACGTACCGCCAGTACGCCTGGACCCAGCGGACTGGGTACCCCGCCTGCGGCGTGCCGCCTTGCAGCTGAGCCTTTTTGAGCAGCCTGGACCTGAAGAGTAGTCGTCTGTGGCGTAAGGGGGAAGTGTAAGGCGCTGGAGGGGAAGGTTCGGCTGATCTGATGCTCATTCTCCATCAGAGTAACCGCCTGGAGCGGCTGGCCGATGATCTGGCCGAGGTGCTGCGCGTCCCCCTCGCGCCGCCGCTCACGCCCGAGATCATCGCGGTCCAGAGCAACGGGATGGCCCGCTGGCTCCGGATGCGGCTGGCGGACCGCCTCGGCGTCTCCGCCAATATCGACTTTCCCCTCCCCTCGAGTCTAATCTGGAAACTGTTCGGCCGGATCCTCTCCGACGTGCCGGACCACTCCCCCTATGATCGGGAGGTCCTGGTCTGGCGCCTGATGGGACTGCTCCCCACCATCGCCGGCGGGGAGGCCTTCGCGCCGCTCCGCGCCTATCTCGCGGATGCCGGGGACGACCTCCGCCGCCATCAGCTCGCCTCGCGGATCGCCGACCTGTTCGACCAGTATCTGGTCTACCGGCCGGACTGGATCCTGGACTGGGAGCGGGGGGGCGGGGAGTCCTGGCACGCTCCCCTCTGGCGCGAGCTGGTCCGGTCGGTCGGGGGCACCCACCGGGTGCGGGTACAGGAGCGCTTCCTGGCCGCGCTGGACGGTGGGCCGTCCGCGCCGCGCGGGCTCCCCTCCCGGCTCAGCCTCTTCGGCATCCCGACGCTGCCGCCGGTGCAGCTCGAGGTCTTCGCCCGGCTGGCCGAACACCTCGACGTCCACCTCTTCCTGCTCAATCCCTGCCGGCAGTTCTGGGCCGAGATTCGATCCGAACGCGAGATCGCCCGGCGCGTCAAAGACCGGGATCCGCGCGAGCTGTACCTGGAGACCGGCAACAGCCTGCTGGCCGCCTGCGGCAAGCAGGGGCGGGATTTTCTGGCGCTGCTCCTGGATTGCGATCCGCACGAGGTGGGGGAGTTCGAGGAGCCTGGCGAGGACAGCCTGCTCCACTGTCTCCAGACAGACATCCTCCACCTGCGGAATCGGGGGGAGGACGGGGCGCCCCGCGCCCGCATCCGGGCTGACGACCGGTCGGTCCAGGTCCATTCCTGCCACGGCCCCATGCGCGAGCTGGAGGTTCTCTACGACCAGCTCCTTGCCCTCTTCGAGGCCGACCCCGGGCTCGAGCCGGGGGACGTCGCCGTCATGACCCCCGACATCGAGGCCTACGCACCCTTCATCGAGGCGGTCTTCGGAACCGCGGAGCCGGACCGCAGGATTCCCTTCAGCATCGCGGACCGGCGCCAGCGGACGGAGAGCCCGGTGGCGATTGCCTTCTTCTCGTTGCTAGAGGTCGTGGAAAGCCGCTTCGGGGCGGACCAGGTGCTGGGCCTCCTGGAGATCGAGCCGGTGCGTCGGCGATCGGGCATTGCAGAGGCCGACCTGCAAGAGATCCGGGATTGGATCCGCGCGACCGGCGTGCGCTGGGGCGTGGACGGCGAGAGCCGCGCGGCACTGGATCTGCCGGCCACCGCGGAGCATACCTGGCGCGCGGGCCTGGACCGACTGCTCCTGGGCTATGCCCTGCCCGCGGGCGGTCGGCGGCTCTTCGGCGGGATCCTGCCCTACGACGAGGTCGAAGGGGCCGCCAGCCGAGGCCTGGGCCGACTCTGCTCCTTCGCCGAGGCGCTCTTCGCCGCACGGGAAGAGCTGGCGCGCGCCCGGCCGGTCTCCGAGTGGGCGGACTGCTTCCTGCGCCTCCTGGATCGGTTCCTGGAGGCAGGCGAGGACGAGGAGGAGCAGGTCGCCCACATCCGAAGGGCGGCCTCGGCGCTGGCCGCGGAGGCTGGCCAGGCCGACTTCGGGGATCCGGTGTCGCTCGCGGTCGCGCGGTCCGCCCTCCAGGCCGCGCTCGGGGCAGGGCAGGGCGGCGGGCGATTCCTGGCGGGGCGGGTGACCTTCTGTGCCATGGTCCCGATGCGGAGCGTCCCCTTCCAGGTGGTCTGTCTCATCGGGCTGAACGACGGGAGTTATCCGCGCAGCCGCCGCGCGCCGGGCTTCGACCTGATGAGCGACGACACGCGAACCGGCGACCGCTCGCGGCGCGACGATGACCGCTACCTGTTTCTGGAGGCCATCGTCTCGGCGCGTCGCGTCCTGTATCTGAGCTTCGTGGGGCAGAGCAACCGGGACAACGCCCCGCTCCCCCCCTCGGTCCTGGTGAGCGAGCTCTTGGAGTACGTGGAGCGGGGGTTCGCCCTCGGGGACAGGGAAACACCCGTCCGCGATGGGCTGCTCACCCGCCACCCGCTGCACGCGTTCAGCCCACGCTACTTCCGGGGCGGCGCGGCCGGCTCGCGGCTCTTCAGCTACTCGGAAGAGTACTGCGAGGCCAGCCGGCGGCGGAGATCGGGCGGCGAACCGGAGCCGTTTCTCGATCGCCCCCTGGCAGAGCCGCCGGACGAGTGGCGCAGGGCGGATCTGACTCGCTTCATTCGCTTCTTCCGGCAGCCGGTGAGGTATTTGGCTCGCGAACGGCTACGGATCCACCTGGAGGAGCAGGAGGGGCTGCTGGAGAGCCGCGAGCCGTTCATCCTGGACGGCCTGGCGGCTTACACCCTCCGGCAGGAGCTGCTCGACCTCCGGTTCGCGGGCGGCTCGATGGAGGGTGGCTGGGAAATCGCCCGCGCCGGCGGGCGGCTGCCGCAGGGGCACGTGGGAGAAGTGTGCTTCGTCGGGGAGGCCGAGAAGGTCGAGGCCTTCGCCAGGCGCCTCGACACGCGCCGAGCCGTCCCGCGCCTGGACCCGATTCCCGTGGACGGAGACCTCGGCCCCATCCGGCTGACCGGCTGGCTGACGGGCGTGAGTCCCCAGGGCCTCCTGGAGTACCGGCTGACCACGGCCAAGCCCAAGGATTGGATCGCGCTCTGGCTGCGGCACCTGCTCTTGAACAGCCTGCGGCCGCCGGGGGTGACCCCCGAGAGCTGCTGGCTCGGCGAGGACGAGGAGATCCTGCTGGGACCGGTGGACGACCCGCTGCCCCGTCTCGCCGCGCTGGCCGAGATCTATTGGACCGGCCTCTCGCGGCCCCTGCATCTCTTCTCGGAGGCGGGTTTCGCCTACGCCGAGTGCGTGCACAAGGGCCAGGGCGCGGAGCGGGCGCTCGCGGCCGCCCGCACGGTGTGGGTCGGAAACGTATTCTCGAAGAAGGCTCCGGAAGGAGAGGACCCCTACCATCGCCTCGTCTTTCGGGACCGCGACCCGCTGGACGCCGACTTCGCGCGGCTGTCGCGGGAGGTCTTCCTGCCCATGTTGGAGCACCGGCGGCCATGAGCGCCGGGACGCGGGGTCGGACCCGTCCGCTGGACCTCCTGGCGGAGCCCCTGGAAGGCCTGCGCCTCATCGAAGCCAGTGCCGGGACGGGGAAGACTCACACCCTGGCGGATCTCTACCTCCGGCTGGTACTGGAGGGCGGGCGGACGGTGGACCAGATCCTGGTCGTCACCTTCACGGTCGCCGCCACCGCGGAGTTGCGCGACCGGATCCGCGCCCGGCTGGAGGCGGCACGCCAGGCGTTCCTCCGTGGGGCGCCGACAGATCCCAGGGACGATGTCCTGGCCGGCCTGCTGGCCCGGAACCCCGAGTGCGCTGTGGCCGCCCGCCGGCTCGCCCAGGCGGTGCAGAGCTTTGACGAGGCGGCGATCCTCACCATCCACGGATTCTGCCAGCGGGTGCTACGGGAGAGCGCCTTCGAAAGCACCCAGCCGTTCGAGGTCGAGTTGGTTCCGGACGAAGGCGAGATCCTGCAAGAGGTGGTGGACGACTTCTGGCGGAAGACCCTCTATCAGGGTCCGCGGCTCCTGGTCGGGTACCTGCTGCGGGAGGGGTGGACACCGGAGGGACTCGTCAAGACCGTCCGGCCGTACCTGCGGAGACCGTCGCTCGCCGTCCGTCCACCCGCGCCCCCCGCTGTTGGGTCGGAGGCCGAATCGCTCTACACGGCCTGCTACCGCGAGGCGCGTGAGGCCTGGCAGACGGACCGGGTAGCGATCGGGAGGCTGCTTGGCAGTCAGACGTCGCTGAACGGCTCGAAGTACCCGCCGAGATCCCTCCCGGCCTGGCTGGAGGAGATCGACGCCTTCTTGCGGCCGGCCGAGGCCCATGCTGCCTGGTGCACCCGCGTCGAGAAGTTCACGACGCGCGCGTTGGGCGCGGCCATCAAGAAGGGGGGCACCCCGCCGGCTCACCCGGTCTTCACCACCTGCGAGCGGCTGACGGCGGCCTGGCAGTCGCTGGCGGAACACCTCGCCTTCCGGGCCAGGACGCTCAGGCTGGAGTTACTCGAGTACTGCCGGCGGGAGCTGGCCGCACGGAAGGAACGCCGGCAGCTCACGGCGTATCAGGACCTCCTGCTGCGTCTGGATCGCACGCTCGCGGCCCCGCACGGCTCGGCGCTGGCCGCCAGCCTGCGCCGGCATTATTCCGCGGCGCTGATCGACGAGTTTCAGGACACCGACCCCACCCAGTACTCGATCTTCCGGCAGATCTACGCCGGAAGCCGGCTCCCGGTCTTTCTGGTGGGGGATCCCAAGCAGGCCATCTTCGGTTTCCGGGGGGCGGACATCTTCGCGTATCTGGCGGCGGGTCGCGACGCGGAGGCGCGACGCACGCTGGATCGAAACTGGCGCTCCGCTCCCGGGTTGGTCCGGGCGGTAAACGCCGTCTTCGGGAGGGCCGGAGACCCGTTCCTGTTCGACGAGATCTCGTTCCATCCGGTGCGGCCGGCCGAGAAGGAGCGACGGCCGCTCGTCGTCGCGGCGGACGACGAGGCGCCGCTCCGGATCTGGTGCCTCACCCGCGCGGGCGAACGTGAGCCGATGCCCAAGGAGAAGGCCTCGCCCGCTGCCATCCAGGCCACGGCGGCCGAGATTGCGCGGCTTCTCGCGGCGGCAGGTCGAGACGAGGCCCGCATCGGGGCGACAGCGCTCACGGGAGGGGACATCGCCGTCTTGGTGCGGACCAACGCCCAGGCCGACCGGGTGCGGGAGGCGCTCCTCGCGCGTGGGGTGGCCAGCGTCCAGCTCGGCGAGGCGAGCGTCTTTTCGTCGCACGAGGCGGCGGAGGTCGAGCGCGTCCTCTTGGCCGTGGCGCAGCCGGGGCGCGAGCCGCTGGTGCGGGCCGCTCTGGCCACGGATCTCTTCGGCCTCGGCGGGAATGCGCTGGAGTCGCTCGACGAGGACGAGGCGGCCTGGGAGGCACGCGCGAATGCGTTCCTGGACTACCAGGCGCTCTGGCGGGACCAGGGATTCGTCCAGATGTTCCGCCGACTGATGAAGGCGGAGGGTGTGGCGGCGCGCCTCCTGAGATACGAGGACGGGGAGCGGCGACTCACCAACGTCCTGCACCTCACGGAGTTGCTGCAGGCGGCAGCCGGCGCGGACCACCTGGGGATGGAGGGCCTGATCGACTGGCTTGCGGCGCACCGGCAGAATGGAGAGACGGCGCCCGAGGAGGCCCAGCTTCGCCTGGAGAGCGACGAGAACCTGGTCAAGATCGCCACCATCCACAAGAGCAAGGGTCTGCAGTACCCGGTGGTCTTTTGCCCGTTCCTGTGGGACGTCTCGCTCCGCGGCACGGACGATGGAGTCGGCGTGCTGTTCCACGACCCGGCTGCTCAGAATACGCCCACGCTGGACGCGGGCTCGGACCGGTTCGACGAGGCCCGGGAGGCTGCCGAGCGCGAGGCGTTGGCCGAGCATCTGCGGCTCGCGTACGTTGCCATGACGCGAGCCGAGCATCGCTGCACGATCGTGTGGGGGAACATCAACGGGGGGGAATTGTCGGGGCTGGCTTACCTGCTGCATCAGCCGGCGGAGCTGGCGCCGGGGGCGGACCGGGCGGCCGCCGTCCGCGCGCGCGCCAGGGGACTCGACGACCGGGAGGTCCTGGCCGATCTCTTGCGGTTGGCAGACGCCGCCGGGGGCGTGATCGCGGTCAGGAGCGTCTCCCCGGCGGAGCCGCTCGCAACCCGCCCCTCGGCACCCGCCATGGAGTCGCTCCAGGCGCGGCCGTTCGCCGGGCGGATCGCGAAAGGGTGGCAGATCACCAGCTTCTCGGGACTCACGGCGGGCAGCCATCGGGAGGCGCCTGATCACGATGCCGCCCCCCCGGTGGAGCGAGGCGGGCGGACGCTCCTGCCCGGTCAGCCCCCGGCCGATATCGCCGACTTCCCGCGCGGCGTCCGGGCGGGAATCTTCATGCACGCCCTCTTCGCCTCGCTGGATTTCGCGCGGGCCGACCGGGAGGGCATCCAGGCGGCCGCCGGCCAAGCGCTCCGGGAGCACGGCTTCGATGTGGCCTGGCAGACCGCCGTGGCGGACACGGCGGAGAAGGTCCTGCGGACGCCGCTGGATGCCGCAACCGGTCTCTGCCTGGCCTGCGTGGAGCGAGTCCAGCGGCTGGACGAGCTGACGTTCCACTTTCCGGTGGCCCGCCTCGATCCGGGACGGCTGACCGCCCTGCTCCGCACACACGGCCACGACGGACCCATCCGAGGGCCAATTTCGGAATTGGCGTTCGACCCGGTGCGGGGCTACATGACCGGCTCCATGGATCTGGTCTTCGAGGCGGGAGGCCGCTACTACCTCGCGGACTACAAATCGAACTGGCTGGGCGAGGGACCGGACGCCTACCGGGCGGAGTGGCTGCCCCAGGTGATGGCCCGCGAGACCTATGACCTGCAGTACCTTATTTATACCGTGGCGCTCACCCGGTATCTCGGGCAGCGCCTGCCGGAGTTCCAGTATGCGCGGGACTTCGGCGGCGTGTTCTACCTGTTCGTGCGGGGGATGGATCCGGCACGAGGCGCGGACTTCGGCGTCTACCGAGGCCGCCCGCGCGAGGAGTTGATCGTCGCACTGGATCGGTACCTCGCCTCTGGGCTCTTTTGAGCAACCTGCCGGGAGACGTGGCATGAAGATCTGGGGGAACGCGCAGGCGATCGCCGAGACCGGCGGCCTGGACGCGCACATGGCCCGGCTGCTGTCGCGGCTGGCCGGGCAAGAGGATCCCCTGCTCGCGCTCGGCGTGCGCCTGGTCTGCCGCGCGACGAGCCAGGGGCACATCTGCGTGAGCCTGGCCGACGCCGCGGGGGAGCCGCTCGCCGCGCTGGGCGAGGTCGAGCCGGGGCTCGCCCCGCCGCTCCCGGTCTGGTGCGAGGCCCTGCGACGACACCAGGTCGTGGGCCGGCCCGGCGACTACGCGCCACTCGTCCTGGACGAGGCCGGCCGCCTGTATCTGTATCGCTACTGGGCCTACCAGCACGAGCTCGCGCTGGATCTCCAGACCCGCGTCGCCGACAATCCGGTGGATGTGGGCCCGCGGCGACTGCGGGACGGGCTCGATCGGCTCTTCCCGCCCACGGCCGAGGGGGCGGACCGGCAGCGCCTGGCCGCGGCCGTGGCCGCACTGAAGCGCTTCTCCGTCATCTCCGGCGGTCCGGGGACGGGCAAGACCACCACCGTGGTGCGCATCCTCGCCCTGCTGCTGGAGCAGGCGCCGGCCCCCCTCCGCATCGCCCTCGCGGCCCCCACCGGGAAGGCGGCGGCGAGGATGCAGGACGCCATCCGAGCCAGCCGGGAGACGCTGCCGGTGGATGCCCGCATTCGCGATGCCATCCCCGCCGAGGCGACGACGATCCACCGGCTGTTGGGGTTTCGGCCGGGGTCGGTCGCTTTTCGGCACGATCGAGACAATCCCGTGCCTGTGGACGTCCTGGTGGTGGACGAGGCCTCGATGGTGGACCTGGCGCTCATGACGAAGCTGGTCCGGGCCGTGCCGAGAACGGCGCGGCTGATCCTGCTGGGGGACAAGGACCAGCTCGCCTCGGTCGAGGCGGGCGCGGTGCTGGGCGACATCTGCGGCGACTCGCCGGGGTTCTCGCCGGCCTTTCGACGGCGAATGATCGAGGTGACCGGGCAGGATCCGGCGGACGTGGGCAGCGCAGCGTCCCTCGATCGATCGGCGGCTGAGGCGGGGCCGCCGATACGCGACGCCATCGTCCAGTTGACCCGGAGCTACCGCTTCGGCCAGGACAGCGGCATCGGCCGACTGGCGCAATTCGTGAACCGGGGGGACGGCCAATCGGCCCTGGACCTCCTCACGCGAGGCGAGTGCGAGGATATCGTCTGGCGTCCCCTGGAGTCGCCCCGGGATCTCGCGCCGCGGCTCGCCGAGATCGCAGGAAGGCTGGGGGCGTATCTGGCTGCCGAGACCCCTGAGGCGGTCCTGACGGCTCTGGATGGGTTCCGCGTCCTCTGCGCCCACCGCACCGGACCCTACGGGGTGGAAACCCTGAACACGCTGATTACGAACTGCCTGGAGTCGCGACGCGCGATTCGTCCGCGGACGCCCTGGTACCACGGCCGACCGGTGCTGGTCACGGCGAACGACCACAACCTTCGCCTCTTCAACGGGGACCTGGGCATCACGCTGGCCGACGCGGCGGCGAGCGACAGGCTTCGCGTCTTCTTCCGCACGGCCGACGGCAGCGTGCGCCGACTACCGCCCGCACGGTTGCCCGAACACGAGACGGCCTTTGCCGCCACGGTCCACAAGAGCCAGGGCTCCGAGGCGGACGAGATTCTGTTGATCCTCCCGGACGAGCTGACCCCCGTCATGACGCGCGAGCTCGTCTACACCGGCCTCACGCGCGCCCGCCGCCGCGTCGAGGTCTGGGGGAGCGCCGCGGTCCTGGCCGCCGCAATCTCGCGCCGCCTCTCGCGCTCCTCCGGACTGCGCGACGCCTTGTGGGGAACCACATGACGCACGGCTTCCACATTCCGTTCGACGGCCACACCCTCGTCGGTGACGTCCTGACGGGAGAGGCCCCGCCGCGCCTCTTGGTGCTGCACGGCGCCGGGCAGGCCTGCCGCGAGCGGTTCCACGATATTCGGGAGTATCTTCTGGCCCGCGGGATCGGCTCCGTCGCCTTCGACTGCATCGGCCACGGCGACACCGGCGGCGACCTGAAGTCGTCCAGCCTGAAGAGCCGGACCGCGCAGGCCCGCGCCGTCGTCGAGGCCGTGGGACTTCCCCGGCCCTTCTCCGTCCTGGGGGCCAGCATGGGAGGCTACACGGCGGTGACGCTGCTTCGCCATTACGCCATCGACAATCTCTTGCTGATCGTTCCGGCCATGTACACGGCCGAGGCCTACCCCGTTCCCTTCAACGGCGGATTTACCGAGATCATCCGACGGCCGGAAAGCTGGCAGGCCTCGGACGCCTGGGCACTCCTCTCCCGCTTCACGGGGCGGCTGCTCGTCGTGGCCGGCGAGCAGGACGCGGTCATTCCGCCCGGCGTGATCCGCAAGATCTATGAGTCCGCCGCGAG
Source organism: uncultured Methylomirabilota bacterium (assembly GCA_963845565.1). Taxonomy (GTDB): domain Bacteria; phylum Methylomirabilota; class Methylomirabilia; order Methylomirabilales; family 2-02-FULL-66-22; genus 2-02-FULL-66-22. The sequence goes on from CAWJSJ010000002.1 coordinate 798,303, forward strand.
CGCCGCGGAGCGCACGCTCTACGTCGCCCCCGGCACCTCGCACACGGTCCTCACCGACCTCCGGGCCAAGGACCCCTCCCGCCTCGCCGAGGTCCTCGATCTGATGGCACGGCTCCTCACGACCGATGCGATGCAACAGGCCTCCTGACGGCGCGCCCCCGAGGACGTGCAGGACCGAACCAGCGGTCCCCCGCTATTAAGAGTTTGCACATTAGAAACCAGACTTCTATAATGCACACCATGATCGAGCGGCATTACACCAGCCGCCTCCGGCGGCTCTTGACCCAATTCCCTGCGGTGACGGTGCTGGGCCCGCGGCAATGCGGTAAGACGACCTTCATCCGCCAGGCTCTCCCCGACTGGACCTACCTGGACCTGGAGCGCCCCTCCGACGTCACCCCGCTGGCCGCGGACCCGGAGGCGCGCTTGGGTCAACTTGGCGGGCATGTCATCCTCGACGAAGCGCAGCGCCTTCCGGACCTGTTTCCCGTCCTGCGGAGCGTCCTCGACGCCACAAGGTCCCGGAAGGGACGTTTCGTCCTGCTCGGGTCGGCCTCCCCGTCTCTCGTTCGTGCGATCTCCGAATCGCTGGCGGGCCGGACCGCGTTCTTGGATCTGGCGCCCCTGCGTTGGGACGAGGTGGCGGACCGCCGGAACCCGCGCGGCATCAAGACCCTCTGGTTTCGAGGAGGATATCCAGAGGCCTACCTGCAGCGGGACGACAACGCCCGCTGGGACTGGCTGGAGTCTTACACACGGGCGTTCATCGAGCGCGATCTGGCCGCACTCGGGATCGAGGTATCCGCCGTACAGATGCGACGGCTGTGGAGCATGCTCGCCCACTGCAACGGCGCGATCTGGAATGCCTCACAACTGGCCGCATCGTTAGGTGTCAGCTATCACACGGTGAATCGGTACGTGGACATCCTGGAGCAAACGTTCTTGATTCGAAAACTACCCCCGTTCTATGCGAACGTCCGAAAGCGCCTGGTCAAGAGTCCCAAGGTCTACTTCCGAGACACCGGACTCCTGCACTACTTCCTGGGCATCCGGGGCGAGGCAACTCTGGACACCCACCCGTCCCGGGGCCTCAGTTGGGAAGGTTTCGTCATTGATCAGATGATCTCGGCGTTCCAACGGCATGCCGCCGGCAGCCAGGCGTTCTTCTGGCGCACGGCTCAGGGAGACGAGGTCGATCTGCTCATTGACATGGGTGGTCGGCAGATACCCTTTGAGGTCAAGCTGCATTCCGCTCCCGCCGCTCCCGACGCTCGCACACTTCTACGATGCATGCAGGATCTCGGACTACCCCGCGGGTATGTAATCTATCCGGGCGAAAAGGACTACTCGTTGGGGGGCGGTGCCAGCGCGCTCTCCGCACGCCGCCTGCTCTCAAGCCCGCAGGATTGCGTCCGGCTCTGAGCGAAGGAGACATTGATGAAACTCGTCCGCTACGGTCGGGCCGGCGCCGAGAAGCCGGGACTCATCGACGCCGAGGGGCAGCTCCGCGACCTCGCTCGCGTCGTTCCAGACATCACACCGGCACTCCTCGCGCCGGCGGCCCTCAGGACGCTCCGTCGACTCGCGACGGCACGCCTGCCGCTCGTGAAAGGCAGGCGGCGGCTGGGCTGCCCGTTGGCAGGTATCGGCAAGATCGTCTGCATCGGGCTCAACTACACCGATCATGCGGCGGAGGTCGGGCTGGCGCTGCCCAAGGAGCCCACCATCTTCCTCAAGGCCACCAGCGCGATTAGCGGCCCCGCCGACCCGATCGTCCGCCCCCGGGACGCCGCGAAGCTCGACTACGAAGTGGAGCTGGCGGCGGTGATTGGAAAAGCCGCCCGCCACGTGGACGAGGCGCGCGCTCTCGCCCACGTGGCGGCCTACTGCCTCTTGAACGACGTCTCCGAGCGGGCCTTCCAGGTCGAACGGGCCGGCACCACCACCAAGGGGAAGAGCTGCGACACCTTCGCCCCCATCGGCCCCTGGCTGGTGACGGCCGACGAGGTGGGCGATCCGCAGGAGCTGGGGTTGTGGACCTCGGTCAGCGGCGAGCGGCGCCAGAACGGCTCCACCAGGGACATGGTCTTCTCGGTCGGGGAGCTCGTCGCCTACGTGAGCCGGTTCATGTCGCTCCAGCCGGGCGATCTTGTCTCCACCGGCACGCCGGCCGGCGTGGGCCATGGCCGCAAGCCGCCGCGCTACCTCCAGCCGGGCGACGTCGTGGAGATGGGCGTCGACGGCCTGGGACACCAGCGCCACGTGGTGGTGGAGTGGAAGGCCGCCCGGCGTTGAGGCGCGAGGCCCGCCGCGGCGAGCGCGCCGCCTGCAGCCTGAGGTGCGTGGATGACGACCGAATACGTGCACGGCTATTCCGAGAAAGAGGGTGGGCGGCTGGTGGACCAGGCCACCACTCTGACGGAGCTTCTGCATGGCGACACCGAGTATCCCGCAGGTAGTCTGGTGCTGGAAGCGGGCTGCGGCGTGGGTGCCCAGACGATCACGCTGGCCAGGAGGAGCCCGCGTGCGACCTTCGTTTCGGTGGACATCTCGCCGGACTCCTTGGCGCAGGCCGAGGAGCGAGTGCAGGGGGCGGGCGTGGCCAACGTGACGTTCCGGCAGGCGGACATCTTTTCCCTGCCTTTCGCCGAGGCGCACTTCGACCATGTGTTCGTGTGTTTTGTGCTGGAGCACCTGGCACGCCCCGTCCAGGCGCTGCTGGAGCTCGGGCGTGTTCTGAAGGCCGGCGGAACACTCACCGTCATCGAGGGAGACCACGGCTCGGCCTATTTTCACCCGGACAGCGCTCGCGCCCGGCGCGCCGTTCAATGCCTGGTAGATCTACAGCGGCAAGCCGGCGGCGATGCGTTGATCGGCCGCCGTCTCTACCCCCTGCTCGTCGCGGCCGGCGTCCGCGAGGTGCGCGTCTCTCCACGTATGGTCTACGTTGATGCAAGCCGGCCGGCGCTGGTGGAGGGCTTCATCCGGAAGACCTTCACGGCCATGGTGGAAGGGGCGGGCGCGGAGGCGATTCGGCGGAACATGATTGACGCGGAGTCCTGGGGCAAGGGCATCCGGGATCTGGAACGGACAGCGGAGCGGGATGGAACATTCTGTTACACGTTCTTCAAGGCCGTCGGCGTGAAGTGACATGATCGCCATCCTGAACGTCACCGCCCCGTTTTTTGCGCTCGTGCTGTGCGGGTACCTCGCCGCGCGGTGTCGCCTGCTGCCGGACAACGCCGTCCCCGCCCTCAACACCTTCGTCCTGTATTTCGCGCTCCCGTGCATGCTGTTTCGCTTTGCCGCTGGGGCGCCGTTCCAGGATATCGTCAATGTGCCGGTATTTCTGGCCTACATGGTGACCGGCCTCACGGTGCTTGCGCTCTTTGCGGCGGCGATGCGCTTCGTGGCGGGTGAGGGGGTGCGCGACGCCACCTTTGCGGCACTCGCGGTGGCGTGGTCGAATTGGGGCTACATGGGCATCCCGCTGCTGCCGGCACTCCTGGGCCAGGCCGCGCTGCCGCCGCTGATCGCGGCGGGTATGGCCGACCTGCTCGTGGTGATTTCGGCAGCGCTGGCGTGCGCGTCGCTGGGGAATCGGGGCGCGGGTGGCATGCGCGCCGCACTCGCGGGAGCGCTGATCCACGCCGCCCAGAACCCGCTCGCGTGGGCGGTGATTGCGGGGAGTGCGTTTTCTGCCGGTGAGTTGCGCCTGCCGGACCCCGTGGACCAGTTCGCCCGGCTGCTGGGTCAGGCAGCCGGGCCGGTGGCGCTTTTCACCATCGGGGTGTCACTCTACCGGCCGGCCGCCGCCGCCTGGGGCGGCGACGTTCTGGTGATCGCCGGCGCCAAGCTTTTGCTCCATCCGGGTCTCGCGGGTCTGCTGGCGGTGTTTGTGTTCCGTCTCACGCCGCTCGAGGTGCACACGCTGGTTCTGGCCGCCGCGCTGCCCGTGGGCGGTTCGGTATTCTTGTTCGCCGAACGACAGGGTGCCAACGCGGAACGTATCGCCGCGGCCATCCTCGTCTCGACGGCGTGTGCCTTCGTGACGTTCTCCACCCTCTGCTGGGCCCTCGGCATTCGGCTGCCGGGCTAAGTCCGCGGACATCCGCCACGCTCACGACGACTCGTGGACCGAACGTCAAGCGCGCCCTCTGCACACACGCGGCCTGCCCGTCGCGAGGACCTCATACTCCGGTCGGGATCCTCACCACCTGGATGGCGTTCTCGACCGATTCGACGCCCTTGACCGACCTCAAGACGGTTTCCGCCCTGGTTTTCTGTTCCGGCACGTCCACATTGCCGCTCACGCGGACCTTCTGCGGCCCCACCACCCCAACGGCCAGCGAGGTATAGAGTCCACGTCCGAAACCCGCCTCCACCAGGGCGGCCTCCGCCCGACTGGTCAGGGCCATAGTTTCCAAGGACGTGATGGCTTCCGCAGAGGCCTCGGAAATTTCGGCGGAGCGAGCCATGTGGAGCACCGTGTCGACCGCCAAGTTCACGGTCACCTTGTCCATGTTAAGGACGAGGTCATACCGCTCGGGATTCTCCCAGTCCACCCCGAAAGCGAATTTGACGAACGCGCCCCGTTCGTCGTCGCTGCGCTTGATCGCTCGGGCAGCCGCTTCCCGGTTGAGTCCCTGGTTCATCAATGTCCGAACGCAGGTCTCTGGCGATGCCGTCACCCGAACGTGCAAGGTGCAGGGAAAGTCCCGCAAGAGAATGTGACTGCCCCTGCCCAGGAAGACGGCATTCCCCCGTCTGGCCAATTCATAGATCACCGAGTAGAGTCGTTCGAGATAGACCATGGGGGCATGAGAAAAAACCCTGTGGAGCATGGATGGCACCTTCTCATCGATCTCGCGCACGCTCCCCAGGACGCCCAACTCCTCGGCCATGTGATTGATCGCCTTGGTGTCGTAGAGCGGATACCCGAGGCCGCTGGCCACCCTCTTGGCCACTTCGGTTCCCTGGGTTCCCATTTTTCGAGAGAACGTGATCCATTTCATCGCGCACCTCCTTGTGGACCGCGCCTTTCACGCTCTGCGCGAGCCATGATGCCGCCGCGCCGCTCCTGGACCGTTCAGGATCCGAATGACCACAAACAGGACCAACCGACTCTCCATGAGAGACTCCGCCAAAGGAACACCAGACGCGACAGCAAGGCTTCCTACAGTAAATATAGGACATCGCGCGCGGAACGTCATCGGGCCCAAGGAAGATAGCGCCCACGTATCTCGGGCGTGCAATGCTCTGCGGCGGTCACTTTTTTCTTGCCTCCCTGCGCTCTGCGCTCTAGTATGCACCCAGGGCATCCGACGCCAGGGCCCCGGAGACGGTGACAGCGGGCTGGACGGCCACCCCAGCAATCGCGCCTTGGCTGAAACGGATGCCCGTTTCTTTTCCGAAGGTTGCCTTCCAGGGCAAGCCAGCGCTGGTCCCCCCCGCCACAGGCCTGGCACTCCCACGCCCGCCGCGGCCGCCCTTCTCGAGTGGTCGCGTTGCCGAACGATCGGGATTTCCACTTGACAGGAATTCCGTCTACGCCTATCTGTTCGCCTGGGCATGGACATATCCGGTGACCATTCTGCTGTCGTCCACACAAGGAGACCGTATGAGCACGCCGACGCTTGAACTCATGCATCGCCATGGGTCCGTCCGAAAGCACAAGGCGGACCCCGTTCCGCTGGAGACGATCGACGCGGTGGTCCACGCCGCCCAGCGGGCCTCCACCTCCTCGAATCTCCAGGTGGTGAGCGTCGTTGCCGTGACGGAGGCGGCGACACGGGCGCGCCTGGCCGAGATCTGTGGGCAGGAGCACGTCGGCCGGGCGCCGGTCGTCCTGGTGTGGTGCGCGGATCTCCGCCGACTCGACCGAGCCTGCGAACTGCGGGGCTATACGCAGGTGACGGACTACGTCGAGAACTTCCTCATGTGCGCCGTGGACGTCGGCATTGCCGCCCAGAGCGCGGCGCTGGCCGCGGAATCACTGGGGCTCGGGATCTGCTACCTGGGGAGCATCCGTAACGACACGCAAAAGGTGATCGACCTCCTCACGCTTCCTCGCCTGGTATTCCCCGTGGTCGGCATGACCCTGGGGTGGCCCGTCGCCGCGCCGGTCGTTCGGCCACGCCTCCCGACTGCGGCAATTCTGTACCGGGAGACATATGATGCAGCGCACCGAGATGCGGCGCTGGCCGAGTACGACCAGACCATGATCGCGACCGGGATCTACGAGGGGCGGCAAGTGCCCGTTCCGGGCAAGCCGGATCAAGTGGAGTCGTACGGGTGGCTGGAGCACTCGGCGCGGCGGGCCGCGCAGGCGGCGCGGACGGAACTGCGGGACGTCCTGAAGCGGCAAGGATTCCCCCTCGAATAGGCCGTTGTCAAAGAATTACTTGACCGGAGAAATTCTGGAAACGGCATAAGGGGCCGTAACGAAATTCCAAGAAATGGGCAAGTTATTTCGTAACGGCTCCTAAGCACCGAGCAGCCAAGCCTCCGATCGTGGGACGTGACGACGCGCCGCGGGCGGGGCCGACGGACAAGGGGGGTGTGATGCGGTTTCTGCGGCCCGCGATCCTGGGTGGGCTCCTCTTCGGGGTTGGGCTGGCCGGGATGTTGACGGCCCATGCGGACGAGGTGCCTTACATTCAAACGCCGACCAGCGTCGTGGACGCGATGCTCGCCATTGCCGAGGTGGGACCGCAGGATTTCGTGGTGGACCTCGGCTCGGGCGACGGCCGTATCGTCATCGCCGCGGCCGCGCGGTACCAGGCGCGCGGGCTGGGGATTGATTACGACCAGACCCTGATCGCGGAGAGCCGAGCGAACGCGGCACGCGCGGGCGTGTCCGACAGGGTGGCGTTTCTCCACCAGGACATCTTCCTGGCGGATTTTCGGCACGCCACGGTGGTGACCATGTACCTCCTGCCGGAGGTGAACTTGGAGCTCCGACCGCGCATCCTGTTCGATCTCAAGCCCGGCACCCGCGTGGTGTCGCACGATTGGGACATGGGCGATTGGGAACCCGATCGCCGCCTAGTGGTGGCAGCACCGGAGAAGACCATCGGACTTCGGAAGGAGAGCGCGGTCTTCCTCTGGACGGTTCCGGCGCGGGTCGCGGGGTACTGGCGCGGGACGCTAACCGGGCCGGGCGGCGCGGAGTCCGTGGCGATCGACGTCGTGCAGCGGTTCCAGACCGCCTCGGCGACCGTGTGGCTGCGACGCTGGGGCCTTGCCGGCGCCGGCCGCCTTCGCGGGGAGACCCTCTCCCTGGTCCTGGAACGGTCGCCGTGGATGCCCGATTCGCCCCCGCTGCAGTTCACCCTCCGGGTCGCCGCTGGCCGCCTCGAGGGGGATGCAGTCGACGGAGGCGCACGTTACGTTCTGCGGGCGACGCGAGTCGTCGAGTAGGCCGTTGTCAAAGAATTACCTGACCGGAGAAATTCTGCAACGGCATAAGGAGCCGTAACGAAATCACAACAAATGGCCAAGTTATTTCGTAACGGCTCCTAACCGACGAGGCGTCCGCCCTTTTCTGCCGGTGCAATCCGTCTGCAGTCCCTCGGTCGCGACGGCGTTCCGGTGCGGACCCCCCCGAATGTCTTCTTGATCCTGCAGGCAGCGCTCCGGCGTGGAGCCGCTGCGACGGCTGTGATATAGTCGTCTGCACCTTTGTGGTGGACCGGCCGGGAGCGACCCACGGTGGGGCACGACAGGGGGAGAGGCGTGCGATGGGGTTCCTGATCCGGGCATCCTGCCTGTGGGACGGCGATACGGGCTGGGGCGCCCGGCCGGTGGCCGTGCGGGTGGACGGCGATCGCATCGCGCGGATCGAGAGGGAATGCGCCCCCCTCGCCGCGGACGTCGTCGAGGTCCTCGATTTTGGCGAGGCGACGATCCTGCCCGGCCTCTTCGATCTGCACACGCACCTCGGGATCAACCACCGGACGGGGGACATCAAGACGCAGATGGGAGACCCGGCCGTGCAGCACGTGCTGGCCGGGTTGCAGGGCCTCCGTGCGGACCTGGAATCCGGGGTCACGACGGCCAAGCTCAACGGGGACCGGGAGTTCTTCGACATCCAGGTGCGGGATGCCATTCGCGACGGAGTGGTGCAAGGGCCGCGGCTCGCCGTATCCGGGCGGGGCATCAAGTCCTCGCGCTGCACGGGCGGCGTGGTAGCGACCTGCATCGTGGATGATGTGGACGCGATCGGTCGGTGCGTGGAGGAGAATCTGGCCGCCGGTGCAGATTGGGTCAAACTGTTCTCCTCGGGGAGCGTCTTTGGCGCGCTCGCGGACGTGCTCCAGCCGTTCTATGGGCCGGCACAGCTCTCTGTCGCGGCCTCGAAGGCCCATGCCGCGGGCAAGCGCATGAGCTCGCACTGCTTCGGGGGAGACGCCGCCGATGCCTGCATCGCGGCAGGCGTGGACGTGATCGATCACGGGTGGCTGCTCACGGACCGGCAACTGGAGGCGATGGCGAAACGCGGTACCTGGCTCTGCCCCACGGTGGGCGTCCTGACTCACCCGGATGGCGTCCTGGGACACGTCCCGCCGGGATCCGCGCGCGAGGACGCGAAGCGGCGGATCGACGAGGTGCGCGAGGTCGTCCGGAAGGCGCTGCGGGTCGGGGTGCCGCTTCTGGTCGGGACCGACGCCATGCATGGCGGACTGGCCTACGAACTCACGACGCTTCAAGAGCTCGGCGGCGCGCCGCCGATCCTCTTGAAGGCCACGACGGCCGGCGCAGCGACGGCCCTGGGCGTCGCCGGGGACCGCGGAGCCGTGCGGGAGGGCGCAGTCGCCGACCTGGTGGTTGTCCGAGGCAATGCCCTGCGGGACGTGGGCTGCGTCGCCGATGTCCTGCTCGTCATGCAGGCCGGGCGGATCGTTCGTCGAGAGCCGCGAGCCGCGAGCCGCGAGCCGCGCTGAGGTCTGCGCGATCGCGCACGCTCTGCAGTGTTCAATTTGGGTGGAACGGAGAAACGGAGCAAGGGATGAAACCGAGATTGGCGTGGGTGCTGGGCGATCCGGCGGGAATCGGACCGGAACTGGTTGCGAAGAGTCTGGCCGCTGCCGACATGACGGCGGCCTGCCAGCCCGTCGTGGTCGGCCCGATGTGGCTCTTGCAGCGCGGGATGCGAGTCGCCAAGGTCAGCCTGCCTGCGGCCCGTTGCGATGCCGACAACGTCGGCAACGTCTCGGCGGGCACCGTGCCGGTGGTGGACCCGGGGTGGCCGGAGCAAGAGCATCCCTACGGGGTGCTCAGCGCTGCGGCGGGGAAACTGACCATCGAGATGCTGAAGGTCGCGATGGACATGGCGCGGGGCAAGCAAGTGGAGGGGGTCGTTTTCGGCCCGCTCAACAAGGAGGCCCTGAACAAGGGGGGCAATCCGCACAAGGACGAGTTGCACCTCTTTGCGGAGTGGCTGGGCGATCGCGACGTGAGCGAGATCAACGCCGCCGCCGGATTGGTCACCACTCGGGTCACGTCGCACATACCCCTCAAGGACGTCGCGGCGAGAATCCGCCCGGACCGGATCATGCTGGCGATCCGAATGTTGCATAAGACCTTGAAGGAAACCGGGACTGAGGACGGGAAGATCGGGGTCGCGGCCCTGAATCCGCACGGCGGAGAGCATGGCCTCTGCGGCACCGAGGAGATTGAGATCATCGAGCCGACCGTCACCCGGGCCCGGGCGGAGGGGATCCCTGCGCTCGGTCCCTTCCCGGCGGACACCATCTTCCTCCGCGCCAAGAAGGGGGAGTTCCAGGGTGTCGTGATCATGTACCATGACCAGGGACAGATCGCCACGAAGCTCCTGGGGTTCGATCAGGGGGTGACGATCCAGGGCGGCCTCTCCGTGGTCACCACCACACCGGCGCACGGGACGGCCTTTGACATCGCTGGAAAAGGTGTCGCGAACCCGGGTGCGTTCCAGCAGGCGGTGCGATTGGCCGCCCGAATGGCCGCCGTTCGAGCGGCCGCCGACAACCGATAGGATAGCCGAGGCACCGATGCGTCCATCCGCAGACAACTTGCCGTTCAACCTGGAGAGCTTCCAGGGCCGCTTCGTTCCGGCCGACATCAGCGCCGCGCCCTCGGATCGGGAGGGCCGCTGGTTCCTGACTCAGAATCAAAACATCTTCCTGTTGGAGCAGCGTCAGGGCGCCGACCGGATTCCGGTGGGCGCCATCCCCGCGGGCTTCACGGGCAAAGTGGAGAGCATCGTCCACTTCGGCACCTATCTCGGCGTGCCATGCTGGGCGGGGACCGTGGAGGCGGGCCTGGAGCCGCCACCAGGTTTCCGTCGCGAAAAGCTGGCGCCGGGGCAGATCGAGCTGAGCGATGACCTGCTCTCGCTCTGCGGCCTGGCGCAGCAGGCGACGTACTGGGAGGAGACCAGTTGGCATTGCCCCCGCTGCGGCGAGCCGACGGTCGCCATCAAGGGGGAGCGGGGAAAGCGCTGCCTTCGCTGCAAGTACGACCATTACCCGCACCTGCACCCGGCCGTGATCGTCCTGATCCGGGACGGCGACCGTCTCCTCCTCACCCGGAAGTCGTTCTGGGCGAAAGGCCGATATGGACTGGTGGCGGGGTTCGTGGACATCGGCGAGTCGCTGGAGGCCGCCGCCCGCCGCGAGATCCGCGAAGAGGTCGGCGTAGAGGTCCGCGATCTGCAATACGTCGCCAGCCAGTACTGGCCGTTTCCGAGCCAGCTCATGGTCGGATTCGTGGCTACCTATGTGAGCGGCGTCGTCCGCCCCGACCACACGGAGATCGAAGACGCGCGCTGGTTCCCCCTCACGGATCTCCCGGACCTTCCCGGCAAGCACAGTATTGCCCGGTTCATTCTCGACCACTATGCGCGATCGAACGGAGCCGGGCCTGCGTGATACTCCGCGCCGGCGAACCGCTGTTCATCCGATTTGTTGAAGGAGAGGACTCATGCCACTGGTCGTCATCACGGACTGCGATCACGGGACCATTGCCCCCGAGGAGGCGGTGCTGCGCGCCGCCGGCGTGGAGTACCGACTGCACCAAGCCAAGACCGAGGACGACGTCGTGGCCGTCGCGCGGGACGCCGACGCCATCATCCTCCAGTACGCGCCCATCACCGGACGGGTGCTCGACGGACTTCCCCGCTGCCGGGTCGCGGTCCGGTACGGCGTGGGGGTGGACACCGTGGACCTGCAAGCGGCCACGGAGCGGGGCGTGGTGGTCGCCAACGTCCCGGATTACTGCATGGAGGAGGTCTCGGATCACGCCCTGGCGATGGGGCTGGCCCTCTGGCGCGGGATCGTGCTGTACGATCGCGCCATCCGCGGCGGAACCTGGAATGCTACGATGAAGACGCCCATGTACCGCTTGCGCGGGAAGGTGGTGGGTGTGATCGGGTTGGGGCGCATTGGCTCGTGCTTCGCCCGAAAGGCCGCGGGCGTCGGGATGACGGTGATCGGGTACGATCCATACCTGGCGGCGCTTCCGGAGGGAGTGCGATCCGTCTCGTTCGAGACGCTGCTTGGGGAGGCAGACCTGATTTCGCTTCACCTCCCCCTCAGCACGGCGACGAAGCACCTCATCAACGAAACCGCCCTGCGGCTCATGAAGCCAACTGCCCTGTTGGTCAACACCGCGCGGGGCGGGTTGGTGGACACCCAGGCACTCTGTGTCGCTCTGCAGGAGGGCCGGATCGGTGGCGCCGCGCTGGACACGCTTGAGCGAGAACCGATCCCGGCCGATTCGCCGCTGCTCACGTTCCCGAACGTGATCCTCGCGCCCCACGCCGGCTGGTACTCCGATCAGTCGGTTGTGGATCTCAAGCGCAAGACGGCGGAGGCGGCGATCGCCGTCCTGCGAGGACAGCGGCCATACTCCCCGGTGAATCCGGAGGTGTACCAGAGCGCGAAGCTGCGCGGAAAAGCCCCGCTGCTCAAGGCCTAGAAGGTGGCTGGGGCCGGGGATTGGGGGTCAGGCGGGAATATCGACAGGGCGGATCTGGGAATCCTCGAGTACTTGTCAGGGTTCATGCCTGAATGAAGTCCGGGAGACGCACAATGGCAGATGGCAGAGCACCGCTTCGATTGGGTTTCATCGGCTGCGGACGCATTGCGCAGGCGCACCTGAAGGCGGCGGCGAACCTGTCGGATCCGGTTCGCGTCGTGGCGATTGCCGGCCGTCGGCGTGACCGCGCCGAGGCGACGGCGCGCGAGTTCGGCGTCGCCGGGGTCTATGACGATTACCGACAACTCCTCCGCGATCCGGGTGTCCAGGCCGTGGTTGTCACCACGCCAAACGACTCCCACGCCGGGATCGTTTGCGATGCCGCGAAGGCGGGGAAGCACATTCTGGTCGAGAAGCCGATGGCGCTCGACACCGCGTCCGCCGAGGCCATGGTGCGGGCTGCCGACGCAGCCGGCGTGACTCTAATGGTCGCCCAGAGCCGGCGCTTCTCGGACGCCGTCCAGACCATGGTGCGGCACCTGCCGGAGATCGGGGATCTCATCCGGGTCCATATCACGTTTCTCGTTTCCTTCGCGCAGCCACCCACCGACTGGTGGCGCTCGGCGGCTCAGGCCGGCGGACTGGTCATCTTTCTCCAGGGCAGTCATTCCCTCGACAGCGTCTTCTGGTGGTTCGGCAAGGCGCCGCAAACCGTCTACGCGACCGGCGCCCGCACCAACGCCGCATGGGAGGGCGAAGACGAGGCGGACATTCTCTGCCGTTTCGCGAACGGAAGAGTCGCCAGCGTGCACCTGTCGCTCAGTACCAGCCCCGCCGTCCACGAGGCGCTGGTGGTGGGCACCAAGGGGCAATTCCGGCTTGTCGAGCGCCCCGCAGGTCCGCCGTTCGAGAACGTGTACCGGCTGGAAAAGAACGGCGAGGTGCTCATGGAAGGCCTGCAAGCGCCGAGCCTTTACACGCGCCAGCTCGCCGAGTTCGCGGGCGCGTTGCGAGAGGGGCGAACGCCGATGGCCTCCGGGCGCGAGGTGCTGACCGTGATGCGCATGCTGGATGCGGCGCGAGCGTCGCTGCAGAGCGGCCAGGCGGTTGCGGTATAGCACCGGGACCCCACCGATCGTGCCGCGTCACGCGGAAACGAGTGACAGGGCCAGGACGATGACACCAAAGGAGGAGCGACCATGAGCAACTTCCGGCTGGATGGGAAAGTGGCCCTGGTGACAGGCGGGGCCTCAGGGATCGGGAGAGCCGTCTCCTTGGCGCTGGCCGAGCAGGGGGCGTCGGTCGCGGTCCACTACTTCAACAGCGCCACCAGCGCGGAGGCGGTGGTGGCCGCCGTCAAGATCGGCGGTTCGAAGGCCGTCGGCATCCAGGCGGATCTGACGAAGGCCGGCGAACCGGACCGGGTGGTCGCGGCGACGCTGAAGGAGCTGGGAGGGCTCGACATCCTGGTGAACAACGCCGGCTTCCTGGTGCAGCGCTGCCCCATCGCCGAGATGCCCGACGAGCTGTTCCGTACCATCATGGACGTGAACCTGACTTCGACGTTCTGGATGTGCCGTGCCGCCCTGCGCCACATGCTTCCCAAGCAGTCGGGGAACATCGTGAACATGTCCTCGGCCGCCGCGTTCACCGGGGGCGGCGGCGGTGCGACGGTGTACGCCACCAGCAAAGCCGCCATCGTCGGATTCACCCGGGCGCTGGCCAAGGAGGTCGGCCCCAAGGGCATCCGCGTCAACGCCGTGGCCCCCGGCCAGATCGCCACGCAGTTCCACGAGCGCTTCAGCACGCCCGAGGGGCGCGCCAATACCGTGAAGACCATTCCGCTCGGCCGCGAAGGCGCCGCGGAGGAGATCGCCGGCGCGGTGGCCTACCTCGCGTCCCCCGCCGCCAGCTTCGTGAGCGGCGAGGTCCTGGGCATCAACGGCGCCATGACCTTCCACTGAGAAGGAAGGTTTCACCACAAGACGCACAAAACGCACAAGGAAACCAACAGCAAGGTCTGCGCTGCGAAGACTACACCGCGCCGAGCGCTCGGCTTCCCAGACACCACGACAGCCTCGGGTCCTTCCCCGAGGCCGTCGTGGTCCCCGCCTTAACCTGCAACCCGCGCTGCGAACCGGGACCTCAGCCGGTTTTTCCGGTAGCCGATGCTCCGCGCCGCCGTAACGTGGCGGAGAACGGAACGCCCCTGTTATTCCCCGGCCCGTCGTGTCGTCCGGCGCCTCGTGGCGTCAGAAATGCCGGGGTCACCGCGGGATGGTTCCGCAGGCGATGCGCAGGCCGCCGCCGCCCAGCGGGGCAGGCTGGTCAGCGTAGTTGTCACCCCCGGCGTGGATCACGAGCGCGAGCCCCCGGACCTGGGTCACCGTGAGGCGTGGGGCGGTGACCGCCGTGGTACCGCGACCATCGGTGGCGACCTCTAGGACCGGCAGGTCCCCGAGATGGCCGGTGCCGGCCGGGCCGAGATGCGTGCCAGTCCCTTGGGGATCGAAGTGGCCGCCCGCAGCGCCCGCCGGAACGGGTTTGCCCTCGGTCAGGGTCACCCCGCAGTCCCCGCGCGCGTGGACATGAAAGCCATGGCCGCCGGGGGGCAGGCCGGCGAGATTGGGCGTCATGACCAACCCGCCGGGACTATCCATCAACGTCACCGTGCCGATCGTGGCCCCAACCCCCTGCTCGGTCACCAGGACCATGGGCACGCTGACCTGGGCGGCTGCCACGGGCACCGCGATCGCGATCAGGGCCACGGCCATTACGCTGAGCCGGATCCGCATCGTCATTCCCTCCTCTGGAGAGCGGTTCAAACCGGGGGCCGATTCGGCTGACCGGGTTTTTGTCAGAGACCGAGCCGGCCTTTGGGCCCGTTGTCTTCAGCTGCTACTGCGCAGACTCCGAGCCAACGCGCGATTTCGATTTCGACCGCCAGATTCGGACTCGATCAGAGACGCGTGACAGGCTGAGGAAGATAGACAGCGTTCTGCCCTCTTCGCCGTCACATCACGGTCCGCAAATCCGCGCCCAAGTACCCGGTGATCACGATCAGCACCGCCCCGACCAGCGAGAGCACGAGCAGCGTGCCGGCGAGGCGGTTCTCTGACCGGAACCGCCACCCGAGGTTGACCGCGTACACCACCGTCGCGGCATAGGCCACTCCGCTGTGCAGGCGGTGTCGCAGAAGCAATCCGGGTCCGACGCCTTGCCGCTCTTGCTCCAACAGGTCGATCCACCCCGACACAATGCTAACAAGCGCGCCCAGGAGTCCGAGCCCCACCAGCCAGTACGCGGTGCGCCGGTAGACGGGGTCTTCGTAGCGCCAGGCCAGGAGATCAAAAAGGGTACTCGTGAGCCAGAGCGCCAGAGGGAAATGGACCGCGAAGGGATGAAAGAGCATCCTCGTTCACCTCGGGGCAGATGGGCCAGACCTACTGCGCCTTTGCGGCATTGTCGAGCACCATGTTCACGATACGCGCCGCAGCCTTCGCCGCTCCCAGGTTGTCAGACGCGAGGGCCTGCCCCGCGATCTGCGCCGCCCACCACACTTCGTAGTACTGGTTGTTTTCCCGTTTCGCCGCCTTCTGGTCAGGCAGGTACCCGTTGCCCTGGCCTTGGCACGGATTGCCCGCCGCGACGTTGAACAGCTTGTCTTGGGGGCCGACCAGGCAGTTGAGCGCATGGTGGAGGTGCAGTGTGACCTCCTTCATGGACTCATACTTTGCGGCAAACCCGGCGTGCGTGACCGCGGTCTTGAGCTCGGCCGAGGGATCGCCAGCCGCCGTCACCGGGGCGGACTGCACCAGCATCCACGTCGCTGCGCCCGCGAGAAGCATGCCGACCCCCGCCCTGCTCCGCCGTTTCCCCTTCATGGTCCACCTCCTCCTCCGAAATTTCCACAGTCTGCAGGCGCGACCTCCGCGTGTCTCGGGAAAGCCCCACCCTCGCCTCGCCACGTGCGTGGG
This sequence comes from uncultured Methylomirabilota bacterium, assembly GCA_963845565.1. Taxonomy (GTDB): domain Bacteria; phylum Methylomirabilota; class Methylomirabilia; order Methylomirabilales; family 2-02-FULL-66-22; genus 2-02-FULL-66-22. The sequence continues at coordinate 814,238 of CAWJSJ010000002.1, forward strand.
AACCGAGGGCTTCCCGCGCCCAACTCGGAGCCGGACTCGTGCCGTGCGCGGTGTCGTGCCGACAGCTCGCAGCGCGGAGCCGCGCTCGCGTTTCTTATGTAGGTTGGTAACACTTGCCCGTCAAGGGGAATTGGCCTGGCGCCGGGGCTTTGGCGCCGACCGGCGGGACGGCGGCCACCGACCGACCGGGCATGCGCCAGCGGGGCCGTGGTCACCCCGCCCCATCCACCGGAGGCCCACGTTCGTGGGCCCCTCCCGATCGCCATACCTTGGTGGTCCCTCTTCGCCTCTTGCCTTTGACCGGTAGCCCGGATACGCTGGTACCGCCATGATGATTCCCGTGGTGCATCCCCGCTGCCAGCATCCGCTCTTCCGGACGGGACGCTGTGCCCTCGGGCTCTTCCTCCTCGGCCTGTCCTTGTTCGGAGCCGGCGTCGCTGCCGGCGCGGACGAGGTCCAGCTCCAGGCGAGCATCCTGCGGGTGAAGCCGGCGGTCGTCCTGATCAGCAACGAGATCGCCGCCGACGTCACGGTGAACTGCGGCACCGGTCCCCTCCGGCAGGTGCGGCCGGATCCCACCTACGAGACCGGGAGCGGCTTCATTGTGCACCCGGACGGATACATCGCTACCAACGGTCACGTGGTCACCCAGTATTACGACATGAACGAGGCGAGGCTGACCCAGGACTTCCTGAAGCGGGCGGTCGCCCAGGCCTGCGGACCCGCGCTGGCGATGGTCCCGGATGGCGCCCGGAAGATCCGGCTGCAGGCCATCGCGGCAGACCCCGTCAACCGCGGGAAGGTGCAGCTATTCAAGCGGCTCCAGGTGCACCTGTCCACGGGGGAGACCTACGCGGCCGAGATCAAGGCGTATAGCCCCGCGATCAAGCCGGCAGAGGCACCGTCCGCGAGCACGCGGGCATCGGCGGGCGCCGGACTCGAGCCGGAGCACTCGGGGAAGGATGTCGCGCTCCTCAAGATCGATGCGCACGACCTGCCCACGGTCCGCCTGGCGCCGAGCAGCGCCAACCTCAGATTGGGCGAGCAAGTCTTCGTCCTCGGGTACCCGGGGGTGGTCCTGAACCATGACTTTCTGAGCCGGAATTCGCAACTGGAGGCGTCGGTGACGGTGGGGCGCGTATCCGGCTTCAAAATCGATCTGACCAATCGGCGGGTGATCCAGACCGATGCATCCATCACGTGGGGGAACAGCGGCGGGCCGGCGTTCAATCTCCAGGGCGACGTGATCGGCGTGGCGACCTTCATCTCGACCACGATCGAGGGCGATCAGGCGATCCAAGGATTCAACTTTCTGATTCCGGTGGACTCGGTCCGCGAATTCGCCCGGCAGATCGGCGTCGTGCCGGAGCCGGACACCCTCTTCATGCGAGAGTGGAGCCAGGGAGTGAATGCCTACTTTGCCGGGGAGTACCGGCGGAGCCTCGCGCACACGGACGCCGCCACCCGGATCATGGCCGGCTTCCCGGATATTGACCGCCTGCGCGCCGACGCGCAGATGCAGGTGGACAAGAACCCGCGCTTCATGCGGCTTGGGAAGAAGTTCGGCCTCGGCCTGGGTGCGGTGGCCACCGTGGCCTTGCTGGCGTTCGGGATCCGGACCCTGCGCAGGCGCCGGTCTCCCCCGCCGCCGCGCGCGATCCGCCGCCCGCGTCCGTTTCGCCGCGGACCATTCAGGCGTTCGGGTCCTTCACGCGTGGGTCAATTCAGACCGAGGCTACCCAGGTAATGGGTCAGGGCGGTCTCGGGCCGGCCGAGGTCTCGATCGGCGTCGCGACCATTCCCCGACTTCTTCATCGGCGCCACGCCGCGGTGGCCGGACAGCAACTGCTCACGCGGGATAGCCGGCGCTCCGGACCTACTTTCCTTCCGTCGCGATCATCGCCCCCGTTCGCACATAACCGCGCCCCGCTCCCGGTCGTTCCACAATCCCCATGTCTCCGGATTTCTCGGAATTCCCCCTGACAACAGCGGCCTCCGCCCCGCAGGCTCCCGCAATCAGTATGGTGTCCCCGGAATTCCGGACGGAGATGCGGGGAGACGCCGTTTCGTCCGCGCGCCGACGCGTGGCGGCTACACTTCCTGCAAGGTCGGCGTGGCTAACGGGCGAAGCTAATCCACCAGAACCCCTCGATCACCGGTTTCGCCTCGACGACCTTCACCTTGTCGCCCCGACGTAGCACACCCATCGCACGTTGGTTGCGATCCACGCCGCTTGCCCCAGTACACGATGTAACCTGCCCGCACGTTCACGGAATCCTCGGCCACCGCTTCGTCTCCCGCCTGGGGCGGCCTCTCGACCTGCTCCTGGAATGCGGAACGTGCTTTTCCGACGCACGCCCCGCTTGCCCCGTGGACCCCGAAGAACGCGAAGCCCTTTGCGGGCGCCGGGGCGATGGCCGCGGGGGCCGCGCTTCCGGGCGGTGTAGGCGCCGGAACGCCCCGGCCGTTGTGTCAGCCGCTGGTCGTCGCTCATCCCACCGTGGTGTGCGCGATCTTTGCCTCGGTCAGGGCAGCGGATACGGTCTCAGCCAACTCGCTCCGGATCGCATCCGATCGCTCGAACCGATTGGTCCATACCCGGAGCTCAAACGTGAGCCCGCTGTCTCCGAAACCGATGGAGAAGGCCGCCGGGGGCGGCTCGGGCAAGACGTCCGGGTGGCTGCGTGCAATCCCGCACACTAGCTCCTTCACCCGGCGAGGATCGCTGGCCGCAGCCGCAGCGACGCGGAGGTCAATCCGGAGCCGTCGATCGGTGTAAGTCCAGTTCGTGACTTTCTCGGTCACCAGCTGTGCATTGGGGATGAACACATCCGCGCCCTTCCAGGTTCGCACGGTACTGGCCCGGATCCCGATGTGACGGACCTCGCCCTGAATATCCCCGACCTGCACCACGTCTCCCACGCGAATGGGCCGCTCAAACAGGAGGATCAGCCCCGAGGCGAAATTGTTCACGACTGTCTGCAAGCCGAACCCGACGCCGACGCCGAAGGCCCCCACCAGGATGGTGACCTTCGTCAGGTCGACGCCCAAGAACGTCAGTGCCACGACGAACCCGACGACCAGGATCGCGTAGTGCGCCAGGTTCGCCAAGGCGAGGGGCACGCCTTCGGCGAGACGAACGCGCGGAAAGACATCCCCTTCGAGCATGGCGCGAACGACGGCGGACAGGGTAAATGCCGCCCACGCCGTCGCGCCAAAGAGCAGGACATCGCCGAGGGTGATCTGGATCGTTCCCCACCCGAATCCAGTGTCCAGCACGGTCCGAGCCACCGCGATCGCGTTGTCGGAAATCGTCAGCGCGCTCAAGGGGACCAAGATCCAGGCCGCAAACCCGATCCAGGTCAGGACGAGACCGGCTTGTCCCTCGACATAGGTCCGATGCCGCTGCACCGACGCGAGCGCCCCGAGCGGGCGCGCCCAGAGGAAACAGGCGACCAGCAACTGGACCAGCCAGACCAGCACGCGGATGGTCAGCCACGCGTACGCGCTCCGCACCGCGGCGGTGGCCAGTAGACGGGCCAGTTGCAGATAGCCCGCCATTCCCGCCAGGAACGCCAGGAGGAAGGTCAACGACAGGATCAACGCCAGAGCGCGATCAGGGGGGCCACCCTCGGCGATCCGCGGGTCACCCGGCGGGCCGACGCGGCGTGTCGTCCACCACATCCAGCCGACCAACAGGCCGCCGGCCAGGAGGTCGGCCAGGAAGAGCAGGTGCTCGAGGTCCCGTGCCGGAAAGAGCAGCGGTCGGAACGCCTCCAGCGCGAGGACCACCCCAAAGGCATACAAGCCGCGGGACACGCCGGCCGGAACGAGAGCGAGGAGGAGGCGAATTGCCGGGAAGATGGAAATGAACCGCGAGGTGGCAAAGAGGGCAAACGAGTAGGTCGGATAGATCCACGGCGAGGCGAAGATGGCGAGAGCCAGCGCCGCGGAGGCCGGCCGCTGCAGCATCCAGTTGACGCCTGCGCGCCGATCCGAGGCAGCCCACAGCGCGACCAGGCGACGGGCCCGCAGCAGAAGGGCGAACAGGACAAGACATCCCAGAATATGCAGGGCGACCCGTTTCGCTTGATCCTCCCCTTCACCCGCCAGGGTATTCCACCAGCGCAGACCGGCGTCACGGAGGCCCGTGACGAATTGCCCCTGGGCTCTGGCCCAGAGATCGGGACTCCAGATGGGCAGCGCATTCCGCACGCCGAGACGACTGAACAGCTCCGACCGCGCCCGTGCGATCCGCGCCAGCGCCTGATCGGCGCGCCGCTGCTCCAGGGAGACGCGATACTCCAGCACCAGCACCTCGGCCAGGCGGGAGTTCACCCGCGTCCGCGCCGAGTTGATCCCGTCGCGCATGGCATGAATCTCCGCGATCAACTGCGGCGGGACCTGCGCGCCCTGGATCTCCTTGAGGGACCGCGCCCACGTCTCATCCAGGTCGGACAGACGCTTGAGCTCGCGCTGGAGAGTCGTCCCTCGTTGCGCCAAGGTGTCGGTCCACTCGCTCAGCTCCGTCCGCATCCCTTGCCAGACGACGGCGAGCCCCTGGAGTGCGGGCGCGGACGGGTCGCTTGACAGGCGTCGCGGGAGACGCTCCCATCGCTCCTGGAGGCGCTTGCTCATCTCGGGTAACTCTTGCTCGATCGCCTGCATCTCGGGGCCTGGAGCGGACAGGCTGTCCACATTCGCCAGCAGGGCAGCGACCTCAGCGGCCTGTGACGCGATCTCTGCGGCCGGGATGGGACTCGCCGCAACTTGCGCCCGCGCCGGACCGGGAGACGCCAGGGCCAGCCAGAGCAACGTGAGCCCCAGAACCCGAACCAATTCTCTGCGTCGATTGGATGCCATACGCGGTACCCCGGCGTCTTGTCGCCCCGAGGAGGGTCGAGGTGCGTGCGCCGCGCGATGAGGAAGACGGAGGAAACGTGACGAGATGGTTAACATGCCGGTCTCCGGGTGTCAATTCGATTCCCCGCCCGCAATCCGTTTCCCATGCGTTTTGCGGTGTTGCCGACGTTCACTCTGTCAGGGGACGACATCCCACAACTCCTCGTGCGACCCGGCCCGCACATTGCCCCGCCAAGTCCGCCTCGATGTCTTCACGCTCTGTCCTGATCAGCATCGTCGGGGCAGCGACTGTAGGAAAGTTCCTTCTTGACTTGGCCTGAAGGCTCTGATAGGTAGTAAAACTACATTCTTCCTCACATCTTCCCTCGGGGCGAGATGGCCAGGATGAGCGGCAAGAGGGCGGACGGCGGTCAGGCGTGGCGCGGGAGCGTTTTGCGGGTGCTCCGGGCCAAGAGCGACGACCTCCGCGCCTCCGAGCGTCGCGTAGCGGAATACGTCCTGGCCGCCCCGGACAAGGTCATCTACCAGTCCATCAGCGAGGTGGCCGAGAACGCCGGAATCAGCGAGCCCACGGTGATTCGCTTCTGTCGCGCGCTGGGCCTGAAGGGCTACCACGACCTGAAGATCCGCCTGGCCCAGGACCTCGTCCCCGAGGAGAAGAACATCCACGAGGACGTGGGCCCTGGGGACGACGCGGCCACGCTCTGCCGTAAGGTCCTGAACGCCAATTCCCTGGCCATCCAGGACAGCCTGGAGACGCTGGCGCCGGACCAGGTGGAGCGGGCCGTCCGCCTGCTCGCCCGGGCGTCCCACATCGAGTTCATCGGCTTCGGCGGCTCCGCCCCCGTCGCCATGGACGCTTACCACAAGTTCTTTCGCCTCGGCATCCCGTGCGGCTGGCAGGACGACCCCCACATGCAGGCCATGGCCGTCTCCTTGATGACGCCCCGCAGCGTCGTGGTGGCCATCTCCCATTCCGGCTCCAGTAAGGACATCGTGGAGACCTTCGAGATCGCCAAGCAAGCGGGGGCCGCGACCATTGCGATCGTGAGTCACCGCAAGTCGCCGGTGGCGACCATCGCGGACGTCGCGCTCTGCGTTCACACACGCGAGACGGGCTTCAAGCCGGAGCCGATGTCCTCCCGCATCGCGCACCTGTGCGTGATCGACGTCCTGGCCGTGGGTGTGGCGCTGCGGCGGAGCGGGGACTTTGTGGCGAGCGTCCAGAAGACCCGAAAGGCCCTGATTAATAAGCGCTACTAACAGGGTGTTGAAGTCTCATTTTCTCCTAGGCTGCTCAAAAAGGTCCAGATGCTAGGCGGCAAGCGAGGCGAGGTGCGAGACGTACTTGGCACGTACGTCGCAGCGCCGCGCGAGCGCGCGGGGTACCCGTCCGAAGGATGGGTCCCCGCAGATGGGCCTTTTTCAGCAGCCTGCTGAGCCACTCGCGGAGGTCCCCCATGCCCGAGAAGCGATTCGAACGGTACCTCGTCGCGGCCAACCGGGCGATCATCTTCCTCATGATGGCCGTGATGGCGACCTTGGTCTTCGTCAACGTCATCACCCGGTACGTGTTCAATTTCTCGATCATCTGGGCGGAGGAGGTCTCCCAGTACCTGATGATCTGGATCGCCTATCTGGGCGCCGGCCTCGCGTTGCGCGAGGGGCGCCACGTGGCCGTGGAGATGTTGCAGGACCGCCTGCCCAAGGCGCTGGGCCGCAGACTGCGGATGGCGGTCGGGGGTCTGGTATTTTTATTCCTGGGGGTGGTAACGGTCCTCGGCTTCCAGTTTGCCGCCTTCGTCTGGAGCCAGGAGACCCCCGTGCTAAACATCTCCCTCGGCATCCCGTCCCTGGCGATCCCCATTGGCGCCCTGCTCTTCGCCCTGCACCTCATACTCATGTTCCGCAACTACGTGGGGAAGCAGTACGCCCCCGGGCAAATCCTGGAAGACCTCTCGGGCACGGAGGCCTAGGCCATGGGGATCACGCTCGCCGTCACCTTCCTCCTGGGCATGCTGATCGGCTTTCCCATCGCCATCAGCATGGGCGGCTCGGGATTCCTGGCCCTCCTTCTGAATGGCAAGTTGTCGCTTCTCACCGTGCCGCAGCGCTTCTTCAACGGAATCAACTCCTTTCCCCTGATGGCAGTCCCCTTCTTCATCCTGGCCGCCGACCTCATGAGCGCGAGCGGCATCACCATGTCGCTGCTCCGCTTCACCAACAACATGGTCGGGCACATCCGCGGCGGCCTGGGTCACGTCAATATCCTCACCCTCATGCTTTTTGCCGGCATCAGCGGGTCGGCCCTGGCCGACGCCGCCGGCCCCGGCGCCCTCATCATGCGGATGATGAAGAAGGCGGGTTACGACGAGTATTACTCCGCCGCCCTGACCGCTTCCACGGCCATCATGGGCCCCATCATCCCGCCCAGCATCATCATGGTCATCTACGCCATCACGGACAGCAAGGTGACCGTGGCGGCTCTGTTCCTGGCGGGCGTGCTTCCCGGCGTCCTCATGGCCCTGGCGCTGGCCGTCCTCAATCACCTCACCGCCGTCCGCCGCAATTACCTCTTCCGGTCGCCGCTGGCCACCTGGAAGGAGCGCCTGCAGAGCGTCTGGCGGGCGGTCCCGGCGCTCCTCATGCCGGTGATCATCATCGGCGGGATCCTGGGCGGCATCTTCACCGCCACCGAGGCCTCGGCGGTGGCCGTCTTTTACGCTCTGTTTGTCGGGTTCTTCGTCACCAAGAAACTGACCCTGCGGAACCTACCCAAGGTCGTGGTACAGAGCGCCCTGGTCACCTCGGCGGCGCTCCTCATCGTTTCCATGGCCTCCCTCTTCGCAAACATCCTCACCATGGTCCAAGTCCCGCAGACCGTCGCCGCCTATATCATGGGCATCAGCCGAGATCCAACAGTCGTGATGACGATCGTGGCGATCTTCCTTTTGATCTGCGGCATGTTCATCGACACGCTACCTGCGGTCATCATCCTGGTCCCGGTGCTGGGCCCCCTGGCAGACCAGGTCGGCATCGACCCCTTGCATTTCGCCATGGCCTTCGTCCTGAATCTCACCATCGGAATGGTCACGCCCCCCGTGGGCGGGGTTCTCTTCATCCTCACGGCTGTGGGCCAGTTGAGTTTCGAAAAGCTCTCGCGGGCCGTCCTGCCCATGGTGTTCGCGCTCCTGTTAGTCCTGGCGATGGTCATGTATATCCCGGCGATCAGCCTGACCCTGCCCAGGTGGTTCGGGTTCGCTCGTTAACCCTGAAGGGAGAAGGAGGAAGTGCCATGAAGTGGAGATGTGGGGTTCTCGTCGCCCTGGCCGTCGTGCTGCTGGCCCTCCCGACGGCCGCCGTGGCCCAGCAAAAGGTCCTCAAGTATGCCCATTTCCAGCCCGCCCGGCCCGACCAGCCGAAGCATGCCGCCGCGCTGGCCTTCAAGGAGCACGTCGAGAAGGCGACCAACGGCTCCATCAAGGTCGAGATCTTCCCGGCCGGCCAGTTCGGCAACGACGCCGACACCATGTCGGGGCTCCGGCTCGGCACGCTGGACATGGCCGTGGCCCATGACGGCGCCATCGCCGTGATCTACAAACCCGTCGGCGTCCTCGGCATCCCGTTCCTCTACGAGAACCACGAGCACGCGTGGCGGGTGTACGACAGCCCTTGGTTGAAAGGGTTCTCCGACGACATGATCAAGAAGACGGGGGTCCGACTGCTGTCGTTCGCCGACAACGGCGTGCGCCACTTCACCAACAGCAAACGGCCCGTCCGCACCCCTGACGACATGAAGGGGCTCAAGATGCGGGTCATGCCCAGCCCCGTGTTCCAGACCCTCGTCAATTCCCTCGGCGCCAGCCCCTCGGCGATCCCATGGGCGGAGCTGCCGACGGCCTTGCAGCAGAAGGTCGTGGACGGGCAGGAGAACGGCGTGACCAACATCCTGGCCGCCAGCCTGTACCAGTATCAGAAGTACATCACCCTGGACGGCCACGTCTGGAGCGTCCATGGTTACACGATCAACGAGAAGTACTACCAGGGGCTCTCGGCCGTCGAGCGGAAGGCGGTGGAGGAAGGCACGCAGAAGGCCACGGCCATCCACCGCAAGATGACGAGCGATCAGGACAAGAACGCCAAGGAGATCCTCGGGAAGCTCGGCATGGAGGTCACCGAGATCACGCCCGCCGAGCTTGCGAAATTCCGCAACCTCGCCCAGCCGCCGGTCAAGGCCTGGGCGGAGAAGGAGATCGGCAAGGAATACGTGGACAGCCTCTTCAAGGCGATCGAGGCGACGCGGAAGTAGCTGGCTAACACTTCCAGCGCCACGCAACGACGTTAACCACCGGGACCTCCCCCGGTCCGGGATCGTGACTGGACCCCGGGCCGGGGGAGGCCGTCAGCGTCCCTGACAGAATTGGAGATCCGATCCATGAAAGCCCACGGCATCATCGTCGCGCTCCATACCCCGCTCACCCCGAGCGGAGAGATCCACGAGGAGGCGCTTCGCGACCATCTGGAATGGATGGTCCAATCAGGCATCCACGGGATCTTCCCCTGCGGAACCATGGGCGAAGGCATCGCCCTGTCGGATGCGCAGCGGAAGCGTGTTGCGGAGATCACCGTCGCGCAGGTGAAGCGGCGTATCCCCGTCATGCCCCAGGTCACGACCAACAACACGACGGGGTGCCTGGACCTGGCACGCCACGCCCGGGAGGCCGGCTGCGATGCCGTCTCCGTCATCGCCCCCTACTTCTACCCGTCCGACGGCCCGGCCCTGGACGCCTTTTTCACGGAGATCGCCGCCGCCGTCCCCGGGCTCCCCGTCTATCTGTACAACAACCCGGGTCGCTCGGCCTCCGGCATCTCGTCCTCCTTGGTGGGAAAGCTTGCCAAGAAGGTCAAGAACATCGTGGGGATCAAGGACTCCAGCAAAGACCTGATCCTGTTCCAGGAATACGTGGAGGTCGGAGGCGAAGGCTTCGAGTGCATCATCGGGACAGACGGGCTGGTCTATCCCGCCATGATGGTTGGCGGGGTGGGCGTCGTCTCGGCGGTGGCAAATCCCTTCCCCGAGCTGATGGTGGCCCTCTATGACGCTGTGGTAGCAAAGCAGTACGAGCGGGCGCGGAAGCTCCAGCTCCTGGTGAACCAGCTCCGCGGGGTCCTGAAGATCGGACCATACCTGGCCGGCTACAAGGAGATCATGCGGCTGCGCGGCCGGGAGTTCCCGCTGGATATGAAAGCCCCGTTACGTGGGCTGAACGAGAAGGAGACGGCCGAGATCCACGCAGCCTTCGACGCGCTGCCCAAGGCGGTCTTCGATCCCTCGTTGGTGGGCTGCTGAAAACGGCCATCTGCGGGGACCCATCCTCTGGACGGGTACCCCGCCCACCTCGCCACTCGCTGCGACGTACCTCCAGTACGCCTCGCTCGGGCTGCGGTGTGCCGCCTTGCATCTGGACCTTTTTGAGCAGCCCGGGGAAAGACGGTACTCTGCCAGTAGGAGATGGCTGACTGCGAGGCTGCCGGATGGCTGAGCGCGGAAACGTGCTGGCGGTGGACATCGGGACGTCGGCGACGAAGGCCGTGCTCTTCGACGGCCAGGGTCGGATCTTGTCCCTTGCCCGCCGCGCTTACGCCATGCTCACGCCCCGGCCGGATTGGGCCGAGCAGGATCCGGAGGCGGTCTATCCCGCCGTTCTGGAGGCCATCCGCGAGGCCTATCAGAACCGGCCACCGGGCCGCTCGGTGGACGCGGTGGCCTTCAGCGCCCAGTGGTACAGCACCATGCCGGTCGCGTCCGACGATCGGCCCCTGTCGCCCTATCTCACCTGGTCGGACCGTCGCAGCGCGGCCATCGCCGATCGCCTGCGGCGGTCTGACGCGGGGCGCCGGATCTACCGGGCCACCGGCTGCCCGCTGGATGCCATCTACCCGCTCTCCAAGATCGCCTGGCTTCGACAGGCCGATCTTCCCGCTCAGCCGGTTCGTTTTCTCTCCATCAAGGAATACGTCTTCCGCCGCCTCTTCGGCGAATACGTGGTGGACTGGTCGATGGCCTCGTCCACGGGCCTCTTCGATATCCGCCGACGGGACTGGTCTCCGGAGGCGCTGGACGCCGCCGGCATCGGCCGGGCGCACCTCTCGACCCCCGTCTCTCCCTACCGGACATTCACCCGCTGGTTGCCGGAGGCTCTGGAACGCACCGGCTTGCCGCAGGGCATCCCCTGCGTGATCGGCGCGGGAGACGGCGTTCTGTCCAGCGTCGGCGTCGGCGCCGTGGGCCGTGGAATCGCTGCGGTCAACGTCGGGACGAGCGCGGCCTGTCGGTACCTGATCGAGGCGCCGACGGTCGACCCACAGGAGCGGCTCTGGACCTACGCCCTGGACGAACGCTGGTGGGTGATCGGCGGCATCGTGAGTAGCGGCGGGATCGTCTACGACTGGTTCGTCCGTCAGTGCGCGGACGCGGAAGCGGCGGACGGTCCGCCGGGCGTCGAGCTGCACGCCGCCCTCAACGACCTGGCGGCCCAGGTGCCGCCGGGCGCGGAAGGCCTGATCTTTTTCCCGTACCTGTCCGGCGAGCAGTGCCCCGTCTGGGACCCCGAGACGACGGGAGGCTTCTGGGGGCTCACGCTTCGCCATGGGCGCGGGCACCTGGCCAGGGCGGTCTACGAGGGCATTGCCCTCTCCCTGGCCCGTGTGGCGGAGGCCCTTGCGGACGCGGTCGAGCCCATCGAGGAGGTCCGGGTGACGGGCGGACTCCTGGGCTCGTCCACGTGGCTCCAGATTGCGGCGGACATGTGGGGGACCCGGATCCTGGTGCCGGAGTCGCCCGAGGGCTCCTCCCTCGGCGCGGCGGTCCTGGCCTGGGTCGCTCTGGGCATGGCGCCCGACCTGGGTGTGGCGCGGGAGCTGGTCCGCCCGGCGCGTGTGGTGGAGCCGGATGCAAGGCAGCGGGCAGTCTACCGAGACTACCTCGGCCGGGCAGCACGGCTGCTGGCCGCGGTGAAGACCATTCGCGACTGAGGCGGTCGTCGTATGCAGTGGTGAGAAACGGACGTGGCGTAAACCCAACAACCGGAGGTGGAACCATGAAGCGATGGGGCGGAATCCTTGTGACAACAATGGTGCTTGCTGCCATCTGCCTGCTTGCAGTCGGCACTCCGACGGCCCAGGCCGGGGAGACCTACAAACTCAAGATCGCCAACTGGTACGCGCCGGGCCATCCGGTAAACATCGCCCTGAAGGAGAAGTTCTTGCCGGCGATCAAGGAAGGGACCGGCGGCAAGGTCGAGGGGTTCCTTTACGACAGCAGCCAGCTCGGCGGCGAGCGGGAATTCACGGAAGGGGTACGGATTGGCACCATCGAGATGGCCATCACGGGCGGCATCCTCACGGCCTCGTACCCGAAGATCGGCATCCTGGAGCTGCCCTATGTGTTCCGGGATTACGACCACGTCCAGAAGACGCTGAACGGGCCCATCGGCGACGAGTTCGTGGCCGAGTACCAGAAGGCCGGCGTCCGGGTCCTGGGCTGGATGGCCAACGGCTTCCGGGTGATCTCCAACTCTAAGCGGCCCATCAACTCCCTCAAGGATATCCCGGGGATGCGGCTGCGCATGCCCGAGAACAAGGTGTACGTGGAGACGGGCAAGGCGTTGGGCTTTAACGTCGTGACCATGGGCATGCCCGAGGTGTTCAACGCGCTCAAGCAAGGGGTCATGGACGGGCAGGAGAATCCCTTCTCCACGCTGTGGGCCTCCGGCTGGTGGGAGGTGCAGAAGTACGTGACGGTGAGCTACCACCTCTTCAGCTACAACGGGGTCTCGATCAACGACAAGCTCTACCAGAGCATGCCCAAGGAGTACCAGGACGTCCTCGCCAAGGCGGCTCGGGAAACCGCGGCCTACGAGTTCAAGCTGCTGCAGGACGACGAGAAGGATGTGATGAAGAAGCTGCAGGACAAGGGGCTGCAGATCAGCACCCCCGATCGCAAGCCGTTCGAGGACGCCACCAAGGTGGTGCGGGACAACTACGCGAAGGGTTATGCCCCGGCGACGGAGATCATCACGAAGATCCAGGCGGTGAAATAAGGCCTTCCGGCTGATCGGCCTGCAGCGAGGCGCTCGGACCCCACACGGGCGGGCGCCCCGCTGGGTCGCCGTCCGGCCAGAGATGGGGGTGCACATGACCGCGAAGGGTGTCCTGTCGCGGATCCTGGAAGTGATCATGGTGACCATCCTCACCATCATGGTGGGGCTCGTCTTCGGAAACGTGGTGGCGCGCTATGCGTTCAACTCCGCCATCACCTGGGCCGAAGAGGTCGCCCGGTTCCTGTTCGTCTGGCTGACGTTCGTCGGGGCCAGCTTCGGGCTCATGAAGGGGCTGCACCTCGGGATGGACATGGTCGTGGCGCGCTTCTCGCCCCGCACCCGCAGCCTCATCGAGGTCGTCAACGGCTTTATCATCCTCGCCTTCCTGGGGGTGTGGGTGGTGGGCGGCGTGCATCTCATCCAGGCGAACCTAGACTACATGTCGCCCGCCACCGGGTTCTCCATGGGGTTGGTGTACCTGATCGGCCCGCTGGCCGCAGTCCTCATGGGCATCGAGGCCCTCAGCAGACTGGCCGCCTCCATCAAGACCTTGAGGAGAGAGTAGCCCGCATGGATTCATTGATCATCTTCCTGGGTATATTCTTCGTGTTCTTGGCCCTGGGGCTGCCGATCGGTATCTCGCTGGGCACGACAATGGTAGTCCTGGTGGTCTTCAAGTCGTCCCTGCCGCTATTAATCGTGTCGCAGCAGATGATCATCGGCGCCGACAACTTCACGCTGATGGCCATCCCCTTCTTCATGCTGGCCGCGGAGCTGATGAGCTTCGGCGGCATCGCGAAGCGGCTCATCGATTTCATCAACTCTCTGGTGGGCTGGATCCGCGGCGGCCTGGGTCTGGTGAATGTGGGTACCAACATGATGCTGGCCGGGCTCTCGGGCTCCTCGGTGGCCGACGCGGCCCTGACCAGCTCCTTCTTCATTCCCACCATGGTGGCGCGCGGGTACGCCGCCGATTTCTCGGCGGCCCTCACCGCGGCGTCCTCGGTGATGGGGATCATCATTCCCCCCAGCATCCCCATGATCCTGCTGGGGATGATCGCCAGCATCTCGGTCCTCAGCCTCTTCATGGGCGGGGTGATCCCGGGGATCATGATCGGGCTCTCCCTGATGGGCGTCTCCTACTATCAGTCCGTGAAGCGCGGGTACCCGGCCGAGCCGCGGGTGTCGCTCGGAGAGATCTGGCGGCGGTTCCGGGTAACCATCTGGGCGACCTTGTACCCGGTGGTGATCATCGGCGGCATCCTGGGCGGGGTGTTCACCCTGACGGAGGCCTCGGTGGTGGCCGTGGTGTACGCCTTCGCCGTGGGAAAGTTCATCTACCGGGAACTGACCCTCAAGGCTATCTACCGGTCGCTGGTCAACGCGGCGACCACCTCGTCCTTGATCATGTTCATCGCCGCCACGGCCTCCGGCGTGGCCTGGTTCCTGAACAGCGAGCGGGTCCCCCAGATGATCGCCGCCTTCCTGGCCGGACTCACGCGGGATCCCCTGATCTTCATGCTGATCGTCAATGTCTTCCTGCTGGTCGTGGGCTGCGTCATGGATCTCACGCCGGCCCTCCTGATCCTGGCCCCGATCCTCTATCCGGTGAGCAAGCAGTACGGCATCGACCCCATCTACTTCGGCGTGGTGATGACCGTCAATCTGGCCATCGGCTTGATCACCCCGCCGGTGGGCAACTGCCTGTATATCGCCACGGGCGTGGCCAAGCTGCCGCTGGTCCAGGTGATCCGACAGATCTGGCCGTTCCTGATTGTCTTGATTCTGATCCTGTTCCTGATCACTTTCTTCCCTCCGCTCATCACCTGGTTGCCGACCCTGTTGAAGGCGTGAGTCGGCGGAAGAAGGGAAGAGCGCTTGGCCACTAGGCGGGCGCACCTTGGTACGCCTGGGACACCGACCATGACGCAACCGACGGTCTTGGTGACGACCCGATCCTTCGGGAAGGAGGTCCGCGAGCCGCTGGAGCGGCTGCAGCGGGAGGGGTGTCCGCATCCTGGAGTGGCGCGAAGGGAGCGGCCTGCCCGAGTCTGACCTGCTGGCGAAGCTGGCCGAGGCCGACGCCTGGATCGTGGCCTTTCACCCGATCGGCCCCGCCCTCTTGGACCAGGCGCCGCGGCTGCGCATCATCGCCAAGCACGGCGTGGGCGTGGACAACATCGACATCGCGGCGGCCACGGAGCGCGGGATCGTGGTCACAACTGCCCCCAGCGCCAACGATCAGGCGGTCGCCGATCTTGCCATGGCGCTGCTCCTTGCGCTCCTCCGGCGCATCCCCGAGGCCAGCGGCAGCGTCAAGGCCGGTCGCTGGGAACGCTTCCTGGGGGCGGGGTTCGCCGGGAAGACGATGGGGATCCTCGGCCTCGGCCGCATCGGCCAGAACGTGGCCCGGCGCGCCGCGGGATTCGGCGTGGAGCTGATCGGCGCCGATCCAGTCTGGCCGGAGGAGGCGGCACGGGAGATCGGCATCCGCCGGGTGGGCATCCGAGACCTGCTCGCCGAATCGGACATCATCACCCTGCATGCGCCGCTCACGCCCGAGACCGAGGGGTTGATCGGTGAGCGCGAGATTACCCTGATGAAGTCGGGCGTCTGGATCGTCAACACGTCACGCGGGAAGGTGGTCAACGAGAAGGCGATGTATGAGGCGTTGGTCTCGGGGAAGGTCGCCGGGTACGCCACCGACGTCTTCGAGACCGAGCCACCGGCAGGAAGCCCGCTGCTATCCCTGCCCAATGTCATCGGCACACCGCACATGGGCACCCACACCCGGGAATCCATCCGGTGCATGGGCGACCGGGTCGTGGACGCCGTTCTCGGCGTTCTCCGCGGGGAGCGCCCCGAGCATGTCGTGAACCCGGAGGTGTGGGAGTATCGAAAGGCAGTATAGCGCACATCCACGACGGGCGACGACGCTTTTGCCTTGACGCTGCGCCCTGCTCTCAGATACCGTCAACGCCGCTGATGAGAGCTCCCTGCAGTTCCCGTGGGGATACACATGGCAGCCAACACGCAACCGGCGGCGCAACCACGCGATGCGGCGACCCTCTGGGGGTGATCTCCAGGGGGTTTCGTTTTTTTGCGTGAGCGTGGGGCCGGTATTGGATAGCGCGTGGCTTCAACCACTTCCAAAGGAGGGCACAGATGAGACGCAGAATGGTTCTGGTGAGCGTGACCGCCCTATTCTCCCTGTTCCTCGTCGGCGGCATGGCAGCGGCGGTGGAGAAGGGGCCGGACGGGAAAGTCATCCTGCGGATGGCGCATTCGAGCCCGGTGGACAATCCGACCGACATCGCGGCCAAGAAGTGGGTCGAGACGATCGCCCAGAAGACCGGCGGAAAAGTCGAGATCAAGATCTTCCCGAACGAGCAGCTCGGCAGCGAAAAGGCGTGCCTCGAAGGCGCCGTCCTCGGGACGATCGACATCTCCCTGAACGACGCCGCGTATGTGGCCGACCTGTACCCCATTGCAGGCGTCTTCGACTTCCCCTTCACGTTCCGCGATTGGGCCCACTACGCGGCGATGCTGAAGAACCCCATCTTCCCGGAGATGGCTGCCATCATCGAGAAAGAGGTGGGCGTCAAGACGCTGTCCATCTGGATCTACGGACGGCGGCTGCTGGTCAGCAAGAAGCTCGTGCGCTCGCCGGCCGATGCCAAGAACATGAAGATTCGGACCCCGCCCTCCGAGCTGGCCCAGGAAAACGCCCGGGTGCTCGGGGGTATTCCGGTGACCATCGCGTTCAGCGAGACCTACATGGCCCTCAAGCAAGGCCTCGCGGACGCGGCCGAGAACCCCTCGACCGCCATCTACGATCAGAAATGGTATGAAGTGACCAAGTATCTCGCTTTGACCAATCACGTGTGGAACAACGAGATCCTCACCATGAGCAAGAAGGCGTGGGAGGCGCTCAGCCCGGAGCAGCAAAAGATCGTGCGGGATGCGAGCAACGAGATGGCGGTGTACCGGATGGACCTCCAGAAGCAACTGGAGGAGTCCCGCGTCGCGGATCTCAAGAAAACTCGGGATGGAAGTCGTCGTTCCGCCCAGCCTGGATCCTTACCGCGCGATCGCCTCCGAGATCAAGAAGAGGTACACCACGAAGTATGCGAAGTTCGAGTGGGCGAAGTGGCACGACCGGGTATTGAACATCGGTAAGTAAACGGCGATCGGCTCCGTTTTTCTCCGCGCGACGCCGGTGGATGCGCAGGGCCTCGTGGGTCGGGGTGTGGGCGTCTGGCGCTCTTGCTCCGGCCACGAGGCCGTCTTGCCTTCCGGCGGCCAGCGCAACCTTCAGGAAGGAACCTGCCGACCATGCTCCTCGAGAGGATGGCCAAGCTGGCTGACGCCGTGCTGACGTGGTGGATCGTTGGCGCGCTCGTCGTCATGGTACTCACGATCCTCAGCGATGTCTTCCTTCGGGAAGCGGTGAGTTATCCCCTGACCTGGAATCTGGAGGTCGCCCAGTACTGCCTGATCAACCTGACGTATGTCGGCGCGGCCCTGGCGTACCGGCTGCGGGCCCACATCGCGATCAATATAGTCACCTCCAGGCTCCCCGCTCATGTGGAGAAATGGGTTGACGTGTTCGCACGATGCCTCGTGCTTCCGTTTCTCGCCACGCTGGCGTACTCGGGAATCCAGGTGCTGCAGAAGGCGAAAGGGGTCACGCCGACCCTCCAGCTCCCCATCTGGGTGTACTATTTCCCGATCTTCATCGGGTCTGTCCTCTTGTGCTTCTACGGCGTGGTCCAGGTCGTGGAGGCCGTCGGGGTCGCCCGGTCGGGAGGTGGGCCCGCTGAACCGACGGGGACCCCGCGGGGTGCGGTCTGAGCCGGTCTGCGTGATGCGATCCTGTGTCCTTGTACCAAACGCTCGGCACGGATGTGCGGCCGTGCCCACTTCGCCCCCCTCGGGAGAACGCGCATGCTGATCGGCTGGCTGGTTGTCCTCTTCCTGCTCCTCCTGGCGTGCAACATTCCGGTGAGCTTCGTGCTCCTCATGATCTCGACGATCTACATCATCGTGAAGGATATCCCCCTGGCCGCACTCGGCCACGTCCTGACGACTTCCACCGATAGCTTCATCCTCTCGGCCATCCCCCTCTTCATACTGGCCGCCTACATGATGGATAAGGGCGATGTCTCGAACCGGATCATCGATTTCAGCCGGGACCTGGTCGGTCATCTGCCCGGCGGACTTGCCCATGTCAATGTCGTGGCCAACATGATCGTGGCCGGAATGTCGGGCTCGGCCCTGGCCGATGCCGGCGGGATCGGCGTCGTCGCGGTCAAGATGATGCGGCGCGGGGGCTACGACGACGATTTCACAGCGGCCATCACGGCGTCTGCATCCATCATCGGACCCATCATCCCGCCCAGCATTCCCCTGGTCCTGTACGGGGCAATCGCCCGAGAGTCGGTGGGAAAGCTTTTCCTGGGGGGTGCCATCCCGGGAGTGCTCGTCGGGGTCTCGCTCATGGTCTACATCTACATCGTGGCCAGGAAGCGGAATTACCCTGTCACGCCGCGGCCCACCATGTGGGAGATCCTGGTCCACTGCCGTCGCGTCTTCCTGCCGATCTTGACTCCGCTGATCATCCTGGGCGGCATCGTGGGTGGATTCTTCACGCCGACGGAGGCGGCAGCCGTGGCCTGTTTGTATGCGTTCATCCTGGGGAAGTTCATTTACAAGGCCATGAGCTGGAAGGACTGCTTCAAGGCGTTCTTCGACACGGCCGTCCTCACGGGTGTCGTGGTGTTCATCATGGGGATGGCGGCTCTCTGGTCCTGGATGATCACGAACGAGGGACTCGCCACGCTTCTGGTGGAGTACATGACTTCGCTCACCAAGAATCCCCTGATCATGCTCTTCCTGATGAATCTGATTCTGCTCATCTTGGGGTGTTTCATCGAGCCGCTGGCGATCATGATCATGATCCTGCCGGTGTTTCTCCCGATTCTAAAGGCGTACGAGATCTCGACGCTGCATTTCGGTGTGGTGATGACGCTGGCGCTGATGATCGGCTTGCTCACGCCGCCCTTCGGCGAGTGTCTCTTTCTGCTCTCGGCCATCACGGGGTTGCCGGTGGGGCGTGTGGCGTCAGCGGTCGCGCCCTGCCTGATTTACATCACGGCCGTTCTCGTCCTCATCACCATCTTCCCGGGGTTCGTGACGTGGCTACCGAGCCTTCTCATGTAACGAAGCTGCGAAGATTTTGCGGCGTGTTTCGGGGCGGATAGAGCCTGCAGTGAGATCGGTGTCCAGGGAGAACAACTGCTATGGCATCGTCTGCGCGACGAGCAAGGAGAAAGCCGCGGGAGCTACCCACAAGGTGACGGTCTTCCGGTCAGTCACGACCCCGTAATCCACGCGCGGTGGCCAGATCCATATCCGATCCGTCTGGTGCTAGCCAACCTCGGCCCGGGGCCCGTCCCGGCACACAGGCCGTCTGGAGAGCCCGCTGCGTCGTCGATTCATTGCCCCTCGGTGCGGTCGGCTCCGGCGGGCCCGCAGGGTGGCCGACAGATGGATCGGCGCGACCGAAAAAGGACGAGTGCCGTCACCTCACCTCCCTTAGGAGCCGTTACGAAATAACCTATACATCTCTTTCTATTTCGTTACGGCTCCTTCTGCCGTTTCGGAATGTCTCCGCTCAATTTATTCTTTGACAACGGCTTAGCTCCACGGGTGCTCCGCCACGGCGCGAGCGAACGCATGAAAATCTTCCAGCGCGGTCTCAAGGTACTCATGGACGCGCGCGTCGTCCACTTTCCAGTAGATGTGGACGAGCCTATTGCGGAACCGGGCCATGTCCCGGAGCGATTCGCGGAGCGCCTCCGGCAAGATCCCTTCCTCGATCAGGACCGCGAAGCTGTCCGCGTTGTCTTTGGGGAAGCGGAAATTCTCTGAGGCAATGATGTGGTTGGCTATATCAATACAACTCTCGATGGCGATCACGAAGTGGTACTTGGCGTTACCGATTCTGTCGGGCTGTGTGAGGAACGCCTCCTTTGGAACAGCCGCCAACCCTTCGAGGACTGCGACGTACTGTCGCAGATTGGACAGCATGGAAGTCAATGTCGCAGCGTCGACCACGTCATAACCCCTTGGCCGCCACTCGCCGCAGCCGGATTTCGTACATTCGGAGGTATTCTTCCTTATAGTCGTGGTATCGCCCGAGGAGTTCCCGTTCCAGGGCAACCCGCTCCCCGTCGTTCGCGGAAAAGATCCTGACGCCCTCTTCCAGGATTCGGCCCCTGAGATCCAATGGTGCATCGGCAAGGTTCCGTAGGTCCACCTCACAGCCGACGACGGCGGACAATTCGGCGGCGAGCCGCATTTCCTCGCCGAGAGGCAAGGTTTCGCCGCGCCGGTGACCGCTCAGATAGTATCCAACGTCCAGGTCGCTTTCTTGCGTGGGGCGGCCGGACACTCGGCTTCCAAAGGCATACGCGACCAGGACGGGTCCACCCGAAAACGCGCGCGCTGCGGCGTCGCGCACCTTTTCCAGCATTTCGTTGCCCATGATGGGGAGGAGGATAGCAGATGCACCGGCGGGCTTCAAGGGCGAGCCCGGTGAATGCCCCCACAGGGCCGTCGGCCGCGCACACCGAGTTGCCGATCACGTCCCCAAGCGACTATCCTGCCAAGAGAGATTTCCTCAGGAGGTCGATGGCGAGGATCGTGGCCCGTTCGCGGACCATGGGCAGCTCGCCGCCGAGTGGTTGCGCATTGGAAATGGGGCCGTTGGCCGTCGCCAGCGCGGTGTGGCTCTCACCCTTGTGTTCGGGCCTGCCCTCCTCGGGCCGGAAAACCCCGACGTTCGCCAGGGCGACATCGACGCTAAATCGGGATCGCGCCGTGTCGGCCAGCGCAGCGGCGAGACGAGCAGGCTCCTTCGCGAGCACGTCGTATTCGTTCGGCGAGCACCCCAAGAACCCCTGCTGCGCCTCCACGCCGGGAAGGACGAGGCCCTGGGAAAATACCGGGCTGCCCGTTCCCGCAAACCGATGGGCGATGGCGCCGCCCGTGAGCGTCTCCACGATGGCCAGACGGTTGGCAATCTGCGCCAGAAGAGCCGCCGTGTTTCCCTGAAGGGTCTCATCGTCCACGCCGTAAATCAGGATGCCGAGGCGCCGACGGATCTCGGTCTCCATGGCGCCGATCAGGCCGTCGGCCTCCTCGGGGCTGTCCGCGCGTGCGGCAATCCGGATGCGGACGTCGCCGATGGCTGCGAGCGTCCCCACGATGGGGTTTTTGCTCTCCTTCATCAGATCCTTGATCTGGAGTCCGATGGCACTCTCGCCGAGTCCGCAGACGCGGAGGACCTTGTATCGCAGGACCTCTCGCGTCAGACCGAAACGCGTGCGGAGATAGGGAACCACGGTCGCGTCCAGGAGGAAATACATTTCCGATGGGACGCCGGGGAGCGTGGCGGTACAGTACCCGTCTCCTTCCACGATAAAGCCCGGGGCAGTTCCTTTGGGGTTCTCAATCGGGATCGACCCCTCGGGGATGAACGCCTGGACACGGTTGTTCTCGGCCATCTTGAACCCTCGTCGCTCGATGAGGGCCCTGATCTGCTCCATGAGGTGCGGCTGAAACGTCAATGGTCGCCCAGTCACGTTGGCAATCGCCTCGCGCGTAAGGTCATCCTCCGTGGGGCCGATCCCGCCCGTGGTGATGACGATCTGCGACCGCCGGATCGCGTCCCGGAGCACGCCCTCCATCCGCTCGAGCGAATCCCCCACGGTGGCGGTCCGGGCCACCTCGACGCCGATTTCCGCCAGACGCTTTGCGATGAATGCCGTGTTCGTGTCAATGATCTGCCCGAGGAGGAGCTCCGAGCCGATTGCCACCACCTCTGCTTGAACGCGCATGAACCTGCCTCTCGTTGGCGCCCGGTGATTCGGTCAGGCGGTTGCCGGTTTCCCTGTACGTGTGACCCGCTAGTGTCCTGTCCCCGAAGTTCGTTGACAATTTGCCGGGCCTCAGTTCCATCCCTCCGACGCCTGGCACCTCGTCGAGAACCGCGCGGCCTTGGTCCGGGTCGGCCACCACAGAACGGTGACCTCCGTGCCGGACCCGGCCGCGCCGCGGGTGCAGCGTCTTCGGGATGGAACTGAGGCCCTCACTTATGCGGCGAATCTTTGGGACAGGACACTAGCCCGGCTTATTCACGAAGGGTTCGTGAATAAGCCGGGTCTAATGACCAATGACGAAGTTCCAAGGAACAATCGCAGGAGGGGGTCTCGCCCGCTGGATTCGAGTCCTGTTCGCGAAGAATGTGGGTTAGGCAATCGGGAACGCCACCGCTAGCTCTTTCCCCAACGTCGTGAAGTCCTTCACCACCGCATCCGGAATCGGGATCCCGTTCTTCAACCGGTCGGCCTTGGTCTCCAGCTCGATCTCGCCCGGGATGTAGATCCGCTTCACGCCCTCGGCTTTCTCGCAGGTCTTGATCTCGCGGATGGCCTTGTCCATCCCGGCGGTGAAGTCGGGCAGGTCCATGAAGCTCTCGACGTTGACGGCGGCAAAGACGCTGCCCACGTCCGTCGGATCCTTCAGGTTGTCGGCCAGGAATCCGGGGAAGTGCGTCCCGTAGCTGGAGCCGGTCATCACACCGCAGAGCATGTCAATCGCCAGGGCGATGCCGTACCCCTTGTAACCGCCGATGGGGGCCAGGAGTCCCTTGAGGGCGGCCTGCGCGTCGGTGGTCGGGCGGCCCTGCGCGTCGAAGGCCCAGCCGGGCTCCAACGGCTTGTTCTGCTTGGCGTAGAGCAGGACGCGGCCGCGCGCCACCACCGTGGTGGCCAGGTCCAGGACCATCGGCTGCTCCTGGCCGGCCGGGATGGCGATGGCGAAGGGGTTGGTGCCGAGCATGGCGGTCCGCCCGCCGGTGGGCGCGACGGTGGCCGGCGCGTTGGTGGAACAGAAGCCGATCATCCCGTGCTGGAGCGCCATCATGGCCCAGTAGGCCGCGGCGCCGTAGTGGTTGGAATGGGTGGTGGCGACAAAGGCGACACCTGTCTTCTTCGCCTTCTCGATCGTCATCCGCATGGCGTGGTTCGACGCGACCTGGCCGATACCGTTCTCGACAGTCGATCAGGGCGGTAGACGGATGTTCTCGAAGCACCTTCAGCTCCGTCTTGGGATTGACCACGCCCACCTGCATCCGCTTCACGTACACGCAGAGCATCCGGGTGATGCCGTGCGTGTCCACGCCGCGGAGATTGGCCTCGATCAAGGAGTCGGTGAGGAGGACCGCATCCTCCTTGCTCACGCCGACCTTCTGGAACACCTGCTCCGTCCACACCCGCAGCTTCGGTGCGGGAAACCGGATTCCGTCATCAACGCCTGGCATCGGCACTCTCCTTTTTTGGTTTGGTGAAGACTATTTCGTTTCGATCCCCAGCGTCTTCAGGAGCGTTGCGTAGGTGTCCGAAGCTTGCTTCAGCCATGTTCGGTACTCCTCCGGCCCCTGGAAGTTGATGGGCTGCCCCAGATCCTTCATGACCTTGGCGAAGTCCGGATCCTCGGTGACCGCTTTGCATTTCTCGGCCAAGTACGTGATGACCTCTTTCGGGGTCCCCTTGGCCACGGCCATGCCTTTGACCGAACCCGCCGTCACCACGTCGAATCCAGCCTCCCGGAGCGTCGGCGTTTCGATCGAGGGGTCGCGCTTGTCGAGGGCCACACCGATGGCCCGCAGCCGCCCCGCCTTGATGTGCGGTAAGACCTCGCTGGGATGGAAGCCGCCCATGTCGGCATGGCCGCCCACCAGGCGAGTGACCGCTTCACCGCCTCCGGACCCGGGAACGGTGGTCAGCTTGAACCCCCCGGCCGTGGCGAACGCGTGCATGCTGATATCCGCCGCGCCGCCCTTGGTGCCGACGGCTCCCACCACGTTGTCCTTGGTTTTCGCCCAGGCCACGAATTCCTGAGCGGTCTTGTGCGGCGAAGTGGCAGGCACCACCATGACCACTGAGTGGACGGAGATTCGGCAGACCGGCTCCCAGTCCTTGAAGACGTCGAAGGGGAGTTGCCGCTGATGGGGGACGACAATGTCCTCGCCCGAACCGTAACCAAAGAGGACGTTGTACCCATCCGGCCTGGCGCGGACGACGTCTACCCGTCCCGGAATCCCGCCGCCGCCAGCCTTGTTCACCACGACCACCGGGACCGGAAAGTGCTTCGGGGCCACCTGACCTACGGCGCGGGCCAGGAGATCGGTGGATCCACCGGCCGCGTAGGGGACGACGAGCTGGATGGGCTTGTTCGGAAAGTCGGCAGCCGTCGCGGCGCCTCCGGTTCCCATCATGGCGACACAGACACCCAGGATCAGCCACAGCGTAGTTTGCATCGTTTGCTCCTCTCAGTGGGCAGACACACGATGAGGGTTCGGGAGGACAGCCAGTTGGACGCATCCTATCAGGCGGCGCCTGAGGAGCGCACGCAGAAGTGTTCGGTTGTCCGGGGCAGATACCCTTATTCGAAGGTTGTCTCGGACCGACAGGTCGTCTATGCGGATGATCCGGGCCCCGAGTGTTCTGGTGGGGCAACCGGCTATGCGCCGCGGGTGCCAGGCGCCCGCAGTGGCGGATACTTCTTCAACATGACGTGCGGTGCATTGCAGGCTTTCAAAGACGAGCTGCAGGAGATCACACGGCGAGGAGTCGCTAATCGCAATCGATGTCGGCCTCGAGTTCGGCGGAAGCGAATGTCCCGCTCTTCTTTCATCTTGTTCGGCGTCTTGGTCTTGGCGAGGAACATCACCCTGCGGCGGACGCGTGTCATGGCCCGGCGCCGTGCTCTTTGAGCACGCGGGCGATCACGCCCAAGCTGGCTTCGAGGGCCGGTACCGGGGCATCCTCGGTCACGCCGATAGCGAAGCCGCGCGTCGTGCCCGCTTCGGCCAGCAGGCTGCGCGTGTGCTCGGCGATGACGTCCGGCGGTTCGATATGCATGGAGCTTGTGAAATTGAGCCAGAGGGCCTTCTTCGGCCACGCGGTGCGCGCTTCCCGAACGGAAAAGTCGCCCATTGGGGGCGGCGTCATGGCCTCGATGATGTGGCACTCGGCCGCACCGATTTCGACGGAGAGAGATCGGAGCGTTCCGTCCATGTGCACGGCCAGCAGCTTCTCGGTGCCCCGAATCGCTGCGCTGATGGTCGCATATTCGGGCGCAATGTACCGCTGGAACCGCTCGGGGCCGATCATGTCGCTGTATATGTTGTCCGCGCACCAGACGATCTCGGCCGGAGAAGCAGCCGCCAGATCGTAGATTTCTGCGTACCGCTTCGCCATCACGGCGAAAAGGGAGTCGAACAGGTCCCGCCGCTCCTGGTAGTCGGATGCGAACCGATCAAGCCCCATTATCTGGTACAGCATTTCTTGGAGCGGCGTCCGCGGGATTCGCGCGAGCACCAGCCCGTCCTCCCCCACGCGCCGCTGCGCCTCCCGGAAGGCGTCATGATTGTCCTGGAACAGCATGTCCTGGTAGTAGAACTCCATCACGCGGTAATCATCGGGTGTTTTGATGAAGTGCTCGCGGATCCAGGTCGAGGTATCGTACGCCGACTCGGGCTCGAGGACCTGCGAGGCCTCACCGACAGGCGTCCGGAGCGTCCGCTGGATGCGCTTGCGGCCGTTCTCGAAGTACTCACGGCTGATCACCTCGACGGCGCGATGGCGGACGCGGAAGGGCGGAAGCCGGGGAATGAGGCCGACCCCGGCCTCACGGAGCAGGCGTTCGGTGCGGCCGCGCGGCAGCATCCAATCGTAGATCGTCAACGGCACCCGATCCGGCCGCTGTCCGCGCATGGCGGTGAGAAGGCGCTCTTTGACGGTCACGATCACCTCAATTAACCGCCGCGTGTCCCCGCGAGCCGCGCCGGACTCGGCCCCGGTCACCCGCGCAGCGGGTACACGCCGTGGGCGAGAACGGTTTCGAACATGCGCACCACGTTTTCTGGCGGGACCCCAGGCTGAATATTGTGGATCTGGTTGAATACAAACCCGCCGCCCGGTCCCAGGGCCGCGATGCGCTGGCGGACCTCCCGCTCAACGTCATCGGGGGTTCCGAACGTGAGCACGCGCTGGGTGTCGCACCCGCCGCCCCAGAAACTTAGATCTTTGCCGAACTCCCGTTTCAGCTCGCGCGGGTTCATGCCCTCCGCGGCCACCTGGACCGGATTGAGGATGTCCACACCGATCTCGATCAGGTCCGGAATGAACCGGCGTACCGAGCCGCAGCTATGCAAGAACAGTTTGGCGTCGGTCCGGCCCTTGATGAACTGCCAGACCCGCTTCTGAGCCGGCTTGACCATCCTGCGATACGTCTCGGGCGAGATCAGCGGCCCGTCTTGTGACCCGAGATCCTCGGCCACCATGACGACGTCCACGTACGGTCCGACTTCGGCCAGCACCCGGTCGTAAAGAGCGACCTGGTAGTCGGCGACCCCCTGGATCAATGCCTCAGCGAATTGGGGCTCCGCGACCATGTCCATGTAGAAGTTCTCGAAGCCCCGCAACGCCCAGCCCTGCTCGAAGGCGCCGAATCCCGTGTTGTCCAGGACGACGGCGTACGTGCCTTGCTCCCGGAGCGCGCGCGCCCGGTCGGCGATGCCGGCGGTGCGGCCCGGATCGTGGGGGTCGGGCCAGCGGTAGGCCTTGAGCGCCTCCATCGTCGGCTCGGGAATCGGGTGCGCCACCATGTCCCAGTACAGGCTTGACGGCGGCTTCTGCCAGCGCGTTCCCCAGATATCCAGGTAGGAATTGTCGGGGTCGAGGCGCACCTGGTACCCTCGCGGGGCGCCGACGCGCACATAGCGCGTATCGATCCCGAATCGGTGCAGGATCGGTTCGTCCACCTCCACGTGATCGCGCACGAAGGTCCTGGTCTGGCTCTTGAACCCCAGCAAGGCCTTCAGGCGATCGTAGGCCTCGACCTCGATCCCCGTGGTGCCCCCGCCCAGGTCAATCGGAACGCGATCCGGCTCTTCGTGGCGCACACTCGCGAGCAGGCGTTCTCTGGAAGTCACGCACCCCTCCTTGACCACACTTCTGGATCAACCGTCTATCCGCCCAGATAACTCTTTCGCACGTTTTCGTTGTTCAACAAGTCTTCGCATTTCTCACACATAACGATTTTACCACTCTCGAGCACATAGCCTCGATCGGCGATGCTCAATGCCGCCTTGGAGTTCTGCTCAACCAGCAGGATCGGCATGCCTTCCTTGTTGATTTCACGAATGATCTGAAACACTTCTTTCACGATCAGCGGCGCCAACCCGAGGGACGGCTCATCCATCAAGATCAGCTTCGGTTTGGCCATCAGGGCGCGCGCAATCGCCAACATCTGCTGTTCGCCGCCGCTCAGCGTCCCGCCCAGCTGCTTTTCCCGTTCATGCAGCCGGGGAAAGCGACGGTAGATGTTCTGGAGGTCACCATCGATCGCAGTCTTGTCGGTGCGCAGGTACGCCCCCATCATCAGGTTTTCCTTGATGGTCAGGTGGGGGAAGATATGCCGGCCTTCCAGCACCTGGGTGATTCCACATTTTGAGACTTCGTGCGGCTTCATCCCATTCAGGCTCTTTCCCATGAACGTGACGGTGCCGCTTTCGAAGTGACCCAGCAACCCCGAGATGCAATGGAGCGTCGTCGTCTTTCCCGCGCCGTTTGCGCCGATCAATGCGACGATCTCGCCCTCTCCGATCGTCAGATTGACCCCTTTCAGCGCTCGGATCTTCCCGTAAGAGTGCAGCAGATTGTTGACTTCCAGAATGTTCGGCATCAGACATCTTCCCCCAGATACGCCTTGATGACTTCGGGATTCGTTTGGATATCAGCCGGTTGTCCTTCCGCAATCAATTTGCCGAAGTTCAGCACGAACACGTATTCGGTCAACCCCATGACCACTTTCATATCGTGTTCCACCACCAAGACGGTGATGCCGAAATCCCTGATCTTCCGGATGAATTCGACCAGTTCCTGTTTCTCTTTGGTGTTCATTCCGGCTGCCGGCTCGTCCAGGAGGAGGAGTTTCGGATCGCTGGCTATGCCGCGGCAGATTTCCAACCGGCGCTGTTCGCCGTAGGATAGGTTCCTGGAGGTTTCTCCGGCTTTATGCTGCAGTCCAACCATGTGCAGAATCTCCATGGACTTGTCCCGGAGATCCTTTTCTTCCTTTCGCTGGGCCGGCGTCCGGAATACGCTGCCCGCGATTCCCGCTGATAGCCGCGGATGCCGTCCGACCATGATGTTTTCCAGGACGGTCATGCTGCGAAACAGGTTGATATTCTGGTACGTCCGGGCGATACCCAGATTGTTGACCTGGTAGGGGTGCAGGCCGTCAATTCTGTGGTCCTGAAAGTGAATCGTTCCACCAGACGGTTTGTAGTATCCCGCGATCACGTTGAACAACGTCGTTTTGCCGGCACCGTTCGGGCCGATGAGTCCGCAAATATCGTGCGGCTTGATCTGCAAGGTCACATGATCCACGGCAGTCAAGCCGCCAAATTTCATCGTCACGTTTTCGACGCTAATCAGCGACACGGTTCACCGCCTTCAGCAGATGTCGCTGAATCATCTTCACGACGCCCACCAAACCTTCCGGCACGTAGATGACCGCGACCACGATGAAGATGCCGTACACCAGCATCTGATACGAACCCAACACCTGGATGGCTTCATTGATGACCGTAATCACGACCGCCCCGATGATCGGACCGACAAACGTCCCCATCCCGCCGCACAGGACGGCGGTCAAGAACAGGACCGACTGATCCAACGTAAATGACTCCGGGCTGATGAAGCCGATGTAGTGCGCGTAGAGCGCGCCGGCGATGCCGGTGAATGCGGCACTGCAGGCAAACGCCACCACCTTGTAGTACGTCACGTTGATTCCCATGGCATTCGCGGCGTCGGTATTCTCGCGAATTGCGATGAACGCGCGTCCAATTCGGGAATCCACGATACGCTGTTTGACCAGCAACGACAGCACGACGACGGCCAGCACGATGTAGTAATAGCTGGACACATTGAAGACATAGTCCCCGATGCGGGGCATCGGAATAGCCCGCACACCGGTGAAGCTCCCCGTCAGGTCGGGCAGGTTGATGATCGCCTGATGGGTCAGTTCGCCGATCCCGATCGTGACGAGGGCGAGGAACATGTGCACCAGCTTGCAGATTGGAAGCGCGACCAGCGCCGCAAAAACGGTCGCGAGCACGCCACCGGCGAGCATGGCGAGCCAGACGTTGATCCCGAGCTTGGTCGTCAGGATGGCAGACGTATATGCGCCCACCGCATAGAACGCTGCCTGCCCGATCGAAATCTGGCCGGAATATCCGAACAGAAGGTCGAGCCCGATAGACGCGATGACAAAGATGCCTGATAGACTCAGAATGAGCATCAGGTAGGCGTTGTTCCCCACCCACGCGGGGAGCCCCACGAATACGAGGATGAACGCCAGGGCTATGAGCCAATTCTTGTAACGGGCCAAGATGTCATCTCCCACATCGAGGGGTTACGATTCGATAATCTTCTCGTTGAAAATCCCGGTCGGCTTGATGACGAGAAACACGATGAACACAAAGAACGCGATGAAGTCTTTGTAGCTCGACGACAGGTACCCTGCCGCCATCGTTTCGATCACCCCAACGATCATTCCGCCCAAGATCGCGCCGTACATATTGCCGTACCCGCCGATGACGGCGGCGGCAAAGCCTTTCAGTCCGATCAAGGCGCCCATCAGCATGTATACGCCGTACACGGGGCCGATGATGATGCCGCTGACGGCCGCCAAAGCAGACGAGATGGCCCAGCTCAACCCTTTGGAAAAGGAGACGTTGATCCCGCAGACATTTGCGGCGTTGCTGTCCTGGGCAGCCGCCCGCATGGCCGTCCCGATCTTGGTGTAATTCATGAACAGATGCAGGAGCACCATGGACGCCAAGGCGACGACAATTCCCGAAATAGACTCAGGAGCCACCTTGACCGTACCAAATTCAAGATATTCGACTTTGAAAATGGGAGGGAACTGCTGGATCTCACTTGTCCAAATAATGGCTGCAAGGTTCTGCAGGGCGATCGAGATGCCGATGGTCGCAAGGACCACATGAATCGCGGACCCGCCGCCGCCAAGAATCGTGCGGATAATGGTTTTTTCGAAGACGAAACCAAACACGAACATAATCACCACGGTCGCCAGCAGCGCCACGAGGAACGGCATGTGGAATAGCTTGAAAAATGTGTACCCCAGGAACGCGCCGATCATCAGGACCTCACCCTGGGCGAAGGTGAGCAGCCCCGACGTCTTGTAGATGATTCCGTACCCCAGGCCCAGCAGGCCATAAATCCCGCCGAGCATGATGGCACCGATCAGCAACTGAATAAACATAGCGTCTGCATCTCCCAATATCGCTGACCAGATCTAGCAGGCTGCTGAAAGAGGCCCATCTGCCGCGTTGCGGCCACCCATCGGAATGGGTACCCGGCGCGGCGCTGCGACGTACGCGCTAAGTACGCCTCCGACCCGCCTGCGGTGGGTACCCCGCGGATCGCGCCGCGCCTTGCATCTGGGCCTTTTTGAGCAGCCTGAAAGAAAACTGATTTTCAGCTTCCTCCCAGAAGGCGCGAGCCGATTATGGGCGTCAGCGGTGCCGACCTGCCACCGGCACGGACGCGCCGGTGGCAGGTCTGGCTTCGAGCCGAGTTACCACAGATGCATGCTGACAAGTGTAGTCGAGATCCCGTCGACAACCTGACATTTCATGGGCTATGGCGCGAGCTCCATCACCTTGCCTTCTTGGATGACGAAGAAGCTGGAGATCTTGATGCCATCGCCCTTGGCCCCCTTGAAATTGAACTTTCCGCCCAGCCCTTCGTAATCGTCAATGTTTTCAATGGCGTCGCGGACCTTGGGTCCCTCGACCGACTTCGCATTCGCAAACGCCTTCATGAGGATCTTCATGCCGTCATAGGCGCGATAGGTGTTCTCGCTCATCGGCGCTTCTTTGTAGTTCGCGAAATAGGTCTCCAAGTACTTTTGGAGCAGGGGATTCTTGAAGTTCTTGATGTCGTCCTTGGTGTCGGGCAGGATGTACGGTGCGGTGAAGTACACGCCGTTTGCGGCACTGCCGGCGATCTCGCGCACGGGCTTGGCCGAGAACGAGGTGTCACCGATCACCGGCTTGTTGAATCCGGCTTTCCGCAATTGCTTCATGACCGGCCCCGCGTCATTGGACAGCACGACCACGAAGACGACATCGGCACCCGACTGGACGATCTTCGCGCACTGACCGGTGAAATCCTGATCGCCCGCCTTGTGCGTCTCACGTGCGACGATTTCGTACCCGCCGGCCTTCTCCAGCAATTCGGCCATATCTTTCGTGGAGCCGATGCCGAATTCATCGTTGATATGGAAGAAGGCAACCTTCTTCGCATTCAGTCTCTTGAAGAGCTTCAGGGACTCCAAGTTCGTGTAGTAGGTGTTGACCACCGGCCGGAAGATATACGTCCACCCCTGACGAGTCCACGTGGCACCAACCGCGCCGCCCATCAACGGAACCTTCGCCGCTTCTATGGTCGGGCCGACCGCAAAGATGGAGTTGCTCAGCTGCGGCCCGTAGATCGCGTGCACCTTGTCCTGGTTGACCAGCCGGGTGACGGCCTTCATCGCCTCGGCCGGGTTGCCCTTTTCGTCGTACACGACCAGCTCGATCGGCTTCCCGTTGATCTTGCCGCCGGCTTCCTTGATGGCAATATCGTGCCCGCGTCGAGAGTCGATGCCCATCTGGGCGCCCGGCCCGGTCAGGTACAGCGCGACGCCGATCTTGACGGCCTTGGCGTCTTCCCATGACTTGTCTGGGGCTGCCGCCGCGCCGGCGCTCGCAATGTTCGGGAGCGCGCCGACCGCGAACACGGCCAACAACATCATCAACACGAGAACCTTTTTCATGATTGCCCTCCTGTCTCTACGCCCTGTTCTCACCAAGTACACTCACTGTGGGATTCGCCCTTGCGTCACCATCCCTCCCTTCCAAACTCATGAGGTTCTGAAACTCCAGCTTGCCGGACCAGATTCCCCTGCTGCAGCCGTGCGCTTCGCAGTCTCGCACGATTCCCGGCCTACTCGGACGGGTCGCGGAGCGATGGGTGTTTCTTCAGCACCTTGATGAAGTCAATCAGCATCGTGTTCCGCCGGGCCAGGATGCGCTCGACATCGCCCGGGCCGTACTCGTAGACGCCGCCGCCGGATTTTGCCCCGAGGCGGCCCTGCGCCGCGAGGGTCGCGAACAGTGGCGGCGGCGCGGTGTCGTTCGAAAGAAGCGGGAAGAGGAGGGCCACAGTGGCGGCATGCGTATCCACGCCGGCGAGGTCCGCGTGCTCGAGTGGCCCCACGACCGACCAGCGGAAGCCCAGCCCCTGCTTCAGAGCGATCTCCAGGTCTGCGCCGCTGCAGGCACCGATCCGCTCCAGGTAAAAGAATTCGCGTTCCAGAGAGCGCTGGAGCCGATTCCCGACGAAGCCCGGGATGTCCTTCTGTACCCGGATGGGGGACTTGCCGATGGTCTGGGCCAAGCGATATGTTGCGTCCATCGCCTCGTCCGACGTCCGCTCGCCCCGGATCACCTCCACGAGAGGGATCAGGTGCGGTGGATTGAACCAATGAAAGCCGACGACTCGTTCCGGGTATTTCGTATCTCGGGCGACCTGGGTGATAGGGAGGCTGGAAGTGTTGGTGGACAGGATTGTCTCGGGCGGGGCCAGCCGGTCCAACTCGGCAAAGAGCGGCTGCTTGACGTCCAACCGCTCGGGGACGTTCTCGCTGACGAAGGCCGCGCCCGCCAGGGCCTCCTGGAGGTTCTGGGTCACCGAGATCCGCGCACACGCCGCCTCCGCATCCGCCGGGGCGAGCAGTTCGTGCCGGACCAGCTCGTCCTGGTTCACGCGGATGCGCCGGAGCGCCGCCTCCAACGTCTCGCGCTTCCGCGCCTGCAGACGGACGGGGTGGCCAGCCTGCGCAAAGATCTGGGCGATCCCCGCCCCCATGGTACCGGCGCCGACGACAGCGACAGGACATTTCGTAGTGGAGCCGTCGGGCATCATGTCGTCCTCCGCATGTTCTTCAGCCAGCAGCCCCCAGTCTCAGCGGGCTCGCCGCAACATTGCGGCGGCGCCACCATTCCTACGGCCTGCGCCCAAAGCCCGAGAGAGCGATTGTGCGTGGGCCTGCAGGCTCGGGACGAGACTGCGCGCGCGCCGATCACTGAACCTGGGATGTGGACCCGAGATCCCAAGGCTGGCAATGACCTGGTCCTGATGATCGAAAATCGGCACGGCCACACCCCGGGCCCCCAGGAGATTCTGCTGGAAGCTGACCGCCCAGCCCTGGGCGCATATTTGCGCCAGAATCGCGCGGAGCTTTCTCGGCTCCGTCACGGTGTATGGTGTTACGGCGGAGAGACCCGGCCGCCGGAGGTACTTGATCAGGAAACTTTCGGGCAGAAAGGCGAGCACGGCACGCCCCAGCGCAGAGGTGTGGAGAGGAACCGGTCGGCCCTTTTCCGGCATGAACCGGATGGTATTCGTACTGCAGACCGCCTCGGCGCACACGACCTCGTTGCCTTGCAGCAAGCACAACTGCGAGGTTTCTCCCGACTCTCGCGCCAGCGCTTCTAGGCTCGGCAACGCGAGGCTTCCGATATCAATGTGGGTCCGCACGACAGCCAGTAACCGGAGGAGGCTCGCGTGCAGCTCGTACCCCTTCCCGCTGGCGCTCCGGGCGAGCACGCCCTTCTTGCAGAGGGTTGCGGCGAGCCGGTAAGCCGTGCTTTCGGGCAGTTTCAGCGCTTGGGAGAGGTCTTCAAGGGAGAGGGTTGGCTTCTCTTCCGAGAAGAGGAAGAGGAGATCGATGCCGCGCTCCAGGGATTGGAGAGTTTTTGTGGCCATAGCGGAGTGTCACTATGTGCAATTTCACATTTGCATAGTCCAAGTATCATTGTCGCGGATGGGCTGTCAAGGCCATTCTGGACTTTGCTCGTGCGAACGGGTGAGCACCCCTCCGCTCGGCAAGCCCTGTCGGTTACGAAGTGTTCGCCAGGCGTTCCATGGCCTGGAGGCGGTGGCGCTCGATGGCCCTGCACGCGCGCGGGATGTCACGGGCTTCCAGGGCTTTCAGGATCTGCTCGTGCTCGACGAGCGATTCGCGGGCGAACCCGCCGCGACGCGCGTGCATGATGATCCGGTAGTACTCGCCGCGATCCCAGAGGTTTTGCAGGAGCTGCGTGGTCTGCGGGAGTCCTGACGCCTCCCATAAACACCGGTGGAAGGCTCCGTCGGCCGCGGTCGCGCGGCTGGCGTCGTTGGCTCTGCGGGCGCGAACCAGCTCTGCCTGCTGGGCGCGGAGGCGCACGAGGAGCGCGGGCGCATGCGTGGGTTGCACCTCTCGAAGACACAAGACCTCGAGGGCGGCCATCAGTAGGAATCGCTCCCTGAATTCCACCGGCGAGGGGCTGGTCACGACAACGTCCTTATGCGGTGTGATGCGAACGAACCCTTCCGTCTCAAGCCGGCGGAGCGCTTGCATAACAGGGATGCGGCTCACCCCCGACGCCGTCGCCAAGGTGTTCACGACCAGCCGTTGCCCGGGAGAAAACCGGCCCTCGGCGATGGCGTGGCGGATATCCTGATACGCCAGCCCCTCGAGGGTGCGGTGCTTGCGGATAGACGGGAGCGGCGCGACCGAACTCGGCTGAGCGTGGCGCAGAGCGTTCCGCACCACTCCGGGAGCGTCGAGGAGTCGGCATGGGACGCGACGGTTTCGCCGGGTCTCTCGTCTCGCGTGGGACGTCAGGGGAGATGCGGGCAGATCGCCTCATTCGTCGCACCAGGATCCTGCAAACGGATCTAGCGTAAGGGCATGACGAGGTCTGGAAGCCAGGTTGAGAGGATCGGCACGTAGGTCACAATCCCCAGGCAGAGAATGAGGGTGACGATCAATGGCCAGGCCTCCCGGCTGAACTGCCCGATGGAGATCTTGCCCAAGGAGCAGACCACGTACATGATGGTGCCGACGGGGGGGGTGATGGTACCGATCATCGCGTTGAGGACGAACACCACCCCGAAGTGGAGCGGATCGATCCCGGCCGACTGGAGGAGCGGCATCAACACGGGGACCGCCATCACCATCACCGCCAACCCTTCCATGAAGCAGCCAAGCACCAGGAGAATCACGTTGAGGATCAGCAGCAACACCGCCTTCGACAACTGCGCGTCCTGGAAGAGGGCGAGCACCTTCATGGGCGCCTGCTCGTATGTAAGAATCCAGCTCATCGGCTGGGCCGCCGAAATGATGATGGCGACGGCGGCCGTTCCCATCACCGACTCGGTCAGAATCTTGGGAAGATCTTGGAGCCGAAGTTCCTGGTAGATGAAGAAGCCGAGCACGAAGGCATACATCGCGCCGGCCGCCGCCGCCTCCGTCGGCGTCATGACGCCCAAGATGATGCCGCCCAGGATGATAATCGGCATCCCCATAGGCGGAACGGCATGGAGCGCCGCCCGCGCAAGCTCGCGTTGACTTGCGCGCAACTCGGCAGGATATCCGCGCCGCCTAGCGACCACGCAGATGTAGGCCATGAGCATGAGACCCATCAGGACGCCTGGCACCGCACCGGCCAAGAGGAGCCGGCCGATGGAGGTATTCGCCAGGGAGCCGTAAATGACGAAGGGAATGCTTGGGGGGATGATGGGACCGATGGTCCCGGCCGCGGCGACGACGGCTGCCGCAAAGGGCACACTGTAACGCGCCCGCTGCATAGCGGGGATGAGCACCGATCCGGAGCCAGCGGCGTCGGCGATCCCCGAACCGGACATGCCGGCCATGATCATGTTGGTGACCACGACCACGTGGGCGAGTCCGCCCCGGATGTGGCCGACCAGGGCCTTCGAGAAGCCGACGAGGCGGTTGGTGACCCCGCCCGTGTTCATCAGGTTTCCGGCCAGAATGAAGAAGGGAATCGCCAGCAGCGGGAAGGTGTCGATGCCGCCGATCATCCGCTGTATGACAGCCTGTAAGGGGATTTTCGGGCCGACGATCATGTAGACGGTGCTAGCCATGGCCATGGACCAGGCGACAGGCATGGCGATGGCGAAGAGGGCCAGCATGAGCAGAAACAGCGTGATCATCGCTCGCCCCTCTGTCCGGCTTGCCGGATGCGCCGCCCGAGACTCCCCAGGGATCGTAGCGCAATGAGCGCGGCCGACGCCGGCACGACCACGTAGACGACCGACATCGGCACGTACAGGGTCGACGTGGGCTGCGTCGTGAAGGTCGTCAGGAGCCAGCCGTAGTACGCCAACACGGTCATCAGTGCGAAGGTGAGGGCGTCCACGAGCGCCGCGAGACCGGCCTGCACCCGAGGGGGGAGAGAGAGCGCAAGGCCGTCAATAACGATGTGACGCCCACGCTTGGTGCACACGGCAGCCCCCAGGAAGACGATCCAAATGAAGGCGTAGCGGGAGAATTCCTCAGCCCATTCGAGCGGGCTATTGAAGAAATACCGCGCCACAACGTTTCCGAAGGTGGCGAGCGACATCAGGACAAGGAGCGACCCGGAGGCGATTTCCTCGCCGTTGGAAACCAGGAGGCGTAAGGCTTTCACGCAGATTCCCTCCAAGGACCGGGACGGCCCACCGTGGTAGGCGGATGGTGTGGGCAGATGGGAGGAGGGCTCCCGCCTCCCATCTGCGCGTGTCGAGTATCCTAGTTCTGCGCTGCGAGGATCTTCTCGTACAGTCCCTTGCCGAGCTTCCCCTCGAAGTCCTTCCAGGCGTTCTTCGTCTTCTCCGCAAACTCGGGCCGGTTCACCGTATTTACAACCACTCCCTTCTTCTTCATATCCTCCAGGTTCTCCTTATTCACTTTGATCTGGAGAGTGCTCTGGAAATCCCCGGCCTCCATCGCGGTCTTCTCGAACAGCGCGCGTAGCTCCGGAGACAGGCTTTGGTAGAACTTCTCGTTGATGATCGCGCAGAGGTTTTGCGTCTGGTGGCCGGTGAGGGTGATGTACTTTTGGACTTCATAGAGCTTCGCCGTGTAAATGGTGTTGATCGGGTTCTCCTGACCGTCCACGACCCCCATCTGGAGCGCCGAGTAGACTTCCTGCATGGACAACGGAGTCACGGCGGCGCCTAGCGCGGCCATCGGCAGCCGAGCCAGGGGCGCATCCGGGGTGCGGATCTTCATCCCCTTGATATCGTCAACCTTGACCACCTGCTTCTTCCCGGTGGTCAGATGGCGCATGCCGTAAAACCAGTTCGGATCCAGCACGCGGAGGCTGCTGATTCCAGGAGCCTTGGCAGTTGCCTCCTGAAGAATCGGACCCCGAGCCAGCCGATTCAACACGGGGAGCTGTTCTTCCTCCGTGGCGGTCTTCATCACGTACGGCATGGCAAACACCCCGATGGCTCCCCACCCGTCAATATTCGCGAGAAACGTTCCACCGATGACTGCCATATGGATCAGGCCATTCCGAACCTGCTCCACGATGTCTTTTTCGCTGCCGAGCTGTCCGTTGGGAAACACCTGGACATTGATCGCGCCCCCGGTCCGTTCTTTCATCAACTCCGAAAATTTCACGGAACCCTTGTTGACGGAAGTCTCAACCGGAATCACGTGGGCGAGCTTGATGTCCATTTTGGGGAAAGACGGTGCGCCGGCGATGCTTCCGCGCGGGGAAAAAGCCAACCCTACGAATAGCAGAGAAATCGCCACACTTACTGCCAGCACAAATCGTTGTGTCATCTCTCTCCTCACATTTCCGTCCAGAGCCTTGAAACGGTCCAATGTCGTTGTTCCACAAAACCATGAGTGACACCAGCGTTGGGTTCAGCGTGCGCACGCCCGGAAAAATCTCCGGAATCCCACCTCCCTTCGTTGTCGGAGCCGCAATCGGTCCCAGCGCGCTCCCGGGATCGTGATTGGACTCTCCCTTGTGCGTCGGCCCGCGACGGAAACGTGGGGGCCGATGGGCTCGTACCACTTCGCGGGTTCACGTCCCTGCTGTCTTGAAACGTGGCTTTTGTATCTAACATACAATTCATTTGTCAAGCGCGTTCTCGGACACGATCGCCCCGATAGGCAATCTGGAATCGAGCGCCGGGAACGAGCAGAGGTTTGTGATCGGCGTCGCCGCGGAGGCAAGGGGCCCCTCGCGACGGCCACACTTGATACGGCGCGAAAGAGGTTCTATAGTCGGCCGGCTTTCGTGGAGCGAGCATATGGACGCGGTGGGCGGCGCCACCGTGCCGTGCGCGACGCGGTGGCGGGGGCAAGCGGGACGGCTATCCGCCATAGACCGGGGTCTCAGCGTACGATTGCATCTTGCACTTCGAGACCTCTCGCGGCGGCGACGCGATCTCGGGCGGGACAGCCGACATCATATCGATCATGTCGTACTTATCCTTCATCTCGCTTTCTTTCTTGGTGCGGGCCAGGTAGAGCATCTGCCCCACGAGGTGATCCCATTCCCGGATCACCGACGGGATACTTCCGGAAGTTGTCCTTGATCACATGCCCTTCCAGCGCCTTGATGACGTCGTGGCTCTTCGTGGTGCCGGCCCGCTCAACCGCGCGCAGCAGTTCCCGCGCGGCGAGGTACCCGTTGCAGGAGACGTTGTCCGGAACGGGAATCGGCGCGGAGGCCCAGCGCTTCCGGAAGCGCTCGGTGAACTCCTTCACGCCGGGCTCGTCCAGGGTGTAGTGCCAGGTGGTGCAGAAATACCCGAAGGACTTCTTCACCCCCAGCGTCACCATGTCGGGGAAATCCTGCTGCGGGAAGACCCAGGCGGCGTCCTTCTCAGCCCCGAACTCGGCCGCCTGCTCCCGCAGAGCCGTCTGCTCTATGCCTGCCATGTTGGCGATCACCACCTGGGGCTTGACGCTCCGGATCCGAAGGAGCTGGGCGCTGAAATCGCGCGCGCCCTGCGGGATGAACAACTCGCCCATCTCCTCCGCGCCCACCTTCTTCATGACGTCCCGGGTGACGGCCGTCGCGTTCTTTCCCCAAACATAGTCGTGGGTCACGAGGAACCATTTCTTGCCCAGCTCTTTCACGACCAGCGGGCCGAGGGCGTTGGCGAACATCCAGTTGTTGGCGTCCCACACGAAATTCGTCCGTTGACACTTCTCGTTGGTGACCGTGTCTGAGCTGGAATTGCTGTTGCAGTAGATGATCCCGTATCGCTGGGCCAGGTCCGACAGCGGGGCGGCCACGCCGCTGGAGAGGGCGCCCATCATAAAATCGATCTTGTCCCGCTCGATGAGCCGCTGCGCCTTGCGCACGGCCACGGACGGATCGGTTTCGGTGTCTTCCCACTTGTGCTCGATAGGCCGGCCCAGGACGCCGCCCTTGGCGTTGAACTCCTCGATGGCCAGGATCATCCCACGCCGCTCGGCCTGGCCGCTATCGGCGAAAGTGCCCGTGGCGTCGCAGGTGAGGCCGATGAGGATCGGCTTCTTGGCCTGGGCCCTCGCCCAGCGCCACGGGCCGATGAAACTAACTCCCACACCGAAGCCGGCGGCAGCCTTCAGGACCTGCCGCCGCGTCAACCCCTTGTTCCCGTGAGCCGATCGGTTCCGCATGGCATGACCCTCCTTTGCCGCCTCACCCATCACAGGCCATTCGCTGGCGAAGCCGCCCCACTCGAATCGAATAGACCAGAACGAAACCAGGAAGCGAGAAAACCGGCCTCGGCCGACGGAGCACGACCGGCCAGGGCAGGGCCGAACCGGGGAGACGATACGGGGGGAACCAGAACTGGCGGGGACGCTAACACCGGCGATGAGACGTGTCAAGAGAGAAAGGACAATCTTCGGACGTGTCCTCCCGTGCAAACGGTACTGCGATCACGGTGACGTCTTCGACGCTGATCCGGGATCGCATACGCGGGCGACTGGGCTTGCTGATCCGGATGGGAGGCTTTATAGTCTGCCGACCCCTCTTGGCCCGGTTCACATTGTTCCACGGTCTCATCGGCGAGAGAGCAAGGACGAGGACGCCAGATGCTGCATGCTGGGATCGACAAGCGAGCGATTCTGGACGCGCTCATCGAGCAGGTCGAGACGAAGCTCGGGGAGCTCAAGGCGGGGTACGGGGCGGCGCGGGACGCGGTGCTGAGCACGCCGCACGTCATGAAGGGCAAGCGGGAGGTGTCCGGTCAGGAGTCGGCGTACCTGGCGAATGCGCTGGCCTTGAACATTCAGGAGCGAGAGCGTGAACTCCGCACGCTTCGGGGGATGCGGCTCCCGGAACGGCCGGATCGCGTGGCGCTGGGCTGTCTGGTAGGTGTGGGCGCAGCGGACGGGGCGCTCGTTGGGCTCTACTTTGTGCTTCCGGTGTGCGGGGGGATGGAGATTCCGGCGGCGGGCGGCGACACCCTGGTGCGGGTGGTGACGCCGGGGACGCCAGTGGTCAAGGCCCTCCTGGGCAAGACCATCGGCGAGGACGTCACGCTGCCGACTACACCGCCCTGCGAAGCGATTGTCCGGGCATTGCTGTGATCACCAGTTTCGTATGCGGCCGTAGGAAAACGGCACCATGAACCCCCAATCCCAAACCCCCAAACCCGAGCCCCGACTTTGGGATGCCACCTTTGGGTGGTTTCTGGCCCTGTTCTTTCTGTGGAATGTGGGGATGGGGGCCTTCTCTCCCCTCCTCCCCAAGGTCATGGATGGCCTGCAGCTGTCGTTCGCTGCCGCCGGCCTGCTGGGGAGCGCCTTTGCCATCACGCGGTTCCTGGTGGACATTCCGGCCGGGATCCTCGCCGACCGCCTCGGGATGTCCTGGCTGCTGCACGGGGCCGCGGCCTTGCTCCTCGGGGGATCCGTACTGGCCGCGGCCGCAGGTTCCTTCGAGGCGATGGCGATAGCGCGGGGGCTGACCGGGATCGGCTCCGGACTGGCCAATATCATCTCAGTGCTCTACCTGATGCGGCGTGGGGCCGCCGCCCACCGAAGCCGTCGAGCCAACCTGTATGAACTGGCCGTCATCGCCGGGATGGCTGTCAGTGCCGACGCCGCCGGCGCCATCGCCACGGCCTGGGACTGGCGGACCAGCTTCGGCCTCGCGGCCGGAATGCTAGGGGGTGTCTGGCTCGTCGGGGCATTCGGCGCGCTCCCGAACGTCAAGGGCATGTTAGCCGAAGCGCCCACGGCCACCGCGTCCGGGGGTCGTTCGAGCGCCGTCACATCGCGCGGGGCCATCCTGGCCATCTTCGTGGCCAGCTTCGCCCAGGCGTTCGCCTGGGGCGGCGGCATCTCGACGCTTCTCCCGCTCTACGGGGGCAGCGCGCTCCAGCTCTCGCCGGCCGTCATCGGGCGGGCCATGGCGGTGGCTTTCTGGATCGAGGTGTGCCTGCTCTACCCGGTCGGCTGGGCCGCCGACGTTTGGGGTAAGGCCCGTGTGATGATCCCCGGCTTCGTTGCCATGTTGCTGGGGACGCTTCTGGTCCCGTGGGCGACGGGTCCCGCGAGCTATGGAGTGGCGTTCGCCATCCTCGCTGCCGGCATGAGCGTCTGGATGATGGTTCCCGCGCTGATGGCGGAACACCTGGCAGGCGGGTTCGGCGGCAAGGCTGCCGGCCGCTATCGGCTGGTCACGGATTTCGGCTTCATCGTGGGCCCCGCGACCGTCGGTTGGCTCATCGGTCGGTTCGGTTTCGCGACGGGCGCCGCCGCCATCGCGATGGTCCTGGTTGTCTCGATCCTGCTGAGCAGCCGCTTTCTCGGCAGCCCCCGCCGAACCTGATGCCTGGGTGCCCTTCGCCTGCCCTATGGACTGCAACGCAAACCGGACCCAGTCCATCCACAACCGCCCCTCGCGGCTGACAGGGCCGACCGCCCATCCTGCCGCTTCTGCGGTGGTGCGGGCCATCTGTCAGGTCATTTCTTTCCGATCTTTCCGACGCCCCTCAACCGGTCTCCAATACCTACAGCGCTCAATGGCAGTTGAAACGTACGGTTACCCGCTGCGCATGGCTTCCTATAGTCATGGACAATCCGAGGCACAGTTCTCGCACCTCTCTGAACGCCATGGTTCCGCGCCACGTTCTCTACCACCGATCCGCGATCGGGATGCTCCTCTTGATTTCGCTCGGGGTCGGCTGCTCTCATGGCTCCATCCCGCATCTTGCCGTGCAAGACCAGATCGAGGGCGGCACTGGCGCCGCTGCGCTGCCGGCGGACCAACCAACCCGCGGTGCGCCGGCAGCGACCGCGTCCGCCCCCTTCACTCCCCGAGAAACCTTGTCTGCTGCCGAACCAGCCACGCCTTCGTCGCCTGCAGAGGAAACTCCCCCCAGAATCGGACCCGCGCCGCCGACCGGGGTCGGCGCCCCCATGTCCGAGTTCCCGGTTGTGCTCAACCAACGTGTCAGGCTTGCCCTCAAATACCTCCAGACACACCGTTCGGCCGTCATTGCTCAGGCCTTCTGGCGAGCGCGCCGCTATGCAGGCATGATGCGCGCGATCTTCCGGGAATATGGCCTACCCGAGGAGCTCGTCAACCTCGCCTTCGTCGAAAGCGACGTGAATCCACGCGCGACCTCTGGCGCCAATGCCGCGGGCATCTGGCAGTTCGTCCCGTCCACGGCGCGCTCCTACGGGATGCGAACCACCGCGTCCCTCGACGAACGCCGCGACCCGGAGAAGTCCACCCGCGCGGCCGCCGAGCACCTTAAGTCTCTCTACGGGCGTTTCCGGGCGTGGCCGCTCGCCCTGGCGGCCTACAACGCCGGCGGAACCGCCGTCCAGCGCGCCATCGACCGGCAGAAGACCCGAGATTTCTGGAAACTGCGCCTGCCTAGCGAAACCAGGCGCTTCGTTCCAAAGTTCATGGCCATGACCATCATCTCCCGCGACCCGGGCCGCTACGGCTTCTCGCCGCCGCCCGAGGAGCCGCACGACGTCGAGGTCCTGCACGTCAGCCAGCCCACCGAGATTCGGCACATCGCCGATGCCGCGGGGACCACCGTGACGCACCTTCGCGACCTGAACCCGGAACTGGTTGGCCCCGCTACTCCGTCCGATCAGGCCCGCTATACGCTCCGAATCCCCCGGCGCTTCACCTGGGTCTCCCACAAAGTTCAAAAGGGAGAGACCCTCGCCATGGTCGCGCGGCGCTACAAGGTCAGCCCCCAGATGCTGCGCGAGGCCAACAAGCTCAACCCGAGCGATGACCTCACAATGGGCCGAGTCCTTCTCGTCCCGACGGCGGCGTCACCGCCACCTGCCTAGACCCGCCTTCGCCCCCAACGATACGACCCTCGCGAAAATCGCCGCCGCGCCGATCGAGTTCCTCGTCGCGTCATAGTTAACGCATTCGTCGGGATTTTGTCTCCGCTGTGAACTGCTCCCCGATACTCGCCTGCGGGGCCCTTACCCTCTTCCCTGAAATGCGGCGCCTAACTCAAAATCGGTCCGAATGATATTACGGTGACAGATCGATCGCTGGGAGGTTCTGACTGAAAAACACTACTTGACATATAGCGACTCATATAATATATTAATACACAGTTAGATAATACGAAATATCAGATTTGGGATACCGTTTGAGGAAGCGTCGTTTCCGCGCGGACTGTCACCAACCACGTTAGTCCAAAGAAGGGAGGATGGGCTATGGCTATCGCAAATCCATGGGGAGAGCTGGATGCTTTGCGGCAGGAAATCGATCGGACGTTCCAGACATTCTGGTCAGATCGCCGTCCCCAATCCTGGCGCGTGGCATTCTTGCCCGGACAGGGAGCGCGTCAATACCCATTGGTGAATCTCAGCGAGGACGAAGGAAACCTGTACGTCGAGGCGTTGGCGCCCGGCGTAGACCCCAAGTCGCTGGACCTGTCCGTACTCCAGGGCGCGCTAACGATCAAGGGCGAGAAGCCCGGTCTGGCGCAGGTGACGGCGGATGCGTACCATCGGAACGAGCGCGCGGCCGGACGATTCACGCGCACCATCGAATTGCCCGTTGAAGTCGATGCGACCCATGTCAAGGCGGACTATCGGAACGGGTTGCTCGTGGTGACGCTGCCCAAGGCTGCGGCGGCGAAACCAAAGCAAATTCAGATTAACGTGGCCGGTTAGAGGAGGTGACGACGATGGCAGAGAAGACGGTCCCCAGCGTTCAGCCTGAAACGGCCGCGCGACGGGAAGAAACCCGGGCACACGAACGGTACATCACCCCGCCCGTTGACATCTTCGAGACCAAAGATGGGTTGACGGTGATCGCCGACTTGCCCGGGGTAGAGCAACAGGCCCTCGATGTTCGCGTGGTGGATGGGGTGTTGACGCTGCAGGGAAACACCAAACACATCGCACCCGGGACGCCGATCGCGCGGGAATACGAGCTGCTCAATTTCTACCGGCAATTCGAATTGCCGGATGCGGTGGATGCGGACCGGATATCGGCCCAGCTCAAACACGGCGTGCTGGCCCTCCACCTACCGAAGAAAGAGAAGGCAAAGCCAAGACAAATCAGCGTCCAGGTAAGCTGACGCGATCCCTTCCATGCGGCGGCCGCCGGGTCGTTGAGACCGGCGGCCGTTCGTTTTCCCTTTTCACGTTACCCCGCACGATGTTGCTCACGAAAGAGCGAA
Source organism: uncultured Methylomirabilota bacterium (assembly GCA_963845565.1). GTDB lineage: Bacteria > Methylomirabilota > Methylomirabilia > Methylomirabilales > 2-02-FULL-66-22 > 2-02-FULL-66-22. The sequence goes on from CAWJSJ010000002.1 coordinate 858,882, forward strand.
GCGTCGCGTTTGCACATCCGTGGTGACGGCGTAGTCAAGTTGCGGCGGTTGGTTTTGTAGCAGAAAACCGTAGGCGCACATAATCAGCGTTCCAATTGCCGCTTGCATCACAGAGCGCGTTGCGCAGGGCTTCGACGACCTCCGAAACAAACCTCGACCGATCGTCCGCGGGCACGGCGGAGGTGTAGGGCTCTGCAAATGTCTCCAGCCACCCGCCCACATCTCCGGGCAACACCGTCGGGCGGGGGATGAGGTCTATGGTTCTTACCTCGAAGCCGCGTGCCTCGAGAAGCTCCCGGTATTCCTCGAGGCGAGGAAAAAACCAGGGGCTGGCGACCATGATCCCCCTGGAGGAAAGCGCCGATTCGAGCGCCGTGACAATGGTCGCCACATTGCCGTACCCGCCAAATTCGCCGACAAAGCGCCCTCGCGGTTTGAGCGCGCGCCATACGCCTGCAATAACACCCTCCGCGTCTTTCATCCAGTGCAACGCGGCATTCGAAAACACGGCATCAAATTCGTTGGCGAAACGGAGTGATTGCCCATCCACGATGTGAGCGTCCAGCCCTAGCGACGTGGCCGCTCTCACCATTTCAGCGCTGGAATCAACGCCAACCAACGTGCAGCCAAATTCAACCAGCTTGATCGTGAGCGCGCCATCACCACACCCGAGATCAAGGATTCGTTCGCCCGATTGCGGCGACAGCAACTCAACGACAGGCATGCCCAGATCGGAGACAAACCGGGCATTCTTTCCGTACAGCGCTGGGTTCCAGTGTTGCGTGTGTGATGACGACATAAAGCGGCCTAACACCCCCTGAAACGCAGAATGACTGACGAAATGGTCACTGTGGGGAGCGTATCGAAGGGCGCGGGAGGTGTCAACACCGAATACCCCGGCTCGGTGGCACCGGGAACGCCGATGGGTCGCTGCCGCCTACGTTCGAGATCCTACCGCTTCCCCACTAGGGACTCGGACGCTTTCCTATTGAGTGCAGTAACAACTTGAGTGCAGTAACAACGGCTTGCGGGGCGACGAGACGTTGAGAGAGGGCACCAGGCGTTCCGGCGCGCGCGGAGCGCCACCGCGACTCGGTCACGCGGGCGCTTCCATCCACGCGATGGCGTCGCGGCATGCCTGGGTGAGATCGTCCCGCGCATCCGAGAAGAAATGATCCGTGTCGAGTACGCGCGTCCATGGCGTGGCGGGCAGGGAAAGATAGAGGGCCTCGAATCGCGCGGCTTCACAGAACTCGTCGTGTGCTCCGCCGATCAGCGCGACGCGGCAGATCGCTTGGCGAAGGAATCCAAAGTCGTAGCGGTTCAGCGGCGGGGCGATGCCCAGGTAGAACCCGACGCGCTGGTCCGCTGCGGCCGCCATCGCCCCCACGTAGCTTCCAAACGAGTATCCGGCAACGGCCATGAGTTTCGGTCGGGCCCCCAGCGCCTCTTCGAGATGGTCGAGTGCGCCGATCACGTCCGCAACCTCGGCGGGTCCTTCCCCGTAACTCCCCTCGCTCCCCCCGACGCCTCGGAAGTTGAAGGCCAGCGTGGTGTAGCCCGCCTCCTGGAAGCCCTGCTCCGCCCTCATGATAACGGGCGTGAGCATGGAGCCGCCGTAGAGCGGGTGCGGATGACACAACACCACCGCACGGTCGGCGGACGCCTTGGTCAGTCGTCCTTCGATCCTGAGGCCGTCTGACGACGAGAAATGGACGAGGCTAGCGCTCGAGGAGAGGCGAATGGCCATCTTCTGTCCTCCGCTGGGCGGCACAGACCGGTCTGCCTCATCCTACTTGAAGATCGTCGCTTGCGAAAGGTGCACCTGCAGGGGACGCATCCCACGCGATGTGCCTGTGCGGTACGAACAACGTTTCATTCTTGTGCGTCGCAGAGGCTGGGTGCCAATGTCCGCAAATCGGCTTGACACGTTCCGGGGTTCTTGGTATTCACTACAATCAGACTGTAAGACTGTATACAGAGCTAGAGGTGCTCCAATGGTGCAGAGCAGTCTCGCCCACCGCATCGACGCCATCCAGAACACCGCCGAGGTGATCGCGCAGTCGCTCAAGGAGATGATCTATGAGGCGGAGCTGAAGCCGGGCCAGCCCCTCATCCAGGAGCGGATCGCCGAGATGTTCCAGGTCTCGCGCGTGCCGGTGCGCGACGCCCTCCAGTTGCTCATCGCCAATGGCATCGCAGTGAATGTGCCGCGTCGGGGCGTGATCGTCCGGCCCCTTTCGCGCAGGCTCCTGGCGGAGCTGTTTGAGGTGCGCAAGATTCTCGAGGGGGCCGCCGCCCGCATGGCGATCCGGAACGGGACCCCGGAACATTGGCGGCAGCTGGAAGGCCTGGTCGCGCAGCAGGCCGAATGCCTGAAGAGCCGAGACGTCAAGCGATACGCCAAGCTGGACGACGATTTCCACCGGGCGCTCTACGATGCGGTCGGGAACGAACGGTTGGTGGATCTCATCTTCGCCAACTGGGAGCTGATCAAGCAGGCCCGTTCGGCCTCGACCGTGGTGCCGGAGCACGGCAAGGCGTGGATCGCCAACTCGCTCAAGCGACACAAGCGTATCCTGGCGGCTCTGAAGAAAGGGGGCGAGGACGCCGCCTGCGCGGCGATCTTTGAGAACATCGACAGCTCCGAACAGGAGATCGTCAGGCGTCTCAAAGAGGTGGGGTGGATCGAGGCTGCGGGCTGCTGAAAGAGGCCCATCTGCGGTGACCCAGCCTGCGGCCGGGTGCCCCGCTCGGCCCTGCGGTGCTGCGGCGTACGTGCTAAGTACGCCTCGCACCTCGGATCCCTCGCCGCCTTGCATCTGGACCTCTTTGAGCAGCCTGGGTGAAAGTAGGTAATACGGCATTCTGAGGGAGGCAGCCCTCGGTCCCTCCTGGTCGCGGGCTGCTTGCCCTTCCGGGGACTCGGTCGAGATCGCGTGTGGCGTGGACACCATCATCAACGGCAGAACGCGTGGCGGGAGGTGTGCGATGAAGCGACTGGCGGCATGGATGGGCGTGGTGGCGGTCCTGGTAGTCGTGGGGGCGGCTGCAGTCGAGGCGGGGACCACGCTGCGGCTTGGACACACGGATCCCGCGGATGGGCTTCGACACAAGGCGGCGACGGTCTTCGCCGACAAGGTGAAGGAGTACACTCAGGGGCGGTACACCGTGGACGTCCACCACAGCGGCACGCTCGGCGACGACCCGAAACTCCTGGAGCAGGTGAAGCTGGGGGCCATCGATCTGGCCATCAGCGGGATCGCGATCTACGGAAACCAGGTGCCCGAACTGGGCCTGCTAGCGCTCCCGTATCTTGTCGAAAGCTACGAGCAGGGCTGGGCGCTCTACGACACGTCGCCCTGGGTCAAGGAGTGGTTGGGGAAGCTGCAGACCAAGAACATGCGGGCATTATCCGTCCTGGAGGCGGGCTTCCGGCAGCTCACGGCCACCAGGCCGGTGCGGGTCCCGGCCGACGTGAAGGGGATGAAGATCCGGATTGCCAAGAATCAGGTGTACGTGTGGCTGTGGCAGACGCTGGGGGCGAACCCCACGGTGATGGCCCTGGGCGAGACTTACATCTCGCTCCAGCAGGGTGTGGTCGACGCCCAGGAGAATCCGATTCCCACGATCCACGTCCAGAAGTTCTACGAAGTCGCCAGGAACATCTCGCTGACCAACCACATCTATGCCCCGATCCCGCTGAGCCTGAACGACAAGCGCTGGCAAGCCATGTCCGCGGCGGACCAGTCCGCGTTCATGAAAGCGGCCCAGGAGGCTTCGGTGTGGCATCGCAAGGCCGTGGTGGACGAGGACGGCAAGATGCTGGCGGAGATGAAGGCCAGAGGGGCCACGGTGATCACGCCGGACGTGCCCGCCTTCGGCAAGGCCAGCCAGCCGGTGTATGACAAGGCAGGAGAGCAGTATCCCAAGGCCGTCCTACAGGCCCTCTTGAAGGACGCCGAGGCAGTGAAGGCGAAGTATCCGGTGAAGTAGGGGCGAGCGCCGAGTGCCAAGAGCCGAGCCGCGAGCCGCGAGTTACGGACGAGGATAGCCACAAGAAGCACAAGAAGCACAGGGGGCAGGGAAGACGGAATGCACGCGCGGCGTGCCGGAGACGGCACGCCGCGCGATGTCATGGAGTGACGAGATGCGCGACCCGTCGGATGCGCGCGGGGGCGTGGTGGATCTTGTGCTGGACCGGGTGATCGGGCCGTTTGTTGACTGGGCGGTCGGCGGGCTGGTCGCGGCCCTCGTGATCCTGGTGGGTTCCGGAATCATGGCCCGCTACGTCTTCAACTACTCGCTGGCGTGGTCGGACGAACTGGCCGGACTCGGGTTCGTCTGGCTCACGTTGCTCGGGTCGGTCGCCGCCAGTCGGCGCCGCTCCCACATGGTGATCGGGTTTCTGCCCAAGCGATTCGGCCCCGGCGGGCAGCGCGCCATCGGGTTCTACGTGACGGCCGCGATCGTCGTCTTTCTCGGATTCATGATCGGGGAAGGCATCGTGCTCACCGCTGCGACCATGGACGACAAGTCGGCGGTTCTCCGGATGCCGGTCGGGATCTCCTACCTCTCACTTCCCGTGGCGGGTCTGCTCATGATGGGGTACACCCTGCGGGAGGGCTGGGCGCTGTGGCAGAGCGCCGGGGCGGCTGGACGGCGAGCGGCGACGTCGGACGAGGAGGACTAGCCCATGAACTTCGTCATCATCTGGGGGCTCTTCCTCGGGCTTGTCCGTGACCGCCATCCCGCTCGCCTTCAGCATCGGGCTCACGCCGCTGCTTTTCGGTCTGATGAGCGGGAAGTTCTCGCTCACGGTCATCTTCCAGTCCATCGTCTCCATCAACGAGTCCTTCACGCTCCTCGCCCTGCCGTTCTTCATCCTTGCCGGGGAGATCATGAGCGCGGGAGGGATCGGCAAGCGGATCACCCAGTTCGCCTTCGCCCTGCTGGGCTGGGTTCCCGGAGGGCTCGCCCTGATCAGCGTCGTCGCCTCGATGATCTTCGGCGGCATCTCCGGGTCCGCGGCGGCGGATGCCGCGGCGGTGGGCGGGGTCATGATCCCCGCCATGATCAAGAAGGGGTACGATAAGGCCTATGCCGCGGCCGTCATCGCCTCGGCGGGAACCATCGGCGTCATCATTCCGCCGTCCATTCCCATGGTGCTCTACGCCTTCGTCTCGGGCGTATCGCTCGGCGACCTGTTCATGGCGGGGATCATCCCGGGCATCCTGGTCGGCTTATCCCTGATGGTCTGCGCCTTCGTCATCGCGCTGCGGCGCGGGTATCCGACGGAATCGCTGCTGAGCTTCGGCGAGGTGGCGCGAAGCTTCCTGGTCTGCCTGCCGGCCCTGTTCGCCCCGGTCATCATCCTCGGCTCCATCTTCACCGGGATCGTGACGCCGACCGAGGCCGCCGTCATCGCCGTGGTGTACGCCATCGTGGTGGGGCGCTGGGTCTACGGCGACCTCGAATGGCGAATGATCCCCGACATGCTCAGAAAGACCGGGGAGATGACGGCGGTCATGATGCTGATCATCGGGGCCGGCGACGCCCTGGCCTGGGTGCTCACCGTGGAGAACTTCTCCACCATCTTCTCTCAGTGGATCGTCTCGCTGGCCGGTGGCAAGGTCGCCCTCCTGATCCTGATCAACATCTTCCTCCTGATCCTGGGGGGGCCGATGCCACTGGCGCCGGCACTGCTTCTCACCACGCCGATCCTCTTGCCCGTGGTCAAGGCGGTGGGGGTGGATCCGCTGCACTTCGGGATGATCGTGGTCTGCAACCTGGCCATCAGCATCTGCAGCCCGCCGGTGGGCAACACGCTGTTCATCGCCGCCAAATTGGCCCGAGTCTCGGTGGAGCGCACCTCGCTGGCGCTGGTCCCGTTCATCCTGATCAACATCGTGACGCTTCTGCTCATCACCTATTACCCGCCCTTCAGCCTGTGGCTGCCGAGCGTGCTGCGGCACTAGCGACAGGGATAGCGACAGGGACAGGGGCGAAGACGGGGAGCTGACAGCAGGCAGCGGGCAGCGAACAGGCATAGCGCATAGCGCAAAGGGCAAAGGGTTGGACGCCATGCGCCATGCGCTTTGCGCCGAGGACAAGGAATAGCAGACAGCGAGCTACCGGAAGCAGGTGCGATGCAGGGGCGTGAGGGCTCACACCCACAGGCGAAACAACCAGCCGAAGGAGCGTCGATGAACAAGCTTGCGATCATCACCGGCTTCCTGGGGGAGACCCGAAACCGGTACATGGTGTACCAAGGAAACCGGGGGTTGGCCGAGAAGTTCGAGATGCTGGGTCGGATCAAAGGAGTGGACGGTGTGGAGCTCTGCTACCCCGCGGACTTCGAGAACTCGGCGGAGCTCAAGGAGGTGCTGAAGCGATCCGGCGCGGGAATCGCCGGCGTCAACTTCCGCTCCCGTCGGACGGGGAAGTGGTGGCGAGGGGCCTATATGGCTGAAAGCCCCGTCGAACGCCAGGAAGTGGTGGAGGACCTCAAGCGCTGCATGGATGCCGCTGCCGAGCTGGGCTGCACCCGGATCACCACCTGCCCCCTCAACGACGGGGCGGACACGCTGTTCGAGGTGGATTATCTCAAGGCGTACGACTATGCGGCCGAGACGTTCGGAGCGGCCTGTGCCCACAACCGCCAGATCCGGATCTGCATCGAGTACAAGAAGAACGACCCCATCGCCCGCTGCCTCCTCGGGACCGCGGGGGAAACGGCGGCCTTCTGTCTCCTGACCGGGGCGCCGAACCTGGGCGCCACGCTGGACATCGGCCACGCGCTCTATGCCGAGGAACGCCCTGCGCAGTCTGCCGCTCTCCTCGCCAAGGCCAATCGGCTCTTCTACGTCCATCTGAACGACAACGACGGCCGCTGGGACTGGGACATGCTCCCGGGGGCTTTCCACCTCTGGGAGTTCGTCGAGTTGTTCTACACCCTCCGGAAGCTCGGGTACGACAACGACTGGTACGCGTTCGACGTGTACCCGAAAGAGATCGACACGGTTCAGAACTTCACCGCGGCGATGCAGCTCACCCGGAAGCTGGAAGCGATCACCGACCGGATCGACGTCCCCACCATGGAACAGCTCCTCCGGGAGCGCAACTCGGCGAAGACGTTGCCCTACCTGTACTCATTGTTGTAAAGTGCGGCAGCGGCGCTCCTACCGGGCTGCTGAAACAGGCCCATCTGCGGCGTTGGTTTGGCTCGGCACTCGCTGCGACGTACCTCCAGTATGCCTCGCTCGGCCTACGCCAAACCGCCTTGCATCTGGACCTTTTTGAGCAGCCTGGAGGGAACGCGGTTTGCGGCATCCCGCTGATATGGGAAGCCAGTGACGTCAACCGAATAGCCGAGGAAAGGTGGAACGCATGGGAGCCAAGGACCTGCGGGTGAAGGCGGAGGACCTGAAGACGTTCATGAAGGCGGTATTCGAAAAGGCCGGGTTCACGCCCGAGGGGGCGGAGAACCAGGCGGATGTCCTGGTGTGGGCGAACCTGCGCGGGGTGGATTCGCACGGGGTCCAGCGCATCTCCTGGTACCTGGAGCTGGTGGACAAGGGCCACATGAAGCCCCGGCCCAACATCCAGATCCAGAAGGAAACGCCGGCTACCCTGCTCATCGACGCGGACTTCGCGCCGGGACCGGTGGTGACCGTCCTGGCGATGCGGAAGGTGATCGAGAAGGCGCGGAAGGTCGGGATCGGCTGGGCCGTGATCCGGAACACGCTGCATCAGGGGGCGATGGGCTACTACTCGCTCATGGCCGCGAACGAGGGCATGGCGGGCATCGCCATCGTGTGTAACCCCCCCAACATGGCCCCCTACGGCGCCCGGGCGGCCGGCGTCCACAACAGCCCAATCGCCATCTGCGTTCCCGGCAAGCGCCACAAGCCCCTGATGCTGGACATGGCGACCAGCGTGGCGGCGCGCGGCAAGCTGGACGTGGCCGAAGACAAGGGGATCGCGATCCCGCTGGGCTGGGCGCTGGACAAGGACGGCAAGCCCACCACCGATCCGAAAGCGAGCACGGTCCTGCTGCCCGCCGGCGGGGGAAAGGGGTCCGGCCTGGCCATGCTCTTCGAGTGCCTGACGAGCCTGTTCGTGGCGAACCCGCTCCTCACGCCCGTCTTCGAGGGCAAGCCGGGCGCCACGACCCACCGACAGAACAGCGTGGTGGCGGCGGTGGACATCGCCACCTTCACGGACCTCGCGCAGTACAAGGCGAACGCCGACGCTATCGTGGACGGAATCAAGGCGCTGCCGACGGCGGAAGGGTTTTCGGAGGTCCTGGTGCCCGGGGAGCCGGAAGACCGCGTGCAGGCCGAACGGGCCAAGAGCGGCATTCCGCTTCCTGAGGGGACGTTCCTCAAGATGAAGAACGCCTCCGTGCGGTTTGGTGTCCCACTGCCGGTCGGACTGTAAGAACCGACAGAGACAGGGACAGCGAAGGGGACAGCGACAGCGACAGGGGAGGGCTCCGGTGTCGGATGCTCTCTGCTGTCCCCGCCTGCCTGGCGGGCAGGGCTGTCGGAGATCGCTGTCGCCCCCCTTTCTTTATCCACCGCGAGGATGCGCATGATCAAGCTCAGCTACGCGGTTGCTCTGCCTGATTGCAAGGCCAAGAAGATGCAGTGTTTCCGGGGCGATCTGGACGCCATCTGCGGACAGCTCAAGGCGCTGGGATATGACGGCGTCGAATTGTTTGCGCGCAATCCGCGGGAGCTGGACCAGCACGCAATCGCGGCCACGATCCAGAGGCACGACCTCGTCGTGCCCGAGATCAGCACCGGCCCGGCGAGCGAGGATGGGCTGTCGCTCACCGATCCGGACCCGGCGATGCGGCAGCGGGCGCTGGGACGCCTGCGGGACTATGTGGACATGGCCTCCCGCTGGGGCGCCCAGATGCACCTGGGGCGCATCCGGGGAAGCGTCCCCGAGGGGCCCGCGGCGGCAGAGGCGTGGACGCAGATGAAGGAGGGGTTCCTTCAGACCGCCGAGTACGGCCAGAGCCGCGGCGTCCGGGTGCTGCTGGAGCCCCAGTGCCGCTTCCAGGGCAACACGCTGCTCTCCGTGGTCGAGGGCATCGCCTTCATGAGGGAGCTCGGCCATCCGAACCTCGGGATCGTGGCCGACACCTTCCACATGAACATCGAGGATGTGTCGCTTCCCGCCAGCCTGGTGGCCGCGAAGCCCTACCTGACGCACGTGCACTTCGCGGACAGCAACCGCTGGTATCCGGGTGGGGGCCACATCAACTTCCGGGAGATCCTGGAGGCGCTCAGGCTGATCGACTACGACCGCTTCATCACCATGGAGATGGAGCAGTATCCCGACTCGGCGACGGCGGCGCGGCGCGCCATCCAGACGGTACGAGCGCTGCTCGATGGCATGCAGTGACCAGTGGCCAGATCCCAATGACCAACCCACGCCATCGTAGGCTCCCTGCGGCCATCGGGCACGCCGGCCACCAAGCTCCCCCGGCCGAAAGGGCGGCGCGCAGGCGGTTGTCCGGCCCGGCGGGTCCGCGCGGCCGTCTCGAGACACTATGTCTGGCATTGACATCCATATGATTGTGCCGATAAGATATGTCGAGAATGTGACGAAATGTACGGTACTTTCAATGAGTGGTGGATATCATGAAAACGACCATTGAGATTGACGAGAAGGCGTTGAAAGAAGCGCAGCGGGCGCTTGGGACGACGACAATCAAGGGGACGGTAAACGCCAGCCTGAAAGAGGTGGTTCGACAAAGACAACTGCAGGCGCTGGCAGATGCCCTGGGCACCATCGAGCTCGACCTGACGCCCGACCAGCTCCGCCGGCAGCGCGCAAAGCGAACTACCCATGCATCTCGTTGACACATCGGTCTGGGTACACGCCTTGCGGCCGTCCGGCCACACCGCGATCCGTGCCCTCCTGCGCCCCTTGATCCTGAATGGGGAAGTCGCGGTCACGGAGTGGATCCTCCTGGAACTCATGACTGGCCTGCGCACGTCCGAACGGAAGGATTCCCTGCTGCAATGGTTCGCCCCGATTTCCCGTCTCCCGTTTGAGGCCTCGTGGTGGGAACACGCATGGGACCTCGCTGCTCGACTGCGGCGAGAGGGGGTCACGCCGACTGCGGCGGACTGCCTGATCGCTACGGTGGCCATCAAACACCAGGCTGTCCTGATCCATTGTGACAAGGACTTTGAGTCGATGAAGCCACTTTTTTCATTGGTGACCCTCGACTGGACGCCCTATCTTTCACGGCGGTAGGTGCCGGGAGACGCCGTGGGATCACATGACCAGGCTTTCATTCGCCGAGGCATCGCGGAGAAGTACCGCGAGGTCGCGGTCTCAGCTCGGGGGCTCTTCAAGTATCCGATCGGGGAAGCCGGCGCCCTCGGGTTGGGGTACCCACCGGCGCTCGTTGCCCGGGTGCCTGATCTGGTCCGGGCGCGGTTCGTCGGGGTGGGGAATCCCTTTGCCCTCGGCGGGATCGCGCCGGGTGATGCGGTCCTCGACCTCGGGTGCGGCGCCGGTTTCGACACCTTCATGAGCGCGTTTGCCGCAGGGCCACTGGGACGTGTCGCCGGAATTGACCTCTCGGCCGAGATGCTGGCGATCGCCGAACTGGGCCGCGCCGAGGCGCGGCTGACGAATGTGGAGTTTCGCGAGGCCATGATCGAGGCCCTTCCGTTTCCGGACGCCTCGTTCGACATCGCCCTGAGCAACGGTGTCCTGAATCTGATCCCGGACAAACCCGCCGCCCTGCGCGAGGTCTTCCGCGTCCTCAAGCGCGGCGGCCGACTGCAGGCGTGCGACATGGGCCTCGTCGGCGAGGCGCCTCCGCCCGACAAGGCTCCCTGGTCCGATTGAATCGCCGGGGCCGTGACGAGGAAGGTCTTCCTCGCGATGCTCGAAGAGGCCGGATTCCTGGAGGCGCGCTGCGCGGGGACCGGCACATATCGCACCTCGGCGTTTACCCAGGCGACGTTCTACACGGCGCGGAAGCCAGGTGGTGGGTCCGTGACGCTGGCGTGAATAAGAGGACACCTCCGCCGCCCGGACCATGTCGCTTCGTCATCTCTGCCGGCGACGCTCCACACTTTTCCTTGCTCCGTTTGGGCGTTTGCAATACAACTGAGTGGACGCCTTGGCGAATCCGGCGGACCGTGGTTGTCCGCCGGCTCGAACTCGACACTCCATGGGGCGAGTGGTGTCGCCCAGAACAAGGAGCCAACCATGCCGGCACTCATCCGGAACTCTGCCAACCAGAATCAGCCGATCATCACGCAGAAGAACGGAACGCTCTCTCGGACGTATTTCAACCTGGTCCGGCTCGGCCGGGGTGAGGAGTACCGGACTAAGGTTGCGGGCGTCGAGACGGTCTATGTGGTGATGACCGGCAACGTGGACATCCAGGTGGACGGAACCACCTTCCGGGACGTCGGGCGCCGCAAAGATATCTGGTCGGGGAATGCGGATTCCGTGTATGCCGGCGCCGGCTCTGCCGTCCAGGTGCGTGCCAACCAGGACGGGACGGAAATCGCCGTGGCGGGTGGGATCTGCGACACCGCCCATTCGCCCTTCCGAGTGCTGCCGGCGGAGGTGGACATGGTGGATGTCGGCTCCATCGAGACGCGATCGCATCGGCGCATCTTCCACATCCTGGGCAAGAATGCGGCAGGTCGGGCGGGTAATCTCCTGGTGAGCGAATTGTATTGCGACCACGGCTGCTGGTCGGGGTACCCCCCGCACAAGCACAACGAGGATCGGGGGAGCGCGGAAACGGACCATGAAGAAACCTACCACTACCGCTTCCGCCCCGAGACGGGTTTCGGAGCGCAGCTCTGCTTCCAGCCGGATGGCTCCTCCCAGTGCTTCATGACGCGGCACGGCGATACCTTTCTGCTGGACCGCGGATATCATCCGACCGTCACGTCGCCCGGCCACGAGGAGTACATCTTCACGATCCTGGTCGGAAAGAGCCAGCGCGGCCTGGTGCAGCACTTCAAGGAGGATTACCACTATCTGATGGCGGGAATCCCGGGCATCCAGGACATGGTCAACAAGTTCAAGTGAGGGTCGAAAGGAGAACGTTCGGCGGTTCGGGTTTCAACGGTTCGGAAGTGCGGGAGGATGGGGATACGAGCGGGTCCGAAAAAACCGCGGTGCAAGAGGAGCGGGGACATGGGAAGCGATCTCTTCGATTTGACGGGCAAGGTGGCGCTGATTACCGGTGCGACGCAGGGGATTGGGTTTGCCATCGCACGCGGGCTGGCGCAAGCCGGGGCCCGGGTCGTCATCAATGCGCGCAACCAAGAGAAGCTGGACCGAGCCGTGGCGAAGCTCTCCTCGGAGGGGCTGCCGGTTTCCGGGAGCTGTTTCGACGTGATGAAATCGGATCAGATCCAGGAACGGGTCCAGGCCCTGGAGCGGGAATTTGGGCGGATTGACATCCTGGTGAACAACGCGGGAATTCAGCGCCGGATGCCGCTGGAGAACTTCGACGAGGCCGTCTGGCGCGAGGTGCTGGAGACGAATCTCACGGCCGTCTTTTTGGTCACCAAGCAAGTGGCGCAAGGAATGATCGCGCGAAAGTCGGGGAAGATCATCAATATCTGTTCGCTCATGTGCGAGGCGGCCCGGCCCACGGTGGCGGCGTACACGGCAGCCAAGGGCGGGGTGAAGCAGCTCACCAAGGCCATGGCGGTGGAATGGGCGAAGCACAACATCCAGGCCAACGGCCTCGGCCCGGGCTACATCCTGACCGAGATGAACCGACCGCTCATCGACGATGCCAAGTTCAACGCCTGGGTGTGCGGACGAACCCCGGCCGGCCGCTGGGCGGATCCCACCGAGCTTGTCGGCACGGCGGTCTTCCTCGCATCGAAGGCGTCCGATTTTGTGAATGGGCAGATCATCAATGTGGACGGCGGGATTCTCGCGGCGTTGTAAGGAAGCAACCAGCGATCAGCTTTCAGCGGTCAGCCCTCAAGGAGAGACGGGGCGGAAATGAAAGACTTCCGACGGCTGGCGGAGGTGAAGCGCATGCTGGCACCGTCCATTCGGAAGCTGAAAGCTGACCGCTGAATGCTGATTGCTGACCGCTAAGGACACCACCATGGAAAAGCTCAAGGTCCTCGTCCTCGGCACCGGGTTCTTCGGAAAGAACTGGCTGCGGGGGCTGTCCGCGTGCGGCGACTGCGAGGTGGCCGGTCTCGTCGGCAAGCATCCCGAAATCCTTGCCGCGGCCGGAGAGGAGTTCGGCGTTCCGGCGGCGCGGCGATTCGCGACCGTTTCGGATGGGCTGGACCGTGCAGGCGCCCAGGCCGTGGTGGTGGCGCTTCCCGAGATGGTACACAAGGAGGCGGTCCTGGCCGCGCTCGGCCGAGGACTTCATGTCCTGACGGAGAAACCCCTGGCGATGACCATGGCGGAGGCCAGGGAGATCGTGCGCGCTGCCCGTAGCGTTCCGGCGTCGGTTGTGATGGTGGATCAGAACTACCGCTGGCGGCCGCAGACGAGGACGCTGCGGCAGGCGGTCCGCGACGGACGAATCGGGGCGATCGGGGCGATCGGCTACGAATATCGCCAGCCGATCACCCGCACCACCACCGATGCGTGGCGCGAGACGATGCCGCACCCGTTCCTGCACGACATGGCCCCTCACCACTTCGACCTCCTGCGTGCCTGTACCGGGCTTGAGTGCGAGCAGGTCGTGGCCAGGGGCGTGCGCCCTGCGTGGAATTGGTATCGGGGGGTGCCCGCCGTGGACGCGATCCTCTCCTTCGAGGGGGGTGTGAGCGCGAGCTACACCGGCAGCATGGTCGCCCGCGGGTTGGCGACCTCCCAGGATGGGATCATCACTGTGGTGGGAGAGGGCGGCACGCTGCGCTTGGAGGCCGACTCGCAGGTCCGCTGGTATGGCGAGAAAGGCGGATCGGAAGTGATTCCCCATGTGGCGATGCCGTTCACCGATCTGGCCGGCACGCTGCAGGAATTCCTGGCTGCCATCCGGGAGGTGCGGAAACCCGAGACGCATCTGGAGGACAACGTGCGGACGCTCGCCATGGTGGAGGCGGCCATCCGATCGGTAGAGACCGGCCGGCCCGTCGCGGTCGGCCCCCTGGTGGCGGAAGCCCTGCAGGGGTGAGCCGTTGTCAAAGAATAACCTGACCGGAGAAATTCCGGAACCGGCATAAGGAGCCGTAACGAAATTAAAACAAATTGGCCAAGTTATTTCGTAACGGCTCCTAAGACACAATGTGAAACGGACAACCGCCAATAGAAAGCCAGGCAATGGCATTGACCGGTTTTCCGTTATCAGTTTTTGTTTTCTCATTGAAGGGAGAGTCTCATGGATCTGGGATTGAAAGATCGCGTGGCCATCGTGACAGGCGGAAGCAAGGGGCTGGGTCGGGCCGAGGCCGAAGCCTTGGCGGCCGAAGGGGCGGCGGTCGTTGTGGCCACCGCCAAGAGCGTGACGGAGGGCGAGCAGGTGGCGCGCGAGTTGCTGGCCAAAGGCGGCCGCGCCATCTCGGTTCAGGCAGACGTCAGCCAGGCGGCGGACGTGCAGCGGCTGGTGGATAGCACGCTGAAGACCTTCGGCCGGCTGGACATCCTGGTGAACAACGCGGGAACCACCGGACCCCACCTCAACAAGCCCCTGGTGGAGATGCCGGAAGAGCTGTGGGATTTCATGATCGGGAATCATCTCAGGAGCGCCTTTCTGTGCATCAAGTACGCGGCGCCGCACATGATCTCCCAGGGCTGGGGCCGGATCATCAACACCTCCTCGGTCCACGGGCGGGTCGGCGGACGGCCCAGCCTGGGCCATTACGGGGCTGCGAAGGCGGGCGTGGTTGCTCTTACCATGACGGCGGCTCGCGAGCTCGGGCCCAAAGGCATCACGGCCAACGTGATCGCGCCCGGATTCATCGGCACCGAGACCCTGCGCGGCATCTTGCCGGCGCCGACGCTGGAGAAGCTCAAGCAGCAAATCCCGCTGGGGCGGATCGGCGAACCGGCGGAGGTCGGCCGGGTCGTCGCGTTCCTGGCGTCCGACGCCGCCTCGTATCTGAACGGGGCGGTGCTGGACATCAGCGGCGGCCGCCTGGAATATTTCCTGTAAAACGCACCGCTGGACGCCAAGAGATTGACGGACCGGGACAACCACAGATTCCACAGATTCCGCGACGGAGCCTATTCCAAGAGCCTCTGCGAAATCTGTGTAATCTGTGGTTCCAATCGGGGTCGTGGTTTGTGGCGGTTGTTTGGGGGTGGGGCAACACTTGCATGAACGGAGAGTAGGAGTGAGCGACAAAGTCATCAGTGCGCGTGCGGCGATCGATCTCATCAAGGCCGGCGATACGCTGGCGATCCACGGCGCCGGCGGCGGCAACGTGGAGCCGGACCTCCTCATCAAGGCGCTGGCGGAGAAGTTCGCCGAGACGGCCCAGCCTCGAGACCTGACCGTCGTGCACATCTCGGGCCTCGGGGACTGGAAGGAGACCGGCCTCAACCAGCTCACGGGCGACGGGATGATCCGGCGCGACATCGGCGGCCACTACGGGATGTCTCCCAAGTTCGCCCAGCTCATCCTCGACAACAAGATGGAGGCGTACTGCTGGCCCCAAGGCGTCATGTCACAGTGGCTCCGCGAGGTGGCGGCCGGCCGGCCCGGCCTGGTCACTCACATCGGCCTCAAGACGTTCATCGATCCCCGGGTGGAGGGCGGAAAACTGAACTCTCGGACGACCGAAGAGCTGATCGAGGTCGTGACGCTGGCCGGGCGAGAATGGCTCTTTTACAAAGCATTTCCGCTCAACGTCTGTTTCGTGCGAGGCACCACCGCCGACGAGAAGGGCAACATCACGCTGGAGCAGGAGCCGGCGTTCCTGGAAGTCTTGCCCATGGCGATGGCGACCCGAAACTCGGGTGGGATCGTCATCTGCCAGGTGAAGCGGCTGGCGCAGGCCGGTACTCTTCATCCAAAGATGGTCAAGATTCCCCACACCATGGTGGATTACGTCGTGGTGCATCCGGAACAATGGCAAAGCGTGGTGAGCGAGTACAATCCAGCCTTCAGCGGCGAGGTGAAGATCCCGGTCTCCTCGTTGACCCCCATGCCGCTGGACGAGCGGAAGGTGATCGCGCGCCGCGCCGCGCTGGAACTGACCGGGCTGCCGCGCGCCGTCCTGAACATGGGCGTCGGCATGCCCGACGGCGTAGCGCTGGTGGCCGCCGAAGAGGGGATCGCCGATCGCATTACGCCGACGATCGAGCAGGGAATCACGGGTGGGATTCCGGCTCCCGGCGTCATCTTCGGGATGTCCTCGAACCCCGAGGCCATCCTGGACCAAGGGTATCAGTTCGACTTCTACGACGGCGGCGGCCTGGACCTTACCTTCCTGGGCATGGCGGAGGCCGACCAGCACGGCAACGTCAACGTGAGCAAGTTTCAAGGCCGGATGCCGGGCGTCGGGGGCTTCGTCAACATCTCCCAGGGTGCCAAAGCGGTCGCCTTCTGCGGCACCTTCACGGCTGGCGGACTGGAGGTAAGGGTGGGGGATGGACGGCTCCAGATCGTGAAGGAGGGCCGGTTCAAGAAGTTCGTCCCCCAGGTGGCGCAGATCACCTTCAGCGGCGAGCTGGCAGCCGAGTCCGGGCAGCGGGTCCAGTTCATCACCGAGCGGGCAGTCCTCGTCATCACCAAGGGCGGGGTTATGCTCACCGAGATCGCGCCGGGCGTGGACCTGGAGAAAGACGTGCTGGGGCAGATGGCGTTCCGGCCGAAGGTCGCACCCGACCTGAAGCTCATGGATGCGCGAATCTTCCTGGCGGAACGGATGGGCCTCGCCGAGGCCATGTGACGGGGGCCATCTGGACGCCGTGGCATGGCAGGTCACGCGCGGGGCTTACGGTCGCCTGGTTTCCTCTGCTCCCGGTTGCCGCGGTCGTTATCACGGGGGCCGTGTGGGCGCTTGGGCGGGGTGGGGGCCCGAGCGGCCGATGCCGGAAGCGAGGTCCGTCGTGGACGAACCGATCGTGCACATCCCCAGGGCCGGCCTCATCGTCTGGGTGACCGCAGGGAGCGACGAAGATGTGGTACCCGTCGTAGAGGCCCTCCATCGCGGCGGGGTGACGGTCGTTGCCATCCAGGTGGCGACACCAGCACTCCCCCAGGCGATTGGTCGCGCCCGCGCGGCGTTCCCGCGCCGAGTCCTCATTGGGGCGGCGGGCGTTCGCACGGCCGAGGAGGCGCGCGAGGCGGTTCGCGCCGGCGCGGAGTTCGTCCTCGCGACGCATGCGGATCCCGAGGCGATCCGGGCCTGTCAGGATGCCAGCGTGTTGGCCATTCCGAGCGCCTTTACCCCGACCGAGATCCGACAGGTGTGGAACCTGCGGACGGGCCTGGTAGCGCTCTTCCCCGCGGGCCGCGTGGAACCCGGCTACGTCCGCGATGTCCTCCGGACGATGCCCGACGTTCGTGCGGTTGCCATGGGGGGCGTTACGCCAGAGAATGCGGGCGAATTTATCCGAGCGGGTGCCGCCGCCGTCGTGGCGATTGAGGAAGCCCGCGCAGGCGAGGCGCGCGATTACGACACCCTGACGCGTCATGCGCGCGCGTTCATCGAGGCGATCGATCGCGCTCGGGCGCGGTTGGCCCGGCCTGCGCCCCCCGTGCGCCCCATCGAAGGACCAGACATTCGGTAGCGACCGGCGCCGAGCGGTGATCGCGCGGGCGTGACGCCGCCGTCGAGTCGGCCACGCATTCACATTAGGCAGTTATGGACTACCAGATCATCGCAACGCTCGGCCCCGCGAGTGACGGCGCAGCGACGTGGCAAGCGATGCTCGCGGCCGGGGTGACCGGATTTCGCCTGAATACCTCCCACCTGTCTCTCCCGCAATTGGAGGCCTGGGTCGAGCGGCTCGGCGCTTTTCTGGCTGCACAAGTTCCATCGCCGCCCCTGGTCCTTGACCTGCAGGGAAGCAAGTGGCGTCTGGGTCAGTTTCCCGCCTGCGAGCTTACCGACGGGCAGCGGGTGACGCTGGTGTGTGCGGCGTCCACCGAGCGCCCCAACGAGCTGCCGGTGCCGCACCCGGATTTCTTCCGTGCGGCGCCGCTCTCCAGCGGCGAGATCGTGCTCAACGACGCCAAGGTGCGGCTGCGGCTTGAAACGCAGGAGGCGGACGCACTGCACGCGCGCGTGACCGCGGGCGGCCCGATCATCCCGCGCAAGGGGATCACGTACACCGCGTCCATGCATCGCCAGGAATCGCTGAGCGACACGGATCGGGCGATTCTGACGTACACGCAGCACCTCCCAGGCATCCGGTATGCCCTGTCGTACGTGAAAGATGCGACGGAGATGGCCAATTACCGGGCGCAGATCGGCCGGCCGGCCTGTCTGACCGCCAAGCTGGAGCGGCGGCCGGCTATGGACGAGGCGAT
Organism: uncultured Methylomirabilota bacterium; assembly: GCA_963845565.1. Classification (GTDB taxonomy): domain Bacteria; phylum Methylomirabilota; class Methylomirabilia; order Methylomirabilales; family 2-02-FULL-66-22; genus 2-02-FULL-66-22. Next base: position 877,348 of record CAWJSJ010000002.1, read on the forward strand.
GCAGATCGCGGCGACCGCTGACGAGGTATGGTTGTGCCGGGGCGATCTCGGCGCCGAGCTGGGCGTGACGGCCATGGCGGCCAGCGTCTATCACTTTTCGGAACGTGTGGGCGCGATGCCGGTGCCGGTGCTGCTGGCGGGGCAGGTCTTCGAGCATATGGTCGAGCACCCGACCCCAACCCGGTCGGAAGTCTGCGCGGTATATGATGCGCTCAGGAAGGGCTATCGGGGGTTTGTGCTGTCGGACGAGACGGCGATCGGCCGCGACCCGGTCGAGAGCTGTCGAGCGGCCGCGCTGTTCCGGGGGTAGGCCGTTGTCAAGGAATGGCCACGTTATTTCGTAACGGCTCCCAAGCGGCCGGCGGGAGACCGGCCGGAAGGCCGGGCGCATCGGTTCGAATCGCCGGTGCCGCGGCGGCCGGATGAATGCTGGGGGAAGGATGCAGATCTGGGTCGACGATGATGGGTGTCCGCGAGCCACCATGGATCTCCTGTTGCGGGTGGCCGAACGGCGCGGCATCCCGGTGGTGCGGATCGCGAACCGCGCTATCCCGCAGTACGGATCCCCGCTCGTCCGCGCCGTGCGTGTGGGGTCGGATTTCGACGCGGCGGACCGCTACATCGCAGAGCACGTCACCGCGGGCGACCTGGTGATCACCGCAGACGTTCCGCTGGCGGCCGAGATCGTGGCGCGCGGCGCGCTCGGACTCAGCCCGCGGGGCGAGGAGTTCAACCCCGAGAACGCGGGCGGCAAGCTCGCCATGCGGGACCTGATGCGCGACCTTCGCGCGGCCGGCGCGGTGCAGGGCGGGCCACCCTCGCCCGGCCCCGCCGACCGGCGGCGGTTCACCGACGCGCTCGACCGAATCCTCACGCGCCTGGCCCCGCGGCCGTGACTTCGTGCTGGAGCATAAATGGTGCGGGGGTTTCCAGGAAGATCAGCGGGATCGCGCCGCGATCCCCAGGGGGTTTTGACATGACATCTCTGCGCACGCTCTCGATGGTTTCGCTGGTGCTCGCTCTCCTGCTACCATGGCCGCTGGAGGTCCCCGCCGCGGAGGGACCGGATGCGGCGCGGCGTCAGGAGGTTGAAACGATTATCCGCGAGTATCTCCGGGCGCACCCCGAGGTGGTGATGGAGGCCCTCCAGGAGATGGAGCGGCGCGAACAGGATGCCCAGCAGCGGCAGCGGGCCGAGACCATCCGCGGGCGCCTGGCGGACCTGACCCAGGACCCGGCGAGCCCCGTGGGCGGGAACCCGAAGGGGTCGGTCACGATCGTGGAGTTCTTCGACTATCAGTGCGGCTACTGCAAGCGCGCGGCGGCCGAGATGAAGAAGCTTCTCCAGGCGGATCCAGACGTCCGGGTGGTGTACAAGGACCTACCGATCCTGGGGCCCGCGTCGGTCTTCGCGGCTCGCGCGGCGCTGGCCGCCCAGAAGCAGGGGAAACACGGGGCACTACACACGGCCCTCCTGGAAACGAGCGAGCGCTTGACCGACCAAGAAGTCCTTCGGCTGGCCGCGCAGGCCGGGTTGGACACGGCACAACTGGAGAAGGACATGGCCGATCCGTCCGTGACGGCGGCGCTGGATCGGAACTTCCAGCTCCAGCGGGCGCTCAACATCCAGGGGACACCGGCCCTGATCGTCGGCACCGAGTTCATCCCGGGTGCGGCCAATCTCGACACGCTGAAGGAGCTGGTGGCGCGAGCGCGCAAGCAGTGAGGCGGGTGTCCGGGACGGCAGGCGCCCAGTTTCCGACGCGCGAGGCTACCTGGCGAGGTGGTCCCCCAGGAGGAGGACGATCTTCGACCAGTCTTCCTGACCCATGCCCGCATCCACGGCGTGCTTCCAGTACTGGTACGTGCAGGCGTTGATGGGCAGGCGAAACTTGGCGCGGCGGCCGAGCTTTCCGACGAGAGACATGTCCTTGCGGACGATATTGAAGCTCGCGCCGCTGTCGTAGGTTTCAGGCAGGATGAATTTGGGAAATCGAACTTCCGTGGTGTAGCTGCGCGCGTTCCCCTGGTTGAAGACCTCCAGCATGTCCCGCTTCGTCAGCCCCAGCCTTTCCCCCAGCGCAACCCCCTCGCAGGTCGCCGCGAAGACCGCGTGGGACACGTGGTTGTGGACCAGCTTCATCACGTGCCCGCTGCCCACCGGCCCGACGTGCAGGGCCCGCTTGCTGATGGCCTGAAACACCGGCAGACAGCGCAGGTACACGTCCCGATCGCCGCCGACCATGAGCAAGAGCTGTCCGGCTTTCGCCCCGGTCGCCCCCCCGGTCATGGGGGCGTCGAGATACGCGACGCCCTTCGTGGCCAGCCGATCCGCCATGGGCCTGGTATACTGTGGGTCGCCCGTGGTCATGTCCACGACCACGCTTCCCCTGGTCGCCCCCCGGGCAACCCCGGCCTTTCCGGAGAGCACCTGCCGCACCGCGGCAGAATCGGGCACGACGATGAGGATGATCTCCGCCTGGCCGGCGAGCGCGGCGGGGGTTGGCGCCGCCTGCGCTCCGGCGGCGCAGACGGCCTCGACCGCCGCCGATCGGAGGTCGAAGACGGTCGTGGAAAACCCGGCGCGAAGGAGATTCTCGGCGATGGGCCGCCCCATGTTTCCGAGGCCGATCACTCCCAGCCGGATTGACATCGTCGTTCTCCGTCAGCCCGTCACTCCGCCAAGTACTTCCGATCCGACGCGACGCCAGGGCGCTGGTTGAGGATCTTCGCGCCGCGGCCCATGAAGACGGCGCCGGTGCGGGCTTGCTCCTTGACGCCGAAGGGCCGAAGCACCTCCAGAAACTTGTCCAGCTTGTCCGGCTCGCCCGTCGCCTCGAGCATCAGGGTGGTCGTGGAGACGTCCACGATCCGAGCCTTGAACAGTTCGGTCAGACTGACCACCTCTTGGCGCGTCTTGGCGGTCACCCCCACCTTGACCAACAGCATCTCGTGGGAGAGCTGGTCCGTGTCGGCGGTCACGTCCGCCACCTTGACGGCCCCGACGAGCTTTCGGAACTGCTTGGCGATCTGATCCAGCGCGGTGCTGGACCCCTCCACGACGATGGTGATCCGGGTGAGTCCGGGCAGCTCGGAGGCGCCCGCGGTGAAGCTCTGCACGTTGTAGCCGCGCCGGGCGAACAGGTTCCCCATCCGCGCCAGCATGCCCGGCTCGTCCTGCACCAGCGCTACCAGGACGTGTCTCATTGGTCCTTTGCCCTCCCCCGCGGGTCCTCCATGAAGTCGGCGTTGCTGGTGCCCGGCTGGACCATGGGGTACACGTTTTCGTCCTGCTCCACCTTGCAGTCCAGGAGGTACGGACCGTCCGCGTCGCGCGCGGCGGCAAAGGCCGCCGCCAGGTCGGCCGTGGCCGTGACGCGCCGCGCCGGGATGCCGTAGCTTGCGGCCAGCTGGACGAAATCCGGGCCGCTGATCGGCGTGCCGATGTACCGGGCGCCGTGGAAGAGCTCCTGCCACTGCCGGACCATGCCCAGGTAGCCGTTGTCCATGATTACGATCTTGATGGGCAACCGCTCCTGCGCCACGGTCGCCAGCTCCTGGAGATTCATCTGAAAGCTGCCGTCGCCGACGACGACCCAGACGGGATCGGTGGGATGGCCGGCCTGAACGCCGAGGGCGGCCGGGAGCGAGTATCCCATGGTCCCGAGGCCGCCGGAGGTGAAGAAGCTGTTGAGACGGCGGAACCGGTAGTGCTGGGCCACCCACATCTGGTGCTGGCCGACGTCGCTCACCACGACACCCTCACCTCCCGTGGCCTGATGGAGGGCGCGGATGACCTCTTGGGGCGGGAGGGGCCCCGGGGCGTGGACCGTCAGGGGATGGCGGTCGCGCCAGGCATCGATCTGGGCCAGCCATTCCCGATGATCGAGCTCCGGCAGGGCTGCCGTCAGGGCCTCCATCACGAACCGGACGTCGCCCACCATGGGAACGGCGGCGGGGACGCGTTTGCCGATCTCGGCCGGGTCGATGTCCACGTGGAGCAGCTTTGCCTGGGGGGCGAAGTGACGCAGGCTTCCGGTGAACCGGTCATCCATGCGCATGCCCATGGCGATGAGCAGGTCGGCGTTCTGGATGGCCAGATTGGCCCAGGCCACGCCGTGCATCCCCGCCATGCCGAGGCAGAGCGGATGATCCGCCGAGAGGGCGGACAGCCCCAGGAGGGTGCTCACCACCGGGGCGTTGACCCGCTCGGCGAAGCGCCGCAACTCCTCCCAGGCCGTGGCGACGTGCACGCCGTGGCCGGCGAGCACCACGGGACGCTTGGCGTCCGCGATCACCTGCGCGGCGCGCTGGACCTGGTATGGTGCAGAGCGCACGACCGGACGGTAACCCGGGCGCGAAACCCGCTCCGGGTAATGGAACTCGCAGGGGGCGGTCAGGATGTCCTTCGGGATGTCCACCAGGACCGGGCCCGGCCGGCCGGTCCGAGCCAGGAAGAAGGCCTCGCGCAGGCTCCGCGCCAGGTCCCCGCTCTCCCGGACCAGGTAGTTGTGCTTGGTGATGGGCAAGGTGATGCCGGTGATGTTGATCTCCTGGAAGGCATCCGTGCCGATGACGGAGTCGGCGACCTGCGCCGTGATGGCGACCATGGGGACGGAATCCAGCATCGCCGTGGCGATCCCGGTGACCAGGTTCGTGGCCCCCGGCCCCGAGGTCGCCGCGCAGACCCCCACCTTGCCGGTGGCGCGGGCGTAGCCGTCCGCCGCGTGGGCGGCAGCCTGCTCGTGTCGGACGAGGACGTAGTGGATCTGCGGGTACTTCCCGAGCGCGTCAAAGAGCGGCAGGGCGGCGCCGCCCGGATACGCCCAGACGACGTCGACGCCCTCGCGGATCAGGCATTCCCAGACGACTTCAGCACCGGTATGCCGCATGGCCGGAAACTCCCCTCCCTAAGGACCGAATGGTCGCGCCAGCGGGACCCCCTCCCGACTGGAGTGAGGGGGACCATAACAGCCGCCCCCAAACGGGTCAAGGATTTTTGCCGCACTGCTGGAGATAGGCGTCCACTACCCGTCGCGTCTGCTCTAGCTTCTCGATGGAGTGCAGCTCCAGGACCCAGAAGTCGCAGCGCTTCTCGCGCAGAACGTCGAAGGCGGGCGCCAGGTCGCCGACCGCCTGCGGCGGGAAGTGCACGTCGTCCCGCTCGATCAGGTACACATGGCTGGCGAGGATGGGGGTCGGGATGGCGCGGATGAACTCCACGACCGTCCCCTGCCCGTCCAGAACCCACGGGCAGCCGGCGGCGTGGCCGAGGTCCAGCGTCACCGGGGCGCCGGTCTCGCGGAGGAGGGCCGCAAAGGTCTCGGGGTGACTGGTGGGGCCGCCCCGCAGATTCTCGACGGTCAGGGGTACGCCGCGGCGCCGGGCGTGCTCCAGCACGGCGACCAGGTTCCGCCGCAGGGTGTCCTGGGACAACTCGTCGGGATCGGGTCCGAAGGTCCCCACGTGGATGTTGACATGGTGGGCGCCGAGCTCGGCCGCGGCGTCCACGTAGTCCAGCAGGATCCGGACCGCCGCCGCGGCATGCTCCGCGTCGCGGTGGCCGATTTCCAGATCGGTGTACGGGGCGTGCACGGAGCAGAGCGGGGTCGTCGGCGCGCAGCCGATCCAGCAACTGCCGGCGTCGCGTGCGGGCCGTCATGAGGCGCCAGCCATCCAGTCCCCATTCGACGCCGTCATACCCGCGTGTTTGCCGGTAGGCTTGGATCTCCGCCAGCTCCTTGCGGAAGGGGCTGTGACAGAAGACCAGTGTTGGGGGCATTCGCACTCCTCTCGAGTCGCTCGTGGCGGATGGTTGCTCCCGTGTAGCTTCAGGATACCTCTTCCTGCAACACGGATTATCGTGCGCATCACGTGGGTGAAGCACCGCCGACGCCGAACCAGATCAACGGCGCGGTATTGTCCTCGGCGAACAGCGTCGCGTCAACTGCGACAGGCGCGTGAGGGTATCGGGCGGCGGGTGCGGGATCGGGCTAGGGGGATACCGGATCGGATGGTTCCACGTCGGGGGTTTCAGGAGGCGCCGTCTCGTATGGGGACGGGTCCACAGCGATGGGAGATAGGGTGTCGGGCGAGTCCGGGAGTGCGACGTCTGCAGGTACGGGGATGGCGGCCACGGCAGCGATCTCTTCGACGTTGACCGATTGATCTGGACCCGGCGGGTCCTCGGGCGGTCCAGACGCCTCGATCGGGGGCTCCGACTCCGCGGCCGGCACGGCCGGCGGGATCGCGGTCTCGGCCTCCACGGGCGCAGGGGCGGCCGGAGGTGCGAGAGGAACGGGGAGGGGAGCTGGTGGCCGCTGGGCGGGGAGCGCGGCCTGCTGAACGCTTCGCTGGCGGTTTTTCGCCCCGAGCGGGATCCCGTGACCCGCGAGGAGCGGATGGAACACGTCCAGGGCGGCCAGGAATTCGGCGTAGAAGTTCTTCGAGGCGAAGCCGAACCGGGGGCCATTGTACCGGGCGACGATGTCCTCAATGGCCGTGCTGCCCACCATCGTGCTGGCCGCCCGAATTCCGGCGTGCCCGTGGTTGTATGCGACGATGGCCAGCGGCCAGGAGCCGAGCGCCTGGTAGTTGTCCCGGAGAAGCCGGGCGGCGGCCTCGGTGGCCCGCACCGGGTCGCGACGGTCGTCTCGCTTGCGCGAGATCAGGGAATACTGCTTGCCGGTGGAACGGATGAACTGCCAAAGACCCGCCGCTCCCGCCTTGGAGTATGCTGCGGGATTGAAGGTGGATTCGACCAAGGGGAGGGCCGCCAGCTCTGCGGGAACCTGATGCTGTCGCAGGATGGTCAGAATGCGGGGGAGTAACTTGCTGGCGCGGTGCAGTCCCTCGTCCACCTTCTCCCGGAGGCCCTGCTGGACCCGGATATTCTCGGCGGCGCGCCGCAGAGTCTCCGGCGCGCAAGGGCACCCCCACTCCTCCGCCGCCCCCACGCCCTCGGGGCCCAGCGTGTCAGGGGTGGCACCGTCGGCCAGCCGCATCAGGATGTCTTTGTAGAGCGCGCGCATGCGCTGGATTTCGGGCTTGGCCAGCTCGGCGGCCCGGGCCTGGCTTGTCCCATCCTTTATGCGCACGACGCCGTAGGTTACGTCGAGGCGGTCACGGTCATGCAGGACAAAATCCCCGACGCCGTATTCGGTGTACACCTGCTTCCAGAACGCGACGTTGGGCGCCAGAAGCGGCGGTTTGGGGAAATGGGGATGTTGGGGAGGGCCGACATCGGTTGCGGCCAGTCGCGGCAGAACCAGAAGCGAGATACTGACGAGAATCGCCGTCAACAAGCGCCACAGATGGGATCTACGCATTCCACTCCCAGGCGTTGACGCCTGTTTCCCTCTGCCGACCACTCAGCAATCGTGTGTTAACTACCAGACCGTTCTTGAGGCGGCAAACAATTTCCGTCCACGTGGCAAAGAATGTCAGTATTTCCGACGAAGGGCGCCCCAGGAATAACACTGTTAGGGGGCACCCGTGGCCGCAGCCGCCTCGGACGCGACTAAGAAGTGCAATTCTCTCGCCAATCCCACCACGGGTAGGACAAGACCCCGAAGGTCGGTTGGGCCTTTCGTAAGGAAGGCGGGGAGCCCAGCGGGAACGTCTTGGCCTTCGCCCGCGACGAACCAGACTGATTCCAGGGAGCGAGTACCCCTGGCCAATTACCGGGCGACAATTGGGCGAGGACAGTGCGGCCAACGACAGAGCGAGGCGCAGCGGCGGGGAATCAGTCGCCGAGGTGATACGGCACGCTGACGCTGACTTTGCCCGGTCGGAAAAGGAGCGCCGCTTTGATCAGGAGCGCGGTTTGGTTGTGGAGGAAGTGTTGCCACCACTTGGCTGGGACGAATTCCGGGATCACCACGGTCAGATAGCGGCCCTCGCCTTGTCGTTCCATCCGATCAATATAATCCAGAAGGGGCCGGACGATGGATCGGTAGGGGGAATCGAGGACCACCAGAGGAATGTCTGGCTCCCACTCGGTCCACTTGAGGCGAAGCTTGGTGGTCTGTGTGGAATCCAGATCCACGGTCAGCGCGGTCACGTTGGGTGAGATGGACCGTGCATACTCCAGCGCTTCGACCGTCCCCCGGTGCAACCCGGCCACCAGTACCACCACGGGATTCTTGCCGATGCGCGGCCGCCTGGCCCCGGCGAGCGTGAGTTGCTCGGCCACCTTCTGATAGTGGCGGTTGATCCGCAGTAAGCCCAAGACGATGAGGGGGATGAGTATGATCACCATCCAGGCGCCGTGGGTGAACTTGGAAACTGAAATGACGACGGTGACGACTCCTGTGGTCAGAGCGCCCAGCCCATTCAACAGGATATGGTGGGGAGCCGGATGCTCCTCCTTCAGCCAATGCCGGACCATGCCCGCCTGCGATAAGGTGAAGGAGAGAAACACGCCCACGGCATAGAGCGGGATGAGAGCGTGTGTGTTTCCCTGGAAAACAACCAAGAGGACGACAGACAGCCCGGCCAGAATGACGATCCCGTTACTGAAGACGAGGCGATCGCCGCGATTGGTCATCTGTCGAGGCATGAAGCCGTCACGGGCCAGAATCGAGGAGAGCCGGGGGAAATCCTGGAATGAGGTGTTCACAGCCAGAAAGAGAATAATGGCCGTGGCCGCCTGGATATTGTAGTAGAGGAGGCCTTCGCCCATGGTGGCCCGGGCCAACATGGAGACCACCGTCTCGGCCTCCTTCGGGGTGACGTGATAGAGGTGGGCCAGATAGGCTATTCCCAAAGAGGTCGCGCCGAGGATGGCTGCCATCCAGACCAGGGTGATGCTGGCGTTCTTCGACTCCGGCGGACGGAAGGCGGGAATCCCGTTGCTTACCGCCTCGATCCCGGTGAGCGTGGCGCAACCGGAGGAGAATGCGCGTAGCAGGAGAAAGATCGTGATGGCCTCAGGGGCTTGGAGTTCTCCAGCCGGATACGGCTGGACCGTTCCGGTCACGACCCGGTACCCTCCGGCCAGGAGGAGGGCGCCCAAGCTTGCGATGAACCAGTATGTGGGGACGGTGAAGAGGTTTCCCGACTCGCGCACTCCCCGGAGGTTGGCGATGGTGACGGCAATCACGGTGACGACGCAGATCGCGACGCGCCATGGAAACAGCCCAGGGAACGCCGAGGTGACGGCGGCTACCCCTGCCGCGGTACTCACCGCCACGGTGAGGACATAGTCAATCAAGAGAGCCGCTCCCGCAACGAGGCCGGGGAGCGTCCCGAGATTATCCTTGGCAACAATGTACGAGCCGCCGCCCGATGGGTAGGCGTGAATGGTCTGCCAGTACGAGGCAGCCACGATCCCCACGAGGATGACGATTCCTCCCATGATGGGGAACGAATAGCCAATGGCAGCGGTCCCGGCGGCCACGAGCACCAGCATGATCTCTTCCGTGCCATAGGCGACTGAGGAGAGGGCGTCGGACGCGAACACGGCCAGACCCGACACCCTGCCGAGCCGCTCGTGCTTTTCGGCCGCCGTGGTCAAGGGCCTTCCAAGGATGGCACGTTTCAAGGAACTGGGCATGCGATCTCCTAAACAATGCTGAGGCAACGGCTCCGCATCGAGGTCCGATCGAGGTTTCCCGGGCGGCCTCCGAAAGCGCAGAGTCGAGCGGGATGGAACGGGGAGCTGGCAGGAGTCATTCCGCTGCCAATCGGTACCCCACGCCCGGTTCCGTGAGCAGATACCGAGGCCGGGCGGGATCAGCCTCCAGTTTTCGCCGAAGCTGCGCCGCGTAGACGCGCAAGTAGTGGGCCTGGTCGGCCTGATTGGGCCCCCAGACTTCTGTCAGGAGCTGATTGTGGGTCATGACTCTTCCGGCGTGGCGGATCAGGGTGGTCAGCAAGCGGTACTCGATGGGGGTCAGGTGGACCGGACGGCCGGCGATCTGGACATGCCGATGGACCAGGTCCACCGCGAGCTCCCCGATGGAAAAGGCCAGTTCCCCGGTATCCTTGGTGCCGATTGCCGCATGCCGCATAGCGACCCGCATTCGGGCCAGGAGCTCTCCCACGCCGAAGGGCTTGCTCACATAGTCATCAGCGCCGGCGTCCAGGGCCGCGATCTTGTCGCGCTCCTGTCCGCGGGCGGAGAGGACGACGATCGGGACCGCGGTCCATTCGCGCAGGCGGCGGATGACCTCGAGTCCATCCATATCCGGGAGGCCCAAATCCAGGATCACGATGTCAGGCTGCCGTGTCGCCGCTTGGACCAGCCCGTCCTCGCCCGTGACCGCTTCGATGACACGGAAGCCCTGGGACGGCAAGGACGCCCTCAGGAACTTCCGAATCTGCGGCTCGTCCTCGATGACGATCACTACGGGTCCGGCCTCGGGCCGCGCGTCGCCGCCCTGGGTGGTATCCGGTTCCCCATCGGGCTGATTAGCCATCGTCGCTCCCCACGTCGGGCGGGGTTCCGGTCAAGGGAAGGGTGAACCGAAAAACGGCTCCTCCTCCGGGTCGATTGGCCGCCCAGATACGGCCGCCATGTGCTTCGATGAATCCCCGACAGATGGGGAGGCCGAGCCCGGCCCCGCGCCCGGTCGGTCTTCGGCCACGATAGAATTTATCAAACACGCGGTCAACCTCCTCGCGGCCGAGGCCGGGACCCTGATCGGCGATTGCGACCTCCATGGCACCATTCGACACGCTCGCCGAAATCTCGATGGGCGACCCAGTCGGCGTGTACTTTGCGGCGTTGTCCAGTAGATTGATGAGGACTTGCTCCACCAGGACGTCGTCCATCGGGACCAAAGGAAGGTCCTCGGGTATCCCAGTTGAGACGTGGCGCCCCCCGAGTGCCGGAGCCAGGCGTTGGAGCGCAGGACCTAGCGCATCCTCCAAGGCGTGCCATTCCATTCGCGCCACGATCGCACCAGATTCCAGGCGCGTCATATCCAGGAGGTTCTGCACGAGGCGGCTCAGCCGGTCCGCCTCGTCCCGAACGGATTCGATGAGTTCCTGGCGCGTTCCGGGATCCAGCGACGCCTCGGCCTGCAAAAGGCTGCTGGCGGCTCCGGTGATGGCGGCTAGAGGCGTGCGGAGATCGTGGGAAACGGAGCTGAGGAGCGAACTCCGCAACTTCTCTGTATCCATCCGCACTTGGGCCGTGTGCGCCTCCTCGGCGAGGAGTGCCCGCTCGAGCGCCATGGCCATCTGGCTCGCGAAAGCTTCTAACTGGTGACGCTGTTCGGGCGTTTCGAGCGCGCGGATCTCGTGCGGCCGGGCGCCTAGCACGCCGACCGTTCCGCGCGAGGCGGCAAGTGGCAGGTAGAGCGCCCTTGCCCCCGGCAGGGTTCCGGTGCCTTGCCCCGCCGGTTGGCTGTGGTCGAAGACCCAGCGGATCACGCCGGTGTCGTTCGAGTCAACCTCGTAGCCACTGGAGCTCGCTTGCGCCTGCAGCACGCCGGCGGCATCGGGGAGAAACACCAGCACCCGACAGCGAAACACCTCGGCGATGTGGCGGGTGGAAGCTTCCAGGATGTTGATCACACCGCGCGTGCCGGCAAGCTCTCGGCTGAGGGCGTACAAAGCCGCCGTGCGCCGCTCGCGCTGGCCGGCGGCATCGGCCAACCAGCGCATCCGAACGGTGAGACCGCTCACGACCAGGCCGACGACGAGCATCACGGCGAAGGTCACCACGTATTGCGTGTCGCTCACCGCAAAGGTCAAGTAGGGGGGGACGAAGAAGAAGTCAAACGCGGCAACGCTCAGAATCGAGGCGCAGATCGACGGTCCAGGTGTCGAGCGGAAGGCTACCAGCACGACGCCGAGCAGATAGACCATGATGAGGTTCGACAACTCGAAGTATGGGAGCATGAGCCAGGCCAGGGCGGTGGAGCAGGCGACGATCACCGCAGCTCGGGCGTACGGAAACCAGTGGATCCCGGGCGGGCGCCGCGGCGCCACATACGGAATGCCGGGAGCTTCCTCCCCGCTGATCACGTACACGTCAGTTTCCCGTCCCTGACGGATGAGATCGTCGGCGATGCTCCCGGACAGGAGGCGTTGCCAGCGGTCTCCCTCGGGCTTTCCGACCACGATCTTGCTCACGTTGCGTTCTCTGGCGTATCGGAGAAGCTCGTCACTCACGCACGATCCGCTGAGCGTGACCGTCTCCGCTCCGAGTTGCTCGGCGAGGCGAAGGGTGTCCGCCACCCGAGCCCGATCCGCATCGCCGAGCCGGGCGTGGGTAGGTGTTTCGACGTAGGCGACGATCCACTCGGCCCGGAGCGTGTCGGCGAAGCGCTTGGCCGCGCGGACAACACGGACAGAGTGGGGGCCGGCGCCCACGCAGGCGATGAAGCGCTCCGTCACCGGCCAGGTTGTGCGGATGGCGTGATCGCGCATGTAATCGCGCATCTGCACGTCCACACGGTCGGCGGTTCGGCGTAGCGCCAGCTCGCGGAGCGCGATCAAGTTCCCCTTTCGGAAGAAATTCCGGGTGGCTTCCGCGGCCTGCTCCGGGACGTAGACTTTTCCTTCCGTGAGGCGCTGGATGAGATCCTCGGGGGCGAGGTCGATCAGCTCAACCTCGTCGGCTTGCTCAAGCACGGAATCCGGCAGGGTTTCGCGGACGGTGACGCCTGTGATCTGGGCCACCACGTCATTCAGGCTCTCCAGATGTTGAACGTTCAACGTGGTATAGACGTGGATCCCTGCATTGAGCAACTCGGAAACGTCCTGCCACCTCTTGGTATGGCGGCTTCCGGGGGCGTTGGTATGCGCCAGCTCATCCACGAGGATCAACGTGGGGCGTCTCACGAGGGCGAGGTCCAGGTCAAACTCCGGCAAGAGGTGCCCTCGATACTCGACCGGGCGACGCGGGAGGGCCTCCAGACCCACCAGGAGTGCCTCCGTCTCGGCACGACCGTGCGTATCCACCCAGCCGGCGACAACATCCGTTCCCTCAGCCAGGCGTTCGTGGGCCGCCTGGAGCATCGCATACGTCTTCCCGACACCCGCCACCGCTCCGAGAAAGACCTTCAACCGCCCGTGGCGAGCGCGGGCCTCCTCGTCTTTCACGCGGTGGAGGAGGACATCAGGATTAGGACGGGTAGCCTGCGTCACCTTCATGCTCCCGGGTCCGTCTCATCGAAAGCGGGCCATCCGACACGAAGTGTAGCATAGCGGTTACCGTTGCGCATCCAGGGCCAAATTGAGCAGCAGGACGTTGACGCGAGGCTCCCCAAATACATCAAGGGTTCGTCCTTCGACGTGGCGTTCCACCATGCGGCGGACCGCTGACTCATCCATGCCGCGAGCCTTGGCGACTCGGGGTGTCTGGTGGAGGGCGGCCGCCGGAGTGATGTGAGGATCCAGGCCGCTACCCGATGCGGTGACGAGGTCCACCGGCACCGGAGCATTCTGATCCGGGTCCGACCTCTTCAGCGTCTCGGCTCGGCCGGCCACCGCTTTCAGGAGTTCCGGGCTTGTCGGCCCCAGATTGGAGCCGGAGGATGCGCCGGCGTTGTAAGGGAAGGGGCCGGTGGCCGAGGGCCGGCCCCAGAAATACTTCGGGTCGTCGAAGGGCTGGCCGATCAACGTGGAGCCGATCGGCTTCCCGTCCTTCATGATCAGGCTGCCATTTGCCTGACGGGGAAACACGACCTGCGCGATGCCCGTCACGACCAGCGGGTAGATCAGCCCTGTCAGTATCGTCAGTGACAACAACATCATCGTTGCGGTCCGCAGGTGAACCAGCATGAGAAACTCCTTCGCTGATAGCGAGCAGTGAGCTTTCAGCCATCAGCGGTCAGTCAAAGAACCCTCGCTCCGTTCACGCCTCGTGTCCGGCGTCGACTTGAAGCTGACCGCTGCATGCTAAACGCTTCGCGCGGTCCTACACCCAGCCTATGGCGGCCAGCAGCATATCTACCAGCTTAATGCCCGGAAACGGCAGAATCACGCCCCCCGCCCCGTAGATCCAGAGATGCCGACGCAGCACCGCCGCGGCCCCGAGCGGTCGGTATCGTATGCCCTTCAACGCCAGCGGGATCAGCGCAATGATGATGAGCGCGTTGAAGATCACCGCCGAGAGGATGGCGCTCTGCGGCGAAGCGAGCCGCATGATGTTCAGCGCGTCCAGCACCGGGTAGGTGGTGGCGAAGGCCGCCGGGATGATGGCGAAGTACTTCGCCACGTCATTGGCGATGCTGAACGTGGTCAGCGCGCCGCGCGTCATGAGCATCTGCTTCCCGATTTCGACAACCTCCAGCAGCTTGGTGGGGTTGCTGTCCAGATCCACCATGTTCCCGGCCTCTTTGGCAGCCTGTGTCCCCGTGTTCATGGCGACGGCGACGTCGGCCTGCGCGAGGGCGGGTGCGTCGTTCGTCCCGTCGCCGGTCATCGCCACGAGCCGTCCCTCGGTCTGCATCTGCCGGATCAGCTTCAGCTTTGCCTCGGGTGTGGCTTCCGCCAGGAAGTCGTCCACGCCGGCCTCGGCGGCGATGGCGGCCGCGGTGAGGGGGTTGTCGCCCGTGATCATGACGGTCTTGATGCCCATCCGTCTCAGTTGTGCGAAGCGCTCCCGGATCCCCCCCTTGACGATGTCCTTGAGCTGGATCACGCCGAGGACTCGGTCTCGCTCGGCGACGACAAGCGGGGTCCCGCCCTCCTTGGCGATCCGATCCACGCTGGCCCGGACGGAAGGCGGGAACTCTCCGCCGCACGCCTTCACGTACGCTTCCACGGCGTCGGCCGCCCCTTTCCGGATATGCCGACCGTCCAGATCCACACCGCTCATGCGCGTGTGGGCGCTGAAGGGAATGAACTTCGCCCCCAGGCCCTGTATGTCCCGCTCCCGGATCCGGTACTTCTGCTTGGCCAGAATGACGATGGAACGCCCCTCCGGCGTCTCGTCGGCGAGGGAGGCGAGCTGCGCGGCGTCCGCGAGTTCAGGCTCCGTGACATCCTGGGCGGCGAGGAACGCCGTGGCCTGCCGGTTGCCAAGCGTGATGGTTCCGGTCTTGTCCAGCAACAGGACGTCCACGTCTCCCGCCGCCTCCACGGCGCGTCCGGACATGGCGACGACGTTGGCCTGGACCATGCGATCCATGCCGGCGATGCCGATGGCCGAGAGCAGCGCCCCGATCGTAGTCGGAATGAGGCAGACCAACAGCGCCACGAGGACGGTGACGGTGATGGGCGTCCCCTGCCCTGCCGCCTGCACGCTGTAGATGGAGTAGGGCAGCAGCGTCGCCGTCGCCAGCAGGAACACGATGGTCAAGGCCGCGAGGAGGATGTCCAGCGCGATCTCGTTGGGCGTTTTCTGACGCTTTGCCCCTTCCACCATGGCGATCATCCGATCCAGGAAGGTCTCGCCGGGATCGGCCGTCACCCGGACGACGATCCAGTCCGACAGGACCTGGGTGCCACCGGTCACGGCGCTGCGATCGCCACCGCTCTCCCGGATCACGGGTGCGCTCTCCCCCGTGATGGCGGCCTCGTTCACCGAGGCGATCCCGTCGATGACCTCGCCGTCCGCGGGGATCGTGTCGCCGGCCTCCACGAGGACCACATCTCCCTTCCTCAAGTTGGCACTGGGGACGGCGGT
The DNA here is from genome assembly GCA_963845565.1 of uncultured Methylomirabilota bacterium. Lineage (GTDB taxonomy): Bacteria > Methylomirabilota > Methylomirabilia > Methylomirabilales > 2-02-FULL-66-22 > 2-02-FULL-66-22. The sequence continues at coordinate 892,934 of CAWJSJ010000002.1, forward strand.
GTAGGCGGCCTCGCGATGCGGTGCGGAAAGGCGCTTTGCCTGGACATCCCGCCGCGCCTTGCGGAGCGACGCAGCTTGCGCCTTCCCGCGTCCCTCGGCCATTGCCTCCGCGAAGTTCGCGAAGAGTACCGTGAACCACAGCCACACGGTGACCACGAGGATGAACCAGGACGGCGCCTCACCCTTGCCGAAGAGCGCCTGGAAGAACAGGAGCGTGGTGAGGATGGAGCCCACGTACACCACGAACATGACCGGGTTCCGGACCTGCCGCTGCGGCGTCAGCTTCCGGAACGAGTCGATCACCGCCTGTCCGAGGATCGCCGAGTCGAACAGGGGGCGAGCTTGCGCGTGCGTAGCCATGAGAATCTCCCCTCACTTCATGGCGAGCATCTGAAGATGCTCGACGATGGGCCCGAGTGCCAGCGCCGGGATGAACGTGAGCGCGCCGACCAAGATGACGGTGCCGGCAAGCAGCACGACGAATAGTGGGGTGTGCGTCGGCAGCGTCCCGGCGCCCGGTGGAACGAGCTTCTTCCGAGCGAGCGAACCGGCGATGGCCAGCATGGGAACGGCCAGCCAGAATCGGGAGAACAGCATGGCCAGGCCGCCGGTCGTGTTGACGAACGGGACGTTGGCGTTGTAGCCGGCGAAGGCGCTTCCGTTGTTGTTTCCCATGGAAGAGTACGCGTACAGGATCTCGCTGAACCCATGCGCGCCCTTGTCCTGCAGGCTGGTAAGCGCGGATGGGGTCAGAACCGCCACGGCCGTCCCGACGAGAACGAGCATCGGCGGGATCAGCACGACCAGGGCCGCCATCTTCATCTCATAGGCCTCGATCTTCTTCCCGAGATACTCCGGCGTCCGGCCCACCATGAGACCGGCCACGAACACGGCGACGATGGCAAAGACCAGCATTCCGTACAGCCCTGAGCCCACACCGCCGTACACGACCTCGCCGAGCTGCATCAGCCACATGGGCACCAGCCCGCCCAGCGGGGTGTAGGAGTCGTGCATGGAGTTCACCGAGCCGTTGGACGCCGCCGTGGTCGCCGTGGCCCAGAGGGCGGAGTTGGCAATGCCGAAGCGGACCTCCTTGCCCTCCATGTTCCCGCCGGACTGCAATTCATTGGCCGCGACGTCGAGGCCGGCCTTGGCAAAGGCGGGGTTGCCTGCCTGCTCGGACCCCACGGACAGGGCCAGGAGTGGCACGAAGATCAGCGTCATCGCCGCCAGGATGGCCCATCCTTGCCGGGTATCCTTCACCATGACGCCGAAGGTGTAGCAGAGCGCGGCCGGGATCAGCAGGATCGCCAGCACTTCAAGGAAGTTCGAAAACGGCGTGGCGTTCTCGAAGGGGTGCGACGAGTTGACGTTGAAGAACCCGCCCCCGTTGGTGCCGAGCTGCTTGATGATGATCTGCGAAGCGGCGGGCCCCACGGCCAGAACCTGCTCCTTCAAGGTGGCCTGGCGCATCTTGGGCTGACCCTTCTCGTCGAGGACCGGCTGACCCTTCTCGTCGGTCGCCGGCTCCTCGTACGTCGTCGGCTGAAGGACCTCCACCTTGACGTAGGGCTGGAAGGTCTGCACGACGCCCTGGGACACGAGCAGGATGGCGCCCACGAGGGACAAGGGCAAGAGGATGTACAGAGTGGACCGGACCAGGTCGACCCAGAAGTTCCCGATCGTCTGGGCCGTACGTCGGACCAGACCGCGGATGACCGCGACAAGGCACGCCATCCCAGACGCGGCCGAGACGAAGTTCTGCACCGTCAGGCCGAGCATCTGCGTGAGGTAGCTCAGCGTCGTCTCGCCCCCATACGATTGCCAGTTGGTGTTGGACGCGAAGCTGGCGGCGGTGTTGAACGCCAGGTGCGGCGCGACCGCGCCGAGGTTCTCGGGATTCAGCGGGAGGGATCCCTGAACGCGCTGGAGCAGGTACACGGCAAACAGTCCGAGCATGTTGAACGTCAGCATGGCGAGGGCGTAGCTCTTCCAGGCCATCTCGGCGTCCGGGCGGACTCCCGCCAGGCGATACAGGATCCGCTCGACCGGGCCCAAAATGCGGCCAAGGAAGATTGCCTGATTCTCGTACACCCGCGCCATGTACGCCCCGAGGGGCTTGGCGAGGGCCAGCAGCACGACCAGGTAGAGCGTCAACTGGAGGTAGCCATTCGCAGTCATGAGAATGCCTCCGGCTTCAACATCGCCACGAGCAGATAGACGAACAGTCCCACGGCAACAATCCCTCCGAGCACATAGAGTCCCATGGCAGTGTCTCCACTACAGGCGGTCGCAGAACTCCACGAGCGCCCACGATAGGCCGAAGAAGATCAGGGTGATTCCAACGAAGATCACATCGCTCATTGGCCTACTCCCCGAGCCGACCCAGGGTTGGGGGCCTCTTCCCCGGGTCGCATCCACTCCTCTGCCTCGGCATGCACGAGGCTCCATTGGTTCGTCTTGACCCACAACCGAACCAGTACGAGGCACCCCAGGACGGCCGTGAGATCCGCGAGGATGCGCACAGGGCCCTCCGGAACGATGACTTCTAGGGCGAACAGCGCCAACCCGGTCACGAGTGCGATCGCGTATAGCATCGACCAGGATGGCCGTGGTCGTTCACGTATCGTGTCGCATGTCGGACGGGCGCCCCGGATGGCCCTCAGGGCCACAGGTCGCGGGGCGGTAGGAAACGTTCCCTCGTATATCCGTGTTCGAGCCATGATCGTCTCCTCCCTTGGCTGCTCCGCTATGGAGACGATAGGCTCCCGGGTCCCGTCGTTCAACCCAAGATGGCGTCAAGAACGAGGGGCGCCAAGTCAAGGAGATGTCAAGAGATGGGAGGGGAAACGCGCCAGGGCAAGACCGGAGGAAGAACGTCGAGTGGGACAACGGCTGCAGGCGTTAATCTCCCAACTTTTCGATCTTGTCCGCCCGCCCGAGGGCAACCAGGATATCCCCCCGCTCCAGCACGAAGGACGCGTCGGGAGAGACAACCACCCCCTCGCCTCGGCGGACGGCGAGGATGGTCATTGAGTAGCGCTGTCGCAGTTGCAAATCGATGAGGCTGCGGTCGAGGAGCTGCGCTGGGGCCTGGAGCTCGAAGATGCTGTAGTCGGACGATAGCTGGATTTCGTCGATGATGCTTCGCGAGAGCAGAGTGTGCGCCAGACGCACTCCCATATCCCGTTCGGGAAACACCACGGTGTCGACTCCGACTTTCTGGAGGACCTTGCCGTGCAGTTCGTCCTGCGCCTTGGCGACGATCTTGGGGACCCCCATTTCCCTGAGCAGGACCGTGACCAGGATGCTCGCCTTGATTTCGTGGCCAATGGCGACGACAACCGCCTCGAAATTTCGGAGGCCCAGGGACTTCAAGGCGCCCTCATCCAGGGCGTCAATCTGGACGGCTTCGGTGACCTCCTCGACGATCGCCTTCACCCGCTCGGCGTCGACGTCAACCGCCAGCACCTCGCATCCCGATTGGGCGAGGGTCCGAGCTACGCTCGATCCGAACCGGCCCAGCCCGATCACGGCCACCTGACGCATGAGGACCTCCTTAGCCGATGAGAACCTTGTCGTCCACGTGCCTCACGCCGTTCTTCGGCTTCCGGGACTGCGCGAGGGCAAACACCAGAGTGAGCGGGCCCACGCGACCGGCATACATGGTGAGGATGATGAGCCCCTGCCCAAGGGCCGAAAGCTTCGGGGTGATGCCCATGGACAGCCCGACGGTTCCGAAGGCCGAGACGGTTTCAAATAGCACGGTGAGGAATTCCGCTTCTTCGGTCAGGCAGAGGAGCAGGGTGACGAGAACGATCAAGCCACCCGACACGAACGTCACCACGAACGCACGGTTCACCTGCTCGACCGGTATGCGCCGACCCAGGATCACCACGTCCTCCCGACCTCGGCCCTGCGACCACACCGCCGCCGCGAGCAGCCCGAATGTCGTCGTCTTGATGCCGCCACCAGTCGAGCCGGGCGAGGCACCGATGAACATCAATAAGACGATCAGAAACTGCGTGGCCGGGCGCAGGCCGGCGGTATCCAGCGTGTTGAAACCGGCAGTCCGGGGGGTCGTGGCCGTGAAGTAGGCCCCGAGGAGTTTTCCAGGATCGTTCAGGGTGGCGAGCGTGTTTGACCATTCGAGCAGGAGCAGGATCGCCGTCCCCGCGGCGATCAATACCGCTGTGACTCTGATGGCCAGGCGGGCATGAGTCGTAAGCCGGCGTTCCCGCCACTCCCACAAGTTCAGGACAACCGAGAAACCGATGCCCCCGAGAATGAATAGGCAGCTGATGGTCAACACCACGATCGCGTCATTGACATATCCGGTCAAGCTCCGGAACTCCCCCATGAGATCGAAGCCCGCGTTGTTGAATGCCGAGACTGTATGGAACACGCCGAACCAGAGCGCACGGGGCCAGCCGAAGTCCGGAAGCCAGCGCAGGGTGAGGACTACGGCGAAGACGGCTTCGGCGCTGAAAGCGTAGATCAACACGGCTCGAACGAGGCGTACTACCCCCGAGACATCGACCTGATTGAGGCTCTCCCGGATGAGGATGCGCTCTCGCAAACCGATCCGCTTTCCCATCAGCAGAAAGAGAAAGGAGGCCATCGTCATGAAGCTCAGGCCGCCAGTCTGTATGAGAATCATGATGATGATCTGCCCCCACAAAGAATAGTGCGTGCCTGTGTCCACCACCACCAGTCCGGTCACGCAGACGGCCGATGTCGCCGTGAATAGGGCCGTGAGGAAGTCCGTGGGCTCACCGGAAGCCGAGGCAAACGGAAGCATGAGGAGAAGGCCGCCGGTCAGAATTACGCCGGCAAAGCCCAAGGCGAGGACCTTCGGAGGCGTCAGGTCGGCCGTCAACCGTCGGAGACGGCCCCTTGCCAGCCCGCCTTCAGCGTCAACCGCAAGCTCGATCATGGCGCATGGCACCTCACGCGGGCATCCTCCATTTCCCTCTGAAGCGGCGGGAAGGGTTGAACGGCGGGCCGTGTGCGGGTAGGCATCCCAAACGACAGCGAGAGATCAGCCCGCGTTGTTGAAACGTCCGGCACGCTGCGGGGTCTGTTCGCGGAGGAAGTGAAACCGAGCGATCTCCCACCGCCCCAAGTCCCTGATTTCCGGGGGCAGTTGGACCCGCTGGCAGACGGGACTTGAGAATTCGGGGTACAAGGCCGACGACAGCTGCGTCACGAATTCGCCGGAACGCCCCCAGAGATTCAGCCGAATCTGTAACGGCCCAACCTTCTCTTGTCGCATGAGTTGTGCGCAGACGTCGAAAGTAACCCGCTGGTTCCGGTCCAAGACTTGTTTGGCTTTCACCGAGACCAAGCCATCGCTGTACTGCTGGTAGCTCTGTCCAGCGGCGTGCGACGAAACCGCGGCGAGAATGCATAAGGACAGGAAAACCACGCGTATCATCTGCAACACCTCTATTGTCTTAAATATAGGAGCGAGGATAGGGCGGGTCAATTCAAGAAGGCGTCAATTATCGGGGGCTCGGTATCAAGAAAGTGTAGGGGCAAAGGGGCAAGGGAGAGGGGGCGTTTGGAAAACGGGAAAGGCAATTGGGGAGAGGACAAGAACGGCCTCAGAGGGGTACTCCGAGGCCGTCTCTCTCCTGCAATGGTTCGGTCTATTGATCGAGGTGGTAGGGGATGCTGATCGCGATTTTCCCACGGCGGAAAAGTATCGCGGTCTTGAGGAGGAGAGCCGTCTGATTATGGAGCAGGTGTTGCCACCACTTGGCCGGCAGAAACTCCGGTAAGATGATCGTCATGTAATCGCCGTCTCGCTGTTTCTCCATCCTGTCAATGTACTGGAGGACCGGTTGCAGGACGGAGCGATACGGGGATTCCAGAACCACCAACGGCACGTCCGGCGCCCATTCCTGCCACTGCTGCTGGAGTCGGGAGGTCGCAGTGTCATCGAGGTCTACGGTGATGGCGGTGACGTTCGGCGACAAGGCCTTGGCATACGTCAGGGCGGTGACGACTCCGCGGTGCAGGCCCCCGACCAGGACGACAACAGGATGACGTCCGATCTTGGGCGGCACGAACCCTCGAAGGGTAAGCTGTCCGCGGAGGCTGTCGTAGTGGCGTCGGATCGTGTAGAACCCCAGGATCATCAGCGGGGTGATGACGACAACGATCCAGGCACCGTGAGTGAATTTGGTAAAGGCGATTACCACCACCACGATCCCGGTTGCCACGGCGCCCATGGCGTTGACGAATGCAGAGACCTGCCAACGAACGCCTCGTCTCTTTCCACCAATGTCTCACCATGCCGGTCTGGGAGAGGGTAAACGCCGTGAAGACGCCGATGGCATAGAGAGGGATAAGGGCGTGCGTGCTTCCGCCGAAAATCACCAGGAGCAGGCAAGACAGTCCGGCCAAGATGAGGATGCCGTTGCTGAAGACCAGACGATCGCCACGATTCGCGAATTGCCGAGGGAGAAAACGGTCCTTGGCCATGATGGAGGCCAGCATGGGGAATCCGGCGAAACTGGTATTCACCGCCAGGAGGAGAATCACGGCCGTCGCGGCCTGGATCATGTAATAGATCCAACCCCGACCAAACAGTTCACGGGTAAGCATCGAGACCACGGTCTCGTCCGCTCGAGGCACGATGTGATAGTGGTGGGCCAGAAAGGTGACTCCCAGAGAAGGAGAGGGCGAGAATCGAGGCCATCCAGATCAAGGTGATACCGGCGTTACGAGACTCTGGGGGGCGGAAATACTGCACCCCGTTGGCGACCGCTTCGGTCCCCGTCAGGGCCGCGCAACCGCCCGAGAAGGCCCGAAGAATGAGGAAGAGGGTGATCGGTTCCTGGGCGGACACGATCTCAGGCGGCGGCGGCGGCCCCTTGGGTGAGCAGGTGATAGAAGCCGCCGCCCAACAAGAGCGCGAGGCACCCGATGAACCAGTAGGTTGGGACCGCAAATATCTTGCCCGTTTCGCGGATTCCACGAAGGTTGGCGACCGTCACGAGCAGGACGAATGCCACGCAGATAGCGACCCGGTGCGGAAAGAGTGACGGGAATGCGGACGTGATGGCAGCGACGCCCGAGGCGGTGCTCACGGCGACCGTGAGTACGTAATCCACCAGAAGGGCTGCCCCCGCGATCAAGCCCGGCAGAGCGCCGAGGTTGTCCGTGGCGACGACATAGGCCCCACCGCCGGAAGGGTAGGCGTGAATGGTCTGCCAGTAGGAACTGGCAACCATGGCGGCGAGGAGTCCAATGGAAATCCCGATGGGAGGTGAATACTGCAGGGCGACCGTTCCGCCAAGGATAAGGACGAGGAGGATCTCCTCCGTAGCATAGGCAACAGAGGACATCATGTCCGAGGCGAAGATGGCGAGAGCAGAGATCTTGCCCAGGCGCTCGTGCTTGGCTTGCGCCGTAGCCATCGGACTTCCAAGGAGCAGTCTTTTCAGTGTTTGGGGCATGACACTCCTGCGTTCAGAGGAATCGTGTTCGGAGTATTGCCATCGTGCGGCCGCTTCAACCTAACCTGTGCTGCTTGGAGACCCGCGGCGCCATGGGACGCAACGCCTATTCTGCGGCAAGCCGGTAACCGACTCCCGGCTCGGTGAGCACGTAGCGCGGCCGGGCGGGATCGGCCTCGAGTTTACGGCGGAGCTGGGCGGTGTAGACCCGGAGGTAGTGAGCCTGTTCCGTGTAGGTCGGCCCCCAGACCTCATTGAGCAACTGGTGGTGTGTCAGGAGCTTTCCGGCGTGCCGGACCAAAGTCGCCAGCAGTCGGTACTCGATGGGCGTCAGGTGGACCGGTTGCCCCGCGACGGCAACTTGCCGCTGCGCCAGGTCCACCTGCAGGTCCCCGACAGAGAACTTAGACTCACCGGGATCGCCGGTTCCACGCGCTGCGTGTCGCAGGGCCACGCGCATGCGCGCCAATAGCTCCCCGACCCCGAAAGGCTTCGCCACATAGTCGTCCGCGCCCGCGTCCAGCGCGGCGATCTTGTCTCGTTCCTGGCCACGTGCAGAGAGCACGATGATGGGGATTGCGCTCCATTCGCGCACTCGTCGGATGACGTCGAGCCCGTCCATATCCGGGAGGCCAAGGTCGAGGATGATGGCCTCGGGCTGCCGGGTCGCGGCTGCCGCCACGCCCTCCTCGCCTGTGGCCACGTCAATCAGCTTGAAACCCTGCGCATCCAGGGCGGCGCGGAGGAATCGCCGAATCTGCGGCTCGTCCTCGATGAGTAGTATCACCGGACGTGGTGTGGGCTCTCCAAGGGACGGATCGGACGGGGGGCTACCCATCAGAATGCTCCATGTCCGGCGGCCTTCCGGTGATGGGAACAGTAAACCGAAAGGACGCACCGCCGCCTGAGCGGTTTTCAGCCCAGATGCGCCCTCCGTGGGCCTCGACGATGCCGCGGCAGATGGCAAGGCCTAGGCCGGCACCGCGGGAGGTGCTCGAGCGACCGCGGTAGAACTTTTCGAATAGGCGCGCCTCATCTCCCGGCGGGAGCCCTGTCCCGCGGTCAGCCACGTCCACGGTCACCATACCCTCGCCCACCCGCGCGGTCAACTCGATCGCACTTCCGGCGGGGGTGTATTTGACCGCGTTCTCCAGAAGATTGATCAATACCTGCTCGATCAGAACGTCGTCGATGGGAACCAGTGGAAGATCCTGCGGTACCCGCGTCGCCACCGGCCGCCCCCTCAGCGGCTTCTCCATACGGCCCAAGGCGGCCCCGATCACCTCCTCGAGAGGATGCCATTGCTTGGAAACCTGGAGGGCCCCCGACTGGAGACGGGTCATGTCCAGCAGGTTGCGAACCAAGCGATTGAGACGCTCTGCCTCTTCGTAGAGGGTTTCCAGAAGCACCTTTCGCGTGGCAGAATCGAGGAATGCTTCTCCTTCCAGCAGACCACTCGCCGTTCCGGTGATCGACGCCAGGGGAGTCCGCAGGTCGTGCGAGACCGAACTCAAGAGAGAGCTGCGCATGGACTCGGTCTCCACGCGAACCTGCGCTTGCTGGGCTTCGGTTGCTAACTGGGCGCGTTCGAGGGCCAAGGCCACCTGGCTGCAGAAGGTCTCAAGTTCGTGCACCTGTTCAGGCGCCTCCATGAGTTGGGGGGTGTCGGGGCGGAGGATCAGTACGCCCAACGTGCCGCGAGAGGCGGTGAGTGGAAGGCACAGGACCTCCGCTTCCGGTGAGGTTCCGGTGCCCAATCCCGCTGGCTGTTGATGGAGATACACCCATCGACTCAAGTCCAGTTCCCGAGATCCAGGTCCAAAGAGGCCCTCCCCGACGGGTTCAGGGCGCAAACCCCCTTTGGCGTCTGGAAACATGACCGCGACCTGGCCGCGAAATACCTCTCGGATATGTCGGGCCGAGACTTTCAGGATGCCCGGCACCTCCCGAGCACTCGCCAGGTCGCGACTCATGGCGTAAAGGGCCGCCGTGCGGCGTTCCCGTTGTCGGGCGGATTCGGCGAGCCAGCGAATTCGCACGGTCAAGCCGCTGATCACCAGGGCCACAATGAACATTGCCCCAAAGGTCAACAGGTCCTGCGTTTCCGCAACGGCAAACGTGAAGTAGGGGGGAACGAAGAAGAAGTCGAAGGCGCCCACGCTCAGAATGCAGCCGAGGATGGACGGACCCGGTCCGGAACGCGCTGCGACCGCGACGACTCCCAGCAGGTACACGAGCACTAAGGTTGAATGCGCGATGTAGGGGAAGATGAACAGGCTTATCGCGGTGCAGATCCCAACCATCACGAACGGCCGCCCGTAATCTATCCAGCGCGCACCTCGCTTCCGCGGTGGACTCACGTATGGAAGGTGGGAAGGCTCCTCGCCGCTGATCACGTACACGTCTGTCTCGCCACTCCCTCGAATGAGGGCATCGGCAATCGACCCAAAGAACAGGCGTTGCCAAGCGGGTTGGACGGGCTTCCCGACGACGATCTTGCTCACGTTCCGGGTCCGCGCGAATGCCAAGACCTCCTCCGGGACCCGTTCCCCGCTCAACACGCGCGTCTCCGCACCCAACTGTTCGGCCAGCCGAAGCGTGTCGGCGATACGAACGCGCCCTGATTCCCCCAGCCCTTGGTACCACGGCGTTTCCACAAATACGACCAACCATTCTGCCCGGAGAGCATCCGCCAAGCGTTTAGCTGCCCGGACAACTCTAGCCGCGTGCGGGCTGGGGCTGATGCAGGCCAGAACCCGTTCGGTTACAGGCCAGGTGGTCTGGATAGCCTGGTCGCGCATGTAGCGGCGCATCCGGCCGTCAACATGATCGGCTGTCCGCCGCAGAGCCAACTCGCGGAGCGCCATCAGGTTGCCCGGTCGGAAAAGGAGACGGTCTCGCTCCGACTCGCGCCCCGGAAGATGGACCTTTCCCTCGGCAAGTCGCTCGAGTAACTCCGCAGGAGTCAGATCGATCAGTACTATCTCATCCGCCTGCTCGACAATACGATCCGGGACCGTCTCCTCTACAATAACGTCCGTGACTCGATACGCGACATCCTTCAAACTTTCGATCTCGTAAACATTGAGCGTGGTAAACACCGAGATCCCGACGCCGAGCAATTCCTCGACGTCTTGCCATCGTCTTGGGTGGCGAGAGACCGCAGGGTTGGGGCGAGCAAGCTCGTCTACGATCAAAAGGGACGGGCGGCGGGCAAGGGCGGCGTCCAGATCAAGCGAGTCGGAAACTTCCCCACCGGAAATGGGAGACGGGCGATGAGGGAGGCGTTCCATTTCGTCCAGGAGACGATCGGTTTCCGGACGGCCGTGGGTATTGGCTGCCCCAACCACGACATCCGCTCCTGCCACCTGTCGCCGCCGTGCTGCCTGCAGCATGGCGAACGTCTTTCCCGTGCCGGGAGCCGCCCCCAAGAATACGACGAGCTTTCCCCTTCCCGGTGCCGGTGTGTTCCCCGCCTCCTTCCGGGGGTCCCGATTGGCCTGCAGCGCCTGAGGTGTGATCGACACGTCGCTCCCTTCCTGGGCAACTTGGAGTATACAGAGGCGAGCCAAGGGCCGCAAGACAGTCAGGGGCAGTTAGGGAGGATGGAGAAGAAGATGCGCCGCTGGCAAGTCATAAGCGTTGGCGAAGGAGAGAACGAGACCTGTCGGTTATCGATGGGAGGCCTGTGTCGCGGGCTGGAACGCCGAATCGCGATGCTCAGTCTCTGACAACGGGACGCTGGTGCCTTGGCTAGAGCCTTCCGACGCTGCCGAGAAGGCCACATGGATGACCGAGAAGGGCCCTTCCGGGTGCACGTGGGCACCTGGCGTCTCGTGGGATAGGGCGGATCGGCTCTTCCGAATCCACGCCCCCAAGAGCGCGAGGATTGCCAGGGCAACACCATACTGGAACAGGGCAGGGTGCCCGAAGGCGGCGACCAAGCGGCTTCCACCCGCGCACAGGCCCACACTCACCATAAGAATGATGTACAGCGCACCCCACTGAATGGGTCTCGCTTTCTCTCGAGGCGGGAACGATTGTCGCGCTTGTCCGGCTCGCTCGGCCAAGGCCGGCGCGGCTGCAGATTCCATCGCCATGGATTTCATGGGTCTCTCCAGAGGCTCGATGCGAGGGCACGCGACTGCCCTCAAATTCTCACCGTCTCCAATATAGGTCGGGTACGCCAATGGTCAACTCAAGATGTCGTCAGGGTCACGGCTTCCCGCGTCAAAAACGCGTAAAGAGTGCAGGGGCAGCCGAGGCGTAGGCCGCGCATCGAACGGCGCCCGCAGAGGCGGGTCCATCGTCGGACCATGCCGAGTCGGGATATGGCGAACACGAGGAGCGCCCGGGGACGCCGTATAGCGGCAACAGGACATGGGCATCGCCCTGGAAGGCTATAAGCTGGCCCATGGAAACGCCGTCCATGATAAGGAAGCCGTAAAAATCGGACTCTGAGACGTCAAGATTTCGTAAAGGTATCTTGCCTTCCGGTGGCTTCACGATAGAATCTGGCGCCCATATTTCCCTCTGAGGCGACCGTTTCCTGAGATGGCGCAACCCGTCAAGAATTCATCAAGGCCAGCCGGGCGCGCCACAAGGGACTTTTTCGCCGCAGAGCGACAAGTCGTGAAACGGCTCTTGCGTGGGGACGGCGTATGAAGACGATCGTGATCGGGGCGGGTGAGGTCGGCTACCATATCGCGGAACGGCTGAGCCGCGAAGGGCATGACGTGGTGGTCATCGAGCAGGATCCGGCAATCCGGGCACGCGTCCAGGACGAACTCGATGTCATGACCGTTGAGGGGAATGGGTCCTCGCCCAGGGTCCTGGAGGAGGCGGGAGTCCGCGAGGCACACATCCTCATCGCCGTCGCCGACATCGACGAGGTGAACGTGACCGCGTGCATCCTAGCCAAGGAGTACGGCGTTGCCACGCGGATCGCGAGAGTGCGGGATCCCGATTTCAGCGAAAGCGAATTCCTGGGCCGCGGCAAGCGACTCGGCATTGATCTCCTCATCAATCCCAACATCGTGGTCGCCGAGGAGATCCTCGACCTGGTGAAGACCCCAGCGGCTGCTGAAGTCGGCAAGTTTGCGGAGGGGAAGGTCCGCATGCTGGGGATTCAGCTCCCCGCGAGGGCGCCGATCCTCGACCGGCCGCTGCGCTCCCTCAGAACATTTCACTCCACGACCCCCTTCCTGATCGTTGCCGTCATGCGCGACGGGAAGCTCATCGTGCCGGATGGCGAGACGACGCTCCAGGAAGGTGACCACATCTACTTCGTGAGCAAGCGAGAGTCGGTGAACGCCATCCTGACTCTCCTTGGGAAGAAGGAGAGCATCGTCGAACGGGTGATGGTCATCGGGGGAGGACGGATGGGCCTTCGGGTTGCGCAGATGCTGGAAGCGGAGCATTTTAAGGTGAAGCTCATGGAGCAGCGACAGGATCGCTGCGAGGAGCTGTCCGAGCTTTTGAAGGATACCCTGATCCTGCACGGCGACGGTACGGATGTTCGCACCTTGCTCGAGGAGGGGATCGCCGAGATGGACGCGGTGGTCACCGTCACGGATGACGAGGCCACCAACATTCTGGCCGCGTTGTTGGCCAAGGAGCAGGGCGCGAAGAAGGTCATGGCCCTCATCAAGCGGCCGCAGTTGCTTCACCTCCTGCCCCATCTGGGGATCGACGCCGCCGTCAGTCCGCGGACTCTCACGGCGAACGTCATTCTGAAGTACGTTCGAAAGGGAAAGGTCCTGTCCATATTCGAGATGCCGGAGAGCGATGCCGAGACGCTGGAGATGATGGTGACCCCCCAGTCACGGGTCGCCGGCAAGGCGATCCGGGACGCAGGCCTGCCCTCGGGGGCAATCGTCGGTGCGGTCGTCCACCAGGGTGAGATCGTGATCCCGCGTGGGGACACCGTCTTCCGACCCGACGATCATGTGGTCATCTTCGCCATTCCATCCGCCATTCCCGAACTCGAAAAACATTTTGCCTGACGCGAGGGGCATCCCATGGTGCGATTTGGCCTGGTGCTGAATCGAACGTCAATGGTCCTGGTGTGCATCGTTCCCTTCATGCTGACGGCGATCCCCTTCTCCCTCTACTACCGGACCGACGACATTCCGGCAATCCTCCTGGCCGCCGGGGCCACACTGATCGCCAGCCTTGCAATGTACTTCCTGACCTCCAAGGAGGGAGAGGCCAATCACAAAGAAGGTATCCTCATCACGACCCTGGGCTGGATCCTGGCCGCCGGATTCGGGGCGTTGCCGTTTTACTTCTACGGAACGTTCCCGACCTACACCGACTGCTACTTCGAGGCGATGTCAGGGTTTACCACGACGGGAGCCAGCGTGCTCGCCGAGATCGAGAAGCAGCCGGCGGGCATCCTGTTCTGGCGAAGCCTGACCCACTGGATTGGCGGCATGGGGATTGTGGTGCTCTCCCTGGCCATCCTGCCCGCCCTGGGCGCCGGGGGCATGCAGCTCTTCAAGGCAGAGGTGCCCGGGCCGACGGCCGACAAGCTGGTTCCTCGTCTGCGAGACACCGCCAAGCGGCTCTACGTGGTCTACACCATCATCTCGGCTGCGGAGGTGGTCTTTCTCCTGGCCGGCGGGATGTCTCTCTTCGACAGCCTGACCCACATGTTCGGGACCATGGGCACGGGAGGTTTCTCGCCGAAGAATGCCAGCGTCGGGTCACTACCAGAGCGCCTACGTCGATCTGGTCATCGCTGCCTTCATGTTTATCGCGGGGGCGAACTTCCTGCTTCACTACAACGCCATGGCCCGGCGGGATTTCAAGGCGTACCTCACGGACGAGGAATTCCGGTTCTACTCAGGCATCGTGGGCTTTTTCACGCTGACGGTCTCCCTGAACCTCCTGATCCAGAACATCTACCCAACCCTTCTCCTCGCGTTGCGCCACTCCCTGTTTTCCGTGGTGTCCATCATCACCACCACGGGGTTTGCTACCGAGGATTTCGAGAAATGGCCGACCTATGGCCACTATGTCCTTCTGTTCTTGATGTTCGTGGGCGGCTGCGCGGGCTCAACCGGTGGAGCGTTCAAGTGCGTCCGGGTGTGGATGCTCTTGAAAGATCGCCGCGAACCAGGTGTTCCGGATCGTACACCCGAAAGCCGTGCGCACGATTCGCTACAACGGCCGTATCGTGCCGGCCGAGGTACTCTCTGGCACCCAGTCCATGTTCGTTCTCTACATGGCGGTCTTCATCTTGTCTTCGCTTTCCCTGGCCTGGCTGGGGCACGACGCCCTGACCGCCATCTCCGCGGTCGCCGCCACCCTCGGGAATGTGGGCCCTGGTTTGGGAACGGTGGGACCGGTGGACAATTACTCCCATTTCTCCTTGACGGCGAAGTGGATTTGTAGTTTCTCCATGCTCGTCGGTCGGCTGGAAGTGTACTCGGTGGTGGTGCTCTTCTTCCCGGAGTTCTGGCGGAAGTAGAAGGAGGCGAGGAGGGGTCAGGGTGCGGGGTCGGGGCGCAGGGGAGCGAGGCGAGAGGGCGACCGGACGTAGCCGCGGGTCGGTTCGGGCATAACGAGGGCCTCGGAGGAATTCCTCCGAGGCCGTTCGCGTTTCGGCAGATGCCGACGACTATCGCTCTAGGTGATATGGGATGCTGATCGCGACCTTGCCGCGCCGGAACAGGAGAGCGGCCTTGATCAGGAGGGCCGTCTGGTTGTGGAGCAAATGCTGCCACCACTTGGCCGGGACGAATTCCGGTAGGATGATGGTCATGTAGTCGCCGTCCCGCTGTTTCTCCATCTGGTCGATGTAATGGAGGATCGGGCTGGATCACCGATCGGTACGGGGATTCCAGCACCACCAGGGGAACGTCGGGCGCCCATTCGCTCCAGTGCATCTGGAGGCGCGCCGTGCTGGTGGAGTCCAGATCCACCGTCAAGGCGGTCACGTTGGGCGACATCGCCCTGGCGTACGTCAGCGCGGCAATCACCCCGCGGTTCATTCCCGCAACTAGGACGACGACCGGATGCCGGCCGAGCTTCGGCGGCCGGTAGCCGTAGACGTCGATCTGGCGAGCCATTTCCACATAGTGGCGTCGGATGGTGTAGAACATCAGGACGAGCGCCGGGATCACGACGACGACCATCCAAGCGCCGTCGGTGAAGCGGGTGATGCCGACCACCACCCAGCACGATCGCGGTCACGACGGCGCCGAGCAGGTTGATCGCCGCATGATGCACCCACCGCGGCTCGCGAAGGCGGCTCCACCGCCGAACCATCCCGAGCTGGGATAGGGTGAACGACAGGAACACCCCCAGGGCATAGAGCGGCAGCAGGGCATGGGTGTCCCCCTGGAAGGCGATCAGGAGCCCCATGGAGAGACCGGACAGGATGAGAATGCCGTTCGAGTACACGAGCCGGTCGCCAAGGCTCGCGAACTGACGGGGCAGGTATCCGTCCTTGGCAAGGAGCGAGGAGAGCATGGGGAATCCGGCGTAGCAGGTATTGGCCGCCAGCAGGAGGATGACCATGGTCGACGCCTGCACCGCCAGGTAGAGCGGCCCCCGGCCGAGGATCTGGGCCGCGAGCTGCGAGACGAGCGTTTCGCCTTCGTGTGGGAAGAAGATTGAACGCGTCGATCAGGAAGGCCAGCCCCATGAACATGGAGCCCAGAAGCGCCGCCATCCAGATGAGTGTGATGCCGGCGTTTCGAGTTTCCGGGGGCCGAAAGGCCTGAACGCAGTTGGCGACGGCCTCGATACCCGTCAGGGCCGTGCATCCGGCGGCGAAGGCGCGGAGGATCAGGAAGGTGCTCAGGGGAATCAGGGTGGCGGATTGGAGCGGGGGCAGATCCGGGGTCGGCACCGCCCATCAAGAGATGGATCAGCCCGCCACCGATCACGATGGCGATGCCCACCGACGAACCAGTAGGTCGGCACGGCAAAGATCTGGGCGGTCTCCCGGATGCCCCGCAGGTTGACGACGCAGAGAAACGTCACACACAGAATCCCTAGCCAGACGCGAGCCGGGTACAAGCTCGGGAATGCCGAGGTGATCGCCGCCACGCCGGCCGCCACGCTGACGGCCACCGTCAGGACATAGCCGACGAGGAGCGAGGCGCCCGCCACGAGTCCCGGGAGCGTTCCCAGGTTTTCCTTGGCCACGGTGTACGCGCCGCCACCGCCCGGGTAGGCGTGAATCGTCTGCCAGTACGAGCGTGGAGACGACGGCGATGAGCATGGTGATGGCCAGGGCGATGGGGACCGAGAATGGACAGGGCAGCGGTCCCGCCAATGCCAAGAAGATCCGGATTTCCTCGGGGCCGTAGGCGACGGAGGACAGGGCGTCCGAGCAGAAGATGGCCAGGGCAGCGACCTTGCCCAGACGTTCGTGCTTGGCCTGGGCGGTCGCCATGGGACTGCCGACAAAGAGGCGCTTCAGGGCGGTGATCATCATGACGAGAGCCTATGCGGGTCCGACGAGAGCGTTCTTCAGCGCCGGTTCCGCTTTCACGGTACTGACGGCGAGCACTTCGTCGCCGACCTGAAGGCTGGTATCGCCGCGCGGGATGACCAGTTTGCCATCCCGGATGATGCTGACGATCACGGTGTCGGCGGGAAGCTGCAGCTCGCGGATGGCCTTGCCCAGGGCCGGCGACCCTTCGGGCAAACGCATCTCGACCAGTGCGGCCTCGCCGCGATTGAGCTTGAGCAGGGTGACCAATTCGCCCAGGCCGATCTCCTCCTCGATGACCTTGGCGGTCAGGTGCACCTGGCTGATGGCCACGTCCACGCCCCAGGCTTTGGTGTAGAGCCACTCATTCTGTGGGTTGTTCACCCGGGCGATGACCCGCGCCACCTTGAACTGATGCTTGGCCAGACGGCAGACGACCAGGTTGTCCTCGTCGGCGTGCAACATGGCAACGACCAGTTTGGCTTGCGCTGCACCCACCTGTTCGAGGATCTGGGGGCTACAGCCGTCTCCGCAGAGGACTTCGCCGTCAATTTCCTGGCGCAGCTTGGCCACGACGTCCGGCCGCCGGTCCACGACTTTGACCTGATATCCTTGGCCCTGAAGGTCCCGAGCGAGGTACGAGCCGCCGCGCCCGCCGCCAACGATGACTGCCAACATGGAACCCTCCTCGCCGTCAATGGGCGATCAGCTTCTCGATCGTGGGCAGGACCGACACCAGCGCCGTGATGTGCAGCTGGTCGCCAAGCTCCAGCTTCGTCTCCGCCGACGGGATCAAAGCCTGGCCCCGCCGGACCAGCGCGCCGACGACGATCTCGCCGGGTTTCGCCAGGTCCGCCACCGTCCGGCCCACCAATCCCTTGGGGACATCGAGACGCACCGATTCCACCTCGCCGCTTCCCAGCGTTGCCGTCGCGGACAGCGACGCCGTGACGAGCATGGTCTTCATGGTGTTGGCCGCCCACAGGGTCGGGGTGACCGTCGGGATGCCCTCGCGGCGATAGATCTCGGCAGCCTGCGGGTTGTAGATGCGCGCCACGACGTGGGGAACCTTGAAGGTCTCCTTGGCGGTCACCGCGACCACGATATTCACGTTATCGCTGTCCGTCGTCGCCGCCAGGGCGTCCGCGCTTTCTATGTCGGCCTTCTGCAGCATCTCCCGGTCGAACCCAATACCCGTGAGCATTCGACCGGTGAATTCGCGCGATAATCGCGAGAATGAGGCGGGGGTCTTGTCGATGACCACCACCTCGTGCCGCTCGGCAGACAGGGTGTTGGCCAGATCGGATCCCACGCGCCCGCACCCGACGATGATGACTCGCATTCCAAACCTCCTCGTGCGCCGAGCACGAAACGGGTCGTGGAGTGCCGCGTTGGCTCTTCGCTCCCCGGAGCCCGAAAACTGGCGGCGTATGCTACGACTGAGGCTGCCGTCTGTCAAGCGGGTAGGGCGGCGGGGCAGCTCTCAGCAACCGGCGACGTTCTGGTGCCTATCGGTCAGGACTCGCTGTCATTGGTGGGTGGTGGCGTGAGCGCCGACGGCGCGGCCGCGTCCGGCCGCTGACCGGGCGTGACGGCTTCGGCAAACCGTTGGAACTCGGCCAGGCCGGCCGCGTACCGGACGTACAGCGCGATGAAGATGCCCAGCCCGATCACGGGCGTCCCGACGATGAAGACCGGGGAGAAAATATGCCACCCCTGCATGCGCACGATCTTGACCACGAACCAGACCAGAAATACCAGGAGGACGATCGCCAGGTTTCCAGACGTCTTCGCCGGCGTCAAGAGGGTCGCCCGGGCGTGCCGATACAGGGCGTACCGTGTCTCGGGGGCGTCGGGGGGGAGGAGGGCCTGCAGCAACGTTGGCAGGTGGGGAAACGTCGTCCGGCGGGCCGCGCGCGCCCGCGGGATGCCGAGCCAGCGCTCCGCGAGCACCTCGCGCACCGCATCGATCACCAGGCCCACGGGGAAGGCCATGAGCACGGCCGAGATCAGGAAGTCCGTGTACAGCCCGTCGCCGCCCAGGATCTCTTGCATGAGGGTCGTGTAGTACGAGCCGTCCTCGTGGTAGATCTCGTACATCACGGCCCACCCCGCGCACAGCACGAAGCCCGGAACTGCCTGCGCAAGGAGGAGCTCGTCCAGCAAGAACGCGCGGAACCGCCGCATCAGTCTCGTACCTCCGTGGGTGGGGCCGTTGGAACGTCCATGAGGATCAGTTCCCAGCCGTCGTGGTGGTCGTCCCGACGCAGGATGTACCGGATTCCATCCTCACCGGTGACCTTGAAATAGGCGTGATCTTCGCCGAGCCAGCGGTCCAGGATTTCCCGAACGGCGATTCGACGCTCCTGCAGCCAGAAGGCCTCGGGCCGCTCATCCGCCCGGTACCCTGAATGGCATTCCACGCGAAGCGGAATCGGGACGCCCCCTGCCATTCCCACCCCTCCGGCCGCACTCTACCACCGTGCTTCCGGGCGGTCAATGCACGGTGGACGGAACTGGCGTGGCCCAGAGGCGGCACCACACAGGTCAGCGGAACGCCCAGCCGGCCGCGAAGGGGAGCGCCACGGCGAGGGCCAGGCCGAGCCAGACGGCGCCCGCAATCCGCCGAAGAGACCGGGCCGCACGGTCACGGACCTGCCGCTCCATCTCCCCGAGCAGTGCCTCCCTCCCCGCCCCGATCTGGAACGCTCGGAGCAATGGTTTCGTTTCCAAGCGAACCCCGAAAGGCCATCAACACGCCCCCACAGAGCCCTGCGGCCGGCAGCAGGACCCTCGCCACGCCGAGTGCAACCTCGCGGTGGCTTCCGCCCTGCCAGGCGCCACCCAGCAGCCAGAGGATTCCGAAGAACGCCCCATGCACGAGTAGCACGGCCAGGACGAGGCGGATGCCCATCCGACGACGCACGCCCCGCCACAACTCCTGACTTCCCTCGCGAACGCGGCCCAGGAGTGCATCGCCAAGTGTCATGGAAGCCCCTGTCGCCTCGGGTGCCGGTGGTCCTGCAAATGAAAACCCCCGGGCGGGGTCGCCGCCCGGGGGTTCTATACCCGCGGAACCGCGTGCGGGTCAACGCTCGCGACTCCGGTACCGACTCTGCCGTCGGTTTAGTACATGTCGCCGCCGCCGCCGTGCGGGGGCATGGGCGGGGTCTTCTCTTTCTCGGGAATCTCGGTCACCATGCACTCGGTGGTGATCATGAGCCCGGCGATGCTGGCCGCGTTCTGCAGCGCAACCCGGGTGACCTTGGTCGGGTCGATGATCCCGGCCGCCAGCAGGTCCTCGTACTCTTCCGTGTCGGCGTTGAAGCCGAAGGCCCCGGTGCCCTCCTTCACCCGCTGCACCACGATGGAGCCCTCGACGCCGGCGTTCTCGGTGATCTGCCGGATCGGCTCTTCCAGGGCGCGGCGGACGATCTCCAGGCCGATCTTGTCGTCGCCGGACACCCGCACCTTGTCCAGGGCCGGGAGGGCGCGGATCAGGACCACGCCGCCGCCGGGCACGATGCCCTCTTCCACGGCCGCGCGGGTCGCGTTCAGGGCGTCCTCGACGCGGGCCTTCTTCTCCTTCATGGCGATCTCGGTCGGGGCCCCGACCTTGATCACGGCCACGCCGCCGGCGAGCTTGGCCAGGCGCTCCTGCAGCTTCTCGCGGTCGTAGTCCGAGGTGGTGTCCTCGATCTGGGTGCGGATCTGCTTGATCCGGCCCTCGATCTCCTTGTCCTTGCCGGCGCCTTCGATGATGGTGGTGTTTTCCTTGTCCACGATCACCTTCTTGCACTTGCCCGAGGTCATCCAGGCGGATGTTCTCGAGCTTGATGCCGAGCTCTTCGGAGATCACCTCGCCCCCGGTCAGGACGGCGATGTCCTTCAGCATCTCCTTGCGGCGATCGCCAAAGCCCGGGGCCTTGACGGCGGCGCACTGGAGGGTGCCGCGGAGCTTGTTCACCACCAGGGTGGCCAGGGCCTCGCCCTCGACCTCTTCGGCGATGATCACGAACGGCCGGCCCAGCTTGGCGATCTGCTCCAGGATGGGGAGCAGGTCCTTCATCCCGCTGATCTTCTTCTCGTGGATCAGGATCAGGGGGTTGTCCAGCACGGCCTCCATCCGCTCCGGGTCGGTGACCATGTAGGGGGAGATGTAGCCGCGATCGAACTGCATCCCTTCGACCACCTCGAGGGTGGTCTCGACGCCCTTGGCCTCTTCGACCGTGATGACGCCGTCCTTGCCCACCTTCTCCATGGCGTCGGCGATCAGGTCGCCGATGGTCTTGTCGTTGTTGGCGGAGATGGTGGCCACCTGGGCGATCTCCTTCTTGCCCTTGGTCGGCTTGGAGATCTTCTTGATCTCCTCGACCACCGCGTCGACCGCCTTGTCGATGCCCCGCTTGAGGGCCATCGGGTTGCTGCCGGCGGTCACGTTCTTCATGCCCTCGCGGATGATGGCCTGGGCCAGGACCGTGGCCGTGGTGGTGCCGTCGCCGGCCACGTCCGAGGTCTTGGAGGCCACTTCCTTCACCATCTGGGCGCCCATGTTCTCGAAGGGATCCTCCAGTTCGACCTCCTTCGCCACGGTCACGCCGTCCTTGGTGATGTTGGGGGCGCCGAACTTCTTGTCCAGCACGACGTTGCGGCCCTTGGGACCCAGGGTGGCCTTCACGGCGTTGGCCAGCTTGTCCACGCCACGGAGGATGGCCCGGCGGGCCTCCTCATCGAACATCAGTTGCTTGGCTGGCATTCTCACTCCTCCTTCGTGTCGTCAATAGATTGGGATGCATCCACCCGGTACGTTCGTGTCTGAAGTCTGCTCGAGGGTTACTGCAGGATGCCGAGGACGTCCTCCTCGCGCATGATCAGGTACTCCTCGTCGCCCAGCTTCACTTCGCTCCCCGAGTACTTCCCGAAGAGGATCTTGTCGCCCACCTTCACCCCCATCGGCTGCAACTTCCCGTCGTCCGTCACCTTGCCCGGGCCCACGGCGATGACTTCGCCCTCCTGCGGCTTCTCCTTGGCGGTATCCGGGATGATGATGCCGCCCTTCTTGGTCTCTTTCTCCTCCAGGCGCTTGACCAGGATCCGGTCCTGCAACGGCTTGAATTTCTTCATCGCGCTTCGCTCCTTTCGGGTTGATCGGGACACCAGTCCGTTTGACTTGAAACGCCATCCCCGCGAGCGGGGCGAGACAGACCCGACAGGGGCTGCCGCATCGGCACGCCACTCAGGTCCGTCTCAACCACAATCAGTTATCGGTGTTGGGTCTTCTTCGACTCGTCCGGTGGGTATTAGAAACCCCAACCTGTTTCTGACTATTAGCACTCATCATCAGAGAGTGCTGACAACTACGGAATCTAATTCAACGAGCGAAGGTTTGCAAGAGAAAAATTTCTCCATGAGCATGACTCCTCATCCGTGGTAGGCATTGGATGGGATATATTTCGATATTTCTCTGTATTCTTGCGTAATGTCTCGTTTTACGGGTTTCATCGCCTGGTCGTCGACCAGCACATCTCCGGCCCGAACCATTTGCCACGACGCGAGTTTCTTGATATCGTGAAACTGGGAGACGAGACGGATGCCAGAGCCGACGCAGACCGACGCGCGCAGAAATCGACCTGAGCGCCATCGCCGCCAACGTGCGAGTGGCGTGCGGCCTGGCCGGACCCGGCAGGGCCGTGATGGCGGTGGTCAAGGCGGACGCCTACGGCCACGGGGCCATTCCGGTCGCGGGTGTCGCCCTCCGGGCCGGGGCGACGTGGCTAGGTGTGGCGACCCCGGAAGAGGCGGCGGCGCTTCGCGCTGCGGGCATTACGGCGCGCATCCTGGTCCTCGGCCCCATCGCACCCGAACAGGCGGCACTCGTCGCGCGTCACGACCTGGACCAGTGCGTGTCCGATCCCGTGCAGGCCGAGGCCCTGAGTCGAACGGCCGTATCGGCCGGGCGCACGCTCCGACTCCACCTGAAGGTGGACACCGGGATGGGGCGCGTCGGCGTGTCCCCGCGAGACGTTCGCCCGGCGGCCGAGCGCATCGCGCGACTCCCGGCGGTTCGCCTGGCGGGACTCATGACCCACTTCGCCGAGTCCGACGCCGCCGATCCGGGGTTCACAGAGGAGCAGTTGGCGCGGTTCGCGCGTGCCACCGACGACCTGCGCGCCGCGGGTGTGGCCATTCCGATCCGCCACGCCGCCAACAGCGCGGCACTGTTCCATCACCCGGCCGCCCGGCTGGACATGGTCCGGCCGGGTATCATGCTGTACGGGTGTCATCCCTGCGACCGCCGCCGCCCGGACGACCCGCCACTCGTGCCCGCGCTCCGGTTCCGGACGGTGGTCAGCCACCTGAAGGACCTCCCCGCCGGGGGCAGTGTGAGTTACGGGCGAACCTTCGTGGCACCGCGCGATCTCCGGATCGCCACGCTCGCGGTCGGGTACGCCGATGGACTCGCGCGCCTGCTCTCCGGGCGAGGGCAGGTCTTGATCCGAGGCCGGCGCGCTCCCATCGTGGGTCGCGTGTGCATGGACATGACCATGGTGGACGTGACGCACGTCGCCGAGGCGCGCGTCGGCGACGAGGCCGTGTTGCTCGGCCGGCAGGGGGCCGAGGAGATCTCGGCCGACGCGATCGCCGAACTCACCGGCACGATCAGCTACGAGGTCTTCTGCCGCATCGGTGCGCGGGTTCCGCGGGTCTACCGCGCCGCGGATTTCCCGCAGACTTCCGGCGAACCTTCTTGACAAGCCCGACGCGCCAAAACTATAGTGCCCTCGGGCGTCGGCGGAGGCGCCGTTCCGAGCCTGCGCAGGCGATCGCGAGCGCACGCGACGGGAGGATGGGCCCATGAAAGCCGTGATCATGGCTGGGGGCTTCGGGACCCGGTTGCGGCCGTTGACCAACAACGTCCCCAAGCCCATGATCCCCATGGCAAACAAGCCCATGATGGAGCACATCGTGGACTTGCTCCGCCGGCACGGCATCACCGACCTCGTCACGCTGCTCCACTTCCAGCCGGAACTAATCGAGTCGTATTTTCGGGACGGATCGGCGTTCGGCGTGACGATGGCGTATGTCTCCGCCACCGAGGATTTCGGGACGGCGGGCGCCGTGAAGAATGCCGAGGCGCATCTCGACGGACCGTGTCTCGTCATCAGCGGCGACGTCCTGACCGACTTCGATCTCGGCGCCGCCATCGAGTTTCATCGCGAGCGCCGGGCCGACCTGACCATCCTGCTCACGCGGGTCGAGAACCCGCTCCAGTATGGGGTGGTGATCACCGAGTCGGACGGGCGGATCAGTCGCTTCCTGGAGAAACCGACCTGGAGCGAGGTGTTCAGCGATACGGTGAACACCGGCATCTACCTGCTCGAGCCGTCGGTGCTGGCGATGATTCCGCCGGGGCGGGAGTTCGACTTCAGCAAGGACCTCTTCCCGCTCATGATGCGGGAGGGGCGCCGGCTCTACGGCTACGTGGCAGGCGGGTACTGGCGGGACGTGGGCGACCTGCTGGAGTATCGACTCGCACACCAGGACATCCTGGCGGGCGGGGTCACGGTTGCGATGGCCGGGCACCGGGTCGAGGGGTTGGACAGGGCCATCTGGCTGGGCGAGGGCAGCCGGGTGGATTTCACGGCGGGGCTGAAGGGGTCGGTGCTCATCGGGAAGAACGTCCGGGTCGGGGCCAATGCCCGGATCAGCAACAGCGTGATCGGGGACGGCTGCGTGATCGAGGACCGGGCGGTCGTGTCCGATTGTGTGCTCTGGGACAACGTCAGCATCGGCGCCGGGGCGGTGTTGACCGAGAACGTGGTGGGCCGGGGCAGTGAGGTCAAGGCGCGCGCCCGCCTCTTCGAGGGGGCGCTGGTCAGCGACGCCTGCTGCATCGGCGAAGGCTCGGTGGTCAAGGCCGACGTCAAGGTCTGGCCGCAGAAGCTGGTCGAGGACGGCGCGATCCTGTCCACCAGCCTGATCTGGGGGGACCGGTGGGCGCGCTCGCTCTTCGGGGCGTACGGCATCACGGGCCTGGGAAACGTCGAGATCTCGCCGGAGTTTGCCGCCAAGCTGGGGGCCGCGTTCGGCGCGACACTCCGGCAACACGCCATCGTGTGTACCAGCCGGGACCCGCATCGGACCTGTCGGCTCATCAACCGGGCCATGATCAGCGGGCTGCTGTCGGCCGGGGTGGACGTCCACGATCTCCGGGTGACCCCCATCCCGGTGGTCCGTTACCAGATGGGGAAGCATCGGACCGTGGCCGGGACCCACGTGCGCAAGTCGCCGTACGACCCGGAGCTGGTGGACATCAAGTTCTTCGACGACCGGGGGATGGACCTCTCGGCGAATCGCGAGAAGGGGCTCGAACGTCTGTTCTTCCGCGAGGACTTCCGGCGGGCGAAGGTAGAGGACACCGGCCGGCTCAGCTTCCCCGAATATGATGTGGAGTACTACCAGGAAGGCATCCTGGGATTCGTCGATCAGGCGGCGATCCGTGCGCGTGCCCCCAAGATCGTCATCGACTACGCCTTCGGGAGCGCCACCACCATCTTCCCGCACATCCTGGGGAAGCTGGGGTGCGAGGTCATCGGCCTGAACGCCTACATGGACGAGACCCGCATCACCAAGACCGCGGAGGAGTATCAGCGGTCGGTGAAGCAGCTCTGCGAGATCGTGCGGATCCTGGGGGCGGACCTGGGGTTCATGCTGGACACGGGGGCCGAGAAGCTGTTCCTGGTGGACGACAAGGGCGACCTGTTGTCGGACGAGCTGGCGCTGGCCGCCGTCGCCTTCCTGGTGGGCCGCACCCAGCCCGGCGGGACCATCGCCGTGCCCATCACCGCCAGCAGCGTCCTGGAGGAACTGGTCGCACCGGGCGGCTTCCGGGTCACCCGGACCAAGATCGCCTCCCGCGCGCTGATGGAAGCCGCGGCCCAGGAGGGCGTGACGTTCGTGGGCGACGCCTTCGGCGGGTTCGTGTTTCCTCAGTTTCAGCCGGCGTTCGACGCCATGCTGGCCACGCTGAAGATCCTGGAGATGCTGGCGCTGAGCGACTTGACGCTCCACCAGGTGATCCGGAGCGTCCCCCAGCGGGTGATGGTGCGGGACCATGTGCCCTGCCCCTGGGAACGCAAGGGGACGCTGATGCGCACCCTGATCGAGGCCACCAAGCACGACCAGGTGGAACTGGTGGACGGGGTGAAGATTCATCTGGGGGCGGATTGGGCCATCCTGTATCCGGACCCGGATCGGCCCGTGTTCCACATCCTGGCCGAAGCCGCCACCCGCACCCGCGCTGGGCAGATCGCGGAGACCTACCGGGAGCAGGTGGCGACTTGGCTGGGACGGGAGGGCGCCGCGTAGCAGGCTGCTGAAAAAGGCCCATCTGCGGCGTTGGCGTCACTCGGGCGCTCGCTGCGGCGTACCTGGAGTACGCCTCACTCGGCCCTGCGTTCGCCGCCTGGCATCTGGACCTTTTTGAGCAGCCTGACGGAAAGCGGGTTTCCGCATCCTGTTTGGGCTAGGGGCCGTTGCGTCTGCCGGCTGCCACGAGTACGGGACGGACCATGGGCGGGATCACGCTCGACACATCCGGCTGGCGCGGCATCATTGCCGAGGACTTCACGTTCACGGGGGTCCGCGCCGTCAGCCAGGCCGTCGGGGAGTATTTCCGGTCCCTGGACCCGCGCGCCGGAGAGCGCGGCGTGGTGATCGGCTACGACACGCGGTTCCTCTCGGAGGCGTTTGCGGCGCAGGCGGCACGGATCCTGGCGGCACAGGGGATCCGGGCGCTGCTGTGTGAGCGGGATACGCCGACGCCGGTGGTCGCCTCCGAGATTCTGCGGCGGCAGGCGGCAGGCGGGATCATCGTCACCGCCGGCCACCACCCTCCGGAGTACAACGGCATCAGGGTTTCGGGGGCCTGGGGTGGGCCGGCGTCGCCCGAGGCCACTCGGCAGATCCAGGCCCGGGCGAATGCCCTGCTTTTCGAGCCGCGCGCGGCGGAGATCGCGTCGGGCGAGGCGGACGGGCAGGGCCTGATCGAGCGCATCGATCCGCGGGACGCGTATCTGGAGCGGCTGCGGGGCTTGGTGCGGCTGGAAACGATCCGCGAGGCGCGCCTCAGGGTCGTCGTGGATCCGCTCTACGGCACCGGCCGGGGCTACCTGGACGCACTGCTCGCGGAGGCCGGCTGCGAGGTCCGCGTGCTCCACGACTGGCGGGACCCGAATTTCGGCGGCCGGTCGCCCGAGCCCTCGGAGGCGCACCTGGAGGAGCTGGCCTTTCAGGTGGTGGAGACCTCGGCCCATCTGGGCCTTTCCACCGATGGGGAGGGTGCCCGATTCGGCCTGGTGGACGCCGACGGGAGCTTCCTGGAGTCGGGCTATTTCCTCGGGCTCCTCTTGCACCACCTGGTCAGGACGCGGGGCTGGACCGGCGGCGCGGCGCGATCGGCGGCGACCAGCCACCTGATGGATGCCGTGGCGCGTCGGCTGGATATCCCGATCTACGAGACGCCGGCCGGCTTTGCCTCCATCGGCGCGTTGATCGCCAAGGACACCATCGCCCTGGGCGGCGACGAGGGGGCCGGGCTCTCGGTCAAGGGGCACGTCCCGGAACAGGACGGGATCCTGGCGTGCCTGTTGGCCGCCGAGCTGGTCGCCTCGCGAGGGCGTGCCCGGCTCCGGACGCTGCTCCAGGAGTTGTACGCGGACGTCGGGACGTTCCTGACCAAGCGGGTGGACCATCGGGTGGAGCCCCGCGACGTGGACCGGCTGGCGGAGCGGCTGCGGAAACCTCCGGGGAACGTGGCGGGCTTGGCGGTCATCGAGGTGAAACAGCTGGACGGGGTGAAGCTGCTGCTCGAGGACGGAAGCTGGCTCCTCATCCGGGTCTCGGACGCGGAGCCGGTGGTGCGCCTCTCGGTCGAGGCGGCGACGCCGGAGCAGGTGGACCGGTTGGTGACGGCAGGAGAGACCCTCATCGGACGATGACGGGTCGGTGCGATAGATGTGCGGGGCGGCGGCGCGGACCGGCGTCCCAGTGTGTCGTCTCCGCGAACCGGTGTGGCCTTCGCGGGTGTGCCGCAGCGGCGCGTGGCGACATTTTGGTGTCTGTTTTCCACAGGAATGGAGCGACGGCATGAGCGAGATCAACGAGGTGCATGCGCGGGAGATCCTGGATTCCCGAGGCAATCCCACGGTCGAGGTCGAGGTGCTGCTGGAGAGCGGCGCGCTCGGGCGCGCGGCGGTCCCCTCCGGCGCGTCCACGGGCTCGCGTGAGGCGCTGGAGTTGCGGGACGGCGACAAGAGCCGGTACCTGGGCAAAGGCGTCAGCAAGGCGGTAGAGAACGTCAACCAGACCATCGCCCCCGAGCTGGAGGGGATGGAGGCGATGGACCAGGCGGGTCTGGACCAGTTACTGATCGAGCTGGACGGGACGCCGGAGAAGAAGAAGCTCGGCGCCAACGCCCTGCTCGGCGTCTCCATGGCCGTGGCCAAGGCGGCCGCGGACGAGGCGGGCTTGCCCCTCTACCGATACCTCGGCGGCGTGAATGCCAAGACCCTGCCATCCCCCATGATGAACATCGTGAACGGCGGCAAGCACGCGGACAACACCGTGGACCTGCAGGAGTTCATGATCATGCCCCTGGGGGCCCCGTGCTTCAGCGACGCCCTGCGGATGGGCGCCGAGGTGTTCCATGCGCTGCGGGACGTCCTGAAGAAGAAGGGCTACAACACCGCGGTGGGTGACGAGGGCGGGTTCGCCCCCGACCTCAAGAGCAACGAGGAGGCGCTGCAGCTCATCCTCACCGCCGTCGAGAAGGCGGGCTACAAGGCGGGACAGGACATCTTCATCGCCCTCGACCCGGCTGCCAGTGAGTTCTACTCGGAGAAGGAGAAGCGCTACATCCTGGAGGGCGAGGGCGGCAAACGCCTCACCTCGGACGAGATGGTGGAATTCTGGGCGCGCTGGGTGAAGAACTATCCCATCGTGTCCATCGAGGACGGCATGTCGGAGGTGGACTGGGAGGGTTGGGCGGCCCTGACGAAGAAGGTCGGGGGCCAGGTGCAGCTCGTGGGGGACGACCTGTTCGTGACCAACACGGCCATCCTGAAGGAAGGGATCGACAAGGGGATCGCCAACGCGATCCTGATCAAGGTCAACCAGATCGGGACGCTCACCGAGACGCTGGACGCCATCCTGATGGCGCACCGGGCGGGCTACGCGGCGATCGTGTCCCATCGGTCCGGCGAGACCGAGGACGTCACCATCGCCGACCTGGCGGTGGCCACCAACGCCG
Source organism: uncultured Methylomirabilota bacterium (assembly GCA_963845565.1). Lineage (GTDB taxonomy): Bacteria > Methylomirabilota > Methylomirabilia > Methylomirabilales > 2-02-FULL-66-22 > 2-02-FULL-66-22. The sequence continues at coordinate 922,158 of CAWJSJ010000002.1, forward strand.
GGCAGATCAAGACCGGATCGGCGTCCCGCACGGACCGCATCGCCAAGTACAACCAGCTCCTGCGGATCGAGGAGGATCTGGGCGAGGCGGGCGTCTATCTCGGCAAGGCGGCCTTGGCCCAGTTCCGGCGGCCGGGAGCCTAGCCGGCCATGGCCCGCCTGCCCGGCCGGGGTCGGCCCTCCGTCTTGCGCCACCTGAGGCTCGCCATCCTGTTCCTCTTGGTCCTGGTGGCGGCCTCGGTGATGGGCAATCGGAGCCTGCTCCGTCTGTACCAGATGCACCGGGAGCGCGCGGCCGTGGAGCGCGAGATCGATCAGTTGACAGCAGCCAACGCCACCCTGGCGGAGGAGGTGCGGAACCTCCGCACCGATCCCGCCAGGGCCGAGGCGATCGCCCGCGAGGAGCTGGGCCTGGTGAAGCCCGGCGACCTGGTCTACGAGTTCCGCCCCGCTATCCCGCCCCCGGCCAAGACCGAGGCCTCCCGCTAGCGCCTGATGCCGTCTGATCTTGCGGGTCCGGGACGAACCGAAACTCCTTGCGGAGGCCCGCTCCATTCCCTATACTAGCCTTCCACCCCGAATCCTCTGATTGATCTGCCCGCATTTTGCGTGGTTTTCTCCTGCGAGGCGGGGTTGCTGTGGACTCGGAGGCGAGCCGGGGGAGCGGCTTGCCCGCCCGTAAGCCGTTGTCAAAGAATAAATTGAGCGGAGACATGCCGAAACGGCATAAGGAGCCGTAACGAAATAGAAAGAGATGTACAGGTTATTTCGTAACGGCTCCTAACGTTCGAGGGGACATGAAGCGACTGGCGATTCTGGGTTCGACGGGTTCCATCGGGAGGCACACGTTGGATGTGGTGGCGAGCCATCCCGACCAGTTCGAGGTCGTGGCGCTGGCCGCCGGCAACAACGTGGAGCTGCTGGAACAGCAGGTCCGCCGGTTCCGCCCGCGGTTTGTCGCGCTGGCCGACGAAACGCGAGCGCGGGAGCTGGCCCGACGCCTGGACTCCCTGACGACCGAGGTGGGTTGGGGGAGCGAGGGGGTGCGCCAGGCGGCCGCCGACACCGGGGCGGACATGGTCGTGTCGGCGATCGTGGGCGGGGCCGGCCTGGTGCCGACCATGGCGGCGCTTCGGGCGGGGAAGACGCTGGCGCTGGCCAACAAGGAAACCCTGGTGATGGCGGGCGCCCTGGTGACCGCCGAGGCCCGGGCCCGCGGGACGCGGATCCTTCCGGTGGACAGCGAGCACTCCGCCATCTTCCAGTGCCTGGACCACGGCGAGACCGGCTCGGTCCGGCGGATCGTCCTCACCGCGTCCGGGGGGCCGTTCCGGACGCTGCCCCAGAAGGCCTTTGCCACCATCACCCCCGAGGACGCCCTCTGCCACCCCACCTGGTCCATGGGGAAGAAGATCACCATCGATTCGGCCACGCTGGTCAACAAGGGGCTGGAGGTGATCGAGGCCCAGTGGCTATTTGACCTCCCGGTGGATCGGGTGGACGTCATCGTGCATCCCCAGAGCGTCATCCATTCCATGGTGGAATACGTGGACGGGTCGTTCCTGGCGCAGCTCGGGGCGCCGGACATGCGGCTGCCGATCCAGTACGCCCTGATGTATCCCGAGCGGCGGGTCTGCCCCGCCGCGCGACTGGCCCTGGACGAGCTGCGCCTGTTGACGTTCGAGGCGGTGGATCGGGAGAAATTCCCCTCTCTGGATCTGGCGTACGAGGCGGCGCGGGCGGGCGGCTCGTGGCCGGCGGTCCTGAATGCCGCCAACGAGGTGGCCGTCCAGTGGTTCCTGGACCGCCGCATCGGTTTCGACGAGATTCCCGTGGTCATCCGGAAGGCCATGGATGCCCACCCCCAACGCGCCATCGCCAGCGTGGAAGACGTCCTGGAGGTGGACCGGCAGGTGAGAGAGAACTTGGAGCGGAGAGGCTAGAGTCGAGAGCCTAGAGCGAAGAGCTGAGAGCCGAGAGTGGAGCGAGCGGAATAGACGCCCGTGCGGCTCGGCTCTCCACGCTTGGCTCTAGGCTCTAACGTGGAGTTCGCATGACGATACAGACGATCGTGGCAGCGGTGGTGGTCCTCGGGGCGTTGATCTTCTTTCACGAGCTCGGCCATTTTCTGGTGGCCAAGCGGGCGAAGGTCGGGGTCTTGAAGTTCTCCCTGGGCTTTGGCCCGAAGATCGTGGGCGTGAAACGCGGCGAAACGGAGTACCTGCTGTCCGCGCTCCCGCTCGGCGGCTACGTCAAGATGATCGGCGAGGACCCGGGCGACGAGTCGCCCGAGGCGACCGACCCGGCGCGCTCATTTTCGAAGAAGAGCGTCGGCACCCGGTCGCTCATCATCCTGGCCGGGCCGTTGGCCAACTTCATTCTCCCCGTCCTGATCTTCTGGGGCATCTTCATGTTCGTCGGCCAGTCCTTCCTGCTGCCGGTGGCGGGCTCGCCGGAGAAGGATTCGCCGGCCGCCAAGGCGGGCCTCACCGTGGGGGATCGTGTTCAGGCGATCGGCGGACAACCCATCGGGCGATGGGATGAGTTCGAGACGGCGCTGCGGACGTCGTCGGGCCGCACGCTGACCCTGACGATCCTTCGCGACGGGCGGTCCACGGATGTTCAGGTGGAGCCGCGGGTGCAGAAGACGCGGGACCTCTTCGGTCAGGATGTGGAGGTGTGGGATCTTGGGCTGCGCCCGCTGGTGTCCACCCGCATCGGGCAAGTCCTGCCGAACCAGCCGGCGCAGCAATCCGGCATCCGCGGCGGCGATCGTGTCCTGGCGGTGAACGGCAACCCCGTGGGCGAATGGGACCAGCTCGCCAAGATCATCCACGGCAGCCCCGGCACGCCGCTCACGCTCACGCTGGAGCGCGAGGGGCAGCGCCAAGAGGTCCAGGTCACCCCGCGGAGCACCAAGCAGCAGGGGCCCGCCGGCGAGGAGGAGATCGGTCTGATCGGGATCGGGCCGGCGCCGGAAACGCAGCTCCGCCGCCTGAATCCCGTCTCGGCTGCCTGGGCAGGGGTGACGAAGACGGTGGACCTCTCGGTCCTGGTGGTGACCGGCTTCGTCAAGCTGGTCCAGGCCAAGATCTCGCCCAAGACCATCGGAGGGCCGATCCTCATCGCCCAGATGGCCGGCGAGGTCGCGCAGCGGGGCATGATCGAATTGCTCTCGTTCACGGCGCTCCTGTCCATCAACCTGGCGATCCTGAATCTCCTGCCGATTCCCATCCTGGACGGCGGGCATCTGCTCTTCTCGCTGATCGAATGGCTCCGGGGCAAGCCGGTGAGCCTCAAGAAGCGTGAGATGGCGCAGCAGGTGGGCATGGTTCTGCTCATCGGCCTGATGGTCTTCGCGTTCTACAACGACATCTTCCGCTGGCTGGGCCAGCCGTGAGTCGGGCAATGGAGTACCGGGCCGATCCGGCCGAAGCGACCAACTTCGGCCCGTTCACCGAGGTCGCCCCCCTTCGCATCGCATCCGCCCGCTCCTACGTTCGGCGGCGGACGCGCCCGCTCCAGGTGGGCAAGGTGGCGGTCGGCGGGAACGCGCCCATCTCGGTCCAGTCCATGACCAAGACCGACACGCGGGACGTCCAGGCGACCGTGGACCAGATCTGGGCGCTGGAGGCGGCCGGCTGCGAGATCGTCCGGGTGGCGGTCCCCGACGCGGACGCCGCGACGGCGATCGGCAAGATCCGACCCCAGATCCGCATCCCGCTGATCGTGGACATCCACTTCGATTACCGGCTGGCCCTCCAGTGTCTCACGGCCGGCGTGGACTGTCTGCGGATCAACCCCGGCAACATCGGGGCGACCTGGCGGGTGCAGGAAGTGACCAAGGCCGCGGCGGAGCGCAAGGTGCCCATCCGGATCGGCGTGAACGCGGGATCGCTGGAGAAGCATCTCCTGCAGCGGTTCGGGGAGCCGACGCCGGAAGCCCTGGTGGAGAGCGCGCTCTTCCACATCCGGATCCTCGAGGAGCTGAACTACCCGGAGATGAAGGTCTCGCTCAAGTCGTCCGACCCACGGATGATGATCGAGGCGTACCGTCTGCTGGCAGATCAGGTCCCGTACCCCTTCCATCTGGGGGTGACCGAGGCGGGGACGGCCTTTACCGGGGCGATCAAATCCGCCGTGGGCATCGGGACGCTGCTGGCCGAGGGGATCGGCGACACCATCCGGGTGAGCCTGACGGAGGATCCGACCGAGGAGATCAAGGCCGGCTTCGAGATCCTGAAGGCCCTCGGGCTCCGGAAGCGGGGGCTCAACGTGATCGCCTGTCCCTCCTGCGGCCGGGTGGAGATCGACCTGGTCGGTCTGACCAAAGAGGTCGAGAAGCGGCTGGAGGCGCTCAACATCCAGCGGACGCTGAACGTCGCCGTGATGGGCTGTGCGGTCAACGGGCCGGGCGAAGCACGCGGGGCGGACATCGGGATCGCCGGCGGCCACGGGGTCGGGATCCTGATCAAGAAGGGGCAGATCGTCCGGAAGGTCAAGGAGTCGGAGCTGGCCGACGTGCTGGTGGAAGAGGTGCAACGGTTGGCCGCCCAGTCCCCGGAGGATTAACGGGCGGCCACAGCAGGTCTCCCGCAGTCGAGGGGGAGGAACCGCACGCGTCCTCCTCCTTTCTGTTTTCCGTCTCTCATCCCGCGGGGCTGGTTCCTCTTGGCCCCGCCGCCGGGGCCGCCAATGGGCCGCGGCCACACCACGACTCCCCTCACGAGGAGGGCGCGATGCGCTGGACACGGTCGCTGATCCCGACATTGAAGGAGGACCCGGCGGACGCCGAGGCCATCAGCCACAAGCTCATGGTCCGGGCGGGCATGGTCCGGCAGCTCGCCGCCGGGATCTACGTGTATCTCCCGCTGGGCCAGCGGGTGATGGAGAAGATCCTGGCCATCATCCGGCGAGGAGATGAACGCCATCGGCGGGCAGGAGATCACCATGCCGGTCATCCTGCCGGCGGAGCTCTGGCAGCAGTCGGGCCGCTGGGACACCATCGGCGGCGAGATGTTCCGGCTCAAGGACCGGAACCAGCGGGACATGTGCCTGGGCATGACCCACGAGGAGGTCATCGCGTGGCTGGCGGCGCGCGAGATCCGCTCGTACCGGGACCTGCCGCAGACCTGGTATCAGATCCAGACCAAGGAGCGCGACGAGGCCCGGCCCAAGAGCGGCGTCCTGCGGACGCGGGAGTTCGTCATGAAGGACTCCTACAGCCTGGACCGGGATGTCGCCGCCCTGGAGGTGCAGTACCAGGCGCACCGCCAAGCGTACTGCACGATCTACGACCGCTGCGGCGTGAAATACTTCGTGGTGGAGAGCGATCCCGGCATGATGGGCGGGGCGGGCTCGCACGAGTTCATGGCCCCCAGCCAGGCCGGCGAGGACCGGGTGGCCATCTGCGCGGCGTGCGGATACGCGGCCAACGTGGAGCTGGCGGTTGCCCGCGCCCCGATCCCCAGCTTTCCCGGCTGGCCGCTGGAGGAGGTCGCCACACCCAACGCCAAGACGATCGCCGAGGTCTGTCGTTTCCTCGGGATCGAGCCGGCGCTGACCATCAAGTCGCTGGTGGTGACGACGGGCGCCGGGCCCGTCCTGGCCTTGGTCCGAGGGCGATCACCAACTGCACGAGCGAAAGCTCCAGCGGGTCCTGGGCGTCTTCCGGCCCGCCCACCCGGAGGAGATCGTCGCGGCCACGGGGGGCGAGGCAGGCTTCGTGGGACCGGTCGGCCTGCGACTGCGCGTCATCGCCGACGAGGCGCTGCGGACCGGCTGTTACGTGGTCGGGGCGAACAAGCCGGACACGCATCTGCGGGGCGTGGTGCCCGGCACCCATTTCCAGGCGGAGTACGCCGACCTGCGAGAGGCCGATCCCGGCGATGCCTGCGCGAAATGCGGGGCGCCTTTGGCGGTCGAGCGCGTGATCGAGATCGGGAACATTTTCCGGCTGGGCACCAAGTACTCGGTGCCCCTGGGGGCGCTCTACCTGGACGAGCAAGGACAGGAGCAGCCCATCGTGATGGGCAGCTACGGCATCGGTCCGGCCCGCATCGCGGCGGCTGCCATCGAGCAGAACCACGACAAGGACGGAATGATCTGGCCGGAAACGATCGCCCCGTTCGATGTCCATCTGCTGGTGGTCAACGTCAAGGACGCGAAGATGGCCGGGATGGCCGACGAGGTGTACGGCGCCCTCACGGCGGCCGGCGTGGACGTCCTGTATGACGACCGGGACGAACGGGGCGGCGTGAAGTTCAAGGACGCCGACCTGCTTGGCTTCCCCCTGCGGGTCACGGTCGGGAGCCGGGCCCTGAAAGACGGCGTGATAGAGGTGCGACGCCGGCGGACGGGCGAGGTGAGCACTGTCGCCCCGGCGGACCTCCCGGGCCACGTCCGAGGCCTGCTGGGGCGGTCCGCGTGAGCCCAGCCGGCGCCGGTCGGTCCGTGCTCTGGCGCTGGGGGCCGCTGGTGGTCTGGATGGCGGCGATCAGCACGTTCTCCACGGACGCCTTCTCTGCCGAGGAGACCGGCGGGCTCCTCGAGCCCGTCCTGCGGTGGCTGATCCCGACGATTTCGGCCGCAGGGGTGGAGGCGGCGCACGTCGCCATCCGCAAGGCGGCGCACGTCGCCGAGTTTGCTCTTCTGGGCCTTCTCTGGTACCGGAGTCTGGCCTGGGGTTCGCGCGGCTGGCAGCCGCGCACGGCCCTGGCGGCCTTCGGTCTCAGCGTGCTATACGCCGGGCTGGATGAGGCGCATCAGGCGTTCGTGGCGACGCGGACGGCCAGTCTCCTCGACGTAGCCTGGGACAGTGCGGGCGCCCTGTTCGGCGTCGGCGGGAGCGGCGTGTTGTGGGGATGGGTAGGGTCCAGGAGAACGCTCAACGCCTCGCAGGGTCGGCCCGCGAGGCGTATCGAGGTTTCCGAGCGCGATTAGGAGCCGTTAGGTTTCGGACTTTGTGGCGGTCGTGCTCGTGCTGGAGGTGGTCGAGGAGGATTCGGTAGCCTTGCTGCCGTTCGCCTTGCCGTCTCCGTCGGCTTTTTGGGCTTTCTTCCGGTCCGCGCTGGCGTAGTCCGTGACGTACCAGCCCGATCCCTTGAAGACGAGGGCAGGTGCGGAGAGCACCTTGTGGACCGCCCCCCCGCACGTGGGGCACTTCTTCACGGGCTTGTCGCTGAACTTCTGCATGAGTTCGAACCGCTCGTCGCAGGAGTCGCACTCATATTCGTAGATCGGCACGTAGATCACCCTCCTTTGCCGGACACAGCCGGAATTGACGATATGGGACAAGCCGGAATTTGTCAAGGGTTTTGACGTTGACAAGCCGCCCGGTTCGGATAATATAGTCTGTCATTTCAGTAGGTTGGGAGGCCGTACGAGCACCAGCGGATCGAGTCCACGGCAGAGCATGACCGGCTTCGGCCGGGGGGAAGCGGCGCGGCAGGGTCGAGCCTATACGGTCGAGATCCAGTCCGTCAACCACCGGTTTCTGGAGGTCCGCTGTCGTCTGCCCAAACGACTGGCCGGGCTGGAGCCGCGCGTGCAGCGGGCGGTACAGCAGCGGTTTGCCCGCGGCCACTTCGAGGTCTCGGTCCAGGAGAAGGATCTGGAGGGGCGGGCCAGGACTCTGAAGGTGGATCTGCCCCTGGCGAGGCAGTACGTTGAGCTGCTGCGCGCCCTCCAGCGGGAAATGGATCTCCCGGGACAGGTCACGCTCGAGATGCTGGCAGGCCAGCGGGAATTGATCTCGGTCGAGGAGTCCGAAGAGACCGTCGAGGAGGTCTGGGCGGACCTGGAGCCGGCGCTGGCCGGCGCCCTGGACGGCCTGGCAGCCATGCGCTGCCAGGAGGGCGCCGCCCTCGTCGAGGCGCTCCGGCGCCACCTGGACGAGATCGAGGAAGTCCTCGGCGGGGTGCTGGGGCGGACCGCCGACCTCGTCGCGACCCACCGGACCCGCCTGCGAGAGCGCGTGGCGGATCTCCTGGACGGGCGTCTGCCGGACCCGCTCCGTCTGGAGCAGGAGGTGGCCCTGCTGGCCGACCGGGGCGATGTCGCGGAGGAATGCGATCGGCTGCGAAGTCACTTGCACCAATTCCGGGATACGCTGGGGCAGGCCGGCCCGCAGGGACGACGCCTGGACTTTCTCCTCCAGGAGATGAACCGCGAAGCGAACACCATCGGGTCGAAAGCCGCCGACGCCGGGCTGGCCCGAGACGTGGTGGAACTGAAGACCGCCATCGAGCGATTGCGCGAGCAGGTGCAGAACCTGGAATAGCCGCCGGGCGGCGGCCGCACGACGACCGACCGGCGAGGGGTTGCCGTGAGCGCGGTGCCCATCGAGATTCTCAATGTCGGGTTCGGCAACGTCGTCCTCGGCGCCCGGATCGTGGCGATCCTGAGCGCGCGGTCCTCCAAGGACTCGAAGGCCGTGTTCTCGGAGCCGATGAAGCGGCTGCGGGATGACGCGAAGGCGGCAGGGCGGCTGGTGGACGCCACCTGCGGCCGCCGGACCCAGACCCTGATCGTGACCGACAGCGGCCACGTGGTCCTGTCCGCCGTCCAGTCCGGTACGCTGGCCCAGCGGCTCGGCGGATCCGAGGAGGCTCGAGCCGTTCCGTGAGTCCGTCCGACGCAGTCCTCGCCGGTCCCGGAACCGCCTCGCGGCGGATGTTACTGGTGGTGTCGGCGCCGTCCGGAGCCGGGAAGACCTCCCTGTGCGAGTGGGCGGTGTCGGCGGTCCCGGACCTGGTCCACTCGGTCTCGCACACGACGCGGGCGCCTCGGCCCCACGAGGTCGCGGGCCGCGACTATCACTTCGTGGACGTGCCGACCTTCCGGGCCATGGTGGAGCGGGGCGAGTTCGCGGAATGGGCCGAGGTGTACGGCAACCTGTACGGAACCTCGCAGGCCGTCCTGGAGGAATACTTCGCGGCGGGCCGGGACGCGATTCTGGACATCGATACCCGCGGAGCGTCGATCCTGCGGGCCAGCCACCCGGCGGGGGTGTTCGTTTTCATCGTCCCCCCGTCCTGGGCGGTTCTGGAACAGCGGCTGCGGTTGCGGCACAGCGACGCCGAAGCGGACATCCGGCGGCGCCTGGCTCGTGCGCGGGAGGAGGTCCGGCATTACGCGGAGTATCAGTACGTCATCGTGAACGATGACTTCGCCCGGGCCGCCGAGGAGTTGCGGGCCATCATTCTGGCCGAGCGCCGGCGGAGCACCCGGGTCGAGATGGGGTTCTTGGAGACCTGAGCCGGCGCGTCAGCGCAGGATCGGGTAGAGAGGAGACGGGGGATGGCACAGGTGCCGATCGAGGACATCATGGAGCACGTGGACAGCAAGTACCGGCTGGTGATCGTGGCCGCCAAGCGGGCGAAGCAGCTCAACCGGGGCGCCGTCGGGTTGACCCAACCGCGCAGCCTCAAGCCGACATATCAGGCGCTGGAAGAGATGGCCACCGGCAAGCTCGGCTACGAGGTGGAAAACCTGGCCGGCGAAGCGGCACGCGAGGTCGAACCCGGGGCGAAGCCGACCTGGTATCGCAGTCTGAGCGCTGAAGAGGTGGTGCCGGACGAGGCGGTGGCCGAGGCCGAGGAGCAGTTCGAGGAAGAGGAGGCCCCGGCGGAGGCCCCGATCGCCGGCGCCGCGGCCGAGGACCTGCTCATGAACGAGTTCGAGGAGGAGAGCCTGGAAGAGCTGGGCGACCTCGAGGTGATCGAGCCCGAAGACAGGGAAGAATAGGCCCGGAACGGCAGGTGACCCGTGATCCCCATCCTGTCCGTGGTTGGCCGGTCCAACAGCGGGAAGACCACGCTGCTGGAAAAACTGATCCGAGAGCTGGCGCGACGCGGGCGGCACGTCGGGACGATCAAGCACCACTTCCATGGCCCCGTGACGGTGGACGTCCCGGGGAAGGATTCCTGGCGGCACCGAGAGGCCGGGGCGCGGGCGGTCGCCCTGGTTTCGCCCGAGACGTTCTTCGTCGTTCGCGACACCCCGGGGGGACTCTCCCCGGAGGCCATCGCCCATCTGACGATGTTCGGGATGGATCTCGTCCTCACCGAGGGATTCAAATCCGGCGCCCTGCCCAAGATCGAAGTCAACCGACAGGCCCAGCAGTCCCCCCTCCTGTGCGGCCCGGCGGATCGCCTGGTGGCGGTGGCCGCGGATTGGGACACCGGGGCGCCCGTGCCGCACTTCGGGCTGGAAGAGATCGCTCCCCTGGCCGATTTCGTCGAGCGCGAGTATCCGGCACCCAGCGCCGGCCCGGCGCCGGAGCTGCTCGTCGGCGGACGCCGGGTCGCCCTGAATGCCGAGGCCGCGCAGGCGCTGGGCCGCGCGGTTCACGACCTGGTCGGAGACTCCCAGGACCTGTCCGACGGGCCGACGATAGAGCTGCGAATCCCCGGCCGGTCAGGGCACCTCGCGCGGCCATGACCGGGGCGATCCTGGCGGGCGGCCGCTCGCAGCGGATGGGCCGCGACAAGGGGTTGCTGTCGGTCGGTGGTCGCACGCTCATCCAGGTCGCGCTGGACACGATCCGTCCGCTGTTCCCGCACGTCCTGATCGTCGCCAACGATCCGGTTGCGTACGGATCCTTCGGGGTTCCGGTGGAGCGCGATCGCATCCCGGACCAGGGTCCCCTGGGCGGCATTCACGCCGCCCTCTCCGCGAGCCGCACGGACCACACCTTCTGCCTCGCCTGCGACATGCCCTTGGCGAACCCTGCGGTGATCGAGCATCTGTGCGCGCTCGCGCCGGGACACGACGTCGTGGTGCCGGTCACCGCCGCCGGCTTTGAGCCACTGCACGCGGTCTACGGCCGATCCTGTCTGCCGCATCTCGAGCGGATGTTGCGGGACGGCCGCCTCCGCGTGGATACGCTGTTCTCGGCCGTGCGGACGCATCGGGTCGGGACGGAGGCGCTGCGCGCGCTGGACCCGACATTCCAATCCTTCTTCAACGTGAACACTCCGGCGGATCTGGAGACCGCCCGCGGAATCCTCGACCGCGGTGGGGAGGCGCCATGCGCATCCTGAGGGCCCGCTGGCTCTTCCCCGTCGCCACGCCCCCGATCGCAGACGGGGCGGTGGCGGTCGAGGCCGGCCGGATCGTCGGCGTGGGCGCGCGGGCGGACGTGGAAGCGGCCTGGCCCGACGCGCCGGGGTGGGACCTGGGGGACACGGCGCTCCTGCCCGGCCTGGTGAACTGCCACACGCATCTGGAGATCGGCCCCCTCCCGCCGGAGGCATCGCCGGAATCGTTTGTGCCCTGGGTGGTCCGTCTGATCGAGGCCCGGCGGGCGACGTCGGACACGGCGCAGGCGCGGACGGCGGAGGCAGGCGTGCAGGCGCTGCTGCGATCCGGCACGACGGCGGTGGGCGAGGTGAGCACGGCGGGGCAGAGCCTGTTGCCGCTCCTCCGGGCAGGGCTGCGAGGGGTGGTCTACCGAGAGGTCCTGGGCCTGGCGCCGGAGGCCGCGGCGGACCGGCTGGCGGGCGCCCGGGCCGACACGCAGGCCATGCGGGCAACCGCAGACGGGAGCCTTCTTACCATCGGGCTCTCGCCGCATAGCCCCTACGCCCTCTCGGAGGAGCTCCTCCGCGGCTGCGCCGGACTGGTGGCGCGGACCGGTGTCGCCCCGGCGATCCACGCTGCGGAATCGCCGGAGGAGTCGGAGTTTCTGACGACGGGCGAGGGGCCGATCCTCCGGTCCCTCTACCCGGCCGTCGGGTGTCTCGACCCGCCGCCCCGCGGCCGCGCCCGGAGCGTCGTGGCCTACCTGGCCGGCCTGGGCGTCCTGGCGTGGCGGCCGCTCCTCGTCCACGCGGTGCACGTGGACGAGGCCGACTGCCGGACGATGACCCGTGGCGGCGTCCGGGTGGCGCATTGCCCGCGGAGCAACGCGCGGCTGTCGCGCGGGGTGGCACCGGTCCCGCGCCTGCTGGAACACGGCATCCCGGTGGGGCTCGGGACCGATTCTCTGGCCAGCGCATCCAGCCTGGACTTGTGGGACGAGATGCGCGCGGCCCTGGCGGCGCACGCGGGCCGGCTGGACCCGTCGGCCGCACTGGAGATGGGGACGTTGGGCGGGGCGCGGGCCCTCGGCATGGCGGATCGGGTGGGGAGCCTGGAGGCGGGCAAGGACGCCGACCTCATCGCCGTGGCTGCCAGGGGCGTCCGCGCGGCCGATCCGGTCGGGTCGCTGGTGGCGGAGGTGCAGGGAGAGGATGTGCTCCTCTCCCTGATCGCCGGGGAGATCCGGTACAACCGCACCGAGGTGGTTGCATGCGCCTGAAGCTGGGTCGCGTTCGCTACATCAACTGTGAGCCGGTGTACCATGCCCTGGAGCACGGGCCGGTGTCCGCCGACTGCGACATCACCGATGGGACGCCGGCGGACCTGAACGCCCGCCTGCGAGCCGGCGACCTGGACGTCTCGGTCGTCTCGGCGATGGAGCCGGCGCTCCGGCCGGAGGCCTACCGGCTTCTTCCCGACCTGGCGATCGCCTGTGACGGCCCGGTGGAAAGCGTGCTCCTGGTGAGTCGGCGCCCGCCCGAGGAGCTGGACGGGCGACTGGTGGCCCTGAGCCGCCATTCGCTCACCTCGGTGTACCTGGTGAAGCTTCTGCTGGAGAAGGCCTACCGGGTGCGCCCGCGGTATGTCCAGGACGACCGGGCCGCCGAGGCGGAGGCACGGCTCGTCATCGGGGACGAGGCGCTCCGCCTGGGCCCGCAATTCCCCCACAGCGTGGACCTGGGCGCCGCGTGGTACACACTCACCGGGTTGCCGTTCGTCTTCGCGGTCTGGGCGGTGCGCAGGGAGGTCTGGGCCTCGGCCGCGCCGGCGGTCCGCGCGGTCCACGGCGCGCTCTTGGCGGCCAAGGCGCATACCCGGATGCACCCCGAGACGATGCTGGCCCTGGCGCAGGCGCGTGTCGGCCTGCCGGCCGACGCGTGTCGGCGCTATCTCCGCGAGCGGCTCTGTTTCGACCTCGGGCCGCGCCATCTGGAGGGGCTGCGGACGTTCCTGGCAATGCTGACGGAGGCCGGGGTGCTGGCGCAGGCGCCCCGGCTGCAGTTCATCGAGACCTGAAACCCGAGGAGGATGCCCGTGGCCGACGCGGATCTCCGCTTCATTCACGTGTCCGACTTGCACATCCTGGGCGATGGGGAGCGGCGGCAGCACGGGGTGGACACGGGCGCCGTGCTCCGGCAGGCGATCCCCATGATCAACCGGTTGCGGCCGGACTTCGTCGTGGCCGGCGGGGACCTGGTCGGCGACGAGTCGGTGGAGTCGTATCGGCGGCTCCAGGCGCTGCTCCAGCCGCTGGAGGCGCCGATCCATCTGGGGATGGGGAATCACGATTCGCGCGGCGCCTTCCGGCGGGTCTTCCAGCCGAAAGCCCCCGCCACGGCCGACCCGGTCTGCGAGGCGTTCGAGCAGGGAGGAATGCGGTTTCTCCTCCTGGATTCGACACTGCCCGGAAAGGAGGAAGGGCGACTCCCTCCGGAACAGCTCGACTGGTTGGAGGCAGAGCTCGCCGATCACCCCGCGCGGCCGACCTGGGTCTTCCTCCACCATCAGCCGTTGCCGATCTTCATCCGCTGGCTGGATCGGATCGGCCTGCAGAATCCCGACCCGTTCCTCGCCATCCTGGCCCGGCACCCGCAGGTGCAGGGCGTGGCCTACGGTCACGTCCATCAGGCGCGGTGCTGGCGTCATGGCAAGATCCTCTTCGTCGGCACGCCCGCCCTGGCGTTCCAGTTCTCGGCCATCAACCAGGAGATGGAGATCGCGCAGGAATCGCCGGGGTTCCGGCTGGTGGAGGTGGTTGGCCGGGACACCCGCCAGTGGCTGCACTACCTGGACGGCCGTGTGGTGCCGGAACCCCAGCTGAAGGCCCTCCCCGTCTATGTGCGGGGATAAGCCGTTGTCAAAGAATACGGTGACCAGGGAAATTCTGGAAACGGCATAAGGAGCCGTAACGAAATTATCAAGACGATCAAGTGATTTCGTAACGGCTCCTAAGGGCGGGACGCGCGCGAGAGACAAGGAGACGGCGATGCGCGAAGGCCTTTTCAGGTACCTGCCGGGACTTGCCATGGTCGCGGCGATCGGCGCCCCCGCGCTGATGCTGCAGAGCCGGCTCACGGTCAGCGGCAAGACGGTGGTGAGCGCGGTGGCGGTGGCGATCGTCCTGGGGGTGCTGATCCGAAATCTCTGGGGGCTCGCCGAGGCGTGCAAGCCGGGTGTGAGCTTCGCCGTCAAGCGGCTGCTCCGGGTCGGCATTGCCCTCCTCGGGGCGCAGTTGAGCCTGGGCCAAGTGCTGCGGACCGGGGCCACGGCAGTGCTCGTGGTCGCGATCTGCATCGTCCTGGCGATCCTGGTGGTCCGGTTCCTGAGCACCCGCATGGGTCTGTCGGACCGGCTCGGGACGCTGCTGGGCGTCGGCACGTCCATCTGCGGCGTGTCCGCCATCGTGGCCACCGCCCCGGCGATCGAGGCCAAGCAGGAAGAGACCTCGATGGCCGTGGCCACCATCACCGTCTTCGGCCTCCTGGCGGTGGTCGTCTATCCGCTCCTCGGGAGAGCGCTCGGCCTCTCGGATGTCGTCTTCGGGACCTGGGCCGGCACGGCGGTCAACGATACCAGCCAGGTGATCGCCGCGGGGCTGATCTACAGCCAGACGGCCGGCGAGGTTGCGACGGTCGTGAAGCTCACCCGCAATCTCTTCATGGCGCCGGTGATCGTCGTGCTGAGCTCCTGGTATCTTCGGAAGGGTCAGGGGTCAGGTGTCAGAAGTCCGAAGGGGATCTCGCTGAAAAACGTGGTGCCGGGGTTCGTCCTGGGGTTCGTGGCCATGGCAGTCCTGAATTCGCTCGGGATCTTCCCGCCGATGGCCCTGGACCTCATCAGGACCGCGTCGTCCTGGCTCATCGTCGTCGCCCTGGCCGGGGTCGGCCTGGAGACCAACCTGGCGAGCCTCAAGGCCATCGGGTTTCGGCCGTTCTACGCGGGGCTCTGCGCCGCGAGTTTCATGGCCGCGGTGAGCTTTGGCCTCATCTCGTTGTTCGGGATCGGTTAAGCGAACGCGAGCCGCCACTCGCCAAGGTTCGAATCGCTGAGCCGTTGGTCTGTTTAGCTTGACCCCATTCTGCAGCCTTGCTATACAAGACAGATTGCAGCGAATGCCTACAAAAGGAGGTACGATCATGACAGGACGACGGTTGTATGGCGTTGTGGTCCTCTTCGCGGTCATTCTGGTGGCCGCGGCGCCCGTCTTGGCCGCGGACTGGAAACCCACCAAGCCGATTCGGATCATCGTTCCGTGGGGGGCTGGCGGGTCCACCGACCAGGCCATCCGGGCCGTCACGGGGGACCTGGAGCAGGCCTTGGGGCAGAGCGTGGTAGTGGTGAACCAGCCGGGCGGCGGCGGGGCCATCGGCACCAAAGGCGCCCTGGACGCCCCGTGCGACGGGTATACCTGGGCCTCCGGAGCAGTCAAGGATCTGGGGACGTACATCATCACCGGCACGCTGAATACCAAGGTGCAGGACTGGCACATTTACCTGAACACGGCCAATGCCACCGTGGTCTCGGTGACGCCGAATTACCCCCTCAAGGACTTCGCCGAGTTCCTGGAGATGATGAAGAAGAATCCCAAGGCGCTGTCCGTGGCCATCGCCGGTATCCCGTCGGCGGGCCACACCGCCATCGAGGCCATCAAGCTGGCAAACGGCGGTGACTACAAGCCGGTGAGCTACGACGGGGGCAACCCCGCCGTGATCTCCACCGTGGCCGGCGAGACCATGGCCACCCCGCAGCTCCTGAGCGAGCAGATCGAGATGATCCGGGCCAAGAGGCTCCGCCCGTTGGCGGCGCTCACGCCCGAGGACCTTGAGATCGAGGGCTACGGGAAGGTGCCGTCGATCCGCAAGTGGCTGCCCAAGGTGGCGGCGGATCCGATCTACTTCGGCATCTGGATTCCCAAGTGCGCCCCCAAGGAGGTCGTGGAGACGATGAACAAGGTCTGGAAGGAGAAGGTGGCGACTTCCAAGGCGCTCAAGAGCTTCGCCACCCTGCGCGGCCAGATCGTGAGCCCCTACTACGGCGAGGACGCCGTGAAGCGCTCCATGCCCACGATCGTGAACGCGGCGTGGGCCCTCCAGGACGGCGGCAGGGCCAAGGTGAATCCCGCCTCGGTCGGAATGCCGAAGCCTTAACGAACCAACCGGGGGCGGGTCCGGTTCGCGGATCCGCCCCCTTGTGTCCTCTGGCCGTCAGAGGATGGCCCGAGTGCATCCATGGTCAGAGCCGATTTCGTCACCGGGATCGCCCTCATCCTGGGTAGTCTTTACGTCATCTTCGAGTCGTGGCGGATGCCCCGCATGGAGCACCTGGGGGCCCACCCGTTGAGCGTCCCCGGCGTCGTGCCGGTGTTCCTCGCCGTGGTCCTGATCGTCTCCGGCGGGGTCCTGGTGATGCGCTCTGTCCGGGCGGGAGGCCACCGGCTCGGGCTGTCCATCGCCAAGGCGAGGGAGGTCCTGGCCGAACCCGGAAACCAGCGTCTTCTGATCACCCTGGTGCTGACCATTGCGTATGCCGGCTTCCTGATCGGCCGCATCCCCTACCAGCTGGCCACCGGCTTCTTCATCTTTGCCTTTATCGTCCTCTTCGAGTGGGAGTCGGGCCTCACGCCGGCGCGGTATGCCAGGCTGTTAGGGGTCGCAGCACTCCTGTCCGTGGTGATCACCGGCTTCGTGAGCTGGGCCTTCGAGCGTCTCTTCCTGGTGACGCTGCCGTGAGGGCCCGGCGATGACCGCCATTCTCTTCGACAATCTCGGGCAGTTCCTCTCCGCCATCGGCGGCTTCCTCACGCCGCTGGCCCTTTTCCACATGGCGTGGTCCACCCTTTTGGGGATCGTGGTCGGGGCTCTGCCCGGCCTCACGGCGACCATGGGGGTGGCCCTGGTGACGACGCTCACCTACAAGCTGGAGGCCGACCTCGCGATTCTGATCCTGATGTGCGTCTATGTCGGGGCCATCTACGGGGGGAGCCGCACGGCGATCCTGATCAACATCCCGGGAACGCCGGCCAACGCCGCCACCACCCTGGATGGTTTCCCGCTGGCCAAGCAAGGCCTGGCAGGCCGCGCCATGGGGGTGGCCACCTCGGGCTCGGTGCTCGGCAGCGTCATCGGCATGTTCTTCCTGGCAACGCTGGCCCCGCTCCTCGGAAATTATGCCTTGAAATTCCAGTCCTACGAGTTCTTCTGGCTGGCTATCTTCGGCATCGTGATCTCGGGCCACCTCACCGCCCTACAGGATCCCATCAAGGGCTGGATCGCCGGCTTCATCGGCCTGATGACCGCGATGGTGGGGCAGGAGGGGATACACGCTTACGAACGGTTCACGTACGGCACAACGGAGTTGATGGGCGGCTTCGCCCTCATCCCCGCCATGGTGGGGGCCTTCGGTTTCGCCGAGGTGCTCACGGTGATGCGGGACCCGGCGGCCGAGATGGCCGACAATCCGCAGGACAGCGTCATCCCGAAGTGGGAAGACATCGTCAAGTACTGGCGGACGATCGTCCGGAGCGGTCTGATCGGGACGGTCATCGGGATCATCCCGGGTGTCGGGGAGGACATCGGGGCCTGGGTCTCCTACGCCGCCGCCCGCCGCAAGAGCAAGGAGCGGGAGAAGTTCGGCAAGGGCTCGATCGAGGGCCTGATGGCGGCCGAGACCGGCAACAACGCGGTGGTCCCGGGGGCTATCATCCCTGTCCTTACCCTGGCGATCCCCGGCTCGGCGCCGGCGGCGGTGCTCCTGGCGGCCATGTTCATCCACGGGGTACGGCCCGGCCCGATGATCATGGTGGAGTCCCCGCAGTTCGTCTACCAGGTCGTGGCGATGGTCTTCTTCGCCACGCTGGCGATGGGCGTCTTCGGGATCCTGCTGACCAAGCCGCTCCTCACGGTGCTGGCCATCCCCCGGACGAAGCTCATGCCGGTGGTCTTCGTCCTCTGCGCCATCGGCTCCTACGCCATCACCAGCCGGGTCTTCGACATCTGGGTGATGATCGGCTTCGGCCTGCTGGGATTCATCCTGCGAGAGATGAAATACCCCATGGCTCCCCTGGTTCTCGGGATCATCCTGGGGGATCTCCTGGACAAGAACCTGCGCCGGGGCCTGGTCCTCACCGACGGGGACCTCACGCCGTTCTTCACCCGGCCGATCTGCCTGGTGCTATGGTTGATCACGGCGACCTCTATCCTGCTTACCATCGAGCCCGTGCGGCATGCCATGCAGCGCGCTTGGCAAACGGTCTGGCGGCAGAAGCGGAAGAGAAAAGGATCCTGACCGGCGAGTCAACGCCGTGTGCCTCACATTTCTCGGAACTCCTCAAGGAGGAAAAACGATGAACAGCCGACGCTGGACGGCAACGTTGCTCGTGCTGGTCGCCCTACTCGCTGGGGTGGTGACTGCGGCGGCCGGGGAATGGAAGCCCACCAAACCCATCACGGTCATCGTGCCCTGGCCGGCCGGCGGGGCGACCGACCTCACCGTGCGGATCCTGGCGAGCGAGATGGAGAAGGTCCTGGGCCAGCGCCTCTCAGTCGTCAATACGCCGGGCGCGTCTGGCGCGATTGGGATGCAGAACGCCTATGATGCCGCCAAGGACGGTTACACGTGGACCGGCAACGCGGACGTCTCCATCGTGAACTATCCGGTGTTGGATCTGATGAAGATCACGCACCGCGACTGGATTCACTGGTACGCCCTGATGACCCCCAACATCATATCCACCACCGCCGACTACCCGGCGAAGGACGTCGCCGACCTGGTGAGAATCATGAAGGAGAAGCCCGGGCAGGTGGCGGTCGCCTCGGCGGGCGTCGGCTCGTCCGGACACTTGGCCCTTGAGGTCTTCAAGAGCGCCACGGGGGCGGCACCTCGGCACGTTCCCTATGCAGGGGGAAACCCGGCGGTCATCGCTACCATCTCGGGCGAGAGCAGCGTGGTCATGCAGCTCTCCATGGAACAGGCCGACATGATCCGCGCGAAGAAGTTGAAGCCCTTGGCGAATACCAGCAACCGCCCCCTGACGATCTCGGGCTACGGCGAGGTGCCGCCCATTACCGCGGCGTTCCCGAACTTCCCGTCGACCGGGTCCCACTTCGGGATCATGGTGGCCAAGGGGACGCCTCCGAACGCGGTGGCGGCGATCAGTAAGGCCTTCGACGTCGCGGCGAAGTCGGAAGCCCTGAAGAAGTTCGCGGACGAGAAGGCGGTCTTCCTGGTGAACCTCAAGGAGGCTGAGGCCATGCAGATGCTCGAAGGGGCCGCCTCGGTCGTCACCTGGACCCTGTTCGACAACGGGGCGGCCAAGATCTCGCCCGCCCAGTTCAACATCGCCAAGCCGAAGCGGTAGCCTGCCGAGAAAGCGGGACATGGGGGCTGGCTCGGACCTGGACAGGTCGGAGCCAGCCCGCCCGTGCCGCGCGGGAGTATCCGACGAACTATGAATGACGATTTCCGCCGTCAAGACTTCTACACGGGGCTCATCCTCTGTGTTGTCAGTCTCGGGGTTGTCGCGGAGTGCTGGCGGATGCCCCGCGATCTCCAGGGCTGGCCTGGGTATGCGAGTCCCGGGGTGGTCACCGGGATTCTCGGCCTGGGGCTTTTGGGCATGGGCCTCGCGCTCACGCTGCGCTCCGTCCGGCGGGCCGGGGTTCCGTTCGAGATCACGGGCGCGGACGTCCGGGCGTACCTCGCGGACGTCGGGACCCGACGGCTTGGGCTGATGCTTGGCCTCAGTGTCCTCTACTGCCTCATGCTGGGTCGAGGTCTTCCTTATTGGCTGACCACCGGGGGGTATCTGCTGGCGGTCATGTTCGTATTCCGGGCGGGACCGTGGTGGCAGATCCTCCTCATCTCAACGGGCGCCACTGCGACCGTGGCCTACGTGTTCAACCGCATCTTCGCCATCCCGCTGCCGTGAGGCTTCGATGGTCCTAGGTCCTTGGCATATTCTCGTCGAGCTGTGGACGCTCCTCACTCCGTTGACCCTGGCGTACGTCACTGCCAGCACGTTCATCGGCATCGTAATCGGGATGCTTCCCGGACTCACCGCCACGATGGGCGTGGCCCTGCTGACCGGCCTCACCTTCGGCTTCCCGCCCAAAGACGCCATCCTCATCCTCATCTGCGTATACGTGGGCGCCATCTACGGGGGGAGCCGATCGGCCATCCTGCTGAATATCCCGGGGACGCCGGCCAACGCTGCCACCTGCCTCGACGGCTTCCCGATGGCCCGGCGAGGCGAGGCGGGTCCGGCCATCGGCCTGGCCACGACGTCTTCCTTTCTGGGGACCGTCTTCGGACTCTTTTGCTTGGCTTTCTTCACGCCGCTCCTCGGGAAGATCGCCCTCCAGTTTCAGTCGTGGGAGTTCTTCTGGCTGGCCATCTTCGGCATCATCGTCTGCGGAAACCTCACCGCACCCACCGATCCCCTGAAGGGCTGGATCGCCGGCTTCGTGGGGCTGCTGGTCTCTCAGGTGGGTCAGGAAGGCATTGCGGCGTACCCGCGGTTCTCATTCGGCTTCGACCAGATGCGGGGCGGCTTCGCCTTGATCCCGGTACTGGTCGGGGTCTACGGCATCGCCGAGGTCTTGGGCGTCATGCGCGAAACCGTGGTCCCGCGGGTGACGACTCAGATCCAGAAAGTCCTGCCGCGGTGGCGGGATCTTTGGCTCTATCGCCGGACCATCCTCCGTTCCGGGATCATCGGCGTCATCATTGGGGCCATCCCCGGCGTGGGCGAGGACGTCGCCGCCTGGGTCTCCTACGACTTCGCCAAGCGGGGCAGCAAGAAGCCGGAGGAGTTCGGCAAAGGGTCGCGCGAGGGTTTGATAGCGGCCGAGACGGGAAACAACGCCTGCATCGGCGGGGCCGTTATCCCGGTACTTTCTCTCGCCGTTCCGGGGAGCGCGCCCGCCGCGGTGCTGCTCGGCGCCATGTGGCTGCACGGGGTTCGGCCCGGCCCGCTCCTCATGATCGAGTTCCCGAACTACATCTGGGAAGTCACGGCAATGTTCATCCTGGCCTCCCTGGCCATGTTGGTGCTGGGACTCTCGTTGGTGCGGGTCTTGGTCAAAGTCCTCATGGTCCCTCGTCCCATCCTCATGCCTATCGTCTTTGTCCTGTGCGTCATCGGGTCCTTCGCGATCAGCGTTCGGGTCTTCGACATCTGGGTGATGCTGGCTTTCGGCTTCCTCGGGTATCCCATGCGGAAGTACAACTATCCGGCCGCGCCGATGGTCCTCGGCGTCATCCTGGGCGATATGGCGGATGTGAACTTCCGCCGCGCACTCATCCGGACTGCCGGCGATCCGACGCCGTTCTTCACGCGGCCCATCTCGCTCGTTCTGGTCGCGGTCACCCTGCTCGTCATTCTTTCACGCTCCGCGTGGTTTCGTCGCATCCTGGCAGCCGGATCGGCCCGGGCGAAGGCCGCGCTGGCGCGCGGCTAGCTGCGGGAGGGCGCAAAACCTCATGGACAAGATTGGCATCGGCTTTATCGGAGCCCGCTTTGCCGCGGATCTGCATGCTCACGCGCTCAGTAAGATCCGAGGCGGCAAGTGCGAGATCGTCGCGGTCTGTTCCAAGACCAAGGAGAGCGCCGAGGCGTTTGCCAGGAAGTTCAACATTCCCCACGTATACGCCGATCATCGGGCCATGCTGGAGCGCAAGGACGTCCACCTCGTGACGCTGCCCGTGGTGACGAACCTTCACCACACGCTGGCCATCGACGCGGCCAACGCCGGCAAGCACCTTATTATGGAGAAGCCGCTCACCGGCTGCTTCGCCGAAGCGAACTCCATGTCCCGGCAGGCGATGTTTGCCGAAGCCATGAAGAACGCCGATGCGGTGGTCGAGGCGTGTCGCCGGAACAAAGTCCGTATGGGGTACGCCGAGAACTTCGTGTACGCGCCGCCGGTGGCGAAGCTGCGGCGGTTGATGGACGCCAGCGGGGGGACCCTACTCGACCTGCGCGCCGAGGAGAGCCACTCCGGCTCCCACGCCTCGTACTCGCGGCGCTGGCTGACCGCGGGCGGCGGCTCCATGCTGCGGATGGGCTCCCATCCCATCGGGGCGGTGATCCACCTCAAGCACTACGAGGGAATGCAGAAGTCCGGGAAGCCGATCCGGGTGAAGTCCGTCCTGGCGGACGTGGCACAACTCAGCAAGCACCCCGCCGTTCAGGCCGCCCCAAAGAAATATCTCGTGACCGCCTGGGAAGACGTGGAGGACTGGTCGGCTGCGATCCTGACCTTCGAAGACGGAACCAAGGCCACGGTCTTCTCCACGGATGTGAGCCTGGGCGGGGTGAAGAACCTGCTGACCGCCTACCTCGACAACGCCGTGGTCCAGGTGAACATCAATCCCAACACCAGCCTCCAGGTGTATGCGCCGGACGGACAGATCTGGGGGGACGAGTACATCACGGAGAAGGTGGAGACGAAGGGCGGCTGGCAGTTCCCCAGTCCCGACGAGGACTGGATGCGGGGCTATCCCCAGGAGATGGAGGACTTCGTGGACGCCGTCCGCGAAGGCCGGGAGCCGCTGTCGGGCCTCCTCCTGGCCCACGAGACCGTCGAGGTCATCTACGCCGGCTACGTCTCGGCCCAGGAGGGCCGCCGGGTGGAGCTGACGCGGTAGGCGGCAAGGAGCGCCGGCGATGCGATTCACGAAGATGCACGGGGCGGGGAACGACTACGTCTACGTGAACGGCTTCGAGGAGCGGGTGGAGCACCCCGAGCGGGTGGCCAGGCAGGTCTCCAGCCGGCACTTCGGCATCGGTTCGGACGGCCTGATCCTGATCCTGCCGTCGGAGAAGGCCGACGTGCGGATGCGAATGTGGAACGCGGACGGCTCCGAGGCGGAGATGTGCGGGAACGGCATCCGCTGCGTGGCCAAGTATGCCTACGATCACGGCATCGCCCGGAGGCCGACCATCACCGCCGAGACCGGCGCCGGCATCCTGACCCTGCAGCTCTTCACGGGGGCGGACGGCGCGGTCGAGCGGGTGCGGGTCGACATGGGACGGCCGCGTCTGACCCGGGCCGAGATCCCCATGCTGGGCGACCCCCAGGACGGGCGGGCCATCGACCAGCCGCTCGATGCGCAGCAAACGGTATTCAACGTCACCTGTGTCTCCATGGGGAACCCTCACTGCGTCATCTTCGTGGACGACGTGGGGACTTTCCAGGTGGGGGAATACGGTCCCCCCATCGAACATCACCGCATCTTCCCCCGCCGCACCAACGTGGAGTTCGTGCAGGTCATCTCCAAGACCGAGGTGCGCCAGCGCACCTGGGAGCGGGGCAGCGGCGAGACCCTGGCCTGCGGCACCGGGGCCGGTGCCGTGTGTGTCGCCGGCGTGCTGACCGGACGGACCGAGCGGCGGATCATCAACCATCTCTCCGGCGGCGATCTGGAACTGGAATGGGCGGACGACGGCCGGCTCTACATGACCGGGCCCGCCGTGGAAGTCTTCTCCGGCTCGATCGAGGTGTAACCGCCAAGAAGACCAACGCATCCGCCGCGCGGGCGTCCGTGCGGCACCTTGACAGCCCCTACCGCATCTGATAGAAACCCGACAGCCGAGGTGACGATACCGCTTCGGTCTTTTCTGTAGCGGTCGGTGTCGACACTCGACAACACCCGAAGCCGACCCCGCGGTCCCAACCTCCGGCGATTGGTCACTCCCCGCGCACGCCCCGGAAAGGAGGACCCCATGCGCGCCCGCGACGTCTTCGAGTACAACAAGCTCACCTGGCCGGAGATGAACGACGCCATCGAGATGCAGAAGGTGGTCATCCTGCCGACCGGCTCGACCGAGCAGCACGGGCCCCACATGCCCCTGGACGTGGACCTGTTCCTGGTCCGAGAGGTCTGCCACGAACTGGGCCGCCGCGCCCCCGACCAGGTGCTCGTCCTGCCGGCCATCCCGTGCGGGCTCAACCTGCATCATATCGACTTCCCCGGGACCATCCATATCCAGCCGGATCACTTCATCAACTACTGCGTGGACGTGACCAAGAGCGTCGCCTATCACGGGTTCAAGCGGATCGCGGTGGTGAACGGCCACGGGTCGAATGGCCCGATGGTGGATCTGGTGGCGCGGCGCACGGTCCTGGAGACGCCCTCCATCTGCTGCGCCTTCGGCTACTTCGCCATGGGCAAAGCCGAGTACGAGCCGCTGCTGGAGAGCACGGTCCATGCCCACGCCGACGAGATGGAGACCTCCCTCTATCTGCATTTCGCCAAGGAGCGCGTGCAACTGGACAAGGCGGTCTTCGGGAACGATCATGTGGGACAGTACATGACCTCGGACTCCACCAAGGCCGTCCGCTTCAACGATTTCTGGGGCCGCTGGACGAGGACAGGGATTCACGGCGATCCCACCAAGGCGACGGCGGAGAAGGGGAAGCAGATCCTCGAGATCATCATGAAGCACATGCTGGCCTGGCTGGCGGAGTACCGGACCTGGCCGATCGAGGCACGGCAGGACCAGCATCGGCTTCCGGCTCAGAAGGGCATTCGCTGGTAGTGAGGGCTCAGCTTTCAGCAGTCAGCGTTCAGCAAAAACAGGGAGCGGCGAGTTGAGACGCGCTGGGGGTTCCGTCGTGGACTGAATGCTGATTGCTGACTGCTAGCCGCTGACCGCTTGGGGACGCGACTGTGGAGAAACGACTTTCACACGAAGGAGGACCGACCATGATACGCCGCGGAGGTATGGCATGGATCGCTCGGAAGCATCCTGGGCCTTCGCGCTCCTGCTCGGAGCGGCTGGTCCGGCGCCGGCGGGCACGGTCCTGAAGATCGCCGCCGACGGGGACATCTCCGACGTCGATCTCCACATGACGACCCATTACCTGAACCGGGTCGTCCTCCTCAACGTGTACGACATGCTGTTCGCCCTGGGCGAGGACATGGGTCCGCGGCCGTCGCTGGTGGACAAGTACACCGTCAGCCCGGACGGCCTGGTGTACACCCTGACGCTGCGCCGCGGCGTGAAGTTCCACAGCGGCAAGACGCTGGACGCCAAGGACGTGGTGTACTCCCTCACCAAGATGCAGGCCAAGGGGCCGCGGTCCGGTCAGCTCAAGCGGCTCATCAAGTCCGTCGAGGCCTCCGATCCGCTGACCGTGAAGATCGCGCTCCACGAGGTGAACGCCGGGTTCGTCGCCACGCTGGCGAACCCCATCGCCCCGGCGGTCATCTACCCGGACGGCGAGGCCGAGCGGCAGGGGGGCACCATCACCAAGCCGGTGGGGACGGGTCCGTTCGAGTTCGTGGAGTGGAAGAAGGACAGCGTCATCCGGCTGAAGAAGTTCGCCGGCTACACGGTGGATGATCGGCCCACCTCCGGGTTCACGGGGAAGCGGCTGGCGCTGGTGGATCAGGTGGACTTCATCCCCATCCGGGACTCCTCGGTCCGCGCCGCGGCGCTGGAGCGGGGGGACGTGGACGTGGCCCTCTCCCTCACGCAGCAGGACGTGGAGCGGTACAAGGGGAAGCCGGGTCTCACCGTTGCCGCCAAGCCGGGGGTCGCGTTCGCCGATCTCCGCTTCGGGTTCAAGAAGGGGATCTTCATGAACAACCCGAAGCTCCGCCAGGCGGTCGGGTACGCCATCGACAAGGAGGAGATCGTCAAGGCGGTGACCTTCGGGCTGGGCAAGGCCGCGCCGGCCGGCATCCCGATCGGGACCCCGTACTTCGGGCCGGTGCACGGGAACGACCCCTATGGCAAACCGAATCCGGAAAAGGCCAAGCAGCTCATGAAAGAGGCCGGCTACAAGGGGGAAGAGATCATCCTGGATTCGCACCTGCAGCCCAGCGTCTATCCGGAAATCGCCGTGGTGCTCCAGGCGCAGTTCCAGGCCGTGGGGATGAACGTGCGAGTGCGCACGCTGGAGTCGGCGGCCCTGCAGACGACCTGGGACGGCGGGGAGTTCGCCTTCTTCCTCTCGGGCCTCAGCCCGCGCCCGGACGCCGAGATCTACTACTGCCAGTTCTGGGAAAGCACCAGCACCTCGACCGGGTACAAGAATGCCGAGTACGACCGGCTGTGCGGTGCCGCCCGGAAGACCATCAAGGACGACGATCGCAAGAAGGTCTTCACGGACCTCGAGACCCTGCTCCGCACCGACATGCCCTGGATGCCGCTCATCTACCTGGCGCAGGTCGAGGGCTGGCGCAGTAACGTCCAGGGGTGGCAGCACTGGTCGGCCGGGTACGCCCGGGCCTGGAACGTGACGGTCGGGAAGTAGAGCGATCACGCGCAGCGCCGAACGGTGACGCCGGGGCCGAGGGCGTGATGTCCTCGGCCCCGGACTCGCCTTGCCCCGGGCATCCCCATGCCGCCCCTACTGCGGAACATTCTCACGCGGGTGGTCGCGCTCGTCCCGATTCTCTTCGGGCTGTCCATCGCCTCGTTCGCCCTGGTGCACGTCATCCCGGGCGATCCGGCGCTGGTGATGCTGGGGGGCGAGGGGACGCCCCAGCAGGTCGTGGAGCTCCGCAAGCAGCTCGGCCTGGACCGGCCGCTCCACGTCCGATACCTGGAATGGCTCGGCCGGGTGGTCCGGGGCGACCTCGGCGAGTCGCTCTACAACAAGACCCGGGTCGTCGATGAGCTCATCTGGCGGTTCCCCACCACCCTGTCGCTGGTCTGCCTGGCGCTCCTGATCTCCGTCCTGATCGGGGTCCCCGCCGGATTGCTGTCGGCCGTCTACCGGAACTCGTGGGTGGACCACGTGGCCCGCCTCATCACGCTCGTCAGCCTCTCCATGCCCAGCTTCTGGCTGGGGCTCATGCTGATCATCCTGTTCTCGCTCAAGCTGAACCTGCTCCCCGTCGTCGGATACACCTCCGTGGTCACCGATCTCTGGAGCGGGCTCAGGTTCCTCATCCTGCCGAGCTGCGCGCTGGGCACGTATCTCACGGCCCTCCTGGCGCGCCTGGTCCGGAGCAGCGTCCTGGAGGTGTTGGGGCAGGATTACATCCGCACGGCGCGGGCCAAGGGGCTCCGCGAGCGGGTCGTCCTGTTCCGCCACGCCCTGCGGAATGCCCTGATTCCCGCCGTGACCGTCATGGGCATCAACATGGGGATCCTGCTGGGAGGCAGCGCCGTCATCGAGACGCTCTTCGTCCTGCCGGGGGTCGGGCAGCTCGTGATCACGGCGCTGTACAATCGGGACCTCCCGGTGATCCAGGGATTGATCCTGTACATCTCGGTGCTGTACGTCCTGATCAATCTGGTGGTGGATCTGTTGTACACGTATCTGGACCCGAGACTCCGCTTCGGGTAGGGGCTGGTCCGGGTCCCGGCGAACACCATGGCACCTGCGGTCTCTCTGACGACGTCGCACAGCATCCCGCCGCCGCCCCGCCGCGTCGAACGGTGGGGACGAGTGTGGCGTCAGCTCCGCCGGAATCGGCTCTCGCTCGCCGGCAGCCTGATCGTGGTCAGCCTGCTCGTGCTGGCGCTGGCGGCGCCGCTGCTCGGGCTGGCCAGCCCGGTGAAGCTCAACATCGGGCAACGCTTCCTGTCGCCGGGTCCGGGCCACTGGTTCGGGACGGACCAGCTCGGTCGCGACGTCCTGAGCCGGGTGGTCTTTGGCGCGCGCGTCAGCCTCATGGCCTCGCTCCTGACCATGTTCGGCGCGGCGCTGCCCGGGGTGCTGCTCGGGATCGTGGCGGGCGTCAGCTCGGCGCGGATCGCCGGACTCGTTATGCGAGTGATGGATCTGCTGATGTCGTTCCCGCCGCTCTTGCTCGCCGTGGCGGTGGCCGCGGCACTGGGGACCGGGACGCGCAGCATCATCATCGCGCTCGGCGTGGTATACCTCCCGCGCATCGTGCGCGTCACGCGCGGCGTGGCGCTCTCGGTGATCGCGCAGGAGTACGTCATGGCGGCCCAGGCGCTCGGCAGCCCGCGCTGGCGTTTGGTGCTCCGGACGGTGCTGCCCAACTGCCTGTCGGTGGTCGTGGTGCAACTCAGCCTGTACTTCGCCGAGGTCCTGCTGGCCGAGGCGGCGCTCTCGTTTCTGGGGCTGGGAGAGCCCCCGCCAACGCCGACCTGGGGCAACATCCTGTACGATTCCCAGAAATACATCCGCAACGCCCCCTGGATTGCGTTCTTTCCTGGCTGCGCCATCGCCCTATCGGTGTTGGGGCTGAACCTGTTCGGGGACGCCGTCCGGGATGCCATGGACCCCCGCCTGCGGACGTGACGCCGGGCCATCCTTCCCCCCGGTGCTGGCCACTCCCTGCGACCGACTTGCGGCTCGTCCCGCGCGAACCCGCAGAGGTGCGGCGCGGTCTGGGAAAAGGCCCGCCGCGCCAAGACTGCGACCAGTTTGTGCTGATTTGCGGAATCGGTTGTGATAGGCTTTCGCCCGTGCGGCCTGTGACAGCGCCCGGCGCTCGGACCTGCGGGCTACTTGCGGGACGTCCGGGCGACCGGATCCTTAGGGCTCGCGGCGCTGGGTTTCGGCTCGGTTTTCAGCCGAAGGACGGCCGAGATGAGATTGATCAGATCCCGGGGCCGGGCCGGTTTCTGAACGTAGCCGACGCAGCGGCGCGAGATGGCCCTCGCCTGGTCTCCGACGACGTCGTAGGCGGTCATCGCCACGATGGGGATGTGTTGCGTGGCCGGATCCTGCTTCAGCGTCTCCGCCGCCGACAGCCCGTCCAGATCGGGAAGCTGGATGTCCATCAGGATGAGATCCGGGCGATGCTCGCTGGCGAACTGCAGCCCCTGCACGGCGTTGTAGGCCTGGAGGGTGCCGAAGCCGGCGAACCGGAGGGCATCGGCGATCACTTGGGAGATGTCCGGGCTGTCCTCGACGATCAGGATGGTCGCTTTAGCCATGGGCGGGTGCTCCTTGTGGCTGCGAGGCGGAGCGGGTTCCCGGGGTGAGGGCCGGATGCTACTCCGGGCTTTCCTCGATTTTCAAGGGGTTTTTGTTCTGCGTCCCACGGTCATTTTTCGGTTGCGTGTTCTGTGAGATCGGAGGCCAACGATGGGGATCCTGGATCGTTTCTCGCTGTCAGGGAAAACGGCGCTCGTCACCGGCGCCGGCAGGGGGCTGGGGCAAGGGATGGCGCTGGCCTTGGCCGAGGCCGGGGCCGACATCGCGATCGCCGAGCTGGACCTGCCGGCGGCCGAGGAGACGGCGGCCGAGGTCCGGAAGCGCGGGCGCAAGGCCTTGCCGTTCAAAGCCGACGTGACGGATTTCGACGGCGTCACGGCCATGTTCAACAGCGTGGTCCAGGAGTGGGGGCACCTCGACATCCTGGTGAACAACGCCGGTTACGCGCAACCGGTCTCGGCCCTGGAGATGAGCGTCCCGGACTGGGAGCGGATGCTGGCGGTGGACCTCAAGGGGGTGTTTCTGTGCTGCAAGGCGGTGGCCCCGCACATGATCAAGCAGGGGGGCGGCAAGATCGTCAACATCGCCTCCATGTCCTCCTTTCACGTCAACCGGGACGCGGACTACTGCCACTACAACGCGGCCAAGGCCGGCGTGGTGATGCTCACCAAATCCCTGGCGGTGGAGTGGGCGCGACACAAGATCTACGTGAACGCCATCAGCCCGGGGTACTGCCGGACGCCGGGCAATGCGGCGCGTTCCGACAACCCGGCCATCCGGGCGATCCGCGTGGATCAAGGGATCATCAAGCGGTACGGCCAGGCGTATGAGGATCTCGGCGGCGCCGTCGTCTATCTGGGGTCGGACGCCTCCAATTTCACGACGGGCTGCAATCTCGTGGTGGACGGCGGATACAGTCTCTAGGGTCGAGCCCGCGCCGACGGATCGTCGAGGGCGGCGCAAGGAGGGCACCATGAAACGGCTGAGTGTGGCGGCGATCGCGGTCGCGCTGGTCGTGTGCGTCGGGGGTGTGGCGGTGGCCGGCGAGAAGTTGATGGTGTACACCTCGATGAAGGAGAGCCTGATCGGCAAGCTCCGGGACGCCTTCGCGAAGAAGCACCCCGAGGTCTCATTCGATTACTACTCGGCCGGGGCTGGGAAGCTGATGGCCAAGGTGGCGGCGGAGCGGCAGTCCGGTCGGCTGACCGTGGACGCCCTCTGGCATAGCGAGGTGCCGGATTTCTTCCAACTGAAGAAGGAAGGGGCCTGGGAGAAGTACGTGTCGCCCGAGGCCGCGGCGGTGCAGAGTACCGTCAAGGACCCCGACGGCTTCTTCACGCCGGCGCGCCTGGGCACCCTGGGCATCGCGTACAACACCAAGAAGATCACCGCCGCGCCCAAGGCATGGAGTGACATGCTCGATCCGCGGTTCAAGGACGGCTTCGCCATCGCCAACCCGGCGTTGTCGGGTACGGCCATGATGAGCGTGGCGCTCCTCACCAACACCTTCGGCTGGGAATACATCCAGAAGCTGAAGGCGAACGGCGCCAAGATCGGCGCCGGCTCGGGGCAGGTGGTGGACGACACGGCCTCCGGCGACTTCAAGGCGTCGCTGGCGCCGGACTACATCGCCATCGACAAGATCAAGAAGGGGGCCACCATGGGCCTGGCCTACCCGCCCGAGATGCTGGTGGTCCCGAGCCCGATCGCCATCTTCAAGGGTACCCCGAATTTGAAGGCGGCGCAGAAGTTCGTGGACTTCCTCCTCTCCAAGGACGGCCAGACGATCGTGGCCAGCGAGGGCACGCTCCCGGTCCGCGCCGACGTGGTGGTGGACACGACCCACGGCCTGGTGAAGGCGGACGAGGCGGTGAAGCGCGCCATGAAGGCGGACTATCTGAAGGTGATGGCCGAGAAGGAGCAGATCATCCAGAAGTTCACGCAGACCATGCGGTAGCGCCGCTGCGGCGCGGAGCAGATCGGGCGGGGCGGTGGGGCGCGAGGCGCCTCGCCGCCCCGCCGCGCATGCAGTCGGCCGTTCCGGCGGGAGCGATCATGGCGGACGTGCGATTGGAAAATCTGGGCGCGGTCTTCGGAGCCCACCGGGTCTTTGAAGGCTTCACGCTGACGATCCGGGACGGCGAGTGCTTCTCGTTGTTGGGGCCCTCGGGGTGCGGGAAGACCGTGGTTCTGCGGATGATCGCGGGGTTCGAGCACCCCAGCGCGGGCCAGGTGTTCATCGGGGACCAGTTGGTCTCCAGCGCGGCCGGGAAGGTCCACGTGCCCACGGAATCTCGGAATATCGGCGTGGTCTTCCAGGACTACGCCGTGTGGCCGCACAAGACGGTCTTCGACAACGTGGTCTACCCGCTGCAGATCCAGAAGGTGGCCGCGGCGGAGGCCAAGACGCGCACCCTGGACGCCGTCGCCCAGGTGCACCTGACGGGACTGGAAGACCGCTACCCGTCGCAGCTCTCCGGCGGGCAGCAGCAACGCGTGGCCCTGGCGCGCGCCCTGGTCTCGCGGCCGAAGATCATGCTTCTGGACGAGCCGCTCACCAACCTGGACGCGAACCTCCGCGAGGAGATGCGGTTCGAGATCAAGGACCTGCAGCGGCGAACCGGCGTCACGATCCTGTACGTGACCCACGACCAGGAGGTGGCGCTGGCCATCTCGGATCGGATCGGGATCATGGGGGCGGACGGGTCCCTCCGCCAGATCGGCGATCCGCACGCGATCTACACCGACCCGGATGATGGCTTCGTCTTCAACTTCCTGGGAGTGGCGAACTTCATCCCCGTGGAGCGGCGGAACGGCGCGGTCCACATCCGGGGGAGCGATCTACCGCTCCGGGCGGAGATTTCTTCGGTCGCCCGGGAGCGCATCGCGAAAAACGAAGTGGTGGCCGCCTGCCGCCCCTTCGAGATCGATCTGGTTCGGGACGGCGGAGCGACGCGCGGCGTGGTGCGGCGGCGTGTGTTTCTGGGGCCCATCGTGACGTATTTCATCACGGTCGGTGCGGTCGAGATCCGCGCGCAGCAAGAGGCGGCGGAGGCCTTCCGGGACGGTCGCCCCCTGGAGGAGGGGGAGGCGTGCGGGCTCACCTTCCAGGCCTTGCGGTGGTACGACAAGGCCGGCATCGGGAAGGAGGCCGTCGCATGACCGGCACCGACCGCAAGTTCGGCTTGGCGGAGCTGCTGCTCCTGTTCTCGGTCCTGGTCCTGGTCGTGGTGGTGGCCGTTCCGATCCTGCTCATCATCTGGAACGCCTTCGTGGTGGACGGGGGGCTGAACATCGCGGGGGTGGCGCAGGTCCTGAGCCAGCCCGACGTGTTCCAGGCGGTCGTGAACTCCCTGGTGATCGCCGCCGCGGTCACCGTGCTGAGCACCATCCTGGGCGTCTTCTTCGCCTGGCTCGTGTCGCGGACCGATCTGCCCTTCAAGGAGACGATGAAGCTGCTGTTCCTCGTCCCCTTCATGCTCCCCTCCTTCATCGGGGCGATCGCCTGGAAGATCCTGCTGTCGCCGCGGGCCGGCCTCGTCAACAAGGCGTTCATGAGCCTCTTCGGCACCGAGCAGGCGCTCTTCAACATCTACAGCCTGACCGGCATCATCGCCGTGGAGAGCATGTACCTCTTCCCCTTCGTCTTCATCCAGGTCTCGGGCGCGCTGGAGCGGATGGACCCGACGCTGGAAGAGTCGGCGCGGATCTCCGGGGCGGGGCTGCTCACCATCACGCGCCGGATCACGCTGCCGCTGATGCTGCCCAGCATCGCAGCCGGGGCGCTGCTCGTCGCGCTCTACTCGCTGGCCCATTTCGGCGTCCCCGCGGTCCTGGGGACCGAGGCCGGGATCTTCAACATCCCGACGCTGATCTACCAGAAGATCTACGCCAGCGGCGGCCGGTTCGAGGCGATCCGGGCCGGGACGATCCTGTCCTCCATCCTGGTGGTCTCGGCCGCGCTCATCCTCTACTCCCAGAATCGAATCCTGACGGCGGGCCGGTTCCAGGTCATCGCGGGCAAGAGCGTGCGGCCCATGCTCCTCAAGCTGCGCGGCCTCAAGTACCCGCTGCTCGTCCTGAGCATCCTCTATATCGCGGTGACCGTGCTCCTGCCCACCGCCACGATCTTCCTGGTGGCGTTGCTCCGGACCTACGGACTCAGCTTTGCGCTCGAGAACATGACGCTGCACAACTTCACCTACATCCTGTTCACCATGAAGCTGACCAAGGACGCCATCTGGAACAGCTTCTACCTGTCCCTGGCGGCGGCCCTGGTGACGATGCTGGTGGGGACGCTCATCTCCTACGTGATCGTGAAGATGCGGGTGCGCGGGAAGTTCCTGCTGGAATTCCTGGGGCTCCTGCCCTTCTCGGTGCCCGGGACCGTCATCGCGCTGGGCGTGATCCTGATGTGGAGCGGGAAGTTCGGCGTGAACCTCTACAATACGGCCTGGATCATCTTCGTGGCCTACATCGCCCGCTACATGGCCTTCGCGCTGAAATCCACGTCGGCCGCGCTGGAACAGGTCGGCGACTCGCTGGAGGAGGCCGCCCGCGCCTGCGGCGCCAGCCACTGGCAGGCGATGAAGGATGTCGTGTTGCCCCTGATCAAGCCCGGCATGGTGGCCGCGTTCTTCCTGATCTTTCTGCCGGCCTTGCGTGAGCTGACCACCTCGGTCCTGCTCTACGGACCCACCACCCGGACCATCGGGGTGGCCATCTACGCCTTGAACGAGGACGGCGAGACGGTGTACGCCGCCGCGCTCTCGGCCGTGGCGCTGATCATCATCGTCATCGGGCAGTGGGTCATCAAGAAGGTCACCGGCACGACCAAGATCGCCGGGGGAGGATCCTGACCATGGCGCACGTGATCCTCCGGGACATCACCAAGCGGTTCGGCAGCGTGGTGGCCGTGGATAAGCTCAACCTCGAGATCGCCCGCGGCGAGTGCATCTCCTTCCTCGGCCCCTCCGGCTGCGGCAAGACCACGACGCTGCGGATGCTGGCCGGCTTCGAGGACCTGGACGAGGGGGAGATCCTGGTCGGCGACCGCGTCATCTCCTCCAGCTTCAAACACTACTATTTGCCGCCGGAGAAGCGGGACTTCGGGATGGTGTTCCAGGCCTTCGCGGTCTGGCCGCACCTCTCGGTGTTCGACAACGTGGCCTTCCCGCTGCAGATCCGCGGCCTCTCGCGGTCGGAGATCCGGGAGAAGACGACCACCGCCCTCACGTACACCGGCCTGCTCGACGCCAAGGACGAGTATCCGAACGCGCTGTCGGGCGGCCAGAAGCAGCGGATCGCGCTGGCCCGGTCCATCTCGTTCAATCCGACGGTCATGCTTTTGGACGAGCCGCTCTCGAACCTCGACCCCAAGATGCGCGAGGTGATGCGGTTCGAGATCAAGGAGCTGCAGAAGCGGTTCAACTTCACCATCATCTACGTCACCCACGACCAGGCCGAGGCCATGGCGCTCTCTGACCGGATCGTGGTGATGGACTTCGGGGCGCTGATCCAGCAGGATGACACGCCGGTCAACGTGTATCTGAAACCGGCGAACAAGTACGTCTTCGGCTTCATCGGCCTGTCGAACTTCCTGGACGTGGAGGTGGCGGCCGGGCAGGTCTACCTCAAGGGGGCGCGCGCGGCGGGGCCGGTGACGGCACTCGTCCCTCCGCATGTCCCGGGGAAGCCCCCCACGCTGGCCTGCCGCCCCGGAGAGATCGACCTGCTGCGCGACGGGGGCGTCCGCGGCGTGGTGGCGCGCCGGGTCCTCCTGGGGGACATCATCGACTACCGGGTGACGATCGGCTCCACCGAGGTGCGGGTGCAGCGGAACGTGCGCAAACCGGTGTTCCGCGAAGGGGATCCGTGCGGCCTCGCGTTTTCGTCGCCGCATTGGTATGACGAGTCCGGGGCGCGCGTGAACGTCTGACGTCCGCGCCGCGACCGGCGGACACGGGCCTGCCCGGCGCGATCGCGGCGTGGCGGGGAAACACGCCGAGAGGAGCGGCACCGCCGGCATGGCGCGGTATGTGTTGATCCGACACGGAGAATCCGTGTGGAACGGCGAGCGGCGGATCCAGGGGAATCAGGATCCTCCGCTGTCGCCCCGCGGGCGGCAACAAGCGGCGCGTCTGGCGGCTGGTGTGTCCCTCCGTCTCTGCACGGCGGCGGCCATCTATACCAGTCCCCTGCGCCGGGCGGCGGAAACCGCCGACGCTCTCGGCGCCGCGACAGGCCTGCCGGTCCTGCCGGAGCCGGGCCTCCAGGAGATGCGCCTGGGCCGGTGGGAAGGGATGACCGTGCCCGAGATCCAAGCCGCCTTCCCCGGCAGCTACGAACGGTGGCTGGCCGATCCGCTGACGCACCCGGCGCCGGACGGAGAGCGCCTGGAGGATTTCGTGCACCGCGTGGTGGAGGCCTGGACGCGACTCTGCGCCGCCCGCCCCGGGGACGATCTGGTCCTGGTGTCGCACGGCGGCCCCATCAAGGCCATCGTCTGCCACGTCCTGGGGGTGCATCCGCGCTGGCTCTTCCGGATCAAGCAGGACAACACGGCGGTCAGTGTCGTGGAGGCGGACGCGGCGACGTCGCGCGTCATCCTGCTGAACGACACCTGCCATCTCGCCGAGGCGGGCGCCGACCTGACGCCGCGAGACGTCCTGACGGATCCCGGCGAGGCCGTCTAGCAGGCTGCTGAAAACGGCCCATCTGCTGCGTTGGCTCACTCGAGCGCTCATTGCGGCGTACGAAGTACGCCTCACTCGGCCACGGGCACCCATCCACAGGATGGGTCACGCCGCCTGGCATCTGGACCATTTTGAGCAGCCTGGGGAAACGCGGTTTTTCCGCATCCTGCTAATCCGCCCCCACGCGTGAGAGGAGTCCCGTCGCATGGATCTCGCATCGTGTCGCGCGTTCGTCTTCGATCTCGACGGCTGCGTCTATCACGGCAACACGCTGCTGCCGCACGTGGAAACCCTGCTCGCCGCGCTGCGCCGGACCGGCCGCCGTGTGCTCTTTCTCACCAACAATTCTCGGGAGGGAAGCGACGAACTGCTGGTGAAGCTCAACCGGCTGGGAATCGCGGCTGCGCAGGAGGAGATCATTTCGGCGGCCGAGGCGACCGCGCCGTTCGTCCGGGAACGGTACGGGCCGGCCCGTATCCTGGCGGTGGGATCCCCGCGGCTGCTCCGGCTGCTGGAGGCCGCGGGGCATCGCCTGGTCTCGCTCGAGGCCTGCCGGGAGGCGCGGGTCGTGGTGATGGGGCACGATGAGGCGTTCGACTATCCGAAGCTCACGGCGCTGGCACGGGCCGTGCGGGCGGGGGCGCCCCTGGTGGCGGTGAACCTGGACCCCCGGCTTCCCGTCGAGGGCGGGGAGTTCTTTCCGGGGTGCGGGGCGCTGGTGGAAGCGGTGGCGGCCGCCGCCGGGGTTCGACCGGTGGTGGTGGGAAAGCCCGAGCCGCACCTGTTCGAGGTGGCGCTGGCCCGCCTGCAGCTTCCCGCTGCGGCGGTGGTCATGGTCGGGGACAGCCCCCTCTCCGACATCCGCGGCGCCCAGGGGGCGTCCCTCCGGACCATCTGGATCGCTCCCCCGGACGCCGAGGCCGGCGACCTGCGCCCGGACCTGACGATCCGCAGCTACGCCGAGCTCCTGCCGACGCTCTGACCCCGTCCGGAATCCGACGTTCTGTGCCGCGGCTGATCGCTGACTGTTGATGGCTGAGAGTTGGCGGTTAGGAGCCGTTACGAAATAACCTATACATCTCTTTCTATTTCGTTACGGCTCCTTATGCCGTTTCGGAATGTCTCCGCTCAACTAATTCTTTGACAACGGCTAGTGTCCTGTCTCTGAAGTTCGTTGACGATGTACCGGGCCGCAGGTCCATTCCTCCGACGCGTTGCGCCTCGTCGAGAACCGCCCGGCCTTGCTCCGGGTCGTCCCGCCTGCGGCGAGACTCCGGACCGGAGCCGGCCGGGGGTACCCATCCGCGGATGGGCTGGCGCGGCGTCCTCGGGATGGACCTGCGGCCCTGACTTATGTGGCGAATCTCTGGGACAGGACACTAGTACATGAACCGCCGCATGTGGATGTTCAGGAGGAGGCCCAGGCTGAGCATGGTTGTCAGCATGGAGGAGCCGCCGTAGCTCAAGAGGGGGAGCGGGATGCCCACGACGGGGAGCATGCCCAGGACCATGGCCACGTTGATGAACACCTGGATCGCCAGCGTGACGGTGATGCCCATGGCCAGGAGGCTGGCGAAGAAGTCGGTGGAGTCGCCGGCGATCTGGAACCCCCGGGTGATGACATAGACGAACACCAGCAGGACCAGCAGGCAGCCCAGAAAACCCCACTGCTCCGCCAGGACGGCGAACAGGAAGTCGGTGTGGTTCATGGGGAGGAAGTTCAGCTGGCTCTGCGAGGCGGCCATCCATCCCTTGCCGAACGCCCCGCCCGAGCCGACGGCGATCTTCGACTGGGCGATGTGGTAGCTGGCCCCCAGCGGGTCCAGGTCGGGATTGAGATACACCAGGATGCGCCGCCGCTGGTAATCCTTGAGGAACGCCCAGAGGAGCGGCGCCAGGACGCCGCCCGTGATGCCGAGCGGCAGCAGGTATTTCCAGTGGAGGCCGAGCAGAAGCATGATGGCGGTGGCGTTGAACACCAGCAGGAGTGCCGTCCCGAGATCGGGCTGCTTGAGCACGAGTGCAGCGCACGCCAGCGTGATGCCTGCCGGGAGCAGCATGGTCTTGGGCTGGTGCAGGATCTCCCGCCGGTCATCGAAGTAGCGCGCCAGGAAGAGCACCAGGCTGAGCTTCATGAATTCCGACGGCTGGACGGTGATCGGTCCGATCCGGATCCAGCGTTGGGCCCCCAAGCCCGTCTTTCCCAGAACGAGCACCACCAACAGCAGGAACACGTTCAGCGCGAAGATGACGTAGGCGAAGCGTGCCACATTCCGATAGCTCACCGTGCACGCCAGGACGAGGACGAATAGCCCAACCGCCAGCCAGGTGAGCTGCCGCAGGTGCAGGGTCTGGCGAAAGGGAGAGGTGGTAAAGGCGTTGGCGCTATAGATCGACAGGACCCCGAGACACGCCATCCCCAGGATCGCGCCCGCGAAGCTCCAGTCAAAGTAGGTCAGCAACCGCCGATCGAACATCAGTCTTCCAGCTCCGCTTCCTTGGGCTCGGCCACGCCGGGGCGTTCGGACGATTGGCGCGCCTCGAAGGCGGCCTGATAGACCGCCTTGGCGATCGGGGCGGCCACCAGTCCGCCGAAGCCCCCGTTCTCCACCAGGACCACCACGGCGAGCCGGGGGTTGTCCACGGGGGCGAAGGAGGCGAACCAGCCGTGGTCCTTCACGTCCGCACTCCGTTTCTCCTCCCCCTTCTTCACCACCTGCGCGGTCCCGGTCTTGCCCCCGATCTGCACGCCGGGCACCTTGGAGCGCGCGCCGGTGCCCTCCTCCACGACGCCGAGCATGGCCTGCCGCATGAACGCGAGCGTCTCCGGTTTCACGTTCACCTGGCGGAGCGCCTCCGGCTCGTACGATTCCAGGACCTCGCCCGAGAGGGCCACGATCTTCTTGACCACCCATGGCCGGTAGATGGTCCCGCCGTTGGCGATGGCGGACACCATGGCCAGGAGCTGCATGGGCGAGGTCACCACGGCGCCCTGGCCGATGCTGGCATTCACCGTGTTGCCCGCGGTCCAGGGGGGCTCGCCACGCCGTTTCGGTTGGGGGTTGGGGAGGTTCCCCTTGGCCTCGTCGCCCAATCCGAGGCCGGGGGCCTCGCCCAGGCCAAAGGCGCGGGAGACGCGGACGATCTCGTCGATGCCGACGCGCAGGCCCGCCTGATAGAAGTAGACGTTGCAGGAGTTGACGATGGCGCCGCGCAGATCGAGTCCGCCGTGTCCCCCCTTCTTCCAGTCGTCGAACTTCACGTTGCCGAGGTAGAACTGGCCTGCGCAGTTGAACCGGGTCTCCGGGGTGAGGGCCCCGCTCTCCAGGCCGGCGATGGCCACGATCAGCTTGAAGATCGAGCCGGGCGGGTACTGCGCCTGGAAGGCGCGGTTCTGCAGCGGGTGGCTGGCATCCGTGGCGATGCGCTGCCACTCGTCGCCCGAGAGGCGCTGGGCAAAGAGGTTGGGGTCGAAGGAGGGCCGACTCACCATGGCCACGATCTCGCCGGTCTTTGGATTCATGGCGACGACCGTCCCCTTCTTCCCGGCGAAGGCCGCCTCGGCCGCTTCCTGGACCTTCCGGTCGATGGTCAGAAAGACGTTGGCGCCGGACCGCGGGTCGATGCGACTGGCCAGGC
Source organism: uncultured Methylomirabilota bacterium (assembly GCA_963845565.1). GTDB lineage: Bacteria > Methylomirabilota > Methylomirabilia > Methylomirabilales > 2-02-FULL-66-22 > 2-02-FULL-66-22. Next base: position 961,446 of record CAWJSJ010000002.1, read on the forward strand.
GGAGGGCACGGCCGCGGGCGTCCACCTCGATCTGCTCGCCGCCGTCCACACCGCGGATGAAGGCGTCGTAGCGCCGCTCGACCCCCGACTGCCCCAGGCTCTCGCCCGAGCGGAAGTCGCGGAACTCCTCGCGCTGGAGCTGCGCCTGGCTCACCTCGCTCACGTAGCCGAGCAGGTTGGCCGCCGTCCCGCCGCTGGGGTACGCGCGGATCGGGCGGATGCGGAGGTTGACCCCGGGCAGGTCGAGGCGGCGCTCCTCCACGGAGACCATCATGCCTTCATCCAGATCCTTGCGAATCAGGAGCGGTTGGTACGGCCGGGCCCGTCCCTCGGCCAGCTTGGCCTCGATGTCCCCGGTGGTCACCTTGAGAATCTCGGCCAAGGTGGCGGCTACCTCCCGGGGGTTCTTGACGTCCTCCGGCGTGGCGTAGAGGTCGAAGGTGGGCCGATTCTCGACCAGGACCTCGCCATACCGATCCAGGATGAAGCCGCGCGGCGCCTCCACGACCCGCAGCCGGAGGCGGTTGTTGGTCGACAGGGTGAAGTAGTGATCGCCTTCCAGGATCTGGAGATACCAGAGACGGAGGAGCAGCACCAGACAGCCGATGCCGACGCAGAGCAGGGCTTTGCGCAGGCGCACGGGCAAGGCCTGGACCGGGGACAGATGCCGGAACGTTCCTCTCATGTGGCTCGCATCAGCGCAGCGCGCACCTGGGGCACTCGCAGCAACAGGAACCCAACCACGGCAGTGTACAGCACCTCGGGCAACATGACCCCAAGGGCCGGCAGGAGCGGGGCAAAGCCCAGGAAGAAGACCAGGAGGGCCAACGTCACGACGCCCGCGCCGGCTCCGCCGGCCAGGAGCAGCCAGAACTGCGCCAGGGGTTTCTCGGTGTGCAGATCATGACTCAGCCAGGCTGTCGCACAGCCGATCAGGCTGTACGTGAAGGCCCGCAGCCCCAGGGGGCCGCCCGACAACGCGTCCTGGCAGAGGCCGACCAGGAACCCCTGGATCGTGGCCGCCTCCGGACTGACGCGGGGGCTGACCAGGAAAATCAGCAGCAGGAAGAGGTCGGGCCGAATGCCGCCCACACTGATGGGTCCGAGCAGCACCGCCTGGACCGAGGCGGTGGCGAGCAAACCGAAGACGAACAGCTTCATGGCTGCGGGCGGCTCCCGGCCTCGAAGCCGTCACGTTGCTCCGCCACCATCAGGATCAGCACCTCTTCCAGCCGGCCAAGATCCACTGTGGGCTGCAGGACGGCCTCCAGGAACAAGGCGCCGCTCTTGCGCTCCACGGCGGTGACGCGACCCACCGGGATGCCCTTGGGGAAGACGCCGCCCATGCCCGAGGTCACCACCTCGTCCCCGACGGCGACGTCCGCCAGGAGGGGGAGGTAGCGCATTCTCAAGCCGGCGCCCAGATTGCCGGACACGATCCCGGTGACCCGCGTCCGCTGCAGCAGGCCGCCGCTGGCGCTGACCGGGTCGGTGACGAGCTGGACCTTCGCCGTGTAGGGGGTCACCTCGACCACGCGGCCGACCAGGCCCTCCGGCGCCACCACCGGAAAGTTCCGCCGCAGCCCGGCTTGGCTCCCCCGGTCGATGAGGATGGTCTTGAACCAGTTGGTGGCGTCCTTGCCCACGATCCGGGCTGCCAGGTAGTTCGCCCGGGAGGTCTCCCGCATGGCCAGCAGACCCTGCAGGCGCTGGGTCTCCAGGGCGTGCTCTTCGAGTTGGCTGATACGGCGTTGCAGGATGGCCGACTCCCGCTGCAGGCGCTGGTTCTCCTCGCGCAGCGCGCGGAGGTCCACGTAGTCGTGCCACACGCGGCCCAAGCCTCCCGCGGCGACGGCGGTGACCTTGATGAACGGGGAGACGACGAACAGGATGGCCTGGCGTGCAAAGGAGAGCGCGGCGTGGTCGTGCCGGACCTGCACGGTCATGAGCACGAACGCGACGAGCAGGGCGAGGGCCAGAATGAGAACCCGGCGATAGCGCGACACAAACCGCCAGACGATGGTCACAGCATCCGCCTCGGCCGCCGCCGCCCGGTCGCCCCGGCGGGGGCGGCGGCGGCGATCGTTCTCCCGACCGCGCCCGCCCCGCGGGGTGGCCTACGCCTCCAAGCAGACGGTCTTCAACAGATCCAGTTCGTCCAGGACCTTGCCGGTCCCCAGCACCACGCAGGACAAGGGATCGTCGGCGACCCGCACCTTGAGGTGCGTCTCGAGGGAGATCAGGGTGTCCAGGCCGTGCAGCAGCGCGCCGCCGCCTGCCAGGACAATGCCCTTCTCGGCGATGTCGGCCGAGAGTTCGGGCGGGGTCCGCTCCAGTGCCGTCTTGACGGCGTCGACGATGGAAAACACCGGGTCGTGGAGGGCCTCGCGGATGTCGCTGTCGTTGATCGCGAGGGTCTTCGGAATTCCGTCCACCAAGTCGCGGCCCTTGATCTCCATCTTGCGTGGCTCGTCGAACGGATAGGCGGAGCCGATCTGGATCTTGATGTTCTCCGAGGTGCGCTCGCCGATGAGCAGGTTGTACTTGCGCTTGAGGTACTGGGTGATGGCCTCGTCCATCTCGTCGCCGGCGATGCGGACCGACTGGCTGTACACGATCCCCGACAGCGAAATAACGGCCACCTCGGTAGTGCCCCCGCCGATGTCCACGATCATGCTGCCGCTGGGCTCCTGGACGGGCAACCCTGCGCCGATGGCGGCTGCCATGGGTTCCTCGATCAGGTACACTTCCCGCGCCCCGGCCTGATCGGCCGCGTCGCGGATGGCCCGTTTCTCCACCTGGGTGATGCCGGAGGGCACGCCCACGATGACGCGGGGCCGCACCAGGGCCTTGCGGTTATGCGTCTTCAAGATGAAGGCACGGATCATATGCTCCGTCACGTCGAAGTCGGCAATGACCCCGTCCTTCAAGGGGCGGATGGCCACGATGCCGCCTGGGGTCCGCCCCAGCATCTCTTTGGCCTCCTTGCCCACCTTCAGCACCTGGTTCGTGCCCTTCTTGATGGCGACAACCGACGGCTCGCTCAGGATGATTCCCTTGCCCTTGACATAGATGAGGGTATTGGCAGTTCCGAGGTCGATCGCGAGATCATTGGAGAACATCCCGAAGAGCCAATCAAAAAACATGCCCGCTCCTTTCCGGCTCGTCCGATGCAAAGAACCGTCGCGCGCGCCTCCAGAACCAATGGTGTGAGTCTTTAGCATACGGCATGGGAAAACACAAGCAGTTTTGCGGCGTTGGACCGTCGGAAAGGCCTTGCCAACCCCGCGCCGGATGGGGTATGGTGACCGCTGGACCTTTTCAGAAAAAGGGAACGCGGCATGCTGAAAACGATGCGGGAAGGCAGTGCATTCTTCATCAAGGGTGTCATGGCGCTCGTGGTCGTGACATTCGTCGGGACCATCTTCGTGGTGTGGGGGGTCAAATCCACACCGGGAGAGCGCGGGCGGCGCGGCGTCGTCGCGGCGGTCGGGGACACCGAGATCATGGCCGACGAGTATCAGCAGGCCTACCGACGCCAGGTGGAGATGTACAAGCAGCTCTTCGGCGACAAGCTGGACGAGAAGATGCTGGAATCCATGAACCTGAAGCAGCAGGTGCTGGATCGGCTGATCCGCCGCACTCTGGTCCTGCAGTACGCCGAGCGGCTGCAGCTCGCGGTGGGGCCGGAGGAGCTGGTGGCCGAGATCCAGCGCATCCCGGCCTTCGGCGGACAGGACGGATTCAGCCGCCAGCGCTACCTCGACGTCCTGCGGGCCAATCGGCTCACCCCGGAGCGGTTCGAGGTCGAGATGCGCCGGGACCTCACGGAACGCAAGATCGAGGGGCTGGTGCGCGATTCGGTCAAGGTGTCGGAGGCCGAGGCGCGCGAGGTGTTTTCTCGGGTGCGCCGCCAGGTGACCGTCGAGGTCGTGCAGCTCCCCGCGGGCGACGAGGGGAAGAAGCTCGCAGAGACGATCACGCTGGCCACGGGGAAGGGGAAGACGCTGGCGGCGGCGGGGCGTGAAGCCGGCGCCGTGGTCAAGACGCACGGCCCGTTTCCTGTCACGACGCCGCCCAAAGAGATCCCCGATCCGGAGGTCTTCCGGCAGGCCGTCGTGCTGCTCAAGCCGGACGAGATGAGCCCCCTGGTGGCCGGGGAGAAGGCCTCCTACCTCTTGCGTCTGGTGTCACAGCAATATCCATCCCCCGAGGAATTCGAGAAGGACAAGGGGGCGTTCCAGATGCAGCTCCTCATGACCAAGCGAGAGGCCGTCCTGGGGGACTGGGTCCGGCAGCTTCGGCAGACGGCCAAGGTCGCGGTCGAGGCGGACAGTCTCTAGGCCCGCGCTCCCCGCGAACAGCGATTCGCACACACTGCGGACTAGGGATGCGACGTGGCGGCCGTCCCGGGCTGGCCGGCAGCCGCCAGAGCGGTGGGTCGTGCGGGGCGGGGATAGATCCGCTGCCATGCCTCGTGCTTCGTGATGATGATCTTGGAGAGCGACGACGGCTCTGCCCGCAGGTCCCGCACCCGCTGGAAGTCCTGAACCATACCCACGAGATAGGTGAGCAGCAGGCCGCCCAGGACGAGCTGGGTCATGCCCCACCAGGCGTGCGGCGAGACCGCCACATTGGCAGGGGCGTCCGGAAGCTTGGCGAGAGCCGTCTCGACCTGAGTCAACGTGTATTCAAAGGACATGGCTGGGTTTCTCCCTGTCCGTCCGGGAAAGAGACACGTGCCCGCCGGGCTGGCGCGCTCCATCCGGGGATCACCGGATTTGTTCCGCGACGTGGAGGCCTCACACGGGTCGTGTGCCTTAATGGTTTGACCCGTGGGACGTCCGCCTCAGGAGGATGAAGGATAGAATAAGTCCGGATACTGAGAAGATTCGGCGAGGCGGCCGAAAGAGGCGATCTGAATGTCTGTGTATCGTGTAAGGTAGGGGAAGGGTACCCGGATCAGTCTCCTGTGTCAATCGATTTCTTGGGGGTGTGACTCGCATGGCAACTAGCCCTGGGGGCGACGGTCCCGTGTACGGCCAAGCAGCCTGGCAGAAGGCGGAGCGAGAGGGATCAGGGGGTAGCCGATGAGTAGTCCCACGGACGGCATCCCAGAGTACCCCCGCCTGCGCCCGGTGGAGGCCGTTCCGGCCACCATCCAGGGGCAGGATGTCCTCTGTCTCCGCGACCCCATGCACTACAGCGATATGGTGGTGTCCGTGCCACCCCAGACCGCCGCCATCCTGGAGCTGTTCGACGGAGCACATTCTCTCCAGGACATCCAGGAGGCGATCGGCCGGCGGTTCGGGATGCTTCTGGCCCGCGAGCAACTTATGGAGGTGGTGCGGTCGCTGGACGAGTGTCTGTTGCTGGAGAGCCCGCATTTCGCCGGCCACCGGGAGGCGGTGGAGCGGGACTTCCGCCAGGCGCCGCAGCGCCCGGCCCGTCTGGCCGGAAAAAGCTACCCCGCCGAGCCGGAGGCGCTGCGACGCGAGCTGGACGGCTATTTCGGCGCGACCGAGGGACCCGGGGACACGCTCCCCAGCCCGGCGGCGGCACGGCTCCGCGGCCTGGTCGTTCCCTCACATCGATTTCCCCCGCGGCGGGCCCTGCTACGCGTGGGGGTACCGGGAGCTGGCGGGGTCCCCTCCGGCGGACCGCTATATCATCCTGGGCACGGTGCACGTTCCGATCGCCCAGCCCTTCGCGCTCACCCGCAAAGATTTCGAGACGCCCCTGGGACCGGCGGAGGCGGACCAGGAATTCCTGGAGGCGCTGCTGGCGCGGGTCGGCCCTGGGTACCTCAAGGACGAATTCGCCCACCGCGGGGAGCATTCCATCGAGTTCCAGGCGGTGTTCCTCCGGCACGTGATCCCCGCCGGGCGACCGGTGCGGATCGTGCCGGTCCTCTGCGGGTCGTTCCATCAGCAGGTGGAGGCGCGATGCGCGCCGGCGCCGTGCGGGCAGATGGAAACGTTCCTCGGGGCGCTTCGGGACACCATGGCGGCCGTTGGTGGACGCACCGTGATCGTCGCGAGCGCCGACCTTGCCCACGTCGGGCCCCAGTTCGGCGATCCGCGGCCGCTGACGCCGGGGCAGCTCCGCGAGCTCGACGCGGCGGATCGCCGGATGCTCTCGTCCGCGGAGGCCGGCGACGCCGAGGGCTTCTTCCGGGCCGTGGCAGCAGACGGCGACCGCCGGCACATCTGCGGTCTGCCCCCCATCTATGCGGCGCTACGGATCCTGGGCGGCCACCCGGGCCGGCTCATCCGGTACGGCCAGTGGCCGGATCCGAACGGCACGGTCACGTTTGCCGCGCTCGCCTGGTACGCGCCAGATGGCGGGCGTGGCGAGCCACGAGCCGTGAGCCACGAGCCTTGAACGCGGCGCTGCCGTCTGACCCGGGGGGCGGCCGGGTGCCTACCACGCCCGGCGATGTGTTGCGGCAGCTTGTCGAGGCGCTGGAGCGCTGGGGGGAACTGTTTCTCCGCGTGGCGGACGAGGAGCGGGTGCCGGCAGCGGAGCAGGTGCTGGGTGGGCTGGTGGACTGGATGGGGAACGGCCTCCTGGACGGCTGGCTGCACCTGCCGATCCCGCGCTTCGAGGCCATCAGCGATCTGGCGGAGGAGTTGCGTGAGGTGTCCCAGGCCTACCTGGTTCGGTTGCAGCAGGCGCCGCCTGCCTGCTCTGCCGAGGAGCGCATGGCGCACGAGGCGGCCATTCGCTCGATCATGACCCGCATGCAAGCCCTCGCCGTTCCCAACCCCCAATCCCCAACCCCGAACCCCAAGGGTGGCCCATGACTATTCGCCGGTGGATCGAGAGGCGGCTCTGGGGCCGCGGCCGCGCGGTGCAGTACGTGTTCATCCATCCGACCTGCGGCCAGGCGGACGTCGAGGCGGGCTACCTACCCGAGTGGGGCCACCCGAAGTTTCTCTGCCGCCGCTGCGGGGTCGCCTTCGACGAGGCGAGCGCTCGGCTGGACTGGCAGGGCGATCGGCCGCCCCTCTCCGGCTCCCCTCCAGCCACCAGGAGCTGATTGCTGACCGCTGATCGCTGAATGCTGATGGCTGACCGCTGACCGCTGTGTGCGGAGCGCAGGAGCCCACATGTATGACCTGGTGATCCGAAACGGCCTGGTGATCGACCCCGCGCAGGGGCTGTCCGAGAAGCGCGACCTGGGGATCCAAGCAGGTAGGATCGTATCGGTCGCGCCGGAGATCGCCCCCGATGCGGCCTGGGACTCGCTGGACGCCTCGGGCTACCTGGTGACGCCGGGTCTGATCGACATCCATGTCCACGTGTATCCCGGCGTGAGTCATTACGGGGTCTCGCCGGACGCCACCTGCCTGGCCCGCGGGGTGACGACCGTCTGCGACGCGGGCTCCGCCGGGGCGGACACCTTCGACGGATTGCGGCGGTACGTCATCGACGTCTCCGAGACGCGGGTGCTGGCGTTCCTGAACATCGCCGCCATCGGGATGGTGAGCCCGCTGGACAACGAGCTGGAGGACCTCCGGCACGCCAGCCCGGAGCGGGCGATCGGTGTCGTCGAGCGGCACCGGGACGTGATCCAGGGGATCAAAGCCCGTCTGTCGCGTCCCAACGTGGGGCAGAACGGCCTGGAGCCGCTCCGGCTCGCCCGCCGCGCCGCGGAAGCCGTGGGGCTGCCGATCATGGTTCACGTGGGCGACACTCCATCGCCGCTCGGGGACATCCTGGCGGAGCTGCGCCCCGGCGACCTCGTGACGCACTGCTTCCACGGCCGGGCGCACGGCATCCTGGACGACCACGGGGCCGTGCGGCCGGAGGTGACGGAGGCGGCCCGCAAGGGGATCATCTTCGACGTGGGGCACGGCGTCGGCAGCTTCAGCTTCGCGGTGGCGCGCAGCGCCCTGGCGCAGGGGCTGGTGCCGGCCACCATCAGCAGCGACCTGCACCACTACAACGTGAACGGCCCGGTGTTCGACCTGGCCACCACCATGTCGAAGTTCCTCCTGCTCGGGCTGCCGCTGCACGAGGTGCTGGCCAAGGCCACGTCGGTCCCGTCACGCCTGTTGGGGCTCGACGATCGGCTGGGCGCCATCCGCGAAGGGTACCTGGCAGACATCACGGTCTTCAGGCTGGCAGAGGGAGAGTTCGAGTTCGAGGACAGCATGAAGCAGCGCGTGATCGGGCGGCAAAGGCTCGAGCCGGTAGCGGTGATCCGCCGGGGAAGGATCTACCGTAGCGGACTCCGTGTCCAGCGCCGGATCGGCCACCGATATTAAACAGTGCGAAAAAAAGAAACCGGAGCCATTTTCGGCTCCGGTTTCTTTTTGGTGGAGCTGAGGGGATTCGAACCCCTGACCTCCTGACTGCCAGTCAGGCGCGCTCCCAACTGCGCCACAGCCCCATACGGCTTCCGTATCAGGGACGTAATAAAACCATGCGGGGCCAAAGCCGTCAAGCGAAAAATCCCCCCGCCTGTTCGCCTCCCCGCGTCCCGCCCGTCTTTTTCATTGCCTCTGTCTGTTCTGCCTTCTGCCCACTGCCAGCTGCCCGCTGCTCCCACCTTCCCGCTCGCTGTATCTCTTCGTGTTGCGTGGCGTATCCTTTCGATGACAACAGCGGGGCTACCGGCGGGGAGCGCGTTGGGCCCCGCGGAAGATCCTCGCACGCCGCAAGCGGGCAACGATGCGAGGATGCGACGGCACGGCCCTCCGCGTTCCGGCCGAACCAAGGACGGTACGGTAGTTGCTCTCTTGCGCGGGGTACGCGGAAAGAACGCGTGACGAAATCCTGGAAAGGAGGTGAGATCCCATGGGCCAATCGTGTGGGGACCGAGGAGGTTGATCTTCAGCATGCTGGAAGGACCGGCAAGAAGTGGAGAGGAACATGAAGACGTCGAGAATGATAGTAGTAGTGGCGGTGCTCCTGGCGGGGGCTCCCGTGTTCGCCCAGACGGCTGGGCAACCCGTCGAGCCCGGAACGGTCAACATGCCCGAGGGCGGGGTGCATCAAGCCGAGATGTCGGTCACGGGCAGGATCACGGAACTCGATCTGTCCGCTGGAACCGTGACCCTCGACAACGGGACGGAGTTTACGCTCGCGCCGTCCCTGCAGTTCACGAGCTTCCCGGCCCTGGGGCAAGACGTCGAAGTGCTGTACGACGAGCAGGGGGGAAAGCGGGTGGCGCGCTCCATTGACCAGAGCGTACACGGGGGCAATGCTGACTAACCCGGGGACCATCCGCACGCCTCAACCGGGATCCTAAAGCCGGTCTCGCTCGCCCAACCGGACCGCTGAACAACCAGTGCCGGCCGGGCCGGCGACAGCGGAGATTGACGCACTCGGGGTCCTTGGGGGGCAGAAGGGGGGCGGCCGCCACTGGAGCGGCCGCCCAAGGCAACACCAAGGTCGAGTGCTGCAAGGTGTGATAGCAGCGCCCCTGGTTGTGCTGAAAATAGTGGGGCTCGAGTTCCCACTCGCCTCCTCTGGTCCAGTTACCTTTTCCCCTCTCGCCAGCTTTCTGTCACCTGCCTCTGCAAACTGCCAGCTCTTCATCATCCGTCTTCCCATTGCAATTGACCAATTGCCTAATCGCCAATCGACACGCTCCCGCTTCCCGCTCGCTGCCAACTGCCAGCTGCCAACTGCCAGCTGCCGCCTGCCAGCTAGCCTCCACCCGGTGTCTCCATTCTCGTTCCACCGTGTCTCTCTTCCAAGACACCAGCGGCCCGACCGGTGCCGGGCGCGCCGGGCCCCTCGGACGATCCTCGCGCTCCCGAAGCGTGTCACGGCGCGAGGATTCGAAGACGCGGCTCGGCGGAATCGTGGTCGGGCAGCAGACGGTACGGCAATTGCCCTATCCTTCGGAAAGTGCCCCGCGACGAGGAGGTTCTAGGGGTGATGGCGACGGCGGATCTCCTGATCTTGGTCCTGCGGGTGCTCCCAGAGAAGCTCCGCGAGAGCCTGAATGCGGAGCGCGACCTCCCTGGGAAGAGAAGGAGCGGCCGGACACGTCTGGCTCGGCGTGCGAGAATCCGGGATCTGAACAGACAAGATCGCCGGGGGGAACGCTCGCTTATTCGTGGCGTGCGAACAAAGGGCGCGTGACGAGATTCTGGAGAGGAGGTGAGGTGTCTGGGGGGACCGAAGAGGCGGATTCTTCGGAAAGGCGAAACGACATGCATTGAAACGGTCTCAGAGAGCAGGAAGGAGGGTTCACATGAAAAAGCTGGCTGTGTTCATGATGATACCCGCCTTGGCCATGTTCATGGTGCCGGCGCTGGCATCGGCGAATTGGTACTACTGGTGGGGCATCCAGGGGACCTGGGAGATGAGCGCTTCGGGCAGCTGTCTCCATTCGTCGGAGCCGTACGAACAAATCCGAATGGCAACTGGTGGACCGCTCCCGCTGGTTCTCAAGTCTATGCCGGTGTTACCGTGTCCAACGGCACTTGGGTTTTCAAGGCTAATGGTGCGGGAACGTATTCGCAGAGGATCTACGCCACGATCTTGCCGGGCGGCGCCGCTTCCATGAATGGCAGTTGCCGTACCTCTGGAAGTGCGTGTGATCCTCCACAATCGGTCGCGGAACCAAGCCGGTGGACTTCACCTACGAAATCACGCCTTCTGGGGATATTACAGTAACTGAGACTGTTAGCGGTATCAAGCTTATCGGAAATATTTCAAAGGACATGAACACCATGACACTCCTCAGTGCTAATAATGTTCAGAAATTTGGAGCAAATTTCCAGTATACAATCTGTAATACGGCGCGCACCCTGATCAAGGTGCCAGAGATGCATTACCCCACAGGTCTCAGATAAGAACGCATCGGTTTGCTTGCGGACCTTTGCTAGTGCGCGGTTGCCCCACCAAACGCCCTAGCCGAGGAGGGACGAAACGAGGCAGGCACAGCGCCTTTGGATCAAGGAAGAGCAACCGGGCTCACGTTCGCGGACAAGTCGGGCAAGGCTTGGGGAGACGGAGCACTCTTCGTCGCGTTCGCCCTGTGCGCGGAGACGCAGAATCCCACTACGGGTAGTCAGCGCACTGTGGTACCGGGCCGGGGTGCGTCCAGGGGACTTATCCTCCCAGCGTTCATCCTTGACAACGCGGTCAGGCGAGGATTAACGTCCCCGCAGTAAACTCTCTGAGAACACACGTCCGGCCCGGCGCGAGGCGAGAGCGGCGATGAATGGGCCTCGGACAGTCTCTGGCGCCCCCGTCGGCCATCTCCATGGCCAGCGGGGGCGCTTTGTCTTTGAGGAGCGCACGAAGGGTCGTTTTGCGCAAGGTCCTCGAAACGGACGGATGGGGGCGTGAAGATCACCCAGGCGGTACTCGGCGTCATCCTCGTAGTCGTTCTCCTCGTGTTTGCGGGACTCTACTTCGGGCAACAGCCGGGGAAGGTCTATCGGATCGGACGGCTCGGGGCGGGTGTTCCTGAAATAGACCCGCGGATTTGCCCGTCCAAGGGCAATGCGTTCTGGAATACATGGGTCGAGGCGTTGCGGGAGCGCGGATATGTCCAGGGCCGGAATCTCGTCCTCGACTGCCGGTATACGGAGGGGCGGGAGGAGCGTGCCATACTCTTCGCGTCTGAACTCGTGGATCTCAAACCTGACCTCATCGTCGCCGCTGGTACCAATCAGGTCCGGGCGGTCAAGCAAGTCACCAGCTCGATCCCTATCGTCATGCATGATGTCATTGAACCCGTCAGGAGGGGACTCGTCGCCAGCCTCGCCCGCCCAGGCGGCAACGTCACGGGGGTGACGGACACTGCCGGCGTGGGAATCTATGCCAAGTATTTGCAGCTCCTCAAGGAGGCCGTCCCCACTATTTCCCGCGTGGCCATCCTCCGCTATTCGGGCTCTTTACGCGATCCCGTCTGGACGAGCGAGATGAATAAGGAGATAGAGGCAGAGGCGCGGGAACTCGGGGTCGTCCTACAGTCGTACTACGTCACGGTTCCCGAGGAGCTGGGGGCTGCCTTTGCCGCAATGACCAAGGCGAGGTCGGACGCGCTCCTCCTGTCGCCGCACCCCTCCTGGGGGACCCATATTCAACAGATCGTCGATCTTGCCGCGCGGAGCCGGCTGCCGGCCATGTACCCCGATAAGCCGAACGTCGAGCGTGGAGGGCTCATGGCCTATACGGTGGATTGGCTTGACACCGCGCGGCGTGTTGCGGCATACGCGGACCGAATCCTCAAGGGGGCCAAGCCGGGCGATCTACCGGTGGAGCAGCCGACCAAGTTCGAGCTGATTATCAATCTGAAGACCGCCAAGGCCCTCGGACTGACGATACCTCCGACGCTGCTCCTCCAGGCCGATGAGGTGATCCGGTAGTAGGCTGCGGGAAAAGGCCATCGATTGAAATCGAAGTTCGAAATTCGAATTTGAGCGAGGGATGAAGATCAAGTACCCAGGACCCGCTTACGCAGCCAGGACAAGGGAAGCTCGACAACAACCTGGTGCAATTGGGGGGGGTCGCCATGAATCCCGCTGGCCCGCTGGTCCTGGTTGTTGACGACGATGCCACCGCGCGGCGGATGCTGGATGTCCGCATGCGTGGGCTAGGGTGCCAGGTGGCCATGGCGGAGACGGGTCGGGAGGCGCTCGCCGCCATGGAGCGCGACCTGCCGGCCGTCATCCTGCTCGATCTCCAGATGCCGCAGATGGACGGCATGGAGGTCCTGCGGGCGCTGAAGCGGGACGGTGTGGACGTTCCCACGATCGTGATCACCGCGCACGGAACCATCGACACCGCCGTCGAGGCCATGAAGGAGGGGGCGGTTGATTTCATCCTGAAGCCCTTCGATCCGCAGTACCTGGAGATTGCGGTGCGCCGCGCCCTGGAGCGGCGGCAGCTCCTCGATTCCAATCGGCTCTTCCGCGATGCGCTGGCGGCCCGGTCCGCGAACATCCTCGGCGAGGGCCCGCTGATCCGGGCGGCCATCCAGACGGCGCAAAGGGCCTCCGGCACGAATGCCACCGTGCTGCTCCTGGGCGAGAGCGGCACCGGCAAGGAGGTCTTCGCTCACACGATCCACCAGTGGAGTCCACGGCGGGACAAGCCGTTCGTCGTGGTCAACTGTGTCGCACTGTCCGAGCACCTGCTGGAGAGCGAGCTCTTCGGCCACGAGAAGGGCGCGTTCACCGGGGCCCACCAGGCGAAGAAGGGGAAGTTCGAGGCGGCGAACGGGGGGACGGTCTTCCTGGACGAGATCGGGGACATGCCGCTGAGCCTGCAGACCAAGCTGCTGCGAATCCTGCAAGACCACGAATTCGAGCGCGTCGGCGGCACCCGGCCCCTCTCGTCGGATATCCGCGTCCTGGCCGCCACCAATCGTGATCTCGACGAGACGGTGCGGGCGGGGCGGTTTCGGGCCGATCTCTTCTATCGGCTGAACGTGATCCGGATCGTGCTCCCACCGCTCCGCGACCGACGGGAGGACATCCCGGCGCTCGCCCAGCACTTCCTGGCGCGGTCCGCCGCGGAGACGAAGCGACCCGTGCGCCGGATCGCGGTGGAGGCCATGGATCTGCTCGCGCGGTATCACTGGCCCGGCAATGTCCGGGAGCTGGCGAACACGATGGAACGCGCGGTGGTCCTGTGTGCGGGTGAGACGATCACCGCCGCCGATCTCGCCTTGCCGGGGACGCCCCCGCCCTCCCGGTCTCACGACCCCGTCCCCGCAGAAGACGGCGAGGGATTCCACGAACAGATCAATACCTATCGGCGGCAGGTCCTGGTGGGTGCCCTGCGACGCGCGAACGGGAATCACACCCAGGCCGCGAAGCTTTTGGGCCTGAATCGCACCTACCTCTTGCGGCTCCTGCAAAAACTCCATATCCCCGAGGAGCTGGAAAACGGGACCCGGACGCCTTCCCTGGACGCACAGGGTCCCATGCCTGCGGCGTCTGACGCGCGCTGACAGGATGCTGAGAAACTCGTTCTTGCCCAGGCTGCTCAAAAAGGTCCAGATGCAAGGCGGCACGCCGAAGCCCGAGCGAGACGTATTGGAAGTACGTCGCAGCGAGTGTCGAGACGGGCCAACGCAGCAGATGGGCCTTTTTCAGCAGCCTGCCAGGTGATTCCGTGAGCGTGCAGCATCGCCTGTTCCGAAAATATGTCGTCATCTTCTTCGGCCTCGTCGGCAGCGTGCTGATCGTCAACGGTGCGATGGAGATCTATTTCTCGTATCAGGCCAACAAGGCGACGCTGGTCCGCGTGCAGGGCGAAAAGGCGGAAACCGCGGCGACGCGCATCGAGGAATTCATTCACGAAATCGTCACCGCGATCGCGTGGACGGCGCAGTCCGCCTACCTGCCGGCCGGCGAGGCCCCGCGGCAACGTTACCTGAACTACTTGTGGCTCCTCCGGCAGGTGCCCTCCATTACCGAGGCGATGCATCTCGATGCGTCCGGGCGGGAAACGCTGCGGGTCTCGCGCCTGGCGCGCAATGTGGTCGGCAGCGGGACGGATTATTCGCAGGATCCCCGCTTCCTGGCCGCCCAGGCCGGCGCGATCTACTTCGGACCGGTCTATTTTCGCAGGGATTCCGAACCCTACATGACCATCGCGCTTCCGCTGAAAGGTCCCGAGGCGGGGATCGCGGTCGCCGAGGTGAACCTGAAACTCTTCTGGGGTGTCATCTTGCAGGTCCGGGTCGGCGAGGCCGGGTACGCCTACGTCGTGGATTCAGGCGGCATCCTGATCGCGCATCCGGACATCGGCCTCGTCCTGCAGAAGACCGCGCTGGGCGCTCTCCCCCAGGTGCGCGCGGCCCTCGCTGCCTCGCCGCGCCCCGCGGGCCGAGGAGGCTCGGGGGCGGCGATCGGTACAGACCGGGGCGGTCGCGAGGTGTTGACCGCCCACGCGGCCGTCTCCCCGGTGGGCTGGCATGTGTTCGTGGAGCAGCCGCTCCGCGAGGCGTTTTCTCCCCTGTACGCGGCCATCCTGCGGACCGGCGCGTTGCTCCTGGTGGGCCTCGCGCTCTCCACGGTGGCCAGCCTGTTTCTTGCCCGGAGAATGCTCCGTCCGATCCAGGCGCTGCAGCAGGGGGCGGCGCGCATCGGGGCCGGATCGCTGGACGAGCGCATCACCCTGCGGACCGGGGACGAGCTGGAAGCCCTGGCAGAGCAATTCAACCGGACGGCCGCCCAGCTGCAGGAGTCGTACGCGAACCTGGAGCGCAAGGTCCAGGAACGTACGACGGACCTCGCCGAGGCGCTCCGCGCGCTGCAGGAGAAGACCCAACAGCTTGAAATCGCCAGTCGTCACAAGTCCATCTTCCTCGCCAACATGTCCCACGAACTCCGCACCCCGATGCACGCCATCATCGGCTGCTCGGAAATCCTCCTGGATCCCTCCCTGCCCGTCACGGAGGTGGAGCGGCCGCAGTTCCTCCGGGACATTCTTGCCAGCGGCCGGCATCTCCTCGCGCTGATCAACGAAGTCCTCGACCTGTCCCGGATCGAGGCGGGCCGACTGGATCTGCGGATCGAGCCGACCGCGGTCCGTGAGGTGCTGGATGCCGTGCACGGGACGATGCGGCCGCTGGCCGCGAAGAAGCATATCCGGCTGGACCTGGAGTGCGCGGAGGACCTGGGGCTGGTTCCCATGGATGGCGTGCGGATTCGGCAGGCCCTGCTCAATCTGGTCGGCAACGCCCTCAAGTTCACGCCCGAGGGGGGACGCGTGTGGGTGCGGGGGTTCCTGTCTCACCCCGACGGGGGACTCCGGATCGAGGTCGAAGACACGGGCCCCGGCATCCCCGAGGAGGAACGCGAGCGCATCTTCCTCGAGTTCCAGCAAGCCCCCGTCGCGCAGGGGGCCGGGCGCCCCGAAGGCGCGGGCTTGGGGCTGACCCTGGCGCGCCGCTTCGTCGAGCTGCACGGCGGTCGCCTCTGGGTCGAGAGCGAGGTGGGGCGGGGCAGCACGTTCATCGTCACGCTGCCGGCGGGCACGGCGGCGAGCACAAGCGATCCGTCAGCGCCGTCGCGGGCGCTCGTGTGATCGCCGGGGCCTGCCGGGACACTGCAGTGCGCGGCGGCAAGCCCATTCCGTCGCCCGGCGTCAGTCGCCTTCCACGACCCGGCCCTTAAGGACCGCCCGCGCTTCCGCCAGGGCAGCCCGCCAGTCCCCAGCCGGTGCCGTCAGGGCGGTGGTCGTCCGGCCCGCGTCGCCCTCCCGCGGCGCCGGAACCTCGCAGCGCCAGCCGGGATGCGCGGGGTCGCTGACCGCGTCCCACCACACGAGGGCGGCGCCCCCGTCCCGCAGCGGAATCGCATAGGTCGCCGCACTGGCCTGGACAACCGCGGGGGTCTGCCCGGCGGCGTCGGAAACGGGGAGCGCCGCCGCCGCGAGGAGCGTCCCGCCCAACACCATGCTGCGCCACATCGTGTGCCGGGTCATCTGCGGGCCCTTCCGTTGTCGTCCGTGCTGTGGCGGGATGCGCCTGGGAATCGAACCTCTTGTGCCCCTTGTGCCTTTTGTGGTGAACCTTGTCGGCTCAAGCGGAAGAGAGAGCATCCGCCGTGCCGGAGGAGGCTCCGTCGGCGGCCGGTCCGGCATCGCCTGAGAAATCAAGGGTTTCCACCGCCGAGCCCGGGGCGGTCGGCGAGTGTGTCTCCACGCGGCACGGCACGAGAGGAGACAGGGCGTCTCCCCGATGCCACCCCGGCCTCCTGCGCTTCCCACTCACTGCCCGCTGCCAGCTATCATCTTCCCTTGCCCAAGCGCCCATTCTGCCCAATCGACACGCTCCGCTGCCGTCTCCGCCTGCACTCCTTTCGCCTTGACAGTCGGAGAGGGCTGGCTTAAAAAGGGAACGCACGAAACGCCGGGGTGGTGAAACTGGTAGACGCACGGGACTCAAAATCCCGCGGGCTTCGGCTCATGAGGGTTCGATTCCCTCCCCCGGCACCATTTATCTTTTCGGTAGTTACGCGATTCGCAGAAGGTGTGGTAACCGGCGTCTCAAAATCCCGCGGGCTTCGGCTCATGAGGGTTCGATTCCCTCCCGCGATTCAAACTCTCATGATATAGCACCGAGCGTCTTCCATTGAGCCGCTTGCCTTTGTCTGATCCCTTCATTCCCATCATAAAGCTATCTCGCAGCACCCCGCGAAGGGGGCGTGCTTGGGAGAGCGCCGATAACCGGGTGGGAAGGGCGGGATGCGATACACAAAAACGTACGAAACAGACACCCGGTGTTTTGAAGTTTGGGGCACCCAGCGCGTGGCAAGACTGATCGCAGAGGTAACGCGGCATCGTGGCCATTGCCGTTGATTGGATTGACTGACCGCTCCCCCCCGACCTTTCGGAGCTCCTCCTATATATCGTGGGCTTCCCGTCGGCCCATCCCCTCGAGTCTCGCCACAGCAATCTCGCGAATCCAGTGATTTCAAAGGGTGCAGATCTCTCTGTTCCCTCGACGCACGGTATGGACCTGTTGTTGCACCTTCCATCCCATAGAGACGTGGGATTCCGTCCGATGGGCGCTCCGAGCGAAAGAGGTCGACGAGGGCCATGGTCATTTCCACCCTGCGGATTGTCACGACGCCCAAATCTCGGGTGGAGGTCATCAGGGCCCTCGCGGCCCAGTTGGGTCCGACGCGTGTGCAACCCGGCTGCCTTCGGTGCGATCTCTACCGGGATGTCGAGGACCAGGGGGCGATCACGCTGGTGGAGGAGTGGAGATCGCAGGCCGAGCTGGACCTGCGCTTACGCTCCGAGGACTACCGTTCTGTTCTCGCGGCGATCGAGTTGGCGCACGAGCAACCCATCATTCACTTCGACACGGTCACCAGACGTGGGGGTTTGGAGATCGTCGCCTCGGCCAGAGAGTTCTCGCATGGCACCTGCAGCCTGCCGGGGCTAGGGTTGGAGTCGGGTCGTGCGGCTCCGGCCGGTCCCGGCCCCGCCTGTTGCCAACTCCCTATCGGGTGACGGTCCGCTCGGTGGACGCCGCCATGAGAGGCGGAAGGGTTCCAAAGCGGAAACCCAGATTCAGGAGGGCGCGACCATGAAGCCAGAGACTGCAGCGAAGATGAAGTACGGAGTGTGGGGCCTTATTTGTGGGGCAGTCATCGCTATGATCATCGGCTTTGTGTGGGGGGGCTGGACAACCTCCGGCACGACCCAAACGATGACCAAAGAGGCGGTCGTGGCGAGCCAGGCGGCGATCTGCGTCGCCCAATTTATGAAGCAACCGAGCCCAGACGAGAAACTGAAAGCCCTCGCGGACGTAAGTAACTGGCAGCGAGCCGAATTCATTGAAAAAGGGGGCTGGGATAAGATGCCCGGGCAAGAAAAGGCTAGCTATGCGGTCGCCCGAGCATGTGCCGATGGGCTTGAGCTTCTGATCAAGAAATGAGGACGGTGCGGGTGGGAGGCCCCTTGCCAGGGCCATCCTGGGTTCGCTTGCACGGGACCAGCGGTCCCGCGTTCGAGTGAGAAACGACGGCGCGTCGCTCGGGCCGTGGCCGGCGGCGCATGGAGAGTGTTATGCGACGCCGGAGCCGTGACAAACGCGGGCAAGGACGTCGCCACATTTGTCCGCGCCGTGCGAGGAGGATGCGCTCCCTGACTTCATCACTGCAGGACGGCACTCATGCCGACGAATGATTTTCGCTGACGATGGGCATTGCAGAGCGGAGCCGAAATCGGATCAAGTGCCCGAAGTGCACCTCGCAGAACGTCGAGCCGGTGTTTTCGATGTGTTGTGTCAAGACCGTGCGCAAGGCTCGACGGCACGAGTGTCGCGAGCGTCGGGGCTTCCTCGGCGCTCGTGGTGTGTTACTACGCAGCGCGGAATAATGGCTACACCGCCCGCCGCGCTGCTCCGTTCGTGGGGAAGGCCCTCGCTCTTGCACTCGATGCGACGCAAGCGCTCGGCCCTCCCCACGGGCCCCTCCGAGAGGGGCGGGCCGCCGCCCCTCGTCGGACTCTCCCCGGACTGTGCGCTTCTGTTTGGCGTGTTGCCTATTTTACGCACCGCACAGTAAGAATCGGGATCCCCGCAGCATGCCAGCGCCCTTCATTGTTGGGACGGGCGATAAAACGGCTTACGCCACCCACTGGCCGCTAAACGGCACAACCAGAAGCTCATGTTTCCAAGTCATTATACCGATGGGTTCGGGCCCGGTTGTCAACCCCGCAGGAAACCCTCGCTACATCGCAACCACCTCTTCGAGCGGAATCATCATCGCACGATGTCTCAAGGGATTCAGGGTGATATCTTTGGAGGACGCTCACCCTGGAGAACCCCACCCGTATGTAGCTGCGCCTGAACAAAAATAACAACACCTGACGGGTTCGATTCCCCTCTGGGATGAACCCAGGAATAACGAGAACTACCCCCCGCTTCCCCCTATCTAGGGCCGGCGTAAGAATCAACAATCGCCGACGCCCGAACCGAGCGGCCCTCTTCTTTGCGCTCGCGTGTTCAGCCCTTATCGGCCTCCGGCCTTGACAGTGAGCTGCCCGCGGCGTACGCTTTCCGTACCATCACCTCCGCATCACTCGGTGTCCCGGTTGGGACGCTGGCCCTTCGTACCCCACCCGGCCACCGCGGACGATTCGGTGTTCTGCTCCTCCGACGACAGACTCGGGTCGCGACAGGGGGAGGTTCCATGGGCTCCGCGGCGCCGAAGACGGGACTGGCCCGCACGCTATCCCTTCCGCTTAGCAGGGCCGTGCTCGCCGCTGCGTTCGCGCGGGCGGGGAGGCCGCAGGGGGGGGGCGGCTCCCGCAACTCGGCCTCCCGGCCGTATGCCGTTGGGAAAACCTGCCCACCTCCCCGCCGCCCACACCGGAACCTCCCGCTCGCACTTGCCTCATGGCCGAAACAGCCCTGGCATCCCCCGCCGAGCGCGGGGACGACTCCGCGACACGCGGGAGGGGCAACGCGGTCACCCGCAGGAGGACTGAAGATGAAATGGATCACGTTCTCTCGGAAAATGGGCACCCAGGGAACCGAAGTGGCCAAGCGAGTGGCCAGCGGCCTCGGGTATCCGCTATACGACACCAAAGCCATCAACCACATGGCCGAGGAGCTGGGCGTCTTGGGGAGTGTCAGGAAGGTCGATGAAAAGGTACCGCCCCTCTTTCAGCGGCTCTTCTCCCAGCGCCCCATGGTCTACCTCGAACGGCTCTATTCGGTCATCTATGAACTCGCCAAACAGGGCGATGCGGTCTTCCTGGGCCGGGGCAGTCATGTCCTTTTGCGGGACTTCCCGTGTGCCCTGAACGTTCGGGTAACCGCCTCCCCGGAGACCTGCCTGCGCACGTTGCTGGACCAAGGGCTCAACCGCGAGGCGGCGGCGCGCGCGATCAAACGCACGGATGATGAACGGAGTGCGTTCGTCCAGTTCGCCTTCGGCGTAGATTGGGCGGACCCCGTGCGGTACGACCTCGTCCTTAACATGGATAAACTGAGCGTGAGTCTGGCGGTCAGCACGGTGCTGCAGATGGTGCGCTCCCCGGAATTCTCCGAGGCCTCCACGGAGGCCCTCCGCGCCTTGGACACGATGGCCCTAACCAGCCGGGCCGAGGCCGCCCTGATAGAAGCGACCTTTGGCTACGAATTCGCCACCTCCCTGTCCGTGTCCGTGGTGGCGCCGCGAAAGATCCAGGTGCGTGGAACTGTGGGCACGGAGGCGCGGAGAGCGGAAGCCGAACAGGTCTTGCGAGCAGTGAAGGGGGTTGATGCGGTCGAGAATCTGATCGAGGTGGCGCAGGTGATCCCGATCCAAACTGTGTGATGTCTCTACGGGGAGGTGGATTATGCCTGAGGCTCCCTGTCTCCTCACGCTCCATCCCCAACGCGAGCCTCGTGGGGCGCCCCGCGCGGTGTCCTCCCTCGCAGAAGGCAGAGTGACGGTGAGGCTGGTGGATGGCGGCCCGCGTGTCCTCCACAAGACCCGCGTCCACCCTCACTGAGCAGGAGGATGTAAGATGGAACAGAGAACGAAGCGCAAGGCATTCTCGGGGTATCGCCGCATCCTGTGGCCGACAGACCTCTCGCGCCTCGCGAGGGCGGCGCTCCCCCACGCCCTGCAGTTGGCCGCGGGCAGCAAAGGGGAACTGGTCATCGTCCATGTCTTACCCTTGGTGGCCGCCTACGTGTCTCCCGAGATCGCGGGGCTCCCCTGGGAGCAGATCGACCGGGCGAATCGGGTGAGCGGAAAGCAGAAGCTCGACCGGATCACGAGTGCGATCAAGGCCGCGCATCCAGAGCTCCAGGTCCACAACGTCTTGGCGAAAGGCGTGGTCTCCGAGGAGGTCCTGCGGGTGGCGAGACGCCTCCGCTGCGGCCTGATTGTGCTCGCCACCCACGGGCGCACCGGACTGAAACACGTGCTGATGGGCAGCGTGGCGGAGAATGTGGTGCGGCGCGCACCCTGTCCGGTGCTGATCGTGCGGCCGCGCGGATACACATCGCGCGGATAACATCAGGCCCCGGCTGAGGGACACCAGCGGGAACTGCGAGCGGTTGGGGGAGATCACCGCACGCCATCGTCTGGGTGCCCTAAGCCAAGGAGCTGCCTGTGGTCCGTAAGAACTCCATCTGGGGTTGCGGATGTTGGGGCAGTCGGCATAGGTATTCAATCAGTGGACGTTGTCGGGGATTCTCGGGGAGCAGGCCCACGCAGCGATAATGTCGGGGTGGGACACTCGGTGGGGGCAGGCCAGCCGGCGCACCCAGAGTCGGTCGCGACCTGCAGGCCATGGCCCGCCCGCGCGGACCGACCAAAATGCCGCATTGACCCACCTCGACTCGTGGGGTACGTTCCTTGGAAATCCGGACCAGTTACAACGCGTTCGCCTCCCGGAAGTCAATCCCCACGGGGCGTGCCATGATCATGCAACCAGGATACAGCGGGAACCACGAAGCTACCGGGTCGGACTTCCCTGCCAGGGGCGGCATCAACCGCCAGCCAACGAATAAAGCGCACCAGATGACGTCGCATCAACTTCTCGAGCGGGTTAAGGAACTTGGGTGCTTGTATGCGGTTTCCGAGCTCTTGCAAACCCCCAGTCTATCACTGCCCGCGATCTGCCAGGGCGTCGTGGATCTCATCCCGGCGGGATGGCAGTACCCGGAGAGTGCTTGCGCTCGCCTGATACTGGAGGAGCAGCATTTCGCGACCGGGAATTTTCGGGAGACCGTGTGGAAGCTGGATAGCCCCGTGGCAGTGTACGGCAGGCCCGTGGGCGCGTTGGAAGTGTATTACCTCAGCGAGAAGCCGAACTGCGGGGAGGGGCCGTTTCTTGCGGAAGAGCGGCGCCTGCTGAACGCATTGACTGGACGATTAGGGAAGAGCCTCGAGCGCCAGCAAGCCGAGGCGGCGCTCCGCCAGAGCGAACTCCTCTTCCACACCTTAGCGCAGGTGTCTCCCGTCGGTATCTTCCGCACCGACGCCCACGGCGACTGTGTGTACGTCAACGAGCGATGGTGCGAGATCGCTGGAATCTCCGCCGATGCCGCAGTCGGGCAAGGCTGGACGCGAGCCATTCATCCCGAGGATCGGGACCAGGTCTTTACCGAATGGTATCGAAGCGCGGAGGAGAATCGGCCGTTCAAGATGGAGTACCGGCTGCAACGGCCCGACGGTTTCTCCACCTGGGTCGTGGGCCAAGCCTTGCGAGAGCCCAGCGGCGCCGATCGCATGGGCGGGTACGTCGGAACGATTACGGACATCACCGACCGCAAACACACGGAGGAAGCGTTGCGGAGGAGCCAGGACAATCTAACGCGAGCGCAGGAGGTGGCGCACATCGGGAGCTGGCACCTCGACATTCCCGGGAACACCCTCACCTGCTCCGAAGAAGCCTATCGCATCTTCGGCCTCCCGATCGGAACCCCCCTGACCTATGAACGCTTTCTGGAACTCGTCCATCCGAATGACCGGCGATCCGTCGATGACGCGTGGCGAGCGGCCCTGGCCGGCGGACGGTCGAGCCTGGAGTACCGCATCGTCGTTGCCGGGGAAGTCAGATGGATCCGCGGAATTGCCGAAATCGAACGCGACGCAGGCGGTGCCCCGTTGCGTGGCGTCGGCACCAGCCAGGACATCACCCAACACAAGGCCGTGGATGACGCGTTGCGGACTCACATCGCGCAACTCGATGCCCTCCGGGCCGTCAGCGCCGAAATCATCCGGGAGCTCCACCCTCCAACGTTGCTGGACCTCATCGTGCGCAAGTCCGTGGAATTGGTGGGGGGTGCGGGAGGGACAATCTATCTCTGGGATGAGTTCGACCAACTTCTCACTCCACACGTCTGGGTTGGGCACAGCGGAACCTGGGTGCGCGACGGAAAGGTCCGAATCGGCGAGGGGCTCGTGGGCCTCGTCGCGGAGCGGCGCGAGGGATTGATCGTTAACGACTACCGGACCTGGCCACGCGCGCGGGCCTTCATCCTGCAGCAGACCCACGTCACGGCTGCAGTCGCCGAGCCGCTCCTCTGTCGCAACCGCCTCCTAGGGGTGGTTGCCATTGACGATCAGGGCGGTGGGCGACGATTTACGGAACAAGACCGCATGCGGCTCCGCCTCTTCGCCGCCCAAGCGGCCATCACCCTAGACAATGCGCAACTCTACGCGCAGGTGCGAGGGCACGCGGAGGAGTTGGAGCGGAAAGTCGAGGAAAGGACCCGGGAGCTTCAAACCGCCAACGCGGATCTGGAAGCGTTCTCCTACTCCGTCTCGCACGACCTCCGTGCCCCGCTGATCAGTATTGACGGCTTCAGCACCCGCCTACTCAAGAAATATCAGACCGTGTTGGGTGCGAAAGGGCAGGAGTATCTCCAACATGTGCGAGTCGCGGCGCACCACATGACGGAGCGCATCGACGCCCTGTTGGCCCTGGCGCGGGTTGGCCACCAAACACTCACCCTGGAGCCCGTCGATCTCAGTGCCCTGGCCCGGATTGTCACCGCCGAACTGCGCCAGCGCGAACCCGACCGTGCCGCCGAGATTCACATTCAGGAGGACCTCGTCGTCCAGGGTGACGCGCCGCTGCTCCGGGCGCTCTTGGAGAACCTCCTCGGCAATGCGTGGAAGTTCACGGCACGCCGGCGTCCAGCCCGTATCGACGTCGGACGATTTTCCGGAGAGGGCAACGAAGCGGTCTATTTCGTGCGTGACAACGGCGCGGGATTTGACATGGCGTGCACGGACAAACTCTTCGAGGCGTTCGAGCGTCTCCATGCCGCCGACGATTTTCCCGGGACCGGGATCGGTCTCGCCACGGTGGAGCGGATTATCCGGCGACATAGGGGCCGCGTGTGGGCGGAAGGCGTGGTAGACGAGGGGGCCACGTTCTTCTTCACCCTAGGCTTCCCGACCCTCGAGCGCGACCCGAACGCATGACGGAGAGGTGACGTCAGGAATCCCCCATGGTCACTCTGGGTCTCAAACTGGCCCCCGGGCAACCGAACAACTTCTGCACCAACTCTGAGCGCAGGGCAGGCGCTTATCGGGCGTTACTTGGATGGCTGCGTGCCCACAAAGCGGCTCGTGTACGTTTCGTTCCCCACGGAGTGGCTTTTGCTCACGTGGCGGCCCGCTCCTCAGGCGCCCCCCCCTTATCACCAGGAAACGGCGCAGTCCGCGAACCTCACGTCACCCACTCCCCGCTAAACGGCACCACCAAAAGCGCGTGTATCCACGTAATTACACCGTATGTTCCCGGTCCGCCGGTCGAACTCTCCTGGACGTCCCGACAAGTCACTATACGGCGTCACCAGAACATCGAGGTTTCCATCAGTTACACCTGTCTGGTCGGGTCCACCAGGGACGCTTGACAGCAGCGCCGGTCCGCCAATACTCTATGATAGTCCAGGGAGGCGCCGCGGTGCCGCAGGACGTGGGTCCACGGCTGGGCGATCTTCAAGTGCGAGGACCTCACAGCAGCGAGATGCTGCCAACAGACAGGAGAGCGAGAACCATGGCGAATGTGCTTACAGTGGTGGCGAAGATCCGGGCGGCGAAGGGAAAGGGAGACGCGCTGGCGGCCCTCCTCAAGGAGCAGGTCGCGGCGGTGAGGAAGGCCGAGCCGGGCTGCTTGGTCTACCGCCCGCACCGGTCCACCAAGGATCCCGATCTCTTCATCTTCTACGAGCAGTATAAGGACGACGCCGCCTTCGAGGTTCATCGCTCGGCCCCACACCTCGCCGCCTACCGGGAGCGCCGGGAGAAGGAAGGCCTTACCGAAGGTGCAGCCGAGGTCGAGATCTATCGCTCGATCACCGATTAAGCCGTGACGGGAACTGCGTCGTTTGACGCGTATGGCGCCGAGGATTTCAAGTGGCCCATGCCACGATCGGCCGCGGAGGTGGCCGGCGCGTCGTCGCCTGCGGGCGGGGAGCTTTATACACGCCTCGGGTTGACGGTGCAACTCCCCTGAAGGACGATGCCACAATCGGCCCGCCGACGGGCTCACGCCGCCCATTCCCGGTTGAACTGCACGACGAGCAGTTCGTGTTCCCAGGGAATTATACCCAGGGGTGCGGGCCGAGAAAGGGAGCCGTCCTCGGTTTTGATTCCCCCGGCCTCGCATTCCTGCGAGTCGGGGTAATTCGAGTTAGCGATGGCGCTTTCATTTCTGCACGGAGTCTCCTTTGACTTGTCTCCCGATTCGCAGTAGCCTTTCTGGCGGGATATCGCTCCTCAAGGATGGACAATGTTTATAGGTTACCCGATGAATGGTGCCCTCCTGGCCTAATGAGCCGGAGGGCATTCGTATTCGGGCGAGCAGGAAGACGAATCTCACAAGGCCAGTACCCATCAAGCGCCAGTTGAGCCCGTAATTCGTTGGCCGCAGGAGGACGCCCATGTGGAAGAAAATTCTGTTCCCCGGAAAGTATATTCAGGGGGCCGGCGCCTTGGCCGAATTGCCGTCCCTGATCAAGCTGTTTGGCAGCCAGGGGCTGATCCTGGCGTCGCCCACGGCGGCTAAGGTCATTGCCCCGCAGAGCGGGGTAGATCTCAACGCGCACGGCTTGCCCGTCGCACGCTTCGCCGGAGAGTGTTGTGAAAAAGAACTCGCCAGAGTGGCAGCGATGCTCCGAGAGAAACGCAGCGATGTACTGGTGGGCATGGGCGGGGGCAAAACCATCGACACCGCGAAAATCGCCGCGGACCGCGCGAAGATACCGGTCGTGGTCGTTCCCACCATCGCCTCGACAGATGCGCCCTGTAGTGGGTGTGCCGTGGTGTATTCCGAGCAGGGCGTGTTTGAATCGGTCCAATACCAGACAGCAAATCCGGCGGCCGTGCTGGTCGATATGGCCATTATCGCCCAGGCGCCCGTCCGGTTTCTCGTGGCGGGGATGGGCGATGCGCTGGCCACATGGTTCGAAGCCAAGTCCTGTAGTGACACGCAATCCGCCAACGAGTGCGGTGGGCTCAGCACGCTGACGGGACTCACGCTCGCGAAACTGTGTTATGACACCTTGCTGCGATATGGCGTGACGGCCAAGATCGCTGCCCAGCAGCACATCATTACCCCGGCACTGGAACACATTGTGGAGGCGAATATCCTCCTGAGTGGGGTCGGGTTTGAAAGCGGGGGCTTAGCAAGCGCCCATTCCATTCACAACGGTCTGACGGCGCTGAACGAGACGCACGCGTATTACCACGGGGAAAAGGTGGCGTTTGGCGTGCTGGCCGGCCTGCAACTCACTGATGCCCTGCCGGAAGAATCGGCCCGCGTGTTCTCCTTCTGTGAGGCGGTTGGCCTGCCCACCACCTTGGCCGACATTGGGCATGGCAATATCGACCACCCCCGACTGATGCTCGTCGCGGAAAAGGCCTGCGCGCCCGGCGAATACATTCATCACGAAGCGGGCGAGATCACGCCGGCCAAAGTGCTTCAGGCGATGCTGGCGGCAAACGCCATCGGAGAACACCGGAAAAGACAACGAGCTGCATAGCCTCGTTTCATACGTCACAGTTTGTAGACTGCCGCCAACGAGTTACGCCGCTAGCGCGCATTCTCCATTAAACGGCACGATCAAATGTGGTTGATTCTAAGTAATTATGCCTATCGGTCCGGGCCCTCGGCACCCCTTCCCTTACCATCATGAGATCCGTCACGCGGCGGACCTCACGCCGCCCACTCCCCGTGGAACGGCACCACCAGAAGCTCGTGTTTCCAGGTGATTACACCGTGTGTTCCGGGCCCCCGGCACCATTCCTCATATCCTTATACCGCCTTAGTCACGCCGCAACGATCCCTTCCAACCGGATCGTCATGTTCACATGGCTGATCGGATCGAGAGTGATATCTTTGGAGAAAATCCCCCCGAGGACACCTGCAATACGTACGTGTGCTTCCCGATAACGCGTGATCATCGGTCCGGTTGATCTTTTCGACGATCCGCATCAAGCTGCCCCCGCGGATATCCGCTTCCCCTCGTCGAAAGGGTCCTATATCATGATGCCCGTCAGTCACGGCCCCCGGGCAGAATCCGGCATGATTCGCCTCATGCAGGGCTCGCTGAACTCGTCCTCGGCTTATTCCACCTCAAACGCCGGCCGGGCACCGGCCCGGCCCGAGGGAGGGACGCATGCTTGCGCTACGCCTGACGTCCGAGAACACGCTGCCGTCCGAGGGGCTCGCCGGAACCTTTCTGGCCCGGGTCTGGGTACCGGCGGACGGGCCGACGCCCGCCCTCGTGACGCCCGATGGGGTCTTCTCGCTGTTCCC
This sequence comes from uncultured Methylomirabilota bacterium, assembly GCA_963845565.1. Lineage (GTDB taxonomy): Bacteria > Methylomirabilota > Methylomirabilia > Methylomirabilales > 2-02-FULL-66-22 > 2-02-FULL-66-22. The sequence continues at coordinate 989,163 of CAWJSJ010000002.1, forward strand.
CGCTGCGCCGACGCTCGCCCAGCTCTTGGCCGCCGAGAATCCGGTCGGTATCGCACACGAGCAGGCGGGTCCGCGCATCGGCAGTGTCCCAGAGGTGCTGGAGAATACGGCGCACGATCGCCGGGATCCCGCGCGCCCCTGGTTCCTCGCGCCCGCCGATCTCCAGGCCCTCAAAGCGTGCGGGGTGACCTTTGTCAAGAGCATGCTCGAGCGGGTGATCGAGAACCTCGCGGCCGGCGATCCGGATGCGGCGGCCGCGACGCGGGCCACGATCGAAGCGGAAGCGGGCAGCCTCTCCCGGGTCACCCCCGGGTCTCCCGAAGCCGCCCGGGTCAAGCAGGCGTTGGTGGCCCGCGGCCTGTGGTCGCCCTTCATGGAAGTGGGGATCGGCCCAGACGCCGAGATCTTCACGAAAGCCCAGCCGATGTCCGCCGTGGGCACGGGCGACGAGGTGGGGGTGTTGCCCAGCTCCGCCTGGAACAACCCGGAGCCCGAAGTCGTCCTGGTGGTGTCGCCGGCCGGCCGCATCGTCGGGGCGACCATCGGAAACGATGTGAACATCCGAGATATGGTGGGCCGGAGTATCCTGCTGGCGTGCCGTGCCAAGGACAACCGTGCCTCCTGCGCTGTCGGTCCGTTCATCCGCCTGTTTGATGCAACCTTCACCTTGGACGACGTCCGGCGCACGGTCCTCAACCTGCGGATCGAGGGGGAGGACGGATTCGCCCTGTCCGAGCGCCATTGTATGGGCGACATCAGCCGGGACGTGACCGACCTCGTTGCGCAGACCATCGGTCCGCACAACCAGTATCCGGATGGGCTGTTGCTCTTTACCGGAACCAGTGTCGCGCCGGCCGCGGACCGAGAGGGCCCCGGCAGGGGGTTCACGCACCACGTGGGAGACCTGGTGACGATCAGCACCCCGAAGTTGGGCGCGCTCATCAACCGGGTCAACCACACCGATCGGATTTCCCCCTGGACATTCGGCATTGGACAACTGATTGAGAACCTCCGAGGGCGCCCCCGTCGGTGAGAGCGGCAGTCATGGGGGACGTTCCAGTTCTTGTCGTCTTGCGATGCCTCTGGGGCCGCATGCTCGGCCACGCGTTGTGATGCGCGACGTCGTCTACCTCGTAGGGGGGCGCGGTCTGCCACGCCCTGCCAGGCCGTGTGGAGGAGGGGAGGGGCAGCCGCGGCCAATGCGTGGCGACGTGCCTCGCGCGAGGGAGGCGGGTCGGTGGGGAAACGGGGTTAGTGGAAAAGAGCCCGCAAGACGACGTAAACCGGAACGTCCCCCATTACAGGACTTGACCGAGGGTCCCGCTCGGCGATAGTCTCCCGCCCGATTGACCCCATATCTACGCTTTCGCGGTCATGGCTGGCCCGTGCCTTGCTCGCCACAGGAGCGCGCCCGTCGGCTCGGCGTGCCACCGTGGGGCGCAGACGTGGGACGGTTCGTTGGTTTCGGAATCCATGCAGGAGTGCGAAGCGAGTGCGACCGTCTGGCGTAATTGCGGCCGGTCCCCCATGGAGGAGGAAAAACCTGTGCGCCTTCTCGTAACGTTCTGCCTGGTGGTCACACTCCTGCCTCTCGGTATCGCGCTGGCGGGAGCCCCCACGCCCATGGGCGCCCCGCAGGTGCCTCAGCCGGGGCCGGGCGCGCCGAACACCGGCGCATGGCCGCGGGCCTTCACCCTCGCCCCCGGGGGCCAGGCGGTCTTTGGGATCTCGGTCGGCGCGCCGGGGCCGGTCCAGGTCGGGATTAATTGGAGCGGTCCCCCGCTCGCGTTTGCGCTGCGGGACCCGAGTGGCCGCATCCAGAAACAGGCGACGGACCAACGGCCACCGTCGGTCCGCCTGGACCATGCGGCCCACGCCGCCGGCGTCTGGTCGCTGGTCATTTCGAACCCCGCGCCGGTGCAGGCGCCGGCCGCCCCAGCCGGGCAGTCCTCAGTGCCCGCGACAGCCCAGGGGCAGGTGGGCGCAAACCTCCCGTACGCGAACCCGGTCTCGCCCCCAACGGCCGCCGCAACTGGGCTGCAGGCCGCCCAGCCGTCGCAGGTCGCGCCGGCAGGGCCAGCCCTGTCCCCCTGTGAGATGGCCGGCAACTGCCCGCCGCAGGGAAGCATCGCCATCACCGCGCCCCAAGCCGGGACGGTCTGGTCCACGGGGTCTTACCACGTGATCCAGTGGGCCTTCAGCGGCACGCGCAGCACCACCGCGGACGTCACGCTGTGGCAGAACAACCAGCAGGTCGCTACCGTCTGGACCGGCTCCGCCACGGGCAAGGCCGCCTACATCGTCCCCTTCGGGGCACCGGCGGGCACGTATGAGCTCCGCGTGACCCTCCAGACCGATCGCCGGGTGGAGGCCCGGCAGCCCGTCGCCATCGTACCGACGGCCGTCACCGTCACCGCTCCGGCCGCGGCCCTTGTCACGGGCGCGCCCCACACCATCACCTGGTCCTACACCGGGAGCATCACGACGATGAAGCTCTCCGTCGTGGACCCCTACGGAACGGTGGTGCAGTCCTTCCCGAACGTTCCGGCGGGAAGCAACGGCAAGGGGAGCTGGCCCTGGACGGCGCCCGTGCTGCCTGCGGGGAAAGCCTCGGCAGAGTACCGCTTCCAGGTCAGCGGGACCTTCCACAAGGACGTGACGAACAACAACGCCATGACCGAAGTCGTGCTGGGCACCTCCAATCCCTTCACGGTCCGGCTGCCCAAGATCGAGGTGGGAACGCGTTTCCTCGTCGATGCCGGCGTGGCGGAATGCTCTGCGGGGAAACAGTACCAGTTCTCCTGGACCAGCGAGCTCAACGGAAAACCGGTGAAGGTCGAGCTGTACAAAGGATCCACGCTGCTTCAGACGATCGCGGCGAGCCAGACCTCCGGCGCCAGCAACACGATCACATGGACAGTGCCGAGCATTCCCGAAACGCTCGCCCGGAACTATCTGCGCATTCGCGTAACGAGCCTCGACTTCCCCGCCGCGAAGGACGAGACATCCTTCTACTGCCAGAAGCCCTGGATCGCCATCAAGACGCCCGACCCCCAGCAAAACCTCAATATGAACCAGACGTATCAGATCGCGTGGGAGTATCGCGGCGATCCCGGCCGGCACGTCCGGGTCGAGGTGCTGTCCGCCAAGGCAGGCGGCTACGACATGAAGGCGTTCGAGACGCCGGCGCAAAGCGCGCCGATGCAGGCGAGCGGTGCCAAGTGGGGAGAGGGGCAAGTCTCCTGGACCTTGACCAACAGGGGCCCGCACCAAAACTTGTACATCCAGCTGCAGAGCGTGGAAGACAAGACCGTCGGGGATCGCAAGCAGTACTACATCGCAGTACGCGGGCTCGGGCGGCACGAGTTTCGGTGGCGTGACCGTCGGATCCGGTTCCAGCGGCAGCGGGACGAGCACCACGAGCGGCACCTCGAGCAGCGGCGCGACGAGCGGCAGCGGGACGAGCTCGGGCGCCGGCAGCGCGTTTCCGAGCAACTGCAGCGGCGGGCTGCAAAGCGGGAGGCTCGAGCTCACGGGCGCGAGGACGCTGAAGTATAATCCGAGCGACTCCGCCACCTTCCGGTCGTCATCGTTCGTTACCCTGGATGCGAACTGCTACGCCCTCTTGGGGCTGCTCGCCAGTGACCAGCAGCTGAAGTATCGAGCGGCCAATTCCGCGTCGGCCTTGTTCCGTCTGGGCTCGCCCGCCTACTTCAGCAACGGCTACGTGCAGCAGGGCCAGCTCTACGGTGACCAGGTCGTGGAATATGGGCCGTCGCGCACCGTCAACCTCTACGGCAGCTCGGTGCCGAAGTTCGCCGGAGGATACCTGCAGACCGGCCGGGTCCTGGGAGATCAGGCGCTGGACTACCGGCCGGGTCGCTCCATCTACGTGCGCAGCGCCTCGGGGGCGGCCTTCGCCAACGGCTATGTCAAGACCGGCCAGCTGGCGAGCGAGCACTCCCTGGAATACCGGGCGGGCCAGAGCACGTCGTTCAGAGCCTCTTCACTCGTCACCTTTCGCCCGGATGGCTACGTGCAGTCCGGGCAGCTAGACTCGGAGCCGACCCTCGAGTACAAACCCGGGGGATCGACCCGCTTCAAGTTCCGGGTGGAATTCCGATCCGGCGGGTACGTGAAGTCCGGATTCGTGGCGTATGAGACAACGCTGGAGACCGCGCAGGGGAGCCAGGCCGTCCCGGCGTACGCCTACGTCACCTTCGACGACGCCGGCCGCATGGTGTCGTTCAACCCGCCGACTTTCTCCGCCTGCTACACATGCGATCCCGAGCAGGACCACGACTGCTCGCACAGCGGGGGGCTTCCGCCCTGCAAATAAGGTGTGGGCGGTGAAGGCGCCTCGCCGAAGCGTACAGCCGGAGCGCGGCCGAGCGAGGTCCGCTCGGGAGCGTTCGCGGATCATTCCGGCGTGAAGATGGCCGATTTGACCTCTGGTGGCTGACTCCTCCGCTCTTCAAGAGCGAGATGCGAGAGACGCGCAGTCGCGGGCCATCAGTCGGGAAGGGAGAAGCTTCATGCAACAAAACGACTCTCAGCTGGTGATCCGGGATGTCCCGATTTTCCAGTGGGTATTTGCATTTTTTTTCGCGGGCGTCGGCACTTTGGTCATCAATCAGGGAGGTCCGCCGGTTTTTGGGGGCATCTTTGCGGCTGTTGGTGTGGGTTTCCTGCTTTTCAGCGGCGTCCTGACCATCACCGCGGACCGGATTACACGAACGTTGAAACTCGATTACCGCTCTGCATTGCGCCACACATTGAAGCAGGTGCATTTTGACGAGATCGCCGGCATCAATGTAGAACGCATCGTTAGCGGCGGCAAAAGAGGTTTTACGTACCGGCTGACTTTACTGCGGAAGGACGGACAGGTAGTCCCATTCCGGTCGTCCAGTTCAAGCGGCTGGAAGGGGAAGGAACGGTCTGCAGGCCAACTGCGCGAATTTCTCGGGATTCAGGATTCCAACCGCATCCCCGCCGGGATCCTGCCCGCGGAGCTGTCGCAGGCAGCCGAAATCCACGAGACGAACGGCGTACACTGGCGAATTCAGCCGATGTATACCGCCAGTTCTTCAGCCCCCACCGGAGTCCGCTGGCATTCGCCGGACTTCAAGACGCCGGGCATTTTCCTGTTTGTGGCGCAGAAAGCCGAAGGGCAGCCGTCACGAGGTTTTCTGGCGTCTCTGGGTAGCATGTTTATCCGGCAGGCCCTCTCGCTCCACGGCTTTTCGCCGGAGGATACGCCCGCCCTGGAACAGGCCGTGACCTTGGCTCCGCTTGAACCGGCGCTCGAGCGCCACTTCATGGCGTACACCAATTCTCCATCCTCGGCTCATCAGTTGCTGAATTCGAGGGTCACAACACATCTTACGGATTGGGCTGCGCGCTATCCGTTGAAACAGTTACAAGGAGGATCGGGTTCCGGTCAGCTAATGACCCTTTTCGGGCCGAATGGCGTCTACCTGGCCACGCTGAACCTGTTGCAGCGCAATCAGGCCCACGAACTAGTCTCACTGGGAGTGGAACTGGTCAAAAGTCAGAGCGCCGGTTTGGGGCAATTCTCTTCCGCCCATTAGCGCATTCTCTTTCGTGGTTGATCTGCGCAGAGCAAAAGTTCCAGTCTTTGTCGTCTTGCGATCGCCTCGGGGGCCGCATGCTCGGCCACGCGTTGTGATGCGCGACGTCGTCTGCCTCGTAGGGGGGGCGGTCTGCCACGCCCCGCCAGGCCGTGTGGAGGAGGGGAGGGGCAGCCGCGGCAAACGCGTGGCGACGTGCCTCGCGCGAGGGAGGCGGGTCGGTGCGGAAACGGGGTTAGTGGAAAAGAGTCGCAAGACGACGTAAACCGGAACGTCCCCAATTACTTGAAGAGGTCGTCGAAGGCCTGCCGACCGGACCTGGGGGCGGCGGCCTGCGTTTCGCGCTCCACGGTCGTGCGAGGCTTCCAGAGCGTGCAGTCGTTGCGAGCATCCTTCACGGCAATCCTCGCCGCAATCGGCTGCAGGCACTGCAGACGGGCGCCCGGATCGAAGAACGCGCACTGCGTGCACGCGTGGAGCTCCGCGCCGCACTTGCCGCACCGCGCGGTGCTCACGTCCGCGTTGGACAGCTCGCCTGCGCAGCGCGCGCAGCGGATGACCTCCCGCCACTTCATCAGGTTCAGGGCGCGCGGCCCCTCGGGTTGGTCGGCGGGAGGACGAGGACCGGGCGCCCGCGGCGTTTTTCGGTCGTCGTTCTGGTACCCGCGCTGTCGGTACTTGCGGTCGGACATCGCCCAGTCTCGCCCTCGGTCACGCGCTCCGCTCCCGCCGGCGCCCGCCCCGCGGGCGGACGTCATCGGCGAAGCAGGGGATGGGATATTTACCGGATGTTATCCTGATGGCGCTGGCGACGCCAGTCCTGAATGGGTGCCGGTCCCCCAGCACCATCCGTGAGATGCTCTCGACTGACCAGACATCGTCGCTGCGCGCGTTCGAGTCCGTGCCGCTTCCCCGGTAGGGGCGAAGGTGGGCACTGGCTCGCAACATGTCCAGTGGGATGCGGCGTGCGAGGCTGGCGTCGGTGACGTGGGGGACAGATCTCAGCCCGCCGCCCGACTAGATGCAGAAAAGAGGTACCGGACACCTTTTGGCTCGTAAGTGATGGATCTTGCGAGAGGCTGATTTCACTTTTGGGCCGCTACACAGGGGCCGGAGCTCCACGCAGGAGCACCCGGAGTGCGAATCACACGGGCTGCCCCGACGGCGGCGACGGCTTCAGGTTTCACCCGCCTGATGGGCCGACCGCCAAGAATGGGATTCGCCCATTCAGCAAATCAACGGGTTAGCTCTCGTTGTGTGGCGAATCGCCACCGTGTTAGAGGCGCGGACCAGTCGGGCCGCCGACGAGGGGTCCGGAAAGGAATCGCCAATTCTGCATGACGCAGAGTGTGGCGCTAGAAGGCGAGCGGGGCGGTCATCCGGGGCGGGCGTACCGTCGTCCACCGTCCCCCGCGTCTGGCGACCGTTTGACGCTCTCCGAGACGGGCGGACTGCATCAGGTGAGACTGATCCCGGGCAGCTCGATCTCTTCCGCGCGATGGCAGGCGACGAAATGCGCCGGGCTGATTTCGCGGAAGTCGGGCGGTTGCGTGCGGCAGACCTCCGCCGCATAGGCACAGCGCGGGTGAAAGTAGCAGCCGGACGGCGGATTGGCGGGGCTCGGGACCTCCCCCTTCAGCTCGGCACTCCCCGATCGCACTCGCGGATCCGCCACCGGCACGGCTGCCATCAGGGCGGCCGTGTAGGGGTGTCTCGGCCGGTGGAACAGCTCCTCGGTCCTCGCCATCTCGACGAGCTTGCCGACGTACATGACGGCGACCCGGTCGCAGATGTGCTTCACCACGCCGAGGTTGTGGGCGACGAAGAGGTAGGTCAGGTTCAGCCGCTGTCTGCAGGTCGAGCAGCAGGTTCAGGATCTGCGCCTGCACGGAGACGTCCAGCGCGGAGACCGGCTCGTCCGCGACGACCAGGCGCGGGTTGACCGACAGGGCGCGCGCGATGCCGATGCGCTGCCGCTGACCGCCGCTGAAGGCGTGCGGGAAACGCTGCATGTACTCGGGGCGCAGCCCCACCAGCTGCAGCAGCTCGGCCACCCGGTCGGTGCGCTCGCTTGCGGTTGCCCATGCCGTTGACCAGGAGCGGCTCGCCGACGATCTCGAACAGGTCATGCGCGGGTTGAGCGAGCCGTACGGGTCCTGGAAGATCATCTGCATCTGCGGCCGCAGCGGCCGGAGCGCGGCTCGATCCAGCGTGGCCAGATCGACCACCGGTCCCTCGCCGGTGCGGAAGAGGATCTCGCCGCTCGTGGGGGCGATGGCGCGCAGGATGCAGCGCGAGGTGGTGGTCTTGCCGCAGCCGCTCTCCCCGACCAGGCCGAGGGTCTCCCCCTCGTGGACGAAGAAGCTGACGTCGTCGACGGCGCGCACGTTGCCGATCGTCTTCTTCGAAGAACCCCTTCTGGATCGGGAAGTACTTGCTAGAGGTTCTTCACTTCCAGGAGCGGGGCGGCGCCGGCGCGCGTCATTCGGACACCTCGGCATCGTGGTACAGGAAGCAGCTCACCGCTGCCGGTCTCCCACCGCCTGGAGCGCGGGGGTTCGCGCGTCGCACCTGCCCGGCATGCGCTTGATCGCAGCGGGGATGGAAGGGACAGCCCCGGGGCCTGTTGAAGGGATGCGGGATCGAGCCGCTGATCGTCGGCAGGTCGACCCGCGGCTGCGAGCTGACGCTGGGGATGGAGCGCAGGAGCGCCTGGGTGTAGGGATGCTTGGGCGCGTGGAAGATGTCGTCCACCGGGCCCTGCTCCATGACCAGCCCCAGGTACATGACCATGACGTAGTCGGCCATCTGGGCGATGACGCCGAGGTCGTGGGTGATGAAGATGATCGCCGACGTTGCGCTCCTGCTGCAGCTCGCGCAGCAGGCGCAGCACCTGCGCCTGGGTCGTCACGTCGACGGCGGTGGTCGGCTCGTCGGCGATGAGCAGGCGGGGGTTGCAGGAGAGGGCCATGGCGATGATGGCGCGCTGGCGCAGCCCGCCGCTGAGCTGCCAGGAGTATGCGTCCAGGCGCTGCTCGGGCATCGGGATGCCCACGTCCCGCAGCAGGTCGATGGCGAGATCCGCGCGCCGCCTTCTTGCCGATCGGACTGGTGCAGCATGATCGTCTTCGACGATCTGGTTCCCGATGGTGTGCACCGGGCTGAACGACGCCATCGGCTCCTGCGGGATGAGCGCGATCTGCGCCGCCGCGGATCGAGCGCATCTCCTCGCCGTTCGCGGATCCAGCTCGGCCAGGTCGACGACCTCCTCGCCGCCCGTCCCGTCCCGACGGGCCGGCGCAGCAGGATCTGGCCGCGGACGATCTTGCCCGGGGTCTCGACGATGCGGAGGACGGACTTCATGGTCACGCTCTTCCCGCAGCCGCTCTCGCCCACGATGCCGAAGACTCTGGCCGGCGTCGACGTCGAAGCTGACCCCGTCGACGGCCGGACGACCCCTTCGTCCAGCAGGAAGTGGGTCTTCAGGTCGCGCACCGACAGCAGCGGGCGGGCTCTGGTTGCCATCGTGCCTCCCCTAGTGCCCGTACGGGTCGGCGGCGTCGCGCAGGCCGTCGCCGACCAGGTTGAACGCCAGCACCGCGAGGATCACGACCAGGCCCGGGGATCATCAGCCACGGCGCCAGCGCCACCGTCTGGATGTTCTGCGCCTCCTGCAGCAGCACGCCCCAGCTGATCGCCGGCGGCCGGATGCCCAGGCCCAGGAAGCTCAGCGAGGTCTCGCTGATGATCATGACCGGGATGGCCAGGGTGCTCGGCGGCGATGATGTGGCTGATGAACGCGGGAACCATGTGCCGCAGGATGATGCGCAGGCTGGCTGCACCCGGCCAGCTCCGCGGCCAGGACGAAGTCCTCCTCGCGCAGCGACAGGAAGCGGCCGCGCACCTCGCGCGCCAGCGTCGTCCAGCCGATGAAGGCCAGGATGATGGTGATGGCGAGGAAGACCTGCTCCGGGCGCCAGTCCTGCGGCAGGGCCGCGGTCATCACGAGCCAGATCGGGATCGTCGGCAGCGACTGCAGCAGCTCGATCGAGGCGCTGGATGATCATGTCGATCCAGCCGCCGAAATACCCGGAGATGCCGCCGAGGAGGACGCCGAGGATCGACGCTCAGCGCGACGGCGACCAGGCCGACGGTCATCGAGGTGCGCGTGCCGAACATCATGCGCGACCACTGGTCGCGCCCCAGCCGGTCGGTGCCGAGGAAGTGCGGCCGCCCGCTCGGACGCCGGGATCCCTGGCGCCGATCAGGTGGATGTCGGTCTCGAACAGGCCCAGCACCTTGTACGTGTACCCGCGCACGAAGAAGCGCGATGGGGATGCGCGTCCGTCGGATCCGCCGCCCACTCCATCTTCAGCGTGACGGGGTTGCGCTTGCCGACGACGGCCGGCACCGACGGGCGGAATCCCGTCTGGTCGAAGAGGGAGATCCGCTGCACGGGAATGAAGGCGCAGCGCGGCCTCGGTCTCCTCGGGATCCTGGGTGCGCGAAGAAGTCCGGCACCAGGACGACGACGTAGAACACGAGCAGCACGACGCGCGCTCGCGACGGCCAGGCGGTTCTTGCGGAATCGCCACCAGACCAGCTTCCAGTTCGACGCGACGGAGACGCGCTCCTCGGCCTTGGAGGACAGCTCGGTCGCCGAGCGGGCTCGGCCTGCAGCTCGTCCGCCATGAGCTACGTTCCCTCCATCCGGATGCGCGGATCGAACAGCGCGAGCAGGATGTCCGAGATCAGCGTGCCGACGATGGTGAGGAAGCAGTAGATCAGCAGGATGCTCCCGGCGAGGTACATGTCCTGCTGGATCAGCGCGCGCAGCAGCAGCGGCCCGATGTTCGGCAGGTTCATCACGGTGGCCACGATCAGGCTGCCCGAGAACAGCTGCGGCAGGTACCAGCCGATGGTGCTGATGAGCGGGTTGAACGCCAGGCGCACCGGGTACTTGAGCACCAGCCTCCACTCCGACATGCCCTTGGCGCGCGCCGTGACGACGTAGGGCTTGTTCAGCTCGTCGAGCAGGTTGGCGCGCATGATGCGCGTCAGGCGCGCGGTGCCGGCCACGCCGAGCACGATGGCGGGCAGCCAGATGTGCTTGAGCAGGTCGACGAACCGCGCCGACGCTCCACGGCGCCTGCGCGTACTCGGGCGAGAACAGGCCCGGTGATCATCAGGCCGAAGTTGGAGAACGCAGATCCACATCAGGATGAGCGCCAGCATGAAGTTCGGCGTGGCCACGCCGACGTAGTTCAGGACCGCGAAGAGGTAGTCCAGCGATCGTGTTCTTGTGCATCGCCGAATAGATGCCGGCCGGGATGGCCACGACCCACGTGATGACGAAGGCGAACAGGGCCAGCAGCAGCGTGACCAGCAGCCGCTCGCCGATCAGCTCGGTGTTCGGCCGCTGGTACTCGAGCGACAGGCCGAGGTCGCCCCTGACGATGCTCTCCATCCAGCGCAGGTACTGGACGTAGACGGGCTGGTCCAGGCCGAACTGCTGCTTGAGCGCCTCGACCTGCGCGGCGTCCATCGAGGAGCCGGAGGAGGCGAGCATGGCCACGTAGCTGGTCAGGAAGTCGCCCGGGGGCGCCTGCACCAGGGCGAAGACGACGACCGTGAAGAGCGAGCATCAGCAGCGGGCAGCAGCAGCGAGGCGTTTGATGATGAAACGAAGCATCGCGAGGTCTTCCCATAAAGACAGGAGACGGGGAGGCAGCAGAGCCTCCCCGCCTGCCTGTCGGTCCTTCGTCGGAACGCTACTTGCTTGAAGAACCACACCTCCGGACGGCCGTTGCCCGGCGTGCGCAGCGGCCAGTCCTTGGTCAGGTTGGCCGGAACGTTGTGCAGCTTCGCGTTGACCACGGCCACGCCCTGGTCGGTCGCGGTCAGGCCGACGGTGCCGATCTCGAACATGTTGTCCACCCAGATCCTGAAGAGCTCCTGGGCGATCTCGACCTTCTCGCGCCGGGCCGGCGGCCTTGGCCTTGTCCTGCAGCTCGATGATCCTCTTGGCCTCGGGCGGCGGCTCCACGCCCTCCTTGCCGTTGGTGTCGAACCACTGCTTCCACAGCGGTCCGTAGGTGAGGTTCCCGTACAGGTCCTTGCGGAAGTCGTACTTGGTCGAGCCGGTGAACGGGAAGCCCGCGGTGTCCTGGTTCCAGAGCTCGGCCTGCAGGTCGTTGGCCTGGCGCATCTGGAAGTGCAGCGCGCGCTCGCGGATCTGCATGTTCACCTTGATGCCGACCTTCTCGAAGTCCCTGGTGACCAGCGTGCCGATGTCGCGGTAGGGACCGAAGACCTCGACCACCGACAGCTCGATCAGCGACGCGCTTGCCGCTCGGGAACAGGCGGAAGCCTTCGGCGTCCTTCTTGTTCAGGCCGATCGAGTCGAGCAGTCTGGTTGGCCTCGGCCAGGTTCGTACTCGGTGTACTTGAAGGCGTACTCGTCGCCGGGGTAGTAGGGGTGGCCCTTCTTCGGGAACGGCCTGGCGCGGCTCGCCGGTGCCGAGGAACGCGGACTCGTTGATCTGCTTGCGGTTGATCGCGTAGGACATGGCGATGCGGAAGTCCTTGTTCGCGAAGAGCTTGCCCAGCTCCGGGTCCTTGGCGTAGGTCTGGTTGAAGACCACGCCGGCGTCATGCCCGCCGGGGCTCGACCACAGGAAGATCTTGTACTTGCCCAGCTTCTGCTCGTTCTCCTTGAGCACCGGGTAGTTCAGCAGGTTGATGTGGCGCTCCTGCTCGTCCAGCTCGCCGGCGATGGCGGCCAGGTTGAGCGCCTGCGCGTCGGCGAAGAACTTGAACTGGACCTCGTCGATGTACGGCAGCTGGTTGCCGGCCTTGTCCACGCCGATGTAGTAGGGGTTGCGCTTCAGGATGAAGATCTGGTCGCTGATGCGGTTCGAGGCGATCCAGGCGGCCATGCCCGGCCGCTCGGGGTTGTCGAAGGGGCTCTGCTTGTTGGCGAACAGCTCGACCCAGGTCTTGAACTTGGCGTCCGCCACCATCTTGTCCAGGTCTTCCTTCTTGGCGTACTGGCGTGGAACTGCTTCAGGTACTTGGACGGCAGGAAGATCGGGATACTGCCTGTCGCCGTAGTCCTTGGTGGTGAGCTCGAGCAGGAAGTTGGTGTTGGGCTCCTTGAAGGTCCAGCGTGACGCGTCAGGTCGTCGATCTTCTGCACCTGCGACCGGGAGCCGTCCTTGTTCAGCATCCAGGCCGGCATGGCGGGCACGAGGTCCTTGTTCAGGAGCACGTCCTTGTACCAGAACATGATGTCGTCGGCGGTGAAGGGCGAGCCGTCCGACCACTTGATCCCCTTGCGCAGCTTGACGGTCCAGGTCTTGAAATCCGCGGACGGGGTGACGCTCTCCGCCAGCTTCATCTCGATCGTGGCGCCGTCCGGGCCGAAGCGGACGAGCACGTCGTAGATGACGCGGTTGACGCCGTTGAAGTCCGACGGCCCCAGGAAGCCGCGGCGCCAGACGCCGCCGTACTGGCCGATCTCGTCGGCCGGGACGACCAGCGGGTTCTCGGGCAGGCGCTTCTCGACCGGCGGCAGCTTGCCGGCCTTGACCAGCTCGGCCAGCTCGGGCGCTTCCTTGTACTTCATGGCGGGCGCGGCGGCCTTTGTGGGCGCCGCCTTGGAGTCCGGGGCCTTCTTGGCCTCGCCGGCAAATGCCGGCGGCAGCGCGATTGCCGCGCACAGGCAGGCGATGATGATGAGCGTCAGTCGCTTCATAACCGATCCTCCTTGAGAAGCCATCAACTGCATTCTGTCAGTGGGGCACTCTCTGCGCCGGGTCCAATAGCTAAACTCCACTCCTCCTTTGGCTGTGATCGCAACAGAGTAGCGAAAGGCTACACCCGCCAAAAGTGTCTGTCAATGCTGACGGGGGGCCCTGTTCTCCGGCTAGCGCGCGCAGGGAGAACGGACGGCGTGTCGCGACCGCAGCCGGGGCGACCCGGCGCAAGGCCGGGCGGTTCCGGGTACCCACCCAACCGGGTGGGTGCAGGCGCCAGGCGGCCGGAGGGGCCGGTCCGGCCCCCGGCCGCGTCCACTCGCACGAAGGCCGCCCTGGCGTTAGCCGGAGATTTGGGGGGGTCGTCTACACCGAGAGATGTGCGGGGGTCGAGGTTCGCCATCGGCTCGACCGATTGCGCTACGCCGTGGGTGGTTCTCCGGCGAGTTCCCGGAGCAGGCCGAGGGCCGTCTCCGCGACCTTCTCGGCGGCCCCGGGCGCAACGGCCGCGGGGAGGCGGTATCCCTTGTAGGAGTGGTCCACCTCGTACCCGCCGTCGGGGTAGGCGTCGACGACCGGAAGGTAACCGATGCAACCGTTGGAATACGCCGCCACCAGCGTCGAACCGAACGGCGACGCCTGCTTGATCGCCAGCTGAATCTCGACGAACAGTTCCCCCGCCACGCCGACGATCGCCACGTCATTCAGGCGCATGGCCTGGACAGGAACGTCGACGCGCAACGGGCCAGGCGCCTGCTCGACGGTTCGGAGCAGCATCTCCGCCCACATCTTCTGATAACGGAACGGATTCAACTCGTCGGGATCCGTGGTCTGCCGTAACAGTGTGTCCAGCGCCGCGCCGCGCTCCTCCAGGATGCGCCGGGCCTCCCGGGCATCCGGCACGGGAGCCAGCGGGAGCGAGAGCACCGTCTCGCGTGCGGCGACACGGTCGGGCCCTGCGGGCTCCACGGGTTCCTGGCGCACCAGGTGAAATGTGGCCACGGAGGTGAGCCAGTACTCGCGCTCGACCGTGGTACGCGTGTCGATCTCCAGGAAGGCCTTGGCGGCCTCCAGCCCCAGGACGGTGCCGGCGCGCTCCGCCTCCCGGGTGTCCGGGTGCATCGGGTTGCGGGGGTTCATGTTCCCGGTGGCCCCCTGCAGGAACAGGCACGTGGCGCCCGTCTCGCGCTCCACCGTCCGCCGCATGGGGCCGGGATAGTCGGGGCTGATGAGACGACTGGCCGATCCGGCGAAGATCGGATGGCACGTGTAGTTGACCAGCGCCGCCAACGGGCGGCCGTCCAGGCGGTCGACGCGCACGACACCGACGTCCTGATCCACCGGCCCACCACGATTGTCCCCAAGGACCACGCGGCCGTCCGGGAGCTTTTCGCGCCGGTTCACGGCAAGAGCGATCCGGCCCGTCCCGGCGCCGATCCGGGCCGGCTGCATGGTCGCCCCGGCCTGCTTGACGGCGGAGAGGAGCAGGTGGGGCAAAGACCGGATGTACGCCTCCTCCTCGGGGCGCACCCGGTCCTGTTCTCCCCCGATCTTCACCGGCGAGCTGGTCGGAGCCGAATGCGAGTGGGTGCAGTTGACGAGCACATGGGAGCGCCGGGTCCCCAGGAAGCCGGCGACGGCATCGCGGATCTCGTCCACCAGCGGCGGATGGAGGTAGATGAGATCGCAATCGAGGATGGCGACGGTCGTATCATCGGCGGAGGCCACCAGCGCCGTCGCGTACATGTCCATGTGGATCCCGGTGGACGGCCGGCTCCGCCGGGAGTACCCCATGAGATCGACCCCAACGGGCGGAGTGATCGTCGCCCGCCCCACCCCGACCTGCAGTGTCGAATCCATGGCGAGTGTTCCCTCCGCCGCCTCCGATGGCGCTGGCAGCCGGCGGAGCCGCCGGATGCGCCCTCCGGGGATTGATTGCTTAGGAGCCGTTACGAAATAGCCTATACATCTCTTTCTATTTCGTTACGGCTCCTTATGCCGTTTCGGAATGTCTCCGCTCAACTAATTCTTTGACAACGGCTTACTCCGCTGGTTGCTTCTTTGCGCGGGCCAGGCGGAACGCCAATGCCATCGGCCCCTCTGCGGGCCGCGCCACCGCGCCGGCCGCGCCCCGCTTCTCGGGGGGCGTCCGGGGATCGGCCGCCCTCCGCATCGACAGCTCCACGCGATGCGTGGTGTCGTTCATTCCGATCACCACCACCTGGACCGATTCGCCGTCGCGCAGCCCCGGCGATTCCCGCCCGGTCTGCCCGGCACGCATCTCGTGACTCCGCACCAGACCGTCGATGCCGCCCAGGTCGACGATGACGCCGAATGGTCGGCGGCTGCGGACCACCCCCGTCAGGACCGTGCGCTCTGCCATGGCCCGCCGCAGGCGCGCCCACGCCTCGGCCGCGGGGCTGATGGGCTTCGGCTCCGCCTCCGCTCCACGCCCCTCGCCGGCATCGGCCGGCCCGCGCGCAACGGATCCCCCGTCGGGCACGTTCGCAGACGGAGCCGGCGCGGCTTCCGCGGGGCGATCCATCCCACTCGGCGGCCGCCGCGTGGGTGGGGGCGAGGCGCCAACCGTGCGGCCGGACCACGCGCCGCCGGCCTGGGGCCCCTCGACGGCTTGCCGCCGCGCCCGCGCCTCCGCCTTTCGCTGGGCGGCCTCCGCCTCGCGCCGGGCGATCTCCGCCGCGACGGCGGCCTGGCGCGCCGCTTCCTGTTCCCGGGCCTCGCGTTCGGCGTCGGTTTCTTGCTGGGGTTGGTCAGGGTGCGCCTCCGCGAGATGCACGGCCAGGTTTAACACCTCGAACCCGCAATGCGGACACCGGACCGGCTCAGGGGGGCCCGCGCTGGTTCCGACAGTCTCGCGCGGGACATAGGCGCGCCTCCGGGTCGTCACAGGGCCCGCCATGATCGGGCGAAATCCGGGGGTCTCGATCACGCCTGTCCCGCCGCACTGGAGGCACTGCGGATTGGCGCCGCCGCAGCGGCAAGCGCGTGGGGTGGGATGGTCGGGCATATTGGTCTCAGCCTTTCCTGTAGGCGGCCCTGCCGGTCAGCCCGGGCCGGATCGATGCGCGCCGAGGCGGATGACGACCGGGCGACGATGACCTGCACACAATCACAACAGCGTCGGACGCCAGCGCGTATTGTACGCGAAGCTCCGCCTCCTTGTCACGCCCCGACGCCAGACGACGCCTCAGGCCTTGTCCTCCGGAACACCTCACCCCGCCGTCCATTCTGCGCCGGGGAACTCTCCCGCCTGGTGTGAGAATCGCGGGCCGCGGAGTGATTGACTTCTCGTGCCTTCATCCATACACTTCTCGCCGCCTCAATCGATCAGGCAAGCGCGCTGAACAACAGAATGCCCGTTGCCTATCAGGGGGCTTTCTGCGATAACCCGCCAAGAGACTTTAGGAGGTTCCATGCACATCGTGGCGCTGACTCCGAAGGTGAAAGAGGCGCTTGCTCGCAAGGGGAACGCGTACGTGGAAATGATCCGCGAGCTTGTCCGGGCCTCGGCCAACGGTGACGAGGCGGCGGGGGAGCGCGTGGCGGCCGTCATGACGCAGGTCGGTGGGAGCGTGACCGTCATTCGGCGGAGCTTCGAAGAGGCGACGGCCGGGAAAGAGCCGCCGGAGCCGGTTGGTCCCGCGAGCCAGGAGCCTCCGCGCGGCAATGTGGTCGGCACATGGAAGGGGGCGGGGCGAGGACGATCCATGATCCTGTTTGCGCACCACGACAGTCCGGCCCCGAGCGGTCTCGATCGGTGGCGGTACCCCGCCTTCGACCCCCAGATCGTGGACGGGCGGCTGTACGGCTGGGGCGCGGCGGACGACAAGTCCGGCGTCGCGGCCATGATCGCCGCGGTGGATGTCCTGCGCGAAGCGGGTCTCTCCCTCGCCGGAGACGTCACGTTGGTGAGCTGCGTGAGTAAGAACCGGGCGCGCGGCATGGCGGTGGTCCTGGCACAGGGTCTCCAGGCCGATGGTTGCGTGTACCTCCACCCGGCGGAGAGCCGGCGCGGCCTGCGCGAGGTCAAGAACCTGACCCCCGGCCTCCTGGAGTTCCGCGTCACGGTAGGGGGCAGGGTTCCTGCCACGTCCGAGCCGCAGCACACCCCCTTCGCGCACCAAGGCGAGAACGCCATCGTCACGATGACCAGGATCGTGTCGGCCCTTCGGGAACTCGACGCGGTGCGAGCGGGGAGGATCAGTGAGCCTTCCTTGCAGGGAATGCTTGGACGCGCGACGAACCTGCTGATCGGCACCGTCACCGGCGGTGAGGGCGCGAGAAGGGTGCCCGTCCGCTGCAGCATCGATTGCAGCGCCACCTTCCCGACGCCGGAAACCGTCGAGAGCGTTCTGGCGGAGATCCAGGGCGCAGTAGATGCCGCCGCCACGAGCGACCCGTGGCTGTGCGAGCACCCGCCGGTCATCGACTGCTTGGAGGGAACACAGCCGGCGGGAATCGCGCCCGAACACCCACTGTTCCAGATCGTGAGCCAATCCATCGCGGCCGTGACCGGTCACTCGCCTGCGCCCTACTGCGGCCACTCCGCGAGCGACATCCGGATCCCGATGATCTACGCCGGCATCCCGGCCGTCGGCTACGGACCGCGCTGCACCGAGATTGCCGCGGCCGGAGCCGCCGACGAATCCATCGAGATCGCGGAGTTCCTCAGCACGGTGACGGTCACCGCCCTTGCTCTCGCCGCCTGGTGCGGGATCGAAGAGGGGTGACACCGCGGATTTCACAGATTGCGCAGATTGGGAAGGCTGTGGACAAACGTTGCGGGGGTGCCCGGGCCGGAGGGCCGCTCTCCAGCCAACCGGAGAGCGGGATTCCTCGCTCAGCGTCGAGGGGCCCTTACCATGCCAGGACGCGCCGAGGGTTCTCAATCGTCATGACATCCAGCTCCGCCTGCGAGACGCCGCGCGCCCTGAGCAGGTCGAAAAACCGAGTGAACACCACGTCGTAGCCGACCCCGCCGAAGGCGTGCATGTCGGAGCGATGGCACCGGTCGCTGGAAAGGAGCAACCGCTCCGCCCACCCCGCCCGCACAAGGGCGACCAGTGCATCGGCGCGCCGCTCATCCGGATTCATGTGAACGCGACCCACGGTATCGAACTGCGCGTAGGCTCCCGCCTGCAGGACGGCCAGGTGGTATTCGCGGTCCAGGAACGTGTCGCAGTGGCCAACGATCACGCGGGACGGGTCCACCCCCTCGTCCCGTAGGATGGCGAGCTGGGCCGTGCCGACGGGATACATCGAGGCATGCGTGGTGAGCGGGGCCCCCGTGGCGCGTTGGGCCCGCGCCGCAGCGCGAAGGACCCGCTCTTCTTGCGCCGTCAGGTAGCTCCCGTGGGCGCCGATCTCGCCGATGATGCCGGCGCGGATCCCGGTGCCGCCCACCCCCCGGGTTAGCTCGGCGATCATCTGGCCAGCCAACGCCTCGGTGGGCGTCCGGTCGATGGACTCCGGGTAGTACGGCTGACGGTACCAGCCGGTGCCCATGACGATGCGCAGGCCCGTCCGCTCCGCCACGCGCCGTAGCCGTTCGGGGTCTCGGCCAAAGTCCGGCGTCGTCACCTCGACCAGCGCCGTTCCGCCGGCGCGCACCAGCATCCCCAGCTCTTCGACGGCCAGTTCCTCGTCGTTGAGGAGTTGGTTCAGGTTCCCCGTGATCCGGTAGAAATCGCAGAAGACGTGCTCGTGAGGTAGGGTGCGTCCCAGAGCCGCCGGCTCCACGGGACCCTGCACGGTGTGGATCGTGCCTGCCTGCGCCATGCCCGTGTCCTTAGGAGCCGTTACGAAATAACCTATACATCTCTTTCTATTTCGTTACGGCTCCTTATGCCGTTTCGGAATGTCTCCGCTCAACTAATTCTTTGACAACGGCTTAATGGAGGATCTTGCCGAGGAACTGCCTGGTGCGCTCGTGCTGAGGCGCGGTGAAGAAGCGGTCTGCGGCGGCCTCCTCCATGATCCGCCCCTCGTCCATGAAGATGATGCGATCCGCCGCGGCCTTGGCGAAGCCCATCTCGTGCGTGACCACGATCATGGTCATACCCTGCTCCGAGAGCTTCAACATGACATCCAGGACCTCGGTGATCATCTCGGGGTCCAGGGCGGACGTCGGCTCGTCGAAGAGCATGAGCGCGGGCCGCATGGCCAGCGCCCGGGCAATGGCGATGCGCTGCTGCTGGCCACCGGACAGCTGCCCGGGGTAGGCGTCGGCCTTGTTGGGGAGTCCCACCATCTCCAGAAGCTGCCGCGCGTTGCGCTCCGCGTCCTCTTTCTTCTGCCGCAGGACGTGGAGGGGGCCGGCGGTGATATTCTCCAGGGCCGTGAGATGAGGGAACAGGTTGAACTGCTGGAACACCATCCCCACGTCCTGCCGTTGCTTGGCCACCTCACGTTCCCGCAGCTCGACCGGCCGGCCGGCCGCCTCGCGGTAGCCCATGGGATGGCCATTCAAGCGGATCCGCCCCTCATCGATCTTCTCCAGGTGATTGATGCAGCGGAGCAGCGTGCTCTTCCCCGAGCCGCTGGGCCCGATCAGCACGATCACCTCGCCCCGCTGGACCGTCATCCCGACGCCCTTCAGGACGTGGAGCGACCCGAAGTACTTGTGGACGTTCTCGACCTCGACGATCGGCTGGCCGGATGTGGTTCCGGAAGGTCCTGACACGGGACTCCTCGCTAGCGCAGGTCGTGTTCCATTTCGCGGCGGTCCAGACGGGCCGAGCCGCCATTGGCAGTGCCCGCCCCGTTGGTGCGCTTCCGCTCCGCCGTCGGCGTCACAGAGCGGCCGAAGTGGGCCTCAAGCCGCCGTTGCACTACCCCCCAGGCGGTAATCATCACCAGGTAGTAGAGCGCGGCCACGGTGAAGATCTCCAACACGCGGAAGTCGACCTGGATCAGCATCTGTCCGCGGCGCAGCAACTCCTCCATCGAAATCACCGAGGTGATCGAGGTGGTCTTGAGCAGGCCGTTGAAGTTGTTGCCCAGGGGCGGAATGATGACCCGCGCCGCCTGGGGCAGCACGATCACCCGCATCAACGTGGAATAGTCCATGCCCAAAGCGCGGGCGGCGTCGAACTGCCCCCTGGGCACCGAGAGGATGCCGGCGCGGATGATCTCGGATAAATATGCCCCCTCGTTCAGGCTGAGTCCCAGGAGCGCGGACTGGACGACATTCAGCTTAATCCCGACTTGCGGAAGGCCTGTGTAGATGATGATG
This sequence comes from uncultured Methylomirabilota bacterium, assembly GCA_963845565.1. GTDB lineage: Bacteria > Methylomirabilota > Methylomirabilia > Methylomirabilales > 2-02-FULL-66-22 > 2-02-FULL-66-22. Next base: position 1,009,766 of record CAWJSJ010000002.1, read on the forward strand.
AGCTGGACAAGGAGCGGGGTGCCCCGCATGATCCACAGATAGAAGCCGGCAATGGATTGGAGCGCCCGGTTCTTGGACATGTTCATGACGGCCGCCAGCAGGCCCAATAGCAGCCCGAACGTCATCACGACCGCCGATAGCCAGATTGTGGTCCAAGCCCCTTCGAGCAGGTACGGGCTGACAAGGTACCGGAAGAACGCGCCCCAATCCCATCCAGGCATCGAATTCGCCCCCGCGATGCTCCCCCAAGAAACCCCGCGGCGTCCCGGAAATTTCCGGTGCGCCGCGGGGGCCCATCCAGATTCCGGCCAGTCCAGCGAAATACCGAAAAGGCCTAGTTCCCATCAGGCTGCGCAAAATGGTCCAGATGCAAGGCGACACACCGCAGGCGGAGCGAGGCGTACCGGAGGTACGTCGCAGCGAGTGCCAAGGTGGGTCAACGCCGCAGATGGGCCGTTTTCAGCAGCCGGGCTATGGCATGTCGGGGCCCTTCAACTCCAGCGGCTTGTCCGCCGGCATCTTGGCGGCGCCCCACTTGTCCATGAGCTTGTCGTAGGTGCCATCCTTGCGCATGTCGTTGAGCGCCTTCAATACCGCCATCCCGACCTCCTTGTTCCGGAAAGCCAGGGTGGCCGGCGATCCCCGCAGGCCGGAGACCGCCCGCTCGAAATCGCCGCGGTCTTGATAGTATTTCGCGTTCACGTCCACGCTGACGACCGCGTCCACCTGGCCCGCCCGCAGCGCCTGGAAAGCGTCCGCGAAGGTACTGAAGGTCCGGATATCGATCGGCTTCTCGCCGGCCTTGACCTGCTCCTCGTTGATGCTGGTGATCTGGCGGAATTCGTAGCCGCCGATCTCCACGGCGACCCGCTTCCCGGCGACGTCCTTGGTCGAGGCGATCTTCTGGGGGTTCCCCTTGGGGACCGCGATGCTGACAGCCTGGTACTCGTAGGGGATCAGGTACAGGATCTTGGCCCGCTCCGGGGTGAAGAACATACCCGTGATACTGGCATCCCAGCGGCCGCTCTGCAGGCCCGGGATGTGGGTCTCAAAGCCCACGTTGATCCACGTCATCTTGAGACCCATCCGCTTGGCGATCTCCTCGCCCATCTCGATCCGCATCCCCTGGAGCTTCCCGCTGGCGTCCACAAACTGATAGGGGGGAATGGTCGCGTTCGTGGCCGCAGTGAGCGCGCCCGCCGTGACGACAGGCAGCGTCTGGGCCTGAACCACGCCCGGCAGGATGGCGACCGCCAGCACCATCAACCCGATGACCACGCAGAGATACCGTGTGCTCGTCTTCATAGCTCCTCCTCCGTCGATGCCAACTGTTTCGGACGTCTTTCCCTTCCTGCCGATGGCCTCGGCCAGTCTTCTGCAACGCCTATACCGAGAACACGGAATTGGCCCGCGCCGAGGAACCGCCCTATCCGCAAGCCCTTTACCCTCTCCGTCGCCGGAATCCGAGCCGGCATCACGCTTCCGGTGCCCACGCCGTGCGCATCGCCGGCCGTCGCTGATGGTTTTTGCGCCAGCCGGGTTCTCCAGCGACGCGTGGCTTCGCCGCCGCTACCGGACCGCGCCGCCCGGAGCCACGAATCGTCCGAAGCCCGGCTCTTGCCGGATTTCGTGGTCGGCGTAGACTGTCTGTCCACGCACCATCGTCTCTTTCACCCGGCCGCGGAAGGTCCGCCCCTCATAGGGGCCGCGCTGCGTCTTCGCCTTGATGTATGACGACGTGAACGAATAGGTCCAGGTCTCATCCGGGTCCACCAGCACTAGGTCGGCATCGGCCCCCAGCCGGATGGCGCCCTTTTGCGGATAGAGGCCGTGGATCTTTGCCGGATTGGTGCTGGCGAGCTGGGCCAGCCTTTCCCAGCTCAGGCCCTGGCGGTGGATCCCCTCGTCGACGAGGGAGGGGAGCAGGGTATCGAAGCCAGGCATGCCGGAGGGGATGGCGAAGATGTTCGTGCCGTGCTTGAGGCGATCGTCGTCGGTGAAGGGGAAATGATCCGAGGCCAGCGTATCGATGCGCCCATCCTTGACCATCTGCCACAGACCCCGGCGGCATGCCTCGCTCCGGATGGGCGGGGCGCACTTGGCGAAACCGTGCAGGCGGTCCAGGTCGTCGGTGTTCATGGTCAGATAGTGGGCGCATGTCTCGACCCAGACCTGCACGCCGTCCCGCCGCGCCTCTGCGATGACCGGCCAGGCGTTGGGCGTGGCCAGATGCAGGATGAGCACGCGGCAGCGGGTGTGGCGGGCGAAGAGCAGCACGCGGGAGATGGCCTCGATCTCGGCGATCTCGGGCCGTGCCTGCTCGTGGGCGCTGCCCTTGAAGTTGCCCTCGGCGGCGAGCCGCTTTTCGAAGCCGTCGGTGAGCGCGCTGTTCTCGCAGTGAATGCCCATCACGCCGCCCACGGCGGCGACCTTCTCCATGGCGGTGAGCAGCTCGTAGTCCGTCAGGCTGGCATAGTCCTTCCCGAACCAGGCCGTGAACACCTTGTAGGCGGTGCAGCCCGCCGCCTTCAGCCCCGCGATGTCGTCGGGTGTGTTGCTGACGCAGCCGCCCCAGAGTGCGAAGTCGATGACGCTCTTCCGCTCCGCGATGCGCCGCTTGTTGGTGAAGCCCGCGACGTCGATGGCGGGCGGCACGCCCTGGGCCATCTCGATGATGGTGGTGATTCCGCCGCTGGCCGCCGTCATGGTGCCCGTGGTCCAGTCCTCGCGATGGGCGTTCGGTCCGGGCTCCCACACGTGGGCGTGCTCATCGACGAGGCCCGGCAGAACCACCCGGTGCCCGGCGTCCAGGACGGTCGTGGCGTCAAAGCGCTCCGGTCTGTCCGCGATACCGGTGATCCTTCCATCGGTGATGGCGATGGCGCAGGCGGTGAGGCCGTGTTCCAGGACGATGCGCGTGCCGTGGATGACTCGATCCGCTCTCTGCATAGCCTTCTGCGCTCCCTGGGTTCGAGGCGGGGGCTGCCGGGAGATACCGGTTCGCCCTCAGAACCGCGCAAGGGTAAAGTCGCTGATATCCCACCCCGTCTTGCCCCGGGTGATGAGATCGCTGGTGATGCGCCCCATGATGGGGCCGAGGGTGTACCCGTTGGAGGTCACGGTGTTGTAGAAGCCGGGGACGCCCGGCATCTCGCCCACGATGGGCGCCCCGTCGATGTTGATGTTCATCGCCGCCCAGGATCGCAGAATGTGCACGCCGTCCAGGGAGGGGACCACCCGCCGCGCCACCCAGGCGTTGCCTTCCAGGCTGTCGCGCAGGCAGGTAGGGTATCCGGTGACGGCATCGTACCCTGCGGTCCACGCGCCGCCAAGGATGAAATTGCCGTGCTGCATCTGCTTCATCGTCAGGTGGCGGTCGACGTGCGCCAGCAGGTGGTGCACCGCGGGGGCCACCGGTTCGGTCACGATCATCTGGAGCGGCGCGCCGTGCACCGGCACGGGTGTGCCCACCATGCCCGAGATCTGCGAGGCCCAGGCGCCGGCGGCGTTGACCACGATGCGCGCGCGGTACCATCCCCGGGGCGTCTCGATCCGGAATCCCGTGGTCTCGCGGATGACGTTGAGCACCTCGACATTGACCGCAAAGCGCTGCTCGAGGGCGACGGCCCCGCGGTAGATGCCGTGCGTGCCCTTGAGCGGGTTGATCTTGCCCTCTTCGGGACAAAAGGACGCGCCCAGCATCGTGGGGGAGACCGCGGGGGCGATCCGCTGCAGCTCCTCCCGGTCGATGACCTCCACGTCGATGCCCATCTCGCGCTCGCGGGCGGCCTTCTCCCGCAGGATGCCCAGCTCGCGCTCGGTCTCGGCCATCATCAGGCCGCCGACGGTCTTGATCTCGAAGTCGCCCTTCAGCTCTCGCTCCAGCTCCGCCCACATGCGCGCGGATTCCCGCTGGAGCAGGAGCGTCTTCAGGGCGGGCGTGCCGCCCGATTCGGCCTTGCTGCCGAAGTCGAACGAGAGCAGCTGCACGTGCATGCTGCCGGCGTTGCCGCCGGACGCCTGCCCGTTGACCGGACCGCGGTCGAGGATGAGGGCGCGCCTGCCCGCGCGACCCAGCCAGTACGCCGTGCTGCACCCGGCGATGCCGGCGCCGATGATGAGGATCTCCTCGTCCCCCAGGAAGTCCGATCCCGCCCGGGTGCGCGAGATGGGTTGCAGGGCGGAGCGCCTGTGCCCGCCCCATTCCGGTTTCTCCACGGCAAGGGCGCGCAGCGGGAGGGGCTTGAGCGGGGGTTGCGGCATGAAGAGCTGGTCGGCCCGGACGGGCACGTGCCGTTCCGTTTCCATCAGGCGGGACAGGCAATCCTGGCAATAGCGTCCCTGGCACCGACCCATGCCGGCTCGGGTGAGGCGCTTGAGGCTTCCCAGGTCGGTCGCACCCTCGGCGATGGCGGTTCGGAGCGCGCCGAGACTCACCTCTTCGCACCGGCAAATATGGGTGTCGTCCGTGGCGACGTGGAGCGGGTCGGGGTCGGCGGCAAAGAGACCGCCCAGGGCGTCCTGGAAGGCCTGGTGTCGCGCTAACGCCCGGACATCGCGGCCCACCCGCTTCCGGTCGGCCGGAGTCCCCGTGAGCTTCTCGGCCACGCGGATGCCTGCCAGGCGGCCCTGGCACGCGGCAACCCGGCCCCCGCCGATGCCACCCGCCTCGCCCACGATGTGCACCGTGGGGAGCGTGCTCTGCCCGTCCGCGCCGCGCTGCGCCCGGAGGGCCGATCCGCCGCCGGCGGGGGCGGCATGCGCGCAGCCGAGCTGCCGGGCCAACTCGCTGGAAGGGAGGAACCCGTAGCCGAGGCACACGGTGGCGGCCGGGATCTCGCGCCCTCGCGTCCGGTCGGGCCGTCCGGCGGCGTCGCACGGGGCGATGCGCACCGCCTGAGGAGCGTCCGTCCCGATCACGCGGGTGATCACGTGGCCTGCGATGAGCGGCACGCGATGCCGGGCGAGCGTGGCGAGATAGCGCACGCCTTCGGCGGCCAGGTCGGGGCTGTGCCGGACCATGCGCAGGAGATCGGGCAGCCTCGTGAGGGACACGGCGGACGCCGAGACGACCGCCGAGACTTCGACCCCGGCCTGCACCAGCTGGCTGGCCAGCTGCAAGAGCAGCGGGCCGTTGCCGCACAAAGCCACGGGCCCATTCGGAACCACGCCATAGCCCCGCAGCAGGCTCGAGGCGCCGCCCACGGTGAGCACGCCGGGGAGGGTCCATCCCGGCACCGGGAAGGGGGCGTCGTAGGCGCCCGTGGCGATGACCAACTGCTCCGGCTGGAGGTAGAAGACACTCCCCTGGTGCAAGACGGCCAGCTCGAGGATTCCGTCGGCGCCGCTTCCGCGCCACACGAGGGCCCCGCTCAGGATCTCGCAGCCCAGCGCGCGGGCCCTGGCGATGAGGGTCGCCCCCGTGGCGGCGCGACGATCCCGGCGCCCCCGGATCGATTCGGCAGGCTGCTCGTAGTATTGCCCGCCGGGCTCCGGGCGCTCGTCGAGAACGATCACGCGCACGCCGCCCTCGGCGGCGGCGATGGCCGCCTCCAGCCCGCCGGGGCCGGCGCCCACCACGGCCAGTTGGCAGCGGCGGCGGGGGAGCGGCCCGTCGGGGAGCGGCCCGAGTGGCGGCAGATCGGACATGGCGGGGAGCCCGTTCGCGGGCCAGCTTCTGACCACCATGCCGTCCGCCACGTGGGTCAGGCAGGCACGGACGGTTCCCATCCCCTCGACGATGGTCAGGCAATCGAAGCACGCGCCCATGGCGCAGAAGACATGGCGAGGGTGCCCGCCCTGCGTGTGGCGACCGATGCGCAGGCCGGCGGCGACGAGGGCCGCGGCCAGCGTATCGCCGCGATGGGCGGTGACGGCCCGTCCGTCAACCTGTAGGGTGACGACCGGGCTGTCCGGGGTGGTGGGGCGGCTTCGCATGTGAACGTCTCGGGCGTTAGGAGCCGTTACGAAATAACTTGTCCATTTATTCTTTGACAACGGCTTACGCCGGCCGGTTCAAGCCGAGCAGGTTCTCGACCATGCGCAGTTGGATTCGTGCACTGACTGCGAGCTGATCGGCGGGCAGCGACTCGTTGCTCTTGTGGCCTTCGCTGCCTTCGCCGGGACCGAAGTTGACGATCTCGATGCCGTCATCGGCAAAGAAGCGGCCGTCGAAGGCCCCCACGGAATCGGCGAAGGACGCGGCCTTGCCGGTCACGGTCTCGATGGCCGCGGAGAAGGCGGACACGAGCGGCCCGTCCTGGGGCGCCGAGAAGCCGTTGGTGCCGGTCAGTCGGCGGACGGCGAAACTGCCCTCCGGCTCCCCGGCCCCTACAAGGACGGCTCGAATCTCCTGGAGCGCGGTGTCGATGCTCTCGCGGAGGGGCAACAGGCGGCGGTCAATGGCGGCCACGCAGCTCGACGGCACCACGTTGATGTTGGTGCCGCCACGGATGGTACCCACGCTGATGGTGGATTGGAGACCGTCGGCGGTGCGGGCGGATACGACCGGGAAGAGTGTCGTCTCCAGATGGCCCAGCAGCCGTGCCATGCGCATCACGGCGTTGTCTCCGTTGGCCGGTTGCCCCGCGTGGGCGGCTGTGCCGTGCGCCACCACTTCGATCCAGGTAACGCCGCGCTCCCGCGTGATCAGACCATTTTCGGTCTGCGCGCCCACCACCAGCATGTCGGGCGCCAGATGCCTCTCCTGGCGCAGGAAGGCGGTCCCGTCCGATCCCAGCGCTTCTTCGTCCCCCACGAAGGTGAAGGCCACGGAACCCCTGGCCGGTCCTCCCTGTCGAGCGACCTGCTCCGCCACCCACAGATGGGCGGCCGCCGGCCCCTTGCAGTTGTTGGCCCCGAGGCCGTACACGCGGCCGTCCCGCACGGCGACGGTGAAGGGGTCGCTCTGCCAGGCCGTGCCGCCGTCCACCCCCACGGTGTCGATGTGGCAGTTGAAGGCCAGTTGCGGTCTGCCGCGACCCAGGACGGCCACCACGTTGACAATCTTCGGGTCGCGGCTCAGGCGCTCTGCGGTGTAGCCCCAACCCGAGAGCGTGTCCGCGATATAGGCGCACACCTCTCGGGTGTCGCCCGGGGGATAGACCGAGGGGATCGCCACCAGGCGGGACAAGAAGCCCATGACCTGTGCAAGCACGGGATCGTTCATGTGGCGCATCCTGGTCGGGAGCGCACGGCGGGGGTCGGGCGCTCCGTCGCGCATGGTCGGTGTTCGGCTAGAACGCACACGTGAGATTGAACTCCCGCACCAAGGCTTTGGCTTGTTCCTGCATGGGGGCCGGGGAAGCCAGGCGGGGCGGACGGGGGTTGCCCACGGGCAGGCCCATGGCGTTCAAGAGGGCCTTCGTGCCGCCCACATACCAGATGCCCGCGACAAAACGGATGATGGGCAGGATGCGCATGTAGAGGTCCCACGCGCCCCGGATGTCTCCGGCCTTGACGAGGGTGTAAATGTCGGCGGTCTCGCGAGGCATCACGTTGGACGCCACGGACACCCAGCCCTTCGCCCCCTCCAGGAACGATTCGAAGCCCATGATGCCGCCGAACACGGTGAGTTTTCCGCCGGAGAGCAGGGTGATGTCCCGGACGCGGGTCACATCCATGGTGGATTCCTTCACGTACCGCACGTTCTCGATCTCGGCCAGGCGCGCGAGCAGGGGCGGAAGCAGGTCGACGTTGGCCGTGGCGGGGTTGTTGTACACCATGATGGGAATGGAGACGGCGTCGGAGATGGTCTTGTAGTGGTGGTAGAGTTCGTCGTCCGTGGGGGAGGAGTAGTAGGGCGGGATGATCATGAGGCCGTCCGCGCCCAGCGCTTCGGCCTGGCGGCTCAGCCGAACGGCTTCGCGGGTGTCCTCGGCCGCGGTGCCCATCAGAATGGGGATGCGCCCGGCCGCGGTCTTCACCGCCGTTTCGGTGATCCCGATCCGTTCCTCTTCGGAAACGGACAGAAACTCCCCGGTGCTGCCGAGAAAGATCAGCCCAGGACTGCCGCTGGCGATTTGCCAGTTGATGTAATGTTTGAGGCCGGCGTAGTTGATGTCACTGCCGTCCTCGGTGAACGGTGTGACGCAGACCGCATAGGAGCCTTCAAACCGTTTCATGGGATCGCCCTTTCCTCGAATCGAAGCCTGATCCGCTCCCGGTCCGGATCCGATGGGGAGAACGAGACGCACGGCGACGAGCACCCTACTACCTTTGCGTCGGCGGAGTCAAGATGGGAGAAAGAAAAGGGATGCGAAAAAAGGAAGAAAAAGGCCCCGGGCTAGCGATACGGAGTGATGCCGTCGCTGGGCTATCTAAAACCTCGCCATGCGTGCCCGGTCTCCCGCGGGCGCGGCGAATCGGCGTTGCAGGGTGGATCGGGGTTGGTTCTTTCTTGACAAGCATGGGCGGACCGCGACATCCTCTCGTGCGCTCTTGCGTGTTGAGGATCGCCGCCGGAAACCACCCCTGGAGGCCGCCATGCGTGCAGCGACTCGCGAGTACCGTTTCGGCATCATCGGATTGGGCATGATCTCCCACTTTCACGCCAAGGCCATCCAGGCGATGAAGGGGGCGCGGCTGGTGGCCGTGGCCAGCCGCAGCCAGGCGAAGGCGGACGAGTTCGCCGCGCAGTACGGGGTCGAGGGGCTCGGGTCGTACCGAGCGCTGATCGAGCGGGACGACATCGACATCGTCACGATCTGCACCCCGTCCGGCGCGCACGTGGAGCCGGCCGTCCTGGCGGCGCAGCACGGCAAGCACGTCTTGTGCGAGAAGCCGCTGGAGGTCACGCTGCCTCGGCTGGACCGGATGGTCGAGGTCTGCCGCCGGCACCGGGTGCTCCTGGGCGGGATCTTCCCGTCGCGGACGAGCGAGGTGTACCAGCAGATCAAGCGGGCAGTGGACGCCGGGCGCCTCGGCCGCATCACACTGGGTTCGGCTTACGTCAAGTGGTGGCGGACCCAGGCGTATTACGACTCCGCGGCCTGGCGCGGGACGCGGAAGCTGGACGGCGGCGGTTGCCTGATGAATCAGGGCATCCACACCATCGACCTGCTCCAGTGGTTCATGGGGCCGGCCGTCGAGGTCCGTGCGTTCACCGCCTGTCTGGCCCACACGCGGATCGAGGTCGAGGATGTGGCGGCGGCGGCGATCCGATTCAAGAACGGGGCTCTGGGGGTCATCGAGGGGGCGACGAGCGCCTGGCCGGGCCACGCCAAGAAGATCGAGCTGTGCGGAGACCAGGGCGGCGTGGCCACGCGGGAGGACGATCTGGCCACATGGACGTTCGCGAAGCCCGCCAAGGGGGATACGGCGCTGCTCGCCCGCCTGGGGGCGCGCGATACGGGCAAGGGGGGCGCGGCGGACCCCAAGGCGATTTCCTTCGTGGGGCACCAGCGCCAGTTCGAGGACTTCGTGGCCGCTCTGCGGACCGGCCGCGCCCCGATGGTGGACGGGGCGGAGGGCCGCAAGGCGGTGGAGCTGATTCTGGCCATCTATCGCAGCGCGCGGACCGGAAGGACGGTCCGGCTGCCGCTGTAGAGGCCACAGATGGTCGGGCCTCGTGACGTTGGACCCGACAGGAGAAGTGCTACATGCGATGTGCGGGATTTGCCGATGAAGTGTCCGTGGACATCGACCAGCAGATTTCGGCCCTTCAGGCCCTTGGCTGGTCCGGGATCGAGATTCGCCTGGTGGGGAAGGGGCGGCATTTCGACGACGTGACAGATTCGGAGTTCGAGGCCATCCGCGAGAAACTCGATCGGGCCGGCGTCCAGATCGTCGCCTATGGCAGCCAGATCGCGAACTGGTCCCGGAAGATCAGCGCGTCGTTCGACGCGGACGTGGCCGAGCTTGCGCGGATCATGCCGCGGATGCAGAAGACGGGGACGCAGATCGTCCGGATCATGAGCTACCCCAACGACGGCTGGACCGAACGCGATTGGCGCGCGGAAGTCGTCCGCCGCCTGCGGGAGCTGAGCCGGATGGCGGAGGCGAACGGCATCATCCTGGGACACGAGAATTGCGACGGGTGGGCGGGGAAAGGGCCGGAAGCGACCCTGGCCTGCCTCGCCGACGTCGGAAGCCCGGCCCTGAAGCTGATCTTTGACACCGGCAATCCCGTGACCTACGGCCAAGATGTCTGGGCATACTACCAGGCGGTCCGCGAGCACATCGTCCACGTGCACATCAAGGACTACGTCAAGGACACCTCGGCGCCCGGCGGGTACCGGGCGGTCTTCCCGGGTCAGGGGAACGGCTGCGTGCGGGACATCGTGGCGGATCTAAAACGGACGGGCTACGACGCCTGGTACAGCATGGAGCCCCACATCGTCTCCGTGGTCCACGAAGGCCGCGACGCCTCGGGGAACGAAGACCGAGCCCGCGAGGTGTTTCTGCAATACGGGAAGACGTTCGAAGACCTCTACCGAAACGCCGGGTAACGTTTGCCACAACAGGCACAGGCAATTCAGGAATCCAGGGACCATTGAGCGTGTGGCCCTGAGCAATTCTTGTGCGTCTTGTGCTTCTTGTGGCCAATCCGGGCCCTGGGATGTCCTAGCAGCTATCGTTTTCGTGGTATCAGGCCAAGAGGAGTCGAGAGTATGAGCAAGACCACGGATGTTCACGTTGTCGGGACCTGGCTGCATTTCCTGGAGGTGAAGAATCGGATCCCTCTCAAGTTTGGGCCGGAGACGACGACCGAGGTGACGTGCGCCCGGGTCCGGGTCCGCGTCGCGGACCGGAACGGGCGGACGGCGGAGGGCTGGGGAGAGACACCGCTCAATGTCCAGTGGGTCTGGCCCAGCAGTCTGCCCTACCCCGTGCGCCATGAGCGGCTGAAGGCCTTCTGTTGCCGCCTCGCGGAGGCCTGGGCTGGGTTTCCCGAGACGGGCCACCCGGTCGAGGTGGGATACGACTTCAAGGAGCACCGTCTGGCCGCCCTGCGCGCCGAGGCGGATCGGGCCGCCGCGGGGGGGGAGGCCATGCCGACGCTGGCCGCCCTGGTGTGCTGCTCCCTCTTCGACATCGCCCTGCACGACGCCTACGGCCAGCTCCTCGGCCGGCCGGTGTACGAGACGTACACGGCCGAGTACATGAACCGGGATCTGGCGGCCTTCCTCACGCCGGCGCCCGGAACCCGCGTCTCCTTTGCGGGGAAATACCCGCGCGACTTCCTCGTCGCCGCGCCCCCCGCGCAGGTTCGGGCCTGGCATCTGGTGGGGGGACTGGACCTCCTGGATGCCTCGGAGCGGACCGGCGCGGAGCCGGACGACGGCTACCCGGTGGTACTGCCGGACTGGATTCGCCGCGACGGGCTGCGCTGCTTGAAGATCAAGCTGCGGGGCGTGGATGCCGCCTGGGACTACGAGCGTATCCTGAAGGTCGGCCGGATCGCCATCGCCCACGAGGTGGAGTGGCTCAGCGCCGACTTCAACTGCACGGTCCGGGAGCCGGAGTACGTCACCAGTCTCCTGGATCGGCTGCGGGACGAGGCGCCGCGGATCTCCGGGATGCTCCTCTATGTGGAGCAGCCATTCCCCTATGACCTGGAGGCGCACCAGATCGATGTCCACGCCATCTCGGCCCGGAAGCCCCTCTTCCTGGACGAGAGCGCGCACGACTGGCGGGTCATCCGGCTGGGGCGGGAGCTGGGCTGGTCCGGGGTGGCCCTGAAGACCTGCAAGACCCAGAGCGAGGCGCTGTTGAGCTGCGCCTGGGCCCGGGCGCACGGCATGACCCTGATGGTCCAGGACCTCAGCAACCCGATGCTGGCCCAGATTCCGCACGTGCTCCTGGCCGCCAATGCCGGCACCATCATGGGGGTGGAGACCAACGGGATGCAGTTCTACCCGGAGGCCTCCCGGATCGAAGCCGCCATCCACCCCGGCCTGTACGCCCGGCGGAACGGGGTGGTGGATCTCTCGACCCTGCGGGGCCCGGGCTTCGGATACCGGCTGGAGGAGATCGCCCGTCCCCTGCCGCCCCCCGCGGCGACGTTCGGCGGCTGAGGCGAAAGCGGCGTTCTCGCGATGCCCGAAACACCACGGGGCCCCGATGGGGCCCCGTGGTGTTTTCGTGAATAGCCTGCCGCCCGTTTCGCCCAGGCTGCTCAAAACGGTCCAGATGCAAGGCGGCGACTGATCCGGGGCGCGAGGCGTACTTGGTACGTACGCCGCAGCGCCACGGGAGGGAGCCAACGCTGCAGATGGGCCGTTTTGAGCAGCCGGTCAGTGGTCGACGGTGCCCTGGGTGAAGAAGTGCCCGCGAATGGCCTGGGCGAGCGCGGAGAATTCCGGCGTTCCCATGTTCTGGAGCGATCGGGGCCGGGGCAGGGGGATGTCGTAGATCTTGTCCACGGTGCCCGGACGCTCGGTCATGACCAGGACGCGATCGGAAAGGAACACGGCCTCCGGGATGCTGTGCGTGACAAACAGCACGGTCTTTTTCGTGGCCAGCCAGATGCGTTGAAGCTCGAGGTTCATGGTCTCCCGGGTCATGGCGTCCAGGGCGCCGAACGGCTCGTCCATGAGCAGGAGGCTGGGGTCGTGGACCAGGGCGCGGCAGATGGCCACCCGCTGCTGCATGCCGCCGGACAGTTCCCAGGGGCGCTTCCGCTCGAAGCCGGCCAGGCCGACGACCTGGAGGAGCTCCAGGGCGCGTCGCCGGTGCGACTCCCAGTCGAGGCCGCGGATCTCGATCTGGAGCATGATGTTGCTGAGGACGTCCCGCCAGGCGAGCAGGACCGGGCTCTGGAAGACCATCCCCACCCCGTCCTGGGGGCCGTCCACCCGCCGGTCGTTGATCCGGGCCTCCCCTCCGGTCAAGGGCAGCAGCCCGGCCAGGATCTTGAGCAGGGTACTCTTCCCGCAGCCGCTGGGCCCCACGATGGAGAGGAACTCGCGCTCGCGCACGTCAAAGGAGACGGCCCGCAGAGAGGTCAGCGGGCCGTCCGCCGTCTGATAGGTCTTCTCGACGCCCGTCAGGTCGATCAGCACCGGGGTGTCGAGACGGGAAGGCAACGTCACGGCAGAAACTCGTTGGTGTAGTAGTTCTCGGGCCTCCCCTTGGTGGCCGGATCCACGCCACCGTACTCCACCATCAGGTCCAGCGTCATCTTCATGTCCTCGGCCGACACCCGCCAGGGTCGCTGCCCCTGGGTGTACTTGCTGTGAAACAGCGGGAGGGTGCGGGCCAGCCCCTCCTTCAGGATCTCGGGCTTCCCGGCCTTGGGGTTCGCCTTGAGCAGGGCGTCCAGCGCCTGGGCCGGCTCCTTCTCTGCCGCCTCGATGGTCCGGGTCGCGGCCCGCATGAAACGCTTGATGAGGTCCGGCTTCGAGGTCAACAAATCCTTGCGCGCGATGATCCCGTTGTTGACGGGATTCACGCCGTAGTCGGCGAACTTGAGCGAGTGCACCTTCTTCCCCGTCGCGTCCTCGATGGTGATCGACTGGTCGTTCACGTGCCCCGTCAACAGATCGGCGCGGCCCATGATGACGGCATTCCGCTTGGTCGCGGCATCCCCCGTGACGGACTTGATCTGATCCTCCTTGATCCCCGTGGCCTTGAGGAAGGCCAGGAAGATCTGACCGACCGCGTCGCCTGGGGTCAGGGCGACCGTTTTCCCGATGATGTCCTTGGGCTCGCGGATGTTCTTCTCGGCCAGGCCCATGACGGCCATGGGGCTGGTCTGGATCAGCACGCCGACCGCCTTGATGGGGGTTTCCTTCGCCGCCGCCTTGATCATGGTGCCGAGGTCGGCGTAGCCGAAGGTCGCCGAGCCGGCCGCCACCGCCTGGATCGTGGTTCCCGAGCCGCGGCCCTCCTGGATCTCCAGGTCAATGCCCTCCTCGGCGTAGATGCCGCGCGCCAGGCCGAGGTAGAGCGGCGCATGCTCGCCGTAGTTGTACCAGTTGAGCATCAGGATAACCTTGTCGCGCTGCTGAGCCCAGGCGCCTGGCGTCAGGAGCAGCGTGACCGCCACCGCCAATCCCACCCACCACGTCAATCGCCTTCCCATGGTCTCCTCCTTCTCGTGCGACGATGTTGCGACTGCTTCGGACAACTCAGGGGGTCGCCGCGTAGCCGCTGCGCTGCGACACGTGCCAGGGAATCACCCACTTCTCGACCAGCTCCAGGGCCACGAAGAGAATCACGCCGACGATCGACAGCACAAACAGGCCGGCGAACATGAGGGGTAGATCGAAGTTTCCGTTCGCCAGCTGCAACAGATAGCCGATGCCCGAGTTGGCGCCCACGAACTCCCCCACCACCGCCCCGACCACGGCCAGGGTGATGGAAACCTTCAGACCGCTGAAGATGTGGGGCAGGGCGTGGGGGAAGCTGATCTTCAGGAACATCTGGAGTCGCGTGGCCTTCATGGAGCGCACGAGGTCGAGCATGTCCGACTCCACGGATTTGAAGCCGGTCACGGTGGAGACGACCACGGGGAAGAAGCCCAGGAGGAAGGCCACGATCACCTTGGGCAGGACGCCGAAGCCGAACCAGACGATGAAGAGCGGGGCGATGGCGATCTTCGGGATGGTCTGCGAGAAGACCAGGATGGGGTACAGGAAGCTCTCGACGGATCGCGAGTAGGCGATGGCCACGGCACAGGGGATCCCCACCAGGACGCTGAGCAGGAATCCGCCCATCGAGGCGTAGGTGGTCACCAGGCTTTCGCGGAGCAAGCGCGGCCAGTCGCTGAATTGCTGCAGGACCGCACCGGGAGCAGGGATGAGGTACTTGGGAATGCGAAAGACCGTCACGGCCACCTGCCAGAGGACCAGCACGGCCAGGATCAGGATGATCGGGCGGACCACGTCGGATTGGAGGACGCGGCGAGCCCCTCGCCACAGCGGCTTCATGGGCAACCTCTCTTCTTCTTCGCGCGTGCCACACCCTGCCGCCGCCGAGCGCACGCGGGGCCGGTGCGCGGCGGGGAGCAGTGCGGCGTGGGAACGGGCCGGATGATATGCACAGCCGCGGGAAATGTCCAGTCAGGATATGGAAACATCCCAGACCGCAACCATCCACTTCCCCCCCCACTGATCTGATTGCGTGCGACGCCATCCTTGGGTATAGTCAGCCCTTCAATCCTCACCGAAGTATCCGGTATGACGTGGACCCGAGAGGGGAGATCGCATGAAGAGCAAGAAGGTCACGGGGGCGCGAGCCGTCGTCAAGGCCCTCGAAGGCCACGGGGTCGAGCTGATCTTCGGGTATCCGGGCGGCGCCAACCTGCCCTTCTACGACGAGTTGGCGCGCTCGTCCATCCGTCACATCCTGGCCCGCCACGAACAGGGGGCGGCCCACATGGCCGACGCCTATGCCCGGGCCACCGGCAAGGTGGGCGTGTGCACCGCCACCAGCGGCCCCGGCGCGACCAACCTCGTCACCGGCATCGCCACCGCCTACATGGACAGCTCGGCGTTGGTGGCGATCACCGGGCAGGTGTCCCGCCACCTCATCGGCAATGACGCCTTTCAGGAAGTGGACACGACGGGGATCACCATCCCCATCACCAAGCACAACTACCTGATCCAGGACGGCGACGAGCTCTCCCGGACCGTCGCCGAGGCGTTCTACCTGGCGGGGAGCGCCCGGCCCGGCCCGGTCCTGATCGATGTCCCCAAGGACATCCTGCTGGACCAGTGCACGCCGGGCGACGCCGGGCCGCCCCAGATGGAGGGGTACCGCCCCACCCTCAAGGGGCACCCCGGCCAGATCAAGCGGGCCGCGGCGGCCATCAAGGCGGCAGAGCGGCCGGTCATCATCGTCGGGGGCGGCATCCGGACCGCGGCGTCCTACCAGGCGCTGGTCGCCCTGGCGGAAGGCCAGGAGATCCCCGTGGTCTCGACCCTCATGGGGAAGGGCTCGTTCCCGAACTCGCACCGTCTGTACCTGGGGCTGTACGGCTACCACGGCCGCATCGCCGCCAACACCGCCATCACCGAGGCGGACGTGATCATCGGGGTGGCGACGCGCTTCGGCGACCGCTCCACGGGGAGCGCGCTGCACTTCGCCCCCCAGGCCAAGATCGTCCACATCGACATCGACCCGGCCGAGGTCGGGAAGAACATCCCGGCGCTGATCCCCATCGTGGGCGACGCGGATCACATCCTCGGGGAGCTGGTGGCCCAGCTGAAGGGCGCGTCCCATCCCGACTGGCTGGCTCGCCTCCACCGGAAAGCGGAGAAGCACCCCCTGGCGGATCTCAGCGGCGATGTCACGATCCCCAAGGTGCTCCGCGCTCTCAAGGCGCTCTGTCCGGATCCCATCCTCGTCACCGACGTCGGCCGCCACCAGATTTTTGCCGCCCACTATTTCCCGGTCGATTCCTGCCGCTCGTTCCTGACGTCCGGCGGGCTCGGCACCATGGGGTTCGGACTGCCCGCGGCCATCGGGGCGAAGCTCGGATGCCCGGACCGCCCGGTGGTGGCCGTCTGCGGGGACGGGGGCTTCCTCATGACGTGCCAAGAGCTGGTCACGGCCGCGGTGGAGAATGTGCCGGTGGTGGCGCTGGTGATGCACGACAATTGTCTGGGCATGATCCGCCAGTTGCAGCACGCCTTCTACGACAAGCGGTTCACGTCATGCGACCTGGGGGATGCGGTGGATTTCGCGCGGCTGGCGGAGAGTATGGGCGTCGTGGGGATCACGGTGGCCCGCGAGGCGGACATCGTGCCTGCTTTGACGCGGGCGCTCGAGGCGGGGCGCCCCTGCGTCCTGGACTGCCGGATCGACGCGCCTGCCAACGTCTACCCCATGGTCACGGGTGCCACCCTGATGGACTACATCGAGTAGGGGGACGGATGAGCCAGAAGCATACCATCTCGATCCTGTGCAACGACACCCCCGGGGTGCTGACCCGGATCTCGGGCCTCTTCTCTCGGCGGGGCTTCAACATCGAGAGTCTGAGCGTCGGCAACACGGAGACCAAAGGGAAGAGCCGCTTCACCATCGTCGTGCACGGGGACGACCGGGTCCTCGAGCAGGTGCGCAAGCAGCTCCAGAAGCTGATCCACGTCATCAAGGTCTGGGACATCACGCCGGAGCACGCCATCGAGCGCGAACATGCCCTGATCAAGGTGGACCTGGAGCGCGGCAAGAAGGGCGAGCTGCTCCAGATCATCACCGCCGTGGAGGGCCGGATCATCAGCTCCTCCGGCACCCTGTGGACGCTGGAGGTGACCGGAGACCCGGGGCAGGTGGACAACGCGCTCAACCTGTTCAAGGACTACAACATCGTCGAGACCATCCGCACCGGCCGCATCGCGCTGGAGCGTTAACACGGCGCCGTGCCGGCCCCGGCGACCCGCCATTCCGCCGTTCGGCCGCCGCTGCAGCGACGCGGCCCACCCCAACCTCGCAGGCCGCCCGCGAACCACGGGCGGGGATTCGACGGATCGTTCATGGACACGCCACAGGTGCCATCGTACGCCGGCCTCACGCCCGATACCGTCCTGGATGCCCTCGACAGCGTGGGGCTCCGCGGCGACGGGCGGCTGCTGGCCCTCAATAGCTACGAGAACCGGGTGTACCAGGTCTGGATGGAGGACGGGCCACCCCTGGTGACGAAATTCTATCGGCCGGCGCGCTGGTCGGACGCCGCCATCCTCGAAGAGCATGCTTTCACGCGGGAGCTCTTCGAGCGGGAACTCCCGGTGGTCACGGCCGCCGCGGTCGGCGGGCGAGTGCTCCACGAGTTCCGCGGCTTCCGGTTCACCGTGTTCCCCAAGCGGGGCGGGCGGGCGCCGGAGCTGGAGGACCCCAAGACGCTCGAGTGGATGGGTCGTTTCCTGGGGCGGATTCACGCCATCGGGGCGCTCGCGCCGTTCGCGGACCGGCCCAGCATCGGGATCCCGAGCTTCGGCGAGGAGCCGCGCGATTACCTCCTGGCCCACGGATTCCTCCCGGCCGATCTCGTCGACACGTGGACGCGCGTGGTGGAGCTGGCGCTCGAAGGCATCCGGCGCTGCTACGATCGGGCGGGCGCCGTCCGGATGCTGCGCCTTCACGGCGACTGCCACGCGGGCAACGTGCTCTGGACCGACGACGGCCCCCATTTCGTGGATTTCGACGACAGCCGGATGGGGCCGGCGGTGCAGGACCTGTGGATGCTCCTCTCGGGCGACCGTGCGGCCATGAACGGCCAGCTCACCGACCTGTTGGCGGGCTACGAGGACTTCTTCGAGTTCGACGCGCGCGAGTTGAACCTCGTCGAGGCCCTGCGGACGCTCCGCATGATCCACTATTCCGCCTGGCTCGCCCGGCGCTGGGACGATCCCGCCTTCCCCGCCGCGTTTCCGTGGTTCAACACGCCGCGCTACTGGCAGAACCAGATCCTCGAGTTGCGAGAGCAGGTTGGCCTGCTGGACGAGGCCCCCCTCGCTCCCGCCAAAGCATAGCCTACCGATCCTCCAAGACCCCGCAAAAGAACGCGTTCCCGTCCAGCCCGTCGCCAATCCCCCGTCGATTTCGTCACGCCGCGAGGGACGTTGAATAAAGCGACGGGTGATCAGCGTCTCATATTGCAAATCAATAAGTGAGCACTTACTTGTCATTAATATTACTCGTAACATACTGAAAAATATCCGCTTGAAGCTAAATAGAAAATGTTCTTCGATGGAACGTTGAGCCTGAACCCTGAAAGGAGCGAGCCATGAAAAAGCTTCTTGGCCTGACACTGGTGATCCTGCTGTTGGTGACGTTCGTGGCACCACCGGTTGACGCGGGATGGGAACGCGGCGGGCATGGCCGATGGGAAAGGGCCCCTCGCCAAGAATATCGCGGGAATGCCGGCTGTCCGGCCTGCGGGTTCCTGGGTGGACTCATCCTGGGTGGCGCGCTGATTGGGGCACTGGCCACCCCGGCTTTTGGCCCGCCGCCGGTCTATGCCCCCCCGCCACCGATCTGTCACACCCGGCCGGGTTACTGGACGCAGGTCCCGTACGCCAGTTCGCGCGAATTCACCACTTATCGGAACGTTTGGGTGGCGCCGCAGACGGTGTGCCAATAAAGGGGGGTATCATGACGCGCGTGGGATTGCTGTTCGCGGTTGCATTGCTGACGGTGTCGCTACTTTCCGGTTGTGTCATCGTTCCGTTGGGCGGGTGGCACGGGGGCGGAGGGCATCATCGCCACTCGGGACCCTATCCGTATTACCGCGGGCGTTAGGAGCCGTAAGGAAGGGAGTTCGGTCGCCGGTACTTTCTGCGCAACTCGCCCGAATGCGCTTGACACCCGCGCGGCCCAATCCATATACTCCCGCCACATTGAAGGGGGAGTAGATCGCCCCGCGGTCCGGAGAGGTCGTCAGCACGGTCGCCGTTACGGCGACCCGGCCCCTCCGAGAGGGATGAGAACCTCGGATCGAGACCCTTCGTGGTTAATCGCCACGAGGGGTCTTTTTATTTGGTGCGCCCGTACTGAAAGGGGCCCTGAGCATGGACTGTCCGCGATGCGGCGGGCTGCTCCAGGAACGGACACGCGTCGGCGTCATCGTGGACACCTGCGACCGGTGTCGCGGGATATGGCTGGACCGGGGGGAGCTCGAGAAGATCGTCGCCGTACTCCACGCCCACGAACAGGAACGGGCGTCGGCGCGGGCGAGCCAGGCAGAACCTGGCGGTGCGCAGACCGACCGCGGCCCCCTGCGGAAGAGCACGCGGAATCGGTTGATGCAATTATTCGACTGAGGAAGTGGCGATGCAGTGCCCGCGCTGTGTGGTTCGGCTGGTTCAGGCGCGACAGGCCGGAATCCCGGTCGATCGTTGCCCGAGATGCGGCGGCACGTGGCTCGACCGCGGCGAACTGGCGCGGATCTCGGCCCGGCAATGGCAGTTGCGGCACGAGTGGATCCCCGAAGGGGAGCGGTCTCGGCCGTCCATCCGATGGGGGCGGCCGGTGCGCTCCCCCCGCCGCCGACCCGGACGGGCCGAGACTCCGCGTTGACGAGAACGGCCGAAATCAGGATGTGTACCCACGGCCGGACAATGATGCCGACACGACCGTGGTCCTCCGGGCATGGCGCCTCTGGAGCGACCGCACACTCATCATTCATCAGACGGAGGGGATATGATTGACCTGGGCTGGCTCGGACAGATCGAGTTCACGTGGGCATTCTTTTCGGCCGTTATGAGCATCGTGCTCATCGACCTCGTACTGGCGGGGGACAACGCCGTGGTGATCGCCATGGCGGTCAAGAACCTGCCGACGCGCCAGCGCCTGTGGGGGATTGCCCTCGGGGCCGGCGGCGCAGTCGTCATTCGCGTGATCTGCACCTTCGCGGTCGCGCAGCTCTTGGTGATGCCGTACGTCAAGCTGGTCGGCGGGGCGGTGATCCTCTGGATCGCGGTCAAGCTCTTGACGCAGGGGGCGGAGGAGGAGGAGTCCCACGCTCACAAGGAGGCCGCCGGCCTCTGGCAGGCCCTCTGGATCATCGTCGTGGCGGACATCAGCATGGGGATCGACAACATGCTGGCCGTGGGCGCCGCCAGCCACGGCAGTCTGTTCCTGCTTCTCTTCGGTTTGGGACTCTCGATTCCCTTCGTCGTCTTCATGAGCAACATGCTGTCCAAGCTGATGGACCGCTACCCGATCATCCTGTGGGTCGGGGCGGGGATTCTCGGAAAGGTCGGGGGGCAGATGATGATCACCGACCCCTGGATTCAGGGGTTGTTTCCCGTGCCGGTGTGGACGGTCCACGTCATCGAGGCGATCGGCATTGCCTTCGTCTGCGGCCTGGCCAAGTTCCTGCTGTGGAAGCGTCAATCGGCCGGCAGCCTCCTCGCCGCGCCCGCCGGGAGCCAGGCAGAAGTCTGAGGGTTGCGCCCGCGGTTCAAGGTCATCGGCGGCCGCGGTGCCGGGCACGAGGCGCCGCGGCCGCACCGCCCTGCCTGGCGGCATGGCGGGCATGCGTGATCGCGATCCGATCGCGCTGACCGAAAAGTCTGGCCAGCCATCAGTGCCGCATCTTGCTCTTGACAAAACCGGCACGCCGGACGACTGTACTTTCGGGCAGGCCGAGCCGAGCACCGACCGCGGTGCCGGTGGCAGCGTCCCGCGATGGCGGTCTCCAGCCACACGTCCGGATCGGGAGGGATCCGGCCCCCTGCGAGGTCGATCATGCCAAAGCGTTCACCGGATAACCCGGAAAGCTCGTTCCGCGTTTCCCGACGTACGTTCCTCAAGACGGTCGGTGTCGGCGCTGCTGCCACAGGACTGGTCGCGCAGGGCGAGCGTCCGGCCGAGGCCGCCATCCTGGGGCCCGATGCCGTTCCGCTCAGGCTCACGATCAACGGCGCGACCCACACGGTCACCGTCGAGCCTCGCGTCACCCTCCTGCGGGCCCTCCGGAACCACCTCGGCCTCACCGGGGCCAAAGAGGTCTGCGAGCGAGGGGCGTGCGGCGGCTGCACCGTGCTCTTCGACGGGGAGCCGGTCTGCGCCTGCCTGATGCTGGCGGTGGATGCGGTCGGTCACGAGATCACGACGGTGGAAGGCCTGGGAACCCCGGAAAAGATGAGTCCGGTCCAGGCGGCCTTCGTGGAGTGCGACGCCTTCCAGTGCGGCTTTTGCACGCCGGGTTTCGTGGTGGCGTCCACGGCGCTCCTTCAGAAGCAACCGAATCCCAGCCTGGCCGAGGTCAAGGCCGGGCTCTCCGGCAATCTGTGTCGATGCGGCACCTACTCCCGAATCTTCGAGGCCGTCCAAAAGGCGGCCGGACGGAGGGGGTGAGCCATGGCGGCCCAAGATTCCTCCGGCGCCAATACGTTCCAGGTCAAGGTCGGACCCGCCGAGAGCCCGGTGACGCTGGAGGTCCACACGGCCCCTGGCGATCTGAAACCGTGGGATCTCGACTCCCGCCTCCAGAGCGTGAAGGGACGCCACCCTCGTCTGGAGGCGCCACTGAAGGTGACCGGCCAGGCCAAGTATACCTATGACGTGAACCTCCCGGGGATGCTCTGGGCCAAGATGGTCCGGGCGCCGGTCCCCGCCGGGAAGATCGTCCGGATCGACACCACCAAGGCCGAGCGGCTCGCCGGCGTGAAGGCGGTCTGGACGACGGATGCCAAGCAGGTCCGCTTTGCCGGACAGGACATCGCGGCGGTCGCTGCGGTGTCCCAGGAGATCGCGGAAGATGCGGCGCGGATGGTGGACGTGCAGTACGAGGCGGCGCCCTTCGTGACGGACCTGGAGGCGGCCATGGCGCCCACGGCCCCGCCCGTTTTCGGGGAGGGGCAGGTCCCTGCGCTCCCGAACACCCCACGGAAGGGGAACGTGACCGGGCCGCTGCCGCCCCCGACGACCGGCACGCGCGGGGGCACCCGGGGGGACATCGGGAAGGGCTTCGCCGAGGCCGATACCGTCCACGAGGCGACGTACCGCCTTGCCGTCCACACGCATGCCGTCCTCGAAACCCACGGGGTGGTCGCTCACTGGGAGGGGGACCGGCTCACGGTCTACGCCTCCACGCAGGGCGTCTTCATGGTCCGGGCCGCCCTGGCCGAGGCGTTCAGCCTCGACCGGAAGAAGGTCCGGGTGGTCTCGGAGCACATGGGCGGCGGCTTTGGAAACAAGCTGTACCCCTCTGCCGTCGGGAGCGCGTTTGCCATCGTCGCCTGCCGGCTGGCCAAGAAGGCGGGCGCGCCCGTCAAGCTGATGCTGGACCGTCACGAGGAGCAGATCTGCACCGGGAACGCCCCGGGGGCCTTGATGACGGTGCGGCTCGGCGCCAAGGCCGACGGGACGCTCACGGCCATCCACTTCCGCGCCTACACGGAGGGGGGGATCGGCCAGAGCGCCCGGACCGGTGGGCCGGCGGGGAACATCTACCCGCAGTGCCCGAACGTGACGCTTGAGGAGTACGAAGTCGCCACCAACGCGGGCCCGACCTGCGCCCTCCGGGCGCCCGGCCACCCGCAGGGCGCGTTCGGCTTCGAGAGCGCCATGGACGAGCTGGCGCACCGCCTGCGCATGGATCCGCTGGAGTTCCGACGGAAGAACGATGCACACCCGTTCCGACGGTTCTACTACGATGTCGGCGCCAAGGCGATCGGCTGGGAGCGCCGGAACACGGTTCCGGGGAATCCCCCCGGGGTCAAGAAACGCGGGATCGGCGTGGCCAACGGCAACTGGTACGTCCTGGTCCGCGAAGCCGTCGCCGCGGAGGTGCGGGTGCACCGGGACGGCAGCGTCGAGCTGTTCCACGGCGCCCAGGACATCGGAACGGGGATCCGGACGGCGCTGGCCGTCATCGCGGCCGAGGAATTGGGCCTTCGACCCGCCGACATCACGGTCCACGTCGGCGACACGCGCTTTCCGCCGGGGCCGACCTCGGGCGGGAGTGTGACCACCAACTCCTCGGGGCCCGCCGCACGGCTTGCCGCCCACGAGGCCCGGATGCGGATCGCGGCCCTGGCCGGCCCGCTCCTGAAGGCGAAACCGGAGGAGCTGGAATTCGCAGGCGGACATATCATCGTCGCCGCCGAACCGGCGCGGAGGGTCTCGTTCCGCGAGGCGGCGCAGAAGATGCCGGGCGAGGTCATCGGCTGCCTCGCCGACCGCAAGCGGCAGTTCGAGACCGTCCGCCAGGACCTCGCCGCCACGCAGTTCGCGGAGGTCGAGGTGGATGTGGAGACCGGCGTGATCCGCGTCCTCAAGATGGTCGGGGTGAACAACTGCGGGATCCCGATCAACCCCCTCACGGCGGAAAACCAGCTCATCGGAGCGCAGATCCAGGGGGCCTCGTGGGCCCTGTTCGAGCACCGTACCTTGGATCGCAACGTGGGCACCATGGTGAACCCCAATCTGGAGGCCTACAAGCTCCTCGGACCGGCGGACATGTTCGAGGCCGTGGCGATCTTCACCGACGGGGCCAACGCGGGGAACAACACCTCTGCGACCGGCATGGCCGAGCCGGTGTTCGTGCCGACCCTGGCCGCCATCGCCAACGCCGTCTTCAACGCCACGGGGGTCCGCCTGCGGCAACTCCCGATGACGCCGGACCGGGTGTTGGCTGCCCTGGCGGAAGCGCGGAAGGGGGGCAAGCCATGAACCGGTTCGAGTTCGCGCGGGCCACGAGCGTTGCCGAAGCGCTGAGCCTCGTCGCGGAGAAGCCGGGCAGCGTCTGGAAGGCGGGCGGGATCGACCTCCTCGACCACCTGAAAGAGCACCTGATCGAGCCCCCTCGGCTGGTGGACCTGAAGTCGATTCCGGGATTGGATGGCATCCACAGCGATCCGGACGGGAGCCTCCGGATCGGACCGCTCGTCACCATGGCCCGCATCGCCGCGCATCCTGGTATCCGCACCACGCATGCCGGCCTGGCGCAGGCCTGCGGTGAAGCGGCCTCGCCGCAGATCCGGAACGTGGCGACGATCGGCGGCAATCTCCTCCAGCGACCACGCTGCTGGTATTACCGGCTCGCGTCCTACCGCTGCCTCAAGAAGGGCGGCGATACCTGCTTTGCGATCGCGGGAGAGAACCGGTACCACACGATCCTCGCCGACGGCGCCTGCCAGGCCCCGCATCCGTCGAATGCCGCCATGGGGCTCTCGGCGCTGGGGGCCTCGCTCGTGTTCCAGAGTAGCCGCGGCACACGCACGCTGCCGGCGGAGCAGTTCTTCGCGATCCCCGGAAAGGACCCCCGGCGGGAGAACGCCAAGGAACCCGACGAGATCCTCACGGCCATCCATGTGCCGGCGGCCCAGGGGGTGCGCTCCGTCTACGCCAGCGTCAAGGAGAAGGCCGCGTTCGACTGGCCGCTGGTCTCGACGGCCGTGGCGCTTCGGGCGGATGGGGGCGTCGTTCGCGAGGCCCGGATCATGCTGGGTGCGGTGGCAACCGTGCCGCTCCGTTCCGCGGCCGCCGAGCAGGCGCTGCTCGGTAGGCGCCTGGACGATGCGACGGCCGAGGCCGTCGCCAATGCGGCCGCCGCCGCGGCCCAACCGCTCTCGGATAATGGCTACAAGGTCGAGCTGCTGAAGACCTTGCTTCGCCGGACCCTGCGGTCGCTGGCGTGAGGTGAGGGATGAACGACAGTAACGCGCCTGTCTGCAAGCGTCTCCGCAGCCGAGGCTTTTACGCCGCAGAGCCCGAGGAGGTGGAGCACTTCGAGTTCTCGCCCGAGAGCGCATGCTGGTGCGCCCGGACGGTGACCGTCCTCGGCCCCGACGACGTCCTCTGCTCTCTCGACATGTGCCAGCCCGGCCGGACCTGCTTCGAGACGAGGTAGGCATTCGCAGGTTGCATGGACCGCCAGGAGTGCCCTGACGAACGCCGCACCGCGACCTCCTTCGGCGGGGCAACCGCCGCGTTATCAAGAGAACGCGAGGATACTCCGGAAATCACGGGTCCCCGTGTTGAGACCGAAGCGCCTGTCCTCGATCACGAAACGAGCAACCATGGGCGATGGGGAGACGGTCGGGACATGGAACGGCTGAGTCAGGAGCAAGGGCGAGCGCTTCGCGCGGCCGGAGCCGCGCCCGCGGCAGTCACGAAGTTTTCGCGCGCCCTCGACGCTCTGCGTCTGGCGGCGCGGTTGACCGGGAAGAGCCTGGCGGCTGACGCGCGGAAGGCCGGTGCGGTGTATGCGGGAGGCGCCGCGCTCCTGGCGGCCTGGCCGGCGAAGCCCCGGAGGGATGCCGTCCAGGCAGCGGGCGCGGAAATCGTGCACGGTCTCCTGCGGGCGGTGCGGAACCGATTCGCCCGGGCCTACGTGGGTCCGATCTACGACCGTGTGACCGAGCAGCGTCGGAGGTTTCTCCGCGCCGACGAGTTGGTCTACGCGGTGGCCGATCTCTGCCCCGGCCTCTGCCCGAGCCAGAAAGAGGTGGCGGCCGAACGCGGGCTGCTCCTTGCCGAGAAAGATGGGGTCGAGATCGCGCAGGGCGACTTCCTCTCGCACGTCTTCGTTCGCAAGGAGGCGGGAGACCACTTGCTGCATGCGATGCTCCAGCCGCTGCCGGCGTCGCAGGAGCTTCTGGCAAAGTTCCGGCGAGAGGGGCGGGTGGATCTCGGGACGGCCCACGTGGAGCGGCGCGGCGCGCTCGGGTGCGTGTTCTTCAATAACCTGCGCTACCTGAACGCCGAGGACGATACCACGGTCGGCCCCCTGGAGACCGCGATCGATCTGGTGCTGCTCGATTCCGACATCCAGGCGGGCCTGCTGCGGGGAAATCCGGTCACGCACTCCAAATACCGCGGTCGGCGAATCTTTTCCTCCGGGCTCAACCTGACTCACCTCTATCAAGGGAAGCTCCCGCTGCTTTTCTTTGCGACCAGGGATTTGGGGTTCGTCGGCAAGCTCTACCGGGGGCTGGCCGGCGACGAGTACGACCCCGACGGGCCCGAGGCCACCCTGGAGAAGCCCTGGATTGCGGCCGTGGAGGGGTTCGCCATCGGTGGCGGCTGCCAACTGCTCCTGGTCGTGGACTACGTGATCGCGGAAGCGGGGTCCTTCTTCAACCTCCCGGCCCGGAAAGAGGGGATCGTCCCTGGCGTGGCGCCCATTCGACTCCCGCGCTTCGTGGGGGAGCGGGCGACCCGGGAAGGGATCCTGTTCGACAAGACCTTCACCGCCGAGTCCCCGGAAGGGCGATCCCTTGCCAATGAGGTGGTCCCGGCCGGGCAAATGGACGAGGCCATCGCCCGCGCCGCGGCCGCCGTCACGGGCGGCGGCGTGATCAGCGCGGGGGCGAACCGCAAGGCCATCCGCCTCGGCCATGAGCCCCGGGACCTCTTCCGGCAGTATATGGCCCTGTACTGTCGGGAACAGGCCACCTGCCAATTCAGCCCCACGCTGATCCGGAACCTCGAGCGCAACTGGCGCGCAGCAGAACGGCCTCGGGAGTAGCGCCCACCCGACCCCGCGTCTTCCCGCCCCCCGCCACTATCTTGACAGCTACCAAGGGCCGGCGTAGAGTCCCTGCCAACGGCTCCGGCTCTCCCAGCTTTCAGCCGGGCCCACCCTCCTCCTCCTCGACTACGCACCCGACGGGCGAACCAGCCCGGCGTCGGTCCCTACCAGGCATGGGTGCCGGGAGCGCGTGCCGCTTCTGGCGAGGCGTATTCCTTCGTCGTGATTGCGGCAGGAGGTACCGGCGGAAACGTTGTCTCCACACCGACGTTCCCCACCACGTATGATTTTGCACGGGCGGCGGTACGTGCTCTCGAGGGGGTCCCTATGGATCAATATTTGGTCTATCTTGTCACGGTGCTCGG
Organism: uncultured Methylomirabilota bacterium; assembly: GCA_963845565.1. GTDB lineage: Bacteria > Methylomirabilota > Methylomirabilia > Methylomirabilales > 2-02-FULL-66-22 > 2-02-FULL-66-22. The sequence goes on from CAWJSJ010000002.1 coordinate 1,037,000, forward strand.
GGTCGTGCTGTGCATGTTTTCGTTTGCCGTGATCTTCCGCGGCCAGCGCGTTCCGGGAGACGAAGGCAACCCGCAGGAACTGGAGTTCAAGGGCCTGAAAGTCAGAACGAACGTGGTCGTGTCGCTGCTCCTCGTGTCGGTCGTCGTGGCGGTGCTGCCGCTGGTTCTTCAGGCGTGGCCGCGGATTGTCGAGGCCCGCAGCCGAAGCTGTCCCGACCAGGTCGCGACGCCGGCGAAGCCGCAGGATCTCGCCCTATTCCTCACCGGACAGGTGCTGGACAACCAGGGGCCAGTGGAGGGCGCATCGGTGACCGTGGTCAACTTGAAGGACTCAAAACCCGGCGACCAGCAGGAGCCGGTGGCCAAGGTGGTGACAGACGGCAGCGGCAGCTTCGATTTCGCGCCCCTCCCCCTCAGTGACAGGGACCGCTACAAAGTGGTTGCGGCCAAAGACGGCTATATCGAGCAATACGTATACATGGGCCCAGCGGGGGCCGTCACCGTGCGAACCGTGTTGGTGGCAAAGAAGAAGGGCGGAGGAAACCAATGAACACGACGTCGTGGATGGGCGCCGCCGTGGTTGCGCTGGTGCTGATCGGCGGAGTGGCAGACGCGCAGCCGCTGGCGTCCCGCGTCGTATCGCAGCCTGACGGCGCCGAAATGGTTGTGGTGCCGGAAGGGTCGTTCACGTTCGGCGCAAAGCAGGAGGAGATCAAAGCGCTGCTCAAAAAGTTGAAGGCCGGCTGGGCCGACATCTACGCCGGTGAGCACAAGAAACAAACCGTGACGCTCCCGGCCTTCTACATCGATCGGCTCGAGGTCACCAACGAGCAGTACAACCGTTTCGTCGGCGCCGCCAAGGGCAAGCCCTCGCGCTTCGCTCGCTATCCCCAACTCAACGCACCGAAGCAGCCCGTCGTCGGCATCGGCTGGAAGGACGCCGAGGCGTATTGCCGTTGGTCGGGCAAGCGGTTGCCGACCGAGGAGGAGTGGGAAAAGGCGGCGCGCGGGACCGACGCCCGCACTTGGCCGTGGGGGAACGAGTCTGACGAGAAGGCGTTCAACGGGAAGGCCGCCGAGTATTCCGCCCCGGTCGCAGTCGGCAGCTTCCCGAGGGGCGACAGCACGTACGGCGCGGCGGACATGGCCGGAAACGTGTGGGAGATGACCTCCAGCACGTGGCAAGGCGACGCGAAAACGATGCGCGGAGGGTCGTTCCTGAACCGTCTGGCCGACGTGCGCGTGACGGTGCGTTGGGCACCCGACGACCCGAGCCGAGGCACCAACTGGCTGGGCTTCCGCTGCGCCGTGGACGCGGGGATGGCACAAACGCTTTACGGAAAACCATCCCCCGCCGAACCGGCGAAGAAAGGGCCGTAGGGGTGCGGGGGTGCCCTCTCGACTGTGGGAGCCCAAGGGACCGCGGAATGCACATCAGAATCCATGGCCGCCTTTCATCAGAGTGTCCGGGATGATCCAGGGGCAACAGAAGCACTCGGAGATGCGGGCCAGTGTGGGGCGGCGGCGCGGCTGCGAGTATTGAGCTGACGCCCGCCTGACCTTCTCGGCCGTAGGTTCTTTGTCGTCAAAGCGTTTTAGAACCAACGTCCCCCGTGATGGAAAGGGGTAGGTGATGGGATCGGCGGCGAATGTCGAAGGTTCGCTCGGCGAGGCACCGCGACGGCGAGAGGATCTGCCCGAGGTCTCCGACGAGGCCGCTCAGGCCGCGCGAGAACAGGTTGCGCAGCGCACGTTCGTGCCGTCCACGCACCGGCCACCTGAGGAGGTGCTGCCCAATCCGGAATTCATCCGCATCCTCGACCAGGGGCAGGAAGGCGTCAGCGTCGGCGTCGCGTTGGCAGCGGTGCTCAACTATCTGCGCGCCGAGCAGGGCGAACGCGAGCCGGTCAGCCCGCGAATGCTGTACGAGTACGCGCGACTGTACGACGAATGGCGCGACGCCGATCACGAAGGCAGTTCGCTGGTCGGCGGCCTCGCCGGCCTGGTCCGCCACGGCGTATGCCTCGATACCGAATGGCCGCTGTATGACCCCAACCTCCGGCCCGACGCGGCTGCACTGAAGGCGGCGCTGACGAACCGGCCGGCCGCCGTGCTGCGAGTCGACAAACGCATTGAGCACCTGCGGGCCGCTGTGTTCGAGGACCACGCGGTCGTGGTGGCGGCGGAACTTCACGACGGTTGGCGGGAGCCGCTGCGCGGCGTGATCCCGTTTCGCGCCAAGCGCCGGGGGAAGGCTGCGACGCAGGGAAGCCACGCCTTCGCCCTGCTGGGCTATACCGCAGAGGGCTTCATCGTCCAGAATTCATGGGGCATGAACTGGGGCGGTGTCGAGCTGCGAGATCACCACCTGCCCGGGACCGCGATCTGGACCTACGACGACGCGACGGCTCATCTTGTGGATGCCTGGGCGATCCAGCTGTCGCGCCGTCCCTACCACGCGCCGCTGGTTGGCTACGACGCCGATAGTCTGGAGGGGGACGACCTGCTTGAGATCAAGGCCGAGGTGAACGCCTTCAGCTACGTGCTGGCGTCGCGCGCGATCAAGCCGCCGATGGCGTTGGGCCTGTTCGGCGACTGGGGCAGCGGGAAGTCGTTCTTCATGCAGGAGATGAAGAAGAAGATCGCGTCGCTCGCCGTGCTACCGGCCAAGCGCCCCGACAGCGGCGAGACGCGGTCGCCGTTCTGCCGCCAGATCGTACAGATCCGTTTCAACGCCTGGCACTACCTCGATACCGACTTGTGGGCAAGCCTGGTGACCGAAATCTTCGACGGCCTGTTCGCGGGCATCGGCGGCAAGACCGGTAAACCGGAGGAGAAGCTGCCCGAACTGGCGGTAGAACTGCAAAATGCCAACGGCGTGTACCAGCAGGCACGGCAGCAGTTGGAGGATGCGAAGACGGCGCGCGCGCGAGCGGAGGCCACGTTGCGGGACGCCGTCAAGGAGCGCGAGGACCGGGAGGTCGCGCTACGCACCCAGCTCAACGATCTGACGCAGTTGTTGAAGGACACGCCTGCCGTGAAAGCGCAGGTGGATCGGCTCGCCGCGGACCTCGGCATGCCCGAGATGAGAACGTCGTACCAGGCGCTCGATGCGCGGGCCACCGAGCTCAAGAGCATAACCCACGGGTTCACGGCATTGTTGCAGACGATGTTCTCGACGCCATGGGGCTGGCCACGACTGTTGTGGCTGATAGCAGCGATGTGCGCGCCAGTCCTGGTCGTGATGGGCATCGAGCTGCTGCGGTGGTGGTTTTCCGTGCCGATCGAACGCTTTCACGCGTTCGCAGTCCAGCTGAGCACGCTGCTGGCGGCCGTCACCGCCTGGCTGGGCGTGCAGGCCAAGCGCGGTGCGGGCGTGCTGGCCTCGTTGCGGGATGCGCACCAGAAGCTGGAAGTGATCCGCGCCACGCGGCGAGCGGAGGCGGTGGCCAACCAGGAAGGCGCATTGCAGGCGCTGCGGGAGAAGGAAGACGCGGCCCGCAAGAGCATGCAGGATGCCGAGCAGCGCGTGCAGGCACTGCAACGCGAGATCGACGACCTGCAACCGGGACGATTGATCATGCGCTTCATCGAGGAGCGCACCAAGTCGAGCGACTATCGCTCGCGGCTGGGGATCGTCAGCCTGGTGCGGCGCGACTTCGAGCGGCTGAGCGAGCTGGCCGACCCGGACTCCGACAAGCGCAACGCCGACGTGATGCCGGTGGAGCGGATCATCCTGTACATCGACGATCTGGACCGCTGCAAACCGGACCGCGTGATCGAGGTGCTGGAGGCGGTGCACCTGCTGCTCGCCTTCCGGCTGTTCATGGTGGTGGTAGCTGTCGATCCGCGCTGGCTGCGCCGCTGCCTGGAAAAGCACTATCCCGACCTCCTGGCCCTCCGCACCCAGGAGGTGGCCACCGTGGCGCACGTGGTTCCGTCGCGTCCGGCCACGGCGCAGGACTATCTGGAGAAGATCTTCCAGATCCCGTTCACGCTGCAACCCCTGAAGGACGACGGCTACCGCCGGCTGATCCGCGGCCTGACCGAACAGAACCGCATGCCGGATACGCTCGTGCCGCTGGCAGGCCGTACGAGTGCGACCGGCGCTGCGCTATCCGCCACCGGGCAGGCAACGGCGGGCACCGAGAGCGGTCAGGCGCAAGGTATGCCGTTGTCTGCGGTGACGGATGTGATCAAGGCGCAGGCCAAGCAGGCATTGCGCGACCAGGCCACCGCGGAAGACACAGCCGAAAGCGAGGAAAGCGCCATCGAACGGCTGCGTATCCGCGCGTGGGAACTGGACGATATGGAGCGCCTGGCGCCACTCTTCCACACGCCGCGTGCGGTCAAGCGCTTCGTCAACACCTATCGTTTCCTGCGTGCCGGGGTGCGGCAACAATACCTCGGCCGCTTCGAAGGCGAACGGGACGAGCCGGGCACCTACCGCGCCGCGCTGACCTTGCTGGCAATCATCGTCAGCTACTCCAACGTCGCACCCCGCTTTCTGCGACGGATCCTCGATACCGCCGAGCGCGGCGCCTCGAAGCAGGGCTGGCTCGACTTCCTGCGAGACGCGCGGGCCGATGCCGTCAGCCTGGTGCACGACGCCGAAGACGGTGGGCCGGCGAGCGTGACTGTGCGCAGTACGAGCGGACGCTCGACCCGGAAAACGCCGGCCACACGGCCGCGCGAGGCGGGAGCGGGTCCGCTGCCGCGCAACTGGGAAGAGGTCGAGTGGCTTCAGTTGTGCGATGCGCTGCTCGGCGTGTCGAAGGATGAGTTCCCGGTGCGCGAGATCGGGGAGCTCGAAGAATGGGCTCACACCGTGGCGCGCTATTCATTCTCGCTGGGGCCCGTGCCGACGGTCGCTCACCCCGGCCGCTGACCCGGTGGGCAGCGCTGGCGCAGCCTGGGCGTTTCAGGGTGGGATCCTTAGGGTGACGGAGATTCTCGGAGGGAGAACAGTGACGCAAGCGGAGATGACGCCACGGGAGCGCGTGAAGGCGGCCCTCAACCACCAGGAGCCCGATCGGGTGCCTCTGGATCTCGGCCAGGCGGTCGGCGACGGGATCACCCTGACCGCCTACCGGAACCTCCTTGCCCATCTGGGGATGAGCGATAAGATGGTCCAGGTCAAGGACAAGCGCGGGCAGACGGCCCGCGTGGACGAGGAGATCCTGCGACGATTCCACATCGACTTCCGGGGGGTCGGGTTGGGCGCCCCGGAGCGCTGGAAGGATCGCTGGCTCGACGAGCGTACCTTCGAGGACGAGTGGGGCGTGGTGCGGACCATGCCCAAGGACTCCTACTATTTCGACCTGGTCGGCTCCCCGCTGGCGGAAGACGGAAGCCTCTCGGCGCTCGAGACGTACCGCTGGCCGGACCCGATGGATCCCGGGCGCTTTCGCGGCCTGCGTGAACGGGCGCAACACCTTCATCGGGAGACGGACTACGCCGTCGTGGTGGATCTGAACTGCGCCTTCTTTCTCCGCTGCTGCGAATTGCGCGGCTGGGAGAACTTCTACATGGACATCGTGGCGAACGTTCCGTTCGCCGAGGCCTTGATGGACCGCTTCCTGGAGATCCGCCTCGCCATCGCCGAGCGCGCGCTGCAGGAGGTGGGGGAGGACGTGGACATCGTCATGGTGACCAGCGACGACCTCGGGGGCACGGATAGTCCACTCATCTCGCCGGCGCTCTACCGGTCATTGATCAAGCCCCGGCAGCAGCGCACCTTCGATTTCTTCCGGGCCCGCACCGGGGCCAAGCTCTACTACCACACCGACGGCGCCATCTACCCGCTGCTCCCCGATTTCGTCGATTTGGGGGTGGACATCCTGAACCCGGTCCAGGTGTCCGCGGACGGGATGGGCGACACGCAGAAGCTGAAGCGAGAGTTCGGCGACAAGTTGACCTTCTGGGGCGCCATAGACACCCACCAGGCTCTCCCGTACGGCACCCCCGAGCGACGTTCGCGAGGAGGTCCGCCGCCGGATCCGGGACCTGGGCCCGGGTGGCGGGTACGTCGTCTGCCCGGTCCACAACATCCAGCCCGAAGTGCCCCCCGCGAACGTCGTCGCAATGTACGAGAGCGCCTACGAGCTGGGCCGGTATCCGCTCCGACTCGAATAGCCGGATCCCCGAGCACTGCGGTCATGGTGGGATTCCGAGATTTCCGCCGAAATAGGGAATGCCGAATGAGCGAGGCGAGGCGCGGTTAGGTGCGAACGGGGGCGATGATCGCTACGGAAGGAAAGTAGGTCCGGTAGCGCCGGGTATCCCGCGTGAGCAATTGCAGTCCGGCCACCGCGGCGTGGGCGCCGATGAAGAAGTCGGGCAAGGGCGTGATTTTGCTTCCCTTTCGCTTTCGGTATCGCAGGAAGGCCTTCCCAGCCAGGAACGCCGCTTCGAGCGGGATCGGGAGCCGAGGAAACGACTCTGCAGGAAGCACCCCTTCCATCTCCTCGATGGTCGCGACCGCGATCGAGACCTCCGCATAGATGATCGGATTGATGTAGAGGGGCCCCTCATCGGCGCACTGCGCCAGCGCGGTGGACGACCACGCGTACCACCGGGCGTCCTCGGTGAGCACGTCCAGGATGACGTTGCTGTCCACCAGGGTCCCCGCCATCACCGACCCCGTGTGAGCGCCATGATCTCATCGGTCGTCATGCGGACCGTGGCCCGCCCGCGCAGGCGCTCCACAACTCGCTTCCCCCGCACTTGACTTCGTTTCGTGGGGACGAGCGTCACCACATTGCCTTCCACCGCGAACTCCACGTCGGTACCGGGGTGAATGGAGAGCCGCTCGCGGATCTCCAGGGGAATGGTGACCTGCCCTTTCGTCGTGACTCTCATATTCTTCTCCATTCTTACCGGTAAGAATAATACTCCACAAGGAACAACTCGTCAAACCACACTCCGTCAGGGGGGACGGCGTTTCCTATGACTCTCAGTTACCGGCGGAGAGTCTGCGCCTTGCCTTATCAAGGCTTGCCAAGATCGGACCGCGTGATTACAATGTAATCCCTGAAGGGAGGATGAGCCATGCGAGCACGCGTTGTGCGGATCGGGAATTCACGGGGAGTACGCATCCCCAAGCCGCTCATCGAACAGGTTGGCCTACAGGACGAGGTCGAGATTGCCGTGGAAGGCAGCAGCCTGATCATCCGCGCCGCTGCGCGCCCCCGCGCGGGCTGGGCGACGGCGTTCCGGATGATGGCCGAGCGGGGAGACGATCGGCTACTGGACGTTGCCGGAGGCTCGACGACCAAGTGGGACGAGGACGAATGGGAATGGAAGTGAACCGATTCGAGGTCTACCTGGTCACCCTCGACCCGACCCTGGGAAGCGAGATCCAGAAGACCCGCCCGTGCCTGGTGGTGTCGCCCGACGAAATGAACCACCACATCCGGACGGTCATCGTCGCCCCCATGACCACAAAAGGGCAACCCTATCCCACCCGCGTCCCCTGCCGGTTCAAGGGCAGGGCGGGCCAGATCGTCCTCGACCAGATCCGGACCGTGGACAAAACCCGGCTCGTCCGCCGTCTCGGCCGCCTCGACCCCAAGACCGGGATGAAGGTCCTCGCCGTCCTCGCTGAACTCTTCGCCCCGTAGTTTCTTCTTTGACAACGGCTTACTACGACTACGCGCCTGATGGGCCGATGAGCCCGTGATCGTTTTCCACCACGCATGATCTCGTGGAGTACGCACCGCTCCTGGCTGGGCGGATTCTCGCCGTCTGAAGGGCGCTTGCTAAATACGGAAACTTCGGCCATGGTCGTTCTGATATGAAGAGACGCCGACGTTACAAGATGCATCTCGTGGTCAATGGGCGCTCGATCGAGGAAGTGGTGACTGACCCCCACTACGAGGTCAAACACTCCGAAATCGACGACGAGCCCATCTGCTTTCGGAGGTAGTGTGCAGGAAGGCCCCTCGGAAGAAGACCGCGATCAGCACCGGCACGCCGTTAGGTTCACAGCGCTTTGGAACATGCGCTTCCCCTGATATGCATTGAAACGTCTGACTCCTGGTTACACGCGGAGAGCCTGTTGCTGATAAGAGGTGAAGGGAGGCAACGAGTCATGGGACGCAAGGTCCCCCATGACAGCATAATGGACAAAGAGACGACCATATGCTAAATACAGTCCCATGATAAGACGACCGTACTGGATCGAGCGGATTCATGCCGCCTGGAAGAAGCGGCCCATCGTCTGGCTCGCGGGCGTGCGCAGAGCCGGCAAGACCACGCTGGCCAGGATGCTTCCTGAGGCCGTCTACCTGAACTGCGACCTGCCGTCCGTGCTCCATCGGCTCGAAGACCCGGAGCTGTTCTATCGCTCCCTCTCGAAAGGAGCCACGGTCGTCTTCGACGAGGCGCACCGGCTGCCCGACCCGGCACAGGTCCTCAAGATCGGCGCTGATGCGTTCCCTCGACTCCGTCTTTTGGCGACGGGCTCGTCCACCCTCTCGGCAACCCGCAAGTTTCGCGACACCCTGGCAGGCCGCAAAACGCTCTTGCCCTTGCCGCCGATTCTCTGGCCGGAGTGCGAGGCCGAATTCGCAGTGAGGGACCTAGACCGCCGCCTCTTTCGCGGTGGGCTTCCCGAGGCCCTTCTCGCGGACGAGCCAGATGCCGCCTCTTACGCGGAATGGCTGGACAGTTTCTACGCCCGCGACATCCAGGAGTTGTTTGGCATCCGGGAGCGCACGGGCTTTCTCAATCTCCTCCGCCTGATGCTTCGGCAAAGCGGCGGTCTTGTCGACTACTCGGCCCTGTCGCGCGAATGCGATCTCAGCCGGGCGACCGTGAAATCCCACCTCGAAGCCATGACCGTCGCCTGCGCCCTGATCCCGGTTCCGCCTTTCCACGGGGGTGGCCGGCGAGAGTTGGTCCGTCGCCCGAAGGTCTACGCCTTCGACACGGGGTTCGTGGCCTACGCCCGCGGCTGGCAAGACCTGCGCGCCGAGGACCGCGGGCCGCTCTGGGAGCACCTGGTCCTGGACGTGTTGCGCACGGCCCACGAAGGCCAAGAGGTGGCGTACTGGCGGGACAAATCGGGGCGGGAGGTGGATTTCGTCATCCCGCGGGGCCGACGGGTGGACACCTACGAGTGCAAGATGACTCCTGGGCGGTTCGACCCTGAATCCCTCAAGGTTTTCCGGTCCCACTATCCCGACGGGGAGAACTTCCTGGTTACACCCGGAATCGAGAGCCCTTACGACCACACATTCGAGGGCCTCGTCGTCCGCGTCACCGGCTGCCGCGACCTGCTGCTCCGAACGATACGACCGACCGCGGCTCATTCTTGACAGCCCCGAAGGGCCGGCGTAGAGTCCCTCGCAACGGTTCCGGCCATCCCATCTCTTTGCCGGGCCGCCCTTCAGCCCTCCTACGACTACGCGCCTGACGGGCCGATGAGCCCGTGATCGTTTTCCACCAGGCATGATCTCACGGAGTGCGTGCCGCTCCTGGCTGGGCAAATTCCTACGTAGCCATCGTGGTAGGGGTTGTCGGCAGAACCGATGTCTGCACGCCACCGTTCGCCAACGCACGGAAACGACAGAGGCTCGGTCCCCCACGATGAAGACCAAGTCCTTGCTCGGCGGTTTCGTGCGACGCGCTTGTGATCTGGGAGCCATCGAGGCGAAGGTCATCCGGGCGGACTCGGTCGTCACGGCGCCCTGGGTGCGGCTGAAGTGCCAGTTCGGCTGCGGCGGTTGGGGCTCCAATCTGTGCTGCCCGCCACATACGCCGACACCCGAGGAGACCGCCAAAGTGATCGCCTGCTACACGCAGGCCCTCCTGATTCACTGCCGGGGGAATAAACGGCCGACGAAGATCGTGGCGGCGCTGGAGCGCGAGATCTTCCTGTCCGGTTTCTACAAGGCCCTGGGCTTCGGCGCGGGACCGTGCCGGCTGTGCAAGGACTGTAACCTCGCGGGGTGCATGCGACCCGACGACGCCCGACCAGCCATGGAGGCCTGCGGCATCGACGTCTTCGCCACCGCCCGCGCCAACGGCTTCCCGATCGAGGTGGTCACAGGACGCGTCGTGCGAGGACAACTACTACGGCCTCGTCCTGATCGAATAGACCCCGCCGTCAGTCGGGTTCGAATCCGTGGTGGGGAAGCAGAAGGGACTCGAACGCATGCGCCAGCCACGCCATGGGGTTGTATCCTATGACGCCTGGTTACGAGCGGAGAGTCTGCGGCTGCTGAGAGGAGAAAGGAGAAAGGTAGTCGTGGGACGCAACGGCCGGGTCCCCCATGACGTCCCCCATGACGGGCCACTCCTTCGGTGAGGGGAGGCACCCAGTGTACCCGGAAATTGAAATAGATCTTCCTCATGACGAGGAGTAACTCGCAATAAGTTGGGCAGTTACAGCTTTGGTCTGACGCAATAACCGGGCATTAGTGGGTTCAGATATTCAAGTTGTTTGGAGGTCCTAGATCCAAGATTCAATTGACACAAAAGATCGTTCTAGTATATTTCACCCGCCAGAATTGGTTGTGGCTGTAACGTCATAACAACAACCAGGAACGATGAAAGAGGAGGAGTGTATGATGCAGAAACTTTTCAAATCATTCTCGTTTATGGTGTGTCTGGTGCTGGTATGGATGTTCGCGGTTGGCGTTGACCAAGCGTTTTCGGCCAGCAAGGCAGCCGACACGGTTGACAAACAGGCGCCGCGCAACGTGGATCTGAATCCCGTGCTCGCGGCACCCGTCAGCTTACGATTGGGTTACGAAGACAGGGCGACCTGGCCCGGCGTTGCGAATACACCGGACCCGGAGCACGCCTTCGCTCTGATTTTCAAGCAGTTCGTCGAAGAACGAACGAACGGCACGGTCAAAATTCAACTGTTCGCGCAAAGCCAGATCGGCGGCTCGAAACAGATGACCGAAATGGTGCAGGCCGGCACATTGGACCTTTGCATAGGGACGGGTGTCATGGGTGGGTTCTACCCCAAGTTTGAAGTCATTTACCTACCCTATGCCTTCCAGTCCGAGGAAATCGCCTGGTGGGTTTTTGACAACAGCAAATTCTGGAAGAATCTCATGGCCGATATGGAGAAAACCGTCGGCATTACCTATCTGGGGATGGGACAGAACGGCGTCCGAAACTTTACCAACAACAAACGAGAAATCCGTCAACCGTCCGACTTGAAAGGGCTTAAATTACGGGTCATGCAGTCTCCCATATATGTAAAGATGGTAGAGGCGCTGGGAGGCAATGCCGTCCCGATCGCCTGGGCGGAACTTTACACCGCACTTCAAACTGGTGTCGTGGATGGTCAGGAAAACCCCATCTCCATCATTGAGTTGGGTAAGATTCATGAAGTGCAGAAGTATCTGACCCTCGACGGTCACACCTGGAGCGAGGACATGCTGGTGATCAATACGGCGAAATTCAACAGTTTCCCCGAGGGGGTGAAACATGTCCTGAAGATGGGCGGATTGCACGGGGCAAGGGCCGACCGGGCTGCCGAGGCATTCAAAACAAGGGTGACAGATCTTGCCAAAGTGGCCGCCAAGTTGAAAATATACAAACCGACGCCGGCCGAGCTCAAGAAGTTCCAGGATACGGCCAAACCGCCGGTGGTTGCATACCTCAAGGAAAAGATCGGTCCGGAAACGGTTGACTCTTTCTTCAGCGCGGTTGAAGAAGCGGAAATCGCTTTAGGATATAAATAATCCAGCGCCGTAATTTGTACAACCCAATCCCCCTCGCCATCGCCTAGAGGGGGATTGGGTGCAATTCGAAAGATGCATCATGCGAAGGGCCAAAGCAAAATGGGTGCGAATCATCTCAACCCTGTCGTCGATTTCTTGAGAAAAGCCAGCGATGTTGCCGACAGGATCGCGCTGGTGCTGGTGACAGTATATATATCCATTGTAACCTTCCTGGCCTTGCTCGGAATCACTTATCGATTGCTGGGGAACTCCCTCTCCTGGGCGGAGGAACTGTCCCGCTGGTTTCTCATCGGGATTGCCTTCGTCGGCGCCAGCGTGGTGCTTAAAAGGGGCGCGCATGTCGGCGTGGTCTTTTTTCTGAAATGCCTGAAAAGCACGGCATTGATCAAATATATTACGGTCATCGCCAATGTGCTTGTGCTGGTGTCGCTGGCGTACTTCTTCTGGTTCGGATTGCTGGCGGCCCTCGGCTCTTTCAGGCAGATGGGAGGCATCATCCAGGTTCCCATGGCGTATGTGAAATTCAACCTGCCGCTGGGTTGTTTTTTCATGATCGTTCACATGCTTTACTATATCGTCGGCGCCGCGACCGCGAAAAACGGCGTTGAGGAGTATATCCTGAGCAGAAGCGAAGAGTAGGAGAAAAGATGGTATTGACCTATATTGGAATCACCTTTGTAGTAACGATGCTCATGGGCGTGCCGATCGCCTTCATACTGGGACTCATCCCACTGGGCTACCTGGTTTTCTTCAGCAACATTCCGTTGACCGTAATCGGCCAGACGCTGTTTAACGGGGCCGACAGCTACATTCTGCTGGCGATCCCGTTTTTCATATCTGCTTCGATTTTGATGAACCGTACCGGCATTACCCGGGACCTGATCAATTTTGCCAATCTGATCGTCGGCAGACTCCCGGGAAGCCTGTCCCAGGTCAATATCATATCCAGCATGATCTTCGCCGGTATCACCGGGGCCGCGGTGGCGGATGCGGCTGCAATCGGCGGCATTCTCATCCCGGCCATGAAGGAAGAAGGATATACGCCTTCGTACAGCGCCGCGTTGACGGTTGCCGCTTCCATCATGGGACCGATTATCCCGCCCAGTATCATCATGGTGATTTACGGGTCCATCACGGGAGACTCGATCGGGGCGCTCTTCATGGCGGGTTTCATGCCGGGCATCATGATCGCCGTCTCGCTGATGATCGTGGCAATCTATTATGCGATTAAAGACAAGCATCCCCGACGTACGACAGGCTACACGCTGAAGGAGTCCGTCAGCATCATCCGAAACGCGCTGTTGGCCCTGATGATGCCGGTGATCATTGTCGGGGGGATTCTCAGCGGACAATTCACGCCGACCGAGGCGGCCGCCATCGCCTGTGCGTATGCGTTCATTGTCGGCTTCTTCATTTACAAGCAGCTTACCCTAAGGGACCTGATCGACAGTCTCAAGGAGGGCGCCATCACTTCCGGAGCAATTCTGTTGATTATTGCTGCGGCGAGAGCTGTTCGGTCTCATGATGTCGATCGAAGCCCTGCCGCAGCAGATCGCGGAAGTGTTCATGACCATTTCCACCGATAAATACGTTTTTCTGCTGATCGTGAACATTTTCCTGCTGTTTATGGGAATGATCATGGAAACAGGCGCCAATGTCATTCTGCTTGCGCCGATTCTGATTCCCATCGCCATTCAATATGGGATTCATCCCCTGCATTTTGCGCTGGTTGTATTGGTGAACGTAAACATCGGACTCGCGACCCCGCCCTTGGGCGTCTGTCTCTTCGTGGTTGCGCCCATTGCCAAGACCTCTTTTGAAAATGTTGTTTCCAAGATATTTCCTTTCTTGGTGGCGGAGATAACCGTACTGTTCTTAATAACGTATATTCCGGAGCTGATTCTGTTTGTGCCGCGGATGTTCGGCTTCGCGGTATAGCCCTAATTGACAGATGCCAAGTGATCCGTGACACCCAGATGTTGTTCTGCCCACGATCCTTCGAGACAAACGAGCTCAGAAATGAACGAGTGCCTCCATGGGTGGGAAGAAAACTAGGGGACGTTGGCAATTACAGCAAACAGTGATCCGCGATCAAGTCCCCGCCCCAGTTGCCATGCTTTCCGCGGTTTGTCCTGTGTCGCATACCGAGCGAATTTGTAATCGTAATAGGGGACGCTCCCACCTTCGTCACCTTGTTGCTTGGTGGTTGTCACCTCGGACGTTGCCATGTTCATCACCTTAAGTGAGATTCTATCGAACAGACCGCACCCGCACGTCGAAACACCTTTCAAGCGATTCCTGACGCGGAGCCAAGGAGAATCGGCGCTCTGTGCCCACATTGCTACCGCCTTGAAAAGAAGTCCGCGCTGTTCTTCCGCAGGAGGACGATTGCGAACGACACGTAGAGAAGCAAGCCCAGGACGACGTAGCCTCGAGGATAATACTGCGCGTGAAACGCGGTCAGAATGCCGAATGCGCCCCAGCCAAGGTAGAACCATCTGGCCCATCCGACCCCGCGGAGCAAGAGCACGCCAGTCACAAAAGCCACGAAGATTGATGCATATGCAAATACGATCATGCCAAACACATTGAACGGCCATACGTTCATGACGGAGCGCATCCACTGCGCATCCATCATTCCGGAGAAGGTGACCGGCATCACACTGGTGCTCACCATGGAAAGGGCATAGTTCCTGAAGATGCCACGCGTCAGAATGAGCGCGAGCCGGATCGCCGACGATACAATCAGGGCCCACCCGAGAACCGTCACCCCGATCGGTCTCGTTCTGATGACGGGCGGAGCGACCGTATCGGCGTTCACGGCCCGCCTGTCTTCCGCACCGAGGGCAAAGAAGAAGCCGATCGGCATCGTGAGCAAGGCGAGGATCCCGATGCCCGGCCGCCGCTTCTGGATACCCGTTGCCAGTCCGGCGAGCCCAATGAGGACGGGAAGCCCATAAAGCAGCGCGTGCCCCACCAGTTCGCTGGTGTCCGTCCCCACGGCGTGATGAAAAGCCACCCACATCGAGTGGCCAAAGAGGATCGACCCGAGAAAGGCCACATACAGACAGATCAGCGCCAAGCCGACCTTCGCGCCGCCAACCATGCGCCGCCTGCCCGCGCGAGCCCCGTCGGACACCGTGTGTGTCCCCAACTCGCCGTTACCAATGGCGGTCGCGTCCGTTCCGTGCGCTCCCTCCGATGCCGCACCGGCCACGACTCCCTCGGACTGGATTCCGCGAGGCACCACAGCCCGCGGCCTGCGCTTCAGGCCCCCGAGTCCGGCGACCACCACGGACACCCCGAGAATCGCCCAGAGCACGGTGTAGTCCTGATGGTACGTGATGTCGGCCAGTACTTTCGACCGGAGCGCAAAATACCCCCCTCCCGCACTCGCACATCCCCACATGAGACCCCGTACAACACTCCACGTCCACTGGCGCGCGCGGACCTTGCGACTGACGTAATGGAGCCCACATCCAAGAATGGACAAGGGGACAACCAGGATGCCAGTCAAGAGTCCGAGTATGGCCAGGTGGCTGAGGCCGGATCGTGGATCGAAGCCGGACAGATTACGTAAGGGATTATGCGGCCCTGACACGTTGGGCAAGAAGTCGCAGGCAAGTGGAATGAGGAAGAGCAGCCACGGAGTCCCCATCGCCTCGACGAAGGACCTGCCGAACAGGGCCACGAGCATGACGCAGAGGGGGATGACCATCAACATGGACACCACCGCGACGACGTGCCGCTCGACCGTCCGCACGTCCTGCAGGACCGCAAGACCCCCGAGAGCTAGCGTCATGAACGCCAGCCCCGCCGGGGAGACTGTGCGGATCACCCGCCCCACCCAGGTCGTCGGAGGCGCGAAACGGGCGACGACAATCCTCCCCACGAAAAGCATCAACCCCGTGCCCAAGACGAAATACGCCGTTGGCATGTTGGCTCCCATGAGATTGTGCAGTTTGAGGGGACGCTGCATTATTCGAATAACAGTCGCCCTCCTGGCCGGCGCTTGGCTGGCCTACGCTGTGGCCCCGGGATGGGATCATCCGGTGGAGCGCATGGCGGTGGCGATGCCGTTGATGGTGAGGTGGAGCGGCCGGCGCAGGGCGGCCATGGTCTCGGCGTTCGCCTCCGCCCCGTCCGGTCCCTGCAGCGCGCGCATCCGCCGGAGCAGGCTCACCTGGATGTAGGAGAGCGGGTCCACGTAGGGATTCCGCAGGCGCAGCGACCGCTGGAGGCCCGGGTCGTTGTCCAGGAGCTCCACCTGTTCGGTGATGCCCAGGAGCACCTCGCGGCAGGTCTCGTACTCGGACCGGATGCGCTCGAAGATCCGGGCGCCCACGGCGGGATCCTGTACCAGGGACGCGTACCGGTGGGCGATCCCCATGTCCGCCTTTTCCATGGTCATCTGGGCATTCTCGATCACCCGGGTGAAGAACGGCCATTGGCGGTACATGGTGCGCAAGAGCGACAGGTGTTCCGCGGGATTCTCCGACAGGAAGCTCTTGAGGGCCGTGCCCATGCCGTACCAGCCGGGGAGGTAGTGGCGACTCTGGACCCAGGCGAACACCCACGGAATCGCCCGCAGGTCCTCGAAGCCGCTTGTACCATGCCGCCGAGCGGGCCGCGACGCGATATTCAGCCGACTGATCTCCTGGACCGGGGTCGCCTCCTCGAAGTACTGGAACGCGTCGGGGTCCTCGACCACCAGCGCCCGGTAGGCCCGGTGCGCCCGGTCGGAGATATCGGCCATCACGGCGGGCCAGGCGGGAGCGACGGCGGACGCCTCGTACGCGCCGGTGCTGGTCTCCAGGACCGATGACGCGACCAGCTCCAGATTGCGCATCGCCACCTGGGCATCCCCGTACTTGTAGTGGATCATCTCCCCCTGTTCGGTGATCTTGATCTTCCCGCCCACGCTCCCGCGCGGCTGGGCGTGGATCGCCTCGTGCATGGGTCCGCCGCCGCGGCCCACCGTCCCGCCCCGGCCGTGGAAGATCCGGAGCTTCACGCCCTGCGACTGGGCCGACGCCGCCAGCCCCTGCTGTGCCACGTACAGCTCCCAGTTCGAGGTGAGGTAGCCGCCGTCCTTGCTGCTGTCGGAGTATCCCAGCATCACCTCCTGAATCCCCCCGCGGCCTGCGAGATGCGCCCGATACGCCCGATTGGCGTACAGCGCGTCCATGATGTGCGGGGCGGCGCGGAGGACGTGGATCTTCTCGAAGAG
This sequence comes from uncultured Methylomirabilota bacterium, assembly GCA_963845565.1. Lineage (GTDB taxonomy): Bacteria > Methylomirabilota > Methylomirabilia > Methylomirabilales > 2-02-FULL-66-22 > 2-02-FULL-66-22. The sequence continues at coordinate 1,053,935 of CAWJSJ010000002.1, forward strand.
GGGCACCAGATCCAGCCGACTTTCGACCCCGCCGGTCTCCCGTGTGACGAGGCCGGCCTCCTTGGCCAGCAGCAGGGCCGCCAGGACGTCGCTGGGCTGCTCGGTCATGCTGATGATGAAGGCGGTGACTGCCGCGGGCGCCACCTCGGTCTGGGCACGTCGGATGATCCGAAAGAGCTCGATGGTGTCCGTGGTGGTCGCGCTCCACCGGGCAAACGGCGGAATCAAGGGGCGCGGCGTCTCCAGCTCGCGCGTGAGGAGCGCTTGCCGTTCCGATTCGTCGAGCGAGCGGAGATCCCGGTCCGTCAGGCCGACCGCCAGCGCAATCTCCGCGACGGTCGCGCGGAGCGCCGCGGCATCCTGCCGGATGTCGAGGGGCGCCAGATGGAAGCCGAAGACGCTGACCTGGTCCATCATGGCCTGGACGATCCCCTCCGCGAGGCGTGCGCCGCGGTTGGCGGCGAGGCTCCCATGGATCAGGGCCAGGTCGGCCAGGAGTTCCGCGGCCTGGGCGTACGGCCACGCGTCCCCGGCAGGGCCGGGCGTTCCGGCGAGCCGCGCGTTGGCGAGCCGCGACGCGTCCAGCCGCCGGCCCATGCAGCGCAGCTTGCGCCGATACCACTCGGACTCGTTCCGCGAGTCCGCCCGCGCCTCCATCAGGCCGAGTCGCGCCTCGTCGGCTTCCACCGACGCACGCAAGTCTTCCTCCACCCCGACCTGTCCTTGCGACTGGCTGAGCGCCGCACCGAGGCGCTCGACCCCGGCTCGGTGCTTCCGCAACGCGAGATCCTTGTGCAGCCGCAGCGTCTCCCAGGTGGTCTCCAGCGTGACGTGGGGATTCCCGTCCCGATCGCCCCCGATCCACGAGCCGAGCCGGAAGAAGGGGGGGATGCGAAACGTCGTCTCGGGGTAATGTCTCCGCAGGGCATGTCGCAGATCGCGATAGATCCGGGGCAGCACCTCCCACAGGACTTCGTCGAAGTAGAACAGGCCGTTGCGGACCTCGTCCTGGACCGTCGGCGGCCGGCGCCGGACTTCATCGCTCTGCCAGATGGCGGTGATGTCCGCGAGGATGTCGTCCTCCAGCCATCTCCTGCTCCCGAACCGTCAGGAGCTGCTGGTCCAGGGCGGCCAGGTGTCCGGAGATCCGCTGGGTCTTCTCCAGAATGCTCCGCCGCTTGGCTTCCGTCGGATGCGCGGTGAGGACCAGCGTGATGTCCAAGGTGTGAAGCAGCGCCTGGAGATCCTGGGCGGCGACGCCGGCGCGGCGGCAGTGCGCCACCGCATGGTCGAGCGACCCGGGCCGGGAACCAGCCGGAGCCGCGAGCTCGTCCTGCCGGAGCTTTCGGGTCTCGTGAATCTGCTCGGCCACGTTGACGAGCTGCAGGAAGGTGGTAAATGCCCGGATGATCTGGCTGGAGGTCGGCAGGTCGAGACCCTCGGTCAGGCAGGCCATCTCCGCCTCCCGTTCCAGGGAAAAGGTCTGCCGGAGGTCCTTGCTCAGATTCCGGATCCGTTCTTCCGTCTCGAACAGCGCGCTGCCCGCTTGCTCCCGGATGACGTTCCCCAGGAGATTCCCAAGGCGGCGAATGTCGCCGCGCAGTGGGGCATCCCCGGCGGAAGGGTCTCGCAACGTATTCTCAGACATGGTGCTCCCCGTGTTCCGGAGTCATTCGGGATGAGACGAGTCGTGCGCGTCGTGCAGGACGGTCATGCGGGGCGTTGAAAGAGTCTCACTTATGCGCCTTCTCACCGGTGACGCCGGTGGCAGGTCCACAATGCGCCACGGTCTCCCTTCCTGACTCGCGTTTCTCCGCCCTGTCGCGCTTCACCGGAACCGGTACATGTTGCGCGCAACGTCGTAATGCAGCCGCCGCTCGGCGGCCGCGCCGTTGAACGCCTCGTCGAAGAACCGGCGGATGCGCTCGTTCTTCAGGACTGCGCCCTCGAAATAGGCATGCGAGTCGCCTACGTGTGCTTCTGTTGTGAAGTCAACGTACACCGCGCGCTGGGAGGTGAGTAGATACGGGTAGTGCCCAAGGCGCACCTTCTGTTCTTCGCCCATTTTCATGCGCGACGCAAGGAGGGCACCGTCCTGTTCGTTGATCGTGATGAAAATGCGCCCCCGACACTGGATGCGGTCGACCCACTCCGCGTGTTCCTCATTGTTCGTGTCGGCCGCCACCAGTGCAACGTTGTCAAATAGGAGCACATTCCCGCGGTAGACTGACGATTGCAGTAGATGCTTGAAGAGGTAGTTGCCCATACTATGGAGCATCATGTTCACGCTGAACGGACACCAGCGCTCCGCTTGCGCACTGAAGAACCGATCCCACTTTTCGGCGTCGTTGGGAAAACGCAGATTCGCCTCGCGCTCAACGCGACGCACGTGCTCGTCGTGGATCTCCTGCAGATACTCTTGCATTCGCCCGAAACAGCGATCGAGCGCTCCGGTCGACGCAAGGGCATCCCGCTTGTCGCTCTTGTAGCTCACCACGCCGTGCGCACCGCCGCCGTTGGCCGGCCAGGTGAATGCAATGACCTCCACGCCGTAGTTCTTCTCCAACTGCTCCGCGCGATCCAGCACCGCCTTCACATCGTTGTTGAAGCCGTGCACGAAGAACAGCAAATTCCGACCCTTCGCGGTACCGCCGGTCATCGCCGGATTCACGCGCGCCAGCACCCTGCGAGCGACGTAGCGGCTCGCGAAGATCGGCTTGGGCTGGTTCGTCTGCGGATCGATCTCCGGTACGAGGCCCACCTCCGCCGCCATCGCGTCGGTGATCTCGTTGGGTAACAGTCTGACGCGCCACGTCCGCCCGGTCCGCGTAGCCTCGGCAAGACGGAGTTCGTTCGGCCCAAGAGCATTCGGACACGACTTCAAGGCTTCGAGGTCGGTCCGTGATTCATCAACATCGCGATTGGTGACGATGAACATGGTGGATCTCCTGTTAGGAGCCGTTACGAAATAACCTATACATCTCTTTCTATTTCGTTACGGCTCCTTATGCCGTTTCGGAATGTCTCCGCTCAACTAATTCTTTGACAACGGCTTAGTCGAAGCTGACGATCTCCACCCAGTTCGAATCCTTGCCCGTCGGGTACTTTTCAAGCAGCGTGAGCGCGCCGTTCGCCTCGATCGCGTAGACCGAGATCGTGTCCGACAGCTCACCGCTGACGACCATGAACTTGCCATTGGGATCGATGCGGAAGCCGCGCGGCTGCTTCTCGATCGGCGTGCTCGCGAGATAGGTGAGCTTGCCGGTGGCCGCGTCGACGCTGAACGCGCCGATCGTGCTGCTGGTGCGCTCCGCGGCGTACAGGAACTTGCCGTCGGGTGTCAGGTGCAGGTCGGAGGCCCAGATGTCGTTCGACACGTCGCGCGGCGTCTGACCCTCCCCGGCCGGGCCGCGCGGCGCGCCCGGCTGGAGCTTGCTGTCCGGCGGCAGGACCGATGCCTCGCTCACCTCGCGGAGCAGGCCCGTCTTCTGGTCGAGCGACAGGGTGGTGACCGTGGCCGTCAGTTCGTTCAGCAGGTACGCGAACTTGTTGTCGCCGGAGATGATGATGTGACGCGGGCCGGTCCCGGCCTTCATCTGGACGACCGGCGGCGTGTTCGCCGTCAGCTTGCCGGTCTTCGCGTCGAAGCGGAACTGGAAGATCTGGTCGGTGCCGAGGTGCGGCACGTAGACGAAGCGGTTGGTTCTGTCGGTGATGATGGAGTGTGCATTGCGGGCCGTGGGGATCACCTGCAGTGGCTCGGACACCTGGCCGTCCTTGCCGATGGGGTTGACGCTGACCAGGTGGCCGCCGTAGGACGCGCCGAGGAGGTACCGCCCGGTCTTGTCCACGTGGATGTAAGGGAGACTCTCGGCGAGCGGTCCCTCCGAGAGCGCGCTTCAGCGCGCCCGTCTTGCGGTCGATCGCGTAGGTGACCACCGTGTAGGGCTTGGCGCGGACCGCGGCAAAGAGGAACCGCTTGTCCGGGCTGACGCTCATCGGCCTCACCAGCTTGCCCGCCTCGACGCGCCCCCCCGGCTTCAACGTGCCGTCGCTCTCCATCGTGTACATCCCGATGTCGCCGTCTTCGGCGTTCGACACATAGACATAGGTCGCCGCGTGCGCGGTGCCCCGAGTCGTGATGCGCGCTGACAAGGCAACCTCCTTATTGGGCGAAGCTGACGATCTCCACCCAGTTCGAGTCCTTGCCCGTCGGATACTTGTTCAGGAGCTTGAGCGCGCCACTCGCCTCGATCGCGAAGACGGAGATCGTGTCCGACTGCTGGCCACTGACGACCATGAACTTGCCATTGGGGTGGATGCGGAAGCCCCGGGGCTGCTTCTCGACCGGCGTGCTCGACAGATACGTCAGCTTGCCGGTGGCCGCGTCGACACTGAACGCGCCGAGCGTGCTGCTGGTGCGCTCGGCGGCGTACAGGAACTTGCCGTCGGGTGTCAGGTGCAGGTCGGAGGCCCAGATGTCGTTCGACACGTCGCGCGGCGCCTCACCCTGCCCTGCCGGGACGCGCGGTACGCCCGGCTTCAGCTTGGAGTCCGGCGGTAGCGCCGAGGCTTCGCTCACCTCGCTGAGCAGGCCCGTCTTCTGGTCAAGCGACAGCGTGGTCACCTTGGCCGTCAGTTCGTTCAGCAGGTACGCGAACTTGTTGTCGCCGGAGATGATGATGTGGCGGGGGCCGTACCCGGCCTTGATCTGGACGGTCGCCGGAGTGTTCGACGTCAGCTTGCCGGTTTTTGCGTCGAAGCGGAACTGGAAGATCTGGTCGGTGCCGAGGTGCGGCACAAACGCGTACTTGTTGGTCTTGTCGGTGATGATGGCGTGCGCGTTGCGAGCGGTCGGGATCACCTGGTTTTCCGCGCCCACCTTGCCGTCCTTGCCGATGGGGTTGACGGTGACCAGGTGGCCGCCGTAGGACGCGCCGAGGAGCCACCGGCCGGTCTTGTCGGCGTAGATGTATGGGTGGCTCTCGATGAGCGTCCCCTTCGACACCTGCTTCAGCGCGCCCGTCTTGCGGTCAATCGCGTAGGTGATCGCCGTGTAGGGCTTTGTGCGGACCGCGGCGAAGAGGAACCGCTTGTCCGGGCTGACGCTCATCGGCATCACCAGCTTGCCCGCCTCCACAAAGGCTCCCTGCTTCATCGTGCCGTCGCTCTCCATCGTGTACATCCCGATGTTGCTGTCCTCGGCGTTCGACACATAGACATATGTTGCCGCGTGCGCGGCCCCGGCGGCCATGATGAGCAGAGACAAGGCGACCCCCTTGACCAGGTTGGCGAATGCGGTCATTGGCTCCCCCTTTCTTCGATCACACAGGTCGGACGGAAGGCTTGGGCAAGGCCGGTTTGCTGCCGCCCGGGAGCCGGCCCACGTCCCCAGGCGAATCCCAACAGCGCTGTTTCTGGCGCGCGGTTCAGGGATGGGGTGAGTATCCGGCGGGCTCGAATCTGTTGTCAACAGGAAAGGATGGACGGATGAGACGCCCTGACGCGATGCAGATGCTTACCAGGCTTACTCTGGAGCACACAGGGTCCCGCAGCGCCAGACCACCGTCCCGCCAACGTGGTGTTGCGAGCACGGAGGGGCGTTCCATCCGGACCGTCGCCAGTTTCAGTCCCGGCGGTTTTCCTTGACACGCGGGCGCGGTCTGCGGTACGGACGAGCCTGCGCAATCGGGGCGGCGGCCCCGAACGTACATGTCTATCGGCTGGCGGAGTGGAGCGAGCGCCGCGCCCGGGGAGGTGATCAAGGCCGCCGCCAAAACGCTCCACTGCGCCAAGAACAAGGATCGCAATCCGACAGCCGCTGATGCCGCTCGACAATCTTCGTTTCACGGTGCTGCTTGCGCTTTCCCTGCACGCCGCGTTTGCCGGCGTCCGCGTCAACCTGTCGCTGTTCGCGCTCAGCCTGCACGCCTCACCATTCACGGTCGGCTTGATCCTTTCGCTGCTCGCCCTGCTGCCGACGCTGTTCTCGGTGCACGCGGGACGCATCATCGACCACATCGGCGTGCGCCGGCCGCTCCTGGCCGGCACCGCATCCGTCATCTGCGGCATTGCGCTCGCCTTCCTCGTGCCGCGGCTCGAAATGCTGTTTCTGGTGAGCTGTCTCGTCGGCTCGGGGTTCATGCTGGTTCATATCGCGGTCAACCACATGGCGGGCGGGATGGGCCCGCCGCAGGACCGTGCCATGAATTACAGCCTGCTCGCGCTTGGGTTTTCCACGTCTGGTTTTCTCGGGCCGATGATCGCCGGCTTTGCGATCGACTGGATCGGGCACCGCCGCACGTTCCTGCTGCTCGGAGGCTTCGCGCTGCTGACGCTGGTCGGATTGCTCGCCCGGCGCGTGGAGATCCCACGACATCAAGCTCCTGAGCCGACCGGCGAGAAACCGCGCCTGAGCGACTTGTTCAGGAACCGCACGTTGCGCTACGTGTTCCTGGCGAGCGGCGTGCTGTCGCCGGCCTGGGACTTGTTCACGTTCGTGGTGCCGATCCATGGCTCGCAGATCGGCCTGTCGGCGACGGAGATCGGCATGATTCTCGGCGCCTTCGGCGCGGCGATTTTTGTCGTGCGTCTGATGGTGCCGTTGCTCCTGCACCGCGTCGGCGAGTGGCGGATGCTGATCGTCGCGATGCTGTCGGCGGGCACGACCTACTTCGCGTTCCCGCTGGTCCACGGCATGCCGCTCTTGCTGACGTTCGCGTTCGTTCTCGGCATGGGCCTGGGCGGCGCGCAGCCGATGATCATGTCGCTGCTCTCCGCCAAGGCGCCGCCGGGCCGCGCCGCCGAAGCCATCGGCGTGCGTTCGCTGATCATCAACATGAGCCAGACCGGGATGCCGCTGCTCTTCGGGGCGCTCGGTGGGGCACTCGGCATGACCCCGGTGTTCTGGGCCATGGCGGTGTGCCTCGTGGTCAGCGGCACAATCGCGCGAAAGCGGTAGCAGGCTGCTGAAAAAGGCCCATCTGCTGCGTTGGAGCGCCTCGCCGCTCGCTGCGGCGTACCCCCAGTACGCCTGGACCCAGCTGCGCTGGGTACCCCGGCCTCCGGCGTGCCGCCTTGCATCTGGGCCTTTTTGAGCAGCCTGGGAAAAAACGGGTCTTTCAGCATCCTTATGCCGTTTCCGGAATTTCTCCGGTCAAGTTATTCTTTGAAAACGGCTTGGCGCCACCCCTCACATGGTGAGAGCCTGAGCGAGGGCGGAATGCGCCTCCGGATCTCGTCCCGAAAGACAGGGGATTGGACTTCCGCCCGGATGACATTGGGGGCTGTCGGGTCGAAGAGGATAAACCGAACGCCACCCGAGCCGTAACGCGCTCGGGCGGCGTTCGTCGAGGAGAGGGGACGTCAGGAGACTGCGGACGGCTGGGCCGAACCTCCCGACCAGCTTGTCACTTTCTGTTGCTGGGGCTCGTAGCTCCAACCGAGCCAGAGGCCCAGGAGGAACCAGACCAGCGCGAGTGTACCCGCCAGGAACACGGTGTCGCCGACGATCCGGAGCCACCGCAGCGTGACCATCCAGGGGAGCTGCAGGAAGTCCGCGCTTCGCGCGTACCAGAGGCCGTGCTCCACGCTCGCCCAGGTCTGGGCCAGTCCAACCGGAAGGAGGCTCAGCGCGATCATGAGCGCCAGACCGACGTTCATCGCCCAGAAGGACGCGCCCAGCCAGCGCTCGCGCCAGGGCCGCTCGCGGGTGAGATGGCGCGCAACGACCAGGACCAGGCCGAGCGCGAGCAGGCCGTAGACGCCGAAGAGGGCGGCGTGGCCGTGGACGGGGGTGGTATTCAGCCCCTGCATATAGTAGAGAGCGAGCGGCGGGTTGATCATGAAACCGAAGAGGCCGGCGCCCACCAGGTTCCAGAAGGCCACGCCGACGAAGAACCGGATCGGCCAGCGATAGCGGCGCATCCAGGGGGCCGCGACCTGCAGCCGGCTGGTCCGGTACGCCTCCATCCCGATGAGCACGAGCGGTACGACCTCCAGGGCGCTGAAGCTCGCGCCCACCGCCATGATGGGCGTCGGCGTCCCGCTGAAGTAGAGATGGTGGAACGTCCCCGGAATCCCGGCGAACAGGTACAGGCTGCTCGAGGCGATCACGGCGGTGCCGGCACTGGCCGGCCTGATCAGCTGCATCTTGGCGAAGATGAAGGCCAGGGCCGCTGTGGCGAAGACCTCGAAGAAGCCCTCGACCCAGAGATGGACCACCCACCAGCGCCAGTACTCCATGACCGAGAGGTGCGTCCGGGCGCCGAAGAAGAAGCCGGCCGCGTACAGGAGGCCGATGGCCGCGCTCGCCCCGGTGAACATCAGGACCAGGGGCCGCGCGGTGTCCTTGGTTCGGAGGGCCGGCCACAGCCCCCGCAGCATCAGGCCCAGCCACAGCACCAGACCCGCGAACAGGGCGATCTGCCAGGCGCGGCCCAGATCCACGTACTCGTACCCCTGGTGGCCGAACCAGAAGCCCGCGTTCAGGCTGAGCTTCTGCTGAATGCTCAGCCACTCGCCGGCGAGGGATCCGACCACGACCAGGAGGAGCGCGCCAAACAAGGCGTTCACGCCCAGGCGCTGGAACCGGGGCTCCCGCCCCCCGACGGCCGGAGCCAGAAAGAGGCCGGCGGCCAGGAAGGCCGTCGCGATCCAGAAGATCCCCGTCTGGATGTGCCACGTCCGGGTGAGGCTGTAGGGCAGATACTGCCCCAGCGGGAAGCCGTAGAAGGCCTGCCCCTCCACGGTGTAGTGGGCGGTCAGTATGCCCAGCCCCACCTGCACCAGGAATAGCCCGGCCACCACGGCCACGTACTTGGCGACGGCCCGCATCGATGGCGTCAGGGTGAGGCCGCTCATCGGGTCCTCGGCGGGCGGCGTGACCGGTTCCTCCGCGTCGCCCCGGAACGCCATCCACCACACCACGGCGCCCACCCCGGCCAGCAGCACGGTGATGCTGATCACGGTCCAGAGGATATTGGCGCCCGTCGGCCGGTTCCCTACCAAGGGTTCGTGCGGCCAGTTATTGGTGTAGGTCACCGTGCTGTCGGGCCGCTCGGTGGTCGCCGCCCAGCTCGTCCAGAAGAAGAAGTGCGCAAGGACGTCCAGCCGAACCGGATCGCCGACCGCCACCTCCTGCATGGCATAGTCCTCGCGAAGCTTCCGCAGGGACGGATCGCCGCCGTAGAGCGCCTTGTAATGGGCGGCGACCCGGGTAACGGCCTTCGCCCGTTCGGCGGAGATCGTGACGTTCCCCGTCGCCGGATCATACGTGTTCCGTCGCATCTCGCCCCGCAGCCGCTCGCGCAAGACGGCCTGCCGGTCGAGGGGCAGCGCGGCGAAGCCCGGCGCGCCCTCCGCTTCGGCCCAGACGTCCAGCAGGGCCAGCGCCTCGCGATGCAGCCAGTCGGCCGACCAATCCGGAGCCTGGTACGCCCCATGACCCCAGACGGTGCCCATCTGCTGCCCGCCCGTGGATTGCCAGACCTGCTGCCCGTCCAGGATGCTGTCCCGGGTCATCAGGACGGCGCCGGCCGGGGTCACAACCTTCGTGGGGATCGGCGGGGCCTGGCGGTACACCTCCCGGCCGAAGAATCCAAGGATCAGGAAGGCGACCAGCAGCGTGCCTCCGAAGACCAGCCAGTGTTTTGTGGTGCGGGGCATGTTGTTCTCCTCTTCGACTCAGGTATCACTCGAATAGGGCCCGGGGAAAGAGCACGTTGTTCTCCAGGTGAATGTGCTCCATCAGCTCGTCGGCCAGGCGTCCCAGGCGCAGGTAGAGTGCCCGCCAGGTCGGGCAGGCCTCGGGCGGAGCGGTGAGATCGGCGGTGAGCGCACGGAGCCGGGCGAGGGACCGGCCGTGGTCCTCGTGCTCCTGCTCCATGACGTGGATCGGCCCGCCGGCCCCGTGGCCCCGTCCGGCCCGGATCATCGGGAAGAGGATCTGCTCTTCCTTTGCCAGGTGGTCGAGCACGGCGGCGTGCATGGTGTGGAGAAGCGCCGTGAGGCCGCGCGGGCAGGACGCCTTGTCGGCGTGAACCTGTTCGACCTTGTCCGCGAGCAAGATCAGCTCCGGAATCTCGGTGCGGAGGCGCGCGTGATAGTGGTTCACGATGAAGTCCACCAGTTCCGCAACGGAGCGGTTGGCCCAGCGGGTGAGGTCTCCGCCGTCCTGATCGGCGACCGCGATGGCCTGAAGGATCGTCTCGGGGTTGAGCCCCTTCTCGGCGCAGGCCTCCGTCAGCGGCCGGCGACCGCCGCAGCAGAAGTCGAGGCCGTTTGCGAGGAACACACGGGTGGCTCCGGGGCGGGTGACGGCGAGATCGGCGAGCGTGACGGTTTGAGCGTTCATGGCTTCATCCTCCTTGCCAGAGGAGATAAGCATTGCGAGTGCCATGGAATTAATCCTTCATTTACAGGTAGTTGCTTTTCTTGTTATAATTATCAACAACTATGAAGTGTTGTATCTATTACTACGGAGTTATCTATGAGACAACTTCCAGGAGAGCTCGAGGCATTGCTGGAAATCGCCCGGGACTTGACGGCATCGCTGGCCGGAACGGATCGGTATGCCCGGCTGCTCGAGGCGGTGACGCGCGCGATTCCGTGCGATGCCGCGTGCCTGCTCCGACTGCAAGGGGACGACTTGGTTCCGGTGGCCGCACGGGGATTGGTCGAGGAAGCACTGGTCCGGCGGTTCCCTCGACGCGACCATCCGCGGCTCGACCTCATCCTGCAATCGGCCGAACCGGTCCGCTTCGCGACGGACAGTCCGCTCGCCGATCCCTTCGACGGCCTCTTGCAGGCGGACGCGCGGGCGCTGGAGCGGGTGCACGCATGTCTCGGCTGCCGCCTCATGGAAGGGGCGCAGGTTGTCGGCGCGCTCACGGCGGATGCGCTGGACCCGCACGCGTTCGATCGGCTCGACCCCTGGGTGCTCGTGACACTCGGCGCGCTGGCGGGCGCCGCCATGCGGACGACGGGCCTGATCGAGGCCCTGGAGCGGACCGCGGAGCGGCGGGGCCAGGTGGCGCGGGAGCTTCAGCGCAGCGCGGGGCTGTCCAGCGGCGGCCAGTTCCTCGGCGCCAGCGCGGCCACGCGCCGACTGCTCGACGAGATCCACCTCGTCGCCCGCTCGGACCTCGCGGTGCTCATCACCGGCGAGACCGGTGTCGGGAAGGAATTGGTCGCGCGCCAGATCCACGACGCTTCGCCTCGGCGAGACGAAGCGCTGATCCAGGTCAACTGCGCCGCGCTGCCGGAATCCATCGCCGAGAGCGAGTTGTTCGGGCATGTCGCCGGTGCGTTCACCGGGGCCACTCGCGACCGCGCGGGCAAGTTCGAGATTGCGGACGGCGGGACGCTCTTCTTGGATGAGATCGGCGAGCTGCCGCTCGGTCTGCAGCCCAAGCTGCTGCGGGCCATCGAGCAGGGCGAGATCCAGCGGGTCGGGTCGGACCGGGCACTGCGGGTGGACGTCCGCATCCTGGCGGCCACCAACCGGAACCTGGAGGCGGAGGTTGCTGGGGGTCGCTTCCGCGCCGACCTCTACCATCGGCTGGCGGTCTATCCCATCCGGGTCCCGCCGCTGCGCGAACGGCGCCCGGACATCCCGCTCCTTGCCGCACATTTCCTCGACCTCGGCCGGCAGCGCCTTGGGCTCGGACCGGTCCGTTTGACCGACGACGCCCGCGAGCGCTTGGTCGGCGCCGATTGGCCCGGAAACGTGCGGGAGCTCGAGAATGTCATCAGCCGCGGCGTGCTGCGCGCCGCACGCCAGCAGCCCGAACGCGCGGGCCCCGTGCTGATCGGCGTGGAGCGCCTCGACCTGGAGTCCGTCGAATCCCCGAGGACTGTCGCGGAGTCTGCGACAGCACCTGCGCCGGGCACCCGTGCCGCCCCGCCTCCATCGCTGGCGGACCGAATCGAAGCGTTCCGGCGGCGGGAGGTCCTCGCCGCGGTGGGGCGGCACCGGGGGAATTGGGCGGCAGCCGCCCGAGAGCTCGGACTCCATCGGAGCAACTTTCACCACCTGGCGAAACGCTTGGGCATCCCGAAGGAGCGATAGACAGCCCCCTGGGGCCCCGGCGGGCGTGCGCCGACCGCGGAGCGGACAGGAAGACTGCACCGGAAACCCTCCGTGTACCGAGACGGGCGCACACCGGGAACATGCGGCGTGTGCGTGAAGGATCGCTTCCCGTGCGGGCCGAGCACGATCCGCGACGTAAGATCCTCCTTGACGGCGGGCGCGGCTGCTGGTCAAATGCATCCACCGACACCTGACGGAGTCCTCGCCGATGCTTGACCTCGCCACGCGTGCCCACAATCACTCTTACCGGATCGACCCCATCGTCCGGTCCTTGCTCGACACGGACTTCTACAAGTTCCTGATGCTGCAGTTCATCTGGCTCCACTACCGGGCGGTACCCGTCACCTTCTCGCTGATCAACCGGACGACGGCCGTCCGGCTGGCCGACGTGATCCCCGAGCAGGAGCTGCGCGCGCAGCTGGATCATGCGCGCAACCTCCGCGTCACGAAATCCGAGTTGATCTGGCTGGCTGGCAACACCTTCTACGGACAAGCCGGGATGTTCCGGCCGGATTTCCTTGCCTGGCTTGCGGCCTACCAGCTTCCGGCGTACCACCTCGCGGTCAAGGACGGCCAGTACGAGCTGACGTTTTCCGGGCAATGGGCCGAGACCACATTGTGGGAGATCCCGGCCCTCGCCATCGTGAACACCTTGCGCAACCGGCAGGGGCTCCAGCGGCTCTCACGGTTCGAACTGGACGTCCTCTACGCACAGGCGAAGACGAACCTGTGGCGGAACCTGTTGGGCCTCCGAGACGCGGGGGTATCCGGGCTGGCGGATTTCGGAACCCGACGCCGGCACGATTACCTCTATCATGAATGGGCGGTGCTCGCCGCCCGGGACGTGCTGGGGCCCGCTTTCACCGGCACCTCCAACGTGCTCCTCGCCATGCGCCATGACATCGAGGCCATCGGCACGCACGGCCACGAGCTGCCCATGGTGCAGGCGACCCTGGCGAGGACGCCGGACGCCCTGCGAACGTCGCAATACGACGTCCTGGCCCGGTGGCAGGAGACCTACGGCGGCCGGTTGCTCATCTTCCTCCCCGATACCTACGGTACCACCCAGTTTCTGGCCCAGGCCCCCGACTGGGTCGCCGACTGGACGGGCCTTCGCATCGACTCCAAGGACCCGATTGCTGGGGGCGAAGAGGCCATCGCCTGGTGGAGCGCTCGCGGCCGCGACCCGCGCGCGAAATTGATCCTGTTCTCCGACGGGCTGGACAGTCCGACGGCGATCGCCCTCCACCGCCACTTCCTCGGTCGTATCCGCACCGGGTTCGGCTGGGGCACCCTCCTCACCAACGACTTCCGGACCTGCCACCCCCGCGGCGCGATCGATCTCGACCCCATCAGCTTGATCTGCAAGGTCACGGAAGCCAACGGCCGGCCGGCGGTCAAGCTCTCGGACAACGACGCCAAGCCGACCGGTCCGCCGGAGGAGATCGCCCGGTACCGCGAGGTCTTCGGCCACGCGGGCGTTACCCACCGCGCGGTGCTCGTCTAGCAGGCCGCCGCAGGCCGCTGAAAACGGCCCATCTGCGGCGTTGGTCCGCTTGGGTGCTCGCTGCGGCGTACCTGAAGTACGCCTCACTCGGCCCTGCGCGTACCGCCTGGCATCTGAACCGTTTTGAGCGGCCTGCTCGCTCTCGATTCGTTTGGTCGTTTGTGAAGCTATCGGGTGCTGGTCGACCCGCACGGCCCATCTGCGGCGTACCGGGCTATGTCCTGGAGATTTCGCTTGAACTGACATGGGGATGAGGTATAGTGCCTCCACGTACGGAGGTTGACGGTCGTGTTGTTCCTGCCGCTTTTCATGGTAAAGCGCTGCCCGCAACGACGAGCTATCGTCGGACGAGGGCAGGGGTGTCGGCAGGGACGGGAAGAAGCCTAGACAACGACTGAGCGTTATCGCGGATCCTGTCAGAGCCCTGGGGCCCTCCGGCCTCAGGGTTTTTGTTTTTTCGCGCCGCCAGGGCGTTTGAGGGGAGGTGATCACATGCGCCATCACGGGGTTTCGAGACTTCGGATGCGCCGCGTCCGACCGTCGGGGGTCCGTCGTCTTTACAGGAAACGAAGGAGGCCTAAACGACTGGGACGTTGGCATCGGGGCTCTGAACCACCGGAAGGAGATGGCCATGGACGACTATTCGGCTGACTATACGCTGCGGGAAGAGTTTCGCAAGGTGGCCGCGCTCGATCGGCAGCTCACGCGCTGGGGCTGGTTCCGGCGGAACGAGCATCGCCCACGGAAGGCTGAGTGGCGGATCCGGATAGGGGAAGCGCTGATCCGCCTGGGTTGCTGGGTGCAAGGCGAGCATGCCGCCCAGCCGGCCCGCGCTTCGGAAGACTCTTAGGCAAGATCCCGCTTCTCTACGCTCTGTCGATACTCATCGGGCGTGTCGAGATCGATGAGGATGCCGGGATCGCCACATTCGATCTCGCGGGCGTCCTGGGCGTGACGGGCGAGGAACTCTCGGAGAACGGCGGACGGGGTCGCCAGGAGGATTTCCGGTGTGTAGTCGGTGGCGATGAGCGGAGGGTGGCCGCGACGCCCCTGGTAGCACGGGTAGAGGGCGCCGCCGGGCTGCGCATCCCATGCGGCGATGAGCCGGGTGAGTGTGGCGGGTTGCACGAGCGGCATGTCCCCGGGCAGGATGAAGAACGCGCGGAGGCCGGACGGGAGGCTGCGCACGCCGGCCTGGACCGACGAAAACATCCCGTCCTCGAAGCCCTCGTTCCTGACCCACGGGATTCCGCACCGCGCCAGCACGGGGATCAGTTGCTCCGCTTGCCACCCGACGACGACGCGGATGGTCTCGACGCCCGCCTCATGGATGGTGGCGATCACGCGCTCGATGACGGTGGTGGCACCGAACGGTAGGAGGGGCTTGAAGGCGCCCATCCGCCGGGAATACCCGGCCGCCAGGACGACAGCGGCGAGGTCCGGGCGGGCGGCCACGGCCTACGCCGCTCCGCCCCGGCCGGCGCGGGTGGCGATCAACTCGGCTGCGATGCTGACCGCGATCTCTTCGGGCGTCTCGGCCCCGACGGGAAGGCCGATGGGGCAATGGACCTGTGAGAGATCGTCCGGTGTGAACCCCTCGCGGGCAAGCTGCTCAAAGATCAGTCCACGCTTCCGCCGACTCCCGATCATCCCGATGTAGCCAGGCCGGCGACGCAAGACCTGGCGCAGGATCGCCTGATCTCCGCCGTGGCCACGGGTGACGATGACCACGTAGCTGTCCTCGCCGATGGGCAGATCGTCGAGGATTCGATCGAAGGACGGTGCGGCGATGACGTCGTCGGCCAGGGGGAATCGGTCGCGGGCAGCGAACTCGGCACGGTCATCCACGACGACCGTCCGGAACCCCAGCAGATGGCAGAGCGGGGCGAGGCGTGCTCCGATGTGTCCGCCGCCGAAGATGTAGACCGTGACGGGCGGCGCCAGCGGCTCCACGAAGTAACGGACCATCCCGCGCTCGACGAGATGGGGGGCCGTCGGGGCGGGGCCGTGGAGCAGATCCTCCGGCAGGGCGTGACCGGTCCGGGACAGGGAGGCGACGGAACGCCCGCCGGCCACCAGGAAGTAATCCGTGGCGGCCGCGCTGCCATCCCGCGAGATCGCCGTGGTCAGGCATCCGCGCCCGCCGCATGTCAGCAGGTGAGCGACCTGGGCGAAGAAATCTCGCACGGCCGGTGCGGTCCCGTCGAGGTATTCGACGAGCACCTCCACCTCGCCCCCGCACGTCATCCCCTCGTCCGAGGCCTGCTGGAGGTCCAGCGCGAACGCCCGGCAGAGTGCCTGGCCGTCACGGAGAACCTCCCGAGCCCACGCCGCAGCCTTCACCTCCAGGACGCCGCCACCGACGGTTCCCTCTGACCCGCCGACTTCCCGGACCAGCATCTTGGCCCCGGCGTGCCGAGGTCCGGAGCCCGTCCGGCGCAGGATCGCGCAGAGCGCCACGCGCTCGCGGGCGGCGAGCAGGGCCGCCACCCGTGCATAGAAAGCTGCTGCGTCCCCTGCGACGTCCCGGGGCGCCCCGTCCACGTCGTGGCCCATGCCGTTGTCTGCTCCCGCGTTGGGCGAGTGATTGCGGAGGTCGCTACCCGCCACAACCCCATACCACAAGCACGGGGCGGGCGCATCCTGTTTTTCGGGGCCACCCCCGACGAATCTTCCATGGCGAGACAGATCCACCGCCGAGTGGGGCCGGGATTATGGATTGACATCTGATGGCGAACTCGGGGATGCTTCGGGCGTGTGGCAACGCACACGGCGCCGGATGACGAAGAAATGAAACCGGTGCCCCGGAACCGGCACACTCAGGTGCGACTCGTACGGACGGCAGCACGACCGGCGAGTGCCACCGGGTGAGCTTCGCGGGCGGGATGGCTGATGCGCACTGTGCCGACTCCGATTCCCCGCGTCGCCTGGGCGGGCCTTCTCCTGGGCGCCGGGATCTTGGCGACCCTGGTCGGCCTCTTCGCCGGCCCGTGGGGAGCCCTGACCAGCCTCATTCTCGCGGCGCTGGTGGTCGGCGCCCTGGCCTGGCGCTCCGCCGCCCGCTGGCGCGCCCGCGGGGCGGCCCTCGGGACGCCCCTACCGGAGGCCTCGCGAACCCTCCTGCGCGAGTGGTGTGACCACTACAACCGCCTCCCTGAAGATCTGCGGTCGCGCTTCGAGGACGACGTGCGGATCTTCCTGACGGAGAAGTCCATCACCGGTGTCGGGGTCGAAGCGACCGAGGAACTCCGCCTCCTGGTCGCGGCGTCGGCCGTGACCCTGTCGCTCGGCTGGCCTGCGTACGACTGGGAGCAGCTCAACGAGGTCCTGCTGTACCCTGATGACTTCGACCGGGACTACGAGATCGGCGCCGACGACCTTGCCGGCCAGGCGCACCCCTGGGGCACCGTGATCCTGTCGGTGCCTGCCCTGTGCCAGAGCTTCCGAGACCCCGACGACGCGTATCATGTCGGGTTCCACGAGTTCGCCCACCTGCTCGACCTGGAGCAGACGCGCTTCGACGGGATTCCGCTGGGGTTCGGCGATGCGGCCGCCCACCGCTGGGTCGAGATCCGCGAACGGGAGATCCCCGTGATGCTCCGCGGCGAGTCGCTGCTCGATGAGTACGGCGCGCACGACCCCGTGGAGTTCCTGGCCGTCGCCGTCGAAGCCTTCTTCGAGACCGCACTCTCCATGCGGCGAGATCACGGGGAATTGTACGAGCTCCTGGCGGCCTACTTCCAGCAGGATCCGGCCACGTGGGACGATGCGCGCGGCCTGACGCTGAAGCCGCGGTTGCGGCCCCGTGCGCCCCGGCGCGCGGGGCGCACCGGCCGCAGGCGGCCGCGGTCCCGACTGTCGGCATAAGAAGACGCCGGGCGGGACGCCCGCCTTGGGCGGTTGAGCGCTGCCGGTGACCTGGATGCGACGAACGGGCGCTCAGGCGCCGGGCCGTTCCGGCACTGGCGAGACGGGAGGATCGAAGGCCTTCAAGAGTGCGAAGAGTTTCGCGTCCCGCGCGGCGATCGCGGCGTCGGCGCTCCCGGGCGGGTAGTCGTAGAACCCGCGCCCGGCCCGGAGGCCCGTCTCGCCCTTCGCCACCTTGTCCCCCAGGATGGGCTGGGGCGCCTGGGCGGCCGACAGGTCGCGGTACAGGTAGGCCGCGATCGCGTGAAACGTCGCCAGACCTGCCAGGTCCATCAGGCGGAAGGGCCCCACGGCCGTCCAGCGCAGACCCAGGCCGGCGGTGATGGCTTGGTCCACGGCCTCCGGACCCGCGATTCCCTCTTCGACCACGTGGAGCGCCTCCCTCACCAGGGCGAGCTGCAGCCGATTCCAGAGGAAGCCGGGCACATCCCTTTCGACCCGGATGGGAATCCGACCGATCCGGCGGGCCAGGGCGCAGGCGAGATCCATCGCCGCATCCGCCGTCCGGTCGCCCCGGATCACCTCCACGGGCGGCATCAGGTGGGGCGGGTTCATCCAGTGAAACCCCACCACGGCCTCGGGGCGCGTGGTCGCCGCCGCGATGGCGCTCACCGAGAGGCCCGAGGTGTCCGTGCTGAGGATCGCTTCCGGCGGCGCCTCTCGATCCAGCGCGGCGAAGACCGCCTGTTTCTGGGCCAGGTCTTCCGGGACGCTTTCGCTCACGAACTGACATCCCCGTACCGCCTCCGCCAGGTCGGTGGTGGCGTGGATGCGCGCCCGCGCTTCCTCTGCCGCCGCGCCACCGAGGAGACCCGCCTGCACCATGGCAGCCTGGTTCTTGGCGATCCGGTCGAGGGCGGCCTGGAGCGTGGTGTCGCGCCGGGCCTGCAGCCGGACGGCGCACCCCGCCTGGGCGAAGGTCTGGGCGATCCCGCTTCCCATGACGCCCGCGCCGATCACGGCCACGGTCCGAATCTCCTGAGCCTGGATCATCTCGCTGCTCCTTTCGGATTTCGATAGGGAGGGCGCGTCGGTCACCTCGCCGACTGGCGCCGCCGGCCGGTTACTCTACAACGCCGTTTCCCGCTTGACAACCGATCCGGGGCTGCCGCATGCTCGTCGGCCTTCGGCCCCCCTGCCGAGCCGAGGAGGTCGAGCGGGTGCCGCGCGTGAGGCGGCAGGTCGGTCGGCGCGCCGCGGGATCGGGGCCACAACTCTTTTCTACGAGGGGTACGTCGCGATGATTCTGTACGCCGGCGCCATCTTCCTGGGCGCCTTTCTGCTGTTCCTGGTGCAACCGATCATTGCCAAACAGATCCTGCCCTGGTTCGGCGGATCGGCGGCGGTGTGGGCGACCTGCATGGTCTTCTTCCAGGTCGTGCTGCTGGCCGGGTATGCGTATGCCGACCTGACGACGCGCCGCCTGACGCCCAAACGGCAGGTCGCGCTGCACGTCGGCCTGCTCGTGGTGAGCCTCCTCGTACTGCCGATCACGCCGAGTGCGGCCTGGAAGCCCCAGGGCGACGAGAACCCGAGCTGGCGTATCCTCGGCCTGCTGGCCGTCACCATCGGGCTGCCCTACCTTCTGTTGTCGACCACCAGCCCGCTGCTGCAGGCGTGGTTCACGCGTCGGTTCCATCACACCGCGCCCTATCGCCTGTTCGCCCTGTCGAATCTGGCCTCGCTGCTGGCCCTGCTGGCTTACCCGGTCCTGATCGAACCCTGGGTGTCGACGGCCACGCAGTCGATGACCTGGTCGGTTCTCTATGCGCTGTTCACGCTGCTGTGCGGATACGCGGCCATCTCCAGCGGCCGGGGCGAGATGCCCGCGACGGCCCCCGGTCCAGCCGCAGCCGCTGCCGGCGAGGCCGCGCCGAGCGGCATGCAGCAGTTAGTCTGGCTTCTCCTTCCCGCCATGGCGTCGTTCCTGCTGCTGGCGGTGACCAACCACATCTGCCAGAACGTCGCCTCGCTGCCGTTCCTATGGATCTTGCCGCTGGGCCTGTACCTGGGGACCTTCATTCTCTGCTTCGACCACCCGCGCTGGTACCAGCGCAACGTCTTCCTCGTGCTGGCGGCGATCATGCTGCCGTGGATGGGATGGTATTCGGACTCCCTGGATCTGAAGCTGGTGGTCCCGATGTATCTGGCGGGTCTCTTCGTCTGCTGCATGTTCTGCCACGGCGAGCTGGCGCTCCTCAAGCCCGCCCCGCGATACCTGACGACCTACTATTTCATGATCTCCCTGGGCGGCGCCATCGGCGGGCTCCTGGTCGGCCTGGCGGCCCCCTATCTGCTGGCGGGGTACTTCGAGCTGGCGATCGGGCTGGTGGCGTGCGCGCTCCTGCTGCTGTACCGGACCACGCGCATCGCGTGGTGGGCGGTCCTCGGCTCGGTGGCGGCAGTGGCCGTGACCGCGTGGGGCGCGGGCAAGGCGGTCGATTACCAGATCACGACGTCCCGGGTGATGCTGCGAAACTTCTACAGCGTGGTGCGCACGCGCGAGGACACGACGCCGGTGCCGTTCCGCTCCATGGTCCACGGCGGCATCGTCCACGGCGGCCAGTTGCTGGACCCCGAACGCCGCTTCCAGCCGAGCAGCTACTTCGGGCCGACCAGCGGATACGGCCGGTTGTTCGCCAGCCTGCCCGAGACGCCGCGCAAGGTGGGCGTGATCGGTCTCGGCGCCGGCTCGGTGATCGCGCACGCGCGGGCGGGCGACACGTTCCGCTTCTACGAGATCAACCCGCAGGTGCTGGAGCTGGCGCGACGGGAGTTCACCTTCCTGGCCGACAGTCCGGCCACCATCGACGTCGTCCTGGGCGACGGCCGCCTGAGCTTGGAGCGTGAACCCAGCCACCAGTTCGACGTGCTGGTGATGGACGCCTTCTCGGGCGATTCGATTCCGATGCATCTGTTGACGCGCGAGGCGATGGCCATCTACCTGCGGCATCTGAAGCCGGGCGGCGTGCTGGCGTTTCAGGCCACCAATCGTTTCATCGACATCGCGCCGGTGGTGGCGAGCCTGGCCGCGGAGCGTGGTCTGACGGCGGTGCTGATCTCCGACGCGCCGCAGAGCACGGAAGGGGCGGACTACTGGCTCTCGGCGACCGACCAGATCCTGGTGACCTCGGATCGCGCGCTGCTGAAATCCGAGCAGATCGGCAGCGTCGGCACGGTGCTGGAGCCCCCGCCGGGGTTCCGCATCTGGACCGACGACTTCAACAACCTGTGGCGGGTCCTGAAGTAGTCATCCGGTGGCGCGCGCATCCGTCGAGCGACGGAACGCGGCCCCCAGATGTCCGGCTAACGCCAGGGCGGCCTTCGTGCGAGTGGACGCGGCCGGGGGCCGGACCGGCCCCTCCGGCCGCCTGGCGCCGCGTCGAGAACCGCCCGGCCTTGCGCCGGGTCGCCCCGCCCGGGGCGGGGCTCCGGACCGGCGTCGGCCGGGCCGCGGGCGCAGCGGCGTCGGGGCCGGCCCGGCCCCCGGCCTCTGCGGTGTCACCCGTGGGTGCCCCCGCCCCGCACTCGCGGCATCGCAGGGGGCCGCCCCGGCTGCGGTCGCGACACGCTGTCCGTTCTCCCTGCGCGCGCTAGCCGGAGAACAGGGCGGCCTCGGACACCTTGACAAGCGGTTCCGGGTGTTGATAGGCTGCGCGCCACTCGGGTCGCGCCCTGCCCGGACGGCGCGGGGCACCGACCATCCGCATTCCGCCCTGCGGCCGGCCCCCATCGAGACGCTCGTTCGGGATCGAAGGCCGACCGCCGACCGTTGACCACGCCACGAAGGAGGGGACGCGCATGAGACGATTTGCGATGTCGCTGCTGCTGGTATCGTTCCTGCTCCCCGTTCTGACGGTCATGCCGTCGGCCGAAGCCGGTCAGGCCGCGCTTCGCATCGGTGCGCTCTACCCGATCTCGGGCAGTCTGGCGCTGCTGGGGGAAGAGAGCTGGCGGGGGGCCGAGATTGCGCGCCAGTTCCGGAATCAAAAGGGCGGCGTGGCCGGTCGCCAGGTCGAGTTCGTCCGGGCGGACGTGCCCGACGTGAACGCCGCCAAGTCGGAGGCGGAGCGGCTGATCAGCCGCGAGAGCATGAAGTTCCTGATCGGCACCTACTCCAGTTCGCTTTCCCTCGGCGCCTCCGAGGTGGCCGCGCGCGCCGGCGTGACCTACTTCGAACTCGGAGGGATCTCGGATCAGATCACCGAACGGGGCTACAAGACGATCTTCCGCACCTGCCCGAAGGCCCAGTTGTTCTCCAAGTCTCAGTTGGCATTCGTCCGCGATTGGCTGGCGCCGCAACTCAAGAAGAAGCCGGCGGAGATGCGCGTGTCTCTGGTCCACGAAGACTCGGCCTACGGCTCGTCGATCGCGCGCAACCTGGAGGCGGAGGCCAAGGCGACCGGCATCCCGCTGGTCTCGGTCGTTCCCTACGACTCCAAGGCCATTGACCTGTCGTCGGTGATCCTGCGGCTGAAGAACGACAAGCCGGACGTGGTCGTCGGCGTGTCGTACGCCAACGACGCCATCCTCCTGGGGCGGCAAGCCAAGGAGCTGGGCCTCGACATCAAGGCGTTCATCGGGACCGGCGGCGGCCATAGCCTCAGCGGGTTCGCCGAGGCGCTGGGGGCGGGGTCGGACGGGGTGTTCAATGTGGACTTCACGCAGTACGAGGTGAATCTGAAGTTCACGCCGGGCCTCCCCGAGTTCGTGGAGGCGTACAAGAAGGCCTTCAACAGCGCGCCCCGGTCGGGCCATTCCCTGACGAACTTCATGGGCGCGAACGTCCTCTTCGACGTGCTCGAGAAGACCGGGGGCGACCTGGATGCCGCCAAGTTCCGGACGGCCGCCCTGGCGTACGAGGCAAAGCCTGGGACGACGGCCACCGGGTGGGGTGTGAAGTTCGGCGAGAATGGTCAGAACATGCTGGCCGAGACGTTCCTCATGGAATGGCAGAACAAGAAGCTGGTGACCGTCTGGCCCGAGGGGCCCGCCGTCGCCAAGCCGAGCCTGATGCGGCCGTTCAGCAAGTAAGGTCATGCGTGGGGCCGGGGGGATCCCCCCGGCCCCACGCGTTCCGGCGAGGCGACGGCGATGAACGATCTCTTCATCCAGGTGGTGGTGTCGGGCCTGCTCATCGGCGGGGTGTACGCCCTGCTGAGCATCGGGCTGACCATGATCTTCGGTGTCGTCCGCATCATCAATTTCGCCCACGGCGAGATCATGATGCTGGCAATGTACCTGACGTACTGGCTGCACGCGGCCTACGGCGTTGACCCGTACCTGTCGCTGTTCGCGGTCGCGCCGGTCCTCTTCCTCCTCGGAATCGTGATCCAGCGGCTGGTGATCCAGCCGATCCTGGACGCGCCCGCGCTGATGAAGGTCTTCGCGACCGTCGGGTTGTACATCGCCTTGCAGAATCTGGCGCTGATGCTGTTCAAGGCGGACTTCCGGACGATCCAGACCCCGTATGCGTCGGCGTCCCTGATGTTCGGCGGAATCAGCGTCAGCCTGCCCCGACTGTATGCGTTTCTCTTCGCCATCGCGCTGATCGTCGGGCTGTGGGCCTTCCTCAAGTTCACGCTGGTGGGCACCGCCCTGCGGGCGCTGGCGGAGAACCGCACGGTGGCCCAGCTCATGGGGATCAGGGTCGCCAGGCTCTACCGGATCGCGTTCGGGGTCGGCGCCGCCATCACCGGCATCGCGGGCACGCTGCTCCTGCCGTTCTCCTACGTGTTTCCAACCATCGGGTCGATCTACACCCTGGTCGCCTTCGTGATCGTGGTCCTGGGCGGGATGGGCAACATGCTGGGCGCGTTTTTCGGGGGGCTCTTCATCGGCCTGGTGGAGTCCTTCAGCGGGACCTACGTGTCGCCGGCGATCAAGGAGGCCACCTACTTCGCCATCTTCATTCTGGTCCTGGTGGTGCGGCCCCAGGGCCTCTTCGGCATGGGGAAGGGCAGCGAGGAGGTCGGCCTCAAATGACCGGGAAACAGATGGTGCTGTCCGCGGCGCTGCTGGCAGGCCTGATGGCCGTGCCGCTGGTGATCACGCAGGCCTACCTGCTGCACCTGCTGATCCTGATCCTCTTCTACACGGCGTTGACCGCCGCCTGGAACATCCTGACCTTCGGCGGGAAGGTCTCCTTCGGTCACGCCGCCTTCTTCGGGCTGGGAGCCTACACGTCGACGATCCTGCTCCTGAAGGCGGATGTGAACCCCTGGATCGGCCTGATCGCCGCCATCGGGGTGGCGCTGGTGGGCGCCGCCACCATGACGCTCCCCTTGCTGCGGCTGCGGGGGCCGATGTTCACCATGGCCACCATCGCCTACGCCGAGGTCCTGCGACGTGTGGCGATTCTGTGGCGGGAGCTGACGGCCGGCTCCGAGGGGCTGACGATTCCCTTCCGGCCCGGCTTGCTCTACTTGAGCTTCACCGGCAAGGTCGCCTACTATTACATATTCCTGGCGATCGCCGCCACCGCGGTGTGCCTCTCGTCGTGGCTCTTTCACTCGGCGACCGGATTCCACCTGCGCGCCGCGGCCTCGGACGAGGAGGCGGCCCAGGCGCTCGGGATCGACACCAACCGGGTCCAGGTGGTGGCCCTGATGTGGAGCGCGGGGATCACCGGGGCGCTGGGCGTGTTCTACACGCAGTACGTGTACATGATCGACCCCGACCTGGTGTTCTCCGTCACGCTGTTTGCGATCCAGCCCGCCCTGAACGGCATCATCGGCGGCCTCGGCACGGTGTGGGGCCCGGTGCTGGGCGCGGTCGTGATGACGCCGCTGGGCGAGTTCCTCCGCTCGTACCTGGGCGGGGTGCGCCAGGGGTTGAATTTCTTCATCTACGGCGTGACGCTGATCGTGGTGGTGATCGTGCTCCCCGGCGGGATCATCTCGGCCCTCCGACGCCATCCGGCGGCGGGTGCGCGGCCGCCACCGCCTCGGTGCCCGCCAAGGAAGGCGCGTGATGTCGCTGCTCCGCGTCGGCGACCTCGGCAAGGACTTCGGTGGCCTGGCGGCCGTCTCCGGGGTCAGCTTCGAGATCGGGCAGGGCGAGATCCTCGGGCTGATCGGGCCAAACGGGGCGGGAAAGACAACCGTCTTCAATCTCATCTCGGGTCTGCTGCCCCCCACGCGCGGATCGGTCATCTTCGGGGGGGCGGACATCACGCGGCTCCCGACGTTCCGCCGGAGCCGCCTGGGCATCGGCCGGACCTTCCAGATCGTCCGGCCCTTCGAGGGCATGACGGTCCTGGAGAACGTGATGGCCCCGATCCTCGCCCGGGAGCGCCACCCCGGGCTGGCGCGGACGGAAGCCCTCCGGGTGCTGGAGCGGGTCGGACTCGCCGACGAGGCCGACGCCGACCCGCAGAGCATGACGCTGGCCCGCCGGAAGCGCCTCGAGGTGGCCCGCGCCCTCGCCACGCGGCCGCGGCTCCTCCTCCTGGACGAGGTTCTGGCGGGGCTCAATCCGGTCGAGGTCCAGGATGCGCTCCCCCTCATCCGGAGCATCCGCGAAGGCGGCGTGACGATCTTCATCATCGAACACATCATGGCGGCGCTGATGTCGCTCTCGGACCGCGTGCTGGTCATGGACCAGGGGGTGTTGATCGCCACCGGCACGCCGGCCGAGGTGACGGCGAACCCGCGGGTCCTCGAGGCGTACCTGGGAGAGGAGGCGACGGGTGCTTGAGATCCGGCACATCTCCGTCTTTTACGGCGACGTGCAGGCGGTCAAGGACGTCTCGCTCGTGGTCGAGGAGGGCACCATCGCCGTGCTGCTCGGACCCAATGCCGCGGGGAAGAGCACGACGCTGCGCGCCGTCAGCGGCGTGCTGAAGGTCCGCACGGGGGAGATCCTGCTGGACCGGACGCCCATCCACAATCGCCCGGCGTACGAGATCGTGGAGCGGGGCGTGATCCACGTGCCCGAGGGACGGGGGCTCTTCGGCTCGCTGACGGTCCGGGAGAATCTGGCGCTCGGAGCCTACACGACGAAGGCGCGCCGGGAGGCGCCGACGAACCTCGAGAAGGTCTTCACACTCTTCCCGCGGCTCAAGGAGCGCCAGCGGATGCCGGCCCGATCGCTCTCCGGAGGAGAGCAGCAGATGTGCGCGATCGCCCGCGGCCTGATGGCGTGCCCGCGCATATTGATGGTGGACGAGATGTCCCTCGGGCTGGCGCCGATCCTGGTGCGCGCCATGTTCGACACGGTGCGGACCATCGCCCAGGCAGGACTCACCGTCCTCTTGGTAGAGCAGGCCGTGCACCGCTCGCTGCAGGTGGCGAAGACCGCCTTCATCCTCGAAAACGGCCGGACCGTCCTGGCCGGCCCCGCGGACGAGCTGTCGCGGCACGAGCACGTCAAGCGCGTGTACCTCGGCGTCTAGCAGGCCGCTCAAAAAGGCCCATCTGCGGCGTTGGAGCGCCTTGCCGCTCGCTGCGGCGTACCTCCAGTACGCCTCGCTCGGGCATCGGCACTCCGCCTTGCATCTGGGCCTTTTTGAGCGGCCTGGACGAAAATGAGTTTGTTGGTATCCTGCTACTGCGCGGCCGGAGGTTCCCGCCAGTGCGGCGCGCGTCGCCTGGAGCGCCTCACGGGCCACCACCTCGGGATCCCGCGCCCAGGCGGCGGGGTTCGGGGCCTCGTAGGACAGATACCCCTGGTAACCGATCCGCGTCAGCCAGGCGCCGATCTCGCGGAAGGGGACGCACCCCTGGCCGGGGGGGAGGCGGTCCAGGCTTTTGCCGGGCACGAGGCCCTGCCGTGGGACATCGCTGAACTGGAAGTACACGATCTCCTCGAGACCCTGCACGCTTCCACCGCTCCGCTGCAAATGGTACGTGTCCAGGAGCACCCCGCAGTGCGGGTGGCCGGCCAGCGTCAATGCCTCGCGCATGCGGTCGAGGGTGTTGTACTGCTCGCACTGCGAGTTGGACTCCAGCGCCAAGCGGACGCCGTGCTGCTTGGCGATGTCGCCGACTTCGCGCAGGCTGGCCGCGGCGCGCTGGACATTCCCCCGGCCCGGGTCCACCGGGCTCATCACGGTGGCGCACCCAAGCTCCACCGCCCAGCGGCAGGATTCGTCGAAGGCCCGGAGGAGCCGCGTGCGCTCGGCGCCCTCGGCGAACAGGAAGCCCATCTCCACCCCGACGCAGGCGACCGGTAGGCCGCTCCCACGCACGAGGTCCAGGACCTGCGCGGCGGATTGCCCGTTCTCGGCGGCCCGCTTGAAGTCCAGGCGGCGCAGCTCGATGGCGTCCCAGCCGGCGGCCCGGGCCGCGCGCAGGACCTCGGCCAGGGGTGTCGTGTCCAGCGTCCAGGTGTGCAGCGCAAATCCCTTCATGGCGTGTCTCCTTCTTCGTAGGGCCGGCGCCGCCAGGCCTCAGCGTTGTGGTCGAGAAGGCGGCAGGTAGTCTGGCCGGCAAGTCTACAGGTGCGGGGTCAAGAGCTGGAGATTGGCGGGGCCCTGCGGCAACGCCCCCGCCTCGATCCGCTTGGTGATCTCGACGATTGCCTCGTTCATCGGCGTGGGCGTGCCGACCTCGCGGCCCTTCTTCACCACGTAACCGTTCAGATACTCCACCTCGGTGCGGCGGCCCTTGAGGACGTCCTGGAGGAGCGAGGGGCGCCCCGCGCCGACGCTCTTGCCGCGCTCCACCCAGTCCCGCCGCAACTCCTCCCGGCCCATGCCACGGGCCGCCTGGAGATAGGTCGCCGCGGCGATTCCCCCCACCGGCTCCACCTGAACGCCCAATCGCTCGGCGACGGTGAGCGCCTCGGCGGCGACGGCAACGGTGATGGGGAAGACATCGGGGTGGCTCCGCATCTCCGCGTTGTTCAGGTTCGTGATTCCCGCCAGGGGGTTGGCCATGCAGTTGACGGTGAGCTTGGCCCAGCGATCACCCCAGAGATTCGTGGTGACGTGGGCCACGCCTGCGGGCGTGAGGAGCGTGACCAGCTCCTGCACCCGCGGCGTGACCATCCCGGTCATTTCGCCGACGGCGAAGGAGGGGCGGGAGGGCAGGTTGGTCCGCGTGACGTGGCCCGGCTCGTACAGGCCTGCGCCGATCGTCACCACGCAGCCGATGGTCCGCGTATACCCGACAATCGGGGCGACCTGGTCCTCGTTGATCCCGTTCTGGGCCGAGACGAGGACGCCCCCCGGCGCGAGGTACGGGGCAATGAACGTCGCCGCCCAGGCGGTATCGTAGGATTTCACCGATAGGAAGACGGCATCGAACTGCTCGCGCAGGCCCGCGACCTCGGCCAGATGGAAGGCCTTCACCTTGACGGTGAAATCCTCCTCTAGGGCCGTCACTCTGAGGCCGCCCTGCCGCATTGCTTCCACGTGGGCAGGCCAGAGGTCAATGAGCGTGATGTCCTGCCCCGCGCGCGCAAGATAGCCCCCGATCGTGCTCCCGATCGCCCCCGCCCCCATCACCGCCACCTTCCGGAATGCCACGTTCTCCTCCCTTCGATGATCTTCCCGCCGCACGGTATCCAATGCGGATCGCGCCGTCAGGCGGGATGTCGAAAAACCGGTCTTCACCCAGGCTGCTCAAAAAGGCCAGATGCAAGGCGGCGCGACCCATCCTGTGGATGGGTGCCCGAGGCCGAGTGAGGCGTACTCCAGGTACGCCGCAACGAGTGCCTGAGCGAGCCAACGCAGCAGATGGACCTTTTTCAGCAGCCTGCTAGCGCTTGAGGATGGCGGCCGCGCCCTTCAGCGTGTCGGCCACTTCCTTCTGCCCCTTGGACAGCTCGTCCCAGATGGCCTGCGAGCCCTCCTTCCACACGGCCAGCTCCGCGGCCGTGGGCTGGTGGAGCTTCGACTTCTGCTTGGCCTCTTCCATGTCCTGCCGGAAGGCCTTCTGGGCTGCGGCCTCGGTCGCCCCCTCGATGGCGGCGCTGGCATCCAGGACGGCCTTCTGCTGGGTGGGCGTCAGTCGGTCGAAGACCCCCTTGTTCATGGCGATGAAGGTGTGCACGGAGATGACGGGGAGCATGACGGCGTGCGGCGCCACCTCGTAGAGCTTCCGCTCCACGTAGGTCGTGACCGAGTTGACGGCCCCGTGGATGGTGCCGCGCTGCAGCCCCATGTAGACCTCGGCCCCGGTGAGGAAGGAGGGGCCGGCCCCCCAGTGCTTGATCATGGCGGAGCTCTCCGGGCTGACGGCCCGGATGACCAGCCCCTTGACGTCGTCTCGCACCTTGATTGGCTTGGTGGACATGACGATGGTGTCCTGGGGAGAGGGGAACATGGCCAGCCCCAGGAGCTTGACCCCCTTCTGCTCGGCGGTCTTCCGCATGGCGCCGCCGATGTCGGAGCGGACCACCGCCAGGATCTCGTTGGAGGACTCGAAGAAGAAGGGCATCTGGAAGAGCTTCATGGCCGGGACAAGCTGGTTCTCCAGGTACATGGTGAAGGCGCAGCCGGCCTCGATGGCCCCCGTGGCCACCGCCTTGATCACCTCGTTGTCGCGGAAGAGCTGCGCCGAGTGGTAGACCTGGACCTGAAGCTCGCCCTTGGCGTTGCTCTCCACCAGCTTGGCCCATTCGATGTACTGCTTGGTGATGAAGTGCTGCTCCGGGGCGCCGGTGCTGACCCGGATGGTCGTGCCGGCCGAGCCGTCGCCCGGCAGCGCGCAGAAGCCCACGAGGGCCAGGAGCAGGATGGCCACGTACCCGCGTCGCGTCATGATCGTCCTCCTTGATTGCCGAATCATGTTGCCGTGCTTCCGGACCGCCCAATAAGTTGCGTGACGACTCATCAGCAGCCGTCAGCCACAGGACTCCGGCCGCTCTTGCCTCCGCCCCCCTCACCTCGTCAGGGCGGGCAGCCAGGTCGTGAGGCCGGGGAAGAATGAAATCAGCGCCAGGAACACGCCCATCAGGATCAGGAACGGGATCACCCCCCGGGAGACCTCGGCGGCGGTGGCCTTGCCGATCTCCTGGAGAATGAACAGGTTGATGCCTTCGGGGGGCGAGATCAGGGCCAACTCGCCCGTCACCACCATGATGATGCCGAACCAGAGGCCGTCGAAGCCCAGCGCCTTGATCACCGGATAGAGGATGGGGCAAGTGATGACCATGATCGAGACGGCCTCCAGCGGGCCGCCCAAGATGATGAGGAAGATGAGGATGAAGACGAGGTAGAGCCAGGAGGGGAGCGCGAGAGCGCTGATCGCCTTGAGGAGGTCCTGCGTGATCTGGGTCATGGTGATGAGGTTGCCGGTGATGTTGGCGCCGATGATGATGAGGATGATCATCCCGCTGATCTTCCCCGCCTTCAGGATGCAGGCCTTAAGTCGAGTCCAGGGCAGGGTCTGATACCAGAAGGTGCAGAGGAAGATGCTGTAGAGGACGGCCACGGCCCCGGCCTCGGTCGGCGTGAAGAGGCCGGAGTAGATCCCCCCCATGATGATCAGGATGACGATGAGCCCGCCCAGGCTCTCCCTGGTGGCCTGCCAAATCTCCCCTAGGCTGGCCCGCGGGTCGCGCTGGATGTTTGGATCGCGCAGGCCCACCACCACCATGTAGGCGATGAAGAAGCCGGTGAGGATGAGGCCCGGCACCACCGCCGCCAGGAAGAGGGCCCCCAGGGACTCGAACGTGATGGCCGAATAGAAGATCAGGGCCAGGCTGGGCGGGAACAGGATGCCCAGGGTCCCGCCGGCCGCGAGCAGGCCGATCGAGATCTTGCGGTTGTAGCCCCGCTTCAGCATCTCGGGCAGGGCGATCACGCTCACCGCCGCCGCCACGGCCACGCTGGAGCCCGTCATGGCGGCAAAGATCCCGCAGAAGATGATGGCGGCGATCCCCATCCCGCCGGGCAGGTGGCGCACGAGCGTGTTGGCGAACTGGAAAATCCGAGGCCCCACCTGCCCCGCCTCCAGGATCGTCCCGGAGAGGAGGAAGAGGGGGAAGGCCACGATGAGGATGCTGTCCACCGTGTTGTAGGCGATCATCGGGACGTTGATCAAGGCGGTCTCGCCGCCGAGAAGAATGAAGAGGCCGAAGGTGCCAAAGAGGCCCATGGCGTATGAGACCGGCATCCCGTTGAACAGTAGGGTGAAGAAGAGCAGGGCGAGGCCGGTCTTGGGCCAGGACTGGAGGAGAAGCAGGCCGAGGCCGAGTGTGCCCGCGAAGACAAACAGCGGGAGATACGCCCCTGGCCGGTTGCCCTCGGGAAGCGTTGCCAGGGCTCCTCGGTGAAGGCCGCGCACGTCTTTTCCCAGGACCCGGAGCAGCTCCAGAAGCATGAGGCCGCCCCCGAGGGGGACGAAGGCCTGCGGGATCCAGAGCGGGATCTGAAGGGTCTGAGACAGCTCACCCATGGCGTACGAGCTCTGCACCATCTTCATCCCGTACCAGGTGAGAATGAGGCTTAGGACGATGCCGAGGCCGGTGGTGAAGAGTTCCAGGAGAAAGACCGACCCCTTGGAGAGGTGGGCGGTGACGAAGTCCACGCGCGTGTGGCCCTTCTCCTGCAAGGTGTACGCGAAGAGGAGAAAGGCGGCCACGATGGTGAGGAGGCTGCTGATCTCCGCCACCCACATGGTGGGGGCGCGGAAGGCGAAGCGCATGACGACTTCGTAGACGATGATGCAGGCCACGGCCAGAAAGAGAATGCTTCCGAGACCCCCCAAGAGCGTGATGAGCCGGGCCAGGGGCGGTCGGGCCGGGGAGTGTCCGTCGGCTGCTGGCCTAACGCTGTCCGCCATGGAATCCCTTCCTCAACTCGTCTTGGTCCTGGCCAGCAGGTCCTTGTAATAGGTCGCCTCCGCCTCCCGGATCTTCTGCAACCCGACCAGGCGGTTGAACTCCTCGAACGAGATCATCCGGTCCAGGCAGCCCTGCGTCGTCCCCGAGGCCCGCAGCTCTTCCATGACGCGCCGCACGGCCCAGGCGGCCGCGTAGAGGGCCGCCAGCGGCGAGACCACGACGTCGTAGCCGATGCCCTGCAGCTCCGCTGGGGTGAGGAGGGGGGTCTTGCCCCCCTCGATCATGTTGGCCATGGTGGGGGCGTTGACCTCCCTGGTGATTCGCCGCATGTCCTCGACGGAGGGGGGCGCCTCGATAAAAATGAGATCGGCCCCGGCCTCGCGGTAACGGTTGGCCCGCTCAATGGCCGCGTCGAGGCCATGGATCGCGAGGGCGTCGGTCCGGGCCATGATCACGAGGTCCGGATCCGTCCTGGCGTCCAGGGCTGCCTTGAGCTTGACGACCATCTCGTCCGTGGGGATGACCTGCTTCCCTTCCATGTGGCCGCAGCGCTTGGGGAAGACCTGGTCCTCGATGAACAGTCCTGCGACTCCGGCCTTTTCAAACTCCTTGATCGTCCGGGCGACGTTGGTGGCGTTCCCGTGGCCCGTGTCCCCGTCGGCAAAAACGGGGATCGCCACGGCGTCCACGAGGTACTGGGTATGGCGAACCATCTCGGTGAGGGAGAGGAGGGCCACATCCGGTTTGGCGAGGAGGGCGGCCGAGGTCGGATAGCCGCCCAGGGTGACGGCCTGGAATCCGGCCTGCTCCACGATCTTGGCCGAGAGGGCGTCGTAGGCTCCCGGCATGACGAGAATCTCCTCGGCAAGGATCAACTGTTTCAGACGCGTCGTTTTCTTCACCAGTGTCCTCCTCTCGGGGGCAGGACGGCCAAGCCCCATCCTGTCCGCCGCGAATCCTCCGACGGGCGCGAATTCTTTCATCTTCAGGAAGCGGTGTCAACGCGGCTGTGTGGCTTGTGTGGCTTGATTCCGCTTGACGCTGTGGCGGGGGATGCGGCATGCTCGCGGAGAACTCAGGCGTTTCGCGGGGTCTTCCCACGGTCCGCGAGTAGGCATCGTCTCCGCGACCCGGCGTCGCCGCCGGCAGGGCGAGGTGGAGGGGGATGAGCCGCCAGACATTGCGCACCGTCTTCCGGTTGTTTCTCGTCGGCCTGGTGCTGGGCTGCGCCGTCCTCGTCGGCGCATTCTTCGTCGTGCTCCGCTCCCCGTACGTCCTGAATTGGCTCGCCCACGGCCTCGGCTACGCCGTGGACGCCCAGGCGGTGTCGTTATCGCCGACGCTCTCGGGATCCATCTCCGACCTCCGCGTCACCCGGTTGGGCGATGACGGGCTGGTGCTGCACTGCGCCAGCGTCACGTCCACGACCTCGCTCGACATGATCCTGCAGGGCGAGGTCGACAGCTTGGTGCTCCAGAATCCGACGCTCACGTTCCGGATCGGGGCGGGGAAGGGCGCCGGCCCCGATCTCTCGTTCCTGGCCAGGCTGCCGCGGGTGCGCCGCCTCGAAATTCAGAACGCCGAGGCGCGCTTTCCGATCGAGGGCGGGCAGCACGTCGAGCTGACCGGCCTCAACCTGACGGTCAAGGACTTCGCCTCGAAAACTGGCGGCAGCATTGCGGTGCAGACACGCTTCGCCGTGACGACCCAAGGGGATGCGGCCATCGCGGCGCGGGGGACGCTGAAGGGCGACTTCCTGTTGACGGCGGCGTATCCCAGGCCCTACGGGAAGGGGCGCATCGAGATCGCCGTCGACTCTGGAACCTACGCCAGCGCCGGCCGGTCCCTGGCCCTTGCCGGCCTGATGTTGGGGCTTGATCTGACGTACGACCGGGCCACCGAGACACTCGCCATCACCCGGCTACGCGGGGAGAGCAAGGACCTGGGCGTCGTCGAAGGGGCCGGTCGGGCGGTGATGCAGGGGGACATGCCGTGGCAGGCGAACCTGTCGGTGGCGTCGATCGACCTTGCCCAGGTGTTCGGCCTCCTCAAGCCATTTCTCCCGGAGGATTATCGAGCCTGGACGATGCAGGGAAAAGGCGCCGTCGCGACGGAGATGCAGGGGACGTACGCCGGCGACCGACCGTCGCTCCAGGGGCAGGTGACGTTCACGTTCAGCCAGGGCGGTTTCAGCTCCCCGGACAGCACCACCGCCGCGCAGGGGGTGAGCGGTCGGATCATCCTGAAGCTTCGATATGCCCCGTCCGACGAGCGGCTCGCGGTCAACCTCCGCACGGAACAGCAGGACGGGGAGTACCTGTGGAAAACCTTCTACGGCAATCTGGGGAGCAGGCAGGCGTCGCTCACGGCAGAGGGGGGCGTGTCGCTCGGTGGAGACCGGGCCTTTGATCTGACGGGCTCGCTCGACGTCTTCCAGACCGGGGACTACGCGTTTCGTGCCGGCGGGACGAGAGACGCCTGGATGCTCCAGTTCACGGCCGCCGAGATGTCGCACGACCGGCTGCTCGCCCTCTTTCTCCGGGACTCACTCAAGGATCTTTCGCCGCGCCTGGCCGACCTCGCGGCGACCGGGACGTCGGCGCTGGAGGCCGCGGTGCGGTACGATGGCACGGCGGCGACAATCAGGGGAACGTACCGGATCGCCGGGGCGACGATCCGGGCGCCGGCGATTCCTCTCGCGCTCCACGAGGTGGAAGCGCACCTCCCTTTTGACCTGGTGTATCCGGCATCGGCCGCAGGGCCTGCGCCCTACGCCGCCGCGCCGGGTTTCATCCAGTTCGGGTCCGTCCAGGGGGAGCGTCTGGCGGTCGAGGGGCTCCGGATTCCGGTCCTGATCCGGCGTAACCGGCTGGAAGTGACGGAGGCGGTGGCCGTCCCATTCTTCGGGGGGACCATCCACCTTTCCGGCATCCAGGTGGACGATGTGCTCTCCCCCGAGGCGGGTCAGATCGGGGTCAGGATCGCCGGTGTCGACCTCGGCCGCCTGAGCCGGGGACTGACCGGGATCGAGTATCCGGGCACGATCGACGCCGACTTCGGCGTGATGCGGTACGCGCACGGCCGGGTGACGTCGCAGGGGAAGGCGATCGTGCGCTTCTTCGGCGGCGAGGTGGAGGCCGTCAATCTCTTCGCCGAGCGTCCGGCCTCCTTGGCGCAGCGGATCGGCGGCGACATCACGTTTCGGAACATCAATCTCGAGGAGGTCACGAAGCGGATCGCGATCGGAAAGATGACCGGGATCGTCCAGGGGTCGCTGCGGGATTTCGTGATGGAGTACGGGCAGCCGGCGCGCTTCGTCTTGGAGGTGGAGTCGGTCGAGACGGCGGGGATCTCGCAGCGGATCAGCACGGATGCCATCGAGAGCATCTCGATCCTCGGCACGGGCGCCGACAGTGCGCTCAACCGCGGGATCACCCGGTTCTTCCGGGACTACCCGTACCGCAAGATCGGCTTTCGCTGCGTGCTCGCCAACGATCAGTTCTCCGTCAACGGCACCATCCACGAAGGCGGGACGGAGTACCTGGTGCGACGGGGATTCCTGCGCGGGGTTGACGTGGTGAACCGGAATCCGGAGAATGTGATCAGCTTCAAGGATATGCAAGAGCGTGTCGGGCGCCTTGCCCGGCCGGCCCAGGGGGAGCCTGTCGGGGTCGAGGTGCACTGACCCGACGCCAGACGCGGACCCATTCGGGCCTGCTCTGCGGTGGGAATCAACGAACGCATGTATGCCGATAGGAGGCAATCATGGGCGGGAAGCGGCGATGGTTAATCGGGCTCTTGATAGTTCTGCTCGTGTCGTGCGTGACGGTGAACATCTATTTCCCGGCGGCGGCCATTCAAAAGGCGGCCGACCAGATCGTGGACGATGTCCGCAAGACGCCGGAGCCGAAACCCGAACAGAAACCCGAACAGAAGCCGGATAAGTCCAGCCTGTTGGATCGAGTCCTGGTGGTCCGACTCGGACCGGCCGAGGCGCAGGCGGCGGCGGTGGATGTGAACGTCTCGACACCGGCGATCCGGAACATCCGGGCGTCGCTCGCCAACCGCTTTCCGCAACTGCAGCCGCTCTACGGCAAAGGGGCGATCGGCGAGACGAACACCGGCCTGATCGCCGCGCGGGACATCGGCGCGCTTTCGCTCAAGGAGAAAGCCGACGTGAACCGTCTGGTGGAGCAGGAAAACGCCGATCGCCAGGCGCTCTATACCGAGATCATCCGGGCCAACAGCCTCGCCCCGAGCCAGTTGGGTGAAATCCAGCGCCTGTTCGCCAACAGTTGGCGCGACAAGTCGGCTCCCGGGTGGTGGATCCAACAGGACAACGGCCAGTGGGGGCGAAAGTAGGGCCTCCCCACACGACGGCCGGTTCCCGTTCGCCCTTGACACTTTCCGATCCGATACAGTATAGACCTGCTCACACCAGGGGGCGTCACCACATGCTGTCGATCCGTCAGCGCTGGCCACATCTCTCCCGCAGGCGACACGCATGAGCGCGTCGCCGTCCGTGACGGGCGCTGCCCGCCCATACTCGGCCCCCGTCCGCTGGCTCCTGCGTGCCCGGCACGTTCTGCTCAGCTTCCTGGTGCTGTTCCTGGTCTGGGAGATCTTGGTGCGCCTGCTGCGGGTGCCGATGTACCTCTTGCCCCCGCCCTCCAAGATCGTCGCGGACTTCCTGGTCCGCTGGCCCCGCATGGCGCAGCACACCCTCATCACCACGCAAGAGATCCTGGCCGGGTATTTTGCGGCCGTCGCCATCAGCATCCCGTTGGCGTTGACGATCGCCCACTCCCGGCTGATGGAGCGGTCGGTCTATCCGGTCATCGTGTTCTTCCAGATCGTCCCCAAGATCGCCATCGCCCCGCTCTTCATCATCTGGTTCGGATTCGGCTTCACACCCAAGCTGCTCCTGGTCTTTCTGCTGTCGTTCTTTCCCATCGTGGTCAGCAGCATCGCCGGGTTCAAGTCCGTGGATCCGGACATCATGGACCTGGCCCGCTCCACGGGGGCGAGCAAGTGGATGATCTTCCGGAAGATCCGGTTCCCTGCCGCGCTTCCGAGCATGTTCACGGGGCTCAAGGTCGCGGCGGCGCTCTCGGCCACGGCGGCGGTGGTGGCAGAGTTCGTCGCCTCGGACAAAGGACTCGGCTATCTCCTGCTGGAGTTCAACGGCGATCTCAACACGTCCATGGTCTTCGCGACGATCGTGGTTTTGAGCATCGTCGGCCTGCTCCTCTATTACGGCGTGGAGATGATCGAACGGATCGCTATTCCCTGGCACGCCTCCATGCAGGAGGAGGTCCGGGACGCGGATTACCTCTAGTAACCGGGCTCGGCGGCCGGGCCGCCGGGACCGGTCGGTGCGTGCGTTCTTTCGAGAGGGAAGGTCGGGTGTTCTACACAAGAGGAGGAGTGCGATGAAGCGTCAACATCTGGGGGCGATGGGCGTGGTGCTGCTGGCAGGGATCCTGGCGCTGGGTAGCGCAGCGTCGGCCGCCGACAAGGCCTCGCTGCGGTTGAACTGGTACCTCGGCGGGTTGCACAGCCCCTTTTATCTGGGGGTGGAGCGGGGCTTCTACAAGGACGAGGGGATCGATCTGACCATCAACGAGGGGCGCGGCTCGGCCGCCGCGGCGCAGATCATTGGCGCCAAGGGGGACACCTTCGGCATGTCGGACGCGGGCAGCCTGATGCTGGCGGCCTCCAAGGGGATGCCGATCCGGTCGGTCTTCACTCTGCTGAGCAGCTCGGATTTCGCCATCATCTCCCTGGAGGAGAATGGCATCAAGTCCCCCAAGGACCTGGAGGGAAAGACAGTGGCCTCGTCCGCCGGGGACGCCCTGACGCAGCTCCTTCCGGCCGTGATCGAGGCCAACGGCCTGACCAAGGACAAGATCAAGGTCGTGTTCATGGATCCGCCTGCCAAACCGGTCGCCTTGATGGAGAAGAAGGTGGACGCGCTCCTGGGCGGGGCCAGCGATCAGTTCTGGCTCGTCAAGTATAAGGGATTCAAGCCGACGCGGCTGATGTTCGCGGAGATCGGCGTGGACACCATCGGCATGACCCTACATGCCCACCCGGACACGCTGAAGGACAGCCCGGACATGGTGCGGCGCTTCGCCAAGGCGACAATCCGCTCCTGGGAGGCCGCGCGACAGGACCCGGCGGCGGCCGCCAAGGCCGCGGTGAAAGTGAAGCCCGACCTGAACGCGTCCTCGACCGAGGACCAACTGCGGACGAACCTGACCCAGCTTCACTCCAAGAATTCGCAGGGCAAGTCCATCGGCTTCTCGGCGCCCCAGGATTGGGAGCACACCATGATGCTGCTCAAGAAGTATCGCGATCTGCAGACGGACAAGCCGGCGACCTTCTTTTACACCAACGACTTCATGCCCAAGTAGGGTGGCGGGAACGGATCGGATCTGCGGATGATGGAGCAAGCCGGACATGCCATCGAGGTGTCGGGCGTCAGCATGGTGTTCCGCAAGGGCACGGCGCAGACCCATGCCCTTGCGGCCATCGACCTTGCCTTCGGCCAGGGGGAGTTCGTGGCCATCGTGGGCCCCTCCGGCTGCGGCAAGAGCACGCTCATGCGGCTCATCGCCGGGCTGGTCCCGGCGACGAGCGGCCGGATCGTCTTCGGGGGCCGGCCGGTGGCCGGCCCCGTGAAGGAGCTGGGCATCGTGTTCCAGAACCCTGTGCTGCTCGACTGGCGCACGGTGCTCGGCAACGTCATGCTGCAGATCGAGATGCGCGGGCTGGACCCACGGCGGTACCTCGACCAGGCACGGTCACTCCTGGAACTGGTGGGGCTCCGCGACTTCTTGTCCAGTTATCCGCGCGAGCTCTCCGGCGGCATGCGTCAGCGGACGGCGCTCGTGCGGGCGCTGATCCACGATCCCCCGGTGCTCTTCATGGACGAGCCCTTCGGGGCGCTGGACGCCCTGACGCGGGAGCAGATGCGGATCGACCTGGAGTCCCTGCTCATGAGCCGACCCAAGACCGTGCTGTTCATCACCCACAGCATCGACGAGGCGGTCCTGCTGGCGGACCGGGTGGTGGTGATGTCGCCCCGACCCGGCCGCGTCGAGCGGATCATCGCCATCGACCTACCCCGGCCGCGCGGCCTGGAGGGGCGCGCCCTGCCCGGGTTCAGCGCGGCGCATGAAACCATCACTGAGATCTTCCTGGCTCGCGGCGTGCTGCGGAGTCAGCCGTCTTCGCTCTCACCTTCACCACGGGGATGACGCCATGACCACATTCACAGCCCAAGGGATCATCGCGGCTCCGGTCCTGCCGATGAAAACGGATTTCTCCATCGACTGGCCGTCGCTGCGCTCGTATCTGGCCTGGCTCGCCAAGCAGCGGCCCACGGCCATCGCCATGAACATGGATGCCAGCGAGGGGCCGTCCCTGAGCCGAGACGAGATGCTGGAGGTGATCCGCGTCTCCCGGGCGGTGATCAAGGACGCCTGTCCGCTGGTGTCCGGGCTGATCGCCGGCTCGACCGCAGACGCGGTGGCATTCGGCAAGCAGCTGAAGGCGGCCGGGGCCCAAGGGCTGGCCATCTTCCCGCCGTTTCCCACGTTTCTAGGAAACCCGGTGCCCACCCGGATGATCTTCGAGTATCACAAGGCCATCGCGGACGGGGTGAAGCTGCCGCTGATTGCGTTCCAGTTCCCCAAGGCCTGGGGGCCGGACTTCCCGCCGGAGACGCTCCGCGAGCTGGTGAAGATCCCGCAGATCATCGGCTTGAAAGAGGCCTCCTTCGACACCACCAAGACGCTGGAGACCATCGACACCGCCCGGGCGCTGCGCCGCAAGATCGGGATCATGACCGGGAGCGACACCTTCATCCTCGAAGCGATGATCTTCGGCTGCGACGGGGCCCTGATCGGGTTTGCCTGCACGGCGACCGACCAGCTGATCCGGATGCACCGGGCCGTGACGGAGAAGGATTTCGACACGGCGTTCGAGATCTGGCGTCGCCTGGGGCCGCTGGCGCGCTACGCCTGGCGCGCCCCCATCCGCGATTACCGGCCGCGGATGAAAGAGGTCCTGGTGATGCAGGGGCTGATCCGGCATGCCGCCGTGCGGCCGCCGCAGCTCCCGGTGAGTTCCGCGGAGCGCGCCGAGCTCCGGCGACTGGCGAAACACGCCGGCCTGATCTAGTCGGCCGCTGAAAACGGTCCATCTGCTGCGTTGGCCCGCTCGGGCACTCGCTGCGGCGTACCCAGTGTACGCCTCACTCGGCCCTTCGCGGACCGCCTTGCACCTGGGCCGTTTTGAGCGGCCTGGCGCAACCTGTGTCGTTCCGCACCGTTCTCGTTTTTCGGATCGCGATGTTCTTGCGGCGCGGGCCAGCCTCTCGTCGTGGCCCGTGCCGCCCCGAACGGACACCGGGCCACTCTCCTCGCACCCCACCGGGAGTTCTTCCATGGCACACCGCGTGTCGTTTCCCGCCGTGGCCGCGTTCCGCGACGTGGCGGCTTTCAAGGCACACCTGGCCACGCTGCCCATCCGCCTGGCGTGCGACGATGCGCTGCTGTCTCCGGACCGGAGCGTCCTGGCGCAGCCGCTGCGGGTGGAAGGGCGCCTGGTCGGCAACCGGCTCTGCATCCATGCCATGGGCGGGATGGACGGGACGCCGGACGGGAAGACCACTGAACTCGTCACGCGGCGCTGGGTGAATTTCGGGCGGTCGGGCGCCAAGCTGATCTGGGGCGGCGAGGCGGCGGCGGTGACGCCCGAGTCTCGAGACAACCCCTTCCAGCTCTATTACCATCCCGACAACCGGGCCAGCCAGGAACGATTGCTCCGCGATCTGCGCGCCGCGCACCGCGAGCGCTTCGGGACCACCGACGGCCTACTCGTCGGGCTCCAGATCAGCCATTCCGGGCGGTACTGCCGGCCGGACCAGGATTTCCTGGCGAAGCCGCGGATCGCCTACCGGCATCCGCTGCTCGACGAGCGCTCCGGCGTCCGAGACGATCGGGCGATCCTGTCCGACATGGAACTGGACGACCTGGTCGGCCACTTCGCGACCTACGCCAGGTTCGCGCAGGAGGCGGGGTTCGACTTCGTGGACGTCAAGCAGTGTCATGCCTACCTGCTTCACGAGATGCTCTCGGCGCACACGCGGCCGGGCCGGTACGGCGGGAGCTTCGAGAACCGGACGCGGCTATTCCGCGAGATCGTCACTGCGATTCACCGAGATGTCCCGGGACTCTTGCTCGGGACACGGGTATCCATCTTCGATCTGGTGCCCTTCCAGAAACCGCCGGGCGATCCGACGGGGGCCGGCGAACCCGTGCCCTACGAGCACCTGCTACCCTATCGGTATGGGTTCGGCCTCGACCCGGAGCGGCCGACGGAGCCGGACCTCACGGAGCCGCTGGAACTCCTGCGGCTCTGCGACCGGCTGGGCGTGCGCTTCATCAACATCTCGGCCGGGAGTCCGTACTACAATCCGCATATCCAGCGCCCGGCGCGCTATCCCCCGTGCGACGGGTACTGGCCGCCCGAGGACCCGCTGATCGGCTGCGCCCGACAGATCGAGGCGGTGGCCCGCTGCAAGGGGGCCTTCCCGCACCTCGTCATGGTGGGCACGGGATACTCCTATCTGCAGGAGTACCTGGGCCACGTGGCCCAGGCGCAGGTGCGGCTCGGTCAGGTGGACTCCGTCGGTGTCGGTCGGCTGGCGTTCGCCTATCCGGACTATACGCACGACCTGCTCTACGGCGGCGGGGTGGTCCGAAAACGGCTCTGCCGCACCGACAGCGATTGCACCACCGCGATGCGAAATCGCTTGGTGTCCGGGTGCTACCCGTACGATCCGTTCTACAAGGCACTCCCCGAAGCGCAGCAGCTCCGCCAGATCAAGCGCGGCGCGCCCCGGCCATGAGGCCGAGGGCGCAACGCTAGGCTAGGCTCGACCCATCGAGTACCCGAGCCGGGGGGCACGACGACGCCCCCCGGTTTCGATTTGTGCGCATCTCGAACGCCCCGCATGGCGGCCCGCGGTCAGTCGTTTTCCCTTGCCATGATCGGACCCTTTCATGTAAGTATCCGGTCTGCCCGCGACCGCGGGAGGGGGAATCGTCTGCCCATGTACGCGCTCCAGGATGTCATCCAGTTCGTCTTCGCCGGGCTGACCAGCGGGGCCATCTACGCCATGGTCGCCATGGGGTTCGGCGTCGTCCACAACACCATGGGGATCGTGAACTTCACCCAGGTGGACTTCGTCTCGCTGGGCGGGATGTTCCTCTACGGCGCGCTGGTCGGCGCGAAGCTGCCGATGGCGGCGGCGCTGCTGGTGGCGGTGGCCGGGGTCACGCTGGCGGGGGCGCTGGTGGAATACCTGGGGCTCCGACCGTCGCGCTCGCGGCATCCCCTGATCCTCATCTTCCTCACCATCGGCCTCTCCATCATGTTGCGCGGCATCATGCAGGCGGTCTGGGGCAAGAACTCTCTGGCCGTGCCCCCGCTCCTGGGGGAGGAGCCGCTCACGATCCTGGGCGCCACCATTCTGCCCCAGGCCGTCTGGATCCTGATGATGACCGCCGTGGCCATCGGCCTCCTGGTGGTCTTCTTCCGAAAGACGACCGCGGGGCTCGCCATGCGGGGCGCGGCGTCGAACCCGACGGCGGCCGCCGTGGTGGGCCTGGTGGTCCCGCGGCTCCGGACGCTGAGTTTCGCCCTCGCGGGGTTTTTGGGTGGGCTGGCGGGTGTCCTGATCACGCCGATCACCACGCTTCGGTACGATATCGGCGTCCTGCTCGGCCTCAAGGGGTTCGCCGCGGCCATCCTGGGGGGATTCGGCTCGTTCCCCGGCGCCATCCTGGGAGGGGTCGCCCTGGGCCTACTGGAGTCGCTGGGTGCCGCCTATGTGAGCAGCGCCTGGAAGGACAGCATCGCCTTCGTCGTGCTCCTCTTGGTGCTCTTCGTCAGGCCGCACGGCCTGTTGGGAAAGGCGGTGCGGCCGTGACGCGACGAGTGCTGATGGGGAACGAGGCCATCGGGCGCGGGATCGTGGAGTGCGGATGCGCCGTGGCCACCTCGTATCCCGGGACGCCCGCCTCGGAGATCCTGGAGGCGGTGGTGGCCTTCTCGAAGGAGGCGGAACACCGGCTGCACGTCGAGTGGTCGGTGAACGAGAAGGTCGCCTATGAAGTCGCGCTGGCCGCCAGCTACACCGGCAAGCGCGCCGCGGTCTCCATGAAGCAGGTGGGGCTGAACGTGGCCTCGGACCCCTTCATGCGGTCGGCCTATCTGGGGGTCAAGGGCGGGCTGCTGCTCGTCTCGGCCGACGACCCGGGCCCCCACAGCTCGCAGACCGAGCAGGACAGCCGATTCTTCGCCATGTTCGCCAAGATCCCGGTGCTCGATCCGTCCTGTCCCCGCGAGGCCAAGGAG
This sequence comes from uncultured Methylomirabilota bacterium, assembly GCA_963845565.1. Lineage (GTDB taxonomy): Bacteria > Methylomirabilota > Methylomirabilia > Methylomirabilales > 2-02-FULL-66-22 > 2-02-FULL-66-22. The sequence goes on from CAWJSJ010000002.1 coordinate 1,096,624, forward strand.
ATGGTCCGGCTGGCGTTCGAACTGTCGGAGGCGTACGAGATCCCGGTGATGCTCCGGCCGACGACGCGCGTCTGCCACGCCCGGCAGGCCGTCCCGCTCCTCGACGTGGATCGGGACGGTCGCACGGCACGGTTCGAGAAAGATCCGAAGCGCTGGTGCGCCACGCCGCGGTTCGTCACGGATCTGCATCGAGCGCTCACGGAGAAGCTCGCACGCCTGGCGGCCGATCCTCGGATCGCTCCGTCGTTCTTTCCGGGGGACGGGACGCGACCCGGGACCTGCCTCGTCGGCTCGGGGGTGGCGTTCGCCCACGCCTGGGACGTCCTCGACGAGCTGGGCGTCACCGGAACGGTGGACCGCTACCAGGTCACGGTGCCGTACCCCCTGCCTCCGGACTTCGTCGCACGCGTGCAGGGGTACGAGCGGATCCTGGTCATCGAGGAGACGTATCCGGTGATCGAGATGCAGCTGACCGATCGCCGGATCGCGGGCCGGGTGTCGAAGCTGGTCCCGAACGAGGGGGAACTCACGCCCGAGGTCATCCGACAGGTCCTCGCGACGTTTCTGGGCCTGGCGCCGTCGCCCCCCGTGGAGGGCCGCCGCCCGCCCGGCGCCCGCCCCACGCTCTGCGCGGGCTGCGGCCACCGCGCGGTCTACTACGCGATCAGCCAGACGTTCCCCCGGGGGATCTTCCCGGGCGACATCGGCTGCTACACGCTGGGGATGAACCTGGGGGCGGTGGACACCGTCCACTGCATGGGGGCGGGCATCAGCCAGGCGGCGGGTTTCTATCACGCGTACGCCCAGGACGGGACCGCGTTTCCCACCGTCGTGGCCACCATCGGCGACTCGACGTTCTTCCACTCCGGCATCCCGGCCCTGGTGAACGCCGCCTCCCAGCAGGCACGCATCATCGTGGTCATCCTGGACAACGGCACCACGGCGATGACCGGCCACCAGCCCACGCCCCAGCTCGGCGTCACCGCGACGGGCGCGCCCGCTCGACCGGTGTCCATCCGGGACCTCGTCCGCGCGTCGGGCGTGGCTTTTCTCCGGGAGGCGGACGCGTACGACGTCGACGCGTTCATCGGCTTGCTCCGCGAAGCGGACCGGTACTGCCGCGGCGAGAACGGCGGGGTCGCCGTCATCATCGCCTCCTCTCCGTGCGTGCTCTCCGGCGAGTCCGGGGCGGCCGGGACCGCGCACGCCGTGCGCGTGACCGAGGAGTGCAGCGGGTGCCGGGAATGCCTCGACATGTTCGAGTGCCCCGCCCTCGTCTGGGACGACGCGACGGGCACGGTCGGCATCGGGCGGGCCGCCTGCAACCAGTGCGGGGTCTGTCTCCACGTCTGCCCGACGGGGGCGATCGTGGCAGTCGCCGGGGGGGCGGGATGAGGCAGCGGATCGTCATCAGCGGCCGCGGGGGGCAAGGCGTCCTCACCCTGACGCGGGTGGTGGCCGAGGCGGCCGCCCTGGCGGGGCACGAGGTCATCACCACGGAAACGCACGGCATGGCCCAGCGGGGCGGGGCGGTCCTCTCCACGATCAAGGTCGGCGCGTTCCACGGCCCGCTCATCGCCCCGGGGGAGGCGGAGGTCGGCCTCTTTCTCCACGCGGACAATCTGCCGGTGCACGGCCACTACCTGCGGCCCGGGGGCGCCGTCGTCGTCAACGGGTGCGCCGCTCCCGGGCGCGACGCCGTGGATGCGGACCGGCTGGCCGGCCTGGCCGGCCAGCGCAGGGGCGCCAACCTCGCCCTGCTGGGCTACGCGGCCGGCAAGGGCGTCCTGTTTGCGGGGCCCGACCTTTTCGAGGAGACCATCCGACAGACCACGCCGGCGAAATACCTCGAAGGGAACCTGGGCGCCTTCCGGGCGGGCCTCGGGGCGTCGCGATGACGGCGCCGGCCGCTGCCATCGGCTACGCCGGGCGGCATCGCACGGGCCTCACGATCCTGGGCGTCTCGCTGGCCCTGGCGCTGGTGCCGCTCGTCCTCGCCAATCCGTGGCGGCTGGGGATCCTGAATCTCATCGCCCTCCACGCCATTGCGGCGCTGGGGCTCAACCTCTTCATCGGCTATGCCGGGCAGATCTCGCTGGGGCACGCCGCCTTCTTCGGGCTGGGGGCCTACGGCTCCGCCATACTCACCACGGCGGGCGGAATGCCGCCCTGGGCGGCCCTCCCGTTGACCGCGGCCGGCGTGGCACTGACCGCCCTGGTCGTCGGCATCCCGACGCTCAAGCTCTCGGGTCATTACCTGGCCATGGCGACGCTGGGTTTCAACGTCGTGGTTCACCACGCCTTCGTCCAGTGGGATGGCCTCACCGGCGGTCCCAGCGGGCTGACCGGCATCCCGGCGTTCGGGCTCCTGGGGATAATGATTCAGGGGGAGGTGCCGCACTACTACCTGCTCTGGGGGACGGCAATGGTGGCGCTGACCCTGGCGGTCAACTTCGTCCGAAGCGGTGTGGGGCGGGGCCTCGCCGCCCTGGCGGCGGACGAGACGGCTGCTGCGGCCATGGGAGTCGATGTTCGCCGTGGGAAGATCGCGGTGTTCACCATCTCGGCGGTGTTCGCCTCGGTGGGGGGAAGCCTCTTCGCCCATTACCTGGGCACCATCACCCCGGACACGTTCGGCATCTTCGCCTCGATCGATCTCGTCATCATGGTGGTCGTCGGCGGCCTGGGATCCCTGTGGGGCAGCCTCGCCGGGGCCGCGTTCGTGACGGTCCTGCCGCATCTCCTGGGGCCCCTGGAGGGCTACAAGGACATCCTGCATGGCGCGATCGTCGTGGTCGTGCTTCTGGTCCTGCCCCGGGGGCTCCTGACCGGCCTGGCAGACCTGGCGAAGGCGCAGATGGCCCGTCGCTGGTCCGCCCTGACCGGCCGGCCGGCCTGAGGTATACGCGTGACCAGCGTCGCATCCGCGCAGCGGCTCCTGGAGATCACGGGCCTGACAAAGCATTTCGGCGGGCTCCCGGCGCTCCACGAGGTGGGATTCGCGGTGGAGCGGGGGACGGTGACGGCGCTCATCGGCCCCAACGGCGCCGGCAAGACGACGCTCATCAACTGCCTGACCGGCGTCCTGCAACCGGACCGCGGGGCGATGGCGTTCGACGGCCACGCGCTGTCGGGGTTGCCCCCGCACCGGATCGCCAGGCTGGGGATCGCTCGCACCTTTCAGAACCTGCGTCTCTTTGCGGCCCTGTCGGTCCTGGACAACGTGCTGTGCGGGCTGTCGGCCCAAGCCGGAGACTCGTTCGTGGAGGCCTTCGTGCGGACGCCCGCGCTGCGCCACCGCGAGCGGCGACTCCGGCTCACCGCCCTGGAGGCGCTGGACACCTTCGGCCTGGCGGATCGCGCCGCCGTCCCGGCCGATGCGCTGTCCTACGGCGAGAAGAAGCGGCTGGACCTGGCGCGGGCGTTCGTCTCGAACCCCACGCTGGTGCTCCTGGACGAACCGGTGGCCGGGCTCAATCCGGACGAGACCGAGAGGGTGGGGGCGCTCATCCGACAGATGCGGCGCCGGGGCGCCACGCTGCTTCTGGTAGAGCACGACATGGACCTCGTGATGTCGGTCTCTGACCGGGTGGTCGTGCTGGACGGTGGGCGGCGGATCGCTGAGGGCACGCCGGACGACGTGCGGCGCAATCCCCTGGTCCTCGAAGCGTATCTGGGCAAGGTGAGTTTGACGGCATGACAGACCTGGAACCGCGGAAGACGCTGCTCGAGATCGAGGGGTTGACCCTCCACTACGGGGCCGCCCAGGCCCTCTTCGGCATCGACCTCCGGGTTGCGGCAGGAGAGACCGTCGCGATCGTGGGGGCCAACGGTGCGGGGAAGTCGAGCCTCCTCCGGGCGATCACCGGCCTGGTGCCTCCCTCGGGCGGCCGCGTCCTGCTGGATGGCCGGGATGTGACCGGGCATCCGCCGTCGCGCATGGCGGCGCTGGGGGTGACCCTCTCGCCGGAAGGGCGCGAGATGTTCAGCGACCTCAGTGTCCGGGAGAACCTCGTGCTGGGCGCGCTGGCCAGCGCGCCGGACAAGGCGGAACTGGGGCGCCGGCTGGAGGAGGTGTTCCGACGGTTTCCCAAGCTCCGGGAGCGGTCCGGTCAACCCACCGCCACGCTGTCCGGGGGCGAGCAGCAGATGGTGGCCATCGGGCGGGCGCTGATGGCCCGGCCACGGCTCTTGCTCCTGGACGAGCCGAGCCTGGGTCTCGCGCCGCTGGTGACCGACGAGATCTTCGACATCATCCACCAGCTCGCGCGCGCCGGGACCACCATCCTGCTGGTGGAACAGAATGCCGCCCGGGCGCTGACGGCGTCCGGCACGGCCCACCTCCTCGCCAACGGTCGCATCGTCCGCTCGGGGAGGAGCGAGGCGCTGCTGGTCCATCCGGAGCTGCGCCGCGCGTTCCTGGGGGCGGCCTCCAAGAACAATCCCGCGCAGAGTCGCCTGGGAGCCGCCGGTTTGACCAATATCCTACTGGAGAAGCCCGACATGAGCCGACTGTCCTTCATGCCCCCGTTCACCTCCGAGGACGCCCTCCGCGCCCACCAGCTTGCGGGTCTCGCCTGGACCGTGCGGCACGCCCGGGAAGGCTCGCCGTTCTACCGGGAACGGTTGGACGCGACCGGGATCGGCCCCGACGACATGCGCGCGCTGGAGGATGTCGCCAAGCTTCCACTGACCACCGCCGACGACCTCCGGGACCACTATCCGTTTCCGCTCCGCGCCGTCCCGTACGAGCAGATCGTGCGGATCCATTCGTCGTCGGGGACCACCGGCAAGCGGAAGATCCTGTGCTACACCCAGAAGGACGTGGATGACTGGGCCCACTTTTTCGCGCGGTGCTACGAGATGGCCGGCGTGACGCCGCTCGATCGGGTCCAGATCGCGGTCGGGTACGGCCTGTGGACGGCCGGCGTGGGCTTCCAGGCGGGGTGCGAGCGAATCGGCGCCATGGCGGTGCCCACCGGCCCGGGAAACCTGGACCTGCAGTGCGAGTTCCTGGTGGACCTCCAGTCCACGGTCCTGTGCTGCACCGCCTCGATGGGGCTCCTGTTGGCCGAGGAGATCCACAAGCGGGGCCTGGCGGAGAAGATCAACCTCAAAAAGGTCATCTACGGCTCGGAGCGGTCGTCGCGGTCGATGCGGAAGAGGATCTCGGATCTCCTGGGGGGCGCCGAGCTCTTCGACATCCCAGGCCTCACCGAGCTCTACGGCCCGGGCACGGGGATCGAGTGCCCGCACCACGACTGCATCCACTACTGGGCCGATTATTACCTGCTGGAGATCCTCGATCCCGATACGCTGCAACCGGTGCCGCCCGGCGAGTGGGGCGAGATGGTGGTCACCACGCTGGCGAAAGAGGGGGCGCCGCTCATCCGGTACCGGACCCGCGACGTCACCCGGATCATCCCGGGGGCCTGCACGTGCGGGTCGATCCTCCCGCGCCATTCGAGGATCCGGGGGCGGACCGACGACGTGTTCAAGTTCCGGGGCGTGAACATTTACCCGTCGACCATCGACGCGATCTTGTCGTCCATTCCCGGTCTCGGCTCGGAGTACCAGATCCACCTCACTCGCGATGCCGAGCTGCGCGAACGCATGCGTTTGGTCGCGGAACGGGGCCCCGGAGTGGAGTCGAAGCGGAGCGACGAGCTTCAGCGCGAGATCGTCCATAACATCAAGCGGCGGGTCATGGTGACCGCCGATGTCGAGGTGGCAGAGTACGGGTCTTTGCCCCGATCCGAGCGCAAGACGCAGCGTGTGTTTGATACGCGCATCCAGGATCCGATCGTCTAGGCGGCTGCTGAAAAAGGCCCATCTGCTGCGTTGGGCCGCTTAGGCGCTCGTTGCGGCGTACCTGGGGTACGCCTCACTCGGCCTTGCGCGTCCCGCCTTGCATCTGGACCTTTTTGAGCAGCCTAGGGGAAAGCGGGTTTTGCCGAATCCTGCTAGGCATCTAACCTGTAAGAGGGGGGAATGGTCATGAAAACGCGGATCGTCGTCATCGTTGCGCTGGTCCTATGCTGTGTCAGCTCGGCGTCGTTCGCCGGAGAATCCATCAAGGTGGGGGCCTTCTTCGCCCTGTCCGGGCCCGCCGCCAACATCGGCACGCCCACGAAGCTGGTGGCCCAGATGGCCGTGGACAAGATCAACAAGGAAGGCGGCATCAATGGCCGCCCCATCGAGCTGGTCATCGGCGACACGGAGAGCGATCCGGCCAAGGCGGCGGTCATCGCCAAGAAGTTCATCTTCAACGACAAGGTCGCGGCGATCATCGGCCCCACCACCACCGCGGAGGGAATGAGCGTCAAAAAGATCGTCGAGGAGGCGGGGGTGCCGACCTTCATGGCCGTCGGCGGCGACCCGGTGATCATGGGGGGCAATTTCGGCGCCTACACCTATGTGTTCAAGTCGCCGCAGCGCTCGTCCACCGCGGTCCGGAAGCTCTATGGCTACCTCAAGACCAAGGGGCTCACCAAGATCGCGCTCTTCACCGCATCGGATTCGTTCGGGAAGGACGGGCTGGGCTGGCTGGAGAGGCTCGCACCGGAGTTCGGCATCACGTTGGCAGCCAAAGAGTCGTTCGGTCCGGCCGACACCGATATGACGGCCCAGTTGACCAAGATCCGGAATGCCGCACCGCAGGCGATCGTCAGCTGGACGATCGGTCCGGTGGGATCCATCGTGGCCAAGAACAAGGCCCAGCTCGGCATCACGACGCCGCTCTTCCAGTGCCACGGGCTCCCCGATCCGAAATACATCGAGCTGGCAGGCAAGGCGTCGGAGGGGGACCGCATGCCGGCCACCAAGCTCATGGTGGGGGACGCGTTGCCGGGTTCGGACCCCCAGAAAAAAGTCATCACGGATTTCATCGCCCTCTACCGCGACGTCTACAAGTACGACAAGGAGTTCCCCATCAACACGCACTCGGGGTACGCCTGGGACGCGATCAGCATCGTGGCCAACGCCATGAAGAAGGCCGGGACAGATCCCAAGGCGCTGCGCGCGGCCATCGAGCAGACCACGGGCTACGTGGGGATCTCCGGCGTGTACAACCTGACCGCCGAGGACCATAACGGCTTGGACGTGGACTCCATGGTCATGGTGCAGGTGAAGGACGGGAAGTTCGTCCCGGCGGAGTAATGGCGGCAGGAGGTGTGGTGGAAAACGTTCGGCGCATCGTGAAGCGGATGTGGGGCTACGATGCCCTGCTTCCGCTGCAGGAAGAGGCCATCGGCGCGGTCTTGGCCCGGCGGGACTCCATCGTCATCCTGCCGACGGGCGGCGGCAAGTCGCTCTGTTACCAGGCGCCGGCGGCTGCCCTGGGGAAGCTGGCGGTGGTGGTGTCGCCGCTGATCTCGCTGATGAAGGATCAGGTGGATGGCCTCACCGCCGCCGGGGTGCCGGCGGCGCTCCTGAACAGCAGCCTGACGGCCGAGGAGCGGCGCCGGGTCGAGGCGGAGGTCGCCCGGGGCAAGTACCACCTCCTGTATGTTGCGCCGGAGCGGCTGGTGCTGCCGACCTGCCTGGGGTTGCTCAGGCGGGCCGGCGTGGCGTTCTTCGCGATTGACGAGGCCCACTGCATCAGCCAGTGGGGACACGACTTCCGGCCGGAATACCGGCAGCTCGCCGTTCTGCGAGACGCCTTTCCGGACGCGGCCATCCATGCCTTCACGGCCACCGCCACACCGCGGGTGCGGACGGACATTGCCGCCGAGTTGGCGCTGCGTGACCCTGCGATCCTGGTTGGGAGCTTCGACCGCCCGAACTTGGTCTATCGGGTCCGCCAGCGCACGGACCGGCTGCGGCAGATCACCGAGGCGCTGGAGCGGCACCGGGGAGAGGCCGGGATCATTTACTGCATCCGGCGGGCGGAGGTGGATCAGCTCGCCGATGCGCTCCGCCGCCGCGGCATCCGGGCCGTGGCGTATCACGCCGGGCTGGGAGACGATCTGCGCAAGCGCGCCCAGGACGACTTCATCACGGAGCGGGCGGATGTGGTGGTGGCCACGGTGGCGTTCGGGATGGGGATAGACCGGTCCGACGTCCGGTTCGTGATCCACGCCGGCATGCCCAAATCCATCGAGCACTATCAGCAGGAGGCGGGCCGGGCCGGGCGGGACGGGCTGCCGGCCGAGTGCCTGCTGCTCTATTCCGGCGGCGACTACGGCCTGTGGCGGTCCATCCTGATGGCCGAGGGGCTTCCGGCGCCCGGTGCCATCCCGAAACTCGGCGAGATGTACGACTACTGCCAGCAGGCCGTCTGCCGACACCGTGCCCTGGTGGAGTACTTCGGCCAATCCTACGGCGACGCGCCGTGCGGGGCCTGCGACGTCTGCCTGGGCGAGGTGACGACCGAGGACGGCTCGACGGCGCTGGCCGGGCAGATTCTCGCCTGCGTCGTCGAAATGGGGGAGGGGTTCGGGGCCGACTACGTGGCGGATGTTCTCCGGGGGGCCGAGACCGCCCGGATCGCCCGGATGCGCCACGAACGGCTGGAGGCCTACGGACTGCTGCGCCAGGTCCCCAAGGCGACCGTCCGGAACTGGATCGCGCAACTCGAGGGCCAAGGGTGCCTGGTCCGCGAGGGGGACGAGTACCCGACGCTCGGCGTGACCACGCAGGGCCATCGAGTCCGGCGAGGCGAGGAGACCGTGTCGCTTCTCCGGACGATCGCTCGCCCCGCGCCCCGCGCCCCGCGCCCCGTTCCGGCCGCGGCCGCGGCCGGCGCGACGAGCGACGAGGAGCTGTTCGAAACGCTGCGCGCCCTCCGCCGGACCATGGCCGAGGAGCGGGGCATCCCACCGTATCTCATCTTCAACGACGCCAGTCTTCGCGAGATGGCTCGCGAACGCCCTACCACCGAGGAAGCGTTCCTGCAGGTCAAGGGAGTGGGTCTGCGCAAGCTCCAGGAGCTCGGCCCGCGCTTCCTGGCGTGTATCCGAGCACAACCAGAGGAGCGCGCGAACACCGCTCCGTCTTCTCCCTGATCTGCCCCGCCCTCGCCCTGCCGCGATGGATACCCACCGGATTGGCCATGCCGTCCGGTGTGGCACTGCTTATGCAAAGTTCACTTTAGTGCATTCCGGTTGATGTTATTTCAAAAAGGGCAAGCCGTTACTCCGATCAACGCGGCTACCTTTTGAAAACAAAGGGATTATTGGATTCCCCGGGGATGTCCCGGCGGGCGATTCCCGCAAAGTCGGACGTGAGAATCAGCCCCTGGGACTGACGGAACCGTTCGTATTCACTGACGTTTTTTGCAGGGACGGCGGAGATTCACCGGTGCCTGACCCGAGACTGGAGCCAAACGACAAGGAGCAGCAACCCGTCCTGGGCGAGGGGCCATGGAACGACAAGGTCCTGGTGGACGCCATCGGCTACACCAAGGGCTTGGTCGCCATCCTCGATTCCCTGACCGATGGGTTCCAGCGGCGGGGCGGGAGATCGAGGAGCAGCGCCACCGCCTCGCCATCCTGCAGAGCGAACGGCGCGCGATCCAGGAGGGGCGCGCCGAGTTCGAAGCGCAGATCAGTGCGCTGACGGCCGAGCGGGACGGGCTCCAGGCCACGCTGGGCGGGCGCGATCGAGAGCTCGAGCGGCTTCGGCAGGAGGTGGCTCAGGGGCAGGCCGCGCTGGACGCGCGTCTGCGAGAGATCCAGGAACTCCAGGCCGGGATGGCAGAGCCGGCCCGACAGGCCGAGGAACTCCGGGAAGTCGTCCGTGCGCTGGAGCGACAGCTGCAAAAGGCGCGTCAGGCGCCCGGCCGATCGCCGAAAGACGAGAGCCGCGGCGGACGATCCGCTGAAGGCGTCGTACCACGACCTGGTCGGGTTGCAGGAGTTGATCTCGGATTACCAGCGCACCGGCGAAGCCGAGGTCGCCGGCCTCACGGCCGAGCGGGACGGGCTGCGGGCCGAGATCGCGGAGCGCGACCGGGAGATCGAGCGGCTCCGAGAGGACGTGGCCCAGGGGCAGGTCGCGCTGGATGTCCGTCTGGGCGAGATTCGGGAGCTTCAGGTCCGTGTGGCAGAGCCGGCCCGCCAGGCGGAAGAACTTCGGGAGATTGTCCGGGGCCTGCAGCGGGAGCGGGAGAGCCTGACGCATCGCCAGGCAATCCTGGAGGCCGAGCTCGAAGAGGAGCGGCGTCAGGCGCGCGAGGCCGCCGCGCGCGCGACCCAGGCGCAGGCGGCGCTCCGTGAAGACCTCACCGATGCGGAGAACATCCTGGCCGGCCTGCGGAAAGATATCGCCGGTGCGCAAGGATTGGCCACCAGCCTCCGCCGAACGGCCGATGAGGAGCGTTCTCGCACCAGCCTGCTTCAAGAGCAGCTCCGGTTCCAGACGGTCGAGGTCGCGCGCTTGACCGCGGCCATTCACGGCGCGCAGACGCTGTTCAGCGAACTGGTGGACGCCCTCGGCGGAGAGGCGGGCGCATCCCGCCCGGGGTGGGAACCCAGCGCGCAGCGGCGCGAATGGGCCGAGCTGGCCGAGCTGGTGGGGGGATCGGAGGACGCGGCGAATCTTGGCCGCGAAGCGCTCACCGTTCTGCAACCCGTGCTCGAGGGGCTGCGGGGCATCCTGGGGCCTGTCGACGGTGCAGCAATCCAGGCCCCGCGAACGGCCGCGGACGAAGCGCCGGTCCGGCAGCGCGCCCAGCAGATCGCCGACCGGTGGCGGCAGGTGTTGCGAGAGCGAGCGGATTCGACCCAGAGGGAGCGGCAGCTCCGCGAGGAGAACGAACGCCTGTCCGCGGAGCTGGCCGCGACGAAGGACGGCCGAGACGCACGACGAGACGATCAGCGGTCCGCGCCCACGCGCGATCGTCGCGCCCCCGCGGCCGAGGTTGTCGCGCCGCACGGCACGGGAGAGAAGAGCCTCCGACGCGGCGCCGGCGGCAAGGAGGCGGCCGCGCCGGCCGCACCACAGAAAGCGCCCAAGCGCCGCGCCGCGCTGTCGGGCATGACCGTGGAGTGCACGCTGGAGACGTCCGGCGGAGACGCCGCCCGCATCCTGCGCGGCGAGATCATCCGCATCAACACGATGGGCTTGATGGGCGCCTTCGAGGAGCAGTTCCCGGAAGGCCGACGCGTGGCCGTCCGATTCGTGCGGGGTGGCGAAGAATTCACGTTCCCCGGACGGATCGTCCGGGTGCAGCAAGCCGTCACCGCCCCCGATGCGCCTGCGGTCTTCAACCACCTGATCCGATTCGAATCCCCCGTGGCAAGCCCCGACGCGTAACCGGCCCCGGAAGATCCGCCCACATCCCCACAGGAATCGGTTAGGGTCGCCCGGCGAGCAAGAATCCCAGCGCCAGGGAGACGGACCAGGTCGGCGACGTGAACCGCAAGCCATGGTCGACCAGTGCGTCGGAGTTGTCCCCGTCCGGCGGCTGCGCCCACACGACGGCCCCCTCCAGCGTCAACGGCCCGTTGTCGGAATGGAGCGTGACCTCCAGCACCGTGCCGGGCTTGACCGTTTGGGGCAACCGGAGCGACATCCCGCCGCGACTCACCTCGCTGGTCCGGCCCGTCAACAGTGGACTGCCGGCACTCTTGAGCCGGCAGGTGACGGGAAGCTCCATGGCCAAGCGCATTCCGACGTGGGCAACCATCGTGAGCGGAAGCAGGAGATCGCGGAGGGCCTGGAGCTGATCCGGAGACACCCGTGTGAAGACGAGGCCGTAGCAGTTCTCGACGTCCGGCGTCGAGGCGCCGATCCACGCGATCTTGGCTTCCATCTCGATGGGGCCTCGATCGGTCTGGATGCGAACCCGGAGTTGCGCCTCTTCCTCCAGACGCTCCGGCAGTTCTGCGGTGACTCCCCCTTCGCCGAGTTCGCGAGTCCACCCCGCGCCGGCCCGCGTCCGGGCGCCGCTCTTCCTCCGCCAGTAGAGGAGCGGAAGTTGTATTGGGTACCGGCTGGAGAAACGCTCTGCAGACGCCTGGGACATGATGGGCCCCCTGTGTTGGGGCTGAGAATACGACGAGCCGTAGGAGGTTCGCAAGGAAGATCTTGCGGATGAATCCTCGAAAATCGCATTCCTCATGATCAGGAGGGTATCGAATTTTTCACGCGGCAGTGGTATCATGCGGACCAACGAGGCCCCCTGTCGGCCCCCTTTACACTCCTGGCCCCGGCGGCCGCACCCCGGACCCCGGCGCCGCGGGCCGGGACCGCCGTAACCCCGTGGAAGGGCGCGGCGGGCCCAAACCGGAGGAAACCGGTCCCGCCCCGGGCCCCGGGACGGGAACGGCAAATGCATGCATCCACCGGGGGCCCCCTGGGGAGGGGGGCCGGGCCCCCCAGCGAGGATGGGATGCCACCCATGGACCCCGAGACCCTGGCCACCCGCTGCACCCAGCAGGCGCGGGAGATCCGCGCCCTGGAGAAGATCGAGACGCTGCTCGAGCGGCGCCACGCCCTGGAGGCGGCCAACCGGGCCCTGCAGACCCAGCTCGCCGAGCTGCGCACGGTCTGGGCCCTCGGCCGGACGCTGGCCGCCACGCTCAACCCGGAGGAGCTGCTCCCCCTCGCCCTCCACTGGCTCGGCCGGGCCCTGCCCGCCGACGCCTACGCCCTCTTCCTCCTGGACGAGGTGAGCCGCCAGCTCACCGTCAAGGGGACCGCCGGCCTGGGGGCCGCCCGCCTCCAGGACCGCACCTGCGGGCTGGGGGAGGGGATCGCCGGGGTGGTCGCCGCCACCGGCGAGGCCCAGCTGACCGCCGCCGACGACCCCACGCCGGGGGCCGGCCTGTACGTCCCCCTCAAGGTCACCGGCGGCCGGGTCCTGGGGGTCCTCCAGGCGCACCGGGCCACCCCCCCACCCTTCACCCCCCGGGACCTGGCCCAGGGGCAAGCCGTGGCCACCCAGGTGGCCGTGGCCCTGGAGAACGCCCAGCGCTACCAGCGGACCAAGGAGCTCAGCGCCAAGGACGAGCTCACCGGCCTCGCCAACCGCCGCGCCTTCTTCGAGGCCCTGGAGGCCGAGGACCAGCGCGCCCGCCGGTACCGGCGGGGCTTCACCATCCTGATGCTGGATCTGGACGCCTTCAAGCACTACAACGACACCCAGGGGCACCTCGGCGGGGACCAGGCGCTCCGGGCGGTGGGGCGCCTCCTGCTCGGCAGCACCCGCCGGGCCGACGTGGTGGCCCGCTTCGGCGGCGAGGAGTTCGTGGTCCTCCTCCCCGAGACCCTCAAGGCCGCCGGGGCCGTGGTGGCGGAGAAGATCCGCGCCGCGGTGGCCGCAGCACCCCCTCCCGGGCCGCGAGGCGCAGCCCGGCGGCCGCCTGACGATCACCGGCGGGGTGGCCGCCTACCCCGGGGATGCCGCCAGCGGGCTCGAGGTGGTGGACGCCGCCGACCGGGCGCTCTACCGCGGCAAGCAGCAGGGGGGCAACCGGGTGGTCCTGGCGGCGGAGGGAGAGTGAGCCGTTGTCAAAGAATTAGTTGAGCGGAGACATTCCGAAACGGCATAAGGAGCCGTACCGAAATAGAAAGAGATGTATAGGTTATTTCGTAACGGCTCCTAAGCGAGGCGGTCCGCCTGTCGTCCGGATCCCTCACAGACTCGTTCCGTAACCTTGCAGCTCATGAAGCCGGGTGACATGCCGTTCCGCGTCCTGCCCAACGCCGACACCCCTCTTCGTCCATGACTGCGAATTCGCCCGCACCGCTGAGCGAGTTCGAGGTCTGGCTCCTCTGCCGTATCGCTCAGGCGGTGGAGGCCTGCGAAGTGTCGGAGGCACTCCTTCGCGAGGTCCGCGACGCGTTCCGCAGGCGGGACCTGATATTGCTGGCCGGCCATCGCGAACTGGCGGTCCGCCGTCTCGAGGGCCTCGGCGGCGTGAGCAAGGCCGAGGCGGAAGCCGCGCTCGAGATGATGCAGGACTATCCGGACCGGCTCCGCAGCCGGTTTGTGTGCTGGCTCGCGGAAGGATGGTTGGACAGACGGCGGCGCGCATACGGAAAGGCGCGGACGGCACAGGTCGGCGAGGTGTGAACCCGAATTCTGCCAGGGGAGGGCACGCGATGATGCAGTTCCAGGGGAAGGCCGTGTTGATCACGGGTGCCGGCGTGGGGATCGGGCGGGCCGCCGCCGTCCAGTTCGCCAAGGCGGGGGCAAAGGTGGCGGTCAATTCCGTGACGGCGGCCAACGGGGAAGAGACGGTGCGCCTCGTCAGGGCAGCGGGTGCCCAGGGGGTCTACATCCAGGGCGACGTGTCGCGGGATGCGGATGCGCGGCGCATGGTGGACGAGACGGTCAAGGCTTTCGGCCGAATCGACGTGCTGGTCAACAATGCCGGCATCGTGCTGCCGGGCCGCGTCGACAACACCACCGAAGACGATTGGGACCGGACGATGGCCGTCAACCTCAAGGGGCCCTTCCTCGTCTCCAAGTACGCGATCCCGGCGATGAAGAAAGTCGGCGGCGGCGTCATCGTGAATACCGCCTCTGTCGTGGCGACCAAGGGGGTCAAGGATCGGGCCGCCTACACGGCGTCCAAGGGGGGCCTGTGGGCGCTGACCAAGGCCATGGCGGCCGATTACCTGGCGGACAAGATCCGCGTGAATTGCGTATGCCCGGGCACCACCGACACGCCGTCCCTCGCACGCCGCATCCAGGCGTTCGCCGACCCGGAAAAGGCGAGAGCGGATTTCATCGCCCGCCAACCCATGGGCCGGCTGGGGACGGACGAAGAGATTGCCGCGGCCATTCTATTCGCCGCCTCCGATGAGGCTGCGTTCATGAATGGCGCGGCCATCGCCATCGACGGCGGGATGACGATCTAGCAGGCTGCTGAAAACGGCCCATCTGCGGCGTTGGCCCGCCTCGCCGCTCGCTGCGGCGTACCTCCAGTACGCCTCGCTCGGGCTTCAGCGTGCCGCCTTGCATCTTGGGCCCTTTTGAGCAGCCTGGGGCGAAGATGGAGTATTTTGAACCCCCCAGAGAGGAGCGGAGCGATGATTTGCGGCAAGCTGGACGGTTGGCGACAGATCGACGGGGTGCACGGACTTGAGGCGGGGTTCGAGTTCCTGGAGCGGAGCAATCTCGGCGCGCTCGCCATGGGCAAGCACGAGATCCAGGGCGAGGCGGTCTTCGCGCTGGCGATGAAGGCGCCGTCGCGCGCTCCCGAGGCGGGCCAATTCGAATCCCACCGGGACTACATCGACATTCAATTTCTGTTCGCAGGCGAGGAAATGATCGGGGTCGTGCCGACGGGACAACTCCACGGCGCGACGCCGTACGATGCCGCCAAGGACATCATGTTCTACGCGGCACCGTCGCGCTATCACGAGCTCCGCATTCCCCCCGGTCATTTCGCGGTGTTCTTTCCCGAGGAGGGCCATCTGCCGATGTGCCATTCCGGCGGACCGCACGAGCTGCACAAGGTGGTCATCAAGGTGAGGGTGGACTACTGGGAGGCGCACCGGAAGCGCTGAAGTGCGGGGCGACGCCAGACCAAACACGCCGCGAATATCCGTTCGCGGCGTGTGGCGTTTGCGGCGGACGACCGTCCGCTAGTGGCTGCAGCCTCAACTCGTCCCGCCCCTCGGCGCGGTCGCCTTCTTCAGCAGGACGATGGCCAGGTTGAGGAGGACGGCGGCGAAGGTCGAGGCGCCGATAGGGTCCAGGACCACGCCCCAGAGGTTCAGGGTCACGTTCTTGGCCACCATGGCGGTGCAGAGGGCCACCGAGATCCCGAAGACGCCGAAGTTCTCCAGCGTGCCCCAGTCCTCGTCCGCCGTGGCGATGACCTTGCTGCTGGTGCCGGCGATCAGGCCGAACAGGAGGAAGGAGATCCCGCCCATCACGGGGACGGGGATCGAGCCGATGAAGGCCCCGAACTTCGGCACCAGGCCCAGCAGGATGGCCGTCACCGCCGCCACCTGGAGCGGCCGGATGGAGAACACCTTGGTGATGGACATGACCCCGATGTTCTCGGCGTAGGTCGTCTGCCCGGTGCCGCCGCCCAGGGCCGAGACGAAGGTCGCGGCGGCGTCGCCCATGAAGGTGTTGCCGACCTCGGGTGTCAGGTCGCGCTCCATGTAGGCGGAGATGGCTTTCACGTGGCCCAGGTTCTCCGCCACCAGCATGACCACCACCGGGACGATCAGGGAGACGGCCTCGAAGTTGACGGTGGGCGCGACGAAATTGGGCAGGCCGACCCAGTCGGCTTTGGCCACTGCGGAGAAATCCACCTGGCCCGTCACCGCGGCAACGAGGTAGCCCGCCACCACCGCGATGAGGACGGGGATGAGCTTGGCGAAGCCGCGGGCCGCCACGGCCACGCAGACGGCCACGCCCAGGGTGAAGAGCGCCAGCGGCCACCCCTTGGAGGACATATCCCAGCCGACCGGGGCCAGGCCGATGCCGATGACCGCCACCACCGCGGCGGTGACGGGCGGCGGCATGAGGGCCGCGATCGCCCGGGTACCCGGCTTGGTCTTCACCAGCGCCCCCACGATGAAGTACACCACCGCCGCCGCGGCAATCCCACCCAGGGCGGCCGGCACGCCGCCGAGCTTCTTGGCGGCGATGACCGGTCCGATGAATGCAAACGAGCTTCCCAGATAGCTGGGCACCCGGCCGCGGACGACCGCCATGAAGATCAGGGTGCCGATGCCGGAGAAGAAGATCGCCAGGTTGGGATCGAAGCCCATCAGGAAGGGGGCCAAGACGGTCGCCCCGAACATCGCGATGACGTGCTGCAGGCCGAGGCCGACCATCCGGCCCGTCGGCAGGCTTTGCTCCGGGAGAACAATCGCGTTGGTGTCGTGAGTCGCCATGGGGTGCCCTCTCCTCCGTCGTGCGGGTGGGGATCCGGAATCGGTCGTCGGGCTACACCGCTTCGGGAACGAACGGATCATCCGTGGGGTCATTGGCGCCGGTGGCGTTTTGTCGATCGCCGGCGTCGCCCAGTCCCGGGACGATGTACCCGCGCTCGTTCAGTCGTTCGTCCATCGCCGCGACGTGAATCTCGACATCGGGGTGTTCGCGCGTCAGCAGGGCGATGCCCTCGGGGGCGGCGATCAAGCCGACGAAGACCACCTTCTCCACCCCCTTCTCCTTCAGGCGGGAGGCCGCGACCACCGCCGAGCCGCCCGTTGCCAGCATGGGGTCGAGAATCAGCGCGATGTCCACCGGGGGATATCCCTGGAGCTTATCGTAGTACCGCACGGGCTGAAGCGTCTCTTCGTCCCGATAGAGGCCGAGATACCAGATCGGTGCGCCGGGGACCAACTCGTGTGCCGCGGGGATCATGCCGGCGCCGGCCCGCAGGATGGGCGCGAATCCGACGCGTTTGGCGAGCACGCGCTGGGTGGTGGGCCCGACCGGGGTGACGACGGCGACCTCGCGCACCGGGAGATCCGCCGTCGCATGGGACAGGAGCATCAGCGAGATCTCCTTGAGCAGCTGACCGAATCGGGCCGGCTGCGTGCGCCGGTCGCGCAGGAGGGCGAGCTTGTGGCCGAGCAAGGCGTGGTGCGAATACAGATGCACCATGGTGGATGTCGGGTGAGCCGATCCGAGGCGCGCGGGGGCCATGGGCGTATCCTCCGAGAGAATCCTGAGGCGAAATCGGGAGACGAGCACGGAAACCGCAGGCGCACGATAACGGCCCGATACCGCAGGGCCACCCCTGGGATTGCAGGGCGACAAGCAAGGTTCGGAACATGGCGCCCGACACACGGTGTCGCAACACCGTGCGGGTTCGGACCGCCCCGAAAACCGGCGGGAGTCTATACCCCACCAAATCGGAAAGTCAAGGCGCAGACCGCCGCGTCGGGGCCGGTTGCCTGCTTGTGCGGACCGTCTTTGTCCCCGCGGCGTTTCCGGTTGACTGGCGCCAACCCGTCACACCATGCTACCGCCCGTAACGCCGGCTGAGACCTCCCTGCCGGCGGCAGCGAACGGCGATCCGGCGGCCGGGATTCTGTTGACGGCGCTTCGGGTCTTGGGGCATGCTACGCTCCGACACAGTGCGGAGCGTCCGGATGGTCTCTGCAACTCAAACCGAGGTGAGCCCGACCGTTCCCCTCGAGACAACCGAAGGAGGACCTCCATGAATTGCCGCCAGCGAGCCTTGGCCGCGCTCAACCACCGCGAGCCCGATCGGGTGCCCCTCGATTTCGGCGGGCGCCAGACGACGCTCCATTTCGCCGCGCACCAGGCGCTGATGAAGTATCTCGGGTTCAGCGGACCGGAGCCGCCGATTCGCAGCTACCACACGTACCTGGTGGACCCGGACCCCCAGCTGTTGCAGCGGTTCGAGCGCGTGAGCGCGGTGTTTTTTCCGAAGGCGCCCAGCGACTACGTGTTCACGATTGACCCGGCGACCAACTCGTACGTGGACGAGTGGGGGACCACCTATCACATGCCGCCCGGCGGGTTCTACTATGACATGGTCGCCAACCCGCTGACCGAGGCCGAGTCGGAAGCCGACCTTGCGAAGTACCGCTGGCCGAACCCGACGGACCCTGCGCGGATCGCGGGTCTGCCCGAGAAGATCAGGGCCGCCTACGCGGCCGGCGAGAAGGTGGTCATGATGTGCGGGGCGATGCCCGGCCTCTGGGAGCATGCCTGGTACATGTTCGGGATGGAGCAGGCCTTCGTCAACCTGGCCGGCAACGCGCCGCTCATCGAGGCGTTCACCGATCGCGTCCTGGCGTGGCAGATCGCCTACTGGGATATGGCCCTCAGGCAGGTGGGAGACTGCGTGGACGTGGTCCAGCTCAACGAGGACCTGGGCAGCCAGGACGGGCCGATGATGGCCCCGGCCACGTTCCGGCGGGTCTACAAGCCGCGGCTGCGGCAACTGATCGCCGAGATCAAGCAGCGGACGAAGGCCAAGGTGTACCTCCACTCCTGCGGCTCGATCTACCGGCTGATCCCCGACCTCATCGAGGTCGGCGTGGACATCCTGAACCCGGTCCAGGTCAACGCGGCCGAGATGGACTCGGCGCGGCTGAAGAAGGAGTTCGGCAAGGACCTCACCTTCTGGGGCGGGGGCTGCGATCCGGTTGTCATGGGGAACGGAACGGTGCCGCAGGTCCGGGACGACGTGAAACGGCGAATTCATGACCTGGCGCCGGGCGGCGGGTTGATCTTCGGGTCCGTGCACAACATCCAGGCCAACGTCCCGCCGGAAAACATCGTCGCCATGTTCGACGCGGCGCTGGAGTTCGGCGGGTATCCGATTCGCGCCTAAGGTTCCGTCCCGATGAAGACCTACCCACTCAGGACATTCGTCCGCCGCGTTCTCGTTGTGCGACTCGGCATCGCGACGGCCATCATCGCCGTCGTCGTTGCGGTCGCCGCGTACGTCAGCCAGCAGGCGTTGCTCACCCGGGAGGTGGCCGACCTCGGCCGCCGAGGGGTCGCCACACTCGTCGAGAGGGTGCGTAATGTCATGGACCGCGAACGGACCGATGCCGTCTCGGCCTTGCGAGAAGTCCTTTCCCGCGGCGCACAACCCGTGGTCTATCGGGCGGGTCGGTTCGTGCTCTTTCAGGTCTATGATCGCTCCTCGGCTGTCCTCGCGGAAGGCGCTGCCGGCGACCAGCCGGGTATGGACCAGGTGCGAACTTTCATGGTATCGCAGCCGGTTGCCTTCCCGGGCGTCGACCGGGACCACGCGCAAACGGTACGGGTAGACGGCGGCCTCTTTGTGTACACGGTCGTTCCCATTGTCGACCGTGAAGGCGCGGTGGCGGCTTTTGCCCGGGGCATGTTTGCGGTCTCGCCCGAGGTGGCGGAGCAGATGCACTGGGCCGTCCTGCGGAACGTCCTGCTTGCGGTTGCCATCGTCGTCGCCGTGGTGGCGCTCCTCTTTCCCGTGATTCTTCATCTGATGCGCAGGCTTGCCGACTATTCCACCCACCTGCTGGAGGCGAACCTGGAAACCCTCTCGGTCCTGGGGAGCGCCATCGCCAAACGAGATAGCGATACCGACGCTCATAACTACAGGGTCTCACTCTATTCGGCCCGTATCGGTCACGCCCTTGGCCTCGGTCGGGCCGAGATGCAGACGCTCATCAAGGGGTCGTTCCTTCACGACGTCGGCAAGATCGGCATTCCTGACGCCGTACTCCTGAAACCAGGGCGGCTCGACGAGGGCGAGTTCACCGTCATGCAGAGCCACGTCGAGAAGGGCGTGGACATCGTGCAGCGATCCTCATGGCTTCGAGACGGAGTCGCCGTGGCCGCTTACCATCACGAGAAGTATGGCGGGGGCGGGTATCCACATAACCTGCGCGGGGAGGATATTCCCATCGCCGCGCGCGTCTTCGCCGTGGCGGACGTCTTCGATGCGTTGACCTCGGCCCGACCCTACAAGAAGCCCCTGGATTTCGAGGAAGCCATGGCGCTTCTCGAGCAGGGCCGCGGCCGGCACTTCGACCCCGCGATTCTCGATGCCTTCGCGAAGATCGCCCGCGGACTCCACGACCGGTATGCCGGCCGCGAGGGCGAGAGCCTCCGACAGGAACTCGCCGCCCTCGTGGCGGACTATTTCTCGGCAGGGATGGAGACGCTCCGGTACGGCAGCGCTCCCTGACCGCTCCTTCCGAAATCGTGTGCCGTGACAAGGGGACGGCCGTGCGATCAGGGAACGCCAAGAGGGCCCGATCGGGCCCTCTTGGCGTTTCACGGGCGATGTGCCCGTCCGCGGTGCGGATCAGGCCAGGATCGCGGCCAAATCCTGACTGGGGGTCGTGATCGGCTTGAGATCGAAGGTGTCCACCAGCACCTTGACGACGTTGGGGGTGAGGAAGGCGGGCAAGGTCGGCCCCAGCCGCATCCCCTTGATGCCAAGGGAGAGCAGCGACAGCAAGATCACCACGGCCTTCTGCTCGTACCAGGAGAGGAACAGCGACAGCGGCAGATCGTTGACCGAGCAGTTGAAGGCGCCGGCCAGCGCTTTGGCGATCACGATGGCAGAATGGGCGTCGTTACACTGGCCGATGTCCAGCAGGCGCGGGATGCCGCCGATGGTCCCGAAGTCGAGGTGGTTGAACCGGAACTTACCGCACGCCAGCGTCAGGATGACGCAATCCTTGGGGATCTGTCGCGCGAGCTCGGTGTAGTAGTTCCGGCCGGGCCGGGCGCCGTCGCAGCCGCCCACCAGGAAGAAGTGCCGGACGGCGCCGCTCTTCACCGCCGCGACGACCTGGTCCGCCAACCCCAGGACCGCGTTGTGGCCGCATCCCGTGAGGAGTGTCAGGTCCTCGGTCGGCTGGAATCCCGGTAACGAGAGGGCCTTCTCGATGACCGACGTGAAATCGCGATTCGAGACGTGCGCGACGCCGGGCCAGGCCACCAAGCCGGTCGTGAAGGTGCGGTCCCGGTAGCTGTCCTGCGGCTGCTGGATGCAGTTGGTCGTGAACAGAATGGCGGCGGGGAGATTGCTGAACTCCGACTGCTGGTTCTGCCACGCCGTTCCGAAATGCCCTGCCAGGTGTCCGTATTTCTTGAGGCCGGGATATCCATGGGCGGGCAGCATCTCGCCGTGCGTGTACACGTTGATTCCCTTGCCTTGGGTCTGCTGCAGCAAGGTTTCCAGATCGGCCAGGTCGTGGCCGGTCACGATGATCGCCGGGCCCTTCTTGAGCGAGGTCGAGACCGGGGTCGGCACGGGGTGGCCGAAGCGCGCGGTGTGACCTTCGTCGAGGATCTCCATGCAGCGCAGATTGACCTGGCCGCAGCGGAGCGACAGCGCCAGAAGTTGGTCCAGCGAGATGGCGGGGTCGTTCAGGGCCGCCAGGGCTTCATGAATGAATGCGAAGATCGTCTCGTCTTGCTTGCCCAAGAGATACGCGTGCTCGGCGTAGGCGGCCAGCCCCTTGAGGCCGTAGATCAGGAGTTGCTTGAGGCTGCGGATGTCCTCCTCGGCCTTGTCCGTGCGTAACCCGACCGCGGTGGCCTGAAGAAGCAGTTCGTCGCGCGATGCCGCGGGACGGAAACGCGCCGACTCCGGCAAGAGGTCTTCTTCGAACGGGACCGCCGTGCGAGCGGTTGCGCCGCGGCAGATCGCCACGAGCCGGGTACGAAGCTCGCTCCCCCTCTGGATCCACTGGACGAGGCGCTCCGGATCGAAGTTGACGTTGGTGACGGTGGTGAAGAGCGCCTCCAGCACGTACCGGTCAACCTCGTTGTCCACCTGTCCCATTCGGCGGGCCTGGTGAGCCAGGTAGCCGATCCCTTTCGCCTGGTGCACGATCAGGTCCTGCAGGGCGGCGACCTCCGGCTCTTTTCCACAGATGCCCAGGTAATCGCATCCCTTGCCCCGGGCCGCTTGTTCACACTGATAGCAGAACATGTCCATGACTCGCGAACCTCCTGTGAGTGTTGAGAACCCCTCCGCGACACCCGGTCGCGAGGGCGGACACACTCTACGCGCGCAGCGAGGAGGGCGCATTGATCTGGATCAAGCGGGTGGATCGACGGCGGGCGTCGGGATGCGGCAGCGTCAGAGGCGGGAGATGATGCCCTTGACGAGAACGGTCAGGCGGTGTTCCGCGCGCGCCGCGACGGCCAGGACGCTTTCGTGGGTGACGGGTGCCGCCTGGCGGGCGGACACCGGCCGGCCGGCCTCGACGTTGGTGATGCAGGAAATCCCCAGGATATTCGCAATGCCCGCGTGCCGGGCGACGAGGACCTCCGGGACGGTCGACATTCCCACTGCGTCCGCCCCCAGGGCCCGAAGCATTCGCACCTCGGCGGCCGTCTCGTAGGATGGGCCGCTCACGCCGGCGTAGACCCCGGACCGCAGCGGGATGCCTTCCTGCCGCGCCGCC
This sequence comes from uncultured Methylomirabilota bacterium, assembly GCA_963845565.1. Classification (GTDB taxonomy): domain Bacteria; phylum Methylomirabilota; class Methylomirabilia; order Methylomirabilales; family 2-02-FULL-66-22; genus 2-02-FULL-66-22. The sequence continues at coordinate 1,119,442 of CAWJSJ010000002.1, forward strand.
GCGCGGGCGGCTCGCGTCGCCTCGACAGAGAACAAATTGCGGGTGGTCGGGAACCGCGGACCAAGACGCTCGTCATGCGGGCCCCGCAGCGGGTTGTCTCCCATCAGGTTGATCACATCTCGAATCAACATGAGGTCGCCGACCCGGAACCGCGGGTTCAGGCCGCCGGCGGCGTTGGTCACGACCAGCGTCGAAATCCCGAGACCCCGGAGGACGCGGATGGGGAACGTCACCTCCTGCATGGTGTAGCCTTCGTAGTAATGGAAGCGGCCCTGCATCACGGCCACCGATGTCGCCCTGCAGCCGTCCGAAGACGAGGCGCGAGGCGTGCCCCCGAACCGTCGAGGTGGGGAAGTGCGGGATGGCGCCGTAGGGGACGCCGACGGCGTCCTCCACCTGGCTCGCCAGGGCCCCCAGGCCGCTGCCCAGAACGATCCCGATGGTGGCGGCGCAGTCGGGCCGCCGCCGCAGGAACCGAACCGCCTCCTGTATGGCCGTATATGGTGTCGGCATCCGGCCTCGCCTCGCTCCCCTCGGCGATGGGTCGGGGATCGCTTGCCCCGACCATCGCCGGTTTCATCTTGACACGCGCCGGCACGTCGCGCCATGCTTCAGCGGTCGCGAGGCCGGACGCCGGCGGGCGTTCCCCGTCCGACGGTCGCCATTCACCCTATCAGCGGCAGCCGCAGGTGGCAAGGGGTTCTCTGATGATCCAGACCAGGGCGTATGCGCGGGCGGGGCTGATCGGCAATCCGTCGGACGGGTACTTCGGCAAGACCATCTCCTTCATCGTCCGGAACTTCAGCGCCACGGTGACCCTCTACGAATCGCCGCGGCTCACCATCCTGCCGCAGCGGTCCGATCGGCTCGAGTTCGCCAACTTCGGCGAGCTGCTCGATGACGTGCAGCTCCACGGGTATTACGGGGGCATTCGGCTCATCAAGGCCGCCATCAAACGTTTCGGCGACTATTGTGCGACGATCGGGGCGCCGATCAACCGCAACTTCACCATCGAGTATCATACCGATATTCCGATCCGGGTGGGGCTGGCGGGCTCCAGCGCCATCGTCACCGCAACGATGCGGGCCCTCATGCAGTTTTTCGGGGTGGAGATCCCCAAGCCCTTGCTTCCGGGCATTATCCTCAGCGTGGAGCTGGACGAGTTGAAGATCGGCGCGGGGCTCCAGGACCGCGTGATCCAGGTTTATGAGGGCTCGGTTTTCATGGACTTCGACAAGGAGCGGATGGCGCGGGACGGCTACGGCCTGTACGAGCCGCTGGATCCGGGGCTGCTTCCGCCGCTCTACGTCGCGTATCATGACACGCTGGCGGAGGGGACCGAGGTCACTCACAACGATCTCCGCAGCCGCTACAACCGGGGCGAAGAGGCGGTGCACGCAGGAATCAAGCGCTGGGCGGAGCTTACCCAGCAAGCCCGCGATCTGATCCTGGCCGGCCGGGGTCGCGAGATCGGGCCGCTGATGGACGCGAACTTCGACCTGCGGGCGAGCCTGATCCACATCAGTCCAGGCAACCGGGCGCTGGTGGAGACCGGTCGGAAGCTTGGCGCGGCGGTCAACTTCGCCGGCTCGGGCGGCGCCGTGGTCAGGAAGCTACGACGGCGACCCGGAGCGCCTGCGGCGGCTGGCCGCGGCCTACCAGGAACTGGGCGCGAAGCTGATCATTCCGCGGATCGCCTGACGCGCACAGCGGGACCGGTCCCACACGCTGAGAGGAACAAACCACATGGCACCGTCCGAGCATCGCCCCGTGGCCGCCGCCCATCGATCTGGAGTGCGAAAGGCCGTCATCCCCGCCGCCGGTATGGGTACACGGTTTCTACCGGCGACGAAATCCATGCCCAAGGAGATGCTCCCGATCGTGGACACGCCCGTCCTGCAGTTCGTCATCGAGGAGGCGGTGGCCAGCGGGATCGACGACATCCTGATCGTCACCGGGCGGGGCAAGCGCGCCATCGAGAACCACTTCGACTTCAATCCGGAGCTGGAAGCGTTCCTGGCCGAGGCGGGCAAGCGCGAGCTCATCGAGCAGGTGCGCGACATCGGCGACCGTGCGCGGATCCACTACATCCGTCAAAAGCAGCAGCTCGGTCTCGGGGATGCGATCCGCCTCGGACGGGACCACGTGGGCGACGAGCCGTTCGCCGTCCTGCTCGGCGACACGATCATCGATCCGCCCGAGGGGCAAAAGCCAGGCCTACGGCAACTCCTGGACGTCTTCGACGCGAAGCAGGCCAGCGTGGTGGCGGTGCATCGCGTCCCCCGGGAATGGGTGAGGCGGTACGGGATCGTGGACGGCGAACCCGAAGACGGGCAATCCCGACCTGCTGCGGCTTCGGCAACTGGTCGAGAAGCCCTCTGTCGACCAGGCGCCGAGCACTCTGGCCATTGCCGGTCGGTACGTCTTCACGCCGGAGATCTTCGACTGCATCGACGCCACCGGCCGGGGCGTGGGCGGCGAGATCCAGCTCACCGACGCGATGAACCTCCTGGCCCAGCGTCAGCCGATGTACGCGCTGGCCTGGCAGGCCAAGCGCTACGATATCGGCAATCGTGTCGAATACGCCAAGTGCTTTGTGGATTTCGCCCTCCGTCGGCCGGAAACGGCCGCCGCCCTGCGGGAGCATCTTCGCACGGTCTTGAGAGACCGGTAGGCCGCTCGGACGGACGGACCCGGGGAATCCGGCGCCGCGCGAGGCCCGTCCGGCATGGAGCCTGTGCTCCGGCCGTCCGCACGCGATTCATCTTGCCAGCCCGAGGAACCGACGTTAGCATTTTTCCGCTTGGCACGGCGCCAGACGCCGAGCCGGGACGTCTCCACGGGTGGACACACAGAGCCACCACGGCTCGACCGATCGGGAGCAGCGGGAAGATACCGAATGGATACCGGCACAGCCAGCGCACTGCGAGCGCTCGAGGCCAACATCGCGCAGGCCCTGGTCGGAAAACCGGACGTCGTCCGGCTGGCCATCGTGGCGCTGCTGGCACGGGGGCATCTCTTGATCGAGGACGTGCCCGGCGTGGGGAAGACGACGCTGGCACATGCCCTTGCCCGCTCGCTGGGCCTGGCGTTCCAGCGCATCCAGTTCACCAGCGACCTCCTCCCCTCCGACATCCTGGGAGTTTCGGTCTTCGACCCGCGAAAGGCGGAATTCGAGTTCCGACCGGGCCCGATCTTCGCCAACATCATCCTGGCCGATGAGATCAACCGGACCACGCCCAAGACCCAGTCCAGCCTGCTGGAGGCGATGAACGAAAATCAGGTGTCGCTGGATCACCACACCTATCGGCTGCCCCAGCCGTTCATGGTGCTGGCCACGCAGAATCCGCTCGAATACCACGGGACGCACCCACTGCCGGAATCCCAGATGGACCGCTTTCTCCTGCGCATACGCGTCGGGTATCCCGACGAGACGCATGAGCGCCGGCTCCTGCGCGGAGCAGGCGCCTCGTCCGTGGAGCGACTCCAGCCGGTCCTGGACGTTGAGGCCGTCTTGACGCTGCAGGCCCAGGCGGACGCGGTCACGATTGAGGAAAGCCTGCTGGGCTATGTGATGGCGATCGTCCAGGCCACCCGCACACACCCGGCGCTGGCCCTGGGAGTGAGTCCCCGAGGATCGTTGGCCCTGGTCCGGGCCGCCAAGGCGTTGGCCCTCAGCGAGGGCCGGTCCTACTGCGTTCCAGACGATGTCAAGGAGCTTGCAGCGCCCGCTTTCGCACACCGGGTACTGCTGCGCTCCCGGTGGGACGATCCGGTCGGGGAGACGCCCGGCGCCGAGCAGGTGATCCGCCAGATCCTCCAGGACGTCCCGGTTCCACGGTGAGGGTCGCGCAGTGAGCGTCGCGCACCACGAGCCGCCTCCGCCGACGCGAAACGCCGGCGCCCCGTCATCCGTCGCTGCGCCCAGACCGTCACGCCCAGGGTACTGGCTTCCGCGCACTATCCGCCCGACGCCAGCCGGCTGGGGGTTCATCGGTGCCACGCTGGTGATCGGGCTGGCGGCCACCAATACCGGCAACAACCTGCTGTACCTGATCCTGGCCATGATGCTCTCGCTGATGGCCGTCTCCGGCCTGCTGTCGGAGCAGACCCTGCGGCGCATCCGGTTGCACCGGGAACTGCCGGGTCGCCTCTTTGCGGGCACGCCGGGCACCTTCGGCGTCCGCGTGGTCAACGGCAAGCGGCACCTTCCCTCCTACGCCCTCTTTTTGGGCGAGCCGGAGCCGAGCGGTCGCTCGGCGGCGGCGCGCTTCTTCCTGACGATCCCGCCCCGGGGGTGCGAGCACTGGCGGTATGACCTGACGTTCGCACGGCGGGGCCGGCACCGCCTTCCGGGGCTGCGCCTGTCCACACGCTTTCCCTTCGGTTTGTTTGCCAAGATCAGCCGCCCATTGCACGACGATTCCGTTCTCGTCTATCCCGCCGTGCGCCCTCTCGCCCCGCAGGAGATCCCGCCCGCCCTGGAGGCCGGCTGGCGGGAGCGGTATCGGCGCGGCGGAGGGATCGGCCTCTACAATCTGCGCCCCTACCGCGCGGGGGACGATCCCAGGCAAGTCCACTGGAAGACATCGGCGCGCGTGGGGGAACTGATCCTCAAAGAAGCGCAGGAGGAGGATCGACCCCGTATCCGGCTGACCGTCGAGGATCCGCCTGCGGCCACCCCGGTGGACGCGATCGAGGCGGACCTGAGCTATGTCGCGTCCCTGGCGGCTCATGCCATCCGGCAGGGCTCCCTGGTGGAGCTGGTGGTCGGGGATGGCGGTACGGGCTTCGGAACGGGCGAGCCCCATCTGGACCGGATGCTGGCGCGCTTGGCACTGTACACCGTCCCGGCAGTGCCGCGCCCGGGGCGGGCTTTCGGCGACGCAGGGCGCGAGGTGCAGGTGCGGCTCGGCACGGCACGGAATCCGAGGGTGGGGCGATGAGCCCCCCGCTGTTCTTCCAGGCCATCCTCCGCCTGCTGGTGCTGACCGCCCTGGGCGCCCTGTACCTCGCGGAGGTCGCGAGCCTTTCCGCGCTGGGAGGCGTCGCGGCGCTGGCGCTGGGAAGCTGGTGGGCGGAGGAGCTCCGGGTCGCCGTTCCCGGCGTCCGCCGGATCTGGGACGTGTGCACTGTCGCTTTCCTGGGCTATGCGACGCTCGACCTGCTGGTCTTGGCCGACTCGTTCATCGTGGCGGTGATCCACCTGCTCCTCTTTTTGATGATCTACAAACTGTACAACGCCCAGGGCCACCGCGACTTCCTCCATCTCTTCGTTCTGACGTTTCTGGCGTTGGTGGCCGCCTCGACGCTGACAGCGCATTTCGGAATGCTGCTGGTCTTCTCTCTGTACATGATCCTGGCGATCTGGGGGCTCGCCCTGCTCCAATTGAAACGGGAGACCGAGCTTCACCTTCCGGAGCGAAGCCGCGACCTCTTAGGGGCGCCGGGACTGGTCGCGCCCAGCTTCCTGATCAGTGGCTTCGGGATGGCCGTCCTGGCCCTGGTGCTCACGCTGGGCATCTTCTTTCTCATCCCACGCGTCGGCCGGACGTTCCTGTCGCTGCGCGGTCCGCTCGGTACGCAGGCGACCGGGTTTACCGACCGAGTGGATCTCGGGATATACGGTGCGATCCAGACCGATCCGACCGTCGTCATGCGGATCAGCTTCCCCGAGGATCCGAACGCGCCGGCGCGGTCTCCCGATCTGCGCTGGCGGGGCGTGGCCTTCGACCGATTCGACGGGCGCGCCTGGTCGCTGGCCGATTCGGGCCGGACGCCCGCCCGCCAGATACGCGAGGGGCAGTACTCGGTCTCCCCGTTTGCCGTCGGCTTACCCTTCATCAGTGCCGAGATCTTCCTGGAGCCTATCGGGACCGACGTCCTCTTCGGCCCGCCCCGGCTGCGCGCGATCCAGGGCCGCCTGCCAGGCGTGCGGGTTAATGGCGCCGGCGGCGTGACGCTGCCGTTTCCTCCGAACTCGCGACTCCGGTACCTCGCCGTGTCACAGCCGGAACGGGTCCGGGACGATGCGCTACGGCACGCGACTCGCCCCAGCGACTACCCGGCAGAGATTCGGGCCGCCTACCTCCAGCTTCCGGCGCTGCCGGCGCGTATCCGCGCATTGGCCGAGTCGCTGTCCGCCGAGGCGGCAACGCCTATCGACGCGGTCCGAACGGTGGAGGCGTATCTGGTCGAGCATCAGCGTTACAGTCTCGACCTGGGACGGGACGCGGGCCGGGACCCGCTGGAGGACTTTCTCTTCGAGCGAAAGACGGGCAACTGCGAGTACTTCGCCGCCAGCCTGGTGGTCCTGCTGCGAGCCATGGGGATTCCCGCGCGCGTGGTCAACGGGTTTCAGCGGGGAGAGTGGAACGAGGTGGGGCAATACTTGGCGGTGCGCCAGCGGGATGCGCACTCGTGGGCGGAAGTCTTTTTTCCGAACGCGGGGTGGGTGACGTTCGATCCGTCGCCCCGCGCGGCCTTCGAGGGGCAGGTCTTCGGGGCGAGCGGCCGAGTCGGAAAGTACTTCGACTCCTTACGCTGGCGCTGGAATCGGTACGTGGTGGACTACAATGTTGGGGACCAGGCCGCGGTGGCGATCCGCCTGCGACAGCAGTCAGTGGCGCTGCGGCGCGGCCTCACGCAGGCGTGGGACCGGTGGTCCTTTGAGGCGTATCGCAGCGCGCGAAGGTATTGGCGGAGCTACGCGTACCTCGTGTCGGCGCTGGTCGTCCTGGTGGCCGCGGCGACCATGCTCGTACGCCGCACACCGCTCGCCGGGCGTGGTGCCGACTGGCTCCTTGCCATGCGGCTACGGAGATCCCCGGTGGCCTTCTACGAGCGCATGCTCCGCGTTCTGAGGCGGCGCGGTTGTCCGCGGCCGCCTGCGGTGACCGCTCGGGAGTTTCTCGCGGGCCTCCGCGAGCGGCCGCAACTCTTCGAGCCGGCTGCCGAGTTGACCGTCCTGTACGAACAGGTCCGCTTCGGCGGATGCGCCCTCACGGCCGACGACGGACGGCGTGCGGCGGTCCTCCTCAGACAACTTGAGGCCGCGCCGCGGTAATGCGTCGGTAGGCCGTCCGGCGGTCCGGCGGTCCAGAGAAACGGAGCCTCGCCCACCCGAACCGCCGAACCGCCAGCCGTTCTGTCAGTACTTTCCCCGCGAGATGACGACTTCCTGTAGGACGGCGTCCTTGACCGGACGGTCGTTGGCGCCGCGCGGGGTGTTGCCGATCGCGACGACCACGTCCTGTCCCTGGATGACTTCGCCGAAGACCGAATGGCGGTTGTCGAGGTGCGGGGTCGGGCCCAGGGTGATGAAGAACTGGCTTCCGTTGGTATTGGGGCCGGAGTTGGCCATGGACAGGATGCCGGCCTTGGTGTGCCGGAGATCGGGGTGAAATTCGTCGGCAAACCGATAGCCGGGACCGCCGGTGCCGCGACCCAACGGGTCGCCGCCCTGGATCATGAAGCCCGGGATGACCCGATGGAAGATGGTCCCGTTATAGAGGGGCCGCTTCACCTTTTCGCCGGTCTTGGGATCCGTCCATTCCTTGGTCCCGGTGGCCAGTCCGACGAAGTTCTCCACCGTCTTGGGCGCCTTGTCGTCAAAGAGCCGAACCACGATGACGCCCATGTTCGTTTTCAAGGTCGCGTACAGGGGTCCGTCCACCGGCTTCTCCTTTTCGCCCGCCGCGGCCAGGCTGGCTACCGCCAGGCAGAGACCGCAGAGCATCATGCTGCGTTTGAGATACGTTCCCACGGCGTTCCTCCTTGATGAGCAATTTTCCCGTCGCATGCCACGTGCCGCGAAGCGCATCCTACTCAGCCACCGGCCCGTACGCAACCGGAATCGCGCCGAGGACGAGACGACCCCGGGTGTGGCGAGGAGCGTACCAACCGGAAACAGAGGGCGCGAAAACCTTGACAACGCGGGTGGTCCAAGGCGATGCTCACGCCACTCACGGACGGTGGGGCGCGCCGAAAGGGGCGCCCGAAACGCAGCGGGGTCGAATCAGCAGGGGAGAAAGGAACATGCTCAACACGCCGAGAGGGACGCAGGGCATGGTCGTGGCGCCGCATCACCTGGCCGCGCAGGCGGGCCTGGCCGTACTACGGGAGGGTGGGAATGCCGTCGAGGCCATGGTCGCCGCCGCCAGCACCGTCGCGGTGGTCTACCCGCACATGAACAGCATCGGCGGGGACAACTTCTGGCTGATTGCCGAGCCGGGGCGAGAACCGGTGGCCATCATGGCCTGCGGGGGCGCCGGCGAGAAGGCCACCGCGGAGTTCTACCGCGGGCACGCGAGCATCCCGACGCGCGGGCCGCTGGCGGCGAACACGGTGGCGGGGGCGATCTCGGGTTGGGATGCGGCGCTGGCGGTGAGCAAGCGGTGGGGCGGGCGGCTGCCGCTGGGCCGGATTCTGGCGGACGCGGTTTCTTACGGCCGGAACGGCGCTCCTGTGACGGTGAGCCAGCACAAGAACACCACCGCCAAACTCCCCGAACTGAAAGATGTCCCAGGCTACGCCGGGCAGTTCCTGGTGAACGGGGCGCCCCCCGCGGTGGCGTCGCTCTTCCGTCAGCCACGGCTGGCGGCCACGCTCGAGCGTTTGGCCCGGGCGGGGCTCGACGACTTTTACCGGGGGGAGATCGCGGCGGCCAACGCGGCTGATCTGGCGCGGATCGGGAGCCCGGTGACGGCCGCGGACCTCCGGGCGCACCGCGCCCTGGAAACCACGCCGCTGCGCGTGAACTTGCGGTCCGGGGTCGTCTATAACGTGCCTCCGCCGACGCAGGGGCTGGCGTCGCTCATGATCCTGGGCGCGTTCGACCGCTTGGGATGCGCCGAGGCCGAGGGCTTCCCGTTCCTCCATGGACTGGTGGAGTCCACCAAGCAGGCATTCCTGGTACGCGATCGCGTGGTCACGGATCCGGCGTACATGGCGGACGATCCCGCCGGCTTCCTCACCGACTCCCGGTTGGCGGAGATGGCCGGGCGGATTGACCCGCAGCGAGCCCTCCCGTGGCCCGCGCCCGCGCAGAGCGGGGATACCGTGTGGCTGGGGGTCATTGACGGGCAGGGACGGGCCGTGAGCCTGATCCAGAGCATCTACTGGGAATTTGGCTCAGGAGTGGTCCTCGCTGATACGGGCGTGCTCTGGCAGAATCGCGGCGTGAGCTTCTCGCTTTCGGACACGGCGCTGAACGTCCTCCGGCCGGGGCGGAAACCCTTCCACACGCTCAACCCCGCCATGGCCCAGCTCGCGGATGGTCGGCTGATGGTCTATGGAACCATGGGTGGGGAGGGGCAGCCCCAGACGCAGGCGGCCATCTTCGCCCGGCATGTCCTGTTCGGGCAAGAACTGCAGGCGGCCGTTACCGCGCCGCGCTGGCTGCTGGGGCGGACCTGGGGAGCGGCCAGCACGAACCTGAAGCTGGAGAGCCGATTCGATCCCTCGGTGATCGAGGCGCTCCGGAAAGCCGGCCACGACGTCGAGGTGGTGGCGCCCTTCACCGATATCATGGGTCACGCCGGCGGCATCGTCCGGCACCCGTCGGGCGTTCTGGAAGGCGCCGCCGACCCGCGAGGCGACGGAGTGGTGGCGGCGTTCTAGACCGTCTCCGCCGTGCCTGGTGCCGCAGATACTCCCCGGCATCCCGGGGGCGTGGCCTGCACGCGGCCGCAGGGGCACCCCGGCGCCTCCCGTCGGGCGTGCGAGACGGCCCGCGGCCCGGTCGTCGCGCGGCCCCCAAGAGCAGATTCTTCACCTCACCTCGCCCACCATTACCACCACCTCAGCTGTCTGGCGGCGTGGCAGCGGGTAAAGACTCGCAGGAAATTGAGGCCCATGAAGGCCGAAATCTCCAAAGTTCCGAGCCCGCCGGCCCGCATGGCATCGGTCAGCAAGCCGACATCGCCGATATCTTCCCATCCCTGAATCCTGTCAGGCAGCCCGCCGCCGCCGTCGGTCCCCAGGCCGATATGCCGCATTCCAAAATACATTTTGAAGACCTTGATCTCCTCGACCCAGTCAGCGAAGGTCAGGCGGTTGACCGGATTGCCGCCAATGGCGAGCGGCCAGGTGCACACGACCCCGCCCGTCTCTACTATCGCGGCCATTTCATCGTAAAGCCGCAGGCGTCCGGGGCCTCTGCTTGTTACATTCGGGGGCAGGGGGCTCGTGTGGGAGTCGATGATGGGCGCGCGTGCGCACGCCGCGACGTCGAACAATGTCTGCGTGCTTGCGTGCGCCACGTCGACGACCATGCCCAGCCTGTTCATGCGCGCGACGACCTGGCGCCCGAAATCGGTCAGCCCCCCGTCGCTTGAATCGGAGGAGCTGTAACGCCGCATATCGTGGCCGATCGCGTTGTCGCCGCTTCGGTTCACGGTGCCGTGGACAAGGGTGATCATGCGGACGCCCAGGTTGTAGAACTCGTTCACGCGTTCTATCTCTGTCCCGATCGCGTCCCCGGCCTCGATGGCGAGGATCGCATGGATCGGCCCCCTGGGGTTCGGCTGCAACGGGATATCGCGGGGCTGCCGTACGATCCTGACGAGCCCCGCCGCCTCGAGGTCGTGTACGAGCTGGATGCTCTCCAGCGCCTTGATATAGGCCGAGTCGGCCCCGACCGCGGTGTAGTTGTCCCCCATGACGGCGATCGTTGTGGCCGAGAGTTTCGCGCTACGAATCGCATCGAACGTGTGCTCCGCCGTGCCAGGCACATGGGCGTGCGCGTCGATGATCGGGATGGCGAGCATCGGCAGGAGTTCCTGAGCGGACAACCGTCCCACCGGCAAGGCGCTCAAGGCTCCCGCGGACAACCCGTAGCGCACCACCTTGGACAGAAACTCTCTTCGCTCCATAGGGACCTCCTCTCTCGGGAAAACAAAAAGCCAAGGCACCCGAAACGGGTGCTTGGCCGTCAAACGCGACAGGGGGATGATCTCGTCATCCGGACTCTCCTGCCGAGGCGTCTTCACATGAGAGCGAACCGAATGTAGCAGCGCGTCAAACGCGGCGTCAAGAAAATAGGGGCTCCTCGTGATTTGTGATCCTACGCAGGACCGCTCAGTGTACGGCGCGGCGGCGACTGGCGTCAGGTCTGCCGAACCGCCGCGCGGCGATATCGCATCTGCCACGCGGCGCGTGTGGCTTTATGGCCAGGGAGTCTCCTCTGCTCACCTCGTCTCGCCCGCGCGGCAGAGATCATCTATTGACCATTCTCAGGCCGGCTTCGGGATAGCGTGCGCCGGAGACCTTGGCCGCAGGCATGATCGATTCGATATGGTCGAGGTCTGCAGGGGACAATTCAACCTGCAATGCGCCGAGGTTCTCCTCCAGATACTTGATGTGCTTCGTCCCGGGAATCGGCACGATCATCTCGCCCTGGGCAAGCACCCAGGCGAGCGCCAGTTGGGCCGGCGTGCAGCCCTTCTCCGCCGCGAGCCGTTTCACGGTATCGGCCAAGGAGTTCTCAATATAGTAATATCATCTCACCCTGCGAAAGCACCCAGGCAAGCGCCAGCTGCGCCGGCGTGCAGCCCTTCTCCGTCGCAAGCCGTTCACGTATCGGCCAAGCGAGGTTGCTCGCGAAATGCTCCCCCTGAAAGCGCGGCAACCCGCGGCGGAAGTCGTCCGGCGCGAGGTCGTCGGGGGTCTTGATGGTGCCGCCCAGGAAGCCGCGCCCGAGCGGCGCATACGGCACGAAGCCGACGTTGAGTTCTCGGCAGGCCGGGAGGATCTCCTGTTCCACGTCACGACTCCAGAGGGAGTACTCGGATTGCAGCGCGGCGATCGGATGGACGGCGGCGGCGCGTCTGAGGGTCGCGGCGGACGCTTCCGAGAGCCCGATGTGGCGGACTTTCCCCGCCTCGATGAGCCGCGCCATGGCGCCGACGGTCTCTTCGATCGGAGTGCTGGGGTCAACCCGGTGCTGGTAGTAGAGATCGATCACATCGATGCCGAGCCGCTGCAGGCTGGGCGCCGACCGTCTCCTCGACGGGGTGTTGGGGTCAACCCGGTGCGTAGTAGAGATCGATCACCTCGTGCCGAGCCGCTGCAGGCTTTGGTCCGCGCACTGGCGCACGTATTCCGGCCGGCCCGAGACGCCGCGCACCGTCGGATCGGCGGTCCGCACGATGCCGAACTTGGTGGCAATGACGACCGCGGCGCGGCGACCTGTGATCGCACGGCCGACGAGCTCCTCGTTATGACCCATGCCGTACATGTCGGCGGTGTCCAGGAAGGTACAGCCCAGATCGATCGCGCGGTGAATCGTCGCGATCGATTCCCGCTCATCCGTCGGGCCAGCGCAGTCGATCTGCAAATCTAGGATCGAATTTGGCTTAGAGTGAGTGTCACGGTATACTCACCCATGTGATTAGGCGCGGTGGCGCACACCAGAGCCTCCATTTCCCAGTAGTCTTTCACTTGGATCGGATCGATTCCCTATGAACATCCCATGCCCCAATTGCATGCACGCTCGCTGCCGTGGAGGAGCGGCGACGAGATTCGCGTTTTCGACTCTAAAGTCAAGATTCTGGCCACTCATCCGGTAGAACTCTTTGATCAGGCCTGCGGCTCCTCGCACCGGATCGATATTCGACGGATAAACAATTTTCGCCCCCATCCCCGGTGGCCGGACCACTTTGACGTCCGCCCGGGATTCATGGCTCCCCGGACCATGTTGATATTCATGATGGCGTTGTAATTCGTTTCGATGATCGTTGCCGTACCGCCACCGCCTTTAACCATCCATCCCCTGGGGACCGACACACTGGCAGACCGATCTGGGAGCATAGCTGGCTGCAGCGGCAGTCGTCGAGCCGACCCAATCTGCGTGTGCGCATTTCCACCTCCCGTGCCATCTCAGGTGAAGTTACCCAGGTTGCGTGCATCCTCGAACGAGGGTGCTCGCCGCCACCTTCCTGGTTCCGCGTCACAGATCGTGGGCGCCGCCGAGTCGAGCCGCGGCGCGCCCGCTCCTCGAGCACGAATGGCGTCGGCCGCTCCTCGGGGAGGCGCGGGCGACGGATGTCGCGCGAACTCCGAAAGCGACCCGAACACGCCTGCGGCGAAAACCGCTCCGCCTGTGTGTGATGGCACAATAGTCACGGGTGGATCGTGTCAAGGTCCGGGGCCTCGCCGTCCGGGGCCCTGCGTGGCGTCACTGGAAGTCCCGGCTGCCGCCCGTCGGCACCGGCTGTTTCAGTTGCGGGACCCACACCTGCTCCGCGATCAGGTGGGCGACGCCCTGCTGGGACTCCAGCCGGCCGGTGACGCCCAGGATCGGGCTCGTCTTGACGAGGATGCGGTACTTCGTCCACACCTTCGGCCAGATCACGACGTTCACGAAGCCGGTCTCGTCCTCCAGGGTCATGAAGATCACGCCCTTGGCGGTGCCGGGCTGCTGGCGGCAGATCACGACGCCGGCGTAGCGCACGCGCCGGCCGTGGGGCAGCTGCGCCACCGCGGCCGCGTCGGGAAGCCCCTGGGCGCGCAGCCTCGCGCGCAGGGGCTCCAGCGGGTGGCCGCGGGGGCTGAGGTCGGTGGTCCGGTAGTCCCAGGGGATCGTCTCGGCCGCGCTGAGCGCGCGCGAAGGCCGGTCGGGCGCGGGCCGCTCGAGGGGCAGCGGGATCCTCGCGACACCTGGCGAGCGCCTTCGACCTCCCACAGCGCGGGCGGCGGTCGAGCTCGAGCCATCGAGGGCGCCGGCCTCGGCCAGGGCCTGCAGGGCGTCGCGCCCGGGTCGGACGCGGCGGGCGAAGTCGGCCAGCGACACGAAGGGCCGCCTGCGCGGCGGGCCGCGACGATCCGCTCTCCCTCGGTCCGCACGCAGCCCCTTCACGTAGCGCAGGCCCATGCGCACGGCGAAGACCCGTGCGTCGCCTCGACCGGCTCCAGCGTGCAGTCCCAGTCGCTCGCGCGGCACGTCCACCGGCCGCACCTCGACGCCGTGGCGCTGCGCGTCCTCGACGATGGTCGCCGGCGAGTAGAAGCCCATCGGCTGCGCGTTGAGCAGCGCGCAGGCGAACTCCGCCGGGTAGTGGCACTTGAGCCAGGCCGTGGCGTAGGCGATGAGCGCGAAGCTCGCGGCGTGGCTCTCGGGGAAGCCGTACTCGCCGAAGCCGCGGATCTGCTCGAAGACCCGCTCGGCGAACTCCGGCGCGATCCCCTTGGCCACCATGCGCGTGACGAGCCGCTCGCGGTGCTGCTCGATGCGGCCCGCTGCCGGCGCCACGCGGCCATGTCGCGGCGCAGCTGGTCGGCCTCGCCGGGCGTGTAGTCGGCCGCCACCATGGCCAGCCGCATCACCTGCTCCTGGAACAGCGGCACGCCCAGCGTCTTGCTGCAGCACCGGCTCGAGCAGCGGGTGCGGGTAGACGACCGTCTCCTCGCCGTTGCGGCGGCGCGAGGTAGGGGTGCACCATGCCGCCGGTGATCGGGCCCGGGCCGGATGATCGCCACCTCGATCACGAGGTCGTAGTAGGTGCGCGGCCGCAGGCGCGGCAGCATCGCCATCTGCGCGCGGCTCTCGATCTGGAAGACGCCGACCGTGTCGGCCGCGTGCAGATCATCTCGAAGGTGGCCGGGTCGTCCGCGCGGGATGCGTCGCCATGCGACAGGTCGAGCGCCGCGGTGCTCGCGCAGCAGGTCGAAGGCGCGGTGCAGGTGGGTGAGCGCGCCGAGGCCGAGCAGGTCGACCTTGAACAGGCCGAGCGCCTCGACGTCGTCCTTGTCCCACTGGATGACGGTGCGGCCCGCCATGGTGGCGTTCTCGATGGGCACCAGGTCGTGCACCGGCTCGTGGCCGAGCAGGAAGCCGCCGGGGTGGATCGAGAGGTGGCGCGGGAAGTCCTGGATCTCGTCGACCAGGCGCAGCAGGTGCGCGTGCGCCGGCGCCGTCGGGGTCGAGCCCGGCGCTGCGCGAGGCCCTCGGCGGTCGATCGTCGCCGTAGTGGGAGGCGAGCTTGGCCAGGCGGTCGAGCTGCGGTCTCCGGCGAGGC
The DNA here is from genome assembly GCA_963845565.1 of uncultured Methylomirabilota bacterium. Lineage (GTDB taxonomy): Bacteria > Methylomirabilota > Methylomirabilia > Methylomirabilales > 2-02-FULL-66-22 > 2-02-FULL-66-22. The sequence continues at coordinate 1,134,459 of CAWJSJ010000002.1, forward strand.
CGAGCGCCTTGCCCACGTCGCGCACGGCCGAGCGGGCGCGGTAGCGGATGACGTTGGCGACCATCGCGGCGCGGTCGCGGCCGTACTTCGCGTAGACGTGCTGGATCACCTCCTCGCGCCGCTCGTGCTCGATGTCGAGGTCGATGTCCGGCGGCTCGGCCCGCTCGCGCGAGAGGAAGCGCTCGAAGAGCAGGTCCATCCGCACGGGATCGACGGCGGTGATGCCCAGGCAGTAGCAGACGGCGGAGTTGGCGGCCGAGCCGCGCCCCTGGCAGAGGATGCCCTGCTCGCCGGCAGAAGCGGACGATCTCCCACATCGTGAGGAAGTAGCCGCGTAGTCGAGCTCGTCGATGAGGGCGAGCTCCTTCTCGAGCTGCGCGCGGCGACGTCGGCGGGCACCGCGTCGCCGTAGCGCTCGCGGGCGCCCGTCGAAGCGTGAGCTCGTCGCAGCCACTCGCGCGGTCGTCATGCCGTCGGGCAGCCGCTCGGAGGGGTAGCGGTAGCGCAGCTCGCCGAGCGAGAAGGTGCAGCGCTCGGCGACCTCCAGCGTGCGCGCGACGGCGCGCGGGATCGTCGGCGAAGAGCTGCGCGAAGGCGGCGGGCGCTTGCAGCGCGTGCTCGGTCGTTGGGCCGCAGCAGCCGGCCCGCCGTCGGCGAGCGGTGACGCCGTGGCGGATGCAGGTGAGCACGTCCTGCAGCGGGCGGCGCGCCGGCGCGTGGTAGAGCACCTCGACGCGCGGCGACGAGCGGCGAGCCCGTAGCCGCGCGGCGCGCCGGCGCAGGCGCGGCCTCCGCGCGCGGCCTCGTCGGCCGCGCGATGGCGCGCGACCAGCGCGTAGAGCCGGTCGCCGAAGGCCTCGCGCAGCAGCGTGCGCGACGCGGTCGCGGCTCGGCCTCGCCGCGCGAGCAGGCTCCGCTCGCCGCCCCACAGCGCGATCAGGCCCGCCGGCGTGCTCGGCGACCTCGTCCCAGGCGACGCGGCTCTCGCCCTTCGCGCGAGCGCAGCCGCCCGCGGGTGAGCAGCCGGCAGAGGTTGCGCGTAGCCCGCCCGGTCCTGCGGCCAGCAGCACGATCGGTCGAGCCGTCGTCGAGGGTGACCTCGCGCCCGACGATCGAGCGCGACGCCGAGTCTCGCGCGCCCGACGTGGGCCCGGACGATCCCGTGAGACGCCGTCGCGGTCCGTCAGGGCCAGCGCCGCGAGGCCGAGCTGGCGCGCGGTCTCGACCAGCTCCTCGGGGTGCGAGGCGCCCTCGAGGAAGGAGAAGTTGCTCTTGCACCAGAGGGGAATGTAGGAATCTTGGCTCGACATCTACCCCAGGCTCATAGGCCGAAACATTTCGCCACAAAAGGCACAAGACACACAAATGGCTCCATCGTCTGGAGCTGTCGGCGAGACTGCACGAAAGAAATGATCCTCGCGCCGAGGGTTCAGTCGAGAGATACTGCTGCGAGGATCTCTTACTCCACGGCGCCCTGGAGGAGCCAGCGTCGGCGCTGGCGGTCGTAGTAGACCCACAGGACATCCCCCCGCCGCACCTCGACGAAGTAGTACTCGCGGTGGACAGGGCGGACCCACCAGCCGCCGGAGATCACGTACGGCCCGATCCGACGCACGACCGGCCCGTGATCGGCCCCGCGGATTGGCTGGTCGGCGCCTTCTGCGATCTGCAGGCCCGCCGGGGGCGTTTCCGGGCGCTCCACGATCCGGCGGACCAGGACGGGTAACATCCCGGCCGCTCTCGCCGGTCCGGCAGCCGGCTCCGTCTCGCCGCTCCCCTCGAGCCGCTCCAGCGGCTCCCAGAGGAAGGCGGCCTCGGGGAGGTGGCCCTCGCACACCCGCGCCCGGACCACGGCCGCGTTTCCAAGCTCGGCCCGGACGCGCGCCAGCGCCCGGTTGGCGGCCTCGAGGTCTCGCCGCGGCGTGTGGGCGAAGAGCTGTGTCTGCGACCGGTCGAGCGGCGCGCCGGTCAGCTCGGCCTCCATCGCCTCGACCCTTCCCGGGGACGACGATTCCAGCCGCAGGCGGACCAGTTCCAGGAGCGGCTGGGCGGCGCGGGCCGGCTGCGCCGGACGGATCACCTCGTGCCGGGTGCCCGGGGGATCGAGGTGCAGGTGGAGGGAAAGCTCCGTCGCCCCCTCGCGCCGCGCCGCAAGCCGGGTAAGGAGCGGATCGAGGAGCTGTTTCAGGACGAACAGCAGCCGGGGGAGGTCGTCATCGGCGAACCCGAGATCGATCTGGGCTGTCAGTCGCTCGACAGGCGGCACGGGGTGCAGCGGAGTCCAGGCCGCGCCGGAGGCCAGATCGTGGATCTGGGCGGCCGGCCCGTCGAATCGCTCGCGAAGCCCGCCTGCGGGCAGCGTGAGGAGGTCGCCCAACGTCGCCACGCCGAGCTTTGCCAGGTCGTCGCATTGCTCCGGCGGGAGGCCCAGCCGGTCGAGGGACGCGGCGCGGGCAGCATGTCGCTCCTCGGCGGAGCTTTCGAACACGAGAGGATCGGCGTTCTCGGCGGTGCGGGAGCGGGCGGTGGCGTAGGTGCCGTAGCGGGTGAAGCCGACGACGACCCGGGCGGCAAATCCGATCCCGCCAAGGCCATCGCGGATCGCCCGCCCCCAGCTGGCGGCGGACCGGAACACTCCGTCGAGTCCGGCGCCGTCGAGCCAGAACACCCCCGGCTCCTCGGAGCTGGGCTCGATGTGCGGGGAGAAGTGTCGCAGGCGTTCGGTGATCTGCCGGACGGCGTCGGCGATCTCGTCCGGCCGGACGGTGCCGGCACGCAGCTCCCCCGAGAGCGAGAGCGCCGTGGTGTAGCGCATCCCCGGCAGGATCCGGAGCCGCCGGGCGCGCTCGCTGACCCAGAGGAGGCGAGCCTGGGGGCTCTCCTCGGCCACCACGGCCACAGGACTGTTCACCCACTCGGGGTGCCGCCGGCCCAGGAGTTGAAGCGGCAGCGCCGGGATGTCAACGCAGGCCAGCCGGCCCACGGCGCACCTCCGTGTGTGTCCAGCCGGGACCTCTCCGCTTGTCTTTGAGCGCCCGTACGGTGCAGAGGTATCGGCCGGCGCCGGCCTCCTCCCGAGACGCCTCGCAGCGCAGCGAGACGAGCGAACCCAGCGAGGCGCGCTCGGCGGCCTTCTCGGTTACGAAGACGATCGCGGCCCCATGCGTCTGCGCGGCGGCCGTGAGGCGGGACTGCAGAGGAACCGGCACGGCGGCGTCGGTACCGACAAGATCCAGCACGACCAGACCGAAGCCCCCCGATTGGACCAGCCGCCAGGCGGCTCGCGCCGCCGCAGGGGCATCGGGTGCGAACACCACCGGGAGCCGGGCAAGATCCGCTCCGTTTTCCGCTGCATCGGGCGGGAAGAACGTGCTCCGGCGGTTTGTGATCCAGGCGGCGGTCTCGCCGACCTGCTGCGCCTCGCAGACGAGACCTGCGGCCAGGGAGAGCCGCGCGGTCGGCCCGAGCCCGGACAGTTCGCTCAGGCGTCCGACGAGCGCCTCGACACCCCAGCGGCCCGAGCCGGGGCACGCCGCCTGTCGGGCAGACAGGGTGGAGAGGGTGACGAGTTGAGCCGTGGGACGTGTCATATGTCTGAACAGGGCTCATACGCGGGATAGCGAGGGTCGATACCTTTGGGGTTCCCGTCGCCTGGCTGAAGTCTGGTCGCACCCGCCGACTACCTCCCGGATTGCGACAGAACGTATACCATACAAATGTTTGGCTTTCAAGTAAAAGCCGATCCGCGACCGTCGGCCCACGAATGAATACAAGAATGCCAATGTTCTAGGCAGTTTGCGCCTGTCTGTGGGCCGGACATTTGGCGACATTTGGATTGACAGACATGGACGGCCGGTGCTAGCGTCCCCCGCGAAACCGCTTCTCCTCAATCTCTTTACCCGGTCAGGCCATTCGTGGGGGTTGCTCGCCCTCGGCAGTGCGACGGTGGCCGTGCGGCGCTTTCACTGTTCGACTCCTCGTGGACCTGACGGTGTGCATCGATCCTTGGGCCAAACACGACACGCCAACACGGAGTCTGCCATGACGGAACCCCTCATCACCGGCACCGCCCCTCGCGGACAGAGCCCGAAAGACATCGTGAATATCGTGCAGCAGTTCATGCTGGCCTCGATGGCGAGCGATCGCGCGACCACCGATCGCTACCTTGCCCCGAACGCCGTGATCACCTTCACCGGCGGGCGCAAGTTCGCCAAACCCGAAGAGGTGGGGCGCTTCAACGCCGGTCGGTACCGGTGGGTGAAGAAAGCCATCGAGCGATGGGATGTCACGTACGAGGGGAACGAGATCGTTGCCTATAGCATCGGCACGCTCTACGGCGAGTGGCCCGATGGCACCCCGTTCCAGGGCAATCGCTACATCGACCGCTTCGTCATCGTCGACGGCAAGATCACCACGATGGATGTCTGGAACGACAGCGCCGAGATCCTGTTGCGCCGGGCCGGGCTGGCACAGGACTAAGGTGATTTTCTGCCCACGATATGCGCACGCACCCCCCGCGCGTGTCGAAAGGGCGGGCAGGCGGCGGTTCAACCGAGAAGGAGGTCTCCATGCAACGCATCACGCTTCTGCTGTTGGTTCTTACGATCGGCTGTGTCCTTCCTGTGGCGTCCCAGGCAGGTGAGCCCATCAAGATCGGTCTGACCGCGGCGGTGTCGGGCGGCTCGGCCGCTTCGGGCGAAGCCATCAAGAAGGGCCTCCAGATCGCCATGGACGAGATCAACGCCAAGGGACTCCTCGGCGGTCGCAAGCTGGAACTGGTCATCCGCGACGACGAGGGCAACCCGGCCAAGGGGGTGACCATCGCGCGGGAGCTGGTCGAGCGCGAGAAGGCGGTCGCCATCTTCGGCGGCCTGCACACCACGGTGGCGCTTGCCCAGGTGCCGGTCTGGCACGAGCTCCGGACGCCCTACATGGGCGTCTGGGCCGCGGGCACCGAGATCGCCCGCAACGGCAAGAGCCCCAACTTCGTCTTCCGCGTTTCGGCCAACGACGACTATGTGGACAAGTTCCTGGTGCGCTATGCGACGGACACGCTGAAGAAGTCCAAGCCGGGCCTGTTGCTCGAGAACACCGCCTGGGGGCAGTCCAACGAGGCCGGTCTGAACAAGTATCTGGGCCAGAAGAATATCAAACCGGTCGGCACCGAGAAATTCAACTGGAACGATCCGGACATGAGCCCGCAGCTGCTGCGACTGAAGAACGCCGGGGCCGACCACGTCATCCTGGTGGGGAACGCCCCCGAGGCAGCGCAGGTGGTGAAATCCCGCGCCAAGATCGGCTGGGAGATTCCCATGGTGTCGCACTGGGGGGTGTCGGGCGGCCGATTCGCAGAGCTGACGGGCGACCTCTCCGACGGCGTGGTCTTCTTCCAGACCTACTCGTTCTTCGGGAAGCAGAACGAGCGGGGCCAGTACGTCCTGAAGACGCTGAAGGACAAGTACGGCGTGAAGGGGCCGGAAGAAATCATCGCTCCGGTGGGCGTCGCCAACGCGTACGACGGGCTGCACCTGGTGGCGGTGGCGATCGAGCAGGCCGGGGCGACGGATGGCGTGAAGCTGCGCGACGCTCTGGAGAACCTGAAGGCCGAGCACAAGGGGCTGATCAAGACCTACAAGCGGCCGTTCACGCCCGACCAGCACGACGCCTTGACCGACGAGGACTACGTCCTGGTGGTCTGGAAGGGCGGGAAGATCGTGCCCGTGGCGATGAAATAGGGTGATCGTCCAGCTGCTGGTCACGGGGATCGCGCTGGGGAGCATGTACGGGCTGGTGGCCCTGGGATACCACATCACCTGGGTCACCAGCCGGACCATGAACTTCTCGCAGGGCCACGCGGTGATGGCGGGGGCGGTCGTGGCCTTCGCCTTCTACGTGGGGCTGGGCTGGCCGCTCTGGGCCGCGGTGCTGGCGACGCTCGTCATCCTCGCCGCCCTCGGCATCGGGCTCGAGCGCGTGGCAGTCCGGCCCTTCTTCCGCGTGGCCTCGCCCGCCTGGCTGCTCTCCACCATCGCCTGCGGCATCATCGCCGAGAACGTGGCGATGCTCACCTTCGGCAAGGACGCCCGCGCCTTTCCCTCGGTCCTCACGCAAAAGCCCATCCTGGTGGGCGGGGCGGGGTTCTATGCCCAGGAGCTGCTCATCCCGGTGGTGGGCCTCCTCCTGATGGGCGGCGTGCAGCTCTTCTACCACCGGACCGGGTACGGCAAGCAACTCAAGGCCGTGGCGTACAATCCCGAGGCGGCGGGTCTGATGGGCATCCACATCCCGCGGGCGGTCATGTGCGCCTATGGCCTCTCGGCGCTCCTGGCCGGGATCGCCGGGGTGCTCTTGGCGCCGGTGCTCAACGTGGCGGCGACCATGGGGACGATCATCGGACTCAAGGCGTTCGCCGTGGCGATCATCGGCGGGCTGAACTCGGCGCCGGGGATCATGGTGGCCGGGCTCGGGTACGGCCTGGTGGAATCCTTTGTGGCCGGGTACCTGTCCACGGGGGCGCGGGAGATCATCGGCTTCGCCCTGGTGATCCTGGTCCTGGTCGTGCGGCCCTGGGGTCTCCTGGGGAGCCGCCCCGCGAGGCGCGTCTGATGACCTGGGTGGCCTGGGGGTGTCTCGCGGCGGCGGCCGGCAGCCTGCCGCTCTTCACGGCCAACACGTACTATCTCTACGTGGCGGCCAGCGTGGGGCTCCTCACCATCGTGACCTCGGGCCTGAACGTCCTGGTCGGATTCACCGGGCAGATGTCGCTCGGCCATGCGGGCTTCTATGCCATCGGGGCCTACGCGGCCGCCGTCCTCACGACCCGCGCCGGGTGGAGCGGGTGGGCCGCCATCCTCGTGGCCATCCTCGTCGCCGCGCTGGTCGGGGCGGGCGTCGCCGGGGCGGCGCTCCGTGTCACCGGGCCGTATCTCGCCATGGTGACGATCGCCTTCGGCATCATCGTGGAAGGCATCCTGGTGGAGTGGGTGTCGGTGACGGGCGGCCCCGGCGGCATCTTCAACATCCCGAAGCCGTCGCTCCATGCCTTCTACTGGGTGATCATGGGTGGGGCGGCGGTGTCGCTCTGGCTGGTGGCGAACCTGCGCCGCTCGGCGTGGGGCCGCGCCTTCCTGGCGGTGAAGGGGAGCGATGTGGCGGCCGAGTCGCTCGGCCTGTCGGCCTATTATGTCCGGATCATGGCCTTCACCGTCTCGGCGGGCTTCGCCGGAGCGGCGGGCGGCCTGTTCGCGCTCCTCAACGGCTACGTCTCGCCGGACAGCTTCACGCTCCAGACGTCCATCCTGTTCCTGCTGGCGCTCCTCTTCGGCGGCGAGGGCCGCGTGGCGGGCCCGGTGGCGGGGAGCATCGCCCTCACGCTCTTGCCCGAGTTCCTGACGAGTCTCGCCGACTTCCGGCTGATCCTTTACGGCGGCCTCTTGATGTGTTCCATCTACTGGCTGCCGACCGGCGTGGTCGGCGCGCTGACCAGACGGGGCGACAGCGACAGGGACAGGGATGGGGACAGGGATAGCGACAGCGACAGGGATGGGAACAGGGACAGGGACGGGGATCGGGACAGCGGGGGGGCTGCGCCGTTGCTTCAGGTGGAGAAGGCGAGTCTGGCCTTCGGCGGCGTGGCGGCGCTGTCCGAGGTGACGCTGGCCGTGCCTGCGCGCGGGATCCAGGCGGTCATCGGGCCCAACGGCGCGGGGAAGACGACGCTCCTGAACGCCCTGTCGGGCTTCTACGTGCCCGACAGCGGGGGGATCCGCCTCCGCGAGGTGCCCGTTGCGGGGCGGCCGCCGTACGCCATCGCGCGGCTCGGCGTGGCGCGGACGTTCCAGACCGCGCAGGTCTTCGGCGACCTCAGCGTGGCGGAGAACGTGGCCGTCGGGGTGGCGGGACCGCGCCTGGGCTCCGTCGTGGCGGCGCTGGTCGGAGCCCCGTGGACGCGCGCGGCCGAGGCGCGCCTGCGCCGCCGCGCGCTGGCGCTTCTCGCCGAAGCGGGCTTGACCGAGTGGGTCGAGCGACCCGCCGACGCCCTGCCGGCGGGCCTGCGCCGCCGCCTGGAGATCGTGCGCGCGCTGGCCCGGAAGCCGCGGCTGCTCCTGCTGGACGAACCGGCGGCGGGCCTCGCCCCGGCCGAGATCGCCGAGTTGGACGCCTATCTGGCCCGCTTGCGGGACACGGGCGGGCCCGCAGTCGTCCTGGTGGAACACCACATGGACTTGGTCATGGCGGTGTCGGATCACATCACCGTCCTGGATTACGGACGGGTGATCGCCAGCGGGACGCCGGAGGCCGTGCGGACCAACCCCGCCGTGATCGAAGCCTATCTGGGGGTGTCGGAATGAGCGCGCTCACGGTGAGCGGCGTCACCGTCGGCTACGGGGCAATCCAGGTCCTCCGCGAGGTCTCACTGACCGTCCCGGCCGGGCAGATCGTGACCATCGTGGGAGGCAACGGCGCGGGGAAGACCACGCTCCTCAAGACCGTCGCCGGGGTGCTCCGCCCCTGGCGGGGGACGGTGGCGGTGGGCGGCGAGGCCATCGGCGGCCGCCCGTCCTATTGGGTGGCGCGACGCGGCGTCGTCCTGGTGCCCGAGGGTCGCGGGATCTTCGGCGACCAGACGGTCCGCGAGAATCTGCTGCTCGGCGCCCTGGCGCGGCGCGAGGGGCGCGACGCGGCGAGCGTCGCGGCCGACCTGGAACGGAACCTCACGCTCTTTCCCGCGCTCCGCGACCGGCTGGACGGCCCCGCCGGGGGGTTGTCGGGCGGCCAGCAGCAGATGCTGGCGCTGGCGCGCGGCCTGATGGCGCAGCCGCGCGTCCTGCTCCTCGACGAACCCTCGATGGGTCTCTCGCCGCTCTTCGTCCGGCAGATCTTCGACGCCATCGGCCGGCTCCGACACGGAGGGCTGACCATCTTGTTGGTGGAGCAGATGGCGGCACAGGCCCTGGCATTGGCCGACTACGCCTACATCCTGGAGCGCGGCGCCATCACCCTGGAGGGCCCGGCCGCATCGGTCCGCGAGGATCCAGCGGTGATGCACGCCTACCTGGGGCGAGGCGACCGGCGCTCGACCCCTCGATAATCCCTGTGGACTGTGGTGCGCCCAGCCGACGAGGAGTGTTCATGAGCATCAAGACGGCGAACCAGACGACCCTCCAGCGACTCACCGATGGTCAGCCCTTCCTGGTGGATTGCCGGCCGGCCGCCGTGGCGTTCGGGCTGAGCGCTCGAACCGTCCTCCACGCCGGGCCGCCGCTCGCGTGGGAACAGGCCTGCCCCACGGTGCAGTCGGCCATTTGCTGCGCGATTCGGTACGAAGACTGGGCGCCGACTGACGGCGCCGCTGCCGACCTGATTCGGAACGGAGCGGTGCGCATCGGCCCCTGCCACCATCAGGACGCCGTGGGGCCCATGACCGGAATCATCACCTCTTCGATGCCGGTCTTCGTGGTGGAGAACCGCGCCCATGGGAATCGGGCCCACGTGACCATCAACGAGGGACTCGGGAAGGTGCTGCGGTTCGGCGCCAATGACGACAGCGTGATCGAGCGGCTGCGCTGGCTGGCCCGGGAGGCCGGTCCGATCCTGGGGGCGGCGATCCGGGCCACCGGCGGCATCGACCTGCGTGCCCTGATGGCCCAGGCGGTCCGCATGGGGGACGACATGCACCAGCGCAACCTGGCCGCGTCGTCCTTGCTGGCGCGACGACTCCTCGGCGCTCTCGCCCGGACCGGGGCCGACCCCGCGGCCATCGGGCGGGTGGCCGACTTCATGGGGGCCAACGATCAGTTCTTCCTGAACATCGCCATGGCCGCGGGCAAGGCCCTGACCGACCCGTGCCGCGGGATCGCGGATTCGACGCTGGTCGTCACCATGGCGCGGAACGGGACGGACTTCGGGATTCGCGTGGCCGGACTCGGGGATCGCTGGTTCACGGCGCCGGTGGAGATGCCCAAGGGGCTCTATTTCCCGGGATTCACGGAGGCGGACGCCAATCCGGACATGGGAGACTCCGCCATTGTGGAGACGATCGGGCTGGGGGCGTTCGCCATGGCCGCCTCCCCCTCGGTGGTCCGCTTCGTGGGGGCCGGTGGGTTCGCCGACGCCGTTCGCGCCACCGAGGAGATGGCGGAGATCTGCCTGGGCGAGCACCCGCACTTCCGGATGCCGACCATGGACGAGCGGGGCACGCCCGTGGGGATCGACATCCGCAAGGTCCTGGAAACAGGGATCACCCCCATGATCAACACCGGGGTCGCCGGGAAGATCCCCGGGACCGGTCAGGTCGGGGCGGGCGTGGCCCGCGCGCCGCTGGCGTGTTTCGAGCAGGCATTGGAGGCGTTCGCGGAGCGATGACGCAAGTCCTGGATCTGATCCTGGAGGAATGCCGGCTTCCCGACGGGACGCTCGGCGACCTCGGCTGCGCGAGTGGGCGGATCGCGGCCATCGGAAATCTCTCGGGTCGGCCGGCGGAGCGAACGCTCCGCTGTGACGGGCGGGTCGTGACGCCGGGTCTGGTCGACACGCACGTCCATCTCGACAAGGCCCTGCTGAGCGATCGCACGCCGAGCGTCGAGGGGACGCTCCAGGAGGCTATCCGGATCACCGGCGAGGCCAAGCGCCGCTTCACCGTGGAAGACATCCGCGCCCGCGCCCGCGCCGTGCTGGACATGGCGGTGCGGCATGGCACCACGGCGATGCGGAGCCACGTCGAAGTGGATCCGATCGTCGGACTCCAGGGGTTGGAGGCGCTCCTGCCACTCAAGGACGAGTACGCGGCGGCGCTGGATCTCCAGCTCTGCGCCTTCGCCCAGGAGGGCATCCTGCAGGCGCCGGGGACCGAGGCGCTTCTGGCGGAGGCCCTGCGCCGGGGTGCCGACGTCATCGGCGGGTGTCCGTACAACGACAGCGACGCCTTCGCGCAGATCGACATCATCTTTCGGCTGGCCCGGGAATTCGGCGTGGACGCCGATTTTCACGTGGATTTCTTCGACGAGCCGGAGCACCTTCACCTCCGGTACATCGCCGAGCAGACCGTCCGTCACGGCTGGCAAGGGCGCGTGGCGTTGGGCCACTGCACCGAGCTGGCCGCCTTGGCCCCACCCGACCTCGCGCCCATCGCCAACCTGCTGGCCGAGGCGGGCGTCGCCGTCATCACGCTGCCCGCCACCGACCTCTACTTGATGGGACGCAAGGACACTCACCGCGTGCGCCGGGGCCTCGCGCCCGTCAAGCGGCTGCTTGCTGCGGGCGTGACGGTGGCGGCCGCCACCAACAACGTCCGGAACGCCTTCACGCCGGTGGGGAACGCCAACTTGGCCCTGATGGGGTTCCTGCTCACCGTGGGCGCTCACATGGGTACGGTCGCCGAGCAGGCGGACGTTCTCAAGCTCCTGACGGAGAACCCGGCCCGCCTGCTGCGCCTGACCGCCTACGGCCTCGCCATCGGCTGCCAGGCCGATCTGGTGGTCTGGGACACCCAGCGGGCAGACGAGATCGCCGCCACGCTCGCCTCACCTCGCTTCGTCGTGAAGCGCGGCCGCGTCAGCGTGGAGCACGAACGGATCGTCCGGGAACCGTGGCGCACGCTCGTGTCCTGAGCCGGATGTTCGCGGGTGCGGTCTTGACGGATCTGCCGGCCTTTGACATCCTCACCAGGTCCACATTTCCTCGGGTGTCCAACCATCTACGTCTCTTAACGCCTTTCAGGAGGGGTGTCATGCTGTTCCGTGCGTTGGCGTTGGCCTTCAGTCTGATGTTGCTGCTCCCCGCTGGGGCCATGGCGGCCGCCAAGTGGAACATGAAGTTCGGGCATGACATGCCCGAGGACTCGGCGCAGCACGTGGCGGCCTTGAAATACGCCGAACTGGTGAAGGAGCGGACCAAGGGACAGGTCGAAGTGAAGGTCTTTCCCGCCCAGCAGCTCGGCACCGACCCCGAGATGGTGCAGCAGGCCCAGATGGGCACGCTGGAGATCGTCCTCCCGCCCACGGCCAAGATCAGCGGCTTCGCCCCGGCGCTGCAGCTCGCGGACCTGCCGTTCTTGTTCCCGACCAAGGAGATCTGCTACCAAGTCCTGGATGGTCCGGTCGGGGACAAGCTGCTGGCCATGCTGGAGAGCAAGGGGCTGAAGGGCGTGTCCTTCTGGGAGAGCGGCTTCAAGCAGATGACCGCCAACAAGCCGATCCGGAAGCCCGAGGATTTCGCCGGCATGAAGGTGCGCGTGATGGAGAGCCCGATCCTGATCGCCCAGTACAAGCAGGTGAAGGCCAATCCGATTCCCATCGACTTCGCCGAGACCTACAACGCCCTGCAGCAAGGCGTGGTGGAGGCGCAGGAGAACCCGCTGGTCTCCATCGTCAACATGAAGTTCTACGAGGTCCAAAAGTACACCATGCTGTCGAACCACGGTTTCCTGGGGTACGCCTTCCTGTTCAGCAAGAAGGTGTATGACGGACTGCCTGCCGACATCCAGAAGATCATGCGGGACACGGCGCGCGAGCTGGCCTCCTTCGAGCGACAGGACACGGCCCGGCGCGAAGGCGGGTACGTCGAGCGGATCAAGAAGGGCGGCAGTCAGATCGTCGAGTTCACCCCGCAGGAGGTTCAGGCGTTCTCGAAGGCCTTCCTGCCGGTGCACAAGCAGTTCGAGAAAGTCGTGGGCGAGGAGCTGTTGAAGGAGGCGTACGCCCACATCGAGAAGCTCCGGAAGTAGGCCGGGAGGTCTCCATGCTGGATCGCGTCGCACGATTCATCGCGCGGATCGAGGACATCAGCGTCGGGGTGATCCTCCTGGGGGCGACCTTCATCCTGTTCCAGGGGGTCGTCCTCCGCTATGCGTTCAACTACTCCTTCGCCTGGACGGAGGAGGTCGTCCGGTACTCGATCGTCTGGCTGGTGTTCATCGGGGGCAGCATCGCGGCGCGGCGGGGGGCGCACATCTGCATGGACATCATCGTGGTGTACCTCCCGCCACGCGCGAAGCTGTTCATGGCGGCGCTCGCCACGGCGATCGCCTGCCTGTTCACGCTGCTCATCACGTACTACGGGGTGATCTCTGACCTGGTCCATCTGGAGCTACGACCAGCGCTCCCCGGCCGGCGAGTTTCCCATGGCTCTGGCGTTTGCGGCGGTACCCGTGGGATGCGCGCTCATGAGCATCCGGTTCTTCGTGGCGTTTTCGGCATACGCCCGGGGACGGGATCCCTTCCAGAAGCGCGCCCACCTGGAGGCCTGATCCATGGTGACATCCCTTTTTATTCTGTTCGTCGTCCTGCTCGCCATGGCGGTCCCGATCTTCGTGGTTCTCTCGTTTTCCACGCTGGCCGCCTTTTGGATGCACTCGCCGATTCCGCTCGAAACGATCGTTCAGCGACTCTTCGCCGGCCTGGACAAATTTGCGCTGATGGCCATCCCGTTCTTCATCGTGGCCGCCAACGTGATGAGCGCGGGGGGAATGTCGCGCCGGATCATCGCGGTGGCGAACGTCCTGGTCGGGCCGTTTCCGGGCGGCCTCGCGATGGCGACGGTCGTGGCCTGCATGTTCTTCGGAGCCATCTCCGGCTCCAGCCCCGCGACCGTCGTCGCCATGGGGAGCTTGTTGTATCCGGCCCTGGTTCGAGGAGGATACGATAAGAGCTTTGCCATCGCGCTGGTGGTGGCGTCCGGATCCATCGCGCTCATCATCCCGCCGAGCATCACCATGATCGTGTACGGGGCGGTGACCGGCGCCTCGGTGGGGGCCCTGTTTGTGTCGGGGTTCGGTGCGGGGGCCGCGTACGGTCTGGGATTCATGGGGTACAGTTACTACTACGCCAAGCGCCACAAGATCCCGTCCCTTCCGTGGCCCACCTGGGCCGAGGTGCGGGCGACGCTGGGAGACGCGAAGTGGGGCCTCGGGATGCCCATCCTGATCATCGGGGGCATCTACGGCGGGATCTTCACGCCGACCGAGGCCGCCGCCGTGGCCGCGGTGTACGCGATCGTGGTGGCGCTGTTCATCTATCGGGAGATCGGTTTCCAGGAATTCTGGGACGTGGTGATTCAGTCCGCCGGCAGCACGGCGCAGGTGATGATCCTCCTGGCCGGAGCGTCCGTGTTCGCCTACATCCTCACCAGCGAGCGGGTGACGATTGTCCTCACCGAGGCCATCGTCGCGTGGGGCGCCAGCCAGTTCACGGTTCTGATCCTGATCAACATCGCGCTGCTCATCGCCGGGATGCTGATCGACGGGGCGTCCATCATCCTCATCCTCGGGCCGCTCCTCTTGCCCGTGGCCCAGAAGGTGGGCGTGGACTCGCTCCACCTGGGGATCATCATGGTCGTGAACACCGCCATCGGGATGTTCACGCCTCCGTTCGGTCTGAACCTGTTCGTGGCGGGCACGGTGGATGAAGAGTGGACCATGGCCAAGATGATTCCGCCCATCCTGCCCTTCATCTGGGTGAGTCTGATCCCGCTCCTGATCGTGACCTACGTCCCGCAAGTCAGCCTGTGGCTGCCGAGGCTGATCTACGGCGTGCGCTGAGTGTTCTGCGTGAACGCGTCCCGCCGCCATTTTCGGAGCGGCGGCGGGACGCCATCGCCGCCGCTCCGCCTTTCGCTTGCTGTCCGTTCCGTTTCCTGATAGAAGCCAATTCAACGATTCCTGGATCGGGATGACGGTCTGCCCTGGCACGTGCCCGTGGAAGGAGGCGTTCCCATGGCCAGCTATCCCGCGAAATACATCTGGATGAACGGCGAGCATGTCGAGTGGCCAGACGCCAGGCTCCACGTGAACACGGTGGCCGTCTTGACGGGGGCGAATGTCTTCGAGGGTCTCCGGGCGTATTCGAATCCGGACGAGCGACAGGTGTATGTCTTCCGGCTACAAGAGCACCTTGCTCGACTGTGGCAGTCCATGAAAGTCATGCGCATGACGCCCCCGTTCACCCGGGACGAGCTGACCGCCGCGTGCACGGGCCTCGTGGCCCGGAACGGCTTTCACGAGGATGTCCAGGTCCGCCCGACCGTGTACTTCGGCGAGGGAGGCCTTTACGCATTCACCCCGGACAAGATCGCCACCGGGGCGTTCATCACTTCGACTCCCCGTCGCTGCACGCTCGACGACGAGAAGGGCATCGCCTGCTGCGTCAGCGCCTGGCGACGCATCGGCGACAACGTCATGCCGCCTCGCGTGAAGGCCGGGGCGAACTACCACCAGAGCCGTCTGGTGAATGTGCAGGCCGCCGTTGACGGCTACGACGGCGCCATCATCCTCAACGATCGGGACAAGGTTGCGGAGGGTCCGGGGGCGTGCGTGATGATCGTGCGCGACGGCCGGCCTATCCTGCCGCCGATCACCGCCGGCGTGCTGGAGAGCATCACCCGAAATACGCTGGTCGAGCTATTCGCGGCGGAGATGAAACTGGACACGCTGGAGCGGGAGGTAGACCGGACGGAGTTGTACCTCGCCGATGAGGTGTTTTTCTGCGGCTCGGCCTGGGAGATCACGCCGATCACCTCCGTGGACCGCTACCCGGTGGGCGACGGTACAATCGGGCCTGTGACGCGGAAGATCCGGCACATCTATCAGGACGTCATCCGCGGCCGCATGCCGAAGTACAAACACTGGCTGACGCCGGTGTACTAACAGGCTTCTGAAAAAGGCCCATCTACGGCGTTGCGCACTCGCGCGGCGCTGCGACGTACGCGCTAAGTACGCCTCGCACCACGCATCGCGCGCCGCCTTGTATCTGGGCCTTTTTGAGCAGCCTGAGCAAAAATGAGTTTGTCAGTATCCTGCTACGCGAGACGTCCGGTACTGACGAGGAGGGCGCGATGAAACTGCCGGATCGGATGCGATATATCGAGACCGCCGGGTCGGGGGATCCCGACGTCCTGCGCGTGGCCACGGGTCCGGTCCCCCAGCCGAAACCTGACGAGGTCCTGATCCGCGTGCTGGCGGCGGGCGTCAACCGTCCCGATGTCATGCAGCGGAAGGGCGTGTACCCGCCGCCGCCCAACGCCAGTCCGGTCATCGGCCTGGAAGTGGCAGGGGAGGTGGTCGCGGCAGGCCGGGAGGTCGCGGGAGTCAAGATCGGGGAACGCGTGTGCGCGCTGACGAACGGGGGCGGCTACGCGGAGTACTGCGTCGCCCCGGCGCCGCAATGCCTGCCGTGGCCGGCCGGGTACGACGCGTTGAGATCGGCCGCGCTGCCGGAGACGTACTTCACCGTCTGGGCGAACCTCTTCATGATGGGTCGCCTCACCCGCGGCGAGTCCGTCCTCGTGCACGGAGGGACCAGCGGCATCGGCGTGACCGCGATTCAGCTCGCGCGGGAATTCGGGTGCACGGTGTACGCGACCGCGGGCAGCCGGGAGAAGTGCCAGGCATGCGTGCGACTGGGCGCCGCGGCCGCGATCGCATACCGCGACGAGGATTTCGCGGAGCGTATCCGGGAGATCACGAAGGGTCGGGGCGTGGATGTGGTCCTGGACATCGTCGGTGCGCCCTACACGATGCGGAACCTCGAGTGCCTCCGGATGGACGGACGCTTGGTCCAGGTGGCCGTGATGCACGGGGCCAAGGTGGACGGGTTCGACTTGTTCCTCGTGATGCGAAAGCGGCTCACGATCGCCGGCTCCACCATGCGGCCCCGGACCACGACGGAGAAGGGGCTCATCGCCAAGGCGTTGCGCGAGACGGTCTGGCCTGTCCTGGACGCGGGCCGGTGCGCCCCCGTCATCCACAAGGTATTCCCCCTGGCCGAAGCGGCCGCCGCCCACCGGCTGATGGAGACCAGCGCGCACATCGGCAAAATCCTGCTGAAGGTGGCCGACTGAGACCCGAGCCTAAAGGTGACTGAAGGCTCGATGGGTATTCCGGGGACACCATGCTGACTTGAGGACCGGATCGGGGGGTGAAACCATGGCGCACATTGCCCGGGTGGCCGCCCCCGGCATCACACACCACACCAACCGGCGGGGGGCCGACGGCCTGGCAGCGGGAATGAGTATGGTGTCCCCGAATTCGGGCCGAAAAGCTGTTCGATAAATTTCCCGGGGCCAAGATAGGAAGGAACGAGAGGAGTAGTGTCCACCTCTATTAATTCCGTTGACGTATATGTACGTTATGCATATACTGTTCAATGCGCTTCCAATTTGATCCAACGAAGGCAGCGAATAACCTCAGGAAGCACGGCGTGTCGTTTGCCGATGCCGAAGGCGTGTTCCTCGATCCGTTCGCGATACACCGAGAAGATCCCGACGCCGAAGGCGAAAAGCGATTCGTCGCTGTCGGGTTGGGAAGTGCTGGGCAATCGCTCGTGGTTGTGTACGCGCTTCGCGACGATGAGATCCGAGTGATTTCTGCGCGCCGTGCCACACGGCGAGAAGTGAGGGATTATGAAGGCTGAGTACGACTTCTCGAAAGGCAAGCGCGGCGCGCTGCTCTCCGCAGGGGGCAAGACGCGGATTACGATATACATCGACAATGCAATTCTTGACGAATTCCGTGCTCGTGCCGAGAAGGCGGGGACGGGCTACCAGACCATGATGAACGACGCACTCAAGGCCTACGTGACTGGCAAGGCGGGGGAAGCGCTCACGGAATCTACCTTGCGACGAATCATCCGTGAAGTGATTCCGGCGCGTGCAAGATCGGTTCAGCGTTCGGTCGCGCGGAGCGCCAAGCGCCGCGTGGCGTAGCCAGGTACGGGGAGGCGCAGGACTCCCGTTTTCCGGGAACACCATGCGGATTTGAGGAGCGAACCGAGGGGGCTGCTGAAGCCATGGCGCGCATTGCCCGGGTGGTCGCCCCCGGCTTCTCGCACCACATCACGCAGCGGGGGAACCAGCGGCACGACAGCGGAAATAAGTATGGTGTCCCCCGAATTCTTGAGCTTGGTCGTTTGCCTAAACGACGGAACCGCCTTTGCACATGGCGCCCAACTGTGGTAGAAATCCGTCATGACACGAGGAGCTATCAAGCCATGACCAGATCGCAAGCCCTGCTGGAGGAAGTCGAGTCACTGCCTATTGACGAGCGCTTGATGCTGGTTGACCAACTTCTTCGCTCTCTTCACGGCACCGGATCCGGAAATGATCGTAAGTGGTTGGCAGAGGCCAACAAGCGACTGCGCGATGTCAAAGCCGGCCGGGTCAAGACAATTCCTGGACGCGAAGTTCTCGCCGAGGCGAGGCGTCGTCTCAAGTGAGGCGGTTTGACTTCCATCCAGAGGCAAAAGCCGAATACCTCGCCTCCATTGCCTACTATGACGACGAAAACATCGGTCTCGGGGCGGCGTTTGCGCAAGAAGTTGAAGATGCCATCCAGTTGATTCTCTCCTACCCTTCAGCATGGCCGACTATGGGCGGCGACGTGCGGCGGTGTATGCTCGGAAGATTTCCTTACGGGATCATCTACACCACATTCGACGAGCGCATTTTGATCATAGCGGTCGCCCATGCAAAACGGGCACCCGGTTACTGGCAATCTCGGCAGAAATGAAGAGGCGAACAACGCCATACACACGTATGGCGAGCCTGCGGCGGGTTCGCAAATCATGATGGCCGATGTTGGTCCCCTCACCGCCTGCGTATTCCAGGGATACCATACTGATTTGAGGAGCGAACCGGGGGCTGCTGAAGCCATGGTGCGCATCGCTCCCCGCATCCCGCGCCACATCGTCCAGCGGGGAGACCGGCGGCACGGCAGCGGAAATGAGTGTGGCGTCCCCGGAATTCCAGGGGGCGAAGACGGAAAGAAACGAAAGAAGCTGGGTCCCCTAATATTCCCGCACGATCACGGCTAGACAGGCTGCCCCGGTGGCTTGGCTTCACCTTCAGCCTCCACGCGACAAAAATGCCTTCGATCCAGGGCCCAGGTTCGCCCCGCTTGGGGAGCCAAGCCAGACTCGAGCTGTGCGCCTTTCCGGGTAAATAGAACGCGGGGCGCAGATACCTTTGTGGACTTCCCCGCCAATCCCCCATCCAAGATTCGCGCTGTTCAGACTCCTATCCGTTCGCTCAGTCTCAGGTGCCTACGCCACGATACACTGGTGAGGCTAAGTCCTCGAAAACTGGGCCACCCGAATCTGGCCTGCTGGCTGCATCACCGTAGGGACAGCCGGATAGGCGGAAATGGAGGCTCTCATGCGAACCATCGTGGTGTTGCTGATCGCGGCTCTCGTCCTGACCCCGACCCTGGCCCATGCGCAAGCGTCCGGGGCGGGCGGGTTGGGGCTCTTGGCCCTCGTGGCCCTCCCGGTGCTGGTGATCCTGCTCCTGGTCGAACTCGAAAAGAAAAACCCGAACTGGAGGGACGAAGCGACACGATCTCCGCTGCCGAGTCCGCCGTCCGAATCGCAGTCCTCGACCGCCCCGGTCCCGGCGGGTGGGAGCGGTCGCTGAGCCGAACTCTGGCTGTCCGGTTGGTGGTCGTCCTCGCAAGGCTGAAACATAGCCTCCCGCACGCATTTCGTAGCCGCCCCTGTCTTGATCTAGCGAGGGTGTTTGAGATTGACGACGCGCGAGCTTTTCGATACGTTTGCTCTCACGAACGTCTCGCCTTGGTTCCTACTTTGCTTCAGAGGGTGTTGTGGGGAAACCATATAACATCCCGACCGGCTCAGTGTTCTTCTCTCACCCGTTAATCCTTCGATACTCGCTCCAATTCTGCGCATGGGGTGCTATGCGGACCCGATGCCGGAAAAAACCGTGTATGCGGAAACCGTAATGGCGTAGTTTGGATGGACAGGTGATGCGAAGCCGGTTCAGTGACACCAACAGCTCGCAGGGGCCGAAGTATCTCTTCGAGTTCGCCCAGCGGGTTCTCGTCGAATGCCCGGGCTGTGGGCAATGCGCGGTTGTGGAATGCAAACGCGGGCTCGAGGGGACGCCTCGCCTCTCGTGCCCCCGTTGCTCCTTCACTACGCGAGGCTGGCCACCACCCTCGAATCTAGAGATGCGACGGTGCGCGCGCCGTCGCTGTGCCCGGTGCAACGACTGGCTGGGCAGGGCCCCCGTGCGTTTCCTGATGGGAAAGCGTGTTGTCGAGATTCTCTGCAGCTGTGGCGCGGTGTCGTTCGAACCTTGGCCGCGTGCCGCAATGCGCCTTGGAGAATCAACTGATCCATATTTCGGGCTGCCGCTTTGGCTGCGCACCGACGTGCGTGGCGAGACCCTGTGGGCGTACAACCGCGAGCATCTGTCCTTCCTCGACGCGTACGTGCGAGCGGCCCTGCGTCAGCGTGCGCCAAACTGGAATGCAAGCCTGACTAGTCGCCTCCCGCGCTGGATGAAGACCGCTTCCAGACGACAGGACGTGTTGAAAGCAATCGCGCGCATCGCCGCTCGAAAAGGCTAGCAGTTCATGACCTTTAGCAAATAGGGAAAGAACGCCGCTCAACGTACCGTTGCGGCAGACGATTTTATCGGTCGGGCCTCCGCCCTCCCTCTGGCGTTCGCCGCTAACGCTAAACGCGTTAGGCAACCCGGAGCGACGGTGTGTTTATGCGGCGTCACCCAAGTACGACCGGCCCGCGTCGCCTTTGCAACGGCGTAGTGAAATGCGTCCCCGCGGGGATCCGTGAAAGGCGGAGCTCCGAAGCCGCGAGGCGAAGAATGCCAAGAATGCCGATGGACAAGTTTAGCAGGCTCATCGCAGCCCACGCTTTCGCCCGATTTCCGGAGTGGCGGCAACGCGTTCGCCGGGTTCCGTCCTCCGATGGGACCGTCGCTTTACTCCTGGAACTTCCGGCACCAGCAGAAGCCCGGGTCGAGTGCGGTCTCTCGCTCAGCACCGAGGATCGCGAAATCACCATCTCCTTCGCCGCCTGGCATGAGCACCTGCAGGGAACGCGGCGGCACGAACGGCGTCCCGGGTCGCCGGAGGACAGGGCTCGCGCCGCCTGGCAGAGCGCGGAACAGTTCCTGGATGACCTCTGCGCCGAACGGACAGTCGTTGCGTCGTGGTGGTTCGAGTCCCACTGGCGGAGCAGCCGGTGTGCGCCGGCGGGCTCGCCCCTGGAGGAGCCGGATCACTCCTACAGCAATCGCCGGCGCGTGCGGTCTTGGAAAGGCACGTTCAACGAAGACGTCCGAACCGACACCTTCGATACTATCGCACGGTTGCCCTGCCCGAGCTGTGGAGAGATCGACGGCGCACGGTGCGGGCAAGCCGTGAGGGGCACCCGCCGGTTCTGGTTCCGGGTCACGCGTTGCCCAGCGTGTGGGGCCGCGACCGAAGGGGATGGCGGTCACTGCGCGCCGGAGGACCTGCGCCAACGCCTCCTGGCTGCCGAGGGGACCTGGGCTCCTGTGCTCAACGAGCCGGTGGATGACGAGTCCCGGGTCGTGCGCCTGGTGCGGAGGGTGCTCCTCATCGGGCAAGCGGAGGCCTTGGCCTTCGTTCGCGGAACAGCGGACGACCAGGTCCGCGGCACGCGCGCTGAGGGTGCGTGGGCCGTGGCACAGCTTGCGAGCGTAGGGCTTCGCGCGACAACCCGCCGGATTGACGCTTGACTCGGTCCATCATGTCCGGTGTATTGGCGCCGGGGACTTATCCATCCAGGAGCCTCTGTTTCGCCCGGCTTGGGGAGCCACGTCGGACTCGAACGCGCAGCAACAAGATTCCGTGTGGTGAATTTGCCACCGTGTTCTAGTCGCGCCCATTTTTCGACCTGGTCGCATCGCGCAACTCTCTGTCAATACTCGCGAAGACGTGATCGTAACCATAACTCGGGTTCGAATCCCGATCGCTACGCGCTTGGGAGCTAGAGTTTCCGCCCGCCGGGTTCCCCGTTCCGGGCCCAGCATGATCTCTCAGTCCACCTGGTGCGCGGTGAGGAACATGGCCTTTTCCAGGGCGGCGAAGAAGCGCTGGTAGGCCTCGGGGTCTTCGACCGGCGACATCTGTTGCTGGGCGTTGGCACGGACGACGACCTGCCCCGTGCCGCGCGGGGAAACGGTGACCGTCATCGTCAGGCCGGACTTGCTCGCCTTCACGACTCCCAGCGTCGCATCGGCTTTATCCACCCAGAATCCGAGGTCCGACAGGGTGGCGATGACGTCGCGAAGGGTTCGCTCCCGGTCGGCGGTATCCATGACCCGGGTCTGAATGCTGCGGGCGCGGAGCGTTTCCGTCTTGCTGTCCAGGACTCGTTCGTTCAGCCCGGCGCAGCCTGCGGCCAGGAGGCCGAGGGATATCCACAGTCCGACAACCGCGAATCTGGTCTTCATGATTCCCGAGCCTCCAAGGCGAGGGCCTTCGAGAGCCGATCGAAGGCCTCCTGGTAGACAGTGGCGTCCGCGATGATGTGCGGCGGACCGGGTCGGCCATCCGTGTGGCCGGTCTCTCGAAAGATGATTCGGACGGCGATGCGGTCTCCGTCCACGCCGATCTTTCGTGTGAAGACGCCCACCTCAATCCTCACCGGTTTGGCCTGGATCTTATCGACGAGAAGCAAGGCCAACGGCGCCGTGTAGCCCCCTGCCAGGAGGCCCAAAGCGGCCGCGCCGACCGCAACCCGCTGCCCAGGCGTGAGCGAGTTCGCATCGCGCATCTTGGACCCCAGCACCACTCCCAGGCGGGAGGTCCCCTCATCGATCTGGAATCCCATGTCCTGGAGGAGGGCTGTGCAGGTCATCAGGATCCGCTCCTCGTCCGCGGACTCGTAGTGCCTGGTCTGGAGCTGGCGCTGTGCCAGCATGTCCTCCGGCGACGTCAGCATCTGCGAGGCCGGGGCGGCACATCCGGTCAGGAGGAGCAGTCCCAGAAGGATGGGAGCCGACTTGATAGGGTGCCGTGCCATGGCCGCTTCCCTCAGAAGCGCGACGCGTGGTACGCGTAGTCGCGCACTCGTTTGTCGGCGTCAAACTTCACGATCACCGTGAGCGTCCGCTGGCTGACCGTGGCAGCACCCGCCTGCCGCGCATATCCCACCAGCACCAGTCCGGCGTACCCGGACTCATCCAGATACGCGCGCTCGGTCGCGATCCGGTCGTAGATCCAGACCTCGCGCCTCTGTTCGTCCGTGGTCACGATGTTGGGGGCGCCGAGCACCTCGGCCACGGCCGCCGCCGTCATACCTTTCTGGATCTCCCGCTGGACTGTTCCTACGGTCAGTCGCTTTTCGCCGATTTCCGACGGTGGCGTCACGATCTGCTGGTTCACACTGCACGCCGAGAGCGCCAGCATCGCCGCCCCGCCGATCAACCCGACCCCGAATGCTCGCATGATATTTCCTCCGTCTTGACCCAGGTGTTTTTCCCTGCCTGACACGCACCCACGCCTAGCGAGTTCCGTGCCTACGGACGGACGAGGGTGTCGGCGGCGCACGGTGGGAATCATCCCAGGGATTCCGAAGGGTTACGCAATGCTGGGGCGCACTGCTCGGCAGCGCCTGTCAATCGGGCTGGACGGGGGGATGGCGTGGTGTCGAGGCGTCAAGGCGGAGAGAACCGGTGACAGACTTCCTGGGAGAAACTCAGACCGGGCGGCGAGGTTGCGGGTATGGATCAGCCGGATCGGCCTTCGAGTCCGTACTGCTTTTCATCTTGTTGTAGTGCGGGGCCCGCTGATTGATGCTGAGAGCCCCGGCGGCCTGAGTCCGGCCGGCGCCAGAGCGTCCCATGCGTCACAAAACGGCAACGACGAGGCTTGAAAGCCTTTAGGGTACTGTGTATTATTCATACACACGATGGAGGGACATCATGCGGACGAATGTGGTGATTGACGACACGCTCATGTCTCGAGCACTCAAGTCCGGCGGATATCGCACCAAGCGGTCCGTCATCGAGGAAGGGTTGCGGTTGCTCGTGCATGTGAACAGCCAGAGGAAGCTTCGCAATCTGAAGGGCACGATCCGTTGGGAGGGCGATCTGGACTCGATGCGGAGGGACTGACATGATTGTTGTCGATTCCTCGGCGTGGATCGGGTATTTCACGGATGGGCAACCGCTGATCGTCAGCAAGGTAGACCGGTGCCTCGAACAGGACTTGGTGGGAATTGGAGATCTGATCTACAGGGATTTCGATGTCATGGCTCCCCACATCGGGTTGCGAATCGTGTAGGGTCTGTCCAGCCCACTCATAGCGACTTCCCTTCCAATCCGTACTTCTTCATCTTGTAGCGCAGCACCCGTTCGTTGATGCCGAGCTCTGCGGCGGCCTGAGTCTGCACGCCGCCACTACGCTCCAGGGCGGCGCGGATCGCCTGGCGTTCGATGTGGGTCACGATGTCGGGGAGGCGCTGGGAGTCCGGGTGTTCGGCGGATCGTTCTCCCGGCCGGACAGGCGCCGGCAGGTCATCCAGGTCGATCACCCGGCCGCGGCAGAGGAGGACTGCGCGCTCTACGATGTTCTCCAGTTCGCGAACGTTACCGGGATAATCGTACTTGAGCAGGGCGTCGCGGGCGGCGGCGGTGAGGCCGGTGACCTCGCGCCGGTTCTTCTCGGCGAACTTCCGCAGGAAGTGGTCCAGGAGAGGCGGGATGTCCTCGCGGCGCTCGCGCAGCGGCGGGATCTGGATGGTGACCACATTCAGGCGGTAGTAGAGGTCATCCCGGAACGTCCCCTCGCGCATGGCTCGCTCCAGATCCCGGTGAGTCGCAGCCATGACTCGCACGTTCGCGCTGATCGTTTTGTTGCCGCCTACCCGTTCGAACTGGCGTTCCTGCAGGACCCGGAGGAGTTTTACCTGGAGGGCAGGCGAGAGATCCCCGATCTCGTCCAGGAAGATCGAGCCGCCGTCGGCCTGCTCGAAGCGGCCCTTCCGCTGCGCGACCGCCCCGGTGAAGGCGCCTTTCTCGTGACCGAATAGCTCGCTTTCCAGGAGCTGCTCGGGCAACGCCGCGCAGTTCAGGCTCACCAGCGGCCCGTTCGCCCGCAGGGAGTTGAAGTGGATCGCCCGCGCGACCAGCTCCTTTCCGGTGCCGCTCTCGCCCCGGATCAGGACGGTGGCTTCGGAGGGGGCGATGCGCGTCACGAGGGCCAGGACCTCCTGCATGCGGCCGCTCTCGCCGATGATCCCCTCCAGCCGATGTCGCTCGACGAGTCGCCGTTGCAGCTCGCGCACCTCGCTCTTGAGGCGCGTCTGCTCGGCGACACGGGCCAGACGGACCAGGAGTTCCTCCAGGTCGAGCGGTTTGGTGAGATAGTCGGCCGCCCCGTCCTTCATGGCCTGGACGGCGGTCTCGACCGTTCCGTAGGCCGTCATCAGGATGAGGGGAATCTCGGGATTCACCGCCTTGATGCCCAGCACCAGCTCGGGACCGGACATCCCCGGCATCCGGCAGTCGCTCAGGACCAGATCCACCTGCCGTTCCCGGATACGGGCCAGCGCCTCGAGGCCGTTTCCTGCCAGGAAGACCTCATGCCCCTGTTTCCGAAGAAAGCCTCCGATCAGTTCCCGCTGGGTGGGTTCGTCATCCACCACGACGATCCGGAGAGAGTCCATCAAAAGGTCACCTCAATGCGAAACCGACAACCGACAACTGGCAACCGACAACCGATAACTTGGCAATCCACCACGGACGAAGAAACCGCCGAGACGCGGGGGCTCACGCGATCGGCACGGCAATTACGAAGCGCGCTCCGCCGCCGGGAACATTTTCCGCCCGGATACTCCCGCGATGCTCCAGAATGATCCGACGCGCCAGGGCGAGGCCAAGTCCGGTGCCGCCTTCCTTGGTGGTGAAGTATGGCTCGAAGACCCGGTCCAGGTTCTCGGGCGGAATCCCGGATCCGGTATCGGTCACGACCATCTCCACGCACCGTTGTCCCGCGGGGGTGTGCGCCGGAGCAGCGGGGCGATCAGGCGACTGGGCAATCAGGAGCGCCGAATGGTCGAATGGCCTGTTTGCCATATCAACAACTCTGGCGCGGACGGTGAGGGTGCCGCCCTTCGGCATCGCCTGGATCGCGTTCAGCAGGACGTTCATGATTGCGCGGATCATTTGCTCCCGGTCGAGCAGCGCCCGCGCGTCCTTCGGCTCCAGATCCTCCACGACCTCCACGCCTTGCGCCGTTGCCTGCGGGGAGAGGAGCGCGAGGACTTCCGCGAGCACCGGCGCGAGCGGCGCTTCGACGAGCGTGAGGTGGAGGGGGCGCGCCAGGGTGAGGAACTGGTTCACGATGGTATTGAGCCGTGTCACCTCGGCCTCGATGATCCGGGTGAACTGGGTATATTCCTGGCGCGCCTCGGGCGCGGCCGGGGCGAACTCCATCCGGAGCCGCTGCAGTCCCATGGAGATGGCGTTCAGCGGATTCTTGATCTCGTGGGCCACGCCTGCCGCCAGGTTTCCCATGGCGGCAAGGCGCTGCTCTTGGGCCATCGCAGCTTCCAGGCGCTGCCGCTCGGCAAGGTGTCGGGCCTGAGTCCAGAAGATGGCCACGGCTCCGACGACGCCGACGGTCAGGAGGCCGAGGCTGTACCACAGAATCCCGCGCTGGGCCTGCCGCGTCACGTCCGCCAGGCCCCGAGTGCTCAGCCCGACACGGATGACGCCGACCTGCTTTTCTTGCACGGTGAACGGCTTGACGACCTGGTACACCTGGCAGCCGTCGCAGTCCTGGCGCCGGCCCTTCACTGCGCCGGACTCCAGCGCCTCACGGAGCAGTGGACTTGGCTCTTTCCGACCGACTGCGGAGGCGTCGCTGCTCGCCAGAATAGTGAGATCCCGGTCCAGGAGGGAGACTTCCACGATGCCCGGCTGCCTGCCCAGGTTCTCGATGAGGGGCTGGAGGCCGATCTCCTTGCGGAAATTGAGCAGATACTCGGCGTCGGCATGGACAACGATGACGCCGGGGAAGCTCTGGGCCGGAACGGCGACGCCGAAGGCGCTGCCTTCCCAGAACCGGCGAATCTTGGCAGCCTTGGGAAGCGACGGGAAGAGCTGCGCGGGGTCGCCGCGAAGGCCCCCCCAGCGCTGTCCCCACATGAACGGCATGCCGGAAGGCCGTGGGTGTTCCGGGGCGGACGGTCCCGACACTTCCGGGGGACGCGTCATTCCGCGCATCATCGGACCGCGCGGCTGGCCGGGAACGATCTCTCCCGACGCTTCGTCGCCTTCCCTGGGGCCGACGCCGCGGCGGCCCGGCCCACCGAACCCCCGGCCGCCGGCCCAGGGACCTTGGCCGGGCATCTCAATCTGCGGGAGTGCCGCCGGCTGGCCTTGCGGGTCCAGCAGTTCCACCTTGGCCAGCTTGTTCTCGCGCACCACGCGCTCGATCAGTTCCTGCGCCCGGGGTGTCCGTGCCACGATGAAATCCACAAAGCGGGCGTTATCCAGCAGCCGCTGCCCCACGATCTCTTCCAGCATCGTCTGCGTGGAGATGGCGTTCCGGCTGCCGGCTTCGAGGACACCGATGAGGGCCACGGCCC
Source organism: uncultured Methylomirabilota bacterium (assembly GCA_963845565.1). Classification (GTDB taxonomy): domain Bacteria; phylum Methylomirabilota; class Methylomirabilia; order Methylomirabilales; family 2-02-FULL-66-22; genus 2-02-FULL-66-22. Next base: position 1,161,833 of record CAWJSJ010000002.1, read on the forward strand.
GCTCCTCCAGTTCGCGGGCGAGGTTCTGCTGCACCCGCCGAGACTCCAACAGCGCATAGCCGCCCAGCAGGAGGATCAGCAGGACGACCGTGGCGAGCAGGGCCGGCCAGGCGAATGGCGGGTGCGTGCGGCGGGGCGTGGCAACGGGCATCGGGACCTCCGGGGTCGTACGATTTGACTAGCCTAGCATACTCGGGAGAGACTCACCACCACGGGAAGGGCGCCGACCCGACAGTGCTCGCGTGAAGCCGCGTGTCCCCCGTTGGGGGGCCGCACCACGGCGGTCGCCGACTGTGCGATGCGCCCCTGCGGTGCCGAAGAATCCGCTTGACACTCGCCGGGTGATTGCGGCACGCTTCGGCCGGTTCTGTGGCGTCGCCGCGCGGCGAGTGGTCCATCGGTGAGAGGCTCGGCCACGACGAGGCCGAACACCGGATGCGGTCACGCAGGCATTGCCGGCCGGCAGGGACTTCAGGGAGTGCCCGCCAACACCCTACCAGGAAAGGACGTCATCATCATGGGCGCCATCGAGTTCACCGACAATTATGAGGACCTCAGCACGGACAAGGGGTACCAGTTCCGCTTCTCGTGCGAGCGGTGCGGCAACGGGTACATGTCCACCTATCAGATCAGCGCGCTGGGCGTGACGGGCGGGTTGTTGAGCGCTGCGTCCTCGCTGTTCGGTGGCATTTTGGGTGGGGCGGCCGCCGGGACGTACGAGGTGCAACGGGCGGTCGGGGGCAAGGCGCACGACGATGCGCTTCGCGAGGCAGTGACGGAGATCCGCCCGAAGTTCGTCCAGTGCCGCCGGTGCGGGCAATGGATCTGCCGCGACATCTGTTTCAACAATTCCGCCACCATGTGCAAGCAGTGCGCCCCCATCGCCGAGGAGGAAGAGACCGCGACCCGGGCCACCCACGTACAGACGCAGGTGACCAACGATCTCTTTCTGGAAGAGAACGTGCGGATGAGTGCGAAGGGAAAAGAAGTGGCGGCCAAGTGCTCCAAGTGCGGGGAGGCGACGCTGGGGAAGAAGTTCTGTCCGAGTTGCGGCGCGCCGGCCGCCGTCGCCGCCAAGCAGTTTTGCCCGGCCTGCGGGGCCAAGGCGGCCCCCGGGGCGAAGTTCTGCGGCGACTGCGGATCCAAGTTTGAACAATGAACGTCCACAGAAACCAGAACGAGGGGGCCGGGTGAAGACCGGCCCCCTCGTTTTTCGATAGAGGCTACAGCGCGCGGCCTGCGCCGAAGGTCCGCACGTTCCCCCACGGATTGATGTGCAGGTACTGCAACTCGTTCTGGGGACCCTTGACCTCGACCTGATACATCGCGCCGCGCGGCCGGTCGAACTTCACGAGCTTTTCGACCTGGTACCCAGGCAGGTTCTTGGTCACGTACTCGGTGGCGATCTCCTTGGCCTTGGCCTCATCAATCGCCGTCGCGGCCGCCGAAGCGCCGCCCTGCTGGTTCCAGCAGGGTCCGCCACCCGGCCCGCCGGCGCCCCGACCCATCATGCCGCCGCGCGGACCGTAGCCTTGCCCCGGCCCTGCCAACTGGGCCATCGCCATTCCCGTCACGATCAGCACCAACCCCGCCACCAGAGCCACACTCAGCATCTTTTTCATTGTCCGATCCTCCTATTGGTTCACTGTTTTGTCCTGCAAGCCTTTGATGCCCTGAAAGGTACGCAACCCGCGTGCCAGGCGTCATCTCTTGACCATGGCATGCGTGGTCGCAGGGGTAACCTGTTGAATTCATGGCGCCAAGGGTTCTGGGTCCGTTGTGGCGCATGGCCTCGCGGCACGCGGAGCAGGCCGGAACCTCGACAATATCCCCGAATGGCTCGACAAATCCGTCGAGCCGTGATTCTCCGCACAGCCCTGCGCCGCCCCATCTATCACCACCGTTTTCGTGCAATACTTCCGCTTGGCACCCGGCGCACCATGGGTTATCCTACGTCCGACGTGTTCCCGGCAGTCCGCACCAGGACGTTGCCCGTCACGTCTCCTGTCCGATGCGGCCAGGCAATCCTTCTTCCTTCCATGACGAGGTGTTCGGTATCCCGATTTCGTCTGGTCCTTTCGAAATTGAGGTCCACGGCAAAAGGAGGGGGTCCATGGCGTCCGACAGCTTGACCATCACCGACAATCGTACGGGTAAAGTCTACGAGGTTCCCATTCGGTACGGAACGTTTCCCTTGTACGGCGCATCGATCCGAGGCGCGGACCTCAAGAACATCAAGGTGTCCGAAGAAGACTTTGGCCTGATGAGCTTCGATCCCGCCTTCCTCAATAGCGCGTCTTGCAAGAGTGCCATCACCTTCATCGATGGGGAGCGCGGCATCCTCCGTTACCGCGGGTACCCCATCGAGCAGCTCGCCGAACAGAGCAACTATATGGAGGTGGCGTACCTCTTGGCGCACGGCGACCTGCCGAACAAGGCGGAGTACGACCTGTGGACGCGGGAGATCTCCGACCACACCATGGTCCACGAGAATCTCAAGCGGGTCTTCGACGGCTTCCATTACGACGCCCACCCGATGCCGATGCTGATCAGCACACTGGCGGCTCTCTCCACCTTCTATCCGGCCTCCCGGCACGTGGAGGACCCCGCGATTCGGGAGCACCAGATCTACCGGCTCATCGGGAAGGTGGGCACGCTTGCGGCGATGGCGTACCGGCACACCAAGGGCTTGCCCTACGTCATGCCCGACAACGATCTGAGTTACGTGGGCAACTTCATGAACATGCTCTGGCGGATGTCGGAATGCCGGTACACCCCGAATCCCACGCTGGAGAAGGCGCTGGACGTGTTGTTCATTCTGCACGCCGACCACGAGCAGAACTGCAGCACGAACACCATGCGGATCGTCGCCAGCGCCGAATCCGACCCCTACTGTGCTGCCGCCTCGGCGGCGGCGGCGCTCTACGGTCCGCTCCACGGCGGGGCCAACGAGGCGGTCCTCACGATGCTCCGGCAGATCGGATCGAAGGACAAGGTGCCGCAGTTCATCAAGGACGTGAAAGAACGCAAGGCGCTCCTGATGGGTTTCGGCCACCGGGTGTACAAGAATTACGATCCGCGGGCGAAGGTCATCAAGCGATTGGCCGATGAGGTGTTCGAGGTGACCGGGAAGAACCCGCTCATCGAGCTGGCCGTCGAACTGGAGCGGATCGCGCTCCAGGACGACTTTTTCGTCTCCCGGAAGCTGTTCCCGAACGTGGACTTCTACTCTGGGATCATCTACGAGGCCATGGGCATGCCGAGCGAATACTTCACGGTCGTCTTCGCCGTGCCCCGCATGGCCGGCTGGTTGGCGCAGTGGCAAGAGATGATCCTGGATACGGAGCAGAAGATCGCGCGCCCGCGGCAGGTGTACACCGGCGTGGCGATCCGCGACTACGAGCCGATCGAGAAGCGCGCGATGAAATAGGCCGCCTCGTCCGCTCGAACGGTCTGCCGGCCGGGGTGCGCGCACCGCATCCCGGCCGTTCCCTTCTCTCGTCCGAATGCCCCCGGCGCGCCATCGCGTGCTCGCGTCGGGCATCTTCGGAGGTGCCCCGCCCTCGTCGTCTGTTCGGGCGGGGGATTACGGCACGGTTTCGGGGAGACCACCGATGTCCACCGATCGCGTTTGCGCGCACCTCCTCGCGGATGACGGCACGATTCCCAATAGTCGATTGCCGCTGCTCATCTACCCGGGGGCATTTCTCCTGCCCGATCCCGACGTTCCCGGCGCCATCGAGGCGAGGCTGCGGCGGAACGGCTGGCAGGGCGGTTGGCGCAATGGGATCTATCCGCACCACCACTATCACAGCACCGCCCACGAGGTCCTGGCGGTCTACGGCGGTTCGGCGCGAGTGCAATTCGGCGGGGAGAGCGGGATCATCGCGGAGGTGCGGTCGGGGGACGCGGTTGTCATCCCGGCCGGCGTCGGCCACAAGAATCTTGGGGCGAGTGCGGGTTTTCGTGTCGTCGGCGCATACCCCCGGGGTCAGACCTGGGACATGTGCTACGGATCGCCCGGAGAGCGACCGCGAGCCGACGAGAACATCGCGCGCGTCCCCCTGCCGATCGCCGATCCCGTCTTCGGGGGAGACGGACCGCTGTCTGAGCATTGGCGCTGAGCGACGTTCCCGACCGGTTCTGTCGCCGTGGCACCGCCGCACGACGGCACGCTGGTGGGGCCGCTCACGAAGGGAGAACGCGGAGCGTGGCATCCGCGGCGTCGATTGAGGAGGGATGGGAATGCACACGATCCGGTTGACCATGGCCCAGGCGCTCATCCGTTTTCTCGACAACCAATACCTGGAGGTCGACGGGACGGACACCAAGTTCGTGCGAGGGGTGTTCGGGATCTTCGGCCACGGCAACGTGGTGGGGCTCGGCGAGGCGCTGATAGACAGCACGCATGGACTCACCTATTACCAGGGGCACAACGAGCAGGGCATGGCGCATGCGGCCATCGCCTACGCCAAGCAGATGCGGCGTAGACAGATCTGCGCCGTGACCAGCTCGATCGGGCCGGGCGCGCTCAACATGGTCACGGCCGCGGGAACCGCCACGGTGAATCGTATCCCGGTGCTGTTTCTCCCCGGAGACACTTTCGCGTGCCGACAGCCCGACCCGGTCCTCCAGCAGGTGGAACAGTTCTCCGACCCGAACGTGACGGCCAACGACGCGTTCAAAGCGGTCAGCCGATACTGGGATCGGATCACGCGGCCGGAGCAACTGATGAGCGCCTGCCTCAACGCCATGCGCGTGCTGACCGATCCGGCGGAGACCGGCGCGGTCACCTTGGCGCTTCCGCAGGATGTTCAGGCGGAATCGTACGACTATCCCGAGGAATTCCTGCGGAGGCGCGTCCATCATCTCGTGCGTCACGCCCCGGCGGCCGACGAGGTGGGGCGGGCGGTCGCGCGCATCGCCTCCAGCCGGAAGCCACTGGTGATCTGCGGCGGCGGCGTTCGCTATTCGGGCGCGGAGCGCGTGCTGGAGAGCTTCTGCGCGCAGTTCAACATTCCGTTCGGCGAGACCCAGGCGGGGAAGGGGGTGCTGTCCTGGGACAACCCGTTCAACCTGGGCGGGATCGGGGTGACGGGCACGCTGGCGGCGAACACCATCGCCCGCGACGCCGATCTCGTCATCGGGGTCGGGACGCGGCTCGGCGATTTTACCACGGCCTCCAAGTGGCTTTTTCAGAACCCGAAGGTGCAATTCCTGACGATCAACGTCAACAGCTTCGACGCCCATAAGATGGGTGCCCTGCCCATGATCGCCGATGCGAAGATGGCCCTCTCTGCCCTGACCAGGGCGCTGGCGAAGGTGCCCTATCGCGCCGCCTACACCAGGCAGATCCGGGACGCCCGGAAACGGTGGGCGGCGGAGGTGGATCGGCTCTACGCCGCGGACGATCCCGTGGGGTTGTCGCAGACGCGGTGCCTCGGAGCGTTGAACGAAACACTCCTCCCCAAGGACGCCATCGTCATCGGGGCTTCGGGCAGCCTGCCCGGCGATCTCCAGCGAGTCTGGCGGCCCCGGGCGGCGGACGCGTACCACATGGAGTACGGGTTTTCCTGCATGGGGTACGAGATCGCCGCCGCCCTGGGCGCCAAGATGGCGAACCCGGACCGCGAGGTGTTTGCCCTGGTGGGGGACGGCAGCTACGTGATGCTCCATTCGGAGATCATCACCAGCATCATGGAGGGGCTGAAGATCAACGTCCTGGTGTTCGACAACCATGGCTTCCAGTGCATCGACAATCTGCAGGTGAGCCAGGGCATCAGCAAGTACGGCAACGAGTGGCGGCGCCGTGACCGCAAGACGGGGCTGCTGACCGGGGACGTTATTCCGATTGACTTCGCGCGGAACGGGGAAAGCTACGGCGCCAGGGGCTTCACCGTGCGCACGATCGCAGCAGCTGCGCGACGCGGTGCGGCAGGCGCTGCGGGAGACCCGCTCGACGGTCATCGACATCAAGGTGACGCCGAAATCCATGACCCACGGCTACGAGTCGTGGTGGCGGGTGGGCACCCCCGAGGTGTCGGAAAACCGGAAGGTGGTGGCGGCAAGTCGGCGGCAGAAAGCCGAAGTCGCCAAGGCCAAGAAGATCTGACGGCATCGGGTGTCGCTGCGGAGCCATCTCGGCGAGCGCGTGGGTCCCTGGCTACGGGGCGACAGGCTGCTCGCCTGGGGCCGGGTGACCGGCAGGACCCTTGCGGTCTCGGAGGCGGTGGACGAGGTCCGAGATGGTCACCGCGCGGTATCCTTGTTCCTGCAGGGTCCGCAGGATCTCCGGCAGGATTTCGTGCGGCCGGTCCGTGCGCCGATGAGAGGCCAGGTGCATCAGCACGATCCCGCCGTTCAGTCCCTCCGGTCGCCCCCGCCCGAAGGCCACGAGACGGGCGGCGATCTCGTCCCGGCTGCGGTAGATCCGGGAGGAGCGGTCGGCGACCCAGTCCCGCGTGTCGAGATCCTCGGCCGTCCCGGCCCCGCGGGTCCAGGAGATGTGGCGGTAGCCGACCGCCGCGGCCCAGCCGCGGATCTCCGGATTATGCTCGCCGAACGGCGCGCGCCAGAAGGGGGCCATGGGCTGTCCGGTCAGGGCGTGGAAGCTCTCCTCCGTGCGCCTTAGTTGGCCGACGAGAAACTCCCGCGTCACGGCTGGTAGTGTCTGCTGGCGGCGGTCCCGCTCGTACGTGGTCAGGTGGGGATGCGTATCCAGGTGGTTCCCCACCTCGTGGCCCTCGGCGACCATGCGGCGGACGAGATCCGGATGCAGGCGGATGAATTGCCCGGTCAGGAACATCGTTGCGTGGGCGTTCCGGGCCCGCAGGCCGTCCAGGATCTCCCCGGCAACGTTGGCGTCGGCGCCGCCGTCGAAGGTAAAGGCGACCTCGCGTGCCGTCAGGTCGCCGCGCGTGATGTCCTCGGCCATCGCGCCCGCCGCGTCGCGCGACCGGGCCGGCGCGTGCCGTCCCGGTGCTGCCGCCGGTCGCTCGGGTTCCACGGATGCGGCGAGGGGCAGTGGGGTGTCGGCCGCGGTCTGGGCCGGCCGAAGCGCGTTCGCCGCCACGGGCGCCATGACCCGGGTTTCGGGGGCCGGCCCGCCCGTGACGCCGCAGGCCGCCAGCGCCAAAAGCAGCGCCGTGGTCCCTTGCGGCGACGGAAGCCAGAACCAAGGCAGGCTCCTCGCGTCTGGCCCGGCGTCCAGGCGGCGGTCCAGGCGGCGTTGCGCCCTCGCGGCGCGCCAGGCGATCCAGGCCAGTCGCAGTCGGCCCGGCAGGTCGCGGGATCGCCGGCCCATCTCGAGCTTGGCCCGTTCCCAGGCGGCGCGGGCGGCGGCATCGGACAGCCACAGCGTGGCGCACATCTCGCCGCAGAAGGTCCGCGATCCAACAAAGCGAACGGTGCGCCACCGAATGGGTTCATGGCAGCGCTGACAAGATCGACCGTGGTCGAGCCCTGTCATCGCATGATTCCGTACAGGCACATGTGCCCTCTCCGCTTTCGAAGCATTGCCATAGAAGGGTTAACAGCTTCCTGGAAAAGAGTCAAGCAAGGAGAGAGCGACCGCTCGGCGCAGCGACGACGGTCACGGCAACACCCCAAGCATCCAAGGCAATCCGGGGAGGCGGGACGCTCCTGGGGCGCAGCGCCGCACCGGTGTGACGGGCGCATTTCTCCTCGGTTGAGGCCTCGCGGCGCCGTGAATTCCGTTGCAAAGGCCCGGAAAAGCCGTTACGCTTACTCGTTACGCCGTGCCAAGAGCCACTGGGGCGAATTTCGGGCCTTCGCGAGGGGATCGGCAACCCGGATATGATCCAGTTTTTCCATGTTTACAAGACGTTTGCCAGGGACGTCGAAGCTCTCGTTGACATCAACCTGGAGATCGAGAAAGGTGAGTTCGTCTTTTTGGTCGGTCCCAGCGGGGCGGGAAAGACCACGCTGCTTCGATTGCTCTTTCACGACGAACTGCCGACCTCGGGGCAGATCCTGGTCAACGGTCGCAATGTCGGTAAACTCCCGAGGCGGGCGCTCCCCGGCTTGCGACGCAGCATCGGCGTGATCTTTCAGGACTTCAAGCTCCTGCGGGACCGTTCCATCGCGGACAACCTGGCCGTGGTCTACCGAGTCCACGGCATCCCCCCGGCCGCCGGAAGGCGCAAGGTGGCCAACGCGCTGAAGATGGTCGGCCTGAGCCACAAAGCTCAGATGATGCCGTACCGGCTGTCGGGCGGTGAGCAGCAGCGTGTCGCCATTGCGCGAGCGTTGATGAGCGATCCCCTGCTGCTCTTGGCAGACGAGCCCACCGGCGACCTGGATTCGGAGTTGGCACTGGACGTCTTGCGGCTCCTGAGCGAGATCAATACCAAGGGGACGACCATCATCGTCGCCACGCACGATTCGAATCTGGTGCGCGATCTGGGCCGCCGGACCATACTGCTCAAGGGGGGCCGCATCGTCGAGGACCACCCGTAAACCCTCGGACCCTGCGACCAAGCGGCGCCGGGTCGGATTGTCGGAGCAGTATGGATCGTCTCCGCTATATCTTCGAAGACGCCCTGATCAACATCCGGCGCAGCGGATGGGGAGGGTTGGCGTCCATCGGCACGATGGCGGTGTCGTTCGTCATCGTGGGGATCTTCCTGATCATCACCGGCAATCTGGGGGCCCTGGTCGCCGAATGGAAAGAGCAGTTTCAGGTCACGGTCTTTCTGGAGGACGGGATCACAGGGGAGCAGCTTGCCCTCGTCAGGAAGCGGATCCAGAACGAGCGGGCGGTGAAAGGCATGACCTACACCTCCAAGGCGGAGGCGCTCCAGCAATTCAAGCGCGAACTTCAGGGGAAGGATTCGCTGCTGGAGGGGTTGGGCGAGAACCCCATCCCGGCCTCGCTGCAGCTCCGCGTGCACGAGGCGTATCAGACGCCGGAGGCCCTCAAGCAGCTCACCGCCTCACTCGGCCGAGTGGAGGGCGTGGAAGATGTCATGTACGGGCAGGAATGGGTGGACCGCCTCAGCGCCGTCATTCGGTTGTTACGCCTGCTGGGGTTGGGGGTGGGGCTGGCCTTGGGGCTGGCCTCGCTCCTCATCGTGAGCAATACGATCCGTCTGGCGGTCTACGCCCGCGCCGAAGAGATCGAGGTCATGCGCCTGGTGGGGGCGAGCCGGCTGCACGTCCGGGCGCCGTTTTTGTTGGAAGGGATGATTCAGGGCACGCTGAGCGCCGGACTCGCCCTCCTCTTGCTGTACGGGGCCTACCGTGCGACGCTCTGGCAGCTCCAGGTGACCCCCGGGCAGGTCTTCGGCATGGGGGTCGGGAGTTTCTTGGAATTACGCTGGGCCGTCCTGATGGTCGTGTCGGGCGCCGGTGTCGGCGCCTTCGGCAGCTTGATCTCGGTGGGGCGGTTCCTTCGCGCGTGAGTGGGGACGCGGATGCGTTTTCCTGACAACGGCGAGGGAGTGGTCGGGGCAGTGGCGCGACGCGTCGGGCGCCTGGTCGCCTGTGCCGTGATGCTCTGGCTGGCGGCCGGTGTCGCCCTCGCCGGCAGCTCCGAGGGGAAAGCGCCGCGGTCCCAGGAGAACCGGGATCGCCTCAAGGAGGTCCAGCGCGAGCTCGGCCGCGAGCGGGAGAAGGCCAAGGAGGCCGGCCGCAAGGAGGCCTCTCTCTCGCGCGAGTTGGGGACGCTGGAGAACGACCTCAAGACCAAGACCAAGCTGCTCCGGGACTTGGAAAACAAGCTCCGCGGTAGCTCGCAGCGGATCACCAAGCTTTCGCGGGACATCAGCGTGACCGAGGGGCGGCTCCAGCGGAGCCGGAACCTGCTTCGCCGCCGCCTGCGGGCCATGTACAAGCAGGGCCGCCTGGGCTATGTGCGGATGCTTCTTTCGGCGGAGGACTTCGCCAGCGTGGGGCGCCGACTCAAGTACCTGTCGGCCCTGGCCGCGCAGGACCAGCGCCTGATGCAGACCTACAGCGCAAGCCTGGCGGACCTGTCTCAGAAGCGGACGGAGCTCGAACAGTACAAAAAAGAAGTCGCCGAGGCGTCCGAGAAGGCCGCGGTGACCCGCGGCCAGATCGTGGAGGAACAGCGGAAATACCGCGTGCTCCTGGTGAAGGTGCGGGAAGACAAGGCGGGACACCTGGCTGCCGTCAAGGAGCTGGAGCGGTCGGCCAAGGACCTGCAGGGGCTCATCGCCCGGCTCCAGAGCGAGGAGGAGCGGCAGCGGCGCGCCAGCCGCGCCGCCCCCAAGCGCGAGCCCTCGCGAGGGGAGTCCGGGAAAGAGGAGGCCCTTGACATCCGGGACGACGGCCGCTTCGAGCGGCTGCGGGGGAAGTTGCCCTGGCCGGCCAAGGGGACCCTGGCCTCCGGCTTTGGCCGGCAGGAGCACCCCCGGTTCCACACGGTGACGTTCAACCGCGGGATCGAGATCACCGCGCCCCAGGGGCGGGACATCGTGGCGGTGGCCGAGGGGACCGCCATCTTCGCCGACTCGTTCAAGGGGTACGGGCGACTGGTCATCCTGGATCACGGGGGCGGCTACTTCACGCTCTACGCGCACTGCGCGGACATGCTGGTCAAGGCCGGCGACGCCGTCGCCGGCGGGCAGGTCATCGCCAAGGTGGGGGACAGCGGATCGCTGGACGGGCCGCAACTGTATTTCGAGTTGCGCCACAAAGGGAAACCCCAGGACCCGTTGGTGTGGTTGCAATCCCGCTAGTCGGGCGGGAGCCCGGACCTCGCGCCGATCGGGCGTGGGACACCGGACAGCGCCCGGGGTGAGCGATTCATCCCGCGGTCATCGCGTTCAGAACGGAGGGACGGTTCATGCTTCCCGCGCGCAAGGACAGTTGGTGGAAAGGGTTCATCGTCGCTGCCACGCTGGTGCTGCTGATTCTCACCGGAGGCGTGCAGCACGGGACCACGGCCATTGAGGATACCTACGAGAAGTTGAAGGTCTTCACCGAGATCCTCTCGCTGGTTCAGGCCAACTATGTGGATGACGTGAACTCCAAGGAGTTGATGTACGGGGCGGTCAAGGGGATGCTGGAGACGCTGGATCCCCACAGCTCGTTCATGCCGCCCGAGGCGTTCAGGGAGATGCAGATCGAAACCCAGGGCACCTTCGGCGGGCTGGGGATCGAGATCACCGTGAAGGATCGCCTGCTCACCGTGGTCGCGCCGATCGAGGGAACCCCTGCCGACAAGGCCGGGCTCCAACCGGGCGACCGGATCGTCAAGATCGAGGGGCAAATCACCAAGGACCTGACCCTGATGGATGCAGTGCGGCGTTTGCGTGGGCCCAAGGGATCGAAAGTGACGATCAGCATCCTGCGCGAGGGGCGGCCGGAGCCCTTCGATGTCACCCTGGTGCGGGAGGTGATCGAGGTTCATAGCGTCCGCCAGAAGGATCTCGGCGACGGTGTCTTTTATGTCCGCATCGCATCCTTCCAGGAGCGAACGACCAAGGATCTGGAGCGTGCCCTCGATCAGGCGAAGAAGAACGGCAGCACGGCCCTCATCTTGGATCTTCGGAACGACCCGGGCGGGCTGCTGAACCAGGCGGTGGCGGTGAGCGACATGTTCCTGGACAAGGGGCAACTCATCGTCTACACGCGGGGCCGGCTGAAGGATCAGGACCTTCGCTTCACCGCCGAGCACGCCGCCGGCTTCCCCAAGCTCCCGATGGTGGTGCTGGTGAACGGTGGGTCCGCCAGCGCCTCGGAGATCGTGGCAGGCGCCCTGCAAGACTGGAAGCGGGCCGTGATTCTGGGGACCAAGACCTTCGGGAAAGGCTCGGTGCAGACGGTGATTCCCCTGTCCGACGGCTCGGGTCTGCGCCTGACGACGGCCAAGTACTTCACCCCCAAGGGGCGATCCATTCATGGTTCCGGGATCACCCCGGACATCGTGGTGGAGATCCCCAAGCCGGACCCCAAACCCCTCACCCCCGCGGAGCAGCAGGCACGGGACCAGATCCTGCAAGGGAAGACGCCCCGCGAGCAGAAGATCGGCGACCAGGAGGGCGAGGGGATTGAGGTCGGGCGTCGGGACGTCGCGGACCCCCAGAAGGACATCCAGCTTCAGCGCGCCATCGAGATCCTGAAGGCGACGCGCATCCTGGAGAAGAACGGCGCCCCGGCCAAGATGGAGACGAAGGCAAGCAGTTGACCCGGATGGGGTTCGACGGTTCGACAGTGCGACGTTTCGGCGGAACGAGGACCCCACGGACCACAGGAACCACCGAACGATCGAACCGCCGAACCGCCGAACGGTCTTTCGGTTGAACGGATTTGATGGATCTGATTCTGGGTATCGAGACCTCGTGTGACGAGACGGCGGCCGCCATCCTGGAAGGGGGCAGCGTTCTGCGCAGCACGGTGGTGGCCTCGCAGGGTGAGGTCCACGCGCCGTACGGCGGGATTGTCCCCGAGTTGGCGTCCCGCCGACACATCGAGGTCATCACGCCGGTCATCGATCGCGCCCTGGCGGACGCCGGGGTGACGCTGGCCGATCTGACGGCGATCGCGGTGACGGCGGGCCCCGGGCTGGTCGGGTCGCTGCTGGTCGGCGTGTCCGTTGCCAAGGCGATCGCCTACTGTCGCAAACTTCCTCTGGTCGCCGTGAATCACCTGGAGGGGCACATCGCCGCGGCCCGTCTGGAATCCCCGACGTGCGGGTATCCCTTCGTCGCGCTGGTGGTTTCCGGTGGGCACACGCATCTGTATCACGTGTCCGCCGAATGCACCTATCGTCGGCTCGGGCGCACGCGGGATGACGCTGCCGGCGAAGCCTTCGACAAGGTGGCGAAGGTGCTCGGCCTCGGTTATCCCGGCGGGCCCGTGATCGAGCGCGAGGCGAGGAGCGGAAACCCGACGGCAATCCCGTTCCCGCGGGCGGTCTGCAGCGACGGCAGCCTGGACTTCAGCTTCAGCGGCCTCAAGACGGCGGTGGTGCACCACCTGAAGGGCGACAGCCCGGCCGCGCGCCCGGCAGGACCGCTCGATCCCCAGGAGATCCGGGACATCTGCGCCAGCTTCCAGCAGGCGGCAGTGGACATGTTGGTCGAGCGGTTGATGCGGGCGGCGCGAGAAACCGGCGTCGGCCGCCTGGTGGTGGCCGGCGGCGTCGCATGCAACGGCGCGCTGCGTCGGGCCCTGAAAGGTGAAGCGGAGGCCGAGGGATTCGACCTGTTCGTCCCTTCACCGGGATTCTGCACCGACAACGCCGCCATGATCGCGGCCGCCGGCGCAGTCCGGCTCCGCCGCGGCGAGCGGGCCGGCTGGGACCTGAACGCGTCGGCGAGTTGGCCGCTTGCTTGAGGACCGAATGGCTATTCGGCGCATCGTGACCTACGGCACACCTATTCTTCGACAGCGCACCCAAGAGGTTGCCAACCTGAACGGCGATCTCCAACAACTCATCGACGACATGGCGGCGACGATGTACGCGGCGCCCGGCGTGGGACTGGCCGCCAACCAGGTGGGGAGCCCGCATCGCCTCTTCATCGCCAATCCCTCGGAGGATCGGGATCCGGGGAAACTGCTGGTGGTGATCAATCCAGAGGTCGTGGAGAGCGATGGGGAGTTCGCGTCGGAGGAGGGGTGTCTGTCCGTCCCGGATTTCCGGGAGGAGGTCCGGCGGGCGCGCCGCGTCCTGTTGCGCGGGCTCGACCGGGAAGGCCGGCCGATCGAAGTCGAGGGCCGCGACCTCCTCGCGCGAATCTTCCAGCACGAGATGGATCACCTGAACGGCCTGTTCTTCGTGGACCGTCTCAGCCCCGCCAAGCGCGACATCCTGATCCGGAAGCTCAAGAAAGTCTTCCTCGAGCCCAAAGACTGAGCGGACCCGCCTTCGCGATACGCCTGTTCCGTCATGGTTCTTCGCGCAGGGCAGATGGCCGCGGCCGCCAATCGCTGTCGAGCACGCTCGGACCAGTGCGGCCCCGGCGAATCTGCTGGGCGCGGGACGTGTCGGACCGCAATGCAACGGGCCGCGGCGAGGCGCGGTCAGGGCAGGCGGGTGCCGATCCACTCGCGGAAGAAGGGATCGGCAAACCGGTATTCCCCGTTCGCCTTGACGAGGACCTGTTCCTTCAAGAGTAAGCGCAGGGAGGTCTGCACCGAGGAGTGCGATCCGAGGCGGTGCGCCGCCAGGAATTCGCGGGCGAAGACCTTCTGGCCGCCGGATCGGGCAATCGCCTGGAGCACCTGCCGCTGGTGCACGGAGAGCCGCTCCCAGGCGGCGCCGAGGTGGGGGGCATCCTGCTCCAGAATCCCGGCGATCGCGTCCCGGATGTCGCGCTCGGTGACGTGCGCCGCCCGCCCGGCCCGGAGCGCCCACACCTGATGGCACAACCGCTGAACGTTGTAGGGCACGTCGTCGGCCGCGGCCAGGATCGCGTCCACGACGTCCGCGGTGAGGCGCAATCCGCCGCGGCTGAACCGGGCCTGGAGGAACGGCGCGAACTCCTGCGGGGGGATCGGCCCAAGCGACACGATCCGGCCGAACTTGTAGAACGGACTGCGTTCGCGGGTCGCCATGTCGCGTAACGTGCTCTCTCTCGAACCGGCGAAGAGATAGCTGACGTGCCGATGGGTCTGGAAATGGGACCGCATGGCCTTTTCGAGGTTGGCGCGCGGGAAGCGCTGGACCTCCTGGAACTCGTCGAACACCAGCACCAGACGGTGCTTGCGCTTCATGGCGAGCCGCTCCGGTAGCGCCAGGACCTCCTCCTGCAGGGCCAGCGCGCTCCGCGGAGAGGTGCCGATGTCAAGAGAGAGGGTGGGCTTGCCACGGGAATCCGCGCCCACCTGGGGTCGCAGGCGGCCCAGCAGCTCCGTGGCGAGGCGCAGGAGCCGCTCCGGCTGCGATTCGGCGGCCCGGAGTACCGTCTGCGCCACGAGCTCCATCAACTGCGTGGGTGTCGTGGTGCGGAAGACGTCCACATACGCGACGAGGACGCCCTGACGGCGCAACCGGTCGAGCAGCGTCAGGATGAGGGAGGTCTTGCCGTACCGCCGCGGCGAGAGCAGGAACAGGTGCTGGCCGTCTCGGAGTTCTCGACCCAGCTCGGCCAGCTCCGCGCGGCGATCCGCGAAATCCTCGCCGCTGACCACGGAGCCGAATCGAAAAGGATTCTGCATGGGCGCTCCTGATTATGCTTCTGTGCATTATGTAGTTCTACATAACGCACATGCGCATAATGTAGGCGCTGGCGCGGTCCGTGTCAAGCCGCGAGTGGATGGAGTGAATGCGTGGCGTGCCCCAACGGGAGGGGCTAGGACGTGTGGGGTGAGGGTGCGGGGCACCGGACGCCGGTGCCGCCGAGACCGCAATAGCCCCCCGGGTTCTTGGCCAGGTACTGCTGGTGATAGTCCTCTGCGTAGTAGAACTCGGGCGCGTCGGCGATTTCGGTCGTGATCTCCTCCAGGCCGGCGCTCCCAAGCGCCTGCTGGTAGGCCCGGCGCGAGGCCTCGGCGGCGGCGCGCTGGGGCGCGCCGTAGCAATAGATCGCAGAGCGGTACTGGGTGCCGAGGTCGTTTCCCTGGCGCATGCCTTGCGTGGGGTCGTGGCTCTCCCAAAAGACGCGGAGGAGCGCGTCGTACGGGACCACCGCCGGCTCGAAGACCACCCGCACGACCTCGGCATGGCCCGTCAGGCCGCTGCAGACCTCCTGATAGGTCGGGTTCGGCGTGAAGCCGCCGGCATAGCCGACGGAGGTGGAGTATACCCCCTGGTGCTGCCAGAAACAGCGCTCTGCGCCCCAGAAGCAGCCCATGCCGAACAGGGCCAGCTCCGTTCCGGCGGGAAACGGCGGCTCCAGCCGT
Source organism: uncultured Methylomirabilota bacterium (assembly GCA_963845565.1). Taxonomy (GTDB): domain Bacteria; phylum Methylomirabilota; class Methylomirabilia; order Methylomirabilales; family 2-02-FULL-66-22; genus 2-02-FULL-66-22. Next base: position 1,177,664 of record CAWJSJ010000002.1, read on the forward strand.
GCGCCGGAAACGGCGTGGGTGGCGGGGGCGGCCATGCGCTCGGGACGACCCGGCAAGCACCGTTCTGGTGTCGGGAGCGCGGGTGAGCGCTTCTTGGGGAACCAGGACATCATGCTATACGCCTTCGACACGGCAGCGGGGCGAAGAGTGGAGAAGACGGCCGCGAGCAGCCACTGGCCGCTCGCGGCCGCGGACGAAATGCCTAGCCTTGCAGGGCCTCGTGGACCTTGCCCACCATCTTGGCGCCGGGGTTGACGAGCGTCTTGTCCCCGTCGTCCTTCCACTTGGACGGACAGACCTCGTTGGTCTTCCGGCCGACATAGACGTTGGCCTTGAACTTTCGCAACAACTCGTCGATGTTCCGGCCGATATTGTACCAGTTGAAGTCCGCGTTGAAGAGCGTACCCTCGGGATTGATGATGAACGTCCCGCGGAGCGCCAGGCCGGTGTTCTCGTCGTACACGCCGAACATCCTGGCCAGCTTGCCGGTGGGGTCGGCGCCCATCGGGTACTTGACGTTGGCCAGCTCCTTCTCGTCGCGCTGCCAGGCCAGGTGAACGAACTGGGTGTCGGTGCTCACCGTGACCAGGTCGCACCCCATCCGGGTGAATCGCTCGTGCTGCTCTGCCAGAGCAGCGAATTCGGTCGCTCAGACGAAGGTGAAATCGGCGGGATAGAAGAAGAGGATCGTCCAGCGCTTGTTCTTGACCTGCTCGGCCAAGCTGAACTTCCCGAACTCACCCTTGGTGGGCTCGTACGTGGTGAACTCGAAGTCGGGCACCTTCTGTCCGAGCTTCACGCCGCCGCAGCATTCCGACATGATCGCGCCCCTCCTTTCGGCATGACGAGGTTGAGGAAAAGGAGTCGTCCACAACAAATCGAGGCTACCCCAGGAAGCCGAGAAAATCCACTCTTCCGCGTCTGGCCGTCAGCCAAGGGCCTCGGCCAGGACCTCCACCAGGTGTTTCGCCCGGCGACCCGTACCGTCGGCGATCTGCTGCCGGCAGGAGACACCGGCCGCCACGATTTCGCAATCCGGCCCCTTCGCCTTGATGGCGGGGAAAAGCCGTCGCTCCCCGATGGCGATGGACATGTCGTAGTGCTCCTTCTCGTAGCCAAACGAGCCGGCCATCCCGCAGCAGCCGGAGTCCACTTCCTCTACCTGGGCTTCCGGGAGCAATCGCAGGATCTGGAGACTTGGACTGGAACCGACCAGCGCCTTCTGATGGCAATGGCCGTGAAGCATCACGGATTTGACCCCGGCGCGAAGCGGCAGGCCGAGGTGCCCCTTCTCGTGAAGGCCGAGGAGGAACTCCTCGATCAGAAAGGTCCCCTTGGCAAGCCGCTCGGCCCGCGGGTCATCCAGCAGGTCCGGGTATTCGTCGCGAAAGGTGAGGATGCAACTCGGCTCGAGACCGACGATCGGGATATTTTGCTCGGCATACCGAGAGAGCCGGTCCACGTTGTAGGTCGCGTTTTCCTTGGCCTGCCTGATCAGCCCCTTGGAGATCATGGGTCGGCCGCAACACTTCTTGTCGGCCAGGACCACCTCGAAGCCGGCCGCCTCCAGGACCTTCACGGCCGCCTTGCCGAGCTCCGGATGATTATAGGTCATGTAGGTGTCGTTAAAGAGAACGACGGGGCCGCGCGTACCCGGACCTGTTGCAGCGCCGCGGGCACGGGGTTCCCCATTCCGTCGCGCGAACCAGCGCGTGAACGTCTCGCGGGCGAACGGGGGGAGCCGGCGGTTCCGATGGATGCCGAACAGGTGATCGAGGAACCAGCGCGCCGGGGCGCTGTTGGCCACCCAATTGGAAACGGGAGCGAAAGCGCAGCCCAGCCGGTTCAGCGTTTCGATGTTGGCGAACAGCCTGGCGCGCAGTGGGGTGCCGTGGCGGGCATAGTACTGTCCCAGGAACTCGTACTTCAGCTTCGCCATGTCCACGTTGGACGGACATTCCGCCTTGCACCCCTTGCACTCCAGGCAGAGGTCGAAGACCTCGTACATGCGCGGGGAGGTCAGGGCCTCGGCCGGCAGATGGCCGTTGATGGCGGCGCGGAGCGCGTTGGCGCGGCCGCGCGTCGAGTGCTCCTCCTCTCGGGTGATCATGTAGGAGGGGCACATGGTCCCCTCCAGCTTCTTCTTACAGACCGCGGCGCCGTTGCACATCTCGACGGCCCGGTCGAATCCCCCCTCGCGGGCGAACCGAAAGAAGGTCTTTACCTGGCGCGCCCGGTAGCGCCCGCCGTACCGAAGATTGGCCGTCATGGGGGGCGCGTCCACGATCTTGCCGGGATTCATGATCCGTTGCGGGTCGAAGGCGGTCTTCAGCTCGCGGAACGCCTGGTAGAGGGTTGGGCCAAAGAGGGTCTCGTTCCAGCAGGATCGCGAGAGGCCGTCCCCGTGCTCGGCGCTCATGGCGCCGCCGAATTCCTGGACGAGCGCGCTCACCTGCTCGGCGATGGCGCGCAGCTTTTCCACCTCCGGATCCCGCTTGAGATCGAGGATCGGGCGGACGTGGATGCACCCGACCGAGGCATGGCCGTAAAAGGCGGCCTCGACCTGGTGGGAGCGCACGATGGCATCGAGGCGCTTGAGGTACTCCGCCAACCGTTCGGGAGCGACCGCGGTATCCTCGATGCCCGCGACGGGTTTCTTGTCCCCGATCATCCCCAGGAGGAGCGCCATCCCCGCCTTGCGAACCGTCCAGATTCTTTGCTGTTCCTCGGGACTCAGGGCGCGCGTGAACGCCGTCCCGATCCGCTGCCGTCGGCAATGCGCCTCCAGCCGGTCCAGCTTGGCCACGAGCTCCCCCGGCGTCTCGCCGTAATACTCGACAAACAGCAGCGCGCCCGGGTCGCCCTGGACGAAGGTCATCTGCCGCGCGTATTCCAACGACCGTCGGGTGAGGTCGAGGATGTATTTGTCCGCCAGCTCGATGGCCGTCGGCCCGGTGGCCAGGATCTCGGTCGTGGATTCGAGAGCCTCGAACATGGTCCCGAAGTGGACGACCATCAGGGCGACTTGGCTCGGCGTGGGCCGTGGCTCCAGGTTGATCTTGGCCTCCAGCGTGGTGGCCAGGGTGCCTTCGGAGCCGACCAGCAGCCGGGCGAGGCTGAAGGGCTGCCCGTTTACGAACTCGTCCAGGGCGTAGCCCCCGACTCGGCGCAGGATCTTCGGGTAGCGCGCAAGGATCTCGTTCCGGTGGGCACCCACCAGGCGATGGAGCGTCCGGTAGAGGTCCCCTTCCCGCGTCGTCGCGGCGAGGGTTCGTGCCAGCTCGTCCTCGGCGAGGGTCCTCGCCGAGAGGATGTGGCCGTCGGGCAACACGACGGTCATCTCTTTCACGTGCTCGAGTGTGCGGCCATAGACGATGGAGCGAGCCCCGGAGGCGTTGTTGCCGATCATGCCGCCCAGCGTGGCGCGGTTGCTGGGGGAGACGTCGGGGGCGAACCAGAGGCCGTGCGGGCGGAGCTGGGCGTTCAACTCGTCCAGCACGACGCCGGGCTGGATGCGCGCCCAGCGCTCCTCCGCGTTCACCTCCAGGATCCGATTGAGATACTTGGACATGTCAAGGACGACGGCCCGGCCCACGGCCTGGCCACACAGGGAGGTCCCGGCGCCGCGCGGCAGGATGGGGACGCCATGGCTCGCGCAGATCTCCACGGTGGCCAGGACGTCGTCGGTGGTCCGGGGAATCACCACGCCCAGCGGCTCGATCTCGTAGATGCTGGCGTCGGTGCTGTACAGCACCCGGGTCATCTCGTCGAAGCGCACCTCACCCGCGAGGCGCTGTGTCAGGTCGCGCGTCAGGTCATCCACGCGAGTCTCCGATCCAATGCAAGACCGACAACCGACACCGAGGAGCCGACCACCGAGGAGCGGTCGGAAGTCTCGGCCTCAAATCGTGCCCCTCGATCCCGGCTGCCATTTGCGATTAGCTGCCTGTCCAACCGAGCCGGTAGATGGTGTTGGTGCTGGCGATGACCATCCGACCCCGAGGATCGAAGGCGAGTCCGACGAGGTTCTCTCCGGCGACGGCCAGGGAGGCGGAGCCGTCTCGGGCGATGCGAAAGATTCCGCGCTCTCCGCCGTGAATCGCGACGACGAACAGATTGCCGTCGCGGTCAAAAGCCAGGCCCTGCGGTCGGGCCAAATGCTCAAAGTAGCGCGCGACCGCCCCGGTCGGGCCGATCTGGAAGATGGGGTCGTCGTTGGACAGCGTCGGCGCAGTGACGTACAGGTCGCCGTCCGGTCCGAAGGCCAAGTGGTAGGCCGCCACGCTGGCCGGCAGCTTGGCGAAACGACGGACCGAGCCCTGCGGCTCCACAGCGTAAATCCCGCCCGCGCGGTCTCCGACAAAGAGGGTTCCGTGGGCGCTGAAGGCGATCCCCGTGGCGATTCCCAATCCGTCGGCGAATACCTCGGTCTGGCCTGGGCCGGTGAGCTTGCGAACGGTGCCGTCGTTCCGGCAGGAGATGAACAGTGTCCCCTCGGCGTCCAGGGCCAGCGCGGTGGGGTTCAGGAGGTCGCTGATATACGGTTCGACGTCGCCGCCCGCCGAAATCCGAAATACCGACACCCCGGTGGGCGCGGCCTGGCCTCGGCTGCCACTGAAGGTCGTGATGACCCGCCCCTCGCCATCCACCACGGGGTTGGCGACGGGGTGGAGCTCGTCCGCCAGCTTCTCGGCCACCTCGAAGAACGGTCCCTGGAAGACACCGTCGGGCCAGGCGACCCGGAGGAAGCCGGAGGCGGCGCCTTCCGGGATGGGAACGATCATCTTGCCGGGGGCCGCGATCAAGGGCCGACTCCCGGCGGTGTCGAATTGCGGAGCCACCTGGCCCAGATCCATGGTGCAAAGATCCTCGCCGAATATCGTGACGCGCCCGCCTTCGACGCCGGCCAGAGGGTGCACGCGGGAGATGCGGGGACTAGTCACTGGGCGCTCCTGTCGAAAGTTACGGGTATTTGAGGGATCGGCCCCGGCGACGCCGAGGATCCCGCTGGACACGGGTGGCGCGTGGTCCCGGCACTCACGGTCTGCGCCCTCGGCCGGCGCCGTCCAGGAGCGCTCGTAGCCGTGCGAGGTTTCGTCGGTCGGCGGTGACGAGGTCGTCCCCTTTGGGCGTCTCCAGGATCATGGGGACGGCGTGGAAGCGAGGGTCGTTCAGAAAGAACCCGAACGGCCTCAGTCCGATCTGCCCTTCCCCGATGTGTTCGTGCCGGTCGACCCGGCTACCCAGCCCCTGCCGGGAATCGTTGAGATGCACGGCCGCCACCCGGTCAATCCCGAGACAGGACTCCAGTTCCCGCATCATCCCCCGGTATCCGCGCACAGACCGCAGATCGTAGCCGGCGGCGAAGAGGTGGCAGGTGTCCAGGCAAAGGCCGATGCGCTCCGCGGCCACGACCTGCCCCACGATGGCCGCAAGCTGCTCGAATCGGTACCCCAGACTCGTCCCCTGGCCGGCGGTCGTTTCCAGGAGGACTCGGACGCGGTGACTCGGCCGGGCGTCGTGGAGGAGGTTCAACGCCTCGGCCACCCGCGCGATGCCGTCCGCTTCCCCCGCCCCGACATGGGAACCCGGGTGCGTGACCAGGTACGGGATGCCCAACCGTTCGGCTCGGTCCAGCTCCTCGCCGAAGGCCGCCACCGAACGTTTCCACAGGGCCGCGGCGGGTGCGGCCAGATTGAGTAGATAACAATCGTGGGCCACCACCGGCCCGATGCCTGCGGCGGATAGGTTCTTCCGAAACGTCTCGACCTCGCGGTCGGGAAGCGGCCGCGCGTGCCACTGGCGGTTGCTCTTGGTGAAGATCTGGATCGCCTCGCATCCGACCTCCCGGCCCCGCAGGGGAGCCCGGTCCACACCCCCGGCAATCGACATGTGGGCGCCAAGGGGAGGGGTCCGTCGCGCCTGCTCAGCCCGCGGGATGTCAACGCCTTGCCGGGCAGTCATGACGCCTCGCACGCACGAGGCGCGCCGAGACGCACCGCCGGGTACCGGTCGGCGAGCAGGCGACGAAAGCGAGGCAGGTAGATGAGGTCAAAAACCGACTCCTTTCCGGGAAACAGCCGCACGGCGGTGTGGCGAACGGCTTCCACCATCGCCTCTGCGTCGGCCAGGGGCATGTCGGTCTGCGCAATCACACTGAAGGTCAGTTGCACCGCGGTGCGGAGTTCCCGCACACGCCGGTCCTCGTCGTCCAGCTCTTCAGGGGTCGCCATGCACCCTCCAGGAACGCCTCCGGACTATAACAGACCAAGGAGGGCTTTCCAAGAACGAGGGGAATCCGCTTGCGGCATCCCGTGAGGCTTCCTAGAATGGAACATAGCGGCGATCCGGGCAGGGGCGGGGTAGCGTTCCGCGACCGTCGCTATGCAGGGATGTAGCCTGTCGGCTTGTCCGAAACGCGGCCGGCGGTCCGGCACAAGCCGGGGGAGAGAAGCCCATGATGGACGCGCAGGGTGATGCCGAGATTCCCCTCGTGAGCAAGGACGAGGCCATCGCCGAAGTGCGGCGCTGGCTGGAGGTAGAGAAGATCGACCCGGAGCGGATCTTCACCGCGATGGGCGACCAGGTCGTCCGATACAAGGATCTGGTCGCCCATCTGGAGCGAGAGACGCCGGACGGGCAACTGCTCCGCTTCGCCATCTCCCGGGGCCGCGTCATGGCGAGCGAGCGCCGCCAGGCGCAGCAGGCGTTATTCCAGATTGCTTCCGCGCCGACGAAACCGAGCGGTGGTGGGACGGCGCCGTCCCCCGTGGACCCCGAGGACCCCACAACCCCGGCGTGAGGGCCGGCGGCGTGGCGGGCGGGAGAACGGCCATGGCAACGACGCTGAAGGACGTGCTGGACCGGTTGACCGTGGAAGGGGAACTCTACGAACGGTTGCCCGACCACCGTGTCCGTTGCTACGCCTGCGGGCATCGCTGTCTCATTCCCGAGGGGCGGGACGGCGTGTGCAAGGTCCGGTTCAATCGAGGCGGGACGCTCTTCGTGCCCAGCGGGTACGTGGCGACCGCGCTGCAACTCGATCCCGTCGAGAAGAAGCCGTTCTTCCACGCGCTGCCGGGCGCGGCGGCGCTGTCCTTCGGCATGCTGGGCTGCGACTACCATTGCGGCTACTGCCAGAACTGGATCACCTCCCAGGTCCTCCGCGATGGGGACGCCCTGACCCGCCCCGGCCGCGTCTCGCCGGAGGAGATCGTACGCTGCGCGGTTGAGCAGAACGCCCCCATCATCACCAGCACCTACAACGAGCCGCTCATCACCAGCGAATGGGCGGTGGCGATCTTCAAACTGGCCAAGGCCAGGGGCCTCAAGACGGCGTACGTGAGCAACGGCAACGCCACGCCTGAAGTCGTGGCGTATCTCAAGCCGTGGCTGGATCTCTACAAAGTGGACCTCAAGGGATTCGACGATGCGCACTATCGCAAGCTGGGAGGCACGCTGCAGACCGTCCTGGACACCATCCGGTTGCTCGTCGCGGAAGGATTCTGGGTCGAGGTGGTCACGTTGGTGGTGCCGGGTTGGAACGACACCGAGGAGGAACTCCGAGGGATCGCCCGGTTTCTGGCGGGCGTGAGCCCGGACATCCCGTGGCACGTGACCGCGTTCCATCCGGATTACCGGATGGAGGATCGGGGGTGGACGCCGGCCGCGACGCTCACGCGCGCGGCCGCGATCGGGCGGTCCGAGGGGCTCCACTTCGTCTATGCGGGGAACGCGCCCGGACGGACCGGGTCGCTGGAGAGCACCTACTGCCCGACCTGCATGACCCTGCTGGTCGAACGGGTCGGGTTCCGGGTGCTCGCCAATCAGCTTGGTGGCCGGGGCTTGCCCCCGCTGCCACACCCGGATTCCGGGGGTCTGGTCTTAGCAGGCTGCTGAAAAGGCCCATCTGCGGCGTTGGCTTGCTCGGGCGCTCGCTGCGGCGTACCAAAGTACGCCTCACTCGGCCCTACGCTCGCCGCCTTGCATCTGGACCGTTTTGAGCAGCCTGGGAGAAAGCGAGTTTTTCAGCCGCCTGCTAAGGGGTTTTCGCGCCGCGGTTCGCGGAGCGGTGCGCCGTTGCGTGCGATGAGCGCGCCGGTGCGTTGCCCCGCACGCCGTCAAGGGGTCTGGTCTTCCGCGGGACCGGGTGTGGGTTCAGAGACCGGCGCATCGGGCAGGGGTACACCGGGGGGCGCCTCGCTCCAGTCGATCGGGGGGCCGCCGCCGCCGGGAGCCTTCTCGGCCCGCCGCTCCCGCTTTTCTTTCTGTCGCGCCTGGCGCGTCACTTCCTTCCGCCGTTTTTCGCTCTTGTGCTGCCGAGATTTCCCTGGCACGTGCCCTCCTGGGGGGTGGAGCCTCGTCCGCGCCCGATCGTCATGATGCCGGTGCGGGGTTTGGGCCAAAGATTTCACAGTCAGTGTATCGCAAGGATTGCACGAACACCACTGAAACCGGGTCGGTGCAGCGATGAACAGAGCCTCACTCACGGGTCCGTCACGACCGGGCGGTCCTGGTGCGGCCCCGTACTCGCTACCCCGCGCGCACCTCCCGGGGCCGCCCGCACAGACGACTCCCTGCGGCAGCGAGGGCGAGCCCGACGGCCAGGACCACGTAGAGGCTGAGCAGGTCGCCGTGGGCAAGAATGAAGGTCGCCGTGACGGGCCCCAGCGCCATGCCCGCGAACCGGGCCGTGTTGATGACGCCGATGGTGCTGCCCCGGCTGCGACCCGCCACCTCGGCGAGAACGAGCGGGAAGACCCCGGCCGCGCATCCGGTCTGGGCCATCCGGATCATGGTGAAGGTCGTGACATCCGTGCCGAGCGCCAACAGGAGCTGACAGGCCGAGGCGCCGCCGGCGGCGAGCAGGATCAGGCGACCGGCGGGATAGCGGCCGGCCAGCCGGCTCCAGCCGTACGATCCGGCGGCCGAAGCCAACCCGTACGCAAACACGATGACGCCCGCGGTGACGAGGCGCTGGGGCTCTGGAGTCCCGAAATCCCGCAGAATCGCCGGCAGGATGCTGGGGAGAAAGACGATGTGCATGGTGGCGACGAGGGAGACTCCCCAGGCCGCCAGGACCTGCCGCCGGGGCACCGCATCGCCGCCCAGCGTTCGCGGGCGGGGCGGAATGCGCGTAAGGGCGAAATGCGAGAAGAGATAGATGCCGAAAAGGATGACCCCCGAGGCAAGGAACGCCCCGCGGAACCCCAACAGCTCCGCGCCCGCCGCCCCCAGGGGCGGACCGAAGATCTGCCCCAACGTCAGGACCGATTGATACGTTCCCAGGCGGCGGGGCAACTGTTCTTCCGAGGAGACCGCCGAGACGATGATGAGTCCGATGGTAGAGATTCCACCCAGGAATCCCTGGACGATCCGAATGGCGAGCAGGAATCGCACGTCGGTGGTGAACGCCATCAACACAACCAGGATCGCGTGGGAGATCAGGCCGCGCTCGAAGAGGGCCTTGGGGCTGTAGCGGTCAGAGAGCCCACCCCAGAACGCCGAGCCGAAGGTGGCGGTCGCCGAGGCGGCGCCCAGGATGAGCCCGGTCCAGCGCAGCGTGGCCGCCTCATCCATGGGGCTGACCGAGCGGATGTAGAAGGGCAGGAACACGAACATGAAATTGAGCGCGAACGCGATGGAAAACTGCGCTGTACTGACGGCCAGGAAATCCCGGCCCCCTTCGCGCGCGCCGGCAGTGTTGCTGAACATGGGCGCTCTTATACCACTCCGGCGCCGGCATGTATAGAGGTGGCGCGGCCGGCGGGGCAGCCCGTCGTACCTTCTCCAGGTTCGACTTGACACGGCTCCGGGGTGTGGGCGATGCTCCGGCAACCGCAACGATCCCAGAGCGGGCCCAGAGCGGGGCGTCTGACCCCGCCCTCCCCGACGCGCGCCCGGCATTGTCGAGAGGAGCTATCCATGCCGCACCGAACCATCGAGGAGTTGATCGTACAGCTGGAGGAGAAGCAGCGGACGGTCTTGGCGGCCGGCGGCCCGGATCGCGTGCAGAAGCAGCATGAGGCGGGCAAGCTCACGGCGCGCGAGCGGCTGGACCGGCTGTTCGATCCGGGCTCATTCGTCGAGCTGGATATGTTCGTCGAACACCGCTGCACGACCTTCGACATGGCCAAAACGACGGCGCCAGGGGACGGCGTGGTCACGGGCTTCGGACAGGTCAACGGCCGACTGGCCTACGCCTTTGCGCAGGACTTCACCGTGATCGGCGGTTCGCTGGGCGAGATGCACGCGGCGAAGATCTGCAAGCTGCAGGACCTGGCCATGAAGATGGGGGCCCCCATCATCGGGATCAACGATTCGGGCGGCGCCCGCATCCAGGAGGGGGTGGATTCCCTCTACGGATATGGCTCGATCTTTTACCGGAACACGCTGGCCTCCGGGGTGATCCCCCAGATTTCCGTCCTGGTGGGACCGAGCGCGGGCGGCGCGGTGTATTCTCCGGCTCTCACTGACTTCGTGTTCATGGCGAAGGGGGCCGCCAAGATGTTCATCACCGGGCCGGACGTGATCAAGGCCGCCATCGGCGAGGAGATCTCCGCCGAGGAGCTGGGCGGCGCCATGACGCACAACCAGCTGTCGGGCAACGCTCACTTTGCGTGCGACACGGAGGAGGAGCTGTTCGAGACGCTGCGCGACCTGCTCTCCTTCCTCCCGCAAAACAACGTGGAGGACCCGCCGCGGACGGACACCGGCGACGATCCCCAGCGGACGGACGACGGGCTGATCCCGCTGGTGCCCACCATCCCCACCAAGCCCTACGACATGCGGGATCTCATCGGCAAGGTGGTGGACCGGGGGGACTTCCTCGAGGTGCACCGGCATTTCGCGCAGAACATCGTGGTCGGCTTTGCGCGGTTGAACGGCCAGCCCATCGGGATCGTGGCCAACCAGCCCCGCATCATGGCGGGCTGCCTGGACATCAACGCCTCGGACAAGGCGGCCCGCTTCGTCCGGTTCTGCGACGCATTCAACATCCCCCTGCTGACCGTGGTGGACGTGCCCGGCTACCTGCCGGGCTCGGCGCAGGAGTTCGGCGGGATCATCCGGCACGGGGCCAAGATGCTGTTCGCCTACTCGGAAGCGACGGTTCCCAAGGTGACGCTCATCGTCCGGAAGTCCTACGGCGGGGCCTATCTGGCCATGTGCGCCCGGCACCTGGGAGCCGACGTGGTGATCGCCTGGCCGCAGGCGGAGATCGCGGTGATGGGCCCCGAGGGGGCGGCGAACATCATCTTCCGCAAGGAGATCAAGGACGCTCCGGACCCGGCCGCCAAGCGGCAAGAGAAGATCGACGAGTATCGCCAGAACTTCGCCAACCCGTACCAGGCGGCCAGCCGTGGGTACGTGGACATGGTGATCAATCCCAAGGACACCCGGCCGACGCTGGTGAGCGCCTTTGAAATGGCGGCCACCAAGCGGGAGCAGCGGCCGCGGAAGAAGCACGGAAACATCCCCCTCTGATTCGCCGACGTCTCCACGGAGGTGGCGAGCATGCTGCAAGGATTCTCGGGTGGGGTCATCCTCAGCGTCGTGAACCAGACGATCGTGTTCCTGGTCCTCGGTGGGCTGGCACTCGCAATCGTCCTTGTCCAGAAATTGGTCCACCGATTCGAGTCGCGGGCCGCCGGGCCGGCCATCCGATCGGCGCCCACCCCGCCGCGTGGGCCCGCCCCTCGCCCCCCGGAGCGGAAGCCGCCTGTCGCCGCGCTGGTGGCGGCGGTGCACGCGTTTGCCGGGGCCGCACCGGGGACGTTGCGGCTCGTGGGCGTGACGCGGGTGGGCGCGGGAAGTCCATGGAAGGCAGCGGGCCGGACGGAGGGCCTGGGGATGAACGTTTCGAACGGAGAGCGACTGGAATGATCCGCGCCAGGAGGAGTGTATGAAGACGTATCGCGTGACGGTGGAGGGGCAGACCTACGAAGTGACGGTCGAAGAGGTCACCGCAGCGCCCACGTCGAGCGGCGGGGCGCGACCGACCCCGGCCGCGTCGCGGACCCCCGCGCCTGCGCCGCAGGCAGGGCCGCGGCCGGGGATCCCGCCTGTGCTCACGCTGGCCGCGGGGGAGCGCCCCGTCCCGGCGCCCATGCCCGGCAAGATCCTGGCCGTGAATGTGGTCCCGGGGGACACGGTGGCTGCGGGCGCCGTGCTGCTCATCCTGGAAGCCATGAAGATGGAAAACGACATCCTTGCGCCAGGGGACGGCAAGGTCAAGGCCGTGAAGGTGCAGAACGGGGATACGGTCAACACCGGAGACCTCATGATCGTCCTCGAGTAGGATGGTCCGGCGGTTTGCCAGGAGGCGTCGCGGATGGACGTGCTCGTAAAGACCCTGCAGATCTTCACCCAGAGCGGGTACGCAGCCATGACGTGGGGCAACATCCTCATGCTGCTGGTGGGCGGGACCTTGCTCTATCTCGCCATGGCGAAGGGGTTCGAGCCGCTGCTCCTGCTCCCGATCGCCTTCGGTTCGATCCTCGTCAACCTCCCGCTGTCCGGAATCATGGACGATCATGGGTTTCTTCGCATCCTCTATTTCGGCACCGAGCACGAGATGTTCCCGATCCTGATCTTCATGGGGGTGGGGGCCATGACGGATTTCGGGCCCCTGATCGCGAACCCCAGCACCATCCTGCTGGGAGCGGCGGCCCAGTTCGGCGTCTACGTGGCCATGCTCGGAGCGATCCTGCTGGGCTTTCCGATCACGGCGGCGTCCGCGATCGGGATCATCGGTGGGGCGGACGGGCCGACCTCGATCTACCTGGCCTCCAAGATGGCGCCGGAGTACCTCGGCGCGATTGCCGTCGCCTCGTATTCGTACATGTCGCTGGTGCCCTTGATTCAACCCCCGATCATCAAGCTGCTGACCAAGCCGGCGGATCGCCGGATCATCATGGGGCAAATGCGGCCGGTCTCCCGCGTCGAGAAGATCATCTTTCCCATCGCGACCACGCTGTTGGTGAGTCTCTTGCTTCCCCCGGTGACGGCCCTGCTCGGGGCGCTGATGTTCGGGAATCTGATGCGGGAGTCGCTGGTGGTGAATCGTCTGTCCGACACGGCGCAGAATGCGATGATCAACATCGTCACGATCTGCCTCGGCCTGACCGTCGGCGGGACCATGGGGGCGGAGCAGTTTTTGCAGCCTACCACGCTCAAGATCATCTTCCTCGGCCTGGTGGCATTCGCCTTTGGAACGGCCGGGGGAGTCGTGCTGGGCAACATCATGTGTCGGCTGTCGGGAGGGAAGATCAATCCCATGATCGGCTCGGCCGGTGTGTCGGCGGTGCCCATGGCCGCCCGCGTGGTCCACGTCCTCGGGCAGAAGGAGAATCCGGCGAATTTCCTCCTGATGCACGCCATGGGGCCCAACGTGGCCGGGGTCATCGGCACCGCCGTCGCGGCCGGAGTGTTTCTGGCGCTGCTGCGGTAGTCATAGACGAGGGAGGGTGGACCATGCCGTTTTTCCAGCTGCACGACATCCAAGAGGTTGAACTCTACAACGGCATTCGGATCCGCGCGGTCTACGGCGACAGCCTGTCCGTGTCTATTTTGGAGTTTCCCCCCTTCACGCGGATCCCGCCGCACCGGCACCCGAACGAGCAGATCGGGATCGTCGAGGAGGGGGAGATGGAGTACACCATCGGCGAACATACGATGGTCTGCCGCAAAGGCACGGCCTTCGTCATTCCGCCCAACACCACCCACTCGGCCACGGTGCTCTCGGATACACCGGCCCGCATCGTGGATGTCTTCACGCCGCCGCGCCGGATCACCGAGCAAGAGGGGTTGTGGCGGTCCTGACCCGCGCCGCTGCGGCGAGAGGTCTGAGGCCCTCCGGCGGGCCGCCCCGTCCCTGGCGGGAGGGCAGCGGATGGCCGGGATGGTTGCCGTGAGCCCCCTGCTACTTCTCTTCGCCTTGGCCTTCCTGGTTTCCGTGGACGCGCGCATCCTGGCTCCGGTCCTCCCGTCCATCGCGTCTTCGCTCCAATCGACGCCGGGCACCGTCGGTCTGGCAATGACCAGCTACGCGCTCAGCTACGGAACCGGGCAACTCGCCTATGGGCCGCTCTCGGACCGGTTGGGGAGGATCGCCGTGGTACGCGCGGCCGGCCTCGGCTTCGTCTTCTGTAGCGTCCTGTCGGCCGTGGCGCAGACTCCTGCGCAATTCATCGCCTTTCGGCTCTTGGCGGGCGTTTTCGCCGGGGCGGTGATCCCCCTGACACTGGTGTACATCGGCGACACGGTGGAGTACGCGCGCCGCCAAACCATGATCGGTCGCTTCTCGGTCGTCTCCTCGTTGGCCCTGGCGCTGTCGGCGTCGATCGGAGGAGCGATTGCCCATTTCGTCTCCTGGCGGGTGATGCTCTCCGGGTATGGCCTGTTGGCGCTGCTCCCGGTCGGCCTGATGTGGAGACTCGGGCCGCAACGGCCGCCCACCCCGCCCGCGACCACCGCCCGTTTCGGCGACTTCCTCCGCGACGGCCGCGCCCAGATGGTGTATCTGGCGGTGTTCCTGGAGGGTGCGTTGATGTGGGGCGGCATGACGTATCTCGGCGCCTTCGGCGTCCAGCGGTACGGTCTGGATCAGTTCTCGGTCGGCCTGCTACTGGCCCTCTTTGGTGTGGGCATCATGCTGGGGGGCGCCCTCATGGCGTGGATCCGGCGGCGCTGGTCGGAGAACGGACTGGCCGCAGGCGGGGGCGGCCTCATGGCGGCGGCGTTCCTGCTCCTGGTGCCCCGGTGGGGTGTGGCGGTCTTCGCCGGGAGCCTGTTCGTGATGGGGGTGGGGTTCGTGTGCCTCCATACGACCCTCCAGTTGCGCGGCACGGAAATCAGTCCGGCCGCGCGCGGCAAGGCCTTCGCCCTCTTTGCCTTTAGTCTGTTCGTCGGGATCGCCGCCGGCACGGCGGCGCTCGGCCTGCTGGTCGATGCAGGTCGGTACGAGCTGTTGTTCGTTGTGGCCGGCCTCGGTTTGGTTGCCGTCGGGCTGGCCACGGCCGCCGCCGGTCGTCGCCAACACGGCTGAGTCCGCCCGCCGCACGCTTCGGTCTTGACATGCACCGCCACGCTGAGCCATCCTGCACACCGACTTTCACGGAGACGCGCATGATCCCGCAGCACGTCGCCGCATGCCTCGCTGCCCATGGCCTGCAGGCCATCGAGTTTTCGCCCGGCACCACGGCCACGGCCGAGCTGGCCGCGCGGCAGCTCGGAGTCCAGGTGGGGCAGATCGCCAAGTCGCTGCTGTTCGTCGGAAAGGATGGGCGACGTGCCATGCTGCTCTGCCCCGGCGACCGCAAGGCGTCCTCTGCGAAGCTCAAGGCCGCGCTCGGGGTCAAGACCAGGATGACTCGGCCTGACGAGACGCTCGCCGCCACCGGATTCGAGCCGGGCGGGGTCTGCCCGTTCGGCATCGATGGCAGCATCCTGGTCTTGGTGGACGCCGGGCTCCGTCAATACGCGACGATCTATCCCGCGGCGGGGACGAGCGCCTCGGGGGTCCCGATGACCTTCGACCAGCTCATCGAGATCACGGGCGGGCGGCCAGGGGATTTCACGGTGGCCGGGGGGACGGGCGGGGAGATGGCAGGATGAGTCTAATGATCGGCCTTGGGGACAGACCGCTCACGGTGGCGGTGGCCGGCGCGGGATACATCAGCCAGTTCCACCTCGCCGGCTGGAAGGATCTGCCGCAGGTCGAGGTCGTCGCGGTCTGCGATTCCGTGATCGAAAAGGCTCGGGGCCGTGCGGAGCGGTTCGGCGTGCCGCGGGTGTATGCCGACTTCAGCGAGATGCTGGAGCGCGAGCGACCGGATGCCGTGGACATCGCGACGTCCGTGGCCACGCATGCACCACTCACCCGGATCGCCGCGGATCGCGGTGTTCATGTGATGGTCCAGAAGCCAATGACTCCCACGGTGGGAGAGGGCGAGGCACTGGTCCGGGACGTGGACGGGCGGATCCGGGTCATGGTCCACGAGAACTTCCGGTTCCGGCCGCACTACGTGGCGGTCCAGGATTGGTTGGCGGCGGGTCGGATCGGGGAGATCCGGCACGCCCGCTTGACCGTACGCAGCTCGGGGTTCGCGCCCGTGGCCGGGGGAACGCCCCCGATCCTGGTGCGACAACCGTACCTCCAGGCGTTTCCCCGCCTCCTGATATTCGAGGCACTGATCCACCATCTGGACGTCTTGCGGTCGCTGTTGGGACCGTTGACGGTGACATCGGCGACGTTGTCCAGGATCAATCCCACCCTGACCGGCGAAGACGTGGCGACGATTGAACTGCGCGGGCAGGCCGGCACGGTCGCGGTCCTGGACGGGAATTTCTCGGCGCCCGGCTATCCCGTCGTACCGGTGGACCGACTGGAGATCGTGGGCACGCACGCAACCTTGCTCTACGACGTCACCCGCCTGGGCCTGGTTGGGGTTTCTGAGCCCGCGCTCGCCTTCGACCCGGCCGGAACCTACCAGAAGTGCTTCACCGAGGCCATCCGGCACTTTGTGCGCGGCCTCCGCACCGGCGAGCCATTTGCCACCGAAGCCCGAGACAATCTGGAAGTTCTCCGTTTGGTGGAGGCCTGCTATGCGGCGGCGGGGCGTCCAGGGTTGAGCGCATGACGATTGACCGATTCATCGCCGAGCAGCCGGAGATTCTAGAGGCGATCCTGGCGGAGGTGCCGGGGCAGCTCAGCGTGCTCGGTCCGATCGCCTCCGGCGGCCCCATCTATCTGGTAGGGTCCGGGACCTCCATGAACGCCCTGGTGGCGGTGGAGGCGCTCTTTGACCGCCTGGTCCCCGCGGGCGCGCGCATCCGCGGCCCGCTGGCGTTTCTGGCGGAGATGGACCGGGTGCGCAAGCGGAAAGGGCTTGCGATCATCCTGTCCCAGACCGGGAGCAGCACCACAACGGTGGAGGCGGTCCGGCGCGCCCGGGATCGTGGGATGCGGACGGTGACGCTGACGGCGGTGCGGCACAGCCCCATCGGTCACGTGTCCGACGAGCTGGTCGTCATACCGGTGGGTCCCGAGCCGGTCGGCCCCAAGACCAAAGGTTA
This sequence comes from uncultured Methylomirabilota bacterium, assembly GCA_963845565.1. Taxonomy (GTDB): domain Bacteria; phylum Methylomirabilota; class Methylomirabilia; order Methylomirabilales; family 2-02-FULL-66-22; genus 2-02-FULL-66-22. Next base: position 1,194,740 of record CAWJSJ010000002.1, read on the forward strand.
CACGGCGAGCCTGCTGACATTGATGCTCCTGGCGCGGTCACTGGCCGGAGAGCGGTTGGAGCCGAACGGCTTCACGACCGACCTCTCTCAGCTCATTGCCTACGCCCGTGGCGCAGTGGCCGAGCTGGCCGAGACGTGCGAGGGTGCCGACTTCTGCATGGCCATGGGACAGGATCGGCACTATGCGACCGCCCTGGAGGGATCCCTGAAGCTCTCGGAGATGAGCGGCGTCGCCGCCGCGGCGTTCGATACCGAGGAAGCCTTCCATGGTCGGTTCCACGGATTAGGGATGTTCAGCGTTGCCCTCTTTGTCGCCGCCACAACCACCCAGCACGAGATGGCTACCACGGGCGCCACGGTCCTGTCCGACCTCGGCGTCAAGGCTCGGATCCTGAACCTGGCAGAGACCCTACCCGGACCGCACGATCTTCCGCTGCCGTGGCCCGCGACGAACCGGTGCCCGGAGCTCGACCTCATCAGCGCCATCGTGCCGTTCCAGCTCCTGGCGTGCGAGCTGGCCAAGCGGAAGGGACTGACGCCGGAACGGATGCGGTATCCGGATCTGTCCCATCGCCTGCGGATCAAGACCGGGTCGGCGCCATGAGCGCCCTGCTCGGCATCGATTTCGGCGGTACTGGGACGCCGTCTCGGCGGCGGATGTCTTTCGGTTGGCGGCGCAGGACGACCGGGCCACCGAGGCGGCGATGGAGGGGGTTGCCCGGAGCCTCGCGCAGGCCTTCGGCATCATGATCAACCTCTTGAACCTGGAAGCGTGTATCATCGGCGCCGCCGCGATGGCGGCTGGCCGGATCGGATCATCGTAGGCGTGGTTGCCGGAGGAGACAAACGAGGCGCCCGTCGCACCGCAGGCGTGTCGCAGGTCATCGGGTGCGCCGGTGGAACGAGAAAAGCATTACACGAGAGGGGGAGACGCCATGCCGTTCTACGATTTGAAGGAAGTTCAGGAGCTTCCGCTGGTCAACGGAATCACGATCAAGGCGATCTACGGGAGCAACGTGTCGGTATCATTCCTGGAGTTCCCCGCCTACTCGACGATTCCCCCGCACGCCCATCCGAATGAGCAAATAGGCATCGTCACCGAAGGGGCGCTGCATTACACCATCAATGGGGAAAGCCGGCTCTGTCCGGCGGGTACGGCGTTCGTCATCCCGCCGAATGCGGTGCATTCCGCCACCGTGGTGTCGGACCAACCCGCGAAGCTGGTCGACATCTTCGCACCGCCGCGGAACATCATGGAGCCGTTGAGATTCACTGGTCGATAGCGCCTCCCTTCGACCAGGAGACGCAACGTTTGCCTGGCAAGCCACCATTCCGTGTATGGTTCTTGTGATTCAATAATTGCTCGGCTATCTGCGACCGGCGGCTGGAACGGGTGGAAACACAACACCCGGCTCTGTGCGAGAGCCGGGTGTTGTGTTCTGCGGCAGACCGCACGTCCGAATCGGCCTCGGGTTATTATCGTTCGCCCGTCTTTCGAGTCAGGTGCGGCCCGAGGCACTGCATCGCCACTTCCACGTCCGCGATGAAGCTCGTTCGCACGTTGCCCTCGATGGCCAGTTTGCCCTGGTAGCCCACCTCGTCAAGCATCCCGATGATCGCGCCGAAGTCAAGGGCCCCGAAGCCGGGGAAATGCCGGTTGTTATCCGAGAGGTGGAAGGAGCCAAAGCACGCCTGGTGTGCAGAGATCGCCTGCCTCATATTCGACTCTTCGATGTTCATGTGGAACGTGTCCGGGAGGATCCAAACGAACGGACTACCTGCGCGGCGGGCGATGTCCCAGGTGTCGGCCAGGCTGTGGCCGACCGGCGACTCGTAGCGGTTCACCGCCTCGATGAGCAGGGGAGTCTTGAGCCGGTCGGCGATCGGCGCCAACTCTACCACGGATGCGGCCAAGCGTTCCCGCGCCCCAGGCCCGCTGTCCTGAGGAGCGCCCTTGAGGTACCCGGCGATCACCCCTGCGCCGAACTCGTGTGCGAATTCCAGGAAGCGTATGGTGCGACCGATCGCCTCCTTGCGGCGCGCCTCATCCGACGTCGCCAGCGAGAGGTTAAAGGTCTTGGCGGTGAGACCGGAGGCAAACATCGAGAGAACCAGGCCGAACTCGGCCAGGTAGGCCTTGAGCCGACGGGGCTCCACAGTGTCCGGATCGGAGATGTTCAACTCCACGCCGTCGAACCCTAGCCGTCGAAGCGTCTCGAGGTTCCGGCGAAACTCTGCATCCGCCAGGTAATCCTCCGGCAGCCGCGTCTGGATGGCTAAGAAGTACCGATAGTGTCCCATCGCGCCTCCGGCCAAGCGCTCAGCGCTCAGCGGTCAGCCAAGATCAAGAACATAGCGCATGAAACCGAAAACGGAAGAGGGGCAGAGAGCCGCATGCCCTAGTGCTCCCCCTCATCCGTGCTCCATTGCGGTTCTTCAGAACGGCCAGTGCAGACTGTAAATGCTCCGGCCGCCGGGGGCGAAGGGGCCCTTGAGGACCGCCTCGATCTCTTCCTTGGGCCGCATGGTCACCTCTTCGATGGGCGGCAGCTTCCCCGGTGGGAAGGTCCTCTTGATGTCGTCGTGAAGCTTCACCATGTAGTCCAGGAGGGCGCGGACCCCCGGATAGGCCTTCTCGGCGGTCGCCTTGCTGGCTTTGCCCACCACGCCGGGCTGATAAGCGGCGATCTCCATGGGGCCGCAGCCCACTTGTCCGTACCAGGCGATGGCCCGGTGGAGGAGGTTGCCCGCCTTGTCGATGTGGCCATCCGGCAGGTAGCCGCGGGGCTCGGTGTCCACCACGTCTTCCATGTGCATGAACTCGGGGAAGAGGGCGAGCGACCAGGAGGTCTCCACCTCGTCCGCATGGATGAAGGGCGTATCCCACGGGCCGCCGTCTTTGGTGGTCTTGAAGTGCTCCTGGATGGCATGGTACCAGTTCAGGTTGATGAAGATCCCGGGTACCTGAAACGTCTTGGCGAACTGGTGGATGGCGGTCGGGATCACATATTCCTGGCCGTGACCGTTGAGCAGGATCTGTTTCCGGAAGCCCATGTTCCAGAGGCCGACCATGATCGCCTTGAGCTGGCCGATGAAGATCTCCTCGGGCACGATGATCGTCCCAGGCATCCCCATGTGGTGGTAGGGGTGCGAGCCGTACCAGACGGGCTGGGCCACCGTGCAGCCCACTTTCTTTGCCACGGCCTCGGCCATCCGGGTCACCAGGAAGGTGTCCTCGCCGATGCAAGCGTGGGGCCCATGAGCCTCGGTGGACCCGATCGGTACGATGATGATGTCGTTCTGCTTCAGGCGCGCGTCGATCTGCTTCCAGGTCATGTTCTGCAGATAGATCTGGTCGGCAGACTCCATGTGGCCGCCTTTCGGGGGCAACGTCCACTCACTCACGGTAGACCTCCTTATAAGGACAGGGACAACGACAGGGGCAGGGATTGAGAATTCCGGCGCCCGGCGCCTGCCCTCTCCTTGTGCTTTTTGTGGCTCCTCGGCTCTTGGCTCTACGCTCTCGACACCAGGCTCTCGGCACTCAATCCATCTTGATCCCGAACTTCTTGAACTTCTCCTTTCGCATGCTCCTGAGGCAGGACTACCGTGGCCCCACCAGCGGCAACCCATACACCGACTTCCAGCCGGGGCTCATGGGCTCCTGGAGGTACGGGGCCAGCTCCTCGGGGATCGCGCAGCGTCGTCTTCTCGATGGGCGGGAGCTTGCCCGGCGGGGAAGGCGGCCAGGATCTCGTCCTGGACCAGGGTCAGGTAGCGCAGGATGGCCACCAGGGGCCGCTTGGCCTTCTGGGCGGTCGGCATGGGTGGCCTTGCCGACCACGCCCTTCCGGGGTGCCCTTGATCTCGATGGCGAAGTGGCCCTCGCCCTCGCTCCAGCGGTGGGGCCGGGTGTACATGTCCACCGAGGTGTCGAAGTGGCCGCCGGGCAGGAACTGGACCGACTCGGTGTCCACGGCCTAGGTCATGTCCACCATCTCGGGGAAGAGGTAGCAGCGAGAGCGAGGTCTCCGACTCGTCGGCGTGGATGAAGGGGGTGTCGTACTCGCCGCCCTTCTCCTTGGTGCGGAAGAACTCGCGCACCGCCCGGTGCCAGTCCATCACCCGGAAGATGCCCGGGAGCTGGTAGCGCTTGCAGAACTCCTGCAGGGCCGACTCCAGCATCCAGAGGTGGCCGTGGTTGTTGACGATAGATCTGCTTGCGGAAGCCGTCGTTCCACAGCCCCAGCATCACGTCGATCAGCAGCTCCCGCACCACTTCTTCCCGCAGGATGACGGTGCCGGGCATGCCCAGGTGGTGGTAGGGGTGGCCGCCGTAGTTGAAGGGCGGCAGCGCCAGGTTGATCGGGGCGCCGCGCTTGGCCGTGTAGCGGCGCACGCCCTCGCAGATCATGCTGACGTACAGGGTGTCCGCCGCGCTCACCATGTGCTGGCCGTGGTTCTCGGTGCAGCCCACCGGGATCAGGACGATGTCGTTCTTGCGCCGGTTGGCCTCCACCTGGTGGCGGACGGTGGTCTGGATGTAGGAGCCGGGCTTGGCCCACTCGCAGCCGGCGGCGGGGAAGCCGTACTCGGCGAGCCAGGCGTCGATCTGGGCGTCGCTGGCCTCCCAGATCTCCTTCTTCATGCGCCCGACGGCGTTGTCTTCGAAGAACAGGTCGGGCTGCTTGGTGGCGAGGAGCCCTTGGGGGGTTGGGATGCTCATGGGATCTCTCCTTCTTCCGTACGATCTATTATCGAGCCCTCCGGATCGGCAGACTAGCGCGGCTTCACCAGGATCTTGCCGTCGCTGCGGCTGCCGGACTGCTTGATCGCCTCCACCACGGTGTCGAGGCTGAAGCGGGCGGTGATGATCTTCCGGTTGTCGACGGCGCCGCTGGCCATCAGGCGGATGACGTTGGGGAAGATCTCGTCGCCGGAGTGGCCCTGGGAGCCGAAGAACTGCGCGTGGCGGACCTGGAACTGATCCAGATAGACGGGGACCCGATCCGCGGCGCGGCCGACCTGGGCGATCTTGCCGTTGACCGCCATCGAGCGCTCCATCTCGGGGAAGGTCAGGGTCGGGACCCCCGCCGCCTCGAGGTGGAAGTTCGCCCCGTCGCCGTGCGTGAGCTCCATCACCACGTCCGACGGCCGCGTCTTCTGCTTGGTGAGGGCGACGGGTCATAGACGTAGTCGGCGCCCATGGCGGTGCAGAGCGCGCGCCGTTCGGGCACGGTCTCGAAGGCGATCAGCTTGGCGGCGCCCGCCGCCTTGATCATGGCGATGGCGGAGAGGCCGATGCAGCCCCCGCCGTACACCACGGCGTAGGCGCCCGGCTTGAAGCCGCCGCCCCGGATGAAGACGGCGTTGTAGGCGACGCAGGTCGGCTCCACGGTGGCGCCCAGCTCGTACACGATGTCGGGGTCGGGATACCGCTCCAAGAGGGTATCGAGCTTCCAGCAGTACTTGCTGCCGATGGCGAGATACTCGGCGAAGGCGCCGTCGATGGTGAAGCCGATCTCTTCGAGGCGTTCGCACTGGTTCGGATAGCCGTTCCGGCAGGGGGTGCACTCGCCGCACCAGATCATCTCCTCGGCGGTCACCATGTCGCCCACCTTCAGGTCGCGGACCTCGTTACCCACCTCCTGCACGACGCCGGAGAACTCGTGGCCGGTGGCGCAGGGGAGCTTCATCAGGCCGGGGTACATCACGTAGCCCTGGGCGTCGGTCTCGTACATGTGGATGTCCGAGCCGCACACGCCGCAGGCCTTCACCTTGAGGAGGACCTCCTTGGGGCCGATCTTGGGGACCGGCACCTCGCGCACGGCCAAGGTCGGCGCCTTGTAGACGCTGTTGCCCGTGACGGCCTTGCCCGTCTGCTTCTCGAACTCGCTGACCACGTAGCCGGCCTTCGGCTCCCACTTCGCATCCAGTACCAACGCCTTCATGATGTTCCTCCTTCCCGCCCTCGGGGGCGGACGCATGACCCGGGGAGATCGATCCTACCCCCTACTTTCCTCGCCAGGGGCGATTGCTGTCAAGGGGGGAGTGGCAGCGCGCGAACTTTGTGTTCTTTGCGTAACGTTAACGCTAACAGTAAGAGACCCATGAGTGCTTTCCGTCGTGAGGGCACGGGCAGGGAGGTCTTGCGCCGCGCCGCTACTTCGGCTACCCTGTACCACTCATGACCAGCCCGCCGAGGCGGGCTGGGCGGTCTCTGACAACCGAGCGCACGGGCTGTTGCGCGGACCGCCGGGGGACAACGCGTGGGGGAGGGGAACGCATGATACGGGTGGCCACGGCGCCGATGAACTGGAACAGTGATGACTTGCCGGACCTTCGGCCGCCGGTCCCGATCGAGCAGGTGCTAGCGGAGATGGTCGACGCAGGCTATGAAGGGACGGAGTACGGAGCGGGGTTGCCGGCCGACCCAACCGCGCTCACGGCGCTGCTCGCGAGATATGGGTTGGCCTTGGCGTCGAACTTCTGCTGGATCTCCCTGGAGGACCGCGGCGCCCACGAACGGGAGATCGCCCAGGCGCTGGCGGTTGCCCGGACCCTGTCGGCCATGCGGGTGCAGGAGCTGATTCTGGGCCTGCGGGGCAGTCCCGAGCGCATCGCCCTCGCCGGGCGGGTTCCCACCGACGGAAGCGCCGGCCTTTCGGAGTCACAGTGGCGGACCCTGGCGGACGGCATCCACGCCTTGGCCGCGGCATGCGAACCGCTCGGCGTGCGGCTAGCGGTCCATCCGCATGCGGGGTCGTACGTGGAAACCCGGGAAGAGCTGGACAGGCTGCTCCATGGTACCAACCCCCGGGCCCTCGGCCTGTGCGTGGATGCCGGGCACCTGGTGTACGGCGGGGCCGATCCGGTGGAGGTCGTGAAGACGTTCGGCTCGCGCGTCCGGTACGTACACATCAAGGACGTGAATCCCGGCGTCCTCGCCGAGTGTCAGGCGAAGGGGATCGGCTTCCTGGACGCGCTGCAGCGGTACATCTTCTGTGGACTCGGCAAGGGGAGTGTGGATTTGGCCGGGTTCGTGGAAGGGCTGCGGCAGGCGGCGTTCGCCGGCTGGATGGTCATCGAAGAGGACACGTCGCCTGATCCGCCGTTGACGGCCGCCCGGCGCAATCGGCGCTATCTTCAGGAAATTTTCGGGATTTGACCGGTGGAATGAACACCGTTGAACCGGCAATGACCACAGAGGGAGTGCGTCGCCGTCCCTCTCGCCGGTCGTTTCTGCCATCTTCCACGGAAGGAGGTTCGCATGCCCATTGATTCGGCCCTGAAACGGGAACTGCAAGAAAAGGCGGTCCAGGTACGGAAGCTCATCCTGGAAGCGGTCCACACCGCGGGGGCGGGCCACATCGGGGGTCCCCTGTCCATGGTCGAGACCGCCGTGGCCCTGTACTTCAAGATGCTGCGCGTGGATCCCAAGAACCCGCAGTGGCCGGACCGGGATCGGTTCGTCCTCTCCAAGGGCCACTCCAGCATCGCCCTGTACGCCACGCTTGCCCTCAGGGGGTATTTCCCCGTGGAAGAGGTCTTTACGTTCGACGCCATCAACTCGCGCATGCAGGGCCACCCGGACATGACCAAGACCCCGGGGATCGACATGGCCTCCGGTTCGCTGGGGACCGGCGCCAGCCCGCCGCTGGGGATGGCCCTGGCCGCCAAGCGCCTGAAGAAGAATTTCCACACGTGGGTGCTCCTGGGTGACGGCGAGATCCAGGAGGGGCAGGTCTGGGAGATGGCGTGGGCGGCCAGCTACTACAAGGTGGACAATCTCACCGCCATCGTGGACTACAACAAGGTCCAGCAATTCGGCTTCCCCAAGGACGGGAACCTCAAGCACCGGATCAATCCGCTGACTCAGGTGCCGGAGAAGTGGCGCGCGTTCGGCTGGAACGTGCTGGACGTGGACGGGCACGACTTCGACGTCTTGGTCCCGGCGATGGAGGAGGCCAAAGCCACCCGCGGGCGGCCCACTTGCATCATCGCGAACACCATCAAAGGGAAAGGGGTCTCCTTCATGGAAGGAGACTACAACTGGCACGCCAAGGTGCCGAACAAAGACGAACTGGCCAAGGCCCTTGCCGAACTGGAGGCGCAGCGGCCGCGCGCCTGATGGGTTTCCGATCATCGCGGGAATGGTTCCGTGATCACGACCTGTCGCGAGCGCAGCGCCCGCCCCTCTGGGCATACGGAGGATCCTGATGGGTAAAACGATCGAGATGCGAGTGGCCTGGGGCGATGCCCTGTTGGAACTCACCAAGACCCACCCCAACGTCATGGTTTTGGACGCGGACCTGGCCAGTTCCACCATGGCGCAGACGGTGGCCTACGAAGCGCCGGAGTTCTTCCTGAACCTGGGAATCGCCGAGCAGAACATGATGGGCGTGGCCGCCGGGATGGCCACCGTGGGCCTCGTCCCGTGGCTGAGCAGCTTCGCCTGCTTCCTCGCCAATCGGGCCTTGGACCAGTTGCGCGTGACCGTGGCCCAGCCCAAACTCAATGTCAAGCTGGGCGGTTCCTATAGCGGCATCCTGACGGCGAAGACGGGCAAGACCCATATCGACGTGGAGGATATCGCCATCATGCGGGCGATGCCCAACATGGTGGTGGTGGCGCCGGCGGATGGTGTGGAATGTCGCCTGGCAACCCTGGCCCTCACCGACATGCCCGGGCCGGCGTATCTGCGACTCACGCGCGACGCCACCCCCGTGATCTTCGGCGAGGACTACAAATTCGTCTTCGGCAAGGTGGTGACGCTCCGCGAGGGGACGGATGTGACCATTTTCGGAACCGGCGTGCAGAGTGTCCGCGCCCTGGAGGCTTGCGATCTTTTGGCGCAGGAGGGGATCAGCGCTCACCTGGTGCACGTCCACACGCTGAAGCCGATTGACGTGGAGGGAATCGTTGCGGCGGCGAAGAAGACCGGCCGGGTTCTCACCACCGAAGACCACAACATCATCGGGGGTCTGGGCGGGGCGGTGGCCGAAGTCCTCGGGCAGCACGCCCCCACGCCGATGAAGATCCACGGAATCCAGGACTGCTACGGGGAATCCGGCCCGAACGATGCCATCCTGGAGAAGTACGGGATGACGGCGAAACACGTCGCGCAAGCGGCCAAAGCCCTCTTGAAACGCGCGTACTGAAAACGTCCGGTCGGTCCCGGGCGACCCGCCACGCCCCGCGGCGCGGGCCGCCCGGGACGCCGGCTTGACATTCCGGCGGCGGTTGCGCACCATACCTCTGAATCCCCTGGCAGGCACGGGGGCCTCTCCTGCGCAGTCCGAGGATGAGTCCGATGCTTGTGAGATTTCATGGAGTGCGAGGATCCAATCCCACCTGCGACGTGCGGACCTGGCATTACGGGGGCAATACCCCGTGCGTCGAGGTCGAGACGCCGGTAGGACATCGGATCGTCTTGGATGGCGGTACCGGCGTCAGATCGCTGAGCCGCGGGCCGGGCTGGGGGCCCGACGCCGTACCGGTCCATGCATCGTGGCTGATCTCGCATTATCACTGGGACCACATCCAGGGGCTTCCGTTCTTCCCGCCGCTCTACGAATCGCGAAATCGGTTCGTGTTCTACGGACTTCAACCCGATGGCGGCGGAGGAATGGAGGCGGCGCTCCAAGGCCAGATGTTGCGGCCCTATTTCCCCGTGAACATGTCTCTGTTGGCTGCGGCGCGGGCCTTCACCGTGGTGGAACCCGGAAGCCGCTGGCGGGTCGAGGACGCCAACGTCGAGGCCGTTCCGCTCAATCATCCGCAGGGCTGCCTTGGTTTCCGGATCGAGACGCCCCATGGCGTGGTCGCGTACGCGACCGACAACGAACCGGGCAATCCCAAGGGGGACGATGCGGTCCGGTATCTGGCGCGAGGGGCGGACCTGTTGATCTACGATGCGCAATACTCCCCGGCCATGCTCCGGCAGCGTCACGGCTGGGGGCATAGCTCCTGGCTGGAAGGGGTGGCCGTCGCCAAGAGCGCGGGCGCGCGGACCCTCGTCCTTTTTCACCACGATCCGGATTCGGACGATGCGGCGGTGGGGCGATTTGTGCAGATGGCCCGTGAGAAGTGGCCGGAGACGTGGGGGGCCGCAGAGGGGCTCCAGGCCACCGTCCGGACGCCCGCCGTCACCTTCGAGAGCACCAGCCCCCGCGTCGGTCCCCGGGTGACCACGCGGCTTCCCGTCCGCGTGCGCGGGCGACGGGCGGACGGGTCCGCCATGGATGCCGAAGGATTCCTGGTCAATCTGACTTTGACCGGGACATACGTGGTGGTTCCGGACACTCCGGAACTCAGCTCCGAGGTCGAGGTGACTCTCCTCGAATCCGATCAGGTGGCCGCGGCCATGCCCGGCCATGTCGTCCGGGTGGACACCGATCCCGAAACCGGGCTCCCCGGTGTGGGGATCGTGTTCCGGGTGGACGACCAGGTCCGGCGTTTCACGGTCCGGAAGTAAAGGCGGAGAGCGGTAAGGTACAGGACGCAGGGGCGATCGCGGAATAGCCATGGCCGGCCCGTCCGAGGAATGCGCACTTCACACAGCGGTGCGTCCTTCCGGCGGGCCGTTCTGCCGTAGCAGGATGCTAAGAACTCACTCTACCACAGGCTGCTCAAAAAGGTCCAGATGCCAGGCGGTGCGCTGAAGCCCGAGCGAGACGTACTAGAGGTACGTCGCAGCGAGTGGCAAGGCACACCAACGCCGCAGATGGGCCTTTTTCAGCAGGCTGTCGTCAGATATTCCACGGCCGACTTCCACATCAGAAAGAACGAGGTGGCGCCGGGATCCTGGTGCCCCACGCTGCGCTCGGCGATCCAAGCCGCCCGCCCCATCTTCGCCTTCATCGGAATGGTAGCCTGAAGGCCCGCCTCGGCCGCGGCCAGGGACCGCCGGAGCGCCTCGGGGAGCGGCAGCCCCGCGGCCGCCGCGGCCTGCAGGGCCGTCACGGTCGGGGCCAGGGCGTCCAGGACTGTCTTGTCGCCGAGCTGCGCCTTGCCCCGCTCCTGGATCCCGGTCAGGGCTGCCGCCAGCATCGTGGCCAGGTCGGCGAGGCCGATCTCGTACTTGCCCTTGGCCTCGCGCCCCGCCCGCATGCACGCGGTGGCGAGCAGCGCGCCGATGGTCGAGGCGGCGGTGCCGTTGAACGTCAGGCCGCTCTTGGTGAGGATGGTGCCGATGTCTTGATCTCGCAGGGAGTCCAAGACCTTCCGGACGGCCCCGAACCCGATGGTCATGGTGACCCCCTGGTCCCCGTCGCCCATGGCGCCGTCCAGCTCGCAGAGATAGTCCTTCTGGGCTTCCATGTCCGTCGCCATCTTCTCCAGGATGGCGAGCAGGTCGGCGGTCGTGATCGTGGCGCGCATATCACACCAACTCAACAAAGGGTGTGGACGCGGGGGCGTCGAGGAGCGTCTTCAGCTCGGCGTCCAGCTTGCACAGGCTCACCGAGGCGCCGGCCATCTCCATGGAGGTCGCGTACTCGCCGATGTAGGGCCGGTAGATCTTGATGCCCGCGGCCGGTCAGGATCTGGTGGACCTTCCGGTACATCGACGTAGAGCTCCTCCTTCGGGGTGGCGCCCAGGCCGTTCACCAGGACCGATACCTCATCCCCCTTCGCCAGATCCATGTCCGCCAGGATCGTCTCCATCAGGTTGGCGGTGATCTTGTCGGCGGGCTCGAGCTTGCCGCGGCGAACCCCCGGTTCGCCGTGGATGCCCATGCCGATCTCCATCTCGTCGTCGCCGATGGTGAAGGTCGGGCGGCCCGCGGCGGGCACGGTGCAGGGCGAGAGGGCCACGCCCATGGAGCGGGTGTTGGCGATGGCCTTCTCGGCGATGCGCTTCACCTCGGCGAGCGGCGCCTTGGTCTCGGCCTTGGCCCCCGTCAGCTTGTAGGCGTAGAAGATCCCGGCCACGCCTCGTCGCTTGGCTTCCTGGCCCTTGGGGGCGGAGGCCACGTCGTCGGCGGCCAGGACCGTCTCGACCTGGATGCCCTCGGCCTCGGCCATCTCGGCGGCCATGCCGAAGTTCAGCACGTCCCCCTGATAGTTGCCGAACAGGTAGAGGACGCCGGCGCCCCCGTTGATCGCCTGGGTCGCGGCCAGCATCTGGTCGACGGTGGGGGAGGAGAAGACGTTGCCGATGGAGCAGCCGTCCACGAGGCCCTTGCCGACGTAGCCCATGAAGACGGGCAGGTGGCCGGAGCCGCCGCCGGTGGCGATGCCGACCTTGCCCTTGATCGGGGCGTCGGCCCGGATCACGGCGCGCTTGTCGGCGCCCACCAGCTTGAGCTTGTCGGGGTGGGCCAGGATGATGCCGTCCAGCATCTCGTCCACGAAGGCGAACGGATCGTTGATGATCTTCTTCACGGGAGGCCTCCTTTGCGCGAGAGTTCAACGACGAACACGGCCAGGTTCCCTTCGACCACGGGCCACGGGTCTCTATTGCAGTACCGTCAGCCGCATCATGACCCGCAAGTTACGCACAGAACAAGGCGCGACTCCAACGACAGGTGTCGCGCGCCTGATCCGGTTAGTCCTTGGGGTAGTCCGCGCCTAGACTCGTCTGTTGCCAGGTGTCGATTTCTTCGAGCTTCTCCGTCAAGCTCTTGCGCACGGTGTCAAGTCCCATGGCGCCGAGGACGAGATGCCGCGGCGGCTTTTCCGCCTGCACTGCCTTGACGATGGCGGCAGCCGCGCGGACGGGGTCGCCGGGCTGCGTGCCGCTCGCGCCGGCCAGCGTCCGGAGTCGGACATTCACCGTGGATTCGTAGTCGCTGGACCGACTCAGGTTCTGCCGGAGCGACCGCCCCGCAAAGTCCGTGCGAAACGGGCCGGGCTCGACGCACATGACGTGGATTCCGAGGGGGCCGACCTCTTTCGCGAGCGCGTCGGACAGCCCCTCGACCGCGTGCTTGGTCGCCGAGTAATAGCCCGAGCCGGGGAACCCGACGAACCCGGCGACCGATGAGATGTTGACGATGTGCCCCCGCCGGCGCGCCCGCATGCCGGGTAGCACGGCGCGAGTCATGGCGGCAAGCCCGAAGACGTTGGCTTCGAACAGGGCGCGGACGGCCACGTCCTCACCCTCTTCGACCGAGGACTGGTAGCCGTAGCCGGCGTTATTCACGAGGACATCGATAGACCCGAAACGGCCCACCGTTGCTTGCACAGCCGCCGCGATTTGTGCCGGCTTGGTCACATCGAGCGCAAGCGCCAAGCCGCGCCCATCATGGCTGGCCACCAGCCCGGCGACCTGGCTGGGGTCGCGTGCCGTCACCGCGGCGCGCCACCCCCGCTCGAGCACGAGCGTCGCGAGCGCCCGGCCGAAGCCACTCGAACAGCCCGTGATGAACCATACCGGGACGTGCTCTGATCCCATGGCTGCCCCCTCTTCTGAAAACCTCGTTGACCGAGCCGCGTTTGCGTTCGGTATCTTATCATGTCCTCTGAACTGTTCAAGGGTGCTGTCGGTCCGCGCCGAGTCCCTGCCCCGACACTCATCGCCTACGTGGTTGGAGGTCACGCCCAAACGCGCTGTCCTAGTCGTATCGAGGGATGACTTCGTTTTCTGGTCCCGCTCCAGCCAATCCGCGTTTCGTTCCTGCGCGTTCTTCCGGCATGGTACTCCAGTCCCAGGCGGCTCTCTGGTTAAGCGGACAGCGTCCAGGGCCGTCGCTACCAAACAGCAACGCGGCATCCGGCTTGGCCGCGGCGTATGGGTCCCGCGCGACGCCGTGACGGGAGTGGTAATCCTCTCGAACCGGTGCGATTTCGCTATTGTCCTTGGCAGACCACGTGCCTACCGCGGCAGAACCGGAAGACGAGTCTGAAGGAGACCGGGGGATCACTTTGCGCGATGGCAGACCCGACGGGAGTGGGACAAATTTCCGTTATAGAAAAGGGGGGGAATGTAAAAGGGGATCCGGCGTGACCGTGTCCGTTGCCGTCGGTCTCCGGGACCGCGCCCGGGGACTCTCTCATAACCCATCGTCGTGGTGCCATCCGGTCGTTGCGCTGCCTTGCGGGACCCACCCGGCCGTGTCCGGGCTGCTGAGAGCGGGACCGGGGTCCGCACACCCCTCGACCGGAGCGCCGGGCGGACCCTGATACTGGCCGGCTGCACCCACCGCAAAGCGAACTGAATTCGTTGCCGAGGCGGGAGGTGTTCGGTACATGCCGAGCGAAATGTGCACCACGGAACCGGAAGGATCGGCCACCCATGAGCGAGGCCCGGATTGAGGAAGCGTGGCCAGTCGGCCGACTCACACGTCCGGGGAAACGAATCCCCCTGCGACGCGGCAGGACGAATCCTCAGGTGTGTTTCTCTCTATCCCGGCTGCACCTCAGCCTTCAACTTCCTCTTCAGCCGCTCGGGGTGGCACACGACGTAACACTTGGAACAGGCGTTGTAAGTAAAGGCCCCCCGGTATGCGCGGTCCCATGGGAAACGCTTGTCACCCGCCAAGAGGAACTCCTCCCGCACCCGCTCGGCATCATCCTCTTCATCGAAGGCCGGCATGGGGACATCGGAAAGCCCGTAGCAATGATCGTCCATCACCAACCCGCCGCACGCCCATTGGCAGCGGGCATATGACAGCCAGCCGTACCGGTATTCCTTGCCCGCCATGGTCATGACCCGATCACGGTCGGGCCGGATGGCCTGGACGGGGCAGATGGACTCGCACGGGCGGGGACAGCCGGCGCACGGATCCTCGTCAAGCATCGGGTCCGGCTCCAAAGGCGCGGCGGTCACCACGGTGATCAACTGGACGGCGCCACCATATTCCGGGGTCACCAGAAATCCGCCGCGACCCAGGCGCCCCAGCCCCGACGCCATGGCCACGTGTCGGTGTGAAATCTCCCCCACGCCCTTCTCCTGGTAGTAATATTGGTTCGCCGGCACCGGGAGGCTGATGTAGCCCAGATCTTCCAGATAATTGGCCAGGTCCAGCGCCATGTCGTCCAGCCGCGCCTTGGGCTCCAGCCCGGCGAAGCGAGAAAAGGGCATCGGGCTGACCCCCCGGAGATGGAGCTGCTGCACGCCGCGGTTGATCCGATAGGCCATGGAAACCAAGCTCTTGGCCTCGGGAAGCAGCCGGCGCGGGTGCAGGTCGGGCGGCGCGCCGTCCATGCGCTCGATGGGGGCGATCCCCACCAGATGGGCGCCCAGCGCCCGCGCCTTGTCTTTGACCTCCCGGGTGAGGAGGTCCTGGGGAGGCCGCAGGAGATCCTTGATCGGCGCTCCGCCACCACGCTCTGTGCTCATCTTGTCCTCGCGTTCCTCGGATTGCGCAGGTTAGACAATCTCGGCACTCCGCCCGCGCGCCACCATGTGCTGCGCCTTATGCCCGATCCGCTGTCCGAGAACACGAGCGGATTTCAGGGCGGCCAACTGATACTCGACGGGGTTGTACATGCTGAGCCCCGCCCGCTCCAGCAAGCCGTACTGGGCGACAACCCCGCTGTATTCGCAGGCCTCCAAAGAATCCTCGCAACCCACACAGGGACTCGCGCCCGCAGCGGTCACGCGGCCCAGCGCGTTTATCCCGTTGTTCCGCATGAACTGGAGCAGCGCGTCGGCCAGCGTGCCGGCCAGCTCCGGGTTCGCGCCGACGACCACGGCCGCCCCCACCTTGCCTCGGGTAAGCTGGCGATGATGGCGAAGCGACCAGAACCGCTCCATCAGTATCTTGGTGGAGGCGTCGATCATCCCGGAAAAGGCCCACCCGCCGATCACGAGGGCGGTCGCATCAAGGATCTTGTCGCTGAGACCCTTCCAGTCGTCCTCGATGGTACAGACGTTATCAGTCCGGCAGGCGTTGCAGGCCTTGCACGGGCGGATCTCCAGTGCGTGCAAGTGCACCAGTTCGTGTGACAGGCGGGAGGCGGACAAGACCTCCTGGACGAGCGTGTCCACCTTTCCCCCCTTCTGGGGCGAGGCGCTGATCCCCAGCACCTTCGGCTTCATCATCTTTCTCCTCTCGCCAGGCCGCACACAGCGAAGGCCCCCGGGGGGTTGAACAGGGAAAGGCTCTTCGGGTGAGGCTCTGCCGGACGCACTTCACGCGGCCTCACGCAGGAGCCGCGGGGTAAAGTAGACCATATCGAGGGTCTGGCCGTCAAGGGCCGGAGGGGGTCGGCCCTGGTTGTAAGAGGTGAAGGAGCGCGCCAGGCACCGATGGGATTTGGCCACAGATTCGAGATGTTGCGAGAGGGTGGCACATAGTGAAATTGGACGCGCCCCCCACGCGCTCCGCTCCGGCTGTTATTCGCCCCACTGACGTTCGCGGCCTTTCACACTTGACCGAACGCACACCCGTGGCTTCGCCATTGCGGGAATCCCCGACGAGCCGTGCGGGAGCCGTCGGGGGCGCGCAAATCTCTACCCCTTGAAGAAGAACGTGGCCGGATGCGAGGTGTACGGAGACCGCAGGTGTTGGGCGTGGGTCTGGCGAGCAGGGATATTCCCCATATTGTTTTTCGCAAGCCGTACGCCCATGAAGGCCGGCGCGAGGCCGACCGTCCCGATGACCCAGCATTCTTCGCAGATGATCTTCCAATTCTCCTGGGCGATCTCCACGCGCTCGGGCTGTTTCTTTCCGGCGGCCGACCGGAACAGCTCCGTGGCGCGGACCACTTCCGGGACCACCGGTTTCTTGCCCTCGGCGCCGTTCGTCGCATACCAGCATGCGAACGGCATGCCGAGATGCGTATCCATCGGGATCGGATCCACCGGCAGCACCAGGCGCGAGAAGAGGTAGATGTTCTCCGAGCCGGTGACGGACCAGAGCAGGATGTGATGCTCGAGGTTATGCGACTCCTGCCAGGTTTCCTCGCCGCTGATCGTCGGTGGGGCGACCTGCCGTGGCGGCTAGGGACGCCTAGGTCGCCGGCCGCCGCCGTTTCCTGGTTCCTCCTACAGCAGGCCGGTTGCCTGTAATGCTGCCCGGATGAGCGGCTTCCGCTCCGCGCTGGTGGGCGGCATGGGGGGCCGGGGCAGCCCGGCGGGGCGCCCGGTCAGCTCCATGCAGTACTTGACGTTGGCCGGCAGGTTGTCGGTGAAGATGGCGTTCCAGAGCGGCAGCAGCTTCTCGTGCAGCGCCCGACCCCGTGCGTGGTCGCCGTTCTGCACGGCGTCCCACATCTCCATGTACAGCGTCGGTACGGCGGAGAGCATGGCGGCGATGGCTCCGTGCGAGCCGAGGACGAAGGACGGGTACATGAGGGCGTCCACAGCGCTCATGATTCGGCCGCGATTGCCGAGCAGGATGAGGAGATCCGCCAGCATCTTCATATCGCCGGCGCTCTGCTTGACGCCGATGACTCCCTCCACGTTGTCGATGATTCGGGTGAGGAGCTGGGGGGAGAGATAGCACCACGGCACGACGTTGTAAATCAGGATGGGGAGCCCGGTCCCCTTCGCCAGCGCCTCGAAGTGCTTGAGCATAGTGTCGTCGTCGGGCCGAAAGAGGTAGTGGGGGGGCGTGATCTGGAGCGCTGCCACGCCGAGATCCTTGACCGCCAGGCCGCGCTCGATGGCCAAGGCGGTGCTGTCGGTGATGATGCCGGTGATGACGGGGATGCGGCCCTTGGCCTCCTTGACAACGATTTCCGTGATGCGGCGGGTCTCCGCCGTGGTCAGAGTGTGCCCCTCGCCCGTGCTGCCGCAAATGGCCACGCCGTGGACCTTGGCGACGTCGAACATGTAATGCGCGTCGGCCTGGAGGGCGGCCTCGTCGATCGTGCCATCAGCACGGAACGGGGTCGTCATGGGAGGAACAATACCGAAGATATGCTCGTACATGCCGTCTCCTTTCGTCGAGTCGGGGCTGAAGCGGATCCGTCCCGTCGGGTCGCAGCCCCGTCATGCCCAGGCGGGAACGCATCGAGAACTCGGTGTGCTACCTCCCTGCGTAGCCAAGCCGCGCCGAGAGCTTGGCGGCGGCCTCTCGGACCAGGGCCGCAAGGGTCGGAATCCGGTCCTTCGGGATGCGGGTGGCAGGACCCGACACGCTCAATGAGGCAACGACCCGGCCAGAGTGATCGCGGATGGGAACTGCCACGCAACGGACGTCGGGCTGGTGCTCCATGTTGTCCACGGCGTAGCCCTGGGCCCGGACCTGGGCGAGTTCCCTGCGCAGCCGCTCCGGATCGGTGATTGTCTGTCGAGTATGTTTCGCCAATCCCAGCCGACATACGTGTTCCACCGTACTGTCCGGTTGATGCGCAAGGAGGGCCTTTCCCACCCCGGTACAGTAGGCGGGCGCGCCCTTGCCGATGGTGATGTTCGATGCGAGGCCGTGCGGCGAGTCCATCTTCTCGATAGAGACGACCTGGGAGCCGTCGAACACGCCGAGGTGTACCGTCTCGCCGGTCTCGCGCACCAATTCCTCGATACAGGGCAGGGCTTCGCGATGGACCTCCAGGTTGGCGAGGACCATGCTCCCCAACTCCAGGAGTTTGAGCCCCAACCGGTAGAGATCTCGATCCCCTTCCTGCTCCACGATTCCAACCGTCCGCAGGGTGGTGAGGATGCGGTGGGCCGTGCTGAGCGGGAGTCCAACCTTGCGTGCGATGTCGGTGAGGGGAAGCCGCGGCTCCTGGAGCGAGAAACACTCCAAGACGCGAATCGCTTTGCGGAGGGATTTGAGGCCCTCGGCGCCGGACTCCTGTGCGGGAACGCGCTGTGTTGCCCGCCCCGCGATCCGTTGTGGGATCATCCGGCCCATGCCTCTTAGTCTCCGAAGTGCGGCGTCTGCGTCAGCACGGCGACAGCAACAGGGCGTCAGGGAGAAAACTGGTTTCCGTATAGTGGAAGTCACTTCCTATATATGAAACATACACGAACACACGAGGGGTGTGTCAAGCGCTTTGTAGCTTTGGGATCGGCTGCCATTGCGTACCGTCGTTTTTCCCGCGTGCTCCGGCCTCGTCCGCGGACGGGGCCTCTTGCCGGCTTGCGAAACCGGGCGTCTTGGGTGAGAATGGCGACCTGCCGACGCGAATCGGGGCTGTCGGCGTGGACGGAAGGCGGGTTGCCCCGGCGCCGCTGTGCCGTGCAGGAAACGCAGGAGGCCGTATGACCCCCAGTCCCGTGACGCCGGAGATTCAAGTCTCTCCCGCTCCCTATCAGGTTCCACAAGCATTCAGTCTGGTGATCTTTGGTGCGTCGGGAGACCTCACGCGGCGCAAGCTGTTCCCCGCACTCTACGCGCTGGCACACGACAACCTGTTGCCCGAACGTTTCGCGGTGGTCGGGTTTGCCCGCCGCGAGAAGAGCCACGAGGCCTTCCGGGCGGAGATCCGCGCCGCCGTCGATGAGTTCTCGCGGCTGCGGCCCGCACGGCCGGAGATCTGGGACCGGCTGGCCCAGGGCATCTATTACGTGCCGGCAGCCTTTGAGGACCCGGCCGGGTACGCGGCGCTGGGTAAGCAGTTGGCCGAGGTGGAGGCGCGGTACGGGACCTGCGGGAACCGCATGTACTACCTGGCCACGCCGCCGGCGAGCTACACGACGGTGGTGGCTCAACTCGGGGCGGCGAAGCTCGTCAGCGAGCCCTGGCCGGAACTGTCGAGCCCCGACTGGCCGTGCTGGAGCCGCGTCATCGTGGAGAAGCCGTTCGGCCACGACCTGGCCACGGCGGTTGCGCTGAACGCGGAGATCCACAAGGTCTTCCACGAGACGCAGGTCTATCGGATCGATCACTACCTGGGGAAGGAGACGGTCCAGAACATCCTTACCTTCCGCTTCGGCAACAGCATCTTCGAGCCGCTCTGGAATCGGCGGTACGTGGATCACGTGCAGCTCCTGGTCGGCGAGGACCTGGGCGTGGAGGGGCGCGGCGGGTACTACGACACGGCGGGCGCGATGCGGGATATGGTGCAGAACCACATGCTCCAGCTCCTGTCCCTGGTCGCCATGGAGCCGCCGGCGACGTTCGACGCCGAGGCGGTACGGGACGAGAAAGTCAAGGTGTTGCGCGCGATCCGGCCGATGGACGCCGCACGGGTGGCCGACGCGGCGGTGCGCGGGCAGTATGTCCGCGGGACGCTGCGGGGCAAGCGCGTGGCCGCCTATGCGGACGAGCCACGCGTGGCCGAGGACACCACCACTGAAACTTACGCCGCCCTCCGGTTGGAGGTGGACAACTGGCGCTGGGCCGGCGTGCCCTTCTACCTGCGGACGGGAAAGGCGCTGCCGAAACAGGTCACGGAGGTGACGATCCAGTACCGGCGGCCTCCGCTTCGCCTCTTCGAACACGCTCCGCATCCGGGCCACCATCCGGGGGACGAAATCGAGCCCAATCGTCTGACCCTGCGGATCCAGCCCGACGAGGGGATCTCCCTTCGCGTGGGGCTGAAGCCGCCGGGTCCGCGCATCAGCCTGGTCCCCGCCCGCCTCGGCTTCGCCTACCGGGATACCTTCGGCGTGGACCCTACCGAGGCCTATGAACGCCTGCTGCTGGACTGCATGCTGGGGGACTCGACGCTCTTCATCCGTCGGGACGAAGTGGAGACGGCTTGGGGCCTGGTGACACCGATCCTGCAGGCGTGGGAGGCCGCCGGCCGCGACGGGCTGGCGTACTACCCGGCGGGGAACTGGGGCCCGACCGAGGCGGAGCGCTTTATTCAGGCGACCGGACGCGCGTGGGTGAATCCGTAACGGGGTGGCGACCCTGACCCTACCGCCCCTGTCATTCACGATGCTGGCAGGCAGGTAAGACCAAGGGAGGGGAGCGCGGCGTGGACGCCAACCGGATCAGGGGCATTGCGCTGGTCCTCGCGGCGTCGGCTCTCTGGGGCGCCAGCGGCCCGTTGACGAAGATTCTCCGGCTGGACGGATTCGACATCACTGACATCCTCGCGTGGCGATACCTCATCGGCTTCCTGAGTCTGACGGCCTTTTCAACTGTGCTGTCGAAGCCTCCCACCTTTCGGATCGGCTCCGCTCGGTTCAAGGCCGCCATCGTCATGGCCCTCTGTATCTTCGGGGTCAACGCGGCCTTCACGTGGAGCAATTTCTTCACGACGGTGGCCAACGCCATCGCCCTCAGCTTCACGGCGCCGCTCTTTGCCGCCGTCCTGGCCTGGATATTCCTCGGGGAGAAGGTCCGGGCATCTCACCAGGCGGCCATCGGCATCGGGTTTGCCGGCGTCTGCATCTTCGTGTTCGGCGCGTACACCGGGGATGCGGAAACGCCGACGGCTCTCTCGCCAAACATCCCCTTGGGCAATGGCCTTGCGTTGCTTTCCGGGTTGCTGTTCGGCTGGTACTTTGTGATCGCCCGGAAGTTCGCGCAGCGGGATGGCGAGGTGATGGCAGGCACCATCTGGCAGTTCCTCATTCTCTCCATTCTGTTACTTCCACTGATGCCGCTCACGCTCTTCAAGGGGATCGCCGGTGTCGGCTATCTGCACCTAGTGGTATATAGCGCGTTGTGTACCGCCGCTCCCATTCTGATGCTGAACCTGTCCGGCCTGTACCTCAAGGCGCATGAGACCAGTATCCTGGCGCTGTCCGAGGTGCCCTTTTCCATCCTCATCGGCATACTCATGGTGCGTGAATTCCCGTCCCTGCTATCGTGGACCGGCGTGGTTTTCATCCTGGCGGCCGGGTTCCTGGCAGCCATCAGACAGGGACAGGGTTGATGCGCCATGCGGGGAGGGGGAGCGAGCGGCAGCAGGTCTGCGCCGCCTTTCCCGGCGTCCGTTTGGTGCGAAAGGCAATCGTCACGCACGGATTCTGCTTGACGGGTCAGTGTGACGTGTGAGATTTGTTAATTGTTGACAATGCGCTTGGCGGCCTCGGCGGCCCTACTCTCGGGTCAGACCCTTCACGCGCCCCAAACCGCACCCGCGTTTTCCTGCGCACGTCCAGCGCAGGGCGCCCACGAATCGGAAGCCTCCTGCAGGAGTCTTCGATGCCCGGGACGGTTCAGCGATTGCGCCGGCTTCCGGCCGACCCTTCACCTCCAACCCTGGGGGGGCCGCTTTCCTTTCGCACACTCCCTGAACAGGTCGTCGCCAGGTTGCGTCATGCCATCGTCACGGGGAAACTGCGCCCGGGTACCCGTCTTGTCGAAATGCGGATTGCAGAGCAAATGCAAACGAGCCGTGGTCCGGTTCGGGAGGCGATTGGCCTGCTCGAACGTGAGGGCCTAGTGGTTAAGGTCCCGCATCGAGGCGCATGCGTTCTGGAATTCGACCCACGGCTACTTCGGGAAGCGGCGAGCCTGCGGGGGAGATTGGAGGAGTTCGCGGTCTCCCTGGTGGTCCCACGCCTCGGGGCGGACGATCTGGCGCGACTGGAGTCGCTGGTACAGGGGATGGAGGACGCCGCACGTCGCCACGCGGTCCAGGAATTCAATAACCTGGATTACCGATTCCACGACGCGATATTCCAGATAGCCGGCCACCACATCCTGCATGACGTCTGGCGCAGTATGCAGCGCAGGTTCCGCATCTTTCTCGCCTCGACGAACGCGATCAATCGGAATCTGAAGATGGTGGCTCAACGACATCGGGCCATATTGGTCGCTCTGGCGTCGCGCAAGCCGGCGGATGGTCGCCGAGCCATCCGGGGGCACTTTGCCTGGGTGGAGAAGGAGTTGGTGTTTCTCCTGGGTGCGCATGAGCCCCCCGAGCGCATGGGGCGCAGTCGGCGAAAGCGCAGCGCGCCGCAGGGCTCAGAGTAGAGCGTTCGTGCCTCCGACCGGCCGCAACCTCACACGCGGGTGTCCTGGCCGTTCCCGGAGGCGTGTCTGCCGGCTGAATCCGACGGGAGATTCGGCTGTGTGGCGTCGTGCAGTGCCTGTCTGTTGAAAGGGGGATCCGACATGAGCAGGAAACGAGGAGTGGGAGTTGCTGTTGTCGCGCTGGTGATCGGTGTCGGCTTGATGTTCGGGGGGGCGGCGTGGGCCGGGCAACCCACGGTGGTGAAGGGCGGCCACCTGGAGATTCCCGGCAGCGGCCATGACGACCACTGGCAGGTCTTTGCGAATTTCGTGAATGAGACGAGCGGCGGTCGCCTGAAGGTCGAGGTCCATCCGGGCGGCCAGCTCGGCGGCGACTCGCGGCAGCTCTTCGAGTCGGTCAAGCTGGGTGTCAATCCCATCGGCCAAGGGGACGAGGGGGCGATGGGGAGTTTCTACCCGGCGCTCATGATTCTAGCCGTCCCCTACCTCATCCCGAATGAAGACGTGGGCTTCCGTTTCTACCAGAGCGCGTTTTTTACCAAGCTGAACGAAGGGTTGATCAAGCAGCAAGGCGTGCGGATGCTGTCGGCCGCATCCTTCGGCTTCCGCTGCTTTACCAACAATAAGAAGCCGATCAAGACCGTGGACGACCTGAAAGGGATCAAGATGCGCGTCCAGCAGAACCCGCTCTACATGACAATGGTGCGCTCGATGGGCGGCTCTCCCACGCCGATATCCTGGGGCGAGCTGTACGGCGCATTGCAGCAGGGTGTGGTAGACGGCCAGGAGAATCCTCTGGGCGTCATCTACGACACCAAATTTTACGAGGTCCAGAAGTACGCCACCGTTGACAACCACGTCCTGGGTACCAACATGATCCTGGCCAACGAGAAGTGGTTCCAGGGCCTTCCGGCCGATTTGCGCCATATTCTGCTCACCGGCGCCAAGATGGGTGCCGTCGCGGAGAACGGGAAGCGCATGTTTGAAGCGCGGGTGACCATGGTTGACGCGCTGCGCAAGAAGGGCATGGAAGTGTACGTGCCGACCCCGGCCGAAGTGGCGACGTTCCGCAAAGCGAGCCAGGGGCCGGTGTTGGAGTGGCTGGCAAAGCAGCCCGGCGTCGGGAAGGATTTGATCGATGGGGCCATCAAAGCGGTCAAGGATGCCGAGACTGCCATTGCTCGCGAGGCGAATCCGGTGAAGTAGCGCCGCCGACGTAAGTCGAGGCCCGGACGGCGGCGTGCGAGCGCGCATGCATTGCCGCCCGGGCCTCGGCGCCATCAAGGAGAACCCTGCGATGCATGCACTTATCCGGGGCGCGGATCGCGCCCTTTACTGGTTCATCGTCCTGCAGGTCGCCGCCATGACCACGGTGGTCGTCCTGCAGGTCTTCAACCGATATGTCGTGAACTACGTGTTCGGCTGGGAAGAGGAGACCGCCCGGTACCTGATGGTGTGGTCCTCGTTCCTGGCGGCGGCCTACGCGCTGCGAGAGGGAGAGCAGTTAGGCATGGAGTTCGTCATCAAGCGGCTGCCCGTCGTGGGGCAGCGGGCGCTGCGGACCCTGTGCCATCTGCTCGTGATGGCGTTCCTGAGCGTGGTGGCGTACCAGGGGCTCTTTGTCATGATGCCCCAACAGCTCGACCAGGTGTCACCGTCTCTCGGCATCACCATGGCCATCCCGTACGCGGCGATCCCGATCTCTGCGCTGATGTTGCTCGCCGTGGAGGTTCTGCTGCTCTGGCGAGAGTGGCACGGGAGGCCAATCACCCCGCCGTCCGCTGTTCCGCTCGAACTCTAGGAGGAGCCTGCGTCCATGGTGCTCCAGACAATCACCGGGCTGTTCGTTCTGACGATGATCTCCGGCATGCCGGTTGCGCTCGCCATCGGGGTCACGGCCCTGGGAGGCGTTCTGGTCATGCAGGGGATTCCGCTGGTGGTGATCCCCCAGAAAATGTTCATCGGCACCGATGCCTTTCCCCTCCTCGCCATCCCCCTCTTCATTCTGGGCGGAGACCTGATGCTGCGAGGGGAGATCACCAAGGGGCTCCTACGTTTTGCCGATCTGATGGTTGGACGGATTCGCGGCGGGCTGGCCCACGCGACGATCTTTTCGTGCATGGTTTTCGCCGGCATCACTGGGTCGGCGGTGGCGGACGCCTCGGCCATCGGCTCCGTGATGATTCCCGCCATGCACTCCGCCGGCTATCCCAAGAACTATGCCGCCGCCGTCACCGCGTCGGCCTCCATCATGGGCCCCATCATCCCTCCAAGCCTGGTGATGGTCTTCTTCTCGCTGGTCACGGGCGCGTCTGTGGGCGGCCTCTTCATGGGCGGCGTGGTTCCAGGCATCCTCATCGCCGGCTCCCTGATGACCATCAACTACTTCATCAGCCGGAAGCACGGGTACCAGAAGCGCGAGACGTCGTATAGCTGGCCCGAGACCATCAAGATCTGTCGGGATTCCATTTTGGTCTTGCTCATGCCCGTGATCATCGTGGGGGGAATCCTGGGCGGCATCTTCACGGCGACCGAGGCGGCCGGCGTGGGCGTGGTGTACGCGCTGGTCGTCGGGTTCCTGGTCCTGCGTACACTGAGGCTTCGCGACCTTCCCGAGATGTTGATGAATACCGCCAAGGTCACCTCGGTGGTCCTGCTGCTGCTGGCCACCACCAACGTGCTCAGCTGGATCGTGACGATGCAGAACGTACCACAGACGGCTTTGGCGTTCTTTACGAGCATCTCAAAAGACCCCCGCGTCTTCCTGCTTCTCTTCAATGCGTTGCTGCTCGTGACGGGATGCGTCATCGACACGGCCCCGGCCATTTTCCTGCTGGTGCCGATCTTCGCTCCCGTGGTCAAAGGTTATGGGATCGATCTCATTCACTTCGGCGTTCTGGTCACGGTGAACCTGTGTATCGGCCTGCTCACGCCGCCGGTGGGCTCCTGCATCTTCATCGCGAGCAGCCTAGCGAAGATCTCCATCGAAGAGCTTCTGAAACCTCTCTGGCCGTTTCTGATCGCAGAGATTGTGATCCTCTTGCTAATCACGTACGTCCCGGCCACGGTGATGTTCCTTCCGCGGCTCCTGGGGTACTAGGCGCCGGCACCCGCCGGCTTGGCGCGTCGCGACTTCTGGATAGGATGAGGAGTGCCATGGACAACGCCACGAGTAAGAGCGAGGCCCTGTTCGATTTTGCCAGTCGATACATGGTGGCGGGGGTGTCAGGGTCGGCGCGGTTCAACGCGGCCCTGGGGCGGCCCCTGTACCTGAGCCACGGCGACGGCTGTCGGCTCTACGACGTGGATGGGCGGGTGTACCTGGACTACAACCTGTCGCACGGCGCGACCTTTCTGGGCCATAACCATCCGGGGATCCGGAAAGCCATCGAGCAGGCCCTGGACATGGGCGTGATCTGCGCCTACGAGACGGAGCACCACAGCCGCCTGGCGGAATTGCTGTGTCGGACCGTGCCCTGCGCGGAGCAGATCCGGTTCGCCAATTCCGGCTCCGAGGCGACGCTGGCCGCTATCCGGGTGGCCCGTGCTGTGACGGGCCGGCAGAAGATTCTGAAGTTCGAGGGACACTTCCACGGGCTGCACGACTACGTGGTGTGGAACGCGCACGGTCCGGCCCGCGACACGCTGCCGACCTATCCCTATGTACCGCCACAGGTCGAATCGGCCGGCATCCCGCCGCAGATCGCCGACTTCGTGGTCGTCGTGCCCTGGAACGACCCGGAGGCGTTTGCTCAGGCCATGCGCGAGCACGGCTCCGAGCTGGCCGCGGTCATCTGCGAGCCGGTCAACTACAATTCCGGTTGTATCCCACCGCAGCCAGGGATGCTGGAGTTGCTCCGGAAGTTGACGACGCAGCACGGCGCGCTGCTCATCTTCGACGAGGTCCTGAGCTCCTTCCGCATGGCGGCGGGCGGTGCGCAGGAATACTACAAGGTGACGCCCGACCTGTGCACGCTGGCCAAGGCGGTGGCCAATGGCCTGCCGCTGGCGGTGGTGGCTGGTCGGAGAGAATACATGCAGGTGTTGAGTCCCCTGGGCCCCGCGGCGCATTCCGGGACCTATTCCGGCCATCTCTTCGCGGTCCTGGCGGCCCTCGCGTCGTTGGGGGAGATCACCCGGCCAGGGTTCTACGACCGGATCTTCGCGAACGCCGACCGACTCTACGCGGGGCTGACCGCGCTCTTCACCAGGCACGGCGTCCCGGCCCGGGTGCAGGGTCTCGGGGCCCGCTTCGGGATCTACTTCGGCGTCACCACCGAGGTCGCGAATTACCAGGATGCGGCCCGGATCGACGGTGACCTGGGTCTCCGCTTCATCCGGGCCTGCTTCGAGCGCGGGGTGTACTTCCACAACTACGGGAAGTTGGCGCTAGGTCACCATGGCTTCTCGGCCGCGCACACGCCGGCGGATATCGACGACACGCTTGAATCGAGTCGAGGATGCCCTCAAGGCGATGCGGACCGCCTGAGAGGCGATCTGCGAGGGGGGCCGAGCAAGCGCGAGTTTGGCTTGACACCCCCCAGGCAGCCGATGCACATTACGCATCGGGCATCACGCGCTCGTCGCGCCCCACCTCTGCCGAGCGAAGTGTCCATCGCGCGCTGATCACCTCTGCGGGCCAGGTATCGTGGCCAGCTCGACGTCAAGGAGCATATTCCATGAGCACGCCGACGCGCATTTTTACCGAAGTGGACTACGAGAAGGATGGGAAGCAGGTCGGTTGGCTGCATCTCCCCTATTCGGTGACCCGTTCCGCCTACGGCAACATCGCCATACCCGTAGCGGTGATCAAGAACGGCGCCGGCCCCAGCGTCCTGCTCATGGCGGGGAATCACGGGGACGAGTACGAGGGGCAGGTCGGCCTCTGCAAGCTGATCCGGGCACTCGAACCGAAAGACGTTCGTGGCCGGGTCATCGCCGTTCCGGGAATCAACCTCCCCGCGGCCTTGGCCGGGGCTCGGGTGTCGCCCATCGACAACGTGAACTTCAACCGCGCCTTCCCCGGCGACCCGAACGGAACGCCCACCTACGCGATTGCGCACTACGTCGACACTGTCCTCTTTCCCATGGTCAGCTTGTTCCTCGACCTGCACTCGGGGGGCTCCTCGCTCGATTACATCCCGTTTGTCTCGATGCGAACGAGCGGCGACGCGGCACTGGACGCCCGCGCGATGGCGGCGCTCAAGGCATTCGGGGCTCCGGTCAGCATGGTGTGGGCGCACACCCTGGACTCGGGATTCGCACAGACGGCGGCGCTCCGACGCGGCCTGGTGAGCCTGGGTGGGGAGTTCGGCGGCGGCGGTTCGGTGTCGCTGGACGGTCTGCGGATCGTCGAGCGTGGGCTCCGGCGATTCCTGGTCCATGCCGGGTGCATGGCCCCGGAATCGCTGCCGCCGGAATCGCTGCCGGCAACCCGTGTCGTGGAAGTGCGCAACCGCGACTACTTTGTGCTGGCCCCCGACGCCGGCCTGTTCGAGCCGTTCGTCGAGCTCGGGGAGACGGTCGAGGTCGGGCGGCCCTGCGGTCAGGTGCACTTCGTGGACAACCCCGGGCGAGAACCCGTGGCGGTTCGGTTCCGCGCGACAGGGACCGTGATCAGCAAGCGGCACTTCGGCCGGGTGGAACGGGGCGATTGCGTGGCGCACTTGGCCACCGACTGGGCAGGCTGCTGAAAAAGGCCCATCTGCGGCGTTGGCCCGCCTCGGCACTCGCTGCGACGTACCTCCAGTACGTCTCGCTCGGCCTTCGGCGAGCCGCCTTGCATCTGGACCTTTTTGAGCAGCCTGCTCGACCTCGGTGGCAGGCCAGGCATTTGGAGCCGTTCGGGGCGCTTGCGCGCCATCCCGTCGATGACGGATGCGGACAGATCGGCCAGGTGCGCCGGCCTGCGGACGTGAACCCAGCCACAGACAGAGGGAGGGACCCATGGAGCTGACACGACGGGAACTGCTGGTCCTCGGCGGCGCCGCCGGCGCCGCGACCCTGTTGAGCGTTCCGGCCCAGGCCCAGAAGCGCGGCGGGGACGTCATCGTGGGAACCATCTCTGCCCCCCCGACCACCGACGCGCAAACCACCTCTGCGGAGGTCGCCCGCAACATCAGTCTGCACTGGATCGAGACCCTGTACGCGCGCGACGAGAATGGGAACCCCATCCCCGACCTTGCCCAGAAGTGCGATATCTCGGCGGACGGCAAGACCTACACCTTCACACTCCGACAGGGCGTGCGGTTCCACAACGGCCAGGAGATGACGGCCCAGGACGTCAAGGCCTCGATGGAACGGTACGGAAAGGTGGGCGGCAGCGCCGCCATCATGCGGTCGGTGGACTCCATCACGCCCGCGAGCAAGTACGTGGTCCGGGTTGTACTAAAGACGCCGGTCCCCGGCTTCATCGACCAGATCAGTTCGCCGCGGGCCCCACTGGGGATCATGCCGGCCAGCGAGGGGGACAAGGACCGGAACAAGATCAGCCATATCGGCACCGGACCGTACCAGTTCATGGAGTTCAAGCCGGACAGCCACGTTCTGTTGAAGCGCTTCGACGGCTACACCCCCAACACCAACTACACCAGGCGCGACGGCTTCAGCGGCAAGAAGACCGCCTACTTCAACACCGTGACGTTTCGGCACATTCCAGAGGGCGGCGCCCGCGCCGCCGCACTCGAGACCGGCGAGATCCAGGCCGTGGACATGCTGCCTCCGCCGACCGCCGATCGCCTGAAGGGTAACAGGAATATCAAGATCTACCCGGTCATGCCCTGGGCTTTCCAGACCATCATGATCAATGCCGCCTGGGGGCCGACCGCCCATCAGAAAGTTCGGCAGGCTATTCAAGCGACGCTGGACTGCGAAGAGACCATGGCCATCGCCAGCGAAGGCCTCTATCGGCTGACGCATGGCTGGCAGCATCCGGGGACCACATACTTCGCGGGCGACATCGGCAAGGAGTTCTACAACCAGAAAAACGCCGCGAAGGCAAAGCAGCTCCTGCAAGAGGCGGGATACAAAGGGGAGGAGATCGTCTTCCTGACCGACAGCAACTACAAGAATCACCACGAGACGGCCGTGGTGGCAAGCGAGCAGCTCAAGAAGGCCGGGATGAACGTCCGCCTCAACGTCACCGACTGGCCGACGGCGTTCAACGCCCGGCTGAAGCCGGAGGGCTGGAATTTGTGGGCCCTCGGGTTCGGCATCGAGCCGTATGAGGGGCCGTACACGGTGGCGGGCTACTTCACGAGCGAGTACGGCGGCAAGGGCGTTCAGCACACGTCCGATCCCGAGCTCGCGCGGGCCGACGCCGCCCTCAATACCTCGCTGAAGGTGGAGGACCGGATCAAGGCCTTCGCGGACTTCCAGAAGCGATTCTTCGAATTCGTGCCGGGCATCAAGGTCGGCGATCTCGGGCGATATCAGGCCACCCGGGCGAACGTGGCCGGCTACGCCCCCGGCCGGATTCCGCGGATGTGGGACTGCTGGTTCGAATAGGCCGCTGCGACTGCTCACGGCGCGGAGGGGGCCGCATCGGCCCTCCCTCCGCGCACGCTCTTTCTCGGTGGTTCCCGCGGAGTCCGGCATGGGCCGTTACCTGGTGTACCGGCTGCTCAGCGCCATCCCGATCCTGCTGATCGTATCCCTGGTCTCGTTCCTGATCATCTTTCTCGTTCCTGGGGACCCCGCTTCGGAGATCGCCGGCCCGGGCGCGTCCGCCGACGAGGTGGCCCGCATCCGCCAGTCCCTGGGCCTGGACCAGCACGTGGGCATCCAGATGCTGACCTGGTACCAGCGGCTCCTCCAAGGAGATCTGGGGCAATCAATCCTCTTGCATCGCAGCGTGACCACCGCCATCCTCGAGCGCGCTCCCGTGACCCTGTCGCTCGCCTGCCTGGCCCTCGTGCTCTCGCTTGGACCGGCCCTCGTCCTGGGCGTCGTGGCCGCCGTCAGGCAGAACACCTGGGTCGATCAGTCCGCCATGACGATGGCGCTGCTGGGTCTCTCCCTGCCCGACTTCTGGGTGGGATTGGTGATGATCTATCTCTTCGCGGTCTTGCTGGGATGGTTTCCGACCGGGGGATACGTGGAGCTGAGCAAGGGGATGTGGCCGTGGCTGCGGAGCCTGATCATGCCCGCGGCGGCGCTCGGCCTGGCCCAACTTGGGCTCCTGGCCCGGATCACCAGGGCCACCATGCTGGAGGTACTGCGGCAGGATTATGTCCGGACCGCGCGCGCCAAGGGCGCGCCCGAGCGGCACGTGATCGGCCGGCACGCCCTGGCGAACACGTTGATTCCCGTCGTCACGGTCATCGGCATCACCGTCGGCATCCTGCTCGGCGGGGCCGTGGTCGTGGAGTCGGTCTTCGCCCTGCCCGGCGTGGGCCGCTTGATCATCGGCGCCATTCTGCGGCGGGATTATCCGGTCATCCAGGGCGGCCTCCTGCTGACGGCCTCGATCTACGTCTTCGTCAACATCATGGTGGACATCCTGTACGCCTGGCTGGATCCGCGGGTGCGCTATGAGTGAGCCTCGGACTCGAGGGGGCCGAGCGAGACGGCGCGGGCCGGGGGCGAAACCCGGCCTGGAAGACCTGGCGTCGCCTGCGGCGTCACCGGCTGTTCATGACAGGGTTGATCCTCTTCGGTCTCGTGGTCGTAATCGCGCTGGCCGCGGGTCTGCTGGCTCCCCATTCCCCGAATCAGAACAATTTCCGCTATCGTCTGGGTGCGCCGACGGGAACCTATCTGCTCGGCACCGACGGTTTCGGCCGGGACGTCCTCAGCCGGGTCCTGCATGGGGCCCGGGTGTCGCTGCGGATCGGCCTGATGGTGGTGGTTCTGAACGGCATTCTCGGCACGCTCATCGGCTCGACCGCCGGGTATTTCCGGCGGCTGGACAACGTGATCATGCGACTCATGGACGGCCTGATGGCGTTTCCCGCCATCCTGCTGGCGATTGCGCTGGTCGCCACGCTCGGCGCCTCGGAGATCAACGTGGTGCTGGCACTCACCGTCGCCTACGCGCCGCGAACGGCACGGATTGTGCGCGCGTCGGTGCTCGTCATCCGCGAGATGGAGTATGTCCAGGCCGCCATCGCGACCGGGGCCGGATATCTCCGGATCCTCTTTCGCCATATCCTGACGAACAGCATGGCGCCGCTGATCGTCCAGCTCACGTTCATTTTCGCGGTGTCGGTCCTGGCGGAGGCGGTCTTGAGCTTCATCGGCGTCGGACCGCCGCCGCCGACCCCCACCTGGGGCAACATCATTGCGGATGGCCGGAACTATATCCGGGAAGCCCCCTGGATTTCTTTGCTCCCGGGAATCGCCATCGCGGTGACCGTCCTGGGCCTGAACCTGCTGGGGGACGGGCTGCGCGATGTGCTCGATCCGCGGATGCGGGTCGAGCGATAGTCGGCTGCTGAAAAACGCCCATCTTCGGCGTTGGCTTGCTCGGGCATTCGCTGCGGCGTACCAATAGTACGCCACTCGGCGCTTCACGCTCCGCCTTGCATCTGGGCCTTTTTGAGCAGCCTGTTGGGGATTTCATTCTGCGATCTTGACGAGGTGACACATGACTGAATCGACCAATCGTTCTATCGTGCTCGTGGCGATGGGCGGACACGCGTTCATGCAGCGGGGTGAGGTCGGGGATGTCCGCGACCATGAGCGGAACGCCGTGGCGATCTGCGGCTCGCTCATGACGCTGGTCGAGCGGAATTACAACCTCGTGATCACGCACGGGAACGGCCCCCAGGTCGGAAACCTGCTTCTCCAGAACGAGTTGACACGGGACAGCGTCCCCTCCATGCCGCTGGACGTCCTGGTCGCCAACACCGAGGGGTTCCTGGGCTACGTCCTCCAGCAGGCTCTCCTCAACCACCTGCGCCGGCGCGAGATGAAGCGGTACGTCGTGACGATGATCACCCAAGTGTTGGTGGAGCGGGACGACCCCGCTTTTCAGAATCCGTCCAAACCCATCGGCCCCTTTCTGACGAAGGAGGAAGCCGAGGAGCGCCGGGATCGGCTGGGCTGGAAGATCTTGGAGGATGCCGGGAGGGGCTGGCGGCGCCTGGTAGCCTCGCCCCGGCCCGTGCGGGTCGTTCAACGGCTCATGATCCAAGACTCGGCGCGCGCCGGCCACATCGTGGTGGCCTGCGGCGGGGGCGGGATCCCGATCATCCGGGATGAGAATCGCGACTACGAGGGGGTCGAGGCGGTCATCGACAAGGACCTGACGTCTTCGGTCCTGGCGGCAGAGATCGGGGCGGAACTCCTCATCATCCTCACCGATGTCCCGCAGGTGTACATCCACTACGGCAAACCGGAACAGAAAGCGCTGGGGGCGGTGACCCTGGAAGAGATCGAGGCCTTGCAGCGGGAGGGCCACTTCGCCAAGGGGAGCATGGGACCCAAGGTGGAGGCGATCGTGAATTTCCTCAAGGCGGGCGGCAAGCGCGGCCTGATCACCAGCCCCGCGCGGCTCGCCGACGCCATGGACGGCCGCGCCGGTACCCATTTCATCGGGAAAATCTGACGCCGAAATTCCATCGGTGACGGGCAGACGGTCACGGGGAAGGAAAGCAACGGTCGGCAGACGCGGGCGGGCCAGCGCGTGCGCAGGATCGGCAGGGCTGAGCGCTAGGGTCGGTAGGCGGCGGGTCGATTTCCACGTATCGACCAAGGGGCGGCTCCAGCGGAGCCGCCCCTTGGTCGTTTGGTCGCGGTTCGGCCGGGTAAACCGGATCGGGCGGTCTCCTCGCGCGGGCCGTTCCAGATGTGCGCGCCACGCGGATCCTTCAGCGGCGTGCCTGGCGGACGCATGCGGGGACCCCGCGCTGGGGGCGAACGGCGAACGCCTGACGGCTCTGATTGTTCCAGCCGGCCCATAGGAAGTACCACTGACTGAACCACTGGCCGAAACCCCGTTGACAGGGACGGCCCGTTCATGGTCCCATTACACACTAGGATTGTATACAGGATACAGAAACGGGATGGGCGGTGACCGCCCGACAAGGTTAGTGCGAATGCAATTCTCCGCATTCAGCCGGGGAAAGTCGGTTCGCCAGTTGGCGTACGAGACCCTCTACCGGGCGATCTGCACGGGGGAACTCACGGCGGGCACGCGGTTGGTGGAAGAGGAGCTCGCCGAGCAGATGCACATCAGCCGGACTCCCATCCGCGAGGCGCTCCGACGGTTGGAATCGGAGGGACTGATCGCCCACGCGCACGGAAAGGGGGCCAGCGTCGTCGGTTTCAATCGCGATGACGTGATTGAGCTGTATTCGATCCGCGAAGCGTTGGAGGCATTGGCGATTCATCACACCATCCGGCACGTCACCAGAGAAGAGATCACCCAACTCAATGCCATCGTCGATAAGATGCGCTCGAATCTTCACAGCAAGGATGTGAGTGCACATTTCGAGTGCAATCAGAAATTCAACGACCTGTTGATCGAGACCTGCAAGATGCCGAGACTGATTCGGCTCATCAACACCTATCGTGAGCATCTCCACCATTTCCGCTACGCGGCCATGGGCAAGCACGAAGCCAGAATGCTGGAGGCGTTTCGAGAGCACGAGCAGATTCTGCGCGCCATCATCGCGAAAGACGCTGAGAAGGCCGATTCCCTGGTGAGACAGCACCTGCAAGCGGCGAAGCGCGCGTACACCTCGGGAAACTGCCCAGCGGAAAGCGCGGGTGTGCGATATCGCACGCCGCAGAAGGCCCCTGACGTGCCCGCTCCCCAAGGCCTTCGCGGGGGCGGTGAGACCGTTTCTCGGAAAGTGTAATCTGGGCCCGGTACGACGCTGGCCGTTCGGGATGGTGGAAGCCAGATTCCCGCCGTGCAGGTCCAAGGGCGGCTCGAGAACAGGGCGGTCTCAGCATGCCACACCCTGATTGTCCCGACTACCTCAACAAGGAGGAACACGCATGAAGACGAATGGGTGGTTGCTGCTCGCGGTTGTTGCGGGGGTGTTGGCTTTACAGGGGCCCGTGGACGCGGCCTGGGAGCCCAAGGGGCAGATGGAATGCATCGCCCCCTCGAACCCCGGCGGAGGCTGGGATGCTATCTGCCGCACGACGGCCGCCGTCCTCCAGAAAACCGGTATCACCAAGGAAACCATGTACGTTACCAACATGCCGGGAGGCAGTGGCGCGGTGGCCATCGCCAACGTCATCACCAAGCGGAAGGGGGATACCAACCTGCTGGTGGCCGCCTCCAACGCCCTCACGCTCACCATCGCCATGAAGCGGACCGCTCACACTTTCAACGATGTCATTCCGCTGGCACAGGTCGGTGCCGAGATCGGCGGGTTCTTCGTCAAGGCCGACTCCAAGTACAAGACCCTCGCCGATCTCGTGACCGCCCTCAAGAAGGACCCGAAAGCCGCGACCTTCGCGGGCGGCTCGGCCCCGGGAAGCCTGGACCATATCAAGGCCGCCGTGTTTGCCAAGGCGATCGGCGTGGACGCGACGAAGGTGGCGTACGTGCCGTTCCAGGGTGGTGGGGAGGCGATGACCTCTCTCCTGGGGGGGCACACGGACGTCGCCGCCATCGACCTCTCGGAAGCTGCGGGCCAACTTGAGGCCGGAAAGGTCCGGTGCCTGGGCCTCTTGTCCGAGAAGCGTTCCACCAAGTTTAAGGACATCCCCACCACCTTCGAGCAGAACGTCAAGGTTGCCTTCCCCATCTGGCGCGGACTCTACATGGCGCCGGGCGTGCCGGCGGAGGCGGTGGCGTTCTGGTCCGGCGCGATCCAGAAGATGGTGGCCAGCAAGGAGTGGGACGCCAACCGTGAGCGGCTGGGTTGGGAGCCGACGTACAAGTTCGGCGACGACATCGTGAAGTTCGTGAAGGACGAGACGGCCACCATGCAATCACTGCTGAAGGAGCTCGGCTTCCTAAAGTAGGTCGAGCTGGCGGCCCCCCGGCACTATGCCTTTCTGGGGGTCAAACGTATCCTATGTCCGTCTCCGCGTCGTCGCGAGCGTCGCGGCGGCGCGGAGACGGCAACGTGAGGGTGACTCTCGTGAGCGCTTCCGTGAAGGGCAGGAGACGCAACCGCCTCGAAGGGCTGGCCATCCTCTTAGTGGCCGGTGGTTATCTGTGGGAAGCCCACAACGTCCCCGATCTTTTTCAAATGCCCGGCGTGCCAGGACCGACGACATTTCCGTACCTTTTGGGGATTGTCTTCGCATTCGCCGGCCTGTGGCTGCTCGTCTCGCCTGCCGACCTTTTGGCCCACCGGCGGCAGCCGGCGGCAGAAGGCCGTGCGGAGGAACGCCCAACCCCCGCAAAGGGTCTCTGGACGCGGCTCACCACCGACTGGCACTTTTACACCATGTGGATCGTGGTCGTGGGCTACCTTGCTTTCATGCCGTTCGTCGGCTTCCCGGTGGCGACATTCGTCCTGCTGGCCGTGTTCACGTTCCTCCTGGGGGAAGCGCGCTGGTGGGTCATCGTGGGTCTCGCCCTCGTGGTGACGACGGTAATTCACCTCGGGTTCGCCAAGGGACTGAACGTCCGGCTGCCGCTCGGCGTGCTGGAATCGCTGTTGAAGTGACCGAGCCGACCCTGACGCACGCTCGACCGCTCTCGGTGCGACGCCTCAACCGCGACTAAGGTGAAGGAGTAGCCCCCATGTTCGAGTATCTCCTGAGCGGGTTTGCGGTGGCCCTCCAGCCCATGAACCTGTTGATCGCCTTGGTGGGATGTTTGGTGGGGACGCTGATCGGCGTTCTTCCAGGTCTGGGACCGACGGCCACCCTCGCCATGCTGATTCCCTTGGTTTTTAGTATGCCCCCGGCGACCGCCCTGATCCTGCTCACATCGGTGTACTACGGGTCCATGTACGGAGGTTCCACCACTTCGATCCTGGTGAACATCCCGGGGGAGTCCGCCTCGGTCATCACCTGCCTGGACGGCAACAAGATGGCGCTGCAGGGCCGGGCGGGACCGGCCCTGGCCATCGCCGCCATCGGGTCGTTCATCGCCGGGACTTTTGCCGTTCTTGTGCTTACTCTGGTGGGCGCCCCGGTGGCCGGCTACGCCCTTCACTTCGGCCCCGCGGAATTCTTTGCCCTGATGGTCTTCGGGTTGTCCACGGTAGCGAGCCTGACCGGCACCAATGTCGTCAAGTCCGTGATCACGACCTGCTTCGGCCTGATGATTGCCACGGTCGGCATCGACCTCGTTTCCGGCGCCCCCCGGTATACCTTCGGCAATCCCTTCCTCCAGGACGGCATCGACTTCGTGGTGGTGGCCATCGGGATGTTCGCGTTCACCGAGGTCATCGTCACGGCCATCGAAGTACGCGAGGGGACCCGGGCGGAGATCATCAAGGCGGAGCGCATCTGGCTCAGCTGGGAGGAGTTCAAGTACAGCGTGCCGTCTATCTCGCGGGGAACCGTGTTCGGCTTTCTGGTGGGGATGCTCCCTGGAGCCGGTGCCACGCTGTCCACGTTCATTGCCTATAACCTGGAAAAGCGGATCTGCAAGCATCCCGAACGACTTGGTACAGGAGACATCCGAGGGGTGGCCTGCCCCGAGGCGGCCAACAACGCGGCCAGCGGGGCCTCCCTGGTTCCCCTGCTCACCCTGGGACTGCCGGGCGGCGGTGCCACCGCAGTCATGCTGGGCGCCCTGATGATGCTGGACATCACTCCAGGCCCGCTGCTCTTCCAGAAGCACGGGGCCATGGTCTGGGCGTTGATCGCCAGTATGTATGTGGGCAACGCCCTGCTCCTCATCCTCAACTGGCCTCTGGTGAACGTCTTCGCCCGCGTGATGTCAGTGCCGGCCAAGTACCTGATGCCCATCGTTTTGGTGATCTCCACCATCGGGGTCTGGTCGCTGTCCTACAGCTCGGTGGACCTGCTTCTCGCCGCGGGCGCTGGCATGCTCGGCTATTACCTCCGCCGGAACAAGTATCCCATCGAGCCACTCATTCTGGGTCTCATCCTCGGGGGGCGGATGGAGCAGGCCTACCGGCAGGCGCTCATCATCTCCAAGGGAAGCAATTTCATCTTCTTCACGAAACCGATCTCGCTCACCTTGCTTGTGGGCGCAGTGCTATTCCTGTTCCTGCCGACGCTCCTGGCCAAGGCGAAGCAGTTCCAGTCGGCCCGGGCAGCGAGCGAGGGGGCGGCGTAACTGGTTGTGGGCGTCGGCGCGTGCGCCGAGACGGGTGACGCGAGGGTTCGATGACGGGAGCGGTTCCCCTGCTGTCAGAGCGCGATCGCCTCGAGGCGCGCAAGCTCATCGAATCGGAGGGGCTGCGATTCGAGACCGACGCCGACGACATCGTGGGGCTCTACGACGGAGAGCGCTTGGTCGCCACCGGCTCACGGGCAGGGTACGTGCTCAAGATGCTGGCGATCGCCCCCAGCCAGCAGGGGGGGGACGCGCTGGGAGAACTCGTCACGCTGCTCATGCAGCGGGGCATGGATGCAGGGCATGAGACGTTTTTCGTCTACACCCGCCCCGAGCACGCTCCATCCTTCGAACGACTCAATTTCCGACTCCTCGTCACGCACGGCACGGCAGCTCTCTTGGAGATCGGCCTCGGGATCAGGGAATACCTCGACACGCACCGAACGCTGGTGCGTCCCGGACGAAACGGCGCCATCGTCGTCAACGGTAATCCCTTCACGCTGGGACACCTGCACCTCGCAGAGACGGCCGCCCGGCGGGTGGATCACCTGTATCTCTTCGTGGTGCACGAAGATCGGTCCGTGTTCCCGTTCGCCGCGCGCCTTCGTCTGGCGCGGGAGGCGACGGCGCACCTCCCGAACGTATTGGTGCTCGAGACGTCGCGGTATGCGGTCAGCGCCGGCACGTTCCCGTCGTACTTCCTCAAGCGGCTCGACGACGCGGCCTTGCTCCAAATGCAGTTCGATGTGCGGCTTTTCGGCTCCGTGCTTGCGCCGCCGTTCTCGGTGCGGGCGCGTTTCGTGGGGGACGAGCCGTACTGCGCGACGACGGCCGCGTACAACCGCACGATGGCGGAAGTGCTGAGCGAGTACGAAATCACGTGGACGCAGATTCCGCGGCTGGCACACGGCGGCGCGGCCATCAGCGCCAGCCGCGTGCGGGAGTGCCTGGGCCGCCGCGACCTCGATCGCGTGGCGTCATGGGTGCCTCCGGCAACCATGACATTCCTCCGCTCCCGAGAGGGTGAGGCCATCGCGCAGCGCCTGGCGGACTCCTAGGAGGAGAGTCGCTCTTACCCAGGTTGCTCAAAAAGGCCCAGATGCAAGGCGGAACGTGATCCGAGGGCCGAGGCGTACTGAGTCCGTACGCCGCAGGACCGCGGGAGCGTTCCAGCGCAGCAGATGGGCGCTTTTGAGCAGCCTGAAGGACGGTAGCCGATGCAGATCAAACGAAAAGCCACCGCGGGGACGTCCCAGTCGAGCGATCTCATGGTCGTCGTCGAGCCGTCGGACACCCTGCGGATCGAAATCGAGTCGACCGTCAAGAAGCAGTACGAACACCTGATCCGCGCCCGGATCCAGGAGCCGCTGGCACGCCTGGGGGTCACCGCCGCGCGGATCAGGGTGAACGACCGCGGGGCGCTGGACTACGCCATCGACGCGCGCGTCGAAGCGGCCCTGCGCCGGGCGGCGGAGGAATAGACCGTGGACAAGCTGCGATATCGTGAGTGCCAGCAGAGCCGGCGCTTCATCATCACCGTCCCGCCCGGCGCCAAGCTGGTGGAGGAACTCCGGGGTTTTGCGCGCGCCGTGGAGTTGACGATGGCCGCCATGGTGTCCGCGGTGGGTTCGATCCGCAACCTCACATTCACGGACATTCAAATGGGGGCCCACCTTCCGATCACGGAGCCGCGCCTCCGCCACCACCAGGTCGAAGGGCCGCTGGGACTGCTCGGCATCGAAGGCAACCTGGTGGCAAGTGACGGAGGGGAGGTGGCCGCTCACCTCCACATCATTGCCGCGAAATCCTCGGGCGAGGTCATCGGAGGAGGTCTGGTCGAGGCGGAGGTTTTCGCCTCGTGCGAGATCGTGCTCACGGAGTATGTGGTCGAAGGCGTCGAGCGCCATCACTCGACCGTGAGCGGGGTTG
The DNA here is from genome assembly GCA_963845565.1 of uncultured Methylomirabilota bacterium. Taxonomy (GTDB): domain Bacteria; phylum Methylomirabilota; class Methylomirabilia; order Methylomirabilales; family 2-02-FULL-66-22; genus 2-02-FULL-66-22. The sequence goes on from CAWJSJ010000002.1 coordinate 1,234,553, forward strand.
ACACGCTCACCTTCCAAGAGACGTGACTATGCAGACAGAGATGCGGCTTCGGCGGTCGCTGTTGTACGTGCCCGGGAACATGCCGGGCATGCTGCAGAACATCCCGGTGTTCGACGCGGACGTCGTGGTGATCGATCTGGAAGACGCCGTGCCGCTCTCCGAGAAGGACGCCGGGAGGATTCTCGCGCGCAACTTCCTGCGGCTGTCGCGGGACCGGCGCAATGAGCTGTACGTGCGGATTAACCCGCTGGACACCCCCTACGCGATGGCGGACCTGGCGGAGATCCTGCCGGCCCTCCCCGACGGGATACGCCTGCCGAAGGCCGACCACCCGGACGTGGTCGAACGCCTCGACACCATGCTGACCGAGCACGAAGAGCAGCTAGGGATCGAAGTCGGGTCCTTCAAGATCCTCCCCTCCATCGAGAGCGCCACCGGGCTCCTGCACTGCGTGGAAACCGCCACGGCATCGAGCCGTCTGGTGGCTTTGGCGTTCGGCGCCGAGGACTACACGGCGTCCATGGAGATCGACCGGACCAAGACCGGGGAGGAGCTTTTCCATGCACGCACTCTGGTCGCGTGGGCGGCCAAGGCCGCGGGTCTGCAGGTCATCGACTCGATCTTCCCCGACGCGAACGATATGGATGGGCTCCGGGCGGAGACCGAGCTGGTCAAGCGCCTCGGCTACACGGGCAAGTCCTTGGTGAATCCTCGCCAGATCGAAGTCGTCCACGAGGTCTTTCGCCCCAAGCCCGAGGAAGTGGCGCATGCGCTCGAAGTCATGGAGGCCATCCAGCGGGCGCGGGAGATGGGCACGGGGGTCATCTCGCTGCGGGGCAGGATGGTCGATGCCCCGGTGGTGAAAAGGGCGGCCCGCACGCTCAAGACGGCGGTGGCGTTCGGCATGATCGAGTACGAGCTGACCGACGAGGTGATCCATGGCACGAAATAGCCTCGGCCGAGAGATCCCCGAACGGTGGCACGGGAGACGGCTCGATCCCTACCGAGATCCCTGGTCGAGGAAGCCCGACGTGGACCGCGCCACACGCCCGCTGGTGCGCCGCAATCCCGGCGAGGGCAAGCTCCTGTCGTCGCTCCGCGAGGCCATCGAGAAGTGCGAGCCCCACGACGGTATGACGATTGCGACGCACCACCATCTGCGGAACGGCGATGTGCTGCTCAATCTGCTGGTCAAGGAGTTGGACGCCCTCGGGATCCGGGACGTGGGCATCGCCTCCAGCTCGGTCCACCCCGTGCACGCGGAGTTGATCCCGTACATCCGCAAGGGGGTAGTCACGCGCATCGAGACCGGGGTCAACGGACTGATCGGGGAACTGGCGAGCAAGGGCGAACTGGAATGCCCAATCGTGGTCCGAAGCCACGGCGGGCGCGCCCGGTCGCTCGTCACGGGCGAGGTGGTGGTCGACGCCGCCTTCATTGCGGCCCCATGCTGCGATCTGACGGGCAACCTCAACGGTATGCGCGGCCCATCGGCCTGCGGCAGCCTCGGCTACGCGTATACCGACGCGCGCTACGCGCGGAAGGTCGTTGCGGTCACCGACAACCTGGTTCGCTACCCGGCGGCGCCCGTCAGCATCTCACAGAGCGACGTGGACTGGGTGGTCCGGATCGACACACTAGGCGACCCCAAGAAGATCGTCTCGACGACCACGCGCATCACCCGCGATCCGGCCGGCCTCCAGATCGCCCGGTACGCCGCGGAGGTCATCGACGCCGCCGGCCTCCTGCGGGACGACTTCTCGTTCCAGACGGGGTCGGGCGGGATCTCCCTGGCTGTGGCCGACAACGTCAAGCGGAAGATGGCCGAGAAGAAGATCAAGGGAAGCTTCGGCTGCGGGGGCATCACCGGCTACTTCGTGGACATGCTCGAGGAAGGCTTTTTCGACACCTTGTTCGATGTGCAATGCTTCGATCTGCGCGCGGTGGAGTCCATCGGGCGAAACCTGAACCACCGCGAAATCAGCGCCGACCTGTACGCCAACCCGTTCAATCGCGGGTCGGTGGTCAACATGCTGGACTGCGTGATCCTCTCGGCCACCGAGATCGACGTCGACTTCAACGTCAACGTCAACACCGAGTCCAGCGGCCTTCTGCTGCACAACACCGGCGGCCACTGCGATACGGCGGCGGGGGCCAAACTTGCCATCGTGGTGGCGCCGAGCATCCGCGGTCGCCTGCCCATCATCCGAGAGTCGGTCACGAGCATCACCACACCGGGCGAGACGGTGGACGTGGTCGTGACCGAGCGGGGCATCGCCGTCGCCGATCGCCATCCGGAGCTGATCAAGGAACTCCTCCGTCGGAGGCTTCCGGTCAAGGATATCCGCCAGCTCCATGCGGACATCTGCGCCATCACAGGGGTCCCTCAGCCGATCGAGTTCGCGGACAAGATCGTCGCCGTCATCGAGTATCGGGACGGCTCTATCATCGATGTCGTGCGCCAGATCAGGGAATGACTATCTTGCCGCGCGCGACGCGCGGCACGAGCACGTCCTCGCCGCGTGCCGACTGGCTCGCGAGATGCGAGCGGGCGCGGTTATCGTCGTGAGCGTGAATATCCCCGGGCCGGACAAAAATCGTCCGGGGTTGGAGACGCTGGTACGGCGAAGCGCGGCCGCGCTCCATGCCGGCGGGGTGCACCAGACGGCGACGGTGGCCGGCACCGACCTCCTCGGCCCGTATCGAGTCCTCGTCGCGTCCGAACCGGCTTCGAAGGTCAAGACGGTGACGGTTGCGCTGGAACGGGAGCTACCGGGGGGGCGGGTGCTGGATCTGGACGTCCTGACGTCCGATGGCGAGCCCGTGGACCGACGGAGCCTCGGACTCGAGCCGCGGTGCTGTTATGTGTGTGATCGACCGGCCCGCGAGTGCATCCTGCTCGCCCGACATCCCCTTGCGGAGCTTCTCGCCGCGGTGGATTCCCATCTCGCCTTGGCCCACGCTCCGTAAGCTGGCGCGAAGCCTTGCGCTTGGCGCACGTCGCGAGCTGGATCTCACACCCAAGCCGGGGTTGGTGGACCGCGACGACAACGGGTCCCATCCCGACCTGACCTACGCCCAGATGCGCGCCTCGGTACGCCTGCTGCCGGAATACTACGCCGACCTGATCGCGCGACTTCGAGCCGGTTCCCCTTTTGCCTCCTGCATTGAAGCCGGGCGTCTGGCCGAGGCCAGAATGCTCGCCCGGGTGGGCGGCAATACCCATCGGGGCTATATTTTTCTCTCGGGACTGACGCTCGTCGCGACACACCGAGCGCAGGGCGTGCTCGGACGGCTGGGAAGCGCCGTGGCCGACGCGGCCAAGGAATTCTTCTGCGCCGCGCCGATGGGGAACTCGCACGGCAGCCGGGCAAGCCACGCCTTCGGCGTCGGCGGAATCCGCCGGGAAGCCGAGGTCGGGCTCCCCTCGGTGTTCGAGGCGGCGTGGCCCTGCTATGCGAGTAGCCTGCAGCGGGACGGAGATCGGACGCGGGCCGAGTACTACGCCATGGCCTCGCTGATGCAGCGCCTCGAGGATACGACCGCGCTCCACCGCTGCGGGCCGGCGGGTCTCGACCGCGTCCGGGCAGACGGCCGGGAGCTTCAGACGCTGCTGGATGGAGGGAGCGACCCGCGCGCGTTTCTCCGACTGCGCAATGCAGCGTATCGACGGGTGGGGCTGACGATGGGGGGCGTGGCCGACTGCCTGGCCCTCACCATGGCATTGCAGCACTGCTTCGGCGGAGGACCAGCGCTCAGAAGACCCGCCGCCGCGAGCGAACGGCCAGGTGTGGCATCCGACAGGTAGCGCGCAGAATTCTCCTACCCCTTCACCGCCCCCCGCGCCAGCCCTTCCACGTAGAACCGCTGCAGGAACAGGTACAGGACAATCGTCGGGAGGCTTCCGATGAGGGAGGCGGCCGTCAGCATCGGCCACTGGATCACGAATTCGCCGACGAGGAACGCAACCGCCAGGGTCACGGTTCGCTTCTCGTCGATGGACACGAGACAGAGGGCCCAGAGCAGGTCCTGCCAGGCGAGCAGGAACGCGAAGAGCAGTGTCGAGACGGTGCCCGGGACTGCGACCGGGCAGATAATCCGAAAAAAGATCTGGAGCCGCGAGGCGCCATCCACCAGACCGGCCTCGTCCAGTTCCTTGGGAATGGAATCGAAATAACCCTTGGACATCCATGCGGCGAACGGCAAGCAGATCGTCACATAGGCGATGATCAACCCGGTGAGCGTATTGTATAGGTCGAGTGCCGCAAGGATCTGGAAGTAGGGGCCGATGACCAAGACGCCCGAGATCATCTGGGTTGCCAAGAAGAACGCGAGCAGGCTGGTCCGGCCACGGAACTGGAAGCGGGAAAATCCGTACCCGGCCAGGGCGCCCACCACTGTCGAGAGAACAGCGGTCACGCCCGAGACCACCATGCTGTTCCAGAAGTAGAGCGCGAAGGGCTTCAGCGTCCACATCTCGCTGTACGCTTGGAGCGTGAACTGCTTCGGGATCAAGCGTACGGGCAGGCTCAACGCCTCCGCCTCGCTCTTGAAGGAGGTGGAAAGCATGAAGACGAAGGGAAAGATCGCGAACGCAGCGCACAGGGCGAGAAGACTGTAGGAGACCACGGCGTCAACCCGCCGCTCCCGTTGCTCGGATGACAACGTCGTGCTCTTCATCGCTCCCTCCCCACGAGAATGATGTAGGGCAGGCTTAAGATGAAGAGGACCACGCTCATGAGAATGGCCATGGCCGAGGCATATTCGAAAGTGAAGAACTGAAAGTAGGTCTTGTACACCAAGGTAGAGAGGACCTCGGTCAAGGTCCCAGGACCGCCGCCTGTCATGGCGACGACCAGGGCGAACCGACGGAACTCCCAGACCATGTCCAGTGCCAGGGCGATGATGATGATGGTACTGAGGCCGGGAAGCGTGATGTGAAAGAACCGCCTCAGCTTCCCCGCCCCGTCCACGGCGGCCGCCTCGTACAGTTCTCGGGGAATGGCCATGAGTCCCGCCAGGAGCATCACCATCACCAGGGGATAGCCGCGCCACACATTGGCGATGATCACGGACGGGAAGGCGAGAGTAGGGCTGGAGAGCCACTGGAACTCGGCGGGAAAGCTCGGGAGAATCATGCGGATCAGCGGGTTCATCGCGCCGTGGATGGGGTTCAGGACCCAGCGAAAAAGGATACCGGCCACCACGTCGGGGATCGTCCAGGGGATGAGAGCCACCAGTCGGAAGAACGTCTGGCCGGGGAGCGCCTGGTTCAGCGCAAGCGCCAGGCCGAGACCCAGGACGAAATGACCGGCCAGGCTCCAGGCGACGAAGGCAACGGTGTTCTTGAAGGTCTGCCACAGCACCGGGTCGCGGAACGCCTTCTGATAATGGGTCAGAGTGAGGTTCCAGCCGCTGCCCCCTTCGGGGGTGATGCTCGCCTTGAGGGTGATGAACGCCGGGAAAATCAGGACGGCAGCCAGCATCAATGTGGCAGGCAAGACGAAGAAGTACCCGAGGTGGCGATCGTGCCAGGCATGGCCTGAACGCATCGTAAGCTCCCGCCATCAGACAACGAGCCAGGGGGGAAGAATTATTCCCCCCTGGCTCGTTCGGAGTCAACAGGGAAGGGAACGATTACTGACCGCTGAGGGTTCGATTGGCCGACGCGTGGGCGTCTTTCAGGGCCTGCTCGGGAGTCTTCTGGCCCGAGAACGCCTCTTGCACAGCCGTGATCACGGCGTCACCGATCTTCGGCCATTCGGGAATCCGCGGCTCGAGCTTCGCGAACGGGGCCTGGGCCGAATAGACCTTGGCGAACTTGTCATTCTGCATCGCGGGACCGTTCTTGACGTCCAGCCGCGCGGATAGGACGGCGGCGATCTGGAAGTTCCGCAGCTGGATGTCGTGGCCGTACCAGTACTTGTACACCTTCCAGGCCGCCTCGGGGTTCTTGGTGGAGGCGCTGATGACGCGCATCCCGTACTCGGCCGCGGTCACCTTCTTCTTGGGGCCCGCCGGGACCGGCACAGCGGTCAGCGTCTCGGTCACCTTCATGTTGGGGTTGATGGCCTGTACGATCTTCCACGCCTGGGGCACCGAGATGTTCATGGAAACCTTCTCATGCGCGACCTGCGTCCGGACCTCCTGCGCCCCTTGTTCGATCACGCCCGGCGGCACCACCTTGTGCTTGGTGAACAGCTCCACGTAGAACTTGAAGCCCTCGAGAAATTCCGGGGTGTCCATGGCAGAGCGCTTGCCGTCCGCCGTGAGGAACTCGCCGCCCGCGCCCCAGATGAACGGGTTGAGGCGCATGAAGAGGCCCTCCTGGCGGGCGCCGATGAGGCCGATGCCGTACCGGGAGCCGGTCGTCAGTTTCTTGGAGTACTCCACGAGCTGATCCCACGTGGCTGGCGGTTTGGTGGGATCCAGCCCGACCTCCCTGTAGTGATTCATGTTAATGAGCATCCCCATGGGGTTCACGAAGTCGGGGAGGCAGTAGATCTTCCCCTTGTACTTGCAAACCTCCAGGGCGGCCTGGTCGTACTGGGCGAGGAACTTCTGGCCGCCTTCTTTCTCGATGAAGGGGTCGAGGGCCAAGAGGTAGCCCCGCTCCGCGAACATGGGGATGGGCCGGTGCTGGAAGTGCGCGATATCGGCGGCTGCCTTGGCCTGCGAGGTGGCCGTGTAGACGGTCTCCTTGTCGGCGTAGCGGCTCTCGTCGCGGACGACCTCGATCCCGGGGTTCGCCTTGTTGAAATCATCCTTGAACGCATCCAGAGCATTGACCCAGGGCTTCTCGCCCCAGTGCCAGGTCTGGAACCGGATCTTGACGTTTTCCCCCGCCGCCGCCGGGCTGGCGATCACAACGGCGAACCCAAGGATCAGCGCCCCGACGATCCACCGTCGACTACGACGTGCCATGACACACCTCCTGTTTCGCTGAGATATCATTTCCACACGCGGGCGCGACCTGCGCCCATCCGATTCGAGCATCTGAGAGATACCGCTTTCGGTTCCAGGCTGTCAAGCCAATCCGCAGGGGCAGGCATCTGATGCCCACCCTGGCGGACCATACGCGCCGTCACTCCCGCATCCCAGAGACGGACGCGCCCTCGCGACGGCAATGGCCACGTCGGCCGCTCGTTCCGAAATTATCGCTTGACAGCGGCAAAGCGTCCGAGGTACCAATTCTCCACAATGTAAACATAGTTCCATATGTGGAACTGTGTCGCCGCGCGATCCGCGACGTCTCGCTCGACCCGGACACGGGAGCCCACCGTCATGAGCAGTGTCGTCAAGGTCTTCCACATCCTCGAGACCATCGTCTCCCACCAGGAGCGCGGCCTGGCCTATTCCGAGGTGGTGGCCAAGACGCAACTGCCCAAGGCTACCACCCATCGGGTCCTCAAGTCCTTGGTCGAGATGGGGTACGTCCGGTTCAACGCCGAGGCCGGGCGGTACTCCGGCGACCTCAAGCTGGCGTTGCTTGGCTCCGCGGTGACGTCCCACTTCACGCTGAAGGATTTCGTCCGGCCGCACCTCCGCGCGCTGCAGGCCGAGACCGGGCATACCTGCAATCTCGGCGTCCTCGACGGGGATGCCGGGGTCTATCTGGACAAGCTCGAATCGCCCGAGGCGTTCCGCGTCCGGCTCTATTCCGACATCGGAAAGCGGTTTCCGCTCCATTGCACGGGTATGGGGAAGATCCTGTTGGCGGGGATGCGCCCGGCGGAGGCGAGCAGGATTCTCGCGCGCCGGCTCAAGGTGTTCACGCCCCACACCATCACCGATCCGGTCACGCTCAAGCGCGAACTGGATCGGGTGCGACGCTGCGGGTATGCACTGGATCGGGAAGAGATCACGCGCGGGAATCGTGTGCATCGCGGCGCCGATCCGGAATCCGGATGGGGAGACGGTGGCGGCCATCAGCGTCGCGTTTCCCGTCTATATCAGCCGCGAGCGCGGAATGCGCGACGACATTCGTGTCCGTGACCAGATGTGCGACCGCGATCACGGCGGCGCTCCAGGGATCGGGGGCGTCGGCCCACGGTCGGGCGGTAGCGCACGACCAGTCGGACCGCGCGTCAACCGCAGCACGGCTGATCCGGCGCCCCGGGTGAGTGTTCGGGAGGATAGCGCGGGAAACGGTCTGCGGTGTTCGTACACCGCAGCGAGGCCGTTCGGCGACATGGTGGCGGCCGGCGGATTCGGGCTCGCGAGTTGCGTGGTCGAGGGGAATCAACCGCCCCGGTTTCGACGGATGCCGGGGCTCTCAGTGGCTCGAACGCAAGAGCCAAAGGAGGCAGCGATGGCCGAGGACAAGCCGAAATACTATTACCGGATCAAGGATGTGCCGCTGGTGCCGCTCACCGAGAAGGTCGGGACCCGGTTCATCAAGGGGGACAACGTTCTACTGAGCTTCATCGAGCAGCCTCCGGGGGCGACGTTCGCGATCCACAGCCATCCGGTGGAGCAGATCCTGGTGATCCTGGAGGGCTCGGAGGAGCACGTCTGCGGGGACCAGAAGTTCCTGATGCAGGCGGGCGACGTGTGTATTCATCCCGCCAACGTACCCCATGGGGGAAGCACGCCGACGGGGTTCAAGGGGATCGACATCTTCATCCCGCCGCGGGCGGACTACCTGGAACTGATGAAGAAGCACGGTCTGCTCAAGTAAGCCGTTGTCAAAGAATTAGTTGAGCGGAGACATTCCGAAACGGCATAAGGAGCCGTAACGAAATAGAAAGAGATGTCTAGGTTATTTCGTAACGGCTCCTAACGGACACGACGGCTGGAAGTCATCACGCACACAGGAGGCAGGCGTCATGAAGACGGGTATGCGGATTGCGGTCGTGGTGGGGCTGGCGCTCGCCCTTGGCCTCTGGGCCGGCGGCGCCCAGGCGCAAATGACGATGAAGTTCGCCCATTTCGCGGACGAAGGCCATCCGGGCCATCTGGCCGCTAAACAGTTTTCCGCCGCCGTGGAGCAGCGGACCAAGGGGCAGATCAAGATCCAGATCTTCCCCAACAACGCGCTCGGCGCGCCGCCGGAGCAGGCCGAGCAGGTGAAGATGGGCGTCACGGACATGGGGCTGCCCACCCAGGGCCAGTTCGACAAGTGGATCAAGGCCTTTGGCGTGGTGATGCTTCCGTTCGCCTATGACGACTGGGATCACGTGCATCGGACGTTGGACGGCCCCTGCTTCGACTGGTTCAAGCAACTGGCCGAAAAGGAGGGGTTCATCCTCCTGTCCAACTGGGAGTACGGCTTCCGGAACCTGACCAACAACAAGCGGCCCATCAACACGCCCGACGATGTGAAGGGGTTGAAGATCCGGGTTCCGCCCGAGATGCAGATGACAGCCGCCTTCCAGGCCATGGGGGCGGTCACCGCCACCATCGCCTTCCCTGAAGTGTACATGGCTCTGGCGCAGGGTGTGGCGGACGGCCAAGAGAACCCCATCTCGGTCATCTACTTCATGAAGTTCTACGAGGTCCAGAAGCACCTGGCCGTCACGCGGCACATCTACAACAACATGATCCACACCATCAGCGCCAAGACCTGGGCCAAGCTCACCCCCGAGCAAAAGACCATCTTCCAGGAGGAGAGCACAAAGGCCGGGGCGTGGATGCGCCAGCAGGTGGTCGCTCAGGAGGAGGACCTGATCAAGAAGATGCAGGCGGCAGGAACGCAGGTGACCCGCCCCAACCTGGCCCTGTTCCGCGCGGCCATGAAGCCGGCCTACGACAAGATCTCGGCCTATGCGGGTCAGGAAAACGCCAAGAGGTTCCTTGAGTACGTGGAGGCGGCCCGGAAGAAGTAGGCCGAAAGGGTTTCAGGCGAGGAGCGCGAGATTGATGGTCACCGGTGCGATATTCGGGCTGCTGGTCCTACTGATGTTCTTGGGGGTTCCCATCGCGGTCAGCATGGCGCTGACAGCCATTCTGAGCTTTCTGATGCTGGGGGGCCCCGATTTACTCGTGATGGTTCCACAGCGAATGTACTCCGGGACAACCAGTTTCACGCTCCTTGCCATTCCCTTCTTTATTCTAGCCGGAAACCTGATGAACACGGGGGGAATCACGGTCCGCCTGATCCATTTCGCGCAGTGCCTGGTGGGGCATATCCGTGGGGGATTGGGTCACGTGACCGTGGTGACCAACATGATCATGGCCGGGATGTCCGGCGCGGCCGTGGCGGATGCCGTCGGCACCGGGAACATCCTGATCCCGGCCATGGAGAAGGCCGGCTATCCGCGGGTGTTCTCGGCGGCACTGGTAGGCGCGGCGGCCACCATCGGCCCCATCATCCCACCCAGCATTCCCTTCGTGATCTTCGGCAGCATGACTGGCACCTCGGTCGGCCGGCTGTTTCTGGGTGGCTTCCTGCCCGGGGTCCTGATGGGACTCCTCCTGATGATCACGGTGGCCATCCTTTCGAAGAAGCGCGGATATCCGCGGGAACGGCGCGCGACGCTTGGAGAGTTGGCGTGGGCCACGGTCCATGCGGCGCCCGCATGGGGCTCGCCGCTCATCATCATCGGGGGGATTCTGGCCGGCATCTTCACCCCCACAGAGGCGGCGGCCGTGGCAAGCATCTACGCGCTTCTGGTTGGCATGTTCGTCTATCGTGAGATCCGTCTGGCGGATCTTCCCCGGATCCTGTGGGAGACCGTTCGGAACTCCGTCCAGGTGATGTTCATCATCGCGTCCGCCAGCGTCTTCGGCTGGCTGCTGATCCAGCAGCAGGTGCCCACAAAAGTCGTCGAGGGATTGACGGCCCTGACGAATGAGCCCTGGCTGGTGCTCCTGATCGTCAATCTCATCCTGCTCCTGCTGGGCTGCTTCATGGAGGGGATCGCCATCATGCTGCTCACCATCCCCGTCTTCATGCCCCTGGTGGCGCGCGTGGGGGTGGATCCGGTGCACTTCGGGGTCCTGATGTCGCTGAACCTGATGATCGGCCTGCTTACCCCGCCGGTCGGGATGTGTCTGTACGCCGTTTCGAGCATCAGCAAGGTGCCGATCTGGCCGTTGGCGCGGGAACTGGGGCCCTACATTGTGGCGCTCCTGGTCTGTCTGGGCCTGATCACCTATTTCCCCTGGATCGTCGTCTGGATCCCGAACCTGGTCATGGGGGCGTCGCGATGAGCCACGCAGCTAAGGCGTTGGGCGACAGCGGAGCGGCCCGGGCAGACCGTGCCCTGGATGCCGGCATGCGCTGGATGAGTTCCATCTGCCTGGTGATACTGCTTGCCATCGTGTCTCTCATGGTCCTCGTCCGGTTTTTCCCGGTCATGGCCCTGGGATGGGAAGACGAAGTGGTGGAACTGGCGTTTGCGTGGATGATCTTCCTGGGCTCGGCCGCGGTCTGGCGGCGCCACGAGCACATCGTCATCGATTTCATTCCCCAGGCGCTGGCGGGTTCCCGGGCGGGCAGCGTGCTGGAGGTGGTCGTCGGTGCCCTGGTACTCGCCTTCCTGGGTGTGTACACCTGGTACGGCTGGCTCCTTACCATCCAGTCGCAGGGAAACACCTCACCGATGCTCGTGCTGCCCAAGCCGCTCTGGTACGCAGCGGTTCCGGTGTCGGGACTTGTGATGATCGGGTACACGGTGGCTCGTCTGTGGCCAGTCATCGGGGCGTCCAGCGGAAAACGGGGGACACGCGAGGCGCGATGAAACCGGCGACGACCCGCGGCGCCTGAGCACCGACGGGAGGTCGGCGCGGCTCCGGAATAGGTTCTTGGTCTCGTACAAAGCGGAGAATGGCATAACCGATTCCCGGTCACCTGTGCCACGCTACGGACGAACCGATGAAGCCCGGGCAGGAGAGAGTCTGGAGAGTGGAGTGCATGCCGGAGACACGAGGTCTGGAGCGAATCGAAAGGAGGCAGTCATGATGCGGAAGATCGGGTTCTTGGTGGTGGCCGTGCTCGCTGTGGCGCTTCTGGTCCCGGCGCCGGCGAAGGCGGCGTTCCCTGAGCGCGACATCACTCTGATCGTGCCGTGGGCGGCGGGGGGCGGGACGGACACGTTGGCCCGCACACTGGTGAAGAACGGGAAGAAGTACTTCGGGGTCAACATCAACGTGCAGAACGTGACCGGCGGGACCGGCGTGATCGGCATGAACCAGGTGGCCCGGGCCAAGGCGGACGGCTACACGGTTGCCGTGATCACGTTCAACCTGAGCACCTACCGGCTGCTCGGGCAGTCTGAGTTGTCCTATCGCGACTTCGACCTCATCGCCCTGCTCAACCGTAGCATCGCGGGCCTCACGGTGAAGGCCGACTCCCAGTTCAAGACCCTGAAGGACCTTGTGGATTACGCCAAGGCGAACCCAGGAGTGGTGACGGTAGGCCATTCGGGGCCGGCCGGCGCCTGGCATCTGGCGGCTGTGGCCATTGCCCAAGATCAAGGCCTGAAGTTTACCCTCGTCCCCTTTGACGGCGCGGCGCCGACTCGCACGGCCCTGGTGGGAGGGCACATCACGGTCTGCTCCAGCGGGATGGATGAGGTGCTCCAGTTCTACCAGACCAAGCAGGTGCGGATCCTGGCGGCCAACGCCCCGAACCGACACCCGGCCTTCCCGGACGTGCCGACGATGGCGGAGGCGGGGTTCCCAATCAAGAATATGATCTTCGACTGGCGCGGTCTAGCCACCGCCAAGGGGACGCCGCCCGAGGCCCTGAAGGTCCTGCGCGAGGGCTTCCAGAAGGCCGCGGAGGACCCGGAGTACATCGCCCTGATGGACAAGCTGGCCCTGCCGCGGACCTTCCTGGGGTCCGACAAGTTCGAGGAGTTCCTGGCTGGTATGGAAAAGAGCCTGGAGCCGACGCTGGACTTGGTCGGCCTGCTGAAGAAGAAGTAGCCCCTGTCCTCCCGGTTGGGTCCGGAGGCGCCCCGCGGCCGACGGTCGCGGGGCGCCCTATGCCTGGCCAGGAATGGAGTCGGCATGCCGCTCGTATCCATGAAGAAGGTCGACATCATCTCTGCGCTCTGCGTCATTCCCATCTGCGTTTACGTCTTCTATGAATCCGGACGGTGGCCGATTCTCCCCGACCTGGGCAATCCGGCTTGGATCCCGCGCGGGGTGGCGGCCGTGTTGCTTGGGGCCGCGCTGCTCTTGCTGGGCAAAGCGCTCACGGGTCGCTCGCTCACCCTGCCGGGGCGGCTGGAGGGGGCGGACCGCGCTCGCGTCCTCTCGGTCGCTGCCCTGACCGGCGTTTACGTGGTGATCATCGAGCGCCTGGGATTCATGACGGCGACCGCCCCCTACCTGTTTGGTTTTAGCCTGGCCCTGGGCGAGCGGCGCTGGTCGCGTCTGATCCTCTTTGCCGTGGTGGTACCAGTGACGACGTATGTCGTCTTCGATCGTTTGCTCAACGTGCCACTCCCGCGCGGCCTGTTCCGCTAGCGGGGCGGGAGAGTCTGACTCATGGTCGACCTCGGTCTTCTGCTGCATGGCTTCGGAACGGTTCTCTCCGGATACAACATTATCGCGTTGGTCCTGGGCTCGTTCTTCGGCATCATCATCGGCGCCATTCCGGGACTCACCGCCACCATGGGCATCGCCATCCTGGTGCCGTTCACCTTCGGCATGACCCCCATCACGGGGATCGTGATGCTGCTCGGAATTTACACGGGGGCAATTTACGGGGGCGGCATCGCTTCCATCTTGATCAAGACACCGGGAACCCCTGCGGCGGCGGCCACCGTGTTTGACGGCTACCCGATGGCGCAACAGGGGCTTGCCGGGAGGGCGATCGGTATCGCCACCATCTCTTCCGGAGTCGGCGGAACGTTCACGGCGCTCTGCCTGGCCTTCTTCGCCCCCATCCTCGCCACGTTCGCCCTGCGCTTTTCCGCCCCGGAGTACTTCGCCCTAGCGTGTTTCGGCCTGGCGGTCACAATCACGCTGTCGGGTCGGTCGCCGGTCAAGGGGGTCATCTCGGGGCTGCTGGGCCTGCTTCTGGCGATGGTCGGCCTCGACCCGATGGGGGGCTTTCAGCGATTCACGTTCGGCTTCGCGGAGCTCACCGGCGGCCTGTCCTTTGTCCCCATGCTCATCGGCCTGTTTGCCCTCTCCGAGGGCTTCCGCCAGGTGGAGATCATCCTCACGGCCCCCAAGGTCAGTGCCGTCCTCAAGAACATCCTCCCGTCGCTGCAGGATCTCAAGAAGTGCCTCCCCGCCTTCCTGCGGGCCTGCCCCATCGGACTCATCGTGGGTATCACGCCCGCCATCGGGGCGGACACGGCCGCCTTCTTGAGCTACGCCGAAACCAAGCGGGCGTCGAAGGAGCCGGAGAGTTTCGGGAAGGGTAACCCGGCTGGTGTGGCTGCCGCTCAGTGCGGCGAGAACGCCAGCACGGGTGGCGACGTCCTGCCCATGATCACCCTTGGAATCCCGGGCGATGCCGCCACGGCCGTTCTGATGGGAGCGCTCACCATCCATAACCTGCAACCCGGCCCCATGCTCTTTCAGGGCCATCCCGAAGTCGTCCACCAGATCTTCGCCGGCATGATCGCCGCGAATGTCGTGTTCGTGATCCTGGGGCTCATCTTCGCCCGGTTCTTTGCCCAGGTGATCAACATCGATCGAAAGTTCCTGGTGCCTCTCATCTTCGTCACCTGCATGGTGGGCTCCTACGCCATCAACAACGTGCTCTACGATCTGGCGACCTGCGCCATTTTCGGGTTTCTCGGCTACCTCATGATCCGCTACGACTTCCCGGTCGCCCCCATGGTCCTGGCCCAGATCCTTGGCGGGATGATGGAGTCGAACTATCGCCGTGCCGTCGTCATGTTCCAAGGGGATGTCTCGATGTTCTTGACGCGGCCGATCGCCCTGACGATCTTGGCCCTGGCGGCCTTTACAACCATCGTGGCCGTTCGCCGTCAGCGCGCTGCCCTCAAGCAGGAAGCCGCGCAGCTCGCCGCGTTGGAGCAGTCGAGCGGTCAATGAGTCCATCAGTCGACTCGGAGTGGCCGCATGCAGGTCATGACACAAATTGACCAGTTGACAAGGGGCAACCGATGAAGCTCGTCACCTTTGACCTATGCGGTCGGGACCGTGTCGGCGCCGTGCTGGACGGTCGGCTGATTGACCTGAATGCCGCCCTCGCCGCCGCGCTGGTCGAGGCCGGAGAGGGCGAGCCGGCGGCCGTGGCCGACCGGACGCTGCCGCCTGACATGCTTGGCTTTCTGCGGGGTGGCCACGAGGCCATGGCGGCTGCGCGGCGTGCGCTGCAGTACGCCGTTGACCTCAAATATGACCTGCCCGGCGCCGTATTCGGTTTCGACCAGCTCCCCCTGCGCGCCCCGGTCCCCCGTCCTCCCAAGATCGTGTGCACCGGCGTAAATTACGAGGACTACCGTCAAGTCATCGGTCTGGCCAAATCGGCCGTTCCGCTGATCTTTCTCAAGGCGCCGTCCTGCGTGGTGGGTCCGGACGATCCGGTGCGGATTCCCGGGGGCTACGGCGAGGCCTATCACGAGTACGAATTCTCGTGCGTGATCGGCAAGCGGTGCAAGGCCGTGCCGAAGGAGCGTGCGCTGGAAGTCATCGCAGGCTACACGATCTTCCATGACATCACCGGACGGACCCTGGAGGCCACAAGCCGCGAGTACCAGCCGTGGGGCAAGTCCATCGATACCTACGGGCCGATGGGGCCGTGGATCGTGACCCCCGACGAGATGCCCAAGGATCTCTACAATCTACGCATCTTGCGACGCCGGAACGGGAAGGTCGAGGCGGAGTCCAATACCTCAAACATGATCTTCCGTTTCGACGACATCGTGGCCTTCGTCTCGACGTTCTGGACGCTGGAACCGGGGGACCTCATCACCACGGCGAGCCCCATGGCGGGTCCGATCTTCCCCGGCGACGTCATCGAGTCGGAGATCGAGGGGATCGGCATCCTGCGGAACCCGGTCGAGTCCGTGGCGGTTGACCGCACGTACGCCGAGCGGATCGGGATCGGGGAGCCGGGAGGTTAGCGCCGAGAGCCGAGAGCGGAGTGGAGGCGCCTCGAGCCCTGGCGCAGGGCTCTTCAATCGGGTGCACCCCAACACAACCAGAGAGGAGCGCGCGATGATCTACGAACTGCGTACCTATCAACTTGCCGTGGGCGGGATGGGGGATTACCTGGACCTCATCCGGACAAAACTTCTACCCCTGCTCGCCGAGCACGGGATCAAACCGGTCGGCTTCTGGACCACCGACATCGGGACGCTGAACGAGGTCGTGCATCTGTGGGCGTTCAACGATCTCAACGAGCGTCAGGCGAAGTGGGGGGCATGGTTCAAGGACCCCCGCCGCGCCGAGATCGTGCCGCGCCTGCGCGCCGCGATCGTCAGCCAGAGCAACAAGATCCTCTCGCCGACCGAGTTTTCGCAGTTGAAATAGAGTACCGAGGAACGGTCGGGCGGATCCCGAATCCAGGTTGCAGCCACAGATACGAAGAGCCCAGGCCCCCGGGGCTCTTCGTGTTTTCGGTCCGGATTTCAGGCCGCCCGTCGTCGCCCGAGATTCCGCAGAAGCGCGGCCAGATCCCGAGCCGCCGTCGCGCGCTCGATCCGGGCCACCAGGGCAGCGATCTTCTCGGCGTGAGCGGTCGTCGTGACGGTCGTGGCGAGCTTCAGGTACTTCTGATGGATCTCCTCGGGCGTGAGGGGGTTCTCCATCGTGCCCTTGGCGTGATCCACGCGGCAGGCGAGGCGCCGGCCGTCGGTCGTGGTCACCTCGACGATAGAGGCGTAACGTTCGGGCCAGTGTTTCTCCAACTCCGGGTCGGCTGCCATCCGGGTGTTTTCGCTCAAACGTGCGACTTCGGGGTTCTTCTTCCGATCCTGCAGGATGTCGTCAATCATCACCTGGCCGAAGACCAGGCCGATGGGGAGGATGTATTGGGCGCAATGGGACTTCAGTTCGTTGTTGTCAATCATGTGCTTTCCGGAGGTTGGGAAGCGCAACACGATCTCCCGCACGTCGGCAGCCTTGAGGCTGTGCTCTCGCGCCAAGCTGAGAAGCGCGTCCAGGCCAGGGTGGGTGAAGGAGCAGCTCGAGTACAGCTTGTACGCGAATTCCGGCAGATAGAAATGGGTTCCCCAGTCGGACAGCGGCGCCTCGGGGTGCCGCTCGCCCGAGAAGGCGGTAAAGGCGTCGTACTTGCCTTCGAAGGGCGTCGGAGGGCCGCCGAAGCCGAGGGAGGCCGGGTAGGCCGCGGTCGCGCCGTTTCGCGCCGCCAGGCCCGGATTGAACGGACGGGAGTTCTCCGTGTGATCGCTCGCCCAGGCCAGGAGACCGCACGCCTGCTGCATGGCGAGGCCCAGGGCGATGCCGAACTTCGGGGCCTCGAGACGGAACAGATGGCCGGCGGCCGCCGCGGGGACCGCGCGTGCTGATCTGCGGCCGAGCCGCGGTCCCGCCTCTTTCCTGTTGACACCCAAGTCCAGGCCGTCGGATACTTCCCATCATCCTGGAGGCGCGGCCTCTCACCTGAAGAGCGCTTCCGGGGCTGACTTCGAGCGGCGGGCCGGGTCCCTGCCGGCGTTGCGGCGCGGATCGTCGCGCGACTCCCGGCGGACGGAACCAAATGAATAGCGGAAAGGTGTGTTATGGCTCCTCGGCCTGACGTCGAAAAGCTTACCGACTACGTGGTCGCCTCCATCGAGGCCGGCAAGGCGGTCGAGAAGCCGTTTTTTCACCTTGAGTTCGATCGCATCTTTCCCGAGGACATCTATGCCTCGATCATCCGCCTGATGCCGGTTGCGGCTGACTACCGGCCGCTGCCCGGCCGTCGCGGCGCCAACCTGCTGCCCGATGGCTCATCCACCCGCGTCAAGATCGACCTGTTTCCGGAATACACCCGGCACCTTCAGGGCGAGAAGCGTGCGCTGTGGGACCTCGTCGGCCGTGCGCTCTGCTCCGCAGCGGTGCAGAATGCCTTTGTCCGTCGACTCACGCCGGGGCTGGAGCGGCGCTTCGGCGCAGGCTGCGCCGACGTCGGCATGTACCCGATTCCGGTGCTCACACGCGACATTCCCGGCTACCGCATCACGCCGCATACCGATACGCACTGGAAGGGAATTACGGTGCAGTTCTATCTGCCGCCCGATGCCGCCAACACGAATATCGGCACGATCTTCCACGACGTTCTGCCCGACGGCAGCATGCCCAAGGCGACGCAGATGAGGTTCGCGCCCAACTCGGGCTATGCCTTCGCGGTCGGCGACAACACCTGGCATTCGGCCGACCCGGTCGGCGGCCAAGTGAAGACGCGCGATTCAATCTTGCTGACCTATTTCGTCGATGCCGGCCTGCTGCGCTTCCTGCGCAACCGCGGCAAGCGCGTCGGCAATTTCGTGCTCAACGAGGTCAAGCACGTCGCGAGGCGGTGAGGCGGCGCTTCGAAACACGCAGGCGATTGGAGATGCGCCGCACCCGACTTGCTCGCGTTGCGCGCTTGCACGTCGACCTCTCCCCGCAAGCGATAATCCGGGACGGCATGCCTTCTGTCTCCTGGTCCCCTCGTGGTGCCCTCCGAGTCGTTACGCCTCGTCAGCCGCGTCCCGATGCGCCGGACACCCTCCACCATGGGTGACCCCAGTTTGGCCTTGACACCAGCCTCCTGCGCGCCTGATACTCCCGCCCGGTGTCCGGGGGGACACCGGGCGGGGCGCGCGGAGGGCAGGGGTCGCGCGACTCCGACGGGCCCGCGGGGCGCCGACAGCCGCATCGTCCCGCGGCCCCAAAGGCGAACTCCGATCACTCATTCCCTTTCTCTTCATGCCATGACACTTATCGGCATCAACCGCTCGATCATCCTGCCCGCGAGCGATTACGAATTCCCTGAAACGACGCGCGATCTCGACGATGGTCCGAAGGAGTCCCGTCGGAAGGGTCACCGCAGGGCCCGCTCGAACTCGTTCGGTCTCGGCGGTCAGAGCACCTGTCTGTGGATAGGCGGATATGATGAGTAAACCATCGTCCCTTCGGTCGCTGCGGGGCGTGTGATGACCGACCCTGTCGTCATAACGAGCGCCGGAGTCGTCTGCTCCCTTGGCATCGGCCAGGACGCGGTGTGGGATGCGCTCATCTCAGGAAAGAGTGGCGTCCGCTCCATCGCGGGCTTCGATGCCCGAGGATTCCGGTGTGCTGCCGCCCAGGTGGTTGACCTGAATAAGGACGAGTCCGGCATCGACCCCCGTGATACCCGTATCATGCGGACCCACTCGTACATGCTCGGCAAGGCCACGCGCGACGCTTTTACCAATGCCGGGCTTCCCTCCCCGTCTCTCCCGTCGGAGGCAATCGGGTTTTTCGCTGGAATGGGTATGGTCGATTATGAGGTCAACGACCTTCTTCCGGCAGTGCTCAAGTCGCTCAACCCCGACCGCAGCATCGACTACGACACCTTTTTTTCGGAGGGATTCCAGGAAATCCACCCCCTCTGGCCATTGTCGATGCTGAACAACGTCAGTTTCTGCCTGGTTGCGATCGGTCTCGATATTCAGGGCGACAATACGGTGTTCTCCCCCCATGCGGACTCGGGCGGCCTGAGCGTGAGAGAGGCAATGCTGTCGGTCCGCGAACGGCGATCAGGCATCGCCTTCGCCGCGGGAGTCAGCGAGACCATAAGCCCCCTCAGCCTCGCGCGCATGAGCCTCGCCGGACTGCTGGCGTCCGGCGACGGGAGCGAGGAGCAGCTTCCTCGGCCGTTCGATGCCGAGCGCACGGGAACCGTCCTGGGCGAGGGCTGCGGTGTCGTCGGCCTCGAACTCCTGTCGAGCGCGCGCGCCCGCGGTGCCGCGCCGCTGGCGGAACTCTCCGGCGTCGGCGCGGCCTGTCAACACCAGGACGGTGCGACGAGCCCGACGGCGACGGCAATCGCCGTAGCGATGGAGCAGGCCCTCCGGTCGGCCGGTGTGATCCCGCAGCAGATCGACGCGGTCATCGCCCACGGAGATGGCTCACGCGAAGGGGACGCCCGTGAAATCGAGGCGCTCCAGATGGTGTTCTCCGGCGAGATCGGCCGACTTCCCGTGTTTTCATCCAAGGGATCGCTGGGGCATCTGCTGGCCGCTGCGCCTGTCGTGGACCTGATCACCGGGATCTCGATGTTGACGCACAACACCGTCCCGGCGACGCTGCATACCCGGCGCCCCGACGCCTCGGTGCGTTTCAATCTGGTGCTCGGCTCCGCATTGCATGCGCCTCTCCACAGGATCATGATCAACTGCCGGAGTTCGGAGGGCCAGGCAGTCTCGCTGATCATCGAGAAGAGCCTGCGGTGAGAATGCCATGAGATTCCTGCTCTTCGATTCAGTCGCGCAGATCACGAAGGGAAAATCGATCGTCGGTGTCAAGTGTTTTTCCCTGACCGAGGAGTTCCTCAACCGGCATTTCGCACAAACTCCCTCCGTGCCCGGTCCGCTCCTCATCGAGGCGATGGCGCAGCTCGTCGGGTGGCTGATCATCTACTCCTACGACTTCCGGCTTTCCACTTTCCTTGCACTCGTCGAGGATGTGCGCATCACTCCCCGGCTGCGTCCCGGTTTCAGCGCCGAGATCCACGGCGAGCTGATCTCTACTTCGAAACGCGATTCGCTCGGAAGGGCGCGCATGGTCTCTGCCGGCAGGGAGATCGCCTCCGTGGGCCGGATCATCTATGGCCACAGCGACCGGGTCGACCCCGAGGAGCTTGCGAGGCGATTCGCCTATTACAGCGGAATGAGGACTGACCAGCAATGAACCGGCGGAAGGTCGTCATCACCGGCCTCGGTCTTGCCACCTGCCTTGGACTCTCGGTCAACGGGAACTGGCGACGCCTGATGAACGGCGAATCAGGCATCCGAAGGCTCTCGCATCCTGCTACCGACAGCTCTCTGATCCGCGCTGCGGGTGCGCTCCGTGGCGAGGACTGGCGGACGATCGAAGAGACGTTTCGGGACGACGCCGCTGCCGGCGAAGAGCGCATGACCCTCCTTGCGCTCTGGGCGGCGCAGGAGGCGCACCAGGATGCCGCCTTGTCCGACGGCACGATCGAGCATGGCCGGGCCGGCGTGGCCCTGGCCTCGGAAATCGGCGTCAGCCGCCTGGAGGATGTCGGTCGCTGGGTTGACCCAGACCGCACATTCAACCTGCTGCGCTTCAGCAGGGAACTGTCAGCCGTGCATCCGGAATCCCTCATGCGGCACGTGTCGCATCGCCCTGCGTCGCTGATTGCAACGAAGTATCGTTTCTCAGGCATGAACGCGACGGTGACCGCCGCCTGCGCGTCCGCGAACCAGGCGATCGGCATCGGGTACCGTGCGATCCAGCGCGGCGATGCGGACATCATGGCGGTCGGCGGCACAGCGACGATGATGAATCCCCTCGGGCTGGTCTTCTTCCTCCTGGTCACGGCGGCCTCGACGTCCCGAGACGAACCTGCCGCCATCTGCCGCCCTTTCGACCGGAAGCGATCGGGTCTGGTCATGGCGGAAGGTGCTGCGGTCGTGATGCTCGAAGAGGAGTCGCATGCCCTGAGGCGCAACGCGAAGGTCTATGCCGAGGTGGCCGGATACGGCGCGTCGCTCGACGCCTACCGGCTGACCCGGCCGCATCCCGACGGACGGGGGGCCGCGCAGTCCATGATCGCCGCCCTCCGCGACGCAGGCCTCGGCATCGACGCGATCGATTACATCAACGCCCATGGGACCAGCACGAAGCTGAACGACGTCGTCGAAACGCTCGCGATCAAGAACGTTTTCGGCGAACGCGCATACCAGATCCCGGTCAGCTCGAGCAAGTCCATGATCGGCCACACGCTCGCGGCGTCCGGCGCTCCCGAGTTCGTGTATACCATCCTGAGCGTTCAGCGCGACGAGATCCACCCGACGATCAATCTCAGCCAGCCGGATCAGAAGTGCGACCTCGATTACGTGCCGAACGTCGGCAGGCGGCACATCGTGAACGCAGCCCTGACCAATTCATTCGGATTCGGCGGCCAGAACGCGACGATCATCGTGAAGAAATACCGGAAGGAGGACGCATGAAACTGGACCTGACCGGGAAGACCGCCCTCGTGACCGGGGGGTCGCGCGGCATCGGGCGGGAGACCGGCATTTTCCTGGCGCAGGCCGGAGCGCGGGTGATCATCAACTTCCACCGATCGCGCGACGAAGCCGTCAAGATTCAGGAGGAGATTATCGCCGCCGGCGGTGCAGCCGAGATCGTCCAGGCGGATATCGGGGACCCCCAGGGAGTCGAGGCGCTCTTCGGTTACGTCAGGAAGGTCTGCAAGCGGCTCGACATCCTCGTAAACAATGCCGGCGTCATCAAGGACAACCTGTTGCTGAGCATGGGACTCCCTGATTGGGAAAAGGTTCTCGGCCTCAACCTCCGGGGGGCGTTCCTCTGCACCAAGTTCGCCGCTGAGATGATGTTGCCGAACCATGCGGGGAAGATCATCAACATCTCGTCTGTGAGCGCGATCAAGGGCGGACGCGGACAGGTCAATTACGCCGCAGCGAAGGGCGGACTCGTCTCGTTTACGCGGGCATGCGCCGTGGAACTTGCCGGAAAGGGCATCCAGGTCAATGCGGTCCTCCCCGGCGTGATCGAGACAGAGATGACCGTGCGCGTGCGGAAGCGCGCAGGGGAGCTGCTGCTCAATGCAATCCCGATGAGAAGATTCGGCACTCCCGCGGATGTCGCCAATCTCGTGGTCTTCCTGGCTTCCGACAAGGCCGATTACATCACCGGTCAGACGTTCGTGGTGGACGGCGGCCTAACCGCCGCATGATCATCACCCGACTGGCACTCACCGGCGTCGGCGTTTGGGGGCGCCGGTCTTCGGCTTTGGGGCAAAGGTCAAGAGCCAGCGGTCGGCCCCTGGCGTCAGCCGCCAGGCCTCGCCCAGGTCGTCCGCGCACAGCATCGCCTCTTCTGCGCTGCCGAAGGCGTAGGAATCCGGGAGCATTTCGGGCATCTCGGCCCTGCCGGTCAGATACTTGGGGACGTGCCGGTTGATCTTGATCGCTTCGCGCAACCGCTCCTGGGCCGCCGGGCTATCCCCTTTCTGCCGGAATGTCCACAGGGCCCATCCATACTTCCATATCGCGCTCGCGTCGTCCGCATATTGATCGAGCAGGGCGCCCGCCTCGGTGTTGTGCCCTGTGATGAGCAGTAACGGGAGCAGGACATCCCGGACGCCTTGGTTATCATTGGGATTGAGGCGGAGTAGTTCCTGGTAGTGGCCGATCGCGTCGTCCGCCCGTTCCATCTCTTGCAGACAGTGCGCAAGCCCCATCCTTGCCCGCATGTAGGGCCGCGTCGTTCCGATTTCCCAGAAATGGCCGACCTGATCCCGCATGATGTCTGGTCCGATGGCACGCTCGCCGGCAGCGATCGCCTGCCGGTAAAGATCGAGTGAGGCTTCGGGGGTGACCGCCTCTTCGGCCAGCAGAACGTAGGCGTCGGCGCAGTCCGGCGACACCTGCAACGCCTTCCGGGCGAGCTGGATCCGCCGTCGCCCGCGCGAATCGAATGCGCGGTACATGAGCTCCTGCGCCTTCTCCAGCGGCGTCGTGGCGGTGGACGGCATCGCGTCCGCGGGGCGTCCGACGAAGCGCTCCTGGATCGCCGCGTTCGCCTCCTCCACACTCCGGAAATTGGATGCGGCCATGAACCGCTCGATGTCGGTTGTCACGCGTTCCATGGCCCGCCGGTCGGGGATGCGGCCCGGCCGCGTCTTTGGTGGTGCGTCGAACGGTTCGAGAAGCTCGGGGAGACACAGCGTGACCGTCTTTGGCCCGTCGGAGGTCCGGACCTCCTTGGACCAGCGGCCCTGGTCCATCTCGTCCTCGCCGGTCGCCGCCAGGGCCAGCAAGAGGCCCTCCAGATCGGCGAGGGTTCCGGCGTCGGGTCGACGGATCTCTCCGCCGGGGCCGAACCAGACCGCCACGGGATACGCCTGATCGCCGGCCGCCGGGAGGGCGTGTTCCTCCCACAGGTCAGCGTCATGGAGCGACAGATCCATGATGGGGCCGTACAGAACCGCCCACTTGCCCCGCTGCTCGAAATACTCTTCGGGATCGCGCGCATCGAAGAGGCTTTCGAAGTCTTCCGGCGTCTCGTAAAAACCCAGCCCGAAGGTCTCCCCTGCACCGCCGAGTACCGTCAGATGGCGGAGGCCCGCGGCGACCGGACTCTCGACATGGACCAGGTCCTCGTCGGACAGATGCCGCCACGGCGCGGCGCGATAAAAGTCGCTCGCGGCGGCCGCAAAAGCCCGCACGCGGTCAACCGTCACGCCGGCCCCGTCCATCGCGCCCGGCGGGAGCGGCTTTCCGCTCATGTGTTCGGCGAGGTGAGCCAGGACGTCCTTGAGGGCGGCGAGGTCCTTGGTCACGGACACGGCGATCCCTGCGTTTACCAGTGCGCCGCGCAAGTACGTGGCCAGCGCCTCGTCGGCGACCTCGATGCGACTCGGCCGGCACCCGGCCAGTTCTCGCTTGAGGCCGAATTCCAGCAGTCCCTCCAACATCAAGGCGGGCGCCGGAATGCCACCGCTGGAATCCGACTTCTCGTGCACGATCCCTGTACGCAGGCTGACCCAAAAAGCGCCCCAGGGGCGGTACGGCTTCCCGTCCGGTCCATTCTCGACCCAGGCAGGGATTCGAACAGCGCCACCCTGCCACACCTCGGCAGGATTCCGGGGGAGTCGAGCGAATCGGGCGAGCATTTCAGGAGGGATAGGGCTCATGGCTGGGCCTCGCATCTGAGTGAGAGAAATCGGCGACCATTCAACGCGCACATATTCCCCGAGCGGAGAGGATTGGGGCTACCGCTCGGTGGAGCCGATGGGGAGGAATCGGATGCGGTAGCGGGACTCTTCGAGCGAAATCACCGCCCCTCGCGCCGGTGCCACGGTTGATTGCGCAAGGACGGTAGCGAGTCGATCGATGACGTGCAATGCGCGTGTAATACGAAGACGAAAAACGATCACCTGGACAGCATCATGGCCGCCATCGCGAAGCCATCGGACGACGCGAATATCAACACCCATGTCCGCCAGAAACCTCATGAACTACCCTCAGGATACCCGGAGTTCTTCCTGTGCCGGCCAGGTTGCGTATTCAAGGGCTTGTTGGACATCCTCATGTTCAAGATCCGGGAATCCTAACAGAATCTCCTCGAGTGGTGCCCTGTGGGCCACCTGCCCAACAATAACCGACACAGGGATCCGCATCCCTCGAATGCACGCCCGCCCAAAAATCTGTGGGTCAAATGTTATTCGATCAAACACCGTAACCCCCTCTTAACGCCTAGGCATGATGACGGCGGCGCGAAGGAGTATACCATAGTGACCTCTCTCCGTCGTACGCTCCGTCTCTGCCGGCGTCAAAGTTCCCTCGAGCCCTTTCGCGAGCAGAAAAGAACCGCAACGCTACCTGGCCCAACACCTGCTTTGAGTTGCATCGCGGAGCCCCCTGAGCACGCCTCGCCTCCTTCGGTGCAGTGGGCAACCCAAAACGGAGATGCCGTCGCACGCCCTGGCTAGCGCTGGGGGGTGGGTGTGCCGTATGCTCAGAGCCCTCGCTTGGCACCCTCCGTGAATAGTTTGCTTCCACCACGGGGGCGGGGATGGTCACCGGGGCGTACAAGCCGCGCAACCCCAAGGCATCAGCCCTCTACCAGTGCGTGCAGACGCATTTCGCCGCATTCGAGGCGAACTACGCCCGCGGTATCAGGCGCAGTACGGTTTCTATCGCCCAGTGATCAGCCGGTTCGTCGAGAGATTCCTCACCTGTGGTGATTTCACCAAGGGATTCGCGAGGTTCCGCTGCGACACCTGGCGCCGGCGCCAAAGAACGAATTCCTTTCACCCACCTGATCACCCTGATCGCTTTGGAAGCCGCCCTCGCCGCCGAGCAGGTGAAGCTCCCCCGCGGTTCCGGCGTGGACGCGGCCGCGGCGGTATATTGCGAGGCGGAGAAGTCCTGTAGATCGTAAGAAGGGCGTACGCCGACAGCCACAGCCTGCAAGGAATTGTGGCTCTATTGGACATGAGGCGCTGAAAGCCACAGCCGGCCTCACCCGCCGTATTCAACAACAGGGTTCGCGAGTACTGCGGGAATGGCCACATCCCAATGCGCAATGCCCAAGGCTGTTGCCACCGGGAAACCACAAGAGCGACAGAGCGTCAGGCGTCGCCAGTCGGTTTGGCCATTTGTACCTTGGCATTCGTCGTGCGTTCCAGGTGCTTCCCGGATCGTGCGTGAACAGTCCGAGCCAATTGCGTCCGAGCCACCTGGCCCTTGACATTGTGTTCCTAAGCGTCAGATACTCCCCCCAGCACGTTGGGGACCGCCCGCAAGGCGCGGAACGGCCCTTAGTCAGGCTCCCGAAGCGGTGAATCGACCCCGCGTGGCGCCGGCACCCATTGGCAGCTTCGATCACCGTTCACGTGCGATCGGTATGTGATCGGATTCTGCCGGGAGAAGCGCACTAGTAGGCAAGAGGAGGGTCCATCGTGTACAGGAATATCTTGCTGCCAACTGACGGATTGGGAAAATGTAAGTTCGGAACCTGTCACGGTATAGTCCTGGCCAATGAGCTCGGCGCCAAGCTGACAGCGGTTCACATCACAGGCAGGCTCAGCGCCCGCGAACTCATGGAGGCCTATCACCCGGACGTACTCTCGAAGCCTTCGGAAGGCAAAGCGGCAAAGGCGGCGCTCGCCGAGGCTGAGGAGGCGAAACGGGAGGTTTCCGAGAGAGCGCTCGAAGTGGCGAAAGAGATGTGCGCTGCATTCAATGTTCCGTGCGAAACGGTGCGAATCGAGGGCGAATCTCCTGTGGACGGCATCCTTCGCGTCGCGAAGGAGAAGGGTTGCGACCTCATCTTCATTTCAACGCACGGGAAACCCGGTATCGTTGGAAACCTGTTTGGCACCATCGCCACGAAGGTGCTCTCAAAATCGAAGATCCCAGTCCTGATTCACCATTGCGGGGGGCCGAACTGAGGGATCGATCCTTCCCATTCTCCCGAGAGAGCGGGTGGGCGCAGGACCCGGGCCAATCCACCGAAGTCTCGGGCGCTGCCGCAAAGCGTGCCTGGGCGCGCCTGATCACGCAGGTGCACGAAGTGGATCCCCTGGTCTGCCCGCGCTGCGCGGGGGCGATGTGCTCATCGCGTTCGTCGAACAACCCGACGTCATCGCGAAGATCCTGACCCCCTCGGGCTCTGGCCTGCGCGCAGGCATAGCCCACCCCTCGCCTTGCTCGCCGCGTAGAGGTAGTTCCTGCTGTTCGGCATCCTCCTCGCCGCGGGCGTTCGCTCCCCGTCGCCCCGGCTCCCTCCGTTCGCCCTTGACACCCGTCCCCGGTGCACCCGATACTCCCGCCCGGCGGCCAAGGATGCGCGCGCGAGTCGCGATTCGGCACCGCCGGCGAGCTCACGGGACGGCGAGAGCGCAATCCTCGCGCCGGCGCCAAAAGCGAATTCCTTTCACCAATATCCTATCACCGTCCGTGATTTCCACGTCGAAGGCGTCGCCGCCTCCAAACCGGAAGCCGACCCGCCATTGATCGTTGATGCGGATGCTCCACTTCACCGCAAGTTCGGTCGGTTACTTTGACCGATACACTTCAAGCGAGGGAATTATCATGGACAGGAAGTCAATAGGGGTTCTGTGCGGAATTTTCGTGGCATTTACATTCTTGACGGCTTCACCATCCTTGACTCAAGTTACTCCGTCAGGCCTGGTTCTCCCCTACAAAGCGGAATACGGGGGAGGCGACGCTTTCACAATCTCCACCTACGCCGGCAGGGCAGGAGTATTCTCAGCAATAAACGCGAGAGACGGAAACAACCCATCCGACGCTCTGCTGGCTCAGAGCTATGGCACGGGCAGGGCAGGACTCTTCCAGGTGAATAATGCAGCCAGTTCAGCCGCAGCGCTGAGTGCTTCCACCGACGGGAAGGGTCCAGCCATACAGGCTAACGGGGCGTTAGCCGGAGCATTCAACGGGATGGTGTATATGAGTGGCCCCCTGGGAATAGGAACAATGAGACCCCCAGAGATGTTGAGTGTGCAGGGGGGCATGAGTCTGCAATCAGGCATCAAAATTGATCAGGGAAACACGAATAACGGTACTCTTGGTCTGGGCGCGATCGTTTTTGGCGCAGGACAAGAGGGAATTTCATCGAAGCGTTCGGCAGGCGGCAACCAGAACGGAATTGATTTCTATACGCGCAATACGGCTCGCTTGTCGATCACCCCTTCCGGCCATGTGGGCATTGGGACGTCCAGCCCGAATTCCACTTTGGATGTCGCTGGGACGATAACTGTGCCATATCTGATAGTAACTCGTGGCATAAGTAAGCCAAGCGGACACTTCAAAATAGATCATCCCCTGGATCCGCTCAACAAGAACCTGTTTCACTCGTTTGTTGAGAGTCCGGATATGAAGAACATCTATGATGGAATAGCGACCCTGGATTCCAAAGGAGAGGCGGTTGTTGTCCTGCCGGAGTGGTTCGAGGCACTGAACAGGGATTTTCGATACCAGCTCACCTGTATTGGAGGCAGCGCATTGGTCTTTATTTCGGAGGAAATCAAAAATAATAGCTTTTCCATAGCCGGAGGCAAAGAGGGCTTGAAAGTATCCTGGCAAGTTACTGGCATCCGAAAGGACCCTTACGCCAATAAGTACAGGGTACAGGTGGAAGAGGAGAAATCCTCTGGTGAGAAAGGGCGCTATCTCTATCCCGACGCATACTAGAAAACGGGGCATGGCTGACATCTGTGGATCTTCATAACGCAATACGTCGCATGATCTGTCCGATCATGGTAAGGCTTTTCGCTATCATGCCCCGCCAGGCCCGGTTGGATGCCCCGGAGACCCTGCACCATGTGATGGTGTGGGGGCCGGAGCGCCACGTCATCTTCCGGGGTGACATAGACCGGGAGGACAGCCGTCGCTCGGCGTCCACTCGAGTGCGATCCCGAAGGCGGTCCGACGACGGGCACTGGCCGCCGGAGAGTTGCGGTGCCTCCTCTCGAATGGCGAGGCGTCATAGGATGCAACGTCCCGTATTCCGTCCCGTATTCTGTCGGGAGAAATCGGACTCATGAGTGCTCCTTGCGAGGACGGTGGCGTGGCAGTATGAAGCAGTCGTTTCGGATAGGCACGCAACACGCGCGGGCCAAACGACGCCCCCGCGTCGTCTCGACCTTACTCGTCCGATAGGCCGGACGACTTCGGTGGGCTATGGACTTGCCGCCGTCTTACCAGCTTTCGCGATTTAGAATACAGGAGTGCTTACCCGTACGCCAGTCCTTCACCAGCGGGAGGGTTGTCCGAACGTAGCGCACCCATCCCCGTCTGACTACGCGCAGTGTTTGGTGAAGAGCACCTCTTCGCCGTTGGCGTTTACGGCCAGATCTGCTCCCAGGCGGAGCGCTGGCGGTCCAGGACGGTGGCCCACCGAGCGTCGATCTTGTCGCTGATCTGCTTACGGTAGTCGGAGTCCAGGAAGCGCTGGAGGGCGGCCTCGTCCTTGAACTCTATGGCGGAGAGGAGTTGGAAATGGTCCTCACCCAGAATCGCGCGGTAGCGGCGGAAGCTTACCGCCCCAGGGAAGGCGAGGACGTCGGGAACGTGGACCTCCTCGTAGAATTTGTTGAACTCCACCTCGATTTCCTTCGGGAGCCGGATCTTCACCATGAAGAGCACAGTGGCCATTGTTTCGCCCCTTTCTTCGTTGCCGCTCGCACGTCCGGGCGCGCGGCGGTTTAGAACAGCCGCGCCGGCGCGCGCACTTCAGCTTCTTGGCGATCTCTTCGACCTCGGCTGGGGTTTTGGCGATGTGGGTACCGACCTTAGGCTACTGCGTCTCGAGGCCGAATTCCTTGATCAGTTTCCCGTACTGTTCGAAGGCCGCCTTGGCCCAGACACGGTATTCCTCGGACGGAAGATACAGGACGGGCTGACCGATGTCCTTCAGGATCTTCACGAACTCGGCGTCCTCGGCGACCTCTTTGAGCTTCTTGTCCCAATAGGTCACGATCTCCTTCGGCGTGCCCTTGGGAAAGGCCACGCCCTTGACGGAGCCGGCCGTCACCACGTTGTAGCCGAGCTCGCGGAAGGTCGGCACCTCGGGCAGGGCTGGGTCGCGCCGATCCAGCGCCACGGCCAGGACCCGGAGCCGGTTCGCCTTGATGTGGGGCAGGACGTCGGAGGGCAGCTGGCCGCTACAGTCGACATGGCCGCCCAGGATCTTGTTGAGGGCATCCGCGCTGCCGGAGCCAGGGATGCTGGTCAGCTTGAAACCGGCCGCCTTGGCGAACATCTGCATGGTGATGTCCACGGAGGCCCCCTTGGTGGAGACCGACGCCGTGACGTACTCCTTGGTTTTGGCCCAGGTCACGAACTCGGCCAGCGTCTTGTGGGGCGAGCTGGCGGGCACCGTCATGATGACCGAATGGATGGAGAGCCGGGGGCCGACCTCGAAATCGTTGAAGACGTCGTAGGGCAGCTTCCGCTGGTGGGGCACCACCAAGTCTTCCCCCGAGCCCCAGCCGAAGAGCACCGTGTAGCCGTCGGGTCGGGCCCTCACCACGTCCACGCGGCCGGGGATCGCGCCGCCCCCCGCCTTGTTCACCACCACCAGGGGTTGTGGAAAATACTTCGGGCCGAACTGCGCCAGGGCCCGGGCCAAGAGGTCAGTCGAGCCGCCCGCCGCGTACGGCATGATGAGCTGAATCGGCTTGTCGGGGTACGCGGCCTCCGCAGAGGCGGGAACTACCCCCGCAACGGCCAGGATAACGAAACCGAGCGCCCAGATCGTGCGCTTCATGACTCTTCCTCCGTGTGGCGGGTATTTGCGAAGGGTGCAGCCCCTTCCACAGCATGCAGGTCTATGCCGACGCTCCCGACAGCCGGCGCGCCAGCGTACCGATCTCGGCGGGGATCTTGGCGATGAGGGCGCCGGCCTTCTCCAGGGCGGCGACCTTGCTCTGGACGCTGCCCATGCCGCGCTGGACGATCGCCCCGGCGTGGCCCATACGTTTGCCTTCCGGGGTGTTGCGCCCGGCGATGTAGGCGATGACGGGCTTCTTGAAGTCCTTTGCGATGTAGTCCGCCGCCAGTTCTTCCTGGATGCCGCCCACCTCGCCGACGATCGTGACGAAGTCGGTTCCCGGATCGGCGGCGAAGAACTTCAGGATGTCCGCCAGATCGGTCAGGACAACGGGGTCCGCGCCCATGCCGACGACTGTGCTGGGCGCCGTCCCGGCTTTGGCCAGGATTCCGCCGACCTCATAGGCCAGGGTGCCGCTGCGCGAAATGACGCCGGCCCGGCCGCCTACCTTGGGGAATAGGTTCCCCGGGATGATGCCCATCTTGGCCTCGCCCACGGTCAGGATGCCGGGGGTGGTAGGGCCGAGGAGCGTGGCCCCGACCTTCCGCGCCTCGGCCCGCATCTCCATGGTGTCATGAACGGGGACGTGCTCGGTTACCACTACGACCAGCTTGATCCCGGCTTCCAGCGTCTCGAAGACCGTGTCCTTGACGGCGCGGGCCGGGACGAAGAAGACGGAGGCCTCCGCCCCGGTCTCCTTCACCGCCTCGGCCACGCCGTCGAAGACGGGGACGCCCTCGACGGTGGCGCCGCCCCGCCCGGGGGTGACGCCGGCCACGATGGTCGTGCCGTATTCTTTCATCCACTTGGTCTGGGCCTGGCCGATCTTTCCGGTGATGCCCTGGACCAGGACGCGGGTGGTCTTGTTCAGAAGGATACTCATGAGCCATTCCTTCCAGTGAGGGCGATGATGGACGATGGAGGATAGACCATGAAGGGCCGCTGATTTCGTCTATCATCCACCATGGTCAATGGACTGCACCCAGCGCGGCGCAGAGCGCGTCCACGGCCGCCTCGGTGGTGATGTCGGTCACGATGATGACGCCGGCTTCCTTCAGCGTGGCCCAGGTCTCTTCCTGGCGATTCCCCAGGGCCTTGGCCACGACCGGGAACGTCACCTGCTGCTCCTTGAGGACCCGGACGATGCCCTTGGCGCCCTCGTGGATGGGATTGATCCCGCCGTAGAGGTTGATGAGGAGGCCGCGCAGGCCCGGCTTCTGGAGGACCAGGGAGGTGGTCTTGTACATCAGTTCCTCGGTGATCCCGCCGCCGGTCTCGAGGAAGTTGGCCGGCTTGAGGCGCTGGCCGACCACATCCATGGTGGCCATGCCGAGGCCTGCGCCGCTGCTGATGATGGCGATGTCGCCGTCCAGGTCCACATACGAGACGCCGATCTGCTTGGCCGCCCGCTCCAGCGGGTGCTCGATCCGGGCCAGCGTGTCCTTGGGCATCTCGGGGTGGCGGAAGAGGGCCGAGTCGTCAACCTCCAGGACCGCGTCCACGGCCCAGAGGGCCTCGTCTGCCGTGACGGCCAGCGGGTTCACCTCGGCGATCAGGGCGTCGCTCTTGCGGAAGACGCGATACAGCGCCACCAGGACGTCGGCGATCTTGACCATCAGGTCGCCGCGGAAGCCCGCCTCGCGCGCCAGGGCGCGCCCCTCGTGGCCGCGCAACTCGGCGGGTGGGACCACGCTCTTCCGGAAGAGGGCCTCGGGCTGCTCCTTGGCGACCGTCTCGACGTCAATCCCCCCGGCCGTCCCCAGGATCACGGTGACGGCCCCGGCGACGGCGTCCACGGTGACGCCGACGTAGAGCTCCCGCGCGATAGGCACCGCCTTCGCGACCATGACGGACTCGACGGCGAGGCCGCGGACCGTTTTGGCGAGGAGAGCCGCCGCCTTCTCGCGGACCTCCTCCGGCGTGCTCGCCAGGAGTATGCCGCCGTGTTTCCCGCGGGACCCGACCAGGACCTGGGCCTTCAGGACGACCGGAAGGCCCACCTGCCCGAGCGCTGCCACCGCCTCGTCCGCGGTGCGGGCCACGGCAAATGGGGGCACCGGGACGCCCGCCTGCTGGAAGAATCTCGCCGCTTCGTGTTCATGCAGTCGCATGGTTTGCCGGCTCCTCTATCTGCGTCTGCGCCGCGAGCTCGAGGCCCTTGCGGAACGCCTTGAGATTGAGGTCAATCGTCTTGGGGGGGACGTTCGCCCGGATGGCCGCCTCCATCCCCTCGACGCTCACGACCCCCGTCTTGGCCGTGAAGACCCCCATCATGATGATGTTGGCCACGATCGTCCGGCCCAGCTCCTGAGTGGCCAGGTTGGAGACCGGGAGCCCGACGCGCCGCACGTCGTCGCGGCCGACGGTCTTCACCAAGTCGCTGTCGATGAAAAGGAGGGCGCCCGGCCGCATGTCCGCCCCGTATTTCTTCATGGCTTCCTCCGACATCGCCACCATGATGTCGGGGTGGGTGACGCGCGGGTAACCGATGGGCTCGTCCGAGATAACGACCTC
This sequence comes from uncultured Methylomirabilota bacterium, assembly GCA_963845565.1. Classification (GTDB taxonomy): domain Bacteria; phylum Methylomirabilota; class Methylomirabilia; order Methylomirabilales; family 2-02-FULL-66-22; genus 2-02-FULL-66-22. The sequence continues at coordinate 1,267,985 of CAWJSJ010000002.1, forward strand.
GGAGCGGGCGCCGCCGCCCCGGGCGGCCGCGCCGTACGACTGGGTCTGGACCGCCCGGCGCCCATCGGAGACAGCCGCGGCCGTTCCGATCAGCACACCGGACAGGACCACGCCCTGACCGCCGAATCCCGCAATCCGAATCTCCGTCCGTTTCACGTCGCTCCTCCGATTTCACTTAACCACAGATTTCACAGATTACACAGATAATGGGGACGGATATGAAACGGCCGGCTCCAATCCTCAAGAATCTGTGAAATCTGCGTAATCTGTGGTTCCGGTTTCCCTCGGCGTCTTTGCGGTCTACTTCGCGCTGGCCATGGCCTTGGCGCGCACCTTCGCCATGGTTTCGATGAGTTCGGGTTTGTCAGTGTCGAGGAATTCGCCGACCACGATCTTCCCCAGGAGCTCCTCCGCCGATAGGGTCTTGGCCTTGGCGATGGCCACCGAATTCTGCTTGTAGTGTTCCATCATCTGCACCGAGTTCCCCATGCCCGTCTTGCGGCCGAACTCCACCGGGCACTGGGAGACCACCTCGACGAAGGCGAAGCCCTTCTTCTGGATCGCCTTCTTCATCGTTTTGACGATCTGACGCGGCTGGTAGGTCGTCCAGCGTGCGATGAAGGAGGCGCCGGCCCCTTCCACCAGCCTGCAGATGTCGAAGGGATTCTCGGCGTTGCCGAACGGGGTGGTGACGGTCGAGAGGCCAAGGGGGGTGGTGGGTGCCACCTGGCCGCCGGTCATTCCGTAGATCCCGTTGTTCACGCAGACGACGGTCATGGCGATGTTCCGGCGCGCGGCGTGGATCAGGTGGTTCCCGCCGATGGCCGTCAGATCCCCGTCGCCGCTCACCACCATGACGTGCTTGCCGGGCATAGCCGCCTTGATCCCGGTGGCGAAGGCGATGGGCCGGCCGTGGGTCGTGTGGAGGACGTCGGCGAAGAAGCTCGGGCTGGGAATCCACGCCGAACAGCCGATCCCCGAGACGAACACGAAGTCGTCCAGGGAGAGTCCCAGCTCGTCGATCGCCTGGAGGATCCCCTGGGCCAGAATCCCGTTGCCGCACCCTGGGCAGTTGGCCGTGCTCTTGGCCGACGGCCGGATGTACTTCGCCAGGGGGTGGTCGAATGTCGCGAGGCTCATGCGCGCACCTCTTTCACCGCCGCGAGGACGTCCGCGATCTCGTGCATCTCACCGAGGACGCGGGGCGGAAGGAAGCTGACGGGGGCCAGGCCTGCCGCCGCGGCCTGCACATAGTGGAACAGCTGGCCGAGGTTGTTCTCCAGGACGATCAGCCGCTTCGCCCGCTCCGCCACGGCCCGAATCTCCTTGTCCGCGAACGGCCAGAGGGTCCCCAGCTTCAGCCAGCCCAGGTTGAGCCCCTGGGCTCGGCCCGCCTCCACGACCGCCTGGGCGCAGCGGAAGATGGAGCCGTAACTCACCAGGATCGTCTCGGCCCCGTCCACATCCTGCGTGACCCGGACGATCTCGTCCCGGTGGGATTCGATCTTGTTGTGGAGCTTCTTGATGAACACATCCAGGGCGGAAGCGTCAACCACGTTTCGCCGGCCGTAGGCGTCGTGGCAGGAGCAGGTCACGTGGGCCTTGTGGCCGAGGCCGAAGACGGGCATAGGGGCCACGTCCTCGTCCAGGAAGCCCGGAAGGCTTTCCGTGTCCACACCCTTCGGGAAGAGCCGCCGATCGGCGATGGGGATGGCGGCCGGTTCGGGAATGAGCAACTCCTCCCGCATGTGGCCCAGGAAGGCATCGGTCAGGACGAAGACCGGGGTCCGGAAGCGCTCCGCCAGGTTGAAGGCCTCCACGGTGTAGTCGAAGCACTCCTGCACCGATGAAGGGGCGAGGGCGATGATCTGGTAGTCCCCGTGGGAGCCGCGCCGGACCTGGATCACGTCGCCCTGCAGTTCCACGGTGGGGATGCCGGTGGTCGGGCCGCCCCGCATCACGTTGACGATGACGCACGGCGTCTCGGTGCCGACGGCGAACCCGATGTTCTCCAGCATCAGGCTGACGCCGGGGCCCGAGGTGGCGGTCAGCGTCTTCATCCCACCCCAGGAGGCCCCGATGATGGCGGCCATGGAGGCGATCTCGTCCTCCATCTGCAGGAAGGTGCCGCCAACGGCCGGCAGCCGTTCGGCCAGCCGCTCGGCCACCTCGGTGGCCGGGGTGATCGGGTAGCCGGCGGCGAAGCGGCAGCCGGCGGCGAGCGCCCCTTCGGCGCAGGCGAAATTGCCCATCATGAAGTGTCGCCCGGTCAGAACTGCGGAATTCGCCATCAAGACCTCCGCGCCAAGAGCCAATGGAAAACCGACAACCGACAACCGACAACCGGCCAATGCAAATCCGATGGCCCATTGTCGGTTGTCGGTTTGAGGATATTCATTCCGCCGCCTGCGCCGCCGCCGCTGCCTCCGGCACCTCCTCCAGACGAACGACAATCGCCATGTCCGGGCAGTAGATCATGCAGTTGCCGCAATTGGTGCAGGCCGTGATCTTGTCGATCTGCGGCGGACGGATTCCGCGAGAGGTCAGCCGCTCGGCGACCTTGAAGACGTCCTTGGGGCACAGGGCCAGGCAGATGCCGCAACCGTCGGCGCCCTTGCACAGCGTATCGTTGATCGAGATGATCACCGGCTTCTCTTTTGCCATCGCGTCCTTTTCTCCCGTGTATCTCGCCGCCGACCCTCAACCGTCCACCGCGCTGCGGCGGCCTCGATCGGCGATCGGCGATCGCTAGAACGGTCGAATCCGTCCCGCTGCGTCGAACTCCACCTCCCGCGCCTCGCCTAAGATCGTCAATCCGATCTTGCGGGCGTCGGGAAGCAAGGCTTCAGAAATCTCCAACTCCTCCAGGTGCAGGGTGTTCTTGATCCGGACAACGCGAAGCTGGTCGGCCGGGGTATCGCCGACCGCCAACTCGATCGCCTCCCTGTCGGTGTCCATGATCAGCGGCAGCCGCCCCCCGGCCCACAGGCGCGTCGTGATGACGTTGGTATAGGTGGATTTATAATCGATAGAATCCACCAGGCGGCGGGTGGTAAGGTCCGCCAGGCCAATGCCGGTGGCATTGCCGTGGGCCTCCAGTGTGAGGCCCAGCACGACCACGGTCGCGACCGCCGGCGTCCCCATCGTCATCTTGCCGCCCATGCGCCCACCGATCCCGATGACGTTGGTGTCCATCCCGGTTCCGCTGATATTCTTTCCCATCTCGTCCACGATGAGCGCGTCCAGAGGATCGAAGGGCACCCGCGGGAAGACCTGCCAGGCCCGCTTCAGGAGGGCGGTGTCGGTGGCTTCGAATTGTTCCGGGGGCACCACATGGATCTCCATGGTCTCGTCGCGCGAGTTCTCCAGGACGGCCACGCCGGCGAGGACCGGGGCCTTGTCCAGGATGACCCGGGCAGTCTCGACCAGGATCGGCGCCACCCCAATCCGGTGGATCTGCTGGGCCCCCTTGTGTTTCCCGAGACCGACGGCGAGGATCTTGCACAGGCCGCTTTCCACGTCGCCGCGGAAGATGGTGTGGAGCTTGACCCGGTTAATCGCGATGATACCGTCCGCGTGCAGGGCATTCTTGTCCAGATAGACCGGAACGCCGGCGGGGGTGTGGCCGATCTCCTCGACGGCGACCGACGAGAGGACCGGACAGCCCATGGTGGCCTCGGAAATACCGAGATCGGCCAGCAGGCTCTTCTGGCCGTCATCCGTCGCCCCACCGTGGCTCCCCATGGCCGGAACGATGAAGGGCCGGCCACCCAGGGCCTTCACCGTGTCCACTGCGGCGCGGGTCATCTTGACCAGATTCTGAATGCCGCGGCTTCCCGCCGTGATGGCGATACGGGCGCCCGGCCGGATCTTCTTCTCGATGCCCATGCGCCTGAGGCCGGTGGCCACAACCTCCGCGGCGTCCTCGAGCCTGGTCTTGTCGAAGACTTGCTGCACCCGAATCAATTTGGGTAGAGACATTCGTGCGCTCCTCTCTGCGAAACCTCCCGACCTGTGCACGATACGGCAGATTGCGGAAAAACGGCAGACCGAACTGCATCCTTGGCTACATTATCGGACAATCGGTATGTGACAGGCGGGCTCATCGATGCGCCCTTGGGTTTCGCAGCACCCGCAGATGTCTCCGGGCGTTCTCGTTCCACGGCATCTTGGCAATCCGCGGTTTCCGGACGACCGCGACCCCCGGCAGACGTTCGGTCGAACAGTCAAATGGCGATTCGGGCTAGCCCGGTCCGGCGCCATGATGGATAGTTTAGCCGACGAGCGGCGTCGTCGCGCCGTCCGACGGGACGATCAGGAAAGGGGACATCATGGATCTCGAGGCACTCAAGGAAGCGGTGATCGCGGGAGATGTGAAGGGGTGTAATCTGCTGACGGAAGTGGCGATCCAGGCCGGCCACTCGCCGCAAAAGATTCTGACCGAGGCCCTGGTGCCGGCTATGCAGATCGTCGGCGACAAGTTCCGCTGCAACGAGGTGTATGTGCCCGAAGTTCTGGTAGCGGCCCGGGCGATGAAGAAGTCGCTGGCCATGCTGAAGCCGCTCCTCACGCAGACCGGGGTCAAGCCTGTGGGGACCGCCGTGATCGGCACGGTGAAAGGGGACCTCCACGACATCGGGAAGAACCTGGTGGGCATGATGCTGGAAGGTGCGGGATTCGAGGTGGTGGACCTGGGGTCCGATGTGGCGCCTGAGAAGTTCGTCCAAGCGGTGAAGGATACCGGGGCGCAGATCGTCGGCGTCTCCACCTTGCTCACGACCACCATGCTGGGGATGAAGGACGTCCTGCGCGCCTTGGAGCAGGCCGATCTCCGGAAGAAGGTGAAGGTCATGGTGGGCGGAGCGCCCGTGACCCAGGCCTTCGCCGACGAGGTCGGCGCCGACGCCTACGGCGAGAGCGCGGCGACGGCGGTGGACAGGGCCAAGGAACTTCTGGGGATCGGATAAGAGCGACGGACCGTTCGGCCGTTCGGCAGTTCGTTGGTTCGGCTGCTCCGAGAACCGCCGCACCGCCGCACCGCAGAACCTTCGAACGCCCTTCTGTCGGAGGACGCCATGACCCATCGAGAGCGGGTCCTGACGGCATTGAGGCGCCAGCCGCCTGACCGGGTTCCGGTAGACCTCGGCGGGACGCTGGCCAGCACGATCAACGTGCATACCTACCGTCGGCTGATGGCCCGCCTGGGATTCGGCGAGGAGCCGGCCGTCGCCTTTGTCTCCCGCCGTTCCAGCAGTGTGCTGCCGGACGAGCGGCTGCTCCGGCATCTCGACGTGGACTGCCGCGCCGTGATCCTGGGTAGCCCCGACGTCAACCCGGAGCGGGAACTCCCGGACGGATCGCTGTCCGACGAGTGGCAGACCCTCTGGAAACACGTTGGGGAGGGCCAGCACTTCATCAATGTGCGTGGGCCGTTCGTGGGCAAGGAGCCGGACCCTGCGCTGGTCGAGGCATTCCCCTGGCCGAACCCGCGCGATCCCGGCCGTTTCCGCGCCCTCCGTAGCCAGGCCCAGACGCTGCGGGCGGCGTCGGACGCGGCCCTCATTCTGGTGCTCGGCGTCGGAGCCGTCCACCAGATCCAGTTCATGCGGGGCTACGCGGCCGCACTGGAAGATCTCCTCGCCGCCCCAGATTTCGTCCAAGCCTTCCTGGAGCGATATGCGGACTTCTGGACCTGCATGACCGAACGCGCCCTGGAGACGGTCGGCGACCTGGTGGATCTGACCATGTTCGGGGACGACCTGGGGACGCAGCAGGGGCCGGTGATGAGCCCGGCGCTCTATCGGCGGCTGATCAAACCCACGCATGCCCGCATGGTGCACGCGATCAAGAAGTTCGGCAAGCCGGTGCTGCTGCATAGCTGCGGGTCGGTGGCGGCGTTCATCCCGGATTTGGTCGAGATCGGCATCGACGCCTTGCATCCCGTCCAGGTCACGGCCCGAGACATGGACACGGCCCGCCTGAAGAAGGAGTTCGGCCGGGACATCACGTTTTGGGGCGGCATCGACACGCATCGTGTCCTGCCGCGCGGCACCACGGCGGAGGTGCGAGAAGAGGTCCGGAAGCGCATTGCGGATCTGGCGCCGGGCGGCGGCTATGTCCTGGGGGCGGTCCACAACATCCAGGCCGAGGTGCCGGTGGAAAACATCTTGGCGATGGTCGAGGCGGCGAAGGAGTTCGGGAGGTATTAGCCATCAGCAGTCAGCTATCAGCAATCAGCCATTTTCCGACGACGGGCAAGAGGCATCTCGTGGCCTGCGAGGTGTTTCGGGACGAGTTCGAGGCGGTGACCCCGGCCGAGATGCCGCGCACGTATCTCCCCCAGGGGCTGCACCGGACGCCGGGGAAGATGCCGGCGGCGATCCAGGAGGTGGTGGATGTCCTGCCCGCGGACATCGAAACGGTGATTCTGGGCTACGGCCTGTGCAGTAACGGGGTGGTGGGCGTGACCGCCCGTCAGGCCGCGCTCGTCATGCCGAAGGTCCATGATTGCATCGCGGTGCTCCTCGGATCGGTCAAACGCTACGAGTCCGAGATGGAGGCCTGTGCGGGCACCTATTACATCACACCGGGATGGGCGAAGTACGGGACGACGTCGTACTCCGCCTACCGGGACGAGTACCTTGCGAAGTACGGGGAGGAAGACGCCCGCTACATCGTGGAGGAATGTCTCAAGCATTACACGCGTATCGCGTTCATCGACCACGGCGCCGGGGATGTCGAGGCGGGACGCGCTCACGCCAAGACGTTCGCCGAGACTTTCGCCAAGCGCTACGAGGAGATTCCCGGCGACCTCGACTATCTCCGCCGCCTCGTGTCCGGCCCGTGGGATGGCGAAGAGTTCCTGGTCATCCCCCCCGGCACGGTGATCGACCAGGCGCCCTTCCTCGGGCTCCATTCCATCAGCCTGCCCTGAGCCCCCAGGGAAACCCATGGCTACCGCCGATCTGCTCCGCGGTCTCGCGCTTCTGGAATCCGGCGACTGGAACGGCGCTCACGCCATTGCCCAGGCCGACCCCAGCGCCCTGGGCTCGTGGCTGCACGGGATCGTCCACATGATCGAGCCGGACCAGGGCAACGGCATGTACTGGTACCGCCGCGCCGGCCGCCCCTTCCCGGGGATGGGCGCCGCCGCTTCCGAGTTCGCCGCCATTCGTGCCGAATTGACCGCGCTCGGGTAGGGCCGCACCTGGCGCCGCGAAACCCACGCTGCGCCCTGCGTGATCCGCGAAAGGCAAACGGCCGAGGCAGGAACACGCCTCGGCCGTTTGCGCACACGCGTTGTGTGTCCAAATTCCCCGTCTTACGCCAGGGCGAAAGCGTAGCTTGCGCCGTCCTTGACGATCCTGCCCGCCGCCGGGAACGGGAAGTGGTAACCGGTGACCATGGTCTTGTCCGCGACCGCCCGGTCAAGGAGTTTCCGGCGGGTCGCCTCGGCGGTCGGCGCATCCTGATCGAAGGCCGCCTGCCAGCCCGGGTTCTTCACGAACAGAGCGGGGATGTTGGTCACGTCGCCCAGCACGATGAGTTGGTCGTTTCCAGAGCTGACATGGAATGCGGTGTGGCCCGGGGTGTGGCCGGGCGCGGCGATCGCCCGGATGCCGGGAACGACTTCCTTATCCCCCTCGAACACCTGCACCTTGTCCTTCATCAGCGGGAACATCTCCTGGACGCGCCTGGCGAGAGGACGGCGCGCTTCGGGTAACTTCTCGATTCCGGAGGGATCCATCCAGAAGCCGTACTCGACCGACGGCACATGGACGACCGCGTTCGGGAAGACCACCTTGTTCTCCGGGGCCTTGGTCATCAGCCCGAAGATGTGGTCCGGGTGGAAATGCGAGATCACGATATGGTTGACCGAGGCCGGATCGACACCGGCGGCCGCCAGGTTCTTCATGAACACGCCAGCCTTGGGACCTCCCGTCTGTCCCCCGGTGCCCGTGTCGATCAGCACGACCTGGCCGCCGGTCTTGACCAGATTCGGCGTGAAGGGGATCGGAACGAAGTCGGTCGGAAGGCTGGCAGCGGCGAGGGCGGCCTTGGTCTCGTCCACCGAAGCGTTCTTGATGAAGGCGGGATCGTGCGCCTTCTCCCAGATACCGTCAGAGAGCGCAGTGACTTCGATGCTGCCCACGTTGTACCGATGGAAGCCTCGCTCCATCGCTGTCTGGGCCTGTGCGGGTCCAAGAAATGCCATCCGACGGTCGAGCCCTAGCACAGCGGCCGCTGCCGCTGAAGAAAGGATCAATTTTCGACGGCTGATCTCGTACATGCTGACACTCCTTTTTTCTGGCGTCCTGGGAGAACCCCCAAGACCACTTAGGCGAACGCCGCAGAAACCAAAAGATACGCTCAACAACCGGACACCGACGCTGTAATCCAGGCCGTCAGTCCTTCTACCATTGGCAATCAGGACCGCACGACCTCGCGTCCTCCTCACCGTTACTAAACACAAACAGGAGTAAATTGGTTCCCAATAATTTGGAAGTTAACAAGGCAAGAAGTGCTGGTCAATAATAATGCAGACATCATCACTTCGGTTTGCGCAGACAGACAAGGAAATAGAGCCGATATTCGGAGAGGGAAACCGGGCGAGAGGGGAACGGCCCGGCGTCTCAGGGGGTTGGCAAGCACCCGGGGGTAGAAAACCGCGCGCGGGAGCCGCTGGGCGAGGGGTGCGATGATGCCGAGGCTTATCGGCCGGGCTGGGGGCGCTCGATCTTGCCGGCCCGCACCAGGATCGACCCGATGATGATCCCTCCGGCGCCGGTGGCTTGGAGCGCGGTTGGCACTTCCCCCAACGCCGGCCAGGCAACTAGCAGAGCGACGACCGGTGTGAAGTTCGTGTACACGGCGGTGCGAGTACTGCCGATCTGACGGATACAGAAATACCAGAGGAAGTACGCGGTGGCGATGGCAAATGCCCCGCTGTACAGGACCGCAAGCCACGAGATGGCGCGGACGGCTGCCCAGTCTTGCCCCAAAAGCGCCGGCAGAGACGCGATCAGCAAACCTGCGGTTCCGACCCACATGGTCGCGGCGGTCACCGGGACGACGCCGTACCGGTGCACCAAGGGAACCGAGCCGACGGTGTACACCGACCAGGCCATGGCCGCCACAAGCACGGCCAGGTCGCCTCTCAGGGTTCCGGCGCCAAAGCTCACCCCCGCGGTTCCGCCCAGGACGACAAGCGCGATCCCCAGCACCGAGAGTCCGACGCCGAACACGGCGGTTGGGCTACTTCGTTCCTGGCGGAAGATCAGCGAGAGCATCGTGGTGAACACGGGCGTCGTCGCCAGGATCAGACTGGCGTTGCCGGCCAGCGTCCAGGCGATCCCGTAAATGAACAGCACCTGGTATACTGTGGTTCCGACGAGACCCAGCCCGATCACCGCCGACCAGTGAAGCCGACTGATCCGTACGCGATCACCCCCCGCCTTGAGGAACACCCACAGCACGCCGGACGCGAGAAGAAAGCGCAGTGAGGTGAAGGCGAGCGGCGTCAGGTCGCGCAACGCCAGCTTGACCAGCGAGAAATTGACGCCCCAGAACAGGACGAGCGCCAGGAGCGCGACACGGGTGCGACGGTGCGCGGAGCTCGGTGGTGGGTTCGTCACAGCCCGTCGCCATCTCGTTCGTCGGGGTGGACCATCTCTACCCGCAAAAACCCTTCCGGGGGACCGCGTCAATCCGCGACCCCCGGAAGCTCAACCGACGCGTTGTGGGGACAAGAGAATCCCTTGGAAGGCCCCCCGGTGTCAAGCGGAAGGCCGCGATCGCAGTGCCTCTAAAAGTACGCCATGCGTACCCCACCGGAGGGGTGTGCGATCGGTGCTTGGTTCCTTCACGATCTCTGTGGTAAGGTGGACACCAACGTGGAAAGGCATCAAGGATCTGACACTGGATGGACCACGTCACCCCGCCGTCCTGCAACAAGAGGAGGAGCCATGCGTATCGAACAGGATCTGGAGAAGATGGGGTTCGTCCTTCCCACGCCGAAACCACTGGCGGCGTACGTGCCCGCCGTCCGGACGGGCAACCTGGTATTCACCGCAGGTCAGGGCCCGAACCTCGACGGGAAGGCGCTGTTCACCGGGAAGCTGGGCCGGGAGTTGACTGAAGAGCAGGGGTACAAGGCGGCGCAGATCTGTATTGTAAATTGCCTGGCCTGCGTGAAGAGCCTCATCGGAGACCTGGACAAAATCGAGCGCGTGGTGAAGATCCTGGGATTTGTTGCCTCGGTGGATGGCTTCACCCGTCAGCCGTGGGTGATGAACGGAGCCTCGGAACTGCTTGTAAAGCTCTTCGGCGACAAGGGGCAGCATGCGCGCTCGGCCATCGGGACCAATCAGCTTCCGCTCGACATCCCGGTGGAAGTCGAAATGATCGTCCAGGTACGGGACTAGGGCGAAGGCGCAACCGGGCGGCACTCCACAGGCCGAGGAATCCCCGCGCTGCCGAGCCGCGACGGCATAACGAGCGCGCCAGGTTCGAACGGCGCGGGGCGTTGGGCCGAGAGGGTTCATGGTTCGCGATTACGCTCCCGACAGTGAGACGCAGAACGTCCAGCGGCGACGGCGACGCCGAAGGGTATTGATCGCAGGCGGTGCGGCCTGCCTGGCGCTACTCGGCGTCGCCGTGTTCGTGGGGGTCGGGTCGCGTCCGGTGCCGCCTCCGGTGACTGCGACTCCGCCGGCTCCCCCCGCGCCGCCGCCGGCGCCGGTCGTCGGGGCCTTCGGCAAGGGGCGGACCTTCCAGGATGTGCTGAGCGCCCTCGGTGTCGCCAAGGACCGCGCCATCCAGATTGTCCAGGCCTTGCGCCCGCACCTCGACTTCCGACGACTGAAGCCCCAGGACGAACTGGAACTCCACCACGACTCTTCCGGGGATTTGGCCAAGTTGGTGTACCGGCAGAGCCCCATCGACATCGTGGAGGCGACGCGGGCAGGGGATCAGTGGACCGGCGCCCGGCTCGACGTACCCGTGGACCGGCGGGTGGTCCTGGTCGCGGGTGTCCTCAAGGACAACCTGTTCGAGAGCATAGAACGGGCGGGGGAGCGGCCGCAGATCGTCATGGATTTTGCCGAGATCTTCGCCTGGGACTTCGACTTTGCCGCCGACTCCCAGCCCGGGGACCGGTTCCGGATGCTCGTGGAGAAAGTGTTCACCGGAGACCAGTTTGTCAAATACGGCCGAATTCTGGCGGCCGAGTACGAGAGCGAGGGACAGGTTCACGCCGGCGTGTACTTCAAGGACAAGGACGGGAGCGGCTATTACACGCCGAAGGGTGAATCGCTCCGGCGGGCGTTCCTGAAATCGCCGCTGGAGTTCACACGGATCAGCTCCACCTTCAGCCGGGGGCGACGGCACCCGATCCTGGGAGGTGTCCGGCCCCACTTAGCGGTGGACTACGCCGCCCCGCTGGGGACGCCGATCTTCGCCGTGGCGGATGGGACGATCGAGTCCGCGGGCTGGTCCGGTGGCGGCGGCAACACCATCGTCCTGCGGCATCGGGCCAACTTCAAGACCATGTACAACCACCTGTCGCACTTCGCCAAGGGAATTCGTGCGGGTACGACGGTCCGCCAGCGACAGGTGATCGGCTATGTCGGTTCGACCGGATTGTCCACCGGACCGCACCTGGATTACCGCGTGATGAAAGATGGTCGCTTCGTGAATCCCTTGAAGCAGACCTTCCTGCCCGGCCAACCCATCTCGCCGTCGAATCACACCACATTTGCACAGACGAGCGCTGCGCTGCTCGCCCAGCTGCGCGGGACGCCCGCCGCGAATTGAGCGCGCGCCGGACACCCGGCAGAGGCGCGGGTTGTGGGTCAGGCGTCGAGGCGCGTCGCGTCTCGCCCCCGCAAGACCGCGATGAGGCCTTGTGAGGTTTCGAGCGCGGCGAGCCGGCGGCGGAGGTCCGTCGGATGTGCGATTCCTCCCTCCCCGTCGAGCCGGTGAGGAGTGTTTCAGCGGTCCGGGTCGCCGGACTCCACGGTTCGATGTCGCCGGGCCGGGCCGCTCTCGCCGGGGTGCGAATCCGCCGCGGTGTTGGGTTCTCGCTTCCGCCGCCGGGCGGCGATGGCCTTCAACGCCGCGTGGCGGTACAGATCGGACAGGGTGGGATAGTTGAACATGGTCTCGGCCATCTGCCAAGCGTCCGCCGCATTCCGCAGATATGCCTGGCCGATGTGCACCAGCTCGCTGGCGCCGGTTCCGATCACGTGCACGCCCCGCAGGCGGAGGGAGTCGGTCTCGCAGAGCAGCTTCAGGACGCCGTCGGTGTCGCCGAGAATCTGCCCCCGGGGGTTCATCTCGTAGAGGCCGTGGCCCGCGACGTAATCCACGCCCTGGCGCTGCAGTTCCTCCTCCGTCTCCCCGATGAAGCTCACCTCGGGAATGGCGTAGATCGCGAACGGCAGGATCTCGGTGCGGCCCCGCGGACCCGGCACATTGAAGGCGTGGCGGATGGCCTGCCGGCCTTGCTCTGCCGACGTGCTGGCGAGGGCGGGGTAGCCGATCACGTCGCCGACAGCGTAGATGTGGGGGTGGGTCGTCTGGAAGAACTCATTGGCCTCCAGAAGCCCCCGCGCGTTCGGCCGGATCCCGATCTGCTCCAGCCCGAGGTCGCCCGTGTTCCCGTCCCGCCCCACGCAATAGAGCAGGGTGTCCGCCTCGAGGACGTTTCCGTTCCGCGTGTGACACCGGACCGACGGTCGCGGCCCGGAGATCTCCTCGATCCGCTGATATTGGTCCTGCTGGATGATGAGGATCCGGAGCTTCTTCAGGCTCCGCATGAGGAGATCGGCCATCTCCCGGTCGAGGTACGGCAGGAGGCGGTCCCGCGTATCCACCAGCGTCACCTGGATGTCGAGGGACGCGAAGATCGTCGCATATTCGACGCCGACGACGCCGGCGCCGAGGATGATCATCGACTCGGGGACGCGGGTCAGGCGGAGGATGGTGCTGCTGTCGAAGACGGTCTCCCCATCGAAACGGATGTCGGTGGGCCGGTTCGGCCGCGAACCCGTGCCGATGACGATGACCTCGCCCCGGACACGGAGGCGCTCCCGACCGTCCCGGCCCGTCACCGCGACGGTGTGGGGGTCGAGGAAGCGTCCGTGGCCTTCGATCACCTCGATCGCGTACCGGTCCAGAGTTTGGTTGATCAGTTCCAACTCGCGCTGCACCACGACCCGTTCGCGATGCATGAAGTCGGCCATGGTGATGCGCTCCGCGATGTCACAGCGGATGCCTTCGATCTTTCGGGTGGTGAGGCCCAGGACGAACACGGCGCTCTCGCGGAGGGTCTTGCTGGGGATGGTGCCCCAGTTCACACACGTCCCGCCGACCACGTGCTCGCGCTCGATCAGAGCGACCCGTTTTCCGATGCGGGCGGCCTGGACGGCCGCCCGCTCGCCCGCCGGCCCACCGCCCAGGATCACCACGTCGTATTGGTTGGTTCCCATGCGCCTCTCCCGCACCTCCGACGAAAGGGAAGTGGTCAGCGGCTACCGGGACTCGGTGCGCCGGTTAGGAGCCGTTACGAAATAACTTGTCCATCTGTTGTCATTTCGTTACGGCTCCTTATGCCGTTCCCGAAATTCTCCGGTCAAGTCATTCTTTGACAACGGCTCATGCGCCGAGGAGATCCAGCGCTTTCACCAGAGCCTCGACGAAGAAATACTCGCCCCACATCACCGACTCGTTGACGCCGAGCCCCTTCCGGATGTGGTAGGCGCCGCGCTTCAAGACCCCCTCCCAGCCGGGCGTGCTGCGGCCCAAATACTCGTCGCCGGTCAGCGTGTCAAGGATCTGCAGCGCCGTGTCGCGGTACAGCCGGGATTTGGCCCGGAGCGGCGTGAAGGACGCCAGATCCAACAGGCCCGAGGCGGCGATGGCCGCCGCGCTGCTCTCCGGCTGCCGGTGCGGACCCGTGGCGGCCTCGAAGTCGTTGGGCGGCACGCCGTGGAGCGGTGTGCTGTCAATGTAGTAGTCCGCGTTCAGTTCGGCCGTCTCCAGGAACCGGCGGTCGCGCGTGTACCGGTAGGCGGTTCCGAAGCCGTAGAGCGACCAGGCCAGTCCCCGGGCCCAGGAGGAGTCGCCGCGAAGTCCCTGGTGCGTACTCTCGCGCAGAAACTCCCCGGACTCCAGGTCGAAGATGCCCTCGTGGACCGTGGAGCCGTCCCCGCGCACCAGGTATCGGCGCGTAGTCAGGCAGTGCTCCATGACGCGGTGTTGCAGATCGGCGTCCTGGGTCTCGCGGGCCGCATAGAACATGATCCCCACATTCATCATGATGTCGATGAAGGTGGATTCGGGTCCGATGAAGGAGCTGAGGTATCGCCCCTTCTCCTTGAAGCGGAGGCCCATGGTCTTCCCCGCCTGGATCAACACCGCACGGAGAGTCGCGTCCCGGGTCAGGCGGTACCAGTGGTGGTAGGTGGACATGAAGACGAAGCCGAGGTCGTGCACCTCCCGATCGTGTTGTCGCGGCTCCAGCGGCCGGGAGTACCGCTCGGCCTGCTGGCGGAACCACGGGTCCCCGGTGCGGATGTGGATCAACCACATCATGCCGGGGAAGAAGCCGTCGCACCAGTGCGTCCAGGCTTCGCCCTGATGCTTCCATTTCCCGTCCCGCGTGTACATCGGGTAGAAATCGGGGTATCGCTCGACGGTGTTTCGCACTTGGCGCCCGGCGAAGTCGAGCGCGTCCTTGAGCGTCGGAATCAGGACAGCCGTGTCGATCATGGGCGACTCCTTCTCGACAATGCGGGAGTGACCGGAACGGAGATGGGGACCTCGCGAGGGTCACGCAACGGGCGACCGGACCGAGGGTAGCAGACCACCCGAGGGAGGGTCAAGGAACGGCTTCTGGCTTGACGCGGCTCCGGTTCTGGGCGATGCTTTCCTCGGGCACGCCGGGCCCGCGCTTCGATCACGGCCACCGGGTCGGCCGGTGGCGACGCGGACGGGTCGGCGCTGCACCATTGCTCGAGGGGGTGTCCATGGGCAGCACAATGAAAGCCCTGGTGAAGAGCCGGCCGGAGGTCGGCCTCCGGATGGAAGAGGTGCCCGTCCCCGAGCCGGGAATCAACGACGTCCTGATCCGCATCCTCAAGACGGGCATCTGCGGCACCGACCTCCACATCTACGCCTGGGATGCTTGGGCGCAACAGACGATCCCGGTGCCGATGGTCGTGGGGCACGAGTTCGTGGGACGCGTGGAGCGGGTGGGGAGCAACGTCACCGGATTCCAGCCGGGGGATCTGGTCAGCGGCGAGGGGCATCTCGTCTGCGGCCGGTGCCGGAACTGCATGGCGGGCCGGCGCCACCTCTGCCCGCACACCCAGGGGGTGGGAGTCAACCGCCCGGGAGCGTTCGCGGACTATCTCTGCATCCCGATGACCAACGTCTGGGGGGCGAGTCGTCAGATTCCGCTGGACGTTCTGGCGTGTTTCGATCCCCTCGGCAACGCCGTGCACACGGCGCTGAGCTTCGACCTCCTCGGCGAGGATGTGCTGATCACGGGCGCCGGTCCGATCGGCTTGATGGCCACCGCGGTGGTGCGCCATGCAGGCGCGCGCCACGTGGTGGTCACCGACCTGAACCCGGGGCGACTCGGGCTCGCTCGCCGGATGGGCGCGACGGTTGCGGTGGACCCGCGCGCCACGCCGCTCGCCGAGGTGCAGAAGCACCTGCGGATGAAGGAGGGCTTCGACGTCGGCCTCGAGATGTCGGGGAGCGAGGCCGCGTTCGGCGACATGCTGGCAAATCTGTGCCACGGCGGCCGGGTGGCTTTGCTGGGGATTCCCGATCGGCCCATGTCGGTGAACTGGAACCTGATCATCTTCAACGGACTGACGATCAAGGGAATCTACGGTCGCGAGATGTACGAGACCTGGTACAAGATGACGGTGATGATCCAGAGCGGCCTCGACATCACACCCGTGATCACGCACCGCTTTCCTGCGGATCGGTACGAGGAGGCGTTCGCTGCCGTCCGATCGGGACAGGCCGGCAAGGTGGTCTTGACCTGGAACGAGGAGTAGGCCATGTTCTCGTCGCTACGCGCGCATCTTGCGTCCCAGCTGGAAACCATCCGCACCGAAGGCTTGTGGAAGGGGGAGCGCCTTCTGGCGAGCGCCCAGGGGGCCCGGATTGCCGTCCAGGGACGGGAGGTGTTGAATCTCTGCGCGAACAACTACCTGGGCCTGGCCAATCACCCGGAGATCGTCGCCGCAGCCAAGGCGGGCCTGGACCGATGGGGGTACGGACTCTCGTCCGTCCGATTCATTTGCGGGACGCAGGACATCCACAAGGAGCTGGAGCGAACGCTCAGCGAGTTCCTGGGAACCGAGGACACGATTCTCTACTCGTCGTGCTTCGACGCCAACGGCGGTTTCTTCGAGGCCCTGCTCTCGGAACAGGACGCCATCGTGAGCGACGAGTTGAACCACGCCAGTATCATCGATGGGGTGCGGTTGTGCCGCGCCCAGCGTTTCCGGTATCGCAACGGAGACCTCGCCGACCTGGAAGCGCGGCTGTCCGAGGCCCGCAGTGCCCGCTTCCGCGTCATCGCCACCGACGGCGTCTTCTCCATGGATGGCGCCATGGCGCCCCTGGCCGGAATCTGCGCCCTGGCCGAGCGATACGAGGCCCTCGTGCTGGTGGACGATTCCCACGCGACCGGTTTCGTCGGCCCGGGCGGACGCGGAACCCACGAGCAGGCGGGTGTGATGGGGCGCGTGGACGTGCTGACCGGGACGCTGGGCAAGGCGTTGGGCGGCGCCAGCGGAGGGTACGTGAGCGGCCGTCGGGAGATCATCGAGTTCCTGCGGCAGCGCTCGCGCCCCTACCTCTTCTCCAACACGGTGCCGCCGGCCGTCGTGGCCGGGGCGCTCAAGGCCATTGAACTGGTCGAACGCGAGCCCGCGCTCCGGGCGCGCCTGTGGGAGAACACGCGGTATTGTCGCGGACGCATCGCCTCGCTGGGCTTCACGGTCACGCCGGGCGACCACCCGATCATCCCGATCATGATCGGCGACGCTGCCCTTGCCCACCGGATGGCAGCCCGTCTGCTCGAGAAGGGAATCTACGTGGTCGGTTTCGCCTACCCGGTGGTCCCGAGGGGGACAGCCCGGATCCGGGTTCAGATGAGCGCTGCCCTGTCGCGAGAGGAGCTGGACTTCGCCCTGCGCGCCTTCGCCGACGTCAAGGCCGAGCTTGGGGTCTGACCGGTGGGATGATCCGTGCACCACACGACGACCAGAAACGGAGGAGGACATTCATGGCAGAGATGACATCTCGCGAACGTGTGCTGGCGGCCCTCTCGCACCGGCAACCGGACCGCGTTCCGCTTGACCTGGGCGGCACCAGGAACTCCACCATGGTGGTGGAGGGTTACGAACGGCTCAAGGCGCATTGCGGGATCGTGGCGCCGACGAAGATCATCGAGCGAATGATGCGGGTGGTCGAGGCGGACGAAGGGGTCCTCAGGACCCTTGCCATCGATACGCGGGGTGTGTTCCCGGGGGGGCCGACCCGGGGATTGGCCGCCGACCTGGGGCCGAACCGCTACCGGGACATGTGGGGAGTCGAGCGGACCCAGCCGGCGGGGAGCCTCTACTACGACCTGGCGGGATCGCCGCTGGCCGGCGACATCGCGATCGCCGACGTCCTGAAGTACCCGTGGCCCGATCCGGATGATCCCGGCTTCACCGACGGGCTCAAGGACCGCGTGCGCTGGATCCGATCCCACACGGATGCGGCCGCCGTGCTGGCCCTCCCCGCCGCGTTCGTCCATATCAGCCAGTACCTGCGGGGCTTCGAGGACTGGTTCTGCGATTTTGTGGTTGATGCGAAGCGACTGGAGGTCCTGTTCGACGCCATCATGGACGTCACCATGGCCATTGCCCGACGGCAACTCCTGGAAGTCGGCCGAGAGGTGGATGTGGTGCTCACCTCGGATGATCTGGGGTCTCAGAGCGCCTTCCTGGTGAGTCGGGAGCACTACCTCAAGTACCTCAAGCCGCGCCAGCAGCGGTTCTTCCGGCAGATCAAGGAGTTGACCGACGCCAAGGTCGTGTTCCATTCCTGTGGCGCGGTGGCCTCGATCATCGACGACCTGATCGAGATGGGCGTGGATGGTCTGAACCCCGTCCAGCCGCAGGCCTCGGGGATGAATCCGGCGGCGCTGAAGAAGGCGTACCGTGGCCGGATGGCTTTCTGGGGCGGGACGGACGCGCAGGGCATTGTCCCGCGCGGGAGCGTGGCCGACGTCAAGCGGATGGTCGAGCAGTTGATCGACGATGTGGGCGAGGGGGGTGGCTACGTCTTCTCCAACTGTCACAACATTCAGCCGGACGTCCCGCTCGAGAACGTGCTAGCGATGTTCCAGCACGCGCGAGAGTACATGCCTTCGTACGCCAGGTGACGGGGGCTTGAGGACTCGGCGGGCGGCGGAGGCCCTAACCCCCGCCGCAGTGAGACCCGCAGGAGCGCCACATGACGATGTTGCCACGCACAGCATGGCTGATCGCAGCAGCGACACTGATCCTCTCCGCCTGCGCCTCGACAAGTCTCGACATGACCTGGCGGGATCCCGCCTACCGGGGGCGACCCTTCAGCAAGGTCCTGGTGGTGGGGGCCACGGACGACGCGGCGAATCGTCGGATCTACGAAGACGCGCTCGTCGGCGTGCTCAAGGGGCGTGGCGTGGACGCCGTGGCGAGCCACACCTTGATCCCCGCCGAGAGCCCTGTGACACGGGACCACGTCGTTGAGGCGGTCAAGACCTGGGGTGCCGACAGCGTGATCTCCACGAGGTTGATCGGCATCGAGACCAGGGCGACCCAGATGCCCATGCGGGCCGTGGGGCAAACCGGTGCGGATCCCTCCCAGGATACGGACCTGTTCGGCTACTACTCGTCGATGGGGTCCCAGCCAACCGTGCTGCAGGACTACGGCGTCGCCAGCCTGGACAGCAATCTCTTCGACGCCAGGACGGGAAAGATGGTCTGGTGGGGCCGGAGCAGCGCCTTCCCGACCGAGGACATTGCCGTCCTCAGCCGCGAACTGGCCGAGAACGTGACCAAGTCCCTGAAATCCGCCGCGCTGCTGTGACCCACCGCCACCCGCCCCGTCACGCGTCGCCTATCGCCGGTGCGCTTGCGGCAGATACCCGGGCAGCTTCTGCGCAGCGAATATCTTTCGGAGGCGCGCGAACCGCTGGCGCCCGTCCACCAGCGGGACGGCCGGCCAATGGTCGCCGATGAGCGGTCGGGCATAGCGGACGAACTCGTCGGTCACGTCAATGCGGCTCTGGGTGATCCAGGCTTGCGGGAAGGCCCGCTCGGAGTTGGCGACCTGCACCAGGGGCACCTTGTCGTAGCGGACATTGTAGACGGGGCCCGGATCGCGCAGGATCGTGCTCATGTAACCCGAGCCGTCTTCCACGGCGATGAGCGCGGCCTTCTGCCCCAGCTTGTAAGCCTCCTCCAGGTCCACCGTCGAGGCATACATCATCACCGTGCGCTGGTCCGTGCCCATGACGTTGGCACGGGCCGCGCCGTGCGCCTTGAGGCCGACGCGGTTCAGGTGGTTCACCACGATCTGGGCGACCGTCATTTCCGAGGCCGAGAACATGGTGTGGCCGAAACTGTCCTTCCGCTCCCCCAGGCTTCCGACGGGGAATCCCTCGCTGACGACGACCAGGCAGCGCCCGCTGCGCTTGAGTTCGTCGTTCACCAGATCGGGCATCGCTTCCAGTGTCAGCCCCGATTCGGCCAGGTAAATCTGCAGGGGCATCTCCCGGTCCGGATCGGCGAGCCGAGCCGCCGCGGGGATGAAACCGATCTTTCGCCCCATGGCCTGGATCACCAGCACCGGATCGGCGGGGGACGAGCCGGCATTTTCCTCATTCGCCCCCTGGACATTCAGCGCCCAGTAGCGCGCCACGCTGCCGTAGCCGGGGGTGTGATCGATCAGTCGGAACTCGGCGTCTCCCACATCGTTGTCGATGGTCTTCGGGCCGCCCACGGCGATGACGTCCAGGCCGCGTTCCCGAGCCAGGACGGCGACCTTGTTGGCCGTGTCCATCGAGTCATTGCCGCCGATGTAAAAGAAATAGCCGATGTCGTGCGCGCGCAGCACGGCGATGACGCGGTCAAAATCCTCCGTCTGCTTGCTCTTCAGCTTGTAACGGCAGGTCCCGATGCTGCCCGCGGCGGGGGTGACGCCCAGGAGCGCGATCTCCTCGGCGGGCTGAGCGGACAGGTCGAGCAACTCCTCCTTCAGGACGCCCTCGATGCCGTGAAAGCCGGCGTAGACGGTGCCGAATCGCTCGGGCATCCCCCGGCAGGTGTCCAGGATACCCCGCAGCGTGTTGTTGATGACCGCACTGGGTCCGCCGGATTGGGCGACGATGACGTTCTTGGCCATGGCAACACTCCGGTTCGCGTCCTCGTGCACAGGAAGTGGGACGCCGGCGCGCGATGCGCCGGCGTCGTGTCCACTGGGCCGGTCAAGAACCACTTCCGCCCAGGCTGCCTAGCTCTTCTTCCAGACCGTCGAGGTCACATCGCCGCCGCGCCCGGTCCAGTTGGTGTGGAAGTACTCGCCCCGCGGCTTGTCCACGCGCTGGTAGGTGTGCGCGCCGAAGTAGTCGCGCTGCGCCTGAAGCAGGTTGGCCGGCAGGCGCTCGCGGCGGTAGCCGTCGTAGAACGCCAGGGCGCTGGACATGGCCGGCACCGGGATGCCCTTCTGCACCGCCTTGGCCACCACCTGCCGCCAGCCCGCCTGCGCCGCCCCGATCTGCCGCTTGAAATAGGGGTCGAGCAGCAGGTTGGTGAGGCCGGGGTTCTTGTCGAAGGCGTCCTTGATCTTGCCCAGGAAGGCGGAGCGGATGATGCAGCCGCCGCGCCACATGAGCGCAATGCCGCCGTAGTTCAGGTTCCAGCGGTACTCCTTGGCCGCCGCCCGCATGAGCATGTAGCCCTGCGTGTAGGAGATGATCTTGCAGGCGTAGACCGCGTCCTGCAGGTCGTCCACGAACCGCTGCTTGTCGCCCGCGATCTTGGAGGCGGGGACCCGACAGCACCTTGGCGGCCGCCACACGCTCGTCCTTCAACGCCGACAGCGCCCGCCCAAGCACCGCCTCGACGATCATGGTCAGCGGAATCCCCATGTCCAGGGCCGAGATGCCCGTCCACTTGCCGGTGCCCTTCTGCTCGGCGGCGTCCAGGATCTTGTCCACCAGCGGCTGAGCCGTCCGCGTCCTTGACCGCCAGGATGTCGCGGGTGATCTCGATCAGGTAGGAGTCGAGCTTGCCCTTGTTCCACTTGGCGAAGACCTTGTGCATCTCGTCGGCGCTCATGCCCAAGCCGTCGCGCATCAAGTGGTAGGCCTCGCAGATCAGCTGCATGTCGCCGTACTCGATGCCGTTGTGCACCATCTTGACATAGTGCCCGGCGCCGTTCTCCCCCACCCACTCGCAGCAGGCATCCTCCCCGCCGTCGGCCCGCTTCACCTTGGCGGCGATGGCCTGGAAGATGGGCTTGACGTGCGGCCAGGCCGCCGGGGATCCGCCGGGCATGATGGAGGGGCCGTGCCGCGCCCCCTCCTCGCCGCCCGACACGCCGGTGCCGATGTACAGCAGCCCCTTGGACTCCACGTAGGCGGTGCGGCGGATGGTGTCCTGGTAGTTCGAGTTGCCGCCGTCGATGAGGATGTCTCCCGGCTCCAGATGGGGCAGAAGCTGCTCGATGAACTCGTCCACCGGCTTGCCCGCTCTGGACCATCAGCATGATCCGGCGGGGCGGCTTCAGCGCGGCGACCAGCTCCTCGAGCGAGTGCGCGCCGATGACCTGGGTGCCCTTGGCCTCCTTGGCCAGGAACTCGTCCACCTTGGAGGTGGTGCGGTTGTACACCGCCACCGTGAATCCGTGGTCGTTCATGTTCAGGACCAGGTTCTGACCCATGACGGCCAGGCCGATCAGTCCGATGTCCGCTGTGCTCATGGTGCGATCCTTTCCTGTGCGTTGCCCCAAGCCGAAGAAGCCATCCAACCGTCCAGGCGGAACCGGAGACTCAGGACAGCCACAAGAAGCACAAGAGGAACTACACAGGGGGTCTTCCGACTCAGGGCTTTGTCGTGAAATCTTGTGCCTCTTGTGGCTAACCGAGCCCCTGGCCCTGGCTATTTCTTCCAGGGCGGCGTACTCGGCAGAAACGTCTCGAACTCGGCGATGAGGGCGGCCTCGTACTCGCCCGCGTACCTGCTGGCCGTGAAGCGGGCCAGGCCTTCCTGGTAGAAGCGCTCCCAGGACTTCTCCTCCTGGCCGGGGTTGATCGGGAAAAAGAGCACGCCATTCGCCTTGGCCGCGTCCATGTCGCCGGGGGCGTCGCCCACCATCAGGATACGATCAGCCGGGTACTTGTCCTTGGCGGCCCATGCCAGGTGCTGCTTCTTGCTGCCCATCTCCTGGCCGGCGATGACCCGCACGTACTTGGCGATGTCGTGTTCTTCCCACTCGCGGACGAGGGCTTCGGTGGGTGTGGCCGAGACGACGACGACGTCGGCCTGACTTTGGAGGGACTGCAGGCTCTCCCGCATGTAGGGGAACGGGGGCACGCCGTGGACCATGTCGGCGACGGAGGCGTTGACGGCCTTGCTCCAGCCGAGCGCCTTGTCCAGCTCGGGATCCGGGTGCTCGGCCATGTACGCCGTGAGCCCGGCGTCGCTCAAGGGCTTCCCGGAGGCCATGAACTCGCGCACCCGCTTGGCCTCGGTGATCCGGGCCCCGCGCGCCTTGACCTCGGCCCGCTCCTGCAGAAGGTCAAAGACCATCGTCAAGGCCGGCCAGCGATTGATGCCGCGCCACTTGCTGTACAGGTTGACGAACTCGGCCGCCTCGCGGGCGTATTTGGAGACCGACTGGAGGTCCCACCACTTGATCGTGTTGGGGCAGAAACACTCCTTGTGTTTGATCTCCATCGAGTCGAACGCACAGCCGTCCGAATCAATCCCGACGAAGAAGGGGCGTTGCGGCCGAAGATCGGCCAGCGGCTTGGCCGCAGCGGGGACGTTGCTCATGTGGGTTTCTCCTTGTCGTGGTTGGTGCCGTGCAGAAACACGTCGGGCTAGGTGATCGGGACCGTTCCGGGGATGTGCGCGGCGCTCGCAACCGCGTCACGACCGGCTCTCACCGAACTGCATCGGTTCCGAGGATGCCGCAAGGGCGCCCGCGGTGTCAAGCAGAAACCCGGACGGCACGCCCCGGAAAACGCGTGGGGAAAGCACGTGGAGCCTGGGCGCGGAGGAGCTCCGCGACAGGCGCCGGGGTGCCGGTGGCACCCCACACCGCCAGCGGCGGATCGCCCGCCATGCGACGGCGACCCGCCGGCTAGCCCTGCAGGTACGCCTGCAAGGTGCGTCGAACGCTCCCCGGCCCCACCAGCATCCGCCCCACCAGCGCCTGCAGACGGTTACCGGTATCGCCATGGCCGAACAGGTCCGCTCCCATCACCGTCCGGCACGCGATCAGGTCGGCGAAGGCCGCAGCGCTCCCCGGGTCGCCCAGCGCAGCGCGCGCGCCGGCCGCAGCCAGGAGGGGCTTGACGGGGTCGTCTTCGAGCGGATAGGCCGTTCCGTGATCGTCGACCCCCAGGGTGTACCGGAGGAACCCTGCCACCGGAAGCAGGACGAGATCCAGGCGTGCGGGATCCAGACCCCGTGCGTGGCCGGCGAAGTAGGTATCCAAGAACCGCGGCAACATCTTGGTAGAGCCGTTCAGGGCGGCCCGCATGGGGTCATCGGGAATGTTGGGGTTTGAGAGGCGAGCCAGCGCGTGGCGGGCGAAGGCGCGAGGATCCATCTTGCGCGGAGCGCTCATGGTCTCGATCGCGATGTCCATGATGCGTCGCATCAGCTCGAGCAGGTCCCGGTCCTGCATGGCGCGACAGACGCCGTACTGACCCCGGTAACCCAGGAGAACGCCCAATCCGCCGATGGTCGAGTTCTCCATGTTGAGGAGGCGGATCTTCATGTCCTCGTACTTCTTGACCTCGGCATAGCTTGCTTCCAGGATGACGCCTTCCGCCCGGTCGAACACCGGCCGGCCCGCCGGGAAGCAGTCCTCCACCACCCAGTACCGGGTTCGCTCGGTGACTACCAGGGGCGACCGGAGGCCGAGCCGATCGAGGACCGCCAATGCCTGCTCGTCGGGCGCGACGGCGGTTCGGTCAATCATGGCGTTCGGAAAGGCAAACCGGGTGGGATCGGTGAGGTAGGCGACGAAGCCCTTCGGCGCAAAACCGGCGGCCTCCCAGGCCTGGGCCATGGTCCGGAAGACGGCGCTCGTCACGTGCCCGTTGCTGGAAAAGTTGGTGCAGCTCACGACGGCGAAGGGGAGGCCGGCAACACATCGTTCCCGCGCGAAGGCCGTCCATTTGCCTGCGTCCGACGTGACGGTGCCCTCCCGCATGTCCTGCTTTACGGCGTCGCTGACCGGTTCGGCAAGCGTGCCGCCCGTGTACGCCATGCCGTACGCCCCTTCCGGGGCGTTGATGGTGGCGAACTGGAGGCGCGGATCGCGAGCCAATTCCATGAGCCGGTGCCAGGTCAGGCTGGCGGTGTTCCCGTCCACGAAGAGAACGGACTGGATCGCGCCCTGGATCTTCGGCGTCACGGCGCCGCGCGCGTCTTCGTAGATGAGCTGGGTCATGAGGTAATCGGTCGCCGCAAGTTCCGCGACGGAGCGCGCGGCATGCGTTTCGACGCCCACCATCAGTCCGGTGTCCGGGTGCTCCGCCAGGAGATCCTGCAGGATGTCCCCGCTGTGGCCGTAGGCCATGCGGCCTGCCGAAAACGAGAGGGACCGAACCGGGAGCGCCCGCCGGTCGTGGCGGGGGAGCAGCACGTTCTTACCGCGCCAGAAGGCGGCATCGTCGAGAAGGGCCTGGGTAAGCGTCCGCGCGATCATGGCAACGTCCTCGCGAGTGCGATCCGGTCTGACACTACACCCCGATGCGGCGCGGCCTCCGGCCCGCGCCTCTATCGCGTCCCCCAACCGAACAGGCGAGCGGCGAGGCCGGCCGACACGCGGATGGCCCCCTCGGGGCACATCTCCTGGCAACAGAAACAGGCGATGCACTGGTCGCGATCGATCATCACCGGCGGCACGGACGGGGCGCCGTCGGGAGTGAGTGCGATGGCGTGGGCGGCGCAGACGCGGGCGCATTCTCCGCACGCCACGCAGGCGCCACGGTCGATCTCGGGCCGCACGGTCATCAGGCGTTCCAGAAACGCCGAGAGCCACGCCGGCCCGCCAAAACCCCGAAGCGGAGCGGGCCGCGCGAGGCGCCAGGTCGGGCGCGGACGCAGATCGTCGGGCGGCGGGCCGACGATCTCGATCCCGTCGAATGACGGCAGCAGGTGGAGGCCGTGCGCAACGGCCAGCGTGAAGACCTGGGGCAGGTCGAGTCCCCAGATCCGGGCCAGCACTGCGTCCAGGGCGTGCGCGTCTGCGGACGCGATCACGAGACCAAGCGGCCGCGGGTCGCCGGCGCTGGGGCCGTTCCCCTCCATCCCGATGACGGCATCCAGGATGGAGAGCCGTGGCGCGATCAGGGCGTGGACGTGCAGGAGGAGGCGCGCGAAGTCCGCCGGGTTCTTCCCCGCGCGAAAGTGCCATTGCGCCTTTTCCATGCCGACCACGGCTCCGAAGCTGTTCTTGACCGCCGCCGTCACGACCATCTGCCCGTGCGTCTTGGCCTTGGGCAGGTTGATCACCAGGTCCGCGTCGCGGAGGCGCCGGATCAGCCGGAGGCGATGAAAGCCGGTGCCGGCAGGCGCCACATCGACCCCCTCGTCCGCGTCGTGGACGACGAAGGGTTCGTCGTCGCCGAGACCCAGATGCCGGGCGCATCGCCGGGCGGATCCCACGCCCGGGCTGTCGGTGACCTCGACCACGGCGGCCCCGACCTCTCGGGCCAGACGGGCGACGGCGCGGATGATCTCCGGGTGGGTGCAGACGGCCCGTTCGGGGGCGCTCGGCATGAGCAAGTTCGGCTTGAGGACCACGCGCGCGCCGGGCATGACGAAGGCGCCGATGCCGCCCAAGGGCTCGAGGACGGCCCGGACGGCCCGCTCGACCGCCGCCGGCTCGTACGTGGCGAGCCGCTGAATGGAGACACGACGGGCGGCCGCCGGCCGCGGTCCAAGGCTGTTCTCAGGCATGGCACCCTGCAGGTTCCGGTTTGGGGACTGTCCGCCGGGAAGGCGGTTGCAGTGCCGCATATACAATACTCTCCTGACCCCGAGAGGGCAAATCCTCCCCGACGGGACACGGTGGTGGCCCGGACGATCGCTCTTTGGCGCCGGGTCGCACAAAAGAATTGCCGAGTCTATCGCGAGTGGCATATGCTCGCGGCGTTTCGGGGTGCCGCGGAGGAGACGGGGGATCCGAAATGGTCGCCAATCGAAAAACGATTCTTATCGTCGACGACGACGAAGTGATCCTGCGCGTGCTCGAGCGTGACCTGGAGCAGGCAGGCTTTGCCGTCGTGAAAGCGGGAAACGGCAAGGAGGCGCTGGAGATCGTCTCGCGCGACACCGTGGACATCGTCATTTCCGATATCTCCATGCCGGAGATGGACGGGCTGGCATTTTGCGAGCAGCTCCGGCGGCGCCCCGCCTGCGCGGACATCCCTTTCATCTTCCTCACGGTTCACGGGGGAGAGCAGGCCAAGATCCGGGGTCTGCGATCGGGGGCGGACGATTACGTGGTCAAGCCCTTCAACACGGGCGATCTCATCGCGCGCGCGGAGATCCTCTACGACCGCATCCAGCGAAAACGCTCAGGGGACACCTTGAAGGGCAACCTGCGAGAGGTGGGCCTGTGCGAGATCCTGCAGTTGTTCGAGTTGACGCGGAAACGCGGCGTGCTCCACGTGGACACGGATGCGGGGAAGGGGACCATCGCGTTCGCCGACGGCACATTGATGGACGCCACCTGGAACGATCTTCAGGGAGAGGACGCGGTGCTCGAGATGTTCGCCCTGGCGGCCGGCAATTTCCGCTTCCAGTCGCAAGAGGTGTCCTCCGGCACGATCGGACAATCCATCAGTTTCATGCTCATGGAGGCGGCGCGGTTGACCGACGAGTTGGCGGCCTTCGCGGACCATATCCCTTCCGCCACGACACTCCTGCGCCTCCAGAAGCCGTTCGAAGGGGACGACGCGGACGCGCACTCGGCGAGCCGAGCGATCACCGATGGGTGCGCCGACCTCGCCGCCCTCCAGCGAGCGCTACGGATGTCCGCCGTCAGGCTTGGGCTCGCGGTCGGGAAATTGATCGCGGGGGGATTCGTCACGATGGGCGGCGCACCCCCCGCCGACGAGGCCGGCCAGGCCGTCGCGGGGGTGGCGAGGCCGGTCAAGATCCTGGTCGCGTTCACGGATGATCGGATGCTGTCCAGATGTCTGTCGCTGATGGGCGAACCCGGAGACCATCCGTTGAAAAGAAGCGGCCTATCGGAATCCTCGCGCGTGACGGTCGGTTCGCAGGTCTACGACCTCTTCTGTTTGCGAGGAGAGAAGCGGTTCTCGTTCATGTGGGAGCTGGTCTTGCGAACCTCGACGGGCGCGCTCTATTTGCTCACCACCGACGACGATGCGGAGCATGCGGCCTTCTTCTCGGCGAAGGCGACATCGCTGCGCAAGCCAGTGGTTCGCGTGAGCTTGGGGACCACGCTGCGCCACAGCGACGGCGTCCGGGTGGTCGCCACCCCCGACGATATGCGCCAGGCGCTCGAGGCCGTGCGGACGTCCGCCGCGTGACCCGAGTGCGGCGTGGCAGTGGACGGATCCGGGCCGGCGGCGGACAGACGCCAAGCCTCTCGCCGGTAGCCGCCGCGCCGCGGTTCCCGACTGGGCTCGGGGAGGGGTTTGAAAGGCCCGGAGGGTTGTGTTAGGGTGTTGGCCCGCACGTCGTTCCAGCACAGGAGGGGGTACCAGTGTCCGTCCATGTTCAGGAAACCGTCCGCTTGCTTTCCGGGAACGAAGCCATCGCCCGGGGCGCCTTCGAGGCGGGGGTACGGGTCGCCGCAGCGTATCCAGGGACACCCAGCACCGAGATTCTGGAGTACCTGGTAGAATACGAGGGGGTCCACGCGGAATGGGCGCCCAACGAGAAGGTGGCGGTCGAGGTCGCGTTGGGGGCCTCGATGGCCGGCGCGCGCGCCTTGGCGGCCATGAAGCACGTCGGGGTCAATGTGGCGGCGGATCCGATCTTCACGGCTGCCTACACGGGTGTGCGAGGCGGTCTGGTCATCGTCACCGCCGACGATCCGGAGATGCACTCCTCCCAGAACGAGCAGGACAATCGGCACTACGCGCAGGCGGCCAAGATTCCGATGCTGGAGCCCGCGGACTCGGCCGAGACCAAGATCTACACGAAGCTCGCCTTCGAATTATCCGAGCGGTTCGACACGCCGGTGTTCCTGCGGACGACCACGCGCATCTCCCACGCCACGGGGCCCGTGCCGCTGGGCGAGGTGGAGCCATCGGCCGTGCCCCTCGGGTTTGTGGAGGAGCCGGCGAAGTGGGTCATGCTTCCGGTCAACGCCCGCAAGCGGCACGTGGTGGTGGAAAACCGGATGCGGGCGCTCCGCGAGTTCGCCGAGAGCTTCGACGGCAACCGGATCGAGTGGGGCGACCGGTCCCTGGGCATCATCACGGCCGGTGTGGCGTACCAGTACGTCCGGGAGGCGTTCCCGCACGCCTCGGTTCTGAAGCTGGGGATGGCCCACCCCCTTCCCGAGCGTCTCATCCGCGAGTTCGCCGCGGGGGTGACGCGGCTGGTGGTGGTGGAAGAACTGGACCCGATCATCGAGACCCATGTGAAGGCGATGGGGATTCGGGTCGAAGGGAAGGACCGGGTGCCGGCCCTGGGGGAGCTCAACCCGCGGATCGTGCGGCAGGCGATCAGCGGCGAAGCGGCGCCGCTGCGCGAACCCGCAGCCGTGCCCAGCCGTCCGCCGAATCTCTGCGCCGGCTGCCCGCACCGGAGCCTCTTTGTCGCGCTCAACAAGTGCCGGGTGACGGTGACGGGGGACATCGGGTGCTACACCCTCTCCGCACTGCCGCCCCTCAAGAGCATGGATACCTGCGTGTGCATGGGCGCCTCCATCGGCAACGCCCTGGGCATCGAGAAGGCGCTCGGCGCGGCCGCCCGCGGCAAGGTGGTGGCGGTCATCGGCGATTCCACGTTCGTCCATTCGGGGATCACCGGACTCATCAACGTGGTGTACAACGGGGGCTGTTCCACGGTGATCATCCTGGACAACGGGACGACCGCGATGACGGGCGCCCAAGATCACCCCGGGACGGGGAAGACGCTGCAGGGGGAGCGCGTACACCGGTTGGACCTGGCCGCGCTCTGCCGGGCCATCGGGGTGGAGCACGTGTACACGGTGAATCCGCACGACCAGGTCGAGACCGAGGCGGTCCTCCGGCGGGAACTGGACCGCGACGCGCCCTCCGTGATCATCGCCCGGGCCGCCTGCGTCCTGCTCCCCGAGCACCGCGCCGAGAAGCGTCCCGGTTACGAGGTGATCGCCGAACTCTGCAACGGCTGCAACGCGTGCGGCAAGTTGGGGTGCCCCGCCATCGAGTGGCTGCCCCTGACGCCGGAGGAGGCGGTCGCCGTGGGCAAGAAACCGACACAGAAGGGGATCGTCCGAATCAACCGTCTCATGTGCGACGGGTGTGATCTCTGCCCGTCGGTCTGCAAGATGCGCGCGATGGTCGAGGCGGCGTCATGAGCCTCCCCTGCGGCAATATCTTTCTGGCCGGTGTGGGCGGGCAGGGGATCCTGCTGGCCTCGGAGGTCCTCGGAGAGGCCTTCCTGCGTGGCGGTTACGACGTGAAGAAGAGCGAGGTGCACGGGATGGCCCAGCGGGGCGGCGCCGTGACCACCCACCTCCGCTTCGGACCCAAGGTCTTTTCTCCGTTGATCGAGCCGGGCGCCGCCGATCTGCTCATCGCCTTCGAGAAGATGGAGGCGCTGCGATTCATTCATTATCTCGCGCTGGACGGCGTTGCCGTGGTGAATACCCAGGAGATTCCCCCGGCCCCGGTGAGTTCCGGCCAGGAGCGGTACCCGGAGCGGATCGAGGAACGGTTGCGCGACACTACGCCGCGCGTCCACATGGTGGACGCATTGACGGCAGCGATGGCGCTCCACGAGGTCCGCGCGGTGAACATGGTGATGACCGGGGCCGCCTCGCATTTCTTGCCGTTGCCGGAGGGGGCGTACCTGGAGGCACTGAAGAGCCGCTTGCCGGCCCGAGTGGTGGAGGTGAACGCGCAGGCGTTCCGCGCCGGCCGCGCGCTGGTCCACCCGGCTGGCGAGCGCGGGTGAGGCCGAGCCGCCGAGATCGAGGATGGGGGTACCTACCTAGAGAGGGGGACCGATGATCTGGAACGACGAGTACGAGACGCTGCCGCGCGAGGCCTTGGAAGCGCTCCAGCTCAAGCGGTTGCGGGACCTGGTGGATCGGATGTATGCCCGGGTGCCCTTCTACCGGCAGAAGCTGACGGAGGCCGGGTACAAGTCAGGCGACATTCGGACGCTGGGCGATCTTGCTCGCCTGCCCTTCACCACCAAGGACGATCTCCGAGACAACTACCCCTTCGGCCTGTTTGCCGTGCCCATGGATCGGGTCGTCCGGATCCACGCCTCGTCGGGGACGACGGGCAAACCCACCGTGGTGGGGTACACCCGGCGAGACATCGACACCTGGTCGGAGTTGATGGCCCGAACGCTCTCCGCCGGGGGTACCACCAGCCGGGACATCGTCCACAACGCCTACGGGTACGGCCTCTTCACCGGGGGGCTGGGGGCGCACTACGGCGCCGAGAAGATCGGGGCGGCCGTCATCCCCATGTCCGGCGGGAACACCAAGCGGCAGATCCTGATCATGAAGGACTTCGGCTCCACCATTCTCCTCAGCACGCCCTCTTACGCCCTGAACATCGCCGAGGTGATGACGGAGGAGGGTGTGAGCCCGGCCGCGCTTCGACTGAAGTGTGGCCTCTTCGGGGCCGAGCCCTGGACCGAGGGGATGCGCCGGGAGATCGAGCGGAAGCTCAAGATCAGCGCGCTGGACATTTACGGCCTGTCCGAGGTCATCGGACCGGGCGTCGCCTCGGAGTGTATCGAGGAAAAGCGCGGGCTCCACGTCTTCGAAGATCACTTTATCCCCGAGATCATCGATCCCGACACCGGGAAAGTGCTGCCGCACGGGGAAGCCGGCGAGCTGGTCTTCACCACGCTCACCAAAGAGGCCTTTCCCGTTCTGCGGTATCGAACGCGGGATATCTCGCGGCTCAACCCCACGCCCTGCGGTTGCGGGCGGACACTCCTCCGGATGGAGCGCATCTCTGGCCGGACGGACGACATGCTGATCATCCGGGGTGTCAACGTCTTCCCGTCCCAGATCGAGGCCGTGCTCATGGAGGTGGAAGGGGTCGAGCCCCATTACCAGCTCATCGTCACGCGCGAGGGCAACCTGGACGTCCTGGAGGTGCAGGTCGAGATCAACGAGTCGGTCTTCACCGATGCCATCAAGGGTCTGGAGCGGCTGGCGCGGCGCGTGGAGACGGACATCAAGGATCTGCTGGGGGTGTCCTGCAAGGTGCGACTGGTGGAGCCGAAGACGATCCAGCGCAGCGAGGGAAAGGCGAAGCGGGTGATCGACCATCGGAAAGCCTGACGCCGCGGCTGGCGGACGAACGACGATGCGGTTGGCCCGGACTCTCCGGTGTCGTCGCCCGGCGGGCTCTCCCCCGTGGGTCGCATGACCTCCGCCCGCATGCACTACGGGTTCGTGGTGTTGGTGTTGATCGTCCTTGCCGTCTTCGGGTCGCTCGGCCTGGGGCGGTTCGGCTACACCAGCATCCTCCCGGCGATGCAGGCGGGCCTCGCGCTCACCAACACCCAGACGGGCGTGCTGCAGTCCTGGAACCTGGCCGGCTACATGCTTGCGGCGGTGTTTGCCGGCCTCCTCGCCGCGCGGTACGGCCCGCGCGTGGTGATCTCTACGGCGCTGTTCGTGACGGCGTTAGGGATGGTGCTGACAGGGCTCCTGCCCAGCTTCGAGGGCGCACGAGTGGGACGTTTCCTGGCGGGTGTGGGCGGCGCCGGGGGAAACGTGCCCGGAATGGGATTGGTTTCGGCGTGGTTCGGCGCGAGGCGGCGAGGCATCGCTGCGGGTGCCGCCGTGAGCGGATCGAGCCTGGGACTGATCGTGACCGGCCCGCTGGTCCCGCTCATCCTGGCTCGGTACGGTGCTGACGGGTGGCGCGTATGCTGGCACATCCTGGGGGCCATGGCGCTGGGCGTGTTCGTGCTGTGCGCCTGGCTGCTCCGCGATCGTCCGGCAGAGCACGGGCTGACGGCGGTCGGTGAGGCGGAATCGGATCGCCTTCTGGACGGCGCGGGGACCGGGACGCCGTCGTTCGCCTGGGGGTCGGTGTGGCGATCCCGTGTGGTGTGGCATCTGGCGGCCGTCTATTTCGCGTTCGGGTTCTCCTACGTCATCTACGCCACGTTCTTCATCCGATTCCTGGTCGGCGAGGGGGGGTTCTCGGCGCAGGAGGCCGGCCTGCTCTGGCTGGGGATCGGCCTGGTGTCGGTCGTCAGCGGCTTCATCTGGGGCGCCATCTCGGATCGTTGGGGGCGGCGAGTCGCCCTGATGGGCGTGTTCGCGCTGCAGGGGGCCGCATTTCTGGTGTTTGGGGCAACCCACGCCGTGGCGGCGGTCTATCTGTCGGCAGGCCTGTTTGCCGTCACCGCCTGGAGTGTCCCGGCCCTGATGGCCGCATCGGCCGGCGACCTGTTCGGCGCACGGCTGGCGCCGGCGGCCATCGGGTTGATGACGGTCGTCATGAGCCTGGGGCAAGTGTGCGGCCCGTATCTCGCGGGGCGCATCGCGGACGCGGCGCGCTCTTTCGCGCCGGCCTTTCTGACCGCCGGGTGCGTGGCGCTGGTGCTGGGCGGCGGAGGATCGTTCCTGTTGCGCCCCCGTGAGGGTGGGGTATGCGTCGTTGATCGGAAGGAGCGGACGCCATGAAGGTGGAACAGATCTCGATCTTTCTGGAGAACAAGTCGGGGCGCCTCGCCGAGGTGGCGGGGGTTCTGGCTGCCACGGGAGTCAACATCCGAGCGCTCTCGCTGGCCGACACGACCGACTTCGGCATCCTGCGCCTGATCGTGGATCAGAATCGACCGAGCCAAGCAGGCGCTGAAGGAGAACGGCTTTACGGTCGGCAAGACCGAGGTCATCGCCGTGGAGGTCCCCGACCGGCCGGGTGGCCTGGCCCAGATCCTGCGGACGCTGGACGCCGCCACCATCAATGTGGAATACATGTACGCCTTCGTCCAACGCTCGGGGGACAACGCCATCCTGATCTTCCGCTTCGACGACCTGGACAAAGCCATCCAGGTGCTGACGCAGGATGGAATTCGCGTCCTGAAGGGACAAGAGGTGTACGCGCTGTAGGCGCCGTACGCGTGTGGAACCGAAGCGCCCGACGCGTGTCCCGTTCGAGGAATAGGGACGTAGGTTCTAAGGCGCTTTCAGGATTTCCCGAAATCTGCGGTTCGGGAGACTCCGCCAACCGATTGACCGCGGAGGACCTCACCCCTACGAAGGGCGCCACCTTCGCCCCCGAATGGTCCCTGCCCTGGACGGCCAGTTGACACAAGAGGCGCCGGGCCTGCCTCACCCTCCTCGTCCAACGCGTGGATCCGACCGCCTTTCCATTCTTCGGAAAGTTGTTTTGGAACCTATTCCGGGATCCGTCTGGGTTACCCCAGAGCCGTCCCACCTTTCCCCTTGACGCCTGCGTCCGGAGTGTCGGATAGTCTGCCCCAGCCTTGGCGCCCCCTTGGGGGGCGGGCGAGGCGCGGCGCCGGTGGCCCCCAGGGGTGGCGGCGCGGCCGCCGCCCGAATGGTCGCGCCGCCCCGAAAAGCCAATTCCTATCACCATCACCCCGATTCCTATCACCTCACCTTGATCGCATCAACGTCCAGGCGGGACTCGCACTGGTGCTGCCGATGCTGCTGGTGGGGGCTGCTTTCGTCATTTATTGGCGTGGGACGAAGCGGGCGGGCGTCAGCAACGTCGTTCCCTATGCAGTGCTCCAGGGGTACTCGGTGGTAATTCTGCTGGTGATCGCGCTGCTGCAGTCGTCGCGGTACACGCGCGGCAACGATATCTACTGGGTGTTCGCGGCCTATGTGGTCGCCAAGCTCCTGGAACTGTTCGACAGGGAGATACTGGCGATCGGGCACCTCGTCGGCGGCCACGCGCTCAAACATCTCGCTGCTGCCGCGGCAGGCTTCTTGGTTTGTCGCATGTTGATGCTGCGGACGATGAAAGAACCGGAAGCGCGGCAAAGGTCGGCTGGCGCCCAGGAGAGCGCATGAACTTCCTCGGACAACCCCGGCTGGATCCTCTTCTGCTCGGCTCCCCGCTGCGTAGCACGCCGGTTGCTGTCGCGATAGCCGGTGGGCTGCTCGTTTTGCTTGCCACCGTCGCGGAGACGCTCCTCGCCTTTCTCGGGTCGCTGCGCGGCGATGTCGCCAATGTGTTCATCGGGGCGATCGCGCTGTCAACGCTGATGTCGGTGGTGCCGCTCGCGATACTGTGGTACCTCGACCGGCGCGAGCGAGAAACCCCTTGGCTGTTTGCGGCCGCGTTTCTGTGGGGAGCGGTCATGGCGACGGGTCTCGCGCTGCCCATCAACAGCGCGATCCTGTCGAGCGTCGCGGAATGGGTGGCGCGTCACCCAGTCGTACTCGAGATCCTCGGCCCGGAGGCTCCGACGCTCCTCGGCGCGCCGCTCGCGGGGCCGCTCGTGGAGGAGGTGACGAAGGGCGTCGGATTGCTCCTGCTGTTTTTCCTGCTGCGCGCCGAGTACGACAACATGCGCGATGGAATCGTGTACGGCGCCCTCATCGGCCTCGGCTTCACCTGGTTCGAGGCGTCGCTCTACGTGGCGCAGGGGTATGCGGAGTTCGGCGTCCCGCCGTGGGGCGCGCAGCTTGGCTGGCGCTATGCGCTCTTCGGACTGGGCGGCCACACGATGTTCACCGCGATCCTTGGTGTTTCCCTGGGGCTCGCGGTGCAAACGCGGCGGCGCTGGCTGAAGCTGCTTGCTCCTGTCGTCGGGCTCGCGGCTGCGATCGGCGCGCATGCACTCAACAATGCGCTGCCGCTCTACTCTGCGATCCAGAGCGCCGCTGCGGGCGAGCCCCCTCCCGCGAACGAGGCCCCGCCCGACATCGGCTTTGTCGCAGCGTGGCTGCAAGGAAGCTTGATGGAGCTCACCCTGTTCCTGCCGTTCCTGGTCCTCATGGCCTTTGCGCTGTGGTGGAGCGGCGCCTGGGAGCGGCGCGTAATCCGCGACGAGCTTGCCGAAGAGGTAGGCCGGGCGGTGAGCCCGACCGAGTACGAGATGATCCTGCACGACGGGATGTTCCGCACACGGCGCATCGACCGGCTCAATTCCGCGCTCTCAGCGGCAATCGTGAATGCGCAAAACGAACTCGCCTTCCGCAAACGGCGCGCGCGCGACGAGGGCCGCAATCCGGAGGGCGACCGGCTGGTCGCCGCGTGGCGCGAGGAGATCCGGCTTCTGCGCGAGCTCGAGTGGGGCGCCGCTCAATAGTGCAGCCGCCCTGCCGGCTCGCCCAGGTGCGGCCGGCCCGGTAGCGGTGTGCTGATCAGTCGGAGCACAGCAGGCGTACCCGGCGCTCCGCTATTTAATTCACCTTCGGCAAGCGGCCAGCGGCCTCGCCACCACCACCGATCCCCTCGGCCACACCACGACCTCCACCTATGATGCGCGGAACCGCCGGACCACCGAGCGCGCCGCCCGATGCTTCACCGTTGACAGTATGTCGGATGTGACATCTCTTCTGGCCATTCGCGTGCCCGACAAACCGCTGGTCTGGCTCCACGACGCCGCAGCGCGTCCTTGACGCCTGCCGACAGCGCCTCGGAGCCTACGAGGCCGAATAGGGGAAACCCGTCATGAACCGAACCAAACAGACGACGCTTGCGACGCGGGGCTGGACCGTCGGCACCGTGGCGGACTTTCTCGCCCTCACCCCCGACGAGGCCGCGTTCGTGGAAATCAAGCTCGCCTTGAGCGACGCCTTGCGCACCCAGCGCCAGAAAGCCAAGCGCTCCCAGGCGCAGGTGGCCAAGCGGTTGGGGTCCAGCCAATCCCGCGTCGCCACGATGGACGCCGGCGATCCGTCCGTCACCCTCGACCTGCTGATCCGGGCGCTCCTCGCGCTTGGGGCCACCAAGAAGACCGTCGCCCGCCCCATCGGGACCGCACGCCTCCCTCAGGCGGCCTGCTGTCCCACTGCTGCGCCCATCGAGCCGCCCAAGTATGTTACAATGCACAAGTCGTGAGACACGCGATGGGAGGCGCCTCGTGGAAACGCCCTCGATGCCGCGCATGGACAAGACGGTCTTTTCGGCCACTTCTCTGAGCAACGAGTCAGATGAACCGGCCTACTGGCGCGATCAATCGCCGGTGGCGCGGCTGCACGCCCTTGAACTCATGCGCCGGGTGATGTATGGCTACGATCCTGCTGCCGCCCGACTTCAAAGAATTCTTGCAGTTGTTACACGACCACCACGTTGACTACTTGCTGATCGGTGGATATGCGGTCGGTTACCATGGTTATCCGCGGGCAACCGGTGATATGGATATCTGGGTTGCCATCAACTCTGCGAATGCTGAGAAGCTGGTTGCCGTCCTCACGGCATTTGGCTTTGAGGCGAGCAATATCTCCGCCGATCTCTTCCTCCAACCCAACAACGTCATCCGCATGGGGAATCCACCCTTGCGCCTCGAACTGCTGACCACGGTTTCGGGAATAGAGTTTGCGGATGCGTATGCGCAGCGCGTCACCGATACCCTTGACGGAGTGCCAGTCACCATCATCAGTCTGGAACAGTTGAAGATCAACAAACGGGCCAGTGGGCGCCTCAAAGATCTGAGCGATGTCGAGAACTTGCCGTAACGTTTTCCGAGTGCGCTACCATCCGAATGCCCCGTCAACTCGCCTTACCCCTCAGAGAACGCAGGCCACCGGGATCAGGACGATACGCTCCGAGGGCCGCCCGATGTGGTCCCCACTGTAGAGGACAGCGCCGAAGGGGCGCTTGGCGGCTCGATCGTCGCGCCGCCTCCAAAAGCAAATTGACCCATCACTTCATTCACTCACCCGGAACGAGCGCTGCGAAGACGGCGGTGCCAGCCGTTCGATGACCCGCATTTCCTTCCATTGTCCTCCCCGGAACCGGAGATAGAACGACACGCCGAGGAGCGAGACATAGGCCGTGGCGATGGTCCACCCGATCAAGATGCCTCCGCCGAACCCCTCGATAGCGATATACGTCGGCAGAATCAGCACACCGCCGGAGAGCCCAGCCATCATCAACATGACAAATCGGGTATCACCGGCGCCTTTGAGGGCGGCGGCGTAGACGATCGACAGGACGTCGAACAAGGAATATAGCGCGACGAACCGGAGGAGCACCGTCGCCAGGCTGCGGATCTCGTCGAAGCTTCCGGGATCGGCCCACAGGGCGTACGGCGCCAGGAAGACGCCGGGTGCCAGCACGTACAGGAGGGCGACGACCCCCATGTACAACACCGTGATCCGTAGGCCGGAGGTCACGCATCGCTCTGCGAGGCGCGGGTTCTCTCGACCCAGGTGCTGTCCGACGAGAATCGTGATGGCCATACCCAGGCCCATCATGGGCATGAACGCCAAAGTGTTGATGTTGAACGCAATGTTGGTGGCCGCCAAACTCGCGGTGCCCAGGCGCCCGACGATCAGGAGGAAGATAGTGAATCCGGCGAGATCCACGAAGAACTGGACACCGCTGGGAAGGCCGAAGCGGAGGATGCGGGAGAACAACGCCGGATCGAATCGCCAGCCCCGTATAACGTGGAAGCGGCGGTCCTGGTTCTGGCGAAACATGAGCCCGCCGTATACCAGGAGAGCGGCGACCATTGAGAGGTTGGTGGCGATCGCAGCGCCTCCGATCCCCATCTCCGGGAATGGGCCGGCGCCGAAGATCAACAGATAATCGAGGACGATGTTGACGGCAGTGGCGACCAGGTTGGCCCACATGACCGGCCATGTCTCGCCGCGTCCGGAGAAGAAGCCGCTCAGCGCGGAGGCGGCGATGGCCGGGAACGCCCCCAGGCAGAGGACGTGGAAGTAGATCACTTCATGGCCCTGGATCTCAGGATCGTGTCCGATGAGTCGGAAGAACGGTCCGGCGAGAGGGATGAGGAGCACCATGAAGATCGTGCCGGCCAGCGCGACATAGAGACCCTGCCACACGGTCGGGCCGATCCGCTCATCCCGCCCCGCTCCGATGTACTGCGCGACGAAGGTGCTCACGTAGCCCGCCGTTCCGATGAAAAGGCTCATCAGGGTGTAGTTCAGGATGCCGGCGGGCGTCGAGGCGGCAAGGGCCACGGGGGAGTACCAGGCGAGAAAAATACGATCCACGAAATGCTGGAGTGACCACGAGCCGGTACTCAGGATCAACGGGAACGCGATGAGCAGGATCTGCCGGTAGCCACCCTCGGCCATCCGGGGACCACTCTGGGTTGTCTGCAAGCTCTCCGTCAATGGTCGACTCCGAGCCCGGATCGGTCGTGCCGCGACCGTTCGGCGGCGCGTGGACGCTGCGTTCTCCTGACCCGGGTAAAGCATTGTACCATGCGTTCTCGGGCAGCTCGAAGCCTACTTCCGCGCAAGCGCGCATACGCGGTTGCGTAGAGGCACTGATGGGTTATACTAAAGTTTGGGGAGGGGGAAGAATGTCCGCCAATACCGCCACCGTCGCGCCCGAGGCGCCCGGGACGAACTTGCTTCGCGCGCTTTCGAAGTACGAGCGACCAAATCTCCGAAAAGCCGTCTGGCAACTCGTCAATACCCTTACGCCCTACGTCGCGCTCTGGGCGCTGATGGCTTATCTGGTGCGCCAGGGGTATTCCTACTGGTTTACTCTGGCGTTGGCCGTAGTGGCAGCGGCACTGCTCGTCCGCATCTTCATCGTCTTCCACGATTGCGGTCACGGCTCCTTCTTTGTGTCCCGTCGCGCGAACCGGATTGTGGGCTACCTTACGGGCATCCTGACCTGCACGCCCTACGAGGATTGGCGTCACGTCCACGCGGCGCATCACGCCACGACGGGGGACCTGGATCGCCGAGGCAAAGGGGACGTATGGACGCTGACGGTCAGGGAGTATCTGGCGGCGCCGAAACTCACGCAATTGGCCTACCGGTTCATCCGGAATCGCTTCGTCCTGTTGGGGTTGGTTCCGGCGTGCCTGTCCGTGGTCAAGCAGCGGTTTCCTCACCCCGGGGCCGGGAGGCGTGAGCGCAACAGTGTGACCTTCACGAACGTGGCGGTCCTGGCGATCTTGGCACTGGCCACGCTGACGATCGGTCTTGGCACGTTTGTCTTGGTTCAGCTGCCCATCACGCTGATCGCGGGGACGGTTGGGGTGTGGTTATTCTATGTCCAGCACCAGTACGAGGGGGTGTATTGGGCCCGCCATGCGGACTGGGACCCGATGCGGGCGGCGTTGGAGGGGAGTTCGTACTACCAGCTGCCGCGGGTCCTGCAGTGGGCCACGGGCAATATCGGCTTGCACCACATCCATCATATCCGCCCGCGTATTCCCAACTACAACCTGCAGCAGTGCTACGACGATCTGCCGGCCATGCGGGCGGTGACGCCGCTGACGATCCGCGGAAGTCTCAAATCGCTCCGGATGAACCTTTGGGACGAAGACGCGAAGGAGTTAGTGAGCTTTCGATCCGCGAGGAAGCGCCTGAGACCGTAGATCGCGGGTACGGGCGGCCCGACACACGGCCCGGTTCGCGGCGGAAACCGTAGAGCCCCGAGGGGACGATGACACGACCTCGGGGCTTGGTGTTTTTCGGCGTGACGCGGACTCAGCCGACCTAGCCCGCGCCCATGAGGGCAAGGATCACGCCGCCCGCCACCACGCTGGCGACCTGGCCGGCGGCGTTGGCGCCCATGGCGTGCATGAGGAGGAAATTCTCGAAGTCCTCCTCCTGTCCGACCCGCTGCACCACCCGCGCCGCCATCGGGAACGCGCTGATCCCCGCCGCGCCGATCAGTGGATTGAGTCCCCCGCGACTGACCCAATTCAACCCCTTTGCGAACAGCAATCCCGCCGCCGTATCCAGCCCGAACGCCAGAATTCCCAGGACCAGGATCTTCAGGGTCTCCACCTTGAGGAAGAACTGCGCTTGCATGGTGGAGCCGATGGCCAACCCCAGAAACAGCGTCACGATGTTGGCGATCTCCTGGGCGGAGGCTTTGGTGAGCCGCTCTACCGCGCCGGACTCCCGCATCAGATTGCCCAGCATCAGCATCCCGATGAGGGGCGTCGCGAAGGGCACCAGGATTCCGACGACCAGGGTCACGACGAGAGGGAACAAGATACGGGTCCGGCGACTGATGACCCGCTGACTGTAGGGCATGCGGATCCGCCGCTCCTTCTTGGAGGTCAACAGACGCATGATGGGCGGCTGGATGATGGGCACCAGGGACATGTAGCTGTATGCGCAGACGGTGATAGGGCCGAGCAGGTGCGGGGCCAGGATGTTACTCACGTAGATGGAGGTTGGCCCGTCGATGGCCCCGATGATGCCGATGGACGCCGCCTCTTTGAGGTTGAACCCGAGGAACAGGGCCAGCATCAGCGTCCCGAAGATCCCGAACTGGCCCGCCGCCCCGATGAGCACCATGCGCGGGTTCTCCAGCAGCGGCCCGAAGTCGGTGAGCGCGCCGATACCGATGAAAATGAGGAGGGGATACAGCTCGTTGTCCACGCCAAATTTCCCGAGCAGGGTAAGCAGGCCGCCTTCCGCCACGAGGGGAGAGAGGGGCAGGTTCGCCAGGATACAGCCCGCCCCGATGGGCAGGAGCAGCATCGGCTCGTAATCCTTCTCGATGGCGAGATACAGCAGCACCCCGCCGACCCCGATCATCAGCAGGGCGCCCGGGGTGACATTCAGGAGGCCCTGGGAGAGGCGGGCAACGGCGGAGGCGTCCATGTCACTCCTCCCCCAATTGCACCAGAAGGTCGCCATGGGCGACCGTCTGGTCGGGCCGCACCCTGATCTCCAGTACCACGCCGTCGTACGGGGATTTAATGGCGTTCTTCATCTTCATGGCTTCCAGAATGACCAGCGTCTGACCCCGGCTGACCCGGTCGCCGTGACGCACCTCGACCGACAGAATCTTGCCGGGCATGGGGGCGGTCAGGGCGCCCACGACGTGGCCGTCGGTCGAGGTGCGCATCAAGGGGGGTGACGCGATCGTCGGTTCCGACGCGGACGGAACGGCGACCCGGACCGCAGGGGCTGCCGCCGCGGTGTGGTTCGCGCGGGCGGGGACCATTGCGGGGGTGATCAACGCCTCAGCCAGATCCTCGTCGCTGGAGAGGCGCACCTCATACTCCTCTCCTCCCACCTGGACCGTGAATCGGTCCGCCGTGACCTCCTGCACATCAATAACATACGGCTTGCCGCCTACCTCCAGGGTGTACCGGCGCATGGCGCGTCTCCCTTATGACTTGCCGGACGACGAACACAACCGCAGGACGCCCACTGGCCCGGGCACGCGTCGGTTGACGCTCCGAGCCGGAACTGGTGCCGCCCCTTCGCCCCTACCGCTTGCCCGGACGCCAACTTTGCGTCTGTTGGTGGCGCCCCGCCGAGACCCAGCGGCTGGCGAAGAGAATGCTCCCCGGCCAATGGCTTCGCATGGATGGGGCCGCCTGCTTTCTCAGGACCGATTGATGGGTGAGCACCGCGACGCCGATCGCGGCGAACAGTTCCGGCGCCATCCCGCGGGGGGTCGCGGCGACGGGCCGATCGATGGGCCCGCTCTCGGTGATATCGTCCGGCGGCGGCTCGCGGTCCAAGCGGAGCAGCACGGTCAGGAGGCCCCAGAGGAGGGCCAGGAGAAGGAAGACCAGGCCCATCCCCAGGATACTGATGTTGACTCCGGTCATCAGGCTTTCTGTGAGTGCCATGGACACCCCGTTCCGAACTGCAGTGGCGCCGGGTGGGTACGCAACGCCCGGCCACCCGCGCGGCTACACCGGCATCAGGCCGTGTTTCTTGGTCGGATTCTGCTGCACCTTGGTGCGCAATACCTCCAGGGCGCGGATCAGGCGCGGCCGGGTCTCGCGCGGCTCGATCACCTCGTCGATCTGGCCAAGATCCGCCGCCCGGAACGGATTGAAGAACATCTCGCGGTAATGCTCGATATACTTCCGCTCCAGCGCGGCCGGATCGTCCGCCTTGGACAGCTCCTGCCGGTACAGGATGCGAACCGCGCCTTCCGCGCCCATCACGGCGATCTGCGCGGTGGGCCAGGCGTAGGCGAGGTCGTTCCGCATCTGCTTGGAGCTCATGGCGACGTAGGAGCCGCCCATCGCCTTCCGGGTGACGATCGAAATCTTCGGGACCGTGGCCTCGGTGTACGCGTAGATGATCTTGGCCCCGTGTCGGATGACCCCGTGGTACTCCTGGTCCACGCCGGGCAGGAAGCCGGGGCAGTCCACGAAGGTGATCAGCGGGATGCTGTAGGCATCGCAGATCCGGATGAAGCGCGAGATCTTGTCGCTGGCATCGATGTCCAGCGCGCCGGCCATGTGGGCGGGCTGGTTGGCCACGATCCCTACGGAATAGCCGTCCAGGCGCGCGAAACCGACCACCGCGTTCGGGGCGTAACAGGAGTGCACCTCCAGAAAGCTGTCGCGGTCGAAAACGGCGTCGATCACGAGGTGCATGTCGTAGGCTTCGCTTTCGCTGGCGGGCACCACGCTGTTCAGGGACTCCTCCATGCGGTCAGGTGGATCATAGGGCGCCACCTGGGGTGGGTCCTCGGTGTTGTTCTGGGGCAGGTAACTCAGCAGCAATTTCGCCATGGAGATGGCGGCCTGCTCGTTGGCGGCGAGAAAGTGCGCCACGCCGCTCCGGCAGTTGTGGATCAGCGGGCCGCCCAGGTTGGCGACGCTCACGTCCTCGCCGGTCACCGCCTTGATCACCTCGGGCCCGGTCAAGAACATGAAGCTGGTGTCGCGGGTCATGATGACGAAATCGGTGAGCGCCGGAGAATAGACCGCACCGCCCGCGCAGGGGCCGAGCATCACCGAGATCTGCGGGACCACACCTGACGCCAGGACATTGCGCTGGAAGACCTCGCCGTACGCCGCCAGGCTCCGGACGCCCTCCTGGATGCGAGCGCCGCCCGAGTCGTTCAGGCCGATGAGGGGGATGCCGCTTTCCAGGGCCAGATCCTGGATCCGGCAGATCTTGTGCGATTGGACCTCGGAGAACGAGCCGCCCATCACCGTGAAGTCCTGGGCGAAC
Organism: uncultured Methylomirabilota bacterium; assembly: GCA_963845565.1. GTDB lineage: Bacteria > Methylomirabilota > Methylomirabilia > Methylomirabilales > 2-02-FULL-66-22 > 2-02-FULL-66-22. Next base: position 1,311,542 of record CAWJSJ010000002.1, read on the forward strand.
ACCGCCACCCGGCGCCCGTTGATCTTCCCCAGACCGGTGACGATCCCGTCGCCCGGATAGCGTTGATCCGCCATCCCGAAGTCGGTGATGTTATGGGTAGCCAGGGCGCCGAACTCCTGGAAGGAGTCCTCGTCCAGGAGGAACGCCAACCGCTCCCGGGCGGTGAGCTTCCCCCGCTCGTGTTGCTGCTCGATCCGCTTGGGACCGCCGCCCTTCAGGGCTTTTTCACGGAGCGCGCGTAACGTAGACAGATAGTCACTCATGGGTCAGCTCCACTCTATTCCCTCCGCTCGGCAGGCTCCGTGTCATGCCTGCCCGGCCAGGGCCACGGTTGCCAACAGGATGTTCTTGACCCCCGTCGGGATCGGCCCGGTCTCGATGTACTCGTCCAGTCGGTGCTCGTTGGCCCCCTCGGTAATCGCGATGCAGACGCCGGGGAGTCCGACGCCGAGCGCCGCATTCACGTCGGTGCTGGAGGCCTCGGTGAACGTCTGCAGGCCCAGGGCGCGGTGGACGGCCTTGCAGGTCTCGACCACAGGGTGGGTGGCGGGAATGGAGCCGGCCGGCCGGTCCCCCACCAGTGCCAGCGTGGCCTGACCGTCACCCTCCTTGACTGTTCGCTCGATGATGGCGAGAACCCGCCGCTCCAGATCGGCCAGCGATTTGATGTCCACCGAGCGCATGTCCACCAGCATGTCGGCCTCGGACGCGATGGTGTTGACCGTGGTGCCGCCGTGGATGACGCCGACGTTGTAGGTGGTCTTGGGATCGGTGGGGACCTCCAGGCGGGAGATGTCGGCGATGGCTCGCCCCAGGATGTGAATGGCGCTGGGCGCGGGAAAATGGCCCCAACTGTGCCCGCCCCGGGCGGTGATGGTGACCTTGTAACGGCGGCTGCCCACCGCGACGTGAATGATGCGATTGATCTTCATCCCTTCGAGCGCGACCAAGGCTTTCACCGTGTCCTTCACGTCCCCCACAAAGGCCTTCATCCCCTTGAGGTCGCCGAGCCCCTCTTCGCCGGTGTTGCAGGTCAGGTAGAGATCGCCTGCGGTCCGAACACCTCCGGCGTCCAGGCCCTCCACCATCGCCAGGAGAGACGCCACCGCCACGCTGTTGTCCCCGATCCCCGGGGCCAAGAGCCGAGCCCCTGCGCGTTTCACCCGAACGTCGGTCCCTTTGGGGAACACCGTGTCCAGGTGGGCCCCGACGGCGATCCCTGGGGCGTTCCCAGTGCCCGGTCGCCTGCCCCGGACATTTCCCGCTCCGTCGATGAACACGTCCCGGAGACCCAGCTGGGCGAACCGCTCCTTCACGTAGGCCGCCCGGTCCCCCTCCTCGAACGTCGGGGCCGGGATTTCGCAGACCCGGATGGCTTCCTCGACCACTTGGCCCGCGTGGGCATCCACCCAGGCCAGGGCCGCGGCCATGGTGGGGTCCTGCATCAGCTTCGGGATGTCGCTCATGGATCCTCCTGGCGCCGTGCCGGCGCACTCGACGCTATTGCTAACCATCCCACTCACGGCTATCATAAGTCAAATTCATTATCTTAATGCCATTCATAAATACCATTGGAGGTCAGCCCGATGAACCTTCACCAGTTGCGCGTGTTTTACGAGGTCGCCCGTGCCCGGAGCTTCACCGCAGCCGCGAGCCAGTTGCGCCTCACCCAGCCGGCGGCCACCTGGCAGATCAAGCGGCTCGAGGAGGCCTACGACTTGCAGTTTCTGGAGCGCGCCGGGAAGCGGGTCTCGCTCACCGAGGAGGGGAAGGTGCTGTTCGACTTCGCCGGTCGCCTCCTCCGTCTGGCGGGGGAAGCCGAGGAGGCGCTGGCGGACCTGCGGGGCCTACCGCTCGGGATGCTCCGCATCGACGCGACCTACATCTGCGGCGACTACTACCTCCCGGCCCTCCTGGAGGCCCTGCACCGCCGGCACCCGGGGATCCGATATCAGATCGGAATCGGAAACAGCAGCCAGGTCATCGAGAACACCCTGGCTCAGAAGAACGACATCGGAATCTCCGCCCAGGACCCCGCGCACCCCAGGCTGGAAGCCCACCGGATCATGTCGGACCTGCTGGTGGGCGTGGTGGGTCGGACCCATCCGTTCGCGCGCCGCCGGGCCATCACCGTGCGTGAGCTGGCGGGCCAACCGCTGATCCTGCGCGAGAAGGGCTCGTCGCCGCGAGGGGTGGTCGACGACATCCTGAGCCGGCATGGCGTGGTGCCCACGGTCATCATGGAATCGGCGAGCACCTCGGCCATCAAGCGGTTCGTCGAAAACGGCGTCGGGATGGCGATTCTGTCCCAAGAGGTGGTCCGGAAGGAGCTCCAGGACAAGACCCTCCATCAGGTTCTCTTCACGGACGCGGAAATCGCGTATCATTTCTACCTGATCCGCCACAAGGACCGCTGGATCTCGCGTGCCCTGAGCGCGTTCGTGGAGCTGGCCCGATCGTTCCAGCTTCGGCCGGAGGCCGCCGCCCGGCCTCGACGACGCCAGGCGCGTCGAGGCCGGGCGCGGTGACCGGAACCGCCGTCAGCGCGCAAGCAGGAGCATGCCCATCACGGCCCCGATCAGCATGGGGACCGCGTTACGCTTCATGACCTCGAAGGGACTGACGCCGGCGAAGGCCGACGCGATGATGCACCCGGCTGCCACGGGGGACATGCTGCGACCCAGGGCGCCGCCGATGTTGGCCAGGTTCCCGAGATTGATCGTGTTGATGCCGAACGAGGCCGCGTGGGGAGTGACCGCGTTGTTGAAGGCCAGCGTGGCGGCGTCCCCGGAGCCGCCCAGAACGGCTAGGATGAAGGGACCGAAGGTCCCGGCAAACGGCACGGCCGACTTGGCGCTCTTAAGGGCCTCGATGAGATCCTTCATCACCCCCGCCGCCTCCAGGCCGGCGATGAAGGCCCCCGCCGCAATGATGATTCCGAACACGAACCCATAGGCGTGGCCCATTCCGTCGAAGAACTTGTTGCAAATCGTCACCGGGCTGGTCCGGGTGACCAGCATCCCCAGAGCCGTTCCGATCAGCATGGCGACCAGGACCGTGACTCCCTTGGGAATGAAGGGGAGCGCTCCGGTGATCGCCGGCACATTGGTGACGATGAGGATGGCCAGCGGCACCATGGGGGTGATTGCCCAAAGATAGTTTACCTGCTCCAGCGTGGCGCGCTCCGTCTTGGCGATCTGGGCAAGGTTGGAGCCGGCCTTCTCCGGGGTCCAGTCCTTGTCCTGCTTGAAGAGCTTTCCCTCAAGGAAGAGGACGATGGCGATCAGTGCGGCGATGGACAGGGTGTATGGCATGTGCGCCTGGATGACCTCCATCACGGGGACATTGGCGATCTTGGCCACCATGGCGTTGTGGGCGTTTCCTGGGCTCCAGGTGGAGCCCCAGGTGCCGGCAAAGACCGCCGCCGCCGCCATGGCGGGATGAATGCCGGCCGCCATCATGGCCGGGATCAACACCACGCCCACGGCCGCCGTGCAGCCCGCCGCGCTGGGCAGCGCCATGTTGACGAAGAAGGTCACCAGCATCGCCCCGGGTATGAGGAGAGGCCGAACCTTGACGAGGGGGTCCGTGAGCATCTTGACAAGGTGGGCGTTGCAGCCGGTCAGCTCCATGACGGCGGCAAAACCCATGACGGGGGGAATGGCCTGGAGCAGTCCGGCCACGACCATGTTCCGGGCGAAGGCATCCGACCAGGCCTGTGGGTTCCAGGCGATGACGGCCATGATCAGGCCGCCGGTAAGCAGGGCCAGGCGCACCTCCAGCTTCTTGACGATGGCGCCGAAGGTGAGCACCGTGACTGCTGCGGCGATGGCGTACATGAGCATCGTCACGCTCCTTTCCGGCCCGAAGGCCTTCTGTTAGACTGCTGAAAACGGCCCATCTGCTGCGTTGGCTCGTTCGGGCACTCGTTGCGGCGTACCTGGAGTACGCCTCACTCGGCCCATCGCTCGCCGCCTTGCACCTGGGCCGTTTTGAGCAGCCTGGGTGCAGGCGGGCTCTTCAGCATCCTTCCGGAAGACTGCGGCGCCTCCGCCGCTAGGCCAGGGGGCGCGGCCGATAGAATGCGCTGTCCGCCAAGTCCACGACGAGGGGCCGAAGGCCCCGCGCCTGCACCGCGGCGGCGCCCGCCGCGGTGGTGATGATCCGGCTGCCGCTGCCGCAGGCGTATCCTTGGTGCATGATGACGCGCCCGCCGGAGATGCCCAGGGTCGCCCGCTGCTCCGCGAGGCTCACGACGGTGATGTCTGCGTCGGCGCCGGCTCGCAGGGTACCCTTGGTGTTGAGGCCCAGGATGCGGGCCGGATTCAGGCTGGCCTTGGTGGCAAACTCGACCAGGGTGAGCGCCTGGAGCTTGACCAGGGCCAGGCCCATCTCGACGATGACGTTCCGTGGGATGCCGCCCCCGTCAGTGCTGATGGCGTCCACCACGAACTCGCCCGAGGGGCGCTTGGCGGCGGCTAGGCGGAGCCGTGGCTCCGGCGGGTTGACGGCGAAGCTTACCGTGGCGTCGGTGTTGCGCTGCCGCCAGTAGTCCCGAGCGGCAGACCCCGTTCCAAGCAGGACGCGACCGCCCGCCTCGACGTTGATCTGGGCCCAGCCCGCCAGGATGGCCGCCTCGAAGCCGGCCTCGGTCGGCGGGAACCCCCCGACCGTCAGACAGTGTTGGGTGACGCGGCTCTCCGGCGCCCCGCCCGAGCACTTGGCGCTGGTGCCGTTCAGCGGGGACAAATAGCTTTCCGCGCGCAGGTTGGGGTGGGCGGCGAGCGCCGCGATGGCCTCTTCCGTCTCCTGCATCCAGGGGCGGACGGCGCCCCGGCAGTAACTGTTGACGTGGGCGATGTGCAGGGCATGGGGTCCGGCCAGTTCCACGGCCTGGAGGAACCCCTCGATATTGGAGCCCTGTGTGAGGCTACCGGCATGGAAGGCGACGTAGGCGTGGCGCGCATTCGCCAGCTCGATGGTCCGGGCCGTGGCCTCGGGGGTAAGCGGATAGTGCCCGCCGAGCAGCTTGAAGCCGATGGCCCCCTTGCGCAGGCTTCCGTCGAGGAGTGCCTGGAGCTCCGCCGGGTTTGGATCGGTGCCCTGCACCGTCTGGCCGGGTCGGACCGCCTCGATGCAGGCGATGTTCAGGCCGACCCCGTGGTCTCGGGCGATGTCGAGGACGCTGTCGATGGGTCCCGACATGTCCAGGGCGGTCGTCACGCCGACCTCGGCCATCATCTTGTGGCCCGCGCGCCCCCCCAGCCAGGCCGAGGCGTGCATGTGCATGTCAACGATGCCGGGAAGCGCGACCAGGCCGTGGAGATCGAAGACCTCGCGCGCCAGGGTGGGGTCCAGGTCCGGGGCGATTTCGACGACCTTCCCGCCGGTCACGGCGAGGTCGGCGGCCTCGACGCGAGCCCCGAGCGGATCGACGATCGTCCCTCCCTTCAGCAGGATGTCAAAGGCCACAGCCATCCGACCTCCTTTCCGCAGGTTTCGCGCGTGTCGTTGGGGGGACTTGCCGCTCTTAGCCGCCGCGCCGGAAGTCGTTGCCTTGGCCCACCAGGCCGTTGGGCAACCGGACCGTCCGGTCGGGATCCGCCGCGGCGCGACCCAATACCAGGGGTGCGGCTCCCTGCCGCCGGAGCGTCTCCAGCGCCCGATCGGCGTCCGCCGCCGCAACCACCAGACAAAAGCCCACGCCCATGTTGTAGACCTGGAACATCTCCTCGTCCGAGACCCCACCCAGTCGCTGCAGGAGGCGGAAGACCGGCGGGAGTTCGGGCAGCGTGTCGAGGACGTAGCCCACCGCCGACTGCACACGCAGGAGATTCGTGAGCCCGTCGCTGGTGATGTGGGCCATGGCCTTCACCTGAACGCCCGATCGGAGGACTTCCAGGACCTCGCGGACGTAGATCCGCGTCGGCTCGAGGAGTTCCTCGCCGAGGCTGCGCCCGAACTCGGGCATGTGCTGTTCCGGGCGGAGGTTGGCCCGATTGAAAAAGACCTCGCGGGCCAGGGTCAGGCCGTTGCTGTGGATGCCGCTGGAAGGGAGGCCGATGACCACGTCACCCGGCCGGATGTCCTGGCCGATGATGATCTTGTCCACGGGCACCATGCCGACGCATGCGCCGGCAAGGTCGAATCCCCGTCCCTCCCGGACCCCCTTGATCAATTCCCGGACCTGGGCGATCTCGCCGCCGGGGATGGAGATGTTGGCCTGCCGGGCTCCCTCGTAGAGGCCCTTGCCGATAGCTTCCAGCATCGCCGGATCGGCCTCCTGGACCGCGATGTAGTCCAGCATGGCAAGGGGTTCGGCCCCCACGCAGAGGAGGTCGTTGACGTTCATGGCGATGCAGTCGATCCCGACCGTGTCGTACTTGTCCAGCATCTCCGCCACCAAGAGCTTGGTGCCGACCCCGTCCGTGGAGAGCGCCAGGCCGAGATTGTTCCCGAGATCCAGGACGGTGGCGAAGTAGCCGAAGTCCAGGACCGGCTTGCAGCGGCCGAAGGCCACGGTCTGCCCCACCCAGCGGAGCAGGCCGGCCAGGGCCGCCTCTTCCTTGATCGTGTTGACGCCGGTCCCCGAGTAGCTCGCCTCACTCATATCCACGCTCCCTTCGCGATAACCACCGATGTCACAAATCTCACAGATCCACGGGCCAGATCCCACGAAACCATTCTGTGAACTCTGCGAAATCTGTGGTTCCCCAAATCCTCGGTCGCCGGTTCACTTCACCTTGGAGCCGACGACGCTCGGGCGCTCGGGCGTCACCAGGACAAGCTTGCCCTCGGTGTCCGTGGCCGCGAGCAGCATGCCGCGCGACTCGACCCCCATCAGCTTGGTCGGCGCCAGGTTGGCCACCACCACGATCTGTTTGCCCACCAGCGTCTCGGGTGGATAATCGAGGAGGATGCCGGCCACCACCGTGCGCTCCTCGGCGCCCAGGCTCACGCGCAGCTCTAGCAGTTTCTTTGAGCCCGGGACCGCTTTGGCGGCCAGGATCTGGGCCACGCGGAGGTCGAGGCGGCGGAACTCGTCGATGCTGATCGGTGGCGTCTCGGGTCGGGGCGCCCCGTCGGGCGCGACCTGGGTCGCCGCCGCCGTGGCCGCCGCCTCCGCGGCAAGGTCCACCCGCGGGAAGAGGGCCGGGCCCTGCACCGCCTGTCCCGGAGCCATGGTCCCCCAGCGGCCAGCCGTTTCTGTCGCCGTGGCGTCCGGCCCCCCGGGGAGGCCAAGGCGCTTCCAGATGGTGTCGGCCGTGAGCGGCATGAAGGGGGAGAGGTGCAACCCCGCCAGCCGCAGTGCCTCGCAGGTGTGGCCCAGGACGCGGCCGAGGGCCACCATGTCCCGCTTGGCCAACTCCCACGGCTTCTGGCTGTCGATGTATTGATTGGCGGCGTCCAGCAAACTCCAGATGACCTCCAGGGCGCGGTGGAATGCGAAGCCGCGCATGGCGTCCGCCACCCGGGCGTCCAGCGCTTCGGTGATCTCGCGAAGCCGCCGATCGCTATCGGTCACCGCCTCGCCGGGGGCGGGGATACGGCCGTCAAGGTAGCGGCCGACCATACCCAGGGTACGCTGCAGCAGGTTTCCCAGATTGTTGGCCAGGTCGGCGTTCAACCGGGTGACCAGCGCCTCCTCGCTGAAATTGGCGTCCAGCCCGAACGCCATCTCGCGCAGCAGGAAGTAGCGGAGGGCGTCCAGGCCGTACTTGTCCCCCAGTTCCAGCGGCGAGAGGACCCGGCCCCGGCTCTTGGACATCTTGGCCTCGTCCATCAGCCAGTAGCCGTGGACGTTGAGGTGCCGGTAGACCGGGATGCCTGCGGCCTGGAGCATGGTGGGCCAGTAGATACCGTGGGGCTTCAGAATGTCCTTGGCGATGAGGTGCTGCGCCACCGGCCAGAAAGTGCGGAATAGCTCCCCGTCCGGGTAACCGAGCGCGCTCACGTAGTTGATCAGCGCATCGAACCAGACGTAGGTGACGTACTTGTCGTCGAAGGGCAGCGGGATCCCCCAGGTGAGGCGGCTGCGCGGCCGGGAAATGCAGAGGTCCTCCAGCGGGTCGCGCAGGAATGCCAGCGCCTCGTTCCGGTATCGCTCCGGCCGGATGAAGTCCGGGTGCTCCTGGATGTGGCGGATCAGCCAGTCCTGGTACTTGCTCATGCGGAAGAAGTAGTTCTGTTCCTTCACGAAGTCCAGGGGAGTCTGATGGTCGGGGCATTTCCCGTCCACCGCTTCCTTTTCGGTGTAAAAACGCTCGCACCCGACGCAGTAGAGCCCGCCGTATTCGCTGAAATAGATGTCTCCCGCATCGTAGATCTTCTGCAAGATGGCCTGCACGACACGCTTGTGCCGCGGCTCGGTGGTGCGGATGAACTGATCGAAGCTGAGCCCCATCCGCTCCCAGGTCTGTCGGAAGAGGCCGCTGATCCGGTCGGCATAGGCCTGGGGAGTCTCGCCGGCCTTGGCGGCGGCCTGGGCGATCTTGTCACCGTGCTCGTCGGTTCCCGTCAGGAAATAGGCCCGGTGCCCGGCCAAGCGGTGATACCGGGATACCGTGTCCGCGACGATGGTCGTGTAGGCATGCCCCGAATGCGGCGGGGCGTTCACGTAATAGATCGGGGTGGTCAGGTAGAACAACTCCTCGGACATGCGCGCTCCAGGTTCGCGCGGGGCCGGGGCGCCGGCTCCGCGAGGGTTAACGGTCTTCCAGATTGGCGAGCTCCTGCGGCACGCCCTCACCGTTCGCCGGCGGGCGGGCGGGCGGATTCTCGGGCCGCGGCCGCCGCCGACCGCGGCCGCCGCCGGCCCCCGACTCTCGGCCGCTCTTTTTTGCCGATGCGCGGTCTGCCGGTGGCGCCGGAGCAGCCGGCCGTGCGGCGTCCCGAGCCGGCTCCGGGGAGCGGCCGGGGTTCTCGGGACGTGGGCGAGGGGTGACCTCCGTCACCTGCAACGCAACCTGCCCACCCGTCTCGAGGCCGACCAGGACCGTTTGTGCCAGGATGTCCTGGCCTCGGACGACGCCTGGGCCGCGGCTTGTCATCACATGGCCGCCAAGTTTCGGCAGACCGTGCTTCAGTTCCGCGTACAGACAGTGTTCGTACGCCAGGCAGCACTTGAGGCGCCCGCAGATGCCGGACAGCTTGCCGGGATTCAGGGCCAGGTTCTGGTCTTTGGCCATCCGGATGCTGACGGGCGCGAACCCCTGGAGGAACGAATGGCAGCAGACCGGGCGACCGCAAGCCCCCGCAGATCCCAGGACCTTGGCCTCGTCCCGCACTCCGATCTGCCGCAACTCCACCCGGGTGTGCAGGTGCTGGACGAGGTCCTTGACTAACTCCCGGAAATCCACCCGCCCGTCGGCGGTGAAATAGAACATTGCCTTGCTGGAGTCCAGGCCGATCCGCACCTCGGTCAGTTTCATGGCCAGGCCGCGGGCCAAGATGCGTTCGCGGCAGAAAGCGCGGGCATCCCGCTCTCGCTCGGCGAGGGTGACCCGCCGCGACAGATCGGTCGGGGTGGCCTTCCGCAGGATCGGGTGGACAGGGCATTTTAGGTGACCGACGAGAATCGGCGGCAGGACCGCCGTCACGGCGCCCATTCCCACGCCCCATTCGGTTTCCACGACCACGAAATCGCCCGGGGCCAGCGTGGCCCCGCCGGTGGAGTAGTACTGGCCGCGCGCCGGGCCGGAAAACTCAACACGCACCACGTGGCTCATCCCTCTCCCTCAGCGTTTTCCGACGGCCTGACGCATCCTGAGTAGCATGCGTTCGGCCGCCAAGCGCGGCTGGGCGTGCCAGGCCAGGGCCTGCTGCGCCTCGCGCTGGGCCTCGTGGACCTCCAGGACGGCGTCCAGGGAGATGCCGCCCGCGATCTCCTCGACCTCGACCCGCCGCTCCGCCGGCACGAGCACCGGGTCGGCTCCGGCGACCCGTGCGACCGCCGCCTCCCGTGTGAAGGCCAGCAGCGCCTCCAGGGCGCGTTCGAACGCCGGTTTGTCCTTCGCCAGCCGTTCCGCCTGGTCCAGGACGGCCGGCACGGAGTCGAGAGCCCGCCAGACCTCCGCCACGAGCCGTCCGTGGGCTTCCCGCAGGTCAGCCAGGTTCGGGTCGAGCGCCCGCTCGGCGCTGCCGCCCGCCGCCGCCGCGGCGGCGGCGGCCTCGTCGGGAGGGCGTCCGCGCCGTTCCAGGATGGTCCGGAGGTGCGCTTCGTCAAGCGGCGTGAAGCGGACCTCCTGGCACCGGGACCGGATGGTCGGCAGCAGGGCGGTGAACGCTCCGGTCAGCAGGATGAACAGGCGGGCGCCCGTCGGTTCCTCCAGCGTCTTGAGAAAGGCGTTGGCCGCCTCCTCGGACATCCGTTCGGCGGGGTCGAGAATCCAGATCTGGGTGGACCCCTCGTACGCCCGCATCCCGGCCCGCGCCGCCAGGTCGCGAATCTGCTCGATGGTGATGACCGTCTTGTCCTCGGCCGGCGTCAGGATCGCCACATCCGGGTGCTGACCGGCTGCGATCCGGACGCACGCTCGACACCTCCCGCATGCGTCGGGAGCATCCGCTCCCTCGCGCAGGGGCGCGAGACAATTGGCCGCCTGGGCCAGCGCCAGCGCCGTGGTGCGTTTTCCCACCCCCGGCGGGCCGGCGAAACAGTACCCCTGCGCCAGCCGCCCGGCTGCCCAGGCGCGCCGGAGCGCCGCCACCGGCCGTTCCTGTCCGCATATCTCGCTGAAGGGCATGGCGGCCTCAACCGACCCGCGGCTCGGCTGCCGGGCAGCCGAGCCCTGCGGCGAGCAGGCCGGCGACCTGTCGGCGGATCTGCCCCTCGATCTCCAGGATTCCCCGGGCGGCGTCTACGACCATCACCCGGCCAGGCTCCTCGGCGGCCAACGCCCGGTAGCCGGCCTGCACCCGTTGGTGGAATTCCAGCCGCTCGTCCTCGAGTCGATCACGGCGCAGGCGCGAGTCGGTCAGGCGCTTGCTGACGCGCGCCAGCCCGATCGCCGGCTCCAGGTCGAGCAGCAGGGTGAGGTTCGGTCGGAGTCCGTTCGCGGCGAGGTGGTTCAGCCGTCCGATGAGATCCCGATCCAGACCGCGCCCGTATCCCTGATACGCAACGGTGGAGTCCGTGAAGCGATCGCACAGGACGATGCGCCCGGCCGCCAAGGCCGGGCGGATCACTTCTTCGACCAGCTGGGCTCGGCTGGCCTCGTACAGGAACAGCTCGGTCAGCGATGCCATCCGCGCGTTCTCGCCGTCCAGTAACAACCCTCGCACCTGGTTGCCGATGGCGGTCCCGCCGGGATCGCGCGTCTCGATCACGTCCCGATCCAAGGAGCGCAAGTGGGTGAGCAGCGCCTTGAGCTGCGTGGTCTTGCCCGATCCCTCCCCACCCTCGAAGGTAATGAAGAGTCCCGCCATGAATTAGTGTCCCCCGCCCCCGGAGGCCGCCGGCCCCTTGCGGCGATCCAGGATTTGCGTCGCAGCGCGGCTGATCGCGCCGGGCACGTTCCGGTTCTTGGACAGATCGACCAACTCCCGATCCGAGAGGCCGTTGATGCCGAGGCTCAAGGACACACCGACCGGCGTGCGGGGGTTGTTCAGCAGTGCCAGGACGATCTGCTTGTTCTGGCGATACTTGCGATTGTTGGCGATGCGCCGCAACACCTTGTCCGAGACATCCCGCATCATGGCGATGGTCAGGATCTCGCCGTCGGTGATCCGCGAAGAGCTCACCGTCTCCAGCGCCACCATCTCGTTGCTGTCTTTGATCAGGATCATCCGAACGTCCTTGTTGCCTTTTTTGGCCAGGGCCAGTTTCTGGCCCACCGGCAACTCCCGCACGCGCAGGAGTAGGCTCTTCTTTCGTGTGCCGTCCGCTTCCCGCTTCTTGGCGGCCTCGATCGCTTGCTGAATCGTCGGCTGCTTCAGCGGCGACAGGTGGGGATTGCCGAGGAGGGCCTCGAGGGCGTCCACCCAGCGCCCGAGGCGCTCCAGGGAGCTCAGGAGGACGTCCAGGATCCCACCGCCAGCGCGCGCCGCCAGCGCGGCCATGGCCGCGCCCGGCGTGTTGGGATGGCGGAGGAGGGCGACCACCTCTTCCGGGGCGAGATCGGGGTGCACCAGCACCTGTTCCAGCGCCTCGGTTGGTGTCTTGGCGTTCTGGGCGATCGTCAGGCGGTCGGCATTGACCGGGAGCAACTGGCCCTCCGCGCTGGTGCTCATGCCGGGTCTTCCCCCCGTTCCGCGGCCAGCGCGGCCTGCAGGGCGGTCAATAGCACCGCCTCCTCGGCCGGCGCCACGGTCCGGAGATCGAGCAGGATCCGATTCTCCTGGACGCGAGCCAGCACGGGGACCGTCCCGGCACGCAGGCGCGCTTCCATCGCGCCGGCGCCCTGCGCTCCGGGATCGAGGGCCAAGAGCCGGGTGGGGAGGACCTGCAACGGCAAGGCGCCACCGCCCACCTCCGACGTCCCATCCTCGACCGCGCAGCGCACGCCTGGCACGGCACCCCGCAGCGCGGCGGCCAGGGCCTCGGCACGGGCCCCGACGGTGTCCGTGGACTGGCCCAGCATGCGGAGGACAGGGATCTCTTGCCGAGCCCGATCCGGCTCGCGGATCAGGAGCAAGGTGGCCTCCAGGGCCGCCAAGCACAGCTTGTCGATCCGGACCGTCCGCGCCAACGGGTTCCGCCGGAGGCGCGCGATGAGGTCGCGGCGACCCACCAGCAGGCCGGCCTGCGGGCCACCCAGCAATTTATCGCCGCTGAACGTCACGAGGCCCACCCCGGCCCGGATCGCGTCCGCCACCTGCGGCTCGCGCCGCAATCCGAAGGCGGAGAAGTCGAGCAGGGCGCCGCTTCCCAGGTCTTCAACCAGCGGCAGGCCGTTCCGCCTTGCCAGCTCCGCCAACTCCGCTCCCTCCACCTCGGCGGTAAAGCCCAACAGCAGGAAATTGCTCCGGTGCACTTTCAGGATGAGCCCCGTCTCCGGCCCGATGGCCTGCTCGTAGTCGGTGAGATGCGTGCGATTCGTCGTACCCACCTCGTGGAGGCGTCCCCCGGCCCGCGTCATCACATCCGGGATGCGGAAAGCATCCCCGATCTCCACGAGTTCGCCCCGGGAGATGATCACCTCCCGGTTATTGGCCAGCGTGTTCACGGCCAGGAGGACAGCCGCCGCGTTATTGTTGACGACCAGCGCCGCCTCGGCCCCGGTAAGCGCCCGCAGGAGCTCCTCCACGTGCACCTGGCGGCTCCCCCGGAGCCCCGACGCCAGGTCGAACTCCAGGTTGGAGTATCCCCTGGCCGCCGCGTCGATGGCCGCCAGGACCGACGGCGCCAGCGGCGCCCGTCCCAGATTCGTGTGGATGACCACTCCGGTGGCATTGATGACCGGTCGGAGCGAGCCGCCGGCCTTCCGAAGCGTTGCCGCCCCGACCTCCGCCTGCAGCACGGCCGAATCCAGCAGTCGATGCGCCGCCTCCACCGTGAGGGCTCCCGCCTGGGCGCGTGACCGGCAATTCGCGAGAGTCTCGCGGATCGCCTCCAGGACAGCCCAGCGCGGATGACGGACAAGGAGATCCTGAACACCCGGGGTGGCCAGGAGCCTGTCGACCGACGGGATCTGCCGCAGAATCCCACCCGCTTCGGACGGGATCGGGTTGGCCATGACTCACCCCGGCTGTCGGCCCCGACGCTCCCGGTAGAAGGCGCGTAGCGGGGCCCGTAGTGAACGCTCAGGGCTTCTTGTAACACACGCCGGAGACCCGTTCAACGCCTTTCCCTTTCCGGAGGGGTGATGAGACGGAGAGGAAAACAAATCAGGCCGGGCGACCCTCGGAGCACTGAGGGGCGCCCGGCCTGTGAGCGGACGGTACACGCGTGACGGACGACTAGCGAAGCCCGGATGCCCGTCGCGACTGGAAGCAGGTGCGGCAGTAGACGGGGCGTTCGGAGGTGGGTTTGAAGGGGACGGTGGTCTTTTGCCCGCAGGACGAGCACACCACCTCGAACAGTTCACGGCTCCCGCCGCCATCCATCCCGCCGCCGGGCCCACTCGATCGCTTGGTGGCTTTGCAGGACTTGCAGCGCTTGGGGGCGTTTTGGAAGCCCTTCTGCGCATAGAATTCCTGCTCGCCGGCGGTGAACACGAAGGTCTGCCCACAATCCACACACGTCAAGGTCTTGTCCTGGAACGACATGCGACTTCCTCCCTCGGTATACGATACTCCCAATTGCGCCTACGATCCGCGTCCCCGTTGTGTGGTTGGCATCCTCCTGTGCGATGGGTAACGGCGCGGGCTCACAGCCCCTGCTGTGGACACCCGGTGCGCCGCGCGCACCGGACGGCTCCCGACGACAAGCGTCGCACGGCGGATTCCATGCCGTGCCCGAGGGGCCGCCTATTCCGGCGGTACCTCGCCCGGGCGGCGATACGTGCCGGTTCGCCCCCCGGCCTTGAAGACCAGACGCACGTCGCCGATGACCATGGACTTGTCCACGGCCTTGCACATATCGTAGATCGTCAACGCGGCCACCGAGACCGCCGTCAGCGCCTCCATCTCGGCACCGGTTCGGCCGGTGGTCCTGACTCGGGATTCGATGTGGAGTCCGGAAGGGCGGTGGCTAGGCCGGAAGGCGACATCCGCCGCCGAGAGTAAGAGGGTGTGACATAAGGGGACCAATTCGTGGACCCGTTTGGCTGCCATAATCCCAGCCACCCGCGCGGCCGCGTACACGTCCCCCTTCGGAATGGCACTCCCCTGAATCAGGCGGAGCGTCTCGGGCTGGAGCGTCACGAATCCGCGCGCGATGGCCTCACGATCCGTCTCGGGCTTGGCGCCGACATCCACCATATGCGCCTGGCCGAGACGGTCAAGATGAGACAACCTCTTCTTGAGTGGCATGTTGGAACTGACGCATGATGACGTACATCTCGTCCTTGATCTTGAGCTTCAACTTCTGCAGTTCCTTGCGCTTCCGCTCTTGCTCGCTGGTCAGATAATAGATACGGTCGAACTCGCCGATCTTGATGTCGTATTCCCGGTGTTTCTCGGCCAAGCGGCGGAAATCAGAATGTTCCTCCTTGAGCCGAGCAAAAAGCTGCGCTTCCGTATCGCTCATCCGCGACCTCCTTCCCCCTGCAGCGGTCCGCTCCGCGCCATCTCGGGGCGAAGGGACTCGAAAGAGGGTAGTGCTAGTATGGTTCTATTATCCCGATCAAGACAGACCAATCGGCATGGAAGGGCCCGGTGCGCCCCCATGTGTCGGCAGGAAATTACCATATCGTTTCGAACCGCCTCCGTCAGGGGAGTTGAGCATATGCGAGGGACCTCCCCCCGTCAAGATGAAAATCCCGAGGTCCACGGGAGCGGACAACCGCGGGCCTCTGACCCCTCGGGCCGGGCTCTTCTCCGAAGCGCGCGCACCGAGCCGCGTTTTTTGACTGCGTCCGGAGCCTGTGGTACAGTCCGCGCAGTTGTGCACTGCGATGCGCCAGGTCTGACCAGGATGGGGTGATGCGACGACTTGCCGTGACGGTGGCGTGCCTCGGTGTGCTGGCCGGCTGCGGGGGGAAGAGCCCGCGAAGCTATCCGGTGCCCGAGGTCGCTCGTGTGGCGGCGGACCTCGATCGCACGTGGGAGGCGGTGCACCGGGTCTTGACGGAACGGGGATACGCGCTCCAGAGTGAGGATCGGGCCGCCGGGGTGATCGAGACGGCGTGGCTCGTGCACAACCCTGCATATTCCTCCAACATCCTGGTGACGAAGAACGAGGATCGATACAGCGACTGCGGCAAGCCGGGCTTGGGGAAGGCGGACCACGGCAAGGACGTCCGTCTGACGGTGGCCTTCGCAACGCCGAGCCCCGGCCAGACGGATGTGCTGGTCCGCGCAGCATTCCGCACCGCGCGGAGCGCCACCCTCTCCAGCGCAACCGGCACCGTGGAGTGCCGCTCGCGCGGACGTCTCGAAGAGGAGGTTCTGCTCGAGACCAAAGTGCGGGCGTTGTCCGAAAAGTACCAGCAGTTCCGGCGCGGGGGGCGATAGTGCGCAAGCGATACGAGCCGCTGGATCCGGCAGGGATCACAACCTATCCGCTGGCGGCGCGGCCGAGCAAGGTCCGCGTGGAGCATGCCGCGACCCCCTGGCGTGCGGGGGGTACCCTGCGGGCGTATCTCGAATCGTTGCCGGACCAACTCGCCGCCCGGACCTTCCGCGAGGTGGTGCAGGCCGTCGTGACGGCGCACCGCACGGGGAAGCCGGTCCTGGTGGGCATGGGGGCGCACGTCATCAAGGTGGGTCTGTCCCGCGTCCTGATCGATCTCTTGGAACGAGGCGTGGTGACGGCGCTGGCGCTGAACGGCGCGTGCGCGGTGCATGATTTCGAGCTGGCGACGGCCGGGTTTACGTCGGAGGACGTGGAGGTCCAGCTCGCCGAGGGGGACTTCGGGATGGCCGAGGAAACCGGCCGCGTCCTGAACGAGGCCGTCATCGAAGGGGGCAGGCGGGGCGTCGGCTTTGGCCGCGCGGTGGGCGAGCGGCTCCTCGCGATGCAGCCGCGATATCTCTCGCACAGCCTGCTGGCTGCCTGCGCCCGGCTGGACCTTCCCTGCACGGTCCACGTCGCCCTGGGGACCGACATCGTGCACATGCACCCCTGCTGCGACGGGGCCGCGGTCGGGGCGGCGACGCATCGCGATTTCCGCCTGCTGGCGGCGGTGGTGGCCGATCTGGGCGACGGCGGGGTGTACCTCAACATCGGCTCGGCGGTGCTCCTGCCCGAGGTGTTCCTGAAGGCCTTGACGCTCAGCCGGAATCTGGGGCACCGGGTTCAAGACTTCGTCACGGCGAACCTGGACTTCATCCAGCACTACCGGCCGACTCAGAATGTGGTGCGGCGTCCCGTGGCGAACGGGGGGCGCGGATACGCGCTCACCGGGCACCATGAGTTGCTGGTTCCGCTCCTGGCAGCGGCGGTAATCGAGGGGATGGAGGGGTGAGAGCCGAGACGAAGGGGTCGAAAGGTGCGAGCCACGAGCCACGAGCCACGAGCCACGAGTCGCGAGCGGGGAGGCCGGTGCGTCTCGCGCGCGCGGCGACGAAGGTGAAGAGCCTCGGCGGTGTGGTCCGTGCGGTGCGGGCGGCTCAACGAGCGGGCCGGCGGGTCGTCTTTACCAACGGGTGCTTCGATCTTTTGCATCGCGGTCACACCCGATATCTGGAACAGGCGCGCGCGCTGGGGGATCTGCTGGTCGTGGCGATCAACAGCGACGCATCGGTCCGGGCGCTCAAGGGGCCGAGCCGCCCTGTGGTGCCCGCCGAGCAGCGCGCCGAGGTGCTGGCCGCCTTGGCTGCGGTGGACCTGGTCACGATCTTCGGCGAACTGGATCCGGCCCGGGTGATCCGCGCCGTGCGTCCGGACGTGCTGGTCAAGGGAGGGGATTGGCCGACCAGCCAGATCGTGGGCGCCGACTTCGTCCAATCCCGGGGCGGGACGGTGCGCAGCCTGCCGTATGTGGACGGAGCGTCCACGTCGGACCTGATCGGCCGGATCGCGGCGCGGTCGGCGCGGCGTGGCTGACGCGCTACCGCCCATTCCCGGAAATCCTCACGGCGGTTGCCGTCTCTTCTTCTGTCCGGATGCGCGGTCCGCTTCCAGGCATCAGCGATCGGCGGGTGACGCCCCCAAGTCCGGAACCGACCGCTGTATGCCGACCGCTGATCGCCGCTGTTGTGATCATGCTTCCACAATACTTCTGGCGTGAAACCCGGCTCCTCGACATCTGCGAGGATCTGCGGGCCCCCGCGGGAATCATCCTCGCCGGACTCACCGGCGCCGCGCGCGCCCTGGCCCTGGCCGCGTGCCAGGTCGGGACGGGCCGGACGTTTCTCCTCCTCTGCCGGAGCGACGAGGTCGCCGCGGCCCTGGCCCAGGACCTGATCTTTTTCCTGGGCGAGACAGTCGCGCTGCTCCCGGAGCAGGGGGATGACCTGGAGAGCCGCGCGGGCCGGGTGGAGGCGCTTCACCGGCTCCAGACGGGCCAGGCGGCCGTCCTGGTGGCGTCGGTGGCGGCGGCCCTCCCTCGCACCATCCCCCCGGCTGCCCTGCAGGGGGCGGTGGTGTCGCTCTATCCGCAGCGGATCGTCTCCCGGGAGGATTTGCTGCGCGCCCTGACGGCCGGAGGCTATCGCGGCGTCGGCCAGGTGACGGAGCCGGGCGAGTTTGCCATCCGTGGCGGGATCCTGGATTGTTTCCCCCCTGCCATGCGCCATCCGGTCCGGGTCGAGTTCTTCGGGGACGAGGTCCACTCGCTTCGCCACTTCGATCCGGAGACCCAGCGCTCCCTGGCGGCGATCACCCAGGCGACCCTGCTCCCCCTTCAAGAGTTCCTGATGACCGAGGATGCGGCAGCCCGGCTCGAGGCCCGGCTGCAGGCGACGGCTCGGCGGGAAGGCGTCGCAGTTCCCCCGGCGTGGCTGGAGGCGCTGGAGCAGCGACGGCCCATCCCTGAGTGGGATGTCTTCCTGCCGGACCTGGTGTCCGACCCCGCCTCCGTGCTGGCATACCTTCCCGCGACGGCGCTGATCGTCTGGGACGAGGATTCTGCGCTGGCGGAGCGCGCGGCGGCGCTCCTGCGCGATGCGGAGGCCGAGGCCGACCGGGAGCCGGACGTGGCACCGCTCTTCCCACCGCCGGCCGAACGCTGGGTCGCCTGGGACGATTTCCGCCGGGAGGCGCAGGCGTGGGCCGGGATCGCACTCACGCCGTTCGCGCCCCCGCCGCGCGAACCGACAGCCGGCCACGCACCGCCGCCTCCCCTCCTGCGAGAGATCCCGACCACCAGCATCGAGAGCTATCGCGGACGCATCACCGGCTTCCTGGAGGATCTGGACGTCTGGCGACGCAAAGGCGAGCGAGTGGTCCTGGTCGCGAGGAGCGAGGCGCAGGGTCGGCGGCTCACCGAGATCTTGCGGGACCATGACCTGGGGGCTCGTCTGGGGCGGGAGCTGCCGGAGCCGGGAGGGATCAGTCTCTGGATCGGCGAACTCACGGCGGGGTTCCGGATTGCGCCGCTCCAGCTCACGCTGATCACCGAGCAGGAGGTCTTTGGGGCCCACGCGGTGCTGCGGCGGCGCGCCCGGCCGAAGGAAGCCCTGCCGTTCAGCTCCTTTGCCGACCTCAAAGTGGGCGACTATGTGGTGCACGTGGACCATGGTATCGCCCAGTACCGGGGCCTCGAGCAGCTGGCGGTGGGGGGGCAGGACGGGGACTTCCTGTATCTCCGGTACGCCGGGAACGACACGCTCTACGTCCCGGTCTCGAAGTTCCATTTGGTCCAGCGCTACGTGGCGGGGGAGTCGGCGGGGGCGCACCCCGCCCTGGACCGGCTGGGGGGTACGACCTGGGCCAAGGCGAAGGAACGGGTGCGGGCCAGCGTCCGCGAGATGGCCGGGGAGCTCCTGCGCCTCTACGCCGCGCGGCAAGTCCTCCACGGGAACGCCTTCCCGGCCGATTCGCCCTGGCAGAAGGAGTTCGAGGCGGCGTTCCCGTACGACGAGACGCCCGACCAGCTCCAGGCGATCCGGGACGTGAAGCGGGACATGGAGCGATCCCAGCCCATGGACCGCCTCGTCTGCGGCGACGTGGGCTACGGGAAGACGGAGGTTGCCCTGCGCGCCGCCTTCAAGGCGGTCATGGATGGAAAGCAGGTGGCGGTTCTGGTGCCCACCACCGTGCTTGCCATGCAGCACCATCAAACCTTCAGCGCCCGCTTTGCCGGCTTTCCGGTGCGGGTGGAGATGCTCTGCCGGTTCCGCCCGACGGCGGATCTCAAGCAGGTCGTGCGCGGGCTGACCGAGGGCAGCGTGGACATCGTCATCGGGACCCATCGCCTACTCCAGAAAGACGTGAAGTTTTCGGCGCTGGGCCTGGTGGTGGTGGACGAGGAGCAACGCTTCGGCGTGGCGGCCAAAGAGGCGCTGAAGCAGCTCCGGCGCGAGGTGGACGTGCTCACGCTGACGGCCACACCCATTCCCAGGACCCTGCACATGACCATGCTCGGCGTGCGGGACGTCAGCACCATCGAGACGCCGCCCGAAGAGCGGTTGGCGATCCGCACGTACGTCACGCCCTACGACCCGGACGTCATCGGCGAGGCCATCCGGCGCGAGTTGGCGCGCGGCGGCCAGGTCTTCTTCGTCCACAACCGGGTGGACAGCATCCACGCCGTCGGGCGGCGGCTGAAGCAGATCGTGCCGGAGGCGCGGATCAGCGTGGCGCACGGCCAGCAGAATGAGGCCGCGCTGGAGAAGGTGATGGTGGACTTCTATCTCAAGAAGGTGGATGTCCTGCTCTGCACCACCATCATCGAATCGGGGCTGGACGTCCCGTCGGCCAATACCATCATCATCGACCGCGCCGATACCTTGGGCTTGGCCCAGCTGTATCAGCTCCGGGGACGGGTCGGCCGGGACAAGTACCGGGCCTTCGCCTACCTGCTGGTTCCGGCCGACGGCGGGATGAGCGAGGTGGCGCGGAAGCGGCTGCAGGTCATCGCCGAGCTGACGGAGCTGGGCTCCGGCTTCAAGATCGCGGCACGGGATCTGGAGATCCGCGGTGCGGGGAACCTCCTGGGGGCCGAGCAGTCGGGCCATATCGCCGCCGTGGGCTTCGATCTGTACACCCAGCTCATCCAGGAGACGGTCCGCGAGCTGAAGGGGGAGCCCACCGAGGTCGAAGTCGAGCCAACCATTCGCCTGCGCGCCGAGGGATTCATCCCCGAATCCTATGTCCCGGATCCCGCCTTGCGCCTCAACCTCTACAAGCGGCTGGCGGCACTGCGAGAAAGCCGACAGCTGACTGATTTTTCCGACGAGCTGACCGACCGCTTCGGACCCGTCCCCTTCGAGGCGGGGTGGCTGCTCCAGGTGATGGAACTCAAATTCCAGGCTCGGGCGCTCCGCATTCAAGAGATCGACGCGCGGCGGGAGGCCATCCGGGTGCGCTTTGGGCCCGAGCCACCGGTCAGCCCGGAGACGATCGTGACCCTGCTCCGTACCGAGCGGGGCCGGCTCAAGTACCTGCCGGAGGACACGCTCGAGTATCGGACCGACGGGACCACGCCGGAGGCGCGCCTGGCGGCGGCCAGAAAACTCTTGCATCGGCTCACTGCGGATGTTACGGTCCCGCGATGAAATGACCCGCGCGCGTCGGCCCAAGGCGCGCGGCCCGAGTTTCGGACCCGATCCCATTCCTCGACAAGGAGCGTCCCGTGAGATACGCGAACCCGTGGAAGAGCCTGACCGTGGCCGCCGTGTGCGCCGTCATCCTGGTCGGGTGCGGCAAAGAGGGCGGCGATGGAAAGGCCCAAGGGCCGGCAGTCCTCAAGGTGAACAGCTGGTCGTACACGGCTGTGGACCTGGAGCGGGAGATCGGCCAAGAACTGCGCCGCGCCCCGCGTGAACTGCAGCCGTTCTTCGCCAGTAAAGAGGGGCAGAACCAGTTTCTGGACCGGGTGGTCCGTCGGGAGTTGCTGCTCCAGGAGGCGGAGAAGCGCAAGCTGGGAGACCAGGCCGAGGTGGCGGAGCAGGTCGCGAACCTCCGCCGCGAGTTGATGATTCGCGCCCTGGTGCAGGAGGAGATCGGCAGCAAGGTGAAGGTGGAAGAGAAGGACGTCCAGGAGTACTTCACGGCACATGCCGACGAATTCTCGGGGGACACCCTCCGGCTGCGGCACATCCTGGTCCAGACCGATGCGGAAGCCAAGGAGATCCAGGCGCGGTTGGCCAAGAACGAGGCTTTTGAAGAAGTGGCCAAGAAGTTCTCCCGGGACACCGCCAGCGCGTCCAAGGGGGGCGACCTGGGGTATCTGGGGCGTGAGCAGATGCTCCCCGACTTTGCCCGTGCGGCGTTTGCCTTGAAGGCGAACGAGGTAAGCGAACCGGTCAAGACACCATTCGGTCTCCACCTCATCAAGCTGGTGGATCGGAAGAAGGGCCAACCGCTCACCTTCGACCAGGTGAAGGGGCAGTTGCAGCGGCGCCTGCTGGACGAGCGACAGTCGCAGCGGTTCCAGGCCTGGATCAAGGAGCTGGAAGGCGGCGCCAAGGTCACCCGGGACGAGTCGCTCCTCCCGGTCGGCAAGTTCGGTCCGGCGGGACCGCCGCAGCCCGGCGGATCGACCGAGGAGCCGAAGGCGGGGGACAAGTCATGAAGCGACGCAGGCCCGGCCTCTGGCCGGCCTTGCTGCTGCTCTTCGTTGTCACGCCGGCGCCGGCGCAAACCGGCCCCAAGGCCGGCGAGCCGAAGGTGATGGTGCTGGACCGCGTGGTGGCGTCGGTGAACGACGAGGCGTTGACGCTGAGCGAGGTTCAGGAGGAAGGCCAGCCGGTGATCCGGAAGATCTTCCAGGATTTCGTCGGGGCGGAGCGGGACCGACGCGTCGAGGAGACGGAGCAGCGGGTGGTGAACGACCTCATCGACCGACGCCTGCTGTACCAAGTGGCGAAACGGGAGGGCTCGCTCCCGTCGACGGCCGAAGTCCAGTCGGCCATCGAAGAGCTCAAGCGGACCAACAACGTCACCGACGAAGCCCAGTTCCGTGCCCTGCTGAAAGCCGAAGGGTTGACGCCGGAGCAGATTCGCCGGAACGTCGGCGAGCGCCTGGCCATCGGCCGACTGCTGGCCCGCCAGGTTCGATCCTCCATCATTCTCAGCGAAGACGAGATCGCCAAGTACTACGAGGCGAACGCAAGCAAGTACCAGCGGACCCCAGAGGCCGAGATCCTCCACGCCCTGCTCGGCGTGCGTTCCGACCAGGACGAGGCCCCCGTTCGGGCGCGCGTGGAGGAGGCGCTGGCGAAGATCCGAGCCGGCGCGGACTTCGTCGCGACGACGAAGCAATATGGGGACGACCCCAGCGGATCGGGGGCCGATCCGCTGACGGTCCGACGCGGGGAGCTGGCCCCCGAGATCGAGGCCGTCGCCTTCGGACTGCCGCCCGGGGGCATCAGCGAACCGATCCGGACCGCGGCGGGCTTCCATCTGATCAAGGTCGAAAAGGTCAGAGCAGACGCGGTCGCCCCCCTGGCCGAGGTCCGAGAAGCGATCCGGGAGCAGCTGTTCCAGGAGAAGTTCGAGGTCAAGCGCAAGGAGTACCTCGCCGGTCTGCGCGCCCGATCGTCCATCCAGGTGTTCCTGAAGGGGGGCGAGATGCTGGGTGCACCGCAAGTCGCCAAAGACGGCGCATCCCCCAGCCGGCGCCTTCCGTAGAAAAGCCTCCGCGTATCCCGCGCGTCTTCCCGCAAAAACCGCCTCGACGTCTGACCCCGTTGCAACTCCTGTCGCTTTGAGTTAGGCTCTGACCGCCTGCCCGGTCGGACCGAGACGGCGTGCGTCCCACTGTCGGCCGCCAGCCCGTGACGTGGAGCGGGGCAGTGCAGGCCCTCCCGGAATCGCCCGGGCCGGCACCTCGGTGTCCCGCGCGGCTGGTGGCAGTCGCAGGAGGTCGTGCATGAGCGCGTCTGTGGTGGTGGAGGGCCGGCTGCAGCGAGGCGCCCCCCCTGTCGAGATTGCGATTGTGGGCGGGCGCATCGACGCGATCCGGTCGGCCGGATCCGGAGGCGCATCCGCCGTGGGCGGGGCCGACTGTCTGGTGACCGAGGGGTTTCTGGACATCCAGGTGAACGGGTTTGCCGCGGTGGATTTCAACCGCCCCGAGTTGACCGCGGAGGACCTCGTGCGGGCGACGCGGGCGATGTGGCGCACCGGGGTCACGCAATTTCTCCCGACCGTCGTCACGGCGCCCGTGAAGAGCATGCTGGGGACGCTCAAGGCCATCGCCCGGGCCCGGGAGCAGGAGCCGATCCTCCGCCGCGCCATACCGGGCATTCACCTCGAAGGCCCGTTCCTGGCGCCCGAGGACGGTCCGCGGGGCGCCCATCCCGCGGATTCCATCCGCGACCCGGACTGGGGACTCTTCCAGCAATTCCAGGATGCCGCGGGTGGTCTCATCCGGTTCGTCACGATCGCGCCGGAACGGCCGGAGGCCATCGGCGTGATCTGGCAGTTGCGCCAGGCCGGCATCGCGGTCGGGATCGGCCACACCGACGCCAAGGAAGCGGACATCGAGCAGGCCGTGGACGCAGGCGCCCAGATTTCCTGCCACCTGGGGAACGGCGCGCACGCCATGTTGCCGCGCCACCGGAACTACATCCAGAAGCAGCTCGCCACGGACGCCCTGATGGCCTCGCTGATCACGGACGGCCACCACCTGCCGCCCTATGTCGTGAAGAACATGATCCGGTGTAAGGGCGTGGAGCGGATCATCCTCATCACGGACGCCATGGCCGCCGCCGCCGCGCCGCCCGGGAAGTACCGGCTCGGCGAGGTGCTGGCCGAGGTCGGCTCGGACGGCTACGTTCGCCTCCCTGGTACGCCCTATCTCGCCGGGTCGGCGCTCACCATGGATCGGGCCATCGAGAACACGGCCAGATTCGCCGGTCTCCCGCTGGAGGATGCGCTGCGACTGGCCAACCGACAGCCGCGGAAACTCTTCCCCGAAGCCGGCGCGGGCATTGCCCCCGGGGAGCGAGCCGATCTGGTTTTGTTGCGGGAGGGGCCGCCGCTCACGGTGGTGGCGACGATCGTCGAGGGAGAGGTGGTGTTCCAGCGAAGCTGAGCGTCCGTCGCGGGCCGAGCACCGGCGCGTGGGCGCGGGGTTTCCGCTGTCTCTGTCGGATACCGCTGTCGAGGAGGGCGTCGTCATGGATCTCATCGCGCAGTATCACGCGGCCATCACGGCCATGCTCCAGAAGATCGTGGACACCCAGAAGGAGGCCATCCGGACGGCGGCGCGGCGGTGTGCCGATGGCCATCGCCGAGGACCGGTACCTGTACGTGATCGGGACCGGCGGCCACTCGTACATCGCCAGCGAGGAGATGTTCTGGCGGGCCGGCGGCCTGGTGCCGATCTATCCGATTCTCGACCCCGGGCTGTCCCTGTCCCAGGGGGCCTGGCGTTCGAACCTGATCGAGCGGACCCCCGGATATGTGATCCCGATCCTCAAGTACCATGGCGTCGGAAACGGGGATGTCCTGATCGTCTGCAATGCGTACGGGCTCAACGCGGCCACCATCGACGCCGCGACGGAAGGCAAGCGTCTGGGGGCGACGGTCATCGGCGTCACCTCGACGGAATTCGCCGCACGGACGCCCCCGGATCATCCCTCCCGCCACCCGAGCGGCAAGAACCTGCACGAGATCGTGGACATCTTCCTGAATACCTGCCTTCCTTACGGCGATGCGGTGGTCGACGTTCCCGGATGCCCGCAGAAGGTGGCGCCGTCCTCGTCGCTCGGCACCGCCTTCGTCTTGAACAGCCTGGTGGCGACGACCGTGGAAGAGCTGGTCCGGCGGGGCATCGATCCCCCGGTCTGGATGAGCGCCAACCTGCCGGGCGGCGATGAGGCGAATCGGAAGCACTTCGATAAGCATCTCCGACGCGTGAAGTTCCTGTAGCAGGCCGCTGAAAAACGCCCATCTGCGGCGTTGGTCCGCTCGGGCACTCGCTGCGGCGTACGTGGGGTACGCCTCACTCGGCCCATCGCGGACCGCCTTGCATCTGGACCTTTTTGAGCAGCCTGGGGAAAACGGGTTTTTTGGCGGCCTGGTGAGACGGCAGAACGGGATTGGGTCGCAACTCTCAAGTCAAGGAGGATGCCATGCGCACCAGATGGAGCGGCTGGGTCGCCCTTGCAGCAATGTTCGTGTGGCTTCTGGGCGCGCTGCCCGTCGAGGCGGCCAAGGTCACCATGAAGCTGGGCCATATCCGGGCGGACACGTCGCCGACTCACAAGGCCGCCGTGAAGTTCGCCGAGCTGGTGGCCGCAAAGACGAACGGCGATCTGGAGATTAAGGTCTTTCCCAACAGCCAGCTCGGCGGCATCTTGGACATGTTCACCGGGATGAAGGCGGGCAGCCTGGAGATGGTCTACGGGGGGATCAATACCTACGGCTTCATCAAGGGCGGCGAGGTCTTCCAGATCACGGCGGTGCCGTTCCTGTATCGGGACTACGACCACATGCGGAAAGTCCTGAACTCCCCGATCTTCGCTACCCCATCTGGACGCGGCGGAGAAGGCCACGGGCGTCAGGGTCATCGCCATCAACGGGGACACGGCGCCGCGCGAGTTGACGACGCGCGACAAGGCGGTCAAGACCGCCGCGGACTTCAAGGGATTGAAGATCCGGATCGCCGAGAGCGCCATGGTTCGGGCCGCTATGCAGAAGCTCGGTGCCAACCCGCAGGTCATCCCCTTCGCGGACCTGTATATGGCGCTGAAGCAGGGCGTGGTGGACGCGCAGGAGAACGGGGTCATCCCCATCAAGAACATGTCCTTCTTCGAGGTGCAGAAGTACTTCATGCCCACCCATTACATCCGTGACGTGGAGACCTTCTACATCGGCGCGGAGAAGTGGAAGAGCCTCTCGCCCGCCCACCAGAAGGCTATCCGGGACGCCGGCGAGGAGGCCGGAAACCTGGAGACGGAGCTCACCCGGCAAGAGCTGGACGACGCCACCAAGTTCCTCGCCACCAAGATGACGATCGTGGAGCCCGATCTCGGCTCCATCCGGAAAGCATTGGAGGGGGTGTACGAGGAGCAATTCGAGGGGAAGCTCTGGCCGAAGGGCCTCCTGCAACAAGTGCGGGATTTCAAGTAGGGCTTCCATCCTTGGGAGAATGCAAAACCGACAACGGACAATGAAAAACCGGTCAAAGTCCTCTATTGGTCGGTTGTCGGTTTTTCATTTTGTATTGCCACGGGTCGGACCAAAGCATGATTAGCCTGCTGTTCGTCTTGCTCTTCGCGCTCTGCGCCCTCGGTTTCGAGATCTGGGCCGCCATGGGGCTCTCCGCCGTCCTCTATCTCCTCATCCGCGGCGACGTTCCCTTGAACATCATGGCGCAGAGCATGGTGGCGGGCGTGGACATCGTGACGCTGGTCGCGATCCCCTTTTTCATGCTGGCCGGCGAACTGATGAACGAATCCGGGATCACGGAGCGACTGGTCCGGTTCGCGCAGTACTTCGTCGGCCGCATCCGGGGCGGGCTGGCCTACGTCACGGTGATCGTGAACGTGATCATGGCAGGGGTCTCGGGCTCGGCAGTGGCGGACGCCAGTGCCGTCTCCTCGGTGCTCCTCCCTGCGATGGCGCGCGACGGATACGACCGCCGCTTTGCGGCGGCCATCAACGCCTCGGCTGCCACCATCGGCCCCATCATTCCGCCCAGCATCCCCATGGTCTTCATCGCCGTGATCAGCGATCTGTCGGTTGGCCGCCTGTTCCTGGGCGGGGTGGTGCCCGGGCTCCTGATGGGAGCCTTCCTGGCGGTGACGATCTATCTTCATTCGCTGCGAAACCCGCTGCCGGCGACCGAGGCGCGGCGGGGTTGGGGCGAGTTCCTCCGGCTGCTCGGCCAGGCATTCCTGGCGCTCATGGCGCCGGTCATCATTTTGGCAGGCGTGGTCTTTGGTGTTGTGACCATCGTGGAGGTCGCCTTTCTGGCCGTCCTGTACGTCCTGCTGGTCGGGATGCTGGCCTACCGTAACATCCACGTCGCGGCGCTGCCGCAGATTTTTTCCCGGGCGGCGGCCACGTCGGTAACCATCATGGCAATCTTTGCCTCGGTGGGCGCCTATGGGTGGATCATCGCCAACGAGCAGCTTGGACCGCAGATCGCCAAGGCGATCCAGTCCCTGGGACTGGGCTGGGCCGGGTTCTTGTTGGTCGTGAACCTCTTCTTCCTGTTCTTGGGCTGCATCATGGATGCGGTTCCGGCCATGCTCATCTTCTTCCCCGTCCTCTTGCCTGTCGCGAAGGGGCTCGGCATCGATCCGATCCACTTCGGGGTCGTGGTGGTCCTGAATCTCATGATCGGGCTGTTGACGCCCCCGGTGGGCGCGCTCCTGTTCCTTGAGGCCAAGATTGCCGAGGTGTCGTTCGAGGAGCTGGTACGCGCAGTCGGGCCTTATCTGGTAGCGCTGCTCGCGGTCTTGGCGCTGATCACGTACATTCCGCCGCTGGTGACGTTCGTGCCGAACCTGGTGTTCCGATGAGTGGGGCGATGGCTGGGATTCGAGCCGGTCTGGATCGGGGGCTCTCGTTGATCATCGGCGGTATCCTCATCGTCATCTTCCTCCTGAACCTGTACCAGGTGGGCGGACGCTACCTCTTCGGCGTCGGGGCCATCTGGATACCGGACCTGACCCGGCTTCTCTTCATCTGGTTGGTGTTCTTGGGAACCGCCCTCATGCACCAGCGGAAGCGACACCTGGTGATCGATTTCCTGCTGCTCAAGTTTCGCCGGTCCGCCCGGCGGGCTGCCGAAGCAATGATCAACTGCGGGATGCTGGCCCTGGCCGGGGTGATGGCGGCCGCGGGGTGGCGGATCATGTTGATCCGGATGGACATCCCGTACACGGGCCTGGAGATCCCGACGGGCTATGCGTACCTCGCCGTGCCGGTGGCTGCTGTGCTCATCGGACTCACCAGCCTGGCGAATATGGGGGAATGGAGGCAGGCGGGGCGCAGACACGAGCAGGCGGAGACGCGCCGATGAGCGGCCGGCGCCGGGTGCGCCACTGCACGAACTGACCGACAAGAAAGGGGATGCCCGTGACCACCGCAAAGCGCAGATCGCCCCGGAACGCGACCGCGTCCAGGCGCCCGTCCCGAGTGATGCCGGCGAATGCCGTTCCTGCGAAAGAGCGCCCCGACAGGGTCGCCCTGCTGACCATGATGATTCGCATTCGGGCCTTCGAGATGAAGCTGGCGGAGCTGGTCCGGGATCTGGTGATCAAGGGGACGCTGCATCCCTACGTCGGACAGGAGGCGGTCGCGACGGGGGTCTGCTTTGCCCTGCGGACCGACGATTACATCAGCAGCAACCATCGGGGCCACGGCCACGCCCTGGCCAAGGGCGCCGACATGAACCGGATGATGGCGGAGCTGCTGGGCCGACAGACCGGGTACTGCAAGGGGAAGGGCGGCTCGATGCACATCGCCGACCTGGACCTGGGCATGCTGGGCTGCAACGGCATCGTGGGCGGGGGCATCGGGATCACGGCAGGGGCCGCCCTGTCGGCGAAGCTCCGCGGGACGGACCAGGTGAGCGTGGGCTTCTTCGGCGACGGGGCCGCCAACACCGGAATCGTCCACGAGGCGATGAACCTGGCCGCGACCTGGCAACTGCCGGCCATCTTCATCTGCGAGAACAACCAGTACGCCCTGTCCATGCCGTACGCCAAGGCGGTGGCGGCGCCGGACATCGCGTCGCGCGGCGGTCGGCTACGGCATGCCCGGCGAGGTGGTGGACGGCAACGACGCGCTGGCCGTCTGGGCGGCGACCCGACGGGCCGTCCTGCACGCGCGGCAGGGCCGCGGCCCGACGCTTCTGGAATGCAAGACGTACCGCTGGCTCCAGCACAGCCTGCGGGTGAAGGGGCCGGACCGCCCGGCCGACGAGGAGGCCGCCTGGAAGGCGCGCTGCCCCATCGCGCAGCTGCGGGGGCAGTTGGCGAGCGAGAGGCTGCTGGATGACGCCGGCTTCGCCGCTATAGAGGAAGCCGCGAGGGGAGAGGTTGACGCGTCGGTGGCGTTCGCTCTGGCCAGCCCGGAGCCGACGCTCGATGAGATCGAAACGGACATCTACGCTGGGGGGTTCGTGGAATGAACAGCGCACAGCAGCAGGCAACCGTTGTCGGGGCGGGAGTGCGGGAGATCTCGTACGCCGAGGCGATCGCCGAGGCGTTGCGCACCGAGATGCGACTCGATCCCCGGGTCTTCGTGATGGGCGAAGACGTCGGGAATTTCGGCGGGCTATTCGGCGGAACCAAGGGGCTACTCGACGAGTTCGGTCCGGAGCGGGTCCGGGATACGCCGATCTCCGAGGCCGCGCTGATCGGGGCGGGCGTGGGCGCGGCCATCACCGGGATGCGGCCCATGGTCGAGATCCAGTTCGTGGACTTCACCGCCTGCGCCATGGATCAGATCGTGAACCAGGCGGCCAAGATCCGGTTCATGCTGGGGGGCAAGGCGGAGGTCCCGCTGGTCATCCGGACCCCCTACGGCACCGGCCTCAAGTTGGCCTCGCAGCACTCTCAGAGCCTGGAGGCGTGGTTCGCGCACGTTCCCGGCTCTGCTCGTCGCCATCCCCTCGACGCCGGCCGACGCCAAGGGACTCCTGGTGACGGCGCTGCGCGATCAGAACCCGATTATCTTCCTGGAACACAAGCTGCTCTATCCCACGCGCGGACCGGTGCCCGAGGAGCAGTACACGATCCCCTTCGGGCAAGCCGACGTGAAGCGAAGCGGAAGCGACGTGACGATCGTGGCCACCGGCCTGATGGTGCGGCGGTCGCTGGAAGCCGCCGACACGCTGGCCGCCGAAGGGATCGAGGCCGAGGTGGTGGACCCCCGGACGCTGGTCCCGCTGGACAAGGCCGCGATCATCGCCTCGGTCAAGAAGACCGGCCGCCTGGTGGTCGTCCACGAGGCGGTGAAGCGCGGCGGCTTCGGCGGGGAGATCGCCTCCATGATCGCGGAGGAGGCCTTCGATTACCTCGACGCCCCCATCAAGCGGGTGGCGGGCAGGAATGTTCCCATTGCCTTCAACGAGACGCTGGAGAGGAAAGCCATTCCGTCGGCAGAGGACATCGCCTCCGCCGCCCGGTCGCTGATCCGGTAGGGCGCCGTTCGCAGAAGCCCGCCCGCCCGAGAATGGTGTGTAGAGCCTGGCGGCGTTGTCGGTCCATCCCTTTCCGATTTACTTCGGAAAAATCTACCTTGACATCTAGATGTATATACATTAGATTCCGCCACATTCTCGGAGGCGGGAATGACGACGGAAGCCCAATTCATTCCGAACTACTACCGGGTCGAGAAATATCTTCGCGATCGCATCCGCTCCGGCGAGCTCAAGCCGGGTGACCCGGTCCCCCCCGAATCCCAGCTCGTTCAGCAATTCAACATCAGTCGGATGACCGTCCGCCAGGCGCTCTCGCGCCTGGTCTTTGAGGGTCTCATCGATCGCCAGCGCGGCCGGGGCAGCTT
This sequence comes from uncultured Methylomirabilota bacterium, assembly GCA_963845565.1. GTDB lineage: Bacteria > Methylomirabilota > Methylomirabilia > Methylomirabilales > 2-02-FULL-66-22 > 2-02-FULL-66-22. Next base: position 1,342,665 of record CAWJSJ010000002.1, read on the forward strand.
CGTCGCCGAGGCGCGATTCCAGCACACGCATCTCTTCCCGAGCTTCGAGGAGGAGATGCAGGCGCGCGGCGCCACGACGTCGCACACGTTGATCGAGAAGCGCGTCGAGCCGGCCGAGGGGAAGGCGGCTGAGAGCCTGGGCCTCGCAAAGGGGACGCCGGTGATCGTGATCGAGCGCCAGCGGTTTGTGGACGGGCAGGTCGTCGGTTATGAGATCCGGTATTTCCCCCGCTGGATCGGCGACGCCCTGACGACGGAAGAATTGGAGGGGCAACCCCTGGTGCCCGCCATGAAACGAATCCTGGGGCGCGTGCACACGCACCTGCGGCTCCGCATCACGGCGTCGGTGGCCCGGGTGAAGGAAGCCAAGATCCTGGAGACGAAGGCTGGTGCCCCGATTCTGATCCGAGAGAACATCTGGTATGTGGAGCCGGAGGGGCCGATCCAGTACGGCAAGTCCCTGTATCGCGGGGACCGATACCAGATGGATCTGAATCTGACCTCGTGGCCCCAGGGTGGAGGCCCAGCGAGAGGCCAAGGCTGATGCGCCACAAGACGGTGGTTCTCTACACCCTGTCCATCCTGGCGGGGCTCGTGCTGTGGGAACTGGTGGCGGCCCAGTTCTCCAAGGTCGTCCTCTCGCCGCCTACGGCGGTGGCCACGCATCTATACGCTCACACGATCACCCTGGAGCTGCCGCGGCTCCTCTGGTATTCGTTGGGCCACACGGCTCTCGGTTACCTCTTGGCCGTGGCCGTGGCCGTTCCCCTCGGCTTCCTCATGGGGCGGAGCGAGCGAGCCTTCGCCATGTTCGACCCCATCGTGAACGCCCTCTACTCCATTCCGACGATCGCCTTCGTGCCCTTCCTGGTGATCTGGTTCGGCCTCTTCTTTCCGGCGCGCACGGCGCTGGTCTTCATCATGTGCGTCTTTGACATTCTGGTGACGGTTTCGGCAGGGGCGCGGAATGTGGAGCGCACCCTGATCGATGTAGGGCGGGCGTTCGGGGCGGGGCGGTGGGACCTGTTCCGCAAGGTGCTTTTTCCCGCGAGCCTTCCCTTTTTGTTCACGGCGCTCCGGATTGGGATGGTCCGGGCGGTCATCGCCATGATCACGGCGGAGATGTTCTTCGCAGCGGTGAACCTGGGAAAATACATGCAGGCGGCGCAGAACCGGTTCGACAGCGCAGGCCTGCTTGCGGTGCTCACGATCCTGGCCGTCGTCGGCCTCCTGGCGCAGGAGGGGCTCAAAGCCCTGGAGACCAGGCTCCTTCCGTGGCACGTGAGGCACTGAGATGAGTCGGGTTCAACGAGTAAGCCTTCAGTGTGCGGGGATCGTGGTCACCCTCGTGGTCTGGGAGGTTGTCGGGCGGATCATGGGGGAGGCGCTCTTCGCCCCGGCCTCAGTGGTCGTCAAGGAATATCTGGAGCTCCTCCGAGACGGGACGATGCTGGCAGAGCTATTGGGATCGCTACAGCAGATGCTGGTGGGCTTCGGCCTGGCCTGCGTCGTCGGCATGCCGCTCGGGATCGCCATGGGCCGATCCAGAGCGTGCGACGTCCTCTTCCATCCCTGGGTCAGCATGTTCGTGGTGATCTCGGTGGCGGCGCTGGTACCGCTCTTCATCCTGCTCTTCGGCAGCGGTTTCGCGTTCCGGGTGGCCATCGTCTTCATGGCGTCGGCTTGGTACATCGTGCTCACGACCTACCACGGCGCCCGGGGTGTGGAGCCGCGGTTTCTGGACGTGGCGCGCTCCTTCGCGGCCTCCCGCGGGGCCGTATTTTGGAAGGTCCTTATGCCGGCCCTGTACCCGTATTTGATCACGGGTGCCCGGATCGGCCTGGTGCACGCGATTCGCGCGATGGTCGTGGCCGAGATGTACGTCATCGTGGGCTACGGTGGCCTAATTCACAAGACTGGCCTCAATATGAGTACGGCACCACTACTTGGCCTCTTGATCACGCTGATGATGGTGAGCCTGCTGGCCAATACGGGCCTCTACGTGGCCGGCCGGCGGATGGCGCCGTGGTACGAGGAGCGCCGGGCAGGCTGCTGAAAACGGCCCATCTGCGGCGTTGGAACGCTTGAGCACTCGCTGCGGCGTACCAGGAGTACGCCTCACTCAGCTCTACGCGTTCCGCCTTGCAGCTGGACCGTTTTGAGCAGCCTCATCGTAGAACAGCATTTCGGTTGTGCGTTAGAACCCGAGCAGCCGTGCGGACAACGAGACAGCGGGGAAGGAGGATTGGCCATGAGCGTAACGCGACGTGAAGCTCTGAAGGTCCTGGCGCTGGGCGCTGGGGCGGGCGCAATCAGTGGGGGTTTCCTGGGGGCAGCGGCCGGCCGGCCGGCGTGGGCGCAGGCCGGGCGCGTGTTGGACATCCCCGTCGTCGGCTTCACCCTGGGGATCCACGTTCCCTCCATGGCGGCCATGAAGGAGATCTTGCCGACCCTGCCGGGCAATGCGGCCGCCAAGACGACCCGGTTCGCCTCGCAGCGCGTCATCACCCAGACCATCGTGTCGGGGTCGGGGGACATCGGGGCGGGCGACCCGATCATCACACTACGCGCGGCCGAGGCCGGCGCGGATGTGAAGATCATCGGCCTGGTCTTCAACAGCACCAGCCTGGTGTTCGTGGTCAACGGCAACAAGGTCAAGCAGCTCCAGGATCTGCAGAAGCCGGAAATAGTGGTGGCGGTTAACTCCAAGGGGGACTTCACGCACGTGCTATTGGTGGGGCCGCTCCTCAAGCGGGGGGTGGACCTCGGCAAGGTGACAGTGGTCGAGATCGGCGGCTCCGGCGCCCGGACAAAGGCCCTCCTGGCCGGCCGGGTGGACGCGGTTCCGGTGCACTTCGACCAGGCCTTCGACATCGCGAAGCAGGGGAACTTTCCCGTCCTCCTCGATCCGGCGAAGGAGTACAAGGCATGGTTCGGCGAGGTCTACTTCGCCACCAGCGACTGGCTGAAGAAGCCGGAGAACAAGAGGGCCGCGGTGGACCTCCTCAAGGCGAACCTCATGGCCTTCCGCAAGGCCAGCAGCGACTACGCCTGGTTTGCCGCGCAATACCGGAAGCACTCGACGGTAGAGAAGGCCGCCGAGCAGGGAGACGATGTGATCAAGCCGGTCTGGGAGGTCCTCGTGAAGCAGGTGAATGCCTTCCCGGGCAACATGGACACCTTCACCGTGCAGAACTTCAAGGACCTGATTCCGGTGTACAAGGCCGCCGAATCACTGGAGGGCAAGGTGGACGTCGCGAAGATCGTGGATCGGACCTACCTCGACCAAGCTCTGAAGGAGCTGAACTGATCCATGGGCTCCGCCAAGCTGGAAGTGCGCAACGTCAGCAAGAGCTTCCGCCAGCCCGACGGCCAGCTCATGCCTGTGGTCGAGGCGTTCTCGCTCCAGGTCCCGAACCTGGAGTTCCTGGCCCTGCTGGGACCCAGCGGGTGCGGGAAGTCCACGCTGCTCCGGATGATCGACGGGCTGATGTCCTGCGATACAGGCTCCATCCACCTGGATGGCGAGGATATCACCGGTCTGCCGGGGAAGGGGCGGGGGATGGTCTTCCAGACCTTCGACCTCTTTCCCTGGCGGACGGCGCTGGGCAACGTGGAGTTCGGCCTGGAAGTCCAGGGCGTCTCGAATCCGGAGCGGAGGGAACGGGCGCGGCGGTACCTTGGCCTCGTCGGGCTCCAGGGGTTCGAAGGCTCCTACCCGCATCAACTCAGCGGCGGGATGCAGCAACGGGTCGGAATCGCCCGCGCCTTCGCCATCCGGCCCGAGGTCCTCTTGATGGACGAGCCCTTCGGGGCCCTGGACGTGCAGACGCGCGACATTCTGCAGGACGAGCTCCTGCACATCTGGGAGCAGGACCAGAAGACCGTCCTCTTCGTGACCCACGGCATCGAGGAGGCGATCTACCTGGCCGATCGGATCATCGTATTCAGCCCGCGCCCGGCTCGGATCGTCCGGGAGATCCGCGTGCCCTTCGCCCGCCCGCGCCGGGAGGAGATGAAGACCGACCCCGCCTTCCTGGAGCTGCGGCGCCAGATCTGGGCCGTCCTGAAGCAGGGAGCCGGAGGGGCCACGACATTGAGAGAGGACCCCGCATGAACAAGCGCGCCATCGGATGAATGCCTGTCGCCAGAACGACGGGGCCGACGCGCTGTTCGTGTCGGATTATGCCTGGGCCTAACGCGCTAACGTCCCAGGGGTACGATGTCCGTTCCATCTTGTCCATACCCGTCTCCCCACCGGCAGGCACCCCCAGGGAGATTGTCAACATCCTGTCCGCCGCCGCCAAGAAGGCGGCGGAGACAGATGAGTTTAAGACGAAAACCGCTGCCGTCGGCGCCACCCCGCGCTACATGGGTCCTGATGAGCTAGGTTCCTATTGGGACGAGATGGAGGTTGAGCTGCGAGGGCTCATCGGGATGGTCAGGCAGCCGTAAAGAGGGGGGCGAGGGCCGCGAATTTTGCTATCGTCCATGTTCCGCGCCTTCGCGCTCTATGCGACGGGGCGCCGGAGTAGAATTGCGCGGGAGGAATGCTCATGCCGACAGCACACGTGAACGGGGTGGAGCTTTACTGGGAGGCGACCGGCGACGGTGCCCCGTTGGTCTGGGTCCACGAGTACGGCGGCGACTTGCGTTCCTGGGAGCCGCAGGTTCGGTACTTCGCCCGGCGGTTTCGCGTGGTTACGTACAATCACCGCGGGTACCCGCCGTCCACGGTCCCACACGCCGCCTGCGACTACTCCCAAGCCCTCCTGGTCGAGGATCTCCATCAGTTACTAACGCACCTCGGTTTGGGTCCGGTGCACCTCGGCGGGTGCTCGATGGGGGCCAACGTCGCCAGGGACTTTGCCCTTGACCACGCGGCGATGACCCGGAGCCTGATCCTCGTCGGCGCCGGCGCCGGCGCCGTCAACCGAGAGCAGTTTCTGCAGGCGCAGGCGGCAACCGCCGCCGGGCTCGAGCGGGAGGGCCTCGCGGCCCGAGTCCGCGCCTTCGACAGCGTGCCGACCCGAGCCTCCTTCAAGGAGAAGGACCCCCGGGGCTTCGCCGAGTTCCTGCGCCAGGCGGGGGAGCATGACGCCCAGGCGTGTGCCCATCTGGCGCGCGAGGTGATGGCCAAGCGCAAGACCATTTTCGAGTTGGAGGCCGAGTTGAAGGCCCTGCGCGTCCCCACCCTGATCCTGGTGGGTGACCGCGATGCCCCGTGTGTCGAACCCTCACTGGTGATGCGTGGATGGATCCCACACGCCGGACTGGTCCTCTTTCCGGCCTGCGGCCACACGCCGAATCTCGAAGAGCCGGGACTCTTCAATCTCCACGTCGCCGAGTTCCTCGCCGCGGTCGAGAGCGGGCGCTGGGCTGGCTGGTCCCGTTGAGGCCGGCGCGCTCTCAGCGGCCCGGATGATTCCGGCGTGAGGTATCACGTGCGGCATACGGACCGAGGCAACGGGAAACGAACACCATGACGGCCGGTATGCCTCGAGGCGACGCAACCGGTGACGGCGTCCGCCATCGCAATATGGGCCGCCGCCGGTACTGCCCCCCGCCTCTTTCGGGCCCACCGGGCCGCGCCCGGGGTCCGGCTTATACGCCCGTCCGCGTGTCCGCCACCGTGCGCGACTCGACGGAGAACCACAGGAAATCCACCGTGGTCCCTGCGTCTCCCGGCGACTGCGCGAGCAGGCCGACTCGCACCGTGCGGGGAAGTGGCAGGTGGAACCGTCGCACCTTTCGCCAGGTCTTCCCGTCCAGCGCATACTGCATTCCGATGACGTCGCCGGTCCGGCAGATCTGGAGCCAGACGTCAGGGGCCCTCAGGTCCACGCCGTTGGCATCGTCGGAGAGGCCCCGGGTCACCACGCTGATGGCGGCCGTCGTCCCGAAGTTCGTGCTCTCGAAACAGAGCTTGGCCCACCGCTCCTCATCTTGGCGGACCAGGATCCCACCCGCGTCGTACCGCCCGGCGAACGCGGGACGGGCGTGCAGCCGGGCGACGAAATCGCCGGTGACATCCCTCCAGAGGTAGGGCCCGTTGTCCTTGGTTTTCTCTCCCGCCGGGTCCCGGAAATAGTCTGTGCCTGCGGGAACGGCCACCCGGATCCCGCCACCCGGCAAGGGCACCCAACGCAGCAGATGCTCCCAGGCGAACCCGTGCGCAGCCAACGTCTCTTCGGTGAGGCCCTCAAGCAAGTTCATCGGATCTCCTTCGTGACTAAGCCGTTGTCAAAGAATAACTTGACCGGAGATATTTCGGGAACGGCATAAGGAGCCGAAACGAAATTGTAAAACAATGGACAAGTAATTTCGTAACGGCTCCTAACGGGATGATTCTCGGTGAAGGCCAAGGTTGTTCATCGCCAGAATCTCTGTGCCGGGTGGTGCGAGAGGGGGCGCACGCGGCGGTGATCAGCGTGGTTTGTATGTACGCCGCCGGCGCGACCCTGTCAAGGACGTGGCACAAACAGTGCCATGTCATGGGCACGAAGAGGTGAGCGATGGTCCCCGCTGGATCACATTTGCCTTGACGTTACAATGTCATGACATTTATATTTCCTCCCGCGAGTCGGGGAGGATCTACCGTGCACCCAGCCGAGAAGTTCGTGCCGAACTACTTCCGCCTCGAAAGCCATCTCCGCGAGAGCATCCGCAATGGCGATCTGAAGCCCGGCAATCCCATTCCGCCCGAATCCCATCTCTGCCAGCAATTCAGCGTCAGCCGAACGACCGTCCGGCAGGCCCTCTCCCGTCTCGTGTACGACGGCCTCATCGATCGCCATCGCGGGCGCGGCAGCTTCGTGGCGGAGCCGCGCCTCGAACACAGCAAGACCCTTCCTGAGCTTCGAGGAGGAGATGCGGGCGCGCGGCGCGACGCACGGGCATCAAGCTGCTCGACATGCGGACGGAGCCGGCCGAGGGAAAGGTCGCCGAGAACTTGGGGCTGCCCGCGGGGACGCCGGTGATGGTCCTGGAGCGGCTGCGCTTCGTGAACGGCCAGGTTGTCGGCTACGAGATCCGGTACCTGCCCGGGCAGATCGGAGAGGCGCTCACGCCCGACGAGATCCACAACCAGCCCCTGGTGCCGGCGCTCCGTCGCATCCTGGGCAAGCCGCGGACCCGGCTGAGCCTGCAATGTGACCGCCTCGACGGCGCGCGGGACAGGAGGCCAGAGTGCTGGAGACAAAGGTCGGTGCGCCGGTCCTGGTCCGAGAGCATACCTGGTACTTCGAGCCGGAAGGGCCGATGCAGTACGGCAAGTCCATCTTCCGGGGCGACCGGTATCAGATGTCCGTGGACTTCACGGCAGCGCCGCACGGAGCAGGCGAGCGCAGAAGGCGGCAATGAATGAGCGGCGTCCGACGCAGGATGCGTGCGAAGGAGGAGCGCATTCATGAAGGCCATGAAGTTTCCAGAGGCGGGGAAGGCCGAGATCGTGGACGTGCCGGTGCCGACCCTGGGACCCGGAGAAGTGCTCGTCCGGGTGAAGGCCGCGGGGATCTGTGCCAGCGACGTGGCGGCCTTCAAGGGGACGCACAACTTTCGACGACCGCCGGTGATCACGGGTCACGAGTTGGCGGGGGAGATCGTCACGCTCGGGCCGGATGTCCCGGGTTGTCGGACGGGCGACCGGGTCGCGCTGGAGCCGCACGTGGGCTGCGGGCACTGCGCCTATTGCCGGGAGGATAACTACCACGAGTGTCCCGAGAAGCGCTTCGTGGGGGTGGGGGAATGGATCGGGGCGTTCGCGGAATACCTTGTGGCGACGGAAAGCATGTGCCACCCGATCCCGGCCCGGATGCCGTTCGAGGAGGCTGCGATGCTGGAGCCCTTCTGCGTGGGCTTGCACGCCGTGCGGCGGGCCGATCTCCGGATGGGTGAAACCGTGGCGATTCTCGGCGTGGGGACCATCGGGATGATGACCCTCCTCGCCGCGCGGTGCAGCGGGCCCGGCTGGACCGTCGTGACGGACCTGAGCGCGGCCAAGCGGGACTTGGCCCTCCGTTGCGGGGCCGATGTCGCCCTCGATCCGGCGCGGGAAGACCCGGCGGCGGCTATCCTCAAGGCCACCGGAGGCCGGGGCGTAGATGTCGTCTTCGTGGCGGCAGCGGCCCCGGGCACGCTGGAGCAGGCCGTCAACGTCTGCCGGCGGATGGGGCGCCTGGTGATCATCGCCTCGTTCTTCACGGGGGGCGGGGTGGAGGCCCGGCTCGTCCAGCAGCGCGAACAAACCATCCTGGGCACCTCGATGTACACGGGGGTGGACTACCGGCTGGCGATCCGGCTGTGGGAGCAGGGGCGCCTGGATCCATTTCCGTCCCTGGTCTCGGAGCGCATCCGGCTGGAGCAGGCGCCGGAAGCGGTTGCGGCCCTGGCCGCCGGACGGTTGCCCGACAACATCAAGACGATCATCCGGTTCGACTAACAGACGAAAGCGACAGCGACAGGGACAGAAATAGGGACAGAGGAAAAGACAGCGACAGCGACAGGGACAGCAGCAGAAGAGACGGGGGCCGCGGGAGGGCCGCTGTCGCTGTCGGATCTCGCTGTCGGGAATGGAGAAGCCATGCGTATTGTTGACCTGACCATGGAACTGGAAGACAACATGTCCACCCACCCGGCGCACGCGCGCTGCGTGGTGCTGGAATTCGCGAACCACGCCGGGACGGCGCCGCGCTTCACGCCTCCGTGCCAGGGGTTTGCCTCGCGCGTCCTGATGTTCTCCGATCACATCGGAACCCACGTGGACTCACCCTTCCATTTCATCCCCACGGCGGGTACCATCGAATCGATCCCGCTGGAGCAATTCATCGGGCCCGCCGTGTGCCTGGACGTCTCGGCCAAGCGACCCGACGAGCCGGCCACTCCGCAGATGTTCGAAGCGGCAGAGCGGACGGCGGGCGTCCGGGTGCAGCGGGGCGACATCCTGCTCTTCCGGGCCTGGCCGGGCCACCACACCGAGGCCGGTTTCCTGCGCTGCGCCGGGATGAACCGGGCCGCGGCCGAGTGGGCGGCGTCGCGCGGGGTGAAAGTCGTGGGGTGCGACCTGGCCAGCCCCGACGATCCCAAGGACATGGTCCGTCCCGTCCACCTGACCCTTCTGGGACAAGGCATCCTGATCATGGAGCACATCGCCAACCTGGAGACGCTCCCCGGACCGCGATTCCAGTTCGTCGGGCTTCCGCTGCGGGTCAAGGGTGCCACCGGGTCGCCCATCCGGGCCGTCGCCATCTTCGAGGATAAAGGAGGCAAGGCATGAGCAAGCCGGCTGTTGCCGTGACCATGGGCGATCCCGCCGGCATCAGCCCGGAAATCGTCGCCCGCGCCCTGGCCGAGCCGGAGGTCCGCACGGCGTGCCGCCCGGTGGTCGTCGGCGACCCGCGCATCCTATTCCGGGCCATGGAGCTGGTGAAGGGCGGCCTGGTCGTCCGGACGGTGGCCTCGCCGCAAGGGGCTGGGTCCGATCCGGGAACCTTGGACGTGATTCCGGCTGGCGAGTTGCCCCCGGACGCCTTGAAGCCCGGCACGCTGGACGCCCGCTGGGGCGAGGCCGCGGCCGCCTGCTGTCGCAAAGCCGTTGACCTGGCCAAGGCCGGGGACGTCGCCGGCATCACCTCGGCCCCCTTCAACAAGGAGGCCTTCCACCTGGCCGGCTACCAGGCCATGGACGACATGACCTACTACGAGGAGTGCTTCGCTAAAGGCGTGGCCTACCAGGTGGGCGAGGTGGCCGGGATCTGGACGACACCGGTCACCTTCCACGTGGCGTTCCGCGCCATCCCGGATCTCATCACCCAGGAGGCCGTCCTGGCCAAGATCCGGAGCCTGGCCAAGGTCCTGAAGGCCGCCCAGGTGCAGTCCCGCCAAGATCGGCGTGGTGGCCCTCAATGTCCACTGCGGCGAGGGCGGGATGTTCGGCCGAGAGGAGATCGACATCATCACCCCCGCCATCCAGCAGGCCAAGGCCGAGGGCTTCAACGTGGCGGGCCCCCTCCCCCCGGACAGCGCCTTCCCGCTGGCCCTCCGGGGCGACTATCAGGGGCTCGTCCTGATGTACCACGACCAGGCCAACATCGGCCGGAAGATCATCGGGCGCGACCAGCCGGGCGTGAGCCTGTTCCTGGGGATGCCCGTCCCGGTGGTGACGACGCCCCACGGCACGGCCTACGACGTCGCCTGGAAGGGGATCGCGAAACACAACATGCTGGCGCGCGCCATCACCATGGCGGCGGCGCTGGCGGGCAAGGGGTTGTGAGTGGTAGGTTGCCCGGAGGACAGAGCGAAGTCATCAGTTGACTGCGAACTGGAAGCGGGTAGCAGGCGAAGTTCAGGGGTGCCCACACGGAGGAGGAGACGGCCATGAAGCGTGGAATCGTTCTTGGGGCTATGGCGGCAATCGTGATCGTGCTCTGTGCGGCGGGACCGGTCCCGGCCCAGCAGCCGATCGTGATCAAGCTCGGAAACGTGCAGGCGACAGGGGACATCGTCCAGACCGGGTTGAAGAAATTCGCCGACCTGGTGGGTGAGCGGACCAAGGGGCAGGTTCAAGTCCAAGTATTTCCCGCCTCGCAGCTCGGCACGGAGCAGGAACTTTTGGAGGGCGTGCAGCTCGGGACCGTGCATATGTTCGAGGGAAGCACGGGGTCCGTCGGTCGCTTTTTGCCCGACCTGGAGGCCTTCGCCGCGCCGTACATCTGGCGGGATACCGATCACATGCTGAAAGCCGTGCGAGGGCCGATCGGGCAGGGCCTGGCCGATCGCCTGGTGAAAGCCAAGGGCATCCGCGTGCTCGATTTCGGCTGGCTCTTCGGCAACCGGTACCTCACCACCAAGGCCAAGGCGATCAACCGGCCTGAGGATCTCAAGGGGATGAAGATCCGCGTGCAGCCCACCGCGATCTACCTGGAGACGATCAAGGCCATGGGGGCCAATCCGACGACGATGGACTTCAAGGAGGTCTATCTCGGGCTGCAGAGCGGCGTGATCGACGGCCAGGAGAATCCGCCGTTCGTCATCTTCAACAACAAGTTGTTCGAGGTGCAGAAGTACGTGATGCTGACGGCCCACATCACGCAGAACCAGGCGGTGGTCATCAACGACAAGTTCTACCAGGGTCTGTCGCCGGAGCATCGAAAGATTCTGACCGAGGCGGCCTACGAGGCCGGCAACTTCCAGAACGACCTCATCCTGAAGAGCGAGCAGGAGTACCTGGACAAACTGAAGAGCGCCGGGATGACCATCGTCCAGCCCGACGTGAAGGCCTTCCGCGAGGCGACCAAGGACGTCCACAAGAAGGTCTCCGAGAAGTGGGAGCCGGGGCTGTACGAGAAGATCCAGGCGGTGAAGTAGAACAGCGGCAGCGATTAGCCATCAGCCATCAAACCCTCGTGGTCGGCGGACCGAGAGGGATCAGGCGTCGCCGGTGCACCGTGACACCGCACCCATCCTGGCGGATGGGTACCCGGTTCGCCCACCACCACGTGTTCTCGCGATGCAGGCGGGAATGGCTACTGTTCGGGTAAGCCCGGATTATTCGCGAATCCTTCGCGAATAATCCGGGCTAGGGCTACGGCCATGCGCGCTGTACTCGATCGAATCGTCGGCGGCTTGCTCGCGCTGATCATGGGCGGGATGACGGTCCTGGTCTTCTCGAGCGTCGTGCTCCGGTACGTCCTGAACAGTCCCGTGACCTGGAGTGAAGAGCTGGCCTCGCTGCTCTTTGCCTGGCTCACTTTCGTGGGCGCGTACGTCGGTTTTCGGACGCACTCGCACATCCGGATCGACACCCTGACGATGTTTCTGCCGGCTGGGGTGCGGTCGGGGATTCGGCGAGCCGGTGACGCGGGCGTCCTGCTGGTCTTGGGCGTCTTCATCTGGCAGGGCTTCAGTCTGGTGACGACCACCTGGAGCTTGGAATTCCCGGCGATGGAGATCTCCCGCGGGTATCTGTATCTGTCGCTGCCCATCGGGGCGTGCCTCATGCTCGTGGCCATCCTGTTGTCATCGCGTGGCGATGTCGGTGGAGGCGAAAATGCGGAGGGGCCCGGATGCTGATCCTGGTGGGCGTCCTCCTCCTACTCCTTGCACTGGAGTTTCCCGTCGCCTTTGCCATGACCGGCGCCTCCGCCGTCTACATCCTCGCCAAGGGCGGCATCCCGCTGGTGGTGATGGCCCAGCGGGTCACGGTCGGGGTGGACTCGTTCGTGTTGCTGGCCATCCCTTTCTTCTTTCTGGCCGGCGAGCTCATGAACCGCGGCGGCATCACGCAGCGATTGATTGACCTGGCGCAAGCGCTGGTTGGTGGGATCCGCGGCGGGCTCGGCCATGTGACCGTCGTGACCAACATGATCATGGCCGGGATGTCGGGATCGGCGGTGGCGGACGCGACGGGGACCGGCACCCTCCTCATTCCCGCCATGGAGCGCGCCGGCTACCCAAAGACCTTCTCCGCCGCGCTGGTGGGGGCCGCCTCGACCATCGGGCCGGTGATCCCGCCGAGCATTCCCTTCGTCATCTACGGGGGAATCACCGGCGTGTCGGTTGGGCGCCTGTTTCTCGGCGGGGTGGTCCCGGGCGTGCTGATGGGCGTATTCCTGATGGGCGCCGTCTACTGGGTGGCCAAGCGCCGGGGGTACCGCGCCGAGGGCTGGCCGCGCCTGTCGGATGCTCTGACGAGCATCTGGCGGGCCATTCCGGTCATGCTGTTCCCCTTCATCATTCTGGGGGGCATCTTCAGCGGGGTGGTCACACCCACCGAGGCGGCCGTGGTGGCGGTCGTCTATGCCGTGTTTCTGGCGACGCTGTTCTACCGGGAGTTGACGCCGGGCGACCTGGTCCAGGTGCTCACCTCCGTCGCGGGCAATACGGCCAAGATCACGTTTATCATCGCCAGCGCCGGCCTTTACGGCTGGCTCCTGGCCCGCGAAGGGGCACCGCAGCGGCTGGCGGACCTGTTCCTGAGCGTGTCGCGAGAGCCCTGGGCCATTCTCCTCATGGTGAACGTCCTGCTTCTGATCCTCGGCTGCCTGATGGAGACGACCGCGCTTCTCGTGATTTTGACACCGGTCCTCATGGACCTCATCACCAAGGTCGGCATCGACCCGGTGCACTTCGGGGTGGTGCTGACGCTCAACCTCATGATCGGCCTGCTCACGCCGCCGGTCGGGATGACGCTCTACGTCATGGTCAGTCTGGCCAATGTGTCGGTGACCGAGTTCACCCGGGAATGCGCCATCTTCATGCTCGCGCTGGTGGTGGTGCTCGGCCTTATCACCTACGTGCCGGGGCTCGTGACCTTCCTGCCGCAACTGATCATGGGAAAGTGACGAGGCGGCGATTCGAATGACGATCAAAGGAGAGACCACCATGACGCTTGCAGGCAAGGTCGCCGTCGTCACCGGCGTGACCAGCCCCCTGGGGAGGCCATCGCCCTGCGCCTGGCCGCGGAGGGGGCGGCGGTCGCTGTGACCGGCCACACGCCGGCCAAGGTCGAGAAGGTCGCCGGGGCGCTGGAGCGGGTGAAGGCGAGATTCATGGCCGAGGCCCTCGACCTCACGGTGCCGGAGACGGTCGAGGCGTTCTTCGGGCGGGTCGCCGAGCGGCTCGGCCCGACGGACATCCTGGTCAACGGCACGGCCTGGCGGATCCGGGCGACATTCCTCGAGACGACCTACGCGGACTGGCGCAACACGTTCGCGGGGTGCGTGGACAGCTACTTCTACTGCAGTCTCGCCGCGGCGAGACAGATGGTGCCGCGGAAGTGGGGCCGGATCGTCAATATCGGCTCCATCGTGGCCGAGGCGTACAATGTTCCCTTCGCCGCATACACGGCTGCAAAAGGAGCGGTCCATTCTCTGACCAAGGCGATGGCCTGCGATCTCGCCCCGCATGGAATTACCGTCAATGTGATGGCGCCGGGCGTGATAGACTCTCCCTACACGCGAACCAATGTCTCGCCCCAGGCGATAGCCAAGCGGCTGGAGCGGATCCCGATGGGACGACTGGGCACGCCCGAGGATTGCGCGGCGGCGGTGGCGAAGCTGGTCGCGCCGGACATGGACTACATCACGGGACAGTTCCTGTACGTGGACGGCGGTTTCCTGAGTGCAGGCGTCATCGTGCGATGAGCCCGGGCCGAGATGCATGAACCACGAAAGGGCGGACTGAAACCACAGATTCCACAGATTGCACAGATTTCACGGGGGAGGAGCCGATAGCCACAATAGGCACAAAACGCACAAGGGGTGTTGAGGGTTCGAGCCGTCCGTCCTTGAAGGCCCGGTGAAATTCTGTGCCTCTTGTGGCCAATCGTGCCTTTGGCGGCCCCCGGTGGCGGTTTGGCGGTTAGCAACAAATGTCGGTTTGGGACGGCTGGGAAAGGGGTTGCTGATGGAAACACGAATGTTCGGGAGGACCGGGGAGCGATTCTCCATTCTCAGTTTCGGCGCGCAGCGGATCGTGGATGCCCACCAGTGCTCCGAGGGGGAGGCCATCCGCATGGTCAACTACGCCCTGGACCATGGGATCCGCTACTTCGACACCGCCCGGGTGTACTCCGATGGACAGTCGGAGGAGCGCGTGGGTAAGGTGGCCAAGCATCGGCGGCAGGAGATGTGGATCGCCACCAAGACCAGGGGCCGCACCCGCGCGGAGGCGATGGCCCATCTCGAAGAGAGTCTCGTAGCGCTCCAAACGGATCACGTCGACGAATGGCGGATGCACAATATCTGGAACATGGAGGAACTGGACAAGCTGACCGCGCCCGGCGGGGCCCTGGAGGCGGCCGTCCTGGCGCGGGAGCAGGGGAAGATCCGTTACATCAGCATGAGCGGACACCGGAATCCGCAGGTGCAGGTGGAGGCCCTGAACCGCTTTCCCTTCGACAGCATGCTGGTGGCGCTCTCCGCGCTGGATCATTTCATCCTGAGCTTCGCCGAGGAGTTCCTGCCGGTCGCAAATGCGCAGGGGATAGCTGTGATCGGCATGAAGGTCATGGCGCTGGCGAAGCTCGGGCCTTACTACGAGCGGGCGCTGCGGTACACCCTGGGGCTGCCCATCAGCACGACCATCGTCGGCATGGAGTCGATGGATCAACTGAAGAGAAATCTGGCCGTGGCCGAGGATTTTACCCCGCTCGGCGACGTGGAGAAGCTGGAGTTTTTCAAGGAGATCGTCCATCTGGCGACCCCCGAAGTCATGCGATGGAAGACGACGGACTACTTCAATCCGGTCGAATGGGAAAAGCGTTAACCACGACGCCAGGCACCCGCGTGCCGAGGAGCGAGGGCGTATGGGGCAGACGGTGGGGTTTATCGGGTTGGGCATCATGGGCAGCCGCATGGTCAAGAACGTATCTGAAGGCGGGCCATGTCGTGCGGGCGCAGAACCGGACGGCGGCGAAGGCGGAGGCGCTGAAACCGCTGGGGGCGACCGTTGCCGCCACGCCGCGCGAGGCGGCGGCCGGCGCTGACGTCGTTGTCACCATGGTGGCGGACCCGCCGGCGCTGGCGGCGGTGCTGGAAGGGCCGGACGGGGTCTTCGCCGGTTGTCGGCGCGGCACGCTGGTCGTGGACATGAGCACGGTGGATCCCGGGACGAGCCAGGCCATGGCGGCGAAGGCGAGGGCGCTCGGCCTCCGCTACCTTGAGGCGCCGGTCACGGGCGGCGTGGGTGCGGCCGAGCAGGGAACCCTCACCATCATGGTCGGAGGGAGCGCCGAGGACTTCGCAGCGGCGAAGTCGCTCCTGGAAAGCATGGGAAAGAAGGTGCTCCACGTGGGGCCGATGGGGCGCGGGTCCGCATTGAAGCTTGCAACCAATCTGGTTGCGGCGAGTATCGCCACGGCGATGGCCGAAGGGCTGGTGCTTGCGACGAAAGCCGGCGTCGATCCCACCATGGCGGCTGAAGTGCTCGCCGAGCGGTCGCCCCTCATTGCGCGATGGGGCCCTCGGGTTCTTGCGGGAGAGTTTTCCGCGGCTTTTCCATTGAAGCACGCCGCCAAGGACGTCCATTTGGCACTTACTACGGGGCGGCAGGTCGGAGTTCCGCTGTTCGCCGCCGCCGCGGTGGCCCAAGTCCAGGCGGCGGCGCTGGCCAAGGGATGGGGAGACTCGGACCAGACGGTGACGATTCAGTTGCTTGAAGAGATCGCCGGCGTCCAGGTACGCAAGCGGGAGTAGGGCGAGAACGGCTTGGGGGCGAATATTGCCGACATCGCCCAGGGCGTAGGGCACCAGCAGACGAAGGCCCAAGGGGTCCCCTTGCGTTGCCCCGGACAGCACCTTCCCGCTGGCGCTCCGAAACGAGCACGAATGATTGGTCCTGATGTGCCTAACAACAACTCGTTTCACGGACAGGCAATGGGAGGGGTCGTGATGAAATCCACACTGCGATTGTTGCTGGTAGGACTCGTGCTCGGGATGCTGCAGGTCGGCGCCGCAGGCGCCGAAACCACGGAACTCCGCGTCGCCAAGCAGTATGGCCTCGGGTACCTCCAGATGATGGTGATGGAGGAGATGAAACTGGTGGAGAAGCACACCAAGGCGGCCGGTCTTGGCGACGTCAAGGTGAACTGGTCCACCTTCCGGTCCAGCGATGTCATGAACGACGCGCTGCTCTCCGGGAATCTGGACTTCGCCTCCCTGGGTACGAACGGCCTGGCGATCATCTGGGCCAAGACCAAGGGGACCCCGGTCGAGGTGAAGGGCGCGGCGGGCTTCAACTTCCTGCCCTTGGCTCTGGTCACCCGCGAAGCCAACGTCAAGACGGTCGCGGACTACACGGAGAAACACAAGATCGCCGTCCCGGCCGTTCGAGTCTCGAACCAGGCCATCCTGCTCCAGATGGCGGCGGCCAAGCAGTTCGGCCAGGCCAACTACACCAAGCTGGACTCCCTCACCGTCTCCATGACCCATCCGGATGCCATGGCGGCGCTGCTCTCCGGCGCGGGCGAGGTCGGCAGCCATTTCGCCTCTTCCCCCTTCCTTCAGAAGGAGCTGGAGAAGCCGGGGATTCGCCAGATCGTCAGCTCCACCGAGATCCTGGGCGGGAACCTCAACTTCAACATCCTGGCCACCACGACCAAGTTCCACGCCGCCAACCCCAAGGCCTATGCCGCATACCTTGCTCGCCATGCAGGAGGCGACGGAGATCATCAACAAGGACAAGCGGGCGGCAGCGGAGCTGTACATCCGGATGACCAAGGACAAGAGCTCAACGGACGACATCCTGAAAATCATGAACGCCTCGGGCGAGTACAACTTCAACCAGCGGCCCGAGGGGGACATGCGGATGATCCAGTTCATGCACAGCATCGGCTCGATCAAGGTGAAGCCCGATTCGTGGAGCGATCTGCTGTTCCCTGCCCCCGGAAAGTGAGCAGGGCATGACCTCGGTTGCCTCACCGGCACCCCTGCTGGATGTCCGCGGGGTGACGCTGCAGTACAAGACCCGCGAACGCCTGGTCACGGCCACCTACCGGGTGGATTTCCAGGTGCACCGGTCGGATCGTTTCGTGTTGCTCGGCCCGTCCGGCTGTGGGAAATCCACCCTGCTCAAGGCCGTGGGCGGCTACCTCGCCCCGGTTGAGGGCGAGATGCGCCTCGGTGGGGAGGTCATCCGTCGGCCCGGGCCGGATCGGATGATGGTCTTCCAGGAGTTCGACCAGCTTCTCCCCTGGAAGACGGTGAGGCAGAACGTTCTGTTCGCCCTCGCGGCCAGCGGCCTGTTGGCGGGCCGGGCCGCCGAGGAGCGCGCTCGCCATTACATCGAGATGGTCGGACTGAGCAAGTTCGCCGACGCCTATCCCCACACGCTGTCGGGCGGGATGAAGCAGCGTGTGGCCATCGCCCGCGGGATGGCCATGGAGCCGACCATCCTGTTGATGGATGAACCCTTCGCCGCGCTGGACGCCCTCACTCGCCGGAAGATGCAGGAAGAACTGCTCCAACTCTGGGATAACACCCGCTTCACGGTGCTTTTCGTCACACACTCGATCCCTGAAGCCGTCACGATTGGGAGTCGGATCCTGCTGCTCTCGCCCCACCCGGGCCAGGTCAAGGCGGAGCTGAACAGCCTGCCCCCCGGCGACGGCAATCCCGCGTCGCGTAAAGCCCTCGAGGACCGGATCCACCGCATGCTCTTTACCGACGAGATCGAGGAAGCACACGTTCCGCCGGCGGGGAGGGAGCCATGACGCAGCCCGTTCAGCCCATTCATCGGCCGGAGCGGACCGGAACGCCGGTCGCCCAGGATGCCTTCGGGGTGGTGGAGCAACCGCTCACTTTCGGGGAGCAGGCCTGGAACAACGGGGGGCTGCGCAAGACGCTCCTTCTGATTCTCTTGGCGTTGGCGTGGGAGGGCTACGCCCGGTGGGTCAACAACCCGCTCCTGGTTCCCACCTTCAGCGCAACCCTCCAGGCGTTCTGGGAGGGAATCGCCAGTGGCGTTCTTCCCGGCCGGACCGCCTACTCAGTCCGGGTCCTCATCATGGGCTACTCCGCCGGGATCGCGCTGGCCACTCTCCTCACGGCCTGCGCGGTCAGCACGCGGATTGGCACAGACTTGCTGGAGACGCTCAGCTCCATGTTCAACCCATTGCCCGCCATCGCGCTGCTCCCCCTGGCCCTGCTTTGGTTCGGACTGGGGAATCCCAGCCTGATGTTTGTGATGGTCCATTCGGTGCTCTGGCCGGTCGCCCTCAACACGCACTCGGGGTTCCGGGCGGTCTCGAACACCCTGCGCATGGTGGGGCAGAACTGCGGCCTGACCGGCGCCCGCTACATCGTGAAGATCCTCATGCCAGCGGCATTCCCGAGCATTCTCACCGGTCTGAAGATCGGCTGGGCGTTCGCCTGGCGCACGCTGATCGCTGCCGAGCTGGTCTTCGGAGTGAGCTCCGGCCAGGGAGGGTTGGGCTGGTTCATCTACGAGAACAAGAACCAGCTCGAAGTGCCGAGCGTCTTCGCGGGGCTCTTCTGCGTGATCCTAATCGGTCTGGCGGTGGAGAACCTGGTGTTCCGCAACATCGAGCTGCGCACGGTGCGACGCTGGGGGATGCAGACTTAGCCGGCTGCTGAAAAAGGCCCATCTGCGGCGTTGGCATGCTTGCGCGCTCGCTGCGGCGTACCTGGAGTACGCCTCACTCGGCGCATCGCCTGCCGCCTTGCATGTGGACCTTTTTGAGCAGCCTTGGCGAAGACGGCCGTTGGGGATTCTTCCGGGGTGATGCCATCGGTGGTCGGCCGGGGAAAAGAGGGGAGAGCGCATGGATCTGCAACTGAAGGGTCGGGTCGCGTTGGTGACGGGCGGGGCGCGGGGGATCGGGCGCGGGATCGCGCTCACGCTGGCGGCGGAGGGGGCGACCGTCGCGGTGAACTACCGCGAGCGGTCGGATGCGGCCGAAGACGTCGTCCAGCGGATCCGGGCCGACGGGGGCGAGGCCGAGAGGTTTCCGGCGAATGTGGGTGAGCACGACGAGGTCGCGCTGATGGTGCAGGCCGTCGTGGCGCACTTCGGGCGGATTGATATCCTGGTCAACAACGCCGGCGTGGTGACGCGTCATCCGATTCTGGATGTGCCGCTGGAAGAGTGGGACCGGGTGGTGCGAACGAATCTCTACGGATGTTTCCACTGCTCGCGGCTGGCGGGCCGGCACATGGTGGAGCGGGGCGGGGGCGGGAAGATCGTCAACATCTCGTCGATCCACGGGCGGGTGGCCAAGGCCGGCATGGGCCCCTACTGTGCGACCAAGGCCGCGATCGACATGTTCAGCAAGCAGCTCGCGGTGGAGCTGGCACCGCACCGGATCAATGTGAACGTCGTGGCCTCGGGGACGATCATCACAGAGATCAACCTGCCCCTCTATCAAAGCACGAAGCCCGAGGACATCGAGAAGCGCACTGCGGTGCTTCACCGAGTGCCGTGGGGCGAGATCGGTCAGCCCGAGGACATCGGGAAAGCGGTCGCATTCCTAGCCTCCGACGCGGCGCGCTACATCACGGGGGCCGTGTTGTACGTGGACGGCGGCTACACGGCGGACGGGACGCCGAGGCTTCCCTCGGGCGCACGCGTGCCGTAGCAGGTTGCTGAAAACGGCCCATCTGCGGCGTTGGCTTACTCGGCGCTCGTTGCGACGTACCTGGAGTACGCCTCACTCGGCCCGGGTACCCATCCGGAGGATGGGCGACGCCGCCTTGCATATGGACCTTTTTGAGCAACCTGGGGGGAAAGGGGATTTTCGGTAGTCGAGGTAGAGCGTGCCACAAGAGGCACAGGGTGAGTGCCGAGTGCCGAAGGGGTGCAAGACGTGAGAGGGACGGCGTACGCGTCTTCTGAGGAGCACGGAGGAGGTGAAAAGCGAGAGCGCGACGTTTCGGTCGTTTGACGGCTGTTAACCAATTCGTGAGGAGGGTCGGAGCCATGCGGAAGATCTTGTTGTGGATCGGTGTTGCGGTGACCATGATCGCCCTCGTGGGCGTGGTCGCGCCCGCGGCACAGGCGGGGACCAAGACGGTCATCAAGATTGGGACGGTGGTGGCGCCGGATCACCCGGAGAACGTCGGCGCCCGGAAGATCAAGGAGTTGATCGAGAAGAAGGCCGGGGACCGGGTGGACGTCCAGGTCTTCACCGACGGCCAGATCGGCGACCAGCGGACGATGGTCGAGAACATGCGGAACGGCGTGCAGGAGATCACCTGGGTCACCGTGGGATTTTTCGGCTCCTACGAGCCGATCCTGAACGTGATCGAGAGCGGCTACCTGTTCCGAGACAGCCAACACTCCTATAAAGTCTTCGACGGTCCGATGGGGAACGAGGTCCGGGTCCTGGTCGAAAAGCACGGGGTGAAGCTGCTCGGCTTCTACGAAGCCGGCATGCGGCACATCACCAACAGCGTGCGGCCGATCAAGAACCCGGAGGATCTCAAGGGGTTGAAGATCCGGACGCCCCAGGCCAAGTACCATCTGAACACGCTGAAGTACATGGGGGCCAACCCCGTGGCGATGTCCTTCGGCGAGCTGTACACCGCCATGCAGCAGAAGGTGGTGGACGGACAGGAGAACCCCTTCTCGAATATCTACAATGCCAAGTTCTACGAGGTGAACAAGTACATGTCCCTGACGGGCCACCTGCACCTGACCCACATGGTCATGTACAGCGCCAAGCTGTGGGATCGGTTGCCGGCGGATCTCCAGCAGATCGTGCGGGAGTCCGTGATCGAGTCGCAGGAGGCCCAGCGCAAGGCGGTCCGGGACGACGACGTGCGGCTGTTGAAGGAGATCACGGCCAAGGGGATGCTGGCCAACGACGCCGATCGCGAGGCGTTCAAGAAGACCGTCATGCCGCTTCGGGAAGAGGCCGTGAAGGAGTTCGGCCCCAAGGCGAAGGAGTGGATCGACCGGATCGAGGCCACCAAGTAGCCACTGAACAGATGGGGGTGGGCGCCTGGCCGCCCACCCCCACCTCCACTCGGAGTACAGCAATGTCGAGCCTCATTGCAGGGTTTCAACGGATGGTGGACGGCGTCATCCGGTGGATGATCATCGGGTTGATGTTCGTCATGACGGTGATCGTCTTCGCCCAGATCTTCTTCCGGTACGTGTTCAACGTGCCGCTCGGCTGGTCGGAGGAGCTGGCCCGCTTCGCGTTCGTCTGGGTCTCCTTCATGGGGGCCAGCGCGCTGATGCGGGTCAAGGAGCACATCAACGTCACGGTGTTTATCGATTTCATGCCGGCGCGTTTGAGGGCGGCGTGCGTGCTGCTGGCGAACCTCTGCGCCCTGATCTGTGTCTACTTCTTCCTGATCGGCGGTGTGGAATTGACGCGGAATGAGTGGCGGCAGCTCGCCCCGGCCCTGCAGATTCCCATGGGCTGGGTCTATCTCGCGATCCCGATCGCCGCGACCCTGATGGGAGCGTGGGTGCTCTTGCAGACAATCGAGTCGGCGCAGAGCCTGGTCAGGGGGAAGTAGCCATGGTCCTCATACTCTTCTTTTCCATCTTCTTCTTCACCCTGATCGTCAGCGCACCTATCTTCTTCAGCCTCGGGCTCAGTGCGATCGCTTTGCTCTGGAACAAGGGAATGCTCTCTCCTCAGCTCGTGGTCCAGCGCATGTTCGCCGGGATGGACTCTTTCCCCATGATGGCGATCCCGTTCTTCATGCTGGCCGGCGCCCTCATGGATACCGGCGGAATCTCCAGCCGCCTCGTGCGATTCTCGAATTATCTGGTGGGGTGGATCCAGGGCGGGCTGGCGCACGTGGCCATCGTGGCCGCCATGTTCTTCGCGGGGATCACGGGGTCCGCCGTGGCCGACACCACGGCCATCGGCTCGGCCTTGGTTCCGCTCATGAACAAGCGCGGGTTCCCCAAGCTCTTCTCGGCCAGCGTGGTAGCTGCGGCCGGCGTGGTCGGACCGATCATCCCCCCCAGCATACCCATGGTCATCTACAGCGTCATGGCAAGCGTCTCCGTGGGTGCGATGTTCCTGGGGGGATTCATCCCCGGCTTCCTGATGGGATTGGGGCTGATGTTCGTGGCCTATATCAAGGCCAAGCGGAACGGGTATCCCCGAGAAGCGGTCCGGCCGACGGGGAAAGAGTTCCTCCAGGCTACGGTGAGCGCCATGGGGGCCATCTTCATGCCGCTCATCATCCTGGGTGGGATCTTCGGCGGCGTGTTCACCGCCACCGAGGCGGCCGTGGTCGCGACTATCTACGCGTTCATCATGGGCAAGTTCGTGTACAAGGAGCTGGAGTGGCGCCATCTGCCGACCATCATGTACAAGGGGGGACTGAACACCGCGATGGTGTTGATCATCGTGGGTGTGGCGAACCTGGTCGGCTATATCATGGCGATCGAGCGCATCCCGCTCATGGTGGCGGAGCTGTTCCTGGGCATCACCGACAACAAGTGGGTGATGATGCTCCTGATCAACATCCTGCTCCTGATCGTCGGCTGCTTCATTGACGGCGCCTCGGCCCTGATCATCTTCACGCCGGTGCTCCTGCCCCTGATCTACAAGCTGGGAATCGATCCCATCTATTTCGGCGTGGTGATCACGCGTGAACCTCATGATCGGGACAATCACGCCGCCCGTCGGCGTCTGCCTGTACGTGGCCTGCGGCATCTCGGATGTCCGATTGGATCAGATCAGCAAGGCGGTCATCCCGTTCCTGCTGATCGAGATCGCCGTCCTGCTCCTCATCACCTATTTCCCGGATATCATCATGTTCCTGCCGCGGTTGTTCGGACCGAAGTAGGACACTGGTTCGGCAGTTCGACGGTTCGATAGTTCGGCAGTATCCGAGCGCCGGACGCGTAACTGCCGGACCATCGAACCGCCGAACCGTCGAACTGTCGAACCGCAGAACCAAGGAGTCGTTCATGAATCGCATCGTCTCCGTCAGCACCATGGCCTTCGACGGTTACTCGCTGGAGGTCGCCCTGGACGAACTGGCTGCGCTCGGCGTGAAGTACGTCGAGCCGGCCAGCGTGGACAAGATCTTTCAGCACCTCGTCGAAGAGGACTTCTGCGACAGCCGGGCGGTGTGGCTACGGAACCAACTGTCGGCCCGACGACTGTCCTGTCTGTCGTTGTCGGTCCACATGGACCTCACAGGGTCGGACGCGGTCGAGCGGTTCCACCGGCGCCTCGAATTCGCCCGAAACATCGGCGCGCGCTGCGTGAACTCCATCGCGGGGCCGGCGGGGAAGCTGGAGGAGTTCCGGAAGAACATTCCGGCCATCGCCGACCGGGCGAGGGACCTGGGCGTCATGATCGCCCTGGAAAACCACGGGGACCTGTTGGACCGGGAGCAGCAAGTCCTGGATTTCATCCGGGAGGTCAACCACCCCGCGATCCGGGTCAATTACGATACGGGGAACGCGTGGTATTACTCCAAGGGGGCCATCAACCCCGTGGAGGAGTTGGCTCTGCTGGCGCCGGTAGTGGCGCACGTGCATGTGAAGACGCCGAAGATCGTGGACGGCCTCCTGCGCTGGGTGGCCCTTGGCGAGGGTATCCTCGACCTGCCGGCGCTCGCCCGCGTGTTGAACGAGCAGATGCCCGGCGTTCCCGTGAGCTACGAACTCTCTCCCCGCCAGCGGTCTCGCGACTTCGAGCCCCGCTGGCGCACTCCCGAGATCCCACCCCTCGCCGAGCTCCGCGAGACGATCGCACGGTCGCTTCAGGCACTGAATCGCGCACTCTCGTAAGGGAAGTTCCACCCGTGGAACCTGGAGGGTGCGGCTGGACAACTCACGGACTGGGCTTGACATCCTGAAGGGGGATTGGGTAGCCTCCTGCTTGGTTCGTCCTCTGAGCTGGGTGGTTCCGGCAGGAGACGCCAGGTGCCCACGGAAGGTCGTCCCAGGATTGCGCACGCCCTTGTCGGTCCGACCAGACCGGCGAGGGCGTTTTTTGTTGTTCCAGCTTTTCCGTGTCTCATCCTAAACCCAAGGAGGTGGCCATGAAACGTTTCGTCGTATCGCTCGCGGTCTTGATGCTGTGCCTGGGGACGCTGGCCAGTGCGGTGGACGCCGGGGAAAAGGTCGTCCTGCCGCGCTACCCGGATCTGAAGATCGGGATCACCACGGCAAATCTGCTCAAGTTCATGCCGGTCAACTTGGCCAACGCCAAGAAGTACGTGGACTTCGCAGTGGACCACGGATTCTCCTATGTCGAGCTGCGGGATCCCGTGGCGTCACTCACGCTGGCCGAGTGTAAGGAGATCGCGGTGTATGCCAAGCAGCGGGACATTGACATGTCCTACGCGGTGAATGTCGGGATTCTGGATCCCAACTACATGGAGGTTTTCTCCCGGGCCGTGGCCAACGCGGCAGTGTTTGACGGCCCCCGCACCATTCGTACCGCCCTCCCGGGCCTGGAATTCGCGAACAACGAGAAGAAGACGGCGTGGACCTTCGCCGAGTTCACCAAGCTCGTGGAAACGGCCAACCAAGCGGCAAACATGGCCAAGATGCTCGGGCTGCAGTACGTAGTCGAGAATGCCCTGGAAGTGCTGAAGGGCGACGGTGTGACCAGCTTCGGGACGACCGAATTCTTCGCCAACGCGAATGCCAACGTCGGCTTCCAGCTCGACACGGCGAACTTCTTCGCCGTCGCGCGCGTGCCCGGCAAGGTCGACCCGGTGCGAGGTTTCTTTGCGGGCATCGCGCCGCGAATGGGCTATATGCACCTCAAGACGGCGACCAAGGATGGCAAGCAGTCGCCGGTCCTGGCCGAGAATCCGCTGATCTTCGAGATCGTCTTCTGGGAGGCCGTCAAGCACAAGAAGCCCTACGTGGCGATCGAACTGTTCCCGCCCGACACCATGGAGCAGGTCCAGGCGAACCACAAGGCGAGCATCGCGTACTTGATGCAGAATTTCTAGCCTGGCAGGCCGCTGAAAAAGGCCACCTGCTGCGTTGGCGTGCTCGGGCGTCCGTTGCGGCGTACAGGAAGTACGCCTTGACCCACCTTCGGTGGGTAGCCCGCCCTTTGCCCGCCGCCTGGCATCTGGACCTTTTTGAGCAGCCTGGGGAAAAGGTTCTTCCACAACCTGCCACGACGCCTTCGGGTCTCGCGGCGGGGAGTTCCCGGCTGGGGATTCCCCGCCGTCGCTGTCTTGTGAGTAGCCGTCGAGGCGGCAATTGACGGCCCAGCGTTCCTTTGATAGGGTTTCCGCGTTCCCTCCCCCTTTGCTTCCGGGAGTTTCCCATGGCGGATCGCGGAGGCGTGCATTTCTTCCTGTACGAAAACTGCCTGATTCGGGTACCCACCGACGATCTGGTTCCGAAGTTCGGCAGCCTACTCCTGGCGCGGCATCTTCCCCTCCAGCCTGACGACGTGGTGCTCGACCTGGGGACAGGCGCCGGCTTGATCGGCGTCCTCGCCGCGCGGTGCGGCCACCGGGTGGTGGCCACGGACGTGGTGGAGGCGTATGCGAAATGCGCCAGGGCGAATGTTCTCCTGAACGGCGTCGGCGACCGGGTCGAGGTGTGCGTCGGGGATCTCTTCGGCCCCGTGGCCGACCGAACGTTCGATCTGATTGCCGCCAATCCTCCGGAGATGCCGACGCCGCCGGATCAGGCGTGGGATGACTCGTTGGCCCGGATGGATAACGGCGGGCCGGATGGTTGGCTGCTGCTGGAACGGATCATCCAGGAGGGGCCGGCGTATCTGGCGCCCGGCGGCCGGCTGGTCTTCACGCTGTTCGGGTTTCTCGGTGTCGAGCGGGCGCTGGAGAAACTGCGCGCGGCCGGGCTGGTGCCGAGTGTGCTCGCCCGCGACGAGCAGCCGTTTCCCCGGATCGCCCGCGAGCGGCTGGAGTATATCCGGAGCGTCAGCCCGGAGGCTGCATCGCTGGAAGGCAGGCCGGCGACGTGCGCCCGGCTGGTCATTTGCGGAACCAAGCCGTTGTCGCAAAATGACTTGACCGGAGAAAATCCGGGGACAGCATAAGTAGCCGTAACGAAATTGCAGAACATTGCCAAGCTATTTCGTAACCGCCCCTAACAGGATTCTGAAAGCTCGTTCTTGCCCAGGCTGCTCAAAAAGGCCCAGGTGCAAGACGGCGCGCGATGCGCGGGGTACCCACCGAAGGTGGGTCAAGGCGTACTCCAGGTACGCCGCAACGAGTGCGCGAGCAAGCCAACACGGCAGATGGGCCTTTTTCAGCAGCCTGCTAAGGAGTAACGTGTGGCGAAATACCTGATCGTGAACGCCGACGACTTCAATCTGACCGAGGGGGTGACCCGCGGAATCCTGGACGGACACCGGAACGGGATTATCACCAGCACCACCGTCATGGTGAATCTCCCCGGCCTGGCCCGCACCCGGGATGTGGCGCAGGAGACGCCCGGACTTGGCCTGGGGCTGCACGTCAACCTGACGCTGGGCGCGCCCGTGCTTTCCGCAGCGACGGTCCCGTCGCTGGTAGATGTGAACGGATGTTTCGTCCGGGACCGGAACCAGGTGGGCGAGGTCGGTGTCCCCTCTGAACTCCGGGATGAAGTCGCCGCCCAGGCCAACCGGTTCGAAGCGGTCTTCGGACGCCGGCCGACTCACCTGGACACGCATTACCACATGCACCGGCTTCCCCGGGTGCTGACGGCGGTGTTGGATGTGGCGGCCGATCTCCGGGTGCCCGTGCGAGCCGTCACGGCCGAGATGGCTCCTGAGATCCGTCGCCGGGGTGTGGTGGCCCCGGATCGGATGGTGGGCGATGTAGGCGCCGATGCCTACTGGACGGCGGAGACGCTGCTCGCATTCCTCGAGGCACTGGAGGATGGCGTGACCGAGCTGATGTGCCACCCCGGCTATGCGGATGAGGCGCTGGCCGTCAGCAGCTACTGCGCGCAGCGCGAGGGCGAGCTGCGCGGGCTTTCCGATCCGCGAGTGAAGGCCGCCGTGGCGGCCGCCGGCGCTCGGCTGATCAGCTATCGAGAGCTGTCCGCAGTAATGGGGGCGTCGGCGTGACCGGGTCGGAGCCCGGCGTGATCGTGGCCGTGGATGTGGGGGGCACCGGATTCGCCGGCGGTCTCGTGGATCCGTCCGGTGGGATCGTGAGTTCCCGAACGGTGGCCGCGCATCGGTTCGGGCGCGGGGACGGGATCCTGAAGAACCTGCTGGAGCTCGTGGCTGGCCTGGAGGACGAGGCCCAGCGCGCCGATCTGCCGGTGCGCGGAATTGGTGTCGGCGTCCCGGGGGCGGTGGAGGAAACGACCGGGCGGATCGGTCCCGACATCCAGAACCTCCCGGAATTGGGAAACATCCCTCTTCGATCCGTGCTCCAGGAGCGTACGGGCCTTCGCGTGGCGGTAGACAACGACGTGAACGCGCTCTCCCTGGCGGAGTGGACTTTCGGCCAGGCGACCGGGCTTCGCAATGTGGCCATGGTCGCTGTGGGGACGGGCGTGGGCGGCGGCCTGATCCTCAACGGCGCGCTGGTCCGGGGGGCCGGCGGTTATGCGGGAGAGGTGGGTCACATTCCCGTGGAGCTGGACGGCCGTCGTTGCTTCTGCGGGAGCCGGGGGTGCGTGAAGGCGTATGCCTCCGGTCCCGATATCGTGGCCCAGGTGCGGGACCTGCTCGCCGACCAGCCGTCCGCCGTCTTTGATTCGCTGACCGGGGGGGACCAGTCCCGCATCGATCCGCCCCTCGTCTTCCGCGCCGCTGATCGGGGTGATCCGGTGGCGGAAGCTGTGGTGGCGAAGGCGGCACAGGCGCTGGGGGCCGGCGTTGCCGCACTCGTCAACCTGTGCAACCCGGAGATGATCATCCTGGGCGGCGGGGTGATGGAGGCGGGCGAGATCTTGGTGGAGCCTGTGCGACGCTGGGCGCGCTTCTACGCCTTCGAGCGTGCTGTGGCCAAGACGCGGATCGTCCGGTCCGGCCTCTCCAAGGCATCCGGGGTCCTGGGCGCCGCAGCCCTGTTCCTTTACGAAGCGCGGCGTCGAGGCGAAGTGTGCTCTTGACGACGACGGGTAATCGCGCGATCCTCGGAGGAAGAAACGAGGTGTCGTTCGTCCTCCGCTTCCCGAGAGGGAGGGGGTTTGAAAAAGGAGCGAGGTGCCATGGACGTCTGGCGTGTCAACCTGCGTGAACAGTCGTTGAAGCGAGAGCCCGTCCCGGAAACGTGGGAACGTTTGGGTGGGCGCGGGCTGTCGGCCCGCATCCTGCTGGACGAGGTGCCCGCGACCTGCGAGCCGCTCGGACGGCACAACAAGCTGGTGCTGGCGCCCGGCCTGATCGTGGGCCACATGCTCTCGAGTTGCGACCGGCTGTCGTTCGGAGCCAAGAGCCCCATGACCCGCGGTGTCAAAGAGGCGAACGCGGGCGGCTCCACCGGGCTTCACATGACCAATCTGGGGATGAAGGCGTTGATTCTTGAAGACCAGTGCGCCACGGATGGCACTGCGCGGTCGGGGTGGTGGGTGCTCCATCTCAGCCTGGCGGGCGCGCGATTCGAGCCGGCGGACGACGTGGCCGGCCTGGGGGTCCACGAGGCGGCGCCTAGGCTTCTGAAGCGGTACGGCGACAAGGTGGCCATCGCGCTGATCGGGCCGGCGGGCGAGATGTTGCTCTCGGCGGCCGGGATCCAGAACCTGGACAAGGATCGGGTGCCCTCGCGCATCGCGGCCCGCGGGGGACTGGGTGCGGTGATGGGATCGAAGCGCCTCAAGGCCATCGTCTTCGACGATACGGGTGGGAAGAAGCCGGCCATCGCCAACCGGGAAGCGTTCAAGGCGGCGCAGAAACTCTTCACGAACAACACGCTGGCGCATCCCCAGACCAAGACCTACCAGGAGTACGGCACGCCCGCCATGGTGCGGACGTGCAACGCGTTCGGCGGTCTGCCGACGCGGAATTTCAGCAGCGGCCAGTTCGAGGGGGCCGAGACGATCAGTGGGGAGACCATGCGCGACCTGCTCCTCAAGCGGGGCGGGGAGAGCGAGACGACCCACGCCTGCATGGCCGGCTGCGTCATCCAGTGCTCCAACACCTATGGTGGTGAGGACGGCAAGGCGATCGTCTCGCCGCTGGAGTATGAGACGATCGGCCTCCTCGGATCGAATCTGGGGATCGCCGACCTGGACACCATCGCCCGGCTGAACTGGGAGGTGAGCGACCTCGGGCTGGACACCATTGATATGGGCGCCGCGCTGGGCGTCGCTGCCGAGGCGGGGTTGATGGAGTTCGGCGACGGCGAGCGAGGGCTGCAGCTCCTGGCGGAGATTCGCAAGGGCACGCCGCTGGGGCGAATCCTGGGGCACGGAGCGGCGATGGCGGGGCGGGTGCTCGGCGTCCTGCGGGTGCCTGTGGTCAAGGGGCAGGCCATGTCGGCCTACGAGCCGCGCGCCATCAAGGGGACGGGCACGACCTATGTGACCTCGCCGCAGGGGGCGGACCACACCGCGGGGAACACCGTCCGGGCCAAGGTGGATCATCTGGACGCCAAGGCGAATATCGCGACGTCGCGGGCGGCGCAGATCAACATGGCAGGCTTCGACACGCTGGGCGCGTGCATCTTCGCCGGCTTCGGGTTCAACGTGAACCCCGAGGTGATTCCGGACATCTTGAACGCCCGCTACGGGTGGCAGGTGGGCGCCGATATCCTGCAGGTGCTGGGAAAAGAAACGATCACACTGGAGCGAGAGTTCAACCGGCGGGCGGGCTTCACCGCCGCGGACGACCGGATTCCCGAGTACATGCGGACCGAGCCGCTCCCACCGCACAATGCGGTGTACGACGCCTCGGACGCGGATCTGGATAGCGTGTTCAATTGGTAGTCACCGTTTATCTGCACACCACACTGCAACGACGGACGGCGGCGGGAGCGCTACGGCGTCTTGACGTGGCGCTCCCGGACGCGAGCACGCTCGCCGAATTGCTGGATCATGTAGCGGTTCCCCGCAATGACGAGTCCATCCTGCTGGTGGTGAATGGCCGCCAGGCCGTCGAGGCTCAGGTCCTGACGAACGGCGACGAAGTCCATCTGATCCCCGCCCTCTCCGGGGGCGCGCCCGTCTGATTCCGACCGATCTATCCGCCGCATCGGCATTGCGCTGTTTCCCAAAAAACGGCAGTCCGGGTGACGGCCTGCCGGTAATGGTGTGCGAATTCCTGCGGAAACACCCCGTCGATTATTCTCGTCGCTTTCCAGAGTCCATCCCCTCGACCGCCGTGCGACTCAATGAATACAATCTATTGGACGAGCGTCGTTTATACAGATGTTGGCGATGCGCCCCTCAAGCGCACGCCGGTTCGGTTCTTGCAAACCTTATTGGTCGTAATTTGATTGACAGCCAAACGTATGTATGGTATTCAGAGAGGTATCGAGGACGCCGTAAAGGAGAACAGGCGCCTGGCTCGCGTCAGAGAGAGGGGAGGACAAACATGGGGACTGTGCTGAAAGCGCCGATAACCAGAACACGTCGGAAGGTTTCGAACGCGCACGATGTCACGGACCTCGAATCGCTCATCATTGCCATGGGTAAGCGGCTGCAGGCGGAGTACATCGAAGGGGCCATCCCGTACTTCCGACAGCGAGAGCCGGAGTTGTGGGCGAAGCTGGAGGTCCTGGATCGAGAGGAATCGCTGGAGGCGCTTCTGGAATACGAGCGGCTCTTCTTCGAGGGACTCCATCGGTACGTGACCTTCTTGAGCGGGGAACGAAAGGCGGCCTAAGCCGTTGTCATTCGTAACGGCTCCCAACGTCCGCGCATCGTACCGGGCGCGGCGCTCGATTCCGAATTCCCTGGTGCGTCCCGGCCCTCTGCCGTTTTCGGTTGGTCGCATCTGACCTGACCGGACCGAGTCTCACCGAATTCCCCAATCTTCCTCGTTCGTTCCGATTCACCACGGCAGCAGTTGAATCCCGCGGAGGGGTTTGCTACTCTCGCCGCGCCATGCCACAGGACATCCTTGCCAGTTCGCATCCCGACCCGCGGTTGCCATGACACCCGATCGCGATGGCGTGCGCCATCAACCGAGCGAGTTGCGGCAGCGCTGGGGTCTGGTGGCGGCGGGTGCGACCCTGATGGCGATCTCCTCGGGTGTCTGGTACACCGCCTCCGTCTTCTTCGTGGCTCTCATCCAGGAGTTCAAGTCAGATTACGCGTCCACGGCGGGCATCTTTTCCCTTTTTACCGTCCTGTACGGCATCTGGGGCATCCTGGCGGGCTCGCTCCTCGACCGCCTCGGCCCGCGGCGCGTGATCGTGGCTGGCGGCATCCTCTTACCCTTGGCCCTGGCGAGCAGCGGCTTGGCCACCAGCATCCCCCACCTGTACCTGACGCACGGCGTTCTTACTCCCCTCGGGCTTTCCCTCATGGGGTATGTCCCGGTCTCGGTTCTGATCACCAGAAGCTTCGTCGCGCGACGGGGTCTCGCCCTTGGCTTCGCTTCCGCAGGGGTGGGCGTGGGGATTCTGGTGGTGGTTCCACTGACGCAACTGCTCATCGATCGGGCCGGCTGGCGGGTGGCGTACTTTGGGCTAGCGGTGATCGCGCTCGGCGTGATTCTCCCGATCGGCCTTCTTGCCTTGCGGGGTGGCCGGATACCCCAGCAGGAGGCACCCGGCTGCGGCCTGGGCGTCGGATCTGTGCCGTCCACGCCGGGCGTCGGTCGGGAATGGACACTGGCGGCGGCGCTCCGCAGCCGAGAGTTCTGGCTGGTCACCGCCGCATTCACCTGCTTGAACAGTCCGAATCAGCTCGTCCTGACACACCACGTCGCCCACCTCGTCGAGGCAGGCCAAACCAAGATTCTGGTGGCGGGAATCGTGGGGCTGGTGGGTCTGGTCAGTATCCCGGGGAAAATCCTGTGGGGGTATCTCGCCGACCGGTGGTGGCCGGAGTGGATCTATTTGACGGGGTGCACGTTTGTGGTGGCCGGGATCACCGTCCTGCTGGGTATCGGTCCCGCCTCCCCTTTCTGGCACCTGTATCTTTACGCTGTGCTTATGGGGGTGGGGTACTCGGTGTCGCCGGCCATGACCCCGATCATGTGCGGGCTCTTCTTTGGCGGCCCCCACTTCGGGGTCATCTTCGGGGCGCTCAACATGCTGTACCACGCCGGCGGCGCCTCCGGGGTCTGGCTAGCCGGATACGCCCACGATCTTACGGGGAACTACCGCCTCCCGTTCTCGGCCTCCATTGTCAGCGTGACTGCCGCGGTGTTTCTGGTCTGGCTGGTTGCTCCTCGACGGCTGCCCGTGCGGGGTGCGGAGCGCCAAGCGCCGAAACAGGCGGCGACGACCCAATAGCCAGCAACGGAGAATCCGTCAGCGTCCCGGCCATCCCATTGACCGGTCTGGCCGCATCGGTTGTCGGTTTTACCTCCCCGATGCCCTGGCGAATCTCAGGTAGTGGGGATGGGCATGGATTCCCGCGCGCGGTCCGCCTTGGCGGCCAGGTAGAAGTCGCTCTCGGTCAGGCCGTTGATCTTGTGGGTCCAGATCTCGACCTTGCACGTGCCCCAGGCGACGTAAAGATCCGGATGGTGACCTTCTTCCTCGGCGATGGCGCCGACCTTGTTGGCGAACTCCAGCGCTCGAGCGAAATCCGGAAAACTGTATGCGCGCTCCAGATGCCCCTGCGGATTCACGTGCCATCCGGCCTTGAGCTGGTAAAGTAACTCCTGGACCTTCGGCCACTCCATCGAGGGGACGCCGCCCCGGCAGGGAACGCACTTCTTCTCCGCGAGACTCATGTTCCATCCTCCATTCACTTGGGCGGTTTGTGGTGACGGATCATCATACCGCGCGAAGCGGCCCCGGTGAAGCCTGGTATCCGGGCCGGGTCGCCTGCCGGACGTGCGGAAAGCCGTTCTCAAAGAACGACTTGACCGGAGAGATTTTGGGGACGGCATAAGGAGCCGCAACGAAATCAAAAAATTGCCAAACTATTTCGTAACGGCTCCTAGAAAGGCTATGCTCCTGCCGCGGATTCTCGCGTATAATGCCGCGGCTGGTGTGCGAGGGGCAGGCGGCGTGTTCTTCTGGAATCGCCAGAATGGAGGAGAATCGGCATGGCGAAGATCTCGACAAGTGAAGCGCAGCAACAGTGCGTGCGGCTGGCGGCGAGCCTCATGGCGACCGCGGCGCGGACGGCCCCCAAGACCCGGGGCCTCGATTCGGTCTCGACGTTGATTCTCGACGGGGAAGACCTGGAGGCGCTGGCGAAGGCCATGGAGGCGAAGGTCGGAGAAAAGGGGGGCCGGATCCCCAGCTTCGCGCGGGACGCAAAGAACGTACGAGCGTCCATGGCGGTCTTGCTGGTGGGCGTTACGGGCGAGCCCAAGAACCCCAAGGTCCCGCTCGACTGCGGGGCGTGTGGTTACGCGGGGTGCGCGGAGTTCATCGAAGCGAAGAAGTCGGAGGGGGAGGACTTCCGGGGGCCGCTGTGCATGTTCCAGACGATCGACCTCGGCATCGCCTTGGGGTCCGCCGCCAAGACGGCCGGGCTGCTCAACATCGACAACCGGATCATGTACACCATCGGGGCCGCGGCGAGAAAACTCAAGTTGCTCGATGCGGACGTGGTAATCGGCTTCCCGCTGTCGGTGACCGGCAAGAGCCCGTACTTCGATCGTTGAGCCGGCGTTGGGCGCTGCTGGCCGCATCGAAACCAACGAAAGGATGAGGAACACTATGACATTCCCCGCCTACGCTGAGATCAATCCGCGTCCGCGCCTGCTCATGGGCCCGGGGCCCGGGAATGCCGATCCTCGGGTGCTCCGTGCCATGTCGGCCCCGTTGTTGGGGCAGTTCGATCCCCAGTTCCGCGAATACATGCGCGAGACCATGGCGCTCTACCGTCAGGTCTTCGAGACGAAAAACGAGTGGACGTTGGTGGTGGACGGCACCGCGCGGTCAGCGATCGAGGCGGCGATGGTGAGCATCGTCGAGCCGGGCGACCGGGTGCTAGTGGCCAATTTTGGGCGCTTCGGCCAGCTCCAAATCGAGATCGCCCGTCGCGTGGGGGCGGATCTATGTGTCCTCGACGCGCCCTGGGGGACCGTGTTCACCCCGGAACAGATCGAGGCCGGGCTCAAGCAGCACCGGCCGAAGCTGCTGGCGATGTGCCAGGGCGAGACTTCGACCACCATGCTCCAGCCCCTCGCCGAACTCGGGCCGCTGTGCCGGCGATACGGCGTCCTCTTGCAGGTTGACGCCACCGCCTCGTTCGGCGGTGTGCCACTGCCAGCGGACGCTTGGGAAGTCGATTGCGTCACAGCGGGCCTTCAGAAATGCTTTGCCGGCCCTCCGGGCGCGGCCCCGCTCACGCTGTCGGATCGGGTGGCCGACCTGATCTTCCGGCGGCGACACATCGAAGAGGGGCTCCGCCCCGCCGACTACCGACCGCCCGAGACTCCCATCATCGGGTCGAACTATTTCGACCTGGCGATGATCATGGACTACTGGAGCGAGAAGGGGGTCAATCACCACACCGAGGCCACCACGATGCTCTACGCGGCGCGGGAGAGCGCGCGGATCTTTCTTGCCGAAGGGGCGCCGCAGGTCTTCGCCCGCCATACCCTGGCGGGGCGCGCCATGGTGGCGGGCGTGGAGGCGCTCGGCCTCACGGTCTTCGGCGACCGGGCGCACAAGATCCCACACGTCACCGGGGTGTGCATTCCCGACGGCGTGGACGGAGAGCGAGTGCGCTCGGCCATGCTTCGCGACTTCGGGGTTGAGATCGGCAGCTCCTTCGGCCCGCTCAAGGGGAAGATCTGGCGAATCGGGACCATGGGGTACAACGCGCGGCAGGACGCCGTGCTCATCACGCTGGCGGCCCTGGAGGCGGCCCTGGCGACCGAGCGCGTCAGGCTTCCGCGCGGCGCCGGCGTGGACGCCGCCGTGGCCGTGTACCGGGAGGCGGAGCGGGGTCAGTAGGGCAACAAGAGCGCGACTTCAGACACGCCAGGGCCCGCGGGGTTTCTTCGAATGTCTATGTATGATGCGCCCGTGGCAGCGCTCTCCTGGCTCGGCCGCCAAGGTACGCGAGCGGTCGCAGCACTCGTTGCCATCGGTATTGCCCTTCCATCGATTGGCGCCATACTGAAGCCGTATGTCACCGAGGCAGTCTTCGTGCTCTTGTGTATCGCGTTCCTGCGCCTGGACGCGGCGGCGTTCAAGACCTGCCTTCGTCGCCCGGCCATCGTGCTTGCTGCAACCGCGTGGACGTCGGTGGCAATTCCAGTCTTGTTCGGAGCGAGCTGTCTCGCTTTTGGGCTCAATAAACAGGCACCCGACTTGTTCCTTGGGCTCATGCTGCAGGCAGTTGCCTCCCCGATGATGGCAGCTCCCGCCTTGGCAGCGTTAATGGGATTGGACGCCACGCTTGTGCTTGTGGCCCTGATCGCCAGCACAGCATTGGTTCCGCTTACGGCACCCCTGCTCGCGCTCGTCTTCGTCGGGCGGAGCCTCTCGATTCCACCACTGATACTCGCGATCAAGTTATTCGTCATCCTCGCGGGTGCCGCCCTGGTTGGCTTGATCGTGCGTCGGGCTCTTGGCCTCGCGGCCATTGCACGGCACAAGGAGAGAATCGACGGCCTCAATATCCTCGTCCTTTTCGTCTTCGTGGCAGCCGTTATGGAAAGTGTCGGTGCTCGTTTCCTTGCCACCCCACTGCTCACAACGGGTCTCGCGGCGCTTGCCTTTGTGGTGTTCTCGGCTGTTCTTTTGCTCACTACGCTCCTGTTTCTGTCCGCAGGCCGAGCTCGCGCCCTTGCGCTCGGATTCATGGCGTCACAGCGGAATATGGGGCTGATGCTCGCGGCGACCGGTGGGGCCTTGCCCGATCTCACTTGGCTGTATTTCGCTCTTTCCCAGTTCCCTATCTATCTGTCGCCGCAGCTCCTTCAGCCGCTGGCGCGACGGATTCTCGGGCGGGCGCCGCACGCAGGCGCACAGGTGTACGAGCCGAAGACGCAGTGAGCACGCTCGACGTGTGAGACGCGCGCGCTACAGTTTCTTCCTGAACGGCGCAGCGTAGCCGGTCATCTCGACGTAGCCCTTGGCCTTCACGGGATGGCTGAAGACGGTGCCGTCGGCCCGGACGGCGCCCTCCCAATAGATCACGCCGGTGCTCTTTGCCGTGTCGAGCTCCTGATCGGGGAAGACCGGCGTCACGGTCAGGTTCATCCCCAGGGACGGGACGGACAGGCGCCATTTGATCGGGTACACGCCTTTGTTCCGGGGGCTCGCCCAGCGGTCGAGCACCTCGATCGTGAAATCGGACTGACGAAGACGGACGGATCGGCCATCCCTGTGCACCCACGTGCCTGCCGAGTACGGATCGGGCCGTCCGTCGGCCTTTCGGATGATGTAGAGCATCAGGTCCGTCCCGTCCTCGAACTGTAGGCTGAACCAGTCCCATCCGACCTGATCGGGATTGAGCTGGGTGGAGCCGAACTCGTGGTCCATCCAGCCGAGCCCGGTTACCGGCAACGCGGTCCCACGAACGGTCAGGGTGCCCTCGGCAGCCAGCCGCGTCAGCGAATAGTAGTGTGAGGC
Organism: uncultured Methylomirabilota bacterium; assembly: GCA_963845565.1. GTDB lineage: Bacteria > Methylomirabilota > Methylomirabilia > Methylomirabilales > 2-02-FULL-66-22 > 2-02-FULL-66-22. The sequence goes on from CAWJSJ010000002.1 coordinate 1,379,705, forward strand.
GTGGCCACGGCCCTCACCCTTCCGGCTGATTCCGTTCTCGCCGTGGATCACCGGCGGCTTCTCTGCGGCAAGCGTGAGATCCAGAGCGAAGTCCCCCTCCTTCGCCGCGAGTCGCTGTTTCGTTCCGTCACCCTTCGTCTCCCAGTCGCCGACCCAGACGCGGAACTCCGTCTCGCTGGCGCCCGATGCACCCAGACCGGCTCGGTTCACCCGCTCGAAGTACCGGAATTCCTGTCGTCTCACGTCGGACACGGCGAAATGGGCGAGGTAGAGGTTCTTCGCGGCCCAGCGGGACGGATTCGTCTGCGCCGCCGCCAGGCCACTCCGGAAGAATGTCACCTGGTATCCGTATTCCTCGCCGCTCTTGGCACGGAGGTGCCCCGTGTAGTACCACCACTCGGTCCGGAAGCCCTCGTGCGCGAAGTGGTCGCGAGGGAACGAAAAGGTATACCCAGGCAGCGCCTGCCGAAACTCCCCCGCCGCGAGGAGCGGGGGGGAAACCAACCGCCAAGTTGCCAAGGACGCCAGGAACGCTATTGCCAGAAGACGCGAGACGGTGTGCGCTTTCCAAGATTTCCTTGGCGGTCCTTGCGTCTTTGCGGTTGACCTCTCAAGCTGTTGAAGCACCACTATTCCCCCCAGGTTGCTCAAAAAGGCCCAGATGCAAGGCGGCGCGCGATGCGCGGCGCGAGACGTACTGCGCCCGTACGTCGCAGCGCCGCGCGAGCGTGCCAACGCCGCAGATGGGCCTTTTTCAGCAACCGGCTATTCATACCGCACCGCCTCGGCGATCGGCAGGCGCGAGGCGCGCCAGGCCGGAAAGGCGCCGGCGATCAAGCTGGCGCCCAGCGTGAGCAGGGTGTATTGCAAGATGAGCATCCCTGGGAAGCCGAACTGGATGGTCCAGCCGAAGGATTGTTTGTTGATCACGTGGATCAGGATGAGGGAGAGCGCCAATCCGGCCAGCGTCCCGAGGAGGTTCGCCAGTACCCCGAGCAGTCCCGCCTCCCACAGGATGGAACGCAGGAGGCGTCCTCGGGTGAAGCCCAGGGAGCGCAGGATGCCGATCTCCCGGGTGCGCTCCAGCACGGACGCCAGGAGGGTGTTGAGGACGCCGAGGACGGCCACGATCAGCGCGATGGCTTCCAGACCGTAGGTGATCGCGAAGGTCTGGTCGAAGATCTCCAGGACGCGCGCCTTGAGCGCGCCATTGGAGAGGATGAGGAGGTCGTTCCGGTCGGCGAATCGTTGCTGGAGCGCCAGCCGGACGGCCTGGGGGTCGGCTCCGGGAGTCAGGTAGATCACCACGGAATTGACCCACGGATCTTGCCAGAGCCGCCGGAAGAGGGCGCGGTCCATCACGGCCAGGCCGCCCTCTGTGGTGTAGTCGTAGTAGACGCCGGCGATCCGCAGGCGCACCATCCCGCCCGGCGGCCGCAACACGACTTCGTCTCCTTCCTTGAGGCGATAGCGCTCGGCGAAGGTCTCCGAGACGACGATCTGGTCGCGCGCTCGGGCGTCCGACAGCACGGCGGCGGACTCGCCGCGTCGAAAGGGCAAGCGACCCCGCCGTGCCATGATCTCGAAATCCCCTGCCCCCAGGACGAAGGTGCCCCCTTGTCCGTCCTCCACCCGCATGCCGCGGAACCCATCCGCCTCGGCGACGCCAGGGACCTGGCGAACCTGGTCCAGGAGTGCCGCCGGGAGCCTGGAATCGGCCCCCCGGATGACGCGGCTCGCCTGCGAGAGGTAGAGATCGGCCTGGATCGTCTGCTGGATCCAGACTTCCACGGTCCGGCGAAAGCTGTGGATCATCGTCGAAACGCTGACCAGCATGGCCAGGCCGACCAAGATGGCGCTGATCGTCACCGCGTTCCGCCGCAGCATGCGCCCGAGGTTCCCCAGCGCCACCCGCGCCTCGACCAGTCCCGAGCCGGAAAAGACGCGCGCCAGGGGTCGCTGGACGACCAGGAGCGTCGCCGGAGACAGAAGTGCTGCTCCGAGGAGCAGGGCCAGGGAGGCACCATACCCGAAGAGCGGCCGGCCGCCGACCGGTCCGAGTTGCCCCAGCCCGTACGCGCAGACCAACAGCATTCCGCCGAGCGCGGCCAGGGCCCACGGTCGGTGCCGCCGATCCACGGACGCCGCCCCGAGATTCTCCCAGGGCGGGATGGCCGTGGCCTCCCGAGCCGGCAGGAGCGAGGAGACGAGGGCCGTTCCGCATCCTAGCAGAATCGCCAACGCGATCAGGCCCGGAGCCACCTCGAGATCGCCGGGGCGAACGAAGACGTAGAGGGAAGAGACGGTTCGGCTGACCATACCAAGAACGACGCGGGCGAGTGCCACACCCATCAGAACACCCAGGCACGACCCGGCGAGTCCGATCAGCAATCCTTCGCTGCAGATCAGGACCAGGATACCCCGGCGACCCACCCCCAGGCTGCGCAGGATCCCGATCTGGTGTCGCTGCCGCACGACGGAAACCGACATCGTGTTGTACACCAGGAAGGCGCCGACGAAGAGGGCGATCAGGCTCAGGACGAAGAGGTTGAGCTGGAATGAGCCGAGCATTTGCTCCACCTGGGCGTTCCGGGCCTCCGGCGGCGCCACGTTCACGTGGGACGGGAGCGCCATGCGCAGCCCCGCGGCCACCCGCATCGGATCCGCCACGGCGTCCAGCACGAGGTCCACGCGATCCAGGCGGCCCAGTTTTCCAAGATGGAGCTGCGCCGCTGCAATATCCAGAACCGCAACCTGGCCATCCATGGCGCGGGCCGTCCCCGCGTCAGCAAGGAGGCCACGCACGATGAACGACTTGAGGCCTGTCGGCGTGACGAGACGAATCGGATCTCCCGACTTCAGGCCGTGGGCCCGGGCGTACTGTTCGGTCAACAGGATCGCGTCGGGATCGGTGAGGAGACGGAGCGGATCAGCCAGTTCCGGCGTGGGGCCGCGGTATTCGCGGACGCTCCCGTCACTCAGAATGTCCACGCCCAGGACGAGGAGCACCTCGCCCGGTCGGCCGGCGATCGCCGTTACGGCCTGGACGACTGGCACGGCGTGGGCGACGCCGGGCGTCCCGGCGATCCGGGGAAGGAGTGTTTCGTCCAATCCGGACTCGCCCGCCGTGACCTGCAGGCGGCTCTTGCCCACCACATGATCGAGGCTATGTCTGAACGAGTCCAGCACGCTGTCGTTGGCCAGCCGAATGGCCAGTGCCACCGCCACGCCCAGCGAGACCCCCAGAACCGTGATGAGCGTTCGCAGCCGGTCGCGGCTGAGCGTCCGCCAGATCAGGAGGTGAATGAGTTGCACAAAGGCGCGCATGGGTGGCGACTATGAGAAGACAAGGTTCGACGGTTCGACGGTTCGAGAGTTCGGCGGTACCGGAACTGCCGAACCGTCGAACTGCCGTACTTCCAAACCTTTCTGCGTCGTCGAGAGAATCAATGCCGTGCCATATCGCGTTGTGTCGACGACGATGGCTCATCCCGCAGGACGTTTCCGTCCCGCAGGCGAATCACCCGGTGGGCATACGCGGCAGCCTCTTGGCTGTGGGTGGCCAGGAGAATCGTCACGCCCCGCTCGACGTTGAGACGGGCAAGGAGATCCAAGACCTCCAGGCCCGCCTTCGAGTCCAGGTTTCCCGTAGGCTCGTCCGCCAGCAGGATCGAGGGCCCGTTGACCAGCGCCCGCGCGATCGCCACCCGTTGCATCTCGCCGCCGGACAGCTCGTGCGGCCAGTGGTCCCTGCGGTGGAGCATGCCCACCCGCTTCAGCCAGTCGTCGGCCCGCTCCTGCGCTACCCGCGCGCGAACGCCGGTCAGGAGCGCCGGCAGCGCCACGTTCTCTCCGGCCGAGAGCGTCGGCAAGAGGTTGTAGAACTGATAGACGATGCCGACCTGATCCCGGCGGAGTCGGCTCAGCGCGGCGTCAGAAAGCCGCGATAGCTCTTGGCCGTTTACCCAGACTTCACCTGTCGTCGGCAAGTCCACGCCGGCTACGAGGTGCAGGAGCGTGCTCTTCCCGCACCCGCTGGCCCCCATCAGGGCGGCGAATGTCTCGGGTACGATTTCCAGGCTCACGTCGGCGAGCGCCGCGACGCGGATGCGGGAACGGTGGTAGGTCTTCGAGACATTGACGAGACGGATCATTGTCGGATATCCCTGCCGGCGATGTTGACCGGGTGGGCGCAGAGCGTCAACAAAAAAGGGGGACCTCCGACCCGCGTTCGAGCTTCGAGGCAGATTCCGTCTTGACAGGACTTGCCTAAGCGCGGCATGCTCCGGCGGATCCGGGACGGCCGTTTTCGAGTGCGCACTGGGGAATGCGGCCGGACCGGGGTATCGCCGCAGGGGGCGCTCGCGCCAGGGTGGGGGCGGAAGCCGAAACCGCGGGAATGCGCAGCATACGGGGTGTGACGGATGAGATCGGTCAGATTGGGCAAGACTGAGCTGTTGGTTTCCCGAGTTGGATTCGGGGGGATTCCCATCCAGCGGCTGACGGAAGCGGACGCGGTCAGCGTGGTGCAGCGGTGCCTCGACCTGGGTGTCACGCTCCTCGATACCGCCAACGGTTACACGACCAGCGAGGAGCGGATCGGCAAAGCCATCGTCGGCCGGCGGCACCAGGTAGTCATTGCCACCAAGACGGCTGCGCGAGACAGGTCCACCGCCCTCCAACACTTGGAGCTCAGCCTGAAGCGCCTGAACACCGATTACCTCGATCTCTGGCAGCTCCACAACGTCAGCACACCCGAGGCCTACGACCAGGTGCTCGGACCCGGCGGCGCCATGGAGGCGGCGCAGGAGGCCGTGCGGGCGGGGAAGATCCGACACATCGGCATCAGTAGCCATTCGCTGGACATGGCGCTGAAAGCCGTTCCCTCCGGTCGCTTCGAGACGATACAGTTCCCGTTCAACTTCGTCACCGATGAAGCCGCCAAGGAGTTGCTTCCGTTGACCCGGCGACACGATGTCGGGTTCATCGCCATGAAGCCGATGGCCGGCGGCATGCTGACCGACGCCCGCCTCACCATCAAACACCTGCTGCAGTTCGACAACGTCATCCCGGATCCCGGCATCCAGACGATCGAGGAGATCGAGGAGATCGCGGCGATCGTCAACGGACACTGGGAGTTGACCCCCCAGGAATGGCAGGAGATCGAGCGGATCCGGGGAGAGATGGAGACGCGTTTCTGTCGCCGCTGCGAATACTGCCAGCCCTGCCCCCAGAAGGTTCGCATCTCCACGGCGGTGAATGTCCAGAGCTTCTGGCGCCGGTTCCCTCCGGAGCGGTTCTTCGACGGGTTCGTGGCGGATGCCATCGAGAGTGTCCGGCGTGCGGCGACTGCGGCGAATGTGAGGACCGGTGCCCCTACCATCTACCGATCCGGGAAATGCTGGCCGAGAATTCGCCTTTTACGATCGGGTCGCCGCAGCGCGCGAGGCGAAGGGACGCTGAGGCTTTCCGCGCGTCGCTAAAGGCTATCCGTAGCCAACTCCTGCCTCACGGGTTTTTCAAGCGAAGGCCCCCATCGAATAGGTGCTGTCAGCCAGAGACAGCATCCGAGGGTTGACATTAGGCGGCAAGAAGTGGTAAGCAAGTGCTTACTTACAATGAATCGAGAGCGAGGGACACCATGCAGCAACGGGTTCCGAGGGAAGAGCGACGGCGACGGATCATCGAGTCGGCCGCCACGCTCTTTTCTCGGCGTGGATTTCGGGGGACCACCACGCGGGAAGTTGCGCAGGCGGTCGGGGTGAGCGAGGCGACCGTTTTCAAGCACTTCGCCACCAAGGAGGATCTGTACACCGCCATCATCGAGGCCAAGGCACAGACACGGCAAGTGCTCGACGTGGTTTCCCCGCTCGCCGAGGCCCGGGACGACGCCGCGCTGCTCCGTGCGCTTGCCCGGGAGATGATCCTTCGTACGCAGGCCGATCCCACACTCATGCGGTTGCTGTTCTTCAGCGCGCTCGAGGGGCATGCGTTGGCGGATCTCTTCTTCCAGCGGCGCGTGCAGGCGCTCGACGACTTTCTCGGAAGATATATCGCCGACCGCGTCGCCGCCGGTGCGTTCCGCGCCGTCGACCCGATCTTGGCGGCGTGGAACTTCATCGGGATGGTCATCCAGTACCTGTTGCTGCAGGAGCTCTTTCACCAAAAGGCCCCACCCCATGTGACCGTGGAGCAGGCGATCGAGGAGATGGTCACCACGTTTCTCCAGGGAGTCCGACCGTGACGAGGCTTGGGCATTTGGGCGGGGCACGGATCGCCGTTGCCGTCGCGCTATGGGACGCGCTGGGCCTCGCCGTTGGCTGCTCGAGAGACAACAACGCAAACGCAACGTCGGCGAAGGCCGGTACGCCGCAGGCGACCATCCGCTGAGTTGGCCCAGGCGAAGCGCTCTCTGGACGGATCACATGGATCGCCCCAGGATCAATCCCAAGACCGGAACTTTCGCCATCGAAGCTACCGTCTCCAGCCCGGATGACGCGTTACAGAGGTGACACATGCAACGCTTCGAAAACGTGAATGCACGTGGCAACCTCCTTGTGGTGTCGCATCGTTCTGGCTTGCGGTCTATGGCTGGGTGGCTGCAACTCCTCGACATCCGCCCCGCCGCCCCCGGTGCGCCGGAGGTGGCCACCGTGAACGGTCCAGACGGAACGGGTTGTGCTCACCACCGAGTCTGCCGGGTCGGACCTCCGCGTACTCGATGGCGGAGATCCGTCCGCAGGTGGGCGGCATCATCCAGAAACGCCTGTTCGAGGAAGGGGCGGAGATCAAGGCCGGGCAGGTGCTGTACCAGATCGATCCCGCGCCCCTGCAGGCCGCCTACGACAATGCTGCGGCGAACCTCGCCGCCGCCCGCAAGGCCGCCGACCGGGCGCGGGCCGCCCTGGCGGCGAGCCGCGCCGGCGTGGTGCGGCAGCAGGCCGTCCTCGAGAACGCGCGCACGAACCGGAAGCGATTCGAGGATCTCTTGGCGGAAGGCGCGGTCTCCGCCAGCCAGCGCGACCAGGCCGTGACCGACGCCGAACGTGGCCGAGGCCACCCTCCGTCTCCACCGAGGCGCAGGTGGAGAGCGACCGGGAAGCGGTGGCTGTGGCCGAGGCGGCCATCCAGCAGGCGGAGGCGGCACTGGAGACGGCCCGAATCAATCTGGGATACACCCGCGTCACCGCGCCCATCGCCGGCCGCATCGGGAAATCCAGGTGACCGTGGGGGCCCTGGTCACGGCGGGCCAGCCGACCCCCCTCTAGCCACCATCCAGCAGCTCGATCCCATCTACGTGGACGTGACCGAGTCCAGCGCCAATCTGCTGCGGCTCAGACAGAACCTGGCCGAGCGGCCGGCTCAAGGGCAATGGCGCCCAGCAGGCCAAGGTGAAGCTGCTCCTCGAAGACGGCATCGCCCTACCCGCTGGAGGGGACGCTGAAGTTCTCCGATGTCACCGTGGATCCCAGCACCGGATCGTTCATTCTGCGCACGGTATTTCCGAACCCACAGCATGTGCTGCTGCCCGGCATGTACGTGCGCGCCATCGTCCAGGAAGGGTCTGGTCGAGCAGGCCATCCTGGTTCCGCAGCAGTCGGTTTCCCGCGATCCGAAAGGGAATCCCGTCGCGCTGGTCGTGGATGGCTCGGAGAAGGTCGAGCAGCGGAAGATCGTGGTCGATCGTGCCATCGGCGACAAATGGCTGATCAGCGAGGGGCTGGAATCCGGGAGATCGCCTGATCGTCGAGGGAATTCAAAAAGTGCGGCCCGGCACCTCCGTGAAGGTGGTCCCGTTCGAATGCCGGGCGAGCAGGAGAATCGCCGGAGGCCGCGAAGACTGCCCAACCGGCCACCAAAGCGAAATAGACGGAGGCCATTCATGCTCTCGAAATTCTTCCTGGATCGCCCGGTCTTCGCCTGGGTGATCGCCATCATCATCATGCTGGTGGGCGGCCTCGCCATCTACAATCTGCCCGTCTCGCAGTATCCTCCCATCGCTCCCCCGTCGATCTACATCCAGGCCTTCTATCCCGGCGCCTCGGCGGAGACCGTGGAGAACAGCGTGACCCAGATCATCGAGCAGAAGATGACCGGCCTCGACAAGATGATCTACCTGTCCGCCACCAGCGATTCGGCCGGAGGCGCCCGCCTCGAGCTGACCTTCGCCCCGGGGACCGATCCGGACCTCGCCTGGTCCAAGGTGCAGAACAAGCTCCAACTCGCCATGGCCAGCCTGCCCGAGGTGGTCCAGCGCCAGGGGGTCACGGTCGGCAAGGCCACCCGGAACTATCTGATCATCGTGGGCCTGATCTCGGAAGACGGCAGCATGGACGGCAACGACCTGCAGGGACTATGCCCAGTCCAACCTGGAGAAGGTGCTGGCCCGGGTGCCCGGCGTGGGCGAGGTGGAGAACTTCGGCTCCCAGTATGCCATGCGCATCTGGCTGAACCCCGACAGGCTGATCGATTACCGCCTGACGATCGAGGACGTTCTCGCGGCGCTCAAGTCCTACAACGTGGAGGTCTCGGCCGGCCAGTTCGGCGGGGCGCCGGCGGTGAAAGGGCAGCGCCTGAACGCCTCCATCATCGTGCAGAGCATGCTGAAGACCCCCGAGGAGTTCGCCGCCATTCCCGTCCGCATCAATCCGGACGGCTCCATCGTCCGGATCAAGGATGTGGGACGGGCGGAGCTGGGAACCGACGCCTACGATATCGAGGCCTTCTACAACGGCAAACCCTCCGCCGGCATGGCCATCCGGCAGGCGGCGGGCGCGAACGCCCTGGATACGGCCGATGCGGTCAAGGCCAAGATGACGGAGATGAGCCGCTACTTCCCTCCGGGGATGAAGGTCGTCTATCCCTACGACACCACCCCCTTCGTCAGGGTGGCCATCGAGGAGGTGGTCAAGACCCTCTTCGAGGCCATCCTGCTGGTGTTCCTGGTCATGTGGCTGTTCATGGGGAACATCCGGGCCACCCTGATCCCGACCATCGCGGTGCCGGTGGTGCTCCTGGGGACCTTCGCCGTGCTGGGGTTCTTCGGCTTCTCCATCAACATGCTGACCATGTTCGCCATGGTGCTCTCCATCGGTCTTCTGGTGGACGATGCCATCGTGGTGGTGGAGAACGTGGAACGGATCATGAGCGAGGAAGGGCTTTCGCCGAAGGAGGCCACGCCGGAAGTCCATGGAGCAGATCACCAGCGCCCTGATCGGCATCGGGCTGGTGCTCTCGGCGGTCTTCGGCCCCATGGCCTTCTTCGGCGGCTCGACCGGCGTCATCTATCGCCAGTTCTCCGTGACCATCATCGCCTCCATGCTCCTCTCGGTGGTGGTGGCCTTGATCCTGACGCCCGTCCTCTGCGCCTCGCTCCTCAAGCCGGTGCAGGCCGGGCACGAGCCCGCGGAGAATGCCATCTGGTTCCTGCGGCCCTTCTTCGCCTGGTTCGACCGCGTCTTCTTCCGGCTCCGCGACCGGTACGTCAAGATCGTCGAACGCTCCTTCTCCAGGAAGCTGCGCTACGCCGTCGTCTATGTCGTGATCGTGGCGGCCGTGGGATTCCTCTTCCTTCGCCTGCCCACGTCCTACGTTCCCGACGAAGATCAGGGGATCCTGCTCTCCAAGGTCATGCTGCCCACCGGCTCCACCCTGGAGCAGACCAAGCAGGTCGTGCTCAGACGTGCAGCGGCATTTCCAGGAGAACGAGAAAGAGGCGGTGGAATCCTGCATGACGATTTCCGGCATCGGCTTCTCCGGACGGGCCCAGACCAACGGCCTGGTCTTCGTCAAGCTCAAGGATTGGCATCTCCGCAATCGGCCGGACCTGAAGGTGAAGGCCATTGCGGAACGGGCCACGAAGGCCTTCTCCCAGATCCGCAACGCCCTGGTGTTCGCCTTCCCGCCCCCGTCGGTGATCGAGCTGGGAACCGCCACCGGGTTCGACTTCCAGCTCCTGGACCGGGGCGGACTCGGCCACGAGAAGCTGATGGAGGCCCGCAACCAGCTCCTCGGCATGGCGGCCAAGGACGCGCGCCTGACCAAGGTCCGGCCCAACGGCATGGAGGATGTGCCCGAATACCGGGTGGACGTGGACTGGGAACGAGCCGGCGCCCTCGGGGTCCCCATCACCTCCATCCACAACACCATCTCGGCGGCCTTCGGCAGCGCCTATGTCAACAACTTCATCCAGGGCGGGCGGGTCAAGCGGGTCTTCCTCCAGGCGGACGCCCCCTACCGCATGCTGCCCAAAGACATCGAGAAGCTCTACGTGCGGAATACCACGGGGAAGATGGTCCCCTTCTCGCTCTTTCGCCACCGCCCACTGGTCGAGCTGGCTCCCCACGGCTCGAGCGCTTCAATGGCTTTCCGTCCATGAACATCCAGGGGGAGCCGGCACCGGGGAAGAGCTCCGGTGAGGCGATGCAGGCCATGGAAGAGATCGTCGCGAAACTGCCCCAGGGGATCGGCTATGAATGGACCGGGCTCTCCTATCAGGAGCGGATGGCGAAGCTCGCAGGCGCCCCTGCTGTATGCCTTTTCCGTCATCGTCATCTTCCTGTGCGTGGCGGCCCTGTACGAGAGCTGGCCGATCCCGATCGCCAATCTGCTGATGCTGCCCTTGGGCGTATTCGGTGCGGCGCTGGCCACCTGGTCGCGGGGCATGCACAACGATGTCTATTTCCAGATCGGGTTTCTCACCACGCTCGGCCTGACGACCAAGAACGCCATCCTGATCATCCAGTTCGCCCAGGAGCGGATGGCGCACGGAGAAGGACTGATCGAGGCGACCCTGGGGGCGGTCCGGGTGAGATTCCGACCGGTCATCATGACCTCGCTGGCGTTTTTCTTCGGCGTCCTGCCGCTGGCCATCGCCACGGGCGCCGGTGCCGGCGCCATGAAGGCCATCGGCACCGCCGTGACCGGCGGGATGCTCTCCGCCACCTTCATCGATCTCTTTTACATCCCGCTGCTCTTTGTCGTCGTGTCCCGGCTCTTCGGAGGAAAGCAACCCCAGACAATCGGTGGGCAACATCCTGATGCCCTCGGGTCGCAGCACGTGCAGTGACCGGGATGGGGAAGAGCGGTACAACATTCCGGTCTTCTATATCGCTCTTCGACGATCTGCGGTGCCTGCCCGGATGCGGCCCTTCGGACATCCGGGACCCAGCCCGCGCACGCCTCCGTCTGGGCCACGACGGTCCCAAGGTCTGATTGACCGCCTTCGCTTAGAGTGATATCGCTTAGGGGAATAAAGGCCGACGGCGCTTCGTCCGAAACCGGCCGGGTCGAGTCTGTGCTGGTGTGTCCGCAATTCCGCGGATGTCTTGTAGAATCGTCTAGGTCTTCCATTTCACTATCTCGGGACTCGGCCCGCAACCGCTCGGGGCGGTGCGCGGAGAGGCGAGAGGTGGGCGACTGGGTCAGACGACGGAGGGTGCGATCATGACCAAGCGTGCAGCGAAGCCGAGAGACGCTGACGGCAGAGGAGGGCCGGCTGGATGCGGCCCGGCAGCAGGGGACGCCATGGCGTAAGTGGGGGCCGTACCTCAGCGAGCGACAATGGGGCACCGTTCGGGAGGATTACAGCGACACCGGAAACGCCTGGGACTACTTCACGCACGATCAGGCCCGCTCCCGAGCCTATCGCTGGGGCGAGGACGGCCTGGCCGGCATCTCGGACGACAAGCAGCGGCTCTGTTTCGCGCTCGCGCTCTGGAACGGAAAGGACGCCATTCTCAAGGAACGCCTCTTCGGCCTGACCAACAGCGAGGGGAATCACGGGGAGGACGTGAAAGAGTACTACTTCTACCTCGACAGCACGCCGACCCACTCCTACATGAAATACCTCTACAAGTATCCCCAGGCCGCCTTTCCTTACGATGATCTGGTCAAGACGAACCGGGGCCGGGCACGGGAGGAAATGGAGTACGAGCTTCTCGATACGGGCGTATTCGACGAGGACCGGTACTTCGATGTGGTTGTGGAGTACGCCAAGGCCGACCCCGAGGACCTGCTGATCAAGATTAGCGTGGCAAACCGGGGCCCGGTGGCGGCGACCCTCCACGTGCTGCCCACGCTCTGGTTCCGGAACACCTGGTCCTGGAAGGAGGGGACCCCAAGGCCGGAGCTGACCCAGGTGCCGGGCGGTCTCACCGCATCCGTGATCGCGGCGACCCATGCGGAATTGGGCGCGCGGTATCTGTACTGTGAGGCGGACCCCCCGCTCCTGTTCACCGAGAACGAGACGAACCGGGAGCGGCTCTTTGGAGCCCCCAGCCGCACGCCCTACGTCAAGGATGGGATCAATAACTACGTCGTATCCGGTCAGGCCGATGCCGTCAACCCGGCAAAGGTCGGAACCAAGGCCGCGGCGCATTACCAACTCACCGTCGGCGCGGGCAAGACCGAGGCCATCCGCCTGCGGCTCACCTCGGCAACGCCCGCCAAGGCCAAGGGGGTCAAGGCGCCGCTGGGGAAGAGCTTCGACGATGTGGTGGCCGACCGGCGCCAGGAAGCGGATGCGTTCTACAGCGCGATCACGCCGCCGGCGGTGGGAAAGGATGCCGCCAACGTCATGCGGCAGGCGCTCGCTGGGATGCTCTGGACGAAGCAGTACTACTACTTCGACCTCGACACCTGGCTGGACGAACACGGGGCACACCCGCTGACCGGGGACCGGCGCCGCGATATGCGGAACCGGGAATGGGTCCACATGGTCAACGACGACATCATCTCGATGCCGGACAAGTGGGAGTACCCCTGGTACGCGGCCTGGGATCTGGCGTTCCACACCATCGCCCTCTCGATGGTGGATCCCGACTTTGCCAAGCAGCAGCTCACGTTGATGCTGAACGATCTGTACCTTCATCCCAATGGGCAGATTCCGGCGTACGAGTGGAACTTCGGGGACGTCAACCCGCCGGTTCACGCCTGGGCGACCCTGTTCATCCACCAGCTCGAAAAGCAGCGCACCGGCAAGACCGACGTCGAATTCCTCAAGAGCGCTTTTCAGAAGCTCTTGCTCAACTTCACCTGGTGGGTCAACCGGAAAGACCTCACCGGCAAAAACGTCTTCCAGGGCGGGTTCCTCGGCCTCGATAACATCGGGGTGTTCGATCGCAGCGCCCCACTGCCGACAGGTGGCCACCTGGAGCAGGCGGATGGAACCGCGTGGATGGCCTTCTATGCCCAGAACATGCTGGAGTTGGCGTTGGAGCTGGCGCTCCACGATCCGATGTACGAGGACATGGCGCTCAAGTTCATCGAGCATTTCTTCTGGATCGCCGGGGCAATGGATCGGATGGGGGAGACGGCGGATGAGCTGTGGGACGAGGAAGACGGCTTTTTCTACGACGTGCTGCGTCTGCCCGACGGGACGGCCATGCGCCTGCAGGTGCGTTCCCTCGTCGGATTGCTCCCGCTCTGCGCCACCAGCGTGATTCCCCAGGAATTTCTGGACCGGTTCCCGCGCAGCGCGCAGCGGATTCGCCAGTTCCTCCAGAAACATCAGGAACTGGTGGCGAATCTGCCGTCCCCGGCCAAGCCAGGAATCGAGGGGCGGCGCCTCTTGGCCGTCCTGGACGAAACCAAGCTTCGGCGGGTCCTGGCGCGCATGCTGGACGAGGAACGGTTTCTGAGCCCGCACGGGATTCGCTCGCTCTCGCGCTGGCACAAGGATCACCCCTTCACTTTTCAGGTCCACGGGGAGGAGTACAGGGTCGAGTATCTGCCGGCGGAATCGAACACCGGGATGTTCGGGGGCAACTCCAACTGGCGGGGCCCGATCTGGTTCCCGATGAATGCCCTCATCATCCGGGGGCTGCTCCAGTTTTACACGTATTACGGCGACAGCTTCACCGTCGAATGTCCCACCGGCTCGGGGAGGCAGATGACGCTCTTCGAGGTCGCTCGCGAGCTGGCCAACCGTCTGGCCAAGATCTTCCTCAGGAACGAGGTCGGGCAGCGTCCCGTCTACGGGGGGACTGCCAAGTTCCATACCGACCCGCACTGGCGGGACCACATCCTGTTCTACGAGTACTTCCACGGGGATAACGGGGCGGGCCTGGGTGCCAGCCATCAAACCGGCTGGACCGGGTTAGTGGCACGCCTGATTCAGCTCTTCGGATCCCTGGATGGCGCGGCGCTCCTGAAGGACGACGCCGGGAAGGGCGCGCTGCATTACCGGAAGGAAGAGTCGGCCTGACCGCCGCCAGCGCGGAGGGATAAGCGGACGGGAGCGGCCGGCGTCACGGCGGCGCGGTGTTCACACACGCCCTGCAGGAAGCCGCAGTCCTGGATGCGCTGCAGGCGGCGAACCGACTTCGGATCGAGGAGGGGAGGCTCCTCTTGGAGAGCGCGAATGGCGGGACTCGATTGACGTTCGCGCGGTGACCTTGACGGTGGAAGGAGGCGACCACCATGAACTGGCCGAAGCATCCCGTCATCTACGAGATCAACACCTGGGTGTGGCTGTATGAGATCAGCCAGAGACTCGGCCGGCCGGTCACCCTGGGGAGCGTGCCCGCGGAGAACTGGGATGCGCTCGGTGAACTTCAGGCGGACGCCGTCTGGTTGATGGGCGTGTGGGAACGCAGCCCGATCGGCCTCGGCATCGCCCGGACCCACGCGGGATTGCAGATCGATTTCCGGCGGGCCTTGCCCGACTTCGCGCCGACGGACAACGTGGGGTCGCCCTACTGCATCCGCCGTTACGCAGTGGATGCGCACCTCGGCGGCCCAGGCGGCTTGGCGGCGGCGCGGAAGGAGCTCGCCGTTCGCGGGCTGCGGCTGATGCTGGATTTCGTGCCCAACCACGTTGCGCCGGATCACGCTTGGGTGGCGGCGCATCCCGAGTACTTCATCCGGGGGACCGTCGCGGATCTGGCGCGCGCGCCGGGACACTTCTTCGAAGCCGACGGTGCGGTCTTTGCGTGTGGGCGCGATCCGTACTTTCCCCCGTGGCAGGACGTCCTGCAGCTCAACGCGTTCTCGCCGGCGTTGCGCCAGGCGGCCGTCCAGGCACTCCACGACATTGCAAACCAGTGCGACGGGGTGCGCTGCGACATGGCCATGCTGCTGATCAACCGGGTCTTCGAGCAGACCTGGGGCGCTCGGGCGGGCCAGGCTCCTGCCGGCGAGTACTGGCGCGAGGTGGTTTCCGCGATCCGGGCGCACCACCCCGGGTTCCTGTTCATGGCCGAGGCGTACTGGGACCTGGAGTGGGAGCTCCAGCAGCAGGGCTTCGATTATTGCTACGACAAACGCTTGTACGACAGACTGGAGCACGACTTCGCCGAGCAGATCCGGCTCCACCTCGCGGCCGACCTCGCCTACCAGGAAAAACTGGTCCGCTTCATCGAGAATCACGACGAGCCCCGGGCGGCGGCCACCTTCGTGGAGTGCAAGGCGCGGGCCGCAGCCACAACGATCCTCACGCTGCCGGGGGCGAAACTGCTCCACGAGGGGCAACTCGACGGCCGGCGCGTCAAGCTCCCCGTTCAGCTCGCGCGGCGGCCGGCGGAGCCGCCCGACGCCGACCTCCAGGAGTTCTATGCTCGCCTGCTTCGCGTCATTCGCACGCCGGCCCTCCGCGACGGGGAGTGGCGGCTCTGCGAGCGCAGCGGGTGGCCGGACAATCAGAGCTGTCTCAACCTGGTCGCCTGGTGCTGGCGCCTGGGAGACGACCGCCGTCTGATCGTCGTCAATTTGTCGGAGGAGTCGTCACAGGGTCTGATCAGAGTACCCTGGGATGACCTGGCAGACCGTTCGTGGCGGCTCGCCGACCTGCTGACGCAGTCCGTGTATGAGCGGAACGGTATGGAAATGCAGGACGCAGGGCTGTATGTAGACCTCGGCCCCTGGCGCGCCCATTTTCTGGCGTTCAATGCCCGCCCCTGAGGCGAGCGGGCCCAGAAGGAAGGCAGAATTGGTGACCAAGATGACCTGGGGACGGTGTTGGTGGGCACGGCACGTGTTCGCGTGTGTCGGCGTGGGCCTCTCTGTGTGGTTGGGCGGCCTCGCCCTCGCCCAGCAATCACCGCCCTCCGGGCCGGACACGGCGGCGATCCCTCTCGTGGACCTTCCTGGCCGCGCCGAAGAGGCCGAGAGGCTACTCAAGGAGGCGGAAGCCCGGGCCACAGTGCCCAGCGAGGTGCAAGCCATCGAGGCCAGGGTCCCGGAGACCGCGGCCAGACTCAAGGAGGGGCTTGCCTCGATCCAGGAACGGCTGCAAGCGGGCCTGCCTCTGGCACAGCTCGAGCTGGTCACCACGGAATGGGGCGGGGTTCGGGCGGACATCGCCGCCGAACTCGCCACCCTCGCAAAGCGGGCCGGGCAACTGGACCGAGACCTCGACCAGATCCGTGGACTTCGCACGGAGTGGGAGCGTGCGCGCGAGGATGCCCGGAAAGGGAAGGCACCGCGGTCGCTCTTGGATCGGATCGAGCTGATCCTGGTCCGAGCACGGACCGTTCAAGGGGAGATGGAGTCCCGTCGCGCCAACCTGCTGATCCTCCAGGGCCGCGTGTCCCAGGGCCAACGACTCTGTGACGACCTGTTGGACCGACTTGCCGATGCCAAGCGGGCGCGGGTGGACGAGCTGAACGTGAAGGACGCGCCACCCGTGTGGAGTCCGAGACTCTGGACTGGCGTCTGGAACGAGCTGTCGTCTGGGATTGGCGGGCTGGTCATCGGGGGCGGTGAACCGCTGCGGACGGCACT
This sequence comes from uncultured Methylomirabilota bacterium, assembly GCA_963845565.1. Classification (GTDB taxonomy): domain Bacteria; phylum Methylomirabilota; class Methylomirabilia; order Methylomirabilales; family 2-02-FULL-66-22; genus 2-02-FULL-66-22. Next base: position 1,396,427 of record CAWJSJ010000002.1, read on the forward strand.
TTTCCGGGGCGACTGGCGACCGACGATTCATCTCTTCCTTCTCGGCGTCTTGCTCATCGTCTTCGTGCGGTTGCGAGGCATGACCCGCGCGTGGTCCGATGCGGAGCGACCGGCCATCCTGTCGTCCTCGATTCTTGAGCGGCCGATCTCCTCGGCGCTGGTCGTCTGGTTGTTGCTCAGCCCGGCGATCTATTCCCGAGAATCCTGGGCCGTGCTGTACCTGGTCAGCATCCTCAGCGCCGTGCCGGTCATGCGAGTGGCCAGATACGCCGCGCCCACCGCGACGGAGATCAACCCGTATGTCTTTGCCGCGCTCTTCATGGTGGATCGCATACGCGTGCTCCTGCCGGACACCACGTTTCTGGACCAGGTGATCTTCCTCGCGGAGATGACGGCGGCGGCACTGCTTGCCTTCTGGGCCTTCCGAACCTCCGGGCTGGGCGGCCGCAAGACCGCACGCGCCAACGGCACCTCCGGGCCGGGCCTGGCAACCATGTTCCGGTTGGGATTCCTCGTCATGGGCTTTGCCGCGCTGGTCGGTGGGCTGGGATTCATGGATCTGGCCCGACTCGCGGGCATGGGCGCCCTCGGGAGTTGCTTTGCCGGATTGGCGATCGTTGCGGGCATCCACATCGCCAGGGGGCTCATTTCCTGTGCGCTCCATCTCTGGCCGCTACGCCAACTGGCATCGGTCGCCCGCCATCGCGCCCGTCTGGAGGGATTGGCCGGTCGCGTCCTGACCTGGATCGGGGTCATCGCCTGGTCGCTCGCGTCGTTTCGCGCGTTCACTGTTCTGGACGACGCGGTGGGGCTGTTACGCCCGATCCTCTTGACGGAATGGGGATGGGGCGCCGTGCGGATGTCCCTGGGGGACCTGCTCCTCTTCACGCTGGTGGCCTGGCTGTCCTTCGTGGTATCCAACGGTATCCGGTTCCTGCTGGAGGAAGACGTCTTTCCCCGGGTCCAACTCGCGAAGGGGCTGCCTCTGGCGCTATCGCGGATGGCCCAGTATGCGATCCTGTTCGTCGGGTTCTCCATGGCGCTGGGCGTCCTCGGCCTGGATCTGACCAAGGTGACGATCCTGGCGGGTGCGGTCGGTGTCGGCGTCGGGTTCGGACTCCAGACCATCGTCAACAACTTCATCTCCGGTCTGATCCTCCTCTTCGAGCGGCCCATCCGCGTCGGGGACGCCATCCAGATCGGGGAGTTTCAGGGCGAAGTGCGCCGCATCGGCATTCGTGCGAGCACGGTGCGGACCTGGGAAGGCGCCGACGTGATCGTCCCGAATTCGCATCTCGTCTCGGAGCGCGTAGCCAACTGGACATTCGCGGAGCCCATGCGGCGGATGGACATCCGGGTCGGCGTGGCATACGGCACGGACCCCCAGCGAATGATCGATCTGCTGCTCCGGGTGGCGGCGGAACACGCGAAGGTGCTGCGCGAGCCAGGACCGGTGGCCCTCTTTCTCGGGTTCGGGGAGAGCGCCTTGAATTTCGAGCTGCGGGCCTGGACGGACTGGGTCGGCGAATGGGTGCTGATTCGGAGCGAGCTCACGGTTGCCGTGAACGCGGCGTTGGCCAAAGCCGGGATCGCCATCCCATTCCCGCAGCGGGACGTCAGGGTGCGGATGGTGGGGGAGGTACCACCCGGTCCGGCGGCAGGCGACACAGGCACAGGCGGTTAGGAGCCGTTACGAAATAACCTGTCCAATTCATGTAATTTCGTTTCGGCTCCTTATGCCGTTTCCGAAATTTCTCCGGGCAAGTTATTTTTTGACAACGGCTTAGAGCCGAGCCAGCGAGTAGTCCTGCAAGTCAACCCGGATGAAGCGGGCGAGGAGCGGGTGGACGCGCTCCAGTTCCCGGAAAACCTGGTGGGCGATGCGTCGGTAGGCCTCGTGGCCCTGACGACCCGAGCGGAGCTGGACGAAGTGATGGATCTCGCGCAGGTTCCAGGTGAAGAGCGCACGCTTCTTGTAGGCAAGGGGCAGGACGTACTGGGCCTCCCGCGGAAGGTCAGCGGCGATGGCGGCGTACGCGGCGGAGGCCTCGTCCATGCGCGCGCGGTACGCGTCCGTGAGGCCGTACCGCGCGATCTCGGGCGGCGTGCCGTACCCGTGGAGCGCCGTGGTCTCCTGGGGAGTCTGGGTGACCATCCGGTGCCGCTGGATGTCGCGATAGGCGCCGAAATCCACCAGGATGTCGAAGGTGTACGTCAGGTGCTCCAGGGCGCGTAACGGCTGGTCGTAAGGCCCACGGCGCTTCAGGTACTCGTCGAGAATCCGGATCTTCTCTTCCTTCGCGAGGGCGCGCACGCGGGCGTCGATCTGGACCAACGGGTGGGCCGCGTACCCGTACAGGAGGGCGGCCACCAACTGGTCCTCGGCATCCGCGGGGTAACGAACCAGCGTGGCCTCCGCGCTGCCCGTCGGCGGCGTCCCGTCGAGGGCGTCCGTCGCACAACTCTCCATGGCCCGCCGGGTCTCCACCAGATACGGATTCACATCGGCATACTTGATCAATGTCGGAATGATCTGCTGCGCCTCGGCCTTTATGGCGGCCCCGACCTGCTGCGCCTCGGCAAGGGGGTGAGACAGGAGCTTACCGATCAACTGCTCGAGGGCGCGACCGTTGATCGTCATGCCGATATTGGTCAGGGTGGCGGCCGGCAAGAGGTAGCGCAGGACGTCGCACGCCTTGGCGCGGCAGGCATTTTCGAATGCCCGGTCGCTCTGCTTTGCGCCGCGCGGCGCGTCCTTCATGATCGCGGCGACGAGCGGTTCGGTCAGACGAGTGTAGGTGTCGAGGAGTGCGCCGCACGTCTCCTGGTAGCGCCGCGCGTGCGGCGAATTCAAAATGCTCGGCTCGCGGTAGAATTTGTCGCGATCGAAGACCACGTACCGGGTGGATTTCTCGGTGTAGGAGGCGAGGCGGGCGTCCTCCACGATCTTGCTCGCGACGATGGAGACGTCCTCGATAGCCAGATGAGCCACGGCGTGTTCGGCGACCGAGGCGTGACCGTAACCCACCACCCACTTCTCGTGGAACTCCCGGGCTTTCCGCTTGGCCGAGACGAGATCGTCCTGGGCGAGGTCCGCCCAGCGAAGGCGGCGATCCAGGTCGAGGTCTTGCTCCTGGATCAGCTTGAGGAGATTCCGCCGCAGGCTCTCGCGGCTTCGGCTGTAATAGGCGAACAGGACCGCCACCACCTCTTCGGGCAGGTTTCGCAGGGCGAAGATCGGCCGCTCCACGTTGGTCACGTAGGGCTGCAGGATCGCGATCTCGTCGGGTGCGAACGTCTCGCTCATCCGGTATCGCCTGCTACGCCGTCGTCAACGTATGACGCGACCGGAGGAATTCCAGAGACAGCATATCGTAACGGCTCCTAATCCTCCAGATCGTCCTCGTCTTCCACTTCCTGCATGAGGTCGAGGAAGTCCTCGTACCAGTCGGTGCGTTGCTGGAGGATGAACGCCACACCGTCCTTGATCCAGCCCATGCGGATCTCGCCGATCAGGCCGAGGTAGCGCTCGAAGGTCTTCAGCCGGGCGCGATCGCCATTGCTGGGGCCGGGCCCCTCCTTCTCGTCCACCCATTCGGCCAGTTCCTGAAGATCCTCCGCCTCCAGCGTTGCGCGGCCGACGAAGAGCGTGCGCACGCCCTCGGCTTTTGCGATGCCGAGGAAATCCGGCCACTGGTCGGGGTTGCTCTGCCACCAGACGGTGGGCAAGTCCTCGGCCACGTACCCCGGATAAACCAGCAGGCCCTGCCGCCCTACAGCGGCCACGATCTCGCTCAACCGATCCGACAAGTCCGTCATGGTCTTCACCCGCTCCCATGTCTCGAAAAGGGGCGACCCGCCACCGGGCACGCCTCACGCCCCCCACGCGACAAAGACCGTCCGGTCCTTGCCCTGGGAGGGAACCTTGACAAAACCCTCACGGCGCCCGTGCGCCACCACCTCTCGCAGGATTTCCACGTCCATACGGCAGTAATCCACCACGCGTTGCCGCAGGGCGGGATCCCCCGATCGCCACCACGTCACCGCCTCGGGGCCCGAACCGGTCTTCTGCTTCCCCAGGGTGACCTGGGCCACGTCCTGGAGTTTGGGGCGGAATCCCAGCCGGCGCTCCAGGTCCTTGAGCACGTCCAGGCTCTTGGCGCGCAGCGGGGCGACCTCGCCGTACGCCGCCAGGACTTCCAGGTCGAACCGGATCCCGTTGTAGGTGATGACCCGGTCGAAGCCGGCGAGTTCCGCGATCAGCCGGGGAACGTCGGCCTCGTACCAGTCCCGGAATCCGGCCGGCTCGTCCCAGGTCACCGCCACGGAGACGCCGAAGGCCCGAATGTTGTTCCAGCCCCCCGGCACCTCGCTGGAGAGTCGCTGCGTCTCGACATCCAGATAGATCTCGGTCACAAGACCCTCCGCGCCACACGACCCATGCTAGTACGGCCGTGCGCAGAAGGGCAAGGGAGAAGTGAGTAGGAAGAACCGAGAGCCGGGCGGAGCGAGCCGCGAGCCTCGACAACGCCTGGTCAAATGGCCACTGGGTCCAGTCGTCCACTCGTCGGCTCTTGGCGAAGACAAAGGCCGACGGGCCGACCCGACGGTTCGAGGGCTCAAGGGGATCAACGGGCCGAGCCGGACCACTCAACCGCTCGCATCATTGCATGAGAAGACGGCGCCCGGATGGAGGCGTCGCCGGTTGGCGGGGATGGGACCGGTCGCGGCCGCAATCGTCGCGGTTCCAGACATTTCGCGGATAAGCCTTTCCTTATTGGGTGACCGTTGTTACCCTTCACCCGAGAGAGAGCGAGATTCTGCCCCAGTGGCTTTAGGATTCACGGAAATAGGGTCGCATGATCTTCTCGCGCCTGAAAACGGAACACGACGTGATCGCCGTGATCAAAGAGATCAGCGGCGTGGACGTGCGGGCCTGCTATCAGTGCGGAAAGTGCACGGCCGGGTGTCCGCTGGCGTCGACCATGGATCTGATGCCGAATCAGATCCTGCGGCTGATCCAGGTGGGCGAACACGAACAAGCCCTGAGATCGCACACGATCTGGCAGTGCGCCTCCTGCCTCACCTGCGCCGCGCGATGCCCCAAGGAGGTGGATCCGGCGCGCGTCATGGACGCGCTCCGCACCCTGCTGATGCGGCAGGGCACGGTGCGCGTGGAGATTGCCAGCATTCCAGCCGACGTCTTGGCGGCAGCGCCCCAGCAAGCGCTCATCGGTGGGTTTCGGAAGTTCGTCGGGTATTGAGCGAGTTCACACGCTGATCCGCCCGCCCCCGACCGGGTCGGACTGGTCACGGTGCTCGACGGTTCAAAAATCCTGCGCATGAGACTCGGGGAGGGGGCTCAGTGCGTATTCCCTATTTTCCTGGCTGTACCCTGCACAGTAAAGCGCAGAGCTTCGACGCCTCGGCCCGCGCCGCTGCCCAGGCGCTCGACATCGTCATGGAGGAGTTGCCGGAGTGGACGTGCTGCGGCGCGACCTTCTCCATGTCGGCGGACAGCGCGATGGGGCTGGTGGCCCCCACCCGGATCCTGGCATCCGCCAAAGAGGCCGGAAAGCTCCTCACCCTCTGCAGCTTCTGCTACAACACGCTCAAGCGAACCAATCGCGTCATCGCCACCGACGCCGAACGGCGCCGCAAGGTGACGGCGTATCTTGAAGAGGACTACCAAGGAACCGTTCAGACGGTCCACCTACTGGAAGTGCTGCGAGACGAGATCGGTTTCGCGGCTCTGGCCACTCGGGTGATCAAACCGCTCCGCGGCCTCAAGGTCGCGCCGTACTATGGCTGCCTCCTTCTCCGGCCGGCCGACGAGATGGGATTCGACGATCCCGAGCGACCCACGATTCTCGAAGGGCTCCTTTCGAGTCTGGGTTGCGACGTGGTGGACTATCCCCACAAGACGGAGTGTTGCGGCTCGTTCGTGGCGGTCGGATCGCCCGACGCGGCCCGGGAGTGCTCGGCGCGGATCCTGGAGGTTGCGGCCAGGTGCGGCGCCGAGATGCTGGTGGTGAGCTGTCCGCTCTGTCAGTACAACCTCGACCAAGCGCAGCGCGTGGTGCAGACTGGCTCCGCCCGCCAGACCCGGGTGCCCGTGCTGTATTTCTCGCAATTGCTGGCCATCGCGCTCGGGTGCGATGAGGCCTGCCTGCATCTTGACGGACACGCGATGGACCCGCGTCCCCGTTTGGCGGAATGGCTGACGCAGACGAGCCAGGCGACGGCGCTGGCCTCGTAGAGGAGTCCGGACCGATGGCTGCCGAACCCGCGATGGTGCGATTCTTCTTGATGGGCAAACCGCACGATGTGCCCAGGGGCCTGACCATCCAGAAGGCCATGGAGTATGCCGGATTCCGGCAACTTCGGGGGTGCGGGTGCCGGGGCGGCTATTGTGGCGCCTGCGGCACGGTCTACCGTACGGCCAACGACTACCGACTGAAGGTCGGATTGGCCTGCCAGACGGTCGTCGAGGATCAGATGTATCTGGCCCTGATCCCGTTCTTTCCGGCCGTCAAGGCCACCTATCGGGTGGAGGACCTCCCGCCTACGGCGGAAACTCTCATCGGGCTGTATCCCGAGATCCTCCGCTGCCTCGGCTGCAATACCTGCCGGAAGGTCTGCCCCCAGCAGCTCGAGGTCATGCGGTACATCGCCGCGGCGCAGCGCGGCGACATCGCCAAGGTGGCCGATCTGTCGTTCGACTGTCTGATGTGCGGGTTGTGCGCCAGCCGATGTCCGGCCGAGATCGTCCAGTACAACGTGGCCGTCCTGGCCCGGCGGCTCTACGCGCGTCACATCGCGCCCTCGGCGGCCCACCTGGCGGCAAGAGTCCAGGAGATCGAGCAGGGGGAGTGCGAGGCCGACCTTGACCAGATCGTGGCGGCCGGCGAGGTGGAGTGGCGCAAGATGTACGCCGCCCGCGAGATCGAACCCGAGGAACTCTAGCAAGGTGATGAAGGACTCGTCTTTACTCAGGCTGCTCAGCAGCCTGATGGGGGAGGATCTCTCGTGCTCTACGAACCCCATATGCTGGAGTCGATCAAGCGTGTCGAGGCGACCAGGAGCGAGCGCCTGGGTCAGCAGTTTTCTCGCCTCACCGCCGACGAGAAGGCCGCCCTCCTGAAAGGGTACCATCCCGACTATAAGGCGGGAACCATGCGGGAGCTTGCCGTCGGCCCGAACGCCGGCGATCGGGTTCCGCACGAGTTGGCGGATCTGCTCGAAGGGCGCGGCCGGATCGACCCCGATGCCGTGGATCTCGGTCACGCGGACCACGACGTGGACATCCTGGTCATCGGCGGCGGCGGGGCGGGCACCTCGGCCGCCATGTTGGCGCACCAGCGGGGCGCCACGGTGCTCCTGACGACCAAGCTCCGCCTGGGCGACGCCAACACCATGATGGCGCAGGGCGGGATCCAGGCGGCCGACAAGCCCAACGACTCGCCGGCCATCCACTTCCTGGACGTGATGGGCGGCGGCGGCTTCCAGAACATTCCGGAGTTGGTGCGGGCGCTGACCCACGATGCGCCCGCCGCCATGAAGTGGCTGGAGGACCTGGGGGCCATGTTCGACAAGGAGTCGGACGGCACCATGGTCTCGATCCACGGGGGCGGGACCTCGCGGCGCAGGATGCACTCGGCCCGGGACTACAGCGGCGCCGAGATCATGCGGACGCTGCGCGACGAGTTCCGAAACCAGAAGATTCGACACCTCGAATTCACCTCTGCCGTAGAGCTGGTTCTCGACTCCAAGGGGCAATGCGCCGGGGCGGTCCTCTATGACATGGAGACAGGGGAATACCGGCTCGTCCGGGCCAAGGCGGTGATCCTGGCGACAGGAGGCATGGGACGGCTTCACGTCCAGCAGTTCCCCTGCACCAACCATTACGGGGCTACCGCCGACGGCCTGGTGATCGCCTATCGGGCGGGCGCCCGGATGGTGTTCATGGACGCTGTCCAGTACCACCCGACGGGTGTGGCCTACCCCGAACAGATCGTCGGACAGTTGGTGACGGAAAAGGTCCGGGGGCTCGGCGCGCAACTGGTCAACCGCGAAGGGCGCCGGTTCATCTTCGACCTGGAGACCCGGGACACCGTCTCCGCAGCCATCATCCGCGAATGCCTGGAGCGAGGGAATGGCGTTCAGACGAATACCGGCATGGTGGGCGTGTGGCTGGATTCCCCGATGATCGAAATCCTCCGAGGCCCCGGGACCATCGCCAAGGCCCTGCCGGCCATGATGCGCCAGTACCAGCGGTTCGATCTCGACATGCGCGCGCTCCCCATCCTGGTCTATCCCACGCAGCACTATCAGAACGGCGGGTTGCTGATCGATGCTCACGGGGAGACCGGAATCCCCAACCTGTTCGCCGCGGGCGAAGTGTCGGGCGGCGTGCACGGTCGCAATCGGCTGATGGGCAATTCCCTGCTGGATATCCTGGTCTTCGGGCGCCGCGCGGGCGTGGCGGCGGCGGAGCGAGTATCGAGTGTCACGCAGGGTGACCTCAACCTGGACCATGTCCGTGCGTATCAGGCGCGACTCACGGCATCGGGGAAAGAGACCGGGCGGCCGTCGCCCATGCTCCTGCCGAACTACGTCCGGCTCGAGACCATCGAGCGGACGGCCGGGGCGGCAAGGGCCGCCTGACGGAAACCGACAGGGACAGCGACAGGCAGGACAGGACAGGGACGAGGAAGATGGGGACGACGGGGAGTTGGGGCAACGAGGAGGATTTGACCGCTGTCGCTGGCGGGTATCGCTATCGGGTGCAGGGATAACATATGGCACGAACGGGCGTTTTCGTCTGTTGGTGTGGATCGAACATCGCGAAGACGGTAGATGTGGAGCGGGTGGCCGCCGAGGCAGGGACGATGCCCGGCGTCGTGCACGCGACCGACTACAAGTACATGTGCTCCGAGCCGGGCCAGAACCTGGTGCGCCAGGCGATCACGGAGCACAGTCTCGACCGGATCGTGGTCGCGTCCTGCTCGCCGCGCCTGCACGAGCCGACGTTCCGCAAGTGTGCCGCCCAGGCCGGCCTCAACCCCTTTATGGCAGAGATGGCCAACATCCGCGAGCACTGCTCCTGGGTGCACGCGGACCGGATCGAGGCCACCGGGAAGGCTATCGATCTCACCCGGATGGCGATCGCCCGCATCGCCGGAACGAGCCGCTCTCCCAGGCCCAGATTCCCATCACCAAGAAGGCCCTGGTGATCGGCGGGGGGATCGCCGGAATCCAGGCGGCGCTGGACATCGCCGAGGCCGGCTATCAGGTGACCCTGGTCGAGAAGACCCCCTCCATCGGCGGGCGGATGGCCCAGTACGACAAGACCTTCCCCACGCTCGACTGCGCGGCCTGCATCCTGACCCCAAAGATGGTCGACTGCGGCTCCAACCCCAATATCCGGATTCTCTCCTACTCCGAGGTCGAGGAGGTCTCGGGTTACGTCGGCAACTTCGAGGTCAAGATCCGCAGCCGCGCCCGCAGCGTGGACCCGGAGAAGTGCACCGGCTGCGGCGTCTGCTACGAGAAGTGCCCGGTCAAGGTCTCGTCCGAGTTCGACGTGGGCATGGGCATGCGAAAGGCCATCTATGTGCCGTTCCCGCAGGCCGTGCCGAACGTGCCCGTCATCGACCGGGAGCACTGCACCTATTTCGTCAAACAGGGGCGCTGCCGGATCTGTGAGAAGTTCTGCGCGCCGGGGGCCATCCAGTTCGAAGAGCAGGATGAGATCCTCACCGACAAGTTCGGGGCTATCGTGATCGCCACGGGTTTCGACCTGTGGGACCAGGCGAAGCTGGGGGAATACGGCGGGGGCAAGTTCCCGACGTGATCTCCGGTCTCCAGTTCGAGCGACTGGTGAACGCCTCCGGGCCGACGAGCGGCAAGGTCGTGCGGCCCTCCGACCACACCGAGCCCAAGACGGTGGTCTTCGTCGCCTGCGTGGGGTCGCGGGACCCGGCCCACGGCCACTCGTACTGCTCCAAGGTCTGCTGCATGTACACCGCGAAGCAGGCCCTGCTGCTCAAGGAGAAGGTGCACGACGCCAAGGCCTACATCTTCTATATGGACATCCGCGCCAACGGGAAGGGCTACGAGGAGTTCGTGCAGCGGATGGTGGAGCGCTACGACGCCACCTACGTCCGGGGCCGCGTCTCCCGGATCTACCCGCTGGACGGCCAGGTGGTGGTGCAGGGGGCGGACACGCTCCTGGGGAAGCAGGTCGAGGTGCGGGCCGATCTGGTGGTGCTGGCGACGGCCATGGAGCCCCGCGCCGACGCCAAGGAGATGGCCCGCAAGCTGGGCATCTCCACCGATCAGGACCACTGGTTCTCCGAGGCCCACCCGAAGCTGCGCCCGATCGAGGTCCTCAGCGCCGGCATCTACCTGGCCGGGGCGTGCCAGTATCCCAAGGACATCCCGGACACGGTGGCGCAGGCCTCTGGGGCCGCCGCCAAGGTGGTGGACCTCTTCTCCAAGCCGCATCTCCTGTCCGAGCCGATGATCGCAGGCGTGGACGAAAGCAACTGTGTGGCCTGCCTCCTCTGCAAGGAGGTCTGCCCGTTCACCGCCATCGAGGCCGCCGAGGCCATGGACCCGGCGACTCGGAAGATGCGGCCGGTGGCGAAGGTCAACGAAGGCCTCTGCCACGGCTGCGGCACCTGCGTTGCGGCCTGCCGGTCGGCCTCCATCCGGCTGCGGGGATTCAGCGACGATCAGATTCTCCTGCAGATCGAGGCGCTGGAACTGGCCCATAGCGGGGAAGGGGCGTAGGGCGTGTCGAGCAAAGCGCAAGCCGTGGAGAGTCCGGTGGCGGCCCCGAAGTGGGAGCCGGTCATCGTGGCGTTCCTTTGCAACTGGTGCTCCTACGCGGGGGCAGACCTGGCCGGCTCCAGCCGGCTGAGCTACCCGGCCAACGTGCGGGTGGTGCGGGTGCCGTGCTCGGGCCGGGTCAACCCCATGTTCGTCATCCAGTGCTTCAAGCGCGGTTTCGATGGTGTGCTCATCGCCGGCTGCCACCCCGGCGACTGCCACTACGCCAAGGGAAACTTCTACGCCCGCCGCCGGATGCCCCTGGCGCAGGACTTTCTGGAATACCTGGGGGTCGAGCCGGGGCGCATCCGGTTCGACTGGGTCTCGGCCTCCGAGAGCGGCCGCTTCGCCGAGGTGGTGAGCGAGGTGACCGAGGCGGTGCGGAAGCTCGGCCCCTACACGCGGCGGACGTGGGCTCACGCGCCCGCCCTCCCGACGGAGCTCGCGCCTGTCCATGAGTAATCTCGAGGTCACCATCCGCGAGACGGCGGCCCGGCTGCTCCGAGAGGGGCAGGTCGCGGTCGTCTTGGGCTACGAGGCCGGCAGCGTGCCGTTCCGGACCGCACCCGCCTTCATCGAGCGGGCCGAAGATGCGGGGCGGCTGGTGTGGAACCGCTTCTGCACCAACAATCTCGCCGTCTACCTGCCCAAGCTCAAAGGCGCCGGCCGCATCGCCCTTTTGGCCAAGGGCTGCGACGCGCGCTCGGCGGTCACGCTGATTCAGGAGCACCAGATCCTCCGCGACCAGGTCGTGATCCTGGGCATCCCCTGCGACGGGATGGTGGATGCCGACCGGCTGGCGACGTCCGGCGAGTCGCTCTTCGGCGTTGCCATCGCCCCGGGTGCGGACGGGAGCCTGACGGTGGCCTCCGGCGACGGGCAGCGGACGCTCTCTGCCGCGGACATCCTCCAGGAGCGCTGCCGCCTCTGCGAGCACAACACGCCCGCGATCGCCGACGGGTTACTGGGGGAGCCGGCCCCCCGCATGCCAGGCGCCGCCGAGCCGTTTGCCGCCGTGGCCGAGCTGGAGCGCCTATCGCCCGCCGAGCGGCAGGCGTTCTGGCACGCGCAGCTCGACCGCTGCCTGCGATGCTACGCCTGCCGGGAGGCCTGCCCCGCCTGCTATTGCCGGAGTTGCTTCGCGGACAAGGCGGCGCCCCGCTGGCTGTCCAAGGCGAACGCGGCGGACGAGAACTGGATGTTCCACGCCGTCCGGGCCTTCCACCTAGCCGGCCGCTGTGTGGAGTGCGGGGAGTGCGAGCGGGTCTGCCCAATGGACATCCCCATCTCCCGGCTCAACCGGATGCTGGACCGGGACGTCCGGGAGCGGTTCGGCTATGTGGCGGGTCTCGACCCGGCCGCGGTGCCTCCCCTGGGGACGTTCCGGCCCGACGACCGCGATCCCGGGAAGCATGAGGGGTGAGGCCAAGCGATATGGAAGCCGTCGTCCTCAACAAATCCGACGTGACGTCGTGGGTGCGCGGGCTGCTCGCATCCTACCGGGTGGTGGGACCGACGAGCGCGGCAGAGGGGGTCGTCCACTACACCCCCCTCGCCGAGGACGGCCCGGTGGTCCTGGACGGCCTGCGCCCGATCCGTTCCCCCAAGGAGCACTTCATCCCTGCGACCGAGACGCTGCTGGCCTTCCACGGAACGGCCAAGGCCGTCAGCCTCGAGGCGCCGCCCGCCCCGACGAGGGAGACGGTCATCCTGGGCGTCCGGTCCTGCGACGCCCGGGCCCTGACGCGCCTGGACGACGTGTTCCTGAAGCGGAAGGAGACGGACAGTCTCTACGGCAACCGGCGGAAGACGACGCGCCTGGTGGGCCTGGCGTGCGAGTCGCCAAGCTGGGGCTGTTTCTGCACCTCCGTGGGCGGATCGCCGGCGGCCAGTGAGGGGCTGGATCTGCTCTTCACCGACCTAGGGGACCGCTACCACATTGCCATCCTGAGCGAGGCAGGGCGCGAGCTGATCGCCGGTGCCGGCTTCGCAGCCGCCACGGACGCCGACGCCTCCGCGGCGAAGGCGCAGCATGCGGCCGCGGTCGACCGGATGCCCCCGTTCTTCGACGCCAAGGCCGTGGCGGAGAAGGTGGAGTGGGACGCCCCGGTCTGGATGCACTACGCGAAACGCTGTCTGGCTTGCGGCGCCTGCAGCTTCCTCTGCCCGACATGCCACTGCTTCGACATCCAGGACGACGCCACGGCCGACGGCGGGGTCCGCTTTCGCTGCTGGGACACCTGCCAGTTCGGCGATTTCACGCGCATGGGGGCCGGCCACAATCCGCGGCAGACCCAAAAGGAGCGGGTCCGGCAGCGGGTGTCGCACAAGTTCAAATACCTGGTGGAGGAGTTCGGCCGGCAGGGCTGCACCGGCTGCGGTCGCTGCGTGGAAGCCTGTCCGGTGAACATCGACCTCCGTCAGGTGCTCCACGACGTCGAGGGCGCCAAGCGATGAGCGACGCGGGAAATCTCTATGTCCCGAACCTGGCAGTGATCGACCGGATCGTCGAGGAGACGTGGGACACCAGGACGTTCCGGGCCGTCTTTACGGACGCGGGGATGCGAGAGCGATTCAGCTATCACCCCGGCCAGTTCCAGGAGGTCTCCGTCTTCGGCGTGGGGGAGGCCACGTTCTGCCTCGCCTCCTCGCCGACCCGCACCGGGTACGTGGAGTTCTCGGCCAAGAAGGTCGGCGCCCTGACGAGCGCGCTGCACGAGCTTTCCGAGGGGGAGACGGTCGGCATCCGGGGACCCTACGGCAACTGGTTCCCGTACGACATGATGCAGGGGAAGAACCTGCTCTTCGTCGGGGGCGGAATCGGCATGGCGCCGCTCCGCTCCCTTCTGAACTTCTGCCTCGACCGGCGGGGGGACTACGGGCACATCGACATCTTCTACGGGGCCCGCACGCCCGGGGATCTCTGCTACACAAAGGAGTTCGAGGCCTGGCGCAGCGCGCCCGACACCAGCCTGTACCTGACCGTGGACAAGGGCGGGCCGGGCTGGGAAGGTAAGGTGGGCGTGGTGCCGGCCTACGTCCGGGAGATCGCGCCTGCCTCTCGGAACGCGGTGGCCATCACCTGCGGTCCGCCCATCATGATCAAGTTCACCCTCCCCGAGCTGGGGAAGCTGGGCTTCAGCGACGAGCAGATCATCACCACGCTGGAGATGAAGATGAAGTGCGGGGTGGGCAAGTGCGGCCGCTGCAACATCGGCCACACCTACGTCTGCCTCGACGGCCCTGTCTTCACGTACGCGCAGCTCCGGAAGCTCCCTCCAGAATTCTGACGCCGAATCGCTGACGGTCCGCCGAGTCGTGTACTCCTGGACGCCGGATAGGCCGAACATTCGCAGGGCTTGTTCCATGTGGAGGATTCCGGGGACGGCTCAGATCGGGGCGACACGCGCGATCCGGAGTATCACCGCCACCGAGGCAGGAAACGCTCGCGACCAACCCGAAGTCCCGGCGCACGCTTCGCGGGCGGCCCGCTCCAGGACGGGAAGGTGTCTATGGACGTTTCGATCAAGAGATTCATCGTCGGCTTGGTGCTTTTTCGGCGCCTGATACGAAGACAACTGGAGCTGCTGCGTATAAACGGCCGGAATATCTTCAAAGGAAAGGCGTTCTATTGCAATGCCCTCGCCGGGAGGTCTGATTACAATATTTGCATCAATTCAGACATGACCGTTTCGTGCAATTGCTTCGATACGGACGGTAGCGGCCACATTGGTGATTTGAGCAGCCACACGCTCGAGGAAATCTTCAAGGGTGAAACGGCGAGGAAGTTCAGGAAACGCCTTTCACGTGGCATCATTCCGATCAACGGGTGCCTGTCCTGCCGGGAGTTGAGATCGGTTCCCAGGGCAGAGGCCAAATCCTACCTCTCAGATTTCACGACGCCAAAGCGCGGGATCATGATCGAGAATACGGCGCTCTGCAATCTGAGATGCGTCAACTGCCGCAGGGAAGAATTAGTCAAAAGCAGGAAGAAGATGAGGATGTCGCTTCCGGACATGGAAAAGGTGGCCGCGAACATCCAGGACTGCAACGTCCGGTCGATCTCATTTTTCAATCTTGGTGAACCGTTTCTGTCGGACACGATCTTTGAAGAGTTGACCCTCTTGAAAACGTACAATCCAGATACGGCCATCTATGTTTCGACAAACGGTCTGCTGATCAATAGCGAGGCAAAATATGAAGCAGCGCTCCTAGTGGATTACGTTTATGTGTCGCTGGATGGAGTAACCGACGAAAGTGTGAGAAAGTATCAGGTCGGGGGCCGCTTCACCGTTGCGTACGACAACCTGAAACAATTGATCCGACTGAGGAACTCGAGGAACCGGACAAGTCCTGTCATTGAGTGGAAATACGTGGTGTTTTCCTGGAATGATAGCGAGGCCGAGATCGAAAAAGCCGTCGAACTTGCGAGAGACGCCGGCGTCGACATCCTGGCGTTCTACCTTGGAGAGGGGCCTCCAGCCCATGTATCTTCCCGGTTCAAGAACGACGAGTTCTTCAAGGCGCTCGGTTGCGGATCATGGAAGGGCCGTGAAATCGATTTCAGGAAGGAGCTCCTGCGTTCGGGCGGTTAAGCACTCGTTGAACGTAGGGAGAAATCATGACCAGCATCATGGCGGCCCTGAGGAGGGCAGCCGGAATAGCCATCGGCGCGGCTCGCCCACTCGCGTATCCGAACGCGCCCGAGCGGCCGTGTCACCTCCATCGTCTTGCGGTGTCGCACACCGGGGACGTGTTCCCCTGCTGCCTGGTCTATAGCAGCGCGTACCACCGAATCGGCAACATCAGTGACGTCGATCTCGCACAGAAGATCGAAAAGTATGACAGACGGTGTTCCTGCTCAGGCGCGAAGTTGCGCGCCAAGCGCCCCGGCGATCCCGTAGGGGATGACCGATTCTTGAATCTGGAGCTGTCACTCCAGTGCCAGGCCGAGTGCGCAATGTGTTGCGTCGACGCGCCAGGCTGGTCGGGAACGTACGACCTCTACCCCCAGTTGACGGCGCTCATTCGCGAGCAGGACCCGGAGGGGATCGTCATGCAGGGCGGCGAGGTCCTCGTGCAGAAGCGCTCGATGGACTGGATCCGCAGCGTGCGGGAGGAGTTTCCGCAAAAGAA
Source organism: uncultured Methylomirabilota bacterium (assembly GCA_963845565.1). Lineage (GTDB taxonomy): Bacteria > Methylomirabilota > Methylomirabilia > Methylomirabilales > 2-02-FULL-66-22 > 2-02-FULL-66-22. The sequence goes on from CAWJSJ010000002.1 coordinate 1,412,399, forward strand.
ACTCCACCTGGTGACGAACGGCTGCGCGCCGGCGAGCCTTGCGCCGGAGGTCGCTCGGCTGTTCCAGCGGGTGGTCATCTCCTTCGTCGGCATCCAGCCCGAAACGTACCGAGCCGTCATGGGCCTCGATGTCACGCGGACTCTCTCGTTCGTGCAGGCACTCATCGCGGAGCAGACGACGGAAGTCGCCATGAAGTTTCTGGCGACGCCGTTGAACCTGCACGAGGCGGCGCTCTTCCTGCGCACGGCGCTCGAGATGAGGCCCGCGCTCATACTTTTCTCCGACAGCGGCTTCCACCAATACGTCCGCCTGAAGACGCGAGACGGATTCTGGGAGAAGATCGCGAGTCGTGCGGGTACCGCGTTCCAACAGCAACTGTTCGCCTCAAGCGCGGCGCTCAGGGCGGCCGGCATTCGTGTGCACGTCGAGCCGTCGGCCGGAAAGGTGCTCGGAGTTGATCGTGCTTTCCTCCACGAGAAGGCCCTGACCGACGTGGTAGCCACGTCGTGGTGAACGCTTCTCGGCTCACGGTGCTGGAGTTGGTCCCGTCTGGTGGAGTCCAATCCGCTGCGGGCGGAGGATTCCCGGATGCGATGCTTCATGCCACCGTACCCACCTGAGTCCCAGTCCAGGTCGACGTGTCCTGGGGCCGAAGGGGAGCGGCGCACGAATCGTGTCTCCTCGGAAAACATGGGAGGGGTGCGGCTCGGCCGCGGAGACGAAGATGCGAACCGAACGAGAGCTCCTCGACGAGATCAACGGCGACCTTCCCCAAGGCATCGACTGGAAACGCGGGGCCGAGCGCTACGTACGGGAGCTGATCGCCCGAGGCGGCCCCTCATTCCGGCAATGGCATCTGACCAAGCCGTTCCTGGGCGAACTGCTTCCGGGCGAGCCACTGCATGGGGATTCCGGGCGGCCGGCGGTCGATCCGCACGTCACGTACCACGAACTCTACGGCTTCCTGAACGTTGTGCGCGCGGCCGACCTGCCTGTCGGCGCCCGGATACTGGACGTGGGATGTGGTCCGGGATGGACGTCGCACTACTTGGGCAAGATGGGCTACACCGTGCTCGGCTTCGATCTCTCCGAGGAGATGCTGGAGTTGGCTCGGGAGCGGGTGGATGCCGAGCCCTTCCCTCCGTACCCGAAGGCCAGGCTCGACGTGCGGTTCGTCCGGCACGATATCGAAGCGGCTCCCCTGGGAGCCGACGCGGGGGAACTGTATGACTTCGCGGTCCTCGACTCAGTCCTCCACCACTTTCGCGATCCCGTCGCGGCTCTGCGGCATGTGGGGGAGAGCCTTCGCCCGGGTGCCCTGCTGGCGATCATCGAGGGCTTCCGCGCGGAGGGTGCCCCACTTGACCCCCACAGCCTCGAGATCATGCGGCGCTACCACACGATCGAGCGGCCATACACGGTCTCGCAGATGTCGGACATCCTGCGGTTGGCGGGGTTCGAGCATCACGTGCACCTCTACGGCGTGAATGGGCTCTACTCGGAACCAGATCTTGCTCGGCCCATCCTGCCCGGCGCCACGAAGGCCGTCCTGGCCTCGAGCGAGGCGGCGTCATTGGGCCGGTGGCGGGTGGAGGGCCTCGTGTACAAAGGCTTCCATGAGGAAGAGCACGACGGGGACCGCTCGTTCCGCTGGGCGGGTCCAGTGAGCGGGCTGGTCCTCGACGGGCGAGAATTCGAGTTGTCGTTCGCCAGCGCGGCCGTCCGTCTGGGGCGTCGGGTCCACCAGATCTTCGTCAGTGTCGACGGCAAGCCGGTGACGGTCTTACGCCTCACCTGGAGAAAACGCGAGGCCCGGTTCCGACCGGGGCGGCTTCCCCCAGGCTCGCGCCTCGACTTCCACTCCGACTTCTCGTTCTCCCCAAAGCTCCTCGGCATGAGCCCGGACGACCGGGTGCTAGCGTTTCAGTTGCGGGTCGCACCAGTTTCGTGATCCACTCTGACCATCGTCACCGCCGCACCTTTCCCCTTGACGCCCGCGTCCGGGGTGCCGGATACTCCACCCCGACCACGGCGACCCCTGGGGTGCGGCGCGGCCGAGACGCGAGATCGTTCCACCGCCCCGAAAACAAATTCCCACTTGGAGGATCTGCGATGAAAAAAAGGATGCTAACCCTTCTCGTCTTGGCGTTGATCGTTGCCCTGGGAGTCCAGTCGGCTTGGGCAGCAAAATATCCCGACCGCAAGATCAAATTGGTTTGCGCCTGGGCCGCGGGCGGGGGCAGCGACATCATGGCGCGGACCCTGGCTCGCCTGGTCAACCAATCCCTGGACGGGAGGATGTATGTGGAGAACATCACCGGCGCGACGGGGCTCATGGGGATGCGGGAGGTCCTCAACGCCCAGCCCGACGGCTATACACTGATGCTCCTGACGACCACCAACACCATCGCCCCCGCCGTGATGAAGGATTATCCGACACCGGACCAGTTGGATCCCTTCAACGTGGCCGGGGAAGACCCCATGATCATGGTCGTGGGTGTGGACAGCCCCTATAAGAATGCGGCCGACTTCATCGCCGCTGCCAAGGCGAACCCCGGGAAGCTGACCGTCGGTACGGCCGGCCACGGTTCCCCGCAGCACCTTGCGGTGGCCGCCTTTGCCGCCGCCGCCGGGATTCAGTTGAGCTACGTCCCGTTCAAGGGCGCGGCGCCGGCCCTGGTCGCAACGGTCGGGCGGCACGTGGATGTGGTCGCTCCCGGCGTTTCCGAGGCGATCGCCCTGAACGAGGCCAAGAAGATTCGGGCGCTTGTCTCCCTGAGCACCAAGCGGCTGCGGCATTACCCCGACGCCCCCACCGCCAAGGAGCTGGGATATGACGTCGTGGTGAGCCGCTGGATGGGTGTGGCGGCCCCCAAGGGTCTCCCCAAGGATGTGAAGGACCTGCTGGTGGACGCCTTCAAGAAGGCCACGGATACGGAGGAGTTCAAGAAATTCAACGCCCAGAACGGGCTTGAGCCTTTCCATGGGACCCCGGAAGAGGCCCGGGCCTGGATCAAGAACCAGGCCGACTACTTCAAGAAGGTGGCCGACAAGGCGGGGATCCAGCCGGAATAACCGAGCAGGCTGCTGAAACCGGCCCATCTGCGGGGACCCAGCCTGCGGCCGAGTGCCCCGAATGCTCCCGCGGGGCTGCGGCGTACAGGGAGTACGCCTCGCCCCTCGGATCGCCTTCCGCCTTGCATCTGGACCGGTTTGAGCAGCCTGGGTCCGGTGCTGAAAAAGGCCCATCCGGCATGCATCTGGACTTTTTTGAGCAACCGTCCCCAGGCCGAGTTCTTGAGTATCCCGGACAGGGCACCGCTGCGGGGGATTGGTGAGAAAGAGCGATAGAATCCAGGCTTTGCTCTGGGCGGTCTTTGGCCTCTACATCACGTACGAGGGATTTCTGCTGAAATTGGGCACTGGGCGGGCACCCAAACCGGGGTTCATGATTTTCTGGATGGGTGTGGTTATTGTGATCCTCAGCGCCCTCTTCTTCCTCGGAACCTTCACGACCCCCGAACGGGAACACAAAGCGCTCTGGTGGCGGGTCCGATGGTTCCGCGGGGCGAAGCTCATGGCGGCCCTCTTCCTCTACGTGGCGGTCTTTCAATTCCTGGGGTTTATCCTGAGCACCTTCCTGCTCCTCGTGTATATGTTCAAGGGGCTCGAGCCTCAGAGCTGGCGGAACGCCCTGCTCTTATCGGCGGTGACCGTCGCGATCTGCTACCTGGTCTTCGGGGTCTTTCTGGAACTCCAGTTCCCCCCGGGAGTTCTGAGTTTCATCCTGACCTGACTGTGACGTCCGGCCGCTCGTTCATGGAAAGCACATCGCGTCCTCGGGCCGAAGCCGGGGAATGAAGGGGACGCGGACACACAGCGGGGGGAGCGGACATGGATTTCTTCACGGGGCTGCAGATAGGGGTCGCCACCGCCTTCCAGCCCATGAATCTGCTCTATTGTTTTATCGGCGTACTGATCGGGACGCTGATCGGGGTCCTGCCTGGGATCGGGACGTCGGGCGCCGTGGCCATTCTGATGCCGGCGACCTTCACGATGAGCCCGGTCTCGGCGATCATCATGCTGGCCGGAATCTATTACGGGGCGATGTACGGAGGATCGACCACCTCAATCCTGGTGAACATCCCCGGTGAGGCGGCCTCGGTGGTGACCTGTTTCGACGGGTATCAGATGGCCCGGCAGGGAAGGGCGGGCCGGGCTCTGGGGATCTCAGCGTTCGCTTCGTTCATCGCAGGTCTTTTCGGCGTGGCGATGATCTCTCTGATGGCCCCGTCTCTCTCCCGTCTGGCCTTCGATTTCGGACCGCCGGAGTTTTTCGGGCTGATGGTCCTGGGACTCACCCTCTCCACGTTCCTGGGGTCGGGGTCCATGGTCAAGGCCCTGCTGATGGTGGGGCTGGGCCTCGTGCTGGGGTGCGTCGGGATGGACCCGATTAGCGGGACCCCCCGTCTCACCTACGGGATCAAGCCTCTCCTGGACGGTTTTGACATGGTCCCGGTGGTCATGGGGCTTTTCGGCATCTCCGAGGTCCTTTTCAACTTGGAGCAGGAGGAGCAAAGGGACGTCTACGAAACGAAGCTCAAGGGGCTTCTGCCGAACCGGGAGGACTGGAAAAGATCGTGGGCGCCGATCACCCGGGGCTCCATCCTCGGATTTTTCGTCGGGGTCATCCCGGGTGGGACGGCCGTGATTTCCTCCTTTGTCTCCTACGCCGTCGAAAAGAGGATCTCGAAGCACCCGGAGGGGTTCGGCAAGGGGGCCATCGAGGGAGTGGCTGGTCCCGAGTCGGCCAACAACGCGGCGACCTTTGGCTCTATGGTCCCCTTGCTCACCCTGGGGATCCCCTCGAACGTGGTGATGGCCCTGTTCCTGGCGGCCTTGATGATCCACGGGACGGTGCCCGGCCCGATGCTCATCCAGAACCAGCCCGACTTTTTCTGGGGGGTGATGATCAGCATGATCGTCGGGAACGTGATGTTGCTGGTCCTGAACCTCCCCCTGATCGGAATGTGGGTGAAGATCCTGAAGGTTCCCTACCGAATCCTGTTTCCCCTGATCATCCTTTTCTGCCTGATAGGTTCCTACAGCGTGAATTATCGGGTAGTCGACATGGTGGTGATGCTGGCCTTCGGCGGGATCGGTTACATGATGAAGAAGTACCAGTACGACGGAGGGCCTTTGATCCTGGCCTTTATCCTGGGCCCCCTGCTGGAGACAGCCCTGCGCCAGTCCCTGATCATCTCCCACGGGGAGCTGGACATCTTCGTCAAGCGTCCGTTGGCCCTCGGGGCGCTGCTGATCGCCTTGGCCTTTTTACTGATCCCCCTGATCCCCGCCATCGGGAAGAAGAGGGAGAAGCTTGTTGAGTAGGATTGAATGATGAAAATCTATGACAGGTTCGGAGACCATTTGAAACACAGATGGAATAGAGCACGAGTCAGAGTGCGGAGACCCTACTTTCTTGCCGTCGATGCCCTCAAAGGGGGGCTCAACTATGGAGCGTCCATCGCCTCCGTCCTAACCCTGGGAGCAGACCCGACCAGTGGCATTCTCCACAGAATGACCCACGGACCCATTCAATCCGCCAAAGGCTTATATCGTCTCGCAGAAGCGTACGGTACCAATGTGGGGATCAGAGACTTCACTACCGGGGCGTTTTCCGAAGGAGGGAGAGTCTTTATCAACGGCGTGGAGAACATCATCCAACACCCAGTCGACACAGCCATCGCCGCCCTCGGCACGTACGCCGCGTTACGAATAGGGCGCGCCATCCTGAATGGGGTGGAAACTGTCCGCATCGACCGGCACGTTGAACGACTGTACAGAAGAAGCCCGACTGAATAAGGACGCTGTCATCAAGGACTACGTTGCGTCCTATGACTTCTGGACTGCCGCGCAACACACAACACGGAATACGAAGGTGCGATAGATCGTCGCGTCGCCCCCCCCAATAAATTCCTATCACCTCACTCTCCAACTGCACAACATCCAGCCCAATGTCGCCCTGGAGAACCCCCTCGCCATGTTCGAGCACGCCCGGGAGTACGTGCCATCGTATGCCAAATAGACCACGACCGATCCGGCGCTTGACAGCGCGGAAAGGCGAATAGTATGTTCCCCGCCACCGTGCTCGTCGGCTCCTGGAGGACGAGGCGGACCGACTCCGCGTAATCCTGGCGTCTGCCAGTGGCCCGCTGCTGCGCCGCTGTATCCCGGGGGGACTTGAATGCTCGAGGCCGTCGGCGTCACGTTCCTCTTCCTGATCCTCATTCTGTTGGGCACCCACCTCTTCATCGCCCTGGGCATCGCCGGGGCCGTCGGTCTCTACCTGTTCCGCGGCGTGGACGTGCTTTCCCTCATGATCACCTCGTTCTTCGGTCAGGCCACGACGTATGAGTTGGTGGCGCTGCCGCTCTTCGTCCTGATGGGACACGTCCTGGCCAAGAGCCCGATCGGGGCCGACCTGTTCTATCTGGGCTCGCGCTGGCTCTCGTGGCTGCCGGGCGGGCTGGCCATCGCCTCGATCGCGGCCTGCACCGTCTTTGGTGCCGTGTCGGGTGTCTCGGTGGCGGGGGTGGCGGCAATCGGGTCCATGGCCGTGCCGGAGATGATCAAGCACGGCTACTCGGTGAGGATCGCCGCCGGGTCGGTGGTGACGGCCGGGGCCCTGGCCATGCTGATCCCGCCAAGCGTCCCGTTCATCATCTACAGCGCCATCACGGGCGAGTCGGTGGGCAAGCTGTTCATCGGCGGGATCGTTCCCGGCCTGGTCCTGGCCTTTGGATTGAGCCTGTATGTGTTCGTGCGGGTGAAGATCTCTCCCGACATGGCCCCCTCCTCCGACGATCTGAAGTTTACCTGGACCGATCGCTGGGCGGCCGTGCGGAAGGTCTGGCCCACGGCCGTCCTGGTGGGCATCGTGCTCGGGTCGATCTACCTGGGAATCGCTACACCGACCGAGGCCTCGGCCCTGGGGGCGGCGGGGGCGTTCCTGGTGGCGGGCCTCGTGTACGGCAACATGCCGCTCGCACGGATCATCCAGATCATCCGGGAGGCGCTGCGGATCAGCGTGGCCATCATGCTCATCATCTGCTGCGCCAAGATCTTCGGCGACTACCTGAATCTGGTGCGCCTTCCGGAGACGATCTCCAGCTGGCTCCTCAGCCTGAATATGCCCCCCATGGGGATGATGCTGGCGGTCCAGGGGCTGCTCATCATCGGCGGGATGTTCGTGGACGCCGCCTCCCTGGTCGTCATCACCACCCCCATTCTCCTCCCGCTGGTCAAGGGGCTCGGGTTCGATCCCCTCTGGTACGGGATCATCCTGGTGATCAACCTGGAGCTGGCGGTGGTCACGCCGCCGGTCGGCCTCAATCTGTACACGCTCCGCAGCTGTTGCCCGTTCCTGACGGTCGAGCAGATCATCCGGGCCGCCATTCCGTTCCTGTTCGTGCAGCTCGCGTGTCTGCTCCTGTTCACGCTGTATCCGCCACTGGCCCTCTGGCTGCCGAGTTTCATGAAATGACAAAGGAGGCTCTTATGAACCGGATGACCCGACGCACTTTTCTCCGAACCGCTTCGGCCGGCGCCGTGTTCACGGCGACGGGCTCCTTCGGGAAGATCGCCTTTGCGGCGGTGCCGACCTACACGGGTGTGACCTACCTCACGCCTGGCTACACGGACATCCACCCACCGGTGATGGGGTTCGTGGAGCAACTGAAGAAGGCCGCCGGCGACTCGATGAAGATCGACTTCTTCGATTCGGGGACCCTGGTCAAGACCGACGAGCAGGTCCAGGCCCTCCGGGCAGGAACCATCCAGTTCATGCTCCACACCAGCTCCTATGTCACGCGGACCTACCCCATCCTCGGGGTCACCGGCCTTCCCAGCCTCTGCCTGCACCTGTACGACCACGGCGAGCGGATGAATGTGGAGACCCCGCTCTGGAAGTTGATCAACGATGTGCTGGCCAAGGACAACACGTTCATGCTCACGTCCGGGGGCGGGAACTACGAGCCGGAGTACATCTGGAGCGGAAACAACAAGGTCACCAGTCTGGCCGAGCTGAAGGGACGCCGCGTGCGGATCGTCTCGTACGAGGCCGAAGAGGCCCTGAAGCCCTTCGGTGTGGCGGGCGCCCGCATCCCGTCGTCCGAGCTGTACTTGGCCGTGCAGCGCGGGACCGTGGATGCCGTGGTGGCCAACGTCAGCACCGTCACCGGCCGGAAGGTCCACGAGCAGGTCAAGTACTGTTACAAGCTGCCGGTCACGGCGTTCTGCATGTCCTTCTTTTTCCTGAAGAGCACCTGGGACAAGCTGCCCGATAAGGCCAAGGCGGCGTTCTGGGAAGCGGGGAAGTGGTACGATACGAACGGCGCTCCCGCGGTAAACAAGAATGTGTATCCGCAGAGCATCTGGCCCATGGTGACCAAGGCCGGCGTCAAGGCCGTGACGCCGACCGCGGAGGAGCTGAAGCTCTTCGAGGAGCGGAGCCAGCCGGTCTGGGCGTGGTGGAAGAAGCAGGTGGGCGAGGAGATCGGACAGAAGGCGATCAACCTCGCGACGGGAAAGGCGTAGTAGGCCGCTGAAAAACGCCCACCTGCTGCGTTGGCTTGCTCGGGCACTCGCTGCGGCGTACCTGGAGTACGCCTGGGCCCACCTGCGGTGGGTGCCCCACCTTGCGCGTGCCGCCTTGCATCTGGACCTTTTTGAGCGGCCTGACACACGACGGGTTGTCCAGCAGCCTGCAAGGCGGGCGGGGGAGCGGATATGGGATTCATCGCGCGGGTAGGGCGACTCGGCGGCGTTCTGGGGGAGGCGGCCATGGCCTTCATGGTCGTGAGCATCTCCTACGACGTCCTGATGCGCTACATCTTCCTGGCTCCCACCAACTGGGCCCTGGAGGTGAACACCTTCCTCCTGGTGTTTCTGTGCACGATCCCCGCGGCCGATACCCTGACGGCGGGAACGCAGATCCAGATCACGTTCCTCACCGAGCGGCTGCCGGCCGCGGTCCAGGCAAAGCTCCCCGTCATCGGGAACGCGGCGGGCCTCCTCTTCTGTGCCGTGATGACCTGGAAGGGGACGAGCATGACCTGGGCGGCGTTTCAGCACAACGACCGCATGTCGACCTCTCTGGGCACGCCGATGGCCATTCCGTACGCCCTGATGCCGATCGGGTTCGGTCTGCTGGGCCTGACGTATGCCGCCCGCATGATCCCGCGCTCCGCCAAGGCCGGGGCTGGATCGGGGCTGGCCGCGCCGCCTCCGGATGCCGGGCAACAGATCTGAGCGGTGCGCGACCTGGGGCCGAAGCGGGACGAAAATGAGGGAGGCACGGCCGGTCAATGAGGAATATGGTTGGCCGGTTTTGCTTTCCGCGGGCTCCCTTTCTCGCTCGCAGGAGCGGGGAATATCGCAGGAGAGGTTGACCATGTCAGACTCGCCAAGACGCACGACGCGGTTGCGTCAGTTATTCCAAGGGCCGGGGATCGTGATGGCGCCGGGCGCCTTCAATCCCCTCTCGGCTCTACTCGTAGAGCAGGCCGGTTTTCCGGCGATCTACATCACTGGGGCCGGGCTGGCGAGCAACCTCCTCGGCGTGCCGGACATCGGTCTGGTCTCGATGGCGGAGGTGCTGGAGGCCGCCAGGCGCATCGTGCAGGTCACCGGCGTTCCGGCCATCTGCGACGTGGACACCGGCTTCGGCAACGCGGTCAACGTGATCCGCACGGTGCGGGAGTTCGAGGCGGCCGGCCTGGCCGCCATCCAGCTCGAAGACCAGGTGATGCCCAAGAAGTGCGGGCATACCGAGGGAAAGCAGTTGATCCCGAGGGCCGAGATGGTGCAGAAGATCAAGGCCGCCGCGGACACGCGGCAGGATCCGGATTTCGTCCTCATCGCCCGCACGGACGCCATCGCCGTGACCGGCCTGGAGGACGCGCTGGATCGGGCGAATGCCTACCGGGAGGCCGGGGCGGACATCCTGTTTGTCGAGGCGCCGCGCACGGTGGATGAGATGCGCCGGATCACCCGGGAGGTGCCGGGCGTACACCTGGTCAACGTGGTGGAGGGCGGGGGCAAGACGCCGGTGCTTCGCGCGGAGGAGTATTGCGAGATCGGCTACCACCTCGCGATCTATCCGATCGCACCCTGGACGGCATCCATCAAGGCCATGCAGGAGGTCCTGGGGGTGCTCCGGTCAGACGGCGTCACCAGCCGCTACGCGGACCGGATGGTCTCTTTCCAGGAGATGTTCGAGATCGTCGGGCGATCGCGGTACGCGGCCCTGGAGCGGAAGTACTCGGCCCGCGAATCGTAGCCGCCCGCCTCTCCCCGCGTATTGGCTTGACAGCCTTTCCTTCGACGCGCGAAGCGCTCAGTCCAACAGCTCCTCACCCGCGATGATGTCCTCGACGGCGAGCGTGCTGAGGAGGTAGTGGCGGACCCGGTAGGTGAGATAGTCGTCCTTGTCCAGGGTGCCCGGCTTCAGGACCAGGCCGTAGCGATTGCGCGACTGATCGGGGGTGACAAGGCCGCGGACGAGATCCTCCTCCAGCCGCATGATGGAGCGCTGGAAGGGGATGCCCCAGCCGCCCCCACCGGCGCTTTCCAGGACGAGGCGATCCCCCGCCTCCAGGTGGAGGGTGATCCTGCCTGGTCCGAGCTTCTCCCGCGTTCCGTGGCGCGCCGTGACGTGGAGCACCCGGGCGTCGGTTCCCCGCATCCCGCCCTGCATGCCGAGGGCCCGGCCGGGGAGGAGGAGATCGACCTCCGCCTGGCCCTCGAGCAACTGGAGCTCCAGGCGAACGCCGGCGCCGCCGTGGTACTGGCCGGGGCCCGCCGAATCGGCCAGGATCTCGAAGCGCAGAATCCGCACCGGCAGCGCCCGTTCGATCTCCTCCACGCCGTGGGTCCGGTGCGGCGCGAAGGTGGACGTCCCGTGCGTCAGGCCGTCCCCGAAGACCGATGCGCCCAAACCGCCGGGAAGACCCAAACGCGCCTGGTACCGGCTGCCGTCGTTGCGCTCGCCGCGGAGATCCGCCAGGAGACAGGCGGCGTCCGGGGCGTGGGTCAGATGGGAGAGTGTGCCGGCAAAGGCGGCCCGGATCGCGTCGGCCACCGCCTGTGCCCCGCCGAATCGCGCCTCGCCCGAGGGGCGACGAGCCATAGCGGCTCCCAGCGATGTCTGGATGGACACGGCCTCGGCCAGGCCCCCCAGGACCGCGAGGGTCGGCGACTCCGCTGCCGCGGCCTCGCGGATGGCCGCCCGGACGGCCGCCCGGGCCAGCGCGGGCGTGATGCCCCAGCCGGGGTCCGAGCCTTCCACCCGCACGGTGACAGGCGAGCCGTCCCGGCGGATGCGGGCCGTGAAGGGCGCCGCCCGCCCGACGATCTCATCGGTTTCCAGTTTTCCCAGGATCTGCTGCAGCGCGCGCCGGGCACCTGCGGCGGCCACCTCGGCCAGGCCGGGGAGACCATCGGCGCCAAAGCGGTCCAGGGCGTCCTCCAGCGCGTTGCGGCCGAGGCCGAGGGCGTGAAGCTGGGCCGCGAAGTCCTCGCGAAATCCTGCCGGATCGTCGGCGTTGGCCGCGAGCAGGGAGACGGTTTCCGCTTTCACGCGGCCGAGATGGCCCGCCCGCAACCAGGGGAGGACCAATCCCTCTCGCCGCAGGCGATCCACGGGGGCCAGGGTGGCTCGCCCCAGGCCGGGATGGCTGGCCGTCAGCGCCACGAATGCCACCAGGCACCCCTCCCGCACGATCGGGGTGGCCAGCACCAGGTCCTCGACGCCCGCCGCATCGCAGTCCGGATCGTTGGTCAGGTACAATTCCCCCGAGGCGATGGGCCGGTCGGCGGATTGGTGCCGACCCACCAGATGTGGCGAGCGCCTCCGCCGCGGATTCCGCGAGCAGGGGATGGCTTTCCCGCCCGCCCAGTAAAAGCGCGCCCGTCGGCAGGTAGAATCCCGCGGCGGTGCTCCCGTGGCGGCCGATGCTGGCCGAACCGGCGGCCTGGCGCAGGGTCGCGTCCATGGCGGTCGCCGCCTCCTCCAGGTGGAGCCGCAGCGCCACGCCGGCGCCCGGCGGGAGCGGGGAGAGCGGAGTGGCCGTCATGCCGCGGTCTCCAGGATCAGGTTTCCCCAGCGATCGGCGTGGTATGGCATCCCCGGAGGGACGAAGGCACTGGCCCCCGGCAGGACGACGAGGGCCGGCCCGGTCACCGGGCGATCGATGGCGAGCGACTCCACCGGTACCTGGGGTGTCCCCCGAGGACTCAGCGGCTCCGCGCCGCCCGCCGCCGCATGGCTCTCCTGCCGACGGCGGAAGGTGGCTTCCAGGGAGGGGCCGAACGCGACCGCGGTGGTTCCGCGCTCCAGCACGGCGAGCAAACGTATCACGCGAATCGTCTCCGCCGCCGGCCGGACGCCGTAGGCGTGCTGGGCGAAGGTCTGGTATCGACGCAGGCGCGCCTCTTCGGGTTCGTCGGGATCCCGGACGAGCAGCAGGTCCTCGTGGGGATTCTCACCGCGCCGCGTGACGAGTGCGAGGCGAAGGTGACCCGAGGTTTCCAGAGGAAAGGCGGCGGCGCACAGCTCCCGCAGGCGGCCGGCGACAGGGTACTCAGGCGCTCGTTCACGGACAGGAGTGCGACCTTGGCGGGCGGGCAGAGCAAGCAGCCGAGCGCGGAGAAACCCGAGGCCAGGTACGGGACCACCACGCGCTTCAGGCCGAGCCGCTGGGCCACCGGTGCGGCGTGCACGGGGCCGGCGCCGCCGAACGCGATCAGGGTCGCCTTTCCGGGCGAGGTGCCGCGAGCCGTGAGCTGGGTCCGGAGGAAAGCCGCCATGCGGGCCTCGGCCACCTCGAGGACCATGCGGGCCGCATCGCGGGGCTCCATCCCGAATCCCGAGCACACCTCGGCCAGCATCGCCTGTTCGGCGGGGGCGGGGTCCAGGGGGGGTAACCCCAGATCCGTGCGGTCGCCGACCAGTCGGTCGAGCAGGAGGCTGGCGTCGGTGACCGTCGGCTTCCGGCCGCCCTTGCCGAAGCAGGCCGGACCCGGGTGCGCGCCGGCGCTCTGCGGTCCCACCTGGAGACCGCCGGCGACGGACTCGTCCAGCCAGGCCAGGCTGCCGCCGCCGATCCCGACGGTTTGAATGTCCACGCACGGCACGGCGACCTGCAGCCCGAATTCGAGCGTCCGATCGGCGCGGAGCTGCGGCTGGCCGTCCTGGAGGATGGCGACGTCGAAACTGGTCCCACCCATGTCCGCGGTTACGGCCGAGGAGAGACGGAGGAGCTGGCTCAGCGCCGCGCCGGCAACGGCGCCGCCGGCCGGCCCCGACAGGACGGTCTGGAGCGGAGACCGGCGGACCTCCTCTGGTGTCAAGGACGCGCCGGCCGACTCGATGAATCGAAAGACCGGCGACATGCCCGCGGTGGACAGGACACGCTCCAGCGCCGCCACGTATCGGTGCATGAGCGGTGTGAGATAGGCCGCCAGCGCGGCCGTGGCGGTGCGCAGCCGCTCGTCGGGGAAGGGGCCGACCTCGCTGCCCAGGACGAGCGCGCCGGCTGGGCCAGTGGCGGCGGAGGATCTCGCGGGCGCGCCGCTCGTGGGTGTCATTCTGATCCGCGTGGACGAACGAGATCGCCAGCGCCTCGATCCCCTGCGCCGTCAGGGCGGACACCAGGCCGGCAATCTCGTCCTCGACCAGCGCCTGGAGGACGCCCCCGGAGGCATCCAAACGCTCGGCGGCCTCCCATCGCCATTGGCGTGGGATCACCGGTTCGAAGGCCGGTTGCCAGCCACGAAGCGTGCGCCGTCCTCCGTCGCGGAGCTCCAGGAGATCGCGAAATCCCGCCGTGGTCAGCAGGCCCGTGCGGGCCCCCTTGCGCTCGAGCAGCGCATTCGTCGCCACGGTCGTCCCGTGGGCAATCTCGGCGATCTGGTCCGCCGGGGCCCCGCTCTTTCCGAGGGCGGCCTGGATGCCGGACGCGATATCGTGGGGCGTGGTGGGGGCCTTGTGGAGCGTGAGACTGCCGTCCGCCTGGTCGCAGACGACAATATCGGTGAAGGTCCCACCGACGTCAATCCCGATGTGGTACCGGTCATGAGCCATGCGTATCTCCCTGAACCCGCGGGATCATACGCGGTTTTGCGCAGCGTCGCAAGCCGCAAGACACCGGTGGAGGTAACGAGAAACCACAGATTTCGCAGATTACACAGATTCAACCGAGAAAGACTTTGGGATGGATCCCTTCGCGGGATTCACTCCTCTCAGCAATTCGAGGTTCAGCAAGCCGCGAAGAATTCCTGTATGGTTCAGGCCGCTCAAAACGGTCCAGCCGCAAGACGGGGCCGGATGCGCCGAGCGAGGCGTACTGGGAGGTACGCCGCAACGAGTGCGCGACGACCCGGGGCACCCGTCCGCAGGATGGGTCACCGCGGATGGGCTGTTTTCAGCGGCCTGGGCGGGAGAGTTCGGCGTGGCGGATGCAGGAGACGAGGTGATCGTTCACCATCCCGACGGCTTGCATGAAGGCGTAGCAGATAGTGGGGCCGACGAAACGAAAGCCGCGGGTGCGGAGGTTGCGGCTCATGGCCTCGGCTTCGGGAGTCCGGGCCGGCACCTCGGCCATGGAGCGCCAGCGATTGGTGCGTGGACGGCCGCCCGCGAACGACCACAGGTAGGTGTCGAGGCTACCGAATTCCTGCTGCACGGTCAGGGCCGCGCGCGCATTTTCGATCGCAGATCGGATCTTGAGGCGGTTTCGAACGATACCGGAATCCGCGAGCAGTCGCGCCACGGCGCCTTCGTCGTAGGCGGCGACGGCCGCGATCGCGAAATCGTCGAACGCGGCGCGGTAGGCCGCCCGCTTCTTGAGAATCGTCTCCCAGCTCAGGCCGGCCTGAGCCCCTTCGAGAACGAGGAACTCGAAGAGCAGCCGATCATCGTGGACAGGCACGCCCCACTCGGCGTCATGGTAGGCGATAGAGAGTTCTGTCTTGGCCCACGGGCACCGCTCAGTCACGGCCATCTGCACTCTATTCTCCCCGCACCTGGCGCCCCGACTCGATCGTCCGGCTTTCCTCGATCCGCGCGGCCCGGCGGCTAGGCGGCATGCTGCTTTTTCGCTCTCCCCTGCCCCCTGCCTGCTGCCTGCTGCCCCCTGTTCTTTCCTGTCCCCCTCGCTATCCCTGTCGAACCTCGATCGTCCCCCGGATCACCGGGACCGTCGTTCCGCCGACTCGGATGGTGGCGGGCATGCCGAGCGCATCGCGAATCACCTCGACCCAGATCCGACTCGGCCGGCCCATCTCGATGCCCTGTTCCACCACGAAGGCCGTCTGCGCCTTCGGAAGGACGCCGTGGACGGCGAGATACGCCCCCAGCGGGCCGGCGGCCGAACCCGTCGCCGGGTCTTCGGGAACGCCCGCCCCCGGCGCGAACATCCGGGCGTGGGCGAGCGTGTCCGGGGCGGTCGCCTGGAGACAGAAGACGAAGCAGCCCAGCGCTCCGCAGCCTCCCAGGAGCGTATCGAGCCTGGCAGCGTCGGGCCGAAGGCGTCCGATGGTGTCCAGATCAGGCACCGGGACCATCAGGTGCCCCAGACCCGTGGACACCACCTGAACGACCAGCCTAGTTCCGGCAATAGCGACAGGATTCACTCCGAGCGCCTCGGCCACCGGGGTCAGGTCGCGCAAGACCTCGCCGAAAGCCGGCTTTCCCTGGGTCATGATCACGCGGCCGGGCTGTCCGCCGGATACCTCGATCTCCAGAGGCAACGTGCCGACGCCGACCTGCTGGAAGATCCGGGTGACCGGCTCCTGCAGCGGGAACCGGCCGGCACGCGCCATGACGTAGGCCGTCCCGACGCTCGGATGGCCCGCGAAGGGGATCTCCTTGGCGGGCGTGAAGATCCGCATCCAGTACGTCGCGTTGGGGTCCGTCGGCGGGAGGACGAAGGTGGTCTCGGACAGGTTCATCTCCCGGGCGATGGCCTGCATCTGTTCGGTGGAGAGGCCCGTGCCGTCCGGCACCACACAGAGCGCGTTGCCGGCGAATGGCCGATCGGTGAAGACGTCTACTTGTTCGAAAAGTATCTGCATGGACCCCTCCACGTCGAATCCGTCTCCGGCTACGCCACCACGCGGTAAAGGCGATCCATCTTTGTCACTTCACACGAAACAGGCGTGCGACAAGATCGTCTCGCGTGATCTCGAAATGCCGAGCAATGTCGGCCAGAATTGCGGCGAGCGTACCAACGCGGAGGGGGTTGTTGCGGGACGGTAAGATGATGTTCCCCGTGTTCAAAGGTCGTGAGGCGAAGATGGCTACCAGTCTGGCGAGTCACCCGGTATCCGAGGGCTCCTAAGGCCTGGGCAAGATCAGTGCCTGAGAGGTCGCGGGGAAGCCTCATACGGCAATCACTTCCTCGCGGACGAAGTGAAGTCGGATGACCCTGGGGGTCTGCCCCTCGTCAAAGTGGCATCGCACGGCGTCGCGAATCTGGGCATGGAGATCTGCCAGGCTATCGGCCTCGGTGAAAATCGACGCGCTGAGGGCGCGGGCCGTGTAGCCGCCCTCCGGTGCCTCTTCTACCACAAAGATCAACTCCGCCACGGTTCACCTCCAAAACGGGTCCAGATACAAAACGATTCTCGCCGATCTCGGCGGATTTGGCAAGCGACCCGGGGTTGGAGCTATTCTCGTTGCGCTAGCCGAGCGCGGCGACCGCCGCGTGAACCCCTATCTGGACAATGCGAGACAATTGCGCGCTGACGGCCTCCGTCAGGTCGGGCAAAGCGTTCAGGTCCTCCCCCCAGAAATCGGTGCGAGCGAGGATGGCCCGGCAGAGCGCGAGCGCGTCGCGGTGATGTTCGTAGCGACGCCACTGGTCGGCGAACGCTTCCAAGACCGGAGCATCGTCCTTCACCGGGTAGGGCCCGCCCTCACGCCGTCCCATGAGTGCGCCGTCCCGGATCTCCGTCCCGCGGTAAAATGCCAGGAGCGCCGCCAGCGAGAAGGTGAGGGCGGACGGTAGGCGCCGGTTCGCGGCGCGGTATTCGAGGAGTGAGGGCAAAACGCGCACGCGGTACTTGGAAACGGAGTTCAGCGCAATGCTGATGAGGTTGTGTTTGATGAAGGGGTTCGCCAGCCGCTCCATGACCTCCTCGGCGAAGGCGCGCGTCTCCTCCGCCGGCAGGGTGAGCAACGGCAGGATCTCATCGAAGACGCCCCGCCGGACGTAGCGGCCCAACACGGGATCCTCCACACACTCACGAACCGTGTCGAGGCCGGCCAGGTATGCCGCCAGCGCCATCATCGTGTGGGCGCCGTTCAGGATGCGTACCTTGCGGGTCCGGAACGGCTGCAGGTCCGGCGTCCAGACGACGTTCAGACCGGCCTGCGTCAGGGGCAGTTCCTTGGCGACCTCCTCGTCCCCCTCGATCACCCAGACGTGAAAGATCTCCCCCGTGGTGAGCAGGCGATCTTCGTAGCCGAGCTGTTCGGTGAGCGTCGGGATCTCCTCGTGCGGATACCCCGGAACGATGCGATCCACGAGAGTATTCAAGAATCGGTTGTCTTCCGTGACCCAGCGGACGAACTCCCGGCTCAGGTTCCAGGCAGCGGCATGGCGGAGAACGCACGATCGCAACTGGTCGCCGTTTCGATCGATCAGCTCGCAGGGCAGGAAGACGAGCCCCTTGGAAGGGTCGCCATCGAGCCGGGAAAACCGCTCGGCGAGAAGCGCGGCGACCTTGGCGGGGAACGACGCCGGACACCGACCCGCCGGTCGCGGCTCCTCCAGGTAGGCGATGCCGGCTTCCGTGGTGTTGGAGACCACAAAGCGCAGGTCGGGCTGCGCGGCAGCGGCGAGAAAGGCACCCCAATCCTGGTACGGATCGATACCGCGGCGAATGGCGGGGATGACCTCGCGCTGCTCCACGACTTTCCCGCCCTGGAGGCCCCGCAGGATCAGGGTGTATAAGCCGTCCTGCCCGTTAAGGACATCCACGAGGCCCCGTTCGATGGGTTGGACGACCACCACCTGGCCACCAAAGAGCCCCCGGCGGTTCATGGTGTCGATCATCCAGTCCACGAAGGAGCGCAGAAAATTGCCCTCGCCGAACTGGAGGACGCGCTCGGGGTGGTCCGCAATACATCCGACCGTCACGCCGGCGGATGGCGAGATGCTGCCGACCGTCTTCCGATTCAGGTGCATGCGGTGTCCGTTTCCCCTCGGGTTAATGCGACAGTCCCCAGAGTTCTCCCGCGGCTGGTGTGCGCCAGGCGGCTTAGGAGCCGTTGCGAAATAACTTGGCCATTTTTGTAATTTCGTTACGGCTCCTTATGCCGTTTCCGAAATTTCTCCGGTCAAGTTATTCTTTGACAACGGCTTATCCCAAGGCCTCACGGTACAGCGCCAAGACCTGGTCGCGGGTGGGCCGGCGGGGGTTCAGGCCCACGCCGAGGGTGGCCTTCATGGCGCCGTCAGCCAGCGACTCCAGCACGGCGTCCGTCACGCCGACCTCGCGCAGGGTGCGCGGGATGCCCACGTCGTCCGCCAGCTCCCGCACGGCGTCCACCGCCAGGCGGGCCGCCTCCATGGGTGTCAACCCGTCGGTGTCCTCTCCCAGCGCCGCGGCGATGTCGGCGTGCTTTTCGGGATTGCCGATGAGATTGAATTCCATGACGTACCGAACCAGGATGGCGTTGGCGATGCCGTGTGGGACCTGCGTGTGTCCGGTCACCGCGTGGGACATGGCGTGGACCAGGGTCGTCCTAGTGTTGTTGAAGCCCAGGCCCGCCAGCAGGCTGGCCATGGCCATTCCGGACAAGTCCGCGAGATTCCCGTTGGCCGCGGCGGGTCGAAGATGCCGGCCGATCATCTCGATGGCGTGGAGGTTGAAGGCGTCCGAGAGAAACTGGGCCGCCTGGCTGGTGTAGGACTCGATGGCGTGGCAGAGGGCATCCATGCCCGTCGAGGCCACCAGCTTGCCGGGGAGCTTGGCGAGGAGCGTGGGATCCACCACGGCGACTTTGGGGATGTTGTGAGGGCTGCCGATGCCCATCTTGAAGTGCTTCTCGGTGTCGGTGATGACGGTGAACTGGGTCACCTCGGAGCCGGTGCCGCAGGTGGTGGGAATGGCGATCAGCGGCGGCAGCGGCTTCTTGATTCTGTCGGCGCCGAAGTACTCTCGGATGTCTCCGCCGTTCGTGGCCAGAAGCCCGATCGCCTTGGCGGCGTCCATGGGGCTGCCCCCGCCGACGGCGACGAGGCCGTCGCAGCCCTCCTTGGCGTACAGGGCGAGCCCCTTGTGGACCGTCTCGATGCTGGGGTTCGGCTCCACATCCGAGAAGACCACGCATGTCATCCCGGCGCTTTCCAGGCTCTTCGTGACCTGGCCGGGGATGTCGGTCTGCACAAGGCCGCGGTCGGTGACGACGAGCGGGCGGGTCACGGCGAGGCGGGCGGCCTCGACCCCCACCTGCGCCACTGAGCCGACGCCGAACACGATGCGGGGAGCTACGGTCAAGGTGTACGTCTTGCTGATGTCCATTCGCACGACCTCCGTTTCAGAGTGAGAACGACACGAACCGAAAAGAGGAAGACCCACAGACGCTATCGCCCGGCATGGGCCAGTGTCAAGGGAGAAGGGGAGCGACTGTTGTGAAAGCGGACGATGAGGCTGTCGGCCGACGGCCGGGCCGGGAGGCGCGCCGGGGATTCCCGTTGACGGCGGCCGAAAGAGAGTGATAGGAAGTCTCGCGAGGGTGGCAGGGTGTGAAGGAGCCCACCGGTTGCCATCCATCACCTGCAGCGGGTCCATCGCAGACAAGGAGGAGACGATCATGGACGAGAAGATCGAGAAATCCACGGTGCAGCGACGCGATGTGTTGAAGCTGGGGGTGGGCCTTGGTTTGTTGGGGATGGCAGGACCGGCGGCCGCCCAGTCGTTCGGGTTCAAGGGCAGCCAGCGGTATCCGGACCCGGCCATCCAGATCCTGGATCCGAGCTTCGGCAAGTACCGGGTCTACTCGGCCGGCGTGGAGCAACTGGCGACGGGGTTCCGGTGGGCCGAGGGGCCGGTCTGGTTCGGCGACGGGCGGTACGTCCTCTTTTCCGACATCCCGAACAACCGCATCATGCGCTATGACGAGGCCACCGGGCAGACGGGCGTCTTCCGCCAACCGGCCAATTTCGCCAACGGCATGTGCCGCGACCGGCAGGGCCGCCTCATCGTCTGCGAGCACTCCGTGACCCGCCGGGTCACCCGCACCGAGTACGACGGCACGATCACGGTGCTCGCGGATCGTTTCGAGGGCAAGCGGTTCAATTCACCCAACGACATCGTCTGCAAGTCCGACGGCTCGATCTGGTTCACGGACCCGCCGTTCGGTATCGGGGGCAACTACGAGGGAGAGAAGGCGGCGCCCGAGATGCCGCACGCGGTGTACCGGATCGACGGGCAGACCGGGAAGGTCACCCGCGTCCTCGAGGCCATCATGCCGAACGGCCTGGCCTTCACCCCGGACGAGAAGAAGCTCTACATCATCGCCCGGATCCCCCCGAAGCGCCTGCTGTTTGCCTACGACGTGACCTCCGACGGGAAGTTGACCAATCAGAGCACGGTGGTCGACGCGGGCACGATCGGGGCGCTGGACGGGTTCCGGGTCGACACGGACGGCAACATCTGGGCCGGCTGGGGCAGCTCGGGCTTCCCGGAGGCCAAGGCGGAGGAGCTCGACGGCGTGATGGTGTTCACCCCCCAGGGCAACGCCATCGGCCACATCCGACTCCCAGAGCGCTGCGCCAACCTGTGTTTCGGCGGCGCCAAGAAGAACCGCCTGTTCATGACGAGCTGCCATTCGCTGTATTCGCTGTTTGTGGAAGCGCACGGCGCTGTCTAGTCGGCTGCCGGGTACCCACCCGAGAAGGGGGGGGCGCTCCTACGGGGCGCGGACCGGCGTCACCCGTGGCATGGGGGGTGGCCGACGAGAATCGCGGCGCGGCCCCCAAAAGCAAATTCCTATCACCGATTCAGTGCGGGAATAGCGGCAGCCGCCGCGAAAGGAGAACACGCATGGCGACGACGAAGACGGCCAAGAAGAAAGCGGTGAAACCGGAGAGTGCGCACTGCCACTGCGACGACAAGCTCTGCGCCATGGCCTGCTGCATGTGCCGGACGAACGTGAAGGAGTTGCGGCCCTTGGTCAAGAACGCCAAGTTCATCTGCCAAGAGTGCGGCCGCGCCGCCGCCAAGGCCGCCAACCTCTGCCAGCCCGTGCGCTTGTAGCGTCCTTCGGTCTCTCCTTCTTGGGTCGGCTCCGATTTCCTCACAGGAGCGAAGGCAGGGAAGGGATTCCCTGCCTTCGTCTGTTCTCCACACCCCCACTATCGCCGTGCGCCGCCCTAGCCCGCACCTGGGGAAAGCCAGGCGAGCCGCTATCAGTAATGGGGCACCCGGCCATGTTCGGCACGGTACGGGACCCCGCGCTCACAGGCCCTACCCGGTGAGGGGTGCGACACGGCTGAGGTCATCCGCGCGGCCCCGAGCAACCAGGAGAGGAACCCTGCCCAGTCTCTTCCGCTCACGTGGGGCCGGATCCCCGGGGGCAGCCAGGCGGGCGCGGTACAGCATGGCAGGGGAGACGCTTCCACAGCGTGCGTAACATGGCAACCCCCCATGACGTCCCCCATGACCCGTCCCCCATTACCCGAGCGGTGATCGAATCCCTGAAAACACCAACGGGGGTCCCGATGGCTCGGGACCCCCGTTGACTTACCGCTCGACTGAACGGGCGACTACTTCTCGCCCTTGTCCACGACCTTCACCTTGCCCTTCAAGTTCGCGTGGGCCGCCGCCAGCTTGGCCACCGGGATCCGGTAGGGCGAGCAGCTGACGTAGTCCAGGCCGATGTCGTGGCAGAAGATGACCGACGCCGGATCGCCGCCGTGCTCGCCGCAGATGCCGAGCTCCAGGTTCTTCCGGACCTTGCGGCCGCGCTCCGCGCCCATCTTCATCATCTCGCCGACGCCTTCCTGGTCGATGCTGACGAAGGGGTCCTCCTTGTAGATCTTGCGATCGACATACATCGGGAGGAACTTGCCGGCGTCGTCGCGCGACAGGGCCAGGGTGGTCTGGGTGAGGTCGTTGGTCCCGAAGGAGAAGAACTCCGCCTGGGACGCGATCTCGCCCGCCGCGATGCAGGCGCGCGGAATTTCGATCATGGTGCCGATCATGTACTTGACCTTGACCCCGTACTTCTTCTGGGTCTCCTTGGCGACCCGCTCCACGATATCCTTCTGGAGCTGGTACTCGGCCAGCGTGCCGATGAGCGGGATCATGACCTCGGGGAACGAACTCTTCCCCTCCTTCTTCAACTCGCAGGCGGCCTCGAAGATGGCCTGAGCCTGCATCTCGGTGATCTCGGGGTACTCGATTCCCAGGCGACAGCCGCGGAAGCCCAGCATGGGGTTGAACTCGTGCATGCTGTCCACCTTGGCCTTGATCCGCTCGACCGTCATGCCGCTCTTCTTGGACAGGTCCTGCATGTCCTCTTCGGTCTTGGGCAGGAACTCGTGCAGCGGCGGGTCCAGGGTGCGGATGGTCACGGGCAGGTTGCCCATGATCCCCAGGATGCCCTTGAAATCCTGCTTCTGCATGGGCAGGAGCTTGGCCAGAGCCTTCTTGCGGCCTTCCAGGTCGTTGGCCAGGATCATCTCCCGGACGGCGTCGATCCGATCACCCTCGAAGAACATGTGCTCGGTCCGGCACAGGCCGATGCCTTCGCCGCCGAACTGCATGGTCACCTTGGCGTCCTTCGGGGTGTCGGCATTGGCGCGCACGCCGATCTTCCGAGTCTTGTCGGCCCAGGACATGAGGGTGGAGAAATCGCCGGACATCTCCGGCTGGATCAGCTTGGCCTCGCCCAGCATGACCTCGCCGGTGCTGCCGTCCAGGGTGATGTATTCGCCGCGCTGGACCTTGAGGTCCTTGGCGAAGAAGTAGCCGTGTTCCTCGTACACCGTGATGTCGTTCGAGCCGGCCACGCACGGCTTCCCCATGCCCCGGGCCACCACGGCCGCGTGGGAGGTCATGCCGCCGCGGGCGGTCAGGATGCCCTGGGCCGCGTTCATCCCGCCGATGTCCTCGGGCGAGGTTTCGAGGCGCACCAGGACGACGCGCTCCCCCTTGGCCGCCATCTCCTCGGCCTCGGCCGCGGTGAACACGGCCTTGCCGACGGCCGCGCCGGGCGACGCCGGCAGGCCCTTGGCGATCTTCTGCGGCTTGACCGAGGGATCCACGCGGGGGTGCAGGAGCTGGTCGAGCTGACCCGGGGAGACGCGCAAGACCGCCTCCTCCTTGCTGATCAGCTTCTCCTTCATCAGGTCCACGGCGATCTTCACGGCCGCCGCCGCGGTGCGCTTCCCGACCCGACACTGCAGCATGTACAGCTTGCCGTCCTGGATCGTGAACTCGATGTCCTGCATGTCGCGGTAGTGCTTCTCCAGCCGCTTGTAGATCGCCTCGAGTTCGGCGTAGATCTTGGGCATCTGCTTCTTGAGTTCGGCGATGGGCACCGGGGTGCGCACGCCGGCCACCACGTCCTCGCCCTGGGCGTTGATCAGGTACTCGCCGAAGAAGCGTTTCTCACCGGTACCGGGATCCCGCGTGAAGGCGACGCCGGTGCCCGAGTTCTCGCCCATGTTCCCGTAGGCCATGGCCTGGACGTTGACCGCGGTGCCCCAGTCGCCGGGGATCTTGTTCAGCTTGCGGTAGGTGACGGCCCGCTGGTTGTCCCAGGAGCCGAACACGGCGTTGATGGCGTACTTGAGCTGCTCCTTGGGCTCCTGCGGGAACTCCTTGCCGGTCTTGTCCTTGAACACCCGCTTGAAGAGATCGACCAGCTCCTTCAGGTCCTGGGCGGTCAACTCGGTGTCCAGCTTCACCTTCTTGGCGTGCTTCTGGGCCTCGATCAGCCGCTCGAAGACCGGCTTCTCGATCCCCATCACCACGTCGCTGAACATCTGGATGAAGCGGCGATACGAGTCGTACGCGAAGCGCTCGTTCTTGGTCCGGGCGATGAGCCCCTTCAGGCTGGTGTCGTTCAGGCCCAGGTTCAGGACGGTGTCCATCATCCCGGGCATGGACACCCGGGCGCCGGAGCGGACGGAGACGAGGAGCGGGTTGCTCGGGTCGCCGAAGGAGGCCCCCATGGCCTTCTCCAGCTTCTTCAGGGCGTCCTCGACCTGCTTCCACATCCCCTGCGGGTATTGCATCTTGTTGGTGGTGTAGTAGATGCAGGCCTCCGTGGTGATGGTGAAGCCGGCCGGCACCGGGATGCCCAAGCGGGTCATCTCGTGCAGGTTGGCGCCCTTACCGCCCAGGAGGTTCTTCTGCTCCGCCCGACCCTCTGCCTTCTTGTTCCCGAAAAAGTAGACCCACTTTTTTGCCGTTGCCATAGATTCCTCCGATGTCCCCCTACCCGTTGATTTTCGTGAAGTCCGCGATACGTGCGAACAAGTCCCCGACCGTCTTGAGGAGCGCGAACCGATTCTGGGTCAGCGCCTCATCCGGTCCGATGACCAGCACCTCCTCGAAGAACATGTCCACCATCGGCTTGAGCGCCACGATGCGCCGCAGCGCACCCAGGTAATCCTGGGCGGCCACCAGCCGCTCCACCTCCCCTTTCAACTCGAGGGCCTGGGCATGCAGCGCGCGCTCGGCCCCCTCCACCAGACGGCTCACCTCGACCGGCCGGTCGAACCCACGCGGGATGATCCCCACCACTCGTCGGAAGGCGACCGCCAGTTCGCCAAAATCCGCCTCGCGCTTGAGGATCGCCAGCGCCTCGGCGCGCCGGGCGACGTCCGCCACGTCGTCTGAGCCGGCCGAGAGGACCGATTCCAACACGTCCCCGGGCAGTCCGCGTTCCGCCAGAACAGCGTGGGTCCGGCCGCGCAGAAAATCCAGGACTGCCTGCCGGACCGCCTCGGCGTCCGGTCCGGCCGCGCCGTAGCCCGCCTGGGCGCACGCCACCGCCTCGTTCAGGAGGAGGCGACACCCCCGCTGGAGGATGATTTGCACCACCCCCAGCGCCGCACGCCGCAGTGCGTACGGGTCCTCGGAGCCGGTGGGGACGAGCCCGATGCCGAAGCAGCCCACGATGGAGTCGAGCCGATCCGCCAACGCCACCGCGGCCCCCACGCCGGAGGCGGGGAGGCGGTCGCCGGCGAAGCGAGGCAGATAATGCTCCTCGATCGCCTGGCAGACCTCGGGCGGCTCGCCCGAGAGGCGGGCGTATTCCCGACCCATGGTTCCCTGCAGGTTGGGGAACTCCTTGACCATGTTGGTCGGAAGGTCCGCCTTACAGAGCAGGGCGGCCCGCCCGGCAGCGGTGCGAGCGGCGGGGTCCACGCGCTCCGCGATCCAGGCGGCCAGGTGCTGGAGCCGTCGGACCTTGTCGGCCACCGATCCCAGCTTTTCCTGGAAGATGATGTGGTCCAGCTCGGGGAGCCGGTCGGGCAGCGGGCGCTTCCGATCCTCGCGGAAGAAGAACTCCGCGTCGTTCAAGCGGGCGCGCAGGACGCGCTCGTTGCCCTGGCGGATCAGCTCCATGTCCTTGGCCTGCATGTTGGAGATGGTCACGAAGTACGGGAGCAGATTCCCGATGGCGTCCACCACCGGAAAGTAACGCTGGTGTTTTTGCATCGGGGTCACGATGACCTCGCGCGGGAGCTCCAGGTACTCCGGCTTGAAGGCGCCGCAGACCGCGGTGGGGAATTCGACGAGGTCGGCCACCGACTCCACCAGGGCCTCGTCCAGGACCGGGCGGCCCTTGACGTTCGCGGCGGCCTCGGTCGCTTGAGCGCGCACCATCTCCCGGCGGCGGGCCGGGTCGACGATCACAAACCGACTCTCGAGAACGTCGAGGTATTCCTGAAAGCTGCGCACGCGGGCACCGCGCGGGGCCAGGAAGCGGTGGCCGTAGGTCTTGCCGTCGGTCGCGAGGCCGTCCACCGCGAACGGTACCACCCGACCATCGAAGATCGCCAGCAACCACCGGATGGGACGGACGAAGCGGATCGCGCCCTCACCCCAACGCATGAACTTGGGGAAGGAGAGCATGCCGAGCAATCTCGGCAGGGCCGTCGCCAGAACGTCGCGGGCGCGGCCGCCCTGCTCCTCCTGGAGAGCGACCACATATTCACCACGCTCCAGCGCGCGAACCTGCAAGGACTCGACGGCGACCCCCTGGGCCCGGGCGAATCCCTCGGCGGCCTTGGTCGGCCGTCCCTCGGCGTCGAAGGCCACCGCCTTGGGCGGCCCAATCACCTCTCGGCGCACGTCCGCCTGGCGCTCCGCCAGGCCATCCACGAAGAGGACCAAGCGGCGCGGCGTGCCCAGCGTGCGGATCGTGTCGCAGGCCAGCCGCTGCTCGCCGAACAGGCGGCGCGCCGCGGCCTTCAGTTCCTCCAGCGCAGGCGGGAGGTAGCCGGAGGGGATCTCCTCCGTGCCGATCTCGAAGAGCAGTTCCTTGCCCATAGTGTCCTTTGGCGCTGTCGTCGCCTCGGGGTGCGGAATTGACGACTCGTGGACGGCCCGCGTCCGCCGAGGTTCATCCGGGACCCGGCCGCGCGCGACCCATCTTACCGCTGACCTTTCAGGAGCGGGAAACCCATCTCCTCGCGCTGCTTCAGGTGCGCCTCGGCCACCCGGCGAGCCAAGGCGCGCACACGCCCGATGTAGTGGGTGCGCTCGGTCACGCTGATCGCCCCCCGCGCGTCCAGGATATTGAAGGCATGGGAGCACTTCAAGCAATAGTCGTAGGCCGGAAGGACCAGGCCGCGCTCGATCAACGCGCGCGACTCCCGCTCGTACTCGTCAAACAAGCGGAGGTGCAAGGCGACGTCCGCCGCCTCGAAATTGTGAACCGACCACTCCACCTCGCTCTGGTGGTGCACGTCGCCATAGCTGAGCGTGTCGTTCCATTTGAGGTCGTAGACATTGTCCACCCCCTGCAGGAACATGGCGATGCGCTCGATCCCGTAGGTAATTTCCCCGGCCACCGGCCGGACCTCGATCCCACCCGCCTGCTGGAAATAGGTGAACTGAGTGATCTCCAGGCCGTCCAACCAGACCTCCCAGCCAAGGCCCCACGCCCCGAGGGTCGGGGCTTCCCAGTCGTCCTCGACGAAACGGATGTCATGCCGCATGGGGTCGACGCCGAAGCTCTGCAGGCTCTTGAGATACATCTCTTGGATATTGGCCGGTGATGGCTTCAGGATCACCTGATACTGATAGTAGTGCTGGAGGCGATTCGGGTTCTCTCCGTACCGACCATCGGCGGGGCGGCGGGAGGGTTCCACGTACGCGACGTTCCAGGGCTCAGGGCCGAGCACGCGGAGAAACGTCGCCGGGTTCATGGTCCCGGCGCCAAGTTCCACGTCATATGGTTGCAGGATCGCGCAGCCGCACTTCGCCCAGTAGCTCTCCAGGGCGAGGACCAGCTCCTGAAAGGTCATGAACAACCCTCCAAACCGGTTCTGAGGGAAAACGCAAACCAGAAAACTAACAAATCTCGGTGTGAAGTGTCAAGGGAAAATGCCCGCTCAGAGAGCCAAAGGGCCGCATTGATCGGGGGTTAGAGACGACCCAGGAAGTCCGCCGACCGCAGGGGGCGGCCTAACACCTGACGAAGAAAGGCCTGGATGGTCTCCGTGACCTCCCGCAGGGTGGCAGGCGGCAGCGCGATCCGGTCCATCAGGCGGAACGTGGATCCGCCCGCTCCGCGCAGGAATCCCAGGGATTCCCCCGACGCCGCGAAGGCGTCGGCGGCGCCGGAGCGGCAGGAGGCGCAGACAGCGCCCCCGCTGGCGGGGCTGAGATACGTTTGGGGGCGCGCGGGGAGCGGAATCCGGCAGCGGACGCACTCGGAGAGTTCCGGGCGGTACCCGAGCAGGCGGAGCAGGTGGAGCAGAAACCCCTGGAGGACCACGGCGGGCCGGTCGGCCGCCTCAAGGTGGTCCAGGGCCTCCGCCAGCAGTTGATAGAGGTCGGGGAAGGGGTCGCTGTCCTCGACCCCCAGGGCCACCGCCTCGACCGCCACCGAGGCCAGCGCGATCCGGTCGAGATCCTCGCGCAGGAGGTGATGAGGTCGAACGCCGGAAAACTCGTTCACCTTGTGCAGGGTCTTGTTGGGACGCTCGAAGTAGACGAGCCGCCCCTGGCAGAAAAGCTGAACGTGGCCGCCGAACCTGCTCCGGATGCGTCGGACCCCTTCCGCGACGGCGCGGACTTTTCCGGACGTCTTGGTGTAGAAGACCACGATCCGATCGGCCTCTGCTAGGTCGTGACCCCCGATGATGATGGCTTCCGTGGTGTGTAGGGGCATGTTCCAATGCGGAATGCGGAATGGGGAATGCGAGATTCATTCCGAATTCCGCACCCCGAATTCCACAATCGGTCGTCAGGGTTCAAGGTAGCCCAGGCGGCGCAGCGCACTCGGGTCCTTCCGCCAGGCCTCGTCCACTTTCACGTGGAGCTTCAGGAAGACCTGTGTGCCCAGCAGTTCCTCGATGGCGGGGCGGGCCGCCACGCCAATGCGCTTCAGCATCGTCCCGCCGGTGCCGATGATAATGGCCTTCTGAGAATCCTTTTCGACGTAGATGGTGGCCTCGACATCGGTGAGATCCCTTCCTTCCCGCGCCCGCACGGCCTCAACCTCCACCGCAACGGCGTAGGGGAGTTCCTGCCGCAGCAGGCGGAAGACCTGGCCGCGCACCGTCTCGGCGATGAAGAACCGTTCCGGGCGGTCGCTGAGATCCTCGTCGGGGTAGAAAGGCCGTCCGAAGGGCAAGAAGGACGGCAGGAGTTGCTCCAGCCGGCCCACGTTGTCACCCTTGAGTGCGGAGATGGGGACGATCTCGGCGAAGCCGTATACCGACTGCCAGCGGGCGATGAGCGGCAAGAGCAGCGGCTTGGAGATGCGATCCACCTTGTTCGGGACCAACAGGACGGGCGTGTTCGGTTTCTGCTGCCGGATGGTTTCCAGGATGAGCGCATCGTCCGGGTGTTCGGCCTCCGTCGCGTCGATCACCCACACGATGACGTCCGCGTCCGCCAGGGCTCGCTCGGCGGCGCGGAACAGGTTCTGGTTGAACAAGGCGTTGGACTGGTGGATCCCAGGGGTGTCGAGGAAGAGTATCTGTGCCCCGGGAAGGTTCTTGATGCCGAGGATCCGGTGCCAGGTGGTCTGCGGACGCGGGGAGACGATGCAAAGGTCCTGCCCCACGAGGCGGTTGATGAGGGTCGACTTCCCTACATTGGGCCGCCCAACGATGGCCACGTAGCCGGAGCGGAACGGCGTCTCACTGTTGGTCGTTGGCAATTGGTCAACTCGTCAATTCGTCATTCGGTCAATGGGTCGAGTGGCCAGGTCGTCAAGTAGTCGAAAGATCATGAGTTGTGAGAGTCGATGGTGCTCGGTAACACAATCCACCAATCGACTAATCAACCGATCGACTGCTCGACTACTCCGGCGCGATCCGGAGGAGCTCCTCCGGATCGATGCGCGCGCCGAACAGCCGGGCACCCCAGTGGAGATGGGGCCCGGTGGCGCGCCCGGTGCTGCCCACGCGGCCGAGCATCTCTCCGGTACCCACGCGCTGGCCCGGACGCACCACGCTCTCCTGCAGGTGAAAGTACATGGTGTACAGCCCCTCGCCGTGATCCAGGACCAGCGAATTCCCCGCGAAGAAATGCTCCTCCGCCAGAACCACCATGCCAGCGTTGACCGCCAGCACCGGAGCCCCCGCGGGGGCGGAGAAGTCCGCGCCGGTGTGCGGCGCGCGCGGCTCGCCATTGATGATGCGCTTCAGGCCGAAGCCGGCGGCGCGTGGCGATCCGTCCAGGGGCAACCGGAACGGGCCGCGCCAGAGACGCGGCGCCGTCGCCGTCTCCCACAGCCTATCCAGCGTCGCTTTCTCCTTGGCCACGCGCTCCAGCGTGGCCGCGTCCAGTTCCGTGAACGATCGGGGAACGGTCAGACGCTGAACCGGGTACCCACCGCCGACCACGAGCAGACGAACCCTGGCGGTCGCCGGTCGGCCGGCGACGCCGACTCCCTCGGCGACGATCTCCCTCGGTCCCGGCGCCTCCTCCAGATCCACTCCGATCCAGAGGACTCGGGGTGCGTCCACCGCGGTCGGGACGGACACCATCTCGCGATCCCCCACGCGGACTCGCACCGGCTCCCCCGGCGCCGTTCCACGGATGCGCAGGACCGCGACCCCGCCTTGCTTCAGCTGACTCGGCGCGAGCTGCAGACCGAACGACGCGTCCCCGGCGCCGGCGGGGTGCGGGAGAAGGAGCCGGACAACCGCGGCGATCGCGGCGAACTGCCAACCGGAGGAGCGCATCCCGTTCATGCGTCGGCCGGTCGGCTTGCCCAACCGCCGGGCACCGGGATCCCGCATGTCGCTAGGATGGCCTCCTGTTGCTGCCACATTCGCCGGCGCTCGCGAGCCGTCCCGTGGTCGTACCCGACGAGGTGGAGGATCCCGTGGACGAGGAGCAGGGCGAGCTCCGTCCGGACATCACCCCAGCGCGCTTGTCGAGCGGCGGTTTCCGCCGAGATGACGACGTCGCCCAAACAGTCCGGGGTGAGCTCGGCGAAAGCGCCCTCGGTCATGGGAAACGCCAGGACGTCGGTGGGTCCGGCGACCCTGCGATAGGCACGGTTCAAGGTTGCGATCGCGGCGTCATCCACCACCACCACGCTACAATCCGCCGTCGGGCGCCCCAGCGCGTCCAGAGTCTTTTGCGCCACCCTTCTTAGCCGGGCCGTTTCGACGGGAACCTTCTGTTGCCGGTTTCTGAGACTGATCGCCATTTTCGCTTCGCTTCTTGGCGGCTTCCTCCGGACCCCCGTCCGGATATTCGATCCGGTGATGGAAAAAGCCGGTCAGGATCCGGACGAAACTGTTGGCGATGAGATGCAGGTCGCGGAGCGTGAGATCGCATTCGTCCAGTTGCGCGTCCACGAAGATCGCGTTGATGATCTTCTGCACCGCCCCCCGGAGGCGAGCCGGCGTCGGGTCCGCGAGCGTGTGCGTGGCGGCCTGCACCGCGTCCGCCAGCATCAGGATGGCGGCCTCCCGGGTCTGAGGTTTCGGTCCCAAATATCGATAATCTTCCTCGTTTATCGCTTGGAGTCCCGGGTCCGCGGCCTCCTTGGCGCGCTGATAGAAGAAGCTCACCAGGCGCGTGCCGTGGTGCTGAGGGATCATATCCACCAGGACGTCGGGCAGACCGTACTCCCGCGCCATCTCGATCCCCTCTTTGACATGGGACATCACGATGGCGCGACTCAGGCTGGGGGCCAGCTTCTGGTGCCGGTCGCTGGCGTCCGGGGAGTTTTCGATGAAATAGGTCGGGTGCCGGGTCTTCCCGATGTCATGGTAATAGGCCCCCACGCGGCAGAGGAGGGCGTTGGCCCCGACCGCCTCGGCGGCAGCCTCGGCGAGGGTGCCGACCATGGTGCTGTGGTGGTATGTTCCGGGGGCAGTCAGGATCAGATGCTTGAGCATTGGGGCGTTGACGTTCGACAACTCCAGCAGGGTGAAGGCCGTCGTCCGGCCGAAGGGCTGCTCCAGGAGCGGCAGCAGCCCGGTGGCAACCACGGCGACGATCAGGCCGTTCGCGAAACCCCCGACGATGTCGGCGACGAGCGTCCCCGTGGCGCCCTCCACCAGGGCAAAGGCAACCAAGGTATAGGCGTTGGCGAGCCCGATCGCTCCTCCGGCGCGGAAGAAGGCAGTGCGTTCGTGCCGGTGCACCAGGACGAAGATCCCGACGAGACTGCCGACGAACGCCAGCATGAAATATTGGAGCGGCGCGCCCAGCATCAGGCCGGCCAGGATGGTGAGGCTCAGCGATCCGGCGAACGCCAGGCGGGCGTTGAACAGCACGGTGAGGAGGACGCCGCCCAGGGGCACGGGGAGGGCCGCCCGCAGCGCGGAGAAGGGAAGGTGCGGGAACGTCTGGCTCAACGAGGCGGCCATCACCAGGCCGAGACGGACGAGAACCAAGACCACCAACAGGATCGTCCCCAGGAGGAGCAGGCTGCGGGAGCGGGCGACCTCCTTGGGCTGCAAGCCGCGTACATACGCGTAGAGCGCCGCCAGGAGGAACGCCACCAGGAGGAAGATCCCCACGACCGACCAGATCCCCAACGGCAGGGTAAGATTGGAGGTCAGGATTTCGACCGTGACCAACAGGAATAGTACCGTGGCCGCCGGGAGGAACCAGCGCTGCTGTTCCAGGCGGAAAACGGCACGGCGCAACGGCGCCAGGAGTCGCGAACCCTTGGGGGCAGGCGGCACCGCACGGTCGGGGAATTCAGGCCGGAGGATCTTGTCGGAGAAACGAATGTCCACGCGGCTACGCCCCTGGCTCTGCGGGGGGCCCCTGATAGGCCTCGTACGCCCGGACGATGCGCTGCACCAGTTCGTGGCGGACGACGTCCTCTTCGCTGAAATGGATGAGACGAATCCCCGGGACATCCTTGAGCACGGCGCGGACCTCGATGAGGCCGGACACCCGGCCGGCGGGCAGGTCCACCTGCGTAATATCGCCGGTGATGACCGCCCGGGAGCCGAACCCCAGTCGGGTGAGAAACATCTTCATCTGCTCCGACGTGGTGTTCTGGGCCTCGTCCAGGATGATAAACGACTCGTTCAGCGTTCGGCCCCGCATGAACGCCAGCGGGGCGATCTCGATGGTTCCTTGCTCCATCAGGCGCGCCGCGCGCTCGGCCTCCAACATGTCGTAGAGGGCGTCATACAGCGGTCGGAGGTAGGGGTTGATCTTCTCGGCCAGCGTACCCGGAAGATATCCCAGTTTTTCCCCGGCCTCGACCGCCGGCCGAGCCAGGATGATCCGGGATACCTGCTTGTGCAGCAGCGCGGAGACGGCCATGGCCATGGCGAGGTAGGTCTTGCCGGTCCCCGCCGGTCCGATGCCGAAGACAATATCGTTCTTCCGAATCGCCTGGACGTATCGGACCTGTCCGGGGCTCTTGGGGCGGACGGGCCGCTTTTTGGGAGAGACCTCGATGGTTTCGGCCTGGACCTCGCGGAAGGTATCCGCTGTCTTCTCGCTGAAATGGCGGACGGCCAGCCGGACCTCCTGGCTGCCGACCGGGCGGCCCTGGCGAACCAGTCCCACCAGTTCATTCACGACCTGCTGGGCGAGAGCCACGTTCTCGTCGTTTCCCGAGATCGTCAGCATCCCGTCCCGCACGACGAATCGAACGCGCAGGGCGTCCTCGAGAAGCCGGGCATGCTCGTCGCCCCGGCCGAAAAGTCCCTGCATCTCCGGCCCGGCGGCTAGGGCCAAGCGCTTCGCCTCGATCTGCTGTGTGTCTGCCATGTACGAGCGGAGATCCCCTCCCGTGCGTGCGGATGCCGACCGCAACGGTAGGATAGGGCGGCCCCCCAGGGCTGTCAAATGGAATTGGACGGAGGGTCCGGAGGGCGGAGCGGGAGGGCGAGAGCGCCACCCTTCCGTAACTCCAAACAAATGGGGTGCGGCGGCCAGGCCGCGGCGGTGAAACCTTGACACGGCCGCCCGCTATTGTTAGCATCCGCCCTCGCCCGGGGCCGAGGCCGCACCTGGCGTCCCCCCTTTCGGCAAACCGAACGGTCAGCCGATCGAGTCCCACGGCTCCCTTGGTTGTCTGGTGTCGCATACGCTCTAAGTCAGAGGCCACGTCGGCTCTTTTTCCGTAACTCTTGCGTCAAGGAGAGGGTCTCATGGGCAGTCTCTGTTTCAGTCCTTCATCTGGAAGCGTTTCTGGCGGAAGCCGGCACCGGGTACCGACCATCCTGGCGGGGATGGTGGCGCTGGCGGTATCGCTCTTCGCCACCGCGGCAGGGGCAGGTGAGGCGGATTTGACGATCCCCGATCTGGGGTCGGTCAATTTCGTCGGAATGTCCGGACACAACCTGCTCTTGTTCGGGCTCATCATCTGCATCGGCGGGATGATCTTCGGGTTCGCCCAGTTCACACAGATCCGCAAGCTCCCGGTCCACAAGGCCATGCGGGAGATCTCCGAGCTCATCTACGAGACCTGCAAGACCTACCTGATCACCCAGGGAAAGTTCATCGCCATCCTGTGGGCGTTCATCGCGGTCATCATGGTGGTGTACTTCGGGTTTCTGCTGCACTTCTCGGCGGACCGGGTCTTCCTGATCATCCTCTTCAGCATCGTCGGAATCCTGGGGAGCTACGGCGTGGCCTGGTTCGGGATCCGGATCAATACGTTGGCCAACTCGCGGACGGCCTTCGCCAGCCTCGGCGGCAAGCCCTTCCCGACCATGGCCATCCCGCTGCAGGCCGGCATGAGCATCGGGATGCTGCTGATCAGCGTCGAGCTCGTCCTGATGCTCTTCATCCTGCTCTTCGTTCCGGGCGAGTCGGCCGGTCCGTGCTTTATCGGCTTCGCCATCGGCGAATCGCTGGGCGCCGCGGCCCTCCGTATCGCCGGCGGCATCTTCACCAAGATCGCCGACATCGGTTCCGACCTGATGAAGATCGTCTTCAAGATCAAGGAAGACGACGCGCGCAACCCCGGCGTCATCGCCGACTGCACGGGCGACAACGCGGGCGACTCGGTCGGCCCAACCGCCGACGGTTTCGAGACCTACGGCGTCACGGGCGTGGCGCTGATCACCTTCATCCTGCTGGCGGTCAAGGATCCCACGGTCCAGATCCAGCTCCTGGTCTGGATCTTCGTGATGCGCATCGGCATGATCATCACGAGCGCGCTTTCCTACTGCCTCAATGGGGCCTGGGCGAAGGCCAAGTTCGGCAACGCCTCCAAGTTCAACTTCGAGACCCCCCTGACCACGCTGGTGTGGCTGACCTCCATCGTGTCCATCGTCATGACCTATATCCTGTCGGCGATCCTGATCCCCAATGTGGGCGACGGGACGATCTGGTGGAAGCTCTCCACCATCATCACCTGCGGCACCATCGCCGGCGCCGTGATCCCCGAGTTCGTCAAGATCTTCACCTCGACGAACTCGGCCCACGTGCGCGAGATCCTCTCGGCCTCCCGCGAGGGCGGCGCCTCCCTCAACATCCTGAGCGGTCTGGTCGCCGGAAACTTCAGCGCCTACTGGATGGGTCTGGCGATCATCTTCTTGATGTCGGTCGCCTATGGCGTGAGCACCTTCGGGCTCGGCGCCCTGATGGTCGCGCCGGCGATTTTCGCCTTCGGCCTGGTGGCTTTCGGCTTCCTGGGGATGGGCCCGGTGACGATCGCAGTCGATTCCTACGGCCCGGTCACCGACAACGCCCAGTCCGTGTACGAGCTCTCGACCATCGAAACGCTGCCCAACATCTCGAAGGAGATCCAGAAAGAGTTCGGGTTCAAGCCGGACTTCGAGAACGGCAAGATGTATCTGGAAGAGAACGACGGCGCGGGCAACACGTTCAAGGCCACGGCCAAGCCGGTGCTGATCGGCACCGCGGTGGTCGGCGCCACGACCCTGATCTTCTCGATCATCCAGGTGCTGGAGAAGATGTTTGGGGCGGCGGATGTGGCCAAGGGGCTCTCGATCCTGAACCCGCTCTTCTTGCTGGGTTTGATCACCGGCGGCGCCGTGATCTACTGGTTCTCCGGCGCGTCTATCCAGGCGGTGTCCACCGGCGCCTACCGGGCCGTGGAGTTCATCAAGCGCAACATCAAACTGGAAGGGGGCGGCGAGAAGGCTTCGGTGGAAGACTCGAAGAAGGTCGTCGCCATCTGCACCCAGTACGCCCAGAAGGGGATG
The DNA here is from genome assembly GCA_963845565.1 of uncultured Methylomirabilota bacterium. Classification (GTDB taxonomy): domain Bacteria; phylum Methylomirabilota; class Methylomirabilia; order Methylomirabilales; family 2-02-FULL-66-22; genus 2-02-FULL-66-22. Next base: position 1,448,279 of record CAWJSJ010000002.1, read on the forward strand.
TTCAACATCTTCCTGGCGGTGTTCTTCAGCACGCTGGCCTTCGCCTGCGTGAACCACTACTTCTTCATCGGCTACCTGATCTCGATCGCGATCTTCGGCCTGTACCAGGCGATCTTCATGGCCAACGCCGGCGGCGCCTGGGACAACGCCAAGAAAGTCGTCGAGACCGAGCTCAACATGAAGGGCACCGAGCTCCACGCCGCCACGGTCGTCGGCGACACGGTGGGCGACCCCTTCAAGGACACCTCCTCGGTGGCCATGAACCCGATCATCAAGTTCACCACCCTCTTCGGTCTCCTGGCCGTCGAGCTGGCGATCGAGTTACCCGCCACCACCAGCTACGTGGCCGCTTTGCTTTTCTTCCTGGCCTCCACGGTCTTCGTCTGGCGCTCGTTCTACGCGATGCGCATCCCGGCGATGAAGGAAGGGAAGTAGGCGCCAAGACGACCCGGCACGATCCGCAACACTCACTCCCACCGGAGGGCGACCTCCGGTGGGAGTTTTCATTTGACCGGCCTGCGGTTCACCGCCTACGATTCGCGCGACGGAAGGGGGCGAGCCGGGGATGGCCTTCAAGGGTTGGAGCAAGGTCTCGATCCGAACGGAGAATGGCCGCAGCGTCGAGGCCGTCGCGCCGGTGATCGTGTCGGCCAGTCGGCGGACCGACATCCCCGCTTTTCACGTGGAATGGTTCGTCCGGCGCCTGCAGGCTGGGTATACGAAGTGGACGAACCCGTTCAACGGAACACCGCAGTTCATTTCTTTTGCCAGGACCCGCGCGATCGTGTTCTGGAGCAAGGACCCGCGGCCGTTGCTGCCGCACCTGGCCGAGCTGGATCGGCGCGGGATCGGCTACTACTTCCAGTTCACGCTCAACGACTTTGAGGTTGAGGGGTTGGAGCCAGGTGTGCCGCCGGTGGCGGAGCGAATCGCCACTTTCCGGGAGCTGTCGCAGGCCATCGGCAAGGAAAGAGTCGTGTGGCGGTATGATCCGCTACTTCTGGCGGATGGGCTGGATGTGGACCGATTGGTCGAGCGCGTGGTGCGGGTCGGGGAGTGCGTCCAATCGTTCTCCGAGAAACTCGTCATCGCCTTCGCGGATATCGAGCGGTACGCCAAGGTTCGCACCCGGCTGCGGCGATCGGGAAAGGGCTGTCGGGAGCTGACGTGGGGCGAGATGCGCGAACTCGCCGAGAAGCTGGTCGTTGCGGCACGGCCATGGGGACTCGCCATCGCGACCTGCGCGGAAGCGATCGACCTGACGGACCTTGGAATAGGCCGGAGCAAGTGCATCGACGACAAGCTGCTGGCGCGCGTTTTCGGTCACGACGCAGAGTTGATGCGTTTTCTGGGGCCGGATGACGTGCGGGATGGTCTCAAAGACAAAGGCCAGCGGAAGGAGTGTGGCTGCATCGTCAGCAAAGACATCGGGAGTTACGATACCTGCTCCCACGGCTGCCGTTACTGCTATGCCATTTCGTCGGATCGGGCGATCGCGAGCAGCCGCGCCCGCTAACGTCGGTTTCCCCTCTTTCCCCCCGTTGCGGACCCGTGATCCCTCCTGTGTTCTGAAGAGGGTCGAGGTTATCTCCAGGACGCGGGCCAGCGGAAAGCGTGCGGCAGCATCGTCGGCAAGGATACCGGCGGGTACGACCTCTGCCCGCATCCCTGCCGCTTCGGCGCCGCCACCTCTCGGTCGCGGTGAATTCAGGCCTTGACGGCGCCCGAGGTCAGGCCGGCGATCAGGTATTTCTGGGCGACAAAGACGAAGATGATGCCGGGAAGCGCGGCCACCAGGGCGCCGGCGCACATCTGGTTCCAGTGGACGAAGACGTCGCCGATGGCGTCGAAGGAACCCACCGTGACGGGCTGCGCCTTCGGGGTGGAGGTGAACACGAAGGCGTAGATGAACTCGTTCCAGGTCCACAGGAAGGTGATGATCCCGGCCGAGGCGATCCCCGGCGCGCCCACGGGCAGGACGATCCGGAACAGGGCACCCGTCCGGCTGCAGCCGTCCACGATCGCCGACTCGATGATCTCCCGGGGGAAGTTGTCGAAGAACGCCTTCATAATCAGGACGGCGAACGGATAGGTGAGGTAGATGTTCGCGATGATCATGCTGAGGACCGTATCCACCAGGCCAAGGTAGCTGACGACCAGGTAGAACGGCAGCAGGAGCGAGAGCGGGGGGATGATGCGGGTCGCGAGCAGGAAAAGGAGCATGAGTTTCCCGCCCCGGAACGGGTAGAGGCTGATGCCGTAGGCCGCCATCATGCTGATGACCGTCACGATGAGGGTCGTCGAGACGGTGACGATCAGCGAGTTGGCGACGTAGTCCATGAAGGGGTAGGATTCGAACAGGAGCCGAAACGGCTCGAAGGTGGGGTTGGATGGGAAATAGACCGGGGGAAAGACGTAGGTTTCCGTGTCGGGCTTGAACGCCGTGACCACCGTCCAGTAGATCGGCATCATCATCAGGGAGAGGACGAAGATGGCCACGCTGTACGACAAGGCCTTGCTTTCGAGGATGCGGTCTCGCATGGCTGCCTACTTTTCTCGGAGCAGGTAGACGAATACCACCGTGATGAGTGAGGTGATGAGGAACAGGACGACCCCGGCCGCGGCGCCGAGGCCGAAGTTGAGCGACTTGGTGATCTGGTCCCAGATGTAATAGCCGAGCACGTAGGTCGCGCGACCCGGCCCGCCCGCGGTCAGCGGGATGATCAGGTCGATGGTCCGGAACGAGAAGATCGTGGTGATCATCAGGCCGATCAAGAGCGGTCCCCGGATCATGGGCAGGGTGACGTAGAGAAAGCGCTTCACCGTGTCGGCGCCGTCCACGCGGGCGGCCTCGTGGATCTGATCGGGGATGCTGAGGATCGCCGCCAGCAGGATGATCCCCATGAACGGGATGCGGGTCCAGCTATCCACGATGATCACACCCCACATGGCCAGCGAGGGGTCGCTGTAAATACTGAGCGGCTTGGCGATGAGACGCGCCTTCATCAAGAGGTCACTGAGCACCCCGAAATCTGGGCTGAACATCCACTTCCAAATCAGGCCGGAGACCACCGCCGGCACCGCCCACGGGATGATCATCAGGGAGCGGAGGAGTCCCCCGCCCTTCCTCACATTGCTCAGACACATGGCCAGGACCAGACCGCCCAGCGCGGTCAGCGCGGTGGAGCCGAGGCTGAACACCAGGACACGCTCCACGCTGACGGCGAAGACGCGCGAGTTCCAGAGCCGCTGGTAGTTTCCGAAGCCGACGAAGCTCACCGGGTTGACGTTGTCGAAGCGGAGAAAGCTCACCGCAAAGAGGAGCAGCGCGGGGAACACCACCCACAAGAGGACGATCAAGAGGCCCGGAATGTTGAGGAGAAGGCCGTAGCGCGGATTGGTGAGCCGAAACCGCCCGGCGCTTCCGGTGCTGGCGTTCATGGTTACCCCTGGTTGGGACGAAACGATCCCCCCTCCCGCCGCGGCGGGAGGGGGGATCGGGTTTCCGGTCGGTGGCTATTCCGGCACCGCCGCATCATCCAGCGCTTTCTGGCATTTCTCCAGCGACTCCGCCGGGGACATCTTTCCGCCGATGGCGTAGGCGAAGTGCTCCTTGATGAGATCGGTAAGCATGCGGCCGGCGGGCGGGAAGGTTTCCAGCACGGCGCGGCTCATGGCGGCCTTGCGGGCCTCGGGCACCGGGATCTTCTTGGCGTCCGGGTTGTCGTAGACGGCGATCACCGCGGACTCGTTGCCCTCGACGATCAACTCGCGATAATGCGCCTCGTAGCTGCGCATGTAGTCGAGGAACAGCATGGACGCGGCCTTCTGGGGGTCGGAGATGTACTTGTTGATCATGTACCCGTCGATGTCGAAGTAGGAGGCGTGGTACTCATCCGGCTTGGAGGCATCCCACTTCGGTGGCGGGGCCACGGCCCAGTCGTTCTGGATGTTTGGGGCCTTCTTGGGGTCCTGGAAGCGGTTCGCGTCCACGGTGTGCGTCACCACCATGGCGGCCTTGCCCATGGCAAACATGTCGGACGCGCTCATCCACGAATACTCGAGCACCGAGGACGGCGCGCTCTTGTCCGTCAGCACCATGTCGGCGAGCATCTTCCAGGCGTTTTTGCCCTCCGGCGTGTTGACGGTGACCCGCTGCTTCTGTAGTTCCACCATCCGACCACCTTGCGAGTAGATCATGTCGCGGAGCGGATAGACGATGTCCATCTCGCCGCCCGCGGAGAAGACATAGCCCCACACCTTCTCGGTGGTCGCCTTCTTGGCGATCTCCTGCAGTTCGGTCCAGGTCGCCGGCGGCTTCGACACGATGGAGGGCCGGTAGAACAGCATCATGGTCTTGACCTGGCCGATCGAGCCATAGATCTTCCCGTCCGGCGCGGTCAGGCCCTTCTTGGTCGGCGGTGCGTAAAGCTTCCACACGCCCGGGTCGTTCCAGATCGCGTCGATCGGGTGGAGCCAGCCGCCAGCCACCATCTGCATGTAGGTGGTCGGGTGGTCGTAGCACATGATGTCAACCGACGCACTCTTGGCCGCAAAGATGGACACGGTCTTTGCCACGATCGGTGGCTCCGCCCAGGCAAGCAGCTCGACCTTGATGCCGGTCAATTGCTCGAAGGCCTTGGCGTTCTGCACGGTCGCGGGATCGTGCTCCAGCGCGCCGAAATTCGACACCTTGATCTTGGTGACGCCCTTCACCGCATCCTTCCACCCGTCCGGCAGGATGTACTTCTGTCCGCCGACCCGCTCGCCGATCGGCTTTGGCTTGTTCCAGTTGACCTGTTCGTACGCCTTCTTGGCGCCGGCCCAGGTCGGGGCAGCGGCCAAGACCAGTCCAAGCGCGGCTACCACCGCCACGAGAGTCATCCAGTGCATCCGCTTCATGTGCGTAACCCCCTTTGCTGAGGAAAAAATGCGAACCGCCACGACGCTCTGCGAGTCCGCGTCACCCCCTTTCGTCCCCTCTCACCGATGGCCTTTGGATCGTAGCCGACAAATTCTGGCTCCAAGGCCGTGTCAAAGTCAAGGAGGATCGGCGAGCGGCCCGAATCGCCGACGCGCGCTGCCCGTCTTCTTTCCTCATTCGGTGCCTCCGACACAGCTTGACAGGCGTGGTGCGATGATCGCCCCCCGCCTGCCGGACCCCGCCGGCATGGGCGTGCGCACCGTGGCAGGCGGGCCGTGAGACCGAGCGAAATGGGGCATACCATGCGACCCGCAAATGCCCCTTGCCGAGAGTGGCAGGTCCTCTCTAGCCATGGCATAATACGCGGACGGCTGTTTCATCGAGCGGAGCCGAACCGGCGAGCCGGTGGTGAGGCGCTCATTTGACACGGCGAATCGCCTCGGGAGGTGCGGATGTTTGCGGGCCATATCGGTGCCGGGCTCGCCATCGGGCGAGCCGACCGGCGCATCAATGTCGGGGTCCTGATTTCTGCGGCACTGCTGCTGGATGCTGTGCTCTGGCTCTTCATCTTGCTGGGCTGGGAGTCGGTTTCCATTCCGGCCGACTTTGCCGCCAGCTACCAGCCGCACTTCAACTTTCCGTACTCGCACAGTCTCTCGGAAGCCTGGCCTGGTCAGTGTTCGCGGCTCTGGCGGCGTACTGGTGGCTCCCACGGTCCGGCGGCATGAAGCTGCGCGCCGCCGCGCTCGTCGGCGCGGCGGCATTCTCCCACTGGTTGCTCGATGCGCTCGTTCATGCGCCGGAGCTGCCGCTTGCGGGGCCTCAATCGAGAATGGTTGGTTTGGGGTTGTGGGATGCCATCCCGCTGGCGCTGACGGTGGAGGGTCTGGTTGTCGCGGCCGGCCTGTGGTTATATCTGCCGCGCGCGCCGATATCCCGCGGGTCCAAGTGCGGTGTGTTCGCCCTGGGCGCGGTGGCCCTGGGATTTACTATCGTTGGTATGACGGTCGCGCCGCCGCCACCCTCGGCCGACGCGATGGCGGCCGGTTCGCTGATCACGGTGTTGATCGTGATCGCCTTGGCGTGGTGGTTAGGGAAGGTGCCCGCCGAGAGTTGAGGCGATCTGGTCAATCAAGCCGACGCCCTTGGGGCGCAGCGCGATTCCAGCGGAGGATCCCTTCTGAACTATGTCGCGACTCGTCTATTTCATCACCCACCCAAACGTCGTGATCTCCCGCGACCTGCCGGTGCCGCAATGGCCGCTGTCGGACCGCGGGCTATGGCGGATGCGCGAGTCGCTGAGACAACCGTGGGTCGGGGGAATCAGTGCGATCTATTGCAGCCGTGAGCAGAAGGCGATTGACGGTGCACAGGTTCTTGCCGCGCACCGTTCCCTGATCGCGCAGCAGGTGCACGAGTTGGGAGAGAACGACAGGTCATCCACTGGCTTTCTGCCCCCGGCGGAGTTCGAGGAAGTCGCGAATCAGTTCTTCGCGCGGCCACGCGAATCGGTGTTGGGCTGGGAGCCCGCGGTCAACGCTCAGAGGCGAATCTGTGGTGCGGTCGACTCGATCATCAGCGCCGACAGGAGCGCCGGAACGATCGCCATCGTATCCCACGGCGCCGTCGGTACGTTGCTGTTTTGCCACCTCTCTGGCTTCGAAATCAGTCGAAACTGGGACCAGCCCGCCAACGGCGGCGGAAACTACTTTTCGTTCACCGCCGAGACCCGACGCGTCCTGCATGGTTGGAAGCCGGTCGATGGGCTCGCGCCGACCCAACCGCTCGACGGACCGTCTCGCCTCTGACGCGAGATCGCCCTGGCATCTTGGTCGCGCCGACTCCGACTGGATCGGCATCCATGGTGGGTGTCATTTCATCGGTCCGACCGGCGTCCAGCCGCCGGGATTGCAGAGCGTTCCTTCCGCCTCGGCGATGAGGCCCAGCGAGATGTCGTGGCGGCCGCCGTCGTAGGGGGTGGCGAGCCAGGTCTCCAGGATGTCCAGCGCCTCCAGATACCCGGTGATGCGTCCACCCAGGCAGAGCAGGTTGGAGTTGTTGTGCGCCCGGGTCATCTTGCCCATGTACGTGCTGGTACACAGCGACGCGCGCACCCCCTTGAAGCGGTTGGCGATGATGCTCATGCCGATGCCCGTCGAGCAGATCAGGATCCCGCGCTCGATCTCGCCGCGCGAGACGGCGCCGGCCACCCGTGCCGCGTAATGCGGATAGCGGACGATTTCGCCGGAATAGGAACCGACGTGCTCCGCCGGAATGCCCTTCTCGCCCAGGAACTTCAGGACGTGGGGGATAAGATCGTACCCGCCGTGGTCGTTGCCGATCAGGATCGTCTTCGGGTCCATATCGTCCTCCGTGATGAGCCACAAGAAGCACAAGGGGCACAAGGTATGGGCCAAACGTCAAAGTAATGGCCCGCAGGCATTCCTCAACGGGTGTGCTTCTTGTGCGTCTTGTGGCCAATTCGTTCGGGTGCTCTTGGGCTACCCCTCCTTCGGGATGAACTTCCGCAGATGCCGGATCGCCTGGCGGGCGGCGGAGTCCGGGTCCGGCTTGGGCAGGATCTCCACCGACGTCCAGCCGCGGTAGCCGACCGCGTTCAGCGCGCCCACGATCGAGCCGAAATCGAGGTGGCCCCAGCCGGGGGCCAGGCGGTTGCTGTCGGCGAAATGAACGTAGGCGATGTGGGCGATGTACTTCGTGAGGTTGCCCTCGATCGAGACGTCCTCGATGTTCATGTGGAATACGTCCGGCATGAGCTTCAGCCCGGGGATGGCGAGCCGCTCCATGAGGGCCGCCCCCTCGTCCACGCTGTTGATGAAGTTGATCTCGTACCGGTTGACCGGCTCCAGGATCAGGTCCACCCCCTTGGGACGCGCGTAGGCGGCGATCTCGCGAACCGCCTCGCCGAAGCGGCCCTCGGCAAGCTCGGCCGTCTCCCCTTCGGCGATGAAGCCGCGCACCCGCCCCATGTTCACCATGGCCTGGAAGCGCGCGGCGACGTCCACCAGCCCCTTGAAGATCTCCACGGCCCGCCGCCGCTTGGCCGCATCCGGATCGGTGAGCCAGAGCTTGTGCCCGGCGAAGACCTGGCCGGTGGAGACGACGGGGATCTCCAGGCCGTATTCCCGGATCAGGCGCTCCACCCGCTCCACGCTCACCTGGTCCTTGTCCATCAGGGCCAGCTCGATCCCGTCGTAGCCCATTTCGGCGGCTTTCCGGATGCTCTCCTCGATCCCGCGGAAGACGACGAACGCCGTGGGGAGGGCATCCTCGGTGGCGATGGCGACTGCAATCTTCATTTGATCACCTCCGGTCAATCCAGGGGGACGTTCGTGTGGCCCTCCGCGACATACTGCTCGTAGTCGGCCTGGTAGTTCCGCCGGACCGTCGGGGTGACCACCAGCAGATCGATGGAGACATGTTCGGGCTGACTCGCCACGTAAATGACCGCGGCAGCGATATCTTCCGGCCTGAGCATCTGGGCCAGATCGGCCTTGGCGGGGGGGCGCGGCCGGAGGTCCAGATTGGGCGTGTCCACCTCGCCGGGGGCGATCACGCAGGCTTTGATGCCGTGGCGCCGCTCCTCCAGGTTGATCGAGCCGGTGAGCGCATGGACGCCATGCTTGGACGCCGAATACGCGACGCCACCCGGCGCGCTCGGAGTCAATCCCGCGCCGGACGAGATGTTGATGATGTGGCCGGTCCCTGCGGCACGCATGTGGGGGAGGGCGTACCGGGTGAAGAGAAACGCGCCGGTGAGATTCGTGTCCAGGACGCGTCGCCAGTCGGGGACGGAGGTATCGGCCAGGTTCCGGTGGAAGGTGTTGACGCCTGCGTTGTTGACGAGGATGTGAATACGGCCGAAGCGGCTCAGCGTCTCTTCGACCGTTCGCTTGGCGAGCGCAGGGTCGGCCACATCCCCGGGGAAGACGAGGACCTCCGACCCGCGGGCCCGGGCCAACGCCGCCGTCTCATCCAGCCGATCGGCCCGGCGCGCCACCAGCCCGAGGTTCGCCCCCTCCGCCGCCAACCCGACAGCGATGGCCTGCCCCATGCCGCTGCTCGCGCCCGTCACCACGACGATCTTCCCCTGCAGGCACCCCATGTGGCAGTCTCCTCTATTCTTTGACAACGGCTCAGTGACGCTCCGGCCCGACCGTGCCGACGGACACGGTCGGGCCGGCGAATTTCGGGCAGTATAGCAAGAATCGATCGGCTTGCGCAAAAGCTCTCTGCACGCAGGCGTTGCATCGCGGCCCGGATTCCGGTAGCCTCTTTCCAGGGCTACCCTCTTTGCCGGGCGTCCATCCCGACGCCTCCTCGCCCGGCAACGGCAAATCGCGCGAAGCGAGCGGCCGCGCCATTGATCGGTCGGCTGCCGGCGAGATCGCGTGTGTGTTCTGCGGTAACATGGAGATCGTCATGTCCAAACAATCCATGGACCAAACGGGGACGCAGCCGGAAATCCGGGAGACCTCCGATCGTCTCATGGTCATCCTGGGGCAGGCGCTCGTCGACGAGCTGGAGAAAGCCCAGCAAGAGGGCGGGAACGTCCTGGCCTGGCAGTTCGGGTCTCTCGACGCGCTGACGAAGCATCTCTCGGGGTCGCTCGCGGCCATCGTGACGCTTCTCAAGGGGCTCAACCCGCCCCAGAAGGATTTCGTCCTGTTCCGGCAACGCGTGCACCGGCAGCTCCAGCCTGCTGTGCTCGCGTTGCTGAATGTAGAACTGGGCAAAATTGGCGCCCAGGGCAAGCTCCCCTGGCCGCACGAGGGGGAGAAGGGCGGACACGCTTAGGAGCCGTTACGAAATCGCTTGTCCATTTGTTGTAATTTCGTTACGGCTCCTTATGCCGTTCCCAAAATTCTCCGGTCAAGTTATTCTTTGACAACGGCTTAGACGCTGCGACCCGAGTTCACCCGTTCGTTGACCGAACCGGGCCAATCTCGTATAGTGCCTTCCGGGATTGCGGCGTGTCGCGCGGCGCCGGGGAATTGGTCAACCGTTCGTCTGTGTGGAGGGTGCGATGGCGAAGAACGTAGTCGTGTACTCCCAACCTGGGTGAGGGGCCTGTGACCGAGAGAAAGAGTTTCTTTCTCAACACGGTGTTTCGTTCGTGGCCAAAGATATCCGCGCGGACCAGGCCGCGCTCCAGGAATTGGTGAAGCTGGGGTTTCGGGCCACGCCGGTGGCCGTGATCGATGGTGAGGCGGTGGTAGGTTTTGATCGGGAGAAGCTCCAGAAGTTGCTCGGCCTTGCTTAGCAGGCTGCTCAAAAAAGCCCATCTGCTGCGTTGGCGCGCTCGGGCTCACTGCGGCGTACCTCCAGTACGCCTCGCTCGGCCCGATCAGGATGGGTGCCGCCTTGCATCTGGACCTTTTTGAGCAGCCTGGGCGAATACGGGTTGTTCAGCATCCTGCTAGAGGGCCTTGCTGCAGGGGCCGGGTGGCCGGGACATGGCGAAGCTCTGGGCTTGCTGTCTCTGCGGTCTGCTGGTTCTTCCGCTGGTCGGGGCGGACGCTGCGTCCGCCGCCACCGTGTTCGATCAGGCGGCGCTGCAGCGCGAGTTGTCGCGGCCGGTCCTGGACGTGCATCGGCAGGGACCCGAGGCGCTCCGACTTCACGTCCAAGGCTTGGCGGAACTCTATAGCGGCCTGGACACGGCGCAAGAGGTTTCGCCGGAGGAGCGGCGCGCCCTGGGAGACCGCATCCTGGCCCGAGTGGCCCAGGCGAGTCTTCTTCTGCGCGCCGAGGGCCCAGGTCCGACCAGGACCGACAAGCTTAACGGCGACATGGTGCGTCCGGCGGCGTTGATCCCCGCCGGCCGGCCGGAAGGTTTTCTCGCGGACCGGTCGTTCCTTCTGCTGGGCCTGCTGGGCGGTGTGATCATTGCCTTCTCGCTGGGGAGCCTGACCGGCTATCGGCGCGGGGCGCGGCAGGCGTCGTATTACGGCGAGGGAGATCCGCGCAGATTGTTCATCGCCCGCTCCCAAGGTGGCGCGAGACCCGCCGGCCGTCCGGTGCGGATCACCCAGGATCAGATCCGGAAAGCGCTGATTTCCGGGCGGACGGTCCTGATGCAGCTCGGATACGAGATCGCACCGGACCGGCGCGGGGAATTCCTAACCTTGCTCCGGGAGATGCAAGAGATCCTCAACGGCGTGGAGGGGCACGCCCATTCGGTCTGGGAAGACCCCCGCCACCCGAACCGCTTCTATGAGCTCGTCACCTGCCATCGGCTGGACGCCCTCGATCTTCTGACGAGTGACCGCAACGAACTGGCCGGCCTGGACGCCAAGATCGAGGCATGCTGGCTTCCCGGGCGGCCGGTTCTGCGCCGGGCGTGGTGGGGGGTGCTGCCGGCACGCGGCGCCCGGCCGGGGCACTTCGGTATTCCGGAATCCGCGGGCCAGGCCCGGGGGGACGCACCATCGTGAAGTTTCGCCGACTCCTCTATCGCGTGTACGAGAAGCGCCTCGACGCGGAGATCCAGCGGAGCAAGCTGCCGCAGCACGTCGGACTCATCCTGGACGGCAACCGCCGCTACGCGCGCTCGATCGGCCTGATGGATATCGTGGAGGGACACCGCCTGGGCGCCAACAAGCTGGACGACGTGCTCACCTGGTGCGAAGAGCTGGGGATCCGGATGGTGAGCATCTGGATTCTGTCCACGGAGAATCTCCAGCGGCCGCCCGACGAGGTGGCGGGGCTGGTCGAACTGATCGGGAATCGGCTGCGGGGCGCGGCGCAGGATCCGAGAACGCACCGGAAGCGGATGCGCATCCGGGCCATCGGAAAGCTGGAAATCCTGCCCGAGTCGTTGCGCGATGCCATCCGGGAGGCGGAGGAGGCAACCCGGGAGTACGACGGCTTCTTCCTGAACGTGGCGGTGGGCTACGGCGGCCGGCAGGAGATCGTGGACGCGGTGCAGGGCTTGCTCCGGGAGCGGCTGGCGCGCGGGACGGGTCTGGAGGCCGCCATCGAGGAGGTGACCCCGGAGAACCTCGAGAAGTATCTTTACACCTACGAACTGCCCGATCCCGACCTGATCATCCGGACCAGCGGCGAGGTGCGCCTCTCCGGGTTCCTGCTCTGGCAGAGCGCCTACAGCGAGTTCTACTTCTGCGACGCGTACTGGCCCGCCTTCCGCCGGATCGACCTGCTGCGGGCGATTCGGAGCTACCAGCAGCGGGAGCGGCGGTTCGGCTTCTGACGGGCTGCTGAAAAAGGCCCATCTGCGGCGTTGGCCCGCCTCGGCACTCGCTGCGACGTACCTCCAGTACGCCTCGCTCGGCCCTCCGGCGTGCCGCCTTGCATCTGGGCCTTTTTGAGCAGCCTGGGCGAAGACGGGTTCTTCGCTTCCTGCCGAAGCGGGCCGGCAACCAACCGAATCGTGTCTTCCCTGTCAGGCGGCCTCGTTGAACCAGCGCTGGAGGATCACCTTGATGGTGGCTTCGGGCGCTGCGGCGGCGTACACGCCGTCCGTCATCCCCTCCAGCCCGCGGACTTGATACAGGGTGACGTTCCGGCGCTCCCCCTCGCCGAGGAATCGGGGAAACCAGGCCAGGTCGCAGAACCGATAGAGCGGGGCGGCGGGCAGGATTCCCGTTCCGACCGCCACCTCCCGGTGCCGGGCTGTAAGCCTGGCCTGCGGGCTCCGGCCCCTGGCAGCCTCGAATTCGGTTGACGACTCAACCTCCCAGACGTTGACCGCCCCCATGAGGATCCTCCTCGAGGAAGACTGCGGTGGTCGCGGGGCAGGCCCCGAAGCCGTGGCGCCGCCGTGCCGGTGCGCGCCGCCGCGGTTCGGGTCGCCGTTAAGAGTCCAGCAGGAACGCCAAGACCGCCCGAGGCGGTCTTGGCGAACAGAATCACGATGGCGTGCCCGAGGCGATTTGAACGCCTGATCTTCGGCTCCGCAGGCCGACGCTCTATCCAGGCTGAGCTACGGGCACATGAGTCAAGAGCGAACTCTGGAAGGGAAAACCAAGGGGCATCTTAGCATTCGGACGCGGCGCCCGTCCAGTAAAAGCTGACGCCCCGATCATGGCTTGCTCAGGGCCAGGGCGGCCTCGATCGTGCGCAGAACGGCGCTCGTCTCCACCGTCTTCTGGAGCGCCAGAACGGCGCCGGCCTCGAAGGCCCGCGCGCTCAGCTTCGAATCGTTCATGGCCGTGAGGATCACGACCGGAATGGTCCGCAGCGTCGGATCCGTCTTGAGCAAGCGGCAGACGTCGAAGCCGTCGATACCGGGCATCATGACGTCGAGGAGGATGAGGTCCGGGCGCTCGCGCAACGCCGCATCCAGGCCGGCTTCCCCGTCCGGAGCGGTCACGACGACGTAACCGTGAAACCGCAAGATATCGCCCAACATCTGGAGAATCAGCGGATCGTCATCCACGCACAGGATCTTGATCTCGCGGGCACTGGACGAGTCCGTTCCCAAAGCGGACTCCAGGCTGAGTCCCGTCTCCACCGGAAAACCGCATGCCTGGCAGCGCCGCAGCGGAACGCCGGCGCCGACGAACTGAAAAGTGGGCTGAGCGACTTGGCAGCGCGGGCAGAATGCAGTCGCCGGGTCTTGCTCCATGCGGTCTCCAGAACGGTGCGCCACGGGCGTCGGGGGTGAGAACGAACGCGCGAACCTCGGGCCTCAATGGTCCGAGAACCTATCAAAGCCGCGGAGGGTTGTCCAGCGCCAACGGCAGCCACCCAGATGCTGGTTTGCCGAGTCCCCAAATCGCCCGGATGCCTGCCCGCCACATTACCCGATTGCCACGGTGCCGCCCTCAGGATGCGGCCGGATCCTTAGAACGTGGGCGGGAAACACTTCACCACCTGAAGCGCCGAGCCTGTCGCGGCCTCGTAGGCCGCGTGTTCCGAGGCAGCGGGAACGAAGAAGGTGGCTCCCGTCTGCAGCGGGAGGTCGCAACCGGGGCCGGTCAGCCGCCCCGCGCCGTCGACCACGATTCCCACGTAGCAGCGGCCGCGATCCCGATCCGGGATCCGCTTTCGGGCGACGAGACGGGCCATACCAAAACAGGGGGTGTGCTCGGGACCGATCAACAACTCCTCCCGACCGGCCTCATCTTCCTGAAGCAGTCGCGGAGAAAGCGAATGTCGGGCGACGTACCCCATCCCAGTCCCCTGGTAGTTGAAGCAGCGCATCGCCAGGTCGAACCCCAGCCCCATGAAGCACTGGGCCTCGGTACGTTGCATCCCGCAGAACTCGTACTCGGTGTTGACGACCAGGTCGGTCGGCTCCTGGATCTCGATCATGAAGACACCCGGTCCGAGGGCGTGGGGGGTGCCGGCGCTGACCAGGTACACGTCGCCCGGCTTGACCTCAACTCTGTTGAGCGCGGCGATCTGAGCCGGGATATCCTGAGACCGCACGATGCGCCGGAACTCCTCCTCGGTGACGCCGTCGCGGAACCCGAAGAGGGCGTACGGGGCGACCCCGTCGATGGCCCGTGTGGCAAGGACCAGCGACGCCTCGGTCTTCCCGAAGTTGGATCCGAGATGCTTCCTGGCAAACGCCGCGTCCGGATGGCATTGGACCGGCAGGCGCATGGCCGAGTCCAGGAGCTTACAGAGGACACCCAGTTCCGACCCCAGGTTCGCGACATGCCTTGCCCCCAACATGGCCTCCGGGAGCGCTTGGATCAACTCCTTGAGGACGATGGTAGAACCGTCGGAAAGGCGGACACGGCTCAAGCCTTCGTCCGGCGGCCGCCCGGGAAGGCGGGAAACCGTGGTGGAGCCCACCCACTCTTCCGGGACGTTCCGGTCCGCCGGGTCCAGCTGTCCCTGAAAACGATCCAGAAGCGCCCCGCCGCGCCACAGGCGGTACACACGATTTCGGAGGAGCGAAAGCGGTCGCCTGGTGACGGGCGCCAGGTCGGCGAGGTGTGGGGCAGCCATGAGACCCTCCTGCGAGTCAGGGGTGAGAAGGATCGCTTTTGCACAACCGGGCGCTGGGCCTTGAAACAGGGCGCACGGCGAGGCAGCGCGAGTATCCCCCACCGGCCTGGCAGTGTCAACCGCGCGGGCTGCCGCCACGGGCACGCGGGCACCGCGCCGGTGGAGTGCTACGACGCCTCCCGGCGCGTGCCGGACGTTGTCGCGCCGCCCAATTCGGTTGACATGGCAGGACTCCTTGGATAGCCTGAACCAGTACGATCTCTTCGGCAGAGTCCGACAGCGACCGCGGGGTCGAGAAGCCCTGCGGAGTCGGCTGGAGGATCCCAGCGAGGGCATTCACCGGCGCGCCCCCAGGGGGAGAGGGGCGGTGAAGGCGAGCCTGCGGGCAGGAGGCGGCGATGACCGAGGGCGCGGGTGTCCGACCCAAGCTGCGACGCATCATGGGGAAGCACTGGCTTGGTGGAGTCTGTGCGGGGATGGGATACTGGCTTCGCGTTCCGACCTGGCTGCTGCGGCTTGCGTGGACGGTTCTGCTTCTGGTTTACGGGATCGGCGGAATTGTGTATCTCCTCCTCTGGATCTTCATGCCGAGGTGGGAAGCCGTTCCCGCCGACTACGAGGAACGCGCGGGCGGGTAAACGATGACCCCGGCAGCGCGGGCGGCCCGGGAAAGGAGCAAACATGCTGCTCAGTTGCGGGCTGATGGACGGCGTGATGTGGGATGCCATCCTTCAACCTCCGGTCGCCGGAGATCCCGTCAGCCAGGTGACTGTGGTACTCAGCAACGAGGAGGTGCTCTCCCCCGCGGACGCCGAATTCGGAGAGTTCGCGATCGTGGCGGCCACCGCAGAAGAGCGGGAGACGCTGAAACAGGCCGGTTACTCCATGCCGGATTGGTCGCCGGTCCAGGGTTTCGGGTGCGGCGGATGCCACACGGAGGATCCTGAGGGCGCAGGCCAATCGGACGGCCCGACCAAACAGGACGGATAGCCCCTCGCCTTTCCTTGCCGCGGGTCCGCCCTCCGGCACCCCTGGGTGCGCGGCGACGCTCGGGACGGAGAATGAGTTGCGTCTCCCCGGGCGCCTCACCTCTTGAAAGTCATGGCCAACGAGCACCGGGTCGTCATACTGGGTGGAGGGTTCGGCGGGCTTCACGCCGTCCGGGCGCTGAAGAAGGCACCCGTCAAGGTGACCCTTCTGGATCGCCGTAACTTCCACCTGTTCCAGCCGCTGCTCTATCAGGTCGCCACCGGCGGCCTCTCGCCGGCGAACATCGCCACGCCACTGCGGAGCATCCTCAAGCGCCAACCGAATACTCGCGTTCTGCTGGGCGAAGCCGTCGGCCTGGACCTCCAGGGGCGACGGGTGATCCTGCCGGACGGTGAAATCCCTTACGATACGCTCATCGTGGCCTTGGGCGCAGGCCACCATTACTTCGGCAAGGAGGTGTGGAGCGAACTGGCGCCGGGGCTGAAGACCATCGAGGACGCGATCGAGATGCGCCGCCGGATCCTGTTGGCGTTCGAAAAAGCGGAGCGGGCGACGGACCCGGCGATGGTTGGCGCCCTCCTCACGTTCGTCGTGGTGGGGGCGGGTCCGACAGGGGTGGAGCTGGCGGGGGCCCTGGCGGAGATCGCGCGGGACACCCTCACCCATGAATTCCGGTCCATCGATCCCGCGCATTCCCGGGTGCTATTGCTGGAGGGGTCGCCTCGGGTGCTCCAGCCGTACCCTCCCGATCTGTCCGAGAAGGCCGCCCGATCCTTGCGATCCCTGGGGGTGGAGGTGCGGACGGGCACCATCGTCACGGACATCCAGCCGGATGCGGTCCTGGTGCGGACCGGAGAAACCGTCGAGCGGATTTCGACGCACACCGTGCTCTGGGCGGCGGGTGTTCAGGCCTCGCCATTCGGTCGGGTTCTTGCCGAGACCGCAGGCGCCGCGCTGGACCGATCGGGCCGGGTGATCGTGGGACCGGACCTGGCTCTGCCGGAGCACCCCGAGATTCTGGTCATCGGAGACCTGGCCCACTTTGCCCACGGTGCGGACGCGCCGTTGCCGGGCGTGGCCCAGGTGGCGATGCAGCAGGGAGCGTACGCCGCGCGACTCATCCAGGACCGGCTTCGCGGACAGACTCCACCCCCGTTCCGGTATCGGGATTACGGTACCATGGCGACCATCGGGCGGAACAACGCGGTCGCCGACGTGTTCGGCATCCGGTTCGCCGGCCATCTCGCCTGGTTGGCCTGGCTTTGCATCCATCTGGTGCAACTGGTGCAGTTCGAGAACCGGCTGCTGGTGTTCGCCCAGTGGGCGTGGAGCTACGTGACGTTCAACCGCGCCGCCCGCCTCATCACGAACCTGCCTCGCCCAGACGGCCAAAACGACAGGAAAGGCAATTAGCAGGCAGCTGAAAAAGGCCCATCTGCTGCGTTGGCCCGCCTCGGCACTCGCTGCGACGTACCTCCAGTACGCCTGGACCCAGCTGCGCTGGGTACCCCGGCCTCCGGCGTGCCGCCTTGCATCTGGACCTTTTTGAGCAGCCTGAGCAAGAATGAGTTTTTCAGCAGCCTGTCAGGCAATTCGGCGATTTGGCACCCCGGGCGCTTCCTGGTTGCCGAGTCGCCTGATTGCCCAGTCGCCCTGCACAATCCCGTCCGGGCGGTTGGCGCCTCAGTCCTGTGGCGGGGGACCGGGAAGGAACGGGCGGTCGGGGCGGAACGACTCCAGGGGCATGGAGGGGCGGCCGGAGAGGATATACTCGGCGATGAGCTGGCCCGTGATGGGGGCGAGCAGGATGCCATTGCGGAAATGGCCCGTGGCCAGAACGAGGCCGGGCCGGCCGGGGACGGGGCCCAGCAGGGGCATGCCGTCCGTCGAGGCCGGCCGTAGGCAGCCGTAGCTCGTGACCATCTCTGCCTCGCGCAGCGCGGGGACGATGCGCGTGGCATCTGCCAGGAGTGCCGCGATTCCCTCCACCGTCACCGCCTTATCGAACCCCACGTACTCGACGGTGCTCCCGATGATATGCTCTCCTGTCGCTCGGGGGATCACGTAGATCTGCTCGTACACCACGTGCCGAAGCGCCGGCTCGGGAAGGCGAGCCACGGCGATCTGCCCCTTGGCGGGCAGGACGGGGATCGGGATGCCCACGGACTGCTGGAACTCCCCAGACCACGCCCCCGCCGCGAGCACCACGACGCCCGCCGCGATCGGGCCTTCGGCCGTCCGAACGCCGGCCACCCTCTCGCCATCCAGTAAGCAGCGACGAGACGGGACACGCCACGCGCACCTGCCCCCCGAGCCGGGTGACGGCGCCGGCCAGCCCCTGCGTCACGGCCGTGGGGTTCACGTGGTGATCGTCGGGAAACCAGCCGGCCCCCTGGAGCGCCTCGGGGAGGCCGGGTTCGAGGTCACGCGCTTCCGTCGGCGAGAGCCAGCGAGCGGTGAGGCCCCGCGCCGACTGCCAGGCGATCCGGCGCCGGATGACGGTTGCGTCCTCCGGGCTGAAGGCAGGCACGACGTGCCCCAGTGGACGAAGCTCGATATCAGTGTCGGTTCGCTCGCGAAGTTCCGCTGACAGGGTGGGATACAGGGCGCGACTGGCCAACTTGAGGTCGAACAGGGGTCCGCCTTCGTCCGTGTGCGCCTGCGTGGACAAGCAGCCCGGCCCCGCCGCTGGAGGCCTCGGCGGCGATGGCGGTCTTCTCCAGAATCAGCGGCCGCACACCGGCCTTGGCGAGGGAGAAGGCGATCGAGCACCCGATGATTCCCCCGCCCACGATGACCACGTCGGGTCTGGCGATAGGACACCTCCTGCGACACGACCGGCCTTCCGACCGTCTCACGCTGCGAGATCAGGATACTCAGGGAAGGTGCGCCCGGTCAAGCGGCCGTGGCGCGCGACAGGAAGGGGAGCGATGGTGCGAGCGGCGATCGGAAGGCAGGGTGGGCGACCCCTCCGGTTCACGCGGCCTTCTGAATGTCATCCCGCGCCCGAGCGTCCCGGCGGCTGGCCCGTCGACCGCGCCGGACAAGCCAGCCGACGATCGGGACCCCGACGAGAATCCAGGGGAACAGGATGATGCCCGTGACGATCGCAGTGAACATCGTAGCCCGAGTATCGGCAGGATGAGCCGGGGGCATGAGCGGCACTGGGATCATGATGTACGGGGACAACCCAACCGTCCGAGAAGGCGGGGGCGCTCGGACAGATCCCCGCCTTCTCAGTCAATCCTATTGAGCCAGGAGCTTCTCGATCCGGCGCGAGAATTCCGCCTCCAGGTCGCCTTCCGGGGAGCCGTCCACGCGCTCCACCAAGGTGCCCTTCTTGTCGATGAAGAAACTGGCGGGTGTTGCATCCACGCGATAGAGGCTGCCGATGGAGCCGCTGGAGTCCCGTCCCACCGGGAATGGCAGGCGGTGCTCCTCTGCGAACCTGCGGGCTGCGGCGTCCTTGTCCCAGGTCGCATTCACGCTCAGCAGCTCAAACCCCTTGTCGCGATGCCGTGCATAGAGCTTGGCCAGAACGGGAGCCTCCCGTTGACAATGGGGTCAGGTGGAGTGCCAGAAATTCACCAGGACGGGGCGGCCCCGGAGGCCCGCCAGGGTGACGCTGTCGCCATTCAGGAGCCGGAGGGTGAAATCGGGTGCAGGCTTCCCGGTCCGAGCCGGCTCTCCTGGCCCCTGCATTATCAGGTAGGTTGCCAGCCCGCCGATGACGAGCGCGAGTCCCCCGACGACGGCCCAGGTGATCCAGCGGGAACCTGACTTCCGTTTGCCCTTTGCCGTGCCTTCCCGTTTCAGTTGACGCTTTCCCATGCCCTCCCCTTTGCCGGTGAATCGTTGGAACCAGTGGAAGCAAGCTGCCCCACATCTCTACAAAAATAACGCAGCGTGCGCAAGTGTTTCGTGGTGTCGGCGCTCGGCTTCCACTTTCGCGCGGGCCGGACATCGTTTCCATCGCCGGCAACATTGCCCTTGACCCTCCGTCCTCCATTGTTTACCGTGTGACCCGGTTCCGCAGGCCGCGGCCCTCGGATGATGGCGTTCAGAGCGCACGAAACTGGCCCGTTACCGAAGACGGCGGGACCGTTCGCTGGTCACGGAGGCGCCCCTCATGATCCTGGTTACGGCGGGCATCCTGGCGGACGGTGAGCGCGTCCTCGTTTGTCAGCGGAAAGCCGGGGATCGGTTCGGCCTGAAATGGGAGTTCCCAGGCGGCAAGGTGGAGCCAGATGAGGGGCCGGAGGCCTGCTTGCGCCGGGAACTGGCCGAGGAGCTGGGGATCGAGGCGGAAATCGGGCCGGAGGTCCACCGGACCGACCATCGGTATTCGAATGGTTTCAGCGTGCGCCTCTTGTTCTTCCAGGTCCTCCGATACGCGGGAGCGCCGGCGAATCGGGAGTTCGAGCGGATCGCCTGGGCGCGGCCGGACGAACTCTCCGGCTTCGACTTCCTGGAAGCTGATCGCGCCGTGGTAGATCGGCTCGTCCGCGGGGAGATCGCCATCGCGTGAGGACCTCTCGTCCGTACCGGCCACAGGTTGATCCCGTTCGCCTTCGCACGTTCCAGGCCCGGCTGCTCCGCTGGTTCCGGAGGCACGGTCGCGATCTGCCCTGGCGGCGCACGCGCGATCCTTACAAGATCCTCGTGTCCGAAGTGATGCTCCAGCAGACCCAGGTGGACCGCGTGCGCGACTACTACCAGCAATTCCTGCGCGAGTACCCGACGGTTCGCGACCTGGCGGAGGCGCATCCGGCGCGCGTGCGGGACTCCTGGGAAGGGCTCGGGTATTATGCCAGGGCTCGGAACCTTCAGGCGGCAGCCCGGGCGGTGGCGGAGCAGCATCGGGGGAGATTTCCACGGCGCCTGGAAGAGGTTATGGCTCTGCCCGGGGTGGGGCGGTACACGGCAGGGGCCGTGGTGAGTTTTGCGTATGAGGAAGCGGCGCCCATCCTCGACACCAACGTCCGGCGGGTCCTGACGCGGTTATTCGTTCAGCGGCGGCCGGCCCGTCAGGCGAAGCTGGATCGGCGACTGTGGGCCCTGGCGAAGGTGGCCATTCCACCCGACAGGGTCTGGGAGTTCAACCAGGGCCTCATGGATTTCGGGGCGATGGTCTGCACGGCGCGGAACCCGAAGTGCTCTACCTGTCCGATGCGTCTGATGTGTGCTTTTGGCAGCCGGTCCGGTAACCACAACCCAATTTCAGCCAAGGAGAAGCCATGATCTACGTGATCGCCACGGTCGAGGTGAAGGCGGGGAAGCGCGAGGCGTTCCTGGCGGAGTTCCGCAAGAACATGCCGAACGTCCTTGCGGAGAAGGGCTGCATCGAGTACGGCCCGACCGTGGATGCGACCACGGACGTCAAGGCGCAAATCCCGCTGCGGGAGAGCGTCGTGACCATCGTGGAGAAGTGGGAGAGCCTTCAGGCGTTGCACGCGCACCTCGTTGCGCCACACATGGCCGTGTACCGGGAGCGGGTCAAGGACATCGTCGTCGGCGTGACGCTGCAGATTCTTGATCCCAAGTAGACCAAATGTGTTACAGTCCAACCGTGGCACGTCCGCGCGCGACGCGAGCGATGCGCCGGCATGAGCGCGGCATCGAAGAGAGAATATGTCGCAGATTGGCGAAAATGGTGTGGACCCGGGTCAAAGGAGGAGTCTGATGCGGTTTTCTTCGCGCCTTTACGTGCTGTTCGCGGTGGCGGTCCTGGGCGGGTCGCTGCTCCTCGCGGGTTGCCCCAAGAGCCCCGTGGTGACGCAAGCGCGACCGGGCCCGGTCGGCCCTTCCGCCACCGCTTCCCCTGACGCCGCTGGAGGCGCCGGCTCGGGTGCCGCCGCCCGCACCTCGCCCTCGGCCGGTGAGATTGCGGTGACTCGTCCGACGCCGCCGACTGAAACCGCCATCGCGGGTCGGGCTGGTGCCGCCGGCGCCGCGGGAACGGCCGCCGCAGCCGCCGGAACGTCCCCGCTGAAAGACGTGTTCTTCGAGTACGACAAGGCGATCATCGGCCCCGACCAGAAGGCGGTGCTGAACGACAACGTCAACTGGCTGAAGGCAAACGGCCGGGTGAAGGTCGTCATCGAGGGGCATTGCGACGAGCGGGGCACCGCCGAATACAACCTCGGTCTCGGCGACCGAAGGACCAAGGCGTTGCGAGACTACCTGGTCATCTCAGGCATCGCCGCCGACAGGATCAGCACGATCAGCTACGGCAAGGAGCGCCCCTTCGTGATCGGCCACGACGAGAACGCCTGGAAGATGAACCGCCGCGGCCATTTCGCGGTTCAGGGACAGTAAGCCCTTCTCAGAGAATAACTTGAATGAATCGCGCCCATGCGACACGTTGGGCGCGATTCTTTTTCCCGAGCCGAACCGGGTCCCAAGCGGCTGCAGGAACCTTCGGGAGGCCCTTGACAGAGCAAAACCTACCGGGCTAGCATCCCGGCATTGATTCAGAGTCCTCCTTCCCATTCTTTCTTCGTGTGTTCTGCAATCCTTGTGGTCGACGGCCGATCGACGTCGATGTGTCGGTAACCGCGCTCGATGTCGGGTCATTGGCCGCCACACCCCGGGCCTAGCGGCAGCGGTGGGTCCGGCGTTTCCGCGCACTCGGCATCACGTCAAAGTCGTAGCAGGGATGAGAGGTTTCCCATGGATCGTGCGCGGCTTATCCGTGAGATGGCCCGGCTGGTCGGGCCGGAGTACGTTGTATCCGACCCCGCGGAGCTCAAGGTATACGAGACGGACGGCCTGACGATCTTCAAGGCCACGCCGGACGTGGTCGTGCTGCCGGATAGCGCCGCTGCGGTCGCCGAGGTCGTCCGCCTGTGCGTACGGGAGCGCGTGCCGTTCGTGCCGAGGGGGGCAGGGACGGGCCTCTCCGGTGGCGCGCTGGCTCTCGAGGGCGGCGTCGTGATCGGCCTCAACCGGATGAACCGCGTCTTGGAGGTGGACTACGCCAATCAGCGGGCGGTCATCGAGCCAGGTCTGGTGAACATCTGGCTCTCCAATCAGGTGATTCCGGACGGCTACTACTACGCGCCGGACCCCGCCAGCCAGACCGCCTGCAGCGTGGGCGGCAACGTGGCCGAGAATTCGGGCGGGCCCCATTGTCTCAAATACGGAGTCACAACCAACCACGTTCTTGGGTTGGAGATCGTCCTCCCCTCGGGTGAGATCTTGGAGATCGGCTCCGCCTCCCCGGACCCGCCCGGGTACGACCTCACCGGGATCTTCGTGGGGTCCGAGGGGACGTTCGGCATCGTGACCAAGATCGTGGTGCGGCTTCTGAAGCGGCCCGAAGCCGTGAGGACCATGATGCTGGTCTTCGAAACCATCGCGGACGCCAGCGCCACCGTCTCCGGGATCATCGGCCAGGGGATCATTCCGGCGGCCATCGAGATGATGGACAGCCTGAGCATCCAGGCCGTGGAGAAGGGGACCCATGCCGGCTACCCGACGGACGCGGGGTCGGTGCTGCTCGTGGAGCTGGACGGCCCGCGTGCCGAGGTGGAAGCGCTCACCGACCCGGTCATCGCCGTGGGGCGCGGGAATCGGATGCGTGAAGTGCGTGTCGCCAAGGACGACACCGAACGGGCGCTCCTCTGGAAGGGCCGGAAGGCGGCCTTTGCGGCCATGGGTCAGATCAGCCCCGCGTATTATGTCCAGGACGGTGTGATCCCGCGGACGCAGCTTCTGAAGATCCTGGGCGAGATCGATGAGCTCGGCCGGAAGTATGGCCTTCGTGTGGCGAACGTCTTTCATGCCGGGGACGGGAACCTGCATCCGCTCATCCTCTATGACGATCGGGTGGAGGGAGAAATGCAGAGAGCCGAGGCCATGGGCGCAGAGATCATGCAGCGATGCATCGCCGCGGGCGGCAGCATCACCGGCGAGCACGGGGTGGGGTTCGAGAAACGGGACTTCATGCCCCTCATGTACTCGGCGGTCGACCTGGACGCCATGGCGAAGGTAAAGCGGGTTTGGAACCCCGACGGCCTGCTCAATCCCGGCAAGATCTTCCCGACGTCCAAATCGTGCGTCGAGGTGGGAAAAACCGGGAAGCCGCGGGACATCGGATACAAGCCACATCGGATCGAGCAGGAAGGGAAAGCGCAACGCTTTTAGCTATCAGCGCTCAGCCATCAGCTTTCGGATCCGAACTGAGCGCTGACCGCTGAATACTGAAAGCTCACCAATCAGGTTGCCATGTCAGACCTGGCGAAGACACTGGAAAGGATCGTGGGTGCGGAGCACCTCCTGGCCGACGGCGAGGCTCGCCGGTACGCCGTGGACGATGTGATGCCGGGATTGGCGGTGTTTCCCGGGAGTGTCGAACAGGTTTCCGCCACCCTGGCCGCGTGCAGCAAGGCGAAGGCCGCCGTGATTCCATGGGGCGGCGGCGCGCACATGGGTCTTGGGGGAGTGCCGAAGAAGGTTGACGTGGTGTTGGCGCTCGGTCGGATGAATCAGGTCCTTGACCACGAGCCCGGCGACATGACGTCCACCGTGCAGGCGGGGATGATTGTTGAACGACTTTCAATCGCGACTGGGTCGTCATGGCCAGTTCTTGAGCCTCGACCCGTCCGGAGGCGCCCGCGCTACCATCGGAGGAATCCTGGCCGCGAACGCGAGCGGCCCGCGCCGCCTCCGCTACGGAACGGCGCGGGACCTGCTCATCGGCCTGCGGGTCGTGGACGCCGGACGGCACGGTGACGAAGGGCGGGGCCAAGGTCGTCAAGAACGTCACCGGCTATGACATGAACAAACTCTACGTCGGGTCGTTGGGAACGCTCGGCGTGATCGTCGAGGCGACGTTTCGCCTGTACCCGATCCCGACCACGGAGCGCACCTGGGTGGCCTCGTTCTCCACGGCGGCGAAGACCCGGGAGGTTATTGGCAGGATCCTGGGATCACCACTGGTCCCGAGCGCCGTCGAACTCTTGAATGACACGGCGGCCGCGGAGGTCGCGCGGCATTCCAGCTCGATATCGGGTCTGCGGGGCGTCCTGCTGGCCGTGGCGATCGCCTCGGTGCCGGAGGCCGTCGAGGCCCAGTTGCGGTCGGCCCAGGCGATGGCGCAAGAAGCCAGCGGCGCCCTGGTCCTGGAGGGCGCGGCCCATGAGGCATTCTGGGCCGCGGTCCGAGACTTCGATCCCGGCGAAGGATCTGCCATGGTCCTTAAGGCCAGCGTTTTGTTGACCAAAGTGGCCGAGGCTGTCGAGCAGGGTGAGCGCCTGGCAGCGCAGCGAGGGATCCGTGTGGCCATCATCTCGGAGGCGGGGACGGGGATCGTCCGGTACTACTTCCGAGGGGACGACGGCGCGGACGGCATGAAGCGTTTGGCGGAGGTGGTAGACCCCCTCCGTGCTTTCGCGGTTGAGGCAAAAGGCAGCCTTGTGGTGCTGCAGGCCCCACCCGAGGTGAAGGCGTTGGTGGATGTGTGGGGGCCGGCCGGGAAGGGCTTCACGCTGATGCGAGGGCTGAAAGAGCAGTTCGACCCGGGCCACATCCTCAGCCCGGGTCGTTTCGTCGGTGGGCTCTGAATCGGCGAGGGGCGGCGAACCGATGGCGCAGGTCCCGGGAGTATCCGAAACAGCGGTGAAGGCGGCGGAGAAAGCGCAACCGGGCGCCTTCGATCCGCTGGATCCGCCGTCGATGGACAAGATCCTGGACTGTGTCCACTGCGGGTTCTGTCTGCCGACGTGCCCGACGTATCTGGTCCTGGGAAACGAGATGGACTCGCCGCGGGGCCGGATCTACCTGATGCGCTCGGCAGCCGAGGGGCGCATCGGGATCGGCGACAGCTTCGTCAAACACATGAATCTGTGTCTGGTCTGCCGGGCCTGCGAGACCGCCTGTCCGTCCGGGGTCGAGTACGGCCATCTGATCGAAGCGGCGCGGGGACAGGTCGAACGACAGTACGAGTATCGGTTTACCGACCGCGTCTTCCGGAAGTTTATCCTGCGCACATTCACCGATCGGAGACTTCTCCGGCTCCTCCTCGCGCCGATGCGGGCGTATCAGCGGCTTGGAGTTCCAGCGATTGGTGAGGAAGAGCGGCGTCCTCAGGCTGCTGGGGCGTTGGGGGGCCATGGAAGCCTTCATGCCGAGCATGCCGGACCCCGCCCTGGGTCGCGGTTTCCCCGAGGTCACCCCGGCCATCGGGCACCGGCGGGGCCGGGTCGCCCTGCTCCTCGGATGCGCCCAGCACGCGTTCTTTCCGGACGTCAACCTGGCCACCGCGCGCGTACTGGCCGAAAACGGCTTCGAAGTGGTGGCGCCCGCGAGGCAGGGTTGCTGCGGGTCCCTCTTTGTCCATGAGGGGGAGCGGGAGCACGGGAAGACTCTGGCGCGGAGGGCGATCGAGGTGTTCGAGGCGACCGGGGCGGATTTCGTGGCGATCAATGCCGCCGGCTGCGGGTCGGTGATGAAAGACTACGGGGAGTTGCTGAAAGACGATCCGGACTTTGGGGCCCGGGCCGCCGCGTTGAGCCGCCGCGTCCGAGATGTGTCCGAGATCCTGGCGGAAACGGGACTGAAGGGGACGCTTCACCCGGTGAAGCTGCGCGTGGCGTATCACGACGCCTGCCACCTGGCGCACGGTCAGCGGGTCCGATCGCAGCCGCGGAGTCTCCTGGGGGCGATCCCCGGGCTCACGCTGGTGCCGCTGCAGGAGGCGGACTTCTGCTGCGGGAGCGCCGGAGTCTACAATCTCCTGCACCCCGAGGTCGCCAAGGAGTTCCTGAACCGCAAGCTGGATCGCCTGGCCCTGACCGGCGCCGACGTGGTGGTCGCCGGCAATCCCGGCTGCCTGCTCCAGATCGCCGCGGGCCTGCGCGAACGCGGCATGCCCATGCGCGCCGCCCACACCATCGAACTGCTGGATTGGTCCTATCGAGGAGTCACGTCGTGACGGCCTGCGGAAAAGGCCCATCCGCCGACACCCATTCTCCAGAAGGGCGCGGCGCCGCGACGCTCGGTCTCAGTACGAATCCAACGTCGGAGCACTCCAGGTTGGCACGGGCCGCCTGGAGGGCGGCTTCCATCCTATTGGTTTCGATCGGGGTTACGGCTTCCCTACCAGACCGGAAGCTCTGGCCCAGAGGCCACCGGTGACCCCTACCTGTGTTCCTCCGGATCGAGAGCCCACGCGGGCAACTCCTTCCCGGCCGCCCGCAACGTCCTGCGATGGTCCGGATAGGCGGGGCAGTACCGAGCGACCAGGTGCCAGAACGCGGGAGAATGATTGGGCTCCCGGGTATGGCAGAGCTCGTGCACCAAGACGTAGTCCAGGACGGCCGACGGGAGCAGCAGGAGCCGCGCGTTCAGGGAGATGGCGGCCCCGCGGGAGCAGCTTCCCCAGCGGCTTCGGGCGAGGCGGACCGTGCTCCGGGTGTAGGGGAGGCCACACCCGTGGCTTACCTCCGCCAACCGGGGTGGGAGATGGACCTGGCCCTGGCGGAGCAGCCAGCGCCGGAGCGCCCGGCGGCACGCCGCGGGGTCCCCGACGGGGCCGGCGACGACGAGTCCATCCGGGTTGGCGTCGAGCACGCGAATGCCGCGGGCAGCCGTGGGCCGCACCGTGACCGCCCAGCGCAGGCCGACGGCAGGCAGGGCGATCTCCGGCGGCAGGAGCCAGACGGGGGCGGCGGCAGCGCCTGACGGCGCGCCGCAGCGTTGGCCTGCGCCGTCTGGATCCACGCCGCTTCGCGCAGCAGGATGCGGGTAATCGTGCGCGGGGCGTAGCGCCGAGGCGCGACGACCTCCAGGGCACCGGTGACCGTGACGCGCAAGGAAATCCCCCGCGCCCACGGGGTGACGCGGAGTCGGTAGTCCGACCGGCGGATTGTTGCTCCACAAGGCATGCTCCGGGTTCGTAAGCGAGCGGGGCGCAGGGCGCAGGAAAACCGAGCAGTGCGCGGGTGTGGACGGAGACGGCACTGATCGACTTGTCGATCGGTCGCTGGGCAGCGAGGGGCGGGAAGCTGCGACGCTGTCGTTGTCGGACGGTGGCGACAGGAGCCGCAACAGCGACTGCCGGTGCAGGGCAGCGTTCCGCCGAGGGCTGCTCAGGTAATAGTGCCACAGAATCCTCGCGGCGACGGCTCGCCACGGGCGCCAGGCCTCCCCGATCTTCTGGAGTCTTTCGGGTGTTGGCCTCTTGCGCAGGCGTTTGACGCGCTGAACTGCGACGGCGAGCGCCAGGTCGCCGTTCGGCCAGGTATCTGGGCGCCGCAAGCCCATCATCAGGTAGATGTCCGCCGTCCACGATCCGATTCCCTTGACCGCTATCAACCGAGCCTTCGCCTCGGAATCGTCGAGGGTCTCGATCAGCGCAAGATCGAGTCTGCCGTCGAGGATAGCTTCGGCGAGGCCTCGGCCGTACGCGGTCTTCTGCCGACTGAAGCCGATGCTCTTCAATTCTTCATCTCGGAGTGCCAGGAACCGCTCGGGCGCGAGTTGTCCCGTGGCGGACACGAGGCGATGGTACGCGGCTCTTGCGGATGCCAGAGAGACCTGCTGCTCCAGGATGATGTGGATCAGCGTGGGAAATCCCGGCTCTCTGGCCCACAGTGGCGGCGGACCGTAGACGGACACGATTGCGGCGAGATCGGAGTCTTGAGCGGTGAGCCGGCGCGTCGCGCTGCGAAGGGATCGCTCAGTGAGGAAGCGTGCACTCATACCTTGGCGTTCCTTGGTCCTGCGAAGAAACGACCGGTTCAGGGCCGAGAGGTCGAGGTCAGACCGGCCGGCACACCTGGCACGCGCGGTACCCGCTCGACCTGGCGTCGGTGCCGGACGCGAAATGGATCCGGCCGCCCTCGCGGATGCGCCGCTCGTGGGCGCAGCCCTTCCGACAGAAGATTTGGGTGGAGGCGCAACCGACGTAGGGCGTCGTGCTCCGTTCCAGGTTTAGCAGGGCTTCCTTCTGAACGAGGCCGAAGGAGTACCCGCCCAGTCCGCCGTCGGTCTTCACCACCCGATGGCAGGGGACGATGAGCGGCACGGGATTACCTGCCATGGCGCCGCCTACCGCTCGTGCGGCATCAGGCTTCCCGAGCTCCTCGGCGATCCATTTATAGCTTCGCACCTCGCCATATGGGATCGTTGCCGCGACATCAAGGGCGCCGCGGTCGAATTCCGGGACCGTCGACAGGTCTACCGGGACGGTGAAGAACGTCCGCTCGCCGGCCAGGTACTCTGCGATCTCTCGCCGCGCTTGGTCGAGCAGTTTGCCGACCTTCCCCGCCGGCTGCCGCGTGGCCCCCGCCCCTCTGGAGCGGCGGTACGCGACCTGGGTGATACCCACCGGAGACGCGGTGAGGTCCAATTGTGCGAGGAGTTCCGTCGGAGTCGGTCGATCGAACTGCAGGGCAATCTGCTCCATGATTCGCCTCGTCAAGTGTGGCGTGCCGACCGGGAGGGCGAACGCCTCTCGGAGCCAGGATTCGGTTCCCGCTTTTGCTTCGGGCAACTGTTTCCTTCTTGGGCGTCCGTTGAGCGTCTTCACGATCTATCCACCCCCCGAGCTCGCAACGCCTTGCGAAGGGCCGCTCGTCCCCTCCGGAGATGAGTCTTCACCGTATGCACGGAGATTCCCCGGATGGCGCCGATATCCTGATAGGTCCGTCCTTCTCCGTAGTACAACGTGATCACGATCCGTGCCTCGACGGGAATGGTCGCCAGAGCCGCTCGGAGCAACCGATCCCGTTCGCGCTCTGCGAGGACGCGGTCCGGCGTTTCGGTGGTGGAGAAATCCAGACCATCCAGGGAAGCTGTCGACCGGGCGCGGCGCAACTGGTCGATGCATGCGTTGGTGAGGATGCGGTAAAACCAGGTGTTGAGCCGCCAGCGGGACCGGTACGCCGCGCGGCTCTCGTAGAGTCGCAGAAACGCGTGCTGGACGGCATCCTCCGCATCCGCCCGATTTCCCAACAATCGCAGGGCCACGGAAAAGGCGCGCCGCTGGTACCGGTCCGCCAGAACGGCAAACGCCGTGTGGTCCCCGGCTTGAACTCTCTTGAATGCCGCCTCATCGCTCTCTGGCACCATCAGCCTCGTCGAGGTATACGGGGGAGGACCCGAAAAGGGTGAATGCCACTCGAGAATACCACGCCATGTCCGGATCGTCCTCATCGGGCGAAAAAGGCGTTGCCATCCTGCGGGGATACGTGGTATCGGAAAGCGTCAATTCTCTCTCACCCATCCAAGGAGGCGACCTGATGAATCCACGCGAGATCTGCGAACGGTACGAAAAGCTGTACACCGGGGCCGTGGCCGACATCCTCGACGAGAAGGGGTTCCGGAAGCAGTGCCTGGGGCCGGCCTTGCGTCCCCTCTTTCCGGATCGCCGCGCCGCGGGATTCGCCTTCCCGGCTCTCGGCGAGGCCTGCGCGGATGTCGGCTACGACTGCCGCCCGGAGATCCTGACATTCCTGGGCGCGATCCCGGCGGAGTCCATGGTCGTCTTCGACCCGGGCAAGGAGAAGGTCTGTGCGGCCTGGGGGGAGTTCATGGCCCTGGCGGCCCGGAACAACGGCTGCCGCGGGGTGGTGGTGGACGGGACGATTCGCGACGCCGAGATGATCATGCAGGCGGGCTTCCAGATCTTCGGCACCGGCTTCTGGCCGGTCTCGTCTGTGGGGCGCTGGCGCCCCGTGCATGTCGGCCACCCCATCCTCTTCCATGGTGTCGAGATCCGGCCGGGTGACCTGGTTCTGGGAGACATCGACGGCGTGGTGGTCGTCCCACGGCCGCTGGTCGAGGAGGTCCTGCTGGCCGCCGAGGAGTGCTTCCGCGCGGAGCGGAGCATGAAAGAGGAGTTGCGGGCCGGCAAGACGATGGCCGAGGTATTCGCCAAGTACGGCCGCTGGTAAAGATCCGCAGCCGAGAACGCAACGCCCCCGGGAAGGCTCCAGGGGCGTTGCGTATTCATGTCAGCCATCCCAGGTTACTGAGGAACTCGTAGCCTCTCAGGCTGCTCAAAACGGTCCAGATGCCAGGCGGCGAGCGTAAGGCCGAGTGAGGCGTACTCCAGGTACGCCGCAACGAGTGCCTAAGCGAGCCAACGCGGCAGATGGGCCGTTTTCAGCAGCCTGCGGCCGCGGCGATCATGGCGCGGATATTGTCCAGCGGGGTGTCCGGGGCCACAGCGCAGCCGGCGTTGAGTGCGTCCACGCCTTCCGCCAGGCATTGCCGGGAAGCCTCGCGGACGTCCGCCGGCGAACCGTCCAGGAGGAGGGAGGTCGAGACGTAGCCGATTAGGGCCGCCTTGCCCTTGAGGTGAGTGCGAGCCGCTTGCACGTCGGTCTTCACGTCGAAGCTGACGCCGCGGAATCCGACCGACGCCAGGTGGGGGAGGTGGCGGGTGATGTTCCCGCAGATGTGGGTGAGGAGCGGACGGTCTAGGCCGTTCACGAGCTGGCGGTGGTATGGCGCGATGAACTCCTGGTATTGCGCCGGCGAAATGAGGTCCCCGGAGGCGGTCGGCTCGCCAATCTGCACGACGTGAGACCCCGCCTGGTACTGTGCGCGGAGGTAGCGGGCGACCAGGGGGGTGGCCGCGGTCATGGCCGCATGGACCTTCTCTGGCTCCTCGATCATCCAGATCAGCAGAGTCTCGACGCCGAAGAGGCAGCCTGCGAGCGTGAACGGCCCCAGGGAGGACGTGATGACCGGCGCGGCCTCGCCGTGCTGCTTTCGCGCGATGCGGATGGCTTCCAGGACGATCGGGAAGCGGCCCCGGGTCATGAGATCCTCTCCGACCATGAATTGCTCGGGGGATTCGAAGAGGGGCGCCCGGATCTTGGGGAGTGTCGTGTTTCCTCCGAAGTCGATGTCCGCGCCCAGGGCCCCGGCTTCCACGGTCATGTCGAAGGGGACCTTCACGGATTCCAGGCCACAGACGACATGGGCCGCCGCTCCGGCGCGGACCATCTGCTCCGGGTCATGGTGCGCGTCCGGCCACTGGGTGTCCACCTGTCGCATCAGGTCAACGGTGACCACGCTGGTCAGGCCGATAACCGGGGTGCGGTCCACCGGTTCCCTCGCGAGGACGCGAAGGAGGCGTTCAACCGAATTCATGAGTGCCTCCTCAATTTCTGACCCCCAAGGGTCGTGGAGCAGGTGGGACGGCAGCGTGTTGGAGCGACTGAAAAGGGCGATGGGGCCGGCAGCGATCCGTCGCCACTCGGCCCCATAGCGTCATCAGGATTCCTTACGCCCTCAGGCGGGCTTGTACGGGGTAAACTCGGCCTTGAACTTCGCCAGCGACTCGCGGATGGTGTCCGAATCGCCAAGCTTCTTGCGCTCGGTGACCAGCTCCAGGGGCGCCGACATGCCCAGCACCGGGCAGAAGCCCCGCTTGCTGATCTGCTCCTGGAAGCCGGCGCCCGTCTTCACGTTCACGCCGCCCGTGGGCATGACCATCTTCCCGTTGTGCCGCTCGCGCTGGTACGGGGCAAGGAGAGCGCCCACGCCGCTGGGCCCGTAGACGCTGGCATTGAAGATCTTGATCCCGTCCGGCTCCAAGCCGTCCTCCCGCTCCAGGAAGTAGGCGAACTCGGAGGGGGAGAAGGCTCCCGGCACACCGAAGCACTTGGCGGCCCGGACGATCTTGACGAAGTCGATGCGCTCGCGACAGCCACCCATGCCCGAGTCGGGCCCGACGATCATGTCGAAACCCATCTCGATGGCCGTCTCCAGCTCGCGGGGATTGATGACGCTGCCCACGCCCAAGAGCATCGGGTCGCCGGGGCGCGCCTTCACACTGTCGATGCGCCGTTTCCGGAGCTCGGCCATGGCCTCTTTCAGGATGCCCTCGGGAATCCGGAAGGTGACCTCGGCGATGAGGCCGGCCTCGTAGATCCCCAGCACGGTATTGATGACGTCCTGCGGCGTCTTGGCGTGGTCGCGGCCCATGACGACCACCACGCCTTTCTCCCGCAAGGTCTTCTCGACCCGCTTGGGGTCTCTAGTGTATACGTCGGACATGATTGCCTCCTCTTTCCCGTGGATTGAAACGAGTACGAAAGACTGCGGAGCAGTGCGGGAGGACGCTCCTCGACCGCCCGGTGTCGCCAGCTACCGCAACGCGCTGACCCCGCCCCCCTTCTTGCCGCGCTTGACCTCGGCCTCGACCATGGCCTGGGTGACCATGGTGGTGTCGCCGGGGGTCTCCTGGACCAGGATGCCGTGGGCGGCGCCCCACTCCACCGCCTCCTCCAGCGGCTTGCCCTTGAGGATGGCGGAGATGATGGCCGATGCGAACGAGTCGCCGCCGCCGGTCCGATCGGCGATCTCGATGTTCCGTCGAATAACGGCCTGGTGCAGCTTGTCCTCGGCCACGTCGTACAGCACCGCGCCCCAGTCGATCCGGTCCGCCGAATGCGCGCCACGCAGCTGCGTTCCGATCAGCTTCAGATTCGGATAATCCTTGGCCACCTTGCGAAGCAGCGTGACGTAGCATTCCAGGAACTGTTCCATGCTGGCGTTGGACGGAACGTCCACCGTGTAGCCCAGGGCGTCGTCGAAGTCGCTCTGATTCCCGACCAGGAACTCGACGTGGGGGACGATCTTCCGGTTGATCTCGCGAGCACGCTCCTTGTTGGGCTCCACGTTGGCCCGGTAGTTGAGGTCGGTGGACCGGAGCGTGCCGTATTTTCCGGCGGCCTTCAAGTATTCGACGGCCGTCTCGGCTGTCTTCGCCGAGAGAAGGCTGTAAATGCCCCCGGTGTGGGCCCAGCGGGCACCCTCTTTTCCGAAGAGTGTGTCGAAATCATAATCGGCGGCCCCCACCTCGCGGACCGGGGTGTGCGCCCGGTAATACTCGGTCTTGGACGGGACCACGCCCTTCCCCCGGAAGGTGGCGTTGATGCCGTTCATCAAGCCCCCCTTCTTGTCGGTGACGTACTTCCCCTCCTTGCCGCCCGGCTTGAACCAGATGACGTGACTGGTGTCGACGCCGGTTTCCCGGAACTGGCACTCGATGTTGCGACCGAAGCCGTCGTCCACCATCGCCGTGAGGACGGTGGAGCGCATGCGGAAGCAGTACGCCATGCCCTCCGCCACGTTGACCTCGCCGCCGCCGTGCCAAATGCGGCAGGTCCGGGCGCGCTCGAAGGGGACGTCCACAGGGTCGAAGCGAATCATCACCTCACCCAGGGCCACCCCGTCCCACTTGCATTGTTCCGCAGGTTTGATGTTGAGTGTCGCCATGGCGCGCTGCTCCTTCCTGAGCCGTTGTCAAAGAATAACTTGACCAGAGATATTCCGAAACGGCACAAGGAGCCGTAACGAAATTACAACAAATGGCCTAGTTATTTCGTCACGGCTCCTAAGAGTGTATGGACCCGATTCCGACAGCAGGAGGGCCGCCCCATCGCGTTCGTGGCGGCGGCGGCATCCCTTATAGCCGCGCGGAGTATATAAAGAACGATCCGACCTGTCAAACGAGGTCACCGGTCAGACATGGACCTGCGGATGATTGAACTTGCCGGTGCGTGGTTTGGTTTTGAAGTGGCCGGCCTGGGCAGGTATAATCCCTCCCGTACAAACGGTGTAACCCTGCGAAGGGCTGAACGAAGATGCGCGGGCGGCCTCCGGCGGCCGACCTACCGGCGACCTCAAATCTCGCATCCAGCGGAGGTGTCATGGATCTCGGACTCAAGGGCAAGGTTGCCATCGTGACGGCGTCCAGTCGCGGCATCGGCCGGGCGACAGCGGAAATTCTAGCGGCTGAGGGGGCTCGGATCACGATCTGCGCGCGCGCGGCGGCGGCCGTGGCGAGTGCGGCCGAGCAGATTCGGGGCCGCACCGGGGCCGAAGTGCTGGCGCTGGAGGCGGACCTCACCCGGGTCGAGGACATCGAGCGGGTTGTTGCCCGGACGGTCGAGGCGTACGGGACGGTGAACATCCTGGTCAACAACGCCGGGGGGCCGCCGGCGGGAACGTTCGACACGCTGGGCGATTCCGAATGGCAAGCCGGTTTCGAGCTCACGCTGCTCAGCGTCATCCGCATGACCCGCGCGGTGCTGCCTCACATGCGCCGGGCGGGCGGCGGGGCGATCGTCAACTTGCAGTCCACATCGGTGAAGGCCCCGATAGACAATCTGATGCTCTCGAACGCGATCCGGACGGGGGTGATCGGTCTAGCAAAAAGCTTGTCCCTCGAGTTGGCCAAGGACGGTATTCGGGTGAACAATGTTCTGCCGGGAACAATCGTGACGGATCGGCTGCGGGACATGCTTGCTCTCCAGTCGACTCGCTCCGGAAAGAGCGTGGAGGAGATCGTCCGCCTCAGGGAAGCCGCCATCCCGCTCGGCCGATTGGGGGAGCCCGAGGATCTGGGGAACATGATCGCCTTTCTGGCATCCGACCGGGCGCGGTACGTCACCGGGGTCACGGTGCAGGTGGACGGGGGTTTGGTGCGGAGCCTGATGTAGGGGTTTTGGTCTGGCTCGGACGTGGCCCGCAGTCCTTGCGTGGTATGGCGCCCGGAGTGCGGCAGGATTGTCCGGCTGTTGGTTCGGGTGGATCATCAATGAGCGCCGTACTGCAGATTCCGATCTTTCCTTTGCCCGACGTGGTGCTGTTCCCGCACACGGTGCTCCCGCTGCACGTCTTCGAGCCCCGCTACCGGAAGATGGTCCAGGACTGCTTGGCGGGGGATAAACGGCTGGCCATGGGGCTCTTGAAGGCCGGCTGGGAGAAGGACTACTACGGACGGCCGCCGGTTCACGCCATCGCCGGCGCGGGAGAGATCATCCAACACGAGGAGCTTGCGGACGGACGCTTCAACATTCTGGTGCGGGGAACGACGCGTATCGGCGTCAGCGTTGAGCTTCCGCCGGACCTCCCGTACCGGGTCGTGCGCGCCCGGCCGCTGCCGGACAGGTATCCGGACGGAACGCCCGATGCGCTGGGGCTGCGAATCGACCGGCTGAAGGTCTTCTATCTCAGGATCCTGGCGGAGGTGCAGAAGGGGCAGGGCGAGATGGCGAAGATCTTCAGCGGCGTGAAAGACCCAGGCATCATCGTGGATCGGATCGCCGGCGCCGTCATCGCGGAGACAGAGGTCCGACAGCAGATCCTGGAGAGCGTGGACGTCCCGACGCGGCTGTCTTTGGTGCAGGATCACCTGGTCGGGATACTGACCCGCCTGTCCGACCGGAACACCCGCAGCGAACGCGGCACCGGCCGCGACAACTGATCCGCCATCACCGCAGGCCGGATGCACCCTCCCTTTGCGCCGAGTCCGTTTCCCTTCCTTCTGGCCAAACGCCAATGTCGGGCACGTCTACAGATCCTTCACCCACTTGTGATCCGGGTCGTCGTAGAGGATGTAATTCCGGGGTTCGCCGGCCAGGATCCAGAGGTAGTAGAGGGCGTAGCCCGGCGCCGCGACCACGGGGTGGAAACCGCAGGGGAGCTTCACCAGGCTGTTGTCCCGGATCACGAAGGTCTCATCCAACTTCTGCTCGGGACTGTACACCCGCTGGAAGCCAAAGCCCTGGGCGGGGTTGACCTTGAAGAAATAGATCTCCTCCATCCGGGTCTCGTCGGGCGGCGCGTTCCGGTCGTGCTTGTGCGGGGGATAGCTGGACCACTTGCCCGGGCCGTTGAAGGTCTCGCCGACCAGAAGACGCTTGGACGGAAAGTTCGCGTCGATGATGTCGTGGATTTGCCGCTCGCAGGCGTCCGTTCCGCGGGTAGAGACCTTCACCTTCTCGGGGCCGATGAGGCGGGGTTCGCCGGGCAGGTCGCTGGGTGACTTGGCGAGGATCGCCTCGACGGCGCCAACCGCTTCCACTTTGAACTTGAATCCCGGCGGGATGTGGACCGTGGTCGCTCGCCCCGCAAAGACGTTGGCCCGGCCGCCGATGGAGATGAACTCGGTCTCGCCGACGGTCACGTTGGCCAGACCCCCTAGCAGGACGATCACCACTTCACAGCTCTCGCTGGCGCTCCGATAGACGCCGCCGGCGGGCAGCCTCAGGACACCCTCTTCGAGAAACTCGATTCCGTCTTTGCCGGGCTTGACCAAAGGCACGTACCCGTCCTTCGGTGTATATTGCTTGAACAGATTCATCGGCGGCATTCCTTTCTGCGATCTGCGAGAGTAGCGAATACGTCAAAACGGTCAGCGTACGGTGCGCGCTCCCGTGTCTGCGTCGGCCGAAGCCGACAGCCGGAAACGTACCATCGGCCATGATGGCTGTCAATCGGCGCGCGACCGGCGTTGGAGGGTGTCATTGGGACGGATGGCGGCAATGCCGCCGCGCCGCTCTTGGCTTCTGGGTCAACCCCCCGTGCGGCCGAGCACGTGGTGCCCAGGCCTTCGAGCGACCCGGCGCATCTGCCAGCGCATCTGCCGTTGCTCCCTGGCGGATAGCAGGGTATGTTTGACGCCAGGACACCCCTCCTGACGGCGGGTCACTCGCAATGGGGACGGACCATGGGGGAGACCGCGGCAACGAGCGAGCCGGTCGCGACCATCATCGCGTGCTTCAAAGTCTGCACGCTGTGCGGAGAGACCTGGAAGAGCCGAGAGGCCTTCCTGGCCGATCCTTGCGTGCGGGTCATCGGATATCAGCCGTATTTTCAGGATCTCGAAGCCGGCGTGTTCCTGTTTAATCACGACGCTTGCCGCACGACCCTGGCAATTGACGCGTCCCGCTTCACCGACCTGTACCGCGGACCGATGTTCATGGCACGCAAGACGGGGACCGAGGACTGTCCGGGTTACTGTTTGCGCACGAGCGAAGTCCGTCCCTGCCCGGCGGAGTGCGAATGCGCCTACGTCAGGGATGTCCTCGACATGGTCGCACGCTGGGAGAAGGTACCGCCACGCTGACTGGCAACCAGTGGCGGCGCCCATTCCCGGACGGCCCTCGGAAACGATCGAGGGCTTTCGGTGTCTTTAGGGAAGGGAAAAGCCCATGGCAACGGACAAATTGGAAACGCGACCAACAACCCTTGGGGATCTCAGGCAGAGTCGCTGGGATGGAGCGCGGGTGGCCCAGCGATCGGTTCGCGAGGAAATGCGGGAGAACCTGCTGGAGAAGCTTGCCCGGAAGGACGCACTCTTCCCGGGCGTCATCGGATACGAGGAGACGGTGATTCCGCAGCTCGTGAACGCTATCCTGTCCCGGCACCACATCATCTTGCTGGGATTGCGGGGGCAGGCGAAGAGCCGAATCCTGCGGAGCCTGGTGGGCCTCTTGGACGACGAAATTCCCGTAATCGCCGGCTGCGAGATCAACGACAACCCCTACGCGCCCCTCTGCCGCGCCTGTCGGGATCGTCTCGCCGAGCAGGGGGACCGGACCGCCATCGCGTGGCTGCCCCGGGAGTTGCGCTACGTGGAGAAGCTGGCGACCCCGGACGTCACCATCGCGGACATCATCGGAGACGTGGATCCCATCCGGGCGGCGCGGGGCGGTTTGGACCTCTCCAACGAGCTGACCATCCACTACGGCCTGCTCCCCCGGGCGAACCGGGGGATCTTCGCCATGAACGAACTGCCCGACCTGGCCGGGAAGATCCAGGTGGGCCTCTTCAACATCATGCAGGAAGGCGACGTCCAGATCAAAGGCTACCCGGTCCGGCTGAAGCTGGACGTGGCCCTGGTCTTCTCCGCCAACCCCGAGGACTACACGGCCCGGGGGAAGATCATCACGCCACTCAAGGACCGCATCGGCTCCGAGATCCGAACGCATTACCCGGCGGAGGTGGCGCAGGGGATGGCGATCACGGCGCAGGAGGCGTGGATCCGACGGCACCCGGACGGCCGACTCCTGATCCCGGACTTCATCCAGGAGGTAGTGGAGCAGATCGCCTTCACCGCCCGGGAGAGCAAACACATTGACCGGCGATCCGGCGTCAGCCAGCGGTTGCCGATCTCATGCCTGGAGAACGTGGTGAGCAGCGCGGAGCGGCGGGCGGTCCTGGGCGGCGAGCGGACCATCGTCCCGCGCCCTTCGGACGTGTACGCCGCCATGCCGTCCATCACCGGCAAGCTGGAGCTGGAGTACGAAGGCGAGCTGAAGGGGGGCGACGTCATCGCCACGGCCCTGATCAAGGAGGCACTCGGACGCGTGTTCGCTGCCCGGGTGGGCGGCACCCCGATCCGGGAGACCGTGCACTGGTTCGACCAGGGGGGCGCCGTCAAGGTGGCCGACACGACGCCGACGGCCGAGGCCCTTCGGTATTTCCAGAAGGTGCCCGGTCTCGTGGATGCCACGGTGATTCTGGGGGTGCCCGAAAACGCGGACCCGGCCCTCACGGTGTCCGCCTGCGAGTTCATCCTGGAGGGTCTCCACGTCCAACAGAAGATCGACCGGACAGAGCAGCGGGGGTACACGGGAAGTCCAAGGGCAGAGCGGAAGACTCCGCGCGAGGAGCAGCAAAACCTCCCGGCGGGGGCCAAGCGAAGGCACTTCAACTGAGCGCCAGTGGAAGTCACCTGGTCAACTGGTCAATTAGCCGAAGCGGGCGAGCCCTTCCAAATTGACCAATCGACGAGGCGACCAATCGACGGCCTGAGCCGCAAGGGGCCGGCAGATGCCGATCACGCGGTATAGCCAGTACACGGGAAAGTGGTGGGACAGCCTGAGCCTGGAGGATTTGTTCGGCGAACTGGGCGATCATCTCCTTCAGAGCGGCTTCCAGAATCGGTTCATGGACGAATACCTCGATGGAGCGGAGCGAGGGCAGGACCTGCAGGACCTCTACCGAGCGATCCTGGAGGCCCTGGCGAGCGGCGGGCAGGTCCGTTACGAGGACATCGAGGACTGGCTGGAGGGGGAAGAGAGCGAAGGGAAAAAGCAGCTGGATCAGGTGTTGAAGGCGCTCCTGGAACGGATGCTGGAAAAGGGCTACATCACGCTGCCGGGGCAGGAAGCAGACGAGACGCGGCTGAAGCCGCATGGCTACGCCTCCGGCGCCGAGAGCGGGTCCGTCAGGTTCGAGCTGACCAACAAGGCTACCGATTTCCTCGGTTATCGCACCCTGCGAGATCTCTTGTCCTCGCTGGGCCGGAGCAGCGTGGGGCGCCACGACACGCAGGAGCTGTCCACGGGGGTCGAGGCTTCCGAGGCGCCCAAGCCCTACGAGTTCGGCGATACCCTGAACCTGGACATTCCCGGCACGTTGCTCCGCGCGGTCCGACGCGAGGGGCTGACCAGTCCGCTCTTGCTGGACTACGACGACCTCCTGGTGCATCAGGCGGAATACCAGAGTTCGTGCGCTACCGTTCTCATGCTGGATTGCAGCCATAGCATGATCCTGTACGGCGAGGACCGGTTCACGCCGGCCAAACGCGTGGCGCTGGCGCTGGCGCACCTGATCCGGACGCAATATCCGGGGGACACGCTCAATGTGGTTTTGTTCCACGACAGCGCCGAGGAGGTTCCCATCGGACAGCTTGCCCGGGTCACGGTCGGGCCGTATCATACCAACACCCAGGAAGGGCTGAGACTGGCCCGGCGTATCCTTTCCCGGCAGCGCAAAGACATGCGGCAGATCATCATGATCACCGACGGGAAGCCGTCGGCCATGACGATGCCGGACGGGGATATTTACAAGAACTCCATGGGGCTCGACCCCTGGATTCTGAAGGAGACGTTCCGGGAGGTGACCGAATGCCGTCGATCGGGCATCCTGATCAATACGTTCATGCTGGCCCGGGACTACGACCTGGTCGCCTTTGTCCAGAAGGTGTCTGAGATCTGCCGGGGCAAAGCCTACTTCACCACGCCGATGACGCTTGGCCGCTATCTGTTGATGGACTTCATGACCAAGCGGGTGCGAACGGTGCATTGAGGAGAGCCGACAGCGGACAGGGCAGGGCGTTGGCAGCTCGGGCGCTCGGCAGCGAACCTGGAGGACGCGCTCGCGCGGCCATTGCCCTCAGTCGGCATCCGGACCTTTTTGAGCAGCCTGGGAGCGGGTCTTCCGCATCCTGCTCAGCCCAGAGCCGACGACCGAGGCTGGAGCCGAAAGCCGAGAGCGACGCGATGACGCACGAGATGCAGGCAGCGGAGACGTTCTTTCTGGAGAAGTACGGTCTAACCGAGCAGACGCTGGAGCGGACGCTGGGGACGGTGCTCGGGAAGCGTGTGGACTATGCGGATCTCTACTTCGAGTACCGGGTGAACGAGGAGATCGGTCTCGAGGAGGGGATCGTCAAGCAGGCTGCCAAGAGCGTCAGCCAGGGCGTGGGGGTGCGAGCCACAGCCGACGAGAAGACCGGCTTTGCGTACTCGGACGAGATCACGGTGTCCGCGCTGCAGATCGCGGCGGAGCGCTCACGGTACATCGCCGCCGAGACGGGGGAGTCCGGCAGTGTGGCGGTGGCGGCGAGCCGGAATGCCTCTCGCGATCTGTACCCCGTCGGGACGCCTCCGACGGATGTGCCGATCCAGGCGAAGATTGATCTGCTGGGCGAGATCGATCGGATCGCCCGGGCCTGCGATCCCCGGATCACGAAGGTGATGGCCACGGTCGCAAGCGAGAATCGGCTGGTCCTGGTGGCGACGTCGGAGGGTCGGGTTGTGGGGGATGTCCGTCCGCTATGTCGCCTGCAGGTAACCTGCATCGCGGAAGATTCCCGCGGGGCGACGCCGATCCGGCAGATGGGCACGTTCGGCGGCGGCGGACGGGCGGAGTATGCGTTCCTCCTCGAAGGGGACCGGTTCGCCCGTTTTGCCCGCGAGGCCGCCCGGCAGGCCATCGTCAATCTGGAAGCCGAAGAGGCCCCAGCCGGCACGATGGACGTGGTCTTGGGGCCGGGCTGGCCCGGCATCCTCCTTCACGAGGCGGTGGGCCACGGACTGGAGGGCGATTTTAACCGGAAGGGGACGTCCGCCTTCAGCGGGCGGCTGGGCGAACGGGTCGCCGCAACTCTCTGCACGGTGGTGGATGATGGAACGATCCCGGGGCGGCGCGGCTCGCTCAACATTGACGACGAGGGGACGCCGACGCAGCGGAACGTGCTGATCGAGAACGGGATTCTGACCGGTTACCTGCAGGATCGGCTGAACGCTCGCCTCATGGGAACGGCCCCGACGGGCAACGGCCGCCGGGAAAGCTATGCCCATCATCCCATGCCGCGGATGACCAACACCTTCATGCTGGCGGGGCCGCACGCCCACGAGGAGATCCTTCGGTCCGTGCGGCGCGGACTGTATGCCGTCTCGTTCGGCGGCGGGCAGGTCGATATCACCAGCGGGAAGTTCGTGTTCTCGGCCAGCGAGGCCTATCTCATCGAGGACGGCAAGCCGACCCGGCCGGTCAAGGGGGCGACCCTCATCGGCAACGGGCCGGACGTCCTGACACGGGTCAGCATGGTGGGAAACGATCTGGCGCTGGACGAGGGGATCGGGACCTGCGGCAAGGATGGGCAGTCCGTGCCGGTCGGGGTCGGGCTGCCGACGATTCTGATCAACGGGATCACGGTGGGCGGGACGAAAGGATAACTGAACCACAGATTACACAGATTTCGCAGATTCCTTTCGAAGGGGTCCGGTCTTGGAAATCCGAGCGAATCTGCGTGAATCTGCGGATATGTGAGAGGTGCTGATCCCTATGGACTATCGGGAGTTGGCGAGTGAGGTGCTGAGGCAGGCGACGGCATCCGGGGCGAGCGGGGCGGAGGTGGGCATCGTCGAGGACGAGTCCTTCTCGGTGCTCGTGCGCATGCGGGGTGTGGACACCGTGAAGAGTGCCCTGGAGAAGCGCCTGGGCCTGCGACTGTTCCTGGGTCGGCGTTCGGCTACGACGGCCACCTCGGACTTCTCCCCGGCCGCGCTTGACCGGCTGGTTGCGGACACGCTGGCCATGGCCCGGGCCACACCCGAGGACCCCTTCGGAGGTCTGCCGGATTCGAGCGCGTTTGCCGCCGAACTGCCGGACCTCGACCTCTGGGACGCCGAGGCGCCAAGGCTCTCCATCCCCGACCGCATTTGCCTGGCCGGCAAGGCCGAGTCTGCCGCGTTGAGCTTCGACCCTCGGATCACCAACTCGGAGGGTTCGGAATACGGGCACGAGGACGCTCGCGTCTTCTTCGCCAACAGTCATGGATTCACGGGAGAGTACCGGGCCTCCTCGGTGGTGCTTTCTGCGACCCCTGTGGCGAAGGACGACGCGGGAATGCAGCGGGATGCGTGGTACTCCGTCCAGCGCCGGCTCTGCCGCCTGGATTCGCCAGAGTCGGTCGGGCGGACCGCCGCGCGGCGCACCCTGCGACGCCTGGGGGCGAGAAAGGTGGCCACCCAGGAGGTACCGGTCGTCTTCGATCCCGACATGGCGGCAAGCCTCATGAGGAGCGTGTGCGGGGCGGTGTCGGGATCGGCGATCTATCGGGGTGCGTCGTTCCTGGCGGGAAAGCTGGGGCAGCAGGTGGCCGCGACCGGTCTCACACTGGTGGACGATGGCCGGATGCCGGGGGGCTCGGTTCGCGACCGTTCGACGGCGAAGGGTTGCCCACCCGGCGCACCATGGTCATCGAGAACGGGAAACTGGCCAGCTACCTCTTGGACACCTACACGGGACGGAAGCTCGGATTGGCCTCGACCGGAAACGCCTCGCGGTCGCTCGGCCAGCGGCCCACGGTGGGGCCGATGAACTTCTACGCGCCGCCTGG
Source organism: uncultured Methylomirabilota bacterium (assembly GCA_963845565.1). Lineage (GTDB taxonomy): Bacteria > Methylomirabilota > Methylomirabilia > Methylomirabilales > 2-02-FULL-66-22 > 2-02-FULL-66-22. The sequence goes on from CAWJSJ010000002.1 coordinate 1,491,805, forward strand.
GCTGCACTTACCGGAGGAGATCATCCGATCGGTCGACCGGGGACTCTACGTCACGGAGATGATCGGATTCGGCGTCAACCTGGTGACCGGCGACTATTCGCGGGGCGCGGTCGGTCTGTGGATCGAGAAGGGGGAGCTTGCCTATCCCGTGGAGGAGATCACGATCGCCGGGAACCTCAAGGACATGCTGTGCGGAATCGAGATGATCGGGAACGACTTGGAGTGGCGGGGCGCGGTGGCGGCCCCGACGCTCAAGATCGGGCGGATGACCGTCGCCGGGAACTGACCCGGCGCCATGAGACGCAGAGAATCGGCACAGGATGTTCGATGCCTATCCTGTACAAAGATGTCGCCTCGACAGTGGGGATAGCTGCTGACGCGAAGCCATGGAGGGAAAGGGGATTCCGCACGCGTGCGGAGGCGTCGTCGTGAAACTGCTGCTGATCAACTCCAACAGTTTCAAGCAGCCCTGGCCGGTGATTCCCCATGGCCTGTGTTGCGTGGCTGCATCGGCGGAGGAGGCCGGGCATGAGGTAAAGCTCCTCGATCTATGCTTCGCGGAGCATCCACAGAAAGAGATCGTCAACACCGTTGACGCCTTCACGCCCGACGTCATCGGGGTCAGCGTCCGCAATATCGACAACGCCGTCGCACTCAAGACACGATTCCTGCTTGAGGATATCCGGGAGCGCGTCATCCGTCCCTGCCGAGAGTGTTTCGCCGGACCGGTGCTGATCGGCGGCCCTGCGGTTGGGGTCAACGGACGGGAGATGCTGCACTATTTCGACGTTGAATACGCGTTACGCGGCGATGGGGAGCTGGCGATTGTCGAGTTCCTGAGCAGGCTGGAGAGCGGTGCCCCGCTCGGCAACATGTCGGGCCTGATCATCCGGAAGGAGGGACGGATCGTCTCCGACAACGAGCCGATGAGGATCGAAGACCTGAATGCCCTACCCCGTGTCAGTCCTTCCCGCTATGTAGATGTTCGCGCATACAGCCGCGTCAATTCTCCCCTCCAGATCCAGACGAAGAGGGGCTGCGCCCTGCGCTGCTCCTACTGCACCTACAACCGCATCGAAGGCTGCTCCTACCGGCTCCGGAATCCGTCCGTCGTCGCCGATGAGATCGAGCGGCTCGTGAAGGAAACCGGCATCCACAGGATCGAATTCGTGGACAGTACCTTCAATATCCCCCTTGGCCATGCGAAGGCCGTCCTGAGAGAGCTCATTCGAAAGGACCTTGATCTCGATCTCCTTGCCATGGGGTTGAACCCCGGCGCGGTAGACGGGGAGCTGGTCGATCTGATGAAGGAGTCAGGATTTCGCGAAGTCGACCTCGGCGTCGACGCCGGGTGCGACGCCATGCTGAAAAGCCTCGGCAAGAGTTTTCTGAAGGAGGATGTGCTGAGGGCGGCAGAACTCCTTCGCAACAGAAACATCCCGGTGAAGTGGTTCCTGCTCCTCGGCGCGCCGGGGGAAACCCGGGACACCCTTCGCGAGACCTTCGACACCGTCCGGCATGCCGCATCTCCCTGGGACCTGATCGTCATCGCCGTGGGCATGCGCGTCTACAACGGCTCCGCCATTGCGGAACAGGTCCGCGTCGAAAAGCCGTTGTCGGCACAAGACAACTTCTTCTTTCCTGTGTCTCTGCCAGAGGGCACGACGATCGATCTCAAGGAACTGAAGCAGATCGCGAAGCTCGAATCTTTCCGGAGGCCCAATTTCTTCCTCTTCGGCGACGACGAAAAAACACCGTTGTCCGTGCTCGCCGTCGGAACGGCGCTGATGAAGGTGCTCTCGCCCCATCAACCGCTCTGGCGACTGTTCATCCTGAGGAGGAAGATCGAGTCCTTCATCGGTGTGCGTCGATGGCAAGAGCGGCGGTTCCGGAAGCATATCGCTTCGCATGCCTGAATAGTGTCCTCTGGAAGAGCGAAGCAGATTTCGTCCGTTGGACCGAGAGCGAGGACTTTCGCCACGCGCACGCCAATCGCCCACCCAAGGAGATGTTCGCCGGCCCCAACGTCTTCGAGATGCACGAGGTGATTCAGGCAACCGCCGCGCCAATTGCATGATCGGTTGTGGGGCGCCCACCGTCCGCTACGGTTAATCGTCTCTCTTGACAGCGCCAGACCGACTTCGTACAGTGACAGCGATTCAGAGATAGGCTGATCGGGGGCGGGCGCGATGATGATCGGTGCCCTGTGGATGCGTTTCTCTGTCGCGATTCTGTGTTGGTTGTGTCTGATCTGCGGTGGCCTTCCGGCTAACGCCGGGGAGTTGCTGGTTTCGTCCGCCGTCAGTCTGAAGGAGGCTGTGGAGGCCGCCGGGCGACGCTTCCAGGGCGACCGGACCGGCCTCCTCCTCCGGTACAATTTCGGCGCCTCCGGCGAACTGCGGCAACAGATCGAGGGAGGTGCGCCGGTCGACGTGTTTCTCTCGGCCGGGCAATCCGAAATGGACGCGCTGGAACGCAAGGGGTTTCTCGTCGCCGGGAGCCGCCGCGTCCTGGCGCGCAACAGTTTGGTGGTCATCGTGCCTGTCGGTTCCACCATAAGCCTGTCTCGCCCGTCCGATCTGCTCCGGCGCGAGGTCGGTCGCCTGGCTGTCGGGAACCCGAAGACCGTTCCGGCCGGTCAATACGCGGAAGAGTGCCTGAGGACGCTGAACCTTTGGGAGGCGCTCCGGCCTCGCCTCGTTCTGGGCGAGAACGTGCGACAAGTGTTGGAATATGTGGCGCGGGGCGAGGCGGATGCGGGTGTCGTGTACGCGACGGACATTGCGGCGCACGGGGAACGCGTGCGGGAGGCGCTCCGGCCGCCACCGGAAAGCCATCGGCCGATCGTCTATCCTGCGGCGGTCGTCGCTGAGTCCGGGGCGCCTCAGGTGGCGGCCGCATTTGTGGATTTCCTGGTCGCCCCCGAGGGCCAGGCGATCTTGGCCCGCCGCGGATTCCTCGTCACGGGTCCAGCTCGATGAGTCCGGAGAGCCTTAGCGCGCTCTGGCTCTCGGTCCGTGTGGCGTCTGTCGCCACGCTGCTGAACGCCCTGGTGGGGATTCCCCTCGCCTTCCTCCTCGCGCGCAAACCATTTCGTCTTCGCGGGCTGGTGGATCTGGTCATTTCCTTGCCACTGGTCCTGCCCCCTACGGTCACCGGTTATTACCTCATCGTCCTTCTCGGCCGGCGCGGCTGGCTCGGCGCTCCTCTGTACGCGCTCACCGGCTGGAGCGTGACGTTCACCTGGTACGCCGCGGTGGTCGCCGCGGCGGTGATGGCCCTCCCGCTTCTTGTCCGCACGGCCCGTGCCGCCATCGAGTCCGTGGATCGCGATCTGGAGCGCGCCGCCTTCACGTTGGGCCACTCCGAATGGCGCACGGCGATCGAGGTCACGCTGCCCCTGGCCCGAAACGGAATCCTGGCCGGACTGGTCCTGGCGTTTGCGCGGGCGCTGGGAGAGTTCGGAGCGACGTTGATGCTGGCTGGAAACATCCCAGGGCGGACGACGACCGTTCCGCTGGCGATCTACACGGCGGTGCAGACCGGAGAAAGCGCCGAGGCGCTCGCCCTGGTGGCGGCGCTCACGGCGATTTCGTGCGCCGTCATTTTTCTGGCCGGCCGACTGGGAGCGGCGACGACGTGAGCGATCGGCTGGACGTGGCGATTCGCGCCATCCGGGGCGCCTTCACTCTCGACGTCGCTTGGACGGCGGGAGACGGCGTCAGCGTGCTCTTTGGACCGTCCGGATCCGGGAAGACGCTGACCCTCCAATGTCTCGCAGGGCTCATGCGCCCCGAAGCGGGCCGCATCGCGGTGGACGGACGGGTTCTCTTCGATGCGGCGCGGGGAATTCATGTGCCGCCGCAGCTTCGACGCGTCGGTTACGTCTTCCAGGGGTATGCCCTGTTCCCTCACCTCAGCGTGCGGGCGAACGTTGCCTTTGGGCTCCGGGATCACGCGCGGGCCGACCGTGATCGACGCACGTCCGAAGCGATTGAACGACTCGGCCTCCGAGGCCTGGAGGACCGACATCCGCGGGAGTTGTCGGGCGGGCAACGGCAACGTGTGGCCTTGGCCAGAGCTCTTGCCATCGAGCCGGCCCTCGTGCTGCTCGACGAGCCACTTTCCGCCCTCGACCTCCCCCTCCGCCGCGCTCTCCGCGACGAGCTCCAGACAATTCTGGCGGATTGGCGGGTACCGACCGTGCTCGTGACGCACGATTTCGCCGAGGCGTACCAGCTCGGCGATCGCGTCCTGGTCTACGAAGAGGGGCGTGTCCGTCAGTCCGCCCTGCGCGGGGACCTCTTGCGGCGGCCGGCGTCGGAGTCCGTGGCCCGCATCCTGGGATTTCGCAACGTGCTGCGCGGGGTCATCAGAGAGGTGACGGCTGATCATGTCCGCCTGGAATGGCGCGGCCAGATCCTCGAAGCACGAAACTCGGGCGACACGTTCTTGGGAGTATCGGCGGGTGCGCCGGTGTCATTTTTCGTCCGCCCCGAGGACCCACGGCTTCTCCGGAAGGACGGCCCCCCGCCAAATCCGGCGCATCATGCCAACATCTTGAAGGGGCGCGTGGTCCGCGAGGCGGACCTCGGCGTCACGCGGTCACTCTTGCTGCGCCTCGACGAGTCTGGGCCGCCCGCCCAGGGAGACTACGACTTGGAGATCGAGGTCCCACAATTCGTCTACGAGGTTCTCAACCTCGACGAGGACCAGCACTGGGAGTTCTCGATCCACCGCGGGTCCATCCACTTCCTGCCGTCCTGAAAGAGTATCGAGACCGGACCGAAAGATTTTCCGGAAGGATTGCATGGCGTCGCTGCCGTGCAAATTTACGCAGATCCCCGCACAGGCCGGGCGGGTTGCACACCACGAGGCTCCACGGCCCCTTCGACCCATTCGATGAACTGGGCCACGGTGTCAAAGACGGCCAGGGGCTCGAGGGTGCGGAGCGCTGCGGCGTCCGACCGTTTCTCCCAGGCGGCTGCCAGAGGGAGGACACCGACGGTCCGGGATGCGTCGATATCCGACGGGACGTCGCCGAGATAGGCGACGCGATCCGGCGTGACCCCCCAATTCGCCAATACCCGCCGGAGACAGCGAGGCTTGACGCTTCCCTCGGGGGATCCCGTCTCGACGGTGTCGAAGTAGCGGCCGAGGCCAAGCTGCGCCAGGGAAATGGCGGTACTCTGCGCACCCTTTCCGGTAACGACGGCCAGGGGAATCCGGCGAGCCCGGAGGGTGTCGAGTGCGGCCTCGATGCCGGGGAAAAGCCGGGCAAGACGGCGATGCTCCCGCTCGTACGCCGTGAGATACCGTTGCAGGCACTCCTCCCACCGGTCGGGTACCCACCGCTTGAACATGCCGTCCTCGCTGGGTCCGAAGTGGGCCAGGATCTCCTCATCGCTGAAGGAGCGGCTCGTGCAGGCCAGGAGGGCTTCCCGGAAGGCGGCGAAGCAGACGGCGAAGGTGTCGGTGAGGGTGCCGTCCAGGTCGAAGATCATGCCGTCGAGCTGCATTCTTGCTCCCTGTTCTCGGTTGTTGAGCACGAAGCGATTGAGTTTTCGGTCCCCGAGCCCCCACTCTTCTTCCTTTGGGGCTGGCCTGTGCCCGCTGCGAATTGCTCTCCGCAGGCGGGGCCAACAGGCCGCCTAAAGCGGCAGCCACGCATCGCGTCCGCGACGGGCTACCACAATGCGAACCACCAGCCCGCCGGTTGCCAGAGGGCGCCCTGGAGGCGCAACACCATGAGGGTGAACTCCCGGTACTCGGCAGCGGTGGGGGCGGCGCCGGCCTCCCAGGCGTGCAGGAGTGCCTGGGCGCGGCCGCGATCGGCAATCAGGGCGTGGCGCAAGAGCCATGGAAATTGGGAGCCGCTGCCGATACTGTCGTAAAGGCGAAGGACAGCGCGTGCGTCCGCCAGGGGATCGGCGACCATGTCGGTCCAGCCGAGCTCGTCCGGGCCCTCCGCGGCATGCACCAGCAGGCGGGTGACCCAACGGGTCAGGCGGGCGAGTTTTTCGTAGTCCAGGGTGTCGGGTGTGTCCTCGGCGGTGTGATACGTGGCAGCGCGGCCTGCCGTGATAAAGAGGAAGGGGCGCCGGCCCTGCTCCCGCAGGCCGTGATAGTCGCTTTGGGCGAAGCGGCGCCCGGGGAAAAACGGGTACGCTTCGATGAGCGGCAGGCCCAGAAGCAGAGGATCCACGCCCGGTTCCGGCAAGATACCTCGGGCCAGCCGGACCAACCCGGGGCTGGCCTCGGCGCCTAGCAGGAAGATTGCGTTGGCCAACCCCGCGTCGCGCACGGCCGGAGTCGGCCGCCCGGCCAGGAGGTCGAAGACGAGGGCGCAGTGGAGTGTGCTCAGCGGGAAGGGCGGGTGACGCCAGAACCACACCGACCCCATGCGGTCGGTCCGGACTTCGGGTGGCTCCTCGGCGTCGGGGAACAACAGGACCACGTTGCGGCGGAGCGGCGGTCGGGCGCGCCCGAGGGCGTCGCCCAGCGCCAGCAGCATCGCCACGGCGCTGGCGTTGTCGTCTGCCCCCGGATACACCCTTCCGCTCCGCACGCCCAGATGGTCGTAATGGGCCACCAGGACAATCCAGGAGGCTGTGGGTTCCGCTGCCGGCAGATAGGCGCCGACGTTCACGGCATAGGGGGGGCCTTCGCCGTGCTCCGAAAACGTCGGTTGCTCGAATCCGCCGTGGAAGAGCGGCGTGAGGCCTGCGTGCAGCAGTCGCGAAACGATGTATGCCCGGGCCTGCGCATTGCCGGGGGTGCCGCGGCCGCGTCCTTCCATCTGGGGTGCCGCCAAGCGGTAGACGGCGGGTTCGATGCTCGCGGTGTCCAGGGCCTCGATCAGGGCGCTTTCGGCCGCCAGCGCCGGCGCGGGCGAGGGTTCCACCTTGGAGAGGGTGTCCACGAACCGGTAGGCGATCCCGTGGGAGCAGCCGAGGCCCCATCCGCTCAACAAAAGCACCCCCGCGAAGCAGGCGAGTCGGGTCATACCGCCGTCCGTCGAAAGCAGCCACACCGGCCCTGGCGCGTCACCCCGCTGGTGGCCTCTCGGCGGTTCGCCGGGACAGAAGTTCACCGCGTGGAAAGATGACGGATGCCTCACACGCTACCAGCGCCGGCAGGACGTGTCAAACGGAACGATTGCATAGGGCGCACGACTGAAATGTGATGACGTGCTGCATCATGCCGACGCGCCCCGCTCCCGGAAGTCCGGCCTGGGATTGCACTTGACAAGGGGTGGGAATCCCCGTAAAGTCCAACCGTCTTCGGTTCAGACGGTTTCATCTTCGTTTTACCGCTGCGAGGACCCAAGCCTTGTGGCGGTAATTGTTTCTGGCGATGCTGGCCATCGAGCTGGTGGCGTATCGCCAAGGAGGTACGGATGACCTTCCGAGGTGGGCCGGGCGAGGGCGGGTCGAGTTTCGACGGCGGGAACGCGCCGCGACATCGTCCGCTCGAGGTGACCGTTGGGGATCGCGGGGTCGAAGGGGCGATCCGACTTTTCAAGCGGTTGGTCCTGAAGGACGGGATCTTGCGAGACCTGAAACGACGCGCCCATTTCGAGAAACCGGGCGATCGTCGCCGCCGCAAGGCACGGGAGGCCGTGCGTCGCCTTCGGAAACAACGGGTGCGGGCCCTCCAACGGGGGGAGCAACTCGAGTAATTCGCGAGGCCGCGAGGCCTCGATCCGGTCGCAGCGGGAGCGGGCTGGGGCCGGAACGCACGTCAAAGATGGCCGCTCGCGATGGGGCAGTGTTCCGCGAGGGCGGGACGAAGGGGGTTGGGGATCATGGGGACTCGGTTGTATGTCGGGAACCTGCCGTACAGTGCGGACGAGGAGCAGCTCAAGACCCTCTTTTCCGAGGGGGGGCGGCAGGTGACTGAAGTACGGATCGTCACCGATCGGGATACCGGCCGTCCGCGCGGCTTCGCGTTCGTGGAGATGGGAAGCCAGGCAGATGCCGACGCCGCCGTCAACGCCCTGAACGGCAAAGACTTCGGCGGCCGAGCCTTGACCGTGAACGAAGCTCGCGAGCAGACGCCGCGCCGGGGCGGCGATTTCGGCGGCGGCGGACGGGGCGGCGGCGGACGGCGGTTCTAGACGAACGCTTTCCGGCTTCGATCCAGCCCGAGTTCTCTTGCCGGTCGGTGCCCTCAGCGGCCCTTTCTTGATTCGGTCATTGAGTGCCGGGCGAATCCCCAGCCCGTGATCCCTTTGTCGCGGGCGACAGGTTTTGCCTGCGCCCGGATCGACCGGACCTTCCCACACCGATTCGTCCCCTTGATACCGTGACGACCCCCATCCGATGCCGTGCGCCCAACCCGTGGGGCCAAAGCGGTTCGCGCCCGGCGTGGAACGGCGGCGGAGAGGGATCGATGGAATGCGTCTTCTGCTCGATCCGGGATGGGCAGGTCCCTGCCGTCGTGGTGGCCGAGGACGAGCGGGCGCTGGCCGTCATGGACATCAATCCCATCAACGATGGCCATGTGCTGGTGATTCCCAGGGCCCACGCGGCGACGTTCTTCGAGATCGCCGAGGAGGATCTGATCGCCGCGATCCGGCTGGCCAAGCGGGTCGCTACCGGGATCCGGAAGGGGTTAGCGCCGGACGGCCTCAACCTGATCCAGAACAACGGGGCCGCCGCGTCCCAATCCGTGCCGCATTTTCACCTGCACCTGATCCCGCGCTGGCTGGACGACGGCAAGGGCCTCACCTGGGAACTGATCCCTGGAAGCCCGGCGCGGATCCGTCACATGGCAGACGCGATCCGGGCGGCCCTCTGACTTGACAGGCTCTGGGGCGTGGGCTACCGTAACCCGGACAAGCGGGGGGCGGCATGGCGTGGTTCAAGAAAGAGCCGGCGACGACAGGGAAAGACGCCAAGATCCGGATGCCCGAAGGGCTCTGGATCAAGTGCGAGGACTGCAAGGAGATCCTCTCCAAGCCCGAACTGGAGCAGAACCTGAACGTCTGCCCCCGCTGCCAGCGGCACTTCCGGATCGGCGCAAAAACCCGGGTGGACCTCTTGGCGGACCCGGACAGCTTCCGAGAAAGGGACGCCTCCCTCCGGTCGCTGGATCCGCTGGGGTTCAAGGACCAGAAGAGCTATCTCGAGCGGCTCAAGACGGCCCGCAAGGCCACCGGGATGGAGGAAGGCCTCTTGAGCGGCACGGCGACCATCGGCGGGTATCCGGTGAGCCTTGCCGTGATGGAATTCGACTTCATGGGCGGCAGCATGGGGTCGGCCGTGGGCGAAAAGGTGACGCGTGCCATCGAGCGGGCCATCGAGGTGCGGGCCGCATTCATTGCCGTGACCTGCTCGGGCGGCGCGCGCATGCAGGAGAGCGTTCTCTCGCTGATGCAGATGGCCAAGACCAGCGCGGCATTGGGCCGTTTGGCGAAGGCCGGCCTGCCCTATATCTCCATCCTGACCGACCCAACGACCGGCGGCGTGACGGCAAGCTACGCCATGCTGGGCGACATCCAGATCGCGGAGCCGAAGGCGCTGATCGGGTTCGCCGGCCCTCGCGTCATCCAGGATACCATCCGGCAGGAGCTGCCTGCAGGGTTCCAGCGGGCGGAGTTTCTGCTGGATCACGGCTTCGTGGACATGATCGTGGAACGGAAGAATCTGCGACCGGTTCTGATCCAGCTTCTGGGGTATTTTGCCGATGCCGCCGCCGAGGCGGTTCCGCAATAGACTCGGCCGACCCGCTCCTGATCACGCATCCTGCTCCCTCGTCGCACGCGCCCATCGATTCAGGTAGCGAACGTGACCTACGTTGAGGCGACCGCGTTTCTGTACGGCCTGCGCCGCTTCGGGTGGCGTCCGGGCCTTAGCCACCATCGAGCGTCTGCTGGCGCTGACGGGCGACCCGCATGAGGGCATTCCCTCGATTCACATCGGCGGGACCAACGGCAAAGGATCGACCGCCGCCATGGTGGATGCCATCCTGCGGGCCGCGGGGCACCGGATGGGCCTCTACACGTCTCCCCACCTGCTGAGTTTCACCGAACGGATCCGGGTAGACGGGGAGCCCATCGGCGAGGCCGAGATCGTCGCCCTCACCGAGCGGCTCAAGACGCTCTGCGCGCTCCACTTCGCCCCCGAGACGACGCAACCCCCCGGCGACCGCCTGCCCCACCCCACCTTCTTCGAACTCACGACGGCCATGGCCTTCCTGCATTTCAGGCGCAGGGCCGTGGACGCCGCGACGATCGAAGTGGGGTTGGGTGGCCGACTCGACGCCACCAACGTGATCCGGCCGCAGGTGGTGGTGATCACCAACATCGCCCTGGAGCATGAGGAGTATCTCGGGCGGACGGTGGCGGAGATCGCGGGCGAGAAGGCGGGGATCGTCAAATCCGGGGTGCCCGTCATCACCGGAGCGCGCGGCGAGGCGCTGGAAGTGATCGGACGGGCGGCCTCGGGCCTCGGCGCGCCCGTTGTCTCCGTTCCGGATGCCTATCGCTGGAGGGTGCGGGAATCGAGCCTTTCGGGAGAGGTCTTCGATCTTGACGGCCCCGAGGGATGCTATGGGGCTCTGCGGATCCCCCTGGTCGGTCGTCATCAGGTCGACAACGCCGTGCTCGCCGTCGCCGCGGTCGAGGCGGCCCGGGAACGCGGGCTCTGGTCGGACGAAGCCGCCATCCGTCGCGGCCTGGCGGCGACCGAGTGGCCGGGCCGCCTGCAGATCATCGAGGGTGAGCCCCGGATCATCCTCGATGGGGCGCACAACCCGGCAGGCGCGCACGTCCTGGCGACCTTTCTCGCGGAGCATCGGGCGGAGCTTGGCCGGCTGATCCTGGTCTTCGGTGTCCTCAAGGACAAGAACTGGGAGGCGATGCTGGGATGCCTCGCCCCTCTCGCCGACGAGATCATCCTGACTCAGCCCCCGACGGCACGCGGAGCCGATCCTGCAGAGCTGCGATCCGCGGTCCGGGGGCGCGCCGCGACGCGGGTCGCCGCGGAACCCGCCGAGGCTCTCGCTCTTGCCCGTTCGACAGCCGGTGCTGCAGACACCATCCTGGTGGCCGGTTCGCTGTACACGGTGGCCGCCGCCCTCCGTATCCTGCGCCCGACAGTCTGAACGGCGATTCGGCGAACGGGCGCCGGAGACCGTCCTGCCAAATTGTCTGACTCCCAAGAGGCCGACTCCTTGCCAGCATGGTGCGGCTGCTTCCAGGAATCCCTTTTTGAGCCTCAGGCTCCGTGATCCGAAGAAGCGTAAGCCGAGGAGGCTCGGAAAGGCGAACCGAAGATGAATCCTCCGGCCTGCCCGGCGCATAGCCTAAGCCTCGCACGGGTTTTTCACGAAGGATTCGTGAACAATCCGGGCTTACCTGACGAGCACCCATTCCCGCGTACCGCGGGAGGATACGTGGTGGCGGGCGGACCGGGTACCCATCCGCCGGGATGGGTGCGGTGTCACCCTGCACCGGCGACGTCTGATCCGTTCCGGGCCGCCGACTCCAAGAGCCTCTATTTAGCCCGCATTGTTCGCGAGCTGTGTTCGCGAATAATGCGGGCTAGGGCTGATCTGCGGCCGAAGCGAGGTCATGATTCCATGGCGCACGTGCGGGCAATCGACCGCCGGATTCAGGGGGGAGTCCATCGGAAACTAGGATTGCTTTTGGTAGTACTCTGTGCAATTAGTGGTTTCCATCGAACGTTGTCCGTGCTCCGTCGGCCACGCCGCGGGTGCACGCCGTCCCAATCGGCCGACCCCACACGGACTTGGTTCTTGCGCGCCCAGCGCGAAAAAAGCCAGGGAGGACCCACCCAATGAGCCCGCTGACCTCCAAGGAACGGGTACTGATGGCATTGCGGCACGAGGAGCCGGATCGCGTCCCCATTGATTTTGGGGCCCGCCACAGCATTCACATTTCTGCTCATCGGGCCTTGAAGCGGCACCTCGGCCTACAGGACGGCGCGGACGCGGTCCGCAGCTATCTCAACAACAGCGCCGAGCCGGACCCCCGCTTGCTGGCGCGGTTCGCCACGGACGTGATCGCCTTCCCGGTGGGGTCCGGAAGCCGATATACGTTTCGGCTGGACCCGGAGACCAACAGCTACGCCGACGAGTGGGGCATCACGATGCGGATGCCACCCGGCGGGTATTACTACGATCCTGTCGGATATCCTTTAGCTGCGGCACAGACGGTGGCGGAGGTTGAACGCTTCCCCTTTCCCGACCCAGCCGATCCGCACCGTCTCGCCGGGATCCTGCAGCCGATCCGGGTCGCCAGCGCCGCCCGGGACAAGGCCATCCTCCTGAATGCCCCGACGGTCGGCATCTGGTGGCTGGCCTTCTACCTGCGCGGCCTCGAGCAGGCCATGGTGGACCTCGGCCTGCAGCCGGAGTTGACCGAGGCATTGGCCGAGCGGATCACCGACTGGTATGTCGCCATGTGGGATGTCGTCCTGGCCCAGGTGGGCGATTTCATCGATGTCGTCCAGATGGAAGGCGACCTGGGCGACCAGCGGGGGCCGCTCTTTTCGCCCGAAATGTTCCGCCGGCTCTTCAAGCCCCGTTTCCGGCGGATCGCCGATGCCATCCGGCGCCGGACCAGCGCCAAGCTCCTCCTGCACGCGTGCGGCTCCGTCGCTTGGGCCATCCCCGATCTCATCGACGTGGGGGTGGACATCCTGAATCCGGTGCAGGTGAACGCGGCGGGAATGGAGACCGCCCGACTCAAGCGGGAATTCGGCCGCCACATCAGCTTCTGGGGCGGCGGATGCGACACCGGCATCCTTCAACACGGGTCGACCGCCGAGGTACGGGATGAAGTCCGGCGCCGCCTGGCGGACCTGGGGCCCGGGGGCGGCTTCATCTTCGGCTCCATCCACAACATCCAGGTCAACGTGCCCCCGCCGAACATCGTGGCCATGTTCGACACGGCGCGAGACGAGGGCCGCTACGGCGGCGGCCGGCCCGTCGGCTGATCCGTTCGCCATGGCGCTCCACGGATCGGCTGCCGCGCCGATATCCCCGCGCGCCCCGGAGGTGGCCCAGGGTCGATCTCCGGCCGAGCCGAGGCCCCTCATCCCTCTTTCCTGTTCACGCCCGCGTCCGGGGCGCAAGATGCTCCCCGTCGTTCCGGGGGCATGGCCGATTACCTCACCTGAAGTGCTCGTCCGGGGTTGGCTCGAGCGCTAGGACGAGCCTCGCCTGGGGTGCGGGGCGGCTGGCACCCCGATGGGTGTGGGGCCCCCGAAAGCAAACCCCTACCACCCACTCACCCTTCAGCGCTAACCCCAGTTACTCCTTGGGATTCCAAGGATGACAAGACCTGCTTCATCCTGCATCATAGGGATGTCGTTTGGGACCACCAAGCCCTGACCGCCGCGGGCACCTGAATCGGAGGAAGAGACATGACGCGCCGACAATTCTGCACGTGGATAGGAGGCGCCGCGACGGCCCTCGCTGGGTACCTATCAACCCGCGACGCCGCGCGAGCCGCCTCACCCCAGGCCATCCCGTTCGAGATCACGAAGCCCGATGCCGAATGGAAGCGACTGCTGACGCCGGAGCAGTACGCCATATTGCGCCAACACGGCACGGAACGGGCAGGGACCAGTTCCCTCAACAAGGAGCATCGCCGGGGGGTGTACGTCTGTGCGGGCTGCGATTTGCCCCTGTTCAAATCGGAGACGAAGTTCGAGAGCGGCACCGGATGGCCCAGCTTCTGGACGCCGATCGAGCGGGCTGTCGGGACGACGGTCGACGAGAGCTTCTTCATGCGGCGCACCGAGGTGCACTGCCGCCGATGCGGCGGCCACCTGGGCCACGTCTTCGACGACGGGCCCAAACCCACGGGACTCCGCTACTGCATCAACGGCGTCGCCCTGAAGTTTGTCCCCGCCTGACGTAGCTCGTTTGGATGGCCCGCCGTCTCCCAGCCCGCGCCGGGATCGCCTACTGTTCGGTTGCCGTCATCGGGGTCCACCCCACCGTGGTCTTTCAGGCGGTGCGGCGGATCGCCGTGTTGGGTCCCTACTCTCCAGTCCCTCCCGGCCAAGCCGTGTGTCCCGTTACCACTCGGGCTGAGCACCGATGCGGTACCGGTTGCCGCCCCTGGGTCCTGTCACTGCCTCGTCCGCCGCGTTTCCGCTTGACACTCCGCCCGCGTCTGGGGTATCCGCGATGGAGGACAGTGGGGCGGACGGCGGTCGGCATCACCGATTCGGACGCTATGCCAACCGGGTGTCCTTCGAAGCCTGGCGCCGAATGCTCCCTTGGATGGCTCGAGGCCTGACGCGCCATCAAGAAGCGGGGCCCGCATGAGGTATGCAATCTGCAATTGGCTCTTTCGAGAAGCGGATTTTCGGCGATGCTGCGAGATGGTGGCCCGGAACGGCTTTCAGGGGCTGGAGATTGCGCACTTCACACTGTGCGACGATCCGCATGCGGTAAGCGAGGCGACGCTCCACGAGGTCCGCCGGGCGCTGGAGGAGACCGGCCTCGCCTTCGTCGGGCTGCACGCGCTTCTCTTCCGGCCCGCCGATCTCCACATCACCTCGGCCGAAGTCGCCGTCAGGGCGCGCGCGCGGGATCATCTCCGGAGGCTGATCGACATGGCCGGAGCGCTCGGCGGCGGCACGCTGGTCCTGGGCTCCCCCAGGCAGCGCAGGGCCGAGGGAATCCCGCCGGCGCGCGCGGTGGAATACCTGCGGGAATACCTGGCGGAACTGGGCCCCTACGCGACAGAGCGAAAGTCGTCCCTTCTGGTCGAGGCGCTTCCCCCGGCGGACACCAATGTGATCAACACCCTGGAAGAAGCGCGGAGCCTGATCCGCGCGGTCAACACGCCCGGTGTCGCCGGGATGTTCGACTTCCACAACACCAAGGCCGAGCGCCTTTCCTGGGCGGCGTTGATCGAGGAATACTTCGACATCATCCGGCACGTGCACTTGAATGCCGTCGATGGCAGTGTGCCGACGACGGACAATGCGGATTATGCACCGGCGTTCCGGACATTGGCCGCACAGAAATACGCCGGATGGGTGTCGCTGGAGATCTTCCACCAGCCTGAAGATCCGGATACCGTGCTCGGGGCCACGAGACGGTTCCTGACCGACATGGAAGCGCGGATTCGCGCTTAAACAGGGTGCTGAAACACTCGCCTTGTGTCGGGCTGCTCAAAAAGGTCCAGATGCAAGGCGGAGCGCAAAGGGCGGGTACCACCGCAGGTGGGTCAAGGCGTACTCCAGGTACGCCGCAGCGAGCGCCCGAGCGGGGGTACCCGTCCGAGGATGGGTCCCCGCAGGGCCTTTTTCAGCAGCCGGTGAAGGCGAGATGGGGGGCGGCATGAAGCACAGCGCGTTCACGGTCTTGCTTCCCGATCGGGGCCTCGACGAGGTCTTTCAGCTCCTGAGCCAGCTAGGCTATGACGGGGTCGAGCTGCGCGTGAAGGAGGACTACCATGTGGCCCCGGATCAACTCCTGTCCTGTGTTGGCAAGCTGACGCTCCTGATGGCGCGGACGGGGCTCGAGGTTCCCGTGCTGGGGACCTACCTGTTCGCGACCGACCTCGAGAAGCTGCTGCCTGTGTTCGAGGCGGCGGATCGGTTGGGCGCGAGGGGAATCAGGGTGTCGTTGGGGCCTCCTCTTGACGGCACGCGATCCTACTGGGAGGTGCTGGCGGAGGCCCAGCGATGCGTGGAGGCCTTGGTCAAGGCCATCCAGCCATTTCAGGCCAAGGCGCTCTTTGAGATCCATTTCCGGACGGCGATTGCGAGCCCGAGCATGGCCTATCTCCTGCTCAAGCCGTTCGATCCGGCGCGCGTCGGCGTCATCTACGATCCCGCCAACATGATCATCGAGGGCAGGGAGGACTGGAGGCTCGGCCTGGACGTGATCGGGGACTACCTGGCCCACGTGCACGTCAAGAACACCGCCTGGTATCGGGAAAAGGGTTGGGCGTGGAGATGGGAGGAACTCGCCACAGGGATCGTGGACTGGGTAGAGATGATCCGGATTCTCTCGGCTCACGGCTACGCAGGGTATCTCTCGAATGAGAACCTGAGCGGGGTCGTCCTTCCGGGCGCCACCGGGTTCGTCGGTGAGACACTCTCGCAGGCGACAGGCCGGACCGCTCAGCCGATCGAGGCCAAGCTGCGCGACGATCTGCAGTACCTGAAAGGCCTCGAGCGCTAGGCCGAGTCCCGCCGGGGGTGCGGCGCGGCGGCCGGCCCAATAGTTGCGGGGCCCCCGGAAAGCAGCGTGCTGTCATCCGCTTGCCGAGCCGCCCAGTGCTTCCGCACGCCCTGTCCGTCCAGGTTAATCCGCTTTTTCGTTATAATGTGGTGTGCTAACATCCCTCGTCATTCGATAGGGTTCTCATCGTGACTCGTCCGGACCCGCGGAGATGGAGGTCGCCCATGGCGTTGACCAAGATCGCTTCCCCTCCTAAGCCCCAGGATGTCTGCGCCATTGTGATGGCTGCCGGCCAGGGGACACGGATGCGTTCCGATCTCCCCAAGATGCTCCACTCGCTGGGCGGTCTGCCCATGGTGGGTCACGTCCTGGAGTTGTGTCGCCGCCTGGGCGTCAAGCGGACGCTGGTCGTGATCGGCCATCAGGCGGACCGGGTCCGCGAGGCACTGGCGGTCTACCCGGTGGAGTTCATCCTGCAAGCGGAACAGCGCGGGACCGCCCACGCCGTGCTCCAGGCGGAGGAGGCCCTGCAGGGGGTGACCGGAGAGGTCCTGGTGCTGAACGGGGACGTGCCCCTGCTGTCCGACGAGCTGGTGGAGCGCCTGCTCGCCACCCACGCCAAGGCGCGCGCGGTCGCCACCGTGGTCACCACCCGCCTCGCCAACCCCACGGGGTACGGCCGGGTTCTCCGGGACTCGCGCGGCGCGTTCCGGGGCATCGTCGAGGAAGTGGAGGCGACGGCTGCCCAGCGGCGAGTGCAGGAGATCAACACCGGCATCTACTGTTTCAGCCTGCCCCGCGTATTTGCCGCGCTCCACAGGGTCCGGCCGTCGGCCGTCAAGGGAGAGTTGTACCTCCCCGAGGTCCTGCCCATCCTGATGAAGGCGCGCGGCCGGATCGCCACGGTTCTGGCCGAGGACTCCCGAGAGGTGCTCGGGATCAACACCCGGGCCGAGCTGGCGGAGGCCTACGGCATCCAGCGCCGACGGGTCGTGGAGCGGCTGATGGAGTCGGGGGTCACCTGCCTCGATCCCGCCACGACGCACGTGTCGGTGCTGGCGGCGGTGGGCCGCGACACGGTCCTGTACCCCCAGGTGCAGCTCGAAGGGCGCACACGCATCGGGGAGGGGTGCACCGTACACGCCGGGTGCCGGATCCGGGACTCCGAGATCGGCAACCGGGCGACGGTGCTTGACGGGTGCGTGATCCTGGAGGCCGAGATCGCCGACGAATGCGCCATCGGGCCGTACGCCCACCTCCGACCCGGCAACCGGATCCGGCGCAAGGTGAAGATCGGGAATTTCGTGGAGGTCAAGAAATCGGTGGTCGGTGAAGGCTCCAAGGTTCCACACCTGACCTACCTGGGGGACAGCACGGTCGGGGAGCGCGTGAACGTCGGTGCCGGAACGATCACCTGTAATTACGACGGGTTCGGCAAACACCAGACGATCATCGAGGACGAGGCCTTCATCGGCTCCAACTCCTGCTTGGTGGCCCCGGCTCGGATCGGACGCGGGGCATACGTGGCCGCCGGCTCCACGATCACCCAGGAGGTCCCGCCGGATGCCCTGGCATTCGGCCGGGCGCAGCAGGTCAACAAGGAGGGCCGGGCGGCCGCCATCCGGGCGGCCAAGGCCAAGAAGTGACCGCCGACCCCTCTGCGGCCGTCCCGCGGATCGTGGCGCTGGGCGGCCGCTCGGGACCCTCGCTGATTGTCGAGGGCTTCCAGGGCGCCGGTTGGGACGTTACGGCCTTGGTCGTGACGACCGACTGCGGCAGCAGCAGCGGCGTCATCCGCGACCAGTTCGGCGTGCCCGCGCCCGGCGACATCCGGGCGGTGCTGACCGCCGCCTCGGGGCCGTCGCCGGAGCTGCGGGTCCTGGCGGACCTGTTCGAGTTTCGATTCCACCCCCTGCAGGATTCCGCTCTGCGCAACATGGCGCTCGGCAACCTGATCCTCACCGCCTACGCCAAGGTGCTCGGGGACTTCGAGCAGGCCGTGGAGGCGGCGGCGCGAGTGCTGCATTGCTGGGCGCGGGTGCTGCCCGTCCCCTCGTCGCCGGCGACGTTATGCGCCCGCCTCGCCGACGACTCGGTGGTGCGAGGCGAGGTGAACGTGCGCGCCACCGGGAAGCCTCCCGTCGCGACGGTCTTTCTGGAGCCCAATGACGCCCGGGTCTCGGAAGCGTGCCTGCAGGCGATTCAGGAAGCGGACCTGGTGGTGCTCGGCCCCGGCGGGTTGTACTGCAGTGTGCTGGCGAGCCTCCTGCCCCTGCCCATCCGGCATGCCATCCGGGGCCGCCGGGGCAAGACGGCCTACGTCTGCAACACCACGACCCAGCCGGGTCAAACCGACGGTTTCGACGCGACTACCCACGTCCGGGAGATCCTGCGCTACCTGGGGGAGGGGCACCTGGATTACGTGCTGCTGAATATCGAGATCCCCTCGCCGGACATGGTCGCGGCCTACGGCGCGGACCAGGTGCACTTCATGCCGGTGACGCCGGAGGAGATCCGGCGGGTGAAGGCCCTGGGTCCGATGCCGGTGGTGGGGGACTTCGTGGAGGACGACTGGCGCGGGAAGCGGTCGCTCCACAAGCTGGACACCATCCGCCACGATCCCCGGAAGGTGGCCACCGCACTGAAGAACTTGGTTGCGAGCGGCGGGCGGGAATAGGCAGGGCGACAGCGACAGCGATCTCTGACAGCGGCGGACGGACCCTTGCCCTGTCGGATTTCCCTGTCGGTTTTCAGGGGAGGAGGCCGATGCGATATCGGAGGTTCGGGGCCACCGATCTCCAGGCGTCCGAAGTCGGTTTCGGCGTCTGGACGGTGGGCACCACCATGTGGGGGATCACGGACGAGGCGGTGGGCATCCGCCTGTTGCGGCGGGCGCTGGACCTCGGGGTGACTTTCTACGACACGGCGGACGTGTATGGGGATGGCCTCGGGGAGACGATCCTGGCGAAGGCCTTCGAGGGGAAACGCGACCAGGTCGTCTACTCCACGAAGTTCGGCTACGACTTCTACAAGCATCCCGGTGTGCAGCCGGGCCAGCGCGAGCGGCCCCAGGACTGGACGCCGGCCTACCTGCGGCAGGCCTGCGAGGCGAGCCTGCGCCGCCTGGCGACGGATCGGATCGACCTGTACCAGCTCCACAATCCGCGGATCGACACGCTTCGGCGCGATGACCTGTTTGCAGAGCTGGACCGGCTGAAGGCCGAGGGGAAGATTCGACACTACGGCGCGACGCTGGGGCCGGCCATCGACCTGCGGCAAGCGGACGAGGGGCAGTGCTGCGTGACCGAGCGGCGGATGACCACCCAGATCATCTACAATCTGCTGGAGCAGCAGATCGGTGCGCCGTTGATCCCGGTGGCCAAGACGCACGGCGTGGGGCTCATGGTGCGCGTGCCCCACTCGTCCGGCCTGCTGGAGGGCCGCTACACGCAGGAGACGACGTTCGGGAAGGACGATCACCGGTTCTTCCGGGTGAGCAGCGACGAGCGAAAAAAGGCCTGGCTGGACGCGGGCCTGAAGAAGGTGGAGCGGCTCCGCTTCCTGATCGACGGGACCGGGCGCACGATCGCCCAGGCAGCCATCCGGTGGATCCTGGCGGAGCCCTGTTTTGCCTCTGTCTTGCCCAACATCTATTCCGAGGAGCAACTGCAGGAGTTCGCCGCGGCCTCGGAGGTGCCCGACCTGACGCCGGAGGAATTGCGCAAGGTGAGCGATCTGTACGCCAGGAATTTCGACCTCTAGCCGGCCTCCGTATAGACAGGGGTAGCGGCGGCGGAACGGGCGTTCGCCGGTTCGGCCGGACGGCTGTTCAGTGGAACCGCCGAACTGCCGAACTGCCGAACCGGCGTGTCGTCGAACCTCGAACCCTGAACGTCGAACACAAGGACGGTCATCCATGTGCGGAATCGTCGGGTACATCGGAGACAAGAAGGTCGTACCGATCTTGCTGGACGGGTTGAAGCGACTGGAGTACCGGGGCTACGATTCCGCCGGGCTGGCCGTGCTGGAGCAGGGGCGGATGGTGGTCCACCGGTCGGTGGGCAAGATCAAGGAGCTGGAGAACGCCGTCTGGGGCGCCAACCTGGTCGGGACGGTCGGTCTCGGACATACCCGCTGGGCGACCCACGGGCGGCCCACCGAGGAGAACGCCCACCCGCACACGGACTGCACCGGCGACCTGGTCGTGGTCCACAACGGGATCATCGAGAACTATCTCGGCCTCAAGGAGAAACTGATCGCGGAGGGGCACCGCTTCCGCTCCGAGACGGACACCGAGGTCATCGCCCACCTGATCGAGAAATACCTTGCCGAGAAGCCGGACATCGAGGTGGCGGTGCGCCGCGCGCTCAACGACCTCCGGGGCGCCTACGCCATCGGCGTCCTGTGGAAAGGCGACCCCAGCCGGATCGTGGGGGCGAAGTGCGAGAGCCCCCTGGTGGTCGGGCTGGGGGACGGGGATTTCTTTTTCGCGTCCGACATCCCGGCCATCCTCAGCCACACCCGGAACGTGCTGTTTCTGAATGACGGAGAGATGGTGGTTCTCACGAAGGAGGGAGTGGAGATCACCACGCTGGCGGGGGAGCCGGTCCAGCGGGCCGTCGAGACGGTGCGGTGGAGCCCGATCCTGGCGGAGAAAGGCGGCTACAAGCATTTCATGCTGAAGGAGATCTACGAGCAGCCGCGCGCCGTGCGGGACACGATCCGCGGTCGGTTCTCGGAGGATTCGGGGCAGATCTTCTTCGAGGGGATGGACGCACTGGACGAAGCCCTGCCGGAGGTGCGCAAGGTGGTCCTGATCGCCTGCGGCACGGCCTGGCATGCGGCCCTGATCGGGAAGTTCATGATCGAGGAGCTGTGCCGGATCCCGGTGGAGGTGGATTACAGCTCGGAGTTCCGCTACCGCGACCCCGTCGTCGACGACGGCACGCTGGTCATGGCCATCAGCCAGTCGGGGGAGACGCTGGACACGCTGGCCGGCATCAAGGCGGCGCGGGCTTCCGGATGCCGCACCTTTGCCGTCTGCAACGTGGTCGGCAGCTCGCTCACGCGCGAGGTGGACGGGGTCCTGTACACCCATGCCGGCCCCGAGATCGGCGTCGCCGCCAGCAAGACCTTCACCTCCCAGGTGGTGGCCCTGTACCTCTTCGCGCTCTACTGCGGGCGCAAGCGAGGCACCCTCGATGCGGAGCGGGTGCGCAAGCTCCTCGGGGACCTGGTGCGGCTGCCCCAGCAGATCGAGACGGTGCTTCACCTGGACGCGGAGCTGGAGCGGTTGGCGCACCGGTTCCACGCCAAGACCGACTTTCTCTACCTGGCGCGCGGAATCAACTACCCGATCGCGCTGGAGGGGGCGCTCAAGCTGAAGGAGATCTCCTACATCCACGCCGAGGGTTATCCCGCCGGCGAGATGAAGCACGGTCCCATCGCGCTCATCACCGAGGAGATGCCGGTGGTGATCCTGGCGCCGCAGGACCGGGTCTACGAGAAGATCCTGGGAAACATCCAGGAGGTCAAGGCGCGCGACGGCATCGTGATCGCGGTCTGCTCGGAGGGGGATACGGAACTGCCCCGCAAGGCCGACCATTGCCTGGCCGTGCCCGTCACCTCGCACCTGCTCACGCCGGTGCTCCTGACCATTCCCATGCAGCTCCTGGCCTACCACGTGGCCGTGCGCAGAGGCTGCGACGTGGACCAGCCCCGCAACCTCGCCAAGAGCGTGACGGTGGAATAAGCGGACGCCGACCTTACACACCCGGAGCACGCCAGGAAAGGAACCGCCAGTGCCGCATCCCCATCCCAGCGCAGGCCTCGAACCCGGCGCGATTCCGGTGCCGGCAGACGTGGAGACCCTCCGTCTGCTCTGCCGGGAGTTTCGCAAGGATCTGCTGGATCTGACCATGCGTTCGGGCACCGGCTCCAGTCATATCGGCGGCGAGCTCTCGCTGGTGGAGATCCTGGCGGTCCTCTTCTTTCATTCGCTCCGGCTGGATCCGCGGAACCTCGAGTGGCCGGCACGCGATCGCTTCATTCTGTCCAAGGGCCACGCCTCGGCGGCCATGTATGTCGCCATGGCCTGGCGGGGGTTCTTTCCGCGAGAACGGCTGTTCGATTCGTTCAACCGGCCGCACAGCATCCTGCAGGAGCACGTCAACATGGATACCCCCGGGGCGGAGATTCCGACCGGCTCGCTGGGGATGGGGCTGTCGGCGGGGGTCGGGATGGCGTGGGGTGGCCGGTATCGGACCCAGCACGAGGGTGCGTCGCCGGTCGGCGTCTTCGCCGTCCTCTCCGACGGGGAGTGCACCGCGGGTCAGACCTGGGAGGCCGCGATGTCCGCCGCACACCTCGGCCTCGAAAACCTGGTGGCGGTCGTGGACGACAACAACCGCTTTGTCACCGGTCCGCGTAACGCCGTGATGACCCTCGATCCGTTCGGGGCCAAGTGGGCGGCCTTCGGCTGGCACGTGCTGGAGGCGGACGGCCACGACCTGCCGGCCCTGATCCAGACGCTGGCGACGGCGCGGCGTCCCGAGACCGCCCCCGGGAAGCCCCGGCTGGTCCTGGCGCGCACCGTCAAGGGGAAGGGGGTCTCCTTCATGGAGGCCAGCGACGGCTGGCACGCCGGGCACCTGACCGCCGAGCAGTACCAGGCGGCGATGGCGGAGGTGACGCGATGAGCACCGCCAACCTCGCCCAGTATGGCGTCGCCCAAGGGAACATTCGGCAGCTCTTCGGGGAAGCTTTGGTCGCCCTCGGACAGACGAACCCCAACGTGGTCGTCGTGGACTGCCAGACGGCCATGCCGACCGCCGCGGTGGCCTTCGCGAAGGCGTTTCCGGAGCGCTTCATCGATCTGGGAATCGCGGAGCAGAACGCCGTGAGCGTCGCCGCCGGCCTCGCGCGGATGGGCTTCATTCCCATCGTTCCCCTCTTCGCCTGTTTCTCCTCTCGCCGCGCCCTGGACCAGGTGACCATCCAGGCGGCCTACGCGGGGTTGAACGTCAAGGTGTGCGGCCTCTACGCGGGTCTCACCAGTCCGAACACGGGCGCCACCCACCAGATGATCTCGGATCTGGCGATCATGCGCTCCATTCCCAACCTGACGGTCGTGGAGCCAGCCGACGCCCTGGAGATGAGCCAGGCGCTGGCTGCGGTCGTCCTGCACCGCGGCCCGGTGTACTTCCGTTTGGTCCGGGGCGACATTGGCGGACCGTGTCCCCGCGTAACACCGGAGGGTTATGAGTTCCGGCTTGGCAAGGCCGCCCTTCTTCGCGAGGGGACGGACGTCACGCTGATTGGCTCCGGCTTGATGGTCTCGCGCTGCCTCCAGGCGGCCGAGATTCTGGCGGCGGAGGGCATCGCGGCGGATGTGATCAATCTCTCGACGATCAAACCGTTAGACGCGGACCTGATCGTGGCGCGCGCCCGTCGCACGGGTGCGGTGGTGACGGCGGAGAATCACACGGTCCTGGGCGGCCTGGGCGGGGCGGTGGCCGAGGTCCTGGGCGACGCCTGTCCGGTGCCGCTCCGGCGGGTCGGGATCCGCGACGAGTTCGGCACCTCGGGCCCCCTGGAGGAGCTGTTCCCGCACTACGGCCTCACGGCCGAGGCGGTCTGCGCGGCGGCGAGATCAGTCCTCAGGGCGAAGGGCGGCTGCTGAAAAAGGCCCATCTGCGGACGTTGGATTCGGCTCGGCACTCGCTGCGACGTACCTCCAGTACGCCGGACCCATCGCTGGGTCCCCGGCCTGCGCCAAACCGCCTTGCATCTGGACCTTTTTGAGCAGCCTGAGTGGAAGCGGGTCCTTCAGCGTTCTGCTAGAGGGAGGGGGGGATGGCTGCCGATACTGGGAGAGGAGTGTTGGATCGGCTTGAAGCGGCAAGGGGGGCGTTCGGTGCGGTCAACGCGGCGCGGCTGGAAACGCTCCTCGTTCGCGCCGGTCGCATGCAGGTGCGCGATGCCGAATCGTTGATTCGCCTCCATGAAACGCTGCTGTTTCTGCGGGCCTTCCCGCCCAGCCCGAAAGTCCTCAGACAGACGGAGGCGCTGCTCTCCGCGTTCCACCGGCGGGTGGCGGCGCTGCGCGCGGCGGGTGCGGACCTGTCGCCGCTTGACCCGATGGAGGTGTCCGGCATCGCGGGCACCGCCATCGAGGACAGCCTGAACTACGACGTATCGCGCTGGCTCCTCAGGCGCTTCCCGGGGCGCGTGGACGTGGCGTGGGACGGTTACGACAAGCAGACGCGTCTGGGCGAGACCCTGCCCCGGTTCCTGCCGCTGCTCGATGACGACGCCTATGTCGAGGCCGACGTACCCTACCTGAGGTGGCTGCGCTCTGCGAGGGGCGGCGCCGGTCGGGACCTGGGCTGGCTCGTGTCCCGTTTCGAGCGGCTGCCGCGGTCCGAACGAGAGCGGGCAGAACTCTTCGACTCGCTGGAGCTGACCGTCCGGTGGGATCTGGACAATCTCCGCGCGAGCCGCACCCGGAACTGGCGGAGCGTTCGGCGGGTGTTCTACCACCCCGGGCCGTTCATCCGTCGGGGCGAGGTTGATCTGGTCAAGGAGATGCGCGCGCCGCTTCGGGTGGCGCGACTCGCGCGTCGGGATGGCGAGAAGGCGCTGGACCTGATGCGGGAGATCATGACCGTGCGCCGCCGGGAACTCTGGGGTACGACGTACGGCGATCCCGCTTCCGTTCTCCGGGCCGACGTGGGGCGAGGGCTGGAGATCTACCTCTGGGGGCTGCCGCCGGCACGCCGTCTACCGCTCCGGGCCTACGTCGCGGGGTTCAGCCTCAAGAACGGGGTTCCGATCAACTACATCGAGGCCATCGGGCTGTTCGAGTGGCTGGAGGTCGGCTTCAACACGTTCTACACGTTCCGCGACGGCGAGTCGGCCTGGAATTACGCCCAGGCGCTCCGGATGCTGCACGCGGTGCTCGGGGTGACCTGCGTCTCGGTGTACCCGTACCAGATCGGGCTGGACAACGAGGAAGCGATCGAGTCGGGCGCCTTCTGGTTCTACCGGAAGCTCGGCTTTCGCCCCGGCCGGCCGGAACTGCTGCGGATCGCGGAGCGGGAGGAGCGCAAGATCGCCGCGACGCCCGGATACCGGACGTCGGCGCGCACCCTGCGGCGGCTGGCGACCGGCCACCTGTTCCTCGAGTTGCCCGGGACCGAGCAGGGCGTCTGGGACCGGTTCGGGGTTCGGAACATCGGGTTCGCGGTCCAGCGATTGATGGCGACACGGTACGGCGGGGACGCCGCCCGGTTCCGGGCGGGATCGGCTGCCGCCGTGGCGCGGGCGCTCGGCGTGCAGATCGGCACCCTGCGCGGAGCGGCCCGGCGGGCATTCGAGGAGCTTGCGCCGGTCCTGGCGCTGGTGCCGGGCCTCGGGCGCTGGACGGCGGTGGAGAAGCGCGATCTGATCCGGATCGTCCGGGCCAAGGCCGGAGCGGCGGAATCCGATTATCTCCGGCTGCTGCAGCGGCATGGACGGCTTCGGGATGCGGTCGTTCGACTGGGGTCGAGGTCTCCCCGGGAGCCCTAGCCGGCCGAGATTTCCCGGCGCATCCGGCGTCGGATCGCCTCGCCGCCGGCTTTCGTTTTCATTCTTGACACGGTCGGCAGTCTGCGCGATCCTGTTCCGGTTTTCCAGGTCCCCGCGGCGTGGCGCCTTGACTCCGGACGCCCGGCGTGTCGGCGGCGAGGCCGCCCGACGCTCCGCGGACTTCTCCAGGTCGCCCCACCCCAAGAGGGCACTCCCATCAGCCATCGGGAAGGTTTCGCCGCCTGCGGTCGGAATCTGCGACAGGTGGCCCGACCTGACCCGGCGTACGACGAAACCCGGTCGATAGACAGCGGCTCGAGATTGATCACTTCGGAGCACAGAGGAGGGTTGTTTCGATGAGAAGACTGTATGTGGCCTGCGCGGCGGCGCTCGTGGTTCTCGGCCTGATGGCGGGCGTCGCGTCCGCGGCGCGGTCGGGTGGGACGTTCAACTTTGTCCTGCCGTACGGCGGCGATGTGCTGACGCTGGACGCGCACAAGACCCCCAACACCAACGACCAGATCGTCACCATCAACATCAACCGGAGCCTCTACAGCTGGGATGAAAACGCCAACCGGCCGAAGCTGGAGCTGGGCGAGAAGGTCGACGTCTCGGCCGACGGCCTGACCTACAAGATCGCCCTGCGAAAAGGGGTCAAGTTCCACAACGGGCGCCAGATGACCGCGGATGACATCATCTGGAGCTACGAGCGGATGATGAACGCCAAGACGGCGTCCCCGGCGGCCCGATACGTCCGGATCATCAAGGGCGCCAAGGACTTCGAAGAAGGCAAGGCGCCCAAGATCGCCGGCCTTCGCAAGGTCGACGACTTCACTCTCGAGATCACCATGGATCGACCGGTCGATCCCGCCTACTCGCTCTACGAGGGGGGCACCGCCATCCTGCCCAAGGAAGAGGTGGAGAAGAAAGGCGACGCCTTCGGGGCGGAGCCGGTGGGTCTCGGCCCCTTCAAGTTCGCCAAGTGGGTCAAGGGCAGCGAGGTCGTGTTGACGAAGAACGCCGACTACTTCGAGAAGGGGAAGCCCTACCTGGACAAGGTCGTGTACAAGATCATGCCCGAGGGCGCCGCGCGCGATGTCGCCTTCCGGGCCAAGGAGCTGGATGCCACGGTGGTCGGCTCGGCACAGTATCCCGTGTACAAGGCGGACCCCCAGATCTCCAAGAACATGGTCGAGGTGGCCGAGCTGTTCACCCGCATGATCGGGTTCAACCCGAACTACGAGCCGTTCAAGAACAAGCAGGTGCGGCAGGCGATCAACCACGCCATCGACTCCAAGCTGATCATCTCAGCGGCTGCTCAAGGACAAGGCTTTCCCCTGCGTGGGCTATCTGCCCACCACCTCGCCGGCCTTCGACCCGAAGGCCAAGGGGTACGAGTTCAACGTCGAGAAGGCCAAGGCGCTGATGAAAGAGGCGGGGTACGAAAAGGGGTTCACCTTCGAGTGCATCGGCACGAGCAACGAGTCCTGGGGCATCCCGGTCGTCGAGGCGATCATGCCCTTCCTGAAGCAGATCAACGTCACGGTGAAGCCGCAGCAGGTCGAGGGCGCGGCGCTGGCGACCGGATCCGGAAGCTGGACTACCAGGCGTTTATCTGGTCGGTGAGCAGCGGCGCGGGCGGCGACTCGCTGCAGGCCCTGGAGCGATGGTAGTCGAAGAACCCGCCGACCGCCGGGAATTTCGTGACCTACAACAACCCCGAGTTCGACAAGCTTCTGGAAGCGGCGCGGAAGGAGCGGGACATCGCCAAGCGGAAGGACATCCTGCGGAAGGCGGACGCCATCTTCAGGGACGATGCGCCGGTCTGGTTCTTCAACTACAACAAGGCGGTGGTGGCCCACCAGCCGTGGGTCAAGGGCATCAAGCCGGTTGCCATCGAGATGATGTACCAGGACCTGGTCGATCTCTGGATCGACGAGTCGTCCCCGCGGGCCAAGGAGAAGTAGCAGGCTGCTGAAGAGGGCCCATCTGCGGCGTTGGTGCACCTCGGCACTCGCTGCGGCGTACCTCCAGTACGCCTCACTCGGCCTGCGGTGCCCCGCCTTGCATATGGACCCTCTTGAGCAGCCTCGACGGGGGCGCAGCTCAGCGCCAACTTAAGGTGCCGCGGTGCAGCGCGGGTTCTTAGCCCGATCTTAGGTGGCCTCGTTGGCGTCTGGGATCGGGCTGTTTTCTCATAGTTCCAGAATGAGTTCGTGATGCTCGCATACGCGTTCCGACGTATCCTGCAATTCGTGCCGACGATCCTGGTGATCTCGTTGATCATGTTCTTCCTGCTCAACGTGCTGCCGGGCAACGCCGCCCTGATGGCTGCCGGGGCGCAGGACCGAGGGATGGATGCGAAATACGTCGAGCAGATGCTGAAGAAATGGGACCTGGACAAGCCGCTCCACGTCCGGTACTGGAACTACGTCAAAAACCTGGCGCGCGGCGACCTGGGCCTCTCGTTCTTGCGGGGCGAGGATGTCCGGCAGGTGCTCCTGGCGCGGTTCTGGCCCACACTGAAACTGGCCCTGGTGGCCATGGTGATCGCCATCGCGGTCGGGGTGCCGCTGGGGTTCCTCTCGGCGCTGCGACACGGCTCGTGGCTGGACGCCTGTTCGATGATCGGGGCGGTTTCGGGGGTCTCGCTGCCCCAGTTCTGGCTGGGCCTTCTGCTCATGTTCCTGATGTCCGTGAAGCTCCGACTCCTCCCCACCTCGGGGTACGGGGATGGGAGCTTCACCCACCTGGTGCTGCCCGCCCTCACGCTGGGGGTGGGTTACATGGCGCTCCTGGCGCGGACCACGCGGGCCGCCGTCATGGAGATCCTCAGCGCGGACTACGTGCGGACGGCCGCGGCCAAGGGGCTGTCGCGTCTGGCGATCAACGGGAAGCACGTCTTCCGCAACGCCCTGATTCTGGTCCTCACCACGGCGGGGCTGCAGTTCGGCTCGCTCATCGGCCAGACGGTCATCGTGGAGAAGCTCTTCTCGTGGCCCGGCATCGGATCGCTCCTGGTGGACACGATCTTCCAGCGCGACATCCCGGTGGTGCAGGGGTGCATCCTGCTGATCATCCTGGTCTTCCTGTGCGTCAATCTGGCGGTGGATCTTCTCTATGCGGCGATCGACCCGCGGATCGAGTATCGATGAACGGGGCGCTGCGGACGCTGAAGCGGCAGAAGAACCTGATGATCGGGGGAGCGATCACGCTGGTGATCGTCTTGATGGCACTCTTTGCCCCACTGCTCGCGCCCTACGATCCGATCACTCAGGCCGACCTGCTGCACTCCGAGGAGCCTCCCAGCCGGACGTTCCTCTTCGGGACCGACACGCAGGGACGGGACATCCTCTCGCGGGTGATCTACGGCGCCCGGGTGTCGCTGGCCATCGGGCTCATCACGCAGTTCCTGAACAGCCTGATCGGGGTGCTGCTGGGCCTCACCGCCGGGTTCCTGGGCCGGTGGTGGGACGATCTGGTGATGGGCCTGACCAACATCATGCTCTCGATTCCCGCGCCTGGTGCTGGCGCTGGCGATCATGGCGGTCCTCGGCCCCGGACTCTTCAACGTCTTTCTGGCTCTCGGCTTCACCAACTGGTCCTACAGCTGCCGGGTGACACGCTCCCAGGTGCTGGCCGCGCGATCCCTGGACTACGTACACGCCGCCCGGGCACTGGGCCAGGGCCGGATCCGGATCATGCTCCGGCAGATCCTGCCCAACATCGTGGGGCCGATCCTGGTCATCGCCACGCTGGGCGTCGCCTATGCCATTCTCACCGAGGCGTCTCTGTCGTTTCTCGGCCTGGGCGCGCAGCCACCGACGCCGAGCTGGGGCGGGATGCTCTCCACGGCGAGGGAGCAGCTCTTCACGGCGCCCTGGATCTCCATCTTCCCGGGCCTGGCGATCTTCGTCACGGTGCTGGGGTTGAACTTGCTGGGGGACGGCTTGCGGGACGTCCTGGACCCGCATACGATCCGGACGCGGCGGTAGGGCGAGGAGCCGCAGAGGCGCGGAGGAACTGGGGGGCAGTAGCCACAAAGGAGCACAAGGGAGCACAGGGCCAGATGTCTGCGGGAGGGTTCATGGCGGTACGTTCCGTTTGCCATGTGCATCTTGTGCGTCTTGTGGCAGAGGGCCTTCAGCCAGTGCCTGGTGGCTTTACCAATCGAGAAGCGGAGGAAGTATGGATACTGCGATTCTTTCGAGCCGAGTCTACCAGGGCGACCCCGCAAAACCGTGGGCCGAGGCCGTCGCTATGCGGGACGGCCGGGTCGTGGCGGTGGGGAGCAACGCCGACGTCAAGCAGGCCTGCGGCGCGAACGCCCAGGTCTTCGAACTGCCGGGGCGGCTGGTCGTCCCCGGCATCGTGGACGCTCACCTGCATTTCGTGAGCTTCGGTCTGTATCTGGAGCGGGTGGACCTGCGCGACCTCACCTCCATCGCGGCCTGCCGGGAGCGAGTCAAGGCGGCCGTGGCGAAGAAGACCCCGGGCGAATGGATCATCGGCCGAGGCTGGAACGAGCACATCTGGACCGACCGGCGCGAGCCGAGCGCCCGCGACCTCGACGACATCGCGCCCGATCATCCGGTGATGCTGGTGCGGTGCTGCGGCCACACGGTCTGGATCAACGCCATGGCCATGAAGCTGGCGGGGATCACGAAGGAGAGCCGTGGACGCCCCCGGCGCCCGGATCGAGCGGGACGCGAACGGCCGCCCGATCGGCCTGTGCCGCGAGTACCGCAAGATCATCGAGAAGGTGATCCCGCCCCCGACGCTGGAGGAGCGGAAGGCCGCCGGCTTGCGGGCCCAGGCAGAGGCCCTGCGGTATGGGGTGACCGGCGTCCACACCTGCGAGACGCTGGCCGAGTGGGATGCGCTGGCGGCGCTGGAGGCGGAGGGGAAGCTCAGGATCCGCGTCCACCACACGCTGCCGCCCGAGGAGGTGGAGAAGGCGAAGACGCGGGGCATCGAGCTGACGAAGGGGAGCGACCGGCTGTGGTTCGGCCAGGTGAAGCTCTTCGCCGACGGAACGCTGGGCTCCAGCACGGCCCTGCTCCATGCCCCCTATACCGACGACGCCTCCAAGACGGGTCTGGAGTGTCTCACGGTCGCCGAGATGCAGGAGCGGATCGAGCTGGCCTACCGGCACGGCGGCGATGTGGCCGTGCACGCCATCGGCGATCTGGCCACGACCAATGTCCTCAACGCCATCGAGGGGGCGCGGAAGCGATTCCCCGGGCCGAGGCGGGACCGGGTCGAGCACGTGCAGCTCTTACACCCCAACGACTTCGCCCGGTTCCGGGCCATGGACGTGGTGGCGTCGTGCCAGCCGGTCCATCTGCACACCGACATGCGCGTGGCGGAACAGAAGTGGGGAATGGACCGCTGCCGGTACGGCTACGCCTGGAAGTCCATGCTTCGGGAAGGGATCCGGGTGCAGTTCGGCTCGGACGCGCCGGTCGAGCACATCAATCCGATGCTCAGCTTCCACGCCGCGGTGAATCGCCAGAGTCTTCAGGGCGAGCCCGCGGACGGCTGGTTCCCCGCCGAGCGGCTGAGTCTGAAGGAGACGATCCACGCCTTCACCGCCGTCCCCGCCTGGGTGTCACGACGGGAGACCCAGCTCGGCAGTCTCGCCCCCGGGAAGATCGCCGACCTCACCGTGTTCGCGGAGGACCTCTTCGCCATGACGCCGGACACGCTGGCATCCGCCGCGGTGGAGATGACGATCGTGGGCGGGGAAACTGCCTTCCGCAGTCAGCAATAGGAACGCCTGAACGGGAACGGCGGCACCCGAAACGTTCAGGTGCCGCCGCGGTATATCCAGGGAAGCGGTGCGTTACTTCTTGGCGGGGGCCTTCGCGGGGGCCTCCTTCTTCGGTGCGTCCTTCACCTCGATCTCCTGCGCGCTCATCTGATACTGGATGGTCACCTTGGATCCGACCTTGAGGTCCCCCGTCACCTTGGTGGCCTTGTCGCGGGAGATCTCCCATTTTTCCGTGCCCTTCTGAACGATGATCATGTCGTCCTTCAGCTCGAGGACCGGGCCCGTGACCTGATAGCTCTTGACCGAGGCTGCATGGGCGACCGAAGCGGCGAAGCGAGGAGGACGGCCAACAGGACGATGCGCTTCATTACATTCTCCTTTCGTGGCGTGAAGAGCGGATTGCTCGGGAGCGAACGCGAGGCGATCTTAGCCAGGGAGACTTCGATTCGTCAACCCGAATTGCGAGAGTTGCGAGAGGTGGAACGGCGGGCAGTTTTCCAACCGGGCGAGACGGGTGGGGCGAGTTGACGGGACTGAAGATGCGTGATACCAGTGTGCCCCAGGCTGAGTCGTGCCCACTGGAGGGCGATCACGAAGGGCCGGTGGCATACATGGAGGGTAAGGAGAACCGTGGACAGTCGGGAGCGAGTATTTCGGGCACTGGAGCGGACGGGACCGGATCGGCTGCCGATCTTCCAGCAGCTCTTGCCGGGAGCGCAACTCACGTACGGGCCGAAGCTGGCGGAGCTACTCCGACGCTATCCGAGCGACTTCAGCGACGCCGGATACTACGGGGATTCGGAATACGGCCCGGCGGTCGGCGTGGGGCACGCGGATGCCTGGGGCGCGGTCTGGACACGCGCGAGCGACGACTACAAGGGGCTGGTGACGATCCATCCGCTGGCGGACTGGTCGGCGCTGAGGTCCTATGCGTTTCCCGACCCGACCCGGGTGGGCGATTTCAGTCGAGTCATTGAAACGATCCGGACCAACCCGGGCCGCAAGTACCTGCTGGTGGACGGTGACACCCTCTTCCAGCGCATGTTCTACCTGCGGGGGTTCGAGAATCTCCTTGTGGATCTGGCGGAGCAGTCCGCCGAGGTGATCTTCCTGCGGGACCGGATCGTGGAGTTCCTGCTGAAGCGGATCGAGATCTGGCTCACCTACGGCGTGGACGGCCTGTTCTTCCGGGACGACTGGGGAACCCAGGAAGAGCTGATGATCCGGCCGGCGCTGTGGCGGGAGTTCTTCAAGCCGTCCTACCGGCGACTGTTCGACGCGGTTCACGCGGGGGGCAAGCACGTCTTCTTCCACAGTGACGGGGTGATCCAGGACATCATCCCCGACCTGATCGAGATCGGGGTGGACGCCTTGAACGCCCAGATTCCATGCATGAATGCGGCCGAACTCGCCCGGCGATTCGGCAACCGGCTCTGTTTTGTGGCCGGAGCCGATCGGCAGCACTGGCTGCCCTTCGGGACGCCGCGGGAGGTCGAGGTGCACTGCTTTGCGCTGGCGGACACCTTCGGTCGAGCGAATGGCGGCTACATCGGTGGGGGGGAAATCGGTGCGGACGTCCCCCTGGCCAATGCGGAGGCCATGCTGCGCACCTTCGCGGGGTACGCCTATCCGAGGTCGTGACGGGCGCCGGGCCGGGGCGAACAGAACGATCAGCGGGGCAGGAACGGAAGACGTCTCCTGCCCCGCTTGGTATTCGTGCGGTCTGCTAGGCTTGGTGCGGCGGCTGGTGCCAGACGATCCGGGCCTCGTTTCGTTCGGGCAGCCGGTGGTATCGGTAGCGGGGGTGTCCGATCAGCATGGCGCCGAAGACGGCGAGGCCTTCCGGAAGCGGCAAGGCCTCCTTCACCGGTTGCCACTGGCGCGCGGCGTTGGTGAAGATGCCGCCCCAGCAGGCACCGAGGCCGAACGAGGGCGCGGCCAGCTCCAGATAGGTCAGGGCGATGGCGCAATCCGCCGCCGACCAGGCGTAGTCGGCGGGGGCGCACGCGATGAGGAGATGGGGTGCGCCCCGGCAGACCATGTCGAGACCGGAATCCCATCCGCCGATGAAGCGCCGGACGTTCCGTTGTGCCGCGGGGGGCTGAGAGGCGTAGGTCGCCCGCATCCAGTCCACGGTCAGGCCGGCCAGCCGCCGCACCTCCGCTGCGTCGTGCACGATCAGCCAGGTGACCGGCTGGCGGTTCGACGCGGATGGGGCGAAGCGGGCGATGTCGAGCAGTGTGACGAGCGTCTCGCGTGCGACCGGGTGCGGCGTGAACGTCCGGATCGAGCGCCGGGCCCTGAGGAAATGCGCGACCTGCTCCGGCCCGAGCGGGAGGTCGGTTCGCACCGGGGGAAGCTGCTCGGGCCGGATGCCGTCGAGAGTGATCGCGCCGGAACGGCAGACGGCGACACAGTGGCCGCAGTGCCGGCAGCCCTCCTCCGCGTCGGCCGGGACTCGCGGCGCGGTGTCTCCTTCGGCCAGTTCGATGATGTGCGTCGGGCACTCCGCCACGCAGATGCCGTCGCGCGTGCAGCGAGCCGGATCGGCAACGAACAGGGGCATCGCCTGTCTCCTCGATCGATCGCCACCAGGGGCATCCGCCCCGCTTTGGGCAGCCTGCTCGCGGGGGCGGGCCGGGCTACGCCGGCCCGCCGGAGGGCGCCGGGGCCTGCCGCTTAATGACGTTCATGGCCATGCCGATCATCGAGGCCACATCGGCCACGCCGGCCGGCACGATCATGGTGGTATCGCTGGCGTTGGCCAGCTCCCCGAACTTGGTCAGGTACTGCTCGGCGACGCGCAGCTGCACCGCCTCGCTGCCGCCCGGCACCTGGATGGACCCGGCCACCTGCCGAATCCCCTCGGCGGTGGCGCGGGCGATGGAGAGGATGGCCGCCGCCGCCCCCTCGGCCTCGTTGATCTGCTGCTGCTTCCGGGCCTCCGAGGCCTTGATCACCTGCTGCTTCTGCCCCTCGGCGGAGTTGATGGCGGCATCGCGCTCCCCCTCGGAGGTCAGGATCACCGCCCGCTTCTCCCGCTCCGCCCGCATCTGCTTCTCCATGGCGGCGAGGACGTCCTTGGGCGGGGTGATGTTCTTGATCTCGTAGCGGAGCATCTTGATGCCCCACGGCTCGGAGGCCTTGTCCAGCTCGGAGACCACCTGGATGTTGATGTGCGTCCGCTCCTCGAAGGTGCGGTCCAGGTCGATCTTGCCCATCTCGCTGCGCAGCGTCGTCTGGGCGAGCTGGCTGATGGCGAACAGGTAATCCAGCACCCCGTAGGAGGCCCGCTCCGGATTCAACACCTTGAGGTAGAGCACCCCATCGACGTGCACCTGGACGTTGTCCCGGGTGATGCAGACCTGCTCCGGAATGTCTACTGCCGCTTCCTTGAGCGAGTGTCTGTATCGGACCGCATCGAGGAAGGGAATGAGGATGTGAAAGCCGGCCCCCAGGGTCTCCCGGTACTTTCCCAGCCGCTCGACCACATACGCGCTCTGCTGTGGTACCACCACGGCGGTCTTGGCGACGACCAGGATCACCAAGGCGGCCAACACGACGGCGACAATCAGGGCTTCGGTCATGCGCGCCTCCCTTTCGAATTCATTCGCCGCGAATCCAGAGCGTAAGGCCATCGACGCGCGAGACTCGGCAGCGCTCTCCCCGGACGAGCGCGCGCGGGCCGAGGTTGCGGACAGTCCAATTCGTCCCGCGGAGCTCTGCTTTTCCCACGCCATCGGGCGGAAGATCCTCCAAGAGCATGGCAACCTCTCCCTCCAGGGTATCCATCGGATCCGGCGTCTCTTTGGAGCGTGCGGCCTTGATCAAGACGGGGCGGAAGCACAGGAGGGAGATCAAAGAAATCGCCGAGAAGAGAAGCCATTGAAACCAGACGGGGCCACCCCACCCGAGCCCGGAGAGGCTGCCGACGACGAGAGCGCCGATCCCGAAGAACAGGACGTAAAAACCTCCCGGGGTGAGAACTTCGAGGCCGACGAGGACGAGACCGAGGACAAGCCAGAGCCACCAGTTCATCGGGCGCGCCTCCCTATTCACTTTTGGGGGCCAGGTGTGAGGGGTCCTTCATGCCACCACAAAGCCGCCCGCTGCCGGTCTCTGGGGACATGGTCGTCCTGGTCTAGGCAGTCTTGACCGACTCGATCAGGTTCCACCCGGCATCGCAGAACTGCGCCAGCGTCCGCTGGGTTGGGCCGAAGGTGATGAAGTCCTCCGGGGTCATCCCGTCCGGCTCGTAGGCCTTCACGAACTCAGGGAGGGTCTGCAGGCGCCGGATGACGTCGGCCGGCACGGGCCGATCGATCCGCTGCTCCCGAGGGACGCCAGGCTCCAGGAGCTGGGCCTGGATGTTGGGGGCGGTGGACATGACCATCGCGGCGCCGGCCAGCTCGGTCATGTGATACACGCCGCGGAGCGCCGCGGGCAGGAGCAGGGCGTCGTACCCGCGCTCCTGGTAGAGGGTGTACGCTCGCTTGGCAACGGCGAGACCGGCCTGGCGGATGTCGGATTCCTCGACCTTGGCCTGCCGGTCCTGGGCCACCTCGCGCAGGTAGTCGTCCAGCCGCCCGATCATGAGGACGGGGAAGCAGCGCCCCGGCGTCTTGCCGGCCGCCCGGGCCCGCGCCGCGCCCTTCTTGTGCCGCTCGGCGATGGCCAGGACCTGCGGCACGGTGAAGCTGACGGTGGCCGTGATGGTAATCCCGTCGGCCACGCAGTCCTCCAGCACGTCCAGGGCGGCGGCGGTGGCAGGGAGCTTCACCGCAATGTTGGGGGCCCAGGTGCGGTAGCGGCGGGCCATCGCCATCATGGTCTCCCGGTCGCCGGCGCGCCCCGGGTTCACCTGGCCGCAGACATAGCCCAGGCTTCCTTTGGTCTCCTCGTACTGCGGGAGAAGCATCTGCGCGGCTCGCTTCACGACGTGGCTCATCAGCTCTTCGGCGCGCCGCTCGTTGGGCAGGTCCTTCGGCACGGCCCGGAGGGCGTCCGCCCAGATCTCGGGGCGGCCGCGCAGGGTGCGGGCCGTGAGCAGCGGGTTCGTGGTGACGCCGGTGGCCGCGTGGGCGAGACCCGTCCGGAGCTCGTCCGGATCGGCCGAATCGTGCCACCAGGTGGTGGGTGTCTCACGGACCAGCCATTGCAGATAGCTTTCGGTTGCCATGACGCTCCTCTCTCTCGATCCCCCGGGGGATAGGGTACAGGATGGCGGCGGTGGGCAAGGACCCGCCCGTTCTCCGGTCGCCCCTATGATTTCGCAGGTGACACACCACTGTCAAGGACGGCGGATGGAATGTGAGGTCGAGAGACCGCGCCCGCCGGATTCGTCCTGTCCGCCGCATGACCGGAGGGAAGGGCTTGAGGTGCACACCCCAAGCATGATAACAATATAGCCGTTGAGGATGTTGGTGGACACGCTCACGAGCCGAACGAATAAGGAGGCCCTGGATTATGCCAATAAAAAATACACCCACCATCACGAACGATCAGCGGGTCAACGATATGCGCGGTGCCATCGAGCACCGGGCGACCTGGATGTGCTTGATGCTCGACGAGATGGAGAAGGCCGGCGTGGACTGGGAGACGATCGGCCGGAAGGCTATCCTGCGATGCGGCGCCTTCCACGGCAAGACCAAGTTCACCCAGACCGACGATCTCAAGGTGCTCGGGAAGGAGTTCGCCAACGAGCTGTTTTCCAAGATCTTCGAGATGGACGTCAAGGAGTTGTCGAACGACAAGTTCGTCGTGGAATTCCATTACTGCCCCCTCGTGGCGGCGTGGAAGAAGCAGGCGGCGACCGACCAGCGGTGCGAAACGCTCTGCGACATGGCAATGGACGGAGATCGTGGCATCGTCAGCGCTTTCCCGAAATTCACGTTCGAGCTCGGCGACACCATTGCCAAGGGCGGCACGGGGTGCGCGATCACCATCACCAAGGTGAACTAGCGCCGCCGAGGGTTCTCCGACAGAGCGGATGGAGATGCGTCTCACGGGGGCATCGCAATGCGTGCGGTGCCCCCTTCGGTTTCCCCGCGCGTGCGGCTCTTTTCACCCGGTTCGTCCGGTCGCGCTCCTCCGAGGATTGTGCGGATGATGCAGCTTTCGGAATCGCCTTTCCCGTTGTCCCACGAGCGCTTTTCCGTGGACTACCACCTCGCCGGCGACGAGAAGGCGGCCGGCGAGAAGGCGCGGGACATCTGTCTGGAGCAGACGGTGGAGGTGCCGGACGCGCTGGTTCCTGATGGGATGATCCGCGAGCAGGTCCTGGGGAGGATCGAAGCGTTCGCGGCTCGACCGGAAGGCGGCTTCGCGGCGCGGATCAGCTATGCCGTCGAGATTGCGGGCGCCGATCTGACGCAGCTCCTGAATGTTCTCTTCGGGAACATCAGCATCAAGGCGGGGATCCGCGCAGACCGCCTGGACCTTCCGGAGACGATGCTGCGGTCGTTCCGGGGGCCGCGGTTCGGCCGCGCGGGGCTCCGGGCGCTCCTGGGGGCTCCGCACCGCCCGCTCCTCTGCACGGCGTTGAAGCCGCTCGGGCTGTCCGCCGAAGGTCTGGCCGAGCTGGCGTACCGGTTTGCCCTGGGCGGGATCGAGATCATCAAAGACGATCACGGGTTGGCCGACCAAGGGTTTGCCCCGTTTCGGGACCGGGTAAGGCTCTGCGCTCAGGCTGTCCAGCGCGCCAACCGGGAGACGGGTTCTCGTTCCATCTACGTGCCAAACGTGACGGCCCCTTTCGACGAGATCTGCCCGCGGGCCCGGTTGGCCAAGGAGCAGGGGGCGGGCGGCCTGCTCGTTGCGCCCGGCCTGACCGGGTTGGACGCCATGCGCTGCCTGGCGGACGACGACGCGCTCGCGCTGCCGATCTTCGCGCATCCGGCCTTCCAGGGCACGTATGTCCTGCATCCGTCGAGCGGCATGTCTCACCAGCTCCTTTTCGGACAGCTGGCCCGTCTGGCCGGAGCCGACGCCACGATCTATCCCAACTTCGGTGGGCGATTCGGGTTCACCCGGGACGAGTGCCTGTCCATCGCCCGGGGCACCGCGATGGCCATGGGACCGATCAAGGCCATCTTCCCGACACCGGGGGGCGGGATGAGCCTGGACCGGGTCCCCGAGATGCTGGAGGCGTACGGGCCGGACGTGGTGCTGCTGATCGGCGGCGGCCTGATGACGGCGGGTTCGGATCTGATCGAGACCTGCCGGCGCTTTCGGGCCCTGATCGAGGCCCCCGACCGCTTGAGCTAACCGCTCAGCTCCCCCCTCGCGTGGCGCCCAGCCCGGGCCGAGGCGCGGTTCCGGCTTGACACCATCTGACTCCTGAGGCAGGCTACCCCGGCGTTCGCGAGGTGAGCGCGTTCTTGGGCCGGCGCGTGGTGCCGACACACCGGAGGAATCCGTGGGCTGGATCCTACGCATGCGAAAGAGCGGACCGCGGTGGTGGACCCTCCCGTTCCTCGTCCTTCTGTTGACGGCGTGCACGACGACTCCGGTTGGGGTCGTCCGGGTAGACCCGCGGGAGGTCCATCAGTATTTGACCCGCAGCGTCCTCACCTCGGACGAGCCGAGCCGCGTGAGCACGAACGTACTCCAGGAGCACAATCTGGCCGCACTATTTGACGACGAACCCGAGAAGGCACTGGCAGCACTCCACGAGTATGTTACCGGCCGCTCCGTCCGCAGCAGCGCGCTGTTCGCCCTCGCGGAATTGTCCTTCCTCCATGCGGAGCGCTCCAAGAAATCGTCGTACCACCTCGCTGCCGCCATCTACGCCTTCGCGTTTTCTGTTTCCCGAGGAGCCCGCCGCTCCGCCGGATCCGTTCGATCTCGCGGCTGCGCGTGGCGACGGATCTCTACAATCGCGGGATCACGGCGGCATTCAAGTCGGCGGACGGTTTCCATGTCGAGCTGCGGTCCGGCACCTACGCCCTGCCGTTCGGGGAGATCGCGATCGCCTTCGACGAGACCGGCCTTCGCTGGGCCGGCCGGCGCCTCACGGATCTGGCCCCCGTCGCCGAATTGAAAATCCGGGGCCTGAAGACTCGGTACCTGCAGCCCGGGGTCGGCGCACCCCTCGCCGCCACTCCCGTCCCCGTCTCGGGAGATTCCTACGCGGATGATTTCCTCTCTCCTGAAACGAAGGTTTCGGTGACGGCCTTTCTTCGCCTGGAACGCCCGCGGTCCCAGCTCAGCGGTAACCGGCTTGAGGGTACGTTGGAGGCGTACGTCCCCCGGACGGCTTTTGCGAGCGCCGAGAACACGGTGATGGTTGGGGACCGCCGAGTGCCGCTGGAAGTCGAGACGACGGCCACCCTCGCCTACGCGCTCGCCGAATCACCCATCTGGGAACAGGAGATTTCACGCTTCTTCGACAATGTGGGTGTGAGGGGGAAGCAGCGTGCGACACTCGTGCTGGGGGCACCCTACCGGCCTGGACTCATCCCGGTTGTTCTCGTCCATGGGACGGCATCCAGCGTCGGGCGGTGGGCCGCAATGGTCAACCGTCTGATCAACGACCCGAGAATCGCACAACGATACCAGTTCTGGTTCTTCACGTACGAAACGGGGAATCCTATCGAGTACTCCGCGATGCTGCTTCGCGATGCACTACGGACCGCGATTGCGCGACTCGACCCCGACGGGCAAGATCCCGAGCTCCTCCGCATGGTCATCGTCGGCCACAGCCAGGGCGGCCTGCTCGCAAAACTCCTCGTCATCAACAGCGGGAGCCGCTTGTGGGATGCGTCGTTCACGCGGCCGCTCGATGAGCTCGATGTCTCAAAGGACACACGCGAATTATTGCGCCGCACGCGATTCGTGGAGCCGGTCCCGTTCGTCCAACGGGTGATCTTCCTTGCCACGCCCCATCGGGGAAGCTACCTCACGCTCAATCGCATCAGCGAGTGGATCGCCGGGTTCATCAAACTGCCGTTCACGGTGGTGGGCGCCACGATGGACGTGTTCAAGCGGAACCCTGACGCGATGGTCAATCCGGGGATCAGACCGCTCACCAGTGTTGACCAAATGAATCCATCGAGCGCCTACATCCAGGCCTTGGCCTCCATTCCCATCGCGCCAGGCGTCCATGCGCACTCCATCATCGCCGTCAAGGGTAGCGGACCGGTGGAGGAAGGGGATGACGGCGTGGTGAAGTACGCGAGTGCCCACCTCGACGGTGTGGAGTCGGAACTGGTGGTCCGCTCGGACCATTCCGTGCAGTGGGCGCCGGAGTCCATCGAGGAGGTCCGCCGCATCCTGCTGTTGCACGCGGAGGTTCCGTGAACGCGTGGGCGACCCGACGCGCCGCGTTCCTTTCGGCGTTCCTGCTCGTCGTCCTGGTGGGCGTGGTCTTTCCCGGTGGGGAATGTGCCGAGGCGCGCCGCTCCCACGAGCACGTCCTGACAGTCGTTGAGGTTGACGAACTCCCCCGCGAGGCGCGGGAGACACTGGCGCTGATCAAGCAGGGCGGTCCGTTTCCGTACAAGACGGGATGGCGTCATTTTCGGAAACCGCGAACGACGCCTGCCGGCCCGACCGAGCGGTTACTACCGCGAGTACACCGTGCCGACGCCCGGCGCCCGCGACCGCGGGGCGCGGCGCATCGTCGCCGGCACGCCTGACGAGTTCTATTACACCGACGACCATTACAACACCTTCCGACGGATTCTCGAATGAACCGCACGGATCTTTTCCGAGAACCAGCGCGATCGGGCCTATATCGGTTGCCCGACACGGCGGCGTGGATGCCCCAGGTCTCCGCGAATGGTTTTGCCGTCTGGCGAGTAAATCTGGTCAAGGTCCGGAGCAAGGCGAGTCTGCTCGCCGCGCTCGCGGAGGCGCTCGATCTGCCCGACTGGTTCGGCCACAACTGGGATGCCCTCCAGGATTGTCTCACGGATCTCTCGTGGCGGCCGGCGCCGGGGTACGTCGTGGTGCTGGAGAATTGCGGGGGCCTTGCCGCGAGCGCGCCGGAGACGTTCGCGACGACCCTGGAGGTGCTCCGCCACACCGCCCGCTGGTGGGCGGGCGAGCAGGTCCCCTTCTGGGTGTTCGTCGGCGGTCTCGCCGATGGACCATATAACCTGCCGCGACTGGACTGGGCAGAATAGTCCCCGCCTGGTGTTTTCCCGCGTTCTCGCAAATCGCTCTGGACCACGGCTGCCTGGCGCGGGGTAGGATCGCGTCGCTGATGGTTCTGTCGTTACCATCCACTCGAACTGGCCCACGTCAAAACCCGCCCTGTGCCCCATCCTTACAGAATGTAAAAAACACGCTTTCACTCAGGCTGCTCAAAAAGGTCCAGATGCAAGGCGGCGCGCCGGGTACCCATCCGGAGGATGGGTGCAGGTGCGAGACGTACTTACGCGTACGTCGCAGCGCCGCGCGAGCGTGTCAACGCGGCAGATGGGCCTTTTTCAGCAGCCTGCTAAGGGTTCGGTGGGCGTACGGCGGAGAGATGGTCCCGTTGCGTCGAAGGCGACAGGCCATGCCGTTGCCGCAGCCAGTGGCGAGCGGAGTCCATGTAGATGTAGGCGACCGGGGTGATGTACAGCGTGAGGAGCTGAGAGACCAGCAGTCCGCCGACCACGGCGAGGCCCAAGGGGCGGCGGGATTCGGCACCCTGCCCGGCACCCAGGGCGATCGGCAGGGTGCCCATCAACGCGGCCATGGTGGTCATCATGATGGGGCGAAAC
Source organism: uncultured Methylomirabilota bacterium (assembly GCA_963845565.1). Taxonomy (GTDB): domain Bacteria; phylum Methylomirabilota; class Methylomirabilia; order Methylomirabilales; family 2-02-FULL-66-22; genus 2-02-FULL-66-22. The sequence goes on from CAWJSJ010000002.1 coordinate 1,534,039, forward strand.
CGGAGGAGGCATCCCTCGAATATGGCCTCGGCCGCCGTCTTTCCTCTCGCCTCCGCCTGCAGGGCGAAGTCGATCATCATGATGGCGTTCTTCTTCACGATGCCCACCAGCATGATGATCCCGACAAAGGCGTAGATGTTCAGGTCGTGGCGGAAGATCAGCAACGTGAGGAGGGCGCCGACGCCCGCCGCGGGAAGACCCGACAGAATGGTCAAGGGATGGATGAAGCTCTCATAGAGAATTCCCAGGACGATGTAGATGACCAGGACCGCCAAGAGGAGCAGGAGTCCCATGCCCTTCAGCGACGACTGGAAGGCCTGAGCGCTTCCCTGGAAGGTGGCGCTGATCGTGGCCGGCAAGGTGGTCCGTCCGATGCGCTCGACCTGGGTCACCGCCTCGCCCAGCGAGGCGCCTGGCTTGATGTCGAAGGAGATCGTCACCGACGGGAGCTGGCCGAGATGGTTGACGGTGAGCGGCCCGATTCCCGGCCTCAAGCTGGCCACGGCGTTCAACGGAACCAATTGGCCCTTACTGGAACGAACGTAGAGCAAGGAGAGGGCGTCCGGGTCCTCCTGGTAGTCGGGATGCAGCTCCAGGATGACCTGATACTGGTTCGTCGGACGTGTAGATCGTCGAAACCTGCCGGCTTCCATAGGCGTTGTACAGGGCGTTCTCAACCTGGTTTGCGGTGATTCCGAGGGCAGAGGCCTTGTCCCGGTCGATCTCTACGCTGACCTTCGGGCTGGTGATCTGAAGGTCGCTGGTGACCTCCTGCAAGACGGGGAGCGCGGCGATCTTCGCCTGGACCTCCCGCGATACCCGGTAGAGCTCTCCGATGTCCGCTCCCTGCAAGGTGTATTGATACAGGCTCTTGGTCAGGTGCCCCCCCACCCGAATGAGGGGCGGGTTTGTCAGGAACACGCGCATGCCGGGCACGGTTGCCAGCTTTGGGCGCAACTCCTGGATAATCTCGTCGGCGGAGAGCTTCCGTTCCGATCGCGGTTTCAGCATGATTCCCATCCGGCCCGTATTCTGCGTGTCGCTGGCCCCGCCGGCGCCGACGCTGGACATGAAGGATTCGATATTCGGATCCTGGCGGACGATAGCCGCCACCTCCTGCTGGTGTCGCACCATGCTGTCAAAGGAGATGTCCTGGCTCGCCTCCGTGAAGGCGATGATTTGCCCGGTGTCCTCGCTCGGGATGAATCCCTTGGGGATCACGTAGAAAAGGACGCCCGTGGCCACGAGGGTGAAGCCCGCGACCGCCATGACCGCAGGGCGGTGCGCCAGGCAGCGCTCCAGCGTCCAGCGATAGGTGGACAACATGCCCTGGAAGAACCGCTCGGTCAGCGCGTAGATGCGGCCGTGGTGCGCCTCGGCCGGCGGCTTCAGGAACCGGCTGCAGAGCATGGGGGTGAGGGTCAGCGACACAAACCCGGAGACGAGGATGGCGGTGCTGACCGTGACGGCAAACTCGCGGAACAAACGGCCGAGGATTCCGCCCATGAAGAGGACCGGGATGAACACCGCGGCCAGGGACAGGGTCATGGACACAATGGTGAAGCCGACTTCTCGCGAACCGATGAGGGCCGCCTCGAACGCCGTTTCCCCATCCTCCATGTGCCGCACGATGTTCTCGAGCATCACGATGGCGTCGTCCACCACAAAGCCCACCGAGAGCGTGAGGGCCATCAGGGAGAGGTTGTCCAGGCTGTAGCCCATCAGATACATCACCGCGAAGGTCCCTACGACGGACATGGGCAGGGCCAGGGCTGGGATGACGGTGGCGGAGAGAGTTCGCAGGAAGAGGAAGATCACCATCACGACCAGGGACATGGTGAGGAGCAAGGTGAACTTCACCTCGCCGATCGAGGCCCGGATGGTTTCAGATCGGTCGTACAAGGTGTTCAAGGACACCGAAGCCGGCAGTTGGGCGCGGAAGGTGGGCAGGAGCGCCCGGATGGCGTCCACCACCTCCACCGTGTTCGTTCCCGGCTGGCGCTGGATGGCCAGGACGATGGCCCGCGTGTCGGTGCGCCAGCCGGCGACCTTGTCGTTCTCCACGCTGTCGATGACGCGGCCGAGCTCCTCCAGGCGCACGGGAGAGCCGTTGCGGTAGGTGACGATCAGGGGGCGGTAGGCCGCGGCGTCAAAGAGTTGCCCGCTGGCTTCCAGGGAGACCGTCTGGTGGGGCCCATCGAGATTCCCGGTGGGCAAGTTGACGTTCCCCTGTGCGATGGCGCTCTCGACTTCGTCGATCCCGATCCCGCGCGAGGCGAGGGCCGACGGATCCACCTGGACCCGCACCGCGTACTTCTGGGTTCCGAAAACCTGCACCTGCGAGACGCCGCTCACCATCGAGATGCGTTGCCCCAGGAGGGTCTGGGCGTACTCATCCACGGCAGAGAGCGGCAGGGTCGGTGAGCTCAGGGCTAGGAAGAGAACCGGGGAGTCCGCGGGGTTGACCTTCCGCATGGTGGGTGGGCTGGGCATGTTCGCCGGCAATTGGCGGAGGGCTGCGGCAATAGCCGACTGGACGTCCTGGGCGGCGGCGTCGATGTTCCGCTCCAACGCGAACTGCAGCGTGATCCGCACGGCCCCCTGCACGCTGCTGGAGGTCATGTTGTCGATGCCCGCGATGGTGGAGAACTGTTTCTCCAGGGGGGTGGCTACGGACGAGGCCATTGTCTCCGGGCTGCCTCCGGGGAGCCTGGCGGTCACCTGGATCGTCGGGAAGTCCACGTTCGGCAAGTCGCTCACGGGCAAGAGACGATAGCCCATGATGCCGAAAATCAGGATGCCCGCCATGACCAGAGTCGTCATGACCGGCCGGCGGATGAAGAGCTCGGGAATGTTCATTGGACCTGCCCTGACGCAGCGGTGGCCGCATTCTTGACCTGCACACGGGTACCGGACACGAGCCGGAGTTGGCCATCGGTCACGACCTTATCCCCGGGTGCCACGCCCTTCTCGATCACGGTCTCGGCGCCGATTTTTCGCCCCGCCGTGACGGGTCGCGACTCCACCGTGGAATCGGGCCGCACCACGTACACATACTGGCCCTGCTGGCCGGTTTGAATGGCCTGGGAGGGGATGACGACCGCATCCGGCTGGGTGGTGAGTGTCAGCACCACGTTGACGAATTGTCCCGGCCAGAGGGTGCCCTCCCGATTCGGGAACGTCGCCTTGAGCTGGATCATCCCGGTGCCGGGGTCCACCGTGTTATTGACGAAACTGAGCTCTCCCGTTGCGGGTGACTCATCCTGGCCCCGGGGGGACGCCTGGACCCGGAGAGTGCCGGCCGCCAAGAACTTCTTGATGTCCCGCAGATACTGTTCGGGAACAGAGAAGCTAGCGTAGATCGGCTGGATCTGGTTCAAGACCAGCATCTGCGCGGAATCGTCCCGAGCTTTGACGGCACTCCCCACCCGCACTAGGAGGTTCCCCGTGCGTGCGTCCATGGGGGCGCGGATGGTCGTGTAACTGAGCTGGACCCGCGCGTTTTCCACCATGGCCTGATCGGCCTTGATGACCGCCTTGATGTTCTCGACTGTCGCCTGTGCCGCCCGGATCGAGGCCCGGGTGTTTGTCACCGCGGCCTTGTCCGCCTCGATCGTTGCCTCCAGAGCGGCGGCATTGGTGCGCACCTGATCGTAGAGTTCCTTCGAGATGGCCCCCTCGTCCATCAGCCCCTTGTAGCGGCGGGCCTGCGACGCGGCGTTCTCCAGCTGTGCCGTGTCGCGCGCCAAGTTCGCCTCGGCCTGCTTCTCCGCTGCCATGGTCTGGGCGACCACGGCTTCGGTTTGCGCGAGCTGTGCCGTGTCACGCGCCAAGTTCGCCTCGGCCTGCCGGAGCGTCGCCTCAAGCGGGCGCTGGTCCAGCGTGAGGAGCAGGTCGCCCTTCTTGACCTCCTGCCCCTCGGAAAAATGGATGCGGGCAACCTCTCCGTCCAGTTGGCTCTTGAGCGTCACGCTGGCATACGCCTGCACCGTCCCGATGGCCCGGATCTGGACCGGGACCGACTTGCTGACCGCCGTGTCGATGGTCACCGGGACACCATCCCGCCCCGCGGCGCCCTTGGCCTGAGCCTGTCCGGACTTCTCGTTGGAGCAGGCCCAGAGACTGGCGGCAGCCACGAGCAGTAAGGCCCCGGACATGACCCGGTGCCTTCGTATGGGAGCGGGCCGGCGATCGGCGACACTTTCGCGGCAGCAGTTCCACATTTCCATTCACGTTCTCCCTGGCGACGTACAACTCTTGCAGGTTCCCGTGGACGCGATCCGGCCCCTCACGGAGTCCCGTTGCCGTTTCCCGCCCCCCTGAACGTCTTATCCAGCAAACTCATTCCTTCCGTGATGCGGTGGAGCGTGGTTGGAGACTGTCCAGCCAGGAGGGTTGCCATCCACGCTTGAGCGGATCGGCGCGCCTTCCGGAAATGTCGAGCGCCCAGGGGTGTGAGGGCGAGGACAACCCGCCGGCGTTCCTGAGGATCCGCGACCCGAGTCAGCATGCCCCGTCGGACCAAGCGCTGCACCAGATTGGATGCGGTGGGGCGCGAGACGCCAAGGTGCTCCGCCAGATGGGACAGGCAGGCCCCCGGCCTGCGATGCAGAAATGCGAGCGTTCGAAGCTGAGGGATAGAGAAATGCGAGGCTCCCTTCCGACGCACCTCCTCGCGGATGGCGCGCATGACCGGAGGGACGGTCTCCATGATCGCTTGGGCGCACCGGTCGGCGAGGGTTGCCGGAGTTGTCGCGACCTTTGCCCTTGCGCTTCGACGTCCAGGATCAGGAGCGGCCATTTCGACCCCAAGGGTGGCTAATAGTATGTATGGCTAACTATAATTGCCGCATACCACGAAGTCAACGACCGCGTCCGACTTGTGCATGGCGTGATTCCTGAAGCGCCGTTGGGCTTCGGGCTTGACACGAGCCGCGTCAGTGGGTCAGGCTAGGCCATTCGGAAACGCGATGCCTGTCGCCTCTTGTCGGAGCGGATCGCCGCCTACGGTGGAGGGCCAGGTTCACCGGCAGATCGAAACCGAAGAACACTAAGCCGTTGTCAAAGAATGAGTTGAGCGGAGACATTCCGAAACGGCATAAGGAGCCGTAACGAAATAGAAAGAGATGTAGAGGTTATTTCGTAACGGCTCCTAAGGAGAGATGTCCATGTCCATTGCACCATTCGGAAACGACCCGGCCAAGATCGAGCGCTACCAGGCGTTCTGGGGCCTCGCGGACGCGACCCGGCCGCTGGTGGGCTTCACGACGCGGGGCTGGTTTCCGCTGGAGGAGTATGCCGCCACCCGCGCCTGGCCCGTCAACAGCTACCTGACCCCCGAGATGGTCGTGCCGGAGGCGTTTCTGGAGGACGAGGAGCGGCTGCTCAAGGAGGGAGAGGTCCTCGACGACGACATCATCCGTGGGGACATGCCTGCCGCCGCAGCCATCCCCTGGCTCTCGGGGATGCTGGGCAGCCGGCTGCGGATCCTGCCGGGGAACGTCCTGGGCGAGGACCGATCGGCGAGCTGGGACGAGATGGAAGCGCTCCGGCTCGACCGGGCGCACCCGTGGTTCCGGAAGTACCTCGAGTTCGCCGAGGCGCTGGTGCGCCATTCCCGCGGCAGATACCCGGTGAGCCACGGCGCCCTGGTCGGGCCCTGCGACATCCTGGGGGAACTCCGCGGCCACACCCAGAGCATCCTGGATATCATGGAGGAGCCCGAGCGGACCATGCAGGCGCTCTGGCGTGCCACCCACGTATTCGACGAGGTGACGACCGAGATCTGGAAGTGGCTTCCCCGGTGGCACGGGGGGTATTTCGACGGCATGTATCAGCTCTGGGCGCCCGGACCGATCATCCGGATGCAGGAAGACGCGTCGGGCCTCTATTCGCCCGCGCTCTACCGGAAGTTCCTGCAGCCCCTCGATCGCTATCTGGCAAGCCGCTACGCCAACAGCTTCATCCACCTGCACTCGACCTCCATGTTCATCCTGGACGCCTTCCTGGAGATCGAGGAACTCCGGTGCTTCGAGATCAACAACGATGCCATCGGGCCGCCCCTCACCGAGATGCTGCCCTACTTCCAGATGGTCCAGAAGGCGAAGCGCTCGTTGCTGATTCGCGGCACACTCACGCCGGACGATGCCAGACTGCTGCGTGACCACCTGGACCCGCGAGGACTGTATCTCCTGGTCGTGGTGAAAGACCAGCCCGAGGCGGATAGCCTGAGACCCCTACTTGGGGTGTAGTCTCGCGAAGACGACGCGCGGATGATCGTCCTTCGGAAACGTTGGCGACGACAGGTCGCGCTTGACAAGAGCCTGAGAAGTGAGCGATGTTGCCGACAGGAGGGGTGAGCCGGCCTCGCACCAACGGTGGGCGCTGCACCGGTCTTGGACCGGGATCCAGGTCGGCAAATCCCGGGTGCCGCTTTCCCGGGGAGGAGAAGTTCATGATTCGACCGGCAATGCGTACGACGCTCTACAAAGAGATCATCGGCCAGATTCTGGACATGATCAAGCAAGGGGAGTGGAAGCAGGGCGGTCGGATCCCCGGCGAGATTGAGCTCGCTAAAAAGTTCGAAGTAAGCCGGAACTGCGTCCGCGAAGCCCTGAAAGCTCTCGGCCACGCGGCGGTGCTGGAATCGAAGCCCGGACTGGGCACCTTTCTCGCGAAGGATGCTTTGCGCAGCATCCAGCACCATGGAGATGGGGCAGTTTCTGCGCGACGACACGTCGCTCGCGGAGCTGCTGGAGGCGCGGCTGATCATCGAGCCGCAACTGGTGCAGATCGCGGCGGAGCGCGCCACCGAGGGGGATATCGCACAACTGGAGGCGGCGGTCAAACGGGCCGTGCGAGCCGTCAAGACGAACACGTACTCGGTACAGATCGGACTCGAATTCCATATGCTGGTGGCGCAGATCGCCGGGAATCGGGTCATCCTGCGCCTGTTCAATTCCATTGCCGACGAGTTGCGGGTCCAGCGCGGGGTCCTGATCCTCAGTCACATGAACAAGGAAGACCTTCTGCGGGAGCTGCGAGAGCACGGCGAGATTCTGGCCTGCATCAAGCAGCGCGATGGCGTGCGCGCGGGAGAATTGCTGACGGCGCATCTCCGGACCGCCACGCGAATCCTCACGGAAGCGCGTGCCGGGAAGGCGCCCTCGCAGGAGGCACGCCCGGCCGAACACGCTTGAAAATTGTTGTTGACTTATTTTACCGCATAATGTAGGACAGTAGTACCACACTACAGTAAGACATATAAGAAGTGTCCGGGCGGAAGGACAACGGTCGTGCGGGAAGTCGAGGCGTCTGGCGTCGCAGAAGGATGTACGCCATGGGATCGGTTTCGGCCGGAACCATCGTCCTGACTGTCGGCAGTGTGGCGACTCGGCCGCGGCCGACGAATCTCGCCACGGGCCCCCGGGCGAGACCGACCGTGGGGGCCACGCAACGGCCGTCCGCCTGGGAAACCGGGTGTGCCCGCCGTTCCGTGCGTCTTCCTTCCCTTGCTGCCGCAGTGGAGATCCATCGCCGATCCTTCAGCCGCCACGCAGTTCTCCAGGGCGGATGGCCGCCCGACGCGTTCCACCTCGTCTGCCCGCATCGGGGTGCGTACCGTCAACAGTCTCCCCTCGTCATCTCCGCCACAGATCACATTTGCGACGCACGGCCCGCCCCACTCTTTTGTCCCGGTGCTGGCTATCAATCCCGCCCCGCCCGCCGTCAGGGCGTGCTTCAGGCTGGAACAGGTCGCCACTGCAGGCGGAGCAGGCGAGTCGCCGCCATGCGACACGCGTGTGGAAGCAGCGGGGGGTTGACCTGGAGGCCACCCGGATCGCCGGGTGGAAGTCCCCCTCCGCCGACATCGGTTTGCCGCCGGCGCCCAATGACCGCTGTGGGATGAGAAGGAGAACAGGATGGAACGACTATTTCGATGGGTCCTGACAGTTTTGATGATCATCGTCGCCGGCATGGAGTTCATCCAGGTCGCGACGCGCTACGTCCTCCAGATGCCAATGATGGGTCTCGAAGAGATCCTGGTGTACTTTGCCCTGTGGCTCTATGTCCTCGGGAGCGTCAACGCCTCGCGGGAGGACACCCAGATCACAGCGAACGTGCTGGACGTGTTCCTGAAGACGGAACGCTCGAAACTGATGATTCGGGTCACGGCCGACATCATGGGCCTCGTGGTGGCACTGTGGCTGACCTGGTGGGCCTGGGACTACTTCCTCTATTCGTGGAAGGTGTGGAAGTTCAGCCCGACGCGCTACATACCCACCTTCTATGCCGAATGCTCGCTGTTCATCGGCCTCGCGCTCATGACGATCTACGGGTCGGTCCATTTCGTGCGAAACGTCAAGCGGCTGCTCGCCTCTCCCGTCGAGGCGTAGGGGGTCTGCCATGGAATTCGCGGCCTTCATTTCCCTGATCGTCCTGTGTGTGATGCTGACGTTCGGCACCCCGCTGCCGTATTGCTTCGGCGGCGGCTTGATGGTCATGGTGCTCCTGGGCGGGGCCGCCATGAAAGGCACGATGCTGTTCGGGTTCACGCAGCTATCAAACCCGGTGCTGCTCTGCATCCCGCTGTTCGTCTTTGCGGGGTCACTCATGAGCGAGAGCGGCATCGCCGGCGCGCTGCTCCGCTTCGTCAACGTGTTCGTCGGGCGGATCCGGGGTGGGCTTGGCGTCGTGGCAACCGTGAGCTGCGCGATCATCGGTGCCATCTCCGGCAGCGGGCTCACCGGCATTGCGGCTACCGGCCCGATCCTCATCCCCGAGATGGCGGCCAAGGGCTACCCCCGGGGTTACGCCGCGGCGCTGGTGGCCAATTCCTCCATCCTCGGCCTTCTCATTCCCCCCAGCGTGACCATGATCGTCTACGGCTGGGTGACCGACACCTCCATCCTGGCATGTTTCCTCTCCACCCTGGGCCCGGGCCTGCTCATCACCCTCACGTTCTCCGTCACGAATCTCGTCATGTGCCGAAAGTTCCCACTGGTTCTCGATCCTCCTCAATCGTTCAGAGAGACGGTGCGCGAAGGCATCTCCGCGACGTACGTCGCCATACCGGCGTTGATCTTCCCGGTGATCATCCTCGGCGGAATCTATGGCGGTATCATGACGCCTACGGAAGCGGCCGCCGTGGCGGCGTTGTACTCGCTCCCCATCGGCTTCTTAATCTACAAGGGGCTGACGGTGGAGAGCTTCGTGAAGGCCGCCAAGGAGTCGGCGACGGCGGTCGGCTCTATCATGATCATGATCGTGTTCAGCTTGATGCTGAGCCAGCTCTACACCATGGAGGATATTCCGCAGGCGATCGTGGAGCTGATCTTTCAGGTCACCAGAAACAAGGTGCTGCTGCTCATCCTGGTCAATATCCTCCTGTTCTTCGTCGGGATGATCGTCAACGACGTGACCTCCATCATCTTGACTGCCCCACTGCTGCTGCCTCTGATGCAGGCCATCGGCGTGGGGCCCATTCACTTCGCGGCCATCATCGGGGTGAACACGGCGATGGGCGGCGTCACGCCCCCCTATGCCAGCATCCTCTACCTGGGCATGCGCGTCGGGAAGGTGCAATTCTCCGAGATCGTCACGCCGGCGATGATCCTGATCCTCGTCGCGTATGTCCCGGTGGTGTTCCTCACGGCGTTTTGGCCGGATCTGGCGCTCTTCTTCCCCAGGCTGTTCGGCTATTAACCCTCACGTAAAGGAGTGTCGTCATGAAGAAATGGGTGTGGGTTGCGGGAATCGCGCTCCTGGCGGCCGTGGTGGTCGTTTCCGGCAGCGCACAGGCGGGAACGTGGAAGCTGTCGCACGTCCGCCCGCAGGATACGGCGATCGACAAGGAGCTCAACTGGTTTGCCAACGCGGCGAAAGAGGCTACCGCAGGGAAGATTCAGATGAAGACCTACCCGGCCAACGCGCTGGGCGACTACACCCTGGTGCAGGAGCGTGTCGGCATGGGCTCCATCGACATGGCCTGCCAGCCCCCGACCTCCAACGCCGACAAGCGCTTCCAGCTTGCGTATTTCCCCTACCTGGTGGCGAGCTGGGACCAGGCCAAGAAGAATTACGCGAAGGGTACGCCCCTGCGCGGGACCGCCGAGGAGCTGTACGCAAAGCAAGGCATCCGGGTGCTGGCTGCGTGGCCGGTCTATTTCGGCGGCATCGCCTTGAACAAGGAGGCCAAGTCCCCCGGCGATCCCAACGTTGCCAAGGGGCTCAAGGTGCGCGTTCCCCCGATGAAGGCGTTCCAGCTCCTCGCGGACAGCACGGGGTACCTGGGCACGCCGCTGCCGTTCTCCGAGGCCTTCACCGCCGTCCAGACCGGCGTGGTCGACGGGGTCATCGGGTCCGGCGCCGAGGGCTACTACAGCTCCTTCCGCGATGTCACCAAGTACTACATCCCGATCAATACCCATTTCGAAGTGTGGTATCTGCTCATCAACGAGGATCTTTACAAGAAGTTGGACGCGACCCAGAAGAAGGCGTTGGACGACGTCGCCCTCCGCTTCGAGCAGCGCCGCTGGGAGGCCGGCCCGGCCGACCAGACCGCCAACGAAAAGAAACTGGCGGACGCCGGGGCCAAGATCGTGGCCGTCTCCCCGCAGGAAATCGCCAACACCGCCAAGAAGGCCCGCGCCGCCGTCTGGCCCGTGATTCTGGAGGACGTCGGCAAGGAGTGGGGGGAGAAGGTTCTCAAGGCGATCGTGCAGTAATCGCCGGGTATCTGCAATCGTTGGCATCATCGCAGAGTGATCGCTCGGCGGGAGGGGTGCAGTGGGCCGTACCGAGCGATGGCACTCTTCGCTATAGGACCGTCCTGCGCACAAGGCATCTGCGCGAGAAGGAGCGACGACCATGAAATCCCCCCGGTTCGCCATCATCGGCGCCGGTAACGGCGGACAGAGCTTTGCGGGGCACCTCGGATTGCTCGGGTTCCCGGTCAGTCTGTGGGACGTGGAGAAGGAGAAGGTGGAGGCCCTCCAGCGCACCGGCCACATGGTGTTGTCCGGCGCCGTCGAGGGCAAGGTGAAGATCGACCGCATTACCGGTGACATCTGCGAGGCGGTCCGAGGCGCGGACGTCATCATGGTTGTCATCCCCACCGTGTATCAACGTTCGACCGCGGCGGCGATGGCGCCCGCCCTCACCGACGGCCAGGTCATCGTCCTGAACCCCGGCGCCACGGGCGGGGCGCTGGAGGTCCGCAACACCCTGCGGGAGGCCGGCGTCAAGGCGTCGGTGGTCGTGGCCGAGACGGACACGCTCCTCTACGCCTGCCGAAGCCCCAAGGCAGGCGAAGCGATCATCTACGGGATCAAGGATCACCTGGATGTCGCCGCGCTCCCGGCGGCCGAAAGCTCGAAGGTGGCCGCCCTCCTGAACGTCGCGTTCCCGCAGTTCAAGCCGGTCGCGGGTGTCCTCTTCACCAGCCTGAACAACGCCAACGCGATGGTGCATCCCACGCCCACCCTGCTCAATGCGGGCCGGATCGAGTGTAAGTCGCCGTTCGAGTATTACTCGGAAGGCGTGACCCCCTCCATCGCCCGGGTGGTGGAGAAGCTGGATGGAGAGCGGCTGGCCATCGGGCGGGCCTTAGGGGTCGAGATTCCCTCTATCCATGAGTTCTACCGAATGAGCTACGGCGTGGACGGGGCCAACCTGTACGAGCAGATCCAGAAGGTGCGGGCCTACGAAGGGATCAAGGGGCCGACGAACTTGAATACGCGCTATCTGTTCGAAGACATCCCGACGGGTCTCGTGCCACTCTCCTGCCTCGGGAAAGCCCTGGAAGTCAAGACGCCGACGATGGATGCGGTCGTGGAGCTGGGCAGCAGCCTCCTGGGGAGAGACCTCCGGGCCGAGGGCCGCACCCTGGAACGGCTGGGGTTGGCGGGAATGTCCGCGGATGAGATTCGACGGACCCTGATCGCTTGAGCGGTGTCGAGGACGTTGACGCGCATGAGGGCCGGTCCGCCGTGCACGCGTCGACCGTGATCTGGACAAAAGAAAGCCGGTCCTGAAAGGAATCGCCATGATTATCGGAGTGCCGAGAGAGATCAAGAACAACGAAAATCGCGTGGCTTTGACGCCTGCCGGTGCCGAGGCCCTCTGCGCTGCGGGCCACACGCTCTTCATCGAGAAAGGCGCAGGGATCGGAAGCGGCTTCGCAGACGAGACCTACACCGGATACGGAGCCGGGATCCTTTCCGACAAGCGAGAGCTGTTTGCTCGGGCGGAGATGATCATGAAGGTGAAGGAGCCGCTGCCCCCGGAGTACGACCTCTTCCACGAGGGTCAGGTGCTCTTCACGTACCTCCACCTCGCGCCGGAGCCGGAGCTGACGAAGGCGTTGATCGCCAAGAAGGTGACGGGGATCGCCTACGAGACTATCGAGGGGCCGAACCGCACCCTGCCCCTGCTCACACCCATGAGTGAGATCGCGGGACGCATGGCCACCCAGATCGGGGCGCACTTTCTGGAGAAGCACCAGGGCGGCAAGGGAGTCCTCCTGGGTGGGGTGCCGGGGGTGGCGGCGGCCAAGGTGGTCGTCATCGGCGGAGGGATCGTCGGGACGAATGCCGCCCGGGTGGCCCTGGGCATGGGGGCGCGCGTCACCATCATCGACAAATCCGGCGAGCGGCTGCGCCAGCTGGACGACCAATTCTCCGGGCAGATCGCCACCATCATGTCCAACCGTTACAACATCGCCTCCTGGACGCGGCGGGCGGACCTGGTCATCGGCGCCGTCCTGATTCCCGGGGCGCGGGCGCCCAAGTTGGTGACGGAGGACATGGTGAAAGTCATGGAGCCCGGCTCGGTTCTGGTGGATGTCGCCATCGACCAGGGGGGCTGCATCGAGACCATCGACCACATCACAACCCACAGCGAACCAACGTTCGTCAAGCACGGGGTGATTCATTACGCCGTGGCCAACATGCCCGGGGCCGTGGCCCGCACGTCCACCATCGCTCTGACGAACGTCACCATCGACTATGCCCTGGAGATCGCGAGCAAGGGGTGGCAATCTGCCGTGAGGCGCCATCCGGGGCTTGCCAAGGGGGTCAACGTCACCCAGGGGAAGGTCACCTACAAAGCAGTCGCCGACGCCATCGGACTCCCGTACACGCCCCTCGACGGGCTATTGCCTGCCGCCTAGGCGGATGCCCCACGCGGCATCGGCGCCACTCCTACGCCGGCTCCCGGGTCCGCTACGGACCCGGGAGCCGGCGTCTTTCTGCGCGCCGTGCATCGGATGCTCCGCGGTAGCCTACCGCGTGTCCCGCCGCCCCGTTCACGGACCGTTCTAGCAGCTTTCCGCTTGACACCGATTCGCATCGCGGGCCAATCTGTTTGCCGGCCAGAAACGGCGGAGCGTGGGGTGTCCCCGCGCAGGGCGCGATCGAGAACGTTCGGACGGTTCCCCATCCAACTTATGTCTCACAGCCGCGGTCTCGAAGGGTTTCATGATCCCGTGCGTGCCTGGTTCGGCGCGTCGTACGGCGCGCCGACGCGCGTGCAGGCGCTGGGCTGGCCCGCCATCCGCGCGGGCGGCGGGGCGCTGCTCCTGGCGCCCACCGGCTCGGGGAAGACGCTGGCGGCCTTCCTGGTCGCCATCGACCGGCTGATGTTCGAGCCGGCACCGGAACCGGCGGAGCGGTGCCGCGTCCTCTATGTCTCGCCCCTCAAGGCGCTGGCCGTGGACGTGGAGCGGAACCTGCGCGCCCCGTTGGTCGGCATCCTGCGCGCCGCGGAGCGGAGGGGGGCGGAGGGGACGGCTGCCGGTCCCATCCACGAGCCCACCGTGGCCATCCGCACCGGGGACACGCCGGCCCGCGAGCGCGCCGCCTTCGCCAGACGCCCCGCCGACATCCTGGTCACCACACCCGAGTCGCTGTATCTCGTGCTCACCAGCGCAGCCCGCGAGACCCTCCGATCGGTGCGGCAGGTGATCGTGGACGAGATCCACGCCCTGGTGGGCACGAAGCGCGGTGCGCATCTGGCGGTCTCGCTGGAGCGGCTGGAGGAGCTGGTCGGCGTGCCGCTCCAGCGGATCGGCCTGTCGGCGACCGTCCGGCCGGTGGAGGAAGCGGCCCGTTTTCTCGGCGGGTGCGACGATCAGGGCGCCCCGCGGCCGGTGACGGTGGTGGACGCGGGGCACCGGAAGGCTCTCGATCTCACCGTGGCGGTCCCCGTCGACGACATGGCCAAGCTCGGCCGGTCGGACGAGATCCCGGACGGCCCGGCCGCAGGCGCCGAACGGGGAGGAAGCATCTGGCCGGCGATCCACCCGATGCTCCTCGAGCTCATCCGCGCCCACCGCTCCACGCTCCTCTTCGTCAACAGTCGGCGGCTGGCGGAGCGTCTCACGGCCGCCCTGAACGAGCTGGCGGGGGAGGAGCTGGTCCGGGCGCACCACGGCTCGATCGCCCGCGAGGCGCGCGCCCAAATCGAGGACGACCTCAAGTCCGGCCGGCTGCCGGCGCTGGTGGCGACCTCGTCGCTGGAGCTGGGCATTGACATGGGGGCCATCGACCTCGTGGTCCAGGTCGAGTCGCCGCCCTCGGTCGGGAGTGCGCTTCAGCGGATCGGCCGGGCGGGGCATCAGGTGGACGCCGCCAGCAAGGGGGTAATCGTTCCGAAATACCGCGGCGATCTTCTGGCCGCCGCCGCGTTGACGGCCGAGATGCGCGCGGGAGCAGTGGAGAGCACCCGCTATCTCCGGAACCCCCTGGACGTGCTGGCGCAGCAGATCGTGGCCATGGCGGCCATCGAGGAGTGGGAGGTCGGGCGGCTCTATGGCGTCCTCCGGCGCTCGGCGCCCTTTGCGGAGCTTCCGCTGTCCGCCTTCGAGGGCACGCTGGACATGCTTTCCGGGCGCTTCGCGTCCGCGGCGTTCGGCGAGCACCGGCCGCGCCTGGTGTGGGATCGCCTCGACGGGATACTGCGGGCGCGCGAGGGGGCGCGGCGGGTCGCGGTGACGAGCGGCGGAACGATTCCCGACCGAGGGTTGTACGGCGTGTACCTTCTCGGCGCGGAGGGAACCCGGGGCCGGATCGGTGAGTTGGACGAGGAGATGGTCTTCGAGACCCGCGTCGGGGAGACGTTCCTGCTGGGGGCGAGCTCCTGGCGGGTCGAGGAGATCACGCACGATCGGGTCGTGGTGAGCCCGGCCCCGGGCGTCCCCGGGAAGATGCCCTTCTGGCGGGGCGAGCGGGCAGGGCGCACACTGGAGTTCGGGCGAGCCATCGGGGCGCTCACCCGGAAGCTTCGGAGCCTTCCCGAGGACGAGGCCATCCGGCTGCTTCGCGAGAAGCACGATCTGGACGCCCGGGCGGCCGCGAACCTCCTCCGGTATCTCGGCGACCAGGCGGAGGCGACCGGGGCCGTTCCGGACGATCGCACGATCGTGGTGGAGCGGTATCTCGACGAGATGGGCGACTGGCGCGTGTGTCTCCTGAGCCCCTTCGGCGGAAAAGTCCATGCCCCGTGGGCGCTGGCGATCGGGGCGAAGCTGCGCCACGGGAGTGCGGACCAGCGCACGGCGGATGTGCTCTGGACCGACGACGGGATCGTGGCGCGCGTCGCCGAGGCGGAGGAGCCGCCACCCATCGAGCTGGTCCTTCCCGACCCCGATGAGGTGGAGTCGTTGGTCACGCAGGAGTTGGGCGCGGGCGGTGAGCGGGCGTCGGGTCAGAACCCTCTCTTCGCGGCGCGCTTCCGGGAGGCCGCCGCCCGTGCGTTGCTCCTGCCGCGGCGAGCCCCGGGGCGGCGATCGCCCCTCTGGCAACAACGGAGGCGGGCGGCGGAGCTGCTCGCCGCCGCCTCGGCGTACCCCTCGTTCCCGATCTTGCTGGAAACCTACCGGGAGTGCCTGCAGGACGTCTTCGATCTGCCGGCGCTGGTCGAGGTGCTGCGGGATATCCGCGCGCGCGCCATCCGGGTGGTCACCGCCGACACCCGTGCCCCCTCCCCCTTCGCCTCGGCGCTCCTCTTCAGCTATGTGGGGAATTTCATTTACGAGGGGGACGCCCCGCTGGCAGAACTGCGGGCGCAGGCGCTTACGGTGGATCCGGCGCGCCTGCGCGAACTGCTTGGACAGACGGATCTGCGGGAGCTGCTCGATCCGGACGCGGTCGCGGCGCTCGAGACGCGGCTGCAGTGTCTGGACCCCGGCCGGCGGGCCCGACATGCGGATGCCGTCCACGACCTCCTCCTCCGGCTGGGGGATTTGACGCGGCGCGAGATCCGGGAGCGCTGCGATCCCGCCGAGGAGGCAGACGACTGGCTTGCCGTGCTGAGCCGGGACCGACGGATCGCCTCGGTCGCCGTTGCGGAAGAGCCCCGGTTCATCGCGGCGGAGGACGCCGGGCGCTATCGCGACGCCCTGGGCGTGCCCCCCGCCCCGGGGCTCCCACAGGCCTTTCTCGATCGCGTGGCGGACCCGCTGGGCGATCTCGTCGCTCGGTACGCCCGGACCCACGGCCCGTTCCGGGCGCACGACGTCGCCCGGCGTCTCGGGATCGGACCGGCCCCGGTCGAGTCCTCGCTCCGGACCCTGGCGAGGGGCGGCCGCGTCCTGGAGGGAGAGTTTCGCCCGGGTGGGTCAGGCCGGGAATTCTGCGATGCCGAGAATCTGCGTATCCTGCGGCAACGATCCCTCGCGAGATTGCGGCGTGAAGTGGAGCCGGTCGGGCCGGACGCGTATGGGCGCTTGGTGCTCGCCTGGCAGGGGGTGGCGCGGGCGACGATTCCGTCGGGTGCAGAGGCGCTTCGGGTTGCGGTGGACGGTTTGCAAGGGGCCGCCATCCCGGCCTCTGCCCTGGACTCTCAGGTGCTTCCGGCGCGGGTGCCAGACTATCGGCCGGAGATGCTGGACGAGGCCACGTCGTCGGGTGCGGTGGTCTGGGTGGGGCGCGAGCCGCTCGGACCGCATGACGGCCGGGTGAGCCTCTATCGCGCGGATCGGGCCGGCCTGCTCCTCCCGCCGCGGGGCGGAGCCATCCCGGAGGGCCCGGTGCATGCGAAGATCCGGGAGCATCTCATGTCCCGTGGCGCATCCTTCTTTCCCCAGATCCAGGCCGCGACCGGGGGGTTCTTTCGCGAGACGCTGGCCGCGCTCTGGGATCTGGTCTGGGCGGGAGAGGTGACGAACGACACGCTCCGCCCCGTCCGGGCGGTGGTGCACCCGCATGCTCCTGGCCGCGCGCGGATGGCGGACACCCCGCCGGAGGCGTCGGGCCGCTGGTCGCTGGTACGGAGCTATCTCACCCACGAGCCGTCCCCCGAAGAGCGACAGGCCGCGCTGGCACAGAGTCTCCTCGACCGCTACGGCATTCTCGTCCGAGAGGCGGTGCACGCCGAAGGGGTGCCAGGGGGCTGGGCCGCGCTCTATCCGGTTCTCCGTGCCATGGAGGAGGCGGGCAAGGTTCGTCGCGGCTACTTTGTGGAGGGGTTGGGGGCCGCCCAGTTCGCGATGGGCGGCGCTGTGGACCGACTGCGCGGGCTCCGAGAGCCCGGCGAGGAGCCGCGCACCTTTCTCCTGGCCGCGGCCGATCCCGCCAACCCCTACGGCGCGGCGTTACCTTGGCCGGAGCCGTCGGGTGGGCGGAAGCCGGCGCGAATGGCAGGAGCGGTTGTGGTCCTGGTGGACGGGTCGCTGGCGGCATGGATGGCGCGCGGCGAGCGGCAACTCCTCACGTTCGCGAATGCGGTGAAGGGCCGAGCTCCCGCCGATGTGCTCCCCGAGATCGCCCGCGCCCTGGCCGCCTCGCTGGGCGCGCGAGGCCGCCGCGCGCTCCTGATCGGCGAGGTGGACGGAGTGCCGGCGGCCGAATCCGCCATGGCGGAGGCGCTCCGGCGCTCGGGTTTCGTGCCGACCAGCCGGGGCCTGCTGAAACGGTTCGGCGGTTGAGGAGATCCGATGCCGGAAGGGGACACGATCTATCGGACCGCGATGGTCCTCCGGCGCGTCTTGCTGGGACACTGCCTCACGGGCTTCGAGACGACCGTCCGCCAGGTGGCGATGGTGAGCGCGCGGCAGCCGATGGTGGGGCGGGTCGTCCGGGAGGTCGCGCCGCGCGGGAAGCATCTTCTGATCGCTTTCCGCCCGACACCTCGGCGGTAGGGATCCGGGCCCGAGTGGCGGCGAGCCCGGGTGGCGCGGACGTTCCGGAGTCGCTGACGCCACCGACCGGGGACGGCGATGCGCCCTGAGCGGCGGGACGATCCTGTCCCTCCGGATTGTTCGCGGAAGCGAACAATTTTCGCGCGAAGGCGAAAATGCGGTGGACGGGGGTACGCGGCAGGGTCTACGGTTCGTTGCACAAACGCGCTCAACGCAAAAGATTTTGCATGAAGAGTCCCAAGGGCCAATTCAGCGAGCGAATCAATCGGGCGTACCCGCGGTTGACGCAGGGGGATCGCCGGATCGCCGATCATCTCCTGCGCACCTACCCGACGGGTCTGCTCGAAAACGCCTCCGCCATCGCCCAGACCCTGGGCTTGCACGTCTCGACGGTGACCCGCTTCTTCCCCAAGATCGGCTATGCGAGTATCCGGGAGGCCAATCAGGACGTCCGCGGCTCGCTGGATTTCCTCATGGCGTCGCCGATGGCGCGCGTGCGGGACCGTGGCCGATCGGTCACCCGGGACACGGCGCTCTTCCACGAGGTCGAGCGGCTGGATCTGAAGAACATCCAGGATACTTTTCGGGAGCTGTCGTACGCCGACGTCCGTCGGTTCATGCAGCTCGTGGTGGACCCGGCGCGCTCCGTGTACGTCTTCGGCGCCCGGAAGCATTTCAGCCTCTGCTTCTACACCTTCATCCAGCTCAACGGGGTGCGGGACAACGTGTTCCTGGCGCCGACGGGCAATTTCTACGTGGCGGACCTCTTGGCGCGCGTGCGCGCCGGGGATGTGCTGTGGCTCTTCGATTTTCGCCGGTACCCCCGGTTGAGCATCAAGGTCGCAGAGTATTTCAAGAGCGTGGGCGGACAGGTGGTGCTGGTCACCGATTCGGCACTCGCCCCGTCGGCGCGCTTCGCCGATGTGAAGTTCATCGCCGCCACGCGCGGGGCGTCGTCGTTCGATTCGTATGCGGCGGCCATCTCGCTGGTCAACGCGTTTCTGGCGGAGTACATCCGGCTGACGCCCGCATCGGTTCGCGCGCGCTACGGACTCCAGGAGGCGCTCTTCCGGCACTTCGATGTCTTTACCTGGCACGAGAAGCTTCCAAACGGCTCGGGCCCGGGGACGGAACCGGGCCGGCCGGCTCTCAGGGGAAACGGACGTGGACCTGTTGCCGCCATCTCCGGCAGGCGGCGTCGGACGGGTCGAGGGGTGCTTTCCGCCGGGGGATAGCGGCCGGCCCGATTCGGCGAATCGGCGGTCGAAGAAAGGAGCGGTAATGAAGACAGCGACTCGGTTTCTGGCTCTGACGGGTGTCGTGGTGCTGGCGGCGGTGCTGCTGGCCGCGTCGGCGGTCACGGCGGGCACCATCACTATCAAGTACTCGGACAGCGATCCGCCGGGCGGCGTCCGGACCAACTTCGTCAAGAACGTCTGGTTTCCAGAGATGGTGAAGCAGACCGGCGGCAAGATCGCGTTCCAGGATTACTGGGGTGGGGCCATGGTCACCGCGCCCGAGTCCCTGAAGGCGATCGGCGACAACGTGACCAACATGGGGTTCGTGTTCGCCGAGTTTTACTCGAAGCAGCTCCCCCTGCACCAGGGCTTCAAGCTCTTCCCGGTGGGCCCGGGGGGCTGGCAGGCCCAGCGCTGGTTCTACGACAAAGTCTACAGCGAGATCCCGGAGTTCAGCGCCGAGTTGAAAAAGTACAACCAGATGCCGCTCCTCGCCACGGCCGGACTGCCGGGCGCGTTTTGCAGCACCAAGCCGATCACCAAGGTGGACGACCTGAAGGGGCGGAAGTGGCGCGCTTCCAGCCGCTGGGTCCTGGCCTTCCTGAAGAACGCCGGGGCCACGCCGGTGTCGGTGCCGTGGGCGGATGTGTACATGGCCCTGCAGACCGGGACCATCGACGGAGTCCTCACGAACTACGACGGCGCGGCCATGACCAAGCTGGACGAGGCCGGCCCGAACATCCTGGTAGCCAAGGAGCTCTGGTGGGCCACGCCGTTCCTCCACCTGGTGAACCTGGACTTCTGGAAAGGCCTCCCCAAGGATGTGCAGGACGGCATCCTGAAGGCATCGGCGACCGCCTCGGAGCAGTTCGGCAAATCGTTCGACGAGGCGTTCGACCAGATCGTCGCAGCGGAGAAGAAGGCCGGCCGCAAGGTGAACATCATGCCCGCGGATGAGCTCGCCAAGTGGGAGCAGGCGGCGGGCGCCCAGGAGCAGGCCAAGATCTGGGTGAAGGAGCTGCAGGACGGCGGCTACAAGAACGCTGATCAGATCCTGGCCAAGCTCACGGCTCTCCACAAGGAGGCCATGGCCAAGGACAAGAAGTAACTCTCGAGACGGCCGGGGCTCGGCCGGAGTCTACTCCGGCCGAGCCCGCGGGCGGTTGCGGGTGACGCGATGCGGACAGTGTTCCACAAGATCAACGAGGCACTCTCGGGCTTTTGCGGCTGGCTGATGCTGATCATGATGCTCCTCCTGGTGGTGGACATCGTGAGCCGGACCTTCCACCAGCCCATCTACGGGCTGGCCGAGGGGTCGGTCTTCGTGATGATGATCACCATCTATCTCGGAATGGCACGCTGCGAAGAGAACCGGGAGCACGTGCGGCTTGAGCTCCTCCTCGACAAGCTCCCCCCCCGCGTCCGCCGGCCGTTCGAGTCGGGGGTGTTCGCCGTCGAGCTCCTGACCATCCTGATCTTCTTCTACGCGGTGGCGCTGGACTTCCTCAAGGCATACCAGACCAGTGAGTCGGTCCTGGGAGGGACCATGGAGTTCTACCTGTGGCCGATCAAGGCCTTCGCGGTGATCGGCCTGGCCTTCTATCTGGCGGAGCTGGTCTTCAAGAACAGGCAGGGACTCCAGGGGCCCAGCAGGACGGACCAGGAAGTGTTCTGAGCGGGGATTCGGCTCGGAAACGCTGCGCGCGTCGGGGACGGGTGCGGTGGGATTCGTAACGAGAACGACGAGGCGGATATGGATGTCTTGACGGTTGGCTGGATCATGATCGGGCTCCTGCTGGTCTTTATGGCCGCCGGTGTGCCGGTTGGCGTGACCTTCATTACCGCGGGACTCATCTGTAGCTACGTGCTCATGGGGGTCAAGGGCTCGCTGTCCATGCTGGGACAGGTGTCCTATCACTCCGTGGCCACCCCGACCTGGGTCTGCATCCCGCTC
The DNA here is from genome assembly GCA_963845565.1 of uncultured Methylomirabilota bacterium. GTDB lineage: Bacteria > Methylomirabilota > Methylomirabilia > Methylomirabilales > 2-02-FULL-66-22 > 2-02-FULL-66-22. The sequence goes on from CAWJSJ010000002.1 coordinate 1,555,370, forward strand.
TTCATCCTGATGGGGGGGTTCGCCTCCATCGGCGGCTTCGCCCAGCGGGCCTACTACAGCATCAGCGTGCTGGCGGCCCGTCTGCCGGGGTCGCTGGCCATCGCCACCTGCTATGCCTGCGCCGCCTTCGGGGCCATGTCCGGCTCCTCCATCGCGACCACGGCCATCTTCGGGCGGCTGTCGCTGCCCGAGATGCAGAAGTACGGCTACGACACGCGCCTCTCGGTGGGGTGTATCGCCTCGGCGGGGACCTTCGCCTCGATGATCCCGCCCAGCATGATGTTCATCATCTACGCCATGTTCACCCAGACCAGCGTGGCCAAGCTGTTCGCGGCGGGGGTGGTGCCCGGATTGATGACCGCCACGGTGTACGCCATCTACATCGCCATCCTGGCGAAGCGAAAGCCCCAGGTGGCGCCGATGCCCCCCAAGGAGATCATGGACCTACCGGTGAGCCAGAAGCTCCGGATCGCCACCCGGATCTGGCCCATCGCGGTGATCGCGGTCCTGATGATGGGGGGGATGTACACCGGGATCTTCACCGCCACCGAGGCGGCGGCAGTCGGGGCCTTGCTCTCCCTGGTGTTCGGCATCGGCCTGCGGGAGATCACCGGCATGGGGATGGTGGTGAAGGCCATGAAGGACTCGGCCAACACCACGGCCATGCTCTTCCTGATCAACATCGGCGCCCTCTACTACAGTCGGATCCTGGCGATGACCCGCGTGCCCACCATGATCACCGAGGCGCTCAGGGACTGGCAGGTGTCCCCGTTCGTCGTGCTCCTCGGGGTCATCGTGGTCATGTACTTCCTGGGCATGATCATGGTGCCGGTGGGGATCTACGCCCTGACCTTGCCCATCGCCTTCCCGCTCCTCGTCAGCTTGGGCTACGACCCGATCTGGTTCGGCGTCATCGCCCTGAAGCTGACGGAGATCGGCTGTCTCACGCCGCCGGTCGGCCTCAACGCCTTCGCCATGAAGGGCGTGGTGGGAAAAGAGATCTCCCTGGAAACCATCTTCAGCGGCTGTATGCCGTTCATCGCGTTGGAGAGCGTCTGCCTGACCATTCTGGTCATGTTCCCCGGTCTCTCGACCTGGCTGCCGAATCTGCTGTTCGGGCAGTGAGGCGTCGGGCCGAACGATCGTAAGGAGGAGCCGTCATGCTGGACCTGTTAGTGAAGGGCGATGTGGTGCTCGGCCACGGCGTCGCACGGGACGGCGCTGTGGGGGTCGTTGATGGGAAGGTGGCAGGTCTATACGCCTCGCCGAGCGCGGCCCCGGCGGCTAAGGAGACCGTCGACGCGCAGGGATGTCTGATCTACCCCGGTATGGTGGACGTCCACGTCCACTGCCACAGCAACCAGGCCGAAACCATCGAACTGGCCACCCAGGCGGCGGCGGCCGGCGGCGTGACCACCATCCTGGACATGCCCTACGACATCGGCGCGCCGGTGAACACGGTGGAGATCTTTCGGGGCAAGGTGACGGAGATCCGCCGGGTCGCTCGGGTGGACGTGGCCATGCTGGCAACGCTGCGAAAGCGCGCCGAGGCCGCGGAGGTGGAGCCGCTGGTGCGCGCGGGGGCCTGCGGCTTCAAGATGAGCGTCTACGAGACCGACCCCGACCGTTTTCCGCGCATCGACGACCACGTCCTCTGGCAGGTCCTGCCCGAGATCGCCCGCCATGGCGTGCCCGTCGGGTTCCACGGGGAGATCGACCTCATCATCGAGGACCTGATCGCCCGGGCCAAGCAGGCCGGCCGGACGGATGCCATGGCCCACTACGAGACCCGGCCGCCCGCCAGCGAGACGCTCGCCATCCTGAAGCTCCTGGAGTTGGCCTACTGGACCAAGGTGAAGCTGCACATCTTCCACACCTCGCAGCCCCGCTCGGTGGAGATGGCCCAGTGGTTCAAGGCGCAGGGGGTGGATGTCTCCGTCGAGACGTGTCCGCATTACCTCCTGCTGGACGCCGACCGAGACCTGCCGCGCGTCAAGGGCTTCGCCAAGATCAACCCCAGCATCCTCAAGCAGCGGGAGCGGGACGGGCTGTGGGAACATCTGCTGGCGGGGCGGGTGGACATCATCGCGTCCGACCACGCGCCGTGGCTGCCGGATCGAAAGACCAAGGCCAACATCTTCGAGAACGCCTCCGGGGCGCCGGGGCTGGAGACGAGCCTTCCCTTGATGCACGATGCCTTGGTGGTGAAGCGGAAGCAGGACCCGTCCCTCGTGGCCCGGCTCTTGTGCGGCAACCCGGCGAAGCGCTTCGGCCTGGGCGCCCGCAAGGGGCGGATCGCGCTGGGGGCCGATGCGGACTTTGCCATCCTGGATCCCCGGCAGTCGTTCACCGTCGAGGCGAAGAAGAGCTACTCCTCGGCCAAGTGGTCCCCGTACGACGGCTGGATCGCACAGGGGCGGCTGGTCCGCACCATTCTGCGCGGGCAAACGATCTATGACGGTGAGAAGGTCGTGGCGCCGGCAGGATGCGGCCAGTTCTTGCCGGGCCCGGGTCTTGCGGGTTAAGCCTGAGAGCAGGGGCGCAGGGGAGCAGAGGCGACAAGGAGATGGGGTGAGGTGGTGACAAAGTGCGGGGGAGAGCCGGGATTCGTGAAGCGGAGCCCCGTCTCCACGTCTGACGACTCACGTTTCACGCCTCACGAACCTCGAACATCGAACCGACAACCGTGAACCTCGAACGGTCCTCTTGTGCGTGAGGAAACGATGATTCCCAGGATCGACGGCGACCGCCTGTGGGCGGACCTGATGGCGCTCGGAGAGATCGGCTACGCAGAGGGGCGAGGCGTGACGCGCACCGCGCTCTCCGAGGCCGACCTGGCCGGAAAGGCCTGGCTGGTCCGCAAGTTCGAGGAGGCCGGCCTCACCGTCACCACCGACCCGGCGTACAACGTGATCGGACGTCTTCCCTGCGGTACGTCCGGCGCGGGGCTGGTGGCCGTGGGCTCGCACCTGGACACGGTGCCCCAGGGGGGGAAGTTCGATGGGATGCTGGGCGTCCTGGCTGGGCTGGAGTGCGTCCGGACGATTCGGGAGCACGGGATCGACCTCCCCTGGAACCTTGAGGTCATCAACTTCACCGACGAGGAGGCCGCGCACAATGCCGGCACGGTGGGCAGCCGGGCCATGCTGGGCCTCTTGGAGGGCGGGGAGCTGGAGAAGAGCGTGAAGGCGGGTCGGCCCTCGTTCGCCGAGGATTTGCGGAGAGCCGGCAAGGATCCTGCGCGGATCGGCGCGGCGCGGCGCGATCCCAGGGAGTTCGCCTCGTACCTGGAGCTCCACATCGAACAGGGGCGGCGCCTGGAGAGCGAAGGGGTCCAGATCGGGGCGGTGACGGCCATCGTGGGGATCTACCGGTACCTGGTGACCGTGGAGGGGGAGGCATCGCACGCCGGGACGACCCCCATGGCCCTCCGGGACGACGCCCTGGTCAAGGCTGCGCCGGTCTTCACGCTGCTCCCCGCGTGGGTGCGGGAGCGCAACCCCGAGATGGTCGGGACCATCGGCCAGGTGGAACTTCACCCGGGAGCCACCAATGTGGTCCCGGGCCGCTGCAAATTCGTGGTCGAAGTCCGCTCCCAGGAAAAGGCCGACATGATCCACATTCGCGAAGTCCTCAAGGGTTACGTCGCCGAACGCGGGGGCTGGCGGGTGGAGACGATTCTGGAGAAGGAGGGGACTCCGTGCGCCGAGCCTCTCATCCAGGCGGTGGAAACTGCAGCAGCCGCGGAGGGGCTCTCCTGCATCCGGATGCCGAGTGGCGCCGGACACGACGCCCAGAGCTTCGCTGCCGCCGGCGTACCCACGGGGATGATCTTCACCCCGTGCCGCCGCGGGATGAGCCACAGCCCCGAGGAGTGGATCGAGCCCGCACAGGCCGCGCAGGGCTGCCAGGTGCTCTTGCGAGCCTTGCTTAGCCAGGCGGGAGCCGCGTAGGCGGCCACTGAAAACGGGCCATCTGCGGAGACCCATCCTGCGGATTGGTACCCCGCCCGCTCGGACACTCGTTGCGGCGTACCGCCCAGTACGCCTCACTCGGCCCTGCGCTTGCCGCCTGGCATCTGGGCCGTTTTGAGCGGCCTCTAAGTGGGGAATGGGGATATGGACGCGATCGGGATCATCACACTGGGACAGACGCCGCGGCCGGACCTGGAAAAGGTCTTTCGGCGGCACCTGCCAGACACGAATTTCCTGATCCGGGGCGGGCTGGACGACGTCCAGACGGCGGAGATTGACGCGCTGGCTGCCGCGGGCGGCGAGTACCCGCTGTTTGTCATCCTGCGGGACGGCACCGTCCGCGAGATCTCCCTCTACAGGCTCAAGCCCTTCCTGGACCGGCGAGCCCGCGAGGTGGCGGCCGAGGGGGCCGCGGTCTCCGCCCTCATGTGCGCGGGCAACTTCCCGGACCTGGACAGCCCGGTCCCCATGATCTACCCGTCGCGCGTCCTCACGGCGGTGGCCCGGGGGATCTGCCGGGGGAATCGCATCGGCGTGGTCACGCCCAATGATGGGCAGGTGGCCGCGGCCACGGCCCACTGGCGCGAGAAAGGGTTCCATCCTGCGGTGACGGTGGCCTCCCCCCTCGACCCGGCGGCGCTGTCCCGGGCCGCCGAGGCCTTGGCCGATCCCGGCCTGGAGCTGATCGTCCTGGACTGCATGGGATTTTCGCCCGAGGCGGCCCGTCGGATGCGGACGCTGTGCGGCCGGCCCGTCCTCTGTCCCCAAGGGCTCGTTCCCCGGGTCATGGCCGAGATGCTGGGGGTATAACCATGGCGACCGAACAGGGTGCGGCGGGGCAACTCCTGCTCCGCGGGAAGTATCTTCTCACCGATGCGCGCCTCAAGACCCAGGGCCTCATCCCGGACGGCGGGATGTTGATTACGGGGGATCGCATTGCCGCCACGGGATCCTTTGCCGACCTCGCCAGGCAGCACCCACGGGCGCGGGTGGTCGGCGACGGGAGCCATCTCCTCCTGCCGGGCCTGGCGGACGCCCACTGCCACGGGCGCGGCCTCTCCCCCATCCAGAAGGGAGTCCCCACCGATTTCCTCGAGAACGCCCTGTTCGATTGGGCGGTGATGCCGCTCCTGCCGCCGGAGCTCACGGCGGCGCTGTGCGCGCTGCGGCACATTCGGAGCGGCTGCACGCTGCTGCACCACAACGGCTTCGACGACGACGGACCGGCCGCCGCGCGGCGGGCCGAGACGGCCATCCGCACCTACCTGTCCACGGGCATCCGTCTGGCGTTCTCGCCGGCGATCCGGGACGAGAGCCGGCTGGCCCTGGACGAGGAGGGATTTCTCGCCACACTGCCGCCCGACCTGCAGGCCTGGGCGGCCCCCATGGTCCGGTACGACAAGCGGCAGGCCGTGGAGGAGTACTTCGCCCTCTTCGACGACCTCTACGCGCGCTACAACGGGCCGGATACACGGGTGCTGCTTGCGCCATCCTGGGCCCACGGCGCCACGGACGATTTCCTGCGCCGCGTGCGCGCCCGCTCCGACGCGCTCGGCGGCGTGCCCATCCACATGCATCTCTTGCAGACGCCGATCCAGAAGGCCTACGGCCTGCGACGGCGAGGCCGCTCCACCCTGGAGTGGCTGGACGGGCTGGGCCTGGTGGACCGGCAAGTGGTCTATGGCCATGCCATCCACGTCACCGCACGGGACATCGCGCTGATGGGGCGGCGAGGGACGTGCGTCACGAACCATCCGAGCTGCAACCTGCACATGCGCAACGGGATCGCGCCGGTGGTGCCGATGCGGGCGGCGGGGGTCACCGTCGCCATGGGCATGGACGACAAGACGATCAACGACGATGAGGACGCGGTGATGGAGGTGCGCATGCTGCACAAGCTGCACCGCGTCCACACCTTCGAGCTGACCGCGCCCGCCCTCGACGCCTACGAGGCGATCGAGATGGCCACGGTCAACGGTGCCAGGGCCTGCGGCTTCGCGGGGGAGACGGGTGCCCTCCTGCCGGGAATGAAGGCGGATGCGATCCTGGTGGACCTGGGGCGCGTGGAGCGGGACCCCTGGATTCACCCGGGGCTGGACCCGGTCGAGGGGTTCGTCCAGCGGGCGATGGGTGAGGACGTGCGGACGGTTGTCATCGGGGGCCGGGTCGTGATGGAGGACCGCCGCATCCTGTCCATTGATGTGGAGACGCTGCACCGCGATGTGCGGGAGGTCTGCAGCCGGCCGCTTCCCCCCGAGCAGGCGGCGCGGGCCGCGATGCTTCTCCGGATCAAGCCCTACATGCAGGCCTGGTACCGCACCTGGCACGAGGGGATGGTCGCGGCGCCGTACTACGCGGTGAACAGCCGGGAGTAACGGGGGCAGCTGCATGGAACTCCGCATCGCCGAACTGGAGCAAAAGACCCGCTACAAGCTGCTCATCGGCCTGGTCTACCCCAGGCCCATCGCCCTCGTCTCGACGGTCAATGCCAACGGGGTCCTGAACGCCGCGCCCTTCTCCTTCTTCAACGTGGTGGCGGACGAGCCGCCGCTGGTCCTGCTCAGCTTCAACCGGCGCAGCGACGGGACGATGAAGGATACGGTGAAGAATATCCGGCGGACCGGGGAGTTCGTGGTGAACCTGGTGGACGAGCCGATCGCCAACGCGATGCTGCTGAGCGGACAGGAACTACCCGAGACGGAGAGCGAGTTCGCCGCGGCAGGATTCACTCCGGCCGCCTCGGCGGTGGTTGCACCGCCCCGGATCCGAGAGGCCCCCGCCAGCTTGGAATGCCGGGTGATGCAGCGGATCGAATACGGGGTGGGCCGGGAAATCCTCCTGGGGGAGGTGGTCCATGTGCACGTCCGGGACGGCCTCATCGACCCCGCGACCTGGCGCGTGAGCGACGCCTACCGACCGATCGGCCGCCTGTACGGAGACCGCTACTGCACGACCCGCCAGCGCTTCGACCTCCCCGGGCCGATTCCCGAGTAGGGGGCGGCGGGATCGAGCCGCACAACGGGCACAGTCGCACGGGCCCCGCGATCCGAACGGCTCGCCGACGCCGGGGCGCCGCCCCCCGCATTTTCCGGTTAAGTTCATCCCGATTTTGGCCGAAAGGACAGGTAGGGTCGGTGTGCACCGTGGCGGGCACAGTCTGACCGCACGCGGATCGGGGTGGCGCCCGGGGATGTCCTCCCCGGCCCTCCCGGCGGAGCGGTCATGAAGGACGCGATTCAGGAGGGCCGGCGGGGAATGGCGACGGAGAGCAAGACCAGGCATCGGCTGCTCGCGGTGGACGACGACGAGACGATCCGCACGATGCTGAAGGACTTTTTCGAGGGCGCCGGCTACGCGGTGGACACGGCGCAGGATGCCGGCGAGGCGCTCCAGCGGCTGTCGCAGGACTACGACGTGATCCTGTCGGACGTCATGATGCCCAAGGTCAGCGGGATCGATCTGCTCCAGCAGGTGCGCACCAAGAAGCCAAAGGCACTGGTTTTCCTGATCACCGCCTCCCCCTCGCTGGAGACCCTGAGCGCCGCCAAGCGGTACGGGGCCATGGCCTACTTCAAGAAGCCGTTGAAGCTGATGGAGATGGAGGCGCGTATCCGGGGTTTCCTCGAGGCGTCACCGGGGACCCTGGTGGACGGCCGCGTCCTGGTGGTGGGGCAGGAGCTACACAGCCGCTTCGCGGACCGCCTGGTTCGATTTCAGGCCTGCGCCTGCGGGTTGGAGGAGCCCGTATTCCTCGGCGCCGTCGACGAACAGCGCCCTAAGGCGATCCTGGCGGACGCGGGCGCACCCGCCACGCCGGGCCTGCTCCGGGCCTACCGCCGCCTTGGACGCGAGGCGAACAGCTTCCTCCTGGTGAGCGACGAGGCGGCTCTGGATGCGGCCAACGAGCTGCTCTTTAGCCAGGGGGCGGCGGCATGCATCCCCGCTGCGGCCACACGCGAGGTGGTGGAGCGATGCATCAAGGATGCGGTGGACCTCCGGGAGCGACAGAAGCTCGACCAGCAGGGCAAAGTGGAAGAGGTCACCAACAAGTGCATGTTCGCCAAGGCGTACCGGAACGGGTATTACTGCCTGAAGCAGGGCGCCTGTCCGAACGGTGCCTTTCAGGCGGGCTGGATTTCCATCGAGGGGAAAGAGCATTACAAGTGCGCGAAGCGGCCGCTCCTGGTGACCTCGCTGGACCAGGTGGGGTTCTCGACGTGGACCGGGAGGATCGACCCGACCCAGGCCCTGGAGCTTCGCAAGCAGCTTTTTGCGCTGGTGCGCGAGCGGAAGCTGGAGCTGATCGTCGACGCCCAGGGACTGGCGGCGGCCACCTACAACCTGTTCGAGGTGCTCTCGGATGTGTACTCGGAGCTGGTGAAGAGCTATCCCGAGGGAGTCGTCCACGTCATCAACCTGACCCCCGCCCTCCAGGAGGAGTTCCGCAAGGCGATGATCAACAAAGGGGTCCGGTTCTACGGGGTGCGCATGGTGGACGAGGGAAGCACCTTCGAGCGGTGGGGGACGCGCTTCGACTGACGCCAGTCTTCCCGCCAATCAGATCATCGTGCGGTGGAGTCCCCCATCCGTCAGCACCAGGCTGCCCGTGATGTAGCTCGCCCGCTCGGACGCCAGGAACGCCACCGCATCGGCGACTTCCTCGGGCCGCCCCATGCGCTTCAGCGGAATCGCGCCGGTCGCCTCGCGCTCCGCCTCTGCGACCGAGACCCCCTTCGCGCGGGCGGCATCCTGGAGCAGCCGCGTCTGCCGCTCCGTCAGGATCGGTCCGGGGCAGACGGTCGTCACCAGGATGTTGTGAGGCGCCTCCGCATCGGCCAGGGCCTTCATCACGTTCAGGATACCGGCGTTATTCAAGCCCACGGGCATGGTGAGGGGGCTCGGCTGCAAGCCCGCCAGACCGGCGACGTTCACGATCCGCCCCCAGCCGTTCCGGCGCAGGTGGGGCAGGACCAGCCGGGCCATGCGGAGATAGCCGAAGAGTTTGAGCTTCAGGTTCTCCAGCCAGAGCTCCTCCGTCAAATCGTCAAAGGGGATCCCCCGCGCGGCGCCGGCGTTGTTCACCAGGATGTCAATCCTGCCCCACGCGGCCGCGGCGGCTTCCACCACGCGCTCGGCCGCGGCCGTGTCGGTCAGGTCCGCCTCGATGGCCAGGACGCGTCCGCTCCCCAGTGCCTCCAGCGTGCGCTGCGCCTCGGAAAGCGAGTCGCGGTTCCGCGCGCACAGCGCGACACTCGCCCCCTCGCGGCACAGCCGCTCCGCCACCGCGCGACCGATACCACGACTCCCGCCGGTGACGATCGCCACTCGCCCCGCTATCCCGAGATCCATGCATCCCTCCACTGAGGCATCGAGCCTCGAACCAAGGACAATCAGTCGGTCAACCGGTCGGATTGTCGACTGGCCCGGCCCAATTGACCAATCGGCCCCTCGACGGAAGTCGCTCCATCATGACGAATCATACCATCACTCGGTTTCGACCGGAACCCTTGGCGCGGTACAGCGCCTTGTCGGCCGCCGCAAGCACCTGGCGCGGTTCCGTCTTCCGTCCGTCGCGCTCGGCCAGGCCGATGCTGACAGTCACGGATACCTCCTTTCGGGAGGTGGTCCGCGGCCTCGCCGTCGCCGGCTTCTTCCGGGGACGCTCCGGTCCCCGCAGTGCGAACCGCGTGGCCTCGATCGCCTTCCGGAGCGCCTCGATGTGGGGAAAAGCATCCGCCGCCGAGGCGTTCGGGAAGAGGATCGCGAATTCCTCGCCGCCGTATCGGAAGCTACGCCCGCCGCCGCCGACGCGGTCCAGTTTCGCGGCCACCATGCGGAGTACCTGGTCGCCCACGTCGTGGCCGTAGGTGTCATTGAATCGCTTGAAGTGATCCACATCCACCATCGCCACCGCATACCGGCCGCCGACCCGCAGGAGGGCTTCGGTCAGGGCGCGCCGACCCGGCAGTCCGGTCAACTCGTCGTGGTACGCCATGCGGTAGGCGGTCTGAACCAGCGCCCCGATCAGGACCGCGCCGCCGGTGGCGAAAACGCTGGTGGGGTTCCACCCCCGCTGGAAACCGTGCAACGCCCCGAACGCCGCGACAACCGTCCAGAAGAATCCTGCGTCGATCGGGCTACGGCGCCGGACGCTTCGGACCGCCAGCAGGACGAGCGTCCCCGCGAACGCCGCCAGCGAGACCTGGGGGACGTCAGTCCACGCGGTCAGCGAGGCGTCGGCGCACTGGTAGTCCAGCCACCCCCCGAGGCCCTGGGGATCGATCTGAAGGACCAACCCGGCGGCGACCAGCTGTCCCAGGATCAGGAGCAGACGCGCCAGGCCGCGGGGAGTGAGCAGGCCCCGTTCGGCGAGCGAGGCAGAGAGCGCGAGGTTCAATGGTAGAAGTGCGGCGACTGCCGCGAACACGGGACGACCGGCATCTCCCCCTGTGGCGCCCCAGCCCCCCACATGGCGCAGTGCCCAATCCGCCACGAAGAGGAGTAGGAGCGCGAAGACCACACGGCTCCGGTTGAAGTACCAGCCGAGGAAGAAGCCGACACTGAGGACCACGACGGGGAACGCGCGGACGTAGGGCTCCGCCGCGTCCGGCAGCGTTCCCGGGCGGAGGACCGCCAGAGCTGCCAGCACGATCGGGCCACCCGGGACGAGAAATGTGGTCAGCGTTCTCACAACGAGGATTGTGGCTGACAGTTTGCGTTTTTCAAGTGGTTTTCGCGCGGGGCGGGGCTCCGCCTACCGGGGGCGGCGCAACCGGTTGTACAGCGTCTCAACCTCCGTGAGGTCCCTGCGGAAGGGGCCTTCGGCTTCCAGTTTCAAGCTGGTGACGGCGGCGGCCCACACGACGGCTTCGGCCGGGGTGGCCGTGAGTCGCCGCGAGAGATAGGCCGACGTGCAGGTGTCTCCCCGGCCGCTCCGCCCCCGGACCGCCACGGGCGCCCACGGCGCTTCATGGAAGGTGCCGTCGTGGTGGACGAGGACGCCGCCGCTGTGCGTGAGGAGCACTTCCTTCGGGCCGTAGGCCGCGAGTCGTCGAGCGGCCTCGTACCGGTCGTCTTCGCCGGTCAGGAGCTTGGCCTCCACGGCGTCGGTCTTGAAGACGGTGACGAGCGGCAGGACCGCCTCCTTGCCTGGCCAGCCGTCGGAGGCTAGAATCCCGTCCTGGACGATTCGGAGCCAGCCCTGGATGTCCAGAGCGAGGATCGCCCCTGTGGCTGCGAGGTGTCGAACCACCTCCACGGGGACCTCTCCCCGGACGGACGCGCCGATCGCATATGCCCTGGCATCGATCCCCGCCACCTCCTCAACTGTGAACGGGCCGGCGGAGCTGGTCAGTTCGATCGTTCGCTGGTCGAGATCGTCGGTGGGATAGATCAGTCGGAGGCACGTGGAGTGCGGCGTTTCCTTCGCGAACGCGGTCACCCCGATTGCCTCCAACGACTCGACCACATGCCAGTCTGCACGAGCCAGTCGGGTGACGACGGCGACCCGGAGGCTCATGCGCGCCGCGACATTCGCCCCATAGTTGAAAGCGCCGCCATCCACGATGCGCGTCACCGTCGGATAGACGATGGTGTCCTTGGTGTAATGCCCGATGAAGGCGATGTCGAAGGTCATGGCGCCTCGCTCTGAGGTGGGTCTTTGGCGTGTCTCCAACGGGAAAAAACACACAACGCCCAGTGGTCACGACCGACCACCGGCCACGCGGGAGTGTAACATGCAGATTCTTCTCGCGCACGCGTCGTCTCTCGACCGGTCACGCCGTTCCGCGCGCCATCAGGCTCCACGGGGCGCACGGGAAGTGCCACTCCCGTCCGATTGAACCAACCGCCCGGCATCTCCGACGGTTCTTGCCGCACGCCGGCCATTGGGCAGCCACCCGCACAACACGCGCCCCGCGCTCCGCTCCGCCTTGACACAGGCGAAACCACTTGGTAGCGTTCCTCCGCAGACTGCCGGGCCCACGGTGCTGCCGATCGGCCGGCCCGGTCGCGACCTTCTCCTTTTCCATTCATTTCCCAGGGAGGGATGCTCATGCGAACATCAGTCAGATGGTGCCAGGCGCTGTTGATTGCCCTTCTCGTCTGCGTCTGCGTCCCGGCCATGGCGCAGGAGAAATTCCCCTCGAAGTCAGTGGAAATCATCGTAGCCTGGGCGGCGGGCGGCGCCACGGACGTGCTGTTCCGCGCGATCGGCGCCGTCTTCCCGAAACACGCCAACGGCCAGCAGTTGATCGTGAAGAACATTCCGGGCGGTGGGGCCGCCATCGGGTACGTCGAGGCCATGAAGGCCAAAGGGGACGGCTACACCATCGTGGCGTCCGCCACCCCGATGATCACCAAGATCCACATGAGCAAGGTGCCGTTCACGGCCACCACCTTCGCGCCGGTCATCATGCTGGCGGATAACTCGTGCATGGTGATGGTGCCGGCCGACTCGCCCTTCAAGGACCTCAAGGACTTCGTGGAGGCCGCCCGGAAGCGGCCCGGTGAGGTCACCATCGGTAACGCCGGGTCGGGCGGCGGCTACCACATGGTGGCGCTGGCGTTCCAGAACTTCACCAAGGCCAAGTTCAACCACATCCCCTTCGAAGGGGGTGGGCCCGCGATCACGGCCGCTCTGGGCAAGCACGTGGACTCCATCATCGTGTCGGCGCCGGAGGGAGTGCCGCAGGCGCTGGCGGGCCAGCTTCGCGTCCTGGGGATCCTCGGCCCCGACCGACTGGACAAGTTCCCCAAGGTGCCGACCGCCAAGGAGCAAGGGCTGAACTTCGCGATGACGATGTGGCGGGGTGTGATCGCGCCCAAGGACACGCCGCCCGCCGTCGTGAGCCAGCTGCACGACATCCTGAAGAAGAGCATGGACGACCCCGAGTTCAAGAAGAAGGCGGACGAACTGTCCGTCGAGCTGCGCTACATGGGTCCGGAAGAGTTCGGGAAGTTCATGGTGTCGGAGGATGCTCGCTACAAGGAATTGATCATGAGCGAGAAGATGGGCGATCGGTACAAGTAGCCGCAACCAGCAGGCTGCTGAAAACGGCCCAACTGCGGGGGCCCATCCTCCGGACGGATACCCCGCGTGCTCGGGCACTCGTTGCGGCGGACCTGGAGTACGCCTGGACCCACCTTCGGTGGGGACCCCGTCCATTGCCCGCCGCCTGGCATCTGGACCTATTTGAGCAGCCTGAGGAACAAGTGGGTCTTTTCGCATTCTGTTAAACGTCGGGGAGCCCGCTCGGGGCTCCTCGACGTTTGTTCATCGTCCCACGAGGCTGAGGCATGAAACGCTTTGAGCGGGTCGCGGCGGGTACGCTGCTCGTGATCGGTGCAGGGTCGGCGTACCTGGCCATCGAGATGGGATTCGGCTCGGTGCGTGTTCCCGGCCCCGGATTCCTGCCGTTCTGGCTGGCCGCCTCCTTGGCGGCGACCGCCGCGGTTTATCTCGTTCTGCGCCTTGGGCCAGACCCGGCGGCGCGGCCGTTATGGGATCCGGGTACCTGGCGCCGCCCGGCGCTTGCAGCCGTCGTCATGCTGAGCTTCACCCTCCTGATGGGCGGAATCGGTTTCTTCGCCGCCACGTTCCTCCTCTATCTGGGATGGCTCATCCTGATCGAGCGGGCACGGTGGCTCACCGTCGGAGCGGTGTCGGTCCTGGGGACGCTCGGTGCGTACCTCCTGTTCGTCGTCCTCCTCAAGGTTCCGCTGCCGAAGGGCCTCCTTTTCTGACGGTGGAGTACTGACCTTGGACGCCTTTCACGGGTTGCTGAGCGGTTTCGCGCTGGCCGTCACGCCGGTCAATCTGCTGTTCTGTCTGATCGGGTCCGTCCTGGGGACGGCCATCGGGGTCCTGCCCGGCCTGGGGCCCGCGGCCACCATCTCGCTGCTGCTGCCGCTCTCCTACGCCCTGGGGAATCCGGTCACCTCCATCATCATGCTCGCCGGCATCTACTATGGGGCGATGTACGGCGGCTCGACCACCTCGGTGCTGCTGAACATCCCCGGAGAGGCGGCCTCGGTCGTCACGTGCATCGACGGCTACAAGATGGCGAAGCAGGGACGGGCGGGCGCGGCGCTGGGGATGGCCGCCATCGGGTCCTTCGTGGCCGGGACGGCGGGGGTGGTCGGTCTCACCTTCGTGGCGCCGCCCCTGTCCGCTTTCGCCGTGAAGTTCGGCCCGGCGGAGTACTTCTCGCTCACCATCCTGGGACTGCTCCTGGCGACCTACCTCTCCGGCAAGTCGGTCGTGAAGGGAATCCTCATGGCCCTCCTGGGATTGCTCCTGGCCATGGTGGGGCGGGACCCGGTCACCGGGAACGAGCGGTACACCTTTGGGCTGTTCATCCTGGAGGACGGGTTCGACTTTCTGACCCTCGGCATGGGGATCTTCGGCATCGGGGAGATCTTCATCAGTCTCGAAGAGCAGGTGAAGGCCGAGCTGGTCACCACGCGCATCACTGGGCTGTGGCCGACGGTCAGGGACTGGGCCATCTCCAGGTGGGCCATCGTACGCGGATCGCTGGTGGGCTTCTTCGTGGGGTTGCTTCCGGGCGGCGGCGCGGTCATCGCCTCGCTCCTCTCCTACGCCGTGGAGAAGCGGGTGTCGAAGCACCCCGAGCGGTTCGGCGAGGGGGCGCTGGAAGGCGTGGCCGGGCCCGAGTCGGCCAACAACGCCGCGGCCAGCGCGTCCTTCATCCCGATGCTCACCCTGGGTATCCCCGGGAACCCGGCCATCGCCATGATCTTCGCCGCCCTGCTGATCCAGGGGGTGACCCCCGGGCCGTTCCTGCTGAAGGACCACCCCGACCTCTTCTGGGCGGTGATCGCGTCCATGTACATCGGGAACGTCATGCTGCTGGTCCTGAACCTGCCCCTGGTCGGTCTGTGGGTGCAGATGCTCAAGGTGCCGTACGCCATCCTCGCCCCCTCGATCGTCCTGATCTGCGCCATCGGCGTGTACAGCATGAAGAACAACATCGACGACGTGGTGATGATGGTGCTCTTCGGCGTCGTCGGCTACGTGCTGCGGAAGCTGCAGTTCGATCTGGGGCCGATCCTGCTGGCGTTCGTCCTCGGCCGGATCCTGGAGCGCTCCCTCCGGCAGGCGCTCCTGATCTCGCGGGGCGACCTCTCGATCTTCGTCACCAAGCCGATCTCCGCCGCCCTGCTCGGGATCGCCGCGGCGATGATCCTCGGCACGATCTGCGTGTCGCTCTACCGGTACCTGGCGGCGAGACGGCCGGCCAAGGCCTGATGAGCCCATCGGCCGGACCCCCAACCTTTAGGAGCCGTTACGAAATAACCTGTACATCTCTTTCTATTTCGTTACGGCTCCTTATGCCGTTTCGGAATGTCTCCGCTCAACTTATTCTTTGACAACGGCTTACGCCGCTGGCGGTCCCGTTATGGCATCCGCGCAGCAGATTCATGAGATGGGGCATCCATGTTCTCCAGTGAAACCCTGTTAACCTTCTTTGCCGCATCCGTCTTGCTCGCTCTCGCGCCGGGCCCCGACAACATCTTCGTGCTGACGCAATCCTCCTTGTATGGACGACGGGCCGGCCTGGCGGTCACGTGTGGGTTGTGCACGGGACTGATCGGTCACAGCACGGCGGTCGCGCTGGGTGTTGCGGTGGTTTTTCAACGGTCGGCGGCGGCATTCTCCGCCCTAAAATTCATCGGCGCCGCTTATCTGGTGTATCTGGCATGGCAGGCGTTCCGTGCCTCGGCGACACGCATTGAGACCGAGGGCCGCGGCGACGCCAATCTGCGCAAACTGTACGGTCGTGGCATCATCATGAATCTCACCAATCCTAAGGTGTCCATATTCTTCCTGGCGTTCCTCCCGCAGTTCGCGGATCCGTCCAGGGGGCCCATCTGGTTACAGCTTCTGCTGCTGGGCGGTGTGTTCATCCTGTCGACCATATTGGTCTTCGGCGGCATCGCCCTCCTGGCGGGCACGCTTGGCCAATGGCTTCAGCGATCGGACCGAGTCCAAGGAATCATGAACAAAGTCGCAGGCGCTGTTTTCGTAGTCCTTGCCCTGAAGCTAGCAACCACCACGCGATAAATCCGGACCGCCGATGGCGCAATCTCTCAATGGACGCACCTTCCCGGACCCGATGGCGAGTGGCGTCGGCCGCCGGGCGGGGTGTGTCATGCCTCCCGCTCGCTCGACGCCTTGACACACGCACTCGGCATGGGCTAGGGTTGCATCGTGCCGGTGGTTCTCCGGCAGCCCCACAGGAGGCCGGTCGAATGCGGGCGCCTGCGGATCACGAGACGAACGAATGACGGGAACGTCCGGTTCGGAGGCCGGCGTCCAGCGTTGCGACCGCGACTGCGCCTGGGGGCTGGGATGACGGCCCCACGGTCCGTCGTGCTGGGCATCCTGATGGTTCGCCCTCCTCGCGACGCCTCTCGCCGCCGGGGCGCAGCCGGCGGAGAAGCGTTTCCGGGTGGGGGTGTTGTGCCCGTTAACGTGTGCCACCCCGCCATTTGAGGCATTGCGACAAGGCCTGCTGGCGCGCGGGTACGTCGAAGGACGGACCATCACCTTCGAGTATCGCGCGGCGGACGGCAAGTATGAGACGTATTTCGACCTCGCCGCGGATCTGGTCGGTCTCCAGGTCGATGTCATCTTCGCGAGCGGGGTGCTGCCCGGGGTGCTCGCCGCCAAGCGAGCCACCACGACCATCCCCATTGTGTTTGCGGGGCTCGGCGAGGATCCCGTGCATTACGGCCTGGTCCAGAGCCTGGCCAGGCCGGGCGGCAACCTGACGGGACTCGTCGCCCTCTATGCGGATCTGGTCGAAAAGCAACTGCAGCTCGTCACGGAGAACGTCCCGGGAGCGTCGCGGGTGGTTGCGCTCTGGGATGTCGGCGTCGAGAAAGCCCTGGAGCCCAGCTTCAAGACCTTAGCGGTGGCCGCCGGGGCCTTGGGCGTGCACCCGCAGCCCGTGGCGGTGCGCGGGTCGGAGGGTCTCGCCCGTGCGTTTCGCGCCGCGGCCGACGCGCGCGCGGGCGCGATCATCCTTTTGCCGTCCCCGATCTTCTTCTGGGGTCGAGTCCGGGTCGCGCACCTCGCGGCGGAACACCGGCTTCCCACCATCTCCCCGTTCGTGGAGTTTGCCCAGGCCGGGGGCTTGATGGCGTACGGCCCGAACGTGACACGCATGTTCGGCTACGCGGCCGGCATCGTTGATCGGATTCTGAAGGGCGCCAAGCCGGCCGACCTCCCCGTGGAGCAGCCGACCGAATTCGACCTTACGATCAACCTCAAGGCGGCAAAGGCGCTTCGGCTGACGATACCGCCCGCGATACTCATGCAGGCGAATGAGGTGATTCGGTGACCCAGCGCGCAGTTACACTCGGCAGTTGCCGCCCGCAGGTCCACCAGCATCGCGACGCCACCACCTTGGGCAACGCCGCCCAACCGCCTGCGGGGGATGCGCCAAGAGCGGCACACCCCTGAAGGGGGTGACGCCGCCTCGGGCACGCGGGACGCCGAACCCCTCCATCGAGCGGCCAGTCGGCGGCTGCCAGTCGGGCCGCAACTGATGCTGCCGAACGAAAGGAACATCCCGTGAAGGACACTGCGAACCAAATCAGACGGACTGTCGATGAGGCGTCAGCCGCCATGGTGCGCATGAAACCCGATGAGGTCTCGTTGAGGCGGCGTCCGGATGGGTGGTCCAAAAAGGAGATCTTGGGCCATTTGATCGATTCCGCGGCCAATAATCACCAACGGTTCGTGAGAGCCTCCTATCACGCTGCCGCCTCGTTTCCCACCTACGACCAAAACGCTTGGGTGCGGATTCAGCAGTACCATGCATCGGAATGGGCGGGACTGGTCACGTTGTGGTCCGCCTTCAATCGTCACTTGAGTGACGTCATCGATCGTATACCCGAAGACGCGAAGAGTTCGCCGTGTAACGTCGGCAAGGCAGAGCCGGTGACGCTGGAGTTCGTGGTAACAGACTACCTTCGCCACTTGCAGCATCACGTGAGTCAGATATTGGACCAAAAGGAATGACCAGCGCATGTGCGCGGAGGCGCCACTCGCGCGCCGGCGATGCGAGCCGTTCCGCCTGTCAGGGACCCCATGGCTACGTGTCGCCGAGTTGGTACGAATCGTCATCCGCGGTGCCCACGTGGAATTACGCGGTCGTGCACGCGACGGGGACACCGTGCATCCGCGATGAGGAAACCTTCGCGGCCGGCGTCGTGCGAGACTTGACGCATCGGTATGAGGACTCTCGTCCCCACCCGTGGCGCGTCGAGGATCTGCCGCCGGAGTTTCACCGCACGCTCCTCGGCGCGGTGGTGGCCTTCGAAATGCCGATCGCGCACCTCGACGGGAAATTCAAGTTGAGCCAGAACCGCACGCCCGCCGACCGAGAAGGCGCGATCAGCGGGCTGGAACACGCCGATTCCGGTCCGGCGCGTGCTCTGGCGGCCCTCATGCGTGCGCGTAGTAGCGGAGTCGAGCCGGGCCGATGACGCGGACGGGCTTCGCGCGCCGCTTGGCGCCCGATCGGTGATGTCGCGTGGTGGTGTGTGACCCTCAGCATGGGAGGTCCGAAATGTCTATTCGACCGATTAAGCGGATCGTTCGCGCCAAGCCGACGCTCGAAGGCGCCGGGGTGCACCTGCGCCGCGCATTCGGTTTCGGCAACACCTCCGACTTCGACCCGTTTCTTCTCCTCGACGACTTCCGGAATGACATCCCGGAGGACTATCTCGCCGGCTTTCCGTGGCACCCCCACCGAGGGATCGAGACGATCACCTATGTCCTCGCCGGAACGGTGGAGCACGGGGACAGCCTGGGGAACCGGGGCGCCATCGCCGCCGGCGACGTCCAGTGGATGACGGCGGGGAGGGGCATCATCCACCAGGAGATGCCGAAGGGCGACCCGGCGGGCCGGATGCACGGGTTCCAGCTGTGGGCGAACCTGCCGGCGGCGCTCAAGATGACGACGCCTCGCTATCAGGAGGTGAAGGCGGGCGACATCCCGGAGATCGCGGAAGACGACGGCACCCGGGTCCGGGTCATTTGCGGCCACGCCTTGGGGACGACCGGTCCCGTGGAGGGGGTCGCCGCCGATCCGATCTACCTCGATGTGTCGGTGCCGCCCGGCAAGCGGCGAACCCTCCCGGTCGAGACGACCCGTCACGCCTTCGCGTACGTGTTCGCGGGGGCGGGGAAGTTCTGCAACGCGTCGGGCCCCCTCGCGGTGCCGACCGAAGGGGTCGGCTGGGCGGACACGACCCTCCCCCAGGACGCGGACAACCGCTCGCTCGTGCTCTTCGATCGCGGCGACGAGATCTCCGTGCAGGCCGGGGACGAGGGACTCCGATTCCTCCTGGTCTCGGGGAAGCCACTCGGGGAGCCGGTCGCGTGGTACGGCCCGATCGTGATGAACACGCAGGAGCAGCTCCGGCAAGCGTTCGAGGAACTTCAACGGGGGACCTTCCTGAAGGCGGAGGGACAGGGGTAGGCGTGCCGTTCGTCGGTGGAGTCGACGGTGTCTCCGGCGTGGGCGAGGCGCAGTCCGTTTTGGAATAATCGCGGCAATGGACGGCGGGCGGCCGCCGCCAGATCCACCACACGTGCGCGCTCGCCCGTCGCCGCAAAGTGCAGGTGCCACACCCTTCAGGGGGGAATATGAAGAGCTTGCTTCCGATTGTGTTTGCCACCATCGCTGCAGTTGGGAATGCCATGTTCGCCCTCGGACAGAGGAAGTCTGCGGGTGTCGAGAATGGGTTATTGTTCGTCGGCGTATCCGCGCTGGTGGCGGTGCTCTTCGCACTGCTTTTCGCGCCGTTCGTCGGCGCATTCGATATCGGGCACACATTGACGGGGCACTGGCCCGCCGTTCTCCTGAGCGGACTCGGTCTCTTCCTGACCTATCTCGGCTTCAATCTTCTCTATTCCAGATACGGCGCCTCTCAGTACGTCCTCTATGCGGTGTTGTCCATCATCACGACAACGATCGTTGTTGGCATCCTGTGGTTGAAGGAGCCGGTCAATCTCTATCACAAGATCGCCATCGCGATGGCCATCGCCGCGGTTGTCCTTTTTTCAATCGGCCAGTCGAAGGCGTGACACACCAATCCGGCAGACGGCGTTCCGTTGCCGGTGCGCGGGAGGGTCAGGCCGTGGCCTCGCAGGGCGAGTCGGCGAGCATGGTGTCGCCGGGGTCCGTGTCCCCGGACGACTGACGGTCGGTTCCGGACAAGGAGAGAGGCAATGGCAACGATCGGGGTAGCGGTGGCAGGCTGCGGGATGATCGGCGGGGTACACGTCACGGCGCTGAAGGAAATCCCGGACGCCCGCGTGGCCGGCGCCTGGAGCCGTTCGTCGGAGCGGACGCAGCAGTTCGCGTCGCAGCATCAGATCCGCGGTTATCGGAGCTACGAGGAGCTGCTGGCGGACCCGGGGGTCGAGGCGGTGATCGTCACGCTACCGTCCGGGTATCACGCGGAATACGGCATCAAGGCTGCCGAGGCCGGCAAGCACGTGATCGTCGAGAAACCGATCGACGTCACGGAGGCCAAGGCTCGGACGTTGATCGAGGCGTGTCGGAAAGCCGGCCGGCACCTCTCCGTGGTCTTCCAGAACCGGTACTCTCCGGCCGCGCAGAAGGTTCGGAAGGCCCTGGACGCGGGGGTGCTGGGCAAGCTCGTCCTGGGGGATGCCTATGTCAAGTGGTGGCGCACCTCCCAGTATTACGCCTCCAGTCCCTGGCGCGGATCGAAAGCGGTTGACGGCGGGGGAGCGCTCATCAACCAGGCCATCCATACCATTGACCTGCTCCAGTGGTTCATGGGCGGGGCCAAGCGGGTCTCGGGCCTGGTCCGGACCTCGACCCATGCGATCGACAGCGAGGATCTCGGGGTGGCCACGGTGGAATTCCTGGGCGGCGCAGTGGGGGTCATCGAGGGGACCACGGCGGTCCAGCCGGCCTGCAAGGAACGGCTGGAGATCCACGGCCAGAACGGCTCCGTGACCCTGGAAGGGGGCTTCATCACCTCCTGGAAGGTCGAGGGCTGCGCCGAGGCGGATTACGTGGACCCCCAGCCGGTGTCCGTCGGGGGCTCGGCCTCGCCGGCGATTTCCCACGAGCGGCACCAGGCGCAGCTCGCCGACATCCTCGCGGCGATCCGGGCCGGCCGGCCGTCCCCGGTCAGCGGCGAGGAAGGGCTGAAGGCCCTCAAGATCGTCCTCGGCATCTATCAGTCATCGTCCACGGGGCGCTGGGTGGACGTGGGGTAGAACCGGGAGCCGACCATCGCGAGCCAGGCTGGGTTTTTGTGTTTTTCCCTTCTGCGCTCTGGTCTATAATCCCGTCGCGCTGGCGGCCCGCGAACCCGCGGGTCGGTAGGACAGCGTGGCGGCCGCGCCGCGCCTTTGCGCCGCCCGCTCTTCGACGGGGAGCGTTCAGCGAGCACCTGCGCCACGGGGTGCCTGCGGGCTGCGTTCCCGGAACCGTCTTGCGTTCTCTCCTGAGCCGACCGCTGAGGGCCGACAGCTGAACGCTGAGCCGTTGTTAAAGAATAACGTGACCAGAGAAATTCGGGAACGGCATCAGGAGCCGTAACGAAATCGCAAACAATGGACACGGTATTTCGTAACGGCTCCTAACCTCCAAGGACCCGATTACTCCATGATCGACGATCCCATCCTGGCTGATCTGAATCCGCCGCAGCAAGCGGCGGTGCAGCACGGCGATGGTCCGCTCCTCATCTTGGCCGGCGCCGGATCGGGGAAGACGCGGGTCATCACCCGGCGGGTCGCGCACCTGATCGCGCGGTGTGGCGTCCAGCCCTGGCAAATCCTGGCGGTGACCTTTACGAACAAGGCCGCCAACGAGATGCGGAAGCGCGTGGAGCAGGTCCTGGGCGGGCGCGGGCTCGCCGTCTCCCTGGGGACGTTTCATTCCACCTGCGTCCGGATTCTCCGGAAGTGGCACACGGAGCTGGGGTTCCACCAGAGCTTCGTGATCTACGACGATGCGGACCAGCTCGGCGTGATCAGAGATTGCCTGAGGGATCTGAATCTGAGCGAGCGCGTGATGAGCCCGCGAGCGGTGGCGGCACGGATCAGCCGGGCCAAGAACGAGATGCAGACCCCGGGCGAGTACGCCGCCGCGGCGACCGACTTCACCGAGGAGCGGACGGCGAAGATCTACAGCATGTACCAGGAGCGTCTCAAGGCGAGCCATGCGGTGGACTTCGACGACCTGTTGATGCTCACGGTCCTGCTGTTTCGCGATCATGCGCACGTCCTGGAGTACTACCAGAACCTCTGGCGATACGTTCTGGTGGACGAGTACCAGGACACCAACCACGCGCAGTACCAGATCGTCAACTTCCTCAGCCGCCGGCACGGGAATCTGTGCGTGGTGGGGGACGACGACCAGTCCATCTACCGGTGGCGCGGTGCGGATCTCAACAACATCCTGGACTTCGAGCGGGATCATCCGGGCTGCCGGGTCATCAAGCTGGAACAGAATTACCGGTCCACGCAGAACATCTTGGACGCCGCGGGCGGGGTGGTGGCGAACAACCGGGGCCGGAAGGGGAAGGCGCTCTGGACCGAGAATCCGGAAGGCGAGCCGATCGTCGCGTACCAGGCCCGGGACGAGCAGGCCGAGGCCGAATTCGTCGCGCAACGGGTCCGGGAGATGGCAGCAGAGAACAGGCACTCGCTGGACGATTTTGCCGTCTTCTACCGAACCAACGCCCAGTCGCGGGTCCTGGAAGACGCGCTGCGGCGCGACCTGACGCCCTACGTGATCGTGGGCGGCCTGCGCTTCTACGAGCGGAAGGAAGTCAAGGACCTGGTGGCCTACCTCCGGCTGGTGGCCAACCCGGACGACGCGCAGAGCTTCAAGCGCATCGTGAACGTCCCGCTGCGAGGGATCGGGGCGGCGACGGTGGAGAAGCTGGACGGGCTGGCGCAAGCCGAGCGCGTCTCGATCTGGGAGGCCTGCACGCGGATCGCCGACCGGAAGATTGTGGGCGCCAAGACCCTGAAGGCGCTTGCGGAGTTGGTCGGGCTGATCGAAAAGGCGCGGGCCAAGCTGAGCGTCCTGACGGTGCCCGAGCTGATCGTGGAGCTCCTGGAGAGCACGGGGTACCTGGTCGACCTGAAAAACGAGGGGACCGTCGAGGCCGAGACGCGTCAGGAGAACCTGCAAGAGCTGGTGTCCGCCGCCCGGGAGTTCATGGAGCGGAGCGAGGACCACAGCCTGCAGGCGTTCTTGGACAGCGTGGCGTTGATCGCCGATATCGACGAGATGGCCGAGGGGACGGGACAGGTCACGCTGATGACGCTCCACTCGGCCAAGGGGCTGGAGTTCCCGGTGGTGTTCATGACGGGGATGGAGGAGGGAGTCTTCCCGCATGCGCGCGCGCTCCATGACGACGCCGAGCTCGAAGAAGAGCGTCGGCTCTGCTACGTCGGCATGACCCGCGCCCGGCAGCAGCTCTTCCTCACCTCGGCGTTGTCCCGGCGGCTCTACAATAACGACAGCTACAACCTACCGTCTCGCTTCCTGGACGAGCTGCCGGAGCGCCTGGTGCAGCGGTGGAACGGGATGGGGAGGGTTGAGAGGCGGGGTTTAGGGCTCAGGGATCAGGGAGTCGGGATGCGTTCCCCGGTCCCCAGCCGTCAGCCCCCCGCCCCCAAACGCGATTTCCAGTATCAGCCGGAGACGCAGTTCGTGGACCATCTCCAGGTGGGAATGCGTGTGCGCCATCCGGAGTGGGGCGTGGGGACGATCAAGGAACGGATCGGCGAGGGCGAGGACCTCAAGGTGGTGATCACCTTCGCCGGCGTGGGGCGAAAGAAGCTGGCAGCCAGCTTCGTGCAGCTGGATCGCGCGTAGCAGGCCGCTGAAAACGGCCCACCTGCTGCGTTGGCTCGCTCAGGCACTCGTTGCGGCGTACCTGGAGTACGCCTCACTCGGCCTCGGGTACCCATCCCCGGGATGGGTGCGCCGCCTTGCATCTGGTCCGTTTTGAGCGGCCTGGGGAAAACCGGGTTTTCCGTATCCTGCTTGAAGGGGCGTCAGGCAACCCGGCACTTTGGCAATTCGGCAGGTGGGCACTCAGGACTTCCGAGTTGCCAAGTCGCCCAATTGCCTAATTGCCCGTTCCGAGGAGGAAGCGGTGGCGAAGATCACGCGGGCGGAGGTCGAGCAGGTGGCGCGCTTGGCGCGGTTGGAGCTGGGCGAGGACGAGAAGGCTCAGCTGACGGCCCAGCTCGACGCCATCCTGGGCTACATGGAGACACTGAACACCCTGGATACGCGCGGCGTGGAGCCGACCACGACCGTCATTCCCATGGTGAGCGTGATGCGCGACGACGTGGTGCGGCCGTCCCTGGATCGGGAGGACGCCCTGGCGAACGCCCCCAATCGGGAGGGCGCCTATTTCCAGGTACCGCGGATCATCGAGGACTGACACTGGGGCGACAGGGAAATCCGACAGGGACAGCGGAACCCGGATCGTCCGATGTCCGCTGCCGGATGCCGCTGTCGGGTACTTAGGAGCCGTTACGAAATAACCTATACATCGCTTTCTATTTCGTTACGGCTCCTTATGCCGTTTCGGAATGTCTCCGCTCAATTTATTCTTTGACAACGGCTTGGGAGACCGAGCGTGGATCTGTACCGGCTGACGATTCATGAGTTGCAGGACCTCATCCAGAGGGGCGACGTATCGCCGGTCGAGGCCGTGCAAAGCTACCTGGCTCGTATCGACGCCATCGAAGGGCGGGTGCAAGCCTTCAACCGCGTGACCGGGCAGGCCGCCTTGCAGGAGGCCGAACGGTACGCGCAGTTGCAGGCGAGGAAGGTCGCCCTTCCGCCCCTGGCGGGGATTCCGCTGGCCATCAAGGACGTGATCTGCACGAAGGGGGTACCCACCACCTGCTCCTCCCGCATCCTGGAGGGATTTGTTCCGCCATACGACGCCACCGTGGTGAGCAAGCTCCGCGCCGCGGGAGCGCTCATCCTGGGCAAGACGAACATGGACGAGTTCGCGATGGGCTCGTCCACCGAGAATTCGGCGTTCCGGAACACGCGAAACCCCTGGAACCTGGCGTGTGTGCCGGGCGGCTCCAGCGGGGGCTCGGCCGCCGCCGTGGCGTCGGACATGTGCGCCGGCGGCCTGGGGACCGACACGGGCGGTTCCATCCGCCAGCCGGGCGGTTTCTGCGGGATCCCCGCCCTGAAGCCGACCTACGGCCGGGTCTCGCGATACGGGCTGGTGGCCTTCGCCTCCTCGCTCGACCAGATCGGCCCCATGACAAAAGACGTCCGGGATGCG
The DNA here is from genome assembly GCA_963845565.1 of uncultured Methylomirabilota bacterium. Lineage (GTDB taxonomy): Bacteria > Methylomirabilota > Methylomirabilia > Methylomirabilales > 2-02-FULL-66-22 > 2-02-FULL-66-22. The sequence goes on from CAWJSJ010000002.1 coordinate 1,580,698, forward strand.
GCGATCCTCCTCGGCGCGATGGCGGGCCACGACCCGCTGGATTCGACGTCGGCCGAGGTTCCGGTGCCCGACTACGAGGCGGCGCTCACCGGCGACATCCGCGGTCTCAGGATCGGCATCCCGGCGGAATATTTCATCGAAGGCATGGCGCCCGAGGTGGAAACGGCGGTCCGCGCGGCCATCGCGACCCTGGAGGGGCTGGGCGCCGTCGCGGTCCCCGTGACGCTGCCGCATACCGCGTACGCCATCGCCACCTACTACCTGGTGGCGACGGCCGAGGCTAGCTCCAATCTCGGTCGCTACGACGGGGTCAAGTACGGCTACCGGACGCCGGCCTCGGCGCACCTGATCGACATGTACATGAAGACCAGACGCGAGGGGTTCGGTGCCGAGGTGAAGCGGCGCATCATGCTGGGCACGTACGCGCTGAGCGCCGGCTACTACGACGCCTACTACCTGAAGGCGCTCAAGGTGCGCACGCTGATCCGGCGGGACTTCACGCAGGCCTTCGAGCGGTGCGAGTTGATCGTCACCCCGACCTCGCCGACCGCCGCCTTCCGGCTCGGGGAGAAAGTGGACGATCCGCTGCAGATGTACCTCGCGGACGTCTTCACGATCTCGGCGAACCTGGCCGGCGTCCCCGGGATGAGCGTCAACTGCGGGTTCACCGGGGCGGGATTGCCGATCGGGCTCCAGTTCCTCGGGAAGCCGTTCGACGAGGGCACGATCCTCCGAGCGGCACACGCCTACGAGCAGGCGACGCCGTGGCGGACACGGCGGCCGGACCTGTAGGAGAAGGACGGGCGGAGATGCGACTCCACAGCCGAACGGGGAACGGTGTGTTGGTCGGGTTTCTGGTCGCCGTCGTTGTCGCGGCCGTGCTGTCGCCGGGCTGGGCGGCCACGGGCAAGGGTCGCGACCTGGTGGTGCTCGATCACGAGCGATGGCTGGACACGCTGAAGGGGACGGTCAAGAACTACAGCAAGCGGCCGGCCCGCGAGGTGACGGTGGTCGTGAAGTTCTTCGACCGGAAGAAGAAGGCGCTGGGGACACAGCGGGTCAATGTGGGCGATCTCCGCTCCGGGGATTCGTCGTCCTGGAGCCTGCCCATCGCCGAGAAGAACCGCTCGGCCACACAGTACACGTTCGAGACGCACGCCATCTGGTAGTGAGGCAGCGATGAGCGGTCAGCGTTCAGCTGTCAGCAATCAGTTCCTGCGGAAGGCCGAAGGCCCAGGGCTGACCGCTGACCGCTGAAAGCCGTGTGCTGACCCGAATTCCCCCGGGGAGTGATCATGCCCGAGTTCGAAGCGGTCATCGGCCTGGAGGTCCACGCCGAGCTCCTCACGCGGTCGAAGATGTTCTGCGGCTGCGGCACCACCTTTGGCGCTCCCCCCAACACGCAGACCTGTCCGGTCTGTCTCGGAATGCCGGGGGTTCTGCCGGTCATCAACCGGCGGGCAGTCGAGCACGCGATCCGCACCGCCCTGGCGCTGCACTGCGCCATCGCGCCGGTGTCGCGCTTTGCGCGCAAGAACTACTTCTATCCCGATTTACCCAAGGCCTACCAGATCTCCCAATACGAACTGCCGCTGTCCGAACACGGCTACGTCACGTTCACACTGGAGGGGGACGAGAAGCGGGTGGGGATCCGCCGCGTCCACCTGGAAGAGGATACGGGCAAGCTGGTGCACGCGGGCGTCATGGAGGAGGCGGATTCCAGCCTGGTGGACTACAACCGCTGCGGCGTGCCCCTGATGGAGATCGTGAGCGACCCGGACCTCCGCACCCCCGGCGAGGCGGCGGAGTATCTGCGGACGCTGCGGGCGGTCCTGGTCTATCTCGGCGTGTGCGACGGCAACATGGAGGAAGGCAGCTTTCGCTGCGATGCCAACATCTCGATCCGGCCCATCGGCGCGACCGAGCTGGGGGTCAAGGTCGAAGTCAAGAACATGAACTCCTTCAAGAACGTCCAAAAAGCCCTGGAGTACGAGATCCGGCGCCAGGTGCGGGCGGTCGCGGAGGGGGAGCGGCTGGTCCAGGAGACCCGCCTGTGGAACGCCGACCAGGAGATCACCCTCTCCATGCGAAGCAAGGAGCACGCCCACGACTATCGCTACTTCCCCGATCCGGACCTGGTACCGCTGGCGGTCGAGCCGGCCTGGATCGAGGAGATCCGGGGCGGCCTGCCGGAGCTGCCGGACGCCAAGCGCGAGCGATTCGTGCGGGAGTACGGCATCCCGGCCTACGATGCGGGCGTGCTGACCGCGAGCAAGGAGCTGGCAGCGTACTACGAGGCCTGCGTCAAGGCGCCGAGCGATCCCAAGGCGGCCAGCAACTGGGTCATGGTGGAGCTCCTGGGCAGGCTGAACAAGGACGGGAAGGGCATCGCGGAAAGCCCGATCGCCCCCGAACGGCTGGGAGCCATGCTGGACCTCCTGGCCAAGGGGACGATCAGCGGCAAGATGGCCAAGGAGTTCTTCGACGAGATGTACGCGACCGGGGCGGACCCGGCCGAGGTCCTCAAGCAGAAGGGCGGCCAGATCACCGACGCCGGGGAGATCGAGGGCATCATCCGGGGCGTGGTCGGCCAGCACGCCGGGCCGGCGGCAGAGTACCTGGCGGGGAAGGAGACGGCCTTCAACTTCTTGATCGGCCAGGTGATGCGAGCCACCAAGGGGAAGGCCAACCCCAAGCTGGTGAACGAGCTTCTCAAGAAGATCCTACAGGCCGGCTGACCGTGGCACCGGCCCGACCGCACGCGGCCTCCGCGCGTGGAGGGCGCTGAACCGCTCGGCGCGCGGTCGTTGCGCTCTCTGTTGGTAACTGGAACGAATGTCCCCGTCGAACGTCCGCGAAATGGAGGTCCAGACCATGGCCAGTACGGTTCACGTGCCCGACGACCGGTATTTCGGCCCCGATCCTCGCCAGAAGGAGATCGCGCAGCGGCTCTACCAGACGGTCGCGAATCTCCCGCTGATCTGTCCGCACGGCCACGTGGATCCGCGGATGTTTGCCGATCCCAACTATTCGCTGGGAACGCCCACCGACCTCCTGATCATCCCGGACCACTACGTCTTCCGGATGCTCTACTCGCAGGGCATCCCCATGGAGTCGCTCGGCCTCGCCCGGAAGGACGGCGGTCCGGTGGAGACCGACCACCGCAAGATCTGGCAGACGTTCGCGGAGCACTTCTTTCTGTTCCGCGCCACACCCACCGGCATGTGGCTGAACCACGAGTTGCTGTCCGTCTTCGGCGTGGACGAGAAGCTCTGCGGGGAATCGGCGCAGCGGATCTACGACCAGATCGCCGCCAAGCTGGCCTCTCCCGCGTTCCGGCCGCGGGCCCTCTTCGAGCGGTTCAACATCGAGGCGATGTCCACCACCGACTTCGCCACCGACCCGTTGGTGCACCATCAGGCGCTTCGCGCCTCGGGGTGGAAGGGGCGCATCGTGCCGTGCTTCCGGCCCGACGGCGTGGTGAACATCGACGCCCCCAACTGGCGCAAGAACATCGATGCGCTGGGCGCCGTAAGCGGGATCGAGGTGACGAGCGCCAAGACGTTGGTGAAAGCCCTGGAGAATCGCCGCGCCTTCTTCAAAAGCCTGGGCGCGACCTCGACCGACCACGCCGCCATGACCGCCCACACGGAGCACCTCGCAGCGCCCGAGGCGGAGGCGATCTTCCAGCGGGCGATGAGCGGCCAAGCCACCGCCAAGGACGCCATGCGATTCACGGGGCACATGCTCATGGAGATGGCCCGGATGAGCATCGAGGACGGCCTGGTGATGCAGCTTCACGTCGGCTCGTACCGGAATCACAACCCGCAGCTCTTCGCGCGCTTCGGAACCGACATGGGGGCGGATATCCCGATCGCCAGCGAATTCACCCGCAACCTGCGACCGCTGCTCGTCAAGTACGGCAACGAGACGCGGCTCACCCTGATCCTGTTCAACCTGGACGAGTCCACCTACTCGCGCGAACTGGCCCCGCTGGCCGGCCATTACCCGGCGCTGCGGTTGGGGCCGCCCTGGTGGTTCTTCGATAGCTTGAACGGCATGGAGCGCGCCCGCGAGTTGATGATCGAGACGGCGGGGCTGCACAACACGGTCGGGTTCAACGATGATACCCGCGCCTTCCCATCGATTCCCGCGCGGCACGACCTGTCGCGCCGGGTGGACGCCAACTGGATCGCCGGGCTGGTGGTGCGGGGCATCGTGGACATGGATGACGCCGCGGAGATGATCCAGGATACCGCCTACCGGCTGGCGAAGAAGGCGTACAAACTGTGACAGGCTGCTGAAAAAGGCCCACCTGCGGCGTTGGAGCGCCTTGCCGCTCACTGCGGCGTACCTCCAGTGCGCCTCTCTCGGGCTTCAGCGCCCCGCCTTGCATCTGGGCCTTTTTGATCAGCCTGGGAAATGACGAAATCCTCAACGTCCTGGTGCGGAGAAAGTCGGAATTGAGGGGCGAGGGAGTGGGGAGCGAAGGAGATTGGATCCTCCGACGCCTGCTCTCTGGCCCCTCTTGTTCTTGATCTGGGGCTGAAGGCTGAGCGCTGACGGCTGATCGCTCGCCTCAGCGCCCGGCGGGCGGGGGATTCGGCCGGCGGGGAGCGGTGAGCCAGAGGAGCCCGGGCGTGAGGACGGTCGTGGCGAGCGCGATCCAGAGCGCCGCGGCATAGCTCCCGGTGACATCGAAGATCTTCCCGGCGGACCAGGCGCCGGCGGCGAGCCCCAGGCAGATCACGCCGTAGAGCGTGCCGTAGATCGTGGAGAAGCCCGGCCCTGGGAACAGGTCGCGGGCGATGGCGGGAAAGACCGGCGACAGCACGCCGTACCCGAACGCGATCAAGACCGCGTACAGGAAGGGCAGCGCGGACGTCGGGTGCTGACCTGCCAGGACCAGTACCGCAATGCTGGCCGCCACGCAGCCGAAGGCCAGCGTGCAGGTCAGTTCGCGACCCGCACGATCCGAGAAGATGCCCCACCCCACCTTGGCCCCGATACTGGCCAGGCCGACGGCGCCGCCAACGGTGGCCGCGGTCATCGGCGAAACCCCATGATCCACCAGGTAGGCGACCTGGTGGATCATCAGCATCTGCGTCGCGAAATTCCCCGTGAAGTACACGGCCGCGACCCCCCAGAAACGCCAGGTTCGCGCGGCGGTCGCCAGGATCCAATGCGCGTCGTTGCTGGGCGCGGTCCGTGTTCCATCGCGCGAGGGCTCTGGTTTCCCGAAACCGGGAGGATCCCGGATCAGCCAGAGGGCGGCAGGAATCAGCCAGCCGACGGTCAGCGCCGCCTCCATCCGGAAGGCCCACTGCCAGCCCCAGCGATCGATCACGATCTGCGCCAGGGGGATCAGACCCAGGATCCCGACCCCGATCCCGGCCGAGGCGACACCCATGGCGGTGCCGAAGCGCCGGGGGAACCATCCCTGAACCAGGATGACGGCCGGCACCCATCCGGCCAGGCTGATCCCCACCGCGGTGACTCCGGCGAATGCCAGGTACAGATGCCACCACACCCGCGTCTCCGCGGTGAGGGCGAGGCCGATTCCCATCACCACGCCGCCCGCCAAGAAGAGACGCCGCGGGCCGTACCGACGCGCCATCCAGCCGATGAGCGGACCCAGGCCTCCATGGACGAGGACCAGGAGCGAAAAGGCCCCAGCGACCAGCGAGCGGCTCCAGCCGAAATGCTGGACCAGCGCAACCAGAAACACCGAGTAGGAGTACCAGACCCCGTAGGTGACCACCAGGGTGCCGAAGGTGACGGCGACCATCAGCCAGCCGCGCGCGTCCTGGGGTTCCTCGACTGGGCCGTCTCGTTCCGCCGCGACCGTTTCGCCATTGGGCAGCGGGACGATCGTGCTCGTTTCGGCGGCGGATTCGGCCGCCGTGGGGCCACCACCCAGAGGAGCGCACACGAGAAGCAGGTCAACGCGGCGGCACCCCACATGGCCGCGGCGTAGCTGCCGGTGAGATCGAACACCTTGCCGCCCGCCCAGGCGCCGGCCGCCGTGCCGAGCCCCAGCGCGATGTGAATGGTGCCGAAGATCGTCGAAAACCCCCGCCCGCCGAAGAGGTCGCTGGACGCGGCGGGGGTAAACGGCGCCGTGATGGCATACCCGATCCCGAGGACGACGCCATAGAGATAGGGGATTATCGAGAGCGGATGTGCGCCGGCAAGGACCAGGGCTCCGATGCTCACCAGGACGCTCGCCGAGGCGAGGTTGTAGACCACCTCCCGCGGCTTTCGATCCATCAGGTATCCCCAGCCGGCCTTTCCGGCGATGCTGGTCAGCCCGACGATGCCGCCGACGGTCGCGGCGACCATGGCGGGGACCCCGTGATCCACCAGGTAGGCCACCTGATGGATCATGAAGAGGGTGACTGCGCTGTTGCCCGTGAAGAGGACGAGGCCGAGCCCCCAGAACTTCCACGACCGTACGGCGAGCGTCAGCGTCCAATACGGCGCATGCGGGGGCGACGTCGGCGGCGGCGACGCAGCCGTGCCGGCCGCCGGACCCGCGCCGCGGGGCCGCTCCCGTAGCAGCCAGAGGGTCGCCGGAACGAGCCAACTCACCACCGCGAGGCCCAGCGCCCGGTAGGCCCAGCGCCAGCCCACGTGGTCGATCAGAAGCTGACACACAGGGACCAGGATGGTGATACCCATGCTGATCCCGGCCGTGGCAATGCCGACCGCGGTGCCGATCCGCGCAGGGAACCAGCCCCGGATGAGGATCACCAGCGGGACATACCCGCTGAACCCAACCCCGACGGCCGTGATGACGCCGAAGCTCAAATAGAGCTGCCAGGGTTCGGCCGTCTCGGCGGTGAGCGCGAGGCCGAGCGCTACGATCCCGCCGCCGGCCATGATGACGCGGCGCGGGCCGAACCGCTCGGCGATCGGACCGAAGAAGGGGCCGACCACCGCATGCACCAGCGCGAACACCGAGAACGCCCCGGCGGTCACCGACCGGCTCCAGCCAAACTCCTTGAGGAGGGCCACCAGAAAAACGGAAAAGCTGTACCAGAGCCCATACAGCAGGGCCATGGTGACGAAGGCCGCCCCGACGACGACCCAGCCCCACCGGTCTTGACTTGCCGACGGCGAATGGTTCATGGCTGACGGCTCGCGCTCGGCGGCGGATGCGGGTGGCGCGGGGCGGCGACCCACATCATCGCGGGGGCGATGATCGCGTTGACCAAGGCCACCCAGAGCGCCCAGGTGTAGCTCCCGGTCCAGTCGAAGATCTTGCCTGCTCCCCAGGAGCCGAGCGCCGCGCCGAGGCACAGCAGCATGTGCAGGGAGCCGAAGATGGTCGAAAACCCCGGCCCGCCGAAGAGGTCGCTGGCCGCCGCCGGCGTCAGTGGCGCGGTCCCGGCGTACCCCAGTCCGATCAGGACGGCGTAGAGATAGGGCAGCAGCGTGGTCGGATACCACCCGGCCAACACCAGGGCTCCCACGCTGGCCGCGGTGCAGGTGAAGGAGAAGGTGTAGGCCAGCTCCCGTCCGGTCCGGTCCGAGAGCGATCCCCAGACGATCTTGCCCACGATGCTGGCCGCCCCCACGACGCCGCCCACCGCCGCTGCCGCGAGGGCGGAGACGCCGTGGTCCACCAGGAAGGCGACTTGATGGACCAGGAGCATCTGCGTGACGACGTTCCCGGTGAAAAAGACCGCGGCGAGGGCCCAGTAGCGCCCATCACGAAGCGCCAGCGCCAGCGTCCAATGCGTCGGCGGTTGCGAGATTCCCCGTGCGGTGTCGGCCGTGACCGGCGCCTCGAGAGACACGGGGTCGCGCACCAGCCAGAAGGTGGCGGGCAAGACCCAGCCGACGATCAGGACGGCCAGAATCCGGAAGGCCCAGCGCCAGCCCACCCAGCCAATGAGGTATTGGGCAAGTGGGACCAGGCCGGAGATCCCGATGCCGATCCCCGCCGAGGCAATGCCCACCGCGGTGCCGACCTGGGAGGGGAACCACCCCCGCACGCAGAAGACCGACGGCAGCCATCCAGACATGCTGATTCCGGCGGCCGTGACGATGCCGAAGGCAAGGTACAGGTGCCACCAGGCTTGCGTCTCCGCCGCGAGGAGGAGCCCGCCGCCCAGGAGTAGCGTGCCGCACAGGATCAGGCGTCGCGGCCCCGTGCGGGCGGCCACCCAGCCGATCATCGGGCTCAGCGAGCCGTGAAAGAGGACGAAGAGCGAGAAGCCGCCGGCCACCACCGACCGGCTCCAGCCGAAGTCCTTGAGCAGGGCCACCAGGAAGACGGAATAAGAGTACCAGGCCCCGTACACCATGGCGAGGTTGACGAAGAGGGCCCACAAAATGATCCAGCGGCGCCGCTGCGTTGTTTCTATCGCGTTGCGAGTGGGTCCCACGTCTCGTGCACTCCCGCCGCACACGTTCACGGGTCGCGGCGCACCGTAAGGGTCAGACGCGCGCGAGGACCCGCGCGATGCGTTCTCAGCCGCGACCCGCCGCCCGCCGTGGGGCAACGCTCCACATCAGCAGGGGCGACAGCACCGCCATGGCAAGCCCCAACCAGAGGGCTCCGGCGTAGCTCCCGCTGGCGTCGAAGATCAGCCCGGCGCTCCAGGTCCCGGTGGCGAGGCCGAGGCCACCAACCGTGTATATGGTGCTGAAGATCATCGAAAAGCCCGGACCGGCGAACAGGTCATGAGCAACAGCGGGCAGCAGGGGCGCCATGGCCGCATAACCGATGCCGATGAGGACGGCGTACAGGTGCGGGAAATAGGATGTCGGATACCAGCCGGCCAGGACCAACCCCCCGATGCTGGCGGCCACAAACGCGAAGGCGAGGCCGTATGCCAGCGGCCGGGTGGTCCGATCGGAGAGCGCGCCCCAGCCGATTTTCCCGCCGATACTGACCAGCCCGACGGCTCCTCCAAGAGCTGCCGCGATCATGACGGGCACGCCGTGATCCACCAGGTAGGCCACCTGGTGGATCAAGAGCATCTGCGTGACGAAGTTGCCCGTGAAGTAGACGCCAGCCACCCCCCAGAACTGCCACGTTCGGACGGCGCCGGCGAGGGTCCAGTATCCAACCCTCGATCCCCCGCGCTCACCGTGCTTGGAGAAGGCGCCACCGACTTTGGGCTGATCGATGGGCGGCGGATCGCGAACCAGACATAGCGTCGCGGGCAGCACCCAGCCGACGACCGCCACCGCCAGGATGCGATAGGCCCAGCGCCAGCCGAACATTTCGATGAGCAGTTGGGCCAGAGGGATCAGCGCAAAGATGCTCACGCCGATGCCGCTTCCCATGATACCGATTGCCGTTCCGTATCGATTCGGGAACCAGCCGCCCACGAGGACGACCGACGGGATCCATCCAGCCAGGCTCATAGCGACAGCCGCGAGGATCCCGAATGCCAGGTAGAGGTGCCACCATTGCGTGGTTTCCGCCATGAGGAACATCGCGGTACCCATCAGCAGAGCGCCGGCGATGGTCAGGCGTCGTGGTCCATACCACCGCAGCAGCCACCCGATAACCGGCCCGAGGAGGCCGTGCACCATCACAAAGGTCGAGAAGGCACCCGATACGAGGGAGCGGCTCCAACCAAATTCGCGCAGGAAGGTGACCAGAAAGACCGAATAGCCATACCAGACGCCGTACATAAGGATCGTCGTGATGAAGGTCACGGCGAGGACGATCCAGCCGCGTTTGGCAGGGTGGGACACGCTAGGATCGAGCGGCATCAGGGGTGAAATCCTCCGGCGTTTATCAGATCAAAACAATATATCATGAATCAAATCCCGAACAATGTCGAGCAACGGGGTGGAATTGATCGCCTGACCAGACGCCGTCGGTCTTTCCAGGGAGCGCCACGCCGAGAGGCAGCGAGCCCTCCAAGGGGGGTGCGCGGTCGCGTTGCCCGCGCGAAGCCTCTGGAAACTCCTCGCTTTTTACCGACTGCGCGGATTAGAATACACGCTATGTGTGCCCGACAGCAGCCTCAGGAAGCGCAGCGGTGACCCGCCTGGTCAAGTGGGGTGGCATCGTCCTCGGCGGGCTCCTGCTGCTGGCGGTCCTGGCCGCGGCAGTGTTGCCCTCGCTGGTGAACCTGGAGCGGTATCGCACCCTCCTGGCCCAGCGGGTCGGCAAGACGCTGGGTCGCGAGGTGACCCTGGGCGCTCTGCGGATCAGCCTGTGGCGGGGAGTCGGCGCCGAGGTCGAAGGCATCCAGGTCGGACAGGCGCCCGGGTTCGGCGCCGAACCGCTGCTGTCCGCGGAGGCCCTCCGGGTCAGCGTCCAACTGCTTCCCCTCTTGCAGGGCCAGGTGAAGGTGACCAGCGCCGTGTTGGAGCGGCCCCGAGTTCGCCTCGTGCACGCCCAGGACGGACACTGGAGCGTGGACGACCTGTTCAAAGGCCCCGCTCCCCAGGGCCCGGCCCGGCCGCAGGTCGAGGGTACGCGCCCCGGGAAGGCGCCGCTCTTGGGGGGGCTCGTCCTGTCCCAGCTTGCCGTTCGGAACGGGGAAATCACCCTGGTGGAGCAGTCCCAGTCCGCCCCCGTCAGCGTGACCCTCGCCGACCTCGATCTCACCCTGCGGCAGAGCAGCCCCTCCGACCCGATCGAGCTTCGGTCGCGCGCCCGCCTCGCGGGGGCGGTGATCGGCCAGATCGAGGCGAAAGCCCAGATCGTCCTTGGGGATAGGAATGGCCCCAGCCTGGATGGGACCGCAACCCTCGCCGGCGTGGAGTTCAAGGCCTGGCAAGCCGTCCTGGGCGGAGGTCAGGACGGACCTCCCCTCAAGGGGCCCTTCTCCGGCGAGGTCCGCCTCGCCGGACCGCTGGCGCGCACCGCCTTCAGCGGCAGCCTGAACCTGAAACCGACGGGGATCCGGATCGGCGGCGCGTTCCAGAAGTCCGCCGGGGAGGATGCGCAGGTCACGTTCCAGGGGCAGCGCGAGGATCGAGGGCTCCGTTTCACCAAGTTATCGGTGGCCTTCCGGGATATGACGCTGGAGGGGACCGTGCACCTGCCCGATGTCAGGGTTCCCCGGATCACCTTCACGGCCGCGTCGCCCCAGCTGCGCCTGGACCGATTGCTGGCGCCCGGGCCGGCCCCGCAGACCCGGACATCGTCGGGCCTGGCCTGGGCGGCGGCCCCGAGTCCGGACGTGTCCGCATCGGGAGGTGCGGCCGGCCTGAGCGCCCAGGGACGGGTGAACGTGGGCGAGCTGACATATAAGGGGCTCACCTGGAGCGGTGTGGAGGTGGCCGTTCGGTATCGCGACGGCGTGCTGCAGCTGCCCGACATCCGGGCGACGTTTGTCCAAGGGACGGTGCGGGCGAAGGGCGAGGTGGACCTCCGGCCGAAGATCCCGCACGTGTCGCTCACGTCGCGCTTGGAGAAGGCGGCCACCGAGCCCCTGGTCAAGGCGCTGGCGCTCGGCTCGTGGAAGCTGACGAGCGGCCTGGACTTCGACGGCCAGACGGAATTCGCGGGCCTGGCCTGGCCCGACGCACTGGGGACCGCCAGCGGGAGCGGGGCGATCCTGCTGCGTCAAGGACGCCTCACCGATTACCGGCCGCTCGACCGGCTGGCAGAGGCGATCGGGCCATTCCTGGCGGCGCAGGGGGTACATGTCCGTCTCAACGAGTTCGATCAGCTCGGCGGCCATTACACCCTGGACAAAGGCGTGGTCCGGACGACGGATCTCACCCTCACCAAGCCGGAAGGAACGATCACCGCAGTCGGCGCGCTCGGCCTCTTGGATCTGAGCCTGGACTTCGACGTCGTGGCGAAGTTCGGCCGGGCGACGATGGAGGCGAAGGTGACCGGCACCACGGCGCAGCCGGTCGTCGTGCCCAAGACGGCGCGGCTCCAGCGTCGCTTCGAGACCGAGCTCGACAAGATCCTGCCCGAGGGGCAAAGCCGCCCTCTCAAGGAACTCTTCAAGGGTTTGTTCGGTCGGTAGAGGACCTTCGCGCGCTATGATCCTGGCGCTCGTCACCCCACATTACTTCCCCTCGGTGCGTGGAAACTCCATCACGGTACAGCGGATCGAGTCCGGTCTGCGGGACCACGGGGTTGAGGTGCAGGTCTTCTCCCTGGACCGGCAGAACGAGGCCGGCATCCTGGCCGCCCTCCGGCACGCCCGGCCGGACGTGGTGCACGGGTTTCACGCCACCGCCTGCGGGCCGCTGATCGGCGAGGCCGCCCGCGCCCTGAACATCCCGTCGGTGATCACCCTGACCGGGACCGATGTCAATCTGGATCTGTTCGATCCCGCCCGGAGACCGCGGGTCCTGGAGACCCTCCAGGCGGCGCGGACGGTCGTGGCCTTCCACGACACGATCCGGGCCAAGGTGCGCCGGGAGGCGCCGGCGCTGGCCGGGAAGATCGAGGTCATCGGCCAGGCGGTGCTGTGCGATGGGTCCCGCTACGATCTGCGCACCGCGCTGGGGCTGCATCCCGGCGATTTCGTGTTCTTCCAGCCGGCCGGCATCCGGCGGGTCAAGAACATCCCCTTCGTCCTGTCACCGCTCATGGCGCTGCACCGGCGCTACCCGGACATGAAGTACGTCCTGGCCGGCCCCGTCATCGAGCCGGACGAGGCGGCGCGGGTGACGGAGTTGCTGCGGGACCTTCCCTGGGCGAGCTACCTCGGGGCGGTGGACCACGACCAGATCTGCGCCAGCCTATCGGCCGTGGAGGTGGCCATCAACTCCTCGCATTCGGAAGGCGGGATGTCCAATGCCGTCCTGGAGGCGATGAGCAAGGGGGTTCCGGTGTTGGCCTCCGACATCGAGGGGAATCGCTCCGTCATCGCGGACGGCGAGGACGGGTTCTTGTTCGGAACGGCGGCGGAGTTTCTGGCAAAGGCCGAGCGGCTACTGGATGACCCGGCGCTCCGCGCGGTCATGGGGCGCCGCGCCCGCGTGAAGATCGCGACACAGTTCCGGCTCGAGGGGGAGATCGGCAGGTATCTGGAGCTGTATCGCGGCCTGGTCATCGGGAGGGGCTAGACGCATGGACCTCAAGACGCTGGAGGTGTTCTGCCGAATCGTGGAGCTCAAGAGCTTCACCCGGGCGGCGGAGGCCGTCTCCCTCACCCAGCCGACCGTCAGCGAGCACATCAAGGATCTGGAAGGCGAGCTGGGCTTGCGCCTGCTGGATCGGGCAGGCCGCACGGTGACACCGACCCGGGCGGGCGCCATCCTGCACACCTATGCCCGACGGATCCTGGGGTTGCGGGCGGAGGCGGAGCGGGCGATCCGAGAGCACAAGGGGGGACTGACGGGGGAGCTTGCGCTCGGGGGGAGCAACATCCCCGGGGCGTATCTCTTGCCGCCTCTCATCGCCCTGTTCAAGCGCGACCACCCGGACGCCGTGATCGCGCTGGCCATCAAGGGCTCGCGGGACATCGTCCGCGGCGTCGGCGACGGAAGTGTCGAGGTGGGCATGGTGGGGGCTCGTTTCGAGGAGGGGCGCGTCCACTACGAGCGGTACGCCGAGGACGAGCTCGTGCTGGCGGTGCCGACGGACCACCCCTGGGCCGGCCGGAATGCCGTTCGGCTGCGCGACCTGCTCGGCGAGCCGATCGTCATGCGCGAGCGGGGATCGGGGACGCGGAAGGTCATGGAGGCCGCGCTGGCCGAGCACGGCTTGGACGGCGACCGGCTGCGGGTGGTCCTGGAGGTCACCAGCAACGAGGCGGTCCGGCAGGCCATGAAGGCCGGGGCGGGAGTCGCCGTGATCTCTCGGCGGGCCGTCGAGGACGACATCCGCTGCGGCCTGGTGTCCGCGGTCCGCTTTCAGGGGGTTCGGCTGGTCCGGGACGTCTTCCTGGTGACGCACCGGACCCGGTCGCGGTCGCCGCTGGGCACGGCGTTCGTGGCGTTTCTCCAGGCATCGGCGGGACCCGCGGCGGGACGCGCGGGAGCGAGCATCCTCTGACGGGGGTGCGGGTTGGCATCCGCGGGTGGCCTCGGTACGATCCATTATCCCTTGCATGCGGCGCGAGCCTCCACTATTCTGACTCTCCAATTCCCCTTCGGAGGAGACGTCCCATGGCGTGGATGAAGGTGGTTGAGGCATTTCGGACGGCGGTGGGCACGCCGCTCACGGTCAAGGGGTGGGTGCGGAGCCGTCGCGACTCCAAGGCCGACGGCGGACTGTCGTTTCTCACGGTGCACGACGGGACGTGCCAGGACCCCATCCAGGTGGTGGTTCGGCGTGACCTGCCCAACTACGAGAGCGAGGTCGTGCGACTGTCCACCGGCTGCGCGGTGGAGGTGGACGGGACACTGGTGGCGTCCCAGGGCAGCGGCCAGGTCGTGGAGCTGGCCGCGTCGGCCGTCCGAGTGGTGGGTTGGGTGGACGACCCCGATACCTACCCGATCAGCCCCAAGCGGCACAGCTTCGAGTACCTGCGCGAGGTGGCCCACCTGCGCGTCCGGACCAACACCTTCGGGGCGGTGGCGCGCGTCCGGCATACCCTCGCGGCCGCGATCCATCGCTTCTTCGACGAGCGGGATTTCTATTACGTCCACACGCCGATCATCACCGCCTCGGATTGCGAGGGGGCGGGCCAGATGTTCCGGGTGAGCACGCTGGACTTCGTCAACCTGCCCCGGACCGAGACGGGTGGGGTGGACTTCGGTCAGGACTTCTTCGGCAAGGAAGCCCGGCTGACCGTCTCGGGCCAGCTCAACGTCGAGACCTACTGCTGTGCGCTGACACGGGTGTACACCTTCGGGCCGACCTTCCGCGCGGAGAACAGCAACACCAGCCGCCATCTCTCGGAGTTCTGGATGATCGAACCCGAGATCGCCTTCGGGGACCTCGCGGACAACGCCCAGCTGGCCGAGGATATGCTGAAGTACTTGTTCGACGATCTGCTCACCCGGCGGCCCGACGACATGGCGTTCTTCGACCTCCGGATCGAGAAGGGAGTTGTGGACCGCTTGAAGCACGTGATCCAGAGCCCTTTCCGGCGGCTGAGCTACACCGACGCCGTCGAGATCCTGCGGAAGTCGGGGCGGACCTTCGAGTTTCCGGTGGCGTGGGGCACCGACCTGCAGAGCGAGCACGAGCGGTTCCTGACCGAGGAGCATTTCAAGCAGCCGGTCATCCTCACGGATTACCCGAAGCAGATCAAGGCGTTCTACATGCGCATGAACGACGACGGCAAGACGGTGGCCGCCATGGACGTCTTGGTCCCGAAGATCGGCGAGATCATCGGCGGCTCCCAGCGCGAGGAGCGCCTGGAGGTGCTCGACCGGCGGATCGACGAGATGGGGCTCCGGAAACCCGACTACTGGTGGTATCGCGACTTGCGGCGGTTCGGCACCGTCCCTCACGCCGGGTTCGGGCTGGGCTTCGAGCGCCTGGTCCAGTTCTGCACCGGGATGACCAACATTCGCGATGTCATTCCGTTTCCCCGGGCGCCGCGGCAGGCGGAGTTCTAGGCGGCCGCTGAAAACGGCCCATCTGCGGTGACCCATCCTGCGGATGGGTACCCCGCTTGCTCGGGCACTCGTTGCGGCGTACCCAGTGTACGCCTCACTCGGCCCATCGCGCGCCGCCTGGCATCTGGACCGCTTTGAGCGGCCTTGCGGAACAGGCGCAGAGGCGTGGAGGAGCGGGGGGCGCAAGGCAAAACGGCCAACCGACAACCGACAATGGACAGCATGGGTCGGTTTTCGATTGGAGGGGGAGCGGTGGAGCACATTCAGGAAGAGAGGTTGGATATCCGGGAGCGCGGGGCGGGGCAGCAGGTGTCCACCCGACGGCTCTTCGTCCAGCTCCAGGTCTTCAGTGGCTGCGCGGACGCCCGGCCGCTAATCTCCGCCCTGGAGCGGAGCGAAATCGAGGCGGTGCTCTACCTCGATGTCAACGACCCGCGCGGCGTCGGAGTCTTGGCCCTCAGCGAGGACCCTAACCTGTTCGTGACCGGCGTGCGGGACTTCTTCAACCTGCCCCCGTTCGCGGCACTCGCGCACCGGCCGGAGTTCACCATGCTCGGTCGGACGTACGCCTCCGGCCATGAAGTGGATCTGGCGGACTGGCTGTTGGCGCGGCCGCGGCGTGTTCTGGCCGATCCCGCGCTCGCTTGGGCCGTTTGGTATCCGCTGCGGCGGACCGGCGCCTTCGCGCGCCTCGCGCCCAAGGAGCAGGGGGCCATCCTCCGGGAGCACGGGATCATCGGGCGGGCCTACGGAGACGCCGGGCTGGCCCACGACATCCGCCTGGTCTGCAACGGCTTGGATGCGAATGACAACGACTTCGTCCTCGGGCTGATCGGCCCCGATCTGTACCCGCTCTCCCATCTCGTCCAGAGCATGCGCAAGACGATCCAGACCTCCGAGTACATCGAGAAGCTCGGCCCCTTCTTCGTCGGCCGCGCCTGCTGGCAGCACACCGCAGGGTAGCCTGTTGGATCGGTAGTCCTCACAAATATTCCCGGCCCGGTGGACGCTCCTCCGACGCCGGGTGCCTGCACCCACCCTGCGGTCGAGTGCCCGATGTCGGCTCGCCCGTACCCCGGGTCGGTCCGCTCAGAAGCGGAACTCCGTGCCGGCGGGTACCCAGCCCCAGGCTAACTGCGGAAAGCCGGGTACCCGTCCGAAGGATGGGTCCCCGCAGATGGGCCCTTTTCAGCAACGCTTAGTGGAAAACCGCCTTTCGCCCAGGCCGCTCAAAACGGCTCCGATGCAAGGCGGCCCGCCAAAGGCTGAGCGAGACGTACTCCAGGTACGTCGCAGCGAGTGCCGAGGCGGGACAACGCCGCAGGTGGGCCGTTTTCAGCGGCCTGTTAGATCACCGTGCCGTGGGGAATGACCACGTCCTTCGGGATGATGACGATGCCGTCGCGGATGAAGTAGAGGGGATGATCCACCGACTCGGGCTTGCCGTACGGCGTGATCACGCAATGGTCGCCGATGCGGGCGTTCTTGTCGATGATGGCGGAATCCACGCGGGTGTACTTGCCGATCCCGATGCGCGGGCGGTTTTCGACCGCGTTGCTGCTGAGCGACTCCTCCGATTCGTAGTAGTCGGACCCCATCATCACCGTGCGCGTGATATGGCTACCGATATCCACCAGGGACCGGACCCCGATGACGCTCCGGGAAACGTGGCAGTGGCTGATGATGCAGCCGTCGGAGATGATGGCGTGGTCAATGGAGGCGCCGTTGATCTTGGAGGCCGGCAGGAAGCGCAGGCGCGTATAGATGGGGGCGCTCATATCGAAGAAGTTGAACCGCGGCAGCTCCGCGGCCAGGTCCAGGTTGGCCTCGTAGAACGAACGGATGGTCCCGATGTCTTCCCAGTAGCCCTGAAAGACATGAGAAAAGACGCGACGGTCCAGGATGGCCTGGGGGATGATGTGCTTGCCGAAGTCCGCCAACGAGTTGTCGAGGAGCTCGAACAGTACCGCGCGATTGAACAGGTAGATGCCCATCGAGGCGAGGAAGTATTCCTGTTCGTCTGGGATGCCGAGTTGGGCGTACGAGGCATGATCGAGTCTGAGACTATCGAGGAGGTCGGGCTCTTTGGGCTTCTCCACGAAGCGGACGATCCGCCGCTCGGCATCGGTGTGCATGATGCCCAGCGATTGGGCGGCGCTCCGGCTCACCGGGATGGTGGAGATGGTGAGGTCGGCCTTCGCCTCGACGTGCTCCGCCAGGATTCTCCGATAATCCATCCGGTAGAGCTGATCGCCGCTCAGGATCAAGGCGTAATCGAAGTCGGCGCCGCGGAAGTGGATCAGATTCTTTCGCACGGCGTCCGCGGTGCCCTGGTACCACGAGGCGTCGGTGTGGCTCTGCTCGGCCGCCAGGATCTCCACAAAGCCCGGGGAGAAGTGATCGAACTTGAACGATCCGTACACGTGCCGGTGGAGCGAGGCGGAGAGGAACTGGGTGAGCAGGTAGATCCGCCGCATGCCGGAGTTGATGCTGTTGGAGATGGGGATGTCCACCAGCCGATACTTGCCCGCCAGGGGTACGGCCGGCTTGGCGCGCTCGCGGGTGAGGGGAAAGAGGCGGGCCCCCTGGCCACCCCCCATGATGATGGTGAGCACTCGGCTCGGATCGGCAGCATGACGCAGGGTGGCGGGCATGGCGGCCTCCTCAGCTCCACGAGGTGCGCAGGAAGCGGACCAACCGGTCCATGGCGGGCTCCAGGATGGCCCGCTCGGCAGCGTAGCAAATCCGCAGGGACCCTTCTCCCCCCGCCCCGAAGGCGACGCCGGGGGCGATCCCGACCTTGGTCTCGTGCAGGAGCCGCCAGCAAAACGCGAAGGAGTCGGTCAGCCCCGCGATCCGCGGAAAGACGTAGAAAGCCCCATCGGGCGAGGGGACCGTCACCCCCGGAACCTCCCGCAGGGCGGCCAGGCAAAAATCCCGGTTGTCTTTGAGCCGCGCCAGCATCCGCTGCAGATCGTCCTCGCCCTGCGCCAGGGCGTCCTGCGCGGCGCGCTGGATGAAGCTGGCGGCGTGGGACACGATGAACTCATTGAGCTGCGCCGCCTTGGCCGCGAGGTCTTGGCGAGCGACCAGCCAGCCCACCCGCCAGCCCGTCATGCAGAAGGTCTTGGAAAAGGACTGGGCCACCACCACCGCGTCCTGGCGGGTGGCCTTGCGCAGGATGGACGCGGCCGGGGCGCCCAGTGACGAGCCGGCGTAGTAGAGGCGGTCGTACACCTCGTCGGCGAGGAGCCACAAGTCGTGGCGCCGCGCGAACGCGAGAAGCTGATCCTGCTCGTGTTCCGTGGCCACCCACCCGAGCGGATTCGAGGGGGAGGTGTACACCAGGAGACGCGTCCGGGATGTCACGGCCGCTTCCAGCGCCGCGAAGTTCACGCAGAAC
Organism: uncultured Methylomirabilota bacterium; assembly: GCA_963845565.1. Taxonomy (GTDB): domain Bacteria; phylum Methylomirabilota; class Methylomirabilia; order Methylomirabilales; family 2-02-FULL-66-22; genus 2-02-FULL-66-22. The sequence continues at coordinate 1,599,557 of CAWJSJ010000002.1, forward strand.
CGGTCGCCCTGAAGCAGGAAGGGGATCTCCACCGGGACCGCGCTGTCCATCCGGATGATGGCGGCGCCGTTCGGCCACGCGGGGGTGAGCACGAGGGCCTCGTCGCCGGGGTTCAGGATGCAGCGGATGGCGACGTTCAGCGCCTGGACACCGGAGGCGGTGACGACGATCTCGGAGCGCGGGTCGAGCTCCACCGTCTGAGTCCGCCGGTAGTAGGCGGCCAGGTCTTCCCGCAACCCCGGCAGGCCGGCGTTCTCCGAGTAGAAGGTGTAGCCGTCCTCCAGGGCTTGGGCGGCGGCCCGCTTGATATGCCCCGGGGTCGGCAGGTTGGATTCGCCGAAGTACAACTTGAGGACGCCGTCCATCTTCATGGCGGCATCGGCGATTTCGCGGATGCGGGACGGCGGCACCAGTCGGGCGGACGAGGCGATGGTCGGCATGGTCGTGTCGTGACTCCCGGAAGAGGGGTGACGGCGCGCGGGGAAGGCGCCGCGCGCCAGGTCGCGTACGTGGGCTACATTATCCGTTGATCGGGCCCCGGGCGTCAAGGAGGTCGCATCCAGCGGTCTGCCCGGGGGCCCCGCAGCGGCATTTCCGCTTGACAGGGGGTGGCCGTTGCCAGACCATCCCGGCGGACGGGCAGTTGCCGAGCGGCACGGCGCACCCCGCGAAGGCCACCCGGGGAGACGAGACCAATGGCGCGAAGAACGCACGCTACTCCCGAGGATGCCATGCGGGCCGTGACGGAGGATATCCTGCTCCGTGCGATCAGGCGGGCCCGGAAGACGGGGCGGACCGTCTCCATCAGCAAGACGGGCCGGGGGAAGGGAGTGGATGTGACCACCCTCGACCCACGGACGCCGGAAGGCCGAACGCGGCTCGAGGCGTTTCTCACCCCCATCCACCGGCACTACACCGTCTCGGGCCTGGGGGCGCCCGAGGAGCGGGACGCCATCAGTTGGCGATCGCTGAACCTTCCCGTCTGGCGGCGCGCCTTGGTGGGGCTGCAGGTCGCCGTGTCCTTCCTGATGAAGGGCACGCCCCGCAAGAACGCCCTCTACCGCTGGATGGGGGTGCACGTCGGCAGGAACGTCGAGATCATGCAGATGGCCTGGCTGGACCACTACCGGCCGGAGCTGATCTGGATCGGCGACAACACGCTGATCGGCGCCTTCACGCGGATCACCGTCCACGCCTACGAGGGGCAGGGCCGTTTCCGCTACGGTCTGGTCACGATCGGGAAACACTGCACCATCGGGGCAGGCACCGGGATCGGCCCGATCCGGATCGAGGACGGGGTCCGCACGCTACCGGGCGCCACGCTCTCCCCCTACCTCGCGCGCATCAAGGCCGGATCGGTCGTCGGCTACGCCCCACCCCCCGTGCGACGGCCCGAGCACGAGCCGTCCGGAACCCCCGCGTCCGAATCGTGAGGGTGCAGTCCGGTCACGCTAGTCTGTGACAACGGCTTAACAGGCTGCTGAAAACCCGTTTTCGCCCAGGCTGCTCAAGAAGGTCCAGATGCCAGGCGGAACGCGCAAGGCCGAGTGAGGCGTACTCCTGGTACGCCGCAATGAGTGCCTCAGCGTTCCAACGCCGCAGATGGGCCTCCTTGCGCAGCCTGTTAGTGGCCGACGCGGATCGCCTCGTCGAGTTCCTTAGCGCGAGCGGCATCCAGCGGCGTGAGCCGCTCCAGGATGACGCGGGCGTCGGCCAATCGGCCCAGCTTCACGTAGGTCTCGCCCAAATATTCCAGGGCCTCCGGGAAATTCGGCCGAAGCTTGAGTGCCTGATCGTAAGCGCCGAGGGCGTCATCGTACTTCCCGGTCTGCCGGAGGGCGAAGCCAAGCTCGTTCCAGGCTTCCGGGTAATCCGGGCGGGACTCCACCGCGCGGCGGAAGCTCACGATGGCGTCAGGATAGCGCTTGGCGGCCTTGGCCTGGAGGCCGGCATTGTACTGCGCCTCGGCGGAGCGCGGAGCCGCCGGCGTCGGCGCCGGCCCGCTGCCCACCGCCGACGCCACAGCAGGCAGGGCAAGCAGGAAACCCAAAACGAGAGACAGGGCACGCCCCGATCGGGTGCGACTGACCATGGGACACCTCCTTGGAAGGCTGCTGAAAAAGACCCATCTGCGGCGTTGGCCGGCCTCAGCGCTCGCTGCGGCGTACCTCCAGTACGCCTCGCTCGGCCGTCGGCCCGCCGCCTTGCATCTGGGCCCTTTTGAGCAGCCTAGGAAGAACGGGTTTTCCAGCACCCGTTTAGCCGTTGCGAAATACCTTGTCCATGTGTGGTAATTTCGTTACGGCTCCTGCTGCCGTTTCCGGAATTTCGCCGGTCAAGTCATTCTTCGACAACGGCTTGAGTATGGGGTTCTGCCTGTCTCAACCGGCGGGAGGTGCGAATGGTTCCCGGGGGCGGGAACGACTCAGGCCGGCCCTGTCGGGGTGACCGTCCACCAGATCACCGCGCTCTGCCGCCGCATCGGTGCGATGAGGCTAGGCGCCGGCCGGGCGTAGCCTGTTCTCTAGAAACTCGACGAGCGTCCGGCGCTGGGTGGGCTCGGTGAGTTCCATCTGTTGGACCCAGAACTCCGTGGCTTCCCGCATTGTGGCGAACGGCTGATCGAATTCGTAGCCGATGATCTGGACATTGGCGTAGATGCCGAGGCTGTGGAGCAGGTTGAGAGTGTGGAGGTAATCGTCGCGGGCGGGGTAGGGTCGGCCGAGGAGCAGGGGGTACAGCTCGCCGAGGTAGAATTTCTCCGCGCCGGGGCCCACGTTCTGCACGAACGCCATCGCACGGCACGCCAGGGGCTCCGCCGCCGTCAGGAAGCCCAGCAGATCCTTGAAGATGGGGGCCACGTTGGCCACCAGGACCAGGTCGTGGGGGGCGAGTGGGGACTCGCCCCAGGCGGCCTGCAGGCAGGTCACGTTCTCGAGGTGGTTCCGAGCGAGATTTGCCTGAAGCTCCTCCATCATGGTGGGAGAAGGTTCGAGGGCCGTGACCTGTTCGACCCGTTTGGCCAGCGGCACCGTGAGCGCTCCGACGCCGGCCCCGACGTCCAGGACGCTGCGGCAGTCCGCCAAGGCGGACTCGAGCGCCTTGATCGCCCGGGCCGGGAAGTCGCTCTGCTGGATGGCCTGGCTGAAGAGTCGAGCGCGATGCGGCGTCCAGTAGTCTTGCCCGCGATCCGAGTCGGAAGTCACCGGGAACTCCTTAGCAGGCGCGGACCTTCCGGGCGATGGTCAGCCATTCGCGATGGGTCACGGGGCCGCTGTCGGGTACCTCGGCCAGGTCCACGATTTCGCAGGTGAGCAGGTCGAAGCGGTCCGGCGGCAGGAGCGCCGCGATGTCGTCGGCGTCGAAGAAATGCATCCGCTTGCCCTTGGGATCGATGCGGGTGTTGGGTTCCGGGTGCGGTTCCCAGGTGGAGAATCCCGCCTCGTCCGTCGAGAAGTTGGTCATGGCAATCAGCCCGCCGTCCCGGGTGAGGCCCCAGAGGCGGTTCACCATGGCGCGCCGAACCGGCTCGGGCTGCAGGTGGATCAGGTGCACGGCCACCGCGGCATCGAACGATCCCTGGGGGAGGTCGGCCGCCAGGAGGTCCCCGGCGATGAAGTGGACCGACAGGCCGTCGCGGACGGCCTGTTCCTCCGCCCATCGGAGCGCGTTCGCGCTCAGGTCGAGACCGGTGACGGCAAATCCCTCACGCGCGTAGAAGAGGGCGTCCCGACCGGAGCCGCAGCCGGCCTCCAGGAGTCGCACCACCTTCTCGCGCCGGAAGAGCGCGCCGAGCCGGCGGGCAACGGAGGTCGGCTCGGTCCCGTAGAGCCGCGCCTCCGCGTACCGCGCGTCCCAGAACGCCGCCGCATCCTCCGGCTCCACCGCGCGCACCATGGGCATTCTCCAACGGCATACGACATTCATGACCAAAGGCGAATGACCCAATCGACCAATTGACTAACAGGATGCGGAAAATCCCGCTTTTCCCCAGGCTGCTCAAAAAGGTCCACATGCAAGGCGGCGAACGCAGGGCCGAGTGAGGCGTACTCCAGGTACGCCGCAATGAGCGCCCAAGTGAGCCAACGCAGCAGATGGGCCTTTTTCAGCAGCCTGCTAATGCCCCTGTCTTTTCCGTGCGGCGGCCAGTGCCAGCGCCACGGCCTCTTTGGCGTCGCGGGCCTGCTGGATCGGCACCTCCTCCTGTCCGGTGCGCCGCAGGTCCCAGGTGTCGAGGCCGATCACGGGGGTGCCCTCGATCTTGGCGAAGGCGATCTCGGACAGGGTACCGTACTTGCCCCCGACGGCGATCACGGCGTGGGCGCTGCGCGCCACCAAGAGATTCCGGGCGTGACCCAGGCCGGTCGGGATCGCATAGGTCACGTAGGGGTTGGCTTCTCCGTGGCGCGAGCCCGGCAGGATGCCGATGGTCACCCCGCCGCGGCTGTGGGCGCCACGGCAGGCGGCCTCCATGGCTCCCCCCAGCCCACCGCAGATCAGAACCGCGCCGGCCGCCGCGATCTCCGCCCCCACCGCCTCTGCGAGGGCCGCCAGGCGGGGCGACGGATCGTTCTCACCGATCACCGAGATGAAGAGAGGACGGTCCATGGGTCGCCTCCACGCTCAGTTGGGTCGCCCGTTCTTAGCAGGATGCTGAAAAACCCGTTTTTGCCGTTTCCAGCATATCTCTGGTCAAGTCATTCTTTGACAACGGCTCACTCCGGTCGCACCTCGACCGACGTGGGGCCCTTGGTCTTGGCCATGAAGCCGACCGCGTAGGGGCAGACCAGGGGGACGCGCGACACTGTCCCTCCGTTCTTGTGGTAGGCGGCCAGGCGGATCGAGTAGCCGTTGATGCTCCCCGAGATGAGGCCGCCCTTGACGTTTCCCCACCGCTGCTGTCGGTGCCCGTCGTTGATGGCGACGATGATGGACGTGCCGTCGTCGCGAAAGTCCTGGTGATCGGTGCGGGACAGCTTGGTGGTGGCCTTCTTTTCGCCGTACATCGGGTGGGAGTGATAGTCGCCCACCAGCTCCCAGCGGGAGGTGGCCCGCACGGCCTCGGCCACCCGCTGCCCGCGGTGCCAGTCCATGTGCACCTCCTGGAACTTCCGGACGGCCGACTGGTAGGGGACCACGAAATCCACCATGATCCGATCGGGCTCGCGGTGGCCCAGCAGGATTCCAAAGCACTCGCGCCGGTACACCTCGACCGTGGACACCAGGAGCCCGACGAAGGCGTTCTCGCTCAGGTACACTTCCATGAATTCCGACTCCGTCGTACTATCTCACCCCGAGCCCCGGGCCCGGGAACGAAACCGATCCTAGCAGAATGCTGAAAACTCCTCTTTCAATCAGGCTGCTCAAGAAGAACCAGCGATCAGCACTCAGCTGGAGCCCACGCGACCGACCCTTCGCCGCTGATAGCTGAACGCGTACAACGCTCTACGTTCAGCGACCAGCCGAGACCGCACGTACTTGCTCAGGTTTCGCTGAGCGCCGCTGATAGCTAACTTCTTTTCGCCCAGGCCGTTCAATACGGTCCAGATGCCAGGCGGCGCGCCGAAGGCCGGGGTACCCAGCGGAGCTGGGTCCAGGCGTACTGGAAGTACGTCGCAACGAGTGCCGAGGCGGGCGGGGTACCCGTCCGCAGGATGGGTCGCCGCAGATGGGCCGTTTTCAGCGGCCTGTTAGGAGCGTGGTGGCCTGACTCCGGACTTCCTCCCGGCGGTCGCTGGCCGACAGGGCCCGCAAGTCCTGGCGCATGAGATACGGCAACAACCCCAGCGCGATGCGGACCGGCGTGGCCGGATTGTTGGCCAGGGCCACCTTCACCGGGTACCGCGCGATCCAGCGGTCGTCCTGTGCGACGATCGCCAGGGCCTGGGGGTCGGCCCGCCGCGAGGCGGCGAGTTTGACCACCTCGGCTTCGGTGACCCGCGGATTGCCGAGCAGTGCTCGCACGACCCGGGGGTCGGGATCGAAGAGCAGGCGCTCTACCGCCCCCGCGATCGCGCGTCGGGCCAGCGAGATGCGGTATCCGATGGGCTCGGTGGGTCGCGGCAGGACGCCGTCCTCCGCCTCCGGTCCGCGTCGTGGGGCATCGGCGAAGAGGGCCGCGCCCGGGTGGCCGCGCCTCCGCAGCGCCTCGGCGGCCGCCGTCAGGTGGGCCGACGACAGGACCTGTTCCAACCGGCCCCGATCCAGCAATCCGAAGCCGATCTGCCGTGCTCGGACGTCCCCCTCCGCCACCCGCGCCAGGAGGCGGGCGAATGTCCAGGCCGTCTCCTCGACGGAACGGGACCGCAGGTGCTCTCCGAACCGGTGCAGCCTGAGCGTCGGGTCCACGACCCCGACCAGGAGGTCCAGCACGCGGTCGGCCTCCCGCTCGGTCCGCAGTCGTCGGCACGCGAGCAGATAGGCCTGGAACGTCGAGTCGAGCCGGAGCCCGATGGCATGATCCATACGCGGTGGTTACGAGGTGCAGCGGAGCGTGCCGTCAGACAGCGACACAGCCGAACGAGAGGGCGATTACCTCATTCCGCGCGGAGGGGTGAGGAATGTACGTCCCCCGCGAGATCAGCGATCTTGAAACCAGACACATCTGGTGGAGGGTAAGGGATTCGAACCCTCGGCCTCCGCGTTGCGAACGCGGCGCTCTCCCAGCTGAGCTAACCCCCCGTCCGGCTGTCCTTCCGGGGCGATGTCCGCGCCCGGTCTGGCGTCACTACCCCCTGGGTTTCAACCGCCCCAGTGCGACCCAGCCTGCTGACTATAGACAATGCACCGTGACCTGTCCAGGGATTTTTGGGGGTTCTGGCGAATCGTTTCGACGATGTTCGGCACGACCAAAGTGCTGTAACACTCTACGAAGAAAGGCTTCTTGAGTCAAATCTGGCAGACATGGCGAAAATGAATTTGGGACACATTGACCCAAATCAGTGTCCGCCACGAGTTGGCGGAACACTCCCAGAGTCAATCGTCCGCGTCCTCACCTTCTGGTCCAGCCCAGCTCATCTCGCGATTGACCGGGATCGCCTGCCGGCACATGGGGCATTCGGATGGCGTATACGTCGGGACATCCTGCGAGACGATCGTGAACACGGGATACTTGAACGGCGTCCCACGGCTCCGGCGCCAGATCGCCCCGATGCCGACCACCTGCCCCCCCATACTCTCTACCAGCCGGATGAGTTGCTGAACGGTTTCGCCGGTGGTCAGAATGTCCTCGATGATGAGCACGCGGCCGCCTTCGGCGAAGAAGACGCGGTACTCCGCGGGGAGAGAGACCTCCGTCTGGCTGCCGACGCGCTTCTCCTTGGTGGCGAAGATGGATCGGGGGCGTGCCGGATGGGCGCGGGCCACGCAATGGCCGAGGAGGCCGGCGCTGTAGCCGGTGGTCAGCACCAGGTCCACCGGGGAGCGGCTGAAGTGCGTGGCAATGATGTCGCCCAGGCCCGCGGTGAAGGTGGGCTCGGTCGTGACCAGCGTCTTGGCGACGTACTCCGAGGTGTGGCGGCCCGATCGCAGGACGATGTGGTCGTCGGTCCGATAGGCGCCGGTGCGAAGCAGGATTCCCCGGTTGAGCCGCTCCCGGATGACATCATCGATGGGTATGGATTTGTCATGATACGGCATGCTGCCACCCCTCCGACTGGTTTCAGGGTGAACGCTTGGACCGTCGCCGATATTCGGCGATCAGGCCGTGATCGGCGAAGCTGTAGTGGTCGCTCCGCCCGATGATGACGTGATCCAGCAGCGGGACGTGCAGCAGGTCGCCGGCCAGGACCAGCTCCTCGGTCAGGGCCCGGTCGCCGGCGCTGGGCTGGGCATGGCCGGACGGGTGGTTATGGACCAGGATGGTCGCCGCCGCATGGTGCCGGTTGGCCAGGTCCAGGATGGTGCGCACGTAGACGGGGCTCTCCGTGAGCGAACCCTCGCTCAGCGTCTCGAGCGCCACCACGTCGTTGCCCCCGTTCAGGAAGAGCATGTCGCACCGCTCGTGCTGCAGGCCGCGCAGCCGGGGCACGCACAGGGCCAGAACGTCCTGCGAGCTGGCGACGCGGTGATGGGTGTCCCGCTCGACCTCTGCGAGAAGTCGTCGGCCCAGCTCCAGCGCCGCCTTGACCTGGGCTACCTTGGCCGGGCCGACGCCGGGAGTTTCGGTGAGGATGTCGGGGGTGGCGGCCTCCAGCCCCGCGAGCCCGTGCTGATCCCGGAGCAGGGCGCGGGCGACGTCCACGGCACTCCGCCCCCGCGAACCCGTCCGCAGGACGATGGCCAGGAGTTCCGCGGTGGTCAGGTGGCGCGCCCCCTCGGCGAGCAGTCGCTCGCGGGGCCGTTCCCCTTCGGGCCAGTCGCGGATGGCGTACCGTTTTGGCGGGACCCCGGGTGCCATCGGCCGCTCAATAGGTGGGGGGTTGGGGGTTTCGGCAACTTGGCGACTGGGCAACTTGGCGACTGGGCAATTTGGCAATCAGGTAATTCGGCAACTCCAAATTGCCAAATCGCCTAATCACCAGATTGCCTATCTCTCCCAATTGCCAGGTGGCCTGATCGCCGAAAGTCGCGGCCGAGGATACCAGGATTCCCCAGACGGGCCAACGCAATTCTCTTAGCAATCAGCGATCAGCTTTCAGCTCTCAGCGGTCAGAAGTCAGAGGTCAGCAATCAGAAATCAGCGATCAGCGAACAGACAGACTGCTCAAAAAGGTCCATATGCAAGGCGGCGAGCGCAAGGCGGGGTACCCACCGAAGGTGGGTCAAGGCGTACTCCGGGTACGCCGCAACGAGTGCCTAAGCGAACCAACGCAGCAGATGGGCCTTTTTCAGCAGCCTGTCACACGACGCTGGTGATCAGCAGGAGAACGCTCAGCGCCGTCATGACGGCCGCGGTGCCCCAGGCGACGAGATTGAACGGCACCGTATTCACGTGGCGTCCCATCAGGCCGGGGTCGTTGATCAGCTTCAGCATGACCATCAGGACCAACGGGAGAAGGACGCCGTTGAGGGTTTGCGACCAGAACATGATCGCGACGAGCGGTGCGCGAGGGAGGAGGATCGGGATCGCCCCCACCAGGATCATCAGGGTGAAGATGGTGAAGAAGCCGGGCGCCTCCTTGGGGCGGCGGTCCACGCCGGTCTCCCAGCCGAGCGCCTCGCAGACGGCGTAGGCGGTGGACAGAGGAAGGATGGCGGCGGAAAAGATCGAGGCGTTGAGCAGGCCAAAGGCGAACAGGATCGTGGCGTACCGGCCGGCGAACGGCTCCAGGGCGAGCGCGGCGTCCTTGGCGCTCTCGACCCGGATCCCGTTCGGATACAGGGTGGCGCCGCAGGCGACGATGATGAAGAAGGCGATCAGGCCGGCCGCGACGCTGCCGATGTAGGCGTCCAGCCTGGCCCAGCGGAGGTCGCGCAACCGGATGCCCTTGTCCACGATGGCGGACTGCAGGTAGAACTGCATCCAGGGGGCGATGGTGGTTCCGACGATGGTGATCAGCGTGGTGAGGTAGCCGCCTTGGAGCGAGAAGGTCGGCCGGACGGTCTGACGCAGGATCGTCGCCCACGGCGGATCGGCCAGGAAGGCGGAGAGGAAGTACACCGCGTAGACCGCGCTGGCCACCAGGAAGATCCGCTCGATGGCCTTGTAGGTGCCTTGCGCGACCAGGCAAAAGACCAAGACCGCGGCGAACGGGACCGACCAGAGACGGCTGATGCCGAAGATCTCAAGGCTGGCGGCGACGCCCGCGAACTCGGAGGCGGTGTTGGCCACGTTCGCCAGCACCAGGATCGCCATGGCGATCAAGGTGAACCGAACCCCAAATCGCTCGCGGATGAGATCGGCCAGTCCCCGGCCGGTTACCACGCCCATCCGGGTGCCCATCTCCTGGACCACGGCCAGGGCCAGGATGATGAGCGGCAGCGACCAGAGGTGCGTGTAGCCGAACTGCGCCCCGGCCACCGAGTAGGTGGTGATCCCGCCGGCGTCCTGGTCCACGCTGGCGGTGATGATCCCCGGCCCCATCACCGCGAGGAAGAGGAGGATCCGGCGTCGGATGCGAGTCATTCGGACCGGCATGGCGTACCGCGCACTCCCGACGCCCGGCAACCGAACGCCAACGAGGCCGCGCCCTGAACGCTCGGGGCGGCCGCGGCCGCGAATCGACGAGCGACCCCGCGACCGCTAGATGAATTTTCGTACTGCCCGCTTCTTCCATATCATCGGCAGGATGAGGTTCAGGACATCGTCCACGGTGATGATCCCGAGCAACTCACCCTCGCCGCCCACCACCGGCAGGGCCAACAGGTTGTACTTGGTCTGAAGCTCCGCGACCTCGCGCAGTGCGGTGTCCGGTCGGACGCTGACCACCTCGGCGTGCATGAGCTGCTCCAGGCGCTGGCCCGGATCGGCCAAGATCAGCTCGCGAAGGCTGAACACGCCCAGCAAGCGTTCCTGATGGTCCGTCACGTACAGGTAGTAGATGGTCTCGGCGTCCTTGGCCTCCTCGCGGATCCGCTTGATCGCCTCACCCGCCGTGAGCGCCGGGCGGAAGGCCACGTGTTCTGTGGTCATCAGGCCGCCGGCGGTGTCCTCCTCGTGTTCGAGGAGCTCCTCGACCTCCTGGGCCTCGGCCGGTTCCATGGTCTCGAGCAGCTCCTCGGCCTTGGCCTCTGGCAGGTCGCTCAGGATGTCCGCCGCCTCGTCCGGCTCCATCTCCTCCAGGATGTCCGCCGCCTTTTCCGGCTCCATCATCTGGACCATGGAGGCCTGGACCTCGGGCTGGGCCTCGGTGATGGTCTCGGCCGCGGTGGCTTCGTCCAGCGTCGCCAGCACGGCGGCTCGCTCGCCGGGCGTCAGCTCTTCCATGATGTCGGCGATGTCGGCGGGGTGAAGCTTGGCCAGCTTGGTGTACACCGCGTGCCGCTTGGCCCGGCTGAGCTCGGTCTCGATCGGGTCCACCACCTCCCAGGGGACCACGTCGTGGGGGAGGGGCTTCCCGAACAGGCCGGCCAACCGTTCGGCGAATCCCTCGGAGCGGAGGTGCCGCAGGATGCCCCGCAGACCCCCTTCGATCCCCGTGACCTGGAGGCCGCCCTCGAATTCGGCGAGCTCGATGTCGTTGACCCGGACCACCTTCTTTCGCGCCGTGTCCACGACCTTCTTGTCCAGGACGGTCTTTCCCAGGGGAACCTCCTCGGCCCGGAGTGCCACGGGGCTGAGGCCTGCGAGGGGATTCCGCAACCGGACGGGCCGGTCGGTGGTCTCGGGCACCTCGGCGACGCTGGCCCAGGGGAGAATCCACTCGTCGCGATCCGGCCGGCGGAGGCTGAATTTGGTCACCTGCGGCCGGGTCCCGAGCGGGAGGACAAAGAGATCCTCGAGGCGCCCGATCTCGGTCCCCTCGGAATCGTGGACGGGGCGGTGCCGGAGCTGGGTGAAGGACAGGGAAGGCATGGCGGTCCGATCTATGCGTCCGGTGGTTGAGAGGCGTGACGGTCGGTGGACTGAATCTCGTCCCAGGAGACTCGCAGGCGAATCCAGCCGCGGGCCGGCTCGACCCGGTCCACACACTCCCACCGGATCACGTGGTGGTGGAGCCGCGTGTGCAGCGGCCGCAGCAGAGCCAAGAGGCCCCAGTGAAAACCGAGGCGGGTCAGGAATCCGCGGATGCCGGTGTCCATCCCCCAGAGGCACAGCGTCCCGTCGGAGAACGCCATGGTGATGTCGTTCACCCGCTGGAGTTTGGACCCGCGGCAATCCACGATCTGCTGGTCCAGGATGTGTTTGTGGAGCAGGACCTCGGTACCGCCCAGGGTGGCCGGGCCAAGATCCTGGCTGGTCTGCCGCAGGCGGATGGAACGGGGCTCCAGCGAGGCGACCAGCGCCCAGGGGACGACAAGTGGCTTCCCGGTACCATTGGCCGGAACCTGTCGTCCGAATCGGTGGGGCCGGACGACCAAATGCCGAACGCAGGCGTGTTCTGGGGTGGGGTTGACCGGGTCGGTGGACAGATCCAGCAGGGCGCCGATCGGAAAGCCGTCGCAATCCACCACTGGCTTGTGGAGAAGATCTCGATAGAAACTGACGTCGCGGCGGCTGGCCATGCCGTTGACAACCCTTCCGATGCATCGGCCCCGGGAAACGTGCCCAGGGCAGGCGATTTTACATGCCGGGATCACCCATGCGATTAGGAGCCGTTACGAAATACCTTGTCCATTTTTTGGAATTTCGTTACGGCTCCTTATGCCGTTTCGAAATTTCTCCGGTCAAATTATTCTTTGGCAACGGCTCAGGAAGGCGAGATGCCCTCCGATTGGTCCCTTGTACCGCCCCACTTCAGACCTGTCAACCCCCATTCTGGCCGTTTCCGGCCCGATGCGAGAATTCTCTCGGGCCCCGTGGCCTGAAAGCTGGCGCACTGAGATCCAACAAGGCGTCACCACTGTTCACGAGAATCCGAGCGTACGACTGAAGCACAGAAGGTGTCGGAAACTTTCATCGCAAGGTCGGGACCGTCCGTCGAGTTTACACCTCCTGTTTTTACGACGCGCCTAACGCGCAACGAATCATCAAGATTGCGTTCCACGTCAGTAGATGGGCGCGAAGGCGTCTCGGGTCGTCAGAGACGGCGTCGGGTTTTCTTACATTTCTGGAATCATACGGAAACCAGGCCTCGTGCGCTGCGCATCGAGAAAATCCAGATAACACGTATAGTTGCATCACGCCAGAAGCGTCCCTGAACGCTATCGCATGAAATATGCATAACGAATGGTTGATTTCTCGTCAACGGACGACAGATGGTGGAGCGTTCGTAACTATAGGTCTTTGAGGTTATCAAGAAGATTGGGGAACCGAAAAAAGGCATGGACGGATAGCCGCGAAGAGGAGAACGCCATGAGACGGGCCCTGACGGCGGCCATGTTCGTGTCGTTGATGCTGGCTATTGCGGCGCCTTGGGCGGAAGCGCTCTTCTCATGCGAACCGTATATTGCAATCAACTTTGTGCCCTCGTCGCAGACTGTTAACGTCGGCGACCCCCTCAGCGTTGCACTGCAGATATCCGGATTATCATCTCGACTATGGGGGACCGGCGCCCCATCACTCGGCGGGTTTGACCTCGACGTCACGTTCGACCCAAGCATCTTGAAGTTGAGCAATGTTGTATTCGGCGACCCCAAACGTGGAGATCAACTCGATCTCTTCGGGTTGGGGAGTATCAAGCTTACCGATCTCGGCGTTGGCACCGTGAACCTCTTCGAGCTCTCCGTGAACTCGGCGTCAGTTCTGAATTGGCTTCAGGCCCCAAAGTTCACATTGGCCACGCTCTACTTCGATCCCATCTCGGTTGGATACAGCCCGCTTGAGTTCTCCGATTTTCTATTCGCCGACGCCCAAGGCTCGAAACTCGTCCCCGACCATGTGGGCCACGGGTCTGTCAATGTCGCCCCCGTCCCCGAGCCCGCCACGCTCCTGTTGCTCTCATCCGGACTCGCGGGATTAGGCCTCGCGGCCTGGAAGCGTCGTCGCCAGGGCTGAGGCCCTGGTTTTTCGTACCCCAAGGGAATGATCGAAACTGCCGGTTCCGCCGCCCAGCGTTCGTGCTGCTGCACGGCAGGCGGGAATGGGGTGCGTGTGTGTCTTCGCGGTGTTCGTGCCGCGTGGCGCAAGCCCTTGAAGACAGCTGGCGGCTGGTAGGGCGAGTTTTTTCTTCTTCACGCAGTTCCTCGGAAGGTCCTTCCCCTCACCATTACTCCCATTCCACGGACCGTTTTCCGATCGGCGCACACCCCTTTGGGCTAGGGCAATCTCATACACGTCGCCACGTGGGTGCCTTGTTCTCCAGGCTCGTCAGGAATAGGTGTGGCATGAACGGATGAAGCCTGTCGACCATTTCATCATTGGCCGAACAGCGTTGTAAGGGGAGACGGCAATGGATACCACCGGGAAATTCAGCTTGCGCGTCATTCTCTTGGTCATGCTACTGGGGCTGTTCGGTCAAGCTGCCCACGCGGCGGTCGTCTGCGACGTCAATAACGACGGCGTCATCAACCTCACCGACATCAATCTTATCATCGCGGCTCGCAATAAGCCCGCAACGGGTCCGAACGATCCGCGCGATGCCGATCACGATGGGACAATCACGGTGCTGGACGCCCGTATCTGCGTGACCAGGTGCACCCTCCCCGGGTGCGCCGTCAGTGGGAATAGCCCGCCAACAGCAAATGCGGGCCCGGACCAGACGGTCGCATTGGGAGCGACCGTTACCCTGAACGGCTCCGGTTCGAGCGACCCGGATGGCAACTCGCTGGTCTATTCGTGGTCCTTCGTTTCCACGCCTGCCGGGAGCTCCACCTCGCTCCAGAACCCCACTTCAATCAACCCCCGCTTTGTCGTTGACGTTGCCGGCCCGTATGTTGTGCGACTCATCGTCAATGATGGAACTGTCGACAGCGCGCCCGATGATGTCCAGATCTCGACGATCAACTCGCGGCCGATCGCGAACGCCGGACCACATCAGACCGTGTTCGTCGAGACGACCGTGACCTTGGACGGCTCGGGTTCGAGTGATCCCGACGGCGACCCACTCACGTTCACATGGTCGCTGGACAGCCTGCCGCTGGAGAGTACGACGACACTTCAGAATATCCACAGCGTCAACCCGACGTTCGTTGCCGATACGCCGGGCACGTATATCGCCCAACTGATCGTCAACGACGGCAAGGTCGATAGTGCCCCGGCAACGGTCACCATTGATACGCAGAACTCTGCCCCGGTCGCCAATGCCGGGCCGAACCAGACGGTCGCGGTGGGCGCGACCGTGCAATTGAACGGCGCGAACTCCACGGACGTCGACGGCGACCCGCTCACCTACAAGTGGTCGCTCACCACCAAGCCGACCGGAAGCACGGCGGCGCTGTCGGCGACCAGCATCGTCAACCCGACGTTCGTTGCCGATACGCCGGGCACGTATATCGCCCAACTGATCGTCAACGACGGCAAGGTCGATAGTGCCCCGGCAACGGTCACCACCACGACACTCAACACCCCGCCGGTCGCCAATGCCGGGCCGAACCAGACGGTCGCGGTGGGCGCGACCGTGCAATTGAACGGCGCGAACTCCACGGACGTCGACGGCGACCCGCTCACCTACAAGTGGTCGCTCACCACCAAGCCGACCGGAAGCACGGCGGCGCTGTCGGCGACCAGCATCGTCAACCCGACGTTCGTTGCCGATACGCCGGGCACGTATATCGCCCAACTGATCGTCAACGACGGCAAGGTCGATAGTGCCCCGGCAACGGTCACCACCACGACACTCAACACCCCGCCGGTCGCCAATGCCGGGCCGAACCAGACGGTCTTCACGGGTAACATAGTCCAACTCAACGCCAGCGCCTCCGCCGATGCGGATGGCAATCCGCTGACCTACCAGTGGTCCTTCGCCAGCGCGCCAACAGGCAGCACGGCTATCCTGTCCAATCCGACCACGATCAGCCCGACCTTCACGGCCGACGTCTTCGGTACATACGTTGTCCAGTTGATTGTGAACGACGGGTTCGTCAATAGCGCCCCCGTGACGGTCACGATCTCCACCCAGAACTCCGCCCCCGTCGCGAACGCAGGACCAAACCAGACGGTCGCAGCCGGCGGCACCGTCCAACTTGACGGCAGTGCCTCCTCGGACGTGGATGGCAACGCACTCCGCTTCAGATGGTCTCTACTCAGCACGCCGGCTGGAAGTTCGGCCACGCTGTCTGCGACCAATCTCGTCAACCCAACCTTTGTCACCGATCTAACTGGAACCTACGTCGCGCAACTGATCGTCAACGACGGGTTTGTCGAAAGCATCCCGGCGACCGTGACGGTTACGGTGACGGCGGGCACGCCGCCCCTGGCCGCCACGCTAGTGAGTCCGAACGGGACCGTGAGTACGGCCACCCCGACCTACACCTGGAACGCCGTATCCGGCGCCACCTGGTATGAACTCTGGGTGACCGACAGCGCCCAGGCGGGGAAGGTCAAGCAGTGGGTGACCGCCGCCCAGGCGGGGTGCGCGGCCGGCACAGGGGCCTGCAGTTATACGCCCAGCACGGCCCTCGCGACCGGCGCGGCGACGTGGTGGATCCAGACGTGGAACAGTCTGGGCTACGGGCCGTGGAGTACCGGGATGGCCTTCACGGTGACGGCGGGCACGCCGCCCCTGGCCGCCACGCTAGTGAGTCCGAACGGGGCCGTGAGTACGGCCACCCCGACCTACACCTGGAACGCCGTATCCGGCGCCACCTGGTATGAACTCTGGGTGACCGACAGCGCCCAGGCGGGGAAGGTCAAGCAGTGGGTGACCGCCGCCCAGGCGGGGTGCGCGGCCGGCACAGGGGCCTGCAGTTATACGCCCAGCACGGCCCTCGCGACCGGCGCGGCGACGTGGTGGATCCAGACGTGGAACAGTCTGGGCTACGGGCCGTGGAGTACCGGGATGGCCTTCACGGTGACGGCGGGCGCCCCCGTTATCACCCTCGTGAATCCCAACACCGGTCCGCAGGGCGCGACCAACCTCAACGTGGCCGTCACCGGCCAGAACACCAACTGGGTCCAGAATACCACCACGGCGAGCGTCGGCGCCGGGATCACGGTGAACAGCGTCACGGTGGCTAGCGTCACCAGCCTGACGGCCAACCTCACCATCGCGGCCGACGCGGCGACGGGTGCCCGCAGTCTCACCGTCACCACCAACGCCGAAATCGTCACCCTGGCCAACGCCTTCACGGTGACGGCGGGGCCATCCGACCTCACAATCACCAAGACCCACACCGGCACCTTTTCCCAAGGCCAGGACGGAGCGACATACAGCATCACGGTGAGCAACATCGGCCCCGGCCCCACGGCTGGAACCGTGACGGTGACCGAGACCGTGCCGACCGGTTTGACCGCGACGGGCATCGCGGGCACCGGCTGGACCTGTGCGCAGCCGGCGGGCCCCTGCACCCGAAGCGACCTCCTGGCCAGTGGCGGCAACTATCCCCCGATCAATCTGACGGTGAATGTGGCCAATAGTGCGCCGGCCAGCGTGACCAACACGGCGACGGTGGCGGGAGGCGGGGAACTCAACACTGCCAACAACGCGGCGAGTGATGTGACGACGATCGGAAGCGGGCCCGATCTCACGATCGCAAAGACCCACACTGGGAACTTCACGCAGGGCCAGACTGGGGCAACTTACGCCATCACCGTGAGAAACGTCGGCGCAGGTCCGACCGCCGGAACCGTGACGGTGACCGACACACTCCCGACCGGCCTCACGGCGACCGCCTTCGGCGCCGGCCCCACCGACGGCTGGAACTGCACCCTGACGCCGCTGTCCTGTGAGCGGAGCGGCGCCCTGGCCGCGGGGCAGAGCTATCCCGCGATCACCCTCACCGTCACCGTCGCCAGCAACGCCCCGGCCAACGAGACCAACACGGCAACCGTGGCGGGCGGCGGAGACGTGAACCCGAATAACAATACGGCCACGGACCCAACGACGATTCTTCCGGCGGCCAACCTGGCGCCCACCCTCGACCTGATCGCCGACCGGTCGATCCTCGAGGATGCCGGTCCGCAGACCGTCAACCTCACCGGCATCAGCGCGGGTCCGAACGAGACCCAGGTTCTGACGGTGAGTGCCACTTCGAACAACCTGGCGCTGATCCCAAATCCCACGGTGACCTACACGAGTCCGAATGCCACGGGCAGCCTCGCCTTCACCCCGGTGGCGAACGCCAGTGGGGCGGCTACGATCACGGTAACTGTCCAGGATAACGGCGGGACCGCCAACGGCGGCGTGGACACGTTCGTCCGCACCTTCACCGTGACCGTCACCGCGGTCAACGACGCCCCGACCCTCGACGCGATCGGCAACCTGAGCATCGCCGAGAACGCCGGCCCACAGACGGTCAACCTCACCGGCATCAGGGCGGGCCCGAGGGAGACCCAGTCCTGACGGTGACCGCGACCTCGAACAACCTGGCGCTGATCCCCGATCCCACGGTGACCTACACCAGCCCGAACGCCACCGGCAGCCTCGCCTTCACCCCGGGGGCGGGGCAGAGCGGCAGGGCCACCATCACGGTGACGGTGCGACGACGGCGGCACGGCCAACGGGGGCGTGAACACCGTCACCCGCACCTTCACGGTGAGCGCGGTGCGGTCAACGATCCGCCGATCCTCGACCTGATCGCCGACCGGACGGTCATCGAGGACGCCGGCCCGCAGACGGTCACCCTCACCGGCATCAGCGCGGGCCCGAACGAGACCCAGGTTCTGACGGTGACGGCGACTTCGAACAACCTGGCGCTGATCCCGGATCCCACGGTGACCTACACCAGTCCGAACGCCACGGGCAGCCTCGCCTTCACCCCGGTGGCGAACGCCAGTGGGGCGGCTACGATTACGGTGACTGTCCAGGATGACGGTGGCACGGCCAACGGCGGGGTGGACACGTCGTGCGGACGTTCACGGTGACGGTGACTGCGGTCAACGATCCGCCGACGCTGGATCTCGTCGGGCCCCTGACCGTCAACGAGGACGCCGGCCCGCAGACGGTGACCCTCACGGGCATCAGCGCCGGGTCCGCAACGAGAGCCAGACGCTGACCGTGACGGCGACGTCCGAGCAACCCGGCGCTGATCCCGAACCCGACGGTGACCTACACCAGCCCGAACGCGACCGGCACCCTGACCTTCACCCCGGTGGCGAACGCCATTCGGGGCGGCGACGATCACGGTGACGGTCACCGATGACGGCGGAACGGCCAACGGCGGCGTGAACACGGTCGTCCGCACCTTCACGGTGACGGTGACGGCGGTCAACGACGCCGCCGACGCTGGATGCGATCGGCAACCTGAGCATCGCCGAGAATGCCGGCCCGCAGACGGTCAACCTCACCGGCATCAGCGCGGGCCCGAACGAGACCCAGGTCGCTGACCGTGACCGCGACCTCGAACAACCTGGCGCTGATCCCCAACCCCACCGTGACCTACACCAGCCCGAACGCGACCGGCAGCCTCACCTTCACCCCGGTGGCGGGCCAGAGCGGTAGTGCCACCGTGACGGTGACCGTGCAGGATAATGGCGGCACGGCCAACGGGGGCGTGAACACTGTCACCCGGACGTTCACGGTGACGGTGACGGCGCTGCCCGTCGTCACGATCACCGCCACGGACGCCAACGCCGCGGAGACCAATTTGGATCCGGGGGTGTTCACGGTGAGTCGAACTGGCTCGACGACGAGCGCTCTTACCGTAAGCTACACGATCGGGGGCATGGCGACTAACAGCACCGACTATCAGAACCTGACAGGGACCGTTACCATCGCTGCCGGACAGGCTTCCAATACCATCACGATCACGCCAATCGACGACAGCGTCTTCGAAGGTCCGGAAACCGCCATTCTCACCCTTGCCGCGAACGCGGCGTACACTATTGGCGCACCGAGTGCTGCGACCGTGACGATCGCAGACAACGATACGCTGGGGACCATCACGTTGCCGACCCTGCCAACCGACGTCGGGGCGGGGCTCCAGCGCGGTGCCTTCACGGGGGACCTGGGCGCGCCGGCCCCAACTGGAGGGGTGACCGTCCGAATCCAGAGCAGTAACGCCGCCGTGGTCCTGGTTTCACCCAACGCCACCACCGCGGGCACGGCCTTCATCGACATCGCGAGGACCGCAGGGCAACAGAGCTTCACCTACTACGTCCAGGGAGTGGAGGGGCAGGCGGGGAACGCCGCGACGCTCACCGCGTCGGCCACGAACTTCACGAGTGGCACCGGTGGCGTGAACGTGCGCCAGCCAGGGGTGGATATCCTTGACCTGTCGGAAACCCCGACCACGCTCTCCGCCGATGACCCGTTCTACGTGCGCCTCGGTTGGGCCGAGCCAGGCGATACCACGGTGCGCAACGTCCAGGAAATCCGCGCCGGCGGGGTGCCCATCACGGCGAACCTGAGTCTCATCAACAGCAACCCGGCCGGGGTAGCCCAGCTCACGACCTTGGCCGGCTCCGCCCAGACGCGCACCGTCACCATCGCCGTCGGGTCGGCGACGTCTCCCGGCACCGTGGCTGACGGCGGTGTAGCCTTCGACGCGCTCCTTCCCGGAACCGTCCAGGTCCAGGCCACCATCCCAGGTTTCGTGACCACCGGTGTGGGGACGAGAAGTATCACGGTGACTGGCCCCGACCTGGCGATCTCCAAGGCCCACACCGGCAACTTCACTCAGGGCCAGACGGGGGCCACGTACACGATTACGGTCTCCAACAGCGGGAGTGCTGCCACGAGCGGAACAGTAACCGTGACCGATACGCTGCCGACGGGCCTGACCGCAACGGCTATCGCAGGAACGGGTTGGAGTTGTACGCTCGGCACGCTCACCTGTACCCGCAGCGACGCCTTGGCGGTCGGCGGGAGCTATCCGGCCCTCACCCTCACCGTGAATGTGGCGGCCAACGCTCCGGCCAGTGTGACGAACACGGCGACTGTTTCGGGGAACGGCGACACCAACGCGGCCAACAACACCGCCAGTGACGTGACGGCGATCACGCCAGTTGCCGACCTGACGATCACCAAGACCCACACGGGCAGCTTCACGCAGGGCCAGACTGGGGCGACGTACACGATCACCGTGGGGAACGCCGGCCCCGGCCCGACAAGCGGGACCGTGACCGTGACCGATACTCTTCCGACGGGACTCACGGCCACGAACATCAGCGGCGGATCCGGCTGGAACTGCACCCTCGGGACCCTGACATGCACTCGTAGCGACGTTCTGCAGCCGGGTACCAATTACTCGCAGATTCTTCTAACGGTGAACGTCGCCAGCAACGCCCCGGCCAGCGTGACCAACACGTGCGACCGTGGCGGGCGGCGGGGAAGCCAACACCGCAAACAACACGGCCACGGATCCAACAACGGTGACGCCGGTCGCCACGGCCGACCTGGCGGTGACCAAGACCGCGAGCACCCTGACCCCCTCGGTGGGGCAGAACGTCACCTTCACCGTGACCGTGACGAATAGTGGCCCCGCCAACGCCACCGGGGTTGCGGTGACGGATTTGCTCCCGTCTGGGTACACCTTCGTTGGGGTCGCCCCCAGCGTAGGGACTTACAACAGCACCACCGGGTTCTGGAGCCTGGGGTCTCTGGCCAACGCCGCGAGCGCCACGCTCGGGCTCACCGGCACGGTCCTCGCCACGGGCACCTACATCAACACGGCCACCATCACCGCGTCGACCCCCACGGACCCGAACGCGGCGAACAACAGCGCCACCGTGACGGTAACGCCGGTCGCCCAGGCCGACCTCACGATCTCGAAGACCCACACCGGTAACTTCACCCAGGGCCAGATCGGGGCCACCTACACGCTCGCCGTGTCCAACATCGGCTCCGGCCCGACCACCGCACCCGTGACGGTGACCGACACCGTGCCGACCGGCCTGACGGCGACCGCCCTCGCGGGCACCGGTTGGACCTGCACGCAGCCGGCGGGTCCCTGCACCCGGAGCGACGCCCTCGCTGCCAGCGCCAGCTATCCGGCGATCACGTTGACGGTCAACGTGGCGGCCAACGCTCCGGCCAATGTAACCAACACGGCAACCGTGGCGGGCGGCGGGGACGCGACTCCCGGCAACAACACGGCGAGCAACCCGACGACGATCCTTGCGTCGTCCGCCGATATCGCCGTGACCAAGACGGTCAACAATCCCGTTCCCGTAGTCGGAACGAACGTCACGTTCACTATCACAGTCACCAACACCGGTCCGTCGAACGCCACGGGAGTGCAGATCACCGATCAGCTTCCGAACGGTTATCTGTTTGCCTCATCGACCGCGAGTCAGGGCGCGTACACCAATACCACCGGGATTTGGAGTGTCGGGAATCTGAACGCCGCACAAAGCGCATCGCTGCAGGTTGTGGCGACGGTCGTAGCCGGTGGGACGTACACGAATACAGCAACCAGGACCGCATCTTCTCCGACGGATACCAACGCCGGAAACGACGTTGCGACGGCAACCGTCGCTCCGTCGTATCGCGGGCCCACGGCTGTCCCCGGCTCGAACCAGACCGCTAACGAGGGTGCGCAGGTTTGCTTTAACGGGAGTGGGTCAATACCTGGCGATTGGCCGATCACGACATACTCCTGGAGCTTCGGCGACGGCGGCACCGCTTTCGGGTTAACTCCGTGCCACATCTATGCGGATAATGGCGTCTACACCGTCACCCTCACGGTGACCGACTCCATCGGGGCCATCAACAGCGCCGGACTTACGGTTACGGTCAATAATGCCGTACCGACCGTCAATGCCGGACAAGATCGGGTGGTTGCGGTGGAGACCCCTCAACTTTAACGGCACCTTCACCGATCTCGGAACGAACGACGGCCCGTATACCGTTAGCTGGGATTTCGGCGACGGCACTGCGCCGGTCACCGGAACGCTCACCCCAACGCACGAGTTCGAGACAGGCGGCACGTACACGGTGACCTTGTCAGTCACCGACAAGGACGGCGGCGTCGGAACCGATACAGCCACAGTCAAGGTCATGAACACCGGTCCCCAGTTCTTCTTCTCCGGCCAGGCGGGCACCTACACCACGCCGCTCAACGCCGGGACCGGGACCCGGGTCCAGGGCTACGTACAGCTCGCGGCCAACCCCACCGCCCCGGTAAACGTCACCCTCACCTCGGCGAACCCGGCGGTGCTGACGCTGGCCCCCTCCAACACCACCACGGCCGGGACCGGGAGCCTCACCGTCACCATCCCGACGAATAGCAACTACGTCCTCTTCGACCTCGTCGGCGGCCCCACCGCCGCGGAGCCCCCGAAGTTGCACGGGCCCACGGCCGTCGCCCGCGATACGGCCGGGAACCTCTACATCGCCGACCGCGACGGCTACCGGGTCCGCAAGGTCACCGCCGCCGGCATCCTCTCCACCATCGCCGGCACCGGCACGGCGGGCTACAGCGGCGACGGCGGCCTCGCCACCGCCGCGCAGTTCCAGTACCCGATGGGCATAGCGGTGGACGGGAGCGGCAACGTCTACATCGCCGACTACAACGACCACCGGGTCCGGAAGATCACTGCGGCCACCGGGATCATCTCCACCATCGCCGGCACCGGCACGGCGGGCTACAGCGGCGACGGTGGCCAAGCCACCAGCGCCCGGCTCTACAGCCCCAACGGGGTCCGCGTCGCCGCCAGCGCCCTCTACATCGCCGACTCCAACAACGACCGGATCCGGAAGGTGGACCTCGCCACCGGGATCATCACCACCGTGGCCGGCACCGGCACGGCCGGCTACAGCGGCGACGGCGGCCTCGCCACCGCCGCCCAGCTCTACACCCCGTACAATGTCGCCCTGGATGCGGCGAACAACCTGTACATCGCGGACTACGGCAACCAGCGGATCCGCAAGGTCGACGCCGCCACCGGGATCATCACCACCATCGCCGGCACCGGCACGGCGGGCACCACGGGGGACGGCGGCCCGGCCACCAGCGCCCAGATCTACTACCCGACCGGGGTGGCGGTAGCCGAGGGCGGCACCGTCGTCTACCTCGCCGACTACTACAACGACCGGATCCGGAAGGTGGATGCCACCGGCACCATCACCACCTATGCCGGCGGCGGCAACAAGCTGGGGGACGAGGGGCCGGCCACCGAGGCGTACGTCAACGGCCCCTACAGCCTCAGCGCGGATACCGCCGGCAACCTCTACATCGCCGCATACGGCGAATCCCGCATCCGCCAGATCGACACCGGCGGCTTCATCCACACCCTGGCCGGCACCGGGGAGGCGGGCTTCAGCGGGGACGGCAGCGTCGCCACGGGGGTGACGCTCACCGCCACGGCGGGCGGCTTCACCGACGCGATCATCCCGGTCCGGGTGGGGCAGACCACGTGGACGATCAGCGTCGCCACCGACCTCACGACCTTGACCACCACCACGCCCGTCACCGTCCAGGCGTCGATCCCCAACGTCGGCAGCGGGCAGCGGCTGGCGGCTGCCACCACCGTTACGCTCGGCAGCACCAACGCGGCGGTCCTGACGGTGCCGACCAGCGTGGCCATCGCCAATAACGCGACCTCCGGGGCGGTCACCGCCAGCACGCACAACGTCACCGGCACGGCCCAGATCACCGCCGGTGCCGCCAACGGGATCGCCGCCGGCATCTCGCCCGTCGTCAACGTGCGGGGTCCCCAGTTCTTCTTCTCCGGCCAGGCGGGCACCTACACCACGCCGCTCAACGCCGGGACCGGGACCCGGGTCCAGGGCTACGTACAGCTCGCGGCCAACCCCACCGCCCCGGTAAACGTCACCCTCACCTCGGCGAACCCGGCGGTGCTGACGCTGGCCCCCTCCAACACCACCACGGCCGGGACCGGGAGCCTCACCGTCACCATCCCGACGAATAGCAACTACGTCCTCTTCGACCTCGTCGGCGGCCCCACCGCCGCGGAGCCCCCGAAGTTGCACGGGCCCACGGCCGTCGCCCGCGATACGGCCGGGAACCTCTACATCGCCGACCGCGACGGCTACCGGGTCCGCAAGGTCACCGCCGCCGGCATCCTCTCCACCATCGCCGGCACCGGCACGGCGGGCTACAGCGGCGACGGCGGCCTCGCCACCGCCGCGCAGTTCCAGTACCCGATGGGCATAGCGGTGGACGGGAGCGGCAACGTCTACATCGCCGACTACAACGACCACCGGGTCCGGAAGATCACTGCGGCCACCGGGATCATCTCCACCATCGCCGGCACCGGCACGGCGGGCTACAGCGGCGACGGTGGCCAAGCCACCAGCGCCCGGCTCTACAGCCCCAACGGGGTCCGCGTCGCCGCCAGCGCCCTCTACATCGCCGACTCCAACAACGACCGGATCCGGAAGGTGGACCTCGCCACCGGGATCATCACCACCGTGGCCGGCACCGGCACGGCCGGCTACAGCGGCGACGGCGGCCTCGCCACCGCCGCCCAGCTCTACACCCCGTACAATGTCGCCCTGGATGCGGCGAACAACCTGTACATCGCGGACTACGGCAACCAGCGGATCCGCAAGGTCGACGCCGCCACCGGGATCATCACCACCATCGCCGGCACCGGCACGGCGGGCACCACGGGGGACGGCGGCCCGGCCACCAGCGCCCAGATCTACTACCCGACCGGGGTGGCGGTAGCCGAGGGCGGCACCGTCGTCTACCTCGCCGACTACTACAACGACCGGATCCGGAAGGTGGATGCCACCGGCACCATCACCACCTATGCCGGCGGCGGCAACAAGCTGGGGGACGAGGGGCCGGCCACCGAGGCGTACGTCAACGGCCCCTACAGCCTCAGCGCGGATACCGCCGGCAACCTCTACATCGCCGCATACGGCGAATCCCGCATCCGCCAGATCGACACCGGCGGCTTCATCCACACCCTGGCCGGCACCGGGGAGGCGGGCTTCAGCGGGGACGGCAGCGTCGCCACGGGGGTGACGCTCACCGCCACGGCGGGCGGCTTCACCGACGCGATCATCCCGGTCCGGGTGGGGCAGACCACGTGGACGATCAGCGTCGCCACCGACCTCACGACCTTGACCACCACCACGCCCGTCACCGTCCAGGCGTCGATCCCCAACGTCGGCAGCGGGCAGCGGCTGGCGGCTGCCACCACCGTTACGCTCGGCAGCACCAACGCGGCGGTCCTGACGGTGCCGACCAGCGTGGCCATCGCCAATAACGCGACCTCCGGGGCGGTCACCGCCAGCACGCACAACGTCACCGGCACGGCCCAGATCACCGCCGGTGCCGCCAACGGGATCGCCGCCGGCATCTCGCCCGTCGTCAACGTGCGGGGTCCCCAGTTCTTCTTCTCCGGCCAGGCGGGCACCTACACCACGCCGCTCAACGCCGGGACCGGGACCCGGGTCCAGGGCTACGTACAGCTCGCGGCCAACCCCACCGCCCCGGTAAACGTCACCCTCACCTCGGCGAACCCGGCGGTGCTGACGCTGGCCCCCTCCAACACCACCACGGCCGGGACCGGGAGCCTCACCGTCACCATCCCGACGAATAGCAACTACGTCCTCTTCGACCTCGTCGGCGGCCCCACCGCCGCGGAGCCCCCGAAGTTGCACGGGCCCACGGCCGTCGCCCGCGATACGGCCGGGAACCTCTACATCGCCGACCGCGACGGCTACCGGGTCCGCAAGGTCACCGCCGCCGGCATCCTCTCCACCATCGCCGGCACCGGCACGGCGGGCTACAGCGGCGACGGCGGCCTCGCCACCGCCGCGCAGTTCCAGTACCCGATGGGCATAGCGGTGGACGGGAGCGGCAACGTCTACATCGCCGACTACAACGACCACCGGGTCCGGAAGATCACTGCGGCCACCGGGATCATCTCCACCATCGCCGGCACCGGCACGGCGGGCTACAGCGGCGACGGTGGCCAAGCCACCAGCGCCCGGCTCTACAGCCCCAACGGGGTCCGCGTCGCCGCCAGCGCCCTCTACATCGCCGACTCCAACAACGACCGGATCCGGAAGGTGGACCTCGCCACCGGGATCATCACCACCGTGGCCGGCACCGGCACGGCCGGCTACAGCGGCGACGGCGGCCTCGCCACCGCCGCCCAGCTCTACACCCCGTACAATGTCGCCCTGGATGCGGCGAACAACCTGTACATCGCGGACTACGGCAACCAGCGGATCCGCAAGGTCGACGCCGCCACCGGGATCATCACCACCATCGCCGGCACCGGCACGGCGGGCACCACGGGGGACGGCGGCCCGGCCACCAGCGCCCAGATCTACTACCCGACCGGGGTGGCGGTAGCCGAGGGCGGCACCGTCGTCTACCTCGCCGACTACTACAACGACCGGATCCGGAAGGTGGATGCCACCGGCACCATCACCACCTATGCCGGCGGCGGCAACAAGCTGGGGGACGAGGGGCCGGCCACCGAGGCGTACGTCAACGGCCCCTACAGCCTCAGCGCGGATACCGCCGGCAACCTCTACATCGCCGCATACGGCGAATCCCGCATCCGCCAGATCGACACCGGCGGCTTCATCCACACCCTGGCCGGCACCGGGGAGGCGGGCTTCAGCGGGGACGGCAGCGTCGCCACGGGGGTGACGCTCACCGCCACGGCGGGCGGCTTCGTCACCGGTGTCATCCCGGTGAGGGTGAATCAAACACAATTTGTCTTCTCGGGGTTGAGTACGACGATAAACAACGGGGTCACCGACACTTTCAATATCTATATCAATCACCCCAACATCGGGAATGTGCGAGCCGCAGCGACAACCGGTGTGGCCTTGACGAGCAGCAATACCTCGGTTCTTGCCGACCCCGTGGCTGTGACCATCGCAAACAATACCACCAATGTGGCGGCATCGGTGACGGCAGCCGGACCAGGAACGGCGACGCTGACGGCAAGCTCACCCGGCTCGGGGATCAATGCCGCCGGTTCGGCGACCATCACGGTGCCGTAACAGGCAACCGTCACGCGAAGGGCTCAATGCAAAGAAAGACACGAAAGGCCTCCGTTACGGAGGTCTTTCGTGTCTAGTGATCTTCGACAAAAGGAGTTGACAGTCCGGGCGCGTGGGGGCTAGCGTGCCGTCTGCCGCTCCGGGCTATTCCCGGGGGTCGGAGGAGCGCAACGTGGAGATCGTCAATCGAAGAGACAGCGCGCCGTTCGTCACCAAGGACGGGTCGGAGATCCGCTCGATTTTGGATCGGACCAATTCGAGCGCGGTCCACCAGAGCCTGGCGGAAGCCACGCTCCCGCCCGGCGCCGCCACGGAGGCGCACCGGCATCCCCACACCGAGGAGATTTACTATATCCTGCGGGGCGCCGGCCAGATGACACTTGGGGCCGAGCAGCGAGAGGTCGGGCCGGGCGACGGCATCTTGATCCCGCCGGGCACCCGCCACACGATCCAGAACGTCGGTCAGGAGCCACTGACGTTCCTCTGCTGCTGCGCACCGCCTTATGCGGATGAGGATACGGTGATGGGGCGTGAGGCGTGAGAGCGTGAAGGGTGAGGCGTGAAACGTGAGGTGGGAGGCGAGAAGGCGTTAGGAGCAAGGATCCTGACTTCCATCAGGTTGCGCCCTGTTCGATGCGCGCGAAGACATCCATGACCGATCTCGCCGCGACCTCACCCCGATCATACGCGTCGATCCGGTCTTCCGCCTCGGCGGACCAGTGTTCGTCGATCGCCTTGCGTTCCGGGAGCAAGAACGTATCCAGGATTCGTTCGACCAGTTCGGCTTTCTCAAGGGGGGACAATTTCAACGCCTGAGCGAGAACCTCATGGGCCTGGGGTGACATTTGCGCTCCCTTGTCCTCCGACGCCGCTCAAGGATGCGCGCCCAATTTCGCAACGCCATCCAACCGCGCCTGTCGGAACCTAGCAGGATGCGGAAAACCTCGCTTTTCCCCAGGCTGCTCAAAAGGGCCCAGATGCAAGGCGGAGTGCCGATGGCCGAGCGAGGCGTACTGGAAGTACGCCGCAGCGAGCGGCAAGGCGCTCCAACGTCGCAGATGGGCCTTTTTCAGCAGCCTGCTAAACGGCGCCTTCATGGTACGGGCAGCGCCGGCAATTGTCCAGTGTCTTGCGGAGAGAGGCCCCCGCAAGTGGGAGACCGGGAGATCGGGTAATTGGGGAGCTTAGCAATCTGGCGATTGGGCGATGCAGCCTCTGCCAGTCCGGGCCGCATGTCGTGCTTCTCGCGTTATCGCTGCTTCAAGAGCCAATCGATGATTTCGGAGCCATCCCGTGGCCCCCTCTTCGTCCCGGGCGCGACGTCTTGCGGGGGCGCGGGAGGTCGGGTCCTCCGGGAGGATTTGACCTTCCCTTCCGTCGGGGGGGACGTGGGTTTCGTCTCTCCCAGCCCCTCCCTCTCCTTGGGCGGAGGTTCCGGAAGCACCCGTTCCGGACGCGGCTGTGCCTGCGAAGGTGGAGCCGGCAGCTCCGGCGCCCTCTTTTCGGATTCTTCCGCAGGCGCCGGTTCAGGGATCACCGTCTGACGTGGTTGCGGTTGGGGCGGCGGCTGGTACGTGTCCTCCGGGGCCCACCGAGGGTAGAGCACCCAGAATGACGCGGCGGCGAGCACGAGGAGCACGCCGACGATCGCGGTGACGATCCACCGCGTGCCCACCCGCGGACGCTGCGAGGGTTGTCCCCCGGCCTTGGCCGCCGTGGCCACGGGCCGACGTCCGCTGGTTGGCTTCCCCACTCGCCCCGCCCCTACCCGTTGCAGGAACTCGTGGACCACCTCGTTCGCGCTGTTCTGGCGCCATTTCGGCGCTTTCTCCAGCGCCCGCAGGATCTGGGCCTCGATCTCGACCGGGATCTCCGCCCGCAATGCCTTGGGTGGAGTCGGCGCGACCGAGAGGTGCATGGCCAGGACGGCCTCGGACGTGGACCCGCGGAAGGGGACGACGCCTGTCAGCATTTGGTAGAGGACGATCCCGAAGGCATAGATGTCCGTCTGTTTGGTGATCTCCCGTCGTTGGATCTGCTCCGGAGCCGCATACGCCGGCGTGCGCGTGAGTTGCGTCGCGGGAACGAGGTGATCCATGGCCCCCGCGTTCTTCAACCGCGCCCGCTCGAAGCCGATGAGCTTCACGGTGTCCTTGTCCCCCAGGACCAGGACGTTCTTCGGGTGCACGTCCGTGTGGACAAGACTCGCATCATGGGCCGCGGTCAATCCCTCGGCCATCTGGACGGCCACGGACAAGGCGCGGTCGATCTGGAGGACCCCTTTCTCCTGCCGCAGCACGTCGTGCAGGGTCCGTCCCTCGATCTGCTCCATCACGATGAAGAGGCTGCCATCGTCCGCTTGGTCGCAGTCGTACACTCTGACGATATGGGGTTGCGTCTTCGAGAGGGCTGCGACGGCCATCATCTGTCGATGGAGCCTCTCCACAAACTCCTTTCCCTTCGTAAACTCGCCCCGGAACAGCTTCACGACGAGCCCGGCCCCCGTCCCGTGCTGCTGGGCAAGGTACGTCACCCCCAGGCTGCCCGTCGCGAGCCGGCGCGTCACGTGGTACTTGCCCTTGATCACCTGGCCGACCAAGGGGTCCGCGGCTCCCCCATCCCCCGTCCGCTCCACGGTGCTCCTCCTCTTCTCACACCGGTGCGTCGGGGCCGCCGGGCACTGTGTGTCTTGCCCCGACCCGGCGGTCCGGGAATATACTACCTCACCCCCTTCCATAACTCCAGTGGACGCACCGGGGACGGGAGGCGGGAGAGCGTGAGGCGAGCGAGCAGAGGACAGTGCGGCAGCGGGACAGGGGAGGGGTGGGGCTAGGTCAGCGTGAGGAGCACGACCTCGGGCGGGGCGTTCAGGCGAATCGGGGTCCAGGCGGTGCCGATGCCGCGGGTCCCGTACGCGTGGGAGGCGTTGAGGCGATAGAGGCCCCCAGGGTACGGGCTCAGGAGGTGGGCCACGCTCAGCTCCAGGCCGGGGAGGTTCACCCGGATCTGGCCGCCATGCCAGTGACCGGCGAGCGTCAGGGGAACCCCGTGACAGGCCGCATCCGGGAAGATCTCGGGGTAATGCGATAAGAGGAGCGTCGGGGTGGACGGATCGAGTCCGTGCAACGCCGCTCCAAGATCCGGCCGCCCGCTCTCGAGGTCGTCTATCCCGGCAACGGCGAACGGCCCCTGGTCCGTCTGGATGACGCGATGGGCATTGTTCAGCAGCGCGATCTGCTGCGCGCGAAAGACGGCCTCGATCTCGCGCGGGTTCCCGTACCAGTGCTCGTGGTTTCCCAGGACGGCAAAGGTGCCGTAGCGGGAGCGCACCCGCGCCAGCTCCTCGGCGCACCCGTACAGGAACGACATCGCGTTGGAGATGAAATCCCCGGTGAGGACGAACAGGTCCGGCTGGAGGGTATTCGCCAGGTCGGCATAGTCTTTCACTGCATCGCGCGTCATGTACAATCCGGCGTGGATGTCGCTGAGGTGGACCACGCGCAGCGAGCGGCCGAACGGCACGGAGAGCTCGGTGACCCGATACGCCCTGGTGGCGTATGCCGAACGGTATCCCACAAACACGAAAGGGGCCGAGGCGAGGCCGGCCAAGCCGGCCTGGAGCAACCGACGCCGGTGGATGTCTCTCGGCGCCGGCGGCGCGGCCCCCGCCGCACGCCTCGAGAGCCGGGAGGCGAGATGGCGCAGGCGGCTGGCGGCTCGAAGCAGGCACAGCACCACGGCGGAGAGTATTGACCCGTAGTTCCACACCACCGCCGGAAACAGCAGGCCGACCTGGGCGGCGAACGGGGGCTCCACCCAGGGCAGGCGGGCGAGCACGACGTAGGCGTGGAGCACCCACAGGCACGCGATGGCGGCGCCGACGTACCACGTCGCCCGCGACCGGAATCGCGCGGACCACGCCGAGGCCCGGAGGGCCCGGCGGACCTGGAGGAAGAGGTAGATTTACGCCAGGGCCCCGACCAGCAGGATGGCCGGGCGAAAGAGCAAGAGAGCGGCACCAAGCGCGTGCATGCGGCGGACTCCGGTTCAAATGCTTGCTGCGACCCGGAAGATATGAGAACCTCCGGGCATGCGCAAGCGCCTCTGTCTGGAAGCCATGCGAAGGAACGGATATGCAACCGGAACCGGATGTGAGCAAGGCCAGGCAGCTCCGCCCATCGGTGGCGGCGATCATCCCCAACGACGACGGGCACGTCCTGTTGCAGCGCCGATCGGATAACGGCCTGTGGGGCCTCCCCGGCGGCGGGGTGGAGATCGGGGAATCCGTCTCGACCGCCATCGTCCGGGAGGTCCAGGAAGAGACGGGGCTGACCGTGATGATCGAACGCCTGGTGGGGGTGTATTCCGACCCGCGGTTTCAGGTGGTCCGGTACGCGGATGGGAATGTCGTGCACTACATCAATACCCTCTTCGTCTGTCGCATCGCGGGAGGGACGCTCCAGACCTGCGAGGAGACCCTGGATCTCCAGTTCTTCGACCCGGCGCACCTCCCCGAAGGAATGCTTCTCTCGCACCGGATCCGGGTCCAGGACGCCGTGGCCAACCGCCCCGAGGGGTTTATCCGGTGAATCCGGTAGCCCGCATCATTCGCGAACACAACTCGAGAACAATGCGGGCTTAATAAGAACCCTGCATCCTCCCGCTGCAGGCGGGAATGGCTGCTCGTCCGGTAAGCCCGGATTATTCACGACGGAGTCGTGAATAATCCGGGCTGGGCAGTTAGGCCGGTTTCGAGCCGGCGGGCTTGCCCGCTGACACCGCACGGTCCGCGCGGTCTCTGGCGATCCCGATTCCTCTCGTTGCTTCCTGTCCCCCCTCGCCCTTTTGGTTTTGACAGACCATTTCCGCTATGGTATCTAATTGCCTCGTTTGTTTATCCTGATAACCATACAGGACCGCCGCGGGGCTATTCTCTGCACTCTAAACCAACAGGACCCCACCCATGACCGACGATCTATCGCTCAGAAGCCGCGACCTTCACGAGTCCCTGGAGCGCACCGCGCACCGGGCGCTCCTGCACTGCATCGGCATACCCCATGCCGAGATGGCGAAGCCCCTGGTGGCCATCGTGAATTCCTGGACCGAGGTGGTGCCGGGGCACATGCACCTGCGCGCGCTGGGCGAGCTGGTGAAACAGGGGGTGCGGGAGGCCGGCGGCAACCCGCTGGAGTTCGACACCATCGCCGTCTGCGACGGGATGGCCCAGGGGCACATCGGGATGAGCTATTCCCTCCCCAGCCGGGAGGCCATCGCCGACACGGTCGAGATCATGCTGGAGGGGCATCGCTTCGACGCCGCGGTGATGATCTCCAGTTGCGACAAGATCGAGCCGGGCCAGCTGCTCGCGGCGCTCCGCGTCAACATCCCCACCATTTTCCTGACGGGCGGCCCGATGGAGGGGGGGACGTACAAGGAGCACACCGATATCACCCTTTCCACCATTCGGGAGTTCGCCGGCCAGGTGAAGGTCGGCAAGCTCAGCCGGGAGGAACTGACCGAGATCGAGAAGGCGGCGCTGCCCGGGCCAGGCTCGTGCTCCATGATGGGCACGGCCAACACCATGGCCTGCCTCCTGGAAGCGCTGGGGATGTCCCCCACCGGCTGCGCCACCATGCTGGCGGTGGACCCCCTGCGGCCGGCCCTGGCCCGCGAGGCGGGCCGGCTGGTGATGGACTGCGTTCGACAGCATCTCACGCCCCGGCGCATCGTGACCCGGCAGGCGATCGAGAACGCCATGGCGGTGGACATGGCCCTGGGCGGCTCCACCAACAGCGTGCTCCATCTCCTGGCCATCGCCTACGAGGCCGGCATCCCCCTGGCGCTGGACGAGTTCGACACCATGGCCCGGCGGGTGCCGCACCTGTGCAACATCAAACCGTCCGGCAAGTATGCCGTCGGTCGGATGGACGAGGCGGGCGGCGTTCCCGCGCTCATGCACGAGCTCCGGTCGGTACTCCACCTGGATGTCCCCACGGTCACCGGGAAGACGCTGGGAGAAAACATCGCCGGGGCGGCGGTGACGAACCGGGAGATGATCCGGCCGCTGTCCGATCCGCTCTACCGCGAGGGCGGCCTGGCCATCCTGCGCGGCAGCCTGGCACCCGAGGGCGCCGTGGTGAAGCAGACCGGGATCCGGTTCAAGGCCATGCTCCGCCACCGGGGGCCGGCCCGCGTCTTCGAGAGCATGGAAGACGCGGTCACGGGGTTCATGGGGGATGCGGTCAAGCCGGGGGAGATCGTGGTCGTGCGCTACGAGGGCCCCAAGGGCGGGCCCGGCATGCGGGAGATGCACCAGATCACCTCGGTGATGGTCGGCATGGGCCTCGACGAGCATTGCGGCCTGGTGACCGACGGCCGCTTCTCCGGCTCCACGCGAGGCCCCTGTATCGGCCACGTCTCCCCGGAGGCCGCCGAGGGAGGCCCGATGGCCTTGGTCCGGGACGGCGACCTGATCGAGTACGATATTCCGAACCGCCGCCTGGACCTCCTGGTGGCGGCGGACGAACTGGCGCGGCGGCGCGCCGACTGGCAGCCGCGCACGCGGAAGCTGCGGGGCATCCTGGCCCGCTATGCCGCGCTGGCCGAGTCGGCATCGAGGGGCGCGGTCCTGCGTGACACGACAACAGGCTGCTGAAAAAGGCCCATCTGCTGCGTTGGTCCGCCTTGCATCTGGACCTTTTTGAGCAGCCTGGCGAAAACGGGTATTTTTGGCATCTCGATACGCGGGTGAGGGGACATGGGAAAAAGCAACGAGGGCGGAAGTCGCGAGGGGCGGAGCGGGCGGCATTCGGCGAGCACGTTCCCGAACCGGTTCATCCCGCTGTACTACCAGCTGGAGAACATCCTGCGCTCCAAGATCGAAGGGGGCGAAGTTCTGCCCAACAACAAACTTCCGACGGAGCAGGAGCTGTCGAAGGAATACAAGATCAGCCGGGCGACGGTCCGGCAGGCGCTGGCGGCGCTCGTCTCGGAGGGGCTGCTCTACCGGAAGCAGGGAAAGGGCACCTTCGTCACGGAGAAGGCCGGCCAGACCAAGACGGTGAAGCTGACCGGGTTCACCGAGGACCTCTTCTCCGAAGGGCACCAGGCCGAAGTGAAGATCATGGAGATTCGGTCGGTCCCGGCGCCGGAGCGCATCGCGTCCGTGCTGCGCGTCCCCGTCGGGGAAGAGGTGACCCGTTTCAAGCGGCTGCGGTCGCTGGATGGGGCGCCGTTCTCGTACGTGCTGAACTACCTGACGCCCGAGATCGGCGAGAAGATCAGCGAACGGGACCTGCAGCACCACACCATGCTCCACCTCCTGGAAGAGAAGCTGGGAATCGCGCTGGGAACGATCCGTCACGCGGTGGAGTCCGTCAAGGCGGACGTCGAAGTGGCCTCGCTTCTCGGTATCAGCGTCTTCGAGCCGGTCCTCTTCATGGAGACGGCCGTGTATTCCGCCGACGGACAGCCCGTTGAGACGGTGGATTCCTTCTTCCGCTCCGACCGGTACCGGTACACGGTGGAACTGATCCGCAGCCAGCAACTGCGAAAGGATCGGGCGAAGCGAAGGTAGGGAAGAGACAGCGCTCAGCTTTCAGCGGTCAGCTATCAGCTATCGGAATGGGAACCTATACAGCGAACCGGGGGAGTGTCTTGACTCCCCCGGTTTCGTTCTTGGCTGATCGCTGAAAGCTGAGCGCTGACCGCTGATCGCTACAGGTACTGCCCGTAGCGGATCTTCTCGATGATTTCCTTGGTCTTCCGATAATCCTCGACCGCGCGCTGCATGTCCTCGGTGACCACCGGACCGGGCTGGGCGCCGGCCCCTTCCTGGCGGACCTTCTCCTCCAGCGACTTCTGCACGATCTCGGCCAGGTCTGCGCTGTTCAACTTGACCGTGCGGGCCAGGATGGCGTCCAGATCCAGCTCCCCGAACAGGCGGCGTCCCGCCAGGGCCTCGGCCTTGGCCATGTGGATCCGCAGGATCTCTCGCTTGCCCTCGGTTTCCGGGAGGGGCACCTCGATGAGCTGGTCCAGCCGGCCGGCCCGGATCAGCGTGGGATCCACCGCGTCGGCCCGATTGGTGGAGGCAACGGCCAAGATGTCTCCGGACCGGCCGATGTCGTCCAGTTGCTCTGCCACGCTGTTGACCAGGCGACGGCTGGCGGTGCGCATTTCCTCGGGGGCCGCCCGGTCGAAGACCAGATCGTCGATCTCGTCCAGAAAGAGGACGGCGCGGCCGCTCTCCTTGACCTGGCTGAAGACCTCCTGCAGCACGTCGAAGGAATCGGCGTACCACTTGGTCACCACGTTGGTCACCCGCACGTGGAAGAACACCGCCTCGGCTTCCCGGGCCAACGCCATGGCGAGGAGGGTCTTGCCCGTGCCCGGTGGGCCATACAGCAAGACCCCGTTCGGGGGCTGGGTCCCCCATTTCTTGTGCAGGTCCGGGCTCTTCAGCGCGAAGACCAGCCCGGCGATCTCGTGCTTGGCGCGGACGAGGTCCCCGATATCCGCGAAGGCGACCTCGGGCCTCATGCTGACTTCGATCTTGCCCTTCATGTCCCCGAAACGCTTGGCCAGCCGCGCCACGAAATCCTCGAGTTTGCGCCGCAGGACCTCCGGGGTATGGCCCGTCAGCATCTTTCGTTCGGTCATGGGTTGCGCTCCATTCGACGCGTCGAGGACGTGGCCTCGACCGCGGGCGTCGCTCAGCCGTCCAGCGAACCTGCGGCCTGAAAGAAGGTCTCCTCGAGTTTCTGCATCAGGGCCGGGATGTCGGTGCTGAGTACCAGCAGATCATGCCTTCGCCCCTGCACATCCACGATCTGACCGGCCAGGCGCGCCTCCCGACGGAACCCCAGCTTTTCGAAGACCTTGGCGGCCGGAAGCTGGTCCGCGGCCACCTCCGCCACCATCTTGTCCAGACCGGCCTGCAGTGCCAGATAGAAGATCTCCCTTGCCAACGCCGAGGCGAGACCGCGACGCCGGACAAACGGATCGGTGGTGACGCGAATCTCCCCGAGATGGCGCATCCAGCCTACCGGATGGCGATGGAGCGTGGCGTCCCCGACGATCTGCCCATCCTGCTCGGCGAGGATGGGCAACACCCGGTCGAAATCCGGCTCCCGACACCAGGCACGGACGAGGTCCGCCCGCGTCACGTCGTCCCGGAGGAACTGGCGATCCTCCGGGGACAAGCGGCGAAAGAAATCCAGGAGCGCTCGCTCGTCTGCCGCTACCAGCGGACGCAGGACGACCGGCGTGCCGTCCCGCAAGGCGATCTGTTTCGGGAACTCCCTGAGCGGCACGATACACCTCCGGATCAGAAACGGGGACGCCCCGTGGTGCTGGAGGCAGAATATACGCTACCAGACCTTTCGGTTCGGGACAAGGAGTGGCTCCCGGCGGCTCCCGCATGGAACATGGAAGTGGCGGGGCGGTGCGGCCTCTCGACGGTCTAGCCCAGCGCGACGTCCAGCGTCATCATGATCGCGAACCCCAGCATGGCGCCGATGGTGGCGACGTCCGTGTTCTGTTCCTGCTGCGCTTCAGGGATGAGCTCTTCCACCACGACGAAGATCATGGCCCCGGCCGCGAAAGCCAGGGCGTAAGGCAGGATGGGCCGCATGAGGAGGACCGCGGCCGCCCCGATGACGCCGGCGACCGGCTCGACCGTCGCGGAGAGTTGGCCGTACCAGAACGCCCGCAGCCGCGACATTCCCTCTCGCCGGAGCGGCACGGAGACCGCCGTGCCTTCGGGGAAATTCTGGATGCCGATGCCGATGGCGAGCGCCACGGCGCCGGCGAGCGTGGCCGAGGGGAACCCGGCAGCCACCGCGCCGAAGGCGACGCCGACCGCAAGCCCCTCGGGGATGTTGTGCAGTGTGATGGCCAGGACCAGCAGGATGCTCCGCTGCCAGCCCGTCCGGACCCCCTCGGCGCGGTCGGTCGGCAGGCCGAGGTGCAGGTGCGGGAGGATCTTATCCACCAGCCAGAGGAACGCCCCGCCGGCCAGGAATCCGACGGTTGCCGGCACCCACGCCGGGCCGCCCGCGGCCTCGGCCATCTCGATGGCCGGGTTGAGCAGCGACCAGAAGCTGGCGGCGATCATGACCCCGGCGGCGAAGCCGAGCATCCCGTCCAGCACCTGCCGGCGGATCTCCCGACAGAAAAAGACGGCGGCGGCGCCCAGCGCGGTGAGGAACCAAGTGAAGCCGGTCGCGAGCAGGGCCTGCCAGATCGGATGCAGCTCCGTGAACCAGTTAACCATGTCCATCGTCCCTCCTGGACTGGGACCGAGATACCGCGCGCTACTGCAGCAAGAGCGCCGGAAGGAACGTGGAAAGCGTCGGGAAAAAGAGCAACAGGTACAACACCACTGTCACCACTTTCGAGCAAAACCGGGAGCCCATCGTCGCTCGCGACCTTGGCCTCCGGTCCAGGTGGGCGGCGCGAGGCCGCCCGGCTGACGGCGTCATGCTCACCGGAGCAGCAGGCCAGGAAGAAACGTCGAGATCTGGGGGAATACGGTCAGAAGCAGCAGCACGACCCCCAGGATCGCCAGGAACGGAAGGTACGCCCGGACGATCTTCTCCATGGGTAGCTTGGCGATCGCCGATACGCCGAACAGGCAGACGCCCACCGGCGGAGTCGTCAGGCCGATCATGGTGTTTACCGAGATCAGAATGCCGAAGTAGACCATGTCCACGTCGAGCGCCTTCAGTAGGGGCATCAGGATCGGGACCATGATCAGGACAATCGGCGTGGCGTCCAGAAAACAGCCCTCGATCAGGATGATGACGTTGATGAGCAGCAGGATGAGCAGGCGATCCTGGGTCAGGCTGTAGATGAAATTGGTGAAGAGCTGCGGGATCTTCTCCAGCGACAACCACCAGCCGAAGGCGCCGGTGATCCCGATGATGAACATGATCACCCCGACGGTCACCGAGGTATTGCAGAGGCTTCGCCAGATGGACGCCCAGGTGATCTCCCGGTACATGAAGCCGAGGACGATGGCGTACACGACGGCGATCATGGCCGCCTCGGTGGGCGTGAAGAAGCCGGAATAGATCCCCCCGATGATGATGACCGGGGTGAGGAGGACGGGCAACGCTTCGACGGTGGCCTTGATGAGCTGTCGAAAGCTCGGTCGGGGATAGCTGGGGTAGTTCCGCTTCTTGCTGATGACATAGACGCCGACCATCAGGCCCAACCCCATGATCACGCCGGGGATGATCCCGGCGATGAACAGGGCGCCGACCGAGACCCCGGCCACCACGCCGTAGATGACCATGATGATGCTGGGCGGGATGATGGGGCCGATGGTGGAGGCCCCCAACACGATTGCCGCGCTGAATTCCTTGTCGTACCCCTCCTTCTCCATGGCGGGAATCTCGATGCTGCCGAGCCCCACCGCGTCCGCCGTGGCCGACCCGGACATCCCGGCGAAGATCATGGAGGCCACCACGCAGACGTGGCCGAGGCCGCCGGTGATATGCCCCACGCAGGTCCGGGCGAAGTTGAAGAGCCGCCGGGTGATGCCGCCGGTGTTCATGATCTCGCCGGCCAAGATGAAGAGCGGGACGGCCAACAGGGTGAAGTTGTCCACCGTGGTGAACATCTTCTGCGGGATCATCATGATGGGCTTGGCGGAGGCGAGGAAGTAGAAGACCGACCCGAGGCCGATGCTGAAGGCGATCGGCACCCCGACGATCATGCAGGCGGCGATGATGCCGCAGGCGACGAGGACATCCATGACGTCACGCCTCCTGGGCCGCGGGGGAAACCCGACCGTACCGGTTCCACATGTTGCCCGCCAGGTGAATGGCCATCAGCGCGGCTCCCACGGGAACCGAGGCATAGACGTAGGCATATCGCAAGCCGAGCGCCGGGGAGATCTGCCCCCAGACCATCTCGGACATGAGGTAGCCGTACCGGATCAGGAAACCGATGAAGACAAACTCCATGAGGTAGACGAGCAGCTCGCACCACCAACGGAGGGCGGGCGAGAGCAGATCCGTGAACAACGTCAGCGAGAAGTGCTCTTGCTTGTAGAGCCCGACGGAGGCGCCCAGCATGAGGAGCCACACGAAGGCGAAACGGGATAGTTCCTCGGTCCAGGGGAGCGAGATGACGGCCGCGTCGCCGAAGAACTTGGGGAGGAGGCGGGTGAACACCTGGAGAAAAATACTGATCATCACCGCGGCGAAGAACGCGCCTGCGACGCCCTTTTCGATGGCGATGAGCCACGGGTCCGGTTTCCGGTCGGTCATGCGCGGACTCCCGCGTGTGCGCCGGGGGCCGAACCGCCGGCCCCCGGCGCACCGCAGTTAGGAGCCGTTACGAAATAACCTATACATCTCTTTCTATTTCGTTACGGCTCCTTATGCCGTTTCGGAATGTCTCCGCTCAACTAATTCTTTGACAACGGCTTACTTCGTTGCCACCGCTTGATTAATCAGATCCTGACCGATCTTGGGCGCGTACTTGTCCCAGAGCGGCTTGACCTTGGCCTGGAAGGCGGACAGGTCCTTCACCTCGTTGACCTGGACCTTGTTGGCCTTCATCCACTCGATGTCTTTTTGCTGTTTCTCGGCGTACCGCTTCCGCTGCCAGTCGCGGGTCTCGAGGGTGACCTGATCGAAGAGCGGGCGCAGGTCGGCCGGGATCTTGCTCAGGAAGGCCGGGTTCGCCAGCGCGATTTTCACCGCCACCACGTGGCTCGTCATGGAGAAATACTTGGCCGGCTCGTAGAACTTCATGGCGAGATACCCGGCGGTGTCGTTCTCGGCCGCGTCGATCACGCCGGTGGACAGAGCCGTGTACACCTCGCCGTAGGCCATCGGGGTGGGCATGGCGCCCAGAGCGTTGAAGAGGCCGATGTAGACCTCGTTGTTCATGACCCGCACTTTGACGCCCTTGAAGTCGTCGGGGGTGTTGATCGCCTTCTTGGGCAGGAACATGTGTCGAACGCCGTTGGCCCAGTATGCCGCGAGCTTGATGTTGGTGGCTTTCTGGAAGTCCTCGGCGAGCTTCTGCCCCACCGGCCCGTCCGCGAAGCGCTGGAGCTGCGGCTCGTCCCTGAAGAGGTACGGGAGGACGAACAGGTCGAACTTCGGGAAGTGCAGGGAGAGCGGGGCGCTGTTGACGGTGACGAGATCCACCGAGCCCATCTTCACCTGCTCGATCAGCTCCCGCTCCTCACCCAACTGGCCGGCCGGGTAGAGATCCACCTTGAACTTGCCGCCACTCTTCTCCTCCAGGGTCTTCTTGAAAAACTCCCAGGCGTCGTGCGACGGGTCGCCGGGCGGGTTCACATGGCCGACCTTGACGGCGATCGGCGCCCCGGCCGCGGCAGGGGCCGCCCCGACGGCAAGGGCCAAGACAACCGCGAACACCACCAGCACGTTTTTCATGGCCAGCCTCCTTGTTCGGGTGAGTACGAGCGCGCGCCACGCGCGAGGATCAGGGGCATCCGACGTTCCGTCGGCGCTCTATCCGGGTGCCGGCTCACAGGATGCGGAGAAACCCGCCTTTCCCCAGGCTGCTCAAAAAGGTCCAGATGCCAGGCGGCGTTACCCATCCTCCAGATGGGTACCCGGGGCGGGGTACCCACCGCAGGTGGGTCAAGGCGTACTCCAGGTACGCCGCAGCGAGCGCCCGAGCACGCGGGGTACCCGTCCGCAGGATGGGTCCCCGCAGGTGCGCCTTTTTCAGCAGCCTGCTAATCCACGATGAACAGCGTCGCCCCGGCCGACGTGTGCGATCGATGCGGCGCCGTGTCGTCGGCCACCTGGTAGCTCACGCCGGCCGTGAGGACGTGCGTGCTCCCGTCGGCCAGCTCGGTGATGAGCTCGCCTTTCAGGACCAGCAGGACGTGGCCGCGGGAGCACCAGTGGTCGGCGCGGTAGCCGGCGGTGTACTCCACCATCCGGACCCGGATGTTTCCGACCTCGACCGTCCGCCAGAGCGCCTGGCCGGTCTCGCCGGGATGCACCGAGACGGGGAGGCGGCTCCAGTCGACCGTGGAAAAGGGCACGGCCTCGATGCGCATGGATCACCTCCGAGTGCGTGCGGGTTCCTACGCGCGCGGGTAGTCCCGGCACTCGCGCCAGGTCTCGATCATGGCCATGAAGTTCTCGGGCTTGACCGAGGAGTGGATACTGTTGCTGCTGGAGAGGCAAAAGCCGCCGCCCGGCATGGCGACCCGCATCGTCTCCCGCGTGACCTGTCGCACCTCGGCGACCGGCGCCTGGCTGAGCAGATACCCGCAGTCGATATTCCCGATCAGAGCAAGCCGCTTCCCGTACCGCTGCTTGATCGCACCGATGTCCATCCCGGCCACCGGTTCCAGGGGGTTCAGGCCGTCGATGCCGGTGTCCACGATCATGTCGAGGATCGGCATGATGTTGCCGTCGGTGTGCTTGATCACGTACGCGCCCGCCTCGTGGGCGGCCTTCACGCAGCGCGTCAGGCCCGGCAGGATGAACTCTTTGAAATGCCGCGGCGACATCAGGGGCGAGTTCTTGTCGGCGTAGTCATCGCCGAAGATGATCACGTCCACGCCGGCCTGGATGACCCGCTGCATGGCCCGGATGTCGTGGGCGAGGGTGATCTCGATCAGTTGGTGGACGAGGTCGGGATTCTCGATCATGTCGATGAGGAACTGTTCCATCCCGCGCAGAAAGGCCGGATTGAAGAACGCGTCACGGCCGAGGGCGGTGATGGCCTTCTTCCCCTTGTAGTGCGCGACGATCTCGGGGATCGTTCCCAGGACGTCCGGCGCCTCGGGATCGGGCGGGGTGTACGTCTTGAGGTCCTCGGGCCGCTTGATCGGCCCCTCGACCGGCGCCGGGGTGCTTTCTGGGCCGAACGCCCGGATCACGCCCCACTTGTCGCGGAAGAGCCCTTTCTCTTTGTTCACGTACTGGACGTTATCCCGACTCCACGAACTGCGGTTCTGGCCGACGCTGTCCATCCCCAGCCAGTCGTTGAACTGGTAGTAGTCACAGCCGGGCACCAGGGCCTGCATCAGGTTGAGATCGATCACGCTCTCGATGTACGGCACGCGATCCGGTTGGCGATGTTCCAGGGCCGCGATGACACGCTCGTAAGAGTTCATGAGATCCTCCGGTCCGTGACGAGGGAAACGCAAACATACCGGCTGGCCCCGTCAAAGGGGTCCGGCTGTATCGAGTTTAGCCTGCTATCGCGCCGACCCTAGCAAGGCCGTCGGTGACTTGTCAAACGAGATATGCGGGTGGTCTGGAGGAGGAGCGGGGTCGCTAGAATTGACCGGTGGCAAGCAGCACGAGGGTGCATGCCTCGACTGTCGCGATGCCGTGTCGCGTGAGGACGTCCGCGGCCTCGGGATTCTCGGCGCCGGGGTTGAAGATCACCCGGTGTGGCCGGACGGCGAGGATGTCTTGCACGACGGGCGCCTGTTTTTCGGGGGATAGATAAACGGTGACGGTATCAATGGGAACCGGCACGGCGGTAAGCGAGGCGTATCCCGTGAGGCCCAGGATGTCCGTGCCCGACCGGGAGATGGGAATCGGCGCGAAGCCGTGGGACAGGAGCATCCGAAGAGCGCGATGGGCGTAGCGTTCCGGTTTGGCGCTGGCCCCGACGACGGCGACGGTCTTCATCGCGGGTCGCGCGACTCGGGCGCCACCGGGGCGGCGAGCGTCATGGGTAAGGTAGCGAGTCGTGGGCCCGCGTCGGCGACGAATCCTTGAAGAAGGTCTGCCCGGGCAGCCGGCCGCACAGGATGAGACCCGCGACGATCACCGCGAGCGTCGCCGCGCCACCGAGCACCAGAGAGAACCCGCGGACCGCGATACCCCCGAGCGCGATCACACCGACAAGCAGCGCCGCG
This sequence comes from uncultured Methylomirabilota bacterium, assembly GCA_963845565.1. Taxonomy (GTDB): domain Bacteria; phylum Methylomirabilota; class Methylomirabilia; order Methylomirabilales; family 2-02-FULL-66-22; genus 2-02-FULL-66-22. Next base: position 1,642,958 of record CAWJSJ010000002.1, read on the forward strand.
ACCATCACCGCCCACCGCACCCGCCCCATGGTCACTCCTCCCAGGGTTGCGCTGCCTGCGTCACCGCCAGATCGGCCAGGGTCCGCAGCCGGGACCGACCAAGGCTACGATACCACCAAACGGCGTCGTCCGGAAGGGGTGTGCATTCCGACCACCGGGCCGCGGCGGACGACAGGCTCACTCGGCGCCCGCCGCGGAACGCCGCTCGCGCTTGGCGGCGCCGCGGTGTTTCTTGGCGTCCAGGCGCCGCTCTTTCGCGGCCTTGGTCGGCCTGGTGGCGCGTCGCCGCCGGGGCGCTTCCCAGGCCTTGGCGATCCATCCCATCAACCGCTCGACCGCATCGTCCCGATTGCGCTCCTGCGTGCGAAAGCGTCGTGCCTCGATCATCAGGACGCCGTCATCGGTGAGTCGGTTGGCCGCGAGCCGGAGCAGTCGGTCCCTGACCATCGGCGGGCAGCGAGAGGGAGTTCCGGACATCGAAGCGGAGCCGCACTGCCGTGGAAACCTTGTTGACGTTCTGCCCGCCCGGCCCGGACGACCGGAAGAACTCAAAGTGGAGCTCGTTCGCCGGGATATGGGGGAGCGGTCCTGAAGGACTCATGCTGGAGTTCCTGGGGAAGGGAGCATGGCATTCTGCCGAACGGGGCGCCTGGGAAGGCTTGTTACACCGCCCCGCCTTCAGCCTCGATGCCCCTCATCAGAGCCGAGCATTCATCTCGCAGCACGGGGACGTCGCGGTCTGCTATCGCCCACACCAGGGCGTCGTCAACGGTCGGATACTCGTGCGTGAGCTGGTTACGGAAGGCGACGATGCGTCGAGCGCGCGTGATGGCGACGAAGGCATCGGGCGCGACACGCGACAGCGCTGAGACGGCTTCGCCGATGATGATGAACTCGCGCTCCACCGACGAGCGCACCAGCCGGTTGCGCTTGTACTCGTCCAGGTCCAGACCGAGAAGCGCCACGGTGATCGCATCGCATGACTCGATCACGTCGGAGAGATAGGCGAGCGCGTCACGCGGCATAGAGCGCCTGTTTCGTCCGTTCGATGTCGGCTGCGATGTAGCGGTTCTTGACCGCGTCCACCATCACGAGGTCAACCTCCGTGCCGAGGATGCCTCTGAACTCATCGAGCAGGTCGAAGTAGGCGTCGACACGAGCGTAGACGTCCATCGGGCCGAACTCGACCAAAAGGTCGACGTCGCTGTCGCCCGGGCGGAAATCCCCACGGACCGCGGATCCGAACGCGTCGAGGCGCAGCACCCCGTGGCGCGCGCATGCCGCTGCGATCTGTTCCCGCTTGCCCTCGAGGATTCCGACCACGACGCACCTCCCATCTCATCGTACCCGCGTCAGGCACGACACGTCAAGACGACCGTCGGCACTCGCATGCCTGAAGACGAACGGAGCGGCGGCTCAGCCGCACCCCGCCGCGGGAGTCGCCAGAACTGGGTTCGCTCTTCGAGGCCGCATCAGCGGGCCAGATCTCCCAAGCGACCTGCGTGCCGAGCCCGCGCAACGCCCCGGTTCAGCGGCGGGGCGTCAGACTCGTCCGCTGCAACCGGTTGTTGGGCCGCTCATTGAGCGCTGCCACGCATGCGCGCCGCTGGCGAGTTACCGCTGAAGCTCGATCTCGCCAGGCTGCCAGGTCTTGTCGAACCACGGTTCGAGCGGACCGTAGAGGCGCAGGATCATGAACCACCCTTTGCCGGGAATCGTCTGCACCCAGTTGTTCTCAAGCCCTTTCGGCGGGCGCGGGCCAAAATAGACATCCACTGACCCGTCTGCGTTCGTCTTCAGCGCTTTGCTCTGGCTGCTTACGCCCGGGGACTTCTGATCCGTCTGGACCATCGAGCGCGTCTGGTTGTCATACACGATGACCGACCAGAAATCCTTCACCGGTACGTTGGGCGGCAGGCGCATCTTGTAGGTCCTTCCGCCGTCGAACGGGTTGCCCTTCGAGTCCTGAACTGCCCATGGATACTGCGACCCCCTGCCGACCATCTTCATCTCCATGGCAGGAGTAACGCCGGTGGCAAAGTAGTAGTAGAAGATGTAGCCGTCCATGTTCGTCACGCCGGGCGCGCTCTCGAACTTATAGCCGCCAAAGAACGGCAGGCGCCACGCGCTGTTCGGGAAGAAGTAGGCGTCTTTCGAGCGCACCTTGAAGGCGATGGTGCGCGCCGTGACGGCGCCGATGTTTGCCGCATCCGTGAGGATCTTCTTCATCCGTTGGTCGGGCGAGAAAGGTTGCCCTTTGACAATGCCGATGGAGGCAAAGAGGCCAAGCGTCGTCGGATCGCTTCCTTCCGAGGGCTCTTCCTGGATAACGTCGTTCAAGAGCTCCCAGAACGCGTAGTCGCCGGGTGCGACAAAGTTCGCGGGAACGCCCGAGGCATTGATGAACTTGACCGATGGAGGATTCGCGGCCTCCGAAAGCTGATAGATCTTCAGGTGCGTCTTTACCGACTCGACGCCGGGCTTCGTGGAGCCATCGACGAGGAAGGCGCGAAAGAAAAGCCAGTTGCCGAACGTGCTCGGCCGCAGGACCACATAACCCGCCGGGACCTCGCCCTTGTAGCCGGGCGGTAGAACGAGGTACTTGCCGCCTTTGCCCCGATCCTCGCCGGTAATGCCCACATCGGCGACCCAGCGATACCAGAAATCGTTCACGCCGCCCAGGACCTCGGGCGGAATCTCCACGACCAGCGGACCTTTCTTCGTGTCGAGCCAGATGAAGTTGTAGATGGTGTTGTCGTTCGCCGTGAGCTCCACCGTCCGAGCATCGACGAGGTCTTCCCAGATGACATCGGTCTGGTTGTCCGGCCCGAACTTGCGGAGCGAGTCGCGCATGCCGGCCTGATTCACGATCGGGATCGCCATGAGGTAAGCCTGCAGGGCGCGCGAACGATCAAGATTGTCGTAGATTTTCCTGACGGTGTCTGCCTTGGGATAGCCGTGGCTCAGATTCAGGGTGCCGATGGAGCTTTCGATCTTGTCCGGCACGGCGACCCCCGGGGCGATGGGCGTCGAGAACTTGAACTGAGGATTCGCCGGCGCTCGAACAGGCGCCTGCGCGAAGGTCCCACTTGGGGCGAATAGACCGCATGGCAGCCACCGCCGCCCAGATGTAAATCCGACTCGTTGCCTGCACGTTCTTTCTCCTTTCGTGGTGTGAATTCGGAATTACTTCCTGTGCTTCCGCGTTCCGATTGGTGCGACCCAACGGGGCCCGCGGCTGAGCGGCGGGCCACAGGCCCGCCCGTTCCAGCCGCGTGTTCGGCCGCCGCAGGCGAACGAACAGGTGGCGCTCAGCCGCGGGCCCCGTTCGGACGACCGTCCGCGGTCGGCCGAACAATGATTAGACCGATCCGCATAAGATGCGGAGGGCCGGGTTCCTGTCCGCATAAGACGCCATGAGATCTGTTGGCGACGACGCCTTAATCCGTTTGTTTTCAATTGCATACTGCTTGTCCAGCGATTTAACACGGCATCTTAGGCGGATCGGCATAACATCCTCGATTCGTTCACAGTCCGTCCACCGGACTGCGAACACCGGCCGGCCCACGATTGAGAACATGAGTATAGATCATTGTGGTCTTGACGTCACTGTGGCCCAGGAGTTCTTGTACCGTTCGAATATCGTAGCCGCCCTCGAGCAGGTGCGTGGCGAAGGAATGCCGGAAGGTGTGGCAGGTGGCCCGCTTCGTCAGTCCCGCTTGCGCAACGGCATCGCGGACGGCTTTCTGAACCAGGGATTCGTCGACGTGATGCCGGCCTTGCTCCGTGGTCGTGGGATTGATCCACCGGTGGTCTTGGGGAAAGACCCACTGCCAGCGCCAGTCCTTCGGCGCATTCGGGTACTTGCGATCCAGCGCCGTCGGCATCTGCACTCGGCCCCACCCCTCGGCCACATCCCGTTCGTGGATTGCCTTGACCTGCTTGAGGTGCGCCTGAAGCAGGATCGTGAGCGACGCGGGCAGCATGGTGATCCGGTCTTTAGCGCCCTTGCCGTCGCGGACGAGAATCTCGTGGCGGGAGAAATCGATGTCCTGCACCCGCAGCCGCAGGCATTCCATCAGGCGCAACCCTGCGCCGTACATGAGGGAGGCCATGAGCCGCTTATCGCCGGTCATGCTCGCCAGCACGGCCTTCACTTCCTCGCGGGTCATCACGACGGGCAGGCGCGTCGGCTTGCGCGCGCGGATGACTTTGCCCAGATCGCCCAGGTTGCGCCTGATCACGTGGCGATAGAGAAACAGCAGCGCCGACAGCGCCTGGTTCTGGGTCGAGGCGCTGACCTTCTCCTTGACGGCCAGGTGTGTCAAGAAGGCGTTGATCTCGGGCTCGGCCATTTCGCCGGGGTGGCGCACGTTGTGGAAGAAGATGAAGCGCTTGACCCAGTGGCAATAGGCCTGCTCGGTCCGTCGGCTGTAATGGCGAGCGTGCAGGGCCTCGCCCAGGCGGTCTAGCAGCTTGGGGTGTCGGCCCGCGGGATGGAGGGTGTCGGAACCAGACGGATGGCCAGGGAGGGAAACAGGGACCGGGTTGCGGTTTGGGATTGTCCCATGGGAAAGCGGGGCGGCGCCTGTCGATTCCGGGAGCGTTGCTGGCGGCGGGAGTGTGCCGGCCGGGCGGCTCGCACGATTCGGCGGGAACGGACGCGTCGGCTCCGAGGCGCGATTTGTGGCGGGGAAATCACTGTGGGTCGAGCCCATCCGCCCACCTCCGTCGCCCGTTCCAAGATGCTGAGTACCGCCGCAAGCTATTGCAGGTTTTCCAAATCCGCCAAGTCCTGGTGCCGACCGGACGCTTGTTTGTTCTTCTTGAGGTTGTCCAGGTCGATGAAGTTCACGCGCACTCCATCAACTTCGACCTCGATCCGCGAGGCGTAGCAGCTTGCGAAGTCAACACCGGGAAGGGTGGTCAGTATGTCTATGCGACTTGGCGGATATCCCAGCTGGATGATCTGATCGGCCACAAGAAAATCCGACGCCAGCAGCCCGAGGGATCCGAATCCGAATTGATCGAGCGCCTTGACGACGCTGGCGGCATTGTCCGGCTCTAGAGCGACCCAGACCTCCATGTCCTTGGTGTAGCGGGGATGGCCATGGAGCGCAACGGCATACCCGCCGACGACCAGGTACAGAACGCGGTTATCGTTGAACGATTGAATAAACTCTCTGAAGTCCGGGTTCAGCACCGTACCTCCAGCGATGGTATTCTTGCCGAATCTCCTCCAATGCAGCCAACCGTACATGATAGGGCTGGGTCCGCCAGTAGGCGAGGTCGCTGCTGTGCTCGCGAAGGCCGACCTTCGCGTACACCTTCTCGATACGCCGAGTCTTCTCCATGTCCGATTTCATCACCCGTCCGCGTGCGGCCCCTGATCTGTGCACATCGTCTCACTCAGCGGCGCGAAATGATCTCTGCTTGCACCTCTCCATGCCGGTTCACAACTTCCGCAAGATGCCGACGACCTTCCCGACGATCTGGAAGCTCTTCTCGTTCTTCTTCACCTGGATCGGCGCCATGGCAGGGTTTTCCGGCTGAAGGACGATGCCGTCCGGGCGGAAGAGGATGCGCTTGATGGTGGCCTCGTCGTTCAGCAGGGCGACGACGATGTCGCCGGTCTCGGCGGTGGACTGCCGACGGACGAGGGCCTGGTCGCCGGGGCAGATGTGGGCGCCGATCATGCTGTCGCCCTGCACCTTCAAGAGGAATGCCTCGTCACCGTTCACCCAGTCCTGCGGGACCACGGAGGTCCCTTCGAGGTTCTGGTCCGACAGCAGGGGTTGGCCGGCGGCGACGCGGCCCAGGATAGGGAGTTCGCGGTACGACGGTGAGCCGAGAGCCGAGAGCCGAGAGCCGAGAGCCGAGCGCGGAGACTCGGGGCCTACAATGGGTGCGGGATCGAGGATCTGGAGCGAGCGCGACTTGGATGCGGTGCGCCGCAGGTAACCCTTGCGCTCCAGCGCCTTGAGGTGGTCGAAGATGCTCCGTGGCACGAAGCCGAAATGCGCGCCGATCTCCCGCACGGTGGGCGGGTAGCCGGCCTTCGCCAGGAACTGCCGGATGAACTCCAGGACCTCGCCTTGCCGGGCCGTGAGCGGTGGGAGCATGGACTGTCTCCTAATGAGAATCACATTTACCATACGGGTGTATGGTCGGTCAAGGAGTTTGCGCGGGAGGAGAGAGGAATAGCTGGCAGCGGGGCAGTTGGCAGTTGGCAGAGGACTGACCAGGGACAGGGAAAAACAGCAGGCAGGTGGCAGCGGGCAGCTGGCAGAGAACAAAGAACAGCGGGCAGCGAACGAGGAGCGGCTGGACGCGGGCGGCGGCGCAAAGGGCAAACACCGAACGCTATGCGCCACGCGCCACGCGCTTAGCGCAGAACGCCGAACCCTATGCTCCATGCGCACAACGTCGTGCGCTGACTGCTGATCGCAGACCGCTGTCCCATGGAACTGAAACGTTTCAGATTTCGCTTGACACCGACAAGGCGTCTTGACTATGTTCTCGGCACCCTGTGGGAGACCATCTCCAGGGTGCCCGCCGCGGTCCTCCAGCGTTCTCCGGTGCACGGCCGACCGGGGCGGATGTTGTCCGCGGGATTGAAACGTTTCAAGGTGAGGAGCGGGCGCGGGTGGTCACGATCAAGGACGTCGCGCGGGAGGCTGGGGTGTCGGTCGGCACCGCCTCGCAGGCGCTGCGGGAAAGCCCCGCGGTCCGGGACGCGACGCGACGCCGGGTCCAGGTGGTCGCCAAGCGCCTCCGCTACCAACCCAGCGCCCTGGCCCGGGGCCTGGTGACCCGCCGCACCCACACCGTCGGCCTGCTCATCTCCGACATTGCCAACCCGTTCTTCATCCGGGCGGTCCGCGCCATCGAAGACGTGGCGCAGGGGAACGGCTACAACGTCATCCTGTGCAACACCGACGAGGACGCGGCCAAGGAAACCCAGTATCTCCGGGTCCTCATGGAGAAGCGGGTGGACGGGATCATCCTGGCCACCACGGCCGGCAGCCGCCAGATGGTGCGGGATGTCCGCTGGCGGCGGATTCCGCTGGTCCTCTTCGACCGCGAGCTTCCCGGCGTTGCCACCGATCTCGTCAAGGTGGACGGGGTGACCGGCGGACGCCTGGCCACCGAGCACCTCCTCCACCTCGGCCACCACCGGATCGCCATCATCCATGGCCCGGTGGTGCGATCCACCGGCGCGGAGCGTCTCCAGGGGTACCTGGATGCGCTGCGGGCCGCCGGGCTGCAACCCGACCCGGCCCTGATCCGGGAAGGCAACTTCAAGCAGGACAGTGGGCGGGAATTGGCCCGGCAACTGCTGGAGGTGTCCCCGCCGCCTACGGCGCTGTTTTGCACCAACAACCTGATGACGGTCGGCGCGCTGCAGACCCTGGGAGAGCGGGGGGTCCGGATGCCGGCGGACCTATCCTTGATCGGCTATGACGACATGGAGTGGTGGACGCTGACCCATCCGCCGCTCACGACCGTGGGGCAGCCGGTGTACGAGCTGGGACGCGAAGCGATGCGCCTCCTGCTCGCCCAGATCGAGGCGCCCGGCCGCCGGCGCCCGCAGCGGGTGGTGCTGAAGCCGGAGCTCCTCACCCGCGCCTCGTGCGGCCCGCCCCGCGCATCCACTTCCAACGCGCCGCGCCGGGGCTCCGGCCTCCCGCGGCAGACGAGGGCATCCCGATGACCTACCTGATCGGCGTGGACGTCGGCACGCAGAGCGTCCGGAGTTGTCTCTTTGACCTGAAGGGCACGGTGGTGGCCTCCGCCACCCGGCCGCTCGCCACCACCTATCCCAAGCCCGCGTGGGCCGAGCAGGACCCGGAGGCGTGGTGGCGGGGGGCGGTGGAGACGCTGCAAGAGATCATGCAGGCGTCCCGCGTGAACCCGAAGGACGTGGCGGGGTTGTCCTATGACTGCACCGCCTGCACGGTCGTGGCCCTGGCGGAGGACGGGACGCCGCTCCGGCCCGCGCTGCTCTGGATGGACGAGCGCGCGGTCGCCGAGGCGGACGAGGTGTCGGCGACCGGACACGAGGTCCTCCGGTACTGCGGGGGCAAGGTCTCGCCGCAGTGGATGATCCCCAAGGGGCGCTGGCTGGAGCGACACGACCCGGCGCTGTTCGCCGGGGCCCGCTGGATCGTGGACGAGGCGGACTTCTTTACGTTCCGGCTCACGGGTCGGATGACCGCCAGCCTGAACACGGCGACGGCCAAGTGGAACTACGTGCGGCCGCTGGGCGGGTGGCCACCGGCGTTCCTGCGCGCGGCCCGGGCCGAGCGACTGGCGGCCAAGTGGCCGACCGAGGTCCTGCCGGTGGGCCGCCCGCTGGGACGGCTGCGCGAGGCGGTGGCGCGCGAGGTCGGGCTTTCTCCCGAGACGATCGTGGCGCAGGGCGGGATCGACGCCCATGCCGGCGAGATCGCGCTCGGCGCGGTCGGTGCAGGGGATCTGGCGCTCATCCTCGGCAGCTCGACCTGCCACATGGCCCAGTCGCCCACCCCGGTGTTCGCCAACATCTGGGGGCCGTATCCTGACGCCTTGGTGGACGGCATGTACACCCTGGAGGGCGGGCAGACCGCCACCGGCAGTATCCTCCAGTGGTTGGTGGAGCGGTTCGGGGGCGACGCCGTCGTTCAGGCCAAGAGCCGGGGCCAGGAGGTGTTCGCCTACCTGGATGGCCTGGCCGACGCCATTCCCGCCGGAAGCGAGGGCCTGCTGGTTCTCGACTATTTCCAAGGGAACCGGACCCCGCACAAGGATCCGCTGGCGCGGGGCACCGTGGTCGGGCTCACGCTCAAGCATACCCTGGCCCACCTCTACCGGGCGGTGGTCGAAGGGATCTGCTTCGGCACGCGGCAGATCCTGGACGATATGGCCACCCATGGCTTCGCCCTCGAACGAATCGTGGCCGGCGGCGGCGGGGCCAAGAGCCGCCTCTGGACCCAGATCCAGGCCGACGTCCTGGGCCGCCCGATCCATCTGCCCCGCGACAAGGAGACCATGGCGCTGGGCGCCGCCATCTGGGCCGGTCTGGGCGCCGGAGTCTTCAAGTCGTATGCGGACGCGATCGCGTGCATGATGCACATCGAAGGGGTGGTGACGCCGGATGCCTCGCGTCGCGATACGTACGACGCACTGTACCGGCTGTACACGGAGCTGTATCCGGCGGCGAAAGCGACGATGCACAGCCTGGCGACGACGACGGCATAGCGCATAGCGCATGGCGCGGAGGGTGGAGCAGGGGCCGTGCCCGAAGGGAAATCGGAAATCGCTCTTGGAAGGCGCAAGATGGAAAGGGCAAGGCACACACAGGGGCAGAGTGTTGAACGCCATGCGCCATGCCCTATGCGCTTTGCTGGTTCTTGACAAGGCACAAGGAGGCGACGATGCAGAAACGCAAGATCGGAATCCTGACCTTCTCGGACGGGCGGAAGTTTGCCCACGACTTGCAGTACAAGATGAACAAGGGCTTCCAGGACAAGCTGGTCAAGGTCCTGGAGAAGACCGGCGAGATCGAATGCGTTCCGTGCGAGATCATCTGGACGCCGGAGCTGGCCCGATCCGAGTCGAAGAAGCTGGCGGCGGCCGGGGTGGAGGCCACGATTCTCAACTTCGCCATCTGGGCCTTCCCGCACCTGCCGGCCATCGCCACCGAGTTCGCGCCGGGCCCGTTCCTCTGCCTGTCCAACGTGAACCCCCAGGCGCCCGGCCTGGTGGCCATGCTGGCGGCGGCGGGTAGCCTGAACCAGATCGGGGTGTTCCACGGCCGGGTCTCCGGGGACGTGGAGGATCCCAAGGTCCTCAAGCAGGTGATGGCGTTCCTGCGGGCGGCCTCGGCCGTGAACCGGCTGCGCGGCAAGACCTATGGCCTGTTCGGCGGCCGCTCCATGGGCATGTACACCGCCGTCCCCGCCCTGGATCAGTGGCGGCGGGAGTTCGGGGTGGACATCGAGCACATCGACCAGTGGGAGATCGTCCGGCGCTCGGAGACGATCGAGCAGAAGCGGGTGACCAAGGCCCGCCAGTGGTTGGAGAAGCACTGCGGCGAGGTGGCCTACGACGGCAAGGCGCTCACGCCCGAGACGCTGGAGCGGCAGATTCGAAGCTACCATGCCGTGCGCGAACTGATCGCCGAGTGGGACCTGGACTTCGTGGGGATCAAGGGCCAGCCGGAGTTGACCAACTCCTTCTGCACCATGGATCTCACCGAGGCGTTCCTGAACGACCCGTACGACTGGGAGGGACCGCACGAGCCGATCGTGTGCGCCACCGAGGCGGACTCGGACGGCGCGCTGACCATGGAGATCTTCAAGGATATCGCCGGGACGCCCGTCCTCTTCGCGGACGTCCGGCACTACGACGCCGAGGGAGATTTCTGGGACATGGTGAACTCGGGCGAGCACGCGACCTACTTCGCGGGACGCTCCTTCGACCCCAAGGTGAACCTCCCCAAGGTGAAGCTGGTGCCAGAAATCTTCTACTTTCCGGCGGGCGGCGCCGCCGTGCATCACATCGCCGCCCCGGGCGAGGTCACACTGGGCCGACTCACCCGAAAGAACGGCAAGTATTGGATGGCCATCTTGCCGGCGGACTTCGTGACCTTCCCGGAGAAGAAGGCGAAGAGCCAAGGCGCAGGCGACCACGGGGGAATGGCCGCACGCGTTCACCAAATTGCGCGTCCCGCCCGAGCGGTTCATCGCCACCTATAGCTCGAATCACATCCACGGTGTCTACGGCGACTACGTGGAAGAACTCAAATGGGTCTGCAAGATCCTGAACATGGAGGCCGAGGTCTATGTCTAACACCGAACCGACCCGCGCGCCCCGGCTGCGCGGCGTCATCGCGGCCATGCTCACCCCGATGCGGGACAGGGGCACGCACGTGGACCTGGACGCCACAAAGCACTTGGCGGGCTGGCTGGTGGAGCGGGGCGTGCATGGGTTGTACATCGCCGGGACCACGGGCGAGGGCCTCTACCTGAGCCCGGAGGAGCATCGAGAGCTGGTCCGGGCGGTGGTGCACGCGGCCAAGGGTATCCCCGTGGTGGCGCACGTGGGAGCGCTGACGACGGCCCAGGCCGTTGGCCTGGCACGGCAGGCGGTCCAGGCCGGGGCCACCGCGGTGGCGGCCATCCCGCCCCCGTACTACAGCCTGAGTCGAGAGGAACTCCTCACCTATTTCACCGCGATTGCCCAGGCCGCGGCACCGCTGTCGCTGTATCTCTATAACATCCCGAGCCACGCGCGGAATGAGCTGCCACCCAGCTTCGTGGCGGATCTCAGGCGGGCAATTCCGAGCATCGCGGGCATCAAGGACAGCAGCGGGGCCGCCGGGCGCATCCCCGAGCTCGTCAAGACCCTGGGGTCGAGCTGCGACGTCGTCTGCGGGAACGACGACAAGATCCTCCAGGCGTTTCAGGTCGGCGCCGCCGGGATCGTGGCCTCGGGAGCCAGTGTCTTTCCAGAGATGTATCTGGGGCTACACACGGCCTGGCAGGCCGGGCGAGTGGCGGAGGCGGAGGAGGCGCAGGCCAAGATCGTCGCCATGCAACAGGCGCTGGGCAACGGGAAGCGGCTGGGATGGTACAAGTACGTCCTGGCGCAGCGGGGGGTTCCGGTCGGCGGGGTGCGTGGGCCGCTCGCGGATGCCACCCCGGCCGAGCAGGAGGCGATTCAGAGGAGCCTGAAGGAGCTGCAGTTGCTGTAGGGCGGAGAGCCGAGAGCCGAGAGCGGAGGGCCGAGCCGGACGAGCCGAAGTGCGGTCCGACTCACAGAGGAGGAGGTCGTCATGAAGAAGTGGCTGGGTGTGCTGGCGAGTGTCGGGCTGTTGTGCGTGTTGGCGACGGCGGTCGAGGCGGGCACGGTGATCCGCTGGGGCGAGACGCAGGCGCCGGATCACATCGCCCTGAAGATGATCGAGCGGGTCGCCAAGAAGGTGAGCGATGCCACGCAGGGGCGAATCCAAATCCAGGGCTATCCCTCCAGCCAGCTTGGCAGCTCCAAGGAGATGATCGAAGCGGTCGTCCTGGGTACCCAGCAGGCGGTGACCGATGGGACGGCGAACTTCGCGCAGTGGGTGCCGAGCATCGGGGTCACCGAGGCGCCCTATGTCTGGCGCGACGCCGCGCATCTCGCCAAGGTCATGGCAGGCCCCATCGGTGAGGATCTCAACAGGCAGCTCATCGAGAAGCGGGGTGTCCGCATCCTGGGGACGACCTACTACGGGGTCCGGCAGCTCACCACCACCAACAAGGCGGTCCGGACCGTCGCGGACATGAAGGAGTTCAAGCTCCGCGTGCCGGAGAACGAGATCTTCCTGGCCATGGCCCGCTCGTGGGGGGCGAAGCCGACGCCCATGACCTTTGGCGAGCTCTACCTCGCGCTCCGGCAGAATGTGGTGGACGGTCAGGAGAACCCGCTGCCCACCATCGACTCCGGGAAGTTCTTCGAGGTGCAGAAGTACCTCGTCCTCACCGCACATATCCTGACGCCCCGGATCGTGGCGATGAACGAGAAGTTCTGGCAGGGGCTCCCGGCGGCCGATCGCCAGGTGATCAGCGAAGCACTGGCGGAGGGGATCGCCTGGAACAATCAGCAAACCGTGGCGGCGGAGCAGACGTTGGTGGACAAGTTCAAGAAGGCGGGGATGGAAGTGATCCAGCCGGACTACGAATCGTTCCGCAAGCCGGTGCTGGACACGGTGCCCAAGATGTTCGAGTCGCGGTGGGGCAAGGGCCTGTTCGAGCGGATCGTGGACACCAAATGATCTCGACCACGCAACAGGACCGCGCGCCGTCAGCCGCCTTCGCGCGGCTGACGGCCGCGCTCGACCGAGGGGCGTGTTGGGCCTGCATCGGGCTCTTCGCCGCCATCCTGGGGATCATGGTGCTCCAGGTGGCGTTCCGGTACGTGTTGAATTCTCCCTTAGTCTGGACCGAAGAGTTGGCCAGGATTCTCTACATCTGGGCCTGCTACCTGGGGGCGCCGGTGGCCCTGCGACGCGGCAATCACGTCACGATCCTGTTTGTCCTGGACCGGTTGCCCCAGGGTGTGGGCCGCCTCGTGGCGTTGGGAATCCAGGGCATCTCGCTGGTGTTCTTCGTAGGGCTCGCGGTGCTCGGGACCAGCCTCATGATCCGGTCGCACACGGTTGACGCCATCACGCTCCCGATTCCCTGGTCGGCGATTTACCTGGCCGTGCCGCTGTCGGCCGTCTTGATGATTCTCCAGACCCTCGCGGGCGGGTGGCGCCTGGTCCAGGGCGGGGGCGAGGAGGCGCGCGCATGACCGTCGGGCCGCTGATCTGGATCTGGCTGGGGCTGATGGTCATCGGCACGCCCCTTTTCATCAGCATGGGGTTTTCCTGCTTGGTCTATCTCTGGGCCAACGGCGAGGTGCTCCTCTCCGTTCCGCAACGGCTGACGGCTGCCGCCAACTCGTTTCCCCTGCTGGCCGCTCCCTTCTTCATGCTGACCGGGATGGCCATGAACACCGCGGGCGTCACGAGTCGCATCTACGATTTCTGCGAGTGCCTGGCGGGGCGATTCCGGGGCGGGCTGGCCCACGTCAACGTCATCGGCAGCGTGATCTTCGCCGGGATGTCCGGCTCCGCGGTGGCCGACGCGGCGGGCCTCGGGACCATCGAGATCAAGGCCATGACCGACGAGGGGTATCCCTTGCCCTTTGCGGCCGCCGTCACGGCGGCGTCGGCCACGATCGGTCCCATCATTCCCCCCAGCGTTCCGCTCCTGATTTACGGAGTCGTTGCGGACGTGTCCATCGGTCGGCTCTTCGCCGGGGGATTCATTCCAGGGTTGCTCATGGCCGCGGCGCTCATGGTCCAGATCCGTTTCATGGCCAAGAAGCGCGGCTTCGGCGCCCACCGCGCGCCCACCTGGCCGGAGTTTCGCACCAAAAGCGGGAAAGCTTTTCTGTCGCTCATGACACCCGTCATTCTGTTCGGCGGGATGATGATGGGCGTGTTCACGCCCACCGAGGCGGCGTTCGCGGCGGCCACCTACGCGCTGATCCTGGGACTGCTGGTGTATCGGGAAATCAAGTGGCGCGATCTGCCCAAGCTGTTCCTGGATACCGTGGAAACCAATGCCGTCGTCCTGATGCTGGTCATGACGGCGTCCCTGCTCGGGTGGGTGCTGGCTCGCGCGCAGGTTCCCCAGATGCTCGGGGAGTGGATTCTCGGGACGACGCGCAGTCCGCTCCTGATTCTCCTGCTGATCAACGTGTTCCTGATCATCGTCGGCTGCTTCATGGAGACGCTGGCGGCCTTGCTCATTTTGACACCGGTGTTCATGCCGGTGATCAAGGCGGTCGGCATTGACCCGGTGCATTTCGGGTTGGTCATGGTCCTGAATCTGATGATCGGGACGCTCACGCCGCCCGTCGGAATCGTCCTGTTCGTCGTGGCGCGCGTGGCCAAGCTCCCCTTCGAGGAGGTGACGCGAGCGACGGCGCCGTTCTTGGTTCCCTTGATCGTGGTGCTGCTCTTGATCACGGTGTTTCCGGAGTTGGTTCTATGGCTACCGCGCTTGGTTTTTGGCTGACGAATCGGCCACTGCGAGATGGCAACGGCCGGAAGGTGCGAATAGTGAGGTAGCCCCACGCGTCTGTTCTGGCAGGCGTCGAGCGGCCCGCATGGTGCGGCGTCATGTGGGCGTGCGACGAATCATCCTCTTTTCTGATTCTCTGACGGATAGAAAAGTCCGTTGACAGGCATCCTCGGCTTTGGGTAGGGTGGGAGCCAGAACAGGCTGGCGGACGTCAACTTTCGGCCTTTCGGGGGATAGGAGGTTTTCATGAAGACGCGGAAGCAGAATCCACAGGGTTCTCGGGGGATCACTCGCCGGGACGTGCTTCGTCTGGGTGCCGGGGTGGCTGCCGGAGCGGCGGTCGGGCCGTTCGTCCTGCGGGTGGCGGGCGCGGGCGAAGCGTTCAACTGGCAGCGCTTCAAGGGGAGCAAGATCTTCATCCAGTTCACCAAGAACCCCTGGGCCGACACCATGGAGAAGTTGCTTCCGGACTTCGAGAAGCAGACCGGCATCAAGGCCGAGTTCGCCACGCTGCCGGAGATCCAGGCGCGCCAGAAACTGACGGTGGAGTTCACCGCCGGCTCCGGCGGCATCGACGTCTGGTACACCAGCATGCACGTGGAGAAGCGGCGCTTCTGGAGGTCGGGCTGGTACTATGACGTCAGCAAGTTCCTCAAGGATCCGACGATGACCGCGCCGGATTATGACTGGAACGACATGGCCGCGGGGGCCAAGGCGATCGCCACCCAGTCGGACGGGAGCATTTCCGGACTGCCGGCCTTCGTGGATCCCTGGATCCTGTTTTACCGGAAGGATCTGTTCGCGCAGAAGGGGCTGAAGCCGCCCAAGACCCTGGCCGAGATGGAGGAGTTCGCCCAGAAGTTTCACGATGCCCCCAAGTTCTATGGGTTTGTGGCCCGCGGGCTGAAGAACGCCAACGCGCCGGCCTGGGACTGGGTGCTCTTCAGCATGGGGGGGAATTTCCAGACGAAGGACGGCAAGGCATCCGTCAACACGCCCGAGGCGGTGAAGGCGATGGACTACTACGCCGGGATGCTGAGGCGCTTCGCCCCGCCCGGCGTGGTCAACTTCAACTGGTACGAGTGCAGCAGCGCCTTCATGCAGGACCAGGTGGCCCAGTACTTCGACGGGGTCAACTTCGCCAGCCAGTTCGAGGACAAGGAAAAGTCCAAGGTCGCCGGCAAGGTCGGCTACGCGGTGCTCCCCGCCGGGCCGGGCGGCCACTTCTCGCCGATCTTCGGCAACGCGGTGGCGGTCAGTTCCCAGAGCAAGGTCCCGGGGCCGGCCTACTTCTTCGCCCAGTGGGCCACCTCCAAGCAGAGTGCGGTCAAGGAGTTGCTGGCGGGCACCGGCAGCGCCCGGACGTCGGTCTGGAACGACCCCGAGGTCAAGGCCAAGGCCAAGATGCCGGCCGACTGGTCGCAGGCCTACGTGGACAGCCTGAAGATCGGCCGGCTGGGACTGCCCGAGATCGTGGCCGTCACCGAGTACCGGGACATCATCGGTGTGGCCATCCAGAAGGCCATCGAGGGCGCGAAGTCGGCCGACGTGCTCGCGGCCGCCCAGAAGGAGTTCCAGGAGGTGCTGGACAAGACCGAGAAATAGCGGCAGGAGATTGCACGGTCCGTGGCGCTCGGGAATCCGGGCGCCTGGGCCGCGCCGGCGGGGGCGCTGTGCCCCCATCCGTCTAACGCGCCACGGCAGCGAGGAGGTCGCGATGAAGAAGGGGACACGCCAAACAGTCGGTTCTCGGGGAATGACGCGCCGAGACGTGCTGCGCCTGGGGGCCACGGTGGCCGCCGGGGCCGCGGTCGGTCCGTTCATTCACACGCCGGGGCATGGCCAGACCTTCAACTGGCAGCGATTCAAAGGGAAGGAGCTGTACCTGCTCCTCTACAAGCACCCCTTCGTGGACGAGATGGTGAAGCATATCCCTGAGTTCGAGTCGCTCACGGGTATCAAGGCGAAGTACGAGGTGCTGCCCGAGGTGCAGGGCCGGCAGAAGTTCACGGTGGAGATGACCGCCGGAAGCGGCGGGGTTGACGCCTGGCATGCCAGCATGCACGTCGAGAAGCGGCGGGCCTGGAAATCGGGCTGGTTCCAGCCACTCAACACGTTCCTGGAGGACAAGAGCCTGACGGCCCCCGACTTCGACTGGAACGACTTCACTGAGGGGGCCCGGAGCGATGTCACCCAGCCCGACAAGACCATCAGTGCGCTGCCGACGTTCGTGGATCCCTTCGTCATGTTCTACCGGAAGGACCTCTTCCAGCAGAAGGGGTTCAAGCCGCCGAAGACCATGGCCGAGTGGGAAGAGCAGGCCAAGGCGTTCCAGAATCCGCCAAACATGTACGGGTTCGTGGCGCGCGGCCTGAAGAACGCCAATGCGACTCCCTGGGCCTACGTGATCTTCAACTTCGGCGGCAAGTACATCAGCCCGGCCAACGACTCCCTCCTCAATACCCCCGAGTGGGTGAAGGCCATGGACTGGTACGCCGGGATGCTGAAGCGGTTCGCGCCTCCCGGCGTGGTGAACTTCAACTGGTACGAGTGTAGCTCGGCGTTCATGCAGGGCCAGGTGGCCACGTACTACGATGGTGTGAACTTCGCCAGCCAGTTCGAGGACCCCGCCAAGTCCAAGATCGCGGGGAAGGTCGGTTACGCGGTCTTGCCCGCCGGCCCCGCCGGCCCCGCCACCCCGACGTTCACCAATGCCATGGCCGTCAGCGCCCAGAGCCGGAACAAGGAAGCCGCCTACTTCTTCATCCAGTGGGCGACGAATAAGAAGAATTTCATCCGGGAACTCCTGGCGGGCGTCGGCGTGGGCCGGGTCTCGACCTGGAGCGAGCCCGAGGTGAAGGCCAAGCCCAAGATGCCGGCCGACTGGTACGACGCTTACCTGGCCAGCTTGAAGATCGGGCGCGCCGGCCTGCCCGAGATCGTGGACGTGACCCAGTACCGGGACATCATCGGCGTGGGGATCCAGAAGGCCATCGAGGGGGCCAAGTCAGCCGACGTGATGGCCCAGGCCCACAAGGAGTTCCAGGAATTGCTGGAGCGGACCGAGAAGAAGTAGGTCCGCCGGATTCGAACGAAACGCCTGGCTCCTCCGCCCGAGGGCGGGGCGGAGGGGCCAGGCGTTTCATCCACAGGGCAAGGTAGGGTGACAGGATGGCAGAGCACGCATCGCTGACCCCGTTCGCCCCCGACGTCCGTGCGGGGGGATTCGGCCTCCGGCTCTCTCGCTTCATCCACCGAAACGCCCGCTACATCTTCCCGGCGCCCGCCTTTCTGGTGGTGGGCCTCATCATCGTCTACCCGGTCATCTACACGGGCTGGATGAGCCTGCAGGAATGGTTCGCCTCCAGCCTGACGCTGCCCAAGTTCATCGGCATGGACAACTACCAGAAGATCCTGACCGCCGATCCCCGGTTCCGGGAGGCCTTCTTCCGGACGCTCTACTTCACGCTCATCGCCGTCACGGTGGAGACGGCGCTGGGTGTCACGATGGCCGTCGTCTTCAACCGAGAGTTCTGGGGCAAGGGGCTCGTCCGCACGCTCTCCATCCTGCCCATGATGGCCACGCCGACCGCCATCTCGCTGGTCTTCGTCATGATGTACCACCCGACGCTGGGCGTGCTGAATTACCTGGTGACACGGCTCGGGCTGCCGCTCTTCACCTGGACCTACAGCAGCAAGACGGCGCTCTACGCCATCGCCCTGGTAGACGTCTGGGAGTGGACGCCGCTCATCATGCTCATCGCCATGGCGGGCCTGGCGTCGTTGCCCAAGGAGCCGTACGAGTCGGCGAAGATCGACGGGGCCAGCGCGTTCCAGTGCTTCTATCTGATCACGCTGCCCCTGCTCCGCCCGACGCTGGTGGTGGCCATCCTCTTCCGCGCCATCGACGCCCTCAAGACCTTCGACATCATCTTCGTCATGACCCAGGGCGGGCCGTCCAACGCCTCGGAGACGATCAACATCCTGCTGTTCAACCAGGCGTTCTCCTATTTCAACATGGGCTACGCCTCGTCCATGGCCGTGGCGCTGTTCGCGATCATCATGGGGATCTGCCTGATCCTGATGAAGGTGCGGAGGGTGGGATGGTAGGCAACACACGCGCGCAGAAGCTCCTCAAGACCATCGGCTTTTACGGGCTGGTGACGTTCTTCATGCTGCCGACGGTCTTTGTCTTCTACTGGATGGTCACGCTGTCCTTGAAGCCGCAGATCGAGGCCGCGGCATACCCCCCCATCTTTTTCAACTTCAGCATCACCTTCAAGGGATACCTCGAGGTGTTCGCCAAGCACCCGTTCCTGCTCTACACCTGGAACAGCTTGGTGGTTGCCGCCGGGACCACGCTGCTGGGGCTCATCGTCGGGCTGCCCGCCGCCTACAGCATCGCCCAGTGGCGGCAGCACAAGTTCGCCCTGACCATCCTGGTGGCCCGCATCATCCCCGGGATCAGCTACCTCATCCCCTGGTACATCCTGTTCCGGAACCTGAAGATGGTGGACACCTACCCGGCGCTCATCCTGACCCACCTGGTCGTGGGGCTGCCCATCACGATCTGGGTCATGATCGGCTTCTTCGAAGATGTTCCATCCGAGTTGCGCGAGGCGGCCCTCATCGACGGCTGCACCGACTACGGGGCCTTCTGGCGGGTGGCGGTTCCCCTGGTCAAGCCGGGGATCGTGGCCACGGCCATCCTGGCCTTCATCTTCTCCTGGAATAATTTCCTCTTCTCGGTGATCCTGGCCGGTCGGAACACCCGGACGCTGCCCATCGCCGTCTTCAACATGATCGGCTACGAGGAGATCAACTGGGCCCCCCTGGCCGCCGCGGCGACGCTGATCACGCTGCCGGTCATCATCCTCACGCTCATCATCCAGCGCCACATCGTCACCGGGCTGACCTTCGGGGCGGTGAAAGGGTGACGGAAGCTTTCAGCTGTCAGCGGTCAGCAGTCAGCCGGGGGGCCTGGGTTGCGCCCGCGGGGCTTCCCGTGTACGATCTGCACGGGCCGTTTCTGTGCTGGTAGCTGATTGCTGACCGCTGAAAGCTGTCTCATGACCTTTCGCGAGTGGCTCGGGAGTTGGCGGGATTGGTTCCGGGGCGTGCTGTTCGGCATGGCCGCATACGACGCGGTCATGATGTTCCGGAAGCAGCGCGCCGACATGGAGCATCTGTTCGTGCTGATCGTGTTTGGCGACCTCGTCGGCGTGCCGATCCTCCCCCCGTTCTACACGCTACGCCTCTTGCCGTACATCATTCCCGAGGTCAACAACTGGAAGCGCCGGATGCTGCGCGAGAAAGATCTCACCGACCTCGCCGGAGCGGGCTGATGCCGAATGACTGAGTGGACCGCAGGAACCAACCTCGCCATCGCGCTGGCGGCCTTCCTGCTTGGCTGGTATGTCATCGGATTGTATATCAATCGGCGGCGGGCCGGGCAGCTGGTCCGGCAGGTCCGGGATTCCATACAGCAGTTCGGGGGTGCGGCGACGATCCGGTGGATCGGACGCAGCGCCTTCCGGATCGAGGCCGACAAGCTCCAGGCACCGGTCGCCGCCCTAGGGGTCAGTCTGCTTCTCGAGCCGCGCGAGACCTTCCTGCTCTGGATCGCCGGCCGCTGGTCCGGGCGGCGGGATTGGCTGATGCTGAGCGTCTCGCTGACCGGAGTGGTGCGCGGAGCCTTTGAGGTCTATCACCCCAAACGCCGCGGGGCCATGGACAGCGCTCGGGAAGTACGGGAGCTCGGGTGGCAAACGGCGCCGCTTCCCGGCCGATCGGAATTGCTGTGCGCGGCGCCCGGCGCGGACGGTCGGGCTCTGGCGCAGGAGGTCCTGAGCACGCTTCGAGGGGTGGACGTGTGGCGAGTGCGCGTCCGGAACAAAGCGCCGCAGTTGACCATCAGCCTTCCCATTCCGACAACCGAAACCCGGGTGCCCTTGCCGGTGTTCCCGCTGATTCCCCAACTCGCCGCCAGCATCCTCGCAAGGGGTGTCTCTGAACCCTCGTAACCAGCTAACGTGTGGACTTGGGCCGCGCCAAAAAAAACGATCGCGGTCGGTTGGCATGCGGGCGGCCATGACTATGATAGGAGCCGAGTGAGATGAACGGAGATGCGTTTCGCCTGGACGGGCAACTGGCACTGGTTACCGGGGGAGGGACCGGCTTGGGGTTCGGGATTTGCCAAGCCATGGTGGAGGCGGGCGCCCGCGTGGTGATGACGGGCCGCCGCGAAGATGTCCTGCACGACGCGTGCGTGCAACTCAAGGGCGGCGCGCAGTATCTGCCGCACGATGTCACCGACCTGCGCTCGGTCCCGGCACTTGTCGAGGAGGCGGAGGAACGGTTCGGCCCGGTGCACATCCTGGTGAACAACGCGGGCAATCACCTGAAGAAACCGGCCGTCGAAACCACGGACGACGAGTTCGCCACGGTCTTGCAGACGCACCTCTTCGGTGCCTTCGCCCTGACCCGGGAATGCGCCCGCCGCATGATCGAGCGGCGGCGCGGCGCGATCGTGATGATCGCCTCGATGACCTCGCTCTTCGGCATCCCCTCGGTCTCGGCCTACGGCGCCGCGAAATCCGCCGTGGCCGGCCTCACCCGGCTGCTGGCGACGGAGTTCTCGCCGCACGGGGTCCGGATCAATGCGGTGGCCCCTGGCTGGTTCGATACCGCGCTGAACCGTCAGGCCTTCGCCGGCGACCCCAGTCGCCTGCAGAAGATCCTGTCCCGCACGCCGCTCGGGCGCGTGGGAGACCCCCTGGACGTGGGTTATGCTGCGGTCTACCTCTGCTCCGCGGCGGCCAAGTTCGTGACCGGCGTCGTCCTGCCCGTGGATGGCGGCGCCAGCGTGGGGTTCTAGCAGGCTGCTGAAAACGGCCCATCTGCTGCGTTGGCTTGCTCGGGCACTCGCTGCGGCGTACCCATAGTACGCCTCACTCGGCCCCGGGTACCCATCCGACAGGATGGGTGACGCCGCCTTGCATCTGGACCTTTTTGAGCAGCCTGGGCGAGGACGGGTTTTTCAGCCTGCGATCAGCGGGCAGCGGTCAGTGACGGAAGGGGGCCGGGGGGTACCCATCCGCAGGATGGGTCTGGCGCAGCGTCCTCGGGATGGACCTGAGGCCCTGATTTATGCGCCGAATCTCTGGGACAGGACACTAGCAGGCCGCTGACCACGGCCCATCTTCCGGGTACCCATCTCTTGGATGGGCACCCATCCTCCGGATCGGTATTTGGCGCGTTGCCATACAACGGGGAACTTCATGCGGCACAAGGGCTGGGTCGTGACGTTTTCGGGACTGAGCCTCAATCTTGCTTTGGGCATCCTGTACGCCTGGAGCATGTTCAACAAACAATTGACAGAGACGGTGGCCCAGGGCGGTTACGGCTGGTCGAGGACGATGGCCACGCTGCCCTACACCCTGGCCATCGCAAGTTTTGCCGTGTCCATGATTCCTGCCGGACGCCTCCAAGACACGCTGGGGCCTCGAATTGTTGCCTCGGCGGGAGCCTTGCTGTGCAGTGTGGGGCTTTTTATCTCGAGCCTGGGATCGCCCGCGTCAGCGCTGCCGATTATCCTGGGCTTCGGAGTGTTGAGCGGTATGGGTTTCGGCCTGGGCTACGCGGCGGCGACGCCGGCGGCCGTCAAATGGTTCCCGCCGCAAAAGAAGGGACTCATCACCGGGATCGTCGTGGCTGGATTTGGCATCGCGCCCGTCTACATCGCGCCGCTTTCGAAGTGGCTGCTATCCAACTTTGGGGTCAATCGGTCGTTCCAGGTCTTGGGGGCGCTGTTTGCGGTGGTCGCAGGGGTGGCTGCGCAGTTTATGCGCAATCCCCCAACCGGGTTCGCCGCCAATGCCAAACCCGCGTCGCCGTTACTCGCCCCGGACCATTCGAAAGACCTGACCTGGAGCGCCATGTTGAAGCGGCCTGTGTTCTATTCTCTGTTCCTTCAGTATGCCTGTGCCGCAACCGCGGGGCTGATGGTCATCGGTCACATCGCCAAGATCGTGGCCACTCAATCGGGCAACACGATCCAATCGGGGTTCGTCTTCGTGGCGGTGCTGGCCATCTTCAACGCGTTGGGACGCGTCATCGCCGGCCTGGTATCGGACATCATCGGGCGGGTGACCGCCATGGCAATGGTCTTCACCATGCAGTGCCTGGTGATGTTTTCCTTTCATCACTTTACCAACATGGTGAGCCTTCTGGCGGGGACGGCCTTGGTGGGATTCAACTACGGCGCATGCCTGTCATTGTTTCCCGCCACGGCTGCGGACTTATGGGGGACAAAACACCTGGGAGTCAATTACGGGATCCTGTTTCTCGCATGGGGTGTCGGCGGCGTTTTCGGGCCGCTACTGGCTGGCGCGGCGGCTGACGCGACCGGCACGTATACGTCCGCCTATCACATTGCCGCCGGGATGCTGGCCCTGGCCTCGTTCCTGGCGATGGCCAATCATGTCAGTCTTGATTACAGCGCGACTGAGCAGCAGCTGGTGATCACCGTGCGCAAGAAGAAATAGCCGGCAAATCCGCCCGGTCAAGAAATGAACTCTCGCATGATGAAACTGGGGAACGAACTATAGCCGAGTCCGACTCAACTCCTCGCACGTCGCCAGGACATGCAGCACCCGTTCGTCCGGCAGCCCGCCTCGATGTCCGCCAGGACCAGCTCGCACGGCGCGTAGTCGCGAACGATCCGCTCCAGATCCAACCGTGTCCCGCCGACAGGCCGGGTCGGTGTGCCAGCGCGCCCGGCGCGATGTAGCTGATGAGCAGGCGTGGGTCGTGCGACATGTTGCCTCCGCTGGGTGGTCGGCGGCGAGTATCCGGCGTCCGGGCGGCCGATGTCAAGGGGGACGCGAGGGTTCCGGTATGCGACGTTCTCGCGTTCTCGCCGCACGTGACGAGCCTTGTCCGCGGGCCCGTCACCGGGTATCATGGATGCATGATCAGGTTCGTGTGCTCCCACCCGGATTGTCAGGCGCCACCGCATCCGCGTCTTTCGGTGAAGCGACGGGATCTGCCGCCGGAGGGCGGTTCGGCGACCGCTTGGCGCACACCGGGACGGCGATGGCGATGAAGGCCTCCGGGCTGTCGATCCTTGCCGGAACTGCACTGGTCGCGGCCGTCGCCTGGGGTTCGGTGGGGGACGGCCGGGTGCCCTTCGACCGGCTCCCTCAACCCGCGCAGGAGCGAGTGCGCGACGTGGTGGATCACGCCGTCTTCGAGCGCACCGTGCGCGACGTCACGTTCCGCAGCCGGGAGTCGCTGTTCCTCTATTTTCTGGACCATCCGGATGTCGCCGCGGCCGCGGCCCGGGCGCTGGGGGTGGCGAACTATCAGGTCCAACGACGACCCGACGGCACCTACTGGGGCGACGACACGCGCGGCGCCAAGGGAATCGTCGAGGTCGTGTACGCCGACCCCCGCAAGCGCGTCGTCCATGCCCAGGGGACATACGACACCAAATGGCTCCCGACCATCCATGCACGCATCGTCCTAGTCCTCGATTTCGAGCACCACCAGGGTGCGGACGGCCACGCCTACGCGGCCAGCGACGTCACCGGATATCTGCGCGTCGATAACCGTTTCCTGGATGCCCTGGCCCGCCTGGTCGGCCCCATCGTGGTCGGCGCCGTGGACCGCAAGGTCGCGCGCACGGCCGGAATCGCCGCGAAGGTGAGCGAGCGCGCCTACGACGATCCTGCGGGTTTCCTCGAGGCCCTGCGAAAACTCCCAGACCTCGATCAGACGCATCTCGCCGCCGTGGCCGCGCGCCTGGGGAACACCGACGGCAGTCGTCCGGACACCTCTTCGCACTAAACGACGGACTGGCCCGGTCGCGACCGCCCGCCGCAGAGTCAGGACGCCACTATCGGCTTGACCTCGCCGGCATTGACGCATAAGATGCGCGCGGGAGCGAACGGATATGTCGGGAAATACCCCAGTCGCCGTGGTGACAGGCTCTTCGCGGGGCATCGGGCGCGCCATCGCCCTCGCCTTCGCCGCGGCGGGTTACGACGTGGTCATCAACCACCGAGCGGTGGGCGGCACCTCCGAGGTGAAGGCCGAGGAGGTGTGCAATCTCGTGCGCGAGCGCGGCCGCCGGGCCTTGCGGATTCCGGCCGACATCGCAGAGCGGGAGGATGTCCGGCGCCTGTTCGCGGGGGTCACGGAGACCTTCGGGCGGGTGGATGCGTTGGTGCTGAACGCCGCCCGGGCCCCGTTCAAACCGGTGGAGCGCTTGCTGGAACGCGAAATCGACCAATTGGTCGCCACCAACTTTACGGGCCACCTGCGCTGCGTGCGGGACGCCCTACCGCTGCTGGACGCCGCCGGCGGTGGGTCGGTGGTCTTCATCTCCAGCCTGGGCAGCCGCTTCTATTCGCCGAGCTACCCGTTGGGCCTCATGAAGGCGGCCATGGAGGCGGCGGTCCGGCACTGGGCGGAGAGTCTCGCCTCCCGGGGCGTCCGCGTCAACGCCGTCTGCGGCGGGGTGGTGCGGACCGATTCGTTCAAGACCCTCCGCCAGGTGTGGGACGGCCTCGATCGCATTCCCGATGCGTGGTGCGTAGAGCCGGAAGAGATCGCCGATGTGGTCCTCTTCCTCTGTTCCGGCGCCGCCCGCGGGATACGGGGCCAGACCCTGGTGGTCGATCGGGGAGTGGCCAACCGGCTCGCCTGCTGAGCGATCTGCGGAATCCAACGACTCATACGAAAGGTGCGTCATGCAGAATCTCATCTCCGAAGACCGTGTCATCGCCGAGATCATGAAGATCGCCGCCGAGACTCTCCGGGCGCCGGAGGGAAAGGTGACTCCCGACAGCTCCTTCGTCCGCGACCTGGGCGCCGAATCGCTCGATTTCCTGGACATCGACTATCGGATGGAGCAGGTGTTCGGCATCAAGATGGCGCGCCACTTCTTCCTGGAACACGTGGAGGAGATGTACGGCGAAGGGGCCGCCATCGACGAGGACGGCGCCCTCACCAAGAACGCCCTGACCCTTCTGCGGATCCGGTACGGCGAGGAGAATCTGCCGGACCTGTCGAACGGACTCGACATGGATAAGGTCCCCCCCCTCATCACGATACGCTCCATGGCCGACGCCGTGCACAGCATCTTGGCCACTTTGCCCGAGCACTGTCCGGCGTGTAACGCCAGCCAGTGGAAGACCGACGACGGCACGCACATCGTCTGCGGCGCCTGCGGCGAGGCGGCCCCCTTCACCAACGGTGACGATCTCATCCGCAGCTGGCTCCAGCGGGTGCAGGACGAGACCGGCCTCTTCAAGAACTGACGCGACGGAGGATCGGTCCTCATGCATGTCGTCGGACCTCCACGCCGGGTGGTGGTCACCGGGTGGGGCGTGGTGAGCCCCCTGGGACCTACCGCCGAGTCCACCTTCCAGGCCGCCGCCGCAGGCCGATCCGGAATCCGGGCCCTCACGGCGTTCGATCCCACCGGCCTGCCCTGTCGCATCGGCGGCCAGGTCGCGGACGCCGGTGTGGCGCCGCTGGATCCTGTTCTGGACCCCCCTACGCGCCTCCTGTCACGAGGGGTGCGCTTCATGCTGACCGCCGCCGCCGAGGCGGCGGGCCAGGCGAAACTCGCGGAAGCCGCCGACCCGGCCCGCATCGCCATGGTGCTCGGATCGCACGGCGAGAACCCCACCTTGGCCGACGTGCTGCGCCGCCACCGGTACACCAACGGGGCGGGGCAATGGGACATGGCGGGATTGGCGCGCGAGCGAGTGGGAGATCCTTTCGCGCTCCTGCGCCGGAAGCCGGACGTGGCGGCGGCCCTGGTGGCCGCCCGCTTTGGACTGCGGGGCGCCAACCTGTCCATTTGCTCGGCCTGCGCCGCCGGGGCCCAGGCCGTGGGCGAGGCTTATCGCCTGATCCGTGAGGGTCGCGCCGACGCCGCGCTGGCGGGCGGCTGCGAAAGCGCGCTCAATTTCGTCGGCTTCGTCGGTTTCCAGCTGCTGAAGGCCATGGCCGAGAAGTACAAGAGCCCCGAGACGGCCTCGCGCCCCTTCGACCGGCGGCGGTGCGGTTTCGTCATGAGCGAGGGGGCCGGCGCCCTGGTGTTAGAGACCCTGGAGGGCGCCCGGGTCCGTGGCGCCGCTATCCTCGGCGAGGTCTTGGGGTACGGCGACTCCGCCGACGCCTACCGCATCACCGACACGCATCCGGAGGCCGAGGGGGCGATTCTGGCGATGCAAGGTGCCCTGGCCGATGCCGGGTTGCCCCCCGACGCGGTGGAGTACGTGAACGCGCACGGAACCTCTACCGCCGTCAACGACGTCACCGAGACCCGTGCCATCAAGGCGGTGCTGGGCGAGCGGGCCCGGACGGTGCCGGTCAGCTCCAACAAGTCCATGCTTGGCCACACCATCGGCGCCGCCGGCGCCATCGAGGCGATTCTCGCCCTGATGGGGATGCGCGTGGGGTTGGTGCTGCCCACCATCAATTACGAGTACCCGGACCCGAAGTGCGACCTGGATTACGTGCCCAACGTGGCCCGGCCGCTGGCGCACCGGGTGGCCCTGTCGAACTCCTTCGGCTTCGGCGGTCAGAACGCGTGCCTGTGCCTGGGCCGCGGTGATGTCTGAGCGGGCGGTCGTGACCAGGGTCGGTGTCTGGACGCTCCTCGGCAGCGGCGCGGCGGCCGCCTGGGCGGCGCCGGGAACGCCGCCCGCGTGCTGACGGCGGTGGATTGAGCCATGCGGTTTCTGTACTACGACCGTATCGTGCGCATCGAGCCCGGGCGGCGCATCGTGGGGGTGAAGGCCTTCGCCCTCTCGGAGGAGTTTCTGCGCGGCCATTTTTCCCGCGAGCCTCTGGTGCCGGCGCCCATCCTGCTCGAGGCCATGGCGCAGGTGTTGGGCTGGGGCATCATTCATGCCCACAAGTTTCGCCTCTCGGCGCTCCTCTCCCTGGCGGAGGGTTTTCGGATGGAACGACCCCGGCTGCGCCCGGGCGTGACCGCTACCATCACCGGCGAGATCGTCACCACCACGCACCGCGACTCCCTCGGCCGGGCCTGGGTGGAGGCCGACGGCGAGCGGGTGGCCACGCTCGGCCGGATCATCTACGCCCACCTGGCCCCGGTACCCGAGGTGGAGTTGCTGCACCGGTTCTGTTATTACAGCGGACTGACCCGCGAACAAGCCGTGGCAGAGGGCGGACTGCCGTGAGCGCCCGCGCCCGTGCGCGCGCCGAGGCGGCGATCCCGGCGTCACCCCTGGCCGGTGGCGTGACGGGCCGGTGTTTTGACGTGGACGGGGGGATGGACATCGCATGATCCGGGTGCTGCAGGGGATCGACGTGGTGGAGGTGACGGCGGTGGCCGAGATGTGCCGGCGCCACCCAGCCTTCCTGCGAGAGACGTTCACCGACGAGGAGCGCGCCTACTGCGACGCGCAGGCGGACCCCACCCCCCACCTGGCGGCGCGCTTTGCCGCCAAGGAGGCTGCCCTCAAGGCCCTCGGGCTGGGGTTGGCCGGCCCCGAGGGGATCGGTGCCTTGGGCGCGGTGGAAGTGGTGCGGCGCCCATCCGGGCGGCCGGAGCTGCGGTTGGTTGGTTGGCCGGCGCGCATGGCATCCCGTTGCAGCGTGCGGCAGACCACGGTCTCGCTGTCGCATACGGCGGGCGTGGCGATGGCGTCGGTGGTGATGGTGACGGACGAGCCATTCGCGGAGGAGTGAGCCTGTGCGTTTCCTACTGGTGGACCAGGTCCTGGCGTGCCCGCCCACGGGGCCGGTGCGCGGGGTCAAGAATGTGGCCATGAGCGAGGACTTCCTCGAATTCCATTTTCCGGGTAATCCGGTGATGCCCGGCGTCCTCTTGCTGGAGGCCATGGCCCAGCTGGCGGGCTGGCGCGAGGCGGCCGTCAGCGACTTCACCCGCTGGTTTCTGCTGGACCAGGTGCGGCGCAGCGCCTGGTACGGGTTCGTCCTGCCCGGCGATCAGGTGGCCCTGACGGTGGAGCCCTTGCCGGATCCGGCCGACGGCCGGCGGGCGTTCCGTGGACTGGGTGAGGTGGGTGGCCGCAAGCGCGTGGCCGCCGAGTTCGAGGGCGCGACGGTGCCACTGGCGGAACTGGACGACCCCGCCGTGCTGCGCCAGCACTTCCGGCGGCTGTGCCGCGAGGGTGGCTTCTGATGGAGACGCGCACGGTGGCCATCACGGGCGTGGGGCTGGTCAGTGCCCTGGGGCATGGGGTGGCGGCCAACTGGGAGGGGGTGGCGGCGGGACGCTCCGGGATGACCGCGGACGGCGATCCGATGTATCCCCCCTGGATCCGTTGGGCGGGTCGAGTTGCAAATGTCGCCCTGCCGGCGGGGCTGGATCCAAAACTTCTGGGGCAGGCCAAGTTCCTGAACCGCGGCGCCCTGCTTGGGTTGGCGGCGGCATGGGAAGCGACGCAGCAGGCGGCCCTGCCGGCGGCCCTGCCGGCCGGCCGGCGTGCCCTCTATGTCGCCACCGGCGACTTCACCATGGCGGATTGTACGTTTCTCTATCCGGCGGTGCGGGACGCATCGGGGGGTCGGTTCCGCAAGCTGGATCCCGAGCGGTTGAACCGGGCCACCGTGGACAAAGTGAATCCGTTCTTCCTGCTGGAATCCATCACCAACAACCCGTTCAGCTTCGTGTCGGCGGCGCTGGGCTGCATGGGCCCCGGGACGTCGCTGGGCAGCCAGTCCCCCAGTGGGGCGCACGCCCTGGAGTTGGGTTACCGAGCGGTGCGAACGGGGCGGGCCGATGCTGCCGTGGTCGTCGGGTGCGGGGCATGGGTGGGCCCAGTGCCCCAGCTGGAGATGAAGGAGTTGGGCCTATCGTCCGCCGCGCTGGCGGGTGCCGCGTCGTTCCGCCCCTTCGATCGCCGCCGCGACGGCTTCCTGGTCGGGGATGGTGGAGCGGCGCTGGTGCTGGAGCCGCTCGAGACGGCCCGGGCTCGTGGCGCCGTCGTGCACGGCGTGGTGCGCGGTGTGGGAAACGGCACCGGATCGTCCTCCCGCCTCGTGGTACAGCCTGAGGTGGCCCTGGCCGCCATGCGCGAGGCATTGGCGGAGGCGGCGGCGGCCCCCGCGGGACTGGGTTTCGTGTGTCCGCACGGCAGCGGCACGCGCAAGGGAGACCGGAGCGAAGGGGTGGCGTTGTCCGAGCTCTTGGCCGGTACCACCGTACCGGTGTGTGCACTGAAGCCCTATACCGGCCATCTTGGCGCTGCCAGCGACGTGGGCGAGGTCGTGCTCGGGCTGTCGGCCGCCGTGCACGGCGTGGTGCCCGCCACGCTCCACTTCACCGCGGCCGAGCCGGCATACGCCGCGCTGGCCCTGGCCGCCACACCGCAGCCCTGCGCCGTTCCCCTGTTCCTGTCGATCAGCTGCGGGCTTGCCGGTCAGGCGGCGGCCGTGGTGGTGGAAGCGACCCCGAGCCGATGAGCGCGAAGACCCGCAAGAAAAGCCGCCTGCAGGCGTGGGGGGAGTATGCTCTCGTCTGGACTGTCCTCCACCTGGCGAAGGCGTTGCCCGCTCCGATCTTGCGAGGCGGCGCGGCGCTGGCGGCCGATGCCGCCTATCGGGTCCTGGGCCGCCGCCGCCGGGTGGCCGAGGACAACGTGCGCGCCGCCTTAGGGGCCGAACTGGACGAGGTCGGGGTTCGGGACGTGGCGCGGAAGAGCTTCCGCGCCTTTGCCCGGACCGTGCCCGAGATGGTCACGATGCACCGGTTCCTCACTGCTCCGGACGCCCGGCGCTGGATGGAGGAGATGGACCCCACCCTGCACGCCCTCTTCGACCGGGTCCGGGCGCTCCACGAGCTGCATCGCGGCTGCGTCTTCGTCACGCCGCACCTGGGCAACTGGGAACTGCTCCCCTTTGCCAGCGCCGCCCTGGGCATTCCCATGGTGGTGGTGGTGCGCCCGCTGGATAACCCCCACCTCGAGCGGCTGGTGTACGCCAGCCGGGCCGGAACCGGCCAGCTCTTCATCCCCAAGCGCAATTCCCTCCTCCCGCTCCAGCAGATGCTGGCGAGAGGCAAATCGGTAGGCTTGCTCCCGGACCAGAGTACCATGAACGGACTCGCCGTACCTTTCTTCGGACGTCCTGCCTGGACGACGCCGGTGCCGGCGGTGCTGGCGCTGCGTGGCGAGCGCCCCCTGGTGGTGGTGGGCTGCGTCAGACGGGCCGACGGCTGGTTCACCGGCCACGTCTCTGACCCCATTCAGCCCCGGCCCGGGGGCAACGAGCGGGAGGAACTGGTGCGCCTCACCACCGCCATGAACGCCGAGATGGAGCAGGTCATCCGGCGCTTTCCCGATCAGTACTTCTGGATGCACAACCGCTGGAAGACCTACGGCCGGGATATGGGCGGGGCCGTGGCCCGCTGACACCCACGGTGCAGCGTGATCCGCGCTACGCGCGGACCGCTGCCCGGTTTCGGACCTTTCCCCGGCGTTGAATTGCTCCAGGCTTACCTCCCACGCCGGATGGCGTGGCGGGGAGATGTCCTGCGCTATGGACAAGTGGTGGGGCGGGAGCGTTTTCTCCCTTGACGGCTTCGCCCGATCCAAAATAGCATGCCGGCGTAACCCTGTAGCGGACTGTTGGATATGGTGCTCCAGAAAGGGCAGAGTCACCGGTCGTCGAACTCCCAGACTGTTGTCCGCGCCGATTCGAGTTGCATGTATCTTGAGCCCGCCACATATGGTGGCGTCGAATCATGCGAGAGTCCGAGGCGTTTCTGGCGCACGTGCGCTGACGGTCACAACCCCTTTCCAGCAACCCGCTGAGGCTACAGGAGGCCGCATATGAGTGCCACGATCCTACTTGCGTCCTTGGTGCTCTACCTGGTGTTCTACTTTACCTACGGCAAGTCCCTCCAGAAGAACCTGCTCAAGTCCAACGAAGCGCCAGATGCTCCCTCGAAGCGGTTGTCGGACGGCGTGGATTACGTGCCCACCAGCAAGTACGTGCTGTTCGGCCATCACTTCGCATCCATCGCCGGCGCGGGACCGATCGTGGGGCCGGCCTTGGCCATCGGCTGGGGGTGGCTCCCCTGTCTGGCCTGGATCTGGTTCGGCAACATCTTCATCGGGGCCATTCACGACTATCTGGCCCTAGTCGCCTCGGTACGCTACGACGGTCGCTCGGTCCAGTACGTGGCCCAGGACCTGATCGGGAAGAAGGCCGGCAAGACCTTCGGCTGGTTCATCATGTTCCTCTGCATCCTGGTGGTGGCGGCCTTCGGTGACATCGTGGCCGGGCAGTTCGCGGCGGGGAAGGGGGAGGTCTTCAGCACCTTCTTCCTCTTCTGCGTGGCCGCGGTGATCATGGGCTATTTCATGTACCAGACCAAGATGGGGGTCGGCCTCAGCACCCTCATCGGCCTCGTCCTCTTGACCGTGGCCTTCTTCCTGGGCCTGGAGTACGGGGTGAAGGCCAGCAAGGACACTCTGGTTCCTGGTGATCTTCGTCTACATCGTGATCGCCTCGGCCCTGCCGGTGAACTGGCTGCTGCAGCCGCGGGATTACCTGAACAGCTTCCTTCTCTACTTCGGTCTGCTGGTGGGCGGCCTGGCCGCCGTCTTGGGGGCGCAGGGCCTCACCTCGGTCCCGGCCTTCACCTCTTTCTCCGCCACCATCATCGGCGGGCAGCCGTCCCCCTTCTGGCCAACGGTGCCGCTGGTGATCGCCTGCGGAGCCCTTTCCGGATTCCACGCCCTGGTGGCCTCGGGGACCAGCTCCAAGCAGCTCCGGGAGGAGAAGGATGCCCTCTTCGTCGGCTACGGCGCCATGCTGACCGAGGGGTTTCTCTCCACCATCGTGATCATCTCCGTCGCCGGCTTCGGGGCCCTGGCCCTCGGCGCCGACAAGGTCCTCACGACCGGGGCCATGCCACGGTTCATCCAGTCCTACGGGGCCATGGTGTCCTCGGTGCTGCCCTTCCTGAGCCGGGATTTCATGAACCTGTTCGCGGCGGTCTGGGTCTCCTCCTTCGCCTTGACCACGCTCGACACCACCAACCGACTCGGGCCGCTACATCGTCCATGAGCTGGCCATGCCCCTGAAGGACACGTCGCCGGGGATCTACGGCGTCCTCCAGAACCGCTGGATCGCCTCGGTGATCATCGCCTTCTGCGGCGTGGGTCTGGCCTGGAGCGGGAACTACACTGTCCTGTGGCCGGCGTTCTCCGGGGCCAACCAGCTCATCGCCTCCATCGTGATGCTGACGGTGGCCATGTGGGTGAAGCACGACCTGAACGAGAAATACGCCAACGTGGTATTGATCCCGGCCGTCCTGCTCTGGATCACCGTGACCTGTGGCATCATCTGGTACCAGATCGTCGTCGTGCCCGACTTCTTCAAGGCGGGTGCGCCGACGAAGCAGTTGATCACGGGCGTGGTGGTGGGCGGCATCAACCTGATCATGCTGATCATGAACTTCGTCACCGTGGCTCAGTTCTTCAAGCGGTACGGGAAGAAGGTACTCCGCGAAGCCAAGGCCTGAGCCGGGCTTTCCACCCGCAAACCCAAGCCTGTGCGGCCCCGCTGGGACCGCACAGGCTTTTTTGCCATGCCGCCAACCCTGTTCGATTACATGCGCAAGGCCTTCCGGGTCGCCATTCAGGTCCAACGGAGCAAGGCGTCCGGGATGCTGGAGTTCGAGCTGAAGGAACTGGAGAATCTCTTCATGCTCCTCTTGCTGGGCAGCCTGGTGGGCGTCCCGTCGCCTCCGGCCGCGATGGCGATGGAGCTGTTGCCGTACCTGGAAGACGAGCTCCGGCTCATGCTGGCCCGGGCGGATTTCTCCCAGGACCCGTTGGGGGCCCTGATGGGGATTCTGGAGATCGACTGAGCGGCGCGCCGGGCGGCGCCCGGCGCGGGGGAAGGGGCGGAAACGTGAAGGGCATGGCCTTCTTTCTGGGGAAGGGGGGCGTGGGCAAGACCACGCTCTCCTCGGCGACAGCCTGCGCGCTGGCCCGGCAGGGTCAGCGGGTGCTGATCGCTTCCCTGGATCCCGCCCACAACCTGGGGGACGTGTTCGAGGCTCGGCTGGGCAACGAGCCAAGCCGCCTGGCCGAGCGACTCGACGGTCTGGAGGTGGACATTGCCCACTGGGTCGCCCGCTACCTGGAGCAGAGCCGGGTCGAGATCAAGGCCAACTACGCCTACAATATGAGTCTGAACCTGGACGGGTTTCTGGACATCTTGAAGTACGCCCCCGGCACCGAGGAGTACGCCGTTCTGTGGGCCATCGAGCACCTCTATCACACCCACAGGGCACGCTACGACGTTCTCGTGCTGGATACGCCCCCCACCGCGCTCACGATGCGCTTCCTGGCCATGCCTTCCCTCTCGATCCTGTGGGTCCGGGAGCTGACCAAGATGCGCGCGCTGATCCTGCAAAAGCGGACGACCCTCCTCAAGGTCAACCCCGACGCCAGCGTCCTCAAGGGGGCGACCGAGAAGAAGGAGGACCGGGTGTACGGCAAGCTCTCCTCCATCCAGGAGCGCCTGCGGAGGCTCCACGACCTGTTCGTCCGGGACAGCTACCTCACGGTGGTCCTCAACCCGGACGAGCTGTCCCTGGCGGAGTCCCTGCGCATCCGCGAGGAGCTCCACCGGCTGGGCCTCACACTCCGGAGCGTTTGCCTGAATAAGGCAGCCTCTGAGGCCACTGTGCCGGATAGGCTGTCCGAACGATTCCGGGACTTCCCAATCTTCTCTTCACACTTGGCGGTGGATGGAATACATGGGCTGGAGGGGTTGGAACTGGTGGATGTCTCCGCCCTGGTGAGGCATCTGCAGGCGTCTTGAGTTATCGGTCATTCCTGCAGCCTTGGGTCGGCCCCTGGCAGACCCCCACGAGGTGACGGCGCGTGGAACCTTACATTCTCCCCTTGATTCTGCTGGCCCTCTGCACCACGGCTGGCTACTTTTGGGGACGGAAGAAGAACCGATGGATCGGGGCCTGGATCGCTCGGGAGACCGAGGCGGCCCTGCAGCCCCGGGAGACCACGTACGTCAATATCGGCGGCTGCATCGGTTACCATTTCACCTACGCGCTGGCGGCCCCGTTCCGGGAAGCCAAGGGTACCTTCGCGCTGCTGCCGCGGCACTCTCTCCTGTACCTGCCGATCTCGTTCCTCATCCGGCGGCACGACCGGTTTTTCCTGCAGCTCTTCACGGACGAGCGGCTACCGGGCGAGGCGCACATCCTCCGGGAGGACTATTACCAAAAGGATAAAGACCGGATCACGGGCGCCGAGGCGATGCGCCGGGATCGCGTGGTGATCGGGGGAAAGGCCTACGTGCTGCTCTGGAAGCATTCGGGCCTCGACCGGCGACTCCGGCGGCTGCTCGACCGTCTGGAGGGCCGCGGCGACACGCTCCTGCATTTCTGCTGCTACCCGGGGAATCGCAACTTCTTCCTGTACATTGCGCCGGTCCATGGACGGCTGGAGCCGCTCCTGCGTGCGACGGTGGAGGAGTTGAAAACCTGGCTGATCAGGGGAGGCGGAGATGGATCCGGAGACGCAGAAAAAGATTGATGCGATCCTGGCGCGGGTCAAGGAGCCGGAGACCCGGCGTTCGGTGGGAGACCTCAGTCTGGTGAAGCGGGTCCGTTATTCGGCGCGCGAGCACGCCTTCGAGGTCTTCATGGATATCGCCGACCCTCGAACCAGTTGCCTTGGTCTGCGGCGTGGTCACGCCGACCATCCAGACGCAGCATCGAGCGGGATCTGCAAGGGGCATTCGAGCAGGAGTTCCCCGGCTGCCGCGTTCTCTTCTCCTGATGGGCCCGCCCCGCGATCGCGGAGCGTCCGAGGTCAAGCCTGGGCGCCGACGTACGGAGCCCGGTTCAGGGCGTCGATCAACTGGCGAAGCCGGCCGAAGTCGCGGCGGTTGAAGCTGAAGACCAGACGCGGGAGATCCGCCAGGGCGGACTCCTCGGCTTCCTCCGGCAGGGCGGGACCCGTCGAGAACCCGCCGTCCGCGAGGATGTCGCCGAACTCGCGCTCCAGGCGCGCCAGCGCGTCGGGCGTGGGGGCGTGGTGAAGCCGCAGGACCAGCCGATTCCCGACGTAGCGGCTGGAATGGTAGTTCCGGTAGAAGGTCACGATCTCGCTGACGGCCTCGTCGAGGCGATTGGTGACACGGTACAGGGAGAGGTCCTCGGCCGAGATCAGGCCGCGCGCGAGCAGCGTCCCCCGCACGTAGGCGTCCCAGGCGTGCCAGTAGTCACCCCCCTCTCGGTCCACGCAGACCAACGGCAGCAGCGGGCTCTTGCCGGTCTGGAGCAGCGTCAGCGTCTCGAAGGCCTCGTCCATGGTGCCGAAGCCGCCCGGGAACAGGGCGATGGCGTCGGTTTCCTTGAGGAAGACCAGCTTGCGGGTGAAGAAATATCGGAAGGTGATCAGCTTGGCGTCGTTCTGGATGATCTCGTTGGCCGTCTGCTCGAAGGGCAGGCGGATGTTCACGCCGAAGCTCTGATCCCTTCCGGCGCCGTCCTGACCGGCCTTCATGACCCCCCCGCCGCCGCCCGTGATGACCATCCACCCCTGGGCGCTCACCTCGCGCGCGAAGGCCGCCGCCTGAATGTATTCCGGCGAGTCGTCGGCGACGCGGGCCGAGCCGAAGATGGTGACCTTTCGCGTGCCGCGGTACGGGGCGAAGACGCGGAAGGCATAGATCAGCTCCCGCAGGGCGGCGTTCAGGATCTTGACGTCGCCCCGGCTGGTCTGATTCCGGATCAGCCGGAGCGCGCTGTGGATCATCTCCTCCAGGAACTCGGCGTGCGGCGAGCCGCCGGCTTGCTCGATCAACTGCGAGATCAGCTCGGCACTCGCTCCGTTCGAGCGCGCCGAGGACGTTGTGGTGCCGTGATTCTGTGTCATGGTGCTCCTTCTGCGATAGCGATATCCGACAGGGACAGCAAATCAGTCTAACCGCTGTCGGTTATCCCTGTCCCTGTCGCCCTTCCTGTCTCATTGCAACACTCGCTGGGTGAAGACACCGAGAAATCTATCCGCGTTCACCTCGAGGCACACCTGGGCCGTGGGGGCGGTGAGGCTCCCCCGCCGCAGGTCGGCGACCGTCATCCCGGCCGTCAGAGCGCCTCGGGTCTCGACCGCCACCGCCATGGGTTCCTGCCTGACGAGAGACGGATCCAGGGTGACGCCCACCGCGAGCGGATCGTGGAGAAAGATCCCCTCTTCTCCATAGCGCTGGAGATGAAACGTCATGGTGGCCGCCGTGATCCGCCGCACGAACGCGGCCACAGCTCCTTCCAGAGCCGCCGCATCCACGGCCTGGCGCGTCAGCGTGACGCGCTCCGTGACATCCAGCGGGACCAGCGTCACGGGTAGTCCGGCGTCCAGGACGATGGCGGCCGCCTCCGGGTCCACGGCGAAGTTGAACTCCGAGACCGGCCCGACGTTTCCGGGCACGCGGATGGCGCCCCCCATGACGGTGAGGGCGCGCAGGCGGCGCATGGTCTCGACGTCCCGCTGGATCGCCTGGGCCACATTGGTCAACGGGCCCGTCGCGATGAGCGTGAGCTCCTCCGGAAAGCGCCGGATCATGTCCAGCAGGAATCCTGGCGCGTCGCGGCGGACGGCCCGATCGGACGCGGGGAGGCGGTCGGCCATGCCGCCCAGGCCGTCACCGCCGTGGACCTCGCCGGCCGTTAACCCAGCACGGACGAGCGGCGCCGCGGCGCCCGCCACCACGGGGATGGCCGGAGCGCCTGCGACATCGAGCACGCGACAGGTGTTGGCGGTAGTCTGGAGGAGGGGCACGTTGCCGCTCACCGTGCAGATGCCCTGCACGGCGAACTCGGGCGAGCGGAGCGCCAGTAGGATGGCCAGGGCGTCATCAACCCCCGTATCCACATCCAAGACGACCGGCCGCGCGCTCATGTCCTGCTACCGTGTCCGAAGACGTGACGCACGCTGCCTGCGCCAACGGGCACGTGGCGACGATGGAGGGCGTCGGGACGGACAAATCGTGGAAACGGCGAGGGGGAAGATGCCGGGTCGGGTGTCAGTTCCGCTCGATGGATTCAAGGACGCGAGCCAGATCCTCTTTGAGCCGCACGTTGATCTTCAGACGGTTCAAGAGTTCCGGCTGGTGAGCCCCGAGGTACTGCAAGAGCGCGGTGGCGTCCAGGGGCGCAGTCCGAGGTTGGGTATCCAGAATCCAGTCGGCCAGCGATTCCTTGTGCAGGCGCCGGAGCTGTGGGTCTTGGAAGATGAGATCGAGTATCCTCTGGGCCAGCGGTTCGTCCACGGAAGAAACCTCCTTTTCCGTCCAACCGAGCGCATTATAGCAAGCAAAACGCCTTCTGGCAAGACCGACCCGCTGGATGACTCGCGGGCTTGCTCGGACGATCGTGAGAAGGAATCGCGCAGATTCAATGGCCTGGAGGGGGAGTCCCGCTGAAGGTCGAGGGTGGGCGACGGTCACTCCGCGCTCTCGAGTGTGGCAGGCTTCTTCTTCGGGCGGGAGCCGCCCAGTTCGCGCACAGTCGCCGATGCGCGGAACCGTTCCACGTCCGGAAAGCGGAACACCACGCGCAGACGATCGGGGTTGGAAATGGGGCGGGGGAGCGAGACGATCGGCCCCAAGTCGAAGCGGTAATACAGAGTCTCCGCCCCGCCCCGTCCCGGCCAGGTCAGGCCCGGCAGGTCCCGGCGCGGCACAGTCGAGACGCGGAGCACTACCGCGTATTCCCGAATGGCGCTCGCCTTTCTGAAGAAGGCCGACGCGCTTTCGTAAAAGGCGATGAATCCCACGACCGTCCGTGCCGCCGCGATGGCGGACACCGGGACGTGGTAGAACCGCTCGCGGTGAATGAGTTCCAGGTGCACCGGGCCACGGACCGGGCCGACCATGATCGTCGCGGTTCGTCCGCCCTCCGACACGGTGAGGACGCTCGGGCGGCGGGGGAGAGAATAGCTTGCGGAGTTCATGGCAGCACACATGCTCCGGTACCAGCCTGCCCGGCAGGCCACTGCCGTCTCGGCCGCACGGGCCACGCCGTCGAACCGTAGCACACTCCGGGCGCATTTTCCAGGTCGTCCCCGGTGGCCTCGTTCGGCGGCGGCGTGCCGAGTCCTCCGGTCGGTCAGACCTCGGATCGGCCCGCCTTGACATCGGCTCACAGCCTGTGTTAAGTCGGTACTGTCGGGATAGCTCCGAAGTGGACTCGCCCCGCAGCGGTTGACTCGTCTCACGCTCAAGGAGGTAGAGCCATGCGTCGCTGGATCGGCATCACACTCGCCCTGCTCCTCACGTTTGGGATGTTCCTCGCAGCGTCACCCACGGGGGCCGAAGCGGCCTGGGCGGCCAACCGCCCCGTGCAGCTCATCTGCCCGTGGGCGGCCGGCGGCGGCACCGATCGCGTCGCCCGGATGGTAGGTATCCTGCTCGAAAAAGAGCTTGGTCAACCGGTGACGGTGGTGAACCGGACCGGCGGCGGCGGGGCCGTGGGCCACACGTCGGGCGCCACGGCGACCCCGGATGGCCACACGCTCACCATCGTGACCGTCGAGCTGGCCATGATGCACTGGATGGGACTCACGCCGATCACTTACAAAGAGTTCACGCCGGTCACCCTGGTGAACATCGACGCGGCTGGGGTGCAGGTGGCGGAGAACTCCGAATGGAAAACGCTGAAGCAGCTCCTGGACTACGTGAAGGCGAACCCCGGGAAGGCTAAGGCCTCCGGGACGGCCAAGGGCGGGATCTGGGATCTGGCCCGCGCCGGCATGCTGAAGACCGCCGGGATTCCCGTGGACGCCATGCCATGGGTGCCCAGCACCGGCGCGGCGACCGGCCTGCAGGAGCTGGCGGCTGGCGGCGTACAGGTGGTGACCTCCAGCCTGGTCGAGGGCCGCTCCATGATCGACGCCAAGAAGGTCCGCGCGCTGGCCAACATGGCGGACGCCCGCGATCCGGTCTTCCCGGACGTGCCGACCTTGAAGGAACAGGGTCTGAACTGGACCATGGGCGCCTGGCGCGGCTTCGCGCTGCCCAAGGGGACGTCGCCAGAGATCACCGACGTCTACTCGAAGGCCATGGACAAGATCGTGAAGAGCAAGGATTTCCTGGACTTCATGGCGGGCGGCCCCTTCGGCATCCTGTATAAGCCGGCGGCGGAGTTCGGCAAGTTCCTGGCGGAGCAGGATGCGACGTTCGGTATCCTGATGAAAGAGGCGGGGATCACGAAGTAGCCCCGATCCGGATATGAAGATCAGCGACACCGTGGTGGGCGCCGGCTTCGTCACAGCCGGCGCCCTCATCATCGCCGGGACATTGAACTATCCGAGCCTGGATGGCGGGCATCCGGGGCCGTCGCTCTTTCCCCGCATCCTGGGGGGACTGATGGCCACCTTCGGCGGCCTGGTCGGCGCTGAAGGGTCTGCGGACCGGAGATACCAACCAGGACGTGGAATGGCTCCTGCTCCACAAGAGCACCGGCTTCATCAACGCCGTGTTTGTCCTGGTGGGGGTGGTGGCGTACATTCTCCTGGTGGAGACGCGTCGGGTTTCTTTTGATGGGAGCGCTGCTGCTGTTCGCCGTGATGTGGCGCCTTAAGGTTCCGGCCGCTGAAGGCGCGATCGTGGCGGTCGTGTTCACCGGGATCGTCCACTTCCTGTTCGCGAAGATCATGCGGGTGCCGCTGCCCATGGGCATTCGTCTGGTGGTAGGGCGATGATCGATCATATTTGGAGCGCCCTGGTGATGCTGTCGAGCTGGAACCTCATCCTCACCATCACCATCTGCAGCGTCTACGGGCTGTTCGTCGGCGCCGTGCCAGGCCTCACCGCCACCATGGCGGCGGCGCTGCTCGTGCCCTTCACCTTCTTCATGGACCCGCTGCCGGCTCTGGTGGCCATCGTGACGATGGAGGCCATGGCCATCTTCGCCGGTGACATTCCGGCAGCCTTGGTGCGCATCCCGGGCACGCCGTCCTCCGCGGCCTACACCGACGACTCGTACGAGCTCACGAAGCAGGGCAAGGTGGAGCTGGTTCTCGGTGTGGATGTCGTCACGTCCGCCATCGGGGGCCTGATGGGCGCGGTGGTCCTCATGACCTCCGCCCCGCTGTTGGCCGAGGTGGCCCTGACGTTCACCTCTTTCGAGTACTTCTGGCTGGCGGCCTTGGGCCTGTCGGCCACGGTCATGATCGCCAGTACCGATCCGTTGAAGGCCGGCCTGGCCCTCTGGTGGGGCTCTTCCTCTCGACGGTGGGGCTGGACATCACGCTGGGGTTCCCGCGGTTCACCTTCGGCAGCATTGAACTGCTCAACGGTGTGGATTTCATCCCGGCCATGATCGGCCTCTTCGGCGTGTCCGAGATTTTGCGGAACATGGGCAGCTCCCACCTGCAGTATCCGATCACGTCCGTCAAGGCGGAGGGTATCTTCAAGGGGGTCGCCAAGACGCTCTGGAAGTACAAGACGAACATGGTGCGGTCGGGGGCCATCGGCACCTTCATCGGGATCCTGCCGGGGGCAGGTGCCGACATCGCGGCCTGGATCGCCTACGCGGCCTCTAAGCGATTCTCCAAAGAGCCGGAACTGTACGGGAAGGGAGCCATCGAGCCGATCGTGGACGCCGGCACGGCCAATAATGCCTGCCTGGCGGGGGACTGGGTTCCCGCTCTGGTGTTCGGGATCCCCGGAGACTCCATCACGGCCATCGTCATCGGGGTCCTGTTCATGAAGGGGCTCCGCCCTGGGCCGATGATCTTCGAGCAGCAGCCGGAGCTGGTGTATGCGGTCTACATCTCGTTCATCATCGCCAACATCCTGATGGTGCCTTTCGGGTATCTCGCCATCAAGGTGAGCGGTACCATGTTGAAGGTGCCGCGCAACATTCTGATGCCGGCGATCCTCATGTTCTGCATCGTGGGATCGTTCGCCATCAACAACAGCTTCTTCGATGTGGGGCTGATGCTGGCGATGGGAATTCTGGGCTACTTTTTTGAGAACAACGGTATCCCTGTGGCGCCGATCGTCCTGGGGATGGTTCTGGGTCCCATCGTCGAGCAGAACTTCATGGTCAGCATGATCAAGACCCAGTGGGACCTCACTCAGTTCGTGACCCGACCCACTGCGGCGATCCTGGCTGGGCTGACCATTTTAACCTGGCTGGCGCCGTTCTTGCCGACGATCGTGCGACGGTTGCGGGGCGGGAGCACGCCGGCCTGAGCGGACGCGACAGGCACATTCAGAGGGCCGCGACGCCGCTCCGGACGACGACACCCGGAGCGGCGTCGCGGTTTCTCAGGGTGCTATTGAGAAGAGTTCGGCGAGGACGGTCTGGTACGCACGGTACGCGACCTGTCCGAAAAGGACAAAGCGAACGAGGGTGATTTCGGGGTGTGCCCGGAGGAAGTCAGCGACGGTCGTCAGGGCAACGCGTGCCGCCTCGGCGATCGGGTAACCGTACGCTCCGGTACTGATGGACGGGAAGGCCACTGTCTGGCTGCCGCGCGCGGCTGCCAGGTGCAGGCTGTTCCGGTAGGCGCTGGCGAGTAACTCGGCCTCGCCGTGCTTGCCGTCTCGATAGATCGGTCCGACGGTGTGGATCACCCATCTGGCGGCCAGACGGCCGCCGCCGGTGATGCGCGCGTCCCCCGTCGGGCAGCCGCCGATCTTGCGACACTCCTCCAGGATCTGAGGGCCGCCGGCGCGGTGTATGGCGCCGTCCACGCCGCCTCCGCCCAGGAGGCTGGAATTGGCGGCGTTCACGATGGCCTCGGTATCCTGCTTGGTGATGTCGCCTTCGACGAGCTCAAGCGTGGACGTACCGATCATCACGCTGCGCATGGCGCACCTTCTCGAATTTCGAATTTCGAATTTCGAAATTCGAATTCTTTCCGACTACCTGATCCACTTCTGCTGCAGTCGGGCAAGATCCCCCTTCAGCTTGGCCAGATCCATCCAGAGATTGACGTAGTGGATCCAGTTCTGGTCGTCGCGCGGCATGAGGTAGCCGAAATCGTCCTTGGTGTAGGTATTCTCGGGGTCAACCGCGTAGAGACGGGGCTCCGCCTTGGACACGATCATGGCCTCGATGTTGTCGGTGATCATGACGTCCACTTCCCCGGCGACGATTTTCTCGGGGATGCTCAGATTCCGCTCGATCACGACCACCGTGGCCTTCTTGATGTTGGCGTCCACGAAGCGCTGGTTGGTCCCGCCGGGATTCACGCCGATCTTCACGCCGGGCTGATCGATATCCGCCAGGGTCTTGAACCGATTCCGATCGGCGGCGCGGATCAGCGGGGACTTGCCGACATTGATGTAGGGATGCGTCAGCGCGGCAACCTTTTGGCGGGCCAGATTCCGGGTGATCCCGCTCATGGCGATGTCGTACTGATCCTCCTGGATCCCCTTCAAGAGCGTCGGCCAGGTAGTCTTTACGAACTCCACTTTCACCCCGAGCGACTCGGCCAGGAGCTTGGCGGCGTCGATGTCATAACCTTCGTAATCGTTGGTGGCGGGATTCAGGAAGCTGAAGGGCTTGAAGTCGCCCGTGGTGCCGACGCGCAGCGTGCCCTGCTGGACGATCCGATCCAGGCGAGGGGCGGTCTGCGCCTGGGCAATACCGGCCGTGAGGAGCGCCAGGGCGAGGGCGAACACGAGGGGCAGAGGTTCCAGGGACGAAGGACTCGCATGTCCTTCCTCCTTTGTGGGTGCGCGGCATTACGTCTGAGCACAGATGGGAAACGCCCGATCGTTCACCGTCCCGCGCGTGGGGTGCGGGCCGACTGCCGTTCGGCCCAGCGCCGGAACCATTGCCCGACCCGACGCTCGACCAGCTTCATGGTGAGGATGGCCAGGATGGGCAAGAGGATGAAGACCACGGGCGAACGAGCCCCGAGACGGGGTACGACCCAGACGGCCACGGCCACGGCCAGCAGGAACGTCCCCACACCAATCCAGCGGCGGGCCCTCCGGTGATCCGTCACGCGACGGTTCCTTACGCACGCAATGTCCGAGAAGAGAACGGTAGGGTACTCCGAAC
This sequence comes from uncultured Methylomirabilota bacterium, assembly GCA_963845565.1. Taxonomy (GTDB): domain Bacteria; phylum Methylomirabilota; class Methylomirabilia; order Methylomirabilales; family 2-02-FULL-66-22; genus 2-02-FULL-66-22. Next base: position 1,686,632 of record CAWJSJ010000002.1, read on the forward strand.
GCGGGCCGGGAGCAAGACCGGATTGGCCCAGGCCTCGACCGTTGCAGCGCGGCGGAAACCGCTTGCCAACTTGGACTGAGTTGACTACACTACGCCCGCTTTCCGAAGCCGGCGTAGCTCAGTTGGTAGAGCAGCTGATTCGTAATCAGCAGGTCCTCGGTTCAAGTCCGAGCGCCGGCTCCAGTTGGCCCAAACGGATGCCAACCGCTTCCACCTCTTCTCCGCGAATTGCTCCTGCGACCACACTACCGTTTCGTCCGTACGAACCGAAACCTGTCCGGGGTGTCGAGTATCCGCCCCGCTCTATAGGACCAAAGTCCGATAGACTTCCCACCTCGCCCCGCATAGACTTCCGGTTATTTTTCCGTTCCCGCCACGTTGCCTGTACCGATTCGAACCGGAGCGATGGTCGGGAGCGTTCCGCCCAGGATTGTCACGGATCGCATGGACTTTTGACGCGTAGCCGCATAACATAGCGTTCCGGTGAGGGCAAAGACGGCACACGCGTGCCGGAAACGCACACAGGGAACCCGTCGAGGTTTGACGGGAAGACTTTGGCGCGGAATCCGACGTCCGGATTCCGAACATGAAGGGGTGGGGCACGATGAGACACCAGGGACAGCGGCACGGACGGATTCTCGGCGGATTGGTCGTTCTCGTTCTATGCGTGATCGTGTCGGTCGTTGGCGCTCCCCGGTCTGCCAGGGCCGATGACGCCAAGGAGGCGCAGCAGCTCGTGGACAAGGCGCGCTTGACGTTCGACGCGTTCATCGGTGACAAAGAAATGGGGCCCGCGCTGAAGGATCTCGTCAAGAAGGCGCAAGGCATTCTCGTGTATCCATCGGTCCTCCGCGGGGCCTTCATCATCGGCGCCTCCGGGGGTAGCGGAGTCTTTCTGGCCCACGACGCCAAGACCAAGAAGTGGGCCGGCCCCGCCTTCTACACCATCGGGCAGGCCAGCTTTGGTCTGCAGGCCGGCGGGGACGCGTCGGAAATCGTCCTCGTGGCGTTGACCGAACGAGGGGTATCCTCGCTCTTGGCCACGAGTGCCAAGCTCGGGGCCGATGCCTCCGTCGCTGCCGGGCCCGTCGGCGCGGGTGCGCAAGCGGCGACGCAAAACCTCAGTGCGGACATTGTCAGCTATTCGCGCTCCAAGGGAGTCTACGCGGGGGTCTCCGTCGACGGAGCGGTGGTCGCGACGCGGGATGCGTTGAACAAGGCCTACTACAAGAAGGAGGTTACCCCCACCGACATCTTGATCAAGCGCACGGTGACGAACAAGGGCGCCGCGGGGCTGGTGCAGGCAGTGGCGAAGGCGACAGGGAAGTGACGAGGTGACGGCGCGGCAGGCGGCCCGCCGCGCGGACGTCGGCATCGCGGACATCGCAAAATGAGGAGGCAGGGCATGTCCAGGTCGATACCTCACACGCTGGTCCTGCTTGCGGTGTGCGGGGTCTTGCTGTTCGGCGTTGCAGCCTGCGGCGGGGGCGGGGCCGAGGTGCGGAGTGAGGTCACCACGACTACCACCGGACAGCAGCTCATAGACCTGAAGAAGGCGCTCGACTCCGGTGCCATGACCCAGCAGGAGTACGAGAAAGAGCGGAAGAAGATTCTGTCGAAGTAGCGCGAGCGATTGGTACCACCCGGTTTCCTCGAACACGCGGACGTGGCACTCACGTGAGGATTCCGAAGGCGGCGATCGGCCGGTAGGCGCGGGTCACCGGGCCACCGAGCCGCGACGCGCATGGGAAGGGAGAATGGGATGCGTACTGGAGTCCCGAGGAAAGTTCTGATTGTGGCCCTGGTTTGCCTGCTCGTCGGCCTGCCGGGGGTGCCCGTCGCGAATGCGCAAGCGCCCGCGGCCGGCGACAGTCCCCCGCCCGCCACCCTCTCGGCGCAGCAACTGGAGGACGCTGGTCGGCCGGATTGCCCTGTACCCGGACGATCTCGTGGCAATCATTCTGCCGGCGGCCACCTTCCCGCTGGACATCGTCCAGGCGGACCGGTTCCTGCAGAAGGTGAAGCAGGACAAGAACCTCAAGCCGGACGATCGTTGGGACGAGAGCGTCCGGAATCTCGTCAACTACCCCGAGGTCATCGGCATGATGAGCGGGGACCTCGACTGGACCCAGGACCTGGGCGAGGCGGTGGTGAGCCAGCAAGTCCGATGTCCTGAAGGCCATCCAGGCCTTCCGGGCCAAGGCGGCGTCCGCCGGCAACCTCAAGTCGGACGACAAGCAGCTCATCGTCGAGGAGAACAATGTCATCCAGATCGTCCCGGCCGACCCCGAGGTGATCTACGTGCCCCAGTACCAGCCCAGCACGGTGGTCGTCCAGCAAGCGGCGCCGGTCTACGGCTACTACCCGGCCCCATACCCCAGCTATTACTATCCCTATCCCTACGGTGCGGGACTCGCGTTGGCCGGGGGCTTCGCCCTCGGGGCGGCGACGGCCTATGCGTGCAACTGGGGCGGCGGCAATGTCGAGAACAACGTCAACATCAACAATACCAAGAACATGAACACGAATCGGAACAACCAGCAGATTCAGCAGAAGACCAACCAGGCCCGGCAGCGGGCGGATCAGGCCGGGGCGCAACGTGGCGGCCAGGCGAGCCAGACGGGCCGCGGCCAGGGCGGAGGCAACAAGTGGCAGTCCCAGAAGAAGCCGGGCGAGGTCAGTCAGGGTCGCTCCTCGCGCCAGACGGCCCAGGCGCGGCCCGGGAGTAGCGCGAGTGGCGGCGCGTCCCGAGGCGATGCCTTCGGCGGCGGCGGGCGCGGATCGGACGCGGCGCGGGATTCCAGCCGCGGGGCGGAGAGCCGCGGCGGCGGCGCCAGCGCCTCCACCATGGATCGGGGTGGCGGCGGCGGGTCTCGCGGCGGCGCCAGCGCCTCCACCATGGATCGCGGCGGCAGCAGTTCCCGCGGCGGCAGCAGCGGCTTCTCCGGCGGCAGCAGCGGCGGGTCTCGGGGCGGCAGCAGCGGCGGCTTCTCCGGAGGTGGTGGCGGCTCCCGGGGTGGCGGCGGTGGCGGTGGCGGCGGCTCCCGGGGCGGTGGCGGCGGGCGGGGTGGTGGCGGCGGGCGCCGGTGATCATACACGCCGGTGCACGGTACTTACTCCCCATGTAGCAACGCGCGTGAACACAGCGACGCTTCGCGATGCACGACAACCCGCCCAACGGCCGGGGACGTTCAGGAGGAGATGATGATGCACAGGACAACGCACAACAGCGGTTCCAGGGGGCTGGGAGCGATCTTGGTCGTCCTGTTAGGGGTGCTGGCGCTCGGGGGGCCGGCGCAGGCCGCCACCGCCGAGCCCCAAATGCGCTTCGGGACGCCGGAAGCCGCCGTGGAGGTCCTGCTCACGGCGCTCAAGAATAGCGACGATGGCACGCTGGCCACGTTGTTCGGGGCGGAGTATGCCGGCCACCTGCTCTCGAAGGACAAAGTCGCCGCCCGGGAGGACCGGACGCGCCTCTACGAGGCGGCCCAGAAAAAGTGGACGCTCCGGAAGGATACCGCCGACCTGGCCATCCTCGTCATCGGCGAGTACGACTGGCCGTTCCCTATCCCCCTGGTCCGGAGCGGCACAGACTGGCGGTTCTACACCGCTCAAGGGATTGAGGAGATAATAAATCGGCGCATCGGCCGGAACGAACTCAACGCGATCAGGGTCTCCCGGTACTTCATCTGGGCGCAGCGCGAGTACGCGAGCAAGATTCGGGATGGGCGCGACGTGCGGCAGTTCGCCCAGCGGCTTGCGAGCACTCCCGGCAAACAGGACGGGCTGTACTGGGATCCCGCGGTCGCCAACGGTGAAGAGAGCCCCTTCGGCCCGTACGTCGCGGAGTTCCTCAAGTCCGGCCGCAAGTCTGGCGAGCCGTACTACGGCTATTTCTTCCGGATCCTGACCCGCCAGGGCAAAAATGCCCCTGGCGGCCGGTACAACTTTGTGATCAACGGGAACATGATCGGCGGCTTTGCCATGGTGGCCTTCCCCGCCGAGTACGGGAACACCGGGATCATGACCTTCCTCGTCAGCCACCACGGAAAGGTGTCCCAGAAGGACCTCGGGCCTCGGACAGCCGAGATTGCGAAGGCGATGCAGGAGTACAATCCGGACGCGACCTGGACGGAGGTGCGGTAGAGGACTGCGGAAGGGATCAGGCGATCTGGTCGACTCGGAATCGAGACGAGTCAAGTAAGGTTGTGGAGACCGTGGCCTGTTCGAGCCGGATCAGCCGAAGTTGCCAAGCTGCCAGGTACGCCAAGAATGGGAGGCTCCATGGCGAATGGTTGTCGTCGCTGTGTCCCGGCAGGCGTGCTCCGTCTTCACGGCGCTTGTCGCCCTGGCCGGCTGCGCCAGCTTGGCGGTCAACCCGTGCGATACCATCGAGGATCGCGACGGGAAGTACTTCGGCCGCTTCTTTCTGGGGGTCGCCACGCTCGGCCTCTCCGAGGTGACCATCCAGCAGGAGGAGGTCCGCCAGGCCTACCAGGGCTCGCCCGGCTGTCCCCCCCCGCCAGGGGTGCGGGTCGTCACGGCGCCCAAACCGGCTGCCGCCAGCGCCCCATCCGCCGCCGTGGGCACCCTGGTGAACGGGACGCGCTGGACGATCGGCCTCTACCTGAACCAGGATCCCGGTGCCCCCGGCGTGGCGCCCTTCGCCATCCTGCGGCCCGAGCGGCAACCTCCAGGTGGCCTTCCGCCCCGGCCAGCATTCCATGCTGGCCCGCCCGACCGGCGCCCCGCCCGGGACCTTGCCCTCGGTGCAGTGGAGCCGCCAGTTCGAGATCGATCCCCGGGTGCGGGGCTTCAAGCTGCAGTTCAACGAGGCGGATTTCAAGTAGGGGCAGCGGGCAGCGGCGACGGCGCGCGATCAGCAGTCGGGAGTACGGAGAATGTGGAATCGCCGATCGGTGTCGCAGCGCGAGTGAGTTGTCCCCCCAAATCGAGGTGTGTATGCGCCAGAGACACGTCCAGCATGGGCGTCGGCTAGGACGAATGCCGGGTTATTGGTGGAGAGGTCTTCTGGGCGTCTGTCTTGCGACGGTTGTTGCGGGTTGCGCCGTCAATCCGGTGAGTGGTCGGTCGGAAGTGGCCGTGATCTCGGCGGAGAAAGAGCGCGAACTGGGTGACGAGGAGGCCCGCAAGGTCGAAGCGAGCATGGGACTGGTCACCGATCCTGCGCTCGTCGCCTACGTACAGGCGGTGGGGGCGCGGGTCGCCAAACAGTCCCCCCGGCAGGACATCTCATACACTTTCCAGATCGTCAACCAGCCTGAGCCGAACGCCTTTGCCCTGCCCAACGGGAATATCTACGTCTCACGAGGGCTCCTGGTCCTGGCGAATACCGAGGATGAGCTGGCCGGGGTCTTGGGGCACGAGGTCATCCATGTGGCCGCCCGCCACACCGTCCGCAGCGCGAACGTGGCCGTCGCCACGTCGCCGCTCCGGATCGCCACGGGGATCGCCGGCATCGCCACGGGGATCATTGCTCCCCGCGTCGGCGAGGGGATCATGGACCTGGGCGACGTGGCGACCGAGGCCTTCATGGCGCCGTACGGCCGGAGCCAGGAGCGCGAAGCGGACGACGTCGGCGTCGATCTGGCCGCGCGAGCCGGCTACGACCCCGCTGGACTCCCCCGCATGCTCCAGAGCCTGGGACGAGAGGAGGCACTCCACAGGGAGGGGCCGCCTCGCCAGAGCTTCTTCGACACGCACCCCGCCACTCCCGAGCGGGTCCAGGAGACGCGGGAGAAGGCTGCCACCCTTCGCAAGGCGCCTTCCGCGCCCGTCGCCAGGTCGCAGGGAGAATTCCTGGCCAAGCTGAACGGCCTGCTTATCGGGAACGACCCGGCCGACGGGACGTTCCAGGAGACCCGGTTCTTCCAGCCGTCGCTCGGGGTTACGCTGCGCTTTCCGGTCGGGTGGGAGAAGCGCAACACGCCGCGCGCGGTCGTCAGCCACACGCGGGACAAGGAGGCGGTCCTGCTCCTCACCGTGGCCGGGAAAGGCGCCGACCCCGTCCAGGTCGCCCGGGAGGCCGAAAAGCAGGCCGGCGCTCCACTCCTGGAGGGCGCCAAGACCATGGAGATCAACGGGCTGCGGGCCGTGCGGAATACCGTGACTGCCGAGGGCTCGAACGGGCCGATGACGCTGGATTTCACCTGGATCGCCCACCGCGGCATCGTCTACCGTATCGTTGGCTTGAGCCCGGCGCGACGCTTCGCCGCTCACAGGCCTCTCTTCGATGACACCGTGTCGAGCTTCCGCGCGATGACCTCGGGGGACACGGCGCAGCTCCGAGACATCCGCCTGCGTGTGGTTCCGGCGCGGGCGGGGGAGCAACTGGCGGACATCGCGCGGCGGACGGGGAGTGCCTGGTCGGCGAACGAGATCGCCGTCGCGAATGCGCTGGCCGCGGACGTCCGACTCGCCGCCGGCCAGACAATCAAGGTGGCCATTCCTGAGCCCTACCGGCCCCGTTGAGGGACGGGGTTCCGTTGCGTGCCCTGTGAAAGGGGGAATCATGGTCCTGCTCGGCCGATGTCCCGGGAAGGAGGATGTCATGCGCTACGAGGGAAGGTCGGAAAAAGAAGGAGCAGGCCGGTTCTGTCGGGGGCAGTGGCGCAGAGGCGGGGCCATCGTCTTCATCGGAATGCTGCTTGGCGTTACGGGAGTATTCCCCCATGTTGCGCCGGCCGCGGAATCGACGCCCGACCGCCATGAACAGATCGTCGCTGCTCGGATCGCGCAGATCCTGCCGGGCGTCGTGGGGATCATGGTCGAGGTGAAGGCCGAGGTGACCGTCCGATGCGGTCCGAACGACACCTACGTCGTGAAGCCGGACGGGGACAAGCGAGAACGGGACCGGCTTTATCATCCACCCGGATGGCTGGATCGCCACCAACGGCCATGTCGTCATGGCGATCCAGAGGCCGGACGAAGACCACGTCACGGACTTCCTGGCGGCCGCGGCCCAGACTGCCTGCGGCCCGGGACTGAAGAAGCTTCCCGAGAAGCAGCGCAAGGCCAGGATGACGGCAATCCTCAAGGATCCGGAGAATCGGAAAGGGGTCACGCTGACCAGGACGCTCGATGTCTATCTCCCGACGGGGGAGGCTCGACAGGGATATGCGGCGACGATCAAAGCCTTCAGCCCGCCGATCGACCCCGACCTGTTGCCCAAGGATGGGAGCAAACCGAATCCGCCCATGCTGGATGCGGCCATCATCAAGATCGAGGCCAAAGGTCTCCCCACCGTCCGTCTGGCATCGAGCGCCTCGCACGCGGTTGCGCTGGGCCAGCAGCTCGTCATCGTGGGGTATCCTGGCGTGGTCGTCTGGCATGATTTTCTCAGCAAGAAGTCCCGGGCCGAGGCCACGATCACTTTCGGGCGGGTCTCCGCCTTCCGGATGGATGTGAATGAGCGGTGGATTCTCCAGACCGATGCGCCCATCTCCTGGGGAAACAGCGGCGGCCCCGCCTTCAATATCCGAGGCGAGGTCGTAGCGCTGGCGACCTTCATCTCCACGTCGCTGGAGGGCGATCAGGCCATTCAGGGATTCAATTTTCTGATCCCGATCGATTCGATCCACGCGCAGGCGAAGCAACTCGGTGTGACGCCAAGCACGGACAGCCCCTTCACGCGCGAGTGGGATCGGGCCGTTGAAGCGTTCATCGAGGGGCGATCCAAGGAGGCAATCGCTCACGCGGAGGCGGCCGACAAGCTTGTACCGGGATTGATCGATGTCCAACGGGCCATCGTGCGGTTTCGCAAGCTCCAAGAGCTCCGAGGGGAGAAACCGTAGGGCGAAACAGCGGGCAGCTGGCGGAAGGCACAGCAGGGGAGGAGGATTGCATGATGGGGGATACGTGGAAACCAACGGACCCGGGGCGAGCAGGGGCGGGGCGATTCCCGGTGTGGCTGGCGGTGCTGGCGGTCTGCGCCGGGTTGGCGAGTCCCGCGGCCGCCGGGACCATCTGGGATCGTGTGACGGAGACGATCTTGCCCAACGGCCTCAAGGTGCTTCTGATCGAAGAGCCCAAGGCGCCCGTGGTGACCGTCCAGATCTGGTACAAGGCCGGGGCCCGGAACGAGCCCCTGGGCAAGGGCGGCCTCGCCCACATGATGGAACACATGATGTTCAAGGGGACACCCAAGACCGGCCCCAAGCAGTTCTCGATCATCGTGCAGCGGAACGGCGGCCAGGATAACGCCCACACGGCGCGGGACGCCGCGGCCTACTACGTGGACTTTGCCGCGGATCGCGTCAACCTCGGCCTCGAACTCGAGGCGGATCGGATGGTGAACGTCCTGTTCGAGGAGAAGGAGTTCCTGCCGGAGCGGGACGTGGTGTACGAGGAGCGGCGCCTCCGGTTCGAGGATCAGCCGTCCGCCACCCTGGGCGAGGTGATGCGGGCCACCGCCTTCATGGCCCACCCCTACGGGCGGCCGACCATCGGCTGGCCCAGCGAGATCAAAGGCTGGACCCTCCAGGATGCCAAACAGTTCTACCAGACGTATTACGCCCCGAATACCGCCACGCTGATCGTGGCGGGCGACATCAAGAAAGACGAGGTGCTCAAGAAGATCACGGAGCTGTTCGGGGCCATCCCCCGCGGGCCCGAGCCGCCACCCATGGTCATCCCCCAGGAACCGCCGCAGATCGGCGAGCGGCGGGTGTTCGTCCGCAAAGAGGCGGAGCTTCCGATCTTCTTCGCGGTCCACCACGTCCCGAACCTCACCCACGCGGACAGCGCCGCCCTGAACGTTCTCGCCTACGTGCTGGGCGGGGGGAGAGCGCCCGGCTCCACAAGAAGGTCGTCTACGAGCTGCAACTGGCCTCCTACGCCGGGGCGGACTACAACCCGGTGTACAAGGATCCCTATCTGTTCGGCCTCAGCGCCGGCCCCCTGCCGGGCAAGACGGCGGAAGAGGTCGAGCGCGCCATGGTGGCCGAGGTGGAGCGCGTCCAGCAAGAGCCGATCACCGACCGGGAACTGCAGAAAGCCAAGAACCAGATCGAGGCCGAGTTTGTTTTCGCCCAGGACTCGGTCCACGCGCTGGCCAATCTCCTGGGTGCGTACGAGTCGGCGGCGAGCTGGAAGCTCCTGACGACCTACCTGGACGGTATCCGCAAGGTGACGATCGCGGATGTCCAGCGTGTGGCCCGCCAGTACATCGTGTCGGATAACCGGACCGTCGCCATTCTGATCCCGACCAAGCCGGGCGGCGGCGCCCCGCCGGCAAAGTAGGAGGCGTGTGATGAGAGGTACCTGGAACTGCCGGGGCAAATGGGAATGTCGCACGGTCCGATCGATCGAGCTCCTGGTCGGTGCCGTGCTCCTCATGGGGGCTGTCGCGGCTGAGGTCGAGGCAGCCGCCCTCGCGCAGCGCGAGGTGCTCCCCTCCGGGATGGTCCTCCTGGTCGCCGAGCGGCCGGCCGTGCCGATCGTGGCGGCCACGCTGACGCTCCAGGCGGGTGCCGTCTTCGATCCGCCGACCAAGCCGGGGGTGGCAAACCTGACCGCGATCATGCTCAGCCAGGGGACCACGACCCGCACCGCGCCACAGATCAGCGAGGCGATCGAGTTCGTCGGAGGCTCCTTGGGCGTGGAGTCCGGCACGGATACGGCGCGACTCTCCTTCTTGTTTCTGAGCAAAGATCTGGACCTGGCGTTGGATCTGATGGGCGATCTTCTGACCAATCCCACCTTCCCGCCGGCCGAGCTGGCAAAGAAGATTCCGGAGGTCCTGGCGGGCATCAAGCGGAATCAGGAGGATCCCGGGACGGTGTCCTATGAAGCGTTCATGGCCCTGGTCTATGGCTCCCACCCGTACGGGCGACCGACCGAGGGCACCGAGGCCAGCGTGCCGACCATCACGCGGGACGACATCCTCGCGTTCTATAAGGAATACTACCGACCCAACCGGGCCGTCCTGACCGTGGTCGGGGACGTGCCGATGGCCGATCTGAAGTCACGCCTCCAGGCGCGACTGGGCGGCTGGACCCCGGGCGGGCAGCCCCTCGTCAAACCCGCCGCGCCCGCCGCGCTGGCGAAGGGCGTGACGAAGGCCATCCAGCGGGAGGTGACCCAGGCCGCCATCAATTTCGGCCACCTCGGGATCACCCGGGACAACCCCGATTACTACCCCGTCTACGTGATGAACTACCTGCTCGGCGGCGGCATGAACTCCCGCCTTCTCCAGAAGATCCGCGAGGAGAAGGGCTGGGCGTACGACGTCGGAAGCTCCTTCGCGCCGGGCAAGTACGCCGGGGACTTCAGCGTGACGATGCAGACCAAGAACGAGGTCGCCCAAGAGGCCATCGACGCCGCGCTGGCGGAGATCCGGCGCATCCGTGACCAGTCCGTCTCCGCCCAGGAGTTGGCCGACGCCAAGGCCTACCTCACCGGGAGCTTCCCCCTGCGGCTCGACACCTCGGCCAAGGTGGTCGGCATGCTGGCGTCCATCGAGCAGAACGGTCTCGGCCTGGATTACGTGGAGCGTTATCCGATCCTCATCAATGCCGTGACGGCCGCGGATGTCCAGCGGGTGGCGCAGAAATATCTCGATCCCGAAACGTATGCGCTGGCGATTGTCGCGGACCTGACCAAGGCCAAGCTCAAGCCATAGCGCCGGGGCGCCTGCGGGCGGGACCGGTCCCATGGCACCAGGAGGGAGCCAAGCCCATGAATATTCCCCGGCGGTTCGTAGTCTCCGGAGCGGTCACACTCGGGTTGCTCGGCGCCGGCATATCCGGGGAGGTGCGCGCGCAGGAAATCCCGTGCACGGAAGAGATCCGGACGCTCTGTGCCGATGTGCAGCCCGGGGGTGGACGGATCCTGCAGTGCCTCAAGAACAATGCGTCGAAGCTGTCGCCCGCCTGCACCGGGCGGGTGAACGATCTCCAGGGGACCGTGAGCGGTCCATTGGGTGCGTGTCGGGACGATTGGGCGGCGTTGTGTTATCATCCGCGCGTCTCGACCGGCCGTCAGGAAATGATTCAGTGCCTGAAGGCGCATCAGGCGAAGGTGTCGGCCGGGTGTCAGAAAGCGCTGCAAGGGATAAGCGGGAAGCGACAACAGCCGGGCGGGACGACCCCCTGAGGCGATAGCGCCCCCCCGGCGCCGCCTTTCGGGTAGGCCTACCCCGTTTGGAGTACCCGGCAATCCCCCCGGCGCGAGGGGCATTTGCTGGGGAGCCGCCCGCCCGCCGCGTAACTCCCCGCCAGCACGGCCTCGGGGCAGGTCCCGGGGCCCGGGCACCCGCCCGGCAGCGCCTGGCACAGATCGTGCTCTTGTCTCTGGCTGTTCGCATCAACCGGAACCCCGCAGAGAATCCTGTGGGGTGCAAACCTGGCAGCGACGGGCTGCCGGCCCCACGACGGACCGTCGGGGGGCACAACAGATCGGATAGGAGGGAGTCCCATGAAGAAGGTGCTGGTCGTGTTCGCCGCCCTGCTGTTCACGGTGGCCGTCGTCGCACCGGTGTTCGCCCAGGGAACGCCGGCCCCGGCAGGCGCCCCGGCCGTCAAGGGCACCGAGGGCCCGGATGTGCGCAAGGTCGAGCCCAAGGGCACCGAGGGCCCGGATGTGCGCAAGGCCAAGAAGAAGACCGCCTCGTCGGCCGCCCCGAAGGTGAAGGGCACGGAAGGGCCCGGATGTGCGCAAGGTCGAGCCCAAGGGCACCGAGGGCCCGGATGTGAAGAAGGCCAAGAAGAAGACCGCCTCGTCTGCCGCCCCGAAGGTCAAGGGCACCGAGGGTCCGGATGTGCGCAAGGTCGAGCCCAAGGGCACCGAGGGCCCGGATGTGAAGAAGAAGTAGTCGTCGTCGGGTAAGGCTACACACCGCAACGCGCCGGTCGGTTCGCCGACCGGCGCGTTGCTTTTGGGTGCCTTGCTACCTCTGCCGAGGATGATCGCCACGCCCGCGCCGCGTGCCGACGTCGTGACGCGCGTCGCGATCTTGCCGGCTTCCCCTCCTCAGCCGGTTTACGATCTCCCCTTGGAGTCCGTCCGGAAACCAGTTGCGTCAGGCCGAGAAACGATGGAGAATTCGCCCAATTGCCGTCCCACGGCCGCCGGGTGGCGACACGGAGGATAAGGGGATGGCAGAGAAACAGCGGGGAAGTTTGGGGAATACGGGAAGACATTTCGGCACATTTCCTCGACGCCCACCGTTCCGCTTCACCCGGCGATCCAGGCCATGCTGGCGGCGGAGGTCCCCGGTCCCCCTCTGGATGCGATGCCGATAAACGAAGCACGCGTCCTGCGGGAAGGGATGATGCTCCAGCGGCCGAGACGGGACGAGCCGGTGGCCCGCGTCGAGGACTGGATGATCCCCGGGTCCGGTCTCGGCATCCCGGCGCGCGTCTATACCCCGTCGGGGAAGGTGGGACCGCATCCGATCCTGGTCTTTTTCCACGGTGGAGGTTGGGTCTTCGGCACGCTGGAGACGCACGGCGATATCTGCCGCACGCTGTGCCACCGATCCGGCAGCTTGGTCGTCTCGGTGGACTACCGGCGGGCACCGGAACACCGATTTCCAGCGGCGCTGGAGGACTGCTGCGCCGCGGTGCGGTGGTGCGCGGGCCATGCGGCCGAGATCGGCGGCGACCCCACGCGACTGGCAGTCGCCGGCGATAGCGCTGGCGGGAACCTGGCGGCGGCCGTGGCCCTGCGCGGTCGAGACGATGGCGGCCCGACGCTCGCCTTGCAGGTGCTGATCTATCCCGTCACCAATTGTGCTTTCGACACGGCATCCTATCACCAGTATGCCTCGGGGTACGGATTGACGCGGGACATGATGCGGTATTTCTGGAAGAGCTATCTGTCGCGCCCAGCCGACGCCAACCACCCCGCCGCCTCGCCGCTCCAGGCCGCCGACCTCGCCGGTCTGCCGCCGGCCCTCGTCCTGACCGCTCAGTACGACGTGCTGCGGGACGAGGGGGAAGCCTATGCCGCCCGCCTGGCGCAGGCCGCGGTTCCTGTTCGCTGCACCCGGTACCTGGAGATGAACCACGGATTCGTGCAGCTCGGTGCGCTTTGCGAGCCGGCCCTGCAGGGGTTGATGGAGATTGCGGAGAGCGTGCGTACCAGCTTCGCCCGGTAGTCTGAGGAGACCACATGCGATTGCTGCTCATCAGCAACTCGATGACCGAGGGGATGGGGTACCTGGAGCACGCCAAGCCGGCGGTTCACGACTTCTTCGATGGGGGCGTCCGGCGCGCCCTCTTCCTGCCCTACGCCCGGGTCATGACGAGCTATGACGCCTACCTGGAGCAGGTCGCGCCGCCGTTTCGCGATCTGGGCTGCGAGGTCGTCGGCATTCACCGGCTCCCGGACCCGGTGCAGGCCGTGGATGCGGCGGAGGCGATCCTGGTGGGCGGGGGCAACACCTGGCACCTGGCGCGGGAGGTCCACCGGCTGATGCTGGCCGACCCGATCCGCCGGAAGGTCCGGGGCGGAACGCCCTACATCGGCTGGAGCGCCGGGAGCAACCTGGCCTGTCCGACGTTCCAGACCACCAACGACATGCCGATCTGTGAGCCGCTGGGGCTCGATGGGTTGGGACTGGTCCCCTTCCAGCTCAACCCGCACTACCTGGATGGCAATCCGCCGGGGTTCAAGGGCGAGACGCGGGAGGAGCGGATCCGGGAGTATCTGGAGCTGCACCCCGACGTCTGGGTGGTCGGCCTCCGCGAAGGGACGATGCTCCGCGTCGAGGACGGGGAGATCCGGCTGATCGGAGAGCGCCCGTGCCGGGTGTTCAGGAAAGGCGCGGAGCCCCGGGAGTGTGGTGCGAGCGACTCCCTCACCTACCTGCGAAAATAGTCCGACCGTTCCTGGTCACTCCTGCGCGACGACGCCGACGACAACGAGAGGGATGATGGCATGAGACTCCCAGCCAACAAGACGAAGATCGTCTGTACGATCGGCCCGGCATCGGAGTCCCAGGACATGATGGAGCGCATGCTCGACGCGGGGATGAGCGTGGCTCGACTGAATTTCTCGCACGGCGATTTCGCCACCCACGCCAAGGTGATCGAGACCCTCCGCGCCGCGGCCAAGGCGACCGGCCGGCGAGTTGCGATCATGGGCGATCTTCCCGGCCCGAAGATGCGCATCGGACAGCTGGCCGAAGAGCCGGTCGAGCTCAAGCCCGGCGACATCTTTACCTTGACGACGCAGGAGGTGCTCGGGGATGCCGGGCGCGCCTCGGTCAGCTTCGACCGCCTCCCGCAGGTTGTGAAGCCGAAGGACGCCCTGTTCCTGAATGACGGGATCATTCAGCTCGAGGTGGTGGCGGTCCGAGGTGCGGAGGTCGCCTGCCGAGTGGCGGTGGGCGGCGAGCTCCGCTCGCGCAAGGGTCTCAATTTGCCGGGGATCGACCTGGGCATCAGCGCGTTCACCGACCACGACGCCGAGTGCCTGCGGTTCGCCGCGGCCCAGGGCCTGGATGCCGTCAGCCAGTCCTTCGTGGAGTCCGCGGATGACATCCTGACGCTCCGCAAGGCCGCAGAGGACATCGGGTACCGGCCCTTCGTCATCGCCAAGATCGAGCGCGCCCGGGCGCGCGACCACATCGAGGCCATCCTGGATGCGGCGGACGGCATCATGGTCGCGCGGGGGGACCTGGGGGTCGAGATTCCCATCCAGATGATCCCCATCGTGCAGAAATGGCTCGTGCGCCAGGCGAATCTCCGGGGCAAGCCGGCGATCACGGCCACGCACATGCTGGAGTCCATGACGACCAGTCGCCGGCCGACCCGCGCCGAGGCCACGGACGTCGCCAACGCCATCCTGGACGGGACCGACTGCGTCATGCTATCCGGCGAATCGGCCATGGGAAAGTACCCCGTCGAGGCGGTGGCCATGCTGGCCGCCATTGCCGAGGCTATCGAGCCGTGCAGGCCGAGCCAGGCGGTCCGGGAGACGCTGCGGGCGAACGACTCGCGGGCCGAGGTGACCGTCACGGATCTGATCGCGCGGAGCGTCGAGACGACCCTGGAGCAGATCGCACCCGCCGCGGTGTTCGTTCCCACCCACAGCGGAGTCACGGCCAGGCGCATCACCCGGTTCCGGCTCCCGGTGTGGATCGTGGCGGTGAGTTCGCAGGAGACGACCTGCCAGCGACTCCAGTTCTCCTACGGAGTGTTCCCGGCACACGAGCCGGAGCATCCGGAAGATTGGAACGGCTATGTACGGGAGTGGCTTCGGGCGCACGAAGTGGAGGGCGATCTCGTGGTCCTGACGGAAGGCCCGTCGTCGAAGCGGCCCGAGACCAACAACCGGATGGAGATTATTGGCCTGGGCGGCCGCCCGGACGTCAGGAGACCTCCCGGCGCTTAGGAGCCGTTACGAAATAACCTATACATCTCTTTCTATTTCGTTACGGCTCCTTATGCCGTTTGGGAATGTCTCCGCTCAACCAATTCTTTGACAACGGCTTAGCGAGGAGGCGGTCTCTCGGATCCGATCCGCGGCGTCGCTCTCGTCCCCGTGCGACGCGGTTTCCGAATCCTCCGCAGTCGTCCCACCGGATGTGAGTGTCCGCACGCCAGGTCATCGCTCGGCGTTCCGCTCCTGCCCGAATATCCTCTGGATGGGGGCGAATCGGTCGTGTATACTCAAAAGTTGTGGAACGATGCACCTCACACGTGAATCGGACGGTGGTATTTTTCGACGGAGGGAGCACATCGTGAAATGGTGGATGGCCGTAGGCTTTTTGGCGTGCTGTACGATCACTCCGCCGGTGACGTTGGTCTCGGCCGAGGCGCAAGACGCGGTCCGGGCGCCGACCGCCAGAGCACAGGATGGCGGCAAACCCCAAGACGGCGTCAAGCCGCCTGATCGCCAGATGCAGGCCGAGGCGTATTACGAGCTCGGCGTGATGTATCACGAGCGAGTGTTCGAGTCGCTGGATCTGGCCATCGCCGAGTACGAGAAGGCCGTGAAGGCGAAGCCGGACTATGCCGAGGCTCACTACAACCTGGCGCTGTCCTACCACACCAAGGCCAAGCTGGGGACGGACGACAAGGCGCTGTACAGGAAGGCCGTGGCCGAGTACAAGCTGTATCTGCGGTACAGTCCCCAAGGAGATCTGGCGAACAAGGCCAAGCAGAATATCCGGGTTGTGGAAGCCAAGCTTCGCGAGTGACGTGTGGATCGGGAGAACGGGTCCATGGGATGGTGTGCGCTGTGTGCGCAGGATGCGGGCGGGTGGAGTCGCCGCCAGTTTCTCCTGGCGGTATCCCAGGCCTGTGTGGCCATGGGCGCGTTGCCCAGATCGGCTGCCGGTCTTTCCATCTACGATGAATCCGGCGACGTGACCATCGGCCGCGAGGCGGACCCCGAAATCCTCAAGCGATTCGGCTACTACGAATCCCCGGATTTGCAGAATTACGTCGCCCAGGTCGGCCAGCGCGTGGTGGCGGCGTCGGATACCCGTTTCAACTTCCAGTTCAAGGTGGTGGACCAACCCTACATCAACGCCATGGCCCTGCCGGGCGGATTCGTCTACGTGACCCGCGGCATCCTGGCCGAGATGAACGACGAGGCGCAGCTCGCCGGTATCCTGGGGCATGAGGCCACGCACGTCAATTCCCGCCACGGCGCCAAGCTGATGACCAAGGCGATGGCGACACAGATCGCCACACTCCTCGGGATCGGGGCGGCCGCCGCGGCCGGCAGCGGCGCCACGGCCGGGGCCGTGGCGACGATCGCAAACCACATGACCAATTACATGCTTCTGGGGTATGGGCGAGAGTACGAATTGGAGGCGGACGAGGTCGGTTTGCGCTATGCCAGGCAGGCCGGATACGATCCCCGCCGGATGGTGTCCATGCTCCGATGGATGCGCCGGAACGACATGCTTCGCGGGCAGAAACTCTACCACGGCTTCGAGGCGTCCCATCCCGATACCGCCATACGGATTGCCAAGGCCGACACCATGGCGCACATGCTGATTGCCGAAAAGGGGCCCCTGGAGGTCCGGGGGAACGAATTCCGGACCCATCTGGACGGCCTGCGGTATGGTGAGGCCAAGGAGCAGCGGCGCCTCCGGACTTACGTGGTGAAGCCCGGAGACACGCTGGCCAGCATCGCCCGGAGCGAGCTCAATAACGAAGGGCGCCGCTTCGAACTGGCCAGCCTGAACGACCTTCGCGATGACGCAGTGCCGGAACCGGGCACGCGCCTCAAGCTGGTGGTCCCGGCAACCAGCAGCGGTTCTATGGATCTGAAGCTGACCCCCCAGTGACGCGCTGTCGCGCGACGCCGCGTCCGGGATGACGTCCCGTCTGACCGGGCTTGGGCCTCCTGCGGCGCGTAGATGTCCGCGCCATTCCCACCCTCCGGATCATCGCCGTGCCACACCGCGATTATAACAACAAGACGGAGCAGCGGGCGGCCATCGAGCGGATGTTCTCGGCGATCGCCCCGCGATATGACATGCTCAATCGGCTACTCAGCGCCGGGCGCGACCGCGTCTGGCGGCGCGAGGCCGTTCGGGCGGCCCGCCTTCCCCCGGACGGGCGACTGCTCGACGTTTGCACGGGAACGGCCGATATGGCCCTGGAGGCCGCCCGACAATATCCCGGCGCCCGCATCGCCGGCGTGGACTTCAGCGGCGCCATGATCGACTTGGGTCGGCGGAAGGTGTTCGACGCCGGGCGTGCGGATCGGGTGGCGTTGTCGGTGGCGCCCGCCGAGGCGTTGCCGTTTGCCGAGGGAATCTTCGATGCCGCCACGGTGGCTTTCGGCCTCCGCAATGTTCCGGATCGTCGCCAGGCGCTCGTCGAGATGCACCGCGTCCTCAGACCGGGAGGGCGGGCAGTGGTCCTGGAGTTCACGACGCCGCCGGGGCGGATGTTCCGCAAGATCTACCTGTGGTATTTCCGTCGGGTCCTCCCCCTTATCGGTGGATGGATCTCGGGGCACCGGACGGCGTACGCCTACCTGCCGGCATCGGTGGGGGAATTCCCGTCGCCAGACGGAGTGGCCGCCTGGTTGCGGGAGGTGGGATTCCGGGAAGTGTCGTACCGCCTCATGACCTTTGGGATCGTGGCTATTCACGTGGGAGTCAAAAAGAGCCTCTAGGTTTGAGCGCTCGGCCATCGCCCATGAGTTGAACGGCGCAGCAAGTGTTGGCCCCGGGTTGGTCCGGAGGTATAATCAGATTATAGATTGTTGGGAGTTAGAGCCGGGCCCAGTCTGAAGTGCGGTCAGGTCTGGTTGGTTCCCGAAAAACCGGGGAGGATAAAATGGCGGTTGTAGCGACCCGATACGAACATATCGTGTTAGATGAGAGCGGCGCCCCTGCGATCGGGGGTACGACGATGAAGGTCGTTGAGTTGGTTGCCGAGAGGCTCGGCTATGGCTGGAGTCCGGAGGAACTGTACTTTCAGCACCCGCACCTGTCCATGGCGAAGATCCACTCTGCGCTCGCGTATTATTTCGATCATCAGGAAGAGTTGGACAACGACGTCGAGCGGCGCTTGCTAGAGTCGGAACAGATCCGAAAACAAATCCCTCCGTCGCGTCTTCAGGCGCGTTTGGCCCGTGTCCGGACACTCTGATGGCATTGCAGTTTTTCTTCGACCAGCATGTCCCGCGCGCCATTGCGCTCGGCTTGCGCTTGAGGGGTGTCGATGTTGTGACCGCTGCGGAGGACGGAGCTGCCGAATTGGATGACCCGGCGCTGATGGATCGCGCCTCAGACCTTGGGCGAGTCCTTGTATCCTTTGACAGCGACTTGCTGGCCGAGGCCAATCGTCGGCAACAAACCAATCGGCATTTCTTTGGATTCGTGTTCGCCCATCCGCTTCGGGTGCCTGTTGGGGTGTGTGTCAACGATCTGGAGTTGATTGCGAAATTGGGCACACCAGAGGAAATTCGCAACTCCGTCCTGTACCTCCCACTCTGATTTGCTTCGTTTGGCGCCTACACCAGTACGGTGCTGCGATCGATTCGCCTATGTGGAGAATGATCCGAGAAAGATGTTTGCGAAAGTCCGCACCTATCTGGAGATGATCCGGTTCTCCCATACCGTCTTCGCGCTTCCCTTTGCCTTTATGGGAGCGATCCTGGCGGCGGGCGGGATTCCCTCGAGCCGGACGCTCTGGTGGATCCTGGTGGCCATGGTGGGGGCGCGGAGCGGCGCCATGGGAATGAACCGGATCGCCGACCGGCGCCTGGACGCGCTCAATCCTCGAACGCGCGAACGGGCACTGCCCAGCGGCCAGATCGGCCTCGGCGGAGCCATCGTCTTCGTCGCGGCGGCGTTCGTCGTCTTCCTGGTGGCGGCGTGGATGTTGAATCCACTCTGTTTCGCGCTGGCGCCGGTCGCGGTCCTGATTGTCTGTGGGTACTCCTACACGAAACGATTCACCACGGGCTCCCACCTGATACTGGGGCTGTCCCTGGCGCTGGCCCCCATCGGCGCCTGGATCGCGGTCCGGGGAGAGATCGGCGCACCTGCGCTGGTTCTCGGGCTGGGGGTCCTGTTCTGGGTGGCCGGCTTCGACATCGTGTACGCCTTCCAGGACGTCGACTTCGATCGCCGAGCCGGCCTCTTCTCGATTCCCGCGTGGCTCGGGACGGCCAAAGGCTTGATGATCGCCGGGATCTTCCACGCCCTGACGGTCTGCTGCCTCGCCCTGCTGATTCCCCTGCTTCGGCTGGGGCCCATCTACGGGATCGGCCTCCTGTGTGCCGCAGGTCTGCTCCTCTACGAGCACGGCCTCGTGCACCGCCACGGCCTGGCCAAGCTGGACATGGCTTTCTTCAACGTGAACGGCGTCCTGAGCATCGGGATGTTTCTGGCCACCGCGTTGGATGTTCTTCTCGTCAATTGAAACGGCCGATCCTGATGGCTCGGGATCGGCTCGTGCGGCACACCGCTTCTGAGTTGCATTCTAACTGGATGCGGAATAACCCGCTTCTCCCCAGGCTGCGCAAAAAGGTCCAGATGCCAGGCGGCGGGCAAAGAGCGGGGTACCCACCGAAGGTGGGTCAAGGCGTACTCCAGGTACGCCGCAACGAGCGCCCGGGCACGCGGGGTACCCGTCCGGAGGATGGGTCCCCGCAGGTGGGCCTTTTTCGGCAGCCTTCTAAAACGGCGCGAAGTTGCCCTGGCTCCAGAAGTCGGCACGGATGGCGGTGTAGAGGCTGTTGAGGGCGTCGAAATGCTGTTGCTCCCAGTCCGCGAGGAACCGGTAGAACTCCCGCACCTCCGCGCTGTCCGCGCTGTCCGCCGCCCGGTTGAAGTGGGCCATGGCGTTGGTCTCCAGCGTGAGTCCCACCGAGAGGACGCCCATCTCGAACGCGGCACCCTGGGCCTGCTCCTTGAACCGCGTCGTGAAGACGTGGTCCGTGAGTCCGCTGAGATTCACGGCCGGCTTGGCCACGGCGAAGGCGGCCGCGCCCTCGGTGCCATACCGCTGGCCGACGCCCTTCAGGTAGGCTTGGTGTTGCACTTCGTCATGGGCCAACTTCTCGAACAGCTCCTTCACGGCGGGCTTGGTCGCCTGTTTCGCGGTCATGGCGTAGAAGGTGTAACCGTCCACCTCGATCTGGTAGGCTTTCCGGAGAATCTCCAGGATCTGCGCGCGCGCCTCTGCCATCGTCGTTCTCCCGCGGTGGTTCGCCTCAGGCCTCCCGGCCGACCAACTTGAGCCCTGCAGCCACCAATTCCTCCGGTGCCATGATCATTCCGCCCACCCGGCCATAGAAGGTGACGGATTGTCTATCCGCCACGTGGTACCGTACGTCCTCCAGCATCTGCCCACAGGACAACTCGGAGACCAGGACGTGCTTGGCTCTTGCCGCGGCTTGTGCGAGCGCGTCGCCCGGATACGGGAACAGCGAGATAGGGCGGAACAGTCCCGCCTTCACCCCCCGCTCCCTCAGGGCGTCGATGGCGGTCTTGCAGATGCGGGCGACGGTGCCGTAGGCCACGAAGAGGATATCCACATCGCCGTCCAGGCCCCAGGCCTCGTGGCGGCAGTCGTGCTGCGCCATCGCGTCGTATTTCCGCTGCAGCTTCCAGTTGTGCGCCTCCAGGGCTTCGGGGGCCAAGTGCAGCGAGTTGATGATGTTGGGTGCGCGCCCCTTGGCGCCGGTCGTGGCCCAGGACTTGGGTGGGAGATCCTCCGGCCGGATGGAGCGCTTGAACTCCACGGGCTCCATCATCTGGCCCATGATGCCGTCTCCGAGGATCATGACGGGATTCCGGTATTTGTCTGCCAGATCGAAGGCCTCCTGGACTAGGTCCGCCGCCTCTTGCACGGTGGACGGGGCCAGGACCAGGCAGCGGTAGTCGCCATGGCCGCCACCCTTGACCGCCTGGAAATAGTCTGACTGCGAAGGCAGGATGCCGCCGAGGCCCGGGCCGCCGCGCATGATGTTGACGAAGACGACGGGCAGCTCCGCGCCGGCGATATAGGAGATCCCCTCCTGCATCAAGCTGATGCCGGGCCCGGAGGAGGAGGTGAAGCAACGGCATCCTGCCCCGGCGGCGCCATAGAGCATGTTGCTGGCCGCCACCTCGCTTTCCGCCTGCACGTAGGTCCCACCCACCTGGGGCAAGCGCGCGGCGAGGTATTCCGGGATCTCGTTCTGGGGTGTGATGGGATAGCCGAAGAAAAGCCGGCAGCCCGCTTGGACCGCGGCCTCTCCGATCGCCTCGCAGCCTTTCATGAGCTTCTTGGCCATGGAGTGCTCCTCAGCGCACGGCGGCGGCCGTCTTGGCTTGCCCGAGGGCGAAGCCGCGGGACAGGGCCGCGTGGTTAATCTCGATCAGCTTGGGTTTGGCGGCGAACGATTCGGTCACGATGGCCTTGACCTGGTCCAGGTCCACCATGCTGCTGGCGCCCAGGTATGCGCCCAGCGTCACCATGTTGGCGGCTTTGGGGCTGCCGCATTCGATGGCCACTTCGTTGGCCGGGACCGCCACGACCGTCACGTCGGTTCGATGGGGCAGGCGATTGATCAGCGAGGTGTTGACCACGATGACGCCGCCCGGCCGCACCGTGTCCTCGAACTTGTCCAGGGAGGGAAGGTTCAGGGCGATGAGACCGTGCGGCGACTTGCTGATGGGGGACCCGATGGGCCGGTCGGAGAGCACCACCGTGCAGTTGCAGGTCCCGCCCCGCATCTCTGGACCGTAGGCGGGCATCCAGGTGACCTCGCGGCCCATCTTCATGCCGGCATACGCGAGCAGCTTGCCGATGAGCAGCACGCCCTGGCCGCCAAAGCCCGCAAGAATGATCTCGGTATGCATGACTATCGCTCCGTTTCCTTGACCACACCCTGCTCAGGGTTCTTGAACTCCCCCAGGGGGTAATACGGGATCATGTGCTCCGCCAGCCAGCCACAGGCCTCGTGGGGCATGAGGCCCCAGCCGGTGGGGCAGGTGGAGAGGATCTCGATCAACGAGAAACAGGTGCCTTTTACCTGGTGCTGGAAAGCGGTGCGGATGGCCTTCCGGGCCTGGAGGGTGGCCTTGGCGTCATGGACCGACACGCGCGCCAGATAGGCCGGGGTCTTGAGCTCCTTGAGGAGTTCCACCACCCGGATGGGATACCCGGCCAGGGCCACGTCCCGGCCGAGCGGGCTGGTGGACGCCACCTGGCCCGGCAGCGTGGTCGGAGCCATCTGCCCCCCCGTCATGCCGTAGATGGCGTTGTTCACGAAGATGACCGTGACCTTTTCGCCCCGGTTGGCGGTGTGAATCGTCTCGGCCATGCCGATGGACGCCAGGTCGCCGTCCCCTTGATAGGTGAATACGATCAACTCAGGCCGACCCCGCTTGATGCCGGTGGCCACGGCCATGGCTCGGCCGTGCGCCGCCTCGTGCATGTCGCAGTTGAAGTACTCGTAGGCCAGGACGCCGCAACCCACCGGTGCTACGCCCACCGTGCGCTCCCGGACGCCGAGGGCGTCGATCGCCTCGGCCACCAGCCGGTGGATCACGCCGTGGGTGCAGCCCGGGCAATAGTGCATGGGGAGATCGTTGAGCGCCTCGGGCCGGTCCGTGGTCTTGCCCTTCACCTCCACCTGGACGGCCACATCCGGGCAAACGAGGGCGCAGTGGAGGCACCCGTTGCAGTCGTCCGGGTGCTCCACCATGGGGTAAAAGTACCCCTTGGCGTTGATCTCCTGGGTCATGGCCAGCACATGGGAGGGGCAGGCGCTCACGCACAGCCCGCACCCTTTGCACCGGTCCTTCTCCACGAGCACGGTCGGCATGCCAGACTCCTTTCTTGCCCTCGCCTTAGGAGCCGTTACGAAATAACCTATACATCTCTTTCTATTTCGTTACGGCTCCTTATGCCGTTTCGGAATGTCTCCGCTCAATATATTCTTTGACAACGGCTTATACGACCGTCGAGCTCCGGCGCACCCCGCGTAGCCTGGGCGCGAACGGGGCCACGATGTGTCGCTCCATTACCAGGATCGGCAGTCGGTCCGCCGTTCCGTCCGGCCCGCCGAACGCCTCGGCCAGGCTGCGCTGCATGGCACAGAACCGGATCGGGATACCGGTGGCCGCCTCCAGGTCTCGCGCGGACCGGATGCCCGCCCGGACGATCTCGGGTGTGGTTTCGTCCATCAGGTGGGTGTTGGCCACCAAGCCGGTCACCTCCAGGCGCGCCGCGGTCTCGACTTCTCGGAGCATGGTCCGCATGGCGGACACATCTTCGGCAAACGGCCGGTTGGCGTTCACCACGAACAGCATGTCCGCGGCGTCGCGATCCACCAGGCCGGACATACTCCCCAGCACCCGGGCCCCCAGATCATCGCCCCCCACATCGAGGATGGTCCGGGTGTCCGAGCCGCCGCCGTTCCGCACGGCCGTCCGCGCCTCGGGGACCAGGATGGGCAAGTCGGCAAAGAACCGGTCGCCAGCGGGGGCGACCAGCCGAATTCCGCGAGCCTCCAAGTCGTCCTTCGCGAGCCGACACCGGAAGTACGGCTTCACGAGGTCGAGGTCGATCACTGTGACCTCGGCCCCATTCTTCCGCAGGCCGAAGGCCAGGTTGATCGCGATCTCGGTCTTGCCGCTGCCGAAGTGACCGACAAGGATGGTCACCGGGCGCGTCAATGCATCGAGGGCCAGACCCTCCGTCGTCGAGCCGGGCACGCTACGGGTATCCACCGTCCCCGCACCTCCTGCGCCGCCGTGCGGCCGCGACGGCCATCAGGTTGGGATTGTGGAACTGAGAACCGTTGCGGCTTTCTCGTCCGAACATAGGACGGCTCCCGCGTGAAGTCAAGCGGGGCATAGGGAAACTCAGGCCGACAGGACATCTTATGCGAGGAGCGGAGAGCGCAGGCGTCGCCCGAACGGCGCGCGAGACGTTGACAGGCACGGGCCTACTCCTCGGTCGCGCCGGCGCCGAAGAAATTGGCGTCCCCGTAGATCTCGGCGTGGTCGCCATAGGACCGAACCTTTTCTTTGGTGACGAAGTAGGTGGCGTGCTCGCCGTATTTGCGGGAGAAGTGGAGGTGACCCCTGGTCCCGTCCTCCAGCCGGAAACCGAGCTCGGCCAAGTGGGTATTGACGGCGCTTCGGAGGTTCATCCCACAGGCCGGGCAAAAGAAATCCACCTCGTCGCCGGGTCGGAGCGTCACGTCATCGGGGAGGATGACCCGGTAGTTGCCGGGCTGCGGGCTGAACAGAATCAGGCTGCGCCGTTTTCCCTTCGCCATGGCGAGGATGAGCTTCACGTTCGGGTTGAGCGTCGCCTGGCAGTCGGGGCAGAAGTACGTGCGCTTCATCGCCGGCCTCGCTTTCGCAAACAGGCGGATCCCGTGGGGACATCACGATCTCAAAAAGAGGCGGCGTGTCGAAGAGCCGCTGTTGCGGAGCGTTCCGCGCAGCCGGTCTCGTTGGGGGAGACCGGCTGCGCGGCGTCCGTCGCACCGAAGGCCTACTTCGGATCGAGCTTCTGGATGATTCGGCGGTAGTTCAGTCGTTCTCGCAGGAGTTCCTGGGCACGGCGAACCTTGGGGGCCTCCCGGATCCGGATCCGGCCCAGAACCGCCTCCAGCTTCTCCACCGTTGCCAAGGTGTCATGGGACACCACGACGATCGGGACGCCTGCCTCGCGCGCGCGGGCAATGATGATCTGGTTGGGCATCTGGTCGCCCGTCAGCACCAGGCATCGGGTGGAGGTCTCCAGGGCGGCGAGTTGAATGTCGACGCGGTTCCCGCCGGTGATGACCGCCTTGTTGGGGAGCCGCTGGAAATATCCCAGCGCCGCGCCGGTGTCCATGGCGCCGACGCTGAACCGCTCCACGAACTCGTCCAGGGCCTTTTCGCCGCAGATCACCCTCCCGTCAAGAATCTCGACCATTTGCCGGACGGTGACGGCGTCCAGCAGGCGATCCAGGGGGATCACGCCCAGGACTTCGATCCCCTTGGACGCCAGGAAGGGGACGATAACCTGTTCCGCCTCCGGCAGGCCCTGGGGCGTCACCCGGTTCAGGACGACCCCCATGAGCATGTCGCCGAGAATCTCCCGGGCCATCAGGATGTCGTCGACGCAGGTCTCGTTCTGGTGCGGGTCCACCAGGAGGACCGGGGCCTTGAATTCCTTGATCAGTCCGACGGTCGGAACACCCAGGAATCCGCCATCGGCAAGGGTGCCCGCCCCGCCCATCAGGAGCACGTCTTTGCCGGCCGAGACGGCCTCGAAGGCCTTCTGAATACGCGACCGGGTATCGGTGACCTCGCCTCGGAGCGCTCGAAAAAAGAGGTCCTGCGTCACCACCACGGGGCAGATCTGCTCGAGCGGCTCGGCGAGGTGGAGTGCCTCTTTCAAGAACTGGGCGTCGGCGTCGACCACCTTGCCGCCGACCGTGGTCGGTTGCTTCCCCAGCGGTTTGAAGAAGCCCACCTTGTAGCCGTTGTCCTGCAACGCCGGCGCGAGTCCGATGGTGATCATCGTCTTGCCCGAGTTTCCAACCGTCGATCCGATGAACAGGGTCCGCATGGTGTCCCTCCCTTCGTGTGGTCGCACGATGCCGCCACTCGGAGTCGAGTGCTGCTGCTCGATTAGGTGGCCAAAGCCAGCCGGGCGTCGATCGCCACGGCGCCTCCTCCTTCCGGCTTCACCAGCAGCGGGTTGACATCCAGTTCGAGGATCTCCGGGAAATCGACACAGAGCTGGGAGAGTCGCCCCAGCGCATCCACCATGGCGGGCATGTCCGACGGCTTCTCGCCCCGGACGCCACGCAGCAGGGGGAACGACTGGATCTCGCGGATCATGGCCTCGGCCTCGTCCGGGCCGATCGGGGCCACCCGGAACGCCACATCCTTGAGCACCTCGACATAGATGCCGCCCAGACCGAACATGAGGAGCGGCCCGAACGACGGATCGCGGGTCATCCCCAGGATGACTTCCTTGCCGCCGGCCACCATCTCCTGCACGGCGATTCCCTGGATGACCGCCGCAGGGAAGAAGCGGCGCACGCTGGCGTCGATCCCCTGAAACCCCTGGGCTACCGCATCCGCGTCCTGAAGGTTTAGCCGGACGCCACCCACGTCGGTCTTGTGCAGGATGTCCGGCGAGACGATCTTGAGGGCGACCGGGAATCCGATGCGTGCGGCCGTGGCAACCGCCTCGTCCACGGTGCGGGTCAGGACGTTCTGGGGGAGGCGAAAGCCGTAGGCCGAGATCACCTCGCGCGCCTCGCGCTCCCCGAGTTGATTCCGCCCCTGACGGCGGACCGCCTCGAAGAGCTGCGCCACCCGGGCCCGGTCCACGGAGAAGTGCTGCGGCGCCGCGGGTGCGGAGTTGAGCCAGGTCCGGTACTTGACCATGGCTTCGAAGGTCTTGACGGCCGGCTCGGGATACGGGTACTGGGGGACGCTGTACTGCCGGAGGATGGCGCGTGCCTTGGTGAGGCTGGCCTCGCCCATGAAGGCCGTGAAGAGCGGTTTTTTTCCGGCTGCGGCAGCCTGACCGGCCGCCTCGGCGAACTTGTCGTAGTCGGTCATGGCCTGGGGTGTGCACAGGGCCAGGACGCCGTCCACGCCGGGGTCGGCCGCCACGGCGTCCAGCGCGGCCTTGTAGCGATCCTCCTTGGCGTCGCCGATGACGTCCACCGGATTATAGAGGGCCGCCGTCGGCGGCAGGGCCACCCGCAGCCGCTCCACCGTCGCCGGGCTCAGGCTGGCCATCTTCACCAGCGAGCGCTCCACGGCGTCCGCGGCGATGATCCCCGGACCGCCGGCGTTGGTCACGATGCAGAGGTTCGGCCCTTCGGGGAGGGGCTGGTAGGCGAAAGCCCGGGCGAAGTCGAACAACTCTTCGATACTGTCGGCGCGCAGCACCCCCGCCTGGCGGAAGGCCGCAGTGAAGGCCCGGTCGGACCCGGCCAGCGTGCCGGTGTGGGAAGAGGCGGCGCGCGCCCCGGCCGTGGTCCGGCCAGATTTCACGATGATCAGCGGTTTCTTCCGGCTGGCGGCTTTGGCGACTTCCATGAAGCGCTGGCCGTTCTCCACCCCCTCGACGTACCCGATCACCACCCGGGTCTCTGGGTCGGCAGCCAGGGCCTCGATGAAATCGACCTCGGAGGAGTCGGCCTTGTTTCCCAGGCTGATGAATTTGGAGAAGCCGACCTCGTTGCCGATGGCCCAGTCCAGGATGGCTGTGCAAAGGGCGCCGGACTGGGAGAAGAACCCGATCTCGCCCACCGGAGGCATCCCGGCGGCAAAGGTGGCGTTCAGGCAGCTCTTCGTGTCGATCACGCCCAGACAGTTCGGGCCGATGACCCGGATTCCCAGCTCTCGAACACGGGTGCGCAGGGCCTTCTCCAACTCGGCCCCCTCGCCGCCCACCTCTTTGAAGCCGGCCGAGATCACGATGGCGTACCGGATGCCCCTGGCGGCGCACGCCTCCAGCGCGGGGAGGCATGCCTTGGGCGGGATCACCAGGACGGCCAGGTCCGCGTCCGGCGGAAGGTCCTTGACGTCGGGATAGGAGGCGAGGCCCAGAATCTCGCTAGCCTTGGGGTTGACGGGGTAGATGGGGCCGGGGAATCCCCCCCGGATAAGGTTCATGGTGATGCTGAAGCCGACCTTGCCCTCTTCCCGGGATGCGCCGACGACGGCAACCGCCTTGGGTTTGAAGAATCCATCCAGCATAGTGTCCCCTCCGTCCTCCGATGATGGAGACGCAAAGTCCAGGGGTCTCCCGCGGAGTCCCCTGGACTTTTCTGCGGAGCGCCGGAGCCCCCCTCCGTTGTTCGATGCGTCCCGTGCGCGCGGAATCTTCCGACCTACGCGATGGCCGAGAGCACCGTGTGGCCGCTCGCCTCGAGTCGCTTGACAAGCGGATCCAGCGCCACGCCTTCCAGACGGAAGAGCATGACCTTCTTTGGCTCCCCACGGTGCGAAGCCGTGGCTGTGACGACGCTGACGATGTCCCCGCCCTGGTCCTGAACGATCCGGCAGGCATCCAGGAAGGCCCCGGCGCGTTCTTCCAGGACCAGTTCCAGCCGCGTCTGCTCGGCCTGGATGCCCATCACCTCCACGAAGGCACTCAGGATGTCGGTCTCGGTGATGATCCCGACGAGCGCCATTCCCCGGAGGACCGGCAGGCTGCCGATGCGATGCGTGAGCATCAGGCGGGCGGCCGCCTCGATGGGCATCTCGGGCATCGCAGTCACGACCTCGGATGTCATGATATCACGGATCTTGATCTTCTCCAGCAGGTAGTGCAGTTCGTGGACCTCGAGGCTGGTGGCGGCAGACGGAGAGGCCTGGCGTACGTCGCGGTCGGTGACGATCCCGACCAATCGCCCCCCCTCCACCACGGGCAAATGACGAATCCCGCGCTGGCGGATGAGGTTCATGGCGTGCCGGAACGAATCCTGGGGCCCGACCGTAATCGGGTTGGCTTTCATCCACCTCTCGACAAGCATGGCCCCCTCCGAGGTAGCGGTCCCGCGCGCCGCCGGGTCAGGGCTCTGCGACTGGGGAGGAATCAGGCGGCCGCATGAATGCTAAGGACCGGACAAGGGGCGGTGCGGACGACCTGCTCCGCGGTGCTCCCCATGAGGAAATGGTCCAGCCCCGTCAGGCCCTTGGTGCCCATGACGATCAGGTCGACCGCGTGCGCCCTCGCAAAGCGGTTGATCTGGTGGAACGGCGGGCCGGCGACCACGACCACGGCGGTCCGCGGGGTCCCGTGGAGCACTCGCCGCACCTCGCGCTGCACGGTGTCCTCGGCGAACCGGATCATCTCGCCCCGCAGTTGTTCCAGTGGGGCGTGGGGGATATGGGAGCAGGCGACATCCCACGGATCGTAGACGGCATGCAGGACCGTCAGGTCGGCGTCGAATCTCTGCGCCATGGCGCCGGCGCTTTGCAGAACGTCCCGGTCCAAGGGGGAGAGGTCCACCGGACACAGGATGTGTCGGATGCGGACGGGCGCTGCGGCGTCCAGGCGCGGAGCCTGCCGCGGCTCGTGGGCGCGGACCTCTTCGGGGGAGGCGGTGAGGCTCCTGGCGCGCAGAAGCAGGACCGGGACCGGCGCGTGACGGGCCACGGTTTCCGCCACGCTGCCCAAGACCCAGCGCCGGAATCCGCTCCGGCCATGGGTGGACATGGCGATCAGGTCTATCCCGTTGGTGCGGGTGTGATCCAGGATCTCCTCGGCGGCGTGGCCGTAGCGGACGACACCCTGGACCGTGAGTCCCTGAGCGGCGAGGCCCGCCTCGATCTTGGTCAGGTACCCCTGTGCGCTCTCGACGGCGCGAACCTGAGCGTCCGCCGGGTTCGCGCCGGGGAGGTTGTGGGCCAGGACCACGCGCACGAGCACGACCTCGGCCTTCCGCAGGTTGGCCAACTCGACGACTTGGGGCAGGACCGACTCGGCCAGGGGCGATCCGTCCAGCGGAACCAGGATGCGCGACAACATGGCATCCCCTCCTGCACCCCGTCTAGGGCATCTCGAACCTCATGGCGGGATGCTTGACGGTCAGAACCGGGCAGGAGGCTTTGCGCACGACCTTCTCGGCCACGCTGCCGACGAGGGCGTGGGCCAAGCCGGTCCGCCCGTGGGTCGCCATGACGATCAGGTCGATCTCGTGTTTTCGAGCGTAATCTATGATCTCGTGAAAGTCCACCCCGATGCGCACCTCCCGATGGAATGTGAGGTGGCGGTCCTTGGCCCCTTCGACCAAGCGATCCAGGAACGTCTCGGCCTCGGCGGTGACCACCGCGGAGAATTTCGCGGGGTCGAAGTTCATCGAGTACGCCTCGGTGAGCCGCGGCGGCGGAGCCACCACGTGGAGGACGTGCACGTCCGCGCCGAAGTCTTGCGCAAACTGCAGTGCGAACATCCAGGCGTGATCTGCGGATTCGGAAAAGTCAGTGGGGAACAGGATCCGTCGGATCGGCATCATGGCGCCCTCCTTCCTCGGTGCGGCGCCCGCCGGTCAGAGCGACACGATAGCGCCCCGCCCGGCTAGCGCGGCGTGCACGGCGGCGATCAGCTCGGCCATTCGCAATGGCTTGCTGATGAACGCCGCCGCCCCCAGTTCCAGGGCTCGACTGTAACTGTGCCAGTCTCCGAAGGCGGTCACGATGATGACGGGGAGGGACGGATGAGTGCGGTGGACGGCCTCGAGCAGTTCCAGCCCCCCGTCGCAGGGCATGAGCATGTCCGTCACGACGAGGTCGAAGGTCTCGCGGTCGAATGCGATCAACGCCTGGTGCCCATCGCCGGAGACGGACACCCGGTAGCCCTCTTTTTCGAGGACTTTCCGTAGGAGGTCGCGCATCTCCGGATCATCTTCGACGATCAAGAGATGCTCGCCAGAACCTTTCATGGCCAGTATACCGTATTGGGTGTGACCCCCTCACGGATCGAGTTTGCATACCAGGTGCCATGCGGGGAGGGGGCCTTCTGATGGCCGGGCGAGACGGCCAAAACGCGACCGGCAACTCAACGCGAACAGAGACATGGGGTTCGGCGGCAAGAGGCCGGACGATCGGTGGAAGGGCAACCCCCGAGGATGGGGCGCCCTGCGCTTGGACGTCGGAGTGTCGCACTTCTGTGGGAGGCTGAGACCCTTTGTCTCAGGTCACGGACGTCACCGCCCGCCACCCGAGCGGACTCTGGACTCCGGGGGGACATCT
This sequence comes from uncultured Methylomirabilota bacterium, assembly GCA_963845565.1. Lineage (GTDB taxonomy): Bacteria > Methylomirabilota > Methylomirabilia > Methylomirabilales > 2-02-FULL-66-22 > 2-02-FULL-66-22. Next base: position 1,717,794 of record CAWJSJ010000002.1, read on the forward strand.
CGAATGCCGCAGGCAGCCAACAGAGGAAGCGGGCAGCCTAGGAGGAGCCCACCAGGGCGAAACCCGCTTCCAGGGCGCGGCGATTCAGCTCCTCGGTGCCTTTCGGGACGCGGGCCATGATGGCCCGCTCGATGGATTGGCGGGAGACGACCTTGGAAAGACCGACAATGGCGCCCAGCGATACGATGTTCGCCACCATGGCCTTTCCGACGGCTTCCTTCGCGGTCTCGATGATGGGAAGGAGATGCACGGCGAACGACCCGCGCGGTGGGGTCACGACCTTCGATGAATCCAGGATGACGATCCCGGACGAGCGCACCTCGCGGCCGTACTTGTCGGCGGCCGCTTGGGTCAACGCCAGGAGGAGGTCCACCGTCATGGCCTTGGGGTAGTCGATCTCTTCGTCGCTGATGATCACCTCGGCCTTGCTGGCGCCGCCCCGCGATTCCGGCCCGTACACCTGGGTCTGCGTCGCGTTCTTCCCGTCGTAGATGGCGGCGGCCTCGGCCAGAATCACGCCCGCCAGGACGATGCCCTGGCCGCCTTCCCCGGACAGCCGGATTTCGTAACGATAGCTCATGAGGTCCCACTCCGATGTGCGGCGGGGCGTCCGGCGCTTCGAAACGGCCGGGTTGCCGCCGGTTCTCGCTCTGCACCCACGATCAGGCGGTTGCCCCGGCTTTGGCTCGGGCGCGGGTGATGAGGGTCTCGTACTGGGCCACGTACTCCTGCCGGTCGGATTCGTGGAGCAGGCCGGTCAGGATCTTTCCTTCCAGTTGTTCCGCGGTCATGCGTTCCGCCGCCTTGGTGTTCACCGTGTTGCTCTTCTCCCACTGGAGCAGGTCGAGCAAGCCGATCTTGTTGGGGCGGCCGTAATAGGTGTTGCAATTCTCCAGGATCTCGACCAGGGCAAAGCCCTTGTGCTTGATGCCCGCCTCGATCAGGCGATCGAGCTGTTGCGTGTGATAGGAGGTACCGCGGGCGACATAGGTGGCGCCGGCGGCGATGGCGAGCCGGCAGGCGTCGAACGGCGGATCGATGCTCCCCTGCCGGGCCGTGCTGGCCACCTTGCCGGTCGGCGTGGTGGGGGCGAGCTGTCCGCCCGTCATGCCGTACGTCGCGTTATTGAACAGCAGGATGGTCAGATCCATGTTGCGCCGGGCGGCGTGGATGAAGTGATTGCCGCCGATCGCCAGCGCGTCGCCATCGCCCGTCACCACGATCACCGAAAGCGACGGCTTGGCCAGCTTCACCCCTGTGGCAAACGCGATGGGGCGGCCGTGGGTCGTGTGCAGGGTGTTGAAGTCCACGTACCCCGTCAGCCGGCTGGAGCAGCCGATCCCCGAGACCATGCAGACGTCATCCTTCTGCAGGCCCAGCCGGTCGATGGCCCGGATCAGGCTCTTCATCACGATCCCGCATCCGCAACCAGGGCACCAGATGTGGGGAAACATCTCCAGCCGAAGGTATTTGTCGTAGTCGAACACGCGGGTCCTCCTGCCCGGGCGGGTTCAGCTCCGGGCCAGTTCCTCGATCTTCTCCAGGATCTGCTCGGGCGGAATGGGCTCCCCGGTCACCCGGTTCACGCGGTGGACCGGACAGAGTCCGTGCGCCACCCGCTCGACCTCTTGCGCGATCTGGCCCAGGTTCATCTCGACCACCAAGATGTGTCGCATGCGCTTGGCGAGGTCCTCCACGGGGCCCTCGGGGAAGGGCCAGATGGTCACGGGTCGGAGAAGCCCGACCGGGATCCCTTTGGCGCGCGCCAGGCGGACGGCCGCCTTGGCGGACCGGGCAGACGATCCGTACGCCACGATGCCCAGACGGGCGTCCTTCAGGGCCAGGGAGAGTTGCTCGTATTTCTGGATCTCGTGGAGTCCCATCTCGATCTTTCGCATCAAGCGCCGCTGCAGGCCATCCACGATATCCGGGCTATCCTTGGGCAAGCCCCGCGCGTCGTGGTAGAGCCCGGTCACGTGGTACCGATACCCGGTGCCGAAGTCCGCCATGGGCGGCACACCGGAGGGGGTCTCGCCGTAGGGCAGATACTGGTCCGGTGGGACAGTCGGGCGCGGTCGCTCCCAGAGTGTGATCTCGCTCGGGTCCGGGATGACGATCCGCTCCCGCATGTGGGCGATGATCTCGTCCACCAAGAGCGTCACGGGGATCCGGTAGCGCTCGGAGATGTTGAAGGCGCGGACGGTCTCGTCGTAGACCTCGCGCACCGAAGCGGGGACCAGGGCCACCGCGGGATGGTCGCCGTGGGTTCCCCAGCGCGCCTGCATGACGTCTGCCTGGGCCGGCATGGTGGGCAGGCCCGTGCTGGGCCCCCCGCGCATGACGTTCACGATCACGCAGGGGATCTCGGCCATGATGGCGTAGCCGATGTTCTCCTGCTTGAGCGAGTAGCCGGGGCCGCTGGTTGCGGTCATCGCCTTGGCCCCCGTCATGGCTGCGCCCAGGATACAGCCCATGGCGGCGATCTCGTCCTCCATCTGGATGAATCGACCGCCGACCTGCGGCATCCGGACCGACATGTGCTCGGCGATTTCGGACGAGGGGGAGATGGGGTAGCCGCCAAAAAACCGGCACCCGGCGGCGATGGCCGCCTCGGCGCAGGCCTCGTTTCCCTGGAGCAACTTGACGACGGGAGACTTCGGTTGGGTGCTCACGCTGTCTCACCTCGGGTGGCGGGCCGTCACAGCGCGCCGACAGCGCGCAAGTCGACGGGCGATCCGGCCGCCCAGTTTGCGAAAGGGTTAGGAGCCGTTACGAAATAACTTGTCCATTTCTTGATTTCGTTACGGCTCCTTACGCCGTTTCCGAAATTTCTCCCGTCAATTAATTCTTTGACAACGCTTAGCTGTCGGACTTCCCGGGTTCCCCGTGCACCACGATGGCGAAATCGGGGCACAGTTGTTCGCAGCGAAGGCACTTGGTGCACGCCTCGAGTGCCTTGACCTCCACCTTGTCCAGCGGGGTCATCTGCAGCACGTCCTTGGGGCAGAACTCGACGCAGATCGCACAGCCCTTGCACCAGTTGTCGTTGATCTCGATGGTGACGCCCGCGCTGACGTAGCTCTTGGTGGCTTGCCGGGCAGCCTCCAGTACGTCCTCGCGGCTGCGAAGCTTGGTGATCGTGGCCATCGTCACGGGCCTTTCTCGTGAATTGAGCCGACCGAGTCATCATCGAGCCGGCGGATAGAGGTTGCAGGATCAGCTTTGAAGAACAGAGCAATGAGTGTGCCACGAGAAGAGCCACGCAAGAGAAATAGCCATTCGTCGTTGACCTGTTATCCCATTGAATTCATGGGGGATTGCTGTTAAGACAGAAATAGTCTCGATCGGTCGGCAGCGCTTCCCCCGGTTTTCCTTCTTGTCTCGGTAGGATTCCGGACCCATCTCTGTGGCATATGGCGCAGGGATCTCAGGAAGAGTAAAACAGGAGTGCGCGGGAGGTATTTTGTGGCGGGCCGGGAGCCACGCGTGTGAGGACGGATGGGAAATCGCCTGTTCGCCCGGCACGCCTTTGCTGGGAGGGAGCGCATAACGAAAAGCGGGGACCCGCAACGCGGGCCCCCGCTCGAGCGGCAGGCGGCGAGATGTCGTCGCTACTTCTGGACCGGATACCCGGCCTTTTCCCAGCCGGCAACGTAGCCCGCAGCCAGATGCTTCACGTTGGTGTAGCCCTTGAAGCTCAAGGCCTCGGCAACGTAGCCCGACCGAACGGCCGACGCACAGACGACCACGATCTGCGCGTTCTTGTCCTGGGGGAGCTTGGCCAGGCTCTTGGGCACCTCGCGCACCGGAACGTTGAGGGCTCCTTCGATCCGGCCCCCCGCGAACTCGTTCGGCTCGCGCACGTCGAGCAGGAAGACCTGCTCGCCGGAGTCCAGCTTGGCCTTCAGGGCATCGCCCCGGATCCCGTTGAATCCTTGCGGAAGAGTCTCAAGGTACTTGGCGGCCTCCTCCCAGGCGGCGCCGTTTTCGGTGGCGCCGGAGGTGGTGACCCCCGCGGCCACGACCAGGATCGCGGCCAAAAGGACGAAAGACAGTTTCCGAATCATCAGGCGTCTCTCCTTTCTTGATACATGTTCATGCCGCACAGCGCGTCCCATCCGGAACACCCTCCTCTGCGCGAAAGCGCCGGTCTCTTGCCGGCGCGGTTACAAGGTAAAGTCCGTAGCCGATACCTTCAAGCGAATTCTTCACCACGGCCCGCTACCGACGGGGCGGGATGGTCGGAACGGCGACCTTGCTGTTGGCCGCGGCCTCCGTCGGGTTGAGATCGCCCGGCTTCAGGAAGATCCGCGCATTCCCATGACAATTGTTGCAACTCGCCGTGCGCGGCGTCTTCCGCTGGATGTTGTGAGGGACGGTGTCCTTCCAGGTCGGGACCGCGTCGTAGTTCGGCAATGCGTCCTTCACCTTTGCGTCCAGCATCGTCCGGACGGTCGGCGTGTGCCGGAGCAGGGTGTACTGATAGGGGGAGCCAGGGTGAGCGGTCTTGCCGATCTTGAACTGGAGCGAGGATTTCGCCCCCGTACCCAAGTGGCAATTTTCGCAGCCCCGATACACGGTCGAATGGCATACCACGCAGTTGATCTTGTCGCCGTGGACCGCGTGCTGCTCGATGGACGATCCGGCCGCCTTGGCGTTGGGGTGGCAACCCAGACAGGACGGCTTGCTCTTGACTGCATGCCGGTTCGGATAGGCGGTGCCATCCCCGTGGAGCTGGGTGGCCGGATGGCAGGCCACGCAATCCATCTTGGCTTTCTGCCAGTGGATGTCCGGCGGGAAGCCTTCGTTCTTCCCGGTGTATTCGGGGAATACTCGGCCGCCGTGGCAGGTCCCGCAGGCGTCCTCCATCGGGGGTCGCTTCGCAAAGAGGTGCCCATCCATCAGGCCGCCGCGCGCCGACTTCGCCTTGCTGACGTGGCAGTCGCCGCAGCTCGCATGGCAACCCTGACAGGCCTGCTTGAACACGGGTTGGACGTCCGGCCAGCGGTGGGCCGAGACCAGCTTGAGGAAATTCTCGTCACCACGCACGGTGAAGTGCAGGCTGGTCTTGACGTTCGCCACCTCCTTCTCGTGGCAGGCGGCGCAGGCGGAATCCGGGTCTCGCGAGGGGCGCGCCACCAGGCCCTTGTGCGCGGCCTCCTTGCCCCCGGCCTTGGGATCGCCCTTGTGGCACGTCTCGCAGCCATCCATGGCATGCGTGCTGGTCAGGAACGCCGGCTTCACCAGGTAGCGCTGGTACGGTTCCCCCGACGGGGGCGGAGGCCCGCTTCACCCTTCGCCTTCTTCGGTGGACGGGGGATCGGGCGGGGTGAGCGGTTTCAGTTTGGCCGCGTCGGTGTGGCAGGCGACGCATTGCGAGGGGGCCGAATCGGCCGCGTCGATCGAACCGATCCCGCCCAGGACAAGTAGGCCGGCGAAGAGGAGGATGAGAATGATGACGGCACGCTGCCGCCCCAGGGGAGGGCACGCATCGATTCCGTGTGGGTTCATGAAGATGACTCCACGTTTGAGGACGCCTCGGACCCGGCCGCGAGACCCCGCCGAGGGTGCAGTCTCATTTGAACTGTTGTGGAATACAGCAAAACATGTTCCATCACCGTTCGAATGCGCACGCGTTTCCGTAACCTCTTGTCAATGCAAGGTTAATCGTTACTCAGCGGCCGATGCCAGGCAAACCATCGGTGTTGCATGCAACACGAATACGGACACAAATTATCGACAGATAGTCTGAAGCACTCTCAAAATCAGTTAAATAGATCCACTCGATAAGGTGCAACAGGCGTTGCACGGGAACATTGATCAGACCGGAGAGCAGATGGTGAGAGACGGGGATGACGCTCTGGCGTGATCCATCGCGAGGGGCCGACCGACCCCGGACGTCAGTGTCACCCGCAGTCCGACCACGAAGGATCCCAAGGGATGATCTCGTCGGGGGGGTGGGTCGCTTGCCCTTCTCCTCGAGGGTCCGGGTAGATCAGCGTCAGGCCGCAGAGCGGGCACCGGACGTCGAGTTGGTTCGGGTTCTCGGCCGATATCAGGAATGCGCGCTGGCAGGCGCGACACGTCACGGTGGTTTGCAGCATGCAAGTTCTCCCGGAATCCGCTCAGGAGCCGACTGGACCGGATGGGACCGCGATGCCCCAGCGCCGCATCTTTCGCCAGAGCGTCGTGCGATCCATTCCGAGCCGAGCCGCCGCGAGGCCGCGATTCCACCGGGTGGACTCCAGCGCGCGGAGCAGATGCGCCTTTTCATCCGCCGCGGGGACCGGAGTCCTGGATGGGTCCGGGCGCTGTGGGTCGCTCTTTGGGCTCGCCAGGATCGAGCGAGGCAGGGTGTCCGGCTCGATCATGCCACCCCGGGAGCAAACCATAGCATGCTCCAGGGCGTTCTCCAATTCACGGATGTTTCCCGGCCAGTCATGGTCTAGGAGAACGGACATGGTGTGCGGCGAGACGGCCAGGGCCCTCCCCTTGGCTTTGGCGGCGAAGCGATCCAGCAGGGATTCGACCAGCGCCGGGATGTCGGCCTTGCGTTCCCGTAAAGCGGGGATGTGGATCGGGATCACGTTGAGACGATAGTACAGGTCCTCGCGAAACCTCCGTTCGCGCATCAGTTGGGGCAGGTCGCGATGCGTGGCGGCAATCACCCGGACGTCCACCTGGATGGTCTCGTTGCCTCCGAGCCGTTCGAATTGCTGCTCCTGGAGCACGCGCAGCAGCTTGACCTGGACGGTCGGGCTCAGATCACCGATCTCGTCGAGAAAGATGGTGCCTTTGTCCGCCAACTCGAAACGCCCCTTCCGCTCCTTGATGGCGCCCGTGAAGGCGCCCTTTTCATGGCCGAACAGCTCGCTTTCCAGGAGCGTTTCGGGAAGCGCGGCGCAGCTCACTTTGACGAACGGGTGGCGCTCCCGTGGGCTGAGGTAGTGCAGGGCGTGGGCGAAGAGGTCCTTGCCTGTTCCGCTCTCTCCCTGGAGCAGGACCGTGGAGTCGCTGTCCTTGATCATCTCCACCAGATCGAAGATCTCGCGCATTCGGGGGTGCGCCCCGATGATTTGCAGGAAGGGGGTTCGCCGTCGGCGCTCGTCCACGATCTGCTCGATCTCCCGAAGATCGCGGAAGGTGCAGACGGCGCCGAGCGTAGACCCAGCCTCGTCGCGGAACGGGCCGGTGCAGACGCTGAGCGGGATCGTCCTTCCGCTCGGTCCAACGATGGCGAGCTCCCGATTGCGGACGACCCGGCCTGTCCGCAGCGTCTCCTGGAGGGGCGAGGCCGCGCCGCAGATCTCGGCCGGGAGGAGGTCTGCGCAGGGCTTGCCCAGGACCGTGCCGGCCCGGCGATCCAGGACGCGCTCGGCGGTGCGATTCAAGCTGGTGATCCCACCGTCTCGATCCACGGTGAAGACGCCCTCGGCGATGGAGTCGAGGACCGCTTGCACCTTGTTGCGCTGCTCGCGCAGCTCGTCGATCAGGCGATTGATGTGCGTGACCACGCGGATGGTCTCCACCACGCCGACCACATCCCCCTTGGCGTTCTTGAGGGGGGAGGTGTTGATGCAGATGGGGGTGTCCGTTCCGGAGGCGTCCTTGGCCAGGACGTTGAACGTGGTCACGGTCTCGCCGCCCCGGAATGAGCGCTCGAAGGGGCAGCGCGCCGTGGCGCAGATTTCGCTCTGGAGGATCTGGCCGCACGACCGGCCGACGGCTGAGGTCTCGGGATGCCCCGTGAGGGTCTCGGCCGGTGCGTTCAGGGTGATGAGTCGCTGCTCGGCGTCAATGGTCAGGACGGAGTCAGGGATGCTCCGCAGGATGTCCAAGACGTTGAGGGGTTCGATCGAAATGGGCATCGCGCACCTCGGGGTTCGCGCCCCGGCTCGGACGATCCAGGACGGGCCTCGCAGATCGTCGCGGGGCTGATGGGGCGTATCGAAGGGAGTGTAGCATGCTACCGCAAGATGGCAATCGGTCCGGAAGGTGTCGTTCGGGTCGGCGGACAGGCGGCGGTTCGGAGTCGGTTGCGACATCGGCACCAGGCTCCGGGCGGCTGCCGGGGCCTGGTGCCGCGAATGCGTCGCTCAGTCCACCTTGATCCCGAACTTCTTGAACTTCTCGGTCTTGCTCTTGTCGAAGGCGAGAGCGTTCTCCTTGGTGATCACGGTGGCCATGCCCGAGCCGACCAGCGTGTCTTTGGGCGGTTTCTGATCCTTCAGCAGGTACTTGGCCGTCAGATCCACGGCCACGAAGCCCTGGTCGAAGCCGTTGCTGTCCACGGTGCCGGCCATCTCACCCTTCTGAATGGCCTCCAGGGTCTCAGGGATGGCATCGATGCCCACCACCATCATCTTGCGTCGGGCATCCTTGATGGCCTCCTTGGCACCGAGCGCCATGGCGTCGTTGGCGCAGAGGACCATATCGATCTCCGGGAAGCGGGTCAGGAGATCCTCCATGACCTTCATGGCCTGCTGGCGATTGTACTTGGCCGTGGTCGAGGCCAGGACCTTTATCCCCGAGGCCTTCTTGAGCGTCTCCGTCACCCCCTGCTGGCGCTCGATGGCGGAGGAGGCACCCGTCGTTCCTTCCAGGATCACCACGTTGCCTTTGCCTTTCAGGGTGTCCACAGCCCACTGACCCTGGATGCGGCCGAGCTGCACATGGTCGATGCCGGCGAAACCGATCACCTCGCCGCCGGTCGCCAGGGTGTTCAGGTTGAAGACGGGGATGCGAGCCTTGTTGGCCCGCTCGATACCCGAGACGATACCCGCGCCGTCGATGGGCACGATGACGATGGCGTCCACCTTCTTTTGAATCAGGTCTTCCATGATTCGGATCTGGTTGTCCACGGCGTACTTCTCCGGGGCCAGGACGGTGACCCGGATGCCATGCTGCTTCCCCGCGGACTCGCCGCCCCACTTCATCTCCACGAAGAAGCGGTTGGTGAGGTCTTTGACCACCAGGGCCACGTGGACATCCTTGGGATCCTTGGCCGCCAGCGCGACCCCGGCAAGGGCCACGACGCCGACCAGCGCCAGACATGCGAACCGCACAAACCGTTTCATGATGCGTCCTCCTCTCCTCTCCGACAGGTTGTGAGTGCACTGCCAGCAGGCTGCTGAAAAAGGCCCATCTGCCGCGTTGGCGCGCTCGCGCGGCGCTGCCGCGTACCGCTTCAGTACGCCTCGCACCTCGCATCACGCGCCGCCTTGCATCTGGACCTTTTTGAGCAGCCCTGTTGGTTCCGATTCACCACACGAGTCACCTCGCAACCTTCCCGCGCTTCTGAGTGAGGTGGTCGATGAGGACCGCCAGGATGATGACAAAGCCAATAAAAAAGTCCTGGAACCGAGCCGGCAAGCCCAGGAGGTTCACGCAGTTCCCCACGACGGCCATGACGATCCCGCCCAGGACGAGACCCAGGATGTTCCCCTCGCCGCCGGAGAAGGCGATGCCGCCGATGACGGCCACCGCGATCCCCTCCAGCGGCCACATCATTCCCAGGTCGGCGTCGGCGGCGTTCAGCCGGGCGATGTAGATCAGCCCGGACAGGCTCGCCAGGAGGCCCGAGAGCGCATAGACGTGAATGATGTTCCGATCGGCGGCCAGGCCCGAGAAGCGGGCGGCTTCCGCGTTGGCCCCCACGGCATACGTGATCCGCCCGAAGGTGGTCTTGGTCAGGACCAGGTGCAGCAAACCCAGGACGGCGGCGCCGACCACCACCGGCATGGGGATGGGGCCGACGAAGCTCTTGCCGAGCCACGTGAAGCTTGCGGGGAAGCCATGGATGGAGGTGCCTTGCGTATAGGTCAAGGCCAGGCCGCGGACGATGAACATCATACTGAAGGTCATGATGAAGAAGGGGAGCTTCAGCTTGGCGATCATTATCCCGTTCATCAGTCCGCCCAGGGCGCCAACCGCGAGGCCCGCCATAATGCCCAGGGCCACGTGGCCGTGAACGATCAACGTCGCCGCCAGGCAAGAGGAGAGGGCGGCCACGGCGCCGATGGACAAGTCCAGCCCAGCCACCAGCATACTCAGGGAGACGCCCGTGGCGACCAGGGCCAGGAGAAATGCTTGTCGCAGGAGGTTGATCAGGTTGGACTCCGTCCCGAAACGCGGCACGAGAATCCACGCGGCGGCCAGAATCACGGCCACGGCACCCAAGCGGTAGAGACCCCGAGTCGAGAGCTTCACTCAGGCCTCCTCGGTGGAGGCGGGCGCTCCGAAGAGGCGCCGCTTCAGATCACGGAGGAACTCAACCAGATTCTGGTTCTCCGTGACGTAGGCCAGGATCAGGACCACGCCGATGAACACGAGCTGCAGATAGAGATTGACCCCGACCATGTTAAGACCGTTGCGGAGCATCGCGATCAGCGTCACGCCGACGAGGGTCTGGGCCACGCCTCCCTTGCCGCCCATCAGCGATGTCCCGCCCACGACCACGGCCGCGATGGAATCGAACTCATAGCCGATGGTGTCGATGGCCTGGGCGGCATTGGAGCGGGCCAAGAAGAGCACGCCCGCCAGCCCGGCCATGAACCCAGAGAACGCGTAGATCAGGCTCTTGTGGAGTCGGACCCGGATGCCCGAGAGGTGTGCCGCCCCCTCGTTGCCGCCGATGGCGTAGGTGGCGATGCCCTGGGGGGTGGCCTTGAGGAACGTGTGAAGGACCAGGAGAACGGCGGCCACCAAGAGGAGCGGCGCTGGCAGCCCCAGGAATTCCCCGTCATGGAGAACCCGCAGGGTGGCAGGGAACCCGGTCAGGACCCGTTCCTCGGTGATGATCAGGGCGGCACCCAGCGCCATGCCCCACATGCCGAAGGTGGGCACGAAGGGGTTGAGCCCCAGGAAGCTGTGCACGAGGCCGTTCACCAGCCCGCAGAGGGCCGCCACCCCGACACCGACGGCGGCGGCCAGGACGGGTGCCAGGTGGGCCTTGAGCATTAACGTGGCGGTGACGCACGAGGTGAGGCCCATGACCGCGCCCACCGAGAGATCGATGCCGGCAAGCAGGATGACGAACGTCTGGCCAAAAGCCACCAGGGCCAGGACGCTGGCCTGGCGGATGATGTTGACCGCGTTGGAGAGCGAGAAGAAGTTTTCGGAAAGCAGCGAGAACACCCCAATCATCCCCAGGCATATGATGATCGGCCCGGAGACGACCGACGCGAGCCTCGCGGCCAGGCGTGGCATGCGGTTTACCCTCCCACCGCGCATTTGAGGATGCGCTCCTGACTGGCCTCGTGGTGGGTGAACTCGCCGCCGATCCGGCCGTCCCTCATGACGTAGATACGATCGCTCATGCCCAGGATCTCCGGCATCTCCGAGGAGATCATGACGATAGGCGTGCCCTGGGCCACCAACTCGTCCATGAGACGGTGGATTTCCAGCTTGGCCCCCACGTCGATGCCCCGGGTGGGCTCGTCCAGGATGAAGAGCTTGGCGTGCGTGGCGAGCCACTTGGCCAGGACCACCTTCTGCTGGTTTCCGCCGGACAGGTTCTGGACAAGCTGGCTCAGGCTGGGGGTCTGGATCCGGAGGCGCGTGACGAACTCCTGCGCCACGGCCCGCTCGCGGCCCGCATCGATCCAGAGGCGTGGAAAGAGGCGTTGGATGGCCGCCAGGATGATGTTGTCCGAGACCGACCGAATCTGGAACAGGCCGAGGGCCTTGCGGTCCTCGGTCAGGAACGCCAACCCGAGTTTGGTGGCCGTGAGAGGTGAGTCCATGCGTACGGGCTTCCCGAACACGCGGATTTCCCCCGAATCGGGCCGGTCGATGCCGAAGATGACCCGGGCCAGGGCGGTCCGGCCGGACCCGACCAGCCCGGAGAGGCCGACGATCTCGCCCCGATGGACCGTGAGGCTGACGTCATGAAGGGCGCCCTGCAGGGAGAGGTTCCGGATCTCCAGCGCCACCTCGCCCGGGGGACGGCGGTGGCGGGGGAACTGATCCTTGAGCTCGCGCCCGACCATCATCTGGATCAGGTCGTCCACGGTGACCTCGGCCACCGCCCGCGTGCCGATCAGGTGACCGTCCCGCAGGACGGTGACCCGGTCGCCGATCTCCCGGATCTCTTCCAGGCGATGCGAGATGTAGATGATGCCCATGCCCTGCTGCTTGAGCAGGCGGATCGTCGCGAAAAGCGCCGCGGTTTCCTTCTCGGCCAACGTACCGGTGGGCTCGTCGAAGATGACGATGCGGGCCTCCATGGAGAGCGCCTTCGCCACCTCGACCATCTGCTGCTGTGGCACCGAGAGGGTCTTGACCTGGGCGTCGGGGTCGAGGTGCTGGCCCAGGGAGGCGAGGAGCGTCGCACTGCGGCGGCGGGCCGCCTCGGTGTCCACCAACAGCCCGCCGACCCGTCGGGGCTCGCGCCCCAGCAGGATGTTCTGGGCCACGGTCAGTTCGGGGATGAGGTTCATCTCCTGGTAAATCGTGGCCACGCCTAGATCCTGAGCGGCGCGGACGGACGCAATGGAAACGTCCTGACCGTCCAGAAGGAAACGGCCCCCGTCTTTCGGATAGACGCCGGAGAGGAGTTTGATCAGGGTGGATTTGCCGGCCCCGTTTTCCCCGATGAGGACGTGGACCTCGCCGGCACGGAGATCGAAGTCCACCTGGTGGAGGGCCGTCACACCGGGGAACGACTTGGAGACACCTTCGACTCGGAGGAGCGGCTCGGCCATGTTCCCTCGCGGGGACCCGAATGGCGTGCTGCACTACACCGCGCCAGGATGGCGCTGGGGAACGCAACGCAGCACGCCGGAATGTGGCGGAGCATGCCCAAGGCATCGCCCCGTGTCAAGCGGACAAGCCAGCTTTGTACAGCGAAGCCGACCTCCGACCTCGACGCTGCCCCCAGGCCGGTGTTTTCTCCCGGGAGTGGACGGGCAGGGCGATAGCACAGTCGACAGATCCAGGAGGCAGCGGTGGGAACGAAAGGGAAAAAGAAACGCCGTCGGGGGGGTTGCATCCCGACGGCATGGGAGGCTTCGACTTTACGGATGGAGACGAGCCCTTGCGGCCCTCACGACCCTTCGTTCAATCGATCGCGGCCGGTTCCTCCAATCCTTTCTCCGCTTCCTTGAGGAGGAGGACTCGGTCGGCGGCCTCCTCGAGATATGTGATCCCGAGGCGTTCTTCCGCCAGCATGAAACCCACCTCTTCTTCCAGGAACATGTGGTGGAGGAATTCCTTCACGAGGCCCACGCCTTTCTCGCGCACCAGCGGGGCGAGCTCGGCGCCGATCGGGTTTCTGGTCAGTGCCTTGAACTCGTTCAGGCGAGCGTCCAGGTCCCGGTGTTCCTGCTCCATCTGGGCGACCACGCCCGCCGCATCGGGGCCGGTCTTCGCCAGCGGCGCGAAGATCCAGCGTTCCTCGGAGCCCCAGTATTCCCGGAGCTCGATCTCCAGGTAATTGGCGAGGTTCTTGGCGACGATGCCCCAGTTCGGGGTCTCCATGAGAAGGGCCCGGTCCAGCGACACCAGGGCCTTGCGGATGGTGCGATGATTTCGCCGGAAGATCTCGGTGGCGGTCATGTGAGACTCCTGTTTGCGACGGCGAGCCACGAGCCACGAGCCGAGAGCCGAGAGCCGAGAGCCGAGAGCCGAGCCGAGAACTTACGGAAGAGTCTATCACCAAATTGAGGGGCGTGCACCTGGAACGATGTGCGGCGGGCGATCAGTCCCCGTTGAGTCTTAGGCCGTACCGCCGGATCTTCCGATAGAGCGTCCGGCGATCGATCCCCAGGATGGTGGCCGCACGGATCTGGTGGCCCTTGGTGCGCTGCAGGATCATGGCGATGTAGTCTCGCTCCAGATCTTCCAGTGTGGCCTCCCTGGTCAGCGCCCGCTCCAGGGGGTTGGCCCCGCCCGCCAGGTGCGTCGGCAGGTCAGTGGACAACACGGCCGGGCCATGTCCCAGCGTGACGGCGCGCTCGATCACGTTTTCCAGTTCGCGCACGTTGCCGGGCCAGGCGTGGCTCATCAGGACGGCCATGGCCTCCTTCGAGATCTCTCGGATGGCCGGGTTGGACTCCTGGGCGAACTTCTGGACGAAGTGGTTGGCCAGGAGGGGGATATCCTCCTGGCGGTCCTTGAGGTCGGGGAGCGTGATCGGCACCACGTTCAGCCGGTAGTACAGATCCTCGCGGAAGGTCCCCTCCTCGACGGCTTTCTTCAGGTCCCGGTTGGTGGCGGCGATGACCCGGACGTCGATCTTGATGGTCCGGGTGCCGCCGACCCGCTCCACCTCGCGCTCCTGAAGGGCCCGGAGGATCTTCGCCTGCAGGTCCAGGCGCATGGAGCCTACCTCGTCCAGGAAGAGGCTCCCCCCGGTGGCGAGCTCGAACTTTCCCACCTTGGTGGCGATGGCCCCGGTGAAGGACCCCTTCTCGTGACCGAAGAGCTCCGACTCCAGGAGCTCCGCCGGGATGGCGGCGCAGTTGACGGCGACGAAGGCCCGGGTGGAGCGCGGGCTGTTATAGTGAATGGCCTTGGCGACCAGCTCCTTGCCTGTCCCGCTCTTGCCATAGACCATCACCGTGCTGCGGCTCCCCGCTACCTGTTCGATGAGGCCAAAGATCTCCTGCATGGCCCGGCTCTTTCCGATCAAGTTCTCGAAGTGATACCGGGTGCGCAGCTCCTGCCGAAGGCTGCTGACCTCGTGGCGCAGACGCCGCTCGTCCAGCGCCTTCTCGATGGTGAGGAGCATCTCGTCGATCTTGAAGGGTTTGTTGATGTAATCGTAGGCCCCCTCCTTGACCGCCTGAACCGCCTGATCGATGGAGCCGAACGCGGTCATGATGATGACCACGATATCGGGGTTCAGCTCTTTGATCGCCCGCAAGGCCTCCATGCCGCTCAGGCCTGGCATCCGGACATCGGTGACGACGAGATCCGCCGGCTCCCGTTCCAGGAAGGCGAGGGCGTCCACGCCGTTTCCGCAGACGGACACCTGGTAGCCTTTGCGCTCCAGGACCTTGACCAACAGGTCTCGCATCTGTTCTTCGTCGTCCACCACCAGGATACGCTCGTGCGGTGTCATGCGGTTGCTCTCCCTGCCGGAAGCCAAATGGTGAAGGTGGTGCCGCGCCCCACCGCGCTGTCCACCTCGACGATCCCGTGATGATCCTCGACGATCCGACGGCTGATGGCCAAGCCCAGCCCGGTGCCCTTGCCGACACCCTTGGTACTGAAGAAGGGATCGAAGATCCGGGGCATGTGCTCGGGCGCGATGCCCGTTCCGGTGTCGGCGATGATGACGTCCACGCCGGCCTGCGCGGGTCGTCCGACGCGGCGGGGGCGGTCGGACGCGGGGATGGCCCGCGTGCGCAGGGTGAGGCGGCCCCCCTCGGGCATGGCGTGCCAGGCGTTGATGACGATGTTGAGGAAGGCTTGCTCCAGCTGGTTGGCATCCCCCCGGATGCGGGGCAGGCCGTCCTGATAGTCGGTCTCGACGCTGATTCGCTCCTTGGCGATCTGGTGCTCGGTCAGCGAGAGGATCCCTCGCAGCAACTCGTTCAGGTCGAGCGCCGCCAGTTCCATGCGGGCCGGGCGCGCGAAGTTCAGCAATTGTTGAATGAGCTTCGTGATGCGGTCGGTCTGGGCGATGATGATCTCCAACTCCTGGGGGCGTGGCTTCTCGTCGCCCCATTCCATTAACAGGTACTCGGCGGAACCGGAGATGACGTTGAGCGGGGTGCCGATCTGGTGGGCGATTCCCGCGGCAAGCTGCCCCACCACGGCCAGCTTCTCGGCCTGTTGGACTTCCTGGGTCAGCGTCACCCGGTCGGTGACATCCTCGATCGCGAGGACGGCCCCCGCGATGTCTCCGGTCGCCCGTCGGAGCGAGCTCCCGCGGACGTTCAGGACCACGTGGCCGCGGTGCCGTGTCTCGTGTTCGAATCGCTGTAGGAGGACCGTGGGTGCGGCGCCGGAGAGCAGGCCTTCCACCGAAGGCCGCAGACCCTCCCATTCGAGGGGCGGGAAGGCATCGAAGAGATTCCGGCCCAGGACCTCGGCGTCGGTAATGCCGTACCGCTCCGTCAGGGCACGATTCCAGGTGCGGATCCGACAATCGGCGTCGATCCCGATGATCCCGTCGGTGATGCTCTGGATGACGTTCCGGGCGTGCTCGCCTTCCTCGACGATCCGGCGACGGGCTTCCGCCAGGTTCCGTCCCAACGCATTGAACGCTCCCGAAAGTTGCGCCACCTCGTCCCGGCCGGACACTGCCACCTCCTCGAAGGGTTGCCCGCTGGAGAGGTCCGCGATGCGTTCTGTGAGTCGTGCCAGCGGCTGGCTGACGGTCCGGTGAATCAGGGCGGAGACCAGTACGATGAGGATCAGGGTGATGGCGGCCAGCGTTGCCAGGAAGGCGTTCCGCTCGCGAGTCAAGACGGATTGGATCTCCTGCAGGCCCATGGTGATCTTGAGGCCGCCCACGACCGTTTCGCCCGCACGCAACAGGGTGAGATGGGTCTGGACCGTGACGCCGCCGATCTCCTCACGCTTGCCCACGCCGCGCGGGAACGCCAGGACGGGTGCGAGATCCTCGCGCCGAAGGGATCGGTTGTCGGAGAACAGCCCCCAGGTGAAGAAGGGATGCCCGGCGTCGTCATAGACCGCCACCCCGAATCGGCCTGCCTCCAGGGTGGATCGCCGGACGATCTCGGACACGTCCGCCGGGAGGTTCCGCCGAAGCGCGTCGGCCATCGGGATCGACAGGGTGTTGACGATCCGTTCTGCCTCGTCCGCGACCTGCCGATAATGGGTGTCCCGCTCGCGTCGCAGTGTGATCCCGGCCAGGGCGATCAGGACCGCGAGGAGCGGGACCAGAAGCCAGAGGGTGAGCTTGCTCCCCAAACTCATGCCGCCCCTCCCACGCCAGGAAGCGCCAGCGCCCGGAGGGTGTTACGCGCCGTCAACTCGCCGACCGCCGCGGGCGAGGCGTTCCAGACCGCGGCCAACTGCTCGGCAACCAGCGGGAGATACGCGGGCTCGTTCCGCGTCCCGCGATGCGGCGTGGGGGGAAGGTAGGGCGCGTCGGTCTCCAGCAGGATGCGATCGCGTGGGGCGTCCGTGAGCAGGGCGCGTAAGTCGCGGGCGTTCGGATAGGTAACGGGACCGGCCACGGCGGTATAGTACCCGCGCATCCACGCCTGGGCGGCCATCGCGCGATCGCCGCTGAAACAATGGAGGATGACGGCGGGGAGGCCTTCCGCCCCGTCGGACAGGATCCGCATGGTGTCCGCGTGGGCGTCCCGGTCATGAATGCTCACCGGCAGCCGGAGGCGCTGTGCCATCTCGAGTTGAGCCCGGAAGGCGGCCTCCTGAATTTCGCGGGGGGCCCGGTTCCGATAGAAATCGAGGCCGATCTCTCCAATGCCGACGACTCGAGGGTGGGCGGTCAACGTCGCCAATTCGTCGAGGGCGGCGGCCGTGGTGTCGGCGGCGTGGTGCGGATGGATGGCGACGCACGCATACACATCCGGCTCTCGGTCCGCCAAGGCAACGGCTTGCCGGCTGGAGTCCAGATCATACCCGATGCCGATGAAAGCGGTCACGCCCGCCGTCCGGGCGCGCGCCAGGGTTTCGTCTCGGTCATCGTTAAATTCGGGCATATACAGATGGCAGTGGGAGTCAATGAGCACCGGCGTGCACCCCTTTTGTGCATTCTAGCCGATGTGTCGCGCTCTGGCAAACCAGGAGCAGAGGTGTCCCATCCTGGTCACAATGTCCCGTTCAAGACGGAATTCCGCGGTATGGATCTGGTAGTCCTGCCGCCTCATCTCGGCGCGGCCGCGGAGGTGCGATGGGTGGCCTGTTTGGCTGCCTAAACGAAGACGCAGCGGTTGGCGGGGGGGACCGGGCGACCGGCTCGTCAGACAGCGATCGCCCGGTGAATCACTTTCCGCCGGCGGCCTTGGTCACAGCGTCGATCAAGCCGGCGGCGTGCGGGTTCGACACGTCCCGCGAGATGAGAATCGACGCGGGACTGACGTCCTTGTTGTAATACGCCTGATTCAACGACCCCCGCACCGCCACCACCGCGCCATTGACCGAGATTCCGGCGAACAGGCCCCTGGTCCGCGAGAAGCTCAGGATATCCACGCTGAGGTTGGCGGTGGCGGCTTCGGCCCCGGCGCCGACCGGTCCCGCCGTCACGCTCGCATCGGCACCCAGCTTGCTGCTGGTGGATAGAAAAGCGGAAAGCCCGCGCTCGGTCAACGCGACGAGAACCACCTCGGCGGCGTCTCCGCCCCACTGCAGGCCGAAGCTGAACTGTCCGATGGTGTAAAAGGCCGGCCCGCTCCAGGTGTTGGTCTTCTCGTCGCGGGCCAGCAGGACTCCGCTTCCGCCCGAGCCGCCGAAGAAGAAGGCACCCCGCAGGATCTGCGGATAGATCATGACGGCCCTGGCGCGCGTCACGATGGAGCGCAGGCTGCCGCCCATCTGGGGGTCGGCGAGGAAGCCCTCGAACGCGATCCGTGCTCTCTCGACCAGTTGCTGGGCGGCCAGGGTGTCGTCCGCGAATGCCGGCGCCACGGTGCCGGGCAGCGGGGCGACCAAGACGCCTCCGACGAGGAGACTCACGGCGATTAGGGTAGTGACAAACCGTCCTCGCTGTCCGCTCATCGCGCACTCCTTTCGTGGGCGGGTCGGGCCAGGATGAAGCCGCGCCGCCGCTCGGGGTCTTCGAGAAAAAATCCGATTGTCGCTCGACACACTCGTTACACGTTAGGAGCCGTTACGAAATAACCTATACATCTCTTTCTATTTCGTTACGGCTCCTTATGCCGTTTCGAAATGTCTCCGCTCAACTATTCTTCGACAACGGCTTAGTGTACTCGGAGAATCGGGTAACGTCCAGCGGGCCGTCGTGCAGCGGACCGCCGCCGGCCGTCCCCGCGTATGACTGGACGGTGATGCCTCTTTGCCTGATCGGCCCGCCGTGGTACACTCCTCTCCGTTTCGCACGGCGCCTTGCCGTCTTCTCCCTCATCGAACTGGAGGATCACTCGTTATGGACACGCAGGCTCTCGCAGAGATCGTGGCCGATCTTCGGACTCTGGGGCTGTCGGCCGGCCCTGCCCCGCGGCTTCCGGCCGGCGCGCGACCGTCGGGTGAACTGCTAGACCGCTGGGCCCGCGCCGCGGCCCTGGCCGAGCCGGATGTGCGCCAGGCGGCCATCTGGGCGATCCGGGAGGCGGCGCACGCCTCCGGGGTCATCCCGGCCTCGATCCAGGGGCTCTACGTGGCACGGGGCAAGGACCAGTGGAGTGACCGAACGGTTCCGGCCCTCAACCTGCGTGGCTGGACGTACCAGACCTGTCGGGCGGCTTTCCGCGCGGCGCGGAAGATGGGATCGTCCCTATTGATCTTCGAGCAGGCCCTGGCGGAGGCGGTGTACGCCGCGCAGCCGGCGGTGGAGTATACCGCCGGGGTCTTGGCTGCCGCGATGCGCGAAGGGCACCGTGGGCCGGTGTTCCTCCAGGCGGATCACGACCAAGTCAATGCGGTCAACTACGCCAAGGATCCGGCGAAGGAGACAGAGCGGCTGTCGAACGTCATCCGCGAGCAGATCGCCGCCAGCTTCTTCAACATCGACGTGGACGCCTCGACGGTGGTGGATCTGGCGCCGCCGACGCTGGTCGAGCAGCAGCGGGTGAACGCCGAGCTCACGGCGAAGTTCACCCGGCTGGTGCGGACCCTGCAACCGGCGGGTGTCACCATCTCGGTCGGCGCCGAGATCGGCGAGGTGGGCGCCCACAACACCACGCCGGACGAACTCCGCGCCTTCATGGCCACGTACCCGGCAGCCCTGGCCGCGGCCGGCGGCGGCGCGGGGATCACCAAGGTCAGCGTGAACTCCGGTACCTATCATGGGGGCAAGGTGCTGCCGGACGGCACGCTCGCCAAGGTTCCGGTGGCCTTCGACACCCTCGCCGACATCTCCCGCGTCTGCCGCGCGGAGTTCGGCTTGGCGGGCGCCGTGCAGCACGGGGCCTCGACGCTCCCCATGGACTTCTTCGGTAAGTTCCCCGAAAGCGGTACCGTGGAGATCCACCTGGCGCTCGGGTTCAACAACCTCATCTTCGACCACCCGCGGCTGCCGCAGGCTGTCAAGGACGAGATCCGGGCCTACTGTTTCACACATCACGGCAGCGAACGGAAGCCCGACCAGACCGAGGCTCAGTTCATTTACACCACGCGCAAGAAGGCCTGGGCGGGGATGAAGCGGCGGTTCTGGGATCTGCCGGCCGACATCCAGGCCGATCTCATGGCGTCCCTGGAAGAGATGTTCCGCGACATGTTCACGCGGATGAAGGTCGGCGGGACCGACGAACTGGTGGCCCGGTTCACGGAGGCGCCGGTGGTCCCGGTCCCCGTGCCCGCCGCGCTGGCAAAGGCGCTTGCTCGATAACGTGCCGTCGCCGGCTTGACACCGGCGGCGGGTTGCGCGGATAATCCCCCACGAACCGGATCCGAACCGAGGATCGGATTGTGCAACGACGAGACGCAACACCAGTAGAAAGGAGTCGGTCCATGTCACGTGTCACGCGGATCCTGACCGTTCTTGCCCTGGCCGTGGCGGTGGTCGTCGCGTTTACACCGGCGAGCCAGGCCGGCCAGAAGGCCGAGGTGCGATGGTTCCAGTGGAAGACCACGGAGGTGGGCGAGAAGCTCATGAACGAGCTGAAAGCCGCCTTCGAGAAGGAGCACCCGGACATCACGCTCACCCTGGTGGACAACCCGTTCCAGGGGTTCCACGACAAGGCGCTCACGCTGTTCCAGGCGCAGAAGCTGGCGGATGTCCTGATGGTCCAGGTGGACTGGGTGGCGGAGTTCGCGGATCTGGGGATGCTGGAGCCTCTGGACGCCTGGCTCGCCAAGGAGCCCAAGGAGTTCATGGACAACATCCCGGAGGCCTTCCAGCAGAAGTGGAGGGGGAAGCAGTACTACCTGCCGCTCCACTCGGGCTGCGTGGCGCTCTACTGGAACACCGAGATCTTCAAGAACGCCGGGATCGCCGGACCGCCCAAGACCTGGGACGAGTACGTCGCAGATTGCCAAGAAGGTGACGAACCCGGAGAAGAAGATCTTCGCGACCACGGCCACGCTGCAGATCGAGCCGCCCACCAACATGACCTATGACATCTACCCGCTGATCCTGCAGGCGGGCGGCGACATCCTCGACAGCGAAGGCCAACAAGGCCGCCTTCAACAGCCCGGCGGGCGTGAAGGCCATCGAGTGGTACGTGGACCTGGTCAACAAGCACAAGGTGGCGGTGCCCGGCGTGCTGTCGAACGGCGAGAAGGAGAAGCGGGCCAACTTCGCGCACGGGCAACATCGCCATGATGTTCGAGGGACCCTGGGGTGTCGCCATCCAGAAGAATTTGAACCAGAACCTGAAGTACGACACCGCGCCCCTGCCCAAGGGGATGACCAGCGGGACGGTGGTCCGCGGCGTCGCTCAATACGGTGACCACCCAGGCCCAGAACAAGGAGGCGGCTTGGAAGTTCGTGCGCTGGATCTCGGGCCCGGTGGGCAACGAGATGTGGGCCAAGGGGACGCGGCGATTTCCCGGCTCGGAAGGACGTGGCGGAGAAGCCGTTCTTCAAGGAGAACAAGCTCGCTCCAGGCCTTCGTGCAGCAGATGCAGCAGCCGAACGCCAAGTCGCCGTTCCTCGGGATGCCGAACGCGGTGCAGATGAACAAGATCATGACCACCGAGGTGCAGAACGTGGTCCAGGGCAAGAAGAACGCCAAGCAGGCGCTGGACGACGCGGCGGCGGAGTGGAACAAGATCCTGGCCAAGTAGCCAGCGTTCTCGTCAATTGACCAGCTGACATTGAGCCGCTCCGGTTCGCCCCTGACGTGCCGGAGCGGCTCGGTCTTCGCGCCCATGACCCTGCGCCACCGCTTTCGCCACGAAATCCAGGCCTACGGTTTCCTGGGGCCGGCCCTCCTGCTCCTCGGCTTGCTCATGGTCTATCCGCTGCTCCAGGTCCTCCGGATGAGTCTGTACGAGGCCAACCTCCGGAAGGAGGTCTGGGTCGGGCTGGGAAACTACACCGCGTTGCTCCAGACCGCGCTCTTCTGGCAGGTTCTCTGGCAGACCACCCTCTTCACGGTGGGCAGCGTGGTGATGCATCTCGTGATCGGGATGGGGCTCGCGCTCCTGCTCCACACCAAGATCAACGTCCGGATCCGGAACTTCCTGCGGGGCCTGCTGATCATCCCGTGGCTGTTCGCCCCGACCGTGGCCGGCATGATCTGGGTCCTGATGCTCGCCCCCTTCGGCGTCCTGAACGGCCTGCTCACCACCCTGGGCCTCCTCGATCCGAACGCCACCATCAACTGGCTGGGGAGCCCGCAGACGTCGCTCCTCTCGGTGACGGCGATGAACATCTGGCGCGCCTTCCCGTTCTTCATGGTCATGCTCCTGGCGGGGCTCCAGGCGATCCCCGAGGACGTCTACGAGGCCGCGGATATTGACGGCACCACGGCGCGCCAGAAGTTCTGGTACATCACCCTGCCGGCGCTTCGCGGTATCATTCTGACGGTGATCCTCCTGGACTCCATCTGGACCTTCCGGGCCTTCGACCCGGTGTACGTCATGACCGGCGGGGGCCCGATCAACTCGTCCCAGGTGCTCGCGACGGTGATTTACTTTGACGCCTTCCAAAAGCTGCAGTTCGGCTACGCGTCGGCCGAGGCGGTGATCATGTTCCTGATCCTCTTTGCCTTCAGCGTGGTGTACGTGCGCCGCGCCGTGCGGGAGATCGCGTAACATGGCGCGCGAGAGTTGGGGCATGCGGACCCGCCGGCAGGTCGCCCACGCGGCCATCTATAGCCTCCTGGCGGCGGTGACGGTGATCATGCTCTTCCCGGTGGCCTGGATGCTCACGGTGTCGGTCCGGCCGAACGTGGAGGTCATGAAGATCCCGCCCCAGTGGATCCCGACCGTCTTCACGCTGGAGCCCTATCTGAAGGTGCTCAGCAGCCCCCGCTATATGTGGACGTTTGTGAACAGCTATTTCATCGCGGGGGTGGTGACCGCCTTCTCGCTCTTCGTGGGGGCGCTGGCGGCCTACGCCCTGGCCCGCTTCCGCTTCAAGGGGCAGCGGGCGGTGATCATGTTCCTGATCATCACGCAGATGTTCCCGCTGGTGCTCCTCTGTATCCCGTATTTCCGGGTGGTGGTCCGACTCGGCCTCTACGACACGCTCACCGCCCTGATCGTCGTGTACACCACGTTCACGCTGCCCTTCTGCATCCTGATGCTCCGGAGCTACTTCGCCCAGATCCCCAAGGACATGGAAGAGGCGGCCATGGTGGACGGGTGCACGCGGCTGGGGGCGATCGCCCGCACGCTCGTGCCGATGTCCTTTCCGGCGCTGGTGGGGGCGGGGCTCTACACGTTCCTGCTGGCCTGGAACGAATTCCTTTTCGCCGTGGTGCTGATCGAATCCTGGGGCAAGCGGGTCCTCACCATCGCCATCTACAGCCTGCTGGCCGAGTTCGTCACCGAGTGGAGCATGATGATGGCGTTCTCGGTCCTGGCCAGCGCCCCGCTGGTGATCGCCTTCATCTTCCTGCAGCGCTATGTGGTCCAGGGCATGACGGCGGGGGCGATCAAATCATGAGCGAAGGCGCCCCGGCCAGCCAATCCTGGGACGTCGTGGGGTTCGGCGTCAACGCGCTGGATCTGATCGCCATCATCGACGGCTACCCGGAGCCCGACACCAAGGCGCAGTTCCAGACCTTCGACGTGCAGGGGGGCGGGGTGACGGCCACGGCGATGGCGGCTGCAGCCCGACTGGGGTTGCGGGCCCGGTACATCGGCAAGGTGGGGGGCGATTTCTGGTCGCGCCTGTCGCTCAAGACGCTGTCCCGGGAAGGGGTGGACGTCCGGCACGTCATCCGCGTCAAGGACAGCCCGGGTCATGTGAGTCTGGTGCTGGCCGATCGCGCCACCGGGCAGCGGACGCTGTTCTTCCGCCGCCCGCCGGCCTACGCCATCCGCCCGGACGAGTTGGATCGGGCGGCGATCACCTCGGGGCGGCTCCTGCACGTGGATGGCATCGACTCGGACGCCGCGGTTCGGGCCATCGAGTGGGCCCGCCACGCCGGCATGCGGGTGACCATGGACGGGGAACGGATCGTGCCCGGGATCGAGCGGGTCTGGCCGCAGGTGGATCTCTTGGTGTGTAACCCCCGCTTCATCCGTGGGACGACGGGCCACGCCGCGGTCGCGGACGGCCTCCGCGAGTTGGCGGAACGCGGGCCGGCCCGCGTTGCGGTGACGCTGGCCGAGGAGGGGGTCCTGGGGTACGAACGCGGCCAGTGGGTCCGCGTGCCCGGCTTCCGGATCGAGCCCGTGGACACGAACGGGGCCGGCGATGTGTTCCATGGGGCCTGCACCGTGGGTGAGCTCCGCGGCTGGCCCCTCGCGTGGACGCTCACCTTCGCCAACGCCGTGGCCGCCATGAAGTGCCGGTTCCTGGGCGGCCGGCGCGGCATTCCCCGCCTGCCCGAGGTGGCCGAGTTCCTCGCGGCCCACGGGCACCGGGAGATCGCCGCAGCGATCAGTTAGGAGCCGTTACGAAATAACTTGGCCATTTTTTGGTTTCGTTACGGCTCCTTATGCCGTTTACGGAATTTCTCCGGTCAAGTTATTCTTTGACAACGGCTTGACCCGGCCGTCGTGGTCTTCGACGGAAAGCCAGTCGGTACAGGCCCGCACGTCTTCCAGCACACGCCCGCAGATCTCGTCGCACACCAGGTAGCCCTTCGCGGTCAATCGGAGTATGCCGCCCTCCGCACAGGCGAGGTCCGCTTCGGTCATCCCTCTCAACATCTCGCGTTGCCGGGTTGCGAGATCGTACCCCAGGTCCGCGGTGAGGCCCACCAGGTCGAGGCCGCTGCTCCTGAGCCCCAGGAAGATCCGCTCGCTGACCATCTCGCGGATCCCGATCCGTTCCCTGCCGGCGACGGGCAGCGAGCCTTCCTGTAGCCGCTCCCGATAGCGGGACAGATCGGCGACGTTCCAGCAGCGCTCGCCGACCCTTCCCCCGGCCTCCGTCCGGAACGAATGCGCCGAGGGGCCCAGCCCGAGGTAGTCCTGATGACCCCAATAGGCGGCGTTGTGCCGGCAGCGGAAGCCCGGGAGGGCGTAGTTCGACACCTCGTAGTGCTCATATCCGTGCGCGGCGAACGCCTCCATGGTCCGTTCGTACATTCGCGCGTCGTCATCGGTGGAATGGGTGTGTACCGTGCCGGCATGCACCATGTGGGCGAGGGGGGTGTGTTCCTCGACGATCAGGTTGTAGGCGGCAAGATGCTGGGGCGCGAGGTCCGCGGCGGTGCGGAGGTTCTCCTCCCAGTGTTCCAGCGTTTGGCCCGGGATCGAGTAGATCAGGTCAATGCCGAGATTGTCGAAGCCGGCGGTGCGGCTGAGGTCAATACACCGGAACGCGTCGGCCGCGTTGTGGACGCGACCGAGAACATCGAGATCTTCGCCGCGAAACGACTGAATCCCGATGCTCAGCCGGTTGACGCCGAGGGACCGGAAGGTTCGCAGAGACTCCTTGTGCACCGTGCCGGGGTTTGCCTCCAGGGTAATCTCGGCGTCTGTCGCGATCTGAAACGCGGCGCGCAGGCGGGAGAGAATCCATTCAAGCTGTCGGGGGGTCAGCAACGACGGGGTGCCGCCGCCGAAGAAGACGGTCCGGAAGGCGGTTCCATCCTGCTCAGGGGCCCGGAGCGCGATCTCGCGCGCCAGCGCCGCCAGGAAGTCCTCGATCAGGTCGGGGCGCTCGACCGAATAGAAGTCGCAATAGAGGCACTTCCGCTCACAGAAGGGGATATGGATATAGAGAGATGGCAGCGGGCACCTCCCACCTCGTCGTTGGACTCGGCCTACCATCTGCGGACCGCGATTCTACGCCCACGGGCGTTCCAGCATCTCCCGGGTTTCCTCCACGGCCACCGTCCAGATGGCGTCCATCTCGGCGTCCGGGCGCTGGTGGTAGCCGCCGTAGTTCCCGTCGCCGAGCAGGGCGCGCAGCGCCGGCGGGTCCGAGAGGCGCACACGGTCCAGGTCCACCATGGGCTTTCGGTCGCCGGGCAGGGCGACGCCGGCGAGGCGCGTCCAGGGGAAATTCTCCATCCACGAGCCGTGCGAGGCGACCGGATCTATCTCCAGGACCTTCGCCCAGGTGCGCGGGGCTCTCCACCAGTCGTGGAAACGCACCCGCACGCCCGGGTGGTCCGCCATCCACTCACCGGCCAGCGCCTGCGCGGGGGCGTTTCCGCCGTGTCCGTTCACCAGCAGGATCCGCCGGAAGCCGCTGTGTGCCAGGCTGTCGAGGAGGTCGCGGACGATCGCGAGATAGGTCTCGACCCGCAGGGACACCGAGCCCGGGTAGGCCCGGAAATACGGGCTGATCCCGTAGGGAAGGGCCGGAAACACCGGCACGCCGAGCGGTTCCGCCGCCTCGACCGCCACCCGCTCGGCCAGGATGGCGTCGGTCCCCAGGCTGAGATGGGCGTGCTGCTCCGTGCTGCCCAGCGGGAGCACGGCCCGGTCCTCATGCCGCAGGTTCGCTTCGACCTGCATCCAGTTCCGTTGATAGATTCGCATCCGGCCTCCCGTTGATCTCGTTGCGTCAATCATGGGCAGAGACCGCCACGCCAAGCCGCGCTCGGCCACGGTCCGTGGGGGATGAGAATGGCCCGGGGGCGTGGTATTGTCAAGGGCCGAGACGACTTCGATTTCGAGTTTGCCCTTGACAGTCCGGTTCCTGAGCGGGCATCCTGCCCCGGTCCCGAGGGAGCAAACGCCGGTCGCGAACTCGGCGCGAGATGTTCTGCGGCGTTCGACCACATCACAAATGGAGCCCGACATGGGAAACGGCAGCGCACCCGCGCGACTGTCCTACGAGGCGCTACTCGAACTGAAGCGCTGGAACACCCCGAGTGTGTACAACGGCTGGGAAGCCATCACCAGCAAGAATCGCGCGAAGGGCCACTTCAACCTGGAAGAGACGCGAGACTACATGCCGCAGATGGGGCCGATGGTCGGCTATGCGATGACCGTGGTCATCGAGCCGAGCAACCCCGACCACCCGAAGACCAACCCGAATGTGTGGAGCGAGTACCGACGCTATGTCGCCGGTGCGCCCGGACCGAAGATCGTCGTCGTCCAGGATCTGGACAAACCGCAATTTGTCGGCGCGTATTGGGGCGAGGTCAACAGCAATACCCACCGGGCGCTGGGGTGCGTGGGGACGATCGTCGATGGGACCATCCGCGACGTGGACGAGATGTGCAACGCCGGGTTCAAGGCCCTCGCCAAGCGCACCAGCGTCGGCCACGCGTATTCCGTGCCGGTCCGATGGAACTGCGACGTAGAGGTGTTCGGGTGCCCGGTGCGGCCGGGCCAGCTGATTCACGCCGATAAACATGGATTCCTGGTCGTGCCGGAAGAAGACGAGGCCGCGCTGCTCGACGCCTGCCGCTTCATGGACGCCAACGAGTGCCGCACGCTGATCCCGGCGGCCCGGGCCACGGCAGGCAAGACCATGGACGAGATCCTCCGCGGTATGGACGAGGCCGGGCGGCAGTTCGACAAGGCGGCGCGCGCCCGGTTCGGCGCCAAGGGGGAGTGGTAAACGCCGACGCCGAACCTTTTTTTGACGAAGCGGATGAGCTTGCCGAGACGCACGACAGCAAGGGGAGGGGGGGCGATGCGACAAACACGGATGACCGGAGTGCTGGCCGGACTGTTCTTCGCTGTAGCGGCAGGCAATGCCGTTCCGGCGGGCGCGGCCGAGATCCGGGTCCTGAGCGCAGGCGCGGTGAAGGCGGCGGTCGTGGACCTGGCGAAAGACTTCGAGCGCGACACCGGCCACACGGTCCGGTTCACCTTTGCCACCGTGGGCGTCCTGCAGAAGAAGATCGCCGAGGGGGAGACCGCCGACCTCTTCATCATGACCGACGTGGCACTTGAGGAGCAGATGCGCAACGGCACGGTCGCGGTCGGAAGTCGCACCGACATCGCACGGGTGGGGGTTGGGGTCGCGGTGCGGGCGGGGTCGCGCCTGCCGGACATCTCTACCACGGAGGCGTTCAGGCAGACGGTGCTGGCGGCGACGTCGATTGTCTACATGGATCCGACCAAGGGGGGCACCAGCGGAATCCATTTCGCGGCCGTGCTGCAGCGGCTGGGGATTGCCGATCAGGTGCGGGAGAAGACGACGCTCTGGCCCGAGGGCTACGCCGCCGAGGCGGTGGCCAAGGGCGACGTCGAGCTCTGCATCCACCAGATCAGCGAGATCCTGGCCGTCAAGGGGGTCACGCTCGCGGGCCCGCTCCCACGGGAACTGCAAAAAGTGAGCGTCTATTCCGCAGGCGTGGCTGCGCGGGCGAGCGCGCCGGAGGCGGCGACCATGTTCCTCGCCTTCCTCCAGACCCCATCGTCGCGGGCCAAGTTCAAGCAGGTCGGTCTCGACTACACGGAATGATCCCGGCCGGCGGCGGCCCCCTAGCGCCGAGGTGGCCCCGGCGGTGGGGTACGGCTCGCCACGATCTTGGTCAGAACTTCTCTGGCGTGGCTCTCCAGTGCCAGCCATCGGATGCTGTGGCGGTATCCGCTTTCGTCCGCCGGCCGCCCGTGTCCGATATCGGCCGCCACGACCTCCGCGCGTCCACGAAAGACCAGCCCGTCCACCACCATGAAGACCTCCACCTGGGCGAAGCGCGGGAGACGCTTGGCGACGCACACCTGCGCACCGCCCAGACTCACATCGATGATCTCGCCGCTCACGGGCGGGCTCGGCCAGAAATCCTTGGCATCCAGGAGGCGGCACTCCACCCGAACATTGAGGGTCACCCGCGGGTGTTGGCGAGCGGGCTGCGCTCCTCCCCGTCCCTCCGTACCGACGGTGAGGCTGCTGCCCTGCTCCATGTGGGTGATCTTAGAAGAGGGCGGCACGTAGATCACGCCCCGGCCGATCAGCGTCTTCTCCACGTGGGAGAGTGCCCGGACGAGGCTCGGCAGCAGGCTGGCCGGTATGGCGACGGCTTCCGCGGCGCGCACCGGTTCCGCGCCGGCGGCGCCGGTACGCCCGTACATCCGCAATTCCACCTGCGGGTCACCCTCCTCGGTCCGGAGCGAGATCCACATCTCCTCCGTCTGGTTGTACAGCAGTCGCTCGAGTCTCTCAGCCATGATCAGATCTCCAGCACGTTGGGGACGGGCCGTCGAGGCCTACGACCCCGTCCAGTGCGCATCCCGAGCCCCCGACGGTTCAAGACGAATACGCCCCAGTGACGGCGATGACCGGAATCGCCCGGTGAATGACCCGGTCCATGTGGAACCTACCGAACGGATGACCGAATGTCAATCCAGAGAGCGGTCTACCGAGGCGGCCCTTTCGGCACACCTTCCCGCGCGACGTCAGCCGCGCCGCCGCCGTGTTTCCCGGCTAGCGGGCCAGCAGGGCCAGGATCGCGCCGCCGGCCATCACCGAGCCGATCTGGCCGGCCGTGTTCGATCCCATGGCGTGCATGAGGAGGAAGTTGTTCGGGTTGGCCTCCAGGCCGACCCGGTTGACGACCCGGGCCGACATGGGGAAGGCGGAGATGCCCGAGGCGCCGATCAGCGGGTTCACCTTGCCGCGGGAGACGAGGCAGAGCAGCTTGCCGAAGCCGAGTCCCGCCACGGTGTCCAGGGCGAACGCGACCAGACCCATGCCGAGGATGAACAGCGTCTGGGCCGTGAGGAACTTGTCGGCGGACATGGTGGAGCCGATGGTCAGGCCCAGGAAGATGGTGACCACGTTGATCAGCTCGTTCTGGGCGGCATTGGACAGGCGCTCCACGACCCCGGCCTCACGCAGCAGATTGCCGAACATCAGCATGCCGATCAGGGGGGTCGACATCGGGGCGATCAGGCCGCAGACCAGGGTGGTCACGATGGGAAAGAGGACCCGAGTGGCCTTCGAGACCGGCCTCGTCGGTGTAGGGCATCACGATGGCCCGCTCTGCCGGCGTGGTGAGCGCCCGCATGATGGGCGGCTGGATGATCGGGACCAGGGACATGTACGAATACGCCGCCACGGCGATGGGTGCCAGCAGGTCGGGCGCCAGGATGGAGGCCACGTAGATGGAGGTCGGTCCGTCGGCGGAGCCGATGATGCCGATGGAGGCCGCCTGGTTGATGTCGAACCCGAGGAGGGTCGCCATGAGCAGGGTGCCGAAGATCCCGAACTGGGCCGCGGCGCCGAGGATCACCGTATAGGGCCGCTCCAGCAGGGGGCCGAAATCGGTCATGGCCCCGACACCGATGAAGATCAGCAGCGGGAACAGCTCGTTCTTGATGCCCATGGCGTAGAGGACGCCGAAGAGACCCTCGACCTCCGTCATCCCGGTGACGGGGATGTTGGTCAGGATGCAGCCGATTCCGATCGGGAGCAGCAGGACCGGCTCGTATTCCTTGACGATGGCCAGGTAGATCAGGATCCCGCCGACCAGGATCATGACCAGGTGGCCCCATCCGAAATTTGCGAAACCCTCAACCAGCTTGGCGGTGACCTTCGGATCAATCATGCCCGTTCACCTGTTGGCGGAAGAGTTGGCGACACATCCGACCGCAGTCGACGGCGGCCGGCGTGGTAACCGGTTTACTCGAGCACCAGCAGCGGCGCCCCGAAGGCCACGGCTCTGGCCCGGCGCGACCAGGACCTCCCGGACCGTGCCCTCCCGCTGCGCCTTGACGCTGTTCCCCATCTTCATGGCTTCGATGACGCAGAGCTCGTCCCCCTGCTGCACGCGGTCGCCCGCCTTCACCGCGACCGACAAGATCTTGCCGGGGAGCGGGGCGGTGACCGGTTGCCCGGCGCCGGCCGCGGGGGCGGTCGGAGCGGGCGCGGGGGCGACGGCTGCGGCGGGGGCCATAGGTTTCGCCGTCTCGCGGACGATCTCCACGCGCTCGGTCCGCCCGTCGATCACGACGGTGGCCGTGCTCCCGGCGGTGTCTTTCACCTCGACCGTGTGGGCCTGGCCGTTCACGAGAATCCGGGCGGCGTCCGACTTGTCCCGCTCCACCCGGTAGCTCGTTCCGTCGAGGGACACCGTGGCGGCACCGTCACTGCCGGCCACCTCGACCTTGTGAAGCGTCCCGCCGGAGGTGAGGGTGAACGCCCGCGGCGTCGAGGGCGCTTGCCGCCCCACGTCCACCTTCTGCGTCACGCCGTCGATCACGACGGTGGCCGTGCTTCCGGCGACCTCCTTCACCTCGATGGTGTGCACCTGGCCGTTCACCAGCAGCTTGGTGCGGTCGCCGGCATCACGCCGCACCTCGTAGCGCGTGCCGTCGAACATCACCGCAAGCGCCCCGGCGCCCATGGGCACCAGCTCCACCGCATGCGCCTTCCCCGCGATCCCGAGGGTGAAGACTGATGGCTCCGCTATCTCGATAGAAGCCGGCGCCGCAGGCGCGGCGACCGGTGCGGTCGGCCGGGAGGCCGCCGCCGCGGTGGAGGCAAGCAACACGAGGGGCGCGCCAAAGGCCACGGTGTTTCCCTGGGCGACGCACACCTCGGCGACGAAGGCCTCCCGCGGGGCCTTGACGCTGTTCCCCATCTTCATGGCTTCGATGACACAGAGCTCGTCCCCCTTCTGCACGCGGTCGCCCGCCTTCACCGCAACGGACAGGACCTTGCCGGGGAGCGGGGCGTTGACGGCTTCGGTCGCTGCTACGGCGACCGGCGGCGGCGCGGTGACCGTCATGCCGGCCGGCACGGCCACGGTTGAGCTCGGCGCCGGGTCCGGCGCCGCCGACAGGATATCTTTGCCGGTGGCCACGGCGAAGACCTTGGTGAGGAGCATGATCGCCACCATGAGCACGAGCAGGGCGAGGAACACGATGCCCAACCCGTATATCGTGACATTCAAAGCTAGCATGAAGTCCATGCCGTCATTCCTCCCTCGTGCGCTGTGGAATGTCGTTCAGGTTACTTCGCGCCCACGGCGACGGCGATCGCGGCCAATTGGTCCCCGCTGAGGCCGGCCGGCGGCTTGCCGCGGCCGGCGAGGAACTCCTTGGCCACCTGCGGGAACAGGACGTAGGAAAGCACGTCCTCCTCGTTCTTGGCCAGCGCGCCGATCTCGGCCTTGGCCTTCTCCATCTCCGGCTCCAGCAGGTCGGCAGGGCGGCAGGTGATGGGGGCCTCGTCGCCCAGGATCTGCTTCTGGAAAGCCGCACCGATGGGGGCGGGGGTGCGACCGTACATCCCCTTCACGATGTTCCGAACTTCTTTCGGCACCATCTTGTAGCGCTCGCCCGTGAGCACGTTCAGGACCGCCTGCGATCCGCAGATCTGGCTGGAAGGTGTGACCAGCGGTGGAAACCCCAGATCCGCCCGCACGCGAGGGATCTCCTTCAGCACCTCGGGAAGCTTGTCCTCCTGGTTTTGTTCCCGCAGTTGATTCACGAGATTGGAGATCATCCCGCCGGGAACCTGGAACTGGAGGACGTTGGTATCCACCCCGTAGGTCCTCATTTCCAGATGGGCGTATCCTTTGCGCACCGACGCGAAGTGCTTCCCGATGGCCGACAGCTTGGCGAGGTCCAATCCCGTGGCCCGCGGGGTGCCCGCCATCGCCGCCACCACGCTCTCCGTCGGGGGTTGAGATGTCCCCAAGGACATGCTGGAGATGGCGCAGTCCACGATGTCCACGCCGGCTTCCGCCGCCTGGAAGTACGCCATGGACGCCATGCCGCTGGTGTAGTGGGAGTGCAGCGAGATGGGCACGGCGGTGACGGCCTTGAGCCGACCGACCAGGTCGGCGGCGTCGGTGGGGGAGATCAGGCCCCCCATGTCCTTGATGCAGAGCGAGTCCGCGCCGTACTGGAGGAGCTCCGTAAAGGTCTTCACGAAGCCTTCGTTGCTGTGCACGGGACTCAGGGTGTAGCACACCGAGGCCTGCAGATGCCCGCCGTACTTCTTGACCGCGCGCATGGCGGCTTCCATGTTGCGGATGTCGTTGAAGGCATCGAAGATGCGGAAGACTTGCATGCCGTTCTCGACCGCGCGGGCGACGAAACGCTCCACCACGTCGTCGGCATAGTGGCGGTACCCCACGACGTTCTGGCCGCGCAGCAGCATCTGGAGGCGCGTCTTGGGCATCCGCTTTCGCATGATCCGCAACCGCTCCCAGGGGTCCTCGTTCAGGAAGCGCATACAGGCATCGAAGGTGGCGCCACCCCAGACTTCCAGCGACCAGTAGCCGACGTCGTCGAGCAGTTCCATGGCCGGGATCATGTCCTCGGTCCGCATCCGGGTGGCCAGGAGCGATTGGTGGCTGTCGCGCAGGACGGTGTCGCAGATACCAAGCGGCGTCTTCGTCTGACTCTGGGTCACGGTCCCACCTCCATGTTCGCGACGGACTCTCGGCCGTCGCGTCGAACGCCCGGGCGCCCTTCGCCCGCGTGGCGGGCACAGTTGCATACGTACCAAAGGGGAAACGGGCTAGCGGGTGGTGATGGGTCGCGTTGCCCGACACCTTCGGCTCGACGCATGCCTGCGCCGAGAGTGGCGATCAGCCCCGCAGAACGGACTCCGCATCAGCGAGCCCTGTATACGAAACACCACCCACGCCCGCATGATACGCATTTGCCATCAACGCGGCAGGGAAACCTCCGCCGACGCCCCTGAACATGGCCCCGAGCCGCGGGGGATGTCAAGTGCAAATCGCGCAGAGGCTCGGTCGAGTGCACATCTAGGCCCCTCGACGGGTGCTCCCGACCAACTGGCAGCGGTCAACGGACCACAGGTCGGACCGCCTGCGAATGGGATCGAGATCCACCGCCAGGAGGGGGCAGCCACGGAGAGAAGGTCTTGGGATACGCGAATGAGGGGGGCGGGCGTCTGGTTTCGAAAACAGGCACCCGCCGCCTCTTGATTTCGCACCATTTCTTAGCAATAATCACCCCATACTTTCCACCTGGAGGACTTATGAACGCGTGGTCTGGTCGCTTCGTGGTCGCGTGGGTGGCATTCGGTGTCCTGTCCGGGGGCTGGCTGGCGGTGACATGGGCCGGCGAAGGCCATCGCTCTGGCATGGCACACGGGGGAACCGCGATGCAGCACGGCAGGATGGAGGTCGGCGACGCGGCGGCGCCTCCTGCGGTGACGCTGGTGGTTCACAAGGATCTCAAAGCGGGGTGGAATCTGCAGGTGCGGGCGGAGAACTTTCGATTCGCGCCGGAACATGCCAGCACCGCGCACGTGGCCGGCGAGGGGCATGCGCACTCGTTCATCGACGGGAAGAAGATCACCCGTCTGTACGGGGAGTGGTACCACGTGCCCGCGCTGACACCGGGGGTCCACAAGATCACCGTGACGCTCAACGCCAATTCGCACGAGGATCTCACGGTCAGGGGTAAGGTGGTGTCCGATACCAAGGAGGTCCACGTTCCGTCCAAGTGAGACGGTTCGGCTCGGACGGCTTCTGCCGTTCCGCGTTCTGTGCGGGGCAGCCGAGGCGGCGTCGGGCTGTCGCTGTGCCAGGCCGAGAGGATCGGCACCGAACGCGGGTCCGCGGTACCGCAGCGCGTGGTGGTGCGGCGGCACGGGCGGCTCGATCCGCTGGCATCGAACCGGTGGGATTCTCCGGTCGGTCGAGGAGGAGGGGCCATGGAGCGCAGGTACTGGGTCTCGTTCATCGTGATCGCTTTCGTGATCGGACTCGTGATCGGCTTCGGCTCGGCCTTTCAAGGCATCCCGGGTTGTCGAACTGGAGAAGCAAGTACAACAACTGACCCAGGACAACGCCGACCTCCGGGGAAAGCTCGCGACGACCGCCGTGCCAACGACCCCAGCGCCGGGAGCGGCGGGCCCGCCTGCGAAACCGTAACGTTCCGGCTTGCCGTGGCCACTCGTTTCGGGTGGGACCCGCCGCCTTGGTTTTGGCCTTTCGGGCATTGACAAGATTTCTCCGATGAAAGTCTGGGTTTATCGTGTATGATATAGGG
Source organism: uncultured Methylomirabilota bacterium (assembly GCA_963845565.1). GTDB lineage: Bacteria > Methylomirabilota > Methylomirabilia > Methylomirabilales > 2-02-FULL-66-22 > 2-02-FULL-66-22. Next base: position 1,752,864 of record CAWJSJ010000002.1, read on the forward strand.
CCACCAAGAAATACGGGCCGTCGGCGACGGTTTCGGCTGAGCCACGTCGGCCTGTAATGCTCGGCAAGCCACACCGGTACGGGTTGAGCCCGACGAAACAGGTCAGGGAATCGTGAACCGAGGCGGGGTCGCGGTGACCGTGCCTCAACGTGCATGGAGGAGACTGGTGATGATCGGATGTCGTGAAGGAAGGCATGTGATGCGACGAGCCGGATTCCTGATGGGGATCCTGGCAACGCTGCTGGTCGTTGCCGGGCCCGTCGTGGTGGGGGCTGCCGACGAGCAGGCCAAGCGGGATAACCGGCCCGATCGTGGCATCGGGGTCTACACCGAGTATTCCGGCGTGGTGGTCCCGATCGGCGAGAGCGTCCGGATGGATCTGACGGTGGAGAACAAGGGGAAACAGGATGAAGTGGTGTCCCTGAAACTTGCCACCGTCCCGAAGGGGTGGAAAGCCTCGCTCAAGGGCGGAAGTTTCACCGTGACCGGCGTGGCGATTCCGGACGGGAAGACCCGGAACCTGGCGTTTACCGCCGAGCCTGACAAGGGACTGGCGGCCGGGACCTACGAGTTTCTGATCGAAGCCGTCACGTTGGACGGCAAGCTGACGGCGACCCACGCCATCGCCGTCACGACCCGCGACCGGAGCCGGATGGGGGCCGAGGAGATCCAGATCACGACCTCCTACCCCGTCCTGCGCGGCCAGACGGACGCCACCTTCGAGTTCTCGCTGGATGTGGCCAACAAGAGCGAGGCCGATCGCACGGTCAATCTCGCCGCCCAGGCCCCCGAGAAGTGGGAGGTCAATTTCAAACCCGGGTACGAGCAGAAGCAGATCTCCAGCCTGCGGATCCGTGGAAGCGGCAACCAGACCGTGGCGGTCTCGGTGACGCCTCCCAAGGACACCGCCGCGGGAGAGTACCCGGTCCTGGTGCGGATCACCTCGGGCGAGTCGAAGGCCGAAGCGAAGCTGATGGTCGTGCTGACGGGTATCTACAAGCTGGACGCGGCGACGCCGAGCGGGATCCTGTCCGTGGAAGCCGTGACCGGGAAGCCCACCACGGTCTCGCTCTTGGTCAAGAACACCGGCTCCGCGGTGAACCGCAACGTCAACCTCTCCTCGTTCAAGCCCGAGAACTGGAAGGTCGAGTTCAAGCCGGAGAAGATCGAGGCGCTGGAGCCGGGGCAACTGAAGCAGATCGAGGCGACCATCACGCCCGCCGCGACGGCGCTGGTGGGAGACTACTCGGTGGGTCTGATGGTCGACGGCGAGAAGTCCTCCAGCAAGACGGTCGAGATGCGGGTGACGGTGAAGGCGCCCACTGCCTGGGGCTGGATCGGCGTGGGATTGATTGCCCTGGTGATCGGCGGCATGGGCGGCCTGTTTGCCTGGCTGGGGCGGCGGTGAGGCGGCCATGGCACTTGCGATCGAGACACACGAACTGACAAAGCGGTACGGCACCCAGGTGGCGGTCAACGCCCTGACCCTTCAGGTCCCGCAGGGAGAAATCTTCGGTTTCCTGGGGCCGAACGGGGCGGGCAAGACCACCACGCTCCTGATGCTTTTGGGCCTGAGCGAGCCCACCTCCGGTACGGCACGGGTCTGCGGCCACGACCCCACCCGCGATCCGCTGCAAGTCAAGCGGCTGGTCGGCTACCTGCCGGAAAGCGTTGGGTTCTACGAGGACATGACCGCCGTCCAGAATCTGGCCTACGTGGCGCGGCTGAACGGGATCCAGAACGACGGCCTGCCCCGAAAGATCGAGGGGCTGCTGGAACAGGTGGGGCTGCTCGGCGAGGCGCGGAAGCGCGTCGGCGCGTACTCCCGCGGCATGCGACAGCGGCTCGGCATCGCGGAGGTGCTTTTGAAGGATCCGCAGGTCGTGTTCCTGGACGAGCCCACGCTGGGCCTGGATCCCGACGGCACGCAGAAGATGCTGGACTTCATCGTGGGCCTGGGTCGGGAGAAGGGTATCACGGTCTTCTTCTCCTCCCACCTGCTGGATCAGGTGCAGCGGGTGAGCGACCGGGTGGGTATCATGCTGAAAGGCAACCTGGTCGCGGCCGGACCTATCCAGGAGTTGGCGAAGCAGAAACTCGGGGTGGACCAGGAGCGGTACACCCTGGAAGAGATCTACATGCGGTATTTCCGGGAGGGCGTACCGGCGCAGTCGTGAGGCCGGGCCGCCGCCCTGTGAGGGATTTCCGTGCACGGACTATGGGCGGTCTATCGCAAGGAACTCGAGGATCACTTCAGCAGCACGCGCTCCATCCTGCTTCTCACCGTGATCATGATGGTTGGTCTGGTCACGGCTTACATGGTGGGGAGCGGCCTCCGGAAGGAGCTGGAGGGGATGGCCAAGCCGTCGCTGGTCTTCCTGCTGCTCTTCACCTCCACCGGGGCGCTCTTCTCCCTGGCGCAGTTCATCGCCTTCTTCGGTCCGCTGATCGGGATGGTGCTGGGCTTCGACGCCATCAACCGGGAGCGGGCGGCGCGGACCCTGAGCAAACTCTTGTCCCAGCCGATCTATCGCGATGCGGTCATCAACGGGAAGTTTCTGGCGGGCCTGACCACCATCGCGATCATGCTGCTGGCCATCGTGGTGCTGATCTCGGGGATCGGCCTGCTCGTGCTGGGCGTCGTGCCGGGCTGGGAAGAGATCGGGCGGATGGCCGTGTACCTCCTGGTGAGCGTCGTCTACATCGGCTTCTGGCTGGCGCTGTCCATTCTCTGCTCGGTGGTGTTTCGAGGGATGGCTACCTCGGCCCTGGCGACCCTTGCTCTCTGGATCTTCTTCGCCTTCTTCATGGCGCTCGGGGCCCGGTTGGCGGCGGACGTGATCGCACCCCTGCCGTCGGGCTCGTCCATGAACGCCGAGGCGGTGCTGCAAAACGACAAGGTCCGGTCCATCGTCGCGACCCTCTCGCCCATCACGCTCTACAGCGAGGCGACGGGGATCGTCCTGGATCCGCTGCGCAAGACCACGCGGTCGCTGGTCCTGATGGGACCCATGGAGCAGCTCTCCATCAGTCGGTTCCAAAGCCCGCTGCCGCTGTTTCAGAGTGCGCTCATCGTGGCGCCGCACCTGGTGTCCCTGGTGGCGATCACGGTGGTTTGCTTCGGGATTTGCTATGCCTGCTTCATGCGACAGGAGGTCCGATCCACCTAGGATGGACCAACAGGCGTACGACACTATGCCAGGCGGCGGTCGGCGGTTTGGTCCGCGGCATCCGCCGACCGTGCCAGTTCTCAAGGGCCCCGCGAGTCGCGGGGCCCTCTTTTTTCGCGGGACGGGCGTGGAGAGGCCGAACGTAAAGGTCCCCTTGACAGAGAGGGGACGCTCAGTCTATGAGAGTATCGGCGTCGGTCGGAACGGTACCGGCCGAAGCTACCCCGGCGCCCCGGGCAGGCAGGAACGCGCCTCCTGACGGCGCCCGAGAAGCGGAGAACGGACGGCTCGAGAAGCGCGCGCGGCACGCGGCCGTGCGGTAGGCGGACCCACATGGCGGGCGAGACGATTCTGCTGGTGGATGACGATCCGCTGATCTTGCAGATGTGCCGGCATATCCTGGAGACGGCCGGATACCACGCGGTTTGCCTGGAAGAGGGCAGCGCCCTGCACGCCACGGTCGCCTCGGTTGAGCCGTCGCTGATCCTCCTCGACATCATGCTGCCCGGCACCGACGGTCTGACCCTGTGCCGCCAACTCCGCTCCGGCCGCACCCCCTTCCTCGGCCCGATCATCGTGTTCTCGGCCAAGCACTACGATGCCGACAAGCAACTGGCCGGCGAGGTGGGGGCCAACGCGTATCTCGAGAAGCCGTTTTCGCCCGAGCGGCTCGTCACGATGGTGCGCGAATTCCTCGCCCGCCGGATCACCATCCGATTCTGGGGCGTGCGCGGGTCGATCCCCACGGCGTCCCGCGAAACGGTGCGGTACGGGGGAAACACCCCCTGCATCGAGGTGCGGGTGTCGGGTGTCGAGGACGCCTTCATCTGGGACGGGGGGACCGGGCTCCGGGAGTTGGGGCGATCGCTCCGGGTGCCGGGCGGTCCGACCCGGGGATATCTGTGTTTTTCCCATTTTCACTGGGATCACATCCAGGGGCTTCCGTTTTTCGGGCCGGCCTACATGGCGGGCAACACCTTCAGCCTGGTGGGACCGGCCCAGCCGACGGCGGACCTCCTCCAGATCCTGTCAGGCCAGATGGCATCGGTTTATTTCCCGGTCGGGCTGGAGCAATTTGGCGCCAAGCTCACGTTCCAGGAGATCGACGAAGGGACCTTCACGCTGGGTGGCGTCCAGTTCGACACGCTCTCCGCGCTGCACCCCGGCCGGGCGTTGATCTACCGGCTTTCGCATGGCGGGAAGCGCGTGGTCTATGCCACCGACAACGAGCTGCCGGTCGGCTGGAAGACGGTCGGAGGCTCCGCGGCGCACGAGGTGGAGCGGTTCCTCCGATTTTTCGAGGGGGCGGACCTGCTGATCCACGACGCCCAGTACACACCGGAGGAGCTGGAGCGGCGGCGCGGGTGGGGGCACTCGGCGTGGCCGGACGTCCTGGATATCGCGGTCGAGGCCGGGGTGAAGAGTCTGCTCTTGTTCCACCACGACCCGGACCACTCCGACCAGTTCCTGGACGAGATCCACACGGCGGTCCAGCAGCGTGTCGCGCTGATCGGGGCCCCTATTGAATGCGGGTTGGCGCGGGAGGGGGACCAGCGGGTCCTTTAACGCAAGGGGAGTAATCGATGGGTCGTCCGGTTCCGATCGCGCCGACTCTGGCGGTTGCCGGCGGTAAGGCCGCCCCGCAGGAGACGGAGGACCGCACGGTCGGAGGCGGCGAGGGGAGCAAGGTCTTCCTCTTCAACTGCGAGTGTCACACCTTCGACCAGGTCATCACGCAGCTTCTGAAGGCCGTTCCCGGGATGACGCACACCCTGGCGGAAGAGTTGGCCTGGCGCGTTCACACCTCAGGCCTGGCAGAGGTATACCGGGGCGGCGGGTCGGATTGCGACCGCGTGGCGAGGATACTGGGCGAGACGGGGTTGGTCGTCCAGGTGATGTGACTGTTTTCCCTCAGCGGAACGCTCCGGACTTGACGATCCTTTTCTGCAGTTCGAGGAAGGCCTCCTTGATCGCCTCCTTCCCGGCCAGCGAGCGATCACGGTGTACATCCGGTAATCGCATGTGCGCCTCGGCCTTGAGGCTGGTCTCCCAGATCACCTTCCCCGTGCCGTCGGTCGCTCGGCAATCGAGGGAGACCGTGAAGTCGTTGCGGAAACAGATCCAGGCTTGGCGGGATGAGGGGCCCGCGTCTCCGCTGTCACCCGTTGGCCCGACCTCCTCTGGATTGGCGTGATCATTTGGCTTGGTCATCCTTGACACCGTGGGGCTATCTCCGGATAATACGCCGCCATGCACATCACCGTCTGGGGTGCCGGAGCCATCGGCGGGATCACCGGGGGAGCGTTGACCCGCGCCGGACATGACGTCCTGCTGGTGGACGCTCACGAGGCGCACGTCGCTGCGCTGAAGCGGGACGGCCTGACGGTGGAAGATGCCCGGGGCAACTGGCACGTGTCCGTCAAGGCGGCGACCCCGGCCGAGGTGCGGGGACCGCTCGGGCTGATCCTCCTGGCCGTCAAGGCGCAGTCCACGCCCGATGCCATCGGACCAGAGTCGTCCCTCACCTGACGGACGCCTCGGTCGTCGTCTCGGTCCAGAACGGGTTGAACGAGGAGCTGATCGCGGAGCGGATCGGCGCGGCGCGCACCGTCGGATGCCTGGTCAACTGGGCGGCGGACTGGATCGCGCCCGGGCGGATCCAGTTCGGGGGCCCGGGGAGCTTCCTGGTCGGGGAGCTGGACGGCGCCATGACCCCCCGTGTGCGCGACCTGGCCGACCTGCTGTCGGTCGTCATGCCCAGTGGGACGACCGACAATATCTGGGGCTGTCTCTGGGCGAAGACCTGTTACGCAGCACTGCTGTTCGGCACGGCCCTCACCGACGAGACGATCTACGACGTGGTGGAGCGGCCGTTCCCCACCCAGCGGATGCTAGTGCTGCTGGTGGCCGAGGCGATGGCGGTGGCCGAGGCGTCCGGCGTGCGCCTGGTGGCCTTCGACGAATATGACCCCGCCCTGTACCGGAAAGGCATGGCAGGGGATGCGGCGGCGGTGAGCGAGGCCATGGCGGCGGTCTCCCGGTTTTACCGGAGACACACCAAGGTGAAGACCGGCATCTGGCGTGATCTGGTGGTCCGCAAGCGCAAGACCGAGGTGGACTCGCAGATCGGGGCGGTGGCGGCCAGGGGTCGGCGTCTCGGTGTGCCCACGCCGCTCCTGGACCGGGTGGTCACGATGATTCACGAACTGGAGGACGGCCGGCGCGGCATGAGTTGGGCCAACCTGGACGAGCTGGTGGCCCTGACTTAGCAGGCTGCTGAAAGAAATCCATCTGCCGCGTTGGCTTGCTCGGGCACTCGCTGCGGCGTACCGCAGTACGCCTCGCTCGGCCCATCCCGCGCCGCCTTGCATCTGGACTTTTTTGAGCAGCCTGGGCGAAATCTGTTTTTTTGGAACCCTGCGAGACGGCAGGGTGGGCTCGTCGGGGGCGACCCCGGCTTTGCGGAAGGAGAGGTCCATGAGGAAGATGAAGCAAGCCGCGCGGATGCTGCTGGTCGCGGCGCTCCTGCTGGCGACACTCGGCTGGGTGTCGGATGCCCTGGCGGGTGAGAAGCGGGGCGGGACGCTGACGATCGTCCGGCCGACGGATCCCGTGTCCCTGGATTCCAATCTGGAGACCACCGGGCCCGGCGCCTGGGTGTACTACAACATCACCGAGCCGCTCCTCGTCCTGGACGAAGCGGGGAAGCTCCAGCCCCGGCTGGCTACGAGCTGGCAGCAGCTCTCCCCGACCAAGGTCCGGTTCAAGCTGCGCCCAAACGTCAAGTTCCACGACGGGACGCCGTTCAACGCTGCGGCGGTGAAGTTCACGATCGATCGGGCCTTCAACGAGAAGCCGGGGGCGCGCTGGGCTAGCCTGGCCGGGCCGTTTGCGGGCGCCGAGGTCGTGGATGACCTGACCGTGGATATCATGACGAAAGAGGCGTACGGACCGACCCTGCGTTCCCTGGCGATGGCCTACGTGGGGATCGTGTCGCCGACGGCCGTCAAGAAGCACGGCGAGAATTACGGGCGCAACCCGGTCGGGACCGGCCCATTCAAGTTCGTGGAGTGGCGGACCAACACCAGCATCACCATCGAGAAGAACAACGACTACTGGGGCGACAAGGCCCTGGTGGACCGCGTGGTCTTCAAGGTGGTGCCCGAGGAAGGCGCCCGCATGATCTCCTTGCGGACGGGCGAAGCGGACATGGTCCTGATCCCGTCGCCGGCCGAGCTCCCGAATCTCAAGCGCGAGGGGAAATTCAACGTGTACGAGGTGGTCGGCGGCCGGATCATCTTCGTGGGGTTCAACCTGGCCAAGCCCATCGTGAATGACCCGCTGGTGCGCCAAGCCATGTTCCACGCCGTAAACATCAACACGATCCTCGACAACATCTACGAGGGGTCGGCGGTTCGGCCGAAGAGCTACCTGGCCCCGAGCGTGTTCGGTTTCAAGGACATGCAGTTCGACAAGCTGTATCCGTACGACAAGGCCAAGGCCAAGGCGCTCTTCGCCAAGGCGGGCTGGACGCCCGGGCCCGACGGGATTCTGCAGAAGGGCGGGCAGAAGATGACGTTGTCCTGGCTGGCCTCACGCGGTCGGTATCTGAAGGACGCCGAGATGGCCGAGGCCGCGCAGGCGCAACTCAAGGAGGTCGGCGTGGACGCTCGACTCCAGTTCCTGGAGTGGGGTGCGGTGTTCAGCCAGATGCGCTCGGCCAATCTGGACCACCACATGTACACCTTCGGATGGATTACCACCAACAACGACGCCGATTACACCATGTACTCCTCGTTTCTGTGCAAGAGTGAGCCGCCGGCCGGTTGGAACCGGGCCCGGTACTGCAACGAGAAGGCGGATGCGCTGATCGCGAAGGCGCGAAGTAGCGTGGATCAACCGGCGCGCGAGAAGATGTACGGCGAGGTCCAGACCATCATGGCCAAGGAACCGATCTGGATCCCGGTGGCCAACACCAAGGAAGTCGTCGTTACCCAGCGGTATGTCCGCGGTTTCTCGGTGCATCCGGTGGAGTACAATCTGGACCTGACCAAGGTCTGGATGGACAAGTAGCCGACCGGTCAACCTCGATTCGCCAGGATGCCCCCGGGCCAGGGCGCCCGGGGGCATCCACCTTTTTGTGATGCTCATCTATCTGTTGCGCCGACTACTGCAATCCGTTCCGGTGGTCCTGGGTGTGATCTTTGCGGTCATGCTGACGATCGAGATGATCCCAGGGGATCCGGTGACACTCATGCTGGGCGAGCACGCCACCCAGGAGTCGGTTGCGGCTGTCCGCGAAGCCCTCGGCCTGGACAAGCCGCTCCTCGTCCGGTATGCGCAGTACATCGGGAACCTCCTTCACGGCGATCTGGGGCGGTCCATCCGCGAGCGGCGACTCGTGAGCCAGGAACTGGCCGACGTGTGGCCCGCTACGCTGGAACTCACGACGGCTGCGCTCGCGATTGCGGTTATCTTCGGGGTGCTGGCGGGGGTGGTCTCGGCGGTGTGGCCGAACTCCTTCTTCGACGGGGTGATGCGGCTCGGCTCGCTCTTCGGTCTCTCCATGCCCGTCTTCTGGACGGGCCTCACCCTGATCATTTTCTTCAGCCTTTGGCTTCCCTGGCTACCCGTAGGGGGGAGCGGATCGCTGCGCCATCTCATCATGCCTGCCGTCACGCTGGCGCTGCCATCGCTGGCGATGGTGGCGCGTATGACGCGCTCCAGCGTCCTGGAGGTGCTGCGCGAGGACTACATCCGGACGGCGCGGGCGAAGGGGGTGCGGGAGCAGGTGGTGGTCCTCAAGCATGGCTTGCGCAATGCGTGCATCCCGATCGTGACGCTGCTGGGGTTGCAGGTGGGGCAACTCCTGGGCGGTGCGGTCCTGACGGAGACGGTGTTTGCCTGGCCGGGGATGGGCCGGCTGATCGTGCGGGCCATCTTCGCCCGCGACTACATCCTGCTGCAGGGAGCCATCCTGGTCTTCGCGCTGGCTTTCGTGCTCATCAATCTGATCGTGGACATCTCGTATGCGATGTTCGATCCGCGGGTGAGCCGACGGTGACGATCGGCGAGCCACGAGCCACGAGCCAAGGCGGGCATTTCTGTCAATCAGCGCCATCTGTGTAATCTGCGGATGAATCGTCGGGGTCGTCGGTGACGGACAGTTCTGGGGTTTCGGCAATCAAGGCGGATGCGTGGAAGCGGTTCTGGCGGAATCGTCTGGCCGTGGTGGGCCTCGCGATCGTGGCGTGCTTGTTGCTCGCCGCGATCCTTGCGCCGCTGCTCGCGCCTCACGATCCTGGCCTCCAGGATCTGGCTGCCAAACGCACCCCGCCCGGCGCGCGGTTTCTCTTGGGGGCGGACGAGTTCGGTCGGGACATCCTGAGCCGGATCATCTACGGAACGCGCGTCGCCCTGCTGGTCGGGACCGTCTCGGTCGGGATCGCGCTTGTGCTGGGACTGTTCTTCGGGATCGTCTCGGGGTACGTGGGTGGAGTTCTGGATAGCCTGGTCAGCCGGGGGATGGAGATCTTCTTGGCCTTCCCCTATCTGCTGCTGGCCATCGCCGTGGTGAGCGCCCTTGGCCCGGGCGTCCTCAACACGACGCTGGCCGTGGGAATCTGGGCCATGCCGGCCTTCACCCGGATCGTCCGGGCCTCGGTGCTGTCCCTTCGGGAGATGGACTACATCCAGGCGGCCCGCGCCATGGGCGCGCCCACCCGGGCCATCCTCCTGCGGCACCTGCTGCCGAATTTCCTGCCGACGCTCATCGTGTACTCGACGCTCTACATGGCCAACGCCATCCTGGTGGAGGCGGCGCTGTCGTTCCTGGGCCTGGGCGTGCAGCCCCCGACCGCCTCCTGGGGATTGATGGTGGCCACGGGCCGCGACTTCCTGTTGCTGGCACCCCACATCACCACGATTCCCGGCCTCGCCATCATGCTGGCCGTCCTCGGCTTCAACCTCCTGGGCGACGGTTTACGCGACGCCCTCGACCCCAGACTCAGGACCTGAACCGCAAAGGGCGTAAGGCCTCGAACCGAGTCCGCCCCCAAAGCGCAGCCAAACGCTGTCCGCGCATTCCAACGCCACAAGACCGTATCCACGTACGGCCTGCGCTCCCCAACGGGGGCCGCGAGTACGGCTTGACAGCCCATATGTCCAGTGTTAGCGTGCCCTTGTATCAAGGATCGGATCTCAACGAGGCCGAAATGTGTTCGGGGGCTGTCGAAGGGGGTAATTCCGAAGATTCGCAGCGAACGGATACCGTTGTTGTGTGAAAGAGGCGGGTGGCGGGGGGGAGTTGCTATGGAATACCCGGTGGTGCTGGAGAGGGATAAAGAGGCGGGTGGTTATGTAGTCTATTGTCCGACGCTGAGAGGTTGTGTGTCTCAGGGGGAGACCGAGGAAGAAGCCCTGGAGAACATCAAGGACGCGATCCGGACCTACTTGCTTGGACTGGAGGACCTCAAGACCCTGAAAAGAATGCGGACCGTTGAGGTTACATTGTGACCCACCTGTCCCAGGTCTCCCATGAGCGGGTCGTTCGCGCTCTGGAGCGGCGGGGTTTTTGGATTCTTCGCCAGGGAAAGCATATTGCCATGACCGACGGCAAGGTCCTTCTCATCATTCCGCGGCAGCACACCATCAAACCGGGTACTCTCCGCCAGATCCTTGACGCCGCCAATCTGACCGCCGAGGAGTTCCGGGATCTCCTTTGAAGTCCACCAAGGGTGTCCGGATGCAAGGTCCGCTCTGGACGGACTTGAGTGGGGTCGGGCTGTTTCTGACATATCTTGGCTTCAACCTTCTGTATTCCAGGTACGGTGCGTCACAATACGTCCTCTATGCGGTGCTATCCATCATCACGACAACAATCATTGTTGGTATTTGGTGGTTAAAGGAGCCGGTGCGGCGGTTGTGCTCTTCTCGATTGGCCAGTCAACGGCTTAACGCGCGACTTGACCGGATAGGTTTCAGCCGCCGGTGATCTGTGGCGCTTGGGTATTGAAATCAACCCTTGAAAGGAGAAGCGCATGAAAAAGTATGGCGCAGAGTTCTTCGGGACATTTTGGCTGGTTCTTGGCGGATGCGGCAGTGCGGTGTTGGCCGCTGCCTTTCCCAGCGTCGGCATTGGTCTGCTTGGTGTTTCGCTGGCCTTCGGTCTGACAGTACTGACGATGGCCTACGCGATTGGACACATATCTGGCTGTCACCTCAATCCGGCCGTTTCTGTCGGGCTCTGGGCCGGCGGTCGTTTTCCCGCGAACCAGCTTGTGCCTTACATCATCGCACAGGTCTTGGGCGGGGTTGTCGCGGGCGGCGTCCTCTATATCATTGCCAGCGGAAAGGCCGGGTTCGACGTAGCCAAGGGGTTCGCTGCGAATGGCTACGGCGCGCACTCGATCGGCGGCTACTCGCTGTTGGCCGGTCTGGTCACCGAGATCGTCATGACGATGATGTTCTTGATCATCATTCTGGGTGCAACGGACAAGCGGGCACCGCAAGGATTCGCCCCGCTGGCGATCGGTCTGGGTCTGACACTGATCCACCTGATCAGCATCCCGGTCACCCAGACATCGGTGAACCCGGCACGCAGTACGGGCGTAGCCATGTTTGTCGGCGACTGGGCGACAGCTCAGCTATGGCTCTTCTGGATTGCTCCGATTGTTGGTGCTCTCATTGGCGCGGCTATCTATCGGTTCATCGGCAGCACCGAGGACTGATCGCTATCGTGCCTGACCACCGGTTGTCGCATGCGGCTCACGGCCGCCGCCGAACCGGCGCGTAGGGCAGATACGGAATTGTGAGCGGGATCGATTCCGCCGCGAACAACCACCAGCGATTCGTGCGTGCGCAAACGGCGGACCCTTTCGTCTGGCCCGGGTGCGATCAACAGTTCGGGGTCTCAGTCCACCGATACCGCGATCGTCCGTGGGCCGAGCTTGTCGAGTTGTGGGTCGGCCTCAATCGTCATGTGGCCCAGATCAACGAGGGCGTGCCGCCTACACGCCACGGAGGTCGGACGAGGCGTCAGCGTGCGCGTGCCGGTGGTCGTCATCAACGGCAAGGCGGACCGACCGGTGTTCGCGGTGACGGCAGGCGTGCGCGACGCTCTGGACCCGCGGCTCAGACCCTAAACCGGCTCGTCCCTTCCGGCTTCCAGTTGCCAGCTGCCAACTGCCTGCTGCGCCTTATCCGCACTGCGCCTTGTCTGCCTTGACACGGCCTCCGGTGTGGGCTAGGTTTGGGCCGTTCCAGCGGTTCCCCGGACGCGTCCGGTGAGGCACTCGCCAATCCCGACGGGCCCTGGGGCCGCGCGATTCCGGAGCGGGTACATCTCAACCAAAGGTAATCGGCCCGCGACCACACGGCGGTGACTCAGGGAGACCTTTCTGGGCATTCTCGGGCTTCGTCCCGCGGAGATGACACATGCTGATTCGGTGCGGTTCCCTGCTTTCTCCTGGGAGAACCGACACGATCAGGCAGGTGGTGTCCGGTACCGTTTCCGCTGTTACCCTTGACGCGAAAGGGAGGTGGTGGTCATGGCCAAAAAACCAACCGGAAAACCCATCAAGAAGAAAACACCGGCGGTTCGGGCAAAGGTGACCAAGGCAAAGGCCGCTGCGGCGCGCAAGCCTGCGACCGCTGAGCGCCTCGACGCCCTGGAAACTGGCTTGGCCGACCTGGCCCGCAAACTGGGTAAGCTGACCCGCACGGCGGGACCAGCGGGCCCCGCGGGACCGGCCGGCGCGAAAGGAGACAAGGGTGAACCCGGCGCGCAAGGTTCACCAGGCCCGAGGGGCGAGCGGGGCGAAACCGGGCCGCAAGGTATTCCCGGCATGAAGGGTGAGGCCGGACACCAAGGCCCGGCCGGACTCAAAGGCGAGCCTGGTCTGCAAGGGCCTGCGGGACCGAAAGGAGACAAGGGTGAACTTGGCCCGCAAGGTCCGTCTGGACCAAAGGGCGAGAAGGGAGATCGTGGCCCCCAGGGCCCCCAAGGCCCCCCAGCGTCTGCCTGATGGTGGGAACGGGCAGGCGTTCAAAAACGGCACCGGACACCATTTTGAAGCTGACTGCCTGATCTCGCAGAGGCAGGGATCCAGTTCTGGGCAGCGTACGGAGCGGGGTGCAGGGACGCCGCTCTTCGGAAACGGAGGTTTTGTCGCAGTCGGTCGTGCGGGTGGGAGCGGACGGTCTCTGGGGTACATTCGCCAGTGAACGTGGTCGCTGGCGTCGGATCACGCCGGCAACAGACATGTGCCCGCGTTACCTGAGCTCGGTCTGGGCAGGCTACCTGTTGGCCGACCTGTTCAAGACATTCTTTATCCCCAACGGAATCTCAGTCTTGTCCTGCACGCCCGCCGCGGAGCCCGTTCTCTCGCCATCACGAACCTCGTTGGCCGGATCCGCCATGCTTGACTGCTCGCCGTTGTCCATGGCATGGACGATTCCATGCGAGTCTTCTGGGGGCTCATCACGTCCTCACGTGGCAGGGCCCGCTGCTTCTTGCCGCGCCGAGGAGATCCGTGCGGGCGGATGCCCCGACGCGCTGCGCGGATCGGCGGTCTCCCCTTCGCGCGCCTCGATGCGAAAGGTGGCGTATGCGTATCAGCGCGGTGGTGTTCGATTTTGACGGCCTGATCCTCGATACGGAAAGCACCGACTTTCAGGCCTGGCAGGAAGTGTTTGCCGCGCATGGCTGCGAGTTGGGTCTGGAGGTGTGGGCCGACTGCATCGGGCGCCCATCGGGATACTTCGATCCGTACGATCATCTTGAGCGGCTCCATGGCGCCCCGATCGACCGTGCCCGCATCGACGCGCAGCGCCGCGGTCGGCTCCGGAAGCTCAACCTGCGGCAGCCGATCCTTCCAGGCGTCGTCGACTATCTCTGTGCGGCGCGAGGGATGGCGCTGAAGATCGGGCTGGCCTCCAGTGCGGATCGCGCCTGGGTGCACGGGCACCTGGAGCGACTGGGCCTGCTTGGCTACTTCGACGCGACCAAGTGCGTCGAGGATACCGGCGCGCACAAACCCGACCCCGGCCCGTACCTGGCCGTGCTCGACACGCTCGACGTCGCGCCCGGCGGGGCCGTGGCCTTCGAGGATTCGCCCCCCGGCATCGCTGCGGCCAAGGCGGCCGGGATGTGGTGCGTGGCCGTGCCCAACCCGATCACCCGGCAGTTGCACCTCGGCCGCGCCGACTGTCTGTTGGAATCGCTCGCTGCGATGCCGCTGCGGACGCTGCTGGCGCAACTCGATGGAGCAGAGGCGTCGGAACCGTGAGAGAGGGGCCGAGACGTCCGCAGCAACATCGCGGAGTCGCGGTCAAACCGGACGACATCCTCTTCGGAAATGACGACGGGATCATGGTCGCGACGGCGCAGGACTTGGTCGAGGCGATTCCGGTCGCCGAAGCAATCCAGTCGGAAGAGGAGACGGCGCTTTCGCGGATGCGGGAGGGAGCGAGCCTTGCCGCCCTGGGTGCCGGCGGGTTCCCTGATTATCAAACGTAAGGAGAAACGCGATGTCCACGAAACCAATATCAGTGGGAGAGATCACGGCGCAGCCTGGTCAGGTGGCACGGGGATTCCTAACCACGGACGTCGGGCGAGGCATCACCGTTCGGATGCCGGTGGTCGTGATCAACGGCAAGGCCGACGGGCCGGTATTCGCGGTAACGGCAGGGGTCCACGGCGCGGAGTATCCGGGGATCGAGGCGGCCATCCGGCTGTCCCGGACGCTGGATCCCTCTGAGGTGCGGGGCGCGGTGATCGTCGTCCCCGTGGTGAGCGTTCCCGCCTATCAGCGGCGAGCGATCTACGTGAACCCCCTGGACGGGATCAACTTCAATCGCGTCTGTCCCGGAAACCCGGTGGGGACGATCACCGAGATCATGGCCGATTTGCTGTTCAAGAATGTGATCGCGCAGGCCGATCACTACATTGACTTGCACGGCGGCGACATGATCGAGGCACTGGTCCCGTTCACGTTGTATTACAAGTCCGGAAACGAGGCGGTTGACGCCGCATCCAAGGCGCTGGCCGAGGCGTACGGCATCCCGATCATCCTGGGGACGACGGTCCTACGGGGTGGGGCCTACGGGGCGGCGGCGGCGATGGGGAAGCCGGCGATTCTTACGGAGGCTGGCGGACAGGGGATCCTGGACGAACCTTCGACGCAGACACACATCCGCGGGGTACTGAACGTCCTTAAGAAATTCGGCGGGCTCCCGGGCGCGCCCGAGCCCGGGCCGCCGCCTGTCTACTACAACAAGTTCGTCTGGCTGGCAGCCGACCAGGACTGCGTGTACTACCCGAAGGTCACGGTCGGACAGCAGGTGAAGGAGGGGCAAGTGATCGCCGAGTTCACCGACCTGTTCGGGGAGAAGATCGGCGAGTTGAAGTCCCCCGCCACGGGCCCCGTGCTGTTTCTGGTCACGTCGCCCGCCATCAACAAGAGCGACCCGCTGATGGCGATCGGCGCCTAGCGAGGGTTGGGGAGCAGGAGAGCACACGCCTCTGGTTGGAGGGACGGCGGATGACGATGGGTGTGGAGTGTCCGAAGTGCGGCTTGCTCCAGTTGCCGGGGCCGACCTGCGCGTCCTGCCAGGCGCCGCTTCGCAGTTCGCCCCACGCGCCTTCGCCACCACCGGAGCAGAGACCGCCCGCGGGCGGTCCGGGGCTCGGACCCGGCACGCACACGATGCACCGGCTCGCGTTCCATGGCGCGGGTGGCTCCCTGCTGGGCATCCACATCGTCAACGTGCTTCTCACCATCGTGACACTCGGTGTCTACTACTTCTGGGCAAAAGTGCGGGTGCGAAGTTACATCCTCAGCCAGACAGAATGTGCGGGAGACCGCTTCGCATACCACGGGACGGGCAGGGAACTGCTGCTTGGTTTCGTCAAGGCGGTGTTGCTGATCGGCATACCCTTCCTTCTCCTGGACCTGGGCATCGATCTGGTCGCCCGTGGGCCGGTCGCGCAGGCCGCAGGCGGTCTTCTTTCCTACGTGGCGATTCTCGCTTTCTTCGCCTTCGCAACGGTCGGCGCCCGCCGTTATCGCCTGAGCCGCACATCCTGGCGGGGCGTTCGCTTCTCGTTCCGAGGCCGGGTGCTGGAATTCCTCAGGCTCTTCGTCGGGGGGTCGTTGCTCACCACGATCACCATCGGCCTGTACTACCCCTTCTTCGATACCCGGCGGCATGGGTTTCTGGTGTCACAATCGTACTTCGGCAATCAGACGTTTTCTTTCGATGGCCGTGGAAGGGACCTCTTCGGCCAGTATCTGCTGACCTTGCTGATCTTGGTTCCGACCTTGGGCATGTGCTGGTTCTGGTTTCTGGCGAGGAAACAGCGTTATTTCTGGGCCCACACCTGGTTCGGCGCCGCTCGATTTCGTTCCACGGTGACCGGGGGTCGGCTCTTGTTGCTCAGTGCGGGGAATGCGCTGCTCCTGATCCTGACGCTCGGATTCGCCTGGCCATGGGTCGTGGTGCGCAACGCGCGATTCGCGTGTACCTATCTGACCATCGAGGGGCCCTTCGATCTGACGACCGTCCAACAGGAGGCACAGGCGGCCTCCACGACGGGCGAGGGTTTGGCGGGCATTCTCGACGCGGGTTTCGATATCGGCTTGTAGCAGGCGGGTGAAAAAGGCCCATCTGCGAGGACCCATCCTTTGGGTGGGTACCCCGCCGGCCTCGGCATTCGCTGCGGCGTACTTCCAGTACGCCTGGACCCAGATGCGCTGGGTACCCCGGCCGTCGGCCCGCCGCCTGGCATCTGGACCTTTTTTGAGCAGCCTGGGCGAAAACGCGTTTCTCGGCACCGTGCGGACCCGGAGTCCGTGCCTGGGGCCCCCGGCGACAATCGGTGCGGCCGCTCGACGGGCGCGGCCGGGGATATCGGATCGGTAACCGGAACCATGCAGACAGAATGGAAAGGAGACTATCTGGATGGCCAGACCGCCATCCGGCGGGCGGCGGCGGTCCGCCTCTTGCGGAGCGGGCTGGAGATCACCACCGAGACCGGTCACACGGCCTGGTGGCCGTACGGGGAAGTGCACCAGACCCAAGGCTTCTACGAAGGCCAGGAGGTCCGCCTGGAGCGCGGCGGGCCGCTTCCGGAGGTGGTGCTGATCCGCGATGCCGCGTTCCTAAGCGCCCTCCATCGGGCGGCACCAGACGTGGCGGCGCGGTTCCACGATCCCAGCCGTCGGCGAAGGCGCAGCGCGCTCACGGCTCTCGCGGCGCTCGCCGTCGTCGGGATCACGACGGCGCTCTATCTGTGGGGGATCCCCGGGATAGCGTCCGTCGTTGCGCCGCACGTTCCGCCGTCATGGGAGGAGCGCCTGGGAAGGAGCGTGAGCGAGCACCTGGCGCCCGAGGCGAGGCGCTGCAGCGAGAAGACCCGCGCGCAGGCGATTCAGGAGATCGCCGACTCCCTTCTCTCGACCGTGCGGGATTCCCCCTACACGTTCAGAGTCATGGTCGTGAACAACCCATCGGTGAACGCCCTAGCGGCTCCTGGGGGTTACGTCGTCGTCTTCCGTGGGTTGCTGGAGCAGACCCAGACCGCCGAGGAGTTGGCGGGCGTCCTCGCGCACGAGTTCCAGCATATCCTCTTCCGGCACACGACCCGCGCACTGCTCCGACACGCCTCGACCGGGTTGCTGCTTGCCGCCATCACCGGCGATATGACCGGGCCCATGGCGTACGGACTCGAGAGTGCCCGGATTCTCGGAGAGCTTCGCTATAGTCGGCAGGATGAGGACGAGGCGGACCGGGCGGGCTTCCGAATGCTGGTGGACGCTGGCGTGGACACCGCCGGCATGATCGCCTTCTTTGAGACGCTCGCGACGGACCGACCCAGGACGCTCACCCTTCCGCCGTACCTATCCACGCACCCGACCACCGAGGGGCGAATCGAACGGCTCCGATCGCTCGATTCGCGGACGCAGCCCGTCACGACCAGACTGCTTTCCGGTGTGGACTGGCGCGATGTTCGACGCCTCTGCGGGGCCACCAACCCGCTTGTCCGCCAAGCCGTTGTCAAAGAGTAACCTGACCGGAGAAATTCCGGGAACGGCATAAGGAGCGGTGACGAAATTACAAGAGGTGGAGGGTTTCCCCTCCACCTCTTTTGTCACCAGGCGCCGGTGAAGTCCGCCAGAGGGGTTAATCCTCCGATTCGCTTCGCTCGTGCCTCTCTGCTCTCTTAATGTTCAGAACACCGCCGGGGGTTGGCGGCGGCGTGCCGACCGCGTTCACCGTGATGGTGAAGATCACCGGAGCGCTCGTCAGCGCGGGGCTCCCGTTGTCGGTGGCGGTGCCGGCCTGAGCCGTGGTCGGCGTCCAGGCGAAGGTGTTGGTCGTCGCGTTCAGGGTCGCCCCGGTGGGCAGGTTGCCCGCCGAGAAGGTCAGGGCGCTGCCAGCATCCGGATCGGTCGCGGTTGCTGTGAGCGTGAGGAGCTGGTTTTCGTTCACGCGAGCGATGGGCCTACCAGTTGCCGCCCGCTCCACTGGCTCTTGATGGAATTCTTCAGGGCTGGCACATAGAGGCAAGGAAGAGTGAGAACAGTCGCCTTGCGACGGAAAAATGAGAAGCGGAGGTCCACTGAAGGACCCCCGCTTCGGAAGGTGGTGCGATGCCGCTTCACTTCACGAGCGTCTCGAGGTCGATCGAGAGGTCAGAGCCCGTTGGCGCTAGCGGTAACCGGTGCCGCGTCAGCGCCGACTCCCTCTAATCATCGTCAACTTGCACTTGCGGAGCGACTGTCAATACCATCCGGCCCCACGCCTGCCAGGCGTCCGCGGTCACGCCGTTATTGCGGACCCAGGCGTGGACCTCGTAGTCTCCGGGGGCAGTGGGCGTCCAGCGGAGGGTGTTGCCGGGGGCCCACTCCTGCGCGACGCTCCAGGCGCTCCCGTTCCAGACCCACCACTTGAACTGATAGGGGGCGGTGCCCCCGGTCGCCGTGGCGGTGAGGGTGACGGACCGGCCGACCGGTCGGATGCCCGTCCGGTTGGCGGTGACGCTGGCCATGGTCGGGGCGGGGGTGGCCGTCACCGTGTAGGCGAGACGTCCCCACGCCTGCCAGGTGTCCGCGGTCACGCCGTTATTGCGGACCCAGGCATGGACCTCGTAGGCTCCGGGGACGGTGGGCGTCCAGGTGAGGGTGTTGCCGGTCCCCCACTCCCGCGCGACGGTCCAGGCGCTCCCGTTCCAGACCCACCACTTGAACTGATAGGGGGCGGTGCCCCCAGTCGCCGTGGCGGTGAGGGTGAGGGGCGTCCCGGCAACCTGCGGGCTCGCCTGGGTGGCGGTGACGCTGGACATGGTGGGAAGGGAAGCGGTGGGAGCAGCCGTCACCGTGTAGGTGAGGCGTCCCCACGCCTGCCAGGTGTCCGCGGTCACGCCGTTGTTGCGGACCCAGGCGTGGACCTCGTAGTTGCCGGGCGCCGGCGGCGTCCAGGTGAGGGTGTTGCCGGTCCCCCACTCTCGCGCGACGGTCCAGGCGCTGCCGTTCCAGACCCACCACTTGAACTGATAGGGGGCGGTGCCCCCGGTTGCCGTGGCGGTGAGCGTGAGGGCCGTCCCGGCCACCACCGGGCTCGCCTGGGTGGCGGTGACGCTGGACATGGTAATCGGGGTGGTGGCGGAGGAGCAGCCGTCACCGTGATGGTAAAGGTTTGCGAGGCGCTCAACGCCGGGCTGCCGTTGTCGGTCACGGCGACCGTCACGGAGTAGGGCGTCGCGCTGGCCTGACCCGCCGCCGGCGTCCAACTGAAGGCCCCAGCCGACGTCAAGGTCGCACCGGTCGGCAGCGTCGCGCTCGCAAAGGTCAACGCGTTACCGTCCGGATCGCTGGCACTCAGCGTGAACGAGAGCAACTGCCCGGTGTTCACCGTCTTGTTGCCTGGATTCGTCAGGACCGGCGCTCGGTTCGCGGCCGCCGGAGTGTTCACAGTGATGGTAAAGGTCACCGACGCGCTTGTCAGCGCCGGGCTCCCGTTGTCGGTGGCGGTGACCGTCACGGAGTAGGGCGTCGCGCTGGCCTGACCCGCCGCCGGCGTCCAGGAGAAGGCGCCGGTTGTCGCGTTCAGGGTCGCGCCGGCCGGCAGGGTTGCGCCGGCGGAGAACGTCAGCGCGTTGCCGTCCGGATCACTCCCGGTGATCGTGAACGACAGCGGCTGACCTGCGGTCACCGTCTTGTTGCCGGGGTTCGTCACCGTCGGTGCACGGTTCACGGGTGCTGTCGTGCTCACCGTGATCGTGAAGGTCTGCGACGCGACCTGCCCGCCTGGGTCGGTCACAGTGACCGTCACGGAGTAAGGCGTCGCGCTGGCCTGACCCGCCGCCGGCGTCCAGCTGAAGGTTGCCGTGCCGTTGGTGAGTCCGGGGACCACGCTCGCGCCATTTGGCAACGTCGAGCTTGAGAAGACGAGCAGATCTCCGTCGGGATCGCTCGCGGTGAGCGCGAGCGTCAGCAGTTGCCCTTCGGCCACAGCCCGGTTACCGGGGTTCGTCAACACCGGCGGCCGGTTGACGTTGCCGACGGTGATGGTGAAGGCCTCGAAGTCGCTCGCCACCGGACTCCCATTGTCGGTCACGGTGATGGTGACGATGTAGGTGCCGGCCTGAGCGAAAGTGGGCGTCCAGCTGAAGGCCCCCGCCGGTGTCAGAGTCGCGCCGGTGGGCAGATCCCCCCGCCGAGAACGTCAGCGCGTTGCCGTCCGGATCCGTTGCGGTGGCGGTAAACGCGAGGAGCACCCCCTCGGTCCCCGTCTTGGCACCGATCGGCGCCAGCACCGGAGGCCGGTTGACATTACCAACGGTGATGGTGACGATCTCCGAGGCGATCAGGCCCCCGGTGTCGGTCACGGTCACGGTGACGTTGAAGTTACCGGCCTGACCCGTCGCCGGCGTCCAGCTGAAGGCTCCAGCCGGTGTCAGAGTCGCGCCGGTGGGCAGACCCCCCGCCGAGAAGGTCAGCGCGTTGCCGTCCGGGTCCGTCGCCGTGGCCGTGAAGGTGAGGGGCTGTCCCTCGGCCCCCGTCTTGGCACCGATCGGCGCCAGCACCGGCGGCCGGTTGACATTACCAACGGTGATGGTGAACGTCTCAAAGTCGCTCGCCACCGGACTCCCGTTGTCGGTCACGGTGATGGTGACCGAGTAGGGAGTGGTCTGCCCCTGCGTGAAGCTCGGCGTCCAACTGAAGGCGCCGGCGGGAGTCAGGGTCGCCCCGGTCGGCAGATTGCCGCCCGAGAAGGTCAGGGCATTGCCGTTCGGATCGGTCGCGGTGGCCGTGAACGTGAGCGGCTGTCCTTCGTTCACCGTCTTGGCACCGATCGGGTTCAGCACCGGCGGCTGGTTGCCGGCGACCGTCGGGTCCAGGGGCAGGTTCACCACGCCGGCCGGCAGCGTGGTCACGCCGTTGTTGTTGCAGCCGGCCGTGGTCGCGACACACCAGCCGGGCTGGGTGCCGCCTTGGATCTCCGCGAGGTTGGTGCCACCCACACCATCGGAGTTTAGGCTGTCGACGGCGATGAGATTCGCGGTGATATCGCCCGTGGCCGCCCCGCCGCCCAACGCATCGAGATCAACCCCGTAGCGGTTGAAGGACGACGCGTTGTTGCTCGCTGCGTGGCACAATTTGCAGGACGCAGCTTCGGTGCCGGTGTTCCCGTACCGCGCCGTGAATTGCGTCAGGTACTCCGACAACGCATGCGCCGTCCCAGGGGACAGCACCACCATGAACAACATGAAGAAGATGACTCCAGCAGATACCCTCAGTGTCGTTGCGCGCATCTCGATTCCCCCCCCGTCCCGATTTATAGCAAACAACAAGTTGGTGGATGCACCCTCACGATTTCAGTTACATCATCTCTCCCCTATGCGTTCCGCTCCGGCTTGCGATCGTCGGGACCGACGCATGCATCACGCGCGCGACATGACACGCTTGTCCACAAGGTGGCCGGCCACACCATCACGCGGCTTGAATGAGATTGCCCTTCAGGATTGAGGTAATTGTTCCGCATGTCATCTGAATACGACCGGCGGCCATGTTTCGCTCTCGAAGAATAGACACATCCCGTGTGGTGATTTGCCCACGCCATGCGCCCCCACATTTTCTATATTGCACACTGAGCTATTGGGACACGGACCCCCGTTCGACTGAACGCAACACGGTTATCACGGATCCGTTGGACTCGGCAGAAATCCATACCTGATAAAAGCAATCTCCATGCCCACACGGGATCACGCTCGATGGATCAGGGGTCTTGGCGGCAAGTGGTCGGGATTCAAGGACGTTGGTGTCGAGTCACCACCGCAAACTGACCGGTCAGTCTGGTCGCCACACCACGAGGGAAAGCAGGAAGTTTTTCATGAGGGCGTGTAAGAGTTACGGGCCTGCCAGGATGGGAGGGTTGCTCTTGCGTGCGCAGCGATGAACGGGCCGCGCGCGTCGTGCGTGGGTAGGCGGGCGTGTTCGCGAAAGAGGCGTTCACGCGTCGAGTCGCGAGCCCTCGCTTGCGAGTTTGTGCGACCTATCGGGCGCTCCCGCTGACCTTGTTCCTCGCCGGAGTTCTGGGCGGGGCCGCCAGCGTTGCCCAATCTGTGCCCAGGGCGTTGCTCAGGTGGTAGCAGACCTTGTTCCACTGGCGGACCAGGCCGACGGTGAGTGGCTTTGCCTCGTTGCTCTTGGCGGGGATGGCGCCCCAGCGGCGCATCGGTTCCACGCCCGATGGCTGAGCGAAACGGATCGGCGATTCAGGAGTCGTGAGCGCGGCGCTGGTGGGCGACGAGGACTCTTCTACCGGAGACGGTACGTCTTGGTCATGAGCTGCCCCTGTCGCTGCAGGTGGAGTTCGACGACCGATATGCTCGGGTCGCGCTTGACCTGCTGATACAGTCGGAACAAGTCCGGGAAGCCGTTGATCGGCTGGCCGTTTATCGCCAGCACGACATCCCCGGCCTCGATCCCGGCCCGTTCGGCCATATTGGGGCTGACCACGCGAAAACCGCGTGGACCCAGGACCCCGTCGGCGACGGCCGACTTCACGCTGAAGTTCATGCCCTGATCGAGCGAGAGCATCGGCCGGATCGTGGACATGGCCTCCGCCAGAATCCTCCCGCCGTGGTCGAAGGCCATCTGCGCGTCGGCCGCGTTAATCTCGTAGGTATCCGGGCCGGCCGGTTTGACCCGAACCTTGTCCAGAATCGCCTTATCCAGCCGCCGCTCCAACTGCAGCGAGCGGTCCGTTGCCGGCGGCGGGATTGGTGGAGCGGATGGGACGGCAACGGCCACGATCTGCGGGCTGGTGATATCCACTTCCAGGTGGCCGCGACGCTCCCGGATTTGCAGCAGTCGAGGCTCGGGATCAACGGTGCTGCCCGCGGTGACATAGCGGTACTCGACCCCGTCGAGAAGGACCGTACCTTCCAGGCGCCGGCCGCCCGAGCCCGGAATCACGCCGCCCACTTCTACCCGAAACGATTTCGGGCCACGGGTATCGCGGATCTGCAGTCCGTCTGGGTGGAGTTTGTCCACGATGAACCCTTGACCGGCCGCGTTCGGATCCGGAAGGAAATCCCCATTGGTATACAGGCGCCGTGTACTGGCTCGAGGCTCGCTGACGATGGCGAAACGTTGTGGGGTCGCGAACGTCACCTCAGCGGTCGGGGAGGGGTCCGGCGCCGTCGCCTCGATCGGCGCGCGCGACACGGGCGCGACTGGGGCCTTCGATTGAGCGGCCGGGGCCTTCGTCTGGCTCGCGGCGGCCGCCGGGTCAGTCCAGGAAAGCAGCGCACTCGCGGCCAGCGCGGTCGTCAGCGAGCACCGCCACGCGCGATGGCGCCCGATGGAAAGATGGGCTCGCATGTTTGCCTCCTTCAGCCCCGGCGGGACCGGCGGACGACCAGCCAGACTCCGACGATGGGTAGGAGCGGCATCCCAAACCCAATCGCCGGTGACCACAATGCCAACGTCGCCCAGCCCAGGAGCGGCATCAGGGCGAACCGCACAACCGCCCGGAGGGTCTCCGAACGGCCGATGACGCCCGCAACCCCCGGGCTCACGGCGTAGTACCAATCCACCAGCACTCGCCCTGGCCCATACGGCAGGAGATAGGTATCGCGGACCTCGCGCAGGAGCTGGACCTGCGGTGCCAGGGGTGACCCGAACGCCGCCGTGGCGATGAAGCAGCCACCGCCCGAGGAAGCCGGTGCGGGCGCATACAGAACCGAGACAACCACATTTGACTGCGTGCTACTCAGTACGCCATCGCTCACGACAAGTCCCACCACATAGCTTCCGGCCCAGACGGGAGTGAAGGTCGGGTTCGCCGTCGTGGGATTCCCCAGCGTCGCCGCGCTCCCCGCGGGCTGGGAGACGAAAAACCACCGGTAGGTAAGCGCTTGGCCTTGAGGATCGCTCGAGCCGCTGCCATCGAGCGTGACCGTGGTTCCCACGGTAACCGCCTGATCCGGCCCGGCATTTGCCACCGGCGCGAGGTTTCCCGCAGCCGCGGTGACCACCACCGTATCCGGCGGGCTGTTCACCTGCCCGTCGTTGACGATCAACTGCACCGTGTAGCTGCCCGCCACATCGGCCACGAAGGTCGGCTGCACCGCCGCGACATTCGAGAGCGCCGCCACGCTCCCCGCGGGCCGGGAGACGAACGACCAGGCGTAGGTCAGCGGATCTCCGTTGGGGTCGGTCGAGCCGCTGCCATTCAACGTGACCGTCTGCCCCACATTGACCGCCTGATCCAGCCCGGCATTCGCCACCGGCGGGAGATTTCCCGTAGTCACCAACACCGTATCCGGCGGGCTGTTCACCTGCCCGTCGTTGACGATCAACTGCACCGTGTAGCTGCCCGCCACATCGGCCACGAAGGTCGGCTGCACCGCCGCGACATTCGAGAGCGCCGCCACGCTCCCCGCGGGCCGGGAGACGAACGACCAGGCGTAGGTCAGCGGATCTCCGTTGGGGTCGGTCGAGCCGCTGCCATTCAACGTGACCGTCTGCCCCACATTGACCGCCTGATCCGGCCCGGCATTCGCCACCGGCGGGAGATTCTGGGCGGGGGCCGCGGTGACCACCACCGTATCCGGCGGGCTGTTCACCTGCCCGTCGTTGACGATCAACTGCACCGTGTAGCTGCCCGCCACATCGGCCACGAAGGTCGGCTGCACCGCCGCGACATTCGAGAGCGCCGCCACGCTCCCCGCGGGCCGGGAGACGAACGACCAGGCGTAGGTCAGCGGATCTCCGTTGGGGTCGGTCGAGCCGCTGCCGTTCAGAATGGCCGTCTGCCCCACATTGACCGCCTGATCCGGCCCGGCATTTGCCACCGGGGGGGTGTTACCCGGGCCTGCCGGGTCCAGGGGCAGCGTCGGCACGGGGGGCGGCAGCGTGGTCACGCCGTTGTTGTTGCAGCCGGCGGTGGTTGCGACACACCAACCGGGCTGGGTGCCGCCTTGGATCTCCGCGAGGTTGGTGCCGCCCACACCATCGGAGTCGAGGCCTTCGACTGCGATGAGATTCGAGGTGATATCGCCGGTGGCCGCCCCGCCGCCCAACGCATCGAGATCAACCCCGTAGCGGTTGAAGGACGACGCGTTGTTGCTCGCTGCGTGGCACAGTTTGCACGACGCAGCCTCGGTGCCGGTGTTGCCGTACCGCACCGTGAATTGCGTCAGGTACTCCGACAAGGCGTGCGCCGTCCCTGCGGACAGCGCCAGTGCCAACAAGAAGGAAATGGCCGCGGCAGATACCGTTCGCGTCGTTGCCCTCATCTCAATCCCCCCCCGTCACGGTCTTCAGAAAACAACCGATCCGCGGCCATGCCGCTCATATGCATATCAACGAAACCGACCGGAACATCCCGACTGGTTTTGTTTTCGCGTCGATCGGGGGAAAACCAAGGAGTGTTGGGACCGTTGACACTTGCGAGAAGAACGTTTTGGCATGGTCCGGCGATCGGGTTGATCTACCGACTTCCGGAGTGGATGCGCCGTCCCATTCTCACGCAACCTCAAAAAGATTAATGTGCCAAGAACCGCCGCGCAAGAAGGTTTTATCTTTGACGCCTCGGAAGCAATTAGGGTACGAGGTACCGATGATCACGGATCCGCAGGACCTGGTGAAAACGAAAAGTGATAATAGCAATCTCCATGCCTTCACGGATCACTTCTAATCGATTCGGAGGTCGAAGCAGGAAGTCTACCGGATTCAATGAGGTTGGTGTGGCGTCAACCAGGTGAACTGACGGGTCAGTCTGGTGGCCACACTACGAGGTTAGGAGCAGGTCTTACGTGGAGTGTGTAATATTTACAGGTCGGGCAGGATCTGAGAGCTGCTCGCGCGTGTACAGCAGTAATGATCGGGTCGCGCACGTCATGCGTGGGCAGGCGGGCGCGTCAGCGACCGAGGCGTCTGCTGTTCGGCTCTCGATCCTTCGCGCGGGCGCTGGTCCGGACTATCGGGCGGGCCTGCTGGCCTTGTTCCTGGCCGGAACTTTGGGCAACGCTGCCAGCGTGGCGTGGACCGTAGCCAGGGCATTGCTCAGGTGGTAACACATCTTGTTTCGTTGGCGGACCAGACCGACGACGAGTTGCTTTGCCTCGCTGCTCTTGGCGGGGATGACGCCCAAGCGGCGCATCGGCTCCAGGCCGGGGAACGGCGGGACTGGCAGCGTCGTGTCGTGGTCGAACGGGCCGGAGCGGCAGTAGTTGATCGGGATCATTTGCCGACCGAGGGCCATCAGGCACACGTTGGCCAGTTCGGCTGCGGTCGGGGGCAGGGTCTGCGAGCGAATCGCGCGCTCGAGTCGCGCGACCGCCTTGCCGAGGTCGCCCAGCAAGCCGAAGACCGGCGTGAGATCGAAGCGGCCCTTCGCCTCTCTCGCGTACTGGGTCAGGATCGCCCGGGCTTCGGCCACCGCCGCGCGGTAGTCCAGCGGCAGAATGGGGTCTTCCAGCGCGCGCTGCGCGGCCAGCACATAGATCTGCGCGTCGCGCACCAGGTGGGCCGGGTCCAGCTTGTCCAGCGTGTCGGCCGGGGTGTGCCACCACCAGCCCAGACCGCCGCTCCGCGTCGCGCCGCCCATGAGCTGGGCGTAGGCCCGGGCGCCGTCGGAGTCGTCCGCCGGCTGTTCCGAGGGGCTCATGAAGAGCGAGGGGACGCCGTGGCCCCAGAAGGACTGGTCCGCCGCCCGCGGGGGCCGGACGCCCGACAGGCGCTGCCCCGCGATCTTCTCCACGACGTCCGAGCCGAGGTCGCGCGCCTCGGCCATGGCGATGGCCTCGGTCATCAGCGTCGCGCCCTTGGCGCCCACGCAATCCACATTCACGTGGAGCACGCAGTGCTGATGAAGGTCCCGCCAGCAATGGTCCGCGTACCAGGCGGAGCCGCCGTACCGGGCGTGGGAATGGCCCGACCAGAAGGCGAGGCGCAAGTCGCGCCGCAGGTGCTTCTTTCTGGCGGCGAAGATGCGACCGACCTCCATCTGCGTGGCGTTGCCCGCCCCGTTGTCCATCGCCCCGTAATGCCAGGAGTCCACGTGGCCGCTCATGAGGACGAAGTCGCCGTTTCCCCGGGGCGCACGCAGATGTGCGATGAGGAGCGGGAGGGTGCGCCAGCGCGTGTCCACCTGGGTGCGGAGGCGAACGCGAACGGGACCCCGGCCCAGCGCCGCACGGAGGAGGCGGCCACCCTCGCGATTGATGGAGACCATGGGGGTCCTGGGGAGTAGGCCGGCGTTCTCGGGCGAGGGGGAGCCCCAGACGATGGAGGTGATCATCTCGTGCATCTGGTCGCCGCAGGCGTGAATCTGTGCCGCCGCTCCCGCCTGCTCGACCCGAAAGACCTTGCCCGGCATCGCGTGACCGTCGCACAGGGCCGCCCGGCCGGCAATGGGGAGGCCCGCCAACGTCGCGGGATCGGCCCGGCCGACGTCCACCAATTCCAGCGCGACACCTTCGGGTGGTGTGGAGGCGGCCATGGAGTGCGTGATGCACGGAATGCTTGCAGGTGCGTCCCCCAGCAGCTCCAGGAGCGCTGCCACCGGCCAGCTCGTCCAGCACTCCGGCCGATGCGCCTCGATCTCGAACCCCCAGCCGCTCAATGTGCGAGCGATGTACCGGAACGCGGTACGCTCTTCGGCCGATCCCGACAAGCGCACCCGGCGGGTGACGTGAATGAGAAAGTCCTCGAGGCGTTCCGCCGAGACCTGGTTGGCCAGGGCCCGTTCTGCCGCCGTCAGCTTTGCCATGATGTCTCCTCGCGCCGATCGTTGCGGGTGTCTCGTCGGCTGAGATGATCGCTCTGCGCCCGGCGGATTTCAACCCCGTTTTCTTGAAGCGCCGAGGCGCCGCGGGAAAGTTGTCCCACAAACTGGACAGGGGGGCCCCGAAGACGTGGCAACAGGGAGCGGGTTGGACTATACTCAGAGCGGCGTCAATCCGACCGAGCGTGCATCGGTCTTCACAGGAGGAGTACCCATGGCAAGCACCGCCAAGATTGCAACCCAGGAACAGATCGAGGCCCTCGTGGCTGCCAGCCGACCCGAGCGGTTATCGGACCCCGGCAAGCGGCCGATCACGGGCGATCACGCCGCCAACGTGGTGCAGCTCACCACTTGGGGGCAGACCGCGCTGGCGGCCGACCACTTGCTGTTCCCCGAGCTGAACGGGTGCCTGCCGGGCATCGTGGCGGGGGTGATCCGGCAGCTGAACATCCGGTTCGTCGGGGCCGGCCTGCACGCGGGCGATTCGCCGGCGGAGGTCGCGCGCAAGATTCGCGATCGCCAGTACGCCTACGAAACCCTGCTCGAGACGACCATCAACTTCTGCGGACTGGAAAGCCGGTGGTTGGATGCCGCCGAGCGCTGCCAGGCGGTGGGGAGCATTCGAGGCGCCCTGGCCGAGTGGGAGGCCCGCGAGGCGGCGGAGGGGCAGGGCTCGGTGGCCGTTGCCGTCGTGCGCCGGTTTCTGGATCGGATGAAGCTGGTCCAGAAGGGAATCAGCATGGCCGCCAAGGCAGCGCTCCGGATCGAGCAGGCGCTGGACTTCGGCAAGCCCATTCTTCTGCCGTTCCTGGACAAGGTCCACGCCGAGATCGAGGCGAACATCTACACTCGGATGGTGCGGGAAGGCCGCTGCCGCTTCGGGAACGACTACGCGCTGGGCCTCCGCTGGCTGCGTCACCTGGGGTTCGAGCAGGTGTCCACCAACCCGGTCCTGGCGGCCCTGGCCTATTCCGACGATCCGTCGCTGGCGCAGGCCCTCAACGACGAAGTGAAGTTTCACCCCAAGTTCGCCGCCTGGAAGGCCGCGCCGGAGAAATTCGGCGACGAGATCGCGCTCTATGCGACGCTGCTGGCCCTGTGGGACAACCTGCACGTCTACCGGCCGATCTTCTTCAACCTGGCCGGCACCTCCGGCGGCGGCGTGGTCTCCTTCCAGTTGAACCCGAATATCGCCCACCTGGTGCAGGAGAGCGTTCGGGACGTCTTCGCCGCCTTTGCCGAGGCGACGGAGGATCTGCGCCTCTATGATGACTACCTCCTGGCGGGCTATCCGGCCACGCGCGAGCGGTCCCGACCCAACGTGGTGATCAAGGTCGCGGCGTCGTCACCCGCCGCCCGCGAGATCGCCCGGACCATCAACTCCTTCGGATTCGGCTCCAACATCACCGTCATCTACACGGTGGGCCAGGAAGTCACCATGGTTCTGGAGGAGTTGGCCGGCATGGCGGCCGCCATCAAGAAGGGGATCGTGCCCACCCAGCTCTACATGACCAACATGGGCGGCCGGTTCGAGAGCCACCTGCGGGAAGCGAAACTGGAAAGCCTCTTCGGTGAGCTGAAGGAGCTGGTCGGAGAGGCCAAGGCGCTGGCGAAGGTGAACCAGCTCGCTGCCGCGAACGGGACCAAGGCGAAGGTGGACGAGGCGAAGGGGTACGAGGCCAAGGTCGTGGCAGCCACGCGGTTCGCCAGCCAGCGGACGATCGACGCGAATGTCGCCGCAGCCCTGGCGGACGTCGCCTCCGCCGATGCCCTGAAGACCTGGGAGGACGCGATCGGCAAATCGGGCACGCTGGTAGCCCGGCGCGCCTGGGGCATCTTCTGGTCCGAGGGGAACCGGGGCAAGTGGGTCGAGTATCTTGCCAAGAAGCACCAGATCAGCAAGGAGCAGGCGGCCTTGATCCTGAGCCGCGTCAACTACCTGCCGGCCTCCAAGCGGAAGCCGCAGGACACCTACTGGACGCTGACCGGGTTCAACATGGTGCACACCGAGTTCCCGAACCACCAGGAGAACGTGCGCAAGATGGCGGAGGAACCGGGCTTCAAGCTGGCGGACTACGTCGAGTCGATCACGCAGCCGTTCCCCGCCGAGGTCGTCAAGCGACTCACCACGATTCCGGATTTCCGGCTGGGCTACGAGTTGAACGGGGAGCTCAGCCAGCTCTTGCGCCAGGTGGGAATCGACGGCGACTTCGGGATTGGAGGCCACACGCCCGAGCAGTGGCCCGAGTTCGGTTCGGTCCAGAAGACGCTGACGGAATTCAAGGCAGCCTATGACAAGTTCCGGGGCGACATGCTGTCGCTCTTCAATGCGGCGGCGGGGCCGGCGGCGAAGGTCGCCAAGCCCACGGCTGCAAAGAAGGCTGCCGCGAAGGCGGTGACCGCGAAGAAGGCGGCGGCCAAGCCGTCGGCGAAGAAAGTCGTGAAGAAGGCGCCCAGGGCGGCGGCCACCAAGCGTGGGGCGCGCCGCTAGTCGCTCTTACCCGCACGTTCTCAGAGGAGGGATGACCATGGCCTGTGGATGTGGAACCAAGAAGGCGCCCAAGACCAAGGCGAGCCCGAAGCCGGCCAAGAAGAAGTAGCGCGCGGACGCGACAGGACGAAGCCCTCTCGGGCGCTACCGAGGGGGCTTCGTGTTTTTGGCCTCAAGAGCATCCAGAGTTGTGCCGATAGATGAAGTGATGCGACGCGCGACGGGGCCGCGGCCGTCCGCCCCGTACACCGCTGACGGAGGCATTGCCATGCTGGATCTCTTGTATCTCTTTCTGGCGTCCCTGCCCATCGCGACCGGTCTCGCCTTCGTCCTGGTGGCGTTCCGGGAGCGACGGCGCGCCCAGGCCGTCCCGGTGCGGCCTGCCGCACCAGAGAGGCGGTAATCCTCGGCACCGTCAAGACCGCGCTCGCCCTCAAACCCATGGCCCCAATTGTCGGAGTCCGGTAGCGTCGCCCCCGCTTGCCGATCCTGTTCCCCCGACCGCGAGATCGCAAAACGCACGGGCACGCCGCGTCACCCGTCGCTGCTGCGATCCGGCGCACCCGGTCCGGAGAGCCATGCCATCGATTCTCGGCCGTTGACAGCCACGGACGCGCCAGCTATGGTGTCGCCGTTTGTCGTGTGATGCGGACGGGTGATGACCGGTCCGGTGGGGAGAGCCATGCAGCTTACCGTGCGAGACGTCGCGAGTCTCCTGAAGGTGTCCGAGCGGACGATCTATCGGTGGATCAAGGAGGGGACCATCCCCGCCTACAAGATCAGCGAGCAGTACCGGTTTCACCGGGCCGAGATCCTGGAGTGGGCGACGGCGCGCCGGATCGGCGTGTCGGTGGACATCTTCGAGGAGGCCGACGACGCCACGGCTCGTCCGCCCGTCCTCAGCGAGGCCTTGCAGGCAGGCGGGATCGTGTACCGATTGGGCGGAGCCGACAAAGAGTCGGCGTTACGCGCCGCGGTGGACGCGATGCGCCTGCCCGAAGAGGTGGACCGGGAACAGTTGCTCCGTGTGCTCGTGGCGCGCGAGGCGATGGCCTCGACGGCCATCGGGGATGGCATCGCTATCCCGCACGTGCGTAACCCCATCGTGCTGCATGTCCCACGCTCCATGGTCACGCTCTGCTTCCTCGAAAAGCCGATCGACTTCGGGGCGCTGGACGGGCAGCCGGTTCACTGTTTGTTCACCATGGTGAGCCCGACGGTGCGATCCCACCTGCATCTGCTCTCCCGGCTGGCCTTCGCGCTCCGGGACCCGGGGTTCCAGGGGGCGATCCGGCGTCAGGGGCTGCGTGACGAGATCCTGACGGAGCTCCGCCGGGTGGAGTTCGGCCTGAACGCCGCGCGGACGACCGGCCCGGCGGGCGAGTAATCCTCGATGACGCTTTTCCTGTTCGCGATGGGTGTGATCGTCCTGGGCGGTCTGTCGGCCCTGATCGCCGGCCGTTCCGCCAGACGCGCCTCGCTACTCGGGGCGGGCGGCGCGGTGACAGGCTGTGCGCTGGCGCTGGGTCCGGCACTCCGGGCGCTCCTCGGGGGGCCGTTGGAGCGGCTGGACGCCCCGTGGAGCATGCCCGGGGGGAGCTTCTCGGTCGCGCTGGATCCGGTGTCCGGCCTCTTTCTGGTCCCGACGCTGTTCCTCTCGGCGTTGGCCGCCGTGTACGGAACGGGCTACCTGAAGCCATTCGGTGCGACCAGGGCGCTCGGGGAGGCCTGGTTCTGTTTCGACCTCCTGGTCGTCAGCATGGCGCTGGTCATGGTCGCCAGGAACGGCGTGCTGTTCCTGGTCGCCTGGGAGGTGATGGCGCTGGCGTCCTTCTTCCTGGTGACCTTCGATCGCAAAACCGCGAGCGTCCGCGACGCCGGCTGGACATACCTGATCGCCACGCACCTGGGTACGGCGTTCCTCCTGGCCATGTTCGTGTTGCTTGGAGGCGCGACCGGCTCGCTCGAGTTCGACGGCTTCGGGACGGTCGCGGGGACCGCCCCAGGGCTGATCGGGCCGCTCTTCCTCCTCGCGGTCATCGGATTCGGCACCAAGGCCGGATTCATCCCGCTGCACGTCTGGCTGCCGGAGGCGCACCCCGCCGCGCCCAGCCATGTCTCGGCGGTCATGTCCGGCGTGATGATCAAGACGGGGATCTACGGCCTCGTGCGCTTTCTGATCGTCCTCGGTCCGCCGCCGGTGTGGTGGGGGTGGCTGCTGATCGGGATCGGAGTGACCTCGGGCGTTCTCGGCGTTCTTCTGGCACTGGCCCAGCACGACCTCAAGCGGCTGCTCGCCTACCACAGCGTCGAGAACATCGGCATCATCACGCTCGGGCTTGGCCTCGGGACGCTGGGCGTCGCCACAGGCATGCCCGCGCTGGCCGTGCTCGGGTTCGGCGGCGGACTGCTGCACGTCGTGAACCACGCGCTCTTCAAGGGACTGCTGTTCTTGGGGGCGGGTGCTGTGCTGCACGGCGCGGGCACGGGGGAGATCGATCATCTCGGTGGACTGCAGCGGCGGATGCCCTGGACGGGCACCTGTTTCCTGGTGGGGGCGGCGGCCATCTCGGGGCTCCCGCCGCTCAACGGCTTCGTAAGCGAGTTCCTCATCTATCTGGGGGCGTTTCTGGGGGTGATCGCGGCCGCGGGGACGGTGGGGATCCTGGTCTCGGGGCTTGTCACTATCGGCGCGCTGGCGCTCATCGGCGGACTGGCGGCGGCCTGTTTCACCAAGGCGTTCGGGATCGTGTTCCTGGGCGAGCCCCGGAGCCACCATGCTGCGGATGCGCACGAGGCGGGTGCGAGCCATGCGGTGGCCGATGGCGATCCTGGCGGCGGGCTGCGCTGTGGTCGGCCTCTTCCCGGCGCCGGCGCTGCGGGCCTTGGCGCCTGCGCTGCGCCTCGTCACGCGGCAGCCGGAGACGGCAGTCGCCGGGGCGCTCGCCGATGCGGCGACCCCGCTCTGGATGATCACGGCGGTGGCGACGGTTTTCCTGGCCGCGGTCCTGCTCCTGGCCGCGGTGCGCCGGAAGTGTCTGGCGGGTCGGCCGGTGGAGGAGACCGTGACCTGGGATTGCGGATACGCGCGACCGACCGCCCGCATGCAGTACACGGCGTCGTCGTATGCGCAACCGTTGACCGAACTCTTTCGGCTGGTCCTGCGGACGCGAGTCCGCCTGGTCGCGCCGACGGGCCTCTTCCCGTCGCGAGCGATGCTGGTCACGGAGACGCCGGACGTGTTCCGCGAGGCCGTCTTCCGGCCGGCGTTTGTCGGGATCCGGCGGGCGCTCGATCGCCTGCGGATCCTCCAGCACGGACGGATCCAGCTCTATGTTCTGTACGTCGTGCTGACGCTGGTCGCCCTGATGGTGTGGACGCTGCGATGAGCCACCTGGCCTGGACCATGATGATGATGGCGGTCCCGCTGGCGACCGGGCTGCTCCTGGCGCCGCTGCTGCTTACGGTCATCAACCGCGTCAAGGCGTTCTTCTCCGGCCGGCGGGGGCAACCGCTCCTCCAGCCCTACCTCGACCTCTGGAAGCTGCTCGGGAAGGGCGCCACCTACAGCCGGACCACCACCTGGATCTTCCGGGCCGGACCGATCGTGGGGCTGGCCGCCACCCTGGCCGTCCTGGCCATGATGCCCTTGGGCGGCGTGCCGGCGCCGGTCAGGTTTCGGGGCGACCTCCTGCTCTTTGCCAATCTGCTCGGGCTGATGCGCTTCATCACGGTGGTCGCGGCGTTGGATACCGGGTCGAGCTTCGAGGGGATGGGGGCGAGTCGCGAGGTGCTCTTCTCCGCCCTCGCCGAGCCGGCGCTCCTCGTCGGCCTGGCGGCCGTGGCACTGGAGACGCGGAGCATCTCCCTATCGGACATGGTGGCATCGGTAACGGCCGAGCGCTGGTTGACTCAGGGGCCGGCCCTCGGGCTGGTCGTGGTGGCCCTCGGCCTGGTCCTGGTGACGGAGAACGCCCGCATCCCGGTGGATGATCCGACCACCCACCTGGAACTGACCATGATCCACGAGGTCATGGTCCTGGATCACGGCGGGCCGGACCTGGCCTTCATCCTGTACGGTGCGGCGCTCAAGCTCTGGGCGCTGGGCGCGCTTCTGGTCGGAATGGCGGTGCCCGTTCGGACCGGCAATCCGCTGCTCGATCTGGGGGCATTCCTCGCGGGGATGCTGATCCTGGCGGTGGTGATCGGCGTCGTGGAGTCCTCGATGGCGCGCCTCCGTCTTCTGCGGATCCCCAAGCTGCTGGTCGGGGCGACGGCGCTGGCGGTGCTGGCCGTCGTGCTCGTCTTGAGGTGAAGCGATGAGCGTCGGCGTGGAGGGCGTGATCGCCCTGCTGGTGATCACCGACTTGCTGCTGCTGGGATCGAGCCGGCTGCGGAGCTGCATCACCATCGCCGCGCTGCAAGGGGCCGTGGTCAGCCTGCTGCCCGTTCTCCTGCACGGCGACGAGGGATGGGTCCGGGCGTGGAGCCTCACCGTCGGCAGCATGCTCCTCAAGGGCGGGGTCTTCCCCTGGCTCCTGCGACGCGTCCTGCGCGAGTCGGGCGTGCGCCGGGAGGTCGAGCCGTTCGTCGGCCACACGCTCTCCGTCATGGTGGGGGTCGCGGCGCTGGCGTTCGCGGTCTGGGTGGACGCGCGGCTGGCGTTGCCGGCCTCGGCCACCGGACACGCCCCCCTCTTGGTCCCGGCCGGACTGGCGACCCTGCTGGTCGGGCTCTTCCTGATCGTCAGCCGCCGCACGGCGGTCACCCAGGTGCTGGGCTACCTGGTGGTGGAGAACGGTATCTACGCGTTCGGCGTCGCCCTGGTGGGCGGCGTGCCGCTCCTGGTAGAGCTTGGCGTCCTCATGGACATCTTTGTGGCCGTGTTCATCATGAGCATCGCGGCCTATCACATCAGCCGTGAGTTCGACCACATCGACGTCGATCAACTGGACCGGCTGAGGGGTTGATCCGGTGATGCCCGACACGCTGCTCTGGTCTGTCCTGCTCCTGCCCGCCGTCCTGGGAGCGGGGTGCCTCGTGCCGCGCTCCGCCCGGGGGATCCTGGTCCTCGTCTCGATCGGGGGCGCCGGCTGGGCTTGCCTCGCGGGAGCCACCGCCTGGGATGCCTTCGCCTGCGGTTCGCTGGTGACCGCCACGGGCTGGCTGCGGCTGGATGCGCTGTCCGCCTACCACCTGGCGGTCCTCGCCCTCGTCTTCGGCGCGAGCTCGGTGTATGCCTGGGGATACTTCCGGGCGGAAACCGCGACGGGAAGCCTCTCTCGCCGGTCGGCACGTCGATTCGGCACGCTCTGGTTCGGGTCGGCGGCGGCGATGGCGGCGGTGCTGCTGTCCAACGACCTCGGCATCATGTGGGTCGGCATCGAGGCCACCACGCTGCTGACCGCCTTCCTGATCTGCGTCCACGTGACCCCGCTGTCGCTCGAGGCGATGTGGAAGTACTTGGTGGTCTGCTCCGTCGGTGTGGCCTTCGCGTTCGTCGGGACACTGCTGGTGGCGGCCTCCGCGCAGCACCTGGGGATCGGCGCCTCGGAGATGCTGCTCTGGACGAGCCTTCAGGCCTCGGCGGCCCGGCTCGGACCCGGCTCCATGAAGCTGGCCTTTCTCTTCCTGCTGGTGGGCTACGGCACCAAGGCGGGGCTGGCGCCGCTCCACAGCTGGCTGCCGGACGCGCACAGTCAGGCCCCGGCGCCCGTCTCTGCGCTGTTCTCCGGCTTCATGCTGAACGCCGCGCTCTACTGCATCGCGCGGTACCTGCCGCTGGTGGAGGCGGCGACCGGCGACGCCGGCTGGGGGCGGCAGCTCTTGGTGGCGTTCGGGGTCGCCTCGATCCTGGTGGCGGCGGCCTTCATCGTCTTCCAGCGAGACGGGAAGCGGTTCCTGGCCTACTCCAGCGTGGAGCATCTGGGCATCATCTGCTCTCGGCCTGGGGCTCGGCGGGGTGGGCGTCTTCGCGGCGCTCTGGCATGCGCTGAACCACTCGGTCGGCAAGTCGCTGGCCTTCTTCTCGATCGGGCGGCTGGGCCAGATGTATGGCACCCACGACCTCGGCGCGCTGTCCGGGGCCATGCGCCGGTCGCCGATCTGGGGCGTCGGCTTCTGCGGGGGGCTGCTCGCGCTCATCGGCGTCGCCCCGTTCGCGATCTTCATGAGCGAGTTCCAGATCCTCCGCGCGGCTGCCGCCGACCGGGCATTCGTGGTGCTGGCCCTCTTCCTGGTCGGCGTCGGCATCGTGTTCGTCGGGGCGCTGCGGCACGCGATAGCGGTCGCCTGGGGCGACGAGATCTGCAGACCCGAGCCGCAGGCCGGCGGCGCGGCGGACGCCGTGCTCGTGTGCGGGGGCGCTGGCGCTCCTCCTGGTGCTCGGCCTGTGGATGCCGGGCCCGCTCGGCAGCGCGCTGGAAGCCGCGGCGGCCGTGGTCGGGGGCCGCCCATGAGCCAGGCGCCCGTCCTGCGCGTCCACAACGGGGAAGCGTGTCCCTGCGGCGCAGTGCCGCAGGTCGGGATGGCAGACTTTCGGGCGCACGCGCTGGCGGCGGTTGCGGCCGGTGCGCGAATCGTCGCGCTCTTCGGAATGCCACGCCCCGACGAGGCGATCCGGATCCTGCTGGTGCTGGCGCAGGCGGAAACCGGGATGCTGTCGCTCCTCTCGACCGACGTTCGAGACGACTATCCGGCGCTGACGCCCGACTGCCCGCAGGCCCACTGGTTCGAGCGCGAGATCGCCGAGCAGTGGGGCGTCCGCGCCGGAGGGCCATCCCTGGCTCAAGCCCATCCGGTTCCACCGCTCGTACCGGTCCGGGCCGCGACGCCTGGGGCCGAGCCGCCGGCGGACGCGATCCTGCCGTGCGTGACCGACTTCTTCCGGGTGGAGGGCGAGGAGGTCCACGAGGTGGCGGTGGGGCCGGTCCACGCCGGGGTCATCGAGCCGGGGCACTTCCGCTTCCAGTGCCACGGCGAGACGCGTCTTCCACCTGGAGATCTCGCTGGGCTACCAGCACCGCGGCGTCGAGCGGGCCCTGGTCGGCGGGCCGACGCCGCGGACGCATCCACTACATGGAGACGCTGGCCGGCGACACGACGATCGGCCATGCCACGGCCTACTGCCAGGCGGTGGAGGCGCTGGCCGGGTGCCGCGTCCCCGCGCGCGCCGAGGCGCTGCGCGGCATCGCCCTGGAGCTGGAGCGCCTGGCCAATCACACCGGCGACCTCGGGGCGCTGGCCGGCGACGTGGGGTATCTGCCCACCGCCTCGTTCTGCGGGCGGCTGCGCGGCGACTTCCTGAACCTGACGCGCGCTGCTCTGCGGCAGCCGGTTCGGCCGCGGCCTGGTCCGGCCCGGCGGCGTGGGGTTCGACCTGGAAGCGGGGCGCGTCGCCGAGCTCGCGCGACCGGCTCGACCGGACGCTGCAAGGACGTGGCCGGCGCGGTCAACCTGCTGTGGGAGTCGCCGTCGGTGCTGGCCCGGTTCGAGGAGACCGGCCCGGTGTCGCGGGAGATCGCG
The DNA here is from genome assembly GCA_963845565.1 of uncultured Methylomirabilota bacterium. Classification (GTDB taxonomy): domain Bacteria; phylum Methylomirabilota; class Methylomirabilia; order Methylomirabilales; family 2-02-FULL-66-22; genus 2-02-FULL-66-22. The sequence goes on from CAWJSJ010000002.1 coordinate 1,791,351, forward strand.
GAGGCGCTGGGACTGGTCGGCGTCGGCCGCGCGGGCCTGCGGGGCTGGAGCGGGACGTGCGCTTCGATTTCCCGGCGGGCATTTCCCGGCTTCGCGCAGATTCCGGTGTCGACGCTGGCAGAGCGGCGACGTGTTCGCCCGGGCGTACGTCCGCTGGCTGGAGATCCAGCGGTCGGCGGCGTTCATCCGCGACCAGCTGCGGGCCCTGCCGGACGGTCCGATCCGTGCCGCGGTGGGACCGCTGTGCGCCGGATCAGATGGTCGTCTCGCTGGTCGAAGGCTGGCGCGGCGAGATCTGCCACGTCGCCATGACGGACGGCGACGGGCGGCTCGCGCACTACAAGGTCGTGGACCCCTCCTTCCACAACTGGATGGGGCTGGCCATGGCGCTGCGCGACCAGGAGATCTCCGACTTCCCGCTGTGCAACAAGAGCTTCAACCTGTCCTATTGCGGACACGACCTGTGAGGGCGCGGATGCTGAGAGAGCTCGTCGAGCGCATCCGGCAGGGATACCGGACCATGGCGTATCCCGACGGCGAGCCGGTCCTGCCGGACCGGTTCCGCGGCCGGCCGGTCATCGACGGCGCCGCGTGCCCGCCGGACTGCCGGGCGTGCGTCGCCGCCTGTCCCACCGGCGCAATCGGCGGAACGGACAGGGCGCTGACGCTGGACATGGGGCGCTGCCTGTTCTGTGCCGATTGCGCGGCGGCCTGTCCGGAGAAGGCGCTCCGATTCACCCGCGAGCACCGCCTGGCCGCCTGGGCGCGGGAGGATCTGGTCCTGCGAGACCCGCAGCCGGCGCCGCAGGCGCCGTCCGATCCCGTCCGACTGTCTCTCTTCCGGCGCTCGCTCAAGCTGCGCCAGGTCTCGGCCGGCGGGTGCAACGCCTGCGAGGCGGACGTGAACGTGCTGAGCACGATCGTCTTCGACCTCGGACGATTCGGCATTCAGATCGTGGCCTCACCGCGGCATGCCGACGGCCTGCTCATCACCGGGCCGGTGACCGAGAACATGAAGCTGGCGCTGGAGAAGACCTACGACGCCCTGCCGCCGCCCCAGCATCGTGATCGCCGTCGGCGCCTGCGCCATCTCGGGCGGGCCATACCTCGACCACCCCGAAGCGCACAACGGCGCCGCCGGCATCGTCCCCGTGGACCTCTTCATCCCCGGCTGTCCTCCCCACCCCCTGACGATCCTGGACGGGCTCCTCCGCATCACGTCGCTGGAGGTGTAGACACCAAGATGCGCCGCAATCCGAAAAGGGGCGCGAACCGCCAAGGGCGCCAAGCGCACCAAGGCTCGGATCGACGCCAAAGATGGGCACCTCAATCTACAAAGACGCCAAGAGCGAACAGGCGGTTAGGCCGCTGAGGTATGCTCGCGCACACCGACACGCCACTCTTGGGACCTTTGGAATCCCGCGTCCCGTCTCCGCATTCCCTGTTCTCTCCTGGGCGTGCTCGCGGCCTTGGCCGAGAGCAATCTCGGACCAAGGCGAACAGCGCCCGCTATCTGGCCGAGACCAGTTGACGCGTGCGAGGGGATCGCTTACCCTTCGATGGGGTGCGTGCACTGTGCGGTGAAGTTGCTCTACAGGAACGCGGACAGAGGAGTGCGACATGGACTGGCAAGAACACATTGTCGTGGACCCAAAGGTCCTAGTGGGGAAGCCGACTATCAAGGGGACTCGGATCGCGGTCGAGTTTGTCGTGGACCTGCTCGCTCGCGGCTGGACCGTCGAAGAGATCCTCAAGGAATACGACCATCTGACTCGGGAGGACATCCGAGCGTGTCTCGCCTACGCCAGCGAACTACTCAGAACCGAGCGAATTTATCTGATACCTGCGTGATCGGAGGCGTCTGGTGCGGTTCCTTTTGAACGAGAACATGTCGCGCACCGTCATCCGAACTCTCCGCGAGCGCGGGCACGATGTGTTGTCCGCGAAAGAATCGCTGCAGGGGCTGCCCGACGAGGATGTCCTGGTCAGGGCTCAACAAGAGCGCCGTCTGGTCGTGACGCAAGACAAGGACTTCGGCGAGCTCGCCTTCCGCGCCCGTCTTCTGGCCGACTGCGGGGTGATCTTGTTCCGACTTGCAGGAGCCAATCCCGACCAGGACAATCGACGTGTTCTGGAGGTGCTCGAAAGCACAACAGAATGGGTGGGACAGTTCGCGGTCGTGACACAACATCAAGTGCGCATCCGCGCCCTGCCCCCGCCGACGGTGGAGGGCTAGCGGCTGGAATACGGGACGGGCTACCTTGATAAGTATGACAGGTAGCACTCCATGGTTATTCCGAATTGGTTTTACTTTCCGTCTCGGACGGTTCGGAATCCAGATCGTGGCCTCCCCGCGGCATGCCGACGGCCTCCTCATCACCGGGCCGGTCACCGAAAACCGACGCTGGCGCTGGAGAAGACCTACCGCGCCCTGCCGCCGCCCCGCGTGGTGATCGCCGTCGGCGCCTGCGCCATCTCGGGCGGGCCCTACCTCGACCACCTCGGAGCGCACAACGGCGCCGCCGGCATCGTCCCCGTGGACCTTTTCACCTCCGGCTGTCCACCCCATCCGCTCACGATCCTGGGCGGGCTCCTCCGCATCACGTCGCTGGAGGCGTAGGCGGGGGTTAGGAGCCGTTACGAAATTACCTGGTCCATCTCTTTCTATTTCGTTACGGCTCCTTATGCCGTTCCCGGATTTCTCCGGTCAAGTAATTCCTTAACAACGGCTTACTCCTATGGTCGTTTTTATGTACGTTACGCCGCCCCGGTATGAGACTATTCGCGGCGTTCGCCGGCCGTCGAAACAAAGCGTGACACGCCGCGGCCGCAAGACGCAACCGGGTGAGTCAACAACGGCGCACTCCTGCGAACGTACCGTGACGTCCGTTATCGAGGCGACGCCGTCTTGTGGGAAGGGGAGGGGCGTATGGATCGCAGCGAAATGAAGCGCCGGGTGTGTGACACGATTGATGGTCATCGCGACGTCATCATCGCGCTCGGGCGGACGATCCGGGACAACCCGGAGCTGGGGTTCAAGGAGCAGAAGACCGCCGCGACGGTGGCGAAGATGTTTGCCGCCCACGGCATTCCGTGCCAGGAGGGGCTTGCGATCACCGGGGTGAAAGGCATCCTGACGGGGGGCGCAGCGGGGCCGACGGTCGGGATCCTCGGCGAACTCGACTCCCTGCTCTGCGCGGACGCCCCCTTTGGGGACAAGACGACGGGTGCCGCCCATACCTGCGGGCACAACGCGCAGATCGCGACCTGCGTGGGGGCGGGGCTGGGTCTCAAGAGCTCGGGGGTCATGGAGCAACTCGCGGGCCGCGTCGCCTGCTTCGCGGTGCCGGCCGAGGAGTTCGTGGAGATCGCAGACCGTCTGGAGCTCAAGCGACAGGGGAAGATCGAGTTCCTGGGCGGGAAGGCGGAGCTGGTCCGGCTGGGCCACATGGACGACATCCAGATGGCGATGCTGGTCCACGCGGCGGCGTTTTCGCCCGGGCCGAAGCTGCTGCACGGGTCGACCAGCAACGGCTTCGTCGCCAAGATGATCCGGTTCAAGGGCAAGGCGTCCCATGCCGGGGTGGCGCCGGAGCAGGGGATCAACGCGCTCAACATCATGGCGCTGGCGATCATGAACATCAACGCGCAGCGAGAGACCTTCCGGGACGACGACACGATCCGCGTCCATCAGATCGTGACGCGGGGTGGGGATCTGGTGAATATCGTCCCCGAGGACGTCCGGATGGAGATGTTCGTCCGCGGCAAGACCGTGGAAGCGATTCAGGATGCAAATCGAAAGATCAATCGAGCGCTGAAAGCGGCGGCCATGGCGCTGGACGGGGAGGTGGAGATCCAGACACTTCCCGGATACCTGCCGCGCATCAAGGAGACTGCCGTGACGGGCCTCTTGGCCGACAATTTTTCCGCGCTGATCGGTCCGGACCGCCTGGAGATCGAGGGGCACATCACGGGTTCCTCGGACACCGGGGATCTCTCCCACCTGATGCCGATGGTCGAGGTGAAGTCCGGCGGGTTCCATGGCGGCCTCCACACCGCCGCCTACGGCGTGGCCGACGAGGAGCAGGCCTACATCGTCCCGGCCAAAGCCATGGCGATGACGGCCGTGGACCTTCTCGCCGACCATGCGACAGTGGCAAATCGCATCCTGGCCGACTTCACGCCGAAGATGTCGAAGGCGGAGTATCTTGCGTGTCTTCGCGAGGTCGAGTGAACTGGCCCTCCGGAAACCCCTCGTAATCGGCCGGTGATGGTCCGTCACGGCAGTTGTCAGCGTTCGACGCGCTGCCGAGTCAGGCGACTCCGATCAAGACCTCTCTCCGCCTCGCTGCCATGAATAGGTCAACAAAGGGCCCTTACGACGGTATAGTATACACGTCCTGCAGCGCGCAATCCGCGCCAGGACCACTCGCGGGCACTTCCAGCAGAAAGGACCAGCGAATGCAGACCGAGCCCACGCTCACCATCGAAATCGTCTCGGACATCGTCTGACCCTGGTGCTTCATCGGCAAGCGGCGCCTGGAATCCGCGCTGCGGATGTACCACGACCGCAGGCCCGATGAGGAGAGGCCGGCCGTGCGCTGGCTGCCGTTCCAGCTCAACCCGGACTTACCGGCCGAGGGCATTCCGCGGCAGGAATACCTCGAGCGCAAGTTTGGCCCCGGCCACGCCCACAGCTACGCGCGCGTGGCGGGCGTCGGCAGGGAAGTCGGCATCGACTTCGCGTTCGACCGCATCACGGTGCAACCGAACACGCTCAACGCGCACCGGGTCATGCTCTACGGGGCGAAGCAGGGGCGCGAAGACGCGGTCGCGGAACATCTCTTCCGCGCCTATTTTCTGGAGGGTGCCGACCTCACCGACCGGGCGGTGCTGACTCGCGTCGGCGAACATGCCGGCCTGGATCGCGCGGCACTGGCCGCCCACCTGGCCTCCGAGGATGGCCGGGAGGAAGTGCTGGGGGCCGACCTCGAAGCCCGGCAGGCCGGCATCAACGGGGTGCCCTGCTTTATCTTCAATCGCCGCACCGCGGTGTCAGGCGCGCAGGCGCCTGACACGCTCCTTCAGGCGATGCTGCAGGCCCGACCCCGGGAGGAGGAGCGGCGATGATACCAGAGGCCTTGCCACCCCCCCAGTGGGACCAGTAATCCGATAGCAGAGGACTTCCACTCGCAGGGTTTCCACACCGGCCGGACCGCGTCCCGGATGTCGCGGTAGCGCGTCCCCGCCTCGTAGGCGTGGCGGATCGCCGGAGCAAGGACCTTCTCGTAGAGCGCCTGCTCCATATCCCGCGCGGAGCGTCCGGGGACGGCGCCCCTAGCGGCCGACGAGCACCTTCTTGATCCAGCCGCCTCCCTTGGCGGACTCCACATTCAGAAAGCCGTCCTGCTCCTTGCCAAGAAAGATCACCTCGTCACCCTTGGCGAGCGTCGCGACCGCGTCGCTCTGCTCGGACGGCTGGGCCAAGAGCTTCACCGTGGCGAGCTTCGGGCGGAGGACGTCGCCTTCGTTGAAGACGGCGCCGGCCTTGGTCCGCTTGCCGGCTTCCTCGGCCAGCGAGGCGACGTCCCGCTGGAGGCTCGGGTTGCCGCGGACGGAGCGGACGACCCCGTTGTAGTTGTCGGCGAAACTGGCCGCTACCACCTTGCCCTCGTTCGTGTTGGCGTAGCCACCCAGGGCGCCCGCCGTCCCGGCGCCCGCCAAGAGCCCGCCGAGGCGGAAGTCGGCTTTCTTGGCGCTACCCTCGGCTGCGGCCACCTGCAGGCTGGAACGGGCGTCGGCAAGCAGCATGCTGGTCTGGGCTTCCTTGAACTGCAGCCCGCCCGCGAGGGCCCCGATGACCCGCCCGCCGGTGCCGAACAGGCTGGCAACCCCGCCGCCGACGCCACCGGCGTTATTCTCCGAGAAGACCACCGCGGGGGTCAGGACGTAATCGGCGGTCACCATCTGCCCGCCGCCCATGTTGGAACCCTGCCGGAGTTCCCCGGACGCCGCGAGTGCGCGCTCCTGCATCAGATTCTGCATGCCCACGCCGCGCTCGACCACGAGGAAGCAATTGGACTGTTGGACCATCAGGCGAATGAGGCCGGTCGGGGATCCCAGCTTGTACCGCGCCAGCCCCGCCAAGACGTGCGCCTGCGGCTCCACCACGGCCACCGTCCCCATGGGTTTGTCGCAGCGATCGAGATCCGACGCCGCATCCGCCGATCCGCCCGGCCCCGCCGACCCCTGGACCGCACTCCCACCGTCACCCTTCTTCATATCGGTGATGCCCTGCGCGAATACCGTCATCCCCGTTGCGAGGATGCTTGGCAGCACCGCCGCCACCAGGAAACTCCGCGAGATTGACATTGCCACCCCCTCCTTCGTGCGGCTCGGCATCGACGCCACGGGGAATCCCGCGGCGTGGGTCTGTTTGGGGCGGTCCGCGGCGACCCCAGCCCGGTCGCCGCCCGCCCAAGGACCGATACCTCCGCCCGCACATGCGAAGGCGCCTGCCCCGTGGCCCGTCGTCCTGCCAAGCGTGGGCGCGCGCCCGATGGCCCGGCGGACGAGGAGTGATGGTCTGTGACACTGGAGATCCACCGCATGGACCCGGCGTGCGGGAGGGGGTGGAACGCCGCGGCGTTCCGGCGACGCCGGATGATGCGACTGCGGACTATAGATAATAGAGGACTGGTGCGGTGTCAATTGAAATACGCGACGATTCAGGCCGACCGCGGTACCCGGCGCCGCCGGGGGTCGGCACCAGCGACACTTTCTCCCGCCAGCATGCGTAGGTCCGCCCTGCGAACCCTTCGCGTGCGGGCCCTTACTCTTCGTGCCACCACGACTGCGAGGTGGAGACGGATGCCGTCGTTTGGCATGACAGGCACGACGGCCTGGAAGGAGCGCGATTGGGGTTGACACCGCGAAACTCCGTGGATACGCTCGCGTTAACGCTCAACTCCCCCCTCCTCCTGCGAATCGCGGTGTTATACGAAAACCATGTGACATCCCGATCTGCCGTTGACCGATCCCATGCTTCCAGGAGGTCACTCCCAATGCAGCACATTCTGTCGGAGGCGACTCAGCGAGCACAGCGTTACTTGGACGGATTGCCGGGGCGGCCGGTGTTTCCTGCTCCCTCCGCCTTGGCCGCGCTGAACGGCTTCGCCACCACGCTCCAGGAGCACCCAATCGAACCAGCCCAAGTCCTCCACGAGCTCGACGCGATCGGGTCCCCCGCCACGGTGGCATCGGCCGGCGGTCGGTATTTCGGGTTCGTGATCGGTGGGAGCCTGCCAGCGGCGCTGGCGGCCAACGTCCTCGCTGCAGCCTGGGACCAGAACGCGGTCCTCGAGGTGGCGTCGCCGGTAAACGCCACACTGGAAAAGGTCTGCCGCGGGTGGCTCACGTCCCTCCTCGGCTTGCCCCGGGAGGCCGAGGTAGGATTCGTGACGGGCGCCACGATGGCCAACTTTACCGGCCTGGCGGCGGCCCGCCACGCCGTCCTGCAGGCGCACGGATGGGATGTTGAAGCCCAGGGCCTGTTTCGCGCGCCTGAAATTACGATGATCGTGGGTCAAGAAGTCCATGCGAGCCTCCTCAAGGCGGTGAGCATGCTCGGCCTTGGTCGCGACCGCGTGGTCAGGGTGCCGGTCGACGGGCAAGGTCGGATCGTCCCTCGACAGATCCCGCCCGTGGAGGGACCCACCATCGTCTGCATCCAGGCCGGCAACGTGAATACCGGCGCGTGCGACCCCGCGCGCGCGATTGCCGCACGGGTCCACGGGACGGGGGCGTGGCTTCACGTCGACGGCGCCTTCGGCCTGTGGGCCGCCGCCTCGCCCGAGCGACGGCACCTCGCCGAAGGGCTCGACGAGGCCGACTCGTGGGCCACCGACGCCCATAAGTGGCTCAACGTCCCGTACGACAGCGGGCTCGTCTTCGTCCGGGAGCCGCGTCACCTCAACGCCGCCATGTCGTCGAGCGCCGCCTACCTCATCGAGGGCGAGACGCGCGATCCCCACCTCTTCGTCCCGGAGCTCTCCCGGCGCGCTCGCGCGGTCGAGATCTGGGCCGCGCTTCGCTCTCTCGGAACCGACGGGCTCGCCGCGCTCATCGAAACCTCCTGCGCCCGCGCACAACGCATGGCCACCGCCCTGCGCCGTGCCGGCTACCAAGTGCTCAATGAGGTAGTGCTCAACCAGGTCCTGGTGGCATTTGGCGATCCTGAGACGACGCGGCATGTCATCGCGGCGATCCAGAAGGACGGTACCTGTTGGTGCGGCGGCACGGTCTGGCAGGGACAGACGGCGATGCGGATCAGTGTCTCGTCGTGGGCGACCACGGACCACGACATCAATGCGAGTATCGAGGCGATCCTGCGCGTTGCCTCAGACGTGTGTTCTGCATAACGACATGATGGTGCCGGCCGGGCCGGCCCGGGTTAATGGGGTGTGTCCGGCCGCCATCAGTCCCGCGGCGCACGATCCCATGGGCGCGCCACCACATACTGGCGGAGTTGGGGGTCTTCCGCCGGGGCCGGCACGTGGCGGCGCTCCCCGTGCCGGCGCTCCGCTGCCGGCCGCTGGTCGCCCTGGCGGCGCTCCCCGTGCCGGCGGTCACGGACAATCTGCACCGTGGCGCACGACCCGACCGTGCGACCCAACGCCTGCCGCAGGTCCTCTTGGTCCCGGGCCACGATGATCAGGGCGCACACCCTGGGGGGTGTGGGGTGGCCGGGGAATGAACTGCTTCTGCGTGCCATCCCGATTTCCTCCCGCGCCCCCCATGACGGGGCGATCTGCCGCCTTGCGCGGGTCCCCGCGGTCAGTCGGGGACATTGCGCTGGAACGCGTGGGCCAGCGTCTCGCGGAGGCGCGCGACCAGGGCGCCATCCGGGCGCGCACATAGGATCACCCGGATGGTGAACCCGCACGTCCGGCACCGCTGATACCGAAACGTCCACCGCTCCGCCTCCTGCGGTCTCCCGAGGTCTTCCATCGCCGCATAGCAGCAGGGCCCGGACCGAGAGGGGGAGATGATGCGCTGCGGATAATGGTTCTGCGGCGGCTTCCGATCCGTGTACTCGACGATGGTGGCCATGGGCGCGTCCTCGTGGGTTGGACGGGTGCGCAACGCGGGTTTGTTGCGGCGCCCCGACGTGGCACGCCGCCCACCCGGGACTCCAGGTCCTGGTGGACCCGCACGGCATGGGAAGCGGCCTACCGCGTTCCGGCACCAGGGGTGCTGGTCTGCCAGGCCCGCACGGGCGCGACCCCCGCCCCCTCGGGGCTTTCGGAATGCGCGGCATCGGCGCGGTCCCGGGTCAGCGGGTCAATCACGGCCTGCATGGCCGCCACCCCGCACGGCTTCCCCAGGATCGCGTCAACGAACTGCCGCTCCGGTTGGTCATGGGGGATGGTCTGCGCGGCCCCGGTCACGAGGACCACCGGAAGGCGTGGGTGCATGGCTTTCGCGAGCTGGGCTACGTCCCAACCGGTAAGGCCCGGCATGGTGAGATCCGTCAGGAGCAGGTCCACCGGCGTCTGCCGGAGGAGTGCGAGTCCGGCCGACCCGCTCTCGGCCGCGTTCACCGTGTGGCCGAGTGCTCGGAGCAGGCACGCCATCGTCGTTCGACAGGAGGGATCATCATCGATGATCAGGAGGCGTCGTGGAGCCGTCACGCGATCTCTCATGGCGTCCTCTGTTGCAATCCGAGGCAAGACCCTGCTTGGAATACGATTCCGCGGACCCGCTGTGATGGCGGGGGCGGGATATCCACATTCACCCCACGGGCCCGCACCCTGATTCCGGGGGTCCATCAAACATGCAAGGCCGGATCCGTCGAGCGGTACGTTGGGCAAGACGAGGTATCAGTTATTCAAATTCAATTAGTTAGGTGTTCTGTGACAACACAGTCTCAATCGAGCCATCGTGGGAAATCGCACGAAATATCGGAGGGGACTCCGAACGGTCGGAGTCGGAGTGTGCCCCGGAGGAACGCTGCAGCCCGGTGTCTCGCGGCGGAACACCAGTTGCCGGCCATCTCTCCGTCCGTGGAGTTTGCCCAGGCCGAGGGCTTGATGGTGTGCGGCCCCAACGCGACCAGGGGGGTCGAACATTCCCCGCGTGACACCCACCCTCCTTCTGTGATCGCGCATTTCGGGGATTGCCGTTGACACTCCTCGACCGCTCCGCTAGGTTTCCCGCCGAGGTTCCCGACTCTCCGGCGTGACGGATATCGTGGCTTCCGGGGTTCCGTTACCACCTCGCGTGTGGGTGTATCCCCGGTGGCGTCCAATACCACCGCAGAGATCAATGCCTGGTCCATCCTGGGCCGGAGGACGGAGCGTCAACATGGCAGAACAGGCCCCGCGGCGGGTGATCGCGGTGACCGAGGGAGTCATCGGACCAACCACTCCGCGCCCCCGAACGATCCGGCCCAGGAAGCTCTCCGACTTCCGCGGGGTGGCCGCCGTCCACCTCCAGGTCGCAGAGAAGCTGGCGAGCCCGTTGTTGACGGGGCCGCCCGTCTGCGAGGAGCTCGTGGCCTTCGTCCAGCACCTCTTCAGCGAAGAGGAGGCGGGTGTCGTGCGGCACTTGCGGCAGTTCGTGGGGATGAGTGCCGCAGACCTCGCCACAGCAGAGCACCGGCCTGTCGACCAGATCGAGCCGATCCTCCAGCGGCTCACCGGGGTCAAGCGCGCGATTGCCGCCAGCGGGCCGCCTGGGGGGCAGAAATACCGCCTGATGCCCATCATGCCCGGCATCTTCGAGATGGTACTCATCGGCGAATCTCCGAAGGCTCTCTCTCCCTGGCATCGGCGCTTCGCGGAGCTGTTCGAAGCGCTGTACGCGACCGGATACATCACAGACTATCAGCAGGGGCAGACGCGCCCGTCACCGTTTGTCCGCGCGCTCGCGGTCGGCAGCACCATTGACGCCCACCCCATGGCGCTGCCGTCGGACCGCTTGGACGTTGTGCTGGACCGCTACACCGTCTTCGGAGTCGGCCAGTGCCAGTGCCGGATGACCATGCAGGTCGCCGGCAGAGGCTGCGACAAGCCCGTGGGAAATTGCACCGTGATGGGCCAGTTTGCCGAGCAGGGCATCCAGCAAGGCTGGCTGCGACCGGTGTCCAGGAACAATGTGCTGGAGATCAAGCGGGAAGCCGAATCACACGGGCTGGTCACGTGGATCATCAACGCCGAGGCCGCCAAAGGGCAGGCCTCCTGTTCCTGCTGCGGCTGCTGTTGCCACGCCATGCGGATGGTCACCGAGTTCAACGCGCCCGGGGTCATCGCGCCGGCGCACTTCCGGCCGCGGTTTGACGACACCCGCTGCACCACCTGCGGCCAATGCGCCACGCAGTGCCCGATGGGCGCGCTGTCCATGGACGTGCCCCAGCGGACACGCCGGCACTTGGCGGCGCGGTGCATCGGCTGCGGCCTGTGCGTGGTGGCGTGTGGCGATCGACGGGCCGTCGCCATGGAGCCCGTGCCGGACTACACCTTGCCCTACCAGAGTTGGTTTGCCTACCAGGTCCGCGCCGCCACCGGCATGGTCAAGAACGCCTGGCAGGTATGGCGGCGCCGCCCGTGACGCGCGCTCGCTGGCGCCAGGCGTGCCGGCGTTTGCTCGCGGCGATCCGGGACGTTGTCGCCCTCTGTCCTGCGAACAGGGGGACCACGAAAGGAAGTCGCCCGTGGCCGTAATCCACAGCCGCTACCCGGAAGCCGGGGTCGTCACCATCGACCGCACCACCTGCACGGACTGCGGCTGCTGCGCACAGATCTGTCCCACCGACGTGCTCCGGCTGGATGCCGACCACGTGACGATCCACGCGGACAGTCCGCTCGGGTGCATCGCGTGTGGGCACTGCATGATGGCGTGCCCGGAGCAGAGCGTGATCGTGATGGGCCGCGGCCTGTCCCCGGCGGACCTGATGCCGCTGCCGCCTCCCAACGAACGCGCCACGGCCGAGGCGTTCGCCGCTTTGCTGCAGGCGCGCCGCAGCGTGCGCCGCTTCACCGACCAGGACGTGGATTCGGCGCTCTTGGAGCGCATCGTCGCCCTGGCGGCGTCCGGGCCGATGGGGGTCCCTCCCTGGGATGTGGGCTGCGTCGTGGTCCGCGGCCGAGCAGAGGTCCGCCAACTCGCGGCCGGGATCATCCAGGGGTACGCCGGGTTCCTGAAGGTGGTCCGGCCGTGGCTGCTCACCGCACTCCGCCCCTTCGTCCGGACGACCACCTACGAGCGGTTCCGGTCATTCATCCGGCCGCTCGCCGAGATGTACGTCGAAGGCCACCGCCAGGGACGAGACCTCCTCTTCTACGACGCGCCGGCAGTCCTGGTGTTCCACCATTCCCCCTATGCCGACCTGGCCGACACGACCATCGCGTGCACCTACGCGATGCTGGCGGCCGAGGCGCTGGGCCTGGGCACCACCATGATCGGCGGCGCAGCCCCCATGCTGCAGCGGAATCCGGCGCTCTGTCGGCGCGTGGGCATCCCACCCAACCACACCCCCGCCATCGCGCTGATCCTGGGCTATCCGGCGACGCGCTTCCTGCGAGCGGTGCGCCGCCGCTTCATCGACGTCAAGGGGGTCTCCTCCGGCGCCGAGGCGGGAGCCCGCTGACGAGACCGGACGCGAATCAGGGGGAACCCAACCGATTCCGCCCGCAAGGGCAGGGGAGCGGCGCGTCGCCCATGTGTCGGGTCGCCGCGCAGTCACGCCCCAGTCGTCGGTTCAACAGCACCCGCGCGATCCCGGGCCTATATCGGGTCTGCACGGGGAAGCGCCAGGGACTCGAACGACATGCTTCCCAACCATCCATGGTCCCGTGATCCCGCGACCCCGCGGTGTGGGGGAGGACTCTGTCGCTTGCGGAGGGGAGGCCGTTTCGAGGGTGGGCGCGTAGGCGTTCGGCGCAGAGACCTTCGTGGGCATGGGCATCAGTGGCCCAGTTGCCAGACCCTGACCGCGTCAACCGGATACAGCAGCATCAGAACGTTTAGGAGGAGGCTGTCCTTGATCCAAACGAGGAGCACCACCTCCGTCACCAAGAACAGCCCGAGCGAACGCCAGAACCCGAGGTAGCGAGCTATCACAAACCCGACGCCGAAGCTCAGGATGTCGCCCAGCGAATTCGCGACCGTGTCGCCCTGGTAGTCGAGCGAGGCCGTCACCGCCCGATACCGCTGGATCACGAAATCAGTATTTTCGACGACCTCCCACACGGCTTCGATAAGCACGGCGAGCCAGAGCCGCCACGCGAATGGTAATCGTGGGCAAACCCACACGACCAGCCCGCAGAGCACCATGCCGTGGAGCACGTGCGTGAAGCTGTACGGGTCGATCAGGTGCTGAGAGTTGTGCTGACTCCAGATGTTGCCCGACCAGAGAGACAGTTGGCCGCAGGCGCACCACCAGAGGCGGCCCTGGCTGCGCAGTTGATAGATGCTACCCGCCATGAGCGCCGCCATCGCAACCCACGGCCAATAGCTCCCTCGGACGCGGGGAACGCTCCGCGCGGGTGAGTCGCCCCCCGTTGCAGCAGACCCCTTTGGCGTGACCGGCTCGGACATCGAACCTATCTCCGCCTCGCCCAACGTTGGAATGAAGCGGTGGGGCTTTGTGTCGTCCGCGTGAATGAGATGCTCAGGCCACCCCGACCGAACCCATCCCCGCTAGACCGATAAGAGGTAGAGGGGCTCGCGCTGCGCTGTCCCCTTTTTCATCCTTCTGACGAACTGTCACTCCTGGACAAATACCGCCCGGCCGGCCGACGGTGCTCACCCGGGACTCCTTATCGCGTGGGCCCGCGGCTCCGCCCGGCGAAAGGCCCAGCGGAGGCCCACCGGGGCGAGCAGGGTCGTCACCAGTACCATGACCACGAGGGCCGAGAAGACCCCCGGCGAGATGATGGGCGCCCCGTCGAGCACGAGGCCGCTCCCGACCCCGGCAAAGATCAGGCCGACCTCTCCGCGAGGCACCATGCCCATCCCGACGGCCAGGCGGTTCGTTCCGCCACCTACCACCCCGAGCGGGGCGAGCAGCTTGCCGACCAGCGCGGCCACCACCAGTCCGGCGCCCAGAATCAGGGTCTCGCGGTTCGCGATATTCCCCAGTTCCACCCGCAGGCCCATCATGACAAAGAAGAGCGGGACGAAGAACATCCCGAGCGGATGCATCAGGTCCGAGAGCGTGGCCTCCTCCTCCGGCGTGTGAACCCCCTCACCGTAGGGGTCGAGCATGACGCCGGCGGCGAACGCCCCGATGATGTCTGCCAGGCCGATCAGCTCGGCGGCGTAGGCCAGGGTGAAGCAGAGCGCCAGGCCGACGACGAGCAAGAAACCACGCTGTCCCGTCCACGCGGCCAGGCGGATGAGCGGCGCCGACAAGTACCGACCGAATCCGATCGTCCCCCCGAGAAAGAGCACGGCTCGCAACAGAATCCCGAGCACCGTGCCCGCGGACACGCCCGGCCCCCCGCTCGCGGCGGCCGTCACCGCGCCGCTGACGATCGCCAGGACGATCAGGCCCAGGATGTCGTCGATCACGGCGGCCCCCAGAACGATCTGCGCCTCCCGGCTCTGGGTCTGCCCAAGGTCCTTCAGGACGCGGGCCGTGATCCCGACACTCGTCGCCGAGAGCGTGGCGCCGATGAAGACATGAGTGAGCGTGGGGCTCTGCGGCAGCAGCCAGGCCGCGAGGGCCCACCCCAGGGCGAGGGGCGCCGCCACCCCGATGAGGCCCACCAGGACCGCGGAGGGGCCGACGCGCACCATGGCGCGGAGGTCCACTTCCAGGCCGACGTCGAAGAGCAGGATCAAGACCCCCATCTCCGCCAGGACCTGCAGGGAAGGATCGTACCGGACGAAGGCCACGCCGCTGCCGATCAGGAGGGCGGACGCCACGTTCCCCAGAAGGATGCCGACCAGCAGCTCCCCCAGCACAGAGGGCTGCCCCAGCCGTTCGCTGAGCATCCCGGCGAACTTGGCCGCGAGGACGAGAATCCCCAGGCTGAAGAGGATGGGGCCGAAGGCCGGATGGCCGCCCGTCTCGGCCGCCCAAGCGGGAAGCGACAGGGCCGTCAGGAGCAGAAAGAGCGCTGCCGCGAAAGTTGACATGGCCGGCCCCCGTCAGGTTCCGCGTGACATCAGACGTGGCCGACATCGGGTTGTCGGCTGTGGGAAACAACTAGCACAGGACGGACCATCGAGCAACTGGTGCCTCGCCGCCCCGGGAAGACACGTTCCGTGAGCCTGCCGGTTGCCGCGCCTCACGATCGGATCGCCAGACTCCGGGAGCCCTCACCGCGGTACGACTCGACGAGCCGAACATCATTCCGCCTTCCGCGAAAAGGGAGCCGAGCGGCTTCCCCAATTACTGTGCGGTGCGTAAAATAGGCGACACGTCAAACAGAACCGCACAGTCCGGGGGAGAGTCCGACGAGGGGCGGCGGCCCGCCCCTCTCGGAGGGGCCCGGGGGGAGGGCCGAGCGCTTGCGTCGCATCGGGTGCAAGCGCGAGGGCCTTCCCCACCAACGGAGCAGCGCGGCGGGCGGTGTAGCCATTATTCCGCGCTGCGGAGTAGCTTGGCAAATGATCCAGGGGATGCCGCGGGTTCGAACCCCAGGGGGGACCCGAAGGCTCTTGTACGCTGAACATCGCAGGGGTCATACGCCTTTAGAAACGAGAGCTTTCAGCCGCCATTCTGCAAACGGCGGGCGGTGTGGTCGGGGTAACTCGTGGACCAAGCTGGGGGCCCGGCGAAAAGGCGGTGGGGAGGCCGATCAGGTGCTGTCGGACGTGCGAGGTTGGCGATGTTCCCGAGCTGGCGTGCCAGGCGGCGCTACTTGAAGAGGTCGTCGAAGGCCTGCCGACCGGACCTGGTGGTACCGGCGGCTTTCGTTTCGCGCTCCACGGTCGTTCGAGGCTTCCAGAGCGTGCAGTCGTTGCGAGCATCCTTCACGGCAATCCTCGCAGCAATCGGCTGCAGGCACTGCAGCCGGGCGCCCGGATCGAAGAACGTGCACTGCATACACGCGTGGAGCTCGGCGCCGCACTTGCCGCACCGCGCGTTGCTCACGTCTGCGTTGGACAGCTCGCCCGCGCAGCGCGCGCACCGGATGACCTCACGCCACTGCATCAGGTTCAGGGCGCGCGGCCCCTCGGGCTGGTCGGCGCGAGGACGAGGATTTTGCGCCCGCAGGCGCCCGCGGCGTCTTTCGGCCGTCGTCCTGGTACCCGCGCTGTCGGTACTTCTGGTCTGACATCGCCCAGTCTCGCCCTCGGTCGCGCGCTCTGCTCCAGCCGGCGCCCGCCCGCGGGCGGCGGCCGTAAGCAGAGCCTGTCTATGTGGCGGCGTCCCCGAACTGCTCTCGGGTATTATATACGGGTTATCCGCGGGAGAGCACCTCCAAATAGCGCCTAGAAGCCGGAACTTATTGGTCTTGGGTCAGCCCGCCCGCCACCCAATCCTGTGGCCCGGTCGCACTGCGCTGGAGCCCCCGCTCGCGCTGGCGTGCGGCCCGTTCGCGATGTTGTAGGTGCCCCCGCTCACGCTGGCGGCGCTCCCGTTCGCGGCGTTGAACTCACCGCCGTTCACGCTGGTGTACAGCCCGCGTGCGGCGTTCCCCGTGCCCCCGCTGACGCTGGCGTAGGGTCCGCTGGCCTTGTTCTCCCGCCCCCCGGTCACAGTGGCGGCGCGGCCATTGCTGGTGTTGTACGCCCCCACCACCAGCCCCCCGTACTGGGCGTAATTGTTCCGATCCCCGATCACGAGGTAATGCGAGCCGGTCTTGTGGGAGGTGGCCCACGTCTGACCCGCCCGTTCGCAGGGTTCCCTGTCGGTGAATTGGCCGTCCGCGCAGAAGTACATCTCGTCGGCCCGGGCGAGGTCGTAGCCGAGGATCAGGTTCCCCCGGCCATTGACCGTGTCGGTCTGGCCCGTTCCGTTCACGAGTTGGAGATTCAGGCCCGAGAAGAGCGCCCTCGGCTGGTCTCCCGTGGTGACGGTGAGGTACTTATTCAACGCCATCACCTGGCTGGACTTCAGTGCGGCGACCTCGGTCTCCAAGGCGGTCACCTTTGTCTGGAGCGCCGCCACCTTCGCGTCCAGGGCGGCCAGCCGGTCGAGGAGTTCAGGTGTGGGGGGTGCGGCGGCCAGCACCACTCCGGTCACGAGCACGACGGCGACCACCAACATGCTACCAATGACCATCCAGCGGTTCGTGGCAGTTCCCTCCTCCCTACGCCCGCCCCAATGCATGGGCGGACGCCGCGATGCCGACCGAAATGAGTACCAGCCACCCTCTATTTGAACACCCCGCTCCGTTGGCTATTTCACCCGTTCATACGTGATCACGGCCCGCGCCATCCGGTTGTCGGGCCGGGCCGCCCAGGCCGTCATCTCTTGGAGGCGGTCGCCGCTGATTTGAAACGCCCGGGTCTGCTCCGTGCCCACCCAGGCGGGGTTCGCGGACACCTCCACGGTGGTGATCCACTTGGCGCCGTCCACGCGGTACGGGCCGGTGTACGCGACCAGGGAGTTGAACAGCCCGACACGATCCTGGTCGGTGGTCGGGGCCTTCCGTCCCTCCCCCGTGATCACCACCGACATACGCCCTTCGGGCTGGAAGAGGATGTACCCCGTCGCGGTCCCGCCCATCGGGTATTCGCGCTCGCCCGTCGCCTGATACTCCCGCTGGAACGCGACGAGTCGCCACAGCCCCACCGAGCGGGGTGCGATCCCCGGACCGGGTCAGGGTGACCCGTGCCGATTGATCCCGTCATCGAGGAGGATCTTCTTGCCGTCCTCGCTGATGCTGCCCCTTGCACGGGCGATGATTCCTCCGACACCGCGCCACAATCGCAACGCGCTTAAACCCAGTCGTGTCTAAATCCCCCTGCAAACCGGGACTCCCGGCTCGTCCCAGGTACGCCGGTGGCGGGCTGTCCTTCACGCGAATGGCGCGTAACGGCGCCGCCGGTCTGCGTGATTCTCCACACCGTGGGAAAGATTCCAAACCGTGCCGCCGGTCCGTAGTTCTCGACAAAGGCGTCCCAGTCGCCGCTCAAGTCCCACACGGTCTCCCCGCTCGGCAGCTGGACCTTCGGGCTGCCGTGGTGACCGTCTGGGGCACAGACCACGCCGCCCAGGCGAGGACGGCGGCGATACCCAGCAGTACGATGACGATCTTGGTCTTCATGAGAGCACCCCTTTCAATTGGGAGGTAGAGTGTAGGCGATGATGCCTTCCCCATACCCCCTGGACTCCGGCACTCGGGGCGCTGCCTTCTATCCGCGTCGCGCTCGCTTCCACACCAGGTGCGCGGTCTGCACCTTGCCCTTGATGAGCAGCGGCGGGGTGCTGATGCGCAGCGTGTCCCCGGTCAGGTTGACGATCCGCTCCTGGGTCACCCCGGTCCAGTTCGGGAAGAGGCTCGCGTCGATGTGGTGGAAGACCCGGTCGCCGTTGACCTCGTATCGGCCGCAGTAGGCGATGTAGGTCCCGATGGCGGCGCTCTTTTCCTCCGATGTCCCGCCAAGGATGTCGGCCGCGCCAAACGGCGTGCGACCCGCGGGCATGAAGGCCACCGACATGTAGCCCTGCGGGGTCGTACATGAGGTAGCCGATGGGTGTCCGACCGAACGGATAGTCCACCGCCCCGTTCGCATCCACGACCTCCCACGACTCCAGGGTCCAGGTGCCCACCACCGCTGTGCTGTTCATGTGCCGCCTCCGTGAAAAGGTGTAGGGCACCGTTGAATCGCGACACTCGCGTGGCCCGCGCGACATGTTCCGCGAGAACTGGCCTGCTCCCTCATGGTCTGGTCAAGGTCACCCTTAACGACCATCCATCATCGAGGACGATCTTGTTGCCATCCTCACTGATTTGCCCCTTGATTGGCGATATTGGGCTTCCATGGCTGAATCATCTCAACTCTTTGAAACCGTTCTTGTCTAACTCGCCTCGCAAACTGGGATTCCCGGCTCGTTAGGAGAGGGTGGGGGGTTGTCCTTCAAGCGAATGGCGCTAAAGGTGCTGCCGGTCTGCGTGAAGCGATGCACATTGGGATAGTTTCCAAATTCACGTTTGGGCCGAAATGCTCGACGACGGCATCCCAGTCTCCCGTGAGGTCCCACACTGTTTCGCCGCTCGGCAGCGTAACCATCGGTCCTCGTGTTGCCGCCTGGGCACCGGCTCCGCCCGTCCAGGCCAGGGCGGCAGCGACAGCGGGTAGCCAGATGGCGCCTTTGGCTCGCATAGGGCGCTCTCCTTTCACTTGGGAGGCAGGGTGTAGGTCAGCGTCCCTTCCCCATAGCGCCTTTGATCCTGCTTCCCCGTTTCTCGGCTGGAAGAAACTTTCGTCGCATCCCGTCCAGTGCCCTTGATGCCTTCAAATCGGCCCGTCCCCTTGATGATTTCGCTTGTCGCGTCGGATGCGGTTGTCACACCCGCTGTTCTACGCCGCGCAGATTGACCCTTGAGCATGATGGTCGAACCATCGGCGAATTTTATGGTTTCATAGATCGTAGATGTGCCCGCGTCTCTGGTCGAATCATTGAGGCGTCACTCGCTTGATCGTCGCGACTCCCCGTTGTCCAACGACATGAAACCTCCGCGCGCGCAAGCGATACCGTGTGTCCTTCCACGTCGTCGACCACACGATGTCCTCCCTGATTCATCCAGACGTACGACTTGTAATTCAAGGACTCCGCCCGCGCCGGCAGGCCGAGCCAAGCATGCCACGCCGAGATCGCGCACATGCCGACGAGTATCCGCAGGGATTGTCTTGTCGCCATGGTTGGTTCCTCCTTGGTGTGTCCGCAGAGCGTCTGTGTAGTCCCTCTCCCTGCCCTCCGTCCCCACGTTCGCGCTCCCACCGGCGGGCCAGGTGTCGTGTCGCGTGACACGCGACGCCGGGGTACGCGACCGCAGGCGACGGAGGCGTTCGCGAACGAGCGCCTACGATCAATGCCCAGACTTCGAGCATCGTCGCGGCGGCTACTTGACGCGTACCCACTTCTGATACGAGGTGCCGCCAGACGACGCCGTGGGGTTCACGGCGGTCATCTCGTCGCCCACGATTTTGTAGGTGCGCTTCTCCGTGGTGCCGGCGCGATTGGGGAAGCTGCTGGCTTCCCACGCGATGGAGACCGTCTCGCCGTCGACCGTGTACCTCCCAAACCCCGCAATGATGCCCTGCACGACGGCGCGGTATTCGGCATCCGTCCCTTTCAGGCGGTTGTTCACCGCGAACTCGGGCAAGTCCGCTTTCGAGAGGAACGAGATGATGTAGCCCGAGCGGTCGAACACCACCAGGCCCACGATTCTCTCGCCGTAGGGTTGTGTCTTGACGCCGCCCTCCTCGGTGTAGATCGAGGTCTGCCGCCACGCCCCGACAATCTGTTCCTGGAGCGATTGGCCCCGCGCGGTGCCGGGGGCCGACACCAGCGCGACGAGGGCCACCCCCACGGCCAGGCGACCCCATCCGGTTCCGAACCCGAGTCTTCTCATGACCCTCCCCTCCTGTGCGTGCGCCACCTCAGACCAACGGGACGGGCACCCGCCGGTGCGGCGCGCGCGGGTGCCCTGCGGCCATCCGACGTTGGCAGGTGATCTGCCACTCAACTTAGTATTTACTTTCCTGGCGCGCTATACGTCGGCGTCAGCTTCCCTGCGGCGTCGATGTCCTCCGGCGTCAGCAGCACGGTCGTCTTGGTGGCGATTGTTCCGGTCGCGGTGACTGTCAGCGCGCAGGCCGTCGCCGCGGCATGGGTGGGGAACTCCCCAATGATGTACAGGTCGGTGTCGCCGAAGGCATAGTAGTAGGCCTCGATGCTGCCCCCCAGCGACTTGAAGAGCTTTTCCGTGACGGCGCGGCGCTTGGAGCCCCCGTCTTTGAGTAACCCCTTGACGCCCTCCCCGACATAGTTGACTTGGATGAGATACTTCGGCATCGCGCATCCTCCTCTTTTTCCCACGCCGGGCGCCCCCCTCGGGTGGTGAAGACCGTGGTGCTCCACACCGCCGCAGCCGCTCCCGGGCGGAGAGGGCCAAGGCGAGACCCCTGGCGGTCCGGTCCCTGTTCTCAAGTGGTTAGACGTTTCTGGAGTCTGACTCGGGTCGGCTGCCTCCCGTGGGCTTACGCCCTGGGGAGGCGACGGTGCGGAACCTTGAGGTGGACCCACAACATCGGGAACCTCAAACGCCCCCAGGAAATCGGTGCGGGGATGGGTGGAGGCTGAATACAATCTCTGACCCGGATTCGGTGCCGTCAATAGCGCGGGTAGCTGTTTTCCACGCCGGAAGTCCCCCTGCCAGACGCCGGGTCCGGCTCTCGGGACGGAAACCGCCGCGGGCTATTGCTTCGGGTTCTGGTCGCGGTAGATGGCGATGAACTCATCCACCATGTGGGCCAGCATGCGCCGGAGGTGTTCCGCGACCCGCGCGGGAGTGGCGACCCCAAGGCCCGCGTGCTCCCACGTCACCCCGAACGTCATGATGCGCGGGTCGCGCACGAGGAGAACCACTTGCTGGAGCGCGACCGTCATGCTGACTCCACAGAGGAGGTCTTTGACCGGTTCGAACGCGGTCACGGCGATGATCAAATGCGTGGCCGTGCCGAGACCGACCTGGATGCCCGCGTCGTCCAGGCGCGCCTCCACCTCGGCTTGAAGTTCCTCCGGTGAGACGCGCCGACAGCCCGCGTCCATGTTGAGGGGCGGCACAATGACTTCGAGGGCCTCCAACCCTTTGAGGGAGACCCGTTTGATGGCTTCGTACTCCGCGACGGGGTCTTCGGCCCACGCGGGAGCTAGGACGAGCAGGGCCAGGACTCCGAGGGAAAAGCAGCGAACCGCGAGGCCAGTACGGTAGCGCATCGCACCCTCCTGTGCGCGGGGCCAGGCTTCCGGCGATCCCGGAGGAACCCAGCCCCTCGTGCGTCGGCAGGGTTTCAGGCAGCGCCCAACGGGGCGATCGAGCAGTGACCGCATGCGGCCTACTTCAGCCCGCCTCCCGCCCAATCATGGGGCTCCATCGTTTTGATTTGGTAGCCGCCGCTCACACTGGCATAGGAGCCGTTGGCCTTGTTCTCCCGCCCTCCGCTGACGCTGGCGGCCGACCCGTGCGCGGTGTTGTACGCGCCCCCGCTCACGGTGGCGTGGTCATTGCCTGCAATGTTCGCCTGGCCCCCGCTGACGCTCGCGTAGGCCCCCCTCGCGGTGTTCCAGCCGCCTCCGCTCACGCTGGCGTCTGGACCGGTTGCCGTGTTTCCATTCCCCCCGCTCACGCTGGCGGCGGTCCCGCTCGCGGTGTTGTAGGAGCCCCCACTCACCGTGGCGGCCGGGGCGCTCGCAATGTTGGTACTCCCTCCGCACACCGTGGCGGCACCTCCGGCCGCCGTGTTGCTGCTCCCCCCACTCACGGTCGCGGCCTTGCCGTTCGCCGTGTTGCTATTCCCCCCACTCACGGTGGCCGCCTCGCCCTCTGCCGTGTTGAGGTAACCCCCGCTCACGCTGACGGAGACGCCGCTCGCGGTGTTCGCCTGCCCTCCGCTCACACTGGCGGCCACCCCGCTCGCCGTGTTCTTGCTCCCGCCACTCGCGCTGGCGGCACCTCCGCTCGCCGTGTTGCTGCTCCCCCCACTCACCGTGGCCGCGTCGCCGTTCGCCGTGTTGCGAAATCCGCCGCTCACGCTGGCGTACAGGCCACTCGCGGTGTTCTCAACACCACCGCTCACGTTGCCGTAGTATCCGCTGGTCGTATTCTCCCGCCCCGCGCTCACGCTGGCGAAGGACCCGCTCGCGGTGTTCCGATTGCCTCCGGTCACGCTCGTGAAGAACCCGCTCGCGGTGTTAAGCACACCCCCGCTCACGCTGGCGCCGGTCCCGCTGGCGACGTTGCCCTGGCCCCCGCTCACGCTGCTGTGGGAGTCGCTCGCGGCGTTCCAGCCGCCCCCGCTCACGCTGGCATAGGCGCCGCTCGCGCTGTTCCCGTTGCCGCCGCTCACGCTGGTGTAATGGCCGGTAGCCTTGTTCTCCCGCCCCCCGCTCACGCTGGCGGCGGGGCCGTACGCGGTATTGGACATTCCCCCGCTGACACTGGCGGACGGCCCGGTGCTGGTGTTGTACGGACCCCACCACCAGTCCCCCGTAC
The DNA here is from genome assembly GCA_963845565.1 of uncultured Methylomirabilota bacterium. Taxonomy (GTDB): domain Bacteria; phylum Methylomirabilota; class Methylomirabilia; order Methylomirabilales; family 2-02-FULL-66-22; genus 2-02-FULL-66-22. Next base: position 1,814,534 of record CAWJSJ010000002.1, read on the forward strand.
TGGGCGTAATTGTTCATGTCCCCGATCACGAGGTAGTGCGAGCCCGTCTTGTGGGAGACAGCCCACGTCTGGCCGAACCGTTCACAGGACTCCTTCGCGGTGAATTGGCCGTCCGCGCAGAAGTACGTTCCATCGTCCCGCGCGAGGTCGTAGCCGAGGATCAGATTCCCCCGGCCATTCACCGTGTCGGTCCGGCCCGTCCCGTTCACAAGCTGAAGGTTCACTCCCGTGAAGCGCACCCGGTGCTGGGCGGGGTCCACGGTAAGGTAGGGGTTCAAGGCCATGACGGGACTGTTCGCCTGGGCGAGGAGTTGCTGCTCCAGCGCCCGGACCTGGGCTTCGAGCGCCGCCACCTTCGCGTCGAGGGCGGCAAATCGGTCTAGAAGGTTGAGTTCGGGCGGTGCGGCGGCCATCGCCACCCCCGTCAGGAGCACGACGGCGGTCACGAGAACAGGACCGATGAATCGGCGGGGTTTCATGACGCTTCCCTCCCGCTGCGCCCGCTCCCGCACAGGTGCAGACGCCGCGATACGACACCAGGCCACGGACACCGGACAACGGAGGGTCCCTTGGGCCATCGCTGGCCTCGGCCCTCACCACGTACAAATGCCCATCCGTGGTGGGCCACGCATGGGCATCCAAGAGGGGGCCGGTCCCGAATGAGGGCATCCAGGCGGCCCGCTGTGCTGCATTTTCCTGCTTCCACCCTTCCCTCGGCAGGGGGAAGGGGACCGAGCGGCAGGGAGAGCCCGCTTAATAACTAATATATGCCGTGCCTGCGCTTTTGCAATGGCTTTCCCTGGCGGGCGGCTCACTGAGGCAGATTACGCGACCAGGATGAACATAGGAACTCCATGATTCAATGAGTTGCCACGGTGGTCTTGCCTCTCACGTCGGTTCGTGTAGGCGGGTTGGTCGTGGGATTTGGATGTTCGCAGACATACGCGCAGGCGTGACGCGTCGCTCTCTCACGTCGCGAGAGATGTGAGGCGATCGGCTGGGATTAATAAAGAGACCCCGCAAGCGACGCGTGTTTGCTCTTGACGAACCTTCACGTCGGCATAGATTACTCAGTAGCGTCCCGCGAAGCAAAAGGCGTGTCCCCCGCCTTGAGCATACCTTCCTAGCGGTTGTGCCCTCGTGGTTCTCCACCCCCTGCTCCTGTACCTGACGGGCTGCCGTGCCGCAGGGATGTTCCAGATAGGTAAATCTAAACGGGCGAGCGACGGCAAGTCCGAGGAGCACCCGCGCTCCCGTACCCCGCGTGCTCTCGGCGTCGCAGGAAAGGGACCGGCGGCATAGAGAACGGGAAAGGTCCGTGCCTCGTCACGGAAAGGAGGAGCCCATGGTACCCACGGATCTCCGGGCCGACATCATCGCGGCCAACCAGCAGTTCATGGCGGCTTTTGGACGACGCGATGCCGCGGGGCTGGCGACCCTGTACACGACGACAGGCCAACTCCTGCCACCCAACAGCGAGGTCGTCGCGGGCCGGGAGGCCATCCGCACCTTCTGGCAGGGTGCGATGGATTTGGGCCTCACGCAGGCACAGCTCGACACGATCGAAGTCGACGGGCACGGGGAGACGGCGGTCGAGGTGGGGAAGTACACCCTGCGGGCGGGGGGCGGGCAGGTCGCGGATACCGGCAAATACGTGGTGATCTGGAAAACAGAGGGCGGGACCTGGAAACTGCACCGGGACATCTGGAATACGAGCCAAGCCGCGGCCGCCAAGTGAGACTCAGGGCAGCCTGGGTGTGCGAGGGCGGCACGGAGGCTTGGGCGGTCGCGAGAGCCCGCGCCCTGCTGGAGGGGTGGTTGCGTTCCGTCGGCGAAGGAGGGGATGAACCTGGCGAATGACCGAGACCCACGGCGAGTCATGGTCACACGGACACAGAGGCTGTGGCAATCGTACGCCGCGGTGAACGTGAGCCTGGCCGACGTCGTGGTCGCGCAGTTGCGCAAGGGCGAGTACTTCCGGACCACGCTGCCACCGGGGGAGTACCGCGTGCGCATCGCGGAGTTCGGGATGCCGGTGGCGTTGGAAGCGGGGCAGCGTCGCTTCCTGCGCGCGTCGCCGCCCAACGCGGACGACGTCCCGGCCTTCACGGACGAGGTCGAGGCGATCGAGGAGCTCACGTCCATCATGTTCCCGATCGTTCCGGCGCTGTAGGCACCAGCGTGGGCGAGGATCGGCGCACGACCACCGTCCCGCTCGTTGTGCGCCGACGGTCATCCGCGTCGGGCACCCATAGTCGTCCCACCTCGGCGCACCCCACCATGGTCTGTGCCCTTGGCCGACGGGTTCTATGAGTGGAAACGGGAAGGGTCGCGCAAGCAGCCCTACCACCTCAAGCTCCGGGACGGTGAGCCGTTCGCCTTCGCGGGGCTGTGGGATCGATGGCACCCGAAGGACGGCCAACCCCTGGAGACCTGCACCATCCTGACGACCACGCCCAACGAAGTGCTCCGGCCCCTGCACGACCGGATGCCGGTGATTCTGCCGCCCGATGCCTATAGTCTGTGGCTCGATCCGACGATCGGCGAGGTGGAACACCTCCAGACTCTCCTAACGCCATACTCGGCCGACGCGATGACCGCCTATCCGGTGAGCACGCGGGTGAACAGTCCGGCGTATGATTCGCCGGAATGCATCGCGCCGCTGGCGTAACGCGGATTCCGTACCCGCCCCTCATGGGTTACACTACCGACTACAGGGCAGGCGTGCTGCCGCTGACACTGCGTAGGGTGTATGTCACAAGGAGTGGAGGGAGCCATGGCTGCCTACTTCATCGTCGACGTGGATGTGAAGAATGCGAAAGCGTATGAGTCGTACAAACACTCCGCCGCCGCCTCCATTGCCCAGTACGGCGGCCGGTATCTCGTCCGGGGTGGGACGCACGAGGTACTGGAGGGGGAGTGGCACCCGACGCGCCTCGTGGTGCTGGAGTTCCCTAGTGTGGACGCGGCGAAGCGCTGGTATACGTCCCCAGAATACGCCGACGTCAAGCCCATCCGCCTGGAACACGCCGTGAGCGATATGGTCCTCGTGGACGGCGTCTAGCCGATCCTCACGCGGCGAGTCGGGTGCCGGTCCCCAGCCCATCCACGAATGAGCAACCCCACGCATGACTCACCCGAATGGATCGCAGCTCTGGCTTGACTCCCCTCTCCTCTGGAAGCCCTGCTGAGCCGTCCTGGAGCGGAAGGGCGCTGACCAGGGAGGCGCGGGTGCTGGGCGGCGATCACGTGGCTGAAGGCCAAAATGCCGAAGGTGAGGTAGCGGATCCCCAGTTTGGTCGGTTCAGTCTCGGCGCAACGACCCGCGTCGGCCAGCTCTTCGACGTCCCCAATTGGCCGGAGACCCCACCCCACTAACCATCGCCCCGAGCTAGGACATCCCCGCGGTGATCCAGAACCGGGAAACCGCAGGCCGCGAGGCCCGCGTGCCGCCGGAACGGTTCATCGATCCCAGGGCGCTGCCGGAGGCCATGCCCCGCCCCACGGCGCCGGGGGCGGCCACTGGTCTCGCTCTCGTGTGGGCAGAGGCGGCGGCGCGTCCTCGGGGGACCGTGGTGGGGGGGCAGGCCCCGTGCCGCCCGCGCGGTCCTGTATCTCGGCACTGACGCACGTCATCAACCCCGCCAGCGACGGCAGATCGAGAGCTGCGGCAGCAGTTGCGAAACGGGCGGCGAGGTCCCGGCACTCGGCCGAGGGCTCGGCGTGGGCCGGACCGAGAGCCGACACCCACAGACCGAGCGCGGGGATGATGACGCAGATGCTGACACGAGTCCTCCTACCCATGCGCAGGTTCCTCATGGCGCGCCCCCTGGCGTTCTAGGTGTGGGACACCAGGATACCATGCGAGCCCTCGTGTTCTCCACCCCTAGGTTGCGGGGACCACGGCACCGGACCAGAAGGCCCGCGCCGGGGCAGCGGGGTCGTGAACACCCCGGCGTATGCCGCGCCCGAGGGCATGGTGCCCCTGGCTTGACTCCCGCCCTTGACGCCCCGCTGAACGTCTCGGCGGAACACGGGGTGATCACGCAGGCCATGGCGCTGGCGGGAGATCCGGCGACTCCGCGAGAAGGCGGTGACAGCCCGCCAGATACACCAGAAGCGCCGAGGTGGCCCCGACGCTCGTCGGGGTCTCGCACGTGGCGAAAGCCCCCCGCAACGAGCTTAGAAGTGGAACGCGAGGCCGCCGACGACGTGGTTCACGTTCAAATCAGCCTCGATCTTCGTGCTCTGGACGTTCCAAGAATGGCTGGAGTGTGTGAACTTGTATTCCGCAAACAACGCTACATGCCGGGTCAAGAATACTTTGCCGCCAGCCAGTGCCTGAAAGGCAAATCCGGTGTCCTGTGCCGATCCCACGCCGCTAATCTCCAGGGCGGCAGTTTCCACTCCGGCCCCGACCCCTACGTACCCTTGCAGGCGGCCGTTGGGGAACGACGGGCTCTGATAGAGGGGCACGCGCGTGAGCACGTTGACAGCGACGATGGTGGCGTCAATGTCGAAGCTCGGAAGAACGAGGGGGATCGAACCGGACAGAGTCAATCTTTGGCCCGGGCGTGGGACCAGCGAACCAGCAGGCCCTCCTTGTGGTCGATCAGATATCCACTGGCCTTTCATGGTGACCAGCTGCGCGTCCCAATCAGGAGTGAAATGCGTGACGTCGATCTCCGCTCCAAAGTCGAGTCCGGTCGCTGCCCGAAACGCCAATGTCCAGGCACCTACCTTGCCGCCGAAGGCAAACGATGAGTTCAACTGCATATCGGGAAAGGTGCCGGTCGCTGTCCCGGGATCAACATTTATACCCCCCCGTATGAGAACCGTCGGGACGTTCGTGCCGCCAACATCGGTGTCGAAAGGAAACGCGCCACCCCCGAAAACGGACACTGAGAAGTCCCAGTCGGGAACAATCTGCGCGTGAATGGGAGTTGGATGAAAGGACAGCAGGATAACGAGAGCGGGGCCAATCACAGGCAGCGCCCAACGAGCTTTGCTCCTCATGACCCACCTCCTGATAAATGCTTTACGACAGGTCAAACGAAGCCCGGAGTCCTCAACACGAGGAAGCGGCCTTGGCGTTCGGGGCGGGACGGCGTCATGCGCACTCCCATGCGTATGAGGTGGTTCAATTCCAGAGATCGGATTGCCTCGCGGGGTGTGCATCGGACGCCTCCCCCGGCCAGCCGGCAGGCCGCCGGGCACGAGGCCGAGCGTGCTCCAGCGTCGAACGAGAACGGGGACCGGGTGACGGAAGAGCGTACAACGACCCGCCAGGGGTCGGTGATCGCGAACGGAAGGCGTATAGGAACGAGGACGACGCTACTCCCTGGCTCCGCCGGTTGTCAACGACATTGGGAGCGCGCGTGGACGTTACGACCGATCCGCCGCCGGGCCTGATCCCGGTTCCGCTGAAGGGCGCGGTGCTACTCCTGACGGCCGCCGAGTTTACCGCGGGGGTGCGCCGCGGAAAGTAATCGCGGAGGCGGCTAGCGATGCTACGGCGCGGCGGTCAGAAACACCACGAGCACCGAGGTGGCCTCGACGCTCGGGTCAGAAGATCCGGTCGTGAGAACGACCACCGGGCGGGGTTAGGAGCCGTTACGAAATAACCTATACATCTTTTCTATTTCGTTACGGCTCCTTATGCCGTTTCGGAATGTCTCCGCTCAACTAATTCTTTGACAACGGCTTACCGCCCATCCGCGGGCGTCAGGTAGGTCATGTACTTCTCCCGTTCCGGGTCCTTCTCGAAGAAGTCCACCAGGCCGGCCACCTCTGCCTTTTTCGCTGCCTCCCAGGTCTGGATTCGCTCCGCCACCGGCACGATAAACTCAAGCTCCTGCTTCAGCGCGTCGACCTTGTCCCAGTACTCGGATCCCTGGGTCACCGGGATCATGGCCAGGCGCGCTTTCATCCCCCCATATCGCGGGACAGTGAGGATGTAGTAGCTCCGCCCGGGAGCGAGGTCCGCCTCCACCGCCACCTTGTTCTCGGCGATGCCGATGAATAGGTGCCTCCCAGGAGCGCAGAGGTACGCGAAGTACGATTTCGCCCCACTCATGCCGATGAATTGGTCCCGGTCCCAGACCTGGAAGCTGGCGTACGGCCAATTGAGCTGGAACGTATTCCCGGATGGCCGCATGACGTACACGAGGGCCTTATCCGGCGGCGGCCCAGCGGTCGGCGCGTCCGCCTTGACCATGTACTGGACCACCGACGATCCCGGTCACCCAATTGCGTACCGTGTTGCGTGCCATGCATCCCGCCAACCCCAGGGCGCATACGATGACGATCCCGGTCACCCATTTGCGCGCCATAATGCCTCCGTTTCCGGTTCTCGGCTCCTTCGCCGTGGCGTCTCACGCTCACGCGGTCCGCGTTCGGTATCGACGGTCAGCCCCTCTTACGTTTACGGCAAGGAAACGCCGGCGCATGCCGAAGCGCCCCCGCCGACCACCGACATGGTCACCGAGGGCGTGGAATGATTGCGGGGAGGAAGCTGCTCATGTCCCTATGACCTGTCACCGTGGAGAGAACCCAGGACCCCACGAGCGCCGAGGGGACCCCCGACGCTCGCAGGATATACCTGGTGAACGCCTGCTAGTGCGCTTTGATGGCGTCGGCAAACGTCTTTGCCATGACCCCGTATCCGGCATTCGTGGGATGGACCTGCCCGGACTCGGCACCGCGCCTCTCCGCCAGCAAGAGGCCGTGCCGCCCGTCGAACGCGCTGAAGATGTCGACGAGCGTCGCATTCGGGAACGCAGACACGACCTGGGCAATCACCTGGTTGGCCGCCGCGATCAGTTCTGCCTCGCCCGGCACACCCAGCCTCGGATCGTACTGGTTGGCTACGTAGATGTGGGCATCGGGGACTGTCGTGGCGAGGCTCGCCAGAATGGCGGCGAGATTGTCGACGAGCATCAGCGAATCACTGTGTCTGCGTCGGCACCGAAGAAGATCTGGAACAAGTCGTTGCCGCCGACCGTGAGGGTGATGACCTTCCGATAGGTTGCCCCTGTTTCGGCGAAGAAGAGCGGCACCATCGGGACTTGGTAGGCGAGCACGTCTGCACTCATGGCGTTCGGCACCCCGACATTGCAGAGGAGCAGATTATTCACCTTGTCAATGGCCCTGCTCTGATAGAGCTGGTACACGAAGCCCTGGGTGGCCGGATGCGCCCCGTACCCAGCCGAGAGGCTGTCGCCCAATGCCATGTAGCGGGTATTGTCCGCAAACGACGTCCAGTACTGCGCCGATGCGGGTGCGGTAACCAGCAATCCGACGAGAAGCACCATGCCCATCAGTGTCCGAGTTGTCCGGGCTCTTTTCATCAGACTCCCTCCTGTCGATGTGCGGGAATGCGGGGGGGCCATGCCGGGACGCCATACCAAGGAAGCCAGTCCGACCGCCCGTGGGCGCCGAGCAACCCCCACCTCCCGCACGTTGCGCGGCGCGTTCGGCCCATGATCCCTCCTTTCCGGGTTGCGTTGAATACTCGCCGATGGCTCGCGGTCACCGAGGCGCAGAGAACACAAACGCCCTCACCGACCATCGGCATGGTCAACGAGGGCGCAAACAAAACCCGACCCAGGCACACGTTTCGGCTCCCCGAGGCCCGGAGGGTTAAATTATGACAGATGAAAGTCAAGCTACACCGATCCCATGCGGCGGTCAATCACAATCCGAACGTGCGGCGCTACCAGGACACACGCGAAACGACCAGCCCAGCGCGACGGCCCACCCTCCCGTTTGCCTGTGTGTGACGCTGCCATCCTTGCCCTCGCCCCCGTGAGGGGATGCGGTGTCCTATTCGGACGCCGGGCGCTCCGCGTCGCTCGTGGGAGGCTGCACCTGGAGCGCCCGGCTCTTGCTCTGGGCTCGGGCCGCCGGCGCCTCGGGCTCAATGGCCGGTGGGATCGCCACCCCGAACACCTGCGCGACGATCTCCCGCGCCATCTCCTGGAGGAGCTGATCCAGCCCGTCCCGCAGAAGCTGGGCGTCGTTGGCGCCCCAGTCGGGGAACGTGGCTCCCCGCCCGGTATGCTCCCCCGCATGATCGTAGAGGACGGTTCCGTCCGCGGTCCGGAGCACCCGCGTGCGGGCCGTGACGGCCACGGTGAGGTACGGATTGAGGTTCGCCGCCCTGATGCGCCCGAGGTTGTCGCCCCCAGCGCGCCCGCTCGTGCGCGATTGTAAGGCCAGCCGCTGGAGCGTGATCTCGATCACGGTGTCGATGCCGTGCGCGGCCAACGGCCGGTACCGTGGTGGTCTCCGCCGCGGGCGGGCAACGCTCCCCAGGCAGGGGCACCAGGGTCCGCCGGGTGTGCGCGGCGGCCAGCCGGAACACCGCATCCCGCACCACGGCCTGGTGCGTCCGCGCGGCCAGCACCGCCGTGATGGCCGTCTCGGCGGCCTCGATGGTGTCAGCCGGCACCCCGTCCGTGGCCTGATCGATGGCGTAGCGGGTGGCCAGGTAGGGCGTCGCCACGACCAGGGCACAGCCCGCCACACATTGGGCACATCCGCCGAGAACCCCAAGGCACCCAACGGCCCCCAGCACCCCGAGTCCCAGCCCTTGGCCGCCCCAATGGCGGCACCACCTTTGCCGCCCTGGCCGGGGGTCCGGTAGTCCACCTTGGGGGGGACGGGGGCCACGACGACCCCAATGGTCCCGAGCTGCGCTTGGGTCGCCTCCGCAAGGGGGGACGGGGGCCTATGCGCGCAGCCAAGCAGGACCGCGAGCACCAGGAGGGACAGGACGAGATGGACGGGACACCGTCCAGGGCCCGCCGCCGGGGTCCTTCCAATCGCCTTTGCACGCAATCCGTCGGGTGTTCCGTGTGTGGCCATGGCGCCCTCCTTTGTCTGCCCTGGTGAAAGCATGTCGAGGTGCCAGGAACGGGGGAGGGGCCACTGGCTGGGAGGCGCCGGCGTGGAACTCGTTGGATTTGCTATCGTTGGCGCATTACGCGACGGGGCGCTTGGTGCGAGGGCGAAACCCGTCGGGTGCCGATGGTCTGGAGCGCCGGGACCGGCGAACCGCCTAGCGCCCTAGGCGTCGGAGAGAATGCAATTCACGGCCTGACCCGAGCGTCCAGGATGTGGCATGGCGGCAACGCCTCCTGTAACCATCCCCTGCCGAGGAGATGATCGCCTACCCGGTGAGCACGCGGGTGAACAACCCGGCGAACGACTCGCCCGCGTGCATTGCGCCCCTGGCGAGACTCCCTCCCCTCGAAGCCCTGCTGAACGTGGGAGGCGAATCCCACCTCGTGGCCCGTAACGGTCTCCAGTTCGCCACGCTCAACGGGGCGCAGCATGCGGCCCTCGCCGACACCGTGCAGCACCGCGCGGCCACGCCTCAACCCATCGTTGACAGTCGTCGGCGTTCGGCGTAGCTTCTAATCACCATCCCCGCATTCTCCGGTGTGCCGGTCGGGACGCCGACCACTCGCGGCCCAACCGGTCACCGTTCCTGATAGAGAGCCCACGCCCTTCTTCGCCAGTTGTCTACCCCATACCAGGAGGCGTTATGGCGGCCTCCCGGCTCAGAACGGCACTGGCACTCTCCGTGACGCTCGCCGTCCGTCTCGACCTTATGCCAAACGGGAACAAGACCATGATCGTCAACCAGGGATTCCAGGAGTCCAAGCCGAAGTTCGAGACTGACCCAAGTGGAGTAGTTATCCGCTGGACCTTTTAGGCATCGGGGGTGGTGGAGACGTACGCACGTCCCTATGGGCCGGCCCGATCGCATATGCACAGTCTACGAGGCCAGCGCTGGAGGAGTGTACGGATCGGGAACCCGTTACGGCAGTGCGCGGAACGAGATGGAGCGTGCGCTCCGGTTTCTCAGCCAGGGCGTGAAGCGGGATAGGGGGAGGGTCGAGTGCCGGGACGATTCGAGCAACATGCAGTGGCTGCCCAAGGCGCAGCATCAGGACAAGACGAAGCGGGATCTGCGGCCATAGGGGTGCGGGGTCTGCAAAGAAACGAGGTGCGGGGGGGGTAGGCACACAGGTCGCCACCGAACGGTCAGGAGGGCCTCATATGCGCAAGACCATCGAGACAGCGTTTCTGTATGCGCTTCTGGCCGTGCTCGCTGCATGTGCGGGAAGAGACTTCGTCCGCCCAAGCCCCGAGGCCTTTAAATTGGGCCAAACCACCTACGCGCAAGTCGTGCAGCAACTGGGCGAGCCCCAAACGACCGGCGAGGGGCTCGTGAACGGCAAGCCCGTAAAGGCCATTGCCTATCTGTACGTCCGTGCGGGGCGGGGCGTGTTGGACGACCACGTTAGTCCCGGACGGGCCTTGACGTGCTACTTCCACAATGACACGTTGGTCGGCCAAAAGTACCTCTCTTCGTTTCCCGCCGACAGCACGAATTTTGACGAGACAAAGATTAGTGCCATCGTAAAAGGCCGCACCACCCGCGCAGAAGTCATCCGATTGTTGGGGACGCCGTCGGCCTCGTATATTCCCCCGATGGTGCCGGAAACCGCGGTGGAAGCGATTGGATATACGTACACCGTCACCCGCGACCGCTTGTTTCGTGGTCCTGCGTCTTCCACAAAACTCCTGCGCCTTACGTTCGATGACAAGGGCCAGGTCGTAGAGATTGACTACACGTCGTCCGGTAATAGGTAGCCCTGTGGAGGCGCATGATGCTTTCCCCCTTCGGCACCCTCCTCTCCCAAGACCTCCAAGATCGTGGCCGTCACATCCTCGACACCCTCCAGGGCCTGCCCGTGGAGCAGCAACTCGACCTGGCCTGCCGCACCATCCTGGCCGTCCTCCTCACGTTCCAGCCAGGCCCGTCAGCCACCAAGGCGAAGCGCGACACCTTCAAGCTGATCTGCGACGGGGTGCAGGTCTGGCTGAAGGATGAGATTGCGGAGATGCGGCGGACGCAGCCACTATCCAAGAAGACGACACCGACGACGAAGCCCCGACAGCGAGTGGGCCATGCGTAAGACAGTGCGCGTGCTCACGGTGAGCCCCGACCACGAACCCCTGTGGGTCCGTCTCTCCGTCCAGCCGGTTGGAGGACGGTGGGCCGCCACGCTCATCTGGGCCGGTCAGCGGCGCCTTCCCCTGGTGCACTGGGGGACCTTTGGAGAAGGGGTGTCCTAGAACAACGTCGGCCAACACTCATTGTCACGGTGGGGGATGGCGTCACGGGCGACCAGAAGGCGGGAGATGCATTTATCGGGCATCGGCGATACGCGACGCCCCGAACTCTGCTGATGGGGCGTGCCCGCCAACTTCTCTCATCTAACATTCGACCTGTCGAGACGCCAAGACGGATGCGTAAACCCAGGTGCCTACGCCACGCTGCACTTGTACGGCTAAGTTCTTGAAAACTGGGCCACCCGACTCTGGCCTGCTGGCTGCATCACCGGAGAGACAGCCGGATAGGCGGAAAAGGAGGCTCTCATGCGAACCATCGTGATGTTGCTGATCGCGGCTCTCGTCCTGACCCCGACCCTGGCCCATGCCACAGGAGGGTCCGGGGGCGGGTACGGGCTCCTGGGCGTCGTGGCCCTCCCGGTGCTGGTGATCCTGCTCCTGGTCGAGCTCGAAAAGAAATACCCGAACTGGAGGGGCGCAGAGACACCGCCTCCGCTGCCGAGTCTGCCGTCCGAATCGCAGCCCTCGACCGCCCCGGCCCCGGCGAGTGGCCGTTAAGCCGTTGTCAAAGAATCAAGTTGGAGCGGAGACATTCCGAAACGGCATAAGGAGCCGTAACGAAATAGAAAGAGTGGAGGGGGCGATGCTCACGAAGCGCCTGACCGCCTTGGCGATCGGCCTGCTGGTCACCAACTGTGCGCCAATGCCTGGGGGCGAAACGGCCAGCGCGATCGTGCGCCCGGCGGTCACGGCCGGGGTCGCGCACACCTTTGCGGTCCTATCGGATGGCACGGCCACATGTTGGGGGCTCGGGTTCGGCACCCCAAAGGCTTGGAATTCCCCGGCGCCGCTCCCCTTCAAGGGAGTGTCGAAAGCCACGGCTGTCACCACCGGGCGGAATCACTCGTGCGCCCTGCTGAGCGACGGTACGGTGGTCTGCTGGGGATCGAACATTTTCGGCATGCTTGGGAACCAGAGTTTCAGCGGCACAGCCTCCTACGTCCCGGTGGAGGTCGTCGGGCTCTAGCTCCGCGCCGCACTGGGCGCTCCGGCGGACCGGCCAAACGCGGCGCCTTGAAGGACTACGTTGCGAGCACTTGGAAATGCCGTGGGCCCCCGAGCAAGGGCGGGCGGGATGAGCCGAGCAACAGGCAGGGGTTGTCGCGGGAACAGCATCGGGACAAGACGAAGCGGGACCTTCGGCCATCGGGGCATGGAGGCCGTAAAGGGGAAGGGCGTTGTGGCAGGGCCTTCGCTGGTCACGCGCCGGAAATAGACGCGCCGTTTGGGAAACAGGATGCGCGACACCGTGTATGCGCAGTGCGGCACGGCACAAAGGAGATCGCCATGGCACACGCGGCGCCTCGGACTGATCACCCTCATGTTGCTGGTGTGCGCGGGACTCCCGGCCTGTGGCACGACTGGAAAGACATCAACCTTTGTCCTCACGTTGGACCTGCCCAAGGGGCAGACGGCCGGCGCCGACATTCGTATCGCATCCGCAGCCGTGGATGCAAACGTGGCCCAGTTCAAAGCGGTGAACGTCCGACCGTGGGGCAAGTTCGGGACCGATGACTTGAGGAATCTCGAACAGTCTCTGCGCGGCACGATAACGGCACAGCGTCCAGCAACATTCCGCCCCACCGAATCCCGGTTGGATATTCACTTCGTGATTCGACGCTATTTTGTCAGCGTGAGCAATACGGGCGGCGCGGTGCTGGTGTGCGTGGTCTGGGCCGCAACCGAGTCGCAAGGGAAACTGGTTTACCAAGAGCAATTCTATGCATCCGAGGCAGTGTACTTTATCGGCACCATCGGACTGCTGAAGGACTCCGTCCACAAAGCCATTATTCGCAGAATCGCGACAACTTCACTGGCTTTAGCCTCCGACCCGGCGGCTGCGAGCACGCGGCCGACAACATTCGAAAATACCTCCACCTCTTTTGAGGAGGCCGCCGCACGCCTTCCGAAGACCATGGTGTCGATGGGCGATCCTTGGTTGATGGCATCTCCCTTTCCCGTGGTAACGGCGCTTGGTGCACTGATTCCCTCAGAAATCGCGACCGTGCAGTGGGGTGTGGCGAATCCGTCGGACAATTTCGACTGGCAGGGATATCTGGAAAAGCTGTACCCGCGCCGATGACCTAAGAAAACGGCTGGGTCTCGCATTCCGCATTCCGACACGGAGGCGGCATCATGACTCTTGTGTTGCAGGGCATGAGTAAGCATGTGAGGACGGCATGCGCTTGGGGAGCGATCGGCCTGGCCCTTCTCGCGACGGGGTGTACCTACCATGTGGCCCTTGAGACCCCGGAGACGTACCCGCATCCCTACCGCCTGCCGATGGATGTGGGACTCGTCATGAGCGAGACGGTGCGGAGACAGACCTACGAGTTCCGGGGTCAGGACGCCACGTATGTCGTCCCGGTCGGGGCCATGACCTGGGCGTACGCGAAGGCGTACCTGTCGGAAGCCTTCCGCAGTTTTCGGGTGCTGCCGTCCGCAGAGGTTGCCCCGCCGGGCAGTTGGCTCATCCGGATCGACGACGCTATCGGCTATTCGATCGGGTCGGGGTGTTGCGGTGAACTCCACAGCTCGCTCGTGGCTTCCGTGATCGCCCCGTCCGGCAAAGAGGCGCTGCGCAACGAATACGGGACAGGCGCTCCCACAAGTTTTATCCGCCTCAAAGCCCCCATCATATTCACCTCCTACCCGGTAAGCTCGGCGATCCGTGCCAGTACCCACGTGGCATTCGCGACCATGTTCCAGAGCCTGGTGGACGACATCCGCGCGAAGTGTCAGGGATGGACGGAGTAGGCCGGAGTACCCGCTGGGAGTAACGGTTCTGCAACCTCTACGGGAAGGAAAGGCACCTGCGAAACGGACGCGGCCCCGGAGAGAGCGTGGACGGGGCAAGACCCGATCCCGTCGGTCGCGCCAGCGCCATGCGAAGACCGACATTGGCCACGTCTCACCGTGGGCCACGCCTGCCGGACGAGGCTCGTGTGTGCGAGCGGCACTCGGCTGTCGGGTCCGTCCTCCGGTCAGTCGACGGGTGGTCCGGCCGGGTCCACGCCAAACAGCTCGTCGACGATCCGCGCGGCGAAGGGCGGCGCCATGCGGCCGAACTCGTCGCGGAGGGGCTGCCAATCCTCCGCCGCCCAGGTGGCGAGGGCCCCGGCGCCACCCTGCTCCTCCCATTCGCGTGCGTAGAGCTCCGCACTATCCGTGACGCGGACGAGGCGCGTCCGCACGATCATGAACGCCCGAAACCACGCACCGCCCGTCTCGTCGTCACGCAACCCCCCGCCTACGAGGCTGACCTCCAGCACGGTGTCCACCGCGTCCGGCGGCGCGGAAGACGCCACCGCGGGGCCCTCAACGCGAGCCTGCGGCCACTCTGCCAGCCAGATCGCCCGATGCGCCGTCCGGGACTGGACCGCGCGGAACACTTCCCGCACGAAGGGGTCCGTCAGCGGCTGGTCGCCCAGGACCTGGCGCAGGTGTTCCCTTGTCTGCTTTTCTGCGGCGGACGCGCCCAGGACCGCCCCGGCGATGCCACCGGTGATGATGCCCGCAGGCACGAGGACGATCCACGACGGCGGGAATGACACGCCTGCCCCAAGTCCATAGAGGGCACCCATCCCGGCCCCGACGCCCGCGCCCGCCGCCGCACGCGTACCCTTTCCCGGCGACTCTCGTCCCGGCGGCGCTGGGATGCTGAGTCTGGTGCCCAGCTCGCCCCCCACGACGCCGATGGTCCCCAGGGTCGCCCGCACCGCCGCAGACGGGGGCGGAGGCGGCGGCGACGCGCAGCCCGTGTGGACGACCAGGGTGACCGCGAGTAGGAATCGGGGCAAGGGGACGTGCCGATGCTGCGAGGGACAACTCCGACCGGAGCTCGGGCGTGCGTGCATCACACCGTGCGACTCGGAGAGGAGTGACACCGCCATGGGCGCTCCAGAGGTGGGAGGCCACACCGCAACCCAACATAGCAGGACCCGAAGGGGAAACAAAGCGAAAAGGCAGACTGGGCGGCCAGTACGCGGGCGATCTAGGCATCGGCCGCAGATCGAGTAGAAAGAGCCGGTTTCTTCTTGACACCGCACGACCCCCTACGGCATCCTCGACCGACGAAGCGTTGGTATCTTGCGTGGGCGGAGAGGTTTCCGTGCGGCCTTCCTCTGGGTGAGCCTCCGCTTTCAATCTCGTGGGTTGTCTTTCCATTGGGCATTCCATACCGGAAGGGAGAAGAGGCGATGATGCTCTCGAAGTACAGCATGGGTATCGGGGACCGCTTTGCCCGCCAGGGGCAGGCGCAGCTTCGGGCGCTGATCGAGGCCAAGGCGCTCGGTGTGGACATCGTGCCGGTCTGGAACAAGTCGAACCGGGAGCACCTGATCGTCCACACGCACCCGGACAGCGTCCGGGCCGAGGCGGACGCTGCCGTGAAGGCGCTGGGCTGGAAGGGGCCGTACCACGTGGATGCCGACCACATCGGCCTGAAGACCGTGGACAACTTCGTCAAGGGCAGCGACTTCTTCACCCTGGACGTGGCGGACTTCACGGGCCAGCCGGCGCCGGAGGCCGAGGTCCAGGCGTTCGTGGCCCGCTACGGAAAGTATGCCCCCACGCTGAGGATCCCCGGGATCGATCGGGCGCTGAGCATCTCGACCCAGGACATCGCCGACATCGCGCGGAAGTACCTGCTGGCGGTCAAGGAGGCCGGCGCCATCTACCGGCACGTCGAGGCGGCCAAGGGAAAGGATACGTTCATCACCGAGGTCTCGATCGACGAGACGGACAAGCCGCAGACCCCGGTGGAGCTTTTCTTCATCCTGGCGGCCGTGGCGGATCAGAAGATCCCGGCCCAGACGATCGCGCCGAAGTTCACCGGCCGGTTCAACAAGGGGGTGGATTACGTCGGCGACGTGGTCCAGTTCGAGAAGGAGTTCAACGAGGACCTGTGCGTGATCGCCTTCGCCATCAAGGAATTCGGCCTGCCGGCGAACCTCAAGCTCAGCGTCCATTCCGGCAGCGACAAGTTCTCGATCTACGGGCCGATCAACCGCGCCATCCGGAAGCACAACGCCGGGTTGCACCTCAAGACGGCCGGGACGACGTGGCTGGAGGAGGTCGCGGGACTCGCGCTGTCGGGCGGGGATGCGCTGAAGATGGCGCAGGAGATCTACGAGAAGGCCTACGGGCGAGCGGACGAGCTCTGCAAACCCTACGCCGCGGTGATCGACATCGACCGCGCCAAGCTGCCGGATCCGAAGACCGTGCGCGGCTGGTCCGGTGCCCAGCTTGCGGCGGCGTTGCGGCACGACCAGAAGAACCCGGCGTACAACGTCAGTCTCCGCCAACTGGTGCACGTCGGATTCAAGGTCGCGGCCGAGATGGGGGACACGTATTACCAGGCGCTGGAGAAGTACGCCGACACGATCGGCCGGCTGGTGACGGAGAACCTGCTGGAGAAGCACGTCAAGCGCGTGTTCCTTCCGGTCTAGCCCGCATTGTTCGCGAGCACACCTCGCGAACAATGCGGGCTTAGTAGGAACCCTTGGGGGCGGCGGTCCGGAATGGATCCGGCGTCGTCGGTGCACGGTGACACCGCAGGTAAGCCCGGATTCTTCACGAATCCTTCGTGAAGAATCCGGGCTAGCGGGTTGACGCGCACCCTGGGTGTTTTTCGCGATGTCCCCCGGAGGTGTTCCGGGGGACATCGGTGTCTCACGGGGGTGCGGTGTCACGGGTTGGTTCGCGGTCCGGCTTCGGGTGAAACGAGACGAGGCCGGCGGCAAGGGACATGGGGAGTTGACGGCCGCCGATGACTGAACTGACTCTGGGCATCCTGGCGGGACTGGGCTGCGGCCTGAACTGGGCCGTGACCAGCCTGCTGGTGCGCACGCTGCTCGGGCGGCTGACTCCCGTGGGGATCGGCGCGCTGCGCGCCACGGGTGGCGGCGGACTCCTCGTCGGCTTGGCGCTGGTGGCGGGGGAGGGGCCGGCCATGCTTCACGCGCCGCTCTGGGTCGTCCTCTCGCTTGCCACCGCCATCCTGCTGGCCATGGGGGTCGGGGACACGCTTTTCTTCCGCAGCATGGACAGCCTGGGAGTGACCCGGGCGCTCACGCTCAGCCTGCTCAATCCCTTGCTCACGACCCTCACGGGAATCGTGCTGTACCAGGAACCGTTGACGCTACTGCGGCTGGCGGGGATCGGGTTGGTGATCGGCGGGCTGATGCTGATTGTCTCCGGGAAAGAGGAGGTGGGCGCCGCGACCGGCCGCATGCGCCGGCAGGGACTCCGACTCGTCTTCATCGCGTCGGGCTGCTGGGCCCTGGCCGCCACCATCGTGAAGCCTGCGCTTCGCGAGGTGCCGGTGCTGGCGGGGACCGCACTCCGGATTCCCATCGCCGCCCTGGTCCTGTGGTCGACCCCCTGGACGCGCGGAACGCTCGCCGCCGTCCGCGAGAGCACCCCGGCGGAGCGGTGGCGGCTCGTCACGCTCTGCTGCCTGAACGCGCTGGGCTCGATCTTCTTCACGGTCGCGATCCGTTCGGGCGGCGTGGCCATCGGCAATGCCCTGGCGTCCACCTCTCCGCTCTTCGCGATCCCGCTGGAGATCCTGGTCCTGAAAAAGCGCCCCTCGTCGCGCACCATCGCCGGGGCGATACTGACGGTCGCGGGGATTGCCTGTTTGGGGTTCTGACCCCGTCGAAACCGGCCAAAGCGGCCATTCACATTTCATACTGAGCCCAACCGTTGCAGTTGAGGTTCTCGAGTGGTCAGATCCTTCTTCGCGGTCATCTCCCCGGTGCTGGGCGAGTGGGACTATTCGTTTCGGTAGAGTTCTCATCAACCCTGGGAGCTTGAACCCCTTGTGCTTCTTGTGCGTTTTGTGGTGAATGGTTTCGGCTGAGGCAGACAGATGACGGACTACGCGCGCGTCGCCCGGAAGATCACGTGGGTCTTGTTCCTCTCCCAGGGCCTCAGCTCTGCCGGGTTCATCGCCGCCTTCACGGTCAACGCCCTCGTCGCCGTGGACCTGACGGGGCAGACGGCCATGGCCGGTGTGCCCGGCGCCCTCTACGTGCTGGGGCAGGCGTGCGGCGCCGTCGTCTGGGGTTTCAGCATGGAGCGGATCGGCCGTCGGCGGGCCCTTGCCCTCGGCCAGGTCATCGGGGTCATCGGATCGGCGATCGCCATGGCCGCGGTGGTCGACCGGTCCTTTTTCTTCCTTCTGGTCGGTCTCCTGCTGGTGGGGATCGCCAGGTCGGCGGTTGACCTGGGTCGCTTTGCCGCGGCGGAGGTCCACCTACCGGCAGACCGCGGGCGGGCCATCGCCAACGTGGTGCTGGGGAGCACGGTGGGCGCCGTCTTCGGTCCGCTGCTGGTGGGCCCCACGGGGCAATTGGCGGCGGCGGCCGGATTCGCGGAGCTGGCGGGACCGTACGGCGTGGGGTGCGTCGTGCTGGCCGTGGCGGCCGTGCTCATCTTTGCGGGCCTCCGGCCCGATCCGCGCGACATCGGGCGGGAGCTCGCCCGGATCCACCCGGAATCGGTTCCCGGCCAGGCGACCCGTTCCCTGGCGGAGATCATGCGGCAGCCCGGGGTGGTCGTCGCCGTGGTCAGCGTCGTCTTCGCCCAGTTGGTGATGATGGTGCCCATGTCGATCACCTCGGTGCACATGAAGGCCCACCAGCATCCACTGACCGCCGTGTCGCTGGTGATCTCTGCCCACACCCTCGGGATGTTTGCCTTCTCCATCATCTCCGGGAGGCTGACCGACCGGTGGGGAAGAGGCCCCGTGATCATTCTCGGATCGGCCGTGATGATTCTTTCCTGCCTGCTGGGGGCGCCTTCGACAAATCTCCTGCCGCTGGTGATTGCGCTGTTCCTCCTGGGTCTAGGCTGGAACTTCGCCTACGTGGCCGGCTCCACCCTGCTGGCCGATCAGCTCTCCCCTCCGGAGCGAGCCAAGACCCAGGGGTGCAACGACCTGCTCCTGAACCTGGCCTCGGCCGCCAGCCAGATCGGGAGCGGGGTGGTCTATGCGAGTGGCGGCTTCGGGGTCATGGGCCTAGCCGCGGCGGCAGCCGCCGTGGTGCCGCTGGCCCTGGCCATATGGTGGCAGATCGCGGGAAGTCATAAAGGATAGGGGTCAAGGTGGACTTTCAGATCGAGCTCGTGAGGGTGCGGGAGACCTGGCCGAGCGAGGTGCGATGCCCAAGGAATGCCTTGTCCCCAACCATGCACTACGAGCTGCAAAATACCCCGCGATCCTTTTCGGTCTTCGACGAGATCCCACCAGCCTCAATGGTTCCTCGGTACGATTGCGGATCTCCGATGAATGTGTATAATCATAGCTAGATCGTTAGCTATGAGAGGAGATCGCACATGCGCACCGTGCAGCTGACCCTGGACGAAGAATTGGTGGCTGCGGTGGACAAGACCGCGGCCCGCTTGGGAACCACCCGATCCGGATTTACCCGGCAAGCCCTCCGGCAAGCCCTGGCCCAAGAACGCGAGCGTGCCCTGGAGCGGAAACACCGCGAGGGATATGCGCGAAAGCCCGTCCGGCGCGGCGAGTTCTCGGCATGGGAGGCCGAGCACGCCTGGGGTGAGTCGTGAAACGCGGGGAAGTCCGCTGGTACAAGTTTGATCAACCCGACAAGCGACGCCCGGTGGTGATCCTCACCCGGGATTCCGCCCTCGCATTCCTGGGGGAGGTGACCGTGGCCCCGATCACCACCACGATCCGGGACATTCCGACAGAGGTCCCACTCACCAAGGCAGACGGCTTGCCACGGGATTGCGCGGTCAATCTCGACCACATGCAAACGGTGTCGACCGGCCGAGTCGGCGCGGTGATTACCCGGTTGAGCGCCGAGCACATGACCCGCGTTCGCGCCGCGCTCCTTTTTGCCCTGGGTTTCCGAGACCCCTGATCCCGAACAGCAAACCGCACCCCACGGTCAGATTGTGCTACGATCGGGCCTGTGCGGCTGATCCTCAGCCTGCACACCAACTCCACCCTCTCCATCCAGTGCCCACTTCTACCGCCGGTCGCGCGCCCGCACGGCGGCAGGCGCGGAGGGTTACGACTTCTGCAGCCGGAAAAGGGTCGGGGAGATTTCCTCGCTGTAGGGTTGGCCGTTGCTGTTGCAGCCGCCGCGGCTGATGTGATGGTGAAGCGAGGCGAGTCGGTAATAGCCGATCAGGGTCTCCAGCGCGCCATACTCGTAGTCGCTCAGTTTGCCCCGGGTGGACCAGTCCAGGTACTTGGTGGCCAGCACCATCATCCGGTATCGCTCGCCGCGCAGGACATCGATCAGCGACCCCCTGTTGTCCACCAGAAACCGCATGATCTTCTCGTAATCCATCGGGGCGCTGGCCGGGCCGAAGTCGATCCGTTTCCAGATGGGATTCAGGTCTCCGTCGTGCGGATAGTCGGTGGGGAACTGATGGATGATGTTCTTGGAGACGTTCGCGTCGTCCGACTCGGACACATCCGCCCCGAGGTCAATGCCGACCTTGTGGAAATGATCCACGAATTGATTCCAGTCGCGCAATCGGACCGGGAGTTTTTCTCCCCCGTACTCGGAGACAACCCAGGGAAACCCCTCGCCCCCAAACGCCCACTCGTACAGGCACGCCTCGAACGGTTGCGCGCCTTGCCGGCTGATGGATCCCAGGGGCCGCGGGATGTGGGCGTACTTGTAGACCCTCTCTCGGAAGAAGTAGTCCTCGAGCTTCTTGATCAGCATGTGCCGAAGATACATCAGGTGGCCGCTTCCGGGCGCGGGGTTGTGTTCCGCGCGGACGGCGGTCACCACCCCCTCATGCGTCCGGATCGTGCCGCCGATTCCGGGGAGCTTGTTCAGGAGGTAGACGGTCACCGCCGCCTCACCGCCGCAGCCGCCTTCCCGCACGTATTCGATGACGCCGTCTTCGAATGTCGGATCGAGCATGGGATTCGCCCCGGAGACCGTTCGCTGCATGCGGCCTGATGCCGCGCCAACCACGCCCTGAATATCGCAGCCCAGATTCCGATGTCAAGCCTGGAATCCATGAACCCCAGGCGTGCCGGACCGGCGGGCGCCTGGTGACGGCGGGAGGAGTGGCTTGGCAGACTGCCGGCAAACTCGTTTTCGCCCAGGCTGCTCAAAACGGTCCCAATGCAAGGCGGCACGCTGTAGCCCGAGCGAGGCGTACTGGAGGTACGCCGCAGCGAGTGGCGAGGCGGGCGGGGCGCCACGTCGGACGGGTCACCGCAGATGGGCCGTTTTCAACAGCCTGTCAGGTGCAGCCGAGGGTAGAGGGGACGCAAAGCGGTGTACACGTCGTCGAACAGCCGGCGGCGTTCGCGGTAGACGGCAGCAGTCTCGGGGTTCGGGGTGAAGATCCGGACCGGCGGGTTCCAGGTGCGGGCGGTCGCCACGGGGTCGGTCACCAGCCCGATGGCAGCGGCCGCCAGGACGGCGGCGCCCAGCGAGGCCGCCTCGGTGTACCGAAGTCGGGCGACCGGCATCCCCAGGATGTCCGCCTTGATCTGGGCCCAGATGTCCGACTTGGCCCCGCCGCCGATCACTACCAATTCGCCGGGGACGATGCCCATGTCCCGCAACCCATCCAGGCAGGTGGCGACTTCATAGCCCACCCCCTCCAGGAACGCCCGGGCGACGTCGCCCCGGGTATGGCCGAGACTCAGCCCCAGGATCATCCCTCGCGCGTCGGGATTCCAGCGCGTGGATCGGGCGCCCATGAAGAACGGAAAGACCAGCAGCCCCCGGGCGCCGGGTGGGCTCTCGGCCGCGTCCCGGTCCAGGAGAACCGTCTGCCCCGGCCCGAGACCTACCAGGTTCCGCAGCCAGCGCAGGGCCGAGGCGGTCGTGGTCACGCCGAGTTCGAACAGGTAGCGGCCCGGGATGGCGTGGATTCCGCACGGGACCCGGCCGAGGTCTTCCGGCAGTCGGTCGGTGACCATGGAGATCTGCGTGGCGGTCCCGGTCGAATCCGACGCGCGATCGCCCGTCAGGCCCGCGCCCACGCCCTCGCACGAGCGGTCGCCGCCGCCCAACGCCACCGGAATCCCGGCGGGAATACCCAGCGCCGAGGCGGCGTCCGCGGCGAGACGATGCGGCGCCTGGGTGGAGCGATAGACTGCGGGGAACTGGTCGGGGCGAACGCCGACGCGGTCGAACATCGCCGGCCACCAGCATTCCTTCCGCAGATCGATCATCATGGTGCGCGACGCGAGCGTGTAGTCGGTCGCGGGCGCGCCGGTCAACCGGTAGTAGAGAAAGTCCCGGGGCTGCAGGAACACCGTGGTGCGAGCGAGCAGGTCGGGCTGGTTCTCGCGCAGCCACAGCAGCTTGCAGGCGGTGTAGTTCGGATCCGGCGCGACGCCGGTGTGGTGATGCAAGAACGACTCGCCGAACTCTTCGCCCAACCGCGCCGACTGCTCGCGGCAGCGACGGTCCATCCAGATGATGCAGCGGTCAAGGGGCTGCCCATCCCGCCCGATGGGAACCACCCCTTCCCGCTGGGAGGAGAGACCAATGGCGGCAATGCGCGAGGCGTCCTGACCCGCCAGGCAGGTCCGCGCCGCGGTGATGGCGGCCTGCCACCAATCGGACGAGTCCTGCTCCGCCCAGTCCGGCCGAGGGTGATGGGTTGGGTAGCCCTCGTCGGCCGAGGCGAGGAGCATTCCCGCCACGTCCCAGAGGCAGACCTTGCAGTTCGTGGTCCCGAGGTCGAAAGTGAGAAGGGTATCCATAGAGCCGAGAGTCGAGAGCCGAGAGTCGAGAGCCGAGACCGGACTTGGTGTGTCGCTTGCGCCGACCGGACTTGGCTCTAGGCTCTTGGCTCTCTACGCTGGGTTAAGGTTTCACCATGAGCTTGAGGCCCTTGCCCTCGCGGAGCGCGTGGATCGCCTCTTTGGTCTGGGCCAGCGGATACTCCACGCCAAGCAGCGGCTGCAGAGTGAGCTGGGGTAGCCAGCGGACCGCCCGGTGGAACATGTACGGCCGGAGGAAGGCGGCCTTGATCTGGATCTCCTTGTCGAAGAGCTGGTAGGGCTTGACCTTGGCGACGGCCTCGGGATCGGCCACGCCCATGACGAAGACGGTCCCGCCCTTCTGCACCAGATCGATACCTTGCTCCAGGAGGGCGGGGTGCCCGAGGCAGTCGAAGACGATCTCCGGCCCCAGGCCGCCGGTGTGCTCCTTCACGAAGGCCGTCAGGTCCTGGCCCTTCGGGTCCACGGGAATGCCGCCGACTGCCTTGCAGATCTCCCGCCGGTGGGGGCGGGGCTCCGAGATCAGAACCTTGCTGGCGCCGCTGTGCAGGAGGAGCTGGGTCATGATACAGCCAATGGTCCCGCCCGCCAGAACCAGTGCCACATCCCCCGAGCGGACCTTGGCCAGATCGATGGCGTGGAGCGCGCACGCCACCGGCTCGGCCAGTGCGGCAAATTCGAAGGAGAGGCTGTCCGGGAGCTTGTGGACGTTCCGGTCCGGGTAAAGGGAATACTCGGCATACCCGCCCGGATGCGCATAGCGATGCATGCACTGGTGCTCCCGCCCATCCCGGCAGAAATAGCAGCTGTCACAGGCCAGCCCGGTCTCGACGGCCACCCGGTCGCCGACCTTGAACTTGGTCACCCCCTTGCCCAGGGCACTGACCACGCCGGTGAACTCGTGTCCAATGACCCGGGGCGGCTTGAACATCGGGAACTTCCCTTCGAGGATATGCACGTCGGTCGCGCAGACGCCGCAGGCGACGACCTTGACCTGAACGTCATGGGGGTCTTTCGGGTCCGGGATCGGGAGGTCGTCGATGTCCAGTTGGTCGATGCCTTTCCAGACTGCTGCCTTCATGGGGTGTGCTCCTTTCGGGGGAGGGTAAACGGGCATGCCGAAGCCTCGCGCGGCGAGGAAGCGCCACACCTCCTCGATCCGCGGGATGCCGGTGCGGCCGCCCAAGCAGGTGCATTTCAGCGCCGAGACCGCATTGGCGAATTGCAGTATATCGCGAGCCTCCCACCCCTGCAACAGGCCGTACAGAAACGCGCCGTGAAACACGTCGCCGGCGCCGGTGGTGTCCACCACGTTCACGGGAAAGCCGGGAGCTTCCACGATCTCGCCGTTGTACAGCAGGGCCGAACCGGCCTCCCCCTGCGTGAGGCCGACGCACGGGGGGCCGAAGCCGGCCAGCGTCCGGAGGATATCCGCCGGGGCGGTCTTGCCGGTGAGTGTCCGAGCGTACCGGCGGCTCACGATGAGGACATCCGTCAACGGGAACAGTTCCTCCCGATACTGGGTGGGCTCCTCCGCATCTACCGAGACCAGGATGCCGGCCTCCTT
The DNA here is from genome assembly GCA_963845565.1 of uncultured Methylomirabilota bacterium. GTDB lineage: Bacteria > Methylomirabilota > Methylomirabilia > Methylomirabilales > 2-02-FULL-66-22 > 2-02-FULL-66-22. The sequence goes on from CAWJSJ010000002.1 coordinate 1,839,055, forward strand.
GGCCCAGCGGGCCGCTTGCACGGCGGCCTCCCCCTCGTGGCCGTCGAGGTGCAGCGTGCGACCGGCGCACACCGCTTCGCGCGTGAGGTCGTCCGGGGTGAGCCAGATGCGGGGGTCGCGCTGGCGGACGATGGTGCGATGACCGGAGCCTTCCTCCACCAGGACGACGCAAAACCGGTTGGGAACGCCTTCGGCCACTACCGAGCCGGTGAGATCGAGGCCTTCCGCGGTCAACTCATCCTGGGCCAAGCGACCGATCTCGTTGCCGCCGAACTTTCCGATGTAACGCGTCCGGAGGCCAAGCCGTCCGCAGGCCACCATGGCAGTTGCGGTGAGCCCGCCGCCCTGGATCGTCGCTCCCAGGGCGTCCATCTTGGTGTTGGACTCCGGGAAATGGGGAATGCGGAAGAGGTAGTCGATGACGTTGATGCCGACACCGACGACGTCGAGGGGCTTGTTCGCTGGAATGGCGAGGTCGATGCGCATGATAGAGCCGAGAGCCTAGCGCCGAGCGCCGAAAACCTCGGACTTCGAACGTGAAGCCCTGGACGTCAGTTGAGCTGGAGTCCACCGCAGACGTTGTAGGTCTGGCCGGTGATGTACGATGCCTCGTCCGATGCCAAGAAGGTGTACAGCTTGGCGACGTCCTCGGGCGTTTCGATGCGGCCCAGGGGGATGTTGGCGACCCGCGACTGCTTGATCGTGCCGGTGGGCTTTCCCTCCAGCGCCGCCCACTCGCGGTCGATGCTCACCCACATGTCGGTGTCCACGATGCCGGGGGCCACGGCGTTGACCCGGATGCCATGTTTGGCCAGTGCCATCGCCAGCCCCTGCGTGATGCCGATGACGCCGAACTTGGAGGCGCAGTAGTCCACCAGCATCGGCTTCCCGGACCGTCCGGAGATCGAGGAGGCGTTCAGGATGACACCCGAGCTCCGCTTGACCATCTCGCGCGCCACGGCCTGGGAGCAGAAGAACACCGCCTTGAGATTGAGATTCAGCGTGCGATCCCAGTCGGCCTCGGTCAACTCCAAGGGGAAGCGGACCTGGGTGATGCCGGCGTTATTCACCAGGATGTCGATCTTGCCGAACTCCCGAAGCGCCGTCTCCACCATGCGCCGGATGTCGGCCGCTTGGGTCACATCCATCTGCATGGCGACACCCTTCGGTCCAAGCGCCCGGATCTCGGCGGCCACGGCTTCGCTTGCCGCTCGGTCAAGATCGGGGACCAGGACGTCCGCGCCCTCTCGGGCGAACATGAGTGCCGTGGCTTTTCCGATACCCCGACCGGCGCCCGTGATGATCGCACTCTTCCCTGCGAGTCGCACGTTACCCTCCTTTGAGAAGCTGTCAGCGGTCAGCATTCAGCAATCAGCTTTTCAAATTCTGTCCTCGCCAAGAACTGACCGCTGACCGCTGATTGCTGAATGCTCCTCCTCACCCTTTCAGGGCGCCGAACGTCAGCCCCCGGACGATGTGCTTCTGGATGAACAGGGACAGGATCAAGACCGGCAGCGTGATGACGGTTGCCGCCGCCGTCAGGCCGCCCCAGTTGATCTCCTCGTAGGAGAGGAAGTTATAGACCGCAATCGGCAGCGTCCGCGTCTTGAACCCCGCGATGATGAGCGAGAAGAGGAAGTTGTTCCACGAGAAGATAAACGCAAGGATGGCGGTGGCCACGATGCCCGGCTTCACCAGGGGCAACGCCACGCGGAGGAACGCGGAGAAATTGGAGCAGCCGTCGATCCGGGCCGCCTCGATCAGTTCGCCCGGCACGTCCTCGAAGAAGCCGATCATCACCCACAGGACGAGGGGCAGCGCCACGATCAAGTGGGTGAGGATCAGGGCCATATAGGTGTCGATCATCTTGAGCTTGGTGAAGAGGATGAACCACGGAATCAGGTAGGCAATCCCCGGGGCCATGCGCGCGGTGAGGATGGCGAGCGCGATCCCGGTCTGCTTGAACCGGGCGACCGCGTACGCGCCCGGCAGGCCCAGGACCAGGGCCAGGCCGGTGGAACCGGCGGCGACGATCAGGCTGTTCAGGGTGAAGGTGAAGAAGGGGTTCTTGAGGAACACCTCGCGATAATTGTTCAGCGTGGGCGTGAACACCCAGACGGGCGGATAGGCGGTGTTCTGCACCTGTGTCTTCAGCGAGGACAGCAGCATCCACGCCAGCGGGAACAGGAACGGCAGCAGGATCAGCACCAGCAGCAGGTAGGTCCAGGGGCTCTCGCCCGAGTGTCGCATCGTACGCATAGGCGTTCGTCCCAACCGAGGATGAAAAACCGTCAACCGTTAACCGCCAACCGACCAACCGTCACGCCTTACCAGGAGCCGCGTCGGACCTTGATCAAGAGCAGGCTCACGCCCATGACCAGGGCGAACAGGATCACGAGGAGCGAGCTGGCGTAGCCGATGTGAAAATAGAAGAGCCCCACCTGGAACGTGTACACGTTCAGCGTCTCGGACGCGAACCCCGGCCCTCCGGCGGTCATGACGTAGATGATGTCGAAGGTCTTGAGGCAGTCGATGGCGCGAAACAGCAGGGCGACCATGATCGTCGGGCGGAGCAGGGGCAGCGTGATCCGCCAGAACATCTGCGCGGGGGTGGCGCCGTCGATCAGCGCGGACTCATAGGGCTCCAGCGGCAGGCTGGCCAGGCCGGCCAGCGTGATCAGGGTGATGAGGGGCGTCCACTCCCAGGTATCCACGAAGGCCAGGGCGGGAATGACCAGCCGGACGTCGCTGACCCACTTGAACGGCCCCAGACCGATCAGGCCTACCAGGTAGTTCATCACCCCGAGGGTGGGGTTGAACATCATCATCCAGACCAGGGCGATGGCGACCGGCGTGGCGACCATGGGCAAGAGAAACACGGACCGAAAGAACCCCTTGCCCCGAAACGACCGGTTGAGCAACAAGGCCAGGGCGACCCCGAGGACCACCTGGAGGGCCGTCGCCAGGATCGTGAAGTAGATCGTCAGCCAGAGGGCATTCCGGAAGCGCTCATCCTCGGTGAACGCGCGCTTGAAATTCGCCAGGCCGATGAACTCCGGCGCCGTGACGCTGCTGGCGAACCAGGAGTGCAGACTCATGTACACGGTGTAGAAGACCGGAAAGACCATCAGGACGAAGATGACCACGGCCGCCGGCGAGGTGAAGAAAAAGACCGGATGACGCTCCACCAAGACCGACCAGCGCGAATCAGGCCGGCGCAGGTCGGCTCGGGCGAAACCCTCTTGCGGGGAGTTCTGCTGTGCCATGCACGCTCTCACGAAAAGGGAGGAGGCCCGTAGGAGCCTCCTCCCGTGTTCCCGGTTCGCGAATCCGCCGGCTACTTCTTTTCCGTTTCCGCCATGATGCGCTTGGTGTCGGCAGCCGCCTTGTTCACCGCAGCCTTCACATCGCCGCCCTGGATCGAGGTCACAATGGCGGCGCCGATGGCATCGCGGACCTCAGGCACCGCCACGACGGGTGGGTTCCAGTTGGAATTCCCGACTCTCAACCCCTGGACAAGGGCCTCGGCCAGTTCGGGATTCATCTTGGCCTTCGCCTTTGCGTCCTTCCACACCGAGTCGCGGCCGCCCTGGACGGCGCGCTCGCTCTGGATCGCCAGCACGGTCTCCTTGCTGGTCGCCCACTGCAGAAAGAGCCAGCCCGCTTTCGGGTTCTTGCTATTCTTGGGGATGCCGAGGCCCCAGACGGTGGCCATCGTCCCGGGCTTGCCGCCCGGACCCTTCGGGAACATGACGTAACCCATCTTGCCCTTCACCTTGGATTTTTCCGGGTCTTCCACGAACGCCGAAATGGAATCAAACTCCGTGTACATAGCCGCCTTGCCCTGTCCCATGATGGACGAGGCCTCGTACCAGTGATTGTTCTCGGAGCCGGGAGGTCCGTACTGCTTGAGCAGGCGTCCGTACAGCTCGAAGGCCTTGATGCCATCCTCGGAGTTGAACGCCGGCTCGCGGCTCGGAGTCATCCAGATTGCGCCCATGGCGTGGAGGTAGCCCGAGAAGATGGACGTGGCGGCGGCCCGCTTGCCCCGGGCGACGAAGCCGAAACCGGGCTGGCCGTCATCCGTCATGGCCTTGCCGTTCAACGCCTTGGCCGCGGCCTCCAGCTCGTCCAGGGTCGTCGGGACCTTGACGTTGTACTTCTGGAACACGTCCTTCCGGTACATGAGCTGGTTGGTCTCCAGCTGAATCGGCGGCCCGATGATCCGGCCATCCACCGTCATGCCGGAGCGGCCCACCTCCAGAAAATCGTTCCAGTTGTACTCCGGCGCGGTGATGGACGCATCCCTGAGGTACTCGTCAATGGGCTGGTACCAGCCTGCGCGAAGGAACTTGAGTCCTTCCTGCGCCGGCATGGTCATGAAGGCATCGATGCTCCCGCTGCCGGAGGCGAACTCCACCGAGGTCTTCGCCCGAAACTGATCTTCCGGGTACACTTCGACGACCAGCTTCATTCCCGTCAGCGCCTCGAAGTCCTTCAGGTGCGGCTCGATGGCGATCTGCCAGGGGTGCTTATTGAGCATGACGCGAAGCTGGGTCCCTTTGAACTGCTGCCAGTTGAATTGCCCCGCCTCGCTTGCGGACGCAAGCGCCAAGCCGAGCAGCCCCACGATCAACGCCAGGGTCCAGAGCCGCCGAGTGATACCCATGGACTTCCCTCCTCATTGATGGGATGCAGCTCACTGCGTAATGGCAGGGCCGCTTGGGTTTACGATTCCACCTTTCGTGCTGCATAGCTAACACAGCTTGGCCCGGGAATCAAGCAGGCGGAGTGCGGGGCGAGACGAATGTCCGCAGGACTCCTACTTCTTCTCGGTTTCCGCCATGATGCGCTTCATGTCGGCGGCCGCTTTGTCGGCCGCGGCCTTCACGTCGCCACCCTGGATGGAGGTGACGATCGCCGCGCCCACGGCGTCCCGCACTTCGGCCACGGCGACCACCGGCGGGTTCCAGAGCGGCGTGCCGACTTTGGAGCCCTGGGCCAAGGATTCGGCCAGGTCAGCGGGAACCTTCGCCCGACCCTTCGGGTCCTTCCACACGGAGTCGCGCGCGCCGAGCACGCCCGCCTCGCTCTGGATCTTGAGCACCTGCTCTTTGTTCGTGGCCCACTGCAAGAAGAGCCAGGCCGCCTTCTGGTTCTTGCTGGTCTTTGGTATGCCCAGACCCCAGGGGGCCACGGTTCCGCCGGGATGGCCGTTGGGGCCCTTCGGGAACACGGCGTATCCCACTTTGCCGATGACCTTGGACTTCTGTGGGTCCTCGATCACTGGAAACAGGGAGTTCGCATCCAGCCAGGTCGCGGCTTTTCCCTGGGAGAAGATGGAGCCAGCCTCGTACCAGTGGTTGTTCTCGGATCCCGGAGGCCCGTAGAGGCGGAGGAGGCGGCCCCACATGTCGATGGCCTTGACCGCCTCCGGACTGTTGATGGCGGGCTCTCGGTTCGGGGTGAGCCAGGTGCCGTTCATGGCGAAGAGCATTCCCGCGAACTGGGAGGTGGCGGCGGCGCGCTTCCCTCGGGCCACGAAGCCGAACCCGGGCTGGCCGTCATCCGTCATGGGTTTGCCATTCAACGCTTTGGTAGCGGCTTCCAGCTCATCCAGGGTCGTGGGGACCTTCACGTTGTATTTCTGGAAGACGTCCTTCCGGTACATGAGAGCCGAGTTTTCTATCTGAATCGGCGGGCCGATCGTCTTTCCCTCGATGACCATGGCGTCGCGTGCCTTATCGAGGAAGTCGTTCCAGTTGTAGTCGGAGGCGGTGAGGGATGGATCTTTCAGAAACTCATCCACTGGCTGGTACCAGCCGGCCCGCATGTATTTCAGCCCCTCCTGACCGGGCATCGTCATGAAGACATCCATGCTGCTTGCACCGGACGTCAGCTCCACCAAGGTCTTGGCTCGGAACTGGTCCTCGGGGTAGACCTCGACGACCAATTTCATGCCGGTGAGCGCCTCGAACTCCTTGAGGTGAGGCTCGATGCTGGCCTGCCAGGGGTGCTTGTTGATGAGCACGCGAAGCTGCGTGCCCTTGAACTGCTGCCAGTTGAACTGCGCGGCCTCGCTTGTGGCGGCCAGCGCTAGGCCCAGCAGCCCCACGATCAAAGCCACGGAACAAAGTCGCCGTGTGATACCCATGTGACTCCCTCCTCATTGATGGGAAACGGCCCACCGGACGGTGGCGGGACCCGCCGGGTTTCGGCGCTCCCTTTCACAGTGCATTGCTAACATACGTGAGGCCGGGAATCAAGGAGGGGATATGGCGAGTCGAGGGGATGTTCGCCGCGGAGCACGTTCGGCGGCGGCATCGGGAGAGCCGGCACTGCTCAAGCACGAGGAGGCCCAGGTGGGCCTCCTCGTGCGTTCTGCGGGGGACGGCTGCGTTGCGGTAGCGCACCGTCGTCCTCCCCTGGTGCGCCTCATGTCGGCGGAGACGCTACCGGACCGGGGGGGAGGCGCCTTCGGTTTGCGCCCGGATCTCTCGCAGCCGCATGGCTGCCGCCTTCGTGGCGGCGCGGATGTCCTCGCCCTTCACGGCGGCGGTGATCGCCTGACCGACGGCCTCGCGCGCCGAGGTCACTGCCGCCACGGGTGGGGCCCAGGCCGTGATCCCGATCCGACCCGCCTCCTGGAACGACTGGGCAAGATCCGCCGGGACTTCGCTGCGCGCCATCCGATCCTGCCAGCTCGATTCTCGGCCGACCAGAATGCCGTTCATGAGAGCCCTGCGGACCATCGCCGGGCTGCTGGCCCATTGCAGGAAGAGCCAGGAGGCCTCCCGATTGAGGCTGTGCTTGGCGATGGCCAGGCCGCGCACAGCGATCGTGGTTCCGGGCCCGCCTGGGCCGGCTGGGAAGAGGGCATAGCCGACCTGTTCCCGCACCCGGGAGCTGGACGACTCCTCGATCAGGGGATAAATGGAGCTTCCCTCGATGTACATGGCGGCGCGGCCGTCGAGGAACAGGGCGGAGGCCTCATGCCAGCCGAAGCGCGAGACGTCCGGTGGGGCGTACTGGCCGATGACGCGGTGAATCCACTCCAGGGCGGCGAGGCTCTGCGGCCCATCGATCGTCAACTGACCCCGCGTGTCGAGCCAGGTTCCCCCCATGGCGTGCAGGAGACCGGCGTACATGCCGGTCGCGACGGGGCCTTGGCCGCGGCTGACGATTCCGACGCCGGGCGCCCCCTTGAGACCCATGGGCTTTCGGTGGAGCAGCCGGGCGGCCGCCTCGAGCTCATCCAGGGTGCGCGGCACCGCAATCTTGTGCTGCTGGAAGAGATCCTTCCGGTAGAGCAGCGCCAGATGTTCCGCCATGACCGGCGGCCCGAGGATGGCTCCATCGACCTCCATCGCCGCCCGAAGCTTGGGCATGAAGTCGTTCCAGCGATAGTCCGAGGCGGTGAGGCGTGGGTTTGTCAAATAGTCGTTGACCGGTTGGATGAGGCCACGTCGGAGAAAATGGATTCCATCAAGCGCAGGGACGTTCGAAAAGACGTCCACTCGGCCCGGCGTCTTCAGGTCGTTCTCCAATATATTCCACACGGCCTCTTGGGGGTGAATCTCGGTCTCGAGGCGGATGCCGGTCAACTCCTCGAAATCCGTGAGGGAGCCCAGGATGGCCTGGTGCCAGGGACTTTGCCCCAGAATGAGCCGAAGCTTGGTACCCTGGAACTGGCGCCAATTGAGATTCGACGATGAGGCGGACGAGTCGCCCTGGGAGCCGGCGCAACCGGTCACGAGCGCCAAGAGCGCTATGGCGAGCCATCCGCGCCACCGCCGGATGCGTTGGAATGCCGTTCCTGTCTTCATGACACGTCCTCCGCGCCCTTGGGGTATCCAGGGCGATCATGACCGCTCCATGAGCGGAGCCGAGTCCGGCTCACGCTAGCGATCCGTTTTGGGACTGTCAACTGAGAAGTGAGCCGTGACCGAGGGGCCGCTGCGTCGGGCTCGCCAATCCCCTTGCGCCTCGGTCTTTTCCGGTGATAGCATCTGCCCGGCTTGAATAAACATAACGAGCGAACGTCTAAGGTACTGTGGGATGCCGGGTTCTGAGGGGAAGGCGGATGACCGGGCACTGGTGGACCGGGCAGCCCAGGGGGATCGGGAGGCATTCGGCGCCTTGGTCCTTCGCCACCAGAACCGCGTCTTCAACGTCGCGTACCAGGTCGTTCGGAACCGCGAGGATGCCTTGGACGTCTCGCAGGAGGCCTTCGCCAAGGCGTTCGCCTCGCTGTCGAGTTTCAAGGGCGAGGCCGGTTTCACCACCTGGATGCACCGGATCGTCGTCAACCTGGCCATCGACTGTCTCCGCCGCAGGCGGCGCGGCGATGCGACCGCGTATGACGATCGGCTGGCCGTGCCGGAGGACGTGGAATCGGGCCTGGCAGCACCCGACGACCCGGCGGCCGCGGTGGAGAGTCGCCAGGTCCAATCGCTGCTCACTCGCGGCATCCAGGCGCTTCCGCCGGCGCATCGGGCCGTGCTGGTCCTGCGCGAGATCGAGGGGTTGAGCTACGACGAGATCGCGCGCGCCGTCGGCTGCAACCTGGGCACCGTGATGTCGCGACTTTTCTACGCGCGGCGGAAACTCCGAAAAGTTCTCGAACCGCACATGGACGACCTGCGGTAAGCCGTTGCCAACGAATAACTTGATCGGAGAAATTCAGGGAACGGCATAAGGAGCCGTAACGAAATCAAAAAATGGACAAGTTATTTCGTAACGGCTCCTAAAGGAATGGAATGGGATTGACGCATCGGCTACACATACTCGGGAAGCAGGGTGAACGCCTGGCGGCCTATGCCGCGGGAGAGCTTCCCGCGGCCGAGCGCCCCCGCCTCGAGGCTCGGCTCGCGACGTGCCGCTCCTGTCGGCGGGACGTGGAGTCCTATCGTCGGATCAGCGCCGCGTTGCGAGAGACACCCCGCGTCCGCCTGTCGGCGGAAGAGGCGGCGGCATTCCTCCCCGGCGTGAATCGCCGGATCGACCAGGGCCGAGTCGGGGCGAAGCGGGGTGCGCGGCCGGGTCTGCGCGAACTCTTCTGGGATCATCCGCGCCTCAGCCTGGCGTCGGCGCTCACGGCGGTCCTGCTGGTGGCGGGTCTCACGCTGTCGCAGTTGCAGCTGTGGGGGACGACGGGCGTGAACGGCGTCGACGTGGTGTCGGTGGATGTGGCCGAAGACGCCTCGGTGTTGGTGTTTCAGATACCGGGCACCGCGCTCAAGGTCATCTGGGTCTTTGACGACACCTCTTCCTAAAGGGGGCGACGGCGTGCCATCTCTACGACTATTCCCCGGTCAGTCGTTTCCCGCGGGTCTGATACTTCTGGGCGTTCTCGGCGCATGGCTGGCCCTTCCCGGCCTCGGGTGGGGGCAGACCGTTTCTTTGCAGGCGCAGGTGATCTACGCAGCCAATCAGCCGGGCGGCGTGGACAGCCGCCTGGGGAGCCTGGCTGGGAACCTGCAGAAGACCTTTCGCTACTCGATGTACCAGCTGCTCGATGCGCCCAAAGGGTCGGCCACCCTGAACCAGACGTGGCGGACTGGGCTTCCAGACAACCGGTCCCTGGAGATCACACCGACCGCCATCCAAGGTGGACAGTACAGCCTCACCGTGCGGGTCCTTGGCGCGGGCGGACAGGCGTCGTTGAGCACCGTGGTACGCCTGCGCCACGCAGCCACCGTCCTGGTCGGCGGGCCTTCCCACCAACAGGGTGTTCTGATCATCGCCATCTCGGCCAACTAACCTCAATCGAAATTCCTGAACCGCCAAGACGCCACCGAGGCCCCAATCAGCCACAAGAGGCACAAGACGCACAAGGTATAGTCAGGGCCGCTGGGACGGAATGCTTTGATTCCCCCTGAGGCTTGTGCTTCTTGTGCATCTTGTGGATAGCTTCGGTGGCGTTCTTGACGTCTTGACGGTGAGACGGGCCCCTCGGATCCGGGCTAACCCGCGGGCCGGGCCGTCATGCCTCGCTTTTTTCCGGATTCTTCGGCTCCGTGACCCGGCCGTTCGCGCCGGGAATTCCCTTGCGCCCTCCAAAAATTGTCGCTATACATACAAGAATTGTATGACTTCGATTCCGCGGGCGCGCGCTGGCTGGCGGTGTGAAGCCGCGGGGAGGCAGGTCCGAGGCGTGGCGGCGATCCGCGGTATCCTTTTCGACATGGACGGCGTGGTCGTCCATCAGCGGCTGGATTTTCCGGCGATCAAGCGGGAGATCTTCGGCGATACCGAGGGGTTCATCCTGGAGCGGATGGCCACGCTCCCGCCGGTAGAACTGGCACGGGCCGAGGCGATCCTGGAGCGGCACGAAAACGCTGCCGCCCTCTCGGCCGAGCCGATGGAAGGGATCCTTTCGTTTCTGGCCTGGATGGACACGCGCGGTCTCCGACGTGGCCTGGTGACCCGGAACAGCCGGAAGAGCGTGGAGCTTGTGCTGGGCCGCCTGGGCTTTGACTTCGATGCCGTGATCACCCGGGAAGATGCGCCGCCCAAACCGGCGCCCGACCCGGTATGGGCCGCGTGTCGTGGGCTGGGCGTCGAACCGCCCGAGGTCTTGTTTGTGGGCGACTTCGAGTTCGACATGCTGTCCGGCCGGCGCGCCGGCGCGCAGACGGTTCTCTTGCGGAACGGTGCGATAACCGAGTCGGCGAACGCGGATCTCACGGTGGGCTCCCTGGCGGAGCTGCGCGAATGGATCGAAGGGTACGCCGCGGTCCGGTGAGGGGACGGCGGGGGACTCCGGTGCTGCGGTGAACGCGCGGTCGCTGAGACCGGCTGCGCGCGGATCGTCCGAAGCCGTTGTTAAAGAATTACGTGACCAGAGACATTCGGGAACGGCATAAGGAGCCGTAACGAAATCGCAAACAATGGACACGTTATTTCGTAACGGCTCCTAAGGGCAGCCAGTCATGCGCTACGTGGCAGCGGCCAAGACCGACGTCGGCCGAAAACGGCAGGGCAACGAGGACAGCTTCTGCCTGGCGGAGGATCTCGGCCTCTACGTGGTGGCGGATGGCATGGGGGGGCATGCCGCGGGTGAGGTCGCGAGCCGTTTGGCTGTGGAAACCATCCGGCAGACGATGGGGCAATATCTCGGCGGCCGCCCGACAGCAACCGCGGGCTCGACTGCCCCTGCCGGCTCGTGGGAGGCGAACTTCCTGCTTTCGAGCATCCGGAAGGCCAACCGGGCGATCTTCGATACCGCCAACGGGCGGAGCGAGTGCGCCGGCATGGGGACCACGGTGGCTGCCGCTCTAACCTGCGGCGACCGGTTCCTCGTGGCGCACGTCGGTGACAGCCGGATCTACCGGATTCGCGGAGGCGCGATCGAGCAGGTCTCGCGAGATCATTCATTCGTTCAACAACAGGTGGACCTCGGTCTCCTCTCGGAAGCGGACGCCCAACGATCCCAGTACCGGCACATGATCACACGGGCCCTGGGTCACAAGGAGAGCGTGGAGATCGATCTGACGGAACAGCCGGCCCAAGTGGGGGATGTCCTGCTGCTCTGCTCCGACGGGCTGTCCGATCTCTTGGATCAGGACGAGATCCTTGTAGCCCTGGGGGAACACCCCACTGATCTGATCAAGGCCTGCGCTGCGCTGGTGGACCGGGCCAACCGCAAGGGGGGCGACGACAATATCACGGTGCTCATGATCCAGGCCCTGGCGGACCACGGGTACTCTTTTGAAAGACCCGGTGGCCTGCTGGGCTGGCTCAAGCGGGTGTTTGGCGGTTGATGGCAAGGATGGCCCCCAGTTTGCATAGGAGTTCTTGAGGAGCACCACGGCCGGCTCACGGACGGCAAGGCCGACCCAACGGATTGGCGTCGGCGAATTTGGCCCCACCGGGAGGCAAGGAGGCGCGATGCCGAGTCCCAAGTTTCCAGCGACGGCTACACTCCTGGATGCCAGGCAGTGCCCACTCGATAAATTCGATGCGCTCTTCGCGAAGATCACCCAGGAGCGCCGGATCGCGGATGGGTACTTCCTGCATGATCATCCCGACGCGGCGCTGGTGCTCTTTGTGGTGAACGGGTCACCCTACGGGGCAGGGCGCGCGGTCGGGCAGGCCTGCACGTTCCTGGAGATCCACGAGTTCTTCGCGGCGTATGCCGAGAACCCGCAGACACCGCTCTCCTTCTTCGTCACCGACAAGCGGCTGCTATTAGGCCTGATGGTTCTCTTCCGTCATCAACCCGCTCTGACGTTCCGGACCGACCTCACGGACATGTCGGATATTCTTCGCGCCGTGGCCGAGCGGAATATCGACCAGGTCCTCGGCCTTCGCTCGGCGGAAGATCGGGCCGTGTCCATCTGTGCGAAGGGGCGACCGATCGTGAATTTTTTCCCGCCAGGCGCCGGCGACGCCGCCAAGGATGCGTCGCTGGAGGCCCAGCTGGCGGCCTATGTACAGGGTCGGGATGGTGGGGTCTCGGTGGACGTGTTCGAGGAGACCCGGGTGGGACGCGCCGGCGATGCCATCCTGGCGACACCGGAGACGCGGGGCCGTTTGGTGGAGGTCTTCCTCGAAGTCGCCGCCAGGGTCAAAGAAGAGGAGGCGGCGGAAGCGGCGCGTTTGATCGACGTCCCGTCCGAGGAGCGTCTCCTTGTTGAACCGGAGATTCTCACCGCGCCGCTGCCGGCGGGTGAGCCGCCGGTCCCGAGTCCCGAGCCCGAGGTGCCACCGCTCACGCTGGAACCCCCCGCGGAGCCCGAGCCCGCGTTTATTCTGGAATCCCCGGCAGAGCCCGAACCGCCACTTGCCCTGGAACTTCCGGTGGAGGCCACACCTGCGTTTGTTTTGGAACCGCAGGCAGAGCCCGAGCCGCCACTCACGCTGGAACCCCCGGTGGAGGCCACGCCGGCGTTTGTCTTGGAACCGCAAGCGGAGCCCGAGCCACCGCTCATATTGGAATCCCCAGCGGAGGCTGAGCCGCCGCTCGCGCTGGAATCCCCAGTGGAAGCCGCTCCGCCCGTCATTGAAGCGTTGCCGCCCCTCCCGGACTCGACCTCGGAGGCGGGGCCGGCGACGGTGCGTCCCGTCGCGGAGGTGCTGCTCCTCCTCGGCGACAAACAACTGGGGGCATTCTCGCTGGGTGGGGGCGAGTTGACGATCGGACGGACCCCCGGCAACGACATCGTGATCGACAACGTCGGGGTGTCTCGTCGGCATGCCGTGATGCGCGTGCAGGACGGCAAGGCGTTCCTGGAGGATCTCGGGAGCGCTAACGGAACCTTCGTCCGGGGGCAAAAGATCGAGCGCCACGAGCTTCAGGACGGGGACGAGATCGCGATCGTCAAGCACCGGCTCGTCTATCGCATTCCCAAAGACTCCGAGACCCCATCCCGGGTCGAACCCATGCCGGATCCGGGGCAGCGGACGATGTATATCGACACCACGACGATTGCTCAGGCCGTGGGATCACGGCAGGCGTCCCGCTCGGAGGGTGCCGCCGCGACCACGCTGCGCCCGCGGCTTCTCCTGCCAGACCTCAAGAAGTTCGCCCTGGACGAGGACGAGGTGACGCTCGGCAGCGGCTCCGGATGCCAGATCCAGCTCTCCGGGATGTTCGTCGGCCGCGTGCACGCCAAGATCGTGCGCACCAAGGAGGGGCAGTTGAAGATCCAGCACCTGAGCGGCCTGGCGGGGACCCGGGTGAACGGCGAGAAGATCTCGGAGCACATCCTGAAGCACGGAGACGAGATCGAGATCGCCAAGCAGAAACTCCTGTTCCGGCTCGAGCGCTGATTCCGGGGGCTTCGGATCGGGGGGAGGGGCTCTGAGTCCTGAGGTCCCCCCCGTTCCCAGCCCTGTTTGCCACTCCCGAACCCCGAACCTCCGGTTCCCGCCCATGCACCTCGACGTCCTGTTCCTTCCTGGTGAATTGCCCTCGCGCTCCCGACCGGAAAGCACCGCGGTCGTGATCGATGTTATCCGCGCGACCACGACCATCGTGACCGCGTTCAGGAACGGGGCCCGGTCCGTGCTGCCCGTCACCACCCCGGAGGAGGCCCGCCGTGTGCGCGCGGTGACGCCCGACGCGGTGTTGGCCGGTGAGCGGGGCGGGCAGCGCATGGCCGGATTCGACCTGGGCAACTCGCCGCGCGAGTTCACGCGAGAGGCGGTTGGCGGGCGTGACGTGATCCTGACGACATCCAATGGCACCAAGGCGCTGCGCGCGGTCGGCGAGGGACGCGTCGTCGCCATCGGCGCGTTTCTGAACCGCGCCGGCGTGGCGGACTGGCTCGTGACCCGAGGTGAGGACGCGCTGATCGTCTGTTCCGGCTACGAGGGGATCTTCTCGCTGGAGGATTCGGTGTGCGCGGGGGCCGTCGTCGACCGAGCCGTGGCGCAGTCTCGGGAATTGCTGTTGGGCGATGGGGCCAGGGCCTGCCAGGTGCTGTGGACACGGTACGCACCCGAGTTGCCCCGCTTCCTTCCCGACACCGGGTGGGGTCGCCACGTCGTCTCCATCGGCCTTGGCCCGGACCTGGATCTCTGCGCGGCGCTGGACGTGACCGACGCGGTCCCCGTCATGACTGCGGGACGGATTGCGCGTCAGTGATCGCGAGGCAAGGGGGCGCCGGTGCGCGGCGCTGTCCCGGGCGCCTCCGTCGGACGCCATCCGACTGCCGTTTCCCCTCCCACCGCAGGATTCCTATCTTCACCGCAACCCGCCACGATCCCGGATACGCTCCCCGGCAGTAAATCCGAACTCGCCTGGCCCATCCGTCGTCCGCAACCCGGCAGTTGTTCGGTACACCGTTTTTGCCCTTGACAGCCAACCAGAGTACATGTTAGATGAAAAATCTGAAATTTCAGTTTTCTGTCACACGTCCAGCTCCCAACGCACAGGGGGGCTCCCCATGAAACGTCCGACGAGCCGCAGGGCAATCAAAGCCACAACCCAGACGGTCGGCCGAACCGGGCCGCTCATGGCTCGGGTCCGGGCAGGCTCGCTCTCCTTGGCAATTCACCATGAGAGCCTGGAAGACAAGATCTACAGCCAGCTTCGTTCCTTGATCGTGGGGCGCCAGCTCCTGCCGGGCGAGCGGATTCTGGTCGACCAGCTCGCCGCCGAGATGGGGGTCAGCCGGACGCCTGTCCTGAACGCCTTCCGGCGGCTGGGGCAGGAGGGCGTCGTCGAGGTCCTCCCGCGACGGGGCATCTATATTCGCCGGTACGGAAAGGCCGAGATGGTCAGGCTGTTCGCTGTCCGCGAGGTGCTGGACGGCCTGGCCACACGCCTTGCCATGGCGGCAATCCAGCCGGCGGAGATCGAAGAGTTTGCCCGAGCATTCGAGTCTCACGATCCGTCCTCGACGGCGCCAGCGGCGATCCGCCGCTACGTCGAGCTGGATCGCGCGTTCCACTGCCGCTTGGTGGAGCTCGCCGACAACGACCAGCTTCGGGCGGCGATGGACTCCATCAACATGCGGCTCTTCGTTTGGCAGGACGGTGTGGTGCGGTCTGCGGCGGAGACCATCCCCGAGCACCTGGCGATCCTGGACGCGCTACGCGCGCGGGATCCGGACGGCGCGGAGGCCGCCATGCGGCTGCACATTCGCCGCTCGCTAGAGCAGTTGCAGCGAGAGGCCGAAGCCGAAGAAGCGACAGTCGGCGAGCCGCGCCCGGCGCCGGTCCGTCCCGTCGGAGTGGGTGTTCGGGCGTAACCGGATGGAAAGGGGGTGGCGAGAGTCGCGGAACAGCGTGAAGCGTCAGAGAACAGGGCATGCACTGCCAAGCGCGGGACGTTATCCTCGCGCGAACCTCGAGACAACCTCGACACAGGAGGACACGTGATGGCTAAGAAGATCTTGGCATTGACATTCGCCCTCGTCCTGGGTGCCGCTCTGGGGGGGCAGGCCGCCGACTACCCCACCCGGGACATCACGAACGTGGTCGTCTGGGCGGCGGGCGGTGGGACCGATGTCTGCAATCGAATCGTCATGGCGGAGATGCAGAAGAGCCTGAACGGCCGCATCAACGTTACCAACAAGACGGGCGGCGTCGGGGGCTCCATCGGCATGTTGCACGTCCTCAGTCAACCAGCCGACGGTTATACGCTGGCCGGGATCTCCGAGTCGTGCGTGACTGCAGGTGTGCAGGGCGGCTGGGAAAAAACCATGGATGTGTGGTATCCCTTCATCATTGGCGGTTCGCCGGATTTGGTCTCGGTCAGCCCCGAATCGCCCTACAAGACCATCAACGAGCTGATCGAAGCCGCCAAGAAGGCCCCCAACACGATTAAGATCTCCGCGAGTGCGGCCGGCTCCATCCATCACCTCAACGTGCTGGCCATGGAGGCGGCGACGGGGGCCAAGTTCAATTATATCCCCTACCAGGGGTCGGCGCCGGGCCAGACGGCTGCCATGACAGGCGAAGTGAGCGTGGTGGTCACCTCGCTGGCCGAGCAGCAGCAACTCTTGAAGGGCAAGAAGTTGCGCCCCCTGGGGATGCTGACTCCGGACAAGGCCGAACTGGAAGGGGTCGGCACGATCCCCTCGGCGTTCACCGCCTATCCCGATCTCGCCAAGCGTCTGCCCATCATGCAAGCTATCGGTTTCGCCATCCGGAACGACGCCCCGGCCAACGTGAAGCAGGCCCTCACGAATGCCTTCAACAAGGCCATGCAGTCGGAGCCGGTGAAGAAATGGCTCAACGAAAACTACTACGCCGCGTCGGGGAAGAGCGGCGAGGAGGCCCGCAAGGAGTTCGCCAAGCTGGAGAGCCTGTTCGCCTGGACCCTCTGGGACCTCAAGGCGGCCAAGGTAGACCCAGCCACGTTGAAGATCCCGAAGCCTTAACCGGATGTGTCTGCGCACGCAGGGGGCGGAGATCCGCCCCCTGCGCCCTGCGAGGAGATTCGGCTGATGGACGATCCAATCCGAATGCGAAGAGCCGACTTTTGGACAAGCCTCGTCTTCTTCGGCATCGCCGCCGGAATGATCGGCAGCGCCATGACGATGCCGCTCAAGGAGAGCTTCGCCGGCGTCCAGAACGCCTGGTACGTCTCGCCCGCCCTGCTTCCCCTGATGATCGCCGGGGGACTCCTCATCCTGGCGACGACTCTACTATGCAACGCCATCCGCACCGGCGGAGCTAGCGCCGCCTTCGCCTCTCTGGGGCGATGGGCCGAGGCGAGCAGGGACGCCGCTGCGCGGATGCTGGTCTCCATAGCGATGATCACCGGGTACGTCTTCGGCCTGATCCCCCGTGTGGACTACGTCATTGCCACGGCATTGTTTCTCCAGGTCTTCATCGCGGCCTTCTACGTCGGCCGCAAAGAGATCATGCGACTTCAGACCGCGAGCTTCCTGCTCGTCGTCGCGCCGGCCTTCCTGGCAGATCTTTTCGGCGTCTATCCATCGCCTGGAACCGCACCGCGGTATGGCCTCGACCTGATCGTGCTTCTCATCGGGTTCGGGCTTGGGCTGGTAACCTGGCGGCGACTCGCGCCCGACCCCATCGGCCGGCGGCGGTTCGCGATCACCATCGCCGTCAGCATCGTGGTCGCGCTCCTCACCAGCGTGTCGTTCAAGTTCGGCCTGCTCGTTCCGCTTCCGGCGGAAGGACCCGTGGTTCGCGCGATGGAAACCGTCGCCATCGCCCTCCGCAAACTCGGCGCGTAGGAGCTCGCATGGATCTCGTCGGCCAGTTCAGCCTCTTTTTCGGGACCATCGTTGCGCTGTTGTCAAATCCCTACAACTGGGTCCTGCTCGTCGTCTCGATGGTCCTGGGGATCGTCTTTGGCGCTCTGCCGGGCCTCACGGCGACACTTGGCGTGGCGCTTCTCACCACCCTGACATACGGGCTGCCGCTCAATTCGGCGATGATCTCGCTCCTCGCCATGTACGTGGGTGCCGTGTATGGCGGCTCGTACTCCTCTATTCTGATCAACATTCCCGGGACGGCCGCCGCCGCCGCCACGGCCCTCGACGGATACCCGATGGCTCTCAAGGGCGAAGGCGGCCGCGCCCTCGGCCTCACCACCACGGCCTCCTTCATCGGCACCATTCTGGGAACCTTTGCGTTGGCCGCGACGGCCCCGCTGATCGCACAACTGGCACTCCAGTTCACCTCCTTCGAATTCTTCCTTTTGGCTTTCTTCGGGATCGTCATCAGCGGCTCGCTGACCGCCAAGGATCTCTTCTACAAGTCCTGGATTGCCGGCCTCCTGGGCCTGGCTCTGGCGTGCGTCGGGCGGGACAATCTTCAGTCCTATCCGAGATTCACCATGGGCTTCTCCCAGCTCGAGGGTGGGATCGAAGTCGTTCCGGTTCTCATCGGCGCCTTCGGGATTCCCCAGATCATCAAGACGATGCGCGATCCGCTCCGGGTGGATAAACCGCAGGAAATCAGCAAGATCCTCCCCGACTGGGGAACGATTGCTCGCCAATTCAAGAATGTCGTCCGCTCCGCGCTGATCGGCATCGGCATCGGCGCGGTTCCGGGTGTGGGGGAGGACGTTGCGGCCTGGGTGTCGTACGGCACGGCCAAGAACACCTCGCGCCATCCGGAGCGCTTCGGGACCGGCGAGCCGGCCGGCGTCGTCGCCTGCGAGACGGCCAACAACGCCTGCATCGGCGGCGCGCTGATCCCCCTCCTCACGCTCGGCATTCCGGGCAGCCCGCCGGCGGCGATGTTGCTCGGGGCACTGTTGATCCATGGCGTCAATCCGGGGCCGAACCTGCCCTTCGAACGGCCCGGGTTCCTCATCGAGGTCACCGCCATCATGCTCCTCTGCTCCGCCACCATGTGGGTTTGCGGGATGCTGCTATGCCGGCAAGTCATCAAGGTGCTGCGGGCCCCCTCCGAGGTGTTTCTTCCTATCGTTGGGGTGCTGTGTGTGATCGGGTCGTACGCCATCGGTCTCAACGTCGTGAACCTCTACCTGATGGTGCTGGTCGGCGTCGCCGCGTTCTTTTTGATCGAGATGGAGTATCCCATCGCACCCCTCGTCATCGGGGTCATCCTGGGACCGATGGCCGACGAGAACCTGCGCCGGGCGCTCATGGTGTCTCAGGGAAGCTTTCTGCCTTTCTTCACGCGACCGGTCTCAGTAATCCTGCTCGTGACCATCGTCCTCGTCATGCTCAACCAGGTCCCGGCCTACCGGCAGTGGCAATCTGGAGTGTTCGATCGCGTGTGGCGGCGACCGACGGCAGCTTAGAGGGGTCGGGGCCGGAGGGATCATGTTCGGAGTCAGCCCAGCCTTTGTGTTCTCGCTTTACGGAACAGGATTCACCGTCCCGGACTTTTGCGACGCGTTGCCCAGGATCAAGCGGCTCGGCTTCGATGCCTTCCAGCCGGAGATTTACGTCGCGAACGCGATTTCGGAGTGGCGGCGAGAGGCAGGTCGTCTCCAGCGGACCGCCGCAGATCTTAACCTTGTTCCGACCCAGTTCGTGGCGCACTTCATGCTGGAATGGTTCGCGAGGCCGGAACGGCTCGGGCCCGACCAGGGTCTCGACGAGTTGAGGCGCGTCGTCGAAGTCGTTCACGCGTTTCCGGCCTGCCGGGTGATCACGGTTCCCGCCGTCCAGTTCGAGATGGAGTGGGGCTCGGTCGCGCGGACCGGAGTGAGCGCGTGGGTCGACATCCGACAGCGTGTGATGGAGAAGATCCGGCGGTACCTTGAGGTGGTGTCGGAGGCGGGACTCAAACTCGCCTTCGAGATCGCGCCCTTCTCCGTCATCGGAGGGATTCACCGGTTCCTCGATCTTTGCGATCAGATCGGCTCACCAGACCTCGGCCTCAACTTCGACACGGGCCATGCCTGGGCTTGCCGAGAGCTGGTTCCTTTGTTGCCGTTTGAGTTGCAGGGGCGGATCTTTGGTACGCACCTGGGCGACAACCGGAGCACCGAGAACGTCAAGATGCCGCTCGGGCAGGGGACCATTCCCTGGGGGCCGCTGCTGCGGAACCTGCACGCCGCCGGCTATCGCGGCAGCCTGGACATCGAGATCGGTTGCCCCGCGGGCGAGGTGGAACAACACTACCGCCAGGGACTGGAGCACCTCCAGGCATTGGTCAACACCTCGAAAGGAGACCGCGCGTGAATACGACCGTCAAGTGCGCCCTCATCACGGCCTTCGTCGGCAAGACGAAGGATCGCTTTCACGAGTACAACAAGGACAAGACGCTGGCCGAGCGCCTCGATCTGGTCGCGCAGATGGCCGGCATGGGCGGCGTCGAGGTCATCTTTCCGTACGAGGTGAGCGATCCGGCCACCTTCACGTCGCTGCTGCAGAAGCACAAGCTGGCCGTGGCAGCAATCAACGTCAACGTCAAGGCCGAGCCCGAGTTCCGGGCCGGCGGCCTGACCTCCACCGACCCCGCCATCCGACAGAAGGCGGTCCAGTTCATCAAGAACGCCAAGGATTTCGCCCAGGCGTCGGGGGCCAACAAGGTCACCTGCTGTCCGCTGGGCGACGGCTACGAGTTCGCCTTCCAGTGCGACTACGCCCAGATGTGGAAGTACCTGGTGGAGACGTTCGGCGAGGCGGGGAGCTACAAGCCCGAGATCCCGCTCTTCATCGAATACAAGCCCAGCGAGACGCGCGGGCGCTGCTTCGTGGACACCGCCGCCAAGACGCTCTGCCTCCTGAACGATATCGGCATCAAGGGGATGGGCGTGACGGTGGACTTCGGCCACTCGAAGTACGGCCAGGAGAACCCGGCGGAGGTGGTGGCCCTTCTGGCCAACAGCCGGTATCCCTATTACATCCACATCAACGACAACAACGGCAAGTGGGACTGGGACTACATGGTGGCCACCCACAACTTCCTGGAGTACGTGGAGTTCCTGTTCTACCTCCAGGAGTACGGATACGACGACTACCTGACCTCGGACACGTCGCCGACCCGCTGGGACATCATCGGCACCTTCGAGGTCAACACGCGGATGTCGCAGAAGATCTGGAGCCTGCTCCTGGGCCTGGACCGGAAGGAGTTCACGCGCCTGATCCAGGCCGGCGACTTCCTGAAGACCTGGAAGTTCATCGAGGCGAACATCCTGAAGCTCTAGCAGGCTTCTGAAAACGGCCCTTCTGCTTCGTTGGCTTGCTCAGGCGCTCGTTGCGGCGTACCTGGAGTACGCCTGGACCAGCTGCGCTGGGTACCCCGCCTATCGCGCGCCGCCTTGCATTTGGACCGTTTTGAGCAGCTGACTTAACGAGGGTCTTTCTGGAGACAGCTAGCGCTGGAGAAAGGTCTCGAGTGCAGGGACCGGAGACGGTTCATATTGGGGGAATCCTGGGCCGGCCAGTACGACGGCCCCCGGCTCCATTTCCGGTGATGGTCTGGCACGACAAGAAAGGAACGATCCGATGACTGTCACACTCAAGGACATGGCGAATGCGGTGCGAGTGCTCGCGGTCGACACGCTCGTGCGCGCCAAGGATGGGCACCCGGGGACGCCGACCGGCGGGGCGGACATCGCCACCACCCTGTTCACCCGGCATCTGAAGTTCGATCCGCTGGTGCCGCGCTGGCCGGACCGCGATCGGTTCGTGCAGTCCAACGGCCACGGCTCGATGCTCCTCTACTCGCTCCTGCACCTCGCCGGATACAAGGCGATGTCCATGGAGCAGATCAAGAACTTCCGGGTCCTGGGTTCGCACACCCCGGGCCATCCCGAATACGAGCCCGATCACGGGATCGAGACCACCACGGGTCCGCTCGGGCAGGGGATCGCCAACGCCGTCGGCATGGCGGTGGCCGAGCGGATGCTCAACGCGCAGTTCGGCGACGCCATCGTCGATCACTACACCTACGCGCTGGTGGGGGACGGCTGCCTGATGGAGGGCGTGGCGCACGAGGTGATCTCGCTCGCCGGGCACCTGAAGCTGGGCAAGCTGATCGTCCTCTACGACGACAACCAGATGACCGACGACGGGGTGATCGGGCAGGCGATCTCGGAAGACTATCTGCAGCGCTTCGCCTGCGCCGGCTGGCACGTCCAGGAATGCGACGGGCACGACCACGACGCCATCTCGGCGGCGATCGCGGCGGCGAAGCGGGATGACCGCCCCTCGATGATTCGATGCCGCACGCTGATAGGATTCGGTGTGCCGCGCATCCAGAACGATCGGGCGGCGCACGGAGGCAAGCTCGGCGAGGACGACGCGCGCGGGATCCGTGAGCGGCTCGGCTGGACACACCCCCCCTTCGCCATTCCGGACGACATCGTGACCGAATGGCGCACGGCCGGCGTGCGCGGGGCCGGCGTGCGCGCGGCGTGGCAAGCCCGGGTCGACGCCCTGGCTCCGAAGGCGCGGGCCGAATTCGAGCGCCTGATGGCGGGGCGATTGCCCGATGGATGGGAGAAGTCTCTGTTGGCCTACAAGAAGGCCCAGGTCGAGGCGCAGCCGGAGCGGTCAAACATCCAAACGTCCGGCGAGATCTCGCGTGTGCTGTCGCACACGATACCGGAACTGGTCGGCGGCGCGCCGGATCTAGAGGCGGCGACCCAGCACAAGCGCGACATGCAACCGTTCACCGCCGCCAACCCGTCCGGCCGCTACATTCACTACGGTGTGCGCGAGCACGCCATGGGCGCAATGATGAACGGCATGGTCGCCCACAAGGGCGTCGTGCCCTTCGGCGTCACCTTCCTCGTCTTCTCGGACTACATGCGGCATGCCATGCGGCTCTCGGCAATGATGTCGCTGCCGGTGATCTGGGTCTTCAGCCACGATTCCATCGGCATCGGGACCAACGGCCCGACGCATCAGCCGGTGGAATACCTGCCGTCGCTACGCGCGATTCCGAATCTCTGGGTAATGCGGCCGTGCGATGCGGTCGAGGCCGCCGAGTGCTGGCAGTTGGCCGTCGCGAATCGGAAGAATCCCTCGGCGATCGTCAATTCACGGCAGCCGGTGAAGACGCTGCGCAAGACGTATTCCGACGAGAATCTGTGTGCCAAAGGGGCCTACATCGTGGCCGACGCCACCGGTGGCGCGCGCCGCGCAACGCTCTTCGGCACCGGGTCGGAAGTCGCGGTGGCGCTGGCGGCGCGCGAGACGCTCCAGGCCGCGGGCGTGCCGACGGCGGTCGTCTCGGTTCCGTGCTGGGAACTGTTCTGGGAACAGGGCGCGGATTATCGCGCGACCGTCATCGGCCGCGGCACCGCGCGGGTGGCGGTCGAGGCCGCGACGCGACTTGGCTGGGAGCGGTTCGTCGGCGAGGATGGCGGCATCGTGGGCATGACCACGTTCGGCGCCTCGGGCCCTGTGGCCGACCTGTTCGAGCATTTCGGGATCACCCCCGCCCACGTGGTTGCGGAGGTCAAGGCACGGCTCTGACGACGATCCTGACACAGGCGCCCGCCCGTCTCTCCTGCGATCGGTCCACACCAGAGGCCCTGGCGCGATCTCCCTAACCCGTATTTTTCGCGAACACAACTCGCGAACAATGCGGGCTAGGCGGCCCGGACCGGCGCGATCGAGCTGGGACAGAAGAGGGCCGGAAAAGCAGACGTAGGGTCTCGCAGTCCTTGACACGGCGCCCGCGCCGAGGGACAGTCCAGCACGTCCACGAGGCCGCGCCTGTCCCCGCACGCGACGGCGCGTCTTGGGACCGCCTGGCTTCGGCGCCGGTCCGTTCTGCAACCTCAACATACGCCGTGCGGGAGCGGGAATCATGATCATGGGGAACGACGAGCTGGTGAAGGATTTGGAGGCCAAGGCGCGGAAGCTCCGGCTTGACTCCTTGTTCGTCATGAAGGAGATGGGAATCGGCTGGCTGGGCGGCAGCTTCTCCTCGGCCGACCTGGTCACCGCGCTGCTGTTCTACCGGATGCGGCATGATCCCAAGAATCCTCTGTGGCCCGAGCGGGACCGGTTGATCATCTCCAAGGGGCACTCCTGCGAAGTCGTCTACGCCGCCCTGGCCGAGGCCGGTTACTTTCCCAGGGAGGAGCTCAAGACGTACAGCCACCCGGGAGCGCGGCTTCAGACGCACGTCAACACCAAGACGCCGGGGATCGATTACAGCGGCGGCTCCCTGGGGTTGGGTCTCTCGTTCGCCGTGGGCTCGGCCGCCGGGGCCTACATCCACCCTACCGGGGCCAACCTGGCCGCTCAGACGCGGCGCCACGACCCGCGCTTCCGGGTCTATTGCGTCGTGGGTGACGGCGAGTGCAACGAAGGACAGGTGTGGGAGGCGGCAGCGAACGCCTCGCACTTCCGGCTGGACAACCTGACCGCGATCATCGACTCCAACCGATTTCAATCCACCGGGTCGGTGGAGAAGACGCTCAACATGCTCTCCCTGGCCGAGAAGTTCCGTAGCTTCGGCTGGGAGGTGCGGGAGATCGACGGCAACAAGATGAGCGACGTGGTGACGACGCTGGAGTGGGCGGCGGGCGTCCGGGGGAAACCCCAGGCCGTCATCGCGCACACAGTGAAGGCCAAGGGGATGCCCGGCTACGAGAACACGAACTGCCACTTCGTCAAGATCACCGACGAGATGATCCAGACCGGACAAGAGGCTCTGAAGGGTTGACGCCCGCCCACGCGTGGGGATCCCGAGGGAGGATTGCATCGTGAAGACACCGTATCTGCGGGGGACGCGGGACGTCGTCGAGAACCTGTACGCCGCGCACAATCGGGCGCTCGTCGCGCTGGCCCGTCGCGACCCGCGCATCGTCTCCACCTATGGGGACTTCGGGCCGGGCGAGGTCGGCGGGGTGTTCGCCAAGGAGTGCCCGGATCGGATCCTGGACGTGGGAATTGCCGAGGGGCACCTTGTGACCAGCGCGGCGGGGCTGGCGGGCGCGGGGTTGATTCCTTTCGCGCACTGCCACGGCATCTTCGGCCTGGGGCGCGCCTACAATCAGATCCGGCAAAACGTGGCCTATGACCAGCGGAACGTGAAGATCGTCCTGTGCAACTGTGGCGTGATCTGGGGCATCCTGGGTCCGTCCCACCAGGTGGTGGAGGATCTCGCCGCCCTGCGGGCGATTCCCAGACTGACCATCCTCTCCCCGGCCGACGCGGTCTCGTGCGAGAAGGCGACGTACGCCGCGGCCGAGCACGCCGGCCCCGTGATCATGCGGCTTCCATCCACGGGCGACAGCTTTCCGACCCTGTACACGAACGACCTCGAGTACCAGATCGGGAAAGCCATCTGTGTCCGCGAGGGGCAAGACGCGACCATCCTGGCCACGGGCATCCTGGTGCACGACGCCCTGGTGGTGGCCGAGGAATTGGAGCAGGCCGGACTCTCGATCCGGGTGCTCGACGTGCACACGATCAAGCCTCTGGACGAGGCGGCCGTCCTGGCCGCGGCGCGGGAGACGGGTGCCCTGGTGACGGTGGAGGATGCCACTATCCTCGGCGGCCTGGGTGGGGCCGTGGCGGAGTTGACGGCGGACCAATACCCGGTCTTTGTCCGCCGTGTCGGAGTCAAGGACCGCTTCGGTGAGTCCGGCAAGCCTGCCGAAGTCAAGGAAGTGTGCGAACTGACAGCTCCCTTCATCCGCCGGGCGGTGGACGAGGTACTGAAGGCAAAGGCGCAACGAGCGACGTAGCACATGCGCGCCATCTGCGTCCGAATCGCGTTCCGCTTGTGAGCCGTGACCTTTATGGAGACTGACGCGCCATGTTTGAACTGACACGTCGCACCGCCATTGTGACCGGAGCCGGATCCAGGCATGGCATCGGAAGGGCCACGGCCGTCGCCCTGGCCGGGCAAGGGGCCGACGTTGCTGTCTGCGACCTCAACCAAGCCGGGGTGGATGAGACGGTCGCGGAGATTCGGACGCTGGGCCGTCGCGCCCTGAGTTTCGTGGTCGACGTCACCAAGCCTGAGCAAGTTCAGGTGATGGTGGACGCCGTGGAGAAGGCGTGGGGGCGCATCGACATCTTGGCGAATATCGCCGGGATCACCCAGCCGATCAAAGTGGCCAACATGGCTCCGGAGGACTGGGACCGAATCGCGAGCGTCAACATGAAGGGGACATTCCTCTTCTCCAAGGCCGTGGCCGCCGTGATGGCCAAGCACAAGTACGGTCGTATCGTCAACATGAGCTCCGTCTCGGCCAAGCGCGGGGGCGGGGTCTTTGGCGGCGCGCATTACTCGGCCGCGAAGGCAGGGATCCTCGGCTTTGCCAAGGCGCTGGCGCGGGAGGTGGCGGCTGACGGCATCACCGTGAACTCGGTGGCGCCCGGCCTCGTACTGACCGACATCCGCGGCGGGATCGAGAGCGAAGAAGGGCAGGCCCGTTTGGCGGCGGACATCCCGGTCAAGCGGCTCTGCCGTCCGGATGAGATCGCCGCCGTGGTCTGCTTTCTGGCGTCGGAGGAAGCCGGCTACATCACCGGCGAAGAAATCGATATCAACGGCGGCTCCCACATGGACTAGACAGACCGCTGAAAACGGCCCATCTGCGGCGTTGGCTCGCTCCCGCGACGCTGCGGCGTACGTGCCAAGTACGCCTCGCGCCTCGGATCGTTCGCCGCCTTGCATCTGGCCCGTTTTGAGCGGCCTGAAGAACGGACTTTTTCTGGAAACTGCTGGTCGCTCCGCCGGGAACTGAGCCATCTGGCCAACTGCAGAGGGCAGTCGGCCGACCCCAAGGATATGGAGGGATCGATGCGGGCGCTTGTTAAGACGGAGCCGGTCCCCGGCGCGGCCCTGCTGGATATTGAGGAGCCGCGTCTCCAGCGTGACGAGGTAATGGTCGCGGTGAAGGTCGGAGCCATCTGCGGGACCGACATTCACTTCTACCACTGGGATCCGGCCTCGACGAATTTTCCCGTCCGCTTCCCACTGATCCTCGGCCACGAATATGCCGGGGACGTCGTCGAGGTTGGGGCCGACGTGCGCGGGATCGCGGTCGGCGACCGCATCTCAGTCGAGACCCACATCCCGTGCGGTGGGTGTTACCAGTGCGGCCTTGGAGAGGGGCACAATTGCCAGGATATGGGCCTGGTAGGAATCAGCTATCCTGGCGCCTTCGCTCGTTACGCCAAGGTGCCGGCCAAGGTCGCGTTTAAGCTGCCGTCGGGTGTATCGTACGAAGAGGGGTCGCTGTTCGAGCCGGCCGGCGTGGCCATGCGCGGCGTGGATGAGGCCCACATTGCCCCCGGAGACCTAGTGGTGGTCCTGGGGTGCGGCCCCATCGGCTTGATCGCCATCCAGATTGCGCGGGCGGTCGGAGCCGCCCAGGTGATCGGCGTGGACATCAACGAGTTCCGGCTGGAGATGGCGCGCCGCATGGGGGCCCTCGCCGTCAACGCGACGAAAGAGTCGGTCGTCGACGCGGTCAAGAAGGTGGCCGGAAGAAAGGGGGGTGCCGACGCCATCATCGAGCTGAGCGGGGCGCCGGAGGTCTATGATTACATCTTCGAGATTCTGCGTCTGGAGGGGCGGATCGTGACGGTCGGTCACGTGTCCCGGCCCATCAGCGTGAACATCTCGAAACAGATCAATCTGAAGGGAGTGTCCCTGAAGGGGGTCTTCGGGCGCCGGATCTGGGAGACCTGGGAGCATCTGTCCTCCCTCGTGGCCGCCAAGCGGATCGATCTGTCCGGGGTCGTCACGCACCGCTTTCCGCTGGAAGGATTCGAGGACGCTTTCCGACAGGTGCACGGCGAGGCGGGCAAGGTACTGTTCGTTCCGTGAGGTCAGCACGCATAGCGGACATTCACCGGCATCGGGGAAAACAACAAGGAGGTCGAACCATGCGGAAGCGCGGAATGGTCGTGACCCTGACGGTCCTCAGTCTCGCCCTCAGCATGTTCCTGGTCCCGGGCGGGCCGGCATCGGCGCAGCAGAAAGTCATCAAGCTGGGCCTCACGGCGGCCGAGGGGACGCCGGAGGTCGTGGCCAGCCGGGAATTCGCCAAGATCCTTGAGAAGAAATCGGGCGGCGCCATGCGGGCCGACATTCTGGCGGGCGGCCTGGCCGGCGGCGAGCGGGACATCGTCGAGGGCCAGCAGATCGGCAGCCTGCACATGTCGGTGGTCTCCGGCATCATCCAGAACTTCGACCCGGCCATGATGATCCTCGAGTACGAGTTCCTGTTCAAGAACGAGGATCACGTCAAGAAGGTCATGAACGGCCCTATCGGGGAGCAGATCAACAAGCGACTCGCGGACAAAGCCAAGCTCCGCTACCTGGCGGTCTTCATGCGGACGCCGCGGATCTTGACGACCAGCAAGCCGGTGACCAAGGTGGGGGACCTGAAAGGCTTGAAGATCCGGGTGCCCGAGATGCCGGCCCGGCTGGCTCTCTGGCGGGCGATGGGCGCCAGCCCGACCCCCCTGGCGTTCCCGGAGGTCTTCACCGCCCTGCAATTGGGGACGATCGACGGTCAGGAAAACCCCGTGGGATTGATCTACAGCGCCAAGTTTCACGAGATCGTCAAGTACCTGGCCCTGACGAACCACATCTACGGTTTTATGCTGTTGACGATCGGGGATGAGTTCTACAAGTCGCTCACTCCAGAGCAGCGCAAATGGGTGGAGGAGTCGGCGAAGGAGGCCGCCGTATTCAACGACAAGTACGTCAAGGACACCGAGGCCGACTTCATGGCCAAGGTCACCAAGACGATGACCGTCTCCAGGCCCGATGTGGCACCGTGGCGCGAGGCCACCAAGGACGTCTACAAGCAGTTCCTAAGCGTGCAAGGCTTCGGGGATCTGTACATGGCCATCGTGGACGCCGGCAAGGAATACAAGTAGTCCTGATCCCGGGGGCGGGGGCTGCATCCCGCCCCCGGCAGGACCAACCGGCCGTTCGAGTCGCGGTCGATTTGGTGCGGCACGATACGCCCGGCCGCGGATGGAGCCAATTACCATGCAGGCAATCGTTTGCGCATTCGACCTTCTGGAAAAGACCATCAAGGTTCTGATGGCTGCCCTGATTGCGGGCATGGTGGTCTTGATCGCCACGCAGGTCTGCTTCCGCTACGTGCTCAACGAGCCGTTGGCATGGACCGAGGAAGTCGCCAGACATCTGATGATCTGGTCGGCGCTGCTGGGGGCGGCCGTGGCGTATCGGCGCAAGGGTCATCTCGGGATGGACATCCTCGTGATGCACCTGCCGCTCCACTGGCGGCGAGCAGTGGAGGTTATCCTCCAGGTGCTCTCGATCGGCTTCTTCGGAATCCTCGTCGTCCATGGGATTCCCCTGGTCGAGCGAACCATGCGCCAGCTCTCGAGCGCCATCCGCATCCCGATGGGGTACATCTACGCAGCGATTCCCGTCGGCTCCGCCCTTATCCTGCTCTTTGCGATCGAGAGACTCGTTCGGGCGCGGGAAGAACAGGCGAGTTCGGACGACGCCAGACCGGCATAGGGGGAAGGAAAGTCCATGCTGCTATTCCTGCTGGTCTTCTTCGCGCTCGTGGTGCTGAGCACTCCCATCAGCATCGCCCTGGGTATCACGTCGATCGTCATGGTGTTGACCCAGACCGACCTCAAGCTCATGGTGGTCGCCCAGCGAATGTTTACCGGGATTGACTCCTTTCCGCTCATGGCCATCCCATTCTTCATCCTGTCAGGCCACCTCATGAACGCCGGGGGGACGACTCAGCGCTTGATCACCTTCTGTAACGCCCTGGTCGGCCGTCTACGGGGCGGCCTGGCCAACATCTCTATCGTGGGCAACATGATCATGGCCGGCATTTCCGGCTCTTCGGTGGCCGACGCCTCGGCGCTGGGGTCGATTATCATCCCGGCGATGAAGAAGGAGGGGTACGACGCGGACTACGCGGCGGCGGTCAACGCCACGGCTTCCACGATTGGGATCATCATCCCGCCGAGTATTCCCATGATTCTCCTCGGTGTTGTGGCGTCCGTGTCCATCCGAGATCTCTTCATCGGAGGCGCCGTCCCCGGTGTGGTGACGGGCCTGGTGCTGATGTCAATCTCCACGTACGTCGCCTACAAGCGGGGGTATCCCAAGCACGCGCGGGTCTCTGCGGTTGAGGCGTTGCGTCTCACGTTCTTCTGTGTGCCTGCCCTCTTCATGCCCATCGCCATCGTCGGGGGAATCGTGCTGGGAATCTTCACCCCCACGGAAGCCGCGGTGATTGCGGTGGTCTATGCGATGATCGTGGGATTCATGATCTATCGGGAGCTGACCTGGGGGAAGGTCCTCGAGGCTCTGTACGAAACCGGCGTGCAGACGGCCGTGGTGCTGCTGGTGATCGCGACGGCGTCCGTGATCTCGTGGCTTCTGGCCTACAATCTGATCCCGCAAAAGCTGGCCGAATCATTAGCGGCCTATAACCCCTCCCAGACGATGCTGCTGGCGATCATTGCGATCGTCTGCCTGATCACGGGGACGGTGATCGACGTGGCACCGGCCATCATATTGTTGGGTTCGGTCTTCGCGCCGATTGCCTTCAAGCTCAACATCGACCCTGTCCATTTCGGGGTCCTGCTGGTGTACGGAATGGCCATTGGCCTGTTCACGCCTCCGGTTGGGACCACTCTCATCCTGTCCTGCTACATCGCCAAGACCACCCTCTTCAAGAGCTTCAAGGCTTGTCTTCCCTTCTTGGTTGGGATGGTGGCGGTGCTGGCGGGTCTCGTGTTCTTCAAGGAGTTCGCACTCTTTCTTCCTCGCCTGCTGTTTCACTAGCCCCGATCGGGGAAACAGTGCGCCGTTGGCGCAGCGATCCAGTCAGGGCGGCGACGCCGCCCGTATTCTCCCAGGAGGGCTGCCATGGGAAAGCATTTTCAGACCTGCGCCGCTGACGGAGCAGAGGCCTTCGGCACTCCGGTGATCTTCGTCTCCGCGAGGAGTATCCCCGCGGCGATCTATGCGGCGATGCGCGAGGTGCTGGCGCGGGGCCGTCGGATGCGCACGGCGTACGACCGGAAGGACCCCGAAGGCAACTACATCGACCCGCCCAGCCTGGATGTCAGCTCGGCGATCGAGATTCTGGATCCCTACGCGCAACCACGATACCCGAAGTCCAGTTGCGTCGAGATCGGCAAGTACATCGCGGAAACGTGCTGGGGCGTCAAGGACCACCTCGTTCTCGACCAGAAGTCGCTGAAGGAGCGCCTGGCCGCGGGGGAGTTCGACGAGACCAAGGACACCCACTGGCCGTACACCTATCATCAGCGCCTCTTCGCCTACCCGACGTCCGATGGGCGCACCGTCAATCAGGTCGAGAAGATGCTGGAGCGATTGGCGGAGGACCCACTCACCCGGCGGGCGACGGCCATCACCTTCGTTCCCGAGATCGATCAGTTCATCAAGGGGGATCTTCCGTGCCTCCAGCGGATCGCGCTGCGGTGCACGGAAGACGGGGCGGGGCGCCTCCGGCTCCACATGAACACGCACTGGCGGTCGCGGGACCTGTTCAACGCGGCAGCCGACAACATCATCGCCATGACGTTCTGGCAGCGGGAATGGGCGGACGTCTTGTCCGGGATGATGGGGAGGACAGTGCTGGTCGGAACCTACAAGGACTTTGCCGACTCGTTGCACATTTACGGACAGGTGCTGGCGGGCATGGACGTCGAGAAGATGGTCGGCGCGTGGAACAGCCTGGCGATGGAAGACCAGGGGTACGCGAGCGACGATGCGCGCGATCTGCTGGTGATCCCGGACCTGGAAAAACTCCTGGGCGAGGACTTCCAGTGGCACTTTCCCGATCGCGCCAAGGAAAAGATCACGAGTGAGATCGAGCGGATGAGACGAGGAGAGTATCTTCCGTAACCCCGGAGGGTCGCTCGCCTAATCTGGGTCCGGAGCCTGGTCGTCGTCGGCCGAGTCGTCGAGCCGGCAGATGCCTCGTTTGGATGCGGCGATGAAGTCGCACATCTCGATGGCGGGGCCGCCCTGGAAATTCCCGCGAATCGCCTCCAGCGCCTGGGTCACGTTCAAACTGGCACGATAGAGGAGTCGAAACGCCTCCTTCGCCTCGGCGCGTTCCGTAGGGGTCATGCCGGCGCGGCGCATGCCGATGACGTTCAATGCGGTGACAGCATTCAGCGCCGTCGGGCGCATGGTGCAGAACGGCGGGACGTCTTTCGTCGCTGCTGCGAGGCCTCCCAGCATCGCCAACCGGCCGATCCGCACGAACTGGTGGACGCACGCGTTGCCGCTGATGAACGCGAGATCCCCGATCTCAACGTAGCCTGCCAGCAGCGCACCGTTCGCCAAGATCACCCGGCGGCCGAGTTGGACGTTATGACCGAGGTGGCTGTGGGCCATGAGATAGCAGCCGTCGCCGACGACGGTGCCGGTCCCCTCCTTGGTGCCGCGATGGATCGTCACGTGCTCCCGGATCACGCAACCCGCTCCGATCCTCACGACGCTGTCGACGTTCTTGAAGGCCAGGTCCTGGGGCACGTCGCCGATCACCGCGCCGGTATGGATGCGGCAGTGCGGTCCGATGGTCGCATGGCGGAAGATCACCGCATGCGGCCCGACCTCGACGTCATCGCCAATCGCCGCGCCGTCTTCGATGATTGCGGTTGGGTGGATGCGCGTCATGGCGTGTTCCTCGATGGGAGGCGGACCGGGTCCGGCTTCCGTATGCCGATGCCGTCCCGCGTCGGCGCGTTGCTCTTGTGCTTCAGGGTACCGTGACCGTGCGCCTCAGTGGAATCTTCCCGCCACGGCCTTCCCCCCGAAGAAGTCGTCCAGGATCTCGTCGTCGTCGAGGAAGTCCCCCAGCCGATGATAGCGCCGGACGCTGTCCACGCCCACGGTGAAGCCGAGATAAAAGGCCGTGGCTTCGGCGACGGTCAGCGAAGTCTTCTGGGCGATGGTCTGGATGGTGCGCTCCATATCGGGGAACGACTCACGACACCCGCCGCAGGTTCCCGTGAACCGAATCTCCAGCTCCCCCGATGCGGCCCGGCCGATCCGGACATGCTCGTCGCTGTCCCAGCCGGGAAGGTAGAGTGCCGAGGTCTCTTCTTTGGACTTAGCCATGATATCTCCTCAAGTCTGGTCACATCTCGGATCGGCGACGGTGGTCGCCCCTGCCGGGAGCAAGTGCGCCGTAGTGGGCGGAAAGTCGAAGGCGGCGATCGCGCCCTCCTCCAACACGCCGTGCTCCAGGGGGCTGCCGATTACGGCCAGGATCGTGGAGCCCTCCCAGTCCAGCTCGTATTCCACGGTGGCGCCCAGATAGACCGCCCGGCGAATGGCCCCCCGAAAGGCGGCCGGTTCGGCGGCCGTTGCCGGCGCGAGACGGATGGTCTCTGGCCGCACGACCAGGGTGACCGGCTCGCCCGGCCGGACGCGCGCATCGCGGAGGGGCACCTTCACGAGGCGCCCCCGGACATCCACGCCGGCCATCCCGTCGCTCGTGCCGGCCAGGCGCCCTTCCAGGAAGTTCACCCGGCCGATGAAGTCCGCCACGAACCGATTGGTCGGGTGGGCATAGATCTCGAACGGCCCGGCAACCTGCTGGACGCGGCCCGATTCCATCACCACGATGCGATCCGAGAGGGCCATGGCCTCGGCCTGGTCATGCGTCACGTAGACCCCGGTGATGTTCAGCCGGCGCTGGAGCCGCCGCACCTCGCCCCGCATCTGCTCGCGGAGCTTGGCATCCAGGTTGGACAGCGGCTCGTCGAAGAGCAGGACACGGGGCTCTGTCACGATGGCCCGGGCCAAGGCCACCCGCTGCTGCTGGCCGCCGGAGAGCTGCTCCGGCGACCGATGCTGCAACCCGGCCAGTTCCACCAGCTCCAGCACGGCGCCGACGCGGGAGGCGATCTCCGCCTTGCCGAGGCCGCGCATCTCCAACCCGAAGGCCACGTTTTCGGCGACGGTGAGGTGCGGGAAGATGGCATAGCTCTGGAACACCATGGCGGTGTTCCGGGCGTGGGGCGGCGTGGTGCTGACGTCCGTTCCGTCGATCAGGATCCGGCCTGCCGTCGGCATCTCGAAGCCGGCGATCATCCGGAGGGCGGTGGTCTTGCCGCAGCCGGACGGTCCCAGCAGCGTGACGAGCTCCCCCTCGCGCACCTCCAAGGACACGCCGTCCACCGCGGTGACACGGCCGCCTGCCCGGTGCGGGTCGTCGAAGGTCTTGGTGACGTTCTCCAGGATGACGCTCATCGTTTCCCCATCCGCCTATCCAAACGTGGCCTGATAGCGGTAGTCAAAGAGCTGGCCCAAGACGAGCCGAATCACGCCGATGGCCACCAGGATGATGAGGATCAGGATGACGCTGAAGGCCGCCGCCGCCCCAAGGCGGCCGGCTTCGGTCTGGGAGAGGATCTGGACCGTCATGAGGTTCCAGTCGGCCGAGACCAGGAAGATGGCCGCGCTGATGGCGGTCATGGCGCGGACGAAGGAAAAGACCAGCCCGGAGAAGAAGGCCGGGACCAGGAGCGGCAGAGTGATCCGCCGGAACGTGGTCTGGGTGCTGGCGCCAAGATTGGTGGCGGCCTCCTCGATCGCCGGGTCGATCTGACGGAGGACCGCCATCCCCGACTGGATGCCCACCGGGATGTAGCGAAAGAGGAAATTGGCGATCAGGATGGTGGCCGTGCCGGTAAGGAGGAGCGGCTTCTGGTTGAAGGCCAGGATGTACCCGATGCCGATGACGGTACCGGGGACCGCGAAGTTCAGGATGGAGACGAACTCCAGCGTTCGCCGGCCCGGGAAGCGGCGCCGCATGACCAGGAAAGCGATGGCCATCCCCAAGAGGCCCGCCAGGGGGCTGGAGGTCACGGCGATGATCAGGGTGTCGGTGATGGCCTGAGCCCCCACGCCGAAGACGTATCTGAAATTCCGGAGGGTGATGCTGTGGTCGGCGCCCCAGGCCCGGGAGAAGGCCCCCACCAGGATGGTGGCGTAGAAGAGCAGGACGAAGAGCGCCACGGCCATGCAGGCCCCGAACAGAACCCACTGCATGGCCGGACTCACCACCTTGAGGACGGCGCGGGTCGGTTTCCCGGTGACGGTCACGTATTGCTTTCGCGCCACCCAGTAGCGCTGGGCGAGGAACGCCAGCACCGAGGGGACCAGCAGGACGACGGCCAGGGCAGCCCCGCCCGCCAGGTCGTACATCCCCGTCACCTGGAGATAGACCTGAACCGACAGGACCGGGAACCCGCTCCCGCCCAGGATGAGGGGATTTCCGAAGTCCGCGATGGACTCGATGAAGAGGACCAGGAGGGCGCTGGCAATTCCAGGAAGGCAAAGGGGCAGCGTCACCCGCCTGAAGGCCTTCCAGCGGGTGGCCCCCAGGTTCGTCGCCGCGTCCTCCAACGTGCCGCCCAGCGATTCCAGGACGCCCCGCAGGGTGAGGTAGGCCACCGGGAAGAAGGTGAAGACCTGGGCCAGCAGGAGGCCGCGCATTCCGTAGATGGCGAACTCCTGGAAGCCGAGGAGCTGATGGGTGATCAGGCCGTTGTTGCCGAAGAGCAGGATGATGGAGAGGGCACTGACGAAGGGGGGCGAGATCACCGGGAGGATCGCCGCCACCGTGAGGAACGACTTGCAGGGAATGTCGGTCCGGGTCAGGGTAAACGCGAACAGGAACCCGACGAGACAGCCGCCCAGCGCCGTGAGGATCCCCATCATGACGCTGTTCAGGAAGGCCTGCTGGATGAACCAGCTTCCGAGGAACTCCCGGTAGAGCCGGAAGGTCGGGACCCCGTCCGGGACAAAGCTTTCCGTAAACACTCGGGCGAGCGGATAGGCGATGAAGAGCAGCAACAGCGCGAAAATGCCGGCCACCCCGACTCCCAGAAGCGGCTCGTTCCGGAGCAGGCGGAGATCATGCCGTGTGCGGCTGCCCCACCCTGCGAGGGATTGCGTGCTCACGGCGGATCCTATTTGGCCGTCCGCAGGACCTCGTTGATCCAGCGGTCAACGAGCCGCTTCTTCTCCTTCCCGGCCCAGATCGCGTCGTAGTTGATGGTCGGGATCTGATCGAAGGCGGGGAGCCCGGCCATCACCGTGGCCTTGGGATGCACGGGGAAGAAGTAGGTCTTGGCGTCGGTCAGGGCATTCTGGCCGGGGATGGTAATGAACCAGTCGAGGAGCTTCTTGGCCAACTCGGCGCGCGGCGCACCTTTCAGAATAGAAATGGCCGGCGCCTCGAAGCCCACGCCCTCCTTGGGGAAGGTCACCTTGAGCGGGTAGCCCTCGGCCATCAACTGGAGGAACGCCGGTGTGAACTGAATGCCGACACCGGCCTGACCGATCGCCGCCGCCTTGGAGGGGGCGGTGCCGCTCTGGGTGTAGGTCTGAATGCTCGGGTGCACCTTCTTCAGGTAGTCGAAGGCCTTGTCCTCGCCCATGATCATGACCAGGGCGGCCACCATGTTGTAGCCGGTGCCCGAGGTCTGCGGGCTGGGGGTCTGGACCTGGGCCCGAAACTCCGGCTTGAGGAGGTCGGCCCAGGACGTCGGGGGCTCCACATTCTTCTGCTTGAGGGTGTTGACGTTGGAGGCGAAGCCGAGCGGGTTCATGTAGAACGAGGTCCAATACCCCTCGGGGTCCTTGAACTTTGCCGCCAGCTCCTTCGCGTTGGGGGAGACGTACACCTGAGAGAGCCCCTTCTCCTTCAAGGCCACGTGATTCTCGCTGGGGGCGCCGAACCAGACGTCGGCCTGGGGATTGTTCTTCTCCGCCTCGATCCGGGCGACGGCCGGTCCGGAGGAGAGGAAGGTGAAGCGCACCTTCACGCCCGTCGCCTTGGTGAAGGCGTCCAGGAGATTCTTGGCATTTTCCTCGTCGACACTCGAGTACACCACCAGGCTCTCCTGCGCCTGCGCCGTCCCGGTCAGCAGGATCCCAAGTGCCAGCAGCGCGCATACCGTCCAGCGTGTCTTCATGGCGTTCTCCTCCTGAGACGCGTCGTCCGAAACTCATCCCTCGCGGTCTTACATACCACAAGTTCGCGGCGGATCGCTAGCCCGAACCCGGAGCCGACCGAGACGGGGCGACGGGGAATGATTCGGCCATGCGGATCCGCTCGGCCACGGGGGGGTGGGTGTAGAGAAGCCACACCAACGGACGCGGTGGGTCGAGATCGGCCAGGTTGGATCGGGCGAGATCGACTTCGGCGCGGATAAAGGCCGCCGGATTCGCCGTCAATGCCAGAGAGGCCCGGTCCGCCTGCCGCTCGAAGTGGCGGGAGATGGCGTTCTGAATGGGCAGGCCGGCGAGGCTTAGCACGAAAAGCACGAGCAGAAACAGGGGCAGCCCCGCCACATCGGCGGGCCCCGCGAGGTGGAAGGCGCGGCGCTCGCCAGCCCAGGCCAACACCCGGGCGCCGCACCAGAGCAGGAGGCCCATGCCGGCCAGCGACAGGCCGATCCCTTGCCAGATATGGGCGTGCTGCCAATGGCCCATCTCATGGGCGATGACGAGATCCACGGCGTCGGGGTCGCTGGTTGCGACGAGGGTGTCGTAGAGCACGATCCGCTTGGTGGCCCCCAGGCCCGTGAAATAGGCGTTTCCTTTCTTGGTCCGGCGGCTGGCGTCGAGTTCGTACACCTGCTCCACCGGGATGCCTGCCCGATCCGCCAGGGCGAGGACCCGCTCACGCAGCGCGGCGTTCTGGAGGGGCCGGATGGTGTGGAACAAGGGATCGATCACGATCGGGGCCAACGCGACGAGCAGGACGACGACCAAGCCGCCCAGGCCCCAGGCGGGGAGGACCCACCGGCCCGGATAGCGGCGCCACAGCAGTGCAAGCAGGGAGCCCAGGGGGACTGCCAGGACGAGGGAGAGGGCGGCCCCCTTCAGTCGGTCCAGGAGCCAGGCTCCCGGCGTCTGAGTGGAGAGGCCGAAGGCGTGCTCCCGCACGAAGCCCGCATAGTACCCCATCGGGAGCGTCAGCAGTTCGAAGGCGATGCACAGGCAGGCGATATAGAGCGCCACCGCCAGCGCCGGATGGGCGGGAACCAGGCGCACGGCGAAGTTCCGGAGCGCGGCGGACGCCGGCGTGAACACGAGAACGGCCAGGGCCGCCAGCCGAAGGAGGGTGCCGGCCGTGAAGAGCCAGTAGCGCCCCTGCATGTACGCGTGGCCCCGCGCCACATCCTCGGGGGTGAAGTGGGCCGCAATCTCCGGCGGGAGGTGCCCGGTGGGAGACACCGCCCATGCAGACAGGGTTGGCGTGGCGGGCAGTATCGCCATGACGGCGACTCCAGCGAGGGCCAGGGCCAACCATCCTGGAATCCAGCGGGTGATCATTCCTGTCGTCCCTGGCTTCCTCGTCCGGCGACGGGAGGGGAGTTCGCACGGTACCCGGGTCACTCGCGACGGAGCTCCAGGAACTGGCCGTCCAGGCCCACCGTGATCCGCACCCGGGTTCCATTGGCCTCGAAGGCGTGCAGGCTGATCCGACTGCCGGTCGCGGAGAGGGCTGGCGGCGGGGCTTGGACGAAATAGTCGCCGTCCTCTTTCCAGAACCGGTACCGTTCGGGCAAGAGATACACCGGTCGGAGAGAGTGTCCGTCCACGTGGACGGCGAACAGGCCGGGTGGGACCGCCTCGCCCTGATCGTCCAGGTCACGGTAAAAAAACACCTCGCCGCGCGCTTCGTGGAGGACCGGGTTGGACCCGGTCGCCAGCATGGCGCGAACACGGCCGTCGGCGGAGAAGCGCTCGATGCGCTCCACCGTCCGGTCCATCGACTGATCCTTGATGGGCCGCTCCGAATCCACCTGGGCGATGAACCATTCGCCGTGGCTGGCCCAGACGGGCCGCCCCTCGATGGTGGCCAGCCACCGCGTCCGCTTCCAGCCGTCCTCGGCAACCCAGAGCTCCCGGGAGACCCCCCCATCCGCGGTCGGACGCAGGTTCACGATCAGCAGGGTCGTGCCGCGCGCCGGGCGATATTCCTCTCGGGCCACGGACACAAGATCGGTACGAACGAAGCCCGACTCCCTTGCGTCGACCTGCACCTTGACCCATAAATAGCCGCGCTCATCCATGATGTAGAGCGGCTGCCTCTTCCCGGTCCGACGGCCCGGGATCTCGAAGGTGTCTCCAGGCTGTGCGGTCGCGATGATCCGGCCGGACGCGTGGGGTGTGAGCCGGATGAGCGTGTCGCGCGCGAGGACCAAGGCCTCGGCGGCCTGCGCCTCGGCGGGCCACCACCAGAGCGAAAGCAAGAGGGCTCCGAGGAATGTCCGCCGAAGGCTGGACATGACGAAGATACTCACGTACCCCACCGCAGGGCGCCGGATCCGGATCAGCATCGAGAGTCCCATAAGACGAAAACTGCCAGCATGGCAGTGTCAATAACGTGGGTAGAATGGCGGAAATCCGGCGGAAAGTCAATCCTCGGGTCGGGAAATCCGGCAGGCCGCCGATTGGGCAAACCGGAAACTTGGCCACGGGGGAAACGCCGCCCTGCCGTCACAGACGCGCCGGGTTCCCACAGCCTTCCGCGGCCACATCCCCCAATGACCTCGGTCGCCGCATCACCGGCGGTCAGAGGTTCACAAGAGTACGAAAGGCCGCCTCCTCCAAGATTGGCACGCCGAGGCGCCTGGCGTCGTCCGCCTTGGAGCCGGGGTCGGTTCCGAGGACGACGAAATGCGTCTTCTTGCTCACCGTCGCGGCGACGCGGCCTCCGAGCCGCTGGATGGTCTCCTTGGCCTCCTCCCGCGTCAGGGTCGTCAAGCTGCCGGTGAGCACGAAAGTTTTTCCCAGCAGCGGCTTGGGGCCGGCGGACGATTCTTCCTCCATGCACACGCCGGCTCGGCGGAGCGCGGAGATCAGGCGACGGTTCTCGTCTTGCCCGAGATACAGGGCGACACTGGCCGCGATGCGGGGACCGATCCCGTGGACTGCCGCCAAGGCCTCTTCCGCTGCGTCCATCAGCCGGTCGATACTGCCGAACTCCGCTGCCAGGATCCGGGCGACATTTTCTCCCACGTAACGTATCCCCAGGGCGAAAAGCAGTCGGGCAAGACCGCGCGCTTTGCTGGCCTGAATGGCGGCGTGGAGGTTGGCCGCCGATTTGTCGGCCAAGCGGGTGAGGTCGGCCAACTGCGCGATATCGAGCGCGTACAACTCGGCGAAATGCCGAACGAGTCCCCGGTCCACCAGTTGATCCACCACCGCCTCGCCGAGATGCTCGATATCCATGGCCCGCCGGCTGCCGAAGTGGAGGAGGGATTCCTTGATTCGGGCGGGGCACGCCGAGTTGGTGCAGCGTGAGACCACCTCGCCATCCGGCCGGAAGGCGGCCGACCCACAGACGGGGCAGCCGGCCGGGAACACGAAACGCCGGGTGCCGGTGGGCCGCTTCGCGATGACCACCTCCAGGATGTGGGGGATGACGTCGCCGGCACGCTCCAGGATCACCGTGTCACCCTCCCGCACATCCAAACGCGCGACCTCGTCGGCGTTGTGGAGCGTGGCCCGGCCGATGACGGCGCCCGCAATCTCCACCGGTTCCAGGATGGCTGTCGGGGTCAATGCCCCGGTCCGGCCCACGCCCACCTCGATCTTCCGGACCACGGTGGTGGCCCGCTGGGCCGGGAACTTGTACGCGACGGCCCAACGGGGATGATGCGTGGTGGATCCCAGCCGGCGCTGCTGGTCGAGCGAGTCCACCTTGATCACCACGCCGTCGGCGTCGTAGCCGAGTCCCGCGCGGTCCCGTTCCAGGTCCGCCACCGCCGCGACCACCACCTCGATGTCGGCGCATGGCCGGGAGCGGCCATTGGTTTTGAAGCCGGCTTGACCGAGTGCCTGCAGGGCCTCCCAGTGAGTGGCGAAGAGATCCGCGGGGGCGTCGCTCAGGCTGTAGACGAAGAGATCCAGCGGTCGGGTGGCCGTGATCTTGGAGTCCTTCTGGCGCAGCGAGCCCGCCGCGGCGTTGCGCGGGTTGGCGAAAGCCTCCTCGCCCTCGGCCTCTAGCCGGCGATTTAGCCGTTCGAAGGCTTCGTGGCCCATGAAGACCTCGCCGCGCACCTCCAGAACCTCCAGGTTGGCGAGGGAGCCGTCGAGACGGAGCGGGATCGCACGGACGGTCTTCAGGTTCTGCGTGACATCTTCGCCGAATTGCCCGTCTCCCCGTGTGGCCCCGCGGACGAGGCGCCCCCGTTCGTAGACCAGGGCCACACCCAGGCCGTCCACCTTGGGTTCGCACACGTAGTGGAACGGTTCGTCGGGGAGGGCGCGGACGAGACGCGCCTCGAACTCGCGGATCTCGTCGGCGGTATAGGCGTTGTCCAGGCTGAGCATGGCAGCCCGGTGCCGGACGGATGCGAAGCCGTCCGCCACGGTCCCGCCGACACGCTGCGTGGGGGAGTCGGGCGTGACGAGACCCGGATGAGCGGCTTCCAGCGCCTTGAGTTCGTCGAAGAGCCGATCGTACTCCGCATCCGCAATCTCCGGCCGGTTCAGCACGTAGTAGCGGTGACTATGGTAGTGGAGCAGCGCGCGAAGCTCTTCGGCGCGGGCGGCAACGGATTTTTTCGTGGCCATGGAGGCCTCCTTGCCTCGCTTGTACCAGAACGGGGTTCGCTTGACAAGCCGGGAGCGACGCAACCGCGCTTCTCGGCCTGTGCAATTCGAGCACCGTCGCGCGATTCCCCTTCGCCGACGGTTTCCGCTTGACGCCCGAGCCGGGGACGCGGTATCCAGACACCGTGCGCGGGTGGGCGCTGTGCGCCGACGATCCCCGCCACGGTCGGGCGGCGGGTGCCGGCACGGGTCATGTGTGGAGGAGGCGATGGGCTTCAAGGCGGCATTCGATTTCACGGATCGGAGCATCCTGGTGATCGGCGCGAGCCGCGGTGGGATCGGCGCGGCGATTGCCGCCGGGTTCACGGAATGTGGCGGCGCCGTTCGGATCACCGGCGCCGAACCCGAACCGGTTGCCGCAGATCGAGGGCGGTATCCCTATACCCAGCTCGATGTGGCCGATCCCGACGCCGTGCAGCGCCTGGCCGACGGCCTCCCCGGACTGGACGTGCTGGTGAACTGCGCCGGTATCGCGCGCCGAGACGAAGAATTCGACCCCGCGGTCTTCGCCCGCGTGCTGGAGGTGAACCTCCACGGCCTACTGCACGTCGCCAACGCCTTCAAACGGCACCTGGTGGCCAGCCGCGGGGCGATGATCAATATCGCGTCCATGTACTCCACGTTCGGTAGCCCGCGGGTGCCGGCCTACGGGGCCAGCAAGGCCGGCGTGGCGCAGATGACGAAGTCGCTGGCGCTGGCGTGGGCGGCAGAGGGGGTGCGGGTCAACGCCATCGCGCCGGGTTTTATCGTCACCGAGCAAACAGCGCGCGGCCGGGCCGATGCCACGCACGTCCAGCGGGTGCTCGACCGGACGCCGGCCGGCCGCTGGGGGCAGCCGACGGATCTCGTCGGACCGGCGCTGTTCCTGGCTTCGGCGGCGGCGGGGTTCGTCACCGGCGCCATCCTGCCCGTGGATGGCGGCTACACCGCCGTCTAACAGGCTGCTCAAAAAGGCCCATCTGCGGCGTTGTCGCGCTCGCGCGGCGCTGCGGCGTACCCGCCAAGTACGCCTCGCGTCTCGCATCACGCTCCGCCTTGCGGCTGGACCTTTTTGAGCAGCCTGAGCAAGAACGAGTTTTTCAGCATCCTGCTAATGCATCACCTGGCCGAGGTCGAGGGGCTTTCCATTGCTTGCGGAGGACGTCATGTTGACCTGTCGGATTTACGGCGCTCAGGACCTGCGCGTTGAAACGGTACCCGTACCCGAGCCGGGGCCGGGCGAGGTGCTGTTGAAGCTTGGGGCCGGCGGGATCTGCGGATCGGACCTGCACTACTTCTTGCACGGGCGGATCGGGAGTTTCCTGATTCGGGAGCCTCTGGTCCCCGGTCACGAGATCTCCGGGACGGTCGCCAAGGTGGGGGCGGGGGTGACGCGCGTCAGAGAAGGGGACAAGGTGGCAATCAACCCGTCTCACGCCTGCGGCACCTGCCGGGCGTGCCGCGCCGGGCGGGAGAACCTCTGCGGCAGCATGCGCTTTCTGGGGAGCGCCAGCGTGTTTCCCCATGTGCAGGGGATGTTCCGTGAGTACTTCGTCATGGGGGAGCGGCAGTGCTATCCGATCGCCTCGGCGGTCACGTTGAGCGATCTGGCGTTCGCTGAGCCCCTCGCGGTCTCCCTGCACGCGGTGAATCGGGCTGGAGGCATGCTCGGGAAGAGCGTGCTGATCACCGGGGCCGGCCCGATCGGGTGCCTGATCGTCATGGCCGCCCGCCTGGCCGGCGCCGCGCAGGTGGTGGTGACGGATGTGGTGGATCGAACGCTCGGGGTGGCGAAGGCGGCAGGTGCGGATCGGTGTCTGCGCGCGGATCAACTCCCGAAGGACGCGGGAGCGCTGGCCGACGCGGTGGGCGACGCGGATGTCGCGTTCGAGGTGTCCGGCAGTCCCGCGGCGCTCGCGACGTGCCTGGCGAGCGTGGTGCGCGGCGGGCGCATCGTCCAGGTGGGGACGCTCCCGGCGGACGGCCTGCATTTCCCGGCCAACCAGGTCATGGTCCGTGAGATCGACTACGTGGGCACCTTCCGCTTCGGTGTGGAGTTCGACTGGGCGGTGCGGTATCTGACGGAGCGGCGCGTGGACGTCCAGCCGCTCTTGTCCGCGCAGTTCCCCTTGCGGGATGCGGAAGCCGCCTTCCGCCTGGCGAGCGACAAGAGTCAGAGCGTCAAGGTGCAACTCGTCGCCGCGTGAGTCGGCAGCCAGCGACGGATGGACCCGGAGCGATCTCGGGGTGAACCCTTCCGGCGCGCCAAACGCGGGTCTCAACCGACCCTGACCGACCGCATGGAGATC
Organism: uncultured Methylomirabilota bacterium; assembly: GCA_963845565.1. Classification (GTDB taxonomy): domain Bacteria; phylum Methylomirabilota; class Methylomirabilia; order Methylomirabilales; family 2-02-FULL-66-22; genus 2-02-FULL-66-22. The sequence continues at coordinate 1,882,809 of CAWJSJ010000002.1, forward strand.
GCGCCCAGCGTCACCCGCTCTGCGAAGAAGTCGAGCGGGTCGTTCGGCTCCTGAAGGGCGAGCACGTAGAGGAGCGGCAGGAAGTGCTCGTTGGTCGGGACCGCCAGGCGAGCCGCCGCTCCAAGCTCCTCGTACCGAATGATGGCGTCGTGGTCTCCCGACAGGATCCGATTCTTCACGATCGCGTCGAACTCGACCGCCCACTCGTGGACGGCGTCCCGCCAGACGATCCGCCCGAGGTTGTGGACGATGTTCCCGCTCCCCACGATCAAGATCCCCTGATTCCGCAGCTCGCTCAGGCGCCGACCCAGCGCGTAGTGGACGGCGGGTTCCTTGGTGCGGTCCAGGCTCATCTGGACGACCGGGATGTCGCCGCCCGGAAACATCCGGCAGAGGACCGACCACGTACCATGGTCAAGGCCCCACTCGTGATCCAGTCGTACCTCGGTCGGCCCCACGTGCTGCCGGACGAGCCGGGCGAGATCGGGCGACCCGGGGGCGGGGTACCGCATGTCGTACAGCGGTTTGGGGAAACCGGAGAAGTCGTGGATCGTCTTCGGATGTGCCATCGCCGTCACGTACGGTCCCACGGTCTCCCAGTGGGCGGACACGCAGAGGATGGCCGTCGGTCTGGGCAGGGAAGCGCCCAGCTCACCCCAGGCGCGACTGAACTCGTTGTCCTCGATGGCGTTCATGGGGCTGCCATGCCCCACGAAGAGGACCGGCATCCGGGTCCCGGCATCTGCACGGGTCCGATCCGGGAGCGACATGCAGCCTCCTTCGTCTCTTTGAGAGCGCGGAGTTGAACAGTTACTCCAGCAGGTTGCCGAAAAGCCCGTTCCGCCCAAGCTGCTCAAAAAGGCCCCGATGCAAGGCGGATTGGCGTAGGCGGGGTACCCACCGAAAGGTGGGTCCAGACGTACTCACGGTACGCCGCAGCGAGTGCTCAAGCGGGCGGGGCACCCATCCGCAGGATGGGTCACCGCAGATGGGCCGTTTTCAGCAGCCTGCGGGTCGGCGCCAGATCATCAGGGAGTGCTCTCCCTCTTGGACGACCTCGCCCCGCTGGTTGATCATCTGGACGCCCTCCCAGATGATCGCCCGGTCGGGCTTGGACTTGCTCTCCCGCATGTTGGTGATGCGGATCTTCAGGTGCACGGTGTCGCCCAGGAAGATGGGTCCGGTGAACTTCCACGTGTACTCCAGCGAGGCAACGTAGCGGGTCTCGGCGAACGCCGCGACGCGCTTCTTGAGACCCTCGATGATACACATCCCCAGCATGCCGTGGGCGATGCGGGTCTTGTAGGCCGAGGACGTCCGGCACCAGGCTTCGCTGGTGTGGATCTCGTCGTAGTCGCCCGACAGCATGGCGAAGATGGTCACGTCGGCCTCGGTGATGGTGCGAGTGGGCGAGGTCCACTCCTGCCCGACCTGAAAATCCTCAAAATAGACGGCCATGGCTTTCCTCCGTGCGGGGGACGATTGCGAGTTGCGATCGCGCGGACTCTAATGCCGTGGCCCCAGGATGTCAACGCTCGGATGGGTAAAGTGCTTGACGGCCGACGGCCAAATGCCGACAATGAACCTTCCAAGCGGGCGTGTGCCCGTTCACGCGAGGGATCGGTTCGGAGGAGCGACACGATGACCGGAGCGGAGTTCAGCCTGGAAGGAAAGATCGCCTTGGTGACGGGGGCGGGGCGCGGCTTGGGCCGGGCCGGCGCGCTGGCGTTCGCCCGGGCCGGCGCCGACGTGGTGCTGGTCAGCCGGACCCGGAGCCAGCTGGAGGAGACCGCGGCGGCGGCGGAGCGGCTGGGCCGTAAGGCGCTGGTTGCCACCGCGGATGCGCGAAACCCGCAGGAGGTGGACGCGGCGATCCGCGCGGCCGTTCAGACGTTCGGTCGGATTGACATCCTGTTCAACAACGCCGGGACCAACGTCCGGAAACCGGTCGTGGAGATGACCGACGAGGACTGGCACACCATCATCGAGACCAATGTGAAGGGGGTCTTCGTGGTGGCGCGGGCGGTAGCGCGCCAGATGATCGCGCAACAGGGTGGTTGCATCATCAACATGTCCTCGGCCTCGTCGGTGGTTCCCGAGCGCGACAAGGTGGTGTACGCCTCCAGCAAGGGGGCTGTCATGCAGTTCACCAAGGGGCTGGCGATGGAGTTGGCGGCGCACGGAATCCGCGTGAACGCCATCGCGCCCGGCTACATGATGACGCCCCTGGTGAAGGGCTACGTGGAGGGGGACGCGGAGCGACGCCAGCGGATCCTCTCCCGGATTCCGCTCGGCCGTGTCGGTCAGCCCGAGGAGATCGGAGGCGCCCTGGTCTTCTTGGCCTCGGGGGCTGCGAGCTACATCACCGGAGCCACCATCGCCATCGATGGCGGCTGGACGGCTTCGTAGGGCTGCCGGCGTCCTCGCCCGGCGAACTCTCCTTCGCCGGACGGAGTGTCGTGACGTCGTGCGCGGGCAGCGTTCGGAGGCCCACCCATTCAGCGGAAGGCTGAAGAGCCACCATGCACATTCGAGACCTGTTGAGCCAACGCCGCCCCTGCTTCAGTTTCGAGTTTTTTCCGCCGCGCACGCGGGAGGGTGCGGAGCAGCTTTACCGGACCATGGAGGATCTGGCTCCTCTGCAGCCGTCCTATGTGAGCGTGACCTACGGGGCGGGGGGGTCCACGCGGGAGCTGACCCACGGTCTCATCATCCGGATCCGTGAGCACACCAAGCTGACCGTCGTCTCCCACATGACGTGTGTGGGCGCGTCCCGGGCGGAGATCGGAGAGATTCTGCAGGATTATCACCAGCATGGCATCGTGAATATCATGGCGCTCCGGGGGGATCCGCCGCAAGGCGAGACGGCCTTCCGGCAGCCCGAGGGCGGCTTCGCGCATGCGGCCGACCTGGTGGCCTTCATCCGGATGCGCTTCCCCGGGATGGGCATCGGCGTGGCGGGGTTCCCCGAGGGCCACCCGGAGACGCCGAACCGGCTGACGGAGATGGACTACCTGAAGGCGAAAGTGGACGCCGGCGCGGACTACGTGTGCACCCAGCTCTTCTTCGACAACCGCGACTTCTACGATTTCTGCGAGCGCTGCGAGATTGCCCGGATCGGCGTGCCGATCATCGCCGGCATCATGCCGGTGACCTCCTTGAAGGGTATGCAGCGGATGGCGGAACTGGCGCTCGGCGCGCGTTTCCCCGCCCGGTTGATCAAATCGCTCGTGCGCGCCAAGGACGATGAGTACGTCGAGCGGGTCGGCACGCATTGGGCCACCGAGCAGGTACGCGATCTCATCGATCACGGCGTGAAGGGCGTGCATTTTTACACGCTGAATCGGTCCAAGGCCACCCTGCAGATCTACGAGACGCTCGGCCTCAAGAACGCGTCGCTCCCAATCAACTAGCCATGCCCCGCCGTATCGTCACGCGCTCCGCTGTGCGCTGGAGAAGGACATGACCGATCCGCAAGGCCCGTGGGTTGCCCCGGTAGAGGTCCGCGAGCGCGTGTCGAGGCTGCTCTGCGACCTGGTCGCCATTCCGTCGCATGGGGGCCAGGAGGGGGCGATCATCCAGTACCTGATGGAGCGGTTCGCCCGGCAAGACATTCCTTGCCGGGTCACCGCGGTGGACGGAAAACCGCTCAACGTGGTGGCGGAAATCGGCCAGGGGCCGCGGACGTTCCTGCTGAACAGCCACGTGGACACGGTCCCGCCAGGGGACCCGGCGCTGTGGGCCACCGATCCGCTGATTCCCGTCGAAAAAAATGGCAGGATATACGGCCGGGGCGCGGAAGACGCCAAGGGCTGCCTGGCCTCGATGATCGTCGCGTTCGAGAGGTTGGCGATGCGGCGCGACGCCTTACCCGCCCGGGTGGTGCTGATGGCGGTGGGGGCCGAGGAGCGGGGCGGGCTCGGCACGCAGGCAGAGATGGCGAAGGGGTTCACGGCCGACGCGGCGATCATCGGGGAGTCCACGCACCTGGTCCCGATGCTGGCGCATAAAGGGGTCCTGCGTCTGGAGATCGAGGTGGCCGGCAGGGCCGCCCACGCCAGCGACCCGGACGCCGGGATCAACGCCATCGTGGCCGTGGCGCCGATCGTGTCTGCCCTGGACCAGTTGGCCGCTGCGGTGCGACGGCGGACCGATCCCTTCGTCGGGAAGGCCAGCCTGGTGATCTCGACCATCGCGGGCGGCGTGGCGCTGAACGTCATCCCGGCGCAATGCGTGATCACTATCGATCGGCGCGTGTTGCCGCAGGAGACTGAGGCGGACGTGTTGGGCGAGATTGTGGCTGTCGTGAATCAGGCGTTGCCCGCGGCGTCGGGGGCGACGGCGGCGATTCGTAGGGTCCGGTTCGTCCCCCCGTCCTCCACCGATCCGGGCGCGGCCATCGTGAGAGCGGCCGAAGAGGCGGCGGCGCGCATTCTCGGCCGCCCCGCGCCCGCGCAGGGCTTCACCGCCACCTGCGACATGACGTACCTCGTGAATCAGGGAAAGATCCCCACCGTCATCCTGGGGCCGGGGAGCATCGAGGTGGCTCACCAGGCCAACGAGTACGTCCCCGTGGACCAGCTGGCTCTCGCGGTCGAGGTCTATCTGGGGACGCTGGACGCGTGGCTGACGAGCACGTGAGGATTTCGGCGAGGGCTGTCCGCCGAGCAGGCCCCCCCGGAAGGAATTGCGCTTGACACGCAGGTGCTGGCTGAGTTATCCCCAAAGCGCGTTGGTCGGCAGGCCGGCGGCGAGGCCGAGGCGGATCGACGAAGGAGGCCACAATGGCGGTGGACGGGACATACGTAGCCGGTCAGAAGTGGTGGGGGATTCTGCCCGCCTTCGATCCGGATGCCGGCAACGTGGTGGCCGAGCCGCCCGGGGCCGGTTATGGTTTCTGGGCCGGCGCCCCGAGTGCCGTCTTTGATCCGGGCTCGGGCCTATTCTGCTGTTATCACCGACTGCGTTGGCCGCTCGGGGACAAGCGAGGCGGGGTCTGCCGGGTGGTCGTAAGCCCCGATCCGTCGGCGCCGCCGGCCGGATGGCGCACGGCCTGGGAGGCCACCCGAGAGCAATTCGGGGCCAACTCCATCGAGCGGGCCGGCCTGATTCGTGACCCGTTCTCCCAGGAGTGGCGGCTGTACATCTGCTCCGAGACGGCGCAGTCCTACGACCGCAACCCGGCCACCTGGCGGATCGACCTGCTCCAGGCGACCTCCATCGAGACGCTGGATCCGCGGCGGCGCCGGATCGTGATGGACGCCGCCATGTACGGATTCTCCCATGTCAAGGACCCCGTCGTCCTCGTGGTCGGAGGCGAATACCTCGTCTATACCTCGGCGGCGTGGCGGGACCAGCACCTGGGGCCGGATGCCGACGGATTGATCCGCTCGCGCGGCCGGGGGCTGATCGCGCTCCATCGGTCGCTCGACGGGATCGATTTTCCCACGGCCCAGGTCGTCGCCGAGCCTGGACCTCAAGGTTGGGGCGGGATCAACGTCCGGCCCTCCGCGGTGGTCTGGGTGCCCCCCGTCTGGACGATGCTCTTCGACGAAGGGACGACCCGGGCCGACTCCTACGACGAGCAGTGCATGCTGGCGGTCTCCACCGACCTCCGGACGTGGCGTCGGCTCACGCCGTCGCATCGGCCGTGGGTCCGCTCGTCGCACGCGACCGGCTCGGTCCGATACGTCGACGTCGTGCTGGTGGGCGATACGGTCCATTACTTCTACGAGTACGCCCGCGCCGACCGAGCGCACGAGTTGCGACACGCGGCGGTGCGCCTGTCCGCATCGTAACGGGTCCGTCGCGCGGGGGTGCACCGGTCTGGCGCGCGAGATCCTGCGGTCCGCACCCGAGATGGAGATGCGAACGAGGAAAGGAGGGGTTTCATGCCGAGACTGACGAGGCGAACGTTTTTGCGGGGCGTCGCCGCGACGGTGGCTCTCCCGGCGGCGTCCACGCTCTTCGCACCGGCCGGGGCCCGTGCGGCGACCAAGCCGTTCGCCGGGAAGACCCTGAACGTCTTCATGTTCGATCACCCGTACCCCCGCGCGCTGAAGCAGTTGCTCCCCCAGTTCACCGAGCGCACCGGGATCAAGGTCGAGATGGACACCCCCAGCTTCGTTGTCTACAACCAGCGCGCGGACCTGGAGTTGTCCACAGGGTCGGGCGCCTTCGACGTGATGACGATGACGTTCATCTTCTCGGGGAAGTGGATCGGCGCCGGCTGGGCCGCCAAGTTGAACGACTTCATTGCCGCCGACCCCGGCCTGAGCGCCGGCGACTTCCTGGCGGGCGCCATGGCGCCCATGAAGGCCGGGAACGACGTCCTGGCGCTGCCCTTCGTGGCCGAGAGCACGTTGATGGTGTACCGGACCGACCTCGTGAAGCAGGCTGGCATCCGCCCGCCGGAAACCTTCGACGAACTGCTGGCGGCCGCGCCCAAGCTCCAGACCGCCGACACCAAGGCGTACATGGGTCGCGGTCTGGGCGGTGTCCACTGGATCTGGCCGAACTACCTCTACGCCTACGGCGGGCGGTTCTTTGCCGACCCGATCAAAGACATGACGCCGCAGCTGGCGAGCCCGGAGTCCATCAAAGCCGCCGAGGTGTACGGCAGGCTCTGCCGCGAATACAGCGTGCCCGGCGTCGCGAGCTATGCGGAACCGCAATCCTCGGGCGGGATGATGGAGGGCCGGACCGCGATCTACATCGACGCTCTGGCCTGGGTCGGGCTCGCCGGCGATCCGGCCAAGAGCAAGGTGCACGACAAGGTAGCCTATACCCTCCCGCCGGGAGGGCCTGCCGGCCGGTTTCCCCAGGTGGCCGTCCACGGGATGCAGATTCCCGCCGGCGCCAAGCAGAAGGAGGCCTCCTGGGAATTCATCCGTTGGGCGCTGTCGAAAGAGGTTATGAGCCACATCGCCGAGACCACGGCCTACCCTGCGGTGACGCGAGCCAGCGTGCTCGACAGTCCGAAGTACAAACAGAAGTACAACTGGGGCGGCTCCGACATCGGCGCGTTGCACGGGCAGGTCCTGAAGCTCGCCGGCTCGGGCTACATGGCGTACCGGACCGTGCCCGAGTTCCCACCCATCGGGGATCGCGTCACGATCGGTGTCACCGAGGTCATGACCGGTCAGAAGCCGGCCGACCAGGCCATGCGGGACACGAACCGCGATATCGAGGCCATCCTGACCAAGGCCGGGCGCAAGATCCGACGGTAGACCGAGGCGGAGGCGAGGACCGTGAGGCAGCGCACTCGGTTCTTCTGGATCCTGCTCTCGCCGGCCCTCGCCGTCCTCGCGGTCGTCACCATTGTTCCCTTCCTCTTCCTGTTCTCCACCAGCCTCACCCCGCTCAACTTGGCCCGCCCGACCACCTGGTGGGACTTCAGCACCCCGCTGGCGAATTTCGTGGAACTCCTCGACGATCACCGATTCTTGAACTCCCTCGGTGTGCAGCTTCGCCTGTCGGTCTTCACCGTGGGCTTCCAGTTGCTGTTGGGGCTGGCGGCGGCCCTGCTGTTGAACAGCCGCCTCCGTTTTCTCGCGGCCATGCGGGCGCTGTTCATCATCCCGATGGTGCTGCCGCCGATCGTGGTGGCCATCATGTGGAAGGTGCTCTTCACGCCGGACATCAGCGTCCTGAACTGGGTTCTGGGTCTGCTGGGTCTGCCCCAGCCCGCCTGGTTGGCGCACCCGAGGCTGGCCCTGCCGGCCATCATCATTGCCGACGTCTGGGAGTGGTTTCCCTTCACGCTCTTGATGCTGCTGGCGGCGCTGCAGATGATCCCCGCGGAGCCGCTCGAGGCGGCACGGATCGATGGTGCCGGCGCCTGGCAGGTGTTTCGGCACGTCGTCCTCCCGCTGTTGCGCCCGGCCATTGTCGTCACGGTCCTGTTCCGACTCATCGAGAGTGTGAAGGCCTTCCCGTTGATCTTCGTCATGACGGGCGGCGGCCCGGGCACCGTGACCGAGGCCACGAACTACTACGCGTTCCTGCAGGGATTCAACTACAGCCTGATCGGGTACTCGGCGGCCATCAGTGTGGTGGTCCTGGCCAGTGTCCTGGCGATCAGCTACCTGATCGTCGGCACGGTGGGAGCGCGGGTCGATGTCGAGTAGGTCTTCCGGGCGTGGCGGCCGGGGAACGCCGCGACTGTCGATCATTCTGATCTACGCGCAGACCATCCTACTCTTGGCCATCACCCTGTTTCCGGTCCTCTGGCTCATCCAGCTATCCTTGAAGGTCGAGAGCGAAGCGTTCCGCATGCCCCCGAAGCTCTGGTTCGTGCCGACCTTCGAAAATTACCTGGCGCTCCTGCAGGGGAAGTTTGCCCGGTCCTTCGGCAACAGCCTGGTCGTGAGCGTGGCGACCACGCTCATCTCCCTGCTCCTGGGCGTCCCGGCCGCCTACGCACTCTCCCGGGCCGGTGTCCAGGCGGACAAGGGCATCGCCCTCTGGATCCTGACCACCCGCATGGCCCCACCGATCGCGTTCGCCATCCCGTTCTTCCTGACGTACCGCTACCTGGGGTTGATCGACACGCTGGTCGGTTTGATCGTCATCTATCTCACCTTCAACCTCTCCTTGGTGATCTGGATGATGCGAACCTTCTTCGACGGTCTGCCACGCTCGCTGGAGGAGGCCGCCGAGATCGATGGGGCGACCCCCTGGGGTGCGTTCCTGCGGATCGCGTTGCCGTTGGCCGGACCCGGCCTGGCCACCACGGCGATCTTCTGCTTCCTGTTCGCCTGGAACGACTTCTTTTTCGCCCTGGTGCTGACCCGCAGCCGGGCGCAGATGGCCCCGGTGGCGATCGTCAATTTCATGAACTACGAGGGCTGGGAATGGGGGAAGATCGCCGCGGGTGGGTGCATGATCATGCTGCCGGTGGTGGCGTTCTCGCTGCTCGTCCGCCGCTACCTCATCCGCGGTCTCACGGCCGGCGCCCTCAAGGGGTAGCCCGCCCGGCCCGGAGGGAGGCTGCCCGGCTGATGTTGCTGGTTCTCTCCGGCTGCGCGACGTATTATGATCCCTCGGGTCCCTACGTTCGTGGCATGCGGTGGTTCGATCAGATAGCCGAGGCTCACGCATGAACCCTTGGACGCACGACGAGCCATTACGGGCCCTTTTCGAGCGCCGCTTCGGAGAGCCCGCCGCGAGCACGGTATCGGTCAAAGGCGACGGCTCGGCGCGGACGCTCTTCCGTCTGTCGGCCGGCTCCCGGACGGCCATCGGTGTCGTCAATCCGGACGTGCGCGAGAATCGTGCCTTTCTCGAGTTCTCCCGGCACTTCAGACGCTGCGGTCTGCCCGTGCCGGAGATCTACGACGAGGATCTCGACCGAGGGGTGTACCTGGAAGAGGATCTGGGCGACACGACGCTCTTCCAGTTCCTCACGGCGCATCGTACCGAGGGCGGCCTCTCGAATGCCACGCTTGACCTGTACCGGAAGGTCGTGGAGTGCCTGCCGCGCTTCCAGATCGCGGCCGGGCGGACGGTGAACTACGACGTCTGCTACCCGCGAGCCAGCTTCGACAAGCAATCCATGATGTGGGACCTCAGCTACTTCAAGTATTATTTCCTGCGGCTGGCGAAGATCGCGTTCAACGAGCAGGCGCTGGAAAACGATTTCGAGTGGTTCGTCGAGTTCCTGCTGATGGCGGAGCGGCGGTATTTCCTCTACCGCGACTTCCAGTCCCGGAACGTCATGGTCCGGAACGGAGAGCCGTTCTTCATCGATTACCAGGGTGGGCGACGTGGCGCGCTCCAGTACGACGTTGCCTCCCTGCTCTTCGACGCCAAAGCCGACCTCCCGTTCGAGGTGCGGGACGAACTCCTGGAGCGCTACCTCGAAGCGGCTTCGACGGTCGAGCCGATCGACCGCGACGCCTTCCGGCGCCACTATCCCGGCTTCGCGTACATCCGGATCATGCAGGCCATGGGGGCCTATGGCCTGCGGGGCTTCTACGAGCGAAAACAGCACTTCCTGGCCAGCATCCCGTACGCGATCCGGAACCTGGAGCACCTGCTGCGGACGGCCGAGCTTCCTCTGGACCTGCCGGAGTTGACGCAGGTGTGGCGCCGGCTGGTTGCCTCCTCCGGCCTGCGGCAGTTCGGTACGGCCTCGCTCAAGCTGACGGTCCGGATCGAGAGCTTCTCGTACAAGGACGGCGTGCCGACCGACGAGAGGGGGCACGGCGGCGGGTACGTGTTCGACTGCCGGGCGCTCCCCAACCCGGGGCGGGAGGCGCGGTACGCGACCTTGACGGGCAAGGACGATGCCGTGATCGCGTTCTTGGAGACAGAGCCGACGGTTCGCGAATTTCTCAGCCACGTCTTCGGGCTGATTGATCAGACCGTTGAGATTTACCAGGCGCGCAACTTTACCGACCTCAGCGTTGCGTGTGGCTGCACCGGCGGCCAGCACCGCTCGGTATACTGTGCGGAGCAGTTGGCGCAGCATCTGCGCGAGCGTTTCCAGGTGAATGTCGAGGTGCGCCACGCGGCGCAGGAACCCGGGCCGAGATGAAGGCGATGATCCTGGCGGCCGGCGTCGGGAGCCGCCTCAGGCCGCTCACCGACCGGGTGCCGAAGGCGCTGGTCGAGGTCGGCGGCGTTCCGATGATCGAGCGGGTGATCCGGCGTCTGGCGTCGGCCGGCGTCACCGCCCTCGTCGTCAACCTCTTTCACCTGGGCGACCGCGTCGTCGAGTTCCTGGCGTCCAAGGGCGATTTCGGACTCCGCATCCAGTTTACGCGTGAGGCCGAACTCCTCGACACCGGCGGCGGGCTGAAGAACGCGGCGTGGTTCTTCGACGACGGCCGGCCATTCTTCCTCCACAACGTTGACGTGGTGAGCGAGATTGACCTCGGGGCGCTCTTGCGATTCCACGAGCAAGCACGACCGCTGGCGACGCTGGCGGTGCAATCTCGGCCGAGCTCACGCCAGCTCTTGTTCGACAGAAGCGGCCGACTCGTCGGCCGGGAAACGTCGGAGGGTGTGGAGTGGGCGCGCGGCCCGGTGGTTTCCGTCGAGCGGCTGGGATTCACCGGCATCCACGTCGTTGACCCCGCGATTTTTTCGCGGATGAGGGAGACGGGTGCCTTCCCGATCACCCGGACCTACCTGCGGCTCGCCGGGGAAGGCGAACACATCGTTGCCTATCGGGCCGACGGCCAGTACTGGCAGGATATCGGGTCGGCGGAGAAGCTGGAGCATGCCCGCAGGTACCTATCGAGACGTCGCCTTCAAGTCCGTGATTGACAGCATGGCGTCATGATGGCATGCTGTCATTACTCTCGCTGAGAAAGGAGGGCGATGTGAAGCGCACGCAGATCCAGCTTGATGAGGGTACCTACGAGGCGCTGCGCCGGAAGGCCTTCGAAAAGGGGTGCTCGATCTCGTCCTATGTGCGCGAGGTCCTCGCCTATTCGCTCGGGACCGGCGCGGCCAAGCAGAAGCGAACGCTGAAGGAATTCCGCTTCATCGGGACAGGGAAGTCCCGTCAGGGGGCACTGGCGCCGGTCTCCGAGCGCCATGACGAAGCGCTGGCTGAGGCGCTGGCTGAGGAACACGGCCGATGATCTTCCTGGACACGTCGGCCATCTATGCGCTTGCCGATGCCGCCGATCCGAATCATGGGCGAGTCAGGGACCATTTCCGGCGAGCGCTAGACGCTGGGGAGGCGATCCTTACGCACAACTACATCCTGGTCGAATCCATGGCGCTCATCCAGAAACGGCTGGGTCTCGGGACTGCGACCCGTTTCGCTCGGGATGCCAAAGCCTTCGAGGTGGTATGGGTCGATGAGGCCATGCATGATGAAGCAGCGGCATGCCTCGAGAAAACGGGCAAGCGCGGAATCAGTCTGGTAGATGCGGTAAGCTTTCTGGTCATGCAAAAGCACGGAATACGCACCGCACTCGCTTTTGGTCCGGACTTTGTGGCTGCAGGCTTCCGCCTGTATGGCGCCCAGGGGTCCGATTGAGCGAGGACCATCGAAGAAGGAGACACCGATGCTGAACGGCAAGCTGGATTTTCGGAGCGACACGATCACTGAGCCGACCGAGGAGATGCGGGAGGCGATGGCGCGGGCGAAGGTCGGCGACGATGGGCGCGAAGGGGACCCGACCGTCCGCGAGTTGGAGGCGTACTCCGCGCAGCTCCTGGGGAAAGAGGCTGGCCTCTTCGTGATCAGTGGAACGATGGGGAATCTCGTTTCCGTCCTGACCCATACCCGCCACGGCCAGGAGGTGATCCTGGAGCGCGACGCCCACCTCTTCTGGACCGAGGTCGCGGGCATCGCGGCCGTCGGCGGACTGCTCGTCAACCGGGTGGCCGGAGCGGACGGGATCATGGCGGCCGACGATGTGGCGGCGGCCATTCGGCCCGCCAAGCTCCACTTCCCCGAGACGGGGCTGATCTGTCTGGAGAACACGCATAACATGGCGGGCGGGACGGTCTGGAGCGTGGCGCAGATGGCTGCGGTCAAGGCCGTGGCGAGCCGGCACGGGATCCCGGTCCACCTGGACGGGGCCCGGATCTTCAATGCGGCGGTGGCGTTGGGCGTGCCGGCGAAGGATATCGCCGCCCAGACCGATTCCGCCACCTTCTGTCTCTCGAAGGGCTTGAGCGCGCCGGTCGGCTCCATCATCGTGGGCACCAGGACCTTCATCGAGGCGGCCAAGAAGAAGCGGCAGATGCTGGGCGGGACGACCCGCCAGGGGGGCGTGATCGCCGCGGCCGGCCTGGTGGCAATGAAGACGATGGTGAACCGGCTGGCGGACGATCATGCGCTCGCGCGGCGTCTGGCCGAGAAGTTGAGCACCATTTCGGGTCTCGCCGTAGATCTGCGGACGGTGCAGACCAATATCGTGCGAACCACGGTGTCCGGCCTGGGCGTCCCGGCGGCGAAGGTGGCCGAGATGCTCGCCGCCCGGAACGTCCATGTCCTTGCCCAGCAGACCGATACGCTGCGCTGGCTGACGCATCGCCACGTGACAGCAGCGGATGTGGACGAGGCCGTGACCGTGATGGCCAAGGTGGCGGAGGCGCTCAAGCGATAACCGAATCGTCCGGGTGACGACCCCGGCGATCCACCGGCGTATTCCGGTTCTGCGGCATCATGCAGGTCGAACGGTGACGGACATACCATAGGGGGAGACCAGTGGCCGGGCGATCTGACGCTTCCGAAATCACCTTGTCGGGCAGGCGCATCTATGGGCCGACGCCACCCGGCCAGGCTGTCTGGTGCACGCGGACCACGCCGCTGACGCCAGCGGAGGTGGACGAGGTCGTCGAGCTCGTCGCCCAGGGTCGCCTTGCGCGTCGCAGCGTTCAATTGCCGGAGCGGCTGTGGACGCGTCACTGGGACTCGCTGATGGCCGTGGTGTTCCGGCTCAACGACAGGCTGGACTGGGAGCCCGCCGGTTGGAAGATCGGCGCCGCGAGTGCCGAGGTGCGCCATGCCGAAGGCTTGCCGAGCCCGGCTCCCGGACGGCTGCATCGTCGCGGGGTGCGCGAGAGCCCGGCGATCCTGCCCGCGTCCCTCTTCATCAATTATCGGAACTCCGAGTGCGAGTTCGCGTTCCGTCTGGGTGCCGACCTTCCTCCCCGCGAGGCGCCCTACGTCGAGGCCGAGGTGCGGGCGGCCATCGAGTCCCTGATGCCGGCGGTGGAGATCGGCGACACGGTCTTCGAGGACTGGTATGGAGCGAGTGCCTATCTTGGCTCGTGTCTCGACAATGGTGGCGCGGCAGCGTTCGTGTACGGCACGCCTATCCGAGATTGGCAGGCGATTGACCTGCCGAACGCGCGAATCGATCTCCACCTCAATGGGGCGTTCATCAAGTCCGGCTTCGGGCGGGCGGCGATGGGCCATCCGTTGACCTCGCTGACCTGGCTTGCCAACTGGCTGCGGGAGCGAGGGCGAGGGCTCACGGCGGGCGAGATCGTGAGCACCGGCACCTGCACCGGCCACTTCTTCGCCGCGCCAGGGGACCGGCTCGAGGTGGATTTCGGCGAGGTGGGGCGGGTCGAGATTCTCTACGGTGTGTAGGGGGCTGCAGCGGACTCTTTGGGCTTGACAAGGCGGAGCGGACGCTTCTAAGTTCTTCGAACATCTCACCATGGCGGTTCATTCTACTTGATGGCTTCGTGTTCACGAGGAGGGGGCCATGACGAAAAGGACGCGCACCACAACAACTGCGAATCCCGGGTTGACCCGACGTCGGTTCCTGTCCACTGTGGCCAGTGGCGCTGCAGGGATGGCCTGGCTTGCCGAGCGGACCCCGCCCGCCTTCGCCCAGGGCAAGACGTTCGCGGCGCGCTTCGGCACCGTGATCGCCGCCTCGACGCCGAACGCCCTCGGCGACAAGTACTTCACCGACGAGGCGAACAAGCGCAGCGGCGGCGCGCTCCAGATCCAGTTCTTCCCGGACGCGCAGATCGGCGCCTCGCGGGATCTGCTGGAAGGGATCCAGCTCGGCACGGTGCAGTTTGCCGAGGTCTCGACCGCGAACATCACCCCGTTCCTGTCGGATACGATGGTCTTCGATCTCCCCTACGTTTTCACCAGCCAGCCCGCGCTCCTGAAGTTCTTGGACAGCCCCACCGGAACCGAGAAGCTGGCGATCGAGCGGTTCGCCACCATCCGGATGCGCGGCCTCGCCTGGTACGACACCGGGACCCGGTGCATCTACAACAGTCGGAAGCCGATCGTGACGCCCGACGACCTGAAGGGGATGAAGATCCGCGTGGAGGAGAACCCGGTCCGGGTGGCCTCCCTGAACGCTATGGGGGCGCAGGCCACGCCGATGTCCTTCGCCGAGGTGTACGGCGCCCTGCAGCAGCGGGTCATGGACGGCGCCGAGAACTCCGCGCAGACCTACATGGCAAACAAGCACTTCGAGGTGGCGTCGCTCTTCTCGCTCACGGACCACTTCATCACGCCGAACTGTGTCGTCGTCTCCACGAGCTGGTTCGGCGGGCTGCCCAAGGAACTGCAGGACCTCCTCATCCAGGTCGGGAAGGATGCCGCGCAGTACGAGCGCAAGGTCTGGGCGGAGGTCGGGGGCAAGCTGGCCGATTCGATGAAGGGGGCCGGGGTCAAGATCAACGAGAGCGACAAGAAGGCGTTCCGGGCCACGGTGACGAAGGTGCAAGAGGAGTACGCCAAGAAGATCCCGAAGGAGTGGTGGGACACCGTTATGAAATCAGCCGGCGCGTAGCAGGCTGCTTGAAAAATGCCCATCTGCGGTGACCCACCCTTGGTGGATACCCCGAGGGCCTCGCCGCTAGCTGCGACGTACCTCCAGCACGTCTCGCTCGACCTGCGGCAAACCGCCTTGCACCTGGGCATTTTTGAGCAGCCTGGCGCGATAGCCTTCAGCGTTTGTCTGGAGAAACGGCATGTTGGTCCGCCTGTGGGACAAGGGGTTGGCGGCAACGGTCGCCGCGAGCTATGCGGTGATCGTCGCCGTCGGGTTCGCGCAGGTCCTGTTCCGGTTCGTGTTTTCCAGCCCGCTCTCCTGGTCCGAGGAGCTGGTCCGCTACGTGTTCGTCTGGTCCGTGTTCCTCACGGCAGCCATAGCGTTTCACCTGAACAGCCATATCAGCATCGATTTCTTGACGTCGCGGTATCCGCCGCGGCTGCAGCGCGCCTGCGCGCTGGCCTCCTGGATTGCCGTGATCCTTGCTGTGGCCATCCTGTTCGTGCTCGGGATGCAACTGGTCCTGGCACCGTCCGTCCGATTCCAGAAATCGCCGGCGATGGAAATCCCGATGACGGTCCCGTACGCGGCGATCCCGGTCGGCTGTGCCGTGATGATGGTGAACATCCTCCGGGGTGCGTGGCGGACGTGGAGGGGGACGCAGGCGCCCGCCGCACACATCGAGGTCGCGTGACGTGTTCACCGCGCTGTTCGTCACTTTCCTGGTCCTGATGTTCGGTCTCGGGGCGCCGCTGGCGATCACCATGGTGTTATCATCGCTGGCGGCGCTCTGGGTTCACGGGACGCTGCCGGGCGCCGCCCCGATCCCCCTCGTCGTCACGCCGCAGCGGATGTTCATCATCGTGGACTCCTTTCCGCTGATGGCGGTCCCGTACTTCATCTTGGCCGGCGAGTTGATGGAGCGGGGCGGGATCTCGCTCCGGCTGGTGAAGTTCGCCGTGGCCCTCGTCGGCCGCGTCCGGGGAGGCATCTGTCTTGCCGCGGTCCTGGCGAGCATGATCTTCGCCGGGGTGTCCGGATCCGGGGCCGCCGACACGGCTGCGGTCGGGTCGCTCACCATCCCGGCGATGATCAAGAAGGGCTATCCGCGTGGTTTCGTGGCGGCCCTCCAGGCGGTCGCGGGGGCCATTGGGCCCATCATTCCACCCAGTATCGTGATGCTGATCTACGCGTCGATCGCGAACCAGTCCCCGGCTCGCATGTTTCTGGGGGGGATCATCCCGGGCATTCTGATCGGGCTGGGTCTGATGGGGGTGAGCTACGCCTATTCCATCCGACACGGCTTCGGTGCCGAAGAGGCGGCCGGGTGGCGGGAGGTCCTGCGGGCAACCGTGGATGCGAGCTGGGCGCTGGTGAGCCCGGTGATCATCCTGGGCGGCATCCTGAGCGGCGTCTTTACGGCCACGGAGGCTGGGGTCATCGCCGTTGTGTACGCGCTTCTGGTTGGAGTCTTTGTCTACAAGGAAATCCGGTGGACCGAGCTTCCGGCGGCGCTGGTCAAGGCGGCGCTCACGACCAGCATCGTGATGTTCGTGGTGGCGGCATCGGGCATCTTCGGGTGGCTCTTGGCCGCCGCCCGCGCACCGGTCGTGGCGGCGCAGTTCTTGACGTCACTGACGGACAACCGGTTCATGATCTTCCTGATCGTGATCGTGTTTCTGTTGATCGTCGGCGGCCTGATGGAGGAGGCGGCGTCCATCATCATTCTGGTGCCGGTCCTGCATCCCCTCGCCGTACGCTTCGGCATCAACGAGCTGCACTGGGCCGTGATCCTGTCCATGACGCTGGTGGTGGGCGCCGTGACGCCGCCGGTCGCGAGCTTTCTCTTCATCTCGACCGCCATCGCCAAGACGACTCTGAGCGACGCCTCTCGCAACGTCTGGATCTTCCTCGCCGTCATGGTCGGTGTTATCCTGCTTTCCGTGATCCTCCCCGATCTCGTTCTCTTTCTTCCGCGACTGCTGATGGGATAAGAAAGCGGTCAAGACGATCGCCAAGTCGCTGCGGTGAGCCGCGCCGCTCGGTGGCGAGGTACAACGGGCGGTCCGGCCGATGGGAGGGTGGTGGCCCGCGTCAGGACGCTTCGATCGTCGGGCCCGCAGGGCTCCGCCGGTAGAGCCACCGGCGGTCGAGGAACACAAAGACGCTGCCGAGGGCAGCCAGGAGATCCCACGCCCAGTGGGGGATGATCCAAAGGATTCCCACGGCGATCAGGACCAGCCGGCCCGCCCAGGAGAGGGGGCCGCGAAGCTGCCCGATGAATCCCGCGCTCAGTGTGACCATGGCCAGGGTGGTCCGGACGACGGATGCCACGACGGCCAATGGCCCGCCTCCCACGATCAGCAGCATGGAATAATCGTAGACGAAGACGAAGGGGAGGAGGAACGCGGCGTAGCTCAACCGCAGGCTGTAGCGGGCCGTCTCCATCCAGTCGGCCCCGGCCATGCCTGCGGCGATGTAGACCGCGCCGCAGACCGGCGGCGTGATCGCGGAGAGGATCGCGAAGTAGAACACGAACAGGTGGGCGGCCAACGGGTGGACGCCGAGCTGGATCAGCGCGGGTGCGGCCACGATCACTGCCATGATGTATGCGGCGGTCGTCGGAACCTCCATTCCCAGGATGATGCAGGTGACCATGGTGAGGACCAGTGTCAGAAACAGTGACCCGCCGCTCATCTGGATGATGAAGGTGGAGATCTTCACGCCGAGGCCGGTGTGGGAGAGAATGGCGATGATGATCTGCGCGCAGGCGCAGATACTGGCGATCATGGCGACCTGGGGTCCGCCCTCGCGGATGGCGCGCACCACTTTCTGGAAGGCGGTTCGGTCGAAGCGAAACTCCGTGGTGAGAAGCGCCAGCGGGAGCGTGCTGAGGGTCGCCCAGAAGGCTGCGTACTGCGGCGTATAGGCCAGAACGAGGAAGGTCAGCAGGACGCCGAACGGTGCGGCGAAAAATGCGCTGGTGCGCAGGGTGTCTCGCCACGACGGCAACTCGCCGGCGTCCAGCCCCCGCAGGCCGTCCCGCATGGCGAAGAAATGAATGCCCACCCAGCAGGTGAAGTAGTAAAGCACCGCCGGGAAAAAGGCGGCGATGGCGATCTTGAGATAGGGGGTCTGGGTCAGTTCGGCCATGATGAACGCGCCGGCCCCCATGATGGGGGGCATGATCTGGCCCCCGGTGGACGCCACCGCCTCCACCGCCGCGGCAAATGCCGGTCGGAAGCCCAGCTTCTTCATCATGGGGATGGTGAAGGCGCCCGTGGTGACCACGTTGGCCGAGGCACTCCCCGAGATCGTTCCAAACATGGCGCTGGCCACGGTGGCCACCTTGGCCGGACCGCCGCGGAGCCGGCCGGTCGTCCGAATCGAGAGCAGGCGGAAGCCCGTTCCGCCACCCGTCTCTCCCACGAAGGCGCCCATGAACACGAAGATGGCGATGATGTTTGCGGAGATCCCCGTGAGCTGCCCCCAGATCCCGCCCGTGGTGAGATACAGCATCCCCACGATCTGCGCGAGATCGTACTTCACGTGCCCGAAGTACCCGGGGATGTGATGGCCGTACAGCGCATAGAGCAAGAAGAGCAGGGTGATCGTGGGAAGGATCGGCCGGATCATCCGGCGGGCGGCTTCCAGGACGACGAGGACCATGAGCAGCCCCAGGACCGTCTGCCCGGTGCCCGTCACCACGCCGTATTGATCCAGCACCGCCTGGAAGTTGACGATGATGTAGCCGCACAGGAACAGGCCGAGCGCGGTCAAGCCCGCATCCAGCCATCGCGCCATTCGCCCGCCCGCCTGCCGCGACGTCAGGAAGATGAGGGGAATGGCCAGTCCGACGTGAAGCGCTCGCTCGATCAGGTTCGGGACGAAGGCGTACACGGGTAGGAGCAGGGCGAACAGCGCCAGGCCTAGCGAGCAGGAAAACGCGATGACGGAGCGCAGCCTCGAATACATGTCGGGACCCCGCGGAGACAACAATGCGGAGGGCGCCGGACGGCAACCCTCCGCATAGAGAGGGGTGCGCCTACCGCATCGAGGCCGGGATCTCGACCCCGACCTCCTTGTAATACCGCTGGGCTCCCGGGTGCACCTTGGCGACTCCGTAGCGGACCCCGGTGATGTCCAGACCCTTTCCGGTGGCGTGGGCATCCGCGATCATCTTTCGATGGTCCCAGAAGGCCTTGGTGAGCTTATAGGCCAGGTCGTCGGACAAATCGTCCGTCGTGTACATCAGGACCGGCGACGCCACGGTCTTGGTGTCGCCGGTCACCCCCTTGTAGGTGTCGGTCGGGATGACGGTCGGCGAATAGGTCGGATCGATCTCGGCCAGCTTCGTGTATTCGGCGTCGCCGATCTCCAGCAAGCGGATCGGTGTGGTTGCGACCAACTCCATCACCATCGGGGTGGGGAACGGGCTGCCGGTCGTGAACCCGACGGCGCGCCGGTTGGCCACCGCGTCGACGCCTTCCTTCAGATCCACGGCCGGGAGGTCCACCTTGCCATCCAGTCCGTAGACCTTCAGGACCAGCTTGGTCAGCCGTTCGGTGGCGGTCCCGATGCCGCCGGGAATGAAGCGCTTCCCCTCAAGGTCCCGGATCGTCTTGATCCCGCTGTCCTGCCGGACGACCCAGTGCATCACCACGCCGGGGAAGGCCCAGAGCGTGCGAATCCGCTCGTATCCTCCCTCGTCGAAGGGTTTGGTCTTCTTGGCCGTCTGTGCGATGAGATCCGAGGTCGAAGTGAAGAGGTAGCTGGACCGGCTACGGGCCTCCTTGACATTGGCCACCGACCCCAGGCTTTCTTCCACCGAGACCTCGACTCCCGGGACGGTCATGAGCGCCTTGCTCGTGCCGATGGCCAGCGCGTAATACGAGGTGCCGGCCCGCGCGGACTTCACCACGAGGCGTGTCTGCGCCAAGCCGTCGGCCGTCCAGCCGCCGATCCCACACACGACCAGCGCCACCACGCCAATGACCCACCGTCGCTTCATAGCTCGTCCCCCCTTTTGAATCGTCCACCATCCGTTGTTTCCGGTTTCATCGCCAGGCCCCTGCCGATCCGTGGTAGCGCCATGTTCCCCGTGAAGCCCAGGACGAACCGGCAAGCGCGCGGAGCTGAAGATTAGCCTGCCAACCGCCACTAGCCTGTGCAAGATGAATCCGGATGGGGCCACACGTCAAGGAGAAATCCGAGGCGCCCGACGAAGCGTCCGGTGGTGCGGACAGGTTATCGGGCACACCCCATCATGCCTGGGCGGGGCATCCCGATCCGCGCCGCTGCGTCGGGACGTACGCCCGGGCCGAGCGATAAGACACGGCCCCACCACCGCTTGACAAACCCCTGGGCTCGGCGTAGCGTTTTTCGTGAGCACGAATCCCATTCGTATCCCTCACGGTGTCCCATTTGGTAACCCTCGCCTACTGGCGCGAGCGGCTCCCAAGCGGGACCCCGCCTGTGTCAAGATCGTTGGCGATGAGGAGGGGAGCCGCATGATGACAATCCGAAACGAGCCCCCTGGCACTCGTGAGGGATAGACGAGATCGGGAAAACCTTCCCCGATCCCACATGCGACTACCGTCAAGGAGGAGGGAGATTCCTATGGGTCCATCGCGCCGACTCCTACCGCTCTTGGCGGCTCTTGGCCTGTGGGGATGCGCTGCCACTCAGGAGATCTCGGTCCGACAGCCGCCAGTCATCAGCCCGCCCGCCCCAGGAACGCCAACGGCCGGCGCGGTCTCCGTCGACATCACGCCCCCTCCTGGCATGCCGATGGGCGGATATTCCATGCTGGCGAACAGGGGTCAGGGGTTTCGCACGCGCCTCAAGTCCCGGGTTGTGTATCTGAATGACGGCAAGGGGCACTCCGTCGCCCTAGTCCAGGTGGATCTTCCGGCCGCGTCGCTCCTCCTGCATCACAAGGTCGCCGAGGCGGTGGCCGAGAAAACCGGCCTGAAGCCGGGCGACATCGCCATCACGGCATCCCATAGCCATTCGGCGCCGGCCAACATCTTCGACAACGACTTTTACAACAAGCACATGTCGAGCGGCGAGTGGCTGGAGACGAGCCACCTTGAATTTCTCACAGGGCAGATCGCCCAGGGTATCTTGCAGGCCCACGAAAACCGCCGTCCGGCCAAGGTTGCCACGGGCTGCAAAGATATCTTCGGGTACAACCGGAACCGGGCATTGACCTCGTATGTCTTAAACCACGACGTCGGCGAGATCAACCTGGACGACCCGCAGGCGGTATTCAAGGCGGTGAACCCGGCGCTGTGCATGGTGCGGGTGGACGTTCAAGACGATCGCGGGAGACACTTGCCCTTGGCGGCCTACTCCGTCTTTTCCGTGCACGCCACGGCCCTGACGCCGCCGGTGGAGGTGTACAACGCCGATCTGTTTGCCTACGCACAGAAAGACCTCGAATGGACAATTCGGCGCACGTACGATACACCCTGGCCGGTCGTCCATGCACTCACGTCGGGAACGGAAGGCGACATGGCTCCGGCGCTGCGAGATCAGGGGGACAGCACGTTCGGCCATCTCCCGGTTGACTGGAAAGAGGCGAAGCGGGTAGGGAAGGGCATTGGCGGGGAGGCCATCCGCTTTTTCGAGGAACTGGGCGATCGCCTGACTGACGACATGGTCGTGGGCTCTGCCGTGCGGGAACTCAACATCCGCGAGCGCAACGCCGTGGAAGACGTTGTGCTCTGCACGTCCGCGGTGGTGGGGAACCCGCTGGCGGCCGGCGCCTACGAGCGCCGCGCGCCGTGGCTGGCGGCCGTTCCATTCTTGCGGGGAGGAAACGATCTGTCGCGGCGCTGGTGGCTCACCGATGGCTGCCAGGGCAACAAGCGGCATCTCCTCTTCTCTTTCCCGCAGTCTCTCCTGGAGCCGAAGGACAGCTTCCCCAATACCGTGATGTTCCAGCTGATCCGGGTGAACGATACGGTCATTCTTCCCATGCCGTTCGAGGTGACCGTCACCTCAGGCCGCCGCATCGCGGCCCGCGTGCAGGCGGAGTTCGAACAGGCCGGCAAGAACCGCGTCCGGCACGTGGCGGTCGCCTGCAACTCCAACGGTTACTTCGGGTACACCACCACGCCGGAGGAGTATTCCCGGCAGAATTACGAAGGGGGGCACACGCTGTACGGTCGGTACTCCACGCCGTACCTCACGACACAGCTCGGCGTGTTGACGCGCGACTTCCTGACAAAGGGCGAGGTGCAGGAACTGCAGCCAGCGTGGACGTATCGAGTGAAGGTGGGCACTTTCTATCCGGAGCCCCGGCCCAGCACAGGTCGTCGGGAGGTGGTGGCACAGCCGACGCCGGTGCGGGCGGAGAAGGCGGAGGAGGAAGACTTCGTCGCCTTCCGGTGGCGGGACGTCGGCCCCCGTGCGGTGGACCTGCACCGGCCGTTGAGCCGCGTGGAGGTCGAGCGCCAGCACCGCTGGGAGGCGCTGTGGGTGAACGGCGAGCCGATCCACGATGACGGGTACGATCTGGAGGTTCGCTACCTGGCCGCGCGCGGCGAGGGCATGGGCGAGTACGAGGTGCGCTGGTACAATCCCGCCCCGGGCGGCGCCTACCGGTTCGTGGTCGAGTCGCGGCAGGGGCAGCCCGCCTTGGTCTCTCAACCATTCACCTATACGGGGTTCAGCGCAACGGCGCCGTGAGCAATCCCTCCGCTGACATTCCACGCACGATGTTCCGGCATCGGAGAGGAGCGTGCTGATGGCATGGGCAAGGGTAGGAACGTCTGTTGCGCGTTGCGACGGGGCGGTGGCGGTGCGTCTTGCTCTGATTCTGGGTCTCGTCGTCAGCACGGCAGGGTGTTCGATCGCGACGCTGGACACGATGCGAAACCAGCCGCTGCCCCTGCAAGGGGCGCCCCGTCACACTCGGGCGGCGGAAACTATCACAGCGGACGATCTGACCGACGACCTCTTCATCGGGATTGCTCTTTCCGGGGGCGGGAGCCGCGCCGCGAATTTTTCCGCCGCCGTCCTGCTCGAACTGGACCGGCTGGGAATCCTGGGGAAAGCAACCGCCCTGTCCGCCGTATCCGGCAGTTCGCTTCCCACTGCGTACTTCGGCCTGTACGGCCACGATCGCAGCCGCTGGAACCCGGATGCGGTGCGCGCGCAGTTGACGAAGGATTTCGAGATTCGCTGGTTCGGGCGCTGGTTTCTACCGCAGAGCATCCTTCCCTACTGGTTCACCAATTTCAACCGCAGCGACCTCATGAAGGAGGTCCTCGACAACAACCTGTTCCAGCAAAAGACGTTCGGCGATATGGGCAGCGGGCTCCCGCGCATCCTGGTCAACTCGACGACGTTGACGGAAGGGAAGCGCTTTGTGTTCAGCGAGGAGCGCTTCAAGGCGCTGCATTCGCGGATCGACACGTTTCCGGTCGCGAACGCGGTCATGGCTTCGAGCGCCGTCCCCGCAGCGTTCCACGACATGACGCTGCGAGACCACTCCGATCCCAAAGGGGAGACCTACGAGCACGTTGTCGACGGGGGCTCGACCGACAACCTGGGGATCACGACGCTGCTCAGCATGGTGAGGGCGCTGTACAGCCGGACGAAGCAACCCAAAGGCTGCTTCTTGTTCGTCGTGGACTCGTATCCGTATCCCCAGTATCCCGCCCACCGGCACAAGGCAGACACCAGGTCCGGAATCGATTTCATCCTCGACACGAACGTCGCCGCGGCGTCCGCCGACGCACTCCTGATGGCGAGGCGCCTCAGCCTGCTCGATCAACTGAACGTGGATGCCAGAGAGGTCGACATCGATCCCTTCCAGATCAATGCAGGCAACGACCGGATCCGGCCGGATGTGGCACCGCATCAGAATCTTCATGTTGAGTGCGCAGTGTGGCACCTGAGCCTGCAGCGCCTCCTGTCTGCGAGTTTTGCGCGCGAAGCGGTCAAGCGGGACGACGACCTGCGGGATGACGTCAGATACGTTGCCCGCGTCGTGAACGCGATCCCGACCCGCTTCAAGTTGATGGGAAAAGATCCGCTGAGCGACACGGAGTTGGGCGGCGACGTCCTTCAGACCTACCTCTTTCGAGCGGCGAACTACCTCATCCATCTGGACAGTGACCAGACCGGCACGCCGATCCTGAAGCGGGCCTGCGACTGGTTCGCCGAGCGGGGCGTGCGGGATATCACGTGCGAGAAATAACCAAGACGCCGCAACGCGATTGGAGGGCCGGCATGCGACTCGTTCGAGTAGTGCGAGGCCTCTGTGTCACGGGCGTAATGGTAACGCTCTGGGGCTGCAACCAACCCCTGATACCGTTTTCGCTCGATACCCCACCGGTGGTCTTAACGCCGATCAGCTTCGCCAATATCACAGACGGACGTGCCCGATTCCGAGAGATCTACTGCGCGATCCGCGCGGACCACGGGATAGGGCTGCCAGAGGACCTCCCCTGTGACGACGCCCTTGTCCGCCTACCGGGGGAGCCGCAGAGTACCGGGCGCCCGGTGAATCTACCAAGCGTCACCCGCTCCTTGCGCGTCGTCGTCGTTCCGGGCATTTTCGACGAATGCATCCGGAGGTATGTTCAGACCTTCTCCGATGGGCTAGCGCACCTGGAACGTCATGGCTGGCGCACCGGGTCCATACCGGTCAGCGGACGATCCGGCACGGCCCACAACGCATCCCAGATCCGCGATTTCGTGTTGGGCTTGTCTTTAGCCGCGGAAGAACGCGTGCTCTTGGTGGCGTACTCCAAGGGCGCCGCAGATACCCTGGAGGCTCTGGGCCGGTATCCGGAGATGCTCCCACGCGTTGCGGCCATGGTTTCCGTCGCCGGCGCCATCGGGGGAAGTCCTCTCGCCGACGGTTACGTGCACCTCTATGAGCATCTCATGCGCGATCTGGAGGTGACGGACTGTCCAGCCGGTGACGGTCAAGGTATGGCCAGCATCACGCGGGCCGCACGCCAGAGCAGTCTGGCCCGGCAACCCCCCCCAGCGAGCGTGAAATACTTCTCGGTCGCAGGAATTCCAGGTCCGCAACGAATCTCGCGGGCGCTGCGCCCTTTTTACGAGCAGCTCGCACACGTGGACCCTCGGAGTGACGGCCAAGTGATATTCTTCGACGCGATCATCCCGGCGGGCACCCTGTTGGGGTTTCTGCGGGCAGATCACTGGGCGCTTGCCGTTCCGTTCTCGCGCAACGCGGGAGCATTGCCCTTCAGCGCCACCCTGATCGATCACAACGCATTCCCGCGCGAGGTCCTCCTGGAAACAATCGTCCGCTTTGTCGAGGAAGGATTCTGAGACGAGACGTTTTCTGCGTCTTTGCTCGGAGGCGAGCAACGAATCCCGCGAGGCAATTCCCAACCGTTCGATCTCTTCGGCTGGTGTCGATGACGTAACGCGCGACGGCCAGAATTGAATCTAATCAGTTGCCTGTGTTCAGCCAAGAGGTGTTGGAGGAGAGCCGCTGGTCTTGTATTGCCCGCGTTCACAGGTATGCTTTCTTATGGCGCTATTCTGCACGAAGTGGTAGATTCCTCCGATTCTTGGGCATGTACGACAAACGTCCCTTTCGGGCGGTGAGAGTGTTTTGTCGATTGGCCGGTATCCAGGGGGCGGGGAATGCGGATCGGCCCGAACACGACGGTGACGATGGATTATGCCCTGCGGCTGGACTCCGGAGAGGTCGTGGACTCGTCCGAGGGCAAAGAGCCGCTGACCTTTGAGTTCGGACAGGAGGAGATCATTCCAGGCCTGGAGCGTGAGTTGGTGGGCATGCAGCGGGGCGACGCCAAAGAGATCCGCGTGGCGGCAGAGGACGCCTATGGCGCCCGCCGACCCGAAGCCGTCCAGGAGGTTCCGCTGGACCGCTTTCCCGAGGGTGTTACTCCGACGGTCGGGCTGCAGTTGGGTCTCCGAAATCCGCAGGGGGAAGAAATCCCCTTCATCGTCACCGGTGTATCCGACAGCCATGCCACGCTGGATTTCAATCATCCCCTGGCCGGGGAAGCACTTACCTTCGCGGTGACCGTGGTGGAGGTCCAGGCGAGCGGGGGCAGCCGGATCATCCTGCCCGGAGGGGCGTGATGCCAAAGCTGTCCGATAACAATCCTACCTCGGGCACTGCAGCGCCGGACCTCGACGAGATGCCTGGCCTTTGCCGCGTCTGCGGCAGGACGGTTCCGCGCCCCAGCGACCCGACGAGTTGTACGACGAGCCTCTGCAGCGAGGAATGCCTGGCCCGGGCGATCGTCGCGTACTGGGCCGCACTGGGCTCGCAGGCGCGCGTGAGCCTCCAGGACGGTTTCGCTCGCCTGGAAAGCCTGCCAGGGGTCCTTCCCAGCGCTTGACAATCGGGGTCGCCCCCATCGTGCGCCGCCGCCGAGTCCTCCGATCCTTGCTGACGCCACGCCAGACACCAACAAACCGTAAGCCTTGGAGACGGACTCTCGGCACTGAGCACCCCATCTGGACGTGATCGTGAGGAGGTTGCCGAGTGTTTGAGATTCAGAATTACGGCAGTTTCGTGTGCGCGATCCTGCTGTTTCAGGTGATTCCTGGGCCGGGCACGCTCGCCATCCTCACCGCCACCGCGCGCAGCGGTATCGGGGCGGGGTGCGGTGCCGTGATGGGGACCCTCGTCGGCGACTTCGTATACATGGTTGCCGCCGTTGTCGGCTTGGCCGCGGTCATGAACGCGAACCCGGTGTTCTTCCGCGCCCTGCAGTGGTTCGGCGTCGCGTACCTCTGCTGGATCGGGGTGCAATTGCTTCGCGCCCGGCTCACCGGTGTCGGTACGGCGGCGGACTCGCGGAAGAGCGGCTGGATGTATTTCCGGCAGGCGTTCGCGGTGAGTCTCACGAACCCGAAGGTGATTCTGTTCTTCGTGGCGTTCTTTCCGCTCTTTCTGCGGGTGGATGCAACGCCCATCACGCTCGGCGCCATGATGGCTCACGTCACCGTCATCAGTTTCTTGTATCAGTTAGGTTTGGTCCTGATCGGCAACGCGGCGGCGCGCGCGCTGTCGTCGCTGCCGGTCGCCCGCACGGCGGCGACCCGCCTCGCGGGTCTGGCGCTCATCGGTTTCGGGGTCAAATTGGCGCTGAGCACTCGATAGCCATGACGCTGATACGTCTTTTCATCGGCTGCACGCTCGGGTTCTTCGCCTCCGTCGGTGGGATCGCGGTAGCGACCGCACAGGTCCCGCCGTCCTCGGCCGAGACGGCCGATTACACCGGACTCTTGGCCGCAGCAGCGCGAGGCGACGCGGCGGGAATCCGCGCCCTAATCGCCAAAGGCGAGACGCCTGATGTCGCGGACGGCCGCGGCCGCACGCCGCTGCACGTCGCGGCGTATGGTCATCACCACGACGCGATGCGCGCCCTGGTCGCGGCCGGGGCGAACCCGAATACCCTGGAAAACGACCGGTACGATATCGTCACCATCGCGGCGGTTGCCAACGACGTCCCGACGCTCACGCTGGCGCTCGCGCTGGGCGCGAGCGCCAAAAACGTCACCAGCCGCTACGACGGCACCGCACTGATCGCCGCCGCCCATCTGGGCCACGCCGAGGTCGTCCGAACGCTCATCCGGGCGGGGGCACCGCTGGATCACGTGAACAACCTCGGCTGGACGGCGCTCATCGAATCCATCGTGCTCGGCGATGGCGGGCTGCGCCACACCGAGACGCTGAGGGCGCTGGTGGAGGCAGGCGCGAACCCGAATCTGGCAGATCGCACCGGGCAGACGCCGCTCTCGCTCGCGCGTGCGCGCGGGTATGAGCCGATGGTCCGGCTGCTTCTGCAGGCGGGGGCCCGGTGACCGGATGATCGGGGACTTCGTTAGGAGCCGTTACGAAATAACCTAGACATCTCTTTCTATTTCGTTACGGCTCCTTATGCCGTTTCGGAATGTCTCCGCTCAACTAATTCTTTGACAACGGCTTGCTCGAGGGGCAGGCGGCCGTTTCCGGAACTTCTCCGGTCACGTTATTGTTTGCAACGGCTCACCGGATGCGCGCCTTCATCCAGTCGTTGGTGCTGTGGAAGTCGGCGATGGCGTTGCCGGGGTGGACCAGGGCGTCGAAGAGCGGGCGGTCGGTCTCGGCGAGCCGTCGCTCCATAACCGGGAGCGCCTCCTCCAAATGTGCGAGGGTCCGAGGACCGACGATCGGGGAGGTCACGGCCGGCTGGTCCTTGACCCAGAGGAGGGCCAACTGCGCGGCGGTCATGCCGCGCTCGCGGGCCATCGCGGCGACGTGCCCTGCCACCTCGGCGGCGGACCGATTCAGGCGGTGCGTGAACTTGTCCCCCCAGCGAGCGGCGCGGGAGTCCTGCGGGAGGTCGTTCCCGGCATGGTAGCGTCCGGCCAGAATCCCACCCGCGATAGGCGACCACGGGAGGATCGCCAGCCCGTACTTCACGCACAGAGGAATCAGTTCGTTTTCGATGCGCCGATCGAGCAGGTTGTACGGCGGTTGCTCGCTCACGTAGCGTGCCAGGCCGTGCCGGTCGCTCGCGGCCAGGGCCTCCATCACCATCCAGGCGGGATGGGTGGAGCAGCCGATGTAGAGCACCTTGCCCGAACGGACCAGATCGTCCAAGGCGCGCAGCGTCTCGTCCGGCGGGATGGCGAGCGGCGGCCGGTGAAGCTGGTACAGATCGATATGGTCGGTTTGGAGCCGGCGCAGCGAGTCCTCGCAGGCCCGCAGGATATGATAGCGCGATCCACCCTGCTCGTTGGGACCCTCGCCCATCTTGCCGTGCACCTTGGTCGCCAGGATCACCCGGTTTCGGCGCCCGTCCTGTTTCAGCGCTGTGCCGACGATCCGCTCGCTCTCGCCGGCGTTGTAGACGTTGGCCGTGTCGATGATGTTGACGCCGGCCTCGAGCGCTCGGCCAATGATGGCGAACGACTCCGACCTGTCGGTCGGCCCGCCGAAATTCATCGCCCCGAGGCAGAGGGGCGACACCATCACGCCCGTGCGTCCCAGCGATCGGTACTCCATGGTGGACTCCCTCGCAGGCTGCTGAAAAAGGCCCATCTGCTGCGTTGGCACGCTCGGGCGCTCGCTGCGGCGTACCTGGAGTACGCCTCGACCCACCTTCGGCGGGTGCCCCGCCCTTTGCGTTCCGCCTTGCATCTGGACCGTTTTGAGCAGCCTGGGCAAACGCGGATTTTTCCGCTTCCTGTTAGCGCGACGAGATGCCGCCGTCGATGACCAGCTCGCTGCCGGTCATGTACCGCGCCTCGTCGGATGCGAGGTACACGATCCCATACGCGATATCCTCGGGCACGGCCAGGACGCCGAGCGGGGTCAGGTCGATGCGGTGTTGGCGCGCTTCGGGTTTCGAGTGGAGGTCCTTGGTCATCCCCGTCTCGACGAAACCGGGAAAGACGCTGTTGACCCGGATCTTCTCCTTGGCGTACTGGACCGCGGCCATCTTGGTGAGGGCCCGCGTGGCCCCCTTGCCCGCCGCGTAGGCGGTGGCCAGCACGTCCCCGATCATGGTGTAGATAGACACCACGTTGACAATGGAGCCCCCGCCCGTTCTCCGCATGAGCGGAATGGCGTGCTTCATGCCGAAGAGGGGCCCCTTGGCGTTGATGGCGAAGGAGACATCCATCGCCTCTTCGGTGGTGTGCTCCACGGGCGGCCGGATGAGGACGCCGCCCCGGCCGGCGTTGTTCACCAGGATGTCCAGGCGCCCCCAGCGGCCGTCCACGGTCTTCATCGTCTCGACCCACTGCGTCTCCTGGCTGACGTCGAGGTGCTGGTAGAGGACGTCGGCTCCGGTGTTCCGCAGCTCCGCCTCGATGGCTGTGCCGCCGGCGTCGCTGATGTCCGCGAGGACAAGCCCACGGACGCCTTCCCGCACGAACAGGCGGCAGGTCGCCTCACCGATTCCCGAGGCACCACCCGTGACGATCGCCACCTTTCCTGCCAGTCGTCCGGCCATGCTCTTGTCTCCTTGGCAGGCTGCTGAAAAAGGCCCATCTGCTTCGTTGGCTCGCTTAGGCGCTCGTTGCGGCGTACCTGAAGTACGCCTCACTCGGCCTTGTGTTTGCCGCCTTGCATCTGGGCCCTTTTGAGCAGCCTGCGCGAAAATGGGTTCGTCAGTATCTCCTCCGGGCACTGTCCGTCGGTTCGCACACCGTTCGGTGAATCGAGCTTTTCAATCGGCAATCGACAGTCTGCAATCAGCAATGCTCTCAGACCCCCTCACGTGCGGCCCGCAGTCGCGCCGCGGGCGAGCAGTCGGTCGTCGGCCGATACCCGGGGAGGGGCCGGAGCTGGGTGTGGACGGCATCCAAGAGCCAGCTCGGCTGCGGGAAGAAGAGGTCTTCCTGCTCGGCTGCCGGCGTGATCCAGTTCTGCGCGCCCACCACGACCACCGGGGCGTCCAGATCGTGGAACGCCAGCTCCTGGATGGTGGTCGCCAGGGTGTGGAGATAGCTTCCTCGCGTGCAGGCGTCGGAAGCGAGCAGGATCCGGCCGGTTTTCTTGACGGACTCCAGCACGGGGGCGTAGTCGAACGGCACCAGACTCCGGGCATCGAGGAGTTCGGCCGACAGGCCAAACTCCTTCTGGAGTCGGTCGGCGGCCTCGACGGCCCGGTACAGCGTCGAGCCGACGGTGAGGATGGTGAGGTCGGTGCCGGGGCGCTTGACATCCGGCACGCCGAGGGGAACGGTGTACGGGTCGGCCGGCACCTCCGGCTGGAACCATTCAGTGATGCCGTAGAGCCGCTGGCTCTCGAAGAAGACCACCGGGTCGGTCCCCGCCAATGCGGCAGTCATGAGGCCTTTGGCATCGTAGGGGGTGGCCGGGAACACCACCTGGAGGCCGGGAATGTGGGCTGTCATGGCGCTCCAGTCTTGCGAATGCTGGGCGCCGTACTTGCTGCCGACGCTGACGCGGAGTACCACGGGCATCCGGAGGACCCCCGCGGACATGGCTTGCCACTTGGAGAGTTGATTGAAGATCTCGTCGCCCGCCCGCCCCAGGAAGTCGCAGTACATCAATTCGACCAGGGGCCGTCCCCCTTCCATGGCGCAACCGACGGCCGTGCCGACGATCGCGCCTTCGGAAATGGGCGCGTTGAAGAGCCGGTGATACGGAAGGCTCTCGGTCAAGCCGCGGTACACGGCAAAGGCGCCGTCCCAGTCCCGGTTTTCCTCGCCGTAGATGACCAGTCGGGGGTCATGGTAGGCGCGGTGGATGACGGCCTCGAAGATGGCGTCGCGGAACGAGACGGCCTTGGATTCGGAGAGGCGTTCGCCGGTGGTGGGGTCGAGGCCGGAGCGACGCTTCTTGGCGATCTGCTGGACCCGGCTGTTCTCGGCCTGCGGCTTCCGCACCGCGTCCGGGGGGAGCGCCGGCAGAGGTTCGGTCGACGCCTGGGGGAACGTCACCTCGGCGATGGCCGGTCCCGTCAGGCGCGGGGAGATCGTGAGGTTGCTCGCCAACCGGCACGCCATGCGGATCTGCTCGCCGGCGGAAGCCACGATCGCGTCCAGTGCCGTCTCGGGGGCCGCCTGAGCCGCCAGGATCTGCCGCTTGAACTCCTGAATGGCGTCCACGGCCTTCCAGGCGTCGAGCTCTTCCCGGGTTCGGTACGAGCTGGCATCACTGGGAGAGTGGCCGCTCTGTCGGTAGGTGATGATGTCCAGCAGAACCGGGCCTTCGCCCTTGGCCAGGACCTCTTTCTTCCGGCGGATGGCGTCGATCACCGCCAGCGGGTTGTTCCCGTCCACCGTCTCAGCGTGGAAGTTCCATCGGTTCAGGCCGGCGGCGATGGTGGAGAGGCGCTCGAACCCCATCGTCTCGCCTCGGGTCTGGCCGCCCATCCCGTAGAAGTTGTTCATGAAGGCGAAGATGATGGGCAGGCCGCCCCGGTAGGCCGGCTCCCACAAGGTCCAGTACTGCCCCATGGTCGCGAAGTGCATCCCTTCCCAGACCGGGCCGCAGCCGGCCGATGCGTCTCCGATGTTGGCAATCGTGATCCCGGGCTGCCGCTGCGTCTTCTTCGCCAGCGCCGAGCCCACCGCGATGTCTCCGCTGCCGCCCACGATGGCGTTGTTGGGATAGATCCCGAAGGGAGGGAAGAAGGCGTGCATGGAGCCGCCCAGGCCCCGGTTGAAGCCGGTGGCGCGAGCGAAGATCTCCGCCAGCAGGCCGTAGAGCAAATAGTGGATCGCCCGCTCCTTCCCGTCGCGTGCGGGCTCCTTTTCCACCACCCGGAGCGTGTCTCCGCCGAGATAGGACTCCATGATCCGCTGGAGATCCGTCTCGTTCAGTTGGTGGATGGCCGCCAGGCCCTTGGCCAGGATCTCGCCGTGACTCCGGTGGCTACCGAAGATGTGATCGTCCACCGTCAGGAGGAATGCCTCGCCCACGGCGGCGGCTTCCTGCCCGATCGAAAGGTGGGCGGGGCCCTGGTGGACGTACGCGACGTCGCGGTACTTTCCCTGCCGCTTGATCTCGTCCAGCATGGTCTCGAACTCGCGGATGAGGACCATGTCGCGATAGAGCCGGAGGGCGTCCGCCGGGGTGAGTACGCCCGTCGCCAGTTCGTCGGCGAGGGTGCGGCGGTAGTGGTTGACCGGGATGGTGCCGAGGGTGAGGGTGTCCGTCTGTCGGACCTCGGCGGGGGAGATGATCAGTTGCTTGACCATGGCGTTTGCGCTCCGTTCGGTTTGGGGGGTTCCATAATCGAAGACTGCCGCGCGGCAATCGAAGGGGCCCCCGATGCGGCCCCTCTGCGCAGAATAATCGCACAGATGACGACAGTGGATCAAGAATTTCAGGGCGAAGGTCAACTCGACCGGACAGGCAGAGATCTCTTGCAGCCATCGTCCGTGGCGGTGCTTCTGCCTCGTGGGGTCGCCCCGCTTACGCCGTTGTCAAAGAATAACTTGACCGGAGACATTCTGGAAACGGCATAAGGAGCCGTAACGAAATTACAAAATGGCCAAGTAATTTCGTAACGGCTCCTAACCGCCCCTGGTGGAGCGGCGGCGGGCGATCTCCTGGTACAGCGCTTCGTATTCCTTGGCGGACCGGCCCCAGGAGAAGTCGCAGGCCATGGCATTCGCGACCAGTCGACGCCACCGCTCGGGCTGGCGGTATACAGTCGCGGCCTGGCGGATCGTGGCGAGCAGGGCTTCCGCGGTGGGCTCGGCGAACTTGAATCCGTTCCCGGTGCCCGTCTCGGGGTCGAACGGCTCGATGGTGTCGTCCAGCCCGCCGGTGGCCCGGACGACGGGGATCGTCCCGTACGCCAGGCTGTACATCTGGTTGAGGCCGCACGGTTCGTACCGGGACGGCATCAGGAAGATGTCGGCGCCGGCCTCGATCTTGTGGGAGAGGGCCACGTCGAACCCGAGCGTCAGGCCGATGCGAGACGGGTGGCGCGCCTTGGCGGCCTCGAAGGCCTCGTGGAGTTCGGGCTCCCCGTTCCCCAAGAGGACGAACTGCGCGTCCAGCGCCAGGATCTCATCCAGCGCCTCGGCGACGAGATCCAGACCCTTCTGCACCGCCAGGCGAGAGATGATCGCCAGGAGCGGGACATCCGGGCGTTCAGGCAGACCGACCAGCCGCTGCAGGTCCGCCTTGCACATCGCCTTCCCGGCGAGGTCCTCGCGGGAAAAGCGGGCCGCGATCAGCGGATCATGAGCGGGGTGCCACTCGTCGTAGTCGATGCCGTTCAGGATTCCGTGCACGTCCTTCGCGCGGCCGCGGAGCACGCCGTCCAGACCGTGACCAAACTCCTCCGTCTGGATCTCCTGGCTGTACTTGCGGCTGACGGTGTTGATCAGGTCGCAGAAGACCAACCCTGCCTTCAGGTAGTTCACCTTGCCGTAGAACTCCACACCGAAGGGGTTGAAGACCTCTCGGCCGAGGTTGGCGGCGACCAGGGCGGCGGGGGCGAACAGGCCGTGGTATCCCAAATTGTGTACGGTGAAGAGCGTCCCGGCGGCGCGGAAATCCGGCGTCCCCTGAAAGGTGGTCCGAAGATAGGTAGGGACGAGTCCGGTCTGCCAGTCGTTACAATGGTAGATATCCGGTTGGAAGCCGGCGGCCCGCCCCAACCCCAGGACGGCGCGCGAGAAGAAGGCGAAGCGCGCGGCATTGTCCGGATGATCCTCTCCGGCGACCTGGTACAGCCCATCCCGATCGAAGTACCCGTCGTGTTGGATGAGGTAGGCCGGTACGGCGCCGATGGCCCCTTCCCACACGGTCGCCGTTTCGACGCGACCGGCCACGGGGATCGGGAAGGCCACGCCGGTTCGCCGGAGCCCGTGGGCGGCGGCATCCACCATCCGATACTTCGGCATGACGACCCGGATGTCGTGGCCGAGTGCCTTGAGGGCCTTGGGCAGCGCGCCGGCCACATCGGCCAGGCCTCCGGTCTTGGCGAAGGGGGCGACCTCGGATGATGCGTAGAGGATCCGCATGGTGTCACCTTTATGGACGTGAAGTGCTCATCATGGGCCCCGCGGACCGCTCGGCGGCCGGCCAACGGTGTGGCCGGGCGCGGAGTCGATCAGCGCTGCCCTTCTGGTTGCCTCTTAGTCGGCCGTTTTTCCAGGAATGCTTGCACGCCGGCGCGGACCGCTTCGGATTCGAACAACTCGCTGATGGCATCGATCGAGACCTGCTGGGCCTCCAGGAGATCCATGCACAGACCGCGGTCCATGACGGACTTCACCGTGCGCAGCGTCACCCCCGGATGTCCGGCGATGGTCCGGCCGACCTCCTGCGCTGCGGCCAAGGCCTGGCCGGCCGGGGCCACGCGATTCACCAGCCCAAGACGCCAGGCCTCACGTGCATCCACCGGCTCGCCGGTGTAGATCAGTTCGCGGGCGCGGGACTCGCCGATCAAACGCGGGAGCCGCTCCGTCCCGCCCCCGCCGGGAAACACGCCCAGATTGACCTCCGGAAGGCCCAGGCGGGAAACCTCGCTGGCGACCCGGAGGTCGCACGCCAACGCTAACTCCAGCCCGCCGCCCAGGCAGTGGCCCTCGATGGCGGCGATGGTGGGGATCGGGAAGAAATCGATGCGGTTGTATAGGGTGTGCTCCTGGACGGCATGGTCGCGCACGCCGCGCCGGGCCACCATGCCCGGGAACTCTTTGATGTCGGCCCCCACGGAGAACGCCCGCCCGCCGGCGCCATGCAGGATCAGGCAGCGGACGGCCGGATCGGCGGCGATCTCGTCCAGGCACGCCAGTAGCTCCGTCTTGGTCTGATGAGAGAGGGGATTCAGCGGCGGGCGATCGACGACGAGTGTCGCCACGCCTTGCTCGGCGGCCCAGCGCACGAACTGCCGAGGGGCATCGTTCTGCGGCATGTGTCCTCCGGGGTCTGGTGAGTGTTTCTCGGCGCGTCGCGACTCAGGCGGGTAACTCTACCCCGGAGGCGCGGCGGGATCAAGTCCCATGCGGTGGCCATTTGTCAGGAAAGGTAGGCCGACGCGTCTGGGCCGTTGACCGCGACCGCCGATGTGGGAGACACTAGCCCGGTAGTTGTTGCCGACCGACGCCCGGATTGGTGCCGGGGGCTCGGAGCGGCGCGGGACTCAGGGCGCGAACAGAGAAAGGGGAGCTATGACAACGCTGCTGGCACCCAGGGTGGATCCGGCGCGCGTTCTCGCGGAAACGGACCGCGGGAAGAAGGCGGCCATGATGCAGTACCTGGCGCAGAAGTTCCGGGTGGATGTGTGGGACATCCTTCACGACAAGGGGACCGGACACTGGGGCGGCGCCTCGTCGGTGGCGGAGATCCTCACGACGCTCTACTTCGACGCCATGAAGGTCCGGACCGGCGAACCTCGCTGGCCCGATCGCGACCGGCTGGTGCTCTCCAAGGGGCACGCCTCGGCCATGCTCTACACGGTGCTGGCCAACCGTGGGTTCTTCCCGACGGAGGAGCTTCACAGCTTCCGACAGATCAACAGCCGACTGCAGGGGCACCCGTGCATGAACGAGACGCCGGGCGTAGACATGTCCACGGGGGCCCTCGGCCACGGGATGTCCGTGAGCCTGGGGATGGCCCTGGCGGCCCGGCTCCAGAAGAAATCCTACTGGAGCTACGTGATCATGGGTGAGGGGTGCCTGGACGAGGGCCAGACCTGGGAGGGGTTCATGGCCGCGGCGAAGTTCAAGCCCGAGCGGCTGGTGGCCATGATCGATTACAACGGCTTCCAGCTCGACGGCAGCAGCGATGAGATCATGCCGCTGGCCCCGCTGTTCGAGAAATTCAACGCCTTCCAGTGGAACGTGGCGCCCACGCTGTTCAATGGGCATCAGGTCAAGGACGTCCAGCGGGCCCTGGACTGGGCAAACCAGCAGACCGAATGGCCGGCGGCGATCATCTTCAAGACCAAGAAGGGTCGGGGGATCTCCTTCACGGAGGACACCCACAAGTTCCACGGCGCGGTCATCGACGATCAGACCTACGCGAAAGGCCGGCCCGAGCTGCTACAGACCCTGGCAGAACTGGAGGTGGCCCTGTGAAGAGCGACGTGAAGCTCCTCTCGATGCGTGACGCGCTGGGGCAGGCGCTGGTGGAACTGGCCCCACAGATCCCCGAGCTGGTCGTGCTGGACGCCGACGTCTCGGCCAGCACCAAGACCGGTGCCTTCGCCAAGGCTTATCCCGATCGCTTCTTTAACGTGGGCGTGGCCGAGGCCAACATGGCCGATATCGCCGCGGGTTTGGCCACGGCGGGCCTGCGTCCGGTGATCAACAGTTTCTCCTTGTTCCTGGCGTTGAAGTGCGCCGACCAGATCCGCAACACGATCTGCTACAACAACCTGCCGGTGATCCTGGCGGGTGCGTACGGTGGACTGTCGGATTCCTACGACGGGGCCAGCCATCAGGCGATCCTGGACGTGGGGATGCTGCGCGTGCTGCCCAACATGGTGGTGATCGTACCGGCGGACGCCGCCGAGACGAAGCAGGCCCTCAAGCTGGCGCTGCGCCGGAACGGTCCGACGTTCATCCGGGGCTGCCGGAATGAGACACCCATCCTGTTCGAGGACGCCGAGCCGTTCCAGATCGGGAAGGCTCGGAAGCTCCGGGACGGCAAGGACCTCACCATCGCCGCCTGCGGCGTGCCCGTCGTGATGGCGATGGAAGCCGCCGAGCAGCTCGCCAAAGTGGGGATCAGCGTGGACCTGCTGGCCGTCGCCACGGTGAAGCCGATCGATGCGCCGGCGCTGGCCGCCTCGGCCCGCAAGACGGGGGCGGTGCTCTCCGTGGAAGAGCACAACATCGTCGGCGGGTTCGGCGGGGCTGTGGCCGAGGCGCTGGCCAAGCATGCGCCGACGAAGATGGACTTCATCGGGGTTCAGGACCGCTTCACCGAGTCCGGGGCCTACGATGCCCTGATGAAGAAGTACGGCATCTCGGTCGAGGCGATCGTGGCCAAGGCCAAGGCGCTGGTCGCGGCGAAGCCGAAGGCGCCGAAGGCCGCTCCCGCGGCGGCGCCTGGCCGGAAAGCCGTCGCGAAGACGGTCGTCAACCGGAAGGTCGTCGCGACGAAGTCGGTGGCGAAGAAGGCCGTGGCCAAGAAGCCGGCGGCGAAAAAGGTCGCCGCGAAGAAGGTGGTTCGGAAGAAGGCGGTTGCCAAGCGGCCCGTCCGCAAGGCGAGGTAGCCGTTGTAATCGGCCAGTATTTCGTAACGAACGGTCGAACAAACGGCACTGACCACGCGGCGGGGCCCTCGGGGCCCCGTTCGCGCTTTTGGTCGGGCGAAGGGTACAGAGAGGAGCGGGGCAAATGAAGCTTGCGGGGAAGATCGCCCTCGTGACCGGCGGGGCGCGGAGCATCGGACGGGGCATTGCCCTGGGACTCGCCCGAGAGGGCGCGGACGTCGGCGTCATCTATGTGAACCATCCCGAGGCGGCTCAGGCCGTCGTCCGCGAGATCGAGGCGCTGGGCCGCCGTGGTCTGGCGGTCAAGGCGGACATCGCCAAGCAGGCGGAGGTCCAGGCCGCGGTGGCGGAGGTGGAGCAGCGCCTGGGGCCGATCGATATTCTGGTCAGCAACGCCGGGGTGCAGAAGCGCATCTTCTTCCTCGACCTGCCGGAAGCCGATTGGGACTGGATCGTGGATACCAACCTCAAGGGCTGCTACCTGGTGGGACAGGCCGTGGCAGCCCGGATGAAGGAGCGGGGGCGGGGGAAGATCGTCAACGTGTCCTCGGAGGCGGCCGGCTTTCCCGCCCCGCGGATGACGGCCTACTGCGTCTCCAAGGCCGGCGTGGCGATGCTGACCAAGTGCATGGCGCTGGAACTGGCCCAGTACGGCATCCGCGTGAACGCGCTGGCACCGGGGCTCACCCGCACCGATCTGAACAGCAAGGACCTGGACGACCCGGAGTTTCTCAAACTGCGCGTCGCCCGGATCCCCCTCGGTCGGGTCATGTCCCCCGACGATCTGGTGGGCGCCGCGGTCTTCCTGGCCTCCCCCGATTCCGACAGCATGACCGGCCAGACCCTCCAGGTGGACGGAGGACGCGGGATCGCGTAGCCTCCAGTTCGAGGATCGTGGCTTCTTGCGCAGGCAAGAGGAGTTGTCTTGACTGGAGGTAAGGATTCTGTGCATCCTTGCATATCGGTTCGAGGGGAGATGCATGCTAGCCAAAAAGACCTCGAAACATCAAGTCACGCTGCCGAAGGCGATCGTTCAGCAGATCCCCGATACGGAATACTTCGACGTATCGGTTCAGAAGGGGGCCGTGCTCCTGAAACCCGTTGTCGTCAGCGTGTGCGGGAGAGCGTCTTCGCGCAGTACGGGAGAAGGTCCAGGCGTTAGGGCTCACGGAAGATGACGATGGCGGGGGCGATCCGCTGGGCCAGAGGTCGGAAGCGCTGATGTGTCGTGGTCTTGGGCACCCGACGCGCCGACTGCTCGCCCCGTGTCGAGACCCGGAGGGGGCGGAAGTCGCTCGAATGCGCCGTGCCGGGCAAGCCCGGTCTCAGGACGATTAGGGGACGCCCTTAATATATTTAATTTACATCTTGACAACCCGTCGTCAGCGGAGCTACGGTCTTCCCATGCCGCGTGGGTCACGCCTGGATGCGCCGGGTGCCCTGCACCATGTCATGGTGCGGGGAATCGAGGGCCGATCCATCTTTGCGGATGACGGGGATCGGCAGGATTGGGTCGACCGACTGGCGACGATCGGACCGGAGACGGGCCTCGCGGTCCTGGCGTGGGCGCTGCTTCCCAATCATTTTCACCTCCTGGTCCGGACGGGGACGCGGCCGCTGGCGACGACCATGCGACGTCTCCTCACCGGGTACGCCGGGGGCTTCAATCGGCGCCACAAGCGGGCCGGCCATCTCTTCCAGAATCGGTACAAGTCCATCTTGGTGGAAGAGGAGCCCTACCTGCTGGAGCTGGTACGGTACGTCCACCTCAATCCCCTGCGAGCCAAAATAGTCAGCACGCTGGATGTGCTCGATGAATATCCCTGGACCGGGCATAGCGCCCTCCTGGGGCGTGTGCCTCGGCCGTGGCAGGCCGTCGGCGAGGTGCTCGGCTGTTTTGGGCCCACGTTCGCGGCACGCGAGACATCGGTATCGGGAGTATGTGGCCGAGGGTGTCGCGCAAGGCCGACGCGTAGACCTGCAAGGGGGCGGCTTGCGCCGGAGTGCAGGAGGGTGGGAAATCGTCGGGGATCTCCATCGGGGCCGCGAACATGGCATGGCCGACGAGCGGGTGCTGGGCAGCGGCACCTTTGTGGAAGAGGTGCACCGCACGGTTGCGGCGCAATCCACGCCCGTGCCCCGTGCGGTGGCGTTGGCACGGTTGCCGAGGCTTCTCCAGCGGTGTGCTGGTCTCTGGGGGATCACCGTCGAGGAGTTGTGCGCTGGAAGCAGGCGGCGTGTAGTGTCGCAGGCCCGCGCGGTGGTTGCCGGACTTGCGATGCGGAGACTCGGCCTTCCTATGACCGAAGTGGCGCGTGCGTTGGGAGTATCGTCAGTCGCCATTTACAAAGGGCTTTCGCATTGCGATGCGATCCTCGGCCGCCGGGGATTGAGCGTCGAAGAGGTGATGCCACGTGAGCATCAGATTGTGAAAGGTAAATAAATTAAGGGCGTCCCCTATTCTTGCACGCGGGTGAACAGTTCGGCGCATGACGCGCCCGAGTGCATCGCACCTTCCAGGTAGCCGAAACCGCTTTACATCGCCGGAACCGTCTGGCAGTTTCCCTGCGGTCCGTGAATGGTGGCAAGGATCGCGCACCGCGCGAGGCGTCGTGGGCGGCGCATTGCCATTCTCGCAGTGGATTGGAACGGAGGTGCGGATGATCAGCGGAGCCGTTCTTGGGATTGTCGTTCTATTTGTGGTTCTTGTCGTGGTCGTGGGGGCCGTGATGCTGGTGTCCTCGAAGAAGACGCCAGCCCCAACGTTCCCATACCAGAGGGAAACACACCTCGTCTCGCCTGCGGAACGGTCCTTCCTGGGGGTCCTGGAGCAAGCCGTTGGGGACCAGTATCGGATCATGGGGAAGGTGCGGCTGGCCGATGTCATCAAGGTGCGGTTCGGCATGAACGGGAAGGGCCGCCAGAGTGCCTTCAATCGGATTCAGAGCAAACACGTGGACTTCGTGGTCTGCCACGCGAAGGACTTGGCCGTCCAATACGTGGTCGAACTTGACGATAAGAGTCACGAGCGCGCCACGCGCCAGGGCCGGGACGAGTTCGTGGATCAAGCCCTTCAGGCTGCGGGAGTCCCGATCTTCCACTTCAGCGCGAAGCGGAGCTATGCGGTGGCGGATGTGCAAAAGGTCCTCGCGGCGAAGCAGACGCTACCGGACCATGAGGCTTGGCCCGCCCCGTTAGACGACAAGCAGATGTAGGGCCAATGCTCCTCCTTCTCGCGTTGGCGCTGATAGTCACGGCGGTCCTCGCTCTGCCTCAAGTCCGGGGCTGGATCGGCGAGAAGACCACCACTGTCGGGTTGCGACTCGGCCTCGATGCGGCGACCTATCGGCAAATCGACAATGTCATCGTGCCATCGCAGAATGGCACCACCCAGATCGACCACATCCTGGTCTCCGTCTACGGCATCTTCGTCATCGAAACCAAAAACATCAAAGGCTGGATTCTCGGCTCCCCCGAGAACACCACCTGGACGCAGGTGCTCGTCGGGAAGAAGTACCCGTTCCAGAATCCCCTCAAGCAGAACTATCGGCACACACGGTGTCTCGCGGAATACTTGCACCTGGACCATCGAGTGTTCCACTCGGTTGTGTGGTTCATTGGCGACTGCACGTTCAAGGCGGTGATGCCCGAGAACGTCCTGGCATCAGGACTCTCCCGGTACATCAAAAACGTCAGTTCGCGGTGTTTGACGGAAGATCAGGTCGCCGAGACTGAAAGCACCCTCAGAACCCTCAAAGACCACCCCGTCGCCACGAGGGGCGAGCACCTGCGGTCCCTTCAGGATCGCCACCAGTCGGAGACGGTGTGCCCCCGGTGTGGCGCACCGCTGAAGCAGCGAACCGCGAAAAGGGGAATACGGGCCGGGAACCCTTTCCTGGGCTGCTCCCGCTATCCGGCTTGCCAGTATACCAGAAACATCGGCTGACTGTTCTGTTGTGTGTTTTGCGCCGTGGCGCCCGCTTGCATCGCGCCGCTGGCGTGATCTCCGGCCGCTTGACGCCCCGCTGAACGTCTTGGAGGAACACGGGGTGATCACGCAGGCCGAGGTGTCTGGAGGAGATCAAGCGGCTCAGAGCAGAAGTCCGTGAAGGCCCGCTAGAAACACCACGAGCGCCGAGGGGACCCCCGACGCTCCGGCGGGACACACGTCGCGCTGGTCGTGGTGGCGCCCCCGCTCACGCGGACGGGGGCTCGATCCGCAACCGAGCGGCAGTCTCCTTGATCATGGCGGTGAACCATTGGGCCGTTTCGGCCCGTTCTGTGCGGACGCGCTCGGTCTCGGCCTGGAGTCGCCGGACCTCCTCGCGCAACGCCTCACATTGCTGCTGGAGCCGCTCGCATTCCGTCTGGGCAGCCTCCGCCACCACCTTGAACTGGCTACGCTCGCGCAGAAGCTGGCGAACCCCCTCGAAGACCGCCGGACCTTCTTCCATCCACCGAAGCACGTGCTCCTGCGCTGTTCCCGCCATCTCACTGGTCATGGTTCGCTCTCCCTGGTGTGTCGTGGCCTGATGCCGATCGTGGGTGGTGACGTCTCGAAGACACCGATATCTCCAGGCTAGGTAGCCCCCCACGAGGGGGACGCAGGCGAGGAGCATCAGGGTGAGGAGCGAGGGCATCTGCGCCCGTCTTCCCAGCACCGCGCAGGCTCACGTGCGGTGCCGCCGCCCGGCGCGGTCGCCCTGGGGATTAGAGCGGCACCCCGTGCCGAGAGGTGCACGCGCTCTCTTGCGGCCGTCAAATACCACGAGCGCCGAGGCGGTCCCGACGCTCGCCGAATACGGATTGAGCGCAATGATCTAATTTCGGTAACGGTGTCTCCAGGCGAGGACACACAGCAGTGCGGCCTCGAACACGAGGAACGTGAGGATCTCACTAACGTCCATCTTACCGGTCTCTACTCGTTCGGTGCCGTCGCCATGCCATCCCGCCCAACCCCGCCAGGCCCGAGCCGAGGAGTAAGAGTGTGGAGGGTTCGGGGACTGGTGCCACCGCCTTCCCGTTGATCTCAAACATGCCGACAGGGTAATCGCTCTTGTAAAACGCTTGCCCCAGACCTGGTTCGTAGTCCCACAGCCCGCTGCTAGAAAACATGCCCCCCACGGACGCGCCGCCGGAAAGCGTGTACGTGCCATCCGATCCGGTCCACCACGCCGCTCCGTCGATTCCTTGTAGGACCAGATAGTAGGTCCCCGGCCCCAAGTGTAAGACTGACGGCAAGCCAACAAGGGTCAGGTCTGTGGCAGAATTCGGATTGTGGACCTGGAAGGTCGAATAGATAGTGCGGCTGACGTCTAGGCCACCAGTCAAGAGGCCCTGTAGGGAGACGGAAGGATATCCGGTCGCACTGTTGAGCACCATGCCGACGGAATAAATGTCGCTTGGCTGTGCGAGGCCAAATTGAATAGCAATCCACGATTGCTCGCTGACGGCGTATCCGACGGACCCGACCTGCGGTGGGTCCAACGCGCCCACGAGTACCGGAGTTGCCCACGCCGACGGATTCCCAGGGAATCCCAAAATCATTACGACAAGAAAGAACCGAAAGGCTCTCATCCTCGCCTCCTTCGCCTAAGATGTTCTGGCCCTCGTGGTAGATAGCTCATATGCAAATAGAGCATAGACCGTGCCTAACCATCCAGCAATACAGGATGGACTCGCTCTGCATCTGCTATTGCGAGTGGTGGTCGGAGGTTGTACGCCGGAGGTTCGGAGGAACGTCGCGAAGGGCAAACTGGGCCGGGGCGGGAACTGTAAGCGCACCCGACGGTTGAACGACCTGGGCGATTCAATCCCTAGAATCGACGGAGGACTAAAACGCGCTGCGTGGAGGCTTCTTCGCCGTCAGATTCCGAGCGTGCGGCGCTAGCGGCCCGTGGTGGGGCTGTGGTAGCATCGCGTGGGCCGTGTCCGGTGTAGTGACCCAGCAGAGAGGGAGAGAGGCGATGGCCGGCAATCCGCGGGGCGCGGGGGTGTTGTTCTACGACAGGCATACGCAACGCGTGCTGTTGGTCCGCCGCGATAACACGCCGAGCATTCCCTTCCCCGATCACCTCGACATCCTGGGCGGCCACACGGAGGCGGGAGAGACCCCCGAGGACACCGTCGTGCGGGAGATCGCAGAAGAACTGGACGATCTGCGCAGCGGCTGCCCCTTCGTCCTCACGGGCCATCGGCTCTTCACGGTCTACACGGACGCGCGGGGGGTGACGGATTCTGTCTTCTGCAAGGAAGCGGACTTCGACCTTGCCGATGTGCGCCTCAAG
Source organism: uncultured Methylomirabilota bacterium (assembly GCA_963845565.1). Classification (GTDB taxonomy): domain Bacteria; phylum Methylomirabilota; class Methylomirabilia; order Methylomirabilales; family 2-02-FULL-66-22; genus 2-02-FULL-66-22. The sequence goes on from CAWJSJ010000002.1 coordinate 1,926,996, forward strand.
GAGGGCCAGGAACTGGTGTGGGTGACCGAAGACGAGGCCCGACGCACCCCCCTGGCCTTCGGCTACAACGACATCCTGGCGGAGTTCTTTCCGCGCTTCGAGCGGGGACGGTATGAGCCCCAGCCAGCCTACAATGCGTTAATACGGAAAAGAGAACCTTACCATGTGTTGCGCCCATTGTGACGGTGAATTCACGCCTAAGAACATCCGGGGCCGTTTCTGCTCGGCCAAGTGTCGGGCGGCGGCGTGGCACGCGAAGCGAGATCAGGTGTTGGCGTCTGTGACGAACCGTTTAGAGCACGCCCTGCAGCGGTTGTAAGGGCTCCAGAGACAAAGAGAGAACCTGTGAACGCCACCCACGACACTGGGGGATGGGGCGCGATGGAGGAGCGAACATGATGCAGCGGATACTTTTTGTGGGTCTTGTAGTTCTGGCGAGCCTGTGCGTTTCGGTCCCTAACCTAATGGCTGCGGATGTGGGGCGCTACCAAATCGTTGTGGTCCGTGGGACGTCGGATGAAATGGTTGTCGTGAAGCTCGACACGGCCACTGGGAAGACGTGGGTCTTCGATGCGACACTCACCGATCTTGCAGACCCTGAGTATCTGAAAACCCAGGGAACAGCAGACCCCCTCTCCTTGTACGAAAGTTTGGAGAAGAACGGGTTAATGGCCATCGTCCCACCATACTGGAAAGAGATGCCCGAGCGGGCGGCAGGCTATACGGTTAAGGCGAAACGTCTCTTGAAGTGAGATCCCGATCTCGCCCTTCTCCGGCGCACTTACGCGGGTGGCGGTGTGCAGCCAGGCCATGACGGAACGGAAGACCTAGGCGTGTTCCGACCGGTGCAGAGAGGCAAAGGGCCGGCGGGAACGGGGGACTAGAACAAGCGGAGAAGGACAGGCGCGTCCGCGTGACGGCCGCCAGCATCGTGCGCCGTATCGCCGAGGAGTATCTGCGGGCGGCGGCCGAGAAGAAGTGACGGTGGGGGTGATGGTGGAGCAGGGGGAGAGGGAACGCAACGGAGGAGAATATGCCCAGCGCGGAATCCACGGCAGAGGACGCCCCCGAGGCCAGTTTCCCGCCGTTGCCAGAGGATGAAATATTCAGCTTCGAGGTTCAAGCCGCTGAGGTGAAACGCTCTGCGAAGGGTCCGTACGCGAACGTGAAGCTTGCAGTAGTGGATCATCCAGAGCACGCCAGTCACTTGGTGTGGGAAATCCTGCCTTTGCCAGACGAGTTTCTCTTCGCGGCGAGGATCAGGGAAACCATCGCGTCCGAGAAGCGTCCGTGGGACAAGGCACTGTGGACCCAATACAACCGGTTCATGCAGTTCCTTGGAGCGATCGGTTTTGAGATAGGCGAGGGTGTCACACTTGAGGACAGCGGCGGGCAGAAGGCCTGGAATGTGCACCAGCTCCTCGGCCGTCGGTTCCAAGCGAAGGCGGCCACCGAGGTAACCCAAGGTCAAGCCCGGTCGCGGATTGGTATGTACCTGCCTCGTATCAGCTAGTGGACACGGTGTGACTCCTTGCGCCGCGCCGCGCGTATTCAAGGACGGGCCGTGGCTGAACCTGAACAACGCGAACGGCAAGACGATCTGGTGACAACCATGAAACGGAACTCGTCAGAGCAGGGAAGGAGGACGCCATGCCACCCGACAGTAAGATCGTCTGCCCGTTCTGCCAGGCGCGCCATTCTCTCATGGGCACCGCATTCCAGCCGGTTCCGGTCGGGATATCTGGCGATTTCAACTTTTACAACTGCCCGTGTGGTGCGCTCGGCCTCACCTCTCACGCCATCGACGGGCCGAACTGGGACGTCCGTCGCGCGAAGGACGTCATCTCCCGCCTAATTCCGAGGGTGGGGGTGGCCGACTGCGACGTGGACATGAATCGCGTCACGCTCATCGATCCCCCGATGTGGATGCTGTGGGTCAAGCGGCGGCCGAATTCCACGCGAGCGCGCTAGCTGCCCGGCCTCGGTGTTGCCCTCTGCGGAACACCCGCTTCAGAGCCTCACGTTCAGATTGACCCCGCCATACCGACCGCAAATCAAAAGGGGGTTGCTTTCGCAACCCCCTGCTCTGATGGCGGGGCCGACGGGACTCGAACCCGCGACCGCCGACGTGGAACGCCTGTGGGCGCCTAACGGATGTCAGGCGACGGCTTGGTGTTCTGTTCACGGTAGGCGGCGATGAAGTGGTCCACAAGGGCGGTCAGCATGTGCTGTGGGAACTCGGGGATGCTCGACGTGCCTGCGGTCCCCAGCCCGGCCTTGTGCCAGGTCGTGCCGAACGTCGTGATATCTGGGTCCCGCGCCAGGCGCACGATTTGCTGGAGTTCCACCGACACCGCGAATCCGCAGAGGAGGCCGTCCAGGGCCTCGACCAGACGCCACGCTCACGAAGAGATATGCCGTGGGGCTGGGGCTGATCCGGATGCCAGCCCGTTCCATGCGCGCCTCCACGGTGGTGTGGGTCGAGTCGTAAGGGAAGGGGGAACATCCCGACGCCACCTCGGTGCCCAACACGATAACGTCCACGGACTCGATCCCTTTGAGTGACGCCCGCTTGATCGCCTCGAACTCTGCGGCAGGATCGTCGGCCCAGGCGGGGGAGAGCGCACATGGCAGCCTCCTTTCCTCACGGCGGCCGAGTGACGCCACAAACACCACGATCACCGAGGAATCTCTCGACGCTCCGAGGGCCTGCAACTGGAACCGCGTCAGCGGGACGCGCCCACCGTGTCGGGTTGGGGGATCACAATGAATCCGAGTTCCCGGAGGCGGGTATCGCGGTCCGGGTGGGCGCGCCGGTCGGGGTGGTCCCCCGCGGTGGTCCCGGGCGGCCCCTGCCGCCGATCGAAGAGGACCTCGACGACCCCGGTCTGGCTGCTGGAGGCGACCAATGCCCGAAACAGCTCCGGCCGATCCCGCGACACGATGATGAGTCCGTGCGCCATTTCCCCACCCCCACGCGACGCAGCATCCCCCGCGCACACCGGGCGGCCCTCACCGTGGCGACGGATCCGCGTTGGGATGTGGTGGGGCGTCCGGCCGGAAACAGGCCGAGAGTCGGACGAACAGGCCGGGATGTCAAGCGCAAATCCGGTTGCGGCGCGGATGCGATAACGGATGAGACGGTGCCCGCGGCATCGTCGGCGGAGGAACCATGAGATTGTTGGGAGAGATCCTCACCCTTTCGGTCTTCGTGTCGGGACTCAGCCTCGCCGCGGTCGCCCTGGGATCGGGGAAATGGGTGATACAACGTGGGAACGTGTAGCCCGCACACACCGCCAGCGCCGTGGAGGCCCGGCGGCGGTTCAAGCGCTCGGGAATCTGATCCGTCCCTATCGCTCGATCGCCTGGACCGTGCACGTCCTGCCGTTCTTCGTCTTGAAGGACATGTCGTCGTAGAGGGGCGTGATCATTCCCTGGTAGATTTCACCCATCATCGTGCACGACGAACCAGAGATTCGCAAGTGCACATCTTCGACGGAACCTCCGCGGGTCAGCTTCACTTGCCATCGCTCGATACCGGATTCCTGCACGAACTCGATCGCGGCCATCGGTTGTGCGGGCGTGATGTTGACGTTCGGCCGGATGGGACCTTGGGCGGCCGCCAGCGAGGAGTTGAGGGCGAGCAGGGCGACTATCCCGACCGCAACGACCAGGATGAGGTGGGGGCGAAGACGACGTGTCCACATGGCGTCACCCTCCATACAGTTAGAAAAATAGACCGCCCCGCCGACCATCCACACGGTCAACAGGGGCGCAGGGAAGAACCCGACCCAGGCACACGTTTCGACTCCCGAGGCCCGGAGGGTACGATTATGAGGAATACCCCAAGCTTACGTCTGCCCCCAGGCGCCGGTCAACCAGAATCCGAACGTGCGGCTGTGAGTGCCCTTGTGGTAGCATCCCCGGAAGCGTTTCGGCCCTTTCCCGCGTGCAGCCACGCCATGACCGGGCGGAAGATCTCGGCCTGTTCCGACCGGTGCCGGGCGGCGCTGAGTCGGCGAAACCGGGGCAACGAACTGGCCAGCGTGGAGGAACAGCTCATCCGGGCATTGACGCGAGTGCGGGCCCTACGGGGCTCGACGGCGGCGTAGGGGGCCCACGGGGCGTGGAGGACGGGAAGAGGTCATGGCGAGAAAGCGCGTGTTGATTGTGGATGATGAAGCGCCCCCCCGTGCAGTCATCCGGGAGTTACTCCAACGGTACGGCTACGAGCCCGCCGAGGCTGGAGACGGCCTAGAGGGTCTTGCCAAAGCCGAGACCCTCCCCCCGGATGTCATCCTGCTGGAGGGGCGGATGCGGGGGCTCGACGGCTACGAGGTGTGTCGGCGCCTGAAGGCAAACCCACGGACGCAGCACATCCCGGTGATCTTCGTGACGGGCGTGGATGAGGACGAACTCTACGCTCTTGCCGACGAGGTTGGGGCCGCGGCGTTTATCACGAAACCCTTTCATCTCGAGACGCTGGTGGCCGTCATCGCGGCGGCCCTCACGAACCGAGAGTCCACGGCGGACCCACCAGAGGCCAAGACCCCACCCGCGCGGCCGACGGTCCTCTGCGTCGATGACGACCCGCTCGTGCTGCATTTCTACCGGGACCATCTCGAGCCGCGGTACCGGACGCTCACGGTGACGGACGGCCTCCAGGGTCTCGCCATGGCCCAGCAGGACCGTCCCGACGTGATCCTCCTGGATGTCCTGCTGCGGGGTTGGAGCGGGTTCGACATCTGCCGGAAGCTCCGTGCCGACCCCGTGCTCGGCGACATCCCGATCATCCTCATTTCGGTGTTGGACGATCCCAGCGTGGCGCGGACGGCGCAGACGGTTGGCGCAACCCTGACCCTCCGGAAGCCCGCCGACGCGGAGAGCATCGTCGCAGCCATTGAACACGTGTTGCAGGACCGAGGGTGGCCCGCAGCGGACTAGCGACCGCGAGGCGCAGGCGGCCCGACGCGTGACCGCCTCCGCGCCCTCCACGGGGTAGATCCACATCGAAAGCGCACCGCGCGTGAGAGCGCCAATTCCACGCGAGCGCGCCAGATGTTCGGCCTCGGTGCTGCCCTCTGCGAGACACCCGCTTCAGGGCCTCACGTTCAGATTGACCCCGCCACACCGACCGCAAATAAAAAGGGGGTTGCTTTCGCAACCCCCTGCTCTGATGGCGGGGCCGACGGGACTCGAACCCGCGACCTCCGACGTGACAGGCCGGCGTTCTAACCAGCTGAACTACGACCCCAACCGCCATTTGAGACGAATATTTCTACCATGCCGCCCAACCCTTTGCAAGGGTTTCCTTCCCAAAGACTGCCCGTCCAACCCGCTTGGGGGTGGCCGCCTGCCGTCATCCGAGCCGGCGCCGCGGGGCGGATCGCGCCATTTTGCTTGACGCCGCGACCCCGACTGCGGGATGCTTCGGCGCGCAGGGAGGGGGCATCGGCCCGAGCCGGTGTGATCAGGCCATGGGAATCACGCGATGGCGCGCGCGGTTCCATCATCTTTCGTTCGGAGGTGTCATGACTCTCAAGGACAGAATCGGTATCGACCTCGGTCGTCGCATCCGGCTGGAAGAGGGGATCGAGTGGGCGGCGAAGCACGGCGTGCGCTACATCGACATCCAGCTCGACACGGCGGCGAATGCCGTCACGACGTTCGATGACGCCCGCGCCGCAGCCGTGCGGGCGGCGTGCGAGCGGCACGGTGTGCACCTGGGACTGCACACGCTCTCGGCGGTGAACGTCGCGGAGTATTCCCCGTACGTGTCCGAGGCGATGGACCAGTATCTGCGGAGTTACGTGGACATTTACCCCAAGCTCGGCGCCACGTGGATCGTGGTGCACGGGGGCTACCATTTCACCTCCGACAAGAAGATGCGGATGGAGGCGGGCCTCGACCGGCTGAAGCGGTTGGTGGCCTACGCCGAGAAGAAGGGGGCGCGGATCCTGCTCGAGAACCACAACACCGAGCCGGAGAAGGCGGAGATCCACTACATCCCGGTCACCTTCGAGGAGTGGCGTTACTTCTTCGACGGCATCCAGTCCCCCAACTTCCGGCTTTCGTTCACGGTGAATCATGCCCATCTCATCCCCGAGGGCGTCGCGGGATTCTGCGACGCCTTGGACTTCGGACGGGTGGACGAAGTGCGGATCGCCGACTGCTTCCGGCTAGGCCATGAAGTCCACCTGAAGCCGGGCGACGGAGACCTCGATTTTGCCGACATGTTCCGCCGCATCGAGGGGAAGGGGTTCACCGGTCACTACACGAATGCCTTTGCCACACTCGACGACATGCTGGCCGCGCGCGATTACCTGGTGGCGCAGGCGGCCAAGGTCGGCGTGAAGTAGCGCCGAGGCGGCGTTGCCGCGGGAGCGCGGCTGGTCGCCCGGATCACGCTGTCAGTTCCCATCTCAGGCATGATTGACACCAGAGCCTCAAATCAACCACAGGAGCGTGCTTCATGATCTACGGACAGGGGAAGTTCAGGTACGAGCTGGTCAACCGCTGGGCGAAGCTGCCGGAGGGGGAGTCGTTCACGGACGTCGGGGGCGTGTGCGTGGACGCTAAGGACCGCGTCTTTATTCTGAGCCGGAGCGCCTACCCGATCTCGGTCTTCGATCGCGAGGGCGCCGTGGTGACCCGATGGGGAAAGGGACATTTCCAGCGGGCCCACGGGAGCTGCATCGGGGCGGATGGCTCGCTGTACTGCACCGACGACCGGAATCACACGGTCTCGAAGTTCACCCCGGAAGGCCAGGTTCTGATGACGCTGGGGACCAAGGACAAGCCCTCGGATACCGGTTACCGGGAGGCGCTGGATCTCTTCGAGCGGATCGCGTCCATCACCCATGGGGGAGCGCCGTTCAACCGGCCGACCGGGATCGGGATCGCCCCCTCGGGCGAGATGTACGTGGTGGATGGGTACGGCAACGCGCGGGTACACCGGTTCACCGCCAAGGGGGATCTGATCTCGTCCTGGGGCGAGCCCGGTCCCGGTCCGTCCCAGTTCCGGCTGCCGCACAACATCTGGGTGGACAAAGACAGTCGCGTGTGGGTGGTGGATCGGGAGAATCACCGCATCCAGATCTTCCGCGAGGACGGAAAATTCCTGACGCAGTGGACGGATCTGTTCCGCCCGACGGACGTCTGCATCAAGGACGACATCGTGTACGTGTCCGAGCTGTGCCGGCGCATCAGCATCTTCGACCTCGACGGCGCGCTCCTTGCTCGCTGGGGCAACGAATCGCACCCCCCCGACCAGCCGATCTTCGTTGCGCCGCACACCCTGGTGGTGGATTCGCGCGGGGATCTGTATGTCGGCGAGGTCAGCTTCACCCATGCCAAGACGGACAAGGGGCCCAACACCGTGCAGAAGTTCGTGCGGAAGGCGTAACGGAGAGCCGAGAGCCGAGAGCGAGGGCAGAACAGACAGAGGACAGTGTAAAGGACGTGAGGCGTAAGGGGCGAATCGAGAGGCGGGGGGCGGTGAGGGGATTAACCGGTCAGGTCCTCGCCGCCGTCCACGCCGATGACGTTGCCCGTGATCCAGTGGGTGCCGGAGGCGCAGAGCGCGGCGATGGCCGTGGCCACGTCCGCCGGGGTGGTGAGACGCCGATAGGGGTTCTTGGCCGTCGCCCCCTCGATCATCCTTTCGTTGCCGGGAATCTTGCGTAGGGCAGGCGTGTCGGTGACGCCGGCCCGGATGGAATTCGCCGTGATCTGGTACGGCGCCAGCTCGTAGGCGAGTTGGCGGATGTGGGCTTCCAGGGCGGCCTTGGCGGCGGAGACGGCGCCGTAGGTGGGCCACACGTGGTTTCCGCCGGAGCTGGTCATGGCGAAGATCCGGCCACCCGGCCCCATAAGTTTCCTTCGCAGCAGATCTTGGGTCCAGTACACCAGGCTGTGGGCCATGACATCCAAAGTCATTTCCATCTGGGACTGGCTCAGGACGTCCTTGGGGTCCTCGGCGACGTACGGCCGTAGCGCCCCGAAGGCGAGCGAGTGCAGGAGGACGATCACCGCGCCCGGCTCGCCGCGCTCCGCCAGGGTGCGTGCCATCTGATCCAGGACGTCCTGTCTCTTCTCCGCATCGGCGGCGTTGACGTTGAAGAAAACCGCCTCGCGGCCCATCCCTTGGATTTCACTGACGATACGCTCGACATTCCCGAGGGTCGCTCTCCGATCCATGTGCACGCCGAAGACGTTGACGCCGCGCCGGGCAAGGGTGAGCGCCGTCGCCTCGCCGAATCCGCTCGACGCGCCCAGGATCAAGGCCCAGCCGTGTAGTGGCGTCTGCTGAGTGCTCAATGCGGATCTCCTTCCGGCGATCGAGTGGCGCAGCCACCAAGGAGGTCTGATTCTACTTGGGGAAGGCGCCGGAACGCAACGGGAATGGCGGGCCGCCTTTCTCGCCTTGGCCCCCTGTGGTTGCTCCTCTATACTGTCGCGGGCGAGATCTGGGATCCGCGCCGGAACCGGCATGGGGGCTGACATGGTCGAGGCGGTCAATGCTGCGCTGAAGGAGTGGGCCGTCGTCTGCGGGGCGTTGGCGGATGGTCGCCAGACGCTCCTCATTCGCAAGGGTGGGATCCAGGAGATCAAGGACGGCTTCGAGGTCACCCACCAGCGATTCTGGCTATTTCCGACCTTTGTCCATCAAAAAGAAGCTGACCTGGTTCCCGCTGTGCGCGAGGAGTTCCGGACGATGCAAGCCGTGTCGTCGGCGTCCGGGACGCTGGCGATCCGGCTCTATGCGACCGTGGCGGATGTGGTCCAGGTGATGGATCTGGAGCGTCTGCGACGTCTGGCCGACCTGCACATCCTGTCCTGGGAGTGTGTCGCATCCCGGTTTCACTATCGCAACAAGCCGGGCGTTCACGTGCTGACCCTGCGGCTGTTCCGGCGACCTGAGCCGATCATTCTGGAGCAAAAGGCCTGGTACGACGGCTGCGTGTCGTGGGTGGAACTGGATCAGGCGATCAACCCCAGCGCGTGTGAGCCCGTGCTCTCCGATGCCGTCTTCAACGCCCGGCGTGCCGACATCCAAAGGGCGCTCGGCGGTCCGGCGATCCCGCCTGAAGCGTCGCAGGGGGCCGCCGGCTTGCATCAACCATAATGCATCAACCGAGATAGGGGGTGAGTCCGTGGCCGAACTCAACACACACACTGCGCTCATCCTGGTGGACCATGGGAGCCGTTTTCCGGAGGCCAACGAGATGCTTCTGGAGGTGGTGGCCATGGTGAAGCGCCTCTCCGGTCTCACGCGCGTGTACCCCGCGCACATGGAGCTGGCCGAACCGAGCATCCGCCAGGCCTTCGAAACGGCGGCCCGAGACGGCGCCACAGCCGTCGTCGTCCATCCGTACTTCCTTTCCCCCGGTCGCCACTCCACCACGGACATCCCCCGTCTGGTCGAGGAGGCCGCGGCGGCGTTCCCGGGCGTCGAGCACTGCGTGACGGCCCCGCTGGGCGTCCACGACAAGATCGGCGCGGTGGTTCTGGAACGGGCCGGCGTCCCGTCGGTGAAGGCGAAGGCGCGTCAGTGATGGCGGGGTATCGAGGCCGCCACCGCTCGACGCGGGTTCGGCATCAACCCGTACCCGCAGTTGGGCAGGAGTGATCCCGATGGAGGCGATCGGTACGGTCCGCAACGATATCCAGGAACCGACGGACGAGGGGTGGGGCGGTGTCATCTCCGAGGTCGTTCTCGACGAGGAGTTTGCCGACGGGCTGGACGGAATCGAGGCGTTCTCTCACGTCCTCGTCCTCTTCTTGATGCATCGGGCAGCAGAGGCGGAACCCGTGCGGATGCGGCGACGCCCGCAGGGGCGACAGGATATGCCGGAGGTGGGGATCTTCGCCCAGCGCGCGCGACACCGTCCCAATCCCATCGGGGTGACCGCGGTGAAGCTGCTCCGTCGGGACGAGAACCGCCTGGTCGTGCAGGGGCTGGACGCCATCAACGGAACTCCGGTGGTGGACGTGAAGCCGTACGTGCCGCAATTCGACGCCGTGGAGTCGCCGAGGATGCCCGCGTGGATCCATCGGTTGATGGAGGGGTATTTCTGAAGATGCCGCGATCAGCAGTCAGCAGTCAGCGATCAGCGAAGAACGGTCGGAGCAGCGCCCAGAAGAGTGACGGCGGCGCGTGGTGAGAGGATGGCGAAGACCGCGGGAATCCTGATCATCGGCAGCGAGGTGCTGAGCGGGAAGGTGACGGACCAGAACTCGCCGTTCCTCGCCCAGGAGCTGCGGGGTCTGGGCGTCGAGGTCCGGCGCATCCTGACGATTCCGGACGAGTTGCCGGTGATCGTGCGCGACGTGCGGGAACTGGCCCGGGATCACGATCTGGTGTTCACCACGGGCGGCGTGGGACCGACTCACGACGACGTGACGATCGCGGCCATCGCGCAGGCGTTCGACCGCCCCCTGGTCCGCCATCCGTTGCTCGAGGGGGTGCTCCGGCGGCACTATGGCGAGGCCATCACGTCCGCCCAGCTCCGCATGGCAGACGTCCCCGAGGGGAGCCGGTTGGTGGGAGAAGGCAACATCGGGTTTCCCGTGGTGGCCCTGGAGAACGTCTTCATCTTTCCCGGAATTCCCGAGAGCGTGCAGCGAAAGTTCGGGCGGATTCGCGAGGAGTTCCGGGAGGCTCCGTACATCCTGCGGCGGATCTTCCTGCGGTGCGATGAAGGAGAGATTGCCGCCGAACTCTATCGGGCGCTCGAGCGGTTTCCCGCACTGCAGCTCGGCTCCTACCCCATCCTCCACCAGCCCGACCACCGCGTCGTTCTGACCCTGGAATCCAAGCAGCGCGACGAGGTGGACCGGGCGGTCAAGTTCCTCGTGGAACGCCTGCCAGCCTCGACCGTCGTCCGCATCGAATAGGGGCGGCTGGAACGGCATCGCGGCGCCGTCAGGCGGTCGCGCTCAGGTCCACGCTTCCGCCCCGATAGAACTCGCTGATCCGATCCGCCACCTCGCGCGGGTCGTCCGTGACGGTGAAGAAGCTCAGATCCTGCGGAGAGATGTATCCATCCACCAGGGCCTGTTCGCGCAGCCACTCCAACAGCCCTTGCCAGTAGCTTCGCCCCACCAGGATGACCGGGAAGGGGCGAATCTTGTGTGTCTGGATCAGCGTGACGGTCTCGAACAGCTCATCCACGGTTCCGAAGCCACCAGGGAGCAGGACGAAGGCAGTGGCGTACTTGACCAGCATGACTTTTCGGACGAAGAAGTAGTGGAAGTGCAGGGAGATGGTGGTGTACGGGTTCGACGTCTGTTCCATGGGCAGCTCGATGTTCAATCCCACGGCCTTCCCCCCCGCCTGGAATGCCCCTTTGCTGGCGGCTTCCATGACCCCGGGGCCACCACCGGTGACGACCGTGAAGCCGGCCCCGGCGATCTCGCGGCCGATGGCCTCCGCGGTGACGTAGGCGAACTCTCCGGGTTTCGCGCGCGCGCTGCCGAAGACCGTCACGGCCGGTGTGATGCGGGACAGCGCGTCGAAGCCTTCGACGAACTCTCCGATGATCCGGAACATGCGCCAGGACTCTTCCTTCTCCAGTTGATTGATCTCGTACTGCGACGGCATTGCCTCCTCCTTCAGGACGGCGCACGGGGTGGCAGAGCGACGTTCTGGGGCCGGGAGTTGGCTCCCAGCGCCCCGCCCGAGGCCCTCAGACTAAAGGATATTCCCCGGGTGCCGCAAGTGATTCCTTGCCGCGTCGAACCAGATGACGCCGTGTGCGGTGTTGCTCGACGAGGGGGCGGGTAGCATGGTATAGAAAGCTGGAAGATTTCAGCGGTCAGCGGTCGGCCTCGGACGTGGCGTGGGTGTCGAATGGCGCGATGATCGGTGGCCGAGAAGAGAAGAGGGGGGGTCTCGGATGGCGATGGGTGGACGGCGAGACGGGGTTGATGGAGCGATCAAGGCGTGGGAGTGCGACCTCGAACGGTTGCGCGTCGTGCTCGCCAACGCGCCCGAGACGGTCAATGCCAAGCATCACTCCGGGTTCGTGGAACTCTACCGTCAAAAGGAAATCGTCAAGTCGCGGTGGGAGACCATCCGCGGTGTGTACCAGGCTGACGCCGATGCGGTGCGACGCTTCGAAGACGCGTTCGCATCCATGGCGGCGGCTTGGGCCGACGCGCAGCCCATGCTGGCCGAGGTTCTCACCGGCGCGGCACCCTGATCCGTCGCCGCCGGCTCCCGCAACGGCGACTCGCCTGGAGGTTTCATGGATCTTGGTCTTGGACGCAAGGCAGCCATCGTCGCCGCACTCCTGGCGGTCGGCGGCCAGCCGATGCAGTCGGCGATCGCGGCCGAGACCATCTTCCTTCAAGACGGGCGTACCATCCAGGCCGACAAGGTCGAAATCATCGGCGACCGGGTGCGGATCGAGAAGCCGGCAGAGACGATCGAGATCCCTCGTTCCGACGTCCTCTCGATCCACCCCTCCACGACGCCGAACGCGTCCCCGCCGGGTGCGGTGTATAAAGGTATGACGGAGCAGATGAACGACAAGGTGCGGCGGGAGATCGAGGGGCGACCGGGCGGCAGCGGCCCACGATAAGGGCGGCGCGCCCGCCGCGCCTGCTGCTGGCCGACGAGCCGACCACCGCGCTGGATGTGACGATCCAGGCGCAGATTCTCCGGCTGCTCGCCGGTCTGGTGGAGACCCAGGGGGTCTCGGTGCTGCTGATCTCGCACGACCTGGGCGTGGTGAGTCGCATCTGCCGCCGAGTGGCCGTGATGTATGCCGGCTCGGTGGTCGAGACGGCGGAGGTGCGCGCGCTGTTTCGCACTCCTCTGCATCCGTATACTCAGGGTCTGTTACGGTCCATTCCCAGGAACGTCCGCCGGCAGGAGGCCCTGCAGGGCATTCCCGGCTCCATCCCCAACCTGGTTTCCCCTCCGGCCGGTTGCCGCTTCCATCCACGCTGCCCCAGGGCCATGGAGGTCTGCCGACGGATCGCCCCCGCTCCCACGCCGTATGAGCCCGGACATACGGTCAGCTGCCATCTGTTTCCCGCGACGTGACGCGCGGCCGAGCCGCACGGGTCGCCCGGCGGGGATTTCGCGAAGCCTGGCTCCTGGCGGGCTGTAACGTGTTGAATCAAAGCTCCCGGGCGGTTTGCCCCATTTAACCTGAGATTTTCTGCAAGACCGAGAACGGGTAAGAGGAGTATCATGTCACCCGGAAGGAGATGCGATGGCTGATCGGGTGCTGATTGCCGACGATGAAGAGGCTTCCCGGAAGGGGCTGAAGGCGCTGCTCACCAACTGGGGATACGAGGTCCAAGAGGCGGCCGACGGGCAGGAGGCGCTGGAAAAAGCGGCGACCTTTCTTCCGCGGGTCGTGGTGACAGACGTGCTGATGCCGAGGCTGGACGGCCTGGGGCTGCTGGCGCAGCTCCGCACGGAATCTCCGTTGACGACGGTGATTCTTCTCACCGGACATGCCACCGTCGAGACGGCGGTCGCGGCGATGAAGCAGGGAGCCTACGACTACCTCACCAAACCGGTGGACCTGCCGCGCCTGCGGATCCTGATCGAGAAGGCGCTCGAGAAGGGCGAGGCGCTCCGCGAGGTCACGCTGCTCCGGCGGCAGCTCCAGGCGGTCTGGGGGTCCGGACGCCTGGTGGGAAAAAGCAAGGCCATGCAGGAGCTCTACCGGATGATCGATCTGGCGGCGCCGACCTCCGCGCCGGTGCTCATCTCGGGGGAAAGCGGAACGGGCAAGGAACTGGTGGCGCGCAGCCTCCACGAGCATTCTCCCAGGAACAAAGGCCCGTTCGTGGCGGTGAATTGTTCGGCTATTCCCGAGACCCTGCTGGAGAGCGAGATCTTCGGCCACGAGAAGGGGGCCTTTACGGGTGCGGTGGAGCGCCGACTGGGCTGTTTTGAGTTGGCGCACGGTGGCACGCTCTTCCTGGACGAGATCGCGGAGATGGGTCCGGCCATCCAGGCCAAATTCCTTCGCATCCTGCAGGATGGTGCGGTCCGGCGGTTGGGCGGGAAGACGGAGCTCTTGGTGGATGTGCGGGTGTTGGCGGCCACCAACCAAGATCCCGTCAGGGCGATGAAGGAAGGCAGTCTGCGCGAGGATCTCTACTACCGCCTGAACGTGTTCAACCTCGCCCTGCCAGCCCTTCGGGAGCGGCGCGAAGACATCCCACTGCTCATCGAGGCGTTCATCGAGGAGTTCAACGGGAAATACGCCAAGCATATCCGCGCCGTGGACGACGTGGCGAGCCGGATCTTGTCGTCCCACCCATGGCCCGGCAACGTGCGGGAGCTGCGGAACACCTTGGAGCGTGCGATGATCATCTGCGACACAGACGTCCTCGCGCCCCAGCATCTTCCGGCGGGGCTCACGCACGCATCGCCCGGCGGCGAATCCGACGCGGTCACGCTGACGGTCGGCATGACCGTCGAGGAGGCGGAGCGGATCTTGATCCTGAAGACGCTCGCCTCCGTCGGTAACAACAAGGCGCGGGCCGCGGGCATCCTGGGGATCAGCATCAAGACGCTCCACAACAAGCTCAACCGATACGGGACCTAGATGCGCTTTCGGTTCAAGACCAAGGAGATGTTGGCGGTTACCGCCTTCACCTTCTTCGTGGTAGCGGCCGCGACACTGCTCCATTTTTCGCAGCTGGCACGGGTCAGCATCGAGGGCGCCGCGCAGCAGGCGGAACTGGTCGCCCGGCAGATCTACGCCCAGAGCCGGCGCGCGCTCGCCCGGGCAACGGACCGGGACCCGTGGGAGGCCCTGCGCACCGACCGCGAGTTGCGGAGCCTGCTGGAGGCCAGCGTCGGATACTCCACCGACATCCTCTACGTCTTGCTGGCCGATCGGACCGACACCATCATTCTGCACAGCGAGCGACGGAAGGAGGACAGCCCGGCGTCGGCCCAACTCGAGCTCCGCGCGCTCTTGGCGGCCAACCCGGTGAGCCGGTTTGCCGGGCTCTATCAGCCGGGGACGACGTACGAGGTGACGCTCCCGCTGCAGCTCAATGACCAGCCGTTCGGCAGTATCCGGGTCGGGCTTCCCAGTAGCCTGCTCCGGACCGAACTGAATGCCTCGCTGCTTCAGGGGCTGGGTCTGGCCGGGGCCGCCCTGCCCGTGGCCTGGTTCGTCGCCATGGGGCTTGCCCACCTGGCGCTGCAGCCCATCCGGCGACTCACCCGGGAGGTTGAGCGACTGCGCCAAGGTGAGTTCGTCGCTGGGCCGGAACTCGGGCAGGAGGACGAATACAAGGAGCTCGCCGCCCAGCTCCAGCTCCTGGGGCAAAAACTCCAGTCGGATCGCCTCAAGGTCCTGGGGGAAAACGTCCAAGTCCAGCGGGTGGTCGATCGGCTGGAGGATGGATTCATTTTTTTGACCAGCGATCGGCGCGTTCTTTTCTTCAACAAGGCCGCCGAGATCGTCCTGGGCAAGTCGATGGGGCAGATTCAGGGGTGGCGGCTGGAAGAGGCGCTGGCGGCGTCTCATCCGTTGCGGATTCTGCTTAACGACGAGACGGAGGGCGATCAGCCGGGTTCCACCATCGTCCTCCGCCGCGACGGTCGGCCACGAGAATTCCTGGTGTCGCGATTTGCCGTGGCGGACGCCGAGCGTACGATGGGCACCATGGTGATGCTGAAAGACGTGGAGTCCATCAAGACGCTCCGGTCGCTGGTGAGTTATTCCGCCAAGCTGGCAGCGCTCGGCAGGCTGACGTCCGGGGTTGCCCATGAAGTGAAGAATCCACTCAACGCCATGACGATCCATCTGGAGCTTCTCAAGGAGCGGCTGGGGCCCTCCCGGGAAGGGGTGCAGGAGAACCTGGAGGTCATCGGCAGCGAGATCAAGCGTCTGGACCGAGCGGTCCAGGGCTTCCTGAAGTTCATGCGTCCCCAATATCTGGCCCTGGGCGCCGTGGACCTGAATGGACTAATTCGCGGTCTGGAGGCGCTTCTTCAGCCGGAGTGGCAGGCGACCGGCGTGCGATTCGTCATGGATCTGGACGCGAACCTCCACTCGATCACGGCGGACGAGGAGTTGCTCCGGCAAGCGCTCCTGAACATCCTCCTCAATGCCTGCCAGGCGATGCCGCAGGGCGGCACGGTTCGGCTTGCCACGGCGCTCGAGCAGGCGGAATCCGTCCGAGTGACGATCTCGGACGAGGGGACCGGCATTCCGACGGAAGATCTGGACAAAATCTTCAAACTGTATTACACCACGAAGCCGGACGGCAGCGGCATCGGCCTCTCCCTGGTGTATCGGATCGTCCAGTTGCACGACGGAAGCATCGACGTCGCGTCCGATGTCGGTCGGGGAACGACGTTCACCGTCCGGCTGCCGATCGGATAGGGCAGACGGGGTGAGGCAGGGCATTGTGCTGATGGGACAAGGGTTGAGTCGATGGAGGAACGGTCTGGCCGGTGCGCTTGCGGCACTCATCGTTGCCGTGAGCGGATGCGCGGCTATCGAGTCGCTTTTCTCCCCCCCGCCTCCGCCGCCCCCCAAGAAGGAGCCCGCACCTGCCCCCGTGAAGAAGGAGCCGGAACCCGCGCCCCCCAAGAAGGAGCCGCCCGCGCCGCCGCCCCCCCCCAAGACGGAGCCGGAACCCGCGCCCCCCAAGAAGGAGCCGCCCGCGCCGCCCGTCAAGAAAGAACCGGTTGCGCCCGCGCCCCCCAAGAAGGAGCCCGCACCTGCCCCCGTGAAGAAGGAGCCGGAACCCGCGCCCCCCAAGAAGGAGCCGGAGGCTCCTTCCGTCAAGAAAGAGCCAGAGGTTGTACCAGCCGTCCTGGCGCCGCAGGTCGGCAAGCAAGACGAGGAGCAGTTGCGGCGCGACGCCGGCACCAGGATGCAACGCGCCGAGGTGCTCATCGGGCGGATCGACGAAAAGAAGCTCACAAAGGACCAGCAAGAGCAGTTCCTGACCATCCAGAGCCTGCTCAAGAACGCGAAGGAGGCGATCGAAGCCAAGGACCTGGCTCGCGCCTCCAATCTTGCCGAGAAGGCGCGCATCTTGGCCGAGGAACTGGCCCAGGCCGCGCGATGAAGGATCTGCGGGCGGCCATCGCCAACGACCCGCGCCTGCGGTCTGCACCGGCAGCGGCCGCCGGTGTTCGGGTGGTTTTCTTCGCCTGACCGACTTTCTTTCCTCGGGCAGGTAAGTCTTACATCGTCGGTAAATTCTTCTGTCCCCTTTGTTCTTCCGAGCGCCGTGCAAATTTAGCGCGGCACTCTCGCCATCGCGTAACTCGCCACGATACCAGCCTTTGGTGGTTCTTGACGCAGTATTCCTCCATCCCGCTTGTGGCACGTGCGTTGCCACAAAAATCCCAAAGTCCGCGTGAAGGCAATCCGTCGTCGGGCTCTGGTCGGGGCGACCCAGGATCAGATGCGAACCAGCGGGGGGCAGGATGCGCAGGCGAATACTCATCGTGGAAGACGATCAGCATAGTCGGAAGGGCCTACAGGACTCGCTCCTAACCGATGGGCATAGTGTGGAGGCTGTCTCGGACGGATGGCAGGCCTTTCGGAAGATCAAGGAGGGAGTCTTTGACCTCGCCATCGTGGACCTCGAGTTGCCGCCGGTCCTGGGAGTCGCGATGACCGGATGGGATCTCGTCCGGATCCTTCGCGCCTACTTTCCGGGAATACCGATCGTCGTGGTGAGCTCGCAAGAGGACGCGGTCATCCGGCGATTGCTCGACCGCTTCCAGGTGTCCACCTTCCTCGTGAAACCGATCGATCCGGCCCGCATCAAGGCAGTCGCCCGGGGTCTGGACGCGGACATCCTTCCCGTTCCTGCAGTGGAATGCACCATCCGCTGAGCATTGTTCCGACGAATAGGCTGCAATGTCTGGCGGATTCCGACACAATGCCCTCCGGTTTGAACGGGCAGTGTACGCTGAGTACACGCGGACATAAATTCGATGACGTATACGGTGGCCGCATAAGTCCAGGTCCCCCGGGCCGCCCCGAGGACGCTGCGCCCGCGGGCGAGCTCCGCACCGGACGCGGCGAGCCGTCCGCCGGCACGGAGGGCCGCGTCTGAGCGGACCGACCCGGGGTAAGGGCGAGCCGGTATCGACGAGGCGTCCGAGGGTCGGTCCGGGGGACCGGCGATACGTTACCGTAATTGCGGGCAGAAGCACTTAGAGTGCGGACCATCGCCATCAAGCGGAGTCGAACGCGGTGACCCAACCCAGGATTTGGCTTTCGACGACGAACCAGAGGCGCTGCGGGATCGCGTTGTTGGGGCTAATGGCGATCGTAGCAGCCCTCTGGGGCGTACTCGGCTGGGCGCTTCCCCTTCCGGTCGGCCCCGTCGCGGACGGGCCCACGATCCGGCTGTATGCCGGGACCGAGGAGATCGCCGTTCTGGAGGGCTTCTCCCGCCGGGCACAGGTGTGGCGCCCGCTGGACAGTTTCCCGCGGACCGTCGTAGACGCCGTGTTGATTGCCGAGGACCGACGGTTTTTCCGGCACGGAGGCATTGACCTCTGGGGGGTGCTTCGGGCCGGCGCCGCGAACCTGCGGCAGGGCGGAATCCGGCAGGGTGGGAGCACCATCACCCAGCAACTGGCCCGGACACTCTTCCTGAGCGGGGAACGCGTCTGGGGGCGAAAGGTCCGAGAAGCGGCGCTCGCGCTCCTGATCGAATGCCGGTACTCCAAGCCGCGCATACTCGAAGCCTACCTCAATTCGATCTATCTCGGTCACGACGGCGACGTGGCCGTGCACGGCCTACCGGCGGCTGCGCGGCATTTCCTGCGCAAGGACCTCGCCGCCGTCCGCGCGGACGAGGCCGCCTTGCTGGCGGCCGCCATCAGCAGCCCCAACAAGGTGTTCGCCGATGCGTCGGGTCGCGGCCGGACCGGTCGAGACGCGGTCCTCACCGCGATGGAGCAGCGTGGGGCCATTGACGCCGCAAGCGCTCGAGCGGCGCTGGCGCATCCGCTCCCTCCCGGCCCGGTGGACGCCCGGCTTCGCGCGCCGTATTTCGTGGAGCTGGCACGCGACGAGATGGCCCGGCGTTTGACGTTACCCCCATCGGGGGAGGTGCGCGTCGGCAGCAGTCTGGATCCGGCTCTCCAGCGGGTCGCCGAGCGGGCGATCGAGCAAGGGCTGGCGCAACTCGAGCGCCGGCGTGCCGGGGGCGGCCGGGGACGAATCGAGGGAGCCCTGGTGGCTCTCGACCCTGCCTCGGGGCGTATCCGGGCGCTGGTGGGAGGCCGTCGGTACCAAGACAGCCCCTTCAACCGCGCGACGCGGGCCGTGCGGCAGCCCGGGTCGCTTTTCAAGCCCTTCGTGTATCTGACGGCCTTCGAATCGGGTCCGAGAGCGGTACCCGCCGCTCTCACGCCGGCGTCGATTGTCGCCGATGAGCCGCTGACGGTCCGGGACGGGAGCGGGGTCTGGACCCCACGGAATATCGATGGGCAGCTTCTGGGAGCCGTGACGGTGCGGCGGGCGCTCCAAGAATCGCGGAACATTCCCGCCGTTCGCGTCGCGCAGGCGGTGGGGCCGGATCGGATCGCCGACACGGCCCGGCGTCTCGGGATCGCGAGCCCACTCGCCACGGTTCCCTCGCTGGCCCTCGGCACGTCGGAGGTTACGCTCCTGGAGATCACGCGGGCGTACGCCACGCTGGCGAATCAGGGCGTGCGCACGACCCCGACGACCTTGGGCGCCCAGCCCATGCCCGCGGATGCGGCTGCCGTTGCTCCACTCCCCGCCCCCGAACGCGCGGTGTCCGCCGAGTCCGCGTTTCTGATCACCCATCTGCTCCAGGGTGTGATGCGCGACGGCACCGCCAAAGGCAGCGCACGCTGGGGACTCAACGAAATCGCCGCCGGGAAGACCGGCTCCACGGATAACCTCCGAGACGCCTGGTTCGTCGGGTACACGACCGATCTGGTGGTGGGCGTGTGGGTCGGTCTGGATGATGCGAGCCCGCTCGGTTTCACCGGCGCGCAGGCGGCGCTGCCGATCTGGGCGGCGGTCATGTCGGCCGCTGTGCGGCGGGCCGCTCCGCGCCCGTTCGCGTCTCCACCGGGTGTGGTGATGGTCTCGGTCAACCGCGACACCGGAAAGCCGGCCTCCTTCTGGTGCAACGGAGGCGCCGCCGTCGAAGAGGCGTTCCGAGCCGGGACGGAGCCTTCCGCGGACTGCGGTCCGGCCGCACTGGCGCAAGCCGGCCGAGGTCTCCTGAACTGGTTTGCCGGTTTGTTTCGGTAAGGGTAAATCGATCTCGTTTTCCGCTAGCGATCTTCACCCGACCTCCACGGCGGGCCCGGACACTCCACACTTTCCGCTTAGGAGCCGTTACGAAATAACCTGTCCATTTCTTATTATTTCGTTACGGCTCCTTATGCCGTTCCCGGGATTTCTCCGGTCAAATTATTCTTTGACAACGGCTTAATCTGGTAGGCTCACCAGGGCCGACCCGACCGTCGCCGTTTGCTGCGCGGCGGGTGACGGTTCGCCCAGACTCCGTTCACAGCGAGGACCCCATGACCTCCATCAGGTTACCACGTACCGTCGTCCCGCGCCGTTACCAGATTCGGATCGAGCCCGACCTGACGGCCGGCACCTTCGCCGGAGACGAGACGATCGAGGTGACGGTGGGCGAACCCACGGCGGAGGTGGTGCTGAACGCCGCCGATCTGACGATCGCCACGGCCGAGATCGACGATGGCGCGGGACGACGGTTGACCGCGACGATCCGGGTGGACGAGGCCGCGGAGCGCGTCCTGCTGCGCTTCGTCGAGCCGCTTCAGCCGGGACCGTGGCGTCTCGCCCTTCGTTTTTCCGGAATCCTGAACGACAAGCTGCGCGGATTCTATCGCAGCAGGTTCACGGCAGGGGATGGACGCGCGGCGATTTTGGCGGTTACCCAGTTCGAAGCGACTGACGCCCGCCGTGCGTTTCCCTGCTGGGATGAGCCCGCCTTCAAGGCGGTGTTTCAGGTGACGCTGGTCGTGGACGAGGCACTGGCGGCGGTGTCCAACACGGCGATGGCCAGTGTCCGGCGCATGCCGGAGCGCGGCAAAAAAGAGGTGACCTTCGCACCGACCATCCCGATGTCCACGTATCTATTGGCATTTGTGATCGGGCCACTGGAGCCGACCGACGCCGTCCAAGCGGACGGGATCCCGATTCGGGTCTGGGCCGTTCCGGGGAAGGGACATCTCGGCTCGTTCGCACTCGAGGTGGCGGCGTTCTCCTTGCGCTTCTTCCGGGAGTACTTCGCCGTGGACTATCCGGGGGACAAGCTGGACCTGATCGCCATTCCCGACTTCGCCTTCGGCGCCATGGAGAATCTGGGCGCTATCACGTTTCGCGAGACCGCGCTTCTGGCGGACCAGGGGAGCGCCACCCATGCCGAGCTCGCCCGG
Organism: uncultured Methylomirabilota bacterium; assembly: GCA_963845565.1. Classification (GTDB taxonomy): domain Bacteria; phylum Methylomirabilota; class Methylomirabilia; order Methylomirabilales; family 2-02-FULL-66-22; genus 2-02-FULL-66-22. The sequence continues at coordinate 1,948,414 of CAWJSJ010000002.1, forward strand.
GTGGCCCACGTGGTGGCCCACGAGATCGCGCACATGTGGTTCGGGGATCTGGTGACGATGGCGTGGTGGAACGGACTCTGGCTGAATGAGGCCTTCGCCACGTTCATGGAGGTGCTGGCGGTCGACGCGTGGAAACCCGCCTGGGGGCGCTGGGACAACTTCGGCGTGTCGCGGACCGCCGCCTTTCTGACGGACGGTCTTCGGTCGAGTCGCCCCATCGAGTTCGAGGTAGTGGCTCCCAAGGACGCCGAGGCCATGTTCGACGTGCTGACGTACGAGAAGGGTGGGGCCGTCCTCCGGATGCTGGAGCAGTATCTCGGCCCCGAGGTCTTTCGCGACGGCGTCCGGAAGTATCTGACCGCGCACCAGTTCTCCAACGCCGAGACGACGGATCTCTGGAAAGCTCTGGGGATCGCATCCGGTCAACCGATCCCGGAGATGATGGACGGGTGGATCTTCCGGCAGGGGTTTCCCCTGGTGACCGTGGAAGCGGAGGGGACGGGCGAAATCGTGCGCTTCAGCCAACACTCCGTTCCGATATCTGGCCGATGGCGACGACACGAAATCCCTCTGGCAGGTTCCGATCACCTATCGCGCTCGGGTGAACGACAACATCGTGCGCGGCCACATCCTTCTCTCGACCGCGGAAGAGCGCGTCACCTTTCCGGGCAAGCCGGACTGGCTCGTGGCGAACGAGGGGGGCCACGGTTTCTACCGTGTGCGTTACGGGCGGGCACTCCTCGCACCGCTCCTCCGCGCACCCGCCGAAACGCTGGCAGCCATCGAGCGTTTCAACTTGGTCAGCGACGCCTGGGCGGCGACCGTGGCGGGCATGTTTCCGGTGGTCGACTTCTTGGAGTTGACGGGCCGGTTCCGGCACGAAGCCGACCGGCACGTGTGGACCTCGCTCCTGGCGTCGTTCGGGTATCTCGCACGGGTCGCCCCGACCGATCTTCGGTCCGGCCTGGAAGCGCTGGTCCGCGATCGGCTGGGCGAAGCCACGCGGCGCGTCGGTTGGTCTTCGAGGGCCGAAGAGAGCGACCTTGATCGCGAACTGCGGGGCGAGCTTCTCCGGACGATGGGAACACTCGGGAACGATGGGGAGGTTCAGCGGGCGGCGCGCGGCCTTTACGATCGCGCCGCGGAGGCGGCCGCGCCGGACCCCAGCGTGCACGCGGCCGTCATCGCGTTGGTGGCGCACACGGGGGGCGAGAGCGAGTATCAGGAGTTCCTGGCGCGCTTCAAGGCGGCCACGACGCCACAGGGCGAGCAGCGGTATCTTCGCGCGCTGACCGGTTTCCGCACTCCGGGGCTGATCCGGCGAACGCTCGAGTTCTGCGTCAACGGCGAGGTGCGAACGCAGGACGCGCCGTTCGTGGTGCGAGACCTGCTCCTGAGCTGTCCACGGCCGCGAGCCGGCATGGGCCTTTGTCAAGGAGCACTGGGAAGAGATGGAGCGCCTTTACCCCTCCCAGAGCGGCTTGCGGCGTCTCTGCGAGGGTATCACCGGGCTGGCCACGCCGGCGCTCGAGGCGGACGTGCGGTCCTTCTTCGGCTCCCGGACGGTTTCTTTTGGCGGGAAGACGCTGGAGCAGTATCTGGAACAGCTTCAGGTGGCGGTCCGCTTTCAAGAGCGGGAAACGTCGGCGTTGCGGGTCTACCTTGGCAAAACCTGACCGGTTGGAGCTTGCGCTGAATACTTCCTTCGCTGGCCCGCGACCGGCCGGGCAGCCTTTCAGGTGGGCAAAACCCCACCGTGGGCAAATGCCCACGCTTCGCGACGGACAGCCGCGGCGCTGAGGATCTCTTGCGTAGGCGGTCGTGACGGACGATTGACTCCCAACCTGTTGATTTCATTCAATCGAATACCGTGACGGAATCCGGTATGGACGATCGGCGTCGGCCGCCAGTTTCTGGCATTCTCTTTGCTTTAAGGTCTCTCCGTCAGAAGAGACGCGCTGCGCGGTGCCAGAAGAGCCAGGCAGGGGATTTCGGACGGCGTTGACTTCAGCGGGTACATAATCCGCAAGGGAGGATTGGACGATGAAAGCGAAACTTCGAACCCTCATGTTGATGGTCGTGGCGTTCCTGGTCGTGCCGTTCCTGGCCGACCTTCACGTTCCCTTCGGTTCGGGTGACAATGGCGTCGCCTTTGCCAAGGATGGCGGCGGCGGTGGCGACAGCGGTGGCAGCGGCGGGGGTTCCGGCAGCGGAGGTAGCGGCTCCGGCAGCGGCGACAGCGGGGGCCATGGGGGCGACAGCAGCGGCCATGGCGGGAGCGGCAGCAGCGGTCACGGTGGGAGCGACAGTGGGGGCCGCGGAAGTGACAGCAGCGGCCATGGTGGTTCGTCCGGCCACAGCGCGGACTCGTCGCGAGGCGGTGAAGGACAAGGGCAGGGCCGTGATGGCGGCCTTGGCCATGGCCACTCCGGCCGCGGCACAGGGAACAGTGTCTCAGAAGCCGCCACTTCGACCGCCCACGGCGGGCGAGCGGCTGCCCAGGAGGCCGGTGCGCGTAATCTGGGTGGGGCCGTGAGCTCGGCGGTTCACGAGGCGCAACAGGCCCGCGACCAGGATCGTACCCGCGACCAGGATCGTACCCGCGACCAGGATCGTACCCGCGACCAGGATCGTACCCGCGAAACGGAGACTCGGCGCGAGGTTGAGGCGCGTCAGCGAGAGGTCGAGGCCGAGAACCGCGACATTGGCAGGGTGAGTGGGGCGACGGTTCCCCGCTAACGTATGACTGGGATATGCGGGCCGAACCCGAACGGACGACAACGGGTTCGGCCCTTCAAGTCACACATCGCCACCACGGCGACACAACATTGGATGGAGAAATGGGGGCTGGCCGGTCATGACGACCCCGATGAGAAGTCGCTTCACCCGATTCGCACTGGTTCTTGCTGTGACCCTCGGCGTCGGCTTCGCTACGAGCGGCTGCGTGGCCATGGCACAAAGCCTTCAGGCCCAGCGGAGCTACGACCAGGGGTTGGAGCGCTACAAGGCCAGGGACTATGCCGGTGCGATCCCGCACCTCGAGAAAGCGCTTAGTGCGCAACCGGATTTCGACGAGGCCGAGGTGTCGCTGGCCTGGAGTTACTATCACGTCGCGAAGTATCCCGAGGCGACCAGGCACTTCCGACAAGCCCTCGCGCGCAAGCCGCAGTGGGAAGGTGCCCACGACGGCCTGGGATGGACCCGGTATCGGGTTGGGCGCTATCATTTGGCGCTGGAGTCTTTCCGCCAGGCGCTCGCCCTGGATCGCAACTACCGCGATGCCGCCGTAGGGTATGCCTACGCGCTATTCGAACTGGGCCGATACGCGGAGGCCGTGTCCCACCTGGAGCGACTCACCAAGGACGGGGAGGGTGGTCTGCTTAAGAGCCCGGTCTCCGATGTCGAGGATGTCCGGTCTCGTTATGCCTGGACGCTCTTCTACCTCGGGGACTACGCCAAGGCGCGGGAGCAATTCACCAAGGGCATCGCCGCCCGGCCGGAGTGGTCCGGCCTCCATAACGGACTCGGCTGGACCTTCCTCCGACTCGGCGACAAGGTTCAGGCGCGACGCGCCTTCCAGCGGGCTGTGGACCTGAAGCCGGACCTGGCGGATGCCAGAGAGGGGATGGCACAACTCCAGCCCTGACAGCCGCGACGATCGCTCCGCCGTTGCCGGGGTGTCCGCGCCACGGTTTTCTTGTTCGCGGCACTGACTCGTTCGGAAGGAGAGGCGGCGCGTTGTCCGACGATGTCTCGGGACCACTCGCGGTTCCGAAGGTCGAATTCTCCGAACGAGCGGCTGGGAGTCTTCCAGTTGACTGGGATGGGCGAGTCTGCCATGCTCGCTCCAAGATGAGGGCGTGGCCTTTTGGGCGATGGAAGACCGGTTTGGCGCTGACCCGCCAGTTCGCCGTCCTGAGTTTTCTCGTCATCGGTCTGATCACGGCGGCGCTGTCGGCCGTCATGTCCAACTCCCTCCGGAAAGACCTCCTCGACCGGGAATGGAGCACCACGGCCGATTATATCCGCACGGGCATCCTTACCCACTTATCCCCCGATGACTTTCTCCAGCCAAACGCCGACGCCTCCCGGGAGCATTTCGAAGCGCTGTACACGCAGGGCGTGGCGATGCCCGAGATCGTACGGGTCAAGCTCTACGACGCCGACATGCGAGTCGTCTGGTCGGACGAGCCGCGCCTGATCGGCGAGCGGTTTGCGGACAACCCGCATCTCGCCAAGGCGCTCACCGGGCAGACCGTGGTCAGCCTGGAGGGGGACGAGCGCAAGGAGGAGAACCGGTACGAGGGGAACGAGTTCGCCCGGCTGGTGGAGGTCTACGTGCCGGTGGTGTTCCCCGGTTCGTCCCGGGTGATCGGTGTGGTGGAGACCTACAAGCTCCCGACCCAGGTGTTTGCCAGCATCCGGAAAGCGCAGCTCACCGTGGTGGGCGCCAGCGCTGCCGGTGGCGTTCTCTTGTATCTCTCGCTCTTCTGGATCGTCCGCCGCGCCTCCCGCCGGATTGATGAGCAGCATCGAAACCTGGAGAACCGCGGGCGAGAGCTGGCGCGGGCCAACGAGGAGCTCACGGCGGTGCAAGGCCAGCTCTTGGAGGCGGAGCGCCTGGCGGCGATCGGCGAGGTGGTGACGGCGGTCGCCCACGGAATCCGGAATCCGCTCGCCAACATCCGGGCGGCGGCGCAGGTGGCGGGGCTGGGGTCGCGCGAGGGCGGACCGTCCGTCCCGTCCGCCAAACATCTTGCCAGCATCATGGCCGAGGTGGACCGGCTGGAGAGCCGGCTGAAAGAGTTGCTGCAGTTCGTGCGACCTGCGGATCGGGCGTACGTGCCGGTGGATCTCAACGCCGTCGTCGGCGAAGCCATTCAGATGGTGGCTGGCCGGATGGCGACGGCACAGGTGTCTCTCACCCGGACCCTGGCGGTCGGCCTTCCGCCGGTGAGCGGGAACGGGATGCTCCTGGAACAGGTGGCGTTGAGTTTGCTGGCCAACGCGGTCGAGGCGATGCCGCCCGGCGGCGGGACGATCAGCGTCACGACCGGTGCGGACGCGGAAGCCCGGGGCGTCTTTCTCGAGGTGCGTGACAGCGGAGTCGGTATCGCTGCCGAGAGACTCCCGAAGCTCTTCACGGCCTTCTACACGACGAAAGCGCAGGGAACGGGTCTGGGGCTTGCGATTGCCAAGAAGTTCACCGAGGCGCACGGCGGAACCATCGCGGTGTCCAGCCAGGCGGGCGCGGGCGCCACCTTTCGTGTGACGCTGCCCGCGCACAGGGAGGCGTGAAGGATGTCACCCCACATCCTGGTTGTGGAGGACGAGACGATCCTGGGGGACTCCATCTGTACCTTTCTGGAGCACCACGGGTACATGACGTCCGTGGCCCGGTCCGGCGAGGACGGGGTCCGGCTGGCGGAGGAGAACAGCCCCGACGTCGCCATCGTGGACATCCGGCTGCCGGGCCTGGATGGCCTCAGCGTCCTCCGGAAGTTGCGGGAGGTCTCGGCGGGCACCGAGGTGGTGATGATGACGGCGCACGCGTCGGTCGGCTCGGCCGTGGAGGCGATGAAAGGCGGCGCCTTCGACTACCTCACCAAGCCGCTGGACCTGGATGAGGTGCGGGTGGTGGTGGACAAGGCTCTGGCTCACCAACGCATGCGCCGGGAGCTGACCTACCTGAAGGCGCGGGAGGAGACGGGAGGCCACACCGCCGAGATTCTGGGAGAGTCCCCGGCGATCCGCCTGCTTCGCCAGCAGATCGTGCGGATCGCGGCCCTGGAGTCGCCCGAGGGCGGCGCACCCACGGTCCTGATTCGGGGTGAGACCGGAGCGGGGAAAGAGATGGTGGCACGCGCCATCCACTACGGCAGCCCGAGAGGCAAGGGACCGTTCGTGGAGATCAACTGCGCCGCCATCCCCTCGTCCCTCCTGGAGGCGGAACTGTTCGGCTACGAGAAGGGCGCGTACACGGATGCGCGGACCGCCAAGCCGGGCCTCTTCGAGGCAGCGGACGGCGGCACGCTGTTCCTGGACGAGATCGGCCACATGGAGCTGGGGCTTCAGGTGAAGCTCTTGAAGGCCATCGAGGAGAAGTCGGTCCGCCGGGTGGGCGGCCTGCGGCCGAAAACGTTCAATGCCCGGATCGTGGCGGCGACCAACCGGGACCTGGAGGCGGCCATCGCCGAGGGGGCCTTCCGGCCCGACCTCTATTACCGGATCAAAGGTCTCACCTTGGAGATCCCGCCCCTTCGGTCGCGAGGGAACGACATCGTGCTTCTGGCCACGCATTTTCTGGAGCGCTTCACCCGGCAGTACGGCCTGCCCCCCAAACGCTTGGCTCCGGAGGCGGAGGTGTTGCTCCTGACCTACGCATGGCCAGGCAACGTTCGGGAGTTGGCGCATCTGATGGAGCGGGCGATCCTGCTTCACGACGGGTCCACGATCGCCGCGGAGCACCTCGGCCTCTCAGGGGGCAAGACGACGGCGTCGGTGCAAGTCGGCCCGGAGGGGGTCCGGGTGGATTTCTCGACGGGGGGGATTCAGTTGGACGAGGTGGAACGCCAGCTAATCCTCGAAGCGTTGCGGGTCGCGGCGTGGAATCGAGGGCGGGCGGCGCAGTTGCTGGGAATCTCCAAGGAAACCCTCCGGTACCGCACCGAGAAACACCAGCTCCAACCTCCCGTGTGACCGGAACGCTCTCCGCCTGTTAAACGCCGCGCCACCGGCGGGGGCGGCGAAGGGCGAAACGCGTCAGGCCTCCGTGCCGCCGGTGCACGAGATGGCCGGCGGACTGCTCGCCGGCTGCGGGGAGACCCTCCGCGGCGGGCGTGAGAACGTCGGCATCGGGAAATCCTCTCCGCGCGCCTTGACCATTTCCTGTTTTTCCGCGGTGAATCCAATCTCTTCATCCGTCAGGTAGCAGGCCGGCTCCGGCGCCCACGGATCGTTGTGCACGAGGTCCGCGCGCACGCGCATGGCGCCGCCGCAGGCGTCGAACCATCTACAGATGCCGGGCGCGCAGCGTCCCTTGATCTTGGCTCGTCGATCTTTCAGGCCTGCCATCAGCGGATCCGAGGTGTCCGTCCAGATCCGGCTGAAGGGTCGCTGTCGCACGTTGCCGAAGGCGTAATGCATCCAGAACTGATCGGCATGGACGTTGCCCTGAAAGTCGATGTCTCCGATCCCCACGCCAGAGCTGTACATCCCGCCCCCGTTCCAGGTCAGAAGCTTCAGAACCTGTTCCGCCCGCGCCGGATCCTTATCGCGAAGCTTCAAATACAGGTAAATCCCGTCCACGTGGTTATCCACGGTCAGGATTTCCTTGTTCAGACCCCGTCGGTGGAAATCTTCCGTGCGCTCCAGGATGACGTCGATGGCCTGGCGGGTCTCCTCGCGGGAGAGATCGTCGTCCGCAATCTGCCCGCCGCGGCCGGCGTAGACCAAATGGTAGAAGCAGGCTCGGTCGACGTGCTCGCGCTCGATGAAATCGAAGATCCCGTGGAGGTTGGCGAAGTTGTGCCGGGTCAGGGTCAAGCGGAGGCCGACCCGCTGGCCGACGCCGACGCACGCCTTGAACCCGCGCACCGCGCGGTCGAAAGCGCCGCCCACCCCGCGAAACCGGTCATTGATCTCCCCGATCCCATCCAGGCTGATCCCGACGTAGGTAAATCCGGCGCGCTTGATTTGGCGAGCGGTGTCGTCGGTGATCAGCGTTCCGTTGGTGGACAGCGTCGGCCGGATCCCGAGGGAGCGGGCATGTTCGACCAGGTCGAACAGATCTGGCCGGGCCAGGGGTTCCCCCCCCGAGAAGAGGAGGGCGGGGATCTCGAAATCCGCGAGATCCCGGATGAGGGTCTTGCCTTCCTCCGTGGTCAACTCGCCGCTGTACTTCTTGGCATCGGAGTCGGTATAGCAGTGAATGCAGCGCAGGTTACAGGTTCGGGTGACGTTCCAGACGGTGACCGGCCGTCGCTCGGCCGCCGTCTTCGAGGTCGGCGGCGCGCCGGGACCGACCTGGGGGCCTTGCCCGCCGTGACCGTATCGCAACCCGTCGCTCTCCGCCGTGCCGCCGCAATACAGCTTGCTGACGCTGATCATGGAGTCCCCCCGCTCGTGCCGCGCGCCCGTGTCGGTTCGGGCGCACCGGTATTGCCGACATCGTATTCCAGCAACATCGGGACCGCAACGGCTTTGGGGTCGGGGTACGACATTCCTCTTGACAGCGCGGTCGAAGACAGACATCTTCCAATGGAGAAGGCAACGCCTGCGGGAGCCCTCGCCGAACCGACACCGATCTCCCCGGGCGGTGCCGAAACAGCCGACCAGGTGCGTGGAATGTACACGTCCCACTTTGGGCTCACCGAGGCGCCTTTCTCCCTGACCCCCAACCCTCGTTATCTCTACATGAGCGAGCGGCATCGCGAGGGGCTCGCCCATCTGCTCTACGGCATCCAGCAGCCCGGCGGTTTCGTGCAGCTCACCGGCGAGGTGGGAACCGGGAAGACCACGCTCTGCCGGTGCCTGCTCGAACATCTCACGCCCGACGTGGACATCGCCCTGATCCTCAACCCCCGGCTCACCGTGGTGGAATTCCTGGCCGCGGCCTGCGACGAGCTGCATGTCGCGTATCCCGCCAGCGGAGCCGCCAGCGTCAAGGTGCTGGTGGACGCGCTGCACGGCTACCTCCTGCGCGCGCACGCGCACGGCCGACGCACGGTGCTGATCATCGACGAGGCGCAGAATCTCGACGCGGAGGTGCTGGAACAGATCCGCCTCCTGACCAATCTGGAGACGCCGGCCCAAAAGCTGCTCCAGATCATCCTGATCGGCCAGCCGGAGCTCATGCGGCTCTTGGAGCGGCAGGATCTCCGTCAATTGGCGCAACGCATCACGGCGCGCTACCACCTGTTGCCCTTCTCGGCGCGCGACACGTATGCGTACGTCCGGCATCGGCTGAAGGTGGCGGGCGGGAACGAGGCACTGTTTACTCGGGCAGCGCTTCGATGGGTGCGCTGGTCGTCCGGGGGCGTGCCTCGGGTGATCAACGTTCTCTGCGATCGCGCGCTGCTCGGAGCCTACGCACACGACCAGCGCCGGATCGGCGCCGCCACGGTCCGTCAGGCCGCACGGGAAGTGTGGAAACCGGTCGCGACCGAACACCGCGCACGCCGCCTTGTATGGTGGCTCGGATTGAGCGCCCTGGGTCTCGCCGGCCTGGGCCTGGCGACCCTGGGGATTCCGGGCGGCGTCCCTTGGCCGTGGAAGACCGCGACGACGCCCGCAACGGCGGTCGAGGCGACGGCGGCTCCGGCCGCGCCTCCGGCAGGGGACCAGCTCCCGGCACGTGACGTGACCGCGGTGGCGGCGGCTCCCGGCACGGTTGAGGCGATCACGGTGAATGCCACCAGTCGCCCCGCCGCCACCGGCCCGCGGCTCGCCGACCTTCTGGCGGACCCGGCCACCCGCGGCGATGACCATGACGCTTTCGTCAACCTCTACGCGCGCTGGAAAGTGGAGTACCGGAAGGCGAGCAGCGGTCTGGGCTGCGACGCCGGGCGGTCCGCAGGTCTCGAGTGTCTGTTTCGGGCCGGCACCTGGAGCAAACTGCGCCGATACGACATGCCGGTCATCCTCGAACTGACAGGACCGGCCGGCGACCGGCACCGCGCGGCCCTCGTGGCCCTGACAGAGGACAGCGCGACGCTGGCCATCGGACAGCGGGAATATGTCTTCTCGCTTGCAGAGATCGACCGGTTCTGGGACGGCGCCTTTATCCTGATCTGGAAGGCGCCCCCTATCCGGTCGCGCTTGATTTCGCAGGGAGTGCGCGGGCCGGAGGTGGAATGGCTGCGCCGGCACCTCGACGCACTGGACGGTCGAAAGACGGCAGGCTCCCCGTCCGATCTCTACGACGCGGACCTGGAGCGGCGGGTTATCGCCTTCCAGCGAAGTCGCGCCTTGGTTCCGGACGGGCGCGTCGGCGGCGAGACGCTGGCGCATCTGGTGCTGGCGGCACGAGGGCCGGATATCCCATCGTTGTCGGCCTCGACGCCGTAAGCCGTTGTCAACGAATAACGTGACCGGAGAAATTCGGGAACGGCATAAGGAGCCGTAACGAAATCGCAAACAATGGACATGTTATTTCGTAACGGCTCCTAATCGGACCCGAAAGAAGAGATGTCGTACATCCTGGACGCGCTGAAAAAGGCTGACCGCGAGCGGAACCTGGCCAAGGTTCCGACACTGACGACCGTCCATGTCCCGGTCCTCACGACGGGGAGGCGGGTAGGCGTCTGGGCGGTCTGTCTTGACATTCCTGGCGGGCGGCGGCGTGTTCCTCTGGATGATGCGCCCATCGCCTCCGGCGGCCCCGGTTCCGGTGGCGGCATCCCGGACGGATGGCGGGACCACGGTGCCGGTGCGCGCGGCCGAACCGCCCCCCCCGGCGGCCCCGGAACCGGCGGCCGCGGCGATGCCGAGTTCTTCGCCGGCTCCGGGCGTGCCGGCGCCACCCGTGAAATCTGTTGGCGCCGGAAAACGGCCTGCGCCGCCGACTGTCGTGGAGAGGCCGCCTGCACGACCGTCCGCTCCACGCGCGCCGGCCCCAGAGGCCGTCCCGCCCACGCAAACACAGGCGGCACAGGACGCCGTGGCGCCACCGATGCCACCGTTACCCGTGCGACCGGAGCCCGTGCCCAGCCAGGGTGCCGCCCGGCCTGGTGCACCGGCGCCCCCCTTCCGCCGACCCCGCGATGCTGCGGGCGGCGCTGGCGAAGATGACGCTTGATGTTTTCGTGTACACGGACGTCGAAGCCGATCGTCTGGTCGTCATCAATGGCAGGCGATATACCAAGGGACAGTACGTCGACGGTCTTTATCTCATTGATAACATTACCCCAGAAGGGGTGGCGCTGAGTTACCAGGGGGAGCAAGCGGTCCTCCGACCCTAGTCGGGCTCGGCTGCCGGGACGTGCGACTGAATGAACGAGGCCGACCGGACATTCAGTCTCTACGTTAAACCCCTTCGGGGGTCGCTGGTCTAAGTCAATAGGGGTTATCGGGGTCGTGACTTCGTCTTCCAGGAACGGGTGTGAATATCTAGACATGTGCCGCGTCAGACCCCCTGAGGGGTGGAGACTGTCGAATACGGTATGTGGCGTGTAACCGGGACGATTTGTGCTCGGCCAGAGTCCGACCGGGTCGCGCGTGAGGGCTTCGACATGAAAAAGATCATGTGGGCGCTTGTGCTGATGGGACTGCTTTTGGTCGGCTCGGCCGTCCCCGCCGAGGTTGCGGCGGGGGGTCCCGGTGGCCGGGGCGGAGGCGCCAGGGCGGCAGGAGGCGGATTCCACGGGGGCGGCGTCCGGTGGGCAGGCGGCGGGTGGCGCGGCGGAGCCCCGGGGTGGCACGGCGGGTGGCACGGGGGCACGCGGGTCGTCATCAGGGGTAGCGGTGGCTGGTGGGGGGGGCCAGTGTGGTGGGGTGGCCCAGGCTGGTGGGGATCCCCAGGCTGGTGGGGTGGCCCAGGCTGGTGGGGGGGCGCGCCGCTCGTGGTGGTCCAGCCGCCGCCCACGGAGTTTATCCAGCAGGCGCCCACGCCTCCGCAGCAGTCCTACTGGTACTACTGCCAGAACGCGGGGGCGTACTTCCCGTACGTCAGGGAATGCCCCGGCGGGTGGATGCAAGTGGTGCCGTCGCCGAATCCGCCCGACCGGTAGGAGGGGAAGATGCTGCGTACTCGATGCTTCCTCGGCCTTTCCGTATTGTCGGCGCTGGCGCTGAGCGGCTGTGCAACCCTGCCGACGGGCCCCAGCGTGATGGTGCTGCCGGCGGCGGGGAAGCCGTTCGAGGTGTTCCAGGCCGACAACTCGCTCTGCCGGCAGTGGGCGGGGCAGCAAATCGGTCTGTCGCCCCAGGAAACCGTCAATCAAAACACGGCGGCCGGAGCGGTCCTCGGGACGGTCATCGGGGCCGGTCTTGGAGCGGCGATCGGCGCCGCGTCCGGGAACCCAGGCCTCGGTGCGGCCATCGGGGCCGGGAGCGGCCTGCTGGGCGGCACGGCGGTCGGCGCCAACGCCGGTCAGGCCTACGGATGGGACGCCCAGCGGCGGTACGATATCGCGTATCAGCAATGCATGTACGCGAAAGGGAACCAGATTCCTGGAGCGGTGCAGCAGAATCGACGGACCTCCGCATTGCCGCCGCCCCCTCCGCCCCCGCCCGGCGATCGTCCGGCGCCGCCCGGCCCTCCGCAATCCCTCCCGCCCCCGCCGCCCCCTCCGCCGGGGAACGCCCCGCTTCCGGTTCCTCCGCCACCGCAGCAGTAACCGCGCGCGGTGTGCTCCTCGTCGGCCGCCCGTGCGCTGGGGTTTTCGCTCGAACGCACCCAGACCGCATGTTATAGTTCAACCGGTCGCGCGCTGCAATCCGCGACGGGAGAAACGCAGGTGACGGCGAAATCCAGGCGGCTCCTCGGGCTTGCTGGCCTGTTCATGGCGGTGGGCATGGTCGGCGTCGCCGTCATGTTCGCCGTGACCTGGCCGCACAACGCGGTGGGGGTGTATCTCCACGAGCGGCAGAATCGAACGGCGAATATCCGTGCCCTGGAGTGGCGGATCGCGCGGGAGACGGATGCGCTCGAGCGGGCATTTTATCAGGCCTGGCTGGCCGAGGAGAAGGGTGACCCGGAGGAGGCCATCCGAGGTTTTCAGTCGTTGCGGGACGACGCCAGGTCCGGCACCGCGCTCCACCTGAAGAGCGCGCTCCGACTTGGGCTGGCCTACGGGGGGAACCGCCAACCGGATCAGGAACTGGCAACCTACCAGAGCCTGATGAAGCGGCACCCGGGGCCGAGTCGGTTGAGCCAGGCGACGTACCATCTCCGGCGGGGCGAGCGCGAGCAGGCTCGCCGGTTGCTGGATGATGCGCTGGCGCGAGACGAGGCCGACGGCAGCCTGGGGGCGGATCGGTCGTTCGCCCAGCATCTGCGGTCCGGACTTGGTCCTCAGGCCGGCGGGGTGCCGGCCGCGTCCCCCTGAGAACATGGGCGTACCGAGAGGATTCAGGGCAGGCTCCCATGTATTGTCCGGCGTGCGAAAGCGAACACGTTGCAGGGATCCAGCACTGTCCGGTGTGCGACGTGGCACTGGTCGCGGAACCGATCCGCCAGGACACCGGCGTACCCGAGGACGAGTCCATCGTCACCGCCGTCGAGGTGTGGAATCCCGCGGAGGCGGAGATCGTCTGCTCGCTCCTGCGCGGCCACGGAATTCCCTGTCTGCTCAAGGCCGAGAACCAGTACGCGGTGGACGCGACGTACACTGTGGGGCCGCTGGCGCGCCGGTGCATCCTGGTACGGGCCAGCGACCTGGACCGCGCCCGGGAGATCCTGCAGGCCGCGCCACTCCCCGACCTTCCGCTCGAAGGCTGAGGCCGCGTTCCGTGCGACGGCATGACCACAGAGGGCGCTGCGGCCGGCGCGGCGTTTCGCACGTATGAGTCCGACCACTCCCGCGTTCCAGCAGAACGTCGTCCTCTTCGGGCACGACCCGAGCCCCCGGCTGGTGGCCTTCGAGTTGGAGGGGGAGGATCGGGTCCGGGTGTTCGCGCGCGGCGAAGACGGACGGACAACGTCCGACCTCAGGGTGTTCCGCCCCTTCCTTCTCGCGGCCAGCACGGATCTGCTGGCGGGTTGGGGGGGCGGGTACGAGGTTGAGCCGCTCGAGGGGGACGGCCTCTACCGATTCCTGATCCTCTTTCACGGCTGGAGCGATGCGCTGAAAGCCAAGGCCCACCTCCAGAAGAGCGTCGGCCGGATGCAGACGGCGCCGGACGCCCCCTTCCTCTTCATCGGGGACCCGATCCAGCAGTACCTGATGCGCTCTGGGCAAAGCCAGTTCCGGGATCTTTCCTTCGGCGCGCTGCGCCGGTTGCAGTTCGACATCGAGACCTATTGCGCCGGCGACTACGACTTCCCCAGCGCGGCCCGGGCCGCGGACCGGATCATCGCCATCGCCCTCGCCGACAGCACGGGATGGGAGCACGTGATCTCCGGGCAGGCGCTCGCCGAGCCGGAGATGCTGCGGGAGTTCGTGCGGATCGTCCGGGATCGCGACCCGGACGTCATCGAGGGGCACAACCTCTTCCGGTTCGATCTGGAATACATCGAGGCCCGTGCGCGTCGCCACAAGGTGTCGTTGACGCTCGGGCGGGGCGGAGAGCCGCTCCGCGGCCACGCGTCCCGGATGCAGGTTGCCGAGCGGGCCATCGCCTACCGGAAATACGAGATCGTCGGCCGTCATATCCTCGACACCTGGATCCTGGCACAGCACTACGATGTGACCGCGCGGGAGCTGGAAGGCTATGGCCTGAAGGAGATCGCACGCCATTTCGGCGTGGCGGCGCCCGACCGGACCTACCTTCGGGCCGACAAGATCTCGGCCATCTTCGACGCCGAGCCGGAGACCGTGTTGCGCTACGCCCTGGACGACGTGCGCGAAGTGCGGGCCCTGAGCGCGATCCTCAGCCAGAGTTACTTCGTCCAGGCCCAGATCTTTCCCTTTTCCTACCAGAATGTCACCCTGCGGGGGACCGCCACCCGGATCGACGGACTGCTGATCCGCGAGTACCTGCGGCAGCGGCGGGCGATTCCCGCCCCCGAACCGGCCCGGGAGGTGCTGGGCGGCCACACCGAGATCGCGTTCCAGGGGGTCGCGCACCGGGTCCTGCACTGCGACGTGACCTCCCTCTACCCGTCGGTGATGCTCGCCTTCGGGTACGTTCCTCGGCGGGACAGCCTGGGCGTGTTCCCGGCGCTCCTCCGCGACCTCCGGGCCTTCCGGGTGGAGGCCAAGCGTCTTGCCCGGACGGCGGAGACGGACGAGACTCGGGCGCACTATGAGGCCCTCCAGACGACCTTCAAGATCCTGATCAACTCGTTCTACGGCTACCTCGGCTTCCCCATGGGCCACTTCAACGACTACACGGCGGCCAACCAGGTGACGGCCAAGGGGCGGGAGCTGATCCAGGCGGTGATGGCCTGGCTCCGGGCCCGGGGGGCCCTGGTGATCGAGGTGGATACCGACGGGCTGTATTTCGTTGCCCCCGACGACGTCCGATCGGTCGAGGACGAGGAGCGCTTGCTCGCCGAACTGGCGGCGATCCTTCCCGAGGGGATCGCGCTGGAGATGGACGGCCGCTTCCAGGCCATGTTCAGTTACAAGATGAAAAATTACGCGCTCCTCGACCACGCCGGCCGCCTGGCGATCACCGGGTCGGGGCTGAGATCGCGAGGGCTGGAACTGTTCCAGCGAGAGTGGATGGGGGAGATGTTCCGCCACCTGCTGCGGGGCGAGCCGCAGAAAATCCGAGAGTTGACGCGGCGGTACGCCGAGGGCTTCGAGCGGCACACGTTCGATGTCCGGACCTTCATGAAGACGGAGACGCTGCAAGATTCCCTCGACACCTACCGGGACAAGGTCAAGGACAGCCGCCGAAACCCGGCCGCGGCCTACGAGCTGGCGCTCCGATCGGAGCGCGCCTATCAGCCCGGGGATCAGGTGTCCTATTACGTGACCGGGACCTCGAAGCGGGTCAAGGTGCACGAAGCGGCCAAATTAGCCTCCCAGTGGGATCCGAACGCCCCGGACGAGAACGTCGAGTACTACAAGGCCAAGCTGGTCGAGTTGGAGGCGAAGTTCCGGCCCTTCTTCGAGCGGGTGCCGGTGGGGCCCGGAGTCGACTCGGCATGAGGGTGCTGCTCGAGGTGGAGAATCTCCAGCACAACCTGGCGGTGATCCGCCACATCTGCGACCGGGTCGCGGTCATGTACCTGGGCCGCATCGTGGAGATGGCGCCGGTCGAGGCCCTCTTCGAAACGCCGAAACATCCCTACACCGAGGCCCTGCTCAGCGCCGTGCCGACACTGGAGACCGAGGCGCGTCGCGAGGAGATCATCCTGGACGGAGACGTGCCGAGCCCGCTGCGGGTGCCGTCGGGCTGCCGATTCCACCCCCGATGTCACCGCCGGTTAGGCGAGATCTGTCTCCGCCTTGTCCCGGCGCTGTCCGGCGTCGGAAACGGGCACGACGCGGCGTGCCACATCCACACACCGCCCGCGGGCGACGGCTCGGCGGGGCCGCTGACCCAGTCGACGTGAATCCCAACCGGAGGAAAGGACAGCCATGACCGCACGGTGCGAGGCGATCACGCGGTGGCTCCAGGCGCATGACGCGGAGGCGATTGCGTTCCTGGAGGCGCTGGTCAACCAGGATAGCGGGACGTACGACCGGGCGGCCGTGAACCGGGTGGCGGACCAACTGGCTCGGGTCTACGCCGACCTCGGGTTTGCGGTGGAGCGGTTCCCGCAGGCGGAATTCGGCGACCACCTCCTCGCCTCGCGGCCAGGTACGGCACCGGCCCGGTCTCTCCTCTGCATCGGCCACATGGACACCGTCTTTCCGGCGGGCACGGCGGCCGCCCGCCCCTTCCGGATCGACGGAGCGCGCGCCACCGGTCCGGGCGTGGTGGACATGAAGGGCGGCCTCACGACGCTCATCTTTGCCCTGCGCGCCCTGGCGGCAACCGACTCTCCGGCGTTCCGGGAGATGGGCTGTGCGGTGCTGATCAATTCGGACGAGGAAATCGGCTCCCCCACCTCGCGGCAGATGTTTCTGGACCTGGCGCATCGCCATCACGCCGCCATCGTTTTGGAGCCGGCGCGGCCGAATGGCGAGTGCGTCATCGGGCGCAAGGGCGTGGGGCACTTCCAATTTGAGGTCTGCGGACGGCAGGCACATGCCGGCTCCCAGCCGGAGCTGGGGATCAACGCCATCTGGGAACTGGCCCACAAGGTCTGCGCCTTACAGGCCCTCACCGATCTCGAGCGTGGCACCACCATCAACGTCGGGGCCATCCGCGGCGGCGAGCGCTCGAATGTGGTTCCCGACCGCGCCTCGGCTGACGTCGATCTACGCGTTCGGAGCAGCGAGGAGGCCGACCGCGTCGTGCAGGAGTTTCGCGAGATCGCTGCGCGCTCCACGGTCCACGGCGCGACCTGTACGCTGCAGGGGGAGATTTCCAATCCCCCCTGGCAGACCAACCCGGGGACGCGCCACATGCTGGCGATCCTGAACCAAGCGGCCGCGCCGCTGGGGCTCACCATCGAAGGGGTCACCACCGGCGGGGGTTCGGACGGCAGCCGGACCGCGCAGGTCATTCCGACCCTGGATGGCCTGGGACCGGTGGGAAGCAAGGCGCACAGCCCGGAGGAGTACCTGGAAGTTGCCAGCCTGCGACAGCGTGCGGCGCTCCTGGCACTCTTCATGGAAACGTGGTATGAACGATTTCAGCCGTAGGGGCGCGCTGTCCAAAGGGTGTACGAATGACTGATGACCGCTGGCAAACGACCCTTGGGAACGCAAACCATCGGCCGTTGCGCTTGGGTCATTGGTTGCTGACATGGCGGGTGCCGGAGCGTCTCCGGCAGGGAATTCATGCCACAGTTTGAGACCTATTTCCCGGAAACGCTGGACGAGGTGGCCGCCTTGCTGCTTGCGGCGGACGGGCGGCCGCACCCTCGCGTCCGGGGCGCGACGCTGTGTGCGCAGACGGAGGACGGTGGGGGTTCGGCGTCGATCCTGGTGGACCTCGCGCGTGTGCCGGAGATGAACCGGCTCGAATACGACGAGCGCAACGGTTTGGTCGTCGGCACCGCCGTTCTCGCGACGGAGCCCCTCGGCTTCCCACCGGTCCAGGACGCCTACGCCATCTTGGCCGACGGACTGGGCGCGGTCGTTCCCGAGGACGCGCGGCCGGACGTCACGCTGGGCGAGTTGCTGGACGAATGGCCCCCGGCGGCGAACCTGCTGGTCCCGCTGATCTGTCTGGGGGCATCCGTCGCGATCTTCGGCCCCCACGGCTGGTCGGAGATGACGGTAGAGGCACTGTGCGCGAAGCGACGTGGCACGGCGCTACACCACGGGGAATTCCTGGTCGGCGTCCGGCTCCCCGCCCCGTTTCCGCGCTCCGGCGGCGCCTACCTCCGGTCGGCATCGGCGGGAACCGACGGCGGGGCAGCCGGCGTCGGTGCGTTCCTCCTCATGGAAGACGACCGCGTGACCTGCTGCGGCGCCCGCGTGACGGTGTGGGACGCAACCGCCGCACCCCAGCGGGCCCTCGAGGCGGAGCGGTTCCTGCGGGGAAAGCGCCTCGGCGACGCCGAGACAGCGAGTGCCGGCGAGCTCGTTCCGGCGAGTGGCGGGCCGCCGCCGCGTCGCTCTGGGTGTGCGGCAGTGCGGCGGGACGGGCTGGCGGCGCTCGCCGGCCAGGTCATCCGGCTCGCCTTCGGCCGCGCGCAAGACGCGCCCGGCCAGGGCGGTCGAGGATGAGCGTGCGTGTCACGCCGCTCTGCGAGGTGGGGGATGGACATTGACGGCAAGGTCGCGCTGGTGACCGGTGCCGCGAAGCGCGTGGGCCGGAGCATTGCGCTGGCCCTGGCGGAGCGCGGCGCCGAGCTGGTCGTCCATTACCACGGGTCCGAACGCGAGGCGCACGACGTCCTGGCTCGGGCCAAGCAGTTGGGGGGAAAGCCGGTGGCGGCACGCGCCGATCTGTCGAGATCTGCGGAGATCGATGCGCTGGTGGAAACCGCCGTGCGTGCCTTCGGTCGGATCGACATCCTGGTGAACAGCGCCGCCATCTTCTATCGGACGCCGATCGCAACCCTGACGGAGGCGGACTGGGATCGGTTTCTGACCGTGAATCTCAAGGCGCCATTCCTGCTGTGCCGCCGGGCGGGAGAGTTGATGTCTCGGCAGGGCTCCGGAAAGATCGTCAACGTGGCGGACATCGCGGGGACCAAGGTCTGGGCGGAGTACATCCCGTATTCGGTGTCGAAGGCGGGGCTTCTCGCCCTCACGACGGGGCTGGCCAAGGCGCTGGCCCCGGCGGTTCAGGTGAACGCCATCGCACCCGGAACGGTGCTGTTGCCGGACGGCAGTTCCGCCGAGGAGCGGGTGCGGGCGCTGGCACGGGTCCCGCTGCAGCGGCTGGGTTCGCCCGAGGATATCGCCCGCGCGGCCGTCTATCTCATCCAGAGCGACTTCGTTACCGGCGAGGTGCTGACGGTGGACGGCGGGCAGCGCCTGGTGTGAGGGCCGGACCTCGGTGTGCAACGCGGCGACGCATTGGCGAGGGCGGGTTGCCGTGGTCGCGTGACGGCCGCGTGGGCGACTATCGGTGGCAGGACGACCGGAAAAGGAGAGACCATGTTTGGATTGGGCATGCCGGAGCTCATCATCATCCTGGTGATCGGCCTGCTCGTCTTCGGCGCCGGGCGGTTGCCGGAGATCGGCAGCTCTCTCGGCAAGGCGATCAAGGGATTCAAGGAGGCCTCGGACAAGCGGGAGCCGGAACCCCCGGCGCCCACAGGGGAGGCGGGCGGCGCCACGTCACCCACCTGTCCGCAATGCGGGCATGCGGTGACCGCCGACGCGGCGTTTTGCGCGGGCTGCGGAAAGAAGCTGTCCGAGAAGGGATGAGGCGACCCGGCCGGAAAACGAAAGGCCCCCGGGACATCCCGGGGGCCTTTTGGTCATGGCGACGCGTTCGACTAGGCGGCCCGAGTAACGTTGGCGGCCTGCAGGCCCTTGGGGCCTTGGACCACGTCGAACTCAACAGCCTGCCCTTCATTCAGGGTCTTGAAGCCATCAGCCTGAATGGCGGAATAGTGCACGAACACATCCTCACCGTCAGGTCGCTCGATGAAACCAAAGCCCTTCGCATCGTTGAACCACTTCACAGTTCCTTTGCTACGCAACTGACAACACCTCCTTCCCTGCTTGCGCTACGGCGCCCCGCATCGGGGCGCACCCTCTCATAAAAACAAAAAACCGCAGGAGCGGCGTCTGCTCCTACGGTCCTTCCCTGCGGAAATAACCAATCTGGATGCTGACTACCGACGGTCGGGAGGATAGCCTGCGACCCCGCACCTGTCAAGGACTATTATTGCGGCAAGCCGGGAGGTCTCGCCTCGGCATCCCGTCGCGCCGGCGGCCTTGGTCCCGCCGGACCCTCCTTGACGGGCCCCGGGGGGTCTGATACCGTCTGGGCTCGTCGGGCGTGCGATGCGTCGGCGACGGAGTGGCGTCGAGGCCGAGAGTTCCTACGGTTGTCAAGCTCACGGAGGGTCTTCATGCGTGACGTCATCATTCTGGGGTCCGGACCGGCGGGGTTGACGGCGGCGGTGTATGCGGCCCGGGCGCACCTCGCGCCCCTGATTGTGGACGGGCACGAGCCCGGTGGGCAGCTCACGCTGACGACCATGGTGGAGAATTTTCCGGGCTTTCCGGAGGGATTGCTGGGCCCTGACCTCATCCGGGCGATGCGCCAGCAGGCCGAACGGTTCGGGGCGGAGTTTCGCCAGGGGGCGGTTGCTGCCGCGGATCTCAGCCGGCGTCCGTTCCGGATCACCATCAACGGGACGGTGGAGGAGTGCCGGGCGCTCATCATCGCGACCGGGGCGTCGGCGAAGATGCTGGGGCTTCCCTCGGAGCGTCAACTGGTCGGACACGGGGTGTCCACTTGCGCCACTTGCGACGGATTCTTCTTCCAGGATCAGGAGGTCATGGTCGTCGGCGGCGGCGACTCGGCGCTGGAGGAGGCGTTGTTCCTGACCAAGTTCGCGAAGCGAGTGACCCTGATCCATCGGCGGGACAAACTGCGCGCATCGAAGATCATGCAGGAGAAGGCCTTCGCAAATCCGAAGATCGCGTTTCTCTGGGATTCTGCTCCCGAGGAGATCCTGGATGTCATGCAGCAGAAAGTGACCGCGGTGCGGGTGCGTCATCTCAAGACCGGCGCCGTGACGGAGCGGGCGGTCGACGGGATCTTCGTCGCCATCGGGCACACCCCGAACACCGCCGTCTTTCAGGGACTCCTCGAGATGGACGCCGTCGGCTATCTCAAGACCCACGACGGAACCAAGACCAGCGTCCCCGGGGTGTTCGCCGCCGGAGACGTGCAGGACCATGTCTACCGCCAGGCGATCACCGCCGCCGGTTCCGGCTGTATGGCCGCCATCGACGCGGAGCGCTTCCTCGAGCACGGAGGCAGTGGCGACTAGGCAACCAGGCGATCTGGAATTTCGGAACGGCGCCCTGGCGTTCTCCAATTGCCGGGTCGCCCAATTGCCCATGTGCCGGATTAGGAGCCGTTACGAAATGACTTGTCATTTTTTTCAATTTCGTTACGGCTCCTTATGCCGTTTCCGGAATTTCTCCGGTCAAGTTATTCTTTGACAACGGCTTATTGGTTTTCGCGATGGATGCCGTAATCGGTCTCGTTCGCGCCTTACTTCCGGTGACCGTGGCCCTGCGGGTACAGATCCCGCCCGACCACCCCTCCGTTGCGATCTTGGGGGACGAGCGGATGGGGTCCGGGGTGATGGTGGAGCCGGGGATCGCGCTGACCGTGAATTACATCGTCATCGGGGCGCGGTCGATCCAGGCCACCTTCCCCGACGGGGAAAGCCACCAGGCCGAAATCGCGGCACAGGATTTCGAGACCGGGCTCGCCGTGCTTCGCTTGCCCCGGACCGAGGGCGCGAGCGCGGCCTTGGGCGACTCGCGCGCGCTCAGGCGGGGGCAGGAGGTCTTCGTTCTCGGCAGCGCCGGCGCCACCGAGCGGCGGGTGAGCAACGGGGTCATCACGGACCTGGGGCCGTTTGACGCCTACTGGGAATACCGTCTGGAATCGGCGATTCAGTCGTCCGCCATCAATCCCGGCTTCGGAGGCGGGCCGTTGTTCGACACCCGCGGACGCATCGTGGGCATCACCTCTCTCAATCTGGGGCAGATGGGGCGGTTCAGCCTATCGATCCCCGTGCATCTGTACTCCGACCATCGCGAGGATCTGCTGCGTTTCGGCCGGGTGCCTGGGCGCGACCGGCGAGCCTGGATCGGCGTCTACAGCGAGCCGGCTGCCGGCGGCGTGGCGGTGGCCGGGCTGGTCCCCGATGGTCCCGCCGCCCGCGCGGGCGTTCGCGAGGGCGATCTGATCGTGGCCGTGAACTTCGCCGAGGTCGCCACGCGCGCCGAGGTCTACGACCACCTCTGGAAGCTTTCGGCGGGCGCCGTCGTGCGCCTGGGAATCCTCCGGGATGGGCAGCACGTCATCGTCGAGGTGGCGAGCGTGGATCGTACCGAGTTCTACCGGTAGCCGACCGGTGCCCGGCACCGGCCGGGCCGCCCGGTTTCAGCGCGCACGGGAGGGAGCATGCCATCGGACATCACGGTCAGCAAGCTGCGGGGAGTGCTGGAGATCGTTCGGCTGGCAAGCGCCGAGACCGATCTGGACAAACTCTTGGCGCTGATTCCTCAGCAGGCCTGCGCCCTTCTGGAGGCGGATCGGGCGGCGCTCTATCTGCTGGACAAGGCGGCGGGAGAATTGTACTCGGCGGTCGCCCTGGGCCTGACGGACAAGACGATCCGGCTGAAACTGCACCAAGGGGTGTCGGGGATGGTCGCCACCACCGGGAAATCCATCCTGCTGACGGATGCCTATGCCGACCCCCGATTCTATCGCGGCGTGGATGAGCTCACCGGGTATCGGACGCAGCAGATCCTGTGCGTTCCCATCAAGAACCGGCGGGAAGAGATTCTGGGGGTCCTGGAGCTCCTCAACAAGCGCACCGGCAGTTTCACGGCGGAGGATGAGGAGGTCTTGAGCCTGCTGGCCACACAGATCGGGATCGCGATGACCAACGCGCAGATCTACGATGGGCTGCGTACCAGTCTGGATCGCCTCTCCCGTCTGATGAAGGTCGGGGCTGCCATCAGCTCGGAACTGGACCTGGACGCCCTGCTCCGGACGATCTCTCAGACCACCTCGCACCTGCTGCAGGCCGAGCGCAGCACGGTCTTTGTGATGGACCCGGTCAAGAACGAACTCTGGTCCCGGGTGGCCGAGGGGCTCGGCAACAAGGAGATCCGCATCCCCATCACCGCGGGGATCGCGGGCCTGGTGGCCACCACCGGAAACCCGGTGCGGATCAGCGACGCGTACCAGGATCCGCGCTTCAATCCCGAAGTGGACAAGAAGACCGGCTACCAGACGCGCAGTATCCTGTGCATCCCGATGCGGAACCGTCGGGGGCAGGTGATCGGGGTCTTCCAGGTCCTGAACAAGCGGGACGGGGAGTTTACACCGCTCGACGAACAGCTTCTGGCCAGCTTGTCGTCCCAGGCCGCCGTGGCCGTTGAAAACGCCAAGCTGTACGAGGAGGTCCAACGCACGTTGGCCCAGGTGCAGGCCCTGGACCGGATGAAGACGGACTTCCTGAACGCGATCTCGCACGAGCTGCGGACGCCGCTCGCGCCCATCCTGGGGTACACCGAGATCCTCCTGGCCGGCGGGATGGGAGGGCTCCCCGCCGGTGCGGTGCGCGGCGTGCAGGCCATCGCCGACAGCGGGAAGCGCCTGTTGAACCTGATCGAGAGTCTGCTGGCCTTCATTCGCCTGGACCAGGGCGAAATGGCGTTGAAGCGCGTGCCGGTGAACGTGTCCCCCCTGCTTTCGGCGGTCGTGGAGGCCTTCCGGGCCCGAGCTGCGGAGCAAAAACTTACCCTGTGCCTCAGCGCTCCCGAGGAGTTGCCCCCCCTCCAGGCCGATCCTCAGGAGTTGACGGCGGCGATCAACCACCTGATGGATAACGCGATCAAGTTCACGCCGGCCGGGGGCACGATCAACGTGAGCGCCTGCCAGCGGCCAGGCGCCGACGGTCACAACGGGGTCGAGATCGCGGTCCAAGACACGGGCATCGGCATCCCTGCCGACCTGCATGCGAAGGTCTTCGACCGGTTCTACCAGGTCGACAGCTCACTCACCCGGCAGTACGGCGGGGTGGGGATCGGGCTGGCCGTGGTGAAGCAGTGCATCGAGGCCCATGGGAGCAGCGTGACGGTCGAGAGCGAGCCCGGGAAGGGCTCCACGTTCCGCTTCACGCTTCCGGTCGCCGCGTAGCGAACGGCGTCCTGAGGAAAAGACCGATGACCGGGCAACGGATACGGATGGCCGCGGAAACCATCCGGATGGTCGTTCCTGCACGCAACGGTCGCGCCGGTGCGCCCCGGCGATCCGAACGACGGTGATCCCTCCTGCTCGGTGTCCCCGCATCCGCGCCATGACCCGGCATGACGTTCCGCGGGTCGCGGCGATCGAGCGTGACGCCTTCGGCCGCGAGGCATGGCCGGCACAGGCATTCAAGGATCTATTGGCGGCCTTCTCGCGGGCCACGCCTCTTCGCGGCGCGATGTGGGTGGCGGACGATTCCGCGACCGGCGAGATCCTGGGCTACGCCGGCGTGGAGGTGAGCGCGCTCTGGGGCGAGATGGACATCATCAACATCGCCGTGGCCGCCGCCCACCGGCGTCGCGGCGTGGGGCAGCGCCTGCTGCGGCGGATCGTCGGTCTGTGCCGCCGCCGGGGCGTCTCGCTGCTCTGGCTCCGGGTGCGGGCGTCCAACCGTGGCGCGCGGCGGTTCTATCGGCAGATGGGCTTCCAGGCTCGGGGCCGGTTCCAGGGCTACTACGTGGACCCCGACGAGCCCGCCGTGATCATGGCGATGGAGCTGTGATCAGAACGGCGGGGGCGACGAGCGCCGCCGCCTTCTCCGGGTGCGGCCCCCGCCAAATCACTCCGCCCAGCGTCCTTGCTGCGTGGGAGTCCGCTCCAGTTTTGCGGGTGCCGCTCCCCCGGCACTCCAATTGAGCAATAGTCCAGGGGCAAACGACGGCACAAGAACCCCTTCCCGCCGTCCCGTCCGACAGGAATCCTCAGCGCGTTCCCCAACGTCCCTTATGTTACGTACGTCTCTCATGTCCTGGAACAAGGGGGTGTTTGTAATTGACACCGGGGTACTCTTTGAATATCATACCAAAATACACCGCTTTTAACTATCCTTTGATTTATGGGATGTTACGCGGAAAACACCCAACATCCCGACCATCTCGGTGTTCTTCTCTAACTTCTTAGTCTGTCAATAGTCGTTCCCGTGCCGTACATTGGGCGTTCGGCGCTATTCGCCACAAGGCAGGAAAGGGAGGACACCATGACGACGGTGCAAGCCAAGCCCATCGAGGAGTTGAAGGTCGGCTTCACGGGAGAGATTCTGCTTCCGAGCGACGACGCCTACGACAACGCGCGGACGATCTGGAACGCGATGATCGACAAGCGCCCCGCGGTGATCGCGCGCTGCGCCACCACGGCGGACGTCGTCCGCGGGGTTAACTTTGCGCGAGACACCGGGCTCGTGCTCGCGGTCCGCGGCGGCGGACACCACATCGCCGGCAATGCCCTGTGCGACGACGGACTCGTGATCGACCTGTCGAAGATGAAGGCGGCGCGCGTGGACCCCGCCCGGCGCCGCGTGACCATCGAGGGCGGGGCCACGCTCGCGGACCTTGACGCCGCCACCCAGGCTCACGGCCTCGCCACGCCCGTCGGCATCAATTCCACCACCGGAATCGCCGGGCTGACGCTCGGCGGGGGCTTCGGCTGGCTCAGCCGCAAGTACGGCATGACGGTTGACAATCTCGAGTCCGCCGAGGTCGTGACCGCCGCCGGTGAGGTGGTGCGCGCCAGTGCGAGCGAGCACCCCGACCTCTTCTGGGCCCTCCGGGGCGGCGGCGGCAACTTCGGCGTGGTCACGCGTTTCGAGTTCCGGCTCCACCCGGTCGGCCCGGACGTGCTGAGCGGGCTGATCGTGTATCCGATCTCCGAGGCGAAAACGGTGCTGCAGCAGTACCGCGACTTCTGCGCCAAGGCGCCGGAGGAGCTCGCCGTGTGGGCGGTCCTGCGCCAGGCGCCCCCGCTGCCGTTCCTGCCCAAAGAGGTCCACGGTCAGGGGATCGTGGCCCTCGCGCTGCTCTACGCGGGGGACCCGAAACAGGGGGCACCGCTCATCGCGCCACTACGCACGTTCGGCACGCCCCTGGGCGAACACGTCGGCGTCCAGCCGTACGTCGCCTGGCAGCAGGCGTTCGACCCGCTGCTCACCGCCGGCGCCCGGAATTACTGGAAGTCCCACAACCTCGCGACGCTCCAGGAGGGGCTCTTCGATGCCGTCATCGCGGCCGTCGGGACACTGCCGTCCCCGCAGTGCGAGATCTTCTTCGGCGCTATCGGCGGGGCCACTACCCGGCCGGCCCCGGATGCCGCGGCGTACGCCCACCGCGACGCCCAGTTCGTCATGAATGTCCACGGCCGCTGGGAGGCCCCGGCCGACGACACGCGCGGCATCGGCTGGGCGCGCGACTTCTTCAAAGCCTCGGCCCCCTTCGCCAGCGGCGGCGCCTACGTCAATTTCCTCACCGCCGACGAAGGCGATCGCGTGCGCGCCGCCTACGGCCCGAACTACGCGCGCCTCGCCCAGGTGAAGCGCACGTACGACCCGGACAACCTCTTTCGCACGAACCAGAATATCGCGCCCGCCTGAGCGGACCCGATGGCCCCGCCAACCGGTTGCAGCGGCCGGCGCGTCGCGGCGCCGCTGCAACCGGAGCGGTGGCCTGTCGAAAGGTGAGGCATGAACGACCATAGCGAGTCGCACTACGACCCCCTTGCGGTCACGGGTGGATCGGTGACCCGGCGCCGGCTCCTTCTCGCGCTGGGAGCGGCACTGGTCCTCCGCGCGCCGTCGGCGGGGGCGCAAACGCGCCCGGTGCACCGGGTAGCGTGGCTGTCCGGCAGCCGCGAGGCCGATACGGTGGAATCCCTCGCGGCGTTCCTGAACGGCCTCCGCGACCTCGGCTACCGTCAAGGCGACAATCTCGTGGTCGAGGCCCGCTGGGCCGACTACGTGCCCGGACGTGCGACCCAGTTGGCCGGCGAGCTCGCCACGCTGCGGCCCGCGGTTATCGTCACCCAGGGCGCCGCGCACGGGTCCGCGGTGCGCCACTCGCCGCCGCTTCCCGTGGTCTTCCTCCACAGCGGCGATCCCGTGGAGGCCGGTCTTGCGGAGAGCTTCGCGCGCCCCGGGCGCAATGGCACGGGCATCTCGCTGCTCGCCCTCGAACTGACTGGGAAGCGCATGGAGTTGCTCAAACAGATGGTGCCGAACCTGCGCCGCGTAGCGTTCCTGGCCAATCCGGAGCACCCGGGCGAGCAACGGGAGCTCGCCGCGTCGCGCGCCGCGGCCGCTCAGCTCGGCCTCGAGGTCACCTACTACCAAACCCGCACCCCCGCCGAACTCGACACCGCGCTGGTCGCCGTGGCCGCCGCCCGCCCGGAGGGGGCCGTCCTCTTCTCTGACGCGCTCATGTTCGGCCAACGTCAGAAGCTGGCGGCGTTCTTTCTGCAGCACCGGATCCCGAGCGCGACGGGCTGGTCGGACTTCCCCGAGAGTGGGCATCTGCTGTCGTATGGACCGGAGCGACGCGCGGCGTGGCGCCGCGTGGCATACTTCGTCGACAAGATCCTCAAGGGCGCGCGCCCGGCGGACCTGCCGATCGAACTCCCGACGGTCCTCGAGACGGTGATCAATCGCCGCACCGCGACCGCGATGCACCTGAATGTGCCGCCCACCATCCTGGTGCGCGCGGATCGCGTGGTCGAGTAACGGGCGACCCAGGCACTTCCGAGGCGCAACGGCGCAGGCGAGTGGTGCGGGTACGTGTAATAGGGGACCGTTCGGCCTGGGCGGCGCCGCGACGCGGCGATTGAGGATACAACGTATGTGAGGCGGTCACGGTACCGCGCTGTCATTGGACCGGCGGCGTGACGACCTCGGGGGTATCCACGACGCCGTGGCGGTGGAACGCCCCGTCCCTGACGATCTGGAACTGAACAGGCTTCACCACCTCGCCCTTGATGAACCTGCGGATCTTGCCCGTGAGGCCGTTGTAGTCCTTGGTCTCGTTCAAAGCCTTGATCACGTCCTGGCCGTTGGTGGTGCCGGCCCGGCCGATGGCGTTGGCCAGGACCATGAAGGCATCGAAGCTCGAGGCGCCGACCATGTCGAGGGGGATGCGGTAGGCGGCCTGGAAAGCCTTGAGGCGCGCCTGGACGGCCGGCCGCGGGTCGTCCCGGTCCAGGTTCGTGGCGACGATGACCCCTTCGGCGGTGCCCTTGGCGAGCTCGATGAACTTCGGCGAGTCGAATCCGCCCTTGGCCAGGATCGGGACGGCGAGGCCCAGTTCCTTGGCTTGAAGGGTGATCAGGGCGGCCACGTCGTGGTACCCGGCGGCGAAGAGCAGGTCCGGCCGGGCCGCCTTGATCCGGGTCAGGAGCGGGCGGAAGTCCTTCTCGCCGGGGTACGTGTACCACTGCTGGGTGAGTACCGGCACCCCCAGTGCCTCCACCCGCGCGACGAAGCCCGCGGCGATCTCGCGACCGAAGTCGTTGTCGACGCTGAGCACGGCCGGCCGCCGACTCGCCAGGGCCCGTACCGCGTACTCGCCCGCCGCCCCGCCCTCCACCGCACCCAGGAAAGCCGATGCGGAAGTTGGAGTCGCTCCCCCGGGTCACATCCGGATGAACGGCGTACCCGGCCACCATGGGCACCCGGGCTCGGGCGAAGAGGGGGGCCGTCACGCGGGAGGGCCCGCTGAAGGCGCCGCTCACCACGCCCACGACCTGGTCCTTCTCGATCAGCTTGTGGGCGATCGCCACCGCCTCCTGGGGGTTGAGCCGGTCGTCGTACACGATCACCTCCACCGGCCTCCCCAGGAGGCCGCCGGCCGTATTGACTTCCTTCAGGGCGAGCTCGACCGCCTGCCGGGCGCTGGCGCCGTCCGCCGCCACCGGGCCGGTGAGGGGGCCGAAGAAGCCGAGCCTCAGGGGCGCCTGGGCGCCCGCGGGCGCGAGCAAGCCCCCGAGGAGGACCAGCACGCCGAATCCGATCCACAGCCTATGCCCCATCCACGTTCCCCTAGCCCGGATTATCCACGAAGGATTCGTGCATAATCCGGGCTTACCGGACGAGCCGCTATTCCCGCCTGCAGCGGGAGGATACGAGGTGGCGGGCGGACCGGGTACCCATGCGCCAGGATGGGTGCGGTATCACCGCGTACCAGCGACGCCGGATCCGTTCCGGACCGCCGCCCCCAAGGGTTCCTGTTAAGCCCGCATTGTTCGCGAGGTGTGGTCGCGAATAAGATGATCGTACAATGCGTGGGCGCGTGACGAAACGGCGGCGTGCCGACCCCCTACGACACGATGCGGAGTGCCTTGTCGTGGCGGTTCAGCACGTCGCAGCCATCCTCCGTCACGAGCACCAGATCTTCGATCCGGATGCCGAACTTGCCCGGTACCTTGACGCTGGGCTCGATGGAGAAGACCATTCCCGGCTGGACTGGGTCGGTGTTGGCCGCCGACACGTCGCCGGACTCGTGCACGTCGAGACCGATGGAGTGCCCCGTTCGGTGGGTAAACTGCGCGGCGTACCCGGCCGCCGCGATATGGTCCCTGGCGGCCGCATCGATGTCGCAGAATCGCACCCCGGGTCGCACCATGGCAATTGCCCGGCGCTGCGCTTCCAGCACGATGGCGTACACGGCGCGGGCATCCTCGGGCGCCTGCTGGTAGAACACCGTCCGCGTCATGTCGGAGCAGTACGAGTCCTTCCGGCAGCCGATGTCGATGATCACGCTGTCGCCTGTATTCAGGAGACGGCGGTCGGGCGCGTGGTGCGATTCGGCCGCGTTCGGTCCGTACGCGATGATCGGCTCGAAGGAGCACCCCTCCGCGCCCAACTCCTCGTAAATCTCCGGCACGCATTGGGCCAGGCGTTTCTCCGAATACCGCTTCGGGAGCAAGGCGACGATTCTCGCGAGCGCGAGGTCGTTCAAGCGGGATGCTTCCCGCATCAACTCCCGTTCCTCCGCGTCCTTCCGCATGCGAAGCCGGTCGAGAATCGCGGAGGCGTTGACGAAGTGGTGGCTCGGCCGCACCTCCATCAGTCGCAAGAGAAAACGGGCCGGCCAGGTCTTGTCAATCCCCACGGTGCGCTCGATGTCCAGCGACCCCGCGAGCAACTCCACCCCATCCTGGTTATCGTTGATCCAGATCTTCTCCACGCCCAGCTCTTCCGGGACCGAAAACAGCTCATTGACGAACAGCGCATGCCGTCCGGTGCGACTGAGACGCAGCGCCAGCATTCGTTGACCGGGGTGAATCCACTTGCCCGTCAGGTAGTAGATGGCCGCCGGATCGGACACGACCATCTGCGAAATGCCGCCATCCGCCATCTTGCGCAGCACACTCTGGAGCCGGTTAGGGTTCATCGACCACCTCGTCGCCGCCGACAGTAATGGATCGCGAAGGCGAGAACAGGACAGGGACGCCTGCCGTTCTCTGGGAGCCAGAGAGGCCACGCCGCGGGACGCGCTCCCGGCCGCGCCCCGTATGGCCGAGCCCGGATTCTTCACGAAGGACTCGTGAAGGATCCGGGCTTACCTGTACCGGCGACACCTGATCCGTTCCGGACCCCCAGCGCTCAAAGGTTCTTATTAAGCCCGCATTGGTCGCGAGTCGTGTTCGCGAACAATGCGGGCTAGTATCTGGCGCCCCGGTTGCGGCTGTCAACGGGAAAGCCGGCCGCCGCCGATCCGTGCGTTACGGCACGCCACCCTTGTGCCGGATCGACGCATCGAGCGCGCGTTGTCCAACACAGAGTTATAGTCCACACGTGCAGGGGTGGCCTGCCTGACCTGCCCCCGCGGAAATTGGTCTAGCGAGAAAGTCGCAGCGGGCTCTATGATACCATCCGCATCGTCCACGAACCCGATCCGTTCGACAACTCGAGGAGCGACCCACTTACGAGGAGACACGCCATGCTCACCGCGGCACAGATTGAGGAGTTGAAGGAGTTCGACACCCCGACCATCGCCAACGCCATCGAGTTCTTCGGTGTGCAGCCCAAGACCCAAGGATTCATGAAGCCAGGGATCCGGAAGGTCTTCGACAACGGCCGGCGGATGGTCGGGTACGCCGTGACCGCCAAGATCGCGGCGACGACCCCGCCGACCGAGGCGCAGAAGCCCCTGGCCGCGCAGTACTACGCCACCGTCAAGGCGGCCCCCAAGCCGACCGTGACGGTGCTGCAGGACGTGGATCCCGAACCGACGGGCTCCTTCTGGGGCGAGGTGCAGGTCTCCATCCATCGGTCCCTCGGCTGCGTCGGCGTCGTCACCAACGGGGGCGTGCGGGATCTCGACGAGGTCAAGCACCTCGACTTCGAATACTTCGCGAGTTGCCTGCTCGTCTCCCACGCCTATATCCATGTCGAAGCGGTCGCATGCCCGGTGGAGGTGGGCGGCCTCACCGTCCACCCCGGCGAGCTCCTCCACGCCGACACCCACGGCGTGGCCCTGATCCCCGCCGCCGTGGCCCCCCATCTCGCCGCGGCGTGCCGCGCGGCCCAGGACGCCGAGACGCCGGTCATCGGCAACTGCCGGAAGCACTTCGCGGCGGGCGATGCCGACGTCGCGCGCCTCGCGGAGTGGCGGGCCGAGATGATCGCCCGTCGGGCGAAGGCCCTGGAGAAGTTCTCGGCATTGGTCAAGGCGGCGAAGTGAGATCCGTTCAGGGGTGAAATAGGTGGGTGGCGAACTCTCAGCACAGGGCCGGGATGGCATCCAGGACCTGTCCGTGGACGCTCGCGCGGAGCGCTGGACGATTCCCGCCCATGTTGATATGATCCCGCCCGGCTCGAATCCGACAACGCAAAGCCTGCCTGGAGGTCTGGATGATACCTCTCGACGATTTGAAGGCCTTGGCGCGACCAGCGCAGACGAAGATCGTTCTGCTGGTGATGGACGGCTTGGGCGGCCTGCCCCGCGCGTTCGACGGCAAGACCGAGCTGGAAGCGGCGCAGACGCCGAACCTCGATGCCCTGGCGGCCCGGGCGACGCTGGGGCTGGCGGATCCGGTGGCGCCCGGCATCACGCCGGGGAGCGGGCCGGGGCACCTCGGGGTCTTCGGGTACGACCCGCTGCAGTACCGCATCGGCCGCGGCGTCCTGGAGGCCGTGGGGATCGACGTCCCCATGGGCGGCCAGGACCTGGCGGCCCGCGGGAACTTCTGCTCGGTGGACGGGCAGGGGCTGATCACCGACCGGCGGGCCGGCCGCATCCCGACGGAGACCTGCGCCAAGCTCTGCGCCATCCTGGAGACCATCCGGATCCCCGGCATCGAGCTGGTGGTGAAACCGGTGCGCGAGCATCGGTTCGTGGTGCTCTTCCGCGGCGAGGGGCTGGAGGAGGGACTCTCCGAGACCGACCCGCAGGAGATCGGCAAGCCGCCGCTCCCGGTCCGGGCCGAGCTGCCCCACGCCGCGCGCGCGGCCGAGGTGGCCAACCAGTTCGCGGCGGAGGCGCGCAAGGCCCTGGCGAACGAGCATCCGGCCAACATGGTGCTCCTGCGCGGCTTCTCGCGCTATCCGAAGATCGCGAAGCTGACGGAGATCTACGGCGTGCGGGCGGGTGTCATCGCGGTCTATCCGATGTACCGCGGCCTGGCGCGGCTGGTGGGCATGGAGCCGATCCCGGTGGGCGACACGGTGGCCGACGAGTTCGCGGCACTGGAGAAGCGCTTTGCCGACTTCGACTTCTTCTTCATGCACATCAAGAAGACCGACAGCTACGGGGAAGACGGGAGCTTCGACAAGAAGGTCCACGTGATCGAGGAAGTGGATCGCGAGATCCCGCGACTCCTCGGGCTCAAGCCGGATGTCCTCATCGTCACGGGCGACCATTCCACGCCCGCGGTCTACAAGGCTCATAGCTGGCACCCGGTGCCGGTCCTCCTCTGGTCGCAGTGGTGCCGACCGGACGGCGCCAAAGGGTTCTCGGAGCGAGAGTGCCGGTTCGGCGGTCTCGGACACCTGCGCGCGGCCGAGTTGATGCCGATCGCCATGGGCTACGCCGAGCGGTTGACGAAGTTTGGCGCGTAGTGCGGAGAGCTGAGAGCCTAGAGCCGCGAGCCGCGAGTCTAGTGCGGAGAGCCGAGAGCCGAGAGCCGAGATTGGGGAGTCAACTGGTCAACTGGTTCCTAATTGACCAATCGCCAAATTGACGAATTGACTCATGAGGCGCCGAGGCGCGAACGATGGGTAAGAATCTCAAGGGGCGGGTCGCGGTCATCACGGGGGCATCCAGCGGGATCGGTCAGGCCACCGCGGAGCGATTCGCCGCCGAGGGGATGCTGGTCGTCCTCGGCGCACGGCGCGTGGCGCGGCTCTCCGAGGTGGCCGACGGCATCCGGCGGATGGGCGGGACGGCGCGCGCGGTCGAGACCGATGTGCGGGAGCCGGACCAAGTGCGGCGGCTCGTGGAAGAGGCCGTCACGACCTTCGGCCGCGTGGATGTCCTGGTGAACAACGCGGGGCTCGGATACTTCGGCCCCGTAGAAACCACGCCGCCTGACGAGGCTCGTCACCTGTTCGAGATCAACGTGATGGGGACTCTCCACGGGGTGCAAGCCGCGGTGCCCCACATGCGCCGACAGGGGAGCGGCCACATCATCAACATCTCCTCGATTGTGGGGAAGAGGGCCACGCCCGGGAACGGCGTCTATTCGGCCACCAAGTTCGCCCAGGTCGCCCTCTCGGAGGCCCTGCGGCTGGAGCTTGCGAGCGCCGGAATCCGGGTCAGCGTCGTCTGTCCGGTCTCCACCACCACCGAGTTCTTCGCGGTGGCCGGCGCCCGCTCGCCGCTGCAGTTCGCGGCGGCAGGCCCGATCTTTTCTCCGGCGCAGGTTGCCGACGCGATCACGCGATGCGTCCGCCGTCCCCGCGCCGAGGTGATGATCTATCGGCCGGCGCGCGCGCTGGTGATCCTGAATGCGGTGGCCCCCCGGCTGGCGGACCGCATCTTGGGCGCCGTGTGGCGCAAGGTTCGCCCCGGCCTGGAGACCGATAGCGCAAAACCGTGACACGACCCCGAGGCAGTGCGGAGGAGCCATGACCGTCGAGGAGAGTGCCAGTGTCTGGTCGTCCACGATCTTGGCGGGACTCTGGGGAGAGAACGTCGCCGTCCGCGTCGCGCTGACGAGCGAGGTGCGCGGCCTCAGCGAGGCGCAGCTCGGCTTCCGGGCGGCGCCGGGCCGCTGGTCCATCGGCGAGATCCTGGACCACCTGTGTCTGGCGGAACGGAGCATCACCCGCACGATCTCCCGCCTCTTGCAGCAAGCCGCGGGCCTGGGCCAGATCGGGCAACCCGGCACTCTGGACATCCCACCGCAGCTCATCGACCTCGAGGCCTACAATCGCGCGGCCTCGTCCCCCGAATCCGTGATGCCGTCGCCGGATCGCCCGTTGGAGCGCCTCCTGGTCGGTCTCGAGGAGAGTCGGGATCGGTTGCTGGACGTGACCCGGCGGGCGGATGGCCGGGTGGTCGGGAACGTCACGCTGCCGCACTTCCAGCTCGGCGACCTGAACTTCTACCAATGGCTGTCGGTCGAGGGGGCGCACGAGGCAAAGCACCTGGCGCGGATCCGCCGGATCAAAGCCGATCCGGGGTTTCCAAAACAGTAGACGGTGACCATGGCCCTTCGGGTCTCGGCGCTCTTGTTCCCCTCTCCGCCGCGCGCGCTCCCGTACAATCGCGGGATCAGCATCGGATTTCGTACCCTCCATCTGCTCGCGTCGAGCCTCCTCCTCGGGGGGCACGCCTTCGACGTGGCGCCGCAGCGCCTGGTTCCGCTGCTGGTCGTCACGGTCGGGAGCGGCCTGGGCCTCATTCTGCTGGAACTGTATCGGTCGTGCGATTGGGTGTACCAGGGGATGGGGGTGCTGGTGATCGCCAAGGCGGCGCTCACCGCGCTGGCGGGCCTCTGGTGGGATCAGCGGGTTCTCTTGTTGTCGCTGGTGGTCATCCTGGGGTCCGTCGGCTCGCACATGTCCGCCCGGTACCGGCACTACTCGTTTCGCCACGGCCGCGTGCTCGATTCCAAATCGCCCCCGACTCGCCCCTCCTCACCCCTCACCCCTCACCCTTGACATCACGCGCCATGCGAAGCCGCCGCTTCCACACCTGGGATGTGACTCCAGAGGAGGCCATTCGCCTTCAGCGGGAACTGGCCCCGCGCGTGGTGCGGCGGGATGTCGGATTGCGAACGCCGCGGCTGGTCGCGGGGATGGACGTCTCCTACGACAAGGGGTCCCCCTGGATCTACGCCGCGATCGTCGTCCTTCGGCTGCCGGATCTGTCGGAGGTGGAAACGGCCAGCGTGCGAACCCGGGCCGAGTTTCCGTACGTTCCCGGTCTGCTGTCGTTCCGAGAGGCCCCGGCGGGGTTGGAGGCGTGGACACGGCTCGCGACGCGGCCCGATTGCCTGCTCTGCGACGGCCACGGCCATGCCCATCCCCGGCGGTTCGGCTTGGCCAGCCATTTCGGACTCTGGATCAACCGGCCGACCGTCGGCTGCGCCAAGAGCGTGCTGATCGGGGCCTATCGGGAGCCGGGGCAGCGGCGGGGGAGCCTCTCGGACCTCGTGCACGACGGCGAGGTGATCGGCGCGGCGGTCCGGACCCGCGAGGCAACGTCTCCCGTCTTCGTGTCCGCGGGACACCGGGTGAGCCTCGCCACGGCGGTGACGACGGTCCTCGCCTGCGCTCCCCGGTATCGCATCCCGGAACCGCTCCGCCAGGCCCACGCCTTGGTGAATCGGATGCGCCAAGCGGATCGGGCATGATACTCAGCCAGGCTCACCGGCGGCGAAGGCTTCCCGATTGTCCGGCGACCTTTGAAAACGGCTCAGCGACGCACGCCCACACCGAGCTGAGGGCAGTCGTCGTGCACCGGGCAGGCGCTGCAGAGCGGCGAGATGGGTTTGCAGAGGTTCTGGCCGAAGGTGACCAAGAGGTCGTTGTAGGGGATCCAGTGTTGCCGGGGGAGGACCTGGCGGAGAGTGAACTCGGTCTGCTCAGGCGTCTTGGTCTCGACGATTCCCAGTCGGTTGCTGATCCGATGGACGTGGGTGTCCACGCAGATCCCAGGCTTGCCGAAGCCGATGGTCAGGACCAGGTTGGCCGTCTTGCGGCCGACGCCCTTGAGCGCCAGCAATTCTTCCATGGTGGCGGGAACCTGTCCGCCGTGCCGCCCGATGAGGGTTCGACAGATTTCCCGGATCGTTCGAGCCTTGGTCCGGTAGAATCCTGCCGGGTAGATCGTCCGGGCGATGGTGGAAGCGGGGAGATCAACCATCGTCCGCGGGGTCCGGGCCAGGCGAAAGAGGCGGGCGGAGGCCTCGCCGGTCACCTCGTCCTTGGTGCGCAGGCTGATGAGGCACGAGACGAGCACCTGAAAGGGATCTCGGGATTCCTGCGCCACGATGCCGACGGCGGTCGGGTTCCAGCGTCGGCTGGTCCGGGTCAGCGTGCGGACGATGCGGTTGATCTCGGCGGCGGTCCGCGGCATGAGGTGTTCCTTTCGTGAGCAGCAGGCGGTAGGGTGCCAGAGTATAGCACAACGGGGCGACAGCGATAGGGACAGGGGCAATTGGTCGATTTGTCAATTGGTCAATTGGGGAAGGACGGGGAGAGAGTAGCAGACAGCGGGCAGCAGGCAAAGCGCAGAGGGCAAAGCGCAGAGCGCCAAGAGCAAAGAGGTCGGACGCTATGCGCTTGGCGCCATGCGCCGGTGGAGGAGCGCGACCATGGATCGGCCCTGGGTGGAAGCGACGTTCGAGGCGATCGGACGGTTCGGCAAGGGGGAGCGGGGCTTCAACCGCCTGGTGTTTTCGGATGCGGACTGGGCGGCGTGCGACCACTTTGCCGGGCTGATGCGCCAGGCGGGTCTGGTGGTCCGGACGGACGCCTGGGGAAACCTGATCGGACGGCTGGACGGGACCGATCCCGGCGCGCCGGCGGTGGCGACCGGGTCGCACCTCGACACGGTGCCCGAGGGTGGAAACTACGACGGCGGCGTCGGGAGCGTGGCCGGTCTCGGCGCGCTGATGCGGCTCAAGGCGCGCGGTCGCTTCCGACATCCCTTGGAGCTGATCGTCTTCCGCGGCGAGGAGTCGAGCCGGTTCGGAATTCATACCATGGGCAGCAAGGCCATGAGTGGCATGGCCACCGTGGACGCTTGGCAGCGGTTGAAGGACCAGACCGGCGCGCCGCTCGCTCAAGTCCTGGCCGCCCGCGGCCTGGACCTGGCGCGGCTACCCGAGGCGGCTCGGAGGACGGGAGAGCTGAAGGCCTTCGTCGAGGTCCACATCGAGCAGTGCTTCGTGCTCGAGCAGGCCGGGATTCCCATCGGTGTGGTCGAGGCGATCGCCGCCCCGATCCGATTGAAGCTCACCGTGGAAGGCGTCGCCTCCCATTCGGGCGCCACCCCCATGGGCAAGCGGCGGGACGCCCTGGTCACCGCTTCGCACCTGGTGCTTGCCGTCGAAGCGGAAGCCAAGAAGCGGGCCGACCGCCGGATCGTCGGCACGGTGGGAATCTTGAAGATCGCCCCCGGCGCGCTGAACGTGGTGCCCGGCCGGGCGGAACTCTGGGTGGATGTCCGCGGCATCGACGAGGCGAGCCTTTCCGAGACGGCCGAGGCCATCGTGGAGGCGGCCAGGCGGATCGCGGCGAGCGAGGGGACGCGAGTTCAGGTGGAGACCGTCTCGGCCGACACTCCCGTTCCGATGGATCCTGCGGTCATCGGGACGATCGAGGGCGCCTGCCGCCGGCTGGGATACGCCTTCCAGCGCATGCCCAGCGGCGCGGGGCACGACGCCATGAACATGGCGCGGATCGCGTCGGCCGGGATGATCTTCATCCCATGCCGCGGGGGTATCAGCCACAACCCCGACGAGTACGCCTCACCCGAGGACATCGTGCGGGGCATGGATGTGCTCACGGAGACGCTCGCCGTGCTGGCGGAGTGACGTCGAGCCGTCAACTCGTCGACGGGTCGATAGGTCAAACGGAGCGGGAGAGAGGCCCTTCTGTACCGAATTGACCGATCGACCAGTTAACCACTCGACTCTTTCCGGAGGAAAGACATGCGAATCTTCTTCGCGGGAGCAGCCCGTACGGTCACCGGATCGCAGCACCTGCTGGAATTCGACGGCGTCCGGCTGTTGCTGGACTGCGGGTTCTACCAAGGCCGACGGCGCGAGGCGAACGAGCGGAACCGTAACCTGCCGTTCGATCCCCGCGGGGTGGACGCCATGGTGCTCTCCCACGCCCACATTGACCATTCGGGGAACATCCCGACGCTGGTGAAGCATGGTTTCCGGGGGAGCATCACCTGCACGCCGGCGACGCGGGATCTGTGCAGCGTCATGCTGCGAGATTCGGCGCGCATCCAGGAGTCGGACGCGGAGTTCATCAACCGGAAGTACGCCGACCAACTGGAGGAGCCGGTCGTTCCGTTGTACTCCGAGGCGGATGTCCTGAAAGCCTTGAGCCGCTTCCGGACGCTGGATTACCACCAGCCGATGCCGGTCCTGCCCGGGATCACCTGCACCTTCCTGGATGCCGGGCACGTCCTGGGGTCGGCCATCGTCCAGCTCGATATCGACCGGGCCCCTGACCGACTGCGGCTGGTGTTCAGCGGGGACCTGGGCCGCCGCAACATGTCCATCCTGCGGGACCCGGAGATCCCCGAGTCGCCCGACGTCCTCCTCTTGGAGACCACCTACGGCGACCGGCTGCACTCACCCATGTCCGGGATGGAGGAGCAGTTGACGGCGATCGTGAACCGCGCGGTGGAGCGCAAGGGGAAGATCCTGGTGCCCAGCTTCGCCCTGGAGCGCACCCAGGAGTTCGTCTATGCGTTGCATCGGTTGACCGTCCGGAAGGCCATCCCCCAGATCCCCATCTATGTGGACAGCCCGTTATCGGTGAAGATCACGGAGATCTTCAAGCTGCACCCCGAATGCTTCGACGAGGAGACGCGGGCCTTCCTGCACCAGAACGGGGATCCCTTCGGCTTCGGGAACCTCCGCTACATCAGTGACGTGGAGGACTCCAAGGCGCTGAACGGCCAGGAAGGCCCGATGATGATCATTTCCGCCTCGGGGATGTGCGAAGCGGGGCGCATCCTGCACCACCTGCGCAACGCGGTCGAGGACGCCAAGAACATGGTGCTGATCATCGGCTTCCAGGCGCAACACACCCTGGGTCGCCGGATCGCCGAGCGGCAATCGGTCGTGAAGATCTTCGGCGTGGAGCGTGCGCTGGAGGCGGAAGTGGTGGTGATGGACGCCTTCAGCGCCCATGCCGACCGGGACGACCTGCTGGACTTCGTGACGCGGTGCCGGGGAAAGCTGCGCCGGACGTTCCTGGTCCACGGGGAAGAGGAGCAGTCGCTGGCGTTCGGGGCGCGGCTCACCGCCATGGGCATCCCGGAGGTCCACACGCCCATGCTGGGCGAGTTCGTCAAGATCTGACGCAGTGCGCGGGGGCAAGTGTGGCGGTCCCGGGATTGACTTTTCGGGTTTGCCCTCCTACTCTTCCCCCCGACCCACGCCACTCCGCCCCGCCGACGGGGCAGGAGGCGAGCGAGCAGTACACCACCCCCCACCGTTGCGGGACGGTGATGGGATCGGTTCATGGGCGGGACCCGGCCGCGGTCCCTGCCGACGATCGAACCAGAGAGGAAACCCCATGCAGGAGCCACTCCATTTCCTGACGTTTGGTCCGCACCCCGACGACGCCGAGATCGGCACCGGCGCCTTCCTCTTGAAGATGAAGGCCCGGGGGTACCGCACCGGCATGATCATCCTGACCGAGGGCGATATGGGCAGCGGCACGCCCGAGATCCGGCGCGAGGAGACCCAGCGCGCCGCGCGCGACCTCAAGCTGGACGTCCACGAGGTCCTGGACCTGGGCGACACGCGCCTGGAAGACTCGCAGGCGAACCGGCTGGTGGTCGCCTCGCTGGTCCGGAAATACCGGCCGCAGATCGTCCTGGCGCCCTACTACGGGCTGGAGCCGGGACGGGGGCGCGGGCACGCGGACCACATCGCCTGCGGCCACGTCGTCTCCCACGGCGTGAACTTCGCACACCTGGAGAAATATCCGGCGGAGGGGCCGGCGCACGCAGTGAAGAAGATGCTGTACTACTTCCTGCCCCCGTTCATGCGGCCCACCTTCATCGTGCCCGTGGACGAGGAGTTCCCGCAAGCGATCAAGGCGCTGGCCAATCACAAATCGCAGTTCGACCGATCGGATCGGCCGAAATTCTTCCCGACCCGCCTGGAGGCGTTCGCCGGTTATCTAGGGGCGCAGGTCGGTGCGAAGTACGGGCAGGCGTTTTACGTGCAGGACGTTCTCAAGGTGGACGACCCGCATCTGCTGTTCTCGTAAGCCGTTGTCAAAGAATTAGTTGAGCGGAGACATTCCGAAACGGCATAAGGAGCCGTAACGAAATAGAAAGAGATGTATAGGTTATTTCGTAACGGCTCCTAACGCAGCGCACCCTTTGGCATGCCGCGTTCACGGCTGCACCGTGATGGGCGGACGGTGAACACGTCCGAAAGACCGAGCGCATGGACGACCTCAAGCCGTGGAAGCGCCTGGGAAGCCGGACGCTGCACCAGCACGACCGTGTGCTGATCCGGGAAGATTGGATCCGGTTACCCGAGGGGGGCGAGCGACACTACCCCGTCATGCAGCTCGGCCAGAGCGCCGGCATCGTGCCGCTCACCGCGGACGGGGAAGTGATCCTGATCCGGCAGTACCGTCACGTGACCGGCGGCTTCTGCTGGGAGATTCCCGGCGGTGGGATGCACCCGGGCGAATCCCCGGACGAGGCGGCGCAGCGCGAGCTGCGCGAAGAGGCCGGGTTCCGCGCCGGCCGGCTGCGGCGGCTGGGAAGCTTCTGGCCGAACAACGCGTATCTGGATGAGGTCATCCACGTCTATCTCGCCGACGAGTTGATTCCGGACCCGCTCCCGACGGATCCGGACGAATACCTGGAGCGGCGGGCGTTTCCCTTCGCCGAGGCCCTGACCATGGCCCAGGACGACCGGATCACCTGCGGCCTGACCAAGCTGGCGATCCTCTGGACCGCGGTCGCGCGGACCGCCGTGCCGGCGGCCTGACGGAGCGCGAACAGTTCGCATCCCCTCCGCGCCGGACGGCGCGGCCCAAAAACCTTGAGGGCGCCATGCAGTTGCCGCGGTGGCTTGCGGGTTCGCAACCGACCAAGGAGACGCCGGCCGACGACCGGCCCGCGACGTACGCCATCGGGGACATCCACGGGTGCCTCGAGCCCCTGGATCAACTGCTGGAAAAGATCGCGCCGCGTCCGGAGGACGAGCTGGTCTTCGTCGGCGATTACATTGACCGCGGCCCGCAGTCCCGCGAGGTCGTGGACCGGCTGCTCGCGCTGCCTCATCGGTGCGTCTTCCTGATGGGGAATCACGAGCGGATGCTGCTGGACTTTCTGGCCGGCGAGGAGGAGGACATCTACCTGGAGAACGGAGGCCGGGCCACCCTGGCAAGCTACGGCGGGGACCCCGACCACATCCCGGCGGCGCATCTGGCCTTCTTCCACAGCCTGCGTCCGATGTACGAAACCCCCGACTACCTGTTCGTCCACGCCGGGATCCGCCCGATGGTCCCCGTGGCGGAGCAGGGAGCCCACGATCTCATCTGGATCCGCCACGAGTTCTTCAAATTCATCGGCAAATACCCCAAGCCGGTGATCTTCGGCCACACTCCGCTCCGCCAGGTGATGATGGCGGACGACCGCATCGGGATCGACACCGGCTGCGTCTTCGGCGGCAAGCTCACCTCCGTGAAACTCCCCCAGCGCGAACTCATCCAGGTCCCCGGCTGGCGCGGATAGATCGTGCCGGGCTCTTGCTCGCGCCAACCACCGACCCGGTCTTTGAACGCCGTCACTGAGGATTCCGAGAGGGGGCGAAGGCCGGTGTTCGCCGCTCGCGGGTCCGTACACCGTAACCGTGCCCGGTCACCA
The DNA here is from genome assembly GCA_963845565.1 of uncultured Methylomirabilota bacterium. GTDB lineage: Bacteria > Methylomirabilota > Methylomirabilia > Methylomirabilales > 2-02-FULL-66-22 > 2-02-FULL-66-22. The sequence continues at coordinate 1,990,347 of CAWJSJ010000002.1, forward strand.
ACGGCTACTCCGAGCGGTGGAGTTGGTCCGTGACGCCGCGGCGGGCGCCCAGGCGGTGGGGGATGACGTAGAGGAGGGCCAGGACGACGCCGGCGATGACGAGGTAGCCGACGAGCCATCCGAGGTTCGCATCGCCCACCACCAAGGCGTCGCCGGCGATGACGAGCGCTGCCGTGCCAGGGATCATGAAGACCGCCGTGACGACCAGGTACGTCAGGAATCCGATGCGGGTCAGGCCGTAGGCGTAGTTCTGCAGGTTGAAAGGGAAGATGGGTACGAGGCGCGTGAACGCCAAGATGTACCAGCCGTGCTCGGCCACCGCCTCGTCGATCCGCGCCAAACGCGGGTGTCCGGCGATCCATCGTTCTACCATCCGGCGCCCCCCGTGCCGCGTGATCAAGAACGCCAGTGCCGCGCTGATGGTGGCGGCGATACACGTGTGCACCGTGCCCCAGAGGGGCCCAAAAGCGATCCCGGCCAGGATGGTGAGCGGGAGGGCGGGGACGAAGAGTAGTTCCATGGCGATGTACGCGGTCACGAAGGCGACCGGCGCCCAGGGGCCGAGGCCGTCCACCCAGCGCTGGAGGCGGGCGAGGTTCTCCAGCCGGAGGTACTCGTAGACCCCGAGAGCCCAGACGAGGACGATGCCGGCGAGGATCGCAAGGACGCCAGATGAGAGGGCCGCCAGCGACCGGGACGGGTCTCCACAGGCGGGAGGGCCGACCCTCGCGTGGACGAAACGGTTTTCTGCGGGCCTACCGAGTCCAGGTCAGCCACTTCTGGAACGCCTTCTTGAGGAATGGCGTCAGCCGGGTCCGATTGTACTGGTCTCCGAGCTTCCGGATGGCCTCGGCCTGGGTTGGATACGAGTGGATCGTGGAGGCGATCTTCCCCAGACCCAGCCCCTGACCGATGGCCAGGGTCAGCTCCGGAAGCATCTCGCCCGCGTGCCGCGCGACGACCGTCGCCCCCAGGATCCTGTCCGTCCCTGCCCGGACGAGGACCTTGACGAATCCTTCCGTCTCGCCGTCCAGCACGGCCCGGTCGACGTCGCCCAGCTCCTGCACGAAGGTCCGCACAGGAAGCCCCTTGGCCTGTGCCTCTCGCTCGTACATTCCGACATGCGCGACCTCGGGATCGGTGTACGTGCACCACGGAACGGTGAGGGCGCTGGCCTTGGCGCGCCCGAAGAAGAGGGCGTTCTGGATCACGATCCGCGCCTGGAAGTCCGCGGCGTGGGTGAACTTGTACGGGGAGCAGATGTCCCCGGCGGCGTAGATGCGCGGGTTGGTGGTCTGGAGCCGGTCGTTGACCTTCACGCCGGTCTTCTCGACGGCGACGCCGACCGTGTCCAGGTCGAGGCCCTCGACGTTCGGCCGGCGCCCCACGCCGACCAGGATCTCGTCCACCGAGATGTCGTAATGCTGCCCATGGGAATCGACCGTCAGGCGTTTGCCGTCCACCGTCTTGGTGACCTTGAGATCGCCGCCACAGCATAAGAGTGTGACGCCGTCCCGGACCAGCGCCCGCAAGACGATCTCCGCGGCGTCGCGATCCTCGTTGGGCAGGATGCCGTGCTGGGCCTCAATAAGATACACCCGGCTTCCAAATCGCGCAAACGCCTGTGCCAACTCGCAGCCGATGGGCCCGGCGCCGATCACGGCCAGGCGGCCCGGCAATTCGGTCAGATTGAAGATCGTCTCGTTGGTCAGATAGCCCGCGTCGGTTAACCCGGGAATCGGCGGCACGGCGGCCCGGGCCCCGGTGGCGATGACCGCCTTCTTGAATCGCAGGGTCTTCCCAGCGACCTCGACTGTATCCGGGCCCGAGAAGCGCCCTTTGCTCAGGAAGACATCCACGCCCAATTCACGAAAGCGCCGGGCCGAGTCGTTCCGGCTGATGCCGGCTCGCAGCCGGCGCATCCGCTCCATGACGGCCGGGAAACCCACCCGGATCCCCGCGGGGACGTCCACGCCGTATGCGCCGGCATCCCGGACATCCGTCCAGGCGCGGGCGGCACGGAGAAGAGCCTTGGAGGGGACGCAGCCGACGTTCAGGCAATCCCCGCCCATGAGGTGTCGCTCGACCAGGGCGACCTTTGCCCCCAGACCGGCGGCGCCGGCGGCTGTGACGAGGCCTGCGGTCCCCGCGCCGATGACCACGAGATTGTAACGTGGGGCAGGTTCCGGGTTCACCCAGTCGTCCGGGTGGACGTTCCGGACCAGGACCCGGTTGTGCTCATCCCAGGGTTCCACGACGACGGAGTGCTCGGCACCGTCCCCGCTCTGATTCATGGAACGTCCTTTTTTCGGTCAATCGGCGATGCGCTGTTTGAGTGCCGACCGCGCGAGACGTGTCACGTACACGGTCACGGCGACGGTCGCGAGGAGGCCGATAACGGAAAGCGCCCATTCCGCCGGGGTGCGCACGTGCCCGCCGGCCCCAAGGGTTGCGAGGTCGCCGGCGAGCGACCCGATGTACACATACATCAGCGTGCCCGGCATCATGCCGATCCAGGATGCCAGGATGTAGTCGCGCGGCGAGACCCGGGTCACCCCGAAGGCGTAGTTCAGGAGGTTGAACGGGAATGCGGGGGACAGGCGGGTCAGGCCCACGATCTTCCACCCCTCGCCGGCGACGGCCTCGTCGATCGCCTTGAAGCGGGGATTGGCTTCGATCCGCTTCACGACCCAGCCCCGGGCAAGATACCGGCCGACGAAGAACGCCGCCGTCGCCGCCAGGGTCGCGGAGCACGAGACGAGGATCGCACCCTTGACCACTCCAAAGGCCGCCCCGGCCCCCAGCGTTAAGATGACGCCAGGCAGAAGGAGAACGGCGGCGAGCGTATAGAGGAGGGCGAACAGCACCGCGCCCCACGCACCGAGATCCTGTATCCGTTCCAGGGCAGCGATGAGATGGACCTGGACATCGAGGGAGCGAGCCACGATCAGGATACCGACGATCGCGAGCAGCGCGAGGATCGGCTTAATTCCCCAACCGGACTTGCGAGTCTCCGGTCCGTTGTGCGATGTGGGTGTCATATGAGTTGGGCGATTGGTCAATTGGTCGATTCGTCAATTAGGCCGATGGGAAACTGGTCGAATGGTCAATTTGTCGATTAGTCGATTGGGCAACTGGGCAACAGGGTAAATCATCACCTGGGCAATTCGTCGACTGGGCTCCGGGGTGTCGAATTCGGGCCAGGCGGCGGCGTGGGCTCACGCCGTGGCGCCTCCGCAGGAGCTGCCTGCCCCAGCGGTGCACCCGAAACAGTGGCGCCGCGTCCGGATCCGCCGGGCCTGAAGCGCATCGGGGTCGAAGTCGCGGATGTGGGGCCGTCGCCCGTCGCCCGTCGCCACGGGGATGTCGAGCATCTGGTTAAAATCGCAATCGTGCAGCGTGCCGTCCCAGGACACCGACAGCGTGTTCCGGCACATCAGGCCCGCCACGGTCGCCGGATTGAAGAGGTTCGTCAGCCGCTCCATGTATTCCTGCAGGTTGCCGGTCTCGACCAGCCAGTCGAGAAATCGACTGATGGGCATGTTATTCAACGTGATCAACCGGTCGAAGGTGATACCGTGATTTAGGGCAAGGTCGACCTTCCACTCGCGCTCCAGGGCGGCCTGGGGCGCCGCGAGGAAGGCGCCGGCCGGGTTCGCCATCACGGTCAGTCGCCGCCGCGGGTCCCCGTGGCCGTAGCCCGCGGCATTCAATCGACGGAGCGCCTCGATGGATTTGTCGAACGTCCCATCGCCGCGCTGGCTGTCGGTGTTGCGCTTGCGACAGTGGGGCAGGGAACAGACCACCTCGACCCCCCGCTCGGCGAACCAGGCCGGCAGGTCCGCGAAGCGCGGGAGAAGCAGGATCGTCAGGTTGCAGCGGTCGATGACGTGCTTGCCGCGGGCGACGCACTGGTCGACCAGATATCGGAAGTGCGGGTTCAACTCGGGGGCGCCCCCCGTGATGTCCACCGTGTGGGCCGCGGTCTTGTCCAGGGCCGCGAGGCACAGGTCGATGGTCTCTCGATCCATGTTCTCGGCGACCCGATCCGGTCCCGCATCTACGTGACAGTGCCGGCAGGTCATGTTGCAGAGCCGGCCGACGTTGATCTGCAGGATCTCCAGCGGCGCGGGCCGCAGCTCGCGCCACCCACAAGCCGCCAGGGCGGCGTCGAAGTCCCCCCGCTCGAGCGGGAGGTCGTCCAATACGAGAAGCTGCGCCTCCGGTGGGGCCAGGGTCGACCCCCGGGCTCGGAGGCTCTTGGTGCGCTTCGGCCCACTCTCGGCGGACGCAAGCTCCTCCAGGATGGCCAGTTCTATGGGGGCACTCACTTACATGCCCGCCTTCTTAGCGTGCTCCAGCATCTGGACGCCGTGCACCAGGCTGGCACCCCCGCGGATCGCTGCCGCCACATGCACCGCCTCGGTCATCTGGTCCAGGTCGGCGCCCTTCTCGAGACACGTCTTCGAGTAGGCATCGATGCAATACGGGCACTGCACGGCGTGCGCCACCGCCAGGGCGATCAACGACTTCTCCCGCTCGCTGAGAGCCCCCTCCTGAAATACGGCGCCGTACCAGTCGAAGAATTTGGTCGCCAACTCCTTGCTGCCTTCGGCGATCGTCCCGAACTTGGCCAGATGATCCGAGTCATAGTAGTGGGGCATGCGCGGTTCCCTCCCGGCGGGTGCTGATCGCCCTGTCAAAGTGGTGCTTTCGCCACGGATAGCCCGGCTCCAGGATGGTCCCCGGCGCTGTGATGGTTTCCAGCCCGGCCAGCGCGTCGCGGAGGATGGTCCGCTGCTGTCGCGACGTTGAAGGCTTCCCCCAGCGGATGCCCGAACGGATACCGCAGGAACACCGACCGGGGGGGCCGCACCTTCTGGGTGACCTCCTTCAGGATGCTGATGCCGACGGTCGGGATGCCCTCCGCCTCGATCGCCCGCTGGACCAGACCCACGGTCTGGTTGCACAGCCCTCAGGCGGGTGTCAGGATTACGGCCTCCGCCCGATCCTCCTTCAGGCGCCTGGCAACTTCCGGGGCCGTTCTCTCGGTCAGCGTCTTGAGGTGCGGTCCATGGATGTGACCCATGAAGCCGTACGCGAACGGCGCGATCCCGCCGATTCGCTTTTCCGCGAGCAGTTCTCGGATCCGATCCAGCGGCAAGACGACGTTGATGTCTCGGTCTGCCGCGGAATGATCGTAGTACTTGTGGGTGATGGTCAGGTCCTCTTTCCGTGCCTCCGACGGAATCGCGCGAAAACTCGGGTCGCCGTCCGGGTCCTCCATGTCGAACGGCTCCTGGGACGTGAGATGCACGCCGGCCGTCGTCACGAGGGCGATCACCGACTCGGCCACGGGCTTGCGCACGGGAGTCCAGGGGATCTCGCGGCCCTCGACGAACTGGTGACGCTTCGCCCAGCGTGACGCCAGCCACGGCAAATGCTTGAACGCTTGCACCACGATGGTGTTGGGCAGGCCGTGTAGGAGCCCCATGCATTCCCCCTCTTCGTTTCGCCCACGGGCGTGTTCCTTGGCGGGGAGTTCCGCCTAACTGCGGTTCGAAAAGATCTTCTAGTGTCTTGTCCCAGAGATTCGCCGCATGAGTCAGGGCCTCAGCGCCGCCCCGAGGACGCTGCGCCCGCGGGCGAGCCCGTCCCCGGCACGGAGGCCGCGGTTCCCTGGCGGCCGACCCGGGGTAAGGGCGAGCCGGCATCGACGAGGCGCCAAGGCGTCAGAGGGGCGGGGCTGAGGCCCGGCACATCGCCAACGAACTTCGGAGACAGGACACTAGTCCTGGAATCATCTTAGCCAATCAAGCCTACTGACGATACAGGAAAGAACCCGATATGGCTGTTGACGGGTCTCACCCAACCTCCTATATTGCCCTCGATGAGCGCTGCTCGACCGCAGATCGAACGTGCGCTGCGTGGGGGCTGGGTTCCGCTTCTCCCTCGGGGCCGGCGACGCGGCGGCCTCCTGTTCGCCGTCCTTGTCGGCCTTGCCTGCATAGGATCCTCCTGCGCTGTGCCGACTCGTACGACGGCGCCGCAAACGCCAACGGGCGTAACGCACATTGTCCAGCCGGGCCAGAACCTTTTCCGCATCGGCCAGGCGTACAATGTCACCGTGGCCCTCTTGATCGAAACCAACCGCCTTAACCCCTTAGCCCCGCTCAGGGTTGGGCAGCGCCTGTTCATTCCTGGGGCCACGTCGGTCAAGAAGGTGGAGGTTTTCCGACAGCTCAACAACAACGAGCGCGCTGCACTGGAGCGGTCGTTGCGAGAGGATTTGACGCTGCCGCCGCCAACAACCGTGCCGCCTCCATCGCCCCCGCGGGTCAAGACCGATGCTGACTTCGTCTGGCCGATCCAGGGGCGGATCAACTCCCCGTTCGGACCCCGGAACGGCCGTCTGCACGCTGGGATCGATATCGGCTCGCCGCATTACCAGGAGGTGGTGGCCGCGGCCGACGCGGAGGTGATCTACGCCAACGACACCGGGGGACCGCTTGGCAAGGCCGTTGTCCTGCAGCACGGGCGCGGCATACGCACCGTCTATGCGCACCTTTCCATCATCATCGCTCGCGAACGGGACACGGTCCGGCAGGGACAGGCCATCGGCGGGGTTGGAGACACCGGCCGGGCGACGGGCCCTCATCTGCATTTCGAGATCCGGCAGAACGGGGTCCCGCTGAACCCGGAGAGCTACCTGCCGGCGACGATCGACGAGTTGATGCGGGATCTTTCGATTTCCAAGTAGGCCGCAGGAAATGCAAAACCGACAACCGACATCCGTTAATGTAAAACCGAAAACTGACAATGAAAAACCGGTCATTGTTCGGTTGTCAGTTGTCGGTTTTCAATTCTTCATTGGATTGGGCCGACAGTGCGATCCATTCGATCGATAATCCACCTCGACATGGACGCCTTCTACGCATCCGTCGAGCAACTCGACCATCCAGCCTATCGGGGAAAGCCTGTGGTCGTCGGCGCCGACCCCAGGAGCGGATCGGGACGGGGGGTGGTGGCCGCCTGCTCGTACGAGGCGCGGAAGTTCGGGATCCGATCCGCCATGCCCATCAGCCGGGCTTATCGGCTGTGTCCGACGGCCGTCTTCGTACGACCGCGGGGCGCGCGGTATGCCGAGATGTCCGAGCGGATCTTCGCCATCCTGCGGGAATACACGGACCTGATGGAGCCGCTCTCCATCGACGAGGCGTTTCTGGACGTGACGGCCAGCCAGCGGCTTTTCGGACCCGCGGCGGAGATCGGCCGGATGATGAAGGCCAGGATTCGGTCCGAGCTCGGCCTGGTGGCCTCGATCGGTCTGGCGCCGAACAAGTTTCTGGCCAAGGTCGGATCCGACCTGGGGAAGCCGGACGGATTCGTGATGGTGGCGCTCGGCCAGGAGCGGGCGTTCCTGGATCCGCTGCCGATCTCCCGGCTGTGGGGCGTCGGACCGAAGACGGAGGCGCGGCTGCACCAGATGGGTTTCCAGACCATCGGGCAGATCGCTCGGACGCCGCTCACCACGCTCGAAGACACGCTGGGCCAGGGCGGCCGAGACCTGTGGGAACTGGCCAACGGGCTGGACGATCGGCCCGTGGAGCCGGAACAGGAGGCGAAGTCCATCGGTGCCGAGCACACATTCGCGGAAGACACCGCGGACCGGGAGCAGATCCGGCGAACGATCCTGGAGTTGGCCGACCGCGTGGGAGGGCGCCTCCGGCGCGACGAGGTGCTGGCCGGCGGCGTGACGCTGAAGTTTCGCGATCATCGATTCCACACCGTGACCAGGGCGGCCTCGCTGGACCAGCCGACGGACGTTGGCGACACCCTGTTCCGGGAGGCATGGGCACTCCTGGACAAGGTGGAGTGGCAGGGGAACCAGGTGCGCCTGGTGGGCGTCACGGCAACGCGCCTCCGACCCGCCGCCGCCCCTCCGGAAGGGCAACTGCCGCTGTTTCCCGGGGAGGCCCGACCCCCGGCGGAACCTGGCGCACACCGTGGACAAGATCCGTGAGCGTTTCGGAGGCGAGGCCATTACGCGCGCTTCGCTGCTGGCGGGGGATCGGGAAGCGCGAGCCGTGAGCCACGAGCCACGAGCCACGAGCGGAGAGCCGGGGAAGGAGAGCCGAGAGTTGAAACGGAAGCGCGAGCCAAGAGCTGAGAGCCGAGAGCCGCGAGCGGAGAGCCGAGGAACGAGAGCCAAGAGCTGAGACCGGAGAGCCAAGCGGGGTGAATCACGAAGTAATCTACCTGGGCTGCGGAACGGCTTCGCCAGGCAAAAAGGCTTGCCGGGCCCGGGCAATCCTGGTACTTTGACAGCCGGTTTTTCCTGGACTTGGGAGCCTCCGGGGTGCGGCGGATGTGTCATGGGAGTCGCCGTGCGCAGGGAGGGCGCATCTTGGCATTCCAGCGGAAGGGGGCGGTCGTGAACCGACGAACAGTGCTCAAGGGCATGGGGGCGGCCGGCGCCATCGGAGCGCTCGGGTTTCCGGCGATCGTTCGGGCGCAGGTAAAAGAGATCAAGGTCGGCTCGGTCCAGCCGATGACCGGCTTGCTGGCCGTGGTGGGCAAGACCACCCGCCAGGGGAACCAGTTGGCGGTGGATCACGTCAACGCCGAGGGCGGCATCAAGTCCATGGGTGGCGCCAAGCTGGTCCTGGTCCCCGGCGATCACCAGTACAAGCCCGAGGTGGCTCGCGCCGAGACCGAGCGACTCATGCGGGAGGGCTGCCACGTTCTGGTCGGCGCGTTCGACAGCGGAAGCATCAACGCCATGATTCAGGTGATCAAGCAGTCCAGCAAGCCGATTCCTTTCGTGATTGACATCGGCTCGGCCGATCAGCTCACCCAGCAGGGGGTGAAGTACGTGTTCCGCAGCTTCACGACCAACTCGACGATGGGGCGCCGGGGCATCGAGTACCTGATGCAGCTCTTCAAGGACAGCGGGGACCCCTGCAAGCGTGCCGTGATGTTCCAGGTGAGCGACCTGTTCGGCCAGGTGGGGCGCGAGCGGACGATGGAGTGGCACAAGAAGCTGAACGCCCCCTTCGAGGTGGCCGAGATCATCACCTATCCGGCGGGCACCCAGGACCTGTCCACGGAAGTGGCCAAGGCCAAGGCGCTGAAGCCGGACATGATCCTGGCCATCACGCGGCCGAACGACGCCATCCTGCTGGTCCAGGAGCTGTACAAGCAGCGCGTGGACATCAAGGCGCTGGTGGGCCCGGGGAACCCGGGCTTTTACCAGCCGACGTTCGTGAAGGCCCTGGGCAAGCTGGCCGAGCACACCATGGCCAACGCCCCCTGGTGGAATCCCAAGTCCCCGCTGGGGCAGAAGGTCGCGGCGGACTACGAGAAGCGGTTCGGAGATCCGTTCACGACCGAGTCCGCCTGGTCGTACCAGGGCGTGCGGGTGATCGCCGACGTCCTGGAGCGGGCGGGCACCGTGGATCCTGACAAGTTCGTCGAGGCGGCCCGCAAGACCAACATCAAGGATCATGTCGTGTCGGGCGGCCCTATCCAGTTCGACGAGCACGGGGACAACGTGGGCGCCTCGTCGTCCATGGTACAGATTCGCGACGGGCGGCCGAAGGTCATCTTCCCCAAGGAGTCAGCGGAGGTGCAGCCGGTGTACCCGATCCCCAAGCTGTGGGAGCGCGGCTGACGGGCGTCAGGGACAGCAGACTAGGGGTATCGGCGAAGCAGCGTCAGAGGATCAGAGGACGGAGATCAGGGCATGGCGAGTTCGCCGACCGGCGACCTCCGACCTCTGATTTCTGGGTCCCGACGATGGCACTTTACGCTCAGGCTTTCATCAACGGCATCTTGACCGGCGGCGTCTACAGCCTGATGGCCGTGGGCCTCTCGCTGATCTTCGGGGTCATGCGGGTGATCAACTTCGCCCACGGCGACATGATGGTCTGGGGGATGTACCTCAGCTTCTGGCTGTTCACGACGCTGGGTCTGGACCCGTACCTCTCGATCCCTCTCACCGGCGCAGTCGTCTTCCTGCTGGGGGCGGCGATCCAGCGGGGGCTGGTGAATCGCATCCTCGCCGCGCCCCACGAGATGCAAATCCTCCTGATGATGGGCGTGGCACTGGTCCTGGAGAACCTGGCCCTGATGGTCTGGGGTCCCGATCCTCGCCGGGTCAACGTCTCGTACGGCCTCAGCACGTTCTGGATGGGCCCGATCGTGGTGGACCTGCCTCGCCTGGTGACGTTCGCCCTGGCCCTGGCCCTGGCGCTCGTCCTGTACCTGTTCCTCCGGCGGACCGATCTGGGTCGGATGATCCGGGCGGCCTCGGATAATCAGACGGGCGCCCTCCTGGTGGGGACGGACATCACCAAAGTGTTCACCCTGGCCTTTGGAGTCGGCGCGGCCTGTGTCGGTGCGGCCGGCAGCCTGATGACGCCGCTCCTGCCGTTCACCCCCAGCTCCGGCCTCTTATTCACGGTCACCTCGTTCAACATCGTCATCATCGGCGGAATGGGGAATCTGCTGGGGGCGTTCGTCGGCGGCCTACTGGTGGGCGTGAGCGAGTCGCTGGGTGCGGTCCTCCTGGTGCCGTCGCTGAAGGAGATCGTGGGCTTCGTCCTGCTGGTGGTCATCCTGCTCTTCCGGCCGCAGGGTCTGCTCGGGGGCCGACGATGAGCAGACGACTCGGAGTGGGGCTGGGTGTCGGTGCGCTGCTGGTCTGGCTGCCGTTCACGGTCTCGTCGGTCTGGCAGAACCTGCTGATCACCACGTTCTACTTCGCGTACCTGGGCCAGGCCTGGAACATCCTGGGCGGCTACGCCGGCCAGCTCTCACTGGGACACGCCGCCTTCTTCGCCATCGGGGCCTACACCTCGGTGGTGCTGCACACTCATTTCGGAATCTCGCCGTGGCTGGGCATGTTCGCGGGGGCGCTGCTGGCAGCGGCGGTCAGCCAGGGGATCGGCTACCTCGGTTTCCGGTTCGGCTTGCGGGGATTCTACTTCATCCTGCTGACGCTGGCGGCGGCCGAGATCCTGCGGCTGATCGCTCTGCACCTGCCTCTCCTCGGCGGCTACACGGGCCTGTTCATCAACTTCACGCCGAACCCCTGGCAGTTCCAGTTCAAGGGGAAGATCTGGTACTACTTCATTGCCCTGGGGTTTCTCGCGGTGGCGTCCGCCGTCGTCTGGCTGATCGAGCGGTCGAAGTTCGGCGCCTACCTGGTGGCGATCCGCGAGGACGAGGACGCGGCCGAGGCCCTGGGGGTGGACACCTTCCGGTACAAGATGCTGGCCTATGCCGTCAGCGCGGCGCTCACGGCGCTGGGTGGGACGTTCTACGCCTACTACCAGTTCTATCTGCAGCCGAACACGGTGCTCAGCATGCACCACTCGGTGGACATCATGATCCGCCCCATCGTGGGCGGAAGCGGCACGATCCTGGGGCCGATCCTGGGATCGTTTCTGCTGGAACTGCTGGGCGAGTTCTCGCGGAGCTATTTCGCCGAGGGCGCGGCCGGGCTGTCCGTCGTGATCTACGGGGTTCTCTTGATCGTGGTGGTCCTGTTCCTGCCGCGCGGCGTGTACCCGACGCTGCTCGGGTGGCTTCGCCGGGCCACGGGGAGGCGCGCGTGAGCCTCCTGGCGGTCGAGGGCGTCAGCAAGTCATTCGGCGGTCTGGCGGCGGTGCAGCGTGTGACCTTCACGCTGGCCGAGGGCGAGCTGCTGGCCCTCATCGGGCCAAACGGCGCCGGCAAGACGACGCTCTTCCACGTCATCTCGGGGTTCATGGCGCCGGACGAGGGGACGATCCGCTATGCGGGGGAGTCGCTCGTGGGCCTCCGACCCCACGACATCTGCCAGCGGGGCATGGTGCGGACGTTCCAGATCACGCGGCCCTTCAACCGGCTCACCGTCCTGGAGAACGTTCTGGTCGGCGCGCTGGAGCGGGTGGCCCACCGGCGTCAGGCGGTCACGATCGCCGAGGAGGTCCTGGCGCTGACGGGCCTGGCGGAGAAGGCCGGCCAGTTGGGCCATAGCCTCACGCTGCCGGATCGGAAACGCCTGGAACTGGCCCGGGCCTTGGCCACGGGACCAAAGGTGCTGCTCCTGGACGAGGTCATGGCCGGCCTCAACCCGACCGAGACCACCCGGCTCATCGAGCTCATTCGAACCATTCACGGACGGGGCGTGACCATCCTGCTCATCGAACACGTGATGCGCGCGGTGATGGCCCTCTCGCAGCGCATCCTGGTCCTGAATTACGGCGAGCTGATCGCCGAGGGCACACCCCAGACCGTGGTCCGGAATCCGAAGGTGATCGAGGCCTATCTGGGCGAAGGATACTCCAGTCTCGACTCGTGATGGGTTTGCGATGCTGACGCTCCGCAACGTGCAGACGTATTATGGAGACCTCCAGGCGCTCTACGGCGTCAGCCTGAGCGTCAAGGAGGGAGAGATCGTCTCCGTCATCGGGAACAACGGCGCCGGGAAAACGACGACGCTCATGACGATCTCGGGCGTGCTCCGGCCCCGCAAGGGCGAGATTCACTTCGACGGCCGCGGGATCGCCGGGCTGAAACCGGCCCAGATCGTGGACGCGGGCCTGGGCCACGTTCCGGAAGGGCGGCAGCTCTTCCCGACCATGACGGTGGAAGAGAATCTGCTCATGGGGGCGTGCTCCCGCCGGGCCAAGGGCCGGCGGGCCGAGACGATGGGCCGCGTCTATGACCTCTTCCCGCGGCTGCGCGAGCGTTGCCGGCAACTGGCCGGGACGCTGTCGGGGGGCGAGCAGCAGATGGTTGCCATCGGCCGGGGGCTGATGGGTCTGCCCCGGCTCCTCATGCTGGACGAGCCGTCGCTGGGGCTGTCCCCGGTGATGGTCACCGCCATGTTCGAGGCGATCCGCGAGATCAACCGCGGCGGGACGACCATCTTGCTGGTCGAGCAGAATGTGTTTCGGGCGTTGAAGCTCTCCCATCGCGGCTACATCCTGGAGGACGGGCGGATCGTGGGCGAGGGGCCAAGCGAGGAGCTCCTCCGCAACCCCCAGGTCCGGACGACATACCTGGGCCTCTGACGCTAATGACCAATGACGCAATGACCAATGGCAAACGACGACTGGCTGTCATAAAATGGTCGGTAGGCAATCCCTCTGAAAGCTGATTGCTGAACGCTGACCGCTGAAAGCAGATTCTTATGTCGTTAAAGCTTCCCATCTACATGGACCATCACGCGACGACCCCGGTGGCGCCGGAGGTGTTCGAGGCGATGCGCCCATATTTCCTCGAGCATTTCGGCAATGCCGCCTCGAGGAATCACGCCTTTGGGTGGGCCGCCGAGGGGGCGGTGGAGACCGCGCGGGCCGAGGTCGCCCGCCTGATCGGGTGCAAGCCCATCGAAGTCGTGTTCACTTCCGGGGCCACCGAGTCGGACAACCTCGCCCTGAAGGGGGTGGCTGAGGCGTATCGGGACAAGGGGCGCCATCTGATCACGTCCCAGGTCGAGCATCCCGCGGTCCTGGACGCCTGCAAGCGGCTGGAGAAGGATGGATACCAGGTGACCTACCTGCCGGTGGACCGCCACGGGATGGTGGATCCGGCCGCGGTCGCCAGGGCGATCACGCCCAAGACGGTCCTGGTGTCCATCATGCTCGCCAACAACGAGGTCGGGACGATCCAGCCCCTCGCCGAGATCGGTCGGGTCTGCAAGGAGCGGGGGGTGCTCCTCCACAGCGATGCCGTCCAGGGGGTGGGGAAGATCCCGGTCGCGGTGGATGCGTTGGGGGTGGACCTGCTTTCCCTGACCGCCCACAAGCTGTATGGGCCGAAAGGGGTCGGGGCCCTCTACGTCCGGATGGGGCAGCCGCGGGTACGCCTGGTCCCCCAGATGGACGGCGGCGGCCACGAGAAGGGGCGGCGCAGCGGCACGCTGAACGTCCCGGGCATCGTCGGGCTGGGGAAGGCGTGCGTGCTGGCCGGGCGGGTGATGGCCGACGAGGCGGTGCGGCTCTCCGCCTTGCGGGAACGGTTGCGGGCCGCGCTGTTCCTGCGCCTGGACCACATCCACCTGAACGGCCATCCAACGGAGCGGCTGCCGGGTAACCTCAACGTGAGTTTCGATTTCGTGGAGGGCGAGGCGCTGCTCATGTCCCTGAAGGAGGTGGCGGTCTCGTCCGGGTCGGCGTGCACCACCGCCTCGCTGCAGGCCAGCCACGTGCTGCGGGCCATGGGTCTGGGGGACGAGCTGGCCCACGCCAGCGTCCGCTTCGGCCTGGGCCGCGGCAATACCGAGGAAGAAGTCGATTATGTCTCCGATCGGATCGTGGAGGAAGTGGCGCGCCTCCGGGCGATGAGAGCGGCGTAAAGGGCGGTCGGACATCCTGTGCGTCTTGTACTTCTTGTAGTGAAGCGTTCCGGCTGAAAGGAGGCCTTCCCGTGTTCCAGTATCGCCATCACATCTTCGTCTGCATCAACCAGCGGCCCGCCGGCCACCCCAAGGGGGACTGCGCCTCGAAGCAGTCCCGCGAGGTCTTCAAGAAGTTCCAGGAGGAGACGGAGAAGCGTCAACTCTGGGAGACGGTGGCCGTGAGCGGCAGCACCTGCCTGGGTCCGTGCGCCATGGGGGCGAACGTGGTCGTGTACCCCGAGGGGGTCTGGTACGGCCAGGTCGGCGTGAAGGACGTCGAGGAGATCGTCGAGCAGCACGTGGTTGGTGGGAAGCCGGTGGAGCGACTGCTGCTCTCGACACTCATGGCGAAGGCGGGCGGATAGGCGTCCGCCGGAAGCGAACAGCCGCTTCTCGAAGCGCTTGCAGGGGCGGAGCGGAGCGGTTAGAATGCGACCCGCACTGGGGGATCGTCCAACGGCAGGACTCCAGACTTTGGATCTGGCTATCTAGGTTCGAATCCTAGTCCCCCAGCCACACCCTCCTTATTGCCGATTTCAGATTGACGATTGCCGATTGCAGATTGACGATTGGGGTCGGGCATGTCCCAAAATCGTCAATCGTCAATCGTCAATCGCAAATCCCCTCTGTCGAGTAGGACCATCCCCGGAGGTCAAATGACTAGCGAGCGTCGCGCGCACCGGCCGGCCGTCATGGGCACCCGCGGTGTCGCCAGCACCGCGCATCCCTTGGCGACCGGCGCGGCCATGGAGATGCTGTGGCGAGGCGGAAACGCCGTGGACGCGGCGGTGGCCGCGGCCGCCACGCTGAACGTGGTGGAGCCGTTCATGTCGGGGATCGGCGGGGACGGCCTGCTGCTGCTGACGCTGGGGAAGACCGGCGAGCGGAAGGTCCTGGACTTCATGGGCCGGACCCCGTATGCGGCGCGGCCCGAGGCCTGCCGCGCCGAGGATCTCCAGCGCGGGCCGAAGTCCTGCCTGGTGCCGGGGAACTTCGCCGGGTGGTGGGAAGCGCTGACGACTCATGGGCGGTTATCGCCCACGGAGGTTTTTGCGCCGGCCATCCGCCACGCGGAGCAGGGATTCCCGCTGACGCATCGGGGGGCGTTCTTCGTCGGCGAGCACTGCCAGCGTCTGACGCCCGAGGCGATGGCGCTCTTCTGCCCGGGTGGCGCCGTCCCGGCGCCCGGCACGATCCTGCGACACGGGAATCTGGGGAGGACGCTGCGACGCTTGGCCACCGACGGTCCGGGCCTGCTGTACCGGGGTGACATCGGGCGGCGAGTGTGCGAGGCCGTGCAGGCGGCTGGGGGTTGGCTCACTTCCCAGGACCTGGAGGCATTCCATCCCGAGTGGACGACGCCCATCGTTGCCTCGTTCCATGCCTACGAGGTGGCATCGGTCCCGCCGCCCGCGGCCGGGATCCAGGTGCTGGAGACGCTCGGAATCCTGGAGGGCTACGACCTGCCGGGGCTCGGCCACAACAGCGCGGACGCGTTGCACGTGATCATCGAGGCGGTGAAGCTGACCATGGCGGACCGGATCGCCTACCAGTCCATCCCCGATCCGCCGGTCGCGGGGCTGCTCAGCAAGGTCTACGCCGCCGCGCAGCGCGCCCGGATAGACCCGAACCGCGCGGCGATCGGCGGCGGCGAGCGGTACAGCGCCTCGCCGCCCGCGGGCGCCGTGACGCCGGGCGATCCCTACGGCTACCAGCGGGAGCACACCACCCACTTCAGCGTGGTGGATGGCGACGGCAACGCCGCCTCCATCACCCAGACGCTGGGGAGCCCGTTCGGCTCCGGCGTCATCGCCGGCGACACCGGCATCCTGCTGAACAACCTGCTGATGTGGAACGACCTGGACCCGAAGAGCCCGAACGTGCTGGCTCCGCACCGCAAGGTGGAGACCCGGATGGCACCCGTGCAGGTCTTCGGTGAGCGGGGCCTGATCGCGGCCCTGGGGACGCCGGGAAGTTACGGCATCCCCCAGACCACCACCCAGATGCTCCTGAACCTGCTGGTGCACGGCATGGACATCCAGGAGGCGATCGAGGCGCCGCGCGTCCGCGTGTACACGGACCGGACCGTGGATGCCGAGGCCCGCATCCCGGCGGAGGTGCGGGCGGCCCTGGAGGCGCGCGGTCACGTCATCCGGGTCCTGCCGCGACTACTCCTGGGTCGTCGGCGGCGGGCAAGGAGTCACCCGCGACCCGGCGACCGGCACCCTGGCCGGCGGCGCCGACCCCCGCCGCGACGGGTACGCGATGGGGTGGTGAGCAGGCACAGGCCGGACCGCCGTCATGATGTGGCCGCCCGAGAACCTGAGAGGGAGTGTCGCCTCGGTTCACGGAACATCAATTGACATCCATACGGGTATTCGGTATCAATTGGCCCATAGCTCGAACGATGTTGGTCGAATCCTCCCTATGATCCAGCGGAGGGTTTCGCCGTGGACACCGAGAGGCGCACCCTCAATCTCATCCCGCTCGGCGGGCCCCAGCCGCCCCGGCCGCTCGACTGTTTTCAGCCTTCTCGACTCAATACGACCACAATACCCACCGATCTTTCCGCAAGCCTCCTCGAAGAAGACGGGTACGATACCCGGACCGCACAGGAAGGGCTGGGGCACAAGGACGTGAGCACCACGATGATCTATACCCACGTTCTGAACCGCGGTCCGGCGGCCGTCCGCAGCCCAGCAGACCGGCTCGCGATTCTGTAGACCCCTGCCCCGGCACCACCCCCAGGCCCTCGGCCGGCCGAAATAGACAGCGAGCGCCTACAGCGTATCTCGGTGAGGTCTAGTGCCGCACCGGCCACAGCGTGGCGTTTGTCGACAAACGGATACCGTAAGAGCCCCCGACTGGGCGCACCGAAATAGGCTGCAGACGCCTGCAGCCCTAAAGGAAATAGACAGACCTGTCTACTTTTAGTTCGACGGACCAGTGACCATGGCATGGAATCGCAGACGAGCCTTCTGGGCGGTAGTTGGCGCAGGCATCATCGCCGCGATCGCCGGGCTTGTGCTGAGGCGCCATCCCACAGAATCGTCGTGGCTTCAGCCACCTGCGGGAGAGTACCAGAGGAAACTGTCGCAGATCCACGTAGGAGAGGGCGTTGACTCATCGGGGGCTGCTGAGATCGCGTCGATGTACATGAGCGAGTACGTCAGCGGCTGTGGGTTCCCGGAGCCGTTGGAGCTAGTTGACGGCAAGTGGGTCGGCCACCTTCGGGTTGGTTACGCTGGGACCCGGTCTGAAAGTGCCATCAAGGTCGACACCCAGAACGGTGGCGTCTCCTACGCGGATGGACCGACATTCACATCCCTTCGTGATGTCGCGGGGGACCTCCTCGGTGGCATCTCGGCGCGAAGGCGATAGGCCGTCGAACCCGGCGTTGAACCCGGCGGCGCTTGCGCGCCGCGGCTTAACGCCATAACGTTAGGCCGCGCGGGTCGGCACGCGGAAGCACAGTAGTTAGACGCGGATTCACACTAAAAACGGAGGAAAGCAATGCAGTCAATTAATCGGATCTACATATGCGCAGCACTGGTCGCAATGGTTCTGTTTGCTTCAGGTCGGACCTTCGCGCAGGCGCCTGTTGGAGCGCCGGCGAATCCTCAGTTCAAGTTCTCGACGCCCATCGCCCCGGGCGTCGCCGTGCCGGACAAGATCGAAAGCTCCATCGGCACCCTGAATCTGAGCTACGGCTATCCCAAGGCAGACACCGTCAAGAAAATCTACGACAACCTTGATCGTTCGCGCGCCCTGCAGGCTTACCTCATGGCGATCCCGATCGTGAATCAGGCTGGCATGCGCGACTCGCTCCGCAAGTTCGGGCCGGACAACCAGACCGATGTCATCTGGGAAGACCTCGTCGATGCCCGGACGGTGGAACTCACGGCGAACGACAACACCATCTACAACTTCATCTGGCTCGACACGAAGAAAGGTCCGCTGGTCGTGGAGATTCCGCCCGAGGTCTTGGGCGGCGTGAACGATTTCTGGTATCGCTGGGTCGCCGATGTGGGCATTACCGGCGAGGATCGGGGCAAAGGCGGCAAGTACCTCGTTCTACCGCCCGGCTACAAGGGCGAGGTCCCGGCGGGTTATGTGGTCCTGCGGCCGAGCACGTTCGGCAACTGGCTTTTCTTTCGCGCCTTCCTCGTCGATGGCTCCACGAAGCCCGGCGTCGAGTCGGTCAAGAAGCACCTGAAGATCTATCAGCTTTCGGAGGCCGCGAATCCTCCATCGGTCAAGTTCATCAATGCCTCGGGCGTTCCCGCGAATTTTGTCGCACCCGGCGACTACGCGTTCTGGGAGCTTTTGAACAAGGTTATCCAGGAAGAGCCCTCGGAAGGAAGCGATCCGACGACGCTTGGCCTCTTTGCCTCCATCGGCATTGTCAAAGGGCAACCTTTCTCGCCCGACGAACGGATGAAGAAGATCCTCACGGACGCGGCAAATATCGGCGCCGTCACGGCGCGCACCATCGCCTTCAAGGTGCGCTCGAAAGACGCCTACTTCTTCCCGAACAGCGCGTGGCGCCTGCCGTTCTTCGGCGGCTATAAGTTCGAGAGCGCGCCCGGCGTGACGAACATGGACGGCTACATCTTCTACTACTACTTTGCCACCGGCGTTACTCCTGCCATGGAGATGAAGATGGTCGGCAGGGGGTCGCAGTATCCATGGGCAGTTCAGGACTCGAAGGGCAACCCGTTCGACGGCGGAAAGACCTACAAGATGCGCCTGCCGCCCAACGTACCGGTGAAGGATTTCTGGTCGGTCATCGTGTATGACAACCAGACGCGCTCGATGGTCCAGACGGATCAGAAGTCCCCGAGCGTGAGCAGCCAGAACAAAGCGCTGAAGACGAACGCAGACGGGTCAGTGGATGTCTATTTTGGCCCGCGCCCGCCGAAAGGGCTTGAGAACAACTGGGTGCAGACGATTCCCGGCAAAGGGTGGTTCATGATCCTGCGCCTCTACGGGCCGCTCGAACCGTGGTTCGACAAGACCTGGCAGCCTGGCGAGATCGAGCTTCAGCGGTAACTCGCCAGCGGCGCGCATGCGTGGCAGCGCTCAACGAGCGACCCAACAACCGGTTCCAGCGGACGGGTCTGACGCCCCGCCGCTGAACCGGGGCATTGCGCGGGCTCGGCACGCAGGTGGCGTAAGCACTCCGGCCTGCTGGTGACGCCTCGGGGGTGAACGCAAGCTTGGCGGCCCCCGCGCCCGCGCAACGGAGCGGCGGCTGCCCAGCCCCCGTCGGCCGTCGCGCGCCGCGCCGCCCACCCGCGTCTGCAGCCGCCACTCCTCCCTGCGGTCGGGAAGCGGCCGAGCCGCGGCCCCGTTCGACCAGAGGGGAGGGAACGATGGGACGATCTGGGCGTTCCTCGCCGGATCAACCGTCTGGTGTTTCCGGCATCGGCTTCGACATCGTATGGGCCACGTGGTAGAATGACTGTAAAGGAGGCCCACACATGACGAAGCTCCTACAAGACGCCTTTGCGAAGGCTTCGGCGTTACCACCTGCAGAACAAGACGTGTTGGCTTCTCGCTTGCTTGCCGAGTTGGCGGAGGAGGATGACTTCGATCGTGCCATTGCTGCCTCGTCCGACAAGCTCGCCTGCCTCGCTCGGGAGGCCCTAGCCGAATATCGCGATGGGCGCACCCAGGAGTTGGATCCGGACGCCTTATGAATTCTCGCACGACGCGGCGCTTTCGAGAGCTCTTCGCGATGTTGCCAGCGCCCGCCCAACGTCAAGCACGAGAAGCCTATCGGCTTTTTCGGCAGGACCCGGGTCACCCCGGGCTGCGCTTCAAGCAAGTCTGGAGCGATCCTCCTACCTATTCGGCCCGCGTCGGAATCAGCTACCGTGCCGTGGGCGCGCTCGACGGCGATACGGTGATTTAGTTCTGGATTGGCACCCACGCCGACTACGATAAGCTTCTGGAAAGCCTGTAAGCGTCGAACCTGGACATGCAGCCGACCTGGGCGGCCGGGCGGAGATCCATGGAAAGTGACAGTCATTCTCGGGCTTGGCGTCCTCGTTCTGCTTGCGGCGGTGTCGGCCCGCTGAGAGCCCATCGACTCCGTGGCAGAGCGGCCTAACCCTTCCAGCGAGCGGACATCCAGTGGCTTGGCCAGCTACGCCCCCGTGTATATTGTCCGCGCCGCTGGCCCAAGGGGCTGGTTGCCGCTCATGTCAAGCGCTGTGCGGGCTCGGCATGCGGGTGATTTGGGCGCTCCGGTCCGCCGGTGACGATGGAGCGGTGAACGACAGCCTTGCGGCCCCCGCGCCCGCGCAACAGCGCCTGGAGCCGACACCCCTACGCTGCGCTCCGGCGTAACGGTTGCCTGTGGCCGCGGAATCCGCGGTGACAGGGCGTTGGGGAAGCCGCGGCCCGGTGGGCTGCTGAAGATCACCGAGAGGGAAAACACGATGCAAAGTCCGTCCCGACGGCCCAGCAGATTCCTGGCGCGAGGCCTCGCGATTCTCTACGAGGACCGGGACATTCTGGTGGTGGATAAGCCCTCCGGGCTCTTGACGGTGGGGACGGAAAGAGAGAAAGCGCGAACCGCCTATTTCGCCCTGACCGAATATGTCCGCAAGGGGGACGCCAGGTCCAGGAACCGTGTTTTCATCGTCCATCGCCTGGACCGGGAGACCTCGGGGGTCCTCGTGTTCGCGAAGACCGCAGAGGCAAAGTTCTGCCTGCAGGGCGCGGTGGGACGAGACGAAGAAGAGGTATCTCGCCGTCGTGCATGGCAAGTGCGAGAAGCGCTCGGAGACCATCACGACCTATCTGGCAGAGAACAGCGCCCACGGCGTGTACTCCACCGCCGATACCAAGAAGGGCAAATTGTCGCAGACGGCGTATACCGTGCTCAAGGAGACGAAGGACTTGACCTTGCTGGAGGTCGAATTGCTGACGGGCAGAAAGCACCAGATCCGCGTCCATCTGGCGGATCGGGGGCACCCGGTGGTGGGCGATAAGAGGTATGGCAGGGCGAATACGGCGCACCGGCGTCTGGCGCTGCATGCCAGATCCCTGTCCTTCAGGCACCCCGTCAGCGGCGAGCAACTCACCTTCGAGGCGCAGGCGCCCCCGCATTTCAAAGAACTCGTCGGCAGTTTCGAGCACCTTCGTGTCCAACCGACAACGGCAAAGGACCCGAGCGCGCGCCGTTGAGGTATGACGTTGCGCGGACTTGGCACGCAAGTGGCTTGAGCGATTTGGCCCTTCGGCGTATGCTTGCGAGGTACAGGAGAGCCTGGCGGCAGGGGTGCGTTACCATGCCGTGCAAAGCACGGCCCGTTTCAACGCAACGCGGCGTCGATTGGATGCGAGGCAGGAGGAAGCGCAGCACGACGCACCAGGAAAGGGAAAGCGAGGGGTCGTCATGGCAAAAGGGAAGAGTACGCAGAGGAAAGAGATCAAGAAGCCGAAGAAGGCCGCGGTGAAGCAGTCGGTCACGGGTAGCAAGAAGACGTAGACACGATTTGCTCCGATCGATGGGCGCGGGCGGCTTGGCGTTGATCGCTTCGTCCTGGGCCGACAGCTTCCGCGATCGAAGGGCCGGCGCCGAACGAGCGGTTGCCCCGGCACCGGCACAGCATCGTGTCGCCCGCCGCCAATGCCGTTGCGCCGGCCCGGTGTGCCTGGTCGGCCGCTTACGCAGGGGACTTTGTGGTTGAAGCACCGGCAATCCGGCATCGGGCGCAATCCCGCGGGGAGGAACTGGCCAACAGCATCAGCCACGGCACGGGCTTCCTCGCCGCGCTGATCGCCCTGCCGGTGCTCGTGCTGGGCGCGGTCCGGCACGGCCCGGCCGCCCTCGTGGGCGCCGGGGTCTTTGCCGCGACCGTGGCCCTCCTCTATCTCACCTCGACGCTCTACCACGCGCTGGCCCCAAATCGCGCCAAGCGCGTGTTCCAGATCCTCGACCACGGCGCGATCTACCTCCTCATCGCCGGGACCTACACGCCGTTCACCCTGGGCGTCCTCCGGGGCCCCTGGGGGTGGACGCTCTTCGGGCTCATCTGGGCCCTCGCCGTGGCCGGCATCGTCCTCAAGTCGTTCGGGGGCGTGCGCCACCCGCGGCTGTCGACCGGGCTGTACCTGGCCATGGGGTGGCTGATTCTGGTCGCGGCCCAGCCGTTGTGGCACGCGATGCCGGGGTGGGGGCTCTTCTGGCTCGCGGCCGGCGGGGTCGCGTACACGGCGGGGGTGGGGTTCTATGCGGCCGGCCGCCGGATGCGGTACGCCCACTTCGTGTGGCACCTGTTCGTCCTCGCGGGCACGGCGTGTCACGTCATTGCGGTGCTCCGATACGCGGCCTAACCCGCGCGTGCCGCCGGCCCCCGCGGGCGAGCGTGCCTGACGCTCCGGCGCGAGGAACTGGAGTTGGCCGGTGCGATGGCCCACGGCAGTGTGGCTACAGCAGAAGCGCAGATGGTTAGCTGAGCACACATCTGGCACTTTGACGTCATGACGTCTTGGCGCTATTCTTGCCCATGGAGGTGATGACCATGATTGAACCAGTAAAGCGCTCCACAATCTACTTCAGTTCCGACGTGCATCGAGCTCTTCGCATCAAGGCGGCCCATACCCAGCGTACCTTGTCCGATCTCGTCCACGATGCCGTTCGGTTGGCCCTGCGCGAGGACCAAGAGGACTTGGCTGCCTTTGTCGAACGACAAATGGAACCCGTCATGAGTTATGAGGAACTTCTAAGAGACCTGAAGGCTCATGGGAAGATTTAGGCTGGCCTTCAAGAAATCGGTGGCCAAGGATCTACGTGACCTTCCGAAGAAGGACGTTTCTCGGATTCTGAAATGCTTCGATGTTTACGCCGAGGACCCGCGCGGGCGGGGTTGCGAGAATCTGACCGGACAAGAGACAGTTATCGGGTCTGTGAGGGGTCGTACCGCATCATTTACGAGATCCAGGATGACGCTCTCGTGGCAATCGTCGTCAAGGTCGGCAACCGGCGCGATGTGCACCCAGGAGCAGTCAACAGTCGCATCCACCTGACGAGCACTCTTGTCATGCCGCTTGCAAGCGGCGCTACGATCCGCCGTACAGGCGCCGGACGGGCTCGCAGGTGATGGGGGCGTCAGCCGGCGGAGGCCGAGGTCCCGGAGGACACGCAATGGGACATCGACGATCAAAAGAGAAAGTCCAGGCAACGCAAAACTGGGCCGCATTCGTTGCTCGTAATAGACAGCAAATCCTTATGGGGCGTTCTTGCAGCTCGTAGAGAGCTACTTCGTATCCGGATACGAATTCTATGAGCCCAGTGTTTTGCGGAGTGAGGATCAGCGACGCTTGAAGCACCGATTCGGCTGAATGATCCTATGACCAATACGATTGTCAGCCCACCCCCTTCGTTCCAGCGGACGGCCTTCGGCGATTGCCGAAGCTCAATCGTTCGGCGAATATGTGTGTGGAGCATCAGAGGCGGGGATCATGAAACGCGCAATCCAGATTCTACTTGCAGCCGCGGTCATCATCTTGGGAGCGATGGAAGCCATGGCGATCGAAGAGGCCACGTACACCGTCGTGAAAAAGGACCACAAGTTCGAGATCCGCGATTATGCACCCCACATCCTCGCCGAAACCGTCGTGGAAGGGGACCTGGAGGGGGCGGGAAACAAGGCATTCAACCGCCTCTTTCGCTATATCTCCGGCGAAAACCGGTCGCGCGACAAAGTGGCGATGACGGCCCCCGTCTCCCAAGAGCCAATGGGGGAGAAGATCACGATGACGGCGCCCGTCGGACAGCAGCGGGTGCAGGACAGATGGGTGGTCAGCTTCATGATGCCGGCCGCGTACACTCTGGAAACCCTTCCAGAGCCAGAGGATCCCGCGGTCAGGCTGCGCCAGGTGCCAGCGCGCCGGATCGCCGCCGTGCGCTACTCCGGTTTCTGGAGCGAGACGGGTTACCTGCGCTACAAATCGGCACTGGAGTCTTGGATTCACGCACGGGGCCTGATCGTGGTGGGCGATCCCATATGGGCCCGCTACAACCCCCCGTTTACCCCGTGGTTCTTGCGGCGGAATGAGATTCTGATTCCGGTCGATGCAGGCCCCCACTAAGAGAACGCCAACAATCGCCATTGGTTCTTCGATTCTGCCGAAGTCATCCGGAAGTTGGCTCACGCGAACGCTATCGGCCTGGCGGGGACCACACGCGTTTTGTACGAAGTCCATGAACTTGAGTGCGATGATGCCGAAAGTCAGTGCCGGACCTTCAAACCGGAGCCGTCATTCATAACCCAATTCGTCCTGCCGATTGCGAAGGTGTCAAAAGGGGACGACGTCGAAACCTTCTCGGCGGGGACCGGCGCAGAATGCTCCCCACTGGCGTGCAATGCGTCGGCTGCCGACGTGGAAACCAATCAGCATTGCGTGTTGATTTCCTTCGAGCGGGCGAACCAATTGCTGGAGGAGGGGAAATTCAAGAACACGGAACCTGGGCCCTATCGGATATTCGCCGTGTATACGGTGGAGTGGCCCTAACCTCGGCGTGACGTGGAGCCGCAACGGCAGCGCTTGGCTTGCCGGTGCATCCCGCCGAATTCGGTCGCTCAGCCGGACGATGTACGAGGAATTGGAGGAAAACCAATGAAGGTGCTAATCATCGGGGCCACACGAGGCATCGGGCGCTGCCTCGCGGATCGGGCGGTTGAGACTGGTGAACAAGTTACAGTCCTCGTGCGGGACCCTTCGCGGTGGCCCGATCCGCGCCCGAATCTGCATGTGATCCGGGGGAACATCCTGGATCCCTGCAGTGTCGAAGAAGCAGTAAAGGGGCAAGAAGCCGTTTGCATTGTCATCGGAATACCTCCAACTCGCAAGCCGGTGAATGTCTTCTCGCAAGGTGCTCGCACTGTTCTGGATGCCATGAAAACGCATCGAGTGGACCGCCTGGTATGTGTGACGGGTATTGGCGCCGGAGACAGCCGAGGCCATGGAGGTTTTTTGTACGAACGCATCGTCCGGCCGTTGCTTCTCAAGACGATTTACGCGGACAAGGAGAGGCAGGAAGAAATAGTCCGTGCCTCAGGAGTTGCAGAGGTGGCGATGAAGGTCACGGAGATCTGGCGATATCCGGTCAAGACCATGGCCGGCGAGAAGCTGCAGCGGGCAGCGCATCGGGCCGCTCGGCATCGACGGCGACCGAGTCGTGCATGTCGAGGACACCAGGGGTCGGGTGATCACGTCGCGATCCCATCCGCGTTTCCTGGGCCATAAGGGCACGCTGGGCGCGGATGGCGCACCCCTGGTGGACGGCCGGCCGTGGGACAGTCCAGAGGTCGCCGCCGAGGTCGTGGAGATCGCCGGGCCGGCGCGAAGCTGGTGCGCTACGACGGCGCCGAGCGCTTCGACGTGCTGCCGTTGCTGGTGGCCACCGACGGCGCGATCGCGGCCTTCGGCCACGACCATCGCCGCTTGCGACCCAACATCGTGATCGGCGGTGTCGAAGGGATGACCGAGCGCGAGTGGCCGGGCGGGTGCCTGCGGATCGGCAAGGTGCTCATCGGTGTCCAGGATCTGCGCCTGCGCTGCATCATGACCTCATACGATCCCGACACGCTGGTCCAGGACAAGGAAATCACCCGCGGCATCTACCGGCGCTTCGAGGGCAAGCTCGCGCTCAACTGCTTCGTGATCGAAGGCGGCGAAATCGCGGTCGGCGACGAGGTGCAACTGGTGCGAGGGCGCGCTTGCGCAGAGTCCGCAGCGTTGATCGAGTAGGGCGACCATCGCCGTGGGTTCTGCAGATGACACACGGCACCAACGGACGGCGTTCGGCCGCCGTTGATCTGAGCGTCGGCTCCACGAATCACGAGTGAAGGAGGACACCGATGCGAAGAAAGGTATCGGGGCGGGTCACCGTCCGGGCGATCAGTGGGACGCATGTGGTCTTCCTGGCATTCAACATGAAGGAGTCCGACGCGAACGGGCTCATGGGGTTTGCGATCCAGCGGACCGATCTCACGGACGACGAAACCGTCTGGCTGCGAGGCAACAAGACGTTTGCCAGCATCCGGCCGTCCACCGGTATAGAGGATGCCAGCAGTCACGAGCATCCGTTCCAGGCATTTCAATGGGCGGACTATTCGGCAAAGCCCGGCTACCGCTACCGCTACCGCGTCATTCCCATGTACGGCAGCCCAGGCGCGCTGAAGAAGAAAGCGGCGACCAGCGTCACCATCACGGCCGAGCCGCTGTCGGGTGACACGCACGACGTCCACTTCAATCGCGGCGCCATCGCGTCGCAAGCGTTCGCGAAACGCTTTCCGGGGCTGACGCTCGATCAGGCCGGCCCGCCCGCGTACGCGTGGCTGGCGCGCGATCTCTTGCCTGCGCTGCTCGGTTTCATCGCCAAAGCCAAGGACAGCAGTTACAGCCTGCGTGCCGCGATATACGAGCTGCAATGGCCGGACGTGCTGGCGGCCTTTGGGGCCGCCTCCCGCGCCGGCGCCGACGTGAAGATCGTCTACCACGCGAAGGACGACGAAACCGGCGCCGCGAACGAAGTGCAGATCGACAAGGCGGGGATACGCGCGCTGTGCGTGCCGCGGAGAAACGCCAAGCTGATGCACAACAAGTTCATCGTGCTCAGCAAAGCCGGGAAGCCGATCTCGGTGTGGACCGGTTCCACGAACTTGAGCCGCAATGCCTTGCATGGCCAGCTCAACGTCGGGCACGCCATTCACGACCGCGTCGTGGCCAAGGCGTTCCTCGGCTACTGGACCGCGTTGACGGCGGATCCGACCGCAGACGACCTGAAAGAGTTGGGCCGAAGCCAACAACGCACTGCCGCCGGACGATGACGCCGATTTGCTCACCCCGGTGTTTTCGCCGCACCGCGGCCGGGGGGTGTTCGACTGGTGGATAGACCTCGCCGGCGCGCCAGGGAAGCCGCTGTTCATGACCTTTCCCTTTGGCATCGTCAAGGACTTCCGGCCGGTGTTCGACAAGAACGACGGCGTACTGCGGTTCGGTATGCTGGACAAATACGTGAACGGCGGCACGGTGGCCTCGCGCGCGGCAGCGATTGCCGATATCCAGCGCATCTGCCGGCACCCCAACATCGCCATGGCGCTGGGCGCCCGAATCCTGGTGGATTGGATCGACGGCTGGTACCGGGAATCCAGCGCCATCGGCGTCAACGTCAACTGGGTGCACACGAAATTCATGCTGATCGATCCGCTTGGCATGAAGCCGGTGACGCTCACCGGTTCCGCCAACTGGAGCGAAGCGAGCGTGAACGTCAACGACGAAAACATGGTGGTCATTCGCGGCGACAAGCGCGTGGCGGATATCTACTTCGGCGAGTTCATGCGCATCTTTGCCCACCACCGCTTCCGGGAGTCTGTGGCGCGCCATATCGAGGAGTTCGGCTCGGCGGCGTTCAATACCTGGAAGCCGCAGGACCTCTTCGAAGACTGGCGCAAATGGGTGCCCATGCACTTCAGGGCGGGTTCGGAGCGCGACATCAAGCGGCGGTATTTCTCAGGTGAATAGGTTCTGGACGGTAAGACATACGGCGTGCGCGACCGCGCGGGCGACGCGGCGGTCTCGGGGGACATGCGGAGGTTTCCATGAATAGGCTGCTTGGGAATGCGGTCGGCGCCTTGCTGCTCGCAGTGCTCGTCCACGGTGCGAATGCGCAGGCTGCTGAACGTGTCGTTGATATTCCGACGAGACCTGGCGTGACGCAGCGACTGCTGATCCTTGCCCCCCAGGATCCGAAGGCGACCGTGATCCTTTTTGCGGGCGGCCATGGAGGCCTGCAAGTGGCCCCGAACGGTTCACTCAAATGGGGTGAGGGCAATTTTCTCGTCCGCACCCGACAGCTTTTCGCCGATCAGGGACTCCTGGTAGTCGTGGTTGATGCGCCATCTGATCGTCAAAGTGCCCCGTTCCTTGGTGGCTTTCGCCAGAAGCCCGAGCACGCTGCGGATATCAAGGCGGTCATCGCCTGGGCACGTGCGCAGGCGACGGTGCCTGTCTGGCTGGTGGGTACGAGCCGCGGCACGCAATCAGCGGCCTTCATCGCCACCGCGCTTGAGAAAACAGAGGGCCCGGATGGTCTCGTTCTTACGTCAACCATCCTCAGCGATGACAAGGGTCGGCCGGTTCCGGCGATGCCTCTCGGAAAAGTGCGCATTCCCGTCTTGGTGGTTCACCATGAGCAAGACGGCTGCATCCACTGCGCGTTCAGCGACATACCGGCCCTGATGGGCAAGCTTGGCGAAGCACCGAGAAAACAATTGTGGTCGTTCACGGGGGGAGAGAATCGGGGAGACCCCTGTGAAGCGCGGGCCTATCATGGCTTTAATGGCCTTGAGCGTGACGTAGTCGCGCAGACGGTAGGCTGGATACTTGCCAAGTAGCCAGGTGCCAGCGGTAGTCCAGGAGGCGCTGGCAGTGACGGAGGTCCGCGCTGCGGATGGCGAGCGTGTTCAGTACAACTTCCACGTCAAAGCCGCTGGCTGACGCGGTGTTGCGGGAGCCGTCCAGACACGACACCCCATCGCGCGCGGAACTCCGACGTCTAGTGTCGTTCGTCATGCAGGATCCTTCATGAGAACCATCGGCTTGATCGGCGGGATGAGTTGGGAGTCCACCGTTCCGTATTACCGTGTCATCAATGAAACGGTGCGCGCTCGGCTGGGCGGCCTTCACTCCGCCAAGATCATTCTCTACAGCGTCGACTTTCACGACATCGAACACCTACAACGGGCGGGCGATTGGCCCGAGGCGGGGCGCCAACTGGCGCACGCGGCGCGGTCGCTGGAGTTGGCGGGTGCGGACTGTCTGGTGCTGTGCACAAACACGATGCACCGAGTGGCGCCCGCAATCGAGGAAGCCGTTACGATCCCGTTCTTTCACATCGCGGACCCGACGGCTGAAGAAATCACACGGTCCGGCCTGGTGCGGGTCGGCCTGCTTGGCACGCGCTTCACGATGGAGCAGGAGTTCTATCGTCACAGGCTCCAACGCCATCACGGTATCGACGTCTTGGTTCCGGACGAAGCCGACCGGGAGATCGTCCATCGGGTCATTTACGACGAGCTGTGTGTGGGTAAGATTCTCGATGCCTCCCGCGGCCACTACCGTCGCATCATCAATCGCCTGGCCGAGCGTGGCGCGCAGGCGGTCATTCTCGGCTGTACAGAGATCTCGATGCTCGTCGGGACTGCGGACTCACCGGTTCCGGTCTTCGACACCACGAGCCTCCATGCCAGGAGGGTCGCGGAGTGGGCAACGAGCGATTAACGCGCTGGTGCGAGGGGCGAGGGGACGACGGCAGATATTCCGGCGGACCATGCGTTCCGACGGAGACCGGTAAGGAGCCAACGACCCTCCCACCTTTCCGTCAATCACGATATGCGCTATCGACGATTTGAAGCCACAATCGGGAGGCCATTGTGAGCGTGCGGGCGGTTGTTGTCTGGTTGGTGCTCGTGTGCGTAGCCATCGGGAACGGCGCATTTCGAGAGGCCGTGCTCAATCCCCGCGTGGGCGCGCCTGTGGGACACGTCGTGAGCACCGTGATGCTGTGTGTCGGCATTGCGTTCGTCGCGTGGGTGACGATCCCCTGGATTCACCCGACGACCGCGGGGGAGGCGGCCCGCGTCGGCGCGCTGTGGTTGGTTCTCGTGCTCCTATTCGAATTCGGGTTCGGACACTTCATCGCGCGGAAGTCGTGGCCGGAGCTGCTCACGGACTACGATCTTCTTCGCGGTCGCGTGTGGGTGCTTGTTCTGGTCACCACCGCTGTCGCTCCGTACCTGATGGCGCGTGCGCGCCGGCTCTGGTGACTGCGGCGCGGCCCGGTCGCGTGAAGGGACCGCGCCGACGTCGGGAGGGCACAATCTAACGGCCGCCGCCGATCCGCGGTTCGACGATTCCACCGCACGCGAGGGAAACGATCATGGGCTTCTTCGAGTGGGCCGCGCTGGTCGTCGGGAGCGGTCTGATCGCTGGTGGAGTACGGGCCATCGGTCGACGGCAGGTGAGTACCCCCGAACGGCACGAAGGGGACAGTGCCGTTCGACTGGGCTGGGTGTGGATCGGGTTGGGTACGTTGTTTGTACGCGCCGTGATGTTGGATGTCGCGTTCCTGAAGAGCCGTGTTTCGTCTGTTCCTCGCGGCCGCCAACTGAGCGTCCTGGGGCCTCGATACCGGTTGACCACCGTCGGACCGACCCTTGCGCCACACCGGTTGAGCATGTGCGCGCGGCGATCCACACCGACATGCGAGGAGGACGACATGAGTGCGTGGGAATTGTCGTCCGGTAGGTGGTCGCCGCGCCTGCTGAGTGTCTTGCGCATCGTCACGGCGCTTCTCTTCATCCCGCACGGGACCCAGAAGCTGTTCGGGTTCCCCGGGGCGCAGCAGGCGGTGTCCCCACTCCTGTCTTTGATGGGGATCGCCGGAATCTTGGAATGCGTCGGCGGGGTGCTGCTTCTCCTGGGCCTGTTCACCCGACCTACGGCATTCGTACTGGCGGGAGAGATGGCGGTCGCCTATTTCATGGCCCACGCACCTCGGGGGTTCTGGCCAATTCTTAACCGAGGAGAACTGGCGGCGCTGTACTGTTTTGTGTTTCTCTACTTGGCCGTCGCCGGTGGGGGGGCGTGGAGTCTCGGCCGCTTCAATACCGGGACGCGACGTCGCTGAACCGGAGTGACGACTCCCGCACCGAAGACCGGTGCGGGAGTCGTTCTGCCGTATCCACTCTTGGTCGTTCCCGCAGGTTTCGCGAGTTATCTTCGCAACAATCCCGACTACATCGTTTCGTCGGCCGTCGGCCCATAGATGGAGGGCAGCGGGACGTTCTGCAACCGGAGGTATACCGAGAGCTGCCCCCGGTGGTGGATTAAGTGGTTGAGCAGGAGCGAGCGGATCACCCCCATGCGCGGCATCTCGACGATCACCTTGCCCCCCTTCGTGATCCGCCAGGTTGCGGAGAGCCGCTCCATGCTCTGTCCGCGAATGGCGGCCTCGGCCTGCGCCACGCCGGCATCGAACGCGGCCAGGACATCCGCAGCGCTCCCCGCGGTCCGGGGCGTGTAGTCGCCGCCCACCTCGAACCCGTCCTTGTCTAGGATGCCGGCGACCCAGCCGGGGATCTCGGCGATGTGGGTCGCCAGGCGGGCCAGGCTCATGGACTTGACGTGGGGCTGCCATGCCAAGTGCGCGTCGGGGACCCGCTCGAGCAGGCGGCGGGTGGTGGCCATCTCGTGCTTCAACTCCATCAGGATCGGATCGATCGGGTTCATTCGGCACCTCCATCTGTGTGTGGTTTAGGCGGAACGCCGACCTGCCGCTCCGCGCCGGAGTTGGCAAGATACGGCGGCGGATTCCGTCGGTCGGAGAACGTGCGGCGTCCGCGTCGGAGAGCGAGATCGGGCATGGCGGTGCTCTCCTTCACGTGTTGAACTTGACGGAAAAGTCGGTGGCACGGATTGCGCTTGCGCGGCTATACTGTAGTCCGGAAGTGAAGGTGGTGCAAGGACGCTCAAGAGAAACCTGTCACGGACGGATCGTCATGCCGGTCGAGTTGTGCGGGTCAAGCGCAGGGGAGGAGCGCGCGGCGCGCGGGGCACCCGTCGGACGGATCGCGCTGCTGCTGGTATGCTGCCTCTTGGCTGCCTGCGGCAGAGGGGTGCCGCCGGTCGAGGAGGCGAGGTACGAAGGGCCGGCGCTCGATCGCGTTCCCATCGTGCTGGTGCCGGGAGTCAGTCGCGAAGTGGGAGCCCAGCTCCGGGGGGGCACGTTCATGCCCTTCTCGGCCCTGGCGCTCCGCACCGATGCCGAAGCGCTCGCCAACCTGGGCGATCCAAGGTTTCCCGCCGATGGGCGACGCCCGCTGGAGATTCCCGGCCGGCTGGACCAGGCCCTGCGGCAGACCGACGTTCGGGGGTTGCAGAGCCTCCTCACTCACTTGATCCAGGTGGAAGGGTACGTCCGGGGAAACCCCGACCGTCCGCAGGACAAGGATTACCCTGAAAACCCCGAGGCGGTCCGCAGCGACCGGACGCGGCCGGCGTCGCTCTTTGTGCTCTACTACGACTGGCGCCGCGACCTGGCCGACAGCGCCTGCATCCTGGCCCAGGGTATCGACCGCATCCGGGCGCGGACCGGCGCGACCCAGGTACACCTGGTCGGCCACAGCCTGGGTGGTGTTCTGGCGCGATACTACACGCGCTACGGCGGCTGGGACGCCATGCGGGACCGCGCCTGCCCCCTGGGCGCGGGGAGCATGGGCGTTGCCGTCAACCCGCCCGGCACCGCCGCCATCCGACGGCTGGTCATGCTAGGCGCACCCCATCAGGGCTCGGGCCAGGCGTTCCGGGCCCTCTTGCAGGACTTCAACCTCTTCGGGTTCGTGGGGGTCGGGCTGCGGGATGCCGTCTCCACCATGCCGCTGCCGTGGCAGCTCTTGCCGGACGCCGACGCGGACGGCCGGGTTTCCCTCCTGGTGGGTCCCGCCGGCGAAGAGCGCGTCGCGCTCTACGCGCCGCAGACCTGGATCGAGCGGGGGTGGTTGGCCGGGGACGTGACGGATCCCGAGCGCCGGAAATTCCTGGAGGTGATGCTCGACCGGGCCACGACCCTGCACCGCCGGATGGCGGAGCGGAGCCCCGCCGAGGACGCCGTCCCGCGGCTGGCGGTGGGCGCCTCGTGTCGGCCGACCACGGCCAGGGGGCTGCTGGAGAACGGGAAGGTCGAATTTCTTTCCCGGGCCGACTTCGGCCATCCGCGCTTCTCACAAGTCACCGTCCCGGGAGACGGCATCGTGAGCCTGGAGAGTGCCTTGGGCGTACCCGCTTCCCCGACCCTCACGGCGCTCACCGTGTGCTCCAGCCATAGCGGGTACGTGGATGACCCGGCGTTGCGCGGTCGAATTGCGGATTTTCTCCTGCGGTGAACGGACGACGGCGACAGCGACAGGGACAGCGACAGGGACAGGGACAGTGGGTGGCTTGTTCGGGTGCGGTTGGTGGGATAAGATGATCATAGGATCCAGCATTCAGCGAGAATTCACAGGCGGGCCTCGGCTGACCGCCGATGGCTGATCGCTGAACGCTTAGTCACCCGCCATGCTGGGCTCTTCTCATTGATGGGGAGGATGATCCATGGCACTGGATGTGTTCGGCGCGCGCGGCACGCTAGCGACGGGGCAGGGCAGCGTCACGGTCTTTCGGCTCCAGGCCCTGGAAAAGAGCGGGATCGTTCCTCGGTTGGATCGCCTGCCATTCTCCGTCAAGATCCTCCTGGAGGGGGTCCTGCACTCCGTCGATGGGGAGCTGGTCACGGAAAACGATGTTCGCAGTCTGGCGCGGTGGCAGGCGTCGGCGTCGGTGGATGTCGAGGTGCCGTTTATGCCCGCGCGGGTGCTCCTCCAGGATCTCACCGGCGTACCCGCCGTGGTGGACCTGGCCTCGATGCGCGCGGCGATGAAGCGGCTGGGGGGCGATCCGCGA
Source organism: uncultured Methylomirabilota bacterium (assembly GCA_963845565.1). Classification (GTDB taxonomy): domain Bacteria; phylum Methylomirabilota; class Methylomirabilia; order Methylomirabilales; family 2-02-FULL-66-22; genus 2-02-FULL-66-22. The sequence continues at coordinate 2,024,260 of CAWJSJ010000002.1, forward strand.
CGCATCAACCCTCTCGTTCCGGTGGACCTGGTGATCGACCATTCCGTCCAGGTGGATGAGGCCGGGACGTCCGGTGCACTCAAGCGGAACATGGACATCGAGTTCGAGCGGAATCGCGAGCGGTTCGAGTTCTTGCGCTGGGGGCAGAAGACTTTTGCCAATTTCCGCGTGGTCCCGCCGGCCACGGGGATCGTCCATCAGGTCAACCTGGAGTTCCTGGCCAAGGTCGTGATGACAAGGGCGCAGGACGGCACGACCGTGGCATTCCCCGACACCGTGGTGGGAACTGACTCCCACACTACCATGATCAACGGTCTGGGTGTACTGGGATGGGGTGTGGGAGGGATCGAGGCCGAGGCCGCCATGCTGGGGCAGCCCCTGTACATGGTCGCGCCCCCGGTGGTCGGGGTGAAGCTCGTCGGACGGCTGCGAGAGGGCGTCACAGCGACCGACCTGGCGCTCACCGTGACCCAGATCCTGCGCAAGAAAGGCGTGGTCGAGAAGTTCGTGGAATTCTATGGCTCGGGTCTCAGCCAGTTGAGCCTGCCCAACCGGGCCACGCTGGCCAACATGTCGCCGGAATACGGGGCCACCATGGGCTACTTCCCGGTGGACCAGGAGACCTTGGAGTATCTGCGTCGGACCGGGCGAGGGCGGGACGCCGAACTCGTGGAGCGCTACACCAAGGAGCAGGGCCTGTTCCGGACGGACGCCACGCCGGATCCGGAATTCACCGAGACGCTGGAGCTGGACCTCGGCACCGTCGAGCCCAGCCTGGCCGGCCCCAAGCGGCCGCAGGACCGCGTGCCTCTCGCGCAAATGAAGCGCGCATTCCGGCAGGCGCTCACCGCGCCGACCAAGGAGCGGGGCTTCGGACTGGCGCCCGAGGATGTGTCCAAGAAGGTGACGGTTCGACTCAACGGCACAACGGCCGAGATCGGCCACGGCGCCGTGGTCATCGCGGCCATCACCAGTTGCACCAACACGTCCAACCCATCCGTCCTGCTCGGCGCGGGGCTCTTGGCCCGGAACGCCGTTGCCCGCGGCCTGCGGGTCCCGCCCTACGTCAAGACCAGCCTGGCACCCGGCTCCAAGGTGGTGACTGCGTACCTCACCAAGACCGGGCTGCTGAAGGACCTGGAGGCGCTGGGGTTCCACGTGGTGGGATACGGGTGCACCACCTGCATCGGGAACAGCGGCCCGCTGGCGGCGCCCGTGACCAAGGCGGTGACCGAGGGGAAGCTGGTGGCGGCGGCGGTGCTGTCGGGGAATCGAAACTTCGAGGGCCGCATCAGCCCCGAGGTGAAGGCCAACTACCTGGCCTCGCCGCCGCTGGTGGTGGCCTACGCGCTGGCCGGCCGGACCGATGTGGATCTGGCGACGGAGCCCATCGGAACCGATCCGAACGGGAAGCCGGTCTTCCTCGCGGACATCTGGCCGAGCCAGAAAGAGGTGGCCGACCTGGAGGCCACCATCGGTGCGGAGATGTTCGCCGCTTCGTACGGAAACGTCTTCGACGGGAACCCGACGTGGAACGCCATCGGTGGCATGGAGGGGGACCTCTACGGCTTCAAGGAGGAGTCCACCTATCTCCAGGACCCGCCGTTCTTCCTGGGGCTCAAGCCGGAGCCGGCGCCGATTGCCGACATCCGCGACGCTCGGATCCTGGTGATCCTCGGCGATTCCGTCACGACCGACCACATCGCGCCGGCCGGCGACATCGCCGAGAACAGCCCTGCGGGGCGATTCCTCAGGGGGCGCGGGGTGGAGAAGAAGGATTTCAACACCTACGGGGCCCGGCGCGGGAACGATCGGGTCATGGCCCGCGCCACCTTCGCCAACATCCGGCTCAAGAACTTCATGCTTCCGGGCGTCGAGGGCGGGGTCACGATCCACTTTCCCTCGGGCGAGCGGATGGACGTCTTCGATGCGGCCGAACGGTACAAGAAGGACGGCGTGGCGCTGGTGGTCATCGCCGGCAAGGAGTACGGCAGCGGGTCGTCCCGAGACTGGGCTGCCAAGGGTCCGATGCTTCTCGGCGTGCGGGCCGCCATCGTCGAGAGCTTCGAGCGGATTCACCGCAGCAATCTGATCGGGATGGGCGTCCTGCCGCTGCAGTTCAAGACCGGCCAGAACGCCGAGTCGCTCGGCCTCACCGGCAAGGAGCGGCTGACTATTCGCGGCATCAGCGGCCAATTGGCCCCGCGGCAGGACGTCACGGTCGAGGTCGAGCGACCCGACGGGACCAAGGCATCGTTCGTCACCACCATGCGGATCGATACGCCGGTGGAGATCAGCTACTACCGCAATGGTGGGATCCTGCAGACGGTCCTGCGGAAGATGCTGAAGGGGTGACGGACGGCGTGAGCGAAGGGACAGAGGGACAGAGGGACAGAAGGCAGAGCGGCGGAGAACGGGGGAGAGCAGCATGAGGCGTGGCGCCTTGGTCGTGGCGGCGATTCTCCTGGCGGTCGGTCTGCTGGTTCGTCCGGCGGGGACCGCGTCGCAGAACGGGGCGACCCCGCCACAATCGGGCGGTTTGGCCGGGCAGTTCCTGGTGGCCGCGGAGGAGATGGGTGATCCCCGATTCGTCCGGACCGTGATCCTGGTGATCCGGCATGACGCCACCGGCGCCATGGGCCTCGTCGTGAATCGGCCGGTGGGCGAGGTGCCGATGGCCCGGCTACTGGAGGGGATCGGGTTGGACGCCACGGGTGTGCGCGGGGAGGTCCGACTGCACTACGGCGGCCCGGTGGAGCCGCAGCAAGGGTTGACGCTGCATTCGACCGAGTTCTCGATCGACGGGACGCTGCGGGTGACCGGCGGTATCGCGGTCACCGGCAACCCCGAGGTCCTTCGTGCGATCGGGGCGGGCCGCGGCCCCAAGCGGTACCTGATCGCGCTGGGGTACGCCGGGTGGGCGCCAGGGCAGCTCGAGGCGGAGATGAAGGCCGGGGGGTGGGTCGCCGTGCCCGCCGATGCGGCGCTCACGTTCGACGAGAACGCCGAAACGAAGTGGGAGCGCGCGATGGCCCGGCGGCAGGTCGTACTGTAGGGATCTCGTGCGCGGTTCCGAAAACACCACAGGCGGGCGTCCGGAAGGGAGGGACATCCCGCCTGTGGATTGCTAATCAGGGGCGCCGCCCGTTTATTTCTCCGAGATGATCTCCGTCCAGCCGTATGGGTCCTCGGCCTCGCCCCACTGGATCGCAGTCAACCGCTTGTAGAGCTCCGTGGTGATCGGGCCGGCCTTGCCGTCCTTGGCATAGACGTGGTCCTTGCCGCGGTAGGTGATGGACTCGACCGGCGTGATCACGGCGGCCGTGCCCAGGCAGCCGGCCTCGTTGAAGGCCGGAAGCTCGTCCACCGAGACCTGCCGCTGCTCCACCTTCACGTCCATGTCCTTGGCGATCTGCTGGACGCTCATGTTGGTGATGCTCGGCAAGATGGAGGGGCTGGCCGGGGTGGCGAACGTCTTTCCGATGATGGCGTAGAAGTTGGACGAGCCGGATTCGTCGAGGTACTTCTTCTCCCGGCAGTCGAGATAGAGCACCTCGGCGTAGCCCTTCTCCTTCACCGGCAGGGTCGCCCGCATGCCCGCGGCGTAGTTGCCGCCGCACTTGGCATCCCCCACACCGCCCGGGGCGGCTCGGTCGATCTGCTCTTCCACGATGAGGCGCACAGGGGTCAGGCCGCCCTTGTAGTACGGCCCGACCGGGGTGACCAGGACCAGGAACAGGTAGTCATGACTCGGCTTCACACCCACCTCGGCGCTGACGCCGAGCAGGAGCGGGCGAACGTAGAGGCTCGCGCCGCTACCGTAGGGTGGAACGAACCGACGGTTCGCGCGGACGACCCGGTGCACCGCCTCGCGAAACAGCTCCTCCGGGACGGGCTGCATGAAGAGCTTCCGGGCGGAGCGCTGCGAACGCCGGGCGTTCTCGATCTGGCGGAAGGTCTGGATTCGACCATCCGGGCGCTCGTAGACCTTGAGGCCCTCGAAGATCTCCTGACCGTAGTGGAGGCACGTCGCGGCGATGTGGATGGGGATGTGCTCGTCGGCGGTCAGCTCCCCCGCGGACCACTTTCCATCCCGGAACCAGTAACGGATGTTGGCATCCGTCTTCTGGTAAGCAAAAGGCAAGTTGGCGAAATCGAGATTGGCGCGCTCCATGGCTGCTCCCTCCCTGCGGTGGACTGTCCGTAGGGTCAGCATGGTACCGCGAGCGTGGGCGGGGCGCAAGACTCTTCCGCGAAGGACGGGTTTTCCGAACGATTGTTCGGTTTGGATGGGGGGCTCTGGACATTTGACGCAGGCCAATCGGCAATCTGCAATCGTCAATCGTCAATAGGTGAGTTGGCCTACGCGGGCTTCCCTTTGCGCTTGATGGCCGGTAGGACCTTCTTCCGCAGGCGGAAGGCCTTGGGCGTCACCTCCAGAAGCTCGTCCTCCCGGAGGAACTCCAGGGCCTGCTCCAGGCTCATGACGCGCGGAGGAATGAGGCGCACGGTGGCCTCGTCTGTCGAGGCCCGCATGTTGGTCTGTTTCTTTTCCTTGGTGATGTTGACGTCCATGTCGTTGTCACGGGAGTTCTCACCGACGATCATCCCCTCGTACACCTCGTCACCGGGTGCCAGGAACATTTCTCCGCGCGCTTGAAGGTGCCCGATGGCATAGGCGGTGGACCGCCCCGGCCGGTCGGCGACGAGGGCGCCCGCGGCTCGGTGCGGGATATCCCCCTGCCAGGGCTCGTGCCCGTCGTAGAGGTGGTTCATGATCCCGGTACCGCGTGTCTCGGTGAGAAACTCGGTGCGGAAGCCGATCAGGCCGCGGGAGGGCAGGCGGAATTCCAGGCGGACCCGGCCGCTGCCGTGATTGACCATCTTGGTGATGCGCCCCCGGCGCACGCCGACCTTCTGGGTCACGACCCCGATATACACCTCGGGGCAGTCCACCACCAGAAGCTCCATGGGCTCGTGCCGCTCGCCGTTGATCTGCCGGGTCAGCACCTCGGGCTTGCCCGCGGACAGCTCGTAGCCCTCCCGCCGCATCATCTCGATCAGAATGGCCAGCTGAAGCTCCCCGCGGCCGGAGATCTTGAAGGTGTCGGGGGTCTCTGTCTCTTCCATGCGGATGGAGACATTGGAGAGCGTCTCGCGGTAGAGGCGGGCACGCAATTTCGGCGAGGTGACGTGCTGGCCGTCCCGCCCTGACATGGGGGAGTCGTTGATCGAGAACAGCATGGCGAGCGTGGGTTCGTCCACCTTGATGGGCGGCAGCGGCTGCGGCGTCTCCTTGTCCGAGACCGTCTCGCCGATGTTGGCGGCTTCGACGCCGGCCAGCGCGACGATGTCGCCCGGGCCCGCCTCTTCGATCTCCAGTCGGCGGAGGCCCTGGGTGCCATAGAGCTGGGTGACCTTCGACACGACCTGGCTGCCGTCCAGCCGGCAGAGGGTGACCTCCTGCCCCTTGCGCACGCGGCCGTTGAAGATCCGGCCGATGAGCAGGCGCCCCACGTAGTCGTCGTAGTCCAGGGAGGTGATCAGAAGCTGGAGCGGGGCGGCCGGGTCGAAGGTCGGCGCCGGGATGGTCTCGAGGATCTGGTCGAAGAGGGGAACAAGCGGCTGGTCGGGACCGTCCGGCGTCGTCCGGCACAACCCCTTGCGCGCATCGCAGTAGAAGACGGGAAAATCCAGCTGCGTCTCGCTGGCGTCCAGGTCGATGAACAGGTCGTAGACCTCGTCCAGCACCTCGGCCGTGCGGGCATCGGCGCGGTCGATCTTGTTGATCACCACGATGGGGGCCAGCTTGGACTCCAGCGCCTTGCGGAGGACGAAGCGCGTCTGCGGAAGCGGCCCCTCGCTGGCGTCCACCAGCAGGAGGACGCCGTCCACCATCTTGAGGGTGCGCTCCACCTCGCCGCCAAAGTCGGCGTGCCCGGGGGTGTCCACGATGTTGATATGGACCCCGCGATAGACGACGGACGTGTTCTTGGCCATGATGGTGATGCCCTTCTCCCGCTCCAGGTCGATGGAGTCCATGACCCGCTCCATGACATTCTCGTTGGCGCGGAAGATGCCGCTTTGCCACAGCATGGCGTCCACCAGCGTGGTCTTGCCGTGATCCACGTGGGCGATGATGGCGAGGTTGCGAATATCGGTGCGGGTCTCGTGTGACATCGGGTCCTGCCTCTGTCCTGCCGGAATGCCTCCGGGAAAAGCAAAACGCCGCGAGGGTCTTGGTCCTCGCGGCATCATGGTTTGTCGTCTCCTACCGTCGGAACCCGAAAGCAGTATAGGCGGATTGGCCGTCAAGGTCAAGGTTACGAAGAGCGGCCGCCGGTCAGAACACGAGCGTCTCGCAGAGGCGGGTGCCGAAGAGCTCCTTGGGGCGGTTGAAGTAGCCGATCTCGACCTGGGGGAACTCGCGGCGGATGGCGCGGCACACCGCGCGGATGCCGACGCACTTCCCGCGGGCGGGCGGGACGGTGCGGAGATACAGCTCGGGATCGATGCTCAGGTTTCGCATCTGGACCATGTCGGCGTGCGTCTCGCGGATGAGGCCGAGAAAGGCCTCCAGTTCCTCCTCCCGGTCGGTCACGCCGGGGAAGACGAGGTAGTTGAGCGTGGTGTACAGGCCCGACTCCTTGGCCACCCGGATGCCCTCCCGGACGTCTTCCCAGCGATAGGAGCGGGGCAGGTAGTACGAGGTGTAGGTCGGCCCCAGCGCGCTGTTGAGGCTGATCCGCATGCTGTCCAGTCCGGCGCGCGCGATCTGCTCCACTCGGCGGGGGAGGCTGCCGTTGGTGTTGCAGTTGATCGTCCCGCGGTCGGTGGCCTGCCGGATGCGGCGAGCGGCCTCGGCGATCACGTCGGCCAGCAGGAGCGGCTCGCCCTCGCATCCCTGGCCGAAGCTGACGATGGCCTCGGGCACCGTGGTGAGGAACGGCAGCGCTACCTCTACCACGTGGTCGGCGGTGGGCGCGTAGCGAATCCGGTCGTGGGAGGAGGCGCAGGCCGTGGACGGCTGCCACGACAGGCAACCGACGCAGGCCGAGTTGCAGCTATTGGCGACGGGGAGCGGCGCCTCCCAGCGGCCCAGAAAAAGATTCTTGGCCGCCAGGCAGTGGTATTCGGTGGCGCAGCGGGCGAGCTGGGTGAGGATCGGATTGTCCCCGTGCCCCTTGAGCCGCGCCTTCATCCGGGGCAAGAGCTCCCGGTCGTCGTAGTGCTCCGCGGCGGAATGGTCCATGGGATCGGTCCGCAGGGCGGCAGCCGCGAAGGCCTCGCCGTCCCAGCCAACGGCGGTGTAGGACCAGAGCGGAAGCGGGGGTTGGCGGGTGGAATACGCAGCCGCGGGCAGAAGCGTCCTGGTGTACCCCGGAGGAAGGAATGCCGCCACGGTGTTGCAGGCGAAACGCCGACCGCCGATCTGGACGCGCGGGACCGGGCGAAAGTTCCGCTGCCGCGGATCCCACGCCACCGGCTGGCTTCCGGGCATGCTGAACAGCTTGGTTCCCTCGGGCAAGCGCAGGAGGTCCTCGGGGGGCACCGGTACCACGTCGGGCCCCGACCGCCCGGCCAGTTCCAGGTAGGGATGGTCGAGAATCTGCCCTTCGGGATCGGCGACGACCAGTCGTGGGGAAACAGCCATACGAGAACTCCACTCGTTACGCAGCGCGGGTCGGTCACCATTCGGGTGGGAGGTCAACCCGCACGGAGTATAGCCCCGCAGGCGCGCCGCAGCAACTGCAGGACCCGCGCGCGCGGTCCGCGACACCTTGGATTCTCTGCGTCCGGCCGCGGAAAGGGGATTGTGGGGGCGCGGACAGGGTGGTATATTTCCGCGACGACGCTCGCGGCACCGGGTGGGATGCCGAGAAGGAGTGTTATGGGCCGCTTACAAGGGAAGCGTTCATCGCCGCGCCTGTCGGACGAGGAGCTGGAGTATTTCGGCGAGTTGTACCTCAGCCGTGGGATCCGGCAGGCCGGCGTGGCGTTCGAACACTTTCTCGCCGATCCCGAGTACTACCTTGCCAAGTATCCCGAGAGGGATGCACGTCCCGACGGCAACGGCGACCGGCGCAAGGGGCTCCGACAGTTTTTCCGCCTGCGTCCGGCGACCCGGACCCCATCCCGATAATCCCCACGAGGACGGCGGCGCCTCCTGCGAACGCCTGAAAACTCAACGCCCCTCCGATCCGTACACCCAAAGCGGTCACTCATCGCTGCGGGACGGGGTCCCGCCGGATGCGATTCCTTGTCGCGTTTGCCCGAACAGTTCGGCATGGACCCGCTCGCGCTCGCTGTCGATCTGATCGGGCGTGGCGCCCAACCGGTGGAGGATGGCTTCCGTCAGCGCCAGGGCCACCTCGCCCTCACCGGAGAAGGCGAGTTCCGCGCCCGCCTGGTGCAGCGCAGCCAGTTCCTGCAGATGCGTCGCGCGGGCCAGGACCGACACCGTGGGGTTCAACTCACGGGCGAGGCGGATCAGCTCGTCGGCCCCGGATATCGCGGACGCGCTGAGGATCAGACTCCCCGCCTGGGCGACTCCCGCCGCTTGCAAGACATCCCGCTTCCGCGCGTCGCCGTAGACGGCGGTCAGTCCCTCCTCTCGGACGCGGCGCACCGTCTCGAGATTCAGCTCCACGATGACCGGCTCGATGGCATTGTCCCGGAGCAGCCGCGCGACGGTTCGTCCGACAGGCCCGTACCCCACGATCACGGCGCGGTGAGGAGCGCCCGGGGTCGGCCGTTCTTGCCCGGCCGCGTCCGGCTCCTCGCGCGATCGCGCGCGGTGCATGCGGCGCGACCACCACGCGGCTGCGGGCTCGACGAGCCGGTAGAGGAGCGGGTTGATGGTGATCGAGAGCACGGCGGCGGTCACGATGGCGTGCGTCGCGGCGGCCGGCAGGATGCCCAGTTGCGTTCCCAGCAGGGCGAGCAGGAACGAGAATTCCCCGATCTGCGCCAGCGCGACCGCGACGGCCAGGGCCAGCCGCACCGGGTAGCGGAGGAGGAGCACGATACCCAGCGCCGCCAGCGGCTTCCCGATCAGGATCACGGCCAGGGTTCCCGCGAGCAGCGCGGGTGCGTCCAGGAGGTGACCGGGATCCACCAGCATCCCCACGGAGACGAAGAACAGGACGGCGAAGGCGTCGCGCATGGGCAGCGCCTCGGACGCCGCCCGCAGGCTGAAGTCCGACCGTCCGACGACCAGCCCCGCCAGAAACGCCCCCAGCGCCACCGAGACGCCAAAGACCTTCGCCGATCCCACCGCGATGCCGAGCGCCAGAACCAGGACCGTGAGGGTGAAGAGCTCCCGCGCGCCGGTGGCGGCGACGCGCTCGAGCAGCCACGGGATCAGCCGGTCGCCGACCAGCAGTGTGACGACGACCAGCGTTCCGATCAGCAGGGCCGTGCGCCCGACGACGGAGAAGATGTGCGCCGGCCCGGTCGCCGCGCCGCCGACCAGAGCGGGCAAGAGGGCGAGGATCACCACCGTGAAGAGGTCCTCGACCACCAGCCAGCCCACCGCCACGTGGCCCGTCGGCGTGTGAAGATCGCGATGATCCGCCAGCACGCGGACGAGCACGACCGTGCTCGCCACGGACAGGCACAGACCGAACACGAGGCCGGCCGTCCAGTCCCAGCCCAGGGCCCGGACGATCAGGGCCGCCGAGCCCGTCGCGACCAGGCTCTGCACCAGTGCACCGGGAATGGCGACGCGCCGAACGGCCCACAGTTCGCGCAACTGGAAGTGCAGCCCCACGCCGAACATCAGCAGGATGACGCCGATCTCCGCGAACTGTTCCGCCAGGTGGCGATCTGCGACGAAGCCCGGCGTGTGTGGCCCGACGACGATGCCGGCCAGCAGATACCCCACGATGGGCGATAGGCCGAGCCGGTGGGTGACATACCCGAGCACGAGCGCGGCCGTCAGGCTGCCGGTCAGCGTGACGATCAGGTCGAGGTTCGGCATCCGGGACTCCATTGAAGGGCCATCACGTGGTCACGAAGAATCATTGTAGCCTCCGATGACGGATCACGAAAGAGGGAGGGAGCCGTTGTGCTAGCCACTCTGGCCCGGCGGCCTCGGCCCTCGGCGTCTTGACACGGCAGGGCGTTCGGCGTAGCGTTTGATCCTGATCCGGAAAACAGCGCCAGTTTTCCAAGAAACGACGAGCTGGACGGTGAAGCAGTTTTCTTGGATCAGAGTGGATTCCAGCGGGAAAGCTACATGGGCAGCAGAGACCGACCGCACCCGGACGAGATGTTGCAGCATTCGACGAGCACGAGGGAAGGGATCAGATAGTCAGGGGCTGCCGTCGCAGGGCGTTGTTAGCATATATTTCAGGCTCTAACCCGGACCACTTGTGACGTGTTTATGGATAGTCCGGGTTAGAAGTCTCCGGGTGTCTTGAGGAGACCGTTTCCAGCGGAAAGGCGAATGGAGTCACGGAGCCTTCGTCCGGAGGACACGGCTGGCAATCACCTCCTACTGCGCGCCGACACGTACGCAGGGAGGGTGGAGGCAGAGGCAAGCAGAGTGAGGAAACGGGCGATGCAGTAAGAAGGCAATTCCGGAGGACGGTTCCAGGACCGATACCCAGCCGCTCCGGAGCGCTTCGGGATCGTGACCTGCCCCCGTTCTGTCACCACAGCCTTCATGAATACCTCCTCCTAAACGCTGTTACAGGTGTGGATTCTGTTCCGCGGATGCATACTATGCAATACATATCTCATCACAGTGAAAGTTCCTGCCGTCTATCGGACTCGACACTCCAAACCATTCAAGCGATAATGGCAATCGCGCAGGGCCGCACGGGCGACGGGGAAAAGGATTCCAGTCGTTCCCGCGCACACGGGAGAGTTCGCAGGGCAGTCTCGAGGCGGAAAAGCGAATGCCTTCCCACGGTTCATCCGCCGGCTCAGGCGGAGGCAATCATCTCCAGCTACGGGCCGATGCGTACGCGACGATCGAGGGGGCGGTCGCCCGCATCACCTATGTGAGCGAGGAGACGCAGTACGTCGTCGCCCGCCTGGATGTCCCCGGCAGGCCCGACCCCGTCACCATCGTCGGCACCGTCCTGAGTCTCACCCCCGGGGAGACGCTCCGCGTCCACGGGCGGTGGTCCCACCACCCGAAATTCGGCGAGCAGTTCAAGGTCGAGCGGTACGAATCCATCGTCCCCGCCACCGTCGCCGGCATCCAGAAGTACCTCGGCTCCGGCATGATCAAGGGGATCGGGCCCGTCTTCGCGAAGCGGCTGGTCGAGGCCTTCGGCGAGGAGACGCTCAGGATCATCGAGGAGACGCCCGGAAGGCTGGGCGAGATCGCAGGCATCGGGCCGATCCGGCAGCAGCGCATCACGACCGCCTGGGCGGAGCAGCGCGAGATCCGCGAGGTGATGCTCTTCCTCCAGGGGCACGGCGTCTCCCCGGCGTATGCGGTCAAGATCTTCAAGACCTACGGCCAGGCGGCCATCGCCACGGTCCGGGAGAATCCGTACCGGCTCGCCCGGGACATCCGGGGGATCGGGTTCAAGACGGCGGACAAGATCGCGCGCGAGCTGGGGATTCCCACGGATTCGCCGCTCCGCGCCGCCGCGGGCATCCTGCACACGCTGAACGAGCTGACCGATGAAGGCCACGTCTATGTGCCGGAGGGGGAGTTACTGCATGCGGCGGAGGAGACGCTCGAGATCCCGGCGGCTCTCCTGCCGGATGCCCTTGCCGCCCTGGCCGCCGACGAGGCGGTGGTCGTCGAGCCGCTCCCCGCGCGGGCCGCGCGGTGTACCTCGCCGGGCTCCACGTGTCCGAGACCCAGCTCGCGCGTCGGGTCGAAGATCTCCTCCGGGCGCCCCGCACGGTGCCGCCGATCGACATGGATCAAGCGCTGCCCTGGGTCGAGGAGAAGACCGGGCTTGCCTTGACCGAGGAACAGCGCCAGGCGGTCCGGCTGGCATTCCAGGAGAAGCTGCTCATCCTCACGGGCGGCCCCGGAACGGGGAAGACGACGATTCTTCAGGCGGTGATCCGGCTCCTGGAGGCGAAACGGCTCCGGATGCATCTCGCCTCGCCCACGGGGCGCGCCGCGAAGCGGCTGGCCGAGGTGACCGGGCACGAGGCGAGCACGCTCCACCGGCTGCTGGAATGGAATCCGCGCCAAGGGGGGTTCCAGCGGAATGCCCGGAATCCGCTCGAGACGGACGTTGTCGTGGTGGACGAGGCCTCGATGATTGACCTCGTGCTCGCACACCACCTGTTCCAGGCGATCCCCCTCACCGCCACGCTCCTCCTGGTGGGCGACGCGGATCAGCTTCCCTCGGTGGGGCCGGGGACAGTCCTGCGGGACCTCCTGAGTGCGCCAAGCGTCCCGGCCATCCGCCTGACGACGATCTTCCGGCAGGCGGCGCAGAGCCGGATCGTCGCGAACGCCCATCGGGTGAACCGGGGTGAGTTTCCGGACCTCTCGGCCGCCGGCGCGGGACCCACGCAGGACTTCTTTTTTCTCCCGGAAGAGGAGCCGGAGAAGCTCCAGCAGCTCATCGTGGACCTGGCACAGCGGCGCCTCCCGGGTCGGTACGGGCTGGATCCCCTGGCCGACATCCAGGTTCTCACCCCCATGCATCGTGGGCCGATCGGGGCCGGGCAGTTGAACGCGGCCCTCCAGGCGGCATTGAATCCCCCAAAGACGGGGGCCACCGAGCTTCTGCGGGGCGGGCGGATCTTCCGCGCGGGGGACCGGGTGCTCCAAACCCGGAACAACTACGATCAGGCTGTTTACAACGGCGATCTGGGCCGGATCACCGCCATCGCCCCGACGGACCAGACGGTCATGGTGCAGATTGACGACCGGGAGGTGTCATACGATTTCAGCGATCTCGATGAGCTCACCCTGGCCTACGCCATGACCGTCCACAAGAGCCAGGGATCGGAATACCCCTGCGTGATCCTGGCGATGCACACCACGCACTACCCGATGCTGCAGCGGAATCTTCTCTACACCGCACTCACCCGGGCCAAGCGGCTGCTCGTGGTCGTCGGCACCAAGAAGGCGATCGCCATCGCCGCGAAGAACGACGCCATCCGCCGCCGGTACTCGCGGCTGACGGAGCGGCTGGATGTCCCGGGCGGAAACCGTGGCTGACTGGTCGGGCTGCAGGCTGTTCTTGACACCTATGAACCTGCCGGGATAGGATACACCAGTTTTCAAGCTCTTTCTGAACCAGATCATCATGGCGGATCCCTGAAAGGAGGGTACTCGAATGCGGAACGGGTTGCGGATGGCGGTGCTCGCGGTGGGGTTGTTTGCGCTCCTGTCGGCCTGCTCGGCGCGAACGCAGCTGGCCATGGAAGAAACCAAGAAGAACGGCGCGCATTTCGCGACGTGGAACCACATGGGCTATTCGGTGAATCGCGGGACGCCCGAGACGACCACGAAGGGCGATATCGCGATCGCCAAGGCGGATCAGTGTCTGCCGTCTCAGACCTGCGCCTGGTGGGGTGAGCCGGTCAAGGTTCAGCCGATCCAGTAGCCGGCGGCCGGAAGCGGCGAGTGAAGTCCAGGGGGGAAACCTGAGCCAGGTTTCCCCCCTTTTGCATTTGGGGAGGCGGTAGGCGGAGGCGGCCATGCAGACGCGAACGGAGCGGGATGCGCTGGGAGAACGGGCGGTTCCAGCGGATGCCTACTACGGCATTCAGACGGCGCGCGCGATGGAGAATTTCCCGATCAGCGGGCTGCGGGCCCACCCGGCGCTGATCGTCGCCACGACCCAGGTGAAGCTGGCCGCCGCTCAGGCGAACGTGGCGCTCGGCCGGTTGAGCCCGACCATCGGGAACGCCATCGCGGCGGCGGCGCGGGAGATCATCGGAGGGCGCTGGCACGAGCAGTTTCCGGTGGACGTGTACCAGGCGGGTGCGGGGACCTCTCACAACATGAACGTCAACGAGGTGCTCGCCAACCGGGCGCTGGAACTCCTCGGGGAGCCGCGCGGCCGGTACGCCGTGGTCCACCCCAACGACCACGTCAACATGGGGCAGTCCACCAACGATGTCTTTCCCACCGCCATGCGGTTGGCCGCCCTGGCCCGGTTGCATTCGCTGCTCCAGGCCCTGGACGGGCTGGAGAGCGCCTTCCGGGAGCGCAGCCGAGCCTTTGACGGCGTAATGAAGGCCGGGCGGACCCATCTCCAGGACGCTACCCCGATCCGCCTCGGACAGGAGTTCGGCGGCTATGCCACGGCGATCGTTGCCCACCTGGCGATCATCGGCGAGGCGCGGCCGACGTTCCGGTCGCTCGGGCTGGGAGGAACGGCGGTGGGCACCGGGCTGAACACCCACCCGGATTACCGGCGCCTGGTGACGGCCACGCTGTCCGACCTCACCGGCGAATCGCTGGTGGCCGCCCCCGACCCGTTCGACGCCATGCAAAGCATGCGACCGTTTGCGGCGTTGTCCGGGGCCCTTCGCGCCTTGACCCTGGATCTGATCCGGATCTGCAACGACCTCCGCCTACTGGCGTCGGGGCCGCGGACGGGTCTGGCAGAGATTCTCTTGCCCGCGGTCCAACCCGGCTCCTCCATCATGCCGGGCAAGGTCAACCCGGTGATGGCCGAGATGCTGACCATGGTCTGCTTCCAGGTGGTCGGCCACGATCTGACGATCGCCATGGCGACGCAAGCTGGACAGTTGGAATTGAACGTCATGATGCCGGTCATCGCCCACGCCCTGCTCCAATCGGTGGACATCCTGGCCAGCGGGATCGCCGCATTTACCAGTCGCTGCGTCAGCGGGATTCGGGTGGACGGCGAGCGGTGCCTCCGGTACGCGGAGGAGACCGTAGCCTTGGCGACCGCCTTGAGTCCGCGGATCGGGTACGATCGCGCGGCACTCTTGGCAAAGGAGGCGTGGACCAGCGGCCAGACGGTGCGCGAGGTGGCGCTGAAGCAGGGAATCCTGACGCCGGCGGAGCTCGAAGAGTTGCTCAACCCGCGGCGGATGACGGAGCCGGGGTAGACAGAGGAGCAGAGAGCTGAAGTACAGCTGGCAGCGGGCAGCCAGCAGAAGGCAGCGACCAGAGGGGTAAGAGGGCGGATGGCGTTAGGCGTGAGACGTTAGGTGTGGGTGGGAGGTGGCACAGGGACAAGCGTAGACGACAGACGACCTATCCTTTCTTCCTCCAGGCTGCTTTCGCTCTGGTATCCGTGCCACTCCTCGCTTGGCCCTCCCGGATCAACGAGACCTCGGTGAAACCCTCAGGCAACCGGGCCTTCTGTGGGCCTGGTGCCTCACGTGCTGAAACGTTCGGGTTGAAGCGGCCCGGTTAGGCTGGTAGCATCCTTCTCGACGAGCGGGTGTCGGCGGAGGGCGGTCGCGACGTGACACGATGAACTGGCAGTTGACGGAGAAGGCGCGAAAGCGCTTGGCGGCGGAGACGGGCGCAGTCGTCAAAGACTGGGGCGGCCGCCTGCGGGTGGCGCTGGTCTTCCCCAACACCTATTACGTGGGGATGTCCAACCTTGGTTTCCAGACGATCTACGGGGTCCTCAATCGGCGGCCCGAGATTGTCTGCGAGCGGGCGTTCCTGCCGGACCCGGACGACCTTCCGATCCACGAAGGGCATCGGGTCCCAGTCCTGAGCCTGGAAACCCAGCGGCCCCTCTCAGAGTTCGATTGCGTTGCGTTCTCTACCACCTACGAGAACGACTACCTGAATCTCCTCCGGATCCTGGAGCTTTCGGGGATTCCGGTCCAGGCGCAGGATCGGGGTCCGGGTGATCCGCTGGTCAGCATGGGCGGCGTGTGCGCCTGGGCCAATCCCGAGCCGCTGGCCGCCTTCATGGACTGGTTCTTTCTGGGGGAGGGAGAGGAGTCCGGGCCCGAGGCGTTCGCGCTCTGGCAGCGAGTGCGGGAGGCGGAGCGCGATCCGGCGTCGGCTCGGCAGGCGTTCTTTCGGGCACTCCTCGGCGTGGAGGGCATCTACGTCCCCGCGGCCTACGAGGTTCGGTATCGCGGCGACGGCACGGTGGCGGAGGTTGTGCCTCGGGAGGGCGCGCCCCTGCCGGTCCGGAAGCGGCGGCTCGCGCAAGCGGACGCGTTCGACACCGTGTCGGTGATCCGAACGCAGGACACCGAGTTCGGCTCCATGGGGCTCCTGGAAGTGGGGAAGGGCTGCGGCCGGGGCTGCCGCTTCTGCATGGAGGGAGAGATCTACCGCCCCGTCCGGCACCGCCACATCCCGGCCATCCTGCGCGCCGCCGAGACGGCCAAGCAGCACGGGTCCCGGATCGGCCTGGTGGGGGCCTGCGTGTCCGACTACCCGTGGATCGACGAGTTGGTCGCTGCGCTGCGGGCGCGTGGGGTGAGCATCTCGCTCTCGTCGGTGCGGGCCGACAGTCTGAGCCCGGGCCTCGTCAAGGGATTGCTGGAGAGCGGCACCCAGACGCTTACCATCGCGCCCGAGGCTGGGACGGAGCGCCTCCGGACGGTCATTCACAAGAGCCTGAGCGAACAGCGCCTGTTCGAGGCGATCGACCTGATTGCCGCGTCCGGCGTCCCACGGGTGAAGCTCTACTTCATGATCGGCCAGCCGACCGAGACGGCGGAGGACGTCGAGGGCATCATGCACCTGGCCAAGACCGCACGGCACCGCATCCTCAAGGCGCGGCGCGATCCCGCGTCGCTGGCGGAGCTCACGGTGGGGGTCAGCTCCTTCGTCCCCAAGCCCTGGACCGCATTTCAGTGGTGCGCCATGGCGGACGTGAAGGCGCTGGACGAGAAGATCCGGACGCTGACGCGGGAACTGCGCCCCGTGGGGATCCACCTCACCCACGACGTTCCCAAGTGGGCCTATCTCCAAGGGGTCCTGGCGCGGGGCGACCGACAGGTCGGGGAGCTGCTCCTGCTGGCTCTGGCGTACAAGGGGGACTGGCGGCGGGCGTTCCGCGAATGGCCGCGAAACCCGGACTTCTACGCATGTCGGGAGCGCCCGCTGTCGGAGCGGTTTCCCTGGGATCATTTCGACGTCGGGACGAAGCGGGATCGGCTGGAGACGGAGTACCAACGGGCGATGGGGCTTGTGCCCGAGCGGACGATCCAGTGGAAGGCGGCGCTGGCATGACGGACGCGAGGGTTCGAGCAATGGGCGCGGCGACCGTGATGCAAGCGGCGATCCTGGATTCATCGGACGGAATCGTCCATGCCTTCAGCACCAGGCAAGGCGGGGTGAGCAAGCCGCCCTTTGCGGCGCTCAACCTGGGGCAGAGCGTGGGCGACGACCCGGTGGCGGTGGAGGAGAACCGGCGGCGGTTCTTTGGCGGCTTCGGCATCGCCGCCACGCGCGTCGTTCGAGCGAAACAGGTCCACGGGGACGGCGTCCTGCGGGTGGACGCGGAGCTCGTCGGGCGAACGGGTTTCCCGCGCTCCCTTGTGGACGAGCCGGCCGAATTCGACGCGCTGATCACCAACGTGCCAGGTTTGGCCCTGGTCGTCTCCACGGCGGATTGCCTGCCGATCCTGATCCATGACCCGATCCGCCGGGCAGTGGCGGCGGTCCACGCCGGATGGCGCGGGACGGCTAAAGGAATTGCGGCGCGGGCGCTCGTGGCGATGGGCGAGGCATACGGGACGGACGCCGGCGATTGCCGCGCGGCGATCGGGCCCGGGATTCGTCGCTGCTGTTTCGAGGTGGATGCCGCCGTGACCGAGGCGATGGCCGCCGCCCTGCCAAACTGGGGACGGCACGCGACGGCGAACCGGGCCGGCCACTGGCTGCTGGATATCGCCGGGATCAACCGGGCGCTCCTGGAATCGGCCGGGCTTCGCCCCGACCGGATCGAGGACGTGGGCCTGTGCACGAGTTGCCGAAACGATCTGTTCTTCTCGCACCGGGCGGAAAAAGGGCGAACCGGACGGATGATGAATTTCATCTTGCTCAAGGAAGAAGAGGACCGACAGGGGCAGCGATAGCGGCACGAAACAGGACGGGGAAGGGGTTGACCCAGACCGGTGTTCGCTGTCGGGTCTCTCTGTCACCCCGCGGGAGGACACCATGCTGATCAAGCGCGCGCCGATGTTCAAGGCGTCCGAAATCACGGACTACCGGTTGTACCTCAATCGTCGGGAGTTCATGCTGGGGGCGGCCGCCCTGGCCCTGACGCCGTCGGTGGCGTCGGCGGGCGCGGCACCGGCTGCGGGGCAGCCATTGAAAGCGGCGAAGAACGAGAAGTTTAGCCTGTCCGAGAAGATGACCTCCTTCAAGGAGGCGACCACGTATAACAACTTCTACGAGTTCGGCGTCGACAAGGAGGACCCGGTCAGGTACGCGCACATGCTCAAGCCGCGCCCCTGGACGGTCCAGGTGGACGGCCTGGTCCACAAGCCCAAGAAGTACGACATCGAGGAGATCCTCCGGTTTCCCCTGGAGGAGCGGGTCTACTCGCTCCGGTGCGTCGAGGCATGGTCCATGGTGATTCCGTGGATCGGTTTTCCACTGGCCCTCCTCCTCAAGCAGGTGGAACCCACGGGCAAGGCCAAGTTCGTGGAGTTCACGACGCTCAAGGACCCGGAGCAATTCCCGGGGCAGAAGCCGAACCTCTTCGGTGGGTCTGCGGTCGAGTGGCCGTACGTGGAGGGCCTCCGGCTGGATGAGGCGATGCACCCGCTGACGCTGCTCACGGTCGGGATGTACGGCCAGGTCCTGCCGAACCAGAACGGCGCGCCGCTCCGCATCGTCGTGCCGTGGAAATACGGCTTCAAGAGCGGCAAGTCGCTGGTACACATCCGTCTGACCGAGGAGCAACCCAAGACGGCGTGGGAGAAGGCGGCGCCGCAGGAGTACGGGTTTTACTCCAACGTCAACCCGACCGTGGATCACCCGCGCTGGAGCCAGGCGACGGAGCGACGGATCGGCGAGTTCATGCGGCGCAAGACGCTCATGTTCAACGGTTACGCCGACCAGGTCGCGTCGCTGTACGCGGGGATGGATCTGAAGAAGAACTACTGACCAGCGGGCAGGGAGCAGCAGCCAGGAGGCAGCGGGCGGCGCATCAGCAGAGAGGACATCGAATGATGGCGAGCCGCGAGCCGCGAGCCGCGAAGGAATGCCCGGCGCCGAGCGCCAAGCGCCGGAACGCGAGCCGGAGGCGGGAGGGCGCTTCCGCATGAGCCGCCGCGGACGCATCGCGCTAAAGGCGATCGCATGGGTACTCTGTCTCCTGCCGCTCGCGGTGTTGATCCATCTTGCCGTGCAGGGCGAGTTGGGGGCGAACCCGATCAGTTTTGTCACCAACTGGCTCGGGCAATGGACGTTCCGGCTGCTCCTGGTCAGCCTGGCCCTCACGCCGCTTCGCATCCTGTTCGGCCTTGCCTGGCCGCTCCAGCTCCGCCGCTTGGTCGGTCTTTTTGCCTTCTGCTACGCGTGCCTCCACCTCAGCGTCTGGGTCGTTCTCGACCACTACTTCGACTGGGGCGAGATGTGGACCGACCTCCTCAAGCGCCGCTACATCACAGCCGGGATGGCGGCGCTGACCCTTCTCGTGCCGCTGGCCGCGACCTCCACCGGGGGCATGGTGCGCCGGTTAGGCGGCGCGGCCTGGCGACGTCTCCACAGGCTCGTCTATCTCGTCGCCGTTCTGGCGGCGCTCCACTTCCTCTGGCTGGCCAAGGCGGTCCGTTCCGAGCAATACGTGTACGCCGCGATCGTGGCGCTGCTCCTCGGGATCCGACTCTGGGATTCCGTGCGTCGCCGACTCCGGCGACGCCGGGTTCCCGTAACAACGCGCCCCTCTCCCGCCTGACGTTCGGATTGACCCTCCAGTACCCGATTCGGCCCCGTTCGTCCGCCCCATACAACCCGCCATACTGGCGATTGACAATACTAATGCATAACGTTAGTATCCGTTTATGCCGATCCGTTCGTTCAAGTGCGCCGATACACAAGGCCTGTTTGGCGGCGAACGCGTCAAGCGGTTCGTGAGTATCGAGCCCGTGGCTATGCGCAAGCTGGCAATGCTGAACCAGGTCGGAAGACTCGAGGACCTACGCGTGCCGCCAGGTAACCGGTTGGAGGTCTTGAAAGGCGACCGCACCGGGCAGTACAGCATCCGTGTCAACGACCAGTTCCGCGTATGCTTTGTGTGGACGACGAATGGCCCGAAGGGCGTTGAGATCGTGGACTACCACTGATGGGGGTCATCATGCGCAAAGTTCCCTACCCGCACCCCGGTGAAATTCTGCTGGAAGAATTCCTGAAGCCCATGGGCATCACGCAGTACCGGCTGGCCAAGGAGGTAGGTGTGCCGCAACGCCGCATCGGCGAGATCGTGACCGGCGCGCGTGGCGTCAGCGCCGATCAGGCCTGCGTCTGTCGCGATTCTTCGGTATGTCCGATGATTTCTGGATCGGCCTGCAGATGGACTACGATGCGGCCAAGGCCAAGGATTCCCTCGCCAAGACGCTGGCGAGTATCAAGCCGTGGACCCGGGGCGCGGTTCATTCGAAAACCCCGGCCTAGCCAGCGCCTCGAGCCGATGGCGCTGCGGGCTCCGACTTAGCCGCCGCATCGTTGGTGCGAGTCATAGAGGCAAGAGGGTCGTTACCGGTGAAAACAACCAAGTATTTTGAGTATATGCGGCAGAGGCCCGACCGGGCTATAATCCAGGAAGAGTGGATATCGCGTGTGATCGAGCACGCTGAGCACACGGAACTGCAGTCGGACCGAAGAGTACGGAAGTGGGCATGGATTCCGGAAGCTGGCAAGTATCTGCGAGTGATTCTCCTCGATGATGGCGAAACGGTCCACAATGCCTTCTTCGACAGGTCGTACAAGGAGAAGTCCCTATGAAAGTCCGATTCTTTTCAGATACCGATACGGCCCTGGTTGAGTTCACCAATAACGAGGTCGCCGAGACAAAGGAGATCGGCGAGAACATCTTCCTCGACCTCGACCGCCAGGGCAACCTCGTGAGCATGACGATAGAGCATGCCCGGACCAATGCCAGGCTGCAGGAGTTCTCTTACCAGGAAGTAGCAGGCCAAGCGCAGAGCCGCCAGACCACCGCGTGAACCAGCCGCTCGGGGACAATCTAGTCGCTCCCCTCAGCCTTTTTCCGCCGAGGACTTTCGGCCCTGCTCCGCGAGGAGCTTTTGCAGATCCGCGAGCGACTTGGATTGCGAGGAGCCTTCAATCGCCTTCTCGGCAATTTCCTGGACCTTTTGGTACGCGGACTCGAGTTGCTTGGACAGCTTCGCGCTCTGGTCGCTTAGGTCCTTGTTCATCTTTTCCAGCGCGTCGGTGCGCGCCGCAAAGACGTTGCGTTCGCCCTCGAATTCCTTACGAAGCAACTCCTCGCAATTCTTGGCCTCCAGCTTCAGCCGGTCGGCCACCTCCTTGACCGCTTTGTCCACCGCGGATTCCAACTCCTTCGGGAAAAGCGCGGCCCGCTGTCTGAAATCGGTCACCTCTTTCTCGTGCACGGCCACAGCCTTCTCCCGCTCGGCCAGTTCCTTCACGGTATCCCCGGAACCCCAACAGGTGCTCAGGGCGCCGACGTGTCTGTCATTTCGAGCGCGGTGGAAATGTCGATGCAACCGCGCAAACTCCGCGCGACCGGACAATTCTCCGCGTGGAATCCGAGCACCCGTTCGGCCGTCTCGCGCCGCGCCGGATCCAGCGTCAGGTGGTAGGTCACATGGATCCGACGGATGATCAGCACCTTTCCGTCGAGCTCGACTTCTCCCGTCGCGTCCGAGGTCAGCAGTCCCTCCCCGGCTGGGATCCCGCGCGCCTCCAGCGCGCCCCCGAAGGTGCCAGTGAGTCACCCGGCGGCGGCCGCCACGATGTAATCCAGCGTAGCGGCGCGAGGGGCGTGGACGCTCGGGTCGACCCCATAGTGCTGGGCAATCGCCGAGTGGACCCCAAAGAGGACCGGCCGCTCCTCGGCCGGCAGGTAGGCCCGGCGCAGGGGTCCCTTTACGCGCTCGATGCGTACCGTGGATCGATAGGCCACCGGATCGCTCATCGTATTCTCCTCACTATTCGGGGTTGATCGCCGGGCCGCTGCATGACCCGTGGTGCCAATGGTGGCGCTCGCTTTCTTGTGACCGGAGGGTGCGCCGGTACATCCGTATCCACTCTGCAATCGCGCGATGCCGTCTCTGCCACCGTCACATCAACGACGGCAACCAGAGCGCGATCGATGGAACGGCCGTGAGCAGGAGGACGACACAAAGGCAGATGATCACGAACGGGGTCACGCCGCGGAAGATGTCGATCATCGGGACATCGGGGGCGATCTTGGCCATGACGAAGACGTTCAGGCCGATGGGCGGCGTGAGCATGGCGACCTCCTGCATCAGCGTCATGTACACCCCGAACCAGATCGGATCGAAGCCCAGGGATTTCACGACCGGAAAGACGAAGGGCAGCGTGAGCACGATCATCCCCAGGGTGTCCAGGATCATCCCCAGGAAGATGTACATGATGGTGAAGAAGAAGAGGATGACGTATGGGTTCAGCGATTGGCGGGTGATGAAATTGACCATGGCGGGCGTGACGTCGGTCTGGGCCAGCAGGCGGCTCATGAGGACGCCGGAGAAGAGGATGGCATAGATCATGGCGCTCACGCTGCCGGTCTGTTGCAGCGTGGTCTTGAGGTTCTGCCAGGTCAGGCGTCCCATGCAGAGGGCGACCACGACCACCGAGACTGCACCGATGGCGGAGGCCTCGGTGGGGGTAAAGACGCCCCCGTAGATCCCGCCCAGGATGGTGGCGAAGACGATCAGCGTGGGCAGCAACCGGAGTAGCGAGCGAGTGCGTTCACCCCAGGGGTACGCCGGGCCGGCAGGGCCCATCTGGGGGCTGATCAGACAGCGCACCACGATCCACCCGCAGAAGCCGATGGTCAACAGCAGGCCGGGAAGAATGCCGGCGATGAAGAGCTTGCCCACGGACGTCTCCGTCCACAGGCCGTATACGACCATCGGGATGCTGGGCGGAATCATGATGGCCAACGTCCCGGCGGAGGAGAGCGATCCCGTGGCGAGCCGATTGTCGTAGCCGTAACGCCTCATCTCCGGCATCACCATCGCCCCCATGGTAGCCACCGCGGCCACGCTGGAACCGGTGATGGCGCCAAAGGCCGCCGAGGCGATGGTGGCGGTGACGGCGATGCCTCCGGGCAGTCGCCCGAACCACTTGTACACGCAGTCGTACAGGTCGGACGCGATCCGGGTGTGAAAGGCGAGTTGGCCGACGAAGACGAACAGGGGGACGGCGATCAGCAAGAAGTTCGTTCCCATTTCCCAGGTGATCAGGAACGTCTGCATGGCCGTCTGCTGCCAGCCGACCAGAAGCACGTTGCCCACCACCGCCACGCCCACCAGGGCGTAGGCGATTGGCACCCCCAGGAACGTCAGGGCGATCATCGCGAGCAGGGCGATCGTTCCGGCGATCAGGGGGTCCATCAGATCGCCTCCTCGATGGGGGCGGCCACTGCCGGAGTGTCGGGCACGCGGCCGAAGATCTCCAGCAGGAACCGAACGGTCAGGATGAGGCCGCACAGTCCCATGAAGAGGGCGAAGGGCCAATACGGCAGGTTGATCATCTCGGCGCCCTGGTTGAAACGATACATCTCCAGGGTGCTGGCGAAGGACTGATAGGTGAAGAAGGTGGCAAACACGAATCCGCAGAGGTTCGCGACGATGTCCGTGGCCCGCTTCAATCGGGGTCCGAACCGCACATAGAGCGCGTCCATCCGGACGTGCCCCCGCTGTTCGGTGCAGAGGTTCAGACTTCCGACCAGGACGGCGAGCTGGATGAGGGCGCTGACCTCGTTCCCCCACCGCAGGGGTCTATTGGCGAGGTAGCGCAGCACGACGTCGGTGCTGATGATGAGGATGAGCGCCGGGATCCCAGCGTAGACCCCGACCAAATGGAGCACCCCGGACAGCCGACTCGTGCCGCGGAGCAACAGGGTGCCCATGCGTTTCCGTTCCTCTCCGATATCGGGGCGGAAAATCGAACGCCTGGCCCTGCGACCGGACCAGGCGTTCGGCGGTATGTGCGCGGTCGCTCAGAAGTCGATGATGCCCTTGACCGGCTCCTCGATGATCAGATTGAAGATCTGGTTGTCGCTCATTCCGTTGTACTTGGCGGTGAGCCGCTCGATGTCGGCGAGGAGCGCCTTGGTCGGCCCGTCCGCCTCGTGCTTCGCCGCCCACTTGTCCACCAGTGGCTTGAGCGCCGCCTTCCAGCGCGCCATCTCGTCGGGTGCCAGCCTGATCATCTCGACCCTATTCTCGGCGTACTTGGCCTGCGCCTCCTTCTTGAAGTCCACACCGATCCGCTTGGCGACGGCGAACGCTATGCGCTGCTGGTAATCGTAGAACGTCTGCTTCAGATCCTTGGGCAACGCCGCAAAGCTCTTGGTGTTGATGCACGTGTCGATCTTCTGGGCGGACAACCCGAGGGTGGTGTGATACTTCGCCAGCTCGTAGATCTTGTAGGGGACGAACCCCGGGTCCACCCACAGGACCGCGTCCACGACCCCCTGCTGGAGCGAGGTGTAGATGTCAGGGAAGGGGACGTTGACGATCACGGCGCCCAGGGCATCGGCCACCTCGGGCTCGAATCCTTGCACGATGACCTTCAGCCCCTTCATGTCCTCGAGCTTCCGGATGGGCTTCTTGCTCATGATGTCCGCCGCGCCCACCAGGACCTGGTAGCCGAAGTGGATGCCCTGCTTGTCGTATTCGGGCTTGAAATACTTGGGGGCCAGCTCCGACGTGATACGCACGCCGGCCAGGGGGTTGCTGGGCGTCACGAAGGGCAGCTCGAACACCTTGCTCAGCGGGAACCCGCGGGCCTCGGACGCCACGAAGCAGGTGGCGTAATCCGAGATGTTGGAGCGGACCGCCTTGAAGCCGTCCCGTGGGCCGTGCAGCGTTCCGGCGCCAAACTCCTTCAGGGTGAGCTTGTTGTTGGTGGCCTGCTGGAGCCAGGTCATGCCGCTCCGCCAGATGGGCGGCACCAGGGACGCCGGCGGGTTCGGGTGCGAGAACTTGAGCTGGATGGGCTCGCCGGCATAGGCGATCTTGGGTTCGGCGGCCGGGATCTTCCGGTTGAACCAGTCATCCACCATGTCGGCGGACACCGTCATGGGGGAAAGCGCGCCGCAAAGCAGGAGTACCGCCGCGATCTTTGCAATGAACCTCATGGCTTCCCTCGCTTCTGTGCTGTGAGTGCGCACACGCAAAGCGCCAGTTGATAGCCGCGTTAGGAGCCGTTACGAAATAACCTATACATCTCTTTCTATTTCGTTACGGCTCCTTATGCCGTTTCGGAATGTCTCCGCTCAACTAATTCTTTGACAACGGCTCAGCGCCCGGCGTCCTTGTGAATCTCGTACGTGGTCCGAAGGGCGATATCCTGCCGCAAGGAGTGCCAGACCGAGCAGTACTTCTCGTGAGACAACTCGATGGCTCGTTCCACGGCCTCGGGCGGGACATCCCCGGTGACGGTGAAGTGCAGCGTCACCTCGGTGAAATATTTCGGCTCCTCGCCTCGCCGGTTGCCGACGAGGTGGGCTTGCAGGGCCTTCAGCGGATGGCGACCCTTGGTGAGGATCTGCACCAGATCGATACCCATGCAGGCGGCCAGGCTCCCCGCGAGGGCCTGCACCGGTGTGGGGACGGTGTTGCCGGGGCCGTCCATGACGAATTCTGCCGCGTCGGAACGGGCGGCGAAGCGCATGCCGCCTTGCCAGGTCAGATCAACGACGATCGGGGGTGGGGATGGAGCCGTCATCGGGTCACTCCTGCATATCGAGACACGGTTGAGCTTCAGATTGCGAGGTGGCGTTCGGGGCGCCGTCTCCCGATACGGGGCCGTAGGATGGCCCAGGATCGCCGTGCGTGTCAAGGCCGAAACGGGCGAGGCCGACTATGGACAAGCTATTTCGCAACGGCGCCTACGTGCCTCTGCCCGCAATCACGGTGACGTATCGCCGGTCCCCCCGGACCGCCCCTCGGACGCCTCGCCTCGTCGATGCCGGCTCGCCCTTACCCGGGTCGGTCCGCTCAGACGCGGCCCTCCGTGCCGGGGACGGGCTCGCCGGGTACCCATGCGGAGCATGGGTGTGGCGCGGCGTCTCGGGTCGGCCCGGGGGGACCTGGACTTATGCGGCCACCGTATACGTCATCGAATTTGTCTCCGCGTGTACTAGCCTCGCGGCTCGACGCGAATCGGCCAGGATTCGCCGTTCCAGCACATCTCCCAGAACAGCCACTCGTACTGGCTGGAGATCTCGAAGATTTCCATCAGGTGTTGCCGCTTTGACGGAGTGATTCCTTCGGTCAGCCGGTTCATCTCCGCCTTGAGCCATTCGGCAGCCTGGACGAACTCCGGCGATGTGTACTGGGCGATCCAGTCGGCGTACCGTTGGTCGGCCGGCGGCTTGCCTTGGGCAAGGTGCTGGGCGAGGTACACATACCCCCAGGCGCAGGGCAGGAGCGCCGCCACGAGATCGGCCATGTCGCCGTCGGCGGCGGTGCGGATCAGGAAGTCGGTGTAGGCGCGCGTGGTGGGCCACATCGCCTCCGCCTCGAGCTCCGCCGGCGTGATGCCGAAGCGATGCGCATACTCGCGATGGAGCGCCATCTCGGTGTTGAGTGTCAGGTGGAGGACGGCGGCGTACCAGCCCATGGACTCCAACCGGTCGGCCTTGGCGACCGCCCAGGCAAAGAGTCGGGCGAAGTCCCTCAGGTACAGGTAATCCTGGCGCACCCAGCGACCGAATCGCTCGACCGGAAGGGAACCATCGCCCAGACCGCGCACGAAGGGATGCGCGAGCTGGGCGTCCCAGATCGGTCTGGCACTCGTGAACAACGCGTCGGTAAAGGCCATGGCAGCACTCCTGTGCGGCGGGTCGGGAACGGCGAACCCAACGGATGGACTCTAGGCAAAAGTATGCCGAGTCGTCAAGGACGAATCGCCCCTCGCCGAAGCCCGCATCGCCGGAATCCTTGACGGGCGCCATTGCCTGCGATACCGTTCCGCGAACACGTTGTGGGAGGGCGTCACGTGGGCGAGCCGGAATTTGACGTGGTCGGACTCGGGGATGCGATGGTCAGTTTTTCGCCTCCAGGCCTCCTGCGCCTGGAACAGGCGACCCAGCTGGAAGTGTGGCCCACCGGGGCCGAGGCCAACGCAGCGGTCGCCTTGGCACGCCTCGGGAAGCGCGTCGGCTGGATCTCCAAGCTGCCCGACCATCCGCTCTCTCGTCTGATCGCGGCAGCAGTCTCGCGGCACGGCGTGGATACCTCCCGAGTCGTCTGGACGCCGGACGGGCGGGTGGGGACGCTGTTCTACGAGCGGGCCGTTCCCCCACGACCGCCTCGCGTCTGGTACGATCGGCGAGACTCCGCGTTCACCACACTGACGTCGTCGGAGCTGGATTGGCCGTACCTCCGGGGTGCCCGGGTTGTCCTGATGGCCGGGACCGCCCCGGCGCTCAGCGCCACGCTGCGCGAGACGACGCGCCGGGTCGCCCAGGAGGTCCGAACGGCGGGGCGGCTCTTTGCCCTGGACGTGAATTACCGGGCGAAACTCTGGTCCCCGGCGGAGGCGACCGAGTATCTCACGACGCTGCTGCCCCTCGTCAGCATCCTGTTTTGCGGACGTCGGGACGCCGCGCTGCTCTTCGGCCTGGGGGGCGAGCCCGAGGCGACGGCCCGCGCGCTCCAGGAACGGTTCGGCGTGCCGACCGTCGTCCTCACGCTGGGATCCGAGGGCGCCATGGCCGTCTCTGATCGGGTCGATCGTGTCTCGCGCGTGCCGCGGGTAACGGTGGTGGACGCGGTGGGTGCGGGCGACGCCTTTGCCGGGGGGTTCCTGTGCGGATACCTGGAGGGCGGGGTGCAGCGCGGGCTGGACATGGGCAGCGCCGTGGGGGCGCTGCACTGCACGATCCCGGGCGACTTCGCGTATATCACCCGGGCGGAGGTGGAGGAGTTGCTCGCGTCGGACGACGACGAGATCCGGCGGTGAGAGCGGAGATGGGAGAGCTTAGAGCCGAGAGCCGAGACGGACGAGCCGCGATGCGAGAGCCGAGTGCCTGGAGCCGAGCCGGACGAGCCGCGAGCCACGACCTGAGAGCCGCGAGTTGGGGCCTGAAGGGCTGAAGGCGAGGGAGACGACTCGTCAACGGGTCTGCCCCAATTGACCAGTTGCCATTTGACGAATCGACTTCCTGAGCGCTGAAAGCTGAAAGCACGGGAGAGCTTCCTCATGCGTGATCTGTGTTTCACATCTGCGACGGAGCTGACCCGGCTGTACCGGGCACGAAAGGTGTCGCCCGTCGAGGCGATGGAGGCAATCCTGGGCCAGGTGGACCGGGTCAATCCACACGTGAATGCCATCGTCACGCTGGCGCGAGAGTCCGCCCAGCGCGCAGCGCGGGCGGCCACGCGGGCGATGTCGCGAAAGGGCGAGCTGCCGCCGCTCTTCGGCGTGCCGGTCACCATCAAGGATCTCACGGTAACCAAGGGGCTGCGCACCACGTATGGCTCCACGATCTACGCGGATCATGTCCCGGCCGAGGACGCCCTGGTGGTCCAGCGGCTCAAGGCGGCCGGCGCCATCGTGCTCGGCAAGACCAACACGCCGGAGTTCGGTGCCGGCGCCAACACCTTCAACGCGGTGTTCGGGGCGACACGGAACCCCTGGGATCTGGCGCGGACCTGCGGCGGGTCGAGCGGTGGCTCCGCGGTGGCCCTGGCCACGGGGATGGGACCGCTGGCGCACGGGTCGGATCTGGGCGGTTCGCTTCGCATCCCGGCGGCGTTTTGCGGCGTGGTGGGGTTCCGGACGACGCCGGGGCTGGTGCCCGTCTATCCACGGGAGCTGGCCTGGGATCAATTCTCGGTGCACGGGCCGATGGCGCGGACCGTGGCGGACACGGCCTTGATGCTCTCGGCGATCGCGGGGCCGGATGACCGTTCGCCGATCTCGTATCCGGTGGACACCCGGGAGTTCCTGAAAGCGGTGCGGACACCGTCGGTCAGGGGATGGCGCGTGGGATGGACGCCCGACCTCGACGGACTCATCCCCGTCGATTCCGAGGTGGCTGCCGTGGCGGAGCAGGGCGTCCGGGTCTTCCGCTCCCTGGGCGCGAGAGTCGAGGCGGCCTCGCCAAGCTTCGCAGAGACGAATGACATCGTGCTGTCCACGCGGGGTCTCATGATGGCGACGCTCCACGCCGAGAAGCTCCCTCGCTGGCGGGCCCGGATGCAACAGGGATTGGTGTGGAACATCGAGCAGGGCCTCAAGCTCACCCCGCCGGAGATCGGCCGGGGGAGAAGCTCCGGACGATCCTCTGGCACCGGGTGCGGACCTTCTTCGAGCGGTACGATCTGCTGATCCTACCGACGGTGGCCGTGAAGCCGTTTCCGGTGGAGCAGCCGTACCCTGCGGAGATCAACGGGCAGGCGCTCACGAACTACACCCAGTGGTTCTTCCTCACCTATGCCATCTCGCTGACCGGCTTGCCCGCCATCTCCATCCCCTGCGGCTTCACGCGGGACGGCCTGCCGGTGGGGCTGCAGATTGTCGGCCGACGCCGCCACGAAGCCGCCGTCCTCCGGGCCGCCGCCGCGTTCGAACGGGCGGCGCCCTGGGCGGACCGGGTTCCGCCGATCGGCGCCGCCCTACCACGTTGAGCGAATGACTGCGGTGCGTTTTCGACATTCGAATTTCGAAATTCGAATTTGCGACTTGTCTGGAATCCTCCGGTTGACGTCCTCGTCTTGACGGCCAATACTCCTGCTACCGTCTGTTTCGCGTCCGGCGTGCCGGTATTTCCCCTCTCGACGGGAACTGTCAGACGGGCGAGACCTCGGCCGTCACGCCGCCGCCGCCGGAGGTCCGCATGCGTCGTCTGATCGTCACCCTCGTCCTTGCGCTCACCGCGGCGACGGCCGCCGCCCAGGTCACGGTTCAGGAATACCCCTTGCCTCCCCGTCTCGGCGCACACGACGTCTGGGCGGACCCCGCGCCGGATGGGCCGGTGTGGTTCTCCGCGCAGCGCAGCGGGCATCTCGGCCGGCTCGACCCGAAGACCGGCAAGGTCGAGTTGATCCCGCTGGGGCAGAACTCGGCACCCCATGGGGTGATCCTCGACGCCGACGGTGCCCCCTGGCTCACCGACGGCGGCCAGAATGCCATTGTGCGGGTGGACCCCACGACCAAGGCCGTGACGAGGTGGCCGCTGCCGCAATCGCGCGGGTACGTCAACTTGAATACGGCCATCTTCGATCGGGGCGGAGTTCACTGGTTCACGGGACAGAATGGAATCTACGGCCGTTTGGATCCGAAGACGGGTGACCTGAAGGTCTTCGACGCGCCCAAGGGACGCGGGCCGTACGGCATCCACGTCACGCCCGAGGGGGTCGTGTACTACGCCTCGCTGGCCGGCTCGCACATCGCCCGCATCGACGCGGCGACGGACAAGGCCGTGATGATCGAGCCGCCGACGCCCGGCCAGGGTGCACGCCGTGTCTGGTCCGATTCGGCCGGCGTCGTCTGGGTGAGCGAGTGGAACTCGGGGCAGCTGAGCCGCTACGACCCCCGCACCGGGCAATGGCGGCAGTGGAAGGCCCCGGGGGCGCGGCCCAGGGTGTACGCGGTGTACGTCGATGAGCGCGACAAGGTATGGGTCTCGGAATGGGCCGATCAGGTGATGCTGCGTTTCGACCAGGCGACGGAGAAGTTCGAGGCGTTCAAGTCGTCGAGCGGCACGGCCGACGTCCGGCAAATTCACGGCCGCCGGGGCGAGATCTGGACGCCGGAGTCGGCGGCGGACAAGCTGGTGGTTTACCGCTACCGTTGATGCGACTGAGATCTTTCGCCACAAGACACACAAGACACACAAGTGTTTCGATCACCTGGGATTGCTGGCGCGCGGTGTGGGACGAAACGATCGTGTCCCGGATTGGCGATCGCGCTGCTTGTGATTGTTTCGGGGGGCGCCGCTTGGGCGCAGGACGGCGCGAGTATCTTCCAGCGCTGCTACGCCTGCCACTCGCTCGAGGTTGCCGAGCGCAACCTCTCCGGCCCGAACCTGCGCGGACTCTTCGGTCGCCGGGCCGGCGCGCTGGACGCGTTCGAGTATTCCCTCCCGTTGCGAGCGGCCGGCCGGCGCGGGCTCGTCTGGACCGCCGAGACGCTCGACCGGTTTCTGGAGGACCCCGAGGAACTCGTTCCGGGCGTGCGGATGACCGGTGTGCGGCTGCGCGACGCGGGGGAGCGCCGCGAGCTCATTCGCTGGTTGCAGGGCGCGACCCGATGAGCAGCAGCCCGATCTCAGAAGCCCACGGGCGCCCCATCGTTGGATGGGGCGCCCGTGGGCTGATCGGGACCGCGTAGCGGCCGCGCGGGGATTCCGCTGTGGCAGAGCCGCGGGGTGTCAGGCTCCCTGCATCATGGCCTCGGCCTCTGGCCGGGGCCGCTCGTGAGCTTGGTCCCAGTACGGGGAGAGCCGCCGGAGATTGGCGACGATGCGTGGGAACACCTCCAGGGCGTGGTTCACGTCCTCGTCGGTGTTGTACCGACCCAGGGACAGGCGGATGGAGCCATGGACGGCGCTGAAGGGCACCTGCATGGCGCGAAGGACATGGGACGGCTCCAGCGACCCCGAGGTGCAGGCCGATCCCGAGGAGGCGCAGATGCCGTGCTCGTTGAGCTGGTAGAGGATCCCTTCCCCTTCGATGAAGTGGATCGAGAGGTTGCAGGTGTTGGGGATGCGAGGCGCGCCCCGACCGTTCACCTCCACGCACGGGATGCTCGCGAGAAGCCCCGCCTCCAGCCGATCCCGCAGTTGCCGGATGCGCGCCTCCACCGCCTCGTGATCCGTCTGGGCGAGCTCCACGGCCCGGGTCAGCGCGGCGATGTACGGCACGTTCTCGGTTCCGGCCCGGCGTCCGCCCTCCTGATGGCCCCCGATCATGAACGGGCGGAGGGGCGTCCCGCGGCGCACGAAGAGGGCGCCGACGCCTTTGGGCGCGTAGAGCTTGTGGCCCGAGAAGGCCAGCAGGTCGACGTGGGCCAGGGCCCCCCGAAGGTCCAGGGGAAGCTTGCCGGCGGTCTGGGTGGCATCGGTCAGGAAGAGAATGGCGGGGTCGGTTTCCTTGGTGACGCGCGCCAACTGGTCGATGGGGAAGATGACGCCGGTCTCGTTGTTGGCGTGCATGACGGCTGCGATCAGGGTGTCCGGCCGGAGCGCCTGGATGAAGGTGCGGAGGTCGAGGTTGCCCGCCCGGTCCACGGGGAGGAACGTCACCTCCAGACCGCTTCGCGCCAGGTCCTTGCACACCTCGTAGACCGCAGGGTGCTCGACTGCGGTCGTGACCACGTGGCGACGGCCGGGGTTCGCCCGGACCGCCCCGTAGAGGGCGGTGTTCAGGCTCTCGGTGGCGCAGGACGTGAACAGGATCTCGGAGGGATCGACGCCCCCCAGGAAGCGCGCCAGGGTCTCGCGCCCTCGTTTGATGGCCTGGGAGGCCGGGGAGGCGCGATCGTAGGCCGAGCTGGGGTTGAAGTACTCGGCAGTGAAGTATGCCTCCATGGCCGCGCGGACTTCCGGAGCGACGGGGGTCGTGGCATTGTTGTCCAGATAGACGGTTCGCATGGGTGGCCTCTCAGACGGCGATGATCCGGATCCGGTCGTCCACCATCTCCTTCAGGCTACGCTCGACCATCAGCTTCAGCGTCATGCCGGCACCGCCGCATCCCGCGCACGCCCCGACCAGGCGGCAGTAGACCACGTTGTCCTTGATGTCGACGATCTCGACGTCGCCGCCGTCCTTCGCCAGCATCGGCCGGACGTACTCGTCCAGGGCCTTCTCCACCTGCTTGTTGAATTGATACGGCGAGAGCGGGGGACGACCGGCGACCGCCGCCTCGCGCGGGTCCGGGGGCGTGGGGCGGATCTTGAGGGTGAGGGGCTGCGCACCCCACACCTCGTTCAGGAGGTCCTGCAGCCCGCCCGGCTTGTGGTGGCAGGACATGCACGCACCACCCGCCTTGATGGCGCCGGTGATCTCGGTGATGGTCTTCAGTCCCAATTCCCGGATCTTGCGCTTGAGGTAGGGCTCGGTGAGTCCGAAACACTGGCAGACGAGTCCGGCCCTCCTCTTTCTCCTCGGCGTGCATGTCGACGCCCAGCGCCGAGAGATCCACTCCCCGTTTCTGGGCCCAGTTGAAGACCGCCGCCTCCAGCGCCTCCGCGCCCATCACGGAGCAGTGGATCTTCTGATCGGGCAGCCCGCCAAGGTACGCGACGATGTCGCGGTTGGTGATCTTGAGGGCGCCGATCGGGGTGATAGGTTCCCTGCTCGATCAGCGTGCAGAGCGCCTCGGAGGAGGCGATGGCCGACGTGCAGCCGAAGGTGAGGTAGCGCGCCTCGGTGATGACGTCCTGCAGCGGGTCGGTGGCGTGCCGGCGGACGCGAAACGTGAATCGGAGCGCGTCGCCGCACGCGATGGAGCCGTGCTCGCCGATGCCGTCCGGCTGCTCGATCTCGCCCATGTGGGTCCCGGGCTTGCCGTGGACCGCGTCCATGAAGATTTGCTTGGTCTTCTCGCTGTATTCCCAAGCCATGGAGTCCCCCGTCGGTTTGTTTCCGTGCGATTTCCGGTGTTGTCTGACGCCGCCGCCGAGCCGCTGTGCCGTCCGAGGATCGCTCGCCGGCCGTTCTCTTGTCAACGCAAAGCCGTCAAAGGTCAGGAAAACGGCACCACGGGTCCGATGCGCCGGAGGCGCGTGGCAGGCGGTTTGTTCTTGACGAAGCGGGGGGCCCGCGGTATCCAGATGGCGGATCGTCGGCGCGGTCTGCGCCGGGCCGGGCCGCGGTGTACCGCGGCCCGGCCCCGGTGCCCACGATATGCGGCAAACAGGGGATCGGGAGGTGTGACGATGCAGGCAGGAGGATCGATCGTGCGATGCGCCCTAAGCGCCGCGTGCGGGCTGATGTTCGTGATGGCCGTGGCGCAGGCCGCCGAGGCGAAGAAGATCGACTGCGAACTCCGGTACTCGCTGGCGGGCTGGTCCGCGTTCTACAAGACGGCGAAGGGCCAGGGAAAGATCACGTGTGACAACGGGCAGACGATGCGGGTGGCGATCACCGTGAAAGGGGGCGGCATCACGTTCGGCAAGACGAAGATCGAGGACGGCCGCGGGAAGTTCTCCGAGGTGTCGAACATCAACGACCTGCTCGGCGGGTACGCCGAGGCGGGGGTCGAGGCCGGCGCGGTCAAGTCCACGGAGGCCAATGTCCTGACCAATGGCACGACCACGCTGGCTCTTGCCGGGAAGGGCGAGGGGTGGAATCTGGGGGTCTCCGGCGCCAAGTTCACGATCAGCCGGAAGTAAGCCGTTGTCAAAGAATTAGTTGAGCGGAGACATTTCGAAACGGCATAAGGAGCCGTAACGAAATAGAAAGAGATGTATAGGTTATTTCGAAACGGCTCCTAACGCGGGGCGGTCATTCGCGAACCGGACATGCCGCCACGTGACGGGCGGCGAACCGTCCGACAACCGGGGTGAGGGGCCGACCGCGTTGGCCGGGGCATCCGGCGGATCCGAGCGAGGGGGGCGCATGGTGCGTCTGGTGGTGAACGGGGAGGCGCGGGAGTTCGACGGAGACCCCACGGCCCGATTGGTCGAGGTCCTCCGCCGCGACCTGGAACTGCCCGGGACGAAGTTCGGCTGCGGCCAGGGGCGATGCGGGGTATGCACGGTGATCGTCAACGGGCAGGCGGTCCGCTCGTGCCAGATCCCGGTGCAGGCCGTGGCAGGGCAGGCGATCACCACGATCGAGGGGGTGGGGTCTCCCGAGCAACCGCACCCGCTGCAGGTCGCCGTCCGCGAGGCGCAGGCCATGCAGTGCGGCCACTGCGCGCCCGGCATGATCATGGCGGCCAAGGCCCTGCTGGACCGGGCGCCCCGCCCGAGCGAAGCCCAGGTCCGACAGGTCCTGGAGGGACACGAGTGCATGTGCGGGAGTCGCAGTCAGGTGATTCGGGCCGTGCTTCGCCTCTCCGGGCCGGCGGGTCGGCGATGACGGGCCGGCCGGCGGACGCTCCGGTGCAAGGCCTGGGCGGCCGCGGACAGGGTGTGCGATGAGCGCAGTCGCCAGCCCACCCGAGTCCGCCGGCGTCGCTCCGCTCCACCGCCCGACGCGGATTCAGCGGCTGGTTGCCGTCCTCATCTTCGTCTCGATCCGGGCCCTCGCGGCGACCCTGCGGTTCCGCGTGGAGGACGCCTCGGGACTGTTCACCGGGGGTGTCACCGGAGATCCCGTCATTTTCACGGTCTGGCACAACCGACTGGCGCTTGTGCTCGTGATCTATCGCCGGTTCGTGGTTTCGCATCACCCCCAGCGACGCCTGGCGGCCATGGTGAGCGCGAGTCGGGACGGCGCCATGCTGGCGCGGGCGTTGGAACTGTTCGGCGTCCAGCCGGTCCGCGGCTCGACGAGCCGGCGCGGTCCGCAGGCGCTGCGCGAACTCACCAGCTGGGGTGCGCAGGGCTACGATCTCGCCATCACCCCGGATGGACCGCGCGGGCCTTG
Organism: uncultured Methylomirabilota bacterium; assembly: GCA_963845565.1. Lineage (GTDB taxonomy): Bacteria > Methylomirabilota > Methylomirabilia > Methylomirabilales > 2-02-FULL-66-22 > 2-02-FULL-66-22. The sequence goes on from CAWJSJ010000002.1 coordinate 2,059,891, forward strand.
TTATGTCGTGCAGAGCGGCGTGGTGTCGGTAGCGCAACTCACCGGACTGCCCATTGTGCCGGTGTCCTACCACCTGAGCAGAAAGACCCGGCTCAAAAGTTGGGACCGGTTCCAGGTCCCGTGGCCCTTCACGCGCTGCACCATTCGGGTCGGGGAGGTCCTGCGGGTGCCGCGCGACGCCAGCGAGGCCGACCGCGACCAGCTTCGGGAGGAACTCGAAAAGCGGATGCGCGCCATCACGGAGGATTAGTCGGCTGCAACACCCCGCGTTGTTTCAGGCTGCTCAAAAAGGCCCAGATGCTAGGCGGCGGGCAAAGGGCCGAGCGAGGCGTACTCCAGGTACGCCGCAGTGAGCGCCCGAGCACGCCAACGCCGCAGATGGACCTTTTTCAGCAGCCTGCTACCGTCGGAAGCGAATGTCGCCATAGTGCGCCGTGACCGACTCGCCGGTGTTGTCGGTGTCGGTCATGATGGCCACCCCCGAGATCATGGGCGGCTCCTCGCCGAACGCCTTGCGGTAGTCCTCGACGATGTTTCGCTCGACCCGCACCCACTGCTGGAGTCGCCCCGGTCCCGACTCGACCACCACCATCCGGACGCGATCGGTATAGGCGTTGGGCAGGATGGTGTCTTTCGGGACGCGCCCCTCCCAGATGTAATTGATGCCGGCGTGGGGCGGGTAGGCGCCGTACAGCAGCTTGGCCGTCTCGTATTTCGCGTTGTCGAGGAAACCCAGCCGACCGGGATCGTACGCGAACGTGATGTAGAGGCGCGCCGGATAGTCGTCGCCGTCCTTCCGAGTCGGGTCGCCTTTCGTCAGAAGGTTGGACACGCGCCAGCGCCACTCCACGATCGGGAACTCTTTCGGATCGATTCGGATCTCGCGCGTTAGGCCCGAGGCTCCGGCGGTCGACACCGCTTCCACTACCACGTCCCCGTCCGGTCGGACCAGTCGATACCGGGTGTGCCGCTCGATTTTCTTGAAGGTGAGGGGCTTCCAGTCTGCGGGCGGGCCGTCGCCGGGAGTCTCGGCCGAGAAGCGTCCCACCTCCAGCACCGCGGGGGCCGTGCCCGCAGGCGCGCCGCCGGCCAGGAGCGCGGCGGCCAGAACGCCGATCATGCTGAGCCATCGCGACCCCCGGAATATTCCGCATCGCTCAGTCATGGTCCGCCACCTCTTCCAGCAGATGCGCCAGTCGAGGATCCTGCCGGAGGCGACGCAGATCCTCCGGCTGGTCCACGTCCCAGCGCAGCGGGATCTCGGTCCAGCGCCATTCGAGTGCGCGCAGTCGCACGCGGGTTGCCGCCATGACGCCGGCGGTGCTCCACGCGATATCCTCGAAGAGTTCGGCGGCGACCTGCCGAAGCGCCACCAGCGCGTAGCCGCCGTCCTCGACCGGGCAGAACACGGCATCCATGTCCCCGTTCAGCCCATCCCGCGCCGCCTGCAGGTCCTCCGGACACAGCGCCGGACAGTCGGTGCCGACGAGGATCGCGTGGCGATGGCGTCGGAGGGCGTCCGCCAGTGCGGTGTGCATTCGCTCGCCCAGGTCGCGACCCCGCTGGGGGACGAGGCGGAGTCCGTAGCGCGCCGCCAGCGACGCGAACCACGGGTGGGCCGTATCCGGCGCACACCAGAGCTCCACGGGGCCGATCTCGGCGGCGAGGGCGGTCTCGAGACACTGCCGGGCCATGCGCCGGTAGAGCCGGGCAGCGCCCTCCGCGCCCAGGATGGGTGCGAGCCGGGTCTTGACCGTGCCCGGGACGGGTGCCTTGGCGAAGACCAGGACGCCGACCTGCTCAGACATCGTGGTCGTGTCCGGGATAGTATCGGCTCGCCAGGCGGCACGGGTCCGCGCCGAAGAAATAGGCAATCCGCAGCCGCCACATGAAGAGGATCGTCCGCCAGATGCCGTCCCGCTCCCAGCGGCGGCTGGAGGTCACGACCTGCGCCCGGAGACAGAGCGGGCGGCCGACCCGTTTGAGGCGAGCGCTCAGGGCAATATCCTCCATCAGGGGAATCTCCCGGTACCGGCCGACCGCCTCGAACGTCTCCCGTGCCACGAAGATCGCCTGATCGCCGGTGGCGACCCCGGTCAGGCGCGAGCGCAGGTTCATCAGGCCCCTCGACCATCCGAAGCGCGGGCCGCGTGCCGGAGAGCCGGACGTCGAAACGACCCCAGCACCGGCCGCACCTCGCCAAGCCGTCCAGGATCAGGCGATCCGCCTCGGGCGGCAGCCGGGTGTCCGCGTGGAGGAACAGCAGGACCTCCCCCTCGGCCAGCGTGGCTCCCGCATTCATCTGGAGGGCGCGACCGCGGGCGCTGCCGATGATCCGATCGGCGTGCGGTCGCGCGAGTTCGACGGTGCCGTCCCGGCTTCCCCCGTCGACCACGATGACCTGGTGCCCGGCCCGACGGTAGGGCTGGAGCGCTGCCAGTGCGGCGTCAATCCCCTCCGCCTCGTCCAGGCAGGGCACCACGATCGTCAGGTGTTTCGACCGCGTCTCCATCGGTGTAAGCCGTTGTCAAAGGATAATTTGACCGGAGAAATTCCGAAAAATGGCCAAGTTATTTCGCAACGGCTCCTAATCTCCCGGCCGTGCGGAGCGATCGGCGGGCCGCGTCGTGGCGCCCGACCTTGGGCGGTGGACGGCGGGGCCGCGCGGGACGAGGATCGCCGGTCTGGGGGGGCGGTGTCAACAGGAAGTCGCCAATGCACCGCTCTGTGGGGATGTACCCAGAACCCGGGGCGGTCTGGGCATGGACAGGGCGCGCGCGCGGCGCTATGATGCCGCGATGTGCGGTCGGACGAGATACACAACGGGCGATTTTAGACACGGAAGGAGGATGGTATGAGCAAGCTTCAGGGGCAGGTGGCCATCGTGATTGGCGCGAGCAGCGGGATGGGGCGGGCGACGGCGCTGGCCTTCGTCGCAGAGGGGGCCAAGGTGGCGATTGCCGCTCGGCGGAAGGCGGAACTCGATTCGCTGGCCGCGGAGATCGCGCGGCGAGGCGGAGACGCCGTCGTGCTGACCGCGGACGTTGTCAAGCGGTCGGACGTCGACGCGGTGGTGCAGGCCGCCGTCGCGCGGTTCGGCAAAGTGGACGTGCTTGCGAACTGCGCCGGTGTCAACACGCGCGACCGACAGCTCGCTCTGCTCGATCAGGCGGGGTGGGACCGGATCGTCGGGATCAACCTGACCGGCGCGTTCCACTGCACGCAGGCGGTCTTGCCCAGGATGCGGGAGCAGAAGGGGGGGCTCATCATCCACGTGGCGTCGATCTCGGGTCTCTGGGGGGATTTCTCGGGCGCGGCGTACCAGGCCAGCAAGCACGGGATCGTAGGGCTGGCGAACGCGACGATGATGGAGGAACGGCTCAACGGGATCCGGGTCACGGTGATCTACCCTGGGCTGTGCGACACACCGATCCTGAACAACCGGCCGGTGCCGCCGAGCCAGGAACAGCGCGATCTGATGATGAAACCCGAGGACATCGCCGCGGCGTGCGTCTTCGCGGCCAGCCTGCCCCCGCGGACCTACGTGGCGGACCTGGTCCTGATGCCCGGGGCGCTCCAGTGCAACGGTCACCCGACGCCGTAGCCTGCCGTGCGCGGCGGGCCCGAGTTGCCCGTCGCGGGCAAACATGGTAGCTTGGCTTGCCCGCCGCCCGAGGGCGGATCGGGCGGGGTGACGATTCCATTTTCGAAGAGGCGCGAGTATTCACGGAGGTTTGGCATGCGTAGCGACACGGTGAAGAAGGGGTACGACAAGGCGCCACACCGCAGCCTGTTCCGGGCGGTGGGTTTGAAAGACGCGGACTTCGACAAGCCGTTCATCGGGGTGGCCAACTCGTACGTTGGGATCATTCCGGGACACGTCCACCTCCAAGAGGTCGGACGCATCGTCCGGGAGGCGATTACCGAGGCCGGCGGTGTGCCGTTCGAGTTCAACACCATCGGGGTGGACGACGGAATCGCCATGGGCCACACCGGGATGCGCTTCTCGCTGCCCAGCCGCGAGCTGATCGCGGATGCCATCGAGACCATGGCGATGGCCCACTGCTTCGACGGGCTGGTGATGATCGGCAACTGCGACAAGATCGTCCCCGGGATGCTGATGGCCGCCATGCGGGTCAACATCCCGGCGATCTATGTCAGCGGCGGCCCGATGGCGGCGGGCAAGACGGGCGCCGGGAAGGTCGTGGATCTGGCGACGGTGTTCGAGGCCGTGGGCTCCTATTCGGCCGGCAAGCTGGACGATGCGGCGCTGCTCGAACTGGAGAAGACCGGCTGCCCCACCTGCGGCTCCTGCTCCGGCATGTTCACGGCCAACTCCATGAACTGCCTGGCCGAGGCGCTGGGGATGGCCCTGCCGGGCAACGGCACCATCCTGGCGGTGGACGAGAAGCGGAAGGCGCTCTACCGGGCGGCGGGGCGGCAGATCCTGACGCTGGTGGCGAAGGATCTGAAGCCGCGCGACATCGTCACCCGCGAGACGATCGACAACGCCTTCTGTCTGGACATGGCCATGGGCGGCTCGACCAACACCGTCCTCCACACACTGGCCATCGCGCACGAAGCCGGGATCCCGTACTCGCTGGACCGGATCAACCAGCTGTCCGATCGCGTTCCGTATCTCTGCAAGGTGAGTCCGGCCGGGCATCACCACGTGGAGGACGTGGACCGGGCCGGCGGGGTCAACGCCATCCTGAGCCGGCTGGCCGAAAAGGGTGATGTGCTCCGGCTCGATCGGCCGACGGTGAGCGGCAAGACGCTCGGCGAGGTGATCCGGGGCGCCAAGGTGGCGGACGACGACGTCATCCGTCCGCTCGCCAATCCCTACCGCGCCACCGGCGGCCTGACGGTGCTGTTTGGGAACCTGGCCCCGGAGGGGGGCGTGGTCAAGGCCGGCGGCGTGGCGCCGGAGATGCTCCGCCACGAGGGTCCTGCGGTGATCTTCGAATCGCAGGACGAGGCCCTGGCGGGCATCCTGAGCGGCAAGGTGAAGGCCGGGGACGTGGTCGTGATCCGGTACGAGGGCCCCAAGGGCGGCCCCGGCATGCAGGAGATGCTCTCGCCGACCTCCGCCATCATCGGGCGAGGTCTGGGCAAGTCGGTCTCGCTCATCACCGACGGGCGCTTCTCGGGGGCGAGCCACGGGGCCTGCATCGGACACGTGTCGCCCGAGGCGGCGGCGGGCGGTCCGATCGGCCTGCTCAAGACCGGGGATCGCATCCGGATCGACATCGAGAAGCGGCTGCTGGAGGTGCAACTCAGCGGCGCGGAACTCCAAGCGCGCCGGGCCGCCTGGAAGCCGCTGGCGCCCCGCGTCACGACCGGCTGGCTGTATCGGTACTCCAAGATGGTGACGTCGGGGAGCCGCGGAGCGGTCCTCAGCGCCGATTGACGGGGCGTCCGGGGCCCGGGGTGGGGCCCCGGGGAACCGGACGGCCAATGAGTCTCCAGCAGGGCGGGTCGGCAGTGCGGCCCGCCCTGCGTTTTTCCGGCAGGCGGGACTTGATTTTCCTGCCATCACTGTGGCAGGCTTCCTCGGACGGGCGGGGAGCCGCCGCGGTTCGTTGCGGTCGCGGGGAGGTTTGGTCCGATGGGCATCGCCTCACAGACGGCGCCGGAAGACGAGGGGCGGCCGGACCCCCGGTATCTGACCCGGCTGGTCGCCCTCTTCTGCGCCGGTTGGGCCGTGATCTACGCCGACCGGACGATCCTGTATCCGCTCCTGACCGTGATCGCGGGCGAGTTCGGCCTGACCGGATTCCAGACCGGCCTGATCAGCAGCACCTACTTCACGCTGTACGTGGCAGCCATGCTCCCGGCCGGTCTCCTGGCAGAGCGGCTGGGCCTCAAGCGCACGCTGGTGCTGTTTTTTTTCGTGTCGGCGGCGGGGGTGGCGGGGTTCGGGGCGGCCGCGGTGAACTACCTCGCGCTCCTCGCCATGGCCGGGCTGCACGGCGCGGGCGCGGGGGCCTATTACACCATGGCCTACAGCATCACGATTCACACGGTGCCGAGCCGCCACCGCGGCATCGCGTCGGGCGTCATCAACGGCGGGATGTCCGTGGGCCTGGCGGTGGGCCTCGCCCTGGCGGGCCCGCTGTTTCACGCCACGGGAAGCTGGCGGATTCCGTTCGCGATCCTGGCGGTGCCGACGGTCCTGATGGCGGCGCTTTTCCAGGGGGCGGTGCGCGAGGTGCCGATTCCCCGTCGACGCGCCACCCCGGTCTGGGAGTTACTGTGTGACCCCACGCTGCTTCGGATGAACCTGTCCGGCTTCTGCGTCCTGTACGGCTGGTGGGTCGTGCTGTCCTGGGGACCGGTCTTCTTTCAGAGTGAACGGAACGTCAGCCTCACGATGTCGGGTCTCTATACCCTGGTGATCGCGGCGACCGCCATTCCATCCGGGCTGATCCTGGGACGCCTGTCGGATCGCATCGGTCGGAAGCGGATCATTTTGACGATGCTCCCCCTCATGGCGCTCAGCCTGGTGGTCATCCCGCAGGTGACATCGCGGACGGGGATGCTCCTGTCCCTCCTGGCGTACGGCCTGGTCGGAAAGCTCGCCTGGGACCCGCTGGCCATTGCCTGGCTGGGCGACTATGCGGCACGCCATCGGCCCGAGGCGGTGGGGGCGGCAGTGGCGCTCTTCTCCTTCTGCAGCGTCGTGTCGGCGGTGGTCGCCCCACCGGTGACGGGCTGGATCAAAGACGTCACCGGCTCGCTGGCGGGGGGCTTCTACCTGGCGGCGGCGGTGGTCCTGGTCGGCTTCGCTCTCTCGCTGGGACCCGCCGATGGCCGGCGGGGCGAGGTGGGAGCATGATGTGCGCCGGCCGACCGCGCCCACCTGATGGGGTGCCGTATGGCATCCGAGGGGCACTCGGCCTCGCGGCGATCGTGGCGGCCCTTGTGTCGGTCGGCCTCGCCGCGGACCCGGTGCCGGCCGGGGCGCCGAGGGACCCGGCGATTCGGGTGCTGGTCGTGAAGACCGAGGCCGAGGCGCGGGAGGCGATCGGCATGTTCACGGCTGGCATGACGTTCGATCGCATCGTGCGGGAGCGGTCGATCGGTCCGGAACGCGAGCGGGGAGGCTATCTGGGCCGAGTGGACCCGGCGACCCTGTCCCCGGCGGCGCGCGCGGCGGTGGCCAGAACCCGGAGCGGACGACTGACTCCTGTCTTTCCGACCGACGGGGGTTTCGGCGTGATCCAGATCCTGACCGACCAGGAGGAGCAAGAGCTGGAGGCCAAGCTCCGCAAGGAACCCGAGGCGCTGGCGTTGCTCCAGGAAGGGACGGACCTCGGCAAGCGCGGGGACCTTGACCGGGCCGTGGCGCTGCTCCAGCGGGCGGTGGAACTGAACCCCCTGCTGGCGGACGCCCACTTCAACCTGGCCGTCGGCTGGTGGCATCTCGGGCGTCATGAGGCCGCCATCACGGCGCTGCGCGAGGCCATCCGGCTCCAGCCCAAGGATTTCGACGCTCACCTCCTCCTGGGCGGCTGGCTGTCCCAGCGCGGCCGACCCGAGGAGGCCGTAGCGCACTTCGAGCGCGCGGCGGCGCTGGACATGAATTCCCTGGAGGCCTGGCGAATGCTCGCCCGGGCCTACGATGCCGCGGGCCGCGCCCGGGCGGCGGTCGGGGCGTATCGGCAGGCTCTCGGGCTGCTTGGCCGAGACGACCCGGCGCTGCTGGAGGCGCTGCTTGCGGCGGCGATGCGGGCGCCGGATGGGCCGGCGGCGGTGGAGGCGGCCCGCAAGCTCCGCGGGATCCGACCGGGATACGAGGGGTTCGTCGCGGTGGGGGATGCGCTCCTGCTGAACGGCGACGCCGAGGCGGCGGTACAGGAATACCGCAAGGCGCTCGGCTTGGCGCCCGCGTCGGTGCGGGGACAGGTCGGTCTGGCAACGGCCTTTGCCCGGCTGGGCCAGCGGGAGCCGGCGACGCAGCACCTGCTGGCGGCCATCCGCCTGGACCCGGCGAACCCACAGCACTATCAGACGCTCTCGCGCCTGTACGAGGAGATGGGTAGGCTGGACCTGGCGATCGTGGCACAGCGCGACGGAGTGGCGGCGGCGTCCGGCGCGCCGGCGGCGACGCGAGCGGCCATGGTGGATCAGTTGGCGGCGCTCTACGAACGTGCGGAGATGCGGCGGGAGGCGGAGCAGGAGCGGCGGCGCGCCAAGGCGCTCCGCGAGCCGTAGCAGGCCGCTGAAAACGGCCCATCTGCAGCGTTGGTCCGCCTTGCCACTCGCTGCGACGTACCTGGAGTACGTCTCGCTCGGCCTTCGGCGGGCCGCCTTGCATCTGAGCCCTTTTGAGCGGCCTGGGGAGAGCAGGCCGCTGAAAACGGCCGATCTGCGGTGACCCATCCTGCGGATGGGTACCCCGCTTGCTTGGGCGCTCATTGCGGCGTACCTGGAGTACGCCTCACTCGGCCTTTCGCGTTCCGCCTTGCATCTGGGCCTTTTTGAGCAGCCTGGGCGAAAACAGGTTCTTCAGTATGCTGCGAAGGCGGACGCACTTCCGGAGGGGCAGCGACGGCCCGCGACGCGGCGCGGTGGGCGGGGGGACGAGATGGACACGCGGTCTGCCGCCAAACTGCTTTCGACCCGACGCGCGATCGAGGACTGGCGCGACCGGAGTTTCCGCCGTCGCCCGGCGCTCAAGGTCCGAGGGGAGCGGAGCGCGCTCCGGTTCGTCAACGAGGTCGGCTTCTGCTTCACGCTGAGCGACTTCGGGCTGCCGGTGGCGAGCCTGTACGTGGCCGTCTGCGGCCGCCGCCATCCGCGCCGGCCCATCCATACCCACCACGACCCGGAGATCGGGCTCACGTGGAATCTGAAGAACAGTCTGCCCGCCAAGCGGCTCACCTACTACGGCAAACTGATCAGGGGAAAGCCGACCCTGGTGTCGCTGGCCCTCTTCCCGGCGTTCTGCGCGGTCATACGGGAGGGAAAAGGGAGCGGGGACTACATCGTGGATTATCGGCAGGGGCGGATGACCACGAGTGCCGTCCGGATCCTGGAGGCGCTGCATGAGCACGGGGCGCTGGCCACACCGGACCTGCGCCGGGCGGTCGCCCTGCACGGTGCGGAGCGCACGGTCGACTTCGACCGGACCATGGCCGAGTTGCAGCGGGGACTGTGGATCGTGAAGGTGGAAGAGGTGTACGACCCGGATTTTTACTACCGATGGGACCTGCTGGACAACTGGCTGCCGGAGCCGCTGGCGATCTCCCAAGACCTCAGACGGTCCGATGCGTCGCAGCGGCTCTGCGTCGCCTACCTCAAGGGCGCGGCGGCGACGCAACCGCGGTTTCTGGCAAGCCTGCTTGGCTTGAGCCTGGAGGAGACCGGGGCGGCGCTCCGTTCACTGGAGGCGGAGGGGTCCATCCGCCAAGGGCAACGTTTCAGCGGTCTTTCGGGGTCGTGGGTGGTCTGGACAGGGGCCCGAGCGGATGATCAATAGTGCGCGGCGGAAAGGATTTCCCCATGGAGGATCTGATCAGGGCCGTCCTCGCCTTTCGGGATGCGCGGGACTGGCGGCAGTTTCATAACCCGAAAGACCTGGCCATCTCCATCTGTCTGGAGGCGGCCGAACTCCTGGAGCCGTTTCAGTGGAAGCGCCCCGACGAGATCGCCGACTACCTCGCCGACGGCACGAATCGGCACCGCGTGGGCGAGGAGATGGCCGACGTCCTGATCCTGCTGGTGTCCATGGCCGACGTCCTGGGGGTCAACCTGGTGGAGGCGGCTCGCGCCAAGCTGGCGGAGAACGCGCGCAAGTATCCGGTGGAGCGGGCCAAGGGAAATGCCAAGAAATACGACGAGCTGGCGTCCTAGCGCGGCCGGTGGTGGGGCGGCCCTGTTGCTGGCCGGCTTGCTGGTCACGGCGTGCTCGAACGACGCGCCGCTGGCGGATCGGGTCGAGGCGCAGGTGCGACGTGGGCAAGCGGATCGAGCCCTGGTGCTCCTCGACAAGGAGATCCGGGCGCGACCGACCGACTGGGCGCTCCAGGATCTTCGCGTGCGGGTGCTGCTCCAGGCCGAGCGGGCGGACCAGGCGCTGCAAGCCTACGCCGAGCGGTGGATGCGCGAGGGGCACGACGCGTCGGCGCTCTTTCGGGGAATCGCGGTCGCGCTGTTACGCGAGGGGTTGCGCTCTCCCGACGGCTTGATCCGAACGCGGGCGGGCGCGGCGCTGGCTGTCTGGCATTCCCCGGAGCTGTGGCCCGTGTTCCGGGAAGCGCTCGCTCATCCCGAGGCCTCGATCCGGGCGCTGGCGGCGGAAGGCCTCGGCAAGCTGTCCGGCGACGAGGCGGATCGGCTCCTCCGGGCGGCCCTCGCCGACCCGGAGCACGCGGTGCGGGCGGCCGCGGCCGCCGCGCTGGCCGGGCGACAAGACCCGGACACGTTGGCGGCGCTGCGCGGGGCCCTGGCCGACCCCGCGCCGTCGGTCCGGATGAGCGCCGCCACGGTCCTGGCGCGGGGTGGAGATCCCCGAGCCAGCCGGCTCTTGACGGGGATGCTCACCGATCCGAGCGAGTCCATCCGCATGCAGGCGACGGAGGCTTTGGGACATCTCGGGTTACCCGACACGGTTTCGGCTGTCCGTCCGCTGCTCCGCGACCGCAATCCGTATGTCCGGATCTATGCCGGCGAGGCCCTGGCGCGCCTGGGGGAGCCGGAAGGGCGCCGCCGACTCCTGGGAGCCCTTGCCGATCCGCGCCCCACGGTGGCCCTGTACGCTTCGGAGGCGCTGTCGAACCTGGGAGACGCGGCAGGATCCGAGCGTCTGGCGGCCGCCCTCGCATCCGGAGAGGACGTGTCCGTCCGTCTGTACGCCGCCTGGACGCTGGCGCGGCTCGGGGACGCACAAGGCCGGCCCGTCCTGGAGTCGCTGTTGCAACATCCGGATGCGCAGGTGCGGATGCAGGCCGTGTGGACCCTGGGGGAATTCCGGGACGCATCGGGGGTTCCCGGTTTGAAGCGCGGTGTCCTGGATGCGGCGCACCCGGTGCGCTGGCAGGCGGCGTGGGCGCTGGCGAGAGGGATGGGAACTTGATTCCGCAGGCCGTATTCCGCAATCTGCCGCGCACCGTCGCGATCTGCCTGCTTTGCCTTTACTCCGCGTTCCTGAGCTCCTGCGGCCGGCCACCGGCGCGCCCGGCGATCCCCGGGATCCCTGGGGCCGGCGAGGTCGGCCTCGCCTCGTGGTACGGGCAGGATTTTCATGGGCGGAGAACGTCGAGCGGCGACGTCTATGACATGTACCAGCTCACAGCCGCGCACCGGGAGCTTCCCCTGGGCACCTGGATCATGGTCGTCAACCTGGAGAACGGGCGCTCGGTGGAGCTGCGGGTGAACGATCGGGGGCCCTTCGTGGCCGACCGGATCGTGGACGTCTCCTATGCGGCAGGGCGACTACTTGGCATGATCGGGCCGGGGGTCGCACGCGTCCGGCTGACCGTCACCCGGCCCGCGATTGCCCCTGGAGGGGTCCCACTCGGGCGGGCGGCGAGATTCGCGGTCCAGGTCGGATCGTTCATATCGTTGGAGAATGCCCGCGCCGTCGAGCGATCGCTTGCCGAGGGGTTTCCCGGGGTGGAAGTGGACCGCCGTGTCATCGGCGCAGAGACCTATTTCCGGGTTTGGGTCGGGAATTTTGGTCAGCGGTCCGAGGCTCAGGCGGTTGCGGAGCGTCTGGCAGCCCGCGGCTTGGCGGTTCTCGTCATCGAACGGGACAGATAGTCTCACGATCAAACGTTCAGTGTTGTCTGACATGACTCCCCGCCGGAGGGAGTTTCTCCTTGACACTTTTCATTTCTGCATGGTACCGTCCGCCAACTTCAGTAAAGAGACCCCAGCGCCCCGAATGTGACCTGCCCTGTTTCAATCCGCCCCCTGCTGTCTCTTCGGGGGAGCCATTTTCCGGTGGGAAGGGGCCCGAGCCGTCTCGTCCCCCGGTTGGCAGCGCACGCGGACTCTGAGGTCTCCCTGGCGGCTATCCGGATGGGTCGCGTGCCCCTCCGGGGGCGATGGTTCGACCTCCCTGGGTTTTCCCCACACCGCGCGACGAGGCAGGATCCGGCGCGCAAGGAGGCGGTGATGCCCAAGCGGTTTTATACGGTCCTGGTTCTTCCGGATGCCACGTCCACCCCGCGGAAGTTCCATATCAGCCGAACGACGATCACGATCCTGTCGTCCATGGCAGCGGTTGCCATGGTGGCAATGACTTTCTTCGTCTATCAATATGTCAACCTGAACGTCCGGCTGCTGGAGTTGCGACAGCTCCGGCACGAGGCGGGTGGTCGGACCCAGTTGGTGGAAAAGGTGGGCCAGTTCGAGGGCGACCTGACCCGCCTGCGTGACCTGGATCGGCGGCTCCGGGTCTTGGTCGGTCTGGACAAGGCCGAGTCGCAGCCTCCCGCCCTGGCGCAGGGCGGCGCCGACACCGTCAGCCGGAACGTTCTCCTGGATGCTCTGAAACAGCGGACCGGCCGGTTCGTGGAGTGGGCGACGCGGGACCTCACCGCGCTCGGGGAGGAGATAAACTCCCGGGAGCGCAGCCTGCGCGAGTTGAAGGTGTTCATCGAGGAGAAGGCATCCACCCTGGCCGCCACGCCGACGATCTTGCCCGTGAACGGCCTCGTCACGGCCGGCTACGGGTATCGGAAGTCGCCCTTCACCGGGGGGCGGGAGTTTCATGAGGGGCTGGACATCGCGGCGCCCTACGGGACCCCGATCATGGCCACGGCGGACGGGATCGTGACGTTCGCGGGACCGCTGGCGGCCTACGGGAACGTGGTCTTCGTCGATCACGGGCACGATTTTGCGACCTTCTACGCGCACAACAGCAGCCACCGGGTCCGCGAAGGCCAGCGGGTGCGACGGGGAGAGGTGATCGCCCACGTCGGCACCACCGGGCGAACCACCGGCCCCCACGTTCACTACGAGGTGCACGTGAAGGGGGTCATCTCCAACCCGATGAAGTACGCGTTGGACGTCTCGGGGGTGCGATTCGCATCCGATGCGGAACAGGAGAAGGCGAACCCGTCCTAAGAGATTCCACGGCGACAATCTTTCACACGCCCCGGAGGGTGAAATCTCCGGGGCGTGTGTTTTTTGGCGGCGTGTGGCCGTTTGGTCGCGGGAACGGCGAGGTTGCTCTCAGGGGGTGAGATCAAGGGCGAGCGGGGGATGAACCGGGCGCAATTCCGTGTCCTCTGCATTGCCGACATCCCAGCGCAGCATGATGAATTTTCCCGGACCGTCCAGCACCGTGTGGGGTGCGTGCCACACGTTCGGGTGGTACGTGACGGCCTGATCGCCGTCCGCCACGAAAACGACCAGGCGATCGAGTTCGGGGTCGCCCGCCGCCGAGGAGGGGCAGACGGCGACGAGGTACCGGGTCCCCTGCACCGGAACGAAGCTCTGCGACGAATATGGGTGGCGTTCGAGCGCATCGATCTGCCATGGTGGATTCGACGGCTTACTGAGAAGAAAGGCCATATTGAGCGTCGCCTGTGGTCGGTAGTTCTTCAGCGTGGCGGCGAACTCTTGCCGTGGAACATCGTCACCGGCGGCCATCAGGACTTGGCCGAACAGGGCGAACGCCTCTCGCGTCAACGGCTGCGTCGTGTGTGGCACGTTCCAACTCCCGTGACCGGCGATTCCTAGAGGTGCAGGCCGAGATGTGCGAGCCAGCGCGCCGTCCGCAGGAGGCGGGCGTCGTCGCCCCTTCGCGCCACGAGCTGGACGCCCAGCGGCAACTCATCCGCACCATGGAGTAGCGGCATGCTGAGGGCCGGGATCCCGCACAGCGTCCAGATCGTGCAAAAGATCGGGCTGCCCGTGGCGTGGAGCCCGACTGGGGCCTCGCTGGGTGTCGCCGGCGTGAGCACCGCGTCGAAGCCGCCGAGCGTGTTGTCCAGGGCTTCGGCCAGTAGTGGAATCTGCTCCAGCGCTCGCAAGTAGTCTGTCGCCGGAACGGCCCGGCCGCGCTCGATGATCTCGCAGAGCGTGGGGCTCAGGCGGTCTTTGCCCGTGGAATACTCGGTATGGTAGTGGAGGGCCAGCTCCGGTTCCATGACCGTACGATGAACGGTGTGGGCTGTGTCGAAGGCGGACGAGAGAGAGATCTCGACCACCCGCGGACCGAGTTCGGCGATCAACTGCGCAAAGGCCTGCTGGGTGGCCTGACTGGCCTGGCTCCACACCGGGGTCTTGACGAAGGCGACCCGCGGTTCGGCCGGCGGATCCTGCGACGCGACGGCGAGGAGGTTCGGGCGCGACGTTGGACGCATGGCGCGATCGCTCGGGTCGAACACCATGAGTTCCTGGGCAAGCACCGCCACGTCCTCCACGGTCCTGCCAAAGACCCCGATCTGATCCAGGGAGGGTGACTGCGTCAAGACGCCGTTGCGCGAGATGCGGCCAAAGGTCGGCTTGTATCCATAGACACCACAGTAGGATGCCGGCCGGATCACCGAACCGTTGTTCTGGCTTCCGGTGGCCAAGGGTGTCATGCGGGCCGCCACTGCGGCCGCCGACCCGCTGGACGATCCGCCGGGGGTGCGTCCAGGGTCGTGCGGGTTCTTCGTCTTGCCTGGCGCCACCAGGCCGAGCTCCGTACACACGGTCTTGCCAAGAATGATGGCCCCGGCCTGTCGAAGCAGCGAGACGACGGTTGCGTCCTTGGTGGGACGCCGACCTGCATGCAGGACCGTCCCGTTCTCGGTCGGCATGTCCGCCGTTTCAAAGACATCTTTGACCCCCACGGGAACACCGTGCAACGGACCGAGGTCCCGTCCTTCGCTGCGCGCGCGATCCGCCCGGCGCGCCTGTTCCAGCGCGTACGACGGATCCAGGAACGCCCAGGCCTCGACTGTCCGATCCGCCTCGGCGATCCGCGCCAGGGCAGCCCGAACCAATTCCTCGGAAGAGACGGACCCGTCCCGAACGCGCCTCGCCGCTTCGACCGCCGTCAATTCGGTTAGCGTCACAGCATTCTCCTTCGAGCCATTACATTGAGGGGCCACGAGCACGCCGACCAAGGCAGTTAGCGGGCGGTGGCCAAGTATTCCAGCGCGACCTGGACGCCGCCCTTCCGATGCGGTACCCCGGCGGCGGCCAAGTCCCATCTCGACGCCGCAGAGCGTTCCCGCAAGCATGAGGTCGTTGAAGTCGCCGAGGTGCCCGATGCGGAACGCCGTTCCCTTCAGCTTGCCCAGGCCGGTTCCGAGCGAGAGGTCGAATCGCTCCAGAATGATCCGACGGAGGGCATCGGCATCGCAGCCTGCAGGCATCAGGACTCCCGTCAACGCGCTGCTGTACTCGGCGGGATTCTTACAGACGATCTCGAGCCCCCACGACTGAACGGCGCGCCGAGTGGCCTCGGCATGCCGGTCGTGCCGTGCGAAAACATTCGCCAGGCCTTCCTCCTCCAAGAGATGCAGGGCCTCGCGCAAGGCGTAGAACAGGTTGGTCGCCGGCGTGTAGGGGAAGAATCCGGCCTGGTTGTCCTCGAGCATCGGCCCCCAGTTCCAGTAGGCGCGGGGAAGGCGCGCCTCTCGGGAGGCCGCCAGCGCCTTTTGACTGATGGCGTTCAGACCGAGGCCAGGCGGGAGCATCAGTCCTTTCTGGGAGCAGCCGATTGTGACGTCCACCCCCCATTCGTCATGGCGGTAGTCGATGGAACCCAGCGAGGAAATGGTGTCCGCCAGGAGGAGGGCGGGGTGGCGGGCCCGGTCCATCGCCTGCCGGATCAGGGGAATGCGACTCGCCACGCCGGTCGAGGTCTCGTTGTGGACGACGCAGACGGCCTTGATGGCGTGCGTGCCATCTGCCGCGAGTCTGGCCTCGACCACGGCCGGGTCCACGCCGGTGCGCCAGTCGCCCGGCACGAAGTCCACGGACAGTCCCAGCCGCTCGGCGACACCCTTCCAGAGCACGGCGAAGTGGCCGGTCTCGAACATCAGGACCGTGTCGCCGGACGAGAGGGTGTTCACGAGGGATGCCTCCCACGCGCCGGTGCCGGACGACGGATAGATGACGATCGGACCGTTAGTCTGGAAGATACGACGAAGGCCTGTGAGGACCTCCTTCGCCAACGGGGCGAAATCCGGTCCTCGGTGATCGATGGTGGGCGCGGCGAGCGCTCGGAGGACCCGCTCGGGGACATTGGTGGGGCCGGGGATTTGAAGGAAGTGACGTCCTGCGCTATGGGTGCGTGACATGGTAGTCCCCTCCTGACTGCGATGTGGGCAGTTCCGCAGCGTCCTCGGGATGGCGACCCGTGCAGCGACGGGGAGGGGGACGACGGACGGGAGACCCGGATGGGTCTCCCGTCCGTCGGGGAACACGACTACAGCAATCGCCGCAAGAGCTCCGCTGCCCGCGTGGGGTTGAATACGCCGCAGACGCACGGTTTCGTCAGTTCGACGGCGGCCTCCTCGATGGTCAGCTTTTGCTGTTTCACCTTGGCGATCACGCTGTCCAGGAGCGCCACGGGCACCATCGCGTGACCGCACATCGTGTGAATGTCCAGCTTCTTCTTATCGGGAAGCAACTCGGTCTTGCCCCAGATGCCCAGCGAAAGCGCCGCGGTGTGGGGCGTGAGCTTCGCCTGGGCGCAGCAATCCTTGACCTCATCGAAGAGGCCGGTCACGATGACGGACATGCCCAGGTCGGCCTCTCGGATCTCCTTCAGGGACTTGATCAGGTTCTCCTTGTTGTCGAAGTGGGCATGAGCAATGGCTCCGTCCACCATCCGCTTGAAGACCTCTTCGGCGGATCCCAAGAGGTACATGTCCCCCTGCTGCGTGTCGCCGATGTTGATCGGGTTGTGTTTCAGGCAAATTCGCAGGACGCCGACGAGCTTCTCGCGGGACCCCTTCAGGTTGGCGTCCTTCGTGGCCATGGCCATGAGCGTGTAGTCCGCCGCCTGATCGATCGGTGTTCCGGTGCGATGGAGTGTGTGTGTCATCGGAGTTCCTCCACGAACGCCGGCTTGGCGAGGCCGACATTGGTCTTGCCGCAAAGATAGGGTGTGTAGCCCAGACGCGCTAGCCGATCTTTGAAGACCAGGGAGCCGTCAGGGTAGACGCGCGAGGAGAGTCCGACGCTGAAGACTGTCTCCACTTCGCCGCCGACCTCCTTCAGTGCCGCCAGGACGGCCTCGAGTTTCTCGATGAGCACGTCCCCCTCCACGATGGCCGACAAGACGAATTCGCCCAAGATATCCTCCCGGAGCTTCCCGGTCTTGGTGTCCTTCATGACGTACGTGACGGGGTTCTTGGGCTCGAAGCTGATATGGGGGGCGAGGGCGATGCAGACCTTTTCCACATCCCGCATGCTGGTCCCGACACCCGGCCGGCCCAGCTCCACGCCAATGCCGAAATGGCCGTACCGGATGCGGCCCGTCACATCGTTGGTCTTCATCTCTGCGGTGCCGCGGCCCGAAACGCCGGTGCGGTTATCCACCGTGATCGGATCGCTCATCGCTCGCCGGAAGCTCCGTGGCCACGCGAGATCCTCGGGCTCGAAGCAATCATACGGGCAACAGGGCATGCGGTAGCAGTTGTAGCACTCTACGCAACGGTCCCGGTCGATCGTCGCCACGTCGTCGTCGCGAATGATCGCTTGGGTGGGACAGTAGACCGAGCACTTCTCGATACAACCCCTGCACTCCTCCTGGATGATTCGCATGGATTCCCTCCTGTGCATTGCGGGGTCAACGCCCCAAGAACGGGTGGGTCGCCGATCCTTCCCCAAAGGAAAACTCGCCACGGCCAGATATTAAAGATGCACACTTAATATCGAATTATGTATTATATGTCAAGAATTATTTATTCAGAAAAGATCTTCCTCGAGTGTGTGCTGAGGGGTATCGGACCGTGGCGTTGAGGACGCGCGGGGCTTCTCGATGTCGGGAGTTGGAAGCTGTCTGTGAAAAAGGCGACTAGGACTGCGGCGGGGTCTGGCGGCGTGGCCAGCAGCCGGCATCAACCGCGGTTAGGAAGTCCAGTACGGTGCGATTGAAAAGGTCCGGCTCTTCCAGGTTGATGGTGTGTCCGGAGTTCGGGAAGGTCACCAACCCTGCTGCCGGAGCGTGTCGCTTGAGGAAGAGGCTGGGCTCGATCGCGGGTTCGTCCTCGTCTCCCACTAAAACCAGCACGGGGACATCCATCCCCTGGAAGCGATCTTGGAGGTCGTAGAAAGAGGGGCGGGTCAATTGCACGCCTCGGAGCGTCATGGCGCGGCCGACCGCCGACCCGGTCGCGAGGTAATCGTGGAACTCCTGCCAGCCCTGCGGGTCCTTTTGTTGGAACTGGACGCGGGTGGGGCCGCGCGAGTACGTCTCCGCCACGGCAGCCATTCCGTCCCGTTCCAACCGCTCGGCCATGTCGTTCGTGATCTTCCGGAATGCGTCACGATCCGTGCCGCTGCCATATCCGCCGCCTGCCACCGTGAGTGAAAGAGCGCGGTCCGGATAGGTGAGTCCGAACAGCAGCGTGGCGTAGGCGCCCATGGACAACCCGCAGACATGCGCCGCGGGGATGGCCAGATGATCGAGGACGCCCTTGATGTCGTCCACGGCCATCTGCTGAGTATATGTGGCGATGTCGGACGGAACAGCCGATGGCGGGTACCCGCGAGCGCCGAAGGTGATGACCCGATATCGGCGGGCGAAGAAGCGGACCTGGGGCTGCCAGCTTCGATGATCGCCCCCCCATTCGTGGGCAAAGATGAGAGGGCGCCCGTGTCCACACTCCTCGTAGTACAGGCTCACACCGTTGATCTCGGCCTGTGGCATCTTCTTCTCCGGCCAGGATGGCGAGACGTCACGCCGTGGGGTGCACGTCCGTCGTGGTGGCGCCGCCGCTCAGCAGCGCCTGGACCCGGCGGCCCGTCTCGCGGCTGTGCTCCATCAGCAGCCGCCCGAGGCGCTCGCCGTCCTTGGCTTCCAGCGCATCCAGGCTGTCGCGGTGCTCCTTGATGCCGCGGTCCCAATGCGACTGCGAGTGAATGGCCACGTAGCGGGCGCGCTGGATCTGCGACGCCAGCGTCGTGTAGGTGGCGAGCAGGACGGAATTGCCTGAGAGGCTCGACCACGCTGCGATGGAATTGCCCGTTCATCTGGAAATATTCGACGCGATCCTTGCGGTCGTGAAGGCGCTCCATTTGAGTCAGGTGCTTGCGGAGACGCTGAATATCCTTGTCTTCGACGCGTGTGACGGCCAACTCGCCGGCGTACCGCTCCAGCCACGCCATCACGTCGAACAGTTCGCCGACGTTCTCTCGCGTGATGGGCGCCACCCGCGGGCTACGATTCGGTACGAGCTCGATCAATCCCTCGGCTGCGAGAACCTTCAGCGCCTCGCGAAGCGGGGTCCGCGAGATCCCAAATCGTTCGCAGAGCTGTTTTTCGTCAATGCGCTCGCCGGGGGGCAACTCGTTATGTACGATGAGGTCGCGAAGTCTTTCGGTTAATTGCTCGTGCAGCGGCGGCCGTACGAGCACGTCGGCGCTTCTCTCAGGTCCCATGATCGGCTCCCAGGTGTGCGGCCGTCCGTCGATGTTCCGCGCGCTGGATTCGGTGCAATGAAAACGCGACAACGACCTCGTATTTCGATCGTCCACAATCTATCCGAGGTTCACCAGGATTTCAAGTATAAAAAATACAGAATTAAATATGATAAAAAACTTGGACATATAATACATAATGATGTATTTTATACAGGAATCCAAGTGTTCTTGACCTGATACAACCCTGCATGAAATCATGCGTCTCCGCGGGAAGGATGGGAGCAGCGAGATGACTCAGGCGTACGAGATCCCGGGGCGTCTGCTCATCGCCATCGGGGGCAATGCCATCCACCCGGGCGGCATCGCGGGGACGCCCCAAGAGCAGGTGGACATCGTTGCTGCGACCGCCCGTGCCTTGCTCCCCATCATGCAACTGAACAACGAGTTGATCGTTACGCATGGGAACGGACCTGTTGTCGGGAAGATCCTGCTGCGGCAAACGCTTGCTCGCCATCGGGTGGTCCCGATGTCGCTGGACATCTGCGTGGCCCACAGCCAGGGGGGGATTGCGTATCTGTTGATGCAGGCGTTCGAGAACGCGTTGCGTGAGGCGGACGATCAGCGCCACGTTGTCTGTCTGCTCACGCAAGTCGAAGTTGATCCCGAGGATCCAGGTTTTCGAAATCCCACCAAACCGGTCGGTTACTTTTACACGGAAGAGGAGGCTCGGGGAATCGCCACGGAGCTCGGCTGGACAATGCGAGAAGACGCTGGCCGCGGGTGGAGATTGGTCGTGGCGTCTCCGGAGCCGAAACACATTGTCGATATCTCCCTGATAGACGCGTTGGCGAAACGGGGCGCCGTCGTCATTGCCGGAGGTGGCGGCGGGATCCCGGTGATCCGCGGGCCAAAGAAGGTCCGCCATGGGGTCGAGGCGGTGATCGACAAGGATTTAACATCCGCGCTGATGGCTAACGTGCTCGGTATAGACGTGATGATGATCCTGACCGGCGTGTCGCGGGTCGCCATCGATTATCGGACGCCGCAGGAGCGCGACCTTGACCATGTGACTGTTTCGGAGGCCCGGCGCTTGCTCAGGGAAGGACAGTTTCCGGCGGGCAGCATGGGGCCGAAGATCGAGGCCGCTGTTCGGTTTCTCGAACGCGGCGGCAAGCGGGCCATTATCGGTCACCTGAATGACGCCCTGCCTGCCCTCCGTGGCGAGACGGGGACCCACATCGTTCCCGATGAACACTGAGGCGCGCATGCTCATGTCGGTATCGCCATCCTCGGCCAGGGCCGCTCTTCCGACGGCGATTCCCATCACCCGGCTCGGCCGTTTCGCGGCCGACGCGCTTCGAGCGGAGTCCCGGTGGGTGGTCCAGGCCGTTTTCCGCCGCAGCTTCTATTGCCGAAGTCAGGACGGGTCCTTCGTGTGCGTCGGCCCGATGTCGCTCGGCAGTGGGCCGCTGAATGTCCTTTGCCCGGTCCCCGAGCGGACCGACTGGGAGGCAGCCGGTCTCGCGCCGGGCTCCGCCGCAACGTGCGATGGCACATGGTTCCGCGTCGCGGAGCATTTCGCGTTTTCGCTGGTTGACGCCACGGTCTGGCGGCCCGCCACGCCGGCCACCCGGTGGCAACCGGCGACTATGCGCGCGAACCTGGTCGCGCTTTCGCGAGAGGCGCGCGCACGATCGGCGCGGGGAGGCCTGCAAGCGTTGGTGCCGTCGTTCGCCGGGAACGCGACCAACCTCGCGGATGGAGCGTCGGGCGCCGACCCCTTGAACCGGATGGCGCTCGGGGGCGCCGGACCCTTGGCGAGATGGCTGGAGGCGAGCCTCGACCGCGCCGAAGAGCGGATCCCGATTCCGAGTGGGGCGATCACGGCGCTGGTCGGTCTCGGCCCGGGCCTGACCCCTTCCGGGGACGACTTTCTCGGAGGCGTGCTGGTGGCCCTTCGGCAGTTGGGTGCCGCGCGCGTCGCCGCGCGCCTCGCCGCCGCTGTGCTCTCCCATGCCGAGTGGGGCACGAACGACATCAGCCGCGCGCACCTCGCCGCAGCGGCTGGCGGAGAAGGCGCGGCCGCCCTGCACGGTCTCTTGATGAGCCTGTGCACGCCAGGCGCCCCCGGGATGCGCGACTGGGTGTCCGCGATCGAAACGATCGGGCATAGCTCCGGCTGGGATGCCGTGGCGGGGATATCCTTGGTGGCGGCCGGATTCGCGCGGGTCGGTCTCGCGCGTGATGGAGGGGCGGCAACGGCCTGACGGCCGTGCGTGTAACGCGGTGCGTGCCCCGCCGGCGGTGGCGCGCGTGACACGCCGTTGTCAAAGAATTATTTGACGGCAGAAATTCTGAAACGGCATAAGGAGCCGTAACGAAATCGCAAGAAGTGGCCAAGTCATTTCGTAACGGCTCCTAAGGAGAGGGCTCATGGCGATACGTACGGAAATATTATCGTCTTTCTATCAGGATTCGGTCGTGTTCATGCGCATCGCGTCCCAGATCCGGACGCGGCCTGGGGTGCGGGAGGCGGCCGCGTTCATGGGGACGCCGTCGAACCAGGGCTTGCTGGAGCAGATCGGCCTGGCGACGGTCGAGAGCAAGGAGGCGCGTCCAAATGACCTGATTCTCACGGTGGACGCGGACAGCGATGCCGCGGCCGAAGCGGCGCTGGCGGCGGCGAAGGAACTGCTCGCCCAGCGGCGCCAGGTCAGCGAGTCGGCCGCGGAGGTGCGGCCCCGCACTTTGGAGTCGGCTCTCCGAATGCTCCCTGATGCGAACCTGGTCGCCATCTCGGTTCCGGGGGCCTACGCCAAGTTCGAGGCGATGAAGGCGATCAAGCATGGCCTGCACGTGTTCCTGTTCAGCGACAACGTGCCGGTCCAGGACGAGATCGAGCTCAAGACCGAAGCGGTGCGCCGAGGCGTCTTGTGTATGGGGCCTGACTGTGGGACAGCCTACCTGAACGGCATGGGGGTTGGCTTCACTAACGTCGCGCCGCGCGGACGCATCGGGTTCGTCGCTGCCGCGGGGACGGGGCTTCAGGCGGTGGTCTCCCGCGTCGCGGCGTTGGGAGAAGGTGTCTCGCATGGCATCGGCGTCGGCGGGCGGGATCTATCGTCCGAGGTCGGGGGAATGATGACGCTCTTCGCCCTGGAGGCGCTGGCGGACGATCCGTCCACCGAAGCCATCGTGATCATCTCGAAACCGCCACACCCGACGATCCTGCCGCGGCTGGAGGCGGCCATTGCGAAGATCCGGAAGCCGGTGGTGGCGTGCGTGCTGGGCGTACAGGCGCCGGCGCAGAGTGCGGCGACATGGGTCGATACGCTGGACGCCGCCGCGGATGCCGTCGTGGCGCTGATCGCCAAGCGGAACCTCGGGTGGGGGACGTTTTCGGATGTGTCCGGGATTCGCGCCCGTCTGGCCCGCCTCCAGGCGAAAGGTCCGATTGCCCCCGAGGTGTTCGGCCTGTACACGGGCGGGACGCTCGCGCATGAGACGCATCTGCTGCTCGATTCTCTTCTGGGACATGACGCTCGGCATCAGATCCTCGATCTGGGCGACGATCAATACACCGTGGGCCGGCCCCACCCCATGATCGATCCGCAGACTCGGACGGACATGATTCTCAAGGCGGGTCAGGAGAAGGCGGGGGTACTGCTTGTGGACCTGGTGCTGGGCCGAGGATCGCATCCCAATCCGGCAGCGCCTCTCGCGGCGGCGATACGCCAGGCATCCGCCATGGCCGCGGCGGCCGGTCGGCGGCTGATCGCGGTGGGGTCGGTTGTGGGAACCGCCGGGGACCCCCAGGACCTCGCGGGCCAGGTGGCCCAACTGGAAGAGGCGGGAGTCGAGCTTCTTCCATCCAACGCGGAGGCCGCCCGATTTGCCGCACTCCTGGTCAAGCCCGAGCTTGCCGAAACGCTCGCTGTGGAGGTGTCCCGATGAGCATGCTGAAGATCTTCGCCGAGCCGCTGCGGGTGATCAATATTGGGGTCGAGGGCTTCGCCGAGGATCTCAAGGCCGCCGGTGTGGAGGTCATTCAGCTCGACTGGCGCCCTCCGACGGGCGGGAACGCACGTCTGACTGCCCTGCTGGCCAGCCTGCAAGACGACGACTAAGATCCCCCGTACGCGTCCGAAGTCGTCTGTCGTCCCTGCTGCGGTGGCAGATTGCACCTCCGACAGTAGGGAGCCGACGGGCCGCCTTGGTGTTGCGACGCGTCAACGGGAAAAGGGATGATGCTGAATCCAGTGCCGGGCGATGTCGATCCGCCGGCAGGTCCAGACATCCGGATGCTGCGTCACATAATCGAGGAATCGCTCCAGGCCCGCCGCCCGTGACGGATGGCCGACAAGTCGCATATGGAGCCCCACCGACATCATCTTGGGTTGCGTCCTGCCCTCGCGGTACAGCAGATCGAAGCCATCCTTCAGGAACGTGAAGAAGTGATCGGCGGTGAAAAACCCTCCAACACCGAACTTCAGGTCGTTTGTGCTCAAGGAGTACGGCACGACGAGGTGCGCCGCTTCTCCGACCCGAACCCAGTATGGGAGTTCGTCGTTGTATGCATCAGAATCGTACAGGAAACCGCCCTCCTCGACAAGGAGTCGTCGGGTATTGATGCCCGGTCCATACCGGCAGTACCAGCCCAGCGGGCGCTGCCCCACGGTTTTTCCCAACGACTCGACGGCCAGACGTATGTGGCGACGCTCCTCTTCTTCGGACAACTCGAATTGCCTCACCCAGCGCCAGCCGTGGCTACAGACGTCGTGGCCGGCCTCGACGATGGCCTTGGCCGCCTCGGGGTTCCGCTCCAAAGCCAGAGCGCATCCGAACACCGTGAGGGGAAGACCACGCTCTCGAAAGATTCTCATGAGCCGCCAGAAGCCGACGCGGCTCCCATACTCGAACATGGACTCGGCGGCAAGGTCGCGGCCTCGGACCGTCTGGCCCGTTCCAGTGGCTTCGGTGAGCGTCGCTTCGGAAAACCCGTCCTCGTCCGGTACGGAATACTCGGAACCTTCCTCGTAATTCATCACAAAATTGAGCGCTAGACGGGCATGGCGTGGCCAGCGAGGGTCAGGAGGATTGGCGCCGTAGCCGACGAGATCGCGGGGATAGCCGTTGGCCATGGGTTTCCCTCCGTGGCTTCCGATGCCTCGGGAAGCGGCGCAGACTTCGACAACCGGACATGGGGCAAGGTAATTGAACTACGCGGCGGAAACCGCCGTGGACCGCGCGGCCGCGAAAGCCTCCAGTGCCTTGACGAAGCATTCCATCGGTACTGCCGTGATGCCCGCGCCGATCTGGCCGACTCCAGGCCGGCGACACGCGATGCCGGTGTTGATGACTGGGGTGAAACCGGTCTCGACCACCTTTCGGATGTCGATTCCAAGCGGCGTACCTCGAAAGTTCAACGCGGGGATCTTGAAAGTGTCGTGTTCTCCCGCGGTGATCTCGTAGGACCGCATGGTCGTTTCCACGGCCTTTTGGGGTGTCCCCCCTACGTACTGGACGATGGCCGGTGCGGCGGCCATGGCGCACGAACCCAATCCCATGGTCTCGGTGATCGCCGAATCCCCGATGTCCGGATTGGCGTCGTCGGGGCCGAAGCCGGGGAAGTACACGCCCTCGATCTTGGGGGCCGGGGCAGTGAACCATGTATCCCCCAGGCCGCTTACACGGATCCCGACCTCGGTGCCGTTTCGGGCAATGGTGGTGACGACGGTGGAATCCGGGATGCCGCTCCCCGCATCCAGCATCGCCTTGCAGCTCGGCATGACGCTGTTCAGGATGAAATGGCCAGACCCCTCGATAAAGGTGATGGCCTTGATGGCCTGCTCGGTGGACTTGGCCACCGCTATGAGATGCGGGGCAAGTGCAAGGGTCAACAGGGAGTTGCTGGCCTTATTCCGGTTGTGCATCTCGTCACCCATCTGGACCGCCTGGGCAACGAGGTTCTTGATGTCAATTCCCCCGGAGCGACGGATCGCGTCGCGGAGTAATTGAGCCAGCTCGCTATTCATCCAGCGGAGCCGCTCCAACACGTCCGGCGTGTTTGCCCCGTGCCGCAAGACCTTGCCGATACCCTCGTACAGGTTGCAGTACGTCTCGATGTCGTGGACATCGTTCCGGATCACGTTGACCATCATGGACGGGGTGGTGATCCCGGACATGGGGCCGCAGGCCCGGTGATTGTGCAGGGAATCGAAGTGCAGTGCCCCGCCGGCCGCCAAGGCCTCGGCTTCCTCCAGCGTCGTGGCCCAACCTTCGAACAGGCAGGCGCCGGCAATAGCCCCCTGCATGGGGCCGCACATCCTCTCCCAGGCGACCGGCGGCCCGGCGTGGAAGACGGAGCGATCGCCCATGCCGGGGATCACGTCCCGCGCCTTGCGGATGTCCACGAGCGTGGCCGTACTCTCCTGAATCCGTTTCACGCATTCCTTGTTCGCTGCCGAAATACTCATACCGCCTCCAATGGATGTCAACAGGAACGCCCCGCCCGACGCTCCCGGGCTTTACATCTGCTTGGGCAGCCAGGTCACCAGCGCTGGGAATTGTGTGAGGAGCAAGGTGAACAGCAACATGATGATGACGTATGGCCAGGCACCCTTGATGACGTCTTTCAGCGGACCGCCATCACGGCGTACCCCTTGAATGACGAACAGATTCATCCCGACCGGTGGAGTGATCATGCCGATCTCGCTCATGAGAACGATGAAGATGCCGAGCCAGATGGCGTCCCCGCCCACCGCGGTGACGATGGGGTACACGATCGGGATGGTGGCCACCTGCATGGCCAGGACGTCCAGGAAGCAGCCGAGAATCAGGTAAAACACGGTCAGAGCCAGGACGAGCATGTTGAATGACAACTGCATGTCCGTAACCACTTTCGTCATGGCCTGGGCCACACCGAGCATGCTCAATGCCAGGTTCAAGACGAAGGCGCCGGTGATGATCAGGAGGATCATTCCAGTGAGCTGGGCCGTCCGGATGAAGCAGGGGTTGAGCATGGCGAAGGACAGGCGTCCCGCCTTCAACGCGAAACCTAAGGCAACGGCGATCCCCAGGGCGGCCGCCTCGGTCGGCGTGGCGATTCCGAAGTAGATGCTCCCCATCACGATGGAGAACACGATCAACGGGGGAAGGAGGAGCGGGGTCGCCGCCAGACGCTCCTTCCAAGTGGCTTTTCGCTCCCTGCCGGTGGTGGGGCGCCGTATCGCTTCCATGAAGATGTACATACTGAAGCAGAGGGTGAGCAGGATGCCCGGAATCACCCCGCCGACGAACAGTTTGCTGATAGAGTTGTTGGTCAGACTGCCGTACACCAGCAGGGCGACGCTCGGGGGGATCAGGATGCCCAGCGTGCCACCCGCCGCCAGCGAGCCCAGAGCCATGGGCTTGTCGTACCCCCGCTTGTCCAGCTCGGGCAGCGCCACCGTGCCGATGGTGGCCGCACACGCGACCGAAGAGCCGGTGGTGGCGGCGAAGAGGGCGCAGCAGCCGATGTTGCTGTGCAGGAGTCCACCGGGCAAGCCCGTGAGCCAGATGGAGAGTCCCTTGTACATCCCATCCGCAATGCCGCTCCGGAGCAGCAACTCTCCCATCATGATGAACACCGGGATGGCCGTCAGCATGTTTTCGTTGTGGACCCCCCAGATCACGCTCCCGATGGAATCCAGGAACGGCTGCCCAAAGGCGAGCCACCCCCCGGCCATCCCGAGGCTCATCATGATCGGTCCGATGGGGATGCCGATCATCAGCAATGCGACCATGATCAGAAGACCGAGCAATACAGCCATGGCAGAGATCCTCTCCGTGAGCGGCCTAGAGGCGCCGCTTGGCGTCCTCGAGCTCTTCCTGAAGCTCTTCCCTGGCCGCCTTGGGCTCGAACTCCGAGGCCAACTGCGCGGTCTGGCCGCGCAAGAGTAGATAGGTAGCCCGACCGCCCAGCAGGACGGCCACGATGGCGAAGGCGACGATCCCTGCGTACCAGACCGTCTGGGGGTACTTGAGCGGAGTCGCCCAGGGGGTCGGAGCCGTGCTGTTGTACGCAAACGTGTCGCGGACCACCCCAAAAGACGCCCAGGCGAGCACCAAGGCGAACAGGGCGATGGAGGTCACGGAGATCCAGTTCAGGAGCGCCTGACCGCGCTGGGACAGGCGGTAGTGGATCACATCGATGCGCATGTGGTTGCGCCCGATCAGCGCCACGCAGAAGGAGAGACAGGCGCTGACCGCCAGGATGTATCCGCCGATCTCGTCGGCCCCCTGCATGGACCAGTTGAAGAGCTTCCTGGCCCCGACCTCGACGGTGACGAGCAGACCCAGGAGCATCGTCAGCCAGCCGAAAGTCAGGCCCAGGATGTCGGAGAGACGCTTCATGATTGGCATGGTGCTCCTCGCGCGAAGCCGGGGCGCCACCGCCAGGAGGCCGGGTTGTGTCCCGGTGCTCTGGCGGTGGCGGAATCCAATCCTACTTGATGCCGGTGAGCGGGCCGAGGATCTCCTTCCACTTGGCCCCGCAGCCGGGCATGCTGCGCTCGCACACGGCGGACCACGCCGGGAAAGAGATCTTGGCCACCGCATCCGAGAGCAATTTCTGGTCGGCTTCCGTGACCGGAACTTCCTTCATCTTGAATTTGTTGACGGTCTTGCAGGGTTCCTTCCCGACATTGCAGCGCACCGCGTCGAGGAAGATCTCCTCGGAATAGGCCCAGATGTCCTTGTTCAGGCCGTCGATAGCGGTCTGGAGCTTCTTCTGGTTCTCGGCGCCCAGCTTCTGCCAGCTATTCAGGTTCATGATGTATCCGTTGAACCCGACCTGGAAGCCGATCGGCATGAAATACTCGGACACCTCCGGCCAGCCGGCGGTGTTGGCGGAACTGGGACCGGTGATGGCGCACTCGACCACGCCCCGCGCCAGCGCCTGCTGCGTTTCGGAGAAGCCGACGGAAACCGGAATGGCGCCGAGGCTCTCGATGAACTGGGCCAGGCTCTGATCGTAGACGCGCACCTTCATGCCTTTGATATCGCGCAGTCCCTTGATCTCCTTCTTGCAGAAGAGAACCTGGGGTCCGAAGGGCCACAAGCCGAGCAGGCGGGAGTTGAACTTCTCCTGGATCACCTTGTCGAAGTGCGGAGAGTAAAGGTCGTACACCTTACGCGCCATCTTGTAGTCGGGAACCAGGCCAACGATATCTTGACCGAGGAGGAACGGCTCGTCACGAGCGGCCTGCGCCGCGCGCAAGGAGACGATGTCGAAGAGCCCGGTCTTCGACAGGCGGAGGGTTTCCTCGGATTTCTGACCGGTGACGTCGATGGGCTTGTAGTTCACCGTGGCCTGGATCCCGGTATTCTTGGCGAAGTTCTCGAAGAACGGCTGCTCCTTGTTCTTCTGGATCAATCCGGTGGCGATAGGTTGTCCCAGAACATTGAGGGAGATTTCGCCGGCGACGGCGGCGCCGGTCAGGACGCTTGCGCCCAGCAACAGAACGAGTGCGGTCCACAGCAGTCGCTTCATGGAGTGCCTCCTGTTGAAAAGAGTGGCGGGCCTGAAAAAGGGGAAACGCAAACGCGTCCCCGGAGTGCGACAGGGGTTTCGAGGTGCGGTGAAGCAGTGTGCAGGTCCGGTCCCATATGATGCGTACTCCGGACGAAGGTTGAAGAGAGAATATGTAATATTGTATTATGTGTCAAGTATTATTTATTGTATTCGAATCTTGGCTGAAGCAAATGGGCGTGATCGGCATCGAGCGCCGACGACGAGCCTGAAATCGATCGGCTTCCGTTCCGGGTCGACGGTCAGGTCGCATCTCGGCGCCGGCTTCTTCCGGCCAGGTTCTCGACGGCCGCTGGGTATCGAATAGAGCACTTGGCGAGTTTGGGTGGCGGGAATAACCGCCGCCGGGGTGGGTGGTCGAAGAAGGGTTTGCGACCGAGGGTCTATGACCAGCTAACTAACCGGCAATACGCCGTGCCCCGGGAAATGCGTTGCCCGGGCGCCGTTTCGTCTGTTAAGATGCGCTGTCGCGGATGGTCGCGACGCGAAAGGATGGGTCGCCTCGAATGTTCAAGCACCTGATTCACAAGATCGTTGGCACCAAGAACGAGCGGGAACTCAAGCGCCTGCAACCGCGGGTGGGGGCCATCAACGTCCTGGAAGCGGGGATCCGGGAGCTCAGCGACGCGGACCTCCGAGCCAAGACGGCCGCCCTCAGGGCGCAGGTGGCCGGCGCGGAGAACGACGATCTGGCGGCAGCCCTGGAAGGGATCCTGCCCGAGGCCTTCGCCGTCTGCCGCGAGGCCGCCCGGCGGGTCCTCGCCATGCGGCATTTCGACGTGCAACTGATCGGCGGGATGGTGCTCCACGAGGGCAAGATCGCCGAGATGGCCACGGGCGAAGGCAAGACGCTGGTGGCGACGCTCCCGGCCTATCTGAACTCCCTGTCCGGTCGCGGGGTCCACGTCATCACGGTCAACGACTACCTGGCCAAGCGCGACACCCAGTGGATGGGGCCGGTCTACCATGCGCTGGGACTCAGCGTGGGGGTCCTGCAGCACGAATCCTCCTATCTGTTCGATCCGGCCGCACGCACGTCGGATGCCCGGTACGCGAACCTGCGGCCGTGCACCCGCCAGGAGGCCTACCGCGCCGACATCACGTACGGGACGAACAGCGAGTTCGGATTCGACTATCTTCGCGACAACATGAAGTTCGCGGCCGAGGACTTCGTCCAGCGTCCGCTCAACTACGCGGTGGTGGACGAGGTGGACAACATCCTGATCGACGAGGCCCGCACGCCGCTCATCATCTCCGGCCCGTCGGAGGAGTCCACCGATAAGTACTACGTCATCGACCGGATCATCCCCCGCTTGAAGCGGGCGGCCACCATCACGTCCGGGAAGCTGCACGAGATCGAGGCGACCGCGACGGGCGATTACATCGTGGACGAGAAGGCCAAGACCGTCGCGCTCACCGAGACCGGCGTGCTCACCGTGGAGAAGCTTCTGGGGGTAAAGAACCTCTACGAGCCGGCCAACATCGACCTGGTCCATCACGTGCAGCAGGGCCTGCGGGCCCACACGCTCTACAAGCACGACGTGGATTACGTGGTGAAGGAGGGCGAGGTCATCATCGTGGACGAGTTCACCGGCCGCATGATGGCCGGGCGTCGGTGGAGCGACGGGTTGCACCAGGCGGTGGAGGCGAAGGAGAAGGTCAAGATCCAGCAAGAGAACCAGACGCTGGCCTCCATCACCATCCAGAACTACTTCCGCATGTACGCCAAGCTTTCGGGCATGACCGGCACGGCGGATACGGAGGCGGAAGAGTTCGCCAAGATCTACAACCTGGACGTGGTGGTCATTCCCACCAACCAACCGCTGGCCCGGGTGAACCACAACGACGTGGTGTTCAAGACGCAGCGGGAGAAGCTGAACGCGGTGGCGGACGAAATCACCGAGATGCACAAGCTGGGTCGGCCCGTGCTGGTGGGGACGACCTCGATCGAGAAATCCGAGGCGGTGAGCAGCCTGCTCAAGAAGCGGGGCATCCCGCACCAGGTCCTGAACGCCAAGCCGATGTACGCCGAGCGCGAGGCCGAGGTCATCGCCCAGGCCGGCCGGCTGAAGGCGGTGACGATCTCCACCAACATGGCCGGACGCGGCACGGACATCCTCCTGGGCGGGAACCCGAAGTTCATGGCGTCCGACCTCCTGCGTCGCGGCGAGGTGCGCCGGGACGGCCTGGACCCCGCCGAGTACGAAGAGACGCTCCGGCAGGTCCGCGATATGCAGCGCTACGGCCTGCTGGAGACGGACGACCCCGACAGTTATGCGACGGCGCTGGCGAAGGTCCGGAAAGAGATCGATGTCGAGCACCGGAAAGTCGTCGAGCTGGGCGGCCTCCACATCCTGGCCACCGAGCGGCACGAGGCGCGCCGCATCGACAACCAGCTCCGCGGTCGTGCCGGCCGCCAGGGAGACCCCGGATCCTCGCGCTTCTTCCTCTCGCTGGAGGACGACCTGCTCCGCCTCTTCGCGCAGGAGCGCATCGGCAAGATCATGGAGAAGCTCGGGATGGAGGAGGGGGAGCCGATCGAGCACCCCTGGGTCACCCGGGCCATCGAGACGGCGCAGAAGCGGGTGGAGGCGCACAACTTCGAGATCCGCAAGCATCTGCTCGAATACGACGACGTCATGAACAACCAGCGCAAGCTGATCTACAGCGAGCGCAAGCAGCTCCTGGAGGGCGGGGAGGTTCGAGACGTCATCGAGGGGATGATCGAAGAGGTGCTGGAGGAGACCATCGGTCTCTACGTCAACCCGGAGGCCTATGCCGAGAACTGGGACATGGTCGGTCTGGCGGAGGCGATGAAGCGCCAGTTCGACGTGGACACCTCCTGGACACCGGCGGAGGTCGAGGAGCTCACGCCTGCTCTGATCAAGGACGAGTTGCTGGCCAAGATCAAAGCGGCGTACCAGCAGAAAGAGGCGCAGGTCGGCAGCGACATGATGCGCTATCTGGAGCGGATGCTGATGCTCCAGGTGGTGGACGGGCAGTGGAAAGACCATCTGCTGGCCATGGATCACCTGAAGGAAGGGATCGGCCTCCGCGGTTATGGCCAGAAAGACCCGCTGATCGAGTACAAGCGCGAAGGCTTCGAGATGTTCGAGGCCATGGAGGCCCGGATTGCCCGGGACACGCTGACGTTCCTGATGAAGGTGCAGGTCAACGTGGAGGCGCAGGCGTCCGCCGAGGCGGGCGATCTGGCGGCGATGCCGCTGGCGCCTCCTGGTAACGGGCGCCGGCGGCGCGAACCGGCGATGACGCCGACCCGGGCCCTCCGACCCGCGGCCGCTCCGGCGCTGGCCCCGGCCAGTAAGGCCCGGGTCGGCCGGAACGACCCGTGCCCGTGCGGCAGCGGGAAGAAGTACAAGAAGTGCTGTGGGGCCTGATGCGGACAGGACGTCGGCGCGGGCGACAGACGGGTCGGAATGGAGGCATGCCGTGAGCGAGCGCATACCGCCCAAGACGCTACTCACCGTTGCGGGAGTCCAGCTCGAGTGCGGTCCCGACCGGGATGCGAATTTCGCCAAGGCGCTCGGCCTGGTCCGGATCGCGGCGGACCGGGGGGCCCGGATCGTCTGCTTCGCCGAGTGCTTCGCCTGGCCCTGGTTTCCCCGCAAGGCGGCGGAGGAGCAGCGCAAGTTGGCGGTGCCGATCCCGGGCCCGTACACCGAGGCGCTGCAACTCCTGGCGGAAGAGACCGGCGCCGTGCTGGTGGCCCCGATGTTCGAGACGGCCGACGATTCCGCCCACTACAACACGACGGCGGTCATCGACGCCAACGGCCACATCCTCGGTATCTATCGGAAGAATCACATCCCCGAGCTGACGAACTACCAGGAGCGGTTCTACTTCCGTCCGGGCAATCTCGGCTTCCCGGTGTTCAAGACGCGGTATGCGGTCATCGGCGTGCAGACCTGCTGGGACAACTTCTTCCCGGAAGGGGCGCGGGCGCTGGCCTTGAAGGGGGCGCAGCTCCTCTTCTGCCCCACGGCCTGCTCCAGCCCGGGGAGTGTCGCCAAGTGGGAGCGGGCGATCGTGGGCCACGCCGTCTACAACTCGGTGTATGCGTTCCGTGTGAACCGAATCGGGACCGAAGGGACGATGACGTTCTACGGGAAGAGCTTCTGCGTGGATCCCAACGGGGACTTCGTCACCGAGCCGAGCGGCGTCAACGAAGGCGTGGTGCTGGCAGACCTGGACCTGGAGCGGATTAAACTGACCCGCGACGACTGGACATTCTTCCACGATCGGCGGCCGGAGATCTACCAGGATCTGGCATGACGATCGATCGTGTGAGCGGATCGGCCTTTATCCTCCTCGGACTGTTCGTCATGTGGGAACGACGGGTCCTGCCCCTGGGGACCCACGGGCAACCTGGCCCCGGGTACCTGCCGCTCCTGCTGGCGATCTTGCTGGTCATCCTCGGCGGCCTCCTCGTCCTGCAGGGCAGGGGTGCCACGCCGCTCCGCACCGTCGTCTGGTCCGAGGCCCCTCACGCCCTCGCCATCCTCGCCTGCACCGCCTTCGCCACGGGCCTACTCGAACGTATTGGGTATCGGATCACCATGGTCCTCATCTTGGGTTTCCTGTTCGGCGTCATGGAGCGGCTCCGCCCCTGGCAAGCCGCGGTCTTGACCCTCGGCCTCTCTCTCGGCACGTTCTGGCTCTTCGATTCGCTCCTCCGGGTCCCCCTCCCCAGGGGCGGGTGGGGGTTCTGATGGACGTCAGTTTCCAGAACCTGATCCTGGGGTTCGCGACGGTTTTCACGCCGGCCAACATCTTCTACTCCCTGATCGGATGTCTGATCGGCACCATGGTCGGGGTCCTGCCGGGCGTGGGTCCCCTCGCCGGCATCAGTATGCTCCTGCCCACGACCTTCGGCCTGGATCCAACCTCCGCGATCATTCTCCTGGCCGGCATCTACTACGGGGCCATGTATGGCGGATCCACCACCTCCATCCTGATGCGCATACCCGGGGAAGCGGCCTCGGTGATGACCTGCATCGACGGCTACGCCATGTCCCAAAAGGGACGGGCGGGTGCCGCGCTGGCCATCTCGGCGATCGGCTCTTACGTCGCCGGCACCCTCAGCGTAGTAGGACTCATGTTCCTCGCGCCGCCGCTGGCCAGGTTCGCCCTCGGATTCGGCCCACCGGAGTACACCAGCCTGCTCCTCTGTGGCCTCGTCGTCCTGGCCTACATGACCGGCGGCTCGGTCGTGAAGAATCTGGCGATGGTCGTGCTCGGCCTGATGTTCGGGATGGTCGGCATCGACCAGATGTCGGGGTATTTTCGGTTCTCGTACGGGCTGGTGGCCCTGGGGGACGGAATCGGGGTCGTGCCCGTCGCCGTGGGACTCTTCGGCATCTCCGAGATCCTGGTGACCGCGGGGGCCCCTAAACAGCGCGAGGTCTTGAAGCCGAAGCTCCGCGACCTCCTCCCGACCACGGAGGAACTGCGGGATTCCGCGAAACCGATCCTGCGAGGGACCGTGCTGGGCTTTTTCATCGGCATCATTCCGGGCTCGGCCCACATCATCTCCACCTTCGTCTCGTACGCCATGGAGCGCCGGCTCTCGAAGCACCCCGAGCGTTTCGGCAAGGGCGCCATCGAGGGAGTGGCCGGGCCCGAATCCGCCAACAACGCCGCCAGCGAGGGGGCCCTGGTTCCCATGCTGGCGCTCGGCGTTCCCACCGGACCGATCCCGGCCGTCCTCCTCGCCGCGCTGATGGTCCACGGCATCACCCCGGGGCCGTTGTTCATCAAGGAGCAGCCGGCGATCTTCTGGGGGCTGATCGCCAGCATGTACGTGGGGAATTTGGTGCTCCTCCTGCTCAACCTCCCCCTGGTGGGCATCTTCGTGAACTTCCTGCGGATTCCCTATCGGATCCTCTATCCGACGATCCTTCTGTTCTGCATCGTGGGCGTCTACGCGGTCAACAGCAGCGTGGTGGACGTCGGCATCATGGCGGTCATGGGGCTCCTGGGCTACCTCCTGCGGAAACTGGACTTCGAGATCGCACCTATCGTTCTGGGGGTTGTCCTGGCCCCCATCCTCGAGTTCAGCTTCCGGCAGGCCCTGGCCATGTCCGACGGGCAGTACGCGATCTTCGTCGAGCGCCCCATCTCCGTCACCTTTCTTGCGGTCGGGCTGTTGATGATCCTGCTCGGCTTGAAGCCCCTGATCTGGAGGAAGGGAAAGGACTGGCGCGATCGGTTGACCCAGGCCGAAAAGAGCACCTAGCAGGATGCTGAAAAACCCGTTTTTGCGCAGGCTGCTCAAAAAGGCCCAGGTGCAAGGCGGCGCGTAAAGGGCGGGGTACCCACCGAAGGTGGGTCAAGGCGTACGTCCGGTACGCCGCAGCGAGTGCCCGAGCAAGCGGGGTACCCGGCCGCAGGCTGGGTCCCCGCAAATGGGCCTTTTTCAGGAGCCTGTTAGAGGACCGGGGCGGCGACGGCGGGCGACAGATGCCCGGCGCCGCGTCCGATGAGTGGGCCCGTACAACAGGAGGGGACCATGAAAGCCTTGCGAATGCTTCTTTTGGTAATGGTGGTGGCGTGCGTGGTGGGGAGCCCGCTCCCGGGGCGCGCCCTGGCGGCAGAGGAGCCGTATCCGACCCGGCCGATCCAGATCATCGTTCCCTTCCCGCCGGGCGGGGTCGCCGACCTGGTGGCCCGGCCCTTCGCCACGGCGCTGGAGAAACACCTCAAACAGCCGGTGGTGGTCGTCAACAAGACCGGCGCCGGTGGCGCCGTGGGGATGCAGGCCGCCGCCGTCTCCAAGCCGGATGGGTACACCCTGATGGTGGCCCTCTCCAGCATCTCCGTGATGCCAGAGGTGGACGCCCTCTTCGGCCGCCCGTCCACCTACAAGCTGAAGGACTTTGCCCCCATCGGACTTCTGACCGCCGACCCCACCATCCTGGTGATCAAGAACGAGGCCCCCTGGAAGAGCGTGGCGGACTTCGTGGCCGACGCCAAGAAGCGCCCCAACGAGATCAAGTACAGCTCGTCGGGGGTTTACGGGACCATGCACGTGGCCATGGAGATGTTTGCCCACGCCGCCGGCATCAAGCTGCGCCACATTCCCACCGGTGGGGGTGGGCCGGCGGTGACCTCGCTCCTGGGCGGCCACGTGGACTGCCTGTCGGGGGGCCCCAACGTGTCCATCCCCCACATCAAGGCGGGCACCCTGCGGGTCCTGGCCAACTGGGGGGACAAGCGGCTGGCCGCGCTACCCGACACCCCCACCATGAAGGAGCTCGGTTTCAAGGATGTGGAGTTCCTGATCTGGTCCGGGTTCTTCGCCCCGGTGGCCACGCCGCCTGCCGCCATCAAGGTCCTGCGCGAGGCCACGGCCAAGGCGGTCCAGGCCCCCGAGTTCAAGGCGGCCATGGAGAAGATGGACACGCCGATCTATTACCTGGACGCGCCGGAGTTTCAGAAGTTCTGGGACGCCGACGCGGAGCGGTTGATCAAGGCCGTCCGGAACATCGGCAAGGTCCAGTAATTCGCGCGACGGGTTTCGGAGGCGGCCGGGGGACTCAGGCCTCCTCCTCGCTGTCCGAGCGGTGGCAACCAACGGACGGGGAGCCGACGGCTCCCCGTCCGTTTTCGAAAGGTAAGCATTCAGCATTCAGCGGTCAGCGTTCAGCAAGAACACCCGGCTGCGATCCCGGCGGAAGGTGCGCACGAAGTCGCCTCGGGTTCCGTTTTTCGACCGAACGCTGACCGCTGACGGCTGAACGCTTGCTTCGAAGGAGCGGGTATGCAACGGATCGGGTTTGTCGGAATCGGCTTGATGGGACAGCAGATGTCGCGGCGCCTGCTGGCGGCGGGGTTTCCGGTGGTGGTCTGGAACCGCACCAAGGCGAGGGCAGCCGATTTGCTGGCGGCGGGGGCGGCCTGGGGAGAGTCCCCGCGCGCAGTGACGGAGGCTTCGGATGTCGTGATCGTCATGGTGACCGATTCGGCCGCCTCGGAAGCGGTGATCGCCGGGCCGGAGGGAGTGCTGGCGGGCGCCCATCCGGGACTCACGCTGATCGACATGGGGAGCGTGGCGCCCGAAACCTCCCGGGCGATGGCGGAGCGGGCCCGGGCCAAGGGGGTGCCGATGCTGGACGCGCCGGTCACCGGCAACCCCAAGGTGGCTTCCGAGGGCAAGCTGGGAATCATGGTGGGGGGGCCGCAGGCGACGTTCGACGCCTGCCTGCCGATCTTCCAGGCCATGGGCGTGAAGATCATCCATGTCGGAGAGAACGGAAAGGGAACCACGCTCAAGCTGATCAACAACCTGATCATGGGGGTAGCGATCCAGGCGGTGGCCGAGGCTCTCGTCCTGGCCCAGAAGGCCGGGATCGACCCGGTGAAGGTCCAGGAGATCACCTCGGTAGGCGGCGCCCGGACCGGCGCCATGGAGACCCGCGGGCGGCGGATGATCACCCACGATTTCTCGCCCCACTTTTCCGCCAACAACATGTACAAGGATCTTTCCACCGCCCTCAAGCTGGCTGACGAGGTGGGGGTCTCCCTCCCGGCGACGAGCATCGCCCGGGAGATGCTGCGGGCGGTGAAGAGCCAGGGGAAGGGCGAGCTGGATTCCTGCGCCGTCCTGACCGTGATCGAGGCGCTGGCGAATACCGTGGTGGAGAGTCGGGGCTAAGTGCTTCTGCCCGCAATTACGGTGACGTATCGCCGGTCCCCCGGACCGACCCTCGGACGCCTGGCGCCTGCACCCTTCCCTGCGGGTGGGTACCCGATGCCGGCTCGCCCTTACCCCGGGTCGGTCCGCTCAGACGCGGCCCTCCGTACCGGGGACGGCTCGCCGGGTACCCATGCGGAGCATGGGTGTGGCGCGGCGTCTCGGGTCGGCCCGGGGGACCTGGACTTATGCGGCCACCGTATACGTCATCGAATTTATGTCCGCGTGTACTAAGCCGTTGTCAAAGAATAACGTGACCGGAGAAATTCCGGTGGGGACCTTGACGAGAAAGGAGACCGCGGGAGATGTTTCAGACCATCGAGTTCAGAACACCGGCCGTCCTCTTCGGCCTGGAGACCATTGCCCGGATCGGTAAGGAAGCCAAGCGACTGGGCGGCCATCGCGTCCTCATCGTGACGGGACCGCGCGTGAACGCCGCGGGACTGCTGGAGAAGCCCCTCGCGAGCCTGAAGGCCGAGAAGCTCGAGGTGGACGTCATTGTCGAGGAGCGGGACACACCCGAGCCGGCCACGAGCGTGGTGGAGGAGGTGGCCGACTTCGCCCGGAAGGGCGCCTTCGACGTCATCGTCGGCATCGGCGGAGGCAGCATCCTGGACGTGGCCAAGATGGCTTCGGCGCTCCTCACCAACCCCGGGAAGACCCGGGACTATTTCGGGAAGGAGAAGGTCCCGCAGCGGGGCAGGCCGACCATCATCGTGCCAACGACCTCCGGAACCGGGGCCGAGGTGACCAAGCACGCGATCTTCCTGGACCGCGAGGCCAATGTGAAGAAGGCGGTGGCCTCGACGAACCTGCTGCCGGACGTGGCCATCATCGATCCGATGCTCTCCGTGAGCTGTCCCTCTCGGGTGACGGCGGCCGCCGGGATCGACGCCTTCTTCCATGCCGTGGAGCCGTTCTTGTCGCGGATGGCCAACCCCATCACCGACGCGCTTGCCCTGAAAGCCATCTCCATCATCACCCAGTGGCTGGGGCCGGCCGTGGCGGACGGCGAGAACATTACAGCTCGCTACCACATGGCCCTGGGAAGCGTCACGGCGGGCTTCGTCCTCAACAACTCGGGCACCAGCCTGGTCCACGCGATGGCGTACCCGGTGGGCGGCGAATACCACACCCCGCACGGGATCACCTTGACGGTCCTGGCCCTGGCCTGCTTCGACGCCATCAAGGTGGCAAAGCAGGACCGGCTGGTGCAGATCGCCGAGGCGATGGGCGAGCCCGTGACGGGCCTCGCGGCGCGCGAGGCCGCGGACCGGGCGCTCCTGGCCATTCGCCACCTGATGAAGAGCGTGGACCTCCCCGTCTGTCTGGAGGAGGCCGGCATCACGGATCGCTCCCGGATTCCCGTCTGGGCGGTGGAGGCCCACAAGGAGCAGCGCCTCCTGTCGCGGTCCGCACGCATCCTGTCGGTGGAAGATATCTCCAAGATCTACGCGAAGGCGTTCACCGACTGGGGGCAAGGGCGGTAACGGGGCAGGAGGGGGAAAAGAAAGAACGACGCGGCCGGCCCCGGATGGGGCCGGCCGCGTCGTTTGCTGATCGCTGACCGCCTACTTCTTCACACCGTGGCGGCTTTCTGGACAACCACAAGATCGGGCTGTCGTACATCAGCTCCATGATCCTCCTCATCGATCCGCGCACGGCCAGTTCCGGGCGGCCATGGACGGCGCGCTCATCACCAACCTGCGCACCGGGGCCCAGTCGGCGGTGGCCCTGAAGTACATCCACACGGGACCGTCCATTCGCCTCGGCCTCTTCGGTGCCGGGGCCAGGGGCGGACACAGACCCGGGCGGTCGCCGAAGTGTTTGCCATCCAGACTCTCACGGTATACGACATCCGGCGCGAGGCGGCCGAGCGCTTCGCCGACGAGATCCGCCCGGTGGTAAAAGGGAAGATCGTGATCGCCCGCTCACCCGAAGAGGTGATGGACAGCGACGCGACCATCTGCGTCACGCAGTCGAAGGAGAAGTTCGTCAGGGAGTCGTGGTGGAAGCCCGGAACGGCCCTCTTCCCTATGGGGTCCTATCAGGAATGCGAGGATGCCTGCATCCTCAAGGCCGACAAGATCATCGTGGATCACATCGGGCAATGTCTGCATCGGGGGGCCTGAAGGAGCTGAACGAGGCGGGCAAGATCTCGGAGCGGAACATCACCGCCACCATCGGAGAGGTCGTCGCCGGGAAGAAGCCCGGCCGCACCTCCCCGACCGAGCGTCTGCTCTGCATCCCGATTGGCACGGGGGCATGGATATCGCCGTGGCCACCGTCGCCTTGCAGCGGGCTGGCGAAAAAGGGCTGGGCGGAACATTCCCCTTTGTGTAACTGTCCCCTCCGTACCGATCCCGCAGGTGGCGCGAGATCGCAGAGCACTCGAGCCGTACGGCGTAACGGGAGCACGGCATTCCTCTCGCAGGAAAGGAGGTTGACACCATGAAATGGAAACGGGGATTTGAAGTGTGGGTGTCGGCGGTGATTCTCATGTTGGCCGCATCCGTGGCCGCCCTCGGCTTGGCGGAAGCCGCTGCCCCTCAGTACAAGTGGAAGCTCGCCCACATTCGCCCCGCGGGGGCCGCCATCGACAAGGACATGCAGTGGTTCGCGGAGAAGGTCGGCAAAGACTCTGGTGGCCGAATCGCGATAGAAATCTACCCGGCCAGCCAACTGGGGGATTACACCGTCGTCCAGGAGCGCGTCTCGCTGGGCGCGGTCGAGATGCAGATCGGCCCGCTCGGGACCACGGTGGACAAGCGATTAAACCTCCCCTCCGCGCCCTACCTGGCCAAAGACTGGAAAGATGCTCGCACGCTGTTCGCGCGGGACAGCCTCCTTTGGAAGAAGACCGCTGAATTGCTGGAGAAGCAGGACCTCCATCCCATCGGGGGATGGGCGGTATACTTCGGGGGGATTGTCCTGACCAAGGAACCGCCCAGCCCGGGCGACCCGAATGTCGCGAAGAACATCAAGATCCGGGTGCCGCCCATCAAGTCGTTTGAACTGACCGCGGATGCCCTTGGCTACCTGGCCACACCTATTCCGTGGGCGGATACATTCACGGCCATGCAGAGCGGGATCCTACTTCTTCACGCCTTCCATCACGGCGTTGTACGCGACCTGCATGGCGTCCTGCAGCCAGGCCACGTCGCCACCCAGGCACATGAAGCGGCAGCCGCGGGCGATCCACTTCTTGGCCGTGTCCAGGTCGTAGGTGTGCACGCCGCAGGGGATATTCTTCTTTCCGCAGACCTCCAGGACGCGGTCCACGCGCTTGGCCACCTCGGGATGACCGATGTCGCCGGGGATGCCGAGGGTCTGGGACATGTCGTTCGGGCCGATGAAGACGGCGTCCACGCCGGGCACGTCGAGCATGGGCTCCAGGTTGTCCACGCCGGTCTTGGATTCGATCTGGAGAACGATCATGGTTTCCTGGTTCAGCTTGGGGGTGAGCTCGGAGCCCTTGTATTTCCCCCAGGAGGTGTGGTTGTTGCGCAGGGACATCCCGCGCTGACCCATGGGGAAATACTTGGTGGAGTGGATGATGAACTCCACCTGCTCCTTGGTCTCGGTTTGCGGGCACAGGAGCCCATTCGCCCCAAGGTCGAGCGTCTGGTACATCCGCTGGGCTTCTCGACTGTTCGGCACGCGGACGATGGTGGGCAGGTTCACCCCGCGGGCCGCGACGCAGAAGTCCAGCAGGTCGGGCGGCGTGAAGGAGCCGTGTTCGGCATCCAGGAAAACGTAGTCCCAGCCGGCGTTCTTCATCAGGACGGCCACGGCGGGCTGCCGGAGGTGGGTGAGCATGGTTCCGAGGACCACGCCCCCGGCCTTGAGGGTCTTCTTCACCGAGTTTTCCTGGATCATCGCTTCCTCCATCAGGGACAGGGATTAGGGATCAGGGGTCAGGGATTCGAGTTTGGGCGGGGCGCCCCTCACGCCTTGCGCCGTGCAAACCCAAACAGGGTAGCGCAGGACAGGGGAGCGGCAAAGCGAAAAGGGCCAGAGGTACGCTTCTCCTGACGCCTTTTCGCCGTTCGCTTTCCTCCTTGACAGACGGTAGGTGGCTAGGTTATTGGTCGCCAACGTGCTGGATGGGATTGTGCGGGTCGAGAGCGGCCGGCCAGGCGGTTCGGTTTTCTCTTCCGCTCGCCTTCTGTTGGAGCAATACCCTCGGGTAGCCCCCATGCCGACTCGACTCGATCGCTCGGTCGAGTGAGTCTCTAGTGAATCTCCGTGGGCTTGCCTGCAGGATGGACCTGCGGACGGCCGCGGACGTATAACCGGGGCGAGGGCCCCCTGACCTCGGAGGAGGCAACATGAGAAAAGTGTTGTTCGGAACCCTGATCGTGTTCGCGGTTGTGGCTTTCGCGATGCCGGGCTTCGCGGGGACCGTCCTGAAGTTCTCCAGCATCCACGAGCCGGCCCATCCGTCAGCCCACACGGCCGAGTTCTTCGCCGCGCGGGTCAGGCAGTTGACCAACGGCGAGCTCGATGTGCAGGTGTACCACTCTCGGCAGCTCGGCGACGCCCGGGACAACGTTGAGAACGTGCGGAACGGCAGCATCGCCTTCACCTCGGTGTCCATCTCGAACCTGAGCCAGGTGCTTCCCGTGATGGACGTGTGGTCGCTGCCCTATATCTTCAAGAGCGATGACCACTACTGGTACGTCCTGAACGGCGGGAAAGCCATGGAGTTCATGCAGCAGCTCGAGCCCAAGGGGATCAAGGTCATCACGTGGATCACCTCGGGCGCCCGCAACTTCTTCACCCAAAAGCCGATCAACAGCGCGGCTGATTTGAAAGGCCAGAAGATCCGCGTCATGGCGTCGCCGGTCATGATCGACACCATGAAGGCCTTGGGGGCCAACGGCGTGCCGGTGGCCTGGGGCGAACTGTACACGGCCCTCCAGACGGGCGTGGTGGACGGGGCAGAGAACAACCACCCGTCCGTCATCTCCATGAAGTTCTACGAGGTCTCCAAGTCCTACAGCCTCGACGAGCACATGCGGATTCCCGACGTGAACATCGTCTCCACCAAGGTCTTCGAGAAGCTGTCCAAATCTCAGCAGGCTGCGATCCTGAAGGCCGGCGAGGAAGCCACCGCCTACATGCGCGGCGCCTGGAAGATTGCCGAGATCAATGACCTGGAAAAGATCAAGGGCCTGATGAAGATCACCACGCCCGACAAGAAGAGCTTAATGGACGCCGTGGCGCCGATGGTGGCGGACAGCGCCAAGAAGCTTGGCGGCGAGGCCTTCGTGAAGTACGTCCTGGAGACCGGCAAGAACTTCAAGTAAGTCTGGAAATCTCTCCGGCGGGGGGCTATCCGCCCCCCGCCGGTCCATTCAACTCCCCAGGAACGGGTGGAACGACATGTCGACGGCATTCGATCGGGTCCTGGAGTGGATCACGACGGTCGTGAAGTGGGTGATGGTGTCCATGACGATCGTGATCTTCATCATCACGACGTATACCGTGTTCACCCGCTATGTCCTGAACATCGTGCCGTCATGGTCCGAGGAGATTCCGCGGTACCTCCTGGTGTGGATCACCTATCTCGGGGCGGCGCTGGCCATCAAGTTCAAGGAGCACATCAGCCTGGATGTCTTCTTCAACCTGATGCCGCTCCGGGCACGCCAGGTTGGGCATTTCTTCCTGAATGGGCTCGTCGCCATCGTCGCCGTGATCATGGTGGTGTACGGGATCGGGCTGGTCAACCATTTCGGCGAGGACCTGATGGAGTCGATCCCCGTCACCAATTTCTGGCTCTATCTGGCCATGCCCGTCTCCGGCACGCTGATGCTCCTCTACCTCGTCCAGGATACCTGGAAGCGGATCCGGGATTTCGGGAAGGCGGAGGCGGCGTCCGGGTCGGAGATGGTTCCCATCTAGATGGCGTTGCGGTCGAGAATCTCGTACGAGTTTTGGGACGATCCCGGGTCGATCCCGGCTCGGCCGGGTGGTGGGCTGAACCCATTCGCGGGAAAGTGGCGACATCATGACACTTGGAATCGCGTTCTTCTGCTTCTTCGTTTTCATGATCATCAACCTGCCGATCTCCTTCGGCATCGGGCTGGGGGCCCTGCTGGCCGGGCTGACGCTGGACATCGACCACTCGACCCTCATCCAGCGCATGCTCTCGGCGGTGAACTCGTTCCCGTTGCTGGCGGTCATCTTCTTCATCTTCGCCGGGACACTTCTGGCCCGGGGCGGTGTCTCCACCCGACTGGTGCGGCTGGCAGAGGTCCTGGTGGGGCGGATCCCGGGCGCCATGGCCCACGTCACCATCCTGGCCTGCATGTTCTTCGGCGGCGTGTCGGGCTCCGCGGTGGCCGAGATCTCTTCCATCGGGGCCATGATGATCCCGACGATGGAGAAGGCGGGCTACAAGAGGGAAACGGCCACCTCCATCGCCCTGGCCTCGGCGGTCATGGGGCCGATCATCCCGCCCTCCATCCCCATGATCATCTTTGCCCACACGGCGGGCTCGGTCTCCATCGCCGCCCTGTTCCTGGCGGGGGCCATCCCGGGCATCCTCATCGGACTCAGCCTGATGGTCTGGGCCTTCTTCCACGCCAAGAAAGCACATCAAGCCGGCGCCGCTGCCGCAGCTCTCCTTCAAGGAGAAGGCCTTCCGGGTGGCCGACGGCATGGCCGGACTCTTCACGATCTTCATCATCCTCGGCGGGATCATCTCGGGAATCTTCACGGCCACCGAGGCGGGGGCCGTGTCGTCGCTCTACGCCATCATCCTGTGCTGCGGCGTGTACCGCGAGACCAAGTGGAGCGAGCTGCCCAAGATCCTGTTCGAGTGCTGCCAGGTCAACGCCGTGGTGCTGTTCCTGGTGGCAACGAGCTCGGTGTTCACCTGGATCC
Source organism: uncultured Methylomirabilota bacterium (assembly GCA_963845565.1). Classification (GTDB taxonomy): domain Bacteria; phylum Methylomirabilota; class Methylomirabilia; order Methylomirabilales; family 2-02-FULL-66-22; genus 2-02-FULL-66-22. Next base: position 2,104,611 of record CAWJSJ010000002.1, read on the forward strand.
TGACCTACGAGAATCTGCCCAAGGTGCTGGCCAACACGGTCTTCACCATCACCGACAACAAGTTCCTGCTGCTCATCGTCATCAACATCTTCCTGCTGATCGTGGGCTGCCTGGTGGATCTGACGCCGGCGGTCATCATGCTGACCCCGATCCTGCTTGCCCCTGATGCAGAAGATGGGGCTTCACATCGTCCACTTCGGGGCCATGATGATCATCAATCTCTGCTACGGCCTGATCACGCCGCCGGTGGGGACATCGCTCTTCGTCGGCCTCCGCATCTCCGGCCTGTCGATGAACCAGATCATCCGGCCGCTAGCCCCGCTCCTGGCCATCGAGCTCGTGATCCTGGCGGCCGTCACCTACTGGCCGCCGCTCACGATGTGGCTGCCGCGGATGTTCGGGTTCGTGATGTAGCGGTGGCGAACCCCGAGAAGGTTTGCTCGGGCGAAAGCGAACATCAGCCCCCCTGTTCGAAGAGAGCAGGGGGGCTTTTTTGCAGCCAGGCGCGTCCACTGCTAGCGTTCCGGGCGGGGAGGGAGCCCGCCTTGTGAACGGACAACGGAAGTTCATCCTGGTTCCTGCCGGAAGCTCGGGCGACATCTACCCGTTCGTCTGGCTGGGGAAGGGGTTGGCCTCGCTGGGCCACGAGGTCGTGGTTGTCGTGCACCGGCCGTTCGACCGGACGATGGAGGCCGCCGGCCTCCGGACGCTCGGCTACGGGACGGACGAGGATTTCGAGCAGATCATGCGGCACCCCGATCTCTGGCACCCGAGGAGGGGTTTTGAACTGATCGCTCTTCTGGCGCCCCGCTTGTACCCGGAGATCGTCTCCCGAGTGCACGCGGAGACTCGCACCAGGCCGAACGCTGCTGGTGGGGGCGGGGATCGCCTTCGGGGCGCGCATTGCGGCGGAGGCGTTCAAGGTGCCGCTGGTGACGGTTCAGCTTCAGCCGGCCGTCTTCTTGAGCCCGGAAGATCCCCCGGTGCCGCAGGCAGGGATGGAATGGTTCCGAAAGGCGCCGCGCTGGCTGCGAAGGTTGCTCTACCGGGTCGGGTATTTTCGGACGGACCGACTCTTGGCGGGGGGAATCAATGCGTACCGGTCCGAACTCGGTCTCCACCGACCCGTCCGACACATCATGCGCGATTACTGGATGTCTTCCTTCAAGGTGCTGGCGCTGTTTCCAGAATGGTACGGCCCAAAGCAGTCGGACTGGCCGCCGCAAACGGTGGTCACGCGGTTCCCGCTCTACGACGACAGCGATCGAGGTTGCCGTGTCCGAGGACCTCGCGGCGTTCCTGGATGCCGGAGACGCACCGGTGCTGTTCACGCCCGGGTCGGCGAACCTGCAGGCGCGCCGGTTCTTTGACGTGGGACTCGAAGCCTGCCGCCGGCTCGGCTTCCGGGCCCTGTTCGTGACCCGCTATCCGGAACAGCTTCCTGCCGCGCTCCCACCAGAGATCCGACATGTCACGTACGTGCCATTCAGCCAGGTCCTGCCGCGCTGCAAGGCGCTGGTCCATCACGGCGGCATCGGCACGGTAGCCCAGGGGCTGGCCGCGGGCGTCCCGCAATTGGTGATGGCCATGAGCCACGACCAGCCGGACAACGGGTACCGTCTGACCCGCCTGGGTGTGGGGGCGTACGTGTACCCGAAGGCCTTCACGCCCGGCCGCGTGGCCGACGCGCTGGCGCACCTGACGACGTCGCCCGGAAGTGGCGCGGGCGTGCCGGGCGTGCCGGGCGCGGATCGAAGACCAGATGCCCGCAGAGGCGGTGTTTCGACTTGTTGGAGGAGGCGCATCGCACGGCCTGCGGTTGATGCGCTGCGGACGGGGAACGGATGCCCATGGACATGGTGCTGTCCCGGTGTCGGCTGCGGCCATTCCGCGAGGGCGATCAGCCATCCATCGCGCGGTACGCCAACAACCGCCGGATCTGGATCAACCTGCGCGACCGGTTCCCGCACCCCTATACGCTGGCGGATGCCGATGCCTGGATCCGGGAGGTGGCCGATCAGGATCCGCCGACCCAGTGCGCGATCGAGGTGGGGGGCGACGTGGTCGGCGGTATCGGTCTCACGTTACAGGAGGATGTTCACCGGCGGTCGGCCGAGATCGGCTATTGGCTTGGGAGAGCCGTTCTGGGGGCGCGGCATCATGAGCGAGGTCGTGCCCGCGTTCACTGCGTATGGGTTTGCGACCTTCGACGTGTGCCGCATCTTTGCGACCGTCTTCGAGTGGAACCCGGCCTCGGCGCGAATTCTGGAGAAGGCGGGGTACATCCTGGAGGGGCGGTTGCGAAAGAGCGTGACGAAGGATGGGCGGATGATCGATCAGTTGCTGTATGCCCGCGTGCGGGAGTGACGCTTGAGGGGCGCCTTGGTGTATGGGGATGCTGGGGGGCCGCGATGGATACGTTGCTGAGCTTGGGGGTGGGTCTGGGGCTAAGTGCGGCCTGCGGCTTTCGCGTGTTTGTCCCGCTCTTGGCGGCAAGCGTCGCCGCGCAGGCCGGCTATCTGACGCCGGCGCCGGGGTTCGAGTGGATCGGCACATCCCAGGCGCTGTACGCCTTCGCCACGGCGACGCTGCTGGAGGTCCTGGCCTACTCGATCCCGTGGCTGGACAATGCGCTGGACGCGATCGCGACCCCGGCTGCGGTGATCGCGGGAATGCTCGCCAGTGCGGCGGTGTTCGCCGACCTTCCACCATTCCTCAAGTGGAGCCTGGCGATCATCGGCGGCGGGGGACTGGCCGGATTGACCCAGGGCGCGACAGCGCTCCTGCGTCTCAAGACGGCACTGGCGAGCGGAGGGATCGGAAACTTCCTGATTGCCGGCGTGGAGCTGGTTGGATCGGTTGCGGTGTCCCTCCTCGCCATCGCGGTCCCGTTGGCATGCCTCGTTCTGGTGTGCGGCATCGGCGTGGTCGCGTGGCGTCTCGGCGGACGCCTCATCTTCGGACGCCACGGGCGACCCCAGCGGGCCAGCGATGGAGAAGCGCGTTGACCGCGTTCGGGGCGAGTGATAGCCTGTTACGCTGATAGGCTTCCCGGGCGGCCGCCCGTCGGTCGTGGATGTGCCAGCGCGGTCGGTGCGTTTCTTGACCGGACGAGCGGAGGGCATCACGACCGAATCACAGAGAGGAGGGGAGGAAGGTCCACGGCGCTCCAGAGAGGGTCCCAATCAGGGTGCAGGACATGGACGCGGGATGCGGTGACGGCGTGCGACCAGCGAGCCGTAGCCCACGAGTGGAAAGGGGGAACCCGGAATGACGGATCGGAGTGTATCCTCAGAGCGCATTACCATCGACGGACTCGCCCGCATGCTTCAGGACGGCCGGATTACCCGGCGCGGCTTTCTGGTGGGTGCGGCGGGACTACTGGGCAGCATGGCCGCGGCGGAGGGAATTCTCGCGCGGGTTGCCGGCGCCCAGACAACCAGCAAGAACACCCTGGTGGTCGGTCAGTCGAGCGATGTCAGCAAGCTGGACCCCCAGATGAGCACCACGGTCAACGATATCGCTATCACCTTCAACCTCTTCGACAATCTCCTGACTCGCCGCCGCGACGGCAAGCTCCATCCCTCCCTGGCCACCGAGTGGAAGCTGGTGAACCCGACGACCTGGCAATTCAAGCTGCGCCCGAACGTGAAGTTCCACAACGGAGATCGGTTCACCTCCGCGGATGTGAAATTCTCCTACGAGCGCTCCTATGACCCCAATGCGAAGGTCATTACCAAGTCCGTGCTGAATACCATCGAGCGCGTCGAGACGCCCGACCCGCTGACGGTCGTCATCGTCACCAAGCAGCCTGACCCGCTCCTCGCTGCCCGCACGGCCTTCTACGCGGGGCAGATCATGCCCAAGGACTACTTCGCGAAGGTCAAGGACGACGAATTCAACGCCAAGCCGATCGGCACCGGCCCGGTGAAGCTCGCGTCGTGGGTCAAGGACGACCGGATGATCCTGGATGCGAACGCGGATTACTGGGGTGGGAAGTTGGCCGTGAACCAGATCATCTTCCGCCCGCTGCCGGAGCTGGCGGCCCGCGTCGGTGCGCTCCTCAAGGGTGAGGTGGACATCATCACCAAGATCCCGCCGGACCAGATGGACCGCATCGCCAAGGCGCCCACCACGAAGATCGAGGGCGTCCTGTACGGCGGCCTGTACTGCCTGTCGGTGACGACGCAGAAGCCGCCCCTGGACAGCAAGCCGTTCCGGCAGGCCATGAGCCTGGCGCTCGACCGCGAGACCATCGTCAAGGAGCTGTGGCGCAGCCAGGCCGCCGTGCCGAACAGCCTGGTCGTGAAGGGCGACAGCCACCACGATCCGACGTTGCCGCCGCTGAAGTACGATCCGAACCAGGCCAAGCAACTCCTCAAGGAGGCGAACTACAAGGGCGAGGAGCTCACGCTCGAAACCCCGATCGGGTTCATGGTGATGGACAAGGAGATGAGCGAGGTCGTCACCGCCATGTGGAAGGACGTGGGCATCAACGCCAAGCTGGAACAGTTGGAGTACTCGGTCTATCAGCAGAAGATCCGCGAGAAGAGTTTCAAGGGGGTCCGCTGGACCGATCCCACCTCCGCGTACAACGATCCGGATGGGATGATGTGGCGCCACCTGGCGCCGGGCGGCCCCAACGCCTACTGGTTCCGGAACCCGCGCTTCGACGAGCTGGGCAACGGGGCTCGCTTCAGCGTGGACGAGAAGTTCCGGGCCGAGGCCTATAAAGAGATGGCGCGGCTGGAGCTGGAGTTCCTTCCGCTGATTCCGGTCATCCAGCCGATGGAGCTGTACGGCCTCCAGAAGTACGTGGACTGGAAGCCGTACGCAAACCAGACCATGGAGTTTCGGAACTTCAACCTGAAGCTCACCCGCGGGTAGATTCGCCGGGCCGCTCGTCCGCTACCGCGCCCCGTCCCGGGAGAAGGGTGGGGCGCGGTAGTCTTGTCCGGGACCGGCGGACGGCCTGGCCCGCATTGTTCCCGAGCGCAGCTCGCGAACAATGCGGGCTTAATGAGAGCCCGTACGTAAGCCCGGATTCGTCACGAAGGATTCGTGAAGAATCCGGGCTCGAGGGACCGATGCCAGGGTTCGGCCGATTCCTGACCTACCGGGTGGTGCGGATGCTGATCGCGCTGTGGAGCGTGGTGACGGTGGTCTTCGTCGTCATGCGCCTCTCGGGCGATCCGGTGCCCCTCCTCCTGCCCCCGGACGCGCCCATCGCAGAGATGGAGCGGCTGCGGAGCGAGATGGGCCTGGACCGGCCGATCTACGTCCAGTACGGGGTGTTCATCAACCAGGCCGTCCAGGGCGACTTTGGCCGCTCCATCCACTTCCGGACCTCGGCCATGACGGTCGTCTGGGAACGGGTGCCCGCCACCCTGGAATTGGCCTTTGCCTCGTTCCTGTGCGCGATCGTCTTCGCCATCCCGGCCGGGATCATCTCGGCCGTCAGGCGCGGAAGCCTCATTGATGACATCGTCATGGGGGTCGCGCTGGTCGGGCAGGCGGCGCCGACGTTCTATATCGGCATCATGTTGATTCTGACCTGCTCCCTCTGGCTGGGCCTGTTCCCGACGTCGGGCAGGGGTGACTGGCGGAACCTGGTATTGCCGGCGGTGACACTGGGGGCCTTCGCCATGGCCAGCATCGCCCGGATCACCCGTTCCGCGGTGCTGGAGATCCTGCGGGCCGACTACATCCGGACGGCCCGGGCCAAGGGGCTGCCGGAGTTCTGGACGCTCGCCAAGCACACCATGCGGAATGCCGCCATTCCGATCGTCACGATCGTGGGGCTGCAGCTCGGAAACCTGCTGGGCGGCGCGGTGGTCACCGAGACCATCTTCTCCTGGCCGGGGATCGGGCGGCTGGCCATCCAATCCATCTACAACCGCGATTATCCGGTCGTGCAGTCCTGCGTCTTCATGACCGCGGCCATGTTCGTCGTGGTGAACTTTCTGGTGGACGTCGCGTATGGCATCCTCGATCCACGCATCCGGCACTAAGGCCGTGGAGGTCGGGAACGAAGCCCTCCGGCGGCGGAAGGTGCCCCTCTTTGTCTGGGCCTCGGCGGGTTTCTTGCTCGTGGTGGTGCTGGCGGCCACCTTCGCCCCCCTGGTCAGTCCGTATGACCCGATCCGGCAGTCGCTCCGCGAGCGGCTCAAGGCTCCGGCCTGGTTTCCGGAGGAGGGCCGGCAGCGCCACCTCTTGGGCACGGACCAGCTTGGGCGCGACATCCTGAGCCGGGTCATCTACGGCTCCCGGATCTCCCTCGTTGTGGGATTCGCGGCGGTGTTGATCGGGGGGGCAATCGGGGGACTCCTGGGTCTGATCTCGGGCTACACGGGTGGCATCCTGGACGAGATCATCATGCTGCTGGTGGATGGCCAACTGGCGTTCCCGTTCATCTTGCTGGCGATCGGGATCATCGCCGTGCTGGGACCCAGCTTCGGGAACCTGATCATCATCGTGGGGCTCAGCGGGTGGGTGACCTATGCGCGGGTCGTCCGCGCCCAGGTCTTGACCATCAAGGAGCGGGAGTACGTCCTGGCCATCCGAGGGTTGGGTGGATCCACCTTGCGAATCCTGGCGAGGCACATCGTGCCTAACACGCTGGCCCCGTTCCTGGTCATCGCCACGCTGGAGCTGGCCCGCACCATCCTCCTGGAGTCCACACTGAGCTTCCTCGGCCTGGGGATCCAGCCTCCCACCCCGAGCTGGGGCGGCATGCTGAGCGAGGGGCGGGGCTATCTGGATTCCGCCTGGTGGATCTCAGCCTTCCCTGGTCTGGTCCTCATGATGACCGCGCTGGTGGTCAGCCGGGTGGGCGACTGGCTGCGGGACGTCCTGGATCCGACCCTACGGGGGATGTAGCGGAATGAGGCGCAATGGCGCCTGGATCGGTGTTGACTGTGCATGCACCGGTGATGCATAATGACGCATTCGGTGCATCACAGGGGAGGGAACCATGGGTGCGATCACGGTGCGGAATCTCCCGCCCGAGCTGGCGCGGGTGATTCAGCAAAAAGCCAAGAAAGAAAAGATAAGCCTCAACCACGCCGTCATGGACTTATTAGAGACGGCCACGGGTCTCGGGAAGCGCCTCAAGAAGGAGGTGCTGCACCACGATCTCGACGAGTTAGCCGGGAGCTGGTCCGAGCAGGAGTATGAGGAGTTCGGCGAGGCGCTGCGGGAACAACGGCAGATTGAGCCGGAGATCTGGAGGTGAGCCGCATCTTGGTGGACACCTCTGCCTATGCGGCGTACCTGCGTGACCATTCCGAGGTCAAAGCGGCCATTCAGCGCGCCTCGGAGGTCGGCCTGAGTGCGATCTCCATCGGCGAACTTCGCGCTGGTTTCCTGCAGGGATCGCGCCCGAGACGGAACGAAGAGATCTTGCGCCGTTTCCTCGCCTCGCCTCGGGCCCGCGCCTTCGCGGTGGACGAGGAGACAGCCGACCGGTACGCGGTGATTCACAACTATCTACGGAAGCAGGGGAAGCCGGTGCCGAGCAACGACCTGTGGATCGCGGCGACGGCTTCGCAGCACGGTCTGCGTCTCCTCACGCTGGATGGGCATTTTCTTCAGATCCCTCAGGTGATCGTGAGCTTTTTTGAGCCGGTATCGTCCACCCGGTAGGCCGACCATGCCCCAGCGCCACTGAGGCATCGTCTCCTGAACACGTTCCAACGTGGGCGCGCCTCTTGTCCCAGGGCGCTCTCGTGTGCAGCCCCAAACGGCTCTCGCGCGCCTCGCGCCAGGAAACGTCTTGTAGGAGTTGAGCCATGTCCGACCTCGCCTCTCGCCTTACCCAGATTGTCGGGTCCATTCGCCTCGTGGATACCCACGAGCACCTGTTGTCCGAAGAGGAGCGGAACCGCGCGGCGCATGACTTCGGGTACCTCTTCCCGCACTATGCGTCGAGCGATCTGGTGTCCTCGGGCATGCCGCCGGCTCTCCTCGAGGCCGTGCGGGGCGCGGCCCGGCCGGTGCTGATGGAACGCATGGCGCGGATCGGCTGGATCCGCAAGCCGCCACCGTTCGTCGCACCCACCAGGGCGGATCTCTCGCTGGAAGAGCGCTGGGCGGCACTGGCGCCGTACTGGGATCGGATCCGTCACACCGGCTATGGGACGTGTCTGCGCATCGCCATCCGCGACCTTTTCGGCGTGGCGGAACTGAACGGGCAGACGTACGCGCAGCTTTCCGACGCCATCGCGAAGTCTCGCCGCGCGGGCTGGTACCGGCACGTCCTGAGAGAGAAAGCCGGAATCGCCGTGAGCATCCAGGACGACTTCCGGACGGCTGTGGATCAGGAGTTGTTCGCGCCGGTGGTGCGAATGGAGCACTTCGCGTGCGCCACGACGCGCGGCGATCTCCGGAATATCGAGTCCGACACGGACCGTACCGTCCACTCCCTGGACGACCTGATTCAGGCCATGCACGCCGCACTGGACCGCGACCTGGCCGCCGGGGCGGTCGGCGTCAAGATCGGGATCGCCTATCGCCGCACCATCCGCTTTGAAAAGACCCCGCGCGCCGATGCCGAGCGGGTGTTCGCCCGGCTCTTCGGTCATCTGGGCGAGGGGCCCTCCTGGGAAGAGGCTCGCCCCCTGCAGGACTACATGTTCCACGAAATCGTCCGGGCTGCCGTCGAGCGCAACGCGCCGGTCCAGATCCACACCGGCCTCCAGGAGGGAAACGGCAACGTTCTGGAGAACTCGAACCCGCTGCTCTTGACCAATCTCTGTCTCGAGTACCCACAGGCAAAGTTCGACCTGTTTCACGGCGGCTACCCGTTCATGGGGGAGGCGCTGGCGCTGGCCAAGAACTTCAGCAACGTGTTCTTGGATCTGTGCTGGCTGTACATCATTTCCCCCTCGGCAGGCGCGCGCATGCTGCACGAGGCGATCGAGACCGTCCCCGCCAACAAGATCTTTGCCTTCGGCGGAGACTTCATCATTCCCGAGGGCAGCTACGGGCACAGCGTCATGGCGCGACGGACGGTCAGCCGCGTGCTGACGGAAAAGGTCGAGGACGGCTACCTCTCGGAGGATGAGGCTGCGGCGTTGGCGCGGCGGATCCTGCGTGACAACCCGGCGGCACTGTACAAGCTTCGGTTGGATGGATAGGGGGTGCTTTCATGGACGCTGACATCATCAGGACGGCGCAGGCCCTGAAGGGGAAGGCGATCGCCCGGCGGCGCGATTTCCACAAGCACGCCGAGGCCGCCTGGACCGAGTTCCGGACGGCCTCGATCGTGGCGACGGAGTTGGCGGCGTTGGGGTACCGGGTGCTCGCGGGGGCGGAGGTGGTGGAGGCGAGCGCGATGATGGGCGTCCCGCCGGCGGCTGAACTGGAGCAGCACCGCCAGCGGGCCCTCGCCCAGGGGGCGGACCCCGTCTGGGTTGAGAAGATGCGCGGCGGGAAAACGGGGGTGGTGGGGATGATGACGTTCGGGCGGCCGGGGCCCACAGTGGCGCTGCGCGTGGACATGGACGCCAACGACCTCGGGGAGGCGACGGAAGAGAAACACCGGCCCTTCCGCGAGGGATTCGCGTCGGTGAACGCCGGCGCGATGCATGCCTGCGCCCACGACGGACACACGGCCATCGGCTTGGGAGTGGCGGAGGTCCTGGCAGGACTCAGGGACCGGCTGGCGGGGACGATCAAGTTGATCTTCCAACCGGCCGAGGAGGGCGTCCGGGGGGCCAAGGCCATGGTTGCCAGGGGTGTGGTGGACGACGTGAAGTATATCGTGGGGTCCCACCTGGGGGTCAATCTCCGGAAGACCGGTCAAGTGGCCTGTCGGACGGAAGGGTTTCTGGCGACGACCAAGCTGGACGCCATCTTCACGGGTGTGCCGGCCCACGCAGGAGGGTCGCCCGAGACCGGGCGTAACGCCATCCTGGCGGCGGCCACGGCCACGCTGAACCTGCACGCCATCTCTCGTCACAGCAAGGGCGCCTCGCGTGTCAACGTCGGCGTTTTCCAGGGTGGGACCGGGCGCAACGTCATCCCGGCCAAGGCGGTCATCAAGGTGGAGACGCGCGGCGCCACGACCGAGATCAACGAGTATGTATACGGCGAGGCGGTGCGGATCATCGAGGCGGCCGCGGCGATGCACGGCGTGAAGGCGGAGATCCAGCTCATGGGGGGCGCCGCCGGCTGCGACAATGATCCGGCGCTGGTGGCCCGGATCGAGCAGGTGGCGAAGCGGCAGGCGCTGTTCCCCGAGATCGTGTCCGCGGGCAACATCGGCGGCAGCGAGGATTGCACCTACTTCATGGAGCGGGTGCAGAAGAACGGCGGGCAGGCGGCGTTCGTGATCTTCGGCACGGAGCTGGCGGCGGGGCATCACGATAGCTTCTTCGACATCAACGAGGATGCGCTGGTCCCCGGCATCGCGCTGCTCTCGGGCGTTGCCGCGGAGCTGCTGACCAACGGGTAGGGCTGGGACGCACGTCCACAGGGCGCGGGGCGCACCGACAATAGCCACAAGAGGCACAGGACGCACAGAGGGGGTACGGGAACTCTGGGGGTTCCGCCTTCTGCGTTCTTCTACGGGGAGGATTGGCGGATGACGATGCGAGTTGACGAGGCGGTGACGAAATTCCGAAACGGGTGCAACTGCTCGCAGGCGATCCTGTCCACGTACGGCAAGACCTTCGGTCTGGACGAAGCGCTGGCCAATCGCCTGGCGTGCGGCTTCGGCGGCGGGATGCGCCGGGCGGATGTCTGCGGGGCAGTCACCGGGGCCCTGATGGTGCTCGGGCTGCGTCACGGTCCGACAAGCTGCCCCGGACAGCCGCAGAAGAACGAGACATATGCAGCGGTGCAGGCTTTCCACGAGCGATTTGCGGAGCGGCAGCGAACGGTGATGTGCCGGGACCTGCTCGGCTGTGATGTCACGACCCCCGAGGGACTGCAAAAGGCGCAGGCGGAACAGTTATTCAAGACGATTTGCCCCGAGGCGGTCAAGGTGGCTGCTGAGATCTTGGAGGAGATGCTGAGCCTCCCGGCGTGAGACGCGGCAGCGGGCAGACGGACGGGTGGCGATTGGTCGATTGGCCAGTTGGTCAATTCGGGAAGGAATGGAGCGCAGCCGGCAGCCGGCAGGCGGCAGCGAACAGAACGCAGGGCAAAGCGCCAAGGGCCGAACGCTATGCGCTAGGCGCCTTGCGCTTCGCACTGGGGTGAGAGAGGTGGAGGACCGATGAAAGCCATTGTTGATCTGTGCGTCGTTCCGCTGGGTGTGGGTGTATCCGTATCCCAATATGTCGTGGCCTGCGAGCGCATTCTGAAAGAGGCTGGACTCCAGACCCACCTGCATGCCTATGGCACCAACATCGAAGGCGAGTGGGACACGGTGTTCGCCGCGATCAAGACGTGTCACGAGACGGTGCACGCCATGGGCGCTCCCCGCATCTCCACGGTGATCAAGCTTGGCACACGGACCGACCGGGATCAGACCATGGACGACAAGGTCCGGAGCGTGGAGGCTAAATTGAATACACGGTAGGACGCCGTGTCGGACCGTTTCGCGGGCGGCAATCGGCGAGCTACGCCTCTGTCACAACGGGGTTGCGCAGGACGCCAATTGCGTCTTGCTCCAGGCCCCCTGCGGCAGCGCGACGACGTCGCTCTCGAAATGGAACTCGGTCATGTCTACCCCTCGCGACACTACCTTCGGTCCAGTCCTGTCGTCGGCCGATCCAATCCGGTAGTCTTGGATTGTGATGCTGTAGAGCTCATTCCTGCCCAGGCTGCCCAAAAGGGCCCAGGTGCAAGGCGGCTAGCCGACGGCGGGGTACCCCCAGCGCAGCTGGGTCTAGGCGTACTGGAGGTACGCCGCAGCGAGTGCCGAGGCCGGCGGGGAACCTATCCGCAGGATGGGTCACCGCAGATGGGCCCTTTTCAGCAGCCTGCCACCTTCACCGCTTGGGCTTGCGCCTTGAGGGCAAGTTCGATGGCCAGGAATGTCTGCCGCTGGGACATGGCCTCTTCCGTTCGGTGCAGGCAGTCCAGGATGAGTTGGCCAAAATAGGGGAACCCGATGGTGCCGTGTACGGGAAGATGGTGTTCGCCCTGGTGATCGACGAGGTAGATGTGATCACCGGTCGCATCACGGGCGACATCGAGATACTTCCGGAGCTCGATGTATCCGTCGGTGCCCAAGATCATCGTGCGGCCGTCGCCCCAGGCGCCGAGTCCGGCGGGCGTGAACCAATCCACGCGAAAATACCCAGTCGCACCGTTGTCGGCCACCAGCGTGGCGTCGCCAAAGTCCTGGAAATCTGGGTGATTCCGGTTGTGGTAGTTGCCGACCATGCTATGGAGAACGCGCGCGTCGTTCGCGCCCGCGTAGTGGAGAAACTGCTCGATTTGGTGGCAGCCGATATCCACCAGGATGCCGCCGTACTGCGCGGGATCCCAAAACCACGGCGGCCGAGTCGGTGCGTTGAGGCGATGCGGCCCCAGGCCGATCACCTGGACCACCCGCCCGATGGCCCCCTGGTGAATCAAGTCACCGGCCTTGACCGCGGCCTCGACGTGCACCCGCTCGGAGTAGTAGGCAGCGTAAATCCGGCGCGTCTCGGCGACCTTCTTCCGGGCGGCGTCGAGTTGGTCCAAGGAACTCAGCGGCGGCTTGTCGGCGAAATAGTCCTTTCCGTGATCCATGACCCGAAGGCCCAGCGGACCGCGTTCGCACGGAATGGCGGCACTGGCGATCAAGCGAACGCTGGGATCTTCGAGGACCTCCGCCTCGGCGCGAGCCGCGTTCACGCCGGGATAGGTGGCGCAGAACGACGCGATCCTCTGCGGGTCGGAGTCGACCACCCACGCCAGCTCGCCGCCCGCCTCGATGAGGCCGTTGCACATCCCGTAGATGTGGCCGTGGTCGAGACCCACGGCCGCGAAACGGAATTCACCTGGCCGGCACACCGCGTTCGCCTTGCCTCGCGGCGCGTAATTCATCCCGTCCGCTTTTTGCATCGCGTACCTCTTGCGATTACCTGCCGACGTTTCGGCCCCGTGTGATGTCGTTGTCCCTGACGCTCTTCGCGTTGCGGGTCGTTTCGTGAAAATGCCGCGCATTTCCGAGGACGCCTTCGCGCGTATTGCACATGGCGGCGCAGCTTGGCGCACCCCGCCGGCAACTGTCAAGCGGAATCGCCGAGATATTCGGCCTGTCGAGGGGTGTCGTGCGTCACGGTGCGTGCTGCTCGGCGGGCCCCGCGCGTCCCCGGGGGGCGCAAAGGGTCGGGTGGCGCGGGCGGCGCTGCCGAGACGTTTGCGTTGACACCTTTTCGCGGCGGGCAGTATACTGCGTCGCGCTTCGGGGGCGACGACGGCTGTGCTCCTGTTTCGCACCAGCGGGCACGGGCCGCGCAAGGAGGGACCGTGGAACGGAATCTCGCGCTTGAAGTGGTCCGCGTCACCGAGGCGGCGGCCCTGTCGTCGGCCCGCTGGATGGGCCTGGGCAACGGGAAGGCCGCGGAACAGGCCGCGGTGGACGCCATGCGGCGGGGTTTCGACGCCGTCTCCTTCTGTGGCCGAGTGGTGATCGGTCAGGGCGAGCGGGACGAAGCGCCGATGCTCTTCATCGGCGAGCGGATCGGCGGCGGCGACGGGCCGGAGTTGGATGTCGCGCTTGGCCCCCTGGAGGGCTCGAACATCGTGGCGCAAGGGCGCGCCAACGCCCTGTCCGTAGTGGCGATCACCGAACAGGGTGGCCTGTTCCGGGCGCCGGATATCTACATGGAGAAGATCGCCGTCGGCCCCCGGGCCAAGGGGGCCGTGGACCTGAGCCTGACGCCCGCGCAGAATCTGGAGAGTATCGCCGGCGCCATGAAGTGTTACGTGGAGGATCTGACCGTCGTGATCCTGGACCGGCCGGCCCACGCGGACCTGATTCGGTCTGTCCGCGAGGCGGGGGCGCGCATCAAGCTGATCCAGGATGGTGACGTGTCCGCCGCCATCGCTACGGCCTTTCCGGAGACGGGGGTCGATGTCCTGATGGGTGTGGGCGGGGCTCCCGAAGGCGTTCTGGCGGCTGCGGCGCTCCAGTGCTTGGGCGGGGATATGCAGGGACGCCTGCGACCGCGGAACGACCAGGAGATCGAGCGGGCCCGCCGCGCCGGTATCAAGGAGATGGATCGGATCTACCGGATCGGCGACCTGGCGTCGGGCAACGAGCTGATGTTTGCGGCCACCGGGGCCACCGACGGCGACCTGTTGCGAGGGGTCCGGTTTTTCGGGGGTGGGGCGCGCACCCATTCGGTGGTGATCCGGCGCCGGTCCGGGACGACGCGGTTTATCGAGGCGACGCATCGGTTCGACCGCCGCCCAGTCTACTAAAAGGCTGCTGAAAAAGGCCCATCTACGGCGTTGGCGCGCTCGGGCGCTCGCTGCGGCGTACCCCAGTACGCCTCACTCGGCCCATCGCTTGCCGCCTTGTAGCTGGACCTTTTTGAGCAGCCTGGGTCTAAGTGGAGTCTTCGGCATCGTCCGAAAGAGCATCGAGAAAACTCTGGCGTAAGTAGGTGCCACGCAAGCGAGAAGAACGAGAACACGGTCGCGCTGCATCGCTGACTGCTGAACGCTGAACGCTCGCAACCGAGGTGAACGTGATCAAGGGCATTCGAGGGGCTCCGGACATTCTTCCCGACGAGACGGGGAAATGGCAGGCGCTCGAGACGGTGGCGCGTGACGTGCTGGATCGGTACGGCTATGCCGAGATTCGCACCCCCATCTTCGAGCGGACCGAGTTGTTCGTCCGCGGGATCGGTGAGGCAACCGATATCGTCGAGAAGGAGATGTACACCTTCGAGGACCGCGGGGGCGAAAGCCTGACGCTGCGTCCCGAAGCCACCGCCTCGCTGATGCGGTCGTTCGCAGAGCACAACCTGGCCGCCAAGAGCAGCCTGGTGAAGCTGTACCTGATCGGCCCGATGTTCCGGCACGAGCGGCCCCAGTCGGGTCGCTTCCGACAGTTCCACCAGGTGGACGTGGAAGCGATCGGCTCGCCGGGCCCTGCCGTGGATGCGGAGGTCGTGGCGCTGCTCCACCATCTGCTGGAGGCATGGGGTCTGCGCGGCGTGGAACTGCACGTGAACAGCATCGGGGACCCGGCCTGCCGCCCGCGATACCGCGACGCGTTCCTGGCGTACCTCGGGGGGCATCGGGACGCGCTGTGCCCCGACTGCCATGTCCGGATGACGAAGAACCCGCTGCGTGTCCTGGACTGCAAGCAGCCGGCCTGCCGGGCGGTCGCCGCCACGGCGCCGACGCTCTCCGGGTATCTGTGTGACGCGTGCCGGGACCACTTCGCCGAGGTGCGTAGTCTGCTGGACGGCTTGAAGATCGGATACGAGGTGGATGAGCGGTTGGTGCGCGGGCTGGATTATTACACCCGCACGACCTTCGAGTTCCTGAACCCGGCGCTGGGATCGCAGAACGCGGTGGCCGGCGGAGGCCGCTACGACGGCCTGGTCGAGGAGTTGGGCGGACCGCCCACGCCGTCCATCGGATTCGCCATCGGCGAGGAGCGGATCCTCACCTCTCTGGCCGCCCAAGCCGAAGCGGCCGAGACCCCCCCCATCACCGGAGTGTATGTGGCGACGGCGGGGCCGGTGGATCTGCGGGTGGCCATGGAGCTGACTCAGACGTTGCGGCGGAAGGGGCTGCGGTCAGCGCTGGACCTGGAGAGGCGCAGCCTGAAAGGGCAGATGCGGCAGGCGAACAAGGACCGGTTCCGGTACTCGCTGATCCTGGGGGCCGATGAACTGGCGCGGGGGCAGGTCACGCTGAAGGACATGGTCGGTGGGGCGCAGCACGAGATTCCGCTTGCCGAAGCGGCCGATCGGTTGACGCACTTGCCGGAACGGGAGATCGTATAGATGAAGGGCTGGGAGCGGAGTGTCTACTGCGGCCAGGTCCAGGCCGCCCAGGTGGGAAAGACGGTCACCCTCAACGGCTGGGTGGATCGCCGGCGGGATCTTGGCGGATTGATCTTCGTCCACCTGCGGGATCGCGAAGGCATCGTGCAAGTGGTCTTCAACCCGGAGCAGTTTCCCGATGCGCACCGCTGCGCCGAGGAGATGCGGTCCGAGTATGTGGTGGCCGTCCGGGGCGAGGTCCGCCCGCGACCCGCCGAGAGCGTCAATGCCGACTTGCGCACCGGCGCGATCGAGGTGCTGGCGCACGCGGCGATCATCCTGAACGACGCCAAGACGCCCGTGTTCGCCATCGCGGACGAGACCGACGTGGCCGAGGACATTCGGCTGGCCTACCGCTACCTGGACTTGCGGCGTGCGCCGCTCCAGCGAAATCTGCGCCTGCGGCACCGATTCTACCAGACGACGCGGCGGTATCTGGACGGTCAAGGTTTCGTGGAGGTGGAGACGCCCGTGCTCACCAAGAGCACGCCGGAGGGCGCGCGGGACTACCTGGTTCCCAGCCGGGTGAATCCGGGAGAATTTTTCGCACTCCCGCAGTCCCCGCAGCTCTTCAAGCAACTCCTCATGGTGGCGGGGTTCGACCGGTACTACCAGATCGTCAAGTGCTTTCGGGACGAGGATCTCCGCGCCGACCGGCAGCCGGAGTTCACGCAGATCGACGTCGAGATGTCGTTCGTGGACCGCGACGCGGTCCTGGCGCCGATGGAGGGGCTGGTCGTCGAGCTGTTCCGCGAGGTGCGGGGGATTGAGCTGCCCCGGCCGTTCCCGCGCATCACGTTCGACGACGCGATCCGGCGGTTTGGTCTGGATGCCCCGGATATGCGCTTCGGCCTGGAGCTCCAAGATGTCGGCACGCTCTTCGCCGGGTGCGCGTTCCGGGCGTTTGCCCAACCCCTGGCGGCCGGCGGCCGCGCCATGGCCCTGAAGGTTCCCGGGCAGGGGGAGATCACCCGGAGCCAGCTCGACCTGCTCGAGACCTTCGCAAAAGGGTTCGGCGCCAAGGGGCTGGCCTGGTTCAAGATCGGTCCGGACGGAATCACCTCGCCGGTGGCCAAGTTTCTCCCGGCGGAGCTGCTGCAACAGTTCCGCGAGCGGATGGGCGGCGAGGCAGGCGACCTGCTGCTCCTCTGCGTGGACCGGCCGAAGGTCGCCGCCGACGCCATGGGGCGCCTGCGGCTCAAGTTCGGCCACGAACTCAAGCTGATCGACCCCAAGGCGTTGGCCATCACCTGGGTGACCGAGTTCCCGCTGTATGAGTGGGACGAGAAGGAAAAGCGCTGGTCCGCCATGCACCACCCGTTCACCTCGCCGATGGACGAGGACCTGGCGCTCTTCGACAGCGACCCCGGGAAGATCCGGGCGAAAGCGTACGATCTGGTGATCAACGGGGCCGAAGTGGGCGGCGGCAGCATTCGGATCCACCGGCGCGAGGTCCAGAACAAGATGTTCCAGACCCTGGGCATCGGACCGGACGAGGCCAAGGCCAAGTTCGGCTTCCTGCTGGACGCGCTGGAGTACGGCACGCCCCCGCACGGCGGGATCGCCTTCGGTCTGGACCGCCTGGTGATGATCCTGACGGGCGCCGATTCCATCCGGGACGTGGTCGCCTTCCCCAAGACACAGCGGGCCCAGGACCTCATGACCAAGGCCCCGTCGCCCGTGGACCCGGCGCAGTTGAAGGAGCTACACATCAAGGTGGATCTGGCGTAGTGCCAGATTCGAGCGCGCTGTCACCGTGTGCGGTCACTTAGGAGCCGTTACGAAATGACCTATACATCTCTTTCTATTTCGTTACGGCTCCTTATGCCGTTTCGGAATGTCTCCGCTCAACTACTTCTTTGACAACGGCTTACGATCCGGTCAGAACGAGCAGGCTAGGGAGGACGCTCG
Source organism: uncultured Methylomirabilota bacterium (assembly GCA_963845565.1). GTDB lineage: Bacteria > Methylomirabilota > Methylomirabilia > Methylomirabilales > 2-02-FULL-66-22 > 2-02-FULL-66-22. Next base: position 2,122,469 of record CAWJSJ010000002.1, read on the forward strand.
CATGAGACACCCATCCGTCATCAGCCGCCGCCGTTTCGTCCAAATCGGAGGGGCAGCCCTCGTGATGCCTGCGCTCATCGGCACGGCGCGGGCGCAGACCAAGTTCACCTGCCGGATCGCCCATAACGAGGCGATCGGATCGCCGCTCACGCAGGCGTTCGAGACCTGGACCAAACTGCTGAACGACAAGAGCGACGGCCGCATCCAGGCGCAGCATTTCCCAGCAGGCCAGCTCGGCAGCTACACCCAGAACATCGAGCAAAACCGGCTCGGCACGATCCAGATCACGACCGGCGGACCCGACACCGAGGAATCCGTCGCGCCGGAGATCGCGGCCACCGGCGGCGCGCCCGGCTTCATCTACCGCGACGATGCACATGTCGATCGCGTCCTGCAGGGGGAGATCGGCGTGGAAGTCTCGCGCATCGCGCGGGCGAAGACCGGCGTCGAATTCGTCGACTATGGCGAGGTCGGATTCCGGCACATCCTGGCGAAGCGGAAGGTGACCAGCCTCGACGAGGTGAAGGGTCTCAAGATCCGCGTGCCAGAGCTCAAGATATGGGTCGATTTCTGGAAGAAGCTCGGGGCCAACCCCACGCCGCTTCCCTATGCCGAGCAGTACAGCGCGCTGTCGACCGGCCTGATCGACGGGCTCGAGGCGGACGTCTTCTCGATCAAGGGCTTCAAGTGGGGCGAGCAGGCCAAACATTTGACCCTGACCGGCCACTGGTTCCTGCCCAAGGCGGTGCGCGTGAACGCGCGCTGGCTCGATTCGCTGCCCGAAGATCTGCGCAAGTTCGTTCGCGACTCCGCCAAAGGCGTCTTCGCCGAGCAGCGGAAGCAGAACCGGGCCAACGCGGCAAAGACCCTCGAGGAGCTCAGGGCGTCGGGAATCACCATCTATCAGCTCAGCGACGCGCAGAAATGGCGCGAAGCGACCGAGCCGCTCTTTGCGGAGTTCGGCGCCAAGAGCCCGGCGACCAAGGCGATGATCGACAAGATCCGTGCGCTCGCCGGCGCGTAACAGGCTTCTGAAAAAGGCCCATCTGCCGGGACCCGTCTTCCGGACGGGTACCCCGCTTACTCGGGCACTCGCTGCGGCGTACCGGGAGTACGCCTTGACCCACCTTCGGTGGGTACCCCGCCCTTTGCGTGCCGCCTTGCATCTGGGCCTTTTTGAGCAGCCTTGGCGAAAACGATCATTTCAGCGTTTTGCTACAGCTCTACCACGGCGCGGGGGGCGGCCTGCGGCCTCCGCGGTGCGAGGGGCAGCGCTGTGAGTTCGGAAGCCGCCGTCACGGGCGCCCCGCGAGGCGCCCGCACGCCGATCCCGGTTCGCATTGCCGATGCGGTGGACCTCGCAGTGGAAGCGGTGTCCGCCACGCTCCTCGTCGGAACCGTGGCGATCGCGTTCGTGCAGGTCGTCTTTCGCTACGTGCTGAACAGCGCGCTGAGCTGGCCGGAGGAGATGGCCCGCTTCGCCTTCGTGTGGTTCGTGTTTCTCGCCGCCGCGATGGTGACGCGGCGGTCCCGCCACGTCGTCATCGACCTGCTGCCGCGGGCGCTCGGGCCGAGCGCGCTTCGGGTGCATGCGTGCGCAGCGCGGATCATCTCGGCGACGGTCGCCGCGTTCCTTCTCGTCTATGGGGCCGATCTGGTCCTGAAGTCCACCTACGTGTCTCCGGCGCTGCAGTGGCCTTACACCTATCTCTATCTCGCCGTCCCGAGCGGCGCGGCGATTTCGCTGGCGCTGCTGACGCTTGAACCCATCGCTGGCTTCGCTCGGGGCTGGAGCGGCCCGCTGTCGACCCTGGCCGGCGTTGCCGCGTATCTCGCGCTGGAACGCGCGGCGGGTACGAGCGTCATGGGCTCCTTCGGTGTCGTCTGGCCGCTGGTGATCATCGGCATCGGTTTGATGATGCTCGGCGTTCCGATCGTCGATGCCCTGATCTTCGGCACATTCGTGGCGTTCCTGCCGCAGGGCGAGCTGGCGCTGCTTCCGGTGCCGCAGGGGCTCACGAACGCGCTGGATTACCTGCTGCTCGCCATCCCGTTCTTCATGCTGGCGGCGGGCCTGATGAATGTCAGCGGCATCACCGAGCGCCTGGTGGCGTTCGCGGCGACCCTGGTCGGACATTTCCGCGGCGGCCTGGGGCACGTGAACGTCCTGACCAACACGCTGATGGGCGGCGTCTCCGGTTCCTCGACGGCGGACGCCGCCGCCATCGCCAAGACCATGGTTCCCGCCATGGAGCGACGCGGCTATCCGAAACCCTTCGGCGTCGCGCTGACGAGCTCGGCGTCGATTCTCGCCAACATGATTCCGCCGAGCCTCGGGCTCATCATCTACGGCGCGTTGGCCAGCGTGTCGGTCGGCGCCCTGTTCGTTGCCACCATCGTGCCCGGCCTGTTGATGGCGCTAACGCTGGCCGTCGTCGTGCACGTCGAGTGCCTGCGGCAAGGCATCGGCGAGCACGGCGAGCGCGCAAGCTGGGCGACGCGTGGAGAGGCCGGGCTGCGCGCACTGCTGGCTCTCATTCTGCCGCTGGTGATCGTCGGCGGGATCCGGTATGGCGTGTTCACGGCGACCGAGGCGGGGGCGGTCGCCGCGCTCTATTCCGTGGTCTGCGGCGCGCTGGTATACCGAACGGCCGGCGGGGCCTCGCTGCTGCGGGCGCTTCGCGAGTCGCTGACGGAAACGGCGACGGTGATGGTCATCATCGCGGCCTCCGCGCCGTTTGCCTTTGCCCTGATCATCGAGCAGGTCCCGCAGAAGCTCGCGATCGCCATGGGCACGCTCGCCGGCAACTGGGTACTGTTGCTGCTGGTACTCAACCTGTTCCTGCTCTTCGTCGGTCTGGCCATGGAGATGATCGCCTCCATGGTGATCCTGGTGCCGTTGCTGGTTCCGATCCTGAACGCGGCGAAGATCGACCTGGTGCATTTCGGCGTGGTGATGGTCGCAAACCTGTGCATCGGCGCGCTCACGCCGCCGCTCGCGATCCTGGTGTTCACCGCTGCACGCGTCACCGATACGCCGATCCATCTTGCCTATCGCGCCTGCCGACCGTTCATGATCGGTCTGCTGATTTGGCTCGCCGTGATCACCTTCGTACCGGCGCTGAGCCTCGTTCCCGTGGGCTTGTTCGGTCCATGACCGGAGATTGCCGCGCGCGATAGGCGCTCGAGAAACGGGGGGACTGGTGTTCCGTGAGGGGTCAGAGGTGAGCGGATTACCGTTTGCGCGTGGCAGGTACCGGACCGGCGAATCTCGGCGCTCGGTCCTCGGGCGGTTGTCGCCCGGGCTGGCCCTCTATGCGCGCATCGTCTCCATCGTCCTGCGTGCCGGCGCCAAGGCCAAGCGGGGACGGTACGATGATGCGGAGTGGAAAGCGAGCAGCCTTGCCACCGTGCGTGCACTCGAGGCGGCGGGTGTCACGATCGACATCTCCGGCCTGGAGCACCCGGCAGCGCTGGAGGGCCCCTGCGTCTTCATCGGCAACCACATGAGCACGCTGGAGACATTCGTCCTTCCGGTGGTCTTGCTCCCCTTCACGAAGGTCACCTTCGTGGTCAAGCGCAGCCTGGTAGAGTACCCGGTGTTCGGGCACGTCATGCGCTCCAGGGATCCCATCACGGTGGGGCGAACCAATCCACGGGAAGACCTGAAGGCGGTGCTGGAGGGCGGCGTGGAGCGGCTCGGCAAGGGGGTCTCGATCGTCATCTTTCCCCAGACGACGCGCGTGCCGCTCTTCGATCCGGAGGAATTCAACACCATCGGCGTCAAGCTGGCGAAGAAGGCCAACGTTCCGGTGGTCCCCTTGGCGCTCAAGACGGATGCGTGGGGCAACGGGACGCTGATGAAGGAATTCGGCAGGATCGATCCCTCCAAGACCGTGTACTTCGCCTTTGCGGCGCCGATGCGGGTCCAGGATCGGGGCGCGGAGGAACATGAGGCCATCGTCCGGTTCATCAGGACGAAGTTGAAGGTGTGGGGTGGGTCGGTCGTGGAGTGACCTTTCGATCTATCCGCCCCTGTCCAGGGGACGATTCCGCTGCGACGTTAATCATTCCCACGGCTGGAAACAATCCTGCGGTCTTGTGGTTTCCAGCGGCTTCTTGGCCATGCTCGGAGTTTACGGGCCATCCAGCCGGCGGCACCGGAGGCCCTGCCAGAGGCGCGAGGGGCCGCGGGTGCGTTGGACAGCCTCCGCCATGCACCTGGGGTGCGTGGACGGCGCATCACGGGGTCAAGGGCGAGGATTTGATCTGCCGAGCCATAATGAACAGCGATTCCGCCCGTTCACGCGCCTGCGCATCGGGCGCGCGCCGGAGGGCGAGCTCGCCCAGGCGGCGCAGATGGCCCGACATGCCATCCCGGAACGCGCGAGCGGCCACCGGACCTTTTGGAAAGAGCAGAGCCAGGCCCTCAGCCAAGAGAGAGGGGTTGACAGAGGTTTCCAGATCCACCGCCCATCGGATTGCGCTTTCGACGGAAGGGCGCGGCTCCCGGGCGAGAGACTCCTCGGCCGCTTCCAGGGCTGCTTCGCGCCGGATATTCTGCGCCAGAAATCGCTCCGCCGCCTCCACCTCAATGTGCGCCTCGCGCGCGTGGCCGCGGAAAAAGCCCAACAGGTTGGCATGGTTGCTCTCGTTCAGGGAACGATCGAGCCAGAACCGGGCCTCCTCCTCATCCACCGGGTATGCCTCGGCCAAGCGGAGGTAAAACTGAGAAGAGCGGGCCTTGAGGGCGATCGCCCTCCCGAGGATCTCCAAGCCCGGTGCGGGAGGGACACGTGTCGGTAGGAGCGCTTGCTCGAACCAGCACCGATAGAGTGACTCGACCGCGCCGATGATGCCCTTGCCTGCCGACATCTTGGAGAGATAGCAGTTCGCCCCAAGGATATAGGCCTCGGTTACGTCCTCCGGGTCGACTTTGTTGGAGAGTACGATCACGGGGATGGCCGCCCAGGCCGGGTTCGCCTTCACTCTCCGGATCACGTCGAGACCGGAACCGTCCGGCAGTTCCACGTCCACCAGGATTAGGTCAACAGGTTGGCCGGCCGCCAGGCGCTCCTGAAGGAGGGTCAGCGCTTGGCGCACGGTTGCCGCTGGCAAGACCTCCCCTGAGAAACCCAGCTGCTGGAAACCAATCTGGACGAGTCTTGCCAGGTGGGGATCGTCTTCCAGGTGAAGAATGCAATATGCCATGTCGGTCCTCCGGGGGGAGACAGGTGGGGCAGGACGTCTCGGCCGCTCCCCTCTTATTTTTGCTGCTATCCGCGACGAATCGCTCGCCTCGGCAACTCCTCCGACGCGGGTCGCAGTTACCGCTCCGATGCGGTGGCCTACCGGAAGGAATCCAAGCCGGTGAAATCCAACGTTCGGAAGTAGTCCTCCACGGTCTCGGCCCGGCGAATCAGGCGCACGCTGCCGTCCTCGCGCAGGAGGAGTTCCGCGGAGCGGAGTTTCCCGTTGTAGTTGAAGCCCATCGCCCAACCGTGCGCGCCGGTATCGTGGATGGCGAGGAGATCGCCGACCGCGATCTCGGGCAACGACCGCTGGATCGCGAACTTGTCGTTATTCTCACACAGGCTTCCCGTGACGTCATACGTCGCGGTGGCAGCCGCCGACTCCTTGCCCAGGACGGTGATGTGATGATAGGCCCCGTACATGCCAGGGCGCATCAGGTTCGCCATGCTGGCGTCGGTGCCGACGTATCGGCGAAAGGTCTCCTTGAGGTGGATCACCCTGGTCACGAGCCAACCATAGGGCCCCGTGACGACTCGTCCACACTCCATGGCAAGTCTGACCGGGTGCAGTCCGTTCCGCACGATGAGGTCGCCGTACGCCTGCCGGATTCCCGCCGCGACGCGATCGTAGCGGTACCGGGTCCTGGTCGGGCCGGTAGGGGATGCCGACCCCTCCGCCGAGATTGACCAGCTCCATCCGAATCCCGAGGCGCTGCGTGATCTCGACCGCCAACTCGAACACGAGCCGAGCGGTTTCCACGAAATACGCCGGGTCGAGCTCGTTCGACGCGACCATGGTGTGCAGTCCGAACCGGGTGGCCCCTTTCGCCTTGAGACGGGCGTACCCGGCTAGAAGCTGATCGCGGGTGAACCCGTACTTTGCCTCCTCCGGCTTTCCGATGATCGCGTTGCCGCCCTTGAGCGGACCCGGGTTGTAGCGGCACGAGACCAGTTCAGGAACCCCGCAGGCACGCTCCAGAGCGTCAATGTGGCTGATGTCGTCAAGGTTGATGACGGCCCCGAGTCGCCGCGCCTCGCAAAACTCCTCGGCAGGCGTGTCGTTCGAGGTGAACATGATGTGTTCACCGGTGATGCCAACCCGTTCCGCCATCAAGAGCTCGGGTCGGCTGGAACAGTCCGCCCCGAAACCCTCGGCCTTGAGGATGGCGAGGATGTACGGGTTCGGCAGGGCCTTGACGGCGAAATAATTGATGAAGCCGTCGAACTCGGCGAAGGCGCGCCTGAAGTCACGGGCGTTCGCCCGGATGGCTCGTTCGTCATAGACGTGGAAGGGGGTCGGGAACTCGGCGGCGATCTTCTCTGCCCGCGCTTTCGTGAAGGGGTACGGTCTTTGTGGTCATCGGTGTGTTTTGGATTATGGGTGAGCATCCACGCGCAACCTCGGCACACATCTCCGAGCCTGCAGCGGTGTAAGCCACGAGAAAATGCCTCATTAACCCGGTCGGCGTCAAGGGGAAACGCGAGACAACGCGACGTGGGAAACTGCCAATCCGGACGCTCGCTCGACGCGGCGATTCTTTTTCGGGAGGGGTTCGGAGGGCCTCGTGGTGCAGGGAGACAACCGTTACGTGATCGCAGAGGAGGGTATGATCCGTTGCGCGCCAACGGGTAGCCAGACACATCCGTTTTCGCTTCGCCGGATAATCATTCCCGGATCATCTTTTCCCCTGGGTCAAATTGGGCGGGAATTTTTACCGGCTTCCCGCCATTGTTTTTTCGGAAGAACCATAACCTCCCAAAAAGTAACACCAGCAGACTCGCAAAAACCGGGCACGAGTCTTGCCAAGGGTTAAACCGGTTTGACTGATCCAGTTCCCGACCGTTTCCATCCGATTTCATTGCGTATTCATTGGGCAGATGTCGAGGGGGGTGACGATGGGGTTGATGGCAAGAACCCTCGTCCTTCGGGTAATCAGCCGTGCTTCACGAAGGATCGTGACGAGTCTTTGCTTCGCGAGCCTCATCCTTGGAACCGCTCACGCCGCGCAGCTCACCGCAACGTGGGTTGACAATTCGGATAACGAGAAAGACTTCAAGCTCGAGCGGAAGACGGAGACAACTGGAAAGTATCAACTCCTTGCGTCTGTGCCCGCCGACACGACTGTCTACGTCGACACCACGGTGACCGCAGGTACCACTTACTGTTACCGAATCCGGGCCAAAAACGACGCCGGGGAGTCCGCCAACTCCAACGAGGCCTGCGCGGTGGCCACCAACCCCGTACTCCGGGCCCTCACCGTTGCCAAGGCGGGCACCGGGACCGGTACCGTCGCTTCGAGCCCTGCCGGAATTAACTGCGGCGCCACCTGTAGTGCGAGCTTCACCAGCGGGACCAGCGTCGGCCTGAGTGCGACCGCTGCCACCGGCTCGACCTTCACCGGCTGGAGCGGGGCCTGTACCGGGACCGGCGGATGCGCCGTGGTACTCGATGCTGCCAAGAGCGTCACGGCGACGTTCGCGGTCGGAGCGCAGGCCACCACCACGCTTACCATGTCCAGCGTCACCGCCAGCCCAGGCGAGCCCGGTAGTGGCCGGGACGGCCCTCACGCTCACCGCCACGGCGACCGGGGGCACCGCCCCCTATCAGTTCAAGTGGTGGGTCTGGAACGGCAGCGCCTGGTCCGTGGCGCGGGAGTGGGCCCCCGGCAACACTCTCCGCTGGACGCCCACTGCCCCCGGAGATTACGAGGTCCATGCCTGGGTCCGCAATAATGGCGTGACCGCGGACGCCTGGCAGGCGTGGGGCCGTCTCGCTTACACGGTGACGGCTGCTCCCACCGCCTCCCTTTCCACCATGTCCACCACTGTCACCGCCACCCAGGCGAGCCCGGTAGTGGCCGGGACGCCGCTCACGCTCACCGCCACGGCGACCGGGGGCACCGCCCCCTATCAGTTCAAGTGGTGGGTCTGGAACGGCAGCGCCTGGTCCGTCGCGCGGGACTGGGGGACCGGCAACACTCTCACCTGGACGCCGCCGGCGCCGGGGACCTACGAGGTCCATGCCTGGGTCCGCAATAACGGCGTGACGGCGGACACCTGGCAGGCGTGGGGCCGTCTCACCTACACGGTGACAGACGCCGCCGCCCCGACCATGGCCAGCGTCACCGCCAACCGGACGGGCATCCGACCGGTCGGCCGGTCCGTCACCCTCACCGCCACGGCGACCGGGGGCACCGCCCCCTATCAGTTCAAGTGGTGGGTCTGGAACGGGAGCGCCTGGAGCGTCGCGCAGGAGTGGGCCCCCGGCAACACCCTCCGCTGGACGCCCACTGCCCCCGGAGACTACGAGGTCCATGCCTGGGTCCGCAATAACGGCGTGACCGCGGACGCCTGGCAGGCCTGGGGACGCCTCAGCTACACGGTGAGGTGACCGCGGCGATCCCGTAGCCAGGGCCTCCTGGTCGGTCAGGAAGGTATCGAGTGACACCCAAAGACGCGGGGGCTGCCAACAGCTCCCGCGTTTCTTCCTTGGCGACGCATTGGATCCCTCCGCTGCACAGCCCCATTCCGCCCCTCGCCGCCTATGGCCCTTCAGCGCACACCCGCCCATACCCAGGCCCTGCTCGACAAGCGCGAGGACTCTTGCGGTAATAGCTGCGATGCGGGTTCGCGCCAACTGCTTTCCAATTGACACTTGGCGGAATAGTTGTTAGATGAAGCTAACGCGATTTATATCGAGGAGGCGATTTTTTTAGGAGTGTAATCGGTGTGGGTGTGTTTGCCCGCTTTGTATGTTCGCCTTCCTGGGTCTGTGGCCCAGGAAGGCGTTCCTGTTTCTGGGACTGAAATGGTGCTCTACTCAGAGAGTCGATCATGCGGATCGCTCGTGGCCCCGGCCGGGCCTGGTGTGACCACAGAGGGAACCTCAAGAACGTCGCCCAACAGGACGCGGGCCCATCTTGCGTTCTTGACTGATGGTTGACGCGGTGTCTGTTTCTCCCGATCTTTGCCAGCACGGGTGTCGAGAGGTGTTCGCATGATTGTTGGTCTCGAGAGCGTTGGAGGCGGGGAGGCGGCGAGTTGAAGTCATCATTCGTAATTGGTCTCATCCTTCTGCAAACATGTTGCACAGAAATGATCGGACATTGCGTGGACGATTCCGCTCAGTTTTTTTCCGTAAAAGAGATTCTTGATTCATGCGGGATTCCGGGCCCGTGCGATGTGGCGAGGGGCTGTGAGGGGAGAATAGTCAGGGTCAAAGGTCACATAGATTATGACAACATCTTCGATAAGAAAACGTATCCGCATTTGCCTTACGAGAAATTCACCATTCGCGACAGAGACGGGAAGTCCATAGAGGTATGGATTGGCTCCAAGGATAGTCGTGAGATATTCAGCGCCATTCGTCGCCATAAATCCTTACCTGAGAAAATGGTACACCTCGAGGGAGAAATCGTGGGTTTCGACCTGCCGATAATGGGGGAGTGCCATCGGGGAATAAAGATCCAGCTTGCAGGAGCCGGGAAGATATTCTTTAGGTGATCTTGAGGAGATAGCCATGTGGGCAAGAAAACTCCTGCGCTACGGCACCATTCTATGTCTTCTGTTCTCAACGGCGGCACTTGCCAAAGAGGTCGGTCAGAACGAGGCCAGGACTGTCGCGCAGAATTGGCTCCATCACCTTACGCGCGAAGGCCGATTTGTAGATCATCCCACTGCTACTCCTCAGATCATTGAGGAGGAGGTCATCGTCTATAACAATTCCGTCGTTGGCTACAATTTTATCCTTCATCCGAGGGGGCACATGATCGTGCCACTTCGGGACGAACTACCTCCGGTCAAGCTCTATTCTGATACGGCCACGTTGCGGATGGCCGACATGTCTGAGGTGGCAGAGTGGATCAAGGAGGAGCTATTCAAACTCAACGAAGCGATGGATGCGCACAAGGGGGAACTAGACACCATTGACCATGCCACGACCCATAATGGTAGTCTCTGGTCGCTCTTTGGAGCGGGCGCCTCGTCTTTCCCCCTGGCATACGAGCGTGCGTCACCCGGGGTCGAATCTCTCTCCATAGGGCCGCTTCTTTCCACGACCTGGAATCAGTCCGCACCATACAATATGTATACCCCCTTGTGGTACACGGGGGAAGCTACGGTAACCGGTTGTGTGGCTACCGCGGCTGCCCAGATCATGAAATATTGGAATTTTCCACCCACGGGGCAGGGATCTACCTCCTATTCGTGGTCGAACGGAAGCTCTCCGGTGACCCTAAGCAGGGATTTCTCGACGAGCACATATAACTGGGGTTTGATGAAGAACAACCATACCACGGGCGACACCTCCGCCCAGAAGGATGCGGTGGCCCGGTTGATGTCTGATGTTGGAATTGCGTTTCAGATGGTTTATGGGCCAGCGAGTTCGGGTGGTTCCGGTGCCAACACGATGTATGGGGTGACGGTCTTTCCAGCGTATTTCAGGTACGCGAATACGATCAGTGGCGCCTATCGAGCCTATTACAGTAGCGACAGCGCATGGATGCAGGTGTTCAAGAATGAGGTCCAGAACGGCCGACCGAGTCAACTCCGCCTCAGAGACCCTGCGGCTGGTGGACATTCCGTCGTGGTCGATGGTTATCGCGATTCCCCATCCGAGCAGATCCATATCAACTTCGGATGGGGTGGATCCTACGATGGTTGGTATGTCACAAGCAATATCGTTACAGGAGGTTACAGCTGGAGCGATGTCAATTATCAGGCGGCTGTGATTGGGATTTCTCCAACTCCCCTCCCGACCGTCACCAACGTCACCGCCACCCCGCTGAGCCCCCAGGTTGCCGGGACGCCCATCACCGTCACCGCGACCGCGACCGGGGGCACGGGCTCCTATCAGTTCAAGTGGTGGGTCTGGAACGGGAGCGCCTGGAGCGTCGGCCAGGACTGGAACGCGAGCCCCACCTTCGGGTGGACCCCCCAGGCCGCCGGCGCCTACGAGGTCCACGCCTGGGTCCGCAATACCGGCGTGACCGCGGACACCTGGCAGGCCTGGGGCCGCCTCGCGTACACGGTGACGACCGCACCCCTCCCGACCGTCACCAACGTCACCGCCACCCCGCTGAGCCCCCAGGTTGCCGGGACGCCCATCACCGTCACCGCGACCGCGACCGGGGGCACGGGCTCCTATCAGTTCAAGTGGTGGGTCTGGAACGGGAGCGCCTGGAGCGTCGGCCAGGACTGGAACGCGAGCCCCACCTTCGGGTGGACCCCCCAGGCCGCCGGCGCCTACGAGGTCCACGCCTGGGTCCGCAATACCGGCGTGACCGCGGACACCTGGCAGGCCTGGGGCCGCCTCGCGTACACGGTGACGACCGCACCCCCCCCGACCGTCACCAACGTCACCGCCACCCCGCTGAGCCCCCAGGTCGCCGGGACGCCCATCACCGTCACGGCGACCGTGACCGGGGGCACGGGCTCCTATCAGTTCAAGTGGTGGGTCTGGAACGGGAGCGCCTGGAGCGTCGGCCAGGACTGGAATCCGAGCCCCACCTTCGGGTGGACCCCCCAGGCCGCCGGCGCCTACGAGGTCCACGCCTGGGTCCGCAATAACGGCGTGACCGCGGACACCTGGCAGGCCTGGGGCCGCCTCGTGTACACGGTGACGACCGCACCCCTCCCGACCGTCACCAACGTCACCGCCACCCCGCTGAGCCCCCAGGTCGCCGGGACGCCCATCACCGTCACGGCGACCGCGACCGGGGGCACGGGCTCCTATCAGTTCAAGTGGTGGGTCTGGAACGGGAGCGCCTGGAGCGTCGGCCAGGACTGGAACGCGAGCACCACCTTCGGGTGGACCCCCCAGGCCGCCGGCGCCTACGAGGTCCACGCCTGGGTCCGCAATACCGGCGTGACCGCGGACACCTGGCAGGCCTGGGGCCGCCTCGTGTACACGGTGACGACCAACCTGGCGGCGTATCAACCCCTGGGATGGTCGGACGCCATCGTGGTGGCAGCGGTGAGCGGGTCCAAGGCGGATGCCGGGACCTACGTCCGGGGGCAGACCTACGACCTGAACGCTGCAGTGGGGAACTACGGGACCGGAGCCATTCTGGGGCGTTACTACGTGGACTTCTATGATAACGACGTCCCGATCGGGACGGGTTACGTCGACACCCACCCCGCGGGCTACTTTGTCTCCTGGGAGAGTGCGGCGTACGCGTTCAGTACGGCGGGCACCCATGTGCTCAAGATGGTGATCGACTCCACGAACGTCGTCCCGGAGACCAAGGAGGCCGACAACGTGTATAGCAAGGCGCTCTTCGTGAACTGACGCCGCTCCTTTGTGAGAACACCCCCGGTTCGCTTGTTGGACTTGCCCGACAGCCATTCCAAGGACTCAGCGCGACCCAGGGCATGCGCTCCGCACACCACGCTTGCAGATTGGCACCGCAACCTCACTTCCACCTCTTTGCCATTCAGCGACGAGTGACTTCTTCCCGCTTACACCCAGGGTCTAAAGAACTCTCGGAACTTCCGGGTTTCATCGGCGGTCTCCATCACGATCTGAAGGTACAGGCCATCCGGCGAGAGGTGTGACCGGAGGAGCGTGAGGTCGTCGAGGTCGAGCTTCCCGCGAATCAGCAGGCTCCGCCGTCGCGCCTGGACCATCTTGAAGAACGGCATCATCTCCGCGATGGCCGCGTTGCCGACGTCCTTGTTGATCTGGATGCAGCCGAGCGATTCGATGTCGAGGATGCGATCCAAGAGGAACAGGGACGAGGAGTGCAGGTGGATGGCGGCGTACGGAAACGCCTCGGCCATCCGCCGGTCCCAGGGCTGCAGGAGGGTGGTGTACAGATCGGGAGAAAAGAGGGCGGACGAATCCTCTTGGAGGCGGGCCAGCCGGTCCGGGGCCCAGATGCCCAACTGCTCGATGAGATATCCCCCAGCGAACGGGCCGGTAATTCCGTGCTGCGCGCGGACCAATCCGATCGCGAAATCCGTGCAGCCCTCGGCCAGGCGTCTAAAGTCGTCCGGATGGTCGTAAAAATCGAAGATCATCTCCGAGGAACCGCGCATTGCGGCGATCATATCGGAGGGGCCCCGGAGAATGGGTTGGCCGACGGGGACTCGGTCGCCGAAATGCCTCTTCAGTGTCGCCACGAATTCCAGATATTTTCGCCGCCAGGGATTCTCGTCGGTGAAATCGACCCCGGGAAGATCCGCGTATTCAAACCCTCCCTCTTCGGCCCAGATGGATTCCTCGCCGATCTGGACGCGGCACCCCAGCATTGCTTCAAGCCACGGGAAAGGCGGGATCGGGGCCAGGCCCCGGATCATGTCGTCCTCGACGCCGTCCCAGAGAGCCACGACCCCTTCGTAATCGTCCAGGAACTCCTCGGGGTTGAGATCGTCCGGGGCGAGCGCCACCTTGCCACGGAGTTTCTGCATGGCCCGGTAGCTCTGCAGGGGAAACCACCCCCCCACGGAGAATCCAATCAGGGGGCGCCCAACCGGTGTGCGGTTCCAGAACCGACGGTAGCGGTCGATCTTGCCTGCGACGGTTGAGGGAGGTGTACTTGTCACGTGGGTTCTCCTGGCAGCGTGGGCTGTTTCCCTTCGAGAGATGCGTGTCAGCTTGCCTGAGCCGCGCCGCGAGTGTCAAGGGGAAAGCCGTCTCGCTAATTGTTTTAACGAGACATCGGTGACCTCCTTTCTGTGGGATGCACTCCTGGTCTATCCCAGGAGCCCGAAAGCCTCACCCATGTCTGTTTACAATAAAGGGTTACTTTGTTTCGCCTTGACAAGGAATTGATACGGGAGTTACCTAATGCGAAATGGTTCTTCAGACGGAGGAATTTGTTCTGGCGTTTCGCGGGACGCCGGCTCCGTCCCTCCAATCGGAACCGGATCCGATCTGAGCCACGCGCTGGACGACCTGGCGACGAGACCGGAATCCGGTCTTCCGGTCTACGGGACTTGCGGGCGGTTTCAGTTCATCGACTGGAATGACGGAATCCAGCCGCGGATTCCCGGGAGTTGACGATCACGCGCAACTTGAACCTGGCCAAAGCGGTGGCGGAGTTCAGGTTGTCCGAAATCATCGCCGATCACTCGCGCGGCGGTGGGTACTGCCGCGGGCCATGTGCAGCCCCTGATCCGGCGCCTTGACGGTGGGGCAGCAAGCAGACCGGGAACCGGTCACGATCTGTGATCGCCGTCAGACGTCTTGGATTTCACCGCGATCCTGGCCACGGCTTCACGCCGCGATGCAATGTTACCACGGGGGGGAATCGCTATGCCGGTCAGTCCCAGTTTGCCCCGTAAGGTGCTCGTGGTTCATGGGGTCCAGTCCAGCGACACCACCCTCAACCAGGACGCCCTCATCAATGAGCTGATCAGGGCCCGCATTGATAACATCCCCCTGTCTTATGAGTGTGAACTCTACCGATACGAAAACCTCAACGTGGACGCCTTGCAGAAGTACAATACACTCCTCGGTCTGCTGGTGGCGAATCCGATCGGCACGGCCATCGGCGGAGCGATCCTTGAAATGATCGGAGATGTGGTGATCTCTCTGCAGAATAGCGCAACCGCCAACAAGATTCGAAGGGGGTTGCGCCAAAAGGTCCTGGCGATCTTTGAAGCCGGCAACCCCTGCTATATCGTGGCCCACAGTCTCGGCTCCATCTACACCTTTGACGTCCTCAACGCTCTAATCGCCTCCCGCAGCTATTTCGACCGCAGTTCTCGCAAGACCTGGCCGGTCCAAGGACTGTTGACCATCGGCTCGCCCATTGGCCTTGATATGTTCCAGGCAACCGGCCGCAACGCAATCAAGGACTTCGGCGCGGGAGACAAATGGTTTCGGTGGCTGAACATCTGGGATCCCAATGATCCGGTCGTCTCGGGGAACATCTTCGGCCAACACCTGTCCGGGTACAAGATTGGCGAAAAGTTTCTCTCCGGCGACCCCAATCAAGGATGGGTGATCCGGGATATCTCCACCGATACCGGCAAGAGTTGGCTCATGGCCCATACGGCTTACTGGCATAGCCCGATTGTTGGTGACAAACTGGTCGACATGATGACGTCTTAGGAGCCGTTACGAAATACCTTAGCCATTTTTGTAATTTTGTTACGGCTCCTTATGCCGTTTCCGAATGTCTCCGGTCAAGTTATTCTTTGACAGCGGCTTAGCCGGTGGGATGGAGGGCAGCAATGATTTCCAGACGTTTTCTGCTGCTTGCGATGACCCTGTGGCTGATCGCGGGGTGCGCGAATTCCCTTTACCAGGGGGAACTGGCCGCCGCGGATGCCTACGGCAAGGACCGGCACTTTCCTTGCTCTACTGGACCAAGAGCGACCCATTGCTCGGGCAGGCAAAAGCCGGCCCAGCGATTCTCCTGACCGAATGCAGTCCGCTCACCCGGATTGAATTCGGCGATCGACCGGAAGGCATCGTCTTTCGAGGAATGCCCGGCTTTGACGTCTTACCGGGACAGGCTGGGGCGGTCAATCCGGACCCAGTCTGCGGGACGATCCTCAATTACCCCACCCTGGCCGACGCCCACGCAGGGCCGTTAGCAGTGGCCATCTACTGTCAGCCGGCGCCGGGGGACGGCTTCGCCGTGCAACCGCGCAACTACCTGGCCGCCCGCCCAGAGCCGTATGTCTTCTCGGTCGATGAGAAGATCAAGAAATGGAGCCTCGGCGGAGAGACCCTGGCAGGGCCGCCGGTGCCGGAGTGCCGGGAATCGCGGATGCCCAACCAATGACCACAACGGAGGCAGCATGAAAACTCTCTGGTTCGTCCTACTGCTCCTGGCCGCCCTCACCCCCGCCTGCGTTTCTCCGCGTGCGGTGGGACTCACGACTGAAGCCCTGACCCGGAACGCATCTGTTTGGCCATTGGAAATTGCCGAGGGGCGCGTCTATACGGACAACGATGCGGCGTTCCTTTCCAAGCTGCGAATGGTCGAAGGGGCCCGCAAGTCCATTGATCTGAGCTACTACATCTTCGTGGACGACCACAGCTCGTCAGCGCTGATCAAGGCGCTCGTCGACGCGGCCGGCCGCGGTGTCAAGGTGCGGCTCATCGTGGATTACCAGACGAACTACAAACACCTCGACCTGTACTCGCTGATGGAGAAGGAAGGGAAAGGGAATCTCCAGGTCAGAATGTACGGCCGCCCAACCGCGAATATCGTCAAGGATGCGGTGTTCATGACCATGGGATGCGGCAAGGAGATGGCGGGGACCCGGGCGGGCCAATGCAGCGCCGACAAGTTCGCCGCCATCGATAAGCTCTTCGCCGACGAGACCATTGGAGGCGTGTCGGCGGCCGGCCGGAATATCTCCAACCTGAACATCGGCAATTCCGGGCTGTTTCTTTCGGGTATCTACGCCAAGCGAGCCGACGTGGTGGCCCTGGCCGCCCAGCAAGGGCAAGGCGTTGACGTGCAGCAGTTGCGGGCGCAAGGGTCCTCCGCTTCCCCCAACGAGAAGGAGCGGCTGAAGTCGCTGGGCAAAGATTATTGGCGAGCCAAGACCGGGGCGCCGTTCCAGCGCGTGGAGGCCAATGCTGAGTTGTTCTTCGCCTTTGCCGCGTACGGCCAGCAGTTGAATCCGCTCAAGGACACCGTCACCTCGCTTCTCCCAGTCGGTCGGACAATCAGCGACACCGAAACGCGGGACTGGGATCACTTTACCGACTACACCCACCACAAGTTACTGCTGGTGGACGGGACCGCGGTGCAGCTCGGAGGCCGGAATGTGGAGAACTCCTACCACATGCACCCGAATCCGCTGGTGAGCAAGTATGTCTTCATGGATACCGACCTCTACGCCAAGCTCACCCAGGGGGGAGAGGCGCTCACGCAGGCGTTCGAGAGTCTCTGGAGCTTCGCCCCCATGGTGGCCTCCCTGGCCGAGGTGCGCCAGCACGCGCCCAACGATGTTGTCGTGAACATCAAGTACGCCGAGACCCGCTGCGAAACGCGGAAAGAAAAACGGCAGCGCGAAGAGTGCGTGGCCAAGGAGATGCAGACGAACTTCCATGACCTTGGAACGCGAATGGCTGACGCCAAGCGCACTGTGGACGAGAACGCCCGAGTGTACCTGACCAAGTACTTGCCTGCACTTCCGCCGCAGCCGGGGCCGGGGTTTGCCCTGGACAAGGGAAGTACCCTCGCCTATCTGGAGAACCTCCCGTTCAACAAGCAACTCCCCGCCGAGAGGCGGCAGCGCACCTATGGGGCACTTGCCGGCGAGGAGGCGGAGGACGGGAAGTACATCCACGATTCGTGGCTCAAGGCGATCCCCGGGGTCTGCGCGGCAGCAGCGCCCGGGAACCCGAAGCGGATTGTCCTCCACAACGCCTATTTCCTGCTCCCCGCCAACCTCACCTATGCGATGAGCCAGCTGGTGGACGGCACCTATGATTGCTCCAACGTGACCGTGACCGTCTTGACCAACTCTTTCGGGACCACCGACCTGAACGTGGTCAATATCGTCGCTCGCCATGCCCTCAAGGCGTTCACCGAATTCTACCAGCAGCACAGCGATCCGGCGCGGCGGGCGACATTCGAGTATTACGAGTATCAACCCCCCGCGACAGGTCCCAACCCCTCTCTGCACAGCAAGGTGTCCGTTTTCGGTGATGAGATCATGATCGGCTCGGCCAATGCCGACGTGCGGAGCTTCATGATGGACAGCAACAATGCCGTGCTGATTCGGAACGCCCCCGCCTTCCACCGCGAGTACCTGGCCTACATCCAAGGGATTCTTGCGGACGCGGCCAGGTCAAAGAACGTCAACGATTCCCTCGCCAACACCCCGCGCGACGTGATGCTGCGGGAGGACCTCGCCTCCTTCCGGCAGATCATGGCCAAGTACGGCGCCGACACACGATTGAATGCCGGGGAGAAAGCAGGGGTCGAGGCGCGCTTCACCCAGATGCTGAATGATGCCTACGGACTGACGCGAGATTCGATCTCCCCCGATCTGTCGCCCGGCAGGCGTCGGGAAAACCAGAACCGGTTCAACGAGATGTTCAAGCCGATCTAATGAGGGAACGCTTTTGTCGGGGGACCGCAACAGGCGGACGATCTCAATAACAGGTCGGCAAGAAAGAGCGTGAAGGAGGCCCGCCAGTCGCCTCGGAGGCTCCGGAGCGCCGGACACAGGACGTGTTCGGCGCTCTCGTGTCCCGCGACACTGCGGATGGGGTGGCGCTTTCTGTGATCCGTAATAGCTCGGTCCGTCCCAGATCAAACCACGTCGACGGTTCCTCTCGGAAACGGCCGACCGAAATGGACGCAGCGCTTGGAGGATTCGAGCGGGGGCGGATCCGGCTCTCCGCCCTGGCCGCCGAGGCGGCCCTCAGCCTGATGGGGTACGCCTCGCTTCGCCCCCTTCCCCCGCCTCGGCTGGCAATTCCCCATGACAGGGCTCATCCAGACGATTTGTGGCGCCAGATCGACACCATTCCCCGCCAAGAACGAGACGAAAGCGCTTTCGCCAGTACGATTCGCATGGCCAAGGGCGACGTGTGGCGAAAATTGGCCGACCAGGTGGTCGGGGTGGCCGGAATCGGCTCGATACCCCGCCACCTCCACCAGATCCACGTGGCTATGCCCTCCGGCCGAGCCCCCCTTCACGGCCTGCTCCATCTCCCGGAGTCCGCGCGGCCATGGGTGATCCTGGTCCATGGTCTGTACGACAGCAAACACAGCCGGTACGTCGTCCTGCTAGCGCAGGCTCTGATCCGACAGGGGTTCGGCGTGCTGATCCCTGACATGCGATGGCACGGATGCCTGCTTTCTCTGGACTGGCTTCCGACGCTGGGCATCGAGGAGGCGCTGGACTTGCTCGAGTGGGGGCAATGGCTAACGCGGAGTCATCCTGGTCATCCCGTCGGTCTGCTGGGATTCAGCCTCGGCGGGCTGGATGTGATCCACGCCCTCGGCCGGGTGGACGCGGGAGAGGTCTTCCAGGCGGGCGGGATTGCCATCTCCCCGCCGGCCTCGCTCCGAGGGACTCTCGACACGCTGGACGCCGCCGCCTCGTTCTGGACCCTCGGGCTGGACGCGGTCCTGCGGAAGTTTTTTCAGCAGGCGCTGGGGACCCGAATGCGGGCGCTGGGGATCGGGCGGAACGGTGGAGGGCGCTTCGCCCAGTTCCTGGAGTGGATGGTGAGTCGCCTGACCCGGGGGCCGGAATTCACATCCTCGCGCTTCTTCGATCTGGCGGATCCTTCCTCGCGGCTTCCTGCCTGCCAAAGGCCGCTCTTGATTCTCGCCTCCCGAAACGATCCGATCTACCGGGAGCCGACGGCAGCACGCCTGGTCGAGAAGGCGAAGGGCAACGCCCTCGTGCGCGTGATCGAGACCCCCGGCGGGGGTCACATCGGCCAGCCTGGGATCTACCCGCAGTGGATGGCGGAGATTCTGAATCAGTTCTTCAGCCTGGCAGCGGGGGTGTCCGGACCTCCCATCACACGCTGAGCCAGTCTCATTTGGGCTTGCGAGCGCGACGGGCGACGCTCGCCAACAGGTCGGGCAGACTCTGCGTGATGGCCAGATTGTACGCCCAGCGGGGGATCAGGCCGCCTGGATCGGTGAACACATGATAGAGGAGCAGGGTCTTCCCCGGCCCGTCCTCGGTGAGCACCCAGGCCCCGCGAGTCTCGCTGATATTGCCGGAGCCCGGGACATAGGTCCAGGCAGATTCCCACACCCGCTGCATCCCGTCCCCCCTGATCCCGTTGGTGATCCGCACGTCGTACTGCCGATCGGTGATCGGGAACGGGAGGCCGAGTTCCTGATGATTGATGATCGTCCCATCGATCTGCCGCTCCGCGCGGGAGGTCTTCACGTACGGCATGAACTCGGTGAACTTCTCGACGTCGGTGAGGACCTCGAAGAGCCGCTCCGGTGCGGAATCCATCAGGGCGACTGCGACGACCTCCGTGAGCCGCTCCGGCCCCAGCGGCATCAACTGCACCACATTCTTCCCGCTCAAGACATCCCGCTGCTGCTCCTCGGAAAGACGGACCGGCAGGCGATCGAAGCTCTCCTGCGCCCGGGCGATTCCCGGCGACCCGAGCAGGGTCAGGAGCATCAGAGCAGTCGCGAGGCGGCGCGGTGACGGACTCATGCGGGGATCGGCTCTCCGAGCAGGGGGCTGATTCGATCTGCCTGCTTTCGACGCAGCAACGGAATGACGACCGTGAGTTTGCCGAAGATCTTCGGGCTCACGATTTCTTGCAGGTGCGTGGTGGCCACATCGGGGTCGACCTGCCAATAGGTCACCAGTTCCTCGGCAGTTCGTATACCGGTCCGGTCGGCGAACTCCTCGAAATCCTCGGCGAGCTGCACACGGAGCCGCGCCTCTTCCACCCACTGCTTGAGTTGCCGGTAACTGAAACCGGTCCGCACGGCAAGATCGATGGGCCGAGCATGGCTGAGGTTTTCCAGGTTATCGAAGCCTTCCCGGTCCAGGCGCACTTCATGATCGCTGCTCATCCCGGCCAGCCGTGCGAGCGGCGTCCCCGCGTATGCTTGTGGCCCGAGACCGAGCAACTGGTTGCTGGTCTTTTCCAGGAGGAACAGCGCGCGATTGGGAAAATACCCCAAGAAGAACGCCAGGAGCGGCAGGAGGCGGAGAAAGCGCTCGCTGTTCGCCGCCTGGGAGGCCGCACCGAAGACGTCCAGAGCCGGGAGCGCAAACGAGAGGACGAGTGCCAGCACACTGCTGACAACCATTCGGAGACTCCCGGCCACATAGGTATGCGGGGACAGATCGAGCGTGAAATAGGCCCGCAGGAGATACCCGATGAAGTAGACATAGGCCCCCAAAAAGCCGAACTGGAAGGCGGTGAGGCTGATGACAATCTGGTGGTAGTACCTCGGGCGATCGGTCGAATAGAGCTCGACAAAGGGGCCCAGCAGCAGCATGTTTCCGCCCCTTCCGTAATCCACTCCCAGACCTACCGGATCCGACGTTCGCGGCGCCGAGAGCGACACCGCCGGCTCGCCGCCGCCCTGGCTCCGCTCTGCCTGGGATGCGGCAGGAGGGGCCGCCGTTTGCTCACCCGCGGGTAAGGGGAAGTACGGCTTGAAGAGCAAGAGGATGGACACTCCCAACGTGATCACCGCCATCACGACCGTCAGGCTCCCCCAATAGTTCCCCAACCGAAACTGCAGCGGAACGAGGTGCTCGATGTCCCGCCGAAATAACTCCAGTTCTTTGGCACTGAGATCCCGTTCGATCCGCCGGATCTTTTCGGTTTTCATGTTGCGCACGTATTGGACGGTGACCATGGGAACGATGAGGATGGCCAAGAGGGCCAGCGCGAGATTGTACTGGAGGAACAGTGGATCAAACCAGCGCAGGACTTCGGCGAGAGGCCCCATGCCGACCCGGAAAACGACCGCCCCGAGCGCTACACAGGTTGCGACGCTCAAGAGAACAAGGCCAAAGCGCGCCATCAGCTTTGCGGTCCGCTCGATTGTAGACATCTCACCGGTCCTCACCTTCTCTCGGGTTACAGCCAATCGGAGCCGATTGGCCATCCTTCCCGAACGAGTCCTCGGGGGTTGGCGGCCGGTCCAGGTACCTGTCGCGGCGCGCCTCGGCTGTGTGGACTACGCCTAGACGAATAAAAGCACGCCAGGCGGGGGGATGCGCTGAACGACGCCGAAGGAACACACGCCACGGGCCCAGGCAGGTTTTGACGATCGCGGCGCTGATGGGAAGGGGCGCATCATCGATTCGAGCGGAGGGCGCGCTCGGAGGACCATCGCGTTTCATCGAGAGCGGCGCACACCAGAGCCCGCTGCGTCTTCTCCCCTTGCGAGGACCCATCGATCGCTTCGTGATCCCGCGGGACGCGAACAGGTAGGCTCTTATCCCATGATAGATTCTGAGCGTCAACTCCGTTATCGCTCACCCTCCCGGAGCGGCCGTCACCGGCGTCAGGCCGTATGCCGCCGGTGCGGCGACGGTTGCGCCAACCCGAAGAGCACATTCGTACTCAGTCCCACCGCACCAACGTGGTGGAGAGTTACGCCCGTGGGTGGAACTTGTCGTAGATCGTCTTCAGGTGGGCCCGGCTGAGATGCGTGTAGATCTGCGTGGTGCCGATGTCCGCGTGGCCCAGCATGAGCTGGACCGAACGGAGGTCCGCCCCCCGTTCCAGCAGGTGGGTTGCAAAGGAATGGCGCAGCGTGTGGGGTGTCACCGATGTGGTGATGCCGGCGGCGAGGGCGACCTTCTTGATGAGCTGCCAGAACATCTGGCGCGTGAGCCCGCGGCCGTGGCGGCCCAGGAAGAGGTAATCGGACGGGTGGCTCTTCGCCAGACGAGGGCGGCCGTCGCGGAGGTAGGCTTGCAGACTCTCGGCGGCGGCGTCGCCGACCGGCACCAACCGCTCCTTGTCGCCTTTTCCCACCACCCGCACGATCCCCACGCCGAGATCCACATCTCCCAGGCGCAGGCCCACCAGTTCGGATACGCGCAGGCCGGAGGCGTACATCAACTCCAGCATGGCCCGATTGCGCAGCTCCCGCGGCGTGGTGACCTGGCGCGCCGCCAGGAGGCGGTCCACCTCCTCGCTGCTCAACACTCCGGGTAGTCGCCGCCAAGGGCGCGGGGCCTCCAGGTGCGCGGTCGGGTCCTCTGCGGCCTGTCCTTGCCGGACCAGAAAACGGTGAAACTGGCGGATGGCCGAGAGATGCCGCGCGACAGAGCGGGGGTTGAGCCCCGCCTCACGCAGGGTGAGCAGGTAACGGGGAACGTCTGTCCGATCCAGGGCGGTCGCCTCTCGCCCTCGACCCGCGAGGTGGGCCAGATAGCGGATGAGGTCGCGCTGGTACGCCTCCAGGCTGTTCTGCCGGAGGCCGCGTTCCACCACCAGCGACTCGAGGAATCGGTCGAGGTCGGGATGGTTCACGTCCGCGCCTCCGTCGAGCGAAGGGCATCGGCGCGTGCGGCCGCCGGCGCGAGACGCCGGGCGGGCAGCAGCTCCGCGTACAGGCCGAGCAGCGTGGCGGCACTTGCCTCGGGCGTGAACTGCGCCGCGAGCCGTCGGCCTGCGTCCGCCATCGCGAGTCGCCGGTCTGGAGCCGCCCACAGCGTTGTGACGGCCTCGGCGAAGGCCTTCGGATCCTCGGGACACAGGACGCCCGCGGACTCGCCCTGCAAGAGGTCCGTCGCTGCCTCGGATGCCACGGCAACGACTGGAACCGCGGCCGCCAGTGCCTCCAGCGCTGCCAACCCCTGCGTCTCCGACTTCGACGGAAAGAGGAACAGATCGGCCGCCCGCGTGTACTCCACGACCCGCTCGCGTGGGACCGCCCCGACGAACCGGACGCTCGGCCGGACGCCGAGGTCGCGCGCCAGGCGTTCCAGAGCCAGGCGCTCGTCGCCGTCCCCCACCAGCACCAGCCGGGCGGCGGGAAGGGCGCGCACGATATGGTGGAAGCCATGCAGGAGAAACGCCAGGTTCTTCTCCTTGGCAAGCCGCCCCACCGAGAGGCACAGCGGGTTTCCGTCGTCCAGGCCGAGTAGGCGGCGACTCGTCCGGCGGTCCGTACCGTCCGTTGTCGGAAGGGTTACGCCCGTGGGGACGATCTCGATTGGCGTCCGTACCCCCAGCGTGCAGAGATCGCGAGCCACCGACGGGGTCGGGGCAATGACCAAGTCCGCCCGTTGGGCGAACGCGAGGGCCCGACGGAGCGCCATGGTCGCGACGATGCGGGACGGCCCGGGAACGTAATGGGCGTATCGATCGTAACGGGTGTGGTACGTGAAGACCAGGGGTCGGTTCGCCCGGTGAGCCCAGCGTGCCGCGGCGGCGCCCAAGAGAAAGGGGTGTTGCGCGTGATAGACATCCAGGTCCAGCCTAGCAATCGTCTGCCGGATCCCCGGCCACCAGGGAATCGGGAGGACGTACGCGTGATGGGTCGGCGCCCGGAAACCCGGAACGCGCAGGACGGTGTCCAGATCGGATGGTGTGTTGTGGTACCGCGGGGCCACGATGGTGACCTGGTGGCCGGCACGGCGGAACGCCTGGGCGAAGGTGTCGATGGACGTTACCAGGCCGTTGGCCAGCGGTCGGTAGTTATTGGTGAAGAGGCCGATTCGCATGGACGAAGGTTCCGCCATCAGCGTTCAGTTCTCAGCTGGTTCGTCGGAAGGACCGAAATCAGGGGGCGGCTTCTGGCGCCGGCCGCCGCGCCCGGTCATTTCCGCGTGACCGGGGTGTGGGCGATGGGAAGACCCAAGGCCAACTTTCCCTGCATGTAGAGCTGGGCGGTGGCCATCAGGAAGTAGGAGTGGAGGTTGATCGGAGAGAAGACCAACCGGAACCACTCGGCAAACGTGCGACTCCGGCGCCAACGGCGCGGGGTGGGCTGGTAGATGATCGGCTTCATGGTGTGCGGAATGACCACCATTCCCAGGAGTGTGGACCCGGTGAGGACGATCGTCTGAAAAACCAAGTTGAATGCCGCCATCGGGCTGACGCACAGGCTCTTTCCCGCCTGTTTCAGCGCAAGGACATCCGGCGAGAGAAACACCGGCACCGGCCACAGTTCCCGGACGCAGGGACTGATCCAGGAGATCAGGATGAGTTGTGCCGGCAAGAGGACGGTCAGCGGCGGCATGGCGTTCGCGAGCAGGGCACGGAGCGCCTGGAAGGTCTTGCTCCGGAAGAACGTCACAGACGCACGAGGACACATCCGGCGGTAGCGGACCACGAACTTCACGTCTACCGCCCCCCGCGCCCAGCGAGCGATTTGCCCCCAGGATTCGCGGGTCGTGAGCGGCGCCTGGCCCCAGGTGGGGATCTTCAGGGGGGCGACCCGGTAGCCCTCCATGACCACCTTGTAGCGGAACTGCATGTCCTCGTTGTGGCGATTGGGCTCGAAGTACTCCACCGCGCGGAACGCCTGGAGATCCATGCTGGTGCCCGGCCCCAGCACCAGGTAGTCGCCCTGCGTCTGCATCTTGCCCATTTGGTACAGGACGAACCCGGTGTTGTGCAGGCGGGGGAGCATCGGGACCTTCCAGTAGTTGGCCGTGTACGTGGTCAGCGATTGCAGGACGACGCCGCGAAGCCCCCGCGCGACGGCCGTGGCCTCTTCGTCGCGGTGTGTCGTCTCCCGGAAACCGAGGTCCTGCTCGTGGAGGATGGTGTCGGCGTCGATGATAAGGACCTTGACACCGCCCGGGCCCGCCGGGAATTCTCCCCGGTCCACGCGTTCGGCCAGGTGCCGGCCCGCCGTGGTCACCGAGGTGGCCTTGCACTTCACGGGCAGGCCGTCGGCCGGGTACACGAACGGCTCCACCCGGATGCGGTGCCGGAAGGACGACACCACCTCGGAGAGCTTTTCCAGGGTCACCTGGTCGTCCGCCTCCACGATAGGCATCAGGGTCACCAACGACGCGGGATAATTGAGTCGCTCCACCGACCGGAAGGTTTGGAAGAGGACGTGGCGGTTCCCCTCGTTCTTGAGCGGCATGAAGATGACATAGTGACTCAGCGGCGCGGCGACGGATCGCAGTCGGCCGAGCCAGTCTGTCTCCAGGTTCTGCAGGATGGTCTGGCGCGTCTTCTGGGCGCGCACCATGTTGACGATCAGGAAACCGATCCAGAAGGCGATGAATGCGAACCGGAAAAGCTCCGCCGGGAAGGGATCGCGGAGCAGGTATCGCAGCAGGGGGTAGACGGACACCAGCAGCAAGGTGGTGAGCAGTGGCGCCACCTCGAGCAGGCGATCCACGGCCCGATGGAGCCCAGTTTCCTGCGGGTGACTCGTCCGACGCCGGGCGAAAAAAAAGGCTCGCCCGCGGTGCTCCGGCTGCGTCGGGCGAGCCATGGTGGAGGAATCCGGGGCCTCGCCGGCCCCGGGAAGATTCGCTCCCATGGCATACTCCGATGATTTCGACGGGGTTCAGCCCGTCGGCGAATCGATAAGAATCGTGACCGGACCGTCGTTGACCGATTCCACCTGCATGGTTTCTTGAAAACGGCCGGATTGAATTATAAGCCCCGAGGGTCGAAGTCTGTCAATGAATTTCTCGAACAGGGCCCGCGCCGTCTCCGCCGGGGCGGCCCGGTCGAAACTCGGTCGCCGTCCTTTGCGCGCGTCGCCGTACAATGTGAACTGGGACACGACCAGGAGGTCTCCGCCCACGTCCAGCGCCGAGCGGTTCATCTTGCCCTGCTCGTCCTCGAAGACGCGCAAGGAGACGATCTTCTCCGCCATCCAGGCAAGGTCCTGCTCCCCATCCCCTCCGCGAAAGGCCGCGTATAGGAGAAGCCCCGGACCGATGGCGCCGACCGGCGCCCCACCGACCCGGACCTCCGCTCGTATCACGCGTTGGACGACAACTCGCATCCCGGACGCCCCCGTGCCATGATGTCACCCGAGTGTGCGGAACTATACCAGAAAAGCGGCGCCGACTCCATTCGCGGATGCGGTCCGGCCAGGTACCGACGGGGGGGCTGGTTACCTCATCGTGCACTGCACCATTTCTTGTTTGACTGGATCAGGCGTCGAGTGGTAGGAGGTGAACTGCCCCGCATCGCTCTGCGGGGGGGCGGAGTGAAGAATGCTTTCTTCGTGTCCTCCGCCGGAATGAGATGAGAAAGGGAGGGGTCGGCATGCTTTCGCCAAGCGCAGCGCGCCACGCGTGTGCCCCCTGGGTTCTTTCCGCGGCCGTGTGGTTCGGTGTGGTCGGATGCGGGGCCCAGATGGGCGCCGGCGGCAGGATGGTCCTCACGCTTCCCACCGAGATCCCTGCCGCGCCCGCGGCCGCGAAGGGATACGTCGGCGCACAGGCGTGCGCCATGTGCCACGAGCAGATCTACAATTACTACCGGGACCACGGGCATCCGAAGAAGCTGCGACCTGCGGCCGAGGTCCGAGCCTGGGGGATCCCACTTCCGGACGGCTATACCTGGAATGACATCCCCTACGTGATCGGTGGGGCCACCCGCAAGGCCCGTTACATTGACCAGCAGGGTTACATCATCACGAAAACCGGCCCGGGCAAAGATAAGCCCGGCAAGAATCAGTACAACACCGCGACCGGCCGGTGGGTGGATTACGAGGCCGGGAAAGTCACGAAGTATGACTGCGGACCGTGCCACATGACGGCGTACAGCAAGGATGGCAATCAGGATGGCCGTCCGGGAATGGTGGGGACTTGGGTCTTCCCCGGGATCACCTGCGAGGAGTGCCACGGGCCGGGCAAGCCGCACGTGGCCGCCCCCAATAAGACCAACGTCAAGGTGGATCGGTCCGATGCGGCCTGCGGGAAGTGCCACATCCGTGGCGCCAAGGAGCGCATCCCGGCCGGCGGTGGATTCATCTCCCACCACGAGCAATACAACGAACTCCTCGCCAGCCCACACGCCGGGAAGGTCACCTGCGTGACGTGCCATGACCCCCACAAGCGCGCGGCCATCTCGCGGAAGCTTGGCTGCGAGAATTGCCACGTCAAAGAGGCGACCGATTTCAAGGGCAGCCGGCACGAGAAATCCCTCGTCCAGTGCACCGAGTGCCACATGCCGGCCGCCGGGAGGAGCGCGGAGAGCTTCGGGAAATACGTTGGGGACATCAAGACGCACATCTTCAAGATCAGTCTCGGCCCGACCGACGAGATGTTCTCGCCGGACGGGAAGTTCGCCACCGGGAAGCTTACGGCGGACTTCGCCTGCTTGAGTTGCCATGCCGGCCGCGACAAGGCCTGGGCGGCGGCACAAGCCAAGGGGATTCACACGCGGGGGAAGTAGCCGCCGACTGCCGGTCATCGCGTGGTCTCACCAGTGCCCCCGGGGGTTTCTTACGGGGGCACTGGTGTTTTGGGCGGGTGTCGCGAGAGCGTCGCCGAACCCGAGGGCGGCGAGGGGTGCGCACACGCCACCGAGGGCCAGAGACTTGCTGTGTGGTGGGGGCGGGGAGTCGGTCCGGGCGATCTGTCTCAGGACTGAGGGGCGACGATGCGTAGCTCTTGGCCTGGTTTCAAGGAGGCGGTTCGCGACAGGCCGTTCCAGCGCCGGAGGTCTGCCATCGTGACGCCGTGGGTGCGGGCGATGGCAGCCAGCGTGTCCCCGTGCTTGACGGTGTACCGCCGGGCGGGGGTCGGGACTGGGGACGGTTTGTCCGACGCGCTGGACGTCTGTTTCTGGAGGCCGGCGGTGGACATCTTTGCGCTCGGGGCGGTCACCTTCAGGGTCTGGCCTGGTTTCAAGGAGGCGGTTCGCGACAGGCCGTTCCAGCGCCGGAGGTCGTCGCTCGACACACTGTACGCCTGCGCGACCTGGGCTACCGTCTCCCCTTTCTTGACGGTATGCCGCGACGCTGTCTTCGTGCGCGACGCCTCCTGCTTGGCGCGGCCCGCATCGGTCGCGGCGGTTCCCGTAGTCGGCAGCGTGGCCGAGGTGGGAACCAGAAGGGAGCTGCCAGGCTTCAGGGACGGGCGCTTGCCGAGTCCGTTCATGTCCAGGACCGCCTGCAGGCTGGCGCCGTACCGCTTGGCAATCACGGGAGCGGTTTCGCCCTTCCGGACGCGATGGGTGATCCAGCCAACCCGCTGCGAGACGGGAATCTCGGCGAGCTCCTCCAGGAAGTCGGCCTTGACGCCCGCCGGGATCCGGAGGGTGTACCGCGCGACGCCTGGGGGTGTGGACCAGCGGATCAACTCCGGGTTCAACTCGCGCAGGCGTTCTGCAGAGGTGCGCGCCGCCTGCGCGAGGCTGCGGAAATCCGCGGGTTGATCCAGCGTGACGAGATCCGTCTCGAAGGGGTCGTCGGGTGGTGGCGAGAACCCGTACCGCTCCGGGTCCTTCGAGATGATGGTCATCGCCATGAAGGCCGGGACGAACAGTTGTGTTTCCTTGGGAAGCCGCAACGCCCAGAAGTTCCGGGTGCGCTGCCGGTCGATGGCCCGCTGCACCGCCCCCTCGCCGGCGTTGTAGGCGGCCAGGGCGAGCTCCCAGGAATCGAACATCCGGTAGAGGTTCTTGAGGTACTCGGCGGCGCCGCGCGTGGCCTTCTCGGGATCCCGGCGCTCGTCCACCCACCAGGACACCTGCATCCCGTAGAGGCGGCCGGTCCCCGCCATGAACTGCCAGATGCCCGCCGCCTTGGCCTTGGAGGTCGCCCAGGGGTTCACGGCGCTCTCGATGAACGCCAGGTTGATGAGTTCTTCCGGCAAACCTTTTTCTTGAAAGACCTTCCGCATCATGGGTAGATAGCGGCTGGCGCGCTCGAAGGCGCGGGCGACCACGGCCCATTTGCGGGTCTGGAAGTACCCGACAAACGTCTTAACCTGGTCGTTGTACACGATCGGGAACTGGAATTCCCCGAGTTTGGGGTCGGGCACCGCGCCGGTGTCAACCGGTAGATCCTTTCCGACCGCCTGCAAATCGTTGGGTTCCAGGAGCGCCGCCGCGTCTTGTGTCGGCTGGTCCGGATCCTGGGGCAGGCTTTCGGTCACGGGCTGAGGGGCGCGCGTCGCAGGGGCGAGCCAGCCGTGGAGCGACACCGTAGACGAGCGATCGGTTCCCAGGAGGCGAGGGGGCAGGGCCGGCGACAGTCCCGTGTCCAGCAGGGACTCCAGGGCCGCATCGAACTCCCACTCGGCCTGGTCCGTCTTCCCATTCCGCATGGCCAGCAGCCCTCGCTCATAATGCGAGTCGGCACGAGCCATGGCAAGCGCCAAAGGCGACGGTGGGGTGGGGGGCGGGGCCGATGCGCTCTTCCACGGCACGCCCAGCGCCGCGGTCTGTCCGCTGTCCGTCACGGCGACAGGGTCTCCGGGAAGGCTCTTCGCAGTCGATTGGTCGGTTGGCTGGAATCCAGAGGCGGGAACGCGGCCAGCGGTGCAGCCGGCGCCGCATGCGGCGACGATCGCCAGCACGATACTCACCCGGAGTCCAGGGAACTGCCGGAAGGCCATGAGGAACCCCCACCAGGCCTCGCTGGCATGAAATGTCCAGCGAGGACGGCGATCCTTTTCGGTCATCCTCGACAACCCCTGAGCGAGCGGGCCGACGAACGCCAACTTTTTAACGGGTACCTCGCCCTTTGTCAAGCTCTTCTAGGTTTCCGACCACCCCGGGGCGCGGAAACGTTTGGTGCGAGGTGGTTAGCAATTCGGCGGGCTTCCAAGACCTCGCCGGGCGGCAGGCCGTGCGGCCGGTCACCATGCGACGGCGGCGCCTCGCACGATGGTGTGGAGTTGGATGCCGTCACGCGGTGGTGTCCAGCATCCACGCGAGATATGGGGGGGAGCCTGCAGCAACCGGTACGGCGACAATCGCCGGGACGGCATACGAATGGAGGTCTCGCACCCGACCTGTCAGCGCCGCGAAGCGCGATCGGCGCGTCTTGATCAGGAGGAGGACCTCCCGATCCCGACACACCTTGCCTTGCCACCGATAGATCGAGGTGACTCCCGGGATAACGTTGGTGCAGGCGGCCAGATGTTCTTCGACGAGGATCCGGCCGATGGTTTCACCGGCCTGGCGATTCGGACAGGTCACCAGGACGACGACGAACTGGGAGGATTTTGGCGTATTCGGCATCGTGGTCGTCCCCCCAGAGATTGTCGGGTCACGAGGCCGGCATCTCGCCGACCTGCACCTTGACGGACCGTTTCTCTTTCTCCCGCAGGACGATCAAATCCAGGCCCTTGCCGATGTCTGCGTCGGCAATGAGCCGCGTTAACTCCCGCGGATCCTTGATGCTCTTGCCGTCGATACTGAGGATCAAGTCTCCGGCCTTGAGGCCGGCGGCCTCGGCAGGACTCTTGGGCATGACCTGGTTGACCAGGACACCTTCACCCGAGACGCCGAAACTCTTGGCCAGCTCAGGTGTGAGCGGCTGGATTCCAATACCAAGCCACCCGCGGGTGACTTTTCCCTTCTTGACCAAATCGTCCATCACCTTGCGGGCCAGGTTGATCGGGATCGCGAAACCGATACCCTGACCGGACGCGACGATGGCCGTGTTGATGCCGATCACCTCGCCACGGACGTTCAGGAGGGGCCCCCCGCTGTTCCCGGGGTTGATGGAGGCGTCCGTTTGAATGAAGTTCTCGTACGCGGCAATGCCGACCTCGGACCTCCCCGTGGCGCTGACGACGCCCACCGTCAGGGTATGATCCAGGCCGAACGGATTCCCGATGGCGATCGCCCACTCGCCGACCCGCAGGGCCTCTGAGTTCCCAAGGCGAGCGACGGGGAGCTCATCCTTCGCGCCGACTCGAATCACGGCCAAATCGGTCTTGGCGTCTGTCCCGACCACCTTTCCCTTGACCTCCTGTTTGTTGGAAAAGCGGACGGTGATCTCATCGGCATCCTTGATGACGTGATTGTTGGTGAGGATCAGGCCACTCTTGTCGATGATCACGCCGGACCCGAGGCTTGTCTGTTGGCGCCGGCGCGGCATCCCCTCGAAAAATCGGTCAAAGAAATCGCGGAAGAATGGGTCGTTTCCAAATGGGCGAAAGAGTTCGTTGGGCGTCCTCCCCTTGCCGGAGGAGACGGTGCTGATGTTGACCACGGATGGCGTGACCTGCTCCGCGACTTGGATGAACGGGTTGTCGGCACCCCCCCTGTCCGGCGACGTCGCGACGGTCGGCGCGCCCACCGGCCCGCGAGGGGATTGCCAACCGGGCGTAGCGGCCGGTTTTGTGAGAGCCGTGTGGACATAAATCCCGAGGCTGAAGAACGCCAGGGCATACACGGCGTAGGTGAAAAACCTGAACCAGCGAGAAGTCGGCATGGTCCGCCGTCCTTTGGGGGACTCGTCGATTAACTAGTTGCCGTCACATTAGAAGATAGCTACGCCGGACTGTCAACAAAGATATCGAGGCGGGGGCGAGGCGCACCACGCAACAGCAAGACGGGTTGTTGGGATCCGACGCTCCGCGTGCCACCATCACCAACCAGGGACGCCGGACTTTCTTTCGATGATGCTTGACAGATATCGGCTCAGGTTTTATATTGAAGTCCGTGTGATTCAAGCGCAAGATATTCATGGCTTCAATACCTATGAATTCCGCAACATAAACAGGAGGATAGCCGTGGGAAAGGTGATCGGGATCGACCTCGGAACGACTAACTCGGTGGTGTCCGTCATGGAAGGCGGTGACCCGGTTGTTATCACCAACACAGAAGGCGGTCGCCTGACTCCGTCCGTGGTCGCCTTCTCCAAGGACGGGGAGCGACTGGCGGGGCAAGTCGCCCGGCGCCAGGCCATCACCAACCCAGAGAACACCATCTTCTCGATCAAACGCTTCATGGGCCGGCGGTACGACGAAGTGAGCCACGAGATCAAGCTGGTCCCATACAAGGTGGTACGGTTCGGCAACGGTGACGTCCGCGTGGAGGCCCGCGGGAAGCAATATTCGCCGCCCGAGATCTCGGCCATGATCCTTCAGAAACTGAAGGAGTCGGCCGAGGCGTACCTCGGCGAGAAGGTGACACAGGCGGTCCTCACCGTCCCGGCCTATTTCAACGATAGTCAGCGGCAGGCCACCAAGGATGCCGGTAAGATCGCGGGGCTGGAAGTTCTGCGTATCGTCAACGAGCCGACGGCGGCCTCGCTGGCCTACGGTCTGGACAAGAAGAAGGACGAGAAGATCGCCGTCTTCGATCTGGGCGGCGGCACCTTCGACATCTCCATCCTGGAGTTGGGCGAGGGAGTCTTTGAGGTCAAGTCCACCAATGGGGACACCCATCTCGGTGGCGACGACTTCGACGAGCGAGTCATGAACTGGCTGGTGGACGAGTTCAAGAAGGACCAAGGGATCGACCTGAGCAAGGACCGCATGGCCCTGCAGCGACTGAAGGAGGCGGCGGAGAAGGCGAAGTGTGAGCTGAGCACGACGCTCGAGACCGAGATCAACCTGCCGTTCGTCACGGCGGATGCCTCTGGGCCGAAGCACCTCAACCTCAAGCTGACGCGGGCGAAGCTGGAACAGTTGGTGGACGATCTGATCCAGCGGACGATTGGTCCATGCCGCCAGGCGTTGAAGGATGCCGGGCTCAACGCCAGCCAGATCGACGAAGTGGTCCTGGTGGGCGGGCAGACCCGCATGCCCAAGGTCCAGCAGGCGGTGAAGGAGTTCTTTGGGAAGGAGCCGCACAAGGGGGTGAACCCGGACGAGGTCGTGGCCATCGGCGCTGCCATCCAGGCGGGCGTCCTGGTGGGGGACGTCAAGGATGTGGTTCTGCTCGACGTGACCCCGCTGAGCCTGGGGATCGAGACGCTGGGCGGTGTGTTGACACGCTTGATCGAACGCAACACCACCATCCCGACGCGTAAGAGCGAGATCTTTACGACGGCCGCTGATAGCCAGACGAGCGTCGAGATCCACGTCCTGCAAGGCGAGCGCGAAATGGCCCGGGACAACCGGACGCTGGGGAAGTTTCATCTGGTCGGTATCATGCCGGCGCCTCGGGGGATTCCACAGATCGAGGTCACCTTCGACATCGATGCCAACGGCATCGTGAACGTGTCCGCCAAGGACATGGCCACCGGCAAGGAGCAGGCGATCACCATCACGGCCTCCTCCGGTTTGTCGAAGGACGACATCGACAAGATGGTCAAGGACGCGGATCGGCATGCCGACGAAGACAAGAAACGCCGGGCCGATATCGAGGGGCGTAACCAGGCGGACAGCCTGGTGTACAATACGGAGAAGATGCTGAACGAGAATCGGGAGAAGATTCCGGTCAGCGACATCAAGCCGATCGAGGATGCCCTGGCGGCGGCGAAGGAGGCCCTCAAGAGCGAAGACATGGACAAGATCCGTGCGACGATGGAGACGCTCACCAAGGCCTCGCATCGCCTGGCCGAGGTGATGTATCGGCAGGCGAAGGAGAAGCAGCCCGCCGACACCCCGACCGAAGGCGGCGAGTCTCAGCACAAACCGGGTCCGGCCGGCGAGGGTGAGGTCGTGGATGCGGAGTTCGAGGATCTCGGCAAGGGGAAGAAGTAGCCGCAAGGGGGCGCGCTATGGCGGTAGTGAAATGGGATCCGTTTCGCGACCTCGTGTCGATCCAAGATCGGATGAATAAGCTCTTCGAGCAGACCCTCTCTCGGTCGCGAGGCGAGGAGGGGGTATCGGCCACGACCTGGACGCCGTCCGTGGACATCTACGAGACGACAGATGCGATCGTCATGAAGGCGGAACTTCCGGGGGTTTCCCGGGAGGATATCCAGATCCAGCTTCACGAGAATACGCTGACGCTCAAGGGGGAGCGGCGGTTTGCCAAGGACGTGCAGGAGGAAAGTTACCTTCGGATCGAGCGGGCCTACGGCAGCTTTCACCGCGCCTTCACCCTGCCGTCTGTGGTGCACCAGGAGACCATCCGCGCGGTGTTTCGAGATGGCGTCCTGGAGTTGACGCTGCCGAAGGCGGAGGGGGCCAAGCCGAAGCGGATTTCCATCGACGTGCGGTGAGTCCGCTGCATCGCGCGAACGGAACCCCTGCGCCCGTCCGGGCCGAGGGGTGTGGGTAAACGGATCGTCGGAGGTGCGTCGTGGCCGTGCAGCCGTGGCCTGGTCCCGGATGGGATCCGCTAGGGGATCTGCTGCTGATCAAGCAGGAGATGAGTCGGCTCTTCGAGACCCTCCAGAGCCAAGGCGCAGGCGGGGCGCAATCCGCCGAGGGGGCCTGGACGCCGCCGGTCGATGTCTGCGAAACCAAGACGGATCTCCGGATTCAGGTCGAGCTTCCAGGGATTTCCGTGCGCCAGATTCGGATCGAAGTTGCGGAAGGCGTCCTGACGATTCGGGCCGAACGACCGCCCGACCCCTCGTTTCGGCGCGAGCAGATCCAGCAGATTGAGTGCCGGCACGGCGTGTTCATCCGGCGCTTGACGCTTCCGCCCCTGGTAGATCCGGACGGGATCCGGGCCACTTGTCGGGACGGCGTGCTGGAGGTTCGGTTGCCGAAGCGCGCGGAGTCTCAACCACGGCAGGTCTCCATCGAGGCCGCGTGACGGGCGAACCGATGCGGAACTGGCGAGAGTGACGCATGGCAAAGCGGGATTACTATGACGTGCTGGGCTTGACCCGGGGCGCCTCGACCCAGGAGATCAAGCGCGCCTATCGCAAGTTGGCGCGGAAATATCACCCCGACGTGAATCCCGGGGACAAGACGGCCGAGGGAAAATTCAAGGAGGTCACGGCGGCCTACGAGGTCCTCAGCGACCAGGAGAAGCGGGGCCAGTACGATCAGTTCGGCCATGACGGATACGCGCGGACTGCGGGCGGGCCGCAACCGGGGGCCGGGCCGGGTGGGTTCGATTTCAGCCGGGTGAACTACGGATCCGGTGGGTTCGGCGATCTCGGGGATTTCCTCTCCGATCTCTTCGGCGGCCAGGGCGGCGTCCGGACGGAGGGCCCGGCCGCAGGGGAGGACGTTCACTACAGCCTGGACATCAATTTCGTCGATGCTGTGCGGGGCCTCGCCACCGAGATTAGCGTGCAGAGGCACTCTCCGTGCGACGCTTGTCGCGGATCGGGGGCCAAGCCCGGGAGTTCGCTGGACGCCTGTCCCGACTGCGGTGGAAGCGGCCGTCGGGGCGGCCGTGGCCTGCGGCGAACATCCGACGCGTGTCCCCGCTGCCGCGGCAACGGCAAGATCGCCCGGGAGGCCTGCAGCAGTTGCGGCGGTCGGGGGACGACCTTCGGGACCGAGCGCATTGCGGTCAAGATCCCCGGCGGGGTGGATACGGGCTCTCGCATCCGGCTGCAGGGAAAGGGCGAACCCGGCGCGAACGGGGGTCCGCCCGGCGATCTGTACATCGTGACCCGGGTGCGCCCCCATCCGTTGTTGGAACGGAAGGGGGACAACCTCCACGTGGAGGTGCCGATCACCATCACGGAAGCGGCCCTCGGTGCGCGCATCGATGTCCCGACGATCGACGGCGTCACGACCATGCGCATCCCGCCCGAGACCAGCAGTGGGCAGATGTTCCGCCTGCGCGGAAAGGGCGTGCCGCATTTGAAGGGGGGTGGGCAGGGCGATCAGTTCGTGGGCGTCAAGATCGTGGCTCCCAAGAACCTCGACGTTCGTTCGCAGGAACTCCTGCGGGAATTCGCGCGGCTGAATCCGGAGGACCCGCGGCCCCGACACTAAGGAGCCGTTACGAAATAACCTAGACATCTCTTTCTATTTCGTTACGGCTCCTTATGCCGTTTCGGAATGTCTCCGCTCAACTTATTCTTTGACAACGGCTAACGCGGGCGCCGGGCGCTTCGATCGGCAGGTGAGGGACGATGCCAAAAACCAGGCGGCCTCTCTATATGATCAGCGTGGTGGCCGAGATGTTCGATGTGCACCCCCAGACGCTCCGCGCCTATGAGCGGGAAGGGTTGCTCCGGCCCTCGCGGACCGACGGGAACACCCGCCTCTACTCCGAGGACGATCTGGCGCGCATCGAACTGATCCTGCGACTGACCAAGGAACTGGGGGTCAACCTTGCCGGCGTCGAGGTGATCCTCAACATGCGTGAGCGGATGGGGGAGATGCAGGGGCGTATGAATGAGATGCTCCAGGAGGTTCTCCGTCGGATGGAATCGGAGTTCAAGGAGCGGGCCCAGGGCCAGGCCCATGGCGAAGGATTGGTCCCCGTCGGACGCAAGGGGATCGTGCGGCACATTCCCGTCGAGGAAGACTGAGGCCGGAGGCGTCCTTGACAGTCCCTGATCCCTCTCGTATGCTCGAATCCGTTATGGACGAGTCACCCGGCCGTTGCCGACGTGAAATGAAAGAGTAAAGGAGTTAACGCGATGTCGAATTCGGTGAAGACCGCGGCCCTGTTGGCGGCGATGACCGTTCTCTTCATCCTGATCGGCGGCATGCTCGGCGGCGAGCAGGGGATGGTGGTGGCGTTTCTGTTCGCCGGCCTGATGAACTTCGCCTCGTACTGGTGGTCCGATCGGGTGGTTCTCTGGATGTACGGGGCGAAGGAAGTGAGCGAAGCCCAGGCGCCGCAGTTCCACGCCCTGGTCCGGCGTCTGGCCCAGCAGGCCGGCCTGCCCATGCCGAAGGTGTACATCATTCCCACGGACACCCCGAATGCCTTCGCCACTGGACGGAATCCCCAGCACGCCGCCGTGGCCGCCACCGAAGGCATCCTGCGCATCCTTTCCCCGGACGAGCTGGAAGGGGTCATGGCCCACGAACTGGGTCATGTCCGCAACCGGGATATCCTGATCTCGACCATCGCCGCCACCATGGCCGGGGCCATCATGATGCTGGCCCGCATGGCGCAGTTCGCGGCCATGTTCGGGGGCGCCCGGAATCAGGATGACGAGGAGGGCGGCGGCGGTGGTGGCATCGTCGGCATGATCCTGCTG
The DNA here is from genome assembly GCA_963845565.1 of uncultured Methylomirabilota bacterium. Taxonomy (GTDB): domain Bacteria; phylum Methylomirabilota; class Methylomirabilia; order Methylomirabilales; family 2-02-FULL-66-22; genus 2-02-FULL-66-22. Next base: position 2,160,075 of record CAWJSJ010000002.1, read on the forward strand.
GCGATCCTGGCCCCTCTGGCGGCGATGTTGATCCAGATGGCCATTTCGCGGGCGCGGGAATACCTGGCGGATGCGACCGGGGCGCAGATCAGTCGAAAGCCCTGGGCGCTGGCCGACGCCCTGGAGAAGCTGGAGCGGGGTGCCACGGCGCTGCCGATGGACGCGAATCCGTCGACCGCCCATATGTTCATCGTGAATCCACTGCGCGGGTCCAGCCTGCTCAATCTGTTCTCCACCCATCCACCGGTCGAACAGCGTGTGGCGCGGCTCCGGGCCATGCGGATCGCCTAGATGACGACGAACCGGACGACCCAGCGGTGTCGCGCGTGGCGGACCGGCGTTGCGATCCTCGGCCTGTGTGGGGTCCTGGCCAGCTGCGCGACGACCGAGCCGCCGAAGGGGCCGGCGATCGTGCGCCCGGCGTCCCAGCAGGCGCCGGTCAACCAGGTTGTCGGCGAGGCCATCGTTGCGTCCTTGGGGGGTGCGGCGGTGACGGTGCGCTGGCTGGACGCGGCGGCCGTGGGCCATTACTACGCGAATCGCCCGGGGTTGGTGGCTCCGTGGCCACCGGAACTGTGGCAGGAATCTCCGCCGACAATCTTCCTGGCGCGGATCCGGAACCAGACCCGTGAGGAGGTGCAATTCGACCCGGCGGTCGTGGCGCTGGTGGCGCAGGACGGGCAGCGTGACCAGACAATTCCTTACGAGGAAATGTACATGCGCCTGGCGGATACCGACGGGGCCGCGCCGCGCTTGAGGAGCCTCCAGGCCACACTGCTGAGCCGCTTCGTGGTCATCCAGCCGGGCGGCGAGCGCGAAGGTATGTTGCTCTTTCCGAGTCTCAAGCCCGAGGCCGTTTACCTGCTACTGGAACTGCCGTCCTTCTTCGTCGGGGGGCGCCCGTTTCCCGGCCGCCTCGAATTCCAGGTCACCCACTAACCCGGATTGCTCCGGGAACAGCCGCATCATCCACAGATTACCGCGATCCGCTCTCTCGCCGGGCGGGCTGAAGGCGGTTGAGAATCGCGGCGGCGTCGGCATCGCGGATGCGGAACAGCTTGGCGCGAGCCGTATCCCCTCGCACGATGGTGATGCGGGATTTGGCGACGTCAAGCCGTTCGGACAGGAAGGCGCGGCAGGCGGCGTTGGCGGCCCCATCCACAGGCGGCGCGGTAAGCCGCAGGACGATCCGGTCCGAGGAGAACGCGAGATGGTTTCGCGAGGCGCGGGGCTGGACGTGGATGGTCAGGAGGACATCGGGTCCCTCTTGCTTCACGAGAGGTGGGTCCAGTGTCACTTGGCAGGCGCCGGCTTGTCCGGGATGGCAGCGTCCAGCAGATCCTGGTGCGTCTTGAAATGCCCGCGCAGCTTGGCGGCAAACAAATCCCGCTGCCGCCGGAGCTCGGCGACCTCTGCCTGGACCTGGCCGAGCTTCTGGTGGGCCTGCTCCAGGAGCTTTTCCGCCCGGAGTTCGGCCTCCTTGATGATCAGCTCGGCCTCCCGTTTGGCGTTTCCCTTGATCTCCTCGGTCATCTTCTGCGCGGTGACCAAGGTGTTTCGCAGCGCGTCCTCGCGCTCCTGGTGACCTTTCATCTGCGCTTCCAACCGCTGCACCAGGCTGGCCTGGTCGGTGCTCTGTTGCAAGAGCCGCGTCATCTCCTCGGCGACTTGCTCCAGAAAGGTGTGCACCTCGTCCGGGTCCAGACCGCGCAGCTTCCGACCGAACTCCCGTTGCGTGATCTCCAAGGGGGAGAATTCCATCAGCGCATCCTCCAGGCCAGTTCTCTCAGGGAGGCCACCAGGAAGTACTGGACGAACATGACGGCCAGTATTGCCACCAGCGGCGAGAGGTCGAGACCCACGCGCCAGGTCGGCAACCGGCGGCGGATCGGGGCCAAAACGGGTTCGGTCGCCCGTTGCAGGAACTGGACGATAGGGTTCCAGGGGTCCGGGTTGACCCACGAGAGCAATGCCCGCACGATGATGATCCAGTAGTATGCCGTGAGGATGACGTCCAACACCCCGGCGATGGCACTCAGAAAGTTGGCGAACACGAACATCAGGGTTTTCCCAGCTCTCGCGAGCGGCGTGTGGCCGCCTCGACCGCGTTGATGAGGGCGGCGCGGACGGCCCCCTGTTCGAGGGCGTGCAGCCCTGCAATGGTGGTCCCGCCGGGGGACGTGACCATGTCCTTGAGCTCGCCCGGATGCTTTCCGGTGTCCAGGACCATGCGGGCAGCGCCCCGCAGGGTCTGGGCGGCGAGGGCCACGGCCGTGTCGCGCGGCAAGCCGACCTTGACCCCGGCGTCGGCGAGCGCCTCGATGATCAGGAAGGCATACGCGGGTCCGCTGCCCGAGAGGCCGGTGACACCGTCCATCAGCGCCTCGTCCACGACGACGACCCGCCCCACGGCTTCGAACAGGTCGCGGGCGGTCTCGAGATCCTGGGGTGTGGCATGGGTCCCTCGGGCGAGAGCGCTGACGCCTTCCAGAACCAGGGCCGGCGTGTTCGGCATCACGCGGATGACCCGGACGGGGCGAAGAAAGGCGTCGGCAAGGGTCGTGGTGGAAATGCCCGCGGCAATCGAGATGACGAGCTGCCGGTCGGCGACGACCCTGCGCAGATCGTCCAGCGCCCGGCTCATGACCTGCGGCTTGACGGCAAGGATCACCGTCTCGGCGTGTCGAGCCGCCTCGGCGTTGTCCGAGGACACGCCGATCCCATAGGTGGTCTTGAGATAGGCGAGTCGGTCGTCGCGAACGTCGGTGACGAGGATCTCCTCCGGCGGCACACGCCGCGCCGCGAGAATCCCCCGCACCAAAGCCTCCGCCATGTTGCCGCCACCGATGAACGCCAGCCGCACGCCCTGTCCCATGCCTACCTCCGTCGGGGTTTTATAGCCCCCGCGTCTGCGGAAGTCAAGCTTTTCGCCCCACCGGGACCGCTTGGGGCTTGCAGTCCGCGCCGGTCTGGGCTATACAGCCGGAGGGAACCACAAGGGATACGAGGAATGTCGATCGAGACGTGACGGAGGACCGCATGGAAAAACGGCGGTGGGTGAGGCTGCGGGTGCCGGCCTCCACGGCCAACCTCGGAGCGGGGTTTGACGCGCTGGGCATGGCCCTGGGGTTGTACAACGAGATCGAACTGGAGCGCACGGGAAGCGGGGTGCGCCTGGAAATCGAGGGTGAGGGCGCCGATCGGTTGCAGGCGCTCGGTACGCAGAACCTGGTGGCACGGGCGGTCACGAGCACGCTGACGTACCTGGGAGACCCGTCGGACGGGCTTCGGGTGCGCATGCTCAACCGGATCCCGCTGAGTCGCGGTCTGGGCAGCAGTTCGGCGGCGGTCCTGGGGGGTGCAGCCGCTGCCGCGGCGCTGGCCGGGGTCTCGCTACCTCCGGAAGAACTGCTCGATCTTGCCCTGCCGCTGGAAGGCCATCCGGACAACATCGCGCCGGCGCTGCTGGGCGGCCTGACGGTGGCGACGCTGGTGGGGGGAAAGGTGCGCTGCGTCAAGCTGCCGGTTCCCGAGTTGTTGCAGGTCGTCGCCGTGATTCCGGATTTCCGCCTGCCGACCGTCAAGGCCCGGCAGGCCCTGCCCCCGACGGTGCCGCGGAGCGACGCGATCTTCAACATCGGGCGCGTGGCGCTGTTCCTGGCCGCCATGCAGATGGGCCGCCTGGATCTCTTGCGCGAGGGGGTCAAGGACCGGCTGCACCAGCCCTACCGGGCGCCCCTGGTCCCCGGCATGCCCGAGGTCCTGGCCGAGGGGGAACGCGCCGGGGCACTGGCATGTTTCCTGAGCGGGGCGGGGCCGACATTGTTGGCGTTGGCGGCCGGAGATCCCGGGGAGATCGGCGCGCGGATGGTGCGCTGCTGGCGCGAGCAAGCGGGCGTGTCGGCACGGGCGGAAGTTCTGGCGATCGACCGGCAGGGCACCCGAGTGGAGGAGGAGCGGTGAGCGCTCGGCCGATGGAGTGATCGGGAGGCTCCCGCGTCACACGTTGAGAGGAAAGTGTACCGTGAAGGTGGTGCCGAGGCCGACCTCGCTCTTGACGTCGATAGTGCCCTTGTGGTCCTCGACGATCCGGTGGGTGATGGCCATGCCCAAGCCCATCCCCTTCTCCTTGGTGGTGAAAAAGGGGTCGAAGATGCGGGGCAGGCGATCCGCCGGAATGCCCTGGCCGGTGTCCGTAACCATCACGCGAAGCGCTGGTTCCGGCTGGGGGTGGGGAGGGCCGGAATTGGAAAAGACCATGGCGGGGACCGTGCCCGTCCGGACGGTCAGGTCGCCGCCCGCGGGCATTGCCTGGATGGCATTCGACACCAGATTGCTGAAGCACCGATGCAGCCGCTTCCGGTCGGCCATACAGAAGGGCAGTTCGGGATCGTACTCCTGCGCGAGCTTGACCTTCTGAGTGGCCATCTGGTTTTCAAACAGCTCCAGAACCTGCGCGAAGACCTCATTGAGATTGACGGGGTCCCGGTGAATCGCGACGGGGCGGGCCAGTTCCATCATGTCCTCGATGACGGCCTGGACCCGCTCCAGCTCTCGTGGCACCACTCGGTTGAACTTTTCCCGCACGTCGGGGTCGTCGTGATGCAGCGACATGAGCTGCGAAAAGATCAGGATGGAGGTCAGGGGATTGCGGATGTCGTGAGCGATCCCGGCCGCCATGGTGCCCAGGGCGGCCAGGCGATCGGCGCGCCGCAGACGATCCTCCAGGTCGCGCACCCGAGAGAGCTGGGCGATCATCTCATTGAACGCCGCCGACAGTTGTCCCAGCTCATCTCGCGAGGTGATCTCGATCCGATGGTCGAACTCGCCGCGGCCGACGGCGGCCACGCCGCGCATCAGCGCCTGGATCGGCCGGGCCGTACGCCGCGCCAGAAAAATGGAGCCGACGCTTCCGATCAGCAGCCCGAGAAGCACGAACCCTGCGATCTGCCAGCGCGTCCGAGTGATTTCCTGATGCATGGCCTGGAGGGAGACTCCAAGGCGGATCACCCCCCACGTTTCTTGCGATCCCTCGATGGTCACGGGAAGTCGCACGTCATATACCGTCTCCCGCTCGGTACCGGGAAGATGGAGCTGGTCCACGGTCGCGTCGCCGGGCTTCACGTCGTTCCGTCGTTGTAGCAGTTGACCGAGCGGGTAGTCTGGGATGAACTGCGCGGCGACGTTGCCTTCCTTGTCGAGGACCACGGCGTATACGAGATCCGGTTTCTTCTTGAACTGATCCAGCGTTTGCTCGATGGACACATAGTTGTAAGTCAGAAGATCGCTGGCCACCGAACCCGCCAGCGCTTCGACCATGACGAGCGCGCGCTTCTCGACTTCCTGGACGATGGCGGTCCGCTGCCGCTGCTCGACCAGAAAAGCCGAACTGCCGATCAGCAACACGATGAGCAGGTTCACCAGCAGGGCGAGTTTGACCCGGAAGCTCAATCGTTCGGCCCACGCGAGCCAGTGGAACCTCTTGAACGGACTCATTCGCGTCCCGGAGATTTTGCCAGCCAGATCTTTCGCATGGGGATGTATGGATCGCCCAGGGCGTTCACCTCGATGCTTCGCACATACGGTTGGAAGATCCGCTCGTAACTGTAGTAGTTCAAGGGGATGATCGGTGCATCGTCGAGGATCAATCGCTCCGCCTCGCGGTACAAGATCACGCGCTTCGGAAGATTCTGCTGAATGCGGGCTTCGTCGAGTAGTCGGTCCACCCGCGGGTTTCGGTAGCGCGTCATGTTGTTCCGACCCTGCGAATGGAAGAGGCGGTAGAGAAAATTCTCCGGCTCAGGGACGTCGCCGACCCAGCCATATCGAAAGATGGGCATCTTCCCGTCGTACATGTCGCGGTTGAAGGCCGGAAAATCCGTATTGTAGCGGAATTCGATCTGGACGCCGATTTCGGCCAGTTGCTGTCGAAGGGTTGCATGTTCCCGTTCGACGATTTCCGAACGCGGGTTGGACCAGACTTGAAAAACGGGCAGGCCTTTCCCGTCCGGGAATCCGGCCTTTATTAACAGGGCACGCGCACGCGCGGGATCATAGGCGTACGGTTTGAACTGGGGGTCATGGCCGTATGTTCCTGGTGGAAGGAAGCTGTTACCGGGCTTGTATCGTCCCTTGTAAACGTTCTGCACCAAAGCGTCTCGGTCGATCGCGAAATTGAATGCCTGGCGCAATTCCCGGCTGGTAAGCGGCTCCTTGGTGGTGTCGAAGCCAAAGAACCGGACGCCGAGAATGGGTCGGCTTACGAACTGGTGTTGTTTGCTCTCACGCGCCGTGCCCAATTCGCTTGTTGGAACTGGGGTGTCCTCGAGGTCTCGTTTGCTGAACCTCGAATACATCTCCTCGATCTTCTGTCCGGGGAAGATACGGTATTGCAGACGATCCAGGAAGGGCCGCCCCGCGAAGTAGTCAGGGTTTGCCTCCAGCTGGATCATGTCGTCTTTTTTCCATCCGGCGAACTTGAACGGGCCCGTTCCTACGGGACGATTCCCGAACTCGACGCCACTGGCTTGCACCGCTTCCCGCGGTACCACCTTCGCGTACCCGATGGCCAGGCTGGAGACAAACGGGGCGGAGGCTTCGGCGAGAGAGATCTCGATCGTGTGCGCGTCCAAGACCCGGAAACCGGAGACGCTCCGGGTTCGGCCCTCGATAAAATCCCGTGCGCCCCGTACCTTCGCAAACACTTCGATGCCGCTGGAACGTACCTTGGGGTCAAGGATGCGGAGGAACGAGAACACGACGTCATCGGCAACCAATTCCCGGCCGTTATGGAACTTGACCCCCTTCCGCAAGAAAAACGTCCAAACCAGATTATCTCGCGAACTCTTCCAGGTTTCGGCCAAAGCCGGCGCGATGGAGAGGGTGTTGTCGTACTGCACCAAGCCGTCGAAGATCTGCTGGACCACCGTGACGGCATTCGTATCCGTGACCCCTGCAGGGTCGAGCGTGGAGGGATTGTTGCTCAATGGACGACGATATGTCCCGCCATACTGAGGCGTCGGGCCCTTACCCTTGGTTTGCGCTAAGACATCAGGGGCGCCGAGCATTCCGGGGGCGAGGGACAGGAAACACAGAACGCAGAGAACGCGATGCAGCAGCACGTTGGTGCTCCAGTTGGCGCGACCTTTGTTGTGCGAGGGCGCGTTAGGCGCTTGAGTGTGTACCGTGGAGGCTAGCGCTCGCGCTGCCCGAAGTCAAGGTGCGTGTGCGGAAAGGGCGGCGGGACAAACAAAAGAGCGCGACCCTGAGGATCGCGCTCTTACTCGGTAGTCTTAATGAGTGCTGTCTTTATTCCCTACTCGCCGCCGCCCCCGTCACCCTCGGCCATGCCAACGCGGCTGAACACCTGGGTCGAAGACTGGAGCTCCATCGCCGGAACGATCGCCAGAAGACCGAGCACCACCAGGGCGAGCACGATGAGCTTCTTCATGTCAGTTCCTCCGCTTTGGCAGCGTAAGTTATTTTATTGAATGATAACGGCTTCGTTTCCACTCGGACGAATGATTGCCTACTCGCCGCCGCCCCCGTCACCCTCGGCCATGCCAACGCGGCTGAACACCTGGGTCGAAGACTGGAGCTCCATCGCCGGAACGATCGCCAGAAGACCGAGCACCACCAGGGCGAGCACGATGAGCTTCTTCATGTCAGTTCCTCCGCTTTGGCAGCGTAAGTTATTTTATTGAATGATAACGGCTTCGTTTCCACTCGGACGAATGATTGCCTACTCGCCGCCGCCCCCGTCACCCTCGGCCATGCCAACGCGGCTGAACACCTGGGTCGAAGACTGGAGCTCCATCGCCGGAACGATCGCCAGAAGACCGAGCACCACCAGGGCGAGCACGATGAGCTTCTTCATGTCAGTTCCTCCGGTTGGTTGAGAATCGTTTTTGAGTCTTCGACGAATCTACACGCGTGATTCGTTGTTGGTCGCTGGTGTGTTTTCGCTGTGTTTCTCGTCGTACGGTGTCTACAGGAAAGCAGGCTTCGTGCCAGGTGTCGGGATTGCGCGATGTGGGCCGGGAAATGGCCGTGCATGGCGGCGATCTGTGGGTGAAGGTCGCCCCCCAAGAATCCCCGATGCCCAATTCTCTGGGCGAACGACGCATCGAAATCGGAGATTATCGCCGCGGAAGGAAGGGAACTGCTTGAATCGGAAGGGGTTTATGTCGATGTCAGATTTTTTGTGCAAGCTGCTACAAAAATCGTGCAAGCCAGCATACACGAAGAGTGGCTAACTATTCGGAAATAGCTGGGGGCGAGAGTCAATCCGCAAGCGCTGCAGCTTCCACGCGAGCGTATTGCGATGCAAGCCGAGTACCCGAGCAGCTTCTGTCTGGTTCCACTGCACTTTTTCCAGGATGTTCAGGATATATTGGCGCTCGAAATGGCCCCGTGCCTCCCGCAAAGACAGTCCTGCCTTCTGGATGTCCTCGATGACATCCCCGCCAAGAATAGAGATTTCCAGGGGCAGCTCCCGCAGTGAGATCGTCTCGCTCTGGGCGAGGGCCACGGCCCGCTCGATCACGTTTTCCAGTTCGCGCACGTTGCCCGGCCAGTCGTAATGATAGAGAGCGGCCGTCGCCCCGGCGGAGAAACCCTTCACCTTCCGGACGAACTCCCGATTGTACTTGCCGATGAAGTGCTCCACCAGCAGCGGAATGTCCTCGCGCCGCTGACGCAGCGGCGGGAGAACGATCGGGACCACGTTCAGCCGGTAATACAGGTCCCCTCGGAACGTACCATCCTCGATCGCCTTCTTCAGGTCCCGGTTGGTCGCGGCGATGACCCGGACATCGATCTTGATGGTCCGGGTGCCGCCGACCCGCTCCACCTCGCGCTCCTGGAGGGCTCGGAGGATCTTCGCCTGAAGGTCCAGGCGCATGTGGCCGATCTCGTCCAGGAAAAGACTCCCCCCGGTCGCGAGCTCGAACTTTCCCACCTTGGTGGCGATGGCCCCGGTGAATGCCCCCTTCTCGTGACCGAAGAGCTCCGACTCCAGGAGTTCCGCCGGGATGGCGGCGCAGTTGACGGCGACGAAGGGGCGCTGGTTCCGGTTGCTCTGCTGGTGGATGGCGCGGGCCAGCACCTCTTTCCCGGTTCCGCTCTCGCCGCTCAGCAGCACCGTCGCATTGTTATCGGCGATCCGGGCGACCAGGGTGTAGATCTCTTGCATCCGTTGGTTGCGCCCCACGAGATTCTCGAAGCGGTGGTCGCGCGCGATCTCGGAGCGCAGGTAGAGGACCTCCTTGACGAGTTCCTGCTTCTCGACCACGCGCTTGATCAGCGAGAGGATGTCGTGGGTGTCGAAGGGCTTGGTGATGTAGTCGGATGCGCCGAGCTTGATGGCCTCGATGGCGGTCTTCAGGGATTTGACTGCGGTGACGATCACCACCTCGGTCTGTTCGTTCAGGTCTTTGATCCGGCGCAGGACCTCGATTCCGTCCATGCCCGGCATCCGAATGTCGAGCAGCACGAGATTGACGTCGCGGGTGCTCAGGATGCGGAGCGCCTCGGGGCCCTGGGCGGCGAAGAGCAGGTCGTAATCCTTGGCGAGGACCGCCTCGAAGGATTCGCGGATGGCGGCGTCATCGTCCACCACCAGGATGCAGGCCCGGATCGGATGCCCGTCGTGATTCGTCATGCCGTATCCCACCCCCGCGAGGTTCCCTTGGCACACATGCGACCCGGCCCGGCGGCCCGAAAGACTGTTCGGGCTAGTAGCCCAAACGACGCAAGAAGTCAAGTCCAAAGGCCCGCCACGCCTTGACAGGGCCGGACAACTGTGCGACCGTTCGGTCCCTCATTACGGGAGTCGGAATCAGATGGACCTGCACGAGAAGATCCGCGGCCTCCCCGACGCGCCCGGCGTGTACCTGTTTACCGACGCCCAGGGCGCGCTGCTCTACGTGGGCAAGGCGGTCTCCCTGCGAAAGCGAGTGCAGTCGTATTTCACCGAGCGGGATCTCGGCCACGATGCCGAGCGACTGGGCGCCATGGTGGCGCAGATCGCCGAGGTGGAGTACCTGCTGACCGCGAACGAGCTGGAGGCGCTGATCCTGGAGAGCAACCTGATCAAGGAGCGGCGCCCCCGCTACAACATTGTCCTCCGCGACGACAAACATTATCCATTCATCCGGCTGGACCTGCGGGACCCTTTTCCGGCGCTGCAGGTGGTCCGCCGGATCCGTCGCGACGGCGCGCTTTACTTCGGACCCTACGTGCCGGCCGGGACGATGTGGAACCTGCTGGCCCTGATCCACCGGACGTTTCCGCTGCGCACGTGCCGCAGCATCGCCGGGCGCACGCGTTGCCTGGAGTATCACCTGGGGCGTTGCCTGGCCCCCTGCGAGGCCCTGGTGACGGCACAAGAGTACGGCCAGATGGTGCAGGAGGTGCGGTTACTCTTGGAGGGCCGGGACCGCGAGGTCATCGGGCAGCTGGAGTCGCAGATGCGGACGGCGGCGGAGCGGCTGGAGTTCGAGCGTGCGGCGCGTCTGCGGGATCAGGTCGCATCGTTGCGCAGGGCCGGGGAGGGGCAACGGGTTCTGTCCGCCCGAGGCGAGAACCAGGACGTCTTCGGCGTGGCCCACGAGGGACGCGAGGCGCAGGTGCAGCTCCTGGTGGTGCGGGGCGGCAAGCTGATCGGGCGGGACCGCTTTCCCTTCGAGGCCGTGCCGTCGCAGGCGGCCGGCGCGCTCCTGGGGGCGCTCTTGCCTCAGTACTATCTGGGCGCCCGCGAGATCCCGGGGACGATCCTGACCTCGCACGCGCCGCCGGAGGCGGACCTGCTGGCGGCGATGCTCTCGGCGCGGGCGGGACAGCCGGTGACGCTCAAGGTGCCGGAGCGAGGCCCCAAGGCGCGGCTGGTGGAGATGGCGGTCGGCACCGCGGAGGCGGTCCTGGCGCAAAGCCTCGCCTCGGCATCGGCGCGGGAGCGCGCCGTGGCGGAGGTGCAGGCCGCACTCGCCCTGCCGCGCCCGCCCCGCCGGATCGAGTGTACGGATATCTCCGACCTCTCCGGGACGCTGGCCGTCGGCTCTTTGATCGTGTTCGTGGATGGCCTCTCGCGCCGGTCGGAATACAAACGGTTCCGGATCCGGACGGTGGAAGGGGCGGACGACTACGCCATGCTGCGCGAGGTGCTGCGCCGGCGGCTGGCCCGGACGGAATGGCCAATGCCGGATCTGCTCCTGATCGACGGGGGCCGAGGGCAGCTCACAGCGGGGATGCTGGCGGCGCGGGAGGCCGGGTTCCCCGATCTTCCGCTGGCCAGTCTGGCCAAGGAGGAGGAGCTGGTCTTTCGTCCGGATCGGTCCCAGCCGATCCGGCTCCCGGACGGCTCGCGCGGCAAGCACCTGCTCCAACAGGTCCGCGACGAGACGCACCGATTCGCTCTGGCCTACCACCGGACGCTCCGTGGGAAGGCGGGGCTCGCCTCCGCCCTGGACGAGATTCCCGGGGTCGGGACGAAGCGAAAACGCCAACTCCTGCAGCGGTTCGGGAGCCTCGCGCGGCTCCGCGACGCGTCGGTGGAGGAGCTGGTCCGGGTCGGTGGGATCCCGCCACGCGTGGCCGAGGCGACGCACCGGATGCTGAATGCGGTGGTGGAGTAAGGGGTCGGCCGGCGCCCGGCGGACGCGGTCCGCCGACCGCTAAGCCGTTGTCAAAGAATAAGTTGAGCGGAGACATTCCGAAACGGCATAAGGAGCCGTAACGAAATAGAAAGAGATGTATAGGTTATTTCGTAACGGCTCCTAAGCGATGGTCGCCGCCCTGACCTGCTGGAGGGTGGTGCGACCCTGCAGAACCTTGATCGCCCCGTCCTGCAGGAGGGTGGTCATTCCCTCGTCCACGGCCACCTTCCGAAGCTGCTCGGCGGTGGCGCGTTTCAGGATCGCGCGCTTGATCCGGTCGGTCCCGAGCAGGAGCTCGTGCAGGCCGAGCCGGCCGTGGAGCCCGCTGCCCCGGCAGAGGTCGCAGCCCGTGCCGCGATACAGGACGAGGCCGTCCGTATAGGTGTACCCGAGCGTCTCCAAGACCGCCAAGCCGCACACCCGGGCCAGCTCGTCGAACTCCTCTTTGGGCGGATGGTACGCCTCGCGGCATTTCGCGCAGACCGCCCGGCACAGCCGCTGGGCCAGCACCCCCACCAGGGCGTCGGCGACGCCGAAGCAGTCCAATCCCAGGTCCAGCAGGCGTGAGACGGTCTCCACGGCGCCGCCCGCGCGCAGGGTGCCGAGGACCAGATGGCCTGCCAGCGCTGCCTCGAGGAGCGCATCCCAGGTGTCCTGGGTCCGCACGGCATCCACCGCGATCACGTCCGGGTCGGCGCGGAGCGCCGCGCGGACGGCCGCGGCGACGGTCACGCCGCGTGCGGGTTGGACCTGGACTCGGCGCAGACCGGTGTGGGCCGTCTCGATCGGGTCTTGGATACTCCAGACCTTGCGCTCGACCGCATCGACGGCACCGAGGATGGCGCCGAGCGCAGCGGTGGCGCCGGCGCCCGGCGGGCTCCCGCAGAGGAACAAGCCAGCGGGTCTGGACGCGATCGCGTGAAGGGTGTGGAGGTTTCGCTCGGCGAGACCGAGTTGGTCCAGCGACAGGGGCACGCTCGCCGGCAGGAGGTGCATCACCAGGTCCTCGTTCGACCCGGCCGTCGGGAGCGTGGCGACGCGCAGGGCGACCTCTCGGTTGTCGACGACATACGTTCCCCGACCCTCCTGGGGCGCGCGCCGCTCGGCGGGATCGAGTCCGGCCACGGCCTTGCAGTGAGCCACCAGGGCCAGCCCCTCTGCCGCCGGCAGCGTGGTATGCTCGACACACAGACCGTCCACCCGGAAACGAATGACGCACGCCCGCTGGCCGCCCTGCGGCTCGAGGTGCACGTGCGACGCCCCGACCCGGCAGGCGTCACGCATGATCTGATCGGCGACTCGGGTGCCGGCCGCCTCGCTCGCCTCCCCAGGCTTACTTCCCTGGTCCTCTCCGGTCTGCCCCATGGGCATTTCCGGCTCCCGCTGGTGGGCCACCTCGTCCGCCGTGTCTTCCGCGGCCGCTTCGCAGACCAGCGGCGCGGTTGCGACGGAGACCGGTGCCTCTGCATCGACGGACCGGCTCGGCGTGTCCGCAACGGACGCATCGTCAGGCGTGCGACCGGCAGGGCCGGTCACCGCGTCGAGGAATCGCAGGATATCCGCGCGCAGACCGACGGCGAACCGGATGGGCCGGCCAGGGAAGGTCCGCTTGATATCCTGGATACGGTTCAGGTGATTTGGGTCGTCGCTCAGGATATGGACGCCGTCCTTGTCGTGCTTCAGGGGAATCCAGCCGTTGTTCCGCAGGGTTTCGGGATTCACGCTGTCGAGCAGAGTCGGATCGAGGCTCGTCGCGCCGTCGTATTCGATGAAGGGGCACCGGTAGAACTGGCTGAGGGACTTCCCGATGTCCGCCCTGGGGACCTGGTACTGCTCCAGCAGGACCGTTTCGACGTCAACCTGACCCTGCTGCGCCTCCCGGATCGCCTGCTCCAAATCGGCTTGGGTGATCCGGTTGTGGGCTACCAGATAGTCGAACTTGGTGGGGATCCGCCGGGAGACCTTGAGTCGGTTGAAAAACGCGATCCCCAATGTCTGGGCGAGTTCGGAGACCGCGTCCTCGTCCTTCTGGGTGAATCGTCCGCCACTCTTCTTGTTCACGAGCTGTATCACGCCCATCAGATACTTGCCATCGGCCACGATCGGGTAGGTCAGGATCTGCTTGGTGCGGAATCCGCTCTTCCGGTCCCAGGAGCTGTCGAACGTGAGCGCCGGGCTGACGGCGCGAAGCTCGGCGCGGCTGTACGCGTCCGCGATGTTCACGGGGCGGCGGAACTTGGCAGCGAAGCCGGCGATGCTCTGCTCGCTGATGGGGACGCGGATCTCGCGGATCTTGTTGATATCGAGAAACTTGGAGTAGATCTCGCGCCGTTCGGCGTCCACGACGTACAGGGTCAGCAGCTCCGCGTCGAGCACCTGGAGGATCTCATCCTTGAGGTCCACCACGATGTGGTCCAAATCCTTGGCAGAATGGATCCGATTGATGATCTCTTTGACGTGTTCCGCGCGGGCGACTTTCTGCTCGAGTTCTTCCACCCTACTGGAACGGCCTTCGGTCTCCATGTGTCTCACTCCCCCTGCCTTCCGGCGCAGGTCCATCCGCGTCGCGTGCCCCTGGTGCCTTTGGGGTGACCCGAGGACGGTGCGCGGTGAGCCGCCGCCCTTCCCGGGTCTGGGACGAGTTGCCGGCAGAAGACTAGCGATCGTTTTTGGCGAAGGCAAGTTGAAAGATGACCTGCGACATTCGCTTGCCCAGCGGGTCGCCTGGCAGTATGCTCTCGCGCGATCACATGCGAGGGTGCGACCCAGGGGCACCCCCGCCGGGCACGACCATTATTGCCCCGGCTCCTCCACCTGGGGGAGGTGCCCCCGTTCAGGAGGCCCCCGTGATTCCTGTCCATGGTTTCAACGTCATCCCGCGGATCCCGGATCAACTGCAAGGACTCTTCCGTATCGCGATGAATCTGTGGTGGTGTTGGGACCCGGAGGCGATCGACGTTTTTCGCCATCTGGACCGTATGCTCTGGGAGCGGTGCTACGCCAACCCGATCCGGATGCTGGGTCTGGTGTCTCAGGAGCGACTGGCCGAGCTGGCCACCGACGAAGGATACCTGGCCATGCTCGACCGAGTCGGCGCGCGCCTCTCCCATTACCTGGAGCGGCCGACATGGTTCGCGCAGACCCACGGAAAGAGCGGCCTTCAGGTGGCCTACTTCTGCGCGGAGTTCGGCATCGTGGAGGGGGTCCGCTTGTACTCGGGCGGTCTCGGCATCTTGGCGGGCGATCATCTCAAGTCGGCCAGCGACCTGGGCATCCCCCTCACGGCGGTGGGGCTGCTCTACCGCCGAGGGTATTTTCGCCAGTACCTGAACGCCGACGGCTGGCAGCAAGAACAGTATCCGGAGGCCGATTTCCATGCGCTCCCCCTGTCGCTGGAGCGAGGGCCAGACGGCAACCCGATGACCGTCTCGGTGGAGTTCCCCGGCCGGACCGTGCAGGTGCAGGTGTGGCGGGCTCAGGTCGGTCGCGTCCCGCTCTACCTCATGGACACGGACATAGACGCCAACCGGCCCGAGGACCGCGCGGTGACCTCCACGCTCTACGGCGGGGACAAGGACCTGCGCATCCGACAGGAGATCGTCCTGGGCATCGGGGGGTTGCGGGCCCTCACGATGCTGGGGATCCAGCCCACGGTCTGCCACATGAACGAAGGGCACGCGGCCTTTCTGGCCGCCGAGCGGATCCGACAGGTGATGGAACGGTTCGGCGTCCGGTTCGCCGAGGCCAAGGAGGTGGTGGCGGCGAGCAACGTCTTCACCACCCACACGCCTGTCCCCGCCGGCATCGACGTCTTCCCTCCGGATCTGGTGGATCGGTATTTCGGTCCGACCTACGCGCAGTTCGGGCTCACGCGAGAGGCGTTTCTGGCGGCAGGTCGCCAGAATCCGGCGGACGGAAACGAACCGTTCTCCATGGCCGTCCTGGCCATCCGGCTTTCCGGGGCCACCAACGGCGTGAGCGCCCTGCATGCGCGGGTGTCGCGGCGGATGTGGGGCGGGTTATGGCCGGACGTGCCGGTGAACGATCTGCCGATCACCTCCATCACCAACGGGGTGCACGTGCGTGGCTGGCTGTCCCAGGACATGGCCGGCTTGTTCGACGCGTACCTCGGGCCGCGGTGGGTCTCCCATCCGGCCGATCAGTCGGTCTGGGAGCGGGTCGAGCAGATCCCGGACGCCGAGTTGTGGCGCACCCACGAACGGCGGCGCGAGCGGCTGGTGGGCTTCGCCCGGCGGCGGCTCCGGATGCAGCTGGAACAGCGAGGCGCCCCCTCCGCCGAGCGGGAGCTGGCCGAGGAGGTCCTGGATCCCAAGGCCCTGACCATCGGTTTCGCCCGGCGTTTCGCGACCTACAAGCGCGCCACCCTGCTTTTCAGGGATCCCGCCCGGCTCGGACGAATCCTGTCCGATCCGCAGCGGCCGGTGCAGCTCATCTTCGCCGGGAAAGCCCATCCCGCCGACCACGAGGGGAAGGACTTCATCAGGCAGGTGGTCCACTTCGCTCGGCAACCCGAGTTCCGCCAGCGGATCGTCTTCCTGGAAGACTACGATATCAAGGTGGGCCGGTACCTGTACCAGGGTGTGGACGTGTGGCTGAATACGCCCCGCCGCCCCCTGGAGGCCAGCGGCACCAGCGGGATGAAAGCCACGGCCAACGGCGCCATCAACATCAGTGTCCTGGACGGTTGGTGGGACGAGGCCTACGACGGAACCAACGGGTGGGCGATCGGGCGTGGCGAGGAATACGAGGATACCGGTTACCAGGACCAGGTGGAGAGCCAGGCCCTCTACCAGATCCTGGAGAGCGAGGCCGTGCCGATGTTCTACGCCCGGAGCCGGGACGGGTTGCCGCGGGAGTGGATCCGCCGCATGAAACACGCCATGCGGACGGTTTGCCCGGTCTTCAGCGCCACCCGCATGGTGCGGGAGTACACCGACCTGTTGTACGTTCCCGCCGGCGGGCGATGGGAGCGCTTGGGGGCGGACGGCCTGGCCCGGGCGCGCGCCCTCGCGACCTGGCGAGAGCGGGTGCAGGCGGCCTGGAAAGATGTCGCGGTGCGGGCCGTGCGCGCCGACACGGTCACGCCGCTGGAGGCGGGCGGCACGCGGGTAGTGCAGGCCGACGTGGCCTTGGGTGCCCTGCGTCCGGAAGACGTCGCGGTCGCGCTGTACGCCGGGCCGATCGGCGGACAGGGGGAGATCCTCGACCCGGCCGTGTCGGAAATGAAGGTCGAGGGCGCGATGCGGGACGGCGTCTTCGTGTTCGGCGGGACGCTGTCGGGGCGCGACGCCGGCCGCCACGGTTTCCGGGTCCGCGTTCTGCCGGCCCACGAAGATCTCGCCAGCCCACTCACGCTCAACTGCATCGCCTGGGGGTAGGCCGTTCCCGGTGCGAGAAACTGGTGGACCAGCGAGGAGTGCTGTGGTATGTAAATGGCCCCCGCGGGTCACGGAGGGCGGGAATGCACGCGGCGGGCGCTTAGCTCAGCTGGTTAGAGCGCCGTCTTCACACGGCGGAGGTCGCTGGTTCGATCCCAGCAGCGCCCACCATGTCAACGAACGGGGTTGGCCTGTCGGCCGACCCCGTTTCTCTTTGGCGCAAGGCCGGTCGGCGGGTGTGACGCGATGCGGTCTGGCAGCGGACGGAGGACGCGGATGAAACGATGCGGTGCGGATGCGGTCGGAGTGCGGCAGGCGGGAAATCGTCGGTCTGGGCGAATCGCAGCCGCGTTGTTGCTGCTGGCAGGGGCGCTGGCGTTACTGGTGCAGCCGGCCCTGGCGGCCGGGCCGCGCGGGCGTGCAGCAAAGCCTGCGGCGACGCAGGCGGAGCCGCGGACGAAAGCACTGGCGGGCCCAGCGACCCCGTCGTGGATCGTGGTCCACGCCGCCACGGGCGAGGAGTTGGCGAGCCAGGAGCCGGATCGCCCGGGCGCGCCGGCCTCCATGACAAAGATGATGCTGGCGCTGGTGGTGATGGAGGCGGTGAAGGACGGGCAGCTCACCATGGCCGATCCGGTGCCGACGTCCCGATTGGCCAGCAAGATGGGCGGCTCGCAGGTCTTTCTGAAGGAAGGGGAGAGCTTCTCGGTGGAGGATATGCTGGCGGGCCTGCTCATCGGGTCGGCCAACGATGCCGCCGTCGCGCTGGCCGAGCGCCTCACGGGGAGCGTGGAGGCGACGATCCAGCGGATGAACGATCGGGCGGGCTCGCTCAAGCTCACCCAGACCAAATTCGGATCGGTCCACGGCCTGCCCCCGTCCCCGGGGCAGGCGGGGGACGTGACCACTCCCAGGGACATGGCGCGGGTTGGGCAGGAGTTGCTCAAGTATCCGGAAATCCTCCGCTGGACGGGAACGCCCGAGGCCCCCTTCCGGGGCGGGAGCTTCATCCTGCGGAACAGCAACAAACTGATCGGCAAGTTCCCCGGCATGGACGGAATCAAGACCGGGCACTTCGCCGAGGCCGGCTACAACGTGGCGGTCACCGCCAAGCGAGGAAATCTGCGGCTGGTCGCCGTGGTCATGGGCGCCCCCACGAACCAGGCGCGCTTCACCGAGGCGGCGCGACTGCTGGGCGAGGGGTTCAATCGGTTCACCGAGGTGAGCGTGGTCAAGGCCGGCGCCCCGGTGGGCAGTGAGCTCCGGATCGCCCGAGCCAAGGGGCCGTTCCGGCCGCTGGCCAAGAACGACGTCCAGATCCTGATCAAGCGCGAAGAGAAGGACGCGCTCAAGACCAGCGTGGAGATCCAGCCCAACCTCGCCGCGCCGCTGGCCAAGGGGCAGGTCGTGGGGGCGTTGATCGTGCGCGTGGGGGAGCGCGAGGTGGCGCGGACCCCGGTGGTGACGGCCGGGGAGGTAGCGCGCAAGTCCTTCTGGTGGCTCACGCCGTGGAAGTGAGCACGTACCGACAGCGACAGGGAGAGGGGCAGAGCGGGGAAGCGCCGCACGCGGGGGCCGGATTCGAGCCTCGGCGTTGACAATTCGCGCCCCGGGTGGCTGTGTTGACGATCGGTTTCTGGTCGCCTATCCTGGGGTCATGGCACAACCTGGGACGGCGCTCCTTGCCGGCCGACACGAGTGGATTGCATGGGCGCGCTTGCCTTTATCTGGAAAAATATCACGCGAAATCGTCGACGGACGGTTCTGACCATCCTGAGCATCGCGTTGTCGTTGTTCTTGCTGTCGACATTGATGACGGTGCTCACGGAACTGGGGCGGGAATCGCCGGATGGCGATCAACATCTGCGCCTGGTGGTGCGACGGGCAAGCTCGCTGGGGGACCCGCTACCCGAATCCTATCTGGACAAGCTGAAACGTGTTCCCGGGGTTCGGATGGTGCACACGCTGAGCTGGTTCGGCGGCCTCTACGTGGATGAGCGGAACTTCTTCGCCAATTTCGGCTGTGACCCCGAGACGCTCTTTCCGATGTTCAACGAGAACCGCCTCCCACCCGAGCAGCTTTCCGCGTTCAAGAAGGAGCGGACCGCGGCCGTGGCGGGTCGCAAACTGGCGGAACGGTTCAAGTGGCGGCTGGGCGACAAGATCACGCTGCTGGGGACGATCTACCCGGTGGACTTGGAGTTCACACTGCGCGGGATCTACACCGGGCTGGACGAGACGGCGTTCTTTTTCCACCACGCCTACCTGGACGAGGCGCTGGGCCGGACGGGGAAAGTGGGCACCTTCTGGCTGAAGGCGGCCTCGGCGGCGGAGGTGCCGGTGATCGCCGAGCGCGTGGATGCCATGTTCAAGAACAGCGACGCCGAGACCAAGACGGAGACCGAGCGTGCGTTTCAGCTCGGCTTCGTGGCCATGCTTGGCAACATCAAGACCTTGATCAGCAGCATCTCCAGCGTGGTGGTGTTCACCATCCTGCTCGTCACCGCCAACACCATGGCCATGTCCATCCGCGAGCGTGCGCGGGAGATCGCCATCCTGAAGACGCTGGGGTTCACCCGGCGCCGGCTCCTGGGCCTCCTGGTGGCCGAGTCGGCCGCCATCGCGCTGGCGGGCGGCCTCCTGGGGACGCTCGGCGCCCGGCTCTTCTACTCCCTGGTCGATGTGTGGAAGCACACCCAGGGCTTCTTTCCCATCTTCGTCGTCGAGCCCGAAACCATCACGATCGGGCTGCTGCTCTCGGTCCTGATCGGCGTCACCAGCGCCGCGGTGCCCGCCTACCGCGTGAGTCGGCAAACCATCGCCCACGCGCTGCGCCGGACGGGGTGATCACCCGCCATGGCCGTTCCGCTGGCGTATAACATCCGAAATCTCCGGGTCCGCGTCTTCAGCACGGTGATGACTATCTTCAGCGTGGGACTGGTGGTGGCGGTGTTCATCGGGGTGATGGCGCTGGCCCGGGGGCTGGAAGAGGCTTTCGTGGCCACCGGCGATCCGCTGAACGTGGTGGTGCTGCGGCAGGGGTCGCAGGTCGAGACGAGCAGTTCCGTCCGTCGCGACGCGTTGCAGGTGATCCGGTACTTGCCTGGCGTGGCCACGGACGCCGCGGGCGTGCCGCTGGTTTCCCCCGAGGTGATCGTGCTCTTGAACTTGCCGAAACGTTCCGATGGCCAGGGGGCCAACGTGCTCGTGCGGGGCTTGCGCGCCACGGGGTTCGAGCTTCGCCCCCAGGTACGGTTGATCCAGGGTCGGATGGCCCGGCTGGGACTCCGGGAGGTCATCGTCGGGCGATCCATCGCCGAGCGCTTCCAGAACGCCGGCCTGGGCGAGCGGCTGCGCTTCGGCCGGAGCCACTGGACCGTGGTGGGGATCTTCGAAGCCGGGCGGACCGCGTTCGGGTCCGAGATCTGGACGGACGCCACCGAACTCGCGGACGACTTCGACCGTGCCGACTATTCCGCCGTGCTGCTTCGGGCCGAGAGCCCGCTGGCCCTGCGGACGATCACACGACGGATCGACGGCGATCAGCGTCTGCACCTCAAGGCGCAGGCCGAGCCCGAATACTACGCGGAGCAAACCAAGACGGCCGGGCCGATCAAGATCCTGGGGAGCTTCATGGCGGTCCTGATGGCCATCGGCGCCAGCTTCGCCGTGATGAACACCATGTACGCCTCCGTGGCCCGCCGCAGTCGGGAGATCGGCGTCCTCCGCGTGCTGGGTTTCCAGCCGGCCAGCATCCTTCTCTCGTTTCTGGGGGAATCGGTGCTGCTGGCGCTGCTCGGCGGTCTGGTGGGCTGTCTCCTGGCGTTGCCGATTCACGGCCTGACCACCGGGACGATGAATTTTCGGACCTTCAGCGACATCTCCTTTGCCTTTCGAATCACGCCGGATCTGCTGTTGAATGGGCTCGGCTTCTCTCTGGCGATGGGTGCGTTGGGCGGTTTCCTGCCGGCCCGGCTGGCGTCGCGGCAACCGATGGTCGAGACCTTGCGGGAAGGGTGACGGAGCGAGCGGCGAGCCGCGAGCCGCGGATGGAGAGCCGAGCACGGAGAGTCGCAAGAAAGGCCGGTAGCTGATAGCTGAATGCTGATAGCTGATTGCTGACAAGGCACAGAGCATCCCATGCCCGACACCGTTGACCACATGGACGAGGCGCTGCGTGCGCTGCGGATCGACCCGGAACGGCGCCGCCGGGGCCGCCGCCGCTCCGCATGGCTGCGGTACGGGGTCTTGGCGCTGGTGGGCCTCGCGATCGCGGGATACTTCTTCTCCCGGACCGGCCTGAACCCCGTCGAGGTGGAGGTCGCCGCGACGCAGCGGCTGGACCCCGGCGCCCCGACGCCGGTGCTGACCGCGGGAGGGTATATCATCCCACACCGCAAGGTCGAGTTGGCCCCGAAGATCACCGGGCGCGTGGAGTGGATCGGGGTGGAGAAGGGCGACGCAGTCACGCGAGGACAGGTGCTGCTCCGCATCGAACAGCGGGAATTCCTGGCCGCCGCGGACCGGGCCCAGGCTCTGCTCGCAGGCGCCCGCGCCCGGTTGCAAGAGCTGGAGGCCGGTTCCCGGCCCGAGGAGATCGAGCGGGCCCAGGCGGGCGTGGAGGAGGCGCGCTCGAACGTCGCCAACGCGGTGCTGGAGCTGGAGCGGTTCGAGCGGCTCCATGCGGACGGGGCGGTATCCCGGCAGACCTTGGACGTCGCCAAGAACCGGCACGAAGTGGCGCTGGCCCAGCAGGTGGCGGCTCAGACGAGCTACCAGTTGCTTCGGATCGGACCGCGCCGAGAGCAGATTGACGTCGCGCGCGCCCAGCTCCGCGAGGCCGAGGCCGTCGTCCGGGCGTCGCAGGTGGACCTGGACAGCACCGTGATCCGGGCACCGATCGCCGGCACGGTGCTCGAGCGACTGGTCGAGCCGGGCGAGATCGTGACGATATCCTTCATCGGCGGTCGCGGGGCCAAGTCGGCTGTCCTCTCCTTGGCCGACCTCGGGGTCCTGGACGTGGAAGTGGACGTCAGCCAGAACGAGATCGGCAAGGTGAGACTCGGCCAGCCGGCCAGCATCGTCGCCGATGCGTTCCCCGACCGGACCTACCAGGGGAGTGTCACGGAGATGGCGCCCGA
The DNA here is from genome assembly GCA_963845565.1 of uncultured Methylomirabilota bacterium. Classification (GTDB taxonomy): domain Bacteria; phylum Methylomirabilota; class Methylomirabilia; order Methylomirabilales; family 2-02-FULL-66-22; genus 2-02-FULL-66-22. The sequence goes on from CAWJSJ010000002.1 coordinate 2,182,269, forward strand.
GGCGAACCGACAGAAGGCAACCCTTCAGGTCAAGGTCCGCGTCGCACGGCCAGACGGCGTCATCCGTCCCGAGATGAACGCCAAGGTCACATTCCTCGAGCCGCCGTCGGGGCCGACCGGGCCGGCCAAGGTCTTCGCCCCGAAAGAGGCGGTGTTCAGCCGGGAGGCCCAGCGTTTCGTCTATCTGGTGGACGGCGGCAAAGCGAGCGCCCGCCCCGTGCGCGTCGGGGCGGAGGCGGACGGCCGGGTCGAGGTCCTCGAGGGGCTGGCGGGGGGCGAGCAGGTCGTGGTGCGCGGGGTCGAACTTCTGAAGGACGGGCAGCGAGTTCGCGTGAAGAAGTGAGCGCTCGCGGGCTGGTGGAGTCGTTCCGAGATCATGGCATCGCAACCGATCGTGCGGGTTGAACATCTCTCGAAAGTCTTCCATCGCGATTCCGCCGAGGTGACGGCACTGGACGACGCCAGTCTGGAGATCGCCGCGGGGGAGTTCATGGCCCTGATGGGCCCCTCCGGGTCGGGGAAGACGACCCTGCTCAACATCATCGCGGGGATCGACCGGCCCAGCGCGGGTCATGTGTACGTCGGCGACACGGACATCGCCGAACTGGACGAGGACGAGCTGGCGGAGTGGCGGAATCAACACGTGGGCTTTATCTTTCAGATGTACAATCTGATCCCCGTCCTGACCGCACGGGAAAACGTCGAGCTTCCCCTGCTGCTGACGGATCTCGGCCGGGCAGAGCGGCGGGCGCACGCCGAGGCGGCCCTGGCGCTGGTGGGTCTGGCGGATCGGATGGACCACCGGCCGCGGCAGCTGTCCGGCGGGCAGGAGCAACGGGTGGCCATCGCGCGGGCGCTGGTCACCGATCCGGTGCTCTTGCTGGCGGACGAGCCCACCGGCGATCTGGACGCCAGATCGGCCCAGGAGATCCTCGCGATCCTGGGCCGGTTGAATCGGGAGTTCGGCAAGACGATCGTGATGGTGACCCACGACCCTCGGGCCGCCAAGTCGGCCTCGGTGGTTCGCCAGCTGGACAAGGGCGTGCTCCTGCCGCTCGACGCGCGCTCCCAGGTGTAGGGCCCCGCGCCCAGGCGGTGAGGCGGTCGGCGACGCGGTGCGGGTCGGCAGCGGGGTTCGGGAGCAAAGGCGCGTACCGAGCGGGCGACGTCGGTGCGGCACACGGAGGCGTGCGATGATGCGAGTTCTGATCCGCAGCGGAATCGGCCTGGGCTGGCTGGCCCTCGTGGTGACGGGGTGTTCGAGCGGCCCAGCCGCACCGTCCGCGCAATCCATCGAGACGTCCGGATTCGGGCAAACGGTGGGCGGGATCCAGGTGGTCGTGGACCCGCTCTTCGGCCGGGAACGGGCGAGCGCGGAATTCCCGGGGGGCGAAACGTTCGAGGAGCAAGGCTTGCTACCCGTGCAGGTCCTGATCGAGAACGGCAGTCGCCAGCCGGTGCGGGCCGACCGCGCGGACTTCCGGCTGGTCCGGCCGCAGAACCGGGCGGATGTCGCGCTCTCTCCCCTGGATGCCTTTGGGATGGTCAAACCTCCGGTGGGCTGGTGGGCCGCGCTGCCGATCCTGGGCCCCTCGGCATCGGCCTATCGGAATTCGGACTGGCTCAAGCAGTTCGAAGCCCGGGCGCTCAAGGACATTCCGGTCGCGCCGGGCGGATCGGCGGTCGGGTTGGTGTATTTCTACTTTCCCGAGAACGAGAAGTCGCTGGCCGGCACCCGGATCGTGTTGGTGGTCCGGGGCGACACCGGGGAGGAGCGAACGTTCGACATCCCCCTGCAGGGTCGGCGCGGAATCCTGGACGCCCCCGCCCCGACCGCCCCAGCGGCGGCGCCGGGCCAGCGGACGCAGCCTTCGTCGACGCCGACGCGCGTCGATGGGGCGGGCGGCGGCGTGATCATCCGCAGCCCGGCGCCGTAACCAACAAAGCGTCCCCGCCGAGAGCCGGGCGCGATGACCTGTTGTTCCAGCGCCGCCCCTCGACAGGACCAGGCCGCCCAATGACCAGCGCCACCCCTCGGGAGCAGCGCCCCTTCACGCTACGCTCCCTGGCCTTCAGCGTGTATGTGCCGACGCTGCTCTTCTCGATCGGTCAAGGCGCCGTCCTTCCCATCATCCCCCTCTTCGCTCTCGAACTCGGCGCCTCGACCGCTGTGGCCGGTTTCGTGGTCGGAATGCGCGGCCTCGGCTTGATGCTCTTCGACGTTCCTGGCGGTGTCGCCGTGTCTCGCTTCGGCGACAAAGGCGTCATGGTGCTCGGTACCGCCATGGTGGCCGTGGTCGCGATCGGAGCCTCTCTGAGCAAGTCGGTGGCGGTCCTGGCGCTGCTGATGCTGATCATGGGGGGAGGCTGGGCATTCTGGCAGCTGGCGCGGCTCGCGTACGTCAGCGAGGTGATCCCCGTCGACCAACGCGGTCGCGCCCTGTCTCTCGTGGGCGGAGCGCATCGATTAGGCCTGTTCCTGGGGCCCATCCTCGGCGGTTTCCTCGGCAAATACTACGGCCTCGAGTCCGCATTCTACGCGCAGGCTGCGATGGGTCTGGCCGCCTCGACGATGATGTTCATCGTCGTCCAGCAGAGCTCCGGCGCGGACGATCTCGCGGGACGCGGCATCGGCGGGCGGCTTGTCGCCACGGTGGTCGAGCACCGACGGGTCTTTCTGACTGCGGGCTGCGCCGTGATCGCCCTCCAGGTATTACGCCAGGGTCGTCAAGTCTTCTTGCCGCTGTGGGGAGATGCGATCGGCCTCGATGTGGCCCAGATCGGCCTGGTCTATGGGATCTCTTCCTTCCTCGATGCCGGTCTCTTCTATCCTATCGGGTACGTCATGGACCGGTGGGGCAGAAAATGGGCAGGCGTGCCAAGCTTGCTCACGTTGGCGATCGGGCTATTGATTCTTCCGGCAACCACCGAGGTATACGGTTACGGCCTCGTGGCCATGCTGACGGGTATCGGCAACGGTTTTGGGGCCGGGATCGTGCAGGTTCTTGGTGCGGACTTCGCACCGGCGGAGCGGCGAGGCGAATTCCTCGGCGTCTGGCGACTCATCGGCGATGTGGGAAACGCCGGCGGACCGTTTGTGGTGAGCTTCGTCGTCGGGATCGCGAGCCTCGGCCTTGCCGCGATCTGCACCGGCAGCCTCGGTCTCGCCGGGGCCGTGCTCATGTGGCTGGTGGTCCCCGAAACACTGCAGCGAAGAAAGGCACCGATCAGAAAAACCTGATCCTCGGGAATCGGGACGGGGTGTCCGATCGCTGGTGCCCTTGGGGCTTGGTTGCGATTCGCCTGCGGATGAGTTCGTTCCGCGACCGGGTATTCCGAATGTCCGACGAACCGAAGACCCGGTGCCGCTCGCGGTTCCGGCTTGTCACACAGGACAGGCCGAGCCACAATCGGCCTTGCCCGGCGGGAATCGGATGGGCTATTCTCCGACGGACAGCGCACGCATGAGCGCGGCGCGTCGACGCGCGGTGAGAGCCATCGCCCGGGACGCCGTCCGCGCCTGGTGTGCCGACGTTGTCGGATCGTTCCGCCGTCGGGTGGCGGGTGGCGCGGCGGGTAACCGAAAGGAGCGGGGATGAGGAAGCCGACGGTGTATGTCTCGAGAACGGTGCAGCCGAACGTCCTCGCCCGACTGGGTGAGGTGTGCGAGGTCCGGAGTTGGTCGGGGCCCGGGCGTTGTCCGGCCGAGGTCCTGACCAAAACAGCGGCGGAGGTCGAGGCGGTCCTGGGTACCGATCGCTGGACCGCCGCGATGCTGGACGGGGCGTCCCGCCTGCGGCTGATCGCGTTGACGTCGGTCGGCTTCGACATGGTGGACATCTCGGCCGCCACGGCGCGCGGCATCCTGGTGACCAATACCCCGGATGTGCTCACCGAGACGGTCGCCGATCTGACTTTTGCCCTTATCCTCGCGGCCGCGCGGCGGATCTGCGAGACGGAGCGGTGGATGCGGGCGGGGCAGTGGCAGACGCCCGGCGTGAGCCCGATGGGGCGGGACGTCCACCACGCGACTCTGGGGATCGTCGGGCTCGGGCGGATCGGTGTGGCCGTGGCAGAGCGGGCGCGGGGTTTCCGGATGCCGGTGCTCTATTTCGACTTCGTGCGGCGCGAAGCGCTGGAGCGGGAGTACGGCTACCGGTACGTCAGCCTGGAGACGTTGTTGCGGGATTCGGACTTCGTGACACTCCACGTTCCCCTTTTGCCGGAGACGACGGGGATGATCGGGGCGCCGCAGTTGGCGCTGATGAAGCCGACGGCGTACCTGATCAACGCCGCCCGGGGGCCGGTGGTCAACGAGCGATCCCTGATCGATGCGCTCCAGGCGAGGCGGATCGCCGGCGCTGGGCTCGACGTCTTCGAGGTCGAACCGACGGACATGGCGAATCCGCTTCTGAAGATGGAGAACGTCATCACGCTGCCGCATGTGGGCAGCGCCACCGATGCCACGCGCCAGGCCATGGTGGACCTGGCGGTCGAGAACGTGGTGGCCGTGCTTGCCGGAGAGCCGCCGCTCACGCCGGTCAATCCCGATGCGCGGTCAGGACGGGCGGCGTAGCGGATCGCCATCGGCACCCGCATATTTTCTGGACGAGGGGAGATCATGGATTTTGATCTGGTCATCCGAGGCGGCGAGGTGGTGGACCCCGGCGGCGGGTTGATGGGGCGGATGGACGTGGGGATTCGCGGGGGTGTTATCGCCGCCGTGGACCATTCGTTGCCGATCGAGGGCGCGCGGGCGACGCTGGACGCCGCGGGGAAGATCGTGACACCCGGCCTGTTCGATCTGCACACCCACGTGTACTGGGGGGCAACCTACTGGGGGATCGAGCCGGACCCGATCGCGGCGCGCACCGGGGTGACCACCTGGCTGGACGCCGGGACGGCGGGCGGCTACAGTTTTCCGGGATTCCGCCGCTACGTGGTCGAGCGGTGCGAGAGCCGGGTCTTCGCGCTCCTGAACGTGTCGGCGATTGGACTGATCGCGCCGACCTACGAACTGGCCAACCTCGACTACTGCGACCTGGACCTGGCGCGCCGGATGGTGGACGCCAACCGGGACGTCATCCTGGGGATCAAGGCGCGGATCGACGCCAACACCACTCGCGGCGTGGGCATCGCGCCGCTGCGGCCGGCGCGCGCGCTGGCCGATCAGGTCGAGTTGCCGTTGATGGTTCACATCGGGAAGGGGCCGCCGGCCCTGGACGAGATCTTCCGGCTGCTCCGTCCCGGCGACATCCTCACCCACTGCTGCACGGGGCAGGACAACCGCATCCTGGAGCCGGACGGGAGCCTCAAGGAGTTCGTCCGCCGCGCCTGGGACGCCGGGCTGGTCCTGGACGTCGGGCACGGGACGGGCAGCTTCAGCTTCGAGGTTGCCGAGCGGATGCTGGCGGCGGGGATGCCACCGGACGTCATCAGCACGGACGCGCACCAACTCAGCGTCCAGGGTCCCATGTTCGATCTGCCGACGACGCTCTCCAAGTTCTTGAACCTGGGCATGAGCCTCTCCGACGCGATCGAGCGGGTGACGGCGCGACCGGCGCGGGCAGTCCGCCGCCCGGACCTGGCGACGCTCAAGCCGGGGGCTCCTGCCGACGTGGCGGTGTTCGCGCTGGAGCAGGGTTCCTATACGTTCCACGATGTGTTCATGACGGCCCGGCCCGGCACGGTACGTCTGGTGAACACCGCGACCGTCCGGGGCGGGCGGCGCATGGCGCAGCAGCCGGAGCGGCCGCTGGCGCCCTGGGCGGTGCGCCCCGAGCATCAGCGCGCGAAGTAGGCCGCAGGGCGACGATCCGGGTTCAGCTCTCACGTGCCACAAGACGCACAGACGGCACGTCCGTCCGAAGTGTCCGCCAACCGTTTGGGTCAGTGGATCGGGCGGACGTGTGCGCCCGCGAGGGAAGAAAGCATGGCGAAGGCGAAAGACTCGGGTGGGGATTACGCGAGGGCTGAGGCGCTCCTGGCCGAGGCGGGCCTCATGATGCCGCCGATGCCCGAGATGGCTGAGGCGCGGCTCAAGGAGCGGGAGGACGACTGTTTCAGCACGCGCACCTTCAAGGAGTCGCCCGCCAACCTGTTGCACTACGTGCGAAAGGCGATCGGGGGCGTCTCGCCCGACTATGTCCTGGTGGCGCTGGGCAGAGATGGGCGCACCGCGGACGCGCTGCATTTCTTCCTGGTGCAGGGCCCGCTCCAACTCTTCCTGCAGATCGGTTGGGGAGGCGCCGGGGCGGCCCGCGAGCGGGCGACGGTGTTGATCAACGACTGCTTTGCCTTGGCCCATCAACTGTGCGAGGCGGTCCCCGCCGCCCTGCGGAAAGGCCGGCTTGCGCCGACGGGGCGGCTCACGGTGGTGGGGTCGGATCTCGGCGAGAGCTTCTGGGAGGTCGCGCAGGCGGATGAACGTGCCGATCGGCCATCGGGTCCGCTCCGCGGCAAGAACCGGGGGGCCCGCGGTCCGCGCGAGGTTCTCGAGGAGGCCGTCCGGTGGTGCCGCGAATAACGGGGGGTTGAGAGCCGCGAGTCGAGACGGAGCAGAGGTCGGAGAGCAGAGAACAGAGGTCAGCGGGTGGAGAACAACGCAGAGAACGAAGGTCGGAGGTCGGCGAGCCGAGCCGCGAGCCGATCTGAGCGCTGAGCGCCGAGAGCCGAGAGCTGAATCGCATGATCGTTCATGAGTGACCTCGCCCTCGGAATTGCGGGGGCACTGGGAAGCGCCGGCACCTGGGCGCTCATCTGCATCCTGGCCCAGACGCTTTCGGGGCGGCTGACGTCGGCGGGCATTAACGCGTTTCGGGCCCTGGTAGGCGGCCTCATCGTCCTCGCCGGGGCGCTGGCGGCCGGATTTGGCGGCGAGATCGTGGGGATGCCCCTCTGGGTTGCCCTGACGCTCTGGGCCTCCATCCTCATCGGGTATGCGGGTGGGGACACGATCTTCTTCCTGGGGATGCAGATCCTCGGGGTGACCCGGGCGCATACCCTGAGCATGGTCCACCCGCTCATGTCCACGGTGGCCGGGATCGTCCTCTTCGGCGAGTCCATGACCGCGACCCGGGCGGCGGGGATCCTGCTGGTGGTGGGCGGGGTCGCGCTGATCGTCACGGGTCACGCGGAGGGTGGTGTCGAGGCTTCCCGCACGCGTCGGCGGGGCGCCTGGCTGGTTCTGATAGCGGCCGTCGCCTGGACGGTGGGATCGGTGATGCTTCAGCCGCCGCTCCAGGTAGTGTCGCCGGTCACCGCGACGGCGATCCGGAGCCCACTGGTCGGCCTCGTGCTGTGGCTGACCCCCTGGGCGAGAGGCACCTGGCCGGCAGTGCGGATGACGCGTGGCCGGGAGGCAGTTGCGCTGGCTGTCATCTGCCTGCTCAGTGCTGTGAGCCCGGTGATGTATGCCTTCGGGATCAAGCACGCCGGCGTGGCCATCGGTTCCGTTCTGTCCACGACGTCCCCTCTTTTCACGATTCCGTTGGAGATCGCGGTCCTGGGGCGGTGGCCCACCCGGCGCACCATTCTCGGGGCCGTGACGACCGTTCTCGGGATTGCGTTGATGGGTTAGGGGAGCGGGGCGACAGGGACAGGGACAGAGGAAAGCGCCGGGCAACTGGCGGAGCAACGGAGCTGATCGCTGAAGGCTGACCGCTGAACGTTCAGTACCGAGAGTACGGGAGAGGCCATGAGCATCTATGAGCGATTTGGCGTGCGCACTCGGATCAATGCGGCCGGGTTACTGACGCGCCTGGGCGGCAGCCTGATGCCGGACGAGGTCCGGGATGCGATGACGGAGGCCGCCGGGAGTTTCGTTGATATGGCCGAGCTCCAGGCGGCGGCGAGCGCCGTGATTGCTCGGCACACGGGCGCCGAGGCTGGGCTGGTGACGGCGGGGGCCGCGGCCGCGCTCACGGTCGGGACGGCGGCATGCCTCGCCGGACTGGATCCCGCGCGCATGGACCGACTCCCCGAGACGGACGATTTCCCGAACGAGGTTGTGATGTGTCGGACGCACCGGACCGGCTACGACCATGCCATTCGCGCGGCGGGCGCCCGGATCCGCGAGGTGGGGTTCAACGACCGGGCGACAGGCGCCGGCGTGCGGGACGTGGAGGCGTGGGAGCTGGAGGCGGCCATCACGCCGCGTACGGCGGCCATCGCCTACATGGCCGCACCGGGGAGTCGACCCCCCCTTGCGGAAGTGGCCGCCCTGGCGCACGGCCATCATCTGCCGGTCTTGGTGGACGCCGCCGCCCAGTTGCCGCCGGCGGAGAACCTCCGCCGCTTCGTGGCGGAGGGCGCCGACCTGGTTGCCTTCAGCGGGGGAAAGGCGATCCGGGGTCCGCAGGGGACAGGCATTCTCTGCGGTCGGCGGGACCTCGTCGGGTCCGCGGCGCTCCAGCAGCTCGACCTGGATGTTCGGCCTGAGACCTGGCGGCCGCCTGAGGATCTTCTCCCTCGGTTGCCGCTCGGGGGGATCCCCCACCACGGGATCGGGCGCGGGTGCAAGGTGAGTAAGGAAGAGATCGTCGGTCTGCTGGTCGCCCTGGAACGCTTCGTGGCGCTCGATCACGCCGGCGAGCAGGACGCGACAGGAGCGCCTGCTCGTGGCGATCCGCGGCCAACTGGCGGGCGTGCCGCACCTCGAGGCGCGGCTACTGTCGGCGGCGGAGACGGGCCGGGACCCACTGCTGGACATCCACTTGGACGAGGCCGCCCTCGGCCTGTTGGCGTTTCAGCTCAGCCTGGTCCTGCAGCGTGGAGACCCTCCGGTCCACCTCGGCGAGCGCCGCGCCACGGACGGCATCCTCACCGTCAATCCGGTCGGGTTGCGGGAGGGGGAAGAGGCCATCGTTGCCGCGCGCCTCCGGGCCGCCTGCGAGGGACGCGGCTGATCGGCAGCGGCCACGGGAGCCCGGCGGGCAGTCGGAGGACCTCGGTCGTCCCACGAGCGAAGGTGGGCTCGGGCTATCCCGCGTAGACCGCCTTCAAGCTGTCCTCGAAAGCCTGCAGGACGGTGGCGACTTCGGCCTCGGTGATAATGAGCGGCGGCTTGATCTTGAGGACGTTGGGCACGGCTGATGCCGTGGCTAGGATGACGCCCCGCTTCCACGCCTCGGCGACGATCCGCTTGGCCTCGGCGGTTGCGGGCTCCTTGGTGCCCGGATCCTTCACCATCTCCACGCCGATGAACAGCCCCGGCCCGCGAATATCACCGATCTGGGGGTAGCGCGCCTGGAGTCGCGTCGAGCCCCCGCGTAAAGAGTTCCCCCATTCGCGCGGCATGCTCCGGGATTCGGTCCCGCTCCAGGATCTCGATGACCTTGAGGGCCGCCGCCTGGGCGACGGGGTTGCTGCCGAAGGTGTACACGTCCTCGCCGGTGGGCTCGAACTGCTTCAGCCGATCGTCCACCACGACGGCCGCGATCGGAAATCCTCCGCCCATGGACTTGGACAGGACCAGCATGTCCGGGACGACGCCCAACCCTTCCAGTGCAAACATCCGGCCGGTCCGGCCGAACCCTGTCTGAATCTCGTCGAAGATCAGGGGAATCCCGAACTCGTCGCAGACCCGCCGGACCGCCTGGACAAAGAGGGCGGGGAACGGGATCTGTCCGCCATTGCCCTGGATCGGCTCCAGCAGGACGCCGGCCACGGGTCCGTCCACGCCGCGCACGATGGTGTCGCGCAGTGGCGCGGCGCACGCCGCGTGGCAGCTCGGATAGGTCAGGCCGAGCGGGCAGCGGTAGCAGTAGGGGTTCGGCACGCGCACGAAGTTCTGCATGAAGGGGAGGAACTTGGCGCCGGGGCCGAAGCGGCCCGGCGTCTGGGTGGGCATCCAGCCGGCCGCCATGGTGACGAGGGTGCTGCCGTGATAGGCGTGATAGAACGTGATGAAGCGGTGCGCCTCGGGGCGGTTGATCAGGGCCAGCTTCATGGCCGCCTCGACGGCGAGCGACCCGGTCGGGGCGTTCACGACCTTCTTCAGGTGGCCGGGGCAGAGATCGGCCAGCCTCTTCGCCAGCAGCAGGCGCGGGATCGTGGGGAAGCCGGCCCGCGCGTGGGCGAGGGTGCGGATCTGTGCGATGGCGGCCTCGATGACCTCGGGGTGGTTGTAGCCCAGGGCCAGCGACCAGGCCTGCGAGGTGCAGTCGATGTACGTGTCGCCGTTGATGTCGGTGACGCGGCATCCCTGCCCCGAGACGAGAGCCGGCCCCAGCCAGCTTGCCCCGTACCCGATGTACTGCTGGAGTTGGCCTGCTGCCTCTGGTGTCAGCTTCAACTCTTCCATCGTCTATCCTCCCTCGGAATGATCAATGACGTGAGAGTGGCCAACCTCCACATCGCAAAGACCAGTGGCGGGACCTTCTGTGATCGTGGCAGATTATCCCTTAAGCCCCGTCAGTGCAACCGATTCGATAATCCGGCGTCGCAGAAGGACGAAGGCGATCAGCATCGGGACCGTGTTCAAGACCGATGCGGCGCTCAGCAGGTGGTAATCGGCTGTGTACCGGAACTGGAAAGTGCTAAGCCCCAGCTCCATTAGGTACATGCTCCGGTTCGTGGCCATCAGCAGGGGCCAGATGAATGCGGCCCACGCCTGGATGAATGCCAGGATGCCCAGGGCGCCGATGGCTGAGGAGCACAGCGGGATGATCACTCGGATGAAGATCTTGAGCTCAGATGCCCCATCCACCCGCGCCGCGTCCAGCAGCTCGTCCGGAATGCTATGGGCGATATGCTGTCGCATCAGGAAAATGCCGAAACTCATGATCAGGTAGGGGGCCGCGATCCCCTGGTAGGTGTTGATCCAGCCCAGCGATTTCATCGTCAGGTACAGCGGGATCATGTACGTCTCGAACGGGAACATGGCCGAGGCTAGGATCAACAGGAACAGGGCCTTCTTGCCCGGGAAGGTGTACTTTCCGAAGATAAATCCCGCGATAAGCGAAGTCAGGATGACCATGATCGTCGAGCCCACCGACACGATCACGCTGTTCAAGAAGTACCGGATGAAGGGCGCGGCGTTCAGCACCACGGGGTAATTGGCCACCGTCCAACGAATGGGGAGCAATCGGGGGGGCCAGAGGAGCGTCTCGTCTGCAGGCTTGAGCGAGGTCGCCAGCATCCAAATGAAGGGAAACATCATGGCGAGACTGCCCAGGAGCAGGACGGTGTGACTCAGCGTTGGCGCGCCCAAGCGCCGCCACGTTTCATGCGCCGTCTTGCCCGTCCGCTCCGTCATGGCCGTCACTCCCCGTCTAATCGGATGACTCGAAACTGGATCAACGTCAAAGCGAGCACGATCAGCGTCAGCACGACGGCCTCGGCCGAGGCATACCCCATCTTGAAGAACTGAAACCCGTTCTGATAGATGTCGAACACCAGCACGCGGAGCGGGGCGCCGGGTGCGGCCTGAGATCCCTGGGTCATCACGTACACCTGGGTGAACACGTTGTAGGCGTTGATCGTCGAGACCACGATGACGAACAGCAGGATCGGCTTCAGGAGGGGCAGCGTGATGCGCCGGAACACCGCCCAGCTCCCGGCGCCGTCAATGCTGGCCGCCTCATAGTAGACCACCGGAATGCTCTTGAGCCCGACCAGCAGCAGGACCATGTTGTAGCCGAGCACCTTCCAGACGCTCATGATGATGATGGCCCACATGGCAACGTCCGGCGAGGTCAACCATCCGATGGGCCGGACCCCAACCCAGGACAACGCGTAGTTCAGGATGCCGTAGCGCGCGTCGAAGATCCACTTCCAGGCAATGGCCATGGGGACCATGGGCGTGATCACGGGCAGGAAATAAATGGCCTGATAGGCGGCTGTGAACCGCAGCTTTCCGGCCAACAGGACAGCCAGGGCCAGGCCCAAGACGATGCTCACGCCGACGACGAAGACCGCGAAGAGTGTGGTATTGGTGAGCGCCAGCAGAAAGTTCTCGTCGGAGAGGAGGTCCCGGTAATTGGCCAGACCCACGAACGGTTTCAAGGGGCGGATCAGATGCCAGTCGTAGAAGCTGAGGATGAAGGTGCGACCGATGGGCTCGAGGCGGAGGACCCAGTAGACGACGAAAACCGGGAGCAGGCCGAGATAGCAGAAGCAGTATTTCGCCAAGGTCAGGCGGTTGATCCGGAGCCGGCGGGAGAGTCGGTCGGCCAGGGTTGTGCCGCTCGGCAGGCAGGGGGTCGCGGACGGTTCCGCCATGTCCCGGTACTCCTCGTGGGCCCCCGCGCCCGGCGGCGCGGGGGCCCATCGTGGCGCCAGGCAGCGAGGCTAGTTGGTCCCGTAGAGACCGGCCTTTTTCAGCAAGTCGTCGCTCTGCGCCGCCATCTCCTTGATCCGCTTGGCGATGGCGTCCGGCTTGTCCAGGAGCGACTTGTCTGCGTACGCCGTAACCAGTCGTTCGGCCAGCTTCGTCTCCAGCTCGTCAAAGACCGGAATGGCCGGCTCTGCATACAATCCCCGCCCCTTATCCCACACGAGGAACGGTTTGAACTGCGGCGTCTCCTTGAGGATAGGCGTCCAATCAATGTCCTGCCGCATGGACGTCCATCCGGTCATCTGCAGATGCAGGATGGCCATGGGTGGGCTCACCAGGAACATGGCAAAATCCCATGCGGCGTCGGCCTGCTTGGTGCTCTTCGTGACGTACAAGCTCCAGGGTTGCGTCATCCCGCCAAAGCGCTTGGCTCGGGGGATCGCCACCGTGTTGTATTGCACGTTCGGGCCCTTCGCCTTCAACTCTCCGATCACCCAGGCCTCGCGCATCAACATGGCCGCCTGCTCGCCGGCGAAGGCGGCGGCGTCGTGCGGGAGCTTGGGGTCATCCACCTGGTATTTGTGGACGGCGTCAATGTAGAACTTCAGTGCGGCCCGCCCGCCCTCGTTGTCGTAGCCGTTGTGCCACTTGCCTGACTTCGTCTGGACGACGAGATCGCCGCCCATGGCATGTAGAACGTACCACCACTTCTCGGCCACGCCCGAGCCTTGTCCGGAGAGCCGCAGGCTCAACCCGGCGCGGGTGAGGTTGCCCGCCGCGTCCTTCTTGGCCAGCTTTCGGGCGGCGGCCATCAGCTCGTCGAAGGTCGTGGGGGGCTTCTTCGGGTCCAGGCCCGCCTCGGTGAACATCTTGGTGTTGTAGAACAGAGCCGGCTTCGACCCCTCCTGGAAGGGGATGCCATAGACCTGGCCCTTCCAGGTGTTGTACTCCACCACCACCGGATGGTAGGCCTTGCTCTTGACGAGAGCCATGACCTTCGGTGGGTTCGGCGGCAGCAAGCCGGCGTCGGCGAAATTGAGGGAAATGTTGCGGCCGATGTCGAACAGGTCGGGGCCGGTGTCCGTCGGGATCGCCGCGGTCAGCTTTTGCTCCACCTCGCGGAGCTGGCTGCTCAGGGTTTCGAGCTTGAAGCCCGGATGGGTCTTGGCGTATTCCTCTGCCGCTTTCTTGTAGAACGGTTCCAACTCGGGGTAGCCCGTCCAGAGGTTTAACGCCACCGGTTCGGCCGCCACACTGGCCCGCGGCCGCCCCAGGACGGGTCCGGCGGCTGCGGCCAGACCGGCGGCCCCGACCTGCTTGAGAAACGTGCGGCGCGTGTCGCCTACGCCTGATGGCACCCTCGTCTCCGATCGCGACCGTTTGCTCATGGAGTGGCCCTCCTCTGTTTGCCCTTCCTGACGTTCTGCGCCTACGCGCGGAGAGGTTGACCCGGTGGGTGTTGTCGTCCTCCTTTCCCCGGAGGCCTCCGGAAAGCCGACTTCCTCAGCGGTACCCTACCCGTGGGGCCCGTACGGGAGACGTGGGCCACCCGGGCCGGGGCACCTGCTCCCCACGAAGGGGAACCCTCCGTCCCGCATTGCGACCGGTATTCGATGATGGGCATAACACTGTTCGCGGGGGGATGGCCAGATCCGGCATCGGATCGAAGTGATTCTCCCGGCCGATGCCGAAGCCATCCTCACACGGGCCAGGGATTTTCGAACGGCAACCCGAATATGTATCGGGAGTCTAACACCCTTTGTCAGGTGGGTCAAAGAGAGGGGCTGGGGCGGGGCGCACGCCTCTCGACCAGCCGGGGTGCGCGCCTTGCGGCGGCTCGGGGAGCGTTGTATAGTCACTGGCACCGGTGGAGAGGGTCACGCGAGGGGCTGTAGGCTGATTCTGGTGAGGAGGGTAGGATGGCAGACTACATTGCGTATTTCTGTGGCGAGTGGATGCCCGCCAGCCGGGTCAAGATCGATCCCACGGACCGCGGATTCCTGGTTGGCGATGCGGTGTTCGATGTTGCCCGCACCTTCAACGGGAAGAGCTTCCGCATGCGGGAGCATGTGGATCGGCTCTACCGGTCCCTGAAGTACGTTCGCATCGACCCGGGCCTGTCGCCGGATGACATGGTTCGAATCAGTGAAGAGGTGATCGCCCGGAATGAACCGCTTCGAGCCGAGGTGGGCGACTTTGCGATCTGGCAGTTTGTGACCCGCGGGCGAGGCCGCTGGGCCCACAGCGCCGGACCGCCCGCCGTCGGCGTCTTCATCCGGTCGCTTGGCCTTTCCCGATTTGTCCACCTCTACAGCGAGGGGGCCCACGGCGTGATCGTCCGCGTTCGGAGCTACTCGCCCGAATCGCTGGATCCCAAGGTCAAGAATTTCAGCCGGATGAACTTCAACATCGCTGAGCTGGAAGCTGCCGATATCGACAAAGCCGGCTGGCCGATCCTGCTCGATCACCGAGGCAATCTCGCCGAGGGTGTTGGGTACAACGTGTTTCTGGTCACCGACGGCGTCATTCGCACCCCCGGGGACCGTTCGGTCCTCCAGGGGGTGTCCCGGGGGATGGTCTTCGACCTCGCCAAAGGCCTGGGCATTCCCATCGTGGAGGAAGATCTCCAGCCCTACGATCTTTACACGGCCGATGAGGCCTTCTTCTCGAGTACCAGCCCCTGTGTCTTACCGGTGTCTCGCGTAGACCGGCGTCCCGTCGGCAACGGCGTTCCCGGTCCCATCGTTCACCGGCTCTTGGCAGGCTGGAGTGAGGCCGTGGGGGTTGATATCGTGGGGCAGGCGCGGATCTACGGCCCGAAGGAACAGCTGGAATCCAAGGCCGGCTCGTAAACGCTGGAGGAGTTTGAAACGACCAAGGGCGGCATCCCCTCCGACAGGGAATGCCGCCCCCTTCCTTGTATCCGCCGATCGTCCCCCGATCCCCAGTCTCTGGTCCCGGCTCCCGGCTTCTACCCCTTCAATCCCGTCATCGCTATGCCCCGGATCATGTACTTCTGGGAAACGACGTAGGCCACGAGCATGGGCGCCGTGGTGATGAGCGTGGCCGCCATCAAGGGCCCATAATTGATGTTGCCGTAGGGGTCCTTGAAGAGGGCGATGGCCACCGGGAGAGTCCGCAGGTCTGCCGAGTTGATGACGATGACCGGCCAGAGAAAATCGTTCCAGGAGCCCAGGAACAATATCATGGCCACGGTGGCGACCGTCGTTTTGATGAGGGGCGCGATGATCGTGAGTACAATGCGCATCTCGCCGGCTCCGTCGATCCGAGCTGCCTCGATGACGTCCACTGGGATTTGCTTGATCCCCTGGCGGAGCATGAAGACCCCGAAAGCACTGGCAAAATTGGGCGCCAGGATGCCGAGGAACGTGTCCACCCAGCCGATCTTGGAGAGTTGGATATACAGGGCCACCGAGGTGACCTGGACCGGCACCATCAGGGTCCCCAGGATGAGCAGGAAGAAGACGTTCTGCAAGGGGAAGCGATACACGGCGAACGCGTATCCAGCGAACAGGCCGAAGAGGAGGGAGCAACTCACCGATCCGACCGCGACGACGAAGCTATTCCAGTAGTAGGTCAGCCAGGGCGCCTTGGCGAAGGCCACGACGAAATGTTCCAGGGTCAGGGTGGTTGGAATCCACTTGGGAGGGAAGGAGAGGATGTCGGGCGCGGGCATCAAGGCGGTGATGATCATCCAGTAGAACGGCAGGATCATGAGCGCCGCCACCGCGCCGACCACGAGGTACAGGCTCAACCTTCCCACTGGCACCAGGACGGAGCGGAGCATCTCCCCTCTCTCTAAGCCGTTGTCAAAGAATAACTTGACCGGAGAAATTCCGGGAACGGCAAAAGGAGCCGTACCGAAATTACAAAAAATGGACAAGCGATTTCGTAACGGCTCCTAATAGGCGACCTCGTACCGTTTACTGTAGTAGTACTGCAGGAGTGTGACGGCCAAGATGAACAGGAAGAGCACCATCGCCTCGGCAGCGGCATATCCGAAGTTGTACCGCTCGAAGGCCTGCCGGTAGAGGTCCAGCACGACGACGTTGGTGGAACCGGCCGGTCCGCCCCCCGTCAGGACGAAGACCTGGTCGAAGACCTGGAGCGCCAAGATGGTATCGTAGATCAGGATGAAGGTGGTGGTGGGAGCGAGGAGCGGGATCGTGACGTGCCGGAATCGCTTCAGGGGACCGGCCCCGTCGATGGTGGCGGCCTCGTAGAACTGCGGCGGGATGGCCTGGAGTCCCGCCAGGTAGATGATCATGTTGTAGCCCAGATTCTTCCAGACGCTGAAGATGATGATGGAGGTCAGCGCCATGTGGCTGGACATCAGCCAGGGCTGTTCCGGAAGGTGGGCCAGCTTGAGCAGGACGTTGAAGATGCCGAACTGCGGGTTGTACATCCACCACCAGACCATGGCTGCGGCCACGGTGCTGGTGACCATCGGGGAGAAGTACACCGCCTTGAAGAACTCCTTGAGGTGAAACTTCGCGTTGAACAGGACCGCGAGAAGCAACCCCAGGAAGGCCGAGATGGGCACGATGGTGATGACATAGGTCAGCGTGTTGACGGTCGCCCTGCGGAAGGTCTCGTCTTCGAATAGGGAGTAGAAGTTCTCCAGCCCGATGAATGTGAACCGGTCCCTGAGCAGTTCCACCTTGTAGAAGCTGTAGAGAAGCGTCTGGACCGACGGCCAGACGCGGAAGAGCCCGAAGAGGATGATGACCGGAGCGATGAACAGGTAGGCGTGGAGGATGTGCCGGGCGTGGAGCCGCGCCAGGACTTGCCGGAGGGATCGTCTGCGCTCGCTGATCACGCCGCCCTCTGCCGTTTACGGATCCGGTGACGAGAGAACCGCCCCACGGGGGTGCCCCCGTGGGGCGGCGGCCGGTGGATTGGTTGCGGTTATTACTTGGCGGCGTCGGCGATGGCCTTGTTCGCCTGACGCTCGGCCTCGGCCAGGGCTGCGTCCACGGAGGCCTCGTGGTGCCAGACCTTCTGGATGGCGTTTCCCGTGGCGTCCATGATCCCGTTGAAGCCCAGGTTGATGGGGAGCTTGGTCCCATAGGGGTAGAGCTGCTTCAGCCCCTGATTGTATGCGTCGGACTTGAACGGCTCTTTCTCCCAGTTCGCCTTGTAGCGCGGTGAGGCGCCGTACTTCTTGCAGAGCTCGTAGTCCTTCTCGGGGCTGTTCAGCCACTCGATCAGCTTCCAGGCGTCGGCCTTGTTCTTGGCCTGCTTCGGGACCGAGTACAGCCAGCCGCCCAGATTGGTGGCCGGCTTGTCGCCCGCCTTCGGCACCGGCGGGAGGGCCATGCCCCACTTGAGGTCCGGGGCTTCCTTCGGCTGCGCGCGCCCTGATGCTGACCGTCTCGCTGATCTGCATCGAGGCGATGCCTTTCAGGAAGGCCGCGCGCGGGTCCGGGAAGTTCAGGCTGGTGGACTTGTCCACGTCCAGCATGTCCAGGACGAGCTGGAGGGCCGCCTTGCCCCCCGGCGTGTTGACCATGTACTTGCCGCCACGCAGAGCGAGCGGAGTGTCAATCAGCGCGGCCCCCGCCCCGTAGATCGCCCAGAAGTGCTTGTGGACGATGCCGTGGGGCTGGCCGACGTGCCGGATGGCGTAGCCGACCCGCGTGATGTTGCCCTGGGCGTCCCGCTTGGTGAGCTTCTTGGCGTAGTCCCGGAACTCATCCCAGGTCTTGGGCGGCTTCTCGGGGTCCAGGCCGGCCTCCTTGAATTGGTCCTTGTTCCAGGTCAGGCCGTAGACGTCGATGCCGTACTGAGTGTAGCCCCACATCCGGCCCTTGCCGTAGTCGGACAGCGTCCGGATCTCGGGCGATACGGCGTCCAGCCACGCCTTGGCTTTGGCGTCCGCCACCGGTTCCAGCATCTCCTCTTTCAGGAAGCCGGGGGCCCAGGAATCGTCGATGAACAGGATATCGGCGATGTTCTTCCCGGCCGCCGCGGCGAAGATCTTCTGCTGCATGGTGTCGTAGTCGAGGGCGACGGCCTCGACCTTGACGTTGTTCTTTTTTTCGTACTCGGCGAAGAGCGCCTTGTCGGCGAAATGGGCGGCGCCGGCCGTGATGTCGCCGGCAGGATACCAGAGGGTGATCTTCTTGGCTGCACCGGCCAGGACAATCGCCGGGGTGAGGAAGAGCAGGGCGAGAGCAACTGCGAGTACGCGTGATCGTCGCATGGGTCGAATCCTCCTCCGTGAAGGTGGTCGGATTCCAGAGGAATACGGGTCGGTCATCGCCGACCGCTTGCGCCGTTGGCGGGCCATCCCTCCTTTCGGGGCTGCGGGATTCGGAGCGAACAGATTGTCGGCCATTGGATTATCCTCCTCGGCATCTGCCGAGGTCAAGCGCAACCTGCGCGCGGAAATGACCGGTCCCATGTTCTTTTTTCCACGCCTTTCGGCGGGTTAGTCTTGCGCGCGCGTCCGCGAGGGGGTAAAGTCCGACAACCTTCGAGACGCTCTCGCCCAGGGGGTGGCGGTAGCGATCCGACCGGGACCGCCCGGCGGTGCGACATACAAACACGTGGCACACGTGGAGGAGGAGACGAGATGCAGGGCGCATTCAACGGCAAGTATCTGCGAGTGGATCTGACCCAGGGGACCACGTCGGTGGAGCAGTTCCCCGAACTCGATTACCGTCTGTTCATGGGTGGCGCGGCCATGGCGGCGGCGATCCTGATGAAAGAGTTGAAGCCGGGCGTCGACCCGCTCGGTCCGGATAATGTCATGGTCATCTCCACCTGTCCGCTGAACGGGATCCCGCTCTCCGGCACCAACCGCTTCACGGTGGCCGCCAAGTCGCCGCTCACCGGCGGCTACGGCGAGGGCGAGGCCGGCGGCTGGTGGGGGCCGGAGCTGAAGTTCGCCGGCTTCGACGGCATCATCGTGACCGGCCAGTCGCCCAAGCCGGTGTACCTCTGGATCACCGACGGCAAGGCGGAGCTGCGCGATGCCGCGCATATCTGGGGGAAGATCTCGGGCGAGGTGCAGGACATCCTGGTGGCCGAGACCGAAAAGCGGGCCCGCGTGCTGCAGTGCGGGATCGCCGGCGAGAAGGGCTGCCTGCACGCCAACATCGTGAACGAGCTCAAGCACTTCAACGGCCGGTCGGGCCTCGGGGCCGTGATGGCCAGCAAGAAGCTGCGCGCCATCGTGGTTCGCGGGAAGGACAAGCTGGAGCCCAAGAATAAGGAGGGGCTGCAGGCGGTCGTGAAGTGGATGCGCGAGCACTACGACCGCGAGAAGGACATGCTGCACAAGTACGGCACCTCCCGGAACGTGGTGGCCATGAGCGCCGACGGGATCCTGCCCACCCGGAACTTCCGCGAGGGGCAGTTCGAGGAGGCCAAGGCGATCAGCGGCCAGACCATGGCCGAGACGATCCTGACGGACGAAGGCACCTGTTACGCCTGCGCCATCGCGTGCAAGCGCGACGTGGACGTCCCCGAGCTGGGCGTGACGTCGAAGTACGGCGGGCCGGAGTACGAGACCATCGCGTCCAGCGGGTCGGTGTGCGGGATCGGCGACCTGAAGGCCATCGCCAAGTTCCACCAGATCTGCGGCGAGTACGTGATGGACACCATCTCCGTCGGCATGACGATCTCGTTCGCGATGGAGTGCTTCGAGAAGGGGATTCTGACCACCAAGGACACCGATGGGATCGAGCTCAAGTTCGGCAACGCCGACGCGCTGATCGCCATGACCGAGAAGATCGGCAAGCGCGAAGGGTTCGGGGACATCCTGGCGCTGGGAGCCGAGCGGGCCGCCCAGAAGATCGGCCGCGGGGCCGAGCAGTACGTCCTGACGGTCAAGAAGCAGGAGATCCCCATGCACGAGCCGCGGGGAAAGCAGGGCCTGTCCTTGGCCTACGCCACCGCCCCGGCCGGCGCCGACCACATGCGCGCGCCGCACGATCCGATCTACGAGGGCTTCCACCCCGGCGGCGCCCACGCGCTGGAGCCGATGGGCTTGGCCGAGTCCATGAAGCGGCTGGAGCTGTCGCCGCGCAAGGTGCGCGCCTTCACCTACGCCAGCCACTGGTGGTCGCTGTGTAGCTGCGTGGGGGTGTGCCATCTGGCCGCGGCGCCGATCGACGCCGTGGGCGTGACCCTGGTGACCAACGCCATGCGGGCCGTCACCGGCTGGGACACCAGCCTGTGGGAGCTGGTGAAGGTGGGCGAGCGCGCCAAGGCGCTGGCCCGCGCCATCAACTGCCGCGAGGGTTTCACCGCCAAGGACGATCGGCTGCCCAAGCGGCTGCACGAGGCCTTCGCCGACGGCCCGCTGAAGGGGGTCCGCGTGGATCCCGAGATGTTCGGTCGAGCGCTCCGGCTCTATCATCAGATGGAGGGCTGGGACACGGAGAGCGGCTGGCCGACGTTCGCCAAGCTGGCCGAGCTGGGGATCGAGTGGGCGGCTAAGCCCGGCGATTCCTGGTAGACCAACAGGCTGCTGAAACAGGCCCATCTGCGGCGTTGGCTCACCTCGCCATTCGCTGCGGCGTACCTCCAGTACGCCTCGCTCGGGCTTCAGCGTGCCGCCTTGCATCTGGCCCTTTTTGAGCAGCCTGAGCAAGAAGAGGTTGTCCGGCATCGGTCGGGTTTGTCCGAAGATTTCCAGGGGCGAACGGATTCAAGATTGGGGGAAATCCGGGGACGAATCTGTGTAATCTGTGGTTGAAGCCTGTGTCCAACGAGAGGGGTTTCCATGCGACTGGCCGGCAAGGTGGCCATTGTGACGGGAGGCGCGCAGGGGATCGGGCGCGGGATCGTGCTGTGCATGGCCAAGGAGGGCGCCGACATCGCTATTGCCGACCTGAAGGTCGAGGGGGCAAAGCAAGTCGCCGACGAGGTCGCCGCACTGGGCCGGAAGGCTATCGCGGTCAAGACCGACGTGACCAGGCAGGCCGACTTCGCGGCCTGCTACGAGCGGGTCAAGAAAGAGTTGGGGCGGATCGACATCCTCGTCAACAACGCCGGGACGGCCTGTCAGCCGGGTAACCCTTTCACGAAGAACGTGGAGGAGGACTGGGATCAGGTCTGGGCGGTGAACGTGAAGTCGATCTTCTTCGCCTGTAAGGCCATCGCGCCGTACTTCATCGAGCGCAAGTCCGGCAAGATCGTGAACATCGCGTCCATCGCCGGGACCATGAACTCGCCGAACATGCCGCCGTACAGCGTCTCCAAGATGGGGGTGGTGACGTTCACCAAGATCGTGGCCAAGGAAATGGCTCAACACAACGTCAACGTGAACGCCATCTGCCCCGGCATCTTGTGGACGCAGTTCTGGCAGGAGACGGGGGAGCGGCTGGCGAAGGCCGGCGGACCCTTCGCGGGCATGGCACCGCGCGAGGTGTTCGAGAACCGGGTGAACGCCATCATCCCCATGAAGCGTGAGCAGACGCCGGAAGACATCGGAAACGCGGCAGTGTTTCTCGCGTCCGATGAAGCCCGCAACATCACGGGCCAGGCCCTGCACGTGGATGGCGGCGTGGTGATGTAGCAGGCCGCTGAAAAGGCCCACGTAGTTGACAAATTCGAAATTCGAATTTCGAAGTTCGAAATTGAGGCACGACCGCCTTGCATCTGGACCTTTTTGAGCAGCCTGCGGGAAACGGCTTTCCGGCAGCGTGGTAGAACGAGACGTGAGACAAGATTAGACATGATGGAGCGGGGTTCCGGGTGTTTCGGAACCCCGTTGCCGTTTTGGGAGCGAGAGGAGATGGTCATGGCGACACGTGAGGAACTGATCGGGCGGGCCGGGGAGTTGGCTCATCACAACGAGATGACGTTTCTTGGGTGAACGCAGGCCGTGCTTGCAGCTTTGCAAGCCAGCATCGGCGGGATCGATCAATCGGTGTTCAAGGCCGGGACCTGTCTGTCCGGCGGTGTGGTCGGACGCGGCGAGACCTGCGGGGCGCTCACCGGCGGCCTGATGGCCATCGGCAGCGAGGTGGGGCGCGAGCGGCTGGAAGACACGCCGCAACTCAAGAAGGCGCGCGTCCCCGGCACCGAGATGTATCTTCGGTTTCAAGAAGAGAACGGTCACACGCAATGCGCCGAGATCCATAAACTGAAGTTCGGCCGCACCTACCGCCTGTACGATCCGGAGGACTTGAAGGCGTTCCACGAGATCGGCGGTCACGGCCCCGAGGGCTGCCCCGTGGTCTGCCAGAGCGCCGCCCGGATCGCCGCCGACATCATCCTGCGGCTGCGGGAGGTGGGGTAAGGAGCGGCAGGCCGACGGGTCTTCCGTCGGCGCAACACAACCGCAGGTCCCGCTCGGACGACCGTTCGTGGCCGGCCGAACGCGTAACATGAGCTGCAGCCACCGGCTCGCCGGTGGCTGGCCGTTCGATGGAAAAGTTCGGTTTCGTCGAACAACGCAGATGCCGACGCTTCACGCAGCCTCTGCGTGCAGGCGCACGCCCAGCGCGCGTGCCACTTTGAGGATGGTTGCGAAGCTCGGATTGCCGCTCTCGCTCAGGGCCTTGTACAGGCTCTCCCGACTCAGACCGGCATCCCGAGCGACCTGTGACATGCCCTTTGCGCGGGCGATGTCGCCGAGCGCGCGGGCGATGCCCGCCACGTCGTCGGGGGCTTCGGTGAGCCAGGCATCGAGATACGCGGCCATCTCCTCAGGTGTTCGCAGTTGCTCGGCCACATCGTATGGCACGGTCTTGGTCTTCGCGGATGTCTTCGTTACGGTTTTTACCATCTTGACCTACTCCTATAGGTTCCCGGCGAGCGCAGTGGCCTTCTTGATGTCCTGATCCTGTGTGGACTTATCGCCGCCCGCCAGAAGCACAATGAGTTCGCTACCCCGCTCGGTGTAGTAGACTCGGTACCCGGGACCGAAGTCGATCTTCAGTTCGGACACGCCACCGGTCAGGTTCCGATGCTGGCCTGGGTTGCCATGGACCAGTCGATCGACCCGCACTTGGATGCGTGCGCGAGCTGCGCTATCCGTGAGAGTGTCGATCCAAT
This sequence comes from uncultured Methylomirabilota bacterium, assembly GCA_963845565.1. Lineage (GTDB taxonomy): Bacteria > Methylomirabilota > Methylomirabilia > Methylomirabilales > 2-02-FULL-66-22 > 2-02-FULL-66-22. Next base: position 2,205,580 of record CAWJSJ010000002.1, read on the forward strand.
CGCGGTAGACCTCGGTCATCCGGACGCGCATGCGCAGAGTGTATCCTATACGCTACATATGTCAAGCTCTCGGTGTGCAGGGTTGAGGACCGAACGTACTGCGGACTAGTAGGGGACCTTGCCAAGCAAGACAGTCCTGGCTGGCTTGGCTCTTGCCATGCCCCGTGACGCGGCATCACTGCGTCGGGCGCCTCGTCCAGAATCGGTACAAATCCATCGGAGGGCTGCCTGCGGATGCGTGTGTTAGTGCTCAGCCTCAGTAGATGCACGCATCGAGTATCGACAGCACTTCCTGCAGCACGGGTTCCGGCGCGTGTCCGAGGCGCTTCACGTTCCGAGACCGGAAGTCGATCGACTTGACCTGCTCGACGATGACAACGCTGGTAACGTCCTGCCCGTCAGGGATCGACACGTGGAAGGGGTAGTCGCGCCGAGTGTTGGTGATGGGGAAGGCGATGCAAAGACCCGTGTGCCGGTTGAACAGATCGTTGCTCACCACGAGAGCAGGCCGACGGCTGTGCTGCTCGTGACCGGACTGAGGGTCGGAGGTGACCGTGATGAAGTCCCCCTTGCGCGGGACGTAGGTCGCGATCTACCAGACCTCCCGGCCAACCGGAGGCCTCCAGGCGAGCTGTTCAGGCTTGTAACCCTTGGGGATGCGGCTGACTAGCTGTCTGAGATCGCATCCGCCCCTGACGCGGCGAACGGGCGTGACGACGAGGGCCCCGTCGCGAAACGCCACGTGGACGGCATCCCCGACAGCGATCTCGGCGTCCACGAGCAGATCCTTGCTCAGGCGCACGCCCTGGCTGTTGCCCCATTTCTGGACTTTGGTGATCATGACTCCACCTCCAATGGCTATCCGAAGTGTAGCCATCAATGCCATCTGGGGCAAGGTCGATTCCGCGAAGGAGTCGCGAATCGTGTGGCGGCCCCGAAAGGCCGGAGGCCGGAGGCGTGCGTCTGCGGAGCGGATACGACTTCATCTTCTTCGCTCCCGGGTTTTGGGTTGACATGGGTCGCGCGATCAGCATACGCTTTCACCGCCGCAGCCATAGACGCCCTCGACTCAACACGAAACAAGGAGGTTTCGAATGGCTAAGCGACCGCTTGCGTGGACGGTACTGCCCCTGGTGATCCTCCTGCTCGGATCGGCTCCCACCTGGGCGGGTGAGACGCCCGTCCGCGGCGGCACACTGCGGTACGCCATGATCGACACCCCGCCCTCGCTCGACGCGCACATCCTGACCGCCACCCTGAGCACCACCGTGAGCCAGCACTTCCTCGAGACGCTGTTCACCTTCACCGAGAACTACGAGCCGGTCCCCTTCCTGGCCAAGGGCGCGGAGGTGCGCGACGGCGGCAAGCTCATCCTGATCCAGCTCCGCCAGGGGGTGCTGTTTCACAACGGCAAGGAGATGACCTCCGACGACGTGGTGGCCTCGTTGAATCGCTGGGGCAAGTTCGGGGCGCGTGCGCCGGCGCTCTTCCAGCAGGTAGAGCGCGTCAGCGCGGACGGCAAGTACGGCGTCCGCATCCAGCTGAAGAATCCCTTCGCCCCCTGGGCCACACATGCTCGCCTATGCCAACGGCGGGCCGACGATCTTCCCCAAGGAGGTCATGGAGAACGCCACCAAGGAGCCCATCGCTCCCAAGGACTACATCGGCACCGGGCCGTATCGGTTCGTCGAGTGGAAGGCCGGCCACGAGATCATCCTGGAGCGGTTCGACAAGTACGCGAAGCGCACCGAGAAGCCCGACGGCTACGCCGGCGAGCGCACGGCCTACTTCGACAAGATCATCTTCGTCCCGGTATCGGACCCGGGGACCCGCGTGAACGGGACCAAGGCGGGGGAGTACGATTACGCCGAGAACATCCCGGGGGACCTCTTCGAGGGCCTCGACAAGGATTCGAGCGTCCGGACCATGATCCGGAAGGCGGCGGGCTTCGGCGAGCTCTTCTTCAACCAGAAGGAGGGCATGATGACCAATCCGAAGCTTCGCCAGGCCATGCTGGCCGCCACCAGCATGGAGCCGGTGCTGCAGGCGTCGTTCGGCCCGGAGAAGCTCTGGGCGGTCAACGGCGCCCTGATGTCCCCGGGCACCAAGTGGTACACGAAGGTCGGACTGGAGGGCTACAGCCAGAACAATCCAGACCAAGGCCAAGGCGCTGGCCAAGGAGGCGGGGTACAAGGGGGAACCCATCCGCTACATGGTCACCACCTCCTACGCCGACCACTACACCGCCAGCGTCGTGCTGGCGAAGCAGCTCAAGGACGCGGGCTTCAACATCGACTTGCAGATCTACGACTGGGCCACCCTGGTCTCGCGGCGCGCGCAGCCCGGGCTCTGGGACGTGTACTTCACCACCCACGGGTTCGTGCCGGATCCGATCCTCTTCACCTTCATGAATCCGACCTACCCCGGCTGGTGGGACACCAAGGCCAAGCAGCAGTACACGGCGGAGTTCACCGCCACAGACGGATTCGCCCAAGCGCATGGCGGCCCTGGAGAAGCTCCAGACCCTGTTCTACCAGGACGTCCCCCTGCTGCGCACGGGGGACAACTTCACCTACGACATCTACAGCCCGAAGCTCCAAGGGGTCGCGCCCACGACCCTCCTGAACTTCCCCTGCTTCTGGAACGTGTCGAAGAAGTAGGCCATCTACCCCCCGCCGGGGCCGGTGTACCCCGGGCTCGGCGGGGGAGCGGACTGCGGATGCTGCCGTAGAGCGCCGGGCGACCTACTCCGCACTCCAGGGCGGAGAGGAACCGACGCGACTGAGCCTCGCAGGGATCTTCTCATGCTCAATCACGTCGTGAAGAGCCTCCTCAGCACGATCCCCACGTTCCTGCTGGCGTCGGTGCTGGTCTTCTCCCTCATGCACCTGATGCCGGGCGACCCGGCCGGGGTCATGCTGGGCGACACCGCCACGCCGGAGCAGGTGCAGGCGCTGCGGAGCGCCATGGGTTTCGACAAGCCCATCTACGTGCAGTTCTACCGCTGGTTCGCGGGGATGCTGCAGGGAGACTTCGGCAACTCGATCTTCTTCCACAAGCCGGTCCTGCAGGTGATCTGGGATCGGGCCGAGGTCAGCCTGTTCATCGCCTTCCGGTCGATGGCCCTGATCGTCGTCACCGGCATCCCCATCGGGGTGATCTCCGCCGTCTGGTACAACAGCCTCACCGACCAGACCTGCTCCGGGGCCTCCATGCTGGCCGCGTCGATGCCGACCTTCTGGCTGGGACTGAACCTCATGCTGATCTTCTCCGTCGTGCTGGGCTGGCTCCCCAGCTCGGGCTTCCCGTCCGTCTTCGAGAGCGGGAACCTCGGCAACCTGCGCTATCTCGTCCTCCCCTGCGTGACCCTGGCCGCGCCGAACTCCGCCCTGATCATTCGCCTGACCCGCGCCAGCATGCTGGACGTGCTCAAGGAGGGCTACGTGACGACGGCGCGGGCCAAGGGACTGTCCGAGGTGGTGGTGACGATGAAGCACGTCTTCCGCAACTCCCTGATCAGCGTCGTCTCCGTCGTCGGCTTCACCTTCGTCGGCTTGGCCTCCGGCACGGTGATCACGGAGACGGTCTTCTCCCTCCCGGGCATCGGCCGGCTGGTCGTCGAGTCCGTGCTGCGGCGGGATTATCCGGTGATCCAGGGAATCATCCTGCTCATCGCCGTCGCCTACATGCTGGTCAACCTGGCCATCGATTTCTGCTACACGTTCCTGGACCCTCGGATCCGGATCAGCTGAGCGGGGACGCACGACGATGCGGATCTTTCTGCTATCGCTGGTCAAGCGGAAGATCGCCCTGGCGGGGACGATCATCCTCGCCGTCATCCTGGTGATGGCCCTCTTCTCGCCCCTGATCGCCACGCACGACCCCATGGGACTGAATCCCATCGAGCGACTGCAGGGCCCCAGCGCCACGCACTGGTTCGGGACGGACCACTTCGGCCGCGACATCTTCAGCCGCGTCGTCTACGGCGCGCGGCTGACCCTGGTCGGCGGGACGGGCGTCGTGCTCTACTCCATCCTCTTCGGCATCCTGATCGGCGTGCTGTCCGGGTACTACCGCCAATTCGGATTCGTGGCCATGCGGCTGGTGGACGTGGTCATGTCCTTTCCCGCCCTGCTGCTGGCCCTGGCCTTCATCGCCATTCTGGGCCCGGGCCTCCTCAACGTCATCATCGCCGTGGGTCTGAATTTCCTCACCCGCACGGCCCGCATCATCTTCGGCCTCACCCTGAAGCTCAAGGAGGAGGCCTTCGTCGAGGCCATCCGCTCCCTCGGGGCCAGCAACCTGCGCATCCTGGCGCGCCACATCCTACCCAACCTGATGTCCCCCCTGATCGTGCAGGCCACCTTCACGTTCGCCTTCTCGCTGCTGCAGATGGCCTCGCTGGACTTTCTCGGGGTGGGCGTCCCTCCCCAGATCCCGAGCTGGGGGAACATGATCAGCGAGGGGCGCATCTACATCACCCGGGCGCCCGGCGTCCTGCTCGTTCCCGGGGATCTTCATCGTCCTCACAGTTCTGGCCTTCAATCTGGTCGGGGACGTGCTGCGGGACAACCTGGACCCCCGGTTCCGCGATCAGTTCACCGGGGTAAGGCGGTAGAGATTGACCCCGACCCAAGGGAGCCGCTTCACCGCCAAGGCGCCACCGAACGACAGATCCGCCAGGGACGCCAGACAGCTTTGGCCACAAGATGCGCAAGAAGCACAAGTGTTCCCGACTCACGAACGCACACGGAATCGCGGACCTGGGTCCAGTTACCCCTTGTGCATTTTGTGCTTCTTGGGGCTAGACCCGGCCCCCCGCTGCGCTGGTATTCCTACCGCGGCGGCGTCGAATGGAGGTGCGAGATGGCTTGGGACGTTCTCGTGAAGAACGGCAAGGTCGTGGATGGGACCGGAAGCCCCTGGTTCCGGGCGGACGTGGCCATCGCGAATGGCCGGATCGCCGAGATCCGACCGCATCTCGCAGGAGACGCCCGCGACGTCCTGGAGGCCGACGGGCTTTTCGTCTGCCCCGGCTTCATCGACACGCACACCCACTCGGACTTCGTGTTCTTCGTCGACCCAACCGCACAGAGCAAGGTCAGGCAAGGGGTCACCACCGAGGTCATCGGGAATTGCGGGATGAGCGGGGCCCCCTGTCCTGCCGGCGCCACGCAACGGGTCCTGCCGTCGACGCACGGGTTCGTCCCCTTCTGGGAATCGGTGCCCGAGTTTCTCGATGCCCTCTCGCGGCAGCCGAAGACCGTGCACCTCGCCCCGCTGGTCGGGCACGGAACCCTTCGCGCGGCTGTCGTCGGCTTAGAGGATCGGCCTCCAACCGCCGATGAGCTGGCCACCATGGAGGCATGGCTTGCGGACGCGCTCGCCGCAGGGGCCGTCGGGTTGTCCACGGGGCTGTATTTCGCCCCGGGGGCTTTCGCTTCCCATGCGGAGCTGGTGGCGCTCGCGGCCGTCGCCGGCCGCTCCGGCGCCCTGCTGACCAGCCACATTCGCGACGAGGGGAGCCGGTCGATCGGGTTCCTCCCGGCCGTCAAAGAGATCATTCGAATCGGCCGGGACGCCCAGGCGCCCGTCCACATCTCGCACATCAAGTCGTTCGGGCCGGACACCTGGCACACCTCGGCCGAGGTGCTCGAGGTCATCGACACGGCTCGGCGCGCAGGTGTCGACGTCACCTGCGACCAGTATCCCTACGATACGACGGGCGGCGGGCTTGCTGCGGATACCCTGCCCTATTCCTTCCAGAGCGGAAAGAGCCCCGGGCAAGTGTCGGAGGCGCTCCGGCAACCCGCCGCCCGGGCTGCCATACGCGATGCCGTCGCCGCCAACATCCAGAAGCGAGGGGGGCCGAGCGTCCTCACCATCGCCACCTATCCGGCCGCTCCGGAATTGGAGGGCCACACCCTGCAGGAGATCTGCGACCGGCGGGGGCAGGAGCCGGCGGATGTCGTGATGGACATGCTCAACGCAAGCTACGAGGCCAAATGGAACTGCCGGTCGCTCTGCCAGGAGGACGTGGATCGGTTCATCCGCTACCCGGCAACAATGATCGGCAGCGACGGCTCGTCCCTCTCCACCGATGGCCCCCTGGCCAAAGGGAACCCCCACCCGCGCAACTTCGGGGCCTTTCCGCGGGTGCTGAACGAGTACGTGCGCCAGCGCGGTGTCCTGCGCTTGGAGGAGGCGATCCGCAAGATGACCTCCCTGGCGGCTCGGCGCTTCGGCTTGACTGATCGCGGCACGCTCGAGACGGGCAAGTGCGCGGATCTCGTCGTGCTCGATCCCGAGGCCGTCCGGGACGCCACCTTTGCCCAGCCGAAGCAGTACCCGACCGGCATCCCCCACGTCATGGTCGGCGGCGCGTGGGTCATCAGAGACGGAACCTTCACCGGAATGCTGCCTGGCCTGCTCGCACGGAAACCCTAGTCCGGGCGATTCACGAACAGGCCGTGAATCTTCCGGGCTTGGCCTTGAGCCGACCCACGGTGGCGAGTCGCAGGGGGTCGGCCCCTGCCGATGATTTCCGCTTGACGCCTCGGTCGAATTCGGGGTATCCACGACCCCGGCTCGACCGACATGGGGTGTTTCGGCCCGCCCGCCGGTCTCGTCTCGAGCGTCGGGAAGAGGCTCTCCGGTTCGGACGCGACGCGACCCATCTGCCTGGAGGCACGCCATGCGAATCTTCTCCGCGACCATCGCCACGGAAAGCAACACGTTCTCGCCCATGCCGACGAGCCTCGCCGGCTATCGGGAAAGCGTCTTCCTGCGCCCCGGCGAGCACCCGGACGACGCGCCGCGGATGTGCACCGCGCCGCTCTGGGTGGCACGCCGGCGCGCCCGGACCGAGGGCTTCACGCTGATCGAGGGCAGCTGCTTCGCCGCCAGCCCGGCCGGCACGACGGGCGCAAGGACTACGAGTTCATGCGCGACGAGATCCTGGCCCAGGTGCGGCAGGCCATGCCCCTGGACGGCGTGCTGCTCGGCCTGCACGGGGCGATGGTCGCCGACGGGTACGACGACGTCGAGGGCGACATCATCGAGCGGGTGCGCGCCATCGTCGGCCCCGTCTGCGTCATCGGCGTCGAGCTCGACCTGCACTGCCACCTCACGGTGAAGCGGGTGAGGCTCTCGGACATCATCGTCCTCTACAAGGAGTTCCCGCACACCGACGTGGTCGAGCGGGCCGAGGACCTGCTCGACCTCGTGCTCCGGACCATCCGCGGCCAGGTCAAGCCGGTGATGTCGCTCTACGACTGCCGGCAGATCGGTAGCTACCCGACGACGCTGCCGCTGATGCGCGCCTTCGTCGACAAGCTGCAGGCGATGGAGGGCAAGGACGGCGTCCTCTCGATCTCCGTCGACCACTGCTTCCCCTACGCCGACGTGCCGGAGCTCGGCGGGCGCATCCTGGTCGTCATGGACCGGGACAAGGCCAGGGGGGACGCGCTGGCGACGGAGATCGGCGAGGAGTTCATGTCCATGCGCGGCAAGACCCTGCCCCGCTTCTACGACGTCGACGAGGGGATCCAGGCGGCGCTGGCCGCCGAGGGGATGCCGGTGGTCATGGCCGACCCGGCCGACAACGCCGGCGGCGGCGCGCCCTCCGACAACACGACCATCCTGCGCCGCCTGATCGAGCGGCAGGTGGATCACGCCGCCCTCGGCCCGATCTGGGACCCGATCGCGGTGCGGCTCTGCTTCGACGCCGGCGCGGGGGGCGAGTTTGCCCTGCGCTTCGGCGGCAAGATCGGCCCCACCTCCGGCCAGCCGGTCGACGCCCGCGTCACCGTGATCGGGCTTGCGCGGGACGGCTGGCAGAGCTTCGGACCGACCCAGGTGCCGCTGGGCGACTGCGCTGCCGTCCGCGTCGGCGGGGTCGAGGTCGTGCTGATCTCGAACCGCACGCAGGCGCTGGGCCTCGAGCTGTTCCGCAACGTCGGCATCGAGCCCCTCGCCAAGAAGCTGGTGGTCGTCAAGTCGACCAACCACTTCATGGCCAACTTCGGGCCGATCGCCAAGCAGGTGATCTACGTCGAATCGGACGGGCCGCTGTGCCGCGACTACCGCAAGATCCCCTACACGCGGGTCCAGCGGCCGATCTGGCCGCTGGACCAGGAGACGACCCCCGGGCTCCTGCTCTGAGCCCGAAGAGAGGCGGTTCTATGGAAGACGCGCTGAGATTCCCGACGGGCACGATCCCTCAGCGATCTCCAAAGGGAGTTCCATCCGACATCATCGAGGCGTGGCGAGCGGAGTGGCTGCTTGAATTGCAGCGCCAGGGCGTTCTGACGAGGACCCTCGACGACCCGAACCGGGTACCGCGAGAACCTAGATTTCGACTGCTCGACTAGTCGCCCACCCTGACGCCTTTCTGGTCGCGTTCGACAAATGGGAAATGGTCCGGCATCTGGCGCCTCCGGTCCGCGTCGTCAGTCGCGCGCAGCGGAGCCCCCTTGCCTTGCCGCTTGTGTCTTTCGCGGACCTGCGTTAGTCTCCGGCTGCTCCGGACAAGGACCCAGCGCCTATGGTCCTGCTGCTCGCCGCGAGTTATCTTCCAACAAAGGGAGGATCCCATGGCAAAGATCGAACCCTATTGCGCGAAGGACGTGTTCAATCCGCCGGCGTATTCCCAGGCCGTGAAGGTCACCGGAGCCCAGACGATCCTGTTTCTCTCGGGGCAGGTGGCCTACGACGACAAGGGCGGCCCGGCGTGCCGCGGAGATATCGTGGGCCAAGCCCGGGAGGTCTTCCGGGCGATCAAGGCACAGGTGGAGGCGGGCGGGGGAACGCTGGCGAACGTGGTGAAGCTGAATACCTACCTGACCGACATTCGGCATCGCGCCGAGATCGTTCCGGTCCGGGAGGAGTTCTTCGGCAAGAAGCTGCCGGCTTCGACGCTCGTCGGCGTGGCGGCGCTGGCGCACCCGGACTGGTTGATCGAGGTGGAAGCCATCGCGGTGCTGTAGCCCCGGGACCGGGCGGCAATTCGGCAGTTGGGCGATTTGGCGACTGGGCCACTCGGTCATTGGGCAACCTGGCGATTTGGCAATGGGGCGCCGACTCTCGTTCTGCTTTTCCAGATTGCCTAATCGCCGAGTCGCCAAATTGCCCTTCTCGGCGACACCGCGGTTGAGGCGAGGGTGATTCGTGCCGACACTTCATCTGGGGTTCCTCGCCTCTCATGGTGGGAGCAACATGCAGGCGATCATCGACGCCTGTGCGGCGGGGCGACTGGATGCCGTGCCGTGCGTCGTGATCAGCAACAACTCGGAGGCCGGCGCGCTCGCTCGCGCTCGGAAGGCGGGCATTCCGCGCTACCACATCAGCGGCAAGACGCACCCGGGCGAGGCGGAGGACCAGGCGATCCTTCGAACGCTTCGCGCGCACGACGTGGATACGGTCATCCTGGCTGGGTACATGAAGCGGCTCGGCCCGCTGACGCTGCAGGCGTACCGGGGTCGGATCCTCAACATCCATCCCGCGCTGCTCCCAACGTTCGGCGGTCAGGGGATGTACGGGAAACGGGTGCACGAGGCGGTGCTTCGGGCGGGCGAGCCCGTCACCGGGGTCACCGTCCACGTGGTGGACGAGCTGTACGATCACGGCCGCATCCTTGCGCAGTGCGAGGTGCCGGTGCTGGCGGGTGACACTGTTGAGTCCCTAGCCGAGCGGGTTCTGCGGAAGGAGCATCAACTGTACTCCGATACCCTGCGGCGGATTGCCGCGGGAGAGATCGAATTAGAAGGCTGCTGAAAAAGGCCCATCTGCGGGGACCCATCCTTCGGACGGGTGCCCCTCCCGCTTGGGCGCTCGTTGCGGCGTACGGGAAGTACGCCTTGACCCACCTACGGTGGGTACCCCGCCCTTCGCGCGCCGCCTTGCATCTGGACCTTTTTGAGCAGCCTGGGGAAGAACGAGATAAACGAAACGGATATCATTCACTCTGATCCCGATGTCTATTGTCCCTACAGAGAGGAGCGACCATGAAACTGGACACCACATCCCCGGCCTGCAATCCTGGAGTTCTGGACACGATGACCTGGGACGAGCCGCGCGCCGCCCGCCTGGGCGGGCAAGCGATCCGGGACGGCCGGTTCGCCCACCTGGCCGCCGCCGCGGCCACCGGGTATCCGGACAGCTCCCAGGCGTTGGATCGGCTGGTGCGCGGGGCATCCAGGCCGCCGCTGACCTTGGTGCCGGCTTCGGCCTGCGCACATCCACGGTACGGACTCTTTCTGATCGGTGTCCTGGCGGACGGTCAGCGCGTCTTCGTGGTGGTGACGGGGGCCGCCGGTGCGCCGCCCCGCGGGTTCGGCAAGCCGCTGGCGACGGTCGGGCACGATGTGGCCGGCCGCTGTGGCACGGTGTGTCTTTATCCGGTGGACCTCCTGCGCCTGCGCGCCTTCCTGCACGACATCGCTCCGGCGTATGCGCCGTCGGTGCCGGATCGGCCGGGCCTCGGCATCGGGTGCCGGATGGGTGTCCTGGATGTGCCGGTGGCCCTGAAGGCGGTGAAGCAATACGGCCTGTGCGCGTCCGTCATCCAGAGCTCGGTGTATCGCGAGTTGGCGCCGCTGACGGATCTCATGAAGCTGCCCCTGCCCCAGATCGATCTACCGGGGGTGGGGCTGGTGCCTCTCGGTCACACGGGTATGTCGATCACCGGCCAGTTCGTGGCCATGACGCTCGCGCGCATCATGCTCGGCGACCCGACGCCTATCGCGGTGGATGCGGACCATCTGCCGCTCCGGGCCGCCTCGGGGGCGGGCCAGAAGCTGGCGCGCCGGCTCATCCGGGAGGCGGCGGACCGAAGCCTCTTCACCCTGGATCCCCACTTCTGCTTCTACGGCGGCGATCCGACGTTGATGGCCGCCATCGGGGAGGGGCGGGTTGCGGACGTGGATGCGGCGTTTCGCGCGCGGTTCTCCGCCGGTGCGCGAAAGGACTTGGCGGCGCGGTACGTGGGGAAGCGGTTCCGGATTCCGGATCCGGCGGGCCGGAAGGACCACGCCATCGTCATGAGCGCCTCGGAGCTGGCCGACTGCGCCTTGCGCTTCCAGGAGCCGCTGGACGCCATCGAGGATGCTTGTGTGGAGATCCGGCGCGTCAAGGGCGGGACACCGTTTGCCATCGAGGTGTCGGTGGACGAGGTCCCCGGGATGAGCGAGCCGCATCACTTCTACTACTTGTGTGCGGAACTTGCGCGCCGGAACATCCGGGCGTTCTCGCTGGCGCCCGGCCTCGGCTTCAGCAAGCTGGACGTGGATGTGAAAGATCCCGAGGGGGCGTTTGCGACGCGGGTCCGCATCCTGGCGGGGATCAGCAAACACTTCGGTGCCGTGATGGGTATCCATTCTGGTGACGGCAAGAGCGTTCCGACGCGGCGCATTCTCGCCAAGGCCACCGGGGGGAACTTCTGGTACAAGATTTCGCCCGATCGCCAACGGAACTTTTTCCGATCGCTCGGCCTTTCTGAGCCGGGTTCGGAAGGTCGGCAACTCTTTCAGGAGGTCTATCGAAGTGCGCTGGCCCGCGTGATCGGCTTGGCGGCGAGCGGTTCCCATGAGACCGCGCGGGTGGCACGGCAGACACTGTCGGTTGTGGCGACGGGGCGAGGGATCTCTCGAGGAGCGGCGCGCGAGATCACAGGACTTCTTCAGGCGTCGCGAGTTCCACGCACGGCTGCCTGGCAGGCCCTGGCGAAACGGACAGCCGCAGCCTCGGCTCGACAGGTGCCTGGGGATCCCGAGGATCACATTGTGCACGACTACGCCTTCGCGACGGTGAGCGAGCGGGATGCGCGCGGTCGTTTCCGACTCCGCGGGCGCTTCTTCGCGCTGTCCGACGAGGCGCTGGCGATCTATCACCGATTGGATGCGGCGTATCTGACGGGTCTGACGAAATCATTGGGGCTCGGACGATAGGGGGTGGAGAGCCACGAGCCACGAGCTGAGAGCTGAAAGCTGAAAGGTGGATCGAATAGTTGCGCGTGGAGGCGCCATGCGAGTTCTCGTCACGGGCGGTGCGGGTTTCATCGGGTCGCACATCGCGGATGCGTACCTGGCGGCTGGGCACACGGTCGGTGTGGTGGACAACCTGTCCACGGGGAGTGCGGAGAATCTCGATCCCCGTATCCGGCTTTGGCAGACGGACATTCGCGACACGGCGATCGATTCTATCCTTGCCGAGTTCCGGCCCGACATCGTCAGCCACCACGCGGCGCAGATCAGCGTATCGGTCTCGGCGCGCGACCCGCGGGGCGACGCCGAGATCAACATCCTGGGCGCATTGAACCTCCTGGATGCGGCGGTCCGCCATCAAGTCCAGCGGGTGATCTTCGCTTCGACGGGCGGCGCCATGTACGGCGAGCAGGAGGCGCTGCCGACCGGGGAGTCCGTCTTTCCCGAACCGGTGAGCCCCTACGGGGTCGCCAAGCATTCGGTGGAGCGGTATCTGCACGCGTTTCAGCACATGCACGGCTTGCGCTCGGTCGTCCTTCGGTACGCCAACGTCTACGGGCCGCGCCAGAATCCGCACGGGGAGGCCGGAGTCGTGGCCATCTTTTGCAGGGGGCTTCTGGACGGAAAGACGCTGACGGTGTACGGCGACGGCGGCCAGACCCGCGATTACGTGTACGTCGGAGACGTGGTGCGGGCCAACCTGCTGGCTACGACGGCGCTGGTCGAGGGAAAGATTCCGATCATGAATGTGGGGACCGGGGTCGAGACGTCGGTGAACGATCTGGTGCGGCTCCTCGGCGACGCAGCCGGCTCTCCCCTGCGCGTGGAGCATGCGCCTCCTCGCTCTGGAGAACAGCGGCGCAGCGCGCTGGACGCGGCCCTGGCCACCCGCGTTCTTGGCTGGCGACCGATGACCGACGTGCGGGCAGGCCTGCAGGAGACGCTCGCCTGGTTCCGCCAGCGCGCCGGCGGGGTCGTGAAGAAATGAGTTGGGACTGTCGGCCGGCGCGCGGCCGGTAGTTGTCGCCAGCCATGGTGCCTCGCGAGGTGCGCATGCAGCCGTACGAGATTCATCTCTTCGTATGTACCAGTGGCGGAACCTGTCAGCATCAAGGGGCGGCGGAGGTGCATGCCTTCCTGCGCGAAGCCGTCCTCGGCGCGAAGCTGAAAGCCAAGGTCCGGGTGAATCATGCCGGCTGCCTCGACCAGTGCGGTCACGGGCCCATCCTGGTTGTCTATCCGGAGGGAATCTGGTACTCCCACGTGACCGTGGAGGATGCGCGGCACATCTTCTCGGAGCACATACTCGGCGGCCGGCCCGTGGAGCGTCTCCGGTTCGTGCCGCCGGGGCCGGGTGCACACAAGCTGGCGCGGGATCCGGACGGGAAGCCGATCGAGCGCTGCACCCTCTGTCGTGGCGGCCAGGCGTTGACCGCTGGATATGCGGGAGAGTGAAGAAGAAATTGCGTACGATGAGGTTGTGCGACCATACCTGACGAGAGTCTGTGAAGGAGCATGGCGATGGCCGAGACCAAGGTGGTATTGTCGGAGAAAGATCTTCCGACTCAGTGGTACAACCTCCAGGCGGACCTGCCGTCACCGCTTCCTCCGGTGATCCATCCGGGGACGATGCGGCCAATCGGGCCGGACGATCTGGCGCCACTGTTTCCCATGGGCCTCATCGCGCAGGAGGTCAGCCAGGAGCGCTGGGTTGCGATTCCCGAACCGGTCCGAGACATCTACCGGCTCTGGCGTCCCACGCCGCTCTACCGGGCCCACCGGCTGGAGCAGGCGCTCCAGACGCCCGCCCGCATCTACTACAAGTGGGAAGGGGTCAGTCCGGCGGGAAGCCACAAACCGAACACGGCCGTTCCCCAAGCGTATTATAACCAGCGCGAGGGCGTGAAGCGCCTCACCACGGAGACGGGGGCGGGTCAGTGGGGGAGCGCCCTGTCGCTGGCGTGCCGGCAGTTCGGCCTGGAATGCAAGGTCTACATGGTGAAGATCAGCTACCAACACAAGCCGTACCGAAAGGTGATGATGGAGGCCTGGGGGGCAACGGTGGTGCCCAGCCCCAGCCCGGACACCCGGGCCGGCCGGGCCGTCCTGGCCAAGGATCCGGCCTCGCCGGGTAGCCTCGGCATCGCGATCAGCGAAGCCGTCGAGGACGCCGCCACGCGCGAGGACACCAAGTATGCGTTGGGCAGCGTCCTGAACCACGTCCTGATGCATCAGACGGTCATCGGCCTGGAGGCGAAGCGACAGTTCGAGATGTTGGGGGATTACCCGGACATTCTGGTGGGATGTGTCGGCGGCGGAAGCTCGTTCGGGGGATTCACCTTCCCCTTCGCGCAGGACAAGCTGACGGGGAAAGCGCCGAATCTCAGGATTGTGGCGGTGGAACCGACGGCGTGCCCCAGCCTGACCAAGGGGCAGTACCGCTACGACTTCGGGGATACGGCGGGCACCACTCCGCTGATGAAGATGTACACTTTGGGTCACTCGTTCATCCCGGCGCCGATTCACGCCGGTGGCCTCCGGTATCACGGGATGGCGCCGCTGGTCTGCGCGCTCTACGACCAACAGTTCATCGAGGCGGTGGCGGTCCCCCAGAATCCGATCTTCGAGGCGGCACTGCAGTTTGCCCGAACCGAGGGGATTATCCCCGCGCCGGAACCGTCCCACGCCATCCGGGTCGTGATCGACGAAGCGATCCGCTGCCGCGAGCGGGGCGAGCGCAAGACCATCGCCTTCGTCCTCTGCGGGCACGGCCACTTCGACCTGGCGTCGTACGAGCGGTACCTGACCGGTCAGCTGGAGGATTTCGCGTTGCCGCAATCCGCCATCGACGAGGCGCTGAGCTTGGTGCCCACGGTGGAGCCGCGAGCCTAGAGCCGCGAGCCACGCCGCGGCCCGCGGGCAGGAGCCAACTGGTCGACGCGTCAAATGCTTTTCCCCAATTGACCAATTGACTCGTTGACGAATTGACGTGCTGCACTGCGACGCAAGGAGCCGAACATGGCGGAGGTCGAGAATACGCTGGCAGTCTTCATCGATTTCGAGAATCTGGCCCAGGGTTTCAAGCACGGCAAGGAAGACTTCGACATCACCCGGGTCCTGGAGCGGCTCGTGGAAAAGGGCAAGGTCATCGTCAAGGTGGCCTACGCGGACTGGAGTCGTTACGCCAAGTACAAGCAGGAGCTGCACGAGTCCGCCATCGAGCTGATCGAGATCCCCAAGCGCTCCATGACCGGCAAGAACTCTGCCGACATCCGCCTGTGTGTCGACGCCATGGACCTCTGCTATGCGAAGGAACACATCGACACCTTCGTGATCGTGTCCGGGGACAGCGATTTCTCTCCGTTGGTCTCCAAGCTGAAGGAGAACGGCAAGCGCGTCATCGGTCTCGGGATGAAAAGCTCCACCTCCGCGCTCCTCAGCGACAACTGCGACGAGTTCATCTTCTACGAGAGTCTGGGTGTGGGCGAGCAGATCACCCCGCCGGGCGTGCAGGATATCCCGAAGGAGAAGCGGGAGGCCTTTGAGCTTCTCTTCGACACCATCGTCGGCCTGGTGCGCGAGAACAAAGAAATCCTGTGGTCGTCGATGGTGAAAGACACCATGAAGCGGAAGCGGCCGGCCTTCGCCGAGCGGGCCTACGGCTACCGGACGTTCAGCGATTTGTTGGAGGATGCCCAGAAGCGGGGCTTCATCACACTCCGGACCGACCCGACCAGCGGGACGTACGTGGTGGTCGGGTTTGCGAAGGCCGGGCGCTGAGGGGCGAGGGACCGGGCGAGGGACCGACGGATAGGGCCAGGGATGTTGTGGCCGACATGGGTCACTTTCCGCTTGAACCGTGCCTCCATGTCCTGCTAGCTTTCCGTCGGAACAGGGCGACGCGGGAAAACGGAAAGGAGCGTACGATGAAAAGATGGTGGGTTCTTGGAGTGGTGTTGCTGGCCATGGCCTTGGCAACGGGGGCGGCCGCGCAGCAGAATGTGCTGGTCCTCTACGGCAGTCCGGATCGGGATTGGGTGGCGGCGATTGCGAACAAGTTCGAGAAGGACACGGGCACCAAGGTGCCGTGGATCCGGGCCAGCAGCAACGAGATGTACGCCAAGATCGAGGCGGAGAAGGCGAACCCTCAAGGCGACGTGTGGTTCGGTGGAACCGGAGATCCACACTTCGCGGCGGCCGAGGCAGGGCTGACGGAACCGTACTGTACGCCCATGATGCCCCAGTTGCGGGAGTGGATGCGCGATCCGATCGGCAATTGCCGGGTCCTCGGCCTTTACGCCGGTCCGCTGGGCTGGGCGGTCAACGAGGGGGTCCTCAAGAAGATGGGCAAGCCCATGCCCCAGACGTGGGATGATCTCACCAAGCCAGAGTACAAGGGTTTGATCGCCATCTCGAACCCCACAACGGCTGGGACAGCCTACACGGCCCTGGTGTCGATCTTGCTTCTGAAGGGTGAGGACAAGGGGTGGGAGTACCTGGCCAAGCTGCATAAGAACGTCGCCCAGTACACCAAGTCCGGGTCGGCGGCTGGACAGCTGGCCGGGCAGGGAGAGGTCGCCATCGGCATCGTGTTCTTGCACGATGCGGTGATGTTTGCCGAGGAGGGCTTCCCGGTGAAACCGGTCGCTCCCGCGGACGGCACCGGTTACGAGATCGGCGGGCTCAGCCTCATCAAGGGTGCGCCGCACATGGCCAACGCCAAGAAGTTCATCGATTGGGCGCTGACGCCGGAGACGCAGGCGATCGCCAAGGACTTCCGCTCGTTTCAACTCCAGTCCAACAAGAAGACCCCACTCCCGTCGGTGGTCCTCAAGCACGGGATGGACTTCGAGAACGTGAAGACCATCAAGTACGATTTCCTGTGGGCCTCAAAAAACCGGGAGCGCATCATCAAGCGCTGGTCGGAGCAGATCTTCTCGCAGGCGCGGTGACAGGTCGCGCACTTCGCTGTCAGCCTTCAGCCGTCGGCAGGCCATGGCGGCTGAAGGCTGATTGCTGATGGTTACCTGGAGTGCTCGCGTGAATCTTGTCCGCAACCCGGCATGCCTTTTCGGCGGTCTCGTTCTCCTGGCGACGAGCATCGTCGTGCCCTTCGTGTCTCGGCAAGGGTACGTGCTATCCATCGGGCGGGGCGATTTTGCGCTGACGCCGCTGGCGTTGGCCGGCCAGTATCCGGGATTCTGGCTTCTGATCGGGCTGGCAGTGGTGTGGGTGGCGCTGGGGTTGCTGTGGCGGGACCGTCCGGATCGTCCGGCGCTCTGGGGCGGGGTGGTCGGGTGCGTTCTCGTCGTCTGGCTGACGGTGGCCGCCGGGAGCAAACCCTACGCCTTTGGGTTGGGCAGCCTCCTGGCCATGACCGTGTGCCTCCTGGTGCTCTCCTTCGGGTTGTCCCAGGGGGGCTACATCCGCGCGGACACTTTCGTAGCGGCGAGCATCCTGCTGCTGGGCTTCTTCGTCCTACTCTTCATCATCTACCCCATCCTTGCGGTGCTCCAACACAGCGTCATGGATGGCCAGGGCGCCTTCCATCCGGGATTGTTTCTGGAGACCCTGCAGCGCTACAAGTCCTTCTGGCGCGTGCTGCGCAACAGCCTGGGCCTGGCCGTCTTTGTCGGGGTGGTCTCGACGCTGATCGGGTTGGCGTTCGCCCTGGCGGCCACGCGATCGCGGTCGCGTCTCACCGTCCTGCTGCGATCCTTCTCCCTTCTGCCCATGATCACGCCGCCCTTTGTGGTCGGCCTGGCGATCATCCTGCTCTTCGGCCTGCAGGGGCTTGTCACGAGTGCGCTACTCGGGCTCAAGACACGGGGGATCTTTGGGTTCCCCGGCGTGGCGCTGGCGCAGATATTGTCCTTTGCGCCGGTGGCGTTCCTGGTGATTGCCAGCGTGGTGGAAGGCGTGAATCCCGCCCTGGAAGAGGCGAGCCTGACCTTGCGGGCCGGACCCTGGGAGACGTTCTGGAAGGTGACCCTGCCTCTTCTGCGGCCGGGGGTGGCGAACGCGTTTCTCCTCACCATCGTGGAATCGCTGGCGGATTTCGGAAACCCGATCATCCTCGGGGGTGAGTTCGAGGTCCTTTCGACGGAGATCTATTTCGCCATTATCGGCCGCTTTGACAAAACGCTGGCCGCGTCGCTGGGGATCGTCCTCTTGTCGGCCAGTTTGGTGACGTTCGTCTTGCAGCAGTTTTGGCTCGGGCGTCGCTCCTACGTCACGGTCACCGGGAAGCCGCCGTCAGGGCAGCCGCAACCACTCCCCCGCGGTCTCGAGATCGGCCTCCTGGGCTTCTGCGTGGGGTGGTGCCTCTTCACGCTGGCGCTGTACGTCTTCGTCGTGTACGGCGGATTTGTCGAGATCTGGGGGATCAATAACACGTTCACGCTCCGCCACTACCGTCAGCTCCTGCGGGACGGAATGGACGCCCTGACCTCGACGCTGATTCTGGCCGGCGTCTCGGCCCCCCTGACCGCCGTCGTCGGTATCCTGACCGCCTACCTTGTGGTGCGACACCGCTTCCCGGGACGCGGCGCGCTGGAGTTTACCTCCATGCTGTCCTTCGCCGTGCCGGGGACGGTGATCGGCATTGGGTACATCCTGGCCTTCAACCAGCCGCCCCTCCTCTTGACCGGCGGGGCGGCCATTCTGGTCATCTCGTTCATCTTCCGAAACATGCCGGTGGGCATCCGGAGCGGCATCGCGGCGTTGGCCCAGATCGACAAGGCGCTGGAGGAGGCCTCGGTGACATTACGGGCCTCGTTCGCCACAACCCTCTGGCGGATCGTCTTGCCCTTGATCCGTCCGGCCATCATTTCGGCGCTGGTGTTCAGCTTTGTGCGGTCGGTGACTGCCATCAGCGCCGTGGTCTTCCTGGTAAGCGCCAAGTGGCAGCTCAGCACCAAGGTCATCCTGGACCAGGCCGAGAACGGCCGGTATGGCTTGGCCACGGCCTACAGCACGGTGCTGATTGTGATCATGGCGGCGGCGGTCGCACTCATGTACCTGCTGGTGGGTAAGAAGGGCGCGGGGGGCGCGATCCAGAGTGGAGGCACGGCATGATGGAAGTGGTGAAGTCCCAGGCGGCGCGGGTCGCTCTGGAGCACGTGAGCAAGCGATTCGGCAAGACCGTGGCGGTGGACGACGTCAGTCTCCAGATCGAGCCAGGGTCGCTGGTCACGCTGCTCGGGCCGTCGGGCTGCGGGAAGACGACGATCCTGCGAATGGTCGCGGGTCTCGAAACGACCACCAGCGGCCGGGTCTTCATCGGCGACGCGGATGTGACCCACCTCCCTCCCAACGCCCGCGACGTCACCATGATGTTTCAGTCCTACGCACTCTTCCCGCACCTGTCCGTCTTCGAGAACGTGGCCTACGGCCTGCGGGTGCTGCGGCGGCCGGAGGCGGAGCTACGGAAGGCGGCGGAGGACGTCCTCGCGCTGGTGGGCATGGCCGGGATGGGGGAGCGGGCCCCGAACGCCCTCTCGGGCGGTCAGCAGCAGCGCGTTGCCCTGGCCCGGTCCCTGGTCATGCAGCCCAAGGTGCTGCTCTTCGACGAGCCGCTGTCCAACCTGGACGCCAAGCTCCGGAAGCGTATGCGCGAGGAGATCCGCCTACTCCAGCAGCGGCTGGGAATCACGGCGATCTATGTGACCCACGACCAGGCCGAGGCGCTGGCCATTTCGGACCGGATCGTGGTCATCGAGAAGGGGCGCATCGCCCAGATCGGGTCCCCGCTGGAGCTGTACAGAAGCCCCGGCAGCCGGTTCGTGGCGGAGTTTATCGGGGAAGCCAATTTCCTGCCGGCGCGGCTGGAGGCGATGGAAAACGGCCACGCCCGAGTGGCCATCGGGCCACAGCGACTCAGCGTGGACAGCCCGCGCCTCCAGGCGGGTGCCGTCACGGTTCTGGCGCGCCCCGAGGCCATTCGGATCCGGACGCAGGGCGACGGCCTGTCTGGCACCGTCCAGAAAGTCTCCTACCTGGGCTCGTCCGCCGACTACACGGTCGAGACGGAGTTGGGTCCCGTCCTGATCACCGACTACGAGATGCAGGGTGGGGTCCTACCCGCCGGGACTGCCGTCCGCCTGGTGTTTCTCCCGCACGGGGTGTACCCGCTTCCGAGTGTGTAGGGGCGGGCGGGTCCCGGTGCCGCGCGCCGTTGGTGGCGCGCGCGGTGCCCGCCGGCGATGAGCCGCCCCTCGGGAGATGGGCTTTTTTCTTGACGGGTTCCGGGGGCTCACGCAGAATACGCCGCATCCGTGCGGCGTTTCTTTTTTGGAGTAGGCTCCATGACGGACATTCGATTTGGAACCGATGGCTGGCGCGGGATCATCGCGGACGATGTGACCTTCGCGACCGTGCGGCTCACGACGCGGGCGATCGCGCGGCGAGTCCGCGTCGAGGCGGGGAGCGCCGGCGTGCCGCACGTCCTGGTCGGGTATGACACGCGATTCCTCTCCCGGGAGTTTGCGCAGGCGGCGGCAGAGGCGATGGCGGCGGAAGGGGTGCGGGTGAGTCTGGCGGACCGGTTCGCGCCGACCCCGGCGTTCTCGTACGCGGTGGTGCGACTGCGCGCGGCCGGGGCCGTGGTGATCACGGCCAGCCACAATCCGCCGCAGTACAGCGGGGTCAAATTCAAGGCGAGCTTCGGAGGATCGGCGCCCGTCTCGTTCACCCGCGGCGTGGAGGAGGAGATCCGACGACTGGAGGCCGAAGCGGCCCAGCCGGCAGCCGGCAGCGGGCAGCCGGCAGCGATCGATGTCTTCGACGCGCGCGAGCCGTGGCTCGATCGGCTCGAAGCCTTGGTGGATATCTCGCGCATCGGGCGGAGCGGGATCCGGGTGGCGCTGGATGTGATGTACGGCGCGGGCCAGGGACTCCTGGCCGCGCGACTACGAAAAGCGGGTTGCGAGGTCCGTGAGCTGCACGCGGAGGTCAACCCGAACTTCGGCGGACTTCACCCGGAACCGATCCTGCCGTACATGGGTCCGCTGATCGACCATGTGCGGGGCTGGGATGGACCGGGCATCCGCGTGGGGTTCGCCTTCGACGGGGACAGCGACCGGATCGCCCCGGTGGACGAGGAGGGTGCCATCGTCACCCCGCACCAGGTTCTGGCACTCCTGGTCCGGCACCTGGCGCGCAATCGCCACCAGCAGGGGGCGATCGTCAAGTCGGTGAACATCGGCCACATGGTGGATCTGGAGGCCGCGGCGCTGGGGTTGCCGCTGGTGGTCACCCCGATCGGGTTCAAGTTCATCGCCGCGGCCATGCAGGAACAGGACGCGCTGGTGGGCGGGGAGGAGAGCGGCGGCTTCGCCGTGCGCGGTCACATCCCCGAACGGGACCCGGGACTCATCTGCCTCCTGCTGCTGGAGTGCATGGCGGCGACGGGGAAGTCGCTGGGGACCCTGGTCCGGGAAATGGAGTCGGACTACGGCACCCACCGGTACGGCCGCGTGGACCTCCGGCTGGCCACGCTGGCCGATCGGGACCGCGTGGTGGCGCAGGTGACGAACGCCCCACCGACACGGCTGCTCGATCAACTCGTGCGGCAGGTGGACACGCTGGACGGCGTCAAGCTGATCCGGGCCGATCAGAGCTGGGTCATGCTGCGGGCGTCGGGGACGGAGCCGCTCCTCCGGATCTACGCCGAGGCCTCCACGGAGACCGAGGTCGAGGCGCTCCTGGCCTGGGGGCGGGAGCTCGCGACGGGGAAGGAGTAACGGATCATGGCGCAGGTGCGGGCAGGCGCAACGGGGACGGCGTTGGGCGGCGTCAAGAGCCGGCCGATCGAGGAAGAACGGCGGCCCTGGGGCAGCTTCCACACCCTGGAAGAGGGGCCCGGGTACAAAGTCAAGCGACTGGTGATCCGGCCCGGCCAGCGGCTGAGCCTGCAGAAACACCGGCACCGAAGCGAGCACTGGGTCGTGGTGGCGGGCACGGCGACGGTCACGAACGGGGCGCAGCTCCTCCGTTTGGGGCGGCGTGCCTGCACGGTGATTCCTCGACAGGCCTGGCACCGGATCGAGAATCGCGGACGGACGCCCGTGGTGGTGATCGAGGTGCAGCACGGCGCGTATCTCGGCGAGGACGACATCATCCGGAAACAGGACGATTACGGGAGAGCCGCGAGCCGCGAATCGCGAGCCGCGACCCCGCCAACACGCACCAGGGAGAGGCGAGGATGAACCGGCTTTTCGTTGTGGTCCTTGCCGGCGGAAGCGGGGAGCGATTCTGGCCGCTCTCGACGCCGAGTCACCCGAAGCAGTTCCCGCCCCTCCTCGACGGGCAGAGCTTCTTCCAGCGGACCGTCGAGCGCGCCGCGCACTTGGTCGGTCAGGAAAGGGTCCTGGTCGCGACGCGGCGGGAACTGCTGCCGATCGTCCAGCACCAGCTCCCGGGATTCCCGGCGGCGAACTGTCTGCTGGAGCCGGTCGGACGGGACACGGCGGCGTGCATCGGTTTGGCCGCGCTAGCGGTCGAGACGCGCCTGCCCGGGGCCCGGATGCTGGTGACCCCCTCGGATCATTTCATCGAGCCGTTCCACGCCTTCGAAGAGACCGTCCGTCAGGGTCTCCAGTTGCTGGATCGGGTGGAGGGCCTGGTGACGCTCGGCATCCCCCCCACGGGACCGGAGACGGGATATGGGTATATCCTGGCCGGGGAGGCTGTGCCGGCGCATCCGGCGGCGCGCCGGTGCGACCGGTTCACGGAGAAGCCCGACCGGACGACCGCGGAGCGGTTCGTGGCGGACGGCCGGTACTACTGGAACAGCGGCATCTTTCTCTGGCGGGCGGAGACGCTGCTCGGGGCGATGGCTCAGTATCTGCCGGAGCACTGGCGGGCGCTGGAAGAGATCCGCCCGGCGCTCGGCGCGGC
Source organism: uncultured Methylomirabilota bacterium (assembly GCA_963845565.1). Classification (GTDB taxonomy): domain Bacteria; phylum Methylomirabilota; class Methylomirabilia; order Methylomirabilales; family 2-02-FULL-66-22; genus 2-02-FULL-66-22. The sequence goes on from CAWJSJ010000002.1 coordinate 2,228,460, forward strand.
CAGCGAGGCAGAGGTCCTGGATCGGGTCTTTCCACGGATGCCGCGGGTGTCGGTGGATGTCGGCATCCTGGAGCGGGCGGACGACGTCTACATGATCCCGGCGACCTTCAGCTGGGACGACGTCGGCGCCTGGAGCGCTCTCGGGCGCATCCTGCCGCGGGATGACTCCGGGAACGCCGTGGTTGGCCGCCATACCGGTCGGGACAGTCATGGGTGTGTGGTCTATGCGACAACCAGACCCGTGGGGACCATCGGGCTCCGGGACATCGTGGTGGTGGAGACGCCCGAGGGGATCCTGGTCTGTCCCAAAGAGCGAGCCCAAGAGGTGAAGGATCTGGTGCGCGCCATGCGGGAGCAAAAGCCATGATGCCGTAATCCGCGACGGCTCGTCTCTGCACCTACCGCCCCCGGATGCGCCCCCACGACGGCCGGGTGGTCTTCAACTTCCTGGTCTGGCTCCTATTCTCCACGGAATCGGATCCCGTCAACCTCGGCAACCCCACCGAGTGGAACATCCGAGAGCTGGTCACCACCCTCGAGACCCCCTTGGGCCGAGCCCTCCCCATGACCGTCCATCCCCTCCCCACCGATGATCCGAAGGTCCGGCAGCCCGACATCATCCGGGCTCGGACGCTGCTCGGGTGGGAACCGACCATCGATCTGGCGACGGGGCTGCGCGAGACGTTGGGGTATTTTCAGCAGCACTCCCGGTGAGTGCGCCGCAGCACCCGCGGCGGGTCAAGCGATGACGGCGGCACGGGCGAGAAACCCGGTGCCGCCGTTCGCGTTGAGGCGTCATCGAGATCGGAATGCGCCTGATCGAGTGGGAGATGGCGGTTGAATTTCGGCAAAAAGTACGATAGCGTAGCCGGCGTTTCGACGAGGGGTTGGCGCAATATGACAGGGAAGAACCTGCAGCAATACGTGGATCGCTTCGGGGCATCTCGCGTGCTCGTGTTGGGCGACGTGATGCTGGACGAGTATGTCTGGGGCGCCGTGTCCCGGATCTCGCCCGAGGCCCCCGTGCCGGTGGTCGCGGTCCGGTCGGAAAGTCTGCGGGTCGGCGGCGCCGGCAACGTCGCGACCAACATCGCGGCGCTGGGGGGTCGGGTGGAGATCGTGGGCGTGGTTGGGACCGACGCGGCGGCCGCGCGGTTGACCGACGAGATGGAACGGGCCGGCGTCAAGGCGAATGGCCTGGTCGCGGATGGGTCGCGACCGACCACGATCAAGAGTCGTGTGGTCGCAGGCAGCCAGCACGTCGTCCGGTTTGATCGGGAAAGCGACGCCCCTCTCGCCCGTGCCGTGCGGGAGCGGGTCATCCAACAGATCCGCGAACGTTTGCCGGAAGCGGACGTCCTGCTCATCTCCGATTACGCCAAAGGGGTGGTCGGTGCGAGCCTCGTGCGCGAGGTGCTGGCCTTGGCCGCTCGCCTGAAGAAGCCGGTGACGGTGGACCCCAAGGTCCAGCACGTGACGCTGTTCCGGGGCGCGACGGTGATCGCTCCGAATCATCACGAAGCGGCCGCCGCGGCGCGGATCCTGGTACGGGATGAGGCGGATTTCTTGCGCGTCGGTCAACGGCTGCTCGCGCGCCTGAAGGCGCGGGCTGTGCTGATCACGCGGGGCGAGCAGGGCATGTCGCTCTTCGAGGTGGGCCGTGCGGTGACTCACATCCCGACCTTCGCACGCGAGGTCTACGACGTGACCGGGGCCGGGGATACGGTGATGGCGGTCCTGACGCTGGCGCTGGCAGCCGGAGCGCCCATGCGCGACGCGGCGGTGCTGGCGAACTATGGGGCCGGCGTGGTGGTCGGGAAGCGCGGGACGGCGACGGTCAACCGCGGTGAACTGGTGCGGGCGATTCGGGATGGAAAGGCGTGAGCGGCGGGTCGCGAGCCACGAGCCGAGAGGACGCGGCATGAAGCCGCGCATTGTCGGCATCATCCCCGCGCGGTATGCCTCCAGCCGGTTTCCCGGCAAGGCGCTGGCGGAGCTCGCCGGGAAGCCGATGGTGCAGCATGTGGTCGAGCGGGCCGTCCGGGCGACGCTCCTCGACGAGGTGTTGGTCGCGACCGACGATCCGCGGATCGCCGACGCGGTGCGTCGGTTCGGCGGCACGGCGTGCATGACGGCGCCGACGCACCCGTCCGGGACCGATCGCATCGCCGAGGTGGTGCGGGACATGGCCTGCGACTTGGTCGTAAACATCCAGGGGGACGAACCGCTCATCGAGCCGTCGGTCATCGATCAGGCGGTGGCACCGCTGGCGGAGGATCCGTCCATCGGCATGGGAACCCTGGCGCGCCCCATGGGAGTGGACGAGGCCGCGGATCCCAGCAAGGTCAAGGTCGTGCTCGACCGCCAGGGGTTCGCCCTGTACTTCTCGCGCGCCCGGATCCCGCACATCCGGGACGACGCGCCACCGCCGACGGAGCGGCCCTACCTGCTCCACATGGGGTTGTACGCGTACCGGCGGGACACGCTGCTCCGGTTGGCCGCCCTGGCGCCGACCCCGCTGGAAGAGCGCGAACGACTGGAACAACTGCGGGCGCTGGAGCACGGTATCCGCATCCGCGTGGTGACCACGGAGCACCAGAGTTTCGGGGTGGATACCCCCGCCGATCTGGAGCGGGTCCGGCGGATGATGCAGGAATTGTCGATTTGAGATTGTCGATTGTCGATTGAGAAGACAGGCGGCGATGGCAACCGGAATCGCCAATCGCCAATCGGCAATCGACAATATCACCGTGGAGGTGTCATGGCGACCAAGTTCATTTTCGTGACCGGCGGGGTGCTGTCGTCCCTGGGGAAGGGGCTGGCCTCCGCCTCGCTCGGCAGCCTGCTGGAGAGCCGGGGATTCAAGGTCACGTTGCTCAAATGCGATCCGTACATCAACGTGGACCCGGGCACCATGAGTCCGTTCCAGCACGGGGAGGTCTTCGTCACCGACGATGGGGCGGAAACCGACCTGGACCTGGGCCACTACGAACGGTTCACGGAAGCGCGCCTGACCAAGGCCAACAACATCACTACGGGGCAGATCTACTTCTCCGTGATCACCAAGGAGCGGCGGGGCGACTACCTGGGGGGCACGGTGCAGGTGATTCCCCACATCACCGACGAGATCAAGCGGGCGATCCTGCGTGTGGCGAAGGACGTGGATGTGGTCCTGGTCGAGGTGGGCGGCACCGTCGGCGACATCGAGAGTCTGCCGTTCCTGGAGGCCATCCGTCAGCTGAAGGCCGACGTGGGGCGCGAACACGTCCTGTACGTTCACCTCACCCTGGTCCCGTATATCAGCACCGCCGGAGAGCTGAAGTCCAAGCCGACCCAGCATTCGGTCAAGGAACTGCTGGAGATCGGGATCCAGCCCGATATCCTGCTGTGCCGCGCGGACCGCGACCTACCCAAGGAGATGAAGAAGAAGATCGCCCTGTTCTGCAACGTGTCCGAGAAGGCGGTGATCACGGCCCGGGACGCGCCCACGATCTACGAGGTGCCCCTGAGTCTACATCGCGAGGGGATCGACGAGCTGGCGATGCGGATGCTGGGACTCCCCGAGCGCGAGCAGGACCTGACACCCTGGGAACGGATCGTCCAGACCGTGCGGAACCCAGCGCAGCAGGTGACCATCGCCGTGGTCGGCAAATATCTTGATCTACGCGATGCCTACAAGAGTCTGTTCGAGGCCATCACGCATGGCGGGATCGCGAACGAATGCCAGGTAACCATCAAGGCCGTGGACGCGGAGAAGATCGAGCGGGACGGTCCCAAGGAACACCTCGCCGATGTGACCGGGGTGCTGGTCCCGGGTGGGTTCGGGGGGCGGGGCATCGAGGGGAAGATCGCGGCCATCACCTACGCCCGCGAGGAACTGGTTCCCTTCTTCGGCATCTGCCTGGGGATGCAATGCGCCGTGATCGAGTTCGCCCGCAACCTCTGCGGGCTCGCCGGCGCCAACAGCCGGGAGTTCGATCCTCACACCCCCCATGCGGTGATCGATCTGTTGCCCGACCAGCGCGGGATCACCGACCTGGGGGGGACCATGCGCCTCGGCGCCTATCCCTGCCGCCTCACGCCCTCCTCCAAGACAAGCCAGGCCTACGGTGGGACCGAGATCTCGGAGCGGCACCGCCATCGATACGAGGTCAATAACGAGTACCGGGACATCCTGGCTCGGCACGGCTTGCTTCTGAGCGGCTTCTCTCCGGATGGGAACCTGGTGGAGACGGTGGAACTGCCCGACCATCCATGGTTCGTCGGGGGGCAATTCCACCCCGAATTCAAGTCGCGGCCGCGTCGTCCGCATCCGTTGTTCCGGGAATTCATCCGGGCATCGCTGGCGTATCAGGCGGCCGGCGGGAAATGACCATGGACCGCTGACGACGAACCACCGGTCAACCCGGCAGCTCGGTGACCGGTGGTTTTTTTGTGTGGTCGTGTACGCGAGTGCTTCGGTCGGCCCCCGCAGCCACCGCCGCGGGGGAAGATGGACGTGGAGGGCGGTCGCCCATGACGCCGCAAGTGTTCCGGGGCATCGGGGTCTCGCCGGGCGTCGCCATCGGACGGGCGCTGGTGGTCGAGGCGCGTCGGCCGCACGCCAAGCGCGAGATACTGGACGCGGCCCGCGTTCCCACCGAGGTGACTCGGCTCCGAAAGGCGCTGGACGATGCCCGCCACCAGATCGTGGAGGTGCAGGGGCGGATCGCCAAAGAGGTGGGCGCCCAATACGCCCGGATCTTCGACGCCCACCTGCTGATCCTGGAAGACCGACTGCTGGCCGAAGAGGCGATCGCGTTCATCCAGACGCAGCGGGTGAACGCGGAATACGCGGTCCAGGAGGTCCTGGAGCCGGTGCGCCAGGCCTTCTCGCGGGTCGAGGACGGGTATCTTCGCGAGCGCCGCAGCGATGTGGACGACGTCGGCGAGCGGATCCTGCGAAATCTCCTCGGCCAGCGGCCCAGCATCCAGGTGGAGCGACCCGGAGAGACGATCCTCTTTGCCCATGAACTGACCCCCTCCGACACGGCAACGCTCCAGCGGGATACGGTCCTGGGGGTGGCCACCGAGACGGGCGGCCGCACCTCGCACAGCGCCATCATGGCGCGTTCGCTGGAAATCCCCGCCGTCGTCGGCGTGGAGAACATCTGCGCCCACGTCCGGGACCAGGACACGGTGATCCTGGATGGCCTCGAGGGGCTGGTGATCCTGACCCCGGACCGGGAGATCCTCGGCCACTACCACGCCCGCAAGCAGCACCTGGAATACGTCGGCCGCGCCCTGCACAAGCTGGGGAGTCTCCCGGCGGAGACCCAGGACGGCTACCGGGTCCGGGTGACCGCCAACATCGAGTTCCCCGCCGAGCTTCCCCAGGCCAAGACCCACGGGGCGGAAGGGATCGGGTTGTATCGCAGCGAGTTTCTCTACCTCAACCGGCACGATCTTCCGGCGGAGGAGGAGCATTTCGCCGTCTACCGCGCCGTGGCGGCGGAGATGCATCCGCGGCCCACGATCATTCGCACGCTGGACTTCGGCGGTGACAAGCTGGCGTCGGCCATCCATCTGGCGACGGAGGAGAATCCGTCGCTGGGGCTCCGCGCCATCCGTCTGTGCCTGCACCGGCCGGAAATGTTTCGCGGGCAGCTGCGGGCCATCCTTCGAGCCAGCGCCTTCGGACCGCTGCGGATCATGTATCCCATGATCTCAGGGGTGGCCGAGGTTCGCGCCGCCAACGCCCTGCTGGACGAAGCAAAAGCGGAGCTAACCAAGGCGGGCGTCCCGTTCGATCCCAAGATCCAGGTGGGGGCCATGATTGAGATCCCCTCCGCCGCCGTGATCGCCGATCTTCTGGCCAGGGAAGTGGACTTCTTCAGCGTCGGGACCAACGATCTGATCCAGTACGCCCTGGCGATCGACCGGATCAACGAGCAGGTGGCCTATCTGTACGAGCCGCTCCATCCGGCCGTGCTGCGGATGCTGCGGAGCGTGGTCAGCGCCGCCCACAACGAGGGAATCTGGGTCTCCATGTGCGGGGAGATGGCCGGGGATCCCATCTATAGCCTCCTCCTGGTGGGATTGGGATTCGACGAACTCTCCATGACGCCGGCCTCCATCCCGCTGGTCAAGCGCATCGTCCGGTCCATCACCTACGGACAGGCCGCCGACCTGGCGCACCGGCTCTTCGGCTGCGCCACGGCGCAGGAAGTGGAGCGATTGCTGCGTCACGAGATGCGGACCCGCTTCCCTGAGTACATCTCGGGGACGCCCACGATCCACGCCGAGGGGCGTTCGGGCTCCGCCTGAGTTGTCAGGAGATCAGGACGAATCCGTCTCCGCGACGGTTTCTCCCTGGACGAGGCGTCGGGGGGCGGAGAAGAATCCGCACATCGGTGCATGCAGGTGCGGTAGGCCCGTCGGGGGCCGGCGATCGGAACCATCGCAGGCCGCGGGCGGGGAAGGGGGTGAGAGCGCGCCGGCGTAGTTGTGGTGCCGAGGCGCGAGCGCCGTTGACGGCATCCGGTGTCTGCCGGGGGATCCAGCAAAGACCGAGCGCCGTGATGCTGCGGTTTCGGTCCGTTCGGGGTTCGTACCATATATGAAGGAGGGATGCGCCATGAAACGGATGTTACTGGTCGCTCTGCTGGTTGCGGTGGGCGTGACGCTGTGGGGATCGCTGGTTCAGGCGGGTGAGAAGGTGGCCGAGGTCACGATCGGCTCGGTGCTGTCGCTGTCGGGCGGCGCGGCAAACCAGGGGGTGCAGACGAAGACCGGAGCGATCATCGCTGCCGACGAGATCAACGCCAAGGGCGGCATTCGCGCACTGGGCGGGGCCAAGATCAAGCTCATCTTCGGCGACTCCCAAAGCAAACCGGATGTGGGCGCTTCCGAGACGGAGCGCATCATCCAGCGCGAGAACGTGCCGGTGATGTTCGGCGCCTACCAGAGTGCGGTGACGATGGTAGCCACCGAGGTGGCCGAGCGGTACAAGGTGCCTTGGCTGGTGACCGGCTCCGTCGCCGACAAGATCACCGAGCGGGGCTTCAAGTATGTCTTCCGCCCCAACAACAAGGCCACCTACGACGCCAAGGAGCAGCTCGACGCGATCGCTACACTGGCCAAGGAGACAGGGAAGGGCCCCAAGTCCATCGGGATCCTGGTGGAGGGGACCGACTGGGGCAAGTCGCACGCCGCCAACCTGCGGGCCCAGGCCAAAGAGAAGAACTTCGAGATCGTCTTCGACGAGGCCTATTCCCCCGGCACTGTGGACTTCTCGGCCCAGATCCTGAAAATCAAATCCCGGAAGCCCGAGGCGCTGGTCCTCGCCATGTACACCCCGGACCACATCGTTTTTACCAAGCAGACCTACGAAGGGCGGCTGGACATCCCCTACGGCATTCACTCGGTGGGGGCGGGCTCCGAGGATCCGAACTTCTACAAAGCGGTGCCCGCCCAGGCCATCGAATACATGTTCGTGCAGGAAGACTTCCAGATCGACATGGTCGAGCTGAACGACTGGGCCAAGCCCGTCGACAAGAAGTTCCGGGAGGCGCTGGGGTACGAGCTGACCAGCTACGGCGCGCAGGGCTACTCGGCGATCTACACCATCGTTGACGTCCTCGAGCGGGCCGGCTCGATCGACAAGGAAAAGGTGCGCGCCGCCTTCGCGGCGACCAACATCACCAGCGGGCCGGCGCCGGGGATCATGGGCTGGCAGAAGATCGCCTTCGACACGAACGGCCAGAACGTGGACGCCCACGGAGTGATCTCCCAGAACTTCAAGGGCAAGCGGACCACCATCTGGCCGGTGGCCAACCGGCCCAAGGGGATCAAGCCCGTCTGGCCGATTCCTGCGTGGAAGGATCGGTAGTCCGGTCGTCTGTCTGACCCGGCGGGAGAGTCGCGCGATTCTCCCGCCGGGCCTTGCGGCGCGCCAAGCCGTTGTCAACGAATAACGTGACCGGAGAAATTAGGAGACGGCATGGACCCGATCATCCTGGGGATCGCGGTCGTCAACGGCATCGTGGTGGGCGGGCTGTACGGGGCCATCGCCATCGGGCTCAGCCTGATCTTCGGCGTCATGCGCGTGATCAACTTTGCCCACGGCTCCTTCCTGATGGTCGGCCTCTTCATCCCCTACTGGCTCTGGCAGTTCTTCCGTGTCAACCCCTACGTTTCCATCCTGGTGGCTGCTCCAGCCCTCTTCGGACTCGGCTACGCCATCCAGGCGTTTCTGATCGCCCCACTGTACAAGCGGGAGCGGGCCATGGTCCTGGAGCCTCTGTCGGCCCTGATGCTGACTGCGGGCGTCGGGCTGATCATGGACAACCTAACCTTCATGGTCTTCGGGCCCGACTTCCGCGGCATCACCCTGGACTTCGCCTCCAAGGCCCTGTGGATCGGCGACATGCTGAACATCAACTACACGCGACTCATTGCCTTCCTGGCCAGCCTGGCCATCACTGTGATCCTGAGTCTATTCCTGGCCCGGACCGACATGGGCCGGGCCATCCGGTCCACGGCGCAGAATCGCGACGCCGCCTCGCTGTGCGGAATCAACGTCATGCGGATCTACAACGTGACGTTCGGGCTGGGCTGCGCGATCCTGGGCGTCGTGGGCTGTCTGATGATCCCCTTCTACCTGGTCAGCCCCTCCATCGGTCTAGCCTTCGGCATCCGCTCCTTCATCACGGTGGTGCTGGGCGGCATTGGGAGCATCCCGGGCTGCATCCTGGGAGGGTTGGTCCTGGGCGTGGTGGAGTCGGTGGCGGCCCAGTTCGTCACGGCCACCTCGGCCTCCATCTTCTCCTTCGTGATCTTTATCCTGGTCCTGTTCTTCCGGCCCACGGGCCTTCTGGGCATGAAGGTCTGACGTCCCGCGGGACAGAGGAGCCATGGTGACACAGCAGGGACCCCGGAACGGCTTGCTGATCGCGGCGCCCGCGGCCGCGCTTTTTGTGTTGCTCGTCCTGCCGGGCTTCATCCGGGACGAATACTACCTCCATGTTCTGGTCGGCATCCTGTTCTTCGCCTACATGGCGTCGGCCTGGAATATCGTCTGCGGCTACACGGGACAACTCTCCCTTGGGCACTCGGCCCTGTGCGGTATCGGCGGCTACATTTCGACCCTCCTGTTCATCAACGCGGGTCTCAGCCCGTGGATCGGCATGTGGATCGGGGCGGTCTGCGCGACGGGGGCGGGGGTGCTGGTCGGCTGGCCCTGCTTCCGGCTGCGCGGGCCGTACTTCGCCCTGACCACCATCGCCTTCGCCGAGATCTTGCGCATCTGGATCGACAACACCGAGGAGATCTTCGGCATCGAGCTCCGGGGGGCGCAAGGCCTCAGCGTGCCGCTCAAGGGGCACGCCCCCGCTCTCTTCCAGTTCGACGGCAAGGTGCCCTACTACTACGTCATCCTCGCCATGTTGGTGGGAGTGATGGCCGTCACCTGGTGGATGGAGCGGTCCCGCATGGGGTTCTACCTGAAGGCTATCCGGGGCGATCAGGATGCGGCGGAGGCCCTGGGGGTCAACTCCACCCGCTACCTCCTATCGGCCATGGCCTTGAGCAGCTTCCTCACCGCCCTGGGCGGGAGCTTCTATGCCCAGTTCTTCCGCTACATCAACCCGGAGCGGAACATGGGCCTGGACCTCTCCATCGAGCTCGCGCTCATGGGGATCGTGGGCGGGCAGGGTACCGTCCTGGGGCCGGTCCTGGGGGCCTTTCTCCTCACCCCGGCGGGGGAGATCACGCGCGCCACACTGGGTGGAAAGTTCCCCGGCCTGCACCTCGTGATCTACGGGCTGGTCCTCATCGTGGCCATGCTGTTCCTCCCCAAGGGGCTGATCCAGCCCTTCCGACGGCTCCTCCGCCGGGCGCCTGCGCGCTCCGGCGCGAGCAAGCCGACGACGACGTGATCCGGCGTGCAAGGAGCCCGCGATGCCACTGCTCGAGGTGAAGGACATCAGTAAATCGTTCGGAGGACTGCAAGCGGTGCGGGGCCTCAGTTTCGCCGTCGAGCCGGGGGAGATCCTGGGGTTGATCGGTCCCAACGGAGCAGGGAAGACCACCGCGTTCAACATGATCGCCGGCTACTTTCCTCCGGATACGGGCGAGGTCCGCTTCAAGGGAGAAAATATTGCGGGTCTCCGGGCGTGGGATATCTCGCATCGGAAGGTCGCGCGCACCTTTCAGCTCTCGAAGCCGTTCGGGGATCTGACGGTCCTGGAGAACGTGATGGTCGGCGGGTTTCACCACCAGGGGAGCCGAGCCGCGGCGCGCGGTAAGGCGGAGGAGGTCCTGGCGTTCGTGGGGATAAGTCCCCTGGCGATGGTCGAGGCCAACAACCTGACCGTGGTGGACCGGAAACGGTTGGAGCTGGCCCGCTGCCTGGCGACGGAGCCCGAACTCCTTCTCCTCGACGAGGTGGTGGCCGGGGCGACGCCGACCGAAGCCGTGGCCATGATGGAGGTCATCCGGAGAATCCGGGATACGGGGGTCACCATCATCATGGTGGAGCACGTCATGCGGGTGGTGATGGGGTTGAGCCACCGCGTGCTGGTGCTCCATCACGGGGAAACCATTGCCATCGGCGACCCGCAGGCGGTGAGCCGCGATCCCGTGGTGCTGAAGGCCTACCTGGGAGCGCGCTATGGCAACGCTTGAGGTTCGGGGAGTCCGCGGTGGATATGGGGATGTCACCGTCCTGAAGGACGTCAGCCTCGACGTCCACGACCGGGAGGTCGTGGCGCTGGTCGGGGCCAACGGGGCGGGGAAGTCCACCCTCCTCCGAACCATCTCGGGGCTGTTGCGTCCGACCGCCGGGGAGATCCGCTTCATGGGCGAGCGGATCGATCACGCTCCGCCACATCACGTGGTGGAACTGGGGTTCGTCCAGGTCCCGGAAGGCAAGCAGCTCTTTCCCCAGATGACAGTCGAGGAGAACCTTCTGGCAGGCGCCATGTGCCCGCGCGCCCGCGGCGAGCGTCAGAAGAGCCTGCAGGAGGTCTACAGCCTGTTCGCCGAGATCGCGGACAAGCGGGCCCGCCAGGCCGGCTCCCTGTCGGGCGGCGAGCAACAGATGGTGGCGGTGGGACGCGCCCTGATGGCCCGGCCGACGATCCTGGCGATGGACGAGCCGTCCCTGGGGCTGGCGCCCGTCGTCGTGGACCGCCTCTTCGGCGTGCTGCAGACGATCCGCGAACGCGGCATGACGATCCTGCTCATCGAGCAGAACGTCCAGCAGACCCTGGAGATGGCCGACCGCGGCTATGTCATGGAAAACGGCCAGATCGTCTTGACGGGGTTGGGGCGGGAACTGCTCGGAAACGCCCATCTCAAAACGCACTACCTTGGTGTCTGAGCCGTTGTCAAAGAATGACGTGACCGGAAAAATCGGCAACGGCATAAGGAGCCGTAACGAAATTTAAGAAAGATTGGCCAAGTTATTTCGTAACGGCTCCTAAGGACACCCACCGGGTGCAGTTCGGTTGTGCGCGCGGCATCGAGCACGGGCCGACTTTTCCTTGACATTCCCCTCTCCTGTGTTACAGTCTCGCGGTTTCTTTGCCTGAAACGGTGCCCGGGAACATTTTCTGGCAGGAGGATGGACGCGTGGCGTTGAAACAGTTTCTCTTCACGTCGGAGTCGGTGACCGAGGGGCATCCCGACAAGATTGCGGATCAGATCTCCGATGGGGTGCTGGATGCCGTGTTCAGCCAGGATCCCTATGGCCGGGTGGCCTGTGAGACGCTGGTGACCACCGGGCTGGCCTTCGTGGCGGGCGAGATCACCACCCGCTGCTATGTGGACATTCCCAAGGTGACCCGCGAGGTCATCCGGGACGTGGGCTACACGCGGGCGAAGTACGGTTTCGACTTCGAGACCTGCTCCGTCATCACCGCCATCCAGGAACAATCCTCGGACATCGCACTGGGGGTGGACATCCAGGGAGCGGGCGACCAGGGACTGATGTTCGGATACGCCACCACGGAGACGCCCGAACTGATGCCCATGCCCATCCTGCTGGCGCACAAGCTGTGCATGCGCCTGACCGAAGTCCGGCGCAAGGAGATCCTGGATTACCTGCGGCCGGACGGGAAGTCGCAGGTGACCATCGAGTACGTCGATGGCAAGCCGGTCCGGGTGGACACGGTGGTAATCTCGACGCAGCACAGCCCCGAGGTGACGCTGAAGCAGATCCGCGAGGACGTGATCGATACCGTCATCCTTCCCATCATCCCCAAGGAACTGCTCAATCCCGAGAAGATCACGTACCACATCAATCCTACCGGTCGGTTCGTCATCGGCGGACCGCACGGGGACACCGGCCTCACCGGTCGAAAGATCATCGTGGACACCTATGGCGGCGTGGGACGGCACGGTGGTGGCGCGTTCTCGGGCAAGGACCCGACGAAGGTGGACCGCTCCGCCTCTTACATGGCCCGCTATATCGCCAAGAACCTGGTGGCGGCCGGTCTCTGCGAAAAGTGTGAAGTCCAACTCGCCTACGCCATCGGCGTGGCCGAGCCGGTCTCCGTCATGGTGGACAGCAGCGGCACCGGCCGGATCCCGGACGAGGAGATGCAGAAGCTGGTACGCAAGCACTTCGAGTTGACGCCGGCTGGGATCATCAAGTCGCTCGATTTGCGCCGGCCCATCTATCGCAAGACGGCCGCCTACGGCCATTTCGGGCGTCCCGACCCGGACTTCACCTGGGAGAAGACGGACAAGGCGGAGGCGCTGAAGAAGGACGCGGGTAAGCTGGGCGCCTAGACGGCTGCTGAAAACGGCCCATCTGCGGCGTTGGTCGGCTCGGCACTCGCTGCGACGTACCTCTAGTACGTCTCGCTCGGCCTACGCCAAACCGCCTTGCATCTGGACCTTTTTGAGCAGCCTGAGCGGAAGGGCACACGTCACCTGGCGAGGTGAAAGAGCGGGGATCGGGACGTGGCGGGGGTGGAACCAACCGGGCCCGCACGGATCGAGAGTCAGGGCCAGGGGCGGGAACGACCCCTGGCCCTTGGCATGAAAGGGGGGCACGATGAAATACGACGTCAAGGACCTCGCCCTGGCGGAGAAGGGAACCCGCCGCATCGAGTGGGCGCGCAGCAGCATGCCGGTGCTCCGCATGATCGAGGAGCGATTCACCCGCGAACAACCATTCAAGGGGCTTCGGGTCTCGGCCTGTCTCCACGTGACGTCCGAAACGGCCAATCTGATGCGGGCGCTCAAGGCCGGTGGGGCGGAGGTCTGCCTTTGCGCCAGCAACCCGCTCAGCACGCAGGACGACGTGGCGGCATCGCTGGTCCAGGCATTCGGAATCGCGGTGTTCGCCATTCGGGGTGAGGACAAGGAGACCTATTACCGACACATCAACGTCGCCCTGGATTCCAAGCCGCACCTGACCATGGACGACGGCGCGGACACCATCGGGGTCATCCACAGCCAGCGCAAGGATCTCGCCGCGAACGTGATCGCCGGCACCGAGGAAACCACCACCGGGGTCATCCGGCTCAAGAGCATGGAGCGGGACGGCGTCCTGCTCTACCCCATCATCGCGGTCAACGACGCGGACACCAAGCATTTCTTCGACAACCGCTACGGCACGGGCCAGAGCACGCTGGACGGTATCATGCGGGCGACCAACCTGCTCCTGGCCGGCAAGCGCTTCGTGGTCTGCGGGTACGGCTGGTGCGGACGCGGTGTGGCGAGCCGGGCGCGGGGGATGGGGGCCAATGTCATCGTGGTCGAGATCGATCCCCTGCGGGCGCTGGAGGCCGTGATGGACGGCTACACGGTGCTGCCAATGCTGGAGGCGGCGCGGCGCGGCGAGGTCTTCGTCACGGTGACGGGGAATACCCACATCATCCGCAAGGAGCACTTCCAGGCGATGCCGGACGGGGCAGTGGTCTGCAACTCCGGCCACTTCAACGTCGAATTGGACATTCCGGCCCTGGAGTCTCTGGCAGGCGGGCATAGCTTGGCCCGGGACGAGGTGGAGGAGTACCGGCTGAAGGACGGGCGGCGGATCTTTCTGCTGTCCGACGGACGCCTCATCAATCTGGCGGCGGCCGAGGGACATCCCGCCAGCGTCATGGACATGTCCTTCGCCAACCAGGCGCTCGGGTCCGAATACGCCGTGAAGAACCGCGGGAAGCTGGAGAAGAAGGTCCACCGGATTCCCCAGGCGATCGATGCCGAGATCGCCCGGCTGAAGCTCGAGTCCATGGGGGTCAAGATCGATTCGCTTACGGACGAACAGAAGAAATACCTGGCGTCGTGGGAGATGGGGACGTAGGGCGGAGTGCGGGAGCCAACCGGTCAATGCGTCGGCTCGTCAACTGGCTCTGCCGATTTCTCCAAATTGACCGATTGACCCATCGACGAATTGACTCGTGAGTGCCGGGTGCCGAACGGACGAGCCGAAAGCCGTGATGAACTGACGGCGAGCGGGTGATGGTTGAAGGTGATACGAGGGCCGGGAGGCGTACGCGCTTTCCCGGCCCTCATTTTTTGGCTCTCTCAGGACGTGGCCAACCACATCGTGAGGAATGGAGACTGTCCAATGCCTGAAGCCGCACGCCAGAGGGTGCTCGCAGCCGCCCTTGAGGTCGTCGAGAACCAATTGCGTGACGACGACCCACCAGAGACCCGGGAGACCCTTGATCGGTTGGTAGAGGAGGGCCACACGGAAGCCGAGGCGAAACGACTCATTGCGGCCGTTGTCCTGGCCGAGATCGGGGAGATCCTCCGGACCAACGCCCCATTCGACCATACTCGCTTTGTCATCGCCCTCGACCGCTTGCCTGCCTTGTTTGACGGCGAAAACTGAACGTGATCTGGGTTGGGAGATTTGGCAGACACCGTCTGCCAAATTGGAGGCCCGAGCAAGATACCCGACGCTGTCGGGCAAATCAGAAGTCGGGAAACGGCAAGCGCCGTCTGCCGAATCCGTCTGCTCCAGCGAATCGACAAGAACCTGGCCTTGCGCTAGAGAAGCGGAAGGGGAAACGGGGGGTCGCGGAGGAACTCAGCCTCGCAGTCGCCAGAGGGACGCGAGACTGGCGAAGGTGAAGACCGCGTTGGGAAGCCAGGCGGCGACGAGCGGCGGGAGGGCACCGCCCCGGCCGAGCGAGATCCCCAGGACCAGTACCACGTAATAGACAAACCCCATCGGGATGCATGCGGCCACCCAGATCATGACGCCCGCGCGACCGGTCCGGAGACCGAAGCTCGCTCCGAGCACCGCCATGATCAGGCTGACCAACGTCGTCGAGACCTTGGCGTGCAGATCCACCATATACCTGGTCGCGCTCACGCCGCTCTTCACCAGCCGGTCGATGTACTCCCGGAGCTGGACGTAGCTCATCTCCTCCGGGGAGCGGGCCACTCGGGCAAACTCCTGGGGCAGCTCCTTCAACCGTACCGCCAGCTCCTTGAACGGCGTGATCCGGATCGGATTGACGTCGAGTTCCATTTGGTAGCCGTTCCTGACAGTCCAGCCTGTCGGGCTCCAGGTGGCTTCGCTGGCGTCGATGCGCCGCAGGAGGTTGAAATCGGGCGACAATTCGAAGACGCTCATTCCGCGGATCAGTCCGGACTGGGTTTCGATCAGCGAGATGTGGACAAAGCGGTCATCCTGCGCCCGGTACCAGATATCGCTGTCGCGCGTGATACGGTGGGCCGGCAGTCGGCGGACCTGCGTGCGTTCGATGTTGAGGGCACGCTCGCTGGCTGGGGGCGCGATGTACTCCACGGTGATCCAGGCGAAGAGGCTCGCCGCCAGCCCCACGCCGATACACGGCAGGGCGATCCGAAGAGACCCGAGGTGGCCCATTTTCATGGCCAGGACCTCGTTGTTCTTCGCCAGGCCGCCGACGCCGAGGAGGCACGCCAGGAGAACGGCGACCGGTAGCGTTTCGACGAGGATCTTGGGAAGGCGGAAGAGGTAATAGCGAACGATCAGCCCCGGGCTCACCTGCGCCTCGAGGAAGCGTGCGAGCTTCTCGAAGAGGTCCACCACGACGTATACGCCGACGAAGACGACGAGGCACAGCCCGAGAAGCTTCGCGCATTCGCGGGCGATATATCGATCCAGCAGGAGCATTCCGTTACCCTCGAGTCTGGCCGGGAGCCCGGCGGGTTCGCGCCAGCCGCCACGCCTGGGCGAGCGTCGCCGGATGGAGTTCGGCCCGGAGAAAGAGGATGAATCCCCCCGTGGCGATCAAGAGATTCGGAAGCCACATCGCCAGCACTTCGGGTAGCTTCCCACGGTTGCCCAGACCCTCGCCGCCGACGATCAGAACGTAGTACCCCAGGGCGAGAGCGACGGAGATGGCGAAACTGACGCCGCGCCCTCCGCGCCGAATCCGGCTGGCCAACGGGATCCCCATGATGCTGAAGAGCACGCACGAGAATGGAATCGCCAGCTTTTTGTGAAACTCCACCATCGGGGGATGATCGTTCTTTCCCTCCGCCCGAAGCGCCGTCGCGCGCTCCCGCAGCTCAGTCAAGGTCAGCTCCTGCTCGCCGAGCGGTCGCTGCATGGGGCCGGCGAATGACCGGCCGGCGTCCAGCGTCACCGCGTAGTTCTGGAAGGTGATGAGCCGGTAACGGCCGGATAACTCGGCTCCGGACAGATGGATGGAACCCTGTCGCAGCGTCAGGCCCATCCGGAGTTGCTGGGGATCCGAGTCGAAACGACCGCTTTGGGCCACGATGACCCGACGTTCCGCCGGATTGCGGCTGTCCACCAGGAAGACCCCTTCCATCTCCGAGGTGCGGGGGTCCAGGTGCTCGACGTAGAGGATCAAGCCGTCAAAGGCGCTGTTGAACACCCCCTCCTGAATGCCGACGGCGACCTGACGGCGGGCCATGTCGAACACCAGGTTCTTGAAGGCCTGATTGCTATTCGGCAGGATCCAGATGGTGATCATCAGGGTGAGCGAGGTGGTAGCCATGCCAAAAAGCAAGGCCGGCAGTGCGAGGCGGGTGAGGCTGATCCCCGCGCCGCGGAGCCCCAGGAGTTCGCCGTCGGTGCTGAGGCGCGTGAATGTCGCCAGGGCGGCCAGCATGGCGGACATGGGGATGGTGACGACCAGGGAGTAGGGGAGCACATACAGAAAGAGTTGGAGCACCGTGAAAACCCCAACCCCCTTGTTGACAATCAGCTCGACCAGGCGGAGGATCTTATTGGTGAGGAGGACGAAGGTGAAGACCATGAGGCCGAGCAGGAAGGCCGTGGTCATTTCCTTCAGGATGGCGCGATCCAGGAGCCGCATGAATGGCCTCACCGTACCCTCAATCTGAACCGGGTGATTTTACTCCAACGAGCGAGGGCGACCTAGCGGTTTTTCCTCCCATGGCGCCCGCGCAACCGGCAGACCCGGACCGGGCCAGGTCATTCTGCGCACGTCCGATTGTGCCCCTGGCGGTGGCGTTCGGTCTGGGGATCGCGCTGGCGCCGGCGTTGCCGCTCGGGTCGGTCGGGTGGGCCGCTGCGGCGCTCGTCGGGCTCTTTCTCGGTGCGATCGGGCCGTGGGCCGGGGCGCGCCATCTCCGGTGGCCGGGGCTCGTGGCAGGGTTCCTCTGTCTGGGGGCGCAGGCCATGGTCGTCGCTCTGCGCGAGGCGCCCCCGCATCACCTCAGCCGCCTGCCCGAGGCCGCGCTGGGCGCCCCGATCCCGCTGGAAGGATGGGTGGCGGTCCCCCCAGACCCGCAACCCGCCGAACTCCGCGACGCCGGCGATGCACTGCGGACGCGCTTCGTGGTCGAGGTGACGCACCTCACCCTGGGGGATCGCCGTGTGTCGGCGACAGGGCGGGCGCGCCTGACGGTGCTGGGTCCGGCGCCCGATCTCCGATACGGCGACGAGGTGCGCGGCCACGTCCGGCTTCGACATCCCCGCCGCTTTGACAATCCCGGCGCCTTCGATTATCCAGCCTATCTGGCGAGCCAGGGGATCTTTCTCGAAGGCTGGACGCAGGAGCCTGTGGAGGCGCTCGCGACCCCCCACGGCTCCCGCATCCTCGCCGCCGTGTTTCGGGTGCGGGCGCTGCTCCTCCAGCGGATTGACGCCGCCATGCCTGCGGCGGAGGCGGGACTCCTCAAGGCCACCGTGCTGGGCGACCGATCGGGGCTCACACCCGAGATGAATCGGGCCTTCCTGGACTCGGGCACCTTCCACATCCTCGCCATCTCCGGCTTGAACGTCAGTCTCTTGGCCGGCGGCCTCTTTGCGATGTTGCGGCTGGCGCGGGCCTCGCCGCGGCTGGCGGCGTGCGCCTCGGCGATCCTGGTCACCTTCTACGCGGCGTTGGCCGGGGCCAGTGCGTCGGTGATCCGCGCCGCGGTGATGGCGGACGTCTACTTGCTGGCGATCGTCCTGGATCGGCGCGCGGACCTCTTGAACAGTCTGGCGCTTTCGGCGCTGGCCATTCTCTGGTGGAATCCCCGGTTTCTCCAGGATGTGGGCTTCCAACTCACCTTTTTGGCGACGCTCGGGATCATCCTCGTCGTGCCCCGGTGCGAGCGAGGGCTGGCCTCGGTGTGGCGGCCGCTCCGGTGGGTGATCGAATCGGTCGCCATCACGGTCGCGGCGACGGCGATCACCCTGCCGATCCTGGCGGCGACCTTCAACCGTGTCTCCCCCGTAGGTCTCCTGGCCAATATCCCCATCGTTCCCTTGAGCGGCCTGATCACGGGTCTGGGGACCGCCGCCTGCGCCTTGTTCCTGCTGATACCGGGGGGGGTCACGGGGCTCAACCAGGTCAACGGATGGCTGGTGGACCTCCTCTTTGGGCTGGCCCGGTGGTTCGCCGACTGGCCCTGGAGCAGCGTGCGGGTGTTTACCCCGACCGGCGCCATGCTGGTCACGTACTATGCCGCCGTGGCCATGCTCCTCTGGGCGTTTCCGGTCGTCCCGGCGATGGGGGGCCGTGGGCGGTCACGCCGGTGGGCCGCCTGGGGGGCGGTTGCCTGCTGTCTCGGCCTCGGGGGAGAGGCGCTGTGGCTGTTGTATCCGCCCGAGAAGGGTGCCGCGGTGCGCGTGACCTTCCTGGACGTCGGCCAGGGAGAGGCGATTTTCCTGGAGGCCCCCGGACAGGGGCGCATGTTGGTCGATGCGGGCGGCACGCAGGGCGGCGGGTTCGACATTGGACAGCACGTGATCGTGCCCTTCCTGTGGCACGAATGGGTGCGTCATCTCGACGTCCTGGCCCTGACGCATCCACAGTCCGATCACATCGGCGGTGCGCCGACGATCCTTCGCATGGTGTCCGTGGGCGAGGTCTGGACCGGAGCCGGGCCGGCGCTTTCGCCGACCGACCTATGGATCCAGGAGTACCTCCGACGGCGGCGCATCCCGCACCGGGTGGTGGTGGCGGGCGATGCACCTTTTCGGATGGGGGAAGCCGTCATCGAGGCGCTGCATCCCGATGCGGGGAGCATGGCGGCGACGGGGGGTGCGGGACGGGCACCGCGGCCCAACGACCGATCGTTGGTCCTCCGCGTGCGTCTGGAGGATCAGGCGGTTCTGCTCACCGGGGACCTCGAGCGGGACGGCGAGGCGGCGCTCCTACACTCCGGTGTCGCGCTCGGCGCGCAGGTGATCAAGGTTCCGCACCACGGGTCTCGCCAGTCCAGCACCGAGGCATTTCTCCGGGCCGTCGGGGCGCAGACGGCCGTGCTCTCGGTCGGGCACCGCAATCCCTTCCGGCACCCGCATCCGGAGATCCTGGCGAGGTATCACGCGCTGGGGATCCGCCTGTGGCGAACGGATCGGAACGGAGCGGTCGGCGTGGAAATGCGGCCTGGAAACACGCGCGTGTGGGGACGGCGCGGGGAGAGCCACGAGCCACGAGCCGAGAGCCGCGACGTAACGATAGGTAGCCCAGGGGAGGCACCGTGAACAACGGTCGCCGCGACGTTAGGAGCCGTTACGAAATAACATGTCCATATTCTGTAATTTCGTTACGGCTCCCTATGCCGTTCCGAAATTTCTCCGCTCAAGTTATTCTTTGACAACGGCTTAGTGGAAAATCTCTTCGTGGATCTGCCAGCCCATGGGTCCGCGCTTCAAGCGCCAGGTGACCTCGTTCCTGACGATGTTCTGCCGTGCTTCTTTCCTCCCGGCTTCCACCGCGACGATCAGTTCGGTCTCGGCTTCGACCACGGCCCGATCTCCCTGGAGGGTCAAGCGGAACTCCTTCACGTCCATCGCGATTTCCTTGACCGCGCGAAACGTCTGGGTGTACGCCTGGCGGAGTTCCGGTTTTCCGATGCGGGCGGCGGAGCGGTCGGTGGCCACTCCAAGATACCGGTTGAAGTTCCCGATATAGGCGTCGTCGGCGTACGCCGACATGACGGCCTCGACGGACCTGGCCTTGATCCCGTCCGAGATCCTCGTCAAGGTGGCCACCACCAATGCCTCGTCGTTGTTCTTGGGTTTGTAGGATTGGAGCGACGTACCCCCGCATCCGGCGAGGAGCAGCACGAGTGAGAGAGTGAGCACCGCCTGTCGGACCTTCACGAATCGCCTCCTTACGGCTTGACGATGAACCGCACCACGCAGCTGGCACACCGCTGCAGGTGTGTGACCAGCTCGGGATTCCTGCCCGGCTTCCCCGGCGCCATCAGGGGCAACGACTGATACGCGGCGGGGATCGGCATCCAATCCACCCGGTGACCCGGAATGGTGGGACAGTGAATGGTGTACCAGTTCGGCATGGCGTACGCCCCTCCGTTGTTTCCCGGGACCGTTATACGCGAAGAGTGCCGGGTTTGGCAAGCGGGCGATTGGGCGACTGGGCAACTGGGTGCCTGGGCAATCGAGCAATTGGGCGACTGGGCAATTGGGGGAGCAGGGCAGTGCGATTCGCTCCTTCTCTCAGTTGCCAAATCTCCCAGTCGCCCAATTGCCAAGTTGCCTAATCGCCGGTTCTTACCGCAACACGAGACCCACCCCGATCAGGGTGAGCGCCGCGCCCGCGATGGCGTTCCAGGTGAGGGGCTCGCCCACCAAGAGCCAGGCGAGCAGGATGCCCAGCGTGACTTCCTGGGTCGCGATCAGGTTGGGGAGGCTGGGATGCAATCGCCGGATCGCCGCATTGTAGAGCGTATGGCCGAGCGCGGACGGTACCAGGGCCATGGCGCACACGGCGACGAGGGCATGGCCGGGAAGGGTGGGTCGGATCAGGCTGGCGGCGAAGGGGCTGGTGACCAGGCCGGCGACGAGGTACACGCCCGCGGCGTACGTGAGGAGGGGGAGGCGACCGCGCTCGCGCCGGCCGAGGAGCGAGTACAGGGCGAAGGTGACCGCGGCGACGACGGCCAGCGCGTCGCCCACCAGCATCCGCCGATCGAGTCGCGGCTCGAAGCCGGCCAGGACGCCGACCCCGATCAGGGCGACGGCGGCACCCGGGAGCGTCCGGCGGGGAAGGGGTTCTTTCAACACGAGCCACGAGAGGGCGGCGATGAACAAGGGGGCGGTGTAGGTCAGCGTGAGGGTATGCGCCACCGTTGTGTAATATAGGGAGGCAATGAAGCTCAGGAAATGCCCGGCTGCGACGAGCCCGATGGGGGCGAGGCGGGCCCACTCGGCCGCGGCCAGCCTCAATCGCTCTCCGGCCGTCCGGGCGGCCGCGCCGACGAACACGGCGGCAAGGAGCAGGCGGAGGCTGGTCACCTCTACGGGCGAGAGGTCGCCGGCCCACCGGACCAGAACGGCGCCCGTGGAGAAACAGAGGGTGGCGGCAACTGCCTGGGCGACACCGACCCATTCGTCGTGTATCATGACGCCGGACGCTAACATATGGAGAGCCGAGAGCCAAGAACCGAAAATGACGAGCCGCGAGCCGCGAGCGACGGGCCAGGAGCCGAGAGGGGAGCGATAAGAGATTGGGCGCGAACGCGAAATCCGGCAGGGGCGGTGCCGCATCCCGCTGTCGGATGCCGCTGTCGTTGGTCGTCGCCAGGCCAGGAAGCGTTTGACAAGCCGGAAGATCGCATGCTACAAGGACCCGCATGATTTCCGCCCCAGGCCGACGCGTCTACACGGTCAGCGCGCTCACCACTGAGGTCAAGGCCGTCCTGGAGGATAGCTTTCCGGCCATCTGGGTGGAAGGCGAGATCTCCAACTTTAAACACCACACCTCCGGCCACATGTACTTCACGCTGAAGGACGCCCAGGCCCAGATCCGGGGGGTGATGTTCCGCGGCCACAATCGACTGTTGCGGTTCCAGCCGACGGACGGACTGGCGGTCCTAGTGTGCGGGGCGGTGACGGTCTACGAGCGGCGGGGGGATTACCAGATCACCGCCGAGTTCATGGAGCCCAAGGGGGTCGGCGCCCTCCAGCTCGCCTTCGAGCAGCTCAAGGCCAGGCTGGAGGCAGAGGGACTCTTCCGCGACAGCCGCAAGCGGCCGCTCCCGCTTCTCCCGAGGAAGATCGGCATCGTCACCTCCCCGACGGGTGCCGTGATCCGCGACATGTTGACGATCATCGGGCGGCGGTTTCCCGGGTTGGAGGTTCTGATCCACCCGGTGGCGGTCCAGGGGGCCGGCGCGGCGGGGGAGATCGCCGCCGCACTCCGGCGGCTGGGGTCGCGGGAGGATCTGGACGTCCTGATCGTGGCCCGCGGCGGCGGATCGCTGGAGGACCTCTGGGCGTTCAATGAAGAAATCGTGGCGCGCGCGTTGGCGGCAAGTCCCATTCCCGTCATCTCCGCGGTGGGGCACGAAACCGATGTCACCATCGCGGATTTCGTGGCGGATCTTCGGGCCCCGACCCCGTCGGCGGCGGCGGAACTGGTGGTGGCTCAGCGGGATGAGCTCCGGCAGCGGGTGGACGAGCTCACGGCGCGTGGCCTGTCGGCCCTCCAGCGCGTCATGACAGTGCGGCGAAGTCGGGTGGAGATGCTGGGCCGTCATCTCCTCCTCCTCAGCCCCGTTGCCCGACTCGCCCGACAAGCGGACCGCCTCCAGGATCTGCGCCGGCGTCTGGGGGCGTGGTGGGTGTTATTCCGGACGGTGCGGAGCGAGCGGCTGGCTCGCGCGGCGGCGACGCTGGAGTCGCTCAGCCCGCTGGGGATTCTGGGGCGAGGGTACAGTATCTGTTTCGCGCTTCCCGGCCGCCGGATTCTGAAAGCGGCTGCCGAGGTCAACCAGGGTTCGACGGTGGCGGTGCGTCTCCATCAGGGCGAGCTGCAGTGTGTGGTGCAGGCGGTTCAATCCAAAGAGGAGCCAACATGAGCGAACCGGCATTCGAGGAGGCGCTGGGCCAGCTCGAGGCGGTGGTGGCCCGACTGGAGGAGGGCAACCTTCCGCTGGAAGATGCCCTGCGGGCCTTCGAGGACGGGGTGCGGCTCACGCGGATCTGCGCAGGGCGACTCGAGGATGCGGAGCAACGCGTGCGCCTCCTGACGCAAGCGCCGGACGGGTCGGAGATCGAGGTCCCGTTTGCCGCGCGGAACGAAGGAGCGACCGATGCCTGAGGCGCCAGCAACGCGAGACCTGACCACGCTCATGACAGAGCGCCGGGCGTCGGTGGACGGGGCACTGGACCGGTGGCTGCCGCCGGCAACCGAACCGCCGTCCACCATCCACGAGGCGATGCGCTACAGCGTGTTCGCCGGGGGGAAGCGGCTACGCCCCCTGCTGGCCCTGTTCGGTTGCGAGGCGGTGGGCGGGACACCGGAGGATGCCATGCCGGGGGCAGTGGCACTGGAGCTCATCCACACTTATTCTCTGGTGCACGACGACCTTCCGGCCATGGACGACGACGACTTTCGACGGGGTCGGCCGACGTGCCACAAGGTCTATGGGGAAGCGATCGCCATCTTGGCAGGAGACGCACTCCTCACCCACGCTTTCCAGGTGTTGGCGGACCAGACCGCGGCCGAAGTCCCGGCGCCGCGGCGCCTCCGGATGATCGCCGAGATCGCCGCCGCCGCGGGGAGCGTCGGCATGGTGGGCGGACAGACGATGGACATCCAGGCTGAAGGGAAGACACTGGATCCGGCCACGCTTCTGACGCTGCACTCCAAGAAGACCGGCGCACTGCTCCGTGTCTCGCTCAGGGTCGGAGGGCTGGCGGGCGGGGCGGACGAGGCCGCACTGGCCCACCTCACGCGGTACGGAGAGCGGTTGGGCCTGGCCTTCCAGATTGTGGACGACATCCTGGACATCGAAGGGAACAGCGCAGAGATGGGAAAGACCGCGGGCAGCGATCTGCGCAAGCACAAGGCGACCTATCCGGCCGTCTTCGGTCTGGAGGCGTCCCGCCGAGAAGCGGCGCGACTGCTCGGCGAAGCCCGCGACGCGGTGCGACCGTTCGGAGAGACAGGGGCGATGTTGGTCGCCCTGGCGGATTTTGTAGGCCAGCGACGGTCGTGACGGAGGACGAAGGGGCGACAGGGACAGGGACGGGGACAGCGACAGGGATATAGATAGGGATGGCGCGTCGGGGGTCCGGGTCTTGCTGCCGGGCTTCTCGATTGAGTAGGTGAAGGAGGGGGATCGCGTGTACCTGGAACAGATTGAGTGTCCGGCCGATCTGAAGAAGCTCGATCGGTCGGTCCTGCCGAAAGTGGCGGACGAGATCCGCGAGTTGATCATCACGACGGTGGCTAGAACCGGGGGCCATCTGGCCTCCAATCTCGGCACCGTAGAATTGACGCTGGCGCTCCACTCGGTGTTCAACTCGCCCGAGGACAAGATCCTGTGGGACGTCGGCCATCAGGCCTACACCCACAAGATCCTGACAGGCCGGCGGGACCGATTTTCCAGCCTCCGGCAGGAGCGGGGGCTCAGTGGGTTCACCCGGCGCGACGAGAGCCCGCACGACCCGTTCGGCGCGGCGCACGCGGGGACGGCCATCTCTGCTGCCGTGGGGATGGCGGAGGCGCGGGCCCTGACCGGGCAGCGGTATCGGATCGCGGCGGTGGTGGGCGACGGGGCGCTCACCTCCGGAATGGTCTGGGAGGGCTTGAATCACGCCGGCGACCTCAAGCGGGACCTCTTGTTCATCTTGAACGACAACACCATGTCCATCTCGCAGAACGTGGGGGCGGTGTCCGCCTACCTCAACCGCGTGCTCACCGGCCCGCTCGCGGTCCGCGTCCGGACGGAGACGCAGCACATCTTGGGGCACATCCCTCGCGTCGGGCCGCGCATGGCCGAGATGGCCAAACGAGTCGAGGAGATGGCGAAGGGCCTGGTGACGCCCGGCGTGCTCTTCGAGGAACTGGGCTTCAACTACGTCGGGCCCATCGACGGACACAACCTGGACCACCTCCTGACCACGCTGGGAAACGTTGCCAACCTGCGCGGGCCGGTTCTCCTGCACGTCGTCACGGTCAAGGGGAAGGGGTACGCCCCGGCCGAAGGGGACGCCGTCAAGTGGCACGGCGCTGCCCCGTTCGAGGTGGAGACCGGGACCTTCATGAAGAAGGCCTCTCCCATGACCTACACCGACGCCTTCGCCCAGGCCCTGATCAAGCTGGCCGACGAGGACGAGCGGGTGGTGGGGGTGACGGCGGCCATGGCGGAGGGGACGGGGCTGGCGAAATTCCAGCGGGCTCACCCGACGCGCTTCTTCGACGTCGGCATCGCCGAGCAGCATGCCGTGGTCTTCGCGGCCGGACTGGCAACCCAGGGGATGCGGCCGGTGGCCGCGATCTACTCGACGTTCCTCCAACGGGGCTACGACCAGGTGATCCACGACGTCTGCCTGCAGCGGCTCCCGGTGACCTTCGCCATGGATCGGGCGGGGATCGTGGGGGACGATGGCCCGACCCACCAGGGACTCTACGACCTCGCGTTCCTGCGGACGGTTCCCAACATGGTGATCCTGGCCCCCCGGGACGAGAACGACCTCCAGCACTGCCTGAAGACGGCCATCGACTCCGGCGGGCCTGCGGCCATCCGGTATCCGCGTGGTGCGGGGAACGGCGTGGCGATCGAGCAGGAGGCGCGCGCCTATGCGCTGGGAACGGCAGAGTTGCTTCGTGACGGCGAGGACGTCCTCCTCCTGCCGCTCGGCACGCTGGTCGGCCCCGCCCTGGACGCGGCCGGTCGCCTGGCGCGGGCCGGCATCTCGGCCGCGGTGATCAACCCGCGCTTCGTCAAGCCGCTGGATCGGTCGCTGATTCCGGACATGGCGCGTCGGGTGGGGCGGGTGGTGACGATCGAGGAGCACATGCTGGCCGGGGGATTCGGATCGGCGGTGCTGGAGTTGTTCGAGGAGTTGCGCCTCGACGGCGTTCAGGTCCGGCGACTGGGGATCCCGGACGTGCTGGTGGAGCAGGGGACCCAGGCCGGCATGCGGGCGCGTTTCGGTCTCACGGCGGAAGGGATCCAGGCGGCCGCCGAGGATCTCGTGCGGGAGCCGGCATTGGAGGCCCGCCGAGGCGAAGGCGCGGTGTGAGGGTCGACCGGCGCCGCGCCGATCTGTTGCTGGTGGAGCGGGGCGTGTGCGCCAGCCGGGCCGAGGCGCAGCGACTGCTGCTGGCAGGGAAGGTCCGAGCCGCGGGCCAGCGCGTGGACAAGCCCGGCGCGCTGCTGCCGGCCGATACCGCACTGGAGGTCAGCGGACCGGACCACCCCTTCGTCAGCCGGGGTGGGGTGAAGCTGCGGCACGCGCTCACGACCTTCGGGGTTCAGGTCCGCGACCGCGTCTGTCTGGACGTGGGCGCCTCCACGGGGGGATTCACCGACTGCCTGCTCCAGGCGGGGGCGCGCCTCGTGGTTGCGGTGGACGTGGGATACGGCCAGCTGCACTCGCGGCTCCGGCAAGACGTCCGGGTGCATGTGCTCGAACGGACCAACATTCGGCACCTCGAGCGGTCTCGGCTTCCGTCGACCCCGGATCTGGCCACCATCGATGCCTCCTTCATCTCGCTGGCCCTTGTGCTGCCGCCTGTCTGGCGGCTGCTCGGGCGCCCCTGCGAGGCGGTGATCCTGGTGAAACCGCAGTTCGAGGTGGGGAAGGGCGAGGTGGGGAAGCGGGGCGTGGTGCGTGATCCGACCCTGCACCGGGCGGTACTGGAGCGGGTGGCGGCGTTCGCCACCGACCTGGGCTGCGGGGTGCGGGGGATCACGCCGTCTCCCCTGCTCGGACCCATGGGGAACCGCGAGTTCCTGATGCACCTCACGAGCGGCGCCACCGCGGATGTCGCGGCGCTGGTCGCGCAGGCCATGGCCGGCGCGACGGACTGAAGAGGAACGATCATGGCCATGCGACGGGTGGGGGTCGCGCTGAAGCCGAATAAACCCGAGGCGGGCGCGGTCGTCCAGGAGCTGCTGACCTGGCTTCGGCAGCGAGACCGCGAGATCCTGCTCGACCCGGCGGCGGCTGCCGCCTGTCCGGGCTGCGGACCGGGTCTGTCGCGCGCCGCCATGGTGGCCGAGGCGGATGTGGTTGTCGTCTTGGGCGGCGACGGGACGATCCTGTCCGTCGCGCGGTTGATGGGGGCCAGGCAAGTCCCTATCTTGGGGGTGAACCTCGGCGGCCTGGGATTCCTCACGGAAGTCACCCTGCCCGAGCTCTTTCCGGCTCTGGAGGCCGTGCTGCGAGGCGAATGCGCGATGAGCCACCGGCGGATGCTGGCGGCCGAGGTGCGGCGGGCCGGCCAGGCCGTCGGGGAGTACGAGGCACTGAACGACGTCGTCATCACCAAGACGGCGCCGTCGCGGATCGTGGAACTGGAGACGTTCGTCAACGGGGAATACGTGACGACCTACCGGGCGGACGGCCTCATCGTCGCCACCCCCACCGGTTCCACAGCTTATTGCCTGTCCGCGGGAGGCCCCATCCTCTACCCCTCGCTCCCCGCGCTGGTGGTCATCCCGATCTGTCCGCACACACTGACCAACCGACCGCTGGTGCTGCCGGACGGCGCTCGGGTCGAGGTCGTGCAGCGATCGGTGGGTGAGGACGTACACCTGACCGTGGACGGGCAAGTGGACGTGAAGCTTCAGCACGGCGATACCGTGGTCGTGGGACGGTCGGCACATTCCGTCACCCTCGTGAAGTCGCCCAAGCTGAACTACTTCGAACTCCTCCGGACCAAACTCCGGTGGGGCGAGCGCTAGGGTCGCCCCGCAGCACGCACACGGGCGAGAGGCGGTCGGTATGCTCCGCGAGCTCACCATCAAGAACGTGGCGGTCATCGACGCCTTGACGGTCTCCTTCGTTCCGGGGTTGAACATTCTCACCGGCGAGACCGGGGCGGGGAAATCCATCCTCATCGATGCCCTCCAGCTCGTGCTGGGGGCGCGGAGCAGCGAGGAATTGCTCCGCACGGGGTCCGATGAGGCGGTGGTAGAGGCGGCCTTCGATCCGCCGGCCGACGCCGATAGCCGCGCCAGGCTCGACGCCGAAGGGATCGCCATCGAGGCGGGAGAGTTCCTGATCCTCCGCCGTCACCTGTTGCGCGACGGAAAAAGCAAGGCGTATGTTGGCGGCCGGCTCACCTCCGCCGCCACCCTGCGGGCGCTCGCCGAATCGCTGGTCGACATTCACGGACAGCATCCCGGCCAGCCCCTCCTGGATCCCCGGCGGCACCGCGACTTCGTGGACGCGTACGCCGGCATCCTCGCGGAGGTCGCGCTGTATCGAGACCACTACGCCCAGTGGCAGGCGCTCCGCCGGGAGCGGGAGGAGCTGATGGCCGCCGAGCGCGAGCGAACGCGCCGGACGGAGCTCTTGGAGTTCCAACGGCGGGAACTCGAGGCCGCGCGTCTGGCGTCCGGGGAGGAGGAGTCCCTGGCCGCGGAGCGCGCGATTCTGGTTCATCACGAACGGCTGTTTTCTACGGTGGAGCAGGCGTATGTGGACGTGGAGGAATCCGATGGCGCGGTCCTGACCCGCCTGGGCGGGCTGGCGACGCGATTGCGGGAAGCGGCGTCCATCGATCCGCGCCTGCAGGACGTCCTGGAGGCGCTGGAAGCGGCCATGGTCCAGCTCGGCGAAGCGGCGCGAGGGCTGCGGGATTACCGCGGCCGGATCGAGTTCGACCCGCAGCGCCTCGATGCGATCGAGGTGCGCCTGCACGAGCTCGGTCGGCTGAAGCGGAAGTATGGCGGCACGGTTGACGATCTCCTGGGACAGCTCGCCGGCGCCCGGCGGGACCTGGACGGTTTGGAGCGATCCGGCGCGCGCCTCCAGGAGGTGGAGCGCACTCTCGAGGCGTCCCGCACGGATCTCGTGCGCCGGGCCCGGCAACTGTCGGCCGCGCGCAGCCGGGCGGCGCTGTCGCTCCAGCAGGCGGTGCTGGGCGAGCTGGTGCAGCTCGGTATGGCCAAGGCGGCCTTCGAAGTCCGGGTGGCTGCGCCCTCCGCGGATGAGGCCGTGCTGGGCCCCCACGGAGCGGACACTGTCGAGTTCCTGCTCTCGCCGAATCCCGGCGAGGCGCTCAAGCCGCTTCACAAGATCGCCTCGGGCGGCGAACTCTCACGCGTGATGCTGGCCATCCGAACCATCCTGGCATCGGCGGACCGGACGCCCACCGTGATCTTCGACGAGGTGGACGCGGGCATCGGCGGGAGCATGGGGGAGGTGGTCGGACGGAAGTTGCTCGCCGTCTCTCGGCGACACCAGGTCCTCTGCGTGACGCATCTGCCGCAGATCGCCTGTTTCGGGGACCTGCACCTCGTCGTGCACAAACGCACCCAGGCGGACCACACGGAGACCACGACGCGGGTCCTGGGTGACGACGATCGGGCGCGGGAAGTCGCCCGCATGCTGGGCGGCCCCAGTCGGTCAGGCACGGCCCTCGACCATGCGAATGAATTATTGGGGGCGGCTGCGCGTCTGAAGAAGCGAATGAAGGGGGCGATCGGGTGAGGGGCTGAACCGAAGGGTGCTCCAAACCGTGCACACGCAACCCATATGGAGTATCCAGAGCGCCAGTAGAATGGGCGTCGGAAATCGTTGGCGGTCTGAGGCACGGCAACTTCTTGAAAACACAGGAGACGAAAAACTGGACGTGCAATGGGCTGCTGGCACAATTTCTGCTTGAATAGCATCGATTTTTGAATCGGGTCTTTTTTGAATTTCGATCAGAGAGGAGGTGAATCGAGAATGAAGAAGATGATCGTGTTGGCTCTGGCTCTGGCCGTTGCGTTCTCTTTCTCCGCTGTGTCTTTCGCTGGTGAGACCAAGAAGGCAGAGGAGAAGGCCCCGGCGGCTGCTCCGGCGGCTCCGGCCCCGGCGGCTGCTCCGGCTCCGGCTCCTGAGAAGAAAGCCCCCGCGAAGGCCGAGAAGAAGGCCCCCGCGAAGGGCGAGATGAAGGCCGAGAAGAAGGCCCCCGCGAAGGGCGAGATGAAGGGCGCCGCGAAGGGCGAGATGAAGGCCCCAGTGAAGGGCGAGATGAAGGCGGCTCCCGCTCCGGCGGCTCCGGCGGCTCCGGCCCCGGCTCCTGAGAAGAAGGCCGAGGAGAAGAAGAAGTAGTCCTTCTCGTCAGCACTCTGTCCTGTTTCGGCTTTAACAGCAAGGGCATCCCGACGGGGATGCCCTTGCTGTTTTCGGGCCGGCGGAACTCGACAAAACGCTTGACTTCTCCATCGGCTTCAACTACATATGCCGCACGTTGTCCGGTCGTGTGGAGGAGGGCCATTCCGACAAGTGAATAGGTGAGGCCGAGTGGTCCCCGTCTGGGGATCCGTGAGGGAAAATGGTGAGCTCCATCGGGTGCTGCGACCCCCGGAGCGAGTCCATTGCTGCCCCGCAACTGTGAGCGGCGTTGAAATCTGCAGAGGCCACTGTCCCGCCTGTGGCGGGATGGGAAGGCGCAGAGAGTAAGCCAAGCCGCGAGCCAGGAAACCTGCTCAGCCTTTCGGGTGTTGTGATCCCTCCGCGGGGAGGGGCCGCCCAACTCTCCCAGTCCTCCATGTCGTTCTCGGACTGCTGGATCGTGGCGCCCCTGTCCGTCGGTTGCGGATCGGGGCGTTTCTGTTTTTCGGGGAGTGGCGTGGGTCTGTTCGCGAGGCTCCGTGAAGGCGGATGGTGGGCGGCCGGTGGGATCGCGGCGCTGGTCGGCGCGCTTCTGTGCACCCCGCCGGGGGTGGCTGGGGCGGCCGTTGTGGCCGACATGCTGGGGCGTCCCGTCTCGATTCCCGAACGACCGCTGCGCTTGGTGTCGCTGGCGCCGAGTATCACCGAGACCATCTTTGCCTTGGGGCGCGGCGAATGGTTGGTCGGGGTGACGGCGGTCTGCGATTTTCCGGCGGCGGCCCGGGCGCTCCCCAAAGTGGGCGGGATCGCCGCGCCGAACCTGGAGCAGATCGTCCGGTTGCGGCCGGATGTCGTGTTTGTGACGGCCGAGGGAAACGCCCGCGATCTGCTCGACCGGTTAGAGCGGCTGGGCCTGGCCACGTTCGCGCTGCGGGCTGACAATTACCGAGGCGTGGTCGAGTCCGTACGGGCCGTGGGTCGGGCCCTTGCGGCGGACGAGGGCGCCCGCCGCGTGGTGGACGAGGTCGAGCGCAGCGTTCGCGCGGTGCAGGAGGGAGTCGCCGGGCGGCCACGGCCCGGCGTGCTCTATCTGATCTGGACCGATCCGTTGATCGCCGCCGGCGCCGCCACGTACCTGGACGACCTGCTAGGGTTGGCGGGCGGCCGGAACGTCGTATGGGAGCGGACCGGCTCGTATCCGCGACTGAACTGGGAGCAGGTGGTCGGCCGCGCCCCGGAGGTGATCCTGCTGGCTGACCATCGCGAGGACAGCGAGCGCGCCGGGACCGGGAGCGGCGACATGCCGGCGGACTGGTATGCATGGCGTGCGGTTCCCGCGATTCGCACGGGGCGCGTCCTGACCGTTCCGAGCAATACGATCCTGCGGCCCGGGCCGCGGGTCGGGGACGGCCTCGACCGGCTTGCCCGGGCCATCCACCCCGAGGCCTTCGGCCGGCGGGAGATGAAATGAGTCTCCGGACACCGGCTCGCAGCACCGGTCTGTCGCCCGCCGTGGTCTCGGCGTGGCTGACCGTCGTCCTGGGGGTCAGCCTGCTGCTGTCCGTGATGGTCGGGAGTGTCCCTCTCGCACCGCAGGAGGTGATCCGCGCTCTCCTGGAGGGTCAATCCCAGGACCCGGCAGCGACCATCGTGCGGCAGATCCGGCTGCCGCGGACGCTGCTGGCCGGGATCGTGGGAGCCTGCCTGTCCTTGGCCGGTCTGGCATTCCAGGCGATTTCCCGCAATCCACTGGCCGACCCGTCGGTGCTGGGGGTCAGCAGCGGGGCGTCCTTCGGCCTCCTGGTCGCGGTGCTGCTGGGGATCGCGGGGCCGACGGCCAACCCCCTGGCGACGACGCTGTTCGCGTTCGGGGGTGCGCTCCTGGCGGCGATCCTGGTGTACGTCATTGCCCAGGTGGACGGTCGCCTGCCCATGGCGACTCTCCTGCTCTCCGGCGTGATCATCGGCCTGTTCTTTACCTCCTGCGTCATGCTGGCGACCGTCGTGCTGGCGGCGGGGGAGTTGCAGGGTGTGGTCTTCTGGTTGATGGGCAACCTGGCGCCGGCCAGCACGGGAACGCTGGCGGTGTTGAGCGCGGTCCTGGTCGTCGGCATCCTGGTGTTCATCCGGCAGGCGCCGCGGTTGAACCTCTTGGCCCTGGGGGAGGAGCAGGCGCTCCAGTTGGGTGTCGAGGCAGAGCGGGTGAAACGCATCGTGTTCGTGATGGCCTCGCTCGTCACCGGTGCGGCGATCTCGGCGGCGGGCTCGATCGGGTTCGTGGGTCTGATCGTGCCGCACGCCGCACGCCTGCTCCTGGGGCCGGATAACCGGGCGCTGGTTCCGACGAGCGCTCTACTGGGTGCGAGTTTTCTGATCCTGGCGGATCTCGGTGCGCGGACGGTCGCCGGGGCCACGGAGCTGCCGGTGGGTGTGAT
Source organism: uncultured Methylomirabilota bacterium (assembly GCA_963845565.1). Taxonomy (GTDB): domain Bacteria; phylum Methylomirabilota; class Methylomirabilia; order Methylomirabilales; family 2-02-FULL-66-22; genus 2-02-FULL-66-22. Next base: position 2,261,349 of record CAWJSJ010000002.1, read on the forward strand.
CACGTCTTTCTGCGGGGCGCCGCTGTTCGTGTACCTCTTGCGGCGTCGGCGGGGGTCGGACGCATGGTGAGTGCGGTGGAGGTCCGGGACGTGACGTTCCGGTACCGGTCCGGACAGGGACTGGTCGGCGTGTCGTTCCGCGTGGCCCGGGGGGAGCGGGTGGGCATCGTCGGGCCCAACACCGCCGGCAAGAGTACCCTCCTCCGGCTGCTCAGCAAGGTGCTGAGCCCGGAGCGCGGCGCCGTGCTCATCCACGGCCGGGACGTGGCCACGGTGGGCCGGCTGGCTCTGGCACGCGAGGTGGCCGTCGTCCCCCAGGATTTCCAGGTGGCGTTTCCGTTCCGCGTGAGCGAGGTGGTGTTGATGGGCCGCTACCCACACACGGCGGGCGGGGCCTGGAGCGCGCGGGACCACGACGTGGCGCGGATGGCCATGGAGACGGCGGGCATCGCGGCGCTGGCGGACCGGCGGGTGGATGAGTTGTCGGGCGGCGAGCGACAGCTCGTCTCCCTGGCGCGGGCCCTGTCCCAGGAACCGTCGCTGCTCCTGCTGGACGAGCCGACCGCACACCTGGACCTTCGGCATCAACGCGAGATGGTGGAGACGGTATTCGCCGCCCCGACCGATCGGGGGCGGACGACCATTCTGGTGTCCCACGACCTCAACCTGGCGGCCGAGCATTGCGACCGTCTGCTGCTGCTGGCGGACGGCACGGTGCAGGCCTATGGCACTCCCAAGGAGGTGATGACGCCACATCAGCTGGACCGGGCGTACGGCTGCGCCGTGGAGATCGAGGTGGATCCGACCTCGGACCGGCCGCGGCTCCGAAGCGGCCTGACGCGCCCGGACGCCGTATCTCGAGAATCGCACGACCCTCGGATGTAAGGGAAGCTGGTCGCCCTCGGCCCGGACATCGGGCCGGTTGCAGGGAATCCAGCACGGTCCCGCCACTGTGAGTGGGGAGCGACCCCGCGGTAGGCCACTGTCTCGAACGGACGGCGACGAGGCAATTTGGCAACGGGGCGATTCGGGAAGGCCTTTTCGGCACTTCCCAATTGCCGAATTGCCGAATCGCCAAGGCGCCGTGCCCGGGATGGGAAGGCGCGGGGAAGCGAGGATCCACAAGTCAGGAGACCTATCCGACGGGTCACGGCCTCCCAACCTCGCGGAAAAGGAGTGTGGCCAATCATGTCTCGCATGTCGTGTTGGATGTCCCGCGATCTTGTCATCTATGCGTGTATGGTCCTGAGCCTGGTCATGACGGTCACCCCCGTCGGAATCGTCTCGGCGCAAGAGCGCCCGTCGTCGGAGTCCGAGCTGACCTTGGAGCCCGTGGTGGTGAACGCGGCGCGACTGGCCGACGATCTTCAGGAGATCCGCCGGGTCCCCAGTCAAGTGTATATGGTGACGTCCGAAGACATTGCGCGCACCAAGCCGGGCACGGTCCAGGAAGCGCTCGGCAAGGTGCCGGGAATCGTGTTCTACGATCAAACGGGCAACCCGTTCCAGCGGACGATAGACCTGCGCGGCTTCAATGCGCAGCCGAACCCCAGCGTGTCGGTGTTCGTGGACGGTGTCCGGGTGAACGAACCCGACAGCAACGCGGTCAACTGGGACCTGATCCCGATCCAGGACGTGGAGCGCATCGAGGTCCTGCCGGGCCCCTCGGCCGTCTACGGCCAGAACGCCCTGAGCGGGGTCATCAACATCATTACCAAACGAGGGACGACGAGTCCGCAGACGACGATCACCGCGATGGCCGGCAGCTACGGCCAGTATCGGGTGTCGGCCAGCACCAGCGGCCCGCTGCCGAAGGGCTTCAACTATTCCTTCAACCTCGGGCTCGACCGAGGAAGCGCAGACCGCGATTACTCCGACAGCCGGGTATCGAATTTCGCGGGCCGGCTGGGGTATCGTCCAACGGACGACACCGACCTCGGCCTCGCCTACAGCTACGTCAACAGCCGTCTGGAGCAGCCGGGCGTTCTCACCCTCTCGGAGCTCGCGCAGAATCGCCAACAAAGCGTCACCCAAGGGCTGTCGACGAACGAGCTTTCCACGGTAATCCTCCAAGGAAAACAGCGCCTCGGCTCGGGATTCTCTCTGGCTGGCAATGTCGCGTATCGGCAGACCTTGCAGGACCAGAACAATGTCGGGAGATTCAGCACCGCCCGCTTGACCACCGAGACGAACACCACCAGCGGCGTCCTCCAGCTCTCGCACGAGGGGCGATTCTGGGATCGGCAGAGCCGATTCTCCTTGGGGGGGGAATTCCAGTACAGCACAGTGAACCCCGTGGGGAGTGGAGACTTCGGCGGCTTTCCCTTCTCGAGCCGACAGTCGATCGACGAGAGTGTCTTCGGGGTCTTTGCACAAGAGAGCTTCGATCTCACCTCTCAGGTGAACCTGACCGCGGCGGTCCGGTACGACTCGGCCAATATTCGCTTCGAGGACCAGATCGATCCGGCCAATAGCGGCTCCAACTGGTACGGCGAAGTCACGCCCCGGGTGGGGCTCACCTACACGCCGTGGTCGCCCCTGACCCTCTACGCGAACTACGGTCAGGGGTTTCAGATCCCGACGACGAACGAGCTGTTCTCGCTGGGTCCGTTCGGATCGAATCCGGACCTGAAGCCGGTCAAGAGCCAGACCTTCGAACTCGGATTGCGGGCGCGCCCGGCGGCTTGGCTGGATACCACGCTGGCCGTGTTTCGAACCGACGTGACCGACCAGATCTTCTTCGTGGTGACCGATCCGGCCACATTCTCGGGGAGAAACGAAAACGCGCCGAAGACTCGCATCACGGGCGCCGAGATCGGGGTCAAAATTCGCCCAACCGACTGGGTGGATCTTCTCGTGAATTACACCTACACGAAATCGCAGTTCCAGGATACCTTCACCCTCTTCTCGGGGACGGTCCAGAAGGGGGACAGGGTTCCGCTGGTCCCGTTGAGCCGGGTGAACGGCACGGTGAACGTCCGTCCGATATCGGGCCTGGAGATCGGCGTGACCGGGCAGTACGTCAGCCAGCAGGTCCTGCTGAACGATGAGCCGAACCAATCGACCTACCGACTTCAGGACGCCTTTCTCCTCAGCGCGCAGGCGTCCTACACCTGGAACCGGCTCCGGTTCTTCCTGCAGGGCAACAACCTGACAAACAATCCCTACGAAACGTACGGCATTGTCTCGGGTCCCACCGTGTACTTAATGCCCGCTCCCGGCATCAATTGCATGGGCGGGGTGTCCATTCGTTTCGAGGATTACTACTGATCGGCGAACGATTCCGAGGACGGAACGTGAGACGCCTGGTGCAACAAGAGGGGCGGCGGTCGGCTTGGCAGCGGGGGGGATGGACGGCGACGTCTTGCCTGTTCCACGTGACGCTGCTCGGCGCTCTCGTGCTGTTCCGGCCGGCCGCCGAGACCGCGCGGACGCCCCTGCGGGTTCGGTTGTTGGCGGAGCCGATACAAGTCAGCCCGGTGGCCGCACCGGCCCCGCCGCCGGCGAAGTCGGTCCCCGCCGTCCGCCGGACCGCTCAACGGCCCGCTCCGGTACGAGAAGCCCCCACCCAGGTGGTCGTTTCAGGGGAGGCGGTCGGTGAGCCGGCCCTGCCGGCGCTCGTCCAGACCCAGGCCGCAATGCCGTTCGCGCCCGCCCCGGCTCCCGAACCGAGCCCCGCCCGAGGCGTAGGCGAGGACGGGGGGGCGCGTCATCCCTCCGAAGGGGAAGGCAGGCCGAGCGGCGGTGGGAATACCCGCCCGGGTCCGGGTGAGGAAGGCGCTCTCCCGACGCAGCAGGCGACCGAGCAACCCGCGGGCCTCTTCCTCGTATCCGGGGGAGGCAATAGGACGGGCGGGGCCGGCTTGGGCGCCGCAGAGGGCCATGGCGCCGGCGGCAACGCCACCGGGACCGAACGCGGCGGTTCAGGCGGCGGCAACGGCACCGCAGCGGGCCACGGCGCCGGCGGGTTGGCGGGTCTCGGAGGGCGCGGCGGCAGCGGCGCCGGAACCGGGGTCGCACACTTGCTGGGGGCTATCCGACGTCAGATCGAGCAGGCGAAGGTCTATCCGGATCGAATGCGCCGAGAGGGGATACAGGGAACCGTGGAGCTCAAGTTCCGCATCGCGAGCGACGGTTCGGTGGAGGCGATCGAGGTGGCCCGCTCCTCCGGGCATCGCGTGCTGGATGAGGTGTCGGCGCAGACCATCCGCCGTGCGGGTCCCTACCCCTTCATCGCCGGATGGATCCGGATCCCTCTCGAGTACCGGCTGGATCGCTAGCCGACGAGGATCAGTCACGATGGGTGAGGACGGGACGATGTCCGATCCGATACACGCGCCCCTCGGTCGTCCCCCCGGGGCCGGAGCGCCGCTCCTCCCGGGGACCGAGATGTTCATCAATCGCCTGCGGAAGAACCTCCGGCACCTGGGAAAGTGGGCGCGGCGGGAGGGGGTGACCTGCTACCGGGTGTACGACGGGGACCTGCCGGAGTACGCGCTGGCCGTGGATCTCTACGAGGGCTGGGCGCACGTCCAGGAGTACGCGGCGCCGGCGACGGTGGACCCTGCCGTGGCTCAGGCGCGGCTCCGGGCCGGGATGTCGGTCATCCCGGACGCGCTCGGCATTCCCGCAGACCGCGTGGTCCTCAAGGTCCGTCGCCGTCAGAAAGGTCTCGCGCAGTACGAGCGGCTGGCGACCACGGGCCGGTTCCGCGAAGTCCACGAGGGCGGGCTCCGCTTCCTGGTGAACCTCACCGACTACCTGGATACCGGCCTGTTCCTGGATCACCGGCCCACCCGCGCCTTGATCCGGGGGCTCGCTCCGGGCGGTCGCTTCCTCAACCTGTTCGCGTACACCGGGACTGCCAGCGTGTACGCCGCGGCGGGCGGGGCCGCCTCGACGACCACCGTGGACATGTCCGCCGTCTACCTCGACTGGGCGCGACGCAACATGGGGCTGAACGGGTTTGCCGAGGGACGGGTGCACCGTTTCGTGCGGGCGGACTGCCTGGCGTGGCTCGCGACGCCGCACCCCGAGCGGTATCACGTGATCTTCCTGGATCCGCCGACCTTTTCCAATTCGAAGCGTATGGGCGAAAGCACCTTCGAGGTGCAGCGCGACCACGTGGCCCTGATCAACGCTGCCGCCAGGTTGCTCGCCCGCGACGGCGTCTTGCTCTTCTCCAACAACTTCCGCCATTTCAAGATGTACCACACCGCGCTGCCGGAACTCGCCGCGGAAGACATCTCCCGCGCGACGCTCCCCTTGGACTTTCACCGCAACCCCAAGATCCACACCTGCTGGAGAATCACCCGACGGTCCTGAGTGCGGAATCCGGATTCAGGAACGAGACGGAGTCTTGCGGGCGGCGGGGCCTCTCGTGGGGGCGGTGCGGAACAGGGCCCGCGCGGCGCGGATGGTGTTGCAGTGCGCCTCCACCGTGTCGTCGAGGTCCCGGCCGTAGCCTCCGCCCAGCGTGATCGCGACGGGGACGGCCGCGTCCCGACAGGCGCGCAGGACCAGCTCGTCGCGGCGGCGGAGACCCCGATGGGTGAGACGGAGACGGCCCAGGCGGTCACCCTCGTGCGGATCGGCGCCGGCCAGGTAGAAGACGAGACCGGGCCGGAACTCGGCGAGGAGCCGGGAGACCGCCGGCTCCAGCGCGCCGAGATAGTCGGCGTCCCCGGTGCCGTCCGGCAGGGCGATGTCCAGAGTGCCCGGGACCTTGCGGAACGGGTAGTTGTGGTCGCCATGGATGGAGAAGGTGAAGACGTCGGGCTCGTTCGCGAAGATGGCCGCGGTCCCGTTCCCCTGGTGGACGTCGCAATCGACGACGGCCATGCGCTGCACCCAGGCGTCGTGCTGCAGGGTCCGAATGGCGATCGCGATGTCGTTCAGGACACAGTACCCCTCACCACGATCGGGAAACGCGTGGTGCGTTCCGCCCGCGAGGTTGGCGGCCACGGCCTCACGGATGGCAATCCGGGCGGCACTGAGCGTTCCCTGCACCGAGGCCCGCGACCGCCGAACGAGCGATTCGGACCAGGGTAGCCCCAAGCGCCGGATGGCGGCGGCGGGGAGGGTCCCGCGGCGCAACTGCTCCCAGTAGTCCTTGGCGTGGACCCGACAGATGTCCCGGGGGTCGGCCAACGTCGGTTCCAGGAGCTCGTCGGCACGAAGCGTCCCCTCGGTCAGGAGTCGCTCGCGGATCCGGCGGTACTTCTGGATGGGAAAGCGGTGATTCGCGGGAAGGTCGATGACGTAGTGATCGGAGTAGAAGGCATACATGTGGATGCGCGTTCGACGGTTCGGCGGTTCGAATGTTCGGTCGTTCAATGGTTCGAAGTCCGACGCACAGCTGAACCGTCGAACCGCCGAACCGTCGAACGGTCTTACTCCACGAACTCCGGTTCAATCGGCAGTGGGAGGATTCCTCGTTCGTGACCGCGCCGGAGGAGGAGTCGGACGGCCTGGCGTCCCGGCTCGCCGTAATCCAGGGTCCAGTGGTTGACGTACATGCCGACGAATCGGTCGGCGAGCGACGCGTCCAGGTCGCGCCCGTACTGCATGGCGTGTGAGAGAGCGTCCGTGCGGTGGGCGAGGCCGTACTGGATGCTCTCACGCAGCAGGCGAGACACCCGCCGCATCAGGGCTGGGCCCAGATCCTTCCGAATGACGTTTCCACCCAGCGGCAGAGGCAATCCCGTCTCCCCCTTCCACCATTCCCCCAGGTCCACGACCTTGTGGAGGCCCTGATTCTGGTACGTGACCTGGCCTTCGTGGATGATGAGTCCTGCGTCCACGCGGTTCGCGAGCACGGCATCCGGGATCTGGTCAAAGGGAACCACGGTCTGGTCCAGACCGGGACACCAGAGATCCAACGCCAACACGGCCGTCGTGAGTCTGCCGGGGACGGCGATCCGTTTTCCGCGGAGCGCCTCGGGCGAGAGCGGCGCCCGCGCCACGATCATGGGACCGTAGCCATCGCCCATGCTGGCGCCGTGCGGCAGCAATGCATAGCGATCGGCCAGGTACGCGTAGGCGTGGAACGAAACGGCAGTCACCTCGTACTCGCCCCGGAAGGCCCGCTCGTTGAGGGTCTGGATGTCCTGCAGGACGTGGACAAACTCCAGATCCGGGTCCCCGACCTTCCCCTGGGCCAGGGCATAGAACATGAACGCGTCATCTGCGTCCGGGCTGTGGGCGACCGTGATACGCTGCGGCATGCGACTCCCCGTGACGTTGTGGCGCCTGGCGACCCGAGATATGGAAAACGGCGCGGACACCATACGGGGACGGGCGAACGGTGTCAAGCGCGTTCCACGTGCGCTTGCGGAGGTATGGTGGCCCGAAGGATTGCGGAGAAATACACCCGCGGCGCTTGACAGTCGCCCGCGGCACCCGATAGGCTAGCCCTTGCCTCGCGCCGCCTGGTCCCGGTCCTGCCGGGCGGTATGGGGGGTGCCACCCTGTTGTCATCACAAGGAGTGTGACGTGGAGGTTGACCCCAAGAAGTGTGTCGCCTGCGCCAACTGTGTCCCCGTCTGCCCGATGGGGGCCATCTACATCGATCCGGCCGTCAATCGGGCCACGGTGAACCTCGATGAGTGCGTCGAGTGTTTCACCTGTCACCGCGGAATGAGCAAAGAGCACATGAACCCCGCCCTGGTGCGAGCCGTTCGTCGGATCGCGAAATGGTTCAGGTTCCGGTTCGAGCCCGAGCCGGACGTCTGCCCCACCGATGCCTTGACCCCCCAGGAACTGGCATGGCCGCGCGTCGTCCGGCGAGCCTTCAGCGACCCCTTGGTGCCCCACGAATCCACGGGGATTCACGGGCGCGGCACGGAAGAGGTCAAGACCAACGACGTCACGGGCCGGGTCAAGGAGGGTGAGGCCGGGTTCACCATCGAGTTCGGTCGGCCCGGGGTGGGGGTGCGCTTCCGCGACGTGCAGAAAATGACCACGGCGCTCGTCGGACTGCCGGTGGAGTTCGAGGACAAGAATCCGGTCTCCTCGCTGATGACCGATCGCGCCACCGGCGCCCTGCGGGCGGACGTCCTCGACGAGAAGGTCATGTCCGCCATCCTGGAACTGAAGACCCGGTTGGAGCACGTGCCCGCCGTGCTGGAGCGGGTCGAGGCGGTTGCGCAGGGGCTCCGGACCATCGTCAGCATCGGCGTCTCCACGCGCTGCGACGCAGCGGGGGACGACCGCCTTGCGCCGGTGCTCGTGCGCGAAGGATACGTGTTCTTCCGGGGGAAGACCAACCTGGGCCTGGGCCGTCGGCCGACGCCCGCCAACGCCTGAAACCGACCCGCCCGCCGGGTCGTCGATCATCGAGGAGAATGCCGGCATGACGAATACCTTGCACCGCTTCGGCGCACCCGAGACCCAGCGCGACGACTACATCGTCTTCGCCATGGCGTCCAAGGGGATCAACGACGCGGGGTCCGCCGAGAAGCTACGCACCTTTCTGGCGCTGGCCGTGAAGCACGGGCCGGTCAACGTGGGGCATGCCATCAAGGGCGGCATGTACCGGCCGTCGGAGAGCCTGACACCCCTGGCACACTGGTCGCGGCCGGCCGACGGGGACCCCGAGGCCGTGGTGCGCAGCATCGAGGAGCCCTCGACGGTCGCCGCGGTCTTCGACGACGTCGCCAAAGTGGAAGCGCTCTTGAAGGATCTGAAGGCCGCCGATCTGGGGGTCTCCGTCAACATCGCCAGTCTGGCGGCCGAGGCGAACGCCTGCTGCCAGCGGGCAGGCATCACCCGACACAGCATCGAATACTCCCTGGGTTTCCACGGCGACCTGAACCAGTTGCCGGACCGGCATGTCTTGGAGTTGTCCACCATGTGCGGCCACGGCATGGTCTCGCACAATTTCGCCCGGAAGATGATCGACCTGGTGCGGGAGAACCGCCGCACGCCGCAACAGGCCGCCGCGACGATGGCTCGTTTCTGCACCTGCGGCATCTTCAACCTCACCCGCGCCATCCGTGTCCTGGAGCAGGCGCGCAAGGGGGAGTGACGACGCAGATTCGACTCGCTGTCGGAGATCGCTGTCGATCTTCGGGGTTATCCGAATGGGCACCGGTCAGGGAACGCTTTGGGCTGTCATGAGGAGGCAACTGTGAACGATGCACTCCAGAGCTACCTGCAGGTCGGCATCGTGCACTTCATGGCGTATCCGGAGTGCATGAAAGGCGAGGGGCCGATCTATGATACGCTGACCAAGATCGTGGAGGACGACTTCTTTTCGGCGGTCGAGATCACCTGGATCAAGGACCCGGCGGAGCGGCAGCGGGTGAAGTCGCTACTGGCGACCAGCCATATGACCGTGGGGTACGGCGCCCAGCCGTGCCTGCTCAGCCAGAAGCTCAATCTCAATCATTTCGATCCCATCGAGCGGCAGAAGGCCGTGGATCAGGTCAAGGCCTGCATCAACGAGGCGGCGGAGGTCGGGGCGGGTGCCGTGGCGGTCCTGAGCGGCGCGGACCCCGGCGTGCGGCGCGAGGAAGCCTTCAAGCTGTTGGTGGCCTCGGTGAGCGAACTCTGCGGCCATGCCAAGGCCCAGGGGGTGCGGTTCATTCTGGAGAGCTTCGATTCCAAGTACGACAAAAAATGTCTGATCGGCCCCGCCAAGGACGCCTTGGCCCTGTGCAAGGCCGTCCGCAAGGCATACCCCGATTTTGGTATCATGATCGACCTGAGCCACCTCCCGATCCAGGACGAGACGCCGAAGAAAGTCTTTGAGACCCTGAAGCGGGACAATTTGGCGCACATCCACATTGGGAACAGCGTGAAGCAGTCCGGGCACCCGGCCTACGGCGACCAGCACCCCCGCTTCGGACTGCCGGGTGGCGAGAACGACGTGCCGCAGGTGGTCGAGTTCCTGCGCGAGTTGTTCGCGATCGGCTACCTGGCCGAGGGGCGGCGCCCGGTGGTGGCCTTTGAGGTCAAGCCCATGCCCGGCGAATCCTCCGGGGCCGTCATTGCCAACGCCAAGCGGACGCTGATCGCGGCGTGGGGGCGGCTGTCGGTCTAACGTCGTTCGGGACGCGGTTCGGCGGTTCTCCCGATGGCCCCCGTTGTCGTCCTCACTGTCGCTCAGAGATCAAGAGCGCTCCCTGCCGGTTGCGTGGCTGTCGTGTGGCTTGCCACTCCTTTTCCTGACTGCTATCCTTCCATCGTGGCTGTGCGCGTTGGGATTGGTGGTTCTGTCGCCGCGCGGTGATGCCGAATGTGCGCACCACGACGCAGCCTTTCGCGCGGGATGGCGGGGCCTCTCTCGGCGGGAGTCGTTGGACTGCCCGACGGCGCGGCTGGCCGGGCGGTGTGCAGGTCAGCAGCATTCTTCCTCACCAGTGGAGGCGCGGACGATGCCGACCCAGAAACCGCGACCGACTCGAGGGTCACGCCGCCGCGGTCCCGTCCGGGAACCCTATCAATTACTATTCGAGGCCAACCCACATCCGATGTGGGTCTACGATCTGGAAACGCTCGCCTTCCTCGCGGTCAACGACACCGCCGTCCGACGGTACGGCTACTCCCGGGAGGAGTTTCTGGGGATGACCATCAAGGACATCCGCCCGCCCGAGGATGTTCCGGCGTTGCTGGAGAACGTCGCACGAGTGGGCGAGGGGCTCGACGAAGCGGGGGTCTGGCGACATCGGACGAAGGAGGGCACCCTCATCGAGGTGGAGATCGTGTCGCACGCCCTCACCTTCGCCGACCGGAAGGCGGAACTGGTTCTCGCCCAGGATGTCACCGATCGACGACGGATGGAGTGGACGCTACGCGAGAGCGAGCGAAGACTCGCCACGCTGTTCCGGTCCGTCCCTGACATGGTGGGGATCGTCAGCGTAGCGGAAGGGCGGTATCTCGACGTCAATGACGGATACGGCCGGATTCTCGGGTACGCGCGCGACGAGTTGCTTGGACGGACGATCCACGAACTGGGCATCTGGGCGGATGCGCTGCCCCGCGCAACCCTCGTGGAGGCGTTGATGCGCGACGGGGCGGTGCGCAACTGGGAGATTCAATACCGGACGAAGGCGGGGCGGGTGATTATCGGGCTCGTGTCCGCCGAACTGATTGACTACGCCGGCGTCCCCTGTGTGCTATCGGTGACCCGCGACGTCACCGAACGCGCCCACGCCGAAACGGCTCTGCGGGCGAGCGAAGCGAAGCTGCGGAGCATCTTTCGGGCCGCGCCTGTGGGGGTTGGGGTGGTGGTCCATCGGGTGCTGAAGGCTGCCAACCAGCGCCTGTGCGAGATGGTCGGGTACGCCGAGGACGAGTTGGTCAATCAAAGCGCGCGCCTGCTCTATCCCACCGACGAGGACTTCGCCATCGTCGGGCGGGACAAGTACGCCCAGATCGAGACCACGGGGGTCGGCACGGTCGAAACCCGCTGGCGGCGGAAGGACGGGGCCCTGCTCGACGTGCTGCTCAGCTCGGCGCCGATTGAGCCGGACGACTGGGCGGCGGGAGTCATCTTCACGGCGCTGGACATCACGGACCGTACGCGTGCCGCAGAGGAGCGGCAGCGGTTCGAGGAACAGATGCGGCATGCGCAGAAGCTGGAGAGCCTGGGGGTGCTGGCGGGGGGTATCGCACACGATTTCAACAACCTGCTGATGGCCATCCTGGGGAACGCCGATCTGGCGCTCCTGGCGCTCCCGCCCGCCTCCCCGGCCCGGCAGTACGTCCAGGAGATCGAGCGAGCGTCACGTCGCGCCGCGGACCTGTGCCGACAGATGCTGGCGTATTCCGGCAAGGGTCGCTTCGTCGTGGAGCGCCACGACCTGTCCGAGTTGGTCCGGGAGATGGCCCACATGCTGGAGGTGTCGGTGTCCAGGCGGGCCACCGTCGAGTATCGGTTCACGCCGGACCTTCCGGCGGTCGAGGCGGATGCGACGCAGTTGCGTCAGATCGTCATGAACCTGATGACCAACGCGTCAGAGGCCTTGGGCGATCGACGCGGCACCATCACGGTCACCACCGGGACGCGAAGATTCGACCGGGCCTTCCTGCGCGAGAGTCTCCTGGGGGCGGATCTCGCCGAGGGAGAATACGTGTATCTCGAGGTCGCCGACACCGGGTGCGGCATGGATGCCGCAACCCGGGAGCGGATTTTCGACCCCTTCTTCACGACGAAGTTTGCGGGCAGAGGGTTAGGGCTGGCGGCGGTGCTCGGGATCGTCCGCGGCCACGGCGGAGCCATTCGTGTGCAAAGCGCACCGGCGCAGGGCTCCACGTTCACCGTGCTCCTTCCGGCGGTCCCCGGCGTCGTCCGCGCGGAGACGCGCCGCGCCGGCGCGGACGCGGACTGGCAGGGGGCGGGCACGGTGCTGCTGGTGGACGACGAGGAGGCGGTGCGGACCGTCGGGGCGCGGATGCTCGAATGGTCGGGGTTCCAGGTGCTGACCGCCGGCGACGGGGACGAGGCGCTCGCGGCGTACCGGCAGCACGCCGACGCCATCGTGTGCGTGCTCCTCGATCTGACCATGCCGGGTCTGAGCGGCGAAGAGACGTTCGCCGAGCTGCGTCGCGTGCGAGGCGATGTCCGGGTGGTTCTCTCCAGCGGCTACGATGCGGACGAGGTCGCAGGCCGATTCGAAGGCCGCGGTCCGGACGGCTTCATCCAGAAGCCGTACACGATGGAAGCGTTGCGGGATACCCTTCGACGCGCGCTCGCCTGACCGTTCCGCGGGATGAGCGCGACCACATACACGGAGGGCATTTCTCAGAGCGGACGAAGGCGCGGTACATGGCTGAGACTTTGCGGGGGCCGGACGGCGTTCTTCGGGCGCTGATCCAAGCATCGCCGTTGGCGATTGTTGCCGTCGATTGCGATGCGAAGGTGACGGTGTGGAACCCGGCCGCGCAGCGCATCTTCGGCTGGAGCGAAGCGGACGTGCTGGGCAAGCCGCCCCCCTATCGGCCCGAGAGCGCGCGGGAGGCGCTTCGCCGGGGGACAGCGCCTGACCTGCGGGGTGCGAGCGGTGTCGGGCTGGACGTGCGCCGCCAGCGGCGCGATGGCGCCATGATCGAGGTCCGCCTGTGGACGACGCCGGTACGGGACGCCGCCGGCCAGGTCGTCGGCGCGCTGGAGTTCGTGGAGGACATCACTGCGCGAATGCGCACCGCGGCGGCGCTGCGCGACAGCGAGGTGCAGCGGGCAGCGGTGCTCCGTGCCGTGCCCGTGGTCCTGTACCGCGCCAGCACGGCCGGCGAACATGACAGCCTGTGGGTCAGCGAGAACGTCGAGCGGCTCACCGGCTTTGCCGCCGGGCGGTTCACGGACACCCCTGGCTTCTGGGCCTCGCGCCTGCATCCGGACGACCGGGCGACCGCGTTGCGGGTATCCGGCACCCTGACGGAGGCCGCGGCGACGACCATGCAATACCGCTGGCAACGCGCCGACGGCACCTACCGCTGGCTCCTCGACCAGGCACACCTCGTGCGGCAGCCCGATGGGACCGCAGAGTTGCTGGGGACCTGGCTCGACATCACTGAACGCCGACAGGCGGACGAGACGCTGGTCCGACGGACGACGCAAATCGAGGCCGTCCGCGCCATCAGCGCCGAGGTCACACGGGAGCTGAATCTGGTGGCGCTGTCGGACCTGATCCACCGGCGTGCGATGGAGTTGGTCGGCGCGAGCGGGGGATCGTTGTTCCTCTGGGACGAGACGGCCCGCCGACTGGTGCCGCAGGTCTGGCACGGCCTGCCGGACGGCTTGGGGGCGCTGGCGCTCGCGCCGGGAGAGGGCGTCTGCGGGGTGGTCGCGGAGCGGGGTGAGGGGATGATCGTCAACGACTACCGGACCTCGCCGTACGCCCACCCTCGATTCCGCGGGCGAGGCCGCGCTCACCGCCGTCCTGGCCGAACCGCTGCGCTTCCGCAAGCGCCTGATCGGGGTGATTGTGGTGAACCACCAGGCGGACGGGCGAGGCTTCGGCGAGGACGATCAGCAACTCCTGCGCCTGTTCGCCGACCAGGCGACCATCGCCATCGAAAACGCCCGCCTGTACGCGGAGGCGGAGCGCCAGCGGCGCGAGGGCGAGGTGGTGGCGGCGATTGCGCAACGCATCACCGCGACGCTGGATCTCGACGTGGTCCTGCAGGACGTCACGGAGGAGGCGCGACGCCTGTGCGGAAGCGACCTGGCCCAGATCGCGCTCCGCGACGCGTCGACGGATACGCTGGCGTTTCGCTACCGAGCCGGGGCGCATGCGGAACGACTCCACGCGGCATCGCATTGAGCGAGGGAAGGGCGTTGGGGGGCGAGTGTTGCTCACGGGGCAGCCGTTCCGGACCGCCGACTATGCGAGGGACCCTCGGATCACGAAGGATTACCTGGCCAACACACGCGCCGAGGGCGTGGTGGCGGAACTGGCGGTGCCCATCCGGACCGGGGAACACTTGGAAGGCGTGCTCTTCGTTGACAACCGGTCACCGCGCGCGTTCGCCGACCGCGACGAACGGACGTTGCTCCGCCTCGCCGATCATGCCGCCATCGCCATCAGAAATGCCCGGCTGCATGCGACAGCCGTCGAGCGGGCACAGCAGCTCGAGACCCTGCACCGGGCGGCGCTGGCGCTGACGACGGAGCTGGACCCGCGTGAGGTCGCCCGGAGGATTCTCGAGGGCGTCCAGTCTGTTGTTCCCGGGGGCCGCGGGGCGCTTGCTCGAACAGGCGGACGGGGGCGAGACGTTGCGGGTGGTGGCGAGCATCGGCCTGCAGCGGCCGGATCTCGCCCAGGCGTCGCGCCTGCGCCCCGGGGAAGGTCTGGCCGGACTCGCCGCCGCGACCCGCCGGCCCGTCATCAGCGAGGCGATCGCGGAGGATGTGCGATTCGTGAACCGCGCGTGGGCGGCCGCCGAAGGGTTCGGATCGGGCATCCTTTTCCCGCTCCTGCACGGTGAGCGCGTCACCGGCATCCTGTCCGTGTTTCTCCGGCGGCGTCACATCTTTACAGAGGAAGAAGTGGACCTCGTGCAGGTACTGGCCGCGCACGCCGGCATCGCCCTGGAGAATGCCCGGCTCTTCGAGGAAGCGCGCGTCGGGCGGGCGCGACTGCTGAGCCTGACCGCACAGGTGGTCTCGGCGCAAGAAGACGAGCGCCGCCGCCTGTCGCGCGAGCTGCACGACGAGGCCGGGCAGGCCTTGACGGCGCTCCGGATCAGTCTCGGCCTGATGACCGACGAGGTGCCCGCCGACGCCGCGGCGCTCCGGCACCGCCTCGCCGAGGCAGCGACCCTCACGGACGCGGTGACCGACCAGGTCCGACAGATCGCCCAGGCGCTCCGGCCCCCGGCCCTCGATGCCCTGGGCGTGAACGCGGCCCTCGAAGGCTGCTGCAGGGACTTCAGCCGGCGGGCCCAGCTGACCGTCGAGTACACGGGCACGGACCTGCCCTTGCCGCGGGAGACCATCGGAATCCAACTGTACCGCGTGCTGCAGGAGGCGCTGACGAACGTCGCCAAGCACGCACGCGCGCGTCGCGTGCAGGTCCGGCTGGAACCCATGGACGGCATGATCCAACTCGTCGTCGAGGACGACGGGGCGGGATTCGACCCGGAGGCCTGGGCGGGTCACCGATCCGGCATGGGCATCGGGCTGATCGGCATGCGAGAGCGGATCGAGCAACTCCAGGGGCGCCTGGAGATCGCCTCGCAGCCAGGGCGAGGCACCCGCCTCGTGGCCCGCATCCCCGCCCCGGAGAAGCCATGATCCGCGTCGTCCTCGCCGACGATCACGCACCTGGTCCGCCAAGGCCTCCGCGCCCTCCTCGAGAGAGCCGGCGACATCGAGGTGGTGGGGGAGGCGGCCGACGGCCAGGAGGCCCTCGAGGTGGTCGAGCGCCTGCTTGCCCGACGTGCTGCTGGTCGACATCGCGATGCCCCACCTGAACGGAGTGGAAGCCGTCGGCCGCCTGCGCGGCCTCAAAGTGAAAACCCGGGCGTTGATCCTCTCCATGTACACCGACGACACGCTGGTCCGCCAGGCCCTCCGGAATGGCGCGAACGGCTATCTGCTCAAGCGGGCGGTCGCCGACGAGCTCCTCCTGGCGGTCCGCGCGGTCGCCCGGGGCGACACCTACCTCAGCCCCGAGGTGGCCGGCCCCCTCCTCACCCCGCTCGTCGCGGGCCTGCCAGGCGGGGAGGCCGCAACTCCCCTCGACCGCCTCACCGCCCGGGAACGGGAAGTCCTCCAACTGATCGCCGAGGGCCACACCAACCACGAGATCGCCGCCCATCTGACCCTCAGCGAGAAGACCGTCGAGAAACACCGCGGCCACCTCATGGCCAAGCTCGCCGTCCACGACACCGCCGCCCTCGTCCGCTTCGCCATCAAGCACGGCCTGGTCGCGCTGGACGCGTAACCGCCCCGCTGTCTGCGGCTGCGCCCGGGTCGCTGGGAAACGCGCAGAGCGCATAGCGTCCGCCCCTTGCCCCTGCGCTAGGCGCTTTGCCGTTCGCTGCCCGCTGCCGCCGCCAGCTCTCTCCGCTCCCTGGTCCTCTTCTTAAAGAAGGAGGGGAAGGCCCGATAGACAGGCACGTGTCGGTGGGAAAATGCACGGGATTCTCAGCGCCGTGCGACGCGGGGGAAAAGGCTGGTCGTGAGCGGGGATCCGCTGGTCCCGTCGCAGATCGCCCTCAGGCGACTCGACTCGAGAGCCAACCCCCAGGAGGCGTGCGATGGCGGTGGCAGGGCCGGACTCTTCCGTCCGGGTGCAGTGGGCTCGGGTGACCCGGGAATCGTCCGGCGACTTCGGAGTCGATCGCCCAGAGGCGCCTCCGGCCCGGGGTCGCCTCCCGGCCGAACGGACCCTGGCCGACATCCTCGGCGTGGGGCGCCCGACCATGCGGGAGGCGCTCCGGGTGACCGAGGCGATGGGACTGCTCGTCGTGCGTCCCGGGGAGGGCACTGATCAGCCGGCCCCGCGGCGGTGCCGCCCACCATCGGGCGAGTCGGACCTCAATCGGCCGGGCGACCTGCTCAGCCTCTCCGAGCTTCGCATGGCGGCGAGCCGGGCCAGGCCGCGCTGGCGGCGCGGCGCGGCGCGCCCGAGGCGCTCGCGCAGATGCGGACCATCCTGTCCGCGAGCGCGCTAGCGCGGCAGCAGGGAGCCGCGGGGCGGCAGAAGGCACAGACTTTCATTGCTCGATCGCGGAAGTCGACCGGCAATACCCGCTGTCGTCGGGCTCATGCGGAGCACGACGTTAACATTACAGGAAACGCGAGACGCGGTGCTGCGGTACGACGGCCGCCCCGCCCGCTCCCTCCGAGAACATCTCGCGGTCTTTGCGGCGATCGAAGAGCGGAATCCGACCTCGCCAAGCGGCGCATGCTCGACCCACATTCGGAGCGTTGAGCGCGTCCTGTTTGCGGCACACGCGGTCGGCCACGCTCTCGCAGCCTGCTGGGTACTGGAACAGGGAGAGATCCTCCCCTTAGCGACGCACCGTCCCCCGCGCGGTGGGCAGGGAGGTTTGCTCCGATGAGAATCCGATGGTGAGAATCACGACGATGGCTCTCGAATCGGCGAACACAAAGGAGGCTCACATATGTCGGCGAGATCACGAGGCGGGCAAGGTCTTATAGGCGCGCGCGCTCGACGACGGCCATCCTCGCACCTCAGCTCGACGTCGCTGGCCGCGTGTCCCGCGTGGAGATCACGGAACGCGCTTGTTCGCAGGCGGCATGGCATTTGGTGACGTGGGTCCGTACGAGAAGATCAGGGGCCGCCTCGACCATCGCCGCGGGCACCCGACAAGAAGTACAACCGGCAGATCGTGGACCTCCAACTGGCCAAGAAGAAACGAGCCTGCGGCAGGACGTCTCGGTAGTGCATGACACCGGGCCCACCCGCTACGTCGAGGAGATCGTCGGCGGCGACGCCGGAAACGCGAAGGGTGAAGTGGAGTTCCGGGGCGACTTCCTCGCTGAAACTGTCGATCCGAGCAAGGGAATCGACCGCCTCCGCATGACGTCAACAACCGGGGGAGTTTGCGCGCCCTTGAGTACTACAACAATGCGCCGAGCACCAACAACCCGACGACGGCCGCGCACGCCGGGCAACGGCTGGCCGATGCGCCAGGCTACTCCCGCTATGGACGGGCTGGAATCGGACGTGGAGAACCGAGTTCGACGATCCGCCGCAGCGCATCTGACCTCCCGATCGTCGTGCAACCCCGATGGCAGCCGCTCGTGGAGTGGATCAATGTGGAGCTGACGATCCAGGTGAAGGACGGTGCGAAGGCGACTGGTCGGCCTGGGGCGGCAGCCGCTGCTACCTGGTTGCCGATGATGCGACGAGCAGCAGCAGGCCGTCATGACCGAGCGCGACGTGCCCGACGTCGATGTCATCGGCCGCGGCAGGAGTCCGCGTGCGGGACTGGAGTTCGCCGTTGGTCACCGATGGTGCGAGCACGACCGTCGTGAATGAGCCCGCCAACGCGGTGTCGTACTCCGAGGGCTTCACGAAGGGGAAGATCTACGAGGTGCTCGTACTGCGCGAAGAACCCCCGGGTTGTGGGCCTGGGCCTCGCCGGCATCCGCGATGCCATCTCGTTCTTCCACTTCGAGACACAGGATGACTTCGGAATCCGAACCGTTGACACTGGCCAAGGGCAAGAACCTCCGGGCCGACCCGAAGTACGCCTATATCTTCGGCATCTCGCAGTCGGGCCGGGTCATCAACACCATGATCGACCAGGGCTTCCATGTGGACGAGAAGGGCCGCATGGTCTTCGAAGGCGCGCGCCCCGACGTCCCAGGCGGCGGCAAGGGACCCTTCAACGACCCGCTGGGCGCAGACGACGCATCACCCTAAGCACATCGAGGGGAACGACTTCGCGGCCGATCGACTTCCCCTTCAACTTCACCCGCAACGGGCGGCACCAGCTCGATCCGTATCAGCCCGTGGAGTTGGGCGATGTCCTCGCCGTGGCGAAGCGGTTGGGCAGCGGGTGCCGAAGATCATGTTGACCAACCACGAAACCGAGTACTGGACCCGGCGGCCTCGCTGGTCCACACCGACGTCTCGGGGACCGAGGACGCGTTGGACTACACATCCCGATGTTCGTTTCGATGCCGTCAACGGCTCACAGCATGGCTCGCCAAGCGCCACGAGCAAACGGACGAATCTGAACGACCAGCACTCGGACGGCTTCGTCGAGCATCGGCCGGTGGGCCGTGCCCTCCTCGTCGCACTCGACAACTGGGTCACGAAGCGCATCGAGCCGCCGCCGACGACCGTCCCGCTGATCGCCAAGGACGAGATGTTGACGGCGACCGAGCACAAGGCGAGGTTCCCACGGATTCCCGCGTACAGCGTCAACGGCGTGACCTTCCCGGCCACGCGGCATCCCGGCACCTACCTCAAGCCACCGCGGGCCGACTATGGGCCGGACTTCTTCATGCCTGACCCTTCGCGGGGCGGCCAGGTCCCCGTCGCCTACCCCGGGATCCAGACCAACGTGCCGCCCAAGTACTTCGGGCCACCCTTCGAGACGCGCGTCCCCGCGTTCGACCGCGATGGCAATGGGATCGGCGGCATTCGGATGCCGGAACTAACCGTGCCGCTCGGCACGTACCAGGGCTGGAATCCCCGATGTGATGCCTGCGGAGCGTCGAACTTCATCCAGCCGTTCAACGTCTCCTTCTGGCCCTTCCCGGCGACCGAAGCCGAGCGCGCGACGAAGGCCGACCCGCGTCCCTCGATTGAGGTGCGCTACGCGAACAAGGCCGACTACGTGGCGAAGGTGACGGCGGCGGTCCAACAGTTGCGAGCGCAAGGGTTTATGCTCGAAGAGGACGAGACGGCAGCGATCCAATTCGCTGAGAAGCTTGCCTGGCCGCCCGTCCCCACAGACCTATATCCTTTCTGGAAGGTGGAGCCGTAGGTTCCCCTGGAACCGCACGACAACACTCACGAGCGCCGGGTCTCCTCGGCGCTCGTGAGTGGGTTCAAACGCGTGGAGATCGTTAAAGGCACCGGAATGGTCCGCCAAGCACGGGGTAAATCAGTGAGGATGGGAAAGAAAAACGTTTGAGTTGAGCAGTCAACAAGAGGGCAAGGTGCGCAGGGAGCCATCGTGAGCCGGCTCTCTGCCTCTTCCGGAAAACCAGATGGCTGAGATGCTCGTTTCTGTGACTCCCGTCGGCGGTTTCCCATGATCCGCGTCGTTCTCGCCGACGATCACCACCTGGTCCGCCAAGGCCTCCGCGCTCTCCTGGAGAAGGCCGGCGATATCGAGGTGGTGGGGGAGGCGGCCGACGGCCAGGAGGCCGTCGCACTGGTCGAGCGCCTCTTACCCGAGGTGCTGCTGATCGACATTGCGATGCCCCACCTGAACGGGGTGGAGGCTGTCGGCCGCCTGCGCGGCCTCAAAGTGAAAACCCGGGCGTTGATCCTCTCCATGTACACGGACGACACGCTGGTCCGCCAGGCCCTCCGGAACGGGGCGAAGGGGTACGTCCTTAAACGTGCGGTCTCCGAGGAACTCCTCCTGGCGGTCCGCGCGGTCGCCCGGGGGGACACCTACCTCAGCCCCGAGGTGGCCGGCCCCCTCCTCACCCCGCTCGTCGCGGGCCCGCCGGGCGGGGAGGCCGCAACCCCCCTCGACCGCCTGACCTCCCGGGAGCGAGAGGTCCTTCAACTCATCGCCGAGGGCCACACCAACCGCGAGATCGCCGCCCATCTGACCCTCAGCGAGAAGACCGTCGAGAAACACCGCGGCCACCTCATGGCCAAGCTGCGGACCCACGACACCGCCGCCCTCGTTCGTTTCGCCATCAAACACGGCCTGGTCGCACTGGACGCGTGACCGCCCCGGCCTGCCGGGCCACGCGCGAAGCGCATGGCGCATGGCGCCCCTTGGCCCTTTGCCTGCCCGCTCTTCTCACGCGCTTCCTAATCGACCAATAGACGCCTCGACTGTTTGACATGTCGCTTCCTGCCAGCTGCCCCTTGCCGCCTGCCAGCTTCTTTTCCCGTCCCTGGGGTCATTTTTCTTCGGAAAGAAGGGGAAGACCCCATGGGAAATCGGCTCGAGATGGACTAAATTTTTGACAATAGACAGAGGAGGGGTCTCCTGGGTTGGACCGTCAGATCGAAGCGGCAACCGTGGTCTACGATAGATCATAAACTCCGTCATGCCTGCCTTCGCGAAAGGCGGCAAAGTTCTCCCGAAAAATGGGGAGGAGGTCTCCGGGATCACAAAGGAAGGGAGGTGATTTTCGTACAGATCTGAGAACTCGCACGGAACAAAATGACGCCGTTGCGAACTCTTCACGCAGGAAAACAGAAGGGGGATTCACATGAGCAGTAAGCATTCATTGGGTTCTTCACTTCTCCTGTGTCTGTTGTCCGTCGCGTGGCTCATCGGGGCTACGGTGGTCGCAAATGCGGCACCTGCGACGCTGGGTGCCTGGAACCTCAAGCTGATCGGTACCGTCGACACGGCTACAGGCCCTGGCACCGCGTGGGGTGAGTATTCGAAGATCTCCCCCTGGCCCTACACCGATGGCGACTACCTGTACGTCGGGTGCTACGAGAGCGGAGTTGGCTACGTGGGTTGTTTCCGCGTGGTCGACGTCAAGAACCCCCAACATCCCAAGCGCATCGCGACCGTCGAGGTCTTTGACAGGGTCAAGTCGCCGATGCCGCCGCTACCGAATGATCCTTACTGGGTTGGAAAAGACGCAACGAACGTGTGGACAAACGATGCCTTCAACAACCTCCCCTTTTCCACCTCATGCGGGGACTGGGCGGTTGCTGAGGATGGAACTCGTACCGGCCCGGGCTGGACGACGGGACCCACGTGCTGGGACAAAGGCTGGATCACGCGCACCCACTACACGGCGTACGCTTCAGGCGAGTATGCCGGCTTCGACAAGCACGGTCGACTGCAATCCCGGAAGATCCTCTGGGTTAACAGTCAACGGCAGGGCAGCGCTCCTCCAAAACGGCTGGGTTACACTGGAATCCGCCTCTACGACATGGAGGACCCGGCGAACCCCAAATGGCTCTCCACCATCGACTTTCCTGTTAGAAGGTCGGGCGACGGGACCTACAGGGAGGCAGGGGGAGTTCATCACGGCTTCTTCGATGGCCGTTATGCGTACTTGGGAGCGGAGTGGGAAGGATTCTACGGGAAGATCCTCGTGATCGTCGACACGATAGATCCCAAGAACCCCGTCGTGGTGGGGAGGTGGTGGATCCCCGGTCAGAATTCTTTGGATCCCGCGGAAAACCCTCCGGTCCGCTATTGGGTCCAGCAAAGCAGCTTCAGTTCCCCCATCAAAGTGAACAGCCCCAATACGTTGCCGAGCAGGCACGTGGGGATGCATTACATTTCCATCAATCACATCGGGGGGAAAGAAATCGCGTTCGTCTCGTACCATCAGGCAGGGCTTGTCATCCTCGACGTCACGGACAAGAGCAACCCCAAGTTCATCTCAAAGCTCGACTACCTTTCGCCCGAATTCCAAGCCTTGGAGCCCCAATCCGGTATGCCATCCCCTGATCATGCAAAATGCGTTGAGGTTAACGGCGTGGGTTCGGCGTGCGGGAATGCTCACTCCGCAAAGCTCATCCCCGGGACGAGCATTCTTTGGGTAGCGGATGAGTACTTCAGCCGGCCGTTTGGCCACCTTCGGTTCGTCGACGTCTCACACCTCGCTGAGCCGAAGCTCGTCTCGCATTATGTGTACCCCGAGAATCTCAACGCCAACGGGCAAGGCCCTGGGACGGAATATCCGTCGCGCGGGCCCTCGGCGCATCTCGGCAACGCCTACGGGAATCTCCTCTTCATGGGCTGGTACGGCCTGGGCCTCCGAGTCTTCGACGTCGCCGACCCACGGCACCCTGTCGAGGTCGGCTACTACTCTTACGCTATTGATAATGGGGTGGGAGGCCAGGGAACATACGACGCGATTCTGGATTCGAAGGGGAATGTGGTAATAACCGACGAAGGTGACGGCGTCCGTATCCTGGAATACACAGGGCCGGGGTCGCGGCTCAAGCCATGGAAGGGTTATGAGGACTAGCATCGGCGCCCCAGTGGAGGGCGATAACATGCACCGATGACGCGCACGAGCGCCGAGGGGAACATCGGCGCTCGTGGTGGTTTGGGCGAACAGTATTGGCTCGGGTTGGTCTCCCCCCCCCCCGGGGGGGGGGAGAAGTCAATCCTCATCGGTCAGTCTATGCCCGAAGCGAAAACGCCCCGGAGGGCATCGCCCTCCGGGGCGCTCTTGTCTCGGAGATCTTCCCTACGCCTTGCTCGTCCCCGTCTCGGCCAACTCCTCGAAAAGGTACGCCGCCGACAGCATGCCGTGGTGGAGGTTGTCGAGGTCCAGCTTCTCGTTGGGGGCGTGGGCGTTCTCGTCGGGCAGGCCGATGCCCATCAGCAGGATGGGCGCCTTGAGCAACCGGTCGAAGGTCGCGACGACCGGAATCGTGCCGCCGGTCCGGGTGTAGACCGGCTTCTTGCCGAAGCCCTTCTGGATGGCGCGGGCCACGGCCTGCAGCGACGGGTGATCGGTGGGGACCAGCCACGGCGTGCCGCGGCCCGAGACTTCCGTGATCTTCAGGCGGACGGTCTTCGGCGCGAGGCGCTTGACGTGCTGGGCGAACAGCCGGGCGATCTTGTTGGGGTCCTGATTGGGCGCGAGACGCATGCTGACCTTGGCCATGGCGCGGCAGGGCAGAACGGTCTTGGCGCCTTCGCCGATGAACCCGCTGCAGAGGCCGTTGACCTCCAAGGTGGGGCGGGCCCAGAGGCGCTCCAGGGTGGTGAAGCCCTTCTCCCCGAAGAGCGCCGGGGCCCCCAGGTTCTTCTGGAACTTCTTCTCACTGAAGGGCAGCTTGGCCAGGGCCCGGCGCTCCGCGGCGGGGAGCCTCCGGACATCGTCGTAGAAACCGGGGATGGTGATCCGGCCGTTCCGGTCCTTGAGCTGGGCGAGGAGCTGCGCCAGCGCCATGGCGGGGTTCTCGATGGAGCCGCCAAAGCCCCCGGAGTGCAGGTCACTCTTCGCCACCTCGAGGTCGATCTGGAAGTAGACCAGGCCCCGCAGGCCGACGGTGATGCCGGGGGCGTCCTTGGCGATCATGGCCGTGTCCGAGATCACGACGACGTCGGTCTGCAGCATCGCCTTGTGCTGCCGGATGAACGCATCCAAGCTCGGGCTGCCGATCTCTTCCTCGCCCTCGATGAGCAGCCGGACGTTGACGGGTAGCCGACCGGCGGTCTTCAGGTGGGCCTCCAGGGCCTTCAAGTGCATGAACACTTGGCCCTTGTCATCCACGGCGCCGCGGGCGAAAAGCTCGCCGTTCCGGACGGTCGGATCGAAGGCGCCGGTCGTCCACAATTCCAGCGGCTCGGCCGGCTGGACGTCGTAGTGGCCGTAGATGAGGGCCGTGGGTTTCCCGGCGGCGTGCAGCCAGTCGGCATACACCACCGGGTGCCCAGCGGTCGGAAGGATCGCCACGTGCTCCAACCCCATGACCGCGCATCTGCTCGACGAGCCACTCGGCGGCCTTTTGCATGTCCGCCTTGTGCTCGGACTTGGTGCTGACGCAGGGAATGCGAAGGAACCCCTTCAGTTCCTCCACGAACGCCGACCGCCGCTCCTGGATGTACTCGATGGCAGGATGCATGCGTTCCTCCGTGTGGGTTGAGAGGGTGGACGCGGTCGGGTTAGGGAACCACGATACCGCCGGCCCGGACGATCTTGAGGCCGAGCCGCTGCAATTCGTCCAGGTAGAAGTTGACGCCGATCGAATCGCTGGCCATGTGACCGGTGACGATGAGATTGCCGACCAGTCGCTGCTCCCGCGCCTCGCGCAGGTCGGCCTCGGGGAAGTGCATCATCAGCACCGTGCCGATCCCCGCCTCGAAGTAGGCCCGCAGGACGTCCACGCCGCCATTGGTGTATCCGCCGATGGCCACCGCCACCCGGCCCGCCAGCCGGTCGGCGGCCCCCAGCCGCACCTGGGGAGCGGTGGCGGCGGCCTGTTGTTCGGGAAACTCCTGAAGGGCCTCGATCACCTCGGCCACCGTGGCCCGGCTCTTCGGATCGTTGAAGCGGGCCAGTCTCTCTGCGATCAGCCGGCGGGTGATGACGTCGCAGGGGACGTGCACGTTCAGGAAGGCCAGCTTCAGCAGCCGGGCAGCCTGGACCACGCGCCCGTAGTTTCGGGTGTGGCTGTTCAGCTCCACCTGCTGCATGCGCCGCTGGAGAGCGGCCTCGGCCTTGGCGACGGGGACGCCGCACTCCACCATCTGCTCGATCTGGTTCCGCATCACCCGCCAGCCGTTCAAGGCAGCCGTCCCTTCGGGGTGGTGCGCCAGCACGGTGTCGCACTTGAGCTCCCGAGCCAACAGCAAGTCGCTGACGTCGCAGTCGATGGTCGCGAACACCTCGCGGACGCTGTCGCTTCGCACGTGGATGCCGGAATCGCCGGGGATCTCGGTGAGCTGCGCCAGGTCCAGAGCCACTTCCATGATGTCTTCGCTGGTCATGATGCCTCCCTTTGCCGCAGGGGCCGTGTGTGTTCCCGCGCCGGCTCCTCCTCTAACACGCTCCGGCACGGCGGTCAAGGTTCAAAAGCGGCACCGCGCAAATTCTGTTGACACTGGTGGTTCGATCAAGTAAATAACGCTACACTTCTCATCCAGAGTGGCTGAGGGACTGGCCCGAAGAAGCCACGGCAACCCCGCGCGACGTGCGGGGTGCTAACTCCTGCCCCACGACCGGCGCGCACCGCTACGGCGCAGGCGTCAGCGGGGAGAGATGGGAAGGGGAACGGAGACGTCAACCCCTTCTCACGACCCCGGTGGGAAGGGGCGTTGTTTTTTGGCGCCGGCCGCCGGGCCGTCGGGATCATACGGGTGCAATGACTGGATATCTCGTTCGCCGCTTGTGGCAGTCACTGCTGGTCCTGTTCGGGATCTCGATCATCATTTTCACCATCCTCCATCTGACCGGCGACCCTGCCGTCCTCCTGATGCCGCCGGACGCCACCAAGGAGGACATCGACAACTTCCGCAAGGTGATGGGCTTCAACGACCCGCTCTTCCTCCGGTGGCCGCCCTGGGAGCATCTCAGCCCGCCCTGGCGGTTCCTCACGGACACGCAGTACGGTCGATTCTTCACGGGGGTGGTGCGGGGGGACTTCGGCAACTCCTTCCGGCATCAGCAGCCGGCGATGGGCCTCGTCATGGAACGGATGCCGGCCACCATCCAGCTCACGCTGACCGCCATGGCCATCGCGGTCTGCGTGGCGGTGCCGGTGGGCATCCTCTCGGCGGTCCGCCGCAACAGCGCACTCGACCATGCGGGCATGGTGCTGGCGCTGCTGGGGCAGTCCATGCCGGTCTACTGGCTCGGGATCATGTTCATCCTGCTCTTCGCCGTCCGGCTGAATCTCCTGCCGGCGTTCGGGGCCGGCTCGTGGCGACACCTGATCCTCCCGGCCATCACGCTGGGCGCGTTTTCCATGGCGCGGATCGCCCGCCTCACGCGCTCCAGCATGCTGGAGGTGCTGGGGCAGGAGTACGTGCGGACCGCGCGCGCCAAGGGGCTCTCGGAGCTCCGGACGGTGCTCAAGCACGGGCTGAAGAACGCCGCCATCCCGGTGGTGACGGTGATCGGGCTGGATATGGGCACGCTGCTGGGCGGCGCGGTCATCACCGAGACCATCTTTGCGTGGCCGGGCGTCGGGCGGCTGGCGGTGCAGGCGATCTCGTACCGCGACTACCCGCTGGTCCAGGCGGCGGTGTTCACGCTGGCCCTGATTTTCGTCCTCATCAATTTCCTGGTGGATATCCTCTATACCTATCTGGATCCGCGGGTGGCGTACAAGTGACGGGCGAGATGCGAGTCGCGAGCCGCGAGGCGCGAACGGTGCGCCATGAGTGACGGAAGCGTGGCGATCGAGATGAGCGGTGCGACGACGCGGGAGGGGCGGCAGGACCTCCGGCGCGTGCTCAAGGAGCTCGTCCGCAACAAGGCGGCCTTGCTCGGACTGCTCATCCTGGTCGGGATCGCGGCGTCCGCGATTGCGGCCCCCCTGCTGGCCCCCTTCGACCCGACGCTGCAGGAAGTCACGCTGCGGCTCAAGCCGCCCGGGTGGACGACCCCGGACGGCCAGCTCAGCCTCTTGGGGACCGACCACCTGGGCCGGGACATCCTGAGCCGGCTCATCTTCGGTGCGCGGATTTCGCTGATCATCGGCGTGTCGGCGGTGGCGCTGGCGGGCACCCTGGGCACGCTGCTGGGCCTGGTGGCGGGCTACCGGGGCGGGCGCGTGGACGACTTCGTGATGCGCCTGACCGACACCATGTTGGCCATGCCGTTCATCCTGCTGGCCCTGGCGGTCATCGCGGTTCTCGGGCCGAGTCTGCGGAACATCATCTTCGTGCTCGGCATCACGAGCTGGGTGTCCTACGCCCGGGTCGTGCGGGCCGAGGTGCTGACCCTGCGCACGCGGGAGTTCGTGTCCGCGGCGCAGGCGCTGGGCGGCGCCGGGTCGCGGATCGTGTTCCGGCACCTGCTGCCCAACGTCCTGACGCCCGTCATCGTGATCGCGACGCTCGAGGTGGCGCGGATGATCATCCTGGAATCCGCGCTCTCGTTCCTCGGTCTCGGGGTGCAACCCCCCACGCCGACGTGGGGCGGCATGCTGGCGGACGGACGGGCCTACCTGTCGACGGCGTGGTGGCAGGCGACGTTTCCCGGTGTGTCCATCATGCTGACCGTGCTCGGGATCAATCTGCTGGGCGACTGGTTGCGGGATGTTCTGGACCCACGTCTGCAACTCTAGGGGCGTGAACCGCCACCCGGGAGCCGCGCCTGCGGCCGGGCGGCATCGTACGGACTCGATGGTAGAAGAGGAGGGAGTGGCATGCGAAAGTGGACGGCATGGATCTGGGCCGCGGCGTTGGTGCTGGCGGTGGCGCCCCTGGCCTGGGCGGCGCCCAGTGGGAAAGTCGTGGTGGCTCAAGGCGTGGACCCGACGACACTGGACCCGCAGGACCACGAGGAGACCCCGGCTTTCAACGTGCTCCTGAATATCTACGACACCCTCTTGATCCGGGACAAGGACCTGAAGATCACTCCGTGGCTCGCCACCTCGTACAAACTCGTCAACCCCACCACCTGGGAGTTCAAGCTTCGTCAGGGGGTGAAATTCACCAACGGCGAGGAGTTCGACGCCGAGGTCGCCAAGTTCAGCCTGGAGCGGATGGCCAATCCCGCCAACAACCTGAAGATGACCGCGCTTCGCACGATCGCGCGGGTTGACGTCAAGGACAAGTACACGATTCAGATTGTCACGCACAAGCCGTTCCCGACGCTGGACGCCCATCTCACGCTGCGCGGCGCCATGTTGCCGCCCAAGTACTTCAAGGAGAAGGACAAGGCCTTCCTGGCGCGGAACCCCGTCGGGACGGGCGCCTTCAAGTTCGTCACCTGGGTCAAGGACGACCGGATCGAGTTCGAGGCGAACGAGCAGTGGTGGCACGGCGCTCCGCAGATCAAGACGCTGATCTTCCGTCCGATTCCTGAGGAGACCACCCGGATGTCGGCCCTGCAGACCGGTGAGGTGGACATCGCGACCAACGTGCCGCCCCACCTGGTCAAAGAGCTCAAGAACCACCCCAAGATCACCATCTCGTCGGCGCCCAGCGTCCGGACGATCTTCATCCCCATCTACAACGTCCAGTGCGAGATGGCCCAGGGCTCCTACGATTGCACCAAGCCCTACCCGGGGCCGACGGCCAATCCCAAAGTGCGCCAGGCAATAAACTACGCAGTGGACGTGGACGCCATCATCAAGAACGTCCTGGAGGGGCAAGCGATCCGGACGGCCACACCGCTCACGGCCAAGCACTTCGGCTATGATCCGACGCTCAAGCCGTTCCCCTACGACCCCGCCAAGGCGAAGAAGCTCCTGGCCGAGGCCGGCTATCCCAACGGCATCGACCTGGTGCTGAACTCCCCCAACGGCCGCTATCCCAAAGACAAAGAGGTTGCCGAGGCAGTGGCGGGACAGTTGACCAAGGCGGGCATTCGCACCCAGCTCAAGGTCCATGAGTGGACCACCTACATGACCAATTTGTCGTACCGCCACAATGCGGGACCCATGTGGCTGATCGGTTGGGGCAACACGGCGTGGGATGCGGACTACACCTACACTCCCATGTTCCGGACGAACCAGATCCTGGCCAACTACTGGAACCCGGACTTCAACAACCTGCTGGAGGACGGGCAGACGAACATGGACCAGAAGAAGCGCCTGCAGATCTACGCCAAGGCGAGCCGCTTCTTCATCGATGATGCGCCGGCCATCCCGCTGTACCAGCAGATCGACAACTATGGCGTCAACCGGAAGGTCCAGTGGACGGCCCGGCCCGACGAGCGGATCGAAGGCTTCAGCATGGCCGTGAAACCGTAACGAGCGCTTTCGGCCGTCAGCGATCAGCGTTCAGCCGCACGACGGAGGGCTGAGAGCGCTGTCGGGCCGTCCGGAACCCGGCTGAGCGCTGATTGCTGATCGCTGATGGCTCCGCGAGGTGGGTTCCATGTACGTTGTCTGCGTCACGGTACGCGTCGTGCCGGAACGGACTGATGCCTTCCTTCAGGCCACCCTCGACAACGCTCGCCAGAGCCGGCAGGAGCCCGGGAACGTTCGCTTCGACGTGCTGCAGGCCGAGTCTGAGCCCAGCCAGTTCTTCCTCTATGAGGTCTATCGCGGGAAGGACGACTTCGCCCGCCACCAGCAGGCACCGCATTACCTGCGTTGGAAGGAGACCGTTGCCCCCTGGATGGCGACTCCCCGGCAGGGCGTCCGTCATCTGAGTTGTTTTCCCGATGCGGCTGGATGGGGATAGGGGGTCGGGCGGAGACCAGCCGCGGGGTCGGATCGCAGCCCGCCTCGGACGCGTCCGGGCCGTGCGCGGAAGCGTGGGCGGGTTTCGGCGGGGCTCTCGAATCGAAGGTCAGCGCGCGGCAGCGAGCTTGGCGAGAAACCGGTCACGGGAGAGCCGCATGCGTTCGTGGCGGCCCTCGCCGATCGTACCGCGGTCGTCGTAGGCGATCACGATGAACGTGAGCTTCCGACCCTCCACGGCGACCAGCGTGGCCTCGGCCCTGACCTCGGCGCCGACGGGCGTCGCGGCGAGGTGGGTGATCTCGAGGCGGGTCCCCACGGTGGTCTCCTCCGGCGCGAGGCGCCCGGCGAGCGCATTCACCGCAGCAGCCTCGACGAGCGCCACCAGGGCCGGAGTGCCGAATGCCGGCACGTCGCCGCTCCCCAGGGCCGCGGCCGTTTGGTCCGCGGTCACCCGCGTGACGACCTGACCACGTAGCCCCACCACGATTTCAGGCATGGACGGCGTTCTCCTGATGGCAAGGTTCCCGGTGGACGACTCGTCCGAGCGGCACGGGAGGCGCGTTACAAACCGGCCGGGATGACGGCTTCGGCGATGAGGTCGCCCATGCGGCGCGTTCCGACCACCTCGGTCCCCGGCTGTCGGATGTCGACGGTGCGGTACCCCCGTTCCAGCACGCGCCCGACCGCGGCCTCGATGGCGGCGGCGGCGTCCCCGCGGTGCAGCGAGTATTCCAGGAGCATGGACCCCGACAACACGGCTGCGATGGGATTCGCCTGGTCCTGGTCGGCAATGTCCGGTGCGCTCCCGTGGACGGGCTCGTACAGGCCCACGCCGGTGCCCAGGCTGGCCGAGGGGAGGAGCCCCAGCGAGCCGGCGAGCACGGCTGCCTCGTCGCTCAGGATGTCCCCGAACGTGTTCTCGGCTACCAGGACGTCGAAGGCGGCGGGCCGCTGCAGGAGCCGCATGGCGGCGGTGTCCGCGAGCAGGTGGTCCAGCGCCACGTCGGGATAATCTGCCGCGATGCGGGTGACGACGGTTCGCCAGAGCTCTCCGCTGGCGAGGACGTTCGCCTTGTCCACGGAAGTCAGACGCTTCCGCCGGCGTCGGGCCGCCTCGAAGGCCGCGCGCGCAATGCGCTCGATCTCCGCCGCGGTATAGGTCAGGGTGTCCACCGCCCGCTCGCCGTCCGGCCCCACGACGATCCCCTTGGGTTCACCATAGTAGAGGCCGCCGGTCAGTTCCCGGATCACGAGGAGGTCCACGCCGTCCAGGACCTCGGGTTTCAGCGGCGACACGTTCATCAGGGCCGGGAACGGCTTGACCGGTCGGAGATTGGCAAAAAGGTCCAGGGTCTTGCGGAGCGCCAGGATGCCTTGCTCCGGCCGCATCCGGCGGGGGAGCGCGTCCCAGCGGGGGCCACCGGCGGCCCCGAAGAGGATGGCGTCGGCCTGGCGGCACAGGCTCAGGGTGGCCTCCGGCAAGGGCGTGCCGGCGGCGTCGTACGCGCCGCCGCCGATCGGCGCCTCATGGAAGGTGAGCGACAGGCCAAACCGGTCGGCTGCCGCGCGCAGGACCTTGACCGCCGCGCGAATCACTTCGGGTCCGATCCCATCGCCGGGGAGCACCGCAATCCGCGCCATCCGCACCTCGTCGCCTGGCGAAGTCGCCTGCCGGCCACTCGGCCCGTGTGCACCAGCCGCGCGGCCCGTCTCTTGTAGCACGCCCACGAAAACGAGGTCAAGTGCTACCGCGCCTGGCATCCGGAGGTTGGGAACGCCGGTCTAGGGTGCTATACTCTCTGTCAGGCGCCGCTCGCGAGGGTCAGTGCGGGGCCAGGACTCGGCGCAGCGAGAGGGTCGGACGATGCGTATTCACACCGCGGAATTTCTGCAGAGCGCAGGGCGGACGGACCAGTTCCCGCGCGGGGGTCGGCCGGAGGTGGCGTTTGCGGGCCGCTCCAACGTGGGGAAATCCTCGCTCATCAACCGCCTGCTCGGGCGGCGCAGCTTGGCGCACACGAGTTCGACCCCCGGCCGGACGCGCACGCTGAACTTCTACACGATCAACGACGGCTTCCTCTTCGTCGATCTCCCCGGCTACGGCTACGCGAAGGTTTCGCGGGCCGTCCAGGAAGAGTGGTGGACCCTGGTCGAGGCGTACCTGGCCGAGCGGGCCCCGCTCCGTGGCGTCGTCCATCTCGCCGATGCCCGACACCCGCTCACCGAGCTGGATCTGGGGCTGCAGGAGTTCCTGGTCTCCGTCGGAGTGCCCCGGCTCCACGTGCTCACCAAGGCGGACAAGGTGCCGCGTGGAGAACGGGTGGCGGTGCTGGCGGCGGCGCGCGCGGCGCTTCGGGTGGGCGAGTCGGAAACCCCGCTGTTCTTTTCGGCGGTCACCGGGGAGGGCGTTCCGGAGATGTGGCGGGCCGTCGAGGCGGTGCTGGGGTCTCCGCCGCCCCGGCCGGTGGCGTCCGGTCCCGGTTCTGCCCCGCGGCGTCGGGGGGCAGAGACCGGCTCGAATTGAGATTGACGCCTCCGAGGCGTCCTGCTAAAGTCATCGCTAACGGCCGGGGCCTCCCCGGCCGTCCGCTTCTGACCACGAGGAACAGCGCATGGGACGGTACAGGACAACGCGATGGATCTCGGCGGCCTCGCTCGCGGTGGCGCTCCTGCCCGGGTGCGCGGACGTGATCGCAGAGCAGCGCAGCAACCGGTCCGATCCGCGCGCGGCCGGCGCCACCGCCGTCTCCGCCCGCGGCGAGAGCCGAGGGGATCGGCGGGCCTACTACGCCTACTCCCGCAGCGTCTGGGCGGAGATCCAGGGTGACCTGGACGCGGCGGTGATGTGGGGCCGCGAGGCGATCCGTCACGACCCGACCTCTCGCCCCCTGCGCAACCACCTGGCGTCGGTCCTCCTCAAGAAAGGCGATTTCCGGGGGGCCATCAGCGAAGGGGAGGAAATCCTCGCGCTGGCGCCCAACGACGTGCAGGCCCACCTGCTGTTGGCCGCAGCCTATCAGGGGCTCCGCAACGTCCGCGGCGCGGAAAAGCACTACCAGGAGGTCATCCGTCTGGACCCCAAGCGACCCGAGGCGTACCTCTTTCTGGGCAACCTGTACGCCGAGACCCGGAAATATCCCGAAGCCATCGCCGCCTTCGAGGCCCTGATTCGCTCCAACCCACGGAGTCACCTGGCGTACTACAGTCTGGGGCGGGTCTACCTGGAGACCAAGGAGCCCGACAAGGCTCGCGCCGCTTTCCAGTCCGCCATCGAGCGGAACCCGGATTTCGATCCCGCCTGGATCGGCCTGGCGGGCAGCATGGAACTGCAGGGGCGGTACGACGCCGCTGCCGAGGTTTACCAGCGCGCCCTGGCGAACGATCCGGACAACCGCGAATTCCGGGAGCGGCTGGCGCAGATCCATTTGCGACGGGGCGATCTCGACGCGGCGCTGGCCGCCTACGAAGAGCTCCGACGCACGGATCCGACAAACCCGGCGCTCCTGACGCGGATCGGGCAGATCTACGCCGAAAAGAAAGAGTACGACAAGGCGCTGGAGATCTTCCGGGCGGTCCTCGCGAAGGAGCCGGGGACCGGCGAAGCGCGGCTTGCGCTGGGGCTCAGCCTGGAGGCGATGAAGCGGTACGACGAGGCGCTCGACGTCCTGGGGCGCATGTCGCCCAAGGACGCGCGCTACGTGGACGCCCTGCTGCACCGAGGCTACATCTACGGGCAACTGGAGCGCTTCGACGAGGCGACGGCGGCGTTCACCGAGGCCGCCCGGCTGCGGCCCCAGGAGGGCAACGTGCCGTACTTCCTGGGGCTGACCTATCTGCAGAAGAAGGCATATCCCCAGGCCGCCGAGCAGCTGGAAAAGGCGGTGGCCCTGGATCCGACCAACGTCCAGTTTCAGTACCAGCTGGGGGCCGCCCTCGAGCGGTCGCGGCAACTGGAGCGTGCCGAAGGCGTGTTCCGGAAGGTGCTGGCGCTGGACCCGAACCACGCCGACGCCTACAACTACCTCGGCTACATGTTCGCGGACGAGGGGATCAAGCTGGACGAGGCGGTGGTGCTGATCCGTAAAGCCTTGGCGTTCGAGCCGGAGAACGGCGCATTCCTCGATAGCCTGGGCTGGGCCTACTTCAAGCTGGGTCGGATGGACGAGGCACTCGCCGAGTTGCTCCGCGCCGTCAAATACTCCCGCCGAGCGGATGCCACCATCCACGAGCATTTGGGGGACGTCTATTTCCGCAAAGGCTTGCTCCAGGACGCCGCGCGGGAGTGGGACCGCGCGCTGACGCTCGACGAGACCAACGCGATCCTTCGCCAGAAACTCGACGATCTCCGCAAGCGCATCTCCCGCGACGGCCAATGAGGTTTCCGGTCCGCCCCTTGGTGGCGGCGGGGTTGCTCCTCACCGCCGCCTGCGCCGTGCTCCCCGCGCCGCGCCTCGGCACGCCGCCGGAACTCGAGACGGTGCGAGACCTACTTCTGCACGACGAGGCGACGGCGCAGACGGTGCGGGGTCTCGCGCGGGTGGGGTTCGACGGCCCGCGGGGGAGCGGGTCGGCTACTCAGGCGGTCGTCGTCGCCTTGCCGGACCGCGCGCGCGTCGAGGTCCTCACGCCTCTGGGGACCACGGCCCTGGTGGCCACGCTCCGGGCGGAGGAACTACGGGTGCATTCCCCGATCCGCCACGAGTACAGCGTCGGCCGGGCGACGCGGGAGACGCTGGCGCGGCTGGTCATGGTGCCCGTGCCGCCCGCCTTCCTGCTGCGGCTGCTCGCCGGGCTCCCGCCGCTCGCGGTCCGAGCGCAGGACCCGAGGCTGACATTGGTCGCCGAGGGGCCGGTCGTGCGCGTGGAAACGGTGGACGGAGAGTACTGGCAGCGGCTCTGGACGGGGACGGAGGATCCGGGGGTGGCGCGCGGAGAGGTGGGGCGAGCCGCCGAGCTCCTGCTCACGTTTTCCTTCGCGGACCGACGCCTCGTGCAGGGACGGGCGTTCCCCTTCGAGCAACAGGTGGGGGATCCGGCCACGGGAAGCCGGCTCCGGGTGCAATTCGAACAGGTGGCATTGAACGGGCCGGCGGAGGCCGCTCTCTTCGACCTGCCCCTGCCCGCGGATCCGCAAACCCGGATCATCGAATTCGGCGGCGCCGAGCCGGGCCGCCCGGGGGGTGTCGCCCCGTGAACGAGGTTGTCATCCCGTCGCCGGCCAAGATCAATCTATTCCTCGAGATCGTGAGCCGGCGTCCCGACGGCTACCACGAGATCGAGTCGATCATGCAACTGGTGGATCTCTGCGATGAGGTGCGCCTGCGCCGGCAGCGACGCGGTATCCGTGTCCAGGTGAGCGGTGCCGAGCTACCCGAGGGGCGGGGCAACCTGGCCTACCGCGCCGCGGCGCTCTTCTTCGAGGCGGCCGAGGTCTCGGACGGGGTCGAGATTCACTTGACCAAGCGTATTCCGGTGGCGGGGGGGCTCGGCGGCGGATCGAGCAATGCCGCCGCGGTCCTCCTTGGGCTTGACCGTCTCTACGCGTTGGGGTGGTCCCGGGAGACCCTGCAGGAACTGGGGAGCCGACTGGGGAGCGATGTCCCGTTCTTCCTGAGCGATGGGCTGGCCATCGCCCGAGGGCGGGGGGAGCGGCTGACTCCGCTGCCGGCCTGGCCGCCTCGCTGGGTCGTTCTGGCGAACCCGGGGATTCCGATTTCGACTGCCTGGGCATACCGGGAGGCCAGTTCGAAATTGACAGAGTGGCAGGCTCGGGTTACACTGCCGACTTTGACCGCGGAGGGTCCGCCGGGGTGGCCCCCGGTCTGGGCGTTCAATCGCCTGGAAGAGGTGGTGCTGCCGCACCGGCCGGAACTCCTGGCCCTGAAGGCGCTTCTGCAGGACGGCGGCGGCATGCCGGTGCTCATGTCCGGCAGCGGCGCTTCCGTGTTTGCGGTGGTACCGGATGCCGACGCCGCCGAGGCTTTGGCGGCCCGGGTCCGAGACAGCGGAGCCTTCGCCGTGGCCGCGCAGACGCTGCCCAGCAACCCGATGTTCGACGTCCTCGGCTGAGGCCGCCGGGCAGGCGGAGCGGACAGCGCAGGATCGAGGAAGGGGATACGCATGGCCGGGGAACTGGTACTCACGTCGGGGCGGGCAAATCCCCGACTGTCGCAGGAGATCGCAGAGTCCCTCGGCATGCGTCTGGCCGAGACGGACGTGATGGAGTTCTCGGACGGTGAGGTGTTCGTCCAGGTGAACGAAAACGTCCGGGGTGCGGACGTCTTCGTGATCCAGCCGACCTGTCATCCGGTCAACCGGAACATCATGGAACTCCTGATCATGATCGATGCGCTGAAGCGCGCCTCGGCGTTTCGGATCACCGCCGTCATTCCCTATTATGGCTACGGACGCCAGGACCGGAAGGTGCAGCCGCGGGTGCCCATCACCGCCAAGCTGGTGGCGGACCTGATCACCGCCGCGGGCGCTCATCGGGTGCTCACCATGGACCTGCACGCCGGGCAGATCCAGGGCTTCTTCAACATTCCGGTGGACCACTTGTTCGCCGCCCCGGTGCTGCTGCAGTATTTCCAGGAGCGGCTCGGGCAGGGGACCTGGAAAGATCTGGTGGTGGTGTCGCCGGACGCCGGCGGGGTCGAGCGCGCGCGGGCCTTTGCCAAGCGGTTGGGGACCTCACTGGCCATCATGGACAAGCGGCGAACCGGGCCCAACGAGGCCAAGATCATGCACGTGATCGGCGACGTCGAGGGCCGGGACGTGATCCTCTTGGATGACATGATCGATACCGCCGGGAGCATCACGCAAGCCGTCGAGGCGCTCAAGCAGGAGGGGGCACGCCGGATCGTGGCGAGCTGCACCCACGCCGTCCTCTCCGGGCAGGCGATCGAGCGCTTGGAACGCTCGGAGATCGAAGAGGTGGTGCTCACGAACACGATCCCCTTACGGGAGGATCTGGCGTGCACCAAGAAAGTCACCGTGCTCTCGGTGGCACCCCTCTTGGGGGAAGCGATTCGCCGGATTCATACCGAGACCTCGGTCAGCTCGCTGTTTGTCTGATGGGCAGACGAGCGGCCGGGGAGAGCACACGTCACGTTGGTTGATGGGAGCTGGAGGAGCGCATGGCAACGGTTGAGCTGAGAGGGGAAGTTCGGAGCGCGACAGGGAAGCAGGTGGCCAAGCAGCTGCGCCGGGCGCAGCGGATCCCCGCGGTCGTCTATGGCGGCCAACGCGGTCCGGTGTCCGTCACCGTGAATCCGCTGGAGCTGCTGGCGGTGCTGGAGGCCGGGGCGAACGTTCTGATCAATCTGTCCATCACGGGCGGCGAAACACCGCAGACCTCCCTGGTGATCCTGAAGGATCTCCAGCGGGATCCGGTGAAGTGGCGTCCGCTGCACGCCGACTTCCAGGAAATCTCCATGGAGCGCAAGATCCGCGTGGAGGTATCCGTGGTCGTGAGCGGCGAGCCGATTGGGGTGAAGGACAAGGGCGGCATCCTGGAGCAGTCGCTCCGCCAGTTGCTGGTGGAATGTCTGCCGGGCAGCATCCCCGATCGGATCGTGGTGGACGTGACCGGTCTCGACATCGGCGACGTGCTGCACGTGCGAGACGTCGGGGTGGCGGAGGGTGTCCGCATCCTGGACGACGCCGGACGGGTGGTGGCGTCGGTCATCGCCCCGGCGGCCGAGGAAGTGGCGGCGCCCACGGAAGAGGCGCCGACCGAGCCGGAGGTGGTGGGCAAGAAGGAGAAGGAAGAGGGTGAAGCCGCCGCACCGGAAACCAAGAGCAAGGCGGGCGCGGAGGCCAAGACGAAGTAAGCCGTTGTAAAAAATAACTTGACCGGAGAAATTTCGGGACCGGCATAAGGAGCCGTAACGAAATTGCAAAAAATGGACAGGTTATTTCGTAACGGCTCCTAAGTGGCGGCCATGGGGGCGGCGCGCTGGCTGGTGGCGGGGCTGGGAAACCCCGGTGCCGATTATTCCGGCACCCGGCACAACGTGGGTTTTGCCGCGGTGGAGCGGTTGGCGGCGGACGGTTCGACGCGATTCTCCGACGGGGGAGGCGACGCGCACGCGGCGCTGATCCGGGTGGCGGGGACGCCGGTCGTACTGCTCAAGCCGCAGACGTTCATGAACCGAAGCGGCGCCGCGGTGGCGGCGTGGCTTGTGCGGCTGGCGTTGCCGGCGGCGGGGCTGGTGGTCGTGCACGACGACCTTGACCTTCCGCTGGGCCGACTGCGCGTCGTGGCAGCGGGCGGAGCGGGCGGGCATCGCGGGGTGCGCTCTATCCAGGAAACCCTGGGCACGACCGAGTTTCCGCGGGTTCGGGTCGGGATCGGCCGGCCCGAGGCGGGGCAGGCGGCCGCTGATCGCGTACTGACGGACTTTACACCGGAGGAGCGTCCGGTGGCGACGGCCGCGGTGGCCCGGGCGGCCGAGGCGGTGCGCTGCCTGATCCTGGACGGGCTGGCGCCCGCCATGAATCGATACAATGTGCGCCCGGAACCCGGCTCGGGTCCGCTGGCGATGACGGGACCGCAACCGGAATAGATTCCAGACGACCAAGGGAGGTGAGAAGCGTGCGAGCGTACGAAATGATCTTTATCCTGGACCCGGCGCTGGGTGACGACGGCGTGGAGGCGGCCGCCGTGGCGGCCAAGGCCGTGCTGGTCAAGGCCGGCGGCGAGGTCACGGAAGTCCAGAAATGGGGCAAGAAGCGTTTGGCCTACGACATCAAGAAGCGGCGCGAGGGGCACTACGTCTATTTCCGCGCGCAAGCGCCGGCCAAAGCCGTGGCGGAACTGGAGCGCCACCTGCAGATCGCGGAGCCGGTGCTCAAGTACCTCACGGTGCTGGTGCAGACGCCGCGGCGCAAGGCGGTGAAGGCCAGCGCGCCCGCAGCCGTCGAGGCGACTCCTCAGGAGGCCTGACCATGGCCAGCTTCAACAAAGTGATTCTGATGGGGAACCTGACGCGGGACCCCGAGCTGCGGTATACCCCGAGCGGGGCACCGGTGTGCAACTTCGATCTGGCGATGAACCGGTCCTATACCACCCAGGGCGGGGAAAAGCGGGACGAAGTCTGCTACATGACCGTGGTGGTGTGGGGAAAGCAGGCCGAGAACTGCGCCGAGTACCTGGCAAAGGGCCGGACGGCATTGGTGGAGGGCCACCTGCAGCAACGGTCGTGGGAGACCCCGGAGGGCCAGAAGCGTTCCAAGCACGAGGTGGTCGCAGAGCGTGTGCAATTCCTCGGGCCCCGCAAGGGGGCGGCCGGGCCTGCCGGCGGCGAGGACGATTCGGAGCCGCCGCGCGGCCCCGAGCACGAGGAGGTCCCGTTTTGAGGTGGAGCGTGACCGTCCCGCGCGACCCTGGCGGGACGGATAGGCGTCGGAGAGCCCCGGAGGCGGGGCGGAAGGAGAGCGAGGCGTGCTGAAGAAACGGCGAACCTATCGTCGCCAAAAGGTGTGCAAGTTCTGTCTGGACAAAGTCCTCTTGGTGGATTTCAAGGACGTGAAGCGACTGCGCGGCTTCGTGAGCGACCGGGGCAAGATCATCCCCCGGCGGATCTCCGGGAACTGCGCCTATCACCAGCGGCAATTGACGGCCGCGATCAAGCGGGCCCGCAGCATCGCCCTGCTGGCGTTTGCTGCGGAGGCCTCGTAAGTCACCCGGAAGGACGGACGCCGTGAAGGCTCGGGTGCGGGGCAGGCGGTTCCTGGCCGCCACGGTGGAAGCCGTGTTGGCCAGTGTTCTGGCGGTCGGCCTGTTCGCGTCGGGCAGTTTCTTTCCGTTCCTGGGGATCGTGCTGAGCCTGTTCTGCCCGCTCCCCTTCGTGGCGGTTGGGCTGCGTCATGGCCGGACGATGCTGGCTGTGGCCTTGGCCCTGGCGACGCTGATCCTGATCGTGCCGCTCTCGCTCCAGCAGGGGATGATCTTCCTGCTGGAGTTCGGTGCGCCCGCACTGGTCCTGTACGAAGGGCTGCGGCGCGGCACCCGGTCGGACGTATTGGTGGTCGGTACGGCCGTGGTGCTGCTGGTGGGGGGCGTGGCGGTGTTGTCGCTGGCCACCGGCCGGTGGGACGAACCGGTTCGCGCCATCGAACAGCATCTCGACGGCCTCTTGGGCGGCATGGAAACTCTCACCGCTCAGCTTGGCCTCTCCGATAGTCCGGGGGCGGCGGACGCGCCCGCGCAGCGGTTACGGGCGGCGCTGTTGGCGGCGTTTCCCGGCCTCCTGTTCGTCGGCAGCCTGCTCACGGCGGCGGGGTACGCGGTCACTCTGCAGGCCATGATCCGCCGTTGGCCGGCACAGTTTGGCGGGGTGCAGCCGGCTGCGTTCCGCTGGGAACTGCCGGAACTCTTAGTCTGGCCGTTCATCGCGTCGGGGGTCTGTTTTCTGATCGGGATACCGTCGCTCCGGGTGGTGGGGCTGAACGGACTGATCGTGCTTCTCGGACTCTATTTTTTGCAGGGCCTCAGTATCGCGGCCTTTCTGTTCCGGCGGTTTCAGTTGCCCAGGTTCCTGGCGACCTTGTCGGTGATCCTGCTGGTCTTCCAGCCGTTCTTCACGTTGCTGGTGGCCGGGTTGGGACTCTTCGATGTCTGGTTTGCATTTCGGCGCCTCAGTTTGAACCGCCCACCCGGGCAAACCTAGCCGGGGGGCGCCGAGCGTGGAGAGTGGCGCGTCACATTCGGAGGACGGAGCGAATCATGAAAGTGATCCTGATGCAGAAAGTCGAGCGGTTGGGGGAGCCCGGGCAGCAAGTGGACGTGGCTGACGGGTATGCCCGGAATTTTCTCCTGCCGAAACAGCTTGCCGTGCTCGCCACCCCGGGGCGACTGCGGTCCCTGGCGCAACTCACGGCCCAGGCCCGCAATCTGGAGGATCGGCTGAAGCAGGAGGCGACGGCCCTGGCCGAGCGGCTGGCGGCGGTCCAGATTACGCTGACGCGCCGGGCGACGGAAGACGCCCCCGCCGAGGTCCCCGTCACGGCCCCGGCGGCCGCGACGGAAGACGCCCCCGCCGAGGCGGCGGTCCCCGCGACCCCGGCGGCGCCGAAGCTCTTCGGCTCGGTGACCAGCCAGGATCTGAGCGATGCGCTGGCCGCGCAGGGGCTGAGCATAGAAAAGAAGAAGATCCTCCTTCCCGAGCCGATCAAGACGCTCGGCGTGCATCGGGTTCCGATCCGGTTGCACGCGGAGGTGCTGGCCGAGCTCGCCGTGACCGTGGATCGTGAGGCCTGAGGCGTTGCCGCCCGTCCCGTGTCCCCATGTCTGAAACGGCCGTAGGATCGGACCGAATCCCTCCGCAGAACCTCGAGGCGGAAGTCTCCGTCCTTGGGGCGGTGTTGCAGGAGACGGGGGCGCTCCTGAAGGCCATGGAGTTCCTCCGGCCGGCCGACTTTTACAAGGAGGCCCACCGGAAGATCTTCGGCGCGTGCGTCGAGCTCTTCGAAAAGAACGAACCGGTCGATCTCGTCACGCTGGCCAACGAGCTGATGCGGCGCAAGGTCCTGGACGAGGTCGGCGGCGCCAGCTACCTCGCCTCGCTGGTGGATGCGGTCCCGACCGCGGCCAACATCGGCCACCACGCCCGGATTGTCAAGGACAAGGCCTTGCTGCACGCCTTGATCCAGAAGGCGACGGCCGTCGTGGGCCGGGCCTACGCCGATACCGAGGACGTGGACGAGGTCCTGGACTGGGCCGAACAGCAGATCTTCGAGATCTCGCAAGAGAAGATCAGCCGCTCCTTTGTGCCCGTGAAGAGTATCCTCAAGGGCACGTTCCAGCTCATCGAGACCCTCTACGAGCGGAAGAGCCACGTCACGGGCGTGCCCACCGGGTTCCGCAAGTTCGACGAGATGACGGCAGGGTTGCAGCCGTCGGACCTGATCGTCGTGGCGGGCCGCCCTTCCATGGGCAAGACCAGCTTCTGTTTGAACATCGCCCAGCATGCGGCCGTCCAGGAACATATCCCGATCGCCATCTTCAGCTTGGAAATGTCGAAGGAGCAACTGGTGCAGCGGATGCTGTGCTCGGTGGCCAAGGTGGACTCCCATAAGCTCCGCACCGGGTACCTCTCCGACTCGGACTGGCCGAAGCTGACCACCGGGGCCGGGATCCTGTCCGAGTCCCCCATCTTCATTGACGACACCCCGGGCATCTCCCTCTTGGAGATGCGGGCCAAGGCGCGTCGGCTCAAAGCCGAGCAAGGGCTGGGGCTGGTGGTCATCGACTACCTGCAATTGATCTCAGGCCGGGGGCGGTCGGAGAGCCGGCAGCAGGAGATCTCGGAGATCTCTCGCTCGCTGAAGGCGATGGCCAAGGAGCTGAGCGTTCCCGTCATGGCCCTCTCGCAACTCTCCCGGGCGGTGGAGTCGCGCCAACCCCCCCGACCCCAACTCTCGGATCTGCGAGAGTCGGGCGCCATCGAGCAGGACGCCGACGTGGTCACGTTTCTGTATCGCCCCGCCTTCTATCGCGTCCGCAAGGACGACGAACCGGAGGAGCCCGAGGACAACACCACGGAGGTGATCATCGGCAAACAGCGCAACGGCCCCACGGGGACCGTCAGCCTCGCCTTCTTGCGCGAGTATACCCGGTTCGAAGAACAAGAACGGCAGCGGGACTTCTGATGTGCCCCCGGGGTCGCGTGCGCGCCGAACGGACGAGTCGGTCGTGGCGAGAGGGCACGGGGCGCCTGGCGGCGGTTGCGGCGTGTTGCCTGGCGGTCCTGTTGAGCATCGCGCCCGCAGGCGCGGCGGAGGACGGTCCCTCCGCGACCTTGAATCTCTGGCCGGTATTCGACGACCGTGTGGACCCCCTGGAGAAGGCCCGGGTCCGCTCGGGCGTGGGGCCCTTGGTGCATTCCAGTCGCTCCCTGGACGGCGACGTGACGGAGTTCGCCCTCCGCCCGCTCTTCTTCCGACGCGAAGAACTGGGGGCGCAGCGCCTAGAGTGGGAGTTTCTCTACCCCCTGATGACCTATCGGCGCAGCGGGAACGACTGGGACTTCCAGTTCCTGCGGCTGCTGACCGCGCGCGGGGAAGGCAGTCCGCAGGCAGGGCGCGAGGAGCGCGCCGACTTCTTTCCGTTCTACTTCAGCGGCGTTCGCGACAATGGCGAGTCGTACCTCGGGGTCATGCCGTTCTGGGGGCACGTCTACGATCGGTTCTTCTGGGAGGAGTTCGAGTGGGTCATGTTTCCCCTCTACGCCCGGAGCGTCCGGCTGGGGACCGAGACCCACTACTTCCCCTGGCCGCTGATCTCCATCACCCGGGGTCTGAATCCCGAGGGGAACCATCGCGGATTTCGGTTCGTGCCGCTGTACGGGCAGGAGGTGAAGGACGGGGTATTCGAGAAGTATTTCGCGCTCTGGCCGCTCTTTCTGTATCAACGGACCGGTCTGGACGGGGACGAACCGGAGACGGTCATGACCGTCTTGCCGTTCTACGCCGCGCGACGGTCCGTGAAGTGGGACCAGACGACGGTGCTCTGGCCGCTCTTCATCTACACGGATGATCGCGAGCGGGGATTCGAGCAGTGGGATGTGGCGTGGCCCGTCGTCAAGGTGGCCCGCGGAGAGAATCGCCAGGCGCTGTATATCTTCCCGTTGTACATGCAGGACCGCAAGGTCCTCCACGACGAGTTCCTGTTTCGGGAGATCATCTACGACGACCTTGCCGTCCTGTATCCGGTGTTCATCCGGCAGACGGAGGAATTCATCGGGAGCCGCAAGGTGCGCACCCGGATCCTGTTTCACCTGTACTCCGACGCGCGAGAGGAGGGGCGGGACGGCTCGACCCGCCGGGTCGACGCCTGGCCGTTCGCCCGCTACCAGCGGGATCGAGAGGGGAACGTGCTGTTCCAGAGCCTGGCGCTGCTGGAGGCGTTCATGCCGGCCAACGAATGGATCGAGCGCAATTACTCTCCGCTCTGGTCGGTGTACACCTACCGGGCGAACCCCGCCGGTGAGACGGTCCACTCGTTTCTCTGGAATTTTGTGCGCCACGAGGAGACGGAGACCGGCCGCTCGATCGAGGTGCTGGGCCCGCTCTTCGCCTACCGCGAGACCAGCGAGGGGGCGCGAACGACGTTCCTGGGCGGGCTCGTCCACTATGAGGTGCAACCCGGCGCGCGCTCGGTGCGCCTGGCGACCGGGTTCGAGATGACCTGGACCGATCCACTCCAGGCGGTGGCGGTCCTCGACCTGGCAGGAGGGAACCGGTGACAGCCTTGCGCGAACGCTTCCAGCGCATGCTGCAGGCGCTCGGCGAAGGAGGGGTCCTGTTGGTCCAGGCGCTCTACTGGTCCAAGGCGGCCCCCCGGAATGCCGACAAGATCCTGAGCCACTTGCTGGAATTCGGCAACGCCACGCTTCCCATCGCCTCCCTCATGGCCGTTTTCATCGGGGGCGTGCTGGCCCTGCAGACCGGGTCGCGGCTGGCCCAGTTCGGCCTGGAGGGGAACATCGGCGGGATCGTGGGGCTGAGCATGGTGAAGGAGTTGGGCCCGGTCATGACGGCCCTCCTGGTGGCGGGTCGGGTGGGATCCGCCATCGCGGCCGAGGTGGGCGCCATGAACGTGTATGAGGAGATCGACGCGCTCAAGACGCTGAACATCAACCCGGTGCGCTACCTGGTGATGCCGCGGTTGGTCGCCGCACTCATTGCGGTGCCGGCGCTGTGCATGTATGTGAACGTGATCGGCCTGGTGGGCGGGGCCATCGTGGCGGCCGTCAATCCCAAGATCGACGTCAGCATCCGGCTCTTTCGGCTGAATTTCCAGGAGATCGTCAAGTTTTCGGACGTGATGGACAGCCTGCTCAAGGCCGTGGTCTTCGGCGTGGTGGTGTGCATCACGTGCTGTTTCGTGGGTCTGCGAACCACCGGCGGGCCCGAGGAGATCGGCCGGGCGGTGACCCGGGCGGTCGTCCTCTCCTTCATGTTCATCTTCGTCCTGAACTACCTCAT
This sequence comes from uncultured Methylomirabilota bacterium, assembly GCA_963845565.1. GTDB lineage: Bacteria > Methylomirabilota > Methylomirabilia > Methylomirabilales > 2-02-FULL-66-22 > 2-02-FULL-66-22. Next base: position 2,306,258 of record CAWJSJ010000002.1, read on the forward strand.
CACCCGCATGATGATGTGACGGCCATGAGCGCTTGGTTTCGATTCCTGGGCACGAGCGACGATCCGGATGGCCGCGAGGCGCTGACCGCGACGCGGGCGGTGCCCGGTGTCCGGGTGGAGGTGCAGGGCCTGAATAAATTCTTCGGGCCGAAGCGCGTCCTCCGCGATCTGACCCTCACCGTCGAGCCGGGGGAGACCTTTGTGATCTTCGGACCCTCGGGGTGTGGGAAATCGGTTCTCCTGAAGCACATCACCGGCTTGCTCGTCCCCGACTCGGGTCGCATTCTGGTGGACGGCGAGGAACTCCAAGCGGGCGGCGGGACCCAGGGGTTCCGCATGGCCATGGTGTTTCAATCGGCGGCCCTCTTCAACTCGCTGTCGGTGGGAGAGAACGTCGGGCTCTGGCTGAAGGAGCACCGGGTGTGCGGGGCGGCCGAGATCGCGCGGATCGTGGCGGAGAAGTTGGCGCTGGTGGGCCTGGCCGGCACGGAGCGGGCCAGGCCGGCGGAGCTGTCCGGCGGCATGAAGAAGCGGGTGTCCATTGCCCGCGCCCTGGCGGTCAACCCGCACCTCATCCTGTACGACGAGCCGACGGCCGGCCTCGATCCGGTCCTGACCGAGCAGATCGGCACCGTCATCTCCGACCTGAAGCGGCTCCGGATTACGGCCATCGTGGTGACGCACGACCTGAACTTGGCGGCAGCCGTGGCCGATCGCATGGGGATGATCCACGAGGGGCGGGTGATCGAAGTCGGTACGCCGGCCCAGATCTGGGCGACTTCGAATCCGGTCGTGCGGGCATTCCTCAGCACGCAGATGAAGGTCCCGGGCCGCTAGGGCCCCGGAAGGAGGTTATACCGATGGCGGCGTCGCGAGAAGTGCGGGTCGGGTTGTTCCTGGTGGTCGCCTTCCTGATCCTGATCGCGCTCTTCGAGGTGCTCGGGAAGGACACGATCTTCGCCCGGATGGTGGAGTACAAGACCTCGTTCAAGTCCATCCCCAGCTTGAAGCTCGGCGATCCCGTGCGTCTGGCGGGCGTGGACGTGGGAAGCGTGCGGGACATCCGGGTCATCGGCGCGCGGGTGGAGGTCACCGTGCGGGTCAAGCCCGGGACGCCGGTCAAGACCGACTCCATCGCGACGATCAAGTTGACCAGCCTGTTGGGGACCAACTTCGTGGACCTGACATTCGGTTCGCCGGTGGCGCAGTTGGCGCCGCCAGGCAGCGTCCTGCAAAGCGCCGAGCCGCCGGATCTGAATACCATGCTGGCCCGGCTGAACGACGCCGCCGGGGACGTCCAGATACTCGCCAAGCAGCTGAACGAGGGCCTGGGAAAGAGCTTCGAGCCGATCACGAGCGCCTTCCAGAGCATGGAAAAGATCGCCAAACAGATCGAGAAGGGGCAGGGGACGCTCGGCAAGCTGATCGCCAACGACGACCTCTACCGGGAGATCCAGGGGATCGCCACCAACATGAACAAGCTCAGTCAGCAACTCGCGCGCGGCGAGGGCACGCTGGGAAAATTGGTGAACGATGACGCCCTGTACAAGGACCTGCGGTCGCTCACGGCGGACCTGAAGGTCGCCTCCCAAGGGCTGGCGCGCATGTCCAAGGATATCGAGGCCGGCAAGGGAACCCTCGGCAAGCTGGTAAAGGATGATGCCCTCTACGAGGAGGCCAAGACCACGCTCACCCAAGCTCGCGAGGCGCTGGGAGGCATCCAGCTCATGTCGAAGCGGATCACCGAGGGGAAGGGTACGCTGGGGCGCCTGCTCAACGACGACTCCCTCTTCACGGATATGAAGGGAGCCGCGGCCAGCCTGAACGGCATCATGAAGAAGGTGGAGCGCGGCGAAGGGACGCTGGGGAAGCTGCTCAACGACGACTCCCTCTACTTCACGACCAAGGACAGTCTGAAGAAGGTGGGGAAGGCTGCCGACCAGCTCCGCGAGCAGGGGCCGATCAGCATTATCGGGCTCGGCATCCAAGCGCTGGGTGCCTTCTGACGGGTACGCGCATGGGTGCGAGGCGCAGCCATTTCGAGTGCCAGCAGTGCGGCTACCAGGCGCCCCGTTGGCTGGGGCGCTGTCCGGATTGCGGGGCGTGGGCAAGCCTGACCGAGACCGCGGCCCCGGAGGTCGGTCCGGGACGAGGGCGTGAGCGGCCGGTGCCCGGCGCGGCCCCGCCCGTGCTCCTGTCGGACGTCCCCGGGTACGCCCATCGGCGGGCGCCGACGGGAATCGGCGAGTTCGACCGGGTCTTGGGCGGGGGGCTGGTGCCGGGCGGCGTGGTGCTGGTCGGCGGGGATCCGGGCGTCGGGAAATCCACCCTGCTGCTCCAAGCGGCGGGCGCGTTGGCCCGCCGCGAATTCGCGGTGCTGTACGTGTCGGGGGAGGAGTCCCTGGCACAGGTGAGCGAGCGCGGCCGCCGGCTGGGAGCAGACGCTCCGGGCCTCTACCTCGCCGCGGAGACCTCCCTGGAGGCGGTGCTGGAGCAGATCGCGGGGCTGAAACCCGCGGTGGTCATCGTGGACTCCATCCAGACCGTCTGGAGTCGTGGCCTCGAATCCGCTGCCGGCAGTCTCAGCCAGGTGCGCGAGGTGGCGGGCCGTCTCACCGAGGTGGCCAAGCGCGAGGAGATCAGCGTCTGGCTGATCGGCCATGTGACCAAGGAGGGAAGCCTGGCGGGTCCTCGGGCTCTGGAGCACCTGGTGGACACGGTGATCTATTTCGAGGGGGACCGTCAACACAGTCACCGGATCCTGCGGGCAACCAAAAACCGGTTCGGCCCGACCGACGAGATCGGAGTCTTCGAGATGCGGGCGGATGGACTCGCCCCGGTGGATAACCCGTCGGCGCTCTTTCTGGCGGAGCGGCCGCCGCAGGCCACCGGGTGTATCGTGGTGGCCACGCTGGAGGGGACGCGCCCCATTCTGCTGGAACTCCAGGCGCTGGTCACCCCTACGGGAGCCGCCGTCCCGCGCCGGGTGGCCAACGGGCTGGATACCCAGCGTGTCGCGATGCTCCTGGCCGTGCTGGAGAAGCGACTCGGTGTCCGGCTCGGAGACGCGGATGTCTTTTTGAACGTGGTCGGCGGGCTGGAAGTCCGGGAGCCGGCGGCGGATCTGGGGGTGATGGCAGCCGTGCTCTCCAGCGTTCGGAACGCGCCGGTCGAACCGACCTGGGCGTTCTTCGGTGAGGTCGGGCTGGGTGGCGAGGTGCGCGGCGTGCCGCAGGCGGAGAAGCGTCTGCTGGAACTCGCCCGTTTGGGGTTCACCCGGGCGATCCTCCCGCGCGCCTCGGTGGAGACCCTGGTCGGCAGTCCCACGCTGGAGACCACCGGTGTGAGCCACGTGGGCGCCCTGGAGGATCTCTTCCCCGCCAGGCGCGCGGCGGGGCGAAATCCGGTTTGACTGCAGGCGTGGAGTATGGTTTAATTCACCGAAAACTTCCGTCCAGAAAAGGGGACAGCAATGTTCCAGGTTGGCCAGAAGGTCGTGTATCCGACGCACGGCGTGGGGCGGATCGAGGCCATCGAGCAGAAGGAGGTTTCCGGGAGTCGGCAGTCCTATTACATCTTGCGTATCCTGGGCAACGACATGCGCATCATGGTGCCCACGGGAAACGCCGAGCGTGTCGGCCTGCGCCAGTTGATCGGTCCCAAGGAAGTCCGCAAGGTGATGGAGATCCTCCGGAAGAAAGACATGGAGATCTGCCCCAACTGGAACCGGCGATTCAAGGACAACCTGGAACGGATCAAGACCGGGTCGCTCTACGAGGTGGCCACGGTTCTCCGCAAGCTGGTGCTGCTGCAGAAAGAGCGCAACCTGTCGTTCGGCGAAAAGAAGATGCTGGAGACCGTCCGCCAGCTCCTCGTGAGCGAGATCTCCCACGCGGTCGGGATGAAAGAGGGGGATGCGCGCTCCATGGTCGATCGAACTATCGCCAAGGCCTGAGACCTCCTGACTTAGGAGGAGGGGACTCCGCGTGTCGGAATCGGTGCTGCGCATCCTGGTCGTGGCCTTGTGCGGTGCGGCTGGTCTGCTGGGCGTGACGTTACGCCACTCCGGGGAGTGGTGGGCGATCTTGGGGGGCGTGGCCGGTCTGGCCTTCGGGTTGATCCTGGTGCTGGTGGAGCGGCAGCTCCGCCGCGCTCCGGGCCGGGTCATCCTCCACGTGCTGGCGGGGTTGATCGTCGGTCTGCTGGTCGGGGGGCTGCTGTCCGTCCCCATCGCCAACCTGTTCATCGGCCTCCCGCCCGAGATCGGCCTCTTGGTCCAGACCCTCTGCCTGCTGGGCGGTGGATACCTCGGTGTCCTGGTTGCCCTGGACAAAGGGGACGAGTTCAGTGTCGCGGGATTCATCCGACTCCTCAAGGAACAGCCCCGCGCCGAAAGCTACAAGCTCCTCGACACCTCGGTGATCATCGACGGCCGGATTGCGGATATCACGGAGGCCGGGTTTCTGGAGGGGACGTTGGTGATCCCTCAGTTCATCCTGCGGGAGCTGCAGCACATCGCCGACTCCTCCGATCCGCTCAAACGGAACCGGGGCCGGCGCGGTCTGGACATCCTGCAGAAGATCCAGAAGAAGGTGGACATCCGGGTCGAGATCAGCGACATGGAGTTCCCCGAGGTCCGGGAGGTGGACAACAAGCTGGTCGCGATGGCCAAGGTGCTCCATGCCAAGATCGTGACCAACGATTTCAACCTCAACAAGGTCGCGGAACTGCACGGAGTCGGGGTCCTGAACATCAACGAACTGACCAACGCCCTGCGCCCGGTGGTCCTGCCGGGCGAAGACATGCGCGTCTACGTCCTGAAAGAGGGCAAGGAATACAACCAGGGGATCGCGTACCTGGATGACGGGACGATGGTGGTGGTGGACAACGGGCGACGGCACATCGGCCAGACCATCGACGTGTGCGTGACCTCGGTCTTGCAGACCACCGCCGGGCGGATGATCTTCTCACGCCTCAAGGAAGAGGCGGAGGCAGCCTAACCTCGGCGATTCCCAATTCCCAATTGCCAATGTCCACACCGGGGGTGGCGGTAGCCACCCGGCTTGGGATTTGGTCATTGGGAATTGGGAATTTCCTTTTGAGGGTGAGATGCACGTGACATCCATCGTGCCCGCAGCCGGGGCGGGGACGCGCTTCGGAGGGGCCGTTCCCAAGCAGTATCTGGCGATCTGCGGCCTGCCGATCTTGGCCTGGACACTCAGGGCGCTGGCGGCCTCCGGCCAGGTAGATTGCGTCATCCTGGTGGTGCCCCCCGGACAGGAGGCCCGGTGCCGGGCCGAGATCCTCGGGCCGTGCGGTCTTGCCGTGGAGCGGCTGGTGCCGGGCGGCGCGGACCGGCAGGCGTCGGTGTGCGCCGGGTTGGCGGCGGTCCCCGGGGAGACCGACGTGGTGCTGGTGCACGATGGGGCCCGCCCCCTGGTCACCCCCGAGATCGTCAACGCCGCGATCCGGGTTGCCGCGACGGAGGGAGCGGCGGTGGTTGCGGTCCCGGTGACGGACACGATCAAGGTGGCCGACGTCGACGACCGGGTGGTGGAGACGCCGCCACGGGGCCGACTGTGGGCCGCGCAAACGCCGCAGGCTTTCCGGGCGGGGTGGTTGCGCGCGGCACATGCGCGGGCACTGGCGGATGGGTTCCGAGGAACCGACGACAGTAGCCTGGTGGAGCGGATGGGTCACCGGGTCCGGCTGGTGCCGGGGTCACCGGAGAACCTCAAGATTACAACGACGGCCGACCTCGTCCGGGCGGAACAGATCCTGCGGGGACGTATGGCGAATGACCATGACGACTGACCGGCGTCCCGCCCGCAACGGGCGGACGACCGTTCTGCGGTGGTCATTGGGGGTCGGTCATGGGAGCCGCGCATGGTCCGAGTAGGTGTGGGGTTTGATATACATCGGCTGGTGCCGGGCCGACCGCTGATCCTGGGGGGAGTGGCGATCCCGTTCGAGCGCGGGCTGGACGGGGATTCGGACGCGGACGTCCTCACCCATGCCATCCTGGACGCGCTGCTGGGCGCGGCCGGGTTGGGCGATATCGGTGTGCACTTTGGGGTGGGTCGACCGGAGAACATGGGAATCTCCAGCCTCCTGCTCCTCGAGCGGGTGGTTGCCCTGCTTCGCGCCCGGGGGTACCGGGCGCACAACGTGGATGCGACAGTCGTGGCCGAAGCGCCCAAGATCGGTCCCTTCATTCCGACCATGCGGGCGACGCTGGCGAAGGCGCTGGGCATCCCCGAGGAACGGGTGAACGTCAAGGGAACCACGGCAAAGGGATTAGGGGCACTGGGGGCGGGTGAGGGGATCGCGACGTTTGCGACCGCCTCCGTCGTTCGCCGGCCGCCCTCCCGCCGCTTGCGGTGAACCGGGTCCGGGGAATCCGAGGGATATCCATGGGGCTGCGAGTCTATAACACCCTGACGCGAACGCTGGAGCCGTTTGCACCGCTGGTGCCTGGACAGGTGCGGATGTATGTCTGCGGCGTGACGGTCTACGACCTCTGCCATATCGGCCACGCCCGGTCGGCGTTGGCCTTCGAGATCGCGCGGCGGTACCTGGAGTACCTGGGCTACCGCGTCACGTTCGTCCGGAACTTCACCGACGTGGATGATAAGATCATCGTGCGGGCGCGAGAGCGGAACATGGCCTGGGACGCGCTGGCCCACGAGTTCATCGCGGCCTTCCACGCCGACATGGATGCCCTGGGTATCCGGCGGGCGGACGTGGAGCCCAAGGCGACCGACCACATCCCGGAGATGCTCGCGATCATCGGCCGCTTGGTGGAGCGCGGTTTGGCGTACACCATGGACGGCGACGTCTATTTTGCAGTTCGCGGCTTTCAGGGGTACGGGAAGCTCTCGCACCGGAGCCCGGACGACCTCCAGGCAGGGGCCCGGATCGAGGTGGACGAACGGAAGCGGGACCCGCTGGACTTTGCCCTCTGGAAAGCCTCGCGTCCGGGGGAGCCGACCTGGGACAGTCCCTGGGGGCCGGGCCGGCCGGGCTGGCACATCGAGTGCTCGGCGATGTCCGCCAAGTACCTGGGCGACACCTTCGACATCCACGCCGGCGGCGAGGACCTGATCTTCCCGCATCACGAAAACGAGATCGCCCAGTCGGAAGGGGCGTCGGGCCGGCCGTTTGCCCGCTACTGGCTGCACAACGGTTTCGTCACGGTGGGCGGAGAGAAGATGGCCAAGTCGCTGGGGAACTTCGTCACGATCCGCGATGCCCTGCGGCGCTTCCCCGCCGACGCGCTCAAGCTCTTGCTCGTCTCGACCAACTACCGGGGGCCGCTCGATTACACCGAGACCGCGGTGGCGGAGAAGGGGAAGGCGCTCCAAGGCTTTCAAGAGTTTCTGCGGGCGGTGGCGTTCCTGCGGGCTGAGACGGGTCGGGCGGAGGGGTCGGCGGCCGGCACCCCGACCGCGCATCCGGCGGAGGAGGCGTTTCGGGTGGCCATGGACGATGACTTCAACACGGCCCGGGCCACCGGGGTCCTGTTCGACCTGGTGCGCGAAGGGAACCGGATGTTGCAGGACGTCCGGGGTGCGGGCGAGCCGTCGCCGTCGGCGGTAGCCGCCCTGGAAGAGACCGCCGCGCTCCTCGCGCGGCTCGGCTCCGTCCTCGCGCTGGATTTCGCGGGCGCTACGGCGGACGTGTCCGCGGCCAGTGCCGTGACGCTCACCCGGTCGGCCGACGAGGCGGTCGGAGAACTCACGCGGCTGCTCGCCGCCCCACCGCCCTATCCGACGGAACGCGGCGCAGAAATCACCGGCGTCGTGCGAGAACTCTTGGCGTTGCGCGAGGCGGCGCGAAAGCAGCGGGCGTGGGCAGCAGCGGACGGCATTCGCCGGGCGCTGGTCGCCGCCGGCATCCGGGTGGACGACACGCGACGGGCCATCCACGCCACCTCGGAGTTTCCGGCGGACCGCGGTTTGCCGGCCGTCACCGTGAGCGTGACCAAAGAATGAAAGGGTACCGGGCACGGGGGACCTCGCCGGAAGCGGATCTCGTGATCGGTCCGCACGCCGCCTTGGAGGTCCTGCGGGCCGGCAAGCGGACGGTTCGCCGCCTGACCCTGGCGCGCCAAGAGGGCGGAGCGACGGTCGAGGCCATCCTTGACTTGGCCCGGCGGCAAAAGATTCCGGTCGAGACACGGACTCGCGACGATCTGGATCGGGTGGTCCGCGGCGCGACCCACCAGGGCGTTCTCCTCGAGGTTGGGCCGTTCCCTTACGCCGAGCCCGAGACGCTGGTGGGCCACGCGTCGGCGGGACCCGAGCCGGGATTCCTCCTCGTTCTGGACGGGATTCAAGACCCCCAGAACCTGGGGGCCATCGTGCGGAGCGCGGAGGCCGCGGGCGTCCACGGCTGCGTCATCCCCAAGGATCGGGCGGCCGGGGTGAGTTCAGCCGCCGTCCGGGCGTCAGCCGGGGCCACGGAGCATCTGCCGATCGCCCGGGTGACCAACCTGGCGACCTTCCTCGAAACCGTCAAGTCGCAGGGGTTCTGGGTGATGGGAACGGACGCCAGCGGCGGGCATAGCCTGTTCGCGTCGGATTTGACCGATCCTCTGGCGCTGGTGATCGGAGGGGAGGAACAGGGTCTTCGGCACCTCACGAAGAACCGCTGTGACGTGATCGTGCACATCCCCACGTGCGGGCGTGTCGCGTCCCTGAACGCCTCGGCCGCCGCCGCGGTGTGCCTGTTCGAGGTGGCCCGGCAGCGGAGCAGGGCGCTCCGCCAGGACCCCGTTCCGACGGGTCCGCTTCGGCCCCGATTCCCGGAGGACCCTGCATGAAGATCATTCGGTTTGAAGAGGCGGGCCGAGCGCAGTACGGGCTCGTCGAGGGGGAGACGGTCTTTCGCGCAACCGGATCGCCGTTCGCGGGGCGCCTCACGCGCGGGGCACCCGTGGGTCCCGTGCACCAACTCCACGTGCTTGCCCCCTGCGAGCCCGCCAAGATCATCTGCGCGGGCAAGAACTTCCCCTGGGGCGAGAACCCCGCGAAGTCCCCCCGGCCGATTCTCTTCTACAAGCCGCCCAGTGCGGTTATCGGACATCAGGCCGACATCGTCTATCCGGCACTCTCCCAGCGGGTGATCTTCGAGGCGGAGCTGGTGGTGGTGATCGGGAGACCGGCCCGCAATGTCCGGATCGAGGATGCCCCCGCGCACATCCTCGGGTATACCTGTGGCAACGACGTGACCGCCTATGATCTGGTGCTTCGCGACAACGCCACCTTCGAGGGGAAGAGCTTCGACACCTTCTGCCCGCTCGGCCCCGCCATCGTGACCGACCTGGACCCGGAGGCGACCACGATCACCTGTCGTGTGAACGGCACGGTCGCGGCGCGCGGGCTCTCCACGGCGAAGTACTATCGCTGTGCCGAGTTGGTGAGTTACATCTCGGGCATCATGACGCTGGCGCCGGGCGATGTCGTCATGACCGGCACCCCGGACATCGGGTCCCTCCAGCGCGGCGATACCGTGGAGGTGGACATCTCCGGCATCGGGGTGTTGCGGAACCGCGTGGTGTGATCTGCGAACCGCCGTGCACGCCCCGCGCGTCCCGTGCACCCCGTTTGGCGGCATGGAAAAATGCGTGCCCCGCGGCGGGGCTTCGTCCGGCGCGGTTGTCGGATGTGTTTCAATGGGAGAGGAATCCATGAGAGCCCTTTTGCTCCGCCTCATGACCGGCGCCCTGTTCTTTGCCATTGCCTCGAGCGCCCTCGACCCGTCGGTCGGTGCGGCGGCGGAGAAGACCGCCGTCGCAAAGCGTCGTGCCCTGCCCACCGAGACGAAGGCATGGACGGGGGACTTTGACGGCATGATCAAGCGGCGGCACCTGCGTGTGCTCGTGCCGCACAGCCGCTCGCTCTACTTCAACGACAAGGGTCGCGAGCGGGGGTTGACGGCGGATCTCGTCCGGGACTTCGAGCGATACATCAATCAGAAGTACAAGAAGCAACTCGGCAACCGCCCGATCACCGTGTACATCGTGCCGACGACGCGAGACGAGCTGCTCAAGGACGTCGCCGACGGGTTCGGGGACATCGCGGCGGGCAATCTCACCGTCACCGAGGAGCGCAAAGCGCTGGTGGATTTCGTGGCGCCGGCCGGCCAGAAGCCGGTGTCCGAGCTGGTGCTGACCGGGCCCAAGTCACCGGCGATCGCGACGGCCGACGATCTGGCGGGGAAGACCGTGCACGTCCGGAAGGCGTCGAGCTATTACGAGAGCCTCACCGCGCTGAACGACCGCCTGAAGCAGGAAGGCAAGCCGACGGTGAAACTCGTGCTCGTGCCCGATGCGCTCGAGGACGAGGATATGATGGAGATGTTGAACACCGGTCTGCTGGACGCCATCGTTGTCGACGACTGGAAGGCGCGGATGTGGGCCCAGGTCTTGCCGAAGGTCACAGTGAACGCACAGGCGGTGGTGCGGGTCGGCGGTCTGATCGGTTGGGCCATCCGCAAGGACAGCCCCGGGCTTGACCGGGTGATCAACGAGTTCCATGTCTCTATCGTCAAGAAGCAGAACCTGTCAGCGGTCCGAATGGCGCAGTACTACAAACGTGTCAAGCAACTCAAGGACCCCACAGGCTCGGAAGACTGGAAGCGCTTCGAGGAAACCCTGCTCTTGTTCAAGAAGTACGGCGAGCAGTACGCCTTCGACCCGCTGATGCTCGCCGCCCAAGGGTACCAGGAGTCGCAGCTCAACCAGAACGCCAAGAGCCACGTCGGTGCCATCGGTGTCATGCAGGTGATGCCCGCCACCGGCGCGGAGTTGAAGGTGGGCGACATCACGGTCACCGAACCGAACATCCACGCCGGCACGAAGTATATGGACCAACTCCTGACGAGGTATTTCCCGGATGCGGCGTTCTCCGACGCGAATCGCTCGCTCTTCGCCTTTGCCTCCTATAACGCCGGTCCGGGGCGCATCTCCCAGATGCGCAAGCTGGCGGAAAAGCGCGGCCTCGACCCCAACAAGTGGTTCAACAACGTCGAGATCGTCACGGCCGAGAAGGTCGGCATCGAGACCACGACCTACGTGCGAAACATCTACAAGTACTACGCGGCCTACCGGCTGATGCTCGACATGCAGGAGGTTCAGAAAAAGGCGCGCGAATCGGTGAAGCAGGGCGGCTGAGGCGGTGCAAACTCGGACGGGACGACCCGCCTCTGGCCTGTGCGGATCCTCTTCTGTCCAAGGGGGGGTGTCGTGTTTGGTGCTATGTCCATTTCCGGGTTTGTGCTCTGGGGTCTGGTTTCGTTCGCACCAGCCGCGATGGCGGCGGAGCCGTTGGCGCGCGGGGAATACCTGGTGAGTCACGTCGCCATGTGCGTCCAGTGCCACACGCCGCGCGATGCCAAGGGGGAGCTCGATCGGACGCGCCTGTTCCGGGGCGCGCCGATCCCGCTGCGGTCGCCGTTCCTCAACCGGAGCTGGGCGCTCGCCGCCCCCGCCATCGCCGGCCTGCCGGGGTGGTCCAGCGAGGATGCGGGCACGCTTCTCACCACCGGCCGCCGGCCGATGGGCTACACGCCGCAACCGCCCATGCCGCCGTTCCGGCTGAGCCGGGAAGACGCCGACGCCGTGATCGCCTTCCTGCGCTCCGTGCGCTGACGGCCCTGTCGCGCGTCTCGTGCAACTGACCGACGATTCTCTGGGGCAGGCCCCGAATCGGGGCTCCGAACCTCCCGTGATCGCTTGGGCGGTTGCAAGCGATTTATCTTGGCTAGACGCGAGTCGGGGTTGACAGGGATTCGGTCGTGGGGATAGAATGCATCCCCTTCACCGGAAGGGGGTGGATTCGCCTACCTTTTCGGGATGTCCGAAGAAAAGATTTGCCAAGAGGAAGCCCTTTGAATATACTAGGGCTTTGTCTGCTGGCGTAGCTCAGCAGGTAGAGCAGCTGATTTGTAATCAGCGGGTCGGGGGTTCGATTCCCTCCGCCAGCTCCACCGGACCGAGCTTCGCTCGAGGAGCGCGCACGTCGGGCAGCACGCCTCGGAATCTGGGGAGATACCCAAGCGGCCAAAGGGGGCAGACTGTAAATCTGTTGGCTCATGCCTTCGGAGGTTCGAATCCTCCTCTCCCCACCATGGGTGCTGCCGGGAGCGGTGGGACGCGCGGCCGGGTTTCGGGGCAACGGGACGCCGAATTGCAGCGTGGCACCTGCCGACTTGAGTGCCAACGTGTGAAGAGTTACCGGCAGGCGGGAATAGCTCAGCTGGCTAGAGCGCGAGCCTTCCAAGCTCGGGGTCGCGGGTTCGAATCCCGTTTCCCGCTCCAAGCGTTCCCCTGCAGCGACAGCCAGGACCTCCGGCCAGCGGACCGCGTGGGCGGTCCATTCGTTGTGCAGCGCGCTCGGGTCTGGTCCAGGCAGATTCTCGTCGGGGTGCTCCTCGCGGGATGGTTTGTCGTCCCCGCGCAGGCAGCGCATCCGGATGCGTACCGGCTGAACGAGGCGGCAGTCGCCGAGGTCCGACGGGGAAACCCTGAGGCGGCGCTTGAACTTCTGACGCGGGCGGCGACCCTGGACCCCCGCGACGCGGCGATCCGGGGAAATCTGGCCAGGGTGCGGACGGTGGTGGCGCACCGGTTGACCCAAGCTGGACGCCTCGCTGAAGCGGAGGTTCAATACCGAGCCGCGTTGGACGCCGATTCGGGAGAGGTGGCCGCCTGGGTGGGTCTCGGCGAGCTTCAACTCCGGCGCCGGGACCCGCGGGAGGCAGTCGAGGCGTTTCGCCGTGCGGTGGAACTCACGCCCGAGGACGGCGAAACTCGGGTCCGACTGGGCCAGGCGTATTACAACGTGGGCGATCTCCCCGCCGCGCTCTCGGAATGGGAGCGCGCTGCGGCAACCCGGACCGACGATGTGGCATTACGCGAGCGGATCGCTCGCGTGCGGCGCGAGGCCGATATTCAGGGCTCGTATCGCGCGAAGGAGAGTCAGCACTTCACTGTCGTATACGAGGGGCGACGGCAAGAGGATCTCGGACAGGAGTTCGTCCGGCTTCTGGAGAGCGCGTACCTCGAGGTGGGGTACATTCTGGGAGCGTATCCGAGCGCTGCGGTTCCGGTCGTTCTGTATTCCGATGTCGATTTCGCGCCCGCGACCGGTCTCTCGACGGAGGTCGGCGGTTTCTATGGTCGGCTGGACGGGAAGATCCGGATTGCCCTGCGGGGCTTGAAGCCGGGCGATGCCCGGCTGGCCTCGCTGTTGACCCATGAGTATACCCACGCGCTGATCTACGCCGTGACCCGCGGGAACAATCCGCCGCGATGGGTTCACGAGGGATTGGCGGTGCACATGGAGCGGGACCGGGCACCCCAATACAAGGACGAGGCACAGCGCCGGGGCCGCGCCGGCCGCCTCGAAACGCTCGAGAAATCGCCGTACGTCATGGGGTCGGTCGCGGTCGAGTATCTGGTTGAACGCTATGGCATGGCGACGATACGGCTCCTCCTCCAGCGCCTCGGGGAGGGCACGCCGTTCGCGGAGACATTTCGAGGGACCTTCCAGACGGATCTCGCAACCTTCGAGCGGGCCGTCGGAGATTCGGTGAGTCGGGGCTACTGAGTCGGGCCCACGTAGCTCAGTTGGCAGAGCGCGTCCTTGGTAAGGACGAGGTCACCAGTTCGATCCTGGTCGTGGGCTCCAGAACCTTTCGGTCCGCACTGAGCGGACGCCCCTGCAGGGAGACAGGCACATGGCCAAAGCCAAGTTCGAGCGGACGAAAGAGCACATGAACGTCGGGACCATCGGCCACATCGACCACGGGAAGACCACCCTGACCGCGGCGATCACGAAGGCCCTGGGCTACAAGAACCCGAAGATCGCCTTCGTCCCCTTCGACCAGATCGACAAGGCACCGGAGGAACGGGAGCGGGGCATCACCATCGCCATCGCCCACGTGGAGTACGAGACGGACAAGCGCCACTACGCCCACGTGGACTGCCCGGGCCACGCCGACTACATCAAGAACATGATCACCGGCGCGGCCCAGATGGACGGCGCCATCCTGGTGGTGGCGGCCTCCGAGGGCCCCATGCCCCAGACCCGCGAGCACATCCTGTTGGCCCGCCAGGTCGGCGTCCCCGGCATGGTGGTCTTTCTGAACAAGGTGGATCAGGTGGACGACCCGGAGCTCATGGAGTTGGTCGAACTGGAGGTCCGGGAGCTCCTCACGCAGTACGGCTTCCCCGGGGATGACCTCCCCATCGTGAAGGGCTCGGCCCTGAAGGCCCTCCAGAGCACCAGCACGGACCCCAAGGCGCCCGAGTACGCCTGCATCTACGAGCTCATGAACGCCGTGGACAGCTACTTCCCCTCCCCCAAGCGGGAGATCGACAAGCCCTTCCTGATGCCGGTGGAGGACGTCTTCACCATCTCCGGCCGCGGGACGGTGGTCACCGGCCGCGTCGAGCGCGGGGTGGTCAAGGTCAGCGAGGAAGTGGAGATCGTCGGCCTCAAGGCGACCCAGAAGACGGTCTGCACCGGCGTGGAAATGTTCCGGAAGCTCCTCGACCAGGGGCAGGCCGGCGACAACATCGGCGTCCTCCTACGCGGCGTCAAGCGCGAAGAGGTGGAGCGGGGCCAGGTCGTGGCCAAGCCGGGGAGCATCACGCCCCACACGAAGTTCAAGGCCGAGGCCTACATCCTCACCAAGGAAGAGGGCGGCCGCCACACTCCCTTCTTCGACGGCTACCGCCCCCAGTTCTACTTCCGGACGACCGACGTCACGGGGGTGGCCAAGCTCCCCCAGGGCACCGAGATGGTCATGCCCGGCGATAACGTCACCATGGAGGTCACCCTGATTCAGCCCATCGCCATGGAGAAGGAGTTGCGGTTCGCCATCCGCGAAGGGGGCCGGACCGTGGGGGCCGGGGTGGTGAGCGAGGTGTTGGAGTAGGGCGGCAATAGCCTCTCCGGCGTGCGGCGGGCCTCAGGGGCCCGGGACCCGCGGGGCCGGATCGGGAGTGAGACGATCATGCGAGATACCATCACCTTGGCGTGTGCCGAGTGCAAGCGCCGGAACTATTCCACCACCAAGAACAAGCGGAACACCACCGACCGCGTGGAGTTGTCCAAGTACTGCCCATGGTGCCGCAAGCACACCCCCCACAAGGAGAGCAAGTAGGCGCCGGTGCGGGGCGAGCGGAGGCGGCCGGGCGACCGATAGGCCTGTAGCTCTAATGGTAGAGCGGCGGACTCCAAATCCGAAGGTTGGGGGTTCGAATCCCTCCAGGCCTGCCATACGAGACCGACAGGGCGGGTGAGAGGGGCGGTGGCGACGACGCGCGGCCACCCCCCGTTCGAGGCGCTGTCGGATGCCGCGGTTACTGTCGATTCCGGGAACCGGACGAAGGGATGGGACATGACGGCAGTGGTGGAGCGAGTGCAGACGCTGTGGGGGTCCACGGTCCAGTTCCTCAGAGAGGTCCGGGTCGAACTGAAGAAGGTCACCTGGCCCCAGCGGAACGAGATCATCGGCTCGACCGCGGTGGTCATCGTGGCCAGCTTCGTGGTCGCCTTCTTCCTGGGGTTCGTGGACCTGGTCATCCAAAAACTGTTGACGCTCGTCATCAGGTAACCGCGTCTTCGAGGATCGAGGCGACTCATGGCAGACGTCGAGATGACCGGGACCGCAACCGAAGCGGAGGTTTCCCCCGAGCCGTCCTCCGAGACCGGGACGGCCGTGCCGAAGACGGCGGCGCTGCCGCCCCACCACCAATGGTACGTGATCCATACCTATTCGGGGTTCGAGAACAAGGTGAAGCAGAGCATCGAGCAGCGGGTGGCGGCGCTGGGGGTCGGTGGCGCCGTGTCCCAGGTGATGATTCCGACCGAGACCGTGGTCGAGCTGAAAAAGGGGAAGCGGCGGGAGGCCTCGCAGAAGTTCTTCCCCGGCTATGTCCTGATCCGGATGGACATGTCGGACGACCTCTGGTACCTGATCAAGAACACCCCGAAGGTGACCGGGTTCGTCGGGCCCGGCGTTCGGCCGACCCCGATTCCGGAGGACCAGGTGCAAGCCATCCTGCACCAAGTCGAAACCGGCGCCGAGCGGCCCAAGCATCGGATTCTGTTCAGCCGGGGAGAGAGCGTTCGGGTCATCGACGGACCGTTCTCGAATTTCACCGGCGTGGTGGACGAGGTGAAGCCCGACAAGGGGCGGTTGAAGGTCATGGTGAGCATCTTCGGCCGGCCCACGCCGGTGGACCTCGAGTTTCTCCAGGTCGAACGCGTCTGATCGGCGGGTGGGCCTCCGCAGCGGCGGGCGGCCTGCGCGCGATCCGGGAAAGGATTGAGGAGGGCGCATGACCAAGCGCATTACCAAGAAAGTGACCGCCCAGGTGAAGCTCCAGGTGCCGGCAGGCAAGGCGAACCCGTCGCCGCCGGTGGGGCCGGCCCTCGGCCAGCACGGCGTCAACATCATGGAATTCTGCAAGGCGTTCAACGCGCAGACCCAGACGCAGGAGGGGTTGATCATCCCGGTGGTCATCACCATCTATGCGGATCGGTCGTTCACGTTCATCACCAAGACGCCGCCCGCGGCGGTCCTCCTGAAGCAGGCGGCGGGGATCGCCAAGGGTTCCAAAGAACCCAATCGGACCAAGGTCGGCAAGGTCACGCGAAAACAGGTCGAGGACATCGCGAGGACCAAGCTGCAAGACCTGAATGCCTTCACGCCGGAGGCCGCGGCCAAGGTCATCGAGGGTACGGCGCGCAGCTTGGGCATCGAGGTGGTTGGCTAGGCGGACCCGCGGGAATTGCAGACCGACGCCGGGCAGGACGGGGCCCGCCAACGAGATCGATCCCGCCCGTGGGGTGTTCGGTTTTTCGTCGTGTCGAGTGGAAGGCGACGGCCCACCTCAGCCGTCGCTCAGGACTCGGGAAAGGAGGGAGCCAGCAATGGCGAAAATCGGTAAGCGGTACGTCAAGGCCGCCGAGGCGGCCAAGCAAGCCGTCGGGGTCGCCGACGGGGTGGAACTGGCGAAGGCCATCGAGGTGGCCAAGGCCAACGCAACGGCCAAGTTCGACGAGACCTTGGACATGGCGGTGCGGTTGGGTGTGGACCCAAAGCACGCCGACCAGATGGTCCGGGGAACGGTCGTGCTTCCGAACGGGACGGGAAAGAAAGTCCGGGTCCTGGTCTTCGCCAAGGGCGAGAAAGAGAAAGAGGCCCAGGAGGCGGGTGCGGACTACGTGGGGGCGGAGGACTTTGTCGAGAAGATCCAGGGGGGGTGGCTGGATTTCGATCGGGCCATCGCCACGCCGGATGTCATGGGCCTGGTGGGTCGCCTGGGCAAGGTCCTGGGGCCCCGCGGGCTGATGCCCAACCCCAAGACCGGCACCGTCACCTTCGAGGTCGGCAAGGCGGTGCGCGAGTTCAAGGGGGGCAAGATCGAATTCCGCGTGGAGAAGGCGGGCATCGTGCACGTGCCCTTCGGGAAGGCCTCCTTCACGCCACAGCAGCTCACGGACAACGCCTTGGCCATTCTGGACGCCCTGCTCCGGGCCAAGCCCGCTGCGAGCAAAGGGCGGTACCTTCAAGGGGTGTCCATCTCGTCCACCATGGGCCCGGGGGTTCGGGTCGACACCAACGCCGTGCAGGCCATGGTGAAGGTCTAAAGAGGAGGCTTCGGTGGCGCGTGAAGAGAAGGGCGCAAGCATTGCGGAACTTCGCGACAAACTCGGCAACGCCCGGGGCGCGGTCCTGACCGATTTCCGCGGCCTGAGTGTGGCCGATATCACGGAGCTTCGCACCCTCCTCCGCAAGAACGCGGTGGAGTACAAAGTCGTCAAGAACACCCTGGCCAAGCTGGCGGTCAAGGAGACCGATCTGGCGGGTCTCGCCGCCTACCTGGAGGGGCCCACGGCCGTCGCCCTGAGCCGAACGGATCCGGTGGCGGCCTCGAAGGCCGTGACCGCCTGGGCAAAGGGGCGGCCGACCTTCGTCATCAAGGGCGGGATCGTGGAGGGACGCGTCGTCGGACCGGCCGAGATTGCCGATCTGGCTGCCCTCCCGCCGCGCGAGGTCTTGCTGGCGCGGATGGCCGGCGTGTTCCAGGCGCCGCTGCAGGGGCTGCTGCAGGTCCTCTCGGCCCCGCTGCGGGGATTGGCCAGCGTTCTCGACCAGGTCCGAAAACAAAAAGAGGGGGCGGCGTAGCCGCCGGCGTGCCGCACCCACGAGGTGAAGGCGCTTCTGTTTCCTGAGACCAACGAGGTTCTTCAAGGAGGCTGCAATGGCAAAAGTCACGATCGACGACGTGTTGGAGTCCATTGATTCCTGGACGATGCTGGAGGTGAACAATCTCGTCAAGGGGATCGAGAACAAGTACGGGATCTCGGCGGCGGCGCCGGTGGCGGTGGCCGCGGCCCCGGCGGCGGGCGGCGGCGCGGTAGCGGTGGCGGAGGAGAAGACGGAATTCAACGTCATCCTGGCCGGTGTCGGCGAGAAGAAGATCCAAGTGATCAAGGAGGTTCGCGCCATCACGGGGCTGGGCCTGAAAGAAGCCAAAGACCTGGTGGACGGCGCTCCCAAGCCGGTCAAGGAAGGAATCTCCAAGGCCGAGGCGGACGAGATCAAGAAGAAGCTCGAGGACGCCGGGGCGACTGTCGAACTCAAGTAGCTCACGCAACGAGGGGAAACGCGCATGGCCGTTGTGAAGAAGGCTGGGGGCGAAGATCGGGTCAGTTTCGCCAAGATCCACGAGATCATCGGCATTCCGAACCTGATCGAGATCCAGCAGCGCTCGTATGAGCAATTCCTTCAGGCACAGGTCCCCCCGCAGGAGCGGGATGACTCCGGACTCCAGGGAGTGTTCACCAGTATCTTCCCCATCACGGACTACAACGACTCCGCCTCACTGGAGTTCGTGCGGTACGAGTTCGGCGATCCCAAGTACACCGGCGAGGAGTGCTGGGAGAAGGGGATGACCTACTCGGTCCCCCTGAAGGTGACCCTGCGCCTGGTGGTCTGGGACAAGCAGACGGGGAGCGAGGCTCGGAGCATCCGGGACATCAAGGAGCAAGAGGTCTACCTGGGCGAGATGCCCCTCATGACCGAGCACGGGACCTTCATCATCAACGGCACGGAACGGGTCGTGGTGAGCCAGCTGCACCGCTCGCCGGGCGTGTTCTTCGACCATGACAGCGGGACCACGCATAGTAGCGGAAAGACGCTCTTCACGGCCAGGCTGATCCCCTATCGCGGGTCCTGGCTGGAATTCGAATTCGACGCCAACGACGTGCTCCACGTGCGGGTGGATCGCCGGCGGAAGTTCCTGTCCACGATCCTGCTCCGGGCGCTGGGGTACAACAGCAACGAGGCGATCCTGGCGCTCTTCTACGGCCGCGATACGTTCACCCTGGCCAAGCGGGACCTGCTCCTCGACCTCAACTCTCCGGGCGTGATGGGGTACCGCGCCGCCCGGGAGGTGGCCGACGGGAAGGAGACCGTGTTATCGGCGGGCAAGCGCATCACGCGGAGTGGACTGAAGCGGTGTCAGGTCCTCAAGCTCAAGCAGGTTGCGGTCGCCCGGGACGACGTGGTCGGTCGCTTCCTGGCCCGGGACGTGGTTGAGGCCGGGACGGGTGAGGTGCTCGGCGAGTGCGGGCAGGAGGTCACCGGCGAGTTGATGGAGCAGTTCCAGGAGCGGGGCGTGGAAACCTTCCAGGTCCTGTCGGGGCCGGACAACCGCGAGGTGTTCGAGGTCCGCGAAACCCTGCTGAAGGACAACACCCGCGGTACGGACGAGGCGCTCGTCGAGATCTATCGGCGCATGCGCCCGGGCGATCCCCCCACGCTGGAGAGCACCAAGGCCCTGCTGGAGAACATCTTCTTCAATCCGCGTCGCTATGACCTCTCCAAGGTCGGCCGGTTGAAGATGAACAAGAAGCTGACCATGGAAATCCCCCTGGAGGAGCGTGTGCTCCGCCGGGAGGACATCATTGAGGTCATTCGGTACGTCCTCAAGGCGAAGCGAGGCGACGGGCAGGTGGACGACATCGATCACCTGGGAAATCGCCGCGTGCGGGCCGCCGGCGAGTTGCTGGAGGATCAGTTCCGGATTGGACTGGCCCGCATGGAGCGGGCAGTCCGTGAGCGGATGAGCACCCAGGAACTGGAAACCCTCATGCCCCATGACCTCGTGAATGCCAAGCCGGTCACGGCGGCCCTGAAGGAATTCTTCGGTTCCTCGCAGTTATCGCAGTTCATGGACCAAACCAACCCCTTGGCCGAGCTGACCCACAAACGGCGACTGTCGGCCTTGGGACCGGGCGGCCTTAGCCGGGAGCGTGCCGGGTTCGAGGTGCGGGACGTGCACCCCACCCATTACGGGCGGATGTGCCCCATCGAGACGCCGGAAGGCCCGAACGTCGGCCTGATCGCCTCGCTGTCCACCTACGCCCGGGTCAACGACTTCGGGTTCATCGAGACCCCCTACCGCAAGGTGCGGGACGGCCGGGTCACCGACGAGATCGAGTACCTGACGGCGGACGTCGAGGAGCGGCACACCGTCGCACAGGCCAACGCCGAGTTGGACGGGCGCGGCCGTTTCGTGTCGGAGCGGGTGTCCGCCCGTTTAGGCGGGAACTCCGTGATGGTACCGCCGGACACGATCGAGTACATGGACGTCTCCCCCAAGCAGTTGGTGGGCATCTCCACCTCCCTGGTTCCGTTCCTGGAGCACGATGACGCCAACCGCGCCCTGATGGGCGCCAACATGCAGCGCCAGGCGGTCCCCCTGCTCCGACCCAATGCCCCCCTGGTGGGCACCGGTATGGAGTTCGTGGCCGCCAAGGATTCGGGCGCGGTGGTGGTGGCCAAACGCGGCGGCGTGGTGGAGGCGGTGTCGGCCAACCGGATCCTGCTGCGGGCCGACCCGAAGGAGACCCGTTCCGACGGGCAAGGGAACGGCTCGGGCGTCGACATCTATAACCTGATGAAATTCCGGCGCAGCAACCAAAACACCTGCATCAACCAGAAGCCCATCGTGGTCAAGGGGGATCGGGTGGTGCGGGGCCAGGTGATCGCCGACGGGCCCGCCACCCAGCAGGGGGAGCTGGCGCTGGGCCAAAACGTCCTGGTGGCGTTCATGCCCTGGGGTGGGTATAACTTCGAGGACGCCATCCTGATCAGCGAGCGGCTGGTGAAGGACGACCGATACACCTCGATCCACATCGAGGAGTTCGAGATCGAGGCCCGAGACACCAAGCTGGGCAAGGAGGAGATCACCCGGGACATCCCCAACGTGGGCGAGGAAGCGCTGAAGGACCTGGACGAGAGCGGCATCGTCCGCATCGGGGCCGAGGTCAAGCCCGGCGACATCCTGGTCGGGAAGGTCACCCCCAAAGGCGAGACGGTGCTGACGCCCGAGGAGCGCCTGCTCCGCGCCATTTTCGGCGAGAAGGCCGAGGACGTGCGGGATGCGTCGCTCACCGTGCCGCCGGGAATCGTGGGGACCATCGTGGATGTCAAGGTCCTGTCCCGTAAGGGCGTTGAAAAGGACGAACGGGCCAAATCGATCGAGGACGAGGAGGTGGCGAGACTCCGCAAGGACTTCGAGGACGAGATCCAGATCATCGCCGCGGTGCGGGACAGCAAGGTCCGCGCGCGCCTCGAGGACCGCATGGTTGGCCGCGACGTCAAATCGCGCGGCGGGCGGAGACTGATCATCCAGAAGCGGCACAAGCTCACCGCCGAGGTGCTGGCGGAGCTGAGCCCCGAGGATATGCTGGAGGTCGCCCTGGCCCTGGACGAGGAGGCGGGCGGGGAAGTGGCCCGCCTGATCGAAGAGGCCAACGATCAGGTCCACGCGCTGGAAACCATGCTGGAGGAGCGCATCGGTCGTCTCAAGCGCGGCGACGAGCTGGCGCCGGGCGTCCTCAAGCTGGTCAAGGTGTTCGTGGCCATGAAGCGCAAGCTGTCGGTCGGGGACAAGATCGCCGGCCGCCACGGCAATAAGGGGGTCATCGCCAAGATCCTCCCCGAAGAAGACATGCCCTACCTGCCCGACGGTACCCCGGTGGAGGTGGTGCTGAACCCGCTGGGCGTTCCGTCGCGTATGAACGTCGGGCAGATCCTGGAGACGCACTTGGGCTGGGCGGCACAGGCTCTGGGCGTGCGTGTGGCCTCGCCGGTCTTCGACGGGGCGGCCGAAAAGGACATCAAGGTGATGCTGAAGCGGGGCAAGCTCCCGCCGTCCGGCAAGGCCGTCCTGTGCGACGGGCGATCGGGAAAACCGTTCCACCAAGAGGTCACGGTCGGCTATATCTACCTGATGAAGCTGGCTCACTTGGTGGACGACAAGATCCACGCCCGCTCCATCGGCCCGTACTCGCTGGTGACGCAGCAACCCCTGGGCGGTAAGGCCCAGTTCGGCGGCCAGCGCTTCGGCGAGATGGAAGTGTGGGCCCTGGAAGCCTACGGCGCGGCGCACACGCTGCAGGAGATCCTGACCGTCAAGTCCGACGACGTGATCGGACGCACCAAGATGTACGAGTCCATCGTCAAGGGGGAGAACGCCCTCGAGCCCGGCCTGCCCGAGTCCTTCAACGTGCTGGTGAAGGAACTGCAGAGCTTGGCCCTCGACGTCGAGTTGGTGAAGGAATAGTCAGGAATCGCGTCGCCGCGATTCTTAAAGGAGTTGCCGGTGGAGAAGTTCTTCGGGTTCTTCGACGAGAAGCCCATCGATCCTACCAGCTTTCGGGCCATCCGGATCGGCCTGGCCTCTCCCGAGAAGATTCGCAGTTGGTCCCACGGCGAAGTGAAGAAACCGGAGACCATCAACTACCGCACCTTCAAGCCGGAGCGGGATGGGCTGTTCTGCGCCAAGATCTTCGGGCCGACCCGGGACTGGGAGTGTAACTGCGGCAAGTTCAAGGGCATCAAGCACAACGGGGTCATCTGCGACAAGTGCGGCGTCGAGGTGATCCGTTCCAAGGCGCGCCGCCAGCGACTCGGCCACATCGAGCTGGCCTCGCCCGTGGTGCACATCTGGTTCTTCAAGTCCATCCCCAGCCGGATCGGGTATCTCCTCGGCATGTCGCTGCGGGATCTGGAAAAGGTCCTCTACTTCGAGGAGCATGTGGTCCTCGATCCCGGCAAGACGCCCCTGACCGCCAAGCAGCTTCTCACGGAGGAGCAGTATCGGAAGGCGCTCGAGGAGTACGGCGATGGCTTCCGCGCTGGGATGGGTGCCGAGGCGATCCGGGAGCTGCTGAAGAAGCTCACGGTGCCCGATCTGGCCCGGGACCTCCGGGAGAAGATGAAGAAGGAGACCTCGCAGCAGAATCGCAAGAAGATCACCAAGCAATTGCGGATCGTGGAAGCCTTCCTGAACTCCGGCAACAAGCCGGAATGGATGGTGCTGGAGGTGGTGCCGGTCCTGCCGCCGGAGCTCCGACCGCTGGTGCCGCTGGATGGCGGCCGTTTCGCCACCTCGGACCTGAACGACCTGTACCGGCGGGTGATCAACCGGAACAATCGCCTCAAACGCCTGATGGAGCTCCGCGCCCCGGACATCATCATCCGGAACGAGAAGCGGATGTTGCAGGAGGCGGTGGATGCCCTGTTCGACAACGGGCGCCGCGGTCGGGCGCTCAAGGGGCAGAACAACCGGCCGCTGAAGTCCCTCTCGGACATGCTGAAGGGCAAGCAGGGCCGCTTCCGCCAGAACCTGTTGGGCAAGCGCGTGGACTACTCGGGCCGCTCGGTGATCGTGGTGGGGCCCGAGCTGAAGTTCCACCAGTGCGGCCTCCCCAAGAAGATGGCCCTGGAGTTGTTCAAGCCCTTCATCTTCCGGAAGCTTCTGAAGGACAACGAGCACGTGGCCACCATCAAGAGCGCCAAGAAGATGGTGGAGCGCGGCCGGCCCGAGGTCTGGGACGCGCTGGAGCATGTGATCAAGGAGCACCCGGTGATGCTGAACCGGGCTCCCACGCTGCACCGGCTGGGGATCCAGGCCTTCGAGCCCATGTTGGTGGAGGGGGAGGCCATCAAGATCCACCCCCTGGTCTGCTCCGCCTTCAATGCCGACTTCGACGGCGACCAGATGGCGGTGCACGTCCCGCTGTCGCCCGAGGCCCAGCTGGAGGCCCGCCTGCTGTTGTGGGCCCCGTACAACGTCCTCTCGCCGGCCAACGGCCAGCCCGTGGCGGCGCCGAGCCAGGACATCGTCATCGGCTGCTACTACCTCACCCGCGAGAAGCCCGGCCAAAAGGGCGCGGGGATGGTGTTCGCGGACATGGACGAGGTGCGCTCCGCCTACGACGCCGACGAGGTCGGTCTGCTGGCGGGGGTCAAGATGCGCTGGGGCGGTGAGCTCATCGAGACCACGGTGGGACGCGTCCTGTTCAACGAGATCCTTCCGGCACAGCTCCGCTTCGTCAACCAGGAGATGAACAAGCGGGAACTGACGCGGCTGGCCTCCCAGTGCTACTACCTGATGGGCAACACCGAGACGGTGAAGCTCCTGGACGCGCTGAAGGACCTGGGGTTCCGGTACGCCACGCTGGCGGGGATCTCCATCGGGGTGGATGACCTCCTGATCCCGGCCAACAAGGGCGAGATCATCGAGGAGGCCAACCACGAGGTGGTCAAGGTCGAGAAGGAGTACCAGGACGGTCTGATCACGAAGGGGGAGCGGTACAACAAGATCATCGACATCTGGACCCACGTGACGGAGCACGTCTCGGACGAGATGTTCAAGGAGATCGAACGGAAGGACGAAGGCGAGTTCAACCCGGTGTTCATGATGGCCGACTCGGGCGCGCGCGGCAGCCGCCAGCAGATCCGGCAGTTGGCCGGCATGCGCGGCCTGATGGCCAAGCCGTCGGGGGAGATCATCGAAACGCCGATCACGGCCAACTTCCGCGAGGGGCTGACCGTCCTCCAGTACTTCATCTCGACGCACGGGGCGCGCAAGGGGTTGGCGGACACCGCGCTCAAGACCGCCGACTCCGGGTACCTCACCCGGCGGCTGGTGGACGTGGCCCAGGACATGATCGTGACCGCGCTGGACTGCGGGACGATCAACGGGATCTGGGCGGCGCCGCTCATCGAGGGCGGGGAGATCATCCAGCCGCTTCGCGACCGGATCCTGGGCCGGGTGCCGCTGGAGAACGTGGTGGATCCGTTCACCGGCGAGGTCCTGGCCCCGGCCAACGAAGAGATTGTCGAGATCCTGGCGCGACGCATGGAGGACGCGGGTATCGATCGGGTGCGCATCCGATCGGTCCTCACCTGCGAGGCTCGGCGGGGCGTCTGTGTGAAGTGTTACGGCCGGAACCTGGCCACGGGTCGTCTGGTCGAACTGGGTGAGGCGGTGGGGGTCATGGCGGCCCAGTCCATCGGCGAGCCGGGCACCCAGCTCACCATGCGCACGTTCCATATCGGCGGCACGGCCACCCGCGGCACCGAGCAGACCCAGATGGAGAGCCGGTACGCAGGGGTGATCCGATACAAGAACCTCCGGACGGTCAAGACGGGGACGGGAGACTTGGTCGTCATGAACCGGAACGGGTCCCTCGAGGTCCTCGACGACAAGGGCCGCCCGCGAGATTCCTACGATCCGGTCTACGGGGCCCGCCTCAAGGTCGAGGATGGCCAGCGCGTGCCCGCGGGCCATGTGCTGGTGGAGTGGGATCCGTTCACGACCTCCATCCTGACGGAGTTCGCAGGCACCGTCCACTTCCGGGACGTCCTGGAAGGCGTCACCATGAAGGAAGAGGTGGACGAGGTCACCGGCCTGTCGCAGAAGGTCATCGTGGAACCGGGCACCAAGGAAGAGTTGCAGCCCCGCTGCTCCATCAAAGACGCCGGCGGGACCACCGTGTTCAAGTCCCAGCTCCCCGTGGGCGCGCACCTGATGGTGGCAGACGGCCAACACGTCGAGGCGGGCAGTGCCATCGCCAAGATCCCGCGCGAGACGACCAAGACCAAGGACATCACCGGGGGTCTGCCCCGCGTGGCGGAGTTGTTCGAGGCACGCAAACCCAAGGACCCAGCCATCATCTCCGAGATCGACGGCCGGGTGGAGTTCGCGGGCATGAGCAAGGGGATGCGCAAGATCGTCATCCAGGGCGAGGGCGGCGACGCCAAGGAGTACCTGATCCCTCGCGGCAAGCACGTCACCGTGCTGGAGGCGGATGAGGTCAAGGCGGGCGATCCGCTCATGGACGGTCCCATCAATCCCCACGACATCCTGCACGTCAAGGGCGTGGACGCCCTGCAGAAGTACCTGGTGAACGAGGTCCAGGAAGTCTACCGGTTGCAGGGCGTGAGCATCAACGACAAGCATATCGAGGTGATCGTCCGGCAGATGCTGCGCCGGGTGCGCATCGAGGGCGTCGGGAGCACCAACTTCCTGGTCGGGGAGCACGTCGACAAGGCGCTCTTCGAGGACGAGAACCGGCGGGTGCGGGCCGGCGGCGGATCGGCGGCGACGGCGGAGTCGATGCTCCTGGGGATCACCAAGGCTTCGCTGAGCACCGACAGCTTCATCTCGGCCGCCTCGTTCCAGGAGACCACCAAGGTCCTCACCGAGGCCAGCATCAACGGGGCCCGGGACGAGCTGCGGGGTCTGAAGGAGAACGTGATCATGGGTCGCCTCATCCCGGCGGGGACGGGGATGCGGTGGTACCGCGAGACGCGCATCGCGACACCCGAGGCGCCGCTCCCGCAGCCGGAGGCCGAGTCGGCCGCGGCGCAGGAGACCGCCGTCGAAATCCTGCAAGCGATGGACGTGAATCTGTCGTAACGGCCGAGAAACCCCTTGACAAACCGGGGCCGCCCACGTAGACTCCCCCGGTTCTTTTCATTCGGCACGGAAGAGGAATATGCCAACCATTTCACAGCTGGTCCGACGGGGGCGCGCCGCGCTCCCCAAGAAGCAGAAGGCGCCCGCCCTGCAGAGTTGCCCGCAGAAGCGCGGGGTGTGCGTCCGGGTGTACACCACCACCCCGAAGAAGCCGAATTCGGCCCTGCGTAAGGTGGCCCGTGTCCGACTGACCAATCAGATCGAGGTGACGACTTACATCCCGGGCGTCGGCCATAATCTGCAAGAGCACTCCATCGTGCTGATCCGGGGCGGCCGCGTGAAGGACCTGCCCGGGGTGCGCTATCACATCATCCGGGGCGCGCTGGATACCGCGGGCGTGTCCGATCGAAAGCAATCGCGGTCCCTGTACGGGGCCAAGCGACCGAAGACCAGTTAACACAGCCGGCACCGGGGGTCAGGGGCGCCCTTCCGCCCCCCGGTGCCGGTTTCTTCTCTCCGACAGTCCGCCGAAAACATCGGACCGTGTTGCGAGGAGCCGGGGATGCCGCGACGAAAGGTTGCCGAGAAGCGCGAGATCTTGCCTGATCCCGTTTACGGCAGCAAGCTGGTGACCAAGTTCGTGAACTCGATGATGGCCAAGGGCAAGCGGAGCACGGCGGAGCGGATCTTCTACGGCTGCATGCGCCTGATCGAAGACCGCACCAAGACGGATCCGCAGAAGCTCTTCAAGCAGGCCGTCGACAACGTCAAGCCGGTGGTGGAGGTGAAGTCCCGCCGCGTGGGCGGCGCCACCTACCAGGTCCCGGTCGAGGTGCGGCCCGACCGGCGGACGTCGCTGGCGCTGCGCTGGGTGATCGGGTACGCCCGGAACCGCACCGAGAAGACGATGCAGGAGCGGTTGGCGGCGGAGCTGATCGAGGCGGCCAACAACCGCGGCTCGTCGGTCAAGAAACGCGAAGATACGCACAAGATGGCGGATGCCAACAAGGCCTTCGCTCATTATCGCTGGTAGGCACGCGGCACCGATAGGCAGGTTTGAATCGTGGTGGAAACGTTCTCCCTGGCGCGAACCCGGAATATCGGCATCATGGCGCACATCGATGCCGGTAAGACGACGACGACCGAGCGGATCTTGTACTATACGGGCAAGACCCACAAGATCGGCGAAGTCCACGAGGGTTCGACCGAGATGGATTGGATGGAGCAGGAGAAGGAGCGGGGGATCACCATTACCTCCGCTGCCACGACCTGCTTCTGGAACGACTACCGGATCAACATCATCGATACGCCGGGCCACGTGGATTTCACCGTGGAGGTGGAGCGGTCGCTTCGGGTGCTGGACGGGGCCGTGGCGGTGTTCGATGCGGTGTCCGGGGTAGAGCCCCAATCGGAAACCGTCTGGCGCCAGGCCGACAAATACGGCGTTCCCCGTATCGCCTTCATCAACAAGATGGATCGGATGGGAGCCGACTTCGAGCGCTCGGTGGCGATGATCGCCGAGCGACTGGGGGCCAACCCGGTCTGCGTCCAGCTCCCTCTCGGCAAGGAAGACAAGCTGCGAGGGATCGTGGATGTCGTCGAGATGAAGGCGTTCGTGTGGGAGGAGGAAACGCTCGGCGCGGCCTATCACGAAGAGCCCATCCCGGCGGACGTTCAGGCCGCTGCGACGGCCGCCCGGGAACGCCTGGTGGAGGCGGTGGCGGATCAGGACGAGCAGTTGATGCAGAAGTACGTGGCCGGGGAGCCGGCAACGGGTGCCGAGATCCAGGCCGCGCTGCGCCGCGCCACGCTGCGTCTCACGGCGGTGCCTGTCCTGTGCGGATCGGCCTTCAAGAATAAGGGGGTCCAGGCGCTGCTGGATGCGGTCGTGGCGTATCTGCCGTCTCCGCTGGACCTGCCGCCGGTGGTGGGCAAGAACCCCAAGACCGGAGCCGAGGAACGGCGCGAGCCGACGGACAGTGCCCCCTTTTCGGCCCTGGTCTTCAAGATCATGGCCGACCCGTTCGTAGGGCAATTGGCCTTCTTCCGCGTCTACTCGGGAGCGCTTGACGCCGGCTCGTATCTGTATAACTCCACGCGCGGCACCAAGGAGCGAGTGGGCCGTCTCCTCCGGATGCACGCCAACAAGCGGGAAGACGTCAAGCGGGTGGCGGCGGGGGATATCGCCGCGGCCGTGGGGCTGCGGAACGCCAAGACGGGCGACACGCTGTGCGTGGAGAATAAACCGATCGTATTGGAAGCGATCGAATTTCCCGAGCCGGTGGTGTCCGTGGCGATCGAGCCCAAGACCAAGGACGGCCAGGAGCGGCTCTCCATGGCCCTGGCGGCCCTGTCCAACGAGGACCCGACCTTCCGCGCCACCACGGACGAAGAGATGGGGCAGACCATTATCTCGGGAATGGGGGAGTTGCACCTCGAGATCATCGTCGACCGTCTTCTTCGGGAATTCCGCGTCGAGGCGAACGTGGGGAAGCCGCAGGTCGCCTACCGCGAGACGGTCACGACGCCCGTCTCGGCCGAGGGTCGCTTTATCCGGCAGACGGGCGGGCGGGGACAATACGGCCACGTCAAGATTCAGCTCGAGCCGCTACCAGGGGGCGGTTTCGAGTTTGCGAACAAGATCATCGGGGGGACCATCCCGAAGGAGTACATCCCCGCTGTTGAGAAGGGGATTCGCGAGGCGATGGAGGGCGGCGTTCTGGCGGGGTACCCGGTGGTGGACGCCCGCGTGACGCTCTACGACGGCTCCTTCCACGAGGTGGACTCGTCGGAGATGGCCTTCAAGATCGCCGGGTCGATGGCCTTCAAGGATGGGGCGCGGCGGGCCAAGCCGAGCTTGCTCGAGCCCATCATGCGCTTCGACGTGATCGTTCCGGAGGAGTTTGTCGGCCAAGTGATTGGCGACCTCAATTCGCGCCGAGGGCGCGTGCTGGAGATCGAGGCGCGACCGGCGGCGCAGGTGGTGCGTTCCGAGGTCCCGCTGGCAGAGCTGTTCGGCTATGCCACGGATATGCGCTCGGCCACCCAGGGGCGCGCCAGCCATACGCCGTTCCAGTTTGCCCGGTACCAGCCGGTGCCGGCGCAGATCGCCGAGGAGATCGTCGCGAAGGTGGGTGGTCGCACGGTCGCCTGACCGCGGCGATCCCCAGATAGGTGCCCGCGCCGAGACGCGGGGAGGATGGGGGGCTCCGGCCCGGACGCCCCTGCAGGGAGACAGGCACATGGCCAAAGCCAAGTTCGAGCGGACGAAAGAGCACATGAACGTCGGGACCATCGGCCACATCGACCACGGGAAGACCACCCTGACCGCGGCGATCACGAAGGCCCTGGGCTACAAGAACCCGAAGATCGCCTTCGTCCCCTTCGACCAGATCGACAAGGCACCGGAGGAACGGGAGCGGGGCATCACCATCGCCATCGCCCACGTGGAGTACGAGACGGACAAGCGCCACTACGCCCACGTGGACTGCCCGGGCCACGCCGACTACATCAAGAACATGATCACCGGCGCGGCCCAGATGGACGGCGCCATCCTGGTGGTGGCGGCCTCCGAGGGCCCCATGCCCCAGACCCGCGAGCACATCCTGTTGGCCCGCCAGGTCGGCGTCCCCGGCATGGTGGTCTTTCTGAACAAGGTGGATCAGGTGGACGACCCGGAGCTCATGGAGTTGGTCGAACTGGAGGTCCGGGAGCTCCTCACGCAGTACGGCTTCCCCGGGGATGACCTCCCCATCGTGAAGGGCTCGGCCCTGAAGGCCCTCCAGAGCACCAGCACGGACCCCAAGGCGCCCGAGTACGCCTGCATCTACGAGCTCATGAACGCCGTGGACAGCTACTTCCCCTCCCCCAAGCGGGAGATCGACAAGCCCTTCCTGATGCCGGTGGAGGACGTCTTCACCATCTCCGGCCGCGGGACGGTGGTCACCGGCCGCGTCGAGCGCGGGGTGGTCAAGGTCAGCGAGGAAGTGGAGATCGTCGGCCTCAAGGCGACCCAGAAGACGGTCTGCACCGGCGTGGAAATGTTCCGGAAGCTCCTCGACCAGGGGCAGGCCGGCGACAACATCGGCGTCCTCCTACGCGGCGTCAAGCGCGAAGAGGTGGAGCGGGGCCAGGTCGTGGCCAAGCCGGGGAGCATCACGCCCCACACGAAGTTCAAGGCCGAGGCCTACATCCTCACCAAGGAAGAGGGCGGCCGCCACACTCCCTTCTTCGACGGCTACCGCCCCCAGTTCTACTTCCGGACGACCGACGTCACGGGGGTGGCCAAGCTCCCCCAGGGCACCGAGATGGTCATGCCCGGCGATAACGTCACCATGGAGGTCACCCTGATTCAGCCCATCGCCATGGAGAAGGAGTTGCGGTTCGCCATCCGCGAAGGGGGCCGGACCGTGGGGGCCGGGGTGGTGAGCGAGGTGTTGGAGTAGGGCGCACGGCAGACGAACGCGGCACAGGCCCAGAGCGGCCGTCAGGTACCCGAATGGACAACCAGAAGATTCGCATCAAGCTGAAGGCGTACGACCACCGACTGTTGGACCAGGCGGTGAAAGACATCGTGGGCACGGTGGAACGGTCCGGGGCGTTGATCTCCGGTCCCGTCCCCTTGCCGACCAAGATCAGCCGGTACACGGTGCTCCGTTCTCCCCACGTGGACAAGAAGTCGCGGGAGCAATTCGAGATCCGAACCCATGTCCGGATGATGGATATCGTGCAACCCACGCCGCAGACGGTGGACCAGCTCATGCGGCTGGACCTGCCGGCCGGAGTGGACGTCGAGATCAAACTCTAAGCGGTGTCCGGACCTTTTCGGGCGGCCTTTTCGAATTGACGAGGCGCCCGGCACCGGACCCATGGCGTGTGTGGCGATGGCGATCGGGTTGGTAGGGCGCAAGGTCGGCATGACGCAAGTGTTTGACGAGCGCGGGAAGGCCGTGCCCGTGACGGTGATCCAGGCGGGGCCCTGTCCGGTGGTGCAACGGAAGACGACGGACCGGGACGGGTACGAGGCCATCCAGATCGGCTTCGAGTCGCAACCGAACAAGAACCGGGTCACCCGCCCCGTGCGGGGCCACTTTGACAAGGCGCAGGCGGCCTACCAGCGGTTCCTGCGGGAGATCCGCCTGGTCGGCGGCGAAGGCGAGCTCGCCGTCGGTCAGGTCTTGACCGTCAGCCTGTTCACCGCCGGCGAACGGGTGAGGGTGTCCGGCACCACCAAAGGGCGCGGATTTCAGGGCGGCGTGAAGCGCTGGAAGTACAAGGGCGGCCCGGAGACGCACGGGTCGATGTTCCACCGAGCGCCGGGCTCCATCGGGGCGTCGTCGTACCCATCCCGGGTGTTCCGAGGACATCACCTGCCCGGCCACATGGGGGCGGAGCGCCAGACGGTGCGCGGTCTGCGGGTGGTGTCGGTGGATGCCGAGAACAACTTGGTGCTGATCGAAGGGGCCGTCCCTGGGCCGACAGGCGGCGTGGTCACGATCCAGAAGGGCAAGTAAGGACCGAATTCCCTCCCGCGGCGAGCCCGGGGGGGACCGGATGGGCTGATGGCGACAATCGTGGATGTGGTCAACGGAAAGAACGAGACGGTGGACCGCTGCGAGCTTCCCGAAGCGATCTTCGGAGCGCCCGTGAAACCGCATCTGCTCCACGACGTGGTGCGGATGCAGCTGGCGAATCGGCGCCAGGGCACGGCGGACACCAAGGGGCGGGCGGAGGTCAGCGGCGGTGGGAAGAAGCCCTGGAAGCAGAAGGGGACGGGTCGGGCCCGGGCGGGAACGACGCGGTCCCCGCTCTGGAGGCACGGCGGCACGGTGTTTGGGCCGCACCCACGCTCGTACGCCTACGAGGTCCCCAAGGCGGTTCGGCGACAAGCGCTGCTGGCGGCCCTGACGACCAAGGCGCAATCCGGGTCGGTCCGGATCGTGGAATCGCTGAGCTTGGAGCGGCCCAGTACCAAGACCATGGTGGGCCTCCTGAAGGGCGCCGGGGTGACCGGGAAGGCGTTGGTGGTCCTGCCGGCGCGGGACGAGGCGCTGGAGAAGTCGGCACGGAATCTGCCCACGGTGCGGGTCCTGACGGTCCAGGGGCTCAACGTCTACGACGTCCTCAGGGCGGACACCTTGGTCCTGACGCCGGAAGGTGTGCAGACCTTGCGGGAGGTGCTGGCGCCATGAAGGGAGCCTATCAGGTCGTGCAGAAGCCCCTCCTGACCGAGAAGGGGACGCGGCTCCGGGAAGAAGGGAACCAGTTCCTCTTCCGGGTGGCGAAGCGCGCCAACAAGGTGGAGATCAAGCAGGCCATCGAAACCCTGTTCAAGGTCACGGTGGTGGACGTGCGAACGCTCCCAGTGCGCGGGAAGAAGAAGCGGCTGGGTAAATTCCAAGGGAAGCAAGCGGATTGGAAGAAAGCGATCGCGACTCTGAAGGCGGGCGATTCCATCGAGCTGTACGAAGGCGTGTAACGCAGAGCCGAGTGCCGAGAGAAGGACGCGACGATGCCTGTACGCAAATACCGACCGACCTCCCCAGGACGACGGTTCCAGAGTGTCTCCACTTTCGAGGAGGTCACCAAGCGGACCCCCGAGAAGTCGCTGCTCACGCCCTTGCGCAAGACCGGCGGGCGGAATGCCCTGGGCCGGGTGACCTGTCGCCATCATGGGGGCGGCCACAAGCGCATGTACCGGCTGATCGATTTCCGGCGGGAGAAGTTGGGCGTGCCGGCCAAGGTGGTGGCGGTGGAGTACGATCCGAACCGCTCCTCCCGCATCGCCCTGCTGCATTACGCCGACGGCGAGAAGCGATATATCCTGGCTCCCCTCGGTCTGGCGGTCGGGGATCAGGTCATGTCCGGCCCGGACGCCGAGGTGCGGGTCGGGAACGCTCTGCCGTTGCGCAATATCCCGGTGGGCCTGAACGTGCACAACGTAGAGCTCCAGCCCGGGCAGGGGGCACGCCTGGTGCGAACTGCGGGGGGGATGGCACAGTTCGTGGCCAAGGAGGGGGATCACGGCCTGCTGCGGTTGCCCTCCGGCGAGATGCGGAAGGTCCGGCTGGAGTGCATGGCCACGGTGGGCCAGGTGGGTAACCTGGAGCATGAGAACGTGTCCATCGGGAAGGCCGGCCGGTCGCGCTGGATGGGGGTCCGTCCCTCGGTACGCGGCGTGGCCATGAACCCCCATGACCACCCGATGGGTGGCGGCGAAGGGAAGAGCTCCGGCGGGCGCCACCCGTGCAGTCCCTGGGGGAAGCGCGAGGTGAAGACCCGGAAGCGGGGGAAGTTCTCCGATCGGTACATCGTGAAGCGGCGGAAGTAGTCGGTCGCCCGGCGCGTCCCCCGGACACGGTCCGGTGGCGCGGCAGACGGAGGCAGCGTGGCGCGGTCACTGAAGAAGGGCCCGTACATCGAGCCCAAACTGGTCAAGCGCATCGACGACATGAACCGGGCGCGTGAGAAGAAGGTCGTCAAGACCTGGTCTCGGCGCTCGACGATCTCGCCCGAGTTCGTCGGGCACACGCTGGCAGTGCACAACGGGAAGAAGTTCATCCCGGTGTACGTCAGCGAGAACATGGTGGGGCATAAGCTGGGCGAGTTCTCGCCCACCCGCACCTTCCGCGGCCACAGCGCGCACACCGCCAAGAGCACCGCGCCGAAGTAGCGGGGACGACAGATTGGCCCGTCGGGGGCGATCCGCCATAGGCGGATCCGGCGCCGGCGGCCGGGGTCATGACATGGCAGAAGCCAGAGCAGTTGCGCGGTTTGTTCGGGTGCCGGCCCAGAAGGCCCGCCTCGTCGTGGATCTGATCCGAGGGAAGGACGTGAATAGCGCCTTGGTGCAGGTCCAGGTGGCAAAACGCCAGGCGGCGCGCCTCGTGGAGAAGGTTTTGCGGTCGGCCATGGCGAACGCCACACAGAACCACGGCGTGCGGGACGTGGACCGACTGGTGGTGAGCGAGGCCTTTGTGAACGAGGGGCCGACCCAGAAGCGCATCCAGCCTCGCGCCATGGGACGGGCCTTCCGGATCCGGAAGCGCAGCAGCCACATTACCATCGTGTTGCAAGAGCGCGGGCAGGGCTAGCAGTGGGCTTCGCCCCCGTTGCGGTCCGCGGCGCGGACCGAGGCGGGGCGAGGGAGGACGGCGTGGGACAGAAGACGCACCCCTTGGGATTTCGCTTGGGCGTCATCAAAACGTGGCGCTCGCGCTGGTACGCCGGCCGGAACTACGCCGACACGCTGCACGAAGACCTTCGGCTGCGGCGCTACATCAAGGAACGCCTCTTTCATTCGGGGGTGTCCCGTATCGAGATCGAGCGGAAGGCCGACCAGATCCGGATCATCATTCACACGGCGCGGCCCGGTATCATCATCGGGAAAAAGGGTTCCGAAGTCGAGAAACTCCGCGGCGAACTGGGAAAGATGACGAAGAAGGAAGTGCGGCTGGACATCGAAGAGGTCCGCAAGGCCGAGACGGACGCCCAGTTGGTGGCGGAGCAGATCGCGCAGCAGTTGGAGCGGCGGGTGGCCTTCCGCCGCGCCATGAAGAAGGCGGTCCAATCGGCCATGCGGCTGGGGGCCCAGGGGGTCAAGGTGGCGTGCGCCGGGCGACTGGCGGGGGCCGAGATTGCTCGGTCGGAATGGTACCGCGAGGGGCGCGTGCCCCTGCACACGCTGCGGGCCGATATTGACTTCGGGCTGACGAACGCCACGACCACATATGGGATCATCGGGGTGAAGGCCTGGGTGTTTCACGGCGAGGTCCTTCCCGAGACCCTGGGGGTCGAGACCAAACCGGCGGAGCGTTTGCGGGATACCCGCCCACCGGCCGATCGCCAGCGGCGACGCCGGACGCCCGGCCCCTCACCGTCGCAGGGCTGACGAGGGTAGGAGCAACAGATGCTGGTTCCCAAGCGGGTAAAGTACCGAAAGCAACAACGGGGCAGGCGGTCCGGACTGGCCATTCGGGGAAGTTCCCTGGCCTTCGGCGAGTACGGCCTGAAAGCCCTGGAGGCGGCCTGGATCACCAATCGCCAGATCGAGGCGGCCCGCCGCGCCATGACCCGGTATGTGAAGCGGGGCGGCAAGGTGTGGATCCGGCTGTTCCCGGATAAGCCCATCACCCACAAGCCCGCGGAAACCCGTATGGGAAAGGGGAAGGGCGCGCCGGAAGGCTGGGTAGCTGTGGTCAAGCCCGGCCGCATCCTCTACGAGATGGAAGGGATTTCCGAGACCGAGGCGAAGGAGGCCATGCGGCTCGCCGCCATGAAGCTGCCCATCGCCACTCGGTTCGTGGCTCGGAAGCCGACGGGAGCCGTGTGATGAAGTACGCCGAGCTGAAGGACCTGACGACGGAGGAGCTCCGTCAGAAGGAGGCCGGGCTCCACGAGGAGCTGTTCAAGTTGCGCCTTCGCCAGGCCACGGCCCAGGTAGAGAATCCCATGCGAATCCGGCAGCTGCGCCGGGACATCGCCCGGATTCGGACGGCCCAGCGCGCCCTGACGGGATCGCTGGGCAAGGGAGGGTCATAGGATGGCGGAGGAGCGCGGCCGACGTCAAACGACCGTCGGCACCGTCGTCAGCGACAAGATGCAGAAGACGGTGGTGGTGGAGATTGCCCGGTTGGTGCGCCACCTGGGGTACAGCCGCATGGTGAGTCGCAAGACGCGGGTCAAGGCGCACGACGAGCAGGATGCGTGTCACGTCGGTGATACGGTCCGCCTGATGGAGACACGACCGCTTTCGAAAGACAAGCGGTGGCGCGTAGTCGAGGTGCTGCAGAAGGCCGTCTAAGGTATTTTCCGGCCCTCGGCGACCGCAGGCGGCGGACCGGGTCGGGGCGACAGACAGGGAAGAGCCATGATCGGCCTCCGAACGATTCTGGATGTGGCGGACAATTCCGGGGCGAAGCGCATCTCGATTATCAAGGTCCTGGGAGGGTCCGCCAAGCGATACGCCCGGCTGGGCGATATCATCGTGGCGAATGTGAAGGAAGCGGTCCCCGACGGGTCGGTGCGGAAGGGGGCCGTGGTGAAAGCCGTGGTGGTCCGGACGGTGAAAGAGAAGCGCCGGCCCGACGGCAGCTACATCAAGTTCGACCGCAATGCGGCCGTCCTCATCGATGAACACAACGATCCGGTCGGGACGCGGATCTTCGGTCCCGTGGCGCGTGAGCTACGGGAGGCCCGGTTCATGAAGATCATCTCCTTGGCACCGGAAGTCATCTGACAGGTCCGAGGCGGAGGCGCATTTCTCGGGAGTGGATCATGGGCGTGGGACATCGGCTGGCAGTGCAAAAGAACGACCAGGTCGAAGTGATTGCCGGGAAGGACAAGGGCAAGCGTGGCAAAGTCCTTCGCGTCCTTCCGAAGCTGGACAAGATCCTGGTCGAGAAGATCAATTTCGTCAAGCGGCACACCAAGCCGGGCGGCATGAGCCAGCGGGGAGGGATTGTGGAGAAAGAGAATCCCCTGCATGTCTCCAACGTCCAGTTGGTGTGCGGGAAGTGCGACCGCCCGGTGCGGGTGGGACGCACGCAACTAGCCGACGGACGGAGGGTCCGGGTGTGCCGCGAGTGCGGCGAGACAATGGAATAGGCCATGGCGGATAAGTCGGAACGCAAGAGCCGCGCCGCAGCAGCGGCAAAGACGGAGAAGGGCGAAAAGCCGGGGAAGGGCAAGACCGAGGCGGCGCCGGTCGTTCCTCGGGTGCCCGCGCGGTTGCGGGCGCGGTTCCGCGCCGAGATCGCCCCGGCACTGATGCGGCAGTTCAATTACACGAATCGGATGCAGGTCCCCGAGGTCAAGAAGGTCGTGGTCAACATGGGCCTCGGCGAGGCGGTCGCCAATGTCAAGGTGATCGACACCGCGGTGGCCGAGATGGCGACCATTACCGGGCAGAAACCGGTCGTGACGCGGGCGAAGAAATCAGAGGCTGCGTTCAAGCTGCGTGCGGGAATGCCGATCGGTTGCAAGGTGACGCTGCGGGGCGAGCGCATGTACGAATTCCTGGATCGACTGCTGTGTATCGCGCTGCCGCGTATCCGCGACTTTCGCGGGGTGCCTGGCAAGTCCTTCGACGGGCACGGGAACTACTCCCTGGGGATCCGGGAGCAACTGATCTTTCCCGAGATCCGGTACGACAAAGTGGAGGCGACCCGGGGCATGGATATCTGTATCGAGACGTCCGCCCGGACCGATGAAGAGGCCCGGGCCCTGCTGGAACACATCGGCTTTCCGTTTCGGAAGTAGACGAGAGGCGCCATGGCGAAGACCAGCCTGAAGATCAAGCAACAGCGAACCCCGAAGTTCGCGGTGCGTCGGTACAACCGGTGCCGCATCTGTGGACGGCCTCGGGGGTATCTGCGAAAATTCCAGATGTGCCGGGTGTGTTTCCGGAACCTGGCCCTGCGCGGCGAGATCCCGGGAGTGATCAAGGCGTCCTGGTAGTCCCGGGCCTCCGGTGACCAGTGGAGTGGCGAATGTCAATGACCGACCCGATCGCAGACATGTTGACCCGAATCCGAAACGCCAACCAAGCGTTGCTCGAGCGGGTGGACATCCCAGCCTCCCGCTTCAAGGTGGAACTGGCGAAGATCCTCAAAGCCGAGGGCTTCATCCGGGCCTACCGCCTGATCGACGACAAGAAGCAGGGCGTCCTGCGGGTGTATCTGAAGTTCGGCGCGGGAAACGAGCGGGTCATTCAGGGACTACGGCGCGTCAGTCGACCCGGGCTTCGGGTCTACCGGAAATCCCCGAAGATCCCTCGCACGGTGGGGGCGTTAGGTGTGGCGGTGGTGTCCACCCCCCAGGGCCTGATGACCGGGAAGGTTGCCCGGGAACGGGGTCTGGGCGGTGAGGTGCTGTGTTACGTGTGGTAAGACCGATGGCCCCTCGCGGCGGCGGGCCCACCACGGGTCGGTCGGACGCGAGGACGGGCGGCGCGGAGTCTTAGACGTATGTCACGCATCGGCAAGCTTCCAGTTCCCGTCCCCGATGGGGTGCAGGTGGAGATCCAGGGTCAGACCGTGACGGTGCGGGGACCCAAAGGAACCCTGAGCCTGGCGGCACATTCCGCCGTACAGGTGCAGGTCGAGGATCGCAACATCCTGTGCCGCCGGTCGACGGACGAGAAGTTC
Source organism: uncultured Methylomirabilota bacterium (assembly GCA_963845565.1). Lineage (GTDB taxonomy): Bacteria > Methylomirabilota > Methylomirabilia > Methylomirabilales > 2-02-FULL-66-22 > 2-02-FULL-66-22. The sequence continues at coordinate 2,345,207 of CAWJSJ010000002.1, forward strand.
CACAAGGCCCTTCACGGCCTCACCCGCAGCCTCCTCCGGAACATGGTGGACGGGGTGGTGAAGGGATTCGAGCGCCGGCTTGATCTGGTCGGTGTTGGGTACCGGGCCTCCCTGCTGGGGTCGGGTTACCTGAACCTGGCACTGGGGTACTCGCATCCCATCATCTACCCCATTCCGCAGGGGGTCAAGATCGAGGTCAAGGATCAGACCCAGGTCCTGATCAGCGGTATCGACAAGCAGTTGGTTGGGGCGGTGGCGGCCAAGATCCGGAGCTTCCGGCCGCCGGAACCCTACAAGGGGAAGGGCGTCAAGTACGCCGAGGAACGGATCCGGCGGAAGGCCGGGAAGGCCGGCGCGAAGTAGCGTCCGCGCGGGCGAGGAGAGGGCGGCAGGTGGCACAGGTTCAAGCGAAGCGAGCAGCGCGCGAGCGCAGACATCAGCGCGTACGGAAGGTGGTCCAGGGCACGGCTGTGCGACCGCGACTCTGTGTGTTTAAGAGCCTGCGGCACATCTACGCGCAGATCATCAACGACGAGGAGGGCCGGACGCTGGTGGCGGCGTCGACCGCCTCGAAAGGGTTCCCGCCGGCGGGCGAGCGCTTGAAGAAGACCGAGGCGGCCAAGGTCGTGGGGACGTTGGTGGCCGACCGGGCGCTGGCGGCCAAGATCGAGACGGTGGTCTTCGACCGGGGCGGGTATCCGTTCCACGGGCGGATCAAGGCCCTGGCGACCGCGGCCCGGGATAGGGGGTTGAAATTCTGATGGGTGCCGCACGGACGGTCCAGCGCATCAATCCGGAAGGGCTGCGTCTCACCGAGCGCGTGGTTCACATTAACCGGGTCGCCAAGGTGGTGAAGGGCGGCCGCCGGTTCAGTTTTGCCGCCCTGGTGGTGGTGGGTGACCAAGGTGGGCACGTGGGCATGGGACTGGGCAAAGCCAACGAAGTGCCCGAGGCCATCCGGAAAGCCATCGAGGAGGCGAAGAAGGGTTTGGTGAAGGTGTCCCTCCGCGACACGACCATCCCGCACGAAATCCTGGGCCACTACGGCGCCGGGCGCGTGCTGCTCAAACCCGCCTCCGCGGGGACGGGGATCGTGGCCGGTGGGGCGGCCCGCTCGGTCCTGGAGGTAGTGGGGGTGCGGGACATCCTGTCGAAGTCTCTGGGCTCCGACAACCCCCACAACGTCGTCAAGGCGACGATCCAGGGCCTCAAGGAACTCCGGACGGTGCAGGATGTGGAGCGGGCCCGTGGGCGGGAGGTCGTCGCGGCGCCGGAAGGAGGGCGGTCGTGAGCGGGCATCTCAAGATCACGCTCCGCAAGAGCCGGATCCACTCCACGCCCCGCCAGCGGGAAGTGCTGCGTGGGCTCGGTCTGGGCCGGGTGGACTCCAGCGTCGTCCGACAGGATGACGCCGCCATTCGCGGCATGGTGTTCAAGGTGGTCCACCTTGTGGAGGTGGAATCGGTGACCGACGCCGAGCATGGACCGGGGAGCAAACGGCGATGAAACTGCACGAGTTGAACTCGCCCGCCGGGTCGCACCAGCGGCGGAAGATCGTGGGGCGCGGCCCGGGGTCGGGCCACGGGAAAACCTCCGGCAGAGGCGAGAAGGGGCAGAAGGCCCGCTCGGGCGGGAGCAGCCATCCGTGGTTTGAGGGCGGGCAGCTCCCGCTGCACCGGCGGGTTCCCAAGCGGGGGTTCGTCAACATCTTCCGGAAGGAGTACGCCGTCCTGAACGTGAAGGACTTGGAGCGCTTCGCGGCGGGGACGGCGGTGTCGCCGGCCACGTTTGTCGAGGCAGGCCTGGTGAAGCGGGCCGCCGCCGTCGGGGTCAAGGTGCTCGGGGAGGGCAGCCTGACGAAGCCGCTGACCGTGTCGGCGCACCAATTCTCGAAGGTCGCCGCGGAGAAGATCCGAGCGGCTGGTGGCACCGTCGAGGTCATCGGATCGTGATCGAGCAGGTTCGGAACATCTTCCGCGTTCCCGAGCTGAAGCGGCGGGTCCTCTTCACCTGTGCGCTGCTCATCGTGTACCGTATCGGGGCCCACGTTCCCACGCCGGGCATCGACGCCCACGCGCTGTCCCAGTTCTTCCAGACGCAGGCCGGGAACCTGCTTGGGTTCTTCGACCTCTTCTCGGGCGGCGCGCTGCGGCGCCTTTCGGTGTTCGCCCTGGGCATCATGCCGTATATTTCGGCCTCGATCATCCTGCAACTCTTGGCGGTGGTGGTTCCCGCGCTGGAACGGCTGCAGAAGGAAGGGGAGCAGGGCCGAAAGAAGATCACCCAGTACACCCGATTCGGAACGGTCGGGCTGGCGGGGATTCAGGGGCTCGGGATCGCCATCGGCCTGGAGAGCATGCAGATCCAGGGCGCCATGGTTGTGCCGAGCCCGGGCTGGGGTTTCCGGCTGATGACCACCGTCACGCTCACCGCCGGGACCATTTTTCTGATGTGGCTCGGGGAGCAGATCAGCGAGCGCGGCATCGGCAACGGCATTTCCCTGTTGATCTTCGCGGGGATCATCGTGCGCTTGCCCGAGGCCATCCTGGCCTCGTGGACGTTGATCACCCAAGGGGAAATGAATCCGCTGGTTTTCCTGCTCCTCTTGGTGTTGATGGTGGCGGTCGTGGCCGGGGTCATCCTGATGACCTTGGGGCAGCGGCGCATCCCGGTGCAGTATGCGAAGCGGGTGGTCGGCCGCCGGGTCTATGGCGGGCAGAGCACCCACATTCCACTCCGGGTCAACACGGCGGGTGTCATCCCAGTCATCTTCGCCAGTTCCATCATCGCGTTTCCCGCCACGGTGGCGCAGTTCATCGACCACCCCTGGGCGAACGCGGTCAAGAATTTTCTGGCCTTCGGCGGGATCCCGTACACCCTGATCTACGCCGGGGGGATCATCTTCTTCACGTATTTCTACACCGCCATCGTCTTCAATCCCAGCGACGTGGCGGATAACATGAAGAAGTATGGTGGATTCATCCCGGGCCTCCGGCCGGGCAGCAAGACGGCGGAGTTCATCGAGCGGGTGCTGGACCGGGTGACCCTGGTCGGGGCGTTGTATCTGGCCGGCATCTCCATCCTGCCGGAGATCATGATCACCTGGATGAACGTCCCGTTTTACTTCGGCGGGACCTCGCTCCTGATCGTGGTGGGCGTGGCGCTGGACACCGTGCAGCAGGTCGAGTCTCATCTGTTGATGCGGCATTACGAAGGCTTCCTGAAAAAGGCGAAGGTGCGCGGTCGGATCAGCTAGCCCGGGCTTCGGCCGGCGCGGAGTGCGAATCAGCGACGATGCGAATCATTCTCTTGGGCCCTCCGGGCGCTGGCAAGGGGACGCAAGCAAAGCTGCTCGTCGAGCGGCTGGGCGTTCCGCAGATCTCCACCGGCGACATGTTGCGGGCCGCGGTGAAGGCGGGCACCCCGCTGGGGCGCGAGGCCAAGGCGTACATGGACCGCGGGGCCCTTGTCCCGGATGGGGTGATCATCGGGTTGGTCCGGGAGCGGTTGCAGTCCACCGATTGCATTCGCGGGTACATCCTGGACGGTTTCCCCAGGACTGTGGCCCAAGCGGAGGCGCTCGAGAAGGCATTGCTGGACCTCCGCCTCAGCTTGGATCACGTCCTGTGCCTGGAGGTTCCCCCCGAGGATCTGGTCGTGCGCATCGCGGGCCGCCGGACCTGTCGGGCGTGCGGGGCGATGTTTCATGTGCGCTTTTCGCCGGCCAAACGCGACGGTGTCTGCGACGCGTGCGGCGGCGAGACGTACCAGCGGGACGACGATCGGGAGGATACCGTCCGGCATCGGCTCGAGGTGTACGCTCAGCAAACGGAACCCCTGGTCCGGTTTTTCGAAGGGCGAGGGCTGCTTCGGCGCATCGCCGGGACGGGCGAGATCCCCGAGATCTTCGCCCGGATGGTCGAGAGCCTGGGCGGCTGACGCATGCGGGACCGAATCATCCTGAAGGCGCCCTGGGAACTGGAAATCCTGCGCAGGGCAAATCGGCTGGTCGCCGCGACCCTTCGGGAGTTGGCCAACCGGACGCTGCCCGGCGCCACCACTCTTGAGCTGGACCGCTTCGCCGAGACGTATCTCCGGGAACGGGGAGCGCAGCCGGCGTTCAAGGGGTATCGGGATTATCCGTTCACGCTCTGCGCCTCGATCAACGAGGCGGTGGTTCACGGGTTCCCGTCGACCAGGCCCCTCCAGGAAGGGGATATTCTGAGCCTGGACATGGGTGCCGTGGTCGACGGATACTACGGCGACGCCGCGGTCACGCTGCCGATCGGACGAATCTCCGCCGAGGCGGAGCGACTGCTCCGCGTGACGCAGGAATGTCTGGACCGGGCGGTGCGGGCTGCCCAACCGGGTGGGCGACTGGCCGAGATCTCGCGCGCCGTTCAAGAGCACGCCGAAGGGAACGGGTTCTCGGTGGTGCGGGTGTTCGTCGGGCACGGTATCGGGAAGGCGCTGCACGAGGCGCCGCAGATCCCGAACTTTGTGGAGGCCGGACAGGGGCGGGGTCCGGTGCTGAAGCCGGGGATGGTGCTGGCCATCGAGCCGATGATCAACGCGGGCGGTCCGGACGTGCGGGTGTTGGAGGACCGATGGACTGCGGTGACGACTGACGGCTCCCTGTCGGCCCACTTTGAGCATACGATCGCCATCACGGAGCAGGGGCCGGAGATTCTGACGGTTCTGGACGGGCGCGGCGCCTGACGCAGGCGCGGCCCATGCGAGGCACGCCGGGCTTATGGCCAAAGAAGAGGCCATCGAAGTCGAGGGGACGGTGGTGGAGCCGCTCCCGAATGCCATGTTCCGGGTGGAACTGGAGACAGGACACAAGATCCTGGCCCATATTTCCGGCAAGATGCGGATGCATTTCATCCGGATCCTGCCGGGGGACAAGGTCACCGTGGAATTATCCCCCTACGACCTGACGCGGGGACGGATCATCTATCGCTTCAAGTGACCCCGGGCTGGGGCAGGCCGGGAGACGGGTGCTCGGATGAAGGTGCGGGCGTCGGTAAAGCCAATGTGCGAGAAGTGCAAGGTCATCAAGCGCAAGGGGGTCCTCCGCGTGGTCTGTGAGAACCCCAAGCACAAGCAGCGCCAGGGCTAAGCTGTAAGGCGCCGTCGGCGCGCCAGGGAGGTTTGCGGTGGCGAGAATTGCGGGCGTGGATCTGCCGCGGGAGAAGCGGCTGGAGGTCGCCCTCACCTACATCTTCGGGATCGGCCGTTCTCTGTCGCGGAAGATCCTGACCGAAGCCGAGGTCAGTGCGGAGGTCCGAGTCAAGGACCTCACCGAGGACCAGGTCAACAAGGTGCGCCGAGTCATCGAGGGCGGGTACCGCGTGGAAGGCGACCTGAAGCGCCAGGTGGCCATGGACGTGAAACGACTGATGGACATCGGCTGTTATCGCGGGCTGCGGCATCGCCGTGGGCTTCCGGTCCGCGGGCAGCGGACCAGCACCAACGCCCGCACCCGGAAGGGGCCGAAGCGGACCGTCGGTGTGAAGCGATCGGCCAAGACGTCCCCGACCGGCAAGGGGGCCTAGGCCGGCGGGAGCTCGCGGGCGACCGCCTTGAGGCAGGCCGCTGCGGCATCGGTGCGGGACGGATCCGGAGGAACGAATGGCGACACCAGCGAGACGAACAGGCCCCGCGCGCCCCAGCAAGAAGGAGGGCAAGGGGGTCACCCACGGCATCGCCTGCATCCAGGCGACCTTCAACAATACCATCGTGACCATCACCGACGGGACGGGTAACGTGGTTACCTGGGCGAGCGCGGGCAGTGTGGGTTTCAAGGGTTCCCGCAAGAGCACGCCCTTCGCGGCCCAGATGGCGGCCGAGAACGCGGCCCAGAAGGCGATCGGGCAGGGGATGAAAGAGGTCAAGGTCTATGTGAAGGGGCCCGGGGCCGGCCGGGAAGCGGCCATCCGCTCCCTGCAGGCGGCGGGACTGGAGATCACGGCCATCAAGGACGTGACGCCGATCCCGCACAACGGGTGCCGGCCGCGCAAGCGGCGGCGTGTTTAAGAAGGAGTAGCGTCCGTGGCCCGATACACGAATCCGGTCTGCAAGCTGTGCCGACGCGAAGGGGGCAAGCTGTTCCTGAAGGGCGATCGGTGCTTTACGGTCAAGTGCGCCGTCGAGAAGCGGAATTTTCCGCCCGGCCAGCACGGCCAGCGCCGCTCCAAGCCGTCCGAGTACGGCCTCCAGCTTCGCGAGAAGCAGAAGATGAAACGGATCTACGGCGTTCTCGAGACCCAGTTCCGAAACTATTTCGAGATGGCCGAGCGGCAGAAGGGGATCACCGGTGAGAACCTGGTCCGCCTCCTGGAGCAACGCTTGGACAACATCCTGCACCGCGTGGGGTTCGCGGCCTCGCGAGCCCAGGCGCGGGTGCTCGTGCGGCACGGACACTTCCGGGTGAACGGCCGGCGGGTGACCATCCCCTCGGTTCTCCTGCGGGCCGGCGACGTGGTCGAGGTCCAGCCGAAGAGCCGCGAGCTGGTCGAGATCGGCGCCGCACTGGAGGGGGCGAAAAAGCGTCGGGTGCCCGCCTGGCTGGAGTTGGACGCCGCCAATTTCAAGGGCACGGTGCGGACGCTGCCCAGCAAGGAAGAGATGGCCATCCCGGTTCAGGAGCAACTGGTGGTTGCCCTGTATTCGAAGTAGGCGGCGAGGGAGAGGCTGAGCATGCAGAAGTTCAAGGGATTCCAGAAGCCAAAGCGGCTGGAGTGCGAGCTGGAGACCCTCACCAGCACGTACGGGAAGTTTTTTGCGGAGCCGCTGGAACGCGGCTTCGGATTGACGCTGGGGAATTCGCTCCGACGGGTGCTCCTCTCGGCCATCGAAGGGGCGGCCGTGACCTCCGTCCGGATCGCCGGTGTCCTGCACGAATTCTCCACGATCCCGGGGGTCCGGGAGGACGTCACCGACGTCATCTTGAACCTGAAGCAGTTGCGTCTGAAGCTCTCCTCGGACGGGCCGAAGACCCTGACGCTGAAAGCGGCGGGAGAGGGCGAGGTGCGTGCCGCTCAGATCACGCCCGACGCCGACGTGGAGATCTTGACGCCCGACCTGTATCTCTGCAGTCTCGACAAGGACGGGCGGTTGGACGTGGAGTTGGAGATCCGACACGGTCGAGGTTACGTCCCGGCGGATCGGAACAAGCGGGAGGGGATGCCGGTGGACGTCATCCCCATCGACGCCATTTTCTCCCCGGTGCGGAAAGTCAACTTCCAGGTCGAGGATACACGCGTCGGTCAGGCGACGGACTACAACAAATTGATCGTTGAGGTCTGGACCGACGGATCGGTGCTCCCGCAGGACGCCGTGGCCTACGCCGCCAAGATCCTCAAGGACCATTTGGCCATCTTCATCAACTTCGAGGAAGAGCCGGAAGGGGAAGAAGAGGCGGTGGACGAGGCCCGGGACCGGATGGTTGAGAACCTGAGCCGTCCGGTGGACGAATTGGAGTTGTCGGTCCGGTCGGCCAACTGTCTGAAAAATTCCAATATTCGCTTTATCTTCGAACTGGTGGAAAAGACCGAGGCCGAGATGCTCAAGACGAAGAATTTCGGCCGGAAGTCGCTGAACGAGATCAAGGAAATCCTGGCGACGATGGGGCTGAGCCTGGGGATGAAGTTGGAAGGCCTGCCCGTGGGCGAGGCCGCCAGGCGGAAGGCGGCCAAGGGCTAGGGGCGACCCCATCCGGCGCACCCTGGGGAGACCAACGGCAATGCGGCACAGGCAAGCGGGACGAAAACTCGGTCGGACCATGGCGCATCGCGAAATGATGATGCGCAATCTGGTGACCTCCTTGGTTCTCTACGAGAAGATCATCACCACAGCGGCCAAGGCCAAGGATTTGCGTGGCGTCGCGGAGAAGATGGTCACGCTCGCCAAGCGCGAGGATCTCCACGCCCGACGGCAGGCCGCAGAGGTGCTGACCGATGACAAGGCGCTGAAGAAACTTTTCGAGACCATCGGGGCGCGCTTCCGCGAGCGGGACGGCGGGTATACGCGGATCACCAAGCTCGATTATCGGATGGGCGACGGGGCCCCGCTGGCGGCCATCGAGTTCCTGGGGGCGGAACCGGCGGAGCCACCCAAGACAAAAACGAAGGCAAAGGCGAGTACCGCGGACAAGAGTGAGGACGACACGGCCACCCGGGCGCGGCGGCGCCGGCGGCGGCGCGGAAAGCGCGGCGGCGCGGCGGCAGAGACGGCTTCCCCATCCGGCTCCGAAGCCTGAGCGGTCGGCTTCGCCAAGAAGGATACGGATCTCGTGCGCCCTTCCGCGTCACCCTGCGGGAGGGCGCTTTGCGTTTCTGCCCGGGAGGCGGATGATGGAGCTCCCGCTCAAATACGGATCGACCACGCAGTGGCTCCGGCTGGCACCGGATATCCGGCCGCGGTGCTGACCCCGCGGCGGCGGGCCGCGGCGTTTTTTCTTGCGCCTGCCGAGGCGGGTGTGTTAGGAAACCGAGGCTGGTCCGGCCTGTCCGGGATGCCGACCCGGCCCTGCCGGGCCGAGCACGCAGCTGACCCCATCTGGAATCGCGAGGGAGACCATGAAGCGAACGGAGACGGCCAAGATCCGAAACATCGCCCTGGTGGCCCATGGCACCGCGGGCAAGACGACACTGACGGAAGCCCTCCTGTTTTGCGCCGGTGCCACGACACGGTTGGGGCGGGTGGATGACGGCACCACGACGACCGACTTCGACGAGGATGAGATCCGTCGTAAGATCAGCATCAGCACCGCCCTGGCCTGGGCCGAATGGAAGGGGCACAAGCTGAACCTGGTGGACACTCCGGGTTTCGCCGCGTTCCTGACCGACGCCCGCAACGCCCTCCGAGTGGTGGACGGGGCGGTGGTGGTGGTGGGCGCCACGGACGGCGTGAAGGTCCAGACGGAAAAGATCTGGAGCGCCGCCGCGTCGCTGGAGCTTCCGCGCGCCGTCTATCTCTCCAAGATGGACCGGGAGCGGGCGGACTTCGCGCGCGCCGTGGAGGACGTGCGCAAGAATCTGTCGGCCAGCGCGATCCCGGTGCAGGTGCCCATCGGCAAGGAGGCGGGGTTCGTCGGGGTGGTGGACCTGATCCGCATGCGCGCCCTGCGCTTCACGCCGGATGGTAACGGAAAGCCGACGGAGGAAGATGTCCCGGCGACCGTACGGGAGCTGGCGGTGGGCCAGCGGGCGGCCCTGGTCGAGGCGGTGGCGGAGGCGGACGACCGGTTGCTGGAAAAATACCTGGAGAGCGGCGAACTCAGCGAAAACGAGGTGCGCGAAGGCCTCATCCGGGGGATCCGGGAGCAAAAGCTCTTCCCCATCCTGTGCGGGGCGCCGGCCCGGAACATCGGCGTGACGCCACTCCTGGACCTCCTGGTCGAGGCGTTCCCGTCCCCCCTGGATCGCCCGCCGACGACCGGGACGGATGCCAAGGGGAACGCGGTCCGGTGCGAGGCCAAGGACGGCGGACCCTTGACGGCCCTGGTCTTCAAGACCATCGCCGACCCCTTCGCGGGCAAGGTCACCATGTTCCGGATCTACTCCGGTACCATGACGTCCGACTCGTCGGTCCTGAACGTGGGCAAGGGGGCCAAGGAGCGAATCGGGCAACTCCTGCTCCTCCGGGGCAAGCAGCAGACGACGACGGAGGCCTTGGGGGCCGGAGATCTCGGAGCGGTGGTGAAGCTCAAGGAGACGGGCACCGGTGATACGCTCTGCGATGAGAAGGCACCGGTGCGCCTGCCGGAGATCACCTTCCCCGCTCCCGTGATCTCGTTCGCGGTGGAACCGAAGGCGAAGGGTGACGAGGATAAGATGAGCATCGCCTTCACCCGGCTACGCGAGGAGGACCCGACGATCCAGATCCGTTATGACCCTCAGACCAAGGAGACGGTGGTCTCAGGCATGGGGCGGGCGCACGTCGAGATCGTGGCAGAGCGCCTGAAGCGGAAGTTCGGCGTGGAGGTGATGCTCAAGACGCCGCGGGTGCCCTACAAGGAGACGATCAAAGCCCGGGTGCGCGAGGTGCAGGGGCGCCACAAGAAGCAGACGGGGGGGCGTGGTCAGTTCGGGGACTGCTGGATCCACATGGAGCCGATGCCTCGGGGCGGCGGCTTCGAGTTTTCCAATCAGATCGTGGGCGGTTCCATCCCGCGGAACTTTATCCCCGCGGTGGAAAAGGGGGTCGTGGAGGCCATGGAACGAGGCGCCGTGGCGGGCTACCAGGTGGTGGACCTCAAGGTCGTCCTGTACGACGGTTCCAGCCACTCCGTGGATTCCTCGGAAATGGCCTTCAAGCTGGCGGGGCGCCTGGCGTTCCGGAAGGCCATGACGCAGGCCAAGCCCACCCTCCTCGAGCCCATCATGACCGTGGAAGTGACGGCCCCCAGCGAGTGCATGGGGGACATCGTGGGCGACCTGAACAGCAAGCGCGGCCGCGTCCTGGGCATCGATGCCAAGGGCCGCAATCAGGCGGTGAAGGCCAGCGTCCCGTTGTCGGAGATGCTGGAGTTCGATCCGCGACTGCGGTCCATCACCGGCGATCGGGGTGACTATAGCATGGAGTTTTCCCACTACGAAGAGGTGCCGGCACATATCCAGGAGAAGATCGTGGCCGAATCGAAGCCGGTGGAGGAGGAAGAGGAGTAAGCGACCCCCAGGTGTATTTTCTCCTTGCGCCGCCTCGGCGTGCCGTGGTACTTTCGGACACCAGAGAGTGGGCGCCCCGCCCACTCTTTGTTTTTCGGGGGCTGACAGGACACGGTATGGCACGGCCGAAAAATCCCGGGAGCTCGCCGCAGGCCGCGGAGGTTGAGACGCGTTTCCGGGCGCTGGCGGAACCGATTCTGACCGACCGCGGGTTGGAATTGGTCGACGCCGAGTTCCGTCGGGAACCGCAGGGCTGGGTCCTTCGTCTGTACATGGACAAGCCGGGCGGCGTGACGCTGGATGACTGCCAGCGGGTGAGCGAGGAGTTGGGCGACCATCTGGATGTCGAGGACTTCATCGGGCTTTCCTACCATCTCGAGGTGTCCTCTCCAGGGCTGGATCGGCCGCTGACCCGGGATCAGGATTTCGAGCGGTTCGTGGGGCAGGAGGCTCGAATCGCGACCCGGGAAGATTTCGAGGGCCGGCACAACTTCCGCGGCCGCCTGGCGGGACTGCAGGACGGCGCGGTGTTGCTGGATCTCCCCGGCGGCCAGCGCGTGGCCATTCCCCGCCAGTTGATTCATCGCGCCAGGCTCCAGCCGGAGCTGTAAGGCGGTCTTGGCGCTCCAGGCACGAGACGTGTCGGACGGCGCGGCGCGAGGGGGGTCGTTCGGGCCGGTGCGGCCCGTACCGTTCGGGGTCTACACGGGAGGCATGGCATGGACCTGATGCAGGTCATCGATCAAATCGGTCGCGAGAAGGGCATCGAGAAGGGGATCCTCATCGATGCGGTGGGGGCCGCGATCCTTTCCGCGTCCCGCAAGAGTCTGCCAGTGGCGCAGGCGGCGCTGGATCTCCGGGTGGATTTCGACGGCAAGACCAGCCAATTCATGCTGTACGCCGTCCGGAAAGTCGTCGAGACACCGCTCAACGTGAAGGTCGAGATCAGTCTGGAGGAGGCGCAGCAGATCAACCCGGGCGCACATCTGGGAGACGAGGTGAAGACCCCCGTGCCGGTGCCGGCCCAGAGCTTCGGCCGCATCGCCGCCCAGACCGCCAAGCAGGTCATTATCCAGCGGGTGCGGGAAGCCGAGCGAGACTCCGTGTTCCAGACTTTCAAGGAAAAGGAAGGCGAGCTGCTCCACGGCGTCGTGCAGCGCGTCATCAAGGGCAACGTGATCCTGAACATCGGCAAGGCCGAGGCGATTCTCCCCGTGCGCGAGCAGCTTCCCCGAGAAGAGTTCCGGGTGGGAGACCGGGTCCGGGCCTTCATCCTGGACGTGAAGAAGACCTCCAAGGGGTCCCAGATCGTCGTGTCCCGCACGCACCCCGGGTTCCTCAAGCGGTTGTTCGACTTGGAAGTTCCGGAGATCTACGAGGGGATCGTGGAGGTGAAGGTCGCGGCGCGCGAGGCCGGCGAACGGGCCAAGATCGCCGTCGTCTCCAAGGACAGCAACGTGGACCCGGTCGGGGCCTGTGTGGGGTACCGGGGGGCTCGCGTCCAGGCCATCGTGCGGGAGCTCATGGGGGAAAAAATCGACATCGTCCCGTGGCGGGAGGACCCGGCCGCCTTCGTGAAGGCAGCCCTGGCGCCGGCCGACGTGCAGCATGTGACCGCGGATTCCGAGACCCGGACGCTCAAAGTGATGGTCGCGGACGACCAGCTCTCGCTGGCCATCGGCAAGCGGGGGCAGAACGCCCGCCTGGCGGCGAAGCTGGTGGGCTGGAAGGTGGACATCAAGAGCGCGACCGAGTTGCAGCGGGAAGCCGGGGCAACCCTGAGCGGGCTGATGGGTGGCGACGCCCGCAGGGAGGCCGGCCCGCCGCCGCCGGACCCGGAGGCCGCGCTGGCGCAGTTCGTGTCCTTGCCGGGGGTGGGGGAGAAGCTGGCCGGGCGTTTGGTGGCAGCCGGCTATTTCAGCCTCGCCACGCTGGCCGAGGCCGAGGTTGAGGCGCTCCAGGAGATCGAGGGCATCGGGCCGAAGAGCGCCGAGCGGATCCTGCAGGTGGCGCGCGACGCGGTCAGCCGCCAGACCGGAGCCCCCGCGGGGGGGGAACCCGAGACCCCCGCTGTCGGGGAAGAGGTCGCCGACGCGGCAGCCCCGGCCGCCGAGGCGGTCTAGCGCGGTGGTGGCGTCCAGACCGGGCGGCGGTCCCCAGCGGACCTGTGTGGGTTGCCGGACCGTACGCGCCCAAGGACGCCTGGTCCGGATCGCGCTGGATGCGTGCGGCGGACTGGCGGTGAATCCGCGGCGGGTCACGGGACGGAGCGCCTATCTGTGCCCGTCCCCCACCTGTCTGGAGCAGGCACTGCGCCGAAGCGCGCTGCCGCGCGCGCTTCGCGTCCAGGTGCCGAGGTTGGACGTGGCGATGCTCCGCCAGTTGGTCCGGTGCGCAGCCGCCGACGTGTGCGATACGCCCGTGGAGAGTTCTGGAGTGTCACACTGAACCGCTTTCCTTGCGCGGTCGCGGGAAAGCCGGAGGATGTCAGCGTGGGAATGGTTCGGGTATATGATCTGGCGACAACGTTCCGTCTGACGACCAAGGAAGTCCTGGAGCGGCTGCACGCGGGCGGGATCGACGCCTTGACGTTCGGCAGCACGGTGGACGAGGAACGCGCCCGAGAGATCCTGTCCCAGCCGATCGCCAGGATCCCCGCGCACGCCATCCGGCCTGGAACGGGCGCGCCGCCAAAGCCTGCGGCGCGCCGGAGCACCCGGACGAAGGCCACCGCCGCGGCCGGCGATGGTGCGGAGACGCCCGGCGCGGCACCCAAGGCCCGCCCGCGGGCGAAGCCCCTCGCCGAGGGGGAGGTCAAGGCGGAGCCCAAACCGCGCGCCCCGCGGCGGCAGCCGCCCGTGTCGCCCCCCACGGCCAGGCCGCTGGTGGTCACCCTGGACGCCCCCACGGTCGAGCCGGCCGTTCCGCTCGTCACCGAGCCGCCCGTGCCGGCCCCCGAGGTGCATGTGTCACCGGAACCGGCCGTGGTGCCGGTCGCCCAGCCTGTCCCCGCTCCGGCGGAACGGGCGGAGGCCGCCGCGCCCGCCGAGCCCGCACCGGCCGTCGAGCCGCCGAAGCCGGTCAGCGTCGCACCAGCGGAGCCCGCGGCCGAGACCCAGAAGCCGGAACCGGCCCCGCCGCCCGAGGCTCCCCTTCCGCCCCGTCCGGCGCCGCCGGAACCGACCCGGGTGGAGCCGCGCCGCCCCCTGCCGTCTTTCCGCGGCCCCCGCCAGCATCCCCCGCGGCCCGCCGCCGCCGGCGACGGAAAGCCACGCCCACGCCCGGTTGTCGAACCGCCGCGGCCCGTGGCGGCCACGACGCACGCCCCGGACGCGCGCACCTTCCCCTCGCGTCCGGCGCCCGTCGACGTGGCGCCCCCAGCCCCCCCGGCGCCCAAGATCCTCAAGGTCGGCGAGGGGATGACGCCCAAGGAGTTGGCAGAAAAGATGTCCGCCACGCCCAGCGACGTGATCAAGCGACTGATCAAGCTCGGTGTGCTGGTGACCATCAACACCCCCATCGATCCCGAAACGATCGGGAAGGTGGCGCAGCAGTTCGGTTATACGATGGAGAAGGCCTCGCCCGAGGAGATGATGGAGGAGGGGGCGACCGACGTCGAGTCCCCCGATCTGCTGAAGCCCCGCGCGCCGGTGGTCACGGTCATGGGACACGTGGATCACGGCAAGACATCGCTGCTCGACGCCATCCGACACACCAACGTGATCGCCACCGAGGCGGGCGGCATCACCCAGCACATGGGGGCGTACGAGGTCGAGGTTCCCGGCCACGCCGTCAACCGGGTGGTCTTCCTGGACACGCCGGGCCACGAGGCGTTCACCGCGATGCGTGCCCGGGGTGCCCAGGCGACCGACATCGTGGTGCTGGTGGTGGCGGCGGATGACGGGGTGATGCCCCAGACGATCGAGGCCATCAACCACGCCAAGGACGCCAAGGTGCCGATCCTCGTGGCGATCAACAAGATCGACCGACCGAACGCCGACCCGAACCGGATCAAGCAGCAATTGACGGAGTACGGGCTGTTGTCCGAGGAGTGGGGCGGCGAAACCATTTTCGTCTCCGTCTCGGCCAAGCGGCGCGAGGGGATCGAGAATCTGCTGGATAACCTCCTGGTGCTGGCCGAGGTGCAGGAGTTGAAGGCCAATCCGCTCAAGCCGGCGCGCGGTCTCGTGGTTGAGGCCGAGCTGGACAAGGGCCGGGGCCCGGTGGCGACGGTTCTGGTGCAGACGGGCACGCTCAAGGTGGGCGATTCCGTGGTGGCAGGTCTGCATCACGGGAAAGTCCGCGCCATGCTGAACGACAAGGGCAAGAAGCTCCAGGAGGCGGGACCGGCCACCCCTGTGGAAATCCTCGGCCTTTCGGGTGTCCCCTCGGCCGGGGATAACTTCGCGGCGGTGGGGGATGAGCGGAAAGCCCGCCAGATCGCCGCGGCCCGGCTGGAACGCCATCGCCAGGAAGCCATGGTGAGCCAGCCGCGCATCACGCTGGACGCACTGCACCAGCAGATCGAGCAGGGCGCGGTCAAGGAACTCCGCATGATCATCAAGGGGGACGTGCAGGGATCGGTGGAGCCCCTGCGCGACTCCCTGGAACGGCTGAGCACCGAGCGGGTCAAGGTGATCGTCATCCATAGCTCCGTGGGGGCCATCACGGAGAGCGACGTGATGCTGGCCTCGGCCTCGAACGCCATCATCGTGGGCTTCAACGTCCGCCCCGAGCCCAAGGCCCAGAAGCTGGCCGAGCAGGAGCACGTCGACCTGCGCCTCTACGCCGTCATCTACGAGGCCATCAATCAGGTGCGGTCGGCCATGGAGGGGTTGCTGGAACCGACGTTCGTGGAGCGGGCGGTGGGACGGGTGGAAGTCCGGCAGGTCTTCAACATCACCAAGGTGGGGACCATCGCCGGCTCCTTCGTGCTGGACGGGAAGGTGTTGCGTGACGCCTCGGTGCGACTGCTCCGCGACGGACGGGTGGTGCACACGGGGAAGATCGGGTCGCTTCGCCGGTTCAAGAACGACGTGCACGAGGTCCAGAACGGCCAGGAGTGCGGGATTGGCCTCCTCAACTACAACGACGTCCATGCGGGCGACGTCTTCGAGATCTATGAACTGGAGCAGATCGCGACCACGCTCTAGCCGGCCGCCGGCCGCCGGCCGGAGGGTGCTGCGGGGTCGTCCATGATGACGGTCGGCGCCTGCACCATCGAGCTCCGGATCCCCGGGAGCGATTCCTTGAAGGCCAAGCGGCGGGTCGTGAAGAGCCTGAAGGAGCGCGTGCAGGGCCGGTTCCACGTCGCCATCGCCGAGGTGGACCGACTGGACGATTGGCAACGGGCCACCCTGGGGGTGGCCTGTGTGAGCAACGACTCCCGCCTGGTGGACGCCACGCTGTCCAAGGTGGTCAACTGGATCGAGGTCAGTGGGGACGTGTTGGTGGTCGATTACCAGATCGACCTCGTCACCCACTGATCCCGCTCGAACCGCCGGTTCCCGCGCCGAGCAGTCGGTTTCCCATCGGACCGTTTCGGACCGACGGGGGCGACCATCGGACGCCGGGGGTGCCGGACAAGGTCCCGCGACGATGCCGCTGCCGTTTCGACGTGCCGATCGGGTCGGCGATTCCATCCGACGCGAATTGAGCCGGCTCCTGCTCCGCGAAGTCAAGGACCCCCGGCTGAGCCAGGTGGTCGTCACGGGCGTCCAGGTGAGTCCGGACCTTCGCCACGCTCGGATCTCGTTCACGGCGGGCGTCGGACGGACCGACCGCCGGGCGGAGCTCCAGGGCCTGCAGGCGGCGGCCGGGTTCCTGCGGGGACAGCTGGGGCGGAGTCTTGGGCTCCGCTACGCGCCCGAGCTGGCGTTCGAGGTGGACGACTCGGTGGACCGGAGCCTCCACATTGCGGCCCTCCTCAAGCAGGTCGCACCTCCGGAGCCGGACGATGAGTGATCTGGCACTGGCGGCGGCGGCGCTCGGGGCCGCCCCCTCGGTGGCGGTGGTCTCCCACGTCAACCCCGAAGGGGATGCCATCGGGTCCGTGCTGGCGGCGGCGCTGGCGCTCCGGGGGGTGGGGAAGCAGACCGGGGCGTTCAACGCGGATCCGCTGCCACCGGGGCTGCAGCACCTGCCCGGCGTGGCCGAGTTCCGGCGAGAGATGCCGCGGGATCGGTCCTATGCGTGCTACTTGGTCCTGGACAGCGCCGATCTGCCCCGGACGGGAGGCCTGCTCGACGGGCGACCGCCGGACGCGGTGGTCTTGAACGTAGACCACCACCCGGGAAACACTCGATTCGGCGACGTGAACTGGGTGGACCCGACGGCATCCTCCGCCGGCGAGATGGTGTACCGTCTCCTGCGGGAGATGGCGCTACCGATTCTACCGGACGTGGCAGCGAATCTGTACGCCGCCATCCTCACGGATACGGGCGGCTTCCGGTATGGAAACACGACGGCGGAATCGCTCCGAGTGGCCGCGGAGCTGGTCACGGCCGGGGCCGTACCCGAGACGATCGCGCAGGGGCTGGTGGCCAATCGGGACCTGGGGGAGTGGCGGCTCCTGAGTGAAGTGTTGGCCGGCCTCACGGTGGGGGCGGGTGGCCGGGTGGCCTGGATCGAGATCACCGCCGCGGCGCGGCAGCGCGCGGGCGTGGGGCTGGAGGTCACGGAGGATTTTATCCAGTATCCACGCAATCTGGCCGGGGTCCGGCTCGCCGTGGCGTTCAAGGAGATCTCGGCCGACGAGGTGCGGGTGAGCTTGCGCTCTCACGGGGAGGTGGACGTGGCGCGGTTGGCCGGCGCCTTCGGCGGCGGGGGCCACCGGAATGCCGCCGGCTGTACCATTCGGAGCGGGTTGGCGGCCGCCAGGGCGCAGCTGCTGGCGGCGGCCGAGGCGCTGTGGGCGTGAGCGGCCCCAGGACCGAGGCGATACTGCAGCGCGCAGCGGCCCTTGGGAAACGATCGTGGCCAACATGATGAAGACCAGACCGGAAGTCCATGGAGTGCTGAACGTCAACAAGCCGGCGGGGATGACCTCCCACGACGTGGTGGATGCGGTGCGCCGCATCCTGGGGATGCAGCGGATCGGGCACACCGGGACGCTGGACCCGCAGGCCACGGGGGTGCTCCCGGTCTGTGTAGGGCGAGCCACGCGCATCGCACAGTACCTGACCCAGGCGGAGAAGGAGTACGTCATGACCCTCCGCCTGGGGATCACCACCGACACGCTGGACGCGGCCGGCAAGGAGACGAGCCGAGCCGACGCGGTCCACGTCCGACGCGAGGACGTGGAGGCCATCCTGCCGCGTTTCGTCGGGGAGATTCTGCAGGTGCCGCCCATCTACTCCGCCAAGAAGCACCAGGGGGAGCGCCTCTACCGGTTGGCTCGGCGGGGCGAGGTCGTGGAGCGACCGCCGGTGCCCGTGAAGGTGTTCGCGCTGGAGCTGCTGGGATTCGAAGCACCGGACGTGCACCTGAAGGCGACCTGCTCCAAGGGCACCTACGCGCGGAGCCTCTGCGACGACATCGGGCGCGCGTTGGGGTGCGGGGGGCACCTCTACGCGCTCCGGCGAACCCGGGCGGGCCGCTTCCTCTTGGAGGGCGCAGTCACGCTGGACGGTTTGGAGGAGCGGGTGCGCACCGGACGGCTGGGGGAGGTCCTGATGTCGATCGCCGAGGCCCTGGCCCACCTGCCCGGGGTTCGCGTGGCGCCCGAGGCCGGACCGCTCATCCTGCACGGAAACGCCGTGACGGCCGGCATGGTGGCACAGTTCCCGGCGGAGGTGTCCCGCGGGACGTTGGTGCGTGTCTTGGGTTTTCGCAAGCAACTGCTGTCGTTGGCGGAGGCCGCGGTGACCTCGGAGGAGTTCGGCGCCTGCGAGCCGACCCGGATGGTTCTGGCGCCCGTCCGAGTCTTTTCCAGCGCCGGCTGAGGCGTCTCGCCCATGCAGGTGATCCACGTCGCCACCGTCGAGGAGTTTCGCTGGGACCTGTCCGACGCCGTGGTGGGGATGGGAACGCTGGATGGCGTCCACGTGGGGCACCAGGCCATCCTGCGGCGTGTCGGCGAGCGCGCGGCCACCGAGGGGGGGGTGCCGGCGGTCGTCACGTTCGCCCAGCATCCCCTGGAGGTCGTCCGGCCGGCGCAGGCGCCGGCGCTGTTGACGCCGCTGCCACTGAAGCTGGCGCTTCTGGCCAAACTGGGGGTGGCCTGCGTGGTGGTGATCCACTTCTCCCCGGCCCTGGCTGCCCTGGACGCCCGGGAGTTCGTGGAGCGAGGCTTGGTCGGCGGCCTGGGCGTCCGCGGCCTGTGCGTCGGATACGACTTCGGCTTCGGCCGCGGGCGACGGGGCAATGTCGAGCTCCTCCGAGAGCTCAGCGTTCGGCACGGGTTCTGGCTGGACGTGGTGTCGCCGGTCTCGGTGGACGGCCAGGTGGTGAGCAGCCGCGCAATCCGAGGGCTCCTGATCCAGGGGCGGGTCGCCGAGGCGCAGCAGCTCCTGGGGCGCCCCTACTGCGTGGCGGGTGAGGTGGAGCGGGGCGAGGGCCGAGGCCGTGGGCTGGGGTTCGCCACGGCCAACCTGTCCGTCCCGGACACGGAACTGGCGAAGGACGGTGTCTACGCGGGGCGCGTCCTGGTCCGCGACGAGCTCCGGGACGCCATGATGAACCTGGGGACCGCCCCCACGTTCGGCGGCGGCAGGCGCCGGTTGGAGATTCATGTACCGGGCTGGGAGTCGCCGCTCTACGGGGAGCACCTCCTGGCGTTCTTTCTGGCGCGCCTCCGGGACGAGCAACGTTTTCCGGACGGTGCCGCGCTCAGCGCCCAGTTGGCGCGGGACCGCGACGCCGCGCGAGTCGTCTGGCAGGGTGCGCAGGCGCTTCCCTGGCCAGAATGGACTTTACACTCCTAAGGCCCTGTGGTACTTTGCCCACGTGTTTCGGTTCACTGTTGGGCGCGAAAGGGGGACGAGCGATCATGCCCAAGGATGTCATCAACAAAGGTAACGTCATCGGTTCGTATCGGCTGCACGAGAAGGACACCGGGTCGCCGGAGGTGCAGATCGCCCTCCTGAGCGGCCGCATCGGCTATCTCACAGAGCACCTCGGTGTGCACAAGAAGGATCACCACTCGCGCCGCGGCCTCCTCATGATGGTCGGCCGCCGCCGCAAGTTGCTCGACTATTTGAAGAGCAAGGATGTGGCGCGCTACAAGCAGGTGATCGAAAGGTTGGGTATCCGCAAATGACGTATCGGAGCGAGATCGACCTGGGGGGGCGGACCCTCTCCATCGAGGCGGGGCGTGTGGCCCGCGCCGCGGACGGCGCTGCCTGGGTGCGCTACGGGGACACGGTGGTCCTGGTGACGGCCGTGGCCTCCAAAGAGGCCCGCGAGGGGATCGACTTCTTCCCCTTGACGGTGGACTATCAGGAACGGGCCTATGCCGCCGGGAAGATCCCCGGCGGGTTCTTCAAGCGCGAGGGGCGCCCGCACGAGAAGGAGACGCTGACCTCCCGGCTGATCGACCGGCCGATCCGTCCCTTGTTTCCGCACGGCTACCATCAGGATGTCCAGATCATCGCCACCGTCCTTTCCGCCGATCAGGAGAACGACCCCGACGTCTTGGCGGTGGTGGGGGCCTCGGCGGCCCTGACGGTGTCCCAGATTCCATTCCAAGGACCCATCGGCTGCGTCCGGATCGGCCGCATCGGCGGCCGCCTCGTGGTGAATCCCTCTTACGCCCAGCTTGCCGAAAGCGACATGGATGTCGTCCTGGCCGGCACCAGCGCCGCCGTGGTCATGGTGGAGGGCGGTGCCAACGAGGCGCCCGAGGAGGCGCTCCTGGAGGGGCTCCTCTTTGGCCACCAGACCCTGCAGGCCATCGTCAAGCTGCAACAGGACCTGGTCCGGCAGATGGGAGTGGTGAAGCCGCCCTTCGTCGCAACGCCGGTGGACGCTGCCGTGAAGGCGCGAGTGGAAGGCCTGTGTCGCGCCCGCATCCGGGAGCTGGCGTTCGTGCCCCAGAAGGAAGAACAGAAGGCGCGCCGCCGGACACTGTTGGACGAGGCGCTGGCGACCGTGGCGGCAGAGCCGGCCGCGGTGAAGCTGCAGGTGACGGAGATCTTCGAGGAATTGGAGAAGCAGGAGATGCGCCGGCTGATCCTGGAGGAGGGGCGACGGGCCGATGGCCGCGCCGTCACCCAGGTCCGCCCCATCACCTGCGAGACCGGTGTCCTGCCCCGCACGCACGGCTCCGCCATCTTCACGCGGGGCCAGACGCAGGCTCTGGCCACCACGACCCTGGGAACCTCCGAGGACGAGCAGCGGATGGACGCCCTGGAGGGGGAGAGCAAGAAGCGGTTCATGCTGCACTACAACTTCCCCCCGTTCTCGGTGGGGGAGGTGAAGTTCATGCGGGGGGCGAGCCGGCGGGATATCGGACACGGGGCGCTGGCGGAGCGGGCCATCCAGCCCGTCCTCCCTGGCAAAGAAGAATTCCCGTACACCGTCCGGATCGTCTCCGACATCCTGGAGTCGAACGGCTCGTCGTCCATGGCCACGGTCTGCGGGGCGAGCCTGTCCCTGATGGACGCCGGCGTGCCGGTCAAGGCGGCGGTGGCCGGGGTG
Organism: uncultured Methylomirabilota bacterium; assembly: GCA_963845565.1. Classification (GTDB taxonomy): domain Bacteria; phylum Methylomirabilota; class Methylomirabilia; order Methylomirabilales; family 2-02-FULL-66-22; genus 2-02-FULL-66-22. The sequence goes on from CAWJSJ010000002.1 coordinate 2,366,518, forward strand.
GCGATGGGCCTGGTGAAGGAGGGGGACAAGACCGTCGTCCTCACCGACATCCAGGGTCTCGAAGACCACCTGGGCGACATGGACTTCAAGGTGGCCGGCACCCGCACCGGGGTCACCTCGATCCAGATGGACATCAAGATCCAGGGAATCACCGAGGCCGTCCTGAAGCAGGCCCTGACGCAGGCCCGCCAGGCGCGCCTGGAAGTCCTGGACATCATGGAGCGGGCGATCGGCAAGCCGCGCGCCGCGCTCAGCCCGTATGCGCCGCGGATCATCACGTTCAAGATTCCCACGGATAAGATCCGTGAAGTCATCGGCCCCGGCGGGAAGGTCATCCGCAGCATCGTGGAGCAGACCGGCGTCAAGATCGACATCGAGGACGACGGAACGGTGGCCATCGCCTCGGTGGACGAGGCGGCCGCGCGGAAGGCCATGGACATCATCGGGAAGATCGTCGAGGTTCCCGAGGTGGGCAAGGTCTATCTGGGTAAGGTCGTCAAGATCATGGAGTTCGGCGCCTTCGTGGAGATCCTGCCCGGCACCGACGGCCTGCTGCACATCTCCCAGATCTCCACGGAGCGGATCAAGCGCGTGGAGGACGTCCTCAAGGAAGGGGACGAGCTGCAGGTCAAGGTCCTCGAGGTGGACAGGGCGGGCAAGATTCGCCTCAGTCGGAAGGAGCTCTTGAAAGACGCCGAAGAGAAGGCCGGCCCCGCACGACCGCCGGAGGGTGGGACCGGATCGCCCCGAGGCGAGGAGCGGCGCCGCGGAGGGACGGGGCCATCGGGAACGTAGCCGCGCTCTTCGCGAAGACGGTGCTGCCGAACGGCATCGTCATCCTGACGGAACGGATGCCCCACGTGCGTTCCGTCGCGATCGGTCTGTGGGTCCGGGTTGGCTCCCGCTACGAGCGGGCGGAATGCGCCGGGGTGTCCCATTTCATCGAGCATCTGCTCTTTAAGGGGACCGAGCGCCGCAGCGCCGAGGACATTGCGAAAGCCATCGATAGCGTCGGCGGGACTCTGGACGCCTTCACCTCCCGCGAGAACACCTGCTTCTACGCCAAGGTCCTCGGAGAGCACCTGCCCCTGGCCGTGGACCTCCTGAGCGACCTGCTCCTGCACCCCCGCTTGGACCCGGACGATGTGGAGAAAGAGCGGCGGGTCGTCCTGGAAGAGATCAAGATGGTCGAGGACGACCCGGACGACCTGATCCACGACCTGTTTGCGCAACAGGTGTGGCCAGACCACCCGCTGGGTCGGCCGATCCTGGGAACTCGGCAGAGCCTCCAAGCCATCGGCCGGCAGGACGTCGTGAAACAGCTCCAAGATTTCTACCAGCCGGATCGGGTGATCGTGGCCGCCGCCGGCGATCTTGAGCACGGCCGGGTGGTGGATCTGATTCGGGAGGCCCTGGGCGACTGGCGAGGTCAGTCGGTCCCGACCAACGGGGGGTCGCCGGTCAGCTGCCGCACCGTGCACCACGAGGAGCGGGACTCGGCCCAGCTGCACCTCGTTCTGGGGGCCGAGGGGCTCCCCTACAGCCACGCCCACCGGTATGCCTTCTTCCTGCAGAACGCCATCCTGGGCAGCTCCATGAGCTCCCGGCTCTTCCAGGAGATCCGCGAGAAGCGGGGGCTGGCCTACTCGATCTACTCGTATCAGGCGTCGTACCGGGATTCCGGGCTGATGGCGGTGTACGCCGGCACGAGCACCGAGTCGTACCCGCAGGTTGTGGATCTGATCCGGGCGGAGCTCACGCGGCTGCGGAACGAGCCCGTGGACCTGGACGAATTCCGGCGGGCCAAGGCACAGCTCAAAGGCAACCTGCTGCTGGGCCTCGAGGGGACGTCGAGTCGAATGACCCGGCTGGCCAAGGCCGAGATCTATTTCCAGCGCTACTTCGACCTGGACGAGATCATCCGGGGCATCGACGAGGTGTCGCCCGACACGTTCGCCGAGCTGAACCGCTCCCTCCTCGAGCCGGAGCGCTACGCCCTGACCACGATCGGCCACCTGCAGTAAGAGCCGTCCGCAGTCCAAACCGAAACGGTCTCCCGCACATTGTGTTCAGCCTTGACACGCTCGTTCGCCGCTGGTAGCGTGCCCACTGTCGTGTCCCGACGCTGTCTGGCGGCGTCCGCCAGCGGACAATTCGCGCTGTTCAACGGGTTCGAGGTTCGCGCAACGCTGCGGGGGAATCGCGTGGAACGAGACGAATTGTTGCGCGTTTTGAGAGCGTTCGAGGACGAGAGACTCGAGTATATCCTGATAGGTGCCACGGCCTTGGCGTTGCACGGCATCGTTCGCGCCACCGAGGACGTCGACTTCTTCATCCGCGCGACGGCAGACAACGTCGAGCGACTCAAGCGGGCGCTCCGGACCGTCTACGCTGCCGACCCGAGCATCGACGAGATCCACGCCGAGGATCTGCTCGGGGAATACCCGTCGGTCCGGTACTACCCTCCGACGGGCGACCTCTACTTCGACATATTGACGCGATTAGGTGAGGCCGCGCGCTACGAGGATGTGGCGGTCGAGACGAAGATCGTCGCCGGCATTCGTGTCTGGGTGGCCACGCCCCGCGCGCTGTACGATCTGAAGAAGGGCACCGTGCGCGCACTCGATCGGCAGGATGCCGAAGCGCTCCGGCAGCGCTTCGATCTGGAGGATCGTTGAGCGTGCCAGTTCAAAAGTTTCGCTCGATCGAAGAGATGGCCCGCGCCCCCGTGCCGGTTCGGACCGAGGATGGTTTCGAGCGGTTCATGCGCCACTGCGCCCGAATGTTACGACTCGCGCCGCGTCGTTACCCGCGTGGAGTGTTCCGGTTCCGAACGATCGAGGAGGCGCAGGAGGCCCGTTGCGATGCAGGCCGGCCCGAAGACGGTTGAGCCCAGACGTCCGCGTGTCGTCGCCGTCCCCACGGTCTTCCGACTATCCTCCCCGGATCTCCTTCACTGTTTCCTCTTGACACCACAAATGTCTACCCATGGTTTCCTCTTGACTTTGCCTGAGCGCAATCGGTAAGCTGCTTTGCCTACGGCGCGATCCGCATCGATCTTCGATCGGCGAGGTCCATTTTCTTGCATCGCGGCCCCCCCAGGGGGTGGCCACAGGAGGAGGTCCATGACGCGTTATCGAAAAGGATCCATCGGCACGCTCGCCTGCCTCTCGTTCCTGGTTGCGGCGGTCGTCCTGTGCGGCGTTCCATTACCCGCCGCCGCCGGGCAACCGATCGTACTCTCGATCATCGACAACGGGGGCGATCTACGCCTCCACCGGGGTGATCATCGAGAACTACAAGAAGGCCAATCCCGACAAGGTGAAGGAGATCAAGATCCAGCGCGGGCCCGCCCCGGAGACACCCGCCAAGATCAAGGCGCAGCAGGACTGCCGGCCGGGCGGACATCAACCTGGTCCTCACCGGCCAGGATGCCGGCTCCGTCCTCGCCGCCAACAAGCAGACTGATCGAGCTGTTCCCCAAGTACGACAAGATGTTCCCCAGGGATGAGCTGAACGAGGCGGCGAAGGTCCTGCAGGATTCGGGCGGAGGCTCGCTCATGCCGGTCGTGGTGAACGCCGGCGGACCGGTCTTCATCTACAACCCGAAGAAGGTGACAGAAGCCCCCGAAGACCGTCGACGAGTTCCTGGCCTGGGCCAAGGCGAACCCCAACCGGTTCCTCTACGCCCGCCCGGCGAACAGCGGCCCCGGCCGGTCCATCATGTGCGGGCTTGCCGTACATCCTGAGACGACAAGGCCCCCATGGATCCGGAGAAGGGATGGGACAAGACCTGGGCCTTCCTGAAGGAGTTGGGGAAGTCCATGGAGTACTACCCCACGGGCACCCTCTTCACCCTCCGGGAGTTTGCCCAGGAGCAGCGGTGGATGATCTCCGGCATCATGGAGTGGGACATGAAGCCCCGGGCCGAGGGCGTGATCCCGCCGGAATGCCAAGATCACCGTCCTGGACAACACCACCTTCGTCATCGACGGCCACTACTGGGGGATTCCCAAGGGCGTGCCCCAGAACGAGGTGGACGTCCTCCTGGATCTCATGAAGTTCATGCGCCGCCCCGACCAGCAGGTCCTGACCTGGAAGGCCTTCATCGGCCCGTCCATCAAGGCGGCGACCTTCGACAAGGCGCCGGCGGCCATCCGGGACCTCGTCAAGGAACACTGGCGGCCCGAGTATGATCAGATCGGCCCCGGCAAGAAGTACAAGATGGCGCCGCAGCTCGACTTCAAGGAGCTGACCTACGCGATGGATCGCTGGGACCGGGAGATCGGCGCCCAGCAGATCAAGAAGCAGTAGCGCGGGACGCAGCGGATACTGACGGAAGGGGAGGGTCCCGGTCGAGCGACCCTCCCCTTCATTGCCTAACGGCGGGAGACCATGAAAGAGACGATTGATATCGCTGCGATTCCGGATCACCAAGCGGTTTGGGACGAAGACCGTGCTGCGGGATTTTGCCCTGGAGGTCCGCGGCAAGCAGTTCATCACCTTTCTGGGGCCCAGCGGCTGCGGCAAGTCCACGGCCCTGAACATCATCGCCGGGCTGATCCCCGCCACCGAGGGCGAGGTCTGGATCGACGGGGAGCGCATCGACCACCTGCCGCCCGAGAAGCGGGGGTTCGGCATGGTCTTCCAGAACTACGCGCTCTTCCCGCACATGACCGTCTTCGCCAACATCGCCTTCGGCCTGCAGCTCCAGCGCCGGCCGGCGGCGGAGATCACCGAGCGCGTCCAGCAGATGCTGGAACTGGTCCAGCTTCTCGGCTACGAGGGGCGCTACCCGGGGCAGCTCTCCGGCGGCCAGCAGCAGCGGATCGCCATCGCCCGGGCCCTGGTCCTGCACCCGCGCCTCATGCTGCTGGACGAGCCGCTCTCGAACCTGGACGCCAAGCTGCGGATCGAGATGCGGGCCGAGATCAAGCGGCTCCACACCAGCCTGGGCCTCACCTCCATCTACGTGACCCACGACCAGACGGAGGCCCTCTCGCTCTCCGACTGGGTGGTGGTGATGAAGGACGGCCTCCTGATCCAGGCGGGCCCGCCGCAGGAGATCCACGACCAGCCCGTCAACGTCTTCGTGGCGGACTTCATGGGGTTCCGGAATTTCTTCCCGACCCGGGTCGTGGCCCTCGGGCCGGACCGGGACGTGGAGGCCGCGGGCAACGGGATGACGATCCGGGGCAAGACCCGGCACACCTTCGCCCCCGGCGCCTCGGTGGTGGCCGCCATCCGTCCGGATGATGTCGTGGTCGGTGGGGACGCCGCCGGTCCAAATGCGTTCCGGGCCAAGGTGGACATCGTCGAATACCTGGGGCGTGAGGACGAGGTGATCGTGACGCTGGAGGCCGGCGGACGTCTCTGGGTGCGGACGGCCGCCCGGGTGACCCCGGGGGAGAACGTGACCGTGGTCCTCCCGCCGGACCGGGTCATCTTCCTCCCGGCGGAGGGATCCGGAGGTACGGCATGAGGCGCGCAGGGACCGGCGAACCGAGCGAGCTGGACCTGCTGGCGATCGCCTGCCTGCTCCCCTCGCTCCTCTACGTGCTGGTGCTGTTCGTCTACCCGTTCCTCTACGGCATCTACCTGAGCGTCCACCCGCTCAAGGTGGACGGCTTCAGCCTGGCCAACTACATCGCCTTCTTCACCGACCAGTACCAGTACAAGACCGTGGGGATCACCTTCCGCCTCGCCGTCCCCAACACCATCGTGGTCGTGGCCATCAGCCTGCTCTTCGCCTACAACATGCGCCGGGGGATCTGGCTGGAGCGGACCATCACCACGATCCTGGTCCTGCCCATCTCGCTCGGCGTGATCCTGCTGGCCCAGGGGATCCTGGGCTTCTACGGAGGGAAGGGGTGGTTCAACCAGTTGCTCCTGGGCCTCGGCGTCCTGGAGGAACGCGCTGATCGCTGACTCACAACTTCACCGGGGTGATGCTCTCCCTCTTCATGCAGCAATTCCCCTTCTGCTTTCTGATGCTGCTGGGCTACATCTCGGGCATCGACCCCAGCATCGAAAACTCGGCGCGCACGCTCGGGGCGAACCCCTGGACCGTCTTCCGGCGGGTCATGTTGCCCCTGATCGCCCCCGGACTGGCGATCGCTTTCGCCCTGGTCTTTGTCATGAGCTTCGGCACCTTCGCCTCGGCCATCATGCTGGGGCAAGCCGTCGGGTTCCACCCGGACCATCGCCATCGCCGCCTATGCACAGGCCTTCGAGATGTTCGACATGCCCTATGCCTCAGCCATCGCGGTGATCATGGGGATCTTCCAGCTCGCCGGTCTGCTCGTCATCCTCCTGCTGCGCAAGCGGATGGTCACGGCGGCAACCATGGGGGTTGGGAAGCGGTGAGGGGCCAATCGAAAATGAAAACCGACAACCGACAACCGGCCATTGAGCGTATTCTCTTCAATGATCGGTTATCGGTTGTCAGTTGTCAGTTTTACGACTGACTTTGTGAGTTCCGGACGATTCGTCACTGAGGAAGGTCTATGCGCGGCCGACTGTGGGGACTGGCAGTTTATGTGTTCGTTCTGGGGTTCATCCTGAACCTGCTGGGGATCGTGAGCCATGTCGTGGTGAGCTCGTTCGCCAAGCGGTGGTTCGGCACCCCGTTTCCCGCGCTCGCTCACCACCGAGTGGTACAGCTACGCCTGGACGGAGTTCGGCCTCGCCCAGGTCCTCGGGGTGACGGTCTTCGTGGCGCTGACCGTGGTGGTTCTGGCCCTGCTCATGGGGTTCCCGGCCGCGTACATCCTGGCGCGCCGCAACTTCCGGTGGAAGCCGGTGCTGCTCCTGCTCTATTTTCTGCCGCTGCTCATCCCCCAGATGACCTACGGCATCCCGCTTGCGACCACCATGTTCCGGTACGGGATCGGCGGGACCGTGGCCGGCGTCATCCTGGCCGTGATGGTCCCGATGGTGCCCCTGGCCATCTTCATCCTCATGCCCTTCTTCGAACAGATCAGCGTCAACCTCGAGTGGGGTGCGGCCATGATGGGCGCCAACCGGTTCCAGATTTTCCGCCGCGTCCTCTTGCCGCTCACCCTGCCCGGACTCCTCACGGCCGGGATCCTCGTCCTCGTGAACACGGTCTCGAACTTCGAGCTGACCTTCCTGGTCTCCGGCGCCGGCTCCCAGACGCTGGTCGTGGCCCTGTTCTACAACGTCTTCGCGGGCGGGGTCCGCCCCGTCTATTCCGTGGACGCCATGGCCGTGATGTACATGACCATGATCATGGTCCTGCTCCTCATCGCCCTGCGCTTCGTCCGTCCGACGCAGATGGTCTTCCGCCTCGACCAGCCCAAGCGCTGACCGGCCCCACCCATTGGGCTACCACTGAAGCGTGGGGTGGTGGCCTCGCGTGAACGGCCGACAGAAAGATCACGTTCCGGCGGGCGGGGCGTTCGTATGGGGGTACGCAATGGGGAACGGTGCACCGAGAAGAGCGAACCCGGAGAGGCTCGATCGTTTCGTGTCGTCGGCCTTCCGCGGGGTGGGCGTTCCCCCCGGCGATGCCGACTTGGCCGCCAAGATTCTGGTGGATGCCGATCTGCGCGGAATTGACTCCCACGGCGTCATCAACCTCCACGGGACCTACATCCGGGGGCTGCAGACCGGGGCCATCAACCCCACGCCGGAGATCCGGGTGGCCCTGGGGAGCCCCACCACGGCCTCGGTGGACGGGGGCAACGGGTTGGGAGCCGTGGTGAGCCACCACGCCATGACCGAATGTCTCCGGATGGCCCGAGAACACGGGACGGGGTGGGCGACGGTCTGTAATAGTCACCATTCCGGAGCGGGTGCCTACTACGTCTTGATGGCGGCCAACCAGGACATGATCGGCCTCCACTCCTCCTCGGGAGGGTCAACCGTGGCCGCGCCGGGGGGCAGGGGGAGGCTCATCGGAAACAACGTGCTGGCGTTCGCGGCGCCCGGCCGGAAGCACGGCCCCTTCGTGCTGGACATGGCGCCGACCATGGCCATCGCCAACAAGCTACACATGCTTCAGTGGGCCGGGAAGCCGATGCCGGAGGGGTGGGCGGTAGATTCCGAAGGGCGGCCCATCACGGACCCCAAACGCTACTTCGCAACCGAAGGCGCCATTCTGCCCCTGGGGAGCACCCCCCAGAACGGTGTGCACAAAGGATTCGGACTCCTACTGGTCTCGGACATTCTCACGGGTCTCCTCTCCGGAGATGGCGGGAGCATGTTCCGCAGAAAAGGCGAGCACACGCATGTCTTCTGTGCCCTGCGCATCGACGCCTTCCCGACCGGTGGGGACTTCAAGGACTTGATGGACGCCATGATCGAGAAGCTGCATGCAACCCCCACCGTGGGGGCCACGGGCCGGATCCGGTACCCCGGCGAGCGCGGGAACCTGACCCACCGCGAGCGCAGCGCCACGGGGATCCCCCTCCGCCAGAACGTCGTGGAAGATCTGCAGCGCATGAGCGCGGCGCTACACCTCTCGCTGGACGATATCTGGGAGCGGTAGCGGTTCGCGCGGCCTGTGGGCGGGTCGCGTGGCCGGTCCCCAGCGACTGCGTCACTTCCTGCCGGAGTACGGCAAAGCGGCCTGGGGGGGTGCGTTGGTCGCCCTCGGCAATCCCTCTCCATCTGCATTTGCCCTATCCTGCCGTGCCCGCCTTGACACCCCAAGGAGCCGATGATAGCGTCCTGGCCGTTTCGAGTGTCCCCGATTTCCGATCCTTGTTTCGGTCATTTCCATGGCAGGTGCGGGTGTCCCAGTCGAGACGCTGGGCCTTGGTCGCCACTGAATTTCCTCCTCCGTGTTCTGGCCTCCGATCGCATGCCGATGATGTTGTGGCACCTTTCCTGAAGAAGGGGGACTCTATGAGGACATGGGTGTCGATCCTGGGAGTGTTCATCGTGATCACCGGGATGGGTGCGACGGACTCCGCGCGGCCCGGAGCCGCCGCCACGGACCAGAACGTGGTCGTCAATGGGAATCAGTCCGTGTCCGTTTCCGCCAACCGGAGCCTCAATGTCGGTGTTGATGACTTCGAGGCGGTGGGGAGGAACCGTACCATCACGGTGGGGTCCATGGAGTCAACGACGGTCGGCGCCGGGCAGACGATTCGGATCGGCAGCGACCAACAGATCGCCGTTGGGAGGACACAGACAGTCAGCGTCGGTCGGGACGTGAATGTCACGGCCGGCGGCAACAAGATGGAGCAGACAGGGGGAAGCGTGATCTACCGGGCGGGCCATACGATGGTGATTGAAGCCCGTGAGGAGATCGTCCTTCGGACCGGGGCAGCGTCGATCCAGATGAAGAAAGACGGTACGGTCGTCATCCGTGGGAAGGATATAACGATTTTGGGGAGTGGAAAAATCAATGTTAGGGAGGAGGGAGTGGTTCAGAAGCAGACCCCCGGTGTGCAGTCGAAATAGGTGCAAGGTCGAGGCGCGTTGCCGTTTCTGGGTGCAGCTCGCCGGTTTTTCCTTTGGTGATAACCCCTGCCCGCCGTTGTCTCTGGCGTCTGTCTGTGATAGCCTGCGGACGATGTGTGGGGCCGGCGGCGGTAGCACGGGGGCGGGAGACCGCCGCCGGATGTCTGGAATGGCAGCGCAACCTTTCCTGAAGGAGCGGAAATGATCCCGCGGTATTCCCGACCGAAAATGGCGGCCATCTGGGAGCCGGCGAACCGGTTCTCACTCTGGCTCACCATCGAGATCCTGGCCTGCGAGGCCTGGGCCGAGCTGGGTGTGGTGCCGAAGGAGGCCGTGGCCGAGATCAAGGCCAAGGCCAACTTCGACATGGCCGCACTGGTCCCGCGCATCGACGAGATCGAGCGGCGGACCAAACACGACGTGGTGGCGTTCACCGAGGCGGTGGCGGAGAAGATCGGGCCGGTCTCCCGGTACATCCACCTGGGCCTCACCTCCTCGGATATTCTGGATACCTGCCTCGCCTGCCAGATGCGGCAAGCGGCGGATCTCCTCCTCGAGGATGTGTCGGCTGTGGAGGCCGCCCTGGCGACGCTGGCCGTGCGGCACAAGCGCACCGCCATGATCGGCCGCACGCACGGCATTCATGCCGAGCCCACCACCTTCGGCCTGAAGGTTGCCATGTGGCTGATGGAGATGCGGCGGGCGGCAGAGCGGCTGACCCGGGCGCGCGAGGTGGCGAGCTACGGCAAGCTGTCGGGGGCGGTGGGGACGTTCGCGAATGTCCCACCCCAGGTTGAGGAGTACGTGTGTGCCAAGCTGGGACTCAAGCCTGAACCCATCTCCACGCAGATCATCCAGCGCGACCGGCACGCCGAGTACCTGGCGGTCCTCGGGATTGTGGGGGCCTCGCTGGACAAGTTCGCCACCGAGATCCGGCACCTGCAGCGGACCGAGGTCCGGGAGGTGGAGGAGCCGTTCAGCGAAGGCCAGAAAGGCTCCTCGGCCATGCCCCACAAGCGGAACCCGGTCTCGTGCGAGCAGATCTCGGGCCTGGCGCGGCTGCTCCGGTCCAACGCGCAGGCCGGGCTGGAGAACGTGGCGCTCTGGCACGAGCGGGACATCAGCCACTCCTCGGTGGAGCGGGTGATCCTGCCGGACGGGACCATCCTGCTGGACTACCTGCTGGCGAAATTCCGGGACATCGTGCAGGGAATGCGGGTCTATCCGGAGCAGATGCTGCGGAACTTGAACGCCACGCACGGCGTCATCTTCTCGCAGCAGGCGCTCTTGGCGCTCTCCAAGGCGGGCGCCACGCGCGAGGCCGCCTACCAGATGGTCCAGCGGAACGCCATGCGGGCCTGGGAGACTGGAGAGGGGTTCCGGACGCTGCTTCTGGCCGACGCCGAAGTCGGCGCGGTGCTGTCGCCCGCGGAAATTGAAAGCTGCTTCGAACTGGAGTATCATCTGCGCCACGTGGATGCCATATTCCGGCGGGTCGGGCTCGACTGATTTAGGCTGCTGAAAAAGGCCCATCTACTGCGTTGGCGCGCTCGGGCGCTCGTTGCGGCGTACGGGAAGTACGCCTCACTCGACCCATCGCTTGCCGCCTTGTATCTGGACCTTTTTGAGCCGCCCGGGGGCAAAGCGAGTTCTTCAATTTCCCGTGAGGGGTGGAAATGGCCGTTGTGCGGGGTCGGAAGCTCTACGAGGGGAAGTGGAAGATCCTCTTCGAGACCACGGATCCCGGCCGGTTGCTCCTACGGTTCAAGGACGTGCCGGCATTCGACCGGGCGGCGGCCCGCCCGACGTTGCCCCGGCGCGGGGCCATGAAGACGCAGATTGCGGCGGCGCTCTTCACGCTGCTCCAACAGCAAGGGATCCCGACCCATTTCCTGGAGGTGGGCGGCACTCGGGATCTGCTGGTGCGCAGGCTCGAGATGATTCGGTTGGAGGTGGTTCTTCGGAACGTGGTGGCCGGCAGCCTCGCCAAGCGCCTCGGGATGGAGGTGGGGAGTCCGCTGCCGGCGCCGATCCTGGAGTGGTACTACAAGAGCGATGCGCTCGGTGATCCGCTCCTGAACGATGCGCATGTCAGCGCGCTGGGTCTTGCCTCTGTCGAGGAACTCAAGGCCATCCGCGAGATGACCTTCCGCGCCAACGGCATCCTGTTGCCTTTCTTCGCGGAGCGGGAGATCATGTTGGTGGATTTCAAGCTGGAGTACGGGCGGCAGGCCGGCCGGCTGATGCTGGGGGACGAGCTCACGCCGGACGGGTGTCGATTCTGGGACCGCGCGACGCGCGAGCGCCTCGGCAAGGACCGCGCGCGCCGGAGCCCCGCCCGCGAGGCGGCCGCGTACCAGGAGGTGTTCCGGCGCATCTGCAGCGGCTGTTGAAAAGGGCCCATCTGCGGTGACCCAGTCTTCGGCTGGGTACCCCGCCCGCCTCGGCACTCACTGCGACGTACTTCCAGTACGCCTGGACCCAGCGGACTGGGTACCCCGGCCTCCGGCGTGCCGCCTTGCAGCTGGACCTTTTGAGCAGCCTACTAGAAGCGAAGGACGACAGAGTAGGGTTAGAGACAGGATGCTTCCAGGCTGTCGGGCGGCTAAGCCGCCGAGCCGCCTAGCTGTCGGCGCTGTCGCTATGGAATATCGATATTCCTCAACCGGACGTGTGACGAAAGGGCGAACATGATTGAGGCCCGGATACATGTGACCCTCAAGAAGAGCGTGCTGGACCCGCAGGGCGACACCGTGAAGAGCGGCCTCGCCAGTCTGGGATTTTCGACCGTGCACGATTGCCGGATCGGGAAGTTCATGGTCCTGCGACTGAACGAGACCGACGCGACGGCGGCCAAGGCCAAGGTGGACGAGATGTGTCGGAAGTTGCTGGCCAATCCGGTGATCGAGGAGTACGTGTTCCAGATCAGCGAGGTGGCCGGATGAAGGTCGGCGTGCTGGTCTTTCCGGGTACCTGGAGTCACCAGGACTTCGCCCACGTGTTGCAGGACGTCCTTGGCGTCGGCTGGGGGTATGTCTGGCACAAGGAGACCTCGGTGGCAGGATACGACTGCCTCATCCTGCCCGGCGGGTTCGCCCACGGGGATTACCTGCGCTGCGGGGCGATCGCGCGTTTCTCGCCGGTGATGGAGGCGGTGATCCGGTTCGCGAAGAGCGGCGGCCCGGTGATCGGGAGCTGCAACGGATTCCAGATCCTCTGCGAGGCGGGCCTCTTGCCCGGGGCGCTCCTTCGAAACGACTCCCTGCAGTACCGCTGCCGGTGGGTGCACCTTCGCGTGGAGAATGCGGACACTCCGTTCACCCGGGCTCTGCGGCCGGGTCAGATCCTGAAGATGCCCATCTCGCACGGCGAGGGGCGTTACTTCGCGACCCCCGAGGTCCTCGCGGCGCTCAGGGCGAACGGCCAGATCGTCTTCCGCTACGCCACCCCCGATGGCCAGCTCACGGCGGCGGCAAACCCGAACGGTGCGCTGGAGCACATCGCCGGGATCTGCAGCGAGGGGCGGAACGTGGTCGGGCTCATGCCGCATCCGGAGCGGGCCGCCGAGCCGCTGCTGGGATCGGAGGACGGTCGGCTGCTGTTCGACGCCATGTTGGATGCGGCTCTCCCGCGGTAAATCCGTAAAGCGTTCGACTGTTCGACGGTTCACGGTTCGATAGAACCGCCGAACCGCATGTGACTCGTTTTCCAATACGACCACCCGACTCTAAGAGAATGCTGACGTTCCCCTTTCTTCAGGCTGCTCAAAAAGGTCCAGATGCAAGGCGGCACGCCGGAGGCCGAGCGAGGCGTACTGGAAGTACGTCGCAGCGAGTGCCGAGGCGGGCCAACGTGGCAGATGGGCCTTTTTCACCAGCCTGCTAGGGACACCATGCGCGAACCTACGACCATCACGCCCGACATGATTGCCCAGCACGGCATCACGCCCGAGGAGTATCAGCGGATTCTCGCCATCATGGGTCGTGCGCCAAACTTTACCGAACTCGGCATCTTCTCCGTCATGTGGTCGGAGCATTGCAGCTACAAGAGCTCCCGCGTCCATCTGAGGACGCTGCCCACCCAGGGTCCGTGCATCCTGCAGGGGCCGGGGGAGAACGCCGGGGTGGTGGACATCGGGGACGGCCTGGCCATCGTCTTCAAGATGGAGAGCCACAACCACCCCTCGTTCATCGAGCCCCGCCAGGGCGCCGCCACGGGCGTGGGGGGCATCATCCGGGACATCTTTACGATGGGGGCGCGGCCGATCGCGCTCCTGGACCCGCTGCGTTTCGGCCCGCTCACGGACGTGAAGAGCCGCTTCCTGGCCGGCGGGGTCGTGGCCGGGATCGCCGGGTACGGGAACGCGGTCGGGGTGCCGACCGTCGGGGGGGAGCTGTTCACCCACGAGACGTACGCCGGGAATCCGCTGGTGAACGTCTTCTGCCTCGGCATCGCGCCCAAGGATCGCATCTTCCTGGCGCGGGCCAGCGGCGACGGGAATCCGGTCCTCTACGTGGGCGCCAAGACCGGCCGTGACGGAATCCACGGGGCCACCATGGCCTCGGAGACCTTTGACGAGGGTTCGGAGGAGCGGCGGCCCACGGTCCAGGTGGGCGATCCGTTCCGGGAGAAGCTGCTCATCGAGGCGTGTCTGGAGCTCATGGCGGGCGACGCCGTGGTGGCCATCCAGGATATGGGGGCGGCCGGGCTCACCTGTTCGACCTGCGAGATGGCCAGCCGGGGCGGCACGGGGATCGAGATCGATCTCGAACAAGGTGCCGGTCCGGGAGACGGGGATGATTCCGTACGAGGTGATGCTCTCGGAGTCCCAGGAGCGGATGCTGATCGTGGTGAAGCAGGGGCGCGAGCAGGAGGTCATGCGGATCTTCGAGAAGTGGGATCTGGACGCCGTCACACATTGGGCGGGTGACCGGCGACGGCCTGATGCGCGTGAGGCAGGGGGATCGGGTGGTGGCGGAGATCCCGGCCCGGGATCTGGCGGAGGAAGGGCCGGTCTATCACCGGCCGATGGCACGACCGGCATATCTCGCCGAGACGGAGCGGGCCGACCTCTCGCGCCTCCCCGTCCCGGCGAAGCTGGACGAGACCCTCCTCGCGCTGCTGGCCTCACCCAACATCGCCTCGAAGCTCCCGGTCTGGCAGCAGTACGATCACATGCTGTTCTGCAACACAGTGGTCGAGCCGGGATCGGATGCGGCGGTTCTGCGGGTGCAGGGGACGGGGAAGGGGCTCGCGCTTTCGGCGGACGGAAACGGCCGACACACCTACTTGGACCCGTACGAGGGCGGGAAGCTCGCCGTGGCCGAGGCGGCGCGGAACGTGGTGTGTTCCGGGGCGCGACCCCTGGCCGTCACCAACTGCCTCAATTTCGGAAACCCGGAGCGGCCGGAGATCATGTGGCAGTTCGCCGAGGCAGTGCGCGGGATCGGCGACGCCTGCCGGGCGTTCGGGACGCCGGTCACCGGCGGCAACGTCAGCCTGTACAACGAGACGCTCGGGACGGCGATCCTCCCGACGCCGATCATCGGGATGGTAGGAATCCTGGACGACATCCGGCACGCGACCACCCAGTGGTTCAAGGCGGCCGGGGACGTCGTTCTGTTGCTGGGCGAGACGCGGGACGAACTCGGCGGAAGCGAGTATCTCCAGGTCGTGCACGGGCTCGAGACGGGGCGGTGCCCGCGGCTCGACTTGGACCGCGAGCGCGGGGTGCAAACCGTCTGCCTGGAGGCCATCCGGGCGGGGCTGGTCCGTTCGGCCCATGACTGCGCGGACGGCGGCTTGGCCGTGGCGCTGGCGGAATGCTGCATGACGGGCCCCGGGGCTCCGCTGGGCGCGCGCCTCACGATCCCGGGCGACCTCCGGCCGGATACGCTGCTGTTCGGGGAATCCGCCTCGCGGATCATCCTGAGCGTCCGGCCGACCGATGTCGCCGGGGTGGAGCAGATCGCCCGCGGGCAGGGTGTACCATGCCGGCGTCTCGGCGAGGTGGGCGGTGAAGCGCTGGCGCTTGACGGGACGGGATTCGCGATCTCGCTTCCGGTCCAGACCATCCGCGAGACCTGGTCCACGGGGCTCTCACGAGTGTTGGGGTGATTATGAGCGGGTCCCGGCGCCAAGCGTTCCGCGGTCTACGCCGGTGATTCTGCTGCCGTTAGGAAAGCGCAAAGGAAAGGTTGTGGGATGAAGACGATCAGCGTTGGCCTGCTGGGGTTGGGGACGGTCGGGTCGGGAGTCGTGAAACTGTTCCAAGAGCACCCCGACCTCTTGGATCGGCGCGTGGGCGCGAAGCTCCGCATCCGGAAGATCGCGGTGCGTAGGACTCCCCCCCGGATTCCCGTCGATCTGAAACTGGTCACCACGGACGCTCTGGATGTCGTCAGGGATCCCCAGATCGACATCGTGGTGGAATTGATCGGCGGGACGGACGTGGCCAAGACGCTGTGCCTGGAAGCCGTGGCGAACGGGAAGCACCTGGTCACCGCCAACAAGGCGCTCCTGGGCGAACACGGGTTGGAGATCTACCGCGCGGCGGCCGAGAAGCACGTGGATCTGGGGTTCGAGGCCAGCGTCTGCGGCGCCATTCCCATCATCCGCTCGGTCAAGGAGGGCCTGGTCGCCAACCGGATCCTCTCCATCATGGGGATCGTGAACGGGACCACCAACTACATTCTGACCAAGATGACGGCGACGGGGGAGGCGTTCGCATCGGTCCTGGCCGAAGCGCAGGCCAAGGGATATGCCGAGGCGGATCCGACGCTCGATGTGGGCGGGATCGACGCGGCGCACAAACTGCAAATTTTGGCCTCGCTGGCCTACGGCGGCTACATCCGGTTCGCCGATATCTACGTTGAGGGAATCCAGAAGATCGAGGCGATCGATATCGAGTTCGCCCGGCAGTTGGGCTATCGCATCAAGCTTCTGGCCATCGCCAAGGAGGACCAGGGGGAACTGGAGGTCCGGGTACACCCGACGATGATCCCCGAGGCACACCTCTTGGCGTCGGTCGGCGGCGTGTATAACGCCGTGCACATCCGCGGCGATTCCTGCGGCTCCCTCATGTTCTCGGGCCGCGGTGCCGGGCAGATGCCGACGGCCTCGTCCGTGGTGGCCGACATCGTGGAGATCGCCCACAACATCGTGTATCACCGACCCGCCCGCGCGGGGCTGCTCCCGACCGGTGCGGTAGGGTCCGAGATCACGCTGCGGCCGATGGAGCGGATCTCCAGCCGGTATTATCTCCGGGTCATGGCGCTGGACCAGCCGGGCGTGCTCTCCCGGGTGTCCGGCGTCCTGGGCGAGAACCACATCAGCATCGCCTCCATGATCCAGAAGGGCCGGGATGAAGCCGCCGCGGTGCCTATCGTGATGCTGACGCACGCCGCGGTGGAGGGGGATATGCGGCGGTCGCTGCAGCGCATCAACGCCCTGGACGTGATCGCCCAGGACACCGTCTGTATCCGCGTCGAGGGCGCCGAGGAATAGCCGGCTGCTGAAAAAGGCCCATCTGCTGCGTTGGACCACTCGCGCGCTCGTTGCGGCGTACATCCCAGTACGCCTCACTCGGCGCTCCGTGCTCCGCCTTGCATCTGGGCCTTTTTGAGCAGCCTGAGTGATTGGGGGCGATTGGTCGATGAGTCAACGAGTCGATGTGTCGACATGCCAACTCGCTGTTGCGAGTTGACGACTCGACCAATTGACGAATCGACAACGCGGAGGACGCACGTATGTTATGGCGAGGGTTGATTCACGAGTACCGCCAGTACCTGCCCGTGACGGATGCCACGCCGGTCGTCACGCTGAACGAGGGGAACACGCCGCTCATTCGGGCGGACCGCCTGCGGCAGCGGTTGGGTTTGAGCTGCGAGGTATACCTCAAGTATGAGGGGCTGAATCCGACCGGGTCGTTCAAGGATCGCGGGATGACGGTGGCGATCAGCAAGGCTGTGGAGCGCGGCGCGAAGGCCGTCATCTGTGCCTCCACCGGGAACACCTCCGCCTCGGCGGCGGCCTATGCGGCACGGGCGGGGATCCGGGCCTTCGTCCTGATCCCGGAAGGAAAGATCGCCCTGGGGAAGCTGGCCCAGGCCATGTTTCACGGCGCGCAGGTCCTGCAGATCCGCGGGAATTTCGATGACGCCTTGCGGCTCGTCCGGGAGATCTCGGAGAAGCATCCTGTGGTCCTCGTCAATTCCGTGAACCCGGATCGGATCGAGGGGCAGAAGACGGGGGCCTTCGAGATCTGCGAACAACTGGAGGGTGCGCCGTCCTACCAGTTCATGCCCGTGGGGAACGCCGGCAACATCACGGCGTACTGGCGGGGATACCGGGAGTACCATCGGATCGGGAAGATTTCTCGCCTGCCGCGGATGATCGGATGGCAGGCCGAGGGCGCGGCGCCCATCGTCCTGGGGCACGTCGTGGAGAAGCCGGAGACGATCGCGTCCGCCATCCGGATCGGAAACCCGGCGAGCTGGCAGGGGGCGACAGACGCCTTGCAGCAGTCCGAGGGGGCCATCGATGTCGTCTCCGACGAGGAGATTTTGACCGGGTACGCGCTGCTGGCGCAGACCGAAGGCGTGTTCTGTGAGCCGGCCTCCGCCGCGTCCGTGGCCGGCCTCGTCAAATGGGTCAAGACCCGCGGATTCACACCACGCGATCGGGTGGTGCTCATCCTGACCGGCCACGGTCTGAAGGACCCCGACACGGCGGTCAAGCGCTCGACCGCGCCGCTGACGGTGGACGCAGGCATGGGACCCGTGATGGACGCGCTGCAGATGTGAACCGAGCTTTCTCGCCACAAGAGGCACAAAACGCACAAAGGCCTCGATCACCTGGGGCTATCGGCGAGGCTACAGGAAGAAACGAATTGACAGATCTGGGTTTTTCTTGCTATCTTCCTCTGCCGATGCGGGAATAGCTCAGCTGGTAGAGCACAACCTTGCCAAGGTTGGGGTCGCGGGTTCGAATCCCGTTTCCCGCTCCAAAGAAAGCAACCCGGGATTGTGGGCGAAACGCCTGCAATCCCGGGTTTTCTTTTGCGTGCGGTGTGCTGAGTTTTATACCTTGCAAATCTAAACAATGCGTTTGATAATGCACGGTATGAAACGAGCCTACGAAGGGCTGCTACAGTCGTATCTGGGGATGTTTCCGTGTGTCGCCGTCATCGGTGTCCGGCAATGTGGCAAGACGACATTGCTCCAGACTCTGCCGGAAGGCTGGCAGTATTTCGACCTGGAGCGGCGGGCGGATCATGAGGTCGTTTCCCGCGACGCGGATGCGTTCTTTCGCCTCCATTCCCGACGGGTAGCGCTGGATGAAGTCCAGTTGACACCAGAGGTGTTCTCTGCGCTTCGGGTGGCGATTGACGAACACCGCGCGGAGAAGGGCCGATTCGTCGTCACCGGCTCCAGCTCGCCGGAGCTGTTGCGGTCGGTCTCGGAGAGTCTGGCGGGCCGGGTCGGGATCATTGAGCTGGCACCGTTGTCCTGGGAGGAGGCGACGCAGACCTGCGGGCGGGACTCGATCTTGCGCCGATTGCGGGACCGAAAGGCCAAGCCCGCAGACCTGATCGAGGGGTTGAGGGCGCGCGGGGACGTGGCGCGAGCGCACGAGTTCTGGTTCCGGGGTGGATTCCCCGAGCCGTGGCTGAATCCGGGGACGAATTCCGCGAGCGCTGGGTGGAGCAATACCTCCAGACCTACCTGTACCGGGACGTGAAGCGCTTCTTTCCGGGGTTGGACGATGTCCGGTTCCGGCGATTTCTGGCCATGCTGGGCGGGCTGTCGGGGCGGGTGTTGAACAATGCCGAAGTGGCGCGGGCGCTCGCCGTGTCCCAGCCGACGGTACGGGATTACTTCGAGATCGCGCACGGCACCTTTGTTTGGCGGCGCATCCCCGCTTTCACGCAGGACGTGGTGAAGCGGGTGGTGAAGCACCCCCGGGGATATTTGCGCGACAGCGGCTTGCTGCACGCGCTCCTGCGCATCCCGGACACCGACGCGCTGTTGAGCCACCCCCAGATGGGCGCCTCGTGGGAGGGGATGGTGGTGGAGGAAATCCTCCGCCAGTTGAATGCGCTGGGCGTGGGGCATGAGTATTCGTACTACCGCACCGGCGGCGGCGCAGAGGTGGATCTGATACTCGAAGGTGACTTCGGTCGCGTGGCCGTCGAGATCAAGCACGCCTCCACCGTGAACGCGCGCGAACTGCGGGGCCTCGGCGACTTCGTCAGGGAGCACAAGGCGCGCCTGGGCCTGGTGGTCACCAACGACTGCGCGGCCCGGCAATACGATGAGAAGCTGCTGGGACTGCCGTTCAACTGGTTGTAAGCCGTTGTCAAAGAATACGTTGAGCGGAGACATTTCGAAACGGCATAAGGAGCCGTAACGAAATAGAAAAAGAGGTATAGGTTATTTCGTAACGGCTCCTAAGAATCGGGCTCCCAACCCACACGCGCCGCGGGCGCGTTTATTCGGCCTGCGGAGAAATTCGAACAGGATGCTTCGGGATGACCTGAGATCTTCAGGCCGCGGCCTCGCTAGCTCCGCGCTTGACACCAATGCGCGCTTGGCATAGCCTTTCCATCGACTTGGTCCCGCATCAACCGGTGTCCCGGCTGGGGCGCTGAACACTCACGGCCCATCCGGTCTCCGCGTCCGATACGATCGCGCTCTCTGGTATGCATCGAGGTGCTGCCGGGCTTCTCGGAAGCTGGGCTGGTTCTCCCATACGGAGGACGAGCGACGCAGCGGCCCTTTCGATCGGGGACCAGGGGTCCTCGCGGAGCGCCCACACCTGACCGGTCGACCGCGGGCGGGACGAAGGAGCAGACCATGGCCGAGACATCCGACCGCCGCCGCGCCGCGCGGCTGACCGTTGCGCGGCATCTTCGCGGCTCCGAACTGGAACTCCACCTCGTGCGACTCCTCGATCTCAGCCCCACGGGCGCGCGCATCGAGCACCTAGAGCCGATGCGCCAGGGGGGGATGTGTCACCTGGATCTCCCGCCCGCCTTTGGACGGGTCCGGCTCACCGGCCGGGTCGTATGGACCGAAGTCCGCGGGAGCGAACAGACACTGGAGGGTGATCGCCGTTTCCATCACCAGAGCGGCATCGAGTTCGAAGGGCTCACCCCCGAGCAGCGCGCCGCCTTGGCCACCGCGCTCGAGACGTTGCGAGCGGCGAGCGAGGCGCCGGACCACCCGTCGCTTCGCTGACGCCCCGCGGCGCACGGCGAGACGCATTGCACTCATCAACACGCGCGTCACGTGCCGGATCCTTCCGGCCCGCGCCCCAATGATGGTTCAGGTTGACCGCTCTGGCGAGATCGCCTATTATGCACGGTGTGGCGCGGTACCCAAGTGGTTAAGGGGGAGGTCTGCAAAACCTTTACTCGGCGGTTCGAATCCGCCCCGCGCCTCCAAGTAGTATAGCCTTCAGCTTTCAGCGATCAGCTTCCGGGTGGTTTCTCATCTTACCCTTCGGCTGCCCGTCTCCGCACCAACCGGATCTCCAGCGAGCACCCCACCGCCTTCGCGTACTTCTTCAAGGTGGCGATCGTCGGGGAGTGTGTGCTCCCCGACAGCGAGGTCTCTAGCCGCGTCACCGCCGGTGCTTTGGTTCCCATCTTCTTCGCGACCCCGGCCTGGCTCAGCCCCGCCTGTTGCCGGGCGAGGAGGAGTTCCCGCAGCAGCGCGAACTCGGTGTCGAGCTCGGCGTACCCTTTCAGAAACGTCGGGTCATTTTTCCACCGCTCCACCATCTGGCGATGGGTGAGCCGCGGTGTCTTCCTGGTCATAGCGTACGTACCTCCCGTTGCCGCCGACGGGCAAGCGCAAGCTCACGTGTGGGCGTTCCTGGCGTCTTCTTGTCGAGGCCGAACTCTTCGAGGAGTTCGGTCAGTCGGGCGTAGGCCGCCCGGATTCCCACGGGCAGGGCCTCGATTTCTAGCCGGACCGCCTCGCTGTAGTAGTCGATCGTCCATGGCATGATGAATACATAACATATGTGTTATGCCACGACAAGAGAAACATCTAAGAATGCCGCTTGTCCGGTGTGGTCCATAAGAACTCTACCCCCCAGGATCCACATATGCGGCCTCACGTGTGGTAAGCAGCCCGTGAGATTGTTAGCGTCGCCATTCGCCTCCGTATGTTGGAACCGTGCTCCGATCGATCGCAGCAGGGGCCTTTGTACTTCTGGCGAGCCGTCCATGCGATGGAGGAAATGGGTCGCGGCTCTCAGAGCTTCCGTTTCTGCTCGAGGCGGATAGCCGACCGCCGACTGTTCGTATGCGCCAGTGGACAATCGTCCGCAGGCTGTGGTAGGTATCATGTCGGCGCATGCGCTGCGGGAGTGGCGAAATAGGCAGACGCGCGAGACTTAAAATCTTGTGCGCGAAAGCGCGTGGGGGTTCGATTCCCCCCTCCCGCACCATTTCTCGTCCGATAGTCACGAGCCCGACCCATCCCGCAGGGATATCCAGCCCGTCGGCCGCCGCTCGAAGGTCCGCCTCGCTTCCTATATTGTACCGTCGGGAAAGCTATCAGTTTCTGCAGAGTTGCGGAATCGTCCTCCCAACGCGCCTCGCCACCCACTCCCTCGCAACTACTTGGGATTACACGGTTGCGTGAATCACGAGTCGTGGCCTTTTGTATTTCTGAAAGCTTGGGCACGGTCTATGCTCTGCCTGACTCAGCGTTATCCATCTCCTTCGGAATATTCTAGAAAAGAACGGGCGAACAACCATCTTCATTAGCCCACAAACAGCCAGGGAGGACAGAGCATGACCAGCGAGATGGCGGGTACACCTCAGGAGCACGTGTTTCGGTGGATGGAAGAAGGTCCGACTGTCCTCGCGGGTATTCGCTGTATTGTCCAGGAGGACGCCAACCTCAAGAGGATCGTGGAGGCTACCCAGAAGGAATGCGAGCGACTCCGGCACGAGTGTGAGCAATTACGCGTCGAGGTCAGCCGACTCACAGCCGGGACCGAGCGCCTCCAGAAAGAGCGGGCCGAAACGGCCCAATGGTTCACCGCCATGATGAACGAAGCTGCCGCTCGGCTTCGGCGCGAGCATTCGCCCGCCGTGAGCGATGGCCGCCAATAGCCGACACGGCGAGCAGGAGTGACTCCAGCCTGAGCGTCGGGACTCCCCTCTGCGTCCGGCGTTGGCCATGTTCGTACGTCTGGTGGCCACTTGCGCCACCACACTATCCTTCCCGGAGCCATTTCATGCGGTGGGCGTGCGGGTCGAGCACCATCGCCCCGGACTTGCCGCGACCTCCCTTTAGATTTGACAGGCTTCGGACCGTCCGCTAGCGTTCCGGGTATCGGGACGGCGGCGATGCGCATCACGGAGGGCTCCGATGCGCTCTGGGTACCCCCTGCCCGAGGGCGGCCATTCGACGGGGAGCGAGACAGGTGACGGCGCAACGGGAGATCGGCTATACCTGCTGGCCATGCCGGGACGAGGACGGGCGGGTAGCCGTTCCGGCCACGTACCGACTCCTGGTACGAGAGGTCGGTAAGAAAGTTGGGGACGAGGTCTGGGGATGCGGCGCGCATATCTGCGAGTTGTACGTGCACATCATCAGCCTGGGGAAACCCCTCGACGTGATCGTCCACAACATGGCGACCGGCGCGTGCGTGGCCGAAGCACACCCGAGGCAGGCGGGGTGAGGCCTCACGGCTCCTAAGCCGTTGTCAAAGAACAAATTGAGCGGAGACATTCCGAAACGGCATAAGGAGCCGTAACGAAATAGAAAGAGATGTCTAGGTTATTTCGTAACGGCTCCTAAGGCTCGAATGTCATGACACGCGAGCGGGGTAGCTTCTGGACGTGGGTGGCGAGGCGCTTGGCGACCGCCCGAGACACCCCGATCGTCCTGGACCGGCGCCAAGCGGAGCGCCGACAACAGCTCCAGCCTCCAGACGAGGAGCGGCGGCTTACGGACCGTCGGCGTCCGGAAAGCAGCGACCTGGGCGAGGTCGGCGGTTTCTTGGAGGCGGGGATTCATCTCCGGGGCGTCCTGCAGTTCAGCGGCGCACTCCGCGTCGACGGCCATTTCGAGGGGGAGCAGGTTCGCGGCGAGACGCTCGTCATCGGTGAACACGGATTGGTGAACGCCGAAATCCGGGTTGAGATTCTGCAGGTCAGCGGTCAGGTGCTGGGGGACGTCACTGCGAAGCGGTGGGTTGAACTCCTCGAGTCGAGCACGGTGACCGGAACTATCCGTACCCCGCGATTGACGATATGGAAGGGGGCCGTCTTCAACGGGACCTGCGACATGCCCGCCGCACATTCCCCGGAGAGCGAAGTTCTCTCACGGCCGGCGTGAGCCGTTGTCAAAGAATAACTTGACCGGAGAAATCCCGGGAACGGCATAAGGAGCCGTAACGAAATTCCAAAAAGTGGACAAGCTATTTCGTAACGGCTCCTAACGACAGGCGACCTCGTGTGGGATGATCAGGTTCGCGGTCATCCCGGCGGGCGTCGGCGGGCGCGCCTGCACGTCTCTGCGTTCAGCTTCCTCGCTTCGGTCTACGATGAATTGTCCCCTCGCCGATCTTTCCTCGTGAGCACGCTCACTCCGTGCTGCGTATTCCCGTTCATTCCTATTCGGTTACACTCCTCGATCTCGCCGGATCGCTAGGAGCCGGGCAGGTCTCTATCCCTTGGCCGGCTCAGGCAGCGGGAAGACACCGGGCGAGTGCCTCGGCGGTGATGTCGTCGTGCGAGGCGCTCCACACGACCACGCCCCGCCGGAAGACGATGATCTGGGGCGACTCGTGTTCTATGCCTGACCGCGCCGCGATCTGCTGGGACATGGAGCGCTGCGCGCGAACGTCCACGAGATACGCCGGGATCTGTGGGTGCTGAAGGAGGAAAGCTTCGACCTCGCCCAAGGCCGTCACGCACGTAGGTCAGGTTGGGCTATGCTTGTACAAGAACGCACGCTCCGCGGTGAAGACATTTTCCAGTTCGCGCTCTTCGCTAATGCGCCGCATGATCCCCTCTCCGACATTGGCCGCGATGGATGTGCTGGTCCGATTTCGGCCTGTGTATTTATCATTCTTTGGGCGAAGTTTCAATCTGTGGAGGCGGCGCGACCTCACGCGCTCACCTCTTTTCCACAGATGTCCGACCCTGGCCGCTGAGCCACTGTTTGCTGCCCGCCATTACCTGCGCATAGGACCTCCCATCGAGTCCTGCGGTGGAAAAAGTTCCTGGCAAACTTTACACCGCCCCGGACCACGGATTTCCCGCGAACCACGTGGCTTTTCCGCTTTGACGACCCATAACCTTTTGCGTTTATGGCTCTCTGCTTATCGCTCCAGGTGACGATCTCAAATGGCACCGTAATTGCCCTGTATGAATCACGACGAAGAAGGGGGTTAGTCAATCCTGACCCCCGGTCGGCCCCACCGGGCCCGCAGTCCTGGCCCTGACACGACACAGCGTGAAGGGGAGGGATCGGAGATGCGGGGAGGGCTCCTGGAGAAGGAGTCTCAGGGGCACTGTAACCCGGATCGTCATCCGGCAAGAAAGGAGGAGCATCATGAAGTACGGTATCGCAATCACGCACCTGATCTTGGTGCTCACCGTGAGTGGCAGCCTGGCCTTCGCCGCGACGGAGGTTCCTCGGGTGCCGCCGAAAGGCACGGAGGGCCCGGACGTGCGCGCCAGGGTAGAGCCGAAGGGCCAGGAGGGGCCCGATGTCCGACGCATCCGTGAAACTGATTGCCACGGCGTGGAAGGGCCGGACGTTCGCCACAATGCCAGCGCCTCTTGTTTCACGCTGTAAGCCGTTGTCAACGAATTAGTTGAGCGGAGACATTCCGAAACGGCATAAGGAGCCGTAACGAAAT
Organism: uncultured Methylomirabilota bacterium; assembly: GCA_963845565.1. Taxonomy (GTDB): domain Bacteria; phylum Methylomirabilota; class Methylomirabilia; order Methylomirabilales; family 2-02-FULL-66-22; genus 2-02-FULL-66-22. The sequence goes on from CAWJSJ010000002.1 coordinate 2,391,844, forward strand.
AGAAAGAGATGTCTAGGTTATTTCGTAACGGCTCCTAAGGGGCACCCTGCATAGTGGATCCCACTGCTGACCGACCGGCCGGGGAGGCGCGGTAACCTCGTCATGACGCGACCGCCTCCCCGGCCTAGCCTCACGCCCAGTCCCCGGTTTCGCGCCCCAGCCGGTCCAGTGCTCTCTAATCGCGTACGGAGCAGGATGCCCTGGTGAGGGGCCCTGCGCATCTTGCGACTCCCGCTTCTCAAGTGGCTCTGTCGGGCGCCCCTCGCCGCCGGCTCGTATCAACCGCACAACCATCCGGTGGGGGGACGGTGTTTCCGGATGTTTCGAGATCTTTCCCCACAGGTTTTCTCTTGACACGTGATAACGATCACAATTCTAATCACTATCGTCCGGCGAGCGTCTTGGACCGCTGCGCGGCTAGGCCGGTTTCATTCACACACTGCACGGCATTCACTCGCAAAGGAGAACCACTCATGATCTCACCGAAGCTCCTCAAGCGCCACGCGGCCGGCAACCCGATCAAGGTCGGCTGGGTGGGGGCCGGCCGCATGATCACCGGGGCGATCTGCCAGACGGCGCTCATGAAAGGGATGCGCAACGCCGTGATCTGTGACATCCGCCCGGAGGTCGCTATCCGGGCGTATGAGATCAACGGCGTGAAGAAGCAGGACATCGTGTTCTCGGAACAGCTGGGCCCGATCAACGACGCGCTGCGGGCCGGGAAGCCGGTGATCACCCAGGACAGCCACCTGATGCCCGCCCTGGAGGTGGACTGCGTGGTGGAGGGGACGGGCGTCCCCGAGGTGGGGGCGAGCGTGGCCTATCGCTGCATCCAGGGCGGGAAGCACATCATCATGCTGAACGTCGAGGCGGACGTGGTGATCGGCCCGATCCTGCACCAGATGGCGGAGCGGGCCGGCGTGGTCTATTCCGTGTCGAGCGGCGACGAGCCCGGCCTGATCACCGAGCTGGTGGACCGCTGGGGCGGCCTGGGGTTCGAGATCGTGGCGGTGGGCAAGACGCCGGCCAGCCTGGGGAAGCTGGATCTGTACTGCACCCCCGACACGCTCGCCGCCGAGGCCAAGCAGCTCAACGTCAACCCCCACTTCTTGGTGACGTTCCGGGATGCGACCAAGACCGCCATCGAGATGTCCTGCATCGCCAACGCCACCGGGCTCATCCCCGACGTGCGGGGAATGCACGGGCCGGTGGCCGGCATCTACGAGATGGCCAATGTCTTCCGACTCAAGGCCGAGGGCGGCCTCCTCAACAACCGGGGCGTGGTGGACTACGCGCGGCCCCTCAAGAACGCCGACGGCTCCATCGACTACCTGCGCAGCGTGACCCCCGGGGTGTTCGTCGTCGTCCGGGCCACCCACCCCCAGATCCAGCAGGACCTCGGGTATTTCGACGTCGTGCACACCGGCGAGTACTTCACGTTCCACACCCCCTACCACCTGGTCACCAACGAGATCCCGCTGTCCATCGTCTGGGCCGTCGAGGATGGGGAGCCGACGGTGGTGCCGCGGCACGGGTTGCTGGCGGAGGTCCTGGGCGCCGCCAAGGCCGACCTGAAGGCGGGCACCATCCTGGATGGCGGCGGCGGCTTCACGCTCTACGGGGTGAACGACCTGGCCTGCGTGGCCAAGCGGGAGGGGTGCGTCCCCTTGGGCCTGCTCGACGGGGCCACGCTGCGCACCGCCGTCAAGAAAGATCAGGTCATCACCCACGACATGGTGCAGCTCCAGACGGAGACGATGCTCTACCACCTGCGGCGGATCCAGGACGAGGTGCTGCCGCCGACGGACGTCAGCCGGAGCTGAGGATCGGCGGCGCCCCGACCTTGACAACCGCAATGTCGTCATCTACTCAATGAAAGGAGGAGCGAGCGGAATCGAGATTTGATGGGCCCCCGTTAAGCCGTTCTCAAAGAATAACTTGACCGGAGACATTTCGGGAACGGCATAAGGAGCCGTAACGAAATTACAACAAATGGACAAGTTATTTCGTAACGGCTCCTGAGATGCCATGCTCCCCGCGGGGTTTGGTGTTCCGGTTCCCGCAGAAGCAGGCCTCGAGACGGGTGGAGGTTCTATGGAGGTCGAGTCGGCGGATTCCCAGGATGCGATCCGGACGCGCCTCCAGCGCCGGGTGGCGCTGATGGTGGAGCATGTCCAGGCGATCGAGGGGCTCCTCGATGGGCTGCAGACGGCGCTGCAGGATCCGGCCACCTCCTCGCTCGGTCAGGTCCATGTCAAGGCGCTTCAGGACGTGTCGGATATCCTGCGCGAATGTCAGCAACTCGCCTTCTCCAACGCCTCGGACATCATCCGGGACACGGAGGAAGACTCCCGACGATCGGACGCCGGCTCTCCCGGCGGGGATTGAGGTCCCGGCGTGCGACTCGCGAAGCGTCGCCGCCGTGTTCCCGCGGTTTCCCGCCCTTTCTGTCTCCTTGCCAATCCCGGCGCATCTCACTAGAATACCATCGGTGCGAGCTATTGACGCGGCTTCCAGGGCTGATGGTTCGTTTCGTCTCCCGTTGCCACATCAGGGGTAGGTGACGCATGGAGCAGGTGCTCAATGAGTTCGTGGGGGAGGTGCAGTATCTGTACGGGAGCGACCTCGTCGCCGTCTTCCTGTACGGAAGCGCGGTCACCGGCGAGCACGTTCCGGGGCGCTCAGATATCAACGTGGCGGTCCTCCTCGCCGAGGTCACCGCGGCGGCGCTGCGCAAGGCATCCGGGAAGCTCCGCGGTTGGGCCCGCCAGGGATTCGCCACGCCCGTGTTCTTCGATGTGGAGTTCCTGCGCGACGCGCTGGACGTCTTTCCCATCGAGCTCCTCGACATGCAAGAGCGCCACCGGATGCTCTGCGGACCGGACGTTTTGGCCGGGCTGCAGATCGAGGTCGGAGCGCTGCGCCGCCAGTGCGAGCAGGAACTGCGCGGGACGCTGCTCAAGCTCCGGCAGGCGTACCTCGAATCCTCCCCATCCCCGAAGGACCTGCAGATCGTCCTCACCGCGGCGGCGAGCGGCTTGGTCGTGTTGGCCCGGACGCTTCTGCACTTGGCGCGGGCGGATGAGAGCGGCGGCACCGAGGCGGTGTTCCGGCGAGTCGAAACCCAGTTCGGCGTCCGCGTGGCGCACCTCCGCAAGGCGTGGCAGCTCAAGCGCGGCGAGGCGCGCGTGACGGGATCGGAGATTGATCTGCTGTACCAAGGCGTGCTGGAGGAATTTCAGCACCTCGTGCGGGTGGCGAATGCGCTCCCGGCGTAGCCTCGCGCTCTGGGCGGCGTTCTTGGTCCTGGCGGCGCTGGTAGCGGGCGGGCACGCTACCGCGGCCGAGATCCCATCACCCGAGGGTCCGGTCACCGATCGGGCCGGCGTGCTCGGTCAAGACGTCCGCCAACGACTGGTCCGGATCATCGAGCAGGTCCGGGGACGAACCGGGGCCGAGATCGCGGTCCTGGTGGTGCCCTCCACGGCACCGGATTCGATCGAGGACTACTCGATTGCGGTCTTCGACCGCTGGAAGATCGGCCAGCAGGGGAAGGATAACGGGGTCTTGTTCCTGGTGGCGGTTCAGGACCGGCGGATGCGGATCACCACCGGTTACGGCCTCGAGGGTATCCTGCCCGACGGTAAGGTCGGGGAGATCCGGGATCGGGCCGTCATTCCCCTGTTTCGGGCCGGCCGGTACGCCGACGGGATCGTGCAGGGAACCGAGGCGCTGGCGGCGGCGATTCTCGGTCAGGCGGGCGGAACGCCCGGATCGGGGGCGCAGGCCAAACCTCGGCAGCGCGCGGGCCAGGTCGGGTTTCGATGGACCGGCGTTCTGTTGGTGGTATTCGTCCTGCTGATTCTCGTCGCTGTCGCCGTCTCTGCGGCGGACCGACGTGCCGCCTCGGGCGGCCGCGGGGTCGGCAGGCGGCGAACCGGCTGGCTGCCATGGGGGATCGGAGGCGGCGTGGGCGGCGGCTACGGGGCGTGGTCGGGTGGCCGGCACGGCGGCTGGTCCGGCACAGGATTCGGCGGAGGGTTCGGGGGCGGGGGATTTGGCGGTTTCGGCGGGGGCGGATCGGGTGGCGGCGGAGCGGGCGGATCGTGGTAGGGTGCGGTATCGACTGAAACCGAAAAGGAGCGAGTGCGCATGAAACCAGTGTGGATTGTCTTGGGGGTTATCGCCCTGCTCGTCGTCGGGATCGGGGGTTTGACCGCCTCGAAATGGAACCAGCTGGTCGCCATGGATACCGACATCAAGGCCAAGTGGGCCCAGGTGGACAACCAACTCCAGCGACGGGCCGACCTCATTCCTAATCTCATCGAGACGGTGAAAGGCTTTGCGGGTCAGGAGCGCGCGGTGATCGACTCCGTGACCGCCGCCCGGGCGAAACTGGCCGGCGCGGGGAGCGTGCCCGACAAGATCGCGGCCTCCAACGACCTGTCCGGGGCCCTTTCCCGGCTGCTGCTGGTGGTGGAGAATTACCCAAACCTGAAGTCCGACGCCACGTTCGCCCGATTGATGGATGAACTTGCCGGGACCGAGAACCGCCTGTCGGTGGAGCGCAAACGGTACAACGACGCCGTCCAGGTCTACAATGTGGCGGTCAAGCAGTTCCCAGGAAACCTGATGGCCGGCCTGCTGGGGTTCCGGGAGCAGGCGTTCTTCGAGGTGCCGGCAGCGGCACGGCAGGTGCCGCAAGTGAAGTTTCCTTAGACCGGACGTCCGAGAGTCGGGGATGGCTGCGGGGCTCGGCAACGGATCGCAGGGCCCGCAAGGGCTTTTTCCCTTGACACTTCTGGGCATTCGAGTATAAATATCCGTCGCTTTGTATACCAATTCCGTCTGTGCCGGACTGAGCGAGGGCGCGTAGCTCAGGGGGAGAGCGCTTGCTTGACACGCAAGAGGTCGGTGGTTCGATACCACCCGTGCCCACCACGTTACATCCTGTGATGGAATAATAATGTGTGGCCTAAGCATCACGATGGAAGTGGTGTCGTGATGCTCTTTTCTTCTGTGATGACATACGTTTGTGATGACACATGTCTGACGCCGAACTGATTCTCGTCGACGGCCGTCGGGTCCGGGTTCCGGCCGGGCAGCCCCTGGCTGGTCCCTTGTCCGCACTGGGGCCGGACGCGGTGCGGGGCGCCGTGGCGGCTGCCTGCGACGGCCAGTTTCTGGATTTCATGACCCCGGTTCCGGCGGGCGCCGTACTCACCCTGGTGCCGGCGGATTCGCCCGAGGGTCTCCGGATCGTGCGGCACAGTACCGCCCACCTGATGGCATCGGCCGTCCAGGCCTTGTTTCCGGAGGCGAAGTTCGCCATCGGGCCGGCCATCGACGACGGGTTTTATTACGACATGGAACTCCCGCGGGCTCTCGCCCCCGAGGACCTGCAGGCCATCGAGGCCAAGATGCGGGACCTAGGCTCGACGGCGATCCCCTTCGAGCGCCGGGAGATGGACATGCCTGCGGCCCTCGCCTGGGCCCGCGATACGCAGCAACCCTACAAGGTTGAGATCCTGGAGGCGCTGCGGGACCACGGGACGAGTAGAGCCGAAAGCCGAGAGCCGAGAGCTGAAATCGACGAGCTGGCAAGCGAGGCGACGCCGGGAGCGGGGTCGGCGAGCTTCTATCGGACGGGGGCATTCACCGATCTGTGTCGCGGTCCCCACGTGCCGGACACCTCGTGGCTGACGGCGTTTCGCCTCACGCACCTGGCCGGGGCCTATTGGCGCGGAGACGAGCGGCGCCCGATGCTGCAGCGTATCTACGGGACGGCGTTTCCGACGCAGCAGGCGCTCGAGGATCACCTCGCCCGGCTGGAAGAGGCGCGGCGCCGGGACCACCGCCGGCTGGGGCAGGATCTGGAGTTGTTCAGCATCGTCGACGAGGTGGGCGGCGGCTTGGTTCTCTGGCATCCCAAGGGCGGGATGGTTCGCAAGCTGATCGAGGACTTCTGGCGGGACGAACACCTCAAGAACGGGTACGACCTCGTCTACAGCCCCCACGTGGGGCGCGCCAAGCTGTGGCAGACCAGCGGGCACCTGGACTTCTACCAGGAGATGATGTACCCCCGGATGGAGCGGGAAGGGAACGACTACTACCTCAAGCCCATGAACTGCCCGTTCCACATCATGATGTACCAATCGCGGGTGCGGAGCTATCGGGAACTCCCGCTCCGATTCGCTGAGCTGGGGACCGTCTATCGGTTCGAGCGGGCCGGCGTGCTCCACGGATTGATGCGGGTTCGGGGCTTCACGCAGGACGATGCGCACTTGTTCTGCACGCCGGAGCAGATGGACGAGGAGATCACCCGGACGGTGCAGTTCAGCCTGTTCTTCCTGCGGACGTTCGGGTTCACCAACTACGAGCTCTACGTCGCGACCCGACCGGACAAGTACGTCGGGGATCTGGCGGCGTGGGATGCGGCGACGGAGGCCCTGACGCGGGCGGCGGAACGCGCCGGGCAGACGTACACCATCGACCCGGGCGGCGGCGCGTTCTACGGGCCGAAGATCGACATCAAGGTCAAGGACGCGCTGGGGCGTCCCTGGCAGTGCACCACCGTCCAGTTCGACTTCAACCTGCCCGAGCGGTTCGGCATCAGTTACGTGGGCGAGGACAATCGCCCACATCGGCCCTTCATGGTCCACCGGGCTCTCCTGGGGTCCTTGGAGCGGTTCCTGGGCGTCCTCATCGAGCACTACGGCGGCGCCTTCCCGGTGTGGCTCGCCCCGGTCCAGGTTCGGATTCTGCCCGTGGCGGATCGCCATCGCGTCTACGCGCAGAGCGTGTGCGACCGATTGCGTGCGGCGGGCCTGCGCGGTGAAGTGGACGTCCGGAGCGAGAAGATCGGCTTCAAGATCCGCGACGCGGAGGTCCAGAAGATTCCGTATATCCTCGTGGTGGGCGATAAAGAGACGACAGCGGGCACAGTGTCGGTCCGTCAGCGGGGCGGCCAGGATCGCGGCGTGATGCCCCTGGCGGACCTAGTCCAGTCCGTGTCTGCTGAGAACGCGCCGCAGATCGCCTGAACCGGCGGTCGCCGACCGCGGCGGGAGGTAGCCTCCATAAGTAAGGGCCTGCGCGTCAACGATCGGATTCGCATCAAAGAAGTCCGCGTGATCGCTCCGGACGGGAGTCAGCTCGGCATCCTTCCGACCGAGCAGGCGCTGCAGACCGCGTACTCGCAGAACCTCGACCTGGTCGAGGTGGCCCCCGAGGCGCGGCCGCCGGTCTGCCGGATCATGGACTACGGCAAGTTCCGGTACGAGCAGAGCAAGAAGGCGAGGGAGGCCAAGAAGAAGCAGACGGTGATCGAGCTGAAGGAGATCAAGCTCCGCCCCAAGACGGAGGAGCACGATTTCCAGTTCAAGGCCCGCCACGCCGAGCGGTTCCTGCAGGAGGGGAACAAGGCGAAAATCACCATGATGTTCCGGGGACGCGAGATGGCCCGTATGGATCGGGGCCGGGTGATCCTGGACCGGTTCGTGGAGACACTGAAGGAAGTGTGCGTCGTGGAGCAGGCCCCCAAGGTCGAGGGCCGGAACATGACGCTGATCCTGGCACCGAAGCAGAAGTGACTCGGTGCGCTCGTCCATCGCCAACGTGACGCGCCGCGCGCGGGCGGGTGACGATCGGCCGGCGGATATTTTCACGCGGCAGTTACGGGCCGCGTCATCGCAAGGAGAGGACCAGTCATGCCCAAGATGAAGAGTAACCGAGGGGCGACCAAGCGGTTTCGCACCACCGGCACCGGAAAGATTCGCCGTGCCCATGCCTGCAAGGGCCATCTGTTGACCGGGAAGTCGACCAAGCGGATGCGAGGCCTCCGGAAGGGGACGCTGGTGGACAAGGCGGATGTGAAGCGGATGCGGGTGCTCGCGCCCTATATTTGATTTGATCAGTCGGCGACGGCGGCTGACGCACCGCTCGCGGGCGATGGGGCCTGATGAGTTATGCGTCATGCGCCGCGGGCTTTACGTGAGGAGGAGTCGTAGTCATGCCACGCGCAAAAGGTGGATTCAAGACGCGCCATCGGCGCAATCGAGTGTTGAAGCAGGCCGAGGGATACTTCGGCAAGCGGAAGAACTGTTTCCGCAGCGCGCAGGAAGCGGTGGACCGGGCGCTGGCCTACAGCTACCGGGACCGTCGCAATCGCAAGCGCGAATTCCGGAATCTGTGGATCATTCGCATCAACGCGGCGGCCCGAATGGCCGGGCTGTCCTATAGCCAGCTGATGGGCGGGCTGCGCAAGGCGGGTGTCGCACTTGACCGGAAGGTCCTGGCCGATCTGGCGGTGCGCGACGCCTCGGCGTTCGGCGCCCTCGCGGCCCTGGCGAAGGGGCAGGCCGCAGCCTAGCTCGGATCGCGACCCTCGATGCCGCGCCCCGAGTCATTCGGGGCGCTCTTTTTTGTGGGGGACGGATGAGTGATCTTGCGCAGGCTCTAGCCTCCCTGGAAGCGGCGGCCCAGGCGGACCTGGCAGCGGCGGCGGACGTGTCGGCCGCGGACGCGGTCCGGATCCGGTACCTGGGTCGAAAAGGCTCCCTGGCGGCGATTCTCCGCGGCTTGGGCGGGCTCGACGCGGCGGAGCGGCCGCTGGCGGGCAAGCTGGCCAACGAGGTCAAGACCCGGGTGGAGGCGGCGATCGACGCTCGGCGCGACGATCTGGTGGCCGCGGCGCAGGCCGCGGCGCTGGCGGCGGACCGGCTGGATGTCACTCTGCCGGGGCAGCCGGTGGCCATGGGGCGCCTGCACCCGAGCACGCAGGTGCTCCGGCGCATCTGCCAGATCTGGATGAACATGGGATTCCAGATCTACCGCAGTCGGGACGTCGAGAGCGACGAGTTGAATTTCGAACTGCTGAACATCCCCGCGCATCACCCGGCGCGGGACATGTGGGATACCTTCTACACGGAGACCGAGGGCGTCCTGCTCCGCACGCACACCTCCCCGGGACAGATCCACGCCATGCGGGAATTTCATCCCGAGCCGATCCGCGTCATTCTGCCGGGGATGTGCTACCGGTACGAGCAGATCACCGCACGCTCGGAGATCCAGTTCCACCAGGTCGAGGGGTTGGCCGTCGGTCGGCACATCACGATGACCGACCTCAAGGGCACCTTGATCAGCTTCGCCCACCGGATGTTCGGTGCGAACCGGAAGGTGCGCTTCCGCGCCAGCTACTTCCCGTTCACCGAGCCCAGCGCCGAGATGGACGTGGAATGCCTCCTCTGCGGCGGAAGCGGCTGCGGGATCTGCAAGCAGAGCGGCTGGCTGGAGATATTGGGGTGCGGTATGGTGCATCCCCGGGTGCTGCAGAACGGCGGCTACGATCCCGCCGTCTTCTCCGGGTTCGCCTTCGGCATGGGCCCTGAACGGATCACCATGCTGCTCCACCGGATCGATGACATTCGATTCTTCTGGGGCAACGACCTCCGCTTCCTGGAGCAGTTCTAGCAGGCTGCTGAACAAGACCGAGGACACGATGCGCGTTCCCATCAGCTGGCTGAAGGAATTCGTCGACATCCCGATCCCGATCCACGACCTGGCCGAGCGGCTGACGTTTGCCGGTTTGGAGGTGGCATCCGTCCAGACGGTGGGACTGCCGGGGGGTGAGCTGCCCTGGGATCGGGACCGGATGGTGGTGGGGTGCGTGAGGGAGGTCGTGGCGCACCCCAACGCCGACCGGCTGGTGCTGGCCACGGTGGAGTACGGGCCAGACCAGGTGAAGACGGTGGTGACGGGCGCGCCGAACTTGAAGCTCGGCGACTGCGGCCAGAAGGTCGCGTTTGCCCTGGAGGGGGCCCGCCTCTGGGATGCCTACGCCGAGACGCCCCAGATCGTCACGCTGAAGGGGCGAAAGGTCCGCGGCGTCTATTCCGACGGGATGGTGTGCTCCGAGCGGGAACTGGGCCTCTCCGATAATCACGAGGGGGTCCTGATTTTGGAGGACGACGCTCCGGTCGGGACGCCGCTGGCCGAGTATCTCGGCGACCAGATATTGGAGCTCGAGATCCTGCCCAACATGGCCCGCTGCCTGTCCGTCCTGGGCGTGGCGCGGGAAGTGGCCGCGCTCACCGGGGGTCGCGTCCGGGTCCCGGAGCCCACGATGCTCGAGGCCGGCGAGCCGATCGCCGGCCAGGTGCGGGTGGCGATCGCCGATCCGGAGCTGTCGGCCCGCTACGCGGCCACGCTGATTCGCGGCGTGCGGATCGGGCCGTCGCCGGGCTGGATGCAGCGACGGCTCCGCCTGGCGGGCATCCGGCCCATCAGCAACGTCGTGGATGTGACCAATTATGTAATGCTGGAGTGGGGGCAGCCGCTTCACGCCTTCGACTACGACGTGTTGGTGCGCCGCGCGAAAGGGGTCCCGGAGATCACCGTGCGGCCCGCCTACCCGCACGAAATCCTGGTGACCCTGGATGGGGTCGCGCGGGCACTGACGCCCGAGCGGCTGGTGATCGCCGATACCGCCGGTCCGATCGCCGTGGCGGGCGTGATGGGCGGCGCCGAAACGGAGGTCACCGCGGCCACGACGGCCATCCTCCTGGAATCGGCAAACTTCCACTTCGTCTCCATTCGCAAGACCACCCAGGCCTTGAAGCTCCCCAGCGAGGCGAGCACCCGGTTCGGGCGCGGCGTCCCGCCGGCCCAGGCGGAGCCGGCCGCGCGGCGCGCCACGGAGCTGATCCGGACGCTGGCTGGGGGAACCGTCGCCCGCGGGGTCGCAGACTGCTATCCGGCGCCGCAGGTACCCTCGATGGTCACGCTCGACGTGGCCGATGCCAAACGCATTCTGGGCATGGAGGTGCCGCGGGACGAGATGGCGCGGATCCTCACGGCGTTGGAGTTCATCTGCCAGCCCGACGGGGAGGCGGCGCTTCGGGTCACCGCCCCGGTCAGTCGGCTGGATGTCGGGACCGGCATGATCGGCGTGCACGATCTCCTCGAGGAGGTGGCACGCATCCTCGGTTACGACCGGATTCCCGTCACCGACATGGCGGATACCTTGCCTCCGCAGCGGAACAATCTTGCCGTGGAGGGAGAGGAGCGGGTTCGCGACCTGCTCGCGGTGGCAGGACTCCAGGAGATCATTTCCTACCGCCTGACCACACCCGAACGGGACGCGCTGGGGTTTCCGCCCGCCGAGCCGAGCGGCTCGGCACACGTGCGGCTGGCCAACCCGATCAGCGCCGATCGGGCGGTCATGCGTCGGACCCTCATGCCCGGTCTGCTCGAGGCCATGGCGCAGAACGCGCGGGTGCGAGAACGGCTCTGGTTCTTCGAGGTCGGGCCGGTGTTTCTCCCGGCGCGCGATCAGAGACTTCCGGTGGAGCTGCGCCGGCTGGGAATCGGCATCGCGGGGCCCCTCACCCCGGGATCGTGGCGCGAACAGGATCCGCCGCGCGCCGACTTTTTCACGCTGAAAGGCGTGGTCGAATCCCTCTTGGCCGGTCTCCACGTCGGCGGGGTGGGGTTCGAGCCGGTGGAGAGCCCGCTGGTCGCACCTGGCCGAGCGGCGCGGGTGACCGTGCAAGGGAGTGCGGTGGGCCTGCTCGGCGAAGTGCATCCGCAGGTGCGCGCCCACTTCGATCTGACGGTGCAGCCCGTCTGCGTGGCCGAACTCGACCTGGAGCGCCTCTTCTTGCTGGTGCCGGTATCCTTCGGGGTGCGGTCGGTCCCGCGCTTTCCGCCGATCCTTGAGGACATCGCCCTCGTCGTGGATGGCGCGGTGTCGGCGGGGGCCGTGGCGGGAGTGGTCCGCGAGGCCGGGGGGTCTCTGCTGACCGAGGTGCGCCTTTTTGATGTCTACCAGGGGCCGCAGGTCGGCGCGGGAAAAAAGAGCCTCGCCTTTTCTCTGGCGTTCCAGGCCCCAGACCGGACGTTGACGGACGCCGAGATCGAGAAGGAGAAGGCGCGCATCCTCGCGGCGGTCTCGGAACGTCTGGGGGCGCGCTTGCGGGCATAGGCGGCGGTGCCGCGGCGTGGCGGAGACCGCGTGCACGCCCGTGTTCCCGCCCGCGAAAGACCTTTACAAAGACGGGGGGCTTTGCTAGGGTTTCCCCGGGCTGTCGGGAGTGGAGCGATATGGATATGGTGCTGGAACGACTTGGCGAGCTTGAACGGAAGGTCCGCGAGGCCCTCGGGGAACTCGCGCAGGCGCGCGCGGAGCGCGAGGGATTGTTGGCGAAGGTGGAGAGCCTGCAGGGCGAACTGACGTCGCGAGACCAGGAAGCGGCCGCGCTGCGCGCCGAGCGGGAACGGGAGGCGTCCGAGGCAACGCGGTTGCGGACCGAGCGCGAGGAAGTCCGGGCGAAAGTGGAAGGGCTTTTGACCGAGATCGGCCGCCTGGAGTCGGCGGTACAGGGAGCGGCGACCTACGCCGTCGTCAAAGAATAACTTGGCGGGAGAATTGTCGAGAACGGCATAAGGAGCCGTAACGAAATCACAAAAAATGGCCAAAGTATTTCGTAACGACTCCTAAGAGGGACGTGGGATGACAACGGACGACCGGGGGGCGGACGTCGAGATCTTTGGCGAGCGATATACCCTGCGGTCGGGCGACGCGCCGGAGTACCTGCAGCGCGTGGCGGAGTACGTCGACACCAAGTACCGCGAGCTGGTCAGACAGAGCCCCAGCCTCGTGCCCTCCAAAGTGGCCGTTCTGGTGTCGATCAACATCGCGGACGAGCTCTTCAAGCAGGGCGACGCGATCCGCCGCCGCGAGCAGGACGCCGTGGCGCGAATCGACGGGATTGCGGCATTGCTGCGGCGCGAGGACGCCGCATAGACGGTCGGGATCGACGGCCGACGGTCGGCGGCCCGGTCTGGTGGGCCGCCGAAAAGGGCTTGCAGCGAGGAATGGCCTGTGTTAGCGTGGCACTCAGCGGTGTGGCATATCGAGAACCCCTACCGTGTACGTGATGCGGTAACTTTTTTTGAGCCTACACCCTCAGAACGGGAATCCCTCCGAGAACGCCGTGTGCAGGCCTATCCGCTCTGGTGGATGGGAAGCCTAAAGCGTTTGCGGGATGCCCACCTGGTGAACCAGGTTCAAACAGGGTCCAGCACACGGCACAATGGTAGGGGTTCCTTGTTGTCGCGTCCCTAGAGACCCCGCTGTTTTTTCCCACACCCTGACCCCGCGCCGTTCCTGACAGCGTCCGCCCGATCGTCTCACAACCGGATTCTCGTTTGCCGCCCCTTTCGGGAGGCACGCCTCCCGTTGCGCCTGATGCGTCGCCAGGTCAGCGCAACCGGATCGTCCGTCCGGGGCGGGGACAGATGGGGAGGATGGTCAACGGCAACTCGGGCTCCGCACCGGGTGCGGCGCCGATCGGCGGCGCCGGCCCGCGGGAAGCCGTTGTCAAAGAATTGGTTGAGCGGAGACATTCCGAAACGGCATAAGGAGCCGTAACGAATATAGAAAGAGATGTATAGGTTATTTCGTAACGGCTCCTAAGCGGACGGCTGCGTGGGAACAGGCCGGGCCGCGGTGGCGGCGCCGGTCTCGTGAAGCGACGCGGAGGTGGGAGGGAATCCCGTGGAAATCTGGATTGTGGCAGCGGTGGCGCTGGGAATGGTGCTGGTCGGCCTGATCGTCGGCCGCGCCCACGAGCAGCGGCGGCAAAATCGGCTCAAGCAAGAGGCGGGAGAGGAGGCCAAGCGCATCATCCGCGAGGCGGAGCGCGAGGTCGAGGCGAAGCGCAAGGAGGCGGAACTCGAGATCAAGGGCAAGACGCTGCAGGCCCGGACCGAGTTCGAGCAGGAGTCCCGGACGCGACGGGAGGAGATCCAGAACGTCGAGAAACGGCTGAATCAGCGGGAGGAGATTCTGGACCGGAAGCTGGAGGTCATGGACCGGCGCGAACGCGAGCTGGCCGGCCGGGAACAGGAGCTCCGCGGCCGGGATCAAGCGGTGAGCAAGCAGGAAGCGCACTGGTCCCAGGTGGTCGCCGAGGCGCAGCGGAAACTGGAAGTGGTGGCCGGCCTCACCGCGGAGGAGGCCAAGGCCCAGCTGGTGCAGTCGTTGGAGGAGGAGGCGAAGCTGCACGCCGCCTCGATGGTCAAGCGCATCGAGGACACCGCCACCGAGACCGGGGAAGAGCGCGCCAAGCAGATCATCGGGCGCGCCATCTGCCGGATTGCGTCCGAGTACGTCGCCGAGGCGGCGGTGTCGGTGGTGGATCTGCCCAGCGACGATATGAAAGGGCGGATCATCGGTCGGGAAGGCCGGAACATCCGGGCGCTGGAGAAGGCGACCGGGATCGACATCATCGTGGACGACACGCCCGAAACGATCATCCTCTCCGGGTTCGACTCCATCCGGCGGGAGGTCGCGCGGGTGGCCATCCAGCGCCTGATCCAGGATGGCCGCATCCACCCGGCCCGGATCGAGGAGACGGTCGAGAAGGTCGCCAAGGAAGTCGAAAAGGACATCCGCGAGGCCGGCGAGCAGGCGTGCTTCGAGCTGGGGATCACGGGGATGCATCCGGAGCTGGTCCGGATGGTCGGGCGACTCAAGTACCGCTACAGCTATTCCCAGAACCAGTTGGCGCACACCAAGGAGGTGGCCACGCTGGCGGGACTCCTGGCGGCGGAGCTCAAGCTGGACATCAAGGCGGTCAAGCGCGCCGCCCTGCTGCACGACATCGGGAAGGCGGCAGACCAGGGGACGGAGACCTCGCACGCGCTCCTGTCGGCGGAGCTGGCGAAGAAGTACAACGAGGATCCGCGCGTCATCAACATCATCGCCGCCCATCACGAGGAGGTGGCGCCGCAGTATCCGGAGGCCATCCTGCTGCAGGCGGCCGACACGCTGTCCGCGGCCCGCCCCGGTGCCCGGCGGGAGATCATGGAGACCTACGTCCGCCGGCTGGCCAAGCTGGAGGAGATCGCCACGTCATTCAAGGGAGTCGAGAAGTGCTTCGCGATCCAGGCCGGGCGTGAGGTCCGCGTGGTGGTGGAGAGCGAGCAGATCACCGATCAAGCTGCCTTCGTCATGGCTCGGGACATCGCCAAGCGGATCGAGGACGAGATGGAGTATCCCGGACAGATCAAGGTGACGGTCATCCGGGAAACCCGGGCGGTGGAATATGCGCGATAGAATTCGAATTTCGAATTTCGAAATTCGTTTTTCGAATTCTTGAGATGCGCATTCTCTTTATCGGGGACATTGTGGGGCAGCCGGGCCGCAAGATGGTGGCGCGGCACGTCCCACGGCTGGTGGCGGTGCACGGCGTGGATGCGGTCATCGCCAACGCCGAGAATGCGGCCGCCGGCTTCGGGATCACGCCCAATGTCGCCCGGGAGCTGTTCGACTCGGGCGTGGCGCTGCTCACCTCGGGAAACCACGTCTGGGACAAGAAGGAGGCGGAGGGCTACCTGGCGATCGAGGGACGGATCCTCCGCCCCGCGAACTACCCGGACGAGGTCCCGGGCAGCGGGAAGAGCATCCTGCGGGTGGGCGAGCGGCTGGTGGGAGTGGTGAACCTGCAAGGGCGGGCCTTCCTCCCCCCGATCGATTGTCCTTTCCGGGCGGCCGACCGCGAACTCGCCGAACTCCAACGCGTCACCGACATCGTGCTGATGGATTTCCACGCGGAGGCCACGGCCGAAAAGCAGGCGTTCGGCTGGTACGTGGACGGTCGGGTCTCGGCGGTGCTCGGCACCCACACGCACGTCCAGACAGCCGACGAGCGGATTCTGCCGGGGCGGACGGCCTACATCACCGACGTGGGCATGACCGGCCCGCGCGACTCGGTGATCGGGATGCGACCAGAGGATGCCATCCCGAAGTTCCTCACGCAGATGCCCAGGCGCTTCACCGTGGCGGACGGCCCGGCACAACTCAACGCCGTCCTGGTGGACATCGAGGATGGCGGCCGGGCCAGCGCCATCCAGCGACTCCAGATCGTGGACGATTAGGAGCCGTCACGCAATGACCCACGCCGCGCGGATCATTGACGGGAAGCGGATCGCGGCAATCGTTCGCGAGGAGGTCCGCGAGCGGGTGCGGCGCCTCCGCGAGACGCATGCCGGAGCGCCCGGCCTGGCAGTGATCCTGGTCGGCGACGACGCGGCCTCCGCCACCTACGTGCGCAGCAAGACCAGAGCCTGCCAGGACGCCGGCATCGCCTCGCGGCAGGTTAACTTCCCCCGCTACATCTCGCAGGACGAACTGACGAGCGCCATCCAGAGCCTGAACCGGGATTCCGGTATCCACGGCATCCTGATTCAGCTTCCCCTCCCGGCGCATCTCGACGAGCGGGCCGCCCTGGAAGTCGTGGATCCCGGCAAGGACGTCGACGGGTTCACGTACGCGAACATCGGGCGCCTGGTCGAGAACCGGGCGCGGTTCGTCCCCTGCACGCCCGCCGGCGTCCTGGAGCTTCTGGATCGGGAGCAGATCGCCATCGCGGGCACGCACGCCGTGGTGGTCGGGCGAAGCGAGATCGTGGGGAAGCCCGTCGGGATGCTGCTGCTTCACCGGCACGCCACCGTGACCCTCTGCCACTCCCGCACCGCGGACCTGGCGGCGGAGACCCGCCGGGCCGACATCTTGATCGCCGCTGTCGGGCGCCCGCACCTGATCACGGGCGAGATGGTGAAGCCCGGCGCGGTTGTGGTGGATGTGGGGATCAACCGTATCGAAGACAAGCTCGTCGGCGACGTGGACGACGCCTCCGTCCTGCCCGTCGCCTCCGCCCTCACCCCCGTCCCCGGCGGCGTCGGTCCGATGACGGTAGCCATGCTGCTGAAGAACACCGTTCACGCCTTCGAATTGGCATCCAGATAGCCAGCGGTACCACGCGAGGCAATGATCGCCGCCTGCCGCACCCCGCATGCGCCTCACCGCCCCGGCAGCGAGCGATCGCCCGCCTGGCATGGCACAACATCGGGCGCCGAGAGCGCGGCGCCGGTCGCTAGGGCTTTCGGTGTCGATAGCTCAGGCAGAACCCGTCATCCAACGTGGCGCTGACCGTCACCGTGTCGAAGTCGGGATGCTTGCGGACCAGGTCGAGGTAATCCTGCATGGCGCCGGTTTGCCGGATGGCGTTGTGGACCGCAAGGAGGCCGCCGGGGGTGAGTGTGCGTGGGTACAGGGCATTGAAGTAGTCGACCTGGCCTTCCTTGTCGGCGTCCAGGAAGACGAAGTCGAACGGGCCCGCGAGTGTGGGGACCTTCGCATGCGCGTCGCCATGGATCAGCGTGACCCGCTCCGAAAGCCCCGCCTCGCGGAGGTGCCGTCGCGCCAGGTCATGTCGTGCCGAATCGATCTCGATCGTGGTCAGCCGTCCGCCGGTCTCCTCCAGGGCGAGTCCCATCCAGACCGCCGAGTACCCATGGGAGGTGCCCACCTCGAGGACGCTCCGCGCCCGGGTCGCCTTGACCAGGAAATGCAGAAATTCTCCATCCGCTCGGGGTACGCTCCAGTATCGGCCTCCCTTGGCCTCCATATCGCGTAGCAATCGCTGGAGTTGTGCGGGGTCGCGCCTGCCCGGCCGGACGCCGCCCTCTGCCGCGTTCGCCGCCGATCGCCACCGATCGCCAAGCGCCAAGAGGCCCAGCGTCGTGCCGGCAGTCGCCAGGAATTCCCGACGCCTGGATTTCCGTGGGGTCGTCATAGTCAGTCGCCGCCTACCGGTTGCTGGCTTGCGGAGGAGGGGCGGCGAGGGGTGGCACGGCCCCTCGGGGTGGTGGCAGCCGGCCGGGACCTGGTGCGGGCGATGGCGCAGCGGTCCGTGGCGACGCCTGGTCCGCGGCGGGCGCCGGGCGAGGGGCCGGATCGGCTGCCGGAGTGAGCGGCGGGGCGATCGCCGCCGGGCGAGGGGCCGGATCGGCCACCGGGGCGAGCGGCGGGGCGATCGCCGCCGGCCCTGCGAGTTCGGCGCCCTGGCCGGGCTGCTCCGGGACGGAGCTGCGATTCGCCGGAGGGGATGAGCGGCCCAGCTGGAGATCCTCATTCGTCGGGCCCGTCCCGTTGGGCGCGGGGAAGTCCTCGGCTTCCGTTCCTGCCAATGCCTTCTGCATGAAGTGGATCCAGATGGGGAGCGCGAGGCGCCCGCCGGTCTCGGCGGAGCCCAGGGAGCGCTTGACGTCGTACCCGATCCAGACCCCCGCCACCAGGCTGGGGCTGAAGCCGACAAACCAGAGGTCGGTGGCGTCGTCCGTGGTTCCGGTCTTGCCGGCCAGTGGTCGCTGGAGGACTTTGGCGCGGGCGCCCGTGCCGCGCTCGATCACGCCCTTCATGACATCGACGAGGACGTGGGCCGTCTGTGGCCGCATCACCTCCTGGGTTTCCGTGACGTGTTGCTCCAAGATTCGCCCCTGCAGGTCGGTCACCCTGCGGATGGCGAACGGCTCTGCCCGGACGCCCCCGTTGGCGAAGACGCCGTAGGCGGAGACCAGCTCCAGCGGGGTGACCTCGGACACGCCCAACGCCAGGGCTATCTCGCGGCGCAGTTCGCTCTCGATGCCCACTTGGTGGGCCAGCTTGATGACCGGATCGACTCCGACCTGCTGGAGGAGCTTGACCGTGACGACGTTGATCGAGTTCTCCAGCGCGCGTCGCAGCGTCGTGGGGCCATGGAACTTCCGATCGAAGTTCCGGGGCGACCACTCGACGACCTGGCCGCCCACCCGGGTGTGGAAGCTGATGGGCGAGTCGTCAATGACCGTGGACGGTGTGAGCCCGCGGTCAAACGCCGCGGCATAGATGAACGGCTTGAAGGCGGAGCCGGGCTGCCGCTTCGCTTGCGTGGCTCGGTTGAACTTGCTGCGTTCGAAATCGTAGCCGCCGATGAGGGCCTTGATGGCCCCGTCCCGCGGGTCCAGGGCGATGAGGGCACCCTCCAGCTCCGGATGCTGCTCGAGGCCGAGGTCGACCGTCTTGCGCTGCTCATTTACCGCCAGCACCTGGACGAGGATCGGGCCGCCCTCCCGGAACGCCTCGCCGGGATTGGCGAGCTTGGTCCACTTCAGGCTGTCGAAGCGGAATCTCCCCGCGGTACCGACCCAGCTGGACCTCCACAGACTTCGGTTTGATCTTGAGCACCGTCCCCGGCAGGATCTCGCCCACCCGGGGGGTATAGGGGCCCATCCGTCCGCGCAGGCCCTCGGCCTTGGCCGGGCGGTACCCGTGACCCTTGTCCAGGTCGCGGAGGCCGCCGACCAGAGCCTCTTCCGCGGCCCGGTACATCGTCAGGTTGAGCGTCGTGTAGACTCTGAGGCCCGTGTTGTAAAGCGCGTACGCCCCGTAGGTCTCCTCCAGGATCTGGCGGACGTGCTCCACGAAGTAGGGGGCGACGGTGGCGCTCCGCGTGAAGAGGGTCTCGTTGAACGGTGTGCGGCCGGCCTCGTCCGCGTCGGCGCGGGTGATGTACTTCTCGTCGACCATCCGGTTCAGGACGTGATCGCGTCGTCGCCGGGCGCGCGGCCGGATCCACGATCGGGAGAGAACCGGTTGGGCGCACTGGGCAGGCCGGCCAACATGGCGGCCTCGGCGAGGTTGAGGTCGCCCACCGGTTTCTTGAAGTAGGTCTGCGCGGCGGCCTCCACCCCGTAGGCCCCGTGGCCGAAGTAGACGAGATTAAAATAGAGCTCCAGGATCTTCTCCTTGGAGAACTGTTTCTCGATCTCGACGGCGAGGAGGGCCTCCTTGACCTTGCGGGAGATGTTCTTCTCGGGGGTGAGAAAGAGGCCGCGGGCGAGCTGCTGCGTGATCGTGCTGCCGCCCTGCGCCCGGCGCCGGGCGACGAGGTTCATGACCAGGGCCCGGCCGATTCCCCGCATTGACAGGCCGTGGTGCTCGAAGAAGCGGGAATCTTCGACGGCCAGCACCGCCTGCTTCAGGTGGGCGGGGATCTGGTTGAGCGGGACCAGTGTGCGCCGCTGCTCGTAGAACGAGTGGAAGGGCTCGTCCTGATCGGTGTAGAGCGTGGTGGCGATGCTGGGCTGGTACTCCTCGAGGCCGTCCAGGCTCGGCAGATCCACCAGGAATGCGGCGAAGATGCCGGCTGCGGCGCCGAACCCGATGACGATCGTCACGATGAGGCACCAGAAAGCCGTGACGATGACCCGGCGCCACAACCCCTGTCGGCGGGTGGAAGTTGGCCGTGCACGCTCCGGAGTCGCCATGGCGCAAAATATAACACACGGTCGGCCGCGTGCCTAGCGCCAACGGGCGCGCCGCGCGGCGTCCGACGGGAGATCTGCACGGTCTTTTCGGTTGCGGGGATGACCCTCCTGTGGTAGAAAGCGCGCCTGTTGTGGAAAGGATTCGCGGCATGACTGGGACCGCCATCGAGCAGGAAGCACAGCGCCAGCTGGCCATCCTCAAGGCCAGGTGCGTGGATCTGTTGGTCGAGGAGGAGCTGCACCGAAAGCTCTGCCGTTCGCTGGCGACCCGGACGCCGCTCCGGGTCAAGCTGGGTTTGGACCCGACCGCGCCCGACCTCCACATCGGCCACACCGTGGTCATCCACAAGCTGCGCGAGTTTCAACTGCTGGGCCATCAGGTCATCTTTCTCATCGGGGACTTCACCGGACGCATCGGCGATCCCACCGGCCGCTCCGAGACGCGCAAGGCGCTCACCGAGGCTCAGATCGCCCAGAATGCCGAGACCTACAAACGGCAGATCTTCAAGATCCTGGACCCGCACCAGACGGTGATCGACTACAACAGCCGGTGGGGCAAGACCCTCGGCTCGGAAGGGATCATCAAGCTGGCCGCCCAGTACACCGTGGCCCGCATGCTGGAGCGGGACGATTTCCAGAAGCGCTTCGCCGAGGGCCGTCCCATCAGCATCCACGAGTTCCTGTACCCGCTGCTGCAGGGGTACGACTCCGTGGCGCTCCAGGCCGACGTGGAGCTCGGCGGGACCGACCAGAAGTTCAATCTGCTGGTCGGCCGAGAGTTGCAGCGCGAAGCCGGCCAGGAGCCACAGGTCATCATGACGCTGCCGATCCTGGAAGGGCTCGACGGCGCGCAGAAGATGAGCAAGAGCCTGGGAAACTACATCGGGATCGACGAGCCCCCCCAGGCCATTTTCGGGAAGGCGATGTCCATCCCCGACGCGCTGATCGTGCGGTACATGGAGCTGGCGACCGCCATCGCGCGCGACGAGATCGCGGCGATGGCGAAGGGCCTGGCGAGCGAGGCGGCGAATCCGCGCGACGCCAAGGTGCGCCTTGCCAAGGCGCTGGTAACGCAGTACCATTCGGCCGAGGCCGCAGAGGAGGCGGCGCGCTGGTTCGCGCAGACCTTCAGCGCCCGGCAATTCCCCGATGACGCGGAGGTTGTGCGCGTGGACTCGGGAGCCCTCGAAGCCGACGGGCAGGTGGGAATTGCCCGCTTGATCGTCGTGTGCGGCAAGGGGGCAATCAGCAGCTCGGAAGCCGGCCGGCTGGTCGCGCAGGGCGGGGTGAAGGTCGACGGAGAAGCCATTTCCGATCGAGAGTCTCGCGTCTCTCTCGACCGCGAGCGGCGCTTGCAGGTCGGCAAGCGCCGTTTCTACAAGGTCTCGAGAGCGTGACGGCTTCGCCGAAGGTTCTCGAAATTTCTTTTAA
Organism: uncultured Methylomirabilota bacterium; assembly: GCA_963845565.1. Taxonomy (GTDB): domain Bacteria; phylum Methylomirabilota; class Methylomirabilia; order Methylomirabilales; family 2-02-FULL-66-22; genus 2-02-FULL-66-22. The sequence continues at coordinate 2,413,429 of CAWJSJ010000002.1, forward strand.
AAAGTAGTTGACAAGGTTCGTGCACACGAGTATAAAGAGAATCCCACGGCGGGAGGTTCCACGGCTGATGGGAACCGAAGATCCCGCGGGGACGTTCTAGAAGTGAAGCGGCGGGAGGTTTTTGAGCCCGCCCCTTTTTGTTCTCTGACAACAGAATATCATTGCTACGAGCTTGTGGGTGGACACATGAGTAATTACACCTCCGTCCGCCAGGACGGGGTGTCCGAGATCTCTCGTAAGAGAGACCGTATAAACTCGGAGAGTTTGATCCTGGCTCAGAACGAACGCTGGCGGCGTGCCTAACACATGCAAGTCGAGCGAGAAAGTCCCCGCAAGGGGATGAGTAAAGCGGCGAACGGGTGAGTAACACGTGGGCAACCTGCCCTTCAGTCGGGAATAACCCATCGAAAGGTGGGCTAATACCGGATAATGTCCTTTGGGGGCATCTTCGGAGGACCAAAGGGGGCGAGCGAAAGCGGCTCCCGCTGAGGGATGGGCCTGCGGCTGATTAGCTAGTTGGTGGGGTAGCGGCCTACCAAGGCAACGATCAGTAGCCGACCTGAGAGGGTGACCGGCCACACTGGGACTGAGACACGGCCCAGACTCCTACGGGAGGCAGCAGTGGGGAATATTGCGCAATGGGCGAAAGCCTGACGCAGCGACGCCGCGTGGGTGATGAAGGCCTTCGGGTCGTAAAACCCTGTCGGGTGGAACGAATCTCCTCTTCTCTAATACAGGAGAGGATTGACGGTACCACCGAAGGAAGCCCCGGCTAACTACGTGCCAGCAGCCGCGGTAATACGTAGGGGGCGAGCGTTGTTCGGATTTACTGGGCGTAAAGAGCGCGTAGGTGGTTCGATGAGTCGGATGTGAAATCCCTCGGCTCAACCGAGGACCCGCGTCCGATACTGTCGAACTTGAGTGCAGGAGAGGAGAGCGGAATTCCCAGTGTAGCGGTGAAATGCGTAGATATTGGGAGGAACACCGGTGGCGAAGGCGGCTCTCTGGACTGTCACTGACACTGAGGCGCGAAAGCTAGGGGAGCAAACGGGATTAGATACCCCGGTAGTCCTAGCCGTAAACGATGGGCACTAGGTGTGGGAGGTATCGACCCCTTCCGTGCCGCAGCTAACGCATTAAGTGCCCCGCCTGGGGAGTACGGCCGCAAGGTTGAAACTCAAAGGAATTGACGGGGGCCCGCACAAGCGGTGGAGCATGTGGTTTAATTCGACGCAACGCGAAGAACCTTACCAGGGCTTGACATCCCGCGAATCCTGCTGAAAGGCAGGAGTGCCCGCAAGGGAGCGCGGAGACAGGTGGTGCATGGCTGTCGTCAGCTCGTGTCGTGAGATGTTGGGTTAAGTCCCGCAACGAGCGCAACCCTCACCCCTTGTTGCCACCAGGTAAAGCTGGGCACTCTAGGGGAACTGCCCCGGTCAACGGGGAGGAAGGCGGGGATGACGTCAAGTCATCATGCCCCTTACGTCCTGGGCTACACACGTGCTACAATGGCCGGTACAAAGGGATGCCACACCGCGAGGTAGAGCTAAACCCAAAAAGCCGGTCTAAGTTCAGATTGGAGTCTGCAACTCGACTCCATGAAGGAGGAATCGCTAGTAATCGCGTATCAGCACGACGCGGTGAATACGTTCCCGGGCCTTGTACACACCGCCCGTCACACCACGAAAGCCAGCTGTACTCGAAGTCGCCCAGCTAACCCGCAAGGGAGGCAGGCGCCGAAGGTATGACTGGTGATTGGGGTGAAGTCGTAACAAGGTAGCCGTATCGGAAGGTGCGGCTGGATCACCTCCTTTCTAAGGAGCTTGGCCAGTCCCTCGAAAGTTGGACTGTACGGCTTCTGGTCGATTTACCCCAAGTTGGTAGCAATGATATCTAATACACGCGCGCATCTCTGGTGCGACACGGCGGGGCGGGGAACACTGCTGCCCCGTTGTCTGTCTGGAGACGAGGCCGAACCGTTGCGCGGCCCGAAGGTAGGCCAGCGGCTGCTGCGGTGGCGCTTCGTCGGTCGCGGGGGCCTTTAGCTCAGCTGGCTAGAGCGCACGCTTGATAAGCGTGAGGTCCCTGGTTCGATCCCAGGAAGGCCCACCACAGGAATTGACGATTGACGATTGACGATTTTCGATTGTTCAATCGGCAATCAAAAATCGGCAATCGGAAATTTACTGTGGGGATGTAGCTCAGTTGGGAGAGCACCTGCTTTGCAAGCAGGGGGTCAGCGGTTCGATTCCGCTCATCTCCACCATGAGAGTGTGCTGCGCGTAAGAGTGTCCCCAGGAACATGTGGGGATTTGCTCTTTGACAACTGAATAGCGATCGGGTGTCTATATTGTTTCTCCGAGCAGAAGTGGGGTCAAGCTACTAAGGGTATACGGTGGATGCCTTGGCACCAGCAGGCGATGAAGGGCGTGGTAAGCTGCGATAAGCCCCGGGTAGTCGCACACAGACGCCAATCCGGGGATTCCCGAATGGGGCAACCCCCGCCGGCTAATCCCGGCGGATCCTGCGCTGAATCCATAGGCGTAGGAAGCCAACGCGGGGAACTGAAACATCTCAGTACCCGTAGGAAGAGAAAGCAACCGCGATTCCCCCAGTAGTGGCGAACGAAAAGGGAACAGCCTAAACCGATGCCATGTGATAGCCCGCAGGCGTTGTGGTGTCGGTGTCGTGGGGCCTGACCGGTTTCGGCTGCGGCCGGGACGGGGAGTAAGAAATCCAAGACCTAACTGAAGCGTCTGGAAAGGCGCACCACAGAAGGTGACAGTCCTGTAAGGTAAAGGTTTTGGACTCCCTGGGTCGGGTTCCCAAGTACCACGGGACACGTGAAATCCTGTGGGAATCCGGGGGGACCACCCTCCAAGGCTAAACACTCGCTGGTGACCGATAGTGAACCAGTACCGTGAGGGAAAGGTGAAAAGAACCCCGAGAGGGGAGTGAAATAGTACCTGAAACCGTATACCTACAAGCAGTCGGAGCCCTATGTTTTCGCGCAAGCGATAACAGGGTGACGGCGTGCCTTTTGCTTAATGAGCCGGCGAGTTACCGTACGCAGCAAGGTTAAGCCGATTAGGCGAAGCCGTAGCGAAAGCGAGTCTGAATAGGGCGATTCAGTTGCGTGCGGTAGACCCGAAGCCAGGTGAGCTATCCTTGACCAGGGTGAAGTGGCGGTAACACGCCATGGAGGCCCGAACTCATTACGGTTGAAAACGTTTGGGATGAGTTGAGGATAGGAGTGAAAGGCCAATCAAACCTGGAAATAGCTGGTTCTCCCTGAAATAGCTTTAGGGCTAGCCTCGGAGGTTCAGCAGCGGCGGTAGAGCACTGGATGAGCTAGGGCTCTTACCAGGGTACCGACCTCAACCAAACTCCGAATGCCGCTGACTTTAATCCGGGAGTCAGACTACGGGGGCTAAGCTCCGTGGTCGAGAGGGAAACAGCCCAGATCGCCAGCTAAGGTCCCTGAATGTAGGCTAAGTGGGAAAGGCTGTCACATCGCTTAGACAACCAGGAGGTTGGCTTAGAGGCAGCCATCCTTTAAAGAGTGCGTAACAGCTCACTGGTCAAGTGACGTGGCGCCGACAATGTAACGGGGCTCAAGCCTACTACCGAAGCTGCGAATCGTCCACGTTAGTGGGCGGTGGTAGGGGAGCATTCTGCCGCCAGTGAAGCCGGACCGTAAGGACCGGTGGAGGTTGCAGAAGAGATTATGCCGGCCCGAGTAGCGATAATCTCGGTGAAAAACCGAGACGCCGTAAGTCTAAGGTTTCCTGGGGAAGGTTAATCCGCCCAGGGTTAGTCGGTCCCTAAGCCGAGGCCGAAAGGCGTAGGCGATGGACAACAGGTTAATATTCCTGTACCACCGGACGACGATAAAGACGCGATGGGGGGACGCAGGAGGGTAGGTCAGCGCGCGATCGGAAGTGCGCGTCTAAGCCTGTAGGGGGCTCCGGTAGGCAAATCCGCCGGGGCGCATTCCCTGAGAGGTGATGGGGATCCTCTTCTACGGAAGAGGAGAACTGGCTGAGCCCACGCTGCCTAGAAAATCCTCTAGCGAGTCGTCAGGTGACCGTACCGCAAACCGACACAGGTAGACGGGGAGAGCATCCCAAGGCGCTCGAGAGAACACGCGTTAAGGAACTCGGCAAAATTTCCCCGTAACTTCGGGAGAAGGGGAACCGACCATCGTTAGCAGTTTCGCACTGTGAAGCGGTGGACGGTCGCAGAGAATCAGGCCAACCGACTGTTTACTAAAAACACAGGAGGGTGCAAAGCCGCAAGGCGCAGTATACCCTCTGACGCCTGCCCGGTGCCGGACGGTTAACAGGAGGGGTCAGCCGCAAGGCGAAGCTCTGAATCGAAGCCCCGGTAAACGGCGGCCGTAACTATAACGGTCCTAAGGTAGCGAAATTCCTTGTCGGGTAAGTTCCGACCTGCACGAATGGCGTAACGAGTTGGCCGCTGTCTCAACGCGTGACTCGGTGAAACTGTAGTTCCGGTGAAGATGCCGGATACCCGCCATAAGACGGAAAGACCCCGTGAACCTTTACTATAGCTTGGCATGGAATTCTGGTGCAGCATGTGCAGGATAGGTGGGAGGCGTTGAATCCTGCTCGTCAGAGTGGGGGGAGCCAACCTTGAGATACCACCCTTGCTCTGCTGGACTTCTAACCTACGCCTGTGATCCAGGTGGGGGACAGTGCCAGGTGGGTAGTTTGACTGGGGCGGTCGCCTCCTAAAATGTAACGGAGGCGCCCAAAGGTTCCCTCAGCACGGTCGGTAATCGTGCGTCGAGTGCAAAGGCATAAGGGAGCTTAACTGCGAGACTCACACGTCAAGCAGGTGCGAAAGCAGGGCTTAGTGATCCGGTGGTCCCGGGTGGAAGGGCCATCGCTCAACGGATAAAAGGTACTCCGGGGATAACAGGCTTATCGCGTCCAAGAGTCCACATCGACGACGCGGTTTGGCACCTCGATGTCGGCTCATCGCATCCTGGGGCTGAAGCAGGTCCCAAGGGTTGGGCTGTTCGCCCATTAAAGCGGTACGTGAGCTGGGTTTAGAACGTCGTGAGACAGTTCGGTCCCTATCTATGGTGGGCGTAGGAGATTTGCGGGGAGCTGTCCTTAGTACGAGAGGACCGGGATGGACGAACCGCTAGTGTCCCAGTTGTTCTGCCAAGGGCATTGCTGGGTAGCTATGTTCGGTCGGGATAAGCGCTGAAGGCATCTAAGCGCGAAGCCCCCCCCTAGATGAGATCTCCCTCCTGTTCGAAAGGACAGGACTTAAGGCCCCTTGAAGACCACGAGGTTGATAGGCCGGAGGTGTAAGTCCCGCGAGGGATTCAGCTTACCGGTACTAATCGGCCGTGCGGCTTGACCTCATTTTTCTTCTTTCATTCGATACTTTCGGGAAGCAATGAGACACCCGATTCGCTATTCGTCTTTGCCAATGCGATGCGTCGCTTTTGTGCTTGGCTTAAGCGGTACGCTGGTGCTTGGAGCGGACGATGTGTTGCCGGCGAACCAGGGAAAGCCCGAGGTGGCTACCCAGGTTCAAAAGGCGCCGGTAAAGTCGGCGGGAAAAGCCGATGTGAATACGGCGAGTGTCGACGAGCTCTCGCGACTGCCGGGGATGAACGTTCAGACCGCCGAAAAGATCATCGGAAATCGTCCGTACCGAAAGCTGGACGAACTGATCACCAAGAAGGTGCTGGGCAAGAAAGAGTTTGCGCAGGTTCGGGAGTATATCGTGATCAGGTCCGGCAAGAAGTGATGTGTCGCGGTTGGCTCGAGTCCTGAAGTTTCCGGTGGCTATAGCGGAGGGGTCACACCCGTTCCCATCTCGAACACGGAAGTTAAGCCCTCCAGCGCCGATGATACTGCCTGGGCAACTGGGTGGGAAAGTAGGACGCCGCCGGGATTTTTTCAAAGGGCCTCATGCGTTTTAAGCATGAGGCCCTTTGTTTTTCTTACGGCAGCGGTCTTGCGCGGCACCGGATGGCATTTCTGCCGGATTCTGGCGTGTCCTCGCCAACGCCCTGGCGGGAGATGTCAATTGACAGGGATGCAAGCGGTGTGTTAAATACTTGGATCAAAATGGCCGGAAAGACGGATGAAAATCGCCTTCTCTGATACCAGGCAATCGTGGACCTCCCGGCTTCTCGTCGCGGTTGCGATCGTGACGGGCGCGGTGCTGTGTCTCGCGCCAACGGTTACTGCCGGGCAACCGGACAACTCGCAAAGACCTCCATCCGGTTCCTCAACACCGCCCCGCGAAACTGTCGCGCCGGTTTCAACCACGGCCGGAATCTCCAAGATCCGAATCGGGAAACACCCGGACTTCACCCGCGTCGTGCTGGAACTGACCGGGTCATATGAATGGACGATCGAGCAGCCCCCCGGCGGTCCGGTGCGGATCCTGATTCCTGGGGCCGGCGTGGATGCGAGCATCCGTCGTCTCGAGTTTTCCAGCGGAGTGATCCGGTCGGTACAGACGACGCGACGCGCCAACGGCATTGAAGTGATCTTGGTTTGCCAACCCGCCGGGGTGAAGCTACGTACACAGACCCTGACGGAACCGGAACGGTTGGTGGTGGACGTGTCCCTTCCGGCTGCCGGGGAGGAGGGGCGGACGCTGGCACTGGCCGGCGTACCCCCACCAGGAAACCCGGCCAAGGCCGCCGCTCCGGCGCCGGCGCCGCGCACCGGGTTGGAGAAATCCCCCGCTTCAGAGGCTCCCACTCCTGAACCGGCGGATCGGGCGGCGCGTATCCCCGCACCCCTGGGAAGCGCGGGGAAGGAGGCGGCCGGGGGGAGCGGGACGGGTGCAACGGCATTGCCGGACCGGGACGGTACCAGAAAACCGTTGACGATCGTCCTCGACCCCGGCCACGGCGGACACGACACGGGCGCCATTGGGCCGACCGGCTTGATGGAGAAGGACGTGGTGCTGGACCTGGGGTTCCGACTCCGGCGCCTGTTGCAGGACCGGCTCGGCGTCCGGGTGTTGATGACCCGGACCGAGGACGAGTTCGTGTCGCTCGCCGACCGGAGCGCCTTTGCCAATCGCGCCAAAGCGGACTTTCTGATCAGTCTGCACGTGAACGCGGCCAGCAAACGGGGAGCCGTCGGGTTCGAGACGTTCTTCTTCGCGCGTGAGCCGTCCGATAACGACGCGCGCGCCTCGGCGCAGCGGGAGAACCTGGTGGTCGAGGGCAACGGGGCGGGTGGGAACGACTTGGAGGCCTTGCTCAAGACCACGCTCGCCGACATGGCGGTGACTCGCGATATCAAAGAATCGAGCAATCTGGCGGAACGCCTCCTGGCGTCCCTGGAGAAGATCCTGCGGGTCGACAATCGCGGGGTCAAGTCCGGTCCGTTCTACGTCCTTGCCACAGCGGCCATGCCCGCCGTCTTGGTGGAGAGCGCGTTCATCACGAATCCCAAAGAGGAGCGAAAGCTCCAACGCGAGGAACACCGGCAGCGGATCGCCGACGCGCTGTATGAGGGGATTGCTGCGTACAAGGTCCGCTACGAGCAGCGACTGGGCTTGCGGACCGTCCCGGCCGGCGTCGGGTCCTGAGCCGATGCCCACCCAGCGTCGGACCGGTTCGCTGTGGCCCTGGCTCACCGTGCTGGTGACGAGCGGGGCGGTGATCGGCGGGATCGGCTGGGACGTCTGGCCGCGAACGGTGGACTTGTCGGTCCTGCGTTCCCGCGTCCCGGGCGGCGCGATGGCGCCGACTCCGGCGGCCGAACAGATCAGCGTGCGTCTTTTTTTCCCCCAGGAGGCCAAACCCGTCCTTGCGGAAGAGGCGCGAGATGTTCCGCGCCGATTCCTCTTGTCGGATTCCGTACGGGCCGTGGTGGCGGAACTGACCAAGGGGGGCGGGCCCGGGACGGCGCCGCCGCTTCCGCCGGAGACCGACATCCGTCAGGTCTCCCTGGATGCGTTTGGGATTCTGTATCTGGATTTCGCCGCAGGAATTGAGGCGCTGACCGCTGGAGATGCCACCCGCGCGGAGTTGAACATTTCGGCCGTGGTCCTCACGCTCACGGCCAATTTCAGCGAGGTGAAGCGGGTGCAATTCTTATCGGCAGGTAGCGAGGTCTCCGCCCAGATCGGGAGCGCCGACCTGCGTCGTCCGTTGCAACCCTCCTTTCCCGGCGAGGAGTCCCAACCGATCACCCTCCAACCGTAGGAACGGCAGTAGGGGCGGGGCTCCCACCGCAGGTGTCGGCTCGCCTGCACACGCTTCGCACAGTGAACGGAGACGCCATGCGGCCCGACGGGCGACAACCCAACCAGATGCGACCGGTGACGATCACGCGGGATTTCCTGCGCCATGCCGAGGGGTCGGTCCTGATCGAAGTGGGAGACACGAAAGTCGTGTGCACGGCCAGCGTGGAGGATCGGGTGCCCCCGTTCCTCCGCGACACCGGACAGGGGTGGGTCACGGCCGAGTACGGCATGCTCCCCCGCTCGACCAAGACGCGCACTTCGCGTGAGACGTCGACCGGAAGACCGAGCGGGCGAACCTTCGAGATCCAGCGGTTGGTGGGACGCTGCCTGCGGGGCGTCGCGAACCTCGCCGCGCTCGGGCCGCGCACGATCTGGATCGACTGCGACGTCATCCAGGCCGACGGGGGGACGCGCACGGCCGCCATCACCGGGGCGTACGTCGCGCTTGCCGACGCGTTGCACTACCTCCGAAAGAACGGGCAGATCGCCACGCTTCCGCTGAAAGACTTCGTGGCGGCCACCAGCGTCGGCGTGGTGGAGGGGCAGGTCGTCCTGGATCTGTGTTATGCCGAAGATTCGATGGCCGATGTAGACATGAACGTCATCATGACGGGCGGCGGCAAGTACATCGAGGTTCAGGGCACCGCAGAGGACGCCCCGTTCGATCGGGGCCAACTGGACGCCATGCTCACCCTGGCGTCCACGGGGATCCAGGATCTCATCGCCATGCAGCGGCGTCTGCTGGCCGAGCGAGGCGGCGGCCACCAAGTAAGCCCAGGAACCTCCGTCGTCGATCGTCGTCCGCTGAAGCCCGCCACTTATTTTCCAAACAGGGCACGGGCGACGACACCGACCAGCCAGGTTCCGCCGCCGATGAATGCCACGAAGCCGCCCAGCAGCACGATCAGTGCCGGACCATGACTCAATGATGTGGTGAAGTCTTCGCCCCGCCGCAAGTTGCCCACCCAATGCACGACGCCATAACTGAGGGCCATCGCCCCGAAGAAGAGCGCGTACTCCATCTCCCTCTCTCCTGTGTCCCTGCTCTGCTCGGTGGGATGTTGCGCGCCGGTCGACGCGTTCGGGCGATGGTACCACAGGCTCGGCGCCGACCGCCAGGGGTGCGCGCCGGCTATTCTCGTGCTTGAAGTGTGGGCGGCTGGCGACTCGATCGCCGAGGAGCCTGATTGCCACGGAAGGGACGCGGCATGCGGGTGGAGTATGCCGTCGTGACGGCGGGCCCTTTTCCGTTGCGCGCCACTCGGATTACATGTTAGAAACAGCCGTCCTTTGGAATCGGTGTCGCGTAGGGATCGAGAATTTCTGGGCCGCGAGGGCATTAGTGGCTTGACAAACCAACCCCTCACCCATAAAATCACGCTCGTCATTGCGACCGGCAATCGCGGGAAATTCAAAGAGTTTGCCGAGTTGCTGCAAGGCCTGAATGCCGACATCGTGCCGCTCGACCGGGTTGGGCCTGTCGAGGTTCCTCCGGAGAGCGGCGACTCGTTTCAGGAGAACGCGCGGCTGAAAGCGGTGGCCGTCGCCACCGCGCTCGGAGCTGGGTTCTGGCTGATGATTCCGGTCTCGAGGTGGATGCGCTGGGGGGTGCCCCGGGTGTCCTTTCGGCCCGGTTCGGCGGCCCAGGTAAGACCGACGCCGAACGGTGCGACCTGCTCTTGGACAAACTCATAGGGATTGCTTCCGAGCGGCGAACGGCACGCTTTCGCTGTGTGGTTGCCCTCGCCGAGCCGGGCGGACGGGTGCACTGTCGCCGAGGGAGCTTGTGAGGGGCGTATCGCGTCGGCGCCGCGGGGCTCCCACGGGTTCGGGTACGATCCCGTGTTCGAGATCCCGGCGCTCGGCAAGACGCTGGCCGAGGTTGGGCCAGAGATCAAGAACCGCCTGAGCCACCGGTCCCAGGCTGTCGCCAAGATGCGCGCGATCCTTCAGACTCTTCTGCCGACAGGTGACCGACGGCGGGAGGGGTGAGAGGCCGGAACGCCGGAAGATGTTACCTCGGGGCGTGGCGCAGCCTGGTAGCGCACCTGCTTTGGGAGCAGGGAGTCGGAGGTTCAAATCCTCTCGCCCCGACCAGTCGGAGCGAATTGGAGATTGCAGATTGTCGATTGAAGATTTCGGGATTGGCACTCCCAATCGGCATTCTGCAATCTGAAATCTGCAATGTACCTGCGCCCGTAGCTCAGCCCGGATAGAGCAACGGCCTCCGGAGCCGTGTGTCGGGTGTTCAAATCACCCCGGGCGCGCCAAGGGATTTTCGATTGAGGATTGTCGATTGACGATTCCGACCGAAACAATCGTCAATCATCAATCGGCAATCGTCAATTGTAAGGTTGTGGTGAGCGTAGCTCAATTGGTTAGAGCACTGGACTGTGGCTCCAGGGGTTGAGGGTTCAAGTCCCTCCGTTCACCCCAAAGTCGATTGCGATTTCGCGATTGCGGGATTGTCGTGAAGTCAATCGACAATCGTCAATCTGCAATCGTCAATATTCGGGAGAGGCGCCCGTAGCTCAGTCGGATAGAGCGGCTGGCTTCGAACCAGCAGGTCGGGAGTTCAATCCTCTCCGGGCGCGCCAAGCGGGCGTTCACCCGAATGACCAATGACAAGCGAGCAATGACCAATCGTGATGTTCCGTTGGTCATTCGGGATTGAGAATTCGTCATTGTGTTCGGGGCGCCTGTAGCTCAGAGGATAGAGCAACTGCCTTCTAAGCAGTGGGTCGGGCGTTCGAGTCGCCCCAGGCGCGCCAAGAAAAGCATTGTCGATTGATGATTTCCGATTGGCGATTGCCTGGGGAAAGACATTCAGTGACGGTTCAATCGTCAATCGGCAATCGTCAATCTGAAATGTTTTTACGGATGGGCCGCTAGCTCAGATGGTAGAGCAGCTGACTCTTAATCAGCGGGCCGAAGGTTCGAGTCCTTCGCGGCCCACCATCCGTTTCTGTTGACAATCCTGCGCGAGGCAACGAGGGGCGGCGCCGGGCGTCGCTCGACGCGGATACCTCGCATGTCGTCGGTTTGGAGAGTGCGGGCGAACCAGCCGCGAGGGCGCACAGCAGCTCACACCGAGGCCCTTGCCTCCGGCGAGAGTGGCGGAATGGCAGACGCGTCCCGTTTAGGGCGGGATGGGGTAACCCGTGGGGGTTCAACTCCCCCCTCTCGCACCAAGCCGATTCTTCCTTGTTCACCCCACGTGAGAACCCATGAAAGTCACAGTTGAAGAACTCAGCCCGTCCAAGCGAGCCCTCCACGTCGAGCTGCCATCCGAGCGGGTGACCGACCGGGTCGAGGCGGCGTTCCGAGAGTGGGGTCAGAAGCTCCAGCTCCCCGGTTTCCGCCGCGGCCGGGTTCCGCCAGAGATCATCCGGAAACGGTTCCAGGCCGAAGTCCATGAAGAAGTCCTTCGGGAACTGATTCCCGACTCGTACCGGGAGGCCTTGACGCAGGCGGCGATCGAGCCGGTCAGCCAGCCCGAGGTCGAGGATGTCCACTTTCATGCCGGGGAGCCCCTGACCTACCGGGCGGTGGTGGAGATCAAGCCGCCGGTGACGGCGAAGGATTACCGTGGCATCACCCTCGAGCGCGAGAAGGTCGAGGTGTCGGACCAGGAGTTGGACCGGGCGCTGGAGTACCTCCGCGAAGACGCGGCGGAATACGTCCCCATGGAGGGGTGGCCGGCCCTGAAGGACGATCTGGTCGTCCTGGATCACGAGGGCAGCATCAACGGGAAGCCGTTCAAAGGCGGGAGCGGGAAGAACCTCACCGTCGCGCTGGGCCACGAAGGGTATCTGCCGGGATTCACCGAGCAACTGATGGGGACGCAGAAGGGCGAGCACAAACAGTTCACACTGCAGATCCCGGCCGACGGGCCGCGCAAGGAACTGGCGGGGCGATCCGTGGAGTTTCGCGTGACGGTGAAAGAGGTCAAGAAGCGGCGCGTGCCGGAGCTGAACGACGAATTCGCCAAGACCGTGGGGGACGTGGAGAATCTGGCGGCCTTGCGGGAAAAGCTCCGCCAGCAACTCGTGCAGCGCAAGACGCGGGAGCAGGACGCCGCGCTCAAGCGCACGCTGATGGAGAAGCTGGTTCAGCAGCATGCCATCGAGGTGCCGGAGGCGATGGTGGACCGCGAGGCGGCCGCCGTACTGGAGGAGCTGGCGATGACGCTCCGGGCGACCGGCGGTCGCATGGAGGGTCTCCCCCAGGATCCCGAGACCCTGCGGACCACGGCGCGCGAGACCGCCACGCGCCGGGTGCAGCAGGCGCTCCTCCTGGAGGCGGTAGCCAAGCAAGAGAACTTGGCGGTGACCGAGGACGAGATCGAAGCCGAGATCGCGGCGATGGTCCGGGCGTATCCCGCCGACCGCGGGACTGCGGTGCGGCGCGCCCTCGACGACCCGGAGCGCAAGGCCGGACTGAGCGGGCGAATCTTGGAACGCAAGGCCATGGATTTTCTGTTCCAGCACGCCACCATCAGCGACGCGTTTCATCTGATCAAGCCGGCGTAAGCCGTTGTCAAAAAGATGGACAACGTATTTCGTACCGGCTCCTAACCCTGTATGCCACATGCCCGTCCCGCCCCTCGGGGGATTGCGGGTGGAGGACTTATGCTGGTTCCCATGGTGGTCGAGCAAACCAGCCGCGGCGAGCGCGCTTACGACATCTTCTCGCGGCTGCTCAAGGATCGGATCATCTTCATCGGGACCCCGATTGACGACGTGGGGGCCAACCTGGTCATCGCGCAGCTCCTGTTCCTGGAGGCCGAGGACCCGGACAAGGACATCCACGTGTACATCAACTCCCCCGGCGGGTCGGTGACCGCCAGCTTGGCGATCTACGACACCATGCAGTTCGTGAAGCCGGCCATCGAGACGATCTGCATGGGGCAGGCCGCCAGCGGCGCGGCGCTCCTGCTGGCGGCGGGGACCAAGGGGAAGCGCATGGCCTTGCCCAACTCCCGGATCATGATCCACCAACCCTACGGCGGCACCCAGGGGCAGGCGGTGGACATCCAGATCCAGGCCAAGGAGATCCTGCGGATGCGGGAAGAGCTGAACCGGATTCTGTCCCACCACACCGGCCAAACGCTGGAGCGGGTCGAGAAGGACAGCGACCGCGACTACTTCATGTCGCCGGAGGAGGCCAAACAGTACGGGCTGGTGGACGAAGTGATCTTTTATCGGGACCTGGCCAAACGGAAGGCGGAGGCGGCTGCGCCGCCGCCGTCGCTTCCCCAGACGGCCTGAGGCGGCGGGGCGAGTCGTTTCCTCCGGGGACGAGGGGACGGCTCGATCGTCACCAGGGAGAGGGGCGGATGGCGAAAGCGGTGAAGGGCGGCGGGAAACTGCAGTGCTCCTTCTGCGGCAAGAGCCAGGACGATGTCCGCAAGTTGATCGCGGGCCCCACCGTCTACATCTGCGACGAGTGCATCGAGCTCTGCAACGACATCATCGCCGAGGAGTGGGAGCAGGAGAAGTCCAAGACCGGCACGCAGCTCCCCAAGCCGTCGGAGATCAAGGCCGTCCTCGACCAGTATGTGGTTGGCCAAGAGCGCGCCAAGAAAACCCTGGCGGTGGCGGTGCACAACCACTACAAGCGGATCAACGCCCGCCAGACGTTCGACGAAGTGGAGCTGGCCAAGTCGAACATCCTGCTGATCGGCCCCACCGGCTCCGGCAAGACGCTGCTGGCCCAGACCCTGGCCAAGATCCTGGAAGTCCCCTTCACCATCGCCGACGCCACCACGCTGACGGAAGCCGGCTACGTCGGCGAGGACGTGGAGAACATCATCCTCCGATTGCTGCAGGTGGCGGATTACGACGTGGAACGGGCGGAGCGGGGCATCATCTACATCGACGAGATCGACAAGATCGCCCGCAAGTCCGAAAATCCCTCCATCACCCGCGATGTGTCCGGCGAGGGTGTCCAGCAGGCATTGCTCAAGATCCTGGAGGGAACCGTGGCCAACGTGCCGCCCCAGGGCGGCCGGAAGCACCCCCAGCAGGAGTACCTCCAGGTGAACACCACCAACATCCTGTTCATCTGCGGGGGGGCCTTCGTGGGCCTGGAGAAGATCGTCCAGGGGCGCGTGGGCGAGCGGCGGGTCGGCTTCGGGGCGCAGCTGCAAGGACGCAAGGACCGGAAGCTGTCCGAGCTCCTGAGCGCGCTGCAGCCCGAGGATCTCCTCCGCTATGGGCTGATCCCGGAACTCGTCGGTCGCCTGCCGGTGGCGGCGGTCCTCCACGAACTCGACGAGAAGCTCCTGGTCCGCATCCTCAAAGAACCGAAGAACTCCCTGCTTCGCCAGTATCAGAAGTTCTTCGATTTCGAGCAGGTGAAGCTGACGTTCACCGAGGACGCGGTGGTGGCGGTGGCCGAAGAGGCCGCGAAGCGGGGGACGGGGGCGCGCGGGTTGCGGGCGATCCTGGAAGACATCATGCTCGATATCATGTACGAGCTCCCCTCCCAATCCGGCATCAGCGAGTGCATCATCAATCGCGATGTGGTCATCGAGCGCAAACAGCCCATCACCCTGTACAAGAAGAAGGCCGAGTCCGCCTGACGGCGCAGCGCGTGCCGTCGGATCCGCTGGCGGCGTGACGACTCTCGGAGACGCAAGCGCCCGCCGTTCCCCCCGTGGGGATCCCGGCGGCGGACGCGAGGCGATGGGGCGGGGAGGCGAATGAGCAGCGTGTCCGGGTTCCGACGACGGCCCTCGCGCGCGGCGAGGCGCGCCGGGCTTCCTCTGGTTCTCCTGCTGATGGCGTGTCTCTTGCCGGGGTGCGCCGCCTACGACTTCCTGTACGGCAAACCTGCGCGGCGAGAGTCCCAACAATCGGAACAGGATCTGCTGCGGTCGGCGGAGGGCCAGCTGCAGCGGGGACAGTACGAAGACGCGCGCAAGTCTCTGCAGCGGCTGATGAATCAGTATCCCGAGAGCGACCTGGTCGCGACGGCCCGCCTGGGGACGGCGAAGGCGCTATACATGGAGAAGAAGTACGACGAGGCCCGCGCCGAGTACCAGCGTTTTCTCGAGTTGCACCCACAGCACGAGCGGGCGGACGAAGCCGTCTACTACATGGGGATGGCATATTTCCGGTCGGCGGACAGCCCGGACCGGGATCAGACCCATACCAAGAAGGCGCTGGGGGAGTTCCGGCTGCTGGTCAAGCAGATGCCCGATTCGCAATACGTGCCCGACGCCCAGCAGCGGATCGAGGCGGCGCGCAAGAAGTTGGCCGAGAAGGACCTGTACGTCGGGCGGTTTTACTTCGACCGGGGCAACTACGCCGCCGCCGCCGGACGCCTCCAAAACCTGCTGGGCGACTACAACCGGGCGGGCTTCGACGACCAGGCGCTCTACTTCCTGGGAGAATCGCTGTGGCGGCTGGAGCAGAAGGACGAGGCCCGTGCCGCTTTCCTCCGACTGATCCAGGAAGAGTCGCAATCCGAGTGGGCTCCGCCGGCCGCGGACCGGCTGGGGGTCGTGCTGGTGCGGACGGGGCCGCCGAAACCCAAAGGGCCGAGCACCTGGGAGCGCGTCAAAACGGGGATGGGCGCCATCTGGGATGAGCTGGGCGACACCGTTCGGAGCTACCGGCTCTTCAATTGAAGACGGGCCGGGCCAGGGCGGACGGGAAGGACGGCAGGTCGACAAGGTGGCCACGGAAACACGGTTGCTCATTCAGCGGGGTACGGCGGCATTCCGCGCGGGGGCGTATGCCGAGGCGGAGAGGCCCCTGCTCGAGGCGATGGCGCGCGACGCCAACTTCGCCAACGTGTACCACATGCTGGGCGTGATCGCCGGCCGGCGCGGTGCGCCAGGGCGGGCGATCGAGCTGTTTCGGCGCGCCCTGGCCCTGAACCCGCGGTACAGCGAAGCGCAGCTGAACCTGGCCATTACCCTGGCCGAGACCGGGGCCTACGACCAGGCGGCCGAGGAGATCGGCCGCGTGCGAGCGCGGGAGCCGGTCGAGGCCGGACGACCCGGCGCTGCGGCGCGTGGGGCCTTGGCCAACGCGCATGCCGATCTGGCGCGCCAGTACCACGCGTTGGGCATGTACGCGGACGCGGTGGGGGAGTACGACAAGGCCATCGGACTGTGCCCGGATTTCGCGGATCTCCACCTCGCCCGCGCGGTGAGTTGCCGGGAGCGTGGGGACGACGCCGGCGCCGCCACCGCCGTGACGCGCGCCCTGGAGCTGAACCCGCGGTACGTGGACGCGCACGTGACACAGGGGTGCCTGTATCAGCGGGCGGGGCAGGCCGCGGCGGCGATCGCGGCGTGGCAGCGGGCCCTGGCGCTCGATCCCGGGCACAAGCTGGCCCGCGTCTACCTCGCCCAGGCGACGGCCTCCCGGGTAGCCGGGACGTGACCCTCGCGGACCCACTCCCCGACTCTCTCCTGTCCCAGACGCGGGCGCTGCTGCGCACCCGCGGCCTGCGGCCGCGCCGACGGCGTGGCCAGAACTTCCTGGTGGATCCCAGGGTCCGTGATCGGATCGTGGCCGCCGCCGGCATCGGTCCGGGGAGTCTGGTGCTCGAGGTCGGCCCCGGCACGGGGATCCTGACCGAGGCCATGCTCCGGGCCGGGGCCAGCGTCATGGCGGTCGAACTCGACCGGGACTTGGCGCAGGCGCTCGCGGACCGGCTGGGACGGGACCCGGCGCTGGTCGTGCGGGTGGCGGACGCGCTGACGTTCGACTTTTCCGAGGCGCTGCGCGGCGACCCGCGGCAGGGCCGCATCCGGGTCGTCGCCAACATCCCGTACTACATCACCACCCCGTTGATCCTCCGATTCCTGCGCCACCGGGAGCTGTTCGACGCGTTGTTCCTGACGGTGCAGCGCGAGGTGGCGGAGCGTCTGACGGCGGCGCCGGGCGGCAAGACGTACGGGGCCCTGACCCTCGCGTGCCGGTACTGGGCCGATGTGCGCACGGTGCTGCCCATCCCGCGCACCGCGTTCTTTCCGGTTCCCGAGGTGGATTCGGCGCTGGTCCGGTTCGATCTCCTGGCCGGCCCGCGGGTCTCGGTCCGGGCCCCGGGGCGGCTCTTCGCCGTCATCCGCGCCGCGTTCGGCACCCGGCGGAAGACCCTGCGGAACGCGCTCTGCCGCGGCGGCTGGCCGGGGGAGTCGGTGGATGCGGCGCTCGGCGCGGCCGGAATCGAGGGGCGGCGGCGAGGGGAGACGTTGACGCTGGAGGAGTTCGCCCGACTGACCGAGGCGTTGCCGGCGACCATGGACCGCGACGCCGTTGGCGAGGCCGGCCCGGATCGAGAGACGGGATCGTCTCTCGATGTGGCTGCCGGATGATCAGTCGTCCACGCGGAAAGGGACGGAATCTCGATGAGCGAGTCGCTGTTTCAGACGGCCAAGGATGAGGAGATCAAGGCAGGACAGGTCACGGACGTCTACTTCGCGCGGACCCTGGAGATCCTCCGGCGGCGCGGCGTGGCGAAGCGGGTGACGGCGGAGGTGGTCCTGAAGAGCTTTCCCTCGGGGTGGGCTTGGGGTGTCTTGGCGGGGATCGACGAGGTGGCCACGCTGCTCCGGGACCTGCCGGTGCGCGTCCGCGCCTTTCCCGAGGGGGCGGTGTTCGGCACGATGCAGCCGGTCCTGACGGTCGAGGGGCGGTACGTGGACTTCGCGCAGTACGAGACAGCGCTCCTGGGGTTGCTCTGCCAGGCCTCGGGGGTGGCGACCAAGGCCGCCCGGTGCAAGAAGGCGGCCGGGGAGCACCCCGTGGTCAGCTTCGGCGCGCGACGGATGCATCCGGCGCTGGCGCCGATGATCGAGCGGAATGCCTATCTCGGGGGATGCGACGGGGTTGCGGTGGTCAAGAGCGCCGAACTGCTGCAGCTCGAGCCGAGCGGAACGATGCCCCATTCGCTGATCCTGATGTTGGGGGACACGGTGGTGGCGGCGCAGGCGTTCGACGAGATCATCGATCCTGCCGTCCGCCGGGTGGTGTTGATCGACACCTTCGGCGACGAGAAGGTGGAGGCGGTCCGGGTCGCCGACGCGCTGCGCGACCGGCTGTACGCGGTGCGGCTGGACACGCCCGCCTCGCGCCGCGGCGACCTCGTCGGTATCCTGCGCGAGGTGCGGTGGGAGCTCGATTTGCGCGGATTCCAGCACGTGCAGCTGTTTGTGAGCGGCGGGCTGGACGAGGAGGAAATCCTTCGCCTGAATCCGGTGGCGGATGCCTACGGGGTGGGGACCGCCATCAGCAACGCCCCGGTGCTGAATTTCGCCTTGGATATCGTCGACGTGGACGGATCGCCGGTCGCGAAGCGCGGGAAGATGTCGGGCCGAAAGGAGGTCTTCCGCTGCGCGGGGTGCGGCCAGCATTTCGTGGTGGCGGCGCAGGCGCCCCGCCCGGCCTGTTGCGGGAGCGAGATGGCGCCCCGTCTCCTGCCGCTGATCGAGGGCGGGCGCGTCGTGCGGGCCATGCCGGACGTGCACGCGCTCCGTCGACAGGTATTGGCCGAACTCACCCAGGTGGCCCTCTGAGGGCATGACCCGTGATCACGCTCCGATGATCGTTTCGGAGACGCGAGAGGACGACGCATGAGGACGGGGGGGCGGGGCGGTCACCGCATCGGCAGGGCGCGCTGGCTCCGGAGGCTGGAGGGCGCGGTGACCATCGTGGCCTTTACGGAATCCGGACGGATGCACCGGGCGCGGGTCGGCAAACGGTCGCTTCTGGTTGCCGCACTCCTGACATGTATCCTGCTGGTCGGCTTCACCACGTCGGCGCTGCGACTCTTCCGCGGTCAAGTCGACCTGGCGCGTATGGCCTACCTGGAGCGAGAGAACCAATCGCTCACCTCGCTCCTCGAGGGGCAGGCGGAGCAGCTCAGCCGGCTGAAAGTGGAGGTCGCGCGGCTGAAGGAGTTCGAGCAGAATCTGCGCGTGGTCTCCGGGATGGATGCGCAGGCCGAACCAGCGGTCGGCGCGGGGCCGACGCGCGGGCCGAAGAAGGACCCGCCCCGCAAGCGTTGACGGAGAGCTCGGGCGCTCGGGCGGGTGGGCCGGTGTCTTTCGCAGAGGGCAGTATGCGCGAAGAGGCGGGTTCCGAAGGGGCGGCGCGCCGGTCCGGGCTTCACGCCCGGCTGGAGGAAGAGGCGTATCGCGGACTCCGCAACCTGGTGCTGGCCGCCGGGGGGATCGATCTGAACCGGTACAAGGACCGGTGTGTCCTGCGACGGATCGCCGTCCGGCAGCGCGCGTCAGGCGCCGCAGATCTCCGTGCCTACCTGCGCCTGGTGGGCCGCGATCCCGTCGAGCGCGAGCACTTGGTGAAGGCGCTTACCATCCATGTCTCCCAGTTTCTGCGGAACCCCACCACGTTCCGGGCCATCCAGACGGAGGTGCTGCCCGCCATTCTTGCGGACAAGGCGCGGATGGGCGGCCGAGCGCTGCGGCTCTGGAGCGTGGGGTGCGCCTGCGGAGAAGAGCCGTATTCCTTGGCACTCCTCCTCTCCGAGATGGCCTCGGAGACGGTCCGAAAACACTCCACGACGATCTACGGAACCGACATCGAGCCGGAGTGCCTGCGCGTGGCGCGGGAGGCGCGGTATCCCGCCGTCAGCCTCAAATCCGTCCCGGCCCACTGGAAGCAGCAGTACTTCACGCCGGTGGGGCTCGATTACGAGGTGAGACCGGAGATCCGCCGTCTCGTCTATTTCAAGTTGCACAGCATCCTCGATCCGGTGCCGTTCGGTCGGATCGATCTCGTGGTCTTCCGAAACGTCCTCATCTATATGACGGACCCGCTCCAGGAACAAGTCCTGCTGCGACTGTCCGAAGCGCTCAATGCGGGGGGGTACCTGGTGCTGGGGAAGGTTGAGGGGCTGGCCGGATCAACCCGGGAACTGTTCGAGCCGGTCAACGTTCCGGAGCGGATCTATCGCAAGCGTGGCCACCCGGCGCCCGAGCGACCGTCCCGAGGACTGGAAGCCCTCTGGAAATAGGGCTTTCCGCTTGACTTCGTCGTTTCGTGTACGATACTTATACGCGCCACGTCTGCGCCGCTAAGCCGTTGTCAAAGAATTAGTTGAGCGGGGATCTTCCGAAACGGCATAAGGAGCCGTAACGAAATAGAAAGAGACGCATAGGTTATTTCGTAACGGCTCCTAAGTTCGGATGTGATCGACGGTTCGCGCGGACTCTGTCCCCGCGAGGAGGGAGTGTATGCAATCCACGACGATCGGCAAGAAGCTGTATCTGGGATTCCTCGCGGTCATTGTGGCCACGGGCGTCCTGCCGGGTCTGTTGTCAACGGCCCTCCGTCGGTTCATCCCGCAGGAGTATGTCCTCATTTTCACGGGCGTCTTGGGCATCTTCCTCGGCATCATCCTGGCCTTCGTCATGTCGCGAAGCTTGACGACCGAGATTCGCGCGCTGGCGGCGGCGGTCCGGGTTGTTGCGGAAGGCGATCTGACCAAGGATGTTCCCGTCAACACGGCCGACGAGGTCGGGGAGCTGGCCCAGACCTTCAACCAGATGGTGCGAAGTCTGCGTGAGATCGCGCGCGAAGTGAAGTCTACCTCGGACGCCGTGACCGGGTCCGCCGTCGCCCTCTCGGCCTCGGCAGAGGAGATGAACTCCTCCACGGAGGAGATCGCGGCCACCGTGGAGCAGATCGCCAAAGGGGCGGAACACCAGGCCGGTTTGGTGGAGCAGACCTCCAAGGTGATGCGCGAGATGGCGCGGGCGATCACGGAGATCGCCTCGCGCGCCAAGGCGGCCGCCGAGGCGGCGGCCGAAGCGGGCTACACGGCCCAGACGGGCGGCAAGTCGGCCCGTGAGGCCATGGACAAGATGAAGGGGGTCTTCAGCATCGTGGAAGGGGCCGCCGGCGGGGTGAAGGCGCTGAGCGAGCGGACTCAGCAGATCGGGATCATCGTGGACGTGATCACCAAGATCGCCCAGCAGACCAACCTCCTGGCCCTGAACGCCACCATCGAGGCGGCGCGGGCCGGGGAGGCGGGCCGCGGCTTCGCCGTGGTGGCCGAGGAGGTGCGCAAGCTGGCGACCGAGGCCGCCACCTCGGCCGAGAAGATCGCCGAGATCGTGAGGGAAGTCCAGACGGAGAACACCCGGGTGGTCAGCTCCATGGAGGTCGCCACGCGGGACATCGCCTCGGGCCGGGAGGTCCTGACCTACACCAGCGACGCCCTCGAGGAGATCGTGCGGGGGGTCGTGGACGAAGTCAAGAAGGTCCAGGAGATTTCCGCCCTCACGCAACAGCAAACCGAGGGCGCGCAATCCCTGGTGAAGACCATCGACGAGATCGCCAAGGTCGCCGAGGACAACGCGGCGTCGACGGAGGAGGCCTCGGCGGCCACCACGGAGCAGACGGCTTCCATGGAGCAGATGGCGCAATCGGCACAGCAGCTGAGCGGTCTGGCGGACAAACTCAAGACCTTGGTGGCGCGCTTCCATGTCGGACGGTAGCGGGGGCCAGCGCGCGCTCGTCCGCTTGGACTCCGCCGAGGTCGCGGAGGAGTCGCGGGAGGAGATCCGCCGCGTCATCCTCTTCCAGGCGTGCGACGAGTGGTTCGCCCTGCCCATCGGTTTCGTGGGAGAGGTCCAGCCACTGGATCGGGTGACGCGCGTTCCGACCGCACCCCGTGATGTTCTGGGGATTCTCAACATCCGGGGTCGGGTGCTGACGCTTTTCGGCCTGGCCGAATGTCTCAACATCCCGCCCGGACAGGAGCCGTGCACCCACGTGGTCGTGCTCGATTTGGGGGATGCCGAATTGCGCATCGGCCTCGCGGTGCAGCGAATCGGCGGGGTGCGACGCGTTCCGGTCTCGGCGCTGGAGCCGCCGCCGCCTCGCGAGAGCGGACCGGGATGCCTGGAGGGGGTGTTCGAGGCCGGTGGACAGGTGGTCGGCCTCTTGGATCTGACGCGCGTTTTCGCGCGATCCCTCTCCGACTGGGGGATCGCGCTCGAGGCGCGCACTGCGACGGAACGACAGGGTGCGGACCAGTGACGGCTGGCCGCCATCGGAGGTGGGTGTGATCAAGATCCTGGTCGTGGACGACGCGATCTTCATGCGCAGCATGATCCGTGACATCTTTGCGCGGGGACCGTTCGTGATCGCGGGCGAGGCCGAGAACGGGGTGGAGGCCGTGCGGTTGTACCAGGAGCTCCGCCCGGACCTCACGACCATGGACATTGTCATGCCGCAAATGGACGGGATCACCGCGCTGCGGGAGATTATCCGCTTCGACCCTACCGCCAAGGTTGTCATGTGCAGTGCCCTCGGGCAGGAGGCTCTGATCGCCGAGTCCATCGAAGCGGGCGCCTGCGATTTTATCGTCAAGCCCTTCCAGCCCAGCCGGGTCCTGAAGGTGGTGCAGAGCGTGCTGGGCTTGGACGATCAGTTGCGGCTGCCGGCGTCGCCGGGTCGTCCGGGAGACGGGCGGTGACGGAAGGCGGCGGTGAACCGCACGGGTCGGACCGCCGGTCCCGGATCGGGCTGCCGGTAGGGATCGGCATCGGCGCTTCCGCGGGGGGGCCTCGCGCTCTCTTGACCTTGCTCACCGACCTGCGGCTTCCGCGATCCGCCTTCGCGTTCTTGGTCCAGCACATCCATCCGAAATTCACCAGCATTCTGGGTCGTCGGCTCAACGAGGCGGCGTCCATTCCGGTGGAAGAGGCGCAGGACGACGCCGCGGCCAAGCCCGGACGAGTGTATCTGGCGCCGGGCGGGCGACACCTTGTGGTGGAGCGGGGCTGGCCCGGTGTGTTTCGGATGCGCTTGACCGACCGGCCTCCGCGCCATGGTGTCCGCCCCTCGGTGGACGAATTGTTTCTGTCGCTGGCGGCCGTCTTCGGGCCGCGGTCCATCGGTGTGGTGCTGACCGGGATGGGGCGCGACGGGCTCGAGGGGGCCAGGGCCATCAAGGCCCAGGGGGGCACGGTTCTCGCCGAGGCGGAGGCGACCTGTGTCGTGTACGGGATGCCGCGGGTGCTGGCGGAGGCCGGTCTGACGGATCGCCTGATTCCCATCGACGAGATGGCTACGGCTATCCGTGAGGTCTCGTCGGCGGTGGCCGACGTGCGCCATTCGGCCGCGACCCCGGGTCAAGGGTAGATCGCCATGGACATGTCGAAGTACGTCAAGATGTACGTCAGCGAATCCCGGGACCGGCTGCAGCGCATGGATGGGCTCCTGCTCACGCTCGAACAGGACCGCGGGGACCGCGGGGCCATCGACACCCTCTTCCGCGAAGCGCACTCCATCAAGGGGATGTCCGCCTCCATGGGGTACGAGGAACTGGCCAAGGTCTCGCATCGCATGGAGGACTTCTTGGAGCAGTTCCGCGGCGGTACCGGGGCACTGGAGCGCCGCGGGGTGGACATTCTCTTCGAGGGGGTGGATCTGCTGCGGCGCGCGGTGGAGGAGATCGCGGCCGGATCGGCCCCGACGCTCGCCGCCGACGAGTACTTGGCCACGATGGCCTCTCTGGCGTTGACGAACGCGCCACGCCCAGCGGCGCCGCGCGAGGCGTCGCCGGTGCCGTCGATCTCACCCGGGCCGGCGGCAGGGGGAGCCTCCCCCGGGCGGAGCCAGTTCGCGGTGGATCTGCGGATCGCTCCGGACGCGCCGCTTCCCTCGGCGCGAGCGTATATCACCCTGCGGCGGGTCCGCGACCTGGGCGAGCTGATCCGATCCGCGCCGACCCTGGAGCAGGTTCAGTCCGGTCAGTTCTCCGGCGCGCTCTCCATCCTGGTGGCCACGACGCGCAGCGCGGGCGACGTGCAGGCGTTCCTGGCCGGCCTCCCCGACGTGGCCTCGGTGGTGGTGCGCCCAGCGGACGGTGGGGCAGCGCCCTCGTCCGCGGGGCCGGCCGCGCCGGCGGACGCACCGCCGTCCCCCGCTCGCCCGACGGAACCAGCGGAGCGCCCCCGGTCGGAGGCTGTCCGGTCGCCCGCCGAGGCGACACCGCCGATCGCCTCTCCGGCCGCACCGCGCCCCGCGGCGGTTCCGCGCCGTCCGGTGACGATGATGCGGGTGGACACGCGCTTGCTGGACGACCTGATGGATCAGGTGGGCGAGCTCGTGACGGCCAACGGGTCGCTGCTGGAGGTCAGCCATGGGATCGACTCCCCGGGTCTTCACGAAAGCGCCGGACGGGTCGAGGGGCTGGTGAAGGCGCTGCAGCAGCAGGCAATGAAGCTCCGCATGATGCCCCTGGAAATGATCGCGGACCGCTTTCCTCGGGCGGTCCGCGACCTCGCCAAGAAGCGCGGCAAGGAGGTGACGTTCGAGGTCCTGGGCAAGGAGACCGAACTGGATCGGGCGATCCTGGAGGAGTTGCCCGACCCGATTCTCCATATCCTGCGGAACGCCATCGATCACGGGATCGAACCCGCCGAGGAGCGGGTGCGGCGAGGCAAGCCTCCCGTGGGGACGATTCGTCTGGAGGCGATGAAAGAGCGCGAGAGTGTGCTGATCCGGGTCGCCGACGACGGTCGGGGCATCGACCCGGCAGTCCTCCGCCGGGTGGCGATGGAGCGAAACGTGATCAGCCGTGAGCAGGCCGAGACGCTGCCGGATTCCGAGGTCATGATGCTGATCACGCTGCCGGGCTTCAGCACGGCCAAGGAGGTGACCGACCTCTCGGGCCGCGGCGTCGGGATGGACGTGGTGCGGGGTGCGGTCGAGTCGCTCCGAGGCAGCCTCGTCATCGAGTCGGTGATCAACCAGGGGACGACGTTCACGCTCAAGCTGCCCCTGACGTTGGTGGTGGTCGCCGTTCTCCTGGTCGCCGTCGGCGAGGAGCGGTACGCCCTGCCCGTGTCCACGGTTGAGCAGATCCTCGAGATTCGGCCGGAGGAGATCCAGCGCGCCCAGGCGCAGGAGGTGTTCGCGCGGGACGGGGTGCTCCTGCCGCTGGTGCAGCTCCGGCAACTGCTGGGAGCGCCGGCGGTGGACGGCGCGGCGGCGCGGCTGGTGGTGGTCTGCGAGATGCGCGGGCGCCTGATTGGCCTGGTCGTCGACCGCTTCATCGGCTATCGTGAGGCCGTGGTCAAGCCGCTGGACAAGGCCCTGAAGGGGGTACGAGGGTTCGCCGGTGTGACCATCCTGGGGGACGGGAGCACGGTGCTCATCCTGGATCTCAACACGCTATGATCCCGACCGGGACCGGGTGTCTCGGCCCCAGGCGGCAGCGGGGAGTCCGGCCGGCAGGTCGCGCGGGGCGCCGGGGGTGACTGGGGCGGCAATGGCAGAACGGGGCGGAGTCCTGTCACCGGACGTGGCGCGGGTCCAGGGGATCAGCGACCGCAGCCTGTCGCGGGCGGAACGATCGCTCGGCACGATGCTCGGCCATTCGGTGCGTTTCGCGGTCCGGGGGGTGCACGCAGTATCGTCCAGCGC
Source organism: uncultured Methylomirabilota bacterium (assembly GCA_963845565.1). Classification (GTDB taxonomy): domain Bacteria; phylum Methylomirabilota; class Methylomirabilia; order Methylomirabilales; family 2-02-FULL-66-22; genus 2-02-FULL-66-22. The sequence continues at coordinate 2,439,114 of CAWJSJ010000002.1, forward strand.
GTTGCCCTCCCTGGCCGAGGACGCCGAGCGGGACCGGTTGGCCGTGCTGCGGTTTCGGATTCTGGGCCAAGGGAGCGGGTGGATCCTGCTCTTGCTTTCCCGACCCACGATCTACCGTCTGCTACAGTTGCTGATGGGTGCGCCCGCGAATCCGCGTGACCTTACCGAGATCGAGCGTTCGGCGGTGCGAGAGGTGGGGAACCTCCTGGCATCGTCCTTCCTGAGCGAACTGGGCGACCTGGTGGGCCGGCGCCTGATGCCTTCGCCGCCGGAGCTGCATTTCGAGCAGGTGCCCCGCGTCGTGCGCGAGGTGCTGGCCTCGCTCCACGCTCTCGCCGCCGAGGTCGTGGTCATCCAGGCCCGCCTCGAGGATGCGGAGGGGGACATTCACGGACGGTTCTTCGTGGTGCCCGAGGTCGGCGTCCTGGAGCCGATCGCGCGCGGCGCGGCGGAGGGCCGGGGGGTGATTCCATGACGACAACGATCGCGGCGCTGGATCCGGCCCTGCGGGGACGGTACGACGCGTTGCGCGACCTGTTGCGAGAGATGGGTCGGGTGGTGGTGGCGTTTTCCGGGGGCGTGGACAGCACGTTTCTCCTCGCGGTGGCCGTCGAGTGTTTGGGGGAGAACGCGCTGGCCGTGACGGGTGTGTCCCCCAGTCTGGCGGCGGCCGAGCGGGACGAGGCGGCAGCGCTCGCCGCGCGCCTTGGGGCGCGACATCGCTGGATCGAGACGGGAGAGATGGATCAGGCCGGATACGTGGCCAACGCGGCGGACCGCTGTTACTTCTGCAAGGCCGATCTATTCGGGCGACTCCAGGCGCTGGCGCGCGGCGACGGCTATCCGTGGGTGGTGGAGGGGGCAAACCTGGACGACCTCGGCGATCTGCGCCCCGGCCGCCAGGCCGCACGCGAGCAGGGGGTGCGGAGTCCGCTCCTGGAGGCCGGCCTCAACAAGGCGGGTATCCGGGCGCTCTCCCGGGCGCTCGGCCTCCCTACCTGGGAGAAGCCTGCCATGGCCTGCCTGGCCTCGCGGATTCCGCACGGGACTCCCGTGACGATCGAGCGGCTCGGCCAGGTGGAGCGGGCCGAGGCCGCGCTGCGCGCGCTGGGCTTTCGCTCGGTCCGGGTGCGTCACCACGAGATGATCGCGCGCATCGAGTTGCCCCCCGACGAGCGCGCGCGGCTCCTCGATCCGGCCGTCGGAGGCGAAGCGGTCCGGACGGTCAAAGCCGCCGGGTACCAGTACGTCGTCTTGGACCTGGAAGGCTATCGCCCCGGGGGCCGGCCCACGCCGTAGATGTGTCAGAACCATCCGTCACGCGGCGGGCGGACGACCTGCGGCGCGATGGGGCGTGAAGACAGGGTACAGTTCCAGCTTGGTTTCGCTCGCCCGCAGGTTGTAGTCCTCGACCAGCGCCTCGGCCTGGCGCAGGTACTCCGGCTGCCACAGCTCCAATCGGAAGCCGAGGTTATCGGAGAACTCGCCGATCGTCCTCCACCAGAGCCGGATCCCGAACAGCCGCTGCGGCGCGGCCAGCCGCCGGGGCTGGTCCGACGGTCGGTAGCGGCCCTTGGTGACGCTCCAGGCCAGCCGCGAGGTAACCTCGGGCCCGAAGTGCTTCTTCACGAGTGACTCGACCAGGGCGGCGTTTGCCCTGCCGGCGTTCCGGATTTCGACCATGGTTCACCCCTCTGGTGGCGCGGTTCCCCGCGACGGTAAGCCCAAGCACCGGGCTCCTGGCACCTCCTCCGTACCGTGGATCTTTACTCCAAATAGACCCGATCTGCAAGGAGTTCATGCCGACAGCCGGTCGCGGTGGAAACGCGAGAACCATGGTCGGGAGTTCAACCGTCGTTGTGGAACGGCAGGCGCGGGGTCGCCAGGCGGAGGGGTCAGGAAAGCCTGACATTGCGCCGCCGCCGGGTTGATTCTTTGCGCCGATTTCCCGTATACTCTCCCGGCGTGTCGCGACGCCCCGGGGCGTGTGTCCGGGGAATCGCCGCTCTTCCCGTGTGTCGCTCCCCTAGCTGTGGAGGTCGTCATCATGAAAGCACTGGTCCACACCGCCCCCCTAAAGTTCGAGCTTCGGGACGTCCCGGTTCCACAGCCCCAAGAGCAGGAGGTCCGCATCCGCGTCCAGGCCGTCGGCATCTGCGGCTCCGATGTCCACGGGTACACCGGCACCACCGGCCGTCGCATCCCGCCCATCATCATGGGCCACGAGGCCTCGGGGGTGGTGGAAAGCGTGGGGCGGGCGGTGACGGGCATCGCCCCCGGCGAGCGCGTGACGTTCGATTCCACGGTCTATTGCAATCAATGCCCCGCCTGCCGCCTGGGGCACGTGAACCTGTGTCAGACTCGGAAGATCATCGGGGTCTCGACGCCGACGTTCCGCGCCGAAGGGGCCATGGCGGAGTACGTCGTGGTTCCCTCCTGGATCATCCACAAGTTGCCGCCCGCGGTGTCCTTCGAAGAGGCGGCGATGATCGAGCCCGCCGGTGTCGGGATGCACGCCGCGCGGATCACGCCCATCGACGTCAATGATGTCGTAGTGGTCGTCGGGGCGGGTCAGATCGGCCTCTTGACCGGCCAGGGTGCACGCATCAAGGGCGCCGGGACGCTGGTGTTCATGGACGTCAAAGACGACCGGTTGGCCTTCGCCAAGAAGATGGGAGCAGACCTGGTCATCAATACCGCGAACGGGGACCCGGCGGAGGCGCTCCAGAAGGCCATCGGCCGACCGGATGCCGACGTGGTCTTCGAGGCGGTGGGGCTCGAGGCCACCGTCGCCATGAGCATCCGGCTCACCAAGCTGGGCGGGAACCTCACGCTCATCGGGAACGTGACGCCGAAGATCCAGGTGAATCTGCAGGAGATCATCTCGCGCGAGGTGACGATCCGGGGTTCGGCGGCGATTGCGGGCGAGTACCCGGCGTGCCTCAACCTGATCGCGCAAGGCCGGCTGCAGGTGAAGCCGCTCATCAGCCGGATTCTGCCGCTGTCGGAGGGGCAAGCGTCCTTCGACGCCCTGCACCACGGGGAGCCGGGTCTGATGAAGATCCTGTTGCGGCCGTGACGAGGAGGGCGCAAAGGGCAGAGCGCAGAGCGCCAAGGACAGACACGTAGGACGCCATGCGCTATGCGCCATGCGCTTGGCGCCGGCGACCGGAGGTTGGGATGGCCGGACAATTCGATCTGACCGGAAAGGTGGCCGTCGTCACGGGCGGCAGCCGGGGGTTGGGCCAATACTTCTCCCGCGCGCTGGCGCGGGCGGGGGCGGATGTCGCGATCACGAGTCGGACGCTCGAGGCGCTGGAACAGACCCGGACCGAGATCGAGGCGGTCGGTCGGACGGCCCTCCCCTGCGTGCTCGACACGCGGAAAATGGAGACGATCCAGCCGATGGTGGACCACGTCCTGCGGCGGTTCGGTCGGATCGACATCCTGGTGAACAACGCGGGGTGCAATGTCCGAAAGCCGGCAGTGGACATGACGCCCGCGGACTGGGACACCGTGGTGGGGACAATCCTGCGGGGCGCCTTCTTCGTGTCCACGGCCGTGGCGCGCTCGGCCATGATCCCGCAGCGGCAGGGGCGGATCGTGAACATCGGCTCGGGCACCTCGCTCTTCGGGATGCCGGGCATCGCGCCGTACTGCGCGGCGCGTGGCGGCATGACGCAGATGACGAAGGCCCTGGCGGCGGAATGGGCCCCGCTCGGTATCACCGTGAACGTGCTGGCGCCGGGGTGGTTCAAAACGCCGCAGACCGCCATCCTCTACGAGGATCCGGAGTGGGTGAGCAGCACCGTCGCGAAGATCCCCGCGGGCCGCACGGGGCTTCCCAACGACATGGACGGCGCCGTGGTGTTCCTCGGCTCGGATGCCGCCGCATACGTCACCGGGCAGCTTCTCTTTGTGGATGGTGGCTTCAGTATCGGGGCGATGAGCGCGTTGCCGAAACAGAAGTGAAACGGGCGGACGAGGGAACGCAGTTCCTGGGGGAGCGAGTATGGTGAACAACGACACGGTGAAGCGACTTCGGAGTATGGCGATGCAATTACGGGCCGACGTCGTGGAGATGATCGGCGTGGGCAAGGCGGGGCACCTGGGCGGGTCGGTTTCGCTGGGCGAGATCGTGGCCACGCTCTATTTCCACCAGATGCGGTTCGATCCGAAACGCATCACGGACCCGAACCGCGACCGGTTCCTGCTCAGCAAGGGGCATGCGGTGCTCATCCAGTATGCCGCCCTGATCGAGCTTGGCGTCATCCCGCGCGCCGAGATCAAGCAGGTGAAGACCCTGGCCGGTCTGCTCCAGGGGCATCCGGACATGGCCAAGACGCCCGGCATGGAAGCCGTCACCGGCTCCCTGGGGCAGGGCCTGTCCATCGGGGTGGGTATGGCCCTTGGGCTACGGCTGGATCAGCGTCCGAGCCGGGTGTATGTCATCATGGGGGACGGGGAACTCTCGGAGGGACAGCTCTGGGAGGCCGCCATGGCGGCACCCCGGTTCCAGGTGGACAACCTCACCGGCATCGTGGATCGGAACCGGGTCCAGGCGACCGGCCCCACCAAGGACATCTTCGACATTCCGAACATCGAGCAGAAATGGGAGGCCTTCGGCTGGCACGTGATCACGGTGAACGGCCACGACGTGGCGGCGGTCATCGCGGCACTGGAGGCCGCCGAGCAGGTGAAGGGGCGCCCCACGGTCATCGTGGCCGACACGGTGAAGGGCAAGGATATCTCCTTTGCCGAGAACAATGCCGCCTTCCACAACGGAATCATGACCGAGGAACAATACCGGCAGGCCATGGCCGAGCTCGATGCGCGGCGGGCCGAGATCGAACGACTCTAGGAGGGGACCAGCATGGCACCGGTGAAGAACCTTCGTGAAGCGTATGGCCAGGGCCTGGTCGCCCTGGGAAAACAGAATCGGGATGTCGTGGCACTCGAGGCTGATCTCGGAAAGTCGACCCGCTCGATTCTCTTCCAGGCGGAGTTTCCGGAGCGGTACTTCGAGATGGGGATTGCGGAGCAGAACATGGCCTCCACCGCAGCGGGCCTGGCCCTGGTGGGGAAGATCCCCTTCATGCATTCCTTTGCGGTGTTCGCCTCGGGACGCGCCTTCGACCAGCTGCGCAACGCGGTCTGCATCCCGGGGCTGAACGTGCGGATCTGCGGCTCCAGCTGCGGTCTGTCGGACTTCGGCGACGGCAAGACGCATCAGGCCCTGGAGGACGTGGCCATCATGCGGGCGCTCCCGGGGATGACGGTGCTGAGTCCGGTAGACGCCACTGAAGTGGCGAAGATGATGGCCTGCGTGCTGGACTGGAAGGGTCCCGTGTACCTGCGGATCAACCGGAACGACCTGCCGTTCGTCACCCCGGACAGCGAGCCGTACCACATCGGGAAGGTCTGGAAGCTCCGGGAGGGGTCCGACGCCGCGGTGTTTGCAAACGGCGTCATGGTGTCCCGGGCGTTGGAGGCGGCCGAGGCGCTCGCCAAGGAGGGGGTGTCGGTCCGGGTGTTGAATGTCAGCACGATCAAGCCGCTGGACCGCGACGCAGTGATTGCCCACGCGGCGGGGGTGCGGGCCATCGTCGTCGCCGAGGAGGCGAATATCATCGGAGGGCTGGGGTCGGCGGTGGTCGAGGCGGTGCGGGGTGTGCGGCACGCGCCGGTGGAATTCGTCGGCGTCCGGGACCGCTTCGGCACCTCCGCGGAGAACTACGAGATCCTGCTGGACCACTACGGTCTCACGACGCAGGCGGTGACGGAAGCTGTGCGGTGCCTCTTAGGAGCCGTTACGAAATAACCTCTACATCTCTTTCTATTTCGTTACGGCTCCTTATGCCGTTTCGGAATGTCTCCGCTCAACTTATTCTTTGACAACGGCTTAGCAAACGCGTGAGGTTCGAGCGACCAGGGCATCGTTGTCCCGTAATGACGACACCCCTTCCGGCCTACCGGAAGGGGTGTCGTCATTTCTTGGGATACCCTTGGCTACCCTGCGAAGCATTGTCTGCCGCCGTCCACGCGGATAATCTGGCCACTGATGTAGCTGGCCCCCGGGGAGGCCAGGAAGGCAACGGTGTGGGCGACCTCGGCCGGCCGACCGTATCGCTCCAGGGTGCCTTCCTCCACTAGCATCGCGTCATTGATGGGGCGGCTGGCTGCGAAGCGGGAGGTAATGATGTCACCCGGCGCGATGGCGTTCACGGTGACGTTGTGGGAGCGCAACTGCGTCGCCAGGCAGCGGGTGTATTCGTGCACGGCAGCCTTGGCGGTGGCGTAGATGGCCCCCAGCTCGAACCCTGCCAGGCCTGCGATGCTGCCGATGGTGACGATGCGGCCGCTCTTGCGGGCGATCATCTCCGGTGCCACCTCCCGACAGACGAAGAGGCAGGTCATGAGGTTTCGGTCGAGGACCGAGCGAAGATCCTCACCGGAGATGAAGACCGCGTCATTCTTGATGGGTCTGCCCGCCTGAGGGGCACCCGTCCCGCCCGCTCCGATGTCTCCTCCCGCGCAGTTGACCAGGATGTCTATCCGGCCTAGTGCCGCGCGGACGCTCCGCACCGCGCCCGCGACCACCATCGGGTCGGCCAGGTCGCCGTGCACCGGGACGATGGCGCTCTTTGTCTCGGCGGCCATATCCCGCGCCACGGCCTCCAGGGAATCGCCCTCGCCGAAGGCTCGAGCCGAGGTTGGCGTCGTGCCGTGAATGGCCACCGACGCCCCCAGAGTTGCTAGGTGTGCGGCGATGACGCGGCCAATGCCGCGAGAAGAGCCGGTCACAAATGCCGTCTGTCCCGAGAACATCCTGGTGTCCGCCATTCCGCTGTCTCCTTGTGTCGAATGATGCCGAGGAAATCCCCGCGTCCCATGCGCCTGGTGCGGCAGGGCCGAACCGTCGGCGCGTACCGCGCACTGTATACGCAAGCGGGTAGGGCTTCGTCAAGCAGAACCCGCAGCGCCAAGCCGCGAGTGGTGTCGGGGAAGACGCCGACGGACAGGCGAGATAGGGCGTGCGGAGCGGGGGAAAGGCGGTAGTCTTTGTGGAGCCAGTCCTTGGTGAGGTCAAAAGGGTGGTAGGGACACTCAACCTCGACCTGGTCCGGGATGACCGGATGCCAGGTCGAGGCTAGGTCAGCACAGGGCCTTTAAGGCCTATCGCCTGAGATCACGCAAGGTCGAAGCGATCCAGGTTCATCACCTTGTTCCAGGCCGCCACGAAGTCATCGACGAACTTCTTCTGCGCGTCCGCGCTTCCGTAGACTTCCGCCAGGGCGCGGAGCTGGGAGTTCGAGCCGAAGACGAGATCGACGCGCGTGCCGGTCCACTTGACTTCGCCCGTCTTGCGGTCGCGCCCTTCGAACACGTCCGCGTCCTTCGAGACCGGCTTCCACTCCGTGCCCATGTCGAGCAGGTTCACGAAGAAGTCGTTGGTCAGCGCCTCCGGCCGCGTGGTGAAGACGCCGTGCTGGGAGCCGCCGACGTTGGTCTTCAGGACGCGCATGCCGCCGACGAGCACCGTCATTTCGGGCGCGGTCAGCGTCAGCAATTGCGCCCTGTCGACCAGCAGCTGCTCGGCCGGGACGCGTGTACCTGCCCTTGAGGTAGTTGCGGAAGCCGTCGGCGATCGGCTCGAGCACGGCGAAGGACGCCGACATCGGTCTGCTCCTGCGAGGCGTCCATGCGTCCCGGCGTGAAGGGAACCTTCACCGCGATGGCCGGCCTTCTTCGCGGCCTGCTCGACGCCCGCGCAACCGGCCAGGACGATCAGGTCGGCCAGCGAGACCTTCTTGCCGCCGGAGGCCGCGCTGTTGAACGCGCTCTGGATGCCCTCCAGGGTCTTGAGCACCTTCGCCAGCTGGGCCGGCTGGTTGACTTCCCAGTCCTTCTGCGGCGCCAGGCGGATGCGCGCGCCGTTGGCGCCGCCGCGCTTGTCGGAGCCGCGGAAGGTGGACGCCGACGCCCAGGCGGTCGAAACGAGCTGCGAGACCGACAGCCCCGAGGCCAGGATCTTGTCCTTGAGGGCGGCGATGTCCTTCTCGTCGATCAGCTTGTGATTGACCGCGGGGATGGGGTCCTGCCAGATGAGCTCTTCCTTCGGCACCTCCGGGCCGAGATAGCGTGCGCGCGGGCCCATGTCGCGGTGCGTCAGCTTGAACCAGGCGCGCGCGAAGGCATCGGCGAAGGCCTGCGGGTCGTCGAGGAACCGGCGCGAGATCTTCCCGAACTCCGGATCGAAGCGCAGCGTCAGGTCGGTGGTCAGCATGGTCGGCTTGTGGAACTTGCCCGGGACGTGCGCGTCGGGAATGATCTCCGGCGCGTTCTTGGCCACCCATTGCTTGGCGCCGGCGGGCGACTTGGTCAGCTCCCATTCGTACTTGAACAGGTTCTCGAAGAAGTTGTTGCTCCACAGCGCCGGGGTCTTGGTCCAGGTCACTTCGATGCCGCTGGAGATGGTGTCCTTGCCGTGCCCCGTGCCGTAGTCGCTCATCCAGCCCAGGCCCTGCGCTTCGAGCGGCGCGGCTTCCGGATCCGGACCCTTGTGGGATTCCGGGGCGGCGCCATGGCACTTGCCGAAGGTGTGGCCGCCGGCGATCAGGGCGACGGTCTCCTCGTCGTTCATCGCCATGCGGCCGAAGGTGGCGCGGATGTCCTTGGCGGCGGCCATGTAGTCGCCGCTCGCGTTCGGGCCCTCCGGGTTGACGTAGATGAGGCCCATGTGGGTGGCGCCGAAGGGCCCCAGATCCCGATCGCCGGTGAAGCGCTTGTCGTCGCCCAGCCACGGCGATCTCCTCGCCCCAGTTCACGTCCTCGTCCGGCTCCCACACGTCCGCGCGGCCGCCGCCGAAGCCGAAGGTCCTGAAGCCCATCGACTCGAGCGCCACGTTGCCGGCGAGGATCAGCAGGTCGGCCCAGGAGATCTTCCGGCCGTACTTCTGCTTGATCGGCCACAGCAGGCGGCGCGCCTTGTCGAGGTTGACGTTGTCGGGCCAGCTGTCGAGGGGCGCGAAGCGCTGCTGGCCGCGGCCGCCGCCGCCGCGCCCGTCGGTGATGCGGTAGGTGCCGGCGGCGTGCCAGGCCATGCGGATGAAGAACGGGCCGTAGTGGCCGAAGTCCGCCGGCCACCAGTCCTGCGAGTCGGTCATCAGCTTGACCAGGTCCTTCTTCAGCGCCTTGTAGTCGAGGCTCTTGAACTCCTTCGCGTAGTCGAAGTCTTTGCCCATCGGGTCGGACTTCGAGGAATGCTGGTGCAGCAGCTCCAGCCGCAGCTGGTTCGGCCACCAGTCGCGGTTCGTCCTGCCGACGCCGGCGATGTGAGGTGAACGGGCATTTCGCTTCGGTTGACATGTGTGCTCTCCTTTCGGGTGAGGGGTTGATGTGGCGAACGCGGTCCCGGATCAACCGCAGGCGATCCGGAGCGCACTCAGATGGAGACCTCGGGCTTGCGGCGGCCGACTGGCCGTTGCACCGCGCGTGTCACGCCTCATGGAAACTCGACTGGATCTAGACTTAGACACTGTCCACTACTCGACGCAAAAAAAACGCCTATCGCCGCCTCCGTCCCCGCATCACGACCTGGTACTCGCGCACCTCGAACCCATCAACCGTCGCCGCACCCGTGATCTTGACCGCGTTCCAGGGAACGTCAAAGACCTTCCCGGTCTCGTCGTCGATGAGGTGGTGATGCGGCTCGACATGTGCGTCGAAGACGATGACCCCGTCTTTCAGGGGTTGCAACTTGAGCAACCCCTTTTCGGCGAGGAGATTGAGGGTGTTGTAGACTGTCGCGCGCGACAACGTCGGGCAGCGGCGGCGCACCGTTGCCCAGACTTCATCCGCTGTGGGATGGGTATCCGTTTGCAGGACGAACTCGGCAACGGCGACTCGTTGCGGAGTGGGCTGAATGCCGTACCCTCTGAGCGTATCCATCGCTTTGTGCATGACACCTTTATAATATGTCTAAATTTATATAAAGTCAATACCAAGAAGGAACAGCGAACGAGCAGTGTGTGGGTTGAAGGGGAAGCGGCCGAATCCTCCCGGACGGGCTTTGCCGCCGTTCCAGGGGTCTTCGTGCAAGGTTCAACAGTTCGAGTCGCCTCCCCAATGGAGGTGCTTGCAGGCGAGGCCGCCTTCAAGTAGCATCTGCGACAGTGAAAGGCATTCATGGGTAACACGCAAACCGGATAGACGCGAATCGGCCTGACGGCGTGAGCGATCAAGACGTGTGACGGAAAGGGGGTATGTGGCGCGGCGTCTCAGTTTGCGGCGTGGCCGGGTCGGTGTCGCGAACACAAGGAGGGAGCCATGAACCTTGCCATGGGGAACAAGAACGTCGTGCTGGGGCTGATCGTGATCGTCGTGTTTCTCAGCATGAGTATTCACATCGAGCGTAGTGCCAGCCAGCATGCCTTCCACGCCAAGGCGGCCGCGGTGACGGTGGACACGAAGAACACGCCTGACCTTCTCGACGACCAGATCACCGACGTCCGCAAGGGGCCCGCCTACCGGACCGGCGGGATCTATTTCACCAATTATTACGCGGCGTCGTACGTGCCCGTTCCCAACAACTTCTACTACACCGCCTACAACATGCGCCTGAACGCCTGGCTCTTCGCGCTCTTCGGCATCGCCGTGGGGTTCATCGTGGGGCTCCAGACCCAGGCCAGCCTGGCGCTGCGGCAGTGGGCGTCCTGGCTGGCGGTCGCCGCCGTCCTGCTGTATCCGATTCGCGACCTGTATTTCTTCTGGGGCCGCTGGATGAATCCGGCGTTCTCGGGCGGGTGGGTGTCACAGGTCGTCTATCCACTGAAGGTGCTCGGCGGTGTCGCCATCGGGGTGGCCCTGCTTCTGGCCTTGGTCGTCTTTGTGCAAGGGGCCAAGAAGGCACGAGAAGGGGCGAAACCGTAAGCGCACGACGCGCTCGGCTCTGTGACCACAAGGGTTGCCGTACGCAGGGGGTAGCAACCGTCGGGATGTAGCGGAAAGCGTTAGCGGAGGCTTTCGTTAGAATTTAGACCGGCCCGCCCCGAAGTGAACGAGGCGGGCCGTCCTGTCTGCGCGCCTCAACCCCGCACGGAGATGCGGTGTGCCGCGGCGGCCCTGGCGGCGTCGCCCAGGTATATGCCGTGGCAGACGAGGGCCCACCGCAGGGCATCGTCAAGACTTTGGCTTGACGCCGCTAGGCGTCCTGCGGCATGCTGTGGGCGCGTTGTCGTTGCGCCGACGGGAACGAGAGCGCGGAGGAAGACCGCGGTGGACTTCGTCAGAGTTCTGGACACCGTCACCCGTTTTCTGGACGGCCGCGGCTTTCGATACGCCCTGGTGGGCGCTTTCGCCTTGTCCGTGTACGGGTTGAGTCGTGCCACGCAGGATATCGACTTCGCCGTGGACGCCGAAGCGCGACGCGACCTGGTCTCTCTGCTCGAGTCGTTGGGTTACGAGACCCTGTACTGTTCCGCAGGATACTCGAATCACGTCCATCCGCTCTCGGGGCTTGGGCGCGTGGATTTCATTTTTGTCGGTGAACCAACGGCCACGAGCCTCTTCGACAGCGCCACGGCTGCACCGTTCCTCGGGAGAATCATCCGCGTGCCCAAGCCGGAGCACCTGGCGGCCATGAAGGTGCTGGCCATGAAGAACGACCCGAGCCGCACCTTTCAGGAGATGGCCGATCTTCAGTTCATCCTGGGCCTGGCCGGGGTGGATGTCGGCGAAATCCGCAATCACTTCGAACGGCATGGCCTTCTGGAGAGATTTGATGAACTCCGTAAGATCCTCGACACCGCTGGACCTTGAGGCAGGCCTTCGCACGCTCTCGGAAGATGTGCTGGCCCTGCGCCGGGCGAGACGCGGGACGGCGATGTCGCTGCAGGAATACCTCGACTTTCTCCGGCAGTTCGTCGACCCTCCGGCGGCCGCCCTCAGAGCCCGCCGGGGACCCAGGGGGGACACGCCTTTCCAGCTCTGAGGCACGTCGCAACACCTCACGCAAGGAGCGCATCATGAGGCACAATCTTGCCAAAACGAAGCTGGCGGCAGGAAAACCGGTCAGTGTGGTGGCGCCAGGGTACAGCTCGGCCGGGCTGGTCGAGTTGCTGGGACGGATGGGTTTCGACGCGATCTTCATCGATTGCGAGCACGGCTCGGTCGGTTGGGAGGACGTCGAGCACATGGTCCGCGCAGCCGAGCTTGTCGATGTCACACCGATCGTCCGGGTACAATCGAACGATCACTCAACGATCACCCGGGCGCTTGACCGCGGGGCCGGCGGGGTGCAGGTGCCCCACATCAACACCCGCGCCCAGGCGGAGGCGGCGATGCGGGCGGCCAAATTCGCTCCCATCGGCCACCGGGGCTACGCCGGGGGTCGAGCGGCCCTCGGCGTGAAGGGTAATTTCACCGTGCACGCCAATGCGGAAACCATGGTCGTCGCGATGCTGGAAGAGGTCGAGGCGTTGAAGAACTTGGACGAGATCCTGAAGGTCGAGCACATCGATGCCTTCTTCATCGCACCGGGCGATCTCGCCCAGTCCATGGGCTTCCCAGGGCAGATGGATCATCCGGAGGTTCAGGCGGCGGTGCAGGATGCCGTCCGCCGCGTGCGGGCGGCGGGTCGGGCGCCCGGTGTTCTGGCCACCAACGGGGCGAGCGCTCGCCGTCTCCTCGATCTGGGCGCACTCTTCATCTACGTCGCGATGGCGAGCCTGCTCCAGCCGGGCACGCGGGACTTCCTGGCGGAATTCAAGTGAGGCCGTGAGGGACCGCAGCGGATCGTCGGCGTGTCCCGTGCGAGTTAGCGACTTGCGGACGTTGGAGGCGGTTCGCCCTTCAAGCTCTTGGCGGGATCGGCGGCGTTCCGGAGTGCCCCGGTGTCTGGTGCGGCGCGCCCGGCGTGCCGTCGGATGCCCCGGAGTCATGTCGGGGAGCGTCTCATGAAACTCACCTCCGAGATGGTGCTGCGGATCGACGAAATCCTGGCGGCCGCCCAAGCACAAGGGCGGAGTACCTTGTACGAGCACGAGGTGTACAGGATTCTCCAGACAATCGGTTTGGGAGTCCCGCGCCATCGGTTCGTGGGTGATGTTGCCGAGGTCACCGCGGAGGTACTGGCGGGTGTCGGGCACACGGTGATGGTCAAGATCGTCTCGGCGGGGATTCCCCACAAGCAGAAGGTCGGGGGGGTCCGGAGGGTCGCCGCCTCGGATTCCCTCTATGTGCAGTTCGTCCTGACGCGGATGCGCGAGGAGGTCCTCTCGCATTTCACCCCCGGCGAGGCGCCCGAAATCGCCGGATTTCTTTTGGTGGAGTACGTCCCGCACACGCAGGCCATCGGCTACGAGGTCCTGGTGGGTTTCCGCGAGGACGAAGCCTTCGGGCCGGTGCTCACCGTCAGCAAGGGAGGGGACGACGCGGAATTCTTCGCCGCGCATTACGATCCGGCCAATCTCTTCCTCCCGCCCATGGAGTATCCTGACGCCCTGGCCTTCATGAATTCACTGCACATCCGGCACAAGTTCGCGGAGACCGGCCACCTGGAGTTCCTGGAGCATATGGCCAAGGCGGTCGCCGGCATGAGTCTGCTGGCGTTTCGGTACTCGCCGATCGCCGCGGAGCCGCGGTTCATCTTCACGTCCTTCGAGGTGAACCCCTTCGTGATCTCGAAAGACAATCGGTTTGTGGCGCTCGACGGGCTGGCGGAGTTTCGGGCTGTCTCCGCGGCGGACGCGTGGGTTCCCCATGGAAACGCGGCCAATCTCGAGGCCTTCTTCCGACCGCGGGGCGTTGCCGTGGTCGGGGTGTCGTCCGACTCATCCAGGTACAGCCTGGGGCGGGACATCGCGGCGCTGCTGCACGATCTGGGCCGGGACGACCTGGTGCTCATCAACCCGAAGGGGGGCGCCGTGCGGTTTGACGGCGCGGTGTACCCCCTCTATCCGAGCCTGGAGGATCTGCCGACCCCCGTCGACTTGGTCGTGTACGCGGCGCCGGCGCCGAGCGCCCCGGACTTTCTACGGAGCCTGGCAGGAACCAAGGTGAAGGCCGTGATCCTCATTCCCGGCGTGCTCGCCTCGGTGCCGTACCCGGAGTTTGCGCGCCAGCTTCGCGAGGCCGCGCCGCCGGGCGTGCGGCTCATCGGGCCCAACTGCATGGGGGTCTATGTCGCGCCGGACCAGGACGCCGCTCTTCCATCGCCGGGCGTCAACACGCTCTTCGTCAACGAGAAGCGCCTGGAGGTGCGTTCCGCCGCGCGGGCCAATGCCGTCCTGCTCACGCAGAGCGGCGCTCTGGCGGTGACGGCGCTGGATAAACTGCGCGGCTGCCGACCGTTTCGCTCGGTGGTGAGTTTCGGCAACAAGTGCGACGTGAACGTGGCCGACTTGCTGGCGTACCTCGAAGGCGACCCGGCCGTGGGCGTGGTGGCCCTCTATGTAGAGGGGTTCAACCCCGGAGAGGGCCGCCGGTTCTTCGACATGGCCAGGCACATGGATACGCCGATCGTGGCGTACAAGGCGGGCCGGACGCAAGCGGGTGCGCGGTCGGCGGCCGCCCACACGGCGGCGTTGTCCGGGAGCTACGAGGTGTTCCGGGCTGCCTGCCAGCAGGCGGGCGTCATTCTGGCCGAGACCATCGAGGCGTACTACGATCTGGTGAAGGCGTTCGCGCTGCTGGCCGGCAAGCCGCCCACGGGGAACCGGATTGCCGGCGTGGTGAACGCGGGGTTCGAAAGCACGGTGGGCGCCGACGAGCTCAAGGGGCTGACGCAGGCGCAGCTCGCCGCCGCGACCATCGAGCGGCTGAACGCCATCAACAGCTACGGGCTGGTGGATACCTCCTCGCCGTTTCTCGATGTCACCCCCATGGCCGACGACCGGATGTATGCGGAGTTTGTGGAGGCCGTCATCCGCGACCCCGGGGTCGACTGTGTGTTCGTCGCCGTGGTCCCGCACGCGGTCTCTTTGAAGACGGACCCCGAGACGTGCCGGGATCCCGACGGACTGGCAAGCCTGCTGCTGGACCTCGCGGTGGAGTACGGCAAGCCGATGGTCGTTTCGGTGAACGCCGGCCGGTATTACGCCGATTTCGTCTCGGTCCTCGAGGAGGGCGGACTGCCGGTGTATGCCGACATCCGCTCGGCGATCGCCTCCCTCGACACGTTTGTCTCGTACCGCCTTGCCAAGGCGCACGCCTGACCGCACCGAGGGGCGTCACCGCCTGCGCTTGCAGCTGGTCTCCGCCGACACACGGCGGTGTTGCGCTCCCTCGGCCCGGTCCTGGTATCTCTCTGCAGCGTGTCGCGCGATCCCCGTCCCGTCCGGCGGTACACCGGGCGTGGGGTCGCGTCAGCCTCTGGTGTCCCTCTCCGGACCGGGGTGCCACAATCGACCAAAGCGCGGAGCTGTCGATGTGCACACGCGAGGTCTGGCTCGTCCGGCGCGCCGGGTCGCTCGACCGGTTGGCGCGGCATACCGAATCGCTTCCCGATCCGGGGCCGGACGAGGTGCGGGTCGCCATCGAGGCGATCGGCCTCAACTTCGCGGACCTCTTTGCCTGCCTCGGGCTGTATTCCGCGACACCGGCGGGCGCCTTCGTCCCCGGGCTCGAGTGCGCGGGCGTGGTGGAGGCCACGGGATCGGGGGAACCTCGGCGGCGCGGCATCGCCCCAGGCGATCGGGTCATCGGGTTGACTCGTTTCGGTGCGTATGCCACGGCCGTCAATCTTGACGTGCGATACCTGTTTCCGGTCCCGCCAGGGTGGAGTGTCGTCGAGGCAGCCGCGTTTCCGGTTCAGGCCCTCACGGCCTGGTACGGATTGATCGAACTGGGCGGGCTCGCGCCCGGCGACGCGCTCCTCGTGCACTCCGCGGCGGGCGGGGTGGGCCTCAACGCGCTCCGGATCGCCGAGGCGACCGGCGCGCGAATCATCGCGACGGTGGGGCGCCCGGCCAAGCGCGATTTTCTGGTGGAGCGCTGCGGGCTCGCACCCGCCCAGGTGATCGTGCGGGATCGCCGCGGTTTCGGGACGCAACTCGACGATGCACTCGCGGCTCTCGACGTCGACGGCCTCGACGTCGTCCTCGACGCGATCGCGGGCCCCTTCTTCCGGCCCGCGTACGAGCGATTGCGGCCTGAAGGGCGCCTGGTCCTCTATGGCGCCGCCGATCTGATGCCGAAGCGGGCGCGGCCGGATTATCTTCGTCTCGCGCTCAAGTACCTGGGCCGCCCGCGGCTGGACCCGCTCCGGATGATCGCGGAGAACAAGAGCGTGATGGCCTTCAACCTGATCTGGCTCTGGGACCGGGTGGATCGTTTGTCCCAGGCGTATGGCGCGTTGTCCCGTCTGACGCCCCAGTCCGCCGTTCGTCGGCCGCCGTTTCGCCTTCGCGGACGCGCCTGCGGCGCTCCGCTACCTGCAGAGCGGGGCGAGCATCGGCAAGGTGGTACTGGAGGTCTGAGGTGGGACGAGGACACCCTACGTGTGTTGTCCGGCGCGCTGTCTCTCGGCTCGAAGGGCACATGCGGTGACAGCCGGGAGCCCGCCCAGCCAGAGGAAACAGTCGCCCGGCGACACGGCGGCGATGGGTGCCTTGATTCCCAAGGCACGCCTTTTCTTACGGTGCGTCCCAAATGTTGTCGTCTCTCGCCTGAGAGGATAGAGTCGGAAAGCGGCAAGGAAGCGGAGGAGGGGAAGGATGTGGTCGCGCATCATCGGCTTCGCGGGCGCCGGGCTGGCGCTGGCTGTGTCGGCCATCGGCCCAACCGGGGCGGAGGAACCGGCCTGGGACGCGTTACGCGGCGGCGGGCAGGTCGTGCTGATCCGGCATACGTCGACGGTGGCCGGTCTCGGGGACCCACCCGGCTTTCGTCTGGACGACTGTGCCACGCAGCGCAACCTCTCCGAGGCTGGGCGCGCCGAGGCGCGTCGGATCGGGGCCGCCTTTCGGCGGCGCGGGATCCCGGTCGCCCGAGTCCTGTCCAGCCGTTGGTGCCGATGCCTGGAGACGGCCCGACTGGCGTTCGGGCGCGTGGAGCCCTGGCCGGGTCTGGACTCCTTCTTTGACGACCGCGGCCGCGAGCGGGAGCAGACGCGCGCCGCGCTCGCCCTGATGGCCGAGCCGCATGCCGGCGGGAACCTGGTGCTGGTCACGCACCAGGTCAACATCACCGCGCTCACCGGGATCGTCCCCGCGATGGGCGAGTTGGTCGTGCTCACGCCGCAAGCGGGCGGAACCGCACGGATCGCGGGCCGTCTTGGCCCGGCGGAGTTGGCCGACCGCTGAGCGTATCGCTGAGTGTCCTGTGGAGGGTCAAGACCCTCCCCGGTCTGGGAGAGTGAACGGCATGAGTCAACAACATGGTCGCGGGCCAGAGTTCGATGCCGAGACGGTCGGTTCCGGAGCGACGGACTCCACCTTGCCGGAGCGAATTCGGCAGGTGGTGCAGGGGGAGCCCTACGCGGTTCTCTCCACCCAGGGGGACGGGCAGCCCTACGCCTCCATCGTGGCGTTCGCGATGGCGGACGACTTCCGGACCGCGGTCTTCGCCACCCCCATCGCCACGCGGAAGTATCGCCTCTTGACGGGCTGCGATCGCGTCGCGCTCTTGATCGATAACCGCTGCAAGCATCCCGATAACATGATGCGGATCGAAGCCATTACGGCGACGGGTCGGGCGATTCCGGTGGAGCGGGACGCGAGCTTCGACCGCTGGTCACGCGTCCTGTTGGCGAAGCACCCGCATCTTGCCGGGTTTGTCGCCTCGCCGTCCGTGGCGTTGTTTCGCATCGAGATCCTCCGTTTCTTTCACGTCGAGCGATTCCAGGAGGTGCACGAGTGGCGGCCCGGAATGTGAGAGGGATCATCCCGCTCGCCGACGTGACGACTGCGGTCGAGCCATCCGTGGGTGGCAAGGCGGCCCGGCTGGCCCAGCTGATCCGGGCGGGCTTCCGGGTCCCACCGGGGTTCTGCATTCCAGTGGCGGGCTACGACCGGTTCGTCAAGGCGGCGGACCTGGCCACCGTGGTCCGGCTGGCGTTGGGGCGCAAGCCGCTAGAGGCGATGCGCTGGGAAGAGCTCTGGGACACCGCCCTTCGCATCCGGTCGGCCTTTCTGGCGGCGCCCATCCCAACCCCGCTGGCCGCCGCCATCACCGGGGCCGTGGAGGCGCTGGGGGCCGGCGTGTCGCTGGCCGTTCGGTCGTCGGCGCCAGGCGAGGACTCGGCAACAGGAGCCTTTGCGGGGATTCACGAATCGGTGGTCGGTCTGATCGGGGGGCCGGCGGTGCTGGAGGCGGTGAAGGTGGTGTGGGCCTCGCTCTGGTCGGATGCGGCCCTGCTGTACCGGCGTGAGCTGGGACTGGATCCCTCGCGAAGCCGGATGGCCGTCTTGGTCCAGGCCATGGTCACCGAGGACCGCTCCGGCGTCGCCTTCGGCCGCGACCCTCGTGAGGTCGAGTCCCGGCACGCCATCGTTGAGGCGGTCGCCGGCCCCTGTGGGGATCTGGTAGACGGGCGGGTGGATCCCGACCGGTGGATTCTGGATCGGTCGTCTGGCACAGTCGTCGAGTGGCGGCTCGGGGCCAGGGTGTCCGGCGCCACAGGAGAGCCGCTCTTGGCCGCCCCGGATTTGTCGGCACTGCATCGGGCCCTGACAAGCGTCGAGGCGCTCTTCGGTTGGCCGCCGGACGTGGAGTGGACCGGCCGGGCGCCTCGGCTGACGCTCCTGCAATCACGACCCATCACGACGGCGGGTCCCGCCGAACCAGGCGACAAGCGGGCGTGGTATCTCACGCTGCGACCGGGCCCTCGACGTCTGCGCGATCTGAAGAAGCGGGTCGCGGATGAATTGATCCCGGCGCTGGAGGCGGAAGGGGAGCGCTTTGCGGCGGAGGATCTCACGCGGCTCGACGACGCGGCGCTGGCGACGGCCGTCGAGACGCGCCTTGCCGCGCTGGAACGCTGGAGGCAGGTGTACGAGGAGGCCTTCATTCCATTCGCCCACGGGGTGCGACGCCTCGGCCAGTACTACAACGATGCCGTCCGACCGCGCGACCCGTACGAGTTCGTCGGTCTCCTGCGGGGACAGCGCATGCTGGCCTCTCAGCGGAACCAGGCGCTGGCGGATCTGGCGGGGATGGTTCGCGGGCATCCGGAACTTCGGGGAGCGTTGGCAGGGGCGGAAGGGCCGGACGCGCGACTTCAGGCGGCCCAGGCGGTCAGCGGTGGGGAAGCGTTCGTCCGGGCCTTCGAGGATTGCATGGCCCGGTTCATGGACATCAGCTACCAGGGCGAGCGACTGGGCGACCGATCCGACGCCGCCCTGGCCGGGGTGCTGGAGCTGGCCGCGGGGGACGGGCCGCGGGCTTCGACCGGCCCGGACGCCGCCTCCCCGGATGAGGCCGCGACGCTTGAGCGTCGGCTCCTGGAGGCAGTGGCGGAAACGCATCGGGAGGAGGCGCAGGAGGCGATCGAGATCGGGCGGTTGAGCTGGCGGCTGCGGGACGACGACAACATCCTCCTGGGGCGAATCGAGAGCCAGCTGCTGCGCGCGGTGCGCGTGGGCGCCGATCGCCTGCGGGCGGCGGGCCGGCTGACGGGGGACGTGGTCGGAGAGGAGACGGCGGGCGAGATCGTCAAGGCGCTGCGCGATCCGGGGCGGCGGGTGGTCGCGCTTTCGCCCCCTGCGGCGGCGGCGATCCCCTCGCCGATGGCTGCCGGAGAGACGCCGCGCCAGCTGGTCGGCCAGCCTGCCGCGCCGGGCCTGGCCACCGGACGCGTCCGCCGAGTGCGAGGTGCCGCCGATCTGGCGCGCTTTCACGCGCGGGAAGTGCTGGTCTGCGATGCCATCCAGCCGACGATGACGCATCTGGTGCCCCTGGCGGCTGCGGTGGTGGAGCGGCGGGGCGGCATGCTGATCCATGGTGCCATCATCGCGCGTGAGCTGGGCATTCCGTGCGTCAACGGCATCGCCGATGCGGCAGAGATCCTGGCGGACGGGGATCTGGTGACCGTGGATGGTCACCTGGGGATCGTCACGGTCGGGGAGCCGGAGTTTGACCTGGAGCGTCATGCGGCTGGGCCTCGGCCCGCGGGCTGATGGAGCAGCCCATCGAGGGGTGACCAGGAGAGCGGGGGCGCATGTCGTCGTCGCGGACATCCAGGGCGGTCAGGTCGAAGAGACCGCGCTGCGCGTGGCCGCCGAGACCGGTCGGCGGACGCTGGCGGCGCCGATACGCCTGGGGGGCGGCGGCGCTGGACGCGCTCGGCGTGTCTGCCGAGGAGGCCCCGGGCCGGCTGCTCCGCTCCCGGAGCACTCCCGCGCGTTGCTCGCCCATATCGGGACCGCCTGTGATAGGATGCACGCCTGGAAAGCGCGAGGCTGTCCGGTACTCGACGTCGAATGAGGCGGCCTGCCCGAGCGGAGGATTCCATGCGAGTGGCCAGAGTCATGGCGCCGAAGGTGATGCGGCTGGATGACGCGCCGATCCCATCGCCGAAGCCCGGCGAGGCGCTGGTGCGGATCACGGCGATCGGCATCTGCGGCTCCGACCTGCAGTACTACACGCAGGGCCGGATCGGCGAATTGGAGTTCGGCGCCGGCCACATCATGGGGCACGAGATCGCCGGGGTCGTGGAGGCGCTTGCCCCGGGGACGGATGGCCCGCCGCCCGGGACGCCGGTGGTCGTGGACCCCGCGATCGCCTGCGGCCGCTGCCGGTTCTGCCTGGCCGGCGATCCGAACTTCTGCGAGACGCTCCGGTTCGTGAGCAGCCCCCCGTATCCCGGTGCGTTGCAGGAGTATCTCGCGCACCCGGCCTCCTTCCTGCTTCCCGTCCCGCCCGACTGGTCCCCGGCGACGACGGCGATGCTGGAGCCGCTGGGTGTGGCGCTCCACGCCGTCGATCTCGGGCATCTCTCGGTGGGGGACGCGGTGGCGGTCTTCGGCTGCGGCCCCATCGGGCTCATGGTCGCGCGCGTAGCGCAGCTCTCCGGTGCGCGCCTCGTCTGTGCATCGGAGCCCTTGCCGCACCGGCGCGCGGTCGCATTGCGATTCGGCGCGGCGGCGGTCTTCGACCCAGCGGATGTGGACGTCGTGCGGGAGATCAAGGACCGCACCGACGGATACGGCGTGGACGTGGCCTTCGAGGCGGCCGGGAGCGAGGCGGCCACGATCCAGGCCATCCAGGCCCTGCGCCCCGGGGGCACGCTGGTCCTCCTGGGCTACTGGACGCAGGACCGGGTGGCCATCCCGGGCATCAGCGCCATGCGCAAAGGGCTCACCGTCCGTTTCGTCCGACGCATGAAGAACACGTTCGACCGGGCCATCGATCTCGTGCGGCGCGGCCAGGTGGACGTCCAGAGCCTGGTGTCGCACGAGTTTCCGTTGGAGCAGACGGCCGAGGCGTTCGTGCGCGCCGAGCGGCGCGCACCCGACGTGATCAAGGCGGTGATTCGCCTGTGACTCAACGCATGAAGAGGGGATGCGACATGACCGGTCCCGGGACGAGTCTGGTGCGACGGGGCGAGGTGCAAATCAAGACGGCGAGCCTGGAGCGCGTGGAGGCGGTCCGGGAGACGCTGGAGTCGCGGGCCTGGGTGACGGTCGCGATGGGCCCGCCGGACCGCGCCGCGATCGCGACGACCCGCCTCGCGTTTCTCAACCACATGCTGGACCACATCGCCTATCGTGGGCGCTTCAATCTCTGGGGGAGCATTGAGGAGATCCTCGTGGAGGGGGCGCCGTCCGGAGCGCCCTCCCGCCTGCTCGATCACGTGATCTGTGAGGACCTGGGGGCCACGCTGGGCGGGGCGCTGGGACGGCTCTTCGTGGAGCAGAGCGCGACGGTCGGCGTCAACGGCTGCGGGGTCGGGGTCGCCACCATTGACGAGGCGGTGACGCGGGTCGTGCTGAGCGTCGAGGGGCGGCCGGGGTTCTTCTTCGCGAACGCGACCGGAAGCATGCCGGAGCGGGTCGAGGACATGTTCTGCTGCGACCTCCTGAACTTCCTGGAGGGTCTGTCGCGCGGAATGGAGTGCACGCTGCACGTGGACCTCCTCAAGGGGCGGGATCCGCACCACATGTGGGAGAGCGCGTTCCGGGCGGTGGGAGAGGCGCTGCGCGAGGTCTTCGGCCCCTGCGAGCGCCGGAAGGGGCTCGTCCCGGGCCTCAAGGGAACCAAGCGGTAAACGTGGTGAGGGGCGTTCAGTCCGAACGTTTCCGCCGGGCGTCGGTGGTCCGGAGGACACGCCGGGTAGGTCGTGGCGAGAGCGCTGCGAGGTGTGCGTTGAACCGTGACGGCAAGACGACAATTAACGAAAGGGGGCGCCCGTGTTGACGGTTCCTGAGCTGGCCCAGATGATCGATCACTCCGTCCTGCTGCCTCAGCAGACCGAAAAGGATCTTGAGGAGGGTGTCGCGCTGGCCTGCACGTACAATGTGAAGTGCATGGTCCCGAAGATCTTCCAGATTCCCCAGGCCAAGAAGCTCCTGGCGGGATCTGCAGTGCGGCTCTGCGCGCCCATCGCCTTCCCGCAGGGACTGAACCCCCCGGAGGCCAAGCGATACGAGGCGGAGTGGGCCCTCCAGCAGGGGGCGGTCGAGCTGGACATGGTGATCAACATCAGCGCCCTCAAGTCCCGCCTGTACGATTTCGTGGAGCGGGACATCGCCGGTGTGGTCGAGGCGGCCAGCCGGTACGGGGCCCCCGTCAAGGTCATCCTGGAGACCTGTCTCTTGACCGACGAGGAGAAGGTGGTGGGGTGCAAGATCGCCGAGCGGGCGGGCGCCGGGTTCGTCAAGACCTCGACAGCGACTCAGCCGGGCGGGGCGACGGTGGAGGACATCCGGTTGATGCGGGCGACGGTGGGCCCGAAGGTGGTCGTCAAGGCATCCGCCTATGTCACCGATATCGAGAAGACGCTGGCGCTGTACGAGGCCGGGTCCCGACGCTTCGGCACGGGCTACACGAAGGCGATCCTGGAGGGGCTCAAGAAGAAGCGGGCCGAGGCGGGTTTACCGGTATAGCAGACCATCGGGTACCCATCCGAGGGGTGGGTGAGGGCCATCCGCGGAGACCCATCCTCGTCACAAAGGCCGCGATCCGCCTGGCCCTCCGGCCCACCCCGGTCCGCAGCCCGCCCGCCGAGGCGTCATCGCGGGGGAGACCATTCCGTGAGGCCGCGCGTCCTGCTGAGCATCAACGTCACCACCGAACAGGTGGCGCGCCTGGAGCACGCCGCCCCGGGCGTCGACATTGTGAGCGCGCCCGGCGGCATCGCCCTTCATCCCCCGACCGACCTCGACCGCATGGAGCCCACCTGCCCGGCGTACCACCCCGATCTGGACCTGGCGCCGCTGCTGGCCTCCATCGACGGCATCGTCGCCTATGATCTGCCAACCGATCTTCCGGTCCGCGCGCCCCGACTGCGTTGGGTGCAGGTCCTTCACGCCGGCGTTGACGGCGTCTGGCAGCCCTACCTGGCCGACCCCGCGCTCGCCGTCACCACCGTCAGCGGCACACACCCGATCCCCATGACGGAGTTCGTGCTCAGTCTCCTGCTCTACTTCAGCAAACGGCTCGACCGGTTTCGCGCCCAGCAGGAGCGGCGCGAGTGGCGCAAGGCGGTCGTCGACGAACTCCACGGCGCGACGGTCGCCATCGTCGGCTACGGCACGATCGGCGCGGCGCTCGCCCAGACGCTGCACCCGCTCGGCATGCGCGTCATCGGGGTCCGCCGCACGCCGGACGGCGACGCACCGCTGCCACCGTGGCTGGTCGCGCTTCACGGCCCGGAGTCGCTGGCGTCGGCGTTGGCAGACGCGCGCTTTGTGGTCAGTATCCTGCCGCGCACGCCGGAGACGGAGGGCTTCTGGACCGACGCGACCTTCAACCACTTGCCGCGTGGGGCGGTCTTCATCAACGTTGGCCGCGGCCGAACGGTCGACGAGCCGGCACTGATTCGCGCCCTCGACGACGGCCGGCTGCGGGCCGCCGGGCTGGATGTCTTCTCGGTCGAGCCCCTGCCCGCCGACAGCCCGTTGTGGGGGCGCCCGGATGTCCTCGTGGTTCCGCACACCGGCAGCGAGACCATCCACTACACGGACCGGGCGCTGGCCATCGTGGCCGACAACCTGGCCCGCTTTGCCGCCGGGCAGCCCCTCCGCAACGAGATCGACAAGCACCTGCGCTACTAGCTGCGCCGGGGCCGCGGTCTCAGACGCGTTCGCCCCAGTACGTTTTCACCGTCCGGAAGATGCGCCGTGGCCACTTGCACGGATCGCCGCCATCCGGGGAAATTGAGCCGGTGCGCGGTCTGCCATCCGGATCCGCGTGAGCGGTCTGGCCGACATTGGGCGCTCCACAGCCCATCCAAAACACCACCGCCCCCACCGGAAGAGAATCCCGGAGGGGGCGGTGGTGTTTATGCGGAAGGGGTCGTTAGGAGCCGTTACGAAATAATCTATACATCTCTTTCTATTTCGTTACGGCTCCTTATGCCGTTTCGGAATGTCTCCGCTCAATTTATTCTTTGACAACGGCTTACTTCGCCTTCGCGAGATTCCCCGCCACGAAGTCCCAGTTCACCAGGTGGTCCAGGAACGCCTGCACGAAGTCCGGACGGCGGTTCTGGTAATCGAGGTAGTAGGCGTGCTCCCAGACATCCACGGTGAGCAACGCGGTCTGCTTGCCCGCCATCGGCGTGTCCGCGTTGGCCGTGCTGACGATCTTGAGGGTGCCGCCTTCCGTCACCAGCCAGCCCCACCCGCTGCCGAACCGGCCGACGGCGGCCGCCTTGAACTGCTCGACGAACTTGTCATAGCTTCCGAAGGTTCCGTCAATCCGGCGGGCCAATTCCCCCTGCGGCCGTCCGCCGCCGGCCGGCTTCATACAGCTCCAGAAGAAGGTGTGATTCCATACCTGGGCTGCGTTGTTGAACATGCCGACGCGTGACGCATCGCCCGCCGAGGCCAGGATGATCTCTTCCAGGGACTTCCCCTCGAACGGCGTGCCTGCGATCAGCTTGGTGAGATTGTCCACATAGGTCTTGTGGTGTTTCCCATAATGAAAGCTGATGGTCTTGGCGGAATAATGCGGCTCCAGCAGGTTGTCGGCGTACGGAAGCGGGGGCAATTGGATGGCCATGGCTCTTCTCCTCTCCTGGTTGGGTCCTGAGACGCTGGCGCGAGGCGTCCGGTGCCGTCACGTTGCCAAAGCATAACTCCGGTCCGATCCGTCCCGCAAGGGAAATGGCGTGAAGGGGTGTTCGGAAAGATTCGCTTGGTATCGCGAACGGCTCTCGATACAATCCCTCGCGGTACGCGCCTGCACCTCGGTGCAGCGTTTCGATAGGGGGCCCACCGCGTCATTCGACCGAAACACGGGAGGCGTCATGATCACTCGTCAGGCGTTGAAGTTGAACTGGGACGGGACGAACCGGATCCTGCAGGCGGCGGTCCGGAAGGCGGAGGAGATCGGCGTGCCGATGAGCATTGCCGTCGTGGACGAGGGGGGGCACCTCTTGGGCTTCGTGCGAACGGACCAGGGGAAGGCGCACAACATCCCCATGGCTCTCGCCAAGGCGCGGTCGGCGGCCTTCAAGCAGATTCCCACGGGAAAGACCGGCACGCTGGGGAATCCCCTGGACGATCACATGGCGATCGCGCTGACTCTGGCCGGGGGCCCGGAGAATTTTGTGACGTTCAGCGGCGGATTCCCGATCCTGCTGGGGGGCCACTGCGTGGGCGGCGTCGGGGTGAGCGGCGGAAAGGGCGAGCAGGACATCGCCGTGGCGCAGGCCGGGCTCGAGGCCCTGGCGGGGTGATGGCGCCCCTCTTCGGCGGTGACGGCAGCGCGATGCGCGTGGACTTCTCCCGACTGAGGCGAGACCTCGACGAACTCGGCGCGATCGGGCGGACCCCCGAGGGCGGCGTGTCGCGCCCTTCGTGGAGCGATGCCGACATGCAGGGCCGCCGGTGGCTACTCGACCGCATCGCGGCGGCGGGGCTCACGCCTCGGGTGGATGCTGCGGGCAACATTCTTGGTCGTTGGCAGCAGGGCGGTCCTGCGGTCCTGGTGGGTTCGCACCTGGATTCGGTGCCGAACGGCGGGGCGCTGGACGGGGCGCTGGGGGTCCTGGCCGGGCTCGAGTGCCTGCGGCGGATCAAGGAAACCGGAGTGCCCCTGCGTCACCCGGTAGAGCTGGTCGCGTTCACGGACGAGGAGGGGGCGTTCGGCGGCTTCTTCGGCAGCTATGCGTTCACCGGGTGCCTCGAGGCCAAGGACATCCCGGACCTCACGGATTCCGCGGGCGTCCGGATCATCGACGCCATGGCCCGGCACGGCGTGGATGCGCTGCAAGCCCCCACGGCAAACCGGAGCCCAGAGGACATCCGGGCGTACGTGGAGCTGCACATCGAGCAGGGGCCGACGCTGGTCGCCAAGCAGGTTCCCATCGGCGTGGTGGACGCCATCGTGGGTATCCGCCGCTTCGGCATCACCTTCCGGGGCCGGGCCGACCACGCGGGGACCACACCGATGACCGACCGGCGGGACGCCTTGCTGGGGGCGTCGGACCTGATCCAGCAGGGGCGTGAGCTGGTGCTTGCCGAAGGGACCCCGGCCAGCCGGCTGACGGTGGGCGTGCTGCAGGTCAAACCCGGCGCCGCCAACATCATTCCGGCAGAGGTCTATCTGAGCTACGAGCTCCGGGAAGTATCCGGCGCGATGCTTCGCACTCTGGCCGATCGATCGCGGGCATTGGCCGCGGACATCGCCACGGCGTGGGGGCTGACGGTGTCCATCGAGACGGTCATGGATGTCGAGCCGGTGCGGCTTGCCGACGAGGTCAAAGCCTGCATCGTGTCGGCCACAGAGGATCTCGGGATCAGACACCTGCGGCTCCCGGCCATGGCCGGCCACGATGCGCAGGTCGTGGGGCGCGTCGCCCCTGCGGGCATGATCTTCGTGCCGAGCAAGGACGGGCGCAGCCACTCGCCGCTGGAGTTCACCGCGGACGACGACCTCGAACGCGGAGCCAACGTGCTGCTGCTCACGCTCTTGAAGCTGGCTGGTACGACGTAGCCCAGGGTGCTTTCGTGGATCCGATCCTGATCGCCATCCATGCGCTGGTTGCGTGCCTGCTGCTTGCCGGTCTCGCCGGCTCCGTCCTGCCGTTCCTTCCCGGGACGCCGCTCATCTTTCTCGGCGCACTCGTCCACGCCCTGGCGACCGACTTCTCCCCGATCACTGCCGGGCGCCTGCTTGTCCTCGCCGGGTTAACGGCTTTCGCGTATCTGCTGGAATATGCCGGTGGGGCCCTGGGAGCCAAGACGTTTGGCGGCAGCGCGTGGGCGGTCGTGGGCGCGTTGGTCGGCGCCGTGGTGGGCCTCTTCTTTGGACCGCCCGGTCTCGTGATCGGACCCATGCTGGGGGCGGTGGCGGCGGAACTGCTCAAGAGCGGTGAGTTGCGACACAGCCTCAAGGCGGGTATCGGCGCGCTGGTCGGGCTGGTGCTTGGCCTATTCGCCCGTGTGACCCTGGCATTCGCGATGGTTGGCCTGTTCTTGTGGTGGCTGTGGGTGGCGTGAAAATAGGCCCACGATCTTTCATCCGGCTCAGCCCCGCCCTTGCGGCGACCTCGTGGCCAGACAATCGCGGCGGGAAATCCGTCGGGAAACGACGATCCCGCGAGGCCTGCGCCCGACCCGCGATCACGGGCACGCCCAATCCGACCGCCTTCCAGTACACGGAACGGGGAACGATAGGACAGGCTTCTATTACTACCGGGCGCGGTACTACGATCCGGCCCGGGGAGGGTTCGCTTTCCTGCTCCGCTTGGGCGGCCAACCCACCGTCTCCGCACTGACGTCGTGTCATTTTCTGCCGTCGCGATTGCAGGGTTTCCGGGTACGTGGCTGGCGGCTCGACCTCCCACCTTTCTAGAAAACCCTCAGTTCCAAAGGGATCCTGACGATTGACCAGGCCGGGACGACGGCGGTTCGCCCTGGAACGGCTATTGCATTTGTGGGCAGCCCGCGTATGGGAATTGCCGGGAAGTGAACGCGTCGGGGTGATACGAAACTCCAAGGAGCAGGTTGGGGGCAAAGCCGATGTTGAAGACAGTCGTCGGGTTCATGACTCTCGTGGGGCTCTTGTTTCTTATCGGTTATGCGACCAGTGGCGCGCCGTCAGACCCCAACCTGACCGATCTTGGCCTTACGGCGTCCGCCGTTCGGGCGCAGAACGGCGCCTGGCTCATGCAGTTCGAGCTTCGGTATACCGGAGAGGCCCCCCTGGCGGTTGACGAACGGTCCCTCCCCTGGAAGAGCCCCAGGGAGCTTCTGATCGAGGCCTTTCAGTTGAACCCCGCCGGCACTCGCCTGGCACGCCCCGAGTCGCGTACGCGGGACCTTCCTCGGGCCTCGCTGACGCTGAATCCTGGCGACACGGTGTCGGGGCAGGTAAATCTGTCCGCCAGACTTCCGGAGCTTGCCGCGGCTATCCAGGAGAGTGATGTGGTCCTGTTCTGGAGCCATCAAATAAGATCGGCTGACAGCCAGGTCCTGCCCCGGTTGAACGGAGGAGTCGTCATTCCGAAACAGAATTAAGCTGCCCGCCTGGCCCTCTGCCAGGTGGATGACTTCACGGGGTGCCGGCGGGGAACCGACCGGCACCCCATTTCTTTCGCCAGACCCACCGATTCTCTTGCCGACGTCCGATCGTTCCATTCCTACCGGGATCGAGCAGGGATTCGACCAGCCACGACTACCTGTGCCGAAAGTGTCCCGGTTGGCGCCAGACAAAAACACGGCGGGGACGCCTGCCTCCCCGAAGTTGGAGTCGCCACGCGCCGGCAGGCCGGATTTGGCATTGACAGCCGATCCGGGACGCCCCATCTTTGTTGTATAGGTGCAGGGCACGAGTCGGTCGCTGACGCGGGCAGAGGGAGCGTCGGTTGGGGGGTCGGGCTTCGGCGGCGGCGGGTTCCCACAGATAACGGGAAGGAGGACGACCATGTCCATCATTGCCATTTCCCGGGGGACGTTCAGCGGTGGGGAGGCGGTCGCAAAGGGCGTGGCCGATCGGTTGGGCTACCGGTGTGTGAGCCGAGAGGTGGTCCTGGAGGCGGCCTGGGCATACGGTATCCCGGCCGAGGAGTTGATTGATGCGATGGAGAAGCGCCCGCCGCTCTGGCAGCGGCTGACCGGCGAGCGGAGTGACCACATCACCTTCGTGCGGGCCGCGCTGTGCGAGAACGCGCGCGGCGGCAAGGCGGTCTATCACGGGTACGTCGGGCATCTCTTCCTGCCGGGCGTCAGCCACGTCATCGGCGTGCGGGTGATCGCCGACATGGAGTATCGCACCCGGGCGGCGATGCAGCAGCGGAACCTCACGCGCAAGGAGGCGGTGAGTTACATCGAGACGGTGGACAAAGAGCGGCGGCAATGGACCCGATTCCTGTTCGACGTGGACTGGGACGATCCGTCCCTTTACGACGTGGTCCTGAATCTCGGCCGCATGAGCATCGCCACCGCATGCGACACGGTCGTTCACCTGACCGAGCGGGATGAGTTCAAGCCCACCGCGGACTCCATGCGGGCGATGCAGAACCTCACGCTCGGCAGTCAGGCGGCGGCGGTGCTGGCGCGGGATCCCCGCACGCGAGGCGCCGTCGTGCAGGTGATCGCGAACGATGGCGTGGTGACCGTTACCGGAACCACCCAGTCGCCGTCGGTGTTGGACGCTATCCCTGGGGTGGCGCGCCAGGTCGAGGGGGTGACGGACGTCAGGAACGAGGTGCGGTTCCTCCGGGAGGGGGCGGCCGGGGCACCGGACTGACGGGTTAGGAGCCGTTACGAAATAACCTATACATCTCTTTCTATTTCGTTACGGCTCCTTATGCCGTTTCGGAATGTTTCCGCTCAACTGATTCTTTGACAACGGTTTACCGTGCGGCGGCCCTGGCCCGGCGGATCTGGTCCGCGTGGTTATGGGCGTGCTCTGCGTAGATTTCGAGCCACCGCTCGACCGTGTACCGCCCGCTGTCGCTGTGGGTGCCCTCGCGGGTCCAGTCCGTCTCGGTCAGGTGATCGAGGATCTCCGCTGTCGTCTGGCGGGCGGCCCGAAAGGCATCCAGCGATGCCTGAATGGGTCGGGTGTAATGCAGACGGCGTGCGTACTCCTCCTGGTCATACGCCTGAATCATCGGGCGGTCCTCGGCGAGCAATCGCCGCAGGCGGATGGCCGAAGTCATCTCGCTGTCGGCGAGGTGATGGACGATCTCCCGGGCAGACCACCTGCCCGGCGCCGGTCTGGCGTCCAGTTCCCGGTCCGAGATCCCCCGTAGCGCGTCGCTGACGACGCGGTATCCCTCCCGGTACTTCTCGACCAGGGCCTGCCGACTCTTGCTGTCCATGTATCGCCCTCACAGCGTCGGACGCGATGACCACCTGCCCGGCGCCTTCCCGCGCACGTGGCCATCGCGTCCCTGGTGCGTTAATTGGACGCGCTACTTCGGAACGGCTCCTAACAGGATGCTGAAAAACACGCTTTTGCTCAGGCTGCTCAAAAAGGTCCAGATGCAAGGCGGCGCGCGATGCGTGGTGCGAGGCGTACTTACGCGTACGTCGCAGCGCCGCGCGAGCGTGCCAACGCGGCAGATGGGCCTTTTTCAGCAGCCTGCTAAGGGATCAGGACGATTTTCCCATAGGCACCCGGCGCCAGGACCTGGACGTGGGCCTTAGCCGCCTCGCGCAGCGGGAAGCTCCGTGCCGACCACCGGCTTCAGGACGCCGCCCGCCAGGCCGGCGCCGATGGCGGCGTGGAGCGAGGCCAGTTCCCGGTCGCTGGAGTTCCAGAGGGCCATGCCCAGGACGGTGGCTTCGCGGCCCATGGCGTCGCGGGGATTGATCTCGATCGTGCCGCGGTTGCCGATGACGACCACGCGGCCGTACTTGGCGACCACGGTGAGGTCCTTGGCCAGATTGACGTTGGCCAGCATCTCCAGGATGACATCGGCGCCGCGACCCTCGGTCAGCGTCATCAGCTCGTCCAGGTAGTCCGGTTTGGTGTGGTCGAGCACGTGCTGGGCGCCCTGCTGGGTGACGAGCGTGCGACCGCGCTCACTTCCCGCCGTTCCGATGATCCGCAACCCATGAGCGCGGCCAAGCTGGATGGCCGCGATGCCCACGCCGCCGCTGGCCCCATGGATGAAGAGCGTCTCCCCCGGGATGGCGCGGGCCTTGTGGTGCAGCGCCCGGGCTGCGGTCGCGTAGTTCACGCCCACGGCCGCCCCCTGCGCAAAGCTGAGTGGTGCCGGGAGAGGACACACCAGATCGGCGTCGCACGCCAGTAATTCCGCGTAGCAGCCGTTCAGCAGGCGCGCGTTTCCGCCCGCGGTGTAGACGCGGTCGCCAACCTTCACGCGCTGCACGCCCGCCGCGACGGCCTCGATGACTCCGGCCGCATCGCCGCCGGGAATGTAGGGCATGGCGGGCATGTGCGCGTATCGCCCTGCCCGGATGTAGGTGTCCACCGGATTGACGCCGGCAGCCTTGATCCGGATCAGGACTTGCCCGGGTTTCAGCTGCGGGTCGGGCGCATCTTCGTACTGGAGCACGTCGGGTTCGCCCGGTTTGTGAACGCGAATCGCTTTCATGGTCGCATCCTCCTTGGTTGGTGCGCTGCCTCTACGGTAGGGGTCCGGTCAATCGCCGCACGCTTTCGTCGACGTCGGCGAAGCTCGCAAACAGGAGATCCGGGCGGGTCGCCTCCAATTCTTCCACCGAGTGCTGTCCGGTGGCGACGGCGACCGCGACGCAGCCCGAGGCCCTGGCGCAGTCCACGTCCAGCGGGGTGTCCCCGATGATGACGATCTCCCGGAAGGGGACCTCCAGGCCGAGGAGGTCTTGGGCACGCTTGCGGGCGATGGCCGGCAACCGGCGCCGGTCGCTCTCGTCGGAGCCGTAGGCTGCCACGCGAAAGCAGGAAGCGAGGCCCGTGGGCTTGAGCTTCACGTTGGCGCCGCCCTCGACGTTCCCCGTCAGGATCCCGACCGCGGCATCCGGCGCGCGACCCAGCCGGCGGACCAGATCCGGAATCCCCGGCAGGACCGTCACGGGGTGGCCGTTGGAGAGCCGGGCATCCAGCAGTCGGACGTAGGTCTCGAAGCAGGACGGCAGCTTCTGGCGAATGGTCTCGTCGGACATCCCGGCGGCGCGAAGAACGTCCCGAACGATCAAGGGATCGGTTTTGCCGCGCCAGTCGTACCCTGCAGGATCACCGGCGGTTCCGAAGACCGCTTGCATGGCCCCGACCAGCGAATGATACCCAGCCCGGTGGGCGTCCAGGAGCGTGCCGTCAATGTCGAACAGGAACAGACGCATGAGTCACCCTCGAACAACGTAGAAATAGGCAATGCGGCAATTCGGATTACCCGGTTGTCCGGGTACTGGATCGCGTGGTCCTCGAAGCCTAGCAGAATGCAAAAAGCCGCTTTCCCCAGGCTGCTCAAAAAGGCCAAGATGCAAGGCGGAGTGCCGCAGCCTGAGCGAGGCGTACTGGAAGTACGTCGCAGCGAGCGGCGAGGCGCGCCAACGCAGCAGATGGGCCTTTTTCAGCAGCCTGCTAATGCATCACGGAGCCACCCGCGACATTGATAGCCTGACCCGTAAGGTATTCCGCGCCGTCGGATACCAGAAACGCGACCACCTCGGCCACGTCCTCGGGCCGGGTGAGGCGCCCAAGCGGATTCAGCGCCCCGCGACGGCGGATCTCCGCGGCGCGCGCCTCTTCGTCGTAGGTTCCGTCCGTCCGCCGACCGAGATAATCCAGCCGCTCCGAGTCCACACCGCCCGGGCAGACGGCGTTGACGGTGATCCCGGCGGGCGCCAGTTCCATCGCCAGGGATTGCGTGAATCCGACCAGACCGAACTTGGAGGCGCAGTAGGCCGCCAGGTTCGCGGTGCCCACCTTGGCCCGGTCGGAGGCGATGTTCACGATTCGGCCGTGGAGGTTCCGCTGGAGCATGGTGCGGGCCACCGCCTTCGACACCAGGAAGGTTCCCTTCAGGTTCGTGTCCAGCACGGTGTCCCAGGCCTCCTCCGGCAAGTCCACAACCGGGACGCGGTCCGCTCCCGGTGGGGCGGCGGCATTGTTGACGAGGATGTCGATCCGGCCAAAGGCGGCCAGGGCCTCGGCGATGACGTCGTCGATCTGACGAGCCGAGCGGATGTCCAGGAGGCCGACGATCGCACGGCGGCCCAACGCCTGGATCTCGGCGGCAACGGCGGGGAGGCCGCCCCACCGCCCGATCGGCTTGGCGGCGAGAACCTGCGTGCCCTTCGGAGCGATGTCGGTGAGCACCAGATCGGCCCCGTCGTCCGCCAGTCGGCGGGCAATTCCGCGGCCGAGGCCGCGTTCGCCGCCACAGCCCGTGATCATGGCCACCTTGCCCTGCAGGCCCGTCATTGTCGTCCCCGGCGGCGCCGGCCGGAATCCTCGCCCGGCGCTCCGCCCGTTCCTTCCTGCGCAGTTTCTACCTTGGTAACGGGCGCCTGTCCAGTTGCGCGATCGGCCGGCGTCTTTACATACGTCCGGGTGAGGTAGGCCACGATCTGGTCAAGAGCAGCCTGGTCCGCCCCCAGGCCGTTGTCCACCATCCGGGCGACCAGATCCCTGGCCGCAGCCTCCGATGCCGGCGGCGCCTGCTCCACGCTGTTCAGCGAGTGGCAGCCGTTACAGGTGGTTTCGAAAACTGCCTTGGCCTTGGCCAGGTCGGCGGTCTCGCGCGGCGGCGCCGCCGGGATTCTGGAGGGTGCGGCGGGCGTCTTGACGGTCGTCGGGCGCACCTGCACGCGCTCCTGCTGTCGCTTGAGCTGGACGGACTTCTGGAGATCCGGGGAGATGGCGACCAGATAGGCCGTGGCGTACCACTGCTCCATCTCCGAGATCGGGTCAAAGACCGAGCGCTCCGCCATCCGCCTCACGAGATCCACCCAGTTCTCTGGCGTTCGCGGTTTGGCCAGGATCGTGCGCAGGTCGTGGCACTGGACGCACTTGCGGAGCAGGACGCCGCGCCCCTGGCTGAGGCCGGAGGGACTGGCGATCTGCTGGAGCGGGATGTCGGCGGGAAGGCCGGCCCCGGGCAGGAGCGCTTTCACGCGCTCGACGCCTCGATCGCCGAGTGCCGTTCCCCCCGTCGTGTGGCGGCTCATGTACACCTCGCGGAGCGCCAGGGGGGCGGACAACCCGATCAGAATCGTGGTGCAGACGAACAGGATGATGCCGAGCAGGGGCGCGGTACTCGACTCCAGATGCCGGAAGACGCGGACGATCAGGATCTTCACAAAGAGCACGGCGCCGATGGCCAGGCCCATGACGAGGTGCGCCACCGTCCGCGCGGGCAGTTCGACCTGGTACGCCCACAGCCGTGGCACCATCTGGAGCATGAGGGACAGGTAGATGGCCAAAAAGACGTACCCCAGGACTCGGTGGAGCAGCATGAGCGATCGCGGGGCGGAACTGACCAGGCGCTCATGGTCGAAGGGGTAGCCCCACAGCTTGAACATCAAGAGGACGTTGGCCAAGCCGACCACCCAGAACGCAATCCCGAGAACGGTGTTTTCCAGTGTTCCCATGCCTACCTCGATGCTACCAGGCTACTGAAAAAGGCCCATCTGCGGCGTTGTCTCGCCTCGCCACTCGCTGCGACGTACTTCCAGTACGCCTTGGCCCATCTGCGATGGGCACCCCGTCTCTGGCTCGCCGCCTTGCATCTGGGCCTTTTTGAGTAGCCCGGGCGAGAACGCGTCCTTCAAGACTCCGCTCGAGTCGCCGGTGTGAATCTGCGCAATCTGCGTAATCTGTGGATAAATCCCGTCGGGCCTACACGGGCTTGACGTGTTTCAGCGCCTCGAACATCGCCACGATGTTCTGGGGCGGAACCTCCGCCTGGATGTTGTGGACGGACGCCGGGATGTAGCCGGGGCGCAGGTCGCCGACGCGCCGCGCGACCTCGGCGCGAACTTCGTCCGGCGTGCCCTTGGGGAGCACCCGCTGGGTATCGATAGCGCCCCAGAAGACGAGATGCTTGCCGAACTCGCGCCGGAGCCGCGCCGTATCCATGTCCGCCGCCGCGACCTGCACCGGGTTCAGGACCTGGACGCCGACGTCGATGAAATCCGGGATCAGGGCGTAGACAGACCCGCAGCTGTGGAACGCGATCTTGGCCGGGGAGCGATCCCGCAGAAACTGGATCAGGCGCGCCATCCGCGGCTTGAAGATCGTCCGGAAGGTGGCGGGAGAGATCAGGGGGCCCGTCTGGATGCCATAGTCGTCCGCCAGGTAGAGGATGTCCACGGCATTTCCGACGGCCTTCAGGGTCTCCTCGGCCATGGCGAGCTGGATCTCCAGGGTGCGATCCAGCAACGCCTCGCAGAACTCGGGATTGATCTTGAGCTGCACGAGCCAGTTCTCGAAGCCGCACATGAACTGTCCGACGGAAAAGATCCGCCCGGGGACGTGGACCACCAGCGCGCAATCCGTCTCGCGGCGAAGGCGCTCCGTCTCCCGGCGAAGACCGACAGCATCGGTCTTGGCCCGCGAAGGCCACGAATGCGCATCCAGATCCGCCAGTGTCAAGTCCTCCTTGTCAAACGGGGCGTGCGTCACATAGTAGTGCCCGTGCGGGGGGCGCCGCCGTACCACACCCCACGCATCCGTGAACTCCGCCTCCTTCTCATGGGCCGCCTCGTCAAAAATGCCGCGGGTGCCGGAGTCTTCCGGCGTCTGGGCGACGACCAGCCGCAGGTCCACATCGAACCGCTCCAAGATCGCGTCATCCGGCCAGGCGAGGAGGGAGCGCTCGCTCTGGACGCGCACCGCCCCCGGGACGCCGAGGTGCGCCTTCAGGGCCTGGTACGCGTACAGATTGATGCCGCTGGCCGGGCACCCCCCGAGATCGATGGGCAGACGGTCCGGTGTCTCGTGGTTGAGGACGGTCAGAACGCGATCGCGATGCGAGAGAACGCTCATGGATTGACCTCCGTTGGGCACGGGAGAATGTTGTTTCTCCCCGGGACTATAGTGAAGCGAGGCGCGGTGGTCAATGCGCTTCCCGCGCGGCGCTGCGGGGCGGGTCCCGCATGAAGAACGCGAAAGGGAGTGTGGCGAGGGGAACGAGGCCGAGGAGATTGAAGGTGGGTTGGACGCCGATGCGATCGGCCACCATGCCGAAGAGCACCGCGGCAAGGCCGGTGGCGATGTAATTCAAGCTGAAGTAGAGGCCACCGGCCAGGCTGCGCGCCTCCGGCAGCCACTCCTGCAGGGTGGCCAGCGCCACCGGGGTTGTGCTGAACACAACCAGTCCGGTCAAGGCGAGCAGGGGAAAGATCAGCAGGTGCGGCCCGAAGACCATGGCGCAGAAGCATGGGATGGCGACGGTCTGGGCGAGGAGAAGCGTCCGCCGTCGGCCCAGCCGGTCGGAGATGGTGCCGCCCGCCATCGCCCCGGCGGCCCCTGCCAACTCGAGGACGCCGTACCCCACCGCCGCCTGCGCCAAGCTGAACCCCCGCGTGGTCAGGTAGGTTGGCGTGAAGACCCCCAGGCTGCCGACGAGGAGGGCGCGGGTCCAGACGAATGCCAGTAAGAGCAGCAGGGGTCCGCGGCGATCGCGCAGGATCGCGCGGAGGTCGGCGTGCTCGATGGGCCGTGCGGCGCGCGGGATTGGCCCGACCATCCGGAACAGGAGGATCGAGAACAGCACGCCGGGAATGGCAGCCAGGTAGCTTCGCTCCAGGCCGACCCCTTGCACGATCAGGACGATCAGGATGGGTCCGAGGGCCCGCCCCAACTCGCCGCCGGTCATGAAGAAGGACATCCCGGCGCCGACCCGCTCCCCGCTCACGTGAGCGATCATGGCCGGAGCCGGGGCATGATACGAGGCGTGACTCAGGCCGACAAGGGAAAGGAGCAGGGCCACGAGACCGTAACTGGGAGCGACGCCGACGAGACTCATGAAGACCGCCGTCGCGCCGGGCGCCAGGATCACGAAGAGTCGGGCGCTGGTCCGATCGGCCAGATAGCCGATGAAGGGCTGAACCAGCGACGAGGATCGCAGGAAGGTGGCCAGGGAGCCGGCGAGCGTGTTGGACAGGGAGAGCTTCGCTTGGAGGAGCGGCAGGAGTGGCGCCAGGAAAGCCGGATACATATCATGGATCGCATGACCGACGGAGAGCAGGATCACCCGGGCGGTATGGAAGGCGTGAGGAGGGGAGCTCAATCAATCCTCCGATCGAACGGGAAAAACGCGCGCGACACGCCCGGTGCCTCCGCAAAGCCATGGACGGGGCCTATGCCCTTTGATATCGTATCATGACGATGGACGTTTCTCGAACCGACTTTCTCTGGATGTTTCGCACCACAGCCAAGCGTAGAGGAGGGACACAGGATCATGGCGGATCGACTGCAAGCGGGCATGACATTCGAGAAGACGATCACGGTGACGGACGACCTGTCGGCGAAGCACCTTGCCGGGCAGGGGGGGATTGCGGTGTTTTCCACCCCCGAACTGGTGCGATTCGTCGAGATCTGCGCGCTAGAGGGGATGCGGCCGTTCCTGGCGGAGGGTCAGGAGACGGTCGGCACGCGCGTGGACATCCGGCACCTCGCGGCAACGCCGGTCGGGATGCGGGTCACGGCCAAGTGCACGTTGACGGAGGTGGACCGACGACGGCTGGGTTTCACCTTCGAGGTGCACGACGAGCTGGACAAGATTGGCGAGGGTACCCACGAACGGTTCATCATCGATCGGGAGAAGCAGCAGCAGCGCCTGCAGGAAAAGCTGACGCGCTGGAAACCCGCAAAGTAACAAACACTCACGCGTCGTCGCGTACGCGAGACGCCGCGCGAGATGTGCGGTTTTCAGCAAACGGCCGTCATGTGGCGCCCGGGGATTCCCATCCCGGGCGCCACATGTTTGGGGGGCACTAGCTGACTGCTGAACAACCCGTTTTCACCCAGGCTGCTCAAAAAGGTTCAGATGCAAGGCGGCGAGCCGAAGGCCAAGCGAGGCGTACTGGAGGTACGCCGCAGTGAGTGCCAAGGCGAGGCAACGCCGCAGATGAGCCTTTTTCAGCAGCCTGTGAGCGACTTGTGCGTTCCGTCGCAGAATGGTTTGTTCTTCGAGTGCTTGCACTGACAGAGGTAGGCGGTTTCGGTTTTCTCGGCCTTGAACACCACCGGAGTCAAATCGGTGACCTTGTGGGACCCGTCGCAGAATGGTTGAGTCTTGGACAGACCACATGCGCACCACGCGTACGTCTTCCCTGCTTCGAGCGGAACGGCGGCCGGTTGCTTGGCAGCGATCTTCGGTTCACTCATGGCGACCTCCTGACACGAGTGGCGATGCCGCATCGGCAGCGACTCCCGGCTGACGCGGCGTTCCGAACATGAAACGGTCGAGGATGAAGAACTTGAACACCCAGATGATGCCGAAGGCGATCAGGTTCACGAGGTTGAGGACGATCTGCGCGTCGGAGTACCTCCCAGCGACTCCGGCAGCGAACGTGGAGACCACAAGGCCAAGAAACGCGAGCCCCCAGAACGGAGCGATCTCCTTGACGAGGTGATTCTTGGAGGTCTTCTCCCACACCCAGTACCGCGCCAACACGTACGCCGGGCCGGCGCTGACGGCGATCGCAAAAATGTTCGACGCCACGAATGACCACCCGAACCCCGTGTGAGCCAACACCAAGAGGCTTTGGCCAAACGCGACGTTGAACAGGGACACGATGACAAATCGCCGTACCTTTTTTCCGTACTCGCGCGCCACGCGCGCCACGAGCGGTCCTGCGGATTCCGGGATGGTCATCTAGACATCTCTCCATGTTTCCACTGGGGGATCCATTACTCCCACGCGCCGGGCCACGACGACTTGAACCTTCACGTCGGTGCCGTCTCGCGAAGGCGCCCGGCGTCCGGGCGGCACAGCCGTGCACGAGAAGTGGAGTATGCGCGGGGAGGTGCAAGCTGTCAAGAACCCTTGCCTCGGGGCGGACGCTGCGCCGGATGTCTTGCCCGGGGCGCGCAGCGCGCTCAGTGCCCGGCGGCGGCAGCCGCCCGGAGCGCGTCGAGTCCCGCCTCCAGGCCATCTCTCGTGACGCGGATGGCCACGGGACGGGAGAAGAAGAGTGTGGAGAAGTCCTCGCGCTTGGGTACGACCGGGTGGCCCATCTTGGCCAGCGCGGCGAGCGCTTTCGCGCCCACCCGATCGTCCACCCAGAGGTCTCCACCCTCCGCGTGCACCCGCGGCGCCTCGATGGCCGACTGCGGGCTCAGCCGCAGGTCGGCCAGATTGGAGAGGACCTGTGGGATCGCCGAGATGATCTTGCGGCCTCCGGGGGCGCCCAGGGTGAGATACGGTTCGCCTCGCCGGAACGCCAGCACGGGGACCATGTTCACCAGCGCGCGCTTCCCGGGGGCGATCGAGTTGGGTTTCCCCGGCTCTGGGTCGAACCAGAGCATCCCGTTCGAGAGGAGGATTCCGGTGCCCGGCACGACGACGCGCGATCCGAACAGGGACACGGCGGTATGGGTGAGCGACACCAGATTCCGGTGGCGGTCCACAGTTCCGATGTGCGTCGTGCAATCGCCGGCGGCATTGCCCGACCGGGCCGGTCGGCTGGCTCGCGGCTCGTTGGTTTGGACGAGCCACGGGTTGGGCGCCGGCTTCGCGGATCGCGGGCCGCGTGGTCGGAGACAGGCGGCCACGGCGCCGCCGTATTCGGCGGACGTCAACACGCTCCACGGCGCCTCCACGCACTCCGGGTCGCCCAGCCACGTCAGGCGATCCTGGAAACCGTATCGCACCGCTTCTGCGCGGAGATGGAGGCCGCGTGCCGTGTCGCATCCGACCTGTTCGGACGGAAACGCCGAGAGGATGTTCAGGATCTGCAGGGCCGTGGGCCCTCCGGTCGCGCCGGGCGAGAAGTGTACCTCCAGGCCGCGATACCGGCCGACGAGAGGCGCCAGGGTCCGCACCTGATACCCGGCGAGATCCGCCGCCGTCACGAATCCGCCGTGGGCCGCCATCTCGGCGCACATGGCCTGGCCGAGGGCGCCGGCGTAGAAGGCGCGCGGCCCCTCCTTGGCGAGAAGCGCGAGGCTGCGCGCAAGATCGGGTTGTTGGATGCGATCGCCATCCGCCAGGGTCGGCGGTCGATGGATATAGTGGCCGGAACGCAGGTGCGTGCGGGCCGTTTCGGGAAAGGCTGCGAGCTCCTCTGCGTGGACCGCCATGGTGAGGGCGTGGTACCAGTCGGGGACGAAACCGTCCCGCGCCAGCGCGATGGCGGGCGCCATCACGTCGGCCAGGTCCATCGTGCCGTACCGCTCCAGCGCCGAGGAAAGCCCCGCCACCGAACCCGGCACGGCCACCGAACGATGGCCGAAGATGTTGGTGTCGTCCACGACCTTGCGCCAGGGGAAGAGATCGGAGGCCACCCCGTCGGTGAGCGGGTACACGGTCTCGTGACACGCCGCCGGCGCTTGGACGTTGAAGTCCAGGGCGACGGTCTCGCCTCGCTTTGCCAGATGGATGAGCATCGTGCCTCCGCCGGCGATGGAGGACATGAAGGGCTCGACCACGGTCATGGCAAAGGCGGTGGCGACGGCGGCGTCAACCGCATTTCCCCCGCGCTGCAAGATGGACGCGCCCACCTCGGCGCCCAGCGCGTGCGCGGCGACCACCATGCCGCGGCGGGTGCGAGGGGTGGTTTTCGTGACGAGGGTGGCTGACCGGATCATGCGCTCCGTCTCCCGGTGGTGGAGGTTGTGGGAAGGATCATTCACCACGCAGGGGCGGATCGTGCCGGTCCGCCCCTGTTCTTTGACGACGCACGTCTCCTGGTGACGCCTACGCGGCTCCGAGGGCTTTGGCCGCCTTCTTGACGTCCTTGGGATTCACCCACAGAATCATTCCGAACCGGTCGGCGCCGGCCATGATCGCCTGGGTTGCGGTGGCGTTGATCTTTTCCCCTGCCAGCGTTCCGAGAAGGTCTGCCACCACGCCAATGCGATCCTCTCCGTACACCAGGAAGCACTTCTTGGGGCCGACCGTCTTCCACCCCGCCTTTCGTGCGGCGGCCTTGAAGGCCGGGGCGTTCGCGGGGACGAAGTCCAGCTGCGCCCGGCGGCCCTTCGGGAAGCCCGAGAAGGCGAGCAGGAACACGCCCGCGTGGCGCAGCTGATCGAGAATCCGAGCGGCCTCTCCCGGCTTATCCGGTGTTTCGATGTAGTAGTAGTCCACCAATCGAGCGGTCTCGGTCATGGGGCCCTCCTTTCCTTCGGTGAGGCGTTCCGTCGCCGCGGTGGATACCGGCATGGTGGGGGGCGCGTCATTTGTGCGCTGGCCCCCCGGAGTCGAGAGCGGGATAGTGTCCGCGGGACACGGGACCTATATCAGGCCCTCCGGTGGGTGTCAATATGGACCGGATTTCGGGGGGATTCCGAGGGAAAGGAACACGGGGCGGCATCCGCGAATGCCGCCCCGTGGAAGGTGCAGACTGCTCTCGGGTTACTTTCCGAACGTCAGGACACCTGCGCCTGGTTGGAATCCGTGCCTTTACTCGAGCGTCAGCGAATAACCGACGTTGCAGAACGCCACGGCGTCGCCGAACTCGCGGGCGAGCTTGGCGCCGGCCTCGAGACCGGTGCAGTGCGAGAGGCCGAGGCGTCGAACCTGCCGTTCTCTGAGCGTGGCGATCGTCTGGTGAAGTTGCTCCGCGGGCGCAAATCCCAGGTGTGTGCCGCCGATGACGGTGTGGATCGGTTTTCCGGGAAGCCGGTCGCGCACGTGATCCAGCGTGTTGATGAGCCCGGAATGACAGCAGCCCAAAATGAGCGTCAGGCCGTCGGCGCCCTCCACGACCATGGAGAGATCGTCGCGAAACGGATCGCGCTCGACGGTATCTCCGTGCGGGATAAAGAGACGATCATCGCCCGTCTCGTAACTGCTCCGGCGCGGGACCTCGCCGGTCAGGTGGACACCCGGAGCGATCTCGCGAAAGGCGGGTGCGAGGTCGAAGGTCGCCCCCATGCCTTCCAGGGCCTCCCGCTTGAAGGGCAACCCGGCATACTGCACCTTGCCGTTGGCCCGCTTCCCAAAGCGGTCCGCGAAGATGCCGGGGTGGCCGTACACCGGGATCGGCTTTCCGATGGCGCCCAGCGCGGCCACCAGGCCTCCGGTGTGGTCCTTGTGCCCGTGGCTGAGGACGATGGCGTCCGCCGTCCGCAGGTCCTTGCCCAGCCGTGCCGCGTTGTGGAGCAGGGCGGCCCCGGCGCCCGTATCGAAGAGAATGCGGCGATCCGGTCGTTCGAGGAACAGAGAGAACCCGTGTTCGCCGATCAGACCGTCCGATTTTCCGGGGACCGTGTTCTCGACCAGGATCGTGATCGTGGTGGACATGCCAGCCTCCCAGGCGGCGCGGTTAGGAGCCGTTACGAAATAACCTATACATCTCTTTCTATTTCGTTACGGCTCCTTATGCCGTTTCGGAATGTCTCCGCTCAACTAATTCTTTGACAACGGCTTAGAGGTTTCAGGTGTCGCAGCACGCGGTCGGTGTGGCGACTTCGGCGGCCTGCTGCGCCCGGTAGAAATCAGCCAGGATATTGCCGGGGTTGCACGGTTCGCAGCCGAGACAGGCGTGCGGACTCCGGATGTTCATGGCTTGCCGGACCTCGGGCAGGAGTCGCCCCTGGTCCGCACTCGGAGGGAGGTCCTCCAGGGCCAGCCGAATCTCCATGAGCGCCCCCTGCAGACACTCGCACCCGGCACACTTTTCCTCGCGCAGGCGGGGCAAGATCGCGTTCCAGGTTGTCTCGATCAGGCGCAGGTTCGCCGCCATTCGTCCTCCCCTTCCGATCAGGAGCGCGCCTCGCGGACGCCGAGCTTGCGCAGGATGTCTTCCATCAGGCACCAGCGCGTCAACGCCGACTGGAACAGGTTCGCGCCGACGAACGCCGTGAAGAAGAGCCAGTACGGGCTGTGCAACTGGCTGAGCGCCAGGCTCGCCAGGACCAACGTGCCCGCAATCAATCGAATCCAGCGTTCGAGCGTCATGGGTGTGTCTCCAGCTTCCGCGTCTTGCGCTAGGGCTTCTTCTCTGGCGTGGGTTTCGCGTCCTCGGTGCTCGACGAGCACCCGGTGGCGACGCCTCAGGTGGGCAGCCCGGCCTTCCGCATGATGAACTGCAGCACCAGCCAGATGCCGATGATCAGGACGATCGTTCCGATGGCTTCCACGATACCCTCCTTTCGTCGAGAATGAAAAACTGACAGAGCTGCGATCGCAACCGGCCAACTGGGGAACTCGCGATGCCCGGTTGTTCCAATCTCGGTCCTATGTTGCCGCGCTGTGCGCGGCCTCGTGCCGCTTCTCCATGTAGTATAGCACCGGAACGGCCATCCGGCTCAGTAACGTCGAAGCGACCTCGCCGGCCATGAGCGAGATGGCCAGCCCCTGGAAGATCGGATCGAACAGGATCACGAAGGCGCCCACCACCACGGCCGCGGCGGTGAGCAGCATGGGCCGGAACCGGACCGCCCCGGCGTCCACGACCGCCTCTTCCAAGGGCATCCCCTGCGCGATGCGGAGTTCGATGAAGTCCACCAGGATGATGGAGTTCCGCACGATGATGCCCGCCCCGGCAATGAACCCGATCATGGACGTGGCCGTGAAAAAGGCCCCCATCAGGCCGTGGGCCGGCAGGATCCCGACCAGCGTCAAGGGGATCGGCGCCATGATGGTGAGCGGGGTGACGAAATTGCGAAACCAGCCGACCACCAGGACGTAGATCAGGACGAGGACGGCGGCGAAGGCGATCCCCAGGTCGCGAAAGACCTCGATGGTGATGTGCCACTCGCCGTCCCACTTCATGCTCAGCGTGTCGGTGCGGAACGGCTGCTCGGACGAGTAGCGGGTCAGGCGGTACCCTTCGGGGAGCCGCATGGCGTCCAGGGCGCGGTTCATCTGGAAGATGGCGTACACCGGGCTCTCTTCCGCGCCCGCCACGTCACCGGTCACGTACACCACGCGCTTCATGTTCTTCCGGTAAATGTTGTGCCCTTCGGGGGTTTCCTCGAGCCGGACGATCTCGCGCAGGGGCACCAGCCGACCGCCGTTGCCGATGACGTTGATCTCGGTGAGGGAGGTGGCACCGGACCGCTCCTCGCG
Source organism: uncultured Methylomirabilota bacterium (assembly GCA_963845565.1). GTDB lineage: Bacteria > Methylomirabilota > Methylomirabilia > Methylomirabilales > 2-02-FULL-66-22 > 2-02-FULL-66-22. The sequence continues at coordinate 2,483,368 of CAWJSJ010000002.1, forward strand.
GGGCAGGCGCAGGAGGATTGGGACATCCTCCTTCTCTTTCGCGAGGTGGACCAGGCCGATCTCCGTTCCCCCGACAGCCATCCGCAGGGTCTGGACCACCTGCTCGACGGTGACGCCATTTAGCGCCGCCTTCTCCCGATCCACCACGAAGCGGACGCGGGGCTGCGGATCCTCCATATACCAGTCCACGTCCACCACGCCGGGCGTCTTGGTAAAGACGGTCTTGATGTCTCGCGCGACCGCGATCTGACGGTTGTAGTCCGGCCCGTACACCTCGGCCACCAAGGTCTGCAGGACCGGCGGGCCCGGGGGGACCTCCGCCACCTTGGCGCGAGCGCCATACCGCTCGGCGATCGCTTGAATCCCGGGACGAACGCGCTTGGCGATGTCGTGGCTCTGGGTGCGGCGCTCGTCCTTGGGCAAGAGGTTCACCTGCAGGTCGGCCTGGTGTGGGGCCTGTCGCAGGAAGTAGTGGCGGACCAGACCGTTGAAATTGTACGGCGAGGCGGAGCCGACGTACATCTGGTAGTCCGTCACCTCGGGCACCGTCGCCACGTATTGTCCGATCTCTCGCGTGACGCGCGCTGTCTGTTCCAGGGTGGTGCCCTCGGGTAGGTCCACGATGACCTGGAACTCGCTCTTGTTGTCGAAGGGGAGCATCTTGACGTGCACCAGCCCAAAATAGACCAGCGACGCGGCGGCCAGCAGCAGCCCGGCGACGCCCCCCAGAAAGGCCCAGCGTTTCCAGACGGAGCGGATCAGTGGCGTCATCATGGCGCGGTAGAGCCGGGTGGTCCAATCCTCGTGCCCCTCGGTGTGTGCCGCGGTCTTCTCCCCTTTCAGCATCCGGTAGGCCGCCCACGGGGAGATGATGAAGGCGATGAAGAGCGAGAAGAGCATCGCCACGGAGGCGCCGACCGGGATGGGGCGCATGTAGGGGCCCATCAGGCCGCCGACGAATGCCATGGGCAGGATGGCGGCGATGACGCCCCAGGTGGCCAGGATGGTGGGGTTTCCAACCTCCGCCACCGCCTCGACCGCCACCCGGACGAGCGGCCGCCCGTGATTCTCCGGCAGGTGGAAATGGCGCGAGATGTTCTCAACCACCACGATGGCATCGTCCACCAGAATCCCGATGGAGAAGATCAGGGCGAAGAGCGTGACGCGGTTCAGTGTGTATCCGTACAGGTAATAGAGCAGGAGCGTGAGGGCCAGCGTGACCGGCACGGCCAACAAGACCACGACGGCGGAACGCCAGCCCAGGAACACGGCAATCAGGATGGCTACCGAGACCGTCGCCAGGATGAGGTGCTTCAGCAGTTCGTTGGATTTCTCCTGGGCTGTCTCGCCGTAGTTTCGCGTGATCGACACCTGGACATCGTGGGGAATCAGGACGCCCTTCAGCGACTCGACTTTTTCGACGACCTTGTCGGCGATGACGATGGCATTCGTGCCCTTCCGCTTGGCCACCGAGATGGTGACGGCCGGGTAGTCCTGGCCGACCGGCCGGGAACCCAACCCCTGGGCTATGTGGCCCTGCGCGGCTGCGGTGTGGGCCGCCGCGCCTACGCCGAAGAAGACGTACGAGCGCGGCTCCTCCGGCCCATCCACGATGCGGGCCACATCCCGAAGGTACACCGGTCGCCCGTCCGCGGCCCCGACGACCACCCGGCCCACGTCCTCTGCTCGCTCCAGGAATCGGGCGGCGTCCACGAGGATCTCGCGGTTGTCGCTGCTCACGCTGCCGGCACGCAGCTCTCGGTTGGTCGCGGTGAGGGCCCCCGCCACGGCCGCCGGCGCCAGTCGGTAGGCCGCCAGGCGCGCCGGGTCGAGGAGGACTCGCACCTGTCGTCGCTCGCCGCCCAGCAGTCGGGTCTCGGAGACGTCGGGGATGTCCTTGATCTGATCGTCGAGCTGGGCCGCGACCCGCCGCAACGTGTACCCGTCCACGCGGTCGCTCCACAGGGTAATGGCGAGGATGGGCACGTCGTCGATGGAGCGAGGCTTGATGAGGGGCGTCGAGGCCCCCGGCGGGATGAGGTCGAAATTGGCGTACATCTTGTTGTAGAGCTTGACGATGCTCTTCTCTTCATCCTCGCCTACCTTGAAACGGACGACGGCGAAGCTCTGGCCCGGGCTGCTGGTGGAGTAGACGTACTCCACGCCTGGGATCTCCATCAGCTTCTTCTCCATCGGGATGGTGACGCGCTGTTCGACCTCTTGGGCGCTCGCCCCCGGCATCTGGACGAACACGTCCATCATCGGAACGATGATCTGCGGCTCTTCCTCGCGCGGCGTGGCCACGATCGCGAAGAGGCCCAGCAAGAGCGACGCCACCACCAGGAGCGGGGTCAGGCGCGAGTCGATGAACGTCCGCGCCATGTGGCCGGCCAGGCCCAGCGGTCCGGTGTACGGTTCAGATTCTGGCGGTGTTAGTGTGTCCGGTTGTTGGTGAGTCATCACGTCTCGCTGTCAGGTATGGCGGCTTGGTTCGGCAGTTCGACGGTTCGGTCGTTCGGCTGTACCGTCGAACCGCCGAACTATCGAACCGCCGGACGTTTCATTATCGTTGAATGCGGGCGCCGTCGGTCACGCGCTCGACGCCACTGGTAATCACCTGCTCTCCGCTGGTGAGGCCCGAGAGAACTTCGATCCCGCCTGAATGCATCGCACCCGTCCGGATCAGACGGAAGCGGGCGATGCCGTCCTGGCCGACGACGTAGACGCCCTGGAGCTGGCCGCGCTCGACCACGGCCTGGCGCGCGACCTGGATGGCCTGCCGCCGGCCTGCGGGAATCCAGGCCCGGCCAAAGAGGCCGGAACGGAGTTGCGGGGAGGCGGGGAGGTCGAGTCGCACCAGGGTCGTACGGGTGGCCTGGTCGGCGGTGGGGACGATCTCGCTGACGGGGGCGGCACCGGAGAAGCCCGCGCCCTCTACCGCCACCTGTAGGGATTGACCGCGCTTGAGGCCGGCAATCTGGGAGTCGGGGACCACCGCTTCTAGCCAGTAGCGCCGGTTATCCTCCAGCGTGAGCAAAGGGGCGCCGGGCGCTGCGAGTCCTCCCACCTCGGTGTGCTTGGTTGTCACGATCCCGGCAAACGGCGCGGCGATCTTGGCGTAGCCGCGCATGACCTGGGTGCCGGCGATCTCGGTCCGGGCGGTCTCGATTCTGGCCAGGACCTGCGCGCGTTTCGACTGGATCGCCTGGCCCTCGGCGATGGCGCGATCCACGGCCGCCGCCGCCGCTTTTTGCTGCGCGGCCACCTGGTCGTACTCTTGAGGGGCCACGGACTTGCGATCCAGCAACCGCTGATACCGGGCCAGGGTGGAGACGGCGAGATCCCGTTGGGCCTCCGCCGCGGCCTGGCCGGCGGCCGCGGCCGCGATCCCGCGATCCACCTCGGCCATGGCCGCCTCCGCTTCGCGGAGCCCGGCCTCGGCGCGTCGCGTCTGGGCGGCGATGTCCTGGTCGTCCAACTCGATGAGGAGTTGGCCGGCTTCCACCACGCTGCCCTCGCGGACATGTACGGCGACGATCCGCCCCACGATCTTGCTGGAGAGGGTCGTGACGGTCCGGGACCTGACGGTGCCCGTCACCTCGGCCAGGTCATCGAGGTCGGTCGCAGTCGCGGCGCCGACGGTCACGTCACGAACGACCGGTGGCTCCGCCGCCTTGGGCGGGTGCGCGGAATCCTTTCCGCAGGCGGCCAGGGATAAGGCAATCAGGGCCAAAGCAAATGCGCGCCGTGAGATGGACATGGCTCAGAACCTCGCGCGGTCGAGTTGGCCCAGGCTGAGATCGAGCCGAGCCTGACTCACCGTGGCGTCGTATAGCGTCCGGGTCAGGTTGGTGCGGGACGCCGTCAGGGCCGTCTCGCTGTCCAGCAGTTCGACGATGGTCGTGAGTCCGGCGTCGTACCGGTCCTGCACGATGCGCAGGCTTTCCTCTGCCTGGCTGACCGCCTCCCGGGCCACCGTGATCCGCTCCCGCGCAGTCTGATGGGCCAGGAACGCATCGTGGACCTCCAGGCCGATGGCATTACCGAGGCGCTCGCGCTGGGCCATGGCCCGCTGGTGGTACGCCTGCGCCTCGACGATCCGGGCGCGATCCGCTCCGCCGTTGAAGAGGTTCAGGTTGAGGATGACGCCGACCGACCAGCTATCCTGACCGCTCCCGGCGAACCGGTTGTTATTGATCTCGTAGTTCCCCATGAGGTGCATGGATGGGAGGAGGGCCCCCTTGGTGCGGAGGACGTCCTTCTCCAGTCGCTGGACCTCCAGGTCCATCTGCCGGTAGTCCGGCCGATGGGCGCGGGCCACGTCGCCGAGCCCTTCCAGGCGGTCGTGCGTGACGGGCGGAATCTCCAGGCCGCCTGCGATCTGGTGTGGCTGCTCCAGCGGAAGGCCCATCGCCTCGTTGAGCGCGACCCGGGACAACCGGACCTGATTGGCCGCCGCGATGGCCTCTTCCTGCAAGCGCGCCAGTCGGACGCGGGCGGCCAGCGCATCCGAGGCCACCACGACGCCGGCGTCGTAGCGTGCCTCGGCTGCGGCAAGGTTGGCCTTGGCGGTCCGGACGGCCGCCGCCACCGTCGTGTGCGCTTCCCGTGAAAGCAGAACGGCGGTGTAGGACCGGATCACGCCGAAGATGACCTCCTGTTCGGCTCGGGCACGACCGAGTTCCGCCGCGTCCCGGCCGAGCTGGGCTTGCTGGAAACCCAGGATGGTCCGGCCCCCAAGGAAGAGCGGAATGGCGCCGCTCAGGTTGGTTCGCCAGTTGGTGATGGGGTCGGGGTGGTTCAGCTTGTCCACGGCGAAGTCGGCGGAGGTGAACCGGCCCTGGTTCAGCAGGGAGCCGAAGGCGTACACGGGGTTGTCGCTCTGGATGACGCCTTCGGAGAAGTCCACCCGGGGGAGGAAGCCGGCCCGCGCCTGCTCGACGCCGGACGCGGCCGCCGCGGCATGATACTCCGCGACGCGGAGGGCCGGGTGCTTCTCAAGGGCGGTCTTCACGGCCTGCGTCAAAGTCAACCCTTCCGCTGACGTGATCTCGATCGAGGCAGCAGCCGCGAGTCCGGTCGAAGCGGCGAGGGACAGGCAGATGCCCAACCAACCGAAGGCGACGATTCTTGAGAAGCTCATGATGGTCTCCGCGGGTGAGATCCCCGACACTACCCATTCGGTCCAGAACCGGCGGAAAGGGTTCATGGGAGCGAAAAGAAGGCGCAACAAGAGGGCAGGCGATCAACAAATCAAAGAATATACCAAGCGGTCAGTATAATGCAATCATGGCGTTAGCCGTTGGGTGACGCGACGCCATGGATCCATAGTTCCCGTTCCCAATGGGGACTGAACGGGGGCTTGATCGGTGCCCCGAGTCTAGCCCTGCCTCCATCCTCACGAAAGCACGATGCTGGCGCGGGGAGGGCATTCCGGTTGACACGCGGCGGGCCCTTCGATAGGCTTCCCCGCAATTCACCGAGCCCGCGTGCTTAAACGCCGATCATGCGCCGGCGGATGCGGTGTCGAGGGGATCCCGATAATCTATCTGTGGTCTGCTTAACAGCCACCCGTATGGGCCTCGATCCGACGTGCCGCTCGTCCCAAACGGGACACGGCGCTGCGGGCTCCGAAAACAGCGACCTTCTGTGCCCAACCCTCACGTGGAGTTCACATGAGCCGACAACGCGATTCTCAACCGACTCCCTTGGAGAATACCAGCCCTCCGCGTCGCGTGCTCATTGTCGGTGGCGTCGCAGGGGGTGCCTCGTGCGCCGCGCGCCTGCGGCGGCTGGACGAGTCCGTCGAGATCGTCGTGTTCGAGCGCGGCCCCTACGTCTCGTTCGCTAACTGTGGGCTGCCGTACTACGTCGGGAACGTCATTGCCGACGAGCGTGCCCTGCTGGTCGCGTCGCGCGAGATGTTTCGAACACGCTTCAATGTCGACGTGCAGACGGAAACGGAAGTCACCGGCATCGACCGCCGCGCCTGCACGATTACGGTGCGCGACGGCCGCACCGGCACCAGCCGGACGGAACGCTACGACGCGCTGGTGCTGTCCCCGGGCGCGGCGCCGATCCGTCCGCCGCTCCCTGGCGTGGACCTTCCCGGCGTCTTCGCGGTGCGCACCATCCCCGACTCCCGCCGGATCCGGTCCTGGATCACCGAGCGCCACGCCACGAGCGCGGTCGTCGTCGGGGGCGGTTTCATCGGCTTGGAGATGGTCGAGAACCTGCACCAGCGCGAACTGGCCGTGACCGTGCTGGAGAAACTCCCGCAGCTGATGCCCCCGCTCGATCCGGAGATGGCGCTGCCGCTCAGGGAGCATCTGGTCGCCAAGGGGGTGAAGCTCCAGCTGGGCGACGGACTCGCGAGCATTGAGACGCGGGATGGGGGCGGGTTGGTCGTCGTCGCCGAGAGCGGCGCGCGGTTGCCCGCAGATCTTGTCATTCTCGCCATCGGCGTGCGGCCCGAGACCGCGCTGGCCAAGGCGGCCGGCCTTGACCTCGGGCCGCGCGGCGGCATTGTCGTCGATGCGCAGATGCGGACGGCCGATCCGCACATCTGGGCCGTGGGCGATGCTGTCGAAGTGCCCGATGTGGTCACGGGTCAAGAGACCGTGCTGCCCCTGGCCGGACCGGCCAATCGTCAGGGTCGTGTGGCCGCCGAGGCGATCGCCGGGCGGGCGACGAAGTTCCGCGGGGTCCAGGCCACGGCAGTCGTGGGAGTCCTGGGCCTGACCGCCGCCTCGACCGGGGCCAGCGAGAAGGGCCTCCGACGGGCCGGCATCACGAATTTCGAAAAAGTATATCTGCATCCGGGACATCACGCGGGCTATTACCCCGGCGCGCGCCCTATTCATCTCAAGCTCCTGTTCTCGGTGCCGGACGGCCGCATTCTTGGTGCGCAAGCGGTGGGGCTCGAGGGCGTGGAGAAACGCATCGATGTCATCGCGACCGCGATTCAGTTCCGCGGCACGGTACACGATCTCGCCGAGGCCGAATTGTGTTATGCACCGCAGTACGGGGCTGCGAAAGATCCGGTGAACCTCGCCGGGATGCTTGCGGTAAATGTGCTGACAGGCGACATGCCGGTGGCTGACTGGTCGGCGCTTGCCGGCACCGATGGGGTAGTGCTCGACGTGCGCGAACCCGACGAGTTCGCCGCCGGGCACATCCCCCACGCGATCAACCTGCCGCTCTCCCAGTTGCGCGCCCGGTGCGGCGAGCTGCCCCGGGATCGCGACCTCTGGATCTGTTGTGTCGTGGGACAGCGGGCGTACTACGCGACGCGTTTCTTGGCGCAGCGCGGATATCGGGCACGGAACTTGTCTGGAGGCTATACGACGTACCTGGCACTCAAGACTTCCGGCCTGGTGCCCTGACCGACGGTTTCGCCTGAGCGCCCTCGGTGCCTTTGCGACGGGCTCGTTTTCTTCGGATTGGGGTTAGATCACGGGCCCGACCACGTAGATGTCCATCGACTTGGTGTAGCCGCAGATCTCGGCCTTGGTGAGCCGTCCGGAGGCGAACTCCACCATTTCACCGAACAAACGGTGCCCGGCCGCGGGCAGGGACTCCGTTCCTTCCATGATCGTGCCCACATAGACATCCATGTGGTCCCGGAGTTTCTCCCAGGTCACGCGGTTGCCGGTGACCTTTACCACCGGGACGAACGGAAAGCCCTGCGGCGCCCCCCGCCCCGTCGCGAAGGCGATCATGGTGCATCCCGCGGCCGCCAGGCCCGTCAGGATCTCGGGCTCCCGCCCCGGGGAATCCATGACCACCAGGCCGGTGACCGTCGGGGGCACGCCGTACTCGTAGGTCGCCTGGATCGGAGCGGTCCCGGCCTTGGCGATGGCGCCCAGCGATTTCTCCTCGATGGTTGTCAGGCCGCCCTTGATATTTCCCCCGGTCGGCTGGCCCCCGCGCATGTCGCAGCCCATGGCCTTGGCCCGCGCCTCCATGCGGTGCACCAGGCCGAGGATTTCCGAGGCCACGGCGTCGTTCTTGGCGTGCCGGGTCAGGATATGCTCCGCCCCGATGAACTCCGTGACCTCCCCCAGGACCGAGGTTCCCCCGGCGGCGACGACGAGGTCCGACGCGATGCCCACGGCCGGATTCGCGAACAATCCCTGGGTGGTGTCGGAGGCTCCGCACTTCAGTCCCAGCCTCAATTCGGATATCGGGCAGAGCGTGGCGGGGAGGGTCGAGGCCTCCATCACCAATTGCTGCGCCAGGAGCTGTCCGCGGGCCACGGATCGCGCGGCTCCGCCCTCTTCTTGGATCACGAGCTGCTCGACGCGCTTCCCCGCGGCGGCGATACCCTTCGCCACCTCCTCGAGGACCACGCTCTCGCAGCCCAGGCTGACCAGCAGGACGGAGGCGAGGTTGGGGTTCTTGCCCAGATTGACGAGCGTCTGACTGACCCGCGCCACATCCACCGGCGTCTGGCCGCAGCCCTGCTGATGGAGGAAGGCGGCTGTTCCCTGCACGCCGGCCGCGATGCGCTCGCTCGCCTCGTTGGCGCAGACCACGGTGGAGAGGATCCCCACGTAGTTCCGGGTTCCCACGCGCCCGTCCGCCCGCCGGTACCCCTTAAACTCCATGGCTGGTTCCTTTCGCCTCGAGGTCGCCCCGTCCGCGGAGGCTCTCGATATTGTGGATGTGCGCGTGGGCGCCCGCCGGGATTTCCTGGGTGGCGCGGCCCATCACCTCACCGTATTTCAGGATGTCCGTTCCCGCCGGGATGTCGGTCAGGGCGAGCTTGTGGCCGAAGGGGATTGCCTGGCGTACCTGCACCGACCGCGTGTGGTCCGCCACGCCCACCACGATCTTTTCGCCGACGGCGAGATCCCGGAGCGCCGTCGCGACGTTATCGTTCTCGCGAATCGCGATGGCGTCGATACCAGCGTGAGATGGCACGTTGCCTCCTTTCCCGGCCGACCGTGGGCACCGCCGACGGTCGAGGTGTCGGCGGCGGCCGCGGTTCGGAAAAACGGTTGTCTAGCGTGTACGCAATGTCGCAATCAGTCGCGTCGGCATGAGGAGCAGGTCGAGGGCATCCTGGATGCGGGTTACCACGATCTCCGCGGCGCCAATCACAGCGCCGGCTGCGCCTTCCCGCCCGACCACGGCGACCCCGAGCGCCGCCTCCCGCAACATCAGGGCATCGTTGCTGCCGTTGCCGATCGCGACAGTAGCGGCCGCGCCGAGGGTGCGAACAAAAGCGGCTTTTGCCTCGACGTGGTCGCCCGGTGGGAGGACGTGGACCCGGGCGCCCAGCCCCTCCAGTCCGGCCGCCGTGCCGAAAGTATCGGCCGTGACCACGTGGAGGTGAAGCCGCTCGCTCAGGGCGCGCAGGCGCCGCGCCACCGATTCCGGCACGCGGCCGTCGACGGCGAGCGTGCCATTCAAGTCCAGCACCAGATGCGATAACTGAATCTGCCCCCGACCTGGAACGTCCAGAACCAACATAGCATAACCCTGCGAGGATTGTCCGCAGCCTTCACATCCGAGCCGCCCGCGTTACCGCAAGGCCGCCGCGAGCCCGATGACGTCGCCTGCCGGAAGACGGGACGGAGTCGGCCAAATGCCACGCGGAAAACAGCCGCTCCGCCACCGAAGCTGCTGAAGTCGCCCGCCCAAGGCGTCTCGGACCAGGGCACGGAGCGACGCCAGCGTGTAGTCGTGCGCCTGCCCGAGGAGCGGCTGGGAGGCCTGCGGGCCGAGGCGCCGCGAGAGGCCCCCGAGACTCCGGCGGTTCAAGACCACCAGGATCAGCCCAGACCGCGCCACCCGGGCGGCCTCTGCGACAGCCTGGCGGGGGTCCCCGAGAAACTCCAGGGCGGTCACGAACAGGACCGCGTCCACGGACCGACTCCGCATCGGCAGGTGCAGGGCGTCGCCCAGCAGAGCAACGGCGCCCGGCCAGCGGCGCCGCATCGCCGCGAGCATGCCGGGCGATCGCTCGAGGCCGATTGCTTGCGTCCCGCGGCTGCGGAGCCATTCGGTGAAATGCCCCGTGCCGCATCCGATCTCCACGACCCGATCCGCGACCGGCACCTGCCGCAGCAGCCAGGAAATCAGCGCCTGTTCCTCTCGGTCAACCCGCTGGCCCTTGGGGGTGGCGTACCACCGCTCGTACCGGTCAGCCGTCGCGTCGAAGATGTCCCACGACATCGAGGGCATCCCTAAATCGGGCACGCGTTCGAGACGGTCACCGTCATCACGACATGGCCGGTTGCGGCCGCGCGGAGGAAGGACGCCTTGAGCGCGTCGAAGAGCACGCCGGCTTCGCCGGTCACGAGCGTGCTCATAGGCCCAGGCGTGACGGCCAGGGCACCGGCGGCCAGGACGGCCTGCATCTCCCGAATCGCGGGGGACAACCGATCCTGGCGAAGCGGGTACAAACTGATCTGGGCGCTGACATCCATGGCGCATGGCTCCTCGGGCAGGACGAGGGCCGAGACGCGGTTGACGGCGCCTCGGCTCTGGGTCCGTCGCCTATCCCCCTCGCACGCTGACATCTCTGCCTGTGTGATCCACGACTCCGATTTCGCTTCAGGGATCGTTTAGCAGGCTGCGACGCCCCCTTTCGACCAGGCCGCTCAAAACGGTCCAGGTGCCAGGCGGCACGCCGGAGGCGGGGTACCCAGCACCGCTGGGTCCAGGCGTACTGGAAGTACGTCGCAGCGAGTGCCGAGGCGAGCGGGGTACCCGTCCGCAGATGGGTCACCGCAGATGGGCCGTTTTCAGCGGCCTGCTAGAGCCCCTTGCGGTCCAGCCAGACGAGCAACGCCCCACAGCCGACGACCATGGGGATGATGACCACCCAGTGGTTCACCCCCAGGAGGCCGGGGAGCGTGAGTTTTCCGTACGCCCCGACCTTCAACAAATTGTTCTGGATCAGCGGATACACCTCCGAGTACAGCCCTGCACCGATCAGGATTCCCAGGATGCCGCGCAGCAACCCATCCACTCGACCCTCACCGAGGGCCCCGGCGCACGTGCCGGGTCAGAACCCGAGGAGCAGCATCCCGATGCCGAAGATCACTCCGCCCAGGATGTTCGCGGTGAGGATGGTCGGCTTGATGTGCAGGTTGACGAGCCCGAAATCCTTGAGGAGATAGACTCCCACCATTCCGGCCAGGATCCCCCCGAACATGACCTTGAGGACGGTCAGGTCCGTGAGCCGGAAGAAGGCCACGATCTTGTCGTAGCGCGTGACCTGCGCCTTTTGCAGAATGAACCCGAAGGCGATACCCGTCGCCAGCCCAAGAATCAGGCGGGCATTCCCCGTGATCTCTAGTGGTCCCATGCTCAGGCCCTCCGGAAGATCAGGCGCGCGGCGAGGATCCCCGCGGCCATCATGGCGATCAAGAAAAGGAATCCGCTTGCGGCAAGCTGCAGGCCCCCACTGAGCCCGTGGCCGCTCGTTCACCCATCGGCGAAGCGGGCGCCGAATCCCACCAGGATCCCGCCGAGGATTCCGAGGGCCCATCGCCGGCCAACGCTCGTGCCAAAGCGGTTCACCCAGGCCTCGGGAAGCTTCGTGGTGAAATGCACCGTGCCTCGGCTCAACCTGGCCGCCAGGTAGGCTCCGACGGGGATGCCCAGCACGAGCAGGAACTGCCAGTCCACGATGGGTTTGGTAGCCTTGTAGTAGGCGTTCTGCGCCACGTGCTCCGGCGCCACCACGCTCAGAGCCATCCCCGCCGCCCGCGAGAACGTCGTAGAGGTCCCGAGCGAAGTGTTGGCGGTGTAGAAGATGACCATGCTGAGGAGGCCCAGGAGCAACCCCGCCTGCCACCAGGGCCACTCCGTCTTGCGGAGCCAGTTCATAGGCTACCCTCCTTCGTTTAGGAAATCAGACCCGGGCGATATCCATCCGCCGGCCGATCCGGCGTGGAGTGGTTCAAGAATAGTCGTTGCCGTTTTCGAGCGCAAGCGGCTATCGAATGATCCACACCGGGAGCCCGTCGATTTGCTTGGTAGGCGTCAGCGATGATCTCCACTCAAAACAGGACCACGGACAGGACGACCCCGACGCCGACAACGATGAGGAGATCCACCTTCATCATGAGCGCGACCCACGCCGCCCCCATGAGTCCCCAGGTTCGCCAGTCCTGGAGAGCCTCCCGGCCAAAACCATACGCCACCAAGAGCAACATCCCAAGGAACGCCGCCAGGATACCCCGGACCATCGCCTGGACGAGCCGCAGGCGCTTGATCCGGTCGTAATAGGGGGCCAGCGTGGCGACCATCAGGAACGACGGGAAGAACACCGCCATGGTGCCCAGGAGCGCCCCCACGATCCCGCCGGCCTTGTACGCCACGAAGGTTGCCGTGATCACGATCGGACCCGGCGTGACCTGTCCGAGTGCGATACCGTCCATGAACTCTCGCGTGGTCACCCACCCGAAGCGGTCCACGACCTCTCGCTGGATGAGGGGAATGGTCGTGAAGCCCCCTCCAAAGGCCATGAGGTCAACCTTCATGAAAACGAGATTCAGCGCGGACAGCGTGGGCGCGAAGGCGAGCGGAAGCAGCAGGATACACCCGGCCACCGCTCCCGCAACGAGCCAGTTTCGGGCGGTCATTGGCTCCCACCTTTTCCTGGAGAAGCGGGGCGCGCCTCACCGCGGAACAGGACCGGAGCCATCAGGGCCGCTCCGAGGAGGACCAGCACGAGATTCACCCGGAGTGCCAGCGCCACGAAGGCCAGAATCACCAGCAGAACCCCTTGCCACCCGTGGACGGCCACCCGGGTCAGTGAAACGCAGGCGTTCAGGATGATGGCTACCACAATGGCTCCGAGTCCGGTGAACACGGCACGGACCACGGCAAGGTCCCCAAAGGTGAAATAGACCGCGGACAGCCCAGTCATCAGGAGGAACGCCGGCAGGACAAACGCCACTGCTGCGGCCGTCGCTCCGGACACGCCCCGGAGGCGGTACCCGATGTAGGTGGCCATCTGCATCATGGTGGCACCGGGTATGAGTTGGCAGAGGGCCATGCCCTCCTTGAAGTCCTGCTCGGTCAGCCAGTGGCGCCGTCCGACGCACTCCTGGCGCAGGGTGGCCATCATCGCCGGCCCGCCATACGCGGTGGCGCCCAGGCGCACGAAGGCGCCAAGCAAGGTGCGCAACGACACGGGATTCATGCGGAGGACCTCCGACCCTGCAGATGTTCTTGGTGGGAACCGGCCGAAGGTTGTTCGACGAACTTCGCCGTCGCAGTGGCCATGACCACGCCGGCTTGACGAAGCTCCGCGGCCAGGTAGTGAATTTGGTGACCGGAGTTCTCGATGCGGGCACGAACGGATACGGTGCGTTCCGTGGCGACCGGGTGGTGAAAGCGCACGCAGAGCTCCCCGGTGAGTGCCGTGCGCCCCTGCGCAAAGAGGCAATTGGTCATCGCGCCGTCCAGGAGCAAGCAGATGATGCCGCCATGAAGCGTGTTGGGGTACCCTTCGAAAAGCCTCCCGCAATCGAATTCGGCCTGCACGCTACCATCCGGAAGGGGGTCGAAATTGAGATGGAGTCCCGCCGGGTTCTCCGATCCACACAGGATACAATGTGGATGACGGCGTTGCCGGATGTGCGCCAGTTGGTCGGCATGAGGTTCTGGGAATTCCGTTGGCGTGCACGAGTCTGACATACATTCTCCTCTGTGTCCACGCACCTTCCGATCAGTCTCCGGCGGCTAGGAACGTTTGTACCCCGTCAGGATCTTGCTCTTTCCGGGTGGGAGAACCTCCCTGTGAACCCGTGAGAACACTCGGCCGAGCTCGTGCATCTCGCCGCCCAGAAACGCCCGGGCCCCTTCCGCGCCGATGACCGCCAACCGCAGGGAGAACAGGAATCGGGGGAGGGGTCGGGTTGGCACTTCGTGTTCCATGGCCAGGAATCTTCCCCCGGGCGAGAGCGACCGAGCGACCTCCTGGAGCATCGTCCCTCGGGTCGGGCCCTTCAACTCGTACAGGGCATACGCGCACACCACGGCGTCGAACACTCCGTCCTTGAAGGGCAGGGCCGAAGCGTCGGCCTGTACCCAGCGGATGGCGGACAGTCCCGCCTGCCGCGCCGCGGCCACTCCGCGGGAAAGCATTCCCCGCGAGAAGTCGAGCCCGACAACGACCGCGTCAGCCGGCGCACTTTCCCTCAGCGCCCGCGTCACGGCGCCCGTCCCGCAGCACAGATCCAGGACGCACCGGACGGTCACGCGCGTCGCGCGCTCGGCCAGGGCTCGTCGCATAGGGCCGGTCGGCTCTCCCGAGTGCCACGCGACGAAGCGGTCGTAGACCAGAGAGAACAGGTCGTAGTACCGCCGTCGAGCCGTTCGCGTCCCCACGCTGTTGTCAGATCCGAGCCAGGAGTCCGCGCAAGCGTCGGAGGAACACGGCCCCCTCGATCACCAACCAGGCGAGCTCGACCAGGAGCGGCTCAGAGTCCCGGCTGACCGAACGCCGCCTGGGCAGCGGGACCAAGGGGGCGACGTCGTCCGTTTTCTCCGTTCCGCGTTCGCGGTCATCCACGACGTGCTTTTCATCCTGCATGATGACGACCCTCCCGCCTGTTGCGCCCGGGTCACCGCCGGGTCGTAGCGCACGCGGCCCGCCAGGCAGAACGTCACGAAAGACTTCGACCAGAAACTGCGCTTGTCGAGTCCGACCTTCATGGCCTCTGGTCTCTTCATCGACCCGACTGACTTGGGCCTTCTCACCGGACCGACACGCTGACCTCGATCGGCGAGAGTAGGCCCTGAGCGAACTGATCCACGTAGGTTTTCCATGCCTCGAAGTCCGCAAACTGCCCACCCTTGTCCCAGCAGAAACCGGCCCAATACGAGGCCATGTTGTCGGCTGGTACCCGGGTCAACATAAGCAGGTTGCGCTGGTCTTCCGTCTGTTTCTCATAGAGCTTGGGGTCCACTATGACCACCAGCCCCTGCCTGCCGGCATTCTGCTCCATGGGCTCCCACTTGGCCAGCCAGCCCCGCTCTGTGTTGACCTCCCAGCGCTCTCCACTGACCTTCTTGAGCCCGATGCCTGTGAGCAGGGCCGTTGGCTTCTCAGGTTTGTAGAGGCTTCGGAAGTGGCCCACGTTCTGCCCGGCGTCCAGAGAGATCCGTTTGACCTCGGAGACCATTACGCCGTTGACCTCGAACGGCTCATAGGTCAACTCAAACATTACGCGGATCGGTCCATTGGCCAGGACGCGGGAATTCACATGGTTCTTGGAGACCCACAGCCTGTCTACTGCCCACAGACCATTGCCGCCGCACCCGCGGCTTAGCCCGGCCGAGTAGAGGTCCCCGCCGTCACCCGTGTCTGCGTGGTAGTTGTCCACCATGTACCAGTCATTGATGACCATGCGGCGCGTGCGCTTGGACCAGATGTCCACCGTGCTGCTGACCAGCAGTTCGCGGACATAGGTCTCCAGGGCCTTGCCGTACATCCGATGGGCGATGCGATCATTTTCCCAGCAGAAGTCGTCAAACCGCTCCCGTACAAAGCGGCCATAGGCCCTGAACTGGTCCTTGGTGTACACCCACTTGTCACCCACGGTGGCCGTGAAGGTCTGGGACTGGCCAGCAGCAAAGTCGGCCTGGAAGATCACTTGGTCCGCGGTGTAGTCCCCATCGGTGTCGACCGTCTGGCAGAGCAGTTCCTTGCCAGTCGCGTCCTTGATATGGATTCTGGTCAAGTCCTTTTCGCCGAGTGCTGCCAGATCTTTGACCGAAAGCTCGATCGTCTGATCGGGTCGGGCGATCTGAAGCGTGTTGACGGCCGTTACCGTTCCTAGCCCCGTTCCCGTCCCGCTATCCTGCGGACCGGGTGAGTCTCCTTTCGGCATGATCGGGTTTCCCTTTCTTGAAGATTGTTTCTTATTTCCCCTGGTTATCGCGGTCCCGCACTTCGGGCATTTCCGTCCCATGCAGGAAACTCCACGCTTACTGTGCGGCGCGTAAGACAGGCTACACGTTCGACAGCACGGCACTGAGTTCTGGGCTCGGAGGGTCCGACGGGCTGCCGCTGCGGGACCGGCGTCCGCTCCGCGGCGCCGTCCGGCGGGACCTTCACAGAACCATCACCCTTGGCGATTCCTGCTGCGTTCTGCATGATAGCCCTTCCTCCTGCAGCACCACCGCTTGCAGCCTCTCAATGCGCGAGTTCGGGACGCTGAGTGAGACGCCCCTCGATGAAGGCCCGCACGGCCTCCTGGATGTCGTGCAGGTCGGTCAAGACCGGGCGGATGCCCACCTCCTCGAGGTTTCGCTGCATCCCCATTCCCATGCCGCCCGCCAGGACCGCCTGGCAATCCGCGATGACGGCCAACATCTGGCCGTGTCGGTTCCGGCTTGCGGGATCGAACCCATGCGGGCCCGAGCTGTGATGGTCGTCCCCACCTTGTGGGGCAAAGGTGTGGTGGCCCGCCTTGTCGCGCAGCTCCTGCTGGAGAATGCGCCCGTCCTCCACGGTGAACACGAGGTAATGTCGAGCCCGACCGAAATGCTGACTGATCGTCTTCCCGTCATCGGTGATGGCTGCAATCTTCACTGGTCTGCTCCTGTCGTTCTCCTGTTGTTTGCCGCTGCCGGGGTCTCTCGCGGTGCGCAGGTTGCGTTGGTGGAGACCTTGCGCGGGGTGGAGCAGGAGATATCCCCACTTCCGCGTGGAACGCGCAGGTTGAGCTTTCGAACATAGGGAGAGAAGGTCCGAGTGCCGCCCCCCTCGCTGACTACCCGCACATGCCAGCGGCGCGGGTAGACTCGAATGGTCCTTCCGACCGACTCCAGCGCATGTCACCTCGCTCATCGCGCTCGACGCCAGCCCGCCCAGACAGGGATGCCTGCTGCGTCCCTCAACACGAGCACGCTGTCGCCTTTTCGCAGCTCCACTGCAATCACGGCCGGGAGCCCCTCGGCGAAGGCCTTCGCTCCCATGACCTCGATTCGATCTCCGAGCTCAATCCGAGCGTCCAGATGTTCAATGTACCACGCTGGGCCGAGTTGAACCGGAATACTCACCGCTTTCATGGTCAAGAGCAAAGAGATCCCCTCGGCCATCCCCGGCATCGGGACGGTCGTGCTGATTTCCGTCACTTCCCCTGAAAAACTCGAAATTCTCGACGGGTTGTAGCAGCGGTTATAGGGCGAGTCCGCTCCCCAACCGCCGCTGCCACGCCATCCCTCCCACCCGTTCGCCCGGGCGGGGAGCGACATGACGATGCATCCGGTCACCAGCGCAACTACGCCCAGGACACCCAAGCGCTTCATGGCAGGCCTCCTTTACTCCGCAGGCTCGCCCCGGTTGCCGGGCGACAATCATCGGATTGCCTCGAGCGTGGCGCGCGTTTCCTGCCAGACTCCGCGAAGCGCCTTCGCGGCAGGCCCGTCGGCGATCTCCACGACGCTCTTCCGTTGACCCTGTGCATGAGTGAACACAGGGTCATAGGGTATCCGCCCGACGATCCGGATTCCACGTGCTTGGCACCATCGCTCGATGGCCGAGGCGACGTCCGGGTTGAGGTCGGCCTTGTTGATGCACACGGCCATCGGAATCCGAAAATGCGCCGTGAGGGCGGCCAACCGCTCCAGATCGTGCTGACCCGAGAGGGTCGGCTCCGCCACGCCGAGGACCAGATCCGTTCCGGCGACGGAGGCGATGACGGGGCATCCGATGCCGGGCGAACCATCCACCAGGAGCAGGTCCAGGTCCCGCTCCTTCGCCACGGCTCGCGCTCCTTCGCGGACAAGCGTCACCAGCTTCCCGGAGTTTTCCCCGCCGGGGTCCAAGCGCGCGTGGACCAGCGGCCCATGGCGCGTCTCGGAGATATACCACTCGCCGTCGCGCCCGAGGCTGAACTCCACCGCCTGGGTGGGGCAGACGTGCGAACACACGCCGCAGCCCTCGCAGGCGAGGGGATCCACGCGATACGTCTTCGCAATGGCCCCGTTACCGGGCCCGTCGAACGCAATGGCTCCGAACCGACAATGTTCGGCGCATGCGCCACAGCCCGCGCACCGATCCGCGACGATGTGGGCCCGCCGCCTTCCCTGGAACTCCTGGACCTGCAGCGTCCGCGGCGTGAGGATCAGGTGAAGATCGGCGGCGTCCACATCGCAATCGGCCAGCACCTTCCGATCCGCCAGCGCGGCGAACGCGGCGACCAGGCTCGTCTTGCCCGTCCCGCCCTTGCCGCTGAGGACGACCATCTCCTTCACGAGCGCACCGCCGAGCGGAGCCGACCGAAGAGGTCGTTCATCCAGCGGTCGAATCCCGGGAAGCTGCGAGCGGCCAATTCGCCGCGGGAATAGATTTCAGCGATACGGCGGTCCTCGGGAATCTGCAGCAGGACCGGGATGTTGGACTGGGCACAGTACCGCTGGACCCCGTCGCCGCCCGGACCCACGCGATTGATCGCGACCCCGTGAGGCACGCCCACTTTTCGAATGGCGTCGACGGCCAGTGTGAGATCGTGGAGCCCGAAGACGGTCGGTTCCGCGACGAGGAGGACAAAATCGGCGCCTCGGACGGTTTCAATCATGGGGCACGACGTCCCCGGTGGCGCGTCCAGGATGGCGATCCCCGCGCGCGGCAGGTGCCTTTTCACGGCCCGGATGATCGGTGGGGACATCGGCTGGCCGATCTGGAGCCGTCCCTCCACGAACTGTATGGGCCCGGAAGCGCCTCGGGCAACCTCCCCGATCGCTCGCGGGATCTCCCGGATGGCCTTCTCCGGGCAAACCAAGGCGCAGCCCCCGCAGCCACAACACAACTCGGGAAACGTCAGCACGGCACTCCCCAGGCAGACGATCGCGTGGGACTGGCAGAACTCGCCGCAGCGCCCGCACCGTGTGCAGCGGGCCTCATCCACCTCTGGGACGGGGATGGTGACCGCCTCCCGGCTCGTGATGACCGGCTTCAGGAAGATGTGCCCGTTGGGCGCCTCCACGTCACAGTCGAGGTAGGTCACCGAGTGATCCTGGTCTGCCAGGACGCTGGCCAGATTCGTGGCCAGAATGGTCTTCCCGGTGCCGCCCTTACCGCTGGCGAAGACGATCCGCATGCGCGTTCCCTTGGATACTACCGTGCCACACGGCGACTCCGCCGCTACGTTTCAGACGCCAACCTTCGGTCCGACAGTTGCTCGAAACGCTTGCGGGTCCATCCGGGGAAGGCATCGCCCTCCCCGGATGTCAATCCTGTTATTCAGCCTTCGCGCCGCTTTCGAGCTTCTGAATGCGCTGTTGCAGCGATTGCAACGTCTGCTCCAGGTACCCGGCCTGGGCCTTCAGCGCATTCACTTCGACCTCTGGGGGCATCGCCTGCGCAACAGGCGTCGCGTAGGGATAGGGTCCGGCGCCCCAGGCCGGAACGCCCATCCCGGCTCTCGCCCAGCCCGGCAAGCCCGTGGCATGGAACCAGTGCCGCCACCCCCGGCCGCCACCCCGCCCCCCGGCCGAACTGAGGATTCCCGGTGCCCCAGCCCCGCCGCAATATCCGGCGCCGCGGCCCGTCAGTGGGCCGCCGCCCATCGGTCCCGTGCGATCTCCTCGTGGCATCGTAGTCCCTCCTTTCGTCGCCCGGTCTCGCCGAGAATGTGAGACCGTCTTACCAGTGGGGTTGAACATCGGCCTCCGCAGCCTCCTGCAGGAGACCAGCCTGGAACTGCTTCACGGCGTCCTGGACCGTTCCCTCCGCCACTCCGGTGTAGACGCGAACACCGGCAGCATGCAGCGCCCGGTACGCGTTGGGGCCGCAGTGGCCCGTGAGCACTGCGTGAACTCCCTGGTCTGCCATCAACCGCGCTGCCTGGATGCCCGCGCCTTGCCCGGAGCTGCTCGCTTCCCGGTTGTCGAGCGCTCGAACGGCTCCGGTGTCCGTATCCATGACGACGAACGCTGCCGCCCGGCCGAACCGAGTGTCCACGGCTGCCTCAAGATCCACTCCCTTTGCAGTGACCGCGATGATCATTCTCGGGTCTCCCTCTGGCTCGGTGTTGCTCCGGGGGGTCAGGTCTGTCCGTGGCCCTGGGGACCAGCCGGAGTACAGTGGTGCCGCCAACGGCCCCGACAGCCCGGCATCCTCCAGCGGGAGTCCGACAGGCGCTTCGTCAGGTACGCCCGCAAGACGCCCTCCACGGGGCCCGACACCCACGGGATCACGACCACTCCCGAGGCAGAAACGATCTCTGCCAACGGTCGGGAGATGGCGCCGCAAATGAGGACATTCACCTCCAGTTCCGTCAACCGCCGCGCGCGCTGAGTCAGGAAAGAGTCTCCCCCAATCTCGACGACGATACGGGGTCCGCGCTCCGCCCCTTGCTCCACGTCGACGAGGAGAAGCCGATTCGACGTGTCGAAGACGGGTGAGATGCGATCATTCCAAACCGCGATGGCCACCTGCATCGAGTCCCCCATGTTCACTGGGGTGTAGAGCATCTACCGTGCCAACGCATTCCTGCGTCGGCCTCCACCGCAATCGGCGATAAGGACTGACGTTTTTAGCCCGTGCGTCGCAGGTGCGGCCAAGAGCACGTGTCCAGCGGTGCAAGGCCGCAATCATCGAAGGGGATCCGTGAATGCATCCGTGCTACGCGTTCTGGGTGTCGCAGGGAGAGCAGGGCCGACCCATGAGCCTTCGTGAGCCCGCCGCACCGATCGACCGGTTTGTGGATGAACCAAGGGTCCCGTGCCCTCAACTGCAGGCGAATCCTGGAACGGCGCATCCGCAGGGCTCGCCCTTGGCGCACTCCAACCCGCAGGTGGGGACCAGGGCGCATGCCACCCCCGTCTTGGCGCACTCGGGACACATCGGCGTGCCCATGGCCTGCGCGTGTTCGCGCGTCAACTCAACGATCAACCCGCACTGCTGGCATTTGTACTTGTAAATCGTCACTGTCCCGGTCTGGCTGTGTCGCAGCCCTGCAGGTGTTAGCCGCTCCAACACTGACGAAGGCGGCGATGGAGGCGAAGCACGGTGGGATGATCCGCTGGGCGGTCGATGCCTTCCCTTGAACTTCCGCCGCACCTCATCGCGGCGAGCCAATCACGTCCTCGATGGCCCTTGCCAGATCCTCGTAGGCGCACGATCCGACCTGAACTCCCCGGATCCGGCCGTCAGGGCCCAGGAGGACGAATGTCGGAACGCCTTCCAGCGCATACACACGCACGGTGTGGTCGTCCCCGAGGAGATAACACCACGAGTGGCCGTGGACCTGGGCGAAGGCCTTGACTCTCGTGGCACGCCGGTCGAAGGCGACAGTCAGGAAGGAGACCCGGTTTCCGTACACCTCGTGGAGTCGAGTGAGAACGGGGGCCATGGTCCGGCAGTGCGGACAGTCCGTGGACATAAACTCCAGGAGTACAGGTTTCGAGCCGAGGAACTCGTTCAGGGTCCGGGTTCGTCCGTCCAGGTCCGGAAGCGAGAGCGGCGGGGCCACAGGTTGGCGCTGGTCGGCCGCCAGTCCAGGGGCAGCGCCGCCCGCCCCAACGAAGGCGAGAACCACGAGTGCCGTTGTGTACCCGCCGAGGAGGCGAACCACGGTTCGCGTGATCCGCACACACAGGCATGCCGGAGAAGGCCCGAGGTCACGCATTGTCTGCCTCGGGACGGCTCGATTCGATCCGCGCATACCTCCAGACCCAGAGGGCCGCAAGGAATGTGGCCGCGAGAAGCCCGAATGCCGCCAGGCAATACGGACACAGGGCTTGGATCACGAAGACCTCCACGCCCGTCATTCCCAACTCGAAACACAGCCCGAGCCCGGCAACAAGGACGAGGAGGGTGGGCATCCTGCAGGGCCCCCACCTGGGCACGAAGAAGCACGCAGCGGCGAGGCCGAAGAGCGCTGCAAATCCGAAGAGGCCAATCAGCGCCACGGGAATGCCGGCGATCTCGGCATACGGGCTCGCCAAGACCTTGTCGCAGGAGATCGTATCGGTGAAGGTGCAGAGGCCTTTTTTGGGATTACCGGCGATGGCGGCATGGAGCGAAAGCAAGTAGGCGGCAACTCCGATTCCGGAACCGCTGAAAATGAGGGCGACGCCGAGCGCCCTTCGGTCCACCCCGTGTGGACGCCGAGAAACAAAGAAAGCTTTGGGCACAGGTCCTCCTCCGTGATTCCGTGGGCGAGGCGTCAGTTCGTCATGGCGCCAACGAGTCACTCGGCTTTGGCCTCGAATGACTGTAGCGCGAGATAGCTCGGCCCGAAGCGCTTGATGGTGTCCACCTGCTTGTCGAACGCATCGAAATGGCCTTCCTCGGCGGTCACGAACGCCTCACACATTATCTTTGGAGCAAGAGCAGTGGAACGGCACCCGAAGCTCGCGTGGATTCCTCGCCCTGCAGACCACGCAGGCGACATTGATACCCCGATGTACTCGGTCCAGGTATGCCTGCGACTCGGCCGGTGTTTCGGCAATGCGCATGTTTATCCTGCAGCTGATCGCAGGGTGAGCTACCGCGAGTCTTGGCTCTCCAGTTCTCGGATTCGCTGCTGCAGCGCTTCCAGTTGCCGCTCCAGCGACCGGGCTTGGTCCTGCAACTCCGCCAACGCGGTCTCTCGGTCGCCGGCTCCGATGGCGCGCTGGTCTGGCAACCCCTCGAGCGATGGCGGCGGCTCAGAGGGCGGCAACGCCGGACCAGTGGAACTCCGCCGGCTCAAGGCTCGCCCACCCCACGTCAGCAGGCCCAGGGCGAGGCTTCCCAAGATCTGCGTGGCGATTCCCGGCTGGCCGATACCTCTGCAGAAACCGCGGCCGCGGCCAGTCATCGGCCCACGGCCGGTTGGACCCGTTCCATTCTCCCACGGCATGGCTGCCCCTCCTCTTTAGACGAGACGATCAGACACCTCGGGCCGATCACTCACCTGGCTTTAGCATCACTCATGCCAAGGCCGGCTAGACCGCCAACCCGCGGGAAAAACGCGCATTCCTGTTTCTCGCTCTCACACACACTGCAGAGCTGCAATCGTGGAGCATGCCGCCGGTTGCACGTTCGCGGTCAAACCGGATGTGCTACGGTAGGGGATCGGCAGTCTCGGGAGTGGAGGCCCAGGGATTATCGGCGGGGTTGGGGCGAAAGGCAGCCCGTCGCCCCCGGCCGGCGGGTCCGTTAGATTCCCGCTTCCGGCGTTTGGATTCCGCCCGCCGCGGAAAGCCGAGCAACGATGTCGCGCATGATGACCGCCGTCGGGGAATCCGTGTAGCTGGCGATGTGCGCGCGTCCCTCGTCGCAGGATTCGGCGATTTTCGGGTCCATGGGAATGGAACCCAGAAATGGGACACCCATGTCCTCAGCGATGCGCCGTCCGCCCCCGCTGCGAAACACAGGCGTCACTTCGCCGCAGCGGGGGCAGACGAAGCCGCTCATGTTCTCCACAACGCCCAGCACCGGGACGCCCACCTGGCGGCAGAACGAGATGGACTTCCGCACGTCAACCGCCGCGACCTTCTGGGGGGTGGTGACGACCACCGCGCCGTCGACCGTGCCGAGCAACTGGCAGACGGACAGGGGCTCATCGCCCGTGCCGGGCGGCGAGTCGACGACCAGGACATCCAGATCCCCCCAGGCCACATCCTTGAGGAACTGTTGAATGGCCTTCATCTTCAAGGGTCCCCGCCAAATCACGGCATCGTCTGGGTTCTTCAGGAAGAAGCCGAGGGACAGTACCTTCAGCCCGCCCGTCTCCACCGGGAGCAGCTTGCCCTCCGCCTCATGCAGGGTGGCCGCTTCCAGACCCAGCATGGTCGGCACGCTAGGACCGTGAAGGTCCACGTCCAGGAGTCCCACTTTCCGGCCGGCCAGGACAAAGGCCACGGCCAGGTTGACCGCCACCGTGCTCTTGCCGACGCCCCCCTTGCCCGAGAGCACGAGGATTTTCAGGCCGATCCGGCAGAGGGTGGCCTGCAGTTGCTGGCGCTCCGCGAATGCCTCCTCGCTCTCCCCGTCCAGGCGCTGGCGTGCCGCGCACGAGGCGTCGGAGCAGCTCCCGCACTCCGGCCTGCCGTCCGATCCCGTCCGGCGGGCGGTATCCTCGCAGGCGGCCTTGAGGGTGTTGGCCGCCAGCAGGGCGCAGTGTTCGACTTCCGCGGGCAGCCCGCCAAGAGCCGCCAGGATGTCCCGCTGGCCGATGGCCCTCGCCTTCGACAATCGCGTGCCCTGCGCCAGGCAGGTGGCCATGCTGCCGCAAGCCAGGGAAGGCCCACAGCCATCAGTGACGAAAGATGCCTTGTGTATCATTCCATCGCGCACCAACACCCAGAACTCCATGGTATCGCCGCACGGTCCGGTAATCCGGGCATGGCCGTCGAAGGTCGCCAGCGGCCCGGTGTTTCGCGGGTGCTGGGCGTGATCGATCACCGTCGGAGACACGATCTGCGGCTCAGGGGACTCCATGGGTATCCTCCAGACGGGGAGTTTCGCGCTCCTGATGACGTGTCCGCACGGATTCGAAGAACACGGCCCCGTCCTTGCGGATCGGCGCCACCGCTCCCTGGTCGGTGAGGCGATCAAGTCGTTTGGTGACCTCGCCAATGTGAAAACCCAGCCCCTCGGCGATCCCTCGGGCCGTGCAGGGTCGCCGCCGGAGCAGGGCGAGGATATCCCCATCCGTTACCGAGCCGGGCCACGTGGGTGTCCAACGGCCGGTCGGGCCTTCGATGATCGTCTCCGCCTGACCGGGAAACAACCTTGCAAACGCAGCCATCCGGTCAGGAGGAACGGGGAGCGCGGACTCTTCACAGGGGGGGCGGCTGACGGTGTTGAGCTGGATTCTGGCCGGGCGGATACGTCGGGTGAGGGTCGCGATCTTCTCTACCTCGGCCTGGATCCCGGTGACGCCGGCCACGAGCATGACCTCAAGCCAAACCGGCTTGGCGAAGCGCTCTCGGAATGTGATGAGGCCTTCCACCATGGCGTCGAAACCGATGCTCTCGTGGGGACGGTTGACCAGCTCGAACAGCTCCGCATCTCCGACATCCAGGGACGGAAGGACCAAGTCTGCCTCCATGAGCGCATCCTGGATGTCGCGCGCTCCGAGGAGTGACCCGTTGGTGAGGACCGCGACGGGAACCGGAGTCAGCCGTTTGATGCCCGCGATCAGCTCGCCGATCCGGGCGTGCAGCGTCGGTTCCCCCGATCCAGCCAGGCTCACGTAATCCGGCGTGGCGCCCGTTCGAAGCTTCTCCTCGAGCTGGGCCAGGATGTCTTCGACCGGCACGTAGTCCCGGCAGGCGGTCGTCAGGTCCGTGGTGCGACCCAGTTGACAGTAGATGCAGTCATAGGTGCAGGTCTTGAAGGGCACCAGATCCACCCCCAGCGAGCGGCCTAGTCGCCGCGACGGCACGGGCCCGTACACATGCCGGCGGTCGCCCTTGGTCATCGATCGCCCTCGCAGGGCGGTCGATCGCACCGCTCCGGACGACCACAGCACGTGGCGCCATTCTCCCGGAAGCCGCAGCCGCCCCCGTGCCCCTCCCTTTCATGCGCGGCGCCGCCCCGCACGAGGATTCCTGCTCCGCCGCTGAGGAGCCTGCGCACCTCGCCGCCGCACTCCGGGCAGGCCGTGAGTGGGGGCTCCGTGATGGCCTGCCGTCGCTCGAACTGGCGGCCGCAGTGTTGGCACTTATACTCGTACGCTAGCATAGCTATCTCCGCCCGGCTCCCGCACCGGATGCAGCGGACCGCATCCACCTCCGGGACGGGGATGGTGACCGCCTGCCGGCTCGTGATGACCGGCGTCAGGAAGATGTGCCCGTTGGGCGCTTCCACGTCACAGTGAGGTAGGTCACCGCTGAGAAGCCCACCGCGATCAGGGCTTTCGGGTCATGGCGATGCCGCAGTCCGGACACGTCATCTGGAGACAGGGGATCCCGCGCTGGTGCGGCACCGGTTTCCCGCACTTCGGGCACACGCATTCCCCTTGCGGTCCACCCGCGAATCCGCCCTGGCCGCCCCGACCGCCCTGGCCACCACCTCGCCCCATACCCCGCCCCATGCCCTTACCACCTCCGCCCCGACCGCCCTGACCTCCGCCTGGCATATGGCACCCCTTTCTTAGTTCAGCCGTTGAACGAGACGCTTCCGTTCTCGCCCGGGGGAGGGGAATTCTCTCCCCCGGGCGAGAGTCGGCTACTCGGGCTTCGCCGTTCCTTCGAGGTTCTGGATGCGCTGTCGCAGGGAGTGCAGTGTCTGCTCCAGATGCGCGGCGTGGGCCTTCAAGGCCGCGCTGAGGAATCCCGGTGTGCCAGCCCCGCCGCAATATCCGGCGCCGCGGCCCGTCAGGGGGCCGCCGCCCATCGGTCCCGTGCGATCTCCCCGTGGCATCGTCGTTCCTCCTTCCGTCGCCCGGTCTCCGCGACCATCGGAGACCGTTTCACCAATGGGGTTGAATATCGACCCCTGCGGCCTCGCGCAGCAGTCCGGCCTGGTACTTCCTGACGGCGTCCCGGACGGTGCCCTCCGCCAGTCCGGTGTAGACCTGCACCCCGGCGGTCTGGAGCGCCCGGTACGCGTTGGGGCCGCAGTGGCCCGTGACCACTGCTTGCACTCCCTGGGCTGCTATCAGCCGCAACCCCTATGCCGTTGGCGTCGCGCGCCACATCCGGGCATTCGCCAGCGGGGCTCCGAAAGCGTTCCCACCAGGTACGCCCGCAGCACTTCCTCCACGGGACCTGCCACCCAAGGAACGATAGCGATTCCCGCGGCGGACACGCACCCCGCAAGAGGTCGCGAGATGGCCCCGCACACGAGGACATTCACGCCGAGCTCGGCGAGGCGCTTTGCCCGCTCGGCCGGGGACGATGCCTGTGCGACCTCCACCACCTGGCGACCCCGCTCGACGCCATCCGCGAGGTCCAGGAGCAGCAGGCGACCTGCCGTGTCGAAGACCGGGGAGACGCGGTCGTTCCAGACGGAAGCTGCGAGTCTCATAGCGGACCTCCCACGCCGGAATGAGGAAGCATGCGATGTGCCAACTCGTGCTGGTTCCCGTTTTGCGCCGAACAGGTCGGAAAGATTGGTGTTCTTGCGCAGTAGCGTGGCAGGAGTGCGAGGGGGGCCGCCGAGGAGTGCAAGATTGCAATTAATAGAAGGCGGCCCGGGTTGCATCTTCGCCGCGGGTCACGCGAGGCCCGCCACGGGCGCATCGCGTCCACCGTCCGCTGACCCACAGAGAGAGCGGCCGGAGCGCACTGCGGCACTGCGTTCACGCTAAGGGCGCGCTTGGGGCAGGAGGTGACGGGCAACGGGCTCGGGAATTGCACTACGCTCCCCAGGCGCAAAGCATGCTGCCGGTTGCCACGCGCGTGAGGCTGATCGGCTATTGACAGCCCCATTCGCTCCGAGATAACTTGCCCGCGCTCTGGCAAGGCAAACGGCACCCAGGGAAACCATTAACCAAAGGATACCGTGTGAACAGGGCAGCGGAGCAATCGGTCAAGCACCTACCAGCCTTTCTCGGCGATGGCATTGCTTTCCTCGTCCGGCAGCAGCGGGACTGGAGAGTCACCGTCTTACGCACCTCGCTCGATAAGCTCGCCTACCAGATGGTCTTTCCCTACCTGTCCATCTACATCGTGGCCCTGGGGGCGACGGGCACCCAACTCGGCATCGTCAACAGCATCGGCATGATCGTCGCCGGTGTCTGCGGACCCTTTACCGGGGGGCTCATTGACCGGATCGGGCCGAAGAAGATTTACCTCATCGGCATCGGCTTCATGGCCATCTCCTACCTGACCTTTGGTCTCGCGCAAGACTGGGAGATTACGATCATCGCCATGGTTGGCTACTGGTTGGGCTATGCCACCAGCATTCACAGTTGCGCGACCATCTGCGGTAACTGCCTGGTCAACCGAGATAGGGCCACCGGGATGCTGATCTGTGAAACGGTTGCCGCCGGTCTGTTGGGCGTGGCCGGGCCGATGTTGGCAACCTGGCTGGTCACCCTGTGCGGTGGGGTGACTACCGGCGGCATACGGCCCCTGTTCATCTCAGGCCTCATCCTCACGATCGTCACGTTCGTGGTTGTCCTGACGCAGTTGTCGGAGCGCAAGTGGGCGCATGTGGGGAACAGCAGACCTCACCTTTATCGGGACATTGCACAGGTGTTTCGCGGCGGCAAGAATCTGAAGAAGTGGGTGGTCATCTCCGCGATCACCCAGTTGCCGCTGGGGATGGTCTTTCCCTACACGCAGGTCTTCGCCCATTCGATCAAAGGGGCCAATGAATTCATCTTGGGGGCAATGGTGACCGGATCGGCGCTCGCATCGATCGTGTGTGCGATTCCGTTGGGTAGGCTGGCCGATAGGATCGGCAGGAAACGAGTCTTGTACTTCACCATTCCCCTGTTCTGGATTTCCAACCTGATGCTCATCTTCGCACCATCGCCAGTATTCCTGCTCATTGCGGGCACCCTGCAAGGCTTCTTCTTCATCGGCGGACCGATCGCGTCTGCGATAGAAAGAGAACTGGTACCTCCGGAGCAGATGGGGCGATGGCTGGGCATCAATCGCTTCTTCAGGATGGTGCTGAGCGCCATCCTGGCCCTGACCGCGGGCATCATCTGGGATCAGATCGGGCCGCAGTACATCTTCATCATCTTCGTGGGTATCGACCTGCTGATCAGGATGCCCCTGCTGATCGCCATCCCGGAAACCTTGCACACGCACCTGGGATCGAAGGCAGGTGCGTGAGACCTGGTTTTTGCGCTGGCGCGCAAATACCAAACGGGGAACGCAAAGAATTTCGTGCACGAGGCGGCCGACCCGGCTCATCACGGGGGCACGTGATGGGAGGCGCCTCAAGCGATTCGAGGCGTATTCCGTCCTGCGTACTCCGGCGACTCCGGCCACGGGGCCACCGGTTCCACGCCATCAGCTTTCGGTGTTTCTGGTACGTCTTCGATGACGGCAAGCGGCGATTCAGCTCTTGCCTCAACGCGACCGAGACCCCGTTCTCCCTGCCCGCACGTCCGCAATGAAATCGGCGATCATCGGGTCCAACGGGTACCGGAGTACAAATCCGAAATCGTCGAACGCTGCCGTGGTGTCCATCTTGTAGCTGAGCGAGCGATTGGCGACCCGCATGGCCTCGCTTCGGTCCCAGTCAAAGTCGATCTGTGCCTCGGGCAGATGGTGCCGGAGCACGGCAGCCACCTCTTTCAAGGTCGCCGAGAAGCCGTGGATGTTGTACATCCGGCCTCGCAGCCGGGAGGCGTTGGCTCGCTTGAGGTCCACGAGGCTTTGGACGACGTCCTTGACGTAGATGTGGGCGCACGGGCAATCTGGGTCGGAATGAACCGTGTAGGGCAATCCCTGGGCTGCGCGCTCGATGACCCCGGACCAGTCCCCAAAGTGATGCGTGATCCGGCGACCGGGGCCGACGACCATGGCATAGCGCGCTCCGCGGAAGTTCACCCCGTACTGGCGGTGATACTGCAGTCCGAGCAGTTCGGCGCAGAGCTTGGTGGTGCCGTACATGTTCTCGGGCCGCTGTGGGGTGTCATCGGTGACAGCCCGCGGGACGTTGGCCAAGCCGTATGTCGTCCCAGAGCCGACGAACAGGACATCCGGGACATCGAGGAGACGGGCGGCCTCCAGGACGTTCAACGTGCCGCCCACGTTTGTGCGGAAACCACTGGCGGCGCTTGCCTCGCAGTCAGCGCTGAGGACGGCCGCAGTGTGGTAAATGCAGTCCACCCGATGTCGTCGCACCGCGTCCAAGACATGCACCCACTCGCCGACGTCGCCGCGGGCGATCTCGACCCGCCCAGCGAGGTCGGTCGCGTGGCGCGGCAGGTCCGCTTGGCGCTGGAAGAGCACGACCTCTTCGCCGTCGGCCAGGAGCCGGCGAGCCAGATGGATCCCGACAAGTCCCGTGCCGCCGGTGATCAAATTCCGGCTCACGGGGCGCCCCCTGCATCCTTCACCAGGGCGACGGCACGAACCCACGCCCCGCCCGCCTGATGGACCTTGACCGGGAAGGCACAGACAAGGAACCCGACGTGGGGGAGACGATCGAGGTTCGTTAGCCACTCGAGGATGCACATGCCGTATTCCCCCGCGGCCCGATGCCCCTGCATGTACGCGTTCCGGTTCCGGCCCTGGCGCAGATCCGCAAGCTGCATCTCGACGGGTCGATCCCAGATGCCGGAGTCAATGCCAACGACGCGGATACCTTGCCGGCCCAGCCAGGCGGTCGCCTCTGCCGTCACACCCGGATTCATCCGGTCGCACCCCGGCTCCCCGTAATGCGCAGCGGTTCCGGTTCGGAGTAACACGATGTCCCCGGGCTTCAGGGTGTACTCGATGGACGCCAAGGCGCTGCGGAGGTCCGGGACGAGAATGTCGTCACCGGGCTGCTTGCCGCTGAGATCGAGCCAGACGCCGTCTCCCATGCACCAGTCCAGCGGGATCTGGTCAATGGTAAGTGCCGGACTCTTGCCTGTCGTGGCGCCATAATGCCACGGGGCATCCATGTGTGTGCCAGTATGGGTGGTGAGGAAGTGGAACTCCTCCATGGCGTTCGCGCGACCGCCGAGGTCTTCCGGATCCAAACCGGCGCGCTCCGCGACGAGGCGGCCGCGGGTTGCGTGGTCGAGGTAGCTGATCCGGGCGGGCATGAGAAATCCGCCCCCGTTTTGGAGAGGAAGGCTCAGGTCTACGATCCGGTAGCCGTTCATGCAGCCCTCCGCGGATTCAGTCATATGCCAGGCGCGTCGTCTCGTCGCACAGGGTCGGCTCCAAAAGCGGGCGCCATTCCGGTGCACTCCAGGTTCCCAGATTGGTGTGGGTCGTGAAGTATTTCTGCGGGATCGGATGCGTTCCCACGACCACAGGCACGCCATACTTCTCTTCGATGAAAGCCTGAAACCGGGGCAGATGCTGGCACGGCGGATACCCGACGACGAGCCCGGTGGCCAGATGGATGACCGTGGCACCGTTCTTCTTCATCTCCTCGGGGGCATACTCGATGTTGCCGCCGGGACAGCCCGCGCAGGTCGTGTAGCCGACCAGCTCGACGTCCTGGCCGCGATAGCGGGCGAAGGCACCCTCGCGATTACGCAGCGACCGCAAGCACTTGCCTCCCGCACAGGTGTGGTACCGGTGGCAGATGATGATCCCGACACGGACAGGCGTTTCCATGGCGCTCCCTGTGTTGTGTGCATCAGCAGAATGTGGATGGACGCGAGCCGGGAACCGCGCCGGTTGTCGCGGCCCCGGCCCCATGATGTTCGACGACGGCTACTTCTTCTTCAGCAAGCCCACGGAATCCAATATCGGTTCCAGGCTCTTCTCCATGCCGACCAGGAACTGCTCGAACTGCTGGTGGTCCATGTAGGTCCGCGGCAAGGCCAGCTTGTCCATCAGGGCGATATATTCCGGATCCTCCGCGGCTTTCTTGAACCCATCTCGGAGGATCTGCAGGGCCTCCGGCGGCGTTCCCTTTGCCACGGTGAGGCCCCGCCAGTCGAACACCGGGTTCTCGATGGGGAACCCGGCCTCGGCGAACGTCGGGACGTCCGGAAACGCCGGATGTCGCGCGGGGCTATTCGCGCCGAGCAGCCGTATCTGCTTGACTTGGTAGAACTGCAGCACTTCGTCCATGCCAGTCGTGGCCACGCTGACGTGACCCCCGACAAGCGCGGTGCGCGTGGGTGCCGCGCCGTCGAACGGGACGAAGGTGAATTTCAGTCCGTACTTATTCGCCAGTGAGGCGGCAGCGAGATGCCACGCCTGGCCAGGCCCGGCATGCCCCACGGTCAGGACGCCGGGGTTCGCCTTGGCGTAGTCAACGAGATCTTTCATGGTCTTGAACGGAGAGTCCATCCGCACTGACAATCCGGCCTGGCTCCGGTTCAACAGCGCGATCAGGTCAAAGTCCCGATAGGAAAGATCGGACATGCCGAGGAGCCGATAGGCGCTCAGGTGGAAGGTCACAACCGCCACGGTGTACCCGTCCGGCTTGGACATGGCGACCGAGTTCATACCCACGACGCCGGTCCCGCCCACGCGATTGATCACGTTCATGTTCACGCCGAAGAACTTCTTGCTGTTCTTGACCAGCGTGCGGGCGAGCGTGTCTGTCCCACCCCCCGCCGCCCAAGGGACGACCAGGGTGATATCCCTCTCGGGGAAAGCGGCGAGGGCAGAGAGGGGGAGTGCAATGGACGCGACTAGAATGGCCACCAGCCCCAACCCACATCTCGATTTCATGACGGCCTCCCGTTGGCGAGCCGACGTATGCGGCCCGCGATCGCACGAACGGTTGCGGTGAGCACGGCAGACAGGGATCGCCTCCTTTCTCAAGCGAGTGTGCCTTCGGTGAGGTACCCTGCCCGACGGGCGATCGCCACACCACCGAGAATGGCAAGGCGGTCAACCTCCTCGATGGCCGAGATCTCCCGGATCTCCCGGATCACTCCGTGGTACCGGCCGAGCAGGTAGCGGAAGAGCCGGCACCGTGCCGGATGGCCGATGAGGACGAAGGGTACGTCCGGGGCGAAGCCGAGCAATGGAAAGTCGCGAAAGGCTTGGAGGTCTTCAGCGGCAATGGCAGCCTCCAGGAAGAGCCGGCGCAGCGGCGCCGGGACGCCGAGGAGCACCTCCAGGAAGCGGGGCATGAGCAGCGCCCGCAAGAACCCGGCGTGGACGACGGCGTCGTAGGCACTCTCGACGACTTCAATGTCCAGAGCGTCGGAGTCGGCCTCCGGCGCCTCGACGGACTTGCCGATCGAGGTACCCTGGCGGATGGCCTCGAAGACCTGGCCGCTGAGGGTGGTCAGGGACCCGGCGATCTTCCCCTCCATCGTCACCGGAATGTACTTGGTGTGCGAGCTGAGTACGACCGCCGTGAATGGCGGCGCCGGAATCCCGGGGAGCGCGAGGAGACCCATGATCTGAGTCTCCTCTCCCCGCATGAAGTCCACCCGGCGAATGTCGCGGTAGGTGGCCTCGGCAGGGTAGGCGTTCTTGAGGCCTCGAATAAAGACAAGCTGGACATCGACCGGGAACACGGTCTGGTCCCGCACCGGCAACACACCAGTGGCCAGGTCGTCGAGCCCCGCCGGTGCCGTCAGATGGGGAATCTCCAGGAGCCCGATCTCGGAGGTGATCATCCCCGAGGTGACCGCGCAGGCGAGATCCCGAACTTGGAGGCCAGCCTCGCGCACCGTGCGCTCGAAGAGCTCCGCGAGTCCATCCCGGAGGGTTTGCCGGGAGCCACTGATGGCGGTGTCGCGGACGCCGATCTTCTTCGTCCCCTTGGCGATGACGCCCAGCCGGTCGTTCAACAGATACACGCGGGAGTTCGTCGTCCCGCAGTCGATCACGGCAAGATGCATGGTCGTCTCTCCGGTTCCGATGCCGCGTCGTTCCCGATTAGCCCAGGAACCCCGCCTTCACTAGCTCCTCTCGCATTGCCGCCGTCTCGCGGTCGCCGAGAGCGATGAAGGGCTCGCGCGGGCAGGCGTCGCAGACACCACGAATCTTCAAGAGGGCATAGACCGCCACGACCGTGGACTTGGCCAGGTACATGATGTCCCGGAGTTCGTTGACCCTGGCCTGGAGCGTTCGTGCGCGATCCATCTGGAACGTCGTGGCCGCCTCGTGGAGGTCCCGGCAGATCTCGGGGAAGGCATTCCCGAGTCCCGGGATGAAGGCGCGCACCCCAATCGTGGCCGCGTACAGGAACATCGCCTCGGTGCCAAGGACCACATCGAAATCCGGCCGGCGGATCTTCTGCACGAAGTTGGCCAGCGTCATGATGTCGAAGCTGCTGTCCTTGATCCCTGCCACGCCCAGGTCCGCCAGCTCCTGGAGGAGGGGTACGTCGATCGCGACGCCGGTGAATTTCGGGTTGTTGTACGCATAGACCGGGATCTTCACTGCCTGGACCAGTCGCTCGAAGTAGAGTTTGATGCTCTCGCGGGTATGATGAAAGTAGTAGGGGACCACCGAAGAGATCGTGACCGCGCCTGCCCCTTCGGCATGCCGAGCCAGCGTCACCGCGTCGCGGACATTGGTGGCGCCCACATGGACGACGAGTTGGATGGCGGGGGCGATGGTCTTTGCGACAACATCGATCACCCGTTCCTTCTCCTCAATATTCATCAGCGGGCCGTTGCCGTATGAACCGCAGATGAATAGCCCGTGGACACGCTCGGACAGGAAATGGACCAGCTTCGTCAGGTTGTACTCGTCCAGGCTCCCGTCGGGCGCAAACGGAGTGACCATGGGGGGGATAACGCCTTCGAGCTTCTTCATTGGTGACCTCCGATCGGCGGGCGGTGAGCCCAAGACGATCTTTCCGCGCTTCACGCGTTCCCTCCAGACATCTACCGCAGGTCCGTCCTCGGGCTGTCGCCGCCGGGCGGTCCGGTTCGTGGCGGGACAGCACTTTCATCATATCATACCGGCGCCGGCGGGCGACGCGACGACCCTGTGCCAGCGTCTGGGTCAGGCGGAACGCACGGGGTTCCGCAGGACACCGATCCCGTCCACGGACACCTCGACGACATCTCCGGGCTTCATGGCCGCAACCCCGCGTGGCGTGCCTGCGCTGATGATATCCCCGGGGAACAGTGTCATGCACTGGGAGAGGTAGTGCACGAGGAACGGGATGCTGAAGATCATGTCGCTCAGGGAGGCTTCTTGCATCAGCGTTCCGTTCAGGCGTGTGCGCAGGACCAGCCGAGATGGATCCAGGCCCGTGGCGACGCACGGACCTACCGGGGCGAACGTATCGAAGCCCTTGGAGCGCGTCAATTGCCCCTGAGCCGCGCTGAGCGGGCGTTCGGTGATGTCGTTCAGGCAGGTGTACCCCAGGATGGCTTGCGTGGCTTCCTCAAGGGAGACATCTTTGATCTGGCGCTTGATCACCGCGGCCAGCTTCCCCCTCGTAATCCACCTGTTCGGCGACCCGCGGGAACGACGATGGGGTCGTCGGGACCGATTAGCGTCGTCAGCGGCTTGAGGAAGTGGGCGGGGAATTTCGGCGTGGGCATGCCGATTTCCTCGATGTGGTCGCGGAAGTTGAGGCCGACACAAAGAATTTTGGTGGGTTCCACCGGGGCCAACAGGCGAACGTCGCCGATCTGGTGAGATGTCGAGCTGATGCGGAAGTCCCCATAGATGGAACCTGTGACCTCTTTGACGATGTCGTCTTCCCAAACACCGTACCGAACCTGCAGACCTGACTCGAACCGGACAAGCTTCATTTCTCTCTCCCAATTTTTCAAATGTCTCACGCCCTGCGTCTCGTCGTTCCGCTTACCCGAATTACGTGTGGTATTCAAGATCTCCTCGGGAATCCCGCACCGTACGCCAGCCTTTCACTCCATGAGGAGCGCGGGGAGCCAGAGGCTGACGGCCGGCACGAAGGTGACCAGGAGTAGGACGATGACGTCGGCGATCAGGAACGGGATGGACGCCCGGAAGATCGTGACGATGTCGAGCTTCGTGATCGTCGAAGCGACGTTCAGGCACATCCCCACGGGCGGCGTGACCAGGCCGATGGCCATGCCGACGATCAGGATGGCGCCGAACTGTATCGGGGAGACGCCGAGCGCCTTCATGGCCGGCATGAAGACCGGCGTGAGGAGGATGATCGCCGGGGCCACATCCACAAAGAACCCGACGAGCAGGATGATGACATCCAGGACGAGCAGGATGACCCAGAGCGGGAAGATCGAGGCCGATGAGCAAGTGCCGCCACCTGGTCCGGCACGCGCTCCAGCGCCAGGATCCAGGTGTACAGGGCCGGAGAACGCGGTGATGACCATCACATTGGCGCTGATCAGGATGATGCCGCGGAGCATCGGTGGGACGTGTCCGACTTCAAGCCGCGGAAGACAAGGTGCCCACGGCGAATGCGTAGAGGACACCCACGCCGGCGGCTTCGGTGGCGGTGGTCAGGCCGATGACCACTGACCCGATCACGAAGACGGGCATCAGCAGCGGGAGGATACCGTTGTGCAGTCGGCTCAGGATCGCGGGACGGTGAATTGAATATCGCTTCGACGGGTAGCGCGCTTCGTCGAGATGATGCCGTTGATCGACATCTGTACCAGGCCGATGAGGATCAGACCGGGGATGGCGCCGGACAGGAAAAGCCGGCCGACCGACTCCGAGGCGATGAAGGCGATAGATGACCATCGGGATGCTCGGGCGGGATGATCATTCCCGTTGGTGGACGCGGCCACGGTGATTCCGCCGGCGAATTCGCGCGAGTAGCCACGCCGCTCCATTTCGGGAATCAGGACGGAGCCGATCGAGGCCGCATCGGCCACGGACGACCCGGAGATGCCGCCAGATGATCATGCTGGACATGACGCAGACCATGCCCAGCCCACCCCGCAAGCCGCCCGACGAGGAGCATGCTGAAATCGATCAGCCGTGCGGTCAGCCCACCCTGGTTCATCATCGCGCCCATGAGCATGAACAGGGGGAGGGCCAGCATGAGTTCCGTGTCCATTCCCGGAGAAGACGCGCTGTGGGAATCACCAGCAGGAGCCCCGGCTGGTACGGACGAAGTAGAGCAGGCGGACAGGCCCAGCGCGTACGCGATGGGAGCCCCGCACCACGAGGACGGCCAGACCACCGAGCAGGATGAGCATGGGCGCCTCTTCTCACCGGCCGCGACACTCCTGCCGGGTATCGGCGAATCGCCAGCCAGAGGGCGTACAGGGCGACCAGCCCGCAACCGACGGGTACGCTCAAGAGCACAACGCCTTGCGGGATTCGGAGGACGGGCGAGGGAAACTGACCGACCGAACGAATCCAGGGGATGCTCAGGATGACGACCAACCCGTGTCAGGCGCGACCACGAGATAGATTGATCCGTCGCATCCAGCGCCGGGCCCGTGGCGGAAAGCGGTCCACGAACAGCGGGATGGCAATGTGCTCCCCCTTGGCAGAGCAACACGGCGGCGCCGATGGCGAGGTGTAGATGAAGCAGAGACAGGGCGAATTCCTGTCCGCCGACGATGGTGGTGATGAAGAAAGTACCGCAGGATGACAAGGACGATAATCGGCCACCGTGATGACGAGGAACAGATAACCGAGCAGGACCTCCAGAAAACGGGCCAGCTCGCGGCGAGACGACTCATGACCTGCACCCTTTCTCCGAGAGGGCGCTGCGGGGCGGTTGCGAGGCCGCCGCAGCGCCCGTGGCGCTCCGAGGGTGACGAGCTAGCGCTTAGCCTGGGCCAGGGCGCCGTCAATCTCCGCCCGCGTGAAGAAACCCGCGCTTACATAGTGATCCCACACTGGGGTGACCTTCGCCACAAAGGCCTTGTGGTTCTCCGCCGTGATCCGGTTGGACTGCAGCTTCTGGGTCAAGAGCGCCTGGTAGTCCTTCTCGGACGCCAACCACACCTCGTCGCTCTTGGCCATGGCCGCCTTGGCCGCGGCGGTGAAGACCACCTTGAGGTCGGTCGGAAGGGCCTCGTACCAGGCGAGGCTGACGTAGAACGGATCGGGGTGGATCTGGTAGTTGACCTCGGTGAAATACTTCTGGACCTCGTAGAACTTCATCTCCACGATGTTCGAGGAGGGGTTTTCCTGCCCGTCCACCACGCGGGTCTTCAAGGCCATGTAGGTCTCGCCGTACGGCACCTGTTGCGGGCTGGCCCCCAGCGCGGTCATGGTTCGGATGATGGAGTCGATCGGGGGCGTCCGCATCTTGAGACCCTTCATGTCATCCGGGGAGGCAAGCGGCCGAACATTGTTGGTGAATTGCCGGAAGCCTCCGGCAACCCCTGTGACCGGCACGTAGAACCCGTTGGCTCGGGCGCCATTATTGATCTGCTCCCCGAAGTCGCTGCGGATCACCTTCGTCGCCTGCTCGATGTCTGCGAACAGGAAGGGCAAGGTGTACAGGAGGTACTTCTTGTTTGCCCGCTCGAAGAGGGCGCCACGGGTACCCTGGATATTCCCCACCTTCACCATGTCCATGAGTTCGGGCTCTTTCCCGAGAACTCCCGCGGCGTAGAGTTCGACCTTGATCTGGCCCTTGGACGCGGATTCAAGCTGCTCCTTGAAAAAGATCATGGATTTGTGCCGGGGGTGCGTGTCCGGCTGCGCGTGGGCGAACTTGAACGCATACGTGGCCGCAGAGACGTCGCCCACCCACGGCGCCGGCCCCAGCGTGACGGAAAGCAAGACGAAGGCCGGTAGAACTGCCCAGGAAAACGTGTGCTTCATGGTGTCCGCTCCTTCTCGTGGAATTGTCCTTGACGGAGCCCGGGAGGGTCCACGGACTTCTTGTAGCAGCCCTCCCGGGTCTTGGAACCTGTGCTCGGCGAAGGTGAGGCTATTTCTCCATGGCCGGCTTCCACACCTTCCAGACGTTGCCAACGAGGTTCGGCCCAGGGGTGAGCGTCAGTTCCCCCGGCATCCAGCCTGCCGGCGTGGCCTCTTTGCCGCCCGAGGCCCGCACGTGTTGGTACGCTTGGATCTGGCGGACCGACTCGGCGAACTTGCGGCCCACCGGCGGGGTGAGTACTTCCATGGCCTGGATGACTCCGTCCGGGTCGATGATGAAGCGACCCCGCAGTTCGATCCCTTGGCCTTCGTCATAGACCCCGAACGCCCGGCCGACATTGCCGGCCTGATCCGATGCCATGTGGAAGGGGACGCCGCCGTCCACCATCTTCACCAGTTCGTGGTCGTTCCACATCTTGTGGACGAAATGGCTGTCCACACTGACGGAGATGACCTCCGCGCCCAGCTTCTGCAGGACAGGATACTTGTCGGCGACCGCCGACACTTCCGTCGCTCAGACAAAGGTGAAATCACCGGGGTAGAAGCACAGCAACACCCATTTCCCCAGGTAGTCCGACAGCTTGACCGAGGTGAACCCGCCGCGGTAGTACGCCGGGGCGGAGAAGTCGGGAGCCTTCTGTCCTACGCGCGCAGTCACGATTTTCTCCTCCTTCTTCGTCGGGGTCTCGGCGGATTGTGGCCCGCCAGTCTCCTGCCCCGCGACCGTCCCGGTCACGCGAGCGCAGCCTTGCGGTTGCTCTGCCATGTGTCCTCCTTTCCGGGGCGAATGCCCCCGTTTCCTTGGCCGGTTCTGATCGGCATGGTTTCCCGCAGAGTTCCCGCGGGGCCATAACGCATCGGGCGGACCTCACCAGTACAGTCCGGGAGGCATCGCGCGTGCCAGTTGCCCAGCGGAGAGGGAAACGGGATTGCGACAGACGAATGCTGGGCGAGGGGATTTAGGGGAGAAGGAAGGGCCTAGAGCGGATTGCGCATTTGCACCTTTGACAGTGGATCATGGTTGCGAGTCTGCAACCGCGGGGGTACGGGGAATCTGCAAACGATGCTGCTTCATCTTCCGCCAAAGGGTGGTCTTGTGAATCCCCAGGGCCTTGGCGGCAGCCAGACGGTTCCAACCGTGGTGCCGCAGCGTCTCGAGGATGACGTGGGCCTCGAGGTCGTGCAGAGTGCTCGGGCCGGCCACCGGTGCGGATTGATCGGCGGGGCGGAGAGATTCCGGAAGGTGCTGCGGATGAATCACGCCGCCGGGGCAGAGAATGAACGCGTGCTCGATGATGTTCTCGAGTTCGCGCACGTTTCCCGGATAGTCATGGGTCATCAGAATCCGCATGGTCTCCGGGGTCAGCCCCTCGATGTCTCTTCCGCGAAGCCGGCCGAACCGGGCGACGAAATGCTCGGCGAGGAGGGGGATATCCTCCCGCCGGTCGCGGAGCGGGGGAAGGGTGATGCGGACGATATTGATGCGGTAATACAGGTCTTGCCGGAACGTCCCCGCCTTCACGAGATCGGCAAGGCGCTTGTTGGAGGCTGTCACGATCCGGACGTCCGCTTTCACGGACTCGGTGCCGCCGAGCGGCTCGTAGGTCTTCTGCTCGAGCACGCGGAGGAGCCGCACCTGGAGGGCAGGGGATATGTCGCCGATCTCGTCGAGGAAAATGGTCCCGCCATCGGCCAGGGCGAAGCGTCCCGGCTTGTCCTTCCGCGCATCCGTGAAGGCGCCGGCCTTGTACCCGAAGAGCTCCGACTCCAGCAGGGTGTCGGGAAGCGCGCCACAGTTGACCGTCACCAGCGGCCCGGCCCGGCGAGGGCTCAACGCGTGGAGTGCTCGCGCCACCAGTTCCTTTCCGGTACCGCTTTCGCCCTCGATCAGCACCGTGCTGCTGCTCTCTGCAACGGCCGGCAGCATGGCGAAGATCCGCTGCATCGCCGGGCTCTTGCTGATGATGTCGGCAAACGTGTACTGGTGGGCGATCTCGGCACGCAGTTGCTCGACCAGCCGCAGGTCGCGAAACGTCTCGACCCCGCCCAGGATTTGGCCCCCGCGATCCTTGAGTACTGCGGTGCTCACGCTGATGGGCGCCCGATCGCCGTCCGATCGAAGAATATACACCTGGCGGTTCACCACCGGCCGCCCCGTGTGCATGGTTTCCTTCATGGCGCACTGGGCTTCACAAATGGATGCCCGGAAGACCTCGCAGCACGGCTGGCCTATGGCCTCGTGGCGGGGAACGCCCGTGATCTGTTCGGCCGCACGATTGAAGGAGGTAATCCGGAATCCGTCGTCCACGGTGAACACCCCGTCGGCAACCGAATCCAGAATCACGGCCACCTCGTTGGATGACAAGGCGGGATCTTTCTTGGTTATTCCCATACCAATGCCTCATTGCTAAGGCTGGCGCCGAGACCCGCTACGAGGGCTTCTCGGCCGGCCGGCAACCGACTGATGCGATTAGGATTCTAGCCGAATCCACCCCTCCGCGCCACAACGCTCTCTAACATACCCTGAGCCGCAGCCCGGACGAATGCTCGATTCTTCGTAGAGATCATCCACAGGCTCGTAGGGGAGAAACGCTGAGGATCTTGGCACCGCCTGTGCAGCGCGTTTTGCGTGATAACACTTCCTCATAGATGTCTATCGGCCAGCAAGATGCAGTCCATAAAGCAGCCTCCGAGAATTCTGCGCCGGGGGACGGAAAGGATTGTCGCCAGCCATTGTTCGAAACCTCTTGATGGTGAATCCGGTCCAAGCTTTCCTGGTATCGACTGAAAAAGTCGAGACGGGTTGCGTCCGGGTGGCTCGCCGGACCGTTGATGGGCCTGCTGGGTGCGCGGCGCGACGCGATCCGGCGCCACTCGGCCGGAACACGAACGGGCGAAGCGGTCGGGAGCGAGCACATTCGGCGCGTGGGGCCGGAAGGACATGAAAGAGGAGAGGGCATGCATTTGAATCGACGAACGCTGCTGAAACTGGGGATTGCGGCGACGTCGGGGGTTGGCGCTCCCGCCCTGGCGGCCCAAGAAGCCCAGACGGCAAAGGAGAGACCGGCGTCCTCCCCGGACTATGTGGGCGTCCTGGTGGATACCACGCTCTGCATCGGGTGCCGAAAGTGCGAGGAGGCCTGCAACCGCCGGAACCATCTTCCCCGCACGGCCGAATCCTTCTCCGACAGGGATGTCCTCCGCTCCTTCCGTCGGCCTTCCGAAACCGCCTTTACGGTCGTGAACCAGTTCCCGGGGCGTCCATCCCCGGATCAGGCCGGTTTGCCCCAGACCTACTGCAAGGTCCAGTGCATGCACTGCCTCTACCCGTCCTGCGTTTCGGCGTGCATCGTGGGCGCGCTGACCAAGTCCGCCGACGGCGCCGTGGTCTACAACCCCACCATCTGCATCGGGTGCCGATACTGCCAGGTTGCCTGTCCCTTCGAGATCCCGGCTTACGAATTCCACGTTGCGCTCACCCCTCGAGTGCGCAAGTGCGAATTCTGCGCCGACCAGGCCAAAGGGACCGGCGCCGATCCTGCGTGCGCCGCCTCCTGTCCCACCGAGGCGCTGGTCTTCGGCCGCCGGGCGGACCTGGTCGCTATGGCGAAGGACCGTCTGAAGCGACGCCCGGACCGTTACGTCAATCACCTCTACGGCGAAACCGAAGTGGGCGGGACCTCCTGGCTGTACCTGACCGGGAGGCCGGTCCGGGAGGTCGGCCTGCTGGACCTCCCCGACACCCCTCCTCCAAAGTTGACCGAAGCCATCCAGCACGGGATTTTCGAGTACGGCATCATCCCCGTGGCATTTTTCGGTCTGCTGGCCGGGATCATGTGGCGCAACCACCGGAAGCATCCGGACGACACCCCGCACGCGGGGGAAGAGCACGACACCCCTTCCGCGCACACGCCCGAGGGAGGTGGGAAATGACCCCCGCAATCCACAACGACCAGCCGCATCGGATCGAAAAGCCCTTCTTCACCTTCGGCACCTTGACCCTCTTGATCTTCATGGGCGTTGGCTTCTCTTTCGGCGTCACGCGCGTGCTCCTCGGGCTGGGCTCGGTGACAAATCTGGACAACCACAATCCCTGGGGTATCTGGATCTCCTTCGACGTGGCGTGCGGCGTCGCCCTGGCGGCCGGCGGGTTCACGACCGGCGCCCTGGTCGACATCTTCGGCCGGAAGAAATACCTGCCCCTGCTCCGTCCCGCCCTCCTCACGGCGTTTCTGGGTTATCTCTGGGTCGTCATCGCGCTGAGCTTCGACCTGGGCCGGTACTGGAATCTCTGGCGTCCGATCTTCAACTGGCAGGGCAACTCCGTACTCTTCGAGGTAGGCATGTGCGTTACGGTCTACCTCATCGTCCTGAGCGTGGAAATGAGCCCGTACGTGCTGGAAGGGCTGAAGGCGCGGATCGACGAGGGGGCCTGGGGAGCCATTCTGCTGCGGCGTTTCGAGAAGCCCCTTCTGGCGTTGGCTGCCGGGGTCCGGATCGTCCTCCCGCTGTTCATCGTCGCCGGCGTGGTGCTCTCTTTCATGCATCAGTCCTCCCTGGGATCGCTGATGCTCATCGCCCCCACCAAGCTGAGCCCCCTGTGGAACACCCCGATCCTCCCCCTCCTCTTCCTCCTGTCGGCGATCATGGTGGGTTTCCCGATGGTGATCTTGGAATCCATCTACGCCAACATCAGCTTTGGCCGTAGCCCGGAGATGGAACTCCTCACGCCGTTGGCCCGCATCGTTCCGTGGTTCGTCGGCACC
This sequence comes from uncultured Methylomirabilota bacterium, assembly GCA_963845565.1. GTDB lineage: Bacteria > Methylomirabilota > Methylomirabilia > Methylomirabilales > 2-02-FULL-66-22 > 2-02-FULL-66-22. The sequence goes on from CAWJSJ010000002.1 coordinate 2,526,408, forward strand.
TACGGCGTGGTGAAGATCGGCGACCTTGTCGTCCGCTACGGTCAGTTGAATTTTCTCGATCACCCCGCGGCCACGACGTCCCTGGTCGTCGAGATCCTCTTGGGTATAGTCGCCCCGTTCCTGCTCTTCCTCAACAAGGCGGTTCGCCGGTCCGAGGGATGGCTCTTCTTCACCGTATCCTTGATCATCTTCGGCGTGGTGCTCAACCGCATCAACGTCTTCCTGGTCGGCTACAACCCGCCGTACTCAGCCAAGGCGTACTTCCCGTCGATCGGCGAGATCGCGATGACGGTGGCCATCGTCTCCAGCATTCTGTTCTGCTACCGGTTCTTTGTGACGTTCTTCCCCATCCTGCCGGGTTACGTGCCTGCGACGGAAACCCAGCTCGCCCGGATGCGCGTGGAGCGGGAGCGGACCGTCAATCCCTTCTGGACCTGGGTGATACGCGGGAACCGCCATCGCCTTCCTCCTGGGTTTCATCGCGTTGTACAACCTCGTGCATATCCGAGGCGCACCAAGCGACCGAGAAAACGGTCGAGGAGATCCAGCGCGTCAAGGCGGAGCTGCCGGCTCGTGCCGGACGTCCGTGGCGGGTACGGCCTACCCTCAGCGGCCCGAAGGCGTACAGGAATTATTACCTGCTGAACAGCACGGTGCTCGGCGCCAAGTCGGACGACTACGAGCCGGTGCGGTTCTCCCATCGCATCCACGACGAGCTGACCGGGGGGGATTGCGGGGTCTGCCACCATCGCTACGCGATCGGCCGAGGAAGACCGCGTGGGGCTGGATATCAAGGACCTGCACACGGCGATGGACATCAAGCTGGGCGGCGCCCTGTTCGGCTTGCCATGACGACATGGCGAAGAACCCGCCGCAGAGCTGCGCCCGCTGCCATGGGCTGCCCAACGAAGCGGATGCCCCCTCGCGCATCGGCCTCAAAGGGGCCTATCACCGCCAGTGCATCGGGTGCCACGAGCGCCAGCTCAAGCCGGCGTTCGCGCCCACCGCATGCGCCTCCTGCCACCATCCCTGGACGCCGGACCACTCCACGCTGGTGGACTTCACCGGCAAGCCCAGTCCGCAGGACGTGACCCGGAACTGCTTGAGCTGCCACCCGAAGGTGGGACAGGACGTGTTGAAGACGGCCCACTGGAACTGGAAGGGATACTCGCCTACGCTGAAGGGATACGAGCACCGGATCGACATCAGCCTGACGCATGATGGTCAACAACTCCTGCATCGCCATCGGCCCCAACCTCCAGGAGTGCGCCTCCTGCCACATCGGCTATGGCTGGGTGGACGCGAAATTCGACTTCACCGACCCGACCAACATCGATTGCCTTGTCTGCCATGACACGACCGGAACGTACCGGAAGGACCCCGGCAAGGGCGGGCTCCCCGACCCGTCGCTGGATCTGGCCGCGATCGCGAAAAAGGTGGGACGGCCCTCCCGGCAGGCCTGCGGTTCCTGCCACTTTCGCAAGCGGCGGAGCCCCGTACGCCAAGCATGGGGATCTGGAACCCGCGCTGGCCGACCCGCCGGCGGACTTCGACATGCACATGGGCACGCTCAAGATGCGCTGCCAGGATTGCCATGCGACCACCGAGCACCGGATTGCGGGGATGTCGATGAGCGCCCCCGCCGTCGAGGGCCGCGTCCGCTGCGAAAAGTGCCACGGGCAAACGCCTCACGGGGTGGCGGGCATGCTGAGCCGCCATCTGGACGACCACGTCAGGGCCGTGGCGTGCGAGACCTGTCACATTCCCTTCATTGCGAAGGCGGCGCCGACCCTCTTGCGTCGGGATTATTCGCAAGGCGGGCCAGGACCGTCCGCCAGCGGCTGGACCAGCACGGGATGCCGCAGTACGACAAGAAATTCGGGACCTTGACCTGGGGCAAGCACCTCGTGCCCACGTACCTCTGGTACGACGGAACCCGCAGCGCCTCGCTGGTGGGCGACACGATCGACCCATCCTCTGCCGTGGTTCTCAACGCCCCCGTCGGGGAGAAGCGGAACCCGGCGGCGCGCATCTTTCCGTTCCAGGTCCACGCGGCGGTTCAGCCCTACGACACCGAGAACAAGATCCTCGCCCTGCCCAAGCTCTTGGACGGCTATTGGGCCGACTTCGACTGGTCGAAGGCCATTACCAGCGGGATGAAGCAGGTGGGACTCCCCTACTCAGGGAAGTACGGTTTCGTGGAGACCAAGATGTATTCTTCCATCCACCACGAGGTGGTCCCCGCCACGAAAGCTCTCGGCTGTTCCGATTGCCACAGCCTGGAGGCTATCACGTGCACGCGTTGCCACAAGAACGCGAAGGAGATGGACCTTCCCGCGCACCGGCGTGCGGTCTATCCGGAGGCGACAAATCGGATCGATTTCAAAGGCTTGGGCTACCCCGACGATCCGGCCCACGTAGGCGGCCGGTTCTACATCGGCATCGGTCGAGGCGCGCCGCCGAAATAGCGTCGCGTTCCGGACTTTCGAATTGGCAATACCTTTAGACGGAGCTCCGACCCAGGAGGCCTTTATCGCTCGCCGGGAAGGTGGAATGAGTCGCTTGATCGCGAAATTTCCTGGACCTTGAAGGAGTCGGAAATCCTTGGAGAGTGGCGGGGGGGGTAAGCGATCCTATCGCGCGGTCTCCAGGGTCGGCGGCCTCGAGTGTCCGGAGTCGTCCCTCCGCTCAGCTGGGCGGATCGCCCCATCAAGCCGCTGGCATTGGTTGCTGCTTTAGGCTAACATGCGGATCGCTCGGTCAGGGCAGGCGGGCCGTCGCCCGACCCCAGAGGGCTTTCATCCGCATCGCCCGACGCTCACGAGAGTTCCTCGGGTCCAGAGGATGCTGGCATGCGAGCCAAGATAAGCTACAAACTCATTGTCGCGGTGGGCAGCGTGGCGCTGATCATCATCGGGTTTTTCTCCTATGGGATTCTGAGCGCCCATCGACGGCAACTCATCGGCGAGGTCCGACGCAGCGCGCACCAACTGAGCGAGACGGTGAAAAGCAGCACGCATTACGACATGCTGTTGAATCAGCGGGAGGCGGTTTATCGCATCATCACCACCATCGGCAAGCAGGACGGCATCAAGAAAGTCCGGATCTTCAACAAGGACGGCGCGATCAGTTTTTCCACGGATCATCTTGATGTCGGCCAGATGGTCGACAAGCGAGCGGAAGCGTGCTATGCCTGCCATGCGGTGGATCAACCCCTGGAGCGATTGCCCATTCCCGACCGTACGCGCATATTCCAACTCCCCGGTTCCGGGCGCGTTCTCGGCATTATCAGTCCGATATATAACGAACCGAGCTGCTGGCAAAGCAGCTGTCATGCGCACGAGCCGTCAAAAAAAGTCTTGGGCGTGCTGGATATCTCGATGTCGTTGGATGACGTCGATCGCGACATGGAATCCAGCCAAAAGCGCCTACTGCTGTTCGGCATCGTCGCCATTGGCGCCGTGAGTGGCATGATTTTTCTCCTGGTCGATCGGATCGTGCTCAAGCCGGTGAATGAAATTGCGGCGGCGACGCGCAAGGTAGCTGCCGGCGATCTGCATTACAAGATTGCGTTGACCAAACGGGATGAAATCGGGATCTTGGCCGACTCCTTCAATCAGATGACGCAAAAACTCTCCGAGGCGCAGCGGCAGATTTATCAATCAGAGAAACTGGCGGCGGTTGGGCAATTGGCGGCGGGGGTGGCACATGAAATCAATAACCCACTCACCGGAGTGTTGAGCTACGCCAGCTTCCTCCTTAAACGCGCTGAAGACCGGCCCGAGTTCAAGGAAGACTTGGAAGTGATCGTGCGGGAAACCAAGCGGTGCCGGGAGATCGTGAAAGGCCTGTTGGATTTCGCCCGACAGTTGCCGCCGGAAAAGCAGGCCTGTGACATCACGGAAATCGTGGAACGCGCGGTTCGTATCGTGCAAATCCAGCTTGCCGCGCATCGCGTGGAGCTGCGGAGGAATCTGCGCACCGACCTACCGAAGATCCACGTCGACGCGAATCAGCTCCAGCAGGTTCTCGTCAATCTCCTGCTCAACGCCAATGCCGCTATCGGCGACGGTGGGGGCACGATTACCTTAGTGACCGATTTGGCGGTAGAAGAGGGCGGGGCGCGGAACCAGACCCAAGGCATCGAAGTCAGGGTGAGCGACACCGGCTGCGGCATTCCGCCGGCGAATCTCCAAAGAATCTTCGATCCGTTCTTCTCCACTAAGGGGGCAAAGGGTACCGGCCTTGGACTGGCGGTCGCGTGGGGCATCGTCGAGAAACACAACGGACGCATTGAGGTCGAGAGCGACGTCGGCAAAGGTACAACGTTTCGCGTGCTCTTGCCGATCGGCGAGCAGTAGACTGCAGTTCAGTGAGACAACGGATGCACGGAGTATGTCCGTCCTTCGTTGATCGTCGCGCGCCAGGCAGCGTGTTCCGTGTACGCCACGTGTCAGCATCGGAACAGGGGCAACGACGACTGAGTCTCCGGCGTCGCGCGTGTTGAGGGGAGGCAATTATGGTTCCGATCCTCGTGGTCGTGATGATCGTGGTGTTCGTCGTCATCAACGTGGTGGTTCGGTTGGTGATGGATCGGATGCGTGAAGCCAAGGCGCGCAAGGAACGGCTCGAAGCGCTGGATATCGGCCTGCGTTTAGATTTTGCGGATGAAGCGCCATCGCTCAAGCGGGTCGAGGTGGCCAAGCCGCTCGCGCGTATTCTTGCGGTGGACGACGAAACCATCGTGCTCGACAGTTTCCGGAAGATCCTCGTGGCCGCCGGCTACGCGATCGACACGGTGGAAAGCGGGCGCGAGGCGCTGGGCCTCGTGCAGAAGCACACGTACGATTTTGTGTTCACCGACTTGAAAATGCCGGAGATGGATGGGTTGGATGTGGTGAAGGGCGTCAAGCACTACAGCGCCGAGTCGGATGTCGTGGTCATCACCGGCTACGCCACCATTGAATCCGCGGTGAATGCGATGAAGTGGGGTGCCATGGATTATGTGCAAAAACCCTTCACCGAAGACGAACTGGTGGAATTCACCAAGAAGTGCCTGTTTCGCCGGCAAGATCGCGAACACAAACGGCTCTCCTCCACGGTGCACGTAGCCACGACGGACCGCCCGCCGGCTCACGAATTCGGTCTGCCGGGCGGGGTGTTCTTTTCCCCCGGCCATGTGTGGGCGAATGTCACCATCCCGGGCATGGTGCGTGTAGGTTTGGACGATTTTGCGCGCAAGATGATCGGGCGCATCGATGCGCTCGAATTGCCCGCCAAGGGCGCGACGATCAAGAAGGGGGAGTGTCTCTTCAGTATTCGGCAAGGCGGGCGTGCCGCCGTTTTCCATGCGCCGATCTCCGGGACCGTGCATGAGGTGAACGCCGACCTGCCCAAGCACCTGGAATGGCTGGAAAGCCGTCCCTACGAGCAGGGGTGGGTGTGCTCGATGAAACCCGAGCATCTGGAGGACGAGCTGAGGCAGTTGCATATCGGCGAGAAAGCGGCGGAATGGTATCGGGCGGAGATCGCACGCCTCCAGGCGATGCTGGGAGCGGCACATGGCGAAACCGCCGCCCCGCCGGCTCCAACCGGACGGCTGGTCGAAGGCCAGTTGGAGGCGACCGACGACGCCACGTGGAGCAAGTTCACGCAGGCCTTCTTAGGGGCGTAGGTGCGTTTGCGCTCGCGGGCGGAATCGCCGTTTCGCCCGCCCGCGTTCGCCCCGGACCGTGCCGCATGGAGCGGGCGCTCCGCTGCCTCCCCAATTTTCCGAATCCCCGGGAGTATCCCCGACGCCTGAAGATCCCGGCCTGTCTTGTGCCCCGCCCTGGTGAGTCGGAGTTATCCTGCGTCCGTGGCCTCGATGCTTCCCGAGCAGCGCCTTCTCCTGCCTATAGCGGTACCGAGAGGGATCCGTGTGACGAAGGGCCGAATCCTTTCCCGCGGTTCGGGATCATAACTGCAAAGAGGCGTCCGAATTCACGGGAGGAATCGCCCATGCCGATCTTCGAGTACCAGTGCACCCAATGCGGGACAACGTTCGAGCAGTTCACGCAGCGCGCCAAGGACGGGCAGGTTCCTGCGTGTCCGAGATGCGGTGCCGACCGGGCGGAGCGGGTTCTCTCGGGCTTCGCCAGGCAGGCAGCGACGGGGAGCGGATGCGGATCGTCATCCGGCGGCGGGTGAGGGGTCTAATTCCGGGGCCGGGAGCCCCGAGGCGCGAGATGGAACCCCTATTCGGTAGAGTGCGACCTGTTGAGGACGAGGAGACCCCTTTGGCTCGACGGAATGAGGCACGACGCCGCCCGCGTCCAGACCGTGGCATCGTCGCTCTTTCCTGACCAACGGAGGCGCTGCATTGACTTTTGTCGGCCGTTCGCACTAGGCTAGCAGCAACTATTCGCTTCGAGGAGGTGCCTTCATGCTGCGACGGCTCTCGCCGGTGGTGTTGCTGCTGTGTGGTCTGCTCGTCCCGACGCCATCCTGGACCGGTACCGATCACAAGGACCTCGTGTCCGGGCCGTTCAGGACGGGGCCGGAGGTGACCGAGACGTGTCTCGGCTGCCACGAGCAGCAGGCCAAGGACTTCATGAAGACGGTCCACTGGACCTGGCAGGAGAAGCAACAGGTGCCCGGCAGAGGGCAGATGAGCATCGGAAAGCTCAACCTGATCAACAATTTCTGCATTGCGCTGCCCGCCAACTGGCCGCGCTGTACCAGTTGTCACGCCGGCTACGGCTGGAAGGACGCGTCGTTCAAGTTCGATGACCCGAAGAACGTGGATTGCCTGGTGTGCCACGACACCACCGGGACCTACGCGAAGTCCCCGGCCGGTGCGGGGAATCCGGATCCCAAGGTGGATCTCGTCAAGGTGGCGCAGAGTGTCGGAAAGCCCACCCGACAGAATTGCGGCACATGCCACTTCTTCGGCGGGGGCGGCGATCACGTCAAGCACGGGGACCTGGACAGCTCGCTCCTGAAGCCGAGCCGCGCGGTGGACGTGCACATGGCGGACCCGGCCCCGGGCATGACCTGCCAGGACTGCCACAAGACGAAAGAGCACCAGATTCCCGGGGAGTCGATGGCGGTGTCCCTCGGGAAGGGGGCGCGGGTCTCCTGTCTCGACTGCCACGGCGAGACCCCGCACAAGATCCCGACCTACAACCGGCACACCAAGCGGGTGGCCTGTGAGACCTGCCACGTCCCCGTGTTCGCCAAGGGGCTGCCGACCAAGGTCTGGTGGGACTGGTCGAAGGCGGGGCAGGACCGGCCGCCGGCCAAGGACAAGCACGGCCTCGAGACCTACGTCAAGATCAAGGGGGAGTTCAAGTGGGAGAAGGACGTCCCGCCGACCTATCTCTGGTACAACGGCGAGACGGCGCGTTACCTGCTGGGGGATACGATCGATCCGTCGAAGGTGGTTGCGCTGAATCGGCCGCTGGGCGACCGGAAGGATGTCAAGGCCCGGATCATGCCGTTCAAGGTCATGCGCGGGAAGCAGCCGTATGACAAGCAGTTGAAGACGATCGCGGTCCCACACCTGTTCGGCGGCTACTGGAATCACTTCGACTGGAACCGGGCCATCGCCGACGGCAACAAGGCGGCAGGCATCCCCTACAGCGGCCAGTTCGACTGGGCCGAGACGGTGATGTACTGGAAGGTGAACCACATGGTGGCGCCGAAGCAGGCGGCTTTTCGGTGCACTGCATGCCATCGCGACAAAGGGGGCATCTTGAACTGGAAGGCGCTGGGATATGCCGGCGACCCGGCGCAGGAGCCAGGCAAGTAAGACCTGTCCGGCTGTTCGGCGCAGAACGGATCATCAGACCGTGGGGATGCCCGGACGCCGAACACATAGGGTCCAGATGACCGACCGTCGTCGCGGGTTGACGACGGTCGGCTTTTTTGGATCTGGCGCATCGAGGCGAAGCCGGCACGAGGAGTACGCGCCCTGCGTCAGCGCAGCCTCGACCCTCATCCGGCTTGACAGGCTTTCGGCGCGGATGCTAGGGTCGCCGACACTTCGTGACGCTGCGACCGGGGCCGGCGCCAAAGGAGTCGGGACGGGCGCGCGATCGGTCTCGATGAAAGGGGCATTCCATGTCACAGTACGCCGAACGGGCAGCCCATAACCTCGCCCTCGTACGCGAGAAGCGCCCGCTGATTCACAACATCACGAACTACGTCGTCATGCAGTACACGGCCAACGCCTTGCTGGCGTTGGGCGCCTCGCCGGTCATGGCCCACGCGGTCGAGGAGATGGAGGAGATGGCCTCTCTGGCCGATGCCCTGGTCCTCAACATCGGCACGCTCTCCGGGCCGTGGATCGAGGGCATGCTCGTCGCGGGCCGCACGGCCTCCCGGCGGAAGATCCCCATCATCCTGGACCCGGTCGGCGCCGGCGCCACCCGGTTGCGGACGACGACGGCGGTGCGTCTGCTCGACGAGTGCCGGGTGACGGTCCTGCGCGGCAACGCCTCGGAGGTGCTGGCCGTCGCCCAGGGAGCCGGCGGCACCCGCGGCGTGGACGCGGCGCACAAGGTCGAGGACGCGGTGGAGGCGGCCCGGGAGTGGGCGCGCCGGCGATCTATCATCGTGGCAATCACCGGAGCGGTGGATCACGTGACGGATGGGGGCGCGGTGCGCCGGGTGCACAACGGTCACCCGCTGATGGGGCGGATCACCGGGTCGGGATGCACCGCGACGACGGTCATCGGCGCCTTCTGCGCCGTCAACACCGATGCGGTAGAGGCGACGGCGAGTGCGCTGGCGTTCTACGGCCTGGCGGGCGAGTATGCGGCACGCGCGGGGAACCTGCCGGGGACATTCGCCGTCGGCCTGATCGATATGCTGCAGGCCGTGACGCCGGATCAGGTCACCCGTGAGGCTCGGATCGAGGGTGAAGGGGAGAGGCAGGCGTGAGGACGATTGCGTCCCCCAAAGGCCGGCCGACCGGCACCGGATTACTCGCTGTACCTGGTGACCGATCCCGATCTGTCGAGGGGCCGGTCGCTGCTGGACGTGATCCGTGCCGCCGTTGACGGCGGCGTCACCTGCGTGCAGGTGCGGGAGAAGACGGCGTCGTCGCGGGACTACCTCGAGCGGTTGTCGGCCGTCCGAGGGCTGCTCCGCGAACGCAGCGTCCCGCTCTTCGTCAATGACCGGGTGGACATCGCGCTGGCCGTGGACGCCGACGGCATCCACCTCGGCCAGACGGACATGCCGCTGGCCCTGGCCAAGCGCGTCGCGGGTGACCGGCTGATCATCGGGATCTCGTGCGAGGCCCCACAGGATGCGGTCGAGGCGGAACGTGGGGGGGCCGATTACGTGAGCGTGAGCCCGGTGTTCGCGACACCGACCAAGACCGACACGGTGCCGGCGCTGGGACTCGACGGCGTGCGCGCGATCCGGGCCGCCGTCCGTCTGCCGGTGGTGACCATCGGCGGGATCAACGCGACCAACGCCGCCGGCGTCATCCGGGCGGGGGCGGACGGGATCTGCGTCGTGTCGGCGATCGTCGCCGCGCCCGACCCGTGCGCGGCGGCCGCCTCGCTCCGTCGCATCGTCGAAGAGGCACGCCATGGAGCTTAAAGAGATCGGCGAGTTCGGCTTCATCCGACGCGTGAGTCGGGGATGTCTGGTCCGACCGGAAGGCGTCGAGCGGGCCATCGGCGACGACGCCGCCGCCTTTGTCGTGCCGCCCGACCGATTGACGTTGGTGACGACGGACTTGCTGGTCGAACGGGTCCACTTCCTGCGGGACGCAACCACGCCGTTCAACCTGGGCCACAAGGCCATGGCCGTCAACCTGAGCGACATCGCGGCCATGGGCGGCATTCCGCGCGAGGCGTTCGTCAGCACCGCCATCCCCGCCGGCTGCCCCGTGGAGTATCTGGACGCACTGTACGACGGGATGAAGAGCCTGGCGGCTCGTCACGGGGTCAACATCTTGGGCGGCGACACGACGGGTTCTGTGGTCGACCTAGTCCTCAACGTGACCGTCGTTGGCCATGTCCGCCGTGATGAGGTGCTGTATCGCTCCGGGGCCAGACCAGGCGATATCGTGTGCCTCACCGGCACGGTCGGAGACAGCCGCGCCGGCCTGCATTTCGTGCTGGAGAAGCTCTACCCCTCGGAAGCGGCCATGCGGACGCTGTTCGACGCCCACATCCTGCCCCGCCCGCACCTCGAAGAGGGGCGATTTCTGGCAGGGACGAGGGCGGCGACCGCGGCGTTGGATCTCAGCGACGGCCTGAGCTCGGATTTGATACACATCGTCGAGGAGAGCGGGGTGGGAATCCGCATTCACGCCGACCGGATTCCGATCTCCGCTGAGCTGCGGGAGTTCTGCGCAGCGCGTAATCGGGACCCCTTCCGTTTTGCCCTTGCGGGGGGCGAGGATTACGTGCTGGCCGTCACCGTGCGTCCGGATCGGATCGGCGAGGTGGGGCGGGACTTCGCCGCGCGCTTCGGCCGTCCGTTGTACTGCATCGGCGAGGCGACCGACTCGGGACACCTAGAATTTGTCACACCGGACGGTCAGACCGAAACCGTGCGCCCCACCGGGTGGGACCATTTCGGCGAGCACGGGGTCTGACAGGCTGCTGAAAAAGGCCCATCTGCAGCGTTGGCCCGCCTCGCCACTCGCTGCGGCGTACCTGGAGTACGCCTCGCTCGGGCTACGGCGTTCCGCCTTGCATCTGGGCCTTTTTGAGCAGCCTGGGCGAAAGCAATGCTTCGGGCAGACCGTGCGAAGCTTTACCTCGGACGGGGCAGGTGGTCCGAGAGGAAGCGGTGCAAGTCGGCAGCCACCGCGGGCGGGATCGGCTGCGAAGGAAGTCGCCGGCAGAGGTTTGCCGTTGTCTTCAGGGTTTTGGCGAAATTGACGCAGGGGTCGCAGCCGTCCAGGTGCTTCCGGATCTCCTCGCAGATCTCCTGCGAGAGTTCTCCGTCCACGTATTCCGACAGCCGCTCGAACAGTTCCCGGCAGGTCATGGACATCCCGTCGTGCGTGTGATCGAAGGGTCGCTGCGCGTCACTCATCAGATGTGATCCAGACCACGCGGTTTGGGTTCGCGCGCTCTACCGGGTCTGTGGCCCGGCCAAGTAGTCGGCAAGTTCCCGCCGGATGAACACCCGGGCGCGGTGCAGGCGGGACTTGACGGCAGGGACGGAAAGTCCCACGGCCTGGGCCGTCTCCTCGGCAGACAGCCCCTCCACGTCTCGGAGGACGAGGACGATCTTGTAGTCCTTGGGTAACTTGTCGATGGCGTTCTCCATCCGCGCAGACAGCTCGCCGTGGAGCAATGCCCGCTCCGCATCCCCGGACCAATCGGCTATCTCCGGCCTGCGGCCCTCGGCATCCGGCCGAGGCATCAGGTCGTCCAGTGAGAACTCCTGTTCGGGGGTCGGTTCGTGGACGCCCCGCCGCCGTTTCTTGAGGCAGGCGTTAGAGGCGATCCGGTAGAGCCAGGTGCTGAACTTGCTCTCCTCCCGGAACTCCCGGATCGAGCGGATCACGCCGAGGAAGGTCTCCTGCAGGATATCCTTGGCATCCTCGACGTTCCGACACATCCGCATCGCAAAGCTGTACACGCGGTCCTGGTGGGTCCGGACCAGCGCGTCCAATGCGGCGGAATCCCCGCTCTTGGAGGCGGCGATGAGGGCTCGCTCATCCGTCATGGCGTCTCCGCTGCGGGGGGCCGCCGGACCCGGCCGGATCGCCGAGCGGCGCCACCGTCCCGCGGGTCACACGGATCAGATCCTGGGGGGCGAGGAGGATCTGCATCCCGCGCATCCCCGCGCTGATGCTGATGGTCGGCTGTTCCAGGGCGCGGCCGTCCAGGTACACAGGGTACACCTTTTTGCCGCCAAGGGGGGAGACGCCGCCCCGGATGTACCCGGTCAGCCGCAGGATCTCGTCCGTCTCGACGAGCGCCACCTGCTTGTCGCCGGAGGCGCGGGCCAATGATTTCAACGAGAGCGTGGTGGTTCCCGGCAGGCATACCAGGATCACGCCGGTCCGATCCCCCCGCGCGACCAGCGTCTTGAAGACCTGATCGAGGGGGATGTCGAGCTTCTCGGCGACCTCCTCGGCGCCGAGCTCCGTCTCCTGGAATTCGCGGACCGTGTAGGAGACACCGGCTCGGTCCAGGGCCTGCATCGCACGTGTCTTCATCGGTGCGGAAGGCTAGCACCGACTCCGGCAGGGCGTCAAGGCATGCCTGCGCGCCTGCGGGACGGACGATGCCGGCGGCGACCTGTGGGGCGAGGTGAGACCGCGAAATCCGCTTGACATGCTCCCGGAGCCCGCGGATATTCACACAGGGAGCGCCGGAGGGCGGCTTGCGCGGTGGATCGAACGCGGTCTCGTTCTGACGACCGAGCGGCATCGGGCGGACGGGGACGGGCGCAGGGGAGGCAGCCATGGCGACATCGGAGGTCCGGAAGCTGCGGCATCAGCTCGCGGGGATGGTGCGGGAGTATGAAGGGCATCTCTTGCGATTGGAGGGGCAGCTCCTCGTCCTGCGCGCCAAGGCTGCGCGCGCCGGCGAGGACGCCGGGGCCCGGTTCGCCGGTCTGCTGACGCAGGTCGAGCGGGAGGTCGAGGCGGCCAAGGAGCTGGGTCGGTCGGCCCTGGCCGGCGTGGAGCGGGCCGCCGACGCCGCGAAGACGTGCCTGGCCGATCTCCAGAATCGCATCGAGGACGCGAAGCCCAAGACGGCGACGGTGGCGGCGAAAGGGAAGGCTGTGGTGCGGCGGGCCACCATCGAGGCCAAGGCGCTCCGGCACGGGGTGCGTGTCGGCCTGCGCGTCGCACGGCGAGTGTCGAGGCGCACGAAGACCGCGAAGGGGGGAGCCGCTGCCAAAGAATGAACTACGCACCGGAAATCCCGTAACGGCTCCTACGGCGCCGCGCGGTGCGGATGCGGGCTGAGGCATACTTGGGGAAGGACGGGAGATGAGGACAGCGCTCGTAGTGTTCGCGGTGGCGATGTGGGCGTCGGTGGTCTTCGCGGGAGCGGCGCAGTGGAAGGCGCCGGCGTCCGTCACAGCGACCAAGAATCCCCTGGATCAGGCGACCGGCCTCAAGCTGGGGGGGCCGCTGTTCCAGGAGAACTGCGCGATTTGTCACGGCAAAGCGGGCAAGGGTGACGGCGAGGCCGCCGCCGCCATGAACCCCCGGCCCAAGCCGCTCGGCGACAAGGCCGTCCAGGCCCAAACGGATGGCGAGCTCTTCTGGAAGATCTCCGAGGGGCGCGAGGCCATGCCGGGCTGGAAGAGCATTTCCGAGAAGGAACGGTGGGCGCTCGTCCACCACATTCGCAGCCTGGCCGGGAAGAAGTGAGCCGTTGCGGTCGATTCCCACCGTCCGTCGCTTGATCCAGGTCAAGGGCTGTGCCGACGTTTCGCGGTCGCGTGAACCTGCGCCGCGCCCCCCCGCGCATCCGAAGGCTCCCGCGCGCGGGATGCGGTGTCCCGCACGACTCGGTAAGGAGAGATGTTTCGGGCAAGCGTGAAGACTCCGAGGAATCCCATGGGCGACGGAGCCATCGGCCGGCCAATCGTTCCGAAAGAGCACGGCGCGTGGGCGGTGCTCTATGGCGCGTTTCTGGCGGGTGTCGGCGTCGCCGGCCGGCTGACCGTGCCCGGGATGCTGCTCCTGGGGGCGGTGACGCTGCTGGCCTTCGCGAACGGTCCGCTGGCTCTGCTCCTCCGGCCGGCGGCTGGCCCCTTGCCTTCCACGGAACGCCGGCGTGCGTTGGTGTGGATCGCGATCTACGCGGCCGGCGCGGCGGCGTGCCTCGCGCCGCTGGTGGCAGTGTACCGGATGACCTTCCTGTTCCCCTTTGCCATGGTGGCGGCGTGCGCCTTCCTCTTGCGGGGGTTTTTCGTCCGGCAGGGAGACGACCGCAGTCTCCCGGGTGAACTTGTGGGCGTGGCCGCTTTGACGCTGGTCGGCCCCATGGCGCATGCCGTCGCGGTCGATGGCGCGCAGCCGGTTGGCGCCGTGCTGTGGCTTCTCCTGGTCCTCTTCTTTGCCAGCGGGGTGTTCTACGTGCGGATGCGGATCCGCGTCATGCTGGCCCAGCGACGGGGTATCCCGGCCGTGTCGAGCCGCGCGCGATGGTCGTGCGTCGTCTTCCACGCCTTCTTGCTCTTGCTCATCCCCGGCCTGGCTGTGGGGCATCTCATCCCCTGGGCGGTCCTCCTGGCGTTCGCCCCCGCGCTCTGGCGGGCGGCCACCGGTCTGCGGCGGCGGGACGCCACGCTCAACCTCAAGCGGTTGGGTTGGTCCGAGGTCGGGCTCACGGCCGTCTTCGTCCTACTCCTCATCGCCTCCCTCTGATCGCCGAGAGCAGTCAGTGGCGGCGCGGCGCGCGATCCGGCCGGATTCCTTGCGCTATGAGGTTGGTGGCGCGGTCTTTCTATGGTAAAAATCTAGGCGAGAGGATACCCCTATGGCAGTGCCCATCATTGCGATCGTTGGCCGACCGAACGTCGGCAAGTCCACGCTCTTCAACCGCCTGGCGGGTGGGCGGCGGGCCATCGTGGACGACATGCCTGGCGTGACCCGTGACCGCCTGTACGCCGAGGTGGAATGGGGTGGGCGGCGGTTTACCCTGGTGGATACCGGCGGCTACGAGCCGGAGGGGACAGGTATCCTCGCGCAGGTGCGCGCGCAAGCGGCACAGGCGGTCGCCGAGGCGGATGCGATCCTCTTCCTGGTGGACGCAAAGGAGGGCCTCACCCCGACCGACACCGAAGTGGCGCGTCTGTTACGCATCGGCGCGACGAAACCGATCCTCCTCGTTGCCAACAAAGTGGACTCCGTGAGTCAAACGGCGCTTACCGCCGATTTCTACCGCCTCGGCTTCGATCCCATCCACCCCGTGTCCGCGGAGCAGGGGCAGGGGACGGGCGACCTGTTGGACGCCGTGGCCGCGGCGGTGCCGGAGCGCGAGACCCCTGCGGACGCCGCCGGCGCGATCACGGTGGCGGTGGTCGGGCGCCCGAATGTCGGGAAGTCGTCGCTGGTCAACCGGATCCTGGGCGCCGAGCGCGTCGTGGTGAGCGACGAACCGGGGACGACCCGCGACGCCATCGACACGCGGTTCACCTACCAGGGGACGGACTACATCCTGGTGGACACCGCCGGGATCCGGGCCAAGGGTCGCCTCGGGCGGTCGGTGGAACGCTACAGCGTCTCGCGAGCGCTGGCGGCCGTGCGCCGCGCCGACGTGGTCCTGACCCTGATCGATGGGGTGGAGGGCGTCACGGCCCAAGACGCCAACGTCGGCGGCGAGGCCCACGAGGCGGGCTGTGCCAGCATTCTGGTGGTGAACAAGTGGGATCTCCGGAAAGGCGATGCCGAGGCGGCGGATGCATTCCGGCTGGCCCTAGAGGACAAATTCAAATACCTCGCCTATGCGCCGATCGCGTTCATCTCCGCCCTCACCGGACAGAAGGTCCTCTCGCTTTTCGAGTTGATCGACGCCGTGGCGGCGGAGCGGGCACGCCGGATCCCGACGGCGGAACTCAACGCGGTGATCCTCGAGGCGGTGGAGCGCCGCCCACCGCCCGCCGAGCGAGGCCGCGCCGTTCGTATCCGGTACGTGACCCAGACCGGCGTCAAGCCGCCGACCTTTGTCTGTTTTGCGACGAACCGGAGCGATCTGCACTTCTCGTATATGCGCTACCTCGAAAACTGCCTGCGCCAGCGCTACGGATTTCGAGGAACGCCAATCCGGCTGGCCATCCGGGGCCGGGAATGAGGTCTGAAGCCGAGAAGTCGAGCCAAGAGCCGCGAGCCGCGAGCCACGAGTCCGCGACGACACCGGAGGGTGGCGCGGGCGTCGCGCCGTCGGACCTGCCGGCGCCCACCCGGTCTGAGGCTGCGACGGACCAACCGGCGGGCGATACTCCCGCTCGCCGCTGGGATGTCGTGGTTGTCGGGGGTGGAATTGGCGGGCTGGCCGCCGCGGGCCTGTTGGCCAAAGCCGGTCGAAGCGTGCTGCTCCTGGAGCGGTCGCTGCGAGTGGGCGGGGCGTGCGTTGGCGTCCTGCAGGACGGGCACCGGTACGATCTCGGCGTCAGTCTGATTACCGGCGTTGGCCCCCAGGGGGCAGTAACCGGGTTGTGCGAACGGCTCGGACTCAACCTGCCGACGGCCGCCTGTGACCCGACGGTTCAAGTGGCGCTGCCGCGGCATCGGCTGAGTTTGCCGCTGACGGTGGATGGCTGGTGGCCGGAGATTCATCGAGAATTTCCCGACGACGAGGCTGGGTGGCATACCCTGCTCTCCGATCTGGCCGTGCTGGCGGGCGACCGGGATCGGCTGGCACGGAGCCTCCCACCGCTCCCGCCCCGGGGTTGGCGTTCGCGGCTGCGGTGGTGGCGTGCGCTCCGCCTGCCGGGGCCGTCCGCACCGCCACGCCACGCGATCCGGCAGTTGCGGAAGGCCGCCGCCACACCGTTCCACGATACGCTGAAGGAGCATGGTCTGGGCGCCACGAGTCGGCAGGCGCTGGAGGCGTGTCTCTGGTATCTGCTGCTGCGGGGCGCCGACGAATGTTCGACGCTGGAGGCCGCCGTCGGCCTCCAGCGGTTGCGGGAGGGGGTCGCGGTCCTGCCGTCCGGTCCCACGGCCCTGGCCGAAGCGCTCGCCGGGCAGATCCGAGCGCACGGCGGTGAGATCCGTCTGGGAACGGAGGCTGCGGCGTGTGTGGCCGACCGAGGGCGGATCGTGGGGGTGAAGACGACGACCGGCGAGATGCTCCGCGCCCGCTGGGTCGTGACGGACATTCCACCCGACACCCTGGCGCAGCGCCTGCTTCCGACAGCCCGTGGCTGGTTCCAGCGACGCTCCGTCCCGTCGGGCCCCTGGCAGCCCCGCTACGTCGCCCAGGTCATGGGGGTGACGATCCCCAAGGCGTTCCTGCCGTCGGAGCTGGGATTCCACTGTGTCATTGTCCGGGACGCCGGGCGGCCGGCGCAGGCCGAGAACCTGGTCTTTGTCCGCAGGGCCCAAGACGACGCTGGCGCGGAAGGGGCCGGCCGGTTCGCCCGTTTGAGCATCGGCCGGTTCGTGCCGCCCGTGGCGCCGATGGAGGACGCGGTCGTGACGGCCGCGCTTCTGGGGGCGTTGGATCAAATCCTTCCCGGAGCCGCGGATGTAATCGTGCATCGCGCGCTGCTTCCGTCGTCCCTTCTCGGGGAGGTGTGGGGCAGGCCCTCAGCCGTGGTGCGTTATGAGGTCGACTCCCGCGAGTGGCTGGGGCGACGGGGATTCCCCCACGAGGTCGGCTGGCCCGGCCTCTTGGCGGTCGGCGAGTGGACGCATCCGGGGCGCTTGGTTTCGGATGTGGTGGAAGGTGCCATGTCCGTGGCGGACGTGATCGCCGCCGCCGGGTAAGTCAGCACGGAGCGGCATAGCGAGGACCAGACGGCCAGAAGGGCCGGAAAGGACCTTGACACCTCCGGACCCCTGTGTTACGAGAATCGGACCGCGCGGCTCCACTATCCGTGAGAATGTTGCCGGGCTGAGAGAGGGGGTCCGCGAGATGATGCGGGGCACCTTGGCCCCGGGCATCATTGTGCGCAGGTAGCGTCCCGTTCTCTGGTGATTCTGGAAGGAGGCGAAGGCCATGGCACGGAAAAAGATCGCCCTGATCGGAGCGGGGCAAATCGGCGGGAACCTGGCGTATCTGGCCGCAGTCAAGGAATTGGGTGATGTCGTCCTCTTCGACATTCCGGCTGCCGAGGGGCTGGCCAAGGCCAAGGCGCTGGACATCGCGCAGCTGTTGCCGGTCGCCGGCGCCAACGCTCGTCTCCTGGGGACCAGCTCCTACGACGACGCCGCCGGCGCCGACGTCTGCATCGTCACCGCCGGCATCCCGCGAAAGCCGGGCATGAGCCGCGAGGACCTGTTGGAGACCAACATCAAGATCATCACCGACGTGGCCGTCAATCTCAAACGAACCTGCCCGGCGGCGTTCTGCATCGTGATCAGCAACCCGCTTGATGCGATGGTGTACGCCTTCAAACAGGTGACGGGCTTCTCGAAGCACCACGTGGTGGGCATGGCCGGCGTGCTCGACTCGGCGCGCTTCCGGGCCTTTGTCGCCATGGAGCTCCAGGTGTCCGTGGAGGACGTTCAGGCCTTCGTGCTGGGCGGTCACGGCGACGACATGGTGCCGCTCGTGCGATGTTGCTCCGTCGGCGGGATTCCGGTGAGCGAGCTCCTCCCGAAGGAGCGCATCGACGCCATCGTGGACCGCACCCGCAAGGCAGGCGGCGAGTTGGTGGCCCTCTACAAGACCGGGAGCGCCTATTACGCCCCCGCCGCCGCGGCCATCGCCATGGCCGAGGCCTACCTCAAGGACCAGAAGCGGGTACTGCCGTGCGCAGCGTATCTGGACGGCGAATACGAGATCCGCGGCACCTATTTCGGTGTGCCGGTCGTCATCGGAGCGGGAGGCGTCGAGAAAGTGCTAGAGATCCGACTGACGGACGAGGAACGCGCTCTGGTGGCCAAGAGTCTGGAGAGCGTTCGGAAAACGGTCGCGGAGACCAAGCTCTAATTAGGGTTGGGGGTCGCTTTTCCCGGGGGGGTTTCTTCGCTCCGGGGGCATTGGGGGGAGGTACGGTCGGCATGCGAACGCGGCTTGCGAAACTCGGAACTGCGCTGCTCGTGACCTTGGCGGTCACGGGGTGCGGACCGGACGTCAAGAAGGAAAATGACCAGCTCAAAGCCCAGGTGGAGACGCTGCAAAAAGAGAATCTGGCCCTGAAAGGGGAGGCCACGTCGCTCAAAGCGGACGCCGAAGCGATGAGGAAACGCGTCGAGGCGATGAACCAGGAGAAGCAAGCGCTCGAGTCGCAACTCAAAGACGCCGAAGCCAAGATAGCCATCAAGCCGGGGACCAAGCCCCCGCTCAAGCCGAAGAAAACGTCCTGACGAACAGGAGGCCATGGTATTGTTTACGCTCCTGGTGCATGATACCACCGAGCGCGCGGCCGGGATTCGTCGATAGAGGTCGTGGGTCGCCGAGGGGCCGAGGGAGGGGCGCGCAAGGTGACGACCGACATCCAGCACTACTACCTGCGCCGACTGCACTCCGCGACCGGCATCTTTCCTCTGGGCGTCTTTCTGCTCCAGCACTTCTTCGGCAACGCCTACGCGATCCGGGGGCCGGAGGCGTTCAACCGTCACGCGGAGTTCTTGCTGGAGCTGCCCTACCTGCCGGTGTTGGAGATCGGCATGGTGTTCGGGCCGCTCCTGTTCCATAGTATCTACGGCCTGGTGATCACGGCGGAGGGGGATCTGGCGCATCCCGGGCAGGGCCTCGGCCTGCGTTATCACAACCTGGCCTACCTGTTCCAGCGTGTCAGCGGGATCTTCCTCATGCTGTTCATCGGCTACCATGTGTGGAACACCAGGGTGCAGGGCGTCTTCTTCGGCCAGACGGTGGATTACGCTTACCTGGCCCGCTACTTTGCGCCGGTGTACGAGAAGGCGATCTACAGCGTCGGCATCCTGTGCGCGTGCTACCACTTCGCACACGGGCTGTTCAACGTGACCTACAAGTGGGGGATCACGATCAACGCCCGGGCGCAGCAGGGGATGATCTACCTCAGCTATGTCGTCTTCGTCGCCATGAGCGCCGTGGGGATTCACATTCTGTATTCGTTCAAGTGACGGAGGGCATCATGGCTGCGCGGCCCAGAGCGATCGTCGTCGGGGGCGGCCTGGCCGGCCTGATGACGGTCATCAAGCTGGCGGAGGCCGGACTCTCCAGTCAGCTTTTCTCCTTCGTGCCGGTCAAGCGATCCCACTCGGTCTGCGCGCAAGGCGGGATCAACGCCTCCGTCAACACCAAAGGGGAAGGGGACAGTCCGCAGATCCATTTCTATGAGACGGTCAAGGGCGGGGACTTTCTGGCCAACCAGCCCCTGGCCAGGGGGATGTGCGAGGCGGCCCCCGGGATCGTGTATCTCTTGGACCGGATGGGGGTGCCGTTCAATCGGACACCGGAGGGCCTGCTGGACTTCCGGGGGTTCGGCGGGACGCTGTACAGCCGGACGGCATTCGCCGGGGCGACGACGGGCCAGCAGCTTCTGTACGCACTGGACGAACAGGTGCGGAAGTACGAGGCGGCGGGGCTGGTAGAGAAGTTCGAATTCTGGGAGTTTCTGGCGGCGATTCGGGACGAGGAAGGGCTCTGCCGGGGGATTGTGGGCCAGGACCTCCGCAGCATGGCGGTCCGCGCGTTTCCCGCCGATGCCGTCTGCCTCGCCACGGGCGGTCTGGGGATGATTTTCGGGAAGAGCACGAACTCGGTAGTCTGTACCGGTTCGGCAGCCTCGGCGGTCTACCAGCAAGGGGCGCTCTTCGCCAACGGCGAGTTCATCCAGGTGCACCCCACCGCCATTCCGGGCGAGGACAAGGTGCGGCTCATGAGCGAGTCGGCCCGGGCGGAGGGCGGCCGCGTCTGGGTTCCCAAGGACGGCACGCCGTGGTACTTCCTGGAAGAGAAGTATCCGAAATACAAGAATCTCGTCCCGCGTGATATTGCGACGCGCGAGATCTTCGATGTGTGCCGGGTTCGCAAGATGGGGATCGACGGCCAGGACATGGTCTATCTGGACGTCAGCCACATCCCCAAAGAGACGCTGGATCGGAAGCTGGGCGGGATACTCGAGATCTATGAGAAGTTCATCGGCGACGATCCCCGGAAGGTCCCCATGCGGGTCTTCCCCGGGATGCATTACTCCATGGGCGGCCTGTGGATCGACTACGAGGCCGACCATCATGGCAACCCCGTGATGGGGAGCCCGCGGAACCAGCACACCAATATCCCCGGCCTCTTCGCCGCCGGCGAAGCGGAATACGAGTATCATGGCGCCAACCGCCTGGGGGCAAACTCGCTCCTGTCCTGCTGCTACGGGGGCATGCTGGCGGGGCCGGCCATGGCGGGCTACATCAAGGGGCTGGACCGGTCGGCGGAGGCGCTGCCCTCCTCGGTCTTCGAGACCGCGACGCGCCGGCAGGACGCGGCATACGCCCGCATCCGCGGTCTCCGCGGGTCGGAGAACCCCTACGTGATCCACCACGAGCTCGGCAAGATCATGACGGAGAATGTCACCGTGGTCCGGCACAACGACAAGCTCCAGGGCGCCGACCATGCCCTCCAGGGATTGATGGAGCGCTGGCACCGGATCGACGTCAACGACACATCGCGCTGGTCGAACCAGGCCGCCTCCTTCACGCGACAGCTCTGGAACATGCTCGAGTTGGCGCGGGTCATCACGCTGGGGGCTCTGCAGCGGGACGAGAGCCGCGGCGCGCACTACAAGCCGGAGTTTCCGGACCGGAACGACGCCCAGTGGTTGAAGACGACCCTGGCCACCTGGACGTCGGACGGGCCGCGGTTCACGTACGCACCCGTGGACACGTCGCTGCTCACCCCCGAGGCGCGAAAGTACTGATGGACGGCAAGACGATCACGCTCAAGGTGAAGCGGCAGGATGGGCCGAGCGCACCCCCTCGTTGGGAGGAGTTTCGGATCCCGTCCAAGGCGAACATGAACGTCATCGGCGCCTTGATGGAGGTCCAGCGGAACCCGGTCACCGTGGACGGCGTCAAGACCACACCGCCGGTCTGGGAGGCGAGCTGTCTCGAGGAGGTCTGCGGCTCCTGTACCATGATCATCAACGGCAGGGTGCGCCAGGCCTGCAGTGCCCTCATCGACACGCTGGAGCAGCCCATCGTCCTGCAGCCCATGCGCAAATTCCCGCTGATCCGCGACCTGGCAGTGGACCGAACGCGCATGTTCGACGCCCTGCGGCGCGTGCGGGCATGGATTCACCTGGACGGGACCTACAATCTGGGTCCGGGGCCGCGAGTCGACCCGGAGACCGGCGCAGTCGCGTACAGCCTGTCGAGGTGCATGACGTGCGGTTGCTGCTTGGAGGTGTGCCCGCAGGTCACGCTGACCTCGTCCTTCATCGGCGCGGCCGCCATCTCCCAGGTCCGGTTCTTCAACATGCACCCCACCGGAAAGATGCACGCGCGGGAGCGGCTCGACTCCCTGATGGGCGAGGGTGGTCTGGCGGACTGCGGCAACGCGCAGAACTGCGTGCACGCGTGTCCCAAAGAGATCCCCCTCACGGAATCCATCGCGTCCGTGGGGCGGGACATGACGCGGCACATGCTGAAGCGGCTGCTGGGCGGATGAGGGGTGCGCGCCCCACCACGAGAATGGAGCGAGCATGAAAATCCATGAGTATCAGGCGAAAGCGATCCTGGCGGAGTTTGGCGTTCCGGTCCCCCGCGGGCGGGTGGCTACGACTCCCACCGAGGCCCGGGGCATTGCCCAAGAACTCGGCGGGCCGGTCGTCGTGAAGGCCCAGATCCACGCCGGTGGCCGCGGCAAGGGGGGCGGCGTGAGACCGGCGCAAACTCCCGACGCAGCGGAGCGGGTCGCCGCCCAGATCCTGGGGATGATGCTCCGGACGCATCAGACCGGCCCCGAGGGGCAGCGGGTGCGGCGTGTCCTGGTGGAAGAGGCGATGGCCATCCAGCAGGAGCTGTATCTCGGGATCGTGATCGATCGCGCTACGGGGCTGCCGGCCTGCATGGCGTCGGCGGCGGGCGGCATGGACATCGAGGAAGTCGCCCGGACCCGGCCCGATGCCATCAGCACGGTTCGCGTGGATCCGGCCACGGGACTCCGCCCCTTCCACGCGCGCACGCTGGCCTTTGCCTTGGGCCTCAGGGGCGAACCGGTCAAGGCGGCCGCGGCCGTCATCGCCAACCTCTACCGCGCCTTCGAGGTCAAGGACTGCTCGCTGGCCGAGATCAACCCCCTGGTGGTGACCGGCGACGGGCGGATCCTGGCGTTGGACGCCAAGCTGACCTTCGACGACAACGCCCTGTTTCGCCATCCGGAGGTCCAGGCCCTCCGCGACCGGGACGAGGAGTCTCCGCTGGAGGTCGAAGCGTCCCAATACAGCTTGAACTATATCAAGCTGGACGGGACGGTCGGCTGCATGGTCAATGGGGCGGGCCTCGCCATGGCCACCATGGACATCATCAAGCTTGCGGGCGGCGAGCCGGCCAACTTCCTGGATGTCGGCGGCGGGGCCAGCGCCGAGCAGATCGAGAACGCCTTCCGCATCCTCATCTCGGATCCGAGCGTCAAGGCGGTCCTCATCAACATCTTCGGCGGCATCTTGCGGTGCGACCGGCTGGCGGAAGGGGTCATCAGGGCGGTCCGATCCCTCGGGGTCACGCTGCCCATCGTGATCCGCATGGAAGGAACCAACGTGGAGCTTGGGCAGCAGATGCTCCGAGAGTCCGGTCTCAATTTCATCGCGGCGCAGGGCATGCAGGACGGCGCCCAGAAGGCGGTCCGGGCCGCGCGCGCGGTCTGAGCGGGCACCCCGCGGCAAGTGGAGGCGTTATGAGCATTCTGGTGGATCAAGAAACGCGCCTGGTGGTTCAGGGGCTGACCGGCAAGGAGGGAACCTTCCACGCGCTGGCGTGTCGGGAGTACGGCACCAGGGTCGTGGCGGGCGTGACACCGGGCAAGGGAGGGATCCTCCACGAGGGGATCCCCGTCTTCGATATCGTGGCGCAGGCCGTGACGCAGGAGGGCGCCAACACGGCGCTGATCTTCGTGCCGCCCGCCGCGGCCGCCGACGCCATCCTGGAAGCGGCCGAGGCCGGGATCGGGGTGATCGTCTGCATCACCGAGGGCGTGCCCACGCTGGACATGGTGCGAGTCCACCGCGCCCTTGAGGGGCGCCCGTGCCGCCTGATCGGGCCCAACTGCCCGGGGTTGATCTCTCCCGGCAAGGCGAAGGTCGGGATCATGCCCGGCCGGATCCACCGGCCGGGGCGAGTGGGTGTGATCTCGCGGAGCGGCACGCTCACCTACGAGGCGGTGGGGCAGCTCACGGCGCGAGGCATCGGCCAGTCCACCTGCATCGGCATCGGCGGCGATCCGATCATCGGGACGACCTTCGTGGATGCCTTGAGGCTCTTCCAGGCCGATGCCGAAACGGATGCGATCCTGATGATCGGGGAGATCGGCGGCTCGGCGGAGGAGGACGCCGCGGCCTTTGTCGGCGCCCATCTGACCAAGCCCGTAGCGGGGTTCATCTGTGGGCAAACCGCCCCGCCGGGGCGGCGCATGGGCCACGCGGGGGCCATCATCTCGGGCGGGAGCGGGACGGCGGCGGCCAAGATGGCGGCCATGGAGAAGGCGGGCATCACGGTCGTGGCGAGCCCCGCCGAGATGGGGGCCGCGGTCGCCCGGGTGCTGGCGGCATCCCGCCCCGCCCGGTCCCGTCCGCGGCCCGCCGCGAAGCGGTCGGCGCACCAAGGCTCGGATGCGACACCGGCACGAAAGACCGGCACCTCCGGGGCGGCCACGCCCCGCCGGGCGTCTGCGGCGCGCACGCGCGGGACCGGCACGGCGTCGCGGAAAGCCGCGAAACGGTGACCGGGTCCGCAGGTTGCGGGGGTGACCCGAACTTGACACGGGGCGACCGGGAGGACGGCCGGTCGCCTGGTGATTTTTCTACGCGAGGGCCAGGCGGTGGTTTCGCGGTCCGACACGACAGCGAGGAGCGGAGATGACGGAGCGAACGTTGGTGATGGTGAAGCCGGATGCGGTTCGCGGAGGGCACATCGGGGACGTGCTGAGCCGGTTCGAGGCGGCGGGCCTGACGGTGCGGGCGCTGAAGATGGTGTGGCTGGACCGGCGGGAAGCGGAGGGATTCTACCAGGTCCATCGCGAACGGCCGTTCTTCGCGGGCCTCACGCAGTTCATGTCCTCCGGGCCGATCGTGGCCGTGGTCCTGGAGGGGCCGGGAGCGATTGCGACGGCGCGGACGCTCATGGGAGCCACCGATCCGGCCAAGGCTGATCCGGGAACCATTCGCAAGGCGTTCGCCTCCAGCATCGAGCAGAACGCGGTCCACGGTTCGGACTCCCCGGAGTCCGCGGCCTATGAGATCCCGTATTTCTTCGGGGCGCTGGAGCAGCACGCCTACCCGCGGGGGAAGGGCTAGGGCTTCGGCCCCGGAACGGGGGGTGTCGGCTTGAAGAAAGGTGGGCGCAACCCATTGTCATTCTTGGAGTTTCCGGGTTGTATGGCCTCGCCCAGAGCGGGGGTTTTTCCTTGACACCCCTGGGGGTCGTCAGTATACTACGCCCGCTTTTTGTCAGAGGTTACAGGTATTTCTATGCTGATTGACGTGTCGCAGATCCCGCCTGAGGGGCTGGATGTTTCCCTGCCGGCGGAGCCGTTGGATTTGGGGGATTCCGCAGGGGTGTGGGAGGGGCCGGCGTCGGTTCGAGCCGATATGCATCTCGGTCGATCCGGACGCGGGATTGTCATTGGCGGGACGTTCGCCGGAGAGGTGGCGCTGGTCTGCAGCCGGTGCCTCGAGGCGTTTCGGTTCGAGGCGGAAGACCGGTTCGAGGTATATTGCGTTGCTGGCCTCCCGCCCAAACCGGGGGAGGAGCGGGAACTTGATCCGGACGAACTGGACGTGACCTATCTCGAGGAGGGCCGGTTCAACACGGATCATCTCTTGCGCGAGAATATCCTGCTCAGCCTGCCCGTTCAACCACTCTGCCGTGAGGACTGCCGGGGCCTGTGCCCGCAGTGCGGCGCGAACCAGAATCTCGGATCGTGCGGCTGCCAGGTTCCCCGCGTGGATCCGCGGCTGCAGGTCCTACGGAAGGTGCGGTAGGCTCCGACCGCCGCACGCCGCGCGCTCTGTTCACCGAACGACGTTCCTAGCGAGGTCATGCGATGCCACTTCCGAAGCGACGTCACAGCAATACCCGAACGGCCACGCGCCGGGCGCACGACGCGATCAAGGCGGCGGGACTCTCCCGTTGCCCCCACTGCCAAGCGATGACGCTTCCCCATCGGGCGTGTCGAAGTTGCGGATATTACCGCGGGCGCCAGGTGGTGAAACAGGCCGAAGAGTAAGCGTTCGCGGGCCGATACACATGCCGCCAGAACGCAAGATCCGGGTCGCCCTGGATGCCATGGGCGGGGATCGCGGACCCGAGGTCACCGTGGAGGGGGCCGTATCCGCCGCCCGCGAGCTGGGCTCGACGGTCATCCTGGTGGGGGATGAGCAGGTCCTCCGGACGCATCTGGCCCGCCACGAGGTGGGGGGGCTGGATCTGACCGTGCGACACGCGCCGGAGTCGGTCGACATGGGGGAGAGCCCCATGGCCGCACTCCGGAAGAAGAAGCATTCCTCCATCCGCATCGGCCTGGATCTGGTGAAGCGGGGCGAGGCCGAGGCGTTCGTCAGCGCGGGGAACACCGGCGCGGTCATGGCGACCGCCGTGGTGGTGTTGGGACCGTTGCCCGGCGTGGAGCGTCCCGCCATTGCCGTGGTGGTGCCGACGCTCACCCACCAGGCGGTCCTGTTGGACGTCGGGGCCAACGTCGACTGCAAGGCGCGGCACCTGCTGCAATTCGCCATCATGGGGAACGTCTACGCCCGGGACATCCTGGGGCAGACGCAGCCGCGGGTGGGGCTCCTCAGCATCGGCGAAGAGGAGATCAAGGGGAACGAGCTGACCCGCGAGGCGTTCAAGGAGATGGAGGACGAGTCCTCCCTGAACTTCATCGGGAACGTCGAGGGGCGCGACGTCTTCAACGGCGCGGCCGACGTGATCGTCTGCGACGGGTTCACCGGTAATGTGGCGCTCAAGATCTCGGAAGGTCTGGTGGAGACCATGTTTCACCTCTTGCGGGAGGAACTGAAGAAGGATCTCCGCGGACGGGTGGGCTCCCTGCTGCTGATCCCCGCCTTCCGGCGATTCAAGCGCCGTATCGACTCCTCGGAGTTCGGTGGGGCCCCGCTCTTGGGGGTGAATGGGGTGTGCATGATCAGCCACGGCCGCTCCACGGGAAAAGCGATTCGGAACGCGATCCGGGCGGCCGAGGGGTGCGTGAGCAACACGGTGATCGCCCATATCCGCGAGGGCATCGCCCGTGGCTAGGCCGACGCGAGGCGCCAGCCGTCCGCGTCACGAGGGATGACCAGTTGATGCCGAGGGCGAGGATCATCGGAACGGGGGCGTATGTTCCCGAACGGGTGCTGACGAACGCCGATCTCGAGACGCTGGTGGACACCAGCGACGAATGGATCGTGACGCGCACCGGAATCTCCGAACGGCACATCGCCTCGGATGAGCAGGCGACGTCGGATCTGTCCTATCACGCCAGCCGCGCCGCGCTGGAGGCGGCGAACCTCGATGTCGCCGACCTAGACCTGATTCTGGTGGCGACTGCCACGCCCGACATGGTCTTTCCTTCCACGGCCTGCGTGCTGCAGGACCGTTTGGGGGCACGAAGGGCCGGGGCGCTGGATATCTCAGCCGCCTGCTCGGGGTTCATCTACGGTTTGAGCATGGCCAACGGCCTGATCCGCTCGGGCGCCGCCCGCACCGTGCTCCTGCTAGGCGCCGAGACGTTGACGAAGGTGGTGAACTGGCAGGACCGGAACACCTGCGTCCTCTTCGGGGACGGGGCGGGCGCCGTGGTGCTCCGGGCCGACGACGGAGAACGAGGCGTGCTCTCCGTGCACCTCTACGCGGATGGGAGCAAGGCGCCGCTCCTGATTCTGCCGGGCGGCGGCTCGCGGCATCCGTTGTCCCAAGCGGTGCTGGACGCCGGCCTCAACAAGATCCAGATGAACAGCGGCAACGAAGTGTTCAAGCTGGCAGTGCGGGCCATGGAGGACGCGGCGCTGACGGCGCTGAAGCAGAACGGGTACGAGATCGGCGAGGTGGACTTCATCATCTCGCATCAAGCGAACCTGCGAATCATCAGCGCGTTGGGTCAGCGGCTCGGCCTCTCCAGCGACAAGGTCGTGGTGAACGTGGACAAGGTCGGCAACACCTCGGCAGCCTCCATCCCGCTGGCGCTGGACGAGGCGGTGCGCGACGGACGGATTCAGCCGGGGCACCTCGTGCTCCTGTGTGCGTTCGGGGGGGGACTTACCTGGGCGTCGTCCCTGATTCGATGGTGAACGCTCTATGACGCGCATTGCGTTTGTGTTTCCGGGGCAGGGCTCGCAGGCGGTCGGCATGGGCCGAGAATTGGGCGAGGGCTCGCCGCGCTGGGCCGAGGCGAACGACGCGGTGGGCTTCGATCTCCGGCGGCTCGTCTTCGAGGGACCGGAGGCGGAACTGACGCTCACCACCAATACCCAGCCTGCCATCTTGGCTACCAGTATCGTGGCGTTGGACGCCTTGACCGCGGCCGGGGTGCGGTGCGACCTGGTGGCCGGCCATTCGCTGGGGGAGTATTCCGCGCTGGTCGCGGCGGGTGCGCTGGATTTCACCGACGCCGTGCGAACGGTGCGGTCCCGCGGCCAGTTCATGCAAGAGGCCGTGCCCTCCGGTGAGGGGGCGATGGCGGCCATTCTCGGCCTGGATCGTGCGCTGGTGGCGCAGGCGTGCGACGAGGCTGCCGATGTTGGGCCGGTGCAGGTGGCCAACCTCAACGGACCGGGCCAGACAGTCATCGCCGGCGCTACGGGCGCCGTGAAGAAGGCGACGGACCTCGCGAAGGCGAAAGGGGCGCGGCGCGCGGTCCTCCTGCCGGTGAGCGCACCCTTCCATTCCGCCCTGCTCAAACCGGCGGCGACGCGGTTGGGGGAGGTGCTCGGGGGCATCCGGTTCCGAGATCTGACCGTGCCCCTGGTGACCAATGTGGACGCCGATCTGCTGACCGAAGGAGCCCGTGTGATGGACGCCCTCGTGCGCCAGGTGACCGCCCCAGTGCGCTGGGAAGAGGTGGTGCTCCGGCTGGCGCGGGACGGGGTGACGACGTGTGTGGAAGTGGGGCCGGGGAAGGTCCTGTCGGGGCTGATCCGCCGGATCGTTCCCCAGATCCAGGTCCTAAACGTGGAAGACCGCGCCTCGCTGCAGACGACCGTGGAGGCGTTGCGATGAGGCTGCAGGGACGGGTCGCCTTGGTGACCGGGGGGTCCCGCGGCATCGGTGCGGCCGCGGCGCGGGCGCTGGCCGCGGCGGGGGCGGCGGTGGCGGTGTGCGCCCGAAACGGGGAGGCGGCGGCCGCAACGGCTGCCGCCATCGGGGCGGAGGGCGGGCAGGCGTTCGGGATGGCGGCGGACGTGAGCCGGGCCGCGGACGCCGAACGCGTGGTGGCCGCCTGCATCGAGCGGTTTGGGCGGCTGGATATCCTGGTGAACAACGCGGGGATCACGCGGGACGGCCTGGCCATGCGCATGAAGGACGCGGATTGGAGCGACGTCCTGGCCGTGAATCTCAATGGCCCGTTTTACTGCGCCCGGGCGGCGCTGCGCGCCATCCTCAAGCAAAAACAGAGCGGGCGGATCATCAACATCGGGTCGGTGGTGGGGAGCATGGGGAATGCCGGCCAGGCGAACTACGCGACATCCAAGGCAGGGCTCATCGGGCTCACCCGCTCCCTGGCGAAGGAGGTCGCCTCGCGCGGCGTCACGGTCAACCTGGTGGCCCCCGGCTTCATCGAGACCGATATGACGGTGAGCCTGCCCGAGGCCGCGAAAGAGGCGTACCGGGCCCAGATCCCGCTGGGCCGGTTCGGGACGGCCGCCGAGGTGGCGGCGGCGGTGGAATTTCTGGCCTCGGATGCGGCCGCATACATCACGGGCCAGGTCCTTCATATCAACGGCGGTATGTGGTCCTCGTAATGGGTTTATCGACGACAGGGAATTGTGCATTTACCGGAAGAAGGAGGCCATCGTGAGCGCGAGCATCGAAGAGAAGGTCAAGAAGATCATCGTGGATCAGTTGGGCGTGGACGAGGCGGAGGTGACCCCCGAGGCGAAATTCATCGACGACTTGGGTGCCGATTCCCTGGATACCGTCGAGTTGGTGATGGCGCTGGAGGAGGAGTTCGGCCTCGAGATTCCGGACGAGGACGCGGAGAAGATCACCACCGTGAAGGACGCCACCGGCTACATCGTGGGTCACAAGAAGGATTAGGAGCCGGTACGAAATTACGTGTCCATATTTGTAATTTCGTTACGGCTCCTTCTGCCGTTTCTGCATTTCTCCGGTCGAGTTATTCTTTGATACCGGCTTAGGGATCCGGTACGTGGTGTGGTAGGGACGGCTGCCAAGGGAGTATCGCCGCAGCGCGGCAGAAAGAGTCAGGGACGCGCACATGGCACGTGTCGTCGTTACGGGCGTGGGGGCGGTGGCTCCCAATGGGATCGGGATCGACCGGTTCTGGGACAATCTCGTCCACGGGGTCTCGGGCGTCGCGACCATCACGCGGTTCGATGCGAGCAAGCACGACGTCCAGATCGCGGGCGAGGTCAAGGAGTTTGATCCGCTCCAGTGGATCGAGAAGAAAGAGGTCCGAAAGATGGACCTCTTCATCCGGTACGCCATCGCCGCCGCCCAGATGGCGTTCGACGATGCGGGCTTGAAGGTCACCGACGACAATCGCGAGCGCATGGGTGTCTTCGTCGGGACCGGCATGGGTGGGATTCCGGCCCTGGAGGAGTCGCATCGGATCCTGCTGGAGCGCGGCCCCAGTCGGGTCAGCGCCTTCTTCATCCCGTCCATCATCACCAACCTCGGTTCGGGCCAGATCTCGATGCGGTTCGGCATGAAGGGGCCGAATTCCTGCGTGTGCACCGCCTGCGCCACCGGGAATCATGCCATCGGAGATTCCTTCCGGATCATCCAGCGCGGCGAGGCGGATGTCATGATCGCCGGCGGGAGCGAGGCCGTCATCACGCCGCTGACCATCGCCGGTTTCTCGTCCATGCGCGCCCTGTCCACCCGCAATGATGAGCCGACGCGGGCCAGTCGGCCCTTCGACAAGCACCGCGACGGGTTCGTGATGGGTGAAGGCAGCGGGATCATGGTGCTGGAGACTCTCGATCACGCCCAGCGGCGCGGGGCCCGGATCTACGCCGAACTGGTGGGGTACGGCATGTCGGCGGATGCCCATCACATCACGTTGCCGGCCCTGGATGGCGCGGTACGCTCCATGCGGTTGTCGCTGAAGGATGCCGCCGTGGCTCCCGCGGAGGTCGACTACGTCAACGCCCATGGGACGTCCACCCCGGTGGGCGACGCGAACGAGACGCAAGCCCTCAAAGAGGTGTTCGGCGAGCACGCCAAGGGGTTGCCGGTGAGTTCGACCAAGTCCATGACCGGACACCTCCTGGGCGCGGCCGGCGGGATCGAGTCGGTCATCACGGTGCTGGCGATCGTCAAGGGACTGCTGCCGCCCACGATCAACTACGAGACGCCGGACCCGGAATGCGACCTGGACTACGTGCCCAACATCGCCCGCGAGACCCAGGTGCGGGTGGCCATGACCAACAGCTTCGGATTCGGCGGCACCAACGCTACGCTGGTTTTCCGGCGGTTCGAGGGGTAACGCAGGTCTGCGGGGACGGGTTGCGGGGGAGGGGTGGGGACCCGGGTGCCCCGATCTTGCGGCCCGTTTCGTTTGTGTGCTTCGGGGGCCCTGATTCGGCCCGCGGGGTCGTATCCGGTCTTCCGAGACGTCCAGGCGTCCGGAGGGGTCGTTTCATCATTGGCGATACACAGGAGGAGTTGACCATGCCGAAACTTGCTGCCAACTTGACCATGCTGTTCAACGACAAGCCGTTCCTGGAGCGCTTCGCCCTGGCGAAGCAGGCCGGCTTCAAGTACGTGGAGTTCCTGCACCCGTACGAGGCGCCGGCCGAGAAGGTCAAGGAGGCGCTGGATACGAACGGCCTCCAGGTCATCAACTTCAACCTGCCCAGCGGCAACAACTGGGCCGGCGGCGACCGCGGCATCGGAGCCAGCCCGAACCGGGTGGAGGAGTTCCGGGCCGGCATCAAGGCGGCCGTCGAGTACGCCAAGATCCTGAAGACCCCGCGCGTGAACTGCCTGGTGGGGAAGATGGTCCCCGGCTTCTCCCGCGAGCAGCACATCAAGACGGCGGTGGAGAACCTGAAGATGTCCGCGGATGCGCTGGGGGCGATCGGCGTCAAGCAGATCATCGAGCACATCAACCCCTTCGACATCCCGGGCTTCGTGCTCAATCGCGTCTCCGAGGTCCTCGACGTCATCGCCCAGGTGGGCCGGTCCAACGTCTTCGTCCAGTACGACATCTACCATGCGGCGCGGACCGAGGGGAACCTCACGCTGACGCTCCGCGAGCAGTTCGCCAAGATCGACCACATCCAGGTCGCGGACACCCCCGGGCGGAACCAGCCGGGTACGGGCGAGATCAATTTCCCGTTCCTGTTCGCCGAGATGGACAAGCTGGGTTACCAGGGGTACGTCGGGCTGGAATACGTTCCGAAGCCGGACACGCTGAGCTCGTTTGGGTGGATCAAGCAGATGGGTTGCCAGTTGGCCTGACGGCTGCCGAAAAAGGCCCATCTGCGGCGTTGGCGTGCTTGCGCGCTCGTTGCGGCGTACCTGGAGTACGCCTCACTCGGCGCATCGCGCGCCGCCTTGCATCTGGGCCTTTTTGAGCAGCCTGGGTGAGGGCGTGTTCTTGAGGAACCTGTTAACGTATGAACCGCAAAAACGAAGGAGTGAGAGACATGGCAAAGATCGGATTCATCGGATTGGGGATCATGGGCAAGCCCATGGTCAAGAACTTGCTGAAGGCCGGACACGAGGTGGTGGTGTATGACGTCGTGCCCGCCGGCGTGCAAGAGGTCGTGGCGGCCGGCGCAAAGGCCGCGGCCTCGTCGAAGGCAGTCGCCGAGCAGTGCGCGCTCATCATCACCATGGTGCCGAACTCGCCGCACGTGAAGGCGGCCATCCTCGGTCCCAACGGCGTGCTGGAAGGGGCCAAGGCCGGCTCCCTGGTGGTGGACATGTCGTCCATCGATCCCACCGTGTCGAAGGAGGTCGGCGCCGAGCTGGCCAAGAAGAAGATCCGGTTCGTGGACGCGCCGGTCTCCGGCGGCGAGCCCAAGGCGGTCGACGGGACCCTGTCCATCATGTGCGGTGGGGCCAAGGCGGACTTCGACGAGGCCTTCCCGATCATGAAGTGCATGGGCGCCAGCGTGGTTCTGTGCGGCGCGGTGGGTGCCGGCAACGTCACCAAGCTGGCCAACCAGATCGTGGTGGCCTTGAACATCGCCGCCCTGTCCGAGGCGATGGTTCTGGCCACCAAGGCCGGGGTGGATCCGCAGCTGGTGTTCGACGCCATCAAGGGCGGTCTGGCGGGCAGCACGGTGATGAACGCCAAGGCCCCCATGATGCTGGATCGCAACATCAAGCCGGGGTTCCGGATCAACCTCCACATCAAGGACCTGGACAACGCCATGGCGGCCGGCCACGCGGTCGGAGTGCCCCTGCCCCTCACCGGTCAGGCGCGCGAGATCATGGAGGCCCTCAAGATCGACGGGATGGGTGATGCGGACCACTCCGCCATCGTCCGCTACTACGAGAAGCTGGCCAAGGCCGAGGTGAAGAAGCAGGGGTAGTCGGCTCGGCTCGCGCGATACCGAACGGGCGGGGCACGGAGTGCCTCGCCCGTTTTGTCATTGGGGGTTGGAGGGGCGTCGCCGACGTGGGAGCGTGCGCCGCCGCCGCCGAGGGGGCCATGGAATCTGCGACGTCGATTCGGGTCCGGTATGCGGAAACCGATGCCATGGGCATCGTCCATCACGCGGTCTATCCCGTCTGGATGGAACTGGGCCGCTCCGATCTGTTACGACAGTTGGGGCAGAGCTATGCGGAATGGGAGAAGCGCGGGGTGATGATGAGCGTGGCGGAACTCCGCGTGCGGTATCGGGCACCCGCCCGCTACGACGAACTCGTGGAAGTCCGCACCCGCCTGAAAGAAGCCGGACGCCGTAAGGTGGTGTTTGCCTACCAGGTTGGGCGTGGGGAGACGCGGCTGGCAGAGGGGGAGAGCATCCACCTGGTGACCGGGCCCGACGGCCGCGCGCGGGTCATGCCGGAGGAGCTGCTCCGCCTGATCTCTCGCGCGTTGTGAACGGCGAGAACCGCATAAGGAGCCGTAAGGAAATTGCAGACAATAGACAAGTTATTTCGTAACGGCTCCTAACGGAAGGCTTCGTCGACCGGCACGCGCCAGCCGGTCACCAGGCGGTTGGTTTCGCTTGCCATTCCGACCACCGCCAGCAGTTCGCCCCGCATCGCCTCGGTCATCCCGCGCTTGGTCGCCGCCGCGGTGTGAGAGGCGATACAGTATTCGCAGTTGTGGGCAACGCTGACGGCGAGGTAGAGCATCTCTTTGGTCAGGGGATCGAGCGCGCCGGGCGCCATGACCTCTTTGAGGCTCTCCCAGGTGCGCTTCAACGTCCGCGGGTCGTGGGCCAGGACCTTCCAGAAATTGTTGACGTCCGGGAGGTTGCGGGTTCGCTTGATGTCGTCGAAGACGGCGCGCACTTCCGGCCCGGCGTCGGCGTACTCGATCAGGTGTCCGTCACTCATGGGGTCTCCTTTCGCGGCGTGCGGCTCGGCGCGGTCAGCGGGAGCGGAAGCGGGCGGCGGACCGTGTCACGGGTCAGCCGCCGGGGAAAGCGTGGTGACCGCGAACTCGACGTCGGGTCGGCCGCGCGTCAACTCGGCCAGGAAGCCTTCCAGGAAGGCTCGGCGAATCTTCTCGGGCGGCTCCTTCGGGAAGAGCCGAAAGGGAAGGTCCAGGGCGATCTGGGTGCAGCGGAGATCGAGGATGGTCTGCGCGGTCTGATACGACAAGCGATAGAGGGCCGTCATGGAGAATTCAGCGCGTTCCCCGAGGCCGACCACCAGGACGCGCTCGGCCTTGACCTTGTGATGGGGCCGGAGGAGGACGCTGCTGTCTCGCTCCCCGGTGAATTTTCCCCGGGCGCGCAGGCGCGACACGGGGCTCAGCAGGATCCAGTCGAGGCGCCCCAGCCGTCCTTGCGGGGCAGGCTCGTCCTTCGGATCGAACAGGACAAGCACTTCGGTCCGGATGTCCTCCAGGCGTTCGTCGGTGGTCGGGATGTCCATCTCAGGCGGGGGAATGCGGCTGGGGATGGAGGTGGAGGCGGATCTGGTCCAGGATCCCGTTCACGAACGCGCTCGACTCCTCGCTGCCGTACAACTTCGCCAACTCGATCGCCTCGTTGATGGCCACGCGCTCGGGAATATCGTCGCGATAGAGTAATTCGTAGGCCGCCAGCCGCAGGATGTTCCGCTCCACGGGCGCGATGCGGGCCAGGCTCCAGTGGGCGGCGTTCGCCTGGATGACCTCGTCAAGCTCCGCCGTCTTCTCGGCGGTCCCGCGCACCAGCGCCTCGGCAAACGCGCTCACCTCCGGCGGCACCACGCGATCCCGCCAGAATTCCCGCAACACCAGCCCGAGATCGGTCGGCCGGAAATCCAGCTCGTACAGCACCATCAGCGCGAGCTCCCGCGCCTTGCGTCGTTTGCCCATGGTTCAGCTTTCAGCGGTCAGCGTTCAGCGGTCAGCGGGAAGCGTCAGCGGTTATCCGGGGCTGATAGCAGACCGCTGAACGCTGCGTGCTGTTCGTCACTTCAATTCCCGAAGCAGATTGGCCATCTCGATAGCCGAGCAGGCGGCGTCAAAGCCCTTGTTGCCCGCCTTGGTGCCGGCGCGCTCCACGGCTTGCTCGATCGAATCGGTGGTCAGCACCCCGAACAGGACCGGCACCCCCGTTTCCAGACCGACCATGGCCACGCCCTTGGCGACTTCACCGGCGATATACTCGAAGTGCGGCGTGGCGCCGCGGATGACCGTTCCCAGGCAGATGACCGCATCGTACTGGTGCGAGGCCGCCATCTTCTTGGCGATCAGCGGGATCTCGTAGGATCCGGGCACCCGCGCCACCGTGATTCTGTCCTCGTCGGCGCCGTGGCGTCGCAACGCGTCCAGCGCCCCGTCGAGCAGACGTGCGGTGATGAACTCGTTGAACCGGCTTGCCACGATGCCGAAGGCGAATCCCTTGGCGGTCAGGTTTCCTTCCAACATTCGCGCCATCTGCGCTCTCCTTCCCCGGCGGGGGGCGTCGTTAGGAGCCGTTACGAAATAACCTATACATCTCTTTCTATTTCGTTACGGCTCCTTATGCCGTTTCGGAATGTCTCCGCTCAACCTATTCTTTGACAACGGCTTAGCGACTCGGTTTCTTCCGGGCGGCAGGGACCGCCGCGGTCGCGGCCTGGCGGCGCCCGCGAGGCGACCGCGCGGGCAAGATGAGGTGGCCCAGCTTTTCGCGCTTGGTGGTGAGATACCCCAGATTCATGGCCGTCGGCGGGATGACCAGGGGGAGCCGTTCCACGACCTCCAGACCATACCCCTCCAGGCCCACGATCTTCCGCGGGTTGTTGGTCATGAGGCGGAGCTTGGAGATCCCCAGATCCACGAGAATCTGGGCGCCGACGCCGTAATCCCGAAGATCGGGTTTGAAGCCGAGCTGCTCGTTCGCCTCGACCGTGTCGAACCCCTGGTCCTGCAACTCGTAGGCCCGGAGCTTATTGGCGAGGCCGATGCCGCGTCCCTCCTGGCGGATGTAGAGGAGGACGCCGCGCCCCTCCTCGGCGATCCGTGCCAGGGCGCGGTCCAGTTGGGCACCGCAATCGCAGCGGAGCGAACCGAGTGCGTCGCCGGTCAGACACTCGGAGTGCACGCGGACCAGCGTCGGCTCGCCGGGCCGCACCTCGCCCCGGATGAGGGCCAGATGATGCTTCTGATCCACCTGACTGTGGTACAGGATCGTCCGGAAGGCGCCGTGCCGGGTGGGCAACTCGGTGGTGGCCACGCGGGTCACGAACTTCTCCCGCTTCATCCGGTAGTCGATCAGGTCCTTGATGGTGATCATCAAGAGCCCGTGCCGTCGGGAGAAGCGGTGCAGTTCCGGCACGCGCGCCATGCTGCCGTCCGGGTTCATGATCTCGCAGATCACGCCCGCCGGATAGAGGCCCGCCAGGCGCGCCAGATCCACGGCGGCTTCCGTCTGGCCGGCGCGAGTCAACACCCCGCCCTCCCGCGCCCGGAGCGGAAACGTGTGCCCCGGCCGGGCGAGATCCTCGGGCCGCGTGTTCGGGTCCAGGATGGTCTTGATCGTGACCGCGCGGTCGTGGGCGGAGATACCCGTGCTGACCTCGCGCTTGGCTTCCACCGAGACCGCGAAGGCGGTCTCGAAGGCGGAGGTGTTCTCCGAGACCATGGCCGGGATCTTGAGCTGATCCAGCCGCTCGCCGATGATCGGCAAGCAGATCAACCCTCGCCCGTGGGCGGCCATGAAATTGACCGCGGCCGCGGTGACTTTCTCGGCCGCCATGGTCAAGTCGCCCTCGTTCTCCCGGTCCTCGTCGTCCACCACGATGACGAGCTTGCCGTTGCGGATGTCCCGGATGGCATCCTCGATCCGGGCGAACCGCAAGGCAGCCCCATGCCGGGCGCCCTCGGGGGCGCGTCGGGTCTTGGCGGCTGGTACCCCCCGTCGCGGCTGGGCCGCGGCGCGGCCGGCAGCGGGAACGGCGACGTTGGAGGCGCGTCGTGCAACGCTCATGCGAACCCGTACTCCTTTAACACGGTCAAGGTCACGTCGCCCGCGCCCGGCGCCATCCCCCGCCCGGCGGCGAGGCGCGCTACGTACTTCCCGATGAGATCCGTCTCCAGGTTCAACTGGGCGCCCACCTGCTTCTCCGCGAGCGTGGTGCCCTGAAGCGTGTACGGGATCACGGCCACGTCGAAGTGGAGGCCCGCCAGGGCGGCCACCGTCAAGCTGATGCCGTCCACCGCGACGGACCCCTTGGAGACCAAGAAGGACGCGAGTGACTCCGGAAACCGGATGCGGTACACCGCTCCTTCCCCCTGCGGGGTCCGTCCGACCAGCCGGCCCACGCCATCCACGTGGCCGCTCACCAGGTGGCCGCCCACCCGGTCGCCCAGCCGAAGCGGACGCTCCAGGTTGACGCGGGTCCCGACGCGCAACGCTCCGAGGGTGGTGCGGGCGAGCGTCTCGGCCGACAGGTCGCACGCCATCGCCGTGCCCGCCACCGCGGTGACCGTCAGGCACGCCCCTTCCACGGCGAGACTATCCCCTGGCCGAGTCGCCTGGGCAATGGGTGCCGCGGCGATCTCGACGCGAGCGCCCGTCGAGTGGCGGGTGAGCTGGCGGATGGTGCCGATGGCTTCGATGATTCCCGTGAACACGACTGCCCGCAGTCTGTCGAGCGCCGGCGCTGTTAGGAGCCGTTACGAAATAGGTTGTCCATATTTTGAAATTTCGTTACGGCTCCTTATGCCGTTCCCGAAATTTCTCCGCTCAAGTTATTCTTTGGCAACGGCTTAGCGCAGATAGCCCTCGATCAAAATGTCCTCGCCGAACCGCTCGAGGCGCACGTTTCGCAACCGCGTGGCCTGCCGGAGCGTCTCGATGCCGTCGCCGCCGACGGCGGTGGGGGTGGACGTTCCCCCGATCAGGATGGGCGCCAGAAAGAGCAGGAGCTTGTCCACCACGCCCTCCTGCAGGGCGGAGGCGTTGATCTCGGCCCCGCCCTCGACCATCACCGACAGGAATCCCATCTTTCCCAGCGCTTCCATCAGGCGCGCCAGCGACACACGCCGAGGACTTTCCGGCACCGCCAGCACCTGCACGCCTTCCCGCTCCAAGGCGTCGAGCCGAGCGCGCGGCGCCATCTCGGACACGGCGAGGATCGTCGGGGCGGTCGAGGCCCGGTTGATCACCTGGGCTCGCAAGGGTAAGCGCGCGAGATTATCCACGATCACCCGCGTCGGGTCCCGCTGATCGGATGTCCCCAGGCGCGTGGTGAGCATCGGGTCGTCCCGCAGGATCGTGCCGATGCCGACCAGGACGGCATCCACTTCGTTCCGGATGTGATGGACGTGCTGGCGGGCGCTCTCTCCGGTGATCCAGCGGGAGTCGCCCGTCCGCGTCGCGATCTTGCCGTCCAGACTGGCGGCAGCCTTCAAGATGACAAAAGGCCGCCCGGTGCGGACAAACGTGAAGAACGCTTCGTTGAGCCGGGTGGCGTCCTCCGCCAACACGCCGACATCGACGGTCACGCCCGCCGCGCGCAGTGCCGCGAATCCCTTCCCACTGACCGCGGGGTTGGGGTCCTCGCAGGGGGCGACCACCCGGGCGACCTCCGCTTTGATGATCCGATCCACGCACGGCGGCGTCCGCCCGAAGTGGCAGCAGGGCTCCAGGGTGACATAGAGCGTGGCGCCGGCCGCGTCGGATTCCGCCTCGCGAAGCGCCTCGAGTTCCGCGTGGCCGGAGCCGGCGAAGGAATGGAATCCTTCGCCGACGACGGTCCCGTCTTTCACCAGGACCGCACCCACCATCGGGTTGGGACTGGTCCGCCCC
This sequence comes from uncultured Methylomirabilota bacterium, assembly GCA_963845565.1. Taxonomy (GTDB): domain Bacteria; phylum Methylomirabilota; class Methylomirabilia; order Methylomirabilales; family 2-02-FULL-66-22; genus 2-02-FULL-66-22. The sequence continues at coordinate 2,565,795 of CAWJSJ010000002.1, forward strand.
CGTGCGCGCGCCGCAAGTTCTAGCGCGCGCCGCATATACGTCCGATCCGCCTCGGACGGGTCGGTTATGTTCGCGCAACTTTGCGTCATATAACGATTTCCGCGGAGGAAGGTAACACTGTGCCGGGGAGGTGTCAAGGCGAAAGCCCCCGCGCGACGCGCCGCGCGTCGCGGGCCTGGAGTCTGAGAGGCGAGACGATAGTGGGACATGCAGAGCAGGCGGGTTTGGGGGTACGGTGGAACCCGCACGTCGAGAGCCATCGAAAGAAACGGCAAGAACGAGTGGAGTGCCGCCTCGGCTGCACGGCACAATCTCTGTGACCGCAGAGGACATCACCGAACACAAGCGGGCAGAAGAGGAATTGAAGAGGCACCGGGAGCACCTGGGGGGATGATCGCGAAGCGGCGGATGCTGCTCAATCCGTTGAAGGTCCGTTACGCCGATGCGGCGGTCTTCATGGACATTGCGTCGGTCATCAACTCGTACGAGCTGGCGGGCGATGTCAGCCTCAAGAACCAGTACGGTCCGCCTGGAGCCGGTAACACCTGGGTCGCCCTGGGAGTTAGGCAACTGAGTAACTGGGGGGATCGGGCGATTGGGAACCCGAGGAGCGAGAACGGCGAATGCAGGTGCGGGTTGTACCGAGTTGCCGAGTCACCGGTCCTTCGCGGCCGTGGCGTCTTTGCGAGAGTCGGCTCTTGGAACAGCACGCGGCGTCAGGCTACCAGAGGATTCCTCACCGTCAAGTCGGGAAACCGACCGAAATCCCGGTCGGCGGTCCAGAGTTCTTGGACGCCGTGAAATCGACAGAGGGCTGCTATCCGGGCATCGTGCACGCGGGCTCCTGCGGTGCGCGCTGTCGAAAGGGTCTCGCGGAGCATGGGCCAGTAACCATCCGCCTCTGACAAAAACATAAGGTTCGGCGCCTCCATCCACGCATCAATTTGTTCGAGGGCAGCCGATAGAGGAGTCGGTGGAGCGTAGATTCTTGGATGCGTCGTGATGGCGAGGAATTCGTGGAGGCAGGGCCACGGGATCGCCCAGGATGATCGGCTCTCCGCCAATTCCGCGATACGCGCAAAGGCGGCATCATGCCAGGGGGAATCCTCACGGTGGGCGTAGACCAAGAGGTTGGTGTCAACGGCGATCATCCACCCCGCCCCTCATACGCCGCGTCGCGGATCTGATCCCAAGACGCTCCTTCCAATGCGGGCTGCATGCCGGTTCCTTTGAAGGTTGCTTTCCGCAACCGAAACCCCACGGCCCGCTTTCGCTCGGCGAGGGTTCGCCGAAGTCCCTCTTCGACCAGGGCCCGAACGGTGGTCCCCTCACGCGAAGCGAGGCGCTTGGCTTCTTCCAAGAGTGAATCTGGAATCTCTACGGTGGTCTTCATACATACATATGTATCGCATATGATGTAGAGGTGTCAAGTCAAGAACAAAGAAACTGCCTGAAGGTCGACTGTGGTGCGCATCGTCTCCTCCCAGGTATCATCGTCTGTCTGTACTGATGCATGATGCGAATACATCAATAATCAGGCGTCAAAAGAGTGAAGAGACCCAGCCTCGGCGTGCGTGGCGAGAGAACTGCGGCGTTTGGATTCGGTAGACTAGGAGAACAGCGCGGCGGCGAATTCCTGTGGGTTGAACGGTTGGAGGTCTTCGGCGGACTCGCCGACGCCCACGAAGCGGACCGGAACGCCGAGGTCGCTGGCGATGGCGACGACGGCGCCGCCCTTGGCGGTGCCGTCCAGCTTGGTGACGACGATCCCGGAGAGCGTGACGGCCTGGTGAAACTCCCGCGCCTGCGCCACGGCGTTGAGGCCCGTGGTGGCATCCAACACCAGCAGGGTCTCGTGGGGGGCGCCGGGGATGGCCCGGGCGATGATCCGGTGGATCTTCTTCAGCTCCTCCATGAGGTTGCTCTTGGTGTGAAGCCGGCCCGCCGTGTCCACCAGGAGCCGATCAACCTTCCGCGCGGCGGCCGCCTTGCAGGCGTCGAAGACGACGGCCGAGGGGTCGGCGCCCGGCTGGTGGGCGATGACATCCGCCCCGATGCGCTTGCCCCAGATCTGCAGTTGTTCGATCGCTGCCGCGCGGAAGGTGTCGCCGGCGGCCAGCAAGACCGTCTCTCCCGCGTCGCGGTACCGTTTGGCCAGCTTGGCGATGGTGGTGGTCTTGCCGGACCCGTTGGTGCCGACAAAGAGCGTCACCCGGGGCGGTGCGGCGGGCTGCGGGGAGTCGGGTTGCGGGACGACGAGCAGTTCCGCGACGCGGGCGGCCAGGACGGCTCGAATGGTGTCGACGCTGGTCGTCCCCTGGCGGCGGAGGGTGCTCCTGGCGGCCTCCATGACGGACCGGGTGGCGGCGGGGCCCAGATCGGAGGCGAGCAGCGCTTCCTCGAGTTCGTCCAGCGTGGCGTCGTCGACGGGCGCACCGGTGAAGACCGCCTCGATCTTCTCGACCAGACTGTCTCGCGTCTTGCGCAACCCATCCCGGAGGCGCGCAAAGAAGCCGGAGCGTTCCGGAGGGACCTCGGAGGGCATCTAGGCGGCCGCCTTCATCCGGACGGACATCACCTTGGAGACGCCCTCTTCTTCCATGGTGATCCCGTACAAGATGTCGGCCGATTCCATGGTCCGCTTGTTGTGGGTGACGGCGATGAACTGCGACTGCTGCGACATCTCGCGGAGCAGCCCGACGAAGCGTTCCACGTTGGCGTCATCCAGCGGCGCGTCCACTTCGTCCAGGACGCAGAAGGGGCTGGGTCGGACGGCGAAGAGCGCCAGGAGGAGCGAGAGCGCTGCCAGGGCGCGCTCGCCGCCCGAGAGCAGGGAGAGCACCGTCGGCCGTTTCCCGGGGAATCGGACCAGCATCTCCACGCCCGGTTCCTCGTCAACCGGCGTCGCGTCGTCGCCGTCGGCCTTCAGTGGCTCGACCAGCTTGAGCTGCGCGCTCCCTCCCCCGATCAGCCGGCGCCAGAAGTGATCGAACTGCTGGTTGACGGCCTCGAGGGTGGAAAGGAACAGCGCCTGGATCGTCTTGTTGATCTCGCCGATCGCCTGGCGGAGCGAGGCCACGGACCGTGTGAGATCCTCGGCCTGAGTGGTCAAGAACTCGTACCGCTGGCAGAGAGCCTGGTATTCCTCCAGGGCGCCGAGATTGGCGGGTCCCAGCTCGGCGAGCTTGGTCCGCAGCTCCTCCAGTTCCGCCCGGGCCGCCTCGGCGTCCGTCACGACGGCGGCGAACCGCTCGCGGAGCTCCGCGGTGCCAAGACCGTGATTCTCCGCCAAGTCCTGTTCCAGCAAGGTGATGGTCGCCTTCAGCTCGCTCCGCCGGGTCTCCAGGGCCGCCACCTCGGCGGCCAGCTCGGTCTCCTCGCGCCGCTTGGTTCGCAACGCCTCCTCGAGGGTGGCGATGGCCTCTTGGCCGGTGGCCCGAGCCTCCTGCGCGCCGAGCAAGGCGGCCTGCCGTTCCTCTTCGTCGCGGTGGAGCACGGTCAGGCGTGCCTGCAGCTCGCCGCGCTCCGCTTCCCGGCCGGCGCGCCGAGCCCCGAGCTCCTCGACCTCCCGGATGAGGTGGGCCACCTGGTCTTCGCCCGCCTGCAGTTCCTGCCGCATGCGGAGCAGATCCCGCAGCGTTTCGTCGCGGCGGGCGGCGCGAGACGCCAGGGTGACGCGCTGGTCGTTCATGTGCGACGCCGCGTCCTCGCGTTGCTCGCGCAGCTCGGTGACTTCGCGCTCCCGGCCCACGATCCCGGCGTGGAGCTCGGCGACGCGGGTCTCCCCCTCGGCGAGGGTAGCCCGCAGGCCGTTCGTCTCGCGTTCGATCCGGGCGAGATCCGCCTCCACCGTCTGCAGTTCGATCCCGAAGAGCTCGAGCTGTTGGCTGAGTCGCCGCTCCTCGGCGCGGCGCGCGGCCAAGTCCTTTTCGATCGCCAGCAGGTCCAGCTCCGCTTGCCGCTCGGCCATGGCGGCCGTCTCGACGGCGCGCTCGGCATGGGCCACGTCGTCCGACACGATGGCCAGGGCTTCGCGCAGACCCGAGAGGCCGACCTCGCTGATGGCCAGGGCCTCCTCCAGTTCGCGCAGCTCGCGCCGCTGTGCCAAGAGTCCCTGCGGAGCCGGGGTGCCGCCGACGAGCGTGCCGCGGTGCGTGAGCACCTCGCCGGCGAGGGTCGCCAGGGTGAAGGGGCCGGTGAGTTCCCGGGCGACGGCCAGCGCGGTGTCCAGGTCGTTCACGATCACGGCGTCCGCCAGGAGGTGGATCAACCAGGGCTGGGTGCCTTCGGGCGACTTGAGGAGATCCAGCGCCATCCCCTCGACGCGGCCCAGCAATTCCTTGGGCAGCTCGGCGAGCCGGGCCGCGAGATCCTCTCGGAAGGTGTGGCCCCAGGTCCCGTCACCCGTCGGCATGGGTCCCACCAGCGTGGCCCGCCCCAGACCTGCGCGGAAGAGGTGCGCGAGGGCCTCGTGCGCCTCGGCCCAGGTCTGGACCCGCACGCCCTGGAGATGGGTCCCGAGGATCGCCTCCAGGGCCTTCTCGTGCCGGGGTGCGGTTTCCAGCACCTCGGCCAGGGGGCCCAAGATCCCGCGGACGCGGCGATCCCGACCCGCCTGGAGAAGCAGCTTGTTGCCCTCCGAGAAATCGGCGAACTCCAGCCGGAGCTCACGCAGGGAGCCCAGCCGGCCCCGTTGGCGCTCCACATCCGCGACGAGTCCGGCGATCTCGGCTTCCAGATGACGGCGGGCCTCGCGCGCGCGCGCGGCCTCGAGCTGCGCCGCCTCGCGATCCGCCAGGGCGCGGTGCTGGCGCTCGGTCGTCTCGTGCCGACGGGTCTCCTCGGCGGTGGAGGATGCCTCGGCCCCTTCGCGCTGACTGGCGGCCTCCGCCTGCTGCAGTCGCAGCCGCTCGGCCTGCGCGGTCATCTGGCGGTTACGCTCCAGCAGTGTGGCCAGCTCGTTTCGCTTGAGGGACAGCTGGCCCGATTGATGGGTCGCCTGGTGGCGGAGTTGATCGAGGCCGGCCACGGCCGCGGCGAGGATGCGCTCGGTTTCCCGGAGCGCCAGCCCCTGCTCCTCGAGCGCGTGCTCGAGGGCCGCCACCTCGCGCTCCTGCTCGGCGACGGCCGTGGAGCCCGTCTCGATGGCGGCGATCAGGCGCTGGGCCGTCTCTCCCAGCGCGGTCAGGGTCGCCTGCATCTCCGCCGTGCGCCGGTCGGCGTCTTCGATCTGCTGGCCGAGATTCCGGAGCTCGGCTTCGTCATGGTCGATGTGGCTTCGGACACGGAAGAGCGCCTCCTGCGCGAGGGTGACGGCCTGCTCTTCGCCCAGGGCCTGCAAGCGGCGCTCTTCGAGCGACGCCTCGGTCGACCCGATCCCGGCTCGAACGCCGGTCAAGATTTGCTGCGCCGGTCCCAGCCGTCCGAGCAGCGCCTGGAACTCCTCCCACAGCGCCGCGTGCTCCTTGAATCTGAGGAAGAGCTTGAGTTCCGTGGCGCGGACATCCAGCTGCTTGTAGCGCTCGGCCTTGTTGGCCTGCCGCTTCAGCGAATTCCGCTGACGCTCGACCTCGGCGATCACGTCCCGGATGCGGAGGAGGTTCTGTTCGGTCGCCTCGAGCTTGCTTCCCGCCGCCCGTCGCTTGGTCTTGTACTTCATGATGCCCGCGGCCTCCTCGATGAGGACGCGGCGGTCCGCGGGACGGGCGTTGACGACGTTGCCGATGCTGCCTTGCTCGATCAGGGCGTAGGGCTCGCCCGCCAGGCCCGTGTCGATGAACAAGTCCGTGATGTCGCGCAGGCGGCAGGGGACCTTGTTGAGCAGATACTCGCTTTCTCCGGACCGGTAGAGGCGGCGGGTCACGTTCACTTCTTCGTATTCGGTCGGAAGGGCGTCGCCGGCCCGCGTGAAGGTCAGCGAGACTTCGGCCAAGCCGAGCGGTTTGCGCCGGCCGTTTCCCGCGAAGATGAGATCGTCCATCCGGTCGCCGCGCAAGAGCTTGGCGCTCTGTTCCCCCAGTGCCCAGCGGATGGCATCGGAGACGTTGCTCTTTCCGCACCCGTTGGGCCCGACGACGACGGTGACCCCGGGCTCGAACGACAGGTCGACCTTGTCTGCGAATGACTTAAAGCCGAACAGGGAAATCTTCGTGAGATGCATATCGAGACATCCACCTTTGGATTGGGAGTTCACCGGGTAGAGAAACCCCTCGAATCGGCACGAACGCTATCACGGCGCGGAACGCGGTGTCAAGCCGGAAAAGTACAATCTTTAGGGGTCGGATCCCCGAGGTGCTACGAGATGTTGTGGCCGCTCTCCTGAGGTTCTCCAAGCAGTTCCAGGGCCAACCGGGCGGCGTGCTGCTCGGCGGCCTGCCGGTTGCCGCCCTCCGCCTCCACCCGAACCTCCCCCTGGGGGCCCTGGACCGTGAGGGCGACTCGGAATGTTGGTTGGTGGGACGGACCCCGCCGTTCGATGAGCCGGTAGGAGGGGAGTTTCCCCTGAGCGGCCAGGGTTCGCATCTGCAGCGACGACTTGGCGTCGACGACGGGGAGTGGGGCGATCCCGGCAGCCGGGGCGGTGACCCGCACGGCCAGGGCGCACACGGCCTCGAACCCTCCGTCCTCCACGACGGCACCCAGGACCGCCTCCAAGAGCTCGGCCAGGACGCGCTGGCTCGGTCCGTCGGGTGCGAGACTCGGGATCGGCAGGCCCAACCGTCGGGCCAGACGGGCCAGACCGGCCCGGCTGGACCAGGCGGACCGAACGCGCGTGAGATCGCCCGGCGCGGCCTGGGGGTGGGACCGAAAGACCGCCAGGGCCACGGCGAAATTCCACGCCGCGTCCCCCAGGAACTCGAGCCGCTGACGCGCCGCCGCGACCGCCGGCGTGAGCGGCTGCTTCAGCGCGCTGAGGGCAAGCGCGAGCAGGGCCGGCTCTCGAAATCGATACCCCAGCGATTCCTGGAGCGGCGCGAGGCATTCCTCGGCAGCCACGCACGGTTCGGAATCCACACGATCCATTCCGCCTCCACAGGAGGCCGCACGGTATGGGGCGAGCCGATGGTTCAGGCGATCGCGTCGGAGGTCGGATTCGAGTCCAGACGCCGTTGCAGCGCCAGGACGTCGCCGCCGATCTCTTCCGCGAGTCGGTAGAACGGCCCGATGTCCTCGACGTCCAGCGACGCGTTCCGCCCGAACTGCTGCAGGCCGAACAGGCCGAACTCCAGCAGCTTGAGTTTCTGGAGAATGGGTTCCAGCGCATCCGGACACAAGGGCGAGATGGCCGCAGGCTGGGACGGGGCGAGGGCGGGACCCGGTTCCTGTCCTGCCGATTTCGTATTCATGCGGGAAGGTCCTTTCGACGGCGCGCGCCGCGCCGAGTCTGCACCGAAGATGCGAGCCTCGCGTCCCTGGGTTACGCGGGGTGCGTCCAGCATACACCGAGACGGCGTGTTTGCGCCATCCCGTCTTCGCCGTCACGTCCGTCACGTGATGCCGTGTGTCCTCCCCGTGTCCGCGCCGCGCGCCGCCGATGGCCGGCGGGGGACAAAACCCTTGACAGGGTTTGGGTTAGCCTTCTAGACTCCGCCCGTTTCCTCGTGGTGCGGAGGTGATATGGCAAATCCTGAGATCCTGACGCTGACCGACGCCAATTTCGACGCGCAAGCCAAGGCCAACCCCAACCTCCTCGTGGACTTCTGGGCGGAATGGTGCGGACCGTGCCGCGCGATCGCGCCGGTGCTGGATGAGTTGGCGGGGGAGTACAAAGGACGGCTGGCCGTGGGCAAGGTGAACGTGGACGAGAACCGCCAAGTGGCGGCGCGCTTCGGCATCCGGAGCATCCCCACCATGCTGCTGCTGCGCGACGGGGTCCGCGCGGAGCAAATCGTGGGGGCCCACCCCAAGGCCACGATCAAGTCCAAGCTGGATCAATTCTTGAGCGCCAAGTGAGCGATCGGCGGCGTCCATGATTCGCACCCTGCACACCTGCCCAGGTCTCATCCCGTCTCATCGCTGGTGACCCTCAGCCTGCGGTTCGGCTGTCTTCGGTCGTGTCTACTCCCCTGTCGAACCGTCGACTCCCGCAGATGATCCACCCTGCGGGGTCGGCGCCAACCGCCAACCTGGACGAGGCGGCATCGTGTACACCCCAAGCTTGGAGCAGTTTCGTCAACTCGCGACGCAGGGCAATCTGATTCCCGTGGCTCGGCAGATCCTGGCGGACATGGAGACGCCCGTCTCCGCATTCCGCAAGATCGACAGCGGCAACTACGCGTTCCTCCTGGAGAGCGTGGAAGGCGGAGAGCAGTGGGGGCGGTACAGTTTTCTGGGGAGCAATCCCAGCCTGGTCGCGCGGGTGCACGGGTCGCGGGTCGAGATCCTGCGTGGGGAAGGCCGCGAGGTCTTGGCGGGCGTCCACGACCCCTTCACGGCCTTGCGGTCGCTCTTGAAGGACTACCGTCCCGTGACGGTCCCGGGTCTCCCCCGTTTCACGGGAGGGCTGGTCGGCTACCTCGGGTATGACGCCGTGCGCCATCTGGAGCGGCTTCCCAGCACGGCACGCACGGACCTCGACCTGCCGGACGCGCTCTTCCTCCTGACCGACACGCTGCTGATCTTCGACAACGTGACGCACCGGATCACGGTGGTGTCGAACGCGTTCGTGCGCGAGACGAGCGGATCCGGGATCGAACAGGCCTACCGGGAATCGCAGCAGAAGATCGACGCCATCGTCGCCTCCCTGCGGCGCCCGGTCGGCGCCCCGGCCGGTGTTGCGGGACCGTCTGCGGCCGGGGAGCCCGTCTCGACCTTCACCCGGCCGGCCTTTTGCGATGCGGTGAGACAGGCCAAGGCCTACATCGAGGCGGGCGATATCATCCAGGCGGTGCTCTCGCAGCGACTGGCGGTTCGGACGGGCGCCGACCCCTTCGACGTCTACCGGGCTCTCCGCGTCGTGAATCCGTCCCCGTACATGTACTACCTGCGGCTGGGGGACCTCAAGATCGTCGGCAGTTCGCCCGAGATGCTGGTCCGGCTGGAGGGCGAGCGCATCGATCTCCGGCCCATCGCCGGCACGCGACCCCGCGGGGCGACGGAGGACGAGGACCGAAGACTGGCCGAGGAGTTGCTCGCCGATCCGAAGGAGCGCGCCGAGCACATCATGCTGGTGGACCTGGGCCGAAACGACGTGGGAAAGGTCGCACAAACCGGCAGCGTGACGGTGCCGGCCCTGATGACGGTGGAGCGATATTCGCACGTCATGCACCTCGTCTCCCACGTGCGGGGACTGGTGGAGCCCGGCCGGAGCGCCTTCGACGTCCTCGGTGCCTGCTTTCCCGCCGGGACCGTCACCGGCGCGCCCAAGGTCCGCGCCATGGAGATCGTGGAGGAACTGGAGCCGGTCCGTCGCGGTCCCTACGCGGGGGCGGTGGGTTACGTGAGCTTCACCGGCAACCTGGACACCTGTATCACCATCCGGACGATCCTTTTCTGGCGCGGGCTGGCCATGATCCAGGCGGGGGCGGGGATCGTGGCGGACTCCGACCCGGAACGGGAATACGACGAGACGATGAACAAGGCGCGCGGCATGCGGCGTGCGATCGAGTTGGCGGAGACGGGGCTGGACTAACGGAAGAACAGTTCGGCAGTTCGATAGTTCGGAGGTTCGTTAGTTCGTGCCACGGTACTGCCGAACCGCCGAACCGTCGAACCGTCGAACTACCGCACCGAGGTGTCTCATGCTGCTCGTCATCGACAACTACGATTCGTTCACGTATAACCTCGTCCAGTACCTCCGGGAGCTGGGCGCGGAGGTGGCGGTGCATCGGAACGACCGCATCACCCTCGACGAGATCCGGGTCCTGCAGCCGGAACAGATTGTCCTCTCGCCCGGGCCCTGTTCGCCCGCGGAGGCGGGGATCTGCTGCGACATCATTCGCGCGTTCGGCGCCAGCCTGCCGCTCCTCGGGGTCTGTCTCGGCCACCAGTGCATCGGGGCCGCGTACGGCGGGCGGATCGTCCGGGCCGCCCGGCTGATGCATGGCAAGACCTCGCCGATCCGCCACGACGGCCTGGGGGTGTTCCGGGGGCTCCCCAACCCCTTCGACGCGACCCGCTACCACTCGCTGCTCATCGAGCGGGAGACGCTGCCCGACTGTTTAACGGTGTCGGCGGAGACGGCCGAAGGGGAGATCATGGGCGTGCGTCACCGCGCGCACCCAGTGTGCGGGGTGCAATTCCACCCCGAGTCCATCCTGACGCCGGCAGGGAAGGGGCTCTTGGCGAATTTTCTGGAGCGCCCCTCGGCCGCGGAGGCACGCCGATGATCGTCGAGGCGATTCACAAGGTCGTGGACCGGATAGATCTGACCCGGGACGAGGCGTTTGCCGTCATGGACGCCATCATGTCCGGCCACGCGACGGATGCCCAGATCGCCGCGTTTCTGGTGGCGCTGCGGATGAAGGGAGAGACCGTCGAGGAGTTGATCGGGTTCGCGCGCGTGATGCGGGATAAGGTCTCTCCGGTCAAGACCCGAGCCCGGGTGCAGACGTCGCTGTCGGGGACCGACCGGGAGATGCTGGTGGACACCTGCGGGACCGGGGGTGATGCGACCGGGACCTTCAACGTCTCCACGGCGACCGCCTTTGTGGTGGCGGGCGCGGGAGTCCCGGTGGCGAAGCACGGCAACCGGTCGGTGAGCAGCCTGTGCGGCAGCGCGGACGTCGTGGAGGCTCTCGGCGTGCGGCTGGACCTGCCCCCCGAGCGGGTGGGACGGTGTGTGGACGAGATCGGGATCGGATTCTGCTATGCGCCGCTGCTCCACAGGGCCATGAAGTTCGTCATGCTCGCGCGCCGGGAGATCCGTATCCGCACGGTCTTCAACATCCTCGGGCCCTTGACCAACCCGGCCCGCGCGATGGCACAGGTTATCGGGGTGTACGACGGCGCCCTGGCGCCGGTGATGGCCCAGGTCCTCAAGGAGCTCGGGGCGGTCCGCGCCTTCGTGGTGCACGGGGAGGACGGGCTGGACGAGCTGTCGATCACCGGGCCGAGCCAGGTCGCGGAACTGCACGAGGGCCAGATCCACTGCTACACGGTCCGCCCCGAAGATTTTGGCTTGTCCCGGGCGGCCATGGCCGACCTGCAGGGCGGGAGCGCGGCGGACAATGCGGAGATCATCCGCCGGATCCTGTCGGGGGAGCGCGGCCCCAAGCGCGACATCGTGCTCCTGAACGCGGGGGCCGCCATCGCCGCTGGCGGCCGGGCAGCGAACATCGCCGAGGGGATCGCACTGGCCGGGGAGGCCATCGACAGCGGCGCGGCCCGGGAGCGGCTGGAGCGGCTGATCGAATACTGCCGACACTGAGGACGACGCGCCGGGACCGACCCGACGCGGGATCGGCATCGCATGAGCATCCTGGAGACCATTCTCAGCCGGACGCGGTCCGACCTGGCGGACCGGCGCGTGCGCGTGCCGCTCGCCGAGATCCAGGCCCGGTGCCGGGACCGCGCCCCCGCGCGGGATTTCCGCCGCGCGGTGCGACGGGAGGCGGGACAGGACACGCGTCGCCGGGGTGCCCTGCGCGTCATTGCCGAGATCAAACAGGCCTCTCCGTCGCGCGGCGTGATCCGGCCCGGGTTCGATCCGGTCGCCCTGGCGCGGGCCTATGGTGCGGCCGGCGCGCAGGCGATCTCCGTGCTGACCGACGCCCCGTTCTTTCAGGGGAGCCTGGACCACCTCGCCGCCGTGCGTGACGCCGTCGAGGTGCCGCTGCTCCGCAAGGACTTTCACGTGGACCCCTACCAGGTCTGGGAGGCGCGGGCGGCCGGGGCGGATGCGGTCCTGCTGATCGTGGCGGCGCTGCCGGCCGGGCAGCTCCAGGACCTGCTGGGACTCAGCCGCGAGCTGGGCCTCGGGGTCCTGGTCGAGGTCCACACCTGGCCGGAGTTGGACGTCGCGATGGCGTCCGGCGCGGATCTGATCGGGATCAACAACCGGGACCTGCAGCGGTTCGTCGTCTCGCTGGAGACGACGTTCGCGCTCCTCCCGCTGGTGCCGGCCGCGACCGTCCTGGTGAGCGAGAGCGGCATCACCGAGCCCGCGCAGGTCGCCCGGCTGACTGCCGCCGGGGCGGACGCCATCCTGGTCGGCGAGGGTCTGCTGCGTCATCCCGATGTGGGCGAGGCGCTCCGGCGGCTCCGCGACACGCCATGACGCGCGTCAAGATCTGCGGCATCACCTCCCCCGAGGACGCCGCCGCCGCCGTCGAGGCCGGGGCGGATGCGGTGGGATTGGTCTTCGTCCCCGGGACCCCGCGCGTCGTAACGCCGGAGCGCGCAGCGCTCATCGTCGAGCGGCTCCCCCCCTTGGTGGCGACGGTGGGGGTCTTCGTGGATCGGCCATTAGCGGAGGTATGCCGAATCGTCGCGCTGCTGCGGCTCAGTGCGGTCCAGCTGCACGGCCACGAGGACGAGGCATTCAGCCGCGGCGTGCCCGTCCCCGTGATCCGGGCGCTGCGGGTGCGGGACGCGGCCAGCCTGCAGCCGCTGGCCGGCTACCCGGCCCACGCGTTCCTGCTGGACGCGTACGTCGAGGGGCAGCCGGGCGGGACGGGGCGGGCCATTCCATGGGGGTTGGCGCTGGAGGCCAAGGGGACGCGGCCCATCATCCTCTCGGGGGGGCTGCGCCCCGAGACGGTGGCCGAGGCCGTCCGGTTCGTCCGCCCCTACGGCGTCGACGTGAGCAGCGGTGTCGAGCATTCCCCCGGACGGAAGGATCACCGGAAAGTGAGGGAGTTCATTGTCAACGTCCGCCAAGCCGATCTCGGTTGACCGGTCCGACAGCTCACCCCCCGACGCCCTCGGCCACTTCGGGCCCTACGGCGGGCGCTACGTGCCCGAGACCCTCATGGCCGCGCTGGAGGCGCTGACGGCGGGGTACGAGGCTGCCCGGACGGATCCGCAGTTCCAGGAAGAGCTCGCGTCGACGCTCCGCCATTACGTGGGACGCCCCACGCCGCTCTACTTCGCCCGTCGCCTGAGCGAGCGGCTCGGCGGCCCCCGGATCTACCTGAAGCGCGAGGACCTCTGTCACACCGGCGCCCACAAGATCAATAACACCGTGGGACAGATCCTCCTGGCGCGACGCCTCGGCAAGGCGCGGGTGATCGCCGAGACGGGGGCGGGGCAGCATGGGGTGGCGACGGCCACCGTGGCGGCGCTCCTCGGACTCCGGTGCGAGGTCTATATGGGCACCGAGGACATGCGGCGCCAGGCCCTCAACGTGGTCCGGATGCGCCTGCTGGGGGCCACGGTCACGGGGGTGGATTCCGGCAGCCGCACCCTGAAGGACGCCATCAACGAGGCCATGCGCGACTGGGTCACCAACGTGGACACCACGCACTACGTGCTGGGCTCCGTGCTCGGGGCGGACCCCTACCCCCGCATGGTGCGAGACTTCCAGGCCATCATCGGAGACGAGGCACGCCGCCAGATCCTGGAAGCCGAAGGGCGGCTGCCGGATTGCCTGGTGGCCTGCGTGGGCGGCGGAAGCAACTCCATCGGGCTGTTCTTCCGGTTCCTCGGCGATGCGGGGGTGCGCATGATCGGCGTCGAGGCGGGCGGACTGGGGATCGCATCGGGCCGGCATGCGGCGCGTTTTGCGGAGAAGACCGTGGGCATCCTCCACGGGACGCGCAGCTACCTGCTCCAGGATCCGGACGGGCAGATCCGGGTCACGCACTCCATCTCGGCCGGGCTGGACTACTCCGGCGTGGGGCCCGAACACGCCTATCACCACGACGCGGGCCGCATCGAGTACACGGCGGTGACGGACGCGGAGGCGCTGGCGGGATTCCGGCTCCTCTGCGAGACGGAAGGGATCATTCCGGCCCTGGAATCGGCTCACGCGGTCGCCCACCTGACGACGATGGCGCGGGAGTTCTCGCCCCGCCAGGTGGTCGTTCTCAACCTGTCCGGGCGCGGCGACAAGGACGTCGAGGTAGCCGCCGCCGCGCTTGGCCTCGGCGCGGGAGGTGCCGCGTGAATCGCAACCGGATCGATCAAGTGTTCGCCCGGCTGAAGGCCCAGGGCCGGAAAGGCCTGATTCCGTTCTTGGCGGCCGGCGATCCGTCGCTGGACGTCACGGAGGCCTTGGTCGGCGAGTTCGAGGCGCGCGGCGCGGATATCGTGGAGCTCGGCGTGCCGTTCTCTGATCCCCTGGCGGACGGTGTCGTGAACCAGCGGGCCTATCAGCGCGCGCTGCACGCCGGGATCAGCCTTCCCCGGATTCTCGAGTCCGTGTCGCGGATCCGCGCGCGCTCGGACATCCCCATTGTTCTCATGAGCTACATCAACCCCATTCACCGGTACGGGCTGCAACGATTCCCCTCGGCGGCGCGCGACGCGGGCGTGGACGGCTTGATCGTGTCGGACTGTCCGCCGGAGGAGATGGGCGAACTGCACGTCGCCCTGACCGGAGCCGGGGTCCATCCGATCCTCCTGATCGCCCCGACCAGCCCGGCCCGGCGAATTTCCTTGATTAGCGGGAAAAGCGCCGGATATATTTACTATGTATCGCTGCGCGGGGTGACGGGCCCACGCGATCGCTTGCCGGAGGACTTGGCGGTCGGGGTCGGCCGAGTTCGGGTGCTGACGAAGGTTCCCTTGGCCGTTGGCTTCGGTATCTCGACCCCCGAACAGGCGCGTGCCGTCGCCGAGTTGGCCGACGCGGTGATCGTCGGGTCGGCACTGGTAGCCACCGTCGAGCGGTCGCTGGGCGCGCCCGATCTGGTGGCCCGCGCGGGCGAGTTCGTGGGGCGCCTCCGGTCGGCGATCGGATGACGGGTCGCGCCGCCGCCTCCCGACTCCCCCCTTACACCAGGCGTCAGCGTCCAGCCAGACCGCATTCCTGAGTCGTCACAGCCTGGGGTGATCGCCCCGCGTGTACTCCATACGTCGATCTGTCTGCCCGGCGGTGCACCGAGGCGTCCAGGCGCCCCCGGACATCGCGACGCAGAAGCCGAGGTGAGGCGCGCGTCATGATCGGACATCTCCGCGGTCGACGGCGGGCGGGAGGCGAGGCGCGTGGATGCCGCGGCGTCACCATCGTGGACCTGATCACGATCGGCGTCGTGCTGGCGATCCTGGCGGCGTTTGCCATCCCCGGGTTCAGCCCGGTGGTGCTGCAGTACCGATTGCGCGGTGCGGCGTGGCAGGTGGCGGGGGACCTGCGGCTGGCCCGCCAACGCGCGGTGACACTCAAGCAGCGGTTCCGGGTGTGTGCCACGAGTTGCGGAATCGCGGTCCCGGCGGGGGCGTACAGCGTCGAGCGCGACCAGGGAGCGCCGTCGAGCCCCCAGTGGGTCAGCGAGACCGGCGTCGCGACACGCCTTCCCCGGGACGTGACCGTGAGCGGCGCGGACACGCCGATCTTTGCGGCGAACGGGATGGCCAGCGGCGGCACGTTCACGCTCTCGAATCTCCGGGGGACGTATCAGATCAAGGTGGCGTCGACGGGGCGTGTCCGCGTGTGCGAGGGGACATGCGCACCGTGAGGACGCGCGGCCGGCCCGGCCCAGCGGGATTGACGCTGATCGAGTTCCTCTTTGCCACCTCGGTGATCGCCTTCGTCGGCCTCGGCGTCGCGGGGATGTTTCCGACCGCCTTTCGCTCGGTCCTGGTGGGCGGGCAGATCACGAAGGCCGCGACCCTGGCCCGATCCATGGCGGAGATGGTCCAGATGGAGCCCTTCGAGACGCTCGCCTGGACGCCGTCGGCGGGAACCCAGTACGCCGGGATCCACGCCTTCGACACGCGCAGCACATCCCAGGTGCCTCCCAATAGCGCGTGCCCGCCGTCCCTGGGCACGACCTACGACGGACGCAATTCGTACAACAAGCGCAAGTGGCGGTGCGACATGGAGGGGGAGGGCGCCCAGACCAGCGGGAAGGGTCTGCCGGGCGGATACGGGATCGTGTCCGTGGCCTGCGTCAACCCGGACGGCACGGTGAACGGTACAACGCCGTGCCCGACCGACCTGCGGCGGATCGCCATCGAGGTGCGCTGGGACCGTGAGGGGTCGCGCGTCGTGAATGTGGTCACCCATGTGCTCCGACCGCAATGACCGGAGGCTCCGGCGGGGCGACCGCGGGGTCACGCTGCTGGAGGTCCTCATCAGCACCGCCCTGTTTGCCTTCGTCATGGGCGGCGTGTACCTGCTCTACACCACCATGCTCGGGACGATGAATCGCGGGGAGCTCGCCGCCGATATCCAGCAGAACGCCCGCGTGGGGCTCGGCCGGATGGTGCAGGAGATCCAGATGGCCGGCTATGATCCCAGTGGGGCGATCCCGCAGGTCGCCCTGGATCCGAAGGACGCCATCCGGGCGGCGAGTCCGTCCTGCTTCTCCTTCGTGGCGTACCAGTGGAGCCCGTTGTCCGGTCCGCCGACCGAGGTGAGCTACCAGATTACCTACGATCTCTCCGGGACGACGCTGCGCCGACGGGCCGGCGCGTGGGATGCGATCGCGCTGGCATTCGCGGCGGGCGGGGGCGCGCAGCCGCTGGCGGAGAACGTGGATCGACTCGAGTTCACGTACTACGACCAGCATGGGCAGACGATCGGCGCGTTACCGTGGGCTTCCACTCATCGGTGCCCGCCGGTGCCCGGGGCGTCGGCGCAGACACTGCCGCAGCTCGACTTCAAGCAGTTGCGACTGGTGCGGCGTGTCGGCATCACGCTGCGCACACGGGACACGCGGCCGGGCGTGTCGTCCGAATTCTTCACGTTGAGCGCCGATGTGCACCTGCGGAATCGCTAGACAACCTCGCGGCGCCGCCCTGGTCATCGCCATGATGGTGATGGCGGTGCTGCTCTTGGCGGGCACGACGTTCCTGACGATCTCGTCCACCGAGAGCCAGATCGCGTGGAACGAGCGGGCGGCCACCCAGGCGTTCCTGGTGGCGGAGGCGGCGCTGGCCCGGGCGGCCGCCCGGTTGAGCGTCAATCCGTCCTACAGCGGGGAAACGAACATCGCCCTCTCGGGCGGGACGGCGAGCATCACGGTGACCGCGGCCGCGCAGCAGCTGTGTGCGACCAATGTCGGGCGAGACATCACGACGACCGGGCGCGTGACGGTGCAAGGCGGACCGGCCCAGGCCCAACTCCGCGCGACAGTGGACAAGGTGGCATACCCGATGCGCTGGGCGGCCTATTCCGCGGTGCGAAACGGTGTCGTCGGCTGGATCAACGATCCGGTCCTCGGAGTCCCGGTCGATCGCACCGACAAAGAAGTCTGGTTGCGAGAGGGCGGCGCCACCGACAGCTTCCATTCGAGCGTCGGACCGTACGATCCCACCGCCAACCGGGCGGATGGAGGGGGTCTTGGCTCCAATGGGGACGTATGGCTGAATCCGAACGTGAGAATTCGAGGGGACATCAAGGCCGGGGACACGCTGGTCGTGGAATCGGGGGCGAGCGTCACCGGGGTCAGAGGCCAAGGGGTGTACACCGAGGGATTTCCCACCGTCACGCCGGCCACGGCGCCGACAACGAGTCTCACCGTGGCGGCAAATGGGACGCAGAACCTCACCGCCGGTGTCTACGGCTTCACGACCATGACCCTCGGCGACGACAGCACACTCACGACCAGCGGCGGAATCGTGACCGTTTACGTTGCCGGGCCCGTCGTGGTGGGGAACCGGGTGACCCTGGGCACGCATCCGGCCACCAACCTTCGCCTCATCGTCAAGAGTGACGGCGGCGACTCGGACTTCACCTCCTTCAAGACCGGAGAGGACTTCACGCTGCACGGGAGTCTCTACGGCAGGAATACGGACGTGTTTCTGGGGGATCGCGCCACCATCTTTGGGGCGGTCGTCTCCCGGACGATCGCCGTGGGGTCGTCGTCGAATCTGCACTACGACGAAGCGATTTCCAGCCAACCGCTGTGCACGGGGCCGAGCGGGAAATACGGGATGCTCCGAGGCACCTGGCGTGAGGTGATCCCGTGACGATTGCCCCCGGTCCGGCGCGATTTCCACGCGAAGCGGGTTCCGTTCATCCGAAACGGGTCCGCCACCGTCGGCCGGCGCATGAGGTGGCATAGTCCATGCATTTTTTGCGGGAGTTGCAACGGATCGCTTTGAGGGTGCCTGAGGTTCGATGCGAAACAGACATGGACTGCAGCCTTTCGGGACGGCATCAGAGCCGCGGAAAAACCTGCAGATCGGCGCGGACCTCAGGACAGGAATTGCCTCTTTTGTCGGATTCTTTTGCCGCCGAGAGCGGAGTGAGTTGATGCGGAAATGGCACGGCGGCACTGAAAGAATGACAGGCGGGACCCGGAATGGCTCCCTGGGACCTTGGACTGGACGAGGCAATCTAAAAAAAGTTTTTCTTGACAAATCAACATGTTGTCGGTAAATGGCAGCGTATCTGATAAGGCAGCGAACGTAACTGTCCCATAGAAAAGGACGCAACCATGTTTGGCCTTGGGCGGAGTACGAATGCGGTTGGCCTGGACATCGGTGCCAGCTCCGTCAAAGCGGTGCAGATCAAACGGAGCCGGGGGGCGAACGAGTTGGTTCGACTGGGCGTGGCCCCGCTTCATCCGGAGACTATTGTTGACGGCGTCATCATGGACTCCGGAACGGTCATCTCGGCGATCCAACAGATTTTCACCGAGAACCAGATCAAGACCAAGGATGTGGTCGTGGCCGTGTCGGGCCACTCGGTGATCGTCAAAAAAGTCCGGATCACCAAGATGAAACCCGAGGAGCTGGAAGAGGCGATTCCCTTCGAGGCCGAGCAATACGTGCCCTACGCCATCGAGGACGTCAACCTGGATTTCCAGGTCTTGGGGAACACTGATCCCGGTTCGCCCGACATGGACGTCCTGTTGGTGGCGGTGAAGAAGGACATCATCAACGACTACCTGTCCATCATCTCGACGGCGGGTCTCAATGCCGTGGTGGTGGACGTCGATGCGTTCGCACTCGAGAACGCCTTCGAGCTGTCCTACGAGCTGGATCGGGATCAAGTAGTCGGCCTGGTCAATCTGGGCGCCGCGGTGATGAACATCAACATCCTGCAGGGCGGATTCTCGGAGTTTACCCGGGATTCCCCGCTTGGCGGCAACCGGTACACGGAGTCGATTCAAAAGATGCTCGGGCTGAGCTACGAGCAGGCGGAAATGCTGAAGCTCGGGGGGGACGTTGACGGGCGAACGTTCCAGGATGCGCAGCCGGCCATCGACATGGTCAACGCCGAGGTGGCGGGCGAGATCCGGCGTTCCTTCGACTTCTTCCGGTCCTCGTCGCACAGCGACACGATTCATCGGGTCATCCTGAGCGGCGGGTGCGCGAGGCTCCCCGGCTTGGTGGAGTACCTCTCGGAGAATCTCGAGATCTCCTTCGAGGTCGCCAATCCGTTGCGCAAGATCAAGGCCGATCCGAAGAAATTCAACCCCGAGCAACTCGAGATGATCGCTCCCCAGTTGGCGGTCAGCGTGGGGTTGGCCCTCCGGCAGGCTGGAGACAAGTAACATGATCAAGATCAATCTCCTCCCGCGCGAAGAGCGGAAACGGCGCACCCAGGTCAGTCCTGCCGTCCTGTTGGGAGTCCTGGGCGCGGTGGTCGTCGTCCTGGCGATGGGGTACGGGTGGTACTGGTTGAACGGCGAAGTGAATCGGCTCCAGTCGGACATCCAGGCGACCCAGGCCGAGCTGAGGCGCTTCGAGGAGCTGGCCAAGCAGGTGGACAAGTTCCAGGCAGAGAAGAAACGCCTCGAAGAGAAGATCAAGGTCATCGAGACGCTGGTGGTGGCTCAGGGCGGCCCGGTCCGGCTGCTGGACGAGGTGAGTAAAGCCCTGCCGAACGAGGTCTGGTTGACGACCTTCAACCGGGTGGGCAAGCGGCTGGAGATCGGGGGGATCGCCTTCTCCAACTTCAGCGTGGCCAATTTCATGACCAACCTGGGGGCGTCCGCGCTGATTGCGAACGTTGACCTGGTCGTGTCGGAGAAGGCCGTGGTGGAGCAGGTTCCCGTGGAGCGGTTCAACATCACGATGGACGTCAAAGACGGCAAGGGCTAGACCGGAGGGAACCATGGCCCTCGATTTCAAGAGCTACTTCGGCAACATTCCCAGGAGACAGCTCTATCTCCTGATCGGCGTCGTGGGGGGCGGCATCCTGGCGGCATATGCCTATTTCCTCATAATGCCGCTCTGGGAAGAAAAGGGCAAACACGAAGCCGCGCTCCAGAAGCTGCAAGCCGACCTGCAGCAGAAGCAGCTCATCGCGGCCAATCGGCCCAAACTGGAAGCGGAGATCAAGGCACTGGAGAAGCAACTGGCAGACGCCTTGGTTCGGTTGCCGGAAGAGAAAGACATTCCCAAGTTGTTGACCCAAGTGAACACGCTGGGTCAGCAGAACGGGCTCGATTTCCTCCTCTTCCGCCCGACCGCGCCGGTCAAGAAGGGGTTCTATGCCGAGGTGCCCATCGAGATGCGCGTTGAGGCGACCTACCATACCCTGGGCAGTTTCCTGGACCGGGTGAGCAAGCTCGAGCGCATCGTGAACGTCTCGGATATCAAGATCGCTCCCTTGGCGGCGAGCCAGGTTCAGCGCAGCGGCCGAAGCGTCGTGGCCGAGCTGAAGGCGACGACGTTCACGTTCCTGGAGAAGGGAGGGTCTGCCAGTGCGCCCGCGAAATAGACAGACCGTCCTCGGTGTGTTCGCCCTGCTGGTGCTGGTCGGCGTGAGCGTCAGCGGATGCTCGGACAGCGGCACCCCCAGCGTACCAGGTCCGTCACGTCCGGCCCCGGCAGCGGCCGCCAAGCCTGCGGCACCCGCGCCGCCCCCGGCACCCGCGCCGCCCCCCTTCAGCTACGAGGCCAAAGGGCGTCGCGACCCCTTCCGTCCTTTGATCGCGCCGCGAACCGAGGTGGTTCGCACCCGTCCCAAGACCGGGCTGGCGGCGCTGGAACCCAAGGAACTGAAGCTGACCGGAATCATTTGGGGTGGGCGTGGTTTTTACGCGCTGGTGGAGGCGCCCAACGGGGCAGGGTATGTCGTTCGCGTGAATGATGTGGTTGGGGAGAACGCTCGCGTGGCCAAGATCACGTCGGATGTGGTGACCTTCGAGGAGCGGATGGGTCCTGTGCCGCAGTCTCAGGCACGTCTCGTCGAGCTTCGGCTCAGGAAGGAGGAATAGGGCATGGACGTGCGGTTGCCCGCTGTTCTGCTCTGGCGCGGCCCTGTCCTCGCGGCAGCGGCTTGGATGCTGACGGCCTGCGCTACCGAGATGGGGGAATTGCAACCACCGCCGGCGACCCCCGTGGTCGCCGCACCCGCACCGGCCGCACCGGCTCCGGTCGCCCTGCCGGCGCCGCCGCCGCCCATGGTGGCCAGCCCGCCGCCTCCGCCGCCGGCCCCCGTGCCGGCGCCTGCCCTGCCCGCACCGGCTCCGGTCGCCCTGCCGGCGCCGCCGCCGCCCATGGTGGCCAGCCCGCCGCCTCCGCCGCCGGCCCCCCCGCCGGCGCCGATTGCCGCACCCGCACCGCCGCCGGCCCCAGCGCGCGGGGCCATCGAAGTGACGGGAGTCGAGGTGCAGGAGTCCGGACCGACCGGCGTCGTGGTGCTGGTAAGCGGCGACGGACCGATTTCAACGTACGAGTCCTTCGCGCTGCCCGACCCACCGCGGCTGGTCGTGGATATTCCCAACGCGGTGCATGCCATTTCGCAGCCGATTTCCGCCCGGCCCCCGCTGGTGTCGGCCGTCCGGTCCTCGCAGTATCGGGAGCGGCCGGTGCAGATCGTGCGGATTGTGATGGATCTCCGCTCGGCGCTTCCGTACCGTATCGTGACGGCGCAGAATCAATTGCGGGTCGATCTGGGCGGCGCGGCGGAAGGCACGGCCGCAGCCCCCGCCCCGGAAACGAAGGCGACGCCGGTTGTGGCTGCGCCGCCCGTGGCGCCGGCCAAGGCCGCGCCGGTCGCGACGACGGCCCCGAGTGTCCCCCGGGCTGCCGGGAAGGTGACGCGGGTTGACGTGCAGAGCGTCCGAGGCCGACAGCAGATCGCGATCCGCACCAGCGGCCCGGTGACGTACGCGGTCGCGGAGAACACGAATCCCCTCGGCATTGCCGTGGACGTGAACGGTGCGATGATCGAGCCGGCGGCGGCCCGAACCGTCGACCTGGGGCAGGTCAGTTCGCCCATCAGTCGGCTACGGGCCTCGCAATATCAGACCGACCCCGCCCCGACAGTCCGTGTCGTGGCGGATCTGCGCGGACCGGCGCGATATGACGTCCGGCAGACACCGTCCGCCATCGTCGTCGATTTCCTGAATCCCGCGCGACCGGCCAGCGCCCCCGCGCCGGCGCCTGTGCCGATGCCCGCCCCCGTCGTGGTGGCGCAAGCCGCCCCGCCGGCCGCACCTGCGGTTGCCACCCCGCCGATGCCCGCCCCCGTCGTGGTGGCGCAAGCCGCCCCGCCGGCCGCACCGGGCACGGGCAGGCTGTCGATGGATTTCCGGGATGCGGACATCAATAACCTGCTCCGCATCATCGCGGAAGTGAGCGGCATGAACGTCGTAGCCGGCGGCGATGTCACGGGAAAGGTGACCGTGCGGCTGGTGAACGTCGAGTGGCAGCAGGCCTTGGACGTCATCCTGCGGATCAACGGGATGGGGTACGAGATCGACGGCAACATCATCCGCGTCGCTCCGCAAGCCAAGCTGGCGGCCGAACAGCGTTCCCGGGAAGAAGCGCGGGCCCGGGAGCAGAAAGCCAAGGAGGATGCCCTCAAGGCGGAACGGGAGCAGAAGCGAGAGCAGGTCCAACTGGAACCGCTGAAGGATGAGGTCATCGCGGTCAACTACGCCAAGGCCGCCGATGTCGTCAAGAACCTCGACCGCCTCAAGACGCCCGGGCGCCCGGACGCCAGCCTGGTGGTGGACGACCGGACGAACAAGCTGATCCTCCGGGAGACGCCGGCGACTCTGGTGCGGATGAAAGATCTGTTGCGGGAATTGGACCGGGCGACCCCGCAGGTCCTGATCGAGGCTCGTCTGGTGGAAGCGACCCGGAACTTCGCGCAGAGCCTCGGCGTCGAGTGGGGATTCAACGCGAACATGACGATGTCCAGCCTTCAGAGCCCTCAGCCGGTCAGCCTCTTCACGTCGCCGGTGGGAACGCCTCTCGCCATTCCGGCGGCGACCGGGGCCATCCCGCTCGCGATTTCCATGCCGGCCACGTCGCCGACGGCCTCCGTCGGGCTCATCGCCAACAGCCTCTTCAGTAACCGGCTGGCCCTGGGCGCGCGAATCTCGGCGGGCGAGAGCGAGAACAAGGTCCGCACCCTGTCCTCGCCCAAGGTCGCCACCATGGATAACCAGGAAGCCGAGATCAAGCAAGGGCAGCAGGTTCCCTACACGACGATCGACAGCTCCGGACGCACCGTGGTGGCGTACACGGACGCCTACATTCGGCTCAAGGTGACGCCGCACATCACCAACGACAAACGCATCTCGATGAAGGTGGAGGCGGAGCGGTCCTTCCCGGGGGATCGGATCGACTACGCCGGGGGCTTCTCGTTCCCGATCAACACCCGCAAGGCCACCACCAACGTCCTGGTCTCCAACGGCTCGACCATCGTGATCGGCGGGTTGCTCCAGTCCGACGAGCGCTGGTCGGAGTCGCGGATTCCGTGGATCAGCAAAGTCCCGGTTCTGGGATCGCTGTTCAAGAGCACCTCCATCGGCCCCGAAGGGAAGATCGAATTGCTGATCTTCCTGACGCCGACCATTCTGGAAGAGCCCAAGATCTGAGCGAACGGCAGTCTCACGTTCGGAACGGTTTCCGGGAAAACGCACCCCATGGGTGCGTTTTCCCTTTTGGGCCGCAACCCGGCGGGGTATGATCCGAGTCACGGCGACTGCCGGATGACGCGGCGCCACGACGCTGAGAACTGAGGGAGATATGCTACGGTACTTGACGGCCGGCGAATCCCACGGGCCGGGACTGGTCGCGATCCTGGAAGGGATGCCGTCCCAGGTGCCCGTGGACGCCGCTGACATCAACGTGGACTTGACCCGCCGGATGGGCGGGTACGGCCGTGGCGGCCGCATGAAGATCGAGAAAGACGCGGTGCGGATCCTGGGAGGCGTTCGGCACGGGAGGACGCTCGGCAGCCCCATCAGTCTTCTGATCGAGAATCGCGACTGGGAGAACTGGCAGGAGACCATGGCCGTCGACGCGTCGCCCCCCCCGGGCTCCCCGGGGCGGCCGCCGATGACACGACCTCGCCCCGGCCACGCCGACCTCGCCGGCGGCCTCAAGTATGACCACCGGGACCTGCGCAACGTCCTGGAGCGGGCCTCGGCCCGGGAGACGGCGATTCGGGTGGCCGTGGGGGGTGTGTGCAAGTGTCTGTTGCGTGCATTCGGGGTGCGGGTTCTCGGCCACGTGGTCGAGATGGGCGGGGTACGGGCCGCCACCGAGGGACTGTCCGTCGACGAGATCGCGGAGCAGGCGGACGCCTCGCCCGTGCGGTGTGCGGACCCCATGGCGACCCGGGAGATCATGGCCAAGGTGGATGAGGCCCAGGCGCGCGGGACGTCGGTCGGCGGGGTGTTCGAGGTGCTGGCGCTGGGCGTCCCCGTGGGTCTGGGGACGCACGTGCATTGGGACCTCCGGCTGGACGGGCGACTGGCGCAAGCCCTCATGAGCATCCAGGCGATCAAGGGGGTGGAGATCGGGCCGGCGTTTGAGGTGGCCCGTCGGTTCGGATGCGACGTGCAGGACGAGATCTACTATCGGACGCCGGACGAAGACGCCCCCGGCCGTTCGGGGTATTTCCGAAAGACGAACTTTGCCGGGGGACTCGAGGGCGGCGTGACCACCGGCCAACCCATTGTCGTGCGGGCCGCCATGAAGCCGATCTCGACGCAGTACCAGCCGCTGACGTCCGTGGATATCGTCACCAAGGAGGCGAGTCGGGCGGGTGTGGAGCGGACCGATATTACCGCGGTGCCGGCCGCCGCGGTGGTGGGAGAGGCCGTGGTGGCCTTCGAGATCGCCCGCGCCTTGCAGGAAAAGTGCGGCGGGGACAGCCTGGCGGAGATGCGCCGAAACTTCGACGCCTACGTGGCCTACCTCCGCACCGCCTGAGCGATACCGGCGCGACGCCTTCCCGGCCTGCGGCAGGGGGCTCGCGTGCTCGCCGGAAATCACCCAGCCAAGCGCGATCGCCGCGTTTTCCGGGAGCCGGGGGGATCCATGGGTCGTCGGACCGGCGTCGGGCTGCTCCTCCTCGCAGCGCCGTGCTATCTCTGGGGATTGGGCGCTATCGGATTCCAGGACCCCGACGAAGGGATGTACGCCGAGATCGCGCGCGAGATGCTGGCCAGCCGGGACTGGGTCGTGCCCACCTTCAACGGCGTGCCCTACATCGAGAAACCGCCCCTCACGTACTGGCTGACCGCGGGCAGCCTGGCCGTCCTGGGACCGTCGGAGTTCGCCGCGCGGCTCTGGAAAGTTCTGCCGATGCTCGCCACCGTGGCCCTCACCGGTGCGCTGGGCGCGCGCCTCTTTTCCCGGCGGACGGGCCTCATGGGGGCCGGCGTCCTGGCGACGACCCTGGGGACGTTCCTCTTCAGCCGCCTTGCCCAAATGGATCCGCTCCTCCTCCTCTGCATCACGGCGTCCGCGTACGGGATCGTCCGTGCGGGTGATGCGGGGCCGGACCGGCGAGGGGTCCCCGACTTGTGGTGGTGGGGGGGAGTCGCCGGCGGGGTGATGAGCAAGGGGTTGCCCGGCCTGGTGTTTCCGCTGGGTCTCCTCACGCTCTGGGCGCTCGTCAGCCGGGATAGCGGCGTGTGGCGCCGGGTCTGGACCCTGCGGGGGGTGGTCGGCGCCGCCCTCCTCGCTCTGCCGTGGCACCTCTTGGCCGCCCGGCGGGTGCCGGGTTTCGTGCAATTCTACCTGGTCGATAACCAGCTCCTGCGTTTTCTCGGTGAGCGGGCGTATGCGGAAGACGGGCGATCGCTCGGAACGGCGGCGTTTCTCGGCGTGACGGCCTGCGCGCTGCTCCCCTGGGCTCCCTATCTGGCCGCCGCGGTGTGCAGGGCCGTCGGGGCCGGGGTGCGCGACCCGCGGTGGCGGTTCCTGCTGGGCTGGATCGCCGTGGTGATCGGGTTCTTCACGGTCTCCTCCTTCAAGCTGGAATACTACGCGTTACCGGCGTTTCCGGCCATCGCGATGGTGGTGGCGGCGCTCTTCGATCAGGCAAGCGATCGGGAAGCGCTCGGCCGGCCGGAGGACGGGGCGGGCCGCTCCGCGGGATACCGGGCACTTCTGGTGTGGACGCGCATCTCCCTGGGAGGGGGGATGCTCTACTGCCTGGGGATGGCTGTTGTGTGGTGGGGAGGGTGGCTCACGCCGGCCGCGATCATCCGCGGCCTGTCGTTCTGGTCAACGAATTACCGGATCATCCTGGACCACGGCCTGCCGCTGCCTCCCGTGATTCCCGGGCTCTTTGGCGGCGTGCTGCTGGTCGGGGGTCTCCTGTGGGTGGCGGGCTTCGGCGTGGCGGCCTGGTGCCTCGCACATGGGCGCGTGCAGGCCGGCATGGCGGCCGTCGGGAGCGTTGGGCTGGGACTGTGTCTCCTCGCCGGTGCGGTGCTGCGTGACGTGGGGCCGCATCACTCTCTGAAGCCGCTGGCCGACCACGTGAACGCCGTGCACCGGCCGGGGGATGTGCTGATCCATGAACGTGGGCTGGAAAAAGGGGGCGGGCTGCTGTTCTACACCCAGCGTCCGGTGTTGATCTTGAACGGGCGACGGGGCGACCTGGAGTTCGGCTCCACGTTGCCGGAGGCGGAGGGGCGATTCATCGACACCCCCCGATTTCACGAGATCTGGGACGGGGAGACGCGGGCGTTCCTGGTGACGGATCTTCCCCCCTCGCAGAGTGCGATCTCCCGGAGGTCGTCGGCGGCGCCGATCCTGGTGGCCGCGACGGGGACGCGGTGGCTGTACGCCAACCGAGCGGTGCACTGACCCCATGATCCCTTTGGCCCCTGCGGTGAATACGCTGGCGATGCGGGTGGGGCGGGTGGCACCCGCCAGCCTGCTCTGGCTGATCCGCCACTTTCCGGCGGGGGCGATGGACGGCCTTCGTCGGACCGCGCTGCGTCGGACGGTTCGACTGGCCGGGCGGCGCTCCCGCTTCTATCGGGACAAGTTCGCCGCCCTGCACATCGACCCCGAACGCGTCCGGGACCTGGCCGACCTCCGCGACTGCGAGACGACGCCCGAGGAGTGTCGCGCGGCTCCGCCCGACGCGCTGCTCTGCGGCCGGCCCGACCTCGTCGTCGAGAGCTCCGGGACCTCCGGGCGCGTGACGCGCCTGTATCTGTCGCACGCCGAGCTGGAATACTACGCGCGGCAAGGGGTGATCCTGCTCGCCATGATGGGGGCCGGGCCGGCGGATCGGATCCTCGGGGCCTTCGAATACGCCTGGGGGCTGGGGGGGATCTACACGCAGCGGATCGGCGCCCACAGCGGACTCTTCGGTGTCTTCCCGGGCCTGGTGGACCCCGCGGAGGCGATCGAGCGTTTACCGGAGTACCGGTTCACCATCGTGATGGGCGACCCGTTCTGGATCGCGCGCTTCACCGAGATCGCCATGGCCCGCGGCGTGCGGGCGCCCATGACGGGGTTCGTCTCCGCCGCGGAGCGGATGACGGAACGGCTGCGCGGGCTGATCGAGGACTACTGGAAGGCCCCCGTGTACATGACCTACGCCAGCACGGAGCTGGGGGCCAGTCTGGGCGCGGAATGTGCGGAGAAGACCGGGTATCATCTGCACGAGTACGATTACGCCGTCGAGATCTTGAACCCCGACGCCGACGGTTTCGGGGAAGTGGCGTTCACCACGCTCACGCGGTCGGTGATGCCGCTGATCCGATACCGGACAGGTGATGTGGCGCGACTGATCCCCGGGCGGTGTCCGTGCGGTCTGCCGTTTCGGCGGCTGTCCGCCATCCGGGGTCGCAACGACGAGTTGTTGGCGTGCGTGTGGGGCAACGTCCATCCCGGGTTATTCGAAGACCTGCTTCGGGGGGTTGAGGGGATCGGAGACGAGTGGCAGGTGGCGCTCCGGCAACCGGGCCTGCGACCGGTGTTCGAGTTCCGTCTCGAATCCGCGGCCGGTCCCGCCACCCCGGCGGCCGCCGAGGCGCGGATTCGGGCCAATCTCGCCGAACAGCATCCCCCCCTCTGGGCCAAGACCGAGCAGCACCTGTGCGACATCAGGGTGTCTCTGGTGCCTCCCGGAAGTCTCCGGATGGGGCGGAAGATCCGCCGGCTGGTGGACGAGCGGGGCGAATGACCCCAATGACCAGTGGCGGCGCCGAAATTCGATGGACTTCCGGCGGAGAGTGCCATATATTCGACAGGTTGAATGCTTTTTGACTCCCGCCACGCATGAGGCGGAAACTTGCGGGGTGCCTGCGGCTCCGCCGGAGGTGTGGATGCGTCGTTCGTGGATTCTCGGTCTGCTGCTGGTGTGGTCGCTGGTGTGGGCAGGTGGTGCTCTGGCGGCAGATGTGCCCGCTGGAGAGCTCCTGCGCCTGCTTGACGCCGCCGACAAGCATTACGCGCAGGTTCACGACTACACGTCGGTCATGGTCGGTCGCGAGCGTGTGAAGGACCGGCTCCTGCCGACAGAGCAGGTGCTGCTCAAGTTCCAGCGGACGTTCAAGGTGTACATGCGCTGGCTGGATGGGCCCAGCAAGGGTCGGGAGGGCCTGTACGTGTCCGGGGCGCATGACAACAAGTTCCTGGTGTACGAGCCCAGCGGATTTCAGCAGTTGTTCACCGCGGCCCTGGAGCCGACCGACGCCCGCGTGATGGAGAAGAGTCGCCACCCGGTGACCGATGTCGGGATCGGCCGGCTGCTGGAGATCGTCGGCGACAACGCCCGCCGGGCTGCGCGAAACGGGGTGTTGCGCGTCGTGGATCGGGGAACCGGCGAGGTGGGCGGGCGGCGGGTTCGTCAAGTGGAGGGGTTCCTCCCGAAAGATCCCGGAGCGGGGTACTACGCCTACCGGGTACAGCTCTCGTTCGACGAGGCGAGCCGACTGCTCATTCGGGCCGTCGTCTACGACTGGAGCGACCAACTCGTCGAGGATTTCAGCTACACCGAGCTCCGCATCAACCCCGGCCTCACAGGGCTCGACTTTGATCCCAGCAACAAGGAGTATGGTTTCTCCATCTGGCGGATCCAGATCTCGGGCTAAGCCGTTGTCAAGGAATAACTTGACCGGAGAAATTTCGGGAACGGCATAAGGAGCCGTAACGAAATCACCAAAAATGGACAAGTTATTTCGTAACGGCTCCTAATCGGAGCACGGCTCCCGTTTCCGGGAGCGTGGCGGCGCTCATTCCGGGCCGGGTTCCTCCTCCGCGGCAGTGGGCTCCCTCCGGTCGTTCCTCGAGTCTCCCGTATGCCGATCGCGCGACGAAACCGGAGCCGAACGACGGATGTCTGGTCATGCGCTATCGCTTCGTGGACCGCATCTTGGAAATCGACGCGCACGGCGTCGGGACCATCACGACCTCGAAGGCGTTCGCGCGGTCCGAGGAGTTCTTCGACGGCACCTTCCGTCGGCACGACGAGGTGCCGTCGTCGCTGGTGCTGGAAGCCATGGCCGCCGCAGGATCGTTTCTCCTCACGGTCAAGAGTCGGTATCAGGTGCACGCCCTGCTGCTGAAGGTGAACCGGGCGGCGTTTCCGCGCCCCGTGCGCGCCGGCGACCAGCTGATCGTGCGATGCAGCCTGGCGGGTTTTCAGGGCGACTGGGACCGGCCGGATGCATCGGGCGCAGTGTTCGGCGTGGCCGAGGTGCATGCCGCATGCACGATCGGCGCGGACCCGGCGGCGGACGCCGCGCTACTGTTCGTCGGCCTTCCGCTGTCCCGCACGCTGGGCGCACGGCGGGAACAGGTGCTGGCCGGCATGTTGGAACTGCTGGGCTACGTGGATACGCGTCCGTGATGGCGCCACGGTGCGGCGCACCAGGGGTGTGGCAAGGGGTCGGTCCCGTATGAACAGGCGCGCGGTCATCACCGGCGTCGGTGTGGTCTCTCCGCTGGGGATCGGTTCGCAGGCGCACTGGGACGGACTGGTGTCCGGGCGCTCGGCCGTGGCCCGGGTGGATCGGCTGACCCGGCTCGGCTTTCCAGTGGACGTCGGCGCGGACGTCCCGGGCCAGACCGTGGCGGCGTGCGTGCCGCGCGTGCCCAAGAAGCAGGTCAAGCTCTTCAATCGCGCCACCACGTTCGCCATGGCCGCCGCCTCGCTGGCCGCCGCGGACGCCGGGATCACCGCCCCGGTGCCCGATCCGGTCCGGGCGGGCGTGATCCTGGCGACCCTCTTCATTCCCTATCCCATCCAGAGCGTCCTTCCGCTGCTGCCGAACGCCGAGGCGACCGATACCCGCCACCGTGTGGATCTCGGAAAGGCGATGCGGGAGTGCCTGGGTGGCGTGAATCCCCTGGATCTGTCCCTGAAGATCGTTCCTAACCTGACGGCGGGACACCTCGCCATCCATTTCGGTCTGCGCGGGGCGTGTCGTACGGTCGCCGACGGGTGGACCGGCGGCTTGACGGCCATTGCCCAGGCGGCGACCGCCATCCGCGAGGGCGAGTTGGACCTGGCGTTCTGCGGCGGGGCGGAGTGTCCGCTGGAGGAACTGGTGTTCGCCGACCTCTGCTCCACGGAGCTCTTGTCGCCGCCCGCCACCCCTCCCGAGCGGACCTGTCGCCCGTTCGGCCTGGGCCGGCAGGGCACGGTCGTCGGCGAAGGTGCGGCGATCCTGGTCCTGGAGGCGGAGGAGCACGCGATGCGCCGCGGCGCCGCGGTCCGCGCCGTCTGTGCCGGGTTCGGCGCAGCCAGCGCCGACGCCTCCCCGGCCGGCGCCCGGGACAGCCTTCCGCGCGCCCTGCGTGCGGCGCTGGCGGAGAGCCGGCGCGACGCCCCGGACCTCGTGTCCCTGCATGGCGATGGGAGCGTGCCGGGCGACCTCGGCGAGGCGATGGCATGGCAGATACTCGCGGCCGAGACCGGGGGCTGGCCGGCCCTGTACGCCAGCAAGGGCGCCCACGGAAATCTGGTCTCCGCCGCCGGTCCGCTGGAGGCGGCGGGCATGCTGTTGGCATTGGAGCAGGAGACGGTTCCGCCCAGCCGGAACTGCCGACCAGCCGATCCGGCGTGCGGTCTTCCCCTGGCGGCGGATGGCCCGCGCGCCGTCCCGGGGATGCGTACCGGTGTGGTCAGTGCCCTGGGCGCGTTCGGGGAAGCCGCCTGTCTGGTGTTGACGCGCGGCGTGTGAGCGAAATCCCGGGGGCACCCGCGCCCCCCCGGCGGGAGGCACGATGCAGGTCGATCTGCGCGGAAAAGCCGCGGTCGTGACCGGGGGATCACGGGGCATCGGGGCGGCGATCAGTCGGTCCCTGGCCGCCGCGGGGGCGTCGGTGCTGATCACGTTCCGTCAGGACGAGACGGCGGCGCGCGCGGTCGTGGAGCAGATCCGTGCGGCCGGCGGTACCGCCGCCTGCCGGCAGGCGGATGTGTGCGATCGCGACGCGACCGCGGCGGCGATCGACGAGATGGCGTGTCGCGCCGGGCGCCTGGATATCCTGGTGAATAACGCCGGGATCGTGCGGGACGCCCTGGTACCCGAAATGGCCGAGGCCGACTGGCACGCCGTGATCGAGACCAACCTCTCGGGCGTGTTCACCTCCTCGCGAGCCGCGGTGCCATACATGCTCCGACGGAAATGGGGCCGGATCATCAACATCAGTTCCGTCGGCGCCTGGCGGGGACATCGGGGCCAGGGGAACTACGCCGCCTCCAAGGCGGCGGTCAACGCGCTGACGCGGGTGATGGCGACGGAGTTCGGGCCGAGGGGCATTACCGTCAACGCGGTGGCGCCGGGGTTGATCGAGACGGACATGAGCCGCGCCCTCCTGCCGTTCGCCGAGGAGGCCATCCGCGAGCGCATCCCGCTCCGTCGGGTCGGCCGCCCCGAGGACGTGGCGCCCCTGGTGGTGTTCCTGGCCTCGGACGCGGCAGCGTATATCACCGGGCAGGTGTTCCCGGTGGACGGCGGTCTGCTCTAGCAGGCTGCTGAAAAAGGGCCATCTGCTGCGTTGGCCGGCCTCGGCACTCGCTGCGGCGTACCTCCAGTACGCCTCGCTCGGCCGTCGGCCCGCCGCCTGGCATCTGGGCCTTTTTGAGCAGCCTGAGCGACGTGGGTATTTCAGCATGTCGGACGGGGGAAGCGATGATTGAGTCGTCGGTGGACCAGAAACGCGAGTGGAGTCGGCCCGAGGTCGAGGCGGCCCTGCGGAAGATCCTGGCAGAGTCTCTGGACGTCCCGGAGGCCGCGGTGACCCCGGCGGCCTCCGTGGTCCGGGAGCTGGGTGCGGAGTCGATCGACTTTCTCGACATCGGCTTCGAGATCCAGCAAACGCTGGGCGTCGATCTGCAGACCGCGGAGATCCGCACGCGGATCATGGCCTGGACGGCGCTGATCCACCAGGCGCTGGCGGAGATCCTGCACCGGCGATACGACGTGACGGTCACGGCCGACACGTTGCGGGCGCAGGAGGCCGGCGGACTGGTGAAGATCGTGGAGCAGTTGCAGTCCGCCACGGGCCTCGCCGCCGGTCCCGGGGCGGCGGACGAACTGGGACGCGCGTTGCTGGACCGGCTGGTGAGCGAATTCGCGGCGCTGGGCTTCGGCGTCAGCGACGCGGACCGGCAGGGCCTGCTGGCGCTCATGCGCACCGACCTCAGTGCCCGCCGGCTGCGAGAGCGCACGCTGGACCTCCTGACCGTCGGCGCGCTGGTGGATTTCATCTGCGCCAAGCTCGGCACGCGCCTGCGCGCCGCCTGAACCGGACCGAAGGGAACCGCCCCATGCGTTTTCTGTTCGTGGATCGAATCGTCCGACTGACGCCGGGGAAGGAGGTCGTCGTCCGGAAGAACGTCAGCAACAGCGAGGACTTCTTCGCCGACCACTTCGAGGGACGGCCGGTCATGCCCGGCTGTCTGATCCTGGAGACCTGCGATCAGGCGGCCCGCCTGCTGCTGGCGGCGTCGGCGGCATTCGCCTGCCTCCCCAGTCTGACCGAGATCGCGAACGCCAAGATGCAGCACTTCGTCCAGCCCGGCGACCTGCTGGAGGTCCACGTGGTCCTGGCCCGGCAGACGGCGGACGCGGCGGAGGTGCGGGCCTCGGCCTCGGTCGGGGAGCGGACGGTGGCGCGCATGTCGTTCGGCTATCGCTTGCGTCCCGCGGCCTCGGACACGCAAACGGCGCGCGCCTGCCTGCGCCTGCGTGAGTTCTACGAGGTGCTCACCACGGACCTCGCGACGTTGGCCGCCGATCCGCGGCCAGCCGCGGAACCTCCGGCCGGGACGGTGCGCGATGCTTGAGGGGCAGACGGCGGTGGTGACGGGCGCCGGCCGCGGCATCGGCCGCGCCATCGCGGTGCGGCTGGCCGCGGCGGGTGCGAACGTGGTGGTCAATTACTACCTCAACCGCGAGGCGGCGGAGCAGGCGGCAGCGGCGATCCGATCGTGCGGAGTGCAGGCGCACGTCGTCCAGGCGGACATGAAAGACCCCGACCAGATCCGGCGGCTGTTCGACGAGGTGGGCGCGCGGTTTGGCGGGCTGGATATCCTGGTCAGCAACGCCGCCTCGGGCGTCTTTCGGCCCGCGGGAGAGCTGACCCCCAAGCACTGGGACTGGATGATGCACACCCACCCCCGGGCGTTCCTGCTCTGCGCGCAGGCGGCGGTGCCGTTGATGCAGGGCCGGCGGGGCCGCATGGTGGCGGTGAGCAGCCTCGGGTCGCAGCGGACGATCCCCAACTACGCGGGCATGGGGGCGGCCAAGGGGGCGCTGGAGTCGCTGACACGGTACCTGGCGGTCGAGTACGGGCCCCTCGGGATCGCCGTCAACGCGGTCTCCGGCGGCGCCGTGGCCACCGACTCCTGGCGGGAACTGGCCGAGATGGAGACGGTGCTCGACGAGATCGGCCGCCGAACGCCGGCGGGCCGGATCGCCGAGCCCACGGACATCGCCGAGGCGGTGTTGTTTCTGTGCAGTCCCCAGGCCGGGATGATCCGCGGCCAGGTCCTGGTCGTGGACGGGGGCTATTCCCTCACGCTCTAAGCCGTCGTCATGGAGTGGCTTGACCGGAGGAATTTCGGAAACGGCATGGGGAGCCGTTGCGAAATCAACAAACGGCCAAGTTGTTTCGTGACGGCTCCTAACCGGGTCGGGGACGGGATGGCGGACACGCGTGTCGCGGTGACCGGAATGGGCGTGCTCACCCCGATCGGGATCGGGGTGGAACCGTTCTGGGCGTCCCTCCTGGCCGGCCGGTCGGGGATCGCCCCCATCGAGCATTTCGACGCCTCGGGTCTCCCGGCGCGGATCGCGGGGTACGTCCGGGACCGCGCCGCGCTGGAGGCGTGGGGCCGGCGCCTGGGGGTTCCGTCGGCCGAGCCTCGGTCGCTCCTCTTCGCCTTGGCGGCGGGGCAGGAAGCCTACGAGGCCTCCGGCTGGCAGGCCGCGCTGGGCGGGGAGCGGGTCGGCGTCCTGTTCGGCTCCTACGGCGACAAGATCGACATCGAGCGGATGGCCGAGGCGGCCTACCGGTCCCGGCACGACGGCGCGCCGGACATCGTGCCCTCCGCTTTTTTCCCGCGGTACTGTCGCGATTTTCGGGGCCGCCAGCTCCACCGGCTGCTGCCGCAGTACGCGACCGTCCGGCTGGCCCGCATGTATCACGCGACGGGCCCCGTGTGCACCATCCAGACGGCCTGCACCAGTTCCGCCCAAGCCATCGGCGAGGCATACCGGTCGATCCGCCGGGGGACGCTGGACCGGGCGATCTGCGGAGGGGCCGAATGCATCGTGTCGCCCAGCCAGATGCTGATGTTCTCGATCCTGGGGGCCCTGTCCACCCGCAACGAGGATCCGGCGCGGGCCAGCCGCCCCTTCGACGAAGCCCGGGACGGGTTCGTCCTGGCCGAGGGCGGCGCCGTGCTGACGCTGGAGCGACTGGACCTCGCGCGGCAGCGGGGCGCGCCCATCCTGTGCGAGCTGGCGGGGTACGGAACGGCCTGTGACGCCTATCGCCTGACCGACGAGGATCCCGAGGGGCGAGGCGCCATCCTGGCCATGGAGCGGGCCGTGACCGACGCCGGGATGACGCCGGGGGAGGTGGATTACATCAATGCCCACGGGACCTCCACCCAGATGAACGATCGGGTGGAGACGCTGGCCATCAAGACACTCTTCGGTCCGCGCGCCTACCGGGTGCCGGTCAGTTCCATCAAGTCGATGATCGGCCATGCCGTCTCGGCCGCCGGGGCGATCGAGGCGGTGGCCTGCATCCTGGCGTTGCGGGATCAGATCCTCCCGCCCACCATCAACCAGGCGTGTCCCGACCTCCAGTGCGACCTCGACTACGTGCCGAACGTGGCGCGACCCGCGCGCCTGGACGTGGCGTTGTCGAACTCGTTCGGGTTCGGGGGGCACAACGACTGTCTGGTGTTCCGGCGGCTCCACGAGTAGCCCGCGCTCGGCACCGCGGAGGACCCTCCGTCTTAGGATGCTGGAAGACCCGTTTGTGCCCAGGCCGCTCAAAAAGGTCCAGATGCCAGGCGGCGCGCAAAGGGCGGGGCACCCAGCGCAGCTGGGTCCAGGCGTACTCCAGGTACGCTGCAGCGAACGCCCGAGCGCTCCAACGCCGCAGATGGGCCTTTTTCAGCAGCCTGTCAGGTCGGCTCCTCGCGGCCGATCTCGGCGTCCAGGATCTCCTGCGCCCGCGCCGCGTCCGCGGCGGGAACCAGCACCCACCAGGAACCGGAACGCCCCAGGACGGCATGGAGGATGCCGTCGGTCCCACGGATCGTGCAGGGGATTCCCTGCGTGCCGAGCAGGCCGGCCACGATGTCCGCGGAGGGCCGGTCGCCCGTCTCGAACACCGGCGTGTCGGGCATGACCGTCCGCGCCGGCGCGAAGAGTTCCAGCCCGACATGGCACACGGGGCAGGTGGTGGTGCCCCAGGGGTATTCCCGCCGGCAGCGGGGACACTGACCGTTCCGTGGCGGCATGGCGTCCTCAGCGGGGCCAGATGTCGGCGTCGGCCAGCTCCAGCAGGTTTCCGTCCGGATCCCGGAAGTAGAAGGAGCGGCCCACCGGCCAGGTGATCTCCTTCTGGATGGTCACCTGATGGTCCAGGACGCGCTGTTTCCATGCCTCGTACTCGGCCGGCGCGACGGTGAAGCAGACGTGGATCTCGCCGTCCGCCCCGTGGGGGGGAAGGTGCTCCGAGCGGCGGGTGCGCGCGGCGTGGAAGAGGAGCAGGACGCCGGTCCCGACGCGGAAGAAGACGTGCCGGTCGGCCTCCTTGCCGATCAGCTTGAGGGCCATCACCTCGCGGTAGAAGCGCTCCGCCCGGTCGAGATCGGCCACGTAGAGGACGGTTTCGAGAATGCCCGTGATGCGCGGGGGGTCGTCAGCAGGACACACGGTTTCCTCCAGTCTCTCGGTCAGCCACGCACGGCAAAGCCGGTCAGGCCTTGGGCCTCCTCCCAGACGACGTCGACGGCGGTGACGTCGGAGGCGGGGGAGCCCCGGTGACACCACCGGATCATCGCCTCGAGGGCCTCCGGTGCGCCCTCGAAGACGGCTTCCACGCGGCCGTCGGGGGCGTTCCGGATCCAGCCGGCCACCTTCCGGAACGCCGCCTCGTCCTCGGCGTAGGCTCGGAAATAGACCCCCTGGACCCGTCCCGACACCCAGACGTGCGCGCGCAGCGTCGGGCCGGTCCTTCGGCGCATCAGGTGCCCGCCCACCCGCCGTCCAGGCGACGGTCCAGCGCCCGGCAGTAGCCGCCCAGCCCGGCGTTGGACCAGACGAGCGCGGCGGAGCAGCAGAGCACCCCGTACACGGCGGCGCGCGGGATCTTGACGGTGACCGCAGGGTCGAGCAGGGTCTCGGCGTGCCGGATGCGCTCGAGAGTCCGGAGGCCGATCAGCATCGGCCAGGCGCAGGCCAGGCGCAACCGCATCTCGGACCGGGGGATGGCGCGGGTGTATTCCCAGGCCTCGCGAAAGCCGTCTCGCGCCGAGGCCGCCAGGTCGTCGAGCACGGGGCGCACCCGCTGCGCGGCCGCCGGATCGAGCAGGTCGGCGGGCGCGAGCCCGCAGGCCGCCAGGAGCTGGCGGGGCAGATAGCACCGCCCGATCCGGAGGTCTTGGGCCACATCGCGGAGGACGTTCGTCATCTGCAGGGCCTGTCCGAAGCGCACGCCCCGAGCGCGCATGACGTCCGGATTCCATCGGGCGCAGCCGGGCAGGTGCGCCATGGCCATCTCGGTCCAGAATTCCCCCACGCAGCCCGCGGCGTAATAGGTGTAGCGGTCGAGATCGGCTCGGGACTCCAGGGCGGCGAGTCCCGCCGCATCCTCACCGGGGAAGGTGGTGAGATCGGCCTGCATTCCCTCGATGAGCAGCCCGAGGACGCGGCGGATGCGCGCCCGGTCGTCAGCCGGCAGCGCCGCCAGGGCGGCGAGGCACGCCGGGAGGCGGAGCAGGAGCTCGCGCTCTGCCGGGATGCGCTGCGGGCCGGACAGGGCGCCGGCGATCTCCGCCAGATCGGGGGAGGCCGGATCGTCCAGCGCGTTCCGTAAGCGCTCGAGCGCGCGCAAGCGAGCGGCGCGCGGCACCAGGCGGGTGTCGGCGATGGTGTCAGCCGCCCGTGCCAGCAGATAGGCGAGACCCAACGGCCCGCGGAGCGACCGCGGGAGGACGCCGAGGCTCAAGGCGAACGATCGGCTGACCTGCGGCAGGATGCGCGACAACGGTTCGGGGATGGTGTCCACGTTTCTCCTCGAGTGGGCGGCCCGGTGACCCACGCCGCAGAGCATAGCACACCGGACCGGACCGCCGAAACGCCTTTGGCGCGGCTGCCGCGCCGCGGTTGCCTTTCGGGGGTTTCCCTCGTAGAATCGCTTGCGGTCGGGGGTCGCCTTGCCCCGGCCTCCCCGTCTGCCGAAAGGAGCCACCCGTGAGCGACCAGACTGCTGCCGCGGCCGGCGTCCGGTGGGATTTGAGCGACCTGTTCGCCTCCCACGACGACCCGGCCATCCAGGACGCCTTCGCGACCTGCCGGGCCCGCGCCGAGCGGTTCGGCGAGCGGTATCGCGGGACCATCCGCGTCCCCGGCGGCCCCGCGCCGGACCACCTCCTGGGGGCGATCCTGGAGATCGAACGGATCCAGGCAGACCTGGAGCGCGTCGGCGCCTTCGCCGGTCTCCTGTACGCGTCGGACACCAGCCGGCCGGAGTTCCGGGACCTGCGGGAGCGGGTCGAGCACCACCTGACGGAGATCGGGAACCTGGTGCTCTTCTTCGAGCTGGAATGGCTGGAGGTCCCGGACGACGCGGCCGCGCCGCTGCTCGACCACCCCGCCCTGGCCGGCTATCGACACTTTCTCCGGCAGGCGCGGCAGATGCGCCCGCACACCCTGTCGGAGCCGGAGGAGCGCCTCCTGAACGAGCGGGACAATACCGGCCCGCGCGCCTTCGGCCGCCTGTTCACGGAGCTGACCAGCAGCCTGGCGTTCCCCTTCCGGCGCGACGGCCGGGAGGAGCGGCTCACGCTGAGCGAGATCCTGGCGCTGTCCCACGAGGCGGACCGCGACCTCCGGCGGCGCGCGCACGAGACGCTCTTCGAGGTCCTGGAGCGGAACGCGCTGGTCCTGACCTTCGTGTACGACACGCTGGTGCAGGACCACCTGACGATCGACCGCCTGCGACGATTCCCGCACCCCATGGCGACCCGCCATCTCGCCAACGAGATCGACGCCGAGGCGGTGGAACGGATGCTGGCCGTGACCGAGCGGAATTTCGGCGAGGCGCAGCGCTACTTCCGCGTCAAGGCGACGCTGCTGGATCTCCCGCGGCTGGCCCTGTACGACCAGTACGCGCCGATCGGCGCCGAGCTGCCGCGGGCCACCTTCGATCGTGCCCGGCAGCTGGTCCTGGACGCCTTCGAGGCCTTCTCGCCCGCCTTTGCCGCGGCGGCGCGCCAGTTCTTCGAGCGGCGCTGGATCGACGCCGAGCTGCGGCCGGGCAAGCAGGACGGCGCGTTCTGCGCCTCGCCGTCACCGCTCCTGCACCCCTACGTGCTGTGCAATCACACCGGCAATCTGCGGGACGTGATGACGCTGGCCCACGAACTGGGCCACGGCGTGCACGGGTGGCTGGCCCGGGCCCAGACGCTGCTCAATTACGACACCCCGCTGACCACCGCGGAAACCGCCTCGGTCTTCGGGGAGTTCCTGGTCTTCGACCATTTACTCTCGTCCGAGTCGGATCCCCGCGTGCAACTCGCGCTGCTCTGCGGCAAGATCGAGGACACCTGCGCCACGGTCTATCGTCAGGCGGTGCTCACGCGATTCGAGCAGGCCGTCTTCGCCCGCCGCCCGACCGGCCGGTTCACGGCGGATGCGGTCTGCCGCCTCTGGCTGGACGCCAACCGGCCCTACTACGGGGACGCGGTGGAGTCCACCGAGGCCTACCGCTGGGGATGGTCGTACATCCCGCACTTCATCCACTCCCGCTTCTACTGCTACAGCTACGTCTTCGGGGAGCTCCTGGTCCTGTCCCTCTACCGGCGCTACAAGGAGGAGGGGGCCGCCTTCGTGCCGAAGTACCTGGGCCTGCTGGAGGCGGGCGGCTCGGATTCGCCGGAGGCGCTGCTCCGGCCGCTGGGCGTGGACTTCCACGATCCGGCCTTCTGGCAGAAGGGGTTCGACGAGATCCGCGCGCTGGTGGATCGGGCCGAGGCGCTGGCGGCCTCGCTGTCCCCACCGCCGTCCGTGGCCGACCGGCGGCCGACCGCCGGGTGAGGGCATGCGGCTCTTTGACGCCCACGCCCATCTGGCCGCGCCGGAATTCGCCGAGGATCTCCCCGCGGTGCTGGCGCGCGCCGACGCGGCCGGCGTAGCCGGGATCGTCACGGTCGGGGAGACGCTGGCCGACGCGGAGCGCATCCTCGATCTCGCCCGCCGGCACCCGATGATCAAGCCGGCCGCCGGCCTGTACCCGACGGTGCTGGATCGCGAGGCGGCCTCCGCGGTCATCGCCTTCGCCCGGCAGAACGCGGACCGGCTGGTGGCGCTGGGCGAGGTCGGGCTGGACCGCTGGGCGGTCAAGACGGAGGCGGAGTGGCGGGTGCAGGAGGCGATCCTGGAGGAGTTCGTCGCACTGTCCGACGAGCTCGCCCTGCCGCTCAACGTCCACTCCCGGTCGGCCGGGCGGCACGCCATCGCCTTCCTGACGTCGCGCAACGCGCGGCGGGTTCTCCTGCACGCCTTTGACGGGAAGGCGGCGACCGCCGCCGCCGGCGTGGACGCGGGCTACAGCTTCTCGATCCCGCCCTCCGTGGTGCGGTCGCCGCAGAAGCAGAAGCTCGTGCGATACCTTCCGCTGGATTGCCTCCTGCTGGAGACCGACTCGCCCGTCCTGGGGCCCGAACCCGGCGGTCCGGAACGAACCGGCCAACCTCGCCATCGCCTGCCGGGCGGTGGCGGACCTCAAGGGGGTGTCCGTCGACACGGTCGCCCGGGCCACCACGGACAACGCCCGGCGCCTCTTTCCCCGCGCCTTTCGGTGACGGACCGGATACCAGCGCAGTACGGTGCCTGCCCGATGCGGTGCTGGAGGCAGGGGTCGGCGTGGGGCCAGCAGGGTGCGGATGCGAGCCCCAAAAACCGATGACCGGACGGCAGGGACCGTCCGGTCATCGGGATGGACAACAACGCGGCGGATACGGCCTACCCGATCGCCTTCTCGGTCTGCGGATCGAAGGCGTGGAGCTTCTCCACGGTCGCGGCCAACCTGATCTTCTGCCCGACCTTGGCAGGCGTATCGGGGCTCACGCGCGCGATCAGCTCGACGGGGCCGGCTTTCACGTCCAGATAGATCTCGTGGCCGATCGGTTCCACCACCTCGACCGTGGCCTCGAACACGGTGTTGGCGGGATCCTGCGCCGTGGCCTCCCTCAACTCCTCGGGCCGGACCCCCATGGTGACGGGCTTGCCCGCGTATGCGGCCAACGCCTTGGCCCGCGAGGACGGCACCACCAGGTTGAGGCCGGGGTTCGTGAAGAAGAGCTGACCGTCCTTGCCGGACACGGTGCACGAGATGAAGTTCATGGCCGGGGAGCCGATGAAGCCCGCCACGAACTGGTTCTGCGGGTGGGCGTAGACCTCCAGCGGGGCGCCGACCTGCTGGATGAGACCGTCCTTCATGATCACGATCCGGTCGCCCATGGTCATGGCCTCGACCTGGTCGTGGGTCACGTAGATCACGGTGGCCTGCAGCCGGTCGTGGAGCTTCTTCAGCTCGGCGCGCATGGCCACGCGCAGCTTGGCGTCCAGGTTGGAGAGCGGCTCGTCGAAGAGGAAGACCTGCGGCTTGCGCACGATGGCGCGGCCGACGGCCACGCGCTGGCGCTGACCGCCGGACAGGGCGCGGGGCTTGCGCTGCAGGAGCTCCTGGATGCCCAGGAGCACCGCCGCCTCCTGGACGCGCTGCTGGATCTCCGGCTTGGGGAACTTGCGCAGCTTCAGACCGAACGCCATGTTGTCGTAGACGGACATGTGAGGATAGAGGGCGTAGTTCTGGAAGACCATGGCGATGTCCCGGTCCTTGGGCGGGACGTCGTTGACCACGCGGTCGCCGATCTTGATGGTCCCCTTGGTAATCTCTTCCAAGCCGGCGACCATCCGGAGGGTGGTGGACTTCCCGCACCCGGACGGCCCGACCAGGACGACGAACTCCTTGTCGTTGATGGTGAGACTCACGTCGCGGACCGCCACCACCGAGTCGAACTGTTTCCAGACGTTTTCCAGGTTGACTTGTGCCATGGTCTTCGCACGCCTCCTCTGCCGCCTGCTCCGTTAGCTGGATGCCTCGCGAGCCCCACCCGGGTCGACGTCCCTGCGCACTGTTTGGGGCCCTGAGGCGTGAACCACGGGACCCGGGTCAATGGCGGACATTCTATGTGCGCTCGACCGGCAAACACAAGCGAAATCTCGGCCCGATCGGCAGTGCCGACACCTTCCGACGTGCCTGCGCCCCGTCGGGCGCTCGACCGCTGAGCGCTGACCGCTGATCGCTCGCTCTACTTCTGCTTGACCGGGCGTCGGCATTGGGACAGAATACGCGCCTTAGGAGCCGTTACGAAATAGCTTGATCAACTTTACAATTTCGTTACGGCCCCTTATGCCGTTTCCAGAATTTCTCTGGTCAAGTTATTCTTTGACAACGGCTTACCTGCGATGCGGCGTCACGCACGCCGCGGGTGAGATCGCGGACTTTCAGCGATCCGGAGACGTCCATGGCAGCTCCTCCTGTCGGGGGGGTTCGGGTGCGCTTTGCGCCCAGCCCCACCGGGTACCTGCACGTCGGCGGGGTGCGAACCGCCCTCTACAACTGGCTCTTCGCCCGGGCGCAGGGCGGGACGTTCATCCTGCGTATCGAGGACACCGATGTCGAGCGCTCCACCGAGGATGCCGTCCGCGCGATCCTGGACGGTCTGCGCTGGCTGGCGCTGGACTGGGACGAGGGGCCGGACGTGGGTGGGCCGGTGGGACCCTACCGGCAGCTCGAGCGCGAGACGCTGTACCGGGCGCAGGTGACGCGGCTGGTGGCCGAGGGGAAGGCGTATCCCTGCACCTGTCTGGCGGAAGAGTTGGCGACGCGACGCGAGGCGGCGCGGGCCGCCAAGCAGTCGCTGCGGCACCTGTGCCCCTGCCGGGAGCAGGGTCCGGTGGACGGGCCGCCGGGCCGCCATCCGGTTTCACGTGGCGGGGCAGGCCGCGGTGGTCTGGGACGATCTGGTCCAGGGCCGGATCGAGGTGGCGGCCGAGGAGATCGACGACTTCATCATCGTCCGCTCGGACGATCGGGAGACACCGGTCTATAACTTCGCGGCGGTGGTGGACGACGCCCTGATGGGGATCACCCACGTGGTGCGCGGCGCGGACCACATCCCCAACACCCCACGGCAGATCCTGCTGTACGAGGCCCTCGGGTATCCCCTGCCGGCCTTCGGCCATATCCCGCTGGTCCTGGGCAGCGACCGCGAGAAACTCAGCAAGCGGCACGGCGACGTGGCGTTGCACGAGTACCAGACGAAGGGGTATCTGCCCGACGCCCTGGTGAACTACCTGGTACGGCTGGGCTGGGCCCACGGGGATCAAGAGGTGTTCACGCGGTCGGAGCTGATCGCCGCCTTCCGGCTGGACAAGGTCGGCTCGGCGCCGGGGGTCTTCGACCACGCCAAGCTGGATTGGCTGAACGCGCACTGGATTCGCACCACGCCGCCCGAGCGGATCGCGGGGCTGCTCGCCCCCTTCTGGGCCGCCGCCGGTGTGGAGGCGCGGGCCGTCGAGGCGCGCGGACAGGCCTGGCTTGCCGCCGCGATCCCGCTGTTCGTGGAGCGGGTCAAGACGCTCCTGGAGCTGGCCCGCGCCATGGCGTATCTCTTCGCGCCGCCGGCCGCGTTCGATCCCAAGGCGGCGGAGAAGTTCTTCACGCCCAAACACCTGGCCAACCTGGCGGAGGTGCGTCGGCTGGTGGCGGAGCGCCCGGACCTCTCCGCGGAGGCGCTGGAGCACGAGGTGCGGGGCGTGGCGGAGCGGGTCGGCGGGAAGATGGTGGATTACGCGCAGCCCATCCGGGTGGCGCTCACGGGGACGGCGGCCAGCCCGCCGATCTTTCCGATCCTCGTCCTGCTGGGGCGAGACGAGGCGTTGGCGAGGCTGGATCGCGCACTGCAGCGCCGCTGACGAACGCGAGGGCGGACGGCAGCGCCGCGACGGCGGAATGATCGTGGGGAGAGGGGAGACATCAGCGTGGCAACAAGCCAGGTCGTGGAGCGATTGAAGGAGCAGCTCGCGCTGCTCGAACGGGAGTTGCGCGTGGAGTTGCCCGAGCGGATCCGGATCGCCCGGGAGCTGGGTGACATCCGCGAGAACGGAGAGTTCGAGGTTGCCAAGGATCGCCAGGGGTTTG
Organism: uncultured Methylomirabilota bacterium; assembly: GCA_963845565.1. Taxonomy (GTDB): domain Bacteria; phylum Methylomirabilota; class Methylomirabilia; order Methylomirabilales; family 2-02-FULL-66-22; genus 2-02-FULL-66-22. The sequence goes on from CAWJSJ010000002.1 coordinate 2,609,979, forward strand.
TCCACGCGCGGGTCGGACAGCTGCAGCGGCGGATCGCCGAGCTGTCCAGCGATCGATCTCTCGCGGGTGCCCAAGGATCGGGTGGCGTTCGGCTCCACCGTGCACCTGACGGAGGAGGAGACCGGCGAGGAGCGGACCTATCGCCTGGTCGCCTCGGAAGAGGTCGACACCGCGAAGGGGTGGATCTCGCCCGGCTCGCCGGTCGGCCAGTCGTTGATCGGCAAGCGGGAGGGGGACACGGTGGTGGTCCGGACGCCCGGCGGAACCCGGCGGTGCGAGATCACGCGGTTGCAGACACTGCACGACGAACTCGAGGAAGAAGCGGGGGCCAAGGATGGATAGGCAGGCGACATGGGCGCTCCTCACCGAGTACACGCAGAACGAGAGTCTGCTCAAGCACGCCCTGGCGGTTGAAGCGGCCATGCGGGCCTGCGCGGGGAAGTTCGGGGGCGATCCGGACGAGTGGGGGGTGGTGGGTCTGATTCACGATTTCGATTACGAGCGGTACCCGAGCGCCGAGGCCGGCCACGCCATCAAGGGCCCCGTGATCCTGCGCGAGAAGGGCTACCCCGAACACGTGGTGCGGGCCGTCCAGTCCCACGCCGACTACTCCGGGGTGTCGCGCGAGACCCCCATGGAGAAGGCGCTCTTCGCCTGCGACGAGCTCTGCGGCTTCATCACCGCGGCGGCCCTGGTGCGGCCCACCAAGAGCGTCCTGGACCTGGAGGCCTCCTCGGTCCGGAAGCGGATGAAGGACAAGGCCTTCGCGCGGCAGGTGAGCCGCGAGGACATCGTCAAGGGCGCCGAGGCGCTCGGGGTGGATCTCAACGAGCACATCGCCTTCGTCATCCAGGCGATGCGGGGCGCCGCCGACGCGCTCGGGTTGCGCGGGACGCTCTGAACGAGCAAAGCGCATGGCGCAAAGCGCTGGACGCAGAGTGCCAAGCGCAGAGCGCAAAGCGCCGAACGACGAAGTGCAAGCAGAGAGGCGGCAGCGCGCGTCGATCTGGCGCTCTGCACTTTGCGCCATGCGCCATGCGCCAGGCCCTTTGCGCTATGACCCCCCGGCCGCTTTTGGGCTTGACAAACCGGGTCGGACCGGGCGATACTCCGCCCCGTCCAAAGGCAAAGACGTGGCCTTTGGACTTTCTTTTCCGCTGCGTTGCGGGGTCGTCTAACGGTAGGACAGCAGACTCTGGATCTGCCTATTGGGGTTCGAATCCCTGCCCCGCAGCCAACAAGTGAATAAAGCTTGGCCCTATCGTCTAGCCCGGCCTAGGACGCGGCCCTCTCAAGGCTGAAACTCGGGTTCGAATCCCGATAGGGCCACCAAGCAGAAACGCGAGGTTACGACAACCTCGCGTTTCGTTTTTGCCCGTTTCCTATGCCCAGGTGTCAAAAAAGGTGTCTATCGAGCGCCCCCCTCAGCCTGGCTGGCGGACCCGTTCGCCTGAAGCGCCGGACGGACCCCGACGGCGGCGGCGAGAACCCGGTCGGCAAGGTGGCTGTACCGCAGCAGGCTTTCGGTGTCCATGGAGTGCCAGGGATTCGGCGAGTTCGCGGGACTTGCGGAACATCAGGGTGAACCGTTCTTGTGTCGTCAGGCTGCGCAGGAAAGCCACCTCGAACTCCAGTTCCCGCTGCGGTGTCAATCAAGCGCACACACAAACGTCCCGGTGGGAACGCTCTATCCCAGTTCGAGGAACGCGGCGGGCGTGACGATCTGGGTCGCCCCGATGGACCGGAGCGGCAGCAAGTGCTCCTTGTCGCCCGTCACGAGATAATCCGCGCGTGCCGCCACGGCGCACTCCAGGATGCGGTTGTCGTCGTCCTTGGCGACCACCAGGGCGATCCGTTCCGTGGGTTCGACGAGGGTCGCCATGCGCCGGATGACCGCCACCCGCTCGTCGGTCTGCCGCTTGGTGAAGCGGAACTTATCGCGCAGGATGCGTTCGAACTCGGCCAGGATGAACGGGGATAGGAAGAGTTCCACCTCACCTCGGCGGACGCGCTGAAGGACCTGATCCGGTTTGCTGCCCGGGAAGGCGAGGGCAGAGATCAGGACGTTGGTGTCCAGGACCGCGCGCATGGCGGGCTACTTCCGTCCGGCATGGACGAGACGGGTCACATCCTCCTCGTTCCGCAGGCCGAGGACCTCGGCGCGGGCAGCCGTTTCGCGCTGGAGCTTCCGCCAGCGGCGCTCCTCGATATACATCCGCAGCGCTTCGCGGACCAGCTCGCTCTTCGTCCGGTCCTCTTCCTTCGCGGTGCGCTCCGCTTCCCGAAGCAAGTTCGGGGGCAGCGATACGGTCCAGGTCTGTGTCGTCCGCATGGCACGAACCTCCTATGGACGAATCTTACTTAGTAAGGTAGCCGGATCTTCCGACGTTGTCAAGACGCCCCCCGCGTCTTGTTCTCTGTCCGCGTTCGCCTCACCTCTCCCGCCTCACTGTCCACGTGCGTACAGTGTCACCAGGGGAATCGCGAACCGAAGGTCATGCGCAATACACGCCCCGACCCCGTTGCGATGGGCACCTTTCTTCGGATCGGGGCTAATTACCCCGAGCACTCCTACACGTTGTCAACCGGCCTCGCTCGCCTGCCCCCAATCCTGAGTCCCGGCCCGTGCCCACGGACCATCGTCCGCGGATCGGAATTGCCACCCTGCGCGGGCACTGGTAGACTCCGCCTTGAAATCGCTCGTGCGGAGGGGAAGAGGTGAGTGTGGCCGCCCCGATAGCGTGCTCGCGATTGCCCGCTGTCATCCCCGGGAGGTGTGGTCGAGGTGAAAAGGAGAGCACGGATGAGATTAGGCAGCAAGAAGCCGTCGGTGGGGGGCGCGAGCGGCGGTGTAGTGGGCAACCGTATGCATGAATTCCAGGTGGTCATGGAGCAAGACGAGGCCGGGTTCTTTGTAGCGGAATGTCCCGCTCTCAAGGCCTGCTATACGCAAGGCCGAACGTACGAAGAAGCCATCAAGAACATACGCGATGTGATCGCGCTTTGTCTCGCCGACCTGAAGGCGCGAGGGGCTGACATTCCCCGCCAGGCGGAGATCATCGGAGTGAAGCGTATCGAGGTTGCGGCGTGACGCCTGCGGGCGCTCCCATGGTCAAGCCCCGCGAGCTCGTGCGCGCACTGGAGCGCATGGGCTTTCGCCTGCTCCGGAAGATTCTCCGCGACGTTGAGGTGGATTGGGAGAACCTCAAAAAGTGGCTCTGACGGGAGCCGCTGTCCTGCCCTTCCAACGCTTTCGCACATACCGCCCATTGCCACAGCGCCTCGCGGTTTCGCGCTGATTCTCGCGTGTCGGCCCCTCGTGCCCCCGACCGCTCCTATCCGCGTCGTGATCACAGCGATCCAGAATCCGCCCCTTGCTTGCCAAGGCCACTCAACCTCCCGCCTTGCGCTCTGCCATCCGTCCTCCGTCCTCCGTCCTCCGTCCCTCTGATCGCTGTCGTCTGCCTGCCGGCCGCCTGCAAAGTGACCCCAGATGTCACACCCCCATGCCATCCTCTCGCCATCGACCGGTTCTGGTCTCCTGTTCTCTTTCGCTGACCGCTGAGCGCTGAGCACTCCTTGACCTCTGGCCCTAGAAAGGAGGCTCCCCACGTCGGAACCCGCGTCGTCCTGTCGCCCAATTGCCCAGTCGCCAATCCGCCCAGTCGCCGAATCGACCAGTTGACTACCCGACCCGTTCGTCTACTGCCCACTGCCCACTGCCAGCTGCCCCCTGCCTGCTGGTCATCCGTACTGCAAGAGGTTGCGGCAGCCACCGATTCCAAGATCCAGACCGCCCGCCGGCGACTCAAGGAGATGCTCCACGATCTCCAGGATCGGGGGTTCGACAAGATATGATGTTGAGAGGCAGGTGGTCGATGCTAGCCGGGAGTGGAACACCAGAACGCGGAAATCGCTCGGCACATGGAAACGAAGCAGGGGTGGTCCCGGAATCGCGACCGCGCGATGGTTAGGAGCCGTTACGAAAAAACCTATACATCTCTTTCTATTTCGTTACGGCTCCTTATGCCGTTTCGGAATGTCTCCGCTCAACTTATTTTGTGACAACGGCTTAGGCAGTGGTCGTGGAGACGGATGAGGGAATGCTGCTCGGGGCGGCCGGCGGCGGTCCGCCCCAAATCAAGACATCCGGGCAGAGATCGGCACCATTTTCCCAGACCACCGTTCCACCCTCGGCGCGCACGTCGCGGAATTTCTGGGGTGACTGGAGGAGTTCGTCAAAGATCGGCCCACGCAGGAGGGGGCGGACGTCCCGCTCGACAACCGTATCATTGGTCAGGTGAAGGCGGAGGCGGAAGCCATCGAGCGGTTCAACGGCGCGGATGCGGACCATGCTCATGCACGTCCCTCGCTATTCCAAGGGCGAAATCGGTTGCGGCGAGCGACCCCCCTGGGCCATCTGCCAGGCACCCCGAAGCTCATCGCGATGGAGCACAGCCCATTCCAGCACGAGTGCCAGGGCCCGACGTGGGAACTCGCCACGGTAGATCTCCAGAGATTCGATGAGAATCAACGCCTCCGCTCCCGAGTACTCCGCATGAAAGTGCGGCGGTTGATGATCATTATAGAACATCTTGATCACGATGCCAAAGAACCTGCAGATCTCCGGCATGCAACCCCCCCAGGAACCTCCGCGCTTCTTGTGGAATCGCAGAATGTAAAGACGATTGAGCCTCACCATAGCATGTGACTGGGGAGTACGGCAATCCGGACCTTCAGAGGTTACCCTGTTCATCTGTTCTTGACGGGGACGTTTCGACGCCACGTTGATCGCTGATCGCTAACACTTGGTAACGGCGACGCCTCGGGCCCCGTATGGTTCCAACGCGGTCCACGGAAGTAGCCGGGTACTTCCTCACGGCACCATGGGCACGGTGGCTTTGCGACTCGCGTACCGAAACCCGATCCACAGGCAGGTGGCCGTTGGTCCCCCGCGAGAGGCGGCGCCTTCCGCTCTTACCGCCGAACGGACGTGATCGTGATCGAGTAGGGGAGGCACACCGCCGGGGAGAAGCGGAGAAGCTTTCGAAGCAACAGGAGAAATAAGCAGAATGCAATGCACCAAAAACGTCGCCGACACTTCAGAGTCACCGGAACACCTCCAGTACGGCCCCGGGCTCTACGGGCATGAACAGCGTTCCGTGGGCCCACAGGCGGCTCCCGGCTGGCTGGCGAAAGTAAGCGGAGCGAACAGTAGGAGGACGATGGAGTGGGATGGGAGGAGAGGGGCGTCGCGGATGGGTGCGATGAGCGCCGCGAACCGGCGGCGGGGTGGCCAAGGAGTGGTCGAGGACCCGCGGGCGGTGGACGGCGCGAGGCGGGCCGGGCGGGTCGCGATGCCACGCCTGCCGCGGCGCCACGTCCCCGGGGGCACGGTCCACGTGGTCGGCCGGTGCCATAACCGCGACTGCTGCGTCACGACGCCGGCCGATTGCCTCCTGCTGATCGCGCCGCGCGCCGCCGGAACCGATCGCGTATACCGGTAGAACACAACGTCGAACGCAGTGCGTTTGGGACCGCCAACCGTGCGTGCCGGCCGCCGTCAGTCCCGCGGCGCCCGGTCTCGGGGGCGCGCCACCACGTACTCTCGAAGTTGGGGATCCTCCGCCGGGGTGGGCAGGTGGCGCCGGTCTCCGTTCCGCCGGTCCGGCGCCAGCCGGTGGTCGCGCCGTCGGCGCTGCCCATACCGGCGGTCGCGGACCAGTTGCACCGTGGCGCACGACCTGACCGTGCGGACCAACGCCTGCCACACGTCCTCTCGGTCTCGGGCCACAATGATCAGGGCGCGCACCGTATGCGGTGTGGCATGGACGGGGTCTGAGTTGCGCCGAGTTGCCAATCCCAATTCCCAAATCCCGCGCAAGGTGGCGGTGATGGTAATGCCATGGCAACGTCTGTGGCGAGGGATAACGGGAGACGCGTGGAGGGACGGCGCGCCATTTTCTTTGACCGCGGCGGAAGCCCAAGGTTGCCGGAGTTGCTTGCGACGTGCGACGCGCTGGCGTGGGCCTCGCCGACCGCCTCGCGTGGCGTTGCCCCCTGGACCGATAATCATAACGTAGGTCCGGGAACATCGCCTGTCAAGGAGTAAATGACTCTCCTTTCAATCCGTGGGTGGGAGAGTCGGGGATCAGCACCCGCGCGTGGACGGCCAATCTCAGAACGCCTTTCAACGGAAACTCCAATTAGGACGTTAGGTTGTGACTAATGAGGATAAAATCGGCCTCATTTTTATCTTGCATTCCTCCCCTGGACGGGGTAGGTTGGCCGTGCCCCGGAACAGGGGCGAAACCGTCGCATGGGTGAGGATCCCGGCCGGAGGCCGGCGGCCTTACCAGGAGGGGGCGTATGAGACGACGGAGGCCAACCGCGACCGGGAAATGGAGCCCGAACAATACCGGTTCCGCGGCGGAGCGGGGGCCGCCCTCAGCCCGACACCTCACGGCGCTCGGCGGCAGGGTGCAAACATCTCGCACTCGCCGCGGGCGTTGTCTGGCAACCCCGGCCTGATCCTTCCTAGCGTCGGCCGGGCGGTAATCTCATGGGCGTGTCGGCCCAGCACTCCGACCCACCCACGATAACCGGTTTGACGGGCGGGGCCACCATTCGCGGCCTCGCCCGATTTCTTTTGCGGGAGGCGATGGCCCGTGGAAGGTCGAGATCAGGGGGTAATCCGATGAGGCTGAGGGGGCGAGGCCACTCGGAAAAAGGGTACCTACCGGACAGCGTTTAAGGTCTAACCGGTTGATTGCGCAAAGGGGCGGGTGTTATTCCTTGGCGGCCCCGCCGGGTGGCGCAGGGCGTCATGGCGCGCTGGACGGTCCAGCACACTGCAGGTAGGGGAGGGGAGTGACATGGTTCGCGGCGGGCGCTGCGGTTCGCGCGGTTCTCCGAGGCGCGAGCGGGCCGCGTAGGGCAATCGGCGCCACGCGTGCAGGCGACCCGTCCGGCCTACTTCCCGAACAGACCCTTGATGACCTGATCGAGTCCGCCCCCTTTCTTGGGGGCCTCCGGCACTGCCGCCGGGGGCGGCCCCGCCCCGTGCCGGCGCCGGCGCCTTCCCGAGGGCGGTCGCGCAGGGAGTGGGATCCGCCGTGGAGCCGCCGGTCAAGCTCTGCGCCAGCGCCGAGAGCTTCCCCCCGGCGAGGCCGGCGCCGACGGAGAGCGCCGTCTTGGCGGCCTGCGCCTCGTCGATCCCGACCGTCGGCTCGGCCAGGGTGCCCCGCACCCGCATCAGCTTCGCCAGCTCACCCGCCCCGATGCCGGCACTGTCCCGGGGGTTCGGGCGCAGCGAGAAGTCGATGGTCTCGGTCTTGAGATTTGCCGTGCCGCTGCTGACCACCGTCATCTTGGACGTCTCGAAGGCGATGCCTCGGTCCGTCGTCGCCATCCCGTCCTTGACCGCGAACTTGATCACCCCACACTTGAGGTCCGTTTGCGGGTCCGTCTTGCGGAACGGGTTGACCTTCTCCACCACCTGCTTGAGCAGGTCCGCCCCGAGGAAATCGACGAACTTGTTGTTGATCTTTCCCTCGCCCAGGACCAGCACGAGATCGCCGTTCAGCCCGGCCATCACCTCCCGCACCGACCCGCCGCCGCCCCGCACGTCGATCGCCAGGTCGGTCTTGGCCCCGCTGACCAGATCGGGATTCCCCGTCTGCTGCATCACCTGGCCGAGATCGACCCCCTTCGCATCGAGCTTGGTCGCCAGAGCGGCCGTCTTTCCCGAGGAGGCATCCAGCGCCAGGCGGCCGCCGATGGCGCCGCTCCCGACCCGGCCGCTGAACGGCTGGATGTCGAGTCGCCCGCCGGCAAGCACGAGGCGGACCACCAGGGCCTCGATGGGCATCTTGTTCGGCAGGACCAGCCGGTCGATCTTCACGTCGAGATCGGCATCCGCGGCCTTGAGGGACTCCAGGGGCAAGGGATCGGCGGTGAACATCCGCCGGTCCTTGGACGGCCCGGCGGGCGTCGGCGCCGCCGCGGGTTTGGCCTGCGCCCGACCATCCGCCGGAAACAGCTCGGAGAGGTCCAGGAGCGGAGAGGCGAGCTGTGCCCGCACCTTCGGCCGCGGGGCGCCGACCGAGATGGCCCCGCTTCCAGCCAGCGTGCTCTTGCCGACGCTGGCCTTCAACTCCTCGAACGCGTACGCGCCCTGGGCATCCTTCACGCGCGTCGTCACGCTGAGCGGCGGCAGCGCAGGCGTCTCGACGCCGAAGGCCTTGGCCGCCGACTTGAGGTCCTTGGATTCGACCGTCACGGCGACGCTGATCCCCTTCGCGTTCAGGGCGTCCTTCACCGCACCGGTGGCCTTGATGAGGAGCTGCTCCGCCTTGCCCACGCTGGCATCGATCCCGGACACGGACAGGGCCTTGGGCGACCCGCTGACCAGCGCTGCCAGCGCAAACGGTCCGATGGGCGGCACCTGCTGCCCCGCGAATTTGGCCACCTCGGCAAGCTCAGCCCCCTTGGCCGCCACCTTCAGGTTCAGCCCCTCGGCCTCCATGGGCTTGGCGACGCTGCCGTCCACCTCCACGGTGGCCCCGCCGGCCTTGAGGGTGAGCTTCAGCGGATACGGCCTGGACGGCGTCTGTAGCTCGGCCAGAGCCCCCGCGGTGCCGGACAGCGTGAACGCCTTCCCGTTATAGGCAGCCGCCAGGTCGAACGTGACCGGGCTGGTGAGTTCCTTGGCCTCGACATCCAGACGGTCCAGGGCCAGGGTGGTCGTCTGCTTGGTCTTGCCGTCGCGATAGGCGAGCGTGCCCTTCTCGATGCGCACCTTCTGCACTGCCACGGGGGGGAGGGCGGTCTTCTCTCCCGTTGGCTGTTTTGGCGATGGCGCGGCAGCGGGCGCTCCGAACACCCAGTTTCCCGTCCCCTTGGCATCCGTCTCCAGCAGGATGTCGGGTTGGACCAGAATCAGACGCGTGATCTGGATCTGTCGGAAGATCAGGGGAAGCAAGGCCACCTCCACCTCGAACTGGCCGAGCTTGAGCATCTCGGGCCGGGATCCCCACGGGGCGTTCGCCAAGGAGACGTCCTTGACGACCACCGCCGGGGAGAGGCCGATCTGGAGATCCAGGTTTCCCCGGATCGTGAGCTCCCGCCCCGTCGCGGCCTTGGCCTGCTCCGCGATGAGCGGCTTGTACTTATTGACATCGATCGATTTGACGACCACCACGGCGGCAACGACCAGGATGACGATCAGGCCGACGACGCCCAGCAGCACGGTCTTGAGACGCATGACGCACCCTCCTTCACCTTCACCTCATCGGCCCGGCACGGGGTCATCGGCGCGGCTGTTTGCGGCCCGCGCACCAGAGACCTCGCCGCTCCTCCGGATTACCACGGCGCGCACCGGGCCGACTCCGGCATCGGTGGAGACGCTCCGGGATTTCAGTTTTACAGGTACTCCACGTGTGCGCACTGGTCAAGCGGAAAGGGGGAGGGAGCTCGGTGCGTGCGGATGCTCGGGGACTCGCCGGTGGACGGCTGGCCCCGCGGGAGCCAGCCGGCAGGAGGCAGCAAGGGGCGAGCAGGCGACGGAGCGCCCGGTCAGCCCCGGCCCACGAAAGGCATCTTGGTCGCCATGACGGTCAGGGAGAGAATGTTGGTGTCCAGCGGCAGGCTGGCCATGTGGACCACGGCGTTGGCGACGTGCTCCGCCTCGATCATCGGCTCCGGCGCGGTGGTTCCATTCGCCTGCAGGACGCCCTTGGCGAGCCTGGCAGACAAGGGGGTCATGGCGTTGCCGATGTCGACCTGGCCGCAGGCGATGTCGTATTTTCGCCCATCCAGGGCGATCGACTTGGTGAGGCCCGTGATGGCGTGCTTGGTGGCGGTGTAGGGCGCCGAATTGGGGCGCGGCACGTGCGCGGAGACGGAGCCGTTGTTGATGATGCGCCCGCCGCGCGGGTCCTGATCTTTCATGATCCTGAAGGCCTCCCGGGCGCACAAGAAGGCGCCGGTGAGGTTGGTGTCCACCACGGTCTTCCACTGCTCGACGGTGAGTTCCTCGAATAGCAGGCCGGGCACGTTGGTGCCGGCGTTGTTGAAGAGCACGTCGAGGCGGCCGAAGGCGTCCTTGGTGCGTGCGAAGAGCGCCCGGACCGACTCCGGATCGCTCACGTCGGTGGGAACCGCCAGGGCCCGGCTGGCCGCCGGCCCCGCCTCCGCCACGACCTGCGCGAGCGGCTCCTGACGGCGACCGGCGAGCACGACCCGATACCCGTCCCGGAGCAGCGCGAGTGCCGTCGCCCGGCCGACGCCGGTCCCCGCGCCCGTGACGATGGCGACCTTGGTATGCTGGCTCATTCTCTGGCCTCCTCCGGTGTCTGGCGGTTCTTGGTTTGACGCGGGCGGCCGGCTCATCCGCCGTGTGTGCTTGGCCGCGCCCCGCGGTGTCCGGCGTACGCCCGGTCACGGGTCGGGTCAGGGTACTGGCGCGCCTGTGGCCAGTCAAGGGGAAAGGCAGGGAAGCGGTTGTTTTCGGGCCGAAATCTGGTATGCAGAGATCGGTCTTCACGCCTTGATTGCGTGGGCCATGAATGGATTCGTCGATAGCGCCGCATTTCTGGACTCGCTTAAGGCGACCAATCTGAGCCTGGCGGGGAACCCCTGCCACGAGGAGGAGCTGGAAATCGCCAAGAAGGTAGGCTCGATTTCATCATCAATACGGTCCTGAACCGGCGCCTGGAGATCGTGGACGTCTTCTCGGGCCACTTGGTCCAGGCCGACCAGCAGGCGGTCGAGCTGCTCCGCCGCATCGTGGCCATCCCCGTGGACCGGGAATTCGACGTCGTCCTCACGCACGGCGGGTACGTCGGGTTCAACCACTACCAAGTCGCCAAGGTGGCCGTGAACGCCCTCCCGGTCGTCAAGGAGCACGGAATCATCGTCCTCGCCGCCTGCGAGCGGGACGAGGACCCGATTGGGCCGCCCGAATACAAGACACGGCTCCACCTGCTCAAACTGCAGGGGCCTGATCGATACCTGGAAACCCTCCGCAGCCCGACGTGGCGCTTCACGAAGGATCAGTGGGAGCCACGGATGATTCCTACAGCAGGTCCGCCGCCATCTCGGCCAGCTCCGACCGCTCGCCCTTGACCAGTTCGACGTGCGCCGCGATCGCCCGGTCCTTGAACTTCGAGATGATGTGGGTGAAACCGCTGGAGGCGAAGTCGAGGTACGGGGTGTCGATCTGGCTGAGATCCCCGGTGAAGACGATCTTGGCCCCTGGCCCGACCCGGGTCAGGATGGTCTTCGCTTCGAGCGGGGTCAGATTCTGCGCTTCGTCGATGACGATGAACTGGCCCGCCAGGCTCCGCCCGCGGATGTAGCTCAGCGCCTCCACCTCGATCATCCCGCCCCGCATCAGATCGGCCGGCCGCTGGCCGCCGTTGCCGCCCAGATCGCCGAGCATGTCCAGGGCATCGTGGATCGGCTGCATCCACGGGTCGAGCTTTTCGTTGAGCGTGCCGGGAAGAAACCCCAGTTCCTTGCCGACCGGGATGGTCGGGCGGGCGATCACGAGCCGGCGAAAGTCCCGGCTGCGCGCCACCTGGTGCAGCCCGGCGGCAACGGCCAGGAGCGTCTTCCCCGTCCCCGCCTTGCCGGAAAGCGTGACCAGCCGGATATGCTCGGCCAAGAGGGCGTCCAGCGCGTAGCGCTGCTCGCGGTTCTGCGGGCGGATGCCCCAGATGGGATCGGGATCGCGCAACGGGATGAGATGGTCGGAGGTGGCATCGACCCGGGCGAGAAGGCTTTGTTTCGGATTCGCGGTGCTGGTAACCGTGCAATACTCGTTCGGTTGGCGGGGGCCGTCGCCGTTGAGGGGGAGGCTGCGGGTGGCCCGGAACGCGGCAAACGTATCCGGGGACACCGTCAACTCGAAGGTCCCGGGATAGAGATCGCCCGGCCGGACGTGATCCGTCTCGTAATCTTCCGCGCACAGTCCCACGGCGTCGGCCTTGATCCGGAGATTGATGTCCTTGGTCACGAGCACGGTGGGGGTTGTCGGATTGTTCGCCTGCATCTCCCGGGTCAGATCCACCAGACGCGTATCGACGCTGTTGTCGCCCCCGATCCGCGGCAGGCCGCCCTCGCGGGACGGCAGGAGGACCTGGAGGCGGCCACCGTTGGGCAGCGGCACCCCCTCGCTGAGCCGCCCCTGGCTCCGGAAGCCGTCGAGCAGCCGGGAAACCGCCCGAGCGTGGGCGCCGCGATCGCTGGATTCCCGCTTGAACTTATCGATCTCCTCCAGGACCTCGATCGGGATGATGACCGTATTATCCTGGAAGTCGAGCAGGGAGTAGGGATTGTGCACGAGCACGTTGGTGTCCAGGATGTAATACTTGGACCGATTCGGCGTCATCTGGATCCTCCGTATCGGGCAAGCCAGGACCGAGTGCGCGTCTGGCGGAGCCGACTGCCGCCGAGTGTGCGGCACAGGGAATGGAGACGCGAAAGCACCAGGCGGAAGGGGAGGGGCGCGGGTCTACCGGGAAGACGGGTCGGGCGAAGGATGGTGCGTTGTATCAAGGCCGATCGCATGCCTCCCTGCGACATAAGAATCATCACTGGAGCCGCACGTTACAGTACAATCCGAGCCGCGTCAACATGATGAGAGGGAAAAATTATATCGGGAAACGACGCGCCGGTTACCTGTGCCAGAACTCGGGGCGTACTATCCGTCCGTCAGGGACTGCCCCGGTGGGGGGATGCAAGTGTTGCTGCAGCCCGGCCCACCCGCCTGCCAGCCAAAGACAACGACCAGGCCGCTACCACTCGTCCCGGCGCTCCGCTGGCGTTCCATCGCGCGTTGCGGCCCGCAGGAAGAAGGGCGCATGGTTCGACGTGAACACCGGGGGATTGCGCGCGAGGATGGCTTTGATGGCGGGGTCGGCGTTGAACTCGTCCGCCACGAAGGCCCGGACCACGTCCCGGTTCCAGCCGCGGGGGTGGGCGAACTCGCGATAGAGGGAGAGGTCTCCCGGGTAGAAGGCGCGGGTCGCCAGGCGGGGCGCCTCGGCGCTCGCCGCGGGCAGGTTGAAGAGGGCGACGTTGAGGAAGGCAATTCGGTCCGCGTGCGCGGCGACGAAGTCCCGCGTCCGGCGGGCGGCGTCGCGGGTCTCCGCCGGTGTGCCGAAGAGGACGTAGAGGAAGACGCCGATCCCCACCCCCGCGAGATTCCGGAGGGCGTGGTCGATCTGGTCGAGGCGGGTGCCCTTCCCGAGGGCGTCGAGGACCTGCTGATCGGCGGACTCGAGGCCAAGCTGCAGCATGACGCATCCCGAGGCGGCGAGGCGCCGACAGAAGTCCGGATCGGTCAGGAGCGGAGAAAAACGGGCGAACCCGTACCAGGCGACACCGGGCGGCGCGTCCGCCAGTCCGCGAAGGTAGAGCGGGGCGATCTCGGTATCCGTGAAATGGAGGAGGCCGGGCGCGTGGCGTGCGACGAGGGCGCCGACCTCCTGCGCCGCGACGGCAACGCGGGTTCCCACGTAGCGGCTGGCCTCCGCGGTCTCGGGGCAGAAACTGCAGCGCTTCCAGGGGCACCCGGTCGAGAAGTTGTAGGGCAGTATGCGCGTTGGGGCAAGATAATCGAGGGAGGCGAGATCGTCGAAGTCGGGCGGAGCGGTCGCGGCGGCGCGCGGGGCGCCGAGGAGGGCGAGGATCGCCTCCTCGCCCCGCCCGGGCAGGAGGGCGTCGACCAGGCCGCCGAAGCGCTCGGTCGCGGCAAGCCGTCCCTGCCCGACCCAGGAGGTGATGAGGCCGCCCCCGAGCAGCACGGAGAGATCCGGGCGGACCGTCTTCAGGAAGCCGATGATGGCAAAGGCGCAGAGGGCTTGACTCAGGTAGTTGACGGAGAGACCGACGGCGCGCGCCGGGAAGGCGGCCAGCGCGTCGAGGATGCGTGCCTGGAAGCGCGGGAAGAAGACGTTGTCCCGGTAGGCGGCGGCGGCGTCGAGCAGATCGGCGCGCCGCAGCGGCGACCGTCGCAGGTCGCGGTAGTCGGCCAGACCCGCCTCGACCCCGAAAGGCTCCGATGCCGCCTTGAGGGCGCGGTTCAGATCGAGCACGGCGCGGCGGTAGCGGTCACGGCTCGCGTAGGCGGCGGGATCGCGGAGGAGGGCGCGATTCCGGCTCCGGCGGCGCAGCGCGCCCCGCGTCCAGGTGTCCCGGGCATCGGGCTCGAGATCCAGGAGGTAGTCGAGCCCCTCCCGGCACAAATCGAGGCACCGCGCCGGAATCCCGTTCCGGTTCAGGACGCCCGCCAGCCGGGCGATGCCGAGGGGCGGCTCGGTAGTCCGCGCCGCGGGGGGGTAGATGAGCAGCATGGCGACGCGATACTACGGGCGCCGCCGGCAAAAGTCCACCGGTGGCTCTGGCGCGAGCAGCACGGGGTCCGGATCCCGGTCGCTGCGGTGTGCGGGGTGTCTTCGCGCGAAGTCCGTCCGTCGTTTGGGCTTGACGCGGCGCTGACCGTAATATAAGTTATATAACATATATAACATATGTACTCATCGATTGGACCTGAGGTGTGGCGCGAAGGGGCGGCCGGCAGATACGGGGGTGGTGTGATGTTCGAGAATAAGTCCAGAGTTCTGCTCATTCTCCCCCAGGACGTCCTCGACCGGGCGCGGGTGGTGGCTGGGAAGGCGACGACGACGCTCAAGCTCCCGGTGAGCCTGCAGATCGTGCTCCGGGCCCTCATCGAGGAGGGACTCAAGCGGGATGGCGACCGGAGCGTTCTCGCAAACATCGCGGCCCAGTCCCAGGCGGTCCGCCGCATCCGGAGCCTTGCCCGCAAAGGGGGCGCTGACGGGGAGCGCAGGACCCTCCGGCCGGGTACTCTTCGGGGCGCGACTGGAAGCCCACGGCAGCGGGGCGAGAAGGGTGGCTTGTAGTCCGTAGATTCTCAAGCACGACGCGCGAATCCGGCGGGAATGACCAATCCCGCGGGAGTGGGACCAATGACCAAGGCGGCTTGTTCCGCCTTCTTCATCGGGAGCACCGGGGTGGATGGTAGCACGAAACGTCGCGAGGTCCGGAGAGAGATCCGGAGAGGAGCAGAGACGATGGCAACGGGCACGGTCAAGAAACTGGTTCGGGAGCGCGGTTTCGGGTTCATTCTGGGTTCAGATGGCGCAGAGCTCTTCTTTCACCGGTCGGCTCTCCAGGGAACGGGGTACGACAGCCTGACGGAAGGGCAAGCGGTCGAATTCGACGTTGAACGAGGCGACAAGGGACCGCGGGCTGCGAACATGAGAGTGCGTCCCGCAAGCGCTGAATGAGCGGATGTCGAGGCAGCCGTCACTGCGTCGAATGGCCGGGAGGCCGGGGGCCGAGCGGTGAACGTGCACGCAGCCCGGGAGTAGGCGTCACCCGGCAGCCGGTTCGGGGGGTCCCGGTGTGCGGTGCAACGGCTCAGCGGGTAGGCAAAGGTACGCAGACATCGACTATCTCCTCGGCTCCGCACCAATGTCCACTCTGTTCTTGCCGACACCCGTCCTCTCCTCTGCGGGGCACCAGAAAGGGTCACCGGGTCAAAGCCTTGCGGAGATCACTGTCCGGCGCTTCTCCAGCGCCCTGTACTGATGACGTGCCGGCCTCCGTCGGTTGGCCCTCGTGCCGATCGGCCGAATGTGAAAGGACTCCGTGAACGTTCAGGAATGGCTCTCAAGACTTCTCTCGCGTTCAGCGGAGGACCCGCTCGACTGGGAGAGCTACCAGGTCACCATGGACGGCGCGACGTGGAAGCCCCTCTGGCGAGAGATCGATGCAACCGAAGCGTATGACGACGGTCTCGAAGCGGGATTGCGGCTGCTCCGGGCCACACAGCAGCACCGCGGGCAGCTCGGCGAGCGGGAGTACCAGACCAACCAGATCCTGCTCTACCGTGGTATCCTTTCAATGCTCGACAAGGCTGATCGCTGGGATACCTACCTGGAGGCGTGGGAGAGCATCTGGGTGCACACCACTCAATGCCGTCTCCAGAAGGGGGACACCCTGCGGGACGACGGTCCCCGGCTGGCACCGTTCGTGCGGCGGGCCGACGGCGGGTTCGGCGTCCCACCGCTGGCCTATGGCATGCCCACGCCGGCGACGATCGCCGTGCATTTCCTCTATCCCCAGCTCCGGCGCAAGACGCTGATCGAACGAAAGCTGGCGCAGGCGCGGACAGGGACGCTGCTCTCGGAGCGTCGGCCCGTGGGGCGGGACGCTCTCACCACGGAAGACATCCAGGTGCGGCTCGCCCAGTTATGGGAATCCGGCGGATAAGGTCCGACACACTACGGCCCAGTCCACGCGTCTGTCCGTGGGTCCGCCGCTTCCCCCAGTTCCTGACCGCTCCTGACACGTGACGCGCCCGCCCGGTACCATGCCGTGAGAGGAGACCTCACCGGTGAAGGTGACCAGCCAGACCATTCGCAGGACCGTCCTCCAGGCGTGGGCACGCCTCCGCGGATACGGTGCGCCACAACGATACGCCGGCGACGAGCCGCCGTTGCGAGCGGAACTGTTCAGCAGCGACCAGATGGAGCACCATGGAAAGGCGCTCGCTGGGGCACACCGGGTGGGAGTGCGCGGCGGCCCGGACAAACTGCTGAGCCGGCTCGGCGAGAATGAGGGTGTCTTGCGAGGTGCCTGCCAACTCCTCTCGGAGGCGGTGACGGCGAACCGCCGCATCGCGCCCGCCGGGGAATGGCTGCTCGACAACTTCTATCTGATCGAAGAACAGATTCGCACGGCCAGACGACACTTGCCCAAGGGCTACAGCCGGGCGCTCCCGCGGTTGCTCGGCGGCCCATCGTCCGGACTACCGCGCGTGTATGATATTGCGCTGGAGACGATCACGCACGGCGATGGACGGGTGGATCCGGAAAGTCTCAGCAGTTTCGTCGCGGCCTATCAGACGGTGACCGTCCTGACGCTGGGCGAACTGTGGGCTATCCCGATCATGCTGCGTCTGGCGTTGATCGAGAACCTCCGACGCATCGGCGCTCGCATCGCCGTCGACCGTGCGGATCGAAACCGCGCCGACTATTGGGCGGATCGGATGACGGAGATTGCCGAGACGGACCCGAAAAGCCTGATCCTGGTGATCGCGGATATGGCGCGGTCTGATCCGCCGATGGTGAGCGCGTTTGTCGCCGAATTAGCGCGCAGATTGCAGGGACAGGGGCCCGCCCTGGCCTTGCCCCTGACCTGGATCGAGCAGCGACTCTCCGAGTCGGGCCTGACGATCGAACAGTTGGTGCAGTCGGAGAACCAACAACAGGCCGCCAATCAGGTCTCCATCAGCAACAGCATCGGTAGCCTGCGCTTTCTGGGGGCGATGGACTGGCGCGAGTTCGTGGAGACGATGAGCGTCGTCGAGCGGATCCTGCAGGAGGACCCCGGCCGTGTCTACCACAAGATGGATTTTGCTACTCGCGATCGGTACCGCCACGTGGTGGAGAAGATTGCGAAGCGCAGTCGACTCTCCGAAAGTGAGGTGGCGCGCGGCGCCATCGCACTGACCCACGCGGGGGCGGCACAGCATGGTGGCGATGATCGAGCAGCGCATGTCGGGTTCTACCTGATCGACAGGGGGCTGCCGCAGCTCGAGCGACGGGCGGCGGTCCGTCGCTCCCCCGCGGTGGTTCTCCAGCGGCTGAGCCGCCGGTGCCCCGTGTGTGCCTATCTCGGCACGATCCTGCTGCTGACGGCGATCCTTGCCGACACCGTTCTGGTGCAGGCGCAAGCGAGCGGGGTGCGCGGGTGGATCCTCGCCTTGGTCGGGCTCCTCTCGCTCGTGTGCGCGAGCCAGGTGGCGGTTGCGCTGGTCAACTGGCTGGCGACATTGCTGGCAACGCCGCAGGTGTTGCCGCGATTGGACTTCTCCGGAGGCATTCCACCGGACGCGCGGGCCCTGGTTGTGATCCCGACGATGCTCACGAGCACTCACAACATCGAGGATCTGCTTGAGGCGCTGGAAGTTCGATTCTTGGCCAATCGGGACGAGAACCTGCACTTCGGCCTGCTCACGGATTTCCTGGACGCCCACGCGGAAACGATGCCGGAGGACGCACTGCTGCTGGAGCTGGCCCAGAAGCGGGTCGAAGAGTTAAACGAGAAGTACCGGCGCGCATGGGGCGACACCTTCTTCCTCTTGCATCGTCCGCGCCGATGGAATCCGCGGGAGCGGATCTGGATGGGCTACGAGCGGAAACGAGGGAAACTTGCGGACTTGAATGCGCTGCTGCGTGGGGGGGGCCAGGATCGCTTCTCCCTTGTCGTGGGGGAGACGGCAGTCCTATCGAACGTGAAGTACGTGATCACTCTTGATACGGATACGCAACTGCCCCGCGATTCGGCGTGGCAGTTTGTCGGGACTCTGGCGCACCCGCTGAATCGCGCGCGCTACGACGACGACCAGCAGCGCGTTACCGAGGGGTATGGCATCCTTCAGCCACGCGTTGCCGTGAGCCTCCCGGGCACGAATCGGTCGCGGTACGCGCGCCTCTTCGGGAGCGAGCCAGGCATCGACCCGTATACGCGTGCCGTCTCCGACGTGTACCAGGACCTCTTTCACGAAGGCTCGTTCATTGGCAAGGGGATTTATGATGTCGACGCGTTCGAGCGGGCACTCCGCGGGCGCTTTCCAGAGAACCGGATCCTCAGCCACGATCTCCTGGAGGGTTGCTACGCGCGGGCAGGATTGCTGAGCGATGTGCAGTTGTACGAGGAATTTCCGTCCGGCTACAGCGCGGACGTGAGTCGGCGGCATCGCTGGATTCGCGGGGACTGGCAGATTGCGCGCTGGCTGCTGCCCGGCGTTCCAGGGCTCGGCGGGCGCCGCCGGAGCAATCCGCTATCCGGACTGTCTCGATGGAAGATCTTCGATAATCTGCGCCGTAGTCTGGTGCCTTCGGCGTTGACGCTTCTCTTGCTACTCGGCTGGACGGTGGTTTCGCCGTTCGGGTTCTGGACCGTCACGGTCATCGGCACCATCCTGATTCCCCCTTGGATGGCCTCGCTTCTGGAGCTGGTACGGAAACCGGGCGATGTGCTGCTGCGGCAACATCTCGTCACCGCGGTGCGCTCGGCCGGCCGCCACTCCGCTCAGGCGGTATTTACACTCGCATGTCTCCCCTACGAGGCCTTCTTCACTGTGGATGCGATCTTGCGCACGGTCGGGCGGCTGGTCATGCGCAGACGACTCCTGGAGTGGAATCCTTCGAGCTACGCCGATCGCACGAGCCCCGCGAACGTCATTGCCTCCTACCAGAGAATGTGGATCGCCCCCATCACTGCCCTGGCTGTGCTTGTCTATTTGGTGCTCTTCAGGCCGGCCACACTGGCAGTCGCTGGGCCCATACTGGCCGCCTGGTTTTCCTCTCCCGCCATCGCCTGGTGGATCGGCCGACCGCTCGTCCGCCGCGAGGCGAGGTTGACGGCTGATCAGACCATCTTTCTTCGGATGCTGTCTCGAAAGACGTGGTCGTTCTTCGAGACGTTCGTGGGCCCAGAAGACCATTGGCTGCCGCCGGATAACTATCAGGAGCATTCCGTGGGTGTGGTGGCGCATCGCACGTCGCCGACCAACATGGGGCTTGCGCTCCTCGCCAATCTGTCCGCCTACGACTTCGGTTACCTTCCGGCCGGACGACTGATCGAGCGTACGGCGAATGCATTCGGCACCATGGAAACCCTGGAGCGGCACCGCGGCCACTTCTACAACTGGTACGACACGCTCTCTCTGAAACCACTGCCGCCCACATACGTCTCGACCGTGGACAGCGGGAACCTCGCGGCCGATCTGATGACTTTGCGGCCGGGTTTGCTCGCACTCCGCGATCACACGATCGTGGGCGCGCGGTTGTTTGAGGGGCTTCGCGATACGGCAGCGATTCTCGCGGACGCCGCAGGGGGAGCCGCTTCCGCCCGGCTCGCGCAACTTCGGAAGGATCTGGCGACGACCTGCGGTTCGCGGCCAACCACGCTCACGGCCACGCGACGCTGCCTCGACCGGCTGGTGACATCGGCAGAGGAGGTGGTAGCGAGCCTCGATGGTGACCCCGAAAGCCCGGCACCGCGTTGGGCACGGACCTTCGCCCGGCAATGCCAGGACGCGCTCGATGAGTTGGCGTTTCTCGCTCCCTGGATTCTGCTGCCAACCGCTCAGGATAGGCGCGGCGACCTTGGCATCCTGGATGAGATTCCAACGCTGCGCGAACTGGCACAGGGTGACGCGGACTCGCCGCCGGCAACCGCGGATCGGCTCGGATTGGGCGCGACCCCCGAGGAGCGCGAGCGGTGTGGTGAGTTCGGGCGACTCGTGGCGGTCGCGCGCGGTCGCGCCAGAGCCCGGATCGCGGCGATCGACCTCCTGGCGCTGCAATCCGGCGAATTCGCCCGTATGGAGTATGACTTCCTGTTTGACGAGGCGCGTCATTTACTGGCTATCGGGTATAACGTGGGTGAGCGGCGGCGGGACGCGAGTTTCTATGACCTGCTGGCTTCGGAAGCACGATTGTGCAATTTCGTCGCGATCGCACAGGGACAACTGCCGCAGGAAAGCTGGTTTGCGCTCGGGCGCCTGCTGACGACCGCTGGTGGAGGGCCCATTCTCCTTTCGTGGAGCGGTTCCATGTTCGAGTATCTCATGCCGCTCCTGGTGATGCCGTCCTACGAAAACACCCTGCTCGACCAGACCTGCAAGGCGGCGGTGAAGAGGCAGATCGAGTACGGGAGGCAGCGCGGCGTGCCGTGGGGCATGTCGGAATCGGGCTACAACATGGTCGACGTGCGTCTCACCTACCAGTACCGCGCATTTGGCGTGCCCGGCCTGGGGCTCAAGCGCGGACTCGCCGAGGATCTGGTTATTGCGCCGTACGCTTCGGCTTTGGCGTTGATGGTGGCGCCCGAGGAGGCGTGTCTGAATCTGCAGCGCCTCGCCACGGAAGGGCTGGAAGGCAAATACGGCTTCTATGAAGCGATCGACTACACTCCGTCGCGTCTGCCACGCGGAAAATCGAGCGCCGTGGTCCGCTCCTTCATGGCTCACCACCAGGGCATGAGCTTTCTCGCGCTGGCCTCTCTGCTCCTGGATCGTCCCATGCAGCAACGATTCGAGTCCGATCCGCAGTTCCAGGCGACCACTCTGTTGCTCCAGGAGCGAGTGCCAAGGGCCGCGGCGTTCTATTCGCCCGCCGCCGAACTCTCCGACCTCCGGACGACTCCCGGTGGTGCGGAGACACGGGTGCGCGTTTTCAGCAGCCCGGACACGCCGATCCCTGAAGTACAGTTATTGTCGAACGGCAGATACCACGTGATGGTCACGAACGCGGGGGGCGGATACAGCCGCTGGAAGGATCTCGCAGTCACGCGCTGGCGCGAAGACACTACCTGTGACAACTGGGGCACGTTTTGTTACCTCCGCGACGTGACGAGTGGGGCGTTCTGGTCGACCGCATATCAGCCGACCCGCAAGCAATCGGACAACTCCGAAGCGATCTTCTCCCATGCGCGGGCGGAGTTCCGCCGCCGCGACTACGACTTCGACACGCATACGGAAATTGCCGTCTCGCCCGAGGATGATATCGAACTCCGCCGAATCACCATCACCAACCGCTCCCGGAGGAGCAGGGCGATCGAGGTCACGAGTTACGCCGAAGTCGTTCTGGCATCGCCTGCCGCGGACGCACTGCATCCGGCGTTCAGCAACCTGTTTGTTCAGACGGAGTTACTCCCCCAACCCAACGCCATCCTCTGCACCCGCCGGCCCCGGTCCCCCGGCGAACCCGTGCCCTGGATGTTTCACCTGATGGCCGTGCACGGGGCAGACCTCGGAGAGGTGTCCTATGAGACCGACCGCTTGCGGTTCATCGGCCGCGGGCACACGGTCGCCGATCCGGACGCCATGAGAGGATCCGAAGCGCTCTCGAACAGCCAGGGCTCCGTGCTCGACCCGATTGTCGCGATCCGTCGTCGCATCACGCTCGATCCTGAAAAAACGGCAACGATCAACGTCGTCACAGGCATCGGGGAGACCCGCGACGCCGCCGTGAGTCTTGTCGAGAAATACCGGGATCGGCGCCTCGCGGATCGCGTCTTCGACCTGGCGTGGACCCATAGCCAGGTGGTCCTGCGTCAACTCAACGCCACGGAGGCCGACGCGCAACTCTACGAACACCTTGCCGGCGCGGTCATCTATGCCAATGCCTCACTGCGAGCCGACGCGAGCGTTCTCGGCAGGAACCGCCGCGGGCAATCCGGCCTGTGGGGCTATTCCATTTCGGGCGATTTGCCGATCGTGCTGCTGCAGATCGGAGACCCGGCCAATATCGATCTGGTACGCGAACTTGTCCAGGCCCACGCATACTGGCGGTTGAAAGGACTGGCGGTGGACCTGGTGATCTGGAACGAGGATCACGCCGGTTACCGGCAACTGCTCCACGAACAAATCATGGGGCTGATTGCCGCAGGGCTCGAAGCGAACGTGACCGATCGACCGGGCGGCATCTTTGTGCGCGCCGCGGACCAGATTCCGAACGAGGACCGCATTCTCCTCCAGGCGGTCGCTCGCGCCATCCTGACCGACAGCCAGGGGACGCTGTGGGACCAGATCCACCGTCGCCGCCTGCCGGAGGTGCGCGTTCCGCGGTTCACGCCGACCAGCACGCACCGCCTTGAGCCGGTAGCGACCCCAGGTCAGCCTCGGCATGATCTGATCTTCTTCAACGGCCTGGGGGGGTTCACCCCGGATGGGCGCGAGTACGTGGTCACGACGGCGCACGGACAGGCAACGCCGGCTCCGTGGGTGAATGTGCTCGCCAACCCACAGTTCGGTACCGTCATCTCGGAGAGCGGCGCCGCCTGCACCTGGAGCGAGAACGCCCACGAGTTCCGGCTCACCCCCTGGTCCAATGACCCGGTGAGCGACCCTGGTGGCGAGGCGTTCTACCTCCGGGATGAAGAGAGCGGTCACGTCTGGTCCCCCACGCCACTGCCTAGCCGCAGCCCGAATCCGTTCGTCAGCCGGCACGGATTCGGCTACAGCGTCTTCGAGCACACCGAGGGCGGTATCCATTCGGAGTTGTGGGTGTACGTGGCCGTGGATGCGCCGATTAAGTTCGGGGTGTTGAAAGTGCGGAACGAGTCCGGCCGATTCCGCCGGCTCTCTGCCGCGGGGTACGCCGAATGGGTGTTGGGAGATCTGCGGCCGAAAACGACCATGCATGTGGTCACCGAGATTGATCCCAACGGCGGCGCGCTCTTCGCGCGGAACCCTTACAACACGGAATTCGCCGACCGGGTCGCCTTCTTCGACACGGACGATGCGGCTCGGACCGTCAGCGGCGACCGGACGGAGTTCCTGGGGCGCAACGGCACGCCGGGGAGTCCGGCGGCCCTGACCCGCTTGCGCCTGTCCGGCAAGGTGGGGGCCGCGTTGGATCCCTGCGCCGCGATCCAGGTGCCGTTCGACCTCGCCGACCGGGAGGAGCGCGAGATCATCTTCCGGCTCGGCGTGGGACGGGACCTTCACGACGCCAGCGGCCTCGTGCAGCGCTTTCGGGGGTCGGCGGCCGCGCGCGGCGCGCTCGAAGCGGTGTGGCGGTACTGGACGCACACGCTGGGCGCGGTGCACGTGGACACGCCGGACCCGTCCCTCAACGTGCTGGCCAACGGCTGGCTCGTCTATCAAACACTGGCGTGCCGTCTGTGGGCGCGCAGCGGATACTACCAGCCGGGGGGCGCCTTCGGCTTCCGCGACCAGCTGCAGGACGTGATGGCGCTCATCCACGCGGAGCCGCGCCTCGTCCGCGAGCACTTGCTCCTCGCGGCAGCGCATCAGTTCCGGGAAGGCGATGTGCAGCATTGGTGGCACCCTCCCTCGGGCCGAGGGGTGCGGACCCACTGTTCGGATGATTACTTGTGGTTGCCGCTGGCCGCGAGCCGCTACGTGCTGGCCACCGGGGACACCGGGGTGTTGGATGAGCCCATTTCCTTCGTCGAGGGCCGACCGGTCAACGCGGAAGAGGATTCGTATTACGATCTGCCGAGCCGGACGGAGGACACCGCCAGCCTGTACGAGCATTGCCGGCGTGCCGTCTTGCGGGGTCTCCGATACGGTGCGCACGGCCTGCCGCTGATGGGCTCGGGCGACTGGAACGACGGCATGAACGCCGTGGGCGAACGCGGCACAGGGGAAAGTGTCTGGCTGGGCTTCTTCCTCTGCGACGTGCTCAGGCGGTTCGCCGAGGTTGCCCGCAGACACGGCGACGCATCCTTCGCCGCGCGGTGCCAGGGAGAGGCGGCTCGGGTGCGCCGGAACATCGAAGAGCACGGCTGGGATGGCGCGTGGTATCTCCGGGCCTACTTCGATGACGGGTCGCCGCTGGGCTCGGCCCGCAACCCCGAGTGCCAGATTGATTCGATTCCGCAGAGCTGGTCTGTGCTCTCCGGGGCAGGGGATGGCGAGCGTTCGCGCACCGCCATGGAGGCGGTGGATCAGCGCCTCGTTCGCCGCGGCGATGCGCTGGTTCAACTCCTGGACCCGCCGTTCGACACGTCGGACCTGAACCCTGGCTATATCAAAGGGTACCTCCCGGGTGTCAGAGAGAACGGCGGACAGTACACGCATGCGGCGATCTGGGCGGCGATGGGGTTCGCCGCACTGGGCGACAGCCGGCGGGCGTGGGAATTGATGGCGCTGCTCAATCCGGTGAACCATGCCACGTCGCCGGAGGCGGTGGCGACCTACAAAGTCGAGCCGTACGTCGTCGCGGCGGACGTCTATGCCCTCTCGCCGCACATTGGCCGCGGGGGATGGACCTGGTATACGGGCTCGGCCGGCTGGATGTACCGGTTGATCGTGGAATCGCTCCTGGGGCTGAGGCTGGAGGTAGACAGACTGCGAGTTGAGCCGTGTCTCCCGGCAGATTGGGTCGGATTCACGGTGCACTACCGGTATCGGGACACCGTGTACCACGTCGCCGTCCTGCACACGAGCGCCGGGAACGGCGAGAAGAGTGTGACGGTCGATGGGGTTCCGCAGGACGACCAAACGATTCCCCTGGTGGACGACCGTCAGGAGCACGCGGTCGAGGTGAGGATCCCGGGCCCAGCGGGCTGCTGAAAACGACCCATCTGCCAAGACCCATCCTTCGCTCCCCAGTTGCCGCGTCGCCGAGGTGCCCAAGTGCCGCCGTGCGTACGCGCATGGTTGCGCAACCGGTCACGTCGTCCGCTGGAGCGCACAGGACCACACTGTTCGCTTGACAGGCGGGGGTACTTCCGGCACAAAAGAGACCTACAGAAAGGGGGGGAGTCATGACCGATTCGACTGGGATCACCAGGCGCGATCTCATCTATGGAGCCGCCGCTGGGCTGGCCGTGAGCCTGCCCGGCCTGCCGCGCCCGGCCGGGGCGGCGGAGCCGGACCTCGTCGCGATCACCGGCGAGCCGGGGGCGGCCGCCCGCAAGGCCGTCGAGGCGCTCGGCGGGATGTCGCGTTTTGTTCGCAAGGGCAATCGCGTCGTTCTCAAACCCAACATGTCCTTCGCCAGCGGGCCCGACCGCGCCTCGAACACGCACCCCGCCGTGGTGTTTACCGTTGCCCAGATGTGCCTGGAGGCCGGCGCGGAGCAGGTGATGGTCGTGGACAACCCGCTCCAGTCCCCCGAGCTGTGTCTGCGGCGCGCCGGGGTGGCGGACGCGTGCAAGGGCCTGAAGAACGTCTACGTCCAGATGTTCACCGACCGCAAGTTTTACCGCGAGGTGAAGGTCCCGCAGGGCAAAGTCCTCGACCGCGTGGAGGTCCTCAAGGAGGTGCTCGACAGCGACGTGCTGATCTGCCTTCCCCAGGCCAAGTCCCATTCCAATACGGGCGTGAGCATGGGGATCAAGGGGTTGATGGGCGTGATCTGGGACCGCTGGAGCTTCCACACCAAGTACAACATCAACCAGGCCCTGGCCGACCTGGCCACGGTGCTGCGCCCCAAGCTCACGGTCCTGGACGCCACGCGCGCCCTGACCACCGGCGGCCCGGGCGGGCCCGGCGAGGTCGTGAAGCCGAATCTCGTCATCGCCGGCAGTGACCCGGTCGCGGTGGACTCCTTCGGCGTGTCCGTGGCCCCCTGGTACGGCCAGCAGTTCAAGGGCCGCCAGGTGGAGCACCTGCTCGCCGCCAGCCAGCGGGGCCTGGGAAAGATCGACGTCGAGCAGCTCACCATCCTGCGGGCCACCGCATGAGGGTCACGATTCAGGCCCTCTCTCTGGCGCTGTTCACGGGCCTGTTCGCGCTGGCGAATTACCGGCTGCCGGATTGGCTGCCGGCCGACATCTATTTGCGGCTGGACCCCCTGCTGGGTTTGAGCGCGATCCTGGCGGGCCGGACGTGGGTGGATCGAGCCCTCTGGGGTGTCGTGCTGCTCGCGGCCACGGCTCTCGCCGGCCGGTTCTTCTGCTCGTACGTCTGTCCGCTCGGGGCGATCCTCGATTTCCTGGATCCCGTCCTCTTTCGCCGGGCGAAGCGGCGCACGCTCGAAAGCGACCGCGCACTCCGCAACCTCAAGTACGTGGTCCTGATCCTCTTCATCGCGGCGGCCCTGGTGGGGTCGTCGCTCGTCTACCTGCTGGACCCGATCTCGCTCCTGACGCGCACCTACACCTTCGCCCTGTTCCCGCCGTTCGTCGGCCTGGTGAATCTGCTGCTGGATGTCGTCCGCCCCGTGGCCGAGGCGATGCGCTGGATGGACATCGCCACGCTGTCCTACGCCCAGCCCGTGTTCTACATGTCGCTGATCACGATCCTGATCTTCGCGGCCATCGTGGCCCTGGGGCGGCTGGCCCCGCGCTTCTGGTGCCGCTATCTGTGCCCGCTCGGTGCATTGCTGAGCCTGGTCTCGCCCCTGGGGCGATGGCGGCGGACGGTCGGGCCGGAATGCCCGGCCTGCGGTGTCTGCCAGGACGCCTGCCCGATGGGCGCGGCCATGGACGAGGGCGGCACACGAACCGCGGAGTGCATCCAGTGCCGGACCTGCGTGGCGGCATGTCCACAGGATGTCATCGCATTCCCGGTCTCGCCGCAATTGCTCTCGGCGGGGGAGCCTGCACGGCCGGACCTCTCCCGTCGGGGGTTTCTCTATTCTGCGGCCGGCGGCGTGGGGCTGGGCTTCCTCGTCAAGCAGTCGCCCTTCACGCCGCTCCAGAACAAGGCCCAACTCGTCCGGCCGCCGGGCGCGTTGCCCGAAGAAGAGTTTCTCACCACCTGCATCCGCTGCGGCGAGTGCATGAAGTCCTGCCTCACCAACACCCTTCAGCCCAGCCTCTGGGAGGGCGGCCTGGCGGGCCTCTGGACGCCAAAGGCGGACCTCCGCTTCGCCGCCTGCGAGCAGGAGTGCAACGTCTGCGGCAAGGTCTGCCCGACCCAGGCGATCCGGTCGCTCGGCCTCGAGGAGAAGGCCCACGCCAAGCTCGGGACGGCGGTGCTGCGGAAGGAGATGTGCCTGGTCTGGGCGCAGGACAAGCTCTGCTTGATCTGCGACGAGATCTGCCCGTACGATGCCATCGTCTTCCGCACCCTGGATGGCTACCGCCGCCCCTTCGTGGTGGCGTCCCGCTGCAACGGCTGCGGCTACTGCGAGCAGCGCTGCCCGGTGGAGGGCGAGTCGGCCATCGTGGTCGCGCCCATCGGCCAGATCCGGCTGCGCACGGGCTCGTACGTCGCCGAGGCGAAGAAGCTGCAGCTGGACTTCCATGCCAACCCGGGCGATGACCAGTTCATCCTGAAGACCGAGGGGCTCAAGGTCGGGCCGGAGCGGCCCGAGAGCGGGTCGAACGCGGTGTCGCCCGCCTCGCCCCCGGCGGCGAGACAGCCCAAGGGATTCGTGCCCTGAGCGCACTGGCTGAAACCGTCCGTGTCGTGAGTGGACAATGACAGGAGGGCTCGACCGATGGAAAAGACGCTGGGGGTGGGGAGACGGGATTTCCTGAAGACGACCGCGACCGGGCTCGGCGGCTTCGCCTACCTGAGCGCCAACCTGACCCGGCCGCCGGACGCGCCGGAGAAGTTCGCGGGGACCCGTGTCCTCGGCCGGACCGGCATCCAGGTGCCGATCGTCTCGATGGGGGTCATGAACACCGACAATCCGCAGCTGGTGCGCGCCGCCCTCGATGCCGGCTATGTCTTCCTGGACACCGCCCAGGGGTACCAGCGCGGCACCAACGAGGCGATGATCGGCGAGATCCTCAAGGGTCGCCCGCGGAGCTCCTTCTTCATCGCCACCAAGGCCAGCCTGCCCAAGGACCAGGCCACCGGCGGCTACGGGCCGGACGCCACGGAAGAGGCGTACACCAAGAAGATCGACACCAGCCTCAAGAGCCTGGGACTGGACTCCATCGATATCTATTACCACCACGGAACCTGGACGCGGGGCGCCACGCTGCACGAGCCGATCCTCTCGGCGCTCCAGAAGGCGAAGCAGGCGGGCAAGATCCGCTGGATCGGCGTCAGCACGCACCGGAACGAGCCCGAGGTGGTCGACGCCGCGACGGATGCCAAGATCTACGATGTTGCCCTGGTGGCGTACAACTACCGCCAGCAGCACGCGGCCGAGGTGCAGAAGGCCATCGCGCGGGCGGCCGGCGCCGGGCTCGGGATCGTGGGGATGAAGTCCATGGGCGGGAATCGCGGCGGCGCGTATGCCTCGACCCAGATCGACGCCCGCGCCTGCATCAAGTGGGTGCTCCAGGATCCGCACGTCGCCACCGTGATCTGTGGGTTCACCACCTTCGATCAGATGACGCTCGACCTGGGCGTCCTGAAGGACCTCACGCTGACCGCGTCGGAGCGGGAGCAACTCCGGGCGGCGTCGCTGACGGCCGGTCTGTATTGCCAGGGCTGCGGGGCGTGCGTCGGCCAGTGCGCGCAGGCGCTCCCGATCCCCGACCTGATGCGGGCCCACATGTACGTGTACGGGTACCGGAACCTGGTGGCGGCCCAGGACCTGGTACTGTCCCTGGCGCTGCCGGGCAACGCGTGCGGCGCGTGCGGCGCCTGCCCCGTGGTCTGCGCCAATCGCTGGGACGTCTCCGCGCGGGTGCGTGACGTCATCCGCCTGCGGGAGGTTCCCACCAGCTTTGTGGCCTAGCGGCTGCTGAACACGGGACATCCGGACCGTTTTGAGCAGCCCGGGCGAGAATGGGGTTTTCAGCAGCTTGCCAGTCAAGCCGGGGAGGATCGGGCATGACGACGCGGAGGATCTGGGTGGCACTCCTGCTGGGGATCGTCCTCTGGCAGGCGCCGGCGCCGGGCGCCGGCGCCATGCCGTTCGCCTTCCCCGCGGTGGACGGTTGGAAACCGGCGGGCCAGCCGCAGGTGTTCTCGCCCGACACGCTCTACGACTACATCAACGGCGGGTCGGATCTCTACCTGAAGTACGATTTTGAAGAGCTGCAGGTGGTCGAGTACCGGAAGGACGCGATGTCGGTGAGCGTGGAGGTCTATCGCCATCGGGATGCGGACCACGCCTTCGGGATCTACAGCCAGGAACGCGTTCCCAGCGCCGCCTTTCTGCCGCTCGGGGCGCAGGGCTACTACGAGAACGCGGTCTGCAATTTCATCCAGGGCGGCTATTACGTGAAGCTGAGCAGCGACCATACCGGGGCGGACGACCGGGAGATTCTGCTGGCGTTCGCCCGACGAATCTCGCAGGCGCTGCCGGCGCAATCCGCCTTGCCGGCCGCCCTGTCGGCGTTTCCGCCGGACGGGAAGCGGCGGAACTCGGAGAAGTTCATCGCCAAGGACTTCCTCGGGTACGCATTCCTCCACGCCGGGTACCTTGCGGACTACGAGCGGTCGGGTCAGACGTACCAGCTCTTCGTGATCGCGGGCGACAGCCCCACGGACGCCCGGGCGATGCTGGGGCAGTACCTGACGCAGATCAAGCAGGAGGTGACTCTGGCCGAGGGGGCGTACCAGGTCAGGGACCCCTATCACGGAGAGATGGCGCTTTTCTGGAAGGGGAGATACATCTGGGGGACGACGAAGCTGGCGGACCCCGGCCTCCGGTCCGCCTATCTGACGCAATTCGAGGGTCTCGTCATTCCGTAGACGCCCCTCGTCCGTTCCTCCCCCATCGTGCAGGCCGTCCCCGGAGCGGGCGCGGTCGCCATCTGGTTCGGCGGACCGGGCGCCGTCATGAGTGACCCGCGCATGTACACCAAGCCCTTCGTCCTGACGACGCTGGCCTTCTTCTGTTTCTTCACGAACGTCAACGCCTACAATCTGCTGCCCCTGCATCTCCATGCCTTGGGAGCCCAGGCCGGGGAGATCGGAACGATCATGGCCATGTTCAGCGTGGCCGCGATCCTGGCGCAGGCGATCACGGGGCGATTGCTGGACCGGGGATGGCGAACGCCCTGTCTCCTGAGTGCGGCGGGCCTGTTGACCGCCGTCTCGGCCGCCTTCACCATGACCTCTCGCCTCGGCTGGCTCCTCTACCTCCTCCGGTTCCTGCAAGGGTTGGGATTTGCCGTCTACATGACCAGCAGCATGACCTTGATCGCGGACTTGGCGCCGCCCACGCGGCGCGCCGAGGCGGTCGGGATCTACGGGACGGGCGGCCTGGTCGCCGTGGCCCTCGGGCCGGCAGTGGGGGAGCTCATCCTGGGCGCCGCCGGATTTCCGGTCTTCTTCGCCACCACGGCAGGCGTCGCGGCCGCGGCGCTGGCGCTGGCCGCCTCGGTCCCCGCCCCCCCGATGATCCCCGCGGCGCCAGGACCCCGCCTGGGGTGGGAGGGGTGGGTCCCCTTCCTGCCGGTCCTTCTCCCTGGCTTCCAGTACGGCCTCGCCAACGTCATCGTGTTCGTCTTCCTGCCGCCCTTTGCCCGCGCCCTGGAGCTCCCCCGGGTCGGACCGTTCTACATCGCCTACACCGGGGCGGCGATCCTGGTCCGCTTCCTCGGGGGTGGCCTGGCCGATCGGATCGGCCGGGAGCGCGTGATCATCCCCGCGCTCGGCGCCATGACGGTAGGGATCCTGCTCTGCAGCGGCCTGCACGCCACCTGGCTCCTGGTGATGATCGGCCTCCTGAACGGCACGGCCCAGGGCTTCGTCATGCCGGCGGCGAACGCCCTGGCGTTCGAGAGGGCCCCCAGCGGCCGTCGGGGCCAGGCGGTGGCCCTCTACAACGGCGCCAACCTGGTGGGGGCCACGTTGGGAGCGAGCGGATTCGGCTGGCTGGTCCAGGCGTTCGGCTACCGCCCGGCCTTCGTGCTGGCGAGCGGCGTCCTCGCGCTCGGGAGCTGGATGTTCTGGCGGCAGCGGTAGCCGGACGGCGGTGTATTCCGCACACAAAGTCGGTGGGGGACAACCCCGTTGCCTCCGGGGCGCGAACCGAAGAACCGCGGGTTCCGGGGCGGACCCCCCGGTGTGCCCGGACTCGCCCGGTCCTTGACAATCGGCGCTTGGCGCAGGATCGTGTGGTTGGCGCGGAGAACCGGAAGCCGGGAGGCATACCATGCACTATCGCGTACTGGGACGGACGGGGCTGCGGGTGTCCGAGGTGGGGTTCGGGGCCTGGGCAATCGGCGGCCCTGCCAAGCTGGGGGACCTCGAGATCGGCTGGGGCGAGGTGGACGATGCCATGTCCCTGCGCGCCATCGACGCCGCCTACGATGCCGGCGTGACCCTGTTCGACACGGCCGACGCGTATGGGGCGGGACACAGCGAGACGCTGCTCGGCAAGGCGCTCGGGCCGAAGCGGGACCGCGTGGTGATCGCCACCAAGGTCGGCAACCGCACCGTGGACGGCCGGTGGGTGAAGGACTTCTCCCCGGCCTGGATCCGGCAAGGGCTCGACGCGAGTCTGGCGCGCCTTGGCATGGAGTACGTGGACCTCTACCAGCTGCACTCCGCGTCGGACACGGCGGAGTACCGGGACGAGGTCTTCGAGGCGCTGGAGACGCTCAAGACCCAGGGAAAGATCCGGAGCTACGGGGTCTCCGTCGGGCCCGTCGCGCATGGCCCCTGGGTGATCCGGCATACCCGCGCGGACACGATCCAGGTCGTATACAACATGCTGGCGCGGGAGCCGGAGGATGAGTTGCTTTCCTTGGCGCAGGCAGAGGGCGTCGGGATCATCGCCCGCGTGCCGCTGGCGTCCGGCTTCCTGACGGGAAAGTTCGCCGCGGACGTCACCTTCCCGGCCAACGATCACCGGGCGCGCACGTACCCGCCGGAGAAGGTCCGCCAGGTGGCGGGGCAGGTCGCCCGGCTGGGGTTCCTGACCGAGGGGCGACGCCGGACGCTCGCCCAGGCCGCCCTGCAGTACTGCCTGTCCCACCCCGCCGTTTCCACCGTCATCCCGGGGGCCAAGACGCCGGAGCAGGCGCGCGCCAACGCGGCCGCCAGCGACGGCGTCCTCCTCACGGCGGACGAGGTCGCGCGGGCCCGCGTTGCTCTTACCGACGTGTGAGCTCGGGACGCGCGGCGTGGCGGTGTGCCGCCGGCCGACGCATGCCCCTCGCGGGCGTCGGGCGGACGCGCAGCCCGCGGAATCCGGACGGGCCCCTCGCGCCTGACTCCATTTTCGAAGACTGAGGGCTACGGATGCACTCCACACGGATGTCGTCGGAAGGCGCCTCCACGGGGAAGACGCCGGCTGCCGCGGACCGACTCAGGGCGCTCTGGCCATTGATCGCGGAGCTGGTCCGTCCCCGGCGACGCTTGCTGCTGGTCGGCTGCGCGCTGATCCTGGTCAACCGCGTCGCGGGATTGGTCCTGCCGGCCTCCACCAAGTTCCTGGTCGACGACGTCATCGGCCGCCAGCGATCCGATCTCCTCGGGCCGCTGGTGCTGGCGGTGGTGTGCGCCACCGCGGTGCAGGGGGTGACCTCCTTCGTGCTGACGCAGCGGCTCTCCACGGCCGCCCAGCGCCTGATCGCCGAGCTGCGCCGCAAGGTGCAGGCCCACGTCGGCCGCTTGCCCGTCGCGTACTACGACGCCAACAAGAGCGGCGCGCTCGTCTCCCGCATCATGACCGACGTCGAGGGCGTGCGAAATCTCATCGGCACCGGGCTGGTGGAGCTTCTCGGCGGTCTGCTGACCGCGGTCTTTGCGCTCGGGGTCCTGGTGTTCATCAGCCCGGTGCTGACCGGGCTCGCGCTGGCCTTTGTCCTGGCGTTCGCCGTCGTCCTGCGCACCTCGCTCCGAACCGTCCGGCCCATCTTCCGCGCGCGCGGGAAGATCAACGCGGAGGTCACCGGGAGACTGACCGAATCGCTGAGCGGCGTCCGGGTGATCAAGGGCTATCATGCGGAAGCGCGGGAGGAGGCGGTCTTCGCCCGCGGGGTCCAGCGATTGCTGGACAACGTCCTTCAGTCGCTGACCGTGATCGCGACCATGAGCCTCTCCGCCACCCTGTTCATGGGGGTGGTGGGCGCGGTGGTGATGTACGTCGGGGCGCGGGAGATCGTCGCCGGCACGCTGACTCTGGGGGGCTTCATGACCTTCACGGCGTTCCTGGCGTTTCTGGTGGCGCCGATCTTTCAGGTGGTCAGCATCGGCACCCAATTGTCCGAGGCGCTGGCGGGACTGGAGCGCACGCGCGAAGTCCTGCGGGAGCGGCCCGAGGACGAGGATCCGACGCGGACCGTGGAGATGCCCAGCCTGCGGGGCGACGTGGTGTTCGACCGCGTGCGCTTCGCCTACGACGCAGGCAAGGAGGTGCTCGACGCGGTGTCCTTCCGGGCGGCGCCCGGCACCGTGACGGCGCTGGTCGGTCCCTCGGGCGCCGGGAAGTCGACGATCATCGGCCTGGTGGCGGCGTTCCATGTGCCGACGGCAGGCGCCGTCCTCGTCGACGGCGTGGATCTGTCCCGCGTGCGGCTCGGTTCCTACCGCACCCAGCTGGGCGTGGTGCTCCAGGAAACGTTTCTCTTCGACGGCACCATCCGCGAGAACGTCGCCTTCGCCCGCCCCGACGCCGGCGAGGCGCAGATCCTCGACGCCTGCCGGATCGCGCGGGTGGACGAGTTCGCCGAGCGATTCGACCGGCAGTACGACACGCTGGTGGGCGAGCGGGGGGTCAAGCTCTCGGGAGGGCAGCGGCAACGGGTCTCGATCGCGCGCGCCATCCTGGCCGACCCGCGCATCCTCATCCTGGACGAAGCGACCTCCAGCCTGGATTCGGAATCCGAAGCGTTGATCCAGGACGGACTCGCGTATCTCATGCGGGGGCGGACCACGTTCGTGATCGCGCACCGGCTCTCCACCATCCGGCGGGCCGATCAGATTCTCGTGGTCGAGGCCGGCCGCATCGTGGAGGAGGGGACGCACCAGGCCCTTCTCGCAGCGCGCGGCCGATATTTCGACCTGTACACCAGACAGCACGGCCTGGAGGCGAATCTGTTTCTGGATGAGGGCGATGGAGACGTTGTTCCCGAACAGCCGCCATCGACCGACTCCGAGGCGAGCAACGGCGCAGAAGCGACGCTCCGGCTCCTGCGCGGTTAGGAGCCGTTACGAAATACCTTGATCATCTCTGTGATTTCGTTACGGCTCCTTATGCCGTTGCCAGAATGTCTCTGGTCAAGGTATTCCATGACAACGGCTGGGCGGGCATCGCCGGTGAACCCACGGCGGCGCTGGGATGATGCGCGAGGGGACGGTCGTGACGCACCTGACGGCGGATGGCCGGATCCTGTTTGCGGCCCGGATCGTGCGGATGTTCGGCTATGGGTTCCTGGCCGTCGTCCTGGCGCTGTATCTGGCGGCGCTGGGCCTGGACGAGTGGCGGATCGGCCTGCTCCTGACGCTCACGCTGGTCGGGGATACCGCCGTCTCGCTCTGGATGAGCACCCACGCCGACCGGTACGGGCGGCGGACGATGCTGGCGGTGGGATCGCTGCTGCTGCTCGGGGCGGGTCTGGTCTTCATCGGGACGGATCGGTTCGTGGTCCTCCTGGCGGCGGCGACGATCGGCGTCATCAGCCCCAGCGGGTACGAGGTGGGCCCCTTCCTGGCCATCGAGCAGGCCGCCCTGTCGCAGGCGGTGCCCGGCGAGCGGCGCACCCACGTCTTCGCCTGGTACAATCTGGCCGGCTCGGTCGCCACGGCGGTCGGTTCGCTGGCCGGGGGCGGCATCGCCTGGCTGGGCCAGGCCGGGGGCCTGACCCCGCTGGAGAGTTATCGGGTCGTGCTGGCCGGGTACGCCGCGCTGGGCGGGGTGATGGCCTGGCTGTTCTGGCGACTGAGCCCGTCGGTCGAGGTCGCGCCGATCCCGCGCCCCTCCCCGACCTCTCCGCGGTTCCGGTTCGGCCTGCACCACTCCGGCGGTGTGGTCCTCCGCCTGTCGGGCCTCTTCGCGCTGGACGCCTTCGGCGGCGGGTTCGTGATCCAGAGCATGCTGGCCTACTGGTTCTATCTCCGGTTTGGCACGGACGAGGCGACGCTGGGGGCGATCTTCTTTGGCGCCAATCTGCTGGCGGGCGCGTCCGCCCTGATGGCATCGCGGATCGCGGCCCGGTTTGGCCTGGTCAACACGATGGTGTTCACGCACCTGCCGTCCAACGTCCTCTTGATGCTCGTGCCGCTCATGCCGACGCTGCCCCTGGCAATCCTGGTCCTGCTCCTCCGGTTCAGCATCTCCCAGATGGACGTGCCCACCCGCCAGTCGTACACCATGGCCATCGTCCGCCCCGAGGAGCGCTCCGCGGCCGCGGGCATCACGGGGACCGCCCGCACCGTCGGCGCGGCCTGTGCGCCGGTCTGTGCGGGCCTGCTGCTCGGCGCACCCGCGCTGATGAGCGGCCCCTTCTTCGTGGCCGGTGGACTGAAGATCCTCTACGACCTCCTCCTCCTGCGGAGCTTCAGGCGGGTGAAGCCCCCGGAGGAGTCCACAGCCGGGTGACCGCGCTCGGCGCCGCCCGGTCCCGACCCCACGGGGAGCCCGGCGCGCCCGACGGTAGGCTGCCGGATGCCCGGAGTCTAGCGCTCCGCGTCAGCGGCCAGGTAGACTGCCAATATTGGGCGGGGCCGGCCGTCTTTTTGTCTTTGGTCTTCAGGGGGCGCGCGGACCGGATTTCTCCGCTAGCAGCAGGCCTCCTGTGGCCGGCGCCCGGCACCTCCAAAACAATCCATCCCTCTCCTTTATGACCGCAATCCCGACCCGGTGACGAGTTCTTCCCTTCGGCGGCACGTCATAAATCCACCGTAGGTACGCGAGAATGTACCGTCCGTGTCCGCCCGGTTCGTTTTGCTTCCGTGCGCGACGGCGCTCGCTCGCTGGGTCGTCCTCCACGATCTACTTCGACCTCTTTCCCGGCTTGACGCGACGCGGTCTTCCGATGCGAGCCTCCCGCGGCCCGATGGCGTGAGTGTCCGGCCGCGTGATGGCTCCCGAACGCGGCGCGGTTACTTGGCCCCCGGTGTGCATTTCACAGTGAAAGCTTTCTTTGGACAGCACACACAATCTCAGCGGAGGTGGGCCATGAGCACGAGATGGATAACGAAGGTACTGATTGTCCTGGTCGCCGGAATCACGTGGGGTGGCGTGGAACGCGCCGAGGCGCGCACGCCGGCCGTCATCCACGCGTGCGTGAGCAAGCAGGTGGACCTCGTGCGCATCGTCGAGGTCGGGGAGCGGTGTCGACGATGGGAGACGCGCCTGCAGTGGAACGTGGAAGGCCCCGTCGGTCCCCAGGGCCCGGCGGGCCCTCCGGGTCCGCAGGGACTCCCCGCGATTGCAACCGCGTCGGGAGCGGGGGTGCCGGGTCCGGCCGGTCCGGCCGGCCCCGCGGGCCCCGCTGGACCGCAGGGCCCGAAGGGTGATCCGGGTCCCGTGGGCGTCACGTTCCGAAACGCGTGGACCAACGCCGTCAATTACACGGCCAACGACATCGTGACCTACAACGGGGAGGCCTGGATTGCGCTGGCCTCGAACACCAATTACGAGCCTACACCGGCCAACGCCGCCATCTGGGCCAAGCTCGCCGCGAAGGGTGAGGCCGGGCCGCAGGGCCCCCAGGGGGTTGCGGGGCCCATCGGCTGGCAGGGGCCCGCGGGCGCGCCGGGTCCTCAGGGCCCGAAGGGCGATCCGGGTGTGGCGGGACCGCAAGGCGCCGTCGGTCCGGCCGGGCCGGCGGGGTTGCAGGGCCCGAAGGGTGACAGGGGCGATCCAGGCATCGCGGGAATCGCGGGTGCCGCGGGACCGCAAGGCGCGCAAGGTCCAGTTGGCCCCGCCGGCGCACCCGGTCTGCAGGGTCTGCAGGGCCCGAAGGGCGATCCCGGTCCGGAAGGGCCAGCGGGTCCGGCAGGTGGGGGCGTCAACCTACTGCGGGCAGCGCTGCTCCGCTGGTACGATGCGGGCCAGGTGGGGGGCGAGATCGCCGTCGGCACATCGCCGATCAGCATTGCGTTCGATGGGGCGCACGTCTGGGTGGTGAATCAGATGCCCAGCCCCGGTGGCCAGACGGGTTCCGTCACGAAACTTCGAGCGTCGGACGGGTTCACGGTCGCAACCTACAGCCTCGGCAGGTACCCCTGGGGCATCGCGTTCGACGGGGTCCACATTTGGGTGGCGAACAACGGAAGCGGCAATGTGACCAAACTCCGGGCGCGCGATGGGTCCGCGGTGGGAACCTACAGCGTGGGGGCGTCGCCGATTGGTGTGGCCTTCGATGGGGCGAACATCTGGGTGGCCAACTACGGCGGCAACAGCGTGACCAAGCTTCAGGCAAACAACGGGGCGCTGGTCGGGACGTATTCGGTGGGCACGCACCCGTTCGGGGTGGCTTTCGACGGAACCCACATCTGGGTGACGAATCAGGACGAGAATTCGGTGACCAAGCTGCGCGCTCGCGATGGGAGTGCCGTTGGAACGTACGCGGTCGGCACGAGGCCGTTCGGTCTCGCCTTTGACGGAACCCACATCTGGGTGGCCAACGGTTCGGGCAACTCGGTGACCAAGCTGCGCGCGAGCGACGGGGCCGCGGTCGGGACCTACGCCGTGGGTGGCGGACCGGCGGCGATCGCCTTCGACGGGACCTTCATCTGGGTGGCGAACTTCGACGGCAACTCCGTGACCAAGCTGCAAGCCAGCGACGGGAGCCTGATGGGAACCTATACCGTCGGCGTCAACCCGTACGGCATCGCCTTCGACGGGACCCACATCTGGACGGCGAACGAGAGCAGCAACACCGTCTCCAAGCGTTAGGAGCCGTTACGAAAAAACCTGTCCATGGCGTACCCGGTGCGCGTCTTGTTGGGAGAACGGCTCTCCGGGCGGTAACCGGATCCGAGGGCGTTGAGGGATAGGATCCCTCGACGCCCTCGACATTCAGGCGAGCCTCTCTGCCTTGGAAGCCGACCGCCCCTCCGCCGCGCATCCATCCGCGTCGCGACCTCGCCCCGAGAGCTGACGTCATCCTGCCGTCAACGCGATTCTCCGTCAGTGTGGTCTGTGGTAGAGTGGCCCGCCCCAGCGGCACTGGAGGGGTGAGCCGCGGCGGTCGGCTCGCCATTCTGCGCCCGTCGAGGGGCGGAGGAGCACGGCGGTGTCTCGCGAGACCCGGATCGGTTTGGCTTGCGCGTTCAGCGTTCTCTTCATCTGGGCAGGTTTCATCCTGGTGTCGCGCTTCAGCGCGCGCGGGCTGCTGACGTCGTGGGACATGGCGGCCCTGCGGTACACGGGCGCCTTCCTGGCCGCGCTGCCGCTCGCGGCGCGCCACGGCTGGCCCCGGCTGCCGCCGGCGCAGGCGGTGGCGGTGGTCGTAACGGCAGGCCTGGGGTTTCCGCTGCTGGCGTTCGCGGGATTCCAGTTCGCGCCGGCGTCCCATGGGGGCGTGATGCTGCCCGGGATGCTGCCCCTGCAGACCGCGATCTTGCTGTGGCTGGTCCACGGCGAGCGCTGGACCCGAGCCCGCGGCGGGTCGCTGGCGCTGCTCGGCGTCGGTGTGGCGCTCTTGGCCCACGACACCTTTGGCCACCATCCGGGCGCCTGGCGCGGAGACCTGCTCCTGTTCAGCGGCAGCTTCGCCTGGTCGGTCTTCACCCTGCTGGTGCGCCACTGGCGGATTCCGGCGCTGACCACCACCCTGGCCGTCGCGTTATATGCGGCGCCGGTCTACGTGCCGATCTGGCTGCTCTGGCTCCCGTCCCGGATCCACACGGCCCCCATCGGCGAAGTGGGGTTCCAACTCGTGTACCAGGGGGTGCTGGCGGTGGTAGTGGCGGGTTTTCTATTCACGCGGGCGCTGACCGCGCTCGGACCGATGGCGCTCACCGCCATCACGGCCGTGGTGCCGGCCCTGACCGCGCTGGCGGCCTGGCCGCTGCTGGGCGAGCCGCTGGGTGTCGAGGGACTGACCGGGGTCGGCCTGGTCAGTGCGGCCATGCTGATGGGGGTCGCCCAGGCCCGCGGGGCACGGCGAGTGACGCAGGACGATCGAATGGCGCCGGGTGCGCGGCTCCCTCGTGGGTAACGCCCTCTCGGTTCTCGCAGGAGAAGCGGCGGTCGGCGTCCGTGCCGGCGCTGGGGGTGTGGCGCTAGGCCGGCGTGGATGAATGCAGGGTAGGGCGGGAAAGCGTCAGGGCGAGGACGGTGGACGGCAGGGGCAGGCAGGCCAGGACGGCCAGGGTCGTCCAGAGGCCGTAGGCGTCGGCGATCCGGCCGAGGAACGGCGTGGCAACGCCGCCGAGGGTGATGGACAGGCCCAGCGTGACTCCCGCGGAGAGTCCGACGTGGTTGGGGAGATAGGCCTGGCCGAGAATGATCATCGGGCTGTAGGAGGCCGAGAGGGCGAAGCCGATCAGGGTGAGGAGGACCAGGGCGACAGGAACGCTCTTGACGGTCAGGAGTATCGGCATGAGCGGCACCATGGCGCAGAAACCCCAGGCGGCGATCCGGGTGGGGCCGAACCGGTCCGAGAGGCGGCCACCCAGGAGATTCCCGGCCACGCCGGCCAGGGCGAAGACGGTGAGGGCCGTTGCGGCGACGGCCTTGGACTGGCCGAGGACGTTGATCCAGTAGAGCGGGATGAACGTGTTCAGGCCGAAGAAGAGGATGGCCCGGCCGATGACCGCCGCGGTGAGGCGTGAGAACGGGCCCCAGGCGTCCCGGGCCCCGGTCGGGGTGTCTGCGGGGCGGCCGGCGCCCCCGGCAGCGCCTTCCGGAAGCGCGGTCTGAAGGTGCCAGGCGAGCACCGCGGCCATGATCCCCGCGGGCAGGGCGAGGACGGCCGTACCGGCAAGGCCCCAGGCGAGCACCGCGGCCGTGATTAGGCCGGGCCCGAGCGCGAACCCGAGGGTGCCGCCCACGCCGAAGAAGCTCATGGCCATGGCCTTCTGGTTTCCGGAGACCTGATTGACGATGCGGGCCCCCTGGGGATGAAACGCCGCCACGCCGATCCCGCTCACCATCACGGCGGGCAGGATACAGGCATAGCTCGGGACGAAGCCGCTCGCAGCGAGGCCGGCCCCCGCCAGGACGATGCCCGAGGGCAGAAGCCACGGGCTGGGGTGCCGGTCGGCCAGGTGGCCGAAGAGGGGCTGGACCACCGAGGAGGCGATGTTGGTGGCGAAGACGATCACGCCGGCGGCGGCGTAGGTCAGGCCGTACTCGGCGATGAGAAACGGCAACAGGGCGGGCAGCGCCCCCTGGCTGAGGTCGGTGGCGAGATGGCCGAGGCAGAGCAGCGCAACCGTCGAATGTCTCATGGGTCTCCATCCATCGGGGCGAGTCGTCACGACCACCCGCGGCGCCTCTTCTATCATAGTGAGACGCCAAAGGGTAGCGGCAAGGCGACGCGTGCGCCGAGAACGCGGGCAGGACTATCCGCGGGATTCGCTGGGGCGCGCATTCCGCTCTTTCTCCTTGACGTGCCGCTCGGGTCGCTGGATATTCGGGGCAATTGTGAATGTGGACACGGACGGGAACCGACCCGGATCGGAGCGTCCGTAGTCTTTGGCCCGGTGGCCGATGCCTGGCGATATAGGCCGCCGATTCCCCACACCGCACACCCGCCAAGGAGGACTTGAGGTCATGACGACGTCCGGCAAGGGGCTCCAATTTTCCTTTAGTATCCCCACCAACATCGTGTTCGGGATGGGCACGCTCGGGACGCTGGGCACCCATGCCAAGGCCCTGGGCTTCCAGCGGCCGCTGATCGTGACCGACAAGGTGATGGCCCAGAGCGACGGCA
The DNA here is from genome assembly GCA_963845565.1 of uncultured Methylomirabilota bacterium. Lineage (GTDB taxonomy): Bacteria > Methylomirabilota > Methylomirabilia > Methylomirabilales > 2-02-FULL-66-22 > 2-02-FULL-66-22. The sequence goes on from CAWJSJ010000002.1 coordinate 2,651,196, forward strand.
TGCGACAGATGCGGGCGGTCCTGGCGGAGGCCGGCCTGGAGGCCGCCGTCTGGGACAACATCGCCGCCGAGCCGATGGACACCACGCTCACCGAAGGGGTACAGCGGTACCGGGCCGAGCGGTGCGACGGCCTGATCGGATTCGGGGGTGGGAGCGCCATGGACACCGCCAAGGGGGTGGGCGTCCTGGCCGTCGCCGGGGAGGACGATCCGGCCCCCTACCAGCGGTTTGGCGGCAAGACGGTGCCGGGATGCGTCCCCGTCATCGCCATCGCGACGACCGCGGGGACCGGGTCCGAGGTGACGTCGGTGTGCGTGCTCACCAACCAACGAAACGGCCACAAATTGCCCATCCGGCACCCGAGTCTCTTGCCCAAGGTCTCCATCGTGGATCCGCGGCTCATGCTGTCCATGCCCCCCAAGGTCACCATGGTCACCGGGATCGACGCGCTCTCGCATGCGGTCGAGTGCTTCACGCAGGTGCGCGAGCATCCGTTCTCGGACACGCTGGCGTTGCAGGCGACCAAGCTGATCGTGGACAACCTGCCCACGGCGGTCCGGAACGGCCGCGACGAGGAGGCGCGCACGAACATGGCCCTGGCCGCCACCATGGCCGGCACGGCGTTCGAGGTGGGCGGCCTCCAGTTCCACGCGTACGCCCAGGCGCTGGGCGCCAAATACCATGCGGCGCACGGCCTCACCTGTGGTATCGCGCTCCGGGCCGGTCTGCAGCAGATCCTGCCGACGGCGACCGCCAAGCTGGCCCGGATGGCCTGGGCGTTCGGGATCGACACGCGCGGGTTGACGGCGGCCCAGGCGGCGGAGAAGGCGGTCACCGCCGCGGTCGCTTTCATCGATACCATGGGGATCCCGAAGATCGACCAGGCGATGCCGGCCACGGCGGCGGACATCCCGATGCTGCTCAAGGAGACACTGGAGACCACCGGGGTGCCGATCACCCCGGAGGTCGGCCAGCAGGTGTGGGAGAAGATCTTCCGGTAGGGTCGCTGCCACCGACACAGCGCCGGCCCCGACACGAACGCGGAGCGTGATTGCTCCGCGTTCGTGGTTCCCCGCCACACGAGGGGTCGTCGGATTGTGTTCTTTCGTGCAACCGCTTGCATCCCGATGCGGCCCGGACGTACAATCAACCGTACCGCCGCGGAAGGGGAGCCGCCCGCGGCGCGGAGGAAAGGGGGAACACGGTGAGGCGCGCGTCGGGTCTCTCGGGCGTCCTGTTCGGCCTCCTGTTTTGGGCGGGGTGCGCCGGTGATTTCGTCTACGTCGGACCGGTCCACCTCGACGCGCCGGAGCCCTCGGTGGCGGTCGGGAAGAGCAAGGCGGAGGTGTGGCAGCAGATCGTCCCGATGCTCGAGGATCGCGCGTTCGTGATCGACGTCCTCGACAAGGATGCCGGCGTCATCATTCTGAGCTACACCGGCGACCCGCAGGGATATGTCGATTGCGGACACATCACCTCATACGTCAAGAACCTCCGCGGCGAGCGGACCTACCATTTCCCAGCGGCGATCGCCTCGACGGAGTACGAATTCATGCAATGGAACGGACTGCGGGTCATCACCCGCGAGATGAGCCTGGAAGGGCGGATCAACGTGACGGTGGCGGAAACCGGCGCGGGGCAGACGCAGGTGTCGGCGCGTGCCCGGTACGCGGTGACGCGCAACCTGACGATCCGGAACACGCAAGGACGCAGCGAGGCGACCTCGCACGTTATTCACTTCACCTCGAGCCAGGACGGTGCCTTCCCCGGGACGGGCATCTGCCGAGCGACCGGATTGCTGGAAGCCGAGGTGCTGTCCGCGTTGGCGCGGTGACGGGAGCCCGTCGGCGACCGTGCCTCCAACAAGGTGCGGCGCGGCCGCCGGCACGTGCGGATTCCCGCGCCTCAACCCTTCCGCTGACTCCGCTCAATCTTCGCCCACTCGTCCTTCAGCGGCACGGCGCGGTTGAAGGCTAACCGGCCACCGCGGGAGTCGCGGTCCACGCAGAAGTATCCCTGGCGTTCAAACTGGTAGATACCGCCGACGGCGGCCCCGGCGAGACTCGGCTCGACCCAGCACCCGTCGAGCACCTCCAGCGAGTGGGGGTTCAGATTGGCGATGAAATCCTGCCCCTCGGCCGCGTCCTCCGGATTCTCGTGGAGGAAGAGCCGATCGTAGAGGCGCACCTGCGCGGGGACCGCATGGGCGGCCGAGACCCAGTGGAGGGTGGCCTTGACCTTGCGGCCGTCCGCGGCATCGCCGCCGCGGGTGGCCGGGTCGTACGTGCAGCGCAGCTCGACCACCGTGCCCTGGGCGTCTTTCACCACGTCCACACATTTCACAAAATACGCGGAACGCAGCCGCACCTCGCGGCCAGGCGCCAGCCGGATAGTACTTGGGGGGCGGCGTCTCGCGGAAATCGTCCTGTTCGATGAAGAGGACGCGCGAGAACGGCACCTTCCGCGTGCCGGCGGCGGGGTCCTCGGGGTTGTTCAAGGTCTCGAATTCCTCCACCCGGCCTTCGGGATAGTTCTCGATCACCAGCCGCAGCGGCTTCAGGACGCCCATGACGCGGGGAGCCCGCTTGTTCAACTCCTCGCGCAGGCAGTGTTCCAGCAACGCGATGTCCACGGTGCTGTCCTTCTTGGCCACGCCGATCCGATCGCAGAAATCCCGGATCGCCGCTGGGGTGTAGCCGCGACGGCGCAAACCCGACAGGGTGGGCATGCGCGGGTCGTCCCAGCCCTGGACGTGGCGGTCCTGCACCAGCTTCAACAGCTTGCGCTTGCTCATCACGGTGTAGGTGACGTTTAGGCGTGCAAACTCGATCTGACGGGGGTGATAGATCTCCAACTGGTCGAGGAACCAATCGTAGAGCGGACGATGGATCTCGTACTCCAGCGAGCACAGGGAGTGGGTGATCCCCTCGATGGAGTCCGACTGTCCGTGGGCGAAGTCGTACATCGGATAGATGCACCACGCATCCCCGGTGCGATGATGAGAGGCGTGCAGGATGCGGTACATCACCGGGTCGCGCAGATTGATGTTGGGCGAGGCCATGTCGATCTTGGCGCGCAGGGTCCGCGCGCCATCTGGGAACTCCCCGGCCCGCATGCGCGCAAACAGGTCCAGGTTCTCGTCCACGGCGCGGTCGCGATACGGACTCTCCGTGCCCGGTTCGGTGAGCGTTCCCCGGTATTCGCGGACCTCGTCGGCGCTCAGGTCGCAGACATAGGCCTTGCCTTTCCGGATGAGCGTCACCGCGTACTCGTACAGCTGCTCGAAGTAATCGGAGGCGTAGAAGAGGCGGTCCTCCCAGTCGAATCCCAGCCAGCGGATGTCCTGCATGATGGAGTCGACGTACTCGACCTCTTCCTTGACGGGGTTGGTGTCATCGAAGCGCAGGTTGCAGCGACCGCCGAATTCTGCGGCGATGCCGAAGTCGATGCAGATGGCCTTGGCGTGGCCGATGTGCAGATAGCCGTTCGGCTCGGGCGGGAAGCGGGTGTGGACGCGGTTGTAGCGGCCGGCTTTCAGGTCCTCCGTCACCGCCGCCCGGATGAAGTCGAGGGGTTGATTCGTGTCACTCTCGGCCATGGTCGTTCCTCGCGAGATTCGTCACACCGGCCCGCATTCGGGCAAAAAAACGGCGCGCGCGGCCGGCCCCGGCCGCGCGGTCAACGGGAACCATGCGAGCGAGAGGATGCCGCAGATGCGCGGGGAATGTCAAGCGAGAAGCGGATCGAGACCGCGGCGCAACAGAAACGCGCCCGCCCTCGCCTCGCCTATTGACAGCGGACCTCGCCTTCGATAGCTTCTCGTCGATCTGGGATGGAGGTGCCGCGGAGTCGGAGAGCAGATCACCGGTGAAAGGAGCCGCCCATGGAACGAATTCCGATCAACCCCGGGCTGGTGGACTGGTCCGGCGAGAACCCCGGCATGTACCTGCGGGAGTCGGCTGACGGGCCGTTCGTGACGCTGATCAGCTTCTTCCGTGTTGTCCTATCCCCGCACGGCCGCGGGCATGCGGCGTTTCTCCTGCTCGACCCGGCCGGAGCCGGAACGGCCCCGGCGAGGCCGAACCTCTGCATCACGGACAACGAGCCGCTCGCGCGGTACCTGGGCGACGGCTTCGTCCGGCATTTCGCCGCCTTCAAGGGGGCGGCCGGTCTTGCGACCGTCCGCTTCCAACGCGGATGCGACTTCGTCGCCAGCGGGGACGCCCGGACGAGCTACACCGAGGCGTTCGCGAGCGAGCGGGGGCCCGTCCGCTTGACCTGGGCACCGCTCGGAGAGGCGTTCATGGTGGAATTGCCTCGGGAACGATCCGCCACGGGCCAGCACGAGATGTTTTCGCTGTTCGTGAATGCATCCGGCGTGGCGGTGTCGATCGGCGGCCAGGGCGTCGCCGGACGCCCGTTTCCCCGGGATATGGCCGGCAAGGCCAGCAGCACGGCGTTTTTGGCCTTCTCGGAGACCTGGGTCCGTCGGCCGCAGTAGCGGGTCGTGCGGCCGGAATGGCCTTTGGTTTGCATGTGTACCTGGGGAGCGACCGTTGTTGCGGGACGCGCACGGGGGGCCGCATGGGTAACACGTTCTTCTGCCCGTTCTGCTGTTCCAGTCAGCAGACACAGGTATACGAGGAAGACGGAGTCCGGAAGGTTCGCTGCACGTCCTGCGGCTGCCCGGCAGAGGCCGTCGGGATCGTCGAGGCCAAGGAGACCGCCTTCGATCGGCCGAAGGTCCTCTGCATCGACGACGATCGCCTCCTTCTAGGTTTGTTCCGGGATACCCTGCAAGCTAACGGTTTCGAGCCGCTCACGGCGATCGACGGGCCCACCGGTGTCGAGATGGCTAAGCGGGAGCGCCCAGAGGTCATCCTGGTGGACGTGATGATGCCGAGGGTGAGCGGGTTCGAGGTCTGTCGACGCCTGCGCGCCGAACCGGAGTTGGCCACAACGCCGATCATCATCATGACGGCGATGATGGACCCCGCCTTGAAGGAGAAGGGGCTTGAGGCGGGGGCAGACCTGGCCATCCCGAAGCCATTCGATCCCATGCAGATCGTGACGATTCTGAACAACGCGCTGGTCCTCGCATCCAAGCGGCGCAAGCGGTGAGACCGGCATGAGGGCCTGGGCCTGCGCGATTGTCATCGCGGTCACCGTGGCGGCATGCGGTCCGACGGTCTATGAGCAGCGTACCGCTCGCATCCAGGCGCTTCAACTCGATCTCGATGCGGCCCTGGAGCGATGGCGGGCGGAGGTGAGTCTCAGGAAATTTTCCACGAGCGCCGAGGCGACGCGCGACCTGGCGTCGCGCTATGAGGATGTGTATGCGCGCTGGGGGTTGCGCGCCGATCCGCTGACACAGGCGATTCTGGCCTACGCCGCTGCGTTGGCGGTGCGAGTGGATCGACGCGGAATCCTGTCGGAGGAGGCGAACGCGCTCCTCGGAAAGATGCGCGCGGACCTGGACCGGGAACGGCCTACGTTGGCGGCACGGCATCCCAACACTCAAGCGGAACGGGACGCCGCCATGCTGGCGTGGTGGAACGAGTACTGGACCGCGCAACGGCAGGCCTTTCTGGCGGTCGCCGGAGACCCGGTGATTTGCCGAACCGCCCCCGCAGCAGCGACGGGCGCGGCGGTGGTGTGTTTCTGATTCCTCCAGACCTGCAGTTCCTACCGAATTGGTGGTGGAGTCGTCGGCCACTGCGCCCGTTGGGCCTTGGGGCTTTGGGCCAGGCAACACCCATCACAACGTGGTACCGGCCGGTTCTGCTGTGACAAAAATTGTCGGCTGATACGATTCTTTGCATTCAGCGTGTTGCGGCTTGCCGTTTTCCTGCGATCGTTTTTCTCTGTATTGTTTGGTTTATATGTGTCACGTAAAATGTTAATTTCAAATGGAAATATAATACTATTCGTGTTATGTGTTCGACCGAGTTTTTCGGGAATATAGGCTGGCACAAATGCTGCTAATTTCTCCAGTGTTTTTCGATGTGCCACATCTGTGAGATAGCTCAAAGGGAAAATGCGGAAAAGACAGTCGTCTTCCCAACAGGTAACCGGGAGAGGAGACATGGGGATGCGCCCGCCCCGACGGCGAGGTTGCGCAGGGTTCACGCTGATCGAGTTACTCATCGTGGTCGTGATTATCGGCCTTCTCGCGAGCATCGCGATCCCCAATCTTTTGAGCGCGCACCGAAAGGCCCGCTATTCCCGGGCTGCGTCAGATTCGAAAACGCTCGTGACGCAGGCCATCGTGTATGGCAACGATCGGAACAAATACCCGACATCCGTGGCAGCGTTGCGTGTCGGCGGATACACCAATGTTGCCGACGTGGATACTTGGGGTATTCCGTGGCAGCTTTCCCCCTCGTTGCTGTCCGGTCAAGCGGCGGGCGCAAACGATGATGTGTACATGTACAGCAAGGGGGCGAACGGCACGGGGGCGTACCCGGTGCCGTTCGTCTCAAACACCGGACTGAGTGGCTCTGTCGGGTACTCGTCGGTCTACGGCTCCTGGACCGGAAATTGATCCCCGCCCGTCGAACCCCGCGCCCATTCTCTGGTTCCTTTTCGTTTTAGTCACCCTCATTTCGTAGGTCCCCGCTGTCCGGGTCTTGGGGATGCGTCCCCGTTCTGGCCTGGACGCCCGGGCGTCCGTTCGCGGTACCTTGTCCGTTCAGACGGCACCTGGGCGTTTCTTGCTGGACTGGGCGGGTGACCCAGAGTAATCTACGCCACCGTGTCAATGGCCGACGTCCGGTTCGGCAGTCAGAATCTTCGGAAAGGGCACAGAAGGAGAGAGGGATGAGCCAATTGTTTGAGAATCGCGTGAAGCACCTGATCAAGGCCGGTAAGAAGACCGCCGGCGCCTGGGCGCAACTCTGCAGCCCGCTGTCCGCCGAGTGTTTGGCTCGAGGTGGTTTCGACTGGATCCTGATCGACATGGAACACGCCGGCGGGGACGTCCTGACGCTGGTGTCGCAGTGCCAGGCCATCGCGGCCGCAGGCACGGGGGCCGTTCCTCTCGTGCGGGTTCCCTGGAACGACCTGGTCTGGATCAAGCGAATTCTGGATGCCGGTGCCTATGGCCTGATGATCCCCTATGTGAACACCAAGGACGAGGCGGTACGGGCTCTGCAAGCCTGCAAGTATCCCCCGCAGGGGATTCGCGGAATCGCCGGGAGCATCCGGGCGGCCGGGTACGGTCGCGACACAAGCAGTTACCTCAAGCGGGCGAACGACGAGCTCTTCATCATGCTCCAGGTGGAAACCCTGCAGGCCATCGAGAACATGGAAGAGATCGCCACCGTCCCCGGGATCGATGCCCTCTTTATCGGGCCGATGGACCTCTCCACCTCCATGGGACACTTCGGCAACCCGGCGCATCCCGAAGTCCAGGCGGCGATCGCCAAAGCCGAGTCCAAGGCGAAGAAGCTCGGCCTGCCGCTGGGAACCATCTCGGGCGGTTGGGACCAGGCCAAGGCCCTCTACGATCGCGGGTACCAGCTCATCACGCTGCTCTCGGATTCGGTCCTGGTCTCCAAGGCGAGTGCAGACACCATGGCGAAATTCCGCGAGGTGTTTCCGGCGTAATGTGCCGGTGGTGACGATCCGGGACCTTCTGGCGGCCGGACGCCCTCCCCTGTTCGCGGAGACGGCGTCCGGCCGTTGCGTGACGGCACGCCGACCGCTTCGACGAAATCGTGTTGACAGCAGCGGGTCCCCCACGACATTCGGTCCCCTTGTTGTTGTGACATCGAGAACTCACGGCGTATGCGTATCGATCTGCACGTTCATACAACCGCCTCGGATGGCTTGCTGGAGCCGACAGCCCTCGTCCGGGCGGTCGAGGCGGCCGGCGTTCGGATTTTCAGCGTCGCGGATCATGATACCGTGGACGGCCTGGACGAGGCGAAGCGCGCGGCGGACGCCGCGGGTCTCACCTTGATCCCGGGTGTGGAACTGAGTGCGTACTGGCGCACGGTGGAATTCCACATCCTCGGCTACTTCATCGATCCTGCCGGCGCCGCGCTACGGGCGTTCCTCGCGAACACCCGGGAAGCGCGCCAGGTTCGCCTGCACGCCATGATCACCCGGTTGCAGGCAATGGGGATGGGTGTCTCGGCGGACGACGTGCTGACGCGGGCCAGGGACGGCAACGTGGGACGCCCGCATCTGGCGCGCACACTCGTGGAGCGCGGCTTCGTGGGCAGTACCGATGAGGCCTTCGCGCGCTACCTCGGCGCGGACCGGCCGGCCTACGTCCCGCGCCCGGACGTCTCCGTCCAGCAAGCCATCGACGCGATCCGGGGCGCGGGCGGCATCGCATCCTTGGCCCATCCGGGGCTCCACGACCGGGACGAGGCGATTCCCGATCTGGTGGCGGCGGGCCTGGCGGCTATCGAGGTCTATCACCCGCACCACGCCTTCGGGCGCGCGGGGCGGTACCGGCGACTGGCGCGGCGATACGGCTTGCTGGTGACCGGCGGGTCGGATTTTCATGGAGCAGGGGTTGGGGATCATGCCTCCCTGCCGGGCGTTCCCTGTTTACCGGAAGCCGACTACGCGCTGCTGCTGGACGCCTCCCGCACGCGACGACCCCTTCCTGTCTGAAGCTACCATCCCCCCCATCGGCGTCTGCCGATTACCGCGCACCGCGCGGAAAATCCACGAGTTACGGCTCTGCGAGGCCGGCGTGCTTGGCTTGCCAGCGCCCGACTAATCCAGTATGATCGCCCAATCCTTTCGGGGGGAGCATGGTCGAGGATGGGGTGTCTTCATGGATGACCGCGACAAGCGGTTGCTGAACGCGATCCAGGCGGATTTCCCGCTGCGTGCTCGACCTTTCCATATCCTCGGAACGGCCCTGGGCCTCGCCGAGGCGGAGGTTATCGCGCGCCTCGGCGAGTATAAGCGACAGAGGTTGCTGCGGCAGATCGGCGGCATCTTCGACACGCGCAGTCTGGGCTATCAGAGCAGCCTGGTTGCGATGCGGGTCCGGCCCGACCGGCTGGAGGCGGCGGCCCAGGTGGTGAACCAGCATCCCGGCGTGAGCCACAATTACGAGCGGAACCACGAGTTCAACCTGTGGTTCACGGTCGCCGTCCCCTCCGGAAGCGATCTCCCTTGGACGGTTGACCGGCTGCATGAGATGGCGGGAGCGGAATCCACGCGCATGCTGCCGACGCTCCGCCTCTTCAAGATCGGCGTGCAGTTCGACATGGAAGGCAAGAGCGGCGCCGAGCGTAGCGAGGCGGCATACAGCGACGCCCGGCGGCCCACGGCGGGGCCGGACGGCCTGCGTCCTGTGGACATCGCCGTCATCCGGGAACTTCAGGAGGATCTGCCCTTGCTGCCGCAGCCCTTTGCGCCGATGGCGGAGCGGGTTGGGATCGCCGAGGAGGAGTTCTTCGCGGTGGCAGGTCGCCTCAAGGCGCACGGCTACATGCGCCGGATGGCCGCCGTGCTCCGCCACCGCGAGGCCGGTTTCCGGGCGAACGCTATGGGGGTGTGGGTGGTGCCCGCCGAGCGGGCGGAAGAGGTTGGCCGAATCATGGGCAGCTTCACGGGGGTGAGCCACTGCTACCTCCGCCCCACCTATCCCGACTGGCCGTACAGCATCTTCACGATGGTGCACGGGCACCATGACCAGGACTGTCAGGAGGTCTTCGACGCCATCGCCCGAGCGACAGCCATCGGCGAGTACGCCTTGCTGTACAGCACCAAGGAGTACAAGAAGATCCGGCTGCGGTACTTCACGCCCGAGGTGGCGGCGTGGGAGGCGGATGTCCGCCGGTCGCTCGCGTCGGCGGCGGCCCGGTCGTAACCGATGCTCCAGGACATCGCAGGGCGACAAGAGACCAGGGAGAGCCCGCCGGCCGTCGACGTGCAGGGCCTGACCAAGGTCTTCGGGTCGACGCTGGCCCTGGACGCGGTGGATCTGTTCGCCGGCCGGGGGGAGGTGGTGGCGCTGCTTGGCCCCAACGGCGCCGGAAAGACGACCTTGCTGAAGCTTTTGTCCACGGCGCTCAAGCCCTCGGCCGGCGGCGGCCGCATCCTGGGCGAAGACCTCCTGACCGGGCGTGATCCGATCCGGCGGCGGATCGGCATGATCTCGCACAATCACCACCTGTACGAGGAGCTGACGGCGGAGGAGAACCTGCGCTTCGCGGCCACCATGCGCGGGATTCGCCCCGACCGGAGCCGGATCCGGAAGGCGCTGGCCGACGTGGGGCTGGAGACGCAAGCGGTCTGGAAGGTTCGGACCTACAGCACGGGTATGAAGCGGCGGCTGGTGATCGGCAAGATGCTCCTCTTCGACCCCGAGCTTCTGTTCCTGGACGAGCCTCACAACACGCTGGATCAGGCCGCTATCGCGCTGCTCAACGGCTATGTGGCGTCGGTCCGGGCTCGGGGCGGGTCGGCGATCGTGGCCACGCATAACCTGAGCCGGGCGTACGACATGGCGGATCGGTTCGTCCTCATGCGCGAGGGCGCCGTGAGCCGCCGGGTCGAGAAGTCCGGTCTGTCAATGGAGCAGTTGCGGGCGCTCTACACGCGGCATGCGGAGAACGGCGAGGAAGAGCCGAGAGGGTAGAGCCGAGAGCCGAGCGTGTAGAGAGACGAACCGGCGGCCAACGGCCGAGAGCGGGGCGACGCGCGATGGTGGTGGCGGAGGTGATGCGGCGTACCTGGGCCATGACGTGGAAGGACGTCCGGGTGGAGCTCCGCGCCCGCGAGCGCATGAACGCCATGCTGTTCTTTGCGGGGCTAGTGCTGTTCATTTTCAACTTCGCCCTGGGGCCCGATCTGGAGAGGCTGCGCGACGCGGCGCCGGGGCTGCTGTGGCTGGCCTTCCTGTTCACCGGAATGCTCGGCCTGGGTCGGAGCTTCCAAGCCGAGCGCGAGAACGAGTGCTTCGAAGAGCTCTTGCTCACCCCCGGGGATCGGGAATCGCTCTACTTCGGCAAGCTGGCGGGGAACATCCTTTTCATGGTGATGGCCGAACTCCTGATCCTTCCGCTCTTCGCGATCCTCTACAACCTGGACATCTGGAGTCGGTTGCCGGGGCTGGTGCTGGTGGCGGTGCTGGGGACGATCGGCTTCTCGACCATTGGGACGCTGCTGGCGGCCATGACGGCGCATCTGCGGGCCCGCGAGGTGATGCTGCCGCTGCTCCTGTTCCCGCTCACCGTCCCGGTGATCCTGGGGTCCGTGCGGGCCACCGAGGCGCTCCTGAACGGTCCGGGGCTGGTCGAGGTCGGCCACTGGCTGAAGCTGCTGGTGGGCTTCGACGTAGTCTTTCTGGTGGTCTGCCCGCTCCTGTTCGAGTTTGTGTTGGAGGAATGATGAGTCGTCCGCTTGTCGTCACCCGCGTGGTGGGGGCGCTGGCCGGCGCGGTGCTGGCGGTCGGTCTCGGCTTGGCGTTCTTCGTCGTGCCGCCGGACGCGGTGCAGGGGGAGGTGCAGCGAATCATGTACCTCCACCTCGGGGCGGTCGCGGCGGCGTACTTCGCGTTCTTCGTGACGCTCCTGGCGAGCGTGCGGTACCTGTGGAAGCGGGACCTACGGGCGGACGCCGTGGCGGTCGCCTCGGCGGAAGTCGGCGTCCTGTTCACCGGCGTCGTCCTGGCCTCGGGGTCGATCTGGGGCAAGTCCACCTGGGGCGTCTGGTGGACGTGGGACGCGCGTCTCACGCTGACGGCCATCACGTTCACGATCTACGTCGGGTATCTGATGCTGCGAGCCTTTGCGGAGGAGCCGCAGGCGGCGGCCCGGTATGGCGCGGTACTCGGCGTCCTGGGTTTCCTGGCGATTCCGCTGAATCACTTCGCCGTGCAATGGTGGCGCACGCTGCACCAGCCGTCCTCGATCATCCGGGCCGGTGGCCCGTCCATGGACCCCTTCATGCTGACGGTCGTCCTGGTGAACGTGTGCGGCATGCTGCTCTTGTATGGATACCTGCTCTTGGAGCGGTTTCGGCTGGAGCGCATCCGACACCAGACGCTTCAGCTCCGCTTGACGCGAGGGCGCCGTGGGTAGCTGGGGATTCATCGGGTTGGCGTATGGGATCGCTGCGATTGTGCTGACGGTGTATGTGGTTGGCCTGTTTGGCCGGCTGCGGGACGCTGGCCAAACCCTGACCGCGCTGGAGCGGGATGGGGGACGGAGCGCGCGATGACAGGGCGACGAACCAAGTATCTGATCGCCGGAGGAATCGTGCTGGCGGCGCTGGCGGGGCTGGTCTATTCCGGCGTGAAGGAATCCATGGTGTACTTCTACACCCCCACCGAGGTGCGCGAAAAGACGGACGCGGTGCGCGGGAAGGCGCTGCGGGTGGGCGGCATGGTGGTGGAAGGGTCGGTCCGCTGGGACCCGCAGCAGGTGCTGCTGACGTTCGCGCTGACGGACGGACAGAGCAACGTGCCGGTGCGGCACCGGGGGACGGCCCCCGATCTGTTCAAGGAGGGGGCCGGCGCCGTGGTGGAAGGCACCTGGGCACCCGAAGGGTACCTCCGGTCCAGCAACATCATGGCGAAGCACTCGGAGGAGTACAAGGCGCCGACGCAGGCCGAGACGCTGGAGGGGAAGAAGGCCCTCTTCAAGTCGCTCCTGCCCGGGGAGAAGCGATGATCTCCACGCTCGGCCACTTCGTGCTGTTTCTCGCCTTGGGCCTGAGCCTCTATGCCGCCGCCGGGGCCGTCTTCGGGGCGCGCACGCGGCGCGAGGACTGGCGGGCCAGCTCCCGCAACGCCGTTCTGGCGCAGTTCTGTCTGGTCACGCTGGCCATCTTCCTCCTGGAGTACGCGTTGATCACCAGCGATTTCAGCCTGCGCTACGTGGCGAACAACAGCACGCGGGGGAGTCTGGTTCGGTACAAGATTGCCGGGCTCTGGGGCTCCCTGGAGGGCTCCATCCTGTTGTGGGCCTGGCTCCAATCCCTCTTCTCGGCGCTGGTGGTGGCGCGGTATGGCGACCGGCACGAGGCGGTCATGCCTTACGTACAGGCGGTGCTGCAGGGGATCGCGGCCTTCTTTCTCTTGGTCATGACCTTCGCGGTGAATCCGTTTACGCCGCTGGTCCCGGTGCCGCCGGACGGTCGCGGGTTGAATCCGCTGCTGGAAGTGACCGATATGCTGGTACACCCGCTGCTCCTGTACCTCGGGTATGTGGGCTTCTCGGTGCCGTTCGCTTTTGCCATGGCGGCGCTGATCACCGGGCGACTCACGGACGAGTGGCTGAAGTACACGCGTCGCTGGACGGTGATCGCCTGGTTGTTCCTCACGGGCGGGATCTTCTATGGCGGTTGGTGGTCGTATCGCACGCTGGGGTGGGGCGGCTACTGGGCCTGGGACCCGGTGGAGAACGCTTCGTTCATGCCCTGGCTGACGGGGACGGCGTTCATCCATTCGGTGATGATTCAAGAGCGCAAGCGGATGCTGAAGGTCTGGAACCTGGCGCTCATCACGCTGACCTTCGCCCTGGTCATCTTCGGGACGTTCCTCACCCGGAGTGGGATCCTGGCATCCGTCCACGCCTTCGCCGACGGGCCGGTGGGGGCCCTGTTCCTGGGATTCCTGGCGCTGGTGCTGCTGTTCTCGCTCGGCCTGATCGCCTACCGCGCGGATCGGCTGAAAGGGCACGGCGAGCTGGACTCCATCGTGTCGCGGGAGAGCGCCTTCCTGTTGAACAACGTGGTGCTCATCGGGATCTGCTTCACCGTGTTCCTGGGCACGATCTTTCCGCTGCTCACCGAGGCGATCCGCGGGACCAAGATCAGCGTCGGGACCCCGTACTTCAACCGGGTAAGCGTCCCGCTGGGGATGGCGCTGCTGCTCCTGATGGGGATCGGGCCGCTCATCGCCTGGGGACGGGCGTCGTGGAACAATCTGCGCCGGAACTTCGTCAAACCCATTCTGGTCGCGGCGGCGGGAACGGCCGTGGTGTTCGCCCTCGGCGTCCGGCAAGCGGAGGCCCTGCTGGCGTTCTGCTGCAGCTTCTTTGTGGTGGGGACCATCGCGCTCGAATTCTTCCAATCCACCCGGGCGCGGGCGCGCGCCACGGGCGAGCGGCTCCCCGTGGCCTTTGCCGCGCTGCTGCTCAAGAGCCGACGACGCTACGGGGGGTTGATCGTGCACCTTGGCGTGGTGATCGCCATCATCGGCATCGCCGTCTCGTCGGTCTACAAAGTCGAGCGGGAGGTGACGCTGAAGCCCCAGGAGCGGCTGGAGATCGGACCGTACACGATCCAGTTCCACGACCTGCGGGCGGGAGAGCAGCCCACCCACGTCCTGGTCTGGGCGAACCTCAGCGTCTCCAAAGGGGATCGGCCGTTGGCCGATCTCAGGCCGGGGCAGCGGTTCTATCCGAACCAGCAGAGCCCCTTTGCCAGCGTGGATGCCCGCTATCACTGGACCGAGGATCTGTACACCATCCTCTCGACCTTCGAGCGGGACGGCAGCAGCGCCACCATCAAGGCGATGATCAATCCGATGATGGCCTGGATCTGGATCGGCGGCGTGGTGATTCTGCTCGGCGTCCTGGTGGCCGTGCTGCCGGAGCGGCGCCTGGCGATGCTCTCGGTGCGTGTCAAAGCCCAGGCGACCTGAAATCGGCGGTGGAGCAGTCCATGACGTGGAAGAGGTTGCTGATTCCGCTGGCCAGCGTGCCGGTGATCCTGTTGCTGGCCTACGGATTTCGGACGGACCCCAAGGCGATCCCATCGCCCCTGGTCAAGAAGCCGGCGCCGGAGTTCCGACTGACCGTGTTCGGAGGTGGAGAGATCTCCCTCGCCGGCCTGAAGGGGAAGCCGGCGGTGCTGAACTTTTGGGCTTCCTGGTGCTACCCCGCCTGCTACGAAGAGGCGCCGCTATTGGAGGCCACCTGGCGGAAGTTCAAAGACCAGGGGCTGATGGTGGTCGGCGTGGACATCCAGGATAAGGAGGCGAACGCGCTGGAATTCATCCAGCGGTTCGGATTCACCTTCCCGAATGCACCCGATCCGGGGAGCAAGGTCTCGATCGACTACGGGGTGTACGGCGTGCCGGAGACGTTCTTCGTGGACCGCCATGGGCACATTGTCTACAAGCATGTCGGCGCCCTGACGCCGGGGATTCTTGAGGCGCAGGTCCAGGCGCTGCTGAAGGGGAGCTGAGATGGCCTGGTGGGGTGCCCGCAGAATGAGACGAGGAGGTGGCTGGCCGGTGCGGCTGCTGCTGGCCACCGCGCTGCTGCTCGGACCGGCCGACGGTGCACACGCCGCTGGGTCCGACGTGGAAGATCGGGTGCGCGAGATCGCCTCGGAGCTCCGGTGTGTGGTGTGCCAGAACCTTTCCGTGGCGGATTCCCCGTCCGATCTGGCCAAGGAAATGCGGAACGTGGTCCGGGATCAGGTCCAGCAAGGCAAGAGCCGCGAAGAGGTGCAGGCCTACTTCGTCAGCCGGTACGGGGAGTATGTCCTGCTGGCGCCGCCGAAACGGGGGTTCAATCTGCTGGTCTGGGGACTGCCGTTCCTCGCCGTCTTGGCCGGCGGCGGGGTGGTGTACCTGGTGGCCCGTCGCTGGGCCGAGCAGAAGCCGGGCGTCCGGCCGACGGTGGATCCCGTCTATGCCGAACGAGTGCGGCGCGAACTGAAGGATCGCGAATAGGGATAGGCGGTTGGGCAACTGGGCAACTCGGAAGGGCGATATCGTAGCGACGGTGCGCCCAATGAACCAATTGCCTCACGGTCCAGTTTCCTTGACGGGGATACCGGAGAACGCATGGCCATACTGATCGCACTCGGGATCGCGATGGCGGCTGTCGGTTTCGTAGCGGCGCCCTTCTTCTTCGGCGCACGGCAGGGCGCCCGAGTGGCGACGGCGACGGCCGACGAGCAAGCGTCGCTGGACCTCCAGGAACTCATGGCCGAGAAAGAAACCGTCTACGCCGCCATCCAAGAGCTGGATTTCGACCTCCAGGCCGGCAAACTGTCCGTCGAGGACCATGGGAGCTTGCGGGAACGCAACGAGGAGCGAGCGGCAGCCGTGCTCAAGGCGATCGACGACCACACGGCGGCCACCGCTGCACCGCAGGCGTCACGGAAGGCCCGCCGGGAGAAGCGCCGGGGATGAAGGCGATCGGGGAGCTGCTCCGCCGGTCTGGGCTCGAGGCGTTGCACGCCAAGGTCCGGGAGGGGAGACGGCTCGACTTCGACGACGGGATGCGCCTCTACCGGACGCCCGATCTCACCGCGGTCGGCTACCTGGCGAACCTGGCCCGCGAGCGTCGGAGCGGCGACCGAACCTATTTCGTCCGCAACCTGCACATCAACTACACCAACATCTGCAACAAGCTCTGCAAGTTCTGTTCGTTCTACACCGCTCCCAATAGTCAGGACGGACGAGGGTACGCGCTCACGCCCGAGGAGGCGGCGGCCCGTGTGGACCGGTATCGCGACGAGTCGATCCGGGAGATCCATATGGTGGCCGGCATCAATCCGAAGCTGTCCTACGGCTACTATCTGGATCTGGTCCGCGCCGTGAAAGCGGCGCGGCCCGAGGCGCAGGTCAAGGCCTTCACCATGATCGAGCTGGCGCAGATCGCGCGCGTGGCCAAGCGACCGCTGGCGGACATCCTGCCGGAGCTCCAGGCGGCCGGGCTCGCGGCGTGCCCCGGGGGCGGCGCGGAGGTCTTCAGCGAGCGCGTCCACGAGGAGCTGTTCCGGGCCAAGCTGGACAACGAGGGCTGGTTCGAGGTGGCGCGCACGGTGCACCGCGCCGGCATCCGGTCGAACGTCACGATGCTGTACGGCCACATCGAGACGCCGGAGGAGAAGGTCCGCCACCTGCTGCACGTCCGCGAGCTGCAGGACGAGACCGGCGGGTTCATGTGCTTCGTGCCGCTGGCGTTCGACCCCGCCAACACCGAGCTCAGCCATCTTCCGGCGACGACCGGATACGCCAACCTCCGCGAGATCGCGGTGGGACGGCTCCTGCTCGATAATGTGGAACACGTCAAGGCCTTCTGGATCATGATCACGCCCGGTGTGGCGCAGATGGCGCTCTGGTACGGCGCGGACGATCTCGACGGCACCGTGTCGCACTACGAGATCACGCACGCGCTGGGGACGCGCTCCCACCGCCAGGTTCTCACGGTGGATCAACTCCTGGAACTCAGCGTCGAGGTGGGGAGAATTCCCGTGGAACGGGACGCACTCTACAACGTGATCGGCGAGTCGCGTGCGGCGACGGGTCCGTCGAGCGTCCTGGGACCAACCGCAGGCCCACGACGGGATTCCTGAACCGATGGTGCACCCCTTCGACGACATCGAAGACAAGGTCCTCACCGGGGAACGGCTATCCTTCGAGGACGGCGTCCGATTGTTCCGACAGGCGAATCCGCTCCAGCTCTCGACGTGGGCGAGCCTGGTCCGATTTCGATTGCACCCCGAACGGCGCGTTACGTACGTGGTGGGGCGAGTCATCAACTACACCAATGTGTGCTGGGTGCAGTGCAAGTTCTGCAATTTCTACCGCCTCCCCGGCCAGGAGGGTGGGTACGTCCTGTCCCGGGAGGCGGTGTTCGAGAAGATCCGCGAACTGGTGAACCTGGGCGGCACCGAGGTTCTGATCCAGGGTGGGCTGAATCCGGCGCTCAAGCTGGAGTACTACGAGAACCTGTTCCGCGCCATCAAGGCCAACTTTGCGGTCCAGATCCACGGGCTCTCTCCGGTCGAGATCATCTATCTGGCGAAGATCTCTCAACTCAGCGAGCGAGATTGTCTTGCGCGCCTGCAGGCGGCGGGTCTGGACTCCATTCCGGGGGCCGGGGCCGAGATTTTGGTCGAGGCGGTGCGGGAGCAGATTGCCCCCTACAAGAATTCTGCGGCCGCGTGGCTGGATCTCATGCGGACGGCGCATCGCCTCGGGATCGGGTCCAGCGTCACCATGATGTACGGGTCGGTGGAGTCCATCGAACAGCGCGTGGAGCACCTGGTCCGCGTCCGGGCGCTGCAGGACGAGACCGGCGGTTTCCGCGCGTTCATCCCCTGGAGCTTCCAGCCGGAGGGGACGCACCTTGGCGACGTGAAGCGAGCCAGCGGCTTCGATTACCTCCGGACCGTGGCGGTCTCGCGGCTCATGCTGGACAACGTGCCCAACATTCAGTCCTCGTGGCTCACCCAGGGGCCCAAGCTGGGTCAGATCGCTCTGCAGTACGGGGTCAACGACATGGGCAGCACCATTCTCGAGGAGAACGTCGTCTCCAAGGAATCGGTCTTCATGGTGCCCCTCTCCGAGATCGAGCGCCTCATCACCGACGCCGGCTTCGTCCCCGCCCGCCGGAATACCACCTACGAGATCCTTCCGCTCCCTTCGGGGCCCGCAACCCACGCGGCAGCCTGACCTTTCGGGGGGGCGTGGCGATGAACCGATCCGGCGTCCGAGAACGCAGCACGCTCCTGGGCATCGCCGCGATCCTGCTCTGGAGCGGGACGGTGGCGCTGGCGCGGAGCATCGCCGAGCGCCTGGGCCCGCTCACGGCTGGTGCGGCGGTGTACCTGGCTGCCGCCGGGTTCCTGGGACTGCATGTCTGGTGGACCGAGCGCTCCTTCGGGCGCCTGGCGCGCCTGTCCCGCCGATACGTGATCGGCTGCGGTGCCCTCTTCGTGCTCTACACCGTGGCGCTGTTTCTTGCCTTGGGTCTCGCCGCCGACCGGCGCCAGACGGTGGAGGTCGGCCTGCTGAATTACTTGTGGCCCACGCTGACCATCCTCTTGGCGTTGCTCCTCCTCGGCCGGCGAGCCGGCGTGGCGCTGATCCCCGGCACGCTGCTGGCGCTGTGCGGCGTCTTCCTCGTGCTGACGCAGGGCGAGTCCGTGACGTGGAGCTCCGTTGCCGGGAATCTGCGGGGGAACCCCGTGGCGTACGCGCTGGGGGCATTCGCCGCGCTCACCTGGGCGCTGTATTCAAACCTGACCCGGCGGTGGGGTGGGCCGGAGGGCGGGGGAGGGGTGCTGCTCTTCATGCTGGCCACCGGCCTGGTGTTCTGGTTCGCGCGGCTGCTTCATCCGGAGGCCGGGGCCTGGAGCGTCGGGGTTGTGGCCGAGGTCGCCCTCCTCGCCCTGGCCACAGGACTGGCGTACGTCTTCTGGGACGTCGCCATGCGGACCGGAGATGCGATGCTGGTGGCCGCGTGCTCGTATCTCACGCCCTTCTTCTCCACCGTGGTGACCTGCCTGTATCTTCGCGTTCAGCCGGGTCCCACCCTGTGGATGGGGTGCGGACTCATCATCGCGGGCTCGTTCCTGAGCTGGCGCTCGATCCGTACGGACACCGACGATACGCCTCGGCCTGCCGCGCGCTGACGATCCGTCCCGGCTGCCCGCCCACCCCGAGACGGCCCGCGTCAACGCATCAAACTCTGCGCAAAGAGGTCCAGCGCCGCAGCGGCGAACGCACGCATGTTGGCGAGGCGATCGGCCCGGCCCGTCTCCAGCGTGAGTGCGGATTCCGCCGGGCCGGCGACCCCCAGGCAGACATGCCCCGGCGGATCCCCATACCGGTTACCCGCCGGCCCCGTCGCGCCGGTCTCGCCCAAGCCCCAGGTTGCGGAGAGCTGCTGCCGGACCGTGCGCGCGAGAAGCAGCGCATACGGTTCGGTTGCCGGTCGGAGCCCGGTCAGCGCCGCGCTCGGGAGGTCCAAGAACACGCCACGCGCGGCGTATGTGTACACGACCGCGCCGCCGAGGAAATAGGCAGACGCCCCCGGCACGGCGAGCAGGGCGGCCGACAGCAGCCCGCCGGCAGACGATTCGGCGACCGCCACGGTCTCGCCCCGCTTCTTGAGCAGGGCGGCCACCTTCTCGGCACAGGGTACCAGATCCTGCATGGGGGCTCCTTTTCATGGACGAAAGACCGCGAGCGGCGCTCGATCGATACAACAGGGATCGCAGGCTCGATCTGTCGCGGGACGAGCCCGAGCCGCCCGACCTCCGTCGTTCTGGACGGTTGTGTATCGGAGATCCGCGCGGGAGCCTACCCAATCGCTTCCCTGATGTCAATTGACGGACGATCCGAGAACGAACCGAGAGTGCGGCGGCTCGCTCCGGCCGCCCGAACCCTCCCCTCCTGTTGACAGACAGAGCGGATTCGCTATAGTGCGTCCTTAAGGGGTCATGGCGGCCAGAACCCGAGCGCATCGAGATCCGGAAGTCCGCCGTTGTGCGGGTCGGATGACCGGCATTCGGTGCACCGGGGCGGCCGTCGGGCGTTTGGCGCACCGGAGAGAATCGTCGGAGGCGTGGGCATGCCAACAGGAACGGGCGGGCGGACGTTGCCGCGGTATCAAATCATTCTTCCGGTGTCGTATGACGCCACACCCGATGGGGCTCCCGCGCCCAGGGAAGGCTCCGGCTGGACCCGCAACCTGAGCGACACGGGTGCGTGTCTGGAGCTGAACGAAGCGGTTCCAGTCGGTACCACGCTCCGTCTGACGCTCCGGGATGAAGGGGGTGCGGTGGCGCTGGAGGCCCGGGTGATCTGGGTTGGCCATCCCCGCGTCCCCGCGGGGGGTATCCTCCACGGAGTAAACTTTGGGGACCTCACGCTGCACCAGCGACTCGTCCTGCCGACCCTCTGCCGGCGCCACACCGGGTTACGGGTGCAGGCGACGCGCATCCCCGCGGCGCTCCCCGCCATGTGCCGGCCACTCGGGGCGGCCGGGCCGCCTCTCCGGGGCTGGACCGGCGACCTCGGCCGTGAAGGCTGCCTGTTGCTGTTACCGGAGCAGCTCGTCGTGGGGACGCTGATCGCGGTCACCCTCACCACGCCGCGGGGCGACGTTACCGCCGAGGCGACGGTGGTGTGGGGCGAGCCGGCCGTCCAGGCCGTGTTGCGTCAGCTCACGCGGCACGGCGTGCGGTTCATCGAGGCCCGCGCGCTCCAGGACACGCTCGTCGCCATGCTTCGGGAGGGGTCTCCGGCAGGCGGGGCGGCCACGCTGCCGGTTGCGTGACACGGCCGGCCCTGGCAGGAGCGCCGACGGTCTCCCCGACGTCTCTCCCGCCTTGCGAAAGCTCCCGCACCACTCCCACCCGTCAATGGTGAGGCTCTCAGCTCGACAGGCAACCGCGCGTGGCTCCCCGGGTTGTTCCTCACCACGAACTCGACCGCAGATCGCGGGGCGATCCTGCGGCATGGCGGAAGCGTGCGGCGTCCGTCGGCCGTGAGGCGCCACCGGCCCTTCCGCCACGGCCGACCTTGACAAGCCCGACCCCCTGGCCTACGTTGGCGGTATGCGAAGGAGGTGAAGGAGGATGACCCTTCCTGTCGAGCGCATCGATGACTACCGCTGGCAGATTCCGGCGGGCAGCAAGCCGGGGATGAAGGTGCCTGCGATTATCTTTGCCGACGAGAAGCTGATGGAACAGGTCAAGGGCGACCTGTCCCTGGAGCAGGCGGCTAACGGCGCCACGCTGCCGGGTGTGGTCCGGGCAGCGTACACGATGCCGGACATCCATCAGGGGTACGGTCTGCCGATCGGCGCGGTGGTGGCGATGCGGACGGATGGCGGTGTCGTCACGCCGGGCGGCGTCGGTTATGACATCAACTGCGGCGTGCGGCTCCTGCGTACGGACCTCACCAAGACCGAGGTCGTGCCGCGGATCAAAGAGCTCGTGAACACGCTCTTCGCCGAGATCCCGAGCGGGGTGGGGTCGCATGGCAAGGTCCGTCTGACGAAGGAGAACCAGATGCGGCCCCTCGTGGAGGGTGCGCGCTGGGCGGTACAGGAGGGGATGGGCGAGCCGGAAGACCTGGTGTTTACCGAGGCGGGCGGCTGCATTCCGGGGGCGAACCCCGATGCGGTGAGCCACAAGGCGTACGAGCGCGGACGCGACCAAGAGGGCACCCTGGGGTCCGGGAACCACTTCGCAGAGGTGCAATTCGTCGACCGGATTTACGACGAGGACGCGGCACAGGCGTTGGGCTTCTTCCCCGGTCAGATCACGGTGCTCATCCACACAGGCTCCAGGGGGTTCGGCCATCAGGTGTGCACGGATTATCTGGCCGGCATGGAGCGGGCCGTCAAGAAATACGGAATCCAGGTGCCGGACAGGCAGCTCGCATGCGCTCCGTTCGATTCCGAGGAGGCTCAGGCCTATCTCGGGGCCATGCGCGCGGCGGCGAATTACGCCTGGGCCAACCGGCAATGTCTGACGCACTGGACGCGCCAGGTCTTCGAGCGGCTCTTCCGGAAGTCCCCGCGGGATCTCGGCATGTGCGTGGTCTACGACGTTGCCCACAACATCGCCAAGGTCGAGGAGCACCAGGTCGGAGGCCGGTCCATGCGGCTCGTCGTCCACCGGAAGGGGGCGACACGAGCCTTCCCGCCGGGGCACCCGGAACTCCCGGAGCGGTACCGAGCCGTCGGGCAGCCCGTCCTGGTTCCCGGAGACATGGGGCGAGCGTCGTTCGTCCTGGTGGGGACGAAGGGCGCCATGGACGAGACGTTCGGGAGCACGTGCCACGGGGCCGGTCGCTTGTTGAGCCGGGCGGCCGCCATCAAGGCGGCCCGCGGTCGGGCCATCGAGCGGGAGCTCGAGGACACGCACGGAGTCTATGTCCGGGCGACCGGTCGTGACTCTGTGAAAGAAGAGATGCCCGAGGCCTACAAGAACGTCCAGGACGTCGTCAGTGTCTGCCATAACGCCGGCATCTCCAAGATGGTTGCCAGACTCCGACCGCTCGGCTGCATCAAGGGGTAGGGCGCACAGCGCAACCGTAGAGCGTGCGGGGCGTGAGGCGTGACGGGTGAGGGGAGCGGGCCACAGACGGCAGAGAGGGTAACGGCGGGCGTGGGCCGTGACTGAGATACTCAAATTCATTGCCGATCTGGCGGCCACGATTGCCGGCTGGGTCAGGATCCTGCGGTAGCGGTCGGCGCGCAGAACGCGAGAACGTGGTCGCCGTGCCGCGTTGTGCCGCCATCATGCGTCGTGCGCGGCTGGGGAAGAGGTGGACCGGATGGGAGCCCTGGTGAAGGTCGCCCTGGTCTCGGATCTCGCGCCGGGGCAGGGGAAGACCGTGGAGCGGCGGGGCGTGGCCATCGCGCTCTTCAACGTCGATGGCACGTTTCGCGCGATCGGGAACGCTTGTTGCCACCACGGGGGGCCGCTGGCCGAGGGGGAGCTGACGGGGACGATCGTCGCCTGCCCCTGGCACGGGTGGCGGTTTGATGTCGTTACCGGGTCGACGCTCCGGAATGCGGAGATCGGCGTGCCCACCTACCGCGTCGAGGTGCGAGGCGACGAGGTGTTCGTCGAATTGCCCTAGGGATGCAAGAGGGCACACTCCCCAACCATCACGCCGGTGGACGTCTCACCGGGCGGCGCATACGGGTCGTGGATGCGGAAAGAGCGCGCGCGGAATTAGGCGCTCGGGTTGGCCTCCACCTCGGCCGGGGATGCCGGAGCCGGGGCGGCAGGGGCAGGCGCGGGGGTTGGGGCCTCGGCCTTGCGCCGGGTCTTTGCACTGCCGCTGGCGCTGGCCGCGATGGCGGCCTGGCGGCGGATCTTCAGGCGGTCCTGACGGCGCTGGCGCCGGCGTCGAATCTCGGTTTCCTTTTCTCGCACGAAATGCCTCCTTGTCGAATCTGTTTCGAGTGTGCCGGGGCAACGAGGGGCTAAGGGTAATCAGATACGGCCGCGCTGTCAATCAATTAGCCCCCCAGTCCCGAGTCGTCGACGGCCATTCAAAATACGCGAAACCGTTCGCCGGTGTCAATCCCGCTCAGTCAAAGGTTCGGCTTTACCGGCATTGGCCCGAAGGGGTCTTTGGGTCCGTTGCAGGCGGACCGGGGACGACGGCTCGTGCGCCTACCCGTCAGCGGCACCCCCCTCACCAATCCTTATAGCTTTCCGCCTTGATCCCAGGCAGTGTCTTGAGGGGCTTGTCCTTGCTCTTGCTGTGCACATCCTCGATCCCGGACACGGTTCCGGTCCGATCCGCGAGCAGTTTCAGATCCCAGTCCGCCTTGCCGGTCATGGGGTCGGTGTACAGGCGGCGCAGGTACCGGCGGGTCTGCAGCTGAGTCCGGTCCTCGAGCAGCTCCTTGAGCTCCTTGGGAAGGCGGTTCTTGTCGGCGCGATAACGGATGATGCCGCGCCGGATCTCGGACAAGCGGAACAGCAGCTCCTCCTCCTTCTCCCGCTTGATCTGGGTCGTCCAGAGCTCGGCCACGCCGGCCGTCGCCACGCCGATGACCAGGATGCCGGCGAGTAACATGGGAAACACGATGCCGCGGGGGGGTCGGCGGGCCGCGGGCCGCGGGCCGCGAGCCGCGAGCCGCGGTGTGGCGCGGGAGCCGAGGAGGGAGAACCCCGGATGACTGCTGCACATCAAGCGTGTGACCTCACCAGTCCGCGTATCGCGAACCGTCCCGCGCCGTCCTGTCGGAGCCGCTTCGCACGTCGTACACGCCCGCCGATTGTCCCTGCTCGTCCGTCGCCGGGACGAGGACCCAGGTGTCCGCCGAGCCGGTGACCGGGTCCTTCGGAACCTGACGGATGTACCCCTTCTCGACCAGTTCGCTGAGCGAGGCGGGATACTTGGTATTGTCGGCATAGAACTGATCGATGACGTCGCGGAAGATGAACAGGTTCTCCTTGAGCGTGGCCTCTTTGGCGGCCGTGACGGCCCGGTTGAAGTTGGGCTGTGCCAGTGTGACCAGGATGCCGATGATGGTGATGACGATCAGGATTTCGATGAGGGTGAAACCGCGTGAGGAGATCCGCGGACGACGAGCCACGAGCCAGCGAGCCGCGGGCCGCGGATGAGGAGCCGCGACACGAGTGATTACGACCGGCCGGCGACCGACGGGGCGTGGCGGACCTACCAGGTGTCATATGTCGTTCCATCGAGGGCGACCGCCTTGCTCGCGCTGCGGATGTCGTAGACATCCTTGGCGTCCGAAAGACTGGATTCGGGGTTGTCGGAGAAGGACCGGACGACCCATTTTCCGTCGGCGGTCATCGGATCGCGGGGGACGCGCCGGAGGATCTTGGTCTCCGCCAACTCGTCCAGCGTGAGCGGATACCCCGTCCGATCCACCGACACCTTCCGCTTGAACACGTCGCGAGCGTCCCGCACGTTGGTGCGGGCCTTGTCGTACTCCGCCTTGAACTGGTCGATGCCCTGGCGAACGCTCCGCAGGCTTCGGCGAAGTTCAAGCTCCCGCGTTCGGATCGCGGTGACCTGCGCAAGCGGCAAGGCCACCCCGGCCAGGATCCCCAGCACCGCCACGGCGACCAGCAACTCGATGAGGGTGACCCCGCTCCGCCTCCGCCGCCGGACGGGCCTCATCTGTGTGCACGCTTCCATCAGGGTCGCGGGCCGGGTCCGGATGCCCCCGGCGCGCCCGGGCCGCCGGGTTGTCCCGACGGCTGCGGCGTGGGCAGTGCCGGACGAGGCGGCGCCACCACCCCACCGGGGGAGGCGGGCGCCGCCGGCCCGAAGCTATCCGCCGTTCCCGACGTGAAGCCCTGGATGTCCGCGTCGGGGCGGCTCATAGTCTTCACGATCCGGGGGGTCAGGGAAATCATGACGTCGGTCCGGCTCCGCTGCTCGTTCGGGCTCATGAAGAGTCGTCCGAGGAGGGGGAGTTCGCTCAGGAGGGGCATCTTGCTGTTCGCGACGGACGCATCCTCCTGGTAGAGACCACCCAGGAGGCGGGTCTCGCCGTTTCGCACCTTGATGAACGTGTCCAGGTTCCGCGTGTTCACGGGCGGCAAGAGATTCGCGCCCGGGACGTCGGCAATGGCGGGGCCGATGGCACTGATCTCGAAGTTGATCTCCACCGTGACCTCGCCGTCCAGGTGCACGGTGGGAGTCAAGGTCATCTTGAGGCCCAGGTCCCGGTACTCCACGTTGGTCTGTGTGGTGGTCACGGCACCGGTCGCGGTGCCCGGCGTCGTCCCCGTACCCGTCCCAGTGGAAACCGAGGGCACGCTACTGATCGAGGATATCAGGAACGGGCGTCGCTGGCCGATGAGCAGGCGCGCCTTCTGCCGGTCGAGGATCCGGACGGTCGGGTTCGCCAGCACCTTGGTGGTCGAATCGTTCTTGATCAGATTCATGATCAGTGTGGGGCTGGTGATGCTGACGGTGCTTCCCCGTTGGATGAAACTCACGAAACTTGATACGGGAATGTTTTGCGGGAAGTTGAGGGTCACCGACAGCGTGCGGGGCGAGAAGTCGAGCCCGAGGTTCTGCGCCGCGGTGCGGTCGACCTCGAGGACTTCCATGTCGATCTCCACCTCTCCCACGCTCCGGTCGTTGGCCTCCAGGACCTTCCGCGCCAGCTCGATCTTCTCCGGAGTCTCCCGGACCACCAGGGCGTTGAGTTTCTCGTTCACGAACACCTGACGGGTGTTCAGGATGGTCCGCAGGAGATTCACCGCCACCTTGGCGTCGGCGTCGGTGAGATAGAAGGTGTGCACCGCCAGATCGTCGTACTGTTGTCGCTTGCCCGGGTTGTCGGGGACCACGATCACCGTGTTCTCCGCCGCGCGTCTGGCGAAGAGGCGGTTGGAGGACAGGATCAGGATGAACGCCTCGCGCAGCGGTACGTCCTTGAGAAAGGCCGTGATCCGCTTCGGTTGGAGCGACTCGTCGGTGACGATGTTCACACCGGCGGTCCGGGAGATCACCTCCAGGACCTCCTTGATATCCGTGTCCTTGAACCGCAGGGTCACCGGTTTGGCGGAGAAGAGCTGCTGCGCCGCCTTCTCGGCGTCGATTTGGATCGTGGATGGGGGCGCCTCGGCGGCCACCATGGCCGCCAGCTCCTTCTTGAGGGCCTTGGCCTCGGCGTTCTCGGAATCCAGCCGCAGGACCGCCTGGACTTCATTCCGGGCGGGACCCCACTCCTTATTCGCCATCCGTTCGCGCGCCCGCTTCAGGCGGTCCCGGATTTCGGTCGCGCGGCCGATCCGCTCCAACCCCACCAGAGCCAACTGGTTCTCCCCGTTGTAGGTCAGGGCGCGGCGGTAGGCGGCGGCGGCGTCTTCCAAGCGGTGGATCTGCTCGAACTCGTTGCCCTGGCGGACATATTCCTGGGAGGCCACCCAGAGTGTTCGGGCAAGACCGATGCGGGCCTCCAGATTCCGAGGATCGTTCTTGGTCGCCTCCTGGTAGAACTGGATGGCTTCGTCCCAGCGTCCCTGCTGGGCCAGTTCCTCACCGGGCAGCGTGGGCAACTGCAGGGCGCAGCCGGCCAGGAGACCTCCCAGGAGGAGCGGAAGCGCCAGCCGTCGGATCTCACGGAGATGTTGAGTCGTCATGCCTGTGCCTCGCCGAGATGAAACCGTGTGAGTCGTTGACCAACATCGGCCGCCCTCATTGCGGCGCCCGTCCGGGTGCGCTGGGAGGACGTGGCGCCGCCGCCCCTGCGGCGGGCGTCGAGAGATCGAGACGGGCCTGCTTGTCCCCGGAGGGGGAGGTAAGGAGCACGCTCTCATCCTGCACCTCCGCGACGCGAAAGCGTCCGGACAGCATGCCGCCTACCGGCACGGTATGCACCTCCTGCCCCTGGACGATGAACGCCGTGAGCACGTCTCCCGAACGCAGAAACCCGACGTACCGGAGCTGCTTGACCTCTTCCTGGAACGGGTCCGGCGGCGGGGGCACGGCTAGCGCAGCTCCAGGAGCCGCCACGGCCTGAGGCGGCGGTGGGGGAGGCGGCGGTGGGACGCTGAAGATGTTCTGCACCTCCGACGGATACGGGGCGCGCGGAAGGTTCGCGAGCTCCGCCTTGAGCCGCGGGATGTTCGCCGACGGGCCCGCGGTGGCACGGACGGGCCGCGCACCGGTCTGGGGTGGCGGCGATGTCCCCACGGGCTCGTCGGGTCGGTGCAGGCCGAAGATCAACGCCCAGATCCCCACCAGCGCCGCCAGGATCAGGACCTTCATCCGCGCAGATCGCATTGTCGCCGCCATCATCCTACTGCAAGTACATCCCCAGCTGCAGCTGTACCTGCAAGTTGGCCGTGCCCTTGAGCTCTCTTAGTGCCAATCGCTCGATCACCAGAAATCGGCGCATGCCTTCCAGTTCGTAGAGATACCGCCGGATCGTCTCGTAGGGCCCCTCGACGCCCAACTGCACCGTGACCTTGGTGAGGCCTGCCTCCTTGGCCTGGGTGGGCCGGTAGTCCACGTCCGGGACTTGCAGGGCGTGCGACCGGGCCAGTTTGGTGAGCCGGCCCATGAGTGCCACCAGCTCCGCCCGGCGGGGGAACCCTTGCGAGAATTCCTCGACCTCGCGCATGGCGGTCAGGAGGGTCTCGCTGGACTGTCCCTCGCGCTGGGCGCTGCGAACGTTGCGCTCCAGTCCCGCGATCCGCGTCTCGATGTCAAGGCGCGCCTGGCGGGTGGGCTGGAGCAGAAAGACCAGGACCCACAGGTTGGCCGCCAGGAGCACGAGCAACCCACCCCACGCCCATGCGGTGCGGGAAGTCAGGGGCATCATCGCGGGCGTTCCTGGTAGATCAGGTTCACCGTGAACTCCAACACCTCGGGCCCACCCGCAGCGGATTTCCGCGCCGTCTGGCGGAGGAGGAACACGTCACGGAAGCCGGCACGCTGTTCCAAGCCGTTCAGCAGCTTGGTGAGGTCCTCGAAGGTGCGCGCTTCGCCGCGCAAGGCGACTTTCCCCGACGGCAGGTCGGGGCGGATCTCGCTCAGCGTGACGCCAGGCGGCACGGATCGCTCCAGCTCGACCAGCAGGCCAATCCACGAGAAGGTGGAGGCCTCGAGGATCTGATTGTAGGCGGCCACCTTGGCCTCGTACTGCTTGACCGCCTCGGCGGGGACGCGCGCCCGGACGGCGCGCGCCTCTTCCTGGTGTCGCCGAAGCGCACCTTCCATTTCCCCCAGCCGTGCCTCCACGACTTGAACCTCGCGCCGCTGGGCGGACCACACCACAAGCTGGATGGCCAGCGCGACGATCAGAATCGCGCCTGCCGCAACCGCGAAGACGACGCGCCGCCGGCTGCGGGCGAAATCGGCGGACGCCAGATTGAAACCCGCGATCACCATGGTCGGATGGCCGCTCCGATGGCCGCGCCCCACCGGGTCAGCTCTTCCGTAGAGCCGCCCGGGCGGGTTCCGGGTACGAACGCCTCGGCCAGGTCCAGGATGCTGACGGGAAGCTCCAGCCAGCGAGCGAGTCCCGCGGCGATCTCGTCCGTCCTGGGGCCCATGCCGTGCACGAGCACGCGCTGCAGCGGACCCAGGCCCTCCGATTCCTGAAAGAAGGCCAGAGAGTCGGCGACATCACGAATCAGGCGGACCGGATCGCCGTCCGCCGCCAGGATACGCCAGAGTTGGGGACGCCCCTCTTGGATCAGCAGGAGCGTGGCGCGGTCCCCATCGGCGGTCAACAAGCCCGCGGTCCGCGCGGTCAGGACGACGGAGGTCGCCTGCGCCAGGGACACGCTCCGCGCGTCCAGGACGCCGGCCCGGAACCCGGCCCCCTGCAGGGCCCGTTCGTAATCCGCCAGGAGGCTCTTCCGCGCGACCAGGCAGGCCAGCCGCACACGGCCGTCGGGGCCCGCGCCGACATTCAGATAGTCAAGACGGGCCTGCTCCACCGGGAAGGGGAGCAAATCCCGCGCCTGCCAGCACAGGAACCGCCGCGCCGCTTCCCGTTCGTCCGGGAGCTGGTCCGTGGCGATCGTCCGGAGGATGAACAACGGATCCGGCAGCGCCACGCGGACCCACCCGCGACAACCGCCGCGGCGTCTGAGGCTGCGGAGAGCCGCGGTCAGGGCCGAAACGTCCGCCAGTTTGGTCTCCTTGATCGAGGGCTGGACCACACCCGGCGCGATCGCCGCATCGACCACCCGGCGGATGCGGATCTGGCCCCGGCGCACCTCCGCGCGGCACAGCCGAAGCCGATCTGGTGCAATCTCCAATCCCCAGGCCATGGGCGTTCCGTTGCGCTCCTGTCGCGTTATTCGGCGAACGTCACGCGGTTGACCTCGGCCACCGACGTGACCCCGCCGCGAGCCTTCGCCAGGGCGGCATCCCGCAGCAGGAGCGTGCCGCCGGTCTGTGCGGCAGCGTAGATCTCGGTGGCCGGTCGTCGCTCAAGAATCAAACCGCGGATGGTATCGGTGACCTCGACCAGTTCGGAAATGGCGCTGCGCCCGCGGAATCCTGAGCCCTGGCATTCGTCGCAACCGCCGTTCTCGAAGAAGGTGTGCGCCGCGTCCTTATCCGGATCGAGGCCGAGATCCTTCAGGCCGTCAGGCAGATACTGCACGGGCCGCCGACAGGACCGGCAGAGGACGCGCACGAGCCGCTGCGTCATGATGCAGTTCAGGGACGACAGGAAATGGTACGGCTCCAGCCCCATGTTCAGGAAGCGCCCCAGGACGTCCATCACGTTGTTCGCGTGTACGGTGGTGAAGACCAGGTGGCCTGTCAAGGCGGACTGGACGGCGATCTGCGCCGTCTCGGGGTCGCGGATTTCCCCGACCAGGATCTTGTCGGGGTCGTGGCGCAGGATGCTGCGCAAGCCGCGGGCGAAGGTCAGCCCCTTCTTCTCGTTCACCGGAATCTGGACCACGTCCCTGAGCTGGTACTCGATGGGGTCCTCGATGGTGATGATCTTCTCGGTGCCGGAGTGCACCTCGGTAATGGCGGCGTAGAGGGTGGTGGTCTTCCCCGACCCCGTCGGGCCGGTGACCAGGACCATCCCGTGCGGTCGGTGGATGTGCCGTCGCAGGCGGCGCAGATCGGTGTCGCTGATCCCCAGGAGTTCCAGCTTGAGATCGGCCAGTTCCTTGGTGATGGCTTCTTTGTCCAGGATGCGGATGACCACCGCTTCGCCGAAATTGCTGGGGAGGATGGAGACGCGGAAGTCGATAGAGCGGCCGCGGATCCGGATCTTGAACCGGCCATCCTGGGGGATGCGGTGTTCCGCGATGTCCAGCTCCGCCATGATCTTGATCCGCGAGACGATGGTATCCTGGTGGCGACGGTCCAGGGGTTCCATGGCGGGGTGGAGCATCCCGTCCACGCGGAACTTGAGGTGGACCTGCTTCTCGCTCGCCTCAATGTGGACGTCGCTGGCCCGATGCTCCAGGGCGTTCAGGAGGATGGTGTCGACCAGGCGAATGGTAGGGCTGGCGTCGGTTGGCTGAGGGTCGACGACGGCGACCCCGTCCTCCTCGTCCGCCTCCGTGAGCTTGAAATCCTCGCTGATGGCGTTCAGCACCCGCTGCGAAGCATCCACGCGGCCCAACCGATCCAGGAGCGCACCACGGACGACCACCACCAGATCCACTGGGCCGCCATGCGTCTGCACGAGGTCGTCTTTGAGAAGGACGTTGCCGGGGTCGGCGACTGCGACGATCAGGCGGGCGCGGTCGCGACGGAGAGGCAGGAACAGATCACGGCGCATTCGCTCCAGCGGAAAGGCGTCCAGAATACCCGCCTCCAGCGGAGTGGTCGCCAGGTCCACGATCGGCAGGTCGTGAAGTCGGCTGAAGGCCTTGGCCAACGCGTCCTCGGTGAGGAGGCCGGTTTCCACCAGATGCCAACCCAGACCGCCGCGCAACCCGTTTCGCTCGCGCAAGGCCTGATCCATCTGCGGGCGGGTGACGTGGCCTTCGCCGACAAGCGCTTCTTCCAGCGTCCGGTACTGTGTCATTTTTTCCCTATGAGAATCGGCCAGTGTGCGATTATGCAATATTTGGACCGATAGCGCACACGCCAGACAGACGACACACCGACCGCGCGTTCTACCGTATCGCCGACGACAGGTTAAAGATCGGCAGGTACATGATGACGACGATGGCAGCCACGACGAGGCCCATCCCGATCATGATGGCGGGTTCGATGGCGGCCGCCAGGGCCGTGAGTCGCATGTCCATCTCGGCATCGTACATATCAGCGACATGCCCCAGCATTTCCCCAAGGGCTCCGCTGTTCTCTCCGACGGCCACCAACTCCTGCATCAGACTGGGGACAACGCCGGTCCGACCCAAAGAATCTGCCAGGCTTCCACCCGCGGCCACGCGCGGAATGGCCGTGCGGATCTTGTCGGTCAGGTAGGCATTTCCCACCGTTCCCAGTGTCGTCTCGAGCGACGGAATCATGGGAATGCCGCCCACCTGCATCATGGCCAGTGTCCGGGCGAAGCGGGAAAAGAGGTAGCCGCTCACGAGGGTCCCGAACCACGGGAGGGCCACGACCCAGCGGTCCATCAGCCGTTTCCCTCGCGGGGTCCGACGCCAACGCCACAGGCCCAGTCCCGCCGCGACGAGCGCGATGGAGGCCAGCGGAATGGCATTCTGGAGGTGCCCCGTGATCGTGATGAGAATACGAGTTGCCACGGGAAGTTGCGCATCCATGTCGCCGTAGATCCGGCTGAAGGTCGGGACCACGAAAACCAAGAGAAACAGGATGACCGCCAGGGAGGCCCCAACCAGGATCATCGGATAGGTGAGGGCCGCCCGCAGGCGTTGGCGCAGGGCCAGGATGCGCTTCTGGTAATCCACATACCGGGTGAGGGCGTCGACGAAATTCCCGCTCTGCTCACCGGCATGGAGTGCAGCCGCGTACAGCGGGCTGAAAACATCCGGGTGTTTGGCCATGGCCGCAGACAGGGCCGCGCCGCCCTTTACATCCTCCCGTACTGCCTCCAGCAGACTCCGCAGGCGCGGCTGCTGGGTTCGCTCGCGGAGCAGGTCCAGGGAGATGATGATCGGAAGCCCCGCTCGCACGAGGGCCAGGAGTTCCTGGTTGAAGACCAGCAGGGCCCGTGGGCTGATGCGTGCGGCGAAAAAGGCCGGCACGCGCACCGTGAGCCGGGGCCGTGTTCGCGTTTCGGCGTCGAACACGAAGAAGCCCTTGGACTCCAGGCCGTGCCGCGCGGCCTCCGGGCTGTCCGCCCTCGGCCTCCAGCGTCTGGATGGAGCCCGTGGGCGTTCCGACTTTGAAAGAATATTGCGCCATCGATCCTCTGCCGGGTTGGCTACAAGATGATAATTGTATAGAGCTTTTGTCAGGAAACGCAAGCATATTGTCGGGTCGCGCCTAGCGGACTACGTCGTCGTTTTTCTTGACTCCTTTTGCTAACGGCTTATCATACCCCTGCTTTCGGTCATGGTTGACACGGCCTTTGCCCTGGATCCTCGGCGCACGGCGGCGGGGGAACATGTTGCCCACCCGGCCGCGGCGGAACCTCCGACCCCGATGGGGCGCTCCGGTATGACGTCGCTCGCGCATCTCGCCTATGGCATCGTTGGTTCCCTCTTTCTCCTTGTGACCGCAGCCTGCCTGGGATTTCTGGCGATTGGGTGGCTTCATCGGAGTCCGCCGGGTCGCACACTCACCGGGCAGGAACTGGTGTGGAGCCTGGTCCCGGCCCTGGTGCTGGTGTGGCTGACCGTGGCGAGCGATCTTCCGAGAGGGTGGGGCAGGGTGCCGGCGGGTTCAGTTGGCGCGATCGCGCTCGAAAGCGCGCCGGGAAGGTGACGCGAACCGTGCCAGGGAGCAACTCGGTGCAGAGCGGAGCGGGGATGGTGGTGACGGATTCCGCCCGGGAAGTTGTCCGGGGCGCCTGGAGTCCGTGGCCCCACCGGATCGCCCTGGTGACCACGACGGCGACGTTCTTCCTGATCTTGGCCGGCGGGGTCGTGACCAACACCGGGACGGGGATGGCGGTTCCGGACTGGCCGACCACGTTCGGTCACAACATGTTTCTGTTCCCCTGGTCGAAGATGGTCGGCGGGATCCTGTACGAACATGCGCACCGCCTCATCGCCTCCCTGGTCGGCGCATTGACGTTGACGGTCGCGATCTTTTTGTGGGCCCTGGAGGCTCGACCGTGGGTGCGGGGGTTGGGGATTGCGGCCGTCGGTGCGGTGGTCGTCCAGGGGGTCCTTGGCGGTCTGCGCGTGGTCCTGGCGCAGCAGGGGCTGGCGATCGTGCATGGGGGATTCGCCCATGCATTCTTCGCCCTCCTCGCCGGCCTGACGCTGGTCACCTCGCCGGGCTGGTGCGCGCCGGTTGCCGAACGCGTCGCGTCGCCGGCGCTCCTCCGCCTGCGGCGGCTGGCGGTCTGCATCACGGCGGGTCTGTACCTGCAGGTCCTCCTCGGCACGCTGGTGACCCATTTGAGCGCGCGGCTGGATGCGCACCTGCTCGTCGGAGGACTGATCTCGGTGGCGGTGATCCTGCTGGGTTTTTGGATCCTGCCCGGGCGTGCCGCGTGGCCCGAACTGGTGCGGCCTGCCGAGATCCTGCGCGTGCTCTGGATCGTCCAGCTGCTCTTGGGGCTCGGCGCCTATCTGGCGAAGTTCCAGCCGGTGGATATCGGGCTGGGGGCGGGGCTCTCGCTGGTGCTATCGGTGAGCCATCGGTTGGCGGGTGGGTTGATGTTGATCACCAGCCTGGTGATCGTGTTGCGGATTTACCGACGCACGGGTGGGTCGGATTCCGAGGCAGGGCGTCGGCCCGGCTCCCGGGGGGTGACGGCATGACGCTCCGTGCGCTGGCCGTCGCCGGGGCGCGCGTCTGCGCCCACCCGCGCGCGATGGACTTCCTGGTGCTGACCAAACCCCGCGTCGTCCTGATGGTCCTGGTGACGACCTTCGTGGGGTTCCATGTCGGGTCGCTCGGCCCCTCGGACCCGCTGCGCCTGCTGCACGCCCTCGTCGGAACCTGGCTGGCCGCCGCGGGCGCCTCGGCGCTGAATCAGTACCTGGAGCGGGATGTGGACGGCCGGATGGAGCGCACGCGGCGTCGGCCCCTGCCCGACAAGCGCCTGCAGCCGCGGGAAGCGGGGTGGTTCGGCCTGGGGCTGACGCTGGCCGGCCTGCTCTACCTCGGACTGGCGGTGAACTGGCTGAGTGCCGCCGTCGTGGCGGTCACGGCCGCCAGTTACCTCCTGGCCTATACGCCGCTGAAGCGTCGCTCCTCGCTGTGCACCGTCCTGGGGGCGATCCCCGGCGCGCTGCCGCCGGTCGCCGGGTGGGTGGCCGCCCGCGGGGAATTCGGCGTCGGCGCCTGGATCCTCTTCGGAATCCTCTTCCTCTGGCAGCTCCCGCACACCCTGGCGATCGCGTGGGTCTATCGCACGGACTACGCCCGGGCCGACCTCCGGATGTTGCCGGTCGTGGATCCGGACGGGGGGAGCACCGGGCGGCAAGTGGTGGTCAACTGCCTGGCGCTGCTCGCCGTGGGGATGCTGCCCACGCTCGTCGGCATGGCCGGGCCGGTCTACTTCCTGGGCGCCCTGCTCCTGGGCGTCGGCATGCTGGCGTGCGGACTGGGACTCGCCGTGACGCGGTCCTCGGTTAGCGCCCGCCGCCTGGTCTACGCCTCGCTCATCTATCTCCCCGCCGTGCTCGTCCTGATGGCCATCGACAAGATTCGCCTGTAGGCCGCCGCGACCAACGCCACCTCGCCGTTCTCGCACCCCGCACGCCCCGCCGGGCGCTCACGCGCCTGCCCTCTCGTGTCTCCTTGGCAATCCGTGGGCGAAACCACCGGGTTTTTCGGATGCGCGATGACCGGCGGGAGCATGCCGCACCGCCCGGGCTGGTGCCACGCGGGTCGGCGCAAGATACGCGCCTCCCCGACACGCCGGCCGTTGCGGTGGAGCGGTGGCTACGGATTCCAGGGGAGCGAGAGCGGGAACAAGCCGCGGCCCAGGTAGTCGGCCAGGGTGAGGACGAAGAGGATGAGCAGCCAGAAGCCTCCGGCGCCGACGAAGATCCAGATCAGCCGGCTGCTGTACCGGACGTGCATGAAGTAGAGGATCACCAGGAGGGCCTTGACCAGGGCGATGGTGATGGCCGCCGCCGCGTTCACGGCGTGCAGGCGGCCGCCGCCGAGATCGAAGAACGCCACGCCCACGGTGAGCCCGGTGAGCAGGATCAAGGCGGCGAAGATCCCCAGATAGAGTCGGAGGGAAACGGTTGGGTGCGTCATCCGTGTCGCGCCACCAGATAGAGGGTTGGGAACAGGAAGATCCAGACCACGTCCACGAAATGCCAGTAGAGCCCCGAGACTTCCACGGGCGTGAAGTAGGCTTCCGTGTACTTCCCGCGCCAGGCGTTGACGAAGAGCCAGGCCAGCAGGCCGATGCCGACTACCATGTGGAGCGCGTGGACGCCGGTCATGGCGAAGTAGAACGAGAAGAACAGCTGGGCGGACTGGGCGTGCGGTCCGGCCAGGCCGAAGCCTGGACCCGGGACGAGGTGCTGCTCGAATTTGTGGGCGTACTCGAGCCCCTTGATCCCCAGAAACAGCGAGCCGAGGATCACCGTGAGGCCGAGGAAGAGCAGCTGCCCGTTCCGGTTCCCCTGCTGCGCGCTCCGCACGGCGAGCGCCATGGTCAGGCTGCTGCCCAGGAGCACCACGGTGTTGACCGTGCCCAGGGTGAGATCCAGGTGGCGGCTGCCCTCGGCAAACGCCTGGGCGTGGCCCAGGATGTACACGAAGAATCCGGCAAAGAGGCCGCCAAAGAACATGATCTCGGTGAGGAGGAAGGCCCACATGCCGAGGGTCGAGGCCTCGTACTGCTGCGTGGCGTCCTCGAACTGGTGGGCAACCTGCGAGGCGTGCTCAGCCACGGTGCCCCTCCGGCAAGGAGTCGTAGGCGTACGCCTCCTCGGTGACGACCGGGGTCCGGTCGAAGTTGAACGTCGGAGGCGGCGACGGCGTCTGCCACTCCAGCCCGGTGGCCCCCCACGGATTGTCGCCGGCCGGTTGTCCCTTGAACAGGGACCAGACGAGGTAAAGAACCGGAATCAGGTAGCCGAGGCCAAGGATGGTGCCGCCCGCGGTCGAGAGCACGTTCAGCATCTGGAACTCCGGCGGGTAGACATGGTAGCGACGCGGCATGCCCAGGAAC
The DNA here is from genome assembly GCA_963845565.1 of uncultured Methylomirabilota bacterium. GTDB lineage: Bacteria > Methylomirabilota > Methylomirabilia > Methylomirabilales > 2-02-FULL-66-22 > 2-02-FULL-66-22. The sequence continues at coordinate 2,688,116 of CAWJSJ010000002.1, forward strand.
CCGAGGACGAATTGCGGGAGGAAGGTCAGGTTGAACCCGACGAACAGGATCACCGCGGCGATCCGTCCCCAGGCATCCGAGTACAACCGCCCGGTCATCTTCGGCCACCAGAAGTGCAGGCCGCCCATGTAGCCCCATGATGGCGCCGCCCACCATGATGTAGTGGAAATGGGCCACCACGAAATAGGTGTCGTGGACGTGTACGTCAATGGCCAGGGTGGCCAGGAAGAGGCCGGTCAGGCCGCCGACGGTGAACAGCCCGACGAATCCGAACGCGTAGAGCATCGGCGTCTGGAGGGCGATGGAGCCCTTGTACATGGTGGCGGTCCAGTTGAACACCTTGACGGCCGAGGGCACGGCGACCAGGAAGCTCAGCAGCGAGAAGATGATCCCCGCATACATCGACTGGCTGCTGACGAACATGTGGTGGCCCCAGACCAGGAACCCCAGGATGGCGATGGCCATGCTGGAGCCGGCCACGAAGTTGTAGCCGAAGACTCGCTTGCGCGAGAAGCAGGCGACCAGCTCGCTCATGACCCCCATGGAGGGCAGGATCATGATGTAGACGGCGGGATGGGAGTAGAACCAGAACAGGTGCTGGAACAGCACGGGGTCGCCGCCCAGATTCGGGTCGAAGATCCCGATCCCCAATCCCCGCTCCAGCGCCACCAGCAGGATGGTGATGGCGATGACCGGAGTCCCCAGGATCATGATCAGGCTGGTAGCGTAGTGCGCCCAGATGAAGAGGGGCAACCGGAACCAGGTGAGCCCCGGCGCGCGCATCTTGTGGATGGTGACCACGAAGTTCAGCCCGGTGAGGATGGACGAGAAGCCGGTGATGAAGACCCCCAGGGCAGTCAGGATGACGTTGGTGTTGGCGTAGGTGCTGCTGTACGGGGTGTAGAAAGTCCAGCCGGTGTCCACGCCGCCCGTCACCATGGCGACCACGGTGAATCCGGCGCCGAGGGTGTACACGTACCAGGACAGCAGGTTGATCTTGGGGAACGCCAGATCGCGGGCCCCGATCATCATGGGGACCAGGAAGTTCCCCAGCACGGCGGGGATGGAGGGGATCAGGAAAAAGAAGATCATGGTGATGCCGTGCATCGTGAACAACTTGTTGTACGTCTCGGCCTGGACCAGATCCCCGTGCGGCGTGAGCAGTTCCAGCCGGAGGAGGCCCGCCAGCACCCCTCCCAGCCCGAAGAAGAGGGTGATGGAGATCAGGTACAGGATGGCGATCCGCTTGTGGTCCGTGGTCAAGAGCCACGACCGCACGCTGTAGTCGCTGTTGAGGTAATGCGTCCGGGGCTCGGGTGCCGCGTCAGTCATGGCTTGGCCTGTCCGTCCGTCTTCAAGGATTTGAGGTAGGCGAGGAGCTGCACGAGCTGATCTTCGGTGACGAGCCCCTTGAACGTCGGCATGATCGGCGGATACCCCACCGTGATCTTGGCCTGAGGATTCAGGATCGACTCGCGCAGGTAGCTCTCATCCACGGCGATCGTCTCGCCGCTGGTGAGCTTTTCCGTCCTGCCGAATTTGCCGACCAGGGATGGGCCGCGGCCGCTCCCGTCGGACCGGTGGCAGGTGTGGCAGCCCAGCCGCCCGAAGAGTTTTTCCCCGGCGGCGGGCAGCGACTCTTCGCCGACCCCGCCGGCCAGCCACCGCTCGTACTCCGCCGGCTCCATGACCACGATCCGTCCGCCCATCACGGCGTGGCTGGTACCGCAGTATTCGGCACAGAACAGGTGATACTCGCCGGTCTTGGTGGCCTCGAACCAGACGCTGGTGTACTTGCCCGGCACCACGTCCGCTTTGACCCGGAACGCCGGGACGTAGAAACTGTGGATGACATCTTCGGAGGTCATGGTGAGCTTGACCGGCCGGTGGACCGGGACGTGCAATTCGTTGATCTCGCGCTGCCCGGTGGGATGCTGGAGCTTCCACATCCACTGCTTGCCCACCACGTAAACCTCCATGGCCGCGGCGGGTGGCCGGGAGATCACGAAGTACAGGTAGGTGCCCCAGACAAAGATGGCCAGCGCGATGCCGAGAGGAATGACGGTCCAGAGGGCCTCGAGCAGCAACGAGCCGTGGATCGCCCGCGGTCGGTCCGCGTCGCTGCGGCGCCGGTATTTCAAGGCGAAGACCACGACGAGAAGGAAGATCAGCCCGCTGAAGAACACGGTGACCGCCACCAGGAACAGGAAGAGCGCATCCACCTGGCCGGCGACGGTGGAGGCTTGTTCGGGGAGGAGGCGCAGCGCTTGAGGCACCTGTGGCCACATGATCTCAGCGGTCCTCCCCGGGCACGGCGGCGTTGCGGCGGTCGCGGCGGAACATGGCGACCATGAAGGCGCCCAGGCCCAGGACCGTGGCCGACCCCGCGAGGCGTATCACATTCATGATGAGGACCCCGTATTTTCCGGTGAGCGGGTCGTAGTGGTAGCAGTACAGCAGGATCTGGTCGATCGGGTTGCCGATGGTGTTGTTGCCCGCCTCGATGAGTGCCAGGCGCATGTCGCGGGGCGAGAACTCGATTCCGTAGAGGTACCGCGCCGCCTTGCCCTCGGGGGTGAAGATGACGACGCCGGAGGCGTGGGCATATTCGTCCTTCTGCTTGTCATACACGTACCGGAAACCCACCGCCTGGGTGAGCGCGGCGATTGCCTCCGGCTTGCCCGTGAGGAAGTGCCACCCCTTCTCCGCACCAGGACGACCGTAGCGCTGGATGTACAGGTCTTTCCGGGAGGCGGCGATGGAGAAGGTCTCCCGGGGATTGACACTCAGCGTGAGGACCGTGAACTGCTTGCCGATGTCGAAACTCACCGGACGGAGAGTTCGCACCAGACCGTCCAGGAGGAGAGGGCACAGCATGGTGCAGTTGTAATAGGTGATCAGCATGATGACCGGCTTCTGGCCGAAGTAGTCGCCCAGGCGGACGGCCTTGCCGGTCTCGTCGGTGAAGGTGAGATCCAAGGGCAGTTGCGCGCCCAGTTTCTGGTCGAAGCCGATCTCTTTCAGGAAGGCCTCGTCCTTCGTGTAGGGCTCCTTCCCCGTGTGGGCGAGGGAGATCGAGGGAGTGACGAGTCGGAGGCCGACCGCGACGGCGACCACGACAAGAAGGGCGAGTCGGAGGGTCATCGGGCGCCCCCCTTCACCGGCGGAGCGGCCGGGGCGGCCGGCCTCAGGGCCGGGAGGCCACGCTCCAGGACCAACCGCATGGCGCGATCGACCGGGACCCGGGCGATCCCCGCCTCCTTGTTGACCCAGGCGTAGCTGGTGAGGATCTCCTGCTCGGCCGTCTGGAGGGCCTTGAGTTCCTTCGGCGCCTGGACCTGGAGGCGAGGCTCGATCGGCACGGTCCGGGTCGCCAGGGGTGAGGCCGGGGTTTCCAGCCGCGGCCGTTCCCACCAGCCGAGGAGCCGCATCATGCCGTAGGCCGCCACGAAAACCAGGACCGTGACCACGGCCAGAATCACGCCGGAGATCAGGATGGGCTTCGGCCTGACGTCGGACTTTTCGTAGCCGCCGGGGGCGGAGCCATGGGGCGTCGTCATCCTCACGCTCCGTGCGGCGCGTCCGCCAGGTCGGCGAAGCGCGGATCCCGCTCCGCGAGGAGCGGCCGGCGCTTCAGGAGACCCAGGAACGTCGCCAGCCAGAGCCCGCCCAGCCCGATGGGCAGGACGAGATCGAGCCAGTGCAGGTGGAAGCCCTCCGCGTGGAGGGCCGGGGCGATCAACCAGAAGAGATCGACGAAGCGCACCACCAGGATGCCGGCCGCGACCGCGCCGAGCATCTTGGCGCGCCGCTTGGTGGTGCGCGACAGCAAGAGCAGGAAGGGAACCACGAAATGGAACACGATCAGGAGCAGGGCGACCGCCCCCCACCCGCCCGCCATCCGATGGAGGTACCAATGGTTTTCCTCGGGCAAATTGCCCGACCAGATGATCAGGTACTGCGAGAAGGCGATGTAGGCCCACAGCATCACGAACGCCAGCAGGAGATTCCCGAGGTCGTGGAACTGGGTCGGCCCCATCGCGCCCTGGATGGGAGGCCGATTGGCCAGGCAGACCACCACGCGGGTCACGAAGGCCAGCGCCAGCAGCGCTTGGCCGACGAGGAAGACCACGCCGTAGATCGAGGAGAACCAGTGCGGCTCGAGCGACATGACCCAGTCCACGGCCGCGAACGTGACCGCCATCCCGTAGAGGACCAGGCCCGGGCCGCTCACGACCTGCAGTCGGCGGGTGAGCGGGTCCGTGCCGATGCCCTGATCCTGTCGCGCCGAGAGCATGGTGAGGATCGTGCCGGTCCCGATCCAGATCAGGAAATAGAACGCGGCGCGGCCGAAGAAGGCCGGGCCGTTCAGATACCGTTGCTTGTGCTGCAAGAGCGCGTCGGTCGCCACCAGGTCGGGGCGCGCCCAGGGATAGAGATCCTGCAGGCCGAAGAGGAGCGGCACGAACAGGAGCGCCAGCAGCGGCAGCGTGCGCACCCCGGCTTCCAGAAACCGCTGGATCACATACCCCCAGCGGCCGGCGACCAGATGGTGGAGCATCAGGAGGCCGAGGCACCCCACGGCGATCCCGGCCCAGAAGACGTATCCCAGGAGGTAGGCCTGGAAGAACGCGGCCCGGTTCATGAGGCCCCCGAGGACGGCCAGCGCCAGGGCACCCAGGCCGACCATGAGGGCCTTTCGCTGCATCCCATCGAATTCCCAGGCGCTGCCTTCACCCGTCATCCGTTCGTCCTCGGGCGGCCGGTGCTCTCCGCCGCCGTGTCCGCGGTTGCTACTTCTTCTGATCGAGCGCGGCGCGCTCTTCCGCCGTCAGATCGGCCACCGGAATTCCCTGGCTGACCTGCAGGGTGCGGATGTAGGCCGCGATGGCCCAGCGATCGGCCGGGGGGACCTGCGCGGCGTAATCCGGCATGACGCCGAAGCCATTGGTCATGACGTCGAAGAAATACCCGAGCGGGACCTCGCGCAGCCGCGGGATGTGGTACGACGGCGGCGGCCGCAGCCCCCGCTTGGTCACGGCGCCTTCCCCCGTGCCCACGCGGCCGTGGCACGGGGTGCAAAAGATCTCGTACCGCTCCCGTCCCCGCTCCAACAGGGCCCTGGTGAGGGGCACCGGCAGCGGTTCCACCAGGGCATCACCCACCTTGCCCGTGTAGAACGCGGCATCGGCCTTGAGCTCCCCCCGCGCCACGGTCCCCGGGACCAGCGGTCGGGCCAGGCGCCGGTCCTCGAAGAAGGCGCTCTGATCCAGCGGCTTCTCCCGGCCGGTCTCGGCCATCTGCTGCCGGCAGCCGACCAAGAGAAGCAGGCAGCAGGCAGCGAGCAGCAGGCAGGCGAGGAGATTGCGCGGTACCGGGGCGATCCGACGACCCACTGCCCACTGCCACCTGCATGCTGCCAGCTGAACGCTACGGCTCAACGTCCGTCACCTCTTTCGCCCCCAGCCCTTCCAGAAATTTCCGCGTGGCCTCGGAATCGAACCGGGGGTCGGTGGCCTCGATGCACAGGAAAAAGCGGTCCCGCGTCGCCAGGGCAAAGCGGGGCGCGTTGAAGACGGGGTGGTAGGGTTGGGGCAAGCCGTTCAGCGCCAGCATCCCGAGGACCGCGGTGGCGGCCGCCGCCAGGATGGTGACCTCGAAGGTGATGGGGATGAATGCCGGCCAGCTGTTCAAGGGGCGGCCGCCCACATTGAGCGGATAGTCGATGACGGCCGCGTAGTACTGGGAGAAAAACCCCGCCCCCGCCCCGACGATGCCCGCGATGAGCACCAGGAGCGGAAGCCGGTTGGTGCGGAACCCGATGGCCTCTGCCAGCCCGTGGACGGGAAAGGGGGTGTAGGCATCCAGCCGACGGTACCCGTCGGCGTAGGCCCGCTCTCCCGCGGCCACCAGCTCTTCCGGGGCGTCAAACTCGGCCAGCAAACCGTAGACGGGCGCCGTGCTCATGGCTCAATCCCCCGCCGGGCCGGCGCCCGGCGCGGCCGCCGGCCGCGGCTTGGGCGACGGCAGGATGGTCCGCATCTCGAAGATCGAGATCATCGGAAGCACCCGGATGAAGAGGAACAACATCGTCAGGAACAGGCCGATGGATCCGACGAAGATCGCCCAGTCCACCCAGGTGGGATAGTACATGCCCCAGGCCGAGGGCAAGAAGTCGCGATGGAGGCTGGTGATCACGATCACGAAGCGCTCCAGCCACATCCCCACGTTCACCACCAGCGCGATCAGGAAGAGCAGGGGCACGTTGGCCTTGACCCGCTCCGACCACAGGAGCTGGGGGACCAGGATGTTGCAGCAGATGAGCGCCCAGTAGAACGGGCCGTAGGGGCCGGTCATCCGGTTCAGCATCATGAACATTTCGAAGGGGTTCCCGCTGTACCAGGCGAAGAAGATCTCCATCAGATAGCCATAGGCCACCATCAGGCCGGTCGCCAGCATGACATTGGCCATGTTGCGCAGGTGGCGCATGGTGATGAAATCGTCCAACCGGTAGAGCCACCGGATGGGGATGGTGAGCGTCAGCACCATGGCGAAGCCCGAGTAGATGGCCCCGGCGACGAAGTAGGGCGGGAAGATCGTCGTGTGCCAGCCGGGGACCAGGCTGGTCGCGAAGTCGAAGCTCACCACGGTGTGCACGGACAGGACCAGGGGGGTAGCCAGGCCCGCCAAGAGCAGATAGGCCGTCTCGTAGCGGTGCCAGTGCTGCGCCGAGCCGCGCCACCCGAGGGCCAACATGCCGTATCCGATCTTGAGGGCCCTCGCCTTGGCGCGATCGCGCAGCGTGGCCAGGTCGGGGATCAGCCCGACGTACCAGAAGAGCAGCGAGACTGTGGCGTAGGTCGAGACGGCGAAGACGTCCCAGACCAGCGGGCTGCGCGTCTGCGGCCAGATGGCCATGGTGCTGGGATACGGGAACATCCAGTACCCGAACCACGGCCGCCCCATGTGGAGCAAGGGGAAGAGGCCGGCGCAGGAGACCGCGAACAGCGTCATGGCCTCGGCGAACCGGTTGATGGAGGTGCGCCACTGCTGACGGAGCAGGAGCAGGATCGCGGAGATCAGGGTCCCGGCGTGGCCGATCCCGATCCACCAGACGAAGTTGACGATGGCGAAGCCCCAGCCGACCGGGATATTGATCCCCCAGGTTCCCAGGCCGAAGACCACCGTCCAGCCGATGCCGAGGAGCAACGCTTGCAGCAGACCGAAGGCGATCAGGAAGCCGGCGAACCAGGAGAGCGGGGTCGTCCCGCTCAGCACGATGACGCTGATCTTGTCCGTCACCGAGGCGTAGGTGTAGCCCGGCGTCACGATCGGGGTGCTTGGCATGCCGGGTCCGGTCTCGGGGTGCGTCGCCATGCGCTCAGCCCTGTTCCAGCGCCGGATTGGGATTCCGGAGCCGTGCGAGATAGGTCGTCCGCGGCCGGGTGTTCAGCTCTGTGAGGAGGCCGTAGTTCAGCGGGTGGGCCTTGAGCTGGGACACGCGGCTCTTGGGGTCGTTGATGTCGCCGAAGACAATCGCCTGGCTGGGGCAGGCCGCCTGGCAGGCGGTGATCACCTCCCCGTCCTGGATGTCGCGGTCGTGGGTCTTGGCCTGGATGCGGGCTTCATTGATCCGCTGCACGCAATAGGTGCACTTCTCCATGACGCCCCGGCTGCGCACCGTCACGTTCGGGTTCCGGACGAGCGCCAGGCTGGGGGTCCGGTCGTCGGCGTACTGGAGGAAGTTGAAGTGCCGGACCTTGTAGGGGCAGTTGTTGGAGCAGTACCGGGTGCCCACGCAGCGGTTGTAGACCATGTCGTTCAGCCCTTCGCTGCTGTGCACGGTGGCCCCGACCGGACAGACCGGCTCGCAGGGCGCGTTCTCGCACTGCATGCACAGGACCGGCTGATGGACCGTCTCGGGGGCCTCCAGGCCGCCCTTGTAGTAGCGGTCGACGCGGATCCAGTGCATCTCGCGGCCGACCAGGACCTCCGCCTTGCCGACCACGGGACTGTTGTTCTCGCTCTGGCAGGCCATGACGCACGCGTTGCAGCCGGTGCAGGCGTTGAGGTCGATGGCCATCCCCCAGGCGTACCCTTCGTACTTGTGCGCGGGGTAGAAGCTGGGCTGATGGCCGGCCTCATGGTCGCCCGGATCGCGCGCGAAGTCCGGATGCTTCCGGAACTCCTCGGCGGTGGCCATCCGGACCAGGTTCCGGCCCTGCATGGTCTGGTGGCCCTGCGTGCTCGCCAGGCGGGAGCGCGCGCCGGTCGTCTTCAGCGTCAGCCCGCTCCCCCCCCAGGGGGCCGCCGCCGTCCGCAGGAGATAGGCGTTGACCCCGATCCCGGAGCCGGCCCGGCCCGCCTGCGTCCGGCCATAGCCCAGGTGGAGGGTCACCGTCCCGTCGGCCTGGCCGGGCAGGATCCAGGCCGGCGCGTTCAACCGCCGCCCCGCGAACGTGAGCTCGACCACGTCGCCGCTCTGCACGCCCAGCCGCTCCGCGGCGGCGGGGCTCATCAGTGCCGCATTGTCCCAGGTGAGCTTGGTGAGCGGCTTGGGCAGCTCCTGCAGCCAGCCGTTGTTGGCAAAGCGGCCGTCCCAGACGGCGGGGTCGGGCCGGAAGACGAGGTCCAACCCCTGGGGGGCAACCGACGGGGCCGCGGGAATGACGCCCTTCCACGTCGGGACCTTGGCGGGAAGCGCGGAGTCCGCGATCAGACCGTCATGCAGGGCCTTGCGCCAGACGGTCTCGAAGTCGCCGCTGCGGCGCTGGCTCTTCCAGTAGTCCCGCACGATGTCGTATCCGGACCGCGGGTCGCCCAGCAGCGCCGACGCCACTTCGTGCGCCGTCCGTCCCCCGTAGAGCGGTGCGATCAGGGGTTGCTGGATACTCACCGTGCCGTCGTACGCCCGCCCGTCGCTCCACCCCTCCAGGGTGTGCGCCTCGGGCAGATGCCAGTGGCAGAGCGCCGAGGTTTCGTCCTCGTAGAGGGCGAGGTGTGCGCGGAAGGCGACCTTGTTGAGTGCCTCGGCAAAGGGAACGTCGGCCGGCGCGGTGTACACGGGATTGCCGCCCAAGATGAGCAGCGTCTCCACCTTTCCGGCCTGCATGTCCGCCACGAGCTGTCCGAGCGACTCCCCCTGGTCCACGGGGACGGCCTCGATGGGGTCGGTGAAGACCACGGTCCGGCCGTGGTTCTCCAGGGCGCGGTTCATGGCGTGGGCGAGCAGGTGAACTGCGGGCGATTGCTCGTCCCCCGCCACCACCAGGCTGGCGCCCCGATGGGCCGCCAGGTCGCGGGCCAGCGCGTCGACCCACTTCGCCTGCTCCGGGGTGGGGCGCCATGAGTGGCCGCCGACCTCGATCCCCAGCCGCACCGCGAGACCCCGGGCAAAGGACTCCAGGTCATCCGGGCGCACCACCAGCCGGTGGTCGGCCATCCCGCCCGTCAGCGTGGGCGTGGCCTCGATGGCGTACAGACGGTTCAGCGCTGTCGCCGGCGTCTCGGCGCGGCGGCGCGACGCGAACTCGCGCGCGTAGCGGACCGCGCCCGGCCCGGTCGTCAGGAAATCGCTTCCCAGCGAGACGATCACATCGGCCGCCTCCACCCGATGGATTGTGTTCACCGTCTCGCCGAACGCCAGTCGGGCGCCGGCCCGGACCGTGTCGCGCGAGACCGGCTCGAACTGATGCCAGCGGGCCGCCGGGAACTTCGCGAGCACGGCCTGGAGCTGGGCGGCCAGCGTGGGCGAAACTACGGTCTCGGTCAGGATGCGCAGGCCGCCGCCTTGCGGCTGCGTCCCCGAGTCCAGTTGCGTGGCCAACCCGGACACGAACGCGTTCCAGGTGCTCGGCGTTCCCGTGCGCAGGACGACCTGCGACCGGTCCGGATCGTACAGCCCGAGGATGGAGGCCTGCGTCAGGGCGTCGGTGGCCCCGAGGCTTCCCGGATGAAGCGGGTTCCCCTCGATCTTGGTGGGTCGGCCCTGATGGCTCTCCACCAGGACGCCCACGGAACATCCGCCGAGCGTGACGGCGGTGGCGAAGAAGAGCGGCTTGCCCGGGATCACCTCTTCGGGCGCGCGCACATACGGGACGATCTTGTCGCTGGGCTGGCTGCTGCAGGCGGTCAGCCCCGCCAGGGCCAGCGACGCCCCCATCAGCTGCAGGAACTGGCGCCGGCCGACGGGATCCGTCCACTCGGTGGCCCCCTCGGGGAACTCCCGGTGCAGAAGTTCCTGAAACTCCGGCGTGTCCGCGACCTCGTCCAGGCTGCGCCAGTACTCCGGGCCCTGCCGCTCGGCCAGCCGGCGTCGGATCTCGCCCCAGTCGATCCCGTCGTGTCCAGGCATCGCGTCGTGACTCATCGGTGACAGACCGAGCAGCTTTCGAGCCGCTGGATCTTGTATTCGGCGACCAGCTTCTTGCCGAGGGCGGCCTGATCGGCAGGCGGCGTCCACGTCATGCTGAAGACCTGCTCGCGCGGCCGGACGAACCGCTCCGGATTGCGGTGGCACTCCAGGCACCATTCCATGTACAGCGTGTTGACGCGCCAGGTGAGGGGCATCTGATCCACGCGCCCGTGGCACGTGACGCAGGCCATCCCCTTTTTCACGTGGATGCTGTGATCGAAATAGACGAAGTCCGCCACCTTGTGGACGCGCACCCACTCGATCGGCTTGCCGGTCCGGTAACTCTCCCGCACTGGCTCCAGCATGGGGGCGTCGGCCCAGAGCTGGGCGTGGCAGTTCATGCACGTCTTGGTGGGCGGGATACCCGCGAAGGAGGATTGTTCGACCGAGGTATGGCAGTACCGGCAGTCGATCCCGGCGTCGGCCACGTGGTGCTTGTGGCTGAACGGCACCGGTTGCTGCACGGCGACGCCGACGCCCGACACGTAGGGGGACCGTACGAACGCGCCCACGGCCCAGCCGATGCCGGCCAGGATGAAGACCGCGCCGAAGATGCTGACCTTGGCGAGAACGTTAGTGCTGCGATGGAAGATTTGAGCCATCAGGGCGTCGCGTTGTGCCGGTTGAGATGACCCAGAACAGGATACACGCGCCGAACGAGCGGGATAGTATGCTACTAACTTCACAAAGACAACTCCAAAAAAGAGCGAGTCAGTGTCGAATTTCCACGAGGGAGCGCGCGGCGCACGGACGGTCACCGAAGGGCCATCGGCCGCGGATCAGCGATGCGGACCGCGGAGCGGGCACGTCCTCCGGGCGCCCGCGCCACCCGCTCGCGATCTGCAGCGTGTTGTCGAACCCGCCGCGGCTTTGGCTATCGCCGCGCGCGCTGGCGTGGTAAAGTCAACCCCGGCTGCCGGGGGTAGAGGCGATGCGGCGCGCTCGCGCCGCGGATCGGCGGGGAGCGAGGGACGGATACGCATGGAGCAGGTTGTGGAGCAACCGCGTCTCGAACAGGGTGAGGTCGACGGCCCGGCCGTGCTGGTCGACGGCCTCAGTCATCGGTACGGCGATCGCGTCGCGCTCTCGGACGTCACGCTCTCCGTCGCGCGCGGGGAGATCTTCGGGCTGCTTGGGCCGAACGGGGGCGGGAAGACGACGCTCTTCAAGATCCTCTCGACGCTGCTCGGCACGACCGCGGGGCGGGTGACCGTGTTCGGCCACGATCTGGCGCAGGAGGCTGCCCACGTGCGACGCCACCTGGGGGTGGTCTTCCAGCGGCCGAGTCTGGACCCCAAGCTCACGGTTATGGAAAACCTGCGTCACCACGGGCACCTCTACGGGATGCAGGGACGACCGCTGCGGGAGCGGGCGGACGCCCTCCTGGCCCGGTTGGGTTTGCCGGAACGGGCCGGCGAGCGAGTGGAGACGCTCTCCGGCGGTCTGCAGCGTCGCGTCGAGTTGGCCAAGGCCCTCATGCACCACCCGGATCTCCTGCTGTTGGACGAGCCGTCCGCGGGGCTCGATCCCGGCGCCCGCCGCGACTTCACCCATTACCTGGAGCACCTGCGGGCCGAGGAGGGGGTCACCATCCTGCTCACGACGCACATCCTCGATGAAGCGGAGCGTTGCGATCGCCTGGGGATTCTGCACCAGGGAAAACTGGTGGCCCAGGGAACGCCGGGCGCGTTGAAGGCGGCGGTCGGCGGAGACGTGGTGGTCATCCATTCCCATGCGGCGGCGGCGCTCGGTGTCAAGATCCGGGAGCGGTTCGGCTGCGATCCCGTCGTGGTGGATGGAAACCTCCGGGTGGAGATGCCGGAGGGGCACGAGTTCGCGCGGGAGATCGTGAACGACTTCGGCAGCGAAGTCGAGACGGTGTCGTTCGGGCGGCCCACACTGGAGGACGTGTTCATTCACCTCACAGGGTCGCATCTGTGGGGCGAGGGTGGCATATGAGGGAGACGGGACTGGCAGAGACCGCGCTTGCGGTGTGGACGCTCTGTCGGCGGGAATTGATCCGCTTCTTCCGGCAGCGGAGTCGTGTAATAGGCGCGGTCGTCCAGCCCTTGGTTTTCTGGCTGCTGGTGGGTTCGGGATTTCGGGCCTCCTTCCGCCCGCCCGGCGTCCCGCAGGGGACCACGTATGCGGAATACGCCTACCCGGGCATCCTCGCCATGGTCTTGCTGTTCACCGCGATCTTCGCCACCATCTCGGTGGTGGAGGATCGGCGCGCTGGATTCCTGCAGGGAGTCCTGGTCGCCCCGGTGAGCCGCGGGACCATCGTCCTCGGTCAGGCGCTCGGATGCACCGCGCTGGCCCTGTTGCAGGGGGTGGGCTTTCTGCTCCTGGCACCGGTGGCCGGCGTGCCGCTCTCGTTCCTGGCGGTGTTCGCCACCACCGCCGTCATGGCGCTGCTGGGCTTCGGCCTGTCGAGCCTCGGTCTGGCGATCGCCTGGCGACTCGATTCCACCCAGGGATTCCACGCCATCATGAATCTGGTGCTGCTGCCCATGTGGGTTCTCTCCGGGGCCTTCTTCCCGAGTGCCGGCGTGCCCGGCTGGATGCGCTGGGCCATGGGAGTGAATCCCATGACGTACGGCTTGGCCGCCATCCGCCGGTGCCTTTACCTTGGTTCCCCGGAGGCGGCGGGGGCGGTGCCGGCACTGGCCGGCGCCTTGACGGTGACGATGCTCTTCGGAGGCGTGGCGTTCGCCGCGGCGGTGTGGGTTGCCACGCGGAAACCGGCCTGAGAGGAGGGCGGCGTGATCAGTCTCGCGACGTGGATTCTCTGGGTGCACATCCTGGCGGCGGCGCTCTGGCTGGGCGGTGCGGCGACAGTGCGCACGGTGGTGTTGCCATTCGAGGGCGCGGCACGGGCAGCCGCGGCCCGGCGGGCGCAGTTTCTGACCTCGCGCGCCATGGAAGTCCTGCTCCTCACCGGCGTCATCAACGTCCTGCTGAAAGGCCTCCAGGGCGGCTTCACGCTCGGTCGGGGGTTCTTCGCGATGCTCTCCCTCAAGATGGCGCTCCTGGTCGTGATGGCGGGTCTCCAGATCTGGATGGGTGTGATCTGGCGGCGCACAGGCGCCGGCGAGACCGACGCCGTGCGCCGGGCACGGGTGGGCCTGAGCCTCCAGTGCGCGTTGGGTGCCGTGGCCGCCTTGCTGGGCCTGGGTCTCCGCGCCGCCTGATGCGCCGGGCGGCCTCCAGCGCCTGCCTGGTGATCCCCCCATCCTCTATCCTGGAATAGACCTGCCTCAGCGTTGGGGACCGTTTCCACGCGCCCGTCCCATCGGTGTTTTTGTGTGCCTTCCTCGCCGGGACCGCGTCCACGCTTGTGCAAATTTGCTCAGACTTTCCGCGAGTTTTCGCTTGACAAGAACACAAGATATAGGGCATAAAGTGTCGGCCTGCCCAAGATGTTGCGCCAAATGGCCTGGGAAGGATCCAGACGAAGGTCGCGGAAGGATACCGGGTTCCGGGGGTTCCGACGGGTTCCGGATCCGGTTTTCGGGTGGGTCCGACGCGGGTCGGTCACGAGGTGCTCGATAGGTATGGAGGAAGTTGCTATGGCAGAGCTCGCGCGTCCGTTGAAGCAAGGCCAGTGGTCGGAATCCGCGCTGCGGGTCTTGCGGGAACGATATCTGGACCGATCACGCAAGGGCGGTGGCGACGCGCTGGCGCCAGGCGCCGGAACACGCGAGACTGCCGAGGACATGTGCTGGCGGGTGGCGACGGCCATTGCGAGCGCCGAGGCGACGTGGGGTCGGACGCCGCAACAGATCCACGAGGCGGCCAGCCAGTTCTACGAGTTGATGGTGGACGGCGCGTTTCTGCCAAATTCCCCCACGCTGATGAACGCCGGCAAAGACAACGGCCTGCAGTACTCGGCCTGCTTCGTCCTTCCGGTGGGCGACTCCATGGACCAGATCTTCGAGGCCGTCAAGCGCGCCGCCATCATCCACAAGAGCGGCGGGGGAACCGGATTCGCCTTTTCGCGGCTTCGACCCAAGGATACCGAGGTCCGGTCCACCGGCGGGAAGGCCAGCGGGCCGGTGAGCTTCCTGCGGGTCTTCAACGGCGCCACCGAGGCGGTCAAGCAGGGCGGCACCCGGCGCGGTGCCAACATGGGCATCCTGAAAGTGGATCACCCGGACATCCTGGAGTTCATCCACTGCAAGATGGACGGCGGCATCAGCAACTTCAATATCTCCGTGTCGATCACCGAGCCCTTCATGGAGGCCCTGGCAAAGAACGGCGAGTACGAGTTGCGGGACCCGCACACCCACGAGGTGGCGGGTCGCCTCAAGGCCCGCGAGGTCTTCGACCGCATCGTGAAGGCGGCCTGGCAGACGGGCGATCCCGGTCTGGTCTTCATCGACCGCGTGAACGGCGGCCCGGCCAATCCGGTCCCGGACCTGGAGACGATCGAGGCCACCAATCCCTGCGGTGAGCAGCCCCTGGCTCCCAACGACGCTTGTAACCTCGGGTCCATCAATCTGGACAAGTTCGGCCGTCCGGGCGATCCGACGGGGCCGATCGCCTGGGATGCGCTGGAGCGGGCGGTTCGCCTGGGGGTGCGTTTCCTGGATGACGTGATCCAGGTGAACCCGTACCCCTTGCCGGAGATCATGGACCAGGTCCACCGGAACCGCCGGATCGGTCTCGGCGTGATGGGCTGGTCGGACCTCCTGATCCAGCTCGGGATTCCCTATGACAGTCAGGCCGCGCTGGATCTGGGCGGCAAGGCCATGGAGTTCATCACCACGATCGGCCGGGACGAATCGGCGCGGCTGGCCGAGGAACGGGGTCCGTTCCCGAATTGGTCCAAGAGCATTTACCGGAACGCCCGCCCGCTCCGGAACTCCACGGTGACGACCATCGCCCCCACCGGGACGATCAGCATCATCGCCGGCTGCTCGTCGGGGATCGAACCCCTCTTCGCGGTGGCGTACAGCCACATCGTGGGGGACCGACACCTGACGTTCGTGAATCCCCACTTCGAGGCGGTGGCGCGGAAGCGCGGCTTCTACAGCGAGGCGCTGATGGAGGCGGTGGCGGAGCACGGGACCGTGCACGACATCGCCGAGGTGCCGGAGGACGTCCGCCGGGTCTTCGTCACCGCGCACGAGATCGCGCCCGAGTGGCACGTCCGCATGCAGGCCGCTTTCCAAAAGGCCACGGACAATGGCGTCTCCAAGACGATCAACCTGGCCAACTCGGCCACGGTCGAGGACGTCGCCCGGGCCTACCAGATGGCGTATGACCTGGGATGCCTCGGGATCACGGTCTTCCGGGATGGTTGTAAGTCGGCCCACGGCGGCCAGGTGCTCCACGTCGGGACCGGCGGCGCGGGGGAAGGACGTGCTGGAAGAGCACGAGGGGGTGGCCCACGTTCCGACGACGGTCAGCCCGCGTCCGCGGACGCTGCGCGGGGTGACGTTCCGGGTGGACACCCCGCTTGGCACCGGGTACGTCCACGTGAATCAGAACACCTCGGGGGAGCCGTTCGAGGTCTTTCTGAACGTGGGCAAGGCGGGGAGCGACGTCCAGGCGGACGCCGAGGCGCTGGGCCGGCTCATCTCGCTGATCCTGCGCATGCCCTCGCCGTTGACGCCGCGCGAACGGGTGGAGGAGATCGTCAAGCAGCTCGACCGGATCGGCGGGCGCCGCGATGCCGGCATGGGGCCGGGGCGCGTCCGATCCATCCCCGATGCCATCGCGCAGGTCCTGGCGGAGCATACCGGATTGCGCGAGCCGGGCGAGGAGCACGTCCGGGAGGTTCGGGAGGGGCGGCCCAAGGCCAGCGACATGTGTCCGGACTGCCAGAACTTCACGCTCGTCTTCGAAGAAGGCTGCCAAAAATGCCACGTCTGCGGCTTCAGCGAGTGCTAGGGAAGTGAGATGCGCGAACGGCGGGATCGCCTGGATTCCAGCGCCCAGTACCTGGTCCTCTGCCGAGCCTGTGCCGAGTTGTATGCGGAGATCGCCGCGTTCTTCTCCGAGCGGCCCGACGTCGTCGTTGTGGTGGACCGCCGGCGGGTGGAGACGGCTCCGCGAGGGTACCTCGACCCCGTGCTCCCGGAAATTGTGGCGTGAGCCGGGAGAGATGACGGGAGGAGAGACAGGCAAGCCGGCGACTGGGCAATCGGGCAAGTAGAGAGGCCCCCTATAACGTTCTTCGTCGCCGGTTCTCGAACCTCGAACCGAGAACCCCGAACCGGAGCCTTCATGTCCATCAAGTCGGATCGGTGGATCACCCGCATGGCGCGCGAGCATCGGATGATCGAACCGTTCTCGGACAGCCAGGTGCGGAACGGCATCTCCTACGGGGTGTCCTCGTACGGGTACGACATCCGGGTTGCCGACGAGTTCAAGATCTTCACCAACGTGAACTCCACGATCGTGGATCCGAAACGGTTCGATGAGCAGTCGTTCGTGGACTTCAGGGGCGAGGTGTGTCTGGTGCCGCCCAACTCCTTTGCGCTGGCCCGGACCGTGGAGTACTTCCGGATTCCCCGGAGTGTCCTGACCCTGTGCCTCGGGAAATCCACCTATGCCCGGTGCGGGATCATCGTGAACGTGACCCCCTTCGAACCCGAGTGGGAGGGGACGGCGACCCTGGAGATCAGCAACACCACGCCGCTCCCGGCCAAGATCTACGCCAACGAGGGGATCGCCCAGGTGATCTTTTTCGAATCCGATGAAGTCTGTCAGACGTCGTACGCGGACAAGAAGGGAAAGTACCAGGCCCAGCGCGCCATCACGCTCCCGAAGATTTGATGATGCGCCGCGTGGGATCTGGTGCTGATTGCTGACGGCGCCGATTCGCTGCTGAGGAGCCGTTACGAAAAAACTGGTCCATTGTTTGGAATTTCGTTACGGCTCCTTATGCCGTTTCCAAGATTTCTCCGGTCAAGTTATTCTTTGACAACGGCCTTCCTCCGAGGGACGCCATGAAGATCGAGATCGACGCTGCGCATGATCTGGTCAAGGTCAATCTCCTTGCGGACGTGCCCGTCGCAGAGTCGAAGGAGACCGAGGGCATGGTCTTCGGCTATGCGGCCGACCGCCGCATCGTCCAGATCGAGATCCGCGGCGCCAAGAGCCGGATCAACGGCGAGCTCCTGAAACTGATCGACCCCGCCTTCGCCCGATCCGCGGCCTGACCCCGACGACCCCGCCCTCCATGCGGTAATCGCGCGGCGCCGCGTGAGCCGTCCAGCAGGACCAATCCTGAATTCCCCTTGACACTCCGAGTGGGGGTGGGGCATGCTGCGCTACCCAGGGGGGCACGGCTCCGCGATTCACGGCCGGTCGGGTCGAGGTTGCCTGAGTCGTCCGCCGCGGCAAACATAAACCATGCACCGTTTCGCTCTGTGCGGGATCCCCGGGACGACGCGTTCGACGGCGCCGCACCGGGGAGACCTGTATTCACGGCCGAGACTTGCGAGCGTTGACCGAACAGGGGAGACAAGGAGGGGACACGATGGCGGGACTGGACTTCAAGGCGCCGGTGGCGAGGGAGCAGGAGGATGCGGCGATTGTCGCCCACAACACGCGCATGGGCGTGATCCTGTTCGTCGTCTATGTCGCGTTCTACGGAGGGTTCATGGCCCTGAGCGCGTTTTGGACCGAGCTGATGAGCGTGCCCGTTCTGGGCGGGGTAAATCTGGCCGTGGTCTATGGGTTCGCGCTGATCGCCGCCGCGCTGCTCCTGGCGCTGGTCTACATGCGGGTGTGCCGCAAGTCGAAGGAGGGGGGCTCGAAATGATCCACGAGACCTCCTGGATTGCCGTCCTGATCTTCCTATTCTTCGCCGGATCCGTCCTGGGCATCAGCTTCTACCTGGGTTCGCGCGCCAAATCGGCCAGCGGGTACTTCGCCGCCGGCGGCGGCATCCACTGGGCCGTCAACGGGGTGGCGTTTGCCGGGGACTACCTGTCGGCGGCCTCGTTTCTCGGCATCTGCGGGATGATTGCCTTCTTCGGCTACGACGGGTTCCTGTACTCCATCGGGTACCTCGCCGGGTGGATCGTGGCGTTGTTCATCATCGCCGAGCCGCTGAAGCGGCTGGGGCGATACACCTTTGCCGACGCGCTGGACAATCAATTCAACTCCCGCGGCATCAAGCTGGCGGCGGCCATCAGCACGCTGGTGGTCAGTTGCTTCTATCTGATCCCGCAGATGGTGGGAGCCGGGGCCCTGGTGCAGCCGCTCCTGGGATTCCCGCACTATGTGGGCGTGATCGTGGTGGGCTGCGTGGTGACGCTGATCGTCACGACGGCGGGCATGGTCTCGACCACCTGGGTGCAGTTCATCAAGGGAACGATGTTGGTCCTCCTGTGCGCGTTCATCACGGTGCTGATCCTGCTCCGGGGCGTCACGACCCGGCCGACGGATGCCGACGGCCGCGAGGTGCGGATCGCGAAACGCGGCGTGCCGGCCGCCGAGGTCACAGGTGCGGCCGGGGTGCAGGTCTTGGCCGAGGAGGGCGCCTGGCGCGGCAAGCCCTATGTGCGCATCAAGAGCGCCGCCGGCCCGGTGGCGGTCTGGCGCAAGGACGGTGATCTGCTGTCCGAGACCCAGACGATCACGGCGCAGCAGGACGGGCGGAAGCTGGTCAATGGGCGGCCGCGGGGCAAGGGGCCGGGCGAGGCGGATCTCTCGCCGGTGGGCTATGCGTCGAAGCTGCCCAACGGCGTGGAGCGAACCGGCGCCATCGGCCCGCTGGCGTTCTTGCAGACCATGCAGGAGAGTGACGTCATCCAGTGGGCGCCCGAGAAAATTGTCGAGTCGGATGGCAGCGTGACGACGGTGTTTTCCCAGCGGGTGGCCTCGGGCAAGGATTTCATGACGCCCGGCTCCAGCCCCACCTTCAAGAAGGTCCGCAGCGCGAAGCTGTTCGACAAGCTCGATTTTCTGTCCCTGATGCTGGCGCTGTTCTGCGGCACGGCGTCCCTGCCGCACATCCTGATTCGGTATTACACGGTCAAGGACCAGATCAGCGCCCGGAAGAGCACGGTGGTGGGGATCGCGGCCATCGGCTTCTTCTACGTGCTGACGCTCTACCTCGGGCTGGGAGCGATGACCAGCGGAGCGTTGGACATCACCGATTCCAACATGTCGGCCCCCCTCCTGGCCCGCAGCTTCAGCGAGCTGCTGTTCGCGGTGCTGTCGGCCGTGGCCTTCACCACGGTGCTGGGGACGGTGAGCGGCCTGATCATGGCCGCCAGCGGCGCCGTGGCGCACGATCTGATGACCAACTTCCTTCAGATGAAACTGGACGAGTTCCAGAAGGTGCGCGCCGCCAAGATCGCCGCGATGTGCGTGGGGGTGGTGGCCATCGTGCTGGGGATCCTGTTCGCCAGGATGAACGTCAACTTCCTGGTCGGGTGGGCGTTTAACATCGCCGCCTCGGCCAATCTTCCCGCGCTGGTGATGCTCCTGTTCTGGAAGCGGACGACCAAGGAAGGCATCACCGCCGCCATCATCGTCGGGATGCTGTCGTCCCTGGGATGGATCCTGCTGAGCGCGCAGGCCTTCAGCGACGTCTACGGTTTGAATCCGGCGAACGCCATCGTGCCCTTCAGTCAGCCGGCGATCGTGACGATCCCGTTGGGTTTCTTGGTGCTGATCGTGGTCTCGCTCTTCACGAAGCCCGCTCGGGTTTCGGCGGTGGTCGCTCGGTAAGCCGTTGTCAAGGAATAACTTGACCGGAAATGGACCAAGGATTTCGTAACTGCGCCTGATCGCGGGGCCGCCCCGCGATCCCACACGTTACCACGGCCGGCTTGGAGCACTCGCTCCGGGCCGGCCGTTTCTTTCGGGCGGGGCGGGGTCAGGGCGGTGGGGCGCTCGGATCGGCAGGGCACATCAGGAGCCGCTGCTCTTCGGTATCCCAGATCACCATGGTGCGGCACGGCGAGTCCAGATCGTCGCCGAGACAGACGAAGCGGGTGCCTTCGATGACGACGTCGTGCGGGCGATGAAAGTGGCCGAACACCCACACCCGCGGCGTGTAGGCGAGGTCGCACCAGAGCCGGCTCAGCTCCACTTCGCCGCGGTCGTGCTCCGGCCCGGGATCGAACCCCGCCCCCCGGATGTGCTCCGCGACGCCGGGTTCCAGCGCGGGCGCGCCGTGCAGCCCGATCCCGATCCGCGACGGGCAGGAATGGGTCACGATGAGTTGCGGCCGATGCCGGTTGAACAGCGCGGTGGCGTGCTCCCGGTTGCGCCGCAAGATGTAGTTGGGGAAACCGCTCAGCCAGTTATGCTTCTGCGGACGGTCCACATGCAAGGCGCCGCCCAGGAAGCCCACCATCGAGGCGCCGAGGGGTGTAACCGACGGACGGGGTTGATAGACCAGATTCTGCTCGCGCTTCCAGACGCGGCCGGCGCCGGTGAGCAGGGCCCGGCGCAGCCAGCGGTGGTCCTCGTGGTTGCCGTCGATCACGTGCAGGGGGACCGGATACCGAACGGTGTCCTCGCGAGCGCGGCCCAGGCGGTCCCGGTAGAATCCGAAATCCCCGACCTGGATGGCGGCCTCGACCCGAAAATCCACCTGGGCCTGCCGCAGGATCTCGGCCAGCCGCCGATGCCGACCATGCACGTCGCCGACCACGAGCACGCGCATGGGCTCAGACCGTCCGCGCGAAATCGGTCTCCAGGCGGGCCTGGAACACGGTGATGTCCGCGAAGACCTTCTTCAGCACCGACCGTTCAAGCTGGGTCAACGTCTGCAAGTCGATGGCGTTGTCCGGGACGAGGCCGTGGTTGATCTGGGCCGCCTGGTGCGTCAGCCGCATCTGCATCAGGGTGGTGTAGGCCTGGACCAGCTCGTCGTGGCTGGATGGCAGCAGCACGCCCTGATCCCGCAGGTGCCGCAGCCGCTCGAGGGTGTTCGTCTCCGCCAGGCGGTGCTGCAGGGCATACATCCGTGCAAAGTTCACCAGCGGGATGATGGCCGTCTTGATGTTGAAAGCGGCGGAGCGTTCGCCGGACGATTCCAGCTGGATGGTTCCGAAGAAGCCGCGGGGCGGCTTGAATTGCAGGGTGCTCTGGGCCAGGTGGAAGAAAAAGACGTGTCTGCCGTCGTCGTCCAGGGCGCCGTGCAGGTGGCGACGCAGCTCCCGCACGTAATCGGCCTGGCCGTAGGCGCAGCGGAAATCGAAGAACACGTTGACGTCCAGCAGGTCCTGGGGCCGCGCCGCCGCCACGCACTCGGTGAAGTACCGCCGCCACGCGGACAGGGGTTGACACCACTTGGGGTTGGAGGCCATCACGTCCCCCTTGCAGCGTCGGTAGCCCACCAGATCCAGCCAGCCGCAGACCGTGTCACCGAGCCGCAAGAAATACGCCTGGGCCGCCGCGGTCCGCTCCGGGTCGCCGTCGGAAAAAATGATGGCGTTGTCCTGGTCGGTGGCCAGGGTTTGCTCCTCCCGCGCCTCGCTGCCCAGCACGACGAAGGCGAAGGCGACCGGGGGTGGGCCGAGGTCGGCTTCGGCCAACTCGATGAGCCGCACCAGGATGGCATCGGACACGGTGGTCATGATCCGGGTGACGCTCTCGACCCGGGCGCCGCTCTCCAGGAGTGCCTTGACGAACACCGGAAGCTTGGCGCGGCTGTCCTTCAATTCCTCGGGGGACCGCGCCTCCTGGATCTCGCCGAGCAATGCCGCGATCGCGTGTCGTTGCGCATGGAGGATCTCCGTGCCGATCAGGACCCCCAGCGTGGCGCCGCGCTCGTCGGTGACCACCAGATGCTGTATCCCGTGTTCCTGCATCAGGAGCGCGGCTTCGAACAGCAGCGCGTGATCGGCGATGCGCACCAGAGGGGCGCTCATGATGGTGGAGACGGGCTGGACGGCGTCGCGCGCCAAGGCCAGCACGCGGTTGCGCAGGTCCTGGTCGGTGACCATGCCGATCGGCTCGCCGCCCGGGCCGGTGACCAGGATGGCGCTGCTCTTCGCGCGCGCCATGGTTGCCACCGCTTTGTGGATCGGCGTGTCCAGCCCGCAGGTCACCAACGTCAGCGGCATGGACTTGATGGAGCGCGTGGCCAGCGGCAGCATGCTCTGCAGGTCGGCGACCAGACGAGCGAGCGTCTCCTCGGTCTGTTTGCGGGTCGCCACATCCCGGATGGAGAGGATCTGGCCGGGCCGATCCCCGATCCGGACGGGGCCGACCGTGAGGAGGACATCGGTCACCTCGCCGTTCTTGTGGAGGAGCTGGGCGCGCCGCTCCGTGGCCGGCTCGGTCGGGCTTCCGTTGGGGAGCGAGGCGATGATCTTCTCCAGCGGCAGTTGGGCCAGTTCCTGTTCCGTGTACCCCAGGCGGTTCCGCAGGGTTGTGTTCGCATAGACGGGGCGCTCCTGCATCACCAGCAGGATGCTCTCGGTGGTGCCCTCCACCAGCAGCCGATACTTTTCTTCCGAGCCGCGC
The DNA here is from genome assembly GCA_963845565.1 of uncultured Methylomirabilota bacterium. GTDB lineage: Bacteria > Methylomirabilota > Methylomirabilia > Methylomirabilales > 2-02-FULL-66-22 > 2-02-FULL-66-22. The sequence goes on from CAWJSJ010000002.1 coordinate 2,710,977, forward strand.
AACGCCGTTTCCGCGCGCCACCGACGGCGCTCGAGGTTCAGCCCCTGCTTGGCGATGTACGCCAGGAGCCCGGCGATGACGACGGAGATCCCGACGGACACCTGCAGGGCGCGGCGGATGATCGCGTTGATCTCCGCGCGCACGTCTTCCATGTAGATGCCGGTCCCCACCACCCAGCCCCAGGGCGCGAAGCCTTTGACGTAGGACAGCTTGGGCACCACGCGCGTCTCATCGTCCTTCCACTGCCAGAGATACTCGACGTAGCCGTCGCCGCGCTCCCGGACGGTCTGGGCAAATTCGACGAACAGCTTCTTGCCCGCCGGGTCGGCATAATCCGAGAGACTCTGTCCGTCCAAATCCGGGCGGTAGGGGTGCATCACCATCCGGGGGCTGAGGTCCTGGATCCAGAAGTAGTCCTTGCCGTCGTCCCCGAAACGCAGATGTCGGACCCGCGCCGCCGCCGCCTGCTGGGCGGCCGCCCGGCTGAGCGTCCCGCGCTGCTCCTCTGCGTGGAGGGCGGCGAGATCGCTCCAGGCGGCCTGGGTGAGCTCGCGGAGCATCTCCTTCTTCCGCTCGACGATGTTCTTCTTCATCGTCGGGATGATGACCGCAAAGATCAGGACCAGAAACAGCGTGAAGGTGAGGATGGCGGGGGAGATGATGTTGACGGCGAAGTGCCGCCAATGCGGTCGCGGGTACGGCGCCCGGTTACCGTCCATGGGCTACCGGCGGGACGAAGGGTTCCCGTCGGTGCGCCGCGACGCAGGTGCGCGACGATCTCATGAAGTCCTCCTTATTTGGAGAAGACCGGATCTTCCCTGGTGATGATCTCCAGGAGCGCGGGGCGGCCACCGTCGGCGGCCTGCAGGGCGCGCTTCGTCGCGGGAATGATCTCGGCCGGCTTCTCCACCCTTTCGGCGTAGGCCCCCAGCCCCGCTGCCACCGTGGCGTAGTCGCCGGACAGGAAGCGGGTCCCGTACCGCTCCGTGGCGATGGGGATGTGCTTGTCGTAACCACCCATGCAGGAGTTGTTCAGGAGCACGGTCACGGTGCCGATCTTGTTTCGGACGGCCGTCTCCAGATCCATGCCGCACTGCCCAAAGGCGGCGTCGCCCAGCACGTGGAGGACGGTTGCGTCCGGCCTGGCCACCTTGGCCCCCAGGGCGAGGGGGAGGCTGTAGCCAAGATGGGTGGAGCGGCCCCACCCGATGTAGCTGTTGGGCGTCCGCGCCGTCCAGAAGGGGGTCATCTGATCGCGGGGGTTGCCGGCGTCGTGCGTCACGATCACGTCGCGCTGCGCCACCGCCTGCTGCAGATCCCAGACCACCCGATAGGGGTTGATGGGCACCTCGGCGGACGTGAGCCGCGGCATCCATTCGGCCAGCCACTCGGTCTTGATGGTGCGAATCTGCCGGGCGGTCCGGTCGTCGCCCTTCCGGCCGTCGGGGCCCAGGAGCCGCTTGGCTTCCTCGATCATCTGTCGGAGCGTCAGCTTGGCGTCGCCCACCAGGAGGTGCTGGGCGACGTAGTCCTTGTTCAGGTCTTTGTCGTCCACGGTGAGCTGGATACCCACCTTGCCCTTCGGGATCGGGGCCGCGAAGCTGGAGATCGAGAGGCTCGCGCCGGCGCCGAAGACGAGATCGGCGTCGGCCAGGAACCGGGACACAGCCCGCGGCCAGGCCATCCCGCCGCTACCGATGGACAGCGGGTGATCCTCGGGGAAGGCGCTCTTTCCGGACAAGGTGGTCATGACGGGCGCCTGGAGCAGTTCGGCCAGCTCCACGAGTTCGGCGGACGCCTCGGCGTACAGGGTCCCGAGGCCCGCGTGGATGAGGGGGCACCGGGCGGCGACCATGGCGGTGACAGCGGCCGCGACATCAGCTGGCGCTGCCATGGAACGCGTCCCCCGGACAGGCTGGTAGTGGGTCGCCGCCTCGTCCGCATCGGACAGCATCACGTCCCAGGGCAACTCCAGGGCCACCGGTCCGGGTCGTCCGGTCCGCAAGTAGGTGAAGGCCCGCCGCAGGAACTCCGGGACCCGCTCGGTGCGATTGACCCGGGCGACCCATTTGGTGATGTGCTGGAAATTGAGGACCGCGTCGAAGTTCGGCCGGACGCCCGTCCGCGTCTCCGGCGCGCCGCCCGGCAGGCAGAGGATCGGCGTGGAATCGGAGAAGGCCTGCGCGATCCCCCCGAAGGCGTTCTCGGTCCCGGGGCCGTACTGCATGGTGCAGACGCCGATCTTCCGTCCGTTGGTCACTCGGGTATACCCGTCCGCCATGCCCACCACGGTGCGCTCGGTCCGCGCCATGATGGGACGGATGCCCAGTTCGGCGCAGGCGTCGATCACCTGGTGGATGGGAAAGCAGAAGAGGTGCTCGACCCCTTCTCGCTGCAAGATCCTCGCAACCGCCGCCGCTGCTTTCATCCGACGCCTCCCAAGATTTCCCTACTCAATAACTCAACAACTCAATAACTCAACAACTCACCCACTCGGTCCGCCGTCATCGCGCCGCGTCGATCATTTCGACCAGGCGGCGGTCCACGTGCTGCGTGACCTGAGCCAAGAGCGCGTGCGCGTCCTCCAGGAGCGACCCGCACGAGTTCCGCATGTCTCGCACGAAGGCGGTATCCGTGATGTCCTTCAAGTTAATGAGAACGTTCCAAATTGCCCCCCGGACCCCCGCGTAGCCTATCTGCGCGCCGACAGCTCCGTCGGTGAGAGAATTGACGTTACCGTGCTCGACGACGGCCCAGGCGGACTGCATCGCTACGAAGCTGGCCAGCGCCGTCTGGTACGGAACGTTGACCGCCCGCTTCAACCCGAGCTGCATGCTGGCCTCGCGATGCGCCTGCTCCTCGGGGGTGTTGGCGGCGAGCCGCCGCGCTTCCATATAGGCGGTGAAGGCGTTGGTGTCTTCGTCCACTGCGAGGATGAGCTGCTCCTTCACCCGCTGTGCGGCCTCCGCGGCTTCGAGCAGCGCCGCGGCGGTGGCGGGAGACTCGACCTTGTCCTGCCACAGGTTGGCCACCATGGACGCCAGCGCCGCGGCCAGGGCGCCTGCCAGCGCCGCCACCGATCCGCCGCCCGGCGCTGGCGTATCCCGGGAGACTTCGTCGGTGAAGTTCCGGACCGACATCGCGGCGAGGCCGTTGGCGAACTCCCGCGGCAAGCCGATCACCTTCTTCGCGAGGTCGAAGGGCGCGATGTCCGACAGGCCCATGGAGAACGCCGCGGCCTGCAGGATGTCGGGTATCGGAACGAAGGGGGACTTGCCCTGGGCCTTGAGGTAATACCGGCCGGCCTCCAGGAGGGCAGGGTAGGGGATCAGACCCACGACCTCGCTCCCCGTCACGACGAGCCCGCGCTGGACAGCGAGCCGTCGAGCTTCTTCCAGGACCAGGTGCGGCGGCGTGGTCTTGTAGTTGGTGAGGTTGATGGAGATCTGCGCCCGCTTGTACTCGTCCACGTACCAGCCGATCGCCTTGCAGTGGGTGAACTTCCCCGCCCGGTAGACCTTGCGCCCCTCCAACAGATGCGACGGATCGATGTCGTTCAGGCGCAGGAGGTTCTCCAGGTCGTAGCCGTGCGCCTCGCGGCAGTGGCCGACCGTCTCGGCGAATGTCCCGCCGACGAATTCGCAGTTCCCGCACGGGTAGGCGTTCTCGCGGTAGATGAGGATCCTTCCCCGGGAATAATTGGACGATGGCGTCGCGGCACGCGCCACGCGGCCCTTCTCGCGCAGCTCGAACGCGATGTCGGTCGCCAGCGCCTTGTCGCGGGTGTTGAGCGTCACGTTGTAGGCGATCAGGAACTCGCGGGCGCCGATGACGGTGGCCCCGGCCTTCGGGTTGAACCGGGCCGGGCCGAAATCCGGCGCCCAGTCGGGGTCGCGGAGCTTTTCGGCCAGCCCTTCGTACTCGCCGCGCCGAATGCCTGCCAGATTCTTTCGCGCGGGCCGAGTCGCCGCCGCTTCGTAGAGGTACACGGGGATCTCGAGTTCGCGGCCGACCCGCTCGCCGACCGTCCGCGCGAGCGCGGCGCAGTCGTCCATCGTGAGGCCGGCGATCGGGATGAACGGGCACACGTCGGTGGCGCCCATCCGCGGGTGGGCGCCGTGGTGCTGGCCCATGTCGAGGACCTGCGCTGCCTTGGCGATCGCCTGGAATGCTCCCTCGGCCACGGCGTCTGGGTCCCCCACGAAGGTGACCACCGTGCGGTTGGTGTCCGCCCCCGGGTCCACGTCGAGCAAGCGCACACCCGGGACGGCCTCGATGGCGTCCGTGATCTGCTTGATCTTGGCTCGGTCCCGCCCTTCGGAGAAATTCGGAACGCACTCGACGACGCGCTGATCCATCCTCGGACTCCCTCCGTGTCGGCAAAAGGTTTCCGCCGTGCGTGCGCGCATCCGGCGGCGTCCGGGAGCATGACGCAGAGGGTCGGAGGCTGTCAAGGGAAAGGGAAACGCCCAGCCGGATGGCATGCCTTGATAGGCAACCAACACCTATTGCCTAGCCGCCAACGAGCAGCATCCTGCGGAAGGCGGCGGGCGAAACGATGGGGATGTCGCGGAATTGCCCGAGGTCGAGGAGATCGCGGTCTCCGGTGACGATGCAATCGGCCTGGCCCTCGACGGCGCAGGAGAGAATGGGATTGTCCTTGGGATCGCGGAGTACGGCCGACACCGTGTGCCTTTCCGTGACGACGACGGCGCGGACGGACAGAAGATCGAGGAGGCCCTGCACGTCGTGGGGATCGAGAGAGTACCTGCGGGCAATCTTTGGAAGGTGGAGCACGCGGTCGAGCTCGGAAAGAATGGTGGGACCGATGACCAGATCGAACCGCCGCTCGCGCCACGCGGTCAGGATTTCGGCGGGTGCCCCCGCACTGAGGATGGCGCCGCTGACGAGAACGTTGGTGTCGAGGACCGCCCTACGCACGCTTCCGGCTCTTGGTGCGGGGAGCGGCACGGACCTCCTCGACCGCCGCCGCAACATCGCTCTCGACCTGCTCGGGGTCCTTCTCCCGGTTCCGATTCCGGATCCGGTCCAGGACGGCGAACGGCTCATCCCATGCCCGGGCCAATCGCTCGTACCGCTCCATGTCGATCACGGCGGCCACCGGTTTGCCCGCCTTTTCGACGATGACGGTGTCTTTCCCGAAATGAACCTGGCCGAGGATCTCCGCGAACCGGTCGCGGGCCTCCTTGGCCGACAGACGCTTGACCACGGCGCACCTCCCTCACGAACGATCCGAGGTTATGCCACGGGAGCCGGAATGTCAAGAATGTACATTCGCGCTTACCTGGAAAGCAGAATCGGTTCCCGATTGCGCACGGCCATAGTTCGGTGCCCGAGCGCGCTCACGAGTCACGGTCACGGCCCGTCTCCACGATCCAGAGCGCCGCACCGATCAGTCCCAGGGCGAGCAGCGTGCGGGCCAGGTGCCCGCCCGATGGCAGCGATTCGAAGACGACCCACGAGACCAGGATGGCGAGTGGGACCTTGGCGTTGTTGAGGACGGCCACCGTGCCGTCGCTGGTGCGCCGCGCCCCGGCGTTCCAGAGGAAGAAGGCGACTCCGGATGGAATGAGTCCGAGGTAGAGGATGGTCGCCACCTGGCCGCCGCTGAGCCCTGCGAGGGCGCCGAGCATCCCGGTGCCCATGCCGACCGGGATGGCGGCGAGCAGGGTTCCTCCCAGGTAGAGTGCGGCGAAGATCTCGCGATCCCGGAGGTCGGAGGTCATGGGCACGAGGCGCCGATACCAGACCTGTCCGACGGCGAAACAGAGGTTGGACACCTGCACCAGGCCGACGCCGACCAGCGCTACCCCGGTGACGCTGGGAGAGACCAGCCACGCCGCCAGGACACTCAGACCGGCGGCGGTGAGGTTGCGGCGGCGAAACGTGCCGGCGATCGCATCGGCGAGCACCGCCACGTAGACGGGGGTGAAGATTGTCCAGAGCGCCACCTCGGATGCCTTCAGGTGGGCGAAGGATGCCAGGTAGGCCAGGTACATCAGCGCCGTACTGCACCGCGCCGATGGTTACCAGGAGGGCGAGGGTGCGCCGTTCGAGGCGCCTCGGCCGAAACCAGGGGACGAAGAGGAGGGCTGACAGCACCAAGCGGAGGAGTGCCACCAGGTGCGGCGGCACCCCGGCCAGCTGGGTCTTGATGAGGCCGAAGGAGAAGGCCCAGATGAGCGAAGCGGCGAGCAGGGCCGACATGATTGATCCCAGGCGACCCCACGGTCGGGGTCAGGGCGCGGTGCCGAGAGTTGCGCGAAGCAAGCCTGGCCGGATGTGAACAGGCGCGCGATTCCCCAGGCGGCTCAAAAAGGTCCAGATGCCAGGCGGCGCGACCCATCCTGTGGATGGGTGCCCGGGGCCGAGTGAGGCGTACTCCATGTACGCCGCAACGAGTGCCCGCGCACGCGGGGTACCCGTCCGGAGGATGGGTCACCGCAGATGGGCGTTTTTCAGCCGCGTGTTAGAACTCCCGCAGGGATTCGTGAATCCCCTTGTGAACCTCGTACCAGAAGCCGAGCGCGGCTTCTTGCTTGTCCGTCTCGAAGCGGCCGATCCACTCGGCGAGCTCCGCGTCCGTGCTGCCGTCCACATCGCGGTGCCGCTTCAGGAAGGTGTGGACGTAGTCCGCGCTCCGCCCGGATTCCCAGAAGATGGAGGAGTTCCGGCTGTTGATCCGGCTGGCCGTTCGGGCGAGGCCCTTCAGGAACGGCTCTTTTTGGCCATACAGGGAGCCGATCACCTCGGGCAGCATCTCCTCGGCCCAGAGGCGGTGGAACCGGCACATCCCCAGGTTGTCCATGATCAGTTCGTCCCGGAAGCGCTGGGCGTTGATGCGCCCCAGCTTCCGGGGCGGCATGAACTCGGCGCCGTAGTACATGTAGTACTTTCCCATGATGGCCATGGGAGAGAGGGCGCCCGGCGTCCAGTATTGATTCGGCACCATCCAGCCCTTGCGGGCGTACGCCAGGTACACGAAGGGGTCCAGGATCGCCTTGCCCTTCTCCCGTGCCAAGCGCCGCGCCAGCCGCCGGGCGCCGTCCTCCAAGTTGAGGACGCCGCGCTTGGCGACGATGGCGTCGAGGAGCTCGACGCCGAGCTCGGCATTTCCCAGCGAATCGGTCTCGAGGCTGAAACCTCGGGGGGAGAAGGCGGGCTGGCGCGTCACCCCCAGCTCGTTCGGGGTGAGTAGCCCCTTGGCGAGACACTCCATCAGCCAGGACAGGACGCCGCCCACCGAGATGGCGTCGAAGCCGTACGTGTCGGCGTGATGGTTCAAGCGCTCGGCGCCGCGCTGGTCGAAGATGCCGCAGAGCGGTCCCATGGTCTGGTAGGGCTCGTAGTCCTTCTTGAATTCGTCCCGCATCTTCTTGCACACGGCGGAGCAGGGCTCGCCGCAGGTATGCTGCTGCTTGGTCTGGATGGTCTCCTCGTTGAACTGGCGGAGGTAGTGATTGAGGATGAATTTCTCGTGGATCTCTTTCCGCTCGCCCTCCTCGAGGTAGATGGTGGAGTAGTTGAACGCCAGCAAGCGTCCGCCGATGGTGGCGTAGTTGACGCCGAAGGTGCCGCCGGTGTCGAACTTCGGGTCATACCGGTACTTGACGGTGGACTCGAGGTCCTTGGCGCTCAGTTTCTTCTGGTATTTGTCCTGGAACCACTGGTCGGCGACGCTGCGGTCACGGAAGTCCTCGTCGGCGAAGGTTCCGCCGTAGATCACGGCGGCGATCCCGTGCTGCTGCAGCATCTTGCTGCCCAGGCCGCCGCGGCCGGCCCAGGTGTCCACGTGGGAGAGCGTGCCGCGGGACATCGGGACCGAGCCGATGGCCCCGAAGTCGGTGGCCGCCGCAGCGGGCCCCACCGCCAGCACACGCGGGTCGGTCGTGTAGGCGCCGCCGCACTGCTCGACGGCGTGATCCATCAGGGCGTAGACGCCGCCCCGGCCGCCTCCCCAGATGCGCGGGAGATCCAGCGGGACGAGCTTCACGTCGATCTCCTCGCCGTGCGTCCGGTTGAGGTAGAGCAGCGACGGTGTCGGCGCCCGGCCAACGAGAGACACCATGTTGATGCCGAGATTGTCGAAGATCAGGCCGGCGCCCCCCATGGAGGAGACGAAGAACCCGCCCCAGCACGGGGAGAAGCCCGTGAAGATCAGCCGGTTCGAGCCCGGAAAGATGGAGCCGGCCAGGAGCCCGACGCCGATGTTCAGGCTGTTGTGCCGCCCGGCCAGGTACAGTCCCAGATCCACTGGGCCGAAGAAATCCCCCACCGGGAAGCGGGTGACCCGGTAATACCCGGTCGCCGCATCCACGAATAGCACCTTCTGATGTGCGTCCACGACGTTCCCCTTTCTGTGTTGCGGGCGTTTTCTCCTGCACAGCATACCACGGTAACCCGCCGCCCGCGGTGGGCGAAAGCGCGCCGGGGGTCTCTGGGGGGAATGCACGCGCGGCGTCCGGGCGCGATGCCGTGCCGGTTCGACCTACTCCCCGTCTTTGTACTGGGTGGCCTTGATGGCCTCTTCGCGGATCAGGTCGAGGGCACGCTTCTTGAGGTGCAGGAACGTCTCCGAGGATTTCATCTCGTACCGGCGGGGCCGTTCCAGCGGGACATCGATCTCGGCCTTGATCCGCCCGGGCCGGGCGGTCATGACGAAGACGCGGTCGGAGAGGAAGATCGCCTCCTCGACGTCGTGGGTGACGAAGAGGATCGTCTGGTGGAACTCTTCCCAGATCTGGGTGAGCAGTTCCTGCATCAGCGCGCGGGTCTGCGCGTCGAGCGCCCCGAAGGGTTCGTCGAGGAGGAGGACGTCGGGGTTGTTGGCGAGGGCCCGCGCGATGGCCACCCGCTGCTTCATCCCGCCCGAGAGCGCCTTGGGGTAGGCGTGCTCGAAGCCCCGGAGCCCAACCTTGGCCACGAACTGCTGAGCGATGGTCTCCTGTTCGTCCTTGGCCAAGCCGGTAACTTGCAGGCCGAATTGGATGTTCTGGCGGACCGTGAGCCAGGGGAAGAGGGTATAGCTCTGGAAGACCATCCCCCGGTCCCGGCCCGGCCCGGTGATGGCGTGGCCATCCCGGTGGACCTGACCCGCGGTGGGACGCACCAGTCCCGCCACGATGCGGAGCAGCGTGGTCTTGCCGCACCCCGAGGGGCCCAGGATGGTGGCAAACTCCTTGTTCCGGATCGTGAGCGAGACATCGTCGATGGCCGTGACCTCGTGGCCCCCGGACCGATAGTGCTGGCTGACGTGCCGGATGTCGAGCTTGATCGGTGCGTCCATCTTCAATCCAAATCGCCGGGTCGCCAAATTGCCGGCCTGCCCAACGCGCCTACGCCGACCACGGGAAGAGCCATCGGTGGAGCCACTTGAACCCATAATCGGTCACGATCCCCAGGAACCCGATGGCCAGGATGCCGAAGATGATGGCGCCAGTCTGGAGCATCCGTTGGGCGTTGATGATCATGTAGCCGATACCCGACTCGGCTGCGACCAGCTCGGCCACGATGATGTACGTCCACGCCCACCCCACGATGATCCGCAGGGTGTCCAGGATGCCGGGCAGGCTGGCGGGGAGCAGGACCCGCCGGATGACCTGGAGGCGCCCGGCGCCCAGGGTATAGGCGGTCTCCAGCATTTCCTTGGGCACGCTGGACGCCACCACCGCGATCATCAGGATCAACTGGAAGAAACTGCCGACGAAAATGATGGCGATCTTCTCAAGATCGCCGATCCCCACCCAGAGAATGAACAGCGGGATGAACGCCGAGGCCGGCATGTACCGGATGAATCCCACCAGCGGCTCGATCAGGGCCTCGACGGCCTTGAAGGTTCCCATCAACAGGCCGAGCGGGACCCCGATGACGGCAGCGGCCAGGAAGCCGGCCATCACCCGGTAGGTACTCATCAGGATGTCGGTGGCGAATCCAAATTGGGTGAACTGCTGGATGCCCGCCAGCAGGACGCGGTGCGGCGTGGGCAAGAAGAGGGCGGTGACGAACCCCCCATAGGTCAGCGCGGACCAGACGAGCAGGACGCCGGCGAACCCCACCACGCCCAGGCCGACGTACACGCCGGCCGGAATGGGTTCGCGCGGGCTCAGATAGTCCGTCACGCGCCGCCGGACACCGGATGCGGAGGGAGGAGGCATGGTAGTCATCAACCGTACCAGAAAGACGCCAAGGCACCAAGGAGCCGTCCCGGCACATCCGGGGAGCCCCTCGATGCCTTGGCGGTGACGTCCTGCACGCGCGGCGCGTGGGTCGGCGCTACTCCAGGAACGAGCCGTCGATCAGGTCCGTGACCTTGGGCTTGGCCTTGATCAGCTTCAAGTCAAACCAGACATCCGCGGCCCGCTGGCTGGTCGCGTCCAGCTTGCCCCCGGCGGCGAACCACTCCTTATTCTCCTTTGCCCCGTAGAAGATGACACCCGCTTTCTCGATGGCGAGGATGTCCGGGGTGAGGTTCGAGAACTTGGCCATGATGGCGTCCGCCTCAGCCGGGTTCGTCTTCATGAAGGCGATGGCCTCGTTCCACGCGGCGATGATCTTCTTCACGTCGTCGCCCCGCTTGGCCACGAACTCAGGCTTGAATCCCAGGGAGTCGACGATGATCCCGGGCGTCTTGTCGCTGGCGTACAGCACGTGACCGTGCGGTGCGTTCTTGGCGCGGTAGAGCCAGGGCTCCCAGGTGATCGCCGCGTCCACTTTCTCCGCCACGAACGCCGCGCCCGCATCGGGGGCTCGCATGTCCACCATCTTGAGGTCGGAGAGCTTCATTCCATTCTGGGTCAAGACATAGTTGAGCCAGAAGTAGCTGGCCCCACCACCCATCTGGCCGGCCACGGTCTTGCCTTTCAGGTCTTGGATGGTCTTGATATCCTTCTTGGCCACGATCCCGTCCGCTCCGTGGGAGGCGTCGAGGACCAGGACCTGCTTGACCGGTATGGGAGTTTCGGCCGCCGCAGTCATCACCAGGGTGTCCACGGTGGTGGCGAATCCCTGGATGCGGTCGGCGGCGAACGCGGCGCGGCGATCCACCGGACTGTTGATGACGACGACGTCCACATCGAGGCCGCGCTTCTGGAAGAAGCCCTTTTCCTTGGCAAGGTAGAGAGGCGCGTACCCCAGCCAGATCGACACGCCGATCTTGATGTTCTCACCCGCCGACGCCGTTCCGGCGATCAGGACCGACGCCACCAACAGACCGACCAGCCACATCTTCTTCATGCGTTCGTCCTCCTCCTGTCACCATGACTATGCGGATGGTGTTCTCGAGCAGCCTCGATGAGGACTCTTCCCGGACCACCAGGCGGGGTGCAAACTCCCGAGCCGCGCGGATAGTACCACCACACGGGGTTGTGTCAACGGCAAAGTGCCGCGTCTTCCGGCGTTCCGGACCGACGGAGAATCGAACCCGGCCCCGCATCGAGGGGCGCCGTTTGCACTCTGGACTGGCCAAGTTGACTGCATTCCACTAGACTGCGACCGGCGGGAGATGGTGAGGGCACGGCGGACAGGAGGTGGACGATGGAACAACGACGGCTGGGGCGGACGGGGCACCTGAGCAGCGTGGTGACCTTCGGGACGGCGGGCATCGGCAAGGTGGACCAGGCGACGGCGGATCTCGCCGTACAGATGGTGCTCGATCACGGCGTCAACCACTTCGACGTGGCGCCGAGTTACGGGGAGGCGGAGGTGCGACTCAACCCCTGGATGTCCTGCCTGCGGGAGAAAGGGGTTTTCCTCGGCTGCAAGACCAAGCAACGGACCAAGGACTCGGCCGAGGCGGAGTTGCACCGATCTCTCGAGCGGCTCGGGACGGATCGGCTCGACCTCTACCAGCTCCACGCGGTGGGCAAGCTCCACGAGCTGGACGAATGCACGGCCAAGGGCGGGGCCCTGGAGGCCCTGGTCGAGGCGCGCGCGAGTGGGATCGCCCGCTGGCTCGGCATCACCGGCCACACCCACGACGCGCCGCGCACCCACCTGGAGGCGCTGCGCCGGTTCGATTTCGACACGGTGATGTTCCCCTTGAACTTTGTCCTGTGGACGAACCCCCAGTATCGCCGGGACGTCGAGGCGCTCTTGGGCGAGTGCGCCCGGAAGGATGTGGGGGTGCACATCATCAAGACGGTCGCCAAGGACCCCTGGGGGGACCGTCCCAAGACGCACACGACCTGGTACGAGCCCTTCACGGATCAGGCCACCATCGATCGGGCGGTGGCGTTCGTCCTGTCCCGGCCGGTCACGACGCTCACCAGCGTCGGCGACGTCACGGTGCTGCCGAAGGTGCTGTCCGCGGCCGAGCGGTTCCGGCCGCTGGACCCGTCGGGGGAGGAGGCGTTGCTGGCGACGGCGACCGGATACCATTCGCCGTTCGTCGGCACCTGGGCCTGACCGGAGGGGCAGGAGCCGCATGGACATTCTCGCGCTGCTGGACGAGATCCAGACGATTGCCCGGAACGGGCTCAATTTCACGCCGAATCCCTACGATCGGGAACGGTACGAGCGGCTACTCCAGGTGGCGGCGACGTACTATGGCCGGGCGCTCGACCTCCCGCCCGCGGCGGCGCGGCAGCGGCTGGTCGGCGAACTCGGATACATCACCCCGAAGGTGGGAGCGCACGCGGCGGTCTTCGACGCCGGGGGGCAGATCCTGTTGGCCCGGCGCACCGATGACGGGCGCTGGTGCCTGCCGTGCGGGTGGGTCGAGCCGAACGAGGCGCCCGAAGAGACCGCCGTCCGAGAAACCCGCGAAGAGGTCGGACTGGACGTCCGGGTCCGGATGTTGACCGGCGTCTTCGCGCGCCGGGCGAACAGCGGCCACGGGCCGCACTCGGCGATTGCCATCGGGTACCTGTGCGAGGTGACCGGCGGAACGCTGCGCACGTCGCACGAGGTTCAAGACGTCCGGTACTGGCCGATCGCCGACGTCACGGACTGGCACGAGATGCACCTGGAGTACGCGCTGGCGGCCCAGGCCCAGTGGGGCGGGTCGGCGCCTGGGGCGGCCGGCCGATCTGTGGACGGACAGGAAGGAGAACCTCGATGAACTGGGAGGCGGCGTACGCCAAGCGGATGGGCCGGGTGCAGCCGTCGCCCATCATGGACCTCATCCGGGTGATGGGGAAACGGCAGGTCATCAACTTCGCCTCGGGCCTGCCGGACCCGGTGGGGTTCCCCGTCGAGCGATTGCGCGAGATTTCGGCGCAGGTCCTGGCCGAGGACTGGAAGGGCGGCCTGCAGTACGGCGAGGCGGAAGGGTATCGCCCCCTGCGGGAGTGGGTGGCGGCGGATCTCGTCCAGCGGGGCGTCCCGACTGCGGCGGAACAGGTGCTGATCACCAACGGGTCGCAGCAGGGGATCGACCTGCTGGCCCGCGCCCTGCTGGATCCGGGCGATGTGGTGCTCACGGAGCAGCCGAGCTACCTGGCGGCGCTCCAGGTCTTCGATGCGTGCGAGGCGACGGTGCGCGCGATGCCGATGGACGAAGACGGGGTGGACGCCGAGGCGACCGCCGCGGCGCTCCGGGCGCCCGGCGTCAAGCTTCTCTACCTCATGCCGAATCACCAGAATCCGTCGGGACGGACGCTGGCCGCCGATCGGCGCCGCACGGTGCTCCGCGCCGCGGCAGCCGCCGGGGTGCCGGTCCTGGCGGATGAGGCGTATGTCCACCTCCGGTACGATCCGGGCGAACCCGACCTCTTGGCGGCGGCCGACCCGCAGGCGCCGGTCATCTCCGTCGGCACGTTCAGCAAGACGATCGCGCCGGGGCTCCGCGTCGCGTGGACCGTCGGGCCGGCTCCGCTGATCGAGCGTCTCGCGCTCCTGAAGCAGGTGGCGGACCTGCACACCAATTCCTTCTCGCAGCGCGTCGTGTATCGGTACCTTGCCGCCGGGGACCTGCCGGCGCAGATCGCGCGGCTCCGCGCGGCCTACCGGACGAAGCGGGACAGCTTCCTGGCGGCGCTGGACCGGCACCTCGGCGGTCGCGCAACCTGGACCCGGCCCGGCGGCGGCATGTTCCTTCTGCTCCGATTGGCGGCAGGCCGATCGGCGGGACAGGTGCTCCCCGCGGCGCTGGATCAGGGCGTGGCCTTCGTGCCGGGGGCGGCGTTCTTTCCGGGAGGCGGCGGCGAGGACACCATGCGCCTGAATTTCGTCAGCCCGCCGGTCGCGCAGATCGAGGACGGCGTGGCGCGACTGGCCCGGGCAATCGGCTAGGAGCCGTTACGAAAATCCTTGTCCATTTAGCACGGGGGAACCGATGCAGATCCGCCTGCTGCGCCACGCGAGCTGTGTCCTGCGATTTGGCGACCTCCGTGTGCTGACCGATCCCATGCTCAGCCGCGCGGAGGCCATGGATCCGGTCCAGAACGCCGCCAACACCCGGCGGATTCCGTTGGTCGAGCTTCCCCTGGATGCCGCGGGGCTGGACGCCCTGATTCGCCGGCTGGACGCCGTGCTGGTCACCCACCTGCACCGCGATCATTTCGACGCTCGGGCCGGCGAACTGCTCCCCCGGACGCTCCCGGTCCTCTGTCCGCCGCCGGATGCCGGGCACTTCGGGACGCTGGGGTTTGAGGCGGTGGTACCGGTCGAGACGGAGACCGAGTGGTGCGGTATCCATTTCACGCGGACGGGCGGCCGGCATGGCACCGGCGACGTCGGCCGGAAGATGGGGGCGGTCTCGGGGTTTGTTCTGCGCGGCCCGGCGGAGCCGAGTGTGTACCTGGCGGGGGACACGATCTGGTGCGAGGAGGTCCGGGAGGCCATCGATCGCCATCGCCCCGACGTGATCGTGGTAAACAGCGGGGCGGCCCAATTCCTGTCCGGCGATCCTATCACGATGACGGCCGAGGATGTGATCCGCGTCTGCCGGGCCGCCCCGGCTGCCACGGTGGTGGCCGTGCATCTGGGGGCGCTGAATCACTGCCTGCTGACCCGGGCCGATCTGGGGCAGGCCCTCGACGAGGCCGGGCTCCTCTCTCAGGTGCGGATTCCCGCCGACGGCGAGACCCTCACGTTTTCCCACCACTAGCGCGAGGTCGAACGATGTTGCGGATTGCACGGGACCGAATTGTGTATTCGCTCGACAAAGTGCACCCTCCGGTGGCTGTCATCGACCCGGGGGACGAGGTGTGCTTCGAGACCTGGGATGCGCGCACGGGAACCATCCGGAGCGAACGCGATTTGCTCGACAGGCCCCATCCCCTGGGGCCGAATCCCGCCACCGGACCGATTCTCGTCCGCGGCGCCGCGCCCGGCGACGCGCTGGTCGTCACCATCCGAGACATCGCGCTGGCGAACCGGGGCTATACCGGGACGCGGCCCGGGAAGGGCGTCCTCGGGCACCTGATTACGGAGCATCGTACGCGGATCTTCGAGGTCGTGGACGGCATGGTCGTTTTCAACGAGCGGATCCGCTTCCCGGTGCGGCCGATGGTCGGCGTGATCGGTACGGCGCCCGCAGGGGACGGCGTGGCCACGCTCCATCCGGGACCGCACGGGGGCAACATGGACCACAACGATGTGCGGGTCGGCGCCCGGGTCCACCTGCCCGTGTTTGTCCCCGGGGCGCTCCTCGCCATCGGAGACGTGCACGCGACCATGGGCGACGGCGAGATCTCCATCACCGCCCTGGAGATCCCCGGCGAGGTCCGGGTCCAGGTGGACCTCGCCAAGGACGAAGGGATCCGGCGCCCGTGGATCGAGTTTCCGGACTGCTGGATCACGACCGGGGACGGACCGGGCATCGCGGAGGCGATCCGCGTGGCAGCCGACGAGATGGCCCACTTCCTGATGCGCCGCCTGGGATTGTCAGCCGACGAGGCCTACATGCTGCTGTCCGTGCGGGGCGACGCGCGCGTCTCCCAGTGCGCCGAGCCGGCCGTGGTGGCCGCCACGGCCCGCATGATCATGCCGTGCCTGTGACGGCGGCCACGGCGCGTACCCCCATGCCATTCGTCTACATTCTCCGCTGCTCCGACGGCTCGCTCTATACGGGCATCGCCAAGGATGTGGCGCGGCGCCTGGCGGAGCATAACGCCGGCCGGGCGTCGCGCTACACCCGGGTTCGCCGACCCGTGAGTATGGCCTGGTCGCGCCGGGTGCGTTCGTGGAGTCTCGCCCTCAAAGAGGAGTACCGGATCAAGCAAATGCCGCGCGCGGCGAAACTCGCGCTCGTCCGGAGCGGGCCGGGGCGGCCGACCGCACCGGCCCGCGGGGCGCGGCGGAGGATCGGATGAGCCGGCTGCCGATCCTGAGCTGCGAGGGCGTCAGCAAGGCGTACGGCGTCCAGCCCCTCTTCGAGGGGTTGTCGTTCGGCCTGGCCGAAGGGGATCGAGTCGGCCTGGTGGGTCCCAACGGCTCCGGCAAGACGACGCTGCTCAAGGTGCTGGCCGGGATGGAGCCGCCGGACACCGGGACGCGATCGCAGCGTCGGCTGAGCCGCCTGGGGTACGTGCCCCAGGACCCGACGTTCCCGGGCGACCGCACCGTCGAGGCGACGCTGGCCGCGGGGCTTCCGCCGGAGCAGCGCGACGGGTTCGAGGCGGCCGGCCGGATCGCCGCCATGCTGGGGCGGGCCGGATTCCACGATCCGCACCAGATGGTGGGCGCCCTCTCCGCCGGGTGGCGCAAGCGGCTGGCCATCGCCTGCGCACTGGTGGCCGCACCCGACGTCCTGCTGATGGACGAGCCGACCAACCACCTCGACGTGGAGGGCATCCTGTGGCTCGAGGCCCTCCTGCGGACCGAGGTCCCCGCGTATCTTGTGGTCAGTCACGACCGTTACTTCCTGGAGCACATCGCGTCGCGCGTCCTGGAACTGAACCGGTGCTACCCCGGCGGCCTCTTCCAAGCCGAGGGGCGGTACAGCGACTACCTCGTGCGGCGTGACGAGGCCCTGCGCGAGCAGGCGGTGTATCAGGACACGCTCGCCAACCGGGTCCGGCGCGAGGTGGAATGGCTGCGGCGCGGACCCAAGGCGCGGACTCGCAAGGGGCAAGCCCGGGTGAAGGCGGCGGGCCGGCTCATCCAGGAGCTGGACGAAGTCCGGGCGCGGGCCGCGGGCGGCACGGCCGGGATCGAGTTCACGGCGTCGGGGCGTCAGTCCAAGAAGCTCCTGGTGGCGCGGGGCCTCGTCGCATCGGTCGGGGGGCGGCGTCTCCTCACCGGCCTGGATCTGACGCTGACGCCCGGGATGCGGATGGGAGTCCTCGGGGCGAGCGGGAGCGGTAAGAGCACGCTGCTCAATCTGCTGGCCGGTACACTTGCTCCGGAGGCCGGTCAGATTGAGCGTGCGGAAGGATTGCGGCTGGTCCGGTTCGACCAGGAGCGGGAGGGACTCGACCCGACGGTCCGTCTCCGCCGGGCGCTGGCCCCGGAGGGCGATGCCGTCGTCTACCGGGACCGGTCTGTCCACGTGGTGTCGTGGGCCAAGCGCTTCCTCTTTCAGCCCGAGCAGCTCGAGACGGCGGTGGGCCGCCTCTCCGGCGGAGAGCGGGCCCGGATCCTGCTCGCGCGGCTGATGCTCCAGCCGGCGGATCTCCTGATCCTCGATGAGCCGACCAACGACCTGGACATCCCCACGCTGGAGGTTCTGGAGGAAACCCTGACGGACTTCCCGGGGGCGCTGGTCCTCGTCACGCGGGATCGCTTCCTCTTGGAACGCGTCTCGACGCTGGTGTTGGCACTCGACGGTACCGGCGGCGCCACCTTCTTTGCCGACTATAGCCAGTGGGAGGCAGCGCGGGAGGAGGCCGACCCGGAGGCGAGGGACACGTCGGAGACCTCGGTGCGGCCCAACCCCGATACCCCGCCGCAGCGCGCCGCGCGGGAGGGGCTCGATCTGCGGCGGCTGACGTATCTGGAAAAACGGGAGTGGGAGCAGATGGAGGCGACTATCCTGGACGCGGAAGAGGCACTGGCCGCGTGCCGGGAACAGGCGGAAGACCCCGCCGTGGCTTCCGATTCCGCCGCGCTGCGGGAGCGCTGGGCGGCCCTGGAGGCGGCACGGGCAGAGGTCGATCGCCTCTACGCGCGTTGGGCAGAACTGGAAGAGAAGCAGCGATGAATCATTGGTCGAGGTGGCGGGATCGAGAAAAAGGGAGCTCTCCGGTACGGATCGGGGGATTCATGGGGATGACGGCACGGACGTTGCACTGACGGTGTGTCGGTCCGAGGCGTACAGGCGAAACGCTGCCAAGGCACGGCGTGTCGTCCGGTCCGATCAGTGGGGTGCACGCGGGTGCGCTACCGGGCGGGCATGTGAGGCGGAGGTAGGACAATGCATTATGCGGACGATTCGCTCGCCCATCTGAGACCGGAGGACCTTGGGCGGGTGCGCTCGTGGGTCGAGGACCGGTTCATCAATGCCGTGTGTCCGCTGGCGCTCCGGCTCAATATGGAGGCGCCCTGGCAGCTCAGCAAGGACCGCACGCTGCAGGAGGCCCGGCGCACGATCGATCGCGTTCTGGCGGCGGTCGAAGAAGTCCGCCGGATTGACGGCGGCCCGGACGCGTAACCCGATTCTTTCTTCCGCCACTCCCACCCGTCGTTTCCCCTTTCCCGCACATCGAAGAGACGTCCCTTAGGCCCTTCCCAATCCTGTCTGTTCTCCTTTGCCGTTTCCTTCACCTTCACGTGTCGCTCGACACCGGGTCGGCGAGGACCATCCCTCGCCCGGATACTTTCCGGCACGCGATGGACAAAATTTGACACCCGATGGTGGCCAGGGCACGCTGGTGACGTGGCCGCGGTGCGCATGAAGGCGTCGCTCCACGACCAGGCCGCCCCTCCTCCGTGGGTCTCCGCTGCACGAGAGGATTGCGATGACCGGGTCCTTCTGGTAGGGTCATCCCCCAGGGCAACCGACCGTCGTGTGCCTGTGGCAATCCGCACCCCGCCATCCTGGAGCCGCGCATGAAGTGCATTGCGATCCTCGACGACTATCAGAACGCGGCGCGGTCCGTTCCGGACTGGCAACGACTGGCGAGCCGTGCCGGCGTGGAGGTCTTTCGCGATACGCTGGCGGACACCGACGCGCTGGCGCGCCGCCTGGCCCGTTTCGAGATCCTGGTGACGATCCGGGAGCGGACGCGATTCTCGGCGGCGCTGCTCCGTCGACTGCCCGCCCTGGAACTCCTGGCGCTCACCGGTCGGAACTCGGGACAGGTGGATGTTGCCGCCGCGACGGAGCAGGGGGTGCTCGTCACCGAGACGGAGGGCTCCGGCGCCTCGCCCGTCGAGCTGACCATGGGGCTCATCCTGGCCGCCGCCCGACGCATTCCCCAGGAGGATCGCGCGCTCCGGTCCGGCCGCTGGCAGACGAGCGTCGGGGTCGAACTGCGGGGGCAGACGCTCGGAATTCTCGGACTGGGGCGGATCGGCGGCCGGATCGCGGCCTTCGGGAACTTGCTGGGCATGCGGGTGCTGGCGTGGGGGCCGACGCTGACGGACGAGCGCGCTGCGGCGGCGGGGGTGGCCCGCGTCTCCCTGGAGACGCTCTTCCGCGAGAGCGACGTGGTCAGCCTGCATCTCCGGCTGTCCGAGATGACGCGCGGCGTGGTGACGGCGGCGCTCCTGTCCCTGATGAAGCCGACCGCCTTCCTGGTGAACACGGCGCGCGGGCCCCTGGTGGACGAGGCGGCATTGGTCGCAACGCTTCGCGCGCGGCGGATCGCGGGCGCGGCGCTCGACGTGTACGACGTCGAGCCGCTGCCCGCGGATCACCCGCTGATCGCACTGGACAACGTGGTGTTGACACCCCACGTCGGATACGTCACCGGCGAGGTGTACCGGATCTTTTTCCGGCACGTGGTGGAGGCCATTGAGGCCTACCTGGACGGGACGCTGCCGCCCCGGACGGTGAACCCGGAGGTGTGGAGGCGCCCATCATGACGGACTACGCGGGACCGACGTGCGTTCTGTGCGGGGTGAAGGCGTGTACGGCCGAGCCGGAGGCAAAGACCCCACCGGGGTTTTGCCCCATGCCGGCGGAAGGGGAGTTGCTGGCGGAGGTGGAGCGGGCCTACCTGGAGCGGGATGATCTCAAGCGTCTGGCACTGGAATCGGCCCGCACCGAGGCCGCGGGGTACTGTCGGAGCACGCGGGTCGAAGAGATCATGGATTTTGCCCGCCGGATGGGGTACCGGCAGCTTGGCATCGCGCACTGCGTGGGGTTGATGCAGGAGGCCAAGGCGGCGCGGGACATCTTCGTGGCGGGTGGGTTCGCGGTGTACACCGTGTGCTGCAAGGCCGGCTCGATCGACAAGGAGACCGTCGGGATCCGCGACGACGAGAAGGTGCGCCCCGGCCAGTACGAGGCGATGTGCAGTCCGGTGGGGCAGGCGGCACTCCTGGCCAAGGCCGGGACGGAGTTCAACGTCGTGATCGGTCTGTGCGTCGGCCATGACAGCCTGTTCTTCATGCACTCGAAGGCGCCGGCGACCGTGCTGGTGGCCAAGGATCGCGTGCTGGGACACAATCCGGTTGCGGCGCTCTATACCAGCCACTCGTACTACAAGCGACTGACCGAACGACAGGCGACGTAAGCCGTTGTCAAAGGATGACTTGATCAGAGATATTCCGGGAACGGCATAAGGAGCCGTAACGAAATGACAACAAATGGACAAGTTATTTCGTAACGGCTCCCAAGAAAAGGGAGGGCACCGCCATGACGTTACAGGACGTTTTCACGCTGTACGAATACAATCGGTGGGCGAACGGCAGGACGCTGGATGCCGCCGAGAAGCTGGATCCGGCGGCATTCGTGAAGGATCTGAAGAACAGCTTTCCTTCGGTGCGGGACACGCTCGCGCACATTCTGGGGGCCGAGTGGGTCTGGCTGCACCGCTGGAGGGGGGAATCCGGGGCGGCGCTCTTGGCGGCGACGGACTTCCCGACCGTGGCCAGCCTGCGGGAGCGGTTTCGCGCCGTCGATGCGGAGCGGGGAACGTTCCTGGCATCGTTGACGGAGGAGCGGCTCCAGCGGCCCTTCGACTACCGCGACCTCGCCGGAAACCCGATGCGCTTACCCCTGGTTCAGACCATGCAGCACGTGGTCAATCACGGCACCTATCACCGAGGACAGATCACGACGATGCTCCGCCAACTCGGCGCCACGCCCATCGGCACCGACATGAGCCGGTTCTACCTGGACCGGGCTGCGGGGAAGTGACGAGGGGCGGCAGGGGACGGCCAGCGGCTTGGCGGTCAGGCGGGGGGTGTCCCAGAGGCCCACGACGGTGACGGGCCATCAGTCAGGGAGGTTCGGGTGATGCGCTGGATTACGCGGTCTCGTGTCCATGTGGATCGTGTGGCGTGCCCTTGGCTCATCAAGCGCTTCGTCGATTCGAACGCGGACTTCCTGTTCGTGCCGGCGAGCCAGGTGCGGGCGGTGGCCGCAGAGACGGGTGCCACGCCATTCGACGTCCCAGGTGCCGAATTTGGCCATCATGAAGGACGGTGCTCGTTCGAGGTGATCATCGCCAAGTATCAGCTGACCGATCCCGCATTACTCCGGCTGGCCCGCATCGTTCACGCAGCCGACATCGCCGCAGATCTGCATACGGATGAAATTGCGCCAGGCTTGGAGGCGATCGCGACGGGGTTCGGCATGCTGTTCCCGGACGATCGCGCGAACCTGGAGGCCCAGCTCTGCGTGTACGATGCGCTCTATGCCTGGTGCCGGCTTCAGGTGGCCCGCGAGAGCGGGGCGGTACGGTAGGGCGAGTTCGCGGCTCACCGCCGCGCGGGCCGTCTCTCAGGTTCTTGTGAGATTGGTGCCCACCGTGGCGAGGTGCACCGGCGCGTACACGGATCCGAAGGAGAGACGACGTGGTGCCAACGATCCTCTTCGAAGTCAACGATCCCGATCTGCGAGAGCGATTCTTTCGTCATCTGCTCTTCGACGCCCTCTCGGGTCTCCGTGAGAACATCCCACCCGCCTGGGGGAAGATGACGGCCCGGCAGATGGTCGAGCATCTCGTCTGGGCGGCCGAGATCTCAACCGGGAGGGTGCAGGCGGAATGCTTCTTTCCCGAGGAGCAGCGCGAACGGCTCAAGGCGTTTCTGCACGACAATAGGCCTACGCCGCACGAGTTTCAAAACCCGGCGCTCGCGGCGGGACTGCCGCCTCTGCGCTACTCGGGTCTGGCCGCCGCCACCGCGGCGCTCCGCGCCGAGATGGACCGCTTTCTCCGCGAAGCGGTTGCCACGCCCTCCACGGCACGGATGCATCCCGTGTTCGGACCAATCGGGTCCGAGGCATGGGCCCGGTCGCATTTCAAGCACTGCTACCACCATTTGCTCCAATTCGGGTTGATCTCCCAGGGGAACACCATCTCGTAGTCCAGGAGGATTCCAGCCATGAAGCCCGTTGTGCTGGTCACCCGCACGCTTCCGCAGGCGGTCGAGGATCGTCTTCGCCGCGACTATCAGCCGCGGCTCAACCCCGACGACCGTCTCTATTCCAGCGACGCGCTGATCGAGGCCGCGCACGGCGCCGACGCGATCCTGACCTGCCACACGGAGCGCTTCTCCGCCGGGGTTCTGGAGCGGCTCCCGCGGAGCGTCCGTATCATCGCCACGTTTTCGGTGGGCTACGACCACATCGACGTGGATGCCGCGAAACGCCGCGGCGTAGTTGCCACCAACACGCCCGACGTGGTGTCAGAAGCTACCGCTGAACTAACGATCCTCCTGATGCTGGGGGCGGCCCGACGGGCGAGCGAAGCGGACCGGCTGGTGCGCTCGGGGGCGTGGCGCGATTGGAGCCCAAGTTTCATGGTGGGAACCCAGGTGACGGGGAAGCGGCTCGGCATCGTGGGGCTGGGGCGTGTCGGCCAGGTGACGGCCCGGCGTGCCCGCGGCTTTGATATGACGATTCACTACCACGACGTGCAGCGTCTGGCGGCGGCCCAGGAGCAGGGCGCGATGTACCACTCGACCCCCGAGGACCTGATGCCGCACTGCGACTTTCTGGCGTTCCATTGCGTCTCGACGCCGCAGACCCGGAAGATGCTCAACGCTGCGCGGATCGCCTTGCTCCCCGACGGCGCCATCGTGGTCAACGCCAGCCGGGGCGCCGTCATCGATGACGGCGCACTCATCGCAGCGCTGAAGAGCGGCAAGGTGGCCGCGGCCGGTCTGGACGTCTACAACAACGAGCCCGACATCCATCCGGAGTATCGGGAGCTTCCCAACACCTTCCTGATGCCGCACATCGGCACCGCCACCAAGGAGACCCGCGACGCCATGGGCTTCCGGGCCCTGGACAACCTGGATTCCTTCTTCGCGGGACGCGCACCCCGCGACCGCGTGGCCTGACCGCAGCGGTGGCAGCCGCGCCCTGGCGGCTGCGGACCGAACAGGGGTTCGAATCTCTCTGGAGAATCGATCCCACCCGCAACTCATTGACGGGCCTGGACAAATCCCTGCCGGGTTCGATTCCCCTCTCTGGAAAGGAACCCATCGATCCCACCAAATGTTTCCCCCATTCCCCCTGAACTGCAACAGCCCCGTCCGCCGTTCCTTGGTCCGCCTTCACCACTTTTGAATCGCGTTGCAGATTTGCCTGAGTTGGCGCCATATGTGAAACATGGGCGTTGCAGGTGGCACCTGAATTAACTCTGACAAGAGTATCGAAACATCTCAGGATTATAATTGTCCTCTATCAAAATTCTGCCTGTGGACGCGCGCAAGTCA
>CAWJSJ010000003.1:0-159147 GCA_963845565.1 uncultured Methylomirabilota bacterium
AGCTAACACCCGCGATCCGCGGCCCAGCAGCCTTTCGCCACGGCGTCACGACCGTGGGAATTGTGAACGACGTGCCCGCCAGCTCGATGTGCGGATTGATCGTCCTGAAATGGGGCTGCGGCGGAATGGCCTCATGCCGGAAACAGAGCACCGTCTTGATCAGCCCGGCGACACCCGCCGCCGCTTCGAGGTGACCGATGTTGGCCTTCACCGCCCCGAGAACGCACGGTCGCCCGTCTGGACGGGGGCGACCCACACCGCCGTCAGCGCTTCGACCTCGATCGGGTCGCCGAGCGTGGTGCCGGTTCCGTGCGTCTCGACGTAGCCCACGGCCTCGGGATCCACTCCGCCCGATGCGAGGGCCCGGCGCACGACCGCCTGCTGCGCGAGCCCGTTCGGCGCCGTCAGCCCGTTCGTCGCGCCGTCCTGGTTGACCGCCGTGCCGCGGATCACTGCCAGGATGGGATCCCCGTCCCGGAGGGCGTCCGCGAGCCGCCTAAGGACCACCAGCCCGCAGCCTTCGCCGCGCACGAACCCGTCGGCCGACGCATCGAACGTCTTGCAGCGACCGTCGGGGGCCAACATCCGCATCTTGGCGAGGTGAGCCCGGTCTCCGGCGACAGGATCAGGTTCACGCCGCCGGCCAGGGCCAGGTCGCATTCGCCCGTCCGCAGGCTCTGGCAGGCCAGGTGCAGGGCGACCAGCGAGGAGGAGCAGGCGGTGTCTATGGCAACGCTCGGTCCGCGCAGGTCCAGCAGGTAGGACAGGCGGTTCGCCATGATGCTGTGCGCGCCACCGCTGGCGGTGTACGTGTCGATGGTCGAGCGATCGCCGACCTGCAGCCAGTAGTAGTCGCTACTCTGGCTGTGAATCCCCACGAACACGCCCGTGGCACTGCCCGCCAGCCCTTCCCCTGTCTGTCCCGCCTCCTCCAGCGCTTCCCACGCCACTTCCAGGAGCAACCGCTGCTGAGGGTCCATCTGGGAGGCTTCGCGCGGCGCGATGCCGAAGAAGCCGGCGTCGAACTCGTCTACACGATCGAGGAAACCGCCCCGAACGCGTGCCCGCCTCCGGTCCGGACGTCACCGAGGGATCTACAACCGCGTCCGCGTCCCATCGGTCTGCCGGAACCCGACGAATCGCGTCTCGGCCCTCCGTCAACAACCGCCAGAAAGCCTCCGGCGAGTTCGCTCCGCCCGGAAACCGGCACCCCATCCCGATGATCGCGACGGGTTCCGCCCTCAACGGATGGCCGCTCTTCGGCGAACGGCCCAGACGCTGCTCCAGGAGCGCGCGCTTCTCGGGCGAGAGTCCCTCGAGTCGCCGACTGAGGTCAGCCATTTCGAGCGCCTCCTTGTCCCTCGTCCTCGGTCAAGAGACGCCGGGCCTCCGCGTCGGACAATCCCTCCACCTCTCCTAGCAACCGCTCGAGGTCTCGCTCCTCGTCAGGGGAACGGTCCGGAAGCGACGCGGGTTCGGCGTGCGCCTCGAGGCGCTCGGCAAGATACCGGGTGATCGCCTCGATCGTCGGGTAGTTCCACACCAGGGTGGCCGGCACGGGAATCCCCAGGTCGCGCTCCAGTCCCTTGCTCAACGCCACCGACATGACCGACGTGAGCCCGAGGGAGCGCAGCGGCCGCCGAAAGTCCGACGCCCCCAACGGGGTGCCCAACAGGTTCACGACGCGATCACGGAGCAGCGCGTCCACGCGGACGACCTGGTCGCCGGTCGAAGCCGGCCGAGGCGCATCCGCCGGTTCCCCCGCAACCGAACGACCTGCCGGCTCACAACTCAGATCCGCGCGCGCAGGGCCGCTGGCCGCGGCGAGTTGATCCACCGCGCGGGTGACGGCCTCCAGAAACTGCGCGGCCTCGACCCCGTTGATGCAGCCGGTGATCAAACGTCAGACACAGCGCCGCAGTCCGCCCCATCCCGCTCGTACCCGGCTCGGCGGGCGCCCCGACGAAGAGCGTCGCAATCGCCGGCGCGACCAGAGTCGGCACGGCATGCGTGACTTGACTCGCGCCCAAATAGGTCAAGACCACCTGCGTCGTTTCATCTGACTGGTCCCGCCCCTCCATGGCCAAGGCGATCTTGTTTTGGACCGCACAGGCGAGCTCGGGGAATGTCATGGTGTCCGCCTGAGGAACGATGGCCGTCACGAGGTCGCCCTCGGCCCGGTGGACGGCGATCCCCAGGGTAAGGTGGGGATATACGCGGACCCGATCATCGCTGACGAGGACAGAGCGGAAGTTCGGATGCGCGCCTGCGCCTCGGGCAACGGCGTATGCGATCACCTCCAAGGGGCCGACCGGCACATCGGGATGATCGGCGCGCACGACCTGGAGGGCGCGCTCCACGCTGGTCCAGGCCAGGGGGCAGGTGATCGTGGCCGGGATGACCAGTTGTGCGCTGCGGCGAAATCGAAACGTCAGCGCGCGCTGCTGCGCCGACAACCGGCGCTCACGATACGCGGCTCCCGTATCCTCCTCAGTCCGGGCGTGGTCGGCCAGGTACCGGTCCACATCCGCCGGCAAGAGCTTCCCCGAAGGCGCCGGGATGCGGCGCAATTGCTCATCCGAGAGTCCGAGTGTCCGCCCGTGTGCCCGGGTCCGCGGCGGGATCCGCACGACCGACGATGGAGGCGCGACCCCGGCACCGTCCGCCCCCGCCACCAGGGAGACCGCCCGAGCCGTACGGTCGGGCGCGTCGGGCACGACCGAACCTTGCGCCTCCTCGGATTCGATCCGGCCGATGACCGCCCCGATGGGCACCACGTCCCCTGCCGCTACCAACCATTCGCCCAGCCGGCCTGGCAACGCCGCCTCCACCACCACGCGCGCCTTGTCCGTCTCCATTTCGAAGATCGGCTCGTCCTTCTCCACGCGCTCCCCCGCCGCTTTCAACAGGACCACGACCAGCGCTTCTTGCAGGCCCTCTCCGAGTTGCGGCACACGGATGTCAACCAGCGCCATCGGCCTACTCCAGGGTGACGCGGATCGCGCTCAACACCCGGTCCAGGTCCGGGAGGAGAGCATATTCGAGATCCGGACAGAACGGAATATGGACGTCGGGTCGCGCCACAAGTTGCGGCGGGGAGAGCAGCAGGTCGAAGCGGTCCGGCTGCGACACCATCTCCGCGATCACCGCTTGCCCGAAACCGCACGTACGGTTGTCCTCATGGACCACCACCAGCCGACCGGTCTTCTGGAGCGATCGCTCGATGGACGCCCAGTCGCACGGAACCAGCGTCCGGAGATCAATCACCTCGACCGACACGCCCTCCGCCGCCATCCGCTGGGCGGCCTTCTCGGCCAGTTCCATGCCGTTGCCCCAGGACACCAGCGTCACATCGTCTCCCGCCCGCCTGACCGCCGCACGCCCGAAAGGGATCGCGTCAAAGCGCTGCATGGGCATACGCACACGGCAGAGATGCTTGGGGACCAGGATGAGCGTCGGATCCTCGTCCTGGAACGACGCCCAGAACAGGCCCGCTGCGTCTTCCGGACAGCTTGGAATCGCCACCCGCAATCCGGGCGCGTGCGCCCACCAGCCATCGTTGCTCTGGCTGTGCCACATGCCGCCGGCCGGAAGATACGCCCCATACGGGGCGTAGAGCACCAGGGGACAGGTCCATTCCCCCTTCGATCGCCATCGCAAGGTCGTTGCCTGAGTGATCAACTGGTTGAAGCCGGGCCCGATGAAATCAATGAATTGAATCTCGAAAACGGGCCGGTATCCGGCAGCGGCCAGCCCGGCCCCGACGCCGACGATCGTGCCCTCGGCGAGGGGGGAGTTGACCACCCGTCCGGGGAACCGACTGCTCAGGCCGGCCGTGAACCCGAAGACCCCTCCCTTGGGGTCCTCGATGTCCTCGCCAAACATCAGCAGGGAGGGAAAGCGTTCGAGCGCGGCGCCGAACGTGTGATTGACGGCCGCGATCATCGTGACACCGCGCGGCGCCGAACCGACTTTCGGCGCGTCCTCTGGCGGAGACGGCAGCGATACGTGTTCGACCGTGGGACCGAAGAGGTGGTCGCCCAGACTCGCCGCGTCTGGCTTGGGTTCCGATTCGACACGTTGGTACGCCACATCCACCGCACGCCGGACATCCGCTTGCATCGCTGCCCAATCGTTGGGAGCCAATTCCCCGGACTTCACGAGTCGCTGAACGAGGCGCGGAATCGGATCCGCCACGCCGAGGGATTCGATCTCCTCCGCGGTCCGGTAGACGCGATGATCATCGGACGACGTGTGAGACGAGAGCCGGTCCAACTCGCACCACAGAATACTCGGTCCCCCGCCGATGCGCGCCTTGGCGATCGCCCGACCGCCGCACTCCAGCACTTCCGCAATATCGCGTCCGTTGATCCGCGAGACGCGATCTTCCGCGAAGATCCCCAGCCGAAAGGGCAAAAGGCGCTGCGTGGATGTGCTGATTCCGTAACCGTTGTCCTCGATGACGAAGACGATCGGAAGCTGCTCCTGCACAGCAAAGCACACCGCTTCGTAAAACTCGCCCTGCCGCGTTGCGGCGTCGCCAAGGCAGCAGACAACGACCGGCGAGGGACCTCCCTCTCGTTGGTCATTGCGCTCCGGGTGCTGCAGCGTACCTTTCGCCGACAGGGTGATTCCCCAAGCGCAGCCTGCGGCCGGAAGACATTGAGAACCGGTGGGCGACGCGACGGAAACGACGTTGAGTTGCCTGGAGGAAAAATGAGATGGGAGGTTACGCCCCGCGGAACTCGACCCCGCGCGGGCGAAAAAGTCACGGGCAAGCAACTCGGTACTCATTCCGCGCGCCAGCATCAAGGCGCGATCCCGATAGTGGGGAAGGATCACGTCCCCTGGCACCAAGTGATACGCCAAACCGCCCAGCGCCTCGTGCCCCGCGCCGACTCAGATGAAACCACCCCTTGCCCTGTCGCAGGAGTATGCCTTCGCGCTCGTCACCGAAACGCGCCGCTAACATCCAGCGAAGCGCGTCCCGAGGCCGATTGGGCGTCGTATCGCCTGGGACTTGCACCTGGTCGGTAATTGCCCGGGGTTCATGCAATGTATTGCTTCTCCCTCGAATCGTCAGATGCCTCGGCTCTGACCAACCCACCGAAGTCACCGTACAGGCCACCGCCTGTACTGAAGATCGAATGTGTCCCCTTCCACAACGAGCGCCGCGGCGAAGGCGGGTTCCGGTGCAAGCGCCCGTAGCGTCCAGGTCGGCTTCCCTCCGCCACCACCAAAGGACCCAGGTGTCGCGAAGACTGCCCCAAAGGCAACGACGCTTCTATCTCTTGCACAGGAAACGACAAACCTTCTCCGGTCGCCTTAATGAACGCCTCTTTACGCGTCCAGAACTCATAGAAAAGGCGCAATTTCTCGCTTGGCGTTGCCCATCCGAGTGTGACTTGTTCATGCTCCGACAAGACCCGACGCGCCATCTCGTCGAGATCATCCAAGGGACGGACGAATTCAAGATCCACCCCAACGCGTCGATCCCGCGCAAGAGCATAAAGAGCGCCGTCGCGGGAGTGAGAGACGTTGAACTCGAGCGCGCCCGCCCAGAATCCGGACAGGGCAGGTTTCCCCTTGGCATCATACCGGAACACCAAGGATGCCGGAGGCGCCCCCAGATACTCGCCGAGAATCGTGCGGAGAAGCGACCGCGCAGCGATGAACCGTCGGCGATCGCAGTCGAAGCGGAATTGCTCCGCTCGAACGCGCTCGTCGGAGGACAGTGGGCTCGCCGGGTCCTGCACCGCCTGGGGAGGTTGCCCAAGCATTGCGAACCACACGTGGACCTCGCCACTTGGCAGCAACCGCTTGGCTGAGGCGAGGTCAGAACCTGGGGCAAGCGGTGAGAGGTACGGAGAACGGTTCATTGCCAATCGCGCCCCAGCCTCCTTCGAGTTGGCACGACTCGACCCGGCGTGTCTTTGACCACGCTACGCGTCCCCAGGATCGCAAAACAGATTATGGACCCCGAACCAGGAAAAGGTGTTTCGTTCAACCGTACATCAACCCTAATTGGTGGGCGATTCCATAAGTTTGCGATTGGAAATCTCTCTCTTCTACAATCGAGAAAATCACCAAGGAGCGATTCCGTGCTATTGAAGATCGATTACGCACAACCGATCCGCGCCCACAGAGGGAACCCCAATTCAGACAGCGATGCGCAAGTCTTGCGGTTCCACGGAAGGCTTTGAACCGATCCACACACGTTCCTGAAGATTCTCGTCCTTCAAGCCAAGGACAGGACAGTTGATATAAGCGTAATACGAAAACCGCTATCTATCAGTTAAGATGCATATTTCTGCTTGGCACACCTAACCGCCTGTCGCATTCGTAGCCTAACCGGTCGTGCCAGAGACAAACTACACGATTTAAGAGTCCTTTGATAATGCAATCAGAAGGCCATTCCACCATGTCTTGGGAAGACAGCGGGAGAACGTCATTCAATTGTTTCCCACATGTTGACTCACGAAGATCTACCCGTCACGGCGCAGGACAGGTTTGTTATTTGATAGTCAATCCTCTATTGTCATATTAATATGAAGCTATCGCTTAATTGTCATTGAATACGATGAATACCTCATGTGAATTCAACCATACTTCCCTCCTTGGGAAATCTGCGTAATGCATCCTCGCATGACGTATTCCCAAAACAGCTGGCTGATTGTTCAAGCACGGCGGAGAAGCCCCTGATTTGGAACTGATCGGTTTCACAAAGAACGCCGCCCCTGCACGTCCGACAGGGACGGTACCCATGAACGACCAACAACGAATCCCCGAACGCAAGTCTCGCATGGGCGGCTCCGGGTAAGTGACTCGCCGCGCGTCACTCATGTTCGTTATTCAACTCCCCGTCTCATGGTGCTCCTCGTTTCAACCCCTGAAAACGGACTCGGACGCTGCGATGGCCATGAGCGTGACGCTGGCCTCACCAGAATCGCTCCCACTGCGAAAGTTGCGCCCGCAGGAAATCCTGCTTGGGTTGGTGACCATTATGTCGGTCCCGTGTTGGGATGATCGATCCTCCAGGGTGCCGTCCCAACAAATCGCAATCAGGGCCACGTCGGCTGGGTTGGTCCAGAATATGGATGAGACTGGGGGCACGAGGTCCCGCGACACCCACGAGGGTAAAGACGGGAGACCGTCATTCAAAATGCCACGGTGGGTTGTTCAAGATCCCTTTTTGATCACATGCGACCTCTCTTCCTCGGGCAATTTTCTTGGGCCAGGAAGCAGGATGTAATCTGGAGAGAGTGCGTCTGACTTCTGAACTCTGATAAATTGATTTGCCAGTGCGCAACTATTGCAGTTGCGCCGAAATTTATCTCGATGTCATTAGTGACAATCCCTTACGCTGAGTACAACGTTCTTTGGGGGTGAGGGAAAGGCGATCAGCGTGACACGCAGAAGCGGTTCCCCGCAGCGCATACCTGGAAGGCTACAACCAAGATAAACGGTCCCCTGTCCGCCGCCACGACATAACCGCCGGGCCCTGCAAGCGGCAACCCGACTATGGTTTTTGCGGCGCGTTTACAACTGGTCCATGTACCCGAGATGCGGCTCCACGGGAGATTGGAGCCACAACAGGCAGACGGGCGCAGCCCGAGACTACTGTTTCGGGTTCTGTTCGAGGAAGCGCGGAGTACTTGCGCAACCTTCCCCGATCCGAGAACGGAATTGCGCGGAGAGTTTATCAGCAGGCATGGGTCGGTTCAAATTACTCCCCGAGTCCGTTCGGTGGATTGAAGCCTGGTCTGCGTTTCTTCAAGTGAAACGACGGTTCTCGGCAGAAGTATTCGATACTCGCTCTTCTGCGCTCCAGACTTATCAAGGGCCTATTTAGGATGAGTTTAACGTCCTCACAATCAGCCTTAATATAATCATGAATATCGGTTCGAGAAAGAAGATCGGGGCAAGAATCGAGACTGTCGCGAGATCCAGTGCCTTATCCAACACCCAGAGTAGAATAAATCCCAACAGCCCGACCAACGACATCATCAACCCGGCTTCCAGGGTAAGAGGTTTCCAAAAACCAGGGAGTACAAGGCTCAGGGGAATAAAGACCCCAAGGGCAGTGTAAAACACATTGGTCGGTGTGGATTCTCCGTGCAGCATCCGAGTCATTACCGGATAAAGGCTGAAGCTTAGACCCATTGCAAGCGAAAGGAGAATCCCGATTATCGTCAGGTTACGGTTGGGATTCGTCAGGACGGCTATGATGAGGAATCCTGAAATGGAAATGATCCAAGAAGCC
This sequence comes from uncultured Methylomirabilota bacterium, assembly GCA_963845565.1. Lineage (GTDB taxonomy): Bacteria > Methylomirabilota > Methylomirabilia > Methylomirabilales > 2-02-FULL-66-22 > 2-02-FULL-66-22. The sequence continues at coordinate 8,264 of CAWJSJ010000003.1, forward strand.
CATGAGATGCGTTCGCGCAAGAGGACCATGGCCAGTGCCGTGATCATCATTGGGGCGAGCCAAAAGATCGTGATGATATTTCGCACGGACATGTAATCGGTGGCGATGATGAAGGAAGCAGGCATGATCAACATCATCACCGCTCGCAAGATTTGCAGCCCCAACCGGTTGGTGTGGATAAGCTTCATCCCTTGGAGCGGACCAAACACAAGAACCATCAGCAATAAATGTGTGCCGTATCGAACCCACACAACTTCATACAGGGAATATTCACCCGGGATATGTAGGATAACCATTTCCATCGTCGCCCATATCAGGCTTGCAAGTGCGATCAACAATATGCCCGCCCAGGTGTGGTTCGTCGTTACTATTTTCCAAACGACCTTTGTCATTGCTGGCCTGTCCCCAATGATCGGTTCATGTCGAGGTCAGTTCTGAGCATATCTTAGTTCCAGCTCCGATCGGAACGGCAATGCAAGCCTGGGCCAGGATCGCGCTTCGGGAGCCGGGGGCCGAAAGCCTAAGATAACGTGCGGTCGCACGGTGGTGCAGTGCTTCCGCCACTACTCGACGAGCACCTCGGCCCTCTTCAAGGTGTAGAGGATCTCCCGATCCGGCAGTTCATCCCACAGCGTCCGTTGAAGGAACCGTTGTTACCGTTCTCCCAGGCGCTCCTGAACTCGATGAACAGCGTCCGCACGTCGAGCCAGGCGGGCCACTACCGAACGCTCTTCGCGCAGAACGCGGGGCCGTTGTCGGAGCGCAGGTGGCCCGGGCAGCCCCGGGGTGAGGAACAAATCAGTCAAGGCCGCCAGCACATCATCCGCCGTCAGCTTCGGAGCCACCACGATCGCCAGCGCCTCCCGTGTGCACTCATCCAGGATCGTGCGCAATCGAAACGCCTTCCCGTAGTAGGGGCGATCGGTCATGACGTCATAGGCCCACACGTGGTTCTACTCTATCCCTGGACCAATTTCCGGGGGCATGGTCAGTCGCAGCCCCAGAGGGCCACCGGCCCCACGAGAACCGCTTTGCGGGACCTTCGGGATCCAGGCTAGTGGGACCTCGAGGTCATATTTGGTGTGCGGCCCACTCCGGTCGCGTGGCACGCGACCCTATTAGCACAACGAGGGACTCGTCGGAAGGCGAGGGTTCTTCACCATCCCTGACGTGGAGACGAATTGACACTCTTGGCGGTCATTGCCTCGGCTCCTGTAAGCGGCGATGCTTTGCCACCCAAAGCCTGACGAAACCTGCCCCCCTTCACCGTCGCCCTGTCGCCTGGTGTGCTCGTCGCTCACAGCGATAGTTCTTCCCGCTCGATCCCTGGGTCCGAGGGCACGCCGACCGACCGGGCCGCGTCGGCGGCGAGCGCGAGGCCGGAAATTGTCGGGAAGCTAAACAGTTGGCGAAGCGGTAGATCGATTCTCAGCGTCTGTCGCATGCGAGACATCACCCGGGTTGCCATGAGCGAGTGGCCTCCTAGCGCAAAGAAGTTGTCGTGCACACCAACCCGGTCTACCTGTAGAACCTCCACCCAGATGCCCGCAAGACTCTCCTCCAGAGGCGTCCGCGGTGCAACATACCGCGTTCCCTGGCCCACCTCCGCCCCGGGCGCCGGCAACGCGTTCCGGTCCACCTTCCCATTCGGCGTCCGCGGCAGCGCGTCCAGGAAAACAAACGACGTCGGAATCATGTACTCCGGAAGCGTGGCCCGCAGTGCAGCGCGGAGCGTGACCGCGCGGAGCGGCGCGGCGTCAAAGGGCAGGTCGCCAGCGATAGTACTCGGCCCTGGCGGCGAATGGTGAGTACCACGTAGGCCACAAGAAATTTCTCTCCCGGGACGTCTTCACGTGCGACGACGACGGCCTGCGCCACGCCGTCCACGCGGACCAGGGCGGCCTCGATCTCGCCCAGTTCGATCCGGAAGCCGCGGATCTTCACCTGGTGGTCCATCCGGCCCAGGCACTCGATCGTCCCGTCGGGCCGCCAGCGCGCCAGATCGCCGGTCCGGTAGAGGCGTGCGCCCGGGTCGCCGGAGAACGGGTCGGCGACGAAGCGCTCCGCGGTGAGGTCCGGCCGGTTCCGGTACCCCCGGGCCAGCCCGTCGCCGCCGATGTAGAGCTCCCCCACGCACGCCCACCGGCAGCGGATTCCGCCATCGCCGTCGAGCACGTACATCTGCGTGTTGGCGATCGGCCGGCCGATGGAGACCGGCCCCTCGCCCGGTTCCACCTTCCAGGCCGAGGACCAGATGGTGGTCTCGGTCGGTCCGTACACGTTCCAGACCTCCGCGGCCCGCGTCAGGAGCGCGTTGGCGAGATCCCGGGCAGCGCCTCACCGCCGCAGAGGATCTTCGAGCTCCGGGCGTGCCCTGCCAGCCCGCGTCGATCAGCATGCGCCAGGTCGCGGGCGTGGCCTGCATCACCGTCGCCCCGGTCGTCGCCGAGCAGCGTCATCAACGCCTCGGGCATCCACCGGCCTCCTCCCGGGTCGCCAGCACCACCGTCCCGCCAGCGATCAGCGGCAGGAACAGCTCCAGGGCGGCGATGTCGAAGGAGAGGGTGGTCACGGCCAGCAGGACGTCCGTCGCGGCGAAGCCCGGCTCGCGCGCCATGGCCGTGAGCAGGTTCACCAGCGCCCGGTGGGCAATCTGCGACCCCCTTGGGTGGCCCGTGGAGCCGGAGGTGTAGATGACGTAGGCCAGGTCGTCGGCGCGGGCAGCTGCACGGCCGCCCGGGCGGGCGCGCGTCGATCGCGGTCACGGTCCCGATCCAAGCACACCACGTGCGCCACGCTGGCCGGGATCAGGCCGCCAGTAGCGCCGTCTGCGTGAGCAGCGACCTGGGCTCCGCGCGTCCTCGACCATGAAGGCCAGCCGCGCCGCCGGGAACGCCGGATCGAGCGGCACGTAGGCCCCGCCGGCCTTGAGGACCCCGAGCACGGCCACGACCATGTCCGAGCGACCGCTCGAGACAGACGCCGACGAGCCGGTCCGGCCCCACGCCCAGGCTCACGCAGGTGGCCCGCCAGGCGCTTCGCCCGCTGCGTCCAGCTCCCGGTAGGTCAGCGCGGTCCGCCGCCACACCGACGGCCACGCGCTCCGGCGCGCGCGCCACCTGCGCCGCGACCAGCGTCGTGGATGCACGCCTCCCGCGGGTAGGCCGCCTGCCGTCGCGTTCCAGGCCGCGACCTGGGCCTGCTCGGCGTCCGTGAGCAGCGGCAGGGCCGCCAGGCGCTGCTCGGGATCGGCGACGATCCCCGCCGAGCAGGGTCTGGAAGTGGCCCAGCCATCCGCTCGATGGTGGCCGCGTCGAAGAGGTCGGTGTTGTACTCCACCGTCGTCTGCAGCCCCGCCGTCGCGTTTCGGTCACGAAGAGGGTGAGATCGAACTTGGCCGTGCCGCTCGTCCACCTCGACCGGGGTCAGCGGTCAGACCCGGGAGGGCGAGGGCTGTGCGGGGGGCGTTCTGGAGGACGAACATCACCTGGAACAGCGGGCGACTGGCTGAGGGTGCGCTCCGGCTGCAGCTCCTCCACCAGCTTCTCGAAGGGCAGCTCCTGGTGGGCGTAGGCGTCCAGGCACACCTCGCGCACCCGCGCCAGCAGCTCCCGGAACGGCGGGTTGCCCGGCGAGGTCCGTCCGCAGGACCAGGGTGTTGACGAAGAACCCGATCAGCCCCTCGGTCTCGACCCGCGTGCGCCCGGCGATCGGGCGAGCCCACGACGATGTCCTCCTGCCCGGTGTAGCGCGCCAGGAGGGTCTGGAAGGCGGCCAGGAGGGTCATGAAGAGGGTGCGCACCGGCGTGGCGGCTGAGGGCCTCGATCGCGGCACGGAGCGGCGGGGGCAGGATATGCGTCCGGTGCGCCCCCCGGAACGTCTGCACGGCCGGGCGCGGCCGGTCGGTGGGCAGCTCCAGCGGTGTCAGGTCGGCCAGTTGCTGTCCGCCAGTAGGCGAGGTGGGCCTCCAGCACGGCCCCCTGCAGCCACTGCCGCTGCCAGACGGCGTAGTCCGCGTACTGGATCGAGAGGGCCGGGAGCGCCGCGGCATGCCCTTGGGCAAACGCCCCGTAGAGCGTGGCCAGTTCCCGGTAGAGCACGGCCAGGGACCAGCCGTCGGAGGCGATGTGGTGCAGGACCACCAGCAGGACGTGCTCATCCTCCCGCAGCCGGACCAGCGTGGCCCGTAGCAGGAGGTCCCGGCTGAGGTCGAAGGGGCGCTGGACCTCCGCGGCCAGCCTCCGCTGGCACGCCGCCTCCCGGTCGTCCGCGGGGTGCGCCGCCAGGTCCAGCACGGCCAGGGCCACCGGGCGCGGCGCGGCGATCACCTGGACGGGGTGGCCGTCCTGGGTCGCGAAGGTTGTCCGCAGCGCCTCGTGCCGGGCGACGATGGCGTCGAGGGCTCGGCTGCAGCGCCTCCCGGTTGAGCCGGCCCTGGATCCGCGCGGCCGCGGGAATGTTGTAGAGGGCGCTGTCTGGTTCGAGCTGATCGAGGAACCAGAGCCGTTGCTGGGCGAAGGAAGGGGGGACGGGACCCGCGTCTCCTCTCCGTCGGATGACTTGGGCGTCGGTGCCAGGCTCCCGCTGCCGTTGGAGCCTCTGCACGAGCAGGGCCTGCTTGGCGGGGGAGAGCGCAGCGATACGATTGGCGAGATCACTCATAGAATTCCTCATTCATCCCAGGCATCGCCAGCCGCAGCAAACGATCCGCTTCGGCGTCCGAAAGGTCTTCAAGCTCACCCAGGATCCGCGTCTGCTCCTCCTGCTCCGGCATTCGCGCGACCTGGTCGGCGATCGCTGCCGCGACCTCGACCACGGTGGGGGCTTCGAAAAGGGTCCGCAAAGGCAGGTCAACCCAGAAGATCGTACGGATGCGGGAAAGAACCTGGCCTGCCAGTAAGGAATTGCCCCCAAGTTCGAAGAAGTTGCCGTGTATTCCGACCTTATCCACGCCCAGGAGTTTGGCCCAGATAACCGCCAGGAATCTTTCCAGCGGCGTGCGCGGAGCCTCGTCGGCTACCTCGGTAGGTGTTCCTAGCGTTGCATGGTCCGCGTTCATTGAGCGGAACTGCGCAGCCAACTTGGAGCGTTCCAGTTTGCCGGTCGGGCCCTTGGGAATGCATCCACGATCAGGATCCTGGTAGGCACCTTGAAATCGGACAGACGGGTCGCTGCGAAGGCACGGAGATCCTCGCCCGTCACGATAGCAGCTTCCTGCAAGACCACGGCTGCAGCGATGTCCTCTCCCAGGGTGGGATGAGATACGGGAAATGCGGCGGCCTGAGCGACGGCTGGGTGGGCCAACAGAATGTCATCAACTTCACGGGGTGAAACCTTCTCGCCTCCTCGGTTGATGATCTCCTTAATGCGTCCCACAAGGAAGAGATACCCATCCGGGTCGAGGCGTCCGAGGTCGCCCGTCCGGAGCCACCCTCCCCTCACCGCACTTGAAATAGCATCCAACTCGTTTGCGTACTCGTGCATGACGCTCGGACCTCGGATCACGACTTCGCCGATGTCGCCCGCTGGAAGCGGGTTACCCGCCGCATCGACGATATCGACTTCTACCCCAGAGGCGAGACCGACCGATCCGGGCTTACGCTCCTTTGGCGGCAAGGGATTGCAGGTGATCTGATGGGCGGCTTCAGTCATTCCGTACGCCTCGATGACAGGGGCGTCAAACACCCGTTCAAGGTCTGCCGCCACTCGGAGGGGAAGGGGGGCCGAGCACGACCGAATGAAGCGGAAGGGGCGGCGGGCGATCGTGGCTCTATGAGATTCCGCCTGCGTCAGGATGGCGTGGTGGATTGTGGGAACCGCGGAGTACCAGGTTGGGCACAACTCGTCCAGCCATGAGAAGAAGGCCGTTGTGTCGAATTTCGGTACGGAGGCCACCCCGGCACCGGTCAGAAGCGACGCCAGCATCACCATGATGCCGTGAATGTGAAACAATGGCATCACATTCAAACAGCGGTCGTCGTCATCGAGATTCAGTGCAGCGCGGAGATTTCGCGCCGATGCGCACAGGTTGACATTTGTGAGAGGTACGAGCTTCGGTTCCGAGGTTGTTCCGGAGGTATGCAGCATCAGCGCCACATCCTCGGGCTGCGCATACGTCCATGGTACCGGCGTCCCTCCTGCTTCTCCCGTGAGTGTAAAAGAGCCAGCCGCTGCGCCTAGATCAGGGACCAACTCGATGATCGGAACATTGTGGGTCTTCGCCACCGATCGTGCCGGGACATCTATTCCAACCTGGACCACAAGCGACCGTGGTTTGACGTGGGACAGATAGAAATCGCACTCGGCAGCGTGGGAGGCAGGATTGATGGGGACGCACGTACTGCCTGCGATCGTTGCCATGAGAGCCACGGCCATTTCCGGGCCTTGGGGCAACACCAGGCCGACCCGGTCATTCCGACCGACCCCCATCTGATTGAGTGCGCGGATTGTGGCGTCGACTTGCACATGGAGATGCCCATATGTAAGTGGGATACGGCCCGGAGCAGCAATCGCGACACCCGTGGGCGCATGTTCCACCTGCTCAATGAGGCGACGATAGACAGACAGCATAGACGAGTTCTGGTCAACGCCAGAGGAGGAGTGGAGCGTCGAGAGCATTCCCCTCGTCGTGTGTATCGTTGAATGGCGGCCAGATGGTGCCATCTCGTTGAGAAACCCTCTCAATTCGACAGACTACGTTTTGCGCCGCGGGTTATCCGGCTGGACACGCGAAGCTGGATTACTCGCGAGCATGCTCGCGCGTTTCCGGTTTCGGAAACGTCAGGAGTCGGTCCGTTTCGGCATCCGAAAGCTCCTCGAGTTCCGTCAGGAGTCGTTCCCGTGCCTCGCGCTCTGGACTCCTCGCGAGACTTACGGCGATCGCCGCCGCGACCCCTTCAACGGTAGGGGTGTCGAAAAGGGTCGACAAGGGGAGGTCGACGTGAAATGCCTCGGCGACCCGGGCGATGACCTGGCTGGCTGCCAAGGAGTGTCCCCCCAATGCGAGGAAGTCGTCATGAATGCCGACCTCATCCAGGTCCAGCACCGCCGCCCAGATAGCGCATACAACGTCCTCAACCGGCGTCCGCGGAGGCACCATCGGGTCATCCAACTCGGGTCGTGCCCGCCCCGGGGCCGGAAGGGCCCCTACGCTCACTTTGCCATTCGGGGCCTTCGGCAACGAATCAAGGGGCACGAAAACAGATGGGATCATATGGTCAGGAAGCCTCATGGCCAGCGCTCGCCGGAGTGCAGTGACAGTCGGAGCGGTTTCGCCTTCGGGAACAACATACGCCACCAGACGTTGGTCGCCGGATCGACTCTTGGCCGCGACGACGGCGGCCTCTTTGACGGTGGGAAGAACGGCGAGGGCCATCTCGACCTCTCCGGCTTCGATCCGGTGGCCTTTGATTTTCACTTGGAAGTCCGTTCGGCCTAGGTGAACAAGGCAGCCGTCTGAGAGCATCCGCCCCAGGTCGCCCGTCCGATAGATGCGCTCATCTCCACCTTGCGGGTCGGGCAGAAAAGCAGCCTGTGTGAGATCGGGCCTTCGCCAATAGCCAGGGGAGAGATAGCGGCTCTTGACGGCAATTTCACCGACTCGGCTCGCCCCATCTTCTTCCGTAGTCTCGCCGATCAAGAGGATCTCGTTGTCCTCGACCGGGTAACCAACCGGAACGCTGTTTCCGGTTATGCGCGTTTCTTTGTCAATGAAATACCACCGGATTGTTCCAGTTTCCGTGCTTCCTAGCCTGTTCACAAGAGTGCAGTCTTCGGAAAAATACTTCTTGTAGTACGCCACGTCTTGCTTGTAAACCAATTCGCCTACCAACTTGATCACACGAACATGGGGAAACACCGCGTTTCCGGTCAGGCTCTTACAAAAGTGCCGGAACACCGTCGGGACCGCAGAGAAAATAGTGATTTCCTGCTGCACCAACCAATCAGGTAGGCGAGCCACGCCCTCTTCTTTGATGTTCAGCGGGAAAAGGGATGCCCCATTCAGTAAGGCGGTATAGATCTCGTGTGCCGCGGCATTGGTGCAAAAAGAGTAGACAAGGGATAGTCTGTCGTCCGCGCAGATCTGCAGGCTGTTGGTGTAGATCCGGATGAAATGCAGCACGTTCCGATGAGTCTGGACGACCCCTTTGGGCTGCCCGGTGGAGCCCGACGTGTACAAAATCCAGGCACGAGTGTCTGGAGAAAGCGACAGGCGAGGGTTTTCGGTAGAGTGCCGAGCATCAAGGTTATCCACGTCGATCACTGCGCACCCGCCGAGCGCCATCTCACGGGCGGAGGTAAGATTTTTGTGGTCAGTGATGATGAGTGTGGCTTCGGAATCCCTCAAGATATGCTGGCACCGTGCGGTGGGATGCGAGCGATCAAGCGGCACACAGATCTTGCCGGCCTTCAAGGCACCGACCATAGCGGAAAGCATGGGGGCGTCATGTTCCAGCAGGAGGGCAATCGGCTCCTCTGCGGTTCCGCGTTGAGCAAGGATCGCGTGCGCCAAGCGGTTGGCTGCCTCGTTGAGCCTACCGTAGGTCAGTCCATAGTTCCTGGACCTGACGGCGAGGCGATCAGGGTGTGCAGCGACTTCCTGTTCAAACCGATACGGAATCGATCGTTCGATCTCTCCCTTTTTGAATTCACGAAAACCAGCGGTCGGACCGACGCTGTGGTGGATTCGTCGTTGCCCGGAAAAGAACGCGGTCCACTTCCCGTTTGCTCACTCATATCCAATTCCCGCCCTCTACAACTCTCACTCGTCGCCCTGTCATGTCGCGCTGTTCCCCGCGCCGTCCAGCCCTTCCAGCACCCGGGCGAGCTCGCCTTCACCTACGCTCATCGCCAGACCCTGAACCACAACCCGAGCCAGGCCGCCGACGGTCGGCACCTCAAATACAGTGCGCGGAGGCAGCTCCACGTGAAAGGTACTGCGAATCCGGGAAACAACCTGGATCGCGAGCAACGACTGGCCACCTAGGTCGAAAAAGTCGTCGTGAATACCGACACGCTCCAACCCGAGGACCTCGCGCCAGATGTCGGCGAGCGCGCACTCGATGGGAGTGCGAGGGGGCACGAAAGCTTCGTCCAGCACTGCCTGTGTCAGGTCAGGCGGAGGAAGCGCACGACGATCAATCTTCCCGTAAGCGTTCAGGGGAATTGCGTCGAGGATTATGAAAGCAGAGGGAATCATGTGGAGCGGCAGGCGCCTTGCGAGGTGTCGCCGGATTTCGTCTATTGCGGGCGGAGGGCTCGCTGCCGGGACCAAGTATGCGACGAGTCTGGGCTCTGAGGATTTGCCCGGCATCGCGACTACGACAACTTCCTTGAAGACACCCAACCCGTTGAGAACCTTCTCAATCTCAGGGATCTCCACCCACTGGCCCCGAATTCGTAGCTGGAAATTGTTCCGACCCAGGTATTCTAGGCAGCCGTCCGCGTGCATACGCCCCAGGTCTCCCGTCCGATACGTTCGCTCAAGTCCGCCTTGAGGATCCGCCACGAACGCTGCTTCCGTCAAATCGGGCCTTCGCCAGTAACCAGGAGCCAGATAGCGACTTCGGACGGCAACTTCTCCAACGCAGTCGAAGGCGACCGGTTGACTGGATTCATCCAACAATAAGATCTCCATATCCTCAACCGCATAACCAATGGGCACGATACTCTCGGGGACGGGAGTATCCTTATTGACGAAAAATTGCCGCACGATTCCGCACTCCGTTGCCCCCAGCCCGTTAACCAGGACACAAGTGTCAGGGAAATACGTCTTGTAGAGCTCTATGTCCTTGGGGCTTGCCTGATCCCCTTCCAAGCGAATAACGCGCACCGCTGGGTAGCTGTGCTTTCCGGTTGCCAAGAGTCGGAAGATCGACGGCACGGAGTGATAGATGGTTATACACTCCTGACTGACCCAGGAAGCCAACCGGTCGGGCCCTTCATGCTGCAAGCTGAAGGGAAAGGAAGTGGCCCCGTTGAGGAGCGCACAGAACAGGCTCGAAACAGAGCCGCTGAAACTCGCTGACTGCAGAAGCGTTAACCGGTCAGTAGCACAGATGCGGAGGCTGTTGGTGTAACGCATGATATTGTGGAGTACGTTGCGGTGGGTATCCGCGACCCCCTTGGGTTTCCCGGTAGAACCTGAGGTATAGAAAATGTACGCCAGCCGTTCCGGAGGGAAGGCCAAACCAGGACTCTCGGGCGAGTTGACGGCCTCCATTGTATCGACGTTGACCACCGACACGTCTGATGGCGCGAATTCACGGGCCTGGGCGAGGTGGGTGGCATCCGTGAGGATGATGGCAGCAGTCGAATCCGCCAAAATATCGGCGTTACGCAATGTCGGTCCTAGAGGATCCAGGGGAACGTAGATCTTGCCCGCCTTCAGGCTCCCGATAATCGAGGCAACCAGCAGCACGTTCTGCCCAAACAGCAATGCCACGGGCTCATTGCCGCCGCCACGTCTTGCCAAGATCAGGTGCGCAATTCGATTTGCCCGCGCGTCCAATTGAGCATACGTCAATGCGTCGCACGTCGTCTTGACCGCAACCCTATCCGCGAAGCGGCGGGCAAGTTGCCCGAAACGATCTGAGATTGATTGTTCGGTGTCGCCTCTTTCAAAGCGAACGAAGGCGTTCGTGGGGTGGGCCGAAGTTGCAGATCGAGAAACTGCGAGGGGCCGTGAGGAACTCCTGCCTGCCTCGCTAGTCCCAGCCATTTATTTCGTCTCCGGGTCGCTCACGGACACACCGGCTTCCGGTGACCTCTTGGACGCCGGCCGAGGGGTCCCGGGGCATGCCGCCGGTCCAGCACAGTCGCCAAGTTGTACGAGCAGAAGACACTTGAAAGACTACGCACAAAGTCTCGGCATGTCAAGCGGAGCCCTTCCGCCAAAATCTCCGTTAAACAGGGCGCGCCTGGCGCGCTTCATCCGCACCCAGACCAGCACGGTGTGTTGGAGGGCGCCCGAGGGCTCGTCACGGATGGGGCATCGCATTCCTCCGTGCGGTTCTGCACCCGTTGGGTGAACGCCCGCAAACACGAGCCACCGGCGGCCGCATGGACGGCGGGTTCACGCATGATCTACTCCGCCTATCGGGGCCCGCGACTGAGCGGCGGGCCACAGGCCCGCCTGTTCGAGCCGCGTGTTCGGCCGCCGCAGGCGGACGAACAGGTGGCGCTCAGCCGCGGGCCCGTTCGGACGACCGTCCGCGGTCGGCCGAACCAGCCGTTAGGCGGCGAACGGGGTAAATCGGTGGCGCTTGACCCCACGAGGCGGCAGGAGTAGGCTTCCGCCAGGTTGCCCCTCGTTCCCGTTCTCGGGCGCACGTCACCCCCTCCGAGGTCCGAACAGTGACGGGATTGTCGTTCGCTGTGCCCAGCCCATTCACGCCGTTTTGCTTTTTGTCGGCTGCAATACCACGACACAGCACAACGTTGCCGCAATCAACCTCTGTGTGGCCAGCATCGCGGCGGATGTGGCGGTTTCTATCGCCAGCAGTACTCCGCCCGTCGGGGGGACCTTGGGGGGCGCCGGGTGCGAGGTGGCAGAAGCCCTGTTCGGGCAGTGTCCGGCGCCGGTCGCGCCCAACCCTCCCCGGTGGAACCGAGAGGCAGAGCGCGTTGCGCGCGCCGAATCGGCGCTATTAGGCAAATCACCAAAAGCTGGAGGAAAACGGTCGCGGCAGGAGAGGGCGACGGGTCCGCCATCCAACGGTGCTTGAGAATCGACGATTACTCTTAGCGCGACAGACCTCCAGAGAGCTGTCGCCCGGGAGACTACCGTGACAGATTCTTCCTCGCCAGACACGCCCTTGCCGGCGCGGCAGCGCGCCATATGGGCCGGCTGCGTTCATCCCAACGGCGGCTTCGTGGAGTTCAGCCGAGACCAGATCGAGCAATCGATCCCGGCCCGCTTCGAGCAACAGGTGGACCGATACCCTGCCCGCCTCGCGGTCAAGACCAGACAGCACGAGTGGACCTATGCTGCCTTGAACCGGAACGCCAACCGCCTGGCCCACGCCCTCCTGGAGCAACGCGGCAGTGGTGAGGAACCGGTCGCGCTGCTTCTGAGAAGCGATGCCCACTTCCTGGCCGGTGTGCTCGCTGTGTTGAAGGCCGGCAAGATCTACGCGTCCCTGCCGCCCGCCGACCCGCGCGCCCGGCTCACCGCCATGCTGGAAAATCTGCGGCCCAGCGTGATCATCACCGACAGCCATCATCGGGTGCTGGCTCAGGAACTGGCGCCTGGCGAGTGCGCCATTCTCAACATCGACGAGACGGACCCTGCCCTCCCCGACACAAACCTGGGAGTGACCATTTCACCCGATAACCGCAGTTGGATCCTTTACACTTCTGGCTCGACGGGGCAGCCCAAGGGCGTCTCCCAGAACCATCGCAACGTGCTGCACCTCATGATGAACTACACCAACGCCCTACACATTTGCCGGCACGACCGGATGACTCTCCTGCACTCTGGGTTGACGCTGGATATCTTTGGCGCCCTGCTCAATGGCGCCGCCCTTTACCCGCTGGAGATCAAGCAAGAAGGTCTGTCCGCGTTGGCGGACTGGCTGGTCCGCAATGAGATCACCATCTACCGTTCGTTCCCGACCACCTTTCGCCAGTTCACGGACACCTTGGCAGAGAATGAGACCTTTCCCCATGTACGCGTGGTCCACCTGGGGGGTGAGACGGTCACCCGGCGAGACGTGGAGCGGTACCGCAAGCACTTCCCGCCGCACTGCATTCTGGTCAACCATCTGGGCAGCAATGAAGCAGGGGGCATGGCGACTTACTACATCGACAACAACACCGAGATCGAGGAACCGAACGTGCCGGTGGGCTACCCGGTGCCGGACAACCAGGTCCTCCTGCTGGATCAGCACGACAGCGCAGTGGGACTCGGCGACGCTGGAGAGATTGCAGTACGGAGCCGCTTCCTTGCTTTGGGCTACTGGGGCCGGCCGGACCTGACAAAAGAGCGGTTCCTTGAAGATCCAACGGGAGGCGATGAACGCCTCTTCCTGACCGGCGACCTGGGCCGACGCCTGCCCGATGGTTGCCTGCTCCACCTGGGGCGCAAAGACTTCCAGGTGAAAGTGCGCGGCTACCGCGTGGAACTCGCTGAGATCGAAGCGGCCCTGCAAGCCATCGAGGGGATCAGCGAGGCAGCGGTGGTTGCCCGTGAGGAGGGAGAAGCTGGCATGCGCCTCGTAGCCTACGTGGCGCCGGCCAAGCCGCCCGGTCTTACCATCACCACCCTGCGGGCCGCGCTGGCAGGCACTCTGCCCGACCACATGATCCCCTCCGCGTTCGTGTTCCTGGACGCTCTACCGGTCACCCCCAACGGGAAGGTGGACCGCCGCAGCCTGCCTGCTCCTGAGCGCCTTCGCCCCAATCTGAATGTGCCTTTCGCCGTTGCCACTACACCGGTTGAGGAGAGGCTGGCGAGGATCTGGGCCGAGGTCCTCGACCTGGAACAGGTCGGTGTCCACGACCCCTTCCTGGACCTGGGCGGCAATTCTCTGCTGGCCACCAGCGTCATCTCCCGGGTGCTGACCGCTTTTCAGGTCGAGCTTCCCCTGCGCACGCTCTTCGAATCCCCCACGGTGACGGACATGGCGCTGGCCATTACCCAGGCATTGGTAGACAGGCTCGATCCCGGCGAAATTGAGCAGTTGCAGACAGAGTTGAAACGGCTTACGAATCCAGAGGAGGCGGCTCGGGATTAGCTTGAATTCTTCGCGATGACTGTGCGTCGCTCACCGAGCAGCCGTACCACGTGTGGGCCCGCGACTTCCTGACGGACCGGATGCATGACGGACACGCCCTCCGACTCCTGACGATCGTGGACGAGTGCACGCGGGAGGCATTGGCGATCGTGGTGGCCTGAAAGGTTTCGGCGGATGACGTGCTGGCGACCTTGACCGACTTGTGCATGACGCGGGGCTGCCAGGCCCACCTGCGGTCCGACAACGGCTCCGAGTTCTGCGCCAAGATCGTCCGCAAGTGGCTCGCCTGGTTCGAGGTGCGTACCCTCTTTATCGAAATCAGTAAAGGGTGTTGAAGGGCTCCTGTCAGCCGCAAAACGATTCGCCGCAAGTGGGCCACGACCATCCCCGCCGTATTGAACAGCAGGAAACGCAGCCGCTTCGGCCGGGCGGTCCGGAGGTCTCCGGGTAACGCCAGCCGCTCGAGCGAGGGGACGAGGGGAGCAGTCGTAGATGCGTGCGTTCACGGAGAACTAGGCGGGGTTCGTCTCGAAACTCCAGCTCAGGAGGGCGGCGGTCGCCAGTTCGTTCTTTTTGACACGGCGGCAAGGGATCTCCCCCTTGCCGCCGTGGTCTTTGAGGGAGGATCTATCGAACCGGCGACTGCATGTCCTGCTGGATCTCGGTGGAGCCAAGGGGTCGGTTGTAGATCCGCACTTCGTCGATCCGCCCCCTGAAGTATTGTCCCCACACGCTGTTTCCGCCGATACGGAGCACACCGGCCGACGTCACGATCGTACCGGACATCGCACGGCTTCCTACCTGTACGCCGTTTACGAAGAGCCTGACGCTGGTTCCATCATAGGTCGTCGCAAGGTGGCTCCATGTATTCAGAGGAAGGCTGGTACTGCCAGCCGCACCTGTATCGGCTCCTCCCGTATTCACGCTACCCGCTGGACGCGAACTGCTGTCGTTGGCATAGAGGCCGTACGCCAGCCCACCGCTCCGCTCCTTTAAGACAACCGTCCGAGTTCCAAAAAAGGTGGTCGGATACACCCACGCGGAGATCGTCAGACCGCTCGTAAGATCCAGAAGGTTTGAATCGTTGATTGTCACCACGTCGTTTCGTCCATCAAATCTCAAAGCCGATCCGAATTTCCCCGCCGACGTCCAAATCGCTCCGGTTATCGTCCCCGTGTGTCCCTTTCCTGACGCGTCGGCGACCGTCTTCCCGGTTCCCTCGCTGAAGCTATAGGCCGCGACGAGACCGGTCCCCGTCGTTGTTGTGGCAGTGAACGTCGCCGCCACATCCCGCACCTGGCTCATGGTGAGTGTGCACGGTCCCGTCCCCGCACACGCCCCGCCCCATCCTGTGAAGGTCGCGCCGGTGGTGGGTGTGGCCGTCAGGGTGACGCTGGTCCCACTCGTATAACTCGCGCTGCAAGTGTCGCCGCAGTAAATCACCGGCCGGGCTCGAGGTGACCGCCCCGGTGCCGGTGCCATTCTTGGTGACGGTGAGGGCGTAGGTGGTCGGGGTGCTCAGGGCGAAGGTGGCCGTGACGGTCTTGGCGGCGAGTCATGGCCACCACGCAGATCCCCGTCCCGCTGCAGGCTCCGCTCCAGCCGGAGAAGGTGGAACCAGAGGCCGCCGTCGCCGTCAGGGTCACGCTGGTGCCGGACTTGTATAGCTCGCACTGCAGGTGCTGCCGCAGGTGATTCCGCTCGGGCTGGAAGTGACCGTGCCGCTCCCCGTGCCTGCCTTGGTGACGGTGAGGGCGTAGGTCGTCGGGGTGCTCAGGGCGAAGGTGGCCGTCACGCTCTTGGCCGCAGTCATGCTCACCACACAGCTCCCCGTCCCGCTACACGCCCCGCTCCAGCCGGTAGAAGGTGGAGCCGGAGGCCGGGCGTGGCCGTCAGGGTCACGCTGGTGCCACTCGTATAGGTCGCGCTGCAGGTGCTGCCGCAGGTGATCGCCGGTCGGGTTCGGAGGTGACGGTCCCGGTGCCGGTCCCTGCCTTGGTCACCGTCAGGGCGTAGGTGGTCGGCGCCGGGGTGCCCCCCACCGCCGTCGCCAGATCCGTCTGGATCTCGGCTTGGGTGAGGGCCCGGTTGTAGATCCGGACGTCGTCGAGCCGGCCCTGGAAGTACTCTCCCCAGACACTGTTCCCGCCGAGCCGGAGGGGCGGTGCTGGAAGTCACAGACGTCCCGGCGGCGGCCCGACTGGCGACCGGTTGCGTCCCGTTGACGAAGAGCCGGAGCGTGGCCCCGTCGTAGGTCATGGCGAGGTGGCTCCAGGTATTGACGGAGGGCGTCGCGCCGGGTACCGCGACGTCCTGGTCCCCGAGGTTCACGTACGCCGCCGGGGCGGTGCCGGCGATCTGGCATACAGGGCAGTAGGCCAGCCCCCGCCCGTCTCCTTCGATCAGGACCGTCCGCCAGTCGGTGCGTCGCCGTCGGGTACACCCAGGCCTCCAGCGTCATGCCCGTGGTGAGGTCGAGATCGGCGGCATCCGCCACGGTGACCCAGCTGCTGGTCCCGTTGAAAGTGAGGGCAGCGTTCCATTCTTCCCGCTCGTCGTCCAGGTGGCCCCGCTGAGCGTTCCGGTGTGGCCGTTCCCGGAGGCATCCGCCACCGTGGTCCCGGTGCCCTCGTTGAAGCTGTAGGCCGCCACCAGGCCGGTCCCGGTCGGGGGCGGGGTGCTCAGGGCGAAGGTGGCCGTCACGCTCGTGGCCGCGCCCATCGTCACGGCACAGCTCCCGGTCCCGCTACAGGCCCCGCTCCAGCCGGTGAAGGTGGAGCCGGTGGCCGGGCGTGGCCGTCAGGGTGACGCTGGTGCCACCCGCATAGCTCGCGCTGCAGGTGCTGCCGCAGCTAATCCCGGCTGGGCTGGAGGTCACCGTCCCGGTGCCGGTTCCCGCCTTGGTGACGGTAAGGGGTAGGTGGTCCGGGTGTGGCCGTGAACGTGGCCGTGACGCTCTGGGCCGCGGTCATGCTCACGGTGCAGGTCGCCGGTGCCCGTGCAGGCCCCGCTCCAGCCGGTGAAGGTGGAGCCGGTCGCGGCGGCCGCGGTCAGGGTGACGCTGGTGCCGTAGGTGTAGCTCGCGCTGCAGGTCGCTGCCGCAGCTGATCCCGGTGGGGCTGGAGGTCACGGTGCCACGTGCCGGTGCCCGCTCTTGGTGACGGTGAGGGCGTAGGTCGGAGCAGGGTGAACGTCGCCGTGACGCTCCGGGCGGCGGTCATGGTGACGGCACAGGTTCCCGGTGCCCGCTGCAGGCCCCGCTCCAGCCGGTGAAGGTGGAGCCGGTGGCGGCGGCCGCGGTCAGGGTGACGCTGGTGCCCGGTGGTATAGCTCGCGCTGCAGGTGCTGCCGCAGTTGATGCCGCCGGGCTGGAGGTGACGGTCCCGGTGCCGGTCCCCGCCTTGGTGACCGTGAGGGCATAGGTCGTCGGGGTGCTCAGGGCAAAGGTGGCGGTGGCGCTCTTGTCGGCATCCAGGACCACGGTGCAGCCGCCGGTCCCGGTGCAGGCCCCGCTCCAGCCGGTGAAGGTGGAGCCGGTGGCGGGGGCGGCGCTCAGGGCGACGGTGGTGCCGGAGGGATAGGTCGCACTGCAGGTGCTCCCGCAGGTGATGCCGCTCGGGCTGGAGTCCACGGTGCCGGTCCCGGTGCCGCTTTTGGCCACGGTCAGGGTCCGGACCACGGGGGTCGGGGCGACCGCACAGGCCTCCGGAGTGTATGGGGAATCCCCCACGGTGTTGTAGGCCCGGACCCGGTAGCAGTACGTCGTTCCCGCGGTCAGGGTGGTATCGATATAGGACATGACCGTGGCGCCCGTGCTGGCCACCTGCGCGAAGGCCCCGGTGGTCCCCGTCTTCCGCTCCACCTTGAACCCGGTATGATCGTCCGGCGTGGCGTCGCTCCAGCTGGCGGTGAGCTGGGCCGCGTGGGCGGGGGTACTGCCGAGCACAAGGACGAGACCCAGGGCGGCGAACGCCGCGACCGCCAGGACGCGAGATCGTCGGAAACACGGGCTGGTGAACTGCCAAGAACTCGCTTTCAAGTGCATGCGACTTCTCCTCATCGTGCTGTATTTCTGGAAAAGAAATCCAGAGAGAATGTAGAGTGAATGCATCGAAATTCAGACCTCAAAGAAAAACCGTTTATGGTGTACGCAATTTTTGCGCCCAACTTCGAATACATGACGATGTCTTTATTTAATGGATGTTACGAGTACTACGAGGATTCGGATGGGGAAGACTTGTCGAATCTACCGATCGAAATGACAGGGGCTTCCTGACAGAGTGCAACACGAAAAGTCGAAGTGTAATGTGAGTGGTCAACTTGGGCGCGAACCCCCTGAGTCGATGGTTGTCGTACGGTCAAGGATGAGCGCTGAAACGGGAGCCATATGGGAAGGTTGGGTAGCAGATACGGACGGAAGGAATGCGAGCCAGCTTTGGCCACTCATTGCTCATCGAGAGAATGGGCCTGAAGACCAGTGGAATGTCCGATAAGTTTACACCCATGGACACTTCAAAGAGGTCAGAAAATCGCCTCTTGAATTTATGAACTGATTTTTCTATGTTAATACACATATATAATTCAAATAGTTACATTACATATCTGTTCAAATGATGCTCTCGAATGTCTAGAATGGAATAATTAATGCAATTTTTTCATCAGGTAATTGGATTCTCAGAGTAGACTTTTCTGGGAACCGTGAAGGAGGAAGGAAAATGAGTAAGGCGCTGTGGGGAATTGCTGCGGTGGTTCTTTCGATAGGTTTCCTGGTGATTCCTGCTAATGCATTGTATTCGCAAACAATAACGATATCCGGTTGCGAGAGTTGCTTTGGGTCGATCTATACCCTGACCGTTTCTGAGGTTGGTAGATGGCTTATACGAAGCGCTCCTCAGTATTGACACGAAAGACTATATAGCACCCAAGACGGGTGCGGATTTCATCAGCGCCGTAGACTTCAAGGTGTCTTCTGACGTCGAGAATATCAGTTCCAGGGTCAACACCAGTTCCACGAACGCCCTTAGAGGTTCCCCGGATTCTGACGGCTGGATACGCTTCCCAAACACGGAATTTCCAATGCCGGCTGTGCGACCGGCGGGTCGGGGTTCGTGTGCGCCCAAGATTCAAGCCCAAGCGTATCCGCTATTGCTGATAAGACCTATAAATGGTCGTGGACGTTTGAATTGGCAGGCTCCACGCTCTTTCCGGATCTTGCGGGCGCCCATATCGGGGCTAAATACAACAACGCGTTGGGCACGCTGAACGGCGTGATCACTTCCGCGGAAGCAGCCCCCGTCCCCGAGCCCGGCACACTGCTCCTTCTCGGCTCTGGTCTCGTGGGGTTGGCGGGAATCGCTTGGAAGCGGAATCGGCGCGAGTAGTCAACGGGTCGGCATCAACCAAGTCTATGTCCACGAGCGCTGAAGCACGCTTCAGCGCTCGTAGTGTTTTTGGCCAACCGAGAAGACCTTCCGAGGAAACTTTCCAGAAGCAACCCGAGGCGCATCCTTTCCCACCGGCACCTTTCCGCCGCCGGGCATTCTTGCTGACTCACTGAAAGCTGCGTCCGTTGAGCCTGTTGAGTCTCTGCCCGCTGCCACCTGCCTGCTGACGGTTACCCGCTGCGACCAGCGCTGGCTTCCGTCCATAGAGTCTCTTGAGCCCTTTGAGTCTGTTGAGTGGGGCCCGGCGACTCTATGGACTCAATGACTCAACAAACTGTTTAGGTCAACCCTCGCTGCCAACTGCCAGCTGCCCGCTGCCTGCTGTCCTTCTCAGAACACCACAAACCGCCGACCGAGGAAATTGAAGACCACGCCCATGAAGGATGCGGCGGACTTCGCCAGCCATGGGGCGAGGCCCAGATCGTACAGAAATTGCGTGACCCCGAGATCGAGAACCCCCGCGATGGTCACTACGGCCAGGTACGCCATCACCTCCCCGGCCGAGTTCCAGCGCGCCTTATGGCGGAAGAGGAGCGCGATGCACAGGAAGTAGTTCGCGGCGGCGGCCACCGCGAAGGACACGACCGCCGACAGCGCCAGCGACGTGCCCGCGGCATAGATCATCAGGAAGCTGACCAGGTTCACCACGGCGGCCGTGCCGCCGATCAGGACGTAGATGAGGAACTGCATCGGCAGCGGCAGGAAGGGGGAATTGTACCGGAAGATGCAGTAGAGCGCGCGGACGCCGTCCTTCCAGGTGATCTTCTTGCCGTCCTCGTAGGTCCGCCCCTCGTACGCGATCGCCATCTCGTAGATCCGGAGATTCCGGTGGGCGACCTTGGCGACGATCTCCGGCTCGAACCCGAACCGGTCCTCCCGCAGGTCGATCTGTTGCACGATCTCGCGGCGGAACACCTTGTAGCAGGTCTCCATGTCGGTGAGGTTCAAGTCGGTGAACATGTTGGAGAGCAGCGTGAGGAACATGTTCCCCAAGTAGTGCCAGAAGTACAGCACCCGGTGCGGCCCTTGCCCCTTGAACCGCGACCCGAGCACGACATCGGCGCGCCCATCACGGAGCGGCCCGATCAGGCTGCGCAGATCGGCCGGGTTGTATTCCAGGTCGGCATCCTGCACCGCCACGAAGTCGCCGGACGCCTTCTGAATGCCGGTCCGCAGGGCGGCACCCTTCCCGAGGTTCCGGTCGTGATGGAGCACCAGAATACCGGGGTCCCGGGACGCGTACGCGCGAGCGACCTCGAGACTCCGATCGCTGGAGCAGTCGTCCACGATGATGACCTCCAGCGCCAGGTCCGCCCCTCGGAGCGCCAGGACCCGCTCGAGGCACGGCCCCAGCGTCCGCTCCTCGTTGAAGCACGGGATGACCACGGACAGCGTCACCGGCGATACCGTGCGCCCGTCGGATGGAGCGTTCACATCTCCTCCTGTTGACCAACTATTTCCTGGCGTGTTTCAGTGCTGCTTCGCCAGCAATCGAACGCGTGCCCGATCGTGTTTCTTGCTGATCGGCTCCTCGTGCCATGTCGTCACCGTCCATGCTCGCCGTGGCACTGCCCGAGCGGCAGCCAGCAGTCTGGCATTCGGCTCAGGCGGATTCTCCAGCAGGGCCAGGACCCGCAGACTGTCCCTCTCGGAGAGCTGCACCCGATCGGCTTCCTCGATCACGGCCTTGGCTGCACGCACGGCGTGCTGAATCACGAACTCCGTCAGGTCGGTGTGCTTCAGCGCCACCGCCCGCAACAAGAGTCGCCTTCTCCTCGGCCCGAATCCGCAAGGACATCCGGCTATTGTCTTCGACCGCTACCCTTGGCATGGCAGGAATCCTCCATTTCTGTACATATTCAACGAGTACACTAAAAAAATCGAATGAGTCAATCGGCCAGTGTATGTCATGATAACCAGAAAGTGTAAAAGGAGGTGTGTCGTGTCCCAGCGCCGCAAGAAATTCGCCACCCAGGTCAATTCCGAAATCCTGTCGGCCGTTCGCACGCTCGCGGAGACGGAAGGCCGGCAGCTTCAGACGCTTGTGGACGAGGCCTTCGCCGACCTGATCGAGAAGCGCAAGAACGCCAAGCCGCGCCCGCATGTCATGAGCGCGTACCTCGCCAGCCTCGAAAAATATGACGCGCTGTACACGAAGCTCGCGGAATGACCGACTGCAGGCGAATCCGCGCACACCGCGCCCTAAGCCGTTGTCAAAGAATAAGTTGAGCGGAGGCATTCCGAAACGGCATAAGGAGCCGTAACGAAATAGAAAGGGATGTATAGGTTATTTCGTAACGGCTCCTATCGGTCGCTGCCAACCCTGGGAGGCGGGACGGGAAATTGGAAGGATGGTCCGGGCGGCATGGGGATCGGCTCGGTGACACGGAACGGAGGTCCGCTGCCCAGCGCACGCCAATCCGCCCGCTCCACGTCCCCCCGGATGAAGAATTCCGTGATCCCGTCGGGATCGCCGGCGTTGGTCGGGAGGCCGGTCCGGTAGTTCACGCGCGCCGGCAGGATGCCTTCCGGAATGGGCAGGGTCTCGTTGGGCACGTTGCGCAAGGCCCGCCGCATGAAGTCCGCCCACACCGGCGCCGCCAACCGGCCGGCGGTCTCGTGCGAGCCCACCGATCGCGGCTGATCGTACCCGACCCAGAGACCCGTGGCGAGCCGGTGCGTGTATCCCACGAACCACATGTCCACCGCGTCCTGGCTGGTGCCCGTCTTCGCCGCCACGCTCCACCCCGGGACGCGCCCCCGCTTGGCCGTTCCCCGCTCCACCGCCCCCTGCAGGACGCTGGTCGTGACGAACGCCACCTCCTCCCGCAGGACGCGCTCCGGCGCAGCCGCCGCCGCCGCCAGGACCTCCCCGCTCGGCCCGACGATCCGCCGGATACCCGTCGGGGGGATCCGAAGTCCCTGGTTGCCGAGCACGGCATAGGCGCCGGTCAACTCCAGCAGATTCACCTCCGAGACGCCGAGCGCCAGCCCGTACTCGCGGCGCAGCTCCGACTTGATGCCCATGCGGTGTGCCAGCGCGATCACCGGATCCATGCCCACCGTCTCGAGGAGGCGCACGGTGGGCACGTTGATGGACTCCTCCAGGGCCTGCCGCAGCGTGACCTGCCCGCGAAACTGGTGGTCGAAGTTCTCGGGCCGCCAGTCCACCGTCCGGCCGTTCTGCGGAATCGAGTAGCTGATCGGAAAATCGTCCATGAGATTCGCCGGCGTGAACCCCCGCTCGAACGCCGCCGCATACACGAACGGTTTGAACGTGGAACCGGGCTGCCGTCGCGCCTGGACGGCGCGGTTGAACTGGCTCTTCGCGTAGTCCAGCCCCCCGACCATGGCCCGGATCTCCCCGGTTGCCGGGTCGAGCGCCACCAGGGCCCCCTCCAGGCCGACCGGGTCGGCTGGCGCCACTTTCTTCCGGCCGGCCAGCGTCTTCTCGATGCCCTTCACGCCGTTCCGGAGCACCTCGCCGGCGACCTGTTGCATCTCCAGGTCCAGCGAGGTGTAGATCCGCAACCCGCCCCGCGTCAAGGACACCCGGCCGTAGCGCGGTTCCAGATCCTTCCGCAAGAAATCCACGAAATAACTGGCCAGCCCGCGCGCCTTGAAGAAGGGGTTCAAGGTCACCGGCGCACTCCGCGCGGCCTGCACCTGCGCCGCCGTGGCGTGCCCCAGTTCCAGCATCCGGCCCAGCACGATGTCCCGCCGCGCCTTGGCGCGCTTCACGTCGGAAAACGGGGAATACAGGCTGGGCGCCTTCACGAGGCCCGCCACCAGCGCGGCCTCGCCCAGGGTGAGCTGCGAGACGGACTTGCTGAAGTAGGTCCGAGCGGCGGCCTCGATGCCGTACGCCCCGCCCCCGAAGTAGATGGTGTTGAGGTACATCTCCAGGATCTTGTCCTTGCTGTACCGGTGCTCGATCTCGGTCGCCAGCTGGAACTCCTTCACCTTCCGCGCCAGCGTGCGTTCCGGGGTCAGGAAGAGCCCCTTGGCGAGCTGCTGCGTGATGGTGCTGCCGCCCTCCTTCACCTTGGCGGCGGTGAGGTTCCGCAACGCGGCGCGCGCCATCCCCTTCAGGCTGATCGCCCCGTGCTCGTAGAACTGGGCGTCCTCGACGTCCAGCACGGCACGCCGGACGAGCAGGGGAACCCGCGAGAGAGGCACAAAGATCCGGAATTCCTGCGCGAGCGAGGCGAACGGCTCGCCCCCGCTCGCGTACAGGATACTGGGCTCGCCGGGCTGGAAGATCTCGAGCCGGTCCAGCGCCGGGAGATCCTTCTCCGGGTCCGCGGTGAAGGCCCAACTGGAGGACAGGATCCCGAAACACAGCGCGAGGGCGAGCAGCGCCGCCGCACCGCGGCCTCCCCTCGTCATGCCACGGATGTGAGTATTCATGGGGTGAATGGTACCACAGAGAAGCGCATCTGATGACCGCAAATCGCACGCGGCTCCCAGGGCAAACGTGGCGTGCTGCGATACGCCGAGTGACGCGCGCGCTCCTGCCAACCGGACCGCGTCGGTCGACCGCGCACGTTTTTGTTCCGACCGATCTGCCCCCTGTGATAGGATTCCGTTGCAGTCGTCAGGCGGCCCTCCCGCGGACCTCTGACGTCTGTCCTGTGTTCGCGGTTCGCGGTTTTTGGTTCCCGGTTTCCGGTTCGCTGTTCCCGGTTCGCTGTTCTCTGACCGCTGATCTCGGTTCGCGGTTCCAGGTTCGTGTCCTCTGAGTTCTGACCTCTGATTCTGTCTTCCGCAGTGGAGGATCCCATGGGCACAGCATTGTTCGAGACCAATCTCCCCGGCCTCACCCTCAAGGCGCGTGGCAAGGTGCGGGACATCTACGACCTGGGCGATGCCCTCTTGATCGTCGCCTCGGACCGGATCTCCGCCTTCGACGTCATCATGAACGACCCCATCCCCGACAAGGGGAAGATCCTGACGCAAATCTCCAACTTTTGGTTCGCGAAGGTCGGCGACCTGGCCCCGACGCACCTTCTGGCCACCGATGTCGCCAAGTTCCCGGCCGCCTGCCGGCCGTATGCGGAAACGCTTCGCGATCGCGCCATGTACGTCACCAAGGCACGCGTCCTCCCGTTCGAGTGCGTCGTCCGCGGCTACCTGAGCGGCTCCGGCTGGAAAGAGTACCGCGAACAGGGCAGCGTCTGCGGACTCCGGTTACCTGCGGGCCTGGTGGAATCGGACCGGCTGGCCGAGCCGATCTTCACGCCGGCCACCAAGGAAGAGGTCGGCACCCACGACCAGAACGTGTCGTTCGACCGTATGGTGCGGGACTTGGGCGGGGACCTGGCGGAGCGGCTGCGCAGCCCTGAGCCTGGCCGTCTATCGCCGGGCGCGGGACATCGCCGAGGCGCGCGGCATCATCCTGGCAGACACCAAGTTCGAGTTCGGCCTGGTCGGGGAAACCGTCATCCTGGTGGACGAGGTCCTCACCCCGGATTCGTCACGGTTCTGGCCCAAGGCGGCGTACAAACCGGGCGGCCCCCAGCCGTCCTTCGACAAGCAGTTCCTTCGGGACTATCTCCTCTCGATCAAGTGGCCGCAGCAGCCGCCACCGCCACCCCTGCCCGCCGACATCATCGCCAAGACGCGCGCCAAGTACCTGGAGGCCTACGAGATCCTCCTCGGCCATCCGGCGCCGTTCGCGTAAGCCGTTGTCAAAGAATAGTTGAGCGGAGACATTCCGAAACGGCATAAGGAGCCGTAACGAAATAGAAAGAGACGTATAGGTTATTTCGTAACGGCTCCTAAGCCGACCGGACCGAGGGAAGATCAGATTTCACCACGTCGGCGGATCACGCCACGGGGTGCCCAGGTGACCGTTGTAAGAGGCGGGGAAGGGATCCTCGATTACGCGAGGCGCTTTCGCGCCGAGCGATGTGCCGTCGCCTCAATCGTGGTTATCGCGGTGACGTCAAAGAAACGTTCACCGCAGGACGCACAGCGGACATGCGGTAACCGCTGGACCAAGCGGCCGGCTGAGAGCGCACAGTCTTCCACGACGTGCGCAAGCGCCTTGATTCCTGGACCCGCGCCTGCGTAGGGACCACCGCGAGGAGCTCCGCAGCCCCGGGCGACCGTCGACCGAGGCCGCGGGCTCATCCCCGGGACCGTGGTTCGTTTACGGCATCCGCATGAGTCGCTCGCTCCGCCACACTCGCACGATGCGCACGCGGTCCTTGTCCACACGATAGACGATGCGGAATGGCGGATGGATGACCTCCCTGAGCTGCGCGACACCGAACTCGGGAACGACACGCCCGCTCTCCGGGAAGTCTGCGAGTCGCTCGACCGCCGCGATGACCTCGTGGAGGAGTCGCTCGCCGACCTCGGGCACCTCACGCTCGCGGTACCACGCACGCATCCCCTCAAGGTCATCGACGGCTGAGGCGGCGAAGCGGATCCGGCGCTTGCGAGGCATGTCAGGTGAGGCCTAGCCGGATCTTGACGGCCGAGAGGTCCGTCTCGCGACCCTCTTCCAGGTCCATCAGTCCCTGGACGACGCCGCGCAGAAAGGCGCGCTCCTCCGACTCCGCCTCATACTCTGCGAGCGCCTGAACCACTGCGACGCCGCGCCCGCGGTTGGTCAGCAGCACCGGCCGGCGGGTCTCTTCGACCTGATGAACGATTCGACCGGGATTCACCTTCAGGTCGCTCAGGGGGACGATGTCCTGCGAGAACTTCGTCGGTGCGCGCATGATTCCTCGGATTCAGGTGCGATTACTCCCCCTGATAACCGCACCTGTTGGTTGGACCGTCAAGCGATATTGGGAGCGTTGCTTCCACAAGTGGTCGTTTGGGAATTCTAGGCCAAGGGCGATCCGATTCCGGATCCGGGCAGGTTTTGCTACAACCGTCGCATCAGGTACTCCCCCGGCGAGAGTATCAGGACCTGTTCCACCGTCTTCCCGAAAAGAAAGCCGAAGTGCTTTTTGTCCACGGTGAGGAGGTGCGTCGCGCGACCAGCTAACGCGGCGAGGAGGACGGGACGATCCTTCCTCTTCGATCACGAGCGCGGACGCCAGCAGCCGTGCATCCCTCAACGCCCACAGCCTCCGGAGGGGCGACGACGGAGTGTACGCGGCCGAGAAGACGACACAGGCATCGAGGAACAGACGGTCCACTTAGGAGCCGTTACGAAATAACTTGGCCATTTATTCTTTGCACCGGCTTTGCGCCTCCGCGGCTTGACGTGGTCGATCTTGGTTGGATCGAGCCCCATCCGGCGGACCGTGGCGACGGCCTTGGCGTAGGACGGCTTATCCACGGCGCTGCCGAGGAGGAACTCTGCCACCCGCTCCGGGGTGTACATCTCGACGGGGGTCACCGCGGCGGGACGGATGAGAATGCCTTCGTCCCGCTCCTCAGCAATGATGTAGGCCCCCTCCTCGATCCCGAATCGCTTCCGGAGCTTGGCAGGCAGGACCACCATTCCCCGCTTTCCCACTTTGCTCGCTTCTGTGGTCGGCATGGGCGTTCTCCGTTGAAAGACTGAATGCCCGATAATCGGGCAAACGAAAGTATGCCCTGTTTTCCGGGAGGGGTCAAGGGAGAATCGCCGAGCCGATTCACGCGGAGGCGAGGCCCCTGTGCACCCGCCGTCTGTCCGGTGGCTGTGTGCAGCCGGATCGGGTCCACGGTCAGGCAGGATCCGGGGGTGTGAGATACGCGATCGTGTAGGCGGGGAGCGTGGCTTCGGGGAAACGTGCACTATGCGCGGCGAGTGCGTTGGCGATTACGCCGTGCCGGCTGTACCGCCATTGAGGGACGACGATCAAGACGCCGCAGTGGGGCGCCTGCTTGTCATACGCCATCCGGGTGACCACTTGGAAGTCATTCCGATTGAAGGTGACGAGACAGCGTCGCTCGGAGGCCGCCCGCGCACGCTGGGCCTCATCCGTCAGCGCCAAGGCACCACATTCGTGGGCACTGACGATGTCAACACCGAGGGCCCGGGCCGCCACGGCGATGGCCGGGTCCAAGTCTTCGTCCAGATAGTATCTCATGCGCTGGGGGGGACGAAGATCGGCAACTCCCGGGCGAGTCGCTCCGGAGTCCATGCGTCGTTGGCCATGATGCGGCGGCGGATGTCCTCCGGATACCGAACGGCATAGCTTAACGCGGCTCGGAGTTGGGGCTCTGTCAGATGGCTGAACGCGTGGCGCAGCGCGTCAAAGCTCCGATCCAGGTGCTCGTACGCGTAGACGACCTCCCAGACATCCAGGCCGGTGCCGGCCAGGATCGCCCGCCGCCCGGTGGCGCCATCCATAAAGGCGATCCCTGGACACTGCCGGATGGCGATTGCCTCCGACAGGAGTTCAGTGACCACGGCTGTAAAATCTCTCCCGGTGGCCTCGGCGGCGTCGGTGATGGCTTGCGCCAGGGTATCCGACATGCGTAGGCTCTTTTGCACGGTTGGCATTACTTCCTCCGTCGGTTAATGAATGGCATATGCATACATTGACCGACATCGAAATTCAAGACACGAGTGAGGCTTTCCGATATGGTGCCAGGATCCGGCGGGGAGTAATGTCTTCGCGTGTTGGGCGCCAGCCCAGGGGAGAGGCCCGCGCGGGTCACCACCAGCGCCAAGCGCACCCGCGATGGAGCGAAACCTGCACAGCCCGCATCGATTGCGGCATCTGGTTACCCCAACGTCAGAAACGCGCGGACGTTCGATGGAATCTCGACCGCCTTGTTGGCCGCGTAATCCAGCCAAACGAGGACGGTGCTTCCGTCCCCGATGAGCTCGTCAGTCCCCTTTCGAAACACCCCATACGACAAGACAAAACTGCGCTGCCGAACCTCGGTGCAGGCGACCCCAATTTCCACCTCGGCCGGATAATGGAGTTGCCGCCGGTAGTTGAATGTCTGCGAGACGACGACCGGGCCCTGGCCCGCGGCCCCGATGTCCACGCTGTTCCACCCCTTGGCTTCGAAAAATCCGATCCGCGCCGATTCCAAGTACTGAAGGTAGGCGACGTTATTGACGTGCCGGAGCGCGTCCATGTCGCCCCAGCGGACGGTCTCGGACCACCAGAACTGGAACGCGGACCGCGTGGGCCTTTCCGGGTGACTCACGATTTCCTCCCCAATGCGGAATGCCGGGTGTTTGTCCCAGGTCACGACCCGGAAAACGCC
Organism: uncultured Methylomirabilota bacterium; assembly: GCA_963845565.1. GTDB lineage: Bacteria > Methylomirabilota > Methylomirabilia > Methylomirabilales > 2-02-FULL-66-22 > 2-02-FULL-66-22. Next base: position 36,619 of record CAWJSJ010000003.1, read on the forward strand.
CACCCGTTATCTCCCAGACAGCGCCTTCTCGGCATCCGCCACGGTCATCATCAAGGTCATCGGATCGACCGGTGACTCGCCGAACCCGTATCGCTGATAGAACCGTTTGGCCTCCTCGGAGATCGCGTGGACCAGAATAGCCCGTATCCCGCCGATCGTGGCGGCCTGCAGTATCCGCAGGACCGCGTCGCGCAGCAGGCTGCGCCCCAGGTTCCGGCCCTGCCAGGTCCGGTCCACGGCCAGCCGGCCGAGGATCATCACCGGCACGGGGTCCGGCATATTCCGTCGGACGCGGCCCGGTGCCTGGGCCTGAGCCACGCCGCCGCTTGCCAACGCGTAATACCCCACCACCCGCCCCCCGGCGCAGACCACGTAGGTCCGCGACGCCCCGGTGTCCTCATTCGCCAGGGCGCGCTTTCGTAACCAGTCATCCAGATCCGGCACGCCAGAATCAAACGCCGACACGTCATGCGCCGCCGTCAGGTGTTCCGGTGCGCGGATCTCCTGTGCGCCGCCGGTCATGACTCCCAGGCCGCCTTCGTCCGCAACAGCCGCCGCAGACGACTATTCTCTGCCGGGGACTTGTCCAGCGCAGCCGTAAACCGCTTGTAGGCCTTGTCATCGAGCAGAAACAACCGCTGGTCCAGCAGGACGGCCGTGGCTGCCCGGCACGCCGCCTCCAGCATGAACTCCGACCGGTTCTTCCCGAGCCGGTCTGCCGCGCGATCGATCAGCGCCCGCTTGACCTGGTCTGCCCGAAGATTAATCGTGACGCTTTGTTTCGCGCGTTCCTTGGTACTGGTGTTCCGCATCGCCTTCCTCCTGTGTAGGCATCCTATATTCAGATATGCGTACACATTGTCAATACACACCGTCCGGCCAATCGCCCGCCCGCGCACCGCTCCCCGGTGCGGACGGTCGGCCCACACCCCTGCGCGCGAGGGCACCCGCTTCCCTTCCGTCTGGCGCCTCCGGCCACCCCCAGAGACGAGAAGGCCATCGGACCCGGCGGAAAGACGCCACGGGGTGCCTGATTCCGCCAAATACCGGGAAGGCCCGTTAGTCGAGGAGATCGAGTGCGACCTTGAGGGCGATGTGGAGTGCCGCCAGCTTCTGCGGACCAAGGCTGCCTACGTAGTCTGTCAGGGCACTCTTCGGTAAGCTGACCAGGCCGTCGCAATGGATGGCGCTTGCATGTCTCAGGCCTTCCGCTTCCCCGACGGGCACCTGGGTCCCCAAACCGGCCCGGCTGGAGGAGACGGGCGCGCAAATCACGGTGCTATACTCGACTGTGTTGCAGAGAACTTGCCGACTGACAACGACGAATACCCGGAAACGTTTGGGGTCGGTGCGGGAGGGGTGGGCAACGCGGTACAGGTCTCCGCGCCTCACGACAGGACCTGATATTCGAGCACGTCCGCCATCTCGGCGCTCAGCGCGGCGGCATGTTTTCGGAGCAGCGCGGCCTCGCGGGCCTGAAGTGCCGCCCGATCGGCGCCGGCGAGAAAGGCCCGCACGGCCTCTTCGATGAAATCCGACCGGCTGCGCCGCTGCGCTTCGACCCGCGCATCGACCTCCTGGAGGAGTTCTTCGGAGAGTGTGATTGAAGTCTTGATTTTCATACTACCAATATACTACTCGACACATAGGTGCGTCAAGCAGACCCTAGTCTCCTGGGTGGGCGGGTCCGCACGGCCAAGATGCACCCGGAGGTGGCGGGCGCGGGGTCACCCGGCGGTCAGGTGCTCCCGGACCGCGGGCGGGATCTCCACGGCCTTGCCCAGCCCGTAGTCCAGCCAGGCCAGGACGCTGCTGCCGTCGCCGATGAGGTCGTCGGTGCCGTGCCGGAAGATTGCGTACGTCAGGACGAAGCTGCGGTTTCGGATCTCGGGGCAGGCGACGCCGATGTCCAACGCACTCGGGTAGTGGAGCTGGCGGCGGTAGTTGAAGGTCTGGGACACCACCACCGGCCCCTGCGCCGTCGGCCCGATGTCCCGGGTGTTCCAGCCCCGGGTCTCGAAATACCCGACCCGGGCGGATTCCAGGTACTGCAGGTAGACGATATTGTTGACATGATTCATGGCGTCCATGTCGCCCCAGCGGACGGTCTCGGACCACCAGAACCGGAAGTCGGCGCGTCCAGGTTTGCCGGTGTCGCTCACGGGTTCCCTCGTTCCTTGTGCTGACGGGTTCATTGCGGCTGGCAGGCGGCTGCGACGTGCCCTTCTGCGCCGGCGCGTGATCAACCCCCCTTCGCCGGCTTGATCTTCCGCAGCTTCGGCACCAGTTTCAGGATCGCGCGGCGATCCTGCACGTAGGAGCTGCGGGGCACCTTGCGCCCCACGGTCGGCGTCCGTCGGCTCATCGTGTTCGCCTCCTGCCCTCCACGGTGCCGCGCCGGGTCGGCGTGTTCAATCCGAAGTTCCGCGTCGGGCGCCCTGCTGCACTTCTGGGATCATTCGCTTGGCAAGAGCCCTCCGCTCGGGGTATAACTCTGGCATGGGCTACGAGATCTCCGCCGGAGTCATTCTCTTCCGCAGCGTCCCGCAGCGGGAGTACCTCATTCTCGATTACGGGTCCCACTGGGACTTCTCCAAGGGCCACATCGAGCCGGGGGAAGACCCCGCGACCACCGCCCGGCGGGAACTCGCAGAAGAAACCGGCATTCAGGATCCCCGGTTCATCCCGGGGTACGAGGAGCGCATGAGCTACGCCTACCGGCGGGCGGGCGAGCTGATGCGGAAAGTCGTCGTGTATTTCCTGGCCGAGACGGCCGGGGCAGAGGTCGTCCTCTCGCACGAGCACTGCGGATACGTCTGGGCCTCGTTCGACGCGGCGCTCGCCCGGCTCACCTTCCCCACCGCCAAGGAGTTGCTCGGCAAGGCACAGCAGGTCCTCGAGGGCACACCCCTGGCGTCCAACGCTGGTCCGTCCCCCGACCCGCCGGCATAACCCTGGCACCCATCGCGTGCCATATCCCGGCCGCGCGTCACTGCGCGGCGCCATTCGGAGGGGTGTCGCCGGTCAATCGGGCGGCAATGGCCCGAGCCGCCAGAACGCCCGATGCCGATGCCTGCACCAGGCCCCGGCTCACCCCGGCGCCGTCCCCCACGGCATACAGCCCGGACACCTCTGTCTCCAGCGCCCGGCTCAGGCGCAACTGCAGCGAATAGAACTTCACCTCGACCCCGTACAGCAGCGTGTGGACCGAGTTCACTCCCGGCGCCAGCCGGTCGAGGGCTTCCAGCATCTCCAGGATGTCGGCCAGGTAGCGATACGGCAGGACCAGGCTGAGGTCCCCGGGCGTCGCCCCCTTGAGTGTCGGCTCCACCAATCCCCGGGCCAGCCGCCCCGGGGTGGAGCGGCGGCCCTGGCGTAGGTCCCCGACCCGCTGGACGAGGACCTCGCCCCCCAGCATGTTGGCGAGCTGCGCGATGTACCGGCCGTAGGCGATCGGCTCGTGGAACGGCTCGGTGAACGTCTTGCTGACCAGGAGGGCAAAATTGGTGTTGCCCGTCGCGCCATGCGCATAGCTGTGCCCGTTCACGGTGTACAGCCCTCCGAGATCTTCCCGGATGACCTCGCCGTGCGGGCACATGCAGAACGTCCGGACCATGTCCTCGAACCGGCGCGTGTAATAGACGATCTTGGCCTCGTAGGTGGCCTGCGTGATCTCCTCCATGACCGACGCCGGCACCTCGACCCGCACGCCGATGTCCACCGGGTTGATGGTGGTGTGCAGCGCCAGCCGGGCCGCTTCCCGCGCCAGCCACGCGGACCCCTCCCGGCCCGGCGCCAGGATGACGCGCGGGGCGCCGATCTCGCTGCCGTCCTCCAGGCGCACCCCGCGCACGGCCCCGTCCCGCGTCAGCACCTCGGCCACGGGCGCCGCACACCGGATCGCCACGCGGCCCCCCAGGAATTCCCGGAGCTTGCCGACCAGCGCCTCGCAGCCGTCGGTGCCGAGATGCCGGTACCGGCTCGGGATCAGCTTCATGTCGAGGCGCGCCGCGTCACGCTGCAGCCGGGCGACGGCCTCCACGTCCGACCCGTGGAGCTCCACCGGCGCGCCGAACGCCCGGTACGTCGCATCGACGTCCTCCACCAAGGCCGTCAGCTGGGCCGCGGTGCAGTACTGCCCCAGGAACCCGCCGATCTCCGTCGACAGCGCCAGCTTGCCGTCACTGTAGGCGCCGGCGCCTCCCCAGCCGCTCAGCGTGGAGGCCGCCCGGCCCAGGCACTTCCGCTCCGGCAGATCCGGGCCCTTCTCCAGCACCAGAATGCCGTCCACGCCCAAGCGTGCAAGCTCCAGCGCGGAAAAGATGCCGGCGGGACCCGCCCCCACGATGATGACCTGGAATGTCGTAGTCATGGTCGGTCGTCTCCAGTGACGGAATCGGTCCCCGGATGACGGTCACCCTGCCGCCGGCTGCCGCCCTGTGCCTCTCGCGCGGCCCGACAGGCATCGGAACGCGCCGCGCGGAGCGACCGCGTGAGGCATGACACTTGGTAAGCCGTTGTCAAAGAATAAGTTGAGCCGAGACATTCCGAAACGGCATAAGGAGCCGTAACGAAATAGAAAGGGATGTATAGGTTATTTCGTAACGGCTCCTAACACGAGAAAGAGATCCGGGGCAGGGCGTGATCCGGGCGGCTCACAACACGACACCCCATGGTCCATCGCCACCAGCGGCGACCGCCAGTCGCGCGTAGGACAACGCCCATGGGGTGAGATCCGTTATCGGCGACGCGTGTCCGGCGTCTTGCGGTCCTTGGCCTCATCCTCGGTGCGGACCCGCTGGTAGCCTTCGCAGTCGCCGTATTTCAGAATACAGACGTCTTCCACCGTCTTCCCCGCCATGACCTTGACCTTCTCATGGCAGCCGGCGGTGCAGTACCCGCCGGACGGATACATCGACGCGAAATCCCCGGCCATCTGATGCCAGTATGGACACATGTCCACCGCGTCCTCGGGGGACCCGGTCGGCTTCGCCTGGTTCTCCTTGTCAGTCGTCACGGCGGCTCCTTTTCACGCCAAGACACGGCGTTGGGATGAAGTATACGCCGCTTCGCCTGGACGGTCAAATGCCGGCCGCCGGGCGGGTGGCGCTGAACGTCGCGGCGGACGATCCGAACTATCCGTCCTCGATGTCGAGCACGAGAACCGGACGCGGCACGCCGCCGCCCCACCGTGGACGCGGCCGGGTGCGGAACGCGGTGAGGTGCGAGGCGCACCGGCAGTCCGAGGATCCGAAGCCCGGCCAGGGGATGGCCGCCCCGGTGCGTGCCTGGAGCCAGGCATTCGTCCGACACTCCGCCCCGGCAGCCCACCGCCAGATCCACACCTGCCGGATGCGGGCCGCAGCACGCAGGGAATCCACATGCCAGTGGGGCGCCTTTTTCCGTCGCAGGTGTCGGGCCAGTCGCGCACCCAGAGTCCGCTTACCCGAACCTGCGTACACGTACCAGCCGGCCGCCAGACGACGGGTGCCGAGCGCCCCGCACACGATCAGCTGGGGTCGTGCGAGGTGCAGGACCAGGCAGTAGACCCCGCCATCCCCTCCGGGACGCTGCGGACCGCACCTAGATGTGGAACTCGAAGATGTCGCCGTCTTGGACAATGTAGTCGCGCTGGACCCGCTGGCCATCGAATTTGCCGGATCCCCAGATCCGGGCGAACTTCAGCTGGTGGGCGAAGTCCTTGTGGATGCTCTCCGCCATCTCGACCACGGTGCTCCCGCACGGGAGCACCACGGGCGACTTCATGGAGGGGTCCTCGCCCGGGGGTTTGCAGTACACCCGCACGATCCGGAGGCCGTCGTAGATTCCGCGGCGCAGGGCCTCCAGCCCTTGGCCCGTGTCTGCCGACACGGCGCACACCGGGAATCGAGTCGCGTATTCCGACCGCAGAATCTCCAGCGCGTCCTCGGCGTCCGGTGCATCCAGCTTGTTCGCCGCCAGGACCGCCGGTTTTCGGGCCCACCCGATGGCCGGGGCCTCGCTGTCCCCCGGCGCGACCAGCGTCACCTTGCTCCGCTCCAGGATCGTCAGCGTCTGCGCCAGATCCTCGAGCAGCGAACCGCTCGCCAGATCGGCCACGATCAGACACAGATCCGCCGGGCGGACCAAGGACGGCACCCAGGGTTCCATGTACGTGTCCGAGACGGCCGGCAGGTCGACAAGCTGGATCTGGATGTTGACGAAGGGCATCATCCCGGCGATCGGCTTCCGGGTGGTGAAGGGATACTCGCCGACCTCGGTCGGGGATTTGGTGAGGACCGCCACCAGGGCGGATTTTCCGGCGTTCGGCGGGCCGACCAGCACCACCTGCCCCGCCCCCTCGCGGTCCACCGCGACCGAGAAGCCACCCCGGCGCTTCCGGGCGACCTCGGCATCCGCCTTCAGCTTGGCGTAACGGCGCTTCAGATCCCCCCGCAGATGCTCCGTCCCTTTGTGCTTCGGGATGACGGCCAGCATCTCGTCCAGCGCCGCCAGCTTTTCCTCTGGGGTTTTCGCCTCCCGGAAACGCCGGTCGGCTTCCAGGTACTGCGGGGTCAGATTCGCCGGCATGCCACGCTCCGCCGCGTTCCAACGGCTCCTTATGCCGTTCCCGGAATGTCTCCGGTCAATGTGCTCTTTGACAACGGCTTTCCGGCCGCCTGGGCTGCCACCCCGGCGGTGCGATCCGCACACGAGTCCCGTCGGTCAGGGGGTGTGCCTCTCCCTGGCAGCCACCGCGCGCCGGTGGTGCGGGAGGAGACACGCGTAGATGACGGCGTTGAGCGGCGTCGGGACACCGACCTCCGCCCCGTACCGGATCACCGCGCCCATGAGCGGTTCGATCTCCAGCCGGTTCCCCCGGTCCAGGTCGTGGGCCAGCGAGGAGCGCATCTCGGGCTGCAGCTTCCCGGCAAAGGCGAGGGCGCGATCCACCGCGTCGGCGGGCAAGGCGACGCCCTTGGCCCGGCCGACCGCGGCGATCTCCTCCATCACGGCGCGGTAGAACCGGGCGGTCTCGGGGCAGCCCAGGATCTCCCCGATCCCCAGCCGCCCAAGTGCCGTCACCCCTCCGTGGGCGCAGATGAACAGGTACTTCTCCCACAGGTCCACCAGGATCTTGGCGGACGCCTCGGCGCCGACCCCGGCGCGCACAAACGCCTCGACGATGCGGGTCACGCGGGGCGAGACGCGGCCGTCCGTCTCGCCGCACTTGAGCGACCGCGGCCCCGCGGTCTGCGAGATGACGCCGGGCGCACTGATGGTGGACAGGACGTGCACGACGCCGGCCAGGATGTGGGATTTCCCCAAGATGCGTTCCAGCTTCTCTTCGTTGTCCACGCCGTTCTGCACGCAGAGTACCGTCGTCTCCGGTCCCACCACGGGCCGCACGCGCTCCGCGGCGATCTCGGTGTCGTACCCCTTCACCGCGAAGAGCACCAGGTCCACGACGCCGATCGTGCCCGGATCGTCGGTGGCCTTGGGCCGAACGTGAAAGTCCCCCGCCACGCTCTTCACGTGCAGACCGTCCCGCTGAATCGCAGCCAGATGCGCGCCCCGGGCGATGAACGTGACGTCCTCGCCCGCCGCCGCCAACCGCCCGCCGTAATACCCGCCAACCCCCCCGCTCCCCATCACGGCAACTCGCATGCGAGACTCCTCTCTGGCCTAATCCGTCTATTGAGTTGTTGAGTCCGTTGCGTTATTGAGTTTCTGCGGTCGGACCAGCGGCGGCATCTGTCGCCTCCCTGGTTTCCGACTCAATAACTCAATAACTGGGCAGGCTCAATAGACGCGGTTGCGCTCTGCCATGCTGCCCGCTGCCAGCTACTCCACTCTCCTGACTCACCAGACGCAATAACTGGGTGGACTCACTCGACTCCCGTTCTCCGCGGCTCACTCCCCCTCAAATCGCAGGTCCCGCGCCATCAGCCGCTCCACGGCATCGCGAGGGTCCTGCCCCTCGAAAAGCACGCGGTGCACGGCCAGGCAGATCGGCATCTCGACGCGATGCTGCTCCGCCAGATGCACCACGGAGCGGCAGGCGTTGACACCTTCGGCCACGGTCCGGGACGCCGCCAGCAATGCTTCGGGTCGCGCCCCTTCCGCCAGTTGCCGGCCGAAGCTCCGGTTGCGGGAGAGGTCGCCCGTGCAGGTGAGGATCAGGTCGCCCATCCCGGCCAAGCCGGAAAAGGTCCCTGCCTGGGCACCCATCGCCACACCCAGCCGGGTCATCTCCGCCAGCCCCCGGGTCACCAGCGCTGCCCGGGCATTCGTACCCAGTGCCAACCCATCCACGATCCCGGCGGCGATCGCGATCACGTTCTTGACCGCGCCCCCCAGCTCCACCCCGCGCCGATCCGTCCCCGCATACACCCGGAGCGGGCCGCCGCTCACGGCGCGCTGCACCGTCTCTGCGACGGCCGGGTCGTCCGCCGCCGCCACCACCGCGGTCGGGCGCCGCGCCGCGACTTCCCGGGCGAAGCTCGGCCCAGAGAGCACGGCCAGGTTGCAATGATACGCAGGGGCGAGAACCTGTTGCATGATCTGGGACATGGTGCAGAGGCTCTCCACCTCGAGCCCCTTCGTGGCGCTGACCAGCACGACGCCTGGCCGCAGGAAGGGTTGCGCCCGCTCCACGATTCCCCGGAACACATGCGACGGAACCACGAAGACGACCAGGGGCTTCCCGCTGAGCGCCTCCTCGAGAGACGACGTCGGCCGGACCGCCTCCGGCAGCCGGACACCGGGCAGATACGGGCGATTCTCCCGAACCTCGGCCATCGCCGCAGCCAGGTCGGTCTCGTACACCCAGAGCGCAACCTCGCGATACCGGTCGGCGAGGACCGAGGCCAGGCTGGTCCCCCACGCTCCCGCCCCGATGATTGCGACTGACTGCGGGACCTGCGTCGGCGACATCAATTCTGGGATGCTCCTCGGTCCCCCGGCGTTCGGTCGATTTCGTACTCTTCCAGGTTGATCCCCACGCCAAAGAAGTCGGGGTTGTCCGTGGCCAAGCCATACCGTTCGAGCACGGTCATAATCAAGGCCTTGCCCAGCGCGCCGACATCCTTGCTGCGCAAAAGCGTTTCGAGCGGTTTGACCGGAAACGGCGCCGCCCAACCCTTTAAGGCGACGGTCGTGACCGCCAGCAAGGCCGGGTCCTCCGCGGGATCCGTGAACTGCGCCAGCAAGATGGGCAGCGCGCGCTCCGGGTCCGCCAGGAGGCGCTTCGCCGCGGCCTCGACCTCCGCGTCGGTCAGGTCGAGACCGCGCAGGGTGGCCAGCCACTCCCACATCTCCCCGGTCGGGCCCTCCTCGTGGTCATCGTGCATGCATCACCTCGTTAAACAGATCAAGTCGACGCGTCAACGCGTCGACGAGTCAATTGGGAAGCTCTTAGCCGGGTCCCCAACTCCACCAATCGACCAATTGACTCCTTGACCACCGTTGGTCCGCCGCCGGCGGACACACTCAGACGGATCACCCGGCTCCGTTGTACCCGATCGTGACCGCGCTCCCGTCCACGATCACCGGGACCGTCCGGTCCCCCTTGGAGTGCTGCAGCATCTGCTTCATGCCTGCCGGGTCCTTGGTCACGTTCACGTACTTGACGGTCACCTTGCGCTTGCCGTACTCCTCACGGGCGGCTGTAGTATGGGGTCAGGTGTCCTTCCCGAAGATCCACACGATGTCTGCCATCTCTTAACCTCCGCGATGAAGTCGACTCGTCAATTCGTCGATGCGTCAATTGGAAAAGATCCAACCGTGGTTCCAACTCACTTGTCCGACCAGTTGACCAGTTGCCCAGTTGACTCCGCCGCCTCACACATCCACCACGATCAGGGCCTCCCAGCCGTCCCCCGCGGGGCGGACCTGGAGCTGGTGATAGGTGGCCGCCTTGACATGGCCGGCGATCGTGTGTCGTGTGCGATCGACCGCCTCACCCCAGATCTCGGCAGAAAGGTGCGTGTCGCCCATCGCGCGGAACGCGCAGTCCGCGCCGATGAGCCGCTGCGTCTCGTACAGGTAGAGCAACTCGTTCAGCCAGGCGACCAAGAGCGCCTCCCGGTCTCCCGCCTCCAGCGACACGGCGACCGTCTGTCGCGGTTCCACGGACGCAGGCTCCACCAGGAGACTCCAAAGGGCGCGGGCGGCGTGCCGAAAGACCGCCGGCACATCCGGGCCCCACGACCGGATCCCCATGTCTGCCGGAACCGCGAAGAACTCGAACCCACCTTCGCGCTGGTCCATCAGACCGGCACTATAGCATGTCCTGGGATCGCTCGAAAGCCCCCGCAACAACGATGGGGCGGCGCGTCACTCGTAGCGCAGCGCCTCGATGGGGTCAAGGTAGGCGGCTTTCCTGGCAGGAAAATAGCCGAAGAAGATGCCGATGAATGCCGACGAGCCGAAGGCCACGGCGATGGAAGTGGGCGTGATGAGGGTGGACCATTTGGCCAACATGGCGATGAGGGCGGACCCGCCGACCCCCAGGAGGATCCCCAGGATGCCCCCCACCAGGGCGAGGGTGACCGCCTCCACCAGAAACTGCCCGAGGATGTCGCGGCTCCGTGCTCCGACCGCCATGCGCAGGCCGATCTCCCGGGTCCGTTCCGTCACCGACACCAGCATGATGTTCATGATGCCGATGCCCCCGACGAGCAAGGAGACCGAGGCGATCGCCCCCAGGAGCAGCGTCATGGTGCGGCTGCTCTCCGCCTGGACCGCGAACGTCTCGGCCAGGTTGCGGACGTCGAAATCATTGTCCTGGAACGGCTGCAGCCGGTGCCGCTGTCGAAGGAGGTCGGTCGCCTGCTGCTGGACGTCCTGCAGGAGGTCGGGCGACGCCACCTTGATCTGGATCACCCCCACGAACCGGGCGTTGGCCTGGCTCACGCCCAGGACGCGCTTCTTGGCGGTGCTGAGCGGGATGACCACCGTGTCGTCCTGGTCCTGCCCCCAGGTGGACTGCCCCTTCCGCGTCAGGATGCCGATGACGGTGAAGGGCACCTTCTTGATCCGGATGATCTGGCCAATGGCGTCGCCATCGCCGAAGAGACTCTCCTTCACCGTCTGCCCCAGGACCGCCACCTTGGTCGCGCCATCGGCGTCTTCCTGGGTGAAGAACCGTCCCGAATCCAGCTCCCAATCGCGGATCTCGAGGTAATCCGGCATGGTCCCCTGGATCGCGGTGGACCAGTTCTGATTCCCGAAGACGATCTGGGCGACGCCGCGCATGGAGCCGCTGGCCGTCACCACGCCGGGCACCTCGGTGGCGATGGCCCGCGCGTCCTCCTCGGTCAGCGTCATCGTCGAGCCGTGGCCCATCCGCATCCCGCCGCTCGTCGCGCTGCCCGGCAGGACGATCAATAGGTTGGATCCGATGCTCGAGATCTGCTCCGAGATGCGCTGCGAGGCCCCGCTGCCGATGGCCACCATGGCGATGACCGCCCCGACGCCGATCACGATGCCGAGCATGGTGAGGGCGGAGCGGAGCTTGTTCACGCGCAGCGCCCGCAGCGCGATCCGGATGCTGGCCAGGACAAACATCGTCGAGACTCCTTCGCGGGGACCTCGAGCCCCCGCCCGGCACGCGCGTCAGACCAGGGCGGCCATTTCCGCCACCGCATCCCGCGGAGACGCCACCCGCTCGTCCTTCACGATCCGACCGTCGCGGAAGTGGATCACCCGCGACGCATAGGCGGCCACGTCCGGCTCGTGCGTCACCAGGATCACCGTGATCCCCTGCTCCCGGTTGAGCCGCTGGAAAATCGCCATGATCTCCACGCTGGTGCGGGAGTCCAGATTGCCCGTCGGCTCGTCCGCCAGCAGCACGGGCGGGTCGTTGATCAGGGCCCGGGCGATGGCCACCCGCTGCTGCTGTCCGCCGGACAGCTGGTTGGGGTGATGCAGTTCGCGGCCCTGGAGGCCGACCTGGTGCAGGCGCTGGCGCGCCCGCGCGTGCCGCTCGTGCCGCGAGCCGCCGTTATACAGGAGGGGCAGCTCGACATTCTCCAGCGCACTGGTGCGGGGCAGCAGGTTGAAGGTCTGGAACACGAACCCGAGCTGCTTGTTTCGGGTGTGCGCCAGTTGGTCCCGGTTCATGGCGCCGACGTCGTGGCCGTCCAATCGGTAACGCCCAATGCTGGGTTTGTCCAGGCACCCCAGGATGTGCATGAAGGTGGACTTCCCCGACCCGGACGGCCCCATGATGGCGACGAACTCTCCCGCCGCGATGGACACGTCCACGCCGCGCAGGGCCTCGACCGCGACCTCGCCCGTCTGGTACGTCTTCCCGAGCCCCTCAACTTCGATCAGCGCCATACAGATTTCCAAATATGGATTGCAGACTGCGGTTCATGGAAAAACGCCGCCACGAGATCGGCAGGCTGAAAAACCCGTTTTGTCCGGACCGCTCAAAAAGGTCCAGATGCAAGGCGGCGGGCGAAGGGCGGGGCACCCACCGAAGGTGGGTCAAGGCGTACTCCAGGTACGCCGCAGCGAGCCCCTGAGCACTCCAACGCCGCAGATGGGCCTTTTCAACGGCCCGCTAGAGCCGGAGCCGCGGGTTCCCTGTCCCGCCGGTCCCGCCCCGCGTTGCGGAACCCAGCCCCACGATCACCGCGTCGCCTTCCGACAGCCCTTCCAGGATCTCGGTCTTCTGGCCGTCGCTCAATCCGGTCTGAACCTGCCGCTCCACCGGCTTGCCGTCCTGGAGGATCCACACCCGCTGCCGGCTGTTCGGCATGACCTGGCGGCCGCCGCCGTCGGCGCCGCGACCCCCGGCCATCATGGGCGGCATCATGGGCGCCATCATGCCGGGCTGACTCGTCCTGGCGGCCGGCCGCTGCCCGGTGGCGCCACCGGAGGCGGTCCCATCCACCCGCACGCGGAAGGCGGCGTTCGCGATCAGGACCGCGTTCTCGCGGCGCGCAACCAGGATCTTCACGTTGGCCGTCATGCCCGGCTTCAGCTTCAATTCAGGGTTCGCCACCGCCACCACGGTGTTGTAGGTCACGACGTTCTGGACGACCTGCGGCGCCTGGCGGATCTGGACGACCCGGCCCCGGAAGGTCAAGCTGGGATACGAATCGACCGTGAAGCGTGGCCTCCTGATCCAGGCTCACCCGGCTGATGTCCGCCTCGTCCACGTTGGTATCCACCTGCATCTTGGTCAGGTCCTGGGCGATCAGAAACAGCGTGGGCGCCTGGAGCGAGGCTGCCACCGTCTGCCCGACGTCCACGTTCCGGGAGACCACGATCCCGTCCACGGGCGCCCGGATGTAGGTGTTGCGCAGGTCCACCTGCGCCTGCTCAACCGCAGCCTGCTTCTGCCGGACCTGCGCCTCGGCGGACGTCACCTGGGCCTGCGTTACCTCGAGCGCGGCTTGGGCCGCCCCTACGCCGGCGTGGGCGGCGTCCAGCTGGGCCACCGCGGAATCGTAGGCCGCTTGCGAGGAGTCGCGCTCCTCCTGCGAGATCCCGCCTTCCCGGAACAGGCGTGTCCGGGAGTCCAGTTTGATCTTGGCATCCCGGAGGGCGACCTCTTGGCGCACCACGTTCGCGCGCGCGTTGGCGAGATCGGCTTGCGCCCGCGCCATGGTCGCCCGCTGGTTCAGGACCGACGCCCGGCTGCTCTCGAGGTCGGCCTGGGCCTGGTTCGCCTTGGCGTCGAAGATCGAGGGGTCGATCCGGGCGATCAGCATGCCTTTCTTGACCGGGGAGTTGAAGTCCACCAAGAGCTGCTGGATCGTGCCGGACACCTGCGTCCCGACCTGGACCGTGACCACCGCGTTCAAGGTCCCGGTCGACGAAATGGTCGAGATCAACTCACCCCGTTCGACGGACGCGGTACGATAGGATGGTGTCCGTCCGTTGGCGCTATACCAGTAGAATCCGCCAGCCCCTAGCAGGATCAGCACCACCAGAATCGAAATGAGACCGACTTTCCGCCGCGTCATTCGCCATACCCTCTGTAGGTTAGGAGCCGTTACGAAATAACTTGTCCATTTCTTGGAATTTCGTTACGGCTCCTTATGCCGTTTCCGGAATTTCTCCGGTCAAGTTATTCTTTGGCAACGGCTTACGCTACACCCCGCCCATGATGCGATCAGTGTAGTCATGCTGCGAGGGGCTGTCAAAGCCTATTCCGCCACCCGGATCGGCCGGAACGCTCTGCCAGCCCCACTCCCGGATCGCTGATCCGCCCGCTCGGTCGGCCTCACGACACCGGGCCGCGCCGATGGAATCGGCCCCGCATCTCCGACCGCAGCGCGCGCCACTTCTCCCACTGCTCCGGCGTCAGCTTGGACCGAAGGACGAGATACGTGTCCACGCGCCGATCCAACATGCCGCCCTGCAAGACCTTCACGCGCTCGGTGACCGCTTTGACGGCCGCGGGGTCCGCGTCCTGCCGGCCGAGGAGTTGCCGCAATTCCTCCCGCGCCTCACAGAGGTTCTGCATCTCCCCACGCGCCTGATCCCGCTGCGATCGAAGCACGCCACGGATCTCGGTCGCCTGCTCCTGGGTCAGGCCCAACCGGTCCTGCATCCGCTGCATCATGCGATCCCCGATGAGTTGGCGGTCTTCCGGCGAGAGGAGCCCCTCCGGCCGATCGCACGGACCCCGGCCGCCCGCCATCGGTTGTGCCGTTGCGATGCCGATCGGCGCCACCATTAGTACCCACAGAACGCCGGCGATCACGAGCCGCCTGGTGGTCCTGAACCCCGTATGCGTCTTCATGGAATCCTCCTTTTCCCGCTCGATCGCGACCATGTGCCGGCGTGCGCGGTTACGGCCCCTTGCGCGCCGGACCGTCATCCGGTCCCCGACCCCGCCATCGCTCCATCCGCCGCTCCCACTCCTGCGCCACCGTGTCGAATTTCGTCTGCTGCGCCGCATCCAGGACGGCGCGGATCCGCGCCTTCGACCGGTCCCGGATCTCTCGGAACCGAGGGCCGATCTCATCCCGGAGGCGGGTGAACTCCTGCCCCGCCTCCCGGAGGACCGCCTCCACCTGTTGCCGCTGCTCCGAGCGAAGGTCCAGTTCCTTGGTGAGCCGCAACACGATCCGGTCCTGGAACCGCGCCGCGCCCTCGGGCGACCGCCAGTCGCCAACGCGCGCGTGGTACACGCCAAAGCCGACCGCGCCGCCTACGATCCCGAGGCCGAATGCCAACAGCAGCAGTAACGTGCCCTTCATCCGCGCTTTCATCACCCGTTCCCCTCCAGGACGGCGGCCAACACGGCATCCGTTTCCGGCGCATCCGAACCCAGGACGATGTGCTCGCCTGCCGACAGGCTATCCGTGGCAAAGAATCCCGTCGGTCCCGGGGCGGAACTGGCCTGGTACAGGACGAGCAGCGTGATCACCGCCGCCGTGAACGCCGGAACCAGCCCCCACGCGGGTCTCCACAAATCTCCATTGGGAGCCGCGTAGTGGCGGGCGCCGCGTGAGCGCGTTGGTCACTCGCTCGGCGAAACTTCCGGAGGGCGGCACGTTACCAACGCTTGCGGCGATCATCCCGCGCGCCAGCCGCGCCGCCGCCAACCGGCGCTGACAGGTCCGGCACGTCGTCAGGTGATCCCGCACCCATCCGGGCAGCTCCCGCGGCGGGACGGCCGCCAGCTCATTTCGATCGTGTTCGATCGCGCTGCACGTCTTCATCGCCCGCCTCTTCTGTCGTGGATTCCATCCCATCCACCAACCGCTCCGCCACCCGCCGCATGGCCCGCCGCGCCCGGTGCAGGCGAAGGCGCACGGCCAGCGCCGTACACCCCATCATCTGACCCACCTCGGCCGCCGTGTGCCCCAGAGCGTCCGCCAAAATCAGCGCCTGCCGGTCCTTGGGCGGAAGGGGCGCCAGGGCGCGTTCCACCAGATCGCGACGTGCCGCCGCGTCCTCCGTGCCCATCCCGCCCCCCGCAAGCCCCCGCGCCGCCGCCTGCTCGGACCAGGACAGATCCTCCCAGGCGACCTCTTGGCGTCGCCGACGCCCCCGTAGCCGGTCATAGCACAACCGGGTCGCGATTTGCGCGATCCATGGACCGAAGGGCGCGTCCGCGCGGAATCGCGATAGCGCCTCGTGTGCCTTCAGAAAGGCTTCCTGGGCCACGTCCTCCACCTCGCCCCGATCCCGCAAGAACCCCCCTGCAACATGGAACACCAGCCGCTCGTACCGGCGGACCAGGAGGCCGAAGGCCGCCGCGTCTCCCTGGAGGCTCCGCTGGACCAACTCTCCGTCCTCACCCTCATGCGTGTCGCCCTGCCTGACGCTCGGCGTGTTCATGGGTGTCATTGTACAGTACGGCACAACCCTCGGCCATGTTTCAGGGCGGCAATGGTGAGAAACGGACGTGCCCACCGAATTCGGAGATTCCCGCACATCCATCTCGACTCAATGGAAAGCAGCTACCTCGGATTGCATATGAATGGATCAAGCGACAACTGCGACCTGGCGGTGTGGTGCCGTTCGTTGCGGGGGGTTATCCGACCGGGAACCCTATCAGGCGGGCGAGAGAAACGAACGCCGCCGCCAGAGCCAACCCGGCGCCGAGCCAGAGCGCCGCACGAAGGCGACGCTCACGCTTGAGCCGTCGGTGGGCGCGGGCGCGGCGGCGCTCCTCGTCGTCCATTCGCCGCAGTTCGGCAGGTGGGCGGGGCATCGCTCAGGGCCTCCTCCTATTCATCATGCCAAGGGAAGTGGAGAAATTCAACAACCCTCGCCACGCCCTCCCAACACCACGAAACGCACCAAAACCCCAATAGCACGCACGCCGCACCCCGACCCCGTAACGCCCATCCCCTTGCACACCCTATCTGGTATTTTCATGGGGGACGTCCATAAAAGAATAAAAGACTCCTAACTACCCCTGAGTTGTACACCTCGTTGTTGCGCGATACGCTCTCCGCGGCGGACCGCGATGCTCACGGCGGGTTGCGTCATTCCCAGAATCTTAGCGAGCGCCGTCGCCGTGTCACCGAGCTCCCGGACCGCCCAGTAGCAGAACAGACTGCGGGCGGCGACCACTGCGCGGAGCTGCCCGGGGTGAAAAAGAGTATCCGGCTCCACCCCGAACGCATCCGCGGCCTGCCGGGCGAGTCCGTCGCGATTGAGACCCCGCCGCCGAACCTGCTCGCTCCGTTTCAGCTCCTCCTCCGCCATGGCAAGGATGTGCAACACAAACTCAGACGTTCCAAGTATCCGCTCGTCGCCCTTCACTCGAAGCGGCTGTTCCTGCTGTAACGCCTGGGCCGCCGTCCATCCCCCAAGACTGCGGATCAGCCCCCCGCCGACCAGTTCCGGTCGGCGCCCCTTGGCGACGCCCTCGCTCAAAAAAGCCCGGTATTTTCTGCGCGCCGTCACCTCCCGCCGCGCGAACTGTCCGAGCACGGCGTCCACCGCCTGCCACTCGTTGATCCGCTTGCCCATCAGCGTGCTGTGTCCGGAATAGGGATAGCGATCCAGTTCCTCAAGATCGCGGACCTGCTGACCCCGAAGAGGGTTCAGATGGATATACCGGACCAATTCCAACAGGTACGGCTCCTGCTCACAGAGGATGGACTTGTAGCGGTTCTGAAAAAGCGGCCCATGCCGTCGGTGGCGGCGATTGAACGTCACGGCATACCCAGTGAGCACGCGCCGCATCACCGTCGCAAGTGGCACCCGCCCGGTTTCGAGCAGAAGATGTGCATGGTTCGGCATGAGCGCCCAGGCATAGCACGGGGTCGCCGATTCTGTGAGGACCCGCTCCAGCCGCCGCAGAAACGCGGCCCGGTCGTCATCATCTCGGAAGATCTTTTGACGTTCGATCCCACGAATGATGAGGTGCTGCAGGGCCCCTGGGGCATCCAAGCGCGCATGTCGTGGCATAGTGGAAGAGTACCACGGGGAAGCCGTAAAGTCACTTTTATGGTTTTATGGACGTCCCCCAAGAGTTCGCTGGTTCGTCGCCCACGGCTGGGAGCGACTCCGGGAAGGCCGTGGGCGGTGGCGGTGGAACGCGCGCTGGCTCCCCTCGCGATCGGCCTCATGGCGGCGGGAGTGTACACGGTCGCCCGATCGGCGGTGCGGACTGGCCCACGGCAGCTTTCGCGGCCGGGGTGGGGATCCTCCTGGCCAAGCGCTGGCTGCCCGCCGCGGCCGTTGTCCTGGCGGCCGGCGCGTGGGTTGGCTCCTCGGCGTGTAACGGAAGCGTGGCCGATTGGGTCGGGCGCGGCGGGGGATTTTTCTGACGAATCTTCGATTGCTCCATCCGGAAAACTGCGATAATTTACCTTGCTTTCCATCCGAGGCAACCGCAATCAGGCGGAACCGGGCGGACCATGACCCGCCCGCCGTGACTCTCAGAACGAGGAACGCATCATGTGGGGCCCAAAGACATCCGATCGGGATTTCTTCACCGCCTTTTCCCGACACGCCGAGGTGACGGCGCACGCGGCCGGACTGTTGGTCGAACTGTTTGAACACCCGGATCGAGATCATCTCGCCGTGGAGATCGAGCGCGACGAGCACCAAGGGGATAAGATCCTGCACGACGTGGTCCTTGCCTTGCGCGCCACCTGGATCACGCCATTCGACCGGCACGATATCCAGACGCTGATCTCGCGGCAGGACGACGTGCTGGATTTGATTCACGCCAGCTCAAAGCGGATTGCCCTGTTCGAGATCGAGACGACGCCGAACGACGCTCTGGCCCTGACCCGGTACATCCTGAAGGCCGCCGAGACCATTCAGACCGCCGTTCACCTGCTCAACAATCTCAAGCAGACTGAAGAGATTTTGAAGCGCTGCGAGATCCTGAACGAGATCGAGAACGACGGCGACGAGCTATACCGGCGGGCGCTGGCGCGGCTGTACAAAAAGGGAAACGACCCTCTCGAGGTCATGAAATGGCGGGAGATCTTCGATCATCTCGAGACCGCCCTCGACCGAGGTGAAGACGTGGCAAATCAGATCGAGAGTTTGGTCCTGGAGTACTCATGACCCTCGAACTGCTTGCCATCATCGGCCTGGCTCTGGCTTTCGATTATATCAACGGATTCCACGACGCGGCCAATTCGATCGCCACCGTCGTGTCCACCCGCGTGCTGTCCCCCAGGGTAGCGGTGCTCTGGGCGGCCTTCTTCAACTTCATCGCGTTCATGGTCTTCGAGACCCGCGTCGCGTCCAACATCTCCAAGGGGATCGATCCGGCCGTCGCCACTTTGACCATCGTCGGCGCCGGGCTCGTGGGGGCAATCGTGTGGGATCTTCTCACCTGGTGGTGGGGGCTTCCCACCTCCTCGTCGCATGCCCTCCTGGGCGGGTTGGCGGGGGCTGCGATCGTCAAGGCGGGGTTCGGCGCGTTGGACGCGCCGTTCTTCCTGAAAACCGCGGCCTTCATCATCGTCTCCCCCGCCCTCGGCATGCTGCTGGCCATGATCGTGATGCGCGCGCTCATGTTGTTCTTGGGCCATCGGGCACCGGGACCGCTGGATCGCCTCTTCCGGAAGCTCCAGCTCGTGTCGGCTGCCCTCTACTCGCTCGGCCACGGCGGCAACGACGCCCAGAAGACCATGGGAATCATCGTGGCCGCCCTCGCCGCCGCGGGACTCTTTCAGCATGCCCCCGCCGGCGGCCACAGTGAGATCCCGCTCTGGGTCGTGCTCTCATGCCACGCGGCGATGGCGCTTGGCACCATGAGCGGCGGCTGGCGGATCGTGCGCACCATGGGGATGCGGATCACGAAGCTGGCGCCGACCGGCGGTTTCTGCGCCGAGACGAGCGGCGCGGCCTCGCTGTTCCTGGCGACGGCCCTGGGCGTACCCGTCTCCACCACCCATACCATCACGGGCGCCATCGTTGGGACCGGCTCGGTGCGGAAGTTCTCGGCCGTGCGCTGGGGGGTGGCCGGACGGATCGTCTGGGCGTGGATTCTGACGATCCCCGGTTCGGCCGCCATCGGCGGTGCGGCCTATCTGCTGGCGCGGGCGGTCGGCATCCCCGGTTGACCCGTCAAAACGGCTCTTCGACCCCAGATCACCTCGATGGGGGACCCTTCAGAAGACGAAGGCCTCGGCATTAGCCGAGGCCTTCGTACGTTCGAGACAATCTGTGCAACCTGTGGTTGGGGTCGTTTCGTCGCGAATGACGTTTCCACGATCCGGGCGCGGAGGCGAGAAATGGCGAAGTTCACGCCCCTGACTCCCCTGGCCGGCTTCTCTTGGGCTCCCCGACCGTCGTGCGTCCGTCACAGGCCCTGTCAGGCGAAGAACCCATCCTCCTGCATCAGGACCAGCGCCTTCTCGAACGCCTGCACCGTCTTTTCCGTGTCCGCGTCGGTGTGCACTGCCGATACCCAACCGTGGAGCGGCGCGATGTCCACGCCGTTCAGGATGAGGGCACACCGCAGTGCGTGGTACGCATCCGGTTTGGCGAGCGCCTGCAATCGCCGATGATCGCGGGCGCCAGGTTCCGGAACCACCGACACCTCCCGTTCCAGGGAGTAGTTCACGATAGACGCCTCGCCGTAGATGCAGCCCGGGATCCCGAGTCGCCGCCAGACACCGCCGAGTTCGTCGCGCAGGACGCCCGCCGTCCGGTCGGCGTGCCGATGCGCGGCGCCGTCGGCGATCTGGCTCAGCATGGCGATGCCAGCCGCCGCCGACAGCGGATTCGCGTTGTAGGTGCCGGCGTGCGCGACCCGTCCTGTGCGGTTGCGGGCTGCGTCACCCCCAAAACCGAGGCCGGCCATGATGTCCGCTCGGCCGACCACGGCGCCGCCCGGTAGCCCCCCGGCCAGGATCTTGGCCAGCGCGGTCATGTCGGGGGTCACGCCCACCCGCTGCTGGACACCGCCCGGCGCGTAGCGGAAGCCGGTGATCACCTCGTCGAAGATCAGGACAACTCCGTGACGGCGCGTCAGGTCCCGGAGGCCCGCCAAGTAGGCCGGTTCCGTCGGGATCGTCCCGCTGCTGCCCCCACCCGGTTCCAAGATGACCGCGGCGACGTCCTGTCGGCTCGTCAGGAGCCGCTCGACCGCCGCAAGGTCGTTGGGTGGACACAACAAGACATGGGCCAGCGAGTCTTGGGGAATGCCGGCCGACATCGGTACGTCGTAGGGGGGCTTCACGCCTGCGGCGGCATAATCGTGCCAGCCGTGGAAATGGCCTTCGAATTTCACCACGTTCGGCTTGCCCGTGTGGGCGCGGGACAGGCGCAACGCGAGCTGTGTGGCCTCGGTCCCCGAGCCGGTGAACCGCACCCGCTCCGCCGAGGGCACCAATCGCTGCACCAGTTCCGCCCAGCGTACCTCCAGGGCGTGGCAGGCGCCATAATGCGTGCCGCGATCCAGCTGCGCGTGCACGGCCTGCAAGATGACGGGATGCCCGTGGCCCAAAAACAGGGCGCCGTGTCCCATCCAGTAGTCGATCAGCTCCTGCCCGTCCGCGGTCCACTTCCGTGTGCCCTGGGCGCGGTCCACGTAGATCGGGAACGGTTTGAGGTGCCGGACGTCGTGGGTGATCCCCGCCGCGATGACCTGGCCCGCCTCTCGGGTCAACGCCTCCGACCGAGGATTCGCCTTCCGATAAAGCTCCCAGATCCGCCCGTGCCCCAATTGATAGCCCTGTTCAGGATTCGCCATGTTCACCTCACGCGCAATGAGCCAGATCGCCCGACCAGACGAACCGGAAGATCACCCGCGGCGAAACCGCCTGCGGAGAAGCTGCCAGTTCAGAATGCGCCGCAACTCTCGTTCCGAGGTGCGGAACCGGACCACCAGGCGGCCGTCAACGAACAGGATCGGCACCTCCCGCGCGAAACGGGCGTGCAACGTAGGATCCTCCTCCACGTTCACCTCGGTGAACTCGAAGGTGATCTCCCCCGCCAGGCGCTCACAGACAGCGCGCAGGTCGTTCCCCAGATGGCATCCTGGCCGGGTGTACAATTCGAGGCGCAGTGGCTGGAGCGGCATCGCGGCACCGAGGGGACCTTACCACGGCCCCCCAGAGGTGTCAACGCGTCCACGAACGCGTCGACGAAAGCAATCAGTCATCAGCTTTCAGCTCTCCGCTTCGCCACTTCGGGTCGCTCCACGCGTCACGGCTGACCGCTGAACGCTGAACGCTTTCTTTCCCCTTGACTTGGGGCCCCCGCTGGACTATCTAGCGCCAGAGTGGCGTCCGGGCGTCGGGGCCTCTTGAGAGGAGCGCATACGTGCTACATACCCTGATCCGGCATGGGGACGGGCGCATCGAGACACCGACAGATTTGGCCTACCTCGCCGGTTTCCTGGCGGACCCTGCCTGCCTGGTGTGGGTAGCCGTGGAGGCCGAGCCGCGAGAGACGCTCGAATCCCTGGCGGCCCTGTTCCAGCTGCACCCTATCACGCTCGACGACCTCATCAATCGAAATCAACGGCCCAAGATCGAGGAGTTCGACGAGTACGTCTTCCTGGTCATCCACGCCCTGTGCACGGTACGCGACGACGAACTGGACACCGAAGAAATCGACATCGCCCTCAGGAAGAACGCTGTCCTGACGGTTCATGCGCGCCCGCTGGAGCATCTCCAGCGGGTGTTCGATCGCGCCGTCAAGGACCCCCGCATCCTCCAGAACGGTCCGAGCTTTCTGGTGTATCTCCTGAGCGATGCCGTGGTGGACGGCTATTTTCCGGTCCTGGAGGCCCTGGAGGACGAGATAGACGCCCTGGAGGATGCAGTGGTGGAGGCGCCGGCCCGCGCTCGGATGCGCCGGGTCTTCGAGGTGAAGCGGGTCCTGGTGCAACTCCGGAAGGTTGTCAGTCCCCAGCGCGAGGTGTACAACGCGCTCAGCCGGCGCGATTACTCGTACATCGAGGCGCGGACCGCCGTCTATTTCCGGGACATCCACGATCACCTGGTGCGCGCCTTCGAGATGATCGACTCCTATCGCGACCTGGTGGCCAACACGCTCGACGCCTACCTGGCGGCCACCTCCAACCGCCTCGGCCAGGTGATGAAGCAACTCACCGTCATCGCCACCATCTTCATGCCGCTCTCGTTTTTGACCGGCTTCTTCGGCACCAATTTCACCCGCATCCCCTACCAGAGCCCCTGGCTTCTCGCACTGATGCTGGCCGCAATGGTCACCCTGCCGATCCTGATGCTCATCGTTTTCCTGCGCCGAGGTTGGCTCACCGACAACCGGCGCATCACCTCCTGGACCCGCCTCCGCGCATGGCTATTCCGCCACCATTAGGAGCCGTGTCGACTTGTCAACAAGTCGACTCGTCGACTCGGCGGACGGTCACCCGGCGAATCGCCGCACGAAATCCAGATCGAGCGTGACCCCGAGGCCCGGCCGATCGGGAATCTCCAGATACCCGTCCCGCATGGCGAATCGCTCACGCGTGACGCCGTCCCGGAACGGATGGGGCGACCGGTCGTATTCGAAGAGCGGCTCCGCCGGAAACCGGCGCTCCGGAAAGTGCGGGAGCGCCGCAAAGAGTTGCAGCGCGGCCGACAACCCAACGCTGGTCCCCCACACATGGGGGATGACCGGCAGATTGGCAGCGCCTGCCATGGCGATGATCTTCTGCATCTCGCTGAAACCGCCACAGGCGCAGAGATCCGGCTGGAGAACGTCCACCGCTCGGCGGTTGATCAACTCTCGGAAGCCGTACCGGGTGTACTCGCACTCGCCCCCCGCAATGAGCATCGCTGCGTGTCGCTTTACCTCCAGGTACCCGTCCAGATCCTCGGGCGGGACCGGCTCCTCGAACCAGTACACGTCGTAGGGCTCCATGGCTCGGGCCAGGCGGATCGCCTCCGACGCGTTGTAGGCGTGGTTGGCATCCACCATCAGAAACAGGTCGGGGCCGATCGCCTCCCGGATGGCCCGGATGTACGACAGGTCGGTTCGGAGGTCGTAGCCCACCTTGAGCTTCATGCCGCAGAAGCCCGCCTGCTTGTAGCCCAGCGCCTCCTCCACCAGCGCAGCCGGAATGCTTGGCACCCCTTGTGGCTCGTAGAGGCCGGTGGCGTACACCCGCGCCTTGTGCCGATACGCTCCGCCGAGCAAGGTGTACACCGGAACGCCCAGCGCCTGTCCCTTGATGTCCCACAGCGCGATGTCGATGGCGCTCAGCGCAGAGATCGTGAGGCCTTTCTGCCCCTGGTCACGCGTCCAGTTGTAGAGCCGATCCCAGATCACCGACGTATCCATGGGGTCGCAACCCAGGAGGAGCGGCCCGAGGCCGTCCCGCATCAGCGTGGACACCACCGTGGCCGGGCCGCCGAAGTAGAACGCCTCGCCCAGCCCCTGGATCCCGGCATCCGTGGAGATGACGCAGAGCGCCGCCTGCCGCGTCCCTGTGACCCGCTGCGACCAGCCGAAGGACTTCCCTTCCAGGTTTCCAACCAGCACGTGCGTCTCGATTCCCGTGATCCTCATCGCACTCTCCTCGCGAGGGCGTCGGACCCGACATGGGCCGCCCGATCCAAGCTCACGCTACTATACCGCCACGGAACCGCGCCGGGAATCCCAACGAAGAGCATGGTCCGGTTGAGGGAAACACTTCGACCCAAAAACACTGCGGGGCTGGCAGCTCGTCGCGCTGTCAGCCCCGCATGAGACCCGTTTCGCCGTTTCGGTCAGGCCCGCCGGCCTCGGAGAAACTGCAGCGCGATCTCCGCCACGCGCTTGCCGTAGGCCTCCGCTGTCTCCAGGTCGCCCTTGCCGGGCGCGTCGGTGGGCGCCACCTGAAAGCTGGCGGCCATCGGACCGACGAAGGAACCGACCCGGTTGGTGGCATCCGGGCCGGGCCCCTGGATGTTGCTCATGTGCTCGGGGTGATTCGCCGCCGGCATCATGCCGGTGCCGACATAGATCATGCCGTGCTGCATCGCGTTGATGACCAGTCCCTGGAGCGTGTTCAGCTTGTCGCCCGAGAACGAGCTGGAGTTGGTAAAGGCGCCCGCGATCTTGTCCTTCCACGCCAGCGTGAACCACTTCTTCGCCGCCGCCTCCAGAAACTCCTTCATCTTCGCCGACATGCTCCCCATGTAGGTCGGGCAGCCGAAGACGATGCCGTCGGCCGCATCCAGGTCATCCAGGCGCTGCATCGCCTCTTCACTGGTGAAGAGCAACGCCTCGACCCCCTTGACGCCCGCCGCGCCGCGGTGAACCGCCTCTGCTTGCCGCTTGGTATGCCCGTAGCCGCTATGGTACACGATCGCGATCTTGGCCATGTCCTCTCCTCGTCGTGTGTGTATCGGTCCGAAAAACAGAATGGTTCCTGCGAGACCCGGAAGTTACACGCCAGGTCTGTACTCCCAAGCGGAAGCCGTCCGGCAACGCAGAAAGTGTACCGCCCTAAGCATCCTCCATCAAACCAGAATGCCCGACCTGGTTTCGTCACGCGCCCCGCCCAGGCCTTCCCGTCGAAAGCCCCCCCCGAAAACGCCGAGGGGCATCGGACCGTTTCCTCCAGCCGATGCCCCTCCAGTGAACCTCTGATTCTGGCGTCTTGCCGATCAGTGATCCCACCCATGGCGATGCTTCCAGTGGCCGTGTCCCCGGTGCTTCCAGTATCCTGGAGGCCCCCAGGAGTTGTACACCACCACCGGTGCAGGCGCATAGAAAACCGGCGGGGGCGCGTAATAGGCGACCCGGGGTGGGGGCGGGGGAACCGCCGCCACCACGGGAACAGGACCGAACGCCCCGAGCAGCATCCCGCCGACCGTCACCACACCGGCCCCGATGGCCACACCCGCCCACCGATTTCGCACGGCATGCGGGTCGCCAGCAAGTGCCGTCACGGGAATCGCCGCGATCATCAGGCAACCCATCAACGTAATTACCACTATCTTGCGCATCGAAGCACCTCCTTGGCTTTCTCGTACCCTCTCAGACGCAGAGTGGCTTGCCATTATTCATGCGGGATGACTACCGGACCACACGACGCATCTTCACCCGCGCCGACAAGAGAGAGCAAAGCGCGTGCCGGGCGACCACACGGAACCTGCGCAGCCTGGCGGACGATGCCCCATCGTACGTGTAGGATTTTCGTAGCCCGGCCACGCGCACCGCCACGCACAACGCGAAGTGACGTCTGGACAGGACGTTATCGGTAGGTCGGTCGCACCACAAAGAAGGAACTTCTTACACGGAATGCGGGAGTGGCTCACCGGGGGCCGAATCGACACGCGAGGCTGCGGCGGTACCCCGCGATCCCCCCTCCCGATGCCGGACGGCGCCGTTGAACCCCAAAACGTCTATAGCCGACCCCAAACCGTCGGCGAGCGTTTCCTTGCGGGGCCGACCCCGATCCGATCGCCACCTACGGCGCCGTCGCCGTCCGTGCCGCCTTCACCCGCTGGTGGTGCACAAAACAGTACGAGGCGATCGTCGCATGGGGCGATCGCCTCGACTCGTCGGCTCTGGACTCCGAACCGCTCTTGCGCCTCTATCTCGAATGCGCCCGGCACGCCGCGGGTGGCGCCGGTTCACCGGCGAACGGCTGATCCCCTACGCCCGCGCGGCTCGGTTCAGCTCTTCGGCTTCCACCGGAGGATCGGCTGCCGGGCCGCGCGCGTCTCGTCCATCCGGCTCACCCGGGGCTTGTGCGGCGCCCCGCGGACCACCTCGGGCTCTTCTCGTGCCTCCCGGGCGATCTCCCGCATCGCGGCGATAAACTGATCCAGCGTCTCCTTGCTCTCGGTTTCGGTCGGCTCGATCATCAACGCACCGGACACGATGAGTGGGAAGTAGATCGTGGGCGGATGGAAGCCGTAGTCCATCAACCGCTTGGCGACGTCGAGCGTCTTGACGTCGTTCTGGATCTGGATCGCGTCCGAGAACACGCACTCGTGCTTGCACAGCCGGTCGTACGGCAAATGATACGCGCCCTTGAGCTGATGCATGATGTAGTTGGCGTTCAGGACCGCCGTTTCCGCCGCCTGCGTCAGACCCGCCGCCCCGAGGCTTCGGATGTAGGCGTAGGCCCGCACCATCACGCCGAAGCTGGCGGCGAAGGAGCGCACCTTGCCGATGGATTGCGGCCGGTCGAAGTCCAGGACGAACGCGTCGCTCCGCTTCTCGACGGTCGGGACCGGCAGGAAAGGCGCCAGGTGCTTCCGGACACCCACCGGCCCTGCGCCCGGGCCGCCCCCGCCATGGGGCTGAGAAAAGGTCTTGTGCAGGTTGATCTGGATCAGATCCACGCCCCAATCGCCGGGCCGCGTGACTCCCATGACGGCGTTCAGGTTGGCGCCGTCGCAGTACACCTGGCCGCCCTTGGCATGAACGATCGCGGCGATCTCGGCGATGTGCTCCTCGAAGAGTCCCAGCGTGTTGGGGTTGGTGATCATGATGGCCGCCACCTGGTCGTCCATGGCCTCGGCCACCGCCTGCGGCTCCACCACCCCCTGCGGGCCCGACTTGATTGTCACAACCTGGTACCCGCAGAGGGCTGAGCTGGCCGGGTTGGTCCCGTGGGCCGACTCGGGGATGAGGATCTTCCGCCGCGGGCTCCCCTTGGACTGGTGGTAGGCCCGGATCATCATGACGCCGGTCAATTCGCCGTGCGCCCCGGCCGAGGGATGGAGCGAGACGCGGTCGAGGCCGCTGATCTCCGCCAGGTACCGCTCCAGCTCCCACATCAGCTCCAGCGCCCCCTGGGCCAGCGCGTCGGGCAGGTACGGATGCGCTCTGGCAAAGCCGGGCAGCCGCGCCACGTCCTCGTTCACCCGGGGGTTGTACTTCATCGTGCACGAACCGAGCGGGTAGAAGCCCAGGTCGATCCCGAAGTTCCACTGCGAGATCCGCGTGTAATGCCGCACCACGTCCACCTCGCTCACCTCGGGCAGGCCGGGGATCGGACCGCGCAGGAGGTGGGAGGGGATCAGCGCCTCCGCCTTTTTTTCGGGCACATCGCAGGGCGGCAGCGAGTATCCCACCCGCCCGGGACTCCCCTGGTCGAATATCAACGGTTCGTTGAAGGCCAGCCCCTGGGTTCCGACGGTGCGCTCCGGGCCGCTCATCGCACGCCTCCCAGCGCCTCGATCAGCGCGTCGATCTGTTCCCGCGTCTTCTGCTCCGTCACGCACAGCAGGAGACAGTCCGCAAGTTCCGGATAGAAGCGCCCCAGATCCACGCCGCCGATGATCTCGTGTTTCAGGAGCTGCTTCAGGATCGCCGCCGGCTTCTTCGCCACCCGCACGACGAACTCGTTGAACGTCGGTCCCCCGAACCGGATGCCGCACCCCGACACCTTGCCCAGGCGTCCCTTGGCGAACGCCGCCTTGCGCAGGTTCTGGAGCGCCACCTCACGGAGTCCCTGCGGTCCCATGCTCACCAGGTAGATGGTGGCCATGAGGGCGATCAGTGACTCCGCCGTGCAGATGTTGGAGGTGGCCTTCTCGCGACGGATGTGCTGCTCCCGGGTGGCCAGGGTCAGGACGTACCCCGGGCGGCCATCCCGATCCACCGTCTGCCCCACCAGTCGGCCCGGCACGTGGCGCACGTACTGCTCGCGGGTCGCCAGGAATCCCAGGGCGGGGCCGCCGTAATTCATCCCGGTCCCCAGGCCCTGCCCCTCGCCCGTCACCAGATCCGCGCCGCACTCGCCGGGCGACTTCAGGAGGCCCAGGGCGATCGGCTCGGCCACGCACACCACGCAGAGCGCACCGGCGGCATGTGCGGCCTCGGCCAGCGGGACGAGGTCCTCGACGCCGCCGAAGAAGTTGGGATATTGCACCACCAGACAGGCGGTCTGGGGCCCCAGCGTGCGCTTCACCGCGTCCAGGTCGGTCACACCGGCCTCGTTGAACGCGATCTCGCGAAAGACGAGGCCGACCTGCGCGGCGTAGGTCCGGGCGACTTGGCGGTACTCCGGATGGACCGCGCGTCCCACCACGACCTCGGTCCGCCCCGTGATCCGATGCGCCATCAGGATGGCCTCCGCCGTCGAGGACGCCCCTTCGTACATGGACGCGTTGCTCACCTCCATCCCGGTGAGTTGACAGACGAGGGTCTGGTACTCGAACAGCGCCTGCAGCGTCCCCTGGGAGATCTCGGGCTGGTACGGCGTGTAGGCGGTGAGGAACTCGCCCCGCAGCACGAGGTGCGCGATGATGGCCGGGCTGAAGTGGTCGTAGCAGCCCGCCCCCAGGAAGCTGTTGTACCGATCCGCGTCCGCGTTGCGGTCTGCCAACGACCGCAACCGCTTCACCACCTCCGCCTCCGCCAAGGCCGGGGGGATCTTCAGGGGCCGCTTCAGCCGCAAGGCGTCCGGAACGTCCGCAAACAAGTTGTCCACCGATCCGGCGCCGATGGCGTCCAGCATCTGCCGCCGATCCTGCTCGGTGTTCGGTATGTAACGCATGAGAGCCTCTCAGCAATCCGTGAGTCGCACGTCGATTCGTCAAACGGTCAACCGGTCAACCGGAAGAGACCGTGCCGAATTGACGCGTTGACTCGTTGACCAATCGGCACCGCCGCCGCTCGTCTCGTTGCCCAATTGCCAGGTTGTGTACTTACCGAGTTGCCTGAACGTCAGTGCCCCTCGCTGGCGAGAAACGCCTCGTACGCCTTGACGTCCATCAGCGCGTCCAGCTCCTTCGCGTTGGCCAATTCCACCACGACGATCCACCCGGCGCCGTAGCAGTCCTTGTTGACCAGTTCCGGTGCGGTTTCCAGGGCCGTATTGACCTCCACAACTGCGCCCCCCACCGGCGAGTAGACGTCGGAGACCGCCTTGACCGACTCGACGACGCCGAAGGCCTCCATCTGCTTCACGGCCCGCCCCACCTTGGGCAGCTCGACGAAGACCACATCCCCCAGAGCGGTCTGCGCGTGATGCGTGAGGCCGATCCGTCCCCGCGCGCCTTCAACCTTGACCCACTCGTGCTCCTTCGAATACTTCAGGTCGGCTGGATACATGTGCACTCCTCCTGTGTCAACGGGATCGCTTGTAGAACGGTGTCGGAACGATCCGGGCGGCCACCGGCTGGTCGCGGATCAGGATCTCGATCGGGGTGCCGACCGCGGCATGGGCGATTGCCACATACCCGAGGCCGATCGCCTTGCCGAGCCAGGGGGATGGTGCGCCGCTGGTCACCTCGCCGATGCGCACGCCGGCGGCGACGATCGGATAGTGCGATCGCGCGATGCCCCGTCCCACCATCTCGAACCCCACCAGCTTCCGCGCGACCCCCTCGGCCTTCTGCCGAGCCAGCGCGTCGCGCCCGATGAACTCCCCCTTCTGGAGCTTCACGATCCACGCCAGATCGGCCTCCAGGACGGTGTGCTCGTCGTCGATGTCGTTTCCGTAGAGCGCCATCTTGGCTTCCAGCCGCAGGGTGTCCCGCGCCCCAAGGCCGCAGGGAAGGAGCCCCAACGGAGTCCCCGCTTCCAAAAGGGCGTTCCACAGATCCGGCGCGCGTTGCGGGGAGACGTACACCTCGAAGCCGTCCTCGCCCGTGTACCCCGTGCGGGACAGCAGCGCCTCTTCCCCCAGGATCGGGCCGCGCCCGAACCAGTAGTAGGGAATCGCCGCCAGATCTACCGGCGTGAGCGTCTGGAGAATGGCCAGCGCCCGGGGGCCCTGGATGGCCACCAGCGCGGTCGCCTCGCTCTGGTCGACGATCGTCGCCCCCGGCGCGTGCTCGCGCATCCAGCGGAGGTCCTTCTCGATGTTCGCCGCGTTCAGCGTCACCAGGTAGCGGTCCTCGGCCAGGCGGTACACGGTCAGGTCGTCCACGAACGTTCCGTTCGGCGTGGTGAGGGCGGAATACTGCACCTGGCCCACCTGGAGCCGCGCGGCGTCGTTACTGGTCAGCCGCTGCAGCGCCGCCAGGGCACCCGACCCCTGAAATTCGACCTCGCCCATGTGGGACACATCGAAGAGGCCCGCGGCGGAGCGCACGGCCCGGTGCTCCTCCAGGATCCCGCGATACTGTATCGGCATTTCCCACCGCCCGAAGGGGACCAGCTTGGCGCCCAGCGCTCGGTGCTGCGCATGGAGCGGCGTCTGCTTCAGGGGGCCCTCAAGACCGGTCATGGTGCACCTCCGACGGATCTGCGTGGGTGACGGACAGCGAGCGGCAGCACACGACAAACGGCGCGATTCTTCGACGGGGCCGGCGCTTTGTCAAGGAAAAATCCTCAGCCTTTTCGGGCGTCGGCGCCACACAGCGTCAGCGCCAGTGTTTCCAGAATGACCCCCTCCGCCTGGCCGGTGTTCTTGAGCGCCAGGTCCGCCTGGTGGATCGCGTCGAGCCCGCGCAGGAGGTCCGTCAGGGTGAAGCGACTGCTCGCCTTGAGCAGGTTGAAGGTCCGAAACGGGTGCATCGCGCGAAGCTTCGCCGCCGAGCCATCGTCCGGCCCGGCCTCCGCCGCCAGGCGCGGGAGCACGCGCGACTGAAACGCCGGATACGTCAGGCGCGGGTCAATCTGCCCGTCCAGGCGACCGTCCAGCGCACAGCGCGCCAGCAGGAGACTCCGAATGGTCGCGGCGATCATGCCGAGGATCGGCTGGGCGCCTTCGCGCTGGGCGGCCAGAGCGCGCAGCGCGTGCAACGCCCCGGCGACGTCGCGCCCTTCGAGGGCATTGGTCAGGTCGAAGATGCCGGCTTCCCGCGAACTGCTGAGAACGGCCAGGACGTCCGCCGTGCGCACCTCCGCCCGATCTCCGACGTACAGGAGGATCTTCTCCAACTCCGATTCCAGGGTCCGCACGCTGAACCCGGTGCGTTCCACGATGCAGGTCGCCGCCCCCTCGTCGATGCGCTTGCCGGCGCGGTGGACGGCCTCCTTGATCCGAGCCCGCGCGACCTCGGGCTTCATCTGAGTCTCGCCCAGTTTCCCGGTGCGCACACCGCAATCCACCACCACGCCGGTCTCGGCGATCCGCTTGAAGAGGGCGCGTCGCTGGTCCACCACCTCGGCCGTCAAGATCAGAACGGCCCCCGGCGGGATCCCGCGCTTGAGCAGGTCTTCAAAGACCGCGGCCGTGCCCGCGCCGATGGCCTCCGGAATCTCGGCCCCGTCGGCCACCAGGCGGCGCGCGGTCTCGCGCACCCATTGTGTTGACTCCTCCGTCGACGGGACGGTCAGCAGGTCCTTCCACAGGACCGCGGGGAGCTCCCCCTGCATCGCGCGCTCCAGGAAGGGCCGATCCAGCCCGGCCACGCCGGCCGCTTGGAGAAAGCCGCGCGCGGCTTTCTCGGCGTCGCGGGCTTTCCACGCCTCCCAGCTCTTCCGGAACAGGTCGCCGACGTTCTGCTTGGACACGAAGGCCTTGGTATCGCGGACGACCACTACCTTGGTCCCCCCGAACAACGGGACCGTGCGGAGCCGCCCCGGCACGGTCGCCGCCTCGGCGTCCTCGTTGATCGTCTCCACGCTCAGGGCCTGATGGTCGGCCGGTACCAGCGCGTCCACGATGGCTCGGGCACCCTCACGCGCCACCAGCTCGTCCCCGCACAGCAGGTACACGGAGGCGACCGTTCCCCGGCCGATGTCCGCCATCACCTTGTCCATCAGGCCGCCCATGGCCTCATCCCCTCCCGCCGCCCGGCGAGCCGGCGCGCGCCGCGGGCCGCGGGCCTGTCGAGCTGCCGCCCCCGGACAGTGCCGCGAGAATTTCCGGGCCGAACTCGGCCACCCGCCAGCGGCGCATCCCGTCCACCGCCTCCAGCGCGGGCAGGCCCGCCGGGGCGCCCTGCGCCAGCGGCTCGATCAGTCGCCGCGGAAGCAGGAGGCCCGGATCCAGGCCCACGCGGGGCGCGGCATCCGCCCGCCAGGCCAGCAGGGAGGCGATGCGCCGCTCCACCGCCGGCGTCAGTCGGGGCTTGGCGGGCCGGCGCAGGATCGGAAGGTCTCTCTCGGAGACGGCGAGGCCGCGCGCCACCGCCAGCAAGACACCCTCCCCATACCGCGCCAGGACGGTCGGCGTGCAGCCCGGGATCTGCGTCAACGCCTCCCGCGACTCCGGCCGCGCCGCCGCCAGGCGGAGGAGCGTCTCGTTGCCCATCACCTTGAACGGCGGCCGCCCCCGCTCGTGCGACCACGCCTCGCGGGCCACGAACAGCTCCCGCAGGATACCGAGCCCCCGCCGGTCCAAGCCGCGCACGCCCTTGATCGCGAGGCAATCGTCCGGGTCGAACACGCGTCCCGCAGCCGGCGTCCCCTCCAGCGCCCGGCACTCCTCCTCGACCCAGCCAGTTCGTCCGCGCGCCGCCAGCGATTCCGTCAGCCGCGCGCGAAGCGCGCACAGATGGCGGACGTCCTCGGCCGCGTAGTGTTCCTGCGCGGCGCTCAGGGGGCGAACCGCCCAATCGTCCTTCTGCCGCGACTCGCCCGCTTCGATCCCGAGGACCTGCGTGAGCAACGCCGTCAACCCGACCTCGGGCAAGCCGAGGAACTGGGCGGCCACCATGGTATCGAAGAGCCCGGCCACCTCGAAGCCGAAGTCCCGTTTCATGGACGCCAGGTCGTAGGCGGCGCCGTGGAGCACCTTGACGATGGCCGGATCGGCCAGCAGCGGGGCGAGCCCGGCGAGATCCCGGTGGGCCAACGGATCCACCAGGAACACCTCGCCCTCGGCGGTCCCCACCTGGATCAGACACACCTTTTCGGGGAAGTGGTGCAGGCTGTCCGACTCCGAATCCATCGCCACCACGGTCGCGCCGCGCAGGCGGGCGACCAGATGCGCCAGTTCCTCGCCGTTTCGGACCCACACGGGCGGACGAACGGGCGGCCGGATGGGAGTTGCACGCGGCATGACGGTCTCGCGGTCGGAGGATCTCGGAGGCACAACCGACCCGGTGGATGGCTATTTGATGGCCAGCTTGCCCGTGGTGGCGAACAGACCGATCCAGCGCTGGGAAGTGCAGGCGACGTCGTAGACGCCCGATCGGCCGGCGAGCACTTGGATCGCGGCGGTGGTCCCCGCGGGAACGTTCTGCCGGACGCCCAGGTCCGGGATGAGGAAAAAGTGGTCCTTCCCGACACTGGTCACCTGGAACGTCAGAATCGCGGCGCGTCCGCCTCGATCCGCTGCCATCACCGATGGTTCGCAGCGGTTCTCCCGCGCCACCACGTCGAACGCGTGCCGCGCCACCTCGGCCGGGGTCACCATGGGGGGGACCCGCTCAGGAAACAGCCGGGCGCACCCCCCGGTCAGCAGGAACCCCGCCAGCCCTACGATCAGTATCGTCCGCCGCACACGCGCTCCTCCTCGATGAAGGACGCGGAAGATTAGCATGCGCCTGGTCAAGTTGCAACGGTCGGGTTCACCCGGTGCGAGGCGCCCGTTCCGACCCGCCCGAGGCCGCGGCGGATCGACCCCGCACGAACCCGTTGACCGGGGGGTGGGCCTCGGGATATATGTGGTGCCGCCACGGGCGTGGACCGTGGGTCGCACCCGGCGACCCGCACCCGCATGACCCGGAACCGAGGACCGCATGGACCATCACGCGCGCATCGCATCGAAACGCCGCCACGTCCGGCAGCGGGCCCAGGATCTGCTCGAGCGGCTGGACCGCATGGACGACGAAGAGCTCCGGTGGACCGTGCGCCTGTTCGCCGACTGCCTATCGCCGGAGCAGCGGGCCGCCTGTCTCGGCGCCTATGACGAGCGGTGGCCCGTCGAAGAGCGCCGCGCGTTCGTCGCGGCGTTCGTTCCGCGCTACACGGACCTGGCCCTGGCCTCCCTGGACCGGGCGGAGGCCGCGGCCCCAGGCGGCCTCGCATCCTGGACCGACGAGGACCTGCAAGGGACCTCGCTGGCCGAGAAGTGGGCGTGCCTCGCGGAGGGTCCGGACGGGCTGCGTCCCGACCAACTCCGGCGGGAGCTGGCTCGCCTGTTCATGTGCAAGTCCTACGACCTGTTTCACGACGCCGGATTGTCCGAGGCTGCGGTGGAATACCCGGCCTATCACCGGGTACGCGAAGCCCTGGAGACCCAGCCTGACGCCGTCATCGCCGACCTGGTCGGCCTGGTCGTCGGGCAGGGCGCGGGGCTTCGATCCCGGGAGCCGCACGAGGTCGAGGCGGCGCTGGCGTACATCCGAGAGGGCCTCAGTCAACGCCTCGGGATCGCGATCCCTCCGGATCGCCTCTTCGCGGGCCAGATGCTCCGGCTGCCTCTCGACCACCCCGATCAGGTCGTGGAAGCCGCCACCCCCGGTCCCACCCCCGCGCCCTGGGACCTGCCGGGCGTGGATCTGCCGACGGCGTTTCTGGTCCTGGCGGATCTGATGACGCAGGGCGAGGTGGAGGAGTACCTCCTCCCCCTGCGTCGCCAGTATCGGTCGATCGCCGAGGTGCCGGGCCAGGAGCTGCGCAGCTTGCTCTCGCGCCTCTGGGGGCGGTTGGGGGATCGCCGCCTGACCGATTTCGCCGAGCGGTATCGCTCGGGTCGGATGGTCGCCGACCGGAAGGTGGCGCCGGAGGTCTGGGGCCTCCTCCCCCAGCCGGAGCAATTGACCATCCTCGAGCGGGACAACCGCGCCATGGATATCGGGCAGGCCGCGCGCCACCTGGTCAAGATCCTCTTCAGCTTCCAGTACGACACGCTGTTCGACGCGGGGTTCCACGTCGCCCTGCTGCGGTCGCCCCGCTATCAACAGCTCATCAGTCGGCTGACCGCGGGCGACGACGCTGCGGAGACCCGGCGGCTGGCGATCCTGACGCAGACGGTGACGCACCAGATGCTCGATCTGGAGATGATGGCCCCCGACGCCCGCCGGACGCGCCTGCAGGAGATCCGGACGCTGATCGCGGCCACCCTCGACCTCCCCGACGATCTCACCTACCCTGCCCGAAAAGAGGGACGGGCCTGAGGCGGGTGGCTGCGACGCCCTTGGTCCGAAGCCGTTGTCAAAGAATGAGTTGAGCGGAGACATTCCGAAACGGCATAAGGAGCCGTAACGAATTAGAAAGAGATGTCTAGGTTATTTCGTAACGGCTCCTAACCACGAGGAACGGTCATGCCCGCAGGGAAACGACGGCATCCGATGTATGAAGGGGTCGCCCTCCTGGCCGACCCCATTTACGGCTACGTCCACTTCACCGTGCCCATCGAGGGGCGGGCCGAGGAGCGGACCGAGAAAGATTTGATCGACACGCCCTGGATGCAGCGCCTCCGCCGGGTCCACCAGCTCCAGTCAAGCTTCTGGGTCTTCCCGTCAGCCGAGCATAGCCGATTCCAGCATTCCCTGGGCACCATGCACATGGCCGGCCGCTTCGCGGATCGGCTGTATCCCAGCCTGAAACAGGCCTTCGACCGGTGCCCCTCCTTCGCGTTGGTGAAGGAACTCCTGCGCGTCACCGGACTGGTGCACGACATCGGCCACGGGCCGTTCAGCCACTTCTTCGACCACCACTATTTGGAGCCCGCCTGTGGGACCAATCACGAGGGGCTCGGCCAGCAGATCGTGACCGAAAAGCTGGCCGACCTGATCCGGGGAATCCGGCGGAGTCCCGATGGCCTGTTCAAGCCGGGCGAAACCCTGGAACCGGAGTACGTCGCCTTTCTGGTGCGCCGGCCCGAGGTCGGCGCGGAACGGCTGCCGGGCTGGCTGCGCACGCTCCAGCCCGTCTTTTCAGGCATCTACACCGCGGACAACGTGGATTACATTCAGCGCGACGCCTACATGACCGGCTTCTCGCTGGACCTGGTGGACATCGACCGGCTCCTCTACTACACCTTCGTGACGCCCGAGGGTCTCGCCTTGCACAAGTCGGGCTCGTCGGCGCTGCGGCGTTTCGTCAACGCCCGGTTCACCATGTACGCCGATGTGTACTACCACCGCACCAACCGCGCGATGGACCTGCACATGCAGGAGATCTTCGAGGAGACGGTGCGGCTCTTGTTTCCCTTCGACCCCCGCCGGGAACTCGATCGCTACCTCGGTGTCAGCGATTGGTCGCTGCTCGAAGGGGTGCATACCTGGCTGGAGGCGGCGGACCCGCGGAAGCGGGCGTTGGCCGAGGAGTGGTCGCGGATCGTCGGGCGCGAGGTCAAGTGGAAGATGGCCTACGACCACATGGAGACCATGGACGACCCGCGCGCCAAGAAGTTCGTGGACGCGTCGGAACTGGAACGGGAGGTCCGCCAGCAGCTCCCCCCGCACTCCGGTCGCTGCCCTTCCGGGTGGACGTCGCCCGGCAGGACCCGCGCCCATTGAATCCCTGGACCGAGGAAGCCAAGAAGATCCTGATCTATGATCCCGCCACGGACCGCGCGTCCCCGCAGCCCGTCCAGGACTTGTTCCGCTACATTCCCGCGCGAGTCGCCCACTACCGAATCTTCGCGCTGGATCACACCCACGACGACGCCCTGGCCCGCGCCACGCAGGCCGTGCTGGGGGGCCCCGGCGACCCGGCCGTCTCGACCAACGTCTAGCCGCCCGCCGGACACCCGTCGTCCTGCCCCGTGCCGAGGCCGTGGTCTGCCGACGCCTACCGGCCCGCCGGCACCTTCTTCCAGTCTGCCAGGAACCGCTCGAGCCCCGCGTCCGTGAGCGGATGCTTGAGGAGCTGCCGGAGCACGGCCGGCGGCAGCGTCGAGACGTGCGCCCCCGCGAGGGCCGCCTCGAGGAAATGGACCGGCGTCCGCAGGCTGGCCGCCAGGACCTGGGTCCCGTAGCCGTAGTTTTCGTAGATGGTCAGGATCTGGCGCACCAGGTCCATCCCGACGTGACTGATGTCGTCCAGCCGCCCGACGAAGGGGCTGATGTACGACGCGCCCGCCTTGGCAGCCAGGAGGGCCTGGGGCGCCGAAAAACAGAGGGTCACGTTGGTCCGGATCCCCTCGGCGTGGAGCAGCCGGACGGCCTTCAGCCCTTCCGCGATGAGGGGAATTTTCACGACCACGTTCTTGTGGAGCTTCGCCAGTTCCCGCCCCTCGGCCACCATTCCCGGTGCGTCGGTGCTCACCACCTCCAAATTGATCGGCCCGTCCACGACCGTGAGGATCTCCGCCACGATGTCCCGGAAGGGCCGCCCTTCCTTGGCAATCAGCGACGGATTGGTGGTGACGCCGTCCACCAGCCCCAAGGCCGCCATCTCCCGAATCTCCTTCACGTCCGCGGTATCCAGGAAGATTTGCACGGCACACCTCCTTTTGTCCGGCGGCGGGATCCGTTGGCGGCCTCCCGCGCGACCGGCCCTGCCAGATCCGACACGCGCCCCGCGTCTCGTCTCACCCCCGCGAGCCGAAGATCGCCGTTCCGATCCGGACCAGCGTGGCTCCCTCCTCGATGGCCACCTCGAAATCATGGGTCATGCCCATGGAGAGGTCGGGAAGGGCCCATCCCTC
This sequence comes from uncultured Methylomirabilota bacterium, assembly GCA_963845565.1. GTDB lineage: Bacteria > Methylomirabilota > Methylomirabilia > Methylomirabilales > 2-02-FULL-66-22 > 2-02-FULL-66-22. The sequence goes on from CAWJSJ010000003.1 coordinate 74,912, forward strand.
GGACTCCAGCCGGTCGCGCAGGTCGCGCAAACGGCGGAAGAACGGCCGCGCCGACTCAGGATCGGGCAGGAACGGCGGGATGGTCATGAGCCCCTGGACGGACAGCTGGGGCAGCCCCCGGGTCGCCTCGAGCAGCGGTCGGACGTCGGCGGCGGCGGCCCCGCTCTTCTGCGCCTCCTCCCCGACGTTGACCTGCACCAGGCAGCGCAGCCGCCGCCCCGCCTCCTCGGCGTGCCGTCCGAGTTCCTCGGCCAGCCGCACCGAGTCCAGCGAATGGATGCAGTCGAAGAGCGCGACTGCCAGCTTGGCCTTGTTCGTCTGCAGATGGCCGATCAGATGCCACTCGGCCACACCGCAGACCGCCTCGACCTTCTCGCGCGCTTCCTGCACGCGGTTTTCCCCCAGGATCTTCACGCCGGCCGCCACGGCCTCGTGAACCGCCGCCACGGGCATCGTCTTGCTTACGGCCACCAGGGTCACGGCGGAGCTCGGCCGGCCGCTCCGGGCCGCCGCCGCCTCGATCCGGCGGGACACCGCCGCCAACCGCTCCCGAATCCCCTCGACCATGCGATCCCCCGTCGTGCGCGCCCACACGCCCCACCGCGCCATCCGAGCGCGGGGTCGTCCCGTTCGCGGGTCGGAATTCGTGCCGATTACCCGTGCGCCGGCTTGGGCGCCATGACGACGAGCACCGTCACCGGCTCGGCGGTTCGGTTGGCAACACCGTGCACGCACCCGGCCGGCGCCAGGACCGCGACCCCGGGGCCCACCTCGGCCTCTTCTGCGCCCACCCGGATCGTGGCAGAGCCGCTCTGCACGTAGTAGACCTTGTCCGAGCCGGCGTGGGCGTGCACCCGCTGAGCTTGTCCGGGGGCAAGGCAGTACAGGTCGCAGAAGAAGTGCGGGCTCTCGAACAGTGCGACCTTCAGCATCCTGTCGTCCGCGAACCGCGCCTGGTGCGCGATCGTCACCTGCTGCATGGCCTGGCGCTCCTCCCCGGCCGAGCCGGATCGGTTACTCTGCTCCGCCGTCTCCCTGCTGCCGGCGCAGGAATTGCTCGGCCTCGCGAATCAGGTCGGCGGCGCTGGGCAATTCGTCGGCGGCCGGCTCGTCCGCCGGATCGGCCTGCGCCTGTCGCTCCTCGAGTTCCCGCACATATTTCTCGACTTCCGGTTTCTGCGCCAGGATGCGGGCAAGCTGCCGATCGAACTCCGCCGCCGCCTCGGTCAGTTCGGACAGGTCCGCCGGCCACTCCAGGAAGTCGAGGACGCGCCGCACCAGAGCCAGCACCGCGTGGGGGTTGCTGACCTCCGAGATGTAATGCGGGACGTTGGCCCACAGGCTGACGGCAGGCATGTCGGCACGGCGGCAGGCGTCGTTCAACACGCCGAGGATCCCGGTGGGCCCTTCGTACCGCGTGGCGGTCGTCTGGAATCGTGCACGCAGTTCGGGATCGCTGGCCACGCCCGAGATCCGGGTCGGGCGCGTGTGAGGGACATCGGCCAAGAGCGCCCCCAGCGTGATGACCAGCGACACCTGGGCGCGGCGGGCGAGATCCAGGATGTGCCCGCAGAAGGTCTGCCATTTCAGATGCGGCTCGATCCCCACGCCGACGATGACATCCCGGGCCAACGCCGGTTCGTCGCTCCGGACGAAGTCGGTCGTCGGCCAGTGGACGTCCCGGATGCCCGAGGCGTCCTTTCGGAATCGGACTTCGGGCCGGGTGAGGCCGAAATGATAGAACTCCTCCGGCTCGATCACGGCCAGGGGCTTCGACGGCCAGGTCCGGGACAGGACGCGCGCCGCCGAGGTCGCGCTCTCTGCGGCGTCGTTCCAGCCCGAGAACGCCACCACCAACACCGGCCGGCGCCAATCGGGCGGCACACCCTGCATGCGAAGCGGCGACGAGGCGTCTGGCATGAGCGTGATCCCTTCTCCCGGGTCGTTATGCGGGCGGGGCGGCGGATGGCTCGCCCGGTGATTGGCGCCGCCCCGGCGAGCACGCCCTCCGTGCACGTCTGGTGGCCTGCAGGGCGCGCGGACGCGCGACATGACGCGTCAGGTACCGGACACCGCCGTCAGTCCAGATCGATGTCCCGGATCGGCTTGCTGAGCGGAACGTCCTTTGTCCGCTTGAGCGCGTCCTGGAATTTCTTATCCAGCAGGTCCTTTTTGCTCTTTTGGAGCTTCAGCGACTCTTCGAACCGCGCCTGACGCTGAGCCGCCTCCGCCTTCAGACCTTTCACCGCGTCGGTGAGATCCTTGATGGACCGCTCCTCCGGCGGCAGTTCGTGGGAGAGGACCGCCCGCATCTCCGGATCCACGCGGAGCTTGGCCTGGCAGCACGGGCACAACACTTCGAAGGGTTCCTGCGGTTCCTGACTCATACGACCTCCACGGCGTTCCAGATGTTTGTATCAGGTGGAGTCGGGGAGATCAAGTGCGAAGCGCGGAAACGCGGACACGGCCGGGGCACACCGTTGCCCCTGGCGCGCGCGTCGGACGGACGGCGGGCGGACCGGCTACTTCCCGGAGAACCGGTATTCGAAATCCTTAAGGAGTCCCTGGCTATCGAAGCGGACGGTCAACATCTCGACGCGCTCCGTGGTGCGCGTGAACCAGCCCGAGGTCCGGTCGCGATGGTAAATGAACGTCTCGATCCCGGGCGAGAACACGACTTCTTGCGGCACCCCGAACCGCTCGCGCACCTCCGCCTTCGTCGTCTTCCCCTGGACCAGGTCCTTCAGCCTCTCCTCGTCGGCAATGCGGGCCCCGGCCTCGCGGAGCGACGGGCGCGCCGGTGGCGGTGGGGCCGGCGCGGCGGCCGGGGCCGCTTGCCCGCCGGCCGACGGGTCGGCCGTCGTGGTTCGGGAAAACATTCCACACCCGCCGATCAGGATCACACCCACGATGAGGGCCGGCACCGTCGCACAGGTCCAACGGACATCCCGCATGCGAACCACCTCTTCCTCCTCCTTCGTGTCACCTTCGCACCAGGCCCGCCGCCCCATCCGCGGCGGTTGGCGTCGGGAAACGCAGGCAATCTAAGCCAGGCACCTGCCATCCGTCAACCGTTTTCCCCTCCGAGCGGTCCACCCCCGCCGCCACCACGTAGTATTCGTGCACACGACTCGCGAATCCAGCGGGAACACCAACCCAGCGGCGGCGCATCGCCTTGGCACCTCAACCGGGATTCGTACTCTGGTGGTGTTTTGCGCCCCAACCTGTGTTAGGCATCCCTGATGCCGATGCGCGGGCGACGCTGGGCAGCCTGCTCACGACCGCGGGACACACGGTGTGGCAGGCAGAGGGTGGGGCGGCGGGTGTGTCGCTCTCTTCCGCACGAGGGTCGTGGAAGCGGTCCTGACCGATTTGGGGATGCCCGAGGTCAGCGGGTGGGAGGTGGCGCGCGCCGTCAAGGCCGAACGCGCGCACATTCCGGTCATTCTCTTGACCGGTTGGGGGGACAACCACCGATCGAGCCCACCGAGCGGGGCCTCGTGGATCGGGTACTCGGCAAGCCGTGCCGGATCCAGGACATCCAGGCGGCCCTCCGGGACCTGGTCCGCACCCCGTCACCGGCCGCCCGCCACGATTCGCCGCCCGATGTGCCCTGAGGCGGCCTACCTCGCCACACCGCTGCACGCGAGCCTCAGGAGATGCGGTTTCGCCTCCGGTAGGCCGCCGGGCTCTCGTACCGCTCCTGTGCCCACATGCCGGCGCGTTCCCGCTGCGCCCAACGTTCGGCATCGCCCAGGTCGCGGCAATACGCTTGACAGCGCGTGCCGCGGTACACTTCCGCGAAACCGGCCCGGACCATCTCCACGTTGACGTTGGCGCCGTCGTGCCAGAGCACGGCCAGGATCCGCCGGTAGACGTCCGGCCCGAAAAGCTCGACCCGAACCTGCCGGTTGAGAACCAGACGGGCAAGATACCGACCCGCCTCCAGCCCGAACGGTTGTCCCGGCTTCCCACGGTGCGGGGTCTCCGGTGCATCGATTCCCAGGAGCCGGACACGCAGCACCGTGGCGTTCTCCGAGGTCGCCATCAGCGTATCCCCGTCCGCCACCCGCTCGACCGTGGCCAAGATTCCGCGGGGAGGTGCGGCCTGCGCCGCCGTCGCCAGCAGCACCAGAGCCGCCGCTGCCAGCCACCACATCCCCCGCCGGATCCTCTCGGCGATGCCGGAAGATTTCGGTCGCGACCACGCAATGGAAACGGCGCGGCTGGTCAGCGTCGCACCACGGTACTCCGGGCGGGTGTCATCCGAGTTGCGTCCTTCCTTGGGTATCGCGGGCGTCCCGCGGTCGATGGTCGGCCGGTTACCTCGCCCACCGCGCGGCTCTCTCCAAGAGCCGCGTGCGCCCGGCCGGGGACAGACCGAGGCGGTCGATCTCGGCCTGGAGCTGTTCGCGGCTGCCGTATCCGGCCAGGTAGCCGTTCACCCGGGCCGCGGCCGTGGAGCCGACGAGGTCCGCCTCCGCCGGATAGATCGCCGTGAACTCCTGCAACAGGTCCCGTGCCTGCCGCAGCGAATATTTCTGGTGATAATCCTCCGCCATCGTGAAACGGGTGGCCGGGAGAATCTCCGTGAAGACCGCGGATCCGAGCGCGGCCGCCACCCTGTCTTTGGCGGCGTTCGCAAGAATGCGCTGCTGTTCGTCGTGATAGAAGACGACCGGCCGATACTGCCGTGACCAGGTGCGGCTGGTCGGGCTGTGTTCCTTCCAGAAGACCTCCAGGAGCTCGGCGTACCCGACCCGGGAAGGGTCGAAGTCCACCTGCAGTGTTTCGGTGTGATCCCCGAGATTGTGGTACGTCGGTGCGCTGGTCGTTCCGCCGGCATACCCGACGCGCGTACGAATGACCCCCGTGATGCTCCCGAACCGGGCATCTGGTCCCCAGAATCACCCCAGGGCGAAGGTGGCTGTCTGGACGCCCGCCGGCCGCTCCTCATCCAGAGGCGGCCGCGTCGCGACGGTCCGATTCGCCATCGCCATTCCCATGGCCTGCTCCTTCCGGGATCGCTCGGCGCTGTCCGCGCCGAAGACCCCGCCGAACGTGACGCACGCCCAGATCGCCCCAACGGCCGTCACCGTCAGGCCGACCCAGATCCCCCGCCGCCTCCAGCGCGTCCAATCCAATATTCCGTCCCCGGCCATTTGACATTCCTCCCCAAACGATCATGGGGCCTTTAGGACGCGCGGTCAAGTGTCGCGTGCCTGCGTGCCGGTTTGGTGTGCGCGCCAGGACCGTCACGGTCTTCCGCCGTCCGTTCGTGTTGACCCGACGCCCGGAAGAGGCTATAACGCATCGCGACTGCAACGACGGCACCCTGACGTGGCTCGGACCACCTCGTGTAACCCGGGCCCTCGACCCACCCACCCAAGAAAGGAGTCCGCATGAAGGTCGTGGCGTTCAATGGCAGTGCCCGGCTGGACGGGAACACCGCCATCCTGCTGAAGACCGTCCTCACGGAACTGGAGCGGGACGGCATCCAGACGGAGCTCATCCAGCTCGCGCAGGAGCACCTGCGGGGCTGCGGCGCGTGTTTTCGGTGCTTCAAGCAGAAGGACCAGCGCTGTTCCATCGACAGCGATCCGATCAATGCGTATATCGCCAAGATGGCCGCGGCCGACGGCATTCTGCTCGGTTCGCCGGTCTATTTCGCCGATGTGACGGCCAATACCAAAGCCCTCATCGAGCGGTGCGGGATGGTCGCGCGCGCCAACGGCGACCTCTATCAGCGCAAGGTCGGCGCCGGCGTGGTGGCCGTCCGGCGTGGCGGTGCCATCCACGCCTTTAATAGTCTGAACCACTTCTTCACCATCGGGCAGATGGTGATCGTCGGGTCCAGCTACTGGAACATCGGGATCGGCCGGGAGGTGGGGGCTGTCTCCTCGGACGAGGAAGGCATCAAGACCATGCAGCGGCTCGGTCAGAACATGGCGTGGGTTCTCAAGAAGCTGCAGGGGTGAGCCGGCGAAATGGATCGGCGGTCAGGATGGGTGCGGTGTCACCGCGTACCGGCAACGCCTGATCCGTTCCGGACCCCAGATCTCAAAGGTTCTTATTGAGCCCGCACGATTCGCGAGCTGTGTTCGCGAATCGTGCGGGCTAGCGCAGCGCCCCGACCTGGACGCCGTCCATGTCGTCGAACGTCTGATTCTCGCCGCCCATGGCCCAGCAGAACGTGTACCGGCGCGTGGCGGTCGCGCAGTGGATGGACCAGGCGGGCGAGATCACCACCTGACGGTCCGCCACCACCAGGTGCCGGGTCTCGTCGGGCCGCCCCATGAAGTGGAACACCCGCGCGTCCGGCGCGACGTCGAAATACATGTACACCTCGGAGCGGCGGGTGTGGGTGTGCGGCGGCATCGTGTTCCAAACGCTGCCTTCTTCCAGGACCGTGAACCCCATCACCAGCTGACAGCTCTTGATCCCGTCGGGGTGGATGTACTTGTGGATCGTGCGGCGGTTGCACTCGGCCTGCGATCCCAGCTGGACCTTGGCGCAATCGGCCCGCCTGGCCAACGTGGTCGGGAACGCGGCGTGGGCGGGGTAGCTGGCCAGATAGAACTGCGCCGGCTGCTTGGCGTCGTCGCTCGCCAACGCGATCTCACGACTTCCCCGCCCGACATACAGCGCATCCAGCGGGCCCATCCCGTGCGTCACCCCATCCACGCGCACCGTGCCGTTCCCCCCGATGTTCAGGATGCCCAGCTCGCGCCGCTGACAGAAGAAGGCGGCGCGGAGTTCCTCCGCCGCCGAGAGAGCCAGAGGCGCTGCCAGCGGGACGGCCGAGCCGACCACCGCACGGTCCGCCTCGCAATACACCAGCCGCGTCTCCCCCGCCGCAAACAAGGATGCCACCAGGAACGTGTCCCGCAACTCGGCAGCGCTCATCGTGGCGTACCGCACACCATCTGCAAGATACCGCGTCTCCATGCGCCTCGCTCCTTTTCCGGATGATACACACAAAGGGGTTCGTGGTGGATCCGCCTTAGGAGCCGTTACGAAATAACCTATACATCTCGTTCTATTTCGTTACGGCTCCTTATGCCGTTTCGGAATGTCTCCGCTCAACTAATTCTTTGACAACGGCTTACCGCACGAACGGTACCTTAGACCTGCGGATGCGTCAACCCCGCCGGCCTCCGGACCCAGCGGCGGGGTCACCGGGGCTTGAGGACCCTGCGCGCGAGCCACGCGCCCGCAGCGCCGCCAGCAGCTTCTCGTGGATGTCGTCGAAGGCGCCGTTGGACATGATCAGCACTACGGTATCCCGCGCCGGTCGGTCGGCGAGCGCCCGTACCACCTCCGCGGCGTTCGGGTACAGCGCCGCCGCCTGCCCGCTCTGCCGCAGGGCCGCGACCAATGCCGCGGAGTCGAACCGCTCCCCCTCCGGGATCCTCTCCGCGTCGAACGGCGGGACCACGATCACCTCGTCGGCCGCGGCGAACGCCCCGGGGTAGGCTTCCTGAAAATATCTCCGCCGGCTCGTGGCGGTCCGCGGCTCGAACACGGCCACGAGGTGGGCGCGGGGATACCGCGCCCGGGCCGCCCGTACGGTCTCCCGGACCTTGGTGGGATGATGGGCGAAGTCGTCGATGACCGTCACGCCGTCCACCGCCCCCCGCACCTGCATCCGACGCGCGACGCCCGCGAAACCGGCCAGGCACGCGGCGGCCCGCGCGGGATCCAGACCCACGGCCTCCGCCGCGGCCAGCGCCCCGAGCGTGTTGGCCACGTTGTGGCGCCCAGCCAGCGAGAGATGCACCGTCCCGAGGTCGCGCCCCGCGCGGTGGAGCACGAAGCGCGTCGCGTCCGCTCCGGGCCGGATATCCGTGGCCCGCCACACTGCGCCAGGATTCAAACCGTACGAGACGACCCGACACGGCGCCCCGCTCGCCAGGGCGGTCACCTCCGGGTCGTCGGCACAGGCGACCAGCAGGCCGTCGGCCGGCAGCAACGAGAGGAGCGTCGCGAAGGCAGCGCGGTAGGCTTCCATGTCCCGGTAGATGTCGGCGTGATCGAATTCCACCGCCGTCAGCACCACGATCGTCGGACGGTAGTGGACGAACTTGGGTCGCTTGTCGAAGAAGGCGGTGTCGTACTCGTCCCCCTCGACCACGAACACCCCGCCCTGGCCGAGGTGGAAGCTCTTGCCGAAGTTCTGCGGAATCCCTCCCACCAGGAAGGACGGATCGAACCCCGCCTCCATCAGCAGGTACGACAGCAGCGCCGCCGTGGTGGTCTTGCCGTGGGTCCCCGCCACCACCACCGACGACTTGCCCGCGATGAAGAACTCCGACAGCGCCTGCGGGAAACTCATCACGCGAAAGCCCCGCTGCAGCGCGGCCTGCGCCTCGGGGTTGTCTTTGCGACACACGTTGCCCACGATCACCAGATCGGTGTCGGGATCGATGTGCGCCGGATCGAAGCCCTGCCGGGTGGGAATCCCCCAGGCTTGCAGTCGTTCAGCCATGGGCGGATAGAATGCCCGGTCGGATCCGGTCACCTCGTGTCCGGCCTCCTTGAGGAGCCCGGCCATCGCCCCCATGCCCGTGCCGCAGATGGCCACCATGTGCACCTTCATCCTGTCCCCCTAACGCCAGAGCGCCGCCACCCGGTCGTGGAGGACGGGCCGGAACTGCCGGATGGCCTCGTTCCCTCGCGTGGGGTGAACGCGGTTCGTCAACAGGACCACGATCAATTCCCGGTCCGGATCGATCCACAACGAGGTGCCGGTGAATCCCAGGTGCCCGACCGTCCGGGGACCGAAGCCGCCGCCGGCCTGCGACGCGTGCGGTGACGGAGTGTCGAAGCCCAGCGCGCGGGTCGAACCCGTCACCGCCGACTTTTGCCAGAACTCCTTCACCAGGTGCGACGCGAAGAATCCGCCGGACCCGAGAAACGACGCCAGCCAGGCATCGGCCACACGGGCCACGTCCTGGACGGTGCCGAACAGGCCCGCCTGCCCGCCCACCCCGCCCATGGCGTAGGCGTTGTCATCGTGCACCTCGCCGATCAGCGTGCGCCCGCGCCACGGGCAGCGCTCGGTGGCCGCAAACGCTCGCCCCTCCCGCGCCTGGGCAGCCGTCGCGGGCGCCGTGAGATCCACGAAGAACAGGCTGCCGAGCGAAAGCGGCCGCGCCAACCACTCTTCGAATAGCTCGTCGATGGGTCGGCCGTTGATACGCTCCAAGATCCAGTCCAGGAGGATGAAGCCCAAGTCGCTGTACAACGCCCGGCTTCCCGGCGACGCCTCGGGGGTTTCGGCCGCCACCATCCGGCGCACGGACTCTCGCCCCTGGAGGGTGGCCAGCCCAGCCCCGTCGTCGGTGGACCGCACCGTCTCGTAGTAGGGCCGCCAGGCTGCCAGGCCGCTGCTGTGATCCAGCAGCATCCGCACCGTGATGCTCTCCCGGCCCTGCCCGAGAAACCCTTCGAGGCGGCGGTGCACCGGCTCGTCAAGGCCGAGGCGATCGTGCTGGATCGAGAGCAGGACCATCGGCGTGGTGGCCAAAACCTTGGTCAGCGAGGCCAAGTCGAAGCAGGTGGATGCATCCACCGGGCCGCGGGGCGGCTGAAGCGAGCGGCGTCCATGGAACGAGAGGTGCGCCGTCTCTCCGCGCGCTCGCACCAGCAGGGCGGCGCCGGGAAACACCCCGTCGGCAATTCCGGCGTCCATCAACCGCGTGAGTTCGGAATGGGAGTCGGGCTGGCTCATGCCCCTAATGCACCGCGGGTTCGAGGAGGGTCACGGTCCGCGACCCGGCATCCAGACGCGCCCGGACCCCGACCGGAAGCGCCAGGTTTCGCCGGCCGTGGCCGAAGGCTGCCCCCGACACGGCGGGGAGCCCGAGGGCGGCGACCGCCCGCTCGAGCACGCGTCGGGCGGAGTGCCGGCCGGTACCCTCCGGCTTGCAGCCGGTCAGCTCGCCCACCACGATCCCGCGGACGCGCCTCAGCAGTCCGGCCGACACGATTTGCCAGAACAGCCGATCCAGTCGATAGGCCTCCTCCCCGACATCCTCGATGCAGAGAACCGCGTCGCGAAAATCCGGAGCAAAGGGCGTCCCCGCCAAGCTGGCCAAGATGGCGAGATTGCCGGCCGCCAGTCTCCCTTCGACTATTCCCGGGACCAACGTGCGGGTGCGGCCGAGCGGCAGAGCCCGCGGCGCCGTGCCCTCACAGAGCAGCGCCTTGAGCCAGCGCAGGTCGGTCCCTGGCAACCGCGACAGTTGAATGACGACCGGGCCGTGGATGGTCACGAACCCATCGGGCCGGGACAACTGCACCAACAGCGCGGTGGCGTCGGAGAAACCGATGACGAGCTTCGGGTGCCGCCGAAGGCGCGGCAGATCGAGGAGCGGAAGGAGCCGGGCGGTCCCATAACCGCCGCGGATACACCACACCGCCCGGGTGTCTTCCTCCAGCAACGCCGACGTCAACTGCTCGGCGCGCCGCCCGTCGGCCCCGGCCAGAAAACCGTCGCGCGCAAACGCGTCCCGATCGACCACCGGGACCAGCCCGAGGTTTTCGAGCACCCGTTGTCCGGCCTGGAACAGATCGGGATCGAACGGGCTCGCCGGCGCGATCAAGCGGACCCGGTCCCCGTGTTTCAGCAGACCTGGCGTCGAAAGCATACCTCACCCACGAAACGCTCGGGCCAAGGCGCCAGGACATCCCGCCCAAATCGAACGGGCAGCCGGCGCGGGATCGCACCCGCACCGGCCGCCGCACCCGGGCGTTGGCACCTCAGCGCAGCTCGGCCTCGTCCTTGAACGAATCCCAGTGCGAGAGCTTCACCTCCCCCATGTCCGCCAGCGCCATGACGATGAAGGTCAGGGCCAGGCAGCCCTCTTCAAGATGGCCGCCGAATCCGTTCCGTTCGTCCGAGAAGTCGATGTGCGCATGGACGCGACCGTCGATGATCAGGCCCCCGACGGCGACCACATCCAGGGGCTGCTCGCTCTTCGGGTAACTCTCGGCCGGCGGCAGGGTGTTGCTCATCACGACGTGAAAGTGCGATTTCCGGACGGAGCCGAATCCCGTCAGGATCACGGCATTCTTGAGGGCATGCTCCTTGACGGCCTGTCGGAGTCCCAGGAGGATGTCATCTCCTGGATTGATACGGACCATGACGATTCGTTTGATCTCGGTAACCCGAGAGAGCATGGCAGACTCCTTTCCCGATTCACTGCGAGGGGACGAGACGTGTGGTGGTGATTCTCCGACAGAATCCCGTATCGCGCAAGCCCTTGTTGTTCTCGAGAGGCCCCTTTGTCGCGAAAAGGACCAAGCGCGCGCCGGCCGCGCAATCGGAGACGATGGCGTCACCACCGGGTGACCGGCCGCCAGGCGTGGATTGTCCCGTTCACCGAAGAAAGCACTATCCCCGCACCGGTCCGCTATTGCGTCACGCCCACGTTTCGGTATGCTGAAACATCTCCCGACGATGGAAGGGCTGGAGGCGCGGCGTGGCGGACCCGAAGAGCGCATCGAAGAACGGGCGGGAAACCCGGAAGCACCGGCCGCCTGCACGGGGGCAGTCCGCCGCCGCAACGGGCGGTATGGCACGACCACGGCGAGGTGGTGCCGCCGCGGCCCTTCGGGAAAGCGAGGAACGCCTCCGAGTCATCCTCGACAACGTGCAGACCGGCGTCTTCATCATCGATCCCGACGCTCACACCATCGTCGATGTGAACCCTGCGGCAGTCACGCTCATCGGCACGCCTCGCGGCGAGTTGCTGGGCACGGTCTGCCATAGGCACATCTGCCCTGCCGAGGTGGGGCATTGCCCGATCACCGACCTCGGCCAGGCGATCGACAACTCCGAACGAGTCCTCCTGCGGAGCGACGGCACGCGTTGCTCGATTCTCAAGACCGTTGTCCCGATCCGGTTGAACGGGCGGCCCCACCTGCTCGAGAGTTTTGTGGATATCACAGCCCGCAAGGCAGCGGAGGAGCAGCTTCGCACCATCAACGAGCGGTTGGCCCTCGCGACCGACGCCGGCGCCATCGGCGTGTGGGAGTGGGATCTCCGGACCAATCACATGATCGGGGATGGCCGAACGCACGCGATTTACGGGGTCGAGGACACGAGTCCGGTCCCCTACGCGCGCTGGGCCGAATTGGTCCACCCCGATGACCTGCCGAAGGTCGAAGCCTCGCTCCGACGGACGCTGACGACCAAGCAGAGCGACGCGGTGGACTTCCGCATCAACCGACCGGATGGGACGGTCCGGAACATCCACGCCGCCGAAGGGGTCGTCCTGGACGAGCACCAGGAGGTCGTTCGGATCGTCGGGGTCAATATCGACATCACGGCCCGGAAGCAGGTCGAGCAGGCCCACGTCGCCCGTACGCGGCAGCTTGAGGCGCTTGGGGCCACAACGGCTGACCTGATCCGGGAACTCGACCTTGCGCCGCTGCTCCGGCTGCTGATCGCCCGCGCGGCGGAACTGGTCGGCGCCGCGTCCGCAACCGTCTATCTGTGGGAGCCCGACCGGGGGGTGGTGGTCCCGGCAGCCTGGCATGGTTTAGGGGAATGGCAGGCCGCACTCCAGCATCGGCTGGGACATGGCATCGCAGGAACGGTCGCCGAGACCCGACAGCGAGTGGTCGCCAACGACTACCGTAACTCTCGTTACGCCAACCCGGTGACGCTTGCTCGCACGGCAGTGACGGCCTCGCTCGGCGAACCGCTCCTCTACCGAGAGGAACTGATCGGCGCCATCACTCTGAACCACGAAGGTGGGCGGACCTTCACGGAAGAAGACCAAGGACTGCTTCGGCTTTTCGCCAATCAGGCGGCCGTTGCCATTGCGAACGCGCGGTTTTTCCGCGAGGAACGCGACGGCCGCGCCCAGCTCGAGGCGGTCCGCGCCGTCAGCGCTGAGATCACCCAGGAACTTAACCTGGCGCATACCCTGCGTCTCGTCGCCCAGCGCGCCTGCGCGCTGACTCGTTCCGCCGCCGCCGATATCGGCCTGTGGGACCCCGAGCGTCAGATCCTCGTGTCTGAAGCGTCGTACGGCCATATCGCGCCCCGACCCGCGACCACGCGCCGCCTGGGGGAAGGCGCCATGGGGAGAGTGGCCGAGACCCGCCGCGGGATGATCATCAACGACTATCGCTCGAGTCCGGTCGCTCACCCCGACACACTCGCCCATACCGCCATTACCGCCTCTCTGGTCGAGCCGCTCCTGTATGGGGACACCCTCCTCGGCGTGATCGGCGTTGACCACGAAACCCCCGGGCGGACGTTCACCCCCCAGGACCAGGAGATCCTTCGTCTCTTCGCGGTCCAGGCGGCCATCGCGATCGAGAATGCCCGGCTGTACGGCGAGGCCGAGCGTCGCCGGCGGGAAGCGGAGGTTCTGGCCTCGCTGGCGCAGACGATCACGGCATCTCTCGACCTGGACACCGTCCTTCAGCGCGTGACGGAGGGAGCCAGGAGCCTCTGCGATGGCGATGTGGCAGCCATCGCGTTGCGGAAGGATGGATCCGACACCCTTACCTTCCGCAACTGGTCGGGGACCGTTACCGCAGGGTACGCGGCCCTGCACATCCGAGCGGGCCAGGGGCTGGGAGGGAGGGTCCTCGTCGAGGGACGGCCCACCCGGACGGCGGACTACCGGAACGACCCGGACATCAGCCCCGATTTCCACCACGTCGCAGAGACCGAGGGCCTGCATGCCGAGATCGGCGTTCCCGTGCGGATGGAGGGAACGGTGGGTGGCGTCCTTTTCGTGATGCGCCGGACGACGCGCGCTTTTACCGATGCCGACGAGGCGATCCTCACACGCCTGGCCGACCAGGCGGCAGTCGCCATCACGAACGCGCGGTTGTTCCGCGACCAGCAACGCGCCTTCCTGGCCCTCCAGCAAGCGCAGGACAAGCTGGTCCGCACCGAGAAGCTCCGGGGGCTCGGCCAGATGGCGGCGGGTATCGCCCATGACCTGAACAACATGCTGGCGACCATCCTGGGCCAGGCCGAACTGCTCCGCCTCCGCGCGCGCCACCCCGAGGTGAGCGAGGGCTTGCAGACGCTCCAGACCGCGGCGAACGACGGCGCCCAGGTGGTCCGACGGCTCCAGGACTTTGCCCGGCAACGCAGCGGCGGACCGCTCGACGCCTGCGAGCTGGATCGGTTGGTTCCTGAAGCCCTCGAGATCACGCGACCTCGCTGGCGGGAAGAGCCGCGGCGACGCGGGATCGTCATCGAGACAGTGGTGGATCTTGCCGGGCTCCCCGCGATCCAGGGCAACCCCGCCGAGATCCGGGAGATGCTCACCAATCTCATTTTCAACGCCGTGGACGCGATGCCGAGCGGTGGCACGCTGCGCTTCACCGGCCAAGTAATCAATGCGTCCAGTCGTCCATCGGCGCTGGACGATACCGGGACGTCCGAATCCACTCCTCGTCACCTTGACGCATCGGCGGGGTGGGTGGAGTTGGCCGTGTCCGACACCGGCTTGGGCATGACGACCGACGTCCAGCGGCGCGTCTTCGATCCCTTCTTCACGACCAAGGGCCTGCACGGCACCGGGCTCGGCCTCTCCGTGGTTTACGGCATCATGGAGCGGCACGGCGGCCGGATTGACGTCACGTCGGCCCCAGGCCAGGGCGCGACCTTCCGCCTTCGGTTCCGGCCAGCCGACCCGGAGGCCGAGACATCTTCAGGCCACGCAACGCCGGCCGTGGTGCCGTCCCGGAGGATCTTGCTGGTGGACGATGACCCCGCCGTCCGGCAAACCCTGGCCGCCCTCCTCCGGGCGAGCGGTCAAGATGTCCTCGAGGCGGACGGCGGGGCGGCGGGCCTTCGCCGGCTTGAATCAGCATCCGTGGACCTCGTGATCACGGACCTCGGCATGCCGGAGGTCACGGGCTGGGATGTGGCGCGCGCGGCCAAGGCGCGACGCCCGGACCTGCCTGTCGTTCTCCTCACTGGGTGGGGCGATCAGGTGGGGGCAGAGGCACCCGCAGACGCCCTCGTGGATCGCGTGTTGACCAAGCCCGTCCCCCGCCAGACGGTGCTGGCCGTGATCGCGGAACTCACCGGACCCCGCTAAGACCTGCCAACCCCTCGGCCCGCTCTCGCGTTGACCAGACCATCGGTCCCTACGCACTCATGCTCGTCGGCAGTGATTCCCGCGTTTGTTCGCGGAAATGGTCGCGATTTCCACTTGACAGTCGCACCTTGCCGGGGAACGCTAGCACTCACAGAATCGAGTGCAACGAGCGGTCGTATGTGGTGGTCGTGTTTTCGGTATGACGGACGATGGATGCCCCGGATTCGCTTCCTGAAGGAGGCGCCGGGGCTCTTGTGTTTTTCAGAGGCCACCGAGAGGAGGCTTGCATGAATATCGGCGAACCCATCCGCGAGCTCGAGGTGGAGCCGCTCCTTTATCCCGCCGCCCTTCCCGACGCACCGGCCGAGCCGACCCCGGCGCTGGCCCCGGAGCCCGAGCCCGCTGAGGTTCCGGAGTGATGCCGTCGTTGGTCGTTGGTCCATTGCGGGCGTACCGATGCTGGCACGTAAACTGGGATGGCGACCAGCCGGTGTTGCGGTCGGTGTACAACCCGACGATCTGGCCCGCGGACGCTCCGTTACGGGCGACCTGCGTGAAGGGGTCGGGCTCGTTTACGGCCTGGGTCCGCGCCCTGTTCTCGCGCACCGCCAAGGCCGCGACGCATCCCGCGCCCGCCTGGGGGTGTCAGTGCGGGGTGTATGGCCTGACCCATCTCCACGGCAATGAACTCGAAGAGGTCCCGCGGGTGCCGGGGCGTGACCCGGAGCGCGGCGCCGTGGCGCTGGGTGTGGTGCTACTCTGGGGCCGGGTGATCCAACACGCGCATGGGTACCGGGCCGAGTACGCGCGTCCGCTGAAGATCCTGAAAATCGCCAAGCCACCCCGCGCGCGCGGGGTGGATAGCCTCCTCGACGCCGTGGCACAGCGATACGCGGTCCAGGTCGTCACGCGCGCGGAGGAACTCGCGTGATCCTGTCCAAGCGTGACTCGGCAGCCATCGCCGTCGCGGGCCCGGGTGAAACGAGCCCGCCCGATCCCGCGCCGACCTTCTTTTCGTCGTCCGCTTCCGCTTGACAGGCCTGCGGCCTTCCGATAAAGTCTTGATCGGAGATATTTTGAATCCTGCTTTGTTGTCGAGCAAGAAGGCCCTGGAACCAGACCCGCCCGATCAGGGAACCCCTTCCTCCCGCTCGGCCGCAGCCCGCACAACGAACGACGCATCCGATCCGGCACGACACCGGGTTCGCTGGGCTGATCCTCCATCCGGAGATCGCGAATGGGAAAAGGCACTCACACCCAAGGTGACGGCGCACCGCTGACAATGACGGACGCCGTCCCTGATCCTCTCGAGGCGACCCCACCCCTCCTGCTCCCGGAGGCACGACGATATACGACCCTCCGGGTGGTGCTCATCAAGCCGTCCAAGTACGACGATGACGGGTACGTCCTCCGGTTCTGGCGGGGCGTGCTCCCGAGCAACACCTTGAACGTCCTCCACGGACTGACGGTCGACGTTGCCCGGCGGCGGGTGCTCGGGGACATCGAAATCCGGATCGACACGTTCGACGAGACCGTAGAGAAGGTGCCCGTCCGAAAGATCCTGGGGTGGGCCCGGCAGCCTGCCACCAAGCTGGTGGTGGGGCTCGTCGGTGTACAGACTAACCAGTTCCCCCGGGCACTGGATCTGGGGCGGGAACTCCGTGCCCATGGGACTGACGTTCTGATGGGTGGCTTCCACACCAGCGGGACCATCAACATGCTGTCGGAGCAGGAGCCGGACATTCAGGCGCTGTTCCGGGAGGGCATCGTTGTCGTGTCCGGCGAGGTGGAGGGATACTGGGAGGGCATCTTGGCCGACGCCCTCAACGGCCGTCTGCAGCGCCTCTATTCGTTCGCCCAGGACCTCAAGGATCTAGTGGACATCGAGCAGGCGCCCCTCCCCGTGGTCAGTTCCACCTCGATGCGCCACTTCGCACGGTCGTCCTTCGGCACGGTCGAAACGTCTCGGGGGTGTCCCTTCACCTGTAGTTTCTGTTCCATCATCAACGTCCAGGGTCGCACCATGCGGGAGCGCTCCCCCGAAGCGATCGTCACCCTGGCGCGAGACAACTATCGGCAGCACGGCATCGACTTCTACTTCTTTACCGACGACAATTTCGCCCGGAAAAAGTACTGGCGGGAAACGTTCGAGGGGCTCATCCGCCTCCGGAAGGAGGAAGGCATCCGGATCACCTTCATGATGCAGGTGGACCTGGCCCGCAAGCCCCCGGAGTTTGTGCGCCTGGCGGCGGAGGCGGGCTGCACGCAGGTGTTCATCGGCCTGGAGAGCGTGAACCCGCAAAACCTCAAGGTGGAGAGCAAGGGGCAGAACAAGGTCGAGGCGTATCGGGACATCCTGCGCGAGTGGCACGACGCGGGGATCGTCGTCCACGCCGCCTATATCATCGGACTCCCCTTCGACACACAGGCGCAGGTCGCCCGCGACGTTGAGTACCTCACGGAGGTGATCCAGCCGGACCAAGCCTCCTTCTTCATGCTGACGCCCTTGCCGGGCTCCCACGATCACCGAGAAATGAAAAAGCGGGGCGATTGGATGGACCCGGACTTCAACAAGCGGGACTCCTTTCACGCCACCATTCGGCATCCCCACATGACCGCGGAGGCGTGGACCCAGGCCTACCGCGACGCGTGGCACACCTTCTACAGCAAGAACAATCTCATAAAGATCCTTGCCCGCTGGAGCCATCATCCCGCCGCTTACTGGAACCTCCTTTTCCTGTACCTCTGGTACAAGAACGCGGCGCTGATCGAGCGCGAGCATCCCATGATCGCCGGTTTCTTCCGGCTGAAGGACCGGCGCACGCGACAGCCTGGGTTCGCCGTCGATGCTTGGCCGGTGCACGTGTGGAAGCGCACCAAGGACGTGCTCCGCCTGATCCGCTCCTGGGCTGGCCTCCTCAAGGAAATGGAGGAGATCTGGCTCGCGACCCGCCCGCGCAGCGACCGCGAGAAGCAGGTCGTCCGGGAGATCGAGCGACTCCAAGGCGAGATTTGGCAGGCCCTGAAGATCCCCGAGTGGCAGCAAGCGTATACCGAGGCACGGGTCGCGCTTCCCGCCAAGGTGCGGGCGCTGCTGGATCCGGTCGAAGAGCTCACCGCCACGATCATGCGCACCCCCAAGGACCTGGACGCGTTCCTCGCGCGATGGGGACGCGTGCAGACCCGGACGCAAGAGATGTTCCGCCGCGTGGCGGGAGACCAGGGGTCGGTGAAGCGCTGGCTGGATCTGCTCACCCATCTTCCCCAGGAGACGTGGCAGACGCCACAAGTGCAGGAATGGCGAAACGCATACGCGAGTGTCCGCGACGGCCTCCCCTCGCGACTCCACCTGTTATACGGACGGTTCGATGTGTTGAGCGCCCGCGTGGTGTACTCTCGTCAGGAGCTCCGGCGGGTCTGGAGCCGGACGGGGGAGCATCTCCGGCAGGGGCGGTTCTGGAACATCCGGCCGCTGCGACTGGCGGTCGCCGGCGTCAAAGAAATCCTCCTGACGACCTCCTTTACCCTGCAGATTCTCTCGTCGTTTTCCCCCGAACGCTAACGAAATGACCGGAGCCCCTGGGGCGTGCAAACCGCCCGGGGGCCATCCGTACGTCAAAGGCTCAGGCACCGGCAAGCCCAGCCTGCATTATTCACGAATCCTTCGCGAATAATGCAGGCTAGGGTGAGCCGGAGGTGCGGCGCGTGGGAGCGTGCAGCCAGACTCTCGCGCCGTCGAATAATTGCGGAGACTCTTTCGTCCGCGAGTCGCTTAACGTGCTATACTCTCCACGGTACACACAAGGAGGTCACACGTGATCGAACCCCTGGCGCAGCAGATGTTGGATCTGATCTACCACGACTCGAAGGTGCGACGACCGCATAAGGACTCGCTGGCGGACTGGATTCTCGACACCCAGTCCCGGACTGAGCCTCTGAACACAAAAACGCTCTTGCAGTATCTCGCGGTCCATCAATCCGAAGTCCTCAGCCGGCTAAAGATCAACGTCCGCATCAAGGACGAGATCGCCCAGGTTCTGCGGGGAGCCGATCCCGGCCAGGTCTCCCGCGACTAAGCCGTTGTCAAAGAATTAGTTGAGCGGAGACATTCCGAAACGGCATAAGGAGCCGTAACGAAATAGATAGAGATGTATAGGTTATTTCGTAACGGCTCCTAACCACGCCCTGCCCTTCACGGGGACTTGCAGCGGAGCGAAATTCGCGAGCATCCCGAGGGGCAAAGAAGCGGTTGCCAAATACGACCAACGCATCTCGCGAAACCCCCGCGGAATGATGAGGAGACGGCCGACTCGGGTCAGGAGCGCTCCGGGATCGGGGAGCATGAGAGGAGAGCAAGGATGACCGGAATGTGCATTTACAAAGGGAATCGGGGCCTCGGCGCCTGCGCGGGTCCGGTGTCGAAGGTCAGGGTGGCCAGCAAACGGACTGCGGCGTGGAAAGGGCTGAACGACCTCACCGAGCGCCTGAAGGACGGAGGCGAAGAGCCGGGCGTGTGCAAAGCCCACGAGAAGCGCGCTGGGGAAAACGGCTATCTTCTCGTGGTGGACGCTCCGGCGACTCGCAACAGCGCAAAACGATCGACAGGAAAACTCAAGGGGGACGGTGCAGACCTGCGCACCGCAAAGTGAACCCGACCCTCAAGCCACCAGTTCCTTCGGACCATCGCCATGTCGAACGCCACGTCGAAACCCCCTGAGTAGCGGCTTCCCCCCAGCTTGGCATGGGCCGAATACCGATTGACGTGGAATGGATGGGCGACGCTCGGTGGGGATGGCGTGGAGTCGTCCCCGGCCGGCGGCCCGGCCGGGGACGATAGACTGTCCGCGGAAGGAGATCCCCCCTTCCCGCAATCGTTTAGTACATTCCGCCCATTCCGCCCATTCCGCCCATGTCTCCCATCCCCCCGCCGCCGGGCGGCATGGCCGGGGCCTTCTCCTTCTCGGGCAGCTCGGTGATCATGCAGACGGTCGTCACCATCAGCCCGGCGATGCTGGCCGCGTGCTGCAGTGCGGCCCGAGTGACCTTGGTGGGGTCGAGGATCCCGGCGGCCAGCAAGTCCTCGTAGGTCTCCGTTTCGGCATTGAAGCCGAAGGCTCCCTTGCCCTCTTTCACCCGCTGGACCACGATGGCGCCTTCGACGCCGGCGTTCTCGGCGATCTGCCGGATCGGCTCTTCCAGGGCGCGGCGGACGATGTCGACGCCGATCTTCTCATCGCCACGGGCCTTGACGCTGTCCAGCGCGGGCAGGGCGCGGAGCAGGACCACACCACCCCCCGGGACAATCCCCTCCTCCACCGCCGCTCGCGTGGCGTTCAGGGCGTCCTCGACACGGGCCTTCTTCTCCTTCATGGCCACCTCGGTGGGGGCTCCCACCTTGATCACGGCCACGCCGCCGGCGAGCTTGGCCAGGCGCTCCTGCAGCTTCTCGCGGTCGTAGTCCGAGGTGGTGTCCTCGATCTGGGTGCGGATCTGCTTGATCCGGCCCTCGATCTCCTTGTCCTTGCCGGCCCCCTCGATGACGGTGGTGTTGTCCTTGTCCACCAAGACCTTCTTGGCGCTCCCGAGGTCGTCCAGCTTGACATTCTCCAGCTTGATGCCGAGCTCCTCCGAAATGACCGTGCCCCCCGTGAGCACCGCGAGGTCCTGCAGCATCTCCTTACGGCGATCGCCAAAGCCCGGGGCCTTGACGGCGCAGGTATTCAGGACCCCCCGCAGCTTGTTGACCACCAGGGCGGCCAAGGCCTCGCCATCCACCTCTTCCGCGATGATCAGCAGCGGGCGGCCCAGCTTGGCCACTTGCTCCAGGAGGGGCAAGAGGTCTTTCAGGCTGCTGATCTTCTTCTCGTGCAGCAGGAGATAGGGGTTCTCGATGACCGTCTCCATCCGGGCCGGGTCGGTGACAAAGTAGGGGGAGATGTAGCCGCGATCGAAGCGCATGCCCTTCGACCACATCCAGCGTGGTCTCCATCCCTTTCGCCTCTTCGACCGTGATGACGCCGTCCTTGCCCACCTTCTCCATGGCGTCGGCGATCAGGTCGCCGATGGTCTTGTCGTTGTTGGCGGAGATGGTGGCCACCTGGGCGATCTCCTTCTTGCCCTTGGTCGGCTTGGAGAGGGCCTGGATCTCCGCCACGACGGCCTCCACCGCCTTCTCGATCCCGCGCTTCAGGGCCATGGGGTTGGCCCCCGCGGTGACGTTCTTCATGCCTTCCCGGATGATGGCCTGGGCGAGGACGGTGGCCGTGGTGGTGCCGTCGCCGGCCACGTCCGAGGTCTTGGAGGCCACTTCCTTCACCATCTGGGCGCCCATGTTCTCGTAGGGGTCTTTCAACTCGATCTCTTTCGCCACGGTCACGCCGTCCTTGGTGATCGTGGGGGCCCCCCATTTCTTGTCCAGCACGACGTTGCGGCCCTTGGGGCCGAGCGTCACTTTCACGGCGTTGGCCAATTGGTCGACCCCACGGAGGATCGTCCGACGGGCCTCCTCGTCAAATCGCAGTTGCTTGGCTGGCATGCTGTCTCCTCTCGTGCTGCGTTACGTTCCGTTGACTGCTGCGGGACCCTCGCCTCTCGACCGGCTATTGCAGGATGCCGAGGACATCCTCCTCGCGCATGATCAGGTACTCCTCGTCGCCCAGCTTCACTTCGCTCCCCGAGTACTTCCCGAAGAGGATCGTGTCGCCCACCTTCACCCCCATCGGCTGCAACTTCCCGTCCTTCGTCACCTTCCCGGGCCCCAGCGCGACCACTTCCGCCTCCTGGGGTTTTTCCTTGGCCGTGTCGGGGATGATGATGCCGCCCTTCTTGGTTTCTTTCTCTTCCAGGCGCTTGACCAGGATCCGGTCCTGCAACGGCTTGAATTTCTTCATCGCATGATACTCCTTTCAAGGGTCGTGTGATGCTCGCGTTGCACCGAAGCGGTGCGTTCGCGATAGGAACGTTGGCCCACTTGGGGAGGCGGTAGTATAGCACAACAAGCGCCTCCCGGCTCCATGAACCTCAGTTTATGCCGTCGCGACGATGCGGCGTGTCTTGGAGGGATGGCATCCACAACGCCGGCGTGTTTAGGCAGCCGATTCCGAGTGCAATGCAGATGCGGGGATTCGTGCAAAAAAGCCGGAGAGGGCCTGTAAGCCGGGTTCTGTGACGCCCCGTTGCCGGGGCCGGTGATCATTTCTCTCGATTCCGCATTGCTGCGGAACTCTAGCAGCCAACCCGGGAGTCTCGGACGGGCCGTCCTACAACTCCGCCTTGCGACGGAGACGCTCCCCTATTTGGCCTTGCTCCGGGTGGGGTTTGCCCTGCCAGCCCTGTCACCAGGGCCGCGGTGCGCTCTTACCGCACCTTTTCACCCTTACCCCGCCTCGCGGCCCTCACGGGCCGCTCTGCGGGGCGGTATGTTTTCTGTGGCACTTTCCCTGGGGTCACCCCCGGTCGGCGTTACCGACCACCCTGCCCTGCGGAGCCCGGACTTTCCTCTCCCCTCGTCTCGCGACGAGAACAGCGACCACCCGGCCCTCTCCGGCGATTCCTACCTTACTCCTTCTGTGGCGTTCGGTGCAACCCCCACGCTCCACGCGGACAATGGACCATGGACGATGGACGATACGTACTGATGGTCCGTGCTCCGTCGTCCACGGTCGGGCAATCCAAATGCCCCTCTGCCGTTCTACTTGAACTTCCCGGCCCGCTCCAGGCGCAGGAACTCCATGAGGAACGCATCGCGGCGGGCCCGCACCTGCTCCGCCTTGCCGGCCGGCCAGTCGAGGAAGCCCTTCCCGACCTTGGCCCCCGTCTCCCCCTTGGCGATCTTCTCGTTGTGGATGGGTCCGGCTCCCTGCGCCTTGCCGAGATCCGGGATCACATAGTCCTGGACCGCCTTGACCAGCTCCAGCCCCACCAGGTCGGCGTGCTCGAAGACGCCGTAGACGGGGAGGCGCAGGCCGAACCCCGCCTTCACCGCCAGGTCCACGTCCTCGGCCGAGGCGATCCCCTCGGCCACGATGTGCACGCACTCGCGGATCATCGCGTGCTGGATCCGGTTGCCGAGCTGCCCCGGCACGTCCTTGCGCACCAGGACGGGCACCTTGCCGCAGGCCTTGAGCAGGGCCACCACCCCTTCGGCAATCGCCTGGCTCGAGCGCTTGCCCATGATCACCTCG
The DNA here is from genome assembly GCA_963845565.1 of uncultured Methylomirabilota bacterium. Classification (GTDB taxonomy): domain Bacteria; phylum Methylomirabilota; class Methylomirabilia; order Methylomirabilales; family 2-02-FULL-66-22; genus 2-02-FULL-66-22. The sequence continues at coordinate 98,178 of CAWJSJ010000003.1, forward strand.
ACCAGGGGGATGATGTAGGGCGGGTTCCAGAAATGGGTCGTGAGGACACGCTCGGGCTTTCGACATTTGGCTGCGATGTCGGTGATGCTGATCCCCGAGGTGTTCGAGCACAGGATCGTGTCCGGGGCCGCCGCGTCCAGGCGGGCGAAGTACTCCTGCTTGACGGCCAAGTCTTCCGCAACCGATTCCACAAAGAGCTGGACCGACTTGACCGCCTCCTCGGGATTGTGCGAGGCCGAGAAGCGAGCCTGAGCCGCTTTCGCCTGGGCCGGATCGGCCAGGCCGTTTGCCGCCAGCGTGGCGATGAGCCCCTGCGCGGTGGCCACTCCCTTGGCGGCTCCCTCCGCGGTGCGGCTGACGATGACGGCCTCCTTGCCCGCCAGGGCATAGGTGGCGGCGATGCCCGGCCCCATCATGCCGGTCCCGGCGACGGCAACACGACGAACGTCCATGAATCTCCTCCTTGACAGTCATAACGCGAGGTTCGAACGAGAGTAGCCCACGATGCACAAGAAGCATAAGTCATTTCAGGGCCGGACTACACCCCGAGTCCAAGGCCCCTTCCCTTGTGCATCTTGTGCCTCTGTGGTTGACATCGGACCCCTTGGCGCCCTGCGAAATGCCCGACTATTTCTTCTCGCGGATGCGGAAGTTGCCGTCGGCGTCGTTGTACCGCTCGGTCTGGACTCCTTCCAGCACCGTCAGACTCACCTCGGCCCGGTAGGCGACCACGCTGCCCGGCTCGAGATGACCGATGTAGGTCTGCTTGCTGTCCCAGTCGAACACGGTGATGTGGGCGTGGACGTCCCCGCCGATGACCGACCCCTGGACGCTGGACAGCTCGATGGGCCCGGTGAAGGCCCAGTACTTGTCCGCCGGGGGCAGGCCGGTGGTGGTGATGGTGTGGAGCTGGACACGCTGGAACGAACCGATCCCGCCCGTGATCGCCGCGGTATCGATCTTCTCCTTCTTGACGACCTCCTGGAGTCCTTCCAGCAGCGTGTCACCCCGGTCAAAGAGCACCAGGATCACGCGCGGAGAGGTCTTCGAAACGAAGTACTGCATGAACTCCTCCTTTCGACAGTTGAGAGAACTCGCACGTCAACAGCCGAGCCGCCAAGAACACCGGGGAAGATTGGCCACAAGACGCACAAGAATCACAAGTGGATTCAGGGCCGGGGTGAAAGAGCTGAAGGCTCCATCCCCCTGTGCGTCTTGTGCCTCTTGTGGCTGGAAGCGGGCCCCGTGGCGTCTCGGCGGGGGATTCGCTCGGCCCTGACGGTGCCGGCCGCACGCATCCTCCTGGTCAAATCGTGGGCGCGTCCTCACCGGATCATCTTCGGCAGCCAGAGGGTCAGCTCGGGCAGGAGCGTGATGATCGCCAGCGTCAAGAGCAGAGGAACATAGAACGGGACCAATTGTCGCAGCACGTCGCGCATCGACACCTTCGCAATATCGCTGATCAGGAACAGCGCTAGCCCCATGGGCGGGGTCAGGAGTCCTACCATCAAGTTAAAGATCGCCACGATGCCGAGGTGGACGGGATCCACACCCGCCTGATGGAGCGGAACGGAGAGGATCGGAATGACGAGGAGTGTCGCGGTCGTGCTGTCGAGGAACATCCCGACGACGAGCAGGATCAGGTTCACGACCAGCAACAGCACGAGCGGATCCTTGCTAAAGGAGAGCAGCCCCTGCGTGAACATCTGGGGGATCTGCTCGATCGCCATGATCCAGCCGAAGAGCGCCGCCGCCGCCACGATGACCAGGATCGCCGAGGTGCTCTTGACGGTCTCATACGCCGAGTACAGCAGGTGGGCCGGCGTCAGCGTCCGATAAACGAAGGCGGTAATGAGGATCACATAGACGACCGTGATGGATGCCGCCTCGGTGGGGGTGAAGAAGCCCAGCAGCATCCCCGACACCAGCATGATGGGGGTGAAGAGGGCGGGGATGGCGGGCTTGAGGTCGCGCCAGAGCTCGCTCCGCGTCGGCCAGCGCTCGGACCGGGGGTAGTCCCGCCGCAGGGCCAGGATCGCCACGGTGATCATCAGGAGCGCGACGCAGATCAGGGCGGGCACGATTCCGGCGAGCAGCAACTGGATGATCGAGACGTTGGTGACGGAGCCGTAGATGATCAGCGGGATGCTAGGGGGGAAGATCGGCCCGACGATCGCGGAGGCGACGGTGACGGCGGAGGAGAAATCCTTGCGGAAGCCCCGGGCCGTCATAGCCTTCACCTCAATGCGCCCGAGGCCCCCGACGTCGGCGAGCGCCGCGCCGCTCATCCCGGAAAAGATCAAGCTGGCGAACACGTTCACCTGCGCCAGGCCGCCCGGAATGCGCCCGACGAGCGTGTCGGCGAACCGGAAGATCCGCTCCGTGACCCCCGCCTGGTTCATCAGGTTGCCCACGAAGATGAACACCGGCACCGCCACGAGCGGAAAGGAGTCCAGCGCGTAGGACATCCGCTGCCCGATCAGTTCGATCGGCAAATCGTGCATTAAGACATACACCACGGACGGGCCAAGGATGGACAACACTACCGGCCAGCCGAGCAGGAACAACAGCGTGAAGGTGCCGAGCAGTAATGCGGTCATGGGTTTTGTCCGATCGACGCCTCGTGTGCGAGCGCTCGTTCGAGGTCGACCTCCTCCGGGGGCTGCTCCTCCGCAAAAGTGACGTAGAGCGGACCGCGACCCAGCGCCTTCACGCTCTGCACGCCCGACTCGATGGCGGAGACTAACAGGCCGATGAATGCCGCCGAGAAGAACACCCAGTATGGGATGCCGAGACTCGGCGTGGCGTTGTCAAGATTCCGCAACGTCGCGACCGCGACCGAATACGCGGCGATCCCGAAGGTGACGGTGGCCGTCGCCGCGATGGCAACCCGCAGGGGCCATTGCACCCCCTGGGGCAGGCAGGAGATTAGCTCCTCCATGCGGATATTGGCCCCGGACGAAACGACGTACGGTAGCGTCACGAACACGACGCAGATCAACATGAACCGCGCCAGCTCCTCGGCCCCCACGAACGGGGTTCCGACGACCCCCCGCAGAAACACTTGCAGCGCCGGCATGAGGATCATCACGAATAAAAGCGCCAGGCCGAACCGGCGCAGGTTCCGCCGCAGCGGCTCCACGGCGCGATCGAGTGGGGCGCATGCGGTTGGGTCGGCGCCGCTCTGGGCACCCGGAGATTGCGAAAAATCGGACATCGACATGCTCCGGCGAGATGTGGATCGAGCGGGCTCGCCGGGTGCCGTCGGCACCCGGCGAGCCGAGCCTCTCCTGCTACTTGATGGCGGAGATGCGGTCCATGTACGGCTTCCAGGTGGGGAAGTCCTTTGCCACCTCGGTGTTCACCCCCTTGCGGAACTCGTCCATCTTGAGACCCTCTTTGTCCGTAATGAAGGTCATCCCCTTCTTCTTCAGCTCTCCGATCAGATCCTGCTCGGCCTTCTGGCCCATCTGTAGGCTTTCCCGTGTGATGCCGTCCAGCGCGTCCAGGATGGCCGTCCGATCCTTTTCGCCGATCTGTTGCCAGGTGCGCTCGTTGAGGAAGACCGGCAGGACATTCTGCATGTGCGCCGTGAGCATCACGTGGGTCTGCACTTCGTACAGTTTGTTGGCGTTGATCATGGTGAGCGGGTTCTCCTGGCCGACCACCATCCCCGTCATCAGCGCGGTGGGCAGCTCGCTCACCTCGACCGGGGTCGGGATGGCGCCGAATCCCCGGACCATCGTCGTCCACAGCTGGATCGGAACCCCGCGGAACTTCTTCCCCTTCAGATCGGCCGGCGAATAGACGGCCTGCTTCGCCGTCATCTGGCGCGCACCGCGGTACAGGCGCCCGACAATGCGCATGTTCCCCCCGGCCAAGAGTTTCTTGTTGAATTCCTCGAGCACCTCCGACTTGCGTGGATCGGTTGCGGCCACCGCGTGGGCGGCGTCCCGATAAACAAAGGGCGCATTAAAGACCGCGATGTCCTTGGCCAGGCGGTCCAGCGAGGCAAACTCATGGTGCCCCATGGCGATGGAGCCACTCTTGACACCGTCGATCAGCTCTTGAACGCCGCCGAGCTGCGAATTCGGGAAGACGGTGACCTTGACCCGTCCCGCCGTGACCTCCGGAATCTTCTTGGCGACTTGCTCCGCGTACCAGAACTGGATGTCACCTTCCGAGCCGACATGGGCGTACCGAAGGAGAACCTCCTGAGCCTCGGACAGGCTGGGCAATAGGGCGAGCCCGACGATCGTGGCCACTGCTGCTACCAGGAAAACGCTGCGACGAAGCATGTTGGCCTCCTCTTCTTGCGCTCGCGCGCGACCGAGAGAGATGTGAGCGGTGAAAGTTCCCTGATCACGACCCGCGCCGACCCGGCGGTCGACCCGCTCACGAACCAGCCGGTACTCCGTTTCCCGCCGACTCGACCGCGACGGCTCCGATCGCCGCCCGGTTTCCGGATTTTCCTCCCCTCTTTGCGAACATCACGCCCTACGACGCCGGTAGGCCCACCCCTCCAGGCCCCGACGATGCCCGGCAGCCGCACGATGCCCGAAGCACCAGCCGGGTGGGCAACACGGTGTCCGCAACGGCCGGTGCACCGGACGCCACCACCTCGCCCAGCACCTCCACCGCCTTCTCTCCCATCCCCACCGGATCCTGCTCGACCACCGTGAGGGGCGGCGTCATGGCCGCCGCCGACCGGAAGTCGTCAAAGCCGATCAGGGCCACGTCCTCGGGGCAGCGGAGCCCACGTTCGTGGATGGCGAGCAGTGCCGCCTCGGCCATCAGGTTATTGAACGCAAAAAAGGCCCGCGGCCGCGGCGTCTCGTCCAGGCATTCGGCGGCAGCCTTGTAGGCATGCACGGTTCGGCCGTAACCGACCTTGAGCCACAACTCCTCCGGCGGCACGCCACACTCGACCGCCGCACGGTGGCAACCGGCCAGACGGCCCTCCGTCGTGCTGAGGTGCGGCGTCCCCAGCAGCAGCGCCAGGGGGCGGAGCCCCTTGGCCAGCAAGTGGCGGGCGGCCTCGTAGGCGCCCTGCTGGTTGTCCGCCGTCACCGAGGGAACCGACACATCGGTCAGCACCCGGTTCACGGCGACGATGGGGAGGTGCCCGTCGTAGCGCGACAGATAGTCGTGTGGGCCGGCCGCCGGACACAGGAGCAGCCCGTCGATCTTCCCGTCCGCAAGCGTCCGGACCAGGGTCTCCTCGCGTGTCACGTCCTCGTCGCTGTTGCACAGGATGAGATTCCAGTCGCGCAAGCCCGCAGCGCGCTCCGCGCCCTTGACCAGCGAGGTGAAGAACGGATTCTCGATGTCCGGCAAAACCAGCCCGATGGTGTCGGTGCGCCGGGCCCGCAAGCTCTTGGCCCGCCAGTTCGGATGATAATCCAATTCCTTGGCCGCCCGACGCACGCGTCCGCGCACATCGTCACTGGTGGGCCCAAGGCCGTTCAGCACGCGCGAGACAGTCGCCGTCGAGACCCCGGCACGTGCGGCAACGTCTTTGAGTCGGCTGGTTTTCGGCGTGTGTTCCGTCATTCGTAGAGAGCCTGGTTGGCGTCGCCTCTGCTGTCTATCGTGGGTAAGTGTAAACGATTTCCGCTGGAATGTAATCAATTACAGTAATGAGTGGTCCAAATACCAGTTCGAGCCCGATTTTTCAAATGAGCCCCTCACCATTGTGCGCCTTGGCAGACGATTGACCAAAAGAGCCTCGTCCAGGCCGAACCCGCCCCTCGCGGCGTCGCGGGTCAGGATTCCGGCTGGAGAATCTCGACCCGGCAGAGCGCGCTCTTCCTGAAGGCGTCCGCATCCGCAACCGTCCCGACGATGGACCCGTAGTGCATCGGGATGGCCAGCGTCGGCCGGATGGTGTTGCACGCCGTGACCGCCTCGGCCGCCGTCATCACGTACGTTCCGCTGACCGGAAGGAGGGCCACGTCCACGCGGCCGAGCGACGCCATCTCCGGGATCGCATCCGTATCTCCCGCGTGGTAAACCCAGAGCCCCCCGATCCCGATGACGAATCCGACCTTGCCGTCGGCCTGGGGGTGGAACGGATTCCCCGGCGACCGGAATTTGGACGTGTTGTAGGCCGGGACGGCGTGGATGGCGACGCCGTCCACCTCCAACCGGTCTCCGGGCTTCACGACCCGCACCGCTTTGGGGTGGAGGCCGACCACCGCCTCTCGACAGGCTGGGATCGTGACCACGGTGGTCCGGGGCGTGACGATCTTCGCAAGGTCGTCCACACTCAAGTGGTCGAAATGCTCGTGCGTCACGCAGGCCACGTCGGCCAGCTCCGCGGCCGATCCCAGCTTGTACGGATCGATGTAGACCACGATCCCCTTCTTCAGCTTGAACCCATCATGTCCGAGCCACGTGATCTGGACGTCCGCGTGCTCCAACATCTCGCGCCTCCACCGGGTCAGCGTTGCGCGCCGTCACCCCCGAAAACTCGCTGAAAGACCTCGTGGACCTGGCCGGTGCGCGCCGCGTAATCGGCCAGGAATTGCGCCTGGGAGGAGGTGTCCGCCTTCGCCGGATACCCCATCCGCCTGACGAGCGTTTCCAGCTTGGCGGGGACGCTGGGCAGGGTGTTCACGCTGAGGTCCGCCACGATCCGAAGGCGCGTCTCCACTCGCCGGAGGAACCGATACGCGTCACCCAGCGTGACGGCATCCGCGGCCGGCAGGACCCCCGTCTCCGCCAGCGCCGCGAGTGCCGGCAGCGTGCTCTGGCTCCGGAGCGCCGGATGCGTCCGCCCGTGGCGAAGCTGCAGGTACTGCACCAGGAACTCGATCTCCACGATCCCCCCGCTCCCCAGCTTCACATGGGTCGCCTTCCCCGCTGTACCGACCCGCTCCGCCGAGATCCGATGGCGCATGGCCAGGATCCGCTCCGCCAGATCCGGCTCCTCGGGCCCCTCGTAGACAAAGCGCTGCGCCACCGCCAGGAAGGCCGCCCCCACCCGGGGATCGCCCACGATGGGACGGGCCTTGATGTACGCCTGCCGTTCCCACAGTTCGGCCATCCGCTCGAAGTGCGTCTCGAACGCCCGAAGCGAAACCGCCACCTCGCCCTTCTGCCCCCCGGGCCGCAGGCGGGAATCCACCCGATAGGCCGCGCCCTCCGCCGTGATCGAGGCCAGGATCTTCGTCACGCGGTCCGCCAGCTTGCTGAAGTATTCCGGATGACTCACCCGTTCGGGCCCGGTGGTCTGTCCGTCGTCGCCGTATACGAACAGCAGATCCAGGTCCGACCCGTATCCCAGTTCCTGCCCACCCAGCTTCCCCATCCCCACGATCGCGAACCCGGCCGGATCGGGTCGGCCGAAGCGCACCGCGAGGTCCTGCTCCGCCATGTCGAGTGCGACCTCGAGGCAGGCCTCCCCCAGATAGGTGAGCGCCCGCTGGGTGTCCGTGACGTCGGCCTGCTCCAGGATGTCCGCCAGGCCGATCCGCAGGTCCTCGGCCTTCTTGACGCGCCGCAGCGCATCCAGGCGCCCGCTGCCGGGGTCCGCCGCCTCCACCGCCCGCCGCAGCTCTTGCGCGGTGCGCTCCCGGCCATGGCGCGCCGCGGGCTCCGGCGCCAGCAGGGTGTCTATGAGCTCCGGCTGCCGCAAGAGCGTGGCGGACAGGACCTCGCTGGTGCCGAACAGACGAACCAGCAGACCCACCAGGCCCGGTGTTTCGGCCAGCAGACGCAGGAACGTCGTGCGTGCCGCCACCCCGGCGATGAACCGCTCGAAGGTGGTCAAGGCCAGATCGGGGTCCGGCACCTGGGCGAGCGCCAGGAAAAGCGGCCCCGCCAGCTGACCCAGGGCGCGCCGGACCTCGGGCGTGTAGCGCGCGGACGATTGCCCCTCCCGCATGAGCTGCAGGTTCCGCAGCGCCCGCTCGACGTCCTCGAACCCGACGGCGGCCAGGCGGCTGCGCACCTGCTCCACGGGCAGGTCGGAACTGAAGAAGAGCACCAGTTCGTCGGACGGCGGGTCGGCGGCGCGCTCCGCGGCGGAGCGCGTCCCCTGAAGGAAACTGTCGTAGAGCTGGCGCACCGCCTCCGTGTGGCGCTCGTAATCCACCAGCAACGCCGCTCCCGCGTCAAGATGTTCGGGCGGCTGATACCCCATCCGACGTCCCAGGATCTGGATCTCCTGGAGATCGTCGGGCAGCGTGTGGGTCTGCCGGTCGTGCAGGATCTGCAGACGGTGCTCCAGCCGGCGCAGGAAGGTGTAGGCCCGCACCAGTGCCTCGTAGTCCGGGTCGGCCAGCACCCCCTGCCCCGCCAACCGGTGCAGGGCGCGGAGGGTGTTGGCCTCCCGGAGCCAGGGATTCTTGCCACCGTGCAAAAGCTGGATTCCTTGCACGAGGAATTCGATCTCGCGGATCCCGCCATACCCGAGCTTCACATTCCGTCGGGCCCGCGCATCTTGCGCCACGCTGAGGTTGATCCGATCCTTCATGGCGCGAATCTCGTCCAGTGCGGTCAGGTCCAGCGACTGCCGGAAGACGAAGGGGGTCATCATCGCCAGGAACATGGCCCCCAGCGCTGGATCGCCCGCGACGGGTCGGGCCTTGATCAGGGCCTGGCGCTCCCAGGTCTGGCCCCAGGATTCGTAGTAAATCTCGCAGCTCCGGAGCGATGAAGCGATGGCCCCGGATCGGCCCTCGGGGCGCAACCGGAGATCCACGCGGTAGAGGTGTCCGTCGGCCGAGACCTCGTTCATTCCCTTGACCAGCATCTCACCCAGCTTCCGGAAGAATTCCTGATTGGCCAGGCGGCCCGCGGTCCCGCTGTCCGTCCCCGCGGTTTCGCCTTCCTCTTCGTACACGAAGATCAGATCGATGTCCGAGCTGAAGTTCAGCTCCCGCCCCCCCAGTTTCCCCATGCCGAAGATCACGAAGGGGCACTCGCGGGAGCGTCCCGCCTCCCCGGCGACCTGGGGCACTCCGTGCCGTCGGACGAGCTCGGCGCGACAGACTTGATAGGCCGTCTCCAGCGAGACGTCGGCCAGGTTGGACAGCTCTTCCGTGATCCCGACAAGATTCTGGCGTCCCACCAGGTCTTGCAGGCCGATGCGCAGGATCTCTTGCGACTTGAATCGGCGAAGCGCGAGCCACGCGCGCTCCAGCGAGGCGGCGCCGGCCACCGCGTGTCGCGCCTCCTCGAGCAATTCCTCCTTGCTCTTCGGCCGGTGCACGACGCCCGGCTCCAGCAGCCACTCGAAGAGCTGCGGCTGCCGCGCCAGGATGTCGCTCAGAAACTGGGAACTGCCGAAGATCGTGAGCGCCAAATGCAGGATCCGCGGATTGTCGCGGAACAGGCCGAGCAGAAAGCGGCGATCCAACACCTTTTGCGCGAACCGCTCCAGGTTGTTGAGGGCCAGGTCGGGATCCGGAAGGTGCCCAAGCGCACCAAGCAGCGTCGGCAGGATCAGCTCGAGCGACGATCGGCTCCCCGGGTCGGAGGCGAGCAGACCGATGTTCTTGGCGGCCTGTTCCGGCCGTCGGCAACCCGCTGCGGCAAGTTTTGGCGTGAGCGAATCGGGAAAGCCGTCCATGAACGCCGCCAACCCTTAAGAAGAGCACGGAGTGGAAACCCATGCATACCACACGGACGCGCTGTCCCGCAAGCGCCCCCTGCGTGGCGTTGCGTGGAGCCGGCTGATCCAGGGGCCACCCCCGGCCGCACTCCAAAACCCCAGACGCAAAATGCCCCGCAAGGAGAACCCTGCGGGGCATTCCGGTGGTAGAAGGGTGATTAGATGTCGTAATACAGCATGAACTCGTACGGGTGCGGCCGCATGCGGACCGGATCCACCTCGCGCTTCCGCTTGTACTCGATCCAGGTGTCGATGGCGTCCTGCGTGAAGACGTCGCCCTTCAGCATGAACTCGTGGTCGTTCTCCAGGGCGGTCAGCGCCGCGTCCAGCGACCCCGGCACCGAGGGGACGCCCTTCAACTCCTCCGGCCCCAGCTCGTAGATGTCCTTGTCCAGCGGCTGCCCCGGATCGATCTTGTTCTGGATGCCGTCCAGACCCGCCATGAGCATGGCCGAGAAGGCCAGGTAACCATTCGAGCTGCAGTCGGGGAACCGCACCTCGACCCGCTTCGCCTTGGGGCTGGGCGAATACATCGGGATCCGGATGGCGGCGCTGCGGTTCCGGCTCGAATACGCGAGGTTCACAGGCGCCTCATATCCGGGAACCAACCGCTTGTAGGAGTTGGTCGTGGGCGCCACGATGGCGCACAGCGCGGCGGCGTGCTTCAGAATGCCGCCGATATACCACAGCGCCATGTCGGAGAGGCCGGCGTAACCGTTGCCCGCGAAGAGGGGCTGCCCACCCTTCCACAGACTCTGGTGGCAGTGCATGCCCGTCCCGTTGTCGCCGAAGAGCGGCTTGGGCATCAGGGTCACGGTCTTGCCGTGCTTGCGCGCCACGTTCTTGATGATGTACTTGTACCACATCAGGCTGTCCGCGATCTTGGTCAGGGTGTTGAACTGCATGTCGATCTCGGCCTGGCCGCCGGTGGCCACCTCGTGGTGCTGCGCCTCGACCGCGATCCCAACCTGCTCCATGACCAGCACCATCTCGGAGCGGAGGTCGTTCATGCTGTCCGTGGGGGGCACCGGGAAGTAGCCTTCCTTGTAGCGGGCCTTGTAGCCGAGGTTCGGGTTTTCCACCCGGCCGGTGTTCCACTGCCCCTCCGCCGAGTCGATGAAATAGTAGCCGGCGTTCTGCGTGCAATCATACCGGATGTCATCAAAAATGAAGAACTCCGCCTCGGGTCCCACGAACGCGGTGTCCGCGATCCCGGTGGACTTCAGGTATGCCTCGGCCTTCTGGGAGATGTTGCGCGGGTCGCGGCTGTATTTCTCTTTGGTAATGGGATCCACGATGTTGCAGATGAAGCTGATCGTCGGGGCTGCCGTGAAGGGATCCATCACCGCCGTGGCGACGTCCGGGATGATCAGCATGTCGCTGGCGTGGATGGCCTGCCAGCCGCGAATAGAGCTGCCGTCGAAGCCGAACCCGTCCTCGAAAGAACTCTCCTCGAGGCGGCCGATGGGGACCGTGAAATGCTGCCACATCCCGGGGAAGTCCATGAACTTGAAGTCGGCGAACTTCGCCCCGTTCTCCTTCACCATCTTCATGACGTCTTTCGGGGTCATGCGCATGCTCCTCCTCGCCGAGGAAACCGGCGGTTCTCAGTGTCCCGCCCCATCCATGCGCCCGGGACCCGGGCCGCTCTTTGGGGCGTAGGGCTAGATCGCGGCGGCTCCTCGCTCGCCGGTTCGAATTCGGATGACTTCCTCGCAGGGCAGGATGAAGATCTTCCCGTCCCCGATCCGGCCGGTCTTGGCCGAGGACTGAATCGTTTCCACCACCTGGGAGCACTTCTCGTCCGGAACCACGATCTCCACCTTCACCTTGGGGAGAAAGTCGATGGTGTACTCGGCGCCCCGGTACAGCTCTGTGTGGCCCTTCTGCCGACCGAATCCTTTCACCTCGCTCACCGTAATTCCCTGGATACCGACCTCCGCCAGGGCATTCTTCACCTCGTCCAGCTTGAACGGCTTGATAATCGCTTCGATCTTCTTCATGTGTCTCCTCCGCCCTGCGCACTTCGGCGTTTGATGGAAAAGAGAGCAAAGCCTGTGCCAATTCGCCGCCGCCGACATTCCACTCTTGCCGTCCAGCCAACTGCCGCATGAACGGCAAGTTGCTCGGTCACTCCCGCCGTGTGGCCTCTGACCGGGCCCGCTTGACTGCCCCTCGTGTAGGCACCCGTCCGTCGGGCTGCTGGATTTTTCACCAAGTCCGGCCCCGCCCGTTATCCCAACAGCTCGTGGATTTTCCGTTTGAGTTCCTGGAGGTCGGCGGACTTCGTAAGGAACGCGTCGCTGCCCCAGGTCGCGAAATCGCCCTTGAAGTCCCCGTAGGCCGTACAGATGATGATCGGAAGATCCCGATGCGTCTCCCGCACGCGCCCCAAGAGCTCGATACCGTCCATCCCCGGCATTCGGATGTCGATGGTCATCAGGTCGGGCCGCGCCTTCTCGATCTTGCGAAGCGCCTCGGCCCCGTCGGCGGCAAGCTCCACAGCGTAGCCGGCCTCCGAAAGCTCTTCCTGGTACAGCTGCCGGATCGATTCCTCGTCGTCCACGACCAGAATCCGTTTCATGGGTGCGCCTCCCCTGACGTATGGGACGCCGCCGTGACGGCACGCCGCGTTTGCGCGGATGCCGCCGGTCTCAGGCCGACCCGGTGGGGGCCTCCACCGGCAACCAGAGGCGAAACGTCACGCCGTCGCCGGGACGATTGTCCACTTCCACGCGTCCGCCGTGGGCCCGCGTGATGCGCCGGACCAACGTGAGACCCAGTCCGGTGCCGACCTCCTTGGTGGTGAAGAACGGATTGAACACCTCCCCCAGGATCTCGGTCGGGATGCCGCCCCCGGTATCGCCGACGCTGAGTGTCGCCCAGCGTGTCGGAGTGGGAAACACGGCGAGCCCACCGTCCTGCAACCCATCCCCGCTGTCCTCGTGGCGACCTGTCGGCGGCCCCTGGACCGCCTCGACGACCCTCGTGGTCAGTGTCAGGGTTCCCCCGCTCGGCATCGCCTCCAGCGCGTTGATCAAGAGGTTGAGGACGGTCTGCTTCATCTGCACCGGATCCAGGCGGAGGACCGGGAAGCCCTCCGCCAGATCCCTGCGGACGGCGACACCTTGCAGCGCGATCCGCTCGGCGAACAGCACCAGACACTCCTGGATCACGGCATGGAGGTCCGTCTCCGCCAAGGCGAGGCGGAGCTCGCGCGACAGGCCGCGCACGTCGCGCGCGATCCGTTCCAGGCGATCCGCCTCCCGCGCGATGATCTGGGCATACTGGCCCTCCGGTTCGCGCCCTGCCAGCCGCTGCGCCAGCCGCCGCGCGAACCCGCCGATCGCCACCAGGGGGTTGCGGATCTCGTGCACTACGTGGGCGGCCATCTCCCCCAAGGCCGCCAGCCGCTCCTGGCGCAACAGCCGATGATGGCTGCGCTGGATCTCCCGGTTGGCGTCTTCCAGGCTACTATAGACCCGAGCGTTCTCCACGGCCAGCCCCGCCTGCGTAGCGAAGGCCGACAGGAACTCCAGGTCCTCGTCGGTGATGGGCTTCCGGTTGAACTTGTTGTCCACCACCAGAACCCCCACCACCTTGCCCTTGGCCATCAGGGGGGCGCAGGCGAACTCGTCCACCTCCAGCTGACGTTCCCAGGCGGGACGGCCGCCGGACTCCCGGCGGGCGTCGGCGGCCCGGAAGGCGCGCGCCTCGCGGACGGATCGGGCCAGGAGGCTCTCGCTGTCGTCCAGCGGAATCCGCAGGCTGCGCGCGAGGCGATCGAATGGCGACGTATCGCGATCGCCGCCCAGCTTCGCCTGCTCCGCGACCACCTCGGCCAGCGGACGGTGCTGCTCCGTCAGCGCGCCCCAGATGGCGGCCGCCTCCTCGCCCGAGGCCGGTCCCACCCCCAGCCGACCCACCAGAAGCCGACGCACGTCATCCACCAGCAAGAGCATGGCGCGGTTGAATCCGAGCCCGCCTCCATAGGTCACCCCGCTCAGCACGATGCGCAGCAGCGCGTCAATCTGCATGGTGCCCTGCATCGCCGCCCCGATCTCGCTCAGGACCGCCAGTTTGCGGAGACGCAGGAGTTCCTCCACCGCCAGCCGCTCCTTCTCCCGGAACAGCCGAGCATTCTCGACGGCGATGGCCACGTGCTGCGCGAACGAGGTGAGCACCTCCAGGTCGTCCGCGCGGAAGGCGCGGCCCGTTCGCCGCGCCACCGACAGCACGCCCACCGCGCGCTCGCCCAAACGGACCGGCACCACCGCAACGTTCCGGACGCCCCGCGCACGGGCCCAGGCGTGCTCGGCGTATCGGGGATCGTTGCCCGCATCGTCCAGGATGGCGATCTCCGACGTCTGGAATACCGCACCCGTCACCCCTTCACCCGCGGCAAACGTCTCCCGTGCCGGGGGCAAGAGGTCCGGATCGCCCGCGCTCGCCGATACGTGCAGGAGGCCGGTGGCCTCCTGCCACCCCCAGAGCCGCGCCAGCGCCAGATCGAGCAAGTCCACCGCCGCCCGGACGGCATAATCGAACACCTGCTGCGAGTCCAACGAGGCGGTGACCTTTCGACTCAGCTCACTGAGCGCCCGAAACCGGGCGCTCCGCACCTGCGCCTCTTCGAAGAGGCGCGCGTTTTCGATGGCGATGGCCGCCTGCGTGGCCAGCATCCGGAGCAGCCGCAGATCGGCGGCGGTGAATCGCTTTCCGGGCTGCGTGGTATGCGAGTGCAGGATTCCCAGGAGCCGGTCGCCGAACAGGACCGGCGTCGTGATGGTGGCCACCACATCGGGAAACTCCGGCAGCGCGTAGGGGGAGGCTTGATAGTCGTCCAGCAACATCGCCTGACGGGTTCGCGCCACCGTCGCATTCACGCCCCGACTCTCCGAGAATACCTGGACGCGGACCCGCTCCGCCTCCGGACCCAGCGCCGCGCCGTACCGCAACTGCTGGGTGGTCTCGTCCCAGAGCAGCACCTGGGAGTACTGGCTGTCCAGGAGCCGCGTCGTTCCGGTGACGATGGCGTCCAGGACGCTCGACAGCTTCAGCTGTCCCGCGATCGCCTGCCCGACCTCGCGCAGCGCGGCGAGTTCCGCCGCGTGCTGGGACGCCGCCTGGAAGAGTCGGGCATTCTCGATGGCGATCCCCGCCTCGGTCGCCAGGGACAGCAGCAGAGTCACGTCCCGCTCTTCGAAGGCGGCCGGTTCGCCGGGTGTGGCGGCGATTTTGTCCAGCAGGCAGAGCGTACCAAGGAACGTGTGGCGCTGGAGCAGGGGCACGGCCAGCGCCGAGATCGGGCGGACCGGCACTTGCGGGGCGAAGCGGGCGTCCTGCGAGAGGTCCGGGATCAGGATCGGAACCGTCTCTTGCCGTGTCAGCGCCGCCAGCGATTCCTCCGCGACGACGAGCTCGGCCGACGGCGCCTGTTCAAAACGAAAAACCTGATCGAAGGCACCCGTCGCGTCGTCCGCCAACCGCAAGATGGCGGTACGGGCCCGGAGCGCGTTGGCGGACAAACGGGGGACCAGCGCCAGGACCTGAGACAGTTCGAGGGGGACGCCGAGCGCGTACTCGCCGAGGTGCCGACGCGATAGCTCCGTGAGGCGGTGCGAGGTCTGTTCCACGGCCCTCACCCGACGCTCGAGGGAGACGGTCACCCGCGCCGGCCGCGCGACCGAGTCCGTCAGACCTTGGCGTCTCGCAGGTACTTGGCAGCCTCTTCCGGCGGCGTGGGATTGATATAGAACCCGCTCCCCCACTCGAACCCGGCGACATGGGTAAGCTTGGGCATCAGCTCGATGTGCCAGTGGTAGTACCGTCCGTCCGTTTCGCGCAAGGGGCTGCTGTGGATGATGAGGTTATAGGGGGGATTCATCAGGACCTTCTCCATCCGCAGGAAGAGGTCCCGGAGCAGTTTCGACAGATTGACATACTCGTGCTTCTGGGCGTCCTCGAAAAACGGACCGTGCGCCTTTGGCAAGATCCACGCCTCAAAGGGGAATCGGGAGGCGTATGGCGCGATGGTGATGAACCCGTCGTTCTCGCTGATGACGCGGGTCCCCTGGTTCAGCTCCTGCCGGACGATGTCGCAGAAGACGCAACGCTCTTTGTAGTTGTAGTACTCCTTGGCGCCGTCCAGCTCCTCCCGCACCCGCTTGGGGATAATGGGGGTGGCGATGAGCTGCGAATGCGGATGGTCCAGCGATGCGCCGGCCGCCCGACCTGCGTTCTTGAAGATGAGGATGTAGCGAAACCGCGGATCCTTCTTGAGGTCCAGGACGCGGTCGTGGAATGCCCACAGGATGTCCTCGATCCGCCGCTCGTTCATGCTGGCGAGGGTCTCGCCGTGCTCGGGCGTCTCGATGACGACTTCGTGGGCGCCGATGCCGTTCATCTTGTCGTACATCCCGTCGCCCTGACGATTCAGATCCCCCTCGATCTGGAGGGCCGGGAACTTGTTCGGCACCACCCGAAGATGCCAGTTGGACCCATTGGCGGTGGAGCCGTCGGGGCGATAGGCCAGGACTTCCGGCGGCGTCTTCCCCTCGTTCCCGGGGCAGAACGGGCAGAAGCCCACCCGCTCTCGCTCTGCGGCGCTGCCGAAATCCGACGGGCGCTTGCCCCGTTCGGTCGAAATGATCACCCACCGCGAGGTGACCGGATCTTTGCGCAATTCAGGCATGCACGTGCTCCTTTAGGAGCCGTTACGAAATAGTCTATACATCTCTTCTTTCTATTTCGTTACGGCTCCTTATGCCGTTTCGGAATGTCTCCGCTCAACTAATTCTTTGACAACGGCTTACCGGCGCGATCGATTGGCGCCTCGAACATTAGTTGAGCACCTGGGGAAAGTCAAGGTCGGGCGGCGGATGCCACGAGGGCCCGGAGCAGTGCCAGAAGCGCGGCTTGGACGGCGAGCCCGGTGCCGTCCACGGTGGGAACCCGCTTCCGCGTGGCGCCGTCCACGGCGCCGGCCCGCACGATGCGCCGGAGCATGCGCGCCTCGCTCTGCGGGCGGTGCAGGAGACCGGGGCGCCCGAGGTAGGCGGCCAGGGCGGCCGTCACCGCGTGCGCCCCCCAGTTGGAGGCAAAGGCCACCACCGGCTTCCGGGCCCGCACGGCACAGGCGATCCCGCCTCGACACGGACAGGCGCAGCGCGCCGTCCGCATGAGCAGACCGCCCATACCGATCTCGTTTCCCCGATCGCCGATCCCGATGGTGAGCACGCCGTGCCGGTGGGCCGGCGGGAACAGGAGGTCGGTACGCGCCTGGTGGGCAGTGACGTCCTCCCCGCGCATGGTGTGCACCACGCCCCGGCGGTTCGGTCCGAGCTTCTCGATGCTGATCACGGCGGCGGGCCGGTGGCCCGCGAACAGCCGCCGCACCACTCCGGCCGCCGGCGCCGGATCGCTGGGGAAGGCCTGCAGGTGCAGGCGGGGGCGCCAGTCCGTGCCGTCCCCCTCCGAGGTTGCCAGGGCCTCGACCCCTTCGGCGAGAACGGGGACGACGCTCGACTCCGTCAGGACCGACGCCTCCACGCCCAGCCCCAGGATCAATGCCCGGGCCAGGGCCAGCGTGCCCGGCGGCCCGTCAGTTTCCCCGCAGGGGATGTGCGGCGTGACCAGGCCGGTGGTGAGGAGAACCCGGCTGCCGGGCCGCAGACGGGCGAGCAGGGCCCGGGCGGCCCCGTCGGCGAGCGGGCCACCCTCGACTCGCCGCGCTGCGCGGTACAAGGCCTCGAACGACAGGCGAGGGCCGACGGGACGTTGCGCGGCGTCCCGCTCCCACGGAACGGTGGGCGTCAACCGGAGCAGGAGGTCCAGCGACTCGGCAAACCCGACCATGACGGGGGGCGACGATGCGGCGGTCACCGGACCGTGAGGCGCGCGCGGAGGCGGTTACTGGTGTTGCCCTGTTTGTTGACGACCTGGAACTCGACCCAGCGCACCCCTTCGGTTGCCCAGCGCACGGGAACCTCGGCCACGCCGGCCACCTGGCCCGAGTACTGGCTGAGGTCTATGGTGATGCGTTGCAGGGCGGTGAAGAACTGGAACTGCGCAAACCCTTGTTCGAGCAGGAACCCCTCATCGAGATCCGCCGATCCCACCTCGAAGTAAAAGCTCATCCGGGCCGTTCCGCCGACCGGGATCGTCTCCGGCTCGAACCGCAGATTGGCGATCCGGGGCACCCCGGGTCCGGGCGGGGTCTCGGAGGAACCGAAGGTTGCGCACCCCGACAAGACAACGGCGAGACCGAGGAGCATGGCAGTGCCGATACCGTGAACTCTCACCACGTTTCCACTCCTTCAGACACCGGCGGTCGCACATCCCGTGCTGCTTGACGTACACGCCGCGCCTCGTCCGCCGCCATCCTCGGAGCCGGCTGTCCGCCATATCACCGCGGGCAGTATACCACGCACGCCGCGGCCGCTCCACGCTCTTTTCACGCGAGGCCTCCGCTCCCGGCTCCCGTATCCCTGCGATACGACGACGCTAGCAGAGATCCGACATCCCGCCCGCGTCGCTCCACAGGCTGAGATCCGTCAGGGTCGCATCCAGCTTCAAAAGGTCCCCTTCGAGCGTGCGGGCAGCCGCTTGCGCCTCCGCGGTGGCCAGCGCCTGGAACCGCACGTGATCGCCCGGCCGCACCTGCGCGAGCTTGGGGATATCCGGACCGATCACCGTGGCGATCTTGGTATAGCCGCCCGTGGTCTGCCGATCCGCCAGCAGGATAATCGGCTTCCCGTTTCCCGGAACCTGGATGCCGCCCAGGGGAATCCAGTCGGAAATGATATCGGCGGCTCCGGTATGTTCGATGGCCGGCCCCTCCAGACGACACCCCATCCGGTCCGACGACGGCGTCACCTCGTAGCTCGCCTCCAGGAACGTGCGCCGACCGGCCTCGGTGAAGGCGTCGTCTTGCGGCCCCAGGACCACCCGGATCGTCTGCGGCGATGCGAAGGTGGGCCGCCAGGTGCCCGGTACGGTCCGGCCCGCCCAGCGGGCGGGAGACCCGATGATGGGCCCCACGGACAGGACGTCCCCGTCACAGAGCGGGCGCCCCTCGGTACCTCCGAACCCCGCCGCCAGGCTGGTGGAGCGACTCCCCAACCGCACGGGAACATCGATCCCGCCCCCGGCAGCCAGGTAGGCGCGCATGCCCCGGGTGCAGTGGCGGATGTCCAGGGTCTGCCCGGCCCTCGCCAGGAAAGCCTGATACCAGGGAACCGGTCGGCCATCCAGCTCCGCGGCGACCTCGGCCCCGGTCAAGGCCAGCGACACGTCCGCTCTGAACCGGATCTCCGGACCGAGGAAGCTAATCTCCAGCGCGGCGGCGTTCTGGGCGTTCCCCACCAGGATGTTCCCGACCCGGAGCGCCACCTCGTCCATCGCCCCGCTCACGGTCACGCCGAACTTCTGGCACCCGACACGACCCCGGTCCTGCACCGTCGTGAGCGGGCCCGCCCGAAGGATCTCCAGCGCCTGGCGCGAGGAAAGCGGCGACTGGGCGACTGGGCGACTGGGCGATTCGGAGCCCCCCGGATGCCCGCTTGCCTGATTGCCTACGTGCCTATCTGCCCGCTGCCCGCTGCCCGCTGCCGTCCGGTACTCCCGCTCCAGCCGATCATACTCCTCCCGCCCGACGGCCACGAACCGCACCGTGTCCCCGGCCACCATCGGGGTCGGCGGATCTTGGGCGGGATCGAACAGGGGCACGGGCGTCCGCCCGATCAGGCGCCATCCCCCGGGCGTCTCCGCCGAGTAGGCTCCGGTCTGGCTCCCGCCGATCCCCACCGCCCCCCGCGGCGTCTTGGTCCGCGGCGAAGGAAGCCGCGGCGTGTGGAGCTGCTCCGGCAGGCCACCCAGGTAGGCGAACCCCGCCGTGAAGCCGATCATGTGAACGTGATACGGCGTCTGGCTATGCAGCCGGATCACCTCGGCCTCACTGAGCTTGGTGTGCTCGGCCACGAACGGCAGATCGGGGCCGAACTCGCCCCCGTAACAGGTGGGCAGCGTCACCACCTTGGGGGCCGGTAGCCGGCTCGGGTCCAGGGTGGCCAGGGTGGACTGGATGTGCGCCTTCAACTCGTCGAGGCCGAGCCGCGTCGGGTCGAACTGGATCCCCAGAGAGCGGTACGTCGGCACGACTTCCACCAGACCGGGCATCCCGGACGCCGTCAAGGCGATCGCGAGCGCGCGGACCTGATTGTTGACGTCGACGGTGACCGTCGTTCCAAACTCGACTACAACACCCCGATCGCCGGCCGGCAGGAATCGCGCAGTCATCGCTCCATCGCTCCCGTTCTCGTCTCCGTGTGCCAGAGGTCCTCGCACCAACGCGACCGGCGTATCTTCTACCATACCCTCCGCGAAGTCGGCCAGTTCTTTCCGCCCCCCGTCGCCGGCGCCCGCACGCCCGCGCACAGTCGGCCGCCCATGGGAATCCCGACCGCCTGGGAAGATGCCTATACGCGTGGGAATCCGTGAAGGGGTCTCTTCGCCGATGCATTTCTTCAATTGCTGTTGACGCCCGCGTCCGGGGTGCGGGATACTCCCCGCCGTTCCGTGGATATGACCATCACCGAGCGGCACGAGAAGCCGGAGGGGCGACGCGTATGATGCGATCTGATGACCTGCGGGAACTGGAGCGGACCGCCTGGCGGCTGCGGCTGGAGCTGCTGCGGATGTTCGGCTTCGGCAAATTTCACCACTTCGGCGGTTCGTTCTCCTGCGCGGAACTGGTGACGGCGCTCTATTTTCACAAGATGCACTATTCCGCGGCGCTCCACGACGCGCCGGAGCGGGACCGGTTCATCATGAGCAAGGGGCACACCGTGCCGGCCCAGTACGTGGCGCTCGCGATGCTGGGGGTCCTGCCGATGGAGGAGTTGCGCACAATCAAGCGGCTGGGCAGCCGACTGCAGGGCCACCCCGACATCCTGAAGACGCCGGGTCTCGAAGCGCCCACGGGATCGCTCGGACAAGGCCTCTCCTACGCCAACGGCATCGCGCTCGCGGCACGGCTCGACGGTCTGCGGTTCAACGTCTACGTGCTCATGGGTGACGGCGAGTTGCAGGAGGGGCAGCCCTGGGAGGCGGCGATGACGACCAGCCACAGCGGGCTGGGGAACGTCTGCGTCCTGGTCGACCGCAATGGCCACCAGAGCCAGGGCTGCGTTTCCGAGATCATGAACATCGAGCCGCTCGAAAGAAAATGGGAGGCCTTCGGCTGGGACGCCGTCCGCGTGGACGGCCACGACATGACCGCGGTCTGCGGCGCACTCGACCGCGTCGACGGGACAAGCCGGCGCCCGCTGGCCATCATCGCGGACACGGTGAAGGGCAAGGGGGTCAGCTTCATGGAGAACACCTTCAAATTCCACAACGCCAACCTCACCGAGGCGCAGTTCCGTGCGGCCGAACAGGAGCTGCTGGCGCAGGTGGAGGGAAAGTGACCTCATGAGCACAGAACGGACACGCGAGACGCGGGATGGGTACGGCGAGGGCCTGGTGCGGCTGGCGCACGCGCACACGGACGTCGTGGCCCTGGACTGCGACCTGGGCCGCTCCACGCGGGCGCACCGCATCACCGAGGCGGATGCCGCCCGGTTTTTCGACATGGGCATCGCCGAGCAGGACATGATCTCCACCGCGGCGGGTATGGCGAAGATGGGCAAGACCGTCTTCGTGAACTCCTTCGCCGTGTTCGTCACCGGCCGGTCGTTCGACCAGATCCGTCAACAGGTCGCCCTGCCCCGTGCCAACGTCAAGGTCTGCGGATCCAGCGCGGGAATCACCCAGGGCCCGGATGGGGCGACGCACCAGTCGGTGGTGGATGTGGCCCTGATGCGCAGTTTGCCGAACATGACCGTGATCGTTCCGGCGGACGCCAGGCAGGCCGAGCAGGCCGTGGCGGCCGCGTACGAAAGGAAGGGGCCGGCCTACCTTCGCCTGTCGCGCTATCCCACGCCGGATTTCGTCCCGCCGGAACGCAATTTCCGGATCGGCGAGGCGCAGGTGCTGCGCGAAGGGGACGACGTGTGCCTCTGCGGCTGCGGGCCGGTGCTGTGCAACGCCCTGGCGGCCGCAGACCTGCTGGAGGCGGACGGCATCCGGGCCGGGGTCGTCAATTTCCACACGCTCAAACCGCTCGACGCCGAGGCCGTCGCTCGGTTGGCCGGGACGCACCGGCGGCTCGTCTCTGTCGAGGAACACAGCATATACGGCGGCCTCGGGAGCGCCCTGGCGGAAGTCCTCGCCGGGCGGGGTACGGGAACTCGCCTGCTGCCCCTCGGCGTCGCGGATACCTTCGGCGAGTCGGGCTCGGCGGACGAACTGCTGGCCAAGCACGGACTCGACGCCGCGGGAATCGCGGCGGCGGTGAAGCGACACCTGGGGGCCTGACCCATTCCCCAGGCGAAATGACCGGGCGCGGACCGGCGAGACCAAGGAGCCGCGAGGACGGATAGCGCGCGCCCACCGCCATGGGCGACGGGAAACCGGATTCCGTGGGAGCCGTCCGTCCTTTGATGCGCACGCGGCAATAACCTCAGACAGAGGAGCGACCGACCGATGGACAACCCTGTCACCCAGCCGTTCGTTTCCCGATTACAGGGCAAGGCCGGGATCCTGACCGGCGGCAGCAGCGGTTTCGGATTCGAGATGGTCAAGGCCATCACGGCCCAGGGGGCCAATCTGGCGGTGTTCTCGGTGGACGATCTGCCCGCTGCCGGCCGGCAGGAACTCGACGCCCTCCGCCAGGCCGAGGCGGTCTACACGCGCAAGGACATCATGGCGCCCGGCGCGGCCGACGAGATGGTGGACGAGACGGTCGGGCGCTTCGGCCGACTGGATTTCGTCATCGCCAACGCCGGCTTCGCCATCCGGTTCGAGGAGCCGCTCCTGGAGATGCCGGCCGAGAAGATTGCCCAGGCGATGCGGACGCAGTTCGAGGTCTTCCCGATTGCGTTTGCCACGCTGGCCCTGCGGGCCGCTCGCGCCATGGCGCCCCGCTACCGCGGCCTGGCCCCCAACGCCACCGGCCATCGCCCGGATTCCGGCGCCATCGTTGCGACCCTTTCGGTCGCGGCCCTCATCCCGTTGCGCGACGACCTCTTGGCCTACGCGGCGGCCAAGCGGGCCGGCCTGTCGGTCATGGAGAGCCTGGCCGCCACGCTGGGGCCGCTGAACATCCGGGTCAACGCCATCGCTCCAGGCTTCGCCAACACCGCCGGCCCCCAGAAGTTCTACAGCCGCTTCCCCAACATCCGCGCCGACATCGAAGGGCGGTGCCACCTGGGCCCCTCGTTCCTGCACCCCGGCGCGGTGGTGTCTGCCGTGCTGTACCTGCTCACGGACAACTACGTCACGAGCCAGTGCATCGGCTTGGACGGGGGATACACCAACAACACGTGCCGGTATTTCCAGGGGGAGTAGGCATGCACGGCGCACGCAGCGCCGCGGATCCCCCCGCGTCCCGATGATGCCCGCGACCGGTGGGCTGGAGGAGAGCGCACATGTACCGCCCGGACAGCGTCTTCGAGTTCTCCCTGAACCAGTTCGTCAAGTTCGGCGCCGGCGCCTGCGCGGAGCTCGGCTACGAGGCGAAGAAGCTCGGCGGCAGCAAGGCCCTGATCGTCACGGATAAGGGGGTCGTGGGCGCCGGCATCCTGCAGAGCATCCTCCCCCCCCTGGAGCGCGAGGGGATCCCGTGCGCGGTGTTCGACGCCGTGATTCCGGAGCCGACGGACCACACCTTCTCCGAATGCCTGGCGTTTGCCAAGCAGGACACCTACGACATCATCATCGGGGTGGGGGGCGGCAGCGCCATCGACGTGGCCAAGACCGTCGGGATTCTCCTGAAATACGGCGGCGACCTGCTGGACTATGTTGCGCCCCCCACCGGCCGGGGGAAGCCCATCCCCGGCATGGGCGTTCCGGTCATCGCCTGTCCCACCACGGCGGGAACCGGGGCCGAGGTCTCGCCGGCCGCCGTCATCTCCTTCAAAGAGTTGAAGCTCAAGGCGGGGATCTCGAGTCCGTATCAGCGGCCGACCCTGGCGCTGGTCGATCCGTGTCTGTGCATCAGTGTACCGCCCAGGGTGACCGCCTTCACGGGCATGGACGCCCTGTGCCACGCCATCGAAAGCTATGTCACCAGGCAATACGACCGGAAGGCGATGCCGGACACCCCCGCCAAGCGACCGGTCTATGGCGGCTGCAATCCGTTGAGCGATGCGATTGCCCTGCGGGCCGTCCAGCTCGTTTCCACCTACCTGCGCCGGGCCTGCGACAACGGCGAGGATCTGGAGGCACGCTGGGGCATGTCCCTGGGCAGCCTGATGGCCGGCATCGCCTTCACCAACTCTGGGCTGGGATTGGTCCATGCCATCGCGCTCAGCCTCGGAGGGAAACATCCCATCTCGCACGGCGAGACGGTGGCCATCCTCCTGCCGGCCGTCATGGAGTACAATGCCCCCAGCAACTTCGCGAAGTTCGAGGAGATCGCCCGGATCATGGGCGAGGACACGGAAGGACTGTCGCGCATGGATGCGGCCGCGCTCGCCGTGCAGGCCGTCAAGCGGCTGGCGGCGGATATCGGCATCCCGTCGAGCCTGAAGGCCGTGGGAGTCGCCGAGGAGGACCTGGCCCTGATCGCCGAGGATACGTTGAAGGTGCAGCGCCTCTTGGTGGGGAATCCCCGCCGCGTCAGCACGGCGGCGCAGGTCGATTCGGTGTTGCGAAAGATCTTCTGATCGTCCGGCGGCTCGCCGCACGGGGCGCCGTGCGATTCCGCCTGCCGCCCGGCTATCGTCCCCGGAGGATGCGCTGCGGCGTAGGTGAAGGCGTGGAAGTAGCGCCGCCAGGATTCGCGCTTGAGCCGTAGCGGTTGTCGAACCGAAGGAATCGGCCAGAACTTCCCGCAACCGGGTCAGTTCCCGAGACGCGCCCGATGCTCGGCATCGGCATGGTGAGGTCCAGGAGTTCCAGCGCCCGCTCGAACGCCCGGCCGGCGGACTCCGCATTTCCCTGTCGTCCCCCGCCACCCAGAGCGAACTTCGCCTTCCTGCGACATGGGCAAGCTGGTCCGGAGTGGAACGTGAACGCTCGTCCAGTCTGCCGGCATCCCGTGTTCGTTGTCACCCCTTCAGCCAGGTTGGCCTGGATCTCTCGCCGAATTCTGCCGGCCAGCCACCACGTGTCGTTGATGTCCTCCGGCTCCTCGAGATCCGGTGGGAGCGCCGCCACGAGAGAGATCCGGCACTCGGCACACGTGCCGACGCCTTCCACGTACTCGGCCTTGCACGCGGGACACCACATGGTTTCACCTCCGGGTGGAGGCCTGGCCGCGGGTCCCCGACCGACGGAGCCCCACCACCAGGACCGGACCGCGCCTGCTCGCCGGACGCTCGGCTCGGACCCATTAGACCGGATCGAGGGACATTCCGCAGCCGTCGCGAGAGGTCGTCGTGTCGCGCGTCGGCCGCGGTGGGAATCTCGATCCGCGGAGACGTGGTCGGAGGGACAAACGCAGAGGTGGGTGAACTCGATGATCCCTGGAATCAGGCGCGCGCCAGAAACTCGCCCAGGGGACGCACCTGCACCCCAGCCGCGTCCAGCGCCTCGCGCACGGCCTTCGCGATCATGCCGGCCCCGGGCGTGTCCCCGTGCAGGCAGATGGTGTCGGCGTGCAGGCGGATCTCCGTGCCGGTGATCGCCGTCACGGTCCCCTTGGCCAATCCGATGACTCGCGCGGCGACCCGATCCGGATCCGTGATGAGCGAACCGGAAATCTTGCGCGCCACCAGGCTCCCATCCTCGTTGTACGCCCGGTCCCCGAAGGCCTCGCCCGCCACGCGCACGCCAACCTCCTGCGCCGCCCGAAGCATCTCGGAACCCGGCAGGCCCATCAGAATCAGGTCACCGCCGGCGTCTTTCACCCCCTCGGCGATGCCGAGAGACAGCTCCCGATCCTTGGCCGCCACGTTGTAGATCGCCCCGTGCGGCTTGACGTGTTGAAGCCGCAACCCGGCCGCCTCCACGAAGGCGCGGAGCGCCCCGATCTGGTACAGCATGTAGTCCCGGGCCTCCTGGCGGGTGATCTGCATGACCCGGCGGCCGAAGCCGAGGAGATCCGGATAGCTGGGATGGGCGCCCACCGCCACCCCCAGGGCCTTCGCCCGCGCAACCGTCTGCCGCATCACGTGCGGGTCGCCGCCATGCCAGCCACAGGCCACGTTGGCCGATGTCACCCACTTGAGAATTTCCTCGTCGGCGCCAATACTGTACGCGCCGAACGACTCTCCCATGTCGCTGTTCAGGTCGATCTGCATCGCCACGCTCCGCTTTCGCTTGGCCGCCCGGCAGCCCGGCGGCCCCGTCCCTGTCGCTGTCGCTGTCTCTGTCGCCCCGTCCCCTGTTCCTGTCGCGCTTGTCTTCCTAGATCCCCAGGTACACCTTGCGAACCATCTCCGACTCCAGGAGTTCCTGGGCCAGGCCGGACACCACCATGCGGCCGCTCTCCAGCAGGTAGCCGCGGTGGGACGCGCCCAGGGCCAACTGGACGTTCTGCTCGATGAAGAGGACGGTTACGCCGGCGGCATTGATCTTCGCGATAATCTCCACGATCTTCTGCACGATGATCGGGGCGAGTCCCAGGAAGGGCTCGTCCACCATCAGGAATCGCGGGCGCGACATCAGCCCGCGCGCGATGGCCGCCATCTGCTGCTCGCCGCCGGACAGACTATAGGCGAGCTGGTTCCGCCGCTCCCGCAGGATGGGAAACAGCTCGAAGACCCACTCCAGGCTTCCTGCCCGCTGCGCACGCGCCCGGGGCTGGTAGCTCCCGAGCAGTAGATTCTTCTCGACGGTCAGATAGGGGAACAGGCGGCGCTGCTCCATGACCTGCGAGAGTCCTCGCGTCACGATCTCGTGCGTGGGCAGACCGTCGATCCGTTCGCCGCAAAACTCCACGCGCCCTCCGGACGGCTTGACCAGCCCGGAGACGGCGCTGATCAGCGTGCTCTTCCCGGCGCCGTTGGGGCCGAGCAGGCAGACCACCTCCCCCTCCCGGACGTCGAGCGACACCCCCCAGAGCGCCTGGAAGTCCCCGTACTTCACTTCCAGATCCTGCACGTGCAGCACGGGCTACCTCCCCGTCCCCGGCCCGGCATTCTCCGCCGCCGGCACCACGAAGGTGTCTCCCAGATACGCCTCGATCACCCGCCGCTCTTTGACCACGGCCGCGGGCGACCCGTCGGCGATCACCTCCCCCAGGTGCAAGGCCACGATCCGGTCCGAGACGGACATGATCACGCGCATGTTGTGCTCGATCACCACCAGCGTCAACCCTTGCTGGGTCCGGAGGCGGCCGATGAGCTGCAACAGTGTGGGAATCGTCCGCTGGTCCACCCCTCCCGTCACTTCGTCCAGCAACAGAAGCCGCGGCTTGGTGGCCATGGCCCGCGCCATCTCCAGGCGCTTGCGCTCGCCGATGCTGAGGTTTCGCGCCCCGGCGTCCCGCTTGTCCGCCAACTCCACGATCTCCAGGTAGCCGATCGCCTCCCGTCGGGCCGCGGCCGGGTCCGGCGTGTGCTGCATACCGGCCACCATGACGTTCTCGACCACCGTCATGCCGAGGAACGGGCGGACCTTCTGGAAGGTGCGCCCGATCCCCAGGCGATTCACCTCGTCGGGCCGGAGGCCGACCAGGTCGTGGCCGCGGAACGTGATGCGCCCCGCCGTGGGCGGGTAGAAGCCCGTGATCTGCTCGAACAGCGTGCTCTTGCCCGCACCGTTCGGACCAATGAGGCCCAGGATCTCGCCCTCCTCGACCGTGAAGCTGACGTTGTTATTGGCCACCAAGCCGCCGAAGCGCTTGGTCACCCCCTCCAGCGCGAGCAGAGCCATCAGCGCCTCCCCCACCGCCGGAACATGCCGACGAGCCCCGCCGGTTGGAAGACCGCCATGGTGGTCAGCAGGGCGCCGTAGATGAGCAGGTCCACGGCGCTCCCGGTGCCGCCCCATTTGATGCGGGTGAACTCCGACAGCGGCAGCATCAGGGCCGAGCCGACCAGCGGCCCCCAGAGCGTCCCGGTGCCGCCGACCACCGTCAAGAGACAGACCAGGATGGACAGCGAGAGCGGGAACACGCTGTCGGGATCGAGGTAAAGCAGGTATTGGGCGTAAAAGGTTCCTCCGGCCGCCATGAAGCCCGCCGAGATCGCCATGGCGATGAGCTTGTACTTGGTGACCGAGATCCCCACGCTCTGCGCTGCGTCGGGGTCTTCGCGGACGGCCTTGAGGTAGTACCCCAGCCGGGCGCGCTCGATGCGCCAGGTGACGTAGAAACAGACGGCCATCAACGCCAGGATGATGTAATAGTAGAGATACTTGGTGCCGTGGAACTGGAAGGCGGCCAGCGAGTCCTGCCGGATCGGTAGCGTGAGTCCCCGGGCGCCCCCGATAAACTCCCAATTGATGGCCAACGTGTGGATGATCTCGCCGATGGCGATCGTCGCAATCGCAAAGTAGTGCCCGCGCAGCCGGAAGCAGGGGTACCCGATCACCTGCGACAGCGCCACGGCCAGGATCACTCCGATGACCAACCCCAGCCAGGGATTCACGCCGAATGCCATCTGGAGCGCGCTCGAGGTGTACGCCCCCGTCCCGAAGAAGACCGCATGACCGAGCGAGACTTGCCCGCAGTAACCGGCCAGGATGTTCCAGGCCTGGGCCAGCATCGCGAACAAGAGGACCTTGATGGCCAGGTCTCGGTGGTATGGCATCGTGAAGACCAGCGGGAACGCCAGGGCCACGACGACGAGGATGCCGAAGAGGGCGCTCAACACTTTTCGACGCCCACGGGAGCTTTGCCCTACCGTGTCCACCGTCTTTTCGGTCGCCATCAGAATTTCCCGAACAGGCCTTGCGGCCGGATCAGCACCACGATGAGGTAAACGAGGAACACGGCCACATACTTGAACGCTGGGGCGATGAGCAGGCCCCCAAGGACCTCGATGACGCCGATGATGATGCCGGCCGCCAGCGACCCGGGAATACTCCCGAAGCCTCCGAGAGCCACGGTCACATACGCGATCAGGCCGAACAGGCTTCCGACATAGGGGAAGACGTAGAAAAAGCTGGCGAGGAACGCCCCGGCGATGCCGACGGTGGCCGAACTGATCCCCCAGCCCAATGTGAACATTCGCTCGGTGTTGATCCCCATCAGCGCCGCGGCCTGCCGATCCTGGGCCGTCGCCTCGAGGGCGGCCCCCGTCTCGGTCTTGGTGATGAACCAGTAGAGGAAGCCGAAGGCCAAGAGCGAAGCGGCGCTCGCCACGAGCTGCGGAAGGCCGACGGAGATCCCAAAGATCTTCACCGGACCCTGCACCAGCGGCTTCGCCACCTGCCGAAAGTCCGGCGACCAGAGGAACTGGGCGGCCGCCCGGATGAAGATCCCCAGGCCGAAGGTCGCGAAGATCTGCGCCAGCATGGGGGCGCCCAGAATCCGCTTGATGATGCCCTTGTGTGTGGCCCACCCCACGGCGAAGAGGACCGCCCCGCAGACCGGGACGCTGAAGAGCGGGTCCAGGGCGAACAGGGTGTACATCCAGAACGCCGTGTACATGCCCAGCATCAGAAACTCGCCGTGGGCGAAGTTCACGATCTCCATCAGGCCGAAGATCAGACTGAGGCCCGCGGCGATGAGCGCATAGAGGCACCCCATGAGGATCCCGCTCATGATCCCCTGGATCAGGACCTCGGCAGACGGTAGCTCCATCATAGATATACAACAGGGGCGGGGATTCGCGTCTGGCACACCCCCGCCCCCGGCTCCCCTCGTGGTGGTCCGGTGTTAGGAGCCGTTACGAAATAACCTATACATCTCTTTCTATTTCGTTACGGCTCCTTATGCCGTTTTGGAATGTCTCCGCTCAACTAATTCTTTGACAACGGCTTACTTGCGCTGCGACCAGGCCGGGACCGGATAGTTCGCGTCCTTCAGGGCCAGGTCGAACGGATAGATGGTGTGATAGCTTCCGCCCTGCAGCTGCTGCAGGATCGCGCGCACGCCGATGTTCTGCCCCTTCTCGTCGAACTTCACCCCGGTCCAAGGCATCAGGAGCTGGTCGGCGGGGAGATTCGTCTCCCGGAGCGCCTTCTGGATGGCCGCGGGGTCGGTCGAGCCGGCGCGGTTGATGGCATCGGCCAGCGTAAGGAACCCGGTGAAGGCCCGGGCCGAGACGTCGGCCATGTCGCGGCCGCCGGACAGCTTCTTGAACATGTCGTTGACGGCCGGGATGAGCGGCTTCTTGGCCGCCAGATCGAGCGCAAACGGCGCCCGCGTGATGGCCGCCTCGGCGTCCTTCCCCATCTCGGACACGAACTTCGGGTCCGTGTAGCCCGCGTTCTGCGCGATGAGCAGCTTCGGGTTATAGTCCAGGTTCCGCATGGTCCGGGTCAGCAGGATGGCGTCCGAGGTGTAGAGGCTGGGGAGGAACACGTCCGCGTTGGTGGACTTCAGCCGCCCCACTTCGGCGTCCAGGCTCGTGGTGCCGGCGCGGAAGGCGATCTTGGTCGCCACCTGGTAGTTGTATTTCTTGGCCAGGGCCTCCTGGACCTTCGCGCTGTCCGTTCCGAAGGTCGTGTCCTCGTTCAGGATGGCCACCGACTTGAACTGCACGTTCCGCTTCTTCTCCAGATCCTTCATGAAATCGAACATGACCACGCTGAAGTGTTCATCATGCGGGCTGGTCCGGAAGAACCACTTGAACCCGCGCTCCGTGAGCGCCGGCGATGACGAGTCGGCGTTCATGAACGGGATGCCCATCCGCTCGGCCACCTGGCTGGCCGTGTTCGTGACGCTGGAGAAGTACGCCCCAAAGAGCGCGTGGACCTTCTCCTGGGTGATCAGCCGCTCCGCCTCGGACAGGCCGATCTCCGGCTTGCCCTGGTGATCCACCTTCACGATGCGGACCTTGGCGTTGCCCAGCCGCGGCAGGCCGACGCCCTTGCCCAGAGGCAGATTGACATCCACGTCATTGTTGATGATGTCCAGCGCCACCTGGATCACGTTGAGCGCGTCGATCCCGATCTGGGCCGACGGGCCGGTCATCGGATACAGCACCCCGATGACCACTTCCTTCGCCTGAGCGTGGGCATAACCGGCGCATCCAAGCATCATCCCGATCAGCGCGAC
This sequence comes from uncultured Methylomirabilota bacterium, assembly GCA_963845565.1. Lineage (GTDB taxonomy): Bacteria > Methylomirabilota > Methylomirabilia > Methylomirabilales > 2-02-FULL-66-22 > 2-02-FULL-66-22. The sequence goes on from CAWJSJ010000003.1 coordinate 129,011, forward strand.
CGTCGTCAGGAAGCCTCGCATTCCCCTTGTCATCCGCATCGCCCTTCTCCTTGCTGAATGTCCCCCGTGCCACCGCCGCGATCCGAAGGGCCTCGACCCCTCTCTTTCCCTGTCTCTTCCCTGTCTCTGTCGCTATCCCTGTCTCTGTCGCTGTCCCTGTCCCTATCCCTTTCCACTGTCCCCTATCGGACATCCCTGCGCGCCCTCGCCCTCTGTCGTGCCCTAGTAAATCGCTGAATAACTCGCTGTCGCTCAGGCTGCTCAAAAAGGTCCAGATGCAAGGCGGTTTGCCGGAGGTCGGGGTACCCAGTCGGCTGGGTCCAGACGTACTGGAGGTACGTCGCAGCGAGTGCCGAGGCAAACCAACGCCGCAGATGGGCCTTTTTCAGCAGCCTGTTAGCTCGCCGCCAGTTCCTCGTTCCGGAGGTCGGTGATGAACATGTGTCCCGGAGCGTGCGTCAGCATCAGCGACGGCTTCGCCTGCATGGCCACGGCCTGCGGAGTCACGCCGCAGGCCCAGAACACCGGCACCTCCCCGGGGCGAATCGTGACGGCGTCGCCGAAGTCGGGCGCCCGCAGGTCCCGGATGCCGATGTCCGCCGGGTCGCCGAGGTGGACGGGCGCCCCGTGGACGCCCGGATAACGCCCGCTGATCTGGACCGCCCGCGCCACCAGTGGTGCCGGGATCGGGCGCATCGTCACCACCAGGGGTCCGCGGAACACCCCGGCCGGTGCGCACGGAATGTTGGTGATGAACATGGGCACGTTCCGGCCCTCGTCGATGTGCCGGACGGGCACGCCCGCCTGCAGTAGGGCCGACTCGAAGGTGAAACTGCAGCCCAGCAGGAACGACACGAAGTCCTCCTGCCACACCGACCGGAGGTCCGTCACCTCGCCGGCGAGGGCGCCCGCCCGGTACACACAGTACCGAGGAACATCGGTGCGCAGATCGGCGCCGGGGGCGGACAGCTTCGGCTCGGGCGAGCCGACGTCCGTCACTTCGATCACCGGACAGGGTTTCGGGTTTCGCTGGGCAAACAGCAGGAAGTCGAAGGCGAGGTCGCGGGGGAGAATCACCAGGTTCGCCTGGACGAAGCCGGGCGCGAGCCCCGCGGTCGGTCGTCGCCACTTCCCCTCGCGGATCTGCTGGCGCACCTCGCGCGGCTCGGCCAAAGACGCTCCCTCCGCAGTATCGAGACGACGTCACCCTGTGCGTGGTGGCCCTCTTTACACCAGGAATTGCGAGGAGTGTCAATACAAATCCCGGCCGGCGGAACCGGCCCGCCATGCCGCCGGTGCCCGGCCACTCACAGCAGCGACGGCTGCCGCGGATCGTCGGGGTGGGGGCCGGGCGGGAGGTCCTGGTGTGCCAGCAGCGAGCCGTCCGCCAGGATGTGCCGGATGGAAACGCCCGCCGGAATGTTCGGGCAGATCAGCAAGCCGCGGTGGCAATTTCGCGGGTCTTTCTCAGCGCACAGGATCGCCGTCCGTTTGGCCGCCGCCTCCCGGAGCAGACGCTCGATCCCCGCCCGAAACCGATCGCCAGCGGCAATCAGCGCGTATCGCGCCTGGTCGTCCGCCGGGTACCCGGGCTCCTTCGGCTTGCCGCCCAGGGCGTCGCCCAGATACAGGTATCCGATGCCGTCTCCCTGCAACGCGGCGGCGAGCGTCTCGCGGTTGAATTGCGGGTTGAACCGGCTGTACGGCGTCGAGCGCACGTCGCAGACCAGTGCGATGCCATGGAGTCCCAACAACTCCAGGAGGCGTGCGATCGGATGATTCGAGTGGCCGATGGTGAAGAGTCCGTTGACCATGGAAATCCCGCGAAAGACGCCGTGTCACCCGGCGGGTTCCGCCGCCCCCTGGCGGCGGCGCTGGACCAGCCGCGCGAACCGAAGGATCATCACCGGTCCGAGCAGCGCTCCGACGCCCGCCGTGCTCCACGCCAACCCCCAGGGGATGGTCGACGCGCCGCCGAACTGCTCGCGCCCGACATCCAGCGCGAGGCCGAACGCCACCGGACTGATGGCTCCCGTCGCAAAGCCCATCACCGACCGGACCGAGTACGCCGTACCCAGGCGGGACGCCGGCACCGCTTCGGCCAGCGCGGTCGAGTACACGGACGAATCCGCGATGGCGCAGAGGTTATACAGGGCACCCGCCGGCACCAGGAGCCAGAGCGGCCACGCCCACAGCCAGCCGAAGAGGAAGGAGCCGATCAGACTCAGGCTGCTCAGGATCAGCATCACGCGGCTGCGGCCCCAACGATCCGAGGCGCTTCCCCCGACGATGCTCCCCGCCGCGCCCAGCACGTGGGCCAGCCCGGCCACACCGATCCCCCAGGTCCCCCCGTGCCGGCCGGCGGAGTCGGCACCTGCCGCCGCGAGGAAGCTGGGGAGCCACGCCCACACCACGAACAGCTCCCAGCAGTGGCACGTGTAGGCCCAGTTGCAGGCCATGGCCCTGGAATCTCGCAGCGTCTCGACAATGGCCTGCCAGGGCCCGGCCGCGTCGCGCCCCCCGTCAGGAACCGGGTCGCGTAACCCTCGAAGTGCGATCCATCCGAGACCCGCCCCCACCACGACGGCACCTGCGGCAACCCCCAGGGCCGCGCGCCACGAGGCCAGCGCCGTGACGACGGCGATCACGCCCAGCGCGGCGGCGTACCCGAGCGACGAGGCCGCCAGGAACCACCCCATGGCGCGGCCGCGGTCGCCGGGATCGATGTGCTGGTAGATCAGGGCCAGCCCCGGCGTGTACGACCCACCGGAGCACAGCCCCGCGACACCGTACAGGACCAACGCGGACAGGTACCCGTGGCTTCCGACGGCAAAGGCCGCCGCCGCCAGCGCGGCGAGGATGCTGGAGACCAGGTAGGTGCGCCGTGCGCCGTAGCGGTCCGCCAGCATCCCGACGACAAACAGGGACACCAGATAGCCCAGGTGCCAGGCGCTCTGGATGGTGGCGGCCCGCGCCGCCGACATGCCCCAGGCGTCCCGGAGCAGCGGCATCACCCCGGCATACGCGTTGAAGATCAACGAGAGCGCAAAGCGGCTGAGACACAGCCCCACCAGCCAGCGGGGCGTGGGCGACGTGGGGCGCGAGGGTGTGGACATTCCCATATCCGATGCGCGGCGACCCGACACCGCGCGGACACATCTGCGGAGGGCCTCCCCGGTTAGGAGCCGTTACGAAATACCGTGTCCATTGTTTGCGATTTCGTTACGGCTCCTTATGCCGTTCCCGAATTTCTCTGGTCACGTTATTCTTTGACAACGGCTTACTTCTTCACCGGCATGCTGCGCATGCGCGCCACCGTCTCGCGCTCGGCTCGTTGCAGCCGGAGCGGCGGCAGTCCTTTCAAGATCTGCGCGAGGTCGTCCACCAGCATCTCCCCCATCAGGCGATACGCGCTCGACAGGCTGCCCGCCCGGTGTGCGGACAGGATGACATTGTCGAGGGTTCGCAGCGGGTGGCGCTTCGGAAACGGCTCCTGGGGAAACACGTCCACGGCCGCGCGGATGTCTCCCGTCCGGACCTTGGCGGTCAGCGCGTCGAAATCCACCAGTGAGGCCCGGCTCACCAGCACCAGACAGGCGCCATGCGGCATCCGCTCGAGTTGCCGCATGCCGATCATGGCCTGGTTCTCCGCCGTGGCGCCGGCGAGGACGAAGAGCACGCGGGACGTCGTCAGCACGTCGTCCAGCGACGAGGGGATCATCCCGAACTCGGCCAGCCAGCGCGGCGGGAGCCACGGGTCATACACGCGGACGCGGCTCCGAAACGGCTCCAGCAGCCTGATCAGCGCCCTCCCCAGGTTGCCGAACCCGACGAATCCGATCTCGGCGCCCGAGATCAGGAACGCGTCCTGGTTCGAGAACCGGCCGTACACTTCTTTTCCCTTTCGGAACTGTCGGTCGGCGTAGGGGATCCCGCGGGCCAGGGCCAGCGCCATCCCCAGGGCCATCTCCGCCACGGCTTTCCCGAAGGCCACGCCGACCCCCAGGACGTGAATCCCGCGCTCGAAGCAGTACTCGTAGTCCACGTTGGGCTGGAAGTTGCCCTCCACGTTGATGATCGCCTTCAACGCGGGGGCCCGCTCCAGCCGCTCACGCGGCAGGTCGGTCTGCCCAAGGACGACGGCCGTTTCCGACAGATGCTTTTCCAGCATCGCCTCGGGCATCCGGCTGCCTTCCCACACGACCGGGTTGACCAACGCCTTGAAGCGCCTGAGGTCGCTCGGGTCGAAGAGCATCTCCAGAGTTCGGGGATGCGGGTCCACCAGAACCTTCGGTTTCATGGAACCCTCCTGTCACCGCGCGAGTGAGTGACGAATGGGGCGCCCGCCTGCCGGCGGCGGGATCTCGAAGGGGCGATCGCTCACGCCACCCCGCAATACTCGCAGATCGTCATGGCCAGCGCCCGCGCCGCCGTCTCCACCTCGGAGAGCGCGACATGCTCGTCCGTGAAGTGGGCCAGTCGGATGTCCCCGGGACCGAAGAGCACGCCGGGGACACCGAAGGTGTTGGTGAATAGCCGGAGATCGGACCCGTACGTTGCGCCGCAGACGCGGGCCGGACGGCCCAGCACGTCGGTCGCCGCGCGCTGCAGCGCACGCACCACGGGATGGTCCGGCGACGGACGACTCGGCTCCCAGACACCCCCGATCCACTCGACCGTTGGCGGGTGCTCCCTCAGCCACGGATCGGTGGTCGCCGCCCGCGCCACCGCCGCTTCGAGTTGCCGCCGGACGTCGACGACCCGCTCCCCGATCCCCACGCCGATTCGCCCCTCCGCCACCAACCGTTCGGGCACGATCGCCGGCCAGATTCCGGCTTGCACGATCCCGATGCTGAGCGGCCAGGGCAGCGCCGTCCCCTCGTAGAGCGGATGTCGCACCGTCCGGTTCCGGTCCTCCTCCAGCGCCTTGAGCGCCGTATGGATCGGCAGGAAGCGCTCGAAGGCGCTCACCCCTTCCGCCCGCACACAGCCGTGCGCCGCCCGTCCCGGAACCGTGATGCGGAAGATCGTGACCCCCGCGTGCACGGGGATCACGGCGAGTTGGGTCGGCTCGCAGATGACCACCGCGTCGCCGGTGTGGCCCCGCCGCAGCGCGGCGAAGGCGCCGACGCCGCCGTCCTCCTCGCCGATGACGCTCTGCACCTGAACCGTGCCCTTCAGCCGCACCCCGGCCATCCGGACTGCGCGTACCGCGGCCAGGATCGCCGCCAGGCCGCCCTTCATGTCTGCGGCGCCCCGGCCGTACAGGAAATCGCCGACCACCTCGGCGCCGAACGGCGGGTGGGCCCACCGGCCCTCGTCTCCCGGGGTCACCGTGTCGATGTGCCCATTCAGAACCAGGGTCGGGCCGCCGCCCGTCCCGGCGAATCGCGCCACCACATTCAGCCGCGGCGAGGTCACCCGCGCACCGGGATAGTCCGCCTCACCCTGCAGCGCCTCGGGCTCGACCCGCCAGCGATCCACCTCGCCGCCCAACTCGCCCAGCGTACGCGCAACCCACTCCTGGGCCGCGTCCTCGTTCCCAGTCACACTCGGGATACGCACCAACGCCTCCAGCGTTTCCGTCAGCCAGGTCCGATGTACCTGGCGGGCCAACTCGCCCGCAATCGTCATGGTCGGCCTCCTTGAAATTGTCTCGCACCGCCGGTCCCCGCGGGGACCGGCGATAGGAACGGCTTCCGGATAACCCCGACCCAGGCAGGCCGCTCAAAACGGTCCAGATGCAAGGCGGCACGCAAAGGGCCGAGTGAGGCGTACTCCAGATACGCCGCAACGAGTGCCCGAGCGCGCCAACGCCGCAGATGGGCCGTTTTCAGCCGTAAGACGCGCGCCGGTCTCGTCGACGATCGAACGACCCGTTATCGAGCAGGCCGCTCAAAACGGTCCAGATGCAAGGCGGCACTCGCAGAGCCGAGTGAGGCGTACTCCAGGTACGCCGCAACGAGTGCTCCAGAGCGCCAACGCCGCAGATGGGCCGTTTTCAGCGGCCTGTCAGTAGATCAACTTGTTCAGCGGATACTCGACGATACCCTCCGCCCCCGCCTTCTTCAGCTTGGGGATCAGGCTCCGGGCGACCTGCTTGTCGATGATCACCTCGAGGGCCACCCATTCCGGGTCGACCTGGCTGGAGATGGTGGGCGTGTGGAGCGACGGGAGCTGGCCCGACACCTGGTCCAACTTCGCCCGCGGGACGTTCATCTTCAACCCCACCTTTCCTTCTGCCTCCAGCGCCCCCTTGAGCAGTGTGGCCAGCACCTCGATCCGCTCCCGCTTCCAGGGATCCGCCCAGGCCTGGCGGCTGGCGATGAGCTTGGTCGTCGATTCCGCCACCGTGTCGATGATCCGCAGATGATTGGCGCGCAACGACGCACCCGTCTCCGTCCCTTCGACGATGGCGTCCACGAGCAGGGGGGCCTTGATCTCCGTGGCACCCCACGAGTACTCCACCTCGGCCGCGACGCCGTTCTGTTTGAGGTATCGCTTGGTCGCGTGCACCAACTCGGTGGCGATCCGCTTCCCCTCCAGATCCTTCACGCTCTGGATGCCGGAGGCTTCCGGCACCGCCAGGACCCACCGGTAGGCCTGCGTCGTGTTCTTGCTGTACACCAGATCCTCGACCTCCACCACGTCCGCCTCGTTCTCGAGGATCCAATCCTTCCCCGTCAGGCCGACGTCCAGCACGCCTCGTTCCACGAACCGGGCCATCTCCTGGGCGCGGAACATCAGGCATTCGATCTCCGGATCGTCGATCACGGGGATGTAGGAGCGGTCCCGCACCAGGATCTTGTACCCGGCCTTCTCGAAGAGATCGATCGTGGACTTCTGGAGGCTTCCCTTCGGCAATCCCAGCTTCAGCACGTTCTTCATCAGGCGCGCGTTCCTTTCCGTGTCTCCCGACCCCGATCCCCCGTCGCTGTCCCTGTCCCTGTCGCGGCGCCGGAACGCTATCACCGCAGCCGCCATTGTCAAGAGGAATTGCCGACGCCGGGCGGACCTCCAACGCGTGAAAGGCATTGGCCGCAGCCGGATTTCGTGGTAATTTCACGGACCTCGTTCACCGATAGAATCCAGTCCCCCGACGGAAGGACGTATGAATCGCCAAGCGCTCTTGAAGCTCCTGAGACACGTTCGCACCGACAAGATCACGCCCGAAAAGGCGGCGGAGCAACTCCGCCATTTGCCCTACGAGGACATGGGCTTCGCTCGGATGGATAACCATCGGGCTTTGCGCCAGGGATTCCCGGAGGTGATCTTCTGCGAAGGGAAGACGGTCGAGCAAGTCGCCGCCATCGCGGAGCGCATCGTGGAACGCCACGGCACCCTCCTCGCGACCCGCGCCACCGCCGAGATGTTCGCTGCCGTGAGGGCTTCCGCTCCGCGTGCCGTGTATCATCCTCTGAGCCGCGCCATCGTCGTCACGGCGCCGCGACCGCCGCGTCCGGTGGGCCGGGTGCTGGTCGTCTCCGCGGGCACCTCGGACATTCCGGTGGCCGAAGAGTCCGCCGTGACCGCGGCAATTCTCGGGAGTCGCGTGGAGACGCGATACGACGTGGGCGTCGCGGGGTTGCACCGGATCCTGGATGCTCGGGAAGCCCTGGAAGCCGCCAACGTCATCGTGGTGGCGGCCGGCATGGACGGCGTCCTGCCGTCCGTGGTGGGCGGCCTGGTCGCCAAGCCCGTGGTCGCCGTCCCGACCAGTGTCGGATACGGGGCGAGTTTCCACGGCCTCGCCGCGCTCCTCACGATGCTCAATTCCTGCGCCGCCGGGGTGGCGGTCGTGAACATCGACAACGGCTTCGGCGCCGGCGTCCTGGCGCACCGGATCAATGCGTTGGGTGCGAAAGGCCGAGCCGCGAGACCGCGCAGCCGCGACAAGACGCTTCGCAAGCGCCGGGGATAGGAACGAATCGCATGCGTATCGGATACTTCGACTGCTTCAGCGGCTGCAGCGGGGACATGATTCTCGGCGCCCTCGTGGACGCCGGGCTCCCGCTGGCAGAACTTCAGGCGGCGATCGACGGCCTCCAGGTTTCGGGTATCACGTTGCGCGGCGAAACGGTCAAGCGGGGCGCGTTCCGCGGGACCCTCGTCCGGGTGGAGACGGAAGAGCACGGTCATCCCCATCGCCATTTGGCCGACATCCTGAGAATCCTGGACGCCGCCGAGATCCCCGCAGACGTGCGCGCGGACGCCACCCGGATTTTCCAGCGTCTCGCCGAGGCCGAGGCCGCGGCACATGGCGTCCACATCGAGAAGATCCACTTCCACGAGGTGGGCGCCCTGGACGCCATCGCCGACATCGTCGGGGCCGCCTGGGGCATCCGGCGGCTGGGCCTCGCAGCAATCTACGTCTCCCCCATCAACCTGGGGAGCGGCTTCGTGAAGGGGGCGCACGGGACCATGCCGGTTCCCGCCCCGGGAACCGCCGCCCTGCTCGCCGGGTTCCCGGCTTACGGCAGTGAGACCCCGATGGAGCTGACGACACCCACCGGGGCCGCCATCCTCACCTCGCTGGCCAGCGGCCACGGCCCCATGCCCGCCATGACGGTCGAGCGGACCGCGTACGGCGCCGGCCAGCGCGACCTCGGAACACACCCCAATTTGCTCCGCCTGATCGTTGGGGAGTCGGCGGCGCGGCACGAGCGGGATCAGGTCGCGGTGCTCGAGGCGAACATCGACGACATGAATCCCCAGTTCTTCGAGCCGCTCCTGGAGCGCCTCTTCGAGGCCGGAGCGTTGGACGCGTTTCTCTCGCCGCTCCTCATGAAGAAGTCGCGGCCGGCCTCACTCCTCACGGTCCTGGCGGAACCGGAACACGCGGAAAGGCTGGTCGCCCTCATCCTGGGCCACACGACGACCTTCGGCGTCCGCACCTACACCGCCAGCCGATGGAAGCGGTCCCGGGACTTCGTCACCGTCGCGACGCCGTATGGCCAGGTCCGCATCAAGCGCGGCCTCGACGGGGGCCGGGTGACGATCCTCTCGCCGGAATTCGAGGACTGCCGTCGCCTGGCGAAGGTCGCCGGCGTCTCGGTTCAAGCCGTGTACGAGGCGGCGAAGCGTGCCGCCCACGAGGCGGAGTCCACCCACCCCCCCGCGGAGACCACGAAATGACCTTGGAACGGATTGTCGGGCCGGCGCACTATGTCGCCGGCCGCGTGAACATCGGCGTGATCGTCGGGGACGGGCAGGCCGCCTTCATCGACAGCGGCCTGGACGAGGGCGCAGCCCGCAAGGCCGTCCAGGCGGTCGAGCAGGCCGGGCTTCGCGGCGTGGCTCTGATCAACACCCACGCCCACGCCGATCACTGCGGCGGGAACGCCTTTCTGAAGAAGCGCACGGGCGCCACCGTCTATGCCCCGGCCATCGAGGCGGCGCTCGTCCAGCACCCCGAGATCGAGCCGTTCTACCTCTTCGGTGCCGCCCCGTTTCCGGCCATCGACACCAAATGGTTCCATGCCACGCCATCTCTGGTGGACCAGATCCTCGGGACGACGCTCGCCGTCTGCGGTTTGGACCTGGAGATCCTCCCCACGCCGGGTCATTCCATCAACCAGGTGGCCGTCCTGACGGCGGACGCGGCGTTCCTCGGCGACGCCGTCGTGGCGCCGGCGCTCCTGGAGCGGTATCCCATCCAGTACTGCTACGACGTCCCCGCCCACCGGGCCACGCTGGAGCGACTCGCCGGACTGCGGAAGGCCTGGTACGTCGGCGCCCACTTCCCACCGACGCAGGATATGGAGGGGCTCGTCGCCGCCAACCGGCGGAATCTGGAGCGGACGGCGGATGCCGTCCTGGCCGCCGTGGCGCCCGCCTCCACCACCGAGGATGTCATCGCGGGGGCCACAGAGGCGCTGGGCGTCCTGAGCATGGACGCCTCCGCCTACCTCCTCAACGCCGCCGCGATCAAGGCCCATCTCTCCGCCCACGTACGCGACGGCCGCCTGGTCTTCGACATCCACGACCGCCGCCCCCTCTGGCGGCGCCCGGCGTAGGGCGACTCGACCACGAGCGGCGCTAGCCGCACGGGAGCCAAAAAAACACGCAGGGCCTCGGAGACCCCCGAGGCCTTGCGTGTATCGCTTCGAACCCGAGTCCCAGTCTTGAGGGTGATTTATTCTCACCAATCAACGGGTATGGATCCCAAGGCAAGCCCTGGACCTCGTTCCGCGGCAGCCCGCGGGGTATCGCCCGTCAACGAATTGGTTATGTCATTTCATCCAGAAACCCAATGGCGGTTCATTATCGGCGCAAAGACTACATGGAGTTTCGTCCCGGGGTAGGACGCTTCGGTGCACGGCTCCCGGAAGGCGGCCTCGTCGAAGCCCGGATCCAGCTGGCGGATGTGGCCGAGACCCCGGTCCCGGTCCTGTTGCCAGGTCGGGGTGTCCAGCGTGACGGTCGGCGCCGCGCCCAGGTTGAATGGCGCGACCATGGCGCGGTCGACGGGGCCGTCCGCGAGGGTCACCGCCTGCCGGGCCCGTATGCGCCGGACGACCCAGTAGATCAGACAGGCGACCCCGGCCAACAAGAGCAGATCCATCATGCCGAAGCCGCCGCCACTGGCCCCGCCGGCAAACCCCAGGCTGCGGAAGAGCATCCCGCCCAGGAGGCCCCCCACGAGCCCGCCCGCCAGGGACCGCAGGAACCCACCCGCGGGCGCGGGTTGGGCCATGGGTGAGGGCGCCGGGGCCGGGGTCGGCCGCGTGCTGGGGGTCGGGGCCGGGGCGCTGTAGGTCCGGCTAGGGCTCGAGAAGCTCCGCACGCCGCGGGTGCACGTTCGTCTGGCGGGGCGTCCGCCCTGCGTCCCCCCTCTTCGACCGCCCGCTACCGTGCGGGGCGGGCCGCACCGGACGTCCGGCCGGTCGCGTCCTTCAGGTACCGATAGAAGTCGCTGTCCGTGGTGAGGATCACGTCGAATTCTTGTTCTGCCCCTCCTTGTAGACCTCCAGGGTGCGCAGGAATGCGTAGAACTCGGGATTGCGGCTGAAGGCGGCGCCATAGACCTGCGTTGCCTCCGCATCGGCCTTGCCGCGGATCTCCTGCACCCGGCGGTAGGCGGTGGATCGGATCTGGCGCAGTTCTTTTTCCATGGTTCCGAGGATTTCCGCGCTCCTGCCCTTCTCCCTCCGACCGGAACTGGGCGGCGATGCGTTTCCGCTCGGAGATCATCCGGGCATACACCTTCTCCCGGACGCTCTCCACGTAGTCGAGACGTTTGATGCGCACGTCCACCAGCTCGATCCCATACTGGGGGATGATCTTCCGCGCCTCGGTCAGGATGGTGCGGGTGATCTCCTCCCGCCCGCGGGTGATCTTCTTCTTGAGCTCCTCCTGCAGCTCGGCCGGGACTTCTTCGCAGGACTTCGTCCTCGGGAACTTCCCACGATGCGCTGCGGACGAGCTCGACCAGTTCACTGCTCGACACCTGGTCGCGGACCACGGAATCGATGATATCGTTCAGACGGGACTGAGCCCCCGCTTCCGTGGCCACGTTCTCCAGGAACTTCTTGGCATCGGCGATTCGCCAGCGCGCCGTGGTGTCCACCCAGATGAACTCCCGTCCCTTGGTGGGGATCTGGTTGGGGTCGCCATCCCAGATGAGGAGGCGCTTCTCGAAACGCCGGACCTCCTGGATGAAGGGGAGCTTGATGTGCAGCCCCGCCTCGGTCACCGGCTCCCCCACGGGCCGGCCGAACTGCACGATGACCGCCTGCTGGCCCTCCTCCAGCGTGTAGAACGTGCCGGAGAGCACGAGCAGGATCGCCAAGACCAGGATGACCCAGCCCGACCTTCAGCGCGGTCTTCATGCTGCTTCCCTCCTTCGGCGGCCGGCTTGCTCCCGGATTCCAGGGGGAGCCAGGGGATCAGGGCTTTCTGGTCGCTGTCGACGATATAGAGGTCCTTCGCCTCCGCCAGGAAGCCGCCCAGGGATTCCAGGTAGAGGCGCCGCCGCGTGACCTCCGGAGCGCGCTGGTACTCGTCCAGGATGGCCAGAAAGCGGTTGGCCTCCCCGGTGGCCCGGTTGACGCGCTCGAGGGCGTAGCCTTCGGCCTGGCTGATGGTCTGGGTCGCCTCGCCGCGGGCCTTGGGGATTTCCCGGTTGGCCTGCTCCTGGGCCTGATTGATCGTCCGTTCCCTGTCCTGGCGCGCCTCGTTGACCTCGTTGAAGGCCGGCTTCACCGAATCCGGAGGCGTCACGTCCTGGAGTTCCACGGTGACCAGACGGACCCCGGTCTCGTATTCGGTGAGGATCTTCTGAATCTCCTCCTTCACCTCGGTGGATACGTCGACCCGGCCCACGGTGAGCACGTCGCTGCCGAGACGGTTGCCCGACCACCCGGCGCATGACCGCCTCGGTGATGTCCCGGATCGTCTTCCGAGTGTCGCGCACCTGGAAGAGAAAGCGGATCGGGTCCTCGATCCGGTACTGGATGATCCACTGGACGTCGATCACGTTGAGGTCCCCCGTCAGCATGAGGGACTCGTCTTTGAGGCTTCTTGTCCGCGGTATTGCGTCCGCTGGCCGGCCGCGGTGGCCGTCGTCCGGAAGCCGAACTCCTCCTTGAGGACCCGGGCGGTGGGGACCATCCGAACGGTCTCGATCCCATACGGCAGCTTGAAGTGCAGACCCGGCCCGACTGTGCGGACGACCTCCCCGAATCGCTGGACGCATGCCCGTCTCTTCGGGCTGGACCGTGAACCAGCTCGACCAGAACAAGACGACCACGAGGAAGACCAGCGCCCCGGCGGCGAGCCGCCAGATTCCCGGGCCGCGGAAGAAATCCCGCGCCTGCCTGAATACGCGCTCCAGGTCGGGTGGCGGCCAGCGGGTCCCCCCGCCCGGGTCCTCGAATTCATACTGTCGCATGGCGTGTCTCCTTCCTATGAGGGTGGTGTGCGATCTGGCTGGCGCGGTGCATTCTCTCTGCACACATCGTTCCTAGGATCGGGGCGACAGCGAACGCCCTTCCCGTTCACCGCTCCCCACTCGCGGGCAGGGAAAGCGCGGCTCAGGATGCCGGTGCCCCCCAGCGCCTTGGCTACTGGTCAGCGGGGCCATCCGCTTGTTCTTTCTCACGCAGCATTTCCGCCTCGGCTTGGAACCAGTCGTCCCATTCGCCCCCGGGCTGGCCGCCCCGACCGAGGAAGAGGGTGTAGGCGCGGGCAGCGATTTCCTTCTCGATCGGTGCGCCTCCGTCTCTCCCGCCGCGACCCGATCGCTCGGGTGCACCGAGGTGGGGAAAAACAAAAACCCTTCAGCGGCCGGTTCAGCCGCGAAGGGTCTTGATCCGGGGACACGGTCCCCGCTGAGAGGCCGGGCGTCTGCGCGCCGTCCTGACGACCTCATCAGACCAGCCGAGTGATCTACTCCCCCTTGCTGTCGCGCACTGTACCGAAAGGCGACTCCGGTTGTCAATCATATTCGCATATAATTGTTCAATCATTCACTACTCGGCCGCGCGCCGCATGCGTCGGCCGTGCTGCCGTCTGCGCGCCGCGCCGCCGCTTCACGACTTCGACTGCCGCCGGCGCCGCGCTGACGATGACGATCGCCAGGATGACGTACTGGAAATTCTGCTGGACCGCAGGGAGCGTCCCGATGGTATACCCCAGGCCGACGAAGATCAACACCCAGGCCACGGCGCCCACGACGTTGAAGAGGGCGAAGCGTCCATAGCGCATCTGCCCCATCCCGGCCACGAATGGCGCGAACGTGCGGACGATCGGCACGAAGCGGGCGAGAATGATCGTCTTGCCGCCATGCCGTTCGTAGAAACGCTGCGCGGTCGCCAGATGCCGGGGGTTCAGGAGCCAGGCACGGTGCGACCGACACAGCCGTGATCCGAGCCGAGCGCCGACCGCGTAGTTGAGCGCATCGCCCAGGATGCCGGCGAGGATCAGCAGCGCGGCGACCACCCCGATGTGGATGGGCGTGCCCGGCATGGCGGCCAGGGCCCCAACGGCGAAGAGCAGGGAGTCCCCGGGCAGAAACGGCGTCACGATCAGCCCCGTCTCGCAGAAGACGATTATTGCGAGCACGACGTAGAGCCAGGGGCCAAGGCTGCCCGCCCACTCCGCCAGTGTCACGTCGATGCGGGTGACGAGACTCCACAGGTCCGCAAGCAATTCCATCAACCGGCTCCCTGCAGGAGCGCCCGCAGCGGCTCCAGTAGTGCAACGAGGGCGGCGGAGGCTGGGATCAGTAACACTCGCAGGCTGGCGGTCTGGTCGCCGGGGAACGCGGGCTGGGCGTGCCCCAGACCGGCCAATGCGAAGACGCCAAACAGCGCGAGAACGACATACGCGGCGAGGGCAGTGAGCCCGAGGAGGTCCAGGAACGCGCCCGCAATGACCAGCGGAAGTCGCGACAACCGCCGACGCAGCGAGGCGAGCCGGGCTGACCTCTGCTGCGGCAACCGCCGCCCCGAGTCAGCATCCTCCACATCCGCGACCCCGCCCAGGTCGTGGGCTACACGGGCGGTATGCCAAGACGTCTCGCGCCTTCCCCGCGTCCCCGCGGTATACCCCCACCTCTGGCTCGCAGCCATTCTCTTGCCTCCTTCAGCGGTACGCCCACGGATCCGGCACTGCTTTGATTGACCTCTCCGTCCACCGCTGCTCCTCGCGCCAGCGCCACTGCCCCGCCGCCACCGGGCGATAACGCCACCGGAATCCGCTCCCACTGCGGTTGAGCCGTTTGCCGTCGCCCGTCACCGCCACGGCGACTCGCCTGTACGCGGAGACGATCGGCCCCCCCGGCGAAGCCAGCGCGACCGCGCATCGCACCGTGAACCCGCATCCCCGACATCGCTTTTAGCGGGCCGTCCAGTTGCCCCTCGGTCTCCCGGTCTCCCAGCTCCACCATTGCCTCCTGGCAGCAGGGGCCAGCGCGTGACGGGGATGACGATCCCGCGCCGGGAAGCTGCGCTGACGCCCTCCCGAACCGAGGGGCGGCCTTCTCTCCCGTTCGCGCCGCAACTCTCGCCGCCGTGTGGCGGCCGGTCACCTCGATTGGAACAGGCGCAGCCAGAAGTCCCTCGGCGCACTCCGTGCCGCGCGGAACCCTCCGAGGGCGCCCGAGCGATGGGGCCCGATCACAAGTGCGCCGCCACACTCCACGTGCACAAAGGCCCCGGTTTCGACGAGCAGCCCGACGTCTAGCCGGTCCCGGACCTGCGTCCAGCACCGCGCACATCGGTGCCCCGTCCGCTCCCAGGTCTCGAGACACTGGCGGCAGATGGCGAGGCGTGGGCGAAAGGGGGAACGGAGCGCGCGTTCCCACGTCCCGCAGACCTCACCGCACCTGCCACAACGGAATCCGGCCAGCAGCCGCCACATCTTGGAACACCTCCTGCCCGATCGCGTCGTCAAGAGGGGGCGAGGCTTGCCCCCGGCGCGCCAAGGAATTCCGAGGGAAACCCGATCCCACCGCACATCCACGCGTGCCTTCACGTCCTCCCATAGGATCCTCACTCACGATCCTGCTCGCCCGTCTGCCCACCCTGGCCGCGCCGACCGGACCCGGGCCACCGGCCGGCCACCCATTTGCCCGTCTCGACGAGCAGAAAGCCGGCTCCGCTCACCGAGAGCGCGACTCCCCAGTCGGCCCAGGTCAACGGGATGACATGGAAGGCTTTGGCCCACGCTGGGATGTAGATCACCGCGAGCGTCATGGCCCCCGAACCGAGGGTGGCGAGCCAAAGCCACCGGTTGCCGAAGACCCCGAGCTGTAGGACGGTGAACCGGAGCGAGCGACAGGTGTGCGCGAAGAAGAGCTCGAAGAGGATCAGGGTCACGAAGGTCATGCGTCTGCGCCTTGGCCACGCCCTCTGTCTGCCAGTAGGTGTAGAAGATCGGCACCAGCCCCGCCACGATGATCAGACTGAGACTGAGGAGCGCGGTGAGGACGGACCAGCCGAAGACCGCGTCTCCCGATTTCCGCGGGGCCCGGCGCATCAGGTCCGGTTCCGCCGGCTCCACGCCCAGCGCCAAGGCCGGGAGCCCGTCCGTGGTGAGGTTCACCCAGAGTATCTGCAGGGCCACGAGCGGGAGCGGCCACCCGATGAAGCCCGCCATGCCGAGGAGCAGGATCTCTGCGACATTGCAGGACAGGAGGAAGGTCAGATATTTCTTGATGTTGTCATAGATGACCCGGCCTTCCTCCACCGCGGCGACGATGCTGGCGAAGTTGTCGTCCGCCAACACCATGTCGCAGGCTTCCTTGGTGACGTCTGTACCCGTGATGCCCATGGCCACCCCGATGTCCGCACGCTTGAGGGCCGGGGCGTCGTTCACGCCGTCGCCTGTCATGGCGACCACGTGCTGCTGGCTCTTCCAGGCACCCACGATCTTCATCTTGTGCTCGGGGGACACCCGGGCGTACACGGCCACCTCGTCGACCATGCGCGCGAGGTCGGCCTCCGAGAGACGATCCAGCTCCCGGCCCTCGAGGACCCGGAGAGAGGTGCCCTTCCCGTTGCCGCCGGCCCCGTTGCCATTGCCCCTCTTGA
Organism: uncultured Methylomirabilota bacterium; assembly: GCA_963845565.1. GTDB lineage: Bacteria > Methylomirabilota > Methylomirabilia > Methylomirabilales > 2-02-FULL-66-22 > 2-02-FULL-66-22. The sequence continues at coordinate 145,546 of CAWJSJ010000003.1, forward strand.
ACAACCCGAGCTCGCGCGCCACCGCAGTCGCGGTGAGCTTGTGATCGCCCGTGATCATGACCGTGCGAATCCCCGCTTCGCGACAGGAGCGGATGGCCTCGCGCGCCTCGTCCCGCGGCGGGTCGATCATGCCCACGAGCCCGAGGAACGTCAGGTCGGTCTCCAAGGTCTCGGGGGTCATGGCAGCCGGGACGCCGTCTAGGCGCCGGTAGGCGATCCCCAGGACGCGGAGCGCGTCAGTCGCCATCCGGTCGTTCGACTCCAGGATCCGCGCGCGGATGGCTGATGTGAGCGGCTCCAGGCGTCCATCCCGCTCCCACGCCACGCAGCGGTCTACCAACACATCCGGCGCGCCCTTTACGAAGGCCACCACGCTCCCGTCCCGGTCCGCGTGGACCGTGCTCATGCGTTTCCGCTCGGACTCGAAGGGGATCTCGGCCACCCGGGGCCAGACCTGCCGGAGGTCCGCCGCCTGCATGCCGGCCTTCTCCGCGAGGACCAGGAGCGCCGCCTCCGTGGGATCGCCCTTGACCCGGCGGCTCCCGTTCTCACCGACGAAGTGCGTATCGTTGCAGAGCGCGCCGGCCTGGAGCAGCCGCTCCGCAGCGGGATCCGCGACGACCGCCACCGCCCCACCGTTGATGCGGAACTCCCCGACCGGGTCGTAGCCAACGCCCGTGACGTCGAGCAGCCGCCCGCCGGCGAAGACCTTTCGGACCGTCATCTCGTTTCGAGTCAGCGTCCCCGTCTTGTCGGAGCAGATGACGGTCGTGCAGCCAAGGGTCTCCACCGCCGGGAGGCGGCGGATGATGGCGCGGCGGCGCGCCGCGCGCTGCACCCCGATAGCCAGCGCGCCGGTCACGACGGCCGCCAGGGCCTCCGGCACCGCGGCAATAGCCAGGCTCACGCCCCAGATGAGCATCTCGAGCGGGGGATTGCCGCGGAAGATGCCCAGCGCGACCACGGCGGCCGAGACCCCGAGGCAGGCCAGGCCCAGCCGCTTTCCGATGTAGTCCATCTTGATGGCCAGGGGTGAAGGGTCTTCCACGACGTCCTGGAGCATCTTGGCGATCCGGCCGAACTCCGTCTGCATGCCGGTGGCGGTCACCACGGCCTGGCCGCGTCCGTACGTCACCACCGTCCCGGCGAACACCATGTTGCGCCGGTCGCCCACCCCCGCCTCCAGCCCGAGCCGCGCGTGAACATCCTTCTCCACGGCCGTCGATTCGCCGGTGAGCGACGCCTCGTCCACCCGCAGGTTCGCGGCCTCCAGGAGCCGCGCATCCGCCGGTACCCGATCGCCGGCGTTGAGGAGGAGCACGTCGCCAGGGACGACCTCGGCCGAGGCCACCTCGATGGGCTCGCCCCCCCGGACCACCGACGCGCTCGGCGCGGCCATGGCCTTCAGCGCCTGCATCGCGCGCTCGGCGCGGAACTCCTGGTAGAAGCCGAGGAGCGCGCTCACGATGACGATACTGAAGATCACCGTGGCGTCCAGGGTGTGCCCCAGGAGCAGGGAGAGCCCGGTGGCCCCGATCAGGAGCAGGATGAGGAAGTTCTTGAACTGCGCCAGGAGGATGTGCCAGGGGCTCACGCCCTTCTCTTCCCGCAGCGTGTTTGGGCCGAACCGCTGCAGCCGGACAGCCGCCTCAGCAGGGCTGAGCCCCGTAGGAGTCGTGTCCAGCCCTCGCAGTGTCTCGTCGGCCGTCAAGTGATACCACCGTGTCTCCACCATCGCTCCTCCTCGCTTCCTCAGTTGTCGTCGGTGCAGTGTGACATGAGCAGTATGGATCGCCTCAACCCCGCGTCGTCGGCTCAGTAGCCCGGTATCCGCGGTGGCCGCCACGTGTCTGCGCGAATCGCGCGGCCACCACGCCAACCCTCATCTACGGACGACCAGTGTCGGGCATTTGGTCTCGCGCAGCAGCGTCTCCGCGACACTGCCCAGTGCAACCTCCCGTCCCGCCGTCCGCCCGCGGGCGCCCAGGACCAGGAGGTCCGGAACCCAGCGATGCACCTCATCGACCAGCTCACGTCCGGCATCGCCTTTCCGCAAGGACGACTGGACCCGGCAGGACAGCGAGGCCACGATGCCGAGCGCCTTGGTCACCGTCTGTATCGCCGTCCGTTTCTCCACCTCCGCCAGGAGGAGCAGCATGCCGCCCCGGCGGGCGCGCCCGGGCAGGGGCACGCTCGGCAGCGCGTCCGGCGTTTCCGAGACGGCGCAGATGCGCAGCTCGGCGCTGGGCGGCACCGGGAGTCCGGCCACGAAGCGAAGCGCCGCCTCCGCGTGCAACGAGCCGTCCGTCGCGACCAGCACCCGCTCAAAGCTCGCCACACGTCGCTTGGCCACCAGCACGGGACACGGCGCGGTACGCACGACCTCGTCCGACACGCTGCCGAGGATCGCCCGGCTGAGGGCGCCTCGGCCGCTGGAGCCCACGAGGATGAGATCGGCCCGCCACGACGTGGCGACTTGGAGGATGCCCGCCGTCGGCCGCCCGTCCACGATTCTGACCGCCACACTCGCGGCTCGGTGTCGGAGCGCCGCGTAGAGGGATTCCACCACCTTCTCGGCGCCCCGTTGGGCCTCGGCGCGAAGGCCGGCGATCGCGCTTCCGTAGAGCCGGCGGGCGTGCGGGCCAGGCGACGTGAGCGGCGGGCGCGGGATGTCCAAGACGGACGCGAGGACGATGTTCAGAGGGTCGGTCAGGGGGAAGATCCGGATGCCCTCCTCAACCCATCCCGGGTCGGCGTGCGGCTCGACGGCGATGACGATTCGCATGGTGGTCCAGAGAAGCAACGCCCGTACCAGCGCGAGCCCCAGACTCCCACAGGCCAAAGTGCTCGATTCTGTGGCGCCGGCGGCGCGGGGAGCGAGCGGCGAAGGATGACGGCCAACGGCAAGGTGTCGCGAGCCGACGCTATCCGTATCGGAGGGTATCGCCAGAAATTTGGGGGGTTAGTGTTTCAGGGCGGCCGCGACAGGCTGTCGGCTAGTCGGACACGGTGTCGGGCGGGAAGGATTCCGCAGCGGGCGGCTTCGCCAGCCGCTGATCGCGGCGCTCGAGCGTCCGGGGATGCACCTGCAGGATCTGGGCGGCACGGGCCCGGTCGCCATGCACCTCGGCGAGCACGCGCTCGATGTAACGCTCCTCCAGGTCACGGAGGCTCCAGTTGTGGGCCAGGCCCATCTCAAGGATCTCGCCCTGCTCCCGCACCGAGGACGGGAGATCCGCCGGCGTGATGAGCTCCGCACGCGCGAAGGCCACGGCGCGCTCCATGGCATTCTCCAACTCGCGGACGTTCCCGGGCCAGCGGTAGGCCTCCACAAGCGCTATCGCCTCGGACGTCAGGCCGCGAACCGGCCGCTCCTGCTGCGCGGCGAACTTCCCGACGAAATGGCGCACGAGCCGCGGGAGGTCGCTCGCTCGCTCGCGGAGCGGGGGAAGGTGAATGCCCACGACGTTGAGCCGGTAGTAGAGATCCGCACGGAACGTGCCGGCATCGATCTGGGCATTCGGGTCGCGATTGGTCGAGGCTATGGCCCGGAACTCTACCACCGTGCCGCGGTTGCTCCCCAGGGGACGCACTTCCCGATCCTCGAGGACGCGGAGAAGTTTCGCCTGCAGGGCGACGGACATCTCGGAGATCTCGTCGAGGAAGAGCGTTCCCCCGTGCGCCTCCTCCACCAGGCCCTTCCGGGCCGTCGCGGCCCCGGTGAAGGCCCCGCGGACGTGGCCGAACAACTCGCTTTCGAGCAGAGTTTCGGGAATCGCGGCGCAGTTCAGCGCGACGAAGGGGCCCCGACGTCTCGGGCTGTTGTAGTGAATGGCCTTCGCCACCAATTCCTTGCCGGTCCCGCTCTCGCCTGTCACGAGGACGCTGAGATCGGCACGCGCGGCACCCGCGATCAGCGCGAACACTTCCTGCATCCCGGGGCTGCTTCCGACCAGGCTCGCGAAACCATAGCGCCGCTCGACCTCGCCCCGGAGCGAGCGGTTCTCGCGCCGAAGGCGCGTATCTTCCAGGGCCCGCTCCAGCGCCAGGACGAGTTCCTCGATCTCGAACGGCTTGGAGACATAATCGAAGGCGCCCTGTTTCACCGCCTCGATCGCGGAGGCGATCGTGGCGAAGGCGGTGATGATGATGACCTTCGCTTCGGGCTGGCTCTCCGCGGCTGCCCGCACGATCTCCAACCCGTCGAAGTCGGGCATTCGGAGATCGGTCACCACCGCATCCACGGGCGCTTCGCGGAGGATTCGCATCCCCGCCGCGCCGGAGGACGCGGGGAGGACCGTGAAGCCGCACGCGGCGAGTTCCTGCTCCAGCAAACGCACAATCTCGCCGTCGTCATCCACGACCAGCACTCTGGCCTCAGGCACGCCGCGCCTCCCGCCGGTCCCCCGGCAGCCAGATGGTGAAGCGAGCACCCTCGCCCGGTGCGCTCTCGACGGTGATGGTCCCCTCGTGTGCCCGCACGATGTCGAGGCAGATGCTGAGCCCGAGCCCGGTACCGCCGCTCCCCTTGGTGGAGAAGAAGGGATTGAAGATGCGCTCTAGATCCTCTGGGGCGATCCCCGTCCCGGTGTCCGTGACGCACAGCGCGATGCCCGCGCGGCCGTCCTGATGCACCGCGGCCGCGGAGACACCCACATGGCCTCCGGCGGCCGTGGCCGCCGCCGCGTTCATGAGGAGATTCAAGAGGACCTGCGTGAGGCCGTCGCCATCCGCCAGGAATCGTGGGGAGGTCGGGGGGCAACGCCAGGCCGAGGTGGACGCGCCGCGCCGCGAACTCCGGCGCGGCGACTGCCGCGGCCTCGCGGACCAGCCGCCCCGCATCCATGGGCTCGTGCCGCGTGGGCAGCGCCCGGGACGATTGCAGGACCTGCTGCATGGTGCGCGTGATGCGGCTGACCTGCTCCCGGATCGTCGCCACCTCATGGCGCCGAGGATCGTCTTCCGATAGGCTCCGGCCGAGGATGCGGGCCCGCCCGGAGATCACGTGAAGCGGAGTCCCGACCTCGTGCGCAATGACGCTCGCCAGCTTGCCCACCGCGGCGAGCCGTTCCGCGTGCCGAAGCTGGCGCTCCAGGACGGTGCGGGTCTCCTCCGCACGCCGGCGCTCGTCCTGCGCGTCCGCCAAGTTGCCGGCCATGCGGTTAAAGGCCCGGCCCAGCTCGCCGATCTCCGTGTGTCCCACGGCCGAGACCCGGGCGGTCAGGTTGCCTTGCCCGATCTCAGCGGCTCCCGCGATGAGACGTCGGATCGGGCGGGTGACCAACAGTGCGATTCCGATCCACACGGTCACGCCGATGGCGACGAGCGCCCACGCCCGCTCCACCAGGATGGTGTTCCGAACGGTCTGGAGCGGCCCAGAGACCCGGGCGACATCGAAGACCAGCTTGAGGATCGCCTGGGGCGAATCGTTCGGGGTGACCGGAGCTTGGATGTTGTAGGTACCCGAGAGGCTCCACTGGGCGGACACGGTTTCGGCAACGGGCTCCGGGGTGATCGCGGGCGGACAGACGTCGGGACCCCGTTCCGATGTTGCCGACTCGAACGCGGCCCGAAGGCGTCGGCCCTCCAGGGTGTACACCCCCACGCACTCGGCGCCCTTGGCCTGCCGAATGTCCTCCAACAGTCCGACCAGCCGTGGATCGTCGGGGGCGTGCAGGAGGGGCGGCACTTGCCCCTCGATAGCCTGGGTCACCAGGCTCGCTTCGCGCTGGAGCTGAGTCAACACCCGCTTCCGCTCCTGGCGAAGCCGCCACCCGTCCGCCGCCAACGTGACTCCAACGACGGCCAGCGTGACGAGCAGAAACAGGCGCAGCCCGAGGCGATTCCGCGGCAGCAGCGCCGCCAGATGCTTGCTCACACGCTACCTCGTCGCGGAAGCTCGGGTGACCGACCCCCAAACACGAAGACCCTCCACGGCCGGTGGGCCACGAAGGGTCTTGATCCGAGGGCAGCGTCCCCCGCTGGGAGGCCGGGCCGCACGCTATGGCGGCCGGCATGACGACCTCGCCAGACCGACGGCGATCTACTCCCCCTTGCGAGGGGACTCTAGCCAACCCAACGCGCGGTGTCAACCATATTCGAACGTAATTGAATGCTCATTCCTCCTTGACCAGCCGGCGGCGCAGCGACTAGAATAGTGCCATCATTTCTCCTGGAGACCCCCCGTGCCCCTGCGTCAACGCGTGCTAGAAGATGCGGCAGAGCTCCTCGGCGTGCTCGGCCATCCTAATCGGCTCCGGATCCTCGCGCTGCTCCACGACGGTGAGCGCGACGTGACCGATTTGAAGACTCAACTCGAGGTGCCCGCGGCAAACGTCTCGCAACATCTTGGCGTCCTCCGCTCGCACCACCTCGTCACGGTCCGCCGCGCCGGCACCCGGATGGTCTATGCGCTTCGGGACCCTCGGGTGGTCGACGTCATCAACCGCACCCTCGATTTGCTCGCTGATGACATCGCACAAGCGCCCCAGCTTCGTCGAGCGATCGAGCGCGTGCGCATTCCACCGACGAAGCCCTAAGCGATCGATCTGCCCTCGTTCGCCAATGCGGTGCTTCCCGATACCTTTTGCTCATCGATCCCGGCACACTTTTCGCGGCTCTGCATCACGCTCTCCGCCTAAACCAAATCCTCCTTCCGCTAACGCATCCCCCAACAGGACACCCATCGGTCATGCGGTGCGCGGGTTTGCGGGCAGCCACGTCCGCTCCGCTCCCGCTTTCCTCGCAACGTCAGTCATTCGGAGCCGGAGCCGCCACAGCGTCTGCCTTGGCACGAGCAATCAGCGGACCAGCCGGACGCACCTGAGGGATCTCGCTTCGGGCAAGGGTGTCGGCTTCGGCGACCTGACGAGCAGCTCGCATCGCACGGAGGCCGCCGGCCGAGACAATGGAGGCGCCGACTGAGATCTTGCAGACACGCATCGCCAGTGTCTTGATCCCAACGAATACGGGGGACGTGCCTTCGTACGGGGGGACGGTGTTGCCTTCGTGAACTTACACTCGACCCGCGCTGGCCCCGAACCGCGGCGGCCCTCCGGGGCACCGTCCGTCGTTCACCGGCGAGCCCAGCAGGTGCCGGCGAATCGTGAAGCCCACCGCGTCGGCCGAACGATTTCAGATAAGTTCACGAAGGCAACACCGTCCCCTCCGGCCAAAAAAGCGAAGGCCTCGGACACCCCCGAGGCCTTGCGTGCGCCGCTTCGAATCCGTGTTTCAGGCTTGCGAGGACCAATCCCCCCGCTACTTAACAGGCGGTGGCACGGCTATCGTCATGCCATGGCGCCGGAAGACGTCCATCATCTTCGCACGGTCGGGCGGGCCGGGGGCGGCAGCACCGATGACTTCGGCCGCCTCGCGGAAGTAGGCGGGGCCCATGATCGCCGGGGTTATAACACAGAGTTGTTTCGCATCCTCGCTGCCGAGGTTGTCGAAACGGTGCACCGCGCCACGGGGGATGCACAGCGCCTGCCCGGGGCCAACCGCGATCGGTGTTCCGTCAACCGTCCAGGTAAGGACGCCGTTGATCCCGTAGAGGACCTCCTCGTAAGCGTCGTTCTTGTGGGTCGGCGCCGGCAGCTTCTCCCCGACGGGGACGAAGACTTCGAATATTGACACGCTGCCCCCCGAATCGCCGCCCGTGAGGAGAAACCGGATTCCTAGCGGACCAATCTTGATGGTCTCTTCCGCAGGATTGACTCTGGTCGTGCGCTGCTGCATGGGTGGCCCCCCCTTCAGTAAGGCGCTCCGACATCTTCCGGTTGTGCTATCCAGCGTGTGAGCCGCATCTCGGTCTTGCGGGAGTTCACGCTTGTCTCGAACGTCCCATGCCTTTCGAGATGGCTAACTGGCGCTTCTGCGGAAACCAAGAGAGCGACACCGATCAGCCAGATCTCGACTGCCCAACCCCGTGGCCACGACGCGCGCCGGTAGCGACCCTCGCGTTCCGTAAAGAGATTCCGGCACTGCGGACACTCCTGCTCTGCCATGTGGGCCTCCCGCCCGAGGGGGCCGCGGTTCCGCATGGGGGTCTGACGGGGTTGGGCCCCGCGTGGCGACACTCACCGCAAGCCGCACAGGAATGCCTGCAGCGGCGGCTCGCTCCACGGGTCGACCCGGGAGAAACCGCAGTCCGTGACGGTACCACGCCCCGTGCAACAGCGGGGCCGGCTCCTCGGCCCAGACGACCTGCGCGTCGGCGGCGATCGGGCCGTACGGCGTGGCGATGCGCAGATCCATTTCCGTCCCCATGGGCACGGGGTCCGCAATGCGGAGTCCCGCCCCCCGGTCGGACAGGTCCCGGATCGCGCTGGGCACCGCCGGGCACGCGATGCCTTTGGTGTGGCAGGTCCCGGCCAGCGCGCAATAGAGGCGCACCGGGCGCACCGATGTCTTGGCGGCGAGGAGCGTGCCGATCCCGGTCGCGGCCGGCCGCCGTGATGCCGGTAAACCGCAGGCCGTGCAGGAACGGGGTGGGGTGCTCCGCGGGGCACGTCCAGGCCACGTGGGCGACCAGGGGCACGTCCCCCGCCGGCGTGTCGAGCGCGATCTCCAGGGTGCTGCGCGCCATGACCCGCTCGGGCAACTCCACCCACGCCCCCCGCAGGTTCAGGTTCTCGAGTCCGCCCCACCTCTGGCCGGTTGGTACTCCCGGCCGTGCAGTGGTATCGGAAACGCACCTCGGTCGCATATCGGGACACATGGTCCCGCAACAAGTGCTCTTCCATATCTGTTCCCCCCCACGAGACGCCCCGTTTGGTATGTTGAGCGTCACCCGCACAAGCATTGGGGTCCTCCACGAGTCCACGGAAGCCAGGCAGGAAGGGAACGAGGATGAAGACTGACGACCAGGGACTCCGGGAGCAACGGCGCGAGCGTTCCGGCCGACACAAGGAGGACCGGACTTGTCACGTATAAGGGATGATCGAGCGGATGTCAATATGCCAATGTTTTTTCGACTGACATACGTCTCCCCAGCCAGGGTTCGTAACCCTCACCGCATCCTGAATGGGGGGGGATTTGGCCGGCGGCTCAACATCTTTTTTTTGTGTCAGAAGGGGGTCTACCCGACCCATTTTCTAGGGAACGGAATACTCGATGCTCGTTGAGGACGGACACTGCCATCTGCACGCGATTTTCCAGGTGGAGTGTCGCAAGGATGTTCTTGAGGTGGTTCTTCACCGTGTTCTCCGCAAGGCCGAGCTGCGCGGCGATTTCCTTGTTGCTTTTCCCCTCCGCGACCAGCGTCACGATCTCTCGCTCCCGCGGGTTCAGTTCGGCCCGGGGAGGCGTCCCCACCGCCGAGTGGAGCCCCGCCCGGGTGAACGCCCGCACGACACTGGCGGTCGCCACGCCGCTCGCGAGCGCCGCCTCCCCGCGCACCACCCCGCGCAGGGCATCGAAAGGGGCCGGCGGGTCGATCGTCTTCAGCAGGTACCCCTGCGCGCCGCTCTGCACCGCATTGACGACGCTGTCCTCATCGCCCGAAACCGTGAGCATGACAATCTTCGCGTCCGGGCTCGTCTCCAAAATCCGTCGGGTGGCCGCCGGCCCGTCCGCACGCGGCATCCGCATGTCCATGAGGATGACGTCCGGTCGCAGGGCGGCGGCTTGGGCGATGGCCTCAATGCCGTCAGCGGCCTCCCCTACCACCTCGAAGTCCGGCTCCTCACGGAACAGGATGGCGAGCGCCTTCCGAAACAGGGCATGATCGTTGGCGCAGGACACGTATGCGGGTGGCGCCAGTCATAGCCCCTCCTGATGTTCGCGGCGATTCTCACACTGCCGGCCTGTCATGCGTGCCCGCCGCGGCGTCCGTTCCGGCAGGCCAGCCGGCCCTCCCCGTTTACAGATCTGGCACGTTTCGAACGAAGGCACGGGCCAGGATCTTCCGCAACTCGTCCGCCCGGACCGCATCCGGGACCTCTCGGAGGATCACGCGTACCGTGAAGCCGCACTGGCGGCACCGTCGGTATTGAAACACCCACCGGCCCTCGCGTTCCGTCGTCCCGACCTCCTCCATGTCGGTGAAGCAACAGGGCCCCGGCTGACGCGGCGACACGATGCGCTCTGGATACTTGTTCGTGGCGGGCTCCCGGTCGGTGTAGTTCACGATCGTCGCCATGGCACTCTCCTTCGACGATGCGCCGGGGCGCGGGGGCCCCGCCGCGCTCGGGCATAGGGGTGTTCAATGGCACCCGGCGAGGAGCGCGGGCTCCCCGGCCAGGAGGGCCGCCTCCCTTGCGCTCAGTAGGCCCTCCCGCTGCCCGGCGCCCGCGAGATCTCTCCAGCTCGGCGTGTGGACCGTCCTGGGGTCGCGTGGACGTGTCCGCTCCGCGTCCAGACGGAGGCAGACCTGGCGGACCAGGGTGTTCGACCCCTCGGTGATCAGCCGATACAACAACTGGCCCCTCGTCTCCCGGAACCCGAGGTCGCTCCCCTCGGCCCACCGCGCCGGTGCCCCCAACACCGCGTCCACGACGTCGCAGAGTTCCTGGAAGGTCACCGGCTTCCGTAGGATGGCCGCCACGGCGTGCGCCCCGCTGTCCCGCACGAGGGCAGCCGCGTCCGGGTCCCCCGAGACGATGACGACTGGAATCTGCGCGGTCTCCTGGGTGCATTTGAGGCGCCGGAGCACCTCGGCGCCCGACAGAACCGGTAACCCCAGGTCCAGCAGGATCAGGTCGGGCCGGGCGGACGCCTCGCGGAGTGCCGTCGCCCCCTCCGCGGCGACCGTCGGCGTGTGCCCGGCCTTGCGCAGGAAGTACGCCACGATCCCGGCCACCGCGTCCTCGTCCTCCACGATCAAGATCCGCGCCATGCCTCACCTCCGAGTTCTGACCCCGTTGAGCTATGTCCGACGGGCAGACCGTCCGCGCGCTGCTGGCCGTGACCAAGGCCGACCCGCGCTCCGTTAACCGCGCGATGAGCATCAACTCCGTCGGCTTCCATCACGTGGTGCCCGGCCGCTCGAAGCACTTGGGCAAGGACCTGCCGGTGCGCGGCGTGATCGTCGATCAGCAGGATTGTGCGAGGTGCGACGAACGTCGGTTTCATGCCGCCCTCCGCGCGTTGTCCCCCACCTGGTGGGGCCTCAGAGGTTCCCTCGCCTCAGCCCACCGGTCGCTGCCACGCGTCGGCGCGTCGGGGCCCGCGCGACGCCAGGCGCCGGATGGTCGGGATCAGATCGTGCTCGAGGCGCACCTTGGAGACGAATGCATCCGCGCCGGCCGTCAGCGTCGCCGCCTGATACGTGTCCGGATCCAGGAGGGTTAAGGCGACGAGGATGGCGTCGGGGAGCCGGGTCCGTAAGTGCGGAAGGAGCACCAAGCCTGATTGAAGCGGCATCTGCAAATCGACCAGCACGACATCCGGTTGGAGCGTTGCCGCCTGGGCGACAGCCTCTCGCCCGTCAAAGACCGACCCCACGACGCGCAGCGCGCCCTCCCCGTTTTCGGCAAGAAACTTGGTGACAACGCGGAGAAAGGTCCGGTTGTCGTCCACCAGCAGCACGGACAACATTGGGAATTCTGCCTCCATCCTGGGAGTACGCCGCGCCCTGTATACGCCCTGCGTTCTACGGAAGAATATGGACTCTGCGGCCGGGTTTGCCTATCCGGCGTTTCCCGGATTTTTCGGACCAAATTTCCGGAGGGCTCGGCCCCGGGGATGCTCACCGGCTGGCGGGCGGTCAGTGAGGGGCAGAGGTCGTTCTTGGGGAGAACGAGCGGCCAGGGAGCGGCGAACCTCAGCCCTCTAGTGGCAGGATCCCCCGTCGGAAGGCATATCGGATCAGGTCGGTTTGGCTTTGGAGGCCGAGTTTCCGCATCAGGTTCTCGCGATGGGTCTCCACGGTCCGAGGACTGATGCCGAGGCGAGCGGCGATCTCCGACACGCTGGAGCTTTCAGCCGCCAACTGGAGGACTTCCCGCTCGCGGGTGGTGAGGGTCTCGTATGCATCCGCCGGGGCCGCTTGCGCTTGGCGGGCGTACGCGGCGTACGGCGCGCTCGGTTAGGGCGGGGCTGAGATAGCGGCGGCCCGCGGTCACCTCGCGGACGGCCACGAGCATGTCGCTCGGGGGCGCATCCTTGAGGACGTAGCCGGCGGCACCATGCCGCAGCGCGTCCAGGACAAGGTTTCTGTCGGCGTGCATGGAGAGGATCACGATTCGCGTCTTGAGGGCGCGCTGGACGATCTGGCGCGTGATCTCCAGCCCGTTCAGCCCCGGCATCCTCACGTCCAGCAGCAACACGTCCGGCCGGAGCCGCTCGACCAGCGCGACCACCTTTAGCCCATCCGCCTCTTCGCCGATGACGGCGAAATCGCCCTCGGCTTCCAGCAGCGTGCGGAGCCCCTGCCGCACGATGTGGTGGTCGTCCGCCAAGACAACGGTGGTTCGACTCATGACGTCTCCTGCGTTCCCCGTGCCTTGGCCACGGGAGGGCGCCTACGCCGCCGGCGTCCCTCCCCCCGAATGGCGGCGAGCAAGGCCTCCGCGGAGTCGTTCTTACTCAGATAGCCCACGGCGCCGGCCTGCCGCATCGCCTCCGGCTGTTCGGGGTCTTCGAACATCGAGAGGCCGATCACCCGTGTCGTCGGGAACTCCGCCAGGATCGCTCGGGTTGCGTCAATGCCGTTCATGACCGGCATGCTAACGTCCATGACGATGACGTCCGGGGTAAGTTTCCGGGTCAACTCGACGGCTCGCTGGCCGTTGTCGGCTTCGCCGACCACCTCCAGGTCAGGCTCCCCGGCGAGCAGCGTGGCGAAGCCTCGGCGGACGAGCGCATGGTCGTCCACCAACAGCACGCGGAGGCGTCGCCCGTCGGGCGATCGCGGCTCCACCTCCGCAAGGCCCGCACCCTGAAGGGTCACTGGAGGGCGACGGCCTGGCCCAGCGGGGCAACCAGGGTGAAGCGACTCCCACGGCCGGGGGTACTCGCGATCTCCAGGCGGCCGCCCAAGATCTCCAGCCGCTCGCGGATGCCGAGGAGCCCGAAGCCGCCCTCGGTCCCGCCTGCCGCGCGGAGTGTGGTGGGGTCAACGCCGACCCCCGCATCGGCCACGGTGCACGCGAACCACTCGCCGTCCTGAGTGAGCGTCACCTCGGCCGCCGAAACCTGCGCATACTTGACGACGTTCAGCAAGAGTTCCCGCACCGACTGATACACCAGGACGGCGAGGTCCGGGGAAGCGCTGGCAACGAGGCTCCGGGCGAATCCACGTGCACCGTAAGTTGGTGCTTCTCCCCCGCCCAGCGGGTCAGCCACGCCAGCGCGGGCAGCAGATTTCCTGTCTGCAGGGCCGGCGGGCTGAGTTCTCCGGCAAGCGAGCGGGTTTGGGCAATGGCCTCCTCCAGGAGGGTAACCAGCTCGTCGGCGCCCGCCTGCACCGCCGCGGCGGACGACCGCGCCAGCATGCGCCCGAAGGCGCGCCGCCACCAACTGCTGCTGCAATCCGTCGTGGAGCACGTCAGCCAGTCGGCGGCGCTCCCGTTGCTTGGCGCGGGTCAGGTCGGTCGCCAGAGCCCGGAGCTGGGTTGCCTGTCGCTCGAGGGCGTCGGATAGCTTGGGACAGGTCGGCGG
>CAWJSJ010000004.1:0-264530 GCA_963845565.1 uncultured Methylomirabilota bacterium
CAGGAGCTCTTGTCGAGCGGACTCCTGAATGTGGATCCGGTCGCCACGCACGAGATGCCGCTGTCGGAAGCCGCGGAGGGCCTCGCCCTCCTCGAGAGGGGCGAAGGAGGCAAGGTTATCCTGGTTCCCTGAGGAGCGTCAGCAGCCGGAGCCGACAGACGGCCCCGGCGATGATCATTGACATTGCTCGCGTCACGGTGGTAGTTATACCCACCCTTTCATGCCCACGGCCGTCTCGACGTCGGAGAGCGGGGAATGCCCTCACTCGACCTGCAGATCGCGCTCCTGAAGACAATGATCCGCATCCGCGCCTTCGAGGAGCGGGTCCGGGACCTGTTCGCCGCGGGCCGACTGCCGGGCTTCGTGCATCTGAGCATCGGGCAAGAAGCCGTCGCCGCCGGCGCGTGCTGCGCGTTGCGGTCCGACGACTACGTGTTCAGTACGCATCGGGGCCACGGGCACATGGTGGCGAAGGGCGCCGATACCTCGAAGATGATGGCCGAGCTATATGCCAAGCGAACCGGCTCGTGCAAAGGGAAGGGCGGCTCGATGCACATCGCCGATGCCTCCGTCGGCGTGCTCGGGGCCAACGGGGTCGTGGCCGGAGGCCTCACCGTCGCCGCCGGCGTCGGACTCTCCATCCGGCAGCGACGGAGCGGGCAGGTCTGTCTCTGTTTCTTCGGCGACGGGGCGGCCAACCGAGGTCCCGTGCATGAAGCCATGAATTTGGCGGTGATCTGGAAGCTGCCGGTCATCTTCCTCTGCGAGAACAACGGTTGGGCCTCCACGACCTCTCATCACTATGGCTCCTCTGTCGCCGACCTGGCGGTGCGGGCGTCCGGGTACGGTCTGACGGGCGTCGTGGTGGATGGGATGGACGCCATGGCGGTTCACGATGCGGTGCAGGTCGCCGTGGATCGGGCCAGGGCCGGAGGCGGTCCGGCGTTCATCGAGGCCAAAGTGGTGCGCTGGCAGGGGCATTACGAGGGGGACCCGCAGGGGTATCGGGACAAGCGGGAGATTGCGGACGGGAAGGCTCGATGCCCCATCCACCGACTCGCCTCGGCGTTGACGGCGGCCGGGTCGCTCGGCGACGAGGACGTGGCCTCCTTGTTCCGAGCCGCTCAGGACGAGATCGATCGGGCGGTGGCGTTCGCCGAATCGAGTCCGCTCCCGGCCCCCGAGGACGCGCTCCAGGACCTGTTTGCAGGCTGCTGAAAAGGGCCCACCTGCTGCGTTGGCCTGCTCGGGCGCTCGTTGCGGCGTACCGGAAGTACGCCTCGCTCGGCCCTTTGCGTGCCGCCTTGCATCTGGACCCTTTTGAGCAGCCTGCGAGAAGTGTTCACGCGCTCGTGCGGGGGCCGACGGGCCGTGGGGATGGTTGACCCAGCGCCACGGGGCCGTGCCGCCTCAACCCTATCATCTGCAGATCGGATGTGATGACGCGATGCGCACGCTGACGATGGCAGAGGCGCTCCGTGAAGCGCTCATCGAGGAGATGGCCCGCGACCCGCGGGTCGTTGTCCTGGGCGAGGATCTGCGCGCCGCGGCGCCGTTCGGTATCACCAAGGGGTTCGTGGAGCAGTTCGGCGAGGACCGGGTGCTCGACACGCCGATCTCGGAGGCCGCCCTCATCGGCGCCTCGCTCGGCGCCGCCATCACCGGGTTGCGACCTGTCGCGGACATGCACTTCGCCGACTTCGTCACCTGCGCCATGGACGAGGTCGTCAACCAGATCGCCAAGGTGCGCTACATGTTCGGCGGCCAGGTGGACGTGCCGCTGGTCCTGCGGATGCCGACGGGGAGCGTGAAGGGAGCCGGCGGCCCATCACTCCGCAGTCGCTCGAGGCCTGGTTCGCCATACGCCGGGGCTGCGCGTGGTGTTTCCCTCGACGCCCGCGGACGCCAAGGGCCTGCTCAAGACCTGCATCCGGGGCCTCGACCCCGTGATGTTCTTCGAGCACAAGCGGCTCTACAAGATCTCCGGTGTCGTCCCGGACGGCGAGACACTCATTCCGCTGGGGCAGGCCGACGTGAAGCGACCCGGTTCGGACGTCACCGTCGTGGCCACAGGGTGGATGGTCCACCGCGCCCTGGAAGCGGCGGACGCCCTCGCGCAGGAGGGCGTCTCCGTTGAAGTGCTCGATCCGCGTTGCCTGGCGCCGTTTGACAAGGCGACGCTTTTCGCCTCCGTCGCGAAGACCCACCGAGTGGTCATCGTGGAGGAGGCGGTGAAGACCGGGGCGTTCGGCGCGCAAATCGCGGCGTGGCTGGCCGAGGAGCTCTTCGACGAGCTGGACGCACCCATCCAGCGCGTAGCGAGCGAGGACGTTCCTATCCCCTTTAGCCCACCGATGGAGGAGTTCGTCATCCCGAATGTGGGGGACGTAGTCACGGCGGTTCGGAGACTGTGCTGATCACATCCGAAGGAATCTGAGGAGGGAGACACAATGAAGCGAATTGCGGGAGTAGGCGTGGGGTTCGTGCTGATTGCCGCGCTCGTGGTGGCCCTCGCGAGTCCGGCCCTGGCCGCGTACAAGGCCGAGTACAAGATGTCCGTGCGGACGACCCAGACCTCGCCGTGGGGCGCCGGCGCGCAGAAGTTCGCCGACATCGTTCGGGAGAAGTCCGGCGGCCTGATCAACATCAAGGTGTACTACAATGGGGCCCTCTTCGCCGACGACCAGACCAAGGAGTTCATGCTCACCAAGCAGGGGGTGGCGGACTTTGCTCTGGGTTCGACGATCAACTGGTCGCCCCAGCTCCGAGCCCTCAATCTCTTCAACCTCCCCTTCATGTTCCCCAGCTACGAGGCCCTGGACGCGGTGAAGGGCGGCACTGCCGGCAAGATGATCAAGGAGCAGATGGACAAGTTCGGCGTGATCTTCCTGGGCTGGGGTGAAAACGGCTACCGGGAGTTGACGAACCGCCTGCGGCCGATCACCACGCCGGACGACATGAAGGGGCTGAAGGTGCGCGCCGCCAGCTCGCCCATCTTCATCGACACCTTCACGGCCATGGGGGCCAACCCCGTCCTGATGAACTGGGGCGATGCGCTGTCCGCGCTCCAGCAGGGCACGATCGACGCCCAGGAAAACCCGGTCAACGTGATCATCATCCCCTACAAGATCGCGCAGCTGCACAAGCACATCACCGTCTGGCACTACGCCATCGACCCGCTCATCCTGGGGGCCAGCAAGACGACCTGGGATACGTTCGCGGCTGCGGACAAGCGGATGATGCAGCAGGCGGTCGACGAGGCGATGAAGTGGCAGCTTCGCGAAGCGCGGGAGGGTCTCACCACGAACGGCGCGTCGTACAAGAAGCTGGAGGCCGACGGCATGACCGTCACCTACCTGACGCCCGCCCAGATCAAGGTGTTCCAGGACCGAAGCAAGTCGGTCTATGGCAAGTGGACCAAGGAGATCGGCGAGGACCTGGTCAAGGCCGCCTTCGCCGATCTGGCCAAGGTGAAATAGGACTGATCCATCGTGGCGGGGCGGGCCTTTGCCCGCCCCGCGCCTGCTCTCCTTCGCTTTCCGGACGGATGCGTCATGGGTGAAAAGCTTCGCTGGGTGGGGCGAAACGCCGAGGAGGTCATCTGCGCCGCCATGATGACCTTCATGACCATACTGGGATTCGCGAACGTGGCGGCCCGGTACTCGGGCTACTCGATGGCCTACACGGAAGAACTGCTCGTCATGCTGCTGGTGTGGCTCACCATGCTGGGCACCGCAGCCGGCTTCAAGCGGAACGCCCACCTGAGCATGACCTTCTTTCGGGAGCGAATCCCCGTCCTCGGCCAGAAGGCCCTGGAGATCCTCTCGACGATCCTGACGGTCGGATCGGTGCTCGTGGTCATGATCGTCTGTGCGGTCTACCAGATCCCCGATGAGATCCTCCTGAACAGCCGGACGCTGTCCCTGGATTTGCCCACGGTCTATTACAGCCTCGCCATCCCCGTGTGCGGCGTCCTGGTCATCATCCGGGTCCTGCAGGGCTCCCTGGCGGGAGTGGAAGGGTCTGAGGAGGGCGCGATCAATGACGGTCGTCGACCCTCCTGGTCTTCGGACTGTTTCTGACCCTCGTGGTCCTCGGGGTCCGCATCGCCATCGCCCTGGGGCGACGGCCTGTCTGGTCATCCTGCTGTATCAGCAGGGCGCGATGGGCATCTCCTCCATCTTCTACTCCAACATCGCCAAGTTCCCGCTGCTGGCCATCCCGTTCTTCATCCTGGCCGGGTTCGTGATGGAGCGATCCGGGCGTCTCCGCACGGCTGGTCAACCTGGCGAGCCTGATCGTCGGGCCCATCCCCGGCGGACTGGCCATCGTGGGGGTGGCGGTCTGTGTCTTCTTCGGCGGCATCTCCGGCTCCGGGCCCGCGGACGCGGCGGCCATCGGCGCCGTGCTGATCCCGGCCATGATCGCCAAGGGGTACGACCGGAACTTCGCGGCCGGCCTGATCGCCACCGCGGGCTCCACGGCCATCCTGATCCCGCCGTCCATCGCCTTTGTCGTGTACGGCGTGATCACCGAGGTCTCGGTCCCGGCCCTGTTCGCCGGAGGCATTTTCCCCGGTCTGGTGGCGGGGGCGGCGCTCGTCGTGCCGGCCTATTTCATCTCCCGGAAGCACGGCTGGGGCGGCGAGCGGTGGGGGACGCCCCGCGAACTCTGGGTGGCCTTCAAGCGGGCCTTCTGGGGGCTCATGGCGCCGGCGGTGATCCTGGGCAGCATGTACGGCGGCATCTGCACGCCGACCGAGGCGGCCATCGTCGCCGTGGTCTACGGCATTCTGCTCGGGTGGATGTACCGGACCATCGGTTGGTGGCAGCTGTACCGGTGTATGCTGGATTCGGCCATTACCTCGGCCGTCGTCATGTTCATCGTGGCCTTTGCCGGGCTCTTCGGCTGGGCGGCCGACCGCGTGGGGGCCATCGACCACATCCTCAAGGGCATGCTCAGCCTGAGCGACAACGCCGTGGTGATGATCCTGATCGTTAACGTGGTCCTGTTCATCGCCGGGATGCTGTTGGACGCCATCTCCATCTTCTATGTCTTCATGCCGATCTTCATCCCCATGATGAAGCACTTCGGCTGGGATCCGCTCTGGTTCGGCGTGGTGATGACCTTCAATCTGGCCATCGGGATGGCGACACCGCCGGTGGCGGTGAACCTGTACGTGACCACCTCGCTGGCCGATACCAAGCTCGACCAGGTGGCCGTGGCGGTCATCCCATTCGTCCTGGCCATGGTCGTTGGACTGATCGTGGTCATCTTCTGGCCGTGGTTGTCGCTCGCGCCGCCGATCTGGTTCGGGCTGTATAAACTGACTCCCTGACGGCCTCACCTCACCCGATAGCAGCGGCCTAGCGAGTCCACGCGGCCGCCCCCTTTTCAGCGCGTCGTGATCGCTCTCGTGCGAGGTTTCACCCGTTCCGTGTGCGGCCGCCCGCCTTGTGTTCCGCATGGCGGCAGGGTATAGTGCTGCCATGCGCCATCTCGTCATCGGCACCGCCGGCCACATCGACCACGGCAAGACCACGCTGGTGAAGGCCCTCACCGGGACGGACACGGACCGCCTGAAGGAGGAGAAAGAGCGCGGCATCTCCATCGAGCTGGGCTTCGCGTTCCTCGAGCCTGCCGGACGGCACGCGGGCCGGGATCGTGGACGTGCCGGGCCACGAGCGGTTCGTCAAGACCATGGTCGCCGGCGTCGGGGGGCATTGACCTGGTGGTGCTGGTGATCGCCGCCGACGAGGGGGTGATGCCCCAGACGCGGGAGCACCTGCACATCTGCGAGTTGCTCCACGTCAAGCAGGGGTTGGTGGCGCTCACCAAGGCGGACCTGGTGGAGGCCGAATGGCTGGAGATGGTTCAGGCCGACGTGACCGAGTTCCTGAAGGGAACGTTTCTGGACGGGTGTCCGGTCGTGGCCGTGCTCCGGGACCACGGGGCAGGGACTGCCGGCCCTCCTTGCGGCGATCCAGACGCAAGCGGCGGCGGCCGAACCCAAGCGCACGCAGGGGATTCTCCGGCTCCCGGTGGATCGCGTCTTCAGCATCAAGGGGTTCGGGACGGTGGTCACCGGCACGCTGTGGAGCGGCAGCCTTGCGGTCGGGGATGAGGTGGCGATCCTGCCGAGAGATCTCCGATCCCGGGTGCGGCGGCTCCAGGTGCATGGCGAGACGGTGGAGCGGGCGGAGGCCGGCCAGCGCACCGCGGTGAACGTGCCGGAGCTGGAGGTGGCGGAGATCGCGCGGGGAGATGTCCTGTGCCTTCCGGCCACGCTGCGTCCGTCGCCCTCGTTCGAGGCGACGCTGTCGCTCCTGGCGGATGCCCCCCGGCCGCTCGGCAACCGCGCGCGGGTGCGCTTTCACCTGGGAACCAGCGAGATCCTCGCCCGGGTGGTGATCCTGGAGGGCGACGAACTGCAGCCGGGGGGGCGGTCCTACGTCCATTTCCGCCTGGAGACACCGTCGGCCGCCTTGCCGGGAGATCGCTACGTCATCCGCAGCTATTCGCCGGCTGTCACGATCGGCGGCGGCAGCATCTTGGACCCCAACCCGCCGAGATCCCGCCGGACCCGCGCCAAGCTCGTCGAACATCTGCGGGTCCTGGAACAAGGCCGCCCGACGGAACGGATCGAACGGCACCTGCTGGCCGCGGGGTTCGCGCCCATGACGCCCGAGGCGCTGCGCGCACGAAGCGACCTGGACGAGACGATCGTGGCCGAGTCGCTGCGGGAACTCGTCGAGAACGGGCGGGCCATCCGGGTCGGGGCCAAGGAAGGCGACGGGACGCTCCACGCCGAGCGCGTGGGCGCGCTCCAGGCCGACATCCTGGCCCGCCTGGCGGAATTCCACACCAAGGAGCCGTTGAAGGACGGCCTGGCGAAGGAGGAGCTTCGCAGTAAATTGCCGGACCAGTTGCCGGCCGCCACGTTCGTCTGGATGTTGGGCCGTTTGACGGCGGCCGGACAGATGGCGGTCGACCGCGACAAGGTTCGGCTTGCCGGCTATCGTCCCACATTGTCGCCGGTCGAAGAGGAGCTCAAGGGGAAGATCGCCGCGGCATTCCGGGATGCCGGATTGCAGCCCCCCGCCCCGGAGGCGGTGTTGAGCGGACTCAAGGTCGAGCGGAAGCTCGGTCAGGCCGTCTTTCGCCGTCTGGTGGACGATGGGATCCTCGTTCGGGTGGGAGACGAGCTCTTCCTGCACGCCGAGAGCCATCGGGCCCTGCACGATCGCATCCTGGCGCACTTCGGCATGCATCCGACGATCAATGTGGGCACCATGAAGGAGCTGTTCGGCCTCTCGCGGAAATACGCCATCCCCTACCTGGAGCACCTGGACTCAAGCCGGATCACGCGGCGCCAGGGGGACGAACGCGTTCCCTATAAGTAGCAGCGGCGCGCGCCAGTTGTTTCTGCTCGCTGCCAGCTGATAGCTGCCCGCTGCCCGCTTCCTACCCTCGCCCTTTTCCATTGACAGGCGGGGTGGTCGTGGGTGATGCTACGCCCTCTCTGCCATACGGTAAGCGGTCCCGGGTGTTCGGGAGGATTCGGAGCGTCACCCGACCGGCGGCTGCGTGTTTGGACTGATAGCTGATAGCTGAAAGCTGCACGCTGAGCGCGTTTTCAGCAAGCAAGGAGAAATGCTATGTTTGGGTTGGGACTGCCGGAACTCGCAATCGTCCTGGTGATCGTCATCTTGATCTTTGGAGCCAGCCGTCTTGGGGACATCGGGTCCGGGCTGGGGAAGGCGATTCGCGGTTTCAAGGATTCGGTGGCCGGGAAGGACGCCATCGACGTGACGCCGAAGAAGGATGACGACTCCAAGAAAGCCTGACGGAGAGCCGGAACAGAGGGTCGCGAGCCACGAGCCGCGAGCCACGACCGGAGATCCTAGGTCTAAGGGTAAAGGGTATTTGTTGCTGGCAACATTCCCGCTTCAAGGTATTGGCTCACTCTTCACTCTGTTTGCTGCTCACTGCCTGCTGCCAGCTGCTCGCCGTTCTTGACCTTTTGACCCGTTGACTCGTTGACTTGTCGACCGATCGACTCTCTCCAGGTGGGCAGCCCCCCGAGGGATGTCGCCGTCTTGACGGCCCGCACGATCGCCTCGGCCACCACGTCCGCGGCGGCGAGGCCGAGGGTGTTCACCTCCGCCTCGACCGTGCCGGTCGCCAGGGCGATCACCAGGTCTCCGTCCAGTGTGGTGTGGACAGGGCACACCGCGCGTACCAGGCCGTGTTGTGCCGCCTGGGCCAGCTTGGTCGCCTGGAGCTTGGTCAAGCGGGCGTTGGTCGCGACCACGGCCAAGGTCGTATTGTCCGGCTGGTAGCCGCGGGGGAGGACGCCTTGGCGCATGGCCGCGGCGGTATTCGCAAGGCGGGGGCTCTCCGCCGCCTCCCGCGCCCCTGCCAAGAGAGTGCCGGTGGCGGGATCGCGGACGTCGCCGAAGGCGTTGACCGCGACCAGTGCCGCCACGTGCGCGCCGCCCGGTATTTCCAGCGCGGCCGATCCGAGCCCGGATTTCATCGCCCGGGAGATGCCGAACAGTTTCCCCACCGTGGCCCCCGTCCCCGCGCCGACGCAGCCTTCCGGGAAGGGGCCTGTGGTTGCCTGCTGACACGCGGCGTAGGCCATCTGCGCGTCAGGCCGTGCCGCCGCGTCGCCCAGGCGCAGATCGAACAGGATCGCGGCGGGGACGATGGGCACCCGCGCGACCTGGACGTCGAAACCGACGCCGCGTTCCTCCAGGTACCGCATGACGCCGCCGGCCGCATCCAAGCCAAAGGCGGACCCGCCGGCCAGCAGGATGGCATGCACGAAGGGGACGAGGTGCAGGGGGGACAGCGCATCCATCTCCCTCGTGCCGGCCGCGGAACCGCGGATGTCCACCCCGCCGACCGTGCCGTCCGGACATAGAACGACCGTGCACCCCGTGCAGCCGACCGCGTCCGTCCCGTGTCCAACCCGAATTCCCGGAATGGCAGTGAGCATGATCCGCCTCCTCACCACGCACCGCACAGTAGCCGGGCGCATGATACCGAAGCCGTACGCGGGGCGCAATCGTGATGGTTAGGAGCCGTTACGAAATAACCTAGACATCTCTTTCGATTTCGTTACGGCTCCTTATGCCGTTTCGGAATGTCTCCGCTCAATCTATTCTGTGACAACGGCCTACGCCGTCGAGCGAAGAAGACACCTGTTTCGCCGACGGTTGGCCGGGCGTGGCGCGGTCGTCCAGCGGCCGACCGGCTGCCGGATTTTGGTTGTGTTCTCGGGTGTCGTTTGCTAGCGTGACGGGGCACGTACGGCCCAGCGCGCGCACCAGGACCAGGGGGACTGATGGAAGACCGGAGACAGGACCCGCGCATCGACGTGGAGGTCGAAGTCGAGATCCACTACCGAACGCTGCAGGAATTCGTGACCGCGTATACCCGAAACATCAGCGGGGGAGGTGTCTTCATCCGGACCCCGAAACCGCACGAACTCAACCAGAAAGTTCGGTTGCGATTTACCCTCCCGGGCGTTGATCATCGGTTTGACATCCCCGGGATGGTTGTGTGGGTGAACTCATCACCGCAGAGCGCGTTTCCCGCCGGCATGGGGGTCAAGTTCGTGAACGTGCCCCCAGCGGATGCCGAACTGGTCAAGAGGTTCGTGAAAAAGACCAAAGACGAGGCGCCCGGATCGGGGAAAGACAAGGAGACGGAGAAAGAAAAGGGGAAGGCCAAGAAGGATTGACGGCACGCTTGCCGCGCTAAACAACGGAGGCGGATTGGGCCTGGTGGCCCTCCTGGTCTTCAAAACCAGCGTAGCGCCTAATCCGCGCTGGGTGAGTTCGATTCTCACACGCCTCCGCCATCATATAAGGCAACCCTCAGAATGCCGGGGGTTGCCTTTTTTTGGGGAGATACGCGAAGGGACTGTTTCCCACTGAGAGACAAAAATGCCCGAAAATTACCCGCTAGTGGCGACTGAAAAACCGAGATAGGCACGGCGAAGACCCCCCTCCAAACCCGACCCCCCCATCAGACCTATTGTGATTGCGAGGCTGGAAACTCCACGAGCGCCAAGGAACCCCCGACCTTCGTGGAGGAATACGGTACTTTTCGCGGGTAATTCTTTCACGCCTGATCTCGCGACGGTAATTCTGTCGAGTTGATGCGAACATCTTGCTCGCGGGGGACCACCGGATCTCCTTGGGAGCCGTAACTGCCTGAAATGTAGGTCTTCCGGCGTGTGCCTCCGCTGGGCACGGCCCTTGCCCCCTTCCGCTACGGCGTGCGAAACACGGAAACGCGGGACATTCACTCCGCATTCATTCTGCGGAACAAGACAAGATATCACAGGGTAAGGAGAGGGCGTATGCAGAAGATACCGAGGATCCCCGGCACTGAGGGGTCTCGCCGAGCCGGCTGGGTGGCGATCGTGGGACTCATCACCCTGGGTCTCGTCCTGGGGCTGGGGAGTCTTCCGGCGCAGGCGGCACAGCTCACCGTCAGTTGGAGCGATGCCACCCCGGACGACCATACCGGGTTCAAGGTGGAGCGGAAGACGGGGACCACCGGCGCCTTTGCGCAGGTCGCCACCACGGGCGCGACGGTGATGGCCTATGTCGATACCACGCTGACCGCCGGGACCACGTACTGCTACCGGGTTCGGGCCTACAATGCCGTGGGGGATTCCCCGTATACCCCCGAGGCGTGTGCAGCGGCCCCCACGGCAGTGCTCCGCACCCTGACCGTGGCGAAGAGCGGCACCGGCACCGGGACGGTCGACACCAGCCCGGCCGGGATCAGCTGCGGGAGCACCTGCAGTGCCACCTACGCCTCCGGCACCAGCGTCGCCCTGAGCGCCACGCCCACCACTGGCTCCACCTTCACCGGCTGGAGTGGGGCGTGTAGCGGCACCAGCGGCTGCGCCCTGGTGTTGGATGCCAACAAGAGCGCCACGGCCACGTTCGCCCTGAGCACCGCGACCACTTACGCCCTCACCGTCACCAAGGCGGGCACGGGGAGTGGCACCGTCACGTCCAGCCCGAGCGGCATCACCTGTGGGAGCACCTGCAGCGCGAGCTACAACTCCGGCACGAGCGTCACCTTGACCGCGGCCGCCGCCACCGGCGCGACCTTCACCGGGTGGAGTGGGGCCTGCACGGGCACGGGGACCTGTGCCGTGAGCATGACGGCGGCTCGAAGCGTGACGGCGACCTTTGCGGGAAGCACTCCGACCACTTACGCCCTCACCGTCACCAAGGCGGGCACGGGGAGTGGCACCGTCACGTCCAGCCCGAGCGGCATCACCTGTGGGAGCACCTGCAGCGCGAGCTATACCGGCGGGACCAGCGTCACCCTGACGGCGACGCCCGCCACCGGCGCGACCTTCACCGGGTGGAGTGGGGCCTGCACGGGCACGGGGAGCTGTGTGGTGTCCATGACCGCGGCCAAGAGCGCCACGGCCACCTTCGCCCTGAGCACCGCGACGACCTACGCACTCACCGTCACCAAGAGCGGCACCGGCACCGGGACCGTCACCTCCACCCCGGCCGGGATCACCTGTGGCAGTACCTGCAGTGCGAGCTACAACTCCAGCACGAGCGTGACCTTGACGGCGGCGGCTTCCGCTGGTTCCACGTTCTCCGGCTGGAGTGGGGCCTGCACGGGCACGGGGACCTGTGTGGTGTCCATGACCGCGGCCAAGAGTGCGACCGCCACCTTCGCCCTGAGCACCGCGACCCCAGCCCCGCTTACCATATCCAGCGTCACTGCCACCCAGGGGAGCCCGCTGGTCGCCGGGACGCCGCTCACCCTCACCGCCACGGCAACCGGGGGCACCGCCCCCTATCAGTTCAAGTGGTGGGTCTGGAACGGGAGCACCTGGACCATCGCGCGGGACTGGGGGACCGGCAACACCCTCACTGGGACGACGCCGCCAACGGGGAACTACGAGGTCCATGCCTGGGTCCGTAACAGCGGCGTGACCGCGGACACCTGGCAGGCGTGGGGACGCTTGGCCTACACGGTGACGGGCAGCGGCCTCACCATGACCCTGTCCAGGGTCACCGCCGACCAGGGGAGCCCAGTGGTGGCCGGGACGCCGCGTCACCCTCACCGCCACGGCAACCGGGGGCACCGCCCCCTATCAGTTCAAGTGGTGGGTCTGGAACGGGAGCGCCTGGACCGTTGCGCGGGACTGGGGGACCGGCAACACTCTCAACTGGACGCCGCCGGCCCCCGGCAACTACGAGGTCCACGCCTGGGTCCGCAACAGCGGCGTGACCGCGGACACCTGGCAGGCGTGGGGACGCTTGGCCTACACGGTGCGGTGACGGCGGTCACCCCATAACCAGGGCCGCTTTGTCGGGACCGTGCTGTCGGGATCCAGGACCACCCACGGACGCCGGGGTGGCCACCTGCCTCCGCGTTGGGTCGTTACGACCCAACGCGTCCCTCCGTCGCGCCCCCTATTCGGCTCCTCGCCATCGCGGTGGCGCTCACCTGAGCCTGCATAGATCTCAACCTCCCGCCGAACAAAGAGTGGTGGGCGAATGGTGGCGCGCCGCCCGGCCTGGATGCAGGGACCGGACGAGGCGGCGAGGGGGTAGAGGAGGCCGAACGGCTGGTGGAGGCGCGGTGGCGTCATCGGAGCTGGTGACCTGACGGAGCCAGCGGGCGCACCCCGCAACGACACGCCCAGCGCTTGGCAGGGGTGCAACGCCCGCGCGCACGGGGGCGTGACATGCGAGCGGGGTCCCGCTCGTGGGAATGAGGAACCATGACGGAGGCGCAGGAGAGGCGAGCGGTGCGGCGCACGCGACTGGCCGAGCGGCCCACGGCGCGGGTGCGGGGCATGCGGGCGGTCCGCCTTCTCGACCTCAGCCCCACGGGTGCACAGATCGAGCACCTCGACCTCTTCCGGTTCGGGGCCTCCTGTGCTCTCGATCTCCCACCGCCCTTTGCTGTACTGAGCGTGCCCGCGCAGGTGGTCTGGTGCATGGTAGTCGGACGGAAACGCAAGCTGGGAGGCGACTCACACCTCGTGGCCCGTAGCGGCCTCCGGTTCACGACGCTCACCGTCGCGCAGCATGCGGCCCTCGCCGACACCCTGCAGCACCTCGCGGCCACGCGGCAACCCGGCGTTGACAGTCGGCGGTGTTTGGCGTAGGTTCGTCTCACTCTCGGCCACCGTTCCTGATATAAAGCCCACGCGCTTCGTTGCCAGTCGTCTGCGTACCATCAGGAGGGTTTTATGGCTCTCCCTCGGCACAGAACGACATGGGCAATCACGCTCGCCCTTGGCTTCCTCATCTTCTTCCCCCTCGACGTGCTCGCCCGTGGTGGCGGTCGTTCGAGCGACTACACGCGCCCAACGCACAACCGCAGGATAAGACGAAACGGGAACTCCGGCCATAGGCGCTCGGACGTCTGGTCTTAGGAGTTGACGGAGGCAGGAATGTCCGAATCATGGTTCTACCACATCTCGCAGGCAGGAAAACTCGCGCGCGTCGCCACCGTGGACGCAACCCTGGCTGCGGCAAAGGGTGGCGGGTTTGTGTGGCTGCATTACGGCCAAACAACGAAGGAGGAACTCTCGCACCTCATCGATCCCTTGGGCCTCCATCCGCTGGCGATCGAGGATTGTTTTGACGAAAACCAGATCCCCAAGATTGAAGACTTTCCGCGAAATACCTTTATCCTCTTCAACGCCTTTGACTATGCAAACCAACAGCTGTCGATCGGCGAGATCGATCTGTTTATCGGCGATACCTTTCTGGTGACCGTCAGCCAGCGCAATGCCGACAATCGCCGATTTGTGGACGGCATTGAGCACATCGTGGAGACGAACATCGAGAGCGCTCGGCACGGACCGTCGTTCCTGATGCACGTCATCCTTGACTATGTGGTGGATCAAAAGTTTGTGGCGATCGAAGCGCTCGAAGACGAACTGGACGCCGTAGAAGGGGCGATGCTGGCTGACGCTTCAAGCTTCAACCCCGCAGAGCTGATCCGATTCCGTCGGTACTTGTTGAGTCTCCGCAAGAGTCTGTTCCACGAGCGGGAGATCCTCGCCAAGATCTGTCGCAAAGATTGTCCCTTCATAGCGGAAAAGGCCATCTTCCACTATCGAGACATCTACGACCATCTCGTGAGATTCTTCGAGTTGACCGAGTCGTACCGGGATATAGTCACCAGTCTCATGGAAATGTACCTGTCGATGCTGAACAACCAGATGACCAAGGCCGCCAACGAGACCAACGTGACAGTCAGGCGGCTGACGTTCATCACCACGATCTTTATGCCGCTCACGCTCCTGGCGGGAATCGGCGGGATGTCAGAGTGGTCGATGATGACCGGACCGGAGCACTGGAGGATCGCATATCCGGCCTTCCTGTTCGCGATGGTCGTGATCGGTTTTGCCAGCTACTACCTGCTCAACCGGCTTGAGAAGCGAGGCCGACGACGGGACCGGCGTACGCTGGGATAGACGGCGAGGGCACGAGGCGCATCTGGCTGCACGGAGGTCGGTCTGGCCGAAGGCCAGGTAGTTCGAGGAAGAAAGATGGTGCGGATGGTCCCCTTCGATCGACAGATGCGCACGGCGATCCGCCCGACCCGGATCACCCCCGATGTGACCTACGAACCCCCCTTGCAGTTCGGCTTCGGGATCAACGATCAGACGGTGGTTGGGTCCAAGGCGACGATGGGCCTCCTTGTGCCGTTCCCGGAATTTCTTCGGGAGAAACCCCGCACCGTGCCATGATGTCCGCGCAGGGGCCACGCCTTCAGCCTCCCATGTCCATTGCGCTGCCCTCCCTTCCTGTTCCCCCTTCGGGATGTTCGGGCAACAGAGTGCGTTTCCCGCCGGATCTCCTTTTCATTCTCACCCGCGAAGTTCCCGCTACCGTACTTCACACAACATAACCTGCCGCATGCGTGGCCGGCGTTTCTTGACGACTTCCAGCGCCACTGGCCCACCGACGAGGACGGGATCTACGTCCAGTTCGTCCGCGACGGCGCGCACGGCCAGGGTGCCGCCCGTTCCGGCAACCCTCGCTGGCGGCGGTTGACGGAGATACGGGCTGGCGCAGCCAAGTCGGTCTTTCATTTCGACGTGCAAGGCTCGGTGGCGAAATCAACCCATGCGGGGTTGCCGTGGTTGCGCTACCTCCGTCAGAACGCGCTGGGACGCGTGCATTTCTGGCCGTTCGACGGCTGGGAGATCCCAGCCGGCCGGTCGGTGGTGGCAGAGGTCTATCCGTCGTTGTGGAGGCGCACGTTCACCCTGGAGGGCCTCACCCGCGACCAACAAGACGCCTATGCGGTCGCCGCATGGATGCGCCAGGCGGATCTCGACGGTAGTCTTGCAGAGTTCTTCACGCCGTCCCTGACGGATGACGAACGCAAGCAATCTGAGATAGAGGGTTGGATATTGGGAATTAAGTGAGATCGCTGACAAAGATTGTGCTTTCGTTTAAGAATATGAGGCGAACCTCCACCCGCGAGAATATCATCACGGGAATATCGAACTTGACATTCGGCTCTTGCGGGCACTCTTCGTGGGGGCCCGGCGTACCATGGCGTTTCTCGCTGAGACTACCGACTCGCTGGCGATCTATACCGTTCCTGCTTACAGCCCTTACCTCCCCCATCTGCGACAATCCGAACAGATCCGCCTTATCCGGCATGGGCTGGACGACGATTTGATTGGACTTGTGGATTCCTAACCCGCATTATTCGTGAACGAGGAAAGTCAAAGGTGACGCAAGTGGCAATGTCCCGCAGGAGGATGAACAGACGCGTCGGGGGTTCCGTAAGCGTACTCGAAAAGCGGCAGCGGAGAAACGAGAGGGCACGCAGCGAAAAGGAGGGAAGTCCATGCGATCCTGGGATCTGAGGAACGTGGGTGGCTGGTCCGCCATGCTAGGGGGTGCGGTCCTGTTATGGGTGGTGGCGATCACGCCAGCGCTGGCTGGACAGCCCATCGTGCTGCGCCTGGGCACCGGCGACCCCGGGGCGCGTCATCCACGAGCACGACCAGCGCGAAATTCGCGGAGTCGGCCAATCAAAAGAGCAATGGGGAGCTGGACGTCAAGGTCTTCTACCAATCACTGGGGACGGAGGCGGGCCTCACCGAACAGGTGGTCGGCGGCAGCGTGGACATGGGCACGTGCGCCATGGGGAATCTGTCCCGGTTCACCGACGCGTTCCTGACTCTGGATCTGCCGTTCCTGTTCAAGGGCGACGCCGCGGTGCTCGAGTTCCTGGAGAAGGATCCCCAGGGGAAGAAGGTGATCGAGAAGTTCGAGAAGGATGCGGGGCTCAAGGTGTTGTTGCCGATGACCCACACGTCGACGTCCGAGGTGAACGGTGCGAATATCTCCACGCGGAACAAGCTGCTCCGGGTCCCAGCGGACATCAAGGGGCTGAAGCTCCGCACCATGACCACCCCGGTCGATCAGGCGCTGTTTAAGGCGTGGGGCGGCGAATCCCACGCCGGTGGACTGGGGCCAGCTCTACTCGGGCTCCAGCAGGGCGTGGTGGACGGTTCCACGGGTTCCACCTTGCCGGCATATGCGTCGATCAAGATGTACGAGGTTACCAAGTACTACCTCGCCATCGGCTTCCGAAACTTTACGCTCCCGATGTTCATCAACGCGAAGAAGTTCGCTCTCTCACCCCCGCCCAGCAGAAGGCGCTGATCGACGCGGGCGCCGAGGCCGAGGCGTTCAACCGGAAGGATGCCACGGGGTTCGTCGAGCGCGCTCTCGACGCGACCAAGAAGGCCGGCACCCAGATCTACGTCCCCACGCCGGACGAGACGCTCAGTGGACATCTGTGCGCGACAAGGTCTGGAAGGAGGTGGCGGAGCAGTTCAAGGGCAAGGTGGACCTGAATTTGGCGAATCAGATCAAGGGAAGTACGGTTGCTAGGGATCGACCGCCAGTCTTGGTGCTTTCCGGGGATGCCACAGGAGGCGTGGGTTGGGGACCACCGCCCAGCCTCCTTGGCGCCGCATCTACGGGACTGGACCCTCAGCAGGTGTCGCGCGAGGATACGCTCGCACGGATGCGCGGATGCCCATGGATCCGGCGCGAATACCCGCCAGGCGGGGAGAGTAAATCAATGACGATAACCGAGAACCCAGGGGCCTCTCGCACCGACCGGCAGGGAACGCCCCTGGGTGCGCCAGCTCGTGACCGCCAGCAATGCCGTGGAGGTCACATGCACCGTCTTCGCCGTGGTGGGCACTGTCCTCGCTATATCATGCTGGCAGGCGTGTTCTTCCGCTACGTGCTGAACACTCCTGGCATGGTCCGATGAGATGTCGCTTTCATGGTCTTCACCTGGGACGCTCCTCTCCATCGCGTCCGGATACCTGCACGATAAGCACGTAAATCTCGACCTGCTGGTCGCGAAGACCCGACCGGCGAGCGCGCGGTCTGGCCGTGCTGGCCGAAGGGCTCGCGCTGGGGTTCTTAGTGTCGATGAGCGTGTCCGGGGTGTACGCCCTCCAGTTCGCCGGCCGCATGCGCACCGATGCGCTGCAGTGGCCGATGTGGATTCCGTACCTGTCGATCCCCGTGGCGTGTGCCATCATGGACCTCCACTGGGTGCGCCGGAACGCGGAGCGGGGATCACGGAACGGGCTGGTGATCAAGCTGCTGATCGCGGCGGCGTTCTTTGTCCTCGTGTATTTGCCGATCGGCCAGTACGTCCAACTCCCCCGATGGCGCGCGGCGTGCCGCTGCTGGTCGCCCTGTTCGGGCCCATGCTGATCGGCGTCCCGGTGGCCCTGTCGCTCGGATTCATGGCCACGTTCTATATCGGGACACTGGGGGACGTGCCGTTCTACCTCGGCGCCTCCCAGATCTACAACGGCCTCAACCTGTTGGCCCTGATGGCGATCCCGCTCCTCATCTTGGCCGGGAAACTCATGCATGAAGCGGGGCTCGCCCAACGCATGGTCGACTTTGCGCAGGTGCTCGTCGGGCGGGTCCGAGGTGGCCTGGGGGCCGCCAACGTGGTGGCGAGTTTCCTCTTTGGCGACATTTCCGGCTCCGCGGTGTCGGATACGGCGGCCATCGGGTCCCTGATGATTCCGCAGATGAAGCAGCGGGGGTACCGTCCGGCCTTCTGTGCCGCGCTCCAGGGGACCGCCGGCACACTGGGAATGATGGCACCTCTGGCCATCACGATTTTGCTGTACGCCAGTGCCACCAACACCTCGGTGAGCCGCCTCGCCGCCGCTACGATCCTGCCGGCCGTCCTGCTGGCGGGAAGCTTCATGCTGGTCACGTTGCTTCACGCGCGGCGACACGACTATCCCCGGGAGCACGTGCCGGCGGCTTCCATCGTCCCGCGGACGCTTAGGGCCATGCCGGGTATTTGCGCTCGTGCTGGTCATCGGCGGCATTCTAGGGGGAGCGTTCACCCCGGCCGAGGTCGGCGCGGTGCTGCTGGCCTACGTGCTGCTCCTCTCAGTCCTTTATGGGACCGCGCAACCGCGACGCCTCTATCGCGGAATCGTCGAGGCGGGGTACATCAGCGGTATGACCCTCTTCATGGCGGCGACCTCGTCTTTTCTGGGGTTTGTCATGGCCCGAGACCTCGTCTCCGATCATATCGTAGCCGTCGTCACCGCCCTCAGCACCAACAAATACTGGGTGATCCTACTCGTCAGCGTGGTCTTCATCATTCTCGGCATGATCCTGGAACCGCCGGCGATGATCTTTGGATTCCTGCCGGCATTCATGCCGCTCC
The DNA here is from genome assembly GCA_963845565.1 of uncultured Methylomirabilota bacterium. Classification (GTDB taxonomy): domain Bacteria; phylum Methylomirabilota; class Methylomirabilia; order Methylomirabilales; family 2-02-FULL-66-22; genus 2-02-FULL-66-22. The sequence continues at coordinate 18,772 of CAWJSJ010000004.1, forward strand.
TCGTGAAGGTCGGCGTCGATGTCGTCCACTGGGGGGTGCTGTTCTGCACGAACATGGGGCTTGGATGCATCATCCCCCCCGTGGCCCTGAACTTGTTTGTCTCAACCCAGCTTGCCGGCGTTCGGTACGAGGAGGCGGTGCGGGCGACGGTTCCATTCATCGTGATCATGGTCATCGATCTGATGATCATGGCCCTGATTCCCGTCATTCCGCTTCTGCTTCCCCACCTGTTGTTCGACTACCCCTTGCCGCGATAGCGCTGGGGATTCACGATTGCTGGAATCGTCCCTGGGTGGGACGCCGGTAGCATAATCGGCAGAGGAGAAACGGCATGGCCAGGCTACGATACTTGGGCATCTCATTCTTCGAGCTCGTCACGGACAGCGGGAAGGTGGTTTACATTGATCCCTGCATCTCCATCAATCCGGATTGCCCCATTACCCTCCAGGACATTCCCCGGGCGGACTTGGTCCTGGTCACCCACATGGCCCGGGATCACTCGCAGCGACATGATTCCCCTCCTCCAGCAGACGGGCGCTCAGCTTGTCTGCGCCCGGGATGCCGCGCATGCGGCGACGCAGGCCGGGATCCCGCCGAGCGGGTGAAGGTTGTGCTCTCGGGTGTGGCAGTGGAGCAGGCGGGGATTCGGGTCAAGGCCCTGAAGACGGAGCATGGCTCGTGGTCGATCCAGGACGGTCGGCCGGTCTTCGATCTTTCCTTGGGTTACATCGTCGATGTCCGAGAGGGTGTGGGGATCTACCACGTTGGCGACACCTCGATCTTTAGCGAGTTCGAATTGTTTGGGCGTCTCTACCGACCGACGGTCATGCTTACGCCAATTGGCATGTTCCCCGGCGCGATTACGGAGATGGATCCGTGGGAAGCGGCGATTGCCACCGCCATGGTTCGGCCCCGGATCACCGTGCCCATCCACTACGACCGCAAGACGCAGGCCGAGTACCCGGCGCGCTTCGCCCAGCACCTCGCGACTGAGTCGCCTGGTACTGAAGTCAAGATCCTGGCGCCCGGCGAGGTCCTGGAGGTGTAACGCCCCGAAGGCAGAGCCGGCTCCGGGAGATAGGGCAGGCGTTTACGTGAAAACTCTGCTCTTCTGAAATTGCGGGCCGTTGGCAATTAGTGCAACGGGCTCTGGTTCACGCCCTGCATCTCCGCCCGCTGCTTCCCCCCGCCACGTTCCCGCCGGTTTGCGCTTGACTGAAGCTGCGGATCATGTCGTTTTCTGGCAGAGCCCACGAGTGCTGTGAGAGGCGACGGCTAGTCTTGCTTGCATTCCATCGGCCCTCGCGCAATACTCCAACCGCTCTCGTCTCCCTCGAGCAATGAACCGGACCGAACGCACAGAAGCAGCGCATTCGCATGTGTCGACCGTGTCTGAATCACGTCCGCAGGTATTGCAGCGTCCTGAATGAGAAGGATACGCACCGAGTGCTGGGTGACAACATTGCCGAGTGGCGTGGCATCACTCTCCAAGAGTCGTAGTGCTTGACGTCTTTCACGGATGGTTCATCAACCCGTGTCACAAATCACGAGGAGGGACAGCGCGATGGCCGGACAGACACGCAAAGGATTGGGTCGTGCCGTTGGTCTCGGACTTTTAGCCGTGACGGTTTCGCTGGCTTTCTTGGCAGGAGACGCCATGGCTGGGGCCAAGGTGCTCAAGCTGGGATCGATCCAGACGACGACCGATCCCACCCACCAAGGACTCATGAAGTTCGCAGAGCTGGTGGCACAGCGCAGTCAAGGGCGCTACGAGGTTCGACTCTTCCCTGCCTCGCAACTCGGGACTCTCCAGGCCCAGCTGGATGCCGTCATCATGGGCGCTCAGGAGATGTTCATGATCGGCTGGGGCGGGCTCGGGACCCAGTCGAAGGATTTCGACATCAGTGGGTTCCCGATCCTCTTCCGGGACCAAGAGCACGCCTGGAAGTTTGCGGTCAGCCCGGCGGGGCAGGAAATGTACGAGCGACTTCGGGCGGAGCGCAGCCTCCGGCCCCTGAGCATCGACTGGCTGTGGCCGCCTCGGCAGATCGTATCCCGGCGCCCCATCCGGACTGCGGCGGACATGAAGGGCCTGAAGATGCGCGTTTCCGAGCAGAAGGTGTGGAGCGAGTCCTGGCGGGCCATGGGGATCTACCCCACACCGATGGCCTGGGGCGAGATCTTCACCGGACTCCAGCAGGGGATCGTCGAGGCTCTCGAAGGGCCGTCCACGCAGCTCATCCCGATGAAGTTCACCGATGTCGCAAAGAATGTCACGATGACGAACCACACGAAGTTCATCGCCCATATCATGGTAGGCGACAAGTGGTTCCAATCCCTGAGCCCGCAAGACCAGAAGATGTTCGTGGACGCCTCGAAGGAGGCGGGTGCCTATGGGAACAAGCTGGTCCAGGAGGCGGATGCGCGGTTTGTCGAAGACCTGAAGAAACAGGGGGTCAGCGTCCTCACGCCGGAGCCCGGATTTTTCGATGTGCTGAAGGACCTGCCGGCGAAGTTCGAAGCGGAGGGCCTGTGGTCCAAGGGGCTGTACCAGAAGATCCAGGATGTCAAGTAGGCCGTTGTCAAGGAACCACATGACCGGAGAAATTCGGGGACGGCATAAGGAGCCGTAACGAAATTACAAACAATGGCCACGTGATTTCGTAACGGCTCCTGAGCAGCGCCGGCGGGCGGGGAGTGGCGCGAGGCACTCCCCGCTCGGGGCGCCTGAGGGGAGCAAGAACGCTATGAGGCTCGGTGCACTCCTGCGAACGACGTCTCAGGCGGCGGCGTGTGTCGAGAAATGGGCGGCCGTACTCCTGATCCTCGTCATGGTGACCGCGGTCACCATGCAGGTGATCTGGCGCTTCGTGCTTGCCAGTCCGCTCGCCTGGACGGAAGAGGCGGCGCGCCTGGCCATGATCTGGATGGTGTTCATGGTCGTGGGCTGGGCGATCGGCAACCGCACCCACATCGCCGCCGATTTCATGGTCCAGAAACTTCCCGAGCGGTGGCAGCGACGGCTACGCGTGGTGACCACGGCCACTATCGCAGCGTTCTCCATGCTCCTCCTGGTTGCCGGCGCTCGCCTCGTGATCCTCCAAAGCGTGGCAGCCAACACACCAATCGGCCTCCCGCGAAGCGTCTTCAGCCTCCAAGTTCCCGTGAGCGCCTTCTTCGTCCTGGTCCATACCCTGGACCTTTTCTGGCAGGATCTGGCGGGGGAGCGCGTGAGTCCAGGAACGGCACCGACGGAGGCGCGGCCATGATGACGAGTCTCGCCTTGGTCGGCGGGTTCGGGCTGTTCTTGCTGCTGGGCGTCCCGATTGCCTACGCGCTGGCTTTCGCGAGCCTCGGGGCGATCTGGTCGATAGGGAGCATCCCCCTCATGATCGTGCCCCAGCGACTGGCCGAGGGCATCAACAGTTTTCCGATCATGGCGGTGCCACTGTTCCTGCTCGCGGGGGCTCTCATGAACGCCGGCGGAGCGACCATGCGGCTCGTCACGCTGGCCATGCGGTTGGTCGGACACATCAACGGGGGGCTCGGACACGTGGTGGTGGTCACGAACATGATCATGGCAGGCATGTCCGGGTCTGCAGTCGCGGATGCGGTGGGCACAGGATCCATCCTCATCCCAGCGATGAAGAAGGAGGGGTACTCCTCGGAGTTTGCCGCCGGTCTGACGGCAGCCGCCTCGACGATCGGGCCCGTCATCCCCCCGAGCATCCCGTTCGTCGTCTACGGGGTATTGGCCGAGGTAAACATCGGGGACTTGTTCATGGCGGGTTTCATCCCGGGCGTCCTGATGGGCATCGCGCTGATGATCTATGTCCGTATCAAGGCGCGAACGAGCAAGTATCCACGGCACGAGCGGGCCAGTCTCGGGCAGGTGATGCGAACGGCGGGTGAGGCAGCCCCTGCGCTCCTGCTGCCGCTCATCATCGTGGGTGGGATCGTCGGCGGGGTCTTTACCCCAACCGAGGCGGCAGGGGCCGCGGCGGTGTACGCACTCGTCCTCGGATTGTTCGTGTACCGGGAACTGAAGCTGCGACAACTTCCCGCCATCTTGTGGGAGGCGGCGCACAATGCGGGCGTCGTGCTCTTCATCCTGGCGTCCGCCGGCATCTTCTCGTGGCTCATGACGGTCACCCAGGTGGCGGAGGCAGCGCAGGCCCTCGTGATCTCCAGCACAAACCAGGCCTGGGTGGTCCTGGCGATCTTCAACGTGATCCTGCTGATCATGGGATGTGTCCTGGATACCTTCGCCATCATGACGATTGCTACGCCGATGATGCTGCCCATCATCCGGCATTTCGGGATCGACCCGGTGCATTTCGGCGTGGTGATGACGGTGAACTTGATGATCGGCGCCCTGACGCCGCCGTTCGGTATGTTGCTGTTTGTCATGGGGCCACTGGCGCAGATCTCGTTCGACCGCATTGTCAGGGCGGTTGTCCCCTTCATCATTCCGATCTTCATCGTCCTCGTGGCGATCACGTATGTGCCGAGTTTTACCCTGGTCTTGCCGCACCTGCTCAAAGGGATTTTCGGCGGGTAGGCCCAGGACGGGGTGAGAAGAACCCACGAGTTGCGCAGATCGATACGCAGAGGAGGACGTGGCGATGACAGTCGAACGTATCCAGCCCAACCTCTACAGGATTCGGGTACCTTTCGACCGGACGGGAACCGTGTTCCTCTATCTGGTGACGGGCGACCGGATTGCCCTCATAGATACGGGGGCATTCGACTCGCCGGAAACTGTACTGGAACCCGCACTGGCGCAGATTCATCTCTCGCTGGCAAATGTGGACTGCATCCTGAACACCCATGCCCACCTGGATCACTCGGGCGGAAACATGGAAGTGAGGCGCCGATCCAAGGCGAAAATCCATGTGCACCAGTTGGACCTGCCGATGGCGGAATCAAATGCAATCCAGGTAGAATTCCATGTTGGCCCACTACGAACACTGGAGTTTCCGCCGGAGGCAATCACGGCGCGGACCGAGCACGTCCTGAACAATGCGGGAGAGCCGGCGGGAGCCGATGTGTCGCTCTCCGACGGGGACACTGTTGACCTCGGGAAGGGGATTTGCCTGCGCGTTCTTCACTGCCCCGGACACACCCCGGGCCATGTGGTGTATCACTGGGAGTCGGAGGGGATTCTTTTCACGGCGGACTCTGTCCAGGGACAGGGCGCCCGCCCCGGAAGCTATCCCTACTATTTCGATGCGCCGAGTTACCGACGCTCCTTGGCGAAGCTCAGCCAGTTGGATTTCCGGATGGTCTGTCTCGGACACGCGTTCCACGGCGGCACGCTGGTGAACTTACCGATACGGCAGGGTGCAGACGCTCGGGCGTTCATGGAGGCGTCGATGCAGACGGCGGATACCATCCACCGCGCCGTTGTGAAGGTGATGAAAGGGCGCTCCGGGGCAACCAAGAGAGAAATCGCCCTGGCCGTGCTCGATGAGTTGATCTACGAAATCCCGCAATTGCGGCTGCGGCAGACCGGCTTTCCCCTGCTTGCCGGACCTACCTTGCTCGCCCATATTGAGGCGGTCATGTCCGGGACATATCCGATCTAGTCCGGGAAGGCAGTGCCTGGCTGCAGCATTCGTTACCTTTCCGAAAGGACGGTACCGTTTTGCGGTGTCGCCTACGTGAACTTCCCGTGAGAGGACGCGACGCCACGACGACTGTCAGCAGGCGCCGCGAGGCCTCATCCGGCGGCGGGGCGGCCACGGAGAACCCGGACCCCGTTTGCGGAGTGTGGTCCATATTCTTTCCTGGTCTGCACGGACCCCCAACGGTTCGCCCGTCGCCCTCGCGCTCATCCTTTCCAACCAGGCGACACGGTTCAGGTTGCTTGCGCGGACCAATGGTGATAACAGAGAGGGCGTGCGAGCGTCCGACCGCCGCCTGGAGGCGCAGCTCGTCAGCATCCGAGAGATCGAGCGGCTCACGGGCTTGGACCTCCTGCCGCGACGGGAGACGCTGATGAGCACCCTCAAACGAAAGCCCCAGCGACCGCAGCCGGTCCCCTGCCAGCCGCTCTCACGCGTGCGCTATGTTACCGGCCAGGTGTTGTCCGTCGACGATTTCATCGCGGAGCAGAACTATTTTCGTGAGAAGCTGCGCCGCCACAACAGGACCTTGCACCAACCGGGCATCGTGGACGGGCTGGAGGTCACTCTGGAATCGCCAGGGGTCCGGGTCGCACCGGGCCTCGCCCTCGATGCGGCAGGGAATGAGGTCTGCGTGCCCGTCGCGCAGGGTGCCTCGTTGCCCTCGATGGTGGGGGAGGTGTACGTCGTGCTGCGCTACACGGAGATCGAGGTTCACCCCATCCCGGTGCTCGGGCCACCAGAGCAGGGAAACGCCGCCAGCGTGCCCTCGCGGAGTCAGGAGAGCTTCGAGATCGGGTTTGAGCGTCCCGGGGCGAACCCCACCCCCGCTTTGTCACAGGACGCCTCGCCCCCGATCCGCCTGGCGCGCCTTCGCCCGGTGAGAGGGCGGTGGCGGGTGGACGCACGCTTCCGGAGACCCGAGGCGAAATAGCTGGCGATGGCGTCGGCATGGTGGCCGCGGAACTGACGCCCAGACGGCGACGGGCCGCCGCCGGGCAGGTGTCCGCCACGGAGGGAACGATGCGCATCCTGACGCACGGGGTCGCGGCACTCCTGGCTTTCCTGATCGGGCTGGGGGGCGGGTACGTCCTCTGGGGGGTGCCCGGCGCCGCCGTGGGGCGGCAACTCCAGCAACAGCGGGCCGAGTACGAGTATCGTCTGGCCGAGCAAGCCCAACGGCTGAAGGCGGCGGAAGAGCGCGCGCGGCTGGAAACAGAGACACGCAAGGTGCTGGAGGAAGAGTTGCATCGACTGTTCCCGCGGAGCTAGCCGGTGGGCGTCCCGCGGGGGTGCCCCTACCGCGGAAGGGCACGCCACTGACCGGACGATCCCCCAGGTCCATGTCGGCGTGGCGGCGGTGGTGGCGACCATCCACCTCACGACGGGGGTGATGCGGTATGGGCACTCGGCCGGACCCGCGACGTGTCGCGCGACTCACGATCCCGAAGCCTCTCCGCAACGGGGAGCTGGCGCATCACCGTGTCCACACCCTCGACCTCAGTCCGCTCGGCACCCGCATCGCCCATCAGGAGTTGCTGCACGACGGGGTGGTCTGCTACCTAGACCTCCCGCCTGCCCTCGGGGCGCTCCGGCTCACCGGGTGCGTCGCGTGGACCCGGCTCCAGGACACCGAGCGGACCCTGGAGGGCGACCGGCGGTCCCACTACGAGAGCGGGATCGAGTTAGTCTGCGAGCGACAATGAATATCTTGCTTGCCAATCCCAAGTGCGTGAACGTCCTTGAGTCGTTCGGCGTGGTCTTTCCTCCCCTCGGCCTTCTATATGTCGCGGCAGCAGCTGAAAAGGCGGGCTATACGGTCGGAGTGGAAGACTTCTTTGTCTCGCGCAATACGCCGTCCCGCTTTAACTTCCGTGACTACGATGTCGTTGGCATAACGTCAGATACGAGACGGTTCCCGGGGGCCCTGGAGATTGCAAAGAGAGCTAAGCAGCAGGGGTGCACGGTCGTGATGGGCGGGCCGCACCCGGCATTTGTAGATGACGATGTCTTGATGGACGGTTATGCGGATTTCGTTGTCAAGGGGGAAGGGGAGCTTACGTTCCCAAACCTTCTCGATACCTTCAGGGGCGGTAATGACCTGTGCCATGTGAAGGGGATCAGTTATCTGGTTCATGGGAAGGTCATGAGGACAGCACCGCGGGAGCTTGTTGAAGATCTCGACAGCCTGCCGTTTCCGGCACGTCACCTTGTCGATATTGACGCGTACAAAAGACTCGGAATGAAGTACGGGGGCAAGCGGTCGGTCGCTTCCCTGTCCACGAGCAGGGGATGCCCCAATGCCTGCGATTTCTGCGTCACTCCTCAGATGTACGGGAGACGCTGGAGGGCCAGAACGCCCGCGTCCGTTGTCTCGGAAATTGAGCACGTATACCATGACTATGGATACAGGGCCTTCGCGTTCTGCGACGACAATTTCACTGCGTCCCCGAAACGGGTACGAGAGATCTGTCGGCTCATCATCGAAAAGCAGCTCGATATCTGGTGGTGGTCGCTGTCGACGACGAGTACGCTGTTGAGCAATGAAGACATGGTCAGTCTCATGGCAAAGGCCGGCGCCAGGACCGTCTACATCGGCGTCGAGAGCCCTGATCCTGACGCCCTCAAAGAGTTCAATAAAAACACGGAGGCTGACGCCTCGTCCAAGGCCGTGGCCCTGCTCAAGAGACACAATCTTGAAGTGTTTGCGAGCTATATACTGGGCGGAATCAATGACAATACCGGGGCAATCCTGAGAACGATAAGATTTGCCCGTTCCCTTGATACATCAGTTGCGCAGTTCACCATTCTGACACCGTATCCGGGAACCGCGCTGTTTGATAAGCTCAAGAATCGGCTGCGCCATAAGAAATGGCGCCTATATGACGGCACACATCTCGTCTTCAAGCATGCGCATGTCCCGTTTGTCCCGATGGAACTGCTGCTGATCTGGGCATATGTAAGCTATTACGCGCGTGGGTGGAGGGCCCTAAAGGGATTTTTGAAGGCGTTTGTCAGAAACGCACTGCTATTGAAGCTGTTCGGTGGCAAGGCGCATTGACATCAGCGTCTGCTCGAGCACGTGGCTGCGCTTCCCAAAGACCAACAGGTCGACGCGCTGAGGATGGTGGCTCACGGGATGCTCCTGGAGCATCTTCGTCTGGCTAACTGGAGCAGCCTAGTGGGAGCCTGTTGATTGGCCAGGTGGCGGCGTCCGGTGCATAGGGGACATGACTCCAGAGGCTCCTCTGGCCTGGTAATGTATGGATGGGAGTCAGCGTCAAGACGCCAACCTACCTGACCCGCCTCGATCATCTGCGCCGCGTCCCCGCCCACGTCCCGTTTCTCTGCTTCGAGCCGCTCCTGGTCGGGTTTGGGATGATCGACCTTGCGGGGATCGATTGGGTGAACGTGGGAGGCGTCCAGCGAATCCAAGAAAGTATCACCCATGCCGAACACGCGCTGGCGCTTATTTCCCAATTCCATGATGATTGCCATGCGCTGCGGCGTAGCGACGGACACCTCAGCACGAGGCTGACCGGCAGGTATCATGTTCTTCCGGTGCGGTTCTGTAATTGCGGACTGGACGGCGTCGGCAACCACTCAGCCGTCCGGGCGTTCCCCATTACAGCGACGGCCGTCCCTGTACGAATCCCGCCTACAGACGCCGACGCCAGATGCCGGGCCGCCGGTTGGCGCTTGCCCTTTTGCGCCGCCAGACAACCCGGCCAACCAGGGGAACCCCGAAGGCAATGGACACCAGCGGCACTCCCAGGCCCACCGCCGGGGACCACAGGACAAGGGCCGCCCATCCGATGAGTGGGGTCAGCGCCACGCGTGCGATGGCGCGGAGAGCTTCCGAGTTGGCAATGAGCTTCGCCAGCGGGGGGCTCAGTGTATAGTACAGCGCGACAAAAGCGCGCCCAGCGACGTTGGGGAGAAGGTAATAATCCCGAAACTCCCGGAGAAGCTGGACCTGAGGGACCAGAGGCGAGCCGAAGGCCGCCGTGGCGACAAAACAATCACCACCTCCGCCACCTCCGCTCGACCTCCGCCACCTCCGCCGGTGGGGGCTACGTTAAGGAGAACGGAGACAGTGTTGGCGTCACGATTCACGACGACGAGGTCCGGCCTCCCGTCCCCATTGAGGTCGGCGACGGCGACGGCGACGGGGGCGAGGCCGGTCGGGAAGTCGGTCGACGCCCCGAAGTTGCCGGTCCCCGTTCCGAGGAGAACGGAGACAGTGTTGGCGTCACGATTCACGACGACGAGGTCCGGCCTCCCGTCCCCATTGAGGTCGGCGACGGCGACGGCGACGGGGGCGAGGCCGGTCGGGAAGTCGGTCGACGCCCCGAAGTTGCCGGTCCCCGTTCGAGGAGAACGGAGACAGTGTTGGCGTCACGATTCACGACGACGAGGTCCGGCCTCCCGTCCCCATTGAGGTCGGCGACGGCGACGGCGACGGGACTGAACCCGGTCGGGAAGTCGGTCGACGCCCCGAAGTTGCCGGTCCCCGTTCCGAGGAGAACGGAGACAGTGTTGGCCGCGCTGTTGGCCACGACGAGATCTGGGTGTCCGTCCCCATTGAGGTCGGCGACGGCGACGGCGACGGGACTGAACCCGGTCGGGAAGTCGGTCGACGCCCCGAAGTTGCCGGTCCCCGTTCCGAGGAGAACGGAGACAGTGTTGGCGTCACGATTCACGACGACGAGGTCCGGCCTCCGTCCCCATTGAGGTCGGCGACGGCGACGGCGACGGGACTGAACCCGGTCGGGAAGTCGGTCGACGCCCCGAAGTTGCCGGTCCCCGTTCCGAGGAGAACGGAGACAGTGTTGGCGTCACGATTCACGACGACGAGGTCCGGCCTCCCGTCCCCATTGAGGTCGGCGACGGCGACGGCGACGGGACTGAACCCGGTCGAGAAGTCGGTCGACGCCCCGAAGTTGCCGGTCCCCGTTCCGAGGAGAACGGAGACAGTGTTGGCGTCACGATTCACGACGACGAGGTCCGGCCTCCCGTCCCCATTGAGGTCGGCGACGGCGACGGCGACGGGGGCGAGGCCGGTCGGGAAGTTAAAGGCTGGCGCGAACGATACCTGCGCCTGAGATGGCTGCCCAAATCCCAGCAGGAGCACCAGGGCTAGCGACCCCACGAGAACTGCTTGCTGAATCCGCTTCCACTTTGGATTCATCACAGTACTCCTTGTCAGAGCAGCCAACCGATGTTACCTCAAACGACACAGGCAAGGCAGACTGGATGCAATAAGGCGAGAACAAGAAGAAGGAGGGCGCGAGAGCGCTCAGCGGGCCAGATCCGACGTGGACCGGAGAGGACTCAGGGGCCGACTCCCGCCTCCGTGAGTGGATACGTAATGGGCAGGCGTCTCTGTAGGGCGTGAAATGACGGGAAGACACTCTATCAAAGAACACCTCACGGCCTTGTAGAGAGTCCAAAAGAAGGGGAAGGAAGCGCGTCGCAATGAACACGGCCGAAAGACTCCTCGAGGCCCCCGGCTGACCTGTAGTAAAATCGCTCCGTTAATGCTAACAGGTCCTCCCGGAAACCAATCCGAAGCCTGCTCGCCCCCCATCCTGTCGAAATCTATCGCGCAGCACACCGGGATGTCAATCATAACGGTGTCCCGGGTCGTGCGGGTCCTATCGGAAGGCGCTGGTGACGTAGAGCCGGACGGACTCTTTGGGTCGGTGTTTTGCACAATTATGGTGCCGGGGGGATTCTTCTCACAGATATGATCTCTGGGAGTCCCTAGGACGTCTCTAGCCAGCGCTTCGAGTCGAAGGGCTGGTGGCCGCGTGAATGTCGGTGCCGAGGGAGCGGACCGTCAATTGAGCAAGTTTCGTATCCAGGATCAATGTGGCTTAGGCGCGGCCCGAAACTCCGCGATGTGTGGCACTGCGCCGAACGCGAGGTCCCCAACCACCGCGTTGGACTCTCAGCGGAACCGGTAGGTCTTGGTGACCCGGGTCCCGCCGCGCTCCAGCTCGACCTGCACCGTGGCGAGGGCCGGGGTGCGGCGCACCTGCTGGTAGATCTGGAAGAGGCTGGGAAAGCCGTCCACGGGCACCCCGTTGACGCTGAGGATGGTGTCCCCCGGTTCGATCCCGGCGCGCGCGGCCAGCTTGGGCGCCCACACGGTGAAGCCCTGCCGGCCCAGCACCCCATCGCTGGCCGCCGAGGTGATCCGGTACTGCACCCCGGCGGTGGTGGACACCATGGGCACGACCCCCGGGGCCAGCTCGGCCAGGACCCGCCCCGCGTGCTCCAGCACGGCCTGGACCTCCGCGGCGCGGACGTCGTAGCGGTCGGGACCGGCTTCCCGGACCTGCACCTGACTGAGGAACGTTACATCGAGCGTGGGCCGCCCCGGGGGCCCGAGGCCGGCCCCCGGCCCGTCCGTCCCCGCGGCAGGGACCCCGGCGGCCGGGCCGGTGGGGAGGGCCACCTCCACCTCCACGAGGGCCTGCGCGCCGTCGAGGGCCACGAGCACCGGGTCCCAGTGGACGAGGCGCTCCACGCGCCGGTACCGGTAGTGCACGGCGTCGAGAAGCACGGTCCCGGCAAAGGTCCGCCCCGGGACGCCGGGCAGCGGATCCCCGGGCGCAGAACCTGCGGGCGACCCCGAGGCGCCCGCCCGGACCAGGAGGTGGCTGGGCTCAACCCGCACCACCGTCAGCGCCCGCCCCGGCTCGTGGGGGTGGACGATCACGTCCCCGCCGCCGTACAGCGCCCGGACCGGGCCGGGGTGCTGCAGGACGATCGCGTGGCGCGCGGGGGTGGGGAACCGGACCTCGGCACTGCCACCGTCGCGGCTGGGATCGTCCGCCGGCCGGGGCGCGGTGGCTCCAGCGGCGGGCGCGGCCGTGAGCGTGCTCGACGAGCAGCAGCACCGGGAGCAGGCCCGCGTCCCAGGTGCGGCGGTCGCGAGCGCGCGATCGCAGTCGCGTGGCTCATGACTCCGTCCTCCGGCCGCTACGCCAGGCGTACGCCGTCATGAGGAGTCGTCCGGGCCCGTGGGTCACCAGGTAGCGGTCCCTGGACGCCTGGAGGGCCCGCACGTCTGGCGCCAGCGGCGAGCCGTACGCGGCCGTGGCGATGAAGCAGCCCCCGCCGCCTGTGGCGAGGGGAGGGGCGAAGATCGCGCTCACGTTCCGGTCCTGATCCGTGCTGACCACACAGACGCCTGTCCCCGTGCACGCCTCGCTCCAGCCGGTGAAGCTCGACTCGCGCTCGGCGTCGCGGTGAGGGCGACCGCGGTGCCAGCGGTATAGTCCGCCCCGCGCCCGGGCCCCTGAGCCGCTGCGCGCCTTCTCCGCCTCACAGTCCTGCCGCACGCTTGGCGCGCCGTTTCGGCGCCGCCGGATGATTGCTGGTCGGGGGCCAGGATCCCCTGAGGGCCGGACGGCAAACGACCCCCAGTGCGCCCCGGCGCTCGCGAGCGGCTCCAGCACGGAGAGGAGCCTGCGCCGGGTTAGCACAACGCCCACGCCGCGGGGGACCCGATTCCCGGTATAACTACGGATATTTGTTTCCGCGTACGGGAGTTTATCTCTCGCGTCCGGTCCAGGTAAACCCCAAACCAAAGCGGCCAGCATGACCGCAGTTTATGCGGGAGAGGTGATCTCGATCCTGCGTGCGTTCTGGGTGAGGCAATGAAGCACAGGCCCGAGGGCCTGGGATGTACGGAGGGAACCAGCGGAGTCACACTCCCGGCGATGGGGAATACGAGCCGGGAGGCTCGGATGTGAGCCTATCCCTCGCGGCCAGATGTGTCAAGCTCCCGGGCCGCGTTACCCGGAAGCGCAACATGACGCACGCAGGGGACGTCGCGCAGATCTGTTGTAATCAGAATAGGCTACGGCTCTCGTTCGGGGAGCTGATGGAGCGTAGGATATGGCTCGCTCGGAGCGGAAGCCAACCTGAGTCCCCACCGCGTGAAGGTCCTGCCGGACGTGCGCGCCCTGGACCCGGGATCCGTACACGAAGCATGCGATGCTGATCGGCCGCCGGCAGTGTCCGGAGCAGGGCACGGGCCGCGTCTTGGGCCGGTTTTCCGCGCGGCCCGGGCGCGCACGCCTGGCGTACCGCGCCTTCGTGGACGCCAGGATCCCGCAGGCGCCGCGTCCGGAGTCTCGGCGGGTGGGCGACAGTCCACGCCCTCCGGCGAGGCCGAGAGCACTACGCGGCGGACGAGCGGGTGCTCGGGTGCTCGGCCTTCGTGGAGGCGCTTGTCTCCCGCGTGTGTGCGGCCGTGCGCCTTGCCCCGACCGCACTGCAGGAATCGGGTCTATTCCCTGACGATTATTCGGCGACAAAGCTTTCGTCTCGTGGCGATCAACACAGCAGGTGTGGGGCGAGTATAGCCGTATCGTTGTTGGATGACCTCGTGTGCCCAGTGTTGCCTTTTTACGCTGACAGTGTCTCCATTTGACAGTCGCTTTCGCTGCCGCGTATAGTCCCGTTCATCTCAACAACCTTTGGCGCCCGACATCGGGCGCCCCGATGACAACCGCGATTCTGTCTCGGTTACCGAACATCTGGCTCTGGCGACAGAAGGCGCGCGCCGAGGCGACGAAACGGAACCGGCTCCGTCCAGTGTCACCGCTGCAGCAACGAAACGAGGGTCTATTTCAGAACGGGGGTGGAACATGAACGGCAGAGTGAGGCTCGCATGCGTCGTGGCCCTGGCGCTCCTCGCGACTGGGGCAATCGCGATGGCCGCGGACTACCCGAACAAGCCGATCCAGCTGATCGTTCCCGCCGCGCCGGGCGGGTCGACCGATGTGCTGGCCCGCGCCATCGCCCAGGTGTCGCCGCGCTTCATCTCGCAGCCACTGATGATCGTGAACAAGCCGAGTGGTGGCGGGATCCCAGGCCGGGTGGACACCGTCCGCGCCCGGCCGGACGGTTACACGCTCATGATCAACTACGGCGGGGGCGAGGACCTGGTGGTGCCGCACCAGCGCGCCCTCCCGTACAACGTGTTCACCGACCTGGAGGCGGTCTGCCGCATGTCGGTGCACTCGATCGTGCTGGCCGTGCCCACCGACTCGCCTTACAAGACCCTGGCCGATCTCGTGCGGATCGGGAAGGGCAAAGAGCACATGACCGCCGCGGTCTCCATCAAGGGTGCGTCGGTGGACCTGACGTTTCTCCTCTTCGCGAAGGCCGCGGGCATCAAGCTGACGACGATACCGGGTTCGGGCGGTGCGGATGCGATCACCAAACTCATCGGCGGCCACGTCGACTTCGGCGGCGGCCACCCCAGCGAGGTGCTGCCCCACTTCAAGGCGGGACGCCTGCGGGGCCTCGCCGTGGCCTTCGCGCAGCGGGATCCGGCCATCCCCGACATCCCGACCTTCAAGGAGCAGGGGTACGACGTGGTGACGGCCGGGTCTGTCAAGGGGATCGCCGCACCGAAGGAGACGCCAAAGGAGGTCCTGACGTATTTGGAGCAGCAGTTCAAGGCCATTGCCGACGACGCCGAGTTCCAGAAGATCATGAAAGATCTCGGCCAGCCGGTGATGTACATGAACGCGGCCGAGTACAAGGTCTGGTTCAAGCAGGCCTACGACCAGTATGGCGAGTTGGTCAAGACGCTGGGCGGGGAGACGAAGTAGACCAAAATCAGGGGGCCGATCGTCGGACGCGGGCACGCTGGGCAGCCGTGCGCGTCGGCCCCGCACCTCGCGATGGATCCCAACCGCGCGTACAGATTCGCATCCTTGGCGAAGAACCAGAACGTGGAGCCATAGACTCGGTCCCTGATTGTCACGGAGACCTTCACGAAGTTTTGCCCCGGCTTGGCGAAGGACGGCGTGCTGAGCGGGCCCGTGGTGCTGGAGAAGGTCCCGCTGCCCTCCCAGCGGATGTTCGATGCGATGTTGCCTCTTACCTCGGGGAGCTCGACTCGCACGCCGGCAGTCATTGCCCAACCCTTGGTCAGGATCCGGGGCGACCCCTCATGCGGCGAGCGCAGCCAGAAGAACACGCCCGGCCCGCCCTCTGCGGGCTGGACACTGCCCCACGTGTAGTATCCGCTGGCGCGTTGCACAGGCATGTCCTGCTGCGTAGGATAGGGTGACGACGGCAACGATCGTAGCGGGGGAACGGTCGCGGGCGCTCCGGCCAGAAGGATTCGTGAATAATCCGGGCTTACCTGACGAGCAGCCATTCCCGCCTGCAGCGGGAGGAGACGGGGTGGCGGGCGGACCGGGTACCCATCCGTCCGGATGGGTGCGGTGTCTCCGCGTACCGGCGACGCCTGCTCCGTTCCGGACCGCCGCCCCCAAGGGTTCGTATTAAGCCCGCATTGTTCGCGAGTTGCGCCCGCGAATAAAGCGGGCTAGAGGTTGGTGCCGCGGAGCCGGGGGTCAAAGGCGTCGCGCAGGCCGTCGCCGAGCTGGTTGAGGGACAAGACCGTAATGACGATGGCTACCCCTGGAAAGACCACCAGGTGCCACTTGGGAATCAGCATGGAGGCCGCGTCGCCCAGCATGTTTCCCCAGGTCGGCGTGGGAGGCGGAATCCCGGCGCCAAGGAAGCCCAGCGTGGCCTCCAGCACAATGGCGATGCCGAGGGAGGTTGTGACGAGAATTAGGTACACCCCTATACACTGGGGCGCGATGTGAAGGAAGATGATTCGCCAGGAGGAGGACCCGAGGCTCCTGGCGGCTTCGACGTATGGGAGGTCCTTCACGGCCAGGGCTTGGGACCGGATGATCCGGGTGCCATAGGCCACTCTGGTGGCGGCGATGGACAGGATAACCGTCCATGTGCTCGCTCCAAGGGCCGAGGCCAGCAACAGCGCCAGGAGTATCGGCGGAAAGGACAACAACACCTCGACCAGACGCTCGCCGAGCAGGTCAAACCTGCCACCGAAAAAGGCGCTGGCAACCGCCCACACCGCTCCCAAGGTGGTGCCCAGCAGCACAGACGTGACCGCGACGAACAGGGACCATTTGGTGCCATGAACTATCCTGCTCAGCAGGTCTCTGCCGATGAAATCCGTCCCCAACCAGTGCTGCCAGCTTGGTCCCTGGGCCCGGGCCAAGACATTCGGCCGAAGGGGGTCATCGGGCGAAACCCACGGGGCGAATACCCCCAGTAGGATTATGAGCGCAGCCACGATTCCCCACACGGTGGAAAGACGGTAGCGCTGGGCGAAGGTTCTCGACCAACTGAGGCCGCTCGCCAGGGGCGTCCTCATTCCTCGCTTTTCAAAACCAGCCCGGACTGCCAATTCGTGATCCTCTGAGAACTCGAGTGATCCTCACGGTGCCGCGCATCTCCCGACTTGGTCCCCCACGGTCGAGTACTGCGGGGCGCCTGCAAGGAATACCCTCGTGCGAGATGCCTGGCCAGCCGGTCCTAGTCGTATCGTATTCTCGGGTCTAACCAGGCGTAGCTCATGTCCGTGATCAGGTTCACCACCACGAAGACAACCGCATACAGGAGCACGAGGTTCTGGACCACGGGTAGGTCCCGGTCCAGGATGGCGTCAATCATGGTCAGGCCCAGCCCCGGGACACCAAACGCCTTCTCGATGGCGACCGAGCCACCCAGGGCGACGCCCAGAAAGAGGCTGCTCCACGTGATCACCGGGAGCATCGCATTGCGAAGGGCGTGTCGGGCAATGACCAGTCGCTCGTGCACGCCCTTGGCGCGGGCCGTCCGGACGTAGTCCTCCTGTATGACTTCCAGGAGAGACGAGCGGACCGTCCGCGCCACGAACCCGGCAAATCCAAGGCCCAGGACCAACGCGGGACCTGCCACCATCTGGAGGTTCTGCCAGGGATTCTCCCAGGGGTACACGGGCAGAATCGGCGCTTTGTAGTCGAACCAGAGTATCAGGGCGAGGACCATCACGAGGCCCAGCCAGAAACCGGGGATGGCGACGAACAGAATCGAGAAGGTCTTGCTGGCGTGATCCATCCAGGAATTGGGTCTGAGGGCGCTGACCATCCCGACGGGAAAGCCGACCATCCAGGAGAGCACAGTCGCAAGGAGGGCGATCTCCAACGTGATCGGACCGCGGCGCAACACAAACTGGGTGACGCTGTCTCCCCGCAGCAACGATTTGCCGAATTCGCCGCTTCCGATGTCCCGAAGCCATTTGCCATACTGAACCACGAACGGATCGCGGAGTCCCAGGGCCTGCTCCAGGTTCGCACGTTGCTCTGGAGTCATCCTCCTCGCCCCCTCGAGGCCGAAGATGGCAACCAGAGGGTCGCCCGGAAGCAGGCGCATGGCGACGAAGATGATCATGGTGACGCCCAGCACGGTCGGTATGACGAGCAAGAGGCGTCGGGCCAGGTACCTCCGCACCCTGAAGACTCCTTACCCAGGCTGCTGAAAAAGGCCCATCTGCGGCGTTGTCTCGCTCGGGCACTCGCTGCGGCGTACCTGGAGTACGCCTCACTCGGCCCTGCGCTTGCCGCCTAGCATCTGGACCTTTTAGAGCAGCCTGAGCGAAACGGGTTTCTCCGCAGTCTGCGAGAAAAGAACAGGGGTGGCACGCACGCGCTACCCCCGACCGCAACTACTTGTCAAGCCAGACGAATTCCCACTGATAGGTATTGTAGTCAGAGTTGCCACCCACCCTGGGCAGCCCTTTCACGTAATTGTACCAGCCGTACGCTCTACCGTCGGCGGTCACGCCAGTGTTGGGCATCTCGTTGTTGAGGATCTGGTTCAACTGCCGGCCAAGCTGGAGTTTGCGCTGTGCGTCCACCTCGACGGAGAACTGGTCGAGGATCTTGTCGAACTCGGCGTTCTTGAAGTTGGTGAAGTTGCTGTCGGACTTCTTGCCCGTGGCCTTGTTAATGCTGTAGCACATCCTCAGGGTGGCGCCCAGGTCAGCGCCCCCCAGACAGGCGGCGTGGGAGATCATGTCGAAAGTACCGGCGACCTGCCGGTCCACCATCGCGGAGACCTGCACAACCTCGAGGCGGGTCTTCACCCCCAGAAGCCGCTCCCACTCGGCCTGTGCGTAGGCTGCGAGCTGCCTGTTCTGGGGGGATTCTCTGACCACGAAGTTGAAGGTCTTGGCGATGCCGTTGGGGTATCCGGCGTCGGCCATGAGCTTCTTGGCGTCGGCGATGGCTTTCTCCCGCGTGGCAGACGCATTGGGGTACTCTTTCATCAGCTCTTCGTAGCTCTTGCCGTACGGGGACGGAAGGTAGTCAGCCAACTGCGCCGTCGGGTTGAACTGCTGGGTGATCTTGCTCAGGGCGTCCTGGTCGAGGGCCAGGTGCAAGGCGCGGCGCACACGGTTGTCATTGAGCGGCTCGCGGTCGTTATTGAAGCCTACCCAGGAGGACAGGTTCGGCGCCAGCCAGATGAGGCCGGACATGTTGGGATTGGCCTTCACTTTCTGGTACGCGCTGGGGTCCAGCCACATCGCCCAATCAACCTGACCGCCCAGCAGCGCGGCGGCCAGCTCGGGCGTCCAGGCCTTCAGCCAGACATGGACGATACGGTCAACGTAGGGCGCATAGGGGTTCCAGTAATTGGGGTTCCTGACCATTTCCCATGATTCGGTGGTGCGGCTCTTGTACATGAAGGGGCCGGTGCCCGGGAAATTATCCACCTGCTTCAGGTCGCCTTTGTATTTGTCGAGGGTCTTCTTGCTGGTGATGACGTTCCAGCCCCCGGCGAGAGAGGCGAGGAAGGTGTACGAGTCCCTGGGCTCGGAGAGTCTCATCACCACGGTGTGGCGGTCGCGCACCACGGTTTCTTTGATGGGCAGACTCCGCAGGCTGAGCAGGTTGGCCGGCGGGAAGACGATGCGGTCGAAGGAGGCCTTGACGTCTGCGGCTTCAAAGTCCGTCCCGTCGTGGAACTTGACCCCCTTCCGCAGGTTGAAGGTGTAGGTCATCCCATCGGAGGAGATCGTCCAGCTGGTGGCCAAGCTCGGGATGATGGGCAGGCTTGGGTCCCTCGGATCCTGCCGCACCAATAGGTCGTACATGGGCGACTGGGCGCCAACGTTGGCGATGGTCCCCGAAGCGTAAATGTCGAACATCGAGGGAGGCCCGTGCGCCGCCAGCCTCAGGGTGCCGCCGCGCTTGGCCTTTTCGTGGTCAATGGCCTTCAGGTAGAAGGGTTCGGCAGACTGGGCCGTGGGCGTTGGCGCCCCCGCGAGAGCCGGGGTCGCCGCGGGACCGCACGCGATGGCCAGGACCAGAGCTGCCACGACAACGAGGCCGAGAATACCTGACGTTCTGCAGAATCGCCATTCCATAGCGCACCTCCAGCAATGGGTGACACGACACATGGCGCCGACAGGTAGGCTCTCAAGTCATCCGTCGCGGCTGCCGGCAGACGGACGCGCTTTGCGACAAAGAATTGGAAACTGGCCATACTCGGCAAGGTGAACCACCGGGATCTGGCGAATGCAGGAGGGGCCCCGCCGAGGGCGGGAGATCCCGGACCGCCGAGGTAGGGGGCACGCTAGCACCGGCGGAAAGGGCGCGTCAAGCGAAATCCCGGGTCCTGCCGGCTCCTCACAAGAAAACGGTACCGGACTCCATTGGGGAGGTAGTGCTTGAATTCAGAGAAGTGCGCGAGGGCTCCTGCGACACGGACAGCCGCGCAGCCAGGGGACGGGCAGAGGCGCGGCTCAGGCGGGCGCCGGCTCGGCGGGGTCGAAGTCGATCTCGACCTTGGCACCGTTGAGGTCAAAGAAGAAGAGCTGCCAGGTCCCATAGCCGGGAAGTCTCCCCAGATCGTACGGGAGGCCTCGCACCTTCAGTTTGCCGACGGTCTCCACCAGGCCCTGCCCGGTGAAAGCGTTGTGGTCGATCACGCCCTTCAGCAGCTCCCGGCGTTCCCGTCCCGCGATCACGTGCAGGATCGCGTGGGACGCGCCCTCGGCGTAGAGCCAGGCCCCGGGAAAGCCGAACGGCGGCCGCGCGCCGGGCCGGAGCCCGAGCAAGTCACCGTAGAAGGCCACTGTCGCGTCCAGGTCGTCCGTGAGGATGGTGAAATGGTTCATGGCTGAAACCGGCATCGCCTTTGTCCCCTCCGCCCCGCCCCGCCCCACAGGCGTCAAGCGCGCCGCTCAGGTTGTGATGACAATCGCCTGTCCCTCGATCCTGGCCGGAAACTTCTCGGCTCGGGTGGGACCCTGCGTCCGGGCATTCCTGGCGAGAACGGCTTCTCGCCACGTCCCACCATCTACCTGGGTGCTCCTGCATCTCCATCCGGTAGGCGAAACGCCCTTCAAGGGTTTTGACCGGGCCGGGTCCGACCAGCGAAAGGACTGCGGCGCGGTCGGCTGGTAGGCTGGCCGGGTCGCACGCCCGCTATTTCACCTTGGGGGTATAGAGCCACGCGCGACTCGCGCGCTCCCAGCGTCGGGCCAGCGCGAGCGCCCAAGGTTTCGGCACCCCCCAGCGGACCATGCCCGCCATGAGATGAAGCGCGTTCAACCGGTGCTGTAGCCACTTGAGCCCCACGGAACCATGGCTCCGGGACCCCCGCCGGGATCGCCGACCGGCAATCCAGTGGCATCCGATCGGCGGGCTCGGCCGGTTCTGCTGCATGACCCGATGGCGTGCCGGCGTGCCGGAACGCGTTGCGGACACGTGTCGCTCACTCAAGTGTGCTTCCCAATCTCGATACGCCAACGCGCGCTCCTTTGCTACCGCCTGTACGGGGCATCCCCCAGGCTTCCTGGGCATGCCGTTGACCTCTTGGCGGGAATCTCGATACAGGATTATCACAGTGTGCAATGGACGTGCCTGGCACCCAGCCGTGGACGGCGTTCGGTACAGGATCGACGGATCTACCTATCGATATTGGCTTTGGGGTCGCGGGATTCGCAGGATTCTGCTAACAAGTGCAGCCCAGCCTGGTCGCCTGGGCATGGTGCTCTGCCCGTTTTCCGACGTCTGTGGCACGCCCTCGGTCACTGCATTCGGGCGGCACGCCGCATCGGTTCGCGAACGCGTCATTCCGGCGCGGGGCCATAACGGGCTTTCCGCCCCTTGCGAATCCTTTGTGGCGCCTTGTGGAGTGGTAGGCGTGCCGAAGGGATTGACGCATGCTGGGGGAGCCATCCGAGGTCGGCCGGACGTGTCCCGCAATATGTCGCGGCCAAGGGCACCGTCCGCCGCCCGTCGTTTCAATATCGAGGAACGGAGGACCCGCAAACCTGGGCGAACTCGAGCTTGGCGAATTCGCGCGCGGGAATCGACGGACCTGGCCGCGAGCAATGACGGGTGAAAAGCTGTGCGAGATCACTGGCGACCTGCTCCGCGGTCTTTCCCTCGATCATGCGTCGTTCGATCATGGCCACCAACTTGCCGTCCTCCAGCAGCACCAGCGAGGGCGACGACGGCGGGTATCCGACATGCAACGCCCTGACGCGCTCGACGGCGTCGTGCTCCATACCGGCGAAGACTGTGACGAGGCGATCAGGGATAACGGAGTGCTGGAGGGCCAACGCCACACCGGGCCGTGCACTGCCCGCAGCGCAGCCGCAGACCGAGTTGATCAGGACGAGCAAGGTTCCCGTCGTTTCACCGACGACTTTGTCGATGTCCTGGGCTGTCCGGAGATCCTCAAACCCGACGGCCACGAGTTCGTCGCGCATCGGCTGCACAGCGTCGAGGTCATATGTCGGTTGCCGCTGAACTCTCTGCTCGAGCATTTCCTCATCCTCCATTTTTGTTCGAGATAATGCGCCCACCTCCCCTCCCGGATCTGGCGCCAAGGAGGGTCGCGCTGCGGGCTCGTCGCAGTCCGGGGTCACTGATGGGTCCGCACGACCGCCCGTTCCAGCAAGAGGCGCTGAATCGCCAGGGAGAGGTCGAGGCGGCTCACTGGTTTCAAAAGGGTCACCCGGACCCCCAACGGTCCGGGCCGCGGCGCGCCGGTCTCAGGGACGCCGCCGGTGCACAGGATGACGGGGAGGCGCGGGCGCAACCGTAAGATCTCCTGGGCGAGGGCGTCGCCGGTCAGGTGCGGCATCGTCTGATCCGTGATCACCAGATCAAAGGCGTCGGGCGCGTCCCGGAATGCCTCCAGGGCGGCGCGGCTGTTCGTGTGGGCGGTGACGTGGTATCCGAGGTCGGTGAGGGCGACCGTCCAGATGCGGACGAGTGCGGCCTCGTCGTCCACGAGCAGGAGGTGTTCCCCGTGCCCATGCAGCGGCTCTTGTGGGGACGGCGGGGTGGCCGCGAGATCGTCACAGCGGGGGAAGTAGAGGTCAAAGCGCGTCCCGCGACCGGGTGCGCTCTCGACGGTGATGGCCCCGCCGTGGCCGGTGACGATCCCGTAGACCACCGCCAGACCAAGGCCCGTCCCCTCGCCGAGCGGCTTCGTGGTGAAGAACGGCTCGAAGATCCGCACCAGAACGTCGTGGGGCATTCCGTGGCCGGAGTCCCGGATGGTGAGTTTCGCATGGGGACCGGGCTGAAGTGGGGGGTGCGCTGCGGCAAAGTCCGCATCGAGGTCGACCACGCGCAGATGGAGGTCGAGGACGCCTCCCCGGGGCCGCATCGCGTGCTCCGCGTTTGTGCACAGGTTGAGGAGGATTTGGTGGATTTGGGTGGGATCGGCCAGGATCACGGCGGGGGCGGCGTCCATGAACTGGCGGAAGTCGATGGTGGAGGGGAGGGACGCCCGTAGGAGGTGCTGAACCTCCCTCACCACAGTGTGGAGTGCCACCGGCCGGCGTTCGTGGTGGGTCCGGCGGCTGAACGTGAGGATCTGCCGGACGAGGTCCGCGGCGCGCGTCGCGGCGGCCGAGAGGTCCTGCAAATGGCTTTGCGCGGGGGAGGTGCTGGGGATGCGGAGCGCCGCGAGCTCTGCGTCGCCGGCAATGATGTTCAAGAGGTTGTTAAAGTCGTGCGCGATGCCACCGGCCAGGGTGCCGATGGCCTCCATCTTCTGGGCCTGGCGCAACTGGGCCTCGAGCTGCTTCCGCTGGGAGATGTCGCGCCCGATGGCCGACATACCGATGATGGGGCCGCCGCCGTCCTTGATGGGAGAGATGCTGAGAGACACCGCGACCCCCGTACCGACCTTGGTCCACGCCACCGTCTCGTAATTCACGACGGAGTCTCCGCGCCGGACCCGCTCCATGAGCCGTGACAACTCCGCGTGGCTGTCGGGTGGGACGAGGAACGCAAAGGGCCGCCCAACCACCTCCGAGGCCGCATAGGCATAGAGCCGCTGCGCCGCGGCATTCCAGGTGACGATGGTCCCGTCGAGGGCTTGGCCGATGATGGCGTCTTCCGAGGACTCCACGAGGGCGGCGAGCCGCTGGAGGCCCGCCTCCGCCTGCTTCCGTTGGGTGATGTCCCGGAGTCGGACGCTGAGGACGGTCTCGCCCTTCACCGTGAACTTCGAGATGGTTGCCTCCGCAGGAAACTCGGTCCCGTCCTTGCGGATGCCAACGATGGCGCCGCGCTCATGCATGGGGCGCAGGGTATCGCCAGACGCGGCGAACCGGTTCACATGCGCGCGATGGCTCGCCAAGAACCCCGGCGGGAGCAAGAGGTCGAGCGAGCGGCCTATCATGTCGGCGGCCCGATATCCGAAGATGGCCTCCGCACCCTGGTTGAACAGGCGGATGCGGTGGTGGACATCGATGGAGATAATGGCGTCCTCCGAGAGTTCCACGATGTTCGCGAAATAGGCCTGGAGGAATGGCAGGTCCGGTTCCGGGTCGGCCGGGGGCGTGTGCCGTTCGAGCCGTTGGGGGCGTGACCCACGCATCCTCAGCACGTTCCGAAGGCGCGCGGCAACTTTGGCCATGTGGGTGTGGACGATTCCCATGACGCTCTGAAACACGCCCGAGGCGGCTTCCGGCGGTAAGGGCGAGGGGAGGTTTCGTGGGCTGGGCATGAAGACTCCCATCAGCGTTCGCGGGGGTCTCCAAGCATCGGAAACCCTCCGTACTGTCGAGCGGGAGGACTAGGGGGGATTGACCGAGTGGGCTGGGGGTCGAGGTCTTCCTGCTCGACGAATAATCCGGACTCACTCTTGTATCCATTCGATCTTATCGGAGGGTGCCGGCGGTGTCAAGCACAAGCGAGAGGGCGGAGAGCCGCAGGGGAGGCCGGCGGGAACCACCGCGCTCAACGAGCGTCACGGCGCGCGGGGTCGAGATGAAAATATGCCGGCCGCGTCAGTAGTCGGGGATCCTCGACCGGCCTGCCTACCGTAAAGTGGTACAGGCTCTGGAAGCGCTCATCCCGCACGCCACACACGTCATGGAAGGCGTCGTCGAAGTAGCAGCCGATCCCGGTGCCCCGAAGACTCGCAGCTTCCGCTTCGAGGTACAACACCTGCCCGAGGAGGCCGGATTCCCAGAACAGTCGGCGATACCACCAGGCTCCGGCGGCCCGGATGCTGTCGGCAAAATCGGCGAGCATGCCCAGGCTGAAGGCACCGCCCTCGGCAATCTGCTGATGGCAACTCACCGTCTGGGCCACCTCCCGGAAGTCTCCCGCGGCCAATGCAAACAGGGGGAGGGCCTCCGGACAGCCGTCCGGCCGTGCCCAGGAGAAATCGGCCCCGAGGGTGGCCTGGAGGCGGGCGTGAGCCGCTGGGTTGCGTTCGAGAAGGTACAGGCCCGGCGGCACCCCGTGGACCCGGTGCACGAAGATGCCGCAGTGCAGATGCGCGGGCCACGGCCAGACGTCCCAGGGGGGCGCGCCGGGTCGCGGCAGCAGCCGGTCCAGGATGGCGTAGAAGCGTGCAGCCGCCATCGCCGTGGTCCCGTCGAGCGCCAGACAGCTCCGGCGCTGCTTGATCAACTGCACCGCGCTCAGTGGAGCCGGGCCATCGGATGATGCGGACCCCAGGGCGGCTCGGTCGCTGGGGGCGACGTCGCTCCGGCACCAGGGTGCCCCCGCGCCGTCTGCTCGCCAGGTCGCCTCGGCGGCCGCGTCGATGGCCGGCCAGGGGACATGGGCGGGGCTGAGGGGATTGGCCCGGCCCGCCCACTTCCCGGCCTGGAGCACCGCTCGCATTGTCGCCAGGTCAACGCGCGCGGGCTCCTTCCCGTATGCGGGCGGAGCGAAAGGACCCACCAGCAGCAACGCATCAGGATGCTCGCGGTCTGCCACGGCAATGGCGGCGACGCTCTCCGATTGGGTCAACCCCAGCATGGCGCCCAGGGTGGGATCCGAGACATCGGCGATCAGCGTCGCCGACCACCCCAGCGTCGCGGCCGCATAGCGCACGGCGGCGATGGCATGGCCGACATCGTGCTGGCAATAGCGGAAGGCGCGCTCGCCGTACTTCCAGGCCTCGCGCCAGTGAATCGAGGAGAGCCCCACGAGACAGGACGCGGGAGGGAGCGCCGCAGCCAGACTGCTGGGCGGCGGGCCCGTCCAGACCGCACCGCTGTTCCAGGGCGTGGTCCCGGCTGAGGTAGTGGTACACCCCGGCGGCGAGGCCCGGCATCGCCGGCAGGATGGCATAGCCTTCGGTGGGGTGCAGGTTGCCGCTGGACGGGTTGCACCGCAATGCCCAGCGATTCCCTGCGTATTGTTTCCAGGCGGACAGTCCCAGGGCCAACTCGAACAGCATGGCCACGCTCGTCCGATCGAGCGGCAGGGGAGGGACGGCGCCGGGACGATAGAGGGCGTCGTACGCCACGGCGAGCCGGTCGGCTTGCAGGGGAAGTTCCACCCGGTCCGCGCCATCGAACGTGCGGAACGGATCCGGCTGGGTGGCCCAGTCCAGGTACCCCGGCGACGCGGCGTAACGGTGCAGATGGTGCTTGGTGCGGCGGTGGTAGGCCAACACCGCCTCAACCGCAGCATCGTTCGGGGCCATCGTCAGTCCATCTCGACTAACACGTCGTTTCCGTCGACGCGGACGCGAACGCTAAGGACACCCGGGCGGGCCGGGGACCGGTCACGGCGCCCGTCTGCACGTCGAAAGTGGCGCCGTGCCATGGGCAGGTCACTATGGCGCCGTGCAACTCACCCTCCCCCAACAGCCCCCCACGGTGGGAGCATGTGTCGTGAATAGCGTAAAACGTGCCGTCCACATTGAAAAGGGCAATCGATTGCCCCGGTGACCGATACACATTGGATCGCGCGGTAGGCGGGAGAAGGCAGCCCGAGAGGACGGAGCTGCGCCGATCGCCACAGCGCTGCGGCATAGCGTACAGGGCACGGCGGGGCCTGCGTCGGCCCGCCCCGGCGCATGTCATTTCCTGCACGCATGCCGGGGAATGCTTGCGCCGTCCGTTTGTCTGGGTGTCCGCCACAACAGACCCGGAACGGAGGCCCGGAACGGCTTGGACTTGGCGGCAACTCCCAAAACATCGGATGCGTGCCGGGCGCGCCGTTAGCCAACGCCAGAGGAACCCTGCTACTATCACACGGGACCGCGGGGTCACGGCACGGTCTTCGTTTTGCAAATGCCACCCGTATCCTTGCGGACACGTCCGACGGCCCGTGCGGGCGTATGGAGCGGGAAGGGAAAGGGAAATGGCGGAATTCTTTGTGTATACCTGTCGCCAGTGTCACATCGCGTATGCGGGTGCGCTTGAACCCGGGGATCATATGACGGAATTCGTGGATCGGACCGGACTCTGTGTCGAATGCCTTGAGAGCCTCGTCGGGTGGTGTCCGGTTGGGGAGGAGGTGGAGAGCCGCGAGGACAACTCCGGGACGACCCCGAACGTCTAAAAGCGGCATTCGGCTCAATCAGAAGTTGGGGTTGATGTTGACCTCGGCGCACAACATGCGCGCTTCCAGAGTGGTCATGAAGGGGTTGTTCGATATGCACACGAGGCGCGACGCCCCGAGACTTTGCTTTTTGATCAGCGGCGAGGCGGGGCCGATCGCTTCCTGCGGGACCCGGTACAGATCGCCGCTGCCCCGTTCCACATAGACCCCCGGTTCGTGGATTTCATCCCACGAAACCTCCGTAAACGCCAGCCGGTGAGAGGGCTGCGCGGACACTGTCACGTTATGCTTCTCCGCCATGGCCCATCCTCCTTCCTGTTCCGGAGCGCCTCGGGTCTCCACCCTCCTCAAGAATAATGTGTGACGCGCAAGCGTCTGTGTCAAGAGCAAAAAAGTCCGCTTTTATAACTACCGATAATACCTGGCATTCGTTTCTAGCAGGCGCCAACCATTGTGTGCAGTGGGCCGCGTCAGCGGAGAACGAGACCGGAATGCGCGACCGGTCCGGAGGGCACAATTCCGCGGCGGACCGGCGGGTTGCGCGACCGCCCATGCGGAACTGATATGACGCATTTTCTGTCAACCGGCCGCAGGCGGGGAGTCCGTTTCGCCATTCCCTCCGTCACCAACGTGTGAATGCTTCCGGCGGAATCTCTCCGTTGAGGACCGAGCGAAGGCGACCTCTCCCGCCCTGCCCGTCGCCACATCCGCGACCCCGCACCGACCCCCGGCCTGCGCGAACACGGTACTGTCGCCCGCCGGGACGGATCGCGGGCACGCGCCTCGGCGCACGATTCCCCCGCATTCGCCGGTGAATCCGGTGAGCGCCATCCGGTGAATCCGAATCCATCCCACGCTTCCACGGGAAATCCCGACCCGCAGCTCGCCGGCCACACGCCGCACATCCGGTGAAGGGCCTACCGGCCAATGGTTATGGGTTTTGGCGCGGCGGCGCGCCCGTATGGGCGACCTTGGCATTCCCATTGCGATGGGATCTCGCCGGTGGCGGGGCGAGACGGGGTACCGCGGCGGCCGCTTGAGAAAGAGGGGAAGGATGATGCGGATGTGTCGGCAGGTCTTCACGCCATCACGGATCGAGCGTGTGTTGGAGGTTCATGTTCCTCGACCGTGTGGGCCTCGCATTCCCCGATTTGTTTTGGTTCCCGTGCGTCACGATGGGGCAATTCGCGGTCTGCCCCTGGGGTAGGAATGATTTCCCGCGTTCGGCAGCGATTTCACGCTGGTGCGAGCCTGGGGTCACAGACGATGAACATGGAAGCGGGGGCTACCCCGATAGGGGAGGGAAACGGACATGGATGCGGTGGTAAAGGTCGTCAGTGCAATGGTGTTTGTACTGCTCGGGTTCTCACTGATGGGCGGGCCGATGTTCCTCGCGGACTGGCTACGGGCCCGGCGGCAGGACGTGATTGCCCGTCAAATCACGCTCACCGACGCCTTGGACGGCCGATTCGGCGTGCTCGTTGCCCCAGTGGTGACGAAGCCTCTCTTCGGCCCGTGGGAGGTTCGGATCGCCGTGCCCTTGCAGTGGTCAGCGATCCAAGGTGGGATGCTCGCCGTGATCGACGAAGTCTTCGTTCGCGTCGACGGGACGAACCCAAGTTCCTATCGAATCGTTCTCAGCGTGACGCCGGACGGGCGACGTGCGGCGGGTTCGGGATCGTCCGTGAAGCTGCACGCGGACACCTTGGCGTCGGCCGTAAGCCGTTAAGAGGGGGTGCGTGATGTATCTCCATTCCGGCTTGGCCACTGGATGGTGGGTCATCACTTCCCTGTGGCGTGTGACGGAGGACGCGCGCCTGAGGTGCCATAGCCGGTTCGCTCCAGGCCGGCACTGTTGCCCGATGCACCGTGCGTACACCGCTGGTGGCGAGGCCCGGCCTCGCCATTAGTACCACCGGGGTCGTGGGGCAAACAACCAAAGCGGCTGTGCCCCACTCGTGCAGGAGCCGGGCGGTGTTCTCGGACCCGTCGCCGCGTGCGCGGAAGTCTCGTGAGCGTTCCTCGGATTGGGGCGTGCCGGAACCACAAAAACCGGGACCTCCGGCAAGGAGCCGCGGCCATTGGCAATTGACACGTCAATGTTGACAAGGCAAGATCCGACCGAAGTCGGCAACCCCTCCCTGCCGGCCGGGGGGGTCGGTATGTTTCGGACTTGGTTTTTCGGTCAGGGTCAAGGCGACCGCGCGCGCAAGGGTCCCGCGCGAACGATTCGGTCGTCGGCGTCCTCGGTGTTGCGTTTCTCCTCCTTCGCATTTCCCCGGATTCCCCGACGGACTCAATGTCCCTTGCCCCTGAACCTGCAGATGTTGTCGCGCGCCAACTGGCCGTGTCTCCGCAGGCGGATCCGGGGTCCTGGTTTGCGTGATCCGGGATCCGTGTGACTAGGCACTTTCCAACGAACACCGTGACGACGCCCAACACGCCGGGCGGGGCGCGGGGAAGCTTGTCGGCGAACGAGTAGCGAGTGAGGGATCGTGATGTGCGGCGGCACCGCAATACTCCTGCGGATGATCGACGAGGCGTTCGACCGCAAATCGTGGCACGGCACCAACCTGCGAGGGGCAATACGGGGCCTGACCCTGTCGGAGGTAGGGTGGCGCCCCGAGGCGCGCCGGCACAACATCTGGGAGATCGTCGTCCACGCTGCCTATTGGAAATACACCGTGCGTCGACGCCTCCTCGAGGAGAAGCGAGGGTCCTTTCCGCTGAACGGATCAAATTGGTTTGAACGTCCCGTGATAGGCTCTGCCCTTGAGGCGTCGTGGAAATCCGATGTCGCCCTTCTGGTCGCGATGCACGGGGGGCTTCGCGAGGCCGTGGCACGACTCACGGAACGCGACCTCGCCAAGGTGCCGGCGGGCGGGACAGTCACGACGCTCTCCCTGTTGACGGGCATCGCCGCTCACGACCTGTACCATGCTGGCCAAATCCAGCTCTTGAAACGGTTACAGGCCGACCGATCCGCCTCGCCAGTCGGTGTCGATTGACCGGTTCCACCGGCCCGCGCGCGCGGGGGCATCTCGTCGTGAGGTTGGCTACCCGCGCGGTCCCGTGAGGCCGACCGTGGTTGGCAGCCGTGTTCGCAGGGGTCGCCTCGTCACGCGCGCAACATGCGACCCGCCGTGAGCACAGTGAGCCGCGCTTCCCGGCAGCGCGCTCCTGCGGCATGGTAGTACGTCCGGCACGCGGGGCCCTGCGTCCCGACCACGCCGTGGAGGATGGAATTGCACCCGGATGCGATGCTCGACGAAGTCGCCACTATGGAGCAGGGCTGGCCGATGCAGCCTCCGTCGCCGAGCGTCGTCAGGGTCCGTCTCGAACTGGCCGACGGCAAGATCTCCCGCCTTATGGCCGGCGCCACTGCGCTGATTGTCTCGTCTCTGCGGGTTGACGTCTGACCCTCCGTGCGGGCGGATGGCCTTCGATGTCGGCTGAACTCCAGCGTGTGTGTCTCGCAGGGATTTGCCATTCCACCGCGTAGGGCATCCATGGTCCTACTTGCTTCAATTCCGGAGCAGGAGGCGGGTGCAGCAAGAATGGCGCTACGTCGGCCGGGGCAAGACTCGTGACAGCACCGGGATGCGCTTGGCGAGGAAGTCGCCGTAACGGCGAGCGGGAACGGCTGGTCAAGAGCATGGCTAGGACGATGAGGGTTCCACCCGGCACGAAAATTTCGATTGCCAACAGACGACCGACCATCTTGACGATGCGCAGTGCTCGTTTCATCACTTCTGTTCCATCCTCGGGCTTTGCGTATGACGTGCCTGTGATGCGCTCGGGTCTTCTCGATCCTGAGGTCACGCTCGATCTCGCTCTGTTGGTCCTATGGCCTTGCAGACGGCGGGCCAAACCCTCCTCGAAAGTTGACGGGGGTTCGCGGCCTCCGAGGCGAGATTGCCGGTGCGCGATAACCGCTAGAAATCGTTGAGCTAATAAGGTGGAACGGGATGCGGGCGAGCGGCGCTGGGGGGGGAAGACTCCCGAAGGCACTTTCAGCGTCGCGCCGCCGCGGTGGCTCCAAAGAGATTCAAACGCATCCAAGGAGATCCATGGGCCGCCGCCTTTGCCGTTTGACTCGACCGAAGAGCCCGGGGCGCTCCGCGCGGCTTCGTTCGTCCCCGTTGAGGAGGGGAGCGTTCGTATCGTCAGCGCCGGGAGACAGTCGTTCTCGCGGGCAATTCAGGCATGGAGAGGGAGGAGGCGATCGCTGTCACCGCACGGACCCCAACGGCTCGAGGGCACCGTCGAGGTCCTGCCGCCGAGGCAGCTCGGATATCGGGCTGATTGCTGCTAACACTTCCAAGCGCTGAGAAGGAGAGGAAAATGCAGATCCAACCTTATCTGTTTTTCGACGGTCGCTGCGAGGAGGCGATCGAGTTCTACCGGAAGGCGCTCGGCGCCGAGGTGGAAATACTGATGCGCTTCAAGGACAGCCCGGAACCTCCGCCGCCCGGCGTGGTCCCACCCGGTTCCGAGAACAAGGTGATGCACGCGACCCTGCGCATCGGTGCCGCCACGGTGATGGCGTCCGACGGATGCGCTTCGGGGTCGCCGAGCTTCAAGGGCTTCTCGTTGTCGCTCACCGTGCCCAGCGAAGCCGAGGCGGACCGACGGTTCGCGGCGTTGGCCGACGGTGGGACGGTGCAGATGCCCCTCGGCAAGACCTTCTGGTCGCCGCGGTTCGGCATGCTCACCGACCGGTTCGGCGTGGGGTGGATGGTCAACGTGGCAGGGTGACGGCCGTTTCCTCTTCCGTATCGTTGGGAGCGGGGAGGAGTCACCCGCTCATACAGGGGAAATCCAGGGACGATGCGCTCGAATGGACCAAGCGCTCTCCGAATCCCGCCGCCCATGGCAGGGAAGGCGAGATCGAAGTGCGCCAGCCGTTCGAGCTGGAAGACTTCGGTCCCAGCGCGGCCATCGAGCGCGTTCGCGAGATGGGGGGTTGGGACGAAGACGTAGTCGCGGTGCGTCGCGTTAACAAGGACAGCCGTGGCGCCTGTGGATTTCAAGCGGCCCGAGCGCACGCCCGAGGAGATCGGTGGTGCGCTCGGGTCGTGCGCGCTCCCGGCCCCGATGGGCGCCGGGAATAGACGATCGTGCATCCCGGCGGCGACGGGCTGGGAGAACGTGTGGACGCTTCTCGAGGAGGGAGAGAATGGTGGGCACGACGAGCATCAGCGTGTGGGCAGGTCGGGCGGTCTCGGCTCTGGTGGCACTCGTGTTTGCGATCAGCGCACTGATGAAGCTGATGGGCGGGGCCGAAGTGAAGCAGGGGATGGGCCATCTGGGTTTGCCCGAGACGCTGATCATTCCGCTCGCGATCCTCGAGGTCTCGTGCGTCATGATCTATCTGTTTCCGGCCACGTCCGTCCTGGGTGCGATCCTCCTGACGGGATACATGGGTGGTGCGATCTGCACGCATTTGCGGGTCGGGGATCCGTTCGTCGTTCAAATCACGCTCGGCGTCTTGGCATGGCTCGGCCTCTATCTTCGCGAGAATCGCCTGAGGGGTCTCCTACCGCTGAGAACCCGTTAGGTGCCCGCGATTCCAGGGCTGCTCTGGGCGCTCCGGAAAACCTGTCCTCAGTGCAGGAAGCGGTCGGCGTCCTCCGGCCTCGCCAGCCCGCACCGGTCCCGCCGTCCGAGCAGTCGGTGCCGATTTCGGGCGACCCAGGTGTACACGCCGTCGCGCAGTGGGCGCGGGACGACGGCCAGCCAGGCAGCCAGGCGCCAGGGAAACCCGAGGTGGGCGCAGATCTTCAGTACCGCGTCCGAGCGCGTGGCGAGGGTAGGACCGGCGATAAGAGCGATGCTGCCGAGGGCGTCCGGGCGCACGCCGAATGGAGCCAGGAGGTGACGGGCGGCGTCGGATTGGCGCGGCGCGAACCGAAAGGCGCCTCGGGGGTCATGCCGGATGACGAAGGTGACCCAGGCGCAGCAGAAGCCGCACTCGCCGTCGAAGAGGATCACCGAGGGGTGAGGACGTGTGCCAGGCATATGCCTCCGGAGACTGCATGGCGGATCGCACCACAGGCGCGCTCGTCGGAGACCGTCCGTGCACCGGGAAGTCGCCGATTTCCGTTCCCTCGCTCGATTCGGGCGTGCATCTCGTGCCACCCGAAAGGGAACGCGAGACCAGCGGGTAGTGCGGTTCAGGGCAGGAGGGGGACAGCACTGCGCTGAACCATGGGCGGCGGTGCGCCTTAGCGCGGCGCGCCGACAGGGTACCCTGCGGCTCTCCAGGCCGCCACCCCTCCCTTGAGCGCCTTTGCGTTGGCAAACCCGCGCGTTTGGTACTGGGCTGCCAGCCCGGCAGCCGAGGCTTCGTTCGGTCACCCGCAGTAGAAGACCAGCTCCTTTCCCCTGGCCAGCGTGGCAACCCGGGCCTCCAAGGCGGCCAGCGGGATCGCGCCGGCCAGCCGGGCGTTGTTGAACTTGTCCTCATCGGCATAGGCGCAGACGAGAAGGGCAGTCTGGGCTTGAACCTTCCGCCGGGCGTCGTCCACACCGATCCGCTCGATCTCTGCCATGGTCTCCTCCTTTCTTAAGGATCGTAAACCACAAGGCGAAGTTCGCCGCGTCCTTCAGCCGCCCCGGGTGTGCATCTCGAGATGCGAGTCGATCTTCAGCGCGCCGACCGGAATGAACGGCGTCCGGCGATCCGCGGTGAGGCGGAGCTCGGCGCCCCGATCGGTGCGCGCCTGCCAGACCGACTCCAGCAGCGCGTGGAGTTCCTCGTCTGACGCGCCCCGGCGCAGCGGGCTCCGCAGATCGGTGCCCTGGGTGGCGTAGAGGCAGAGCAGCCAGACGCCGTCGGCGGTCAGTCGGCTCCGATCGCAGCTCCGGCAGAACGGCGCCGTCGTCGATGAGATGATGCCGAAGATGGTGCCGTCCGCCAGTCGGAAGCGATCGGCCGGGGCGGAGGTCTCCTCCACGATCGGCGCGATCGGCCCGTAATGCGTTTGCACCCGCTGCAGCATCTCCTGCCGCGTGACGACCGCCTCCATCGACCAGTGCGTCGCACCGCCGACATCCATGTATTCGATGAAGCGAATCTCAGCGCGCCGGCTCTTCGCGAATTCGAGCAGCTCGATCAGTTCGTCCTCGTTGATCCCGCGGATCACCACGGTGTCGAGTTTCAGGCTGGCGAACGGGGTTGCGGCGGCGGCGTCGATCCCGCGGAGCACGGCCGCATGCTGGGCGAATCGCGTGAGCGCCTCGAACCGCGCCGGCCGCAGGGTATCGAGGCTCACCGTGATGCGATGGAGCCCCGCCGCGCGCAGCCGGGCGGCCTGTCCGGCCAAGAGCACGCCGTTCGTCGTCATCGCGAGGTCGCGAATGCGGGGATTCTGCGCGAGTCGTTCGACGAGGTCTGGCAGGTCTGGGCGCAGGAGCGGCTCGCCCCCCGTCAGGCGCACCCGATCGACCCCGACGTGGGTGAAGGCGCGCGCGAGCCGGTCCAGTTCGTCGACCCGCAGGATGTCCGGGTGCGGCAGCCAGGTGTAGTGTGCCTCGGGCATACAGTATTGGCACCGCAGATTGCAGCGGTCGGTGACGGAGAGCCGCAGGCTCCGGGCCGGACGTTTGAGGCTGTCGAGTACCATGGTCTCCAGTGTCCCACCGTGACAGACGAAGAGAGTCTACAGCCTTAACGGGGTACTGTAACCCCCCACGACGCGCTGGCGCGGGCCATGCATATTTGCGGGACGTATGGCGGCACTCCGTTGGCAATCAGTCATCCGGGACGTGGCGTCTTTGTTATCGTTATGTTACCATCCCCCCACTATGCCCCGCAGCCCGCGCCTGGATGCCCCGGAGACCCTGCCCGACGACTTCCGTCGACGGTTGGGGGAAGGTGGTGATCGCCACGGGGGTTACCGTGAATGCCTGGGCGCTGGCACCGAGTCGCCTCCACCTCGTGGTCCGCACCGGCGCGACCCCGCTGGCGCAGGCCATGCGCGCGCTCCTGACCGGCTAGGAAAGACAACCACACATCCTCTTGCGAAGGGAGCCGACTATCATGAGCACGACGATACCCGACGCACTGAAGGCGGACATGCCGCAGACGACGTGGGGCAGAATCCTCCTCGCCACGCCCGTGGTGATGACAGTCGTCGCGACGCTGCTGGCGGGGCTGGCGTCCAGTGAGATGACCCGCGCGCAATACTACCGGTCGCTCGCGGCCCAGCAGCAGTCAAAGGCGGGCGACCAGTGGAGCTTCTTTCAGGCCAAGCGACTCCGCGGCACCATGCAACTCACCACGCTGGACCTGCTGAAGTCCACGGTGTCCGTGCGCCCGCTCGATGACGCTCGGCTCAAGCGCTTCGGCGAGCTGGACGCCCCCGTCTCGGCGGCCCTCCTGAAGGGAGAATTGCCCCCGGCCCCGGCCTCCACCGCGTCCGATGGACCCCTCAAGAGCGCGCTCGAAGGGATCGAACGCATGAAGCCGGAACCCGAAATCCGGTCATTGCTTGAATCGGTGAAAACCGCGACGGTGGATGATGCGATCCAGGCCGCTCGGGATCGAGCCGCCGCATTCGACGTCGCCACGGCCCCGATCAGTCGAAGCGTGGATCGCCTTGAGAAGGCCATTGCAGCCGCCGGACCGACAGAGGCGGTTCGTGACGTCACGGCGGCGCGACTGCGGGTCACCGCCGCTCGCTACGAGATCGAGGCCCGCCTGAACCAGGCCATCGCCAACCTCTACGAACTCCAGGTCCGCATGAGCAACATGGCGGCGGAACGTCATCACCGGCGCAGCGAACGATTCTTCTTGGGCATGCTGGCGGCACAGGCCGCGGTCATCACGGCCACCTTCGCCCTGGCCGCCAGACAACGGAATATCCTGTGGGGTCTGGCGGCCGGGGCAGGCGTGTTGGCGATCGCCTTCGCCGTTTATGTGTATCTGTGGCTGTAAGTGAGTCAGAGTGGACGGTGGTTCAAAGAGCCTCACTCCGGCGGTGGGCCGAGCTTGCAGCTCAGCATCCACTCGATGATGCTGGCGATGTTCTCGGGACGGGAGGGCTTACTCATGGTGAAAGTCGCGCCGGCTTCACGCCCCCAGAGGTCCAGCATGCGCTCTTCCAGCGCGGTCAGGAGGAGGATCGGCGTGTCCTTCAACCCGGCGTCGGCCCGCAATCGCCGACAGATTTCGTATCCGTCCATGTTCGGCATCAGCACGTCGAGAATGATCAGGTCGGGCTCCCCTTGCTTGGCCGTCTCGATGCCCGAGGCACCGTCGGCGGCGGTGAGGACCCGGTAGCCGAGCTGTTCGAGCGCCTCCTTGCCGAAGGTGAGGAGCAGTCGGTCGTCGTCGATCCAGAGGATGCGCACCTGCCGGGGCCCACTGGCGGCCTCTGGTCCCAGCCAGCGGGGATGGCGACAGCTCTGGCACCACACCACACGGGGGTGCTCGTCTTGCGTCTCCTCCACCGGTTGGGCTGCTTGGCAGTTGGGACAGACAATGGTCCGACTCATCGCCGGGTTCTCCTCTCTTCCTGCGTCAGATCCTGCCACCGCATGGTTCGCATCATACCTCCCGGCCACCCGCTGATCCTTGTCTGCGCGCCCGTTCGTCTCCGCCCAGACCGCTGGAGGCCAGAGGACAACCACGCGACGCCAGGACAGCCTACCACACGCGGGCCATCCGACGCACGCTCAGAGCGCGGGAGTGGAAAAGAGAGATGGTGGACCAGGACTGGGACGAGGGTCGGCGTACGCGGAGGTAGAGGAGGGGCGGGAGTCGAATGGAGGATCGGCGGGATGGGGCCCCGGTGACGACACGCCGCATTGGCGTGATCTCTGATACGCATGGCCTTCTGCGCCCCGAAGCAATCGCAGCGCTCCAGGGTGTGGAGCGGATCATCCATGCGGGGGACATCGACACGCCCAACGTCCTTCAGGCCCTCCGGACCCTGGCCCCGGTCACTGCCGTCCGCGGGAACGTGGATCGGGGGCCCTGGGCGAGCGAGCTCCCCACCACGGCCGCCCTGACGGTCGAACAGGTGAGCATCTACGTGCTCCACAGTCTGGATGACCTCGACCTCGTGCCCGAGGCGGCGGGCGTTCGCGTCGTGGTGAGCGGGCACTCCCACCGCCCCGAGATCCAGGAACGGAATGGCGTGCTCTACGTGAATCCAGGGAGCGCCGGCCCGCGGCGGTTCCGGGCGCCCGTCAGCGTCGCCCTGATGGACGTGCAAGGCACGCGCGTCGAGGTGCGGGTGGTGCCGCTGGGGTAGGCGACGTTGCCACGTACGATAGCGTGTGTCGGCCTCGACTCCCCACGATCGGCCGGCGCTCCTCCTTCCCCGAAGGGAGATCGTCGCCGATGGTCGCCTCGGCGGTGTTGCCCTGCATACACGTTGCGCGGCGAGCGGAGGGTGTGGTAAGAACAGGCGGGCAATCGTCGGCCCGTCGGAACCGGAGACCCCTGATTCGATGACGTCGAGGGAACCGTAAATCACCACGACGCCGATCCTGGCCGCAGGAGCGGCGTTTTCACTTCCTGGAACCGGCATGGCAGATAGAATCCGGCAGATCTTCTGGGGATGGTATGTGGTGCTGGGGGCCTTCCTGGCGCTGTGCCTCTCCTACGGCGTCCGATACTCCTTCGGGGTGTTCGTCCACCCGATGTTCACAGAATTCGGATGGCCCATGTCCGTCATTTCCATCTCGGCGTCCGTCAACATCCTGACCTATTCTATTACCGGCATATTCTGCGGCCGACTCGCGGACCGCATTGCGCCCAAGTGGATGATGACCGCTGGATCCATTCTGACCGCCATCGGGTTCTACTTTCTGATCCATGCCGAGACGCCGGCCGGCCTGTATCTGTCATACGGCATCCTGTGCGGCGTCGGCCATGCATGTCTGGGGATGGTTGTCTGCGCCGCGGCGATCGGCAAATGGTTTATCAGGAAACGAGGGGTTGCGCTGGGACTGGCCTCCATGGGCATCGGGGTCGGCACCATGGTCATGGGCCCGGCCGCAGGGTATCTCGTCAGCGCCTACGACTGGCGGACCGGATTCGTGTTCTTCGGGGCCGTGGTTCTGGTCCTCGGGATCCCCATCTCCCAGGTGCTCATGGGGAAGACGACTCCCGAGGCGAGCGGTCTCTGTCCGGACGGCGAACCGGCTGTGCGAGAGACGCCGCGCCCCGCCGCGGTCCCTGAGAGTCGAGCGCGCGTCTCTCTGTGGCCGGTCCTGACCGACTGCCGGTTCTGGCTGCTCGCGGTATGCAACAGCCTGGCGACGGCCACCTTGATGATGACCTTCGTGCATCAGGTCGCCTATGCCGTCGGCAACCAGATCGGGAAATTCGAGGCGGCTGCGGCCCTGGGCATCGTCGGGTTTACCAGCAGTGCGGGCAAGTTCTTCTTCGGCTGGCTGTGCGATCGGGTTGCCGATGCCAAGTACGTGGCCGCCCTGGGGTTCTTCCTCATGGCCATCGGCATGGGGGTGCTGATCCGCGCGGACACCGCGGTGGTTCTGTATCTGTTTGCCGTGATCTTCGGAATCGGCTACGGCTCCATGGCCCCGTTGATGCCGTACTTGACGGCGGACCGATTCGGACGGCAGGTGCTGGGCTCGGCCTACGGGATGCTGATCTTTTTCGTGGCGGGCTTTGGTGGGAGCATCGGACCCGTCATTGGCGGATTGATCTATGACCGGACCGGTTCCTACGTGAATGCCTGGCTGCTCAACCTGATCCTGTTGATGGCCATCTCTCTCCTGATCCTGACCCTGAAGCCGGCAAAGGTGAAAGACCTGGACTGAATTCGACGCGGGCGCTCCCGGGGTGTCGGGACGACCCTCGGACGCGTTGCCAAGCACCCCACGTCATGATATCTGTTGCCGGCGATGCCCCCGCTCGCCGGGCCCTTGGGGCGGACGAGGGCCCACTCGGCACCCCGCCCGCATCGTCCACCTTCCCGGGAAAGGATCCGCCCGTGAAACCCAGAGACCGCGTCCTGCAGGCCCTGCACCATGAAGAGCCGGACCGCGTGCCGACCGGCGAGAACGACATCGACTACGTGCTCGCCGAACAGTTGCTCGGGCGCACCACGCTCTACAACTCGCGCTGGCGGGAGCGGCAGGCGCTGTGGGACGGGCGGCGCGCCGAGATCGTACACGACTACGGCACCACGCTGGTCGACCTGGCCCGCACCCTGGAGTGGGACTATGTGCGCGTGCCCACCATGCCCGTGGACAAGGAATATCGCCGCCCGGTGATGACGGGGCCCTATTCGTGGCTCGACGAGACGGGACGCGAAATCCAATACAGCCCGGAGGTCGGCAACATCGCCACCTTCGTGGACGACTCCGAGATGACCATCGACGACCTGCCCGACCCCGCCGCGCCGTTCGCCGTCCACCCCAGCGTGCTGGAGGCCATACGCCACGTCGTCGCCGAGCTGGCCGACACCCATTTCATCATCGGTCGCTCGCCTGTCGACGGCACCTTCCCCTTCCAGCAGACGGTCGGTATGCAGGAGTTTCTCACACGCATGGTCACGGACCCGGAGTTCGTGCGGCGTGCGGTCGAGGTCTATGTCAATCGCTCCATCGCCTACATCGAGGCCATGCTAAACGCCGGTTGCGACGCCGTGATGACGACCGATGACTACTCGGGAAACGAGGGGCCGTTCATGGGGCCGGCCCGCTTCCGCCAGTTCGTCGCGCCGGGCATCGAGCGCCAGGCGGCCGCCGCGCACGCCCGCGGTGGTCTCTTCATCAAGCACACCGACGGCCATGTCTGGTCGATCCTGGACGACCTCGCCGCCACCGGGATCGACGGCTGGCACGGCATCCAGCCCAACATCGGCATGGACCTGCGTCTACTCAAGGAGCGGTACGGCGCGCGTCTCTGCTTCTTCGGCGGGATCAACTGTGAGACGCTGATCGAGGGCACGCCGGAGATGGCTCGGGCCGAGGTGACGTACGCGATTCGCCACGCGGCGCAGGGCGGCGGCCTGGTGATCGCCACCGGCAACGTGCTGCAGCCCGGCACCAGCCTGCAGAATTACCTGGCGGCGCGGCAGGCAACGCGCGACTTCGGCGCCTACCCACGCCATCAGACCGCCGGGGAATGATGTCACGACCCGTGGCAGGAGTGGCGAACGTCCAGGGCGAGCGAGCGACACGGCGGGCTATCGGGGGTGGGTCGTCGGGGGGCGGCGCCTAGCCCAACAGGTCGTCCGCCAGCATACGCTCGGCGATATCCTCTCCGGACACCTGGTAGGTCCCGTCGTTTATCCGGGCTTTCAGCGCCGCCACTTTGTCCGCGCGGATCT
This sequence comes from uncultured Methylomirabilota bacterium, assembly GCA_963845565.1. Classification (GTDB taxonomy): domain Bacteria; phylum Methylomirabilota; class Methylomirabilia; order Methylomirabilales; family 2-02-FULL-66-22; genus 2-02-FULL-66-22. Next base: position 59,395 of record CAWJSJ010000004.1, read on the forward strand.
GTGGGGTCTGCTTCAAGGCTGCTGCGGCGGCCTGCATGGCCCGTCCCGCGTCCGAGACTTCCACGCGGTCGGTGCGGGTGGGGGCGGTGGGAGCGGTCGCGGATTTGGCGTATGCTTTCTGGGCCTTCTTGGCCTTGCTGGTCCGTTCCGCCTGGTCCGCGGCGGGGGGCGGTGTGGGAATGGGGGTGGCATTCTTGATCTTCATGCGGCGTGCGTCCTCCAGGCGCCGGGTCAGGGCGTTCCGGGTTCTGACTCGTACAGGTTCTTGGTCAGCGCTTTCAGGGTCTCGACCGCCTGTCGCCGCTCGCGGCGGAAGTGGTCGTTCTCGTTTCTGAGACGCCGGACCTCCTCTTCCAGCCGCTCGCCCTTGCGCTCGGCGCCCTCGGCCCGGGCCGCAAGGTGCTCGTGCTCTCGGAGGAGCTTGGGGACGAGGGCGAGCAGGCGCTGACCTTCGGAGATCCAACCGGCCACCCGCTCTCGGGCGTGTATCGTCTTGGCGGCCTCGAGTCGCTGCTGCTGATCAATGCCGGCGGCCTGGTCGGGCGTTTCCGATCCCCACCACGGCGGCCGCCACTGGAGTGCCGAGAACTGCCGGATCACAAAAAAGCCATGGGCATAGAGTTCGCCCTCTCGGCCGCGGCCGCTCCGGCGGTCCGCCCTGCGGCGGTCCGTTCGGTGGGCCTCCTGCCGCCGCCGCCGGCCGTCGAACCGGCGATCGAGGAGGACCTGTACGTTGTCGTCCCCCGCGAATTGCCGGCGCAGGTAGCCGTACAGGTCCGTATGGTTTCGCGCCGTGATGACGACGTAATGGACCATGACGGTTCTCCTCCCTGCGGTGACCCGTGCTGCCCGAGTGTTGCCGCCCAGGTGAATCGTCTGTCAAGAAACCCAGAAGCTCCAACACACTCTACGCCGGACGTGAACCAAGGTCAAGGGCCGCGCGTGGCCGCGGGTGGCCGCCGGTGACCGCTGCGATCGCGGCGCCCCGCGGGCGCGGTGAACAGTACTTGACCGAATCCGGCGACAACGGGTAAGCTCAAGCCCGTCTTTCTGCTGCGCAATTGCGCGGCCCACGCGGAGCGGGGCGACCTCGGCGGCATGATCAATAACAGGCGCACGACGGCAGGGGAGAACGAGCTATGACGAGTGCGGTGGTGGGGGCGGAGCGGGAGCAGTTGGTCCAGTGGATGGAAGAAGGGCGCGGTGTGCTCGAGATCCTCCAAAAGATCCTCCAGGATTGCGACCATCTCCGGGAAGTGGCGGAGACGGCCCAGAAGGACAACGAGCGGGTCCAGCGGGACTGCGAGCAGTTGCGGGCCGAGGTCGGCCGACTCAAAGCGGACGGCGAGCGCCTCCAGCGGGAGCGTGCCGAAACCACCCAATGGTTCGCCACCATGATGAGCGAGGCTGCCTCCCGCCTTCGCCTCGATCGCCCGCCGGTGTAGACCGTGCCGGCGGCTCTTCGCATGGGGAACGGATAGAACGTTGTGGCTGCCTTCCTGGAGTCGCTCTCGTGGGGGCAGAAGGCGGCGCTGGGCTTGGGGTTGTTCGCCGGGACGACCGTCCTCAGCCTGGCCGCGGTCACCATCGTGCTGGTGCGCCTTCCGGCCACCTACTTTCAGGACAACTTCGTCTCGCCGCTGGTGGGCCGACATCTGATCGTTCGCTGGATCAGGGTGATTCTCAAGAACATCCTGGGTGCGGTGCTGATCCTGTTCGGGCTGCTCTTGTCCCTTCCCGGCGTGCCCGGGCAGGGGTTGCTGACGATTCTGATCGGGCTGATGCTGCTGGATTTTCCGGGGAAACGTCGGATTGAGCGACGCCTGGTCGCCAGACCGATCATTCAGCGGGCGATCAACGCGCTGCGAGCACGCTTCGGGAAGCCCGCGTTGGTACTGGATTGACGGATCCGGCCTCCGGAACGGAAGGAGTCAAGAATGTCACCTGAGCGCAGTGGCGGATACGGTTCGTGCAGCGAATCGGAGGGAGGGGAGAAGAGGCCGCGATCCATGGCCTGGTTTCCGACGCATCGGATTGTGTACTCGCATCCCCCGCGCGGCATCGACACCATCGAGGTCATGGCGTGGGATCGGGGGGTCGAAGCCCCCGGGCCGGGCCGCTACGCGCTGTACACCGAGGAGAACGCCGAGACGCCATCGGGTCCCGAGTGGACGATGGACGGCGAGGGGCGGGTGTGGTTCCAGGGTGAGCCGCTCCGGGACCACGCGACGGCCGTCGTCGAGGAGATCTCGGACTGACCCGTTGTCGACGAATAAATTCACCGGGGAAATTCTGGAAACGGCACAGGAAGCCCTAACGAAATCACAAGAAATAGCCGATCTATTGCATAACGGCTTCTGCGCGCGTTCGCTGTCCGAATGTTTCCACCGCCGAGGAGAGAATTGATGAAACGCATCGCCGTGCTGACGAGTGGGGGGGATGCCCCCGGAATGAATGCGGCCATTCGGGCGGTGGTGCGTACCGGCATCGGGCGCGGCTGGGAGGTGCTCGGTGTCCGCCACGGCTACGCCGGCCTGATCAGCGGCGACATGGCGGGCTTGAGCGCCCGCGATGTGGGGGGCATCCTCCAGCGAGGCGGGACGATCCTGGGGAGCGCCCGGAGCGCAGAATTCGAAACCGCGCCGGGACGGGAGAAGGCTATCCGGAATCTGAACATCCAGGGGGTCGAGGCGCTGGTGGTGATCGGGGGCAACGGGTCGCAGACCGGGGCGCACTGCCTTTCCCAGATGGGGTTTCCGGTAGTCGGGGTGGCCTCGACCATCGACAACGACCTGGTCGGCTCCGACATCACGATCGGGGTGGATACGGCGCTGAATATCGCACTGGAAGCCATCGATCGGCTGAAGACGACCGCTTCGTCACATCAACGCGCATTTCTCATTGAAATCATGGGCCGCCACTGTGGATACCTCGCGCTGATGGCCGCCATCGCCGGCGGGGCGGAGGCGGTGCTGCTCCCCGAGGTGGACACCGAACCCGAAGCCTTGGCGAAGGAGCTGCACGCCTCATACCTCCGCGGGAAACCCCACGCGCTGGTGGTGGTGGCCGAGGGGGCCAAGTACAACGCCGAGGCGATGGCCGCGTACTTCCGCACGCACAAAGACCAATGCGGCTTCGATCTGCGAGTCACCACGCTGGGCCACGTCCAGCGCGGCGGGACACCGGGGGCGTTCGACCGGATCCTGGCCACCCGACTGGGGAACGGCGCGACCGACGCGCTGGCCCGCGGGGAGCGGGGCGTGCTGGTCGGGTTCATCAAGGGCGAGATCTTGACGACTCCGCTGGCCGACGTGGTCGGGAAGCAGAAGTCTCTCGACCCCCGACTGGTGGAGCTGGCCGGGGTGTTGGCCAAGTAGTCGGGAGCGGGCCGTGGCGCGCCGGTTCCCCCGGCGGACGCCCGTGGACGTCAATGCGTCGGAAACAGGTGGATCCATCGGACCGGCCCGCCAGGGTTGGTTTCTTCGACAGCGTCTACGCCCTGGTCAGGCGTGTCCCTCGGGGCAAGGTGGCGACGTACGGCCAGATCGCCCGGATGCTGGGTGCTCCCCGCTCTGCCAGGGTTGTGGGCTGGGCGATGCACGGGAATCCCCACGGTGCGAAGGTGCCCTGGCAGCGCGTCGTGCAACGAGGCGGGTCGCTCAGCCCGTCGGTCTGTCCCGCCGACCCCGGCCGCCAGCGCCGACTGCTGGAGCGCGAGGGGGTCGGCTTCCTGCTCTCGGGCCGCATCGACATGGCGCGGCATCAATGGTCCCCGCCTGCAGCGGGGGTGCGGTAGCGCACCGTCTGTCGCCCCATGCCCCCCTTGACGTCCGTGCCGGCCCGTGGTATGTCTCACCCTCCATATTGTCGTACAATATTGCACGACGTTCTTTGGCCAACCGCTGGCAGCCGAGGAGGCGCCCATGGAAGCCATCAAGCGCTGTCTAACCTCCGAGATGATCCTGGTCCGATTTGACCCGGGCGAACTTCTGTTGGAGGGGCTGCGCGAGCTGATCCGGGCGGAAGGCATCCGGACGGGTCTGGTCGTCTCGGGGATAGGGACTCTCAGCGATTGCCGCCTGCATCAGTCGGTCGCCGGATACCCCCCCAACCTCATGACTCGACATCAGGAGTACCTGGAGCTCAAAGGATCATACGAGATCGCCTCGATCCAGGGGATCATTGCCGACGGCGACCCGCACCTCCACATCACCCTCTCCGAGGGGAGCCATACCGTCGCCGGTCACCTGGAGGAGGGATGCGTGGTGATGACCCTAGCGGAGGTGGCAATCCTCCGCGGCGAGGGGGCCCCGGTCCGGCGTGTGATACGGGGGCCGGAGAAGATCAAGGGCCTGACGGCCGCCGAATAGCCCGGCCTGTCGTACAGTCGTGCCTGTCGACGAGGAGGCGTGCGGGCGTGGCCCGCGCGACCACGGATGGCCGCGAACGGGGAATCGGTCTACCAGACGCTGGAGCGGGAGATCATCCTCGGCCATCTCAAGCCGCGCGAGCGGCTGTTGGAATCGCAGCTCTGCCGGCGGCTCGAGGTCAGCCGGACGCTCCTCCGTGAGGTCTTCCGCCGGCTGGAAGGGGCCGGGCTGGTGACGCTGCAGCCCAACCGCGGCGTGGTGGTTCGGGACTTCAGCGTGCAAGAGGTCGAGGACGTCTACTATCTCCGTACCGCGCTGGAACGCGCGGCGATTCCCCTCATCGTCGAACGGGTCCGCCCGGCGGACGTCCGGGCGCTGCGGGACCTCCAGCGGGAGTTCGAGCGCGCCTGCCGGGCGGCCGACATGGGCGGCATGATCCTCAGCAACCTGGCCTTCCACCGGCGGCTCTCGCAGATCTCCGGAAACCCGTTCCTCTGCAAGTCCCTGGAGATCTCGCATCTCCAGACGCAGCAGATCCGGTACCTCGCCTGGCTGGACGCCGCGCGGGTGCAGACGTCCATCCGGGAGCACCGGCGGATCGTGGCGGCGCTGGCGCGACGAAGCACAGCGGCCTACGAGCAGGCGCTCGTGACGCACCTGGCGGGCGGAAAGGGAGATTACCAGCGCATCTTCCCCGTGGGGGGTGACGGACAGACGGCAGCGCACAACAGCAGCGACCGCGGACCCCGGACGCGCGGGGCGGCCCGGCGCAAGGAGGGCTCTCATGCGTAGCGGATGGAAGCGTGGATGGATCCTGCTAGCGGCGTGGGCAATCCTGATCGGCGCGTCGCCGGTCGGGGCCCAGGAGTATCCCAGCAAGCCGATCGAGGTCGTGGTCGGGGCCGCGCCCGGCGGCGGCACGGACATGATTGCCAGGGCCGTGGCCGACGTGGCCCCCAAGTATGTAGGGCAGCCCCTGGTCGTGGTGAACAAGGTGGGAGCCGCCATGACCATCGCCGCGCAGTACGTTGCCAGCGCGAAACCGGATGGCTATACGCTGAACGTGGCAGGGGGCAGCGAGACGGTGGCCGTGCCCCACTTCCGGAGCCTCCCCTTCGATCCCCTCAACGATTTCGAGCCCGTCATCCGGTTCATCATCGAGCGGGTCGGATTCTATGTACAGGCGGACAGCCCCTGGAAGAGCATGAAGGATTTCGTGGCGGATGCGAAGCAGAACCCCGACAAATACTCCTATGCCCATGCGGGTGTCGGCGGCATCCACCACGCCACCATGCTGGCCGTGGAGAAGCGGGCGGGCATCCGCCTGACCGCCGTGCCGCACAAGGGGGGAGCGGAGAACCTGGCCGCCCTGGCCGGAGGTCACGTGAACATGGCGGTCGCCTCGCCGAACGAGGCATATGCCCTGGTCCAGGCCGGGCGCGTGCGCCCCCTGGCCAACGCCTCGCTGAAGCGGTCGGCGACGGAGCCGGACACGCCGACCCTGCGCGAGGTGGGAATCGACGTCTACATCGAAAACCAGAAGGGATTCGTCTTCCCGAAGGGGACGCCGGCCCCCATCGTCCAGAAGCTCCACGACAGCCTCCGAAAGGTCTTCGACGATCCGCAGTTCAAGGCCAACGCCGACAAGCTGAAGCTGGAGCTGGCGTATCTCAACGGAGAGGACTTTCGCAAGGCCCTGAAGGCGATGTACGACCAGATCGGCGAGGCGGTGAAGAAGTAACACCGACGCTCGCGGGAGCGTGCGCATGACCGTTGATCGGGTGCTTGGTCTGGGAGCCATTCTCCTGGCGATTCCGGTTGCAGCGGCCTCGTGGGGATTTGGGGTGGGGAGCCCCAAATCCCCCGGCGCCGGGTTCTGGCCGTTGCTCATCGTCGTGGCGATGGCGGGGCTGGGCCTTTCGCTCCTCCTGCATCCGAGCCAGGCGGTCCCTTCGGCTGCGACGCAGGAGTCCCGCTGGGGACGGCTCTGGATTGCCCTTGGCACGATGGCAGTCTACGTGGTCACCCTGGATCCACTCGGGTTCCCGGTCGCAACCACCATCCTGCTCTTCGTGCAACTCCGCTGGGTGGAGAGCCGCACCTGGCGGTCGAGCGCCTGGATCGCCGCCCTGACGCCGCTCATCGCGTTCGTCCTCTTCCGGGTTCTGCTCAAGGTCCCCCTACCGGCCGGCGTGGTCCCGCTGCCCAGAGGTTGGTAAGGCCGAGCAAAGAAGGAGCGAGGTTGGATACCATCGGTCCCCTGCTTCACGGTTTTGCCGTGGCCCTGACCCCCGGCAATCTCCTGGCCGTGCTCCTGGGGACGTTGATCGGCACGGTGATCGGCGTTCTGCCGGGCCTGGGGCCGACTGCGTCCATCGCGCTGCTGCTCCCGGTCACCATCGGCATGGACATGGTGCCGGCCCTCATCATGCTGGCGGGGATCTACTACGGGGCGATGTACGGAGGCTCGACGACCTCCATCCTGGTCAACATCCCCGGGGAGGCCGCCTCGGTCGTCACCTGCATGGACGGCTATCAGATGGCCCGGAAGGGCCGGGCCGGCCCCGCGCTCGGGATGTCGGCCTTCGGGTCGTTCATCGGCGGCACCGTCAGCGTGGTGGCGGTGATGCTGATCTCGCCGTTCCTGGCCGAGGCCGCCCTGAAGTTCGGGCCGCCCGAGATGTTTGCGCTGCTCTTCTTCGCCTTCACCTGCATCGGGGGTCTGACCGGGAAGTCGCGGACGCGCGGCCTGCTCATGGCCTGCGTGGGGCTGCTCCTCGGCACGATCGGGACGGACGATATCCAGGGGGTGGACCGGTTCGTCTTCGGGACGCTCTACCTGCGGGATGGGATCGGCCTGGTGCCGCTGGCCATGGGGCTCTTCGGGCTGGGGGAGATCATCTACAACATCGAGCAGCGGGAGGAGACCGGCTCGGTGCTGGAGACTCCCAAGAACCTGCTACCGACGCTGCGGGACTGGAAGGATTCAGCCTGGCCCATCGCGCGCGGCAGCGTCCTCGGGTTCGGCATCGGGATCCTGCCGGGCGGCATGCCGGCGGTGGCCTCGCTCTTGAGTTACGCCGTCGAGCGGCGGGTGGCCAAGCGGCCGGAGGAGTTCGGCCACGGGGCCATCGAGGGGGTGGCGGGGCCCGAGACGGCGAACAACGCCGCCACCGCCGGCGGCTTCGTGCCGCTGCTCACGCTGGGGATTCCGACCAACAGCGTCCTCGCACTCATGCTGGCGGCCATGATGCTCCACGGGGTCACGCCGGGGCCCCTTTTGCTCCTCAAGTGGCCGGATGTGTTCTGGGGGGTGATTGCGAGCATGTACATCGGCAACGCGATGCTCCTGGTCCTCAACCTGCCGATGATCGGACTGTTCGTGCAGATCCTCAAGGTCCCCTACGGCATCCTGTCGCCCCTGATCGTCATGTTTGTCCTGCTGGGGGCCTACGCCCTGAACAACAGCGTCACCGATGTGCTGGCGACCGTCCTGTTCGGGCTGGTGGGATACCTCATGAAGCGACACGGACTAGAACCGGCTCCGCTGGTGCTGGCCTTCGTCTTGGGGCCGATGCTCGAGAACAACCTGAGCAAGGCCCTGATCATGTCCCGGACGGGGAGCCCGCTGTTCTTCTTCTCCAGACCCATCTCGGGGACCCTGCTCGCGTGCGCCATCCTGGTCCTGGCCTTTCCCCTGATTCGCTGGGGCTGGCGCCGGGCGACCGGTCGGCGGCCGGCGCCAGCCGGCGCGTGATCTTTTTTCTGTGGAGGCGGCAGTGACGACACGAGTGAAGCCGGATCAATTGCGCGACTTCTGTGCGGGACTCTTCGAGGGGGCAGGCGTGCCGTCGGCGGACGCCCGGACGGTGGCCGATAGCTTGGTGGAGGCGGATCTCCGGGGGGTGTCCTCTCACGGGACGACCCGCGTCGGGATCTATCTGGAGCGCCTTCAGGCGGGGCTGATCAACTCGCGACCGACGGTGGCGGTAATCCGGGAGACCGCAACCACCCTCCTCCTGGACGGCGACAACGGCTTGGGGCCGGTCGTCGGCGTGCGCGCCATGGACGAGGCGATCCGGCGGGCAACGGAGTACGGGACCGCCTGGGTGGGTGTCCGGAACAGCAACCACTTCGGTGCGGCGGCGTACTACGTGACGCGGGCGATCACCGCCCGGTGCATCGGGTTCGCCCTGACGAACGCCCCCGCCACGATGGCGCTGTGGGGAGGCCGGACGCCGTTTCTCGGGACCAACCCCTTTGCCATGGGGGTGCCGGCCGGCCGGGAGCGGCCCATCGTGGTGGACATGGCGACCAGCGTGGCGGCGCGCGGCAAGATCATCCTGGCGGCGAAGAAGGGCGAGGCCATCCCGTCGGGTCTGGCCGTCGACGTCGAGGGCCGGCCGACGACCGACGCGCAGGCTGCGCTGGATGGCGCGGTCCTGCCCTTCGCGCAGCACAAGGGGTACGGCATTGCGCTCTTGATCGAGATGCTGTCCGGGGTCCTGGCTGGCGCCACCATCGCACCAGCCGTGGGGAACCTCTACGGCAACCCCACCGGGACGCAGAACCTCGGCCACGGCTTCGGGGCGCTGCGCGTGGAGGCGCTGGCCCCGATCGGCGAGTTCGCGGAGCGCATGGACACGCTGATCCGCGAAGTGCGACAGAGCCCGCGCGGCGCCGGCATAGAGCGCATCTATCTGCCGGGCGAGATCGAGTTCGAATTGGCGGAACGAAACCGCCGAGACGGACTGGCGCTGGCGGAGCCGACGGTTCGCGAACTGTCCGCCCTGGGGACGCAGGTCGGGGTTGCCTGTCCGTTCTAGTCTAGTCAGGCGGCGGTCGCGAAAGAGCAGGCGATGCGGGACCGCATCCTGACGGGGGAATACCTCTACGACATCCTGAAGTGTGGCGACGTGCTCAACAGGCTTGGCGTCGCGGAGAAGTGAACCCGGAGCGAATCGAGAAAGGAAGCGACGTTGCCATGAAACCAAAGGTCCTCGTCACGGAGAACATTCATCAGGTCGGGTGGGAAACCCTGCGGGCCGACGCGGAGGCCGTGGCCTGGGGCGGACAGGAAAAGCAGCCGCTCCTCGAAGCGGTCAAGGACGTCCAGGCGATCCTGGTTCGCGTCGCCAAGCTCACGCCGGAGGTCATTCAGGCCGCGTCGCAGTTGAAGGTCATCGGCAAGCATGGCGTCGGCTACGACAACATCAACATCCCGGCCGCCACGGCACGCGGCGTCGTCGTCACCAATACGCCTCTGGCGAACTCCACCTCGGTGGCCGAACACGCGCTGGCGCTTCTCCTGGCAGTGGCCCGTCGGATCGGAGAATCCGACCGGGACCTGGCCCGCGGGGCGATGCGCAGCCAGAAGGTCTATCAGGGGCTGGAGTTGTCGGGGAAGGTGATGGGGATCATCGGCCTGGGGAGCGCCGGATTCCGGCTGGCCCGGATGACCGGGCAGGGTCTCGGCATGCGAGTACTCGGGTTCGATCCGTACAAGGAGCCGTGGCCGGAGGGGATCGAGCGCTGCCGGGAGGTCGAGCCGCTCCTGGCTCAGGCGGATTTCGTCTCGATCCATGTTCCGCTCACCAAGGAAACGACGAACCTCATCGGCAAAGAGACTCTCGCAAAGATGAAGCCCACCGCCGTTCTGGTGAACACCGCCCGGGGCGGGATCGTGGACGAGGCCGCGGTGGCCGAGGCCGTGACGGCGGGTCGTTTGGCCGGAGTAGGGCTCGACGTGGTGGTGGACGAGCCTCTCAAGCCGTCTCACCCCTTGAACGGCGTGCCCAACATCCTCCTCACGGCACACGTGGCCGGCGTGACCGAGGAGGCCATGATGCGCATGGCTCAGGACTCCGCCGAGGACATCCTGCGGGTGTTGCGGGGAGAGCGCCCAAAGTATCCGGTGAATCGCGAAGTCTTGAAGGGATAGCGGTGCGGGTTGGGATTCCCAAAACGGCCGGGACCGGCAGAGATGCCGACCCCGGCCGTTTTGGTCTGCGTCAGTCGTCGTTCCCCTTGCCCTTTCCCTTGCCCTTGTGTTTGTCCTTTTCCTTGTGTTTCCCGTGTCCCTTCTCGTTGTCGTATCCCTGGGCTGCCGCCCAGGGCGGGGGCCCGTGCTTCTTCCAGTGCCCGGGCGGATGCTTGTAGTACGTCACGGGGACGGCCAGGATCGGCCGCGGGACCTGGTGGATGACCAGCGACATCCAGGGGCCATTGTAGCGGGCCGAGTAAAACCAGCCACCTTCATGGAACAGATAGTAGTAGCCGTCGTAGGTGAAGTAGTTGTGCGACACCGAGGGCGCATATTGCACGGGCACCCCCGGCACTGCCACGAGCGGCGGCGGGGCCCCGATGTTGAGGCCGAAGTTCACGCTCGGGGTGCTGATGCCGACACTGACATTCTGGGCACGGGCCGCCTCTTGCGTCAGCCCGAGGAAGGCCGCGGCCGTGGCCGCGGCAAGAGCAAGTGTTCGAAATCGCATAGACTCTTCTCCGTTTCGGGGTTGTTGATGGCGCAACCGAGGTTGCCCGGGTGATTACGGACGGGTCCTCGTCGTGGTGGTCGAAGTCGTCGCGCCCGACTTGACCCCCGTGGTCGTGGCGCGCGTGGGCGAACCTTCCTTCATCGTGACTACCGATGCACGCCCTCGACACACAGCAAGAATTGTACCGGGAGATCACGGTCGTAACCCATTGAGAAATCAGGGTGCATGCATCTTGCCGGTAGGCCGGGTCGTGGAAAAGGCACAACGTGGGTAGAAAAATCGTCAGACGATCGAGGGGCACCGTCGCGGGTGTCGCCGGGAAGCCCCATGAGTTCCGCTAGGTTCCGGCTTGACATGGGCCAGAAGGCCGCCGGATACTTCGACACCGTCGCGGCTTTCGTCGCCCGGCTCTCTGACGACCATGGGTGGGCGAAGGCCGGCGCTGGCGGAGGCCATGTCATGACGCGGATGAACGCCTGGTGGGACGCAGGTGTATTGCTGTTCATCGCGCTCTTGTGGATCGGTTCGCCCGCCGCCGAGAGCTGTACGCTCTGGGCGGCGGTGGGGGAGGCCGCCCGGGACGGAGGCAGTCTGGTGGTCAAGAACCGCGACTGGCGGCCCGATCATCGGCAGGCGATCAAACGCGTGACGCCGAAACAGGGCTTCCGCTACTACGGCCTCTTTGCGTACGGCAACGACTACCCGGGTCTCAAGGCCGGTGTCAACGAGAAGGGGCTCGTCGTCGTGTCGGCCACCGCGCCCTATCGCCAGCGAGACCTCAAGGAGATGCCCAGGACCAAGGACCGCCTGGGCCGACTTCTTCGGGAGCATGCCACGGTGGAGGAGGCGCTGAGCCGTCAGGACCTGTTCCTCGGTCCGACGTTTTTCCTGATCGCCGACCGGCGGCAGGCGGCGGTGGTTGAAGTCGGCCCGGGCGGAACCTTTGCCATCGGGAAGCCCGTCGGAGGTATCATCGCGCACACCAATCACTATGTCCTGCCCTCGATGGTCCGGTTCAACCCAGCCAAGATCGGCGAGAGCAGCCGGGAACGCTCGACCCGGATCCACGAGGTGCTGGGAACCGGCGGCCCCTTCGGCCCGGCCGACTTCGAACGGATCAGCGCGTCACGGGACGGCGGGGTGGATCACGCCATCTGGCGCACCGGCAAGGGGCCTGACGCCACTCGCACGCTTGCCACCTGGATGGTCCGCCAGAGGGCCGACGGCGACATCGCGCTGTTTGTTCGTCTGGCCAACCCAGGAGACGAGGTCCGGGAGATCCGCCTCTCGGGCGCGGATCTCTTCGGGCGGTGAGCCGTTGTCAAAGAATAAGTTGAGCGGAGACATTCCGAAACGGCATAAGGAGCCGTAACGAAATAGAAAGAGATGTATAGGGTATTTCGTAACGGCTCCTAAGGCGCGACAGCACCGCGGGAAGCGCCGGCCACCTCTCTTGCCACGGCCGACCGGTCTCGAAGCGATGTCGGCGATGGGCTGTGATCACGGGCAGGCTCGGAACGGATGCTGTGCGATCCAGTGCCGGGCGATGTCTGCCCGGCGGCAGATCCAGACCCGGTCGTGTTGCTGGACGTAGTCCAGGAAGCGCATGAGCGCGGCGGCGCGGCACGGGCTGTGCGTCATCGAGGATGCCGCCCACTGCATCGGCGGCGAGTACCGGGGACGGCGGATCGGGAGCTTCGGCGACACGCAGGTGTTCAGCTTCCACCCGAACAAAAACATCACGACCGGCGAGGGTGGTTGCGTCGTGACCCGCGACGCCAAGATGCAACGCGACATCAAGTTGTTGCGCTTTCACGGGATCGACCGCGAGGCGACGTCTGAGTTGGCGCGGCGCGGGTTGCCGCACTACGAAATCGGCCTCGCGGGATACCAGTTCAACATGATGGACCTGCAAGCCGCTCTGGGCCTTCACCAGTTGCCGCGGCTGGACGCGATCAATGACCGTCGCCGCCGACTGGCCGATCGGTACCGACAAGCGCTCGCCGCCTGCCCCGGCCTGAGGTGTCCCCGGACGCCGGCCTACCCGCATACGCACGCGTGGCATCTCTTCGCGCCGCTAGTCGAGGCGGACGCTTCTGGCGCGTCCCGCGATGACCTCATGCTCTGCCTCAGAGAGCGGGGGATGGGCACCGGCTTGCACTACCAGGCGATCCACCTGAGCAGCTTCTACGCGAAACGGTATGGCTGGACGCGAGGCGATTTCCCAAACGCGGAGTACATCTCCGACCGCGTCGTCAGTCTGCCCCAGTTTCCCGACATGACCGAGGCGGACCAAGACCGCGTGGTCGCGGCGCTTGCCGCGATCTTCGGCGAAGTCTGAGTGTCGCCCGCTGGTGACTCTCGGGCCTTTTGTGGCGAATCGTTTCGGTGACCCCGCTGTGTCACTTCGGCCTTGACCCGTGCGCCGTCCACGCGGATGCTCTTGAGCGGGTCAACTACCCGCGGCCTGTTGGCCGACCGCGCGCGAGGCGAATGGAGGAGAGGAGGACAACATGAAATACCTCGCAGTGATCTCGCTCTCTTGGGAATCGCCACCTCGTTTGCCGCGCAAGACCTCACGTGGCGCAAGGACGTGCAGCCGATCATTCAGGCCTCGTGCGCGGCGTGCCACGGGGCGAAAGCCCCCGTCTATGAGGAATGGAACCTCGATTGGGAGAAATGGACCAAGCAGAACGTGGGTCCGCGCATGGATCTGTACGAGTACTTCATGCGCCATGTGGTCTGGCCCGCCACCGGTTCTTTGATACGGCGCCTCGACGACGGCAAGAACGCGGACGGAAAGCCCGGGAACATGTACGTCTTCCTGGATTCTACCGACGCGGACCGCGCCAAGAAACTTCAAACGATCAAGGAGTGGCTTGGCGGTGAGGGCGCCTGGTTTCTCAACCGGTGGGAAACACGCGGCAGCGTGCCGGGGGTGACCAAAGAGCAACTCGACAGGATCAAGGCGAAGTACTGACGGGGACGATTGGGATGCGCCTCTGCGCGAGGCGTCTTGTGCAGATTGGTTAAGAGCAGTGAAGATGCGAAACGGGCGAGACAGGCCAGAGGCAAGCCTCGCCCGTTTCGATTTTCTGGCAATCGACTCGTTTCGTGTGCTCCTTGACGGGCGCTCCAAACCCATACGTTGCAGGCTCACCACAAAGCACTATCGGACAGGCCGAATTCTCCGAATCGCCAGCGTAGCCAGCGGTCCCGTGGGGCCGCACAAGATTGTCCCAGGGTGCCATCGGAGATGACGGGTCGTTCCAGGCCCTTTGTGTCTTCGTGCTTTGTGGTGAAAGGTTTCGGTTTATGCGGGAATCCTCAACGGCCGGAAAAACGCTCTCAGTTCTTCGGCCATTTCTTCCGCGCGTTCGTGCACGGCGAAATGGCCACCCTTCTCGAACTTCGTGAAGCGGGTGACATTGTAGTAGCGTTCCGCACGCTGACGCACGATCGGCGCAAGTTCGTGCGGGTAGGCGGCCACTCCCGTCGGCACCTCGATCCGCCTTCCAGGTTCCAGCTCCCACGGATTGTAGTAGGACTCGCTGTAGAGCCGGATGGCCGACCAGAAGGAGTTCGTGACCCAGTAGAGCATCAGGTTGGTGATGATCATGTCGCGCGGAAAGACGCTCTCAAAATCATCGCCCCACCCGCTCCAAGCGCGCCATTTCTCGACAATCCAGGCCGCCAGGCCCGCCGGCGAATCGGAAAGAGGCACCGCCAGGGTTTGCGGCCGGGTCATCTGCTGGTGACAGTACGCTCCCTCGTCAATCCAGTAACGTTCGACGTTCTTCCAATACCAGAGCATCTCGGGATCTTTCGGCTTCACCGGTGCCCACTTCATGCCCAGCCCACGCAACAGGTCCGGGTCCTTGTCTTCCGGTTCGCGCTCGTCTCCGAGCCTCGGGAACAGGCAGTTCAGATGGATGCCCACCAGGTGCTCGGGGCACAGGTACCCGTAAGGCGCCGTGATGAAACCGCCCCAATCGCCGCCCTCGATGCCGTACCGCTCGTACCCCAGCCCCTCGGTCATCAACTTGTCGTACTTCTCCGGGTGGTGCTGAAACCCGAAGCCCGCCGTCTTCGGGTAGTCCGAGAACCCGAACCCGATGATCGAGGGGACGATCACCGTGAACGCGTCGGCGGGGTCGCCGCCGTGGGCGGCCGGGTCCGTGAGCAGGGGCAGAATCCTGAGCAGCATGACGAACGACCACGGATAGCCGTGCATCATGAATAGCGGCAGGGAATTCGGCCCCTTCCCCTCCTCGCGAATGAAGTGAATGCCCAGACCGTCCACGTCGGCCTTGAAATGGTTGAGCCGGTTCAGCCGGGCTTCCTGCTCGCGCCAGTCGTATTCGTCCAGCCAATAGGCCACGAGGTTCTTCATGTAGGCGAGGTCCACGCCGCGGCTCCAGCCTCCTTCCGGCATGGCCTCCGGCCAGCGCGTGCGCGCCAGACGTTCGCGCAGGTCGTCGAGCACGTCCTGCGGAACCTCGATCTTCATTGGCCTGATGGCGGTTGTCATGCCCTCTCCTTTTCGTGCAGCCCACCGATCTCACCCGGCCCGCCGTTTCCCTCGCTTCGCGCACGACACGCACGAACGCCTTAATTGGTGTCCGGTAGTACCGCTGGGAGGGTCGGGACAACACAACCCGATCCGAGGGAAGGGGCCGTCACTCTCACCACGCTTCCTAACGGCGGGCACGCGAGGAGGATTGCCGTGAGGCTCGAACCTCCGGAGGCAGTGCGCGACCCTCCAGCGGAAGCTCTACCGCAAGGCCAAGTCGGAGCCCACCTTCCGGTTCTACCTCCTCTACGACAAGGTGCACCGGGCGGACGTCCTGCGTCACGCCTGGGCCTTGGTGCGGGCGAACGGGGGCGCCCCGGGGTGGACGGGGTCACGATCGCGGCCGTGGAGGCGGACGGGGTCGACCGTTCCTCGCGCGTCTGGCCGAGGAACTCCGGACGCACACCTACCGGCCCGATCCCGTCCGGCGTGTGTCCATCCCCAAGCGGAGTGGGGGCGAGCGGCCCGCTCGGCATCCCGACGGTGCGGGACCGGGTGGTCCAGAGCCGCGGCCCGCCTGGTGCTTGGAGCCGATCTTCGAGGCGGACTTCCAGCCGTGCTCCTACGGCTTCCGCCCGAAGAAAGAGCGCGCACCAGGCCGTGGAGGAGATCCGCGCCCACCTCGCCGCGGGGCTACACGCAGGTGCTCGACGCCGACCTGACGGCCTACTTCGACTCGATCCCCCATGACCGGCTGCTGGCGGCGGTGGCCCGCGCGTGACGCAGACCGGCACATCGCTGCGGCTGCTGACCGACAGTGGCTGCGCGCGCCCGGTGGTGGTCGAGCGGGACGGACGGGAAGCGGGAGGTCGCGGGGCGGCACAGCGGACGCGTCGCGGGACTCCGCAGGGTGGGGTGATCTCCCCGCTGCTCGCGAACCGTCTACCTGCACGCCTTCGACACGGCATGGCGAGCAGGCGGGCTGGAGCGACGCTGGCAGGCCCGGCTCATCCGGTACGCGGATGACTTCGTGATCTGCTGTCGGGCGCAGGCGGCGCCAGGTGCAAGCGGTCGTTACTGAGCAACTCCAGGCGCTCGGGTTGACGCTGAATGCAGCGAAGACCGAGTCCTGGACGCGCGGCAGCAGGCCTTCACCTTCCTCGGGTTCACGGTGCGGGTCGCACGGAGCCGACGGACCGGGCGGACGTTCCCCCTGATCCAGCCCCTCGGCCGCCGCCCGCCAGCGACTGCGGGATCACGGTGAAGGCGCTCACCGGTCGTGACGCATCTGGCGCTGCCGACGCCGACGGTCATCACGGCGGTCAATCGCGTGGTCCGCGGATGGGCCGGGTATTTCCACTTTCAGCACTGCACGCGCGACCTTCAGCGCGCTCCGGTGGTTCGTCAGCGAGCGGGTCCGGATCGTACCTGCGGCGCAAGCACCGGCTCCGGACGCGAGCCTACCAGGCCTTCCCGTAGACTGTGCTGTACGGGCGGCTGGGGCTCTACCGGTTGCCGATGCGGGCGCCGTGGCCTGCTCCGGCGTCTGCCGGGCGGTGAAGGTGATCGGAGAGCCGGATGCGGGCAAACCGCACGTCCGGTTCGATGAGGGGGTGCTGGCGTCCGGGCACGGTCGGGCTCGTGAGGCACCGCCAGACGAAAGGGGCGGGAACAGATAGGCCCGACCTACCTTCAGATTCCCAGGCTCTACTCTACCCTATTTCCGGTCCAGCAGATATTTCCGCACCTGGGCGAGGGCCAGCTTGGTGGTGCGGTTCTCGACGAAGCGCATGGCGTGCGGCCAGCGCGCTTCCTGGCTGTCGGTGCCACCGGGATGGGCCAGGGCGATCTGCACGACGTGATCCTGGTTCTTGTCCTTCGCCGCCTGCCCCGTGAGCGCCAGGCCGAGATCTGCTCCGGCCAGCACCCGCACGCGTTCCGCGAGGGATCGGGCCGCCTGCTCCCCCAGGATCGGTGAGGTTCCGAGGGTTGATGCAGGGATCTCCAGGAGCTTTCCGGCCGCCGTCGGGGAGGTGAACGTGGCGCCGAGCCTCAGGAACCGATCGCTGCCCGCCAGCCCCTTCAGGGTTTGGATGATGGAGCTGCCATAGCTCGTCTCGGCAACCGCCAGCGTCAGCCCGGCGTCGTGGAGGAGCCGCGTCAGGACTCCCTCGTAGGTCTCGTCGTCGGTCCCGAAGATGAACGTCTCCAGCCGCTCCCGGATCTTTCCCTCCAGGGCGGCGTTCATGGCCTGCGCGTCCGGGGCATGCTCGGCCTTGGCCGTGAGCCGGATATGGACCTCGCCGATCTGGGTGTGCGCCAGCAGGCCGATGGTCGGATTCGAGCCCGCCTCGATCAGGTCCTTGATCTTTTCATCCACGAGGCTCTCTCCGATGCCGAAGAGCTTCAGGACGCGCGAGACGATGATTTCCCGGATGCCCATCTTCTGTCGCAGGTACGGGAGGATGGCGTGCTCCATGAAGTGGCGCATCTCGTGCGGTACGCCGGGGACCGACGCGATGGCGCGCGATCCCTGTTCCACGATGAACCCCGGTGCCGTGCCCACGGGATTCTCGATGGGGATGGCCCCCTCTGGGATGAGGGCCTGCTTGCGGTTGTTTTCCCCCATGGGCCGTCCCACGCGCTTGAAGAAGTCGGCGATCTGATCGTAGAGTTGCTGATTGAAGACGAGCGGCCGGCCCGTGACCTCGGCGGCCGCCTCGCGCGTCAGGTCGTCGAGCGTCGGCCCGATGCCGCCGGTGGTCAGCACGAAGTCGGCGCGGTTCAAAGCGTTCTGCAGCGTCGTCTTGATCCGCTCCAGGTTGTCCCCGACGGTGGACTTGAAGTGTACGTCCACCCCGATGGTGGTGAGCTGCTGCGCCATGTAGGCCGAGTTGGTGTCCACGGTTTGACCGAGCAGCAGCTCGGTGCCGACAGCGACGATCTCTGCTTTCACCTTGTCCCCCTTGGCAGGCTGCTGAAAAAGGTCCATCTGCGGCGTTGGCTCGTTTGGGCACTCGCTGCGGCGTACAGGAAGTACGCCTCACTCGGCCCCGGGTACCCATCGAAGATGGGTGACGCCGCCTTGCATATGGGCCTTTTTGAGCAGCCTGCCCGAAAGTGAGTATTTCGCGTTCCTCTTGTCAGGAAAGGCGCTGACCTAGCCGGA
The DNA here is from genome assembly GCA_963845565.1 of uncultured Methylomirabilota bacterium. Classification (GTDB taxonomy): domain Bacteria; phylum Methylomirabilota; class Methylomirabilia; order Methylomirabilales; family 2-02-FULL-66-22; genus 2-02-FULL-66-22. The sequence continues at coordinate 77,944 of CAWJSJ010000004.1, forward strand.
AGATTTTGGAATCGGACCCGGTTGTGGATTTTGTGCCTCTTGTGGCCATTGGTCGGCCGCGTGTCTTGCTTATCCCGCATCAATGCGGCGGGGGGTGGTGGGCGATCCAGTGCCGGGCGATGTCTGCCCGGCGGCAGATCCAGACCCGGTCGTGTGTGCTGGACGTAGTCCAGGAAGCGCATGAGCGCGGCGGCGCGCCCCGGCCGGCCCGCCAGGCGGCAATGCAGCCCCACCGAGAGCATCTTCGGCTCCTCGGCCCCCTCCGCATACAGCACGTCGAAGGCGTCCTTCAGGTAGGCAAAGAACTGATCCCCGCTGTTAAACCCCTGGGCCGTGGCGAAGCGCATGTCGTTGGTGTCCAGGGTGTAGGGGACGACGAGGTGCGGTTTCCCGACCACGTCCACCCAGTACGGGAGGTCGTCCGCGTAGGAGTCGGCGTCGTACAGGAAACCGCCGTGCTCCACCACCAAACGCCGCGTGTTGGGACTGTCGCGGCCGGTGTACCAGCCGACCGGCGGGGCTCCCGTGAGCTTTTGGATGGCCTCGACGGCCAGTCGGATGTGCTCCCGCTCCGTCGCCTCATCCATAGCCTGATAGCTGATCCAGCGCCACCCGTGGGAGGCGATCTCGTAGTCGGCCTCCTGCATGGCGGCCACCGCCTCGGGGTTGCGCTGCAGCGCCATGGCGACGCCGAAGATCGTGACGGGGATCCGGCGTGCCGTCAAAATCCGGTAAAGCCGCCAGAAGCCGGCTCGGCTTCCGTACTCATAGAGCGACTCCATGCTGAGGTGTCGCATGGGAAAGGCGGCGGCCCCGATGATCTCGGACAGAAAGGTCTCCGACCCCGCGTCTCCGTGCAGGACGCAGTTCTCTGACCCCTCCTCGTAGTTGACCACGAGTTGCAGCGCCAGCCGGGCGTCGTGCGGCCAGCGGGGGTGCGGCGGCCGACGGCCATAGCCGATCAGGTCCCGGGGGTAGGACGGATCGTTGCGGATCACGGGGTCCCTCCTTCGGGGCGGTCCAGCCGCCTCTCCTCGACCGCGTGGCAGGCGGTGAGGGTCGCGTTGGGGGCCGCCATGGGCTCCGGCCGTTCCGAGCGGCAGCGGTCGGTCGCCCACGGGCAGCGAGGGTGGAACGCGCAGCCGGTGGGGGGATCGAGAGGATTGGGGACCTCGCCGGCGACCGGCGTCCGGCGCTCGCCGGTGACCTCCAGGTCGGGGATCGCCTCCAGCAGCATCCGCGTGTAGGGGTGCTGCGGTCGGGTGAAGATCTCTTCCGCCGATCCCAGCTCGGCGAGCCGCCCCAGATACATGACGCCCACCCGGTCGGCGATGTGGTGGACGACAGCCAGGTTGTGGGAGATGAAGAGGTAGGTCAGCCCGAACTCCCGCTGGAGATCCTTCATGAGATTCAGGATTTGCGCCTGTACGGAGACGTCGAGGGCCGAGGTCGGCTCGTCGCAGACCAGGAACTCCGGGTTGCTCGACAGCGCCCGTGCGATGGAGATTCGTTGGCGCTGCCCGCCCGAGAACTCGTGCGGGTACTTGTCGGCGTCGGCGGGCGCCAGACCGACCTGGCGAAGGAGGGCCTCCACCCGCGCCCGCAGCGGACCGGCGCCCGCGACCAGCCGGTGGGCGCGGATCGGCTCGGCGATGATCTCCTTCACCCGCCAGCGCGGGTTCAGGCTGGCGTAGGGATCCTGGAAGATCATCTGGAACCGCCGCCGGACGGCGGCGATCTCCGCCCGCGCCCGCAGGCCCGCGAGCTCGATGCCGTCGAACCGGATCACCCCGCGAGTCGGGGTGTAGAGTCCGACCAGCAGGCGGGCTACCGTGGACTTGCCGCAGCCCGATTCTCCCACCAGGGCCAGCGTCTCCCCGCGGCGGATGTCGAAGCTGATCCCGTCTACAGCCCTGAGCAGCGTGCGGGGCTGTCCTTCCAGCACGCGGGCCAGCCAGGGCCGGGACACGTCGAAATGGTGGGCGAGATCGCTGGCCTCGATCAATGGGCCCGTCGCCGGCGCCCCGCAGGTCGGCCGGCCGCTCACGATCGTGCCTCGCCTGGCGACGGCGGCGCGCCGCCGAAGAGCCAGCAGGCGGCGGCGCCGGAATCCGTCGGCCTGAGCTCGGGCCGCAACGTTCGACAGGGTTCAAAAACCCGCGGGCAGCGCGGGTGAAAGGCGCAGCCCGGCGGAATCTCGTTCAGGCGGGGCATGGCGCCGTCGATCTGGACCAGGCGCGACACCCGTCGGTGGACGCTGGGGATCGAGCCCATCAGGCCGATCGTGTACGGATGCCTCGGCTGGCGGATCACGTCGCGAACCGGGCCGATCTCGACCAGACGGCCGGCGTACATCACCGCCACCCGGTCGGCCGTCTCGGCGATGACGCCCATGTCGTGGGTAATGAGCATGACGGCGGCACCGTGATCGCGGCACATGCGCTTGAGCAGGGTGATGATCTGGGCCTGGATGGAGACATCCAGGGCAGTCGTCGGCTCGTCGGCGATGACCAGCTCGGGATTCGCGCAGAGCGCCAGGGCGATCACCACCCGCTGCCGCATCCCACCCGAGAACTGATGGGGATAATGATCGATCCGCCGCTCGGCGGCGGGGATGCCCACCTCCTGGAGGAGCTGGACCGCGCGGCGACGCGCCTCCGTCGGCGTGGCGTCCACGTGCGTCCGGATGGTCTCGACGAGCTGCCGGCTCACGGTGTAGAGGGGATTGAGGGAGGTGAGCGGGTCCTGGAAGACGGCGCCGATCCGGCGGCCACGGATCCGGCGCAGCGCATCCTCGGGCAGTCCGTCGATCCGCTCGCCGCGCAGCAGGATGCGGCCTCGCGCGATCCGCCCGGGCGGCTCCAGCAAGCCGATGACCGCGGTGCCGGTGATGGATTTGCCGGCGCCGGATTCGCCCACCACGCCCAGAACCTCGCCCGGATCAATGGACAGGGACACACCGTCCACGGCGGTGAGAATCCCACGACGGGTGGGAAACTCCACGGCCAGATCCTCGATCTGGAGGACGGGGGCCGCCTTCGTCCCCGGTGTCTGCACGTCCTGCAAATGCTGTCCCGTGTCCATCGTCCGTTATTGCAGTTTCGGATTCAACGCATCCCGCAGCCAGTCGCCCAACAGGTTGACCGCCAGCACCAGGGCGACCAGCCACACGCCCGGAAAGATGGTCATCCACCACTCGCCCGAGAAGAGCACCTCGTTGCCGATCCGGATCAAGGTCCCCAAGGACGGCTGGGTGGCCGGTACGCCGAGCCCCAGGAAGCTCAGCGTGGCCTCGGTCAGAATGGCGAGGCCCAGACCGAGCGTGGCGATCACCAGCACCGGGCCCAGGACGTTGGGGAGGATGTGCCGGAACAGGATGTGCGCCGTCGGCTGCCCGATCAGGCGGGCCGCCTGGACATACTCCTTGCTCTTCTCCACCAGAGTCGAGCCGCGGACTGTCCGGGCGTACTGGACCCAGCTGGCCATGCCGATGGCCAGGACCAGAATCGGGATGGCCAGATCCTGGTGAACGTTCTTGGGCAGGGCGTTCCGGGCGATCCCGTCGATCAGCAAGGCGATCAGGATGGTGGGAAAACTCAACTGGACGTCGGCCAGCCGCATGATGAGATTCTCGATCCGCCCGCCCAGATAGCCGCTGACGAGTCCCAGCGCGACGCCCAGGAGCATGGCGAACAGGGTTGCGGCGGCGCTCACTCCCAGCGAGATCCGTGAGCCGTACAGGATCGTCGAGAGGACGTCCCGGCCTTGGCTGTCGGTGCCGAGCGGATAGCGCAACTGGCCCCCCTCGATCCACGCCGGCGGCAGCCGCGAATCCCCGATGTTCAGCGCGGCCGCGTCAAAAGGGTTCTGTGGCGCGAGCACGGGGGCCGCCGCGGCCAGCGCCAGGAACAGAAGGGTCACCGCCGCGGCGACGACCGTCACGGGGGATCGGGTGAAGTGATACCAGAGGTCGCTGTCCCGCCCGCGCGTGACGCGGTCCCGGAGATCTGCGATCAATCCCGCCCTTGCCATGTCAACCCCACAGCGAAACTACTGTACCCCATGACGTCAAGGACGCTGAACGATGATCGGGGGAGTGGGTGACAAGGCGAGTGGGAGACAATGCCGACATAGGGTCGTGGCCTCATTCTTCCCCCCAATCTCCCAGTCGCTCCGTCTCCCAATCAACTCCTCCCATGGCGGTCATGCGGTTTCTCAGTTTGTGTTTAGCGCGATGCTAAAAAACGCATTCGTACCCAGGCTGCTCAAAAGGGCCCAGCTGCAAGGCGGCGCGCCGCAGGCCGGGGGTACCCATCGGGCCGGGTCCAGCCGTACTGGAGGTACGTCGCAGCGAGTGCCGAGACGCGACAACGCGGCAGATGGGCCTTTTTCAGCAGCCTGTTAGCCTCCCGCGACGTGCCCCACGCGCAAGCGCGGATCCACGAAGTAGTACAGCAGGTCCACGATCAGATTGATGGCGACGAAGAGGGCGGACACCAGAACCAGATACGCCGACAGCACGGGGATGTCGCCGAAGGTGATGGCCTGGATGACCAGCGAGCCCATCCCGGGCCACTGGAACACGGTCTCGGTGATGATGGCGAAAGCGATGATGGAGCCGAGTTGGAGCCCGGTGATGGTGATGACGGGGATCAAGGTGTTCTTCAGGGCGTGGCCGAAGTGCACGGCGCGCTTGCTCAACCCGCGGGCTCGAGCGAACTTGATATAGTCGGTGCGCAGGACCTCCAGCATCTCGGAGCGGACCAACCGCATGATGAGCGTGGTCTGGAACAACGCCAGCGTGATGCTGGGCAGGATCAGGGATTTCAGTCCGCTGGCCGTGAACAGGCCGGTCGTCCACCAGCCGACGCGGAGGACATCCCCGCGTCCGTAGGAGGGCAGCCAGGTTACCTTGACGGAGAAAACCAGGATCAGCAGGATGCCGGTAAGGAACGAGGGGATGGACACCCCCACCAGGGAGGCGGCCTGGATGGCCTGGCTGGACCAGGCGTTCCGGTGCAGCCCGGTGTAGACACCGGCAGGGATCCCCAGGCCGAGCGCCAGCAGGACGGCCATGACGCTCAGTTCCAGGGTAGCCGGCAGTCGTGCGATCAGCACGGAAGAGACGGGCTGGAGGTTTCGGAAGGACATGCCGAAGTCGCCCTGCACCGCGTGCTGGAGGAAGCGCAGGAACCGGACGGGCATGGGCTCGTCCAAACCCAGCGAAAGGCGCAGCTCGGCCTTCCGGTCCGGCGGGGCGTTCTCGCCCAGCATGTTGGTGACCGGGTCGCCCACGAAGTTGAACAGCGAGAAGGCCACGAAGGCGACGACCAGCATGACCAAAATGGCGTTGGCCACCCGCGTGAGGATGAAGGCGAGCACGGCACCCCCGCAATTCGCGATCGCGCAGCCGCTGAGCGGCAAGAACCACGCCCCGGCCCTGTTCATCGGCGCGACTGTGGCGAGGACCGAAGGCAGCGCATTATCGAGAGGTGGAGGGCGTCTGTCAATAGCGAGGGCGCTTCCGTTGTCGAGGGCATGGCGCCCACAGCACCTGGTGCCCACAGTGCCTTGACAGAGAAGGGCAGATCGGCGATTCTTGCGCGGATTTGATCACTGTCCGTGCCGGTGGAACCCTGACGGGGCGCGGCGGACTTCTGTAACTCCATGGGAGGAGGCAACGCGATGCGCACGATGTGGCGATTCGGAATCCTGATGCTCTTGATCATCGGCCTGGCGGCGAGTCCGGCGGCCGCCAAGACGTTCACGTGGGCGTTCAACGGGGACGCGCTGACGATGGACCCCCACGCGTCCAACAACACCTTCACCAACGCGTTTGCGAACTACATCTACGAGGGCCTCACGCGGCATAACTACGAGATCAAGATCGAGCCGGCCCTGGCGACCTCGTGGAAGACGATCAGCCCGACCGTCTGGCGCTTCACGCTGCGCAACGGGGTGAAGTTCCACGACGGGGCCGATTTCGACGCGGACGACGTGGTCGCCACCTGGCAGCGCATGAACACGCCCGGCGCCCTGGTGATGACGGTCGTCAACCCGATCAAGGATGTTCGCAAGGTGGATTCCCACACCGTGGACATCGAGACCAAGCAGCCGTTCCCGATCCTGCTCTCCATCCTCACCCACTTCTTCGTCATGGATAAGGGCTGGATGGAGAAGAACGACGCCAAAGCGTCCACCGACCTTCAGCAGAAGAAGGAGAACTTCGCGAACCGGAACGCCAACGGCACCGGGCCCTTCAAGCTGAAGAGTCGCGAGATCGATGTCAAGACGGTGCTGGAAGTGAATCCGAGCTGGTGGGACAAGCCGCAGCACAACCTGACCGAGGTGGTGTTCACCCCGATCAAATCGGACGCGACCCGGACCTCTTCTTTGCTTTCGGGGGCGATTGACGCCACCATCTCCATTCCCTTGCAGGACATCCAGCGGGTATCGAGCGACCCGAAGCTCCAGGTCGTCCAAGGGCCGGAGCTCCGGACGATCTTCTTCGGCTTCGACGTGCACCGGGAGGAATTGCTGTACTCGGACGTCAAAGGGAAGAACCCGTTCAAGGACATCCGCGTGCGCCGCGCCTTCTACCAGGCGATCGACATCGAGGCTATCAAGCGGTCGGTGATGCGCGGGAATGCGTGGCCGGCGGGCGTGGTGATGTCGCCGTACCTGACGGGGGCTCCCAAGGATCTGAACACCCGGTTGCCCTTCGATCCGGAGGCGTCCAAGAAGCTCCTGGCCGAGGCGGGCTATCCCAATGGCTTCTCCGTCGGCCTGAGCTGCCCGAACGAGCGGTACGTGTACGACGAGAATATCTGTCTGGCCGTGGTCTCGATGCTGGCCAAGGTCGGGGTGAAGATCGAACCGCAGATCGAGCCGACGGCGAAGTGGTCGCAGCGGCTGAACAACCTGGACGTCTCCATGTACATGATCGGCCACGCGGGATTGCCCACGGCGGATGCCTACAGCACCCTGTCCGAGGTCATCGCCACGCGCGGCGGCGGCATGGGCGGCCTGAACGCGGGCCGTTACTCGAATCCGAAGTTCGATGATCTGCTGAAGCGAATCGAGCGCGAGGTGGATTCGACCAAGCGGGAAGCCATGATCCGCGATGCGCTGCAGATCGCCAAGGATGACATCGCGTTCATCCCGCTGCATCAGCAGCCCATCGTGTGGGCCTCCAAGAGGGGCATCGACATGAAGCAGGCGCCGGACAATCGGCTGCGGCTGTGGTACGTCACCATGCCTTAACGGCTGCTGAAAACGGCCCACCTGCAGCGTTGGAGCGCCTCGCCACTCGCTGCGACGTACTTCCAGTACGCCTCGCTCGGGCCGTCGGCACTCCGCCTTGCATCTGGGCCATTTTGAGCAGCCTGGATGAGAGTGAGTCATGGGGCATACTTGAAAGACCTGAGAATCTGTAGGATGCGAAGCGAGCGGGCCGGGTCCGTGGAGGGCCCGGCCCGCGCGCCGTTTGACCTCTGACACGTTGCCAAGGAGTGTGCCATGGCGGATATTCTGATCACGAACGGCGTCGTCATCACCATGGACCCGGACCGCCGGGTTCTGGAGCGCGGTGCGGTGGCCATCGAGGGGTCTCGGATCGTCGCCGTCGGGGACAGCGACACCCTCACGCGTACCCACCCGGCTCCCCGGGTCATCGACGCGACCAAGAAAGTGGTGATGCCGGGGCTCATCGATGGGCACGCCCACGCCGGGCACGGCCTGGTGAAGACGCTGGGAGGCGGCCGGGGGGAGCTGTGGTACAAGGCGTGCGAGCAGATCTACACGGTGGGCTCCACGGAGGAGTTCTGGCGGGCGGAGGCGCTCCTGTCGGCGCTCGAGCGATTGAAGTGCGGGACGACCTGCGGCGTCTCCTACCTGGGAGGCGGAGACGACATCATGCGGACCGACGAGCCGGTTTACGGCGAGCAGCACTGCCGCGCGGTGCAACAGATCGGCATCCGGTCTTTCTTGGCGGCGGGGGTGTGTCGGCCGCCGTTTCCGCGGACATTTGCGCGCTGGGATGCCGGTACACGAAACGACGTGTCCGTCACTTTCCAGCGGCAGTTCGCCACTTGTGAAGAACTGATCCGTGGATGGCACGGAGCGGCCGACGGCCAGATCCGGGTCTGCCTGACGTTTCCGGTGCAACACCCCAACGCTGCGGAGAAGGGCCAGGCGTCCGTGGACGCGGTACGAGAGCAGGCCCAGGCCGTTCGCAGCCTCAGTCGCGCCCGCGGGGTGCTCTTCACCCAGGACGGCATCCGGCGCGGGTGCCTGAAGCTCGCGCACGAGTCGTTCGGATTCCTCGGACCGGACGCGTTCTTCTCCCACTCCGTGGATCTCACGGGCGAGGAGATCGCCCTGTGCCGCGAGACCGGCGCCAGGATCTGCCACAACCCGAGCGCCAACATCTCGATCCAGGGGCGATGTCCGGTGCCGGAGCTGCTGGACGCCGGCGTGACGGTGATGCTGGGCTCCGACGGAACGGCGCCGGATCGCGGCTACGACATGTTCCGCCACATGTGGCAGTGCATGCACTACCACCGGCGGCACTTCCGGGATACCGGCGTCCTGCCCCCCGGGAAAGTCCTGGAGATGGCGACGATCGATGCCGCGCGGGCGCTCGGGCTGGACGGGGAGATCGGCTCGCTCGAACCGGGCAAGCGCGCGGACCTCATTCTGGTGGACCTGGCCAAACCGCACCTCTATCCGCAGAACATGCCGGTGTATCGCGTGATGTACTTTGCCAACGGCGCGGACGTGGACACCGTCGTGGTGAACGGGAAGATTCTCATGGCGGGGCGGCGGGTCCTGACGGTGAACGAGGCGGAGGTCCTGGATCTGGCGCAGCAGGAGACCGAGCGGATGCTGGATCGCTGCGGACTCAGACACCTTACCGAGTTTCCGCCGCAGTTTTGGGGACACAGCCGATACCCCGTGTAGCCGACTGCTGAAAACGGCCCATCTGCAGCGTTGTCGCGCTCGGGCGCTCGTTACAGCGTACCTGGAGTACGCTTCACTCGGCCCGTCGGTGCGCCGCCTTGCATCTGGACCGTTTTGAGCAGTCGGCGGGGCACAGAAGAAAGCAGGGGGCAGGGGAGACGGGAAGGGCGACAGGGGCGAAAAGGGGATGCTGGCAGCAGGCAGCCGGCAGCGAGCGGGCGACGGAGGTGAGGCTTTCAGCTCTCAGCCGAGAGCTGACCGATGAGTGCTGATCGCTGCAAAAGCCCGAGAGCGTGCAGTGAGTAGTTCCGAGCGCTACGCGCCATGCGCTTTGCGCTATGCGCAGATGCGAGGGGTGGGGCATGAAGATCAAGGTCATCAATCCGAACACGACGCAGAGCATGACCGAGAAGATCGGTGCGGCGGCCCGGGCGGTGGCGGCGCTGGGGACCACGATTCTTGCCGCGAGTCCCTCGATGGGTCCGGTGTCCATCGAGGGCCATTACGACGAAGCGGTAAGCGTGCTCGGCGTGCTGGACGAGGTGCGGCGGGGCGAGGCGGAGGGCTGCGACGGGTACGTCATCGCCTGCTTCGGGGACCCCGGGCTCCTGGCGGCGCGCGAGATCGCGCGCGGTCCCGTCCTGGGCATCGCCGAGGCCGCCATGCACGCGGCCAGTATGGTGGCAACCGGCTTCTCCATCGTCACGACGCTGGCACGGACCGTCGGGATCGCCCGCCATCTTGTCGAGGCCTACGGGATGTCCCGCCACTGCCGGGGCATCCGGGCGACGGACCTTGCCGTATTGGACCTCGAGCGGCCGGACTCCTCGGCGTCCGCGGCCATCCTCGAGGAATGCCGCCGCGCCGTGCGCGAGGATCGCGCCGATGCCATCGTCCTGGGCTGCGCGGGGATGGCCGACCTGGCGAAACGGATCGGAGACGAACTCCGGCTTCCGGTGGTGGACGGGGTGACGGCCGCGGTCAAGCTGGTCGAGGCGCTGGTGGCGCTCGGCCTTCGGACGAGCAAGGCGGGGGAGCTGGCTTTCCCGCTGCCGAAGGTCTATACCGGCCTGGTCGAGCCGTTCGCGCCGGACGCAGGCTGCTGAAAAAGGCCCATCTGCGGGGACCCATCCTCCGGACGGGTACCCCGCGCGCTCGCGCGCTCGCTGCGGCGTACCTGGAGTACGCCTCGCTCGGCCCCCGGGTGCCCATCCGTAGGATGGGTGGTGCCGCCTAGCAGCCGGACCTTTTTGAGCAGCCCGAGCGAGAGCGTGGTCTTCGGAATCTAGCTCGCCTCGCCGCCCCGCAAGATGTACGTCTGTGTCGGTGCGTGCCTTGACAATCATACCAAGTCGAGAGTAGCCTTCCAGCCATCGTACCTCTCCCTCATTACCAGCGGAGGCGGCTCCATGGGGTCGGCCAGAAACGGCGCTCCGGACCCGAAGCGTGCCAGCGGTTTGGCCCGTCCACCGTGGCCACTCCGGGTGCATTCCCGCCCCACCTGGCGTCCGTCCTCTCAGCCAGCAATCCAAACCCCTCGACCGCCATCCCACCGAGTTGGCCGGACCGGCGATCAACGCCTGTCTGCGGTACGAGAACTCCCGGGCCATCACGACGTCACCGCCACGATGATCTATTCGCATATCCTCAATCGTGGACCGGCGGGTGTCCGTAGCCCGTTAGGCCGTGACCGAATCTATTCACACCCGTAAGGAACTTTGCCACAATGGACATCCCACGGATCTTCAACATCACCGAAAGTGCTCACCGCATCCATAACCCGATCACACCCGAAAAACTCGCCACCCTCGGCACGGCGCTGCGTCTGGCACCGGGGGCCCGAGTGCTCGACCTCGGCAGCGGTTCGGGGGAGATGCTGTGCACCTGGGCACGCGATCACGGCGTCAGCGGCACCGGCATCGACATGAGCCAGTTGTTCACCGAGCAAGCGAGACGCCGTGCTGTAGAACTCGGCGTCGCCGATCAAGTCAAGTTCATCCATGGCGATGCGGCCGGCTATGTCTCTGATGAGAAGGCCAGTGTGGCCGCCTGTGTCGGTGCCACGTGGATCGCCGGGGGAGTCGCCGGCACGATCGAGCTTCTGGCGCGCAGCCTGCGCACCGGAGGGATCATCCTCATCGGCGAGCCCTACTGGCGGCAGTTACCGCCGACGGAAGATGTGGCCAAGGGGTGTCTTGGCAACTCCATCTCCGACTTTCTCAGGCTTCCAGAACTTCTCGCGACTTTCGGCCACCTCGGCTACGACGTCGTGGAAATGGTTTTGGCAGACCAAGACAGCTGGGACAGATACGAGGCGGCCAAGTGGCTCACCATGCGCCGATGGCTTGAAGCCAATCCCGACGACGAGTTCGCGAAAGATGTTCGAGCCCAACTGACCTCGGAACCCGAGCGCTACGCCGCGTACACGCGTGAGTACCTGGGCTGGGGTGTGTTCGCGCTGATGCCGCGGTGATGCGTTGGGGCATCCGGGGATTGTCAACGGCTGTGCCGCGCAACAGCTGGTGGCTCGCCGAGATGTGATTGCGCCTGAATTCATTTCTTACGGTCTCGTTGTCCGTGCAATCAACAGAAAGGCCTGTCACAGGCAGGCCTAACAACCGGTTGCAGCGGACGACGCTCCGCGCCGCCGGTAAACCGGAGCGTTGCGCGGGCTTGGCACGCAGGTGGCTTGGGCGCGCCGGCCCGCTGGTCGACACTCGGGTGGTGACCGAATATCTGGCGGCCCCCGCGCCCGTGCAACGGGGCCGCGGCTTGCCAGCCGCCCTCGGGCGTCGCGTCTTGCGCCGCCCAACCGCGGGCCCCGTTAGCACCATCGCATGAAAAGACGGAGGACCAGGAATGAACTCATTCGAGCGGCTCGTTCGCGCGGTCGTCATCCAGACGCTCCGTGACACCGGGTTCGCTCCTTCGGCCGCGCAGATCGCCGCCACATTGAGCGCCTCTGAACCGGACATCTCTTCGGCACTGCACTCCCTATCTGAGAGGCACAGGCTTGCGCTTCTGCCAGGAACCGACAAGGTGTGGATGGCGCATCCGTTCTCCGGCGTGGAAACCGACTTCGCCGTCTCCATCGGTAAGCGTCGATGGTTCGCCAACTGCGTGTGGGACGGTCTGTCGATACTCGCGCTGCTCGGTGACGGAAACCTCTACACCCACTCGCCGGCCACAGGCGAGCCGATCCAGCTTACGGTGTCCGCCCGCAAAGTTCTCGGCGAAGCGCTGGTCCACTTTCTGGTGCCAGCCCGGCGTTTCTGGGACGACATCGGATTTACCTGAGCGAACATCACCGCCTTCCGGTCGGAAGGTGAGTTGGATGCGTGGCTTAGGTCCCGCGGCTACCCCAAGGGAGCGATCGTCGTTCCCCAGATCCTATATAATCTCGGTGCTGACTGGTACGCCACCCGCCTTGAGGTTGATTGGAAACCGGCGAGCGCAGAGGAGGCTACGGTCCTGTTCGCGAAGCACGGGCTGGTCGGCGGTTTCTGGTCGTTAATCTAGTAAAGGTGCTAACCCCCCACTTCAGCCGACGCGAAACCCGCGCGGCTGATTTCGGCGTGGCGCGGGCTCGGCACGCAGGTGGCTTGGGCACGCCGGCCCGCTGGTCGACACTCGGGTGGTGACCGAATTTCTGGCGGCCCCCGCGCCCGTGCAACGGAGCCGCGGCTTGCCAGCCGCCCTCGGGCGTCGTGTGCCGCGCCGCCCAACCGTGCCGGCAGCCAACATCCCTCCGCTGTGCTCCGGGGCTTCGCCCCGCCGCCCGCGGCGGGGTGCGGCTGAGCCGTCGCCCCGTTCGACGCAGCTATGATTTTGAAATCAATAGCGACATCGATGCTTTTGGTGGCCCTTATCCTTTTCGGGACGGTCGGATGTTCATCGATTGAAAGGGCGTTGCTCTTCCATCCTACTCATCGGCCTGATAATAACAGTCTGACGCCATGGACCAAAAACGGCGAAACCATCGGCTATTCGCGAAAGATCGAATCGCCCAAGAACATATGGCTGATGCTTCACGGAAACGCTGGTCAGGCATCTGACCGCTTGTACGCAGTGCCAAGTTTTTCTGATGAAGATTCGGTTTTTATTCTTGAATATCCAGGATACGGGAGTCGTGAAGGTGTTCCATCGAAAGAGGCTTTTTATCGGGCGGCCAAAGAAGCCTACCTCCTTCTTAGGGAGACTTACCCTCACACTCCGGTATGTGTGGCCGGGGAATCGATTGGAACGGGCCCTGCCTCATCCCTTTCAAGCCTCAGCCAGCCACCCGACAAGTTGGTACTCATCGTTCCTTTCGATAAACTTTCTTTGGTAGCCAAAGATCAATTCCCATCCTTTCTTGTTGATCTGATCCTGAAGGACGACTGGGACAACGTAGAGGCGCTTTCAAATCACAAAGGCCCAGTCCATATTTTCGGTGCTGAAGCAGACACAATTATCCCCGTGGGGCGCGCAAAGGCTCTTGCTGCCGTTATTCCCAGGGCGAAAATGGAGATCATTGGCGGTGGCCATAATGATTGGTCTTATCAGGGACGAGTGACAATAAGGAATCCGTGAGGCGTTTCTCATCATTGCTGTCGAAGAATGGCTTGCAGCGGATCGCCGGGAGGGGCCCCGTTGGGCTAGGTGAGAAAGGAGAAGTTGCGCCGCACGGGAATGGGAGACGCGCTCAGCATCCACGTCGAGTTCGGGTTCTAACTCGTGTTCACGGTCGTCATTTCGGTCGCTGCATGTGTCGCGGGCTGGCGCTACATCAGGAGCATTTCTCGTCGGGGTGTTGGAGGCCAGCGCAGCAAGCAGCACGAGAACGACGCCCCGTGAGGCGAGTTGCTCCCCGAATACGCGCACCGAGCTGACGCGTTCAGGATTTGCGCACTACGCTTGGCTTCACGCGCGCAGGTTACGCGCACAACGTTCGCGGGAACCAAACAGGAGAGTCGAACGTGTCACAGAATCTCGTATTGACTGTAATTGGCGCGGCAGTTGGTGTTGGGCTTGTGGCAGTGATTGCGTACCAAGTCGCCCGTTTCATGCGGGGATCGATCACGTTGTCCCTGCGACGCGGTGCGTTCAATCCCGGAGATACAATCACTGGCAGGTGCGAGCTTCATACAAAGAAGGCTATCCACGGAAACCAGCTGAGTGTCAGCCTGATTGGCGTGCAGGTGACCACCTCCTACAACGGCGGGAAGCGGCGAACGCGTTCCCGCGAAATCTATAGAAATGAGGTTCTGCTGGAGGAAGGAAAGGCATACCCCGCCGGGCACACAGCAGGATATGACTTCCAACTCGTCGTACCGAATGCGAATGCGCCAGAATTCTTGGACTCGCCGCTCGGGCAGACTCTCAGTACCGCCTTGCGACTCCTCAGCAACAGGGACTCGCAGTTGAAATGGAAGGTCGAGGCCCGACTCGATGCACAGGGTGTCGACCTTGCGGCCGCACAATCCGTGTCGATCAACACCGGACAATGGCTTTAGACCAGTGAGTCAGGCATTCTCGCTGACCGTCACGCTTGCATCTCGTCCTTGCGAAATAGTGCAAGAGGACAAGGCGAAGGAGTAGGCGGGCGGCAAGCGCGCCGGCAGCCAAACGCGCCGTCCGGCAAACATGGTCGCCGCAGTTCCTCTGTTGACTCGCGTCACGTGACGCGTTACACTCCCCTCATGATCAAGACGTTCGCGGACAAGCGCACGAAGGATCTCTACGACACCGGTCGGGCCAAACGCTTCCCGCCGGATGTGGCAGGTCGCGCAGCCCGCACGCTCGAGTATGTGGACCTCGCGACCCAGATCGACGACCTGAAGGTTCCACCCGGGAATCGGTTCCACGCACTGGAAGTCGACGGTAAAGGCCAGTACTCGATATCCATCAACGACCAGTGGCGTATCTGCTTCCGGTTCGTCGACGGGGACGCCTACGACGTCGGGGTCTGTGACTACCACTGAGACGAGGTGTGAGATGAGCATCGCCAACACAGGACCCATGAAGCGCCGTCCCACCCATCCGGGCGAGATGCTGCGCGAGGACTTCCTCCCGGACTACGGCCTGACCGTGTCCGGGCTCGCTAACGCCATCGGTGTGTCGCGCCAGTCGGTCAACGACCTACTGCGCGGGCGTCGTGCCGTGAGTCCGGAGATGGCACTGCGCCTCGGCAAGCTGTTTGGGAACTCGCCGGAGTTCTGGCTCAACGCCCAGCGCGCCGTCGACCTATGGGACGCGGCCCAGGCGATCAAGGACAACGTCGCCGGCATCAAGACGCTGAGTGTCGCCTGACAAGCGCCTGACCCGCGACTACCCGCGGGCCGGAAGAGCAGCCTGAGCGGGGAGCGTGCGCCGGCCGCGGGTTGCGGTTTACGCACCCGTTGGCTTCGACGGTCGGAGACGGATTCTGCAGCGTCTCAGAAGGGACTGATGTAGGTTTCTCCCATGGGTTCTGTCCGGAATGCTATGCGGAGGAGATGAAGACTGTGCGGAAAATGAGGGGAGAGGCATAACGCCGACTCCTATGCGGACCGCCGATCATCACGCTGCACGGGCTCGGCCCGGAGGCGACTTGGACGATTCGGCCTCTGGTCGCAGGCGGGGTGTGGTGGAGGCGGGGTGGCGGCACCCGCGTCCGGCAGTCGTCACGCCTACACTGCGCTCCGGCGCGACGCCGGAGCCGCCGCGCCGTTCGGCCTGAACCAACACCGGGGAACTTGCCGTTCCCATCGCGAAGGAGAGCGACCAGTGTCGGAAACCAAGGAACAGATTGCCTCGGCCATTATCAGAGCCCGTAGGGAGTTGGAGGAGGCGCTGTATGAGCTGGAGAAACTCCCGGCGGTGAGTCAAAGTTCTGTCAGTTTTGTCGCACACGCACTGAACAACTATCTCAACATCACAGCGGGCACGGTCGAACTACTCTTGTTGTCGCTGGCGGACCATCCCAACCCTCAAATTCGCACCGGGCTGGAGGCATTGCAGCAGGCAACCAACTTGATGATGCACACCGTCAGCCAACTGATGATGACCTCGAATGGCGCGGACGGCGAGCTGCGATTTGACCAAGTGGATCTGTCGATCCTGGTCAAGCGCTTCTCCACCTATTATCAACGCATTGCGGATCGGAAACAGATTCGTTGCCTCCTGGAAACCACGGGCGATGTTCCCCCGGTGCGCACGGATCGGGTGACGGTCGCCGTGGTGTTGGATAACCTGTTTTCGAACGCGGTGAAGTACTCCCCGCCCGGAAAGGTTATCCGGGTCCGCGTATCTGCCGATCGGGACGGGGTGGTCTGCAGTGTCCGGGACGAAGGCCCAGGCCTGAGCCAAGAAGACCAGGCCAAACTGTTCCAGCGGGGCGTGCAGTTGACCCCCAAGCCCACGGCCGGAGAGTCGTCAGCCGGGTACGGCTTGGCGGTAGCCAAGGAGTTCATCGAACGATTGGGGGGCACCATCTGGTGTGAGAGCGTTTTGGGCCAGGGCGCATGTTTCTCATTTCGACTGCCCCGCGGCGAAGCGCACGCCCACGGAGAACTGAATCGGTCCTCCTAGGGCGGCCATCGGCGGCGAGGAGAACCCTGCATCCCCGGTGTGAACGGATTCGCCGGAGGTTTTCCTTGACTCCGACTCGGTCTCAAGGGTAGAAGATCCGAGGTCGGTTTGTTTGCAAGCGGCGGTTCTCATCGGTTCACGTGGCGGTACGAGACGTCGGGAGGAGAGTCGGATGGCGATCAGGTTGGACGAGGCGATCCAAACAGCCCTGACCTTCGAGAACAAGGTCCTGAAGGTGTACCAGGATGCGGCTGTCAAGATAGCCGATCCGGTCGGGAAGAAGGTCTTCCAGCAACTGGCGACCGAGGAGGCGGGGCACGTCGCCTATCTGCAGAGTCGCCTGGCGGAGTGGACCAAGAGCGGCCACCTCGATCTGGCCGAGATCACGACGATGGTGCCGAGCAAAGAGCGGATCGCTGCAGGGCGCCAGCAGGTGGCGAAGTCCATGCGGGGGAGTCGTCCCGCGACCTCGGAGGTCGAGCATCTCCAGCGAGCCCTGGCCGCCGAGAAGGAAACGTCCGCCTTCTACCAGAGAATGGTGGCCGAACTCTCGGGCGAACGGCAGCGACTCTTTGCCCGCTTCCTGGAGATCGAGGAAGGGCACGTCGCCATCGTCCAGGCCGAGATCGACGCGGTGAGCGGGTCCGGGTTCTGGTTCGACATGAAGGAGTTCGACCTGGAGAAAGGTTGAAGCCACGGTCCCGGCCGCAGGAGCGAGGCACGGAGAGCACTCGCCGGGCGCTCCGCGCCTACGCGTTCGCCCCGTCTCGCAGCCACGCCAGAATGTCGTTCCGGCTCGCCGCCAACCCCTTGTACCGCAACGCCTCGGCGCTCATTGACTCGATCGTGGCGCAGAGCGGCTCGCGAAGCCCTGCTTCCTTCCGGATCTCCTCCCCGTCTCGGAACGAGATGCGCACCGCCAGAAGGGCGGCCTCCTGCGCGGGAAATCCCCACAGGACCTCGCGCTCGACGCGCAAGAAGAGCTGGGGATTCTGCGGGTCGAAGGGGCGCTCCTGCCACGCCTCTGGAGCGATCCCGGGCGGCGGCTCGCGGTGGTGGTTCAGCCGCGTGTCCGTGCAGAGCTCCCACACGAAGCGCGTGAACGGCCCGAACTGAACCATGTTGGTCACCATGCCAGGCTTCCGGAAGGTCTCCATGCCGGGAACGGCGAGGTGCATGGTCACGAAGTCCAGGCCGATCTTCTCCTCCGCCGTCCAACGATACGGAAAACACAGATGGATGGCGCTCGCCCAGTCCTTCTTGGCCACGCGGCGTACTACGGCCAGGTCTTCCTGGACCTGGGCGGCCAAGGCATCGAAGGGATCGGCGTACGGCGGGTCTGCATCGCCTCCGGTGACGCGTTGCATTTCCGCGTCGAAGCGCAACGTTTCGTCCGTTAGGGCGCAGCACAGCGTCAACGCACCGCCGTCTTCCGCCAGGGTGAACAGTTGCGGATATTCCTCGGCCAGGCGTCGGGCGATGAAGCGACACACGACGCCGGCCACCTCGGGCGCGAACTCGCGGGTCTGGTAATATTTCCCGAGGCGCTCCGCGCGGGCCGCCTGTTTGACCTTCCGATACTCCGCAAACCCCGCATCGAACTGGAAGACCCGCGTGTCGGCCGCCCCGTTCCCAAAGTCCGTTCCCAACGGAACCAGCCCGGGCTTGACATCGTATTTGCCGCTGGCCGGGGGAAAGTACATGGCTGCGGTCGACGGCAACGCGATCCTATGCGGTTCGCTCATGGCATTACCCCTTGTGTGTTCGCGAGACTGGGCGCACTCCGATGGGCGCTCACGCCAGCCCGTACTCGGCCCAGCGGCGGTCGACCAGTTCTTTGATCCGCGGGTCCATCATGATCTCGTCCGGCCAGGGCCGGGTGAAGCCCTCCTCGGGCCATTTCCGCGTGGCGTCGATTCCCATCTTGGAGCCGTATTTCGGGAGGCGGCTCGCGTGGTCCAGGGTCTCCACCGGGCCCAGGACGAACTCGGTATCCCGCTCCGGGTCGATATGGTTGAGGGCCTTCCAGGTGACCTCGGAATAGTCGCGGATATTCACGTCTCGATCCACCACGACGATGACCTTAGTCACCATTGCCTGGCCCAGGCCCCACAGGGCGTGCATCACCTTGCGCGCGTGGCCGGGGTACTGTTTGTCAATGCGCACCAGAACCAGGTTGTGGAAAATCCCCTCGAAGGGCATGTGGAAGTCCACAATCTCGGGGAGCTGCTTCTTCATGATGGGCAGGAAGAGCGTCTCGATGGCAGCGGCCATGTGGCAATCCTCCATGGGCGGCCGCCCGACGATGGTGGTGTGGTAGATCGGGTTCCTGCGGTGTGTGAGGCAGGTCAAATGGAACACGGGGTAGGTGTCGGCCAGTGAGTAATAGCCGGTATGGTCGCCGAAGGGGCCCTCGGTGCGCAACTCCTCGGTGTCCACGTATCCTTCCAGGACGATCTCGGCATTGCCCGGCACTTCGACATCCACCGTCTCGCACTTGACCATCTCCACCGGTTTCTTGCGGATGAATCCCGCCACCAGCATCTCGTCGATGCCCTCCGGCAGCGGCAGCGTTCCGGCGAAGCAGACGGCCGGATCGGCGCCGATGGCCACCCCCACCTCGACCCGGCGTCCGCGGTGCTTTGCCTTGCGGTAGTGGGCGGCGCCGCCCTTCTGGACGTGCCAGTGCATGCCGGTGGTCCGCTCGTCGAAAAGCTGCATGCGATAGGTGCCGCAGTTCCGCACGCCCGTCTCCGGGTCCTTGGTGAAGACGAGCGGGAAAGTGATATACCGGCCGGCGTCCTGCGGCCAGCATTGGAGGACGGGGATGCCCGCGAGGGACGGCGTGTCCCGCACGATCACCTCCTTGCAGGGACCGTCCTTGACGGTTTTCGGAAAGGCGCTCGCCAGCTCCTGGAGTTTGGGGAGCATCATAAGCTTGCTCAGCAGGCCCTGGGGCGGCTTGAGGTCCAGGATCTCCTGTAACCCGTCCGCGAGGTCCGTCAGAGAGTTCACTCCGAAGGCGAGACTCATCCGGGCCGGGCTGCCGAAGGCGTTGATCAGGACGGGCATGGAGGAGCCCTTCACCCGTTCGAACAGCAGCGCCGGTCCGCCCCGCTTGCTGACGCGATCCGTGATCTCGGTGATCTCCAGCGCCGGGTCCACCTCGGCGCGGATGCGCCGGAGCTCGCCGGCTCGCTCCAGGACGGCGATGAACTCGCGCAAGTCAGCATGGGCCATCACGCCCTCCTCGATGGATGCCGGGTCAGCAACGAAAGGCCGGCGCGCGGTGGGCGCCCACCGCACACGGCGGCGACACTGTACCACATCACGGGCCGGGCTGGAAAGCGGGGCGCCGGTGCGGCTTTCCGCTTGACACCTCGGTTTGTCCTCGCGTAGCATCGCCCGCAAGTTCTCGAATCCTGTGGGCGTTTCGCCCGGCAAAGGAATAAGCGTGCGCGCCATCATTCTCGCCGCCGGTGTGGGGTGGCAGCCCAAACCCCGCGCGGAAGCCGCGCCCAAGTGCCTTCTGGACATCGGCGGGAAAACGCTCCTGCGCCGGTATCTGGAGGCCCTCGCTGCCCTGGGGGTTTCCGAAGCCGTCCTGGTGGTGGGACTCCACAAGGAGCAAGTGATCGCCGAGGCGGCCACCGGACCCGCCACGGTGCGTGTTCGGGTCGTGGAGAACGATCGCTATCAGCGGGGAAGTATCCTCTCGTTGTGGCAAGCGCGGGACGAGTTTGATGATGATGTCCTGATCATGGATGCCGGTCCGCTGTATCCGCACGAGCTCTTGGCACGTCTGCTCGCCACTCCCGATGCCAACGCCATCGCGGTGGACGAACAGTGCCGGGACACCGGCGAGGTGAAAAAGGTCGTCTGCGAGGACGGCTGGGTCGTCGAGGTCAGCAAGAAGATCTCGCATGGTGCCCGCGTCCGCGGCGAGGCGGTTGGTATCGTCCGCTTGTCGGCGGAGGCCGCGGAGATTCTCCGGGGCATCCTGGAGGAGTTCATCGAGACCGGCAAGGATTCCGGGGAGTACGAGGAGGCCTTCCGAGAGCTGGCCGGGGAAGTTCCCATCGGTGTGGTCGAGGTCGGAGACCTCCCCTGGGTCGAAATCGATTCTCGAGAACACCTCGCCCGTGCCCAAGACGAAATCCTCCCCAAGGTCGACCGCCTGGATCGGGGCGAGGCCGTCCCTGCCCCGTAGCGCGGGCCCTCCTTCCTGTGGTCGTTCCCTGGGTCACCACCGTCGGGCTTCCGACCATTTCCCGTGCCGCGAATCCCGGTCCGTCCGGTGCCGACCGCCATGCGTTTTCCAGCCGCGCTGAATCCATCCGTGGGTCAAGGACGGGGAGACGAAGGCGTGAGAGGGAGCAGGGACGGTGATGCCGGGGGACGGTGGCTGGGCGGCCGGTCCCCCCGGCCAGGGGGGTGAACACATCAACGGTGGCTTTGTCCGGGATCACGGAGTCGAGCGCCAGAAAATCCCCGTTCATGAGGACGGCGGCCAGGTTGTTGAACGCGTCCTGGGTCAGGCCGCAGCGGAAAACCTGGAGGCGAAAACCCGGATGCTCTGCGGCGAGACGATGGAGGACCTCGCGAAGCGTGAGGCGGCCTTCCCAGTGCACGGTCACGGTGCGCTGTCCGATCCAGTCCCTGAACGGACTCGAGAACCAGAACGTCGCTTCCGGCATGGACACTCCGGCTGGTTTAGGATAGGTTGGAAATCAAGCGGAAAGGCGGCCAGGCGGCCGACCGGCGCCCGAAGACGCCATCACCGGATTCGGCAAGCCGTTGGTAAAGAATTAGTTGAGCGGAGACATTCTGAAACGGCATAAGGAGCCGTAACGAAATAGAAAGAGATGTATAGGTTATTTCGTAACGGCTCCTAAGTGTGCAACGCACGTGCTCCCACGCATTCGGAGCCGTAATGGAGGGTGACATGGCAACTCCGGAAACCCCGGCGCAACCGCGGCAACAGCTCCAGGTGACCACCGGCGATGAGTTGTCGCGAGGACACTTCAGCAACAATCTCCTGATCGCCCACAGCAACGAGGAATTCATCCTGGACTGGATCCTGAACTCGCCCAGTGGGATGCACCTGGTGTCGCGGATCGTCGTGACTCCCGGCCACGCAAAGCGCATCATCGGCGCGCTGACCGAGAACCTGCGCCGGTACGAGCAGACGTTCGGCCCGATCAGCGCCTTCGACGCTCCCGATCAGAAATTCCATCAAACCGGCCGCGCCTGACGACTCCTCCCGCGATCCGCGGCCGGATCTCGCGGCGGCCAGGTGGCCGGTGTGGCCGTGGCTAATTGCGGGGGGCGCCACCGATGGCGTGCCGGTCGACGGTCCGGACGCCGATCACCTGGAATTTCCCATCGCGCACGATGACGACCTTGACCTCTGTCCCGACGTCTGTCTTCCAGATCTTTCGATAGAAATCTTCCTGGCTCTCCACCTTTTCCCCGTTCAAGCGGATGATGACATCGCCCCGCTCGAACCCAGCCTCGATGGCAGGACCCGAGGGGGATGCGCCCGCCACGACCAACCCCTCCGCCGCCTCCACCGTGTAGAGCCCGAGCCAGGGGCGGGGCGGCCGGCTCTTGACGCGACCCTCGCGAAGCAGTTCCTCCCGCACGGCGATGAAATACTCGATGGGAATGGCCAGGTTCACGTGGGGCGGGTCGCCGAGTCGGAGCGAGGTGACCCCGATGACCTCGCCTTGGGGATTGATCAACGGGCTACCGCCGAAGGACGGATTCGCGGGGCTCACGATGAAGGCCCGCTCCAGCAGGTATTCCCAGTACCCGGTGAAGCGCTTGATCTCCCGAATGGTGCCCTGGGTGGCCGTCAGGGCGTTCTCGCTGTCCACGCCGACGATGGCCACCGGATCCCCCACGCCGACCGTCGCGGAATTCCCCAGGGGGGCGTGCGGCCAGGGCCCCGCCCCTTCGAGCTTGGCGATTCCGATGCCGCTCTCGAAGTCCTGTCCGACGAATCGGGCGGACACCGTGCGGCCGTCCCGCAGCGACACCTGGATGAGCGCGGCGTCCGTCAGGATGTACCCGACCGTGGCGACATACCCGGCGGGGTCGAAGATGACGCCGCTCCCGGCGCGCACCGGACCGAGGGTGAGCACCGAGGGTCGGTCGAGTGGAATCTTCGTCTGGATCCCGACCACGGCAGGGGCCACGCGCTGGACATAGGCCGGAGTGGTCGGGCTGAGCACCGGTGCTTGGTCTCGCTGGGCGACGGCAGGGATCACGGGAACGAGCAAAGCGGCGAGCAGTGCGGCGGCGGCATTATTCATGGCGATCCTCCCCGGGAAAGTCTAGCGCACGAGCCCGTTCGAGAAAAGCCCATGCTTCCAGGAGCGCTGTGCGCCCCCCGGCTTTGCCCCGGCGGGTCGGGTTCTGTCGGCGCCTGGTGTCGCTCGCGCCGCCGACCGGGGCGGAAACCTCGGGAAGGGGCCGCGGGCTCCGCCGCTACGTCAGCGGGCGCGGGGCGGCGTCAGGCGGCGATTTGGGCGCGAGGACGTCGGGCGGTCGGGGCGTGCGCAGGGCATCCAGCTCTTTCGCCTGCTGCCGCAGTCGCCGCCGATCCCGAAACCAGCTCGGGAGGCTGACCAGCGAGGCCATGACCGCGCCGACCGCGGCGGCGACCAGGATGATGACCACCAGGGACATTTCCAACGACCAGAACCCGAAGCGGACCGTGACCGGCCCGGCGTTCTGCACGGCGAAGATGGCAACGCCGGTGGCCAGGAGCAGAAAAGCAATCAGAGCGGTCTGTCCCACGGTGCGTTCCTCCTCCGCGCGAGTGGATGACCAAAGGCTAGCATAGCCGATGGGGCGACGCAAGGCGAACGACCGGCCCCGGCACCGCCGCGAAAGACTTGGGCTTGTCTCGGCACGAGAGAATGTCTATGCTAGGCGCCCGGTCACCGTGCGGAGGCAGGAATGGCAGAACCGAGGTGGTGGTTGGGACGGGTGATCAGCGATTTCGCCCGCCGCCTGCGCCAGTACGATCTGATGATGATGGCAGCCGCCATCGCCTTTTATTGGCTGCTGGGCATCATCCCGATTCTGCTGCTCGGCGGTTCCATCACCGGGTACGTGCTCGGCTCCTCCGACCGGGGAGTGGACGAGGTGATGACGCTGGCGCGCCGCCTGATCCCTAGGGCGACCGGCCGCGACGTGGAGGATTTCCTCCGTCCCCTCATCCAGAGCCGGCACATCACCGGTGTCCTGGGTATCGGGTTCCTGCTCTGGGTGGCCATGGGGGTCTTCGAGGCGATCGCCTCGTCACTCACGGCGCTCAGCGGTGGGCGGGAGAGCCGATCCTATCTCCGGCGAAAACTGGTCGCCTTGGTGCTGATGGGCACCGCCGGGATGCTGTTCATCTCGGCGCTGATGGGTGGGTGGATCCTCGCCGCGTGGCCGGAGATCGAGATTCTGATCGGCGCCCGCATCGTCCTGCCTCCGTTCTTGACCCACCCCAGTTTCCCGCGGTACTTTACCTCCATCCTCATGACGTTGCTCCTCACCATCGTGTATCGGGTCGCCCCGGTCCGGGCCATCCGCTGGCCCTGGGCCATCACCGGGGCGACGGTGGCGGCGTTGCTCTGGCACCAAGCGCGGACGCTTTTCAACTGGTACCTGATCCACTACGCGCGTTATAACCTGTTCTACGGGATCCTGGGCGGTTTCATCGGCCTGGTACTGTGGATCTACTACACGGCAATCATTCTACTGATCGGCGGCATGCTGGCGGACGTCCTCGATCGTGCGGGCCGGCCTGGCCGGAATCGCACCTAGCGCGGCGGCGCCGCTCGAGGCCGGGACCGTGACTGTTTCCTCGATTACGCCGGCGCTCACGGAGCGGGGTAGAAACACAGTGGCGCGACATGCCCTGCCGGGATAAGCTCTGGGCGAGGAGGGGTCATCTTATGGAAACCAAGGTTCTCACGCATCGCCGGTATCAGCCAAAGTCGTATGTTATCGGTGCCCTGCTCACCCTCTGGAGCAGCTCCATCGGGAAGAAGGCCGTCATGTCGCTCACCGGAATCGCCATGATGAGCTTTGTCCTGATGCACACCTATGGCACACTCAAGATCTTCAAGGGCGAGCAGGTATTCAATGACTATGCCGTGTGGCTGCGGGAGGTCGGCAGCCCGCTTCTTTCTCACGGGATGGCATTGTGGATCACGCGGATCGGCCTGCTGGGGGCGGTGTCGCTGCACATGCTGGCGGCCTGGCTGGTGACCCGGAGAAGCTGGGCGGCGCGGCCGACGCGCTACCAGGAGGTCGAGCCGCTCCAATCCACCTTCGCGTCGCGGACGATCCGCTGGGGCGGGGTCGTCATCGCGCTCTTTGTGGTCTACCACATCCTGCACTTCACCTTCGGTGCCGTCGGTTACGGCGCCGGCCAGTATTCGTCGACGTCCGTGTACCGCAATGTGGTCGTGGGGTTCTCCGTGTGGTACGTGTCGGCTTTTTATATCGTTGCCCAGCTCTTCCTGGGGCTCCACTGGTATCACGGAGGTTGGAGCATCCTGCACACGCTCGGCGTCGCGACCGCGTGGGGGGACCGTGTCTATGCGGCAGTGGGTGGCCTGATCGCGTTGGGCGTGACTCTTGGAAACATCTCGGTGCCGGTTGCCGTTCTGACCGGCCTAGTCAAGTAGGGGGGTGTCTGCGATGAGTGCACAGACGACGACAGGCCCCGCAACCGCGTCCCGGTTGAACGCCAAGATCCCCTCCGGCCCGATCGAGCAGAAGTGGAGCCGGCACAAATTCGACCTGAAGCTCGTGAATCCCGCCAACCGGCGCAAGTACACCATTCTGTTTGTCGGCACCGGGTTGGCGGGCGCCTCCGGGGCCGCCTCGCTGGGGGAATTGGGCTTTAATGTGCGGTGCTTCACGTACAACGACTCCGCCCGGCGAGCCCACTCCATCGCCGCCCAGGGTGGCATCAACGCCGCCAAGAACTATCGGAACGATGGGGACAGCCCCTGGCGCCTTTTCTACGATACCGTCAAGGGCGGGGACTATCGCGCCCGCGAGGCCAACGTCTACCGGCTGGCCGAACTGTCCGTCCGGATCATCGATCAGTGCGTGGCCCAGGGGGTCCCGTTTGCCCGGGAATACGGGGGCCTGTTGGATACCCGATCGTTCGGCGGCGCCCAGTTATCCCGCACCTTCTACGCCCGCGGGCAGACCGGACAGCAACTCCTCCTCGGCGCGTACCAGGCGTTGCAGCGCCAGGTGGCCGCCGGCACGGTCTCGGTCGACGCCCGTACCGAGATGCTGGACGTGATTGTGGCAGACGGGCACGCCCGCGGGATCGTCACCCGGAATCTGCAGACCGGGGCCATCGAGACCCACCTGGGCGACGCCGTGGCCCTGTGCACGGGCGGGTACGGGAACGTCTTTTACCTGTCCACGAACGCCAAGAACTGCAACGCCACGGCGATCTGGAGAGCCCACAAGCGCGGGGCGTTCTTCGCCAACCCCTGCTACACGCAGATTCACCCGACGTGCATCCCGGTGACCGGCGAGTACCAGTCGAAGCTCACGCTGATGAGCGAATCGCTCCGAAACGACGGCCGGGTTTGGGTTCCCAAGCGGAAAGGGGACACGCGCGCCGCGCACGAGATCCCGGAGGACGAGCGCGACTACTTCCTGGAGCGGAAGTACCCGACCTTCGGCAACCTGGCGCCCCGCGACATCGCGTCCCGCGCCGCCAAGGAGGTCTGCGATGAGGGCCGTGGGGTCGGGAGCACGGGATTAGGGGTCTTCCTGGACTTTCGCGACTCCATCGCGCGTCTGGGAGTCCAGGTCATCCTGGAGCGGTACGGAAACCTCTTCGAGATGTACGAGCGGATCACGGGCGAGAACGCGTACAAGGCGCCCATGCGGATCTACCCCGCGGTCCACTACACGATGGGCGGGTTGTGGGTGGATTACAACCTGGAGTCCACCATCCGCGGCCTCTTCGTCGGCGGCGAGGCCAACTTCTCGGACCACGGCGCAAACCGCCTGGGGGCGAGTGCCCTGATGCAAGGCCTGGCCGACGGCTACTTCGTCCTGCCGGCCACCATCCCCGATTACCTGGCACGGACGAAGCTGGACAAGGTGGACGCCGGCCACCCGGCCGTGCGCCAGGCGGAGGCCGAGGTGCGCGACCGCACCACCCGCCTGCTCGCCCTCAAGGGAAAGCGCACGGTGGACTCCCTCCACCGAGAACTGGGCCTCCTGATGTGGAACCATTGCGGCATGGCCCGGAACGAAGCCGGACTCCGCAGGGCGCTGGTGCGTATCCCGGAGCTCCGGGAGGAGTTCTGGCGCAACGCGGTGGTCGTGGACGGGGGCGACGGCGTCAACCAGTCGCTGGAAAAGGCCGGCCGGGTGGCCGATTTCCTGGAGCTGGCCGAGCTGATCTGCGTCGACGCGCTGCATCGCCGGGAGTCGTGCGGGGGGCACTTCCGCGAGGAGAGTCAGACGGAGGATCGCGAGGCCAAGCGGGACGATCAGGACTTCTGCTATGCGGCCGCATGGGAGCACACGGGCGACCTCGGCACACCGGCGCTGCACCGGGAGCCGCTGGTCTTCGAAAACATCGCGCTGTCGGAGCGGAGCTACAAATGAACCTCTCTCTCAAGGTCTGGCGACAACGGAATGCGGAGGATCCCGGGCACTTCGAGACCTACGAGGCCACGAACGTCAGCCACGAGATGTCGTTCCTGGAGATGCTGGACGTCGTCAACGAGGGCCTGATCCTGGACGGCAAGGACCCCATCGTGTTCGAGCACGACTGCCGGGAGGGCATCTGCGGTTCGTGCGGTTTCGTGATCAACGGTCGGCCGCACGGCCCGTGGCCGGGCACCACCGTCTGCCAGTTGCACATGCGGGCCTTCCGGGACGGCGACCGCCTGCTCATCGAGCCGTGGCGCGCCGCCGCCTTCCCCGTCATCAAAGATCTGATGGTGGATCGGAACGCGTTCGACCGGATCATCCAGTCCGGCGGTTTCATCGATGCCCCGACCGGCGCGGCGCAAGACGCCAACGCCATCCTGGTGCCGAAAGAGCGGGCGGAGTTGGCCTTCGAGGCCGCGGCCTGCATCGGCTGCGGGGCCTGCGTGGCCGCCTGCCCGAACGCCTCGGCCATGCTCTTCACCGCCGCCAAGATCTCGCATCTCGGCCTGCTGCCTCAGGGACAGCCGCGCCGGCCCCACCGTGTCCTGGACATGGTGGCGCGGATGGACGCGGAAGGGTTCGGCGGCTGCACCAATCATGGGGAATGCGAGGGGGCCTGCCCAAAGCAAATCCGCATGCATTTCATCGCCCGGATGAACCGCGAGCTCCTGACCGCCAGCCTCTGGCGCCCGACATTGGTGGGCCCCCTGCACACACTGGTCGAGGCGTAGCCGGGCGGCGCGCTCGCGCTGCCCGCGGTGGTTGTTCCGTGCGGCGCTCGCCGCCAATGTGTCGCCCCATGCGAGAGGAAACGATGATGCGCAGCGCGACGTGGTTGCGGCACCCCGGTCGCACCGGCCGCGAGACGGCGGTGTGCGTGCGGACACCGCCTGGACCTCCTGGCGAGGAGCCGTCGCCGCATCGGGGATCGACGCGCCGCGCACGGGGTCTGGGGGTGCCGCGGGTGATCCTGGGCACGCTGGTGACGTCGATCTGCCTGGCTGCGGCCTTGACCGGGCAGGCCCTGGCCGCTGCGGACCAGGCCGCGCCCTCTGCGGCGGGGATCGACGCGGGGACGGAGTACGCGCGGGCGTCGGTCACCTTGGACGGCGAGGAGCTGTTCTCTGTCCGCGGGGTCGAGGCCTACCCGGCCGACACGCGGGCCCAGGCCATCGGCGGACGCATCACGGCCATGGCGGCCGATCGCTGCCGTGTCGGTCGAGGCGCTCCGACTGGTGGAGACGGAGCGTGGGACCGATATCCTGGCCGGCGATCGGTTCCTGATGACCGTGACCGACGCAGACGCCAAACGCGACGGCGTGACGCACCAGTTCATGGCGAGCGCGGTCCGGCGGCGGATCGCGGATGCGGTGGCGTCGTACCGCAGCGAGCGGACTCCCAAGGCCCTGTTGATCAAGACCGGTGTCGCCGCGGGCGCCACGTTGGTGGCCTGGCTTCTGCTGCTCGGGCGTGCGTCGCGCATTTCGGTGGATCGATGCATTCCTGGGGCGGCGGGCCAAGGGTGCCGTGGAGGGTCTGGAGACCCAAGCCTTTCGACTCATTCAGGCGAAGCAGCTTGTCGCGGCGCTCCACGGCCTCGTCGTCTCGCTCCGGGTGCTGGCGATCGTGGCGGTCGTGTACGCCTATCTCCAGGTGGTCCTCGAGTTGTATCCCTGGAGTCGTCCGCTGTCCCGCCACCTGTCCGCCATGTTTCTCGACCCGCTCGCCAGCATGGGCGTGTCGTTCCTGGAGGCCCTGCCCAACCTGGTGTTCCTCGTCGTCTTGACGCTGCTGACACGCTACTTCCTCAGGCTCCTCAAGCTTTTCTTCAGCGGCGTCGAGAAGGGCACCGTCGCCCTCGCCGGCTTCGACCCGGACTGGGCCTGGCCGACCTATCGGATTATCCGGCTCCTCGTCGTCGCGTTCGCGGTGGTGGTGGCCTACCCCTACATTCCGGGCTCGCGGTCGGCCGCCTTTCAGGGGGTGTCGATCTTCATCGGGGTGATATTCTCGCTCGGCTCCTCGTCGTTGATTGCCAACCTGATTGCGGGGTACAGCATGACCTACCGGCGCACCTTCCGGGTCGGGGACCGGATCCAGGTGGGCGACGTCATGGGGGATGTCACCGAGAGCGGACTGATGGTCACGCGCGTGCGGACGCCCAAGAACGAAGAGGTCGTCGTGCCGAACTCCTCGATTCTGAGCAACCATATCGTGAACTACAGCGCGCTGGCCACGCAGCACGGACTGATCCTGCATACCACGGTGGGAATCGGGTACGAGACCCCCTGGCGCCAGGTGGAGGCGATGCTGATCATGGCGGCTGAGCGGACGCCCGGACTGCTCAGGGAGCCGCCGCCGTTCGTCCTGCAGAAGAACCTCGGTGACTTCTGTGTGACGTACGAGATCAACGCCCACTGCGACAATGCGCAGGCCATGGCCAGGCTGTACACTGACCTGCACCGGAACATCCTCGACCTCTTCAACGAGTACGGCGTGCAGATCATGACGCCGGCATACGAGGGGGACCCGCACCAGCCAAAGGTGGTGCCGAGGGAGCAGTGGTTCACCGCGCCGGCGCGGTCGCCGGAGACCAGGCCGCCGACGGCGCACGGGACGCAACCGTGACCGCGTCCCTGAGGCGGCGACGCGGCCGGGCGGCAATCCTACGAGGATGAATGGCATGAGCGACCCATCGAGAGATCTAACCCGCACCATGCTCCAGGCGGCGTTCGTCGGCGCGCTGGTCGCCGGAACCTTCTGGATCCTGTACCCGTTCCTGCTGCCAGCCATCTGGGCCGTGACCATCGTGGTGGCGACGTGGCCGGTGATGCTGTTCGTGCAGTCGCGACTCTGGGGCAAGCGGGGCTTGGCCGTGACGGTCATGACGCTGGCGTTGCTCCTGATGCTCCTCGTTCCGCTGGCTCTCGGGATCATCACGATTGCGCAAAACGCCGACCGGATCGTCGGGTGGGTCAAGTCTCTGATGACCTTCAGGGTTCCGCCGCCGCCGGAATGGCTCGGGGGAGTTCCGATTGTCGGACCGAGGGTGGCGGCGCAATGGGAACAACTGATCGCCGTCGGCCCGGGGGCGATTTCCGAACAACTGGCGCCCTATGTCAGCACCGTCGCCGGTTGGTCCGCCGCCCGGGTCGGGGGCGTGGGTGTGATGCTGGTGCAGTTCCTTCTGACGGTCGTGATCGCGGCGATCCTCTATGGCCATGGGGAAACCGCCGCCGCAACCGTGTGCCGACTGGCGCGCCGGTTGGGCGGTGTCCGCGGCGAGGGCGTGGTCGAGCTGTCCGCCCAGGCCGTGCGCGCCGTCGCTCTCGCCGTCGTCGTCACCGCGATCGTGCAATCGGCCCTGGGCGGAGTCGGTCTGGTTATCGCCGGCGTGCCCTTCGCGCCCATCTTGACGGCGGTGATGCTGCTGGGCGCGGTCGCGCAGGTCGGCGTTGGCCCCGTGCTCATCCCGGCGGTGGGGTGGCTCTACTGGAGGGGCGATTCCGGTTGGGGCACCTTCCTGCTGGTATGGGCGGTCGTCGTCCTGAGTCTCGACAATTTCCTTCGGCCGGTACTCATCCGCAAGAGTGCCGACCTCCCGCTGTTGCTGATCTTCACGGGTGTGATCGGCGGCCTGATCGGTTTTGGAATCATCGGGCTGTTCGTCGGGCCGCCGGTGCTCGCCGTCGCCTACACCCTGGCCAAGGCGTGGCTGGGGGACGGAGAGCGCGACGGCGTGCCGCCGCCGCTGTCCTGACGCGCAGCCGGACGTGTTATGGACGTCATCAGCACGCATATCCATGCCGACTTCGACGCCCTGGCCTCGATGGTGGCGGCGGCGAAGCTGTACCCCAAGGCACGCCTGCTGTTCCCGGGCTCTCAGGAGCAAAACGTCCGGGAATTCCTCCAGGACACGCGATTCCCGCTGGCGACGGAGCGGTTGAAGGGGTTTCCCATTGCGTCGATCGCGCGCTTGATCCTGGTGGACGTCAAGCGGGGGACTCGGGTCGGCCCGCTCCGGGAGATCCTGGGGCGGCCGGGGCTGGACGTGCACATCTACGACCACCATCCGGCCCACCCCAAGGATATCGCCGGGAGCCTGGAAGTCTTGCGTGAGGTGGGGGCCACCACGACGATCCTGCTCGGCCTCTTGCGGGATCAGGAGGCGGCCATCACGCCGCAGGAGGCCACGCTCTTCGCCCTGGGGATTTACGAGGAGACGGGATTCCTCACCTTCACCAACACGACCGAGGCCGACTTTCACGCGGCGGCGTATTGTCTGTCGCATGGGGCCAACCTGTCGCTGGTGGCGGACTTCATTCGGCGAGAGCTCACGGCGGTGCAGGTGGGGCTGCTGAACGAACTGATCCGCTCGGCGGAGACCCACACCGTCAACGGCGTCCGTGTCGTCATCGGCACCGCCTCGTCGGATCGGTACGTGGGCGATCTGGCGATGTTGACCCACAAGCTTCGCGACATGGAGAACATCAACGTCCTGTTCACCCTGGTGCGGATGGACAATCGGGTGCACCTGGTGGCACGC
The DNA here is from genome assembly GCA_963845565.1 of uncultured Methylomirabilota bacterium. GTDB lineage: Bacteria > Methylomirabilota > Methylomirabilia > Methylomirabilales > 2-02-FULL-66-22 > 2-02-FULL-66-22. Next base: position 109,706 of record CAWJSJ010000004.1, read on the forward strand.
AGCCGGCTGGAGGTGGTGGACGTCAGCCGGATCGTGGAGCCCTTCGGAGGCGGCGGCCACGCCACGGCGGCTTCGGCCACCATCAAGGACCTGACGCTCTTTCAGGCCAAGGAACGCTTGCTGGGCCTGCTGCGCGAGTCCATTCGACCGCTCACGCGGGCGCGGGACATCATGACGGCCCCCGTGAAGGCCATCCCGGAGCGGTTTACGATCCGGGGCGCCGCGGAGATCATGAACCGGTTCAACTTGGCGCACCTGCCGGTGATCCGGCGGGGCGACATGATCGGGTTGATCACCCGCGAGGTGGTGGACAAGGCGATCTTTCACGGTCTCGGCGACGCGGCGGTCCACGAGTATATGACCGGGGAGTTTGCCCGGGTGACCCCCGAGGCGCCTCTCTCCGAGGTGCAGCGGCTGATGGTGGAACGGAGCCTGGGTTTCGTGCCGGTGATGCAGGGGCAGCGGCTGCACGGGGCGGTGACGCGGGCGGACGTGCTCCGCCATGCGTACGAGGATCTGCTCACCCGTCCGACGTTCTCGACCTCGGAGGACCGGGAGCCCGCCGGGCCGACCGTCCGTACCGTCGCCAACCTCCTCGCCAACCACCTGCCGGGACGCGTGCAGGCGCTCTTGCGGTCGGCCGGCGCGGTGGCGGACGAGATCGGCACCCGGATCTACACCGTCGGCGGGTTCGTTCGGGATCTCTTGCTGCGGCATGAGAACCTGGATGTGGACCTGGTGGTCGAGGGCGACGGGATCGCGTTCGGGGAGCGACTCGGGCTGCGGCTGAACGCCAAGGTGACGAGCCACCCGAAGTTCGGCACGGCGGTGCTCATCCTTCCCGACGGATTCCGAGTGGACGTGGCCACGGCTCGCACGGAATATTACGAGTATCCGGCGGCGCTGCCCACGGTCGAACACAGCTCCATCAAGATGGACCTGTACCGTCGAGACTTCACCGTCAACGCGCTGGCGGTGTGCCTGAACGGCGCCCGGTACGGGGAGCTGTTGGATTTCTTCGGCGGCCAGCAGGACCTGCGGGACAAGACGCTGCGGATCATTCACAACCTGAGCTTTGTCGAGGATCCGACGCGCATCCTCCGTGCAGCCCGCTTCGAGATGCGCTTCGGGCTGCATCTGAGCCGGCATGCGGAGCAGCTCAGCGTCAACGCGGTGCAGATGGGGCTTCTCGACAAGGTGGCCGGCCCACGGGTCTTCACCGAACTGCAATCGATCCTGCGCGAGCCCCGACCCTGGGCGATCCTGCGGCGGGTGGAGGCGTTGGGCGCGCTGGCGGCCATCCACCCACGGCTCGTGCTGGGGCGGGCGACGGAGCAGCGCTGCCAGCGCGTCGGAGAGGTCCTCACCTGGTACACCCTGCTGTATCTTCAGGTCCAGCCCGCACCCTGGCTGGTGTATTTCCTGGTGTTGCTGGAGGAGCGGCCCGGCACCGAGGCCCGGGCGATCCTGCGGCGGTTGGGCCCGCCTGCGAAGATTGCGAATGTGGTGGCGCGGGACTTGGCCCGGCTGCGGTCGCTGGCGCGGAGTCTCCAGCGCACGCGCGAGGTCGCGCCGAGTCGCATGTATCGATGGTTGGCAGAGGTCTCGGTGGAGGTGGTCCTGGCTCTCATGGCGGTGGTCGGCCGCCCGGAACTCCGCAAGGCCATCGGTGATTTCCTGGGAGCCAGCGGCCGCGTGCGGCCCTTGCTCCGGGGCGACGATCTGCGGGCGCTGGGTATCCAGCCGGGGCCGGTGTATCGGGACATCCTGAACTCGCTGCTGTATGCACGGCTGGACGGGCACGTGCAGAGCCGTGACGATGAATTGCGGTTCGTGCGTCGCCGGTTCGCCCGGGCGTTTCCCGCGGAGATGACCGGTCCGGCGAAAGCGCCGCGCACCCGATCCGCCCGACCTGGCGACTGAATCCGAGGAGCCCGATGAGCCAGCAGCCCAGACTCCCCATAAGGCTGGGCTGTTTCTCCTCCTCGTCGGGTACGGTCTGGTGGGAGTGTACACGCTCCGGCGCCGGCGTGGCAGGCCGTCGTGGTCGGCGTGAACTCCGGCCACCCGAAAAGCCCTTAACTTCTCGTATCTTCTGAGCCGGAGCCGAGTCTCCAATTGACAAAACTGGGGGGATCGGGTACGGTTCTCCATTCATCCGAATGGCAAGAAGGGAGCCTATGTTCGACCTCTCCGGCACGATCCAGGACCTGGCGATTCGCATCCCCGTTTTCCTCCTGGCGCTGACAATTCACGAATTCGCTCATGCGTGGGTGGCCTACCGCCTGGGGGATCCGACCGCCCGGTCGCAGGGCCGCCTGACCCTCAACCCTCTGGCCCACCTGGACGTCATCGGGACGATCGCCATCGTCCTCATCGGGTTCGGATGGGCGAAGCCGGTACCGGTTGATGCGCGGTATTTCCGGCAACCCCGGCGGGACACCATTCTGGTCTCGGCGGCCGGACCGCTCAGCAATCTGCTGCTGGCCGCGGCCATGGCGTTCTGCTATCGGATGATCCCCTGGGGGGCGTGGGGGATCGAGGCCGCGTGGCTCGTGGTGCCGCTTCGCGCAATGATCCGGACGGCGGTCTGGGTCAACGTACTCCTGGCCATCTTCAACTTGCTGCCGATTCCACCCCTGGATGGCAGCCGCGTCGTGTCGGGTCTGTTGCCTCTGCGCCAGGCCATCACGTACAGCCAGCTGGAACCGTACGGGTTTGTGATCATCTTCCTGTTGTTCTTCACCGGGATCATGGATCCCATTTTCGGCGCGGCGGTCCGGACTGTGACACTGGCGCTGTTCCAGATCTGGGGGTAACGCGACGTCGGAGTAACGGCCCATGTCCGATGCGTTTCCCGGGCGCGGCCCTTTATGGGCTGGCGGCTGACCGCTGACGGCTGATAGCTTCTCTTCACACGGAGACCGCATGACACGGAAGCGCGTTTTGAGCGGGATGCGCCCGACGGGGCGACTGCACATGGGGCACCTCTTTGGGGCGCTGGACAACTGGCGGAAGCTCCAGGAGACCTACGACTGCTTCTTTTTCATCGCCGACTGGCACGCCCTGACGACCGACTACGCCGACCCCTCGAAGGTCAGGGAGTTCACCACCGAGGTGGTCCTGGATTGGCTTGCGGCCGGTCTGGACCCTCAGAAATCCACTTTTTTCGTGCAGTCCCGGCTGCCGGAGCACGCGGAGCTGCACCTGCTCTTTTCGATGTTCACGCCGTTGGCTTGGCTGGAGCGGGTGCCCACCTACAAGGAGCAACGGGAGCAGATCACCGACAAGGACCTGAGCACGTACGGGTTCCTCGGTTATCCCCTCTTGCAGGCAGCCGACATCCTGATCTACAAGGCGCACTACGTGCCGGTGGGCGTGGACCAGGTGCCGCACGTGGAGTTGACGCGGGAGGTGGCGCGGCGGTTCAATTTCCTTTACAAGACCGTCCTGGTGGAGCCCGAGGCGTTGCTGACGGAGTTTCCCAAGATCCCCGGAACGGACGGCCGCAAGATGAGCAAGAGCTACGACAACGCCATCTTCCTGTCCGACTCCCCCGAGGCGGTGACGGCCAAGATCAAGCCCATGATCACGGACCCGGCGCGCCAGCGTCGGCGCGACCCCGGTAATCCGGAGGTGTGTCCCGTCTACGATCTCCACAAGGTGTTCACCCCGCAGGGCGAACGAGAGACGGTGATCGTCCCGGGCTGTACCAGCGCCGGTATCGGGTGCCTGGACTGTAAGCAGGTCCTGCTGAAGCACGCACTCCCGGTCCTGGGCCCGGTCTCGGCGCGGCGCGCCACGCTGGCCGAGAACCCGGATGCGGTCCGGGCAATCTTAGAGGACGGGACCGCCCGCGCGCAGCAGGTGGCACGCCAGACCCTGGCCGAGGTGAAGTCGGCGATGCAGATCTAGGAACCCATTTCCGGCAGGTCAGAGCCGCAAGGGGGACGCGCATGGAGTATGAGGCCCGGCCGATCGAAGAGGCGCTGACGTTCGACGATGTGTCGCTGTATCCGCAGCGGTCGAATGTCATTCCCAGGGACGTGGACGTCTCCACGCGGTTCACGCGAAACGTCCGGATCAACATCCCGGTCGTGAGTTCGGCCATGGATACGGTCACCGAGGCGCGGCTGGCCATCGCCTTGGCCCGCGAGGGTGGGATCGGCGTGATCCATCGCGCCATGGAACCGGACCGGCAGGTGGCGGAGATCGACAAGGTCAAGAAGTCGGAGTACGGCATGGTGGTGGATCCCATCACCATGGCGCCGGACCAGCGTCTGTACGAGGTGCTGGAGGTGATGGAGAAATACCGGATCTCCGGCGTGCCGGTGACCAAGAACGGGAAACTGGTCGGCATCCTGACCAACCGGGACCTGCGCTTCGAGACCAAGCTGGACCTGAAGGTCGGGGACGTGATGACCAAGGAGAAGCTGATCACGGCCCCGGTGGGAACCAGCCTGGAGGAGGCCAAGGAGATCCTGCACCGGCACCGGATCGAGAAGCTGCCGGTGGTGGATCAGGATTTCTACCTGAAAGGCCTGATCACGATCAAGGACATCGAAAAGCGGATCAAGTTCCCGAACGCCTGCAAGGACGTCCTGGGCCGGCTGCGGGTCGGCGCGGCGGTGGGGGTGGGGCCCGAGGCGCTGGAGCGGGTGCCCATGCTGATCAAGGCCGGAGCCGACGTGCTGGTGGTGGACACGGCGCACGGCCATTCCGAGAGCGTCCTGGAGATGGTCCGGAGCATCAAGCGCCGGTACTCCGGGACCGAGGTGGTGGCGGGAAACATCGTGACTGCCGACGCCGCCGAGGATCTGATCAAGGCGGGGGCGGACGCGATCAAGGTCGGGATCGGGCCGGGCTCGATTTGCACCACGCGGGTGGTGGCGGGGGTGGGGGTACCGCAGATCACGGCCATCCGCGCCTGCGCGACGGCGGCCAACCGGTACGATGTGCCCCTCATCTCCGACGGCGGGATCAAGCATTCGGGCGACATCACCAAGGCTATCGCGGCGGGGGCGCACTCCGTGATGCTGGGCGGACTCTTCGCCGGGACCGAGGAGAGCCCCGGCGAGACCGTCCTCTACCAGGGGCGAACCTACAAGGTCTATCGCGGCATGGGATCGCTCAGCGCCATGCAGTCGCGCGCGGGGCGCGAGCGATATTTCCAAGACCCCGAGGCGGACATCGAGAAGATGGTCCCGGAAGGTATCGAGGGGCGCGTGCCCTACAAGGGCTCCCTGGCCGCGCTGGTGTATCAGCTGGTCGGCGGCCTTCGGGCGGGAATGGGCTACTGCGGGTGCAAGTCGATCGAAGAGCTGCGCACCAAGGCGCGGTTCATCCGGTTGACTCAGGCGGGACTGCGCGAGAGCCACGTGCACGACGTGATCATTACCAAGGAAGCGCCGAATTACCGGCTGGAGAGTTAGGCTCGTTTCATGGACAAAGTCCTCATCCTCGACTTCGGCTCGCAGTACACGCAGCTCATCGCGCGGCGGGTACGCGAACTCAAGGTGTATTCCGAGATCCATCCGTACTCGATGTCGGCGGCCGAGATCCGCGCGTTCGGGCCGACGGCGCTGATCCTGTCCGGAAGCCCTGCCAGCATTTACCAGGCGGACGCACCCCGACCCGACCCCGGCATCCTGGATCTCGGCGTTCCGGTCCTCGGGATCTGTTACGGGCTGTGCGCCCTGACGGTTTTGGCGGGCGGGCAGGTGGCGCGGGCGGCGCGGCGGGAGTACGGGCCGGCGGACCTGCTCGTCGATCACGGCGAGGACCTGTTCGCCGATCTGCCGAGCCGGCTGCCGGTCTGGATGAGTCACGGGGACCAAGTGACCGATCTCCCCGGCACGTTTCGGGTGCTGGCCCATACGGACAATTCCCCCTACGCCGCCTTCCGGCACCGGGAGCGCCCGTTCTACGGCGTCCAGTTCCACCCGGAGGTCGTGCACACGCCCCAGGGGAAGGCGATTCTGGGGAACTTCCTCTTCCGGGTTGCCAAGTGCCGGCCGACCTGGACCATGCGCTCCTTCGTGGAAGCGAGCGTGGCGCGTATTCGTGAACAGGTCGGCGCCGGCCGCCTCTTGTGCGGTTTGTCGGGCGGTGTGGATTCGTCGGTGGCCGCGGTGCTGGCGCACCAGGCGGTGGGCGATCGGTTGACCTGCGTGTTCGTGGACAACGGCCTGCTGCGGATGAACGAGGCTGCCCAGGTGGTGGAGATGTTCGGAAAGCACCTGGGCCTGCGCCTCATCGCGGTGGACGCCGGGGCGCGGTTTCTGGAGCGGCTCTCCGGCGTGACCGACCCCGAACGGAAGCGAAAGATCATCGGCGCCGAGTTTATCGCGGTCTTCGAGGCGGAGGCCAAGCGCCTGGGCAGGACGGAGTTCCTGCTGCAGGGGACGCTCTATCCGGATGTGATCGAGAGCGTATCCGTCAAGGGGCCGTCGGTCACCATCAAGACGCATCACAATGTTGGCGGCCTACCGGAGAAGATGGGGTTCGCGCTGGTCGAGCCGCTCCGCGAGCTGTTCAAGGATGAGGTCCGGGAAGTCGGCAAGGAACTCGGTCTGCCGGAGGTGCTCCTCTGGCGTCAACCGTTTCCGGGGCCGGGACTGGCCGTCCGTTGCGTGGGGGAGATCACCCGGGACCGACTGGACCTCTTGCGGCGCGCCGACGTCATCGTCGAAGAGGAGATCCGCAGGGCCGGCCTGTACCGCGACATCTGGCAGGCGTTCGCCGTGCTGCTCCCTGTTCGCACGGTGGGCGTGATGGGCGACGAGCGGACCTACGAGCACGTGGTCGCCATTCGCGCCGTCCAGAGCCACGACGGCATGACGGCCGACTGGGTCCGACTGCCTTACGAGGTACTGGGCACCATCAGCAGCCGCATTGCCAACGAAGTCAAGGGTGTGAACCGGGTCGTGTACGACGTCAGCAGCAAGCCGCCCAGCACCATCGAGTGGGAGTGAGGGGAGCGCTCCCGCTGTCGTTTGCGACGCCGTGCCCGCCATGACCGACGAACGGCTGGACCTAGCCGACTTTCTCTTCGACGAGGATCTCCCGGCGGAGATCGTGGCGCCTGGGGCGCACATGCCCACCGTGGATGCCGCCGCGGCCGCCATGCGGGTCGCGCCCGAGCAGATCTTCAAGTCCATCCTGTTCGTCGCGGCCGGTGCGTTGGTGGCGTCGGAACGCCGCGTGGATCGGCGGGTCGAGGCCTCACGGGATCGGTCTCAAGCTGGCAGCCGGACGTCTGGCGACGGGTATCCCGCGGGCGGACGCCGCCGGTGGGCACCGGGAGCGGTCCGGTGTCGTGGACAGGTCGCACCAGCTGGGGTACGCCGGCGGCGGGCGGGCCGAGCTCTTGGTGAAGATCCGCTCGGCGGATATCATCCGCCTGACGGGCGCCTAGGTCGCCGATGTCATCGCGAATGACCGATGAGGAATGAAGAATGTAAAACCGACAACCGACAACCGGCCGATCGCTTCCATTGACCGGTTTTCCGTCGTGTCCGTTATTCATTGAGCACTCGCTGAAGGGTAGCCATGCCACACGCCGATTTTGTTCATCTCCACCTGCACACGCAGTACTCGCTCCTGGACGGGGCGTGCCAGCTGGATCGGTTGATCGCCAAGGCCAAGGAATACAGGATGCCGGCCCTGGCGATGACGGATCACGGCAACCTGTTCGGAGCGGTGGACTTCTACGCGCAGGCCTCCAAAGAGGGGATCAAGCCCATCATCGGGTGCGAGCTCTACATGGCCCCGGGCAGCCGCTTCGAGCGCACGCCGCAGGACGGCCAGTACGAGGGGGCGAACCATATCACGCTCTTGTGCCGGGACCTCGTCGGATACAAGAACCTGATCAAGCTGGTGACGGCGGGATACTTGGAGGGGTTCTACTACAAGCCCCGCATCGATCGGGAACTGTTCGCACAGCACGCCCAGGGCCTGGTGGTGCTGTCGGGGTGCCTGAACAGCGAACTGGGTCACGCCCTGCTCGACACGGACGAAGCCAAGGCCGCGCAGATCGCCAAGTTCTACCTGGACGCGGTGGGCAAGGAGAACTACTACCTGGAGATCCAGGATCACGGCTTGGAGGACCAGCGTACGATGACGCGCGGGGTCCTGCCGCTCGCCAAGCGGCTGGGCATCCCGGTGGTCGCCAGCAACGACGTCCACTACCTGAACGCGAGTGACCACAAGGCCCACGAGGTCCTGCTCTGCGTCCAGACCGGCAAGACGCTGCGGGACGCGGACCGCTGGCGCTTCAGCTCCCAGCAGTTCTACCTCAAGTCGCCGCTGGAGATGCAGACGCTCTTCGGCGAAGTGCCGGAAGCCCTGCGCAACACCATCGCCATCGCGGAACGCTGCAATCTGGAGCTGACCTTCGGCAAGATCCGGCTGCCCAAGTACGCGGTGCCCGACGGGTACACGCTGGATTCCTACCTGCGGAAGCTGGCCGAGGAGGGCCTCCGCAAGCGGTACGACGAGCCTGGCGCGGAGGCGCTCGACCGGCTGAACCGGGAGCTCGAGGTCATCAAGAAGATGGGGTTCGCGGGCTACTTCCTGGTGGTCTGGGACTTCATCAGCTACGCCCGGTCGCGCGGGATCCCGGTGGGACCCGGGCGCGGCTCGGCGGCCGGGTCTCTGGTGGCGTACAGCTTGGCGATCACCAACATCGACCCGCTTACGCTACGGCCTGCTGTTCGAGCGGTTCCTGAACCCCGAGCGGATCAGCATGCCGGACATGGACATCGACTTCTGCGACGAGCGGCGAGACGAGGTCATCGAGTACGTCCGAAAAAAATACGGGGCCGAGAACGTCTCCCAGATCATCACCTTCGGGACCCTGGGCGCCAAGGCGGTCATCCGGGACGTCGCCCGGGCGATGGGGATGACGTACGCGGAGGGGGACAAGATCGCCAAGATGGTCCCCAACACCCTGAACATCTCCCTGGACGAGGCCGTCAAGGATTCGGCGCCGCTGAAGCAGGCGATCGAGCAGCAGCCGGGGGTGGCGGAATTGATCGAGACGGCGAAGGTGCTGGAGGGGCTGACCCGCCACGCCTCGACCCACGCCGCCGGGGTGGTGATTTCCAGCGAGCCCCTCACCGAGCACGTCCCGCTGTACAAGGGGGCCAAGGGCGAAATCACGACCCAGTACGCCATGACGGCCATCGAGAAGATCGGCCTGCTCAAGATGGATTTCCTGGGCCTCCGGACGCTGAGCGTGATCGCCAACAGCGTCAAGCTGATCGCGCAGAGCCGCGGCGTCACGGTGGATGTCGAGCGCATTCCCCACGACGATCCGGCGGCCTTTCAGCTCCTGGGGGAGGCCAAGACGTTCGGTGTCTTCCAGCTGGAGTCCTCGGGCATGCGCGATCTGCTCCGGCAGCTTCGCCCAGGCCGGATCGAGGACGTGGTGGCCCTGGTGGCCATGTACCGGCCGGGACCGATGGAGCAGATCCCCAAGTTCATCGAGCGAAAGCACGGTCGGACCAAAGTGGAGTACGAGCACCCGCTGATGGAGGCCATCCTCAAAGAGACCTACGGGATCATGGTCTACCAAGAGCAGGTCATGCGGATTGCCTCGGACCTTGCGGGCTTCTCCATGGGCGAGGCGGATATCCTCCGGCGAGCGATGGGCAAGAAGAGCCCGGAGTTGATGGCCGAGCAACGGAAGAAATTCGTGGACGGGGCCCTGGCGCATGGCGTGCCGGAGAAGAAGGCGGACAAGATCTTCAGCCTGATGGAGCAATTCGCGGGGTACGGCTTCAACAAGTCCCACGCGGCGGCGTACGCCATCATCGCGTACCAGACGGCGTACCTGAAGGCCAACTACCCGGTCGAGTTCATGGCCGCCCTGCTCACCTCGGAGACTTCCGACACCGACAAGATCGTCAAGTACATCGAGGAATGCCGGACCATGGGGATCCAGGTGCTGCCCCCGGACGTGAACGAGTCGAGCAGCGACTTCACGGTGGTGGGGGACAAGATCCGGTTCGGACTGGTGGCGGTCAAGAACGTGGGGGAGACGGCCATCCACTCCATTCTGGCGGCGCGGACCGGGGAGGGGCGTTTCCGCGACCTCTTCGATTTCTGTGAGCGCGTGGACCTGCGGCTGGTCAACAAGCGCGTGGTCGAGGCCCTCATCAAGTGCGGCGCGTTCGACTCGCTGGGAGCGCGGCGCGCTCAGCTCATGGCCGTGCTGGACAAAGCCGTGGAGGCGGCCGCCTCCACGCAGCGGGACCGCGCCCGCGGTCAGGGGTCCCTCCTGGATGTCCTGTCGCCGACGGGCACCGGGCACCGCGCGTCGCCGGCCATGCCCGACCTGCCGGAGTGGGACCGGTTGCAGCTCCTGGCGACGGAGAAAGAGACGCTGGGGTTCTATATCACCGGGCATCCCCTGGCGGAGCACCGCGGGCTGTTGGCCAAGTACGCCACGACCCCGGCGGAGGAGTTGCCCACCCTCCAGGACAAGGCCACGGTGCGTGTGGGGGCCATTGTGACCGCGGTGAAAGAGATCAGCACCAAGAGCGGGGATCGGATGGCGTTTGTGACGCTGGAAGACCTGACGGGCTCGGTGGAGACGGTGGTCTTTCCCGACGTGTATCGGTCCAGCATGCTGCATCTGGCCAAGGACTCGGCGGTTCTCGTCAAGGGGCAGCTTGACCTCGCCGAGGATGGCGCGGTCAAGCTGCTCGTGAGCGAGGTGCGGCCGCTGGCATTGTCGGGCAATGGGGGCACGCCGCTCGTCGAAGTGACGCTCGGCGGGGCCGCCGCCACGCCCGAGGCACTGCGTCGACTGGAGGGCATCCTGCGGGCCCATCCGGGGAACGCTGCGCTGCGGCTGCACCTCGACCTGCCCGACGGGAAACGCGTGACGATCGCACCGGCGACCTCCCTCAGTGTGACGCCCGACGAGAAGCTCCGACAGGCGTTGGAGGCGGAATTCGGCGTGGGGTGCCTGACGCTGCGATAGTCCGACGAGTCGGCCCATCCGCAACGACACGGGTTGGCATCCGAAGGGATCGTTGGTCATTTGGTGTTCAGTGTGGGGTTTCCGAGGGGGTGAGGGGCATGCCGGGCTACACCTTGGAATTCGAGCGGCCAATTCTCGAACTCCAGACGAAGATCCAGGAACTGAAGCAGCTGGCACAGGACGAGCGGGCGGACTTCACTGCGGAGATCGTGCGCTTGGAGCGGAAAGTGGCGCGTCTCCAGGACGAGGTGTTTGCCAGCCTGACCGCCTGGCAGCGGGCGCAGATCGCGCGCCATCCGAGCCGGCCGTACAGCCTGGACTATATTCGACTCATGCTCACCGACTTCGTTGAACTGCACGGCGATCGCGGCTACGCCGACGACCGGGCCATCGTGGGCGGGCTGGCGCGCCTGGATGGCACGCCCTTGGTCGTGATCGGTCAGCAGAAGGGGCGAGATACCAAAGAGAAGCTGATGCGGAACTTCGCCATGGCCCACCCCGAAGGATACCGGAAGGCCTTGCGCCTGATGCACCTGGCAGAGAAGTTCCGACGGCCGATTCTCACCCTGGTGGATACCCCCGGGGCGTATCCGGGGATCGGGGCCGAAGAGCGAGGTCAAGCCGAGGCGATCGCGCGGAACCTGCGGGAGATGGCGCACCTCCCGGTCCCGGTCGTGGTGGCGATCGTGGGGGAGGGCGGATCGGGGGGCGCGCTTGGTTTGGCCGTGGGGGATCGCATCCTGATGCTCGAATACGCCATCTACTCCGTCATCTCCCCCGAGGGCTGCGCGTCCATCCTCTGGCGGGACCCCGGCAAGGCCCCGGAGGCGGCTGCCGCCATGCGGATTACCGCCCATGACCTCCAGCGACTCGACCTGATCGACGAGATCGTTCCGGAGCCGGTGGGCGGCGCGCATCGGAACCATCCGGAGATGGTCGCCACGCTCAAGGAGGCGGTGATCAAGGCGTTCCGGGCGTTGCGCCAGGTACCGGTCGATGTGCTGCTGGAGCAGCGGTATCAGAAGTTTCGACGCATGGGCGTCTTCGAGGAAGGGTAGGGTGGGGAACGCAGAGCCACGAGCCACGAGACGAGAGCCGAGAGCGCAGGGGGGCGGGTGGCCGAAGCCGGAACGCGCGCGCCACTAATCGCCGACCCCCGAGCTGACCGCTGCCGTCTGACCTCTGATCTCTGCCCTCGGTCCTCTGATCGTATACGGCCCGATGCATCCGGAGGTGGAGCGATGTTATTTATGGTGATCGAGCGATTCAAGAACCGCGATGCCAAGGCGGTATACCGACGATTCCGGGAGAAGGGCCGCATGGCGCCGGAGGGCCTGACCTACGTCGGGAGCTGGATCGAGGCGAACTGGGACCGCTGCTTCCAGTTGATGGAGTGCCAGGATGCCCGATTGCTCCAGCAGTGGGTGACCCAGTGGCAGGATCTGTGTGAGTTCGAGTTCGTCCCCGTCGTTCCATCCAAAGAGACCGTGGACATCATCACCCCGTTGCTCTAAATCCCTCGCAGCCCGTGAAGGAGCGCCCCAACTATGCCGACCCTGAAATGTGAACCACTCGAATCGTTGGCCTGCGACGTCTTCCGGGCCATCACCGTTCCGCCGGCCGGCGCGGCCTGGATGGCCAAGCTGCTGATTCGGGCCAACCTGCGCGGGCATGACTCTCACGGCGTGATCCGGGTTCCTCAATATGTTGCCTCCTGGAAGAAAGGGGAGGCGGACCCCAAGGCCGAACCGGTGGTGGTCCAGGATGGGCCGGCGACCGCGCTGGTGGATGGGAAGCGCGGGTTCGGACAGATTGTGGCCAGGCGTGGCATGGAGGTGGCGATGGCCAAGGCGGCCGCCATCGGCGTCGCCGCCGTGGGCGTGTACAACAGCAATCACATCGGCCGCCTGGCGGACTACACCGAGATGGCGCTGGAGCGGGACATGCTCGCCCTGCTTGCCGTGAACGCGGGCGGCGCGGGGCAGCGCATGGCACCGTGGGGTGGGCGGGCGCCGCGCCTCAGCACCAATCCGTTCGCGTTCGCCTGTCCCACCGGCAGCGCGGTCCCCATCAGCTTCGATGTGGCGACTACGGTGGCCGCGGAAGGCAAAGTGCGGCTCAAGCGCAACCGTAAGGAGCAGGCACCACCCGGATGGCTCATCGACGCCGACGGCAAGCCGACGACCGATCCGAACACCCTCTACGGCACGCCGGAGGGGAGCATCTTGCCGGTGGGCGGCCACAAGGGATACTCCCTGGCCCTGATGGTGGAGGTGCTGGGAGGTATCATGGCACGGGCGGGCCACTCCCGCGAGAATCCGGGACCCGTCATGAACGGGATTTTCATGGTGGTGGTGGACATCGCCCGCTTCGTTTCGCCGCAGAACTTCCGGTCGGAGGCGGACGACCTGATCCGCTATCTGAAGACATCTCCCCTGGTGCCCGGGGTGAGCGAGATCATGTACCCGGGAGAGCCCGAGGCGAGGTCGGAAGCGGAGCGGTTGCAGAAGGGCATCTTTGTCGAGGAGGAGACCTGGGGCCAGATCGTCCAGGCGGCGCGGGACCTCGGTGTGACGGTTCCGGCGGTCTGAGTGACAAGAGCCGACAGGGACAGGGACAGGGGGGTGAGGTCGGATATCCCTGTCTCTGTCGCTGTCGGTTTTTATCCCTGGAGGGCGGCGATCGGCCGGCCCGTGTTGTAGAGGCGGAGTTTCCGGTAGAGAGTGCGCTCCGCCAGGCCGAGCATCTTGGCGGCGGCGGCGCGGTTCCCGTTGCAGTGCGCCAGTGTGCGCAGGATGGCTTCTCGCTCCAGGTGTTCCAGCGTGATCCCCACCGGCAACCGCAAGCCTTCCCTCTGCTGTAAGGCCCGCACCGAGGGCGGGAGTTCCACGGCCGTGATGCTGGACCCCTTGGCCAACACCACGGCGCGCTCGATGCAATTCTCCAGCTCGCGCACATTTCCGGGCCACGGATAATCCATGAGGAGGGCCAGGGCATCCTCCTCGATCCGCTCCACCGGTTTTCGCAGCTTCTTGGCGAAACGCTCCAGGAAATGACTGGCGAGGAGCGGGATATCTTCGGTGCGCTCGGCCAGATCCGGCAAGGTGATCGTGATGACGTTGACCCGATAGTACAGGTCTTCCCGGAAGGTCCCCTCGTCCACCGCCGTCAGCAAATCCCGGTTGGTGGCGGCGATGAACCGGACGTTCACTTTAATCGTCTGGTTGGAGCCTACCGGTTTGATCTCCCCCTCTTGGATGGTACGGAGGAGCTTCACCTGCATGGACAACGGCATGTTGGCGATCTCGTCCAGGAAGAGGGTCCCGCCGTCGGCTTCCTGGAACACGCCCGGCTTGCTGCTGATGGCCCCGGTGAACGCCCCTTTCATGTGACCGAACAGTTCGCTTTCCAGGAGCGTCTCGGTCAGCCCGCCGCAGTTCAAGGCCACGAAGCGGCGGTCCTTCCGCGGGCTCTGGGCATGAATCGCGCGCGCCACCAACTCCTTCCCTGTCCCGCTCTTTCCCTGGACCAGGACGTTGCTCTCGGTTCCCGTCAGGTTCTCCAGCAGCTGAAAGACCTCCTGCAACCGGACGCTCTTCCCGATGAGGTCCTTGTAGGTGTACCGCCGATCCAGCTCCTGACGCAACGCCTCGTTCTCGCGGCGGAGTCGGATCTCCTCCACGGCCTTGCGGGTCAGGTGCAACAGGCGGTCGCGGGTGATCGGCCGGGTAATATAGCAGAGGGCCCCCCGCTTGACGGCCTTGACCGCCGAGTCGATGGTCTCGTAGGCCGTGATGAAGATCACCTCGGGCGGATCGGGCAGGCTGCGGATCGTGTCCAGCAGGACCAGCCCGCTCGTGTCGGGTAGCGATGAAGCGGTGAAGACCAGGTCCGCCGGATCCTGTTGCAGCGCGGTCAGGGCCGCCGCCCCGGTGTCGGCCGTCCGGACGCGAAAGCCGTCGGCCTCCAGGGTCTCCCGGACGAGGCCGCAGGCGTCGGGGTCGCTCTCCACCACGAGGGCACGTCGCTCGAAGGTCATGGCCACATCCGACTCCAGGTCACGGTGTTACCCCCGAGGGGACCGTGGGCGGGGAGCTCCCGCCGATTGCGGGGTCGCCACGTTGCAGGATTTCCGCCAAGCGCACCGCGAATGCGGACCGAGGCAGCACTTCGTCGCAGCCTGCCTCGGCCGCCACCGTCCGTACGACGCCGGTCGCGACGGTGCCATCCTCTCCCGCGCGGTTAGTCATGTAGTCGCTTCGGTACCTTCGGGGCCCGCAGTCGGTGGGCCGATTGCAGCCCCGAACCGAGCAAAGGCCGGCAGTAGTACCGGAAGGCGTCGGTCACGTTGTTGCCCGCGGCATTGATGAAGTCGTCCGGCATGTGCCGCGTCTTGCCGGCGACCTCGTTCAATGGGACGAGGCGGTAGTCGACCGAATACTCCCCGATCCGCTGGATCGTGATGGACCCGTCCTGATTGTGCCAGATGGCGTACTGGGCGGCCTTTTCGCCGACCTCCCGCGCCTCGTGTTGGTCCACGTCCGACACGCAGCCGAAAAACGAGCGTTGCAGATAGCCGAAGGTGTCGGAGCGCACCCGCTTGATGTTCAGCTTCTTGCGGACCATCTCGGCCAGCAAGTCCCCCAGGGCACCCGTTCCCGACAGCTGCACGTTGCCGTGGGCGTCCTTTTCCAGGGCCTCCATCGACTTCATCAGGATGGGGGTCCCCTGGGCGTCCTGGATGCCCTCCGAGGCCGCCACCACACAGCGGCCGAACTTGTCGTGGACCGTTTTCACGTCCCCCAGGAATCGGTCCATGTCGAATGGCCGCTCCGGGAGATACACCAGGTGCGGGCCGTCGTCCGGGTACTTCCGGGCGAGAGACGAAGCCGCCGTCAGGAACCCGGCATGCCGTCCCATGACGATGGCGATGTAGACGCCCGGCAGGGCCCGGTTGTCCAGATTGGCGCCGATGAACGCCTGGGCCACGAAGCGCGCCGCGGACCCATAGCCTGGGGTATGGTCGTTCACCGTGAGGTCGTTGTCGATCGTCTTGGGGATATGAATCGCGCGAAACTCGTAGTTGGCCGCCTCGGCCTGCTCGTTCACGATGTGCACCGTGTCCGCCGAGTCGTTCCCGCCGATATAGAAGAAGTAGCGCGCGTCGTGGGCCTTCAGGACGCGGAAAATCTCCTGGCAGTATTTCTTGTCCGGTTTGTCCCGGGTAGAAAACAGCGCCGAGGACGGCGTGATGGCCACCTGCTCCAGATTGTGGGTGGTTTCCTGGGTCAGATCCACGAACTCCTCGTTGATGATTCCCCGCACCCCGTTGATGGCTCCATACACGCTGGTGACCTGGGGAAATTTCCGGGATTCGAGGACCACGCCAGCGAGGGACTGGTTGATTACCGCAGTGGGACCGCCCCCTTGGGCGACCACGACCTTTCCGACGAGCGCCATTGGTTCCTCCTCAGGACCGCGAACCGAACTGCTACGACCGACGACGAATGCGACACATCGAAACCGCGTGTATTTCTATCACATCGGCGGAACGTAGGTAAAGCGGAAAGGCCGCCATGCGGGGTAGGAAGGCCCACCCACCGGAAGGTCCGCTCACCGCGAGGCGTCACTCGGCGCGGCGGAAGCGAAACTCCAGAGACGGCGTTCCGGCCAGATCCCGGAGGACGGCGACCAGGCGCAGGTCCTGGACCTCGGGAGCGGGGCGCGGGAAGTAGAGAAAACCGCGGACCTCCGCCCCGGGCTGGATCGGCCCCTCCGCCAGGCCGAGCGGGATGATGTCCCGGGTGTCGCTTCCCCAGGAGCCGAAGGTGACTCCCAGTCCGCCCCCAAAGGAGGATCTCCCGCCGGAGGAGCCGCCGAAACCCACCGAGGGTGAGATGCCGACGCCGGATCCCGACCCGCCCCCATACATGGCCGCCACGTCGGCCGGGGGGATGGGCAGGTACTGGCGATTGGACTGGTCGAGGAGCGCGAAATCCTGACGCGCCGCCATCACCGGGCGCGTGCCGGTGTTTCTGAGCGTGATCTGCAGCGGGAGGACGGTGTCGGTGAGGCCGCTGGGTCGCGCCTTCCAGGCGCCGATCTCCACCGCGACGAGGAGGCCGGGGACCTCCTGCAGGATCGGCCCCGCCATGCCCGGCGCATCCGGGACCAGCGCCGGTCCGGCGCAGGCGCCGATATTCGCGCACACGAGGAGCAGGCCGAACAGGCGGCCTTTCCCCTTGACACGGTGGAGGCGGCCGAGTACGGTGGCGTCGAAACCGAGCAGCGGTCGGCGCGTCGTCAGTTGCGGTCGCATGTCATCCTCCGAGGTTACGCGGGTCGCGTGACCTTTTTTCATTTCCCGAGGGGGGCCCATGGCCGAGATCATTCCGTTTCGCGCGCTCCGGTACGACCCGCACCGCATCCCAGACCTCGCGCAGGTGGTGACGCCCCCATACGACATCATCTCGCCCGAGGCGCAGGACCGGTATTACGCCCGGCACCCGCAGAGTGTCGTTCGGTTGGTCCTGGCCAAGTCCGAGACGCAGGGCGGGCCGGGAGCCAGCCGGTACGCGCAAGCCGCCGCGACCTATGCGGCGTGGCGGCGCGACGGGATCCTTCGTCGCGACCCGACGCCAACGATCTATCTGTACGAACAGGAGTTCTCGGCGGGCCAGACATCCCGCCTGCGGCGGCGCGGGTTGCTGGCATTGGTCCGGCTTCACGAGTACGCCGAGCGGGTGATCCTTCCCCACGAGCGCACCTTTTCCCGCCACAAAGATGACCGCCTGCAACTCATGCGCGCCTGCCCCGCCAACCTGGAGGCCATCCTCGGATTCTACCCGGGCGCGAACCAGGCGATCGGTGCCCTTCTGGATCGGTATATGAATACGAAACCGGCGGTCCGCTTGGTGGACGAGGAGGGGATCGGCCACCGGCTGTGGCAGGTGGCAGCCCCGCCAGACGTGGTGACCCTGTGCGCCGCGCTCCGCGACCGCCCGGTCGTGATCGCGGACGGCCACCATCGGTACGAGACGGCGCTCACCTTCCGGAACGAGCGTCGGAGCCAAGACCCAACACCGGCGGCCGCGGCGGGCCACCGACTCGACGATTTCGTCTTGATGAATCTGGTGTCGTCGGACGATCCCGGGCTGGTGATCCTGCCGACCCACCGGGTGATCCGCCGGCCGCCCGCACGCCGGGGGGCCGCGCTCGCCGAGGCCCTCGCAGGCCACTTCCGCATCGTGGTGTTTCCGCTGGACGCCGGCAACCCCTTGCCATCCCTCCAGGCGGCGTTAGCCGACCTGGCGCGACGAGCCGGGACCGGCGTCGCCTGTGCGCTCTATACGGGCGGACACGAGATCCTCGTCATGGAACTGACCGACCCCACCGTGCCGCGCGCGTTCCTCGCCGAGGGGCGCGCTGCCGCCTACGCAGAACTCGACGTGGCAGTCCTCCATCGCCTGCTGGTCGAGGAGATCCTGGGGATTCCGCAGGCGACGCAGACCGACGATACCATCCAGTACACGCGGGATGCGTCGTGCGCGCTGGCGACCGTGCGGTCGGGCGAAGCCGCCGCCGCCCTCTTCCTCAACCCACCCCGCGTGGATCAGGTGCAGGCCATTGCCATGGTCGGGGAGCGCATGCCCCAGAAATCCACCTTTTTTTATCCCAAGGTCTTGAGCGGACTGGTGATGAGCCCGCTGGACGAGGAGGGGTAGCCGGTCGGCGGAGCCCCGCGCCCTCCTCCTCGATCTCCCCGCTCAGCGAGGCAGTCCCGCCCCGGACGTCGCCAGCAGGTAGCCCAGGGTGTTCTGAATGAACAGATCCCGGTCGCGCATCCCGGCGATGTCGTTCAGATCGAAGGCGATGCCGATGACGCGGCCTGCGCCAACCGACAGTTCGGCGATAAGGGCGGAGGGGAACGAGCCGCCGCCTCCGCCGCCGGCTGCGGTGGTAGCGCGTCCGCCCCCGGGAGATTGGAGAATCTCGGTGGCGTCCGGGCGCGGGTTCATGTCGTTCACGGTCCCCACGGTGATGAAGCTCACGCCGGCCAGGATCGGGTGACCCGGCTGCAGCGCGACCGGCGAACGGAAGCCGATGAAACGCCAATCGTTGTCCGACCGGATCTGGAACGGAATGATCGAGGCCACCGCCTGATAGCCGCCGCTGCCGAACGCCTGCGAACCCCCGGTGATGAGCAGGGCGCCGCCAGAACTGACGTACTCCACGAGGCGCTCCTGGAGCGCCTGCGGGAGCGAACGCAGGGGTGCGTTCGCCAGGACCAGGACCGCAACATTTTGCAGGGGCATACCGGCATCCTGGCTCACCTGGGCGCCGATCGCCTGTTGCGCCGCTGCGGCATTGATGAACGAGGGATTCCCAAGGGCGAGAATCACACGGGGCCCCTGGCCGGCGGGCGCGACGGACGCCAGGCCAAGGAGCAGGGACACACCCACCACAACCGCGAAACGGATCCGCATCTGGTCCTCCTTTCCGCGCTCTCCGGTGCACGGAACATCTATTCTATCCTCGGGTCCACGACATGACTATACAGGGCCGCTGTGGCGAAGTAAAGGTCGTGGGCCGCTCACCGCACCTTCCGATGTTTCGCGTTGACTTTCCCCGTCCCCTTGGCTAGCGTACCCCCTGTGCCCGCGTCGAGGTACCGATGCCATCTTCCGGTAAGCTTTCCCAGATCGCGTCCCGTCTCCGTCGGACCTACGGACCTAGCCAGCCACCGCGCCGCTGGGACAACCCGCTGGATGCCTTGATTCATACGCTGTTGTCGCAGGGCGCCACCGCCACGAACTGCGAGCGGGCGTATGCGAATCTGCGCCGCCGTTTCAGAACCTGGGAGGCCGTCCGGGGAGCACCCCTCAAGGACGTGGTTGCGGTCATCCGCGCGGGTGGGCTGGCGAGCATCAAGGCGGTGCACATCAAGGGGTTGCTGGAGGAGATCTGGCGGGAGCAGGGCCACTTCGACCTCAGCTTTCTCCGGGACGTGTCGGACGACGAGGTCCGCGCCTACCTGGGTCGGTTCAGGGGTGTCGGCCGCATGATGACCGCCTGCGTCCTGCTGTTCGGGTTGGGCCGCGCGGCGTTTCCAGTAGACACCCACGTCCTCCGCGTCTGTCGGCGACTGGGTCTTCTCAACGGACGACGGGCGCCGGAGAACGCGGAGGCATTCCTGGCGCCGCCTCTCCGGCCCCGCGACTGTCAGGCGCTCCACGGGCATCTGGTGGAGCACGGCCGCGCCGTGTGCACGGCCCACCATCCCGGCTGCGATCGGTGTGCACTGGCGGAACTGTGCGATTTCTCCCGGCGGTTGCCAGGGCCGCCGAGGACCGCTCGGCGGGCTCGTCCCCCGGCCGGATGACGGCTCTGGGAGCGGGCTATGCGCGACGCCTTGCGCCGCGGTGCCGTGTCGTTTCTGTTGACAGGGGGTCCGGAATCTGGTAGGAAAAGCGTCACTTGCGGGTATCGTCCAATGGTAGGGCACAGGCTTCCCAAGCCTGGGATGCGGGTTCGATCCCCGCTACCCGCTCCAATCGGTACCGGAAAGGGGCTTCGGGTGTCGCCGAAGCCTCTTGCTGTTTATAGACCCCGCCCGATCGTCCGCGTGTGTCGAGACATCTCCCGGAACCTCCTGGGCGCGAGCCCGTCGTGGAGGTGGGCGTGACCTTCCGAGAAACCGTCATGCGCATTCTGGAGGCCCGGCGTCCCCGGCAGGAAACGCCGCCGGGGTATCGCCGGGCGGCGGTCCTCCTCCCGCTGTATGAGACGGCGGCAGGCCCATGCCTCGTGTTGACGAAGCGGACCGACCGGGTCCCGACCCATAAAGGGCAGATCAGCTTTCCCGGCGGCGGGTTCCACGAGACCGACGGCGATTTGCTGACAACCGCGCTCCGTGAGTCGGCGGAAGAGATCGGCCTGCGGGCACACGATGTGGCGGTGGCGGGTGTCCTGGACGATGCGGCAACGGCGGCCTCGGCCCATGTCGTGCGGCCGTTCGTCGGGTTTATCCCGCATCCCTATCCGTTTCGCCTCGACACGTTCGAGATCGAGACCCTGATCCACCTGCCGCTCGGCCCCCTGCTTGCCGAGAACTGTTTTCGGGAGGAGATCTGGGACCAGGGCGGTCACCCTCATCCGGTCTTTTTTTACGACCACGCCGGCCAGATGATTTGGGGATTGACGGCGAGGATCTTGAAGCAATTCGTGGAGGTCATCCGTCCGTCGCTCCAACACGGCGGCCAGGCAGGGTAAGCGGCTCGAGCATCGCGCCCCACTGGCGGTCTTT
Organism: uncultured Methylomirabilota bacterium; assembly: GCA_963845565.1. Taxonomy (GTDB): domain Bacteria; phylum Methylomirabilota; class Methylomirabilia; order Methylomirabilales; family 2-02-FULL-66-22; genus 2-02-FULL-66-22. The sequence continues at coordinate 131,002 of CAWJSJ010000004.1, forward strand.
CTCTTCGCGATGCGCCCTTAGCAGGCTGCGGAAAAACGCGCTTTCGCTCAGGCTGCTCAAAAAGGCCCAGGTGCAAGGCGGCGCGCCGGGTACCCATCCGGAGGATGGGTGCTGGTGCGAGGCGTACTCACGCGTACGTCGCAGCGCCGCGCGAGCGTGCCAACGTGGCAGATGGGCCTTTTTCGGCAGCCTGTTAGGCGTGTGCCCGGTGTCGGGCCTGGCCCCGCAGGAAGATTCCCAGCGGACGCCGCTCGACCAGAGCCAACCCGGCCGCCTCGTTCCGATACTCCCACCGATCCAGGGCCAGCGGCCGCAAGTCGACCTGAAACCCGGCGCCGATCTCCGAGGCGGCCTGTGTGACGATAGCGGCAGCCTCGTTTTCGGAGTAGTTCCCGCAGATGGCGAAACGGATGATCCGGGACCCTTCGTCCACCATGATGGTGGGCAGGCCGGTCGCTCCGTCATCCGGGTGACAGATGAAGCCGCCCGGAACGTACTCCACCGTGCCGACATTGTCGAAGAGGTGCTCCAGGAGTGCGGGCGGGTCCCACGTCCCTTCCACGGCGTAGGAGACACCGAACCCGAACGCCTCCGCGTGGGGCGATCGGGGGGGCGCGTCGTTCTTGACGCGATAGAGCCCTCGGCATCTGAGGCACGCCACCGCGGTGCCGTGTGATCCGTCCGCCTCCAGGGCGATGCTGAGGCGGGCCCCACAGGTCGGGCAGTCTCCCGCCAGGCAGGTGCAATCATCGTCGGGGCGCACTTCCACAACGCCGGCCAGCAGTGGCGGCGACGCCGCGTCTCGCGAGGGGCCTTCCATCGGTGCCGTTCCTTCCTTGAGCGCCGGGATAGCCGGGAAGATCGGCAGACGCCTGTGGCGCGTCCCCGATTCCTCCTGCTTGCAGGCTGCGTACCAAGGGCGTGCAAGGGCAAGCCTGTAAAACGCACGAGTTCCGGGGGATTTCACATGTCGCGGCGGGTATGGGCCGTGGCGGGCCCCACCCGGCACGCTCGGTCACGCGTTCTTCGGAGACGTCAGGCTGGGCGCGATCCTTCCCGGGCAGGATTTGCGCCGCGGTGGAACTTACTGCCGGTCTTCGCGAGCCGTGTGGACCACCGGCCGGATTTCTACCCGGCTTTTTGCTTGACACCGGAAGGGTGGCAGATTAGCGTCCTGTCCAGCGGCCCACCGAGGATCTCCCCGGCTCGCCCGGAATCGCAGTGGTTGCCCTGTGTTTCGAATTCTCGAGCGGCGAGGAAAACTCCCTCGCGCTGAGTCACGGCCTCGCAATCTTCGACCATGCCGGAATTCCCCACAATCCTCCCGCGAACAGAGGCGGGTCCGCCCGCCGGACCCGCCGATCTGGCGTTCGTGACCTCCACCCCCCTCACGGTTGCGGGGGGGAGCGGAACCTACGTGGGCATTCGTGAGTTGGCGCGATGCCTGGCGGACCGGCAGGTTCGCATCGCGACCTACGCGCCCGGTTTTTGGGCACCCAGCTTTACCCTGAAGCGCCTGCTGTTCAACCTCCAGGTGGCGCCGCGCCTCCGGGCCGGACGGCACGACTGGGTGGTCGGTTTCGACTTGGACGGGTTTCACTACGGGCGCCGGCCCACCGCGCCCTACGTTGCCAGCATCAAGGGCGTGATTGCCGACGAACTCCGGAACGAACGGGGCCTCGTCCGCCGGATGCTGGCGATCCAAGCGGCGTTCGAGCGACTGGCCGTGCACCGTGCCGATGTGGTGGTCGCCACCAGCGCTTACTCTCGGGGTCGGATCGCGGAGGCCTATGGGGTTCCCATTGCCAAGGTGGTGGTGGTTCCGGAATTGATCGACCTCCGCGCCTGGGAGGCCACCGGGGAACCGGGGAGCGCGATGGAGGAGGATCCTCCGGCGGTCCTGACCGTGGCCCATCTGTACCCTCGGAAAAACGTCGGCGTCCTGCTCCGGGGCTACGCCCGGCTGCGCTCGGCCGGCGTGTCCTTCCAGGGCTGGATCGTGGGGGACGGGCCGTGCCGGCGTGCGTGGGAGCGGCTGCGAGACGATCTTTCCTTGCAGGGCCGTGTCGAGTTCCTGGGAACCATCTCGCGCCGCGAGTTGGCGGATCGGTACCGCCGGGCCGCCGTCTTCTGTCTGCCGAGCCGGCAGGAGGGGTTCGGCATTGTTTTTCTGGAGGCCATGGCCCACGCGCGGCCAATCGTGGCGGCCCGGGCCGCTGCGGTCCCCGAGACGGTGACGGACGGCGAGGTCGGTATCCTGGCCGACCCCAACGATCCCGAGGAGTTTTCGCAGGCGCTGGCGACCCTGCTGGCGGATCGCGACCTGCGACGGCGCATGGGGCAGGCCGGCCGTCGGCGGGTGGAGTGCTATCGTTCCGATCGCGTGACGGCGCGATTCCTGGAAACGGTCCGGGTCGCCCTGCGCGACCGGTCCGGGCCGGCGGTCCGACAGGATTCGGGTCCAGAGCGCGCCGGGGACCGCTCACTCGCCGTCGGCGAGGCCGGCAGGCGGAGGGAGGGTATGCAATGATCCGCGTGACGAAGCGGGTGGAGTTCTGCGCCGCCCATCGCTACGTGAACCGGGCGTGGGACGACGCAGAGAACCGGCGGCGGTTCGGGAAGGCCGCGAACCTGCACGGCCATAACTACGTTCTGGAGGTCACGATCCAGGGGACGCCGTCCCCGGACACCGGCATGGTGATGGACCTCAAAGCCCTGAAGGACCTCATCACCGAGGCGGTGCTGGATCGATTGGATCATAAGAATCTGAACGTGGACGTGGTCGCCTTTGCAGAGACGCTGCCCACGCCGGAAAACCTGGCCGTCGTGATCTGGGACTGGCTCGCGGTTCGACTCGCGGACGCCGGCCTGTACCGTGTGCGCCTGCGGGAGGACGGCGGATCGTGCGTCGACTACTTCGGAGAGACGGGGCAGCCATGAGCGGCCCCGGGGCGATCGCCCGCGCGTCGCGGGTTCCGGTCGTGGAGGTGACCCAGGACTTTCGCTTCGCCGCGGCCCATCGGATGCACAACCCGCGCTTCTCGGCGGAGGAGAATCGGCGGCTCTACGGGCGATGCAATCACCCCAGCGGGCACGGCCACACCTACCGCCTGGCGGTGACCATCCGCGGGGCCATCTCACCGGAGACTGGCCGCCTCGACGACGGGGAGCGGCTGGCCGCCTTGGTGCAGGCGCGGGTGTTGGATCGCGTCGATCAGGCGGATCTCGACGGTCTGATCACACCGGCCGATGGGGTGACCAGCACCACGGAAGTCCTGGCCGGCGTGCTATGGCGGATCCTGGAGGCGGCATTGCCGCCGGGGCGGCTGGTCCGGTTGCGCCTGGAGGAGACGCCGAACAATTTCTTTGAGCTGGATCGCGGCGACCGGCGATGACCGACACCGCGGTCGATCGGAGGACTCCGACCCTCGGGGTCCGGAAAGCGAGCGGGAAATGATCGAACCGTTGATTGTGGACCTGCTGAAGGAGTTGGGAGAGGACCCGCATCGCGAAGGCCTGCGCAGGACGCCGGAGCGCGTGGCGAGTGCCATGCACTACTTCACCTCCGGATATCACAAGACCGTGGAGGAGGTGCTGAACGAGGCGATCTTCACCGAACACTACGACGAAATGGTGGTGGTGAAGGATATCGAGATGTATTCGCTCTGCGAACACCACCTGCTACCCTTTTACGGGAAGGCGCACATCGCGTACCTCCCGGCCGGGAAGATCGTCGGTCTCAGCAAGCTGGCACGTCTGGTGGACATGTTTGCGCGTCGGCTCCAGGTCCAGGAGCGGCTCACCACGCAGATCGCTCAGGCCCTGCAGGACACCCTGCAACCGGCGGGGGTGGCGGTGGTCATCGAGGCCGTCCATTTCTGCATGATGATGCGCGGAGTGGAGAAACAGAACAGCAAGGCCATCACCTCCTGCATGCTGGGCGCCTTCCGGGATTCGCGCATGACCCGCGAGGAGTTCCTCCAGTTGATCCACAGCCACCGCACGCTGTGACACAATGACCAACAACCTACCCCGGACTCTTCACGAAGGATTCGTGAAGCGTCCGGGCCGGGCCAACCGCGCGGCACGTCGTGCCCGCCGCTCCGCCATCTCGGGGGCACGGCGGCGGGCACGGACCGACCCCTGGCTACGGCGAGGAGCGTCCGCGGGCGCGGAGTTTCAGCCGCCTACTCCTTGTCGGGTGGGGATTCCTGGGCGGCTTCCAACATGTGCGGCAGCGAGCGGGAGGGTCCCAGCAGGCCCGCACGCGCGTAGGTGATCAGTTTCTCCCGCGTGTCCGAGATGTCCAGGTTCCGCATCGTCAGCTGCCCGATCCGGTCCTGCGGCGTGAAGACCGACTCGCCCTTCTCCATCGTCAGCCGCTCGGGCTTGTAGGTGAGATTCGGGCTGCGCGTGTCGAGAATTGAGTAGTCGTTGCCGCGGCGCAGCTCCAGCGTGACGTCGCCGGTGATGACCCGCGCGACCCAGCGCTGCGCGGTTTCCCGAAGCATCATCGCCTGCGAATCGAACCAGCGGCCCTGATAGAGCAGCCGCCCGAGCCGGCGGCCGTTCTCGCGGTACTGCTCGATCGTATCCTCGTTGTGGATGCCGGTGACCAGCCGCTCGTACCCGATGAAGAGCAGCGCCATCCCGGGCGCCTCGTAGATCCCGCGGCTCTTCGCCTCGATGATCCGGTTCTCGATCTGGTCGCTCATCCCGAGCCCGTGCCTGCCGCCAATCCGGTTCGCCTCGAGCATCAGCTCCACCGGATCATCGAAGGTGCGCCCGCTGAGCGCCACCGGCTGCCCGTCTTCGAAGCGGATGGTCACCTCCTCGGGGGGGACGCCGACGTCCTCGCGCCACGACGCCACGCCCATGATCGGATGGACGATCTTGACGCCGGTGTTGAGCTGCTCGAGGTCCTTGGCTTCGTGCGTGGCCCCCAGCAAGTTCGAATCGGTGGAATAGGCCTTCTCCGCCCGCATCTTGTATTCGAAGCCGGCGCGCGCCATGTACGCGGACATCTCGCGGCGACCGCCGAGCTCGTCGATGAACATCTGGTCCAGCCAGGGCTTGTAGATGCGCAGGTTGGGGTTGGCCAACAGCCCGTAGCGATAGAAGCGTTCGATGTCGTTGCCCTTGAAGGTGCTCCCGTCGCCCCAGATGTGGACCTCGTCCTCCTTCATCGCCAGCACGAGCATCGTCCCGGTGACGGCGCGGCCGATCGGCGTGGTGTTGAAGTAGGGCACCCCGGCCGTGGCGATGTGGAACGCGCCCGCCTGCAGCGCCGCAAGGCCCTCGGCCACGAGCTGGGCGCGGCAGTCGATCAGACGCGCCTTCTCGGCGCCGTACTGGAGCGCCTTCCGTGGAATCTCATCGTAGTCGGGCTCGTCCGGCTGCCCGAGGTTCGCGGTGTAGGCGTAGGGAATCGCGCCTTTGCCCCGCATCCAGTGAAGGGCCGCACTCGTGTCGAGCCCTCCCGAAAACGCAATACCCACCTTCTCGCCTGCCGGAACCCGCTGGAGTATGTTTCCCATGTGACGTCCGCCCTGAGGTGACGGTGAATGTGTTCTCAGGGGCGCGGCACCATCGCGCCTCCGAGCCGCGAGGCCGCCGGCATCCGGCCGGCATCCCCTCGGTCGGGATGAAGTATCCGGCGGCCCGGCGGCGGCTGTCAAGATTGATTTCAGGGCCGTTGCCGCTTGACACTCCCGCATTACCCTGATATCAAGCCGGTGTTGAGGCGCGGTCATCACAACGCGAGACACCATGAACGGAAACGAGATCAAACACAGCATCGCCATCGCCTCCGGCAAGGGGGGCGTGGGCAAGTCCACCGTCAGCGTCAACTTGGCGGTGGCCCTGGCGCAGGCAGGGTCCGCGACGGGGTTGTTGGACGCGGACTTCTATGGTCCCAGCGTGCCCATGATGACCGGGGTCCATCGGATGCCCCGGACCAACGGCGGCAAAATGGTCCCGCTGGACGCGCACGGCCTCCGGCTGATGTCGCTGGGGTTTCTGATGCCCGACGGGACGCCGACGGTGTGGCGCGGCCCGATGGTGGCCGGGGCCATCCAGCAGTTCTTGCGGGACGTCGAGTGGGGGTCTCTCGACTACCTGGTCATCGACTTGCCGCCCGGCACGGGCGATGCGCAGCTCACTCTGGCGCAGTCCCTTCCCCTTGCGGGTGCCGTCATCGTGATGACCCCGCAGGATGTCGCGGCGCAGATCGCCTGCAAGGCGGCGGCAATGTTTCAGCAGTTGAAAGTGCCGATCCTGGGGATTCTGGAGAACATGAGCGCGTTCGTCTGTCCCCATTGCGGGACCCCATCCGCCATCTTCAAGCAGGGGGGCGGCCGCCGGGCGAGCGAGTTATTGGGCGTGCCGCTGTTGGCGGAGATCCCGCTGGATCCCGTGGTGTGCCAGGCGAGCGACCGGGGAGAACCGATCGCGATTGCCCACCCCGGATCGCCCATGGCGAAGGCGTTTCGCGGTGCGGCCGAGGCCCTGGTGGCGCGGATCGATGCGGAGGCGGCGTCCGGCCCGGTCATTCGGATGAATCCCTGATCCGCATTATTCACGATCACGATCGCGGTTTCTGCGAGTTCACTGGCCAACGGTGGTACGTGCGTTCAGCGCGCCGTCAGCGCCGCGAGCAGTCGGCCTTTTCTGCGTTGGTCAGTCCCGGGAGTGTTCGCGAAGGTGTTCGTGAATGATCTCGGCAACAGGTGGGCTCGGGGGCGGGAGATGTGCGCCAACGGTGAGGAACGGCTGGAGGCCATTCGCCGGGAGCTGCAGGCCATTCTCGAGGGCGGGAAACGCATTACCGAGCGAGATCTCCTGCGTTTGTCGGCACAGACGGGTATCGACTATTCCACCGTGGTGCGGATCCAGCAGGAGCTCTCCTAGCGCGGGGGATCCCCCGCAGTGACGGGTCCCTGCGGTGGCCTTCTGCGGCGGGGCCCGGAGGGCCGCGGATCAGCGTCGGGTTTGGAGGGAGACAGCGGGTGGAGATCACAACGTTCGTGATTGGGCCGTTGCAGAGCAATTGCTACCTGCTGGCGGACGAGGCCTCGGGTCAGGCCGCCGTGATCGACCCGGGCATGGAAAGCGGCGAGGTGCTCGAGGCGGTGCGGCGCCGGCGGCTTCACCTCGGGTCGGTGATCATCACCCATGGCCACTTCGATCATGTCTTTTCGAGCGCGCTCTTCAAGGCGGAAACGGGCGCTGGGATCGTCATGCACCCCGACGATCTCCCGCTGTTGGCGGAGGTGCCGGAGACCGCCCGCTTCTTCGGCGTGAAGGCCGCGACGCCACCGCAACCCGATCGGTTGGTGCGCGAGGGGGACACCATCGCGGTGGGCGGATTGTCTGTGCGCGTCCTGGAAACCCCCGGGCATACCCCCGGGAGCATCTCGCTCTGGCTGGACGACGCGGTCTTCGTGGGGGACGCACTCTTCGCGGGCTCGGTGGGCCGCACCGATCTGCGGGGAGGGTCGCTGGACGCCCTGCTGCGTTCGATCCATGGCAAACTGCTCACGCTGCCAGAACGGACGGTGGTGTACGCGGGCCACGGTCCGGCCACCAGCATCGGAGTCGAGCGGCGGGACAATCCGTTCTTGCAGGCCGGAGGCCGCTGAACATGGGCGCTCCGGATCATCGCGTCGCAGCGCAGGCGGTGAAGACCGTCTCCTACGCGATCCTGACGGTGAGTGACAGCCGAACGGAGGCGACGGACGATTCGGGCCGGCTGATTCGGGCCCTCTTCACGGAGGCGGGGCACCGCTTGACGGATTACGAACTGGTGCGGAACTCCCCGGCGCACATCCGGGCGGCGGTCCGCCGATTCCTGCAGGGGGCGGCCCAATGTTTGGTCACGACCGGGGGTACGGGGGCCGGGCGGCGAGACATCACCGTGGAGACGCTCACGCCGCTCCTTGACAAGCTCCTCCCCGGGTTCGGCGAGTTGTTTCGCTGGCGCAGCGTTCAGGAGATCGGCACCGCCGCCATGTTGAGCCGGGCGCTATGCGGAGTGAGTCGGGGAAAAGTGATCTGCTGTCTTCCGGGGTCCGAGGCTGCGGTGCGCCTGGGGATCGGAACACTGTTGCTCCCGGAGCTTCCGCATCTAATTTGGGTTGCGAGCCGATGAGGGCCGGCCCGCTCTGACACGGAAGGAGGCTGGGCATGCCGGAGCAGGAGCGAAAGCAAAAGCGGACCGATGCCGCGCCGCCGTCTGGAGGCGGCCAGGGGTCGGCCACCGCCGCGACCAAGGGCAAAAAGCTCAAAGAGGACATGGATCGGTTGGTCGATGAGATCGACGACGTGTTGGAGGAGAATGCCGAGGAGTTCGTGAAGAGTTACGTCCAGCGCGGTGGGGAATAACGCCGGCCGACCCGATCGATTGCCATGAGGAGCGTCCATGCCGATCTACGAATTTGTTTGTGAGCAGTGTGCACACGCCTTCGAGAAGCGCGTCGCCTCCAGTCGGACGCGGGTCCGGTGCCCGCAGTGCGAGAGTGGGCGGGTGACCCGCCAGTTCTCCACCTTCGCCTTCAAGGGCGAACGCGGTTTTGTGGGATCGCACCGCGGAGGCTGTGCGGGCTGTTCCAGCGGCGGGTGAGGGACGTGCAGCCACTGATCCCCCGCGGGCCGGGGGAACCTGCAAGTCGAGTTCGGCGATCATGGCTGGGGATACCCCCCAGCCATTCGCGTCTTGGGTCGCGAGGCCTGCGCGGGCCGCGAACCCGGCCCGAAAGGGCTTGACACCCCTTTGAAGCCGATTAATATAAAACTTGGACGTCATTCCTGCGTGCGACGTGTTGCCAGGCCCTCCGCGGGCCGGTATCCGGGCGAACGCGGCGGGGGGTGGGTCGGAGGCGAACGATCATGGGTGAATCGGACACCAAGATGAACTCGCTGCGCAAGACGGTGCGGAGGCTCTCGGGGCAGGAGCCGCGATCGGAGGCCGGGAGTCCGCAACCCAGCGGCCAATACGAGACGGACAACGACAACCTTCAGGCGCAGGTCAAGGCGCTGGAAGAAGAGATGTTCCACCTGCGTCGGCGGCTGGAGCAGACGCCGCGGGAGTTCGAGTTCCTGCGCAACAAGCTGAGCCAGTCGCGGGAGCAGTTGGACCACGCGCAGGCGCAGAACGAGCGGCTGGCGGGTGTGCTCGGCCAAGCAAAGGATCAGATCGCGGCGCTCCGCGCCGAGGTGGATAAGCTGGCGGCTCCGCCGTCCAGTTACGGGACGATCCTCCAGGTCCATCCGGACGACACGGTGGACGTGTGGACCGGCGGGCGGAAGCTCAAGGTGAACGTCACTCCCAGCGTGGATCCGGCGGCGCTGCGCCGCGGCCGCGAGGTGGTGCTGAACGAGGCGCTGAACGTCGTGGATCTGAGCGGCGGCGACCCGCAGGGCGAGATCGTCCGCCTGAAGGACCGCCTGGACGAGACGCGCGCCATGGTGACGCTGCGTGCCGACGAGGAGCGGGTGGTCGAACTGGCGGCCGACCTCGCCGCCGCCTTGCAGCCGGGGGACCTGCTGCGCCTGGACGCCAAAGCGGGGGTGGTCCTGGAGAAGCTCCCCAAGGCGGAGGTCGAGGATCTCGTCTTGGAAGAGGTCCCCAACATCACCTACACCGATATCGGCGGGTTGGCGGCGCAGATCGACCAGATCCGCGACGCCATCGAGCTGCCGGTCCTGTACGCCGACCACTTTGCGGTGCACAAGCTCTCGCCCCCCAAGGGGGTGCTGCTGTACGGGCCGCCGGGGTGCGGCAAGACGCTCATCGCCAAAGCGGTGGCCAATGCCTTGGCGCAGCAGCTCAGCCGCCAGACCGGCACGCCCAGCCGGGCGTACTTCCTCAACGTGAAGGGGCCCGAACTGCTCAACAAGTACGTGGGCGAAACAGAGCGGAAGCTCCGCGAGATCTTCGCCCGCGCTCGGGAGAAGGCCAGCGCCGGTGCCCCCGTGGTCATCTTCTTCGACGAGATGGATTCCCTCTTCCGGACGCGCGGATCGGGCATCTCCTCGGACGTGGAATCCACCATCGTCCCGCAGTTCTTGGCGGAGCTGGACGGCGTGGAGGGGCTCCGGCATGTGATCGTGATCGGCGCCAGCAACCGGCAGGACCTGATCGATCCGGCCGTCCTCCGGCCGGGCCGCTTCGACGTGAAGATCCGCATCGACCGCCCCAACCGGGAGGCGGCGCGCGAGATCTTCGCCAAGTACCTGACGACCGATCTGCCGTGGGCCGCCCCGGCGTTGGCAGCCCACGGGGACGACCCGGCGGCCACGGCGGCCGCCCTGATCGAGGAGGCGCTGACGGAGATGTTTTCCGGCGACGACGCCCACCGTTTCCTGGAGGTCACCTATGCGTCCGGGGAGAAGGAGACGCTCTACTTCAAGGACTTCGTGAGTGGGGCGATGATCGAGAGCGTCTGCACGCGGGCCAAGAAGACGGCGGTCAAGCGCATGATCACCACCGGCGTCAAGGGGATCGGTGCGGCGGATCTGACGGACGCGGTCAAGGCGGAGTTCCGGGAGAACGAGGATCTTCCCAACACCACCAACCCCGACGACTGGGCCAAGATTGCCGGCCGCCGCGGGGAACGCATCGTGCATGTCCGGCCGGTGTTCGACCGCGAAGCGAAGAAGCCCCGCAAGGTCGAGAACATCAGCACGGGCCACTATCTCTGAGCCCCGACCCCGCGTTCCGAATCCCCCGAGAGGCGAACCGCCGCGTGGGGCGGCGGTGTGGGTGACCAGCCGTGCGGCGCTGCGGCGCCGTACCGAAAGGATAGCTGCATGGCGATCGAGAAGATCATGGGGAGCGAGACGGAGCTCGGCATCACTACCCACACCGCGTCCGGTTTCGATCCCGTGGGCGGCGCCATCTTTCTGATCAACGCCGTGCCCGAGGAGGCGTCCTCGCGGGCGTTGTGGGACTACACGGGAGAGAACCCACTCCTGGACGCGCGGGGCTACGAGGCGACCGGAGAACGCGAGCGGCCCACGGCCCAGGATAACCGTGCGCTCAACAAGGTGCTGGCGAACGGCGGGCGCCTCTACGTCGACGGCGCCCACCCCGAGTACTCGACCCCCGAGACCAGCAACGCCCGGGATCTCGTGCTGTTCGAAAAAGCCGGGGAGCGGCTGGCCGACGCCTGCCGCGAGGCGGCCAACCGAACGCTTCCGCCGCACCAGCAGTTGGTGCTGTACAAGAACAACAGCGACGGCAAAGGGAACAGCTACGGCTATCATGAGAACTACCTGGTGGCCCGGAGCGTGCCCTTCGAGCGGTTGGTGGAGGCGTTGACCCCGTTCTTGGTTTCCCGCATCGTCGTGGCGGGTGCGGGCAAGGTGGGGGCCGAGAACGGCGCCGAGCCCTGCGCCTACCAGATCTCCCAGCGGGCCGATTTCTTCGAGACGCTGATCGGTTTGGATACCATGGCGAAGCGGCCGATCATCAACACCCGCGACGAGCCCCACGCCGACGAGGAGCGGTACCGCCGCCTCCACGTCATCGTGGGCGACTCCAACCTGGCCGAGGTGAGCACCTACCTCAAGGTCGGGACCACGGCCCTGGTGCTGGCCATGGTGGAGGACGGCGCCCTCCGGAAGGACCTCGCCCTGGAAGATCCGGTGCGGGCCATCAAGGAGATCTCCCACGACACCACCTGCACCCGGAAGGTCCGCCTGAAGCGGGGGACGGAGGTCTCGGCGGTCGAACTCCAGCGGGAGTACCTGGAGCTGGCGCAGGCCTACTACGCCACGGTCGAGCAGTCCCCCCAGGTCACCGACCTCCTGGAGCGCTGGGACCGGGTCCTGACCCAGCTCGCCGAGGACCCCCGCCAGTGCGCCCGGGAGCTGGACTGGGTCATCAAGCAGGCGCTCCTCGAGGCGTACACCAGCCGGAAGGGGATCGGGTTCGACGATCAGCGCGTCAGCATGCTGGATCTGCAGTACCACGATCTTCGCATGGACAAGGGGCTGTACTACCGGTTGGAGCGAGAGGGAATGGTGGAGCGGCTGCTCAGCGACGAGGAGATTGGCCGGGCCATGCACCTGCCCCCCACGGACACCCGGGCCTATTTCCGGGGGACGTGCGTGCGGCGTTTCGGGGCGCAGGTGTGCGGCGCCAGCTGGACGTCCATCCTGCTGGACACCGGGGACGCCGCCGTGAAGCGCATCCCCATGGCGGAACCCGCGCGAGGGACGCGGAAACTGGTGGGCGAGATCCTGGAGCGCGCGGACAGCGTGAAGGATCTCCTGGAGCGACTGGCCGGGTAGGGACAACAGGACAATCCGGCACGCCGGCAATTGGGCGACTTGGCGATCCGGAAATCAGGCGACAGGGCGGATGGTCCGTCCCGTCTCCTGGCGGCCGAATTGCGGAATTGTCAAATTGCGGCTAATCAACGACGGAGGCGAGAGGCCTGTGGACGTCCATTTCAGTCGACATGACGCGGGATCCAGCTTTTTCGACTTGGTGCGGGAGCGTGAGCCGAATCTCCTGCCGCGGTTCGCGCCGGGGCGGGAGGGAGGCGAAGGAATGCCGGGGGTGCCGGTGGGCACGACCGTTCTGGCGCTGAAGTACCAGGCCGGCGTGGTGATCGCCGGCGACCGGCAGGCCACCGAGGGATACCAGGTGGCCTCGCGGCGGATCGAGAAAGTGTACGCTGCCGACGAGTATTCCGCCGTCGCGATCGCCGGCGCGGCCGGGCCCTGTATCGAGATGGTCCGACTGTTCCAGACGGAGCTGGCCCATTACGAGAAGATCGAGGGGATGCACCTGAGTCTGGAGGGAAAGGCCAACCGGCTGGCCCAGATGGTGCGCGCCAACCTCCCGCTGGCAATGCAGGGCCTACTGGTGGTGCCCATCTTCGCGGGCTACGACCTGAAACGCAGCGAGGGGCGGATCTTCAAGTACGACGTCGCCGGGGGGCGTTACGAGGAAGCGGAATATTTCTCCATCGGCTCCGGCGGCAAGGACGCCCGCTCCAGCTTGAAGAAGTTGTACCGGCCCGGCCTCGCCGAGGAGGAGGCCGTGCGCACGGCCCTGGAGGCGCTCTACGACGCCGCCGACGAGGACCGCGGGACGGGCGGCCCCGATTTCGTGCGGGGCATCTTTCCGACCGTGAAGCTGGTCACGAGGGGCGGGGCGCTGGACGTTCCCGAGGATCGGGTGGCGAGCGCCTGCGCGGCGATCGCGGAGGCACGCAAGACGGCCGCCTGAGTGGTGGGCGACCGATCGTCCCCATCACCGCCGGCCCATCGAGAAGGATGACATCATGCCCTTACCGTATTACGTGTCGCCCGAGCAGATGATGCAGGATAAGGCGGAGTACGCCCGCAAGGGCATCGCCAAAGGCAAGTCCATCATCGCCCTGGAGTATGCCGGCGGTGTGCTGATCGTGGCCGAGAACCCCAGCGCGTCGCTCAACAAAGTCTCGGAGCTCTACGACCGGATCGCCTTCGCCGGGGCCGGCAAGTACGGCGAGTTCGAGCGACTGCGCAAGGAGGGGATCCGGTACGCGGACATGAAGGGCTACGCCTACGGGCGGGAGGACGTCACCGCCAAATCGCTCGCCAACGCGTACTCCCAGGTGATCGGGAATATCTTCAGCATGGAGATCAAGCCGCTCGAGGCGGAGATCCTCGTCCTGGAAGTGGGCGAGGAGGCCGACGTGAACGAGCTCTACCGGATCGCGTTCGACGGAAGCATCGCCGACGAGAAGGGCTACACCAGCATCGGGGGCCAGGCGGAGGAGCTGAAACTGTTCCTGAAGGACAAGTTCGCCGAGGGGCTCGGCCTCGAGGCGGCCCTGCAGATGGCCACGCGCGCCCTGGAGGCGGCGGCCAGCCAGAAGGTGAAGGCCGCGACCCTGGAGGTTGCGGTCCTGGATCGGGCCCGGCTGGGGCGAAAGTTTCGACGGCTGCCCCAGGCGGAGTTGCGGGCCATGGTCGAGGCGGGCGGCTAGGCGCCGCGCCGTGTGACCGCCATGCAGCGGCGGATCTTTGGCCTGGAAACCGAATACGGCCTGATCTCCTCCTCCACCGGGGGGACCATGAGCCTCTCGGTCGAGAGCGCGCTGGGCTACCTTTTCGAAAAGGTGGTGTCGCGGCAGCGCGGCACCAACGACTTTCTGCGCAACGGGGCGCGGCTGTATCAGGACACCGGGTGCCACCCCGAGTATGCGACCCCCGAGTGCGACAATCCTCTGGAACTCACCCTGCACGACAAGGCCGGCGAGCGGATCGTCGAGGAGTTGCTGCTCACCGCGGAGCAGCGACTGCGCGACGGCGGGATTGCCTGCGACATCTTCGTCTTCAAGAACAACACCGATTCCGTCGGGAACACGTACGGCTGTCACGAGAACTACCTGGTGGAGCGCACGGTCAACTTCCACAAGCTGGCCGAACTGCTCATCCCCTTCTTCGTGACCCGGCAGGTGTTCGCCGGTGCCGGGAAGGTGTTGAAGACCCGCCTGGGGAATCATTATTATATCTCCCAGCGGGCGCAGCATATTTACCAGGAGATTTCGGGGGCCACCACCAGCTCGCGGGGTATCATCAACACCCGCGACGAGCCCCACGCCGACGAGGAGCGGTACCGCCGCCTCCACGTCATCGTGGGCGACTCCAACCTGGCCGAGGTGAGCACCTACCTCAAGGTCGGGACCACGGCCCTGGTGCTGGCCATGGTGGAGGACGGCGCCCTCCGGAAGGACCTCGCCCTGGAAGATCCGGTGCGGGCCATCAAGGAGATCTCCCACGACACCACCTGCACCCGGAAGGTCCGCCTGAAGCGGGGGACGGAGGTCTCGGCGGTCGAACTCCAGCGGGAGTACCTGGAGCTGGCGCAGGCCTACTACGCCACGGTCGAGCAGTCCCCCCAGGTCACCGACCTCCTGGAGCGCTGGGACCGGGTCCTGACCCAGCTCGCCGAGGACCCCCGCCAGTGCGCCCGGGAGCTGGACTGGGTCATCAAGCAGGCGCTCCTCGAGGCGTACACCAGCCGGAAGGGGATCGGGTTCGACGATCAGCGCGTCAGCATGCTGGATCTGCAGTACCACGACGTGCGGCGCGATCGCGGGTTCTACTCCATGCTCTGCCGCGCGGGAAAGGTGGACCGGCTTTTCGACGATGCGACGATCGAGCGGGCCATGACGATCCCACCCCAGACCACGCGGGCCAAGGTCCGGTCGGACTTCATCAACTTTGCCACCGAACGGAACAAGTCCTACGATGTGGGCTGGTCGTATCTGAAGCTGAACGATCGGTACCAGCGGACCATCCTCTGCAAGGATCCGTTCAAGCCGTTCGATCCGCGCGTGGAAGAGTTGATCAACTCGGCTTGAGGGGTTACAGTAGAGAGGTAGTTGGGGGAAAGGTGCGGGGTCACCCGGGACCCGGCGGTTTCGGGTACATGGCGTCGGATGCCTTGAGTGCACGGCTCACGAAAGGAGAGGGACCACCATGTTGTCCAAGACCATGCAGGACGCGGTGAACGAGCAGATTCAGAAGGAGTACTATTCGTCGTACCTGTATCTGGCCATGTCCGCCTACTGCGAGGCGAACAATCTCCCGGGCTCCGCCAGGTGGATGCGGCTGCAGAGCCAGGAAGAGCTGTCTCACGCGATGAAGCTGTATGACCACGTGTGCGATCGGGGTGGGCGGGTGACCCTGCAGGCCCTCCAGCAGCCGCCGGCCGAGTACAAGTCGGCCCTGGACATCTTTCAGAAGGTCCTGGAGCATGAGCAACACGTGACCGCCTCCATCCACAAACTGTACGCCTTGGCCGTCAAGGAGAACGATTATCCCGGACAGATCGCGCTTCAGTGGTTCGTCACGGAGCAGGTGGAGGAAGAGAAGAACGCCGGCTTGATCGTGGAGCAGCTGAAGGCGGTCGGCGAGAGCAAGACCTCGCTGATGCTACTGGACCGGGCTCTCGGCAAACGGGGTCAGTAGGACGACACCTCCGGCGCCCATTTCGCGGCGGCGGACACACGACCAGGCGGGGCGGCGTGGATGACACGCCGCCCCGCGGCTATTTGGCGGTCCGGCGTCGCCAAGCGTGCCACCGGGCGGCCTCCGGCCCTATGGTGTCCGGACGCCGCCGTAGACGGGCCCGCCGTTGTCCACATACTGCCGGAGGACGGCGGCGGCCTCGCCGCGGCGCACGTCCCGGGTCACGCCAATGCCCCTCCGTTCCAGCAGTCCGGGCCAGTTGACGGGCTTGTCCCCTTCATCGAATCCCACCGCGCGGGCATCCTCGTCCCGCGCGCCGCAGGCCAGCCGCCGGATTCCCGACCACGGAAGAGATCCGAGACACATCGCACACGGCTCGGTGCTCGTCACGAGTTCAAAAGGGGGAAGACCGGCCGCGCCGAGATCGTGGGTGCCCATCAATCGTTGCGCGATGGCGATGGCCACCATCTCGGCGTGGGCGACGGCACACCCCAGGGGGACGACCAGATTGACGCCGGGCGCCACCAGGGTGTGACGCCGCGAGTCGAATACCGCCGCCGCGAACGGGCCCCCTGTTCCCCGGCGCACGTTCTGGCGGGACAATTCGATCACGACCTGCATTCGGTCGTCGATCGCCGGATAGCTCTGGGTCGGATCCGGGACCACCTCGTCAACCCAGTCGGGCAGCCGAAGTGTCACCTCGGGATACCGCATTTCCACCACCCTCCTTGCGGTTTCGCATGCACCGTCCATGCTCCGTGCGGTCACGCGCGAAACCGGCCCGCCATGGAGACGAGCAGCTCGTTCTTCATCGTGTTGAGCAAGAGCGCCACCCCCTAGCCCGCATTTTTCGCGAACACAGCTCGCGAAGAATGCGGACTTAATAGGAACCCCTGGGGGCGGCGGTCCGGAACGGATCAGGCGTCGCCGGTGCACGATGACACCGCACCCATCCTGGCGGATCGGGTACCCGTCCGTCAGGATGGGTGCCCGATCCGCCCGCCGCCACGTCTCCTCCCGCTGCAGGCGGGAATGGCTACGCGTCAGGTCAGCCCGGATTCTTCGCGAATCCTTCGTGAATAATCCGGGCGAGCGGAGGCCGCCGGTCCGCACGGATGCGCCGAGTGTCCGACAGTGTGATCCCCTCCCAGGGTCCGACCGAAGTATCGCGTACGCCTGGCGGGGGCTCAAGGGGAGAAGGGTGCTGCGGCGGATGTCGCGCGGTTCTCCTGACAACTCGGGGGGCGGAGATGGGGGAGCGGAGAGCCGAGAGCGTAGGCTGGAGACCGGAGGGTCGAGCCGCGAAAACCGAGCGCCGAGAACCGCGGGCAGACTTCCGAATGCTGAACGCTGATAACTGAACGCCGAAAGCTAGAAAGGCGGCTTCGAGTCGGGGGCTGAGATCCGTGGAGGAGCGTCGTCGGGGAGTGTGGGGTGGAAATGGTGATGGAGTTGGATGGCGATCTGGGCGAGCGCCTTGAAGAGACCGTCGCAGTATCGCTCGTCGTCGAAGTGGCGCTGGAGCTCGGAGTTCACCTGGGTCCAGAACGCCTGCGGTGCCACCCGCCGGATCTCCTCGCCCCCGACGACGGCGAACCGGCGCGTGGCCGTGTTGGCATACACCAGAACCGCCCGCGGCCGCGCCGCCGCCGGCATATCCCAGGTTTCGAAGAGAGAAACGGCGCGGGCCTCGGGTTCCCCCGAGGCCCGCGCGTCGATGATCAAGCCGATCGGTTCCCCGGCATGGCGGCAGGCATGGGCCAAGCCGTCCTGGAGTTGCGCCCGCTCGGCGTCCGTCAGGAACGGGCGTCGGAAGGCACGCAGGAACTCCATGTCGACCCTACGCCCGCGCGGGAAGCACCGCCGTGATGGCGCCGCGGGTCGCCTCGACCAGCCGGTCCACCTGGGCGGCGGTGATCACCAGGGGCGGCGCGAAGCACAGGATGTCGCGGACGTTCCGGGTGAAGACGCCGCGCGTTTCGAGTTCCGCCTTCACCTTGCCGACGATCTTCTTGGCCGGATCAAAGGCGGCCTTGGTTCCGCGATCCGCCACCAATTCCACGGCCACCATCAGACCCAGGCCGCGCACTTCGCCGACCGCCTGCAGATCCGTCAGCGTCCGCATCCCGGCCAGGAGCCGCGCCCCCATCTTGGCGGCGTTATCCACCAGCCCTTCCTTCTCGATCAGTTCCAGGTTCCGGAGCCCGACCGCGCAGCAGGTGGCATGGCCGGAGTAGGTATAGGCATGCATCCAGCGATCCCCATAGGGGGCGGCCAGCATGACGTCGAGCACCGATCGGGAAACCATGATGCCGCCGAGCGGGAGGTAGCCGCTGGTGATCCCTTTGGCGAAGGCGAGGATGTCCGGTTGCACGTTCCAGCGCGTGAGGGCGAACCAGTCGCCGGTCCGGCCAAAGCCGGTGATCACCTCGTCGGCGATAAAGAGGACATCGTACTTGGTGCAGATCTGCCGGACCAGCGGGAAGTAGTCGTCCGGCGGCACGATGATGCCGCCCGCGCCCTGCACCGGCTCGGCGATGAAGGCGGCGACGGTCTCCGGGCCCTCCTTCAGGATCGTCTCCTCCAGCATCCGGGCCGCAGCCTGGCCGACCGTCTCGCCGGGCTTCGCCCCCTCGAACCGATACCCGTACGGGGTGGCGGTGTGGATGAAATTCGGGACCCGCGGCCCGAACATCCTGTCGTAGCCCGGGACGGCAGTGGCGCTCATGGCCGCCAGCGTGAGCCCGTGATATCCCATCTGGCGGGAGATCACCTTCACCTTGTCGGGCTTCCCCTTGACCTTCCAATAGAACCGGGCCGTCTTGAAGGCGCTTTCGTTCGATTCCGCCCCTCCACTGGTGAAGTACACAGCGGCGAGATTCGGGTAGGCGATCTCGGTCATCCGGTGCGCCAACCGAATGGCGGGGACGTTGGAGGAGCCGACGTAATTGGTGGAATACGCGAGGGTCGCCATCTGTTCGGCGGCGGCCTCGGCCAATTCGCGGCGTCCGTGACCCACATTGACATTCCAGAGACAGGAGAGACCGTCCAGATACTCACGCCCCTCGGCGTCCGTCAGGACCGCCCCCTGACCCTTCACCCATACGTGCGGCTTCGCGTGGTCGTCGTGGTGATACAGGGGATGGAGCAGGTGATCGCGATCGTCCGAGAGTAGGGTGGAAACGTCCCAGTGTGCCATGCGCATCATCCTCCTACGGTGAAATGAGAGAGCGAGAGAGATTAGAGGACCGACGGGCGCCTCGCTACCGGTGAGATACTAGCGCGAGCCCAGGTCGGATGTCCAGTCCAGGTGTCAGGTCGACCTGGACTGGTCCGGCTTTCTGGGCTATAACATCGCGCGGGAGTCAAAGGCAGGCGCATCCGGACCGAACCCGCGCAAAGGAGTCATACGTGGATATCCGTGTGAGCATCGGGGATGTAGCGACGTTCGCGGGCGATGGACTCGTCATCAATTTGTTCGAAGGCGTCGGCGCGTCGGGCACGACGGGCGGCCGCGGACGGTTGCGCCGCGGGACGCCGCTCGGTGGCGCGACGGCCGCGGTGGACGCCGCGCTGGGTGGGGCGATCGCGCGGCTCATCCAGACGAGAGAGGCGACCGGCAAGTGGGGCGAGCAAGCGCTGATCCATACTCTGGGACGGCTCCGGGCAGAGCGGGTCCTGGTGGTGGGCCTGGGTAAGGCCGAGGAATTGACGCTGGACCGGATCCGCGCCGCGGCGGGCGAAGCCGCCCGCGCACTTCGAAAGGCCGGCGCCCGCCGCATCGGCAGTATCGTCCACGGCGCAGGCGTCGGAGGATTCAATATCGCTCAGGCGACGCAGGCGGTGGTCGAGGGCACGCTGCTCGGTCTCTACCGTTTCACGCGCTACCGGACGACCAACGACGCCGGCAAGGCGATCGAGCGCGTCACCTTGGTCGAACGAGACCGTCAACACCTCAAGGCCATGACCGACGCGGTACGCCGCGGCCGGATTCTGGCAGAGGCCGCCAACGCCGCCCGCGACCTGGTGAACGAACCCGGCAACACCCTCACCCCGACCGAGCTGGCCCGCCGCGCGCGGGCGATGGCTCGAGCCGCCCGCGTTCGCTGTGAAGTCCTCGGCCCGCGGGAACTCGCCCGACTCGGCGCCGGCGGACTCCTCGGGGTGGCCCGCGGCAGCCAGGAGCCCCCACGCCTGATCGTGCTGACCCATGACGGCCGCCGCAGCGGCCCCCACCTCGGTCTGGTCGGGAAGGGGGTGACGTTCGACTCGGGCGGCATCTCCATCAAGCCGGCGGAGAACATGGAGGCCATGAAGGGCGACATGGCCGGCGCGGCCGCGGCCATCGCCGCCATCTGCGCGATTGCGCGTTTGAACCTGCCCCTGCGGGTCACGGCCGTCATCCCGGCGACGGAGAATCTTCCCGAGCGGTTCGGCGCTCAAGCCCGGGGATATCCTGCGGGCGATGAGCGGAAAGACGATCGAGGTCATCAACACGGATGCCGAGGGTCGTCTGATCCTGGCCGACGCCCTGGCGTACGCGCGCAAGCGCGAGGTGACGCATCTGGTGGATGCGGCAACCTTGACCGGAGCCTGCGTGGTAGCGCTGGGGACGATCAACAGCGGCGCCTTCACCAACAATCAGTCCTGGCTGGACACGGTGCTGGCGGCCGGCCGGGCGGCGGGGGAGCGGATCTGGCCCATGCCGATGGATGCCGAATATGACGAGCTGATCAAGAGCGACATCGCCGAGATCAAGAACACCGGCGGGCGGAAGGGGGGCGCCGTCACGGCCGCCAAGTTCCTGCAGCATTTCGTGGGAGAGACGCCGTGGGTCCACCTGGACATCGCGGGGACCTCGGAGGCGGACAAGGAGAAGGGGTACCAGCCCAAGGGCGCCACCGGAGTCATGGCGCGCACCTTCGCCATGCTGGCGATGGAGATGGTGGGGAAGAAGGAAAGAAAAGACGCCGTCAGCGATTAGCTTTCAGCGGTCAGCCTTCGGAGGAAACCGCCTCGCCCTGGAGTTGAGCGCTGAACGCTTAAAGCTGACTGCTGATCGCTGATCGCTGATCGCTACACCACCACACAGGTGATGGTCCGGCCCACGCCGTCCACGGCCTGGATCCTGGCCATCACCAGCTTGCCGATGGCGGCCGGGTCCGTGCCTTCTACCAGAGCGATGATGTCGTACGGTCCCGTGACCAGGTGGGCCGAGGCCACCCCAGCGAGCTTCGCGATCTTCCCGCACGCGGCGCGAGCCTTCTTGGGGGCCGCCTCGATCAACACATACGCGCTGGCCATGGTTTTCCCTCCTTGCACGCGGACCATCCCGCCGCCACGACGACCTGTGCGCCTACCTTACGCGTCTCGGTCCGCCGCGGCAAGCGGATAATCATTCCGCGGTCGGCGCGCTCACACGATGCCAGGCGGCTTCCAGGGGTGCCGCAATCTCCGGCGGCACCAGGCCGGCGACCGGTTCACCCCGGGCCAGCCGCGCGCGAACAGCGGTCGCCGAGACCGCCGCGAGATCGGCGGAGAGTCGGATCACGCGAATACGATCCGCGAAGGGTGCGACGTCGGCCCGAGCCAGGAAGGCAGCGATCGCCTCCAGCGGCTCCGGTGCGCGGTTGGCAACCACGCACTCGCTCCTCTCGAAGAGCCGCGAGAGCGAGGCCGCCGGGTCGGTGTAATATTTTGGCTCGAACAGCCGGACGAGGGTGTCGAATCCCAGCAGAAACACCGGCCGCGTGCCCGCAGGATAGGCGGTGCGAATGGCCTCCAGTTTGTCGACGAAACGGCCGTGACCGACCGCCGCCACGGAGACCGTGGGGCGGGATTCGGCAAAGCGGCGCAGGAGATCCAGGCGCACGGCCAGGGGCACGCCGGTGATCGCCTTGTCCACGTTGGCGACCGCCAGGAGGAGCAAGACCTCCCCGGGCGGACTCAGCCGGCTTGCCTCTCCGATGAGGGCGGCGTGCGCTGTCGTCATTGGATTGAACGAGGCGGACAGACAGAGGAGCGTGCCCCCGTCCCCGCCGAGCCCTGCCGGCGCGCGACGCACATACGCCAGGCGCGCGGGGCCGGAGGGTGCAAGTTCCGCCAGGATGGCGGACACTGGCCGCATATTCGGCTCCATCGGGCGTCCCTTCCGCGTGAGGTTCCGGTCCATCGCCAAGGAAAAGAGCATATCGGTGTACCGCCGGACCGGTCAAGAGCTCTTCCCGACCCGGGGTGGGCCGTGGGAGACGAGGTGCGACACGGCGGGGCCCGCATCTCCAGTTCCGACGCGGGGTTGCCGACACTGACAGGGGATTTTCACCTTGACAAATATCCCTCGTACGGGTAGTTTCCCAGTTTACGTTTTGCGGGGGAATCCATGTTCCAGGGGCTCAGCGACCGGCTGAACGACATCTTCAAGCGGCTGCGTGGCTTCGGCCGCCTCAGCGAGGACAACATCGCGGAGGCGTTGCGCGAGGTGCGTCTGGCCCTGCTCGAAGCGGACGTCAACGTCAAGGTCGTTCGCTCGTTCCTCGAGCGCGTCCGTGAGCGCGCCGTGGGGCGTGACGTTCTCGAATCGCTCACGCCGGGCCAGCAGGTGGTCAAGGTGGTCTATGAGGAGCTGGCGGCCCTCATGGGCGGCACGGCCAACCGCCTGCGGACCGCCGGGCAGCCACCCACCGTGCTCATGCTGGTCGGTCTGCAGGGGTCGGGAAAAACCACCACGGCCGGGAAGCTGGCTCGGCTCCTCCGGGGCCAGGGTCAGCGGCCGCTCCTGGTGGCGGCCGACCTCCAGCGGCCGGCGGCGCAGGACCAATTGGTGACCTTGGGCGGGATGGTGGAGGTCGAGGTCTACCGTGCCGCGGGCGCCACGTCCCCCGTCGCCGTGTGCCGCGAGGCCCTGAGCCACGCCAAGGCCCGCATGCTGGATCCGGTCATCCTGGACACCGCCGGCCGCCTGCACGTGGACGAGCCGTTGATGGAGGAGCTTGCGGGCCATCAAGGCCGAACTCAAGCCGACCGAGATTCTCATGGTGGCGGACGCCATGACCGGCCAGGATGCGGTCAACTCCGCGGCGGCCTTTCATCAGGCACTGGAGCTGACCGGCTACATCCTGACCAAGCTGGACGGCGACACGCGGGGCGGTGCGGCCCTGTCCATCCGGTCGGTCACCGGGGCGCCGATCAAGTTCGTCGGGCTGGGCGAGAAACTCGACGCCCTGGAGGTCTTTCACCCCGAGCGCATGGCCTCGCGCATCCTGGGGATGGGCGATGTGCTGAGTCTGGTGGAAAAGGCCGAGCAAGCCGTCGACCAGAAACAGGCGGCCGTCCTCCAGAAGAAGCTCAAGGCGCAGACCTTCACCCTGGAGGACTTTCGGGATCAGCTTCGGCAGGTCCGGGGCATGGGGCCGCTCGATCAGTTGATCGGGATGATCCCCGGCCTGTCGCGCGTCAAGGGATTGCCCGACTCTGCCCAGCAAGAGAAAGAGTTGAAGCGCGTGGAGGCCATCATCGACTCCATGACGCCCGGCGAGCGGCGTCGCCCGGAGGTCCTGAACGGCTCCCGGCGAAAGCGGATCGCGGACGGGTCCGGCACCAGCGTGACCGACGTCAACCGGCTTCTGAAACAGTTTGGCGAGATGCAGAAGATGATGCGGCAGCTCATGCAGGCCGGCAAGGGCGGGCGCATGCCGCGGCATCTGCCGTTTTCGGTCCATTAACCCCGGTTTGACCGGCAGGACCGCCGCGCCCGCGGCGGTCCGGATTTCCTGGGAGGCTGTATGGCTGTCAAGATTCGATTGCGGCGTATGGGAACGAAGAAGGTTCCATTCTACCGGGTGGTGGTGGCGGACGAGCGCGCCGCACGGGACGGACGGTTTCTGGAGAGCTTGGGCACATACGATCCCGTCAGTCAACCGATCGGGCTGAAGCTCGATGCCGACAAGGCCCTGCGCTGGCTGCAGAAGGGCGCTCAGCCGACCGACACGGTTCGGTCGCTCCTGCGGACGGTGGGGGTCATGCGGCGGTACGCCGAGAGCCGAGTCAAGGCTCCAGCCGCCTCCTAGCGGAGGCGTTCGCGCTCGGCTCGCCGGCGGCTCTGCGAAGGGTGGGGCATGGATGGAGGGGACACCCGTGTTCAAAGAGCTGGTGGAGTACGTGGCGAAGGCGCTGGTGGACCAGCCGGACCAGGTGCACGTCGAGGCGGTGGAGGATTCGACCACCACGACGCTCAGATTGCGCGTGGCCCCCGGGGACCTCGGGCGAGTGATCGGCAAGCAAGGGCGAACGGCCCGGGCGATCCGGACGCTGCTCCACGCCACGGCGGCCCGAGCCAAGCGGCGGGTGGTGCTGGAAATCCAGGAGTGAGGCAATGGGGCGGCCGGACTTCCTGATCCTCGGGCGGATCACCAAGGCGCACGGGATCCGGGGCGAGGCGAAGGTGGCCCTGTACGCCGACGACTGGGCGCCTTTCCGTGGGTTTTCCCGGTGCTGGGTGGGCCCTCGGGGCGGCCCATTCCAGCCGGTCGAGATCGAGGCCGGAAGCGCGCACGGTCGGACGGTGACGCTGAAGCTGGTGGGGGTCGACACGCCGGAGGCTGTGGCGCCGCTGGTGGGACATGAAGTGGCCATCCCGCGGACCGATGCGCCTCCGCCGCCGGACGGCTCCTTCTATCACTACGACATCCTCGGGCTCGAGGTGGTGTCGGGTGACCGCTCGCTCGGGAGCGTGCGCGAGATCGTGGAAACGCCGGCCCACGATGTGTACGTGATCCAACGGGACGGCGGCGAATGGCTGTTGCCGGCGACGCGCGTGTGTATCCGCCGCATCGACCTTGCCGCCGGACGGATCGAATTGCACCCGTCCGCGGACGTGGCCGGGCTTGGCGGCGGCGACCAGAAAGAGGAGAGGGGTTCTGAATCGGTTTGATGTTTTGACGTTGTTCCCCGCGATGTTCGACGGGCCGTTGCGGGAAAGCATCCTGAGTCGCGCCCAGGACAAGGGCCTCGCCGCGATTCACGTCCATGACCTCCGGGGCTGGACGCACGACCGGCACCGCGTGGTGGACGACGTTCCGTACGGGGGCGGGGCGGGCATGGTGCTCAAGCCCGAGCCGGTGTTTGAGGCCGTCGAGGCGTTGCGACAGGGACCGGCCAGCACCGTGGTGGCCTTGACCCCGCAAGGCATACCGTTCACCCAGCGGTTGGCCTCCGAGCTCGCGTGCCTCCCGCACCTGATCCTGCTGTGCGGGCGGTACGAGGGGTTCGATGACCGGATCCCCGAGGGCCTGCAGGCCTTGGAAATTTCGGTCGGCGACTACGTCCTCTCCGGGGGGGAGATCCCTGCGCTGGTCGTCTTGGATGCCACGGTCCGGCTGATCCCGGGGGTGCTGGGGGACGAGACCTCGGCCTTGACCGACTCTTTTGCCACGGGACTGCTGGAACACCCGCATTACACGCGGCCACCGACGTTCCGTGGGATGAGGGTGCCTCCGGTGCTGTTGTCGGGGGATCATCAGGCCATCGCGCGCTGGCGGCGAAAGCAGGCGTTGCGGAGAACCCAGGAGCGGCGTCCGGACCTCCTCCGACAGACGAACCTGTCAGACGCAGATCGGGAACTCCTGGCCGAGGTCGAGGCAGAGGATGCGGGCATCTCGAGGACAGGTCACGGCGTGACGAAATGATCAGGCTCGGCTTCGAGACGGGTGCGGAGCGAGCCTGGATGGTGGTCACCGTTTTGGGCGAGGCATCGGGCCGCGGCGATCGGCCGACGTGATAGCCTCCAGGGGGTACGCGCATGCAAGCGATTCAGGCAGTCGAGGAGAAACACCTGAGGACGGACCACCCGCCATTCAAGCCTGGGGACACGGTCAAGGTCCAGGTGAAGGTCGTGGAAGGGGACAAGGAGCGGTTGCAGGCCTTCGAGGGGATCTGCATCCGGCGGCGCGGGGCCGGGCTCAGCGCCACCTTCACCGTCCGGAAGGTGACGTACGGGGTCGGGGTCGAGCGCACCTTTCCTCTGCACTCGCCCAGCATTGACCGGATCGAGGTCCTGCGGCAAGGGTTGGTGCGCCGGGCAAAGCTGTACTACCTCCGCAAGTTGAAGGGCAAGGCGGCGCGGATCAAGGAACGGCGCACCCGCTAGCTCCGCCAATACTACGCATGGCCGGACGCCGCGTGACCTCCTTCCTTTCTCGGCGCGCCTCCCTGCCGGTGCTGTCGGCGGCCTGGGAGGGCGCGGTGCCTGTCGGGAGTCGTCTGGCCGGGGTGGACGAGGCCGGCCGGGGCAGCCTGGCCGGTCCGGTGGTGGCCGCGGCGGTGATCCTTCCGATGGAGGCCACGCTTCCCGGTCTGACGGACAGCAAACTGCTCTCGCCGTCGGTGCGTGTCCGCCTGGCGGAGATGATCCGGTCACAGGCTGTCGCCTGCGCGGTGGCCGCGGTGGAGGCGTCGCAGATCGACGCCACCAACATCCTGCGGGCGACCCTCGAGGCCATGGCGCGAGCGGTGCGTGATCTTGCCGTCCAGCCGGACCTGGTCCTGGTGGACGGGAATATGGTCCCACCCTTGGCGGTGCCGGCGCGGTGGGTCATCCGCGGGGATCA
This sequence comes from uncultured Methylomirabilota bacterium, assembly GCA_963845565.1. Classification (GTDB taxonomy): domain Bacteria; phylum Methylomirabilota; class Methylomirabilia; order Methylomirabilales; family 2-02-FULL-66-22; genus 2-02-FULL-66-22. The sequence goes on from CAWJSJ010000004.1 coordinate 157,581, forward strand.
ACTCGTGCCGGCCATCTCGGCCGCGTCCATCCTGGCGAAGGTCACCCGGGACGCCATCATGGACGAATGGGCGGTCCGGTTTCCCGCCTACGGTTTCGCCCAGCACAAAGGATACGGGACCGCCGCCCACCGTTCGCGCATCGCGGCCATCGGGCCGTGCTCCATTCATCGCAAGACGTTTGCCGGCGTGCGCGAGCACCTGGGCGGGGCGGGCGCGCAGGGGAGTCTGTGGTGACGGAGGCTCGCCGCGCCCTGGGGAAGCTCGGGGAAGCCGCCGCGGCCGCGTATCTCCAGCGGAACGGCGTCCGGATCCTGGCGGCCAACTTCGCGTGCGCCGCCGGCGAGATCGATCTGATCGGGACGGAGCGCGAGGCGCTCCTGTTCATCGAGGTGAAGACTCGGACCTCGGAGGCGTTCGGGCCGCCGCACCTGGCCGTTCACCAGCGCAAGCAGCGGCAGATCGTGCGGGTGGCGCAGTGGTTCCTGGCCGAACGGCGGATGCCCGAGACGGCGTGCCGCTTCGACGTCGTGGCGGTGACCTTCCCGCCGGGCGACGGGACGCCCCGGATTCACTGGGTACGGGATGCGTTTCCGGCAGAAGGGGTACAGGTATGGTGATGAATCCCAAGCCGGATCTGACGGTGGTGCCGGACATCCTGCGCACGGTTCCGTTCTTCCAGGAGCTGACCCAGGCGGAACTGGACCTGGTCATCGCCCTGGGGCACGTGGTTGCCTACCCCAAGGACATGGCGCTCTTCCAGGAAGGGGACAAGGGCGAGGCGCTCTATGTGGTCATCGAGGGCGCCGTGCGGATCATGAAGAACGCGCCGGACGCCGGGGCGGAAGTCATGGCCTTCCTGGAGCGGGGAGGATGTTTCGGCGAGATGGCCCTGGTGGACGACTTTCCTCGGTCTGCCACCGCCATCGCCCACGAGGAGTGCGTGGTCCTGTTCCTGGAGCGAGACGCCGTTCTGGACCTCTTCCGGGAGGCGCCCGTGGTCGGCCGGAAGATTCTCTGGGCTTTTTGCCGCAGCCTGTCGCTCCGGTTACGGGAAGCGGACGATCGGATTGCGGTGCTGTCCTCCTTTGGCCGTCCCGCCTGACGCGGTCGGCCGGTGACGGCCGGGGGGCGACCGACCTCGCGGGTCGCAATACGGCTTGTCGGTGCACGGTGTTGTCATTCGGTCCGGATCCGTCACGAATCCGTCGTGATAAGCCGGGCGAGGGTCTCTGCTTGACGGCCTCCGGTGGCGCCCTGTGGTGTGGAGACATCCGAAATGCCCCTTGCCTCGCACGCACGCCGTGCCGCAGGCGAGCGGTGCGGCGGAGAGGAGTCCGATATGCAGAACATTCAACGCGGTCCCAAAGCGGTCCAGGCGGGGCAGGGCCGAACGCTCGTCGCACTGGGCGAGCGGGTCACGCTGAAACTGACAGGGGAGGACACCGAGGGGGCCTCTGCTCTGGTCGAAATATCCACGCCGCCCCAGGTCGGGCCGCCGTTGCACGTCCACCAGCGAGAGGACGAGAGTGTCTACGTGCTGGAGGGGATGTTCGAGATCCGCGTCGGCGGTCGGATGATCCCGGCTCCCCCGGGGACTTTTGCCTTCCTGCCCCGGGATATCCCACACAACTATACGAACGTCGGCTACCGCACCGGACGACTGCTTGTCACCATCACCCCCGCGGGGTTTGAGACGTTCTTCGAGGAGCTGAGTCGGTTCTCGCCGGGGGCACCGCCCGCCCGAGACCAGCTCGTCGCGCTCGGCCGGAAGTACGGTCTCGAGATCCTGTAGCCGCAGGCGTCTCCGAGGAGCCTCCGCCCGACCCCTGTGCCTCCTCCTACACGCCGCGCCCGGCGGTTGTCGGCGCGATTCCCCGGGGAGATCCGCCTGATGATTGTGATCGCCAGCGCCAACGGCCGGATCGGCATCGAGGACGCCATGCGGGTGCTCCGGAACGGCGGATCGGCCCTGGATGCGGTCGAGGCCGGGATCCGGCCCGTCGAGAGCAACCCCGAAGACCACACCGTCGGCTACTCGGGTCTCCCCAACCTCTTGGGTGAGGTCGAGGTGGACGCCAGCATCATGGACGGCGGGACGCTTCAAGCGGGCGCGGTGGGCGCGGTCCGACATTGCCTCCACGCCATCTCACTGGCCCGGAAGGTCATGGAGGAGCTTCCGCACGTTCTGCTGGTGGGCGCGGGTGCGGAGCGGTTTGCCCGGGAAATGGGGTTTCCGGAAACCGACCTGCTCACCCCGGAGGCCAAGGCGATCTGGCGGGAGATCTTCGACGCGAAAGTGCCCTCGGTGTACGAGGAACGGCTGGGCTACGTGGAAAGCATCCGCCGCTTCGCCAAGCTGGCGGCGGATCCGGAGCGGCCGAACGAGACCGTCAACGTCATCGCGCAGGACGCCCAGGGGAATCTGGCCACCGGGGTGAGCACCAGCGGCTGGTCCTGGAAGTACCCCGGCCGGTTGGGCGACTCGCCCGTGGTCGGGGCGGGGAACTACGCCGACAATCGGTTTGGCGCCGCAGCGTGCACGGGGCGGGGCGAAATGGCCATGCGACTCTGCACGGCACACAGCGTGGTGACCTACCTGAAAATGGGGATGACACTGGAGGCGGCCGGCCGCGAGGCCGTGGCGGATCTGGCGTATCTGGTGGATCCGTACTTCGGCCGGGTGAGCCTGATCGCCATGGACGCGCGGGGCAACCACGCGGGGTTCTCCAACGCCCCCGATCAGACCTACCTGTACCTGACGGATGACCTGACGACATGCGTCGAGGCGCCGCGGATCCACGTGGAGACCGGAGAGATGGGCCGGCGGGCCTGAGGGGCTGTCGGCGTGTACCAAGAGGAGGCGTCAATGGAGCAACTCGGCGGGCTGTTCGACCACTTGAAGATGCTGACGGCGCTTCCGGCCACCAGCGGATTCGAGCAAGGGATCGCGCGACGACTCCTGGAGGAGATGCGCCCCCTGGCGGACCGGGTCGAGGTGGATCCCTTCGGGAACGTGTACGGCACGATCGAGGGTTCCGGGGGCCCTCGCGTCTTGCTGCCTGCCCACAGCGATTCGGTGGGGATGATCGTTTCCCACATCGAGGAGAACGGGTATCTCCGGTTCGACGTCGTGGGGTCCGTCCCGGCGAATCTTACCTACGCGCAGCGAGTCCTGATCTGCACGCCCCAGGGATTGCGCACGGGGGTGGTGGGATCGAAGCCGGGCCACATCGCCTTCCGCCTGGAACCGGATCTGGGAACGACAATCCCGCCGGTGGATGCGCTCTTCATCGACGTGGGGGCGTCATCCAGGCGCGAGGTCCAGCGGCTGGGGATCGAGCCGGGGCAGCAGGTGACCTGGGACCGGGACCTCGCTTGGCTGGGCGACCCCTCGACGGGCCTCGTCACGGGGCGGTCGCTGGACGACAAAGTCGGATGTCTGGCCTTGCTGGAGGCGATGCGCCAGTTGCGCGACTCCGGCCAGCGGCCCTACGTCACGGCGATCTTCGTCGCCGCCGTGCAAGAGGAGGTGGGCCTGCGCGGGGCGACCCAGGCCGCCGGCCGGATCCGACCGGATCTCTGCATCGGGATCGACGCCACCGTGTCCCAGGCGGGTTTCGGAAGCGGACTCGGCGTCCACCCCGGCACGGCCTTTTCCGAAGCCGCGAACAGCCTCGGGGCCGGTCCGGGCCTCTCGGTGATGGACCGGGGAGCCTCGGTTCCATATGGCCTCTTCGGCCATCCGGCCCTGATCGCGCTCTTCCGCGAGGTCGCCGCGCGGAAGAAGATCCCGTACCAGATCGAAGGCAGCATGCCGATCATCACCTCGGACGCGGCCGCGGTCCAGTTCGCCGGGGCGGGCGTGCCGTCCCTCACCATCAAGATACCCTCACGCTACACCCACGGGCCCGTCGAGGTGTGCTCGCTGGCGGATGTGGCCGCGACGGCGGATCTGGTGGCGGGGGCATTGCGCGCGATCGGGCCGGACAGCCGATTCCAGTTCGTGGACGCCTGAAACAGGCGCACATTGGCAGAACGGCCCCGCCCATGACGAAGGAGCCTGTAATGCTCAAGGGAATCTCGCCGCTCGTCGGCCCCGACCTGCTGGCGCTCCTGTGTCGCATGGGGCACGGGGACGAGATCGTCCTAGCCGATGCCCACTTCCCGGGGGAAAGCGTCGGCCGGCGGGTCGTGCGTGCGGATGGATTGCGGATCGCGGATCTTCTGGATGCGGTCCTTCCGCTCCTGGAATTGGACAGCAAGGGGGGAAGTCCGACGGTCATGATGGCGTCCGATGGGAAGGATACTCTCGACCCGACGGTGGAGGATTCGTACCGCCGGGTGATCCTCCGGCACTGCCCTGGCGCACCGCCCATCGCGCGAGACGAGCGGTTCGCTTTCTACGAGCGAGCCCGGAAGGCGTTTGCCGTCGTGATGACCGGCGAGACTGCGAAGTACGGGAACATCATCCTGCGGAAAGGCGTGACCCCCTGCTAGTGTCCTGAGTTAGAAGTTCGCCAACATATTTCAAGGCCAGAGGGCGATCCCGAGGGTCGGTGGAATTGTTCGCGAACTTCTGATTCGAGATACTAGAGCTTAGCCGGGTGGCACAGGCTGCTGGCCTTGGCGGCCGCGCGCCCGCACTCCTTGCAGATGTACTTGGCATCCTTGACCAGCGGCCGCAGTTCCTTCACGTCCACGCGGCAGCAACAGCAGGCCAGCGCGCACAGCTTGTTCTCGTGCCAACCCGACATCTTTGTCTTTGCCGCCATTCCCAGCCTCCTCTCTGTGCATCCATGCGTCCCGGTGCCGGGAGTGCGCATGGACCGTTGGTAAGTGTGTCAACACCTTCCGCGAGCCACCCACACCGGCCTTACCGACCCAGGATGGCGCCGGGGAGCCAGACGGAAAGGCCGGGGAAGAGGACGATGATCGTCAGGGTGATGGCCAGGGGGACGTACCAGGGGAGCATGGCGACGGAGAGACGCTCCAGGGACAGCCCGGTCACCCGGTTCAGCGTGTAGAGGACCGAGCCCACCGGCGGAGTCACGAGGCCGATCATCAGGTTGAAGACCATGATGACGCCGAAGTGGATGGGATCGATCCCGAACTGCTTCACCATCGGCATGAGCACGGGCACCAGGATGAAGAGGGCCGGCGTCGCGTCGATGAAGCAGCCCACGACCAGCAGGAAGATGTTAATGAGCAGCAGGAATGCCAACTGCGAGCTGACCACGCTCCCTATCCACTCCACGAGGAGGCTGGAGATCTGATAGCGGGCCAGGACCCAGCCGTAGATGGAGCTGGCCGCCACGATGAGCAGGATGATCGAGGTATCCAGCATGGAGTCCCGCAGGACCCGGCGCAGGCTCTGCCAGGTCAGGGTCCGGTAGACGAGCCCCATGAAGAGGGCATAGCAGACCGCAATGGCGGCCGCCTCGGTGGGGGTGAAGACGCCGGAGACGATCCCCCCGATCAGGAGAGCCGGAGCCAGGAGCGGCAAGGAGCCCCGCTTGAGCGCGGCCCCCATCTCGCGCCAGGTGGCGCGCGGCTTGGCCTGCCAGCCGTACCAGGGGGCCATGGCCACCAGGAGCCCCATCATCATCAGGCCCATGAGGATACCGGGGAAGAGCCCCGCGACGAGAAGCTTGGCCACCGACTCTCCCGCCATGGCCCCGTAGATCACCATGGGGATGCTGGGGGGAATGATGGGGCCGATGGTCGCCGAGGCGGCCGTCACGGCGGTGCTGAACTCCAGGCTATAGCCCTCGTCCACCATCGCCTTGATCTCCATGTTTCCCAGCCCGCCGGCATCCGCCACGGCCGAGCCGGACATGCCCGCGAAGATCATGCTCCCCAGCACGTTGACGTGGCCGAGTCCCCCCCGGAAATGGCCCACCAGGCACTTGGCGAACTCGAAGATCCGGTCGGTGATCTGCGCTTCGTTGCACAGCCGTCCCGCCAGGATGAAGAAGGGAATGGCGAGCAGGGTGAAGTTCGTCACCCCATACATGACCCGCTGCGCCAGGATGTCCCAGGGGATATCCAGGAATCCCCGCAGGAGGCCCAGGGTGACGACGCTCGTGAGCCCCATGCCCAGGGCCACCGGAAACCCGAGGAGAATCAGCAGCAACAGAAGCCCCATCATCACACATACGATGAACATGCGGTCTCCTCAGGCTTTCGGAGAGTGCAGGAGCGCTCGCCAGTTTCGGCCGAGATTCCTCAGGGTGAGGAGGACCAGCAGCGCGAAGCAGACGGGGACGGCGGCATAGACGTAGCTCATGCTCATGCGGAAGCTGCCTGCCTCCACGGCGGAGACGGTCCACATCATGACGGCACCCCCGTAGGCGATGCCTCCGAAGAAGATCACCCCTCCGACTGCGATGATGCATTCCACGGCGGCCTTGAGTCGACCTGGGAGACGCTCCAAGATGAGCGTGGTCCGCAGGTCCAGACCCTCTCGGGCCGCGATGATGCATCCGAGGAAGATCGCGTAAGCGGAAAACCACCGAGCCGCCTCTTCGGTCCACGGAACCGACACCTCTAGGACATAGCGGAAGAAGACCTGCGCCGTCACCAGGACGAGCATGCAGATGAACGTGAACAGCGCAAGGCGCTCCACCGTCCTCCAGAACCATCCGAGGAATCTGCTGCATTGGCCTACCTTCGCACGGCGCGCCCCCCGGCCCGCAGTCGCGAACGGCTGCGCGCCGGCCGAGGGCCACCGTAAGCGCGCGGAGCCCCGATCCAGCCGGAGCCCCACGCGGCGGTCGACTTACTTCCCGACGATCTGCTGCAACAGCCCCTTGACCTCGGGCGCCCACAACTGGTCGGCGATCCGATCGATGGCCGGGCGCGCCGCGGCGATGAACTTCTGCTTGTCCACCTCCATGAACTTCACGCCATGGTTCTTCTCCATGGTCGCGCGAAGCCCGTTCGCCTTCTCCACCTGCTGGCTGCTGCCCCAGGCGGTGGCCCCCTTGATCGCGTCCACGACGATCTTCTGGTTAGCGGGGGTGAGGCCCTGGTAGAACTTCTCGTTCACGACCCAGTGGAAGTAGCTCGAGATATGCTCGGTCATCATCACGAACTTCTGCACCTCGTAGAGCTTCCCCTCGAAGATCTGCAGGACCGGGTTCTCCTGGCCGTTCACCACACCGGTCTGCAGGGCAGTGAAGACCTCGGGCCAGGCCACCGGGGTCGGCAGGGCGCCGATCTCTTTCCAGACGTCCACCCAGGTCTTGATCTCGGGCACGCGCAGCTTCAGCCCCTTCACGTCCGCCGGGGTCGTGATGGGCTTGTTGGCGGTCAGCAGCCGGGCGCCGCGCCGGGAGATGCCGACGATGCGCTGGTTGCCGTTCTTAATCATCGCCTCGTTGAGCTTCTCGCCGATCGGGCCGTTGTAGGCCTTGTCCACCCCCTCGTAGCCGGGGAAGACGAAGGGCACGGTCATGACGGCGTACTTCGCCCCGTAGGTCGAGACCCCCATGTCGCCGGCCTGGAAGATCTGGAACTCGTTCCGGCTCGTCGCCTCCATGATGTCCCGCTCGCCGCCGACCTCGGGCCCGAGGAGCCGCACGGCCATCTCGCCGTTGCTGTTCTTCTCCAGGCTCTCCTTGATCCGGTTGGCGATCCCCCAGACGATCTCTTCGGTGCGGGCGTTGTGCATGACCACGGTGACGTTCATCGGGGTGCCCGCCAGCACCGGTGGCGCGATCGCGACCACGCCGACAAGAAAACCAAGCGATAGCAGCACGGCAACAGTTCGCTTCATGGTTGACCCTCCTTCTGCGTGTTGGCCAAACCGGTGAAAGCACACGGCTCGTGTGGCGCGAAATACGCGTCGCACAAAGCCTCACCATACCCAAACGTCGGATGGCGTCGAGGACGGACCTTATCCGCAAGGAAGTTCGCCTGTCAAGCCGAAACGCGAATCTGCCTACCCTGCGTGCGTCATTGGACCACGCCGCACGCGGAGCCAGCGAGGCGGCGAGTGCTTTGCATCACCGTGTTGTGCTGACCGGTCGGGGATGGAAGGGCGTTCGGCCGGCGCGACAGGCAATCCGATGCACCGCGGGGCCCGCAGCCGCGACGTGCCCGGGCGCGTACCAACATCCCTCGGCCGGCCCGTTCTCTGGGGGGCTATACCGTTCTGTCTCGGAGCGCGGGGTCTCCTCGATCCAGCAGGTGGGGCGGGTCCGATTCGGTCACGAGTGGGCGTAGACGGGTATGGGAAAAGGCCCCACGGGCGCGTCCGCGACGTTCTCCCCGTTGCCTTCGGCGGCACGGCCGGCGGTTGGGGTCGAATGCTCCAGCATGCCCACCACCCGTTCGACCAGTTCGGTGGCGGTATTCTCTTTGAGAAAGATCCCGTCCTTGGCGACGATCCGCATCTGGGTGATCGTCGTCCCGCCCCCCTCCAGTTCGACATAGACCTGACGGTCCTTGGCGCTGCCGAAGAGGGCGTCGAACGCCCCGTCCCCTTGGGGCCGGCGCGGTCGCACCTTGAGGCCCATATGCTGCAGCAAGAGCGCAGTGGCCTCGCGCGCTCGGGAGAGAGGTACGGGCAGGATTCTGTACGTCACGGCCAAAGTTCTGAGCTTCGACATGATCGCCCTCGGATTCCGCCTGTCGGCTATCGCGAACGGCGTGAGGTCACAGGGCCAGCGCGGCGTTCGGTTCCATTACGGCACTTTGCTCAGAAGCAACCTTTGTGCCTGCAGGCCCACTTCGTGGGATCGGACCGGTGATGACAGCGCTTCGCAAGCACTCGCGCGGGCCTTCGAGTGGTGAAGAGGCAATGGTCCGATCGTGCGAAGCGTCTGACGTGCGTTCGAGCGGGTGCGCACTTGTCGGCAAGCCTCCTTCGCCGACTCATTTCAAACACGTATTTTCAATTGGTTACCGAGATACCTGGGGTGGGCCGTGCCGATGGAATTCCGTCTTGATAGGTTGACCCCACGGTACCTACCCAGGTGCTATGCGGGCCCCTCTCACGAGCGCACCCTTGCGGGGAGCGTCCGCAGGGGGGCGCATGAGGCGCCAAGACATTCCCCACCTGACGTCCGGGGTGCTCGGCATCAGGCTTTCGGGTCAGAAAGTGATAAGTGTGCCTTACACACACGAACCCCTCCCATGCCGGTCGTGTTCGTATTCTTGGATCGGTCTTTCGAGAAAAGCATGGAGAATCGAATGGTTGCGAACGTTCACGACTAATGGATCGGTGGGATTATGGGAAAGTCGGAATACCTCTCGATATTTGCCAATCGGCAGGATGGCTTGAACAGCCTGGTGTGGAGAAAAGAGAGCGGCGGATGGGTCGAGCAGCGCCGGTGGGCCATCCGAGGAAACGGCGCCGCCGTAATCACACGGCGAGGGCGGGAATGGCGTTTCCGGTCGCGGGTAGCCCGGTTAGGGGGACTCTTCCTTGCTCCAGAAGGTACGCCACGCGCCTGATGAGTTCGGTTGCCGCATTGTCGGCGAAGAAGACACCCTCTTTGGCGAGAACCCGCGCCCGCGTGGCCTCGGTCCCATTGGTTTCGAGTTCGACGTACAGTTTTCGCCGCCAGCCGCTGGCCAGAACGCGGGCGCTTCCATCCCGCCGTCTTCCCCTGTGGAGCACCTTCAGATCCATCTGAGTCAGCACGTCAACGGTGGCCTGATGGACGCGTGAGACCGGGGCGGGAAACGTCTTGTAGGTGAGGGCTAGAATACACAACTTCTTCATCTGCCGCTCCGTATGGCCATCTATCTTTTGTCGTCGTTGTCGTTGTCCTGCGCCATTTCTCTTCGAGGAGCCAGCCGGGATGTTCCTCGAAGAGGCAACCTTCGTGCCCCTGGTCGGCATGGAGAGGCCGGCATTAAGAGGCCGCGTATTTTCGAGCGGATGCGCCGAAATCCTCCGTCTTGTTGGTGTTTTCTTTGGGTGGCACTCGAGAAGAAACTACCGTGTAAAAAGCGGCCGAGGGGCACATTGCGCCGACCGCGCGGCCGAAGATGCTTTTTGATTGACGCTCCCCACCGCGTGTGTTAACAAGCCTCGAGCCCTCCCCGCGTCCCTATGCCGACGACCGGAGGCGATCCGATGCTCGCCAAGGTCCTCTCCAGTGCCGTGCTCGGTGTCGATGCCTACCTGGTGGCGGTGGAAGTGGACATTGCCCTCGGCCTTCCCACCTTCAATACCGTCGGCTTACCCGACGCAGCGGTCAAGGAGAGCCGCGACCGCGTCAAGGCTGCGGTCAAGAACTCCGGCTTCGAGTTTCCCGCCAAGCGCATCACGGTGAACCTGGCGCCGGCGGACATCAAGAAAGAAGGCGCCGCCTTCGACTTGCCCACTGCCGTCGGGATCCTGGCGGCCCAAGAGATCGTCCGCGGAGATCGCCTGGGGCAGTTCGTCATCCTGGGGGAGCTGTCGCTGGACGGTTCCGTCCGACCCATCCGCGGGGCGCTGTCCATGGCGGTGGCGGCGCGGGAAGCGAATCTGGAGGGCGTCCTCGTTCCGGTCGAGAACGCGCCGGAGGCGGCGGTGGTGGAGGGGTTGGCGGTGCACGGCGTGGCAAGCCTGCAGCACGCGGTGGCGCTCCTGAACGGCGAACAGGAGTTCACTCCGACCACGGTGGACCTGGAAGCCACATTCGCCGTGTCGGCGGACTACGGGGTGGACTTCAGCGACGTGAAGGGGCAGGAGCACGCCAAGCGGGCCCTGGAGGTGGCCGCGGCGGGCGGACACAACATCCTGCTCCTCGGCCCGCCCGGCTCGGGGAAGACGATGCTGGCCCGACGGCTCCCCACGATCCTGCCGACGCTCTCGCTGGAGGAAGCCATCTCGACCACCAAGATCCACTCCATCTGCGGGCTGCTGTCTGCCGGGCAGGCGCTGCTGGCCACCCGGCCCTTCCGGGCGCCCCACCACACCATCTCGGACGCCGGCCTCATCGGCGGGGGCAACATCCCGCGGCCGGGAGAGGTGAGCCTCGCCCACCACGGAGTCCTCTTCCTGGACGAGCTGCCCGAATTCAAGCGGCACGTTCTGGAGGTCCTGCGGCAACCGCTGGAGGATGGGCAGGTCACCATCGCGCGGGCGCTCTCCTCACTGACGTACCCCGCGCGGTTTATGCTGGCGGCCGCCATGAATCCCTGCCCGTGCGGCTATGCCACCGACCCCACCAAGGAGTGCTCCTGCACGCCGCTGCAGATCCAGCGCTACCTGGCGCGGATCTCGGGGCCTCTGCTGGATCGCATCGACATCCACATCGACGTCCCCCCGCTCAAACATCGGGAACTCGGCGGTGAGCCGTCGGGGGAGCCGTCGACGACCATTCGAGAACGCGTCCGGCGGGCTCGCCACCTGCAGCAGGAGCGCTTTCGTCGCAGCAAGGCGTTCTGCAACGCGCACATGAGCACCCGGCAGATCCGGAAACACTGCCAGGTGGAGGGTGAAGCGAAGAGCCTGCTGGAGATGGCCATGGAGCGATTGGGGCTGTCCGCCCGGGCCTACGACCGGATTCTCAAGGTCGGCCGCACCATCGCGGACATCGCCGGGGCGGAACACATCCAGCCGGAGCACATTGCCGAAGCGATCCAGTACCGGTCGCTGGACCGCGGCCCACGACGATGATCGGGCGGCCGAGGCATGCCGCGAACCGTCGCCGTCTCGGGTCGTGCGGCGCGCCGAGGTCGATTGGCGTCCGGCGTTATGGGGTAGAGGAAGACGAACGGGAGACGCGCTGATGGCTTCAGCACCGCTGGCATCGATTCCGCGGGACTATCCGCGCATTATGTCCCAGATTCCCGTCCAGATTCAGGTCGCGCATGCCTGGGAGACCAGCATGCATGCGTCCATGGCCGCCACCCTCTTCAATGTCAGCCGGGGCGGGGCGGGCGTCTTTCTCCCGTATGTCCTGCCGCCCCGGACGCGGCTCGCCGTCCTGATCCCGGTCGCGGTGCCCAGCCTGCGAATTCCGGCAGAAGTGGTTTGGACCTCGCGCGCGCCCTGGCGTGGTGGCGGTACTGCGGCGTACGGGCTGCGATGGATGATCTATCTGTCTCGGGAAAGCCTGGAGGCCATGGTTCCCGGGGGGAGCCTGCCGGCCTGACGGGCGCGAAGCGGGAATTTGCTTGTCGCCGCCGGCGGATTTGATTAGATTGTCGGGCCATGTCGCCATCGTCCAACAAGAAGCCGGCTCGGGGAGCGGAGAACAAAACCCTCTGCGCCAACCGCAAGGCCCGATATGATTATCACATCGAAGAAACCTACGAGGTCGGCATCGCCCTCCTCGGGAGCGAGGTGAAGTCCATCCGGCAGGGGCGCGCCAACCTGCGCGACAGCTACGCCGCAGTCGAGCGCGGGGAACTCTTCCTGCACAACTGTCACATCAGTCCCTACGAGCAGGCCGGCCAGTTCGCCCCGGATCCTCTCCGCTCCCGCAAGCTCCTCATGCACCGCGCCGAGATCCAGCGGCTGGTGGGGAAGGTGGAGCAGAAGGGACTCACCCTCGTGCCCCTGAGCCTCTATCTGAAAGGCCCGCACGTGAAGGTGAGCTTAGCCCTGGCGCGGGGCAAGCGGGAATACGACCGGCGAGAAGACATCAAGGCGCGCGAGGCGGACCGCGAAGTGGCCCGGATGTCCCGGGGGCGGGCCAATCGACCGCTCGAATCCTGAACGCCGGCAAGGAGACACGATGAAGATCGCAGCCCATCTCGATCCGGATGTGATGGCCAGAGCCGCGGCGGACGCTGCGGCGCAGATCCTGCGGGATGCCCTGCAGCGCCAGGGGCGGGCGGCCTTCGTGGCCGCAACAGGCGCCTCCCAGTTCAACTTCCTGAAGCACCTGGTGGCCGCGCGGGGCATCGCGTGGGAGCGGACGACGATGTTCCACCTGGACGAGTACATCGGCCTCTCGGCGGAGCATCCGGCCAGCTTCCGGCGGTACCTGCGCGAGCGACTGACGAGCCAGGTCTCCATCGGGACGGTCTGCTTCGTGGAGGGGGACGCGCCGGACATCGTGGCCGAGCTCGATCGGCTGAACCGGACCATCGCCGCGGTCCCGATCGATGCCGCCTTCGTGGGGATCGGGGAGAACGGCCACCTGGCCTTCAACGATCCCCCGGCAGATTTCGCGGTCGAGACGCCCTTCATCCGTGTGACGCTGGATGAGGCCTGCCGCCGTCAGCAGTTCGGGGAGGGGTGGTTCAAGACGCTGGAGGACGTGCCGCGGGAGGCCATCTCGATGACCGTGCGGCAGATCATGAAGGCGGCCCACATCATCTGCACGGTCCCCGAGAAGCGTAAGGCGCAGGCCGTCAAGGCCTGCCTGGAAGGAGAGGTCGGGCCCATGTGCCCTGCCTCCATCTTACGGACCCATCCGTCCTGCCGCCTGTTCCTGGATAAGGACTCTGTCAGTTTGCTCAAGCCGGCCACACTATCGGCGTGACAGACGAGCCACGAGCCTAGAGCCACGAGCGGCGACCGGAGGGCCGAGAGCGTAGCGGGACGCGGAAGAATTCACGTCTCCTCAGGCTGCTCAAAACGGTCCAGATGCAAGGCGGAAGGCGCAAGGCGGGTCCCGGCCGCAGGCTGGGTCCAGGCGTACTCCAGGTACGCCGCAACGAGTGCCTCAGCCTTTCAACGCCGCAGATGGGCCGTTTTCAGCAGCCTGTTAGAGCGGAGAGCCAGCGGGCGGTGCGGAGGAGCCGGGCATCGTCGCCGCGGCGTCCGACGAGCTGGACGCCCAGCGGCAGGCCGCGGGGACCATGGAGAAGCGGCAGCGTGACGGCCGGGACCCCGCACAGCGTCCAGGCGGTGCAAAAGATGGGGCTGCCGGTGGAGGTGAGCCCCGCGGGCGCCTCTCCCGTGGTGGCCGGCGTCAGGATGGCGTCGTACCGCGCGAAGATCGCCTCCAGGGCCTGGATCAATCCCCGCACCCTCTCCACGGCCCGAGTGTAATCCACGGCCAGTGTTCGCTGGCCGCGCTCGATCATCGTCCGCAGGGTGTCGCTCAACTGCTCTTTGCCCTGCCGATACTCCGCATCAAAACTAAAGGCCAGATCGGCTTCCATGATGGTGCGATGCAGGTCCGCGGCCTCGGCGAACGGCGGCGGTAGCGCGACCTCCTCCGCACAACCGAGGCGGCCCGCGAACTCCGAGAAACGCCGGCGGGTGTCCGGGTCGGCGTCCTCCCAAAACGGCGATTTGACGAACGCCAGCCACGGGCGGGACGGGGGGTCCTGGTTGGCGGACTCGAGGAAGCGCGGCAGCGATTGGCGTTGCATCGCCGGGTCCCGGCCGTCGTAGACCATCAGGGTGTGGGCAAGCAGGGCGGCGTCCTCTACGGTGCGCGCGAAGACGCCGACGTGGTCGAGGTGCGGCGACTGGCGGAGCGCGCCGACTCGGGAGATGAGGCCGAATGTCGGCTTGAACCCCACGACGCCGCAGTACGCGGCCGGTCGGATCACCGAGCCGTTGGTCTGCGACCCGATGGCCAGCGGCACCATCCCGGCGGCGACGGCGGCGGCCGATCCGCTGGAGGAGCCGCCGGGGGTATGGGCGGGATCGTGCGGATTCCGTGTCTTCCCGGGACTGTAAACGGCCAGTTCGGTCGTCACGGTCTTGCCGACGATGACCGCTCCCGCGGCGCGAAGCAGCGTCACGGCCATGGCGTCCTCGACCGGTTGTCGGCCGGCGTGCAGGACGGTGCCGTTCTCGGTGGGCATATCCGCGGTGTCGAAGATGTCCTTGATGCCGACCGGCAGGCCGTGAAGGGGGCCGAGAAACGTCCGCTGGCCGAGCGCGCGATCCCGATCCCGGGCTTGCGCCATTGCGCGCTCGGGGTCAAGGAGGGTCCAGGCCTGGACGCGGGGCTCGACGGCCCGGATCCGGTCCAGACACGCGCGGAGCAGCGCGGTGGCATCCAACTCGCGCCCCCGGATTGCCCGCAGCGCGTCGCAAGCAGTGAGCGCAGTGAAATCGTTCATGGGATCCTCGGGGCCGCGACGGACGAGGGTGCAGCGCCGGTGCACGCCGGCGCTGCAGAGGGCTTCGGGGGAGACAGATACCGCAAGTGGCGTCCGTCGTCAAGCGAATCGGGGGCGTGTCGCGCACAGTGGTGCGGTACGCGGTCAGGGTTGACGAGTCGGACGCATGCGACTTGCGCCTGACAAGCGGGCGGGAGTGTAGTACCCTCGTGTCACCCGGACGCCGTGCCCGAGTCCTGCGAGGAGGGCGGTCACCCCGGGCGGGGCATGGGCGCGCACTCGAGGCGAAATGGCTGCCGAACGACAGGGAGGAGACGATGCGGAAGATCAGCGTGCGGAATCCGGTGGTGGAACTCGACGGCGACGAAATGACCCGGATCATCTGGAAGGCGATCAAGGAGAAGCTCATCTCTCCATACGTGGATCTCGATCTCAAATACTATGATCTCGGCATCGAGAGTCGCGATCGCACCGACGACCGGATCACCGTGGAGGCCGCCGAGGCGATCAAGCGCTACCGGGTCGGCGTCAAGTGCGCGACCATCACGCCGGACGACAACCGGATGAAGGAGTTCACCCTCAAGCGGATGTACAAGTCCCCCAACGGGACCATCCGGAACATCCTCACCGGTACCGTCTTCCGGGAGCCCATCGTCTGCAAGAACGTCCCCCGCCTGATTCCGAGCTGGACCAAGCCGATCTGCATCGGGCGCCACGCCTTCGGCGATCAGTATGTGGCGACCGATTTCGTGGTGCCGGGCAACGGCAAGCTGACGATCACCTTCACGCCCGAAGGCGGCGGAGAGCCGACGACCTACGAGGCCTACCAGTTCAAGACCGGGGGCGGGGTGGCGCTGGCGATGTACAACACCGAGGAGTCCATTCGCGGCTTCGCGCACGCCTGCTTCAACCAGGCGCTGCTGAAGGGGTGGCCCCTGTACCTCTCCACCAAGGATACCATCCTCAAGAAATACGACGGACGCTTCAAGGATATCTTTCGGGAGATCTACGAGGGCGAGTATCGGCAGCGTTTCGAGGCGGCCGGGATCTCCTACGAGCACCGGCTCATCGACGACATGATTGCCTCCTCCCTGAAAATGGCCGGGGCGTTTGTCTGGGCATGCAAGAATTACGATGGGGATAACGCGTCCGACATGATCGCACAAGGGTTCGGCTCCTTGGGACTCATGACCTCGACACTCATCACGCCCGACGGGGGAACCATGGAGGCCGAGGCCGCCCACGGAACGGTCACGCGCCACTTCCGCGACCACCAGCAGGGCAAGCGCACATCCACCAACCCCATCGCCTCGATCTTCGCGTGGACCCGCGGACTGGCCTTCCGGGGCCGGCTCGACGACAACCGGGAGCTCGTCGGGTTCTGCGAGACCCTGGAGAAGGTCTGCGTGGAGACCGTGGAATCGGGCAAGATGACCAAGGACCTCGCCGTGTGCATCCACGGCAAGGACGTGAAGCCCGCGCACTATCTCTACACCGAGGACTTCCTGGCGGCCTTGGACAAGAACTTGCGGGCTCGACTGGGGTGAGCAAGGCGGCGGGATCAGAGACGACGGCGCGGTGCGCGCCGCATCGTCTCATGCCTCGAAGGGAATCCCGACGCTCGCTCCCAGCTTGGTCAGGTCGTTGACGACGGCGTCGCTCAGCGGGATGCCCTGTTCTCGCCGCTCCTGCTCCGTGAGGAACTCGGGTTCCCCGGCCACCATGATCTTGCTGAATCCCTTCGCCAGGGGTTCCGCCTTGACCTCGCGGATCATGGCATCCATGTTGGCCTTGAATTCGGCGGCGGGCCGGAACCGATCGATCCGGATCGCGCCGAAGAAATGGCCGACCCCTTGGTTGCGTGTGGGGTTGTTGTACAACTCCCCGACATGCGGCCCGAAGGGACCGCCGGCCAGCGTGGCCGTCAGCACCTCGATGGCCATCGCCAGGCCGAAGCCCTTGTGACCGCCCAGCGGGAGCAGCGCGCCCTCGTTGGCTTCCTTGGCGCTGGTGGTCGGCTCGCCGTCCTTGTTGAGACCCCAGGAGATGGGGATGGTCTCGCCCTTCTTCGCCGCCAGGATGATGGCGCCCCGGGCGACGACGCTGGTGGCCATGTCCAGGACGAACGGCTTCTCCTCGCCGGCGGGCACCGCGATGGCCAGGGGGTTGGTCCCGAAGAAGGCCTTGCGCCCGCCCCATGGCGCCATCAGGGAGGGGGAGTTGGTGAGCGAGATGCCGATCATGTCCTGGTCCAGCGCCATCATGGCATAGTACGCGGCCGTTCCAAAGTGCGTGGAATTCTTGGCCGTCACCATCCCGATGCCCGCCGATCCGGCCTTGGCAATGGCGAGCCGCATGGCCCGGGTGCCGACCACCTGCCCGAGGCCGTCCTGCCCATCGTAGACGGCCGTCGTCGGCGTCTCGGCGCTCACGACCCCCTGCGCGCGCCCGTTGGTGAGCCCGGCCCGCAGCCGCTCCACGTAGATGGGGAGCCGGGTGATGCCGTGCGTGTCCACGCCGCGCAGGTTGGCCGCCAGGAGTGAGTGGGCCACGATCTCGGCGTTCTCCCTGGGCACGCCCGCCTTTTCCAGCGCCGCCACGCAAAATGCCGAGAGTTGTGATGACTTGAAGCGACGTCCGGTGTCTTCCATGCTGTCAGCCTCCGTGTGTTTTTGCGTCCGCGATCCGTGGGGTCCGCTGAACCTTCGGTCGGCCCGGCCCGAATGGGCGGAGGATGCCGCAGGCTGCCAGGGCAGTCAAGGGCAAACTGGGGCCCGTGGACCGGTTGCCAGGTGGCCGAGGCGAACGTGCCAGGCGGGCGGAGGAATTCCCCATCTCTTGGTTCCTGACTGACAGCCGGGCATGAATATGGTATAAATGACGCAGCATTGTGTGAACTGCGAATCGTCATCCTTTCGTTGAGGAGGTCGTAATGGCAAAAGCTCGGGTGTCCATGGCAGGCATCTTTCCGCCCATTCCCACGCCCTTCGATGCGGCGGAGGAGCTGGATCTCAAGGCGTTGGCCGGCAACATCGAGAAGTGGAACAAGACGCCGATCAACGGGTACGTCGTGCTGGGATCCAACGGCGAAATGACCTACCTGTCCGAGGCGGAGAAGGTGGCGGTGTACGAGACGGCGCGGAAGCACATCCCGTCGAGCAAGCTCATGATGGCGGGCTGCGGTTGTGAGTCCACCCACAGCAGCATCCAGCTCACCAAGAAGGCGGCGGCGATCGGGGCGGACGTGGCGCTCTTCATCAGCCCCTGCTACTACAAGTCGAAGATGGACAACGCCGCGCTCGCGGACTACTACACGCGCCTCGCCGATGCCTCGCCGATCCCGGTGAGCGTGTACAACTTCCCGGCGAACACGGGCATTGACATGACGGCGGAGCTGGTCATCAAGCTGTCGCAGCACCCGAACATCGCGGCCGTCAAGGAGAGCGGCGGCAACGTGGTGAAGATGGGCGAGATCATCAAGAACGTCCGCCCGGACTTCCAGGTGCTGGCGGGATCGGCCGGGTTCCTGTACCCGTCCCTGGTCCTCGGCGCCGTGGGCGGCGTCCTGGCCCTGGCCAACATCGCGCCGCAGCAGTGCTGCGACATCCTCGCCTTTGCCAAGGCGGGGAAGCACGAGGAGGCTCGCCAGCTCCAGCTCCGGATGATCGCGCCGAACACCGCGGTCACCGCGGGCTTCGGCGTGGCCGGGTTGAAGGCTGCCATGGACATGCTGGGCATGGTCGGCGGCAAGCCGCGGAGCCCGATGCAGCCGCTCAGCGACGAGCAAAAGGCGAAGCTCAAGGGCATCCTGCAGACCGCGGGCATTCTGCAGTAGTGTCCGATCTCCGTGGGCAATGGTTTTCTGCCAGCTGTCACCTGCCCGCTGCCAGCTGGCTTTTCAAGGGGGTGCAACGGTTTCGACGGGGGCAAGGGGGTACAGGTGGCATGCCGAGTCCCCACCGGCTCGTAAAAGGTGGGAAAAACACAACTGCCAATAACGAATTGGCCCTCGCTGCCTAACTAGCAGCGACGTCCCCCTTGCCCCGCTTGCCGGGTGAGATCGGGGCGTCATAAAGGCAAGCTAGGCTAGCCGATCCCGGCCCGGGGTCGGCCGGATGAAAACCAATGGGCTGGTCGTCGGGAGCCCTGCCGGCGGGGTTACCTGGCGACGAGAAAAAAACGCCGGCTACGCATGTAGAAGCCTGTACTGACAGGTTCTCGGACGGGGGTTCGACTCCCCCCACCTCCACCAGAACGAACGGGCTCCCCTCGGGGAGCCCGTTCGATTTTGCTGATACGGGCCGGGACGACTGGCGGGCAATAATAAGCGCCGTAACGGGCTCCCCTCGGGGAGCCCGTTTCGTTTTATGCCATTGTGACGGTTTCGTTCATCAAGCCCGGCCGCCTGTCACCTACCCGCGGCCGGCCGGTCTTCAGTCCTCTGCCTTCCGCCTCCTGCTCTTCCCTCATCGACGAATTGACGAACGGCCTGCTTGACGAACTGACCCGTCGCCGTTTACCGCCTGCCCCCGCCCTTCGGCTCTCGGCACTCGGCTCTACAGACTCGCGCAGTGACCCCGGATGTCACAGCCCTCTTGTATGATCCCGCCAGACGAGAGCCACCAGGGCGGGCGAGCGCGAATCAGCGGACGCGGCACCCTGGAGTCAGGGGAGGAGGACACCCATGCGGATGTACGAGCTGTGGAAACGGCGACGCCGGAGCGGGAGCCGCGCCGACTCGAAGACGCGGGCGGGCCGGTGCTGTTCGACCGGTCCTGTGACGCGGAGGCGTACTCGGCGGAGGATCGGGACCGCTGGGAGGCGCGCTTCACCATCGTGCCGGTCACGGTCGGCCGGGCCTGAATCGGCCGGGGGCACTCGTTGACGCAAACCCCGCAGGACAAGGAGGTGTCCATGACGACTTCCGAACAGCAGGTTCCCACGGCGGCGGAGCGCATTCGCGAGGCGGCGGCGGCGTTGGCGCGCCACCGGGGCGGCCCGTGTCTGGTCTTTGTCAGCCGGTCCCTGGTCCACGCGGACATCCTCACCGTCCGGACCGCGCTCGGGAGTGCCCGCGGGGACCATCTCGATATGATCGTGGCCGGCCCGGGCGGGCGGAGCGAGGCCGCGTACCTCCTCGCCCGGGAGCTCCGGCGCCGGTTCGCGCGCCTGACGGCCTATGTGCCCTTCGAGGCGAAGAGTGCGGCCACGCTCCTGTGTCTCGCCGCGGACGAGCTGGTCCTGGGCGACCTGGGGGAACTGGGCCCCCTCGATCAGCAGTACGAGGCGAAGCAGACCGCCGACTACCCTCTGAGCACCTCCCAGCTGCTCCCCGGGGTCGCGCTCCGTCAGCTCCAGGACGGGGCCACGGCGTGCTATGACGCCCTGGTGCGCCGGATCGTGAAGGAGAGCGGCCTCCGGCCGCTCGAGGCGGGCAGCAAGGCCGCCGAGCTCGTCGGGACCCTGTATGCGCCCCTCGTCCAGCAGCTCGACCCAACCCGGTTGGCGGAGTGTGCCCGCGGGTTGGCCGTGGGGAAGGCGTACGCCGAACGGGTGCTGCGGCGCTACCGGCCCGCCCTCTGGGCGGAATCCGGCCCCCAGCTCCTGGACCGCCTGGTGCAGGACTACGCGACCCACAACTTTGTCCTCGATCGCGAGGAACTCGCGGAGGTGGGCCTCCCCACCCGGGCGCCCGACGACACGGAGGCGGCTCTGCTGAACCAGCTCGCCCTCGCGCTGATTGCGTTCGGAACGGACGACGACCTGATCGCCCTCGTGACTGCGGGCCGACGGGACCCCCACGCTGGCGGCTGCCGGTTCCAGCCAGGCGCGGGGACACACGCCGCGGAAAACACTTAGGGGGCGCGCAGGTCGCACTACATAGAAGGGACGATCTCAATGCGAACTGCGGGACGGCACCGGCGGCTCGCGGCGGTTCTGCTGTGTGCGGTGATTGTGGCAGGGTGCGCGCTGTGCCGGCTTCATGGTTGACATTCTCACCAAGACACAACACTCTGAGATGCGCCCGGAGTTGATGGAGCGTTTCGAGCATTCGCTCCTGATCCACGGTGGCGCGCGCTGAACGACTTGGCTGCGGCGTGGCGGCCGTGGCGTGGACTTCAGGGTCCTCCCAGCATCAATGGCACCGTTTCCGACTAGGCGGGAGGGAGTGCAGACGGTATAATATCCTTACGAGGGACGGTAGGAACAATGATCTATCGTATTGCGCTTCGAGCATCGGAGGAAGGGTATCAGCGCGTCGGTGCCGGGCTTGCCTGGCTGTTGGTCGCAGGGGGCCACCGAAGCGGGAAGCGCTGGAGAACATCCGGGAGGCTATCCGGGAGTACCTTGCGGTCGCCGCGGAATTGACCCAGGGTGCCGAGATGCGTGAAGTTGACGTTGCGGTCTAGCCATGGGAAAGTTTCCCGGCATCAACCATCTGGATGCCGTCCGCGCCCTCCAGAAAGCTGGTTTCCGCATCGCTCGCCAAGGTAAACACTTGTCATGACTGACGGCGTCCGCATGCGAGCGCGGCACCCCGCCGACCGTGGTCGCGGTCCGATTGTCGTTCACCCGACGCGCGTCATGGAGGACCGAGAACAGCTCCACGACGTCGGGGTCGGCTCACCGTCGTGCGGCGAGGCGGAGGCCGATCGTTCGCACGCGCGCCCAGTGGGAGATGCCATGGATCCCGTCTCCACTCGAGTCGATGCAGCTGGCGGATCGCGTCGAGGAGCGGGCCGGTCGACGCAGACGGCCGTGTCATCCGCGTGGGCCTTCAGCTTGCCACCTCGCCCGCTCGGCCAATGGACGCATCGACGCGTAGACTCTGTCGCTCCCTGCCAGCCGCCAGCTGTCTACTGCCAGCGTCCCCCAGGTCACGTCTTGCTGAGAATCCGCTCGGCGGCGCTGCGAACAGCGTCCTTGAGTTCTTGAGGCCGGAGGATCGTCACGCCGCCGCCGAATCCCAGGAGCCACCCGACCAGCTCCGGCGTGGCGGCGACGGTGAGGGTCATCCGGAGGCGGCCGGTCTTCTGGGGCTCGAGCTTCTGGCTGGGGTGCCAGGTCCGGTCCTTCACCCAGGCGGTGGTGGCCTTATCGAAGAGAAGCTCGACGGTGACGGGCTTTCCCCGCATCACCCGAAGAGCGTCCCCGACGTAGGCCTCCAGGTCGAAGCTGAGGGGAAGCTGGAAGGCGTGGTCGGTGAGGGTGCAGCTCCGGATCCGCTCCACGGCGAAGAGCCGGACGGACTCGCGCAGGTGGCAGTAGGCGACCAAATAGAGTGCGCCGTTCGCGTACCACAAACGGTAGGGGTTCACTTCCCGCCGCGTGGTCTGGTTCCGGCTGGCGGTGAAATACCGGAGCTGGACCGTCCGGCCCTTGGTGATCGCCTCGGTCAGTTTGTCGATGGTCTCCTTGTGCTGGCGGTAGCTCACGTGAGGACCGAGGCCGATGGCGAAGCAACCGTCCAGTTGTTGGAGGTACGCGTGGCCCGGGGCGGGGAGGGCGGTCGCGGCCTTCCCCAGGGCAGAGTCGAGGGATGCCTGGAGCTGGGTCCCCTCCAAGGGGCGCAGGAGGCCCCGGCTAAACGTCAAGGCCATCAGTTCCGTCGGGGAGAAGGCGAGCGCGGGGATATTGCGGAAGCCCTCCATCAGCTTCCAGACCACGCCGCGGCCGTCGACCTTCTCCGTGAGGAGGGGGAATCCCGCGGCTTCCAGTGCTTCCAGATCCCGGCGGATCGTCCGGTGGTGCCGCGTGAAATCGGCGGGGAGTCCGTCCGCCAGCGCCTGGAGCGTCAGCCCTCCCGGGACACCTCGAGGGTGCGGAGCAGGTGCCACTGGCGGGTGACCTGGTCGTTCCGGGGCATGCCGACCCTCCCAATTTCGGGGTCCACCTCGCAAATCCGATGTCGTGACGCCCGGGACTCTGACACATTCCCTGGCCTCGAGCAATCACAGCGTGGCAATTGTCCGCCTGCGTCTGCAACCCGCGGTCGGCCCCAAATGCGCGACACAGATGGGAGCCGTGTTCGGTATGCGGTGTGAAGAACCTCGGTCGCAGATTGAGCCCGCGCTCGTGCCTGCCCTCGGTGACACGGCGCTCTTCCGGACGCCTCTCCTGTTCGCGTCAGGTGGTGGGGGGCTCGTGGAAACTCTGCGAGGTTCCCGTGGGGTTAGGGCGTCTCCTTGAGGAGTCGCTTGACCAGTCGGACGAACTCCGTCGCTTCGTCAGGAGGTTGCGAGCCTCGGTCTCCGCGATGCGGCCCGCCATCCAGTCAGAACTTCATCGGCGCACCTGGTGCGACCATTCAGCAGGCCCTCTACATTCCGCCAGAGCCCTCCCGGGTGCCGGCGTATATGGACAACTGGGAGAAATACTACCACGCGGACGAGCGGGATCCCTTGGTGCAGCTCGCCCTGATCCATGCCCAGTTCGAACTGATCCATGCGTTTCTGGATGGCAATGGTCGACTCGGCCGGATCCTCGTCCCGATCTTCCTCTACGAACGGCAGCTCCTCGCTCGGCCGATGTTCTACCTCTCCGCGTACCTCGAGAGCCACCGCGAGGAGTATGTGGGGTTGTTGCGGGGACTGGACGGGCCGGAGACGTGGAGCCCATGGATCGCCTTTTTCCTGCGCGCCCTGACCGAGCAGGCGCGGGAAGGCGCCACGAAGGCCAGGCGGATCCTGGCCCTGTACGGGCGCCTCAAGGGCGAAATCCTGGAGTTGACCCATTCCCAGTTCGCCGTCCCGCTCCTCGACCGACTCTTCCACCAGCCGGTGTTTGCGAGCAGCACGCTGGTTGCCGACAAGGCCATGCCGAGCAAACCCATGGTCATGGCGCTGCTCCGAAAGCTGCGAGATGCCGGCATCCTGGTGGTGGTCCGCGAAGGGAGCGGCCGGCGGGCCAGATCCTCGCCCTGGGCGAACTGGTGAATCTCTGCGAAGGGAAGCGGGCTTTCTGAGGAGCGGGGGCCCGGCTGCAGCGATCAATCCCTGTCCTTGCTTTCCAGCGCCCGAGTGCCTCTGCAGTACTGTTGTCTCCCCATCACGCCATCCCCCCTTTCCGCCTCGTTCTGTTCCTTGCCGGCTACCAGTTGCTGGAAACGCCGGAAGCTCTGCGCATAGCGCGCTCCCAGTCTATGCAGATGCTGGCGACGTGAAGCCGGCCATCCAGCGGCTCACCGCCTTTCTCGCCGCTCCCGAGGTGGCGGCAGCGACCGACCCTGAGATCCGGGCCACCCGGCGGCGGATCCGGTCCGTTTGAGGCGACTCGCGGATCTCGGCAGGCGAGATGGTCTCGCGCTTGATCCGGCCGGAGCGGAGCAGATCGTCAAGCGCCATCGGGGGACCCCAGGAGGGGAATCAGTGGGCCGGCGAGGATCCGGGCGACGAAGCTGCCCCGTTCGCGGCGCCGGCGAGCGAATTCGCGGGGCGTCAAGGTCGTCTCCCGGCTGTAAGGAACGTTTGAGCCGACGGACGGCGGCGCGAGCCTCCAGGGACCGAATGGGCTGGGCGAGAAAGGACCGGCCTGCAAAGGGAAAGCGGCAGAGGGTGGGGACCAGGTCGTCGAACAGGCGGTCGAGGAGGCGATCAAACGCCCCGCGCCCCTCCTCGCCGAGGAAAGTCTGGATGGCCCCAAGGTTCTCGGCGAAGTTGTGGGTAAAGACCGGCGCGAGCCGCTTACCGGCCATAGCGGGTACGTAACTGACGTACCGTCAGGGTCCGACCGGCCGCGATGTCGGCATCGCTGCGCGGCCTCGTGGAGAAGAAGCAGGTGGATCCGCTCCCGTTCCAAGCGGTGATAGTACTCCAACCGGTCGGCGCCAATCAGCGCGGCACAGCTCTCGCCGTTCTTGGTGATCAGTTTTTCGACCGGACCGCCGGACACCTCCTCACACGGTTCGGTGAACTGGGCACGCGCCTTGGTGAGGGGGACAACGTCTCGTGGCGACAGGGACATGGGACACCTCCTTCGCATGGACGGAGGATATGCACTGTACAGGATTCTGTCAAGTCGAGTCACCCACTGGACGCGCACGGAGGCCCTCGGGTATGAAACAAACCAGGATGGGTGACACCGGTGGGAAAAGCCGTCTACGGGGAGGAGGTCCCTGACCGTGAAGAAGACCCGGAAGGTTCAGCGTTTCACCGTGGTTCTGGAGCGCGACGAGGACGGGTTCTACGTGGCGTCCATTCCGGCCCGCGCGGGGTGCCCCCGGCCGATCACTGGACAGGCCATGCGGCGCATTCGGGAGGCGGCGGGCAGAGGCTGGAGGTCCGTCGGGAAGGCGGGGCGGATCGCTGCCGACCTTGGATCTGGTCGGAGTCCAGCAGCTCGAGATCCCCGCATGACCCGCCTTGCCCCCATCTCCGCCCGCGAGTTGCAGGCAATGCTCTCCCGGCTGGGATTTCAGCTGGTCCGACAGAAGAGGTCGTAAATGGAGAAGGGCACGGTGGAGCGCATCCCTGCCGAGCGCGTTGCGCGGGCGATCGTGCTGGTGCGTGGGCAGCGTGTACTCTTGGACAGGGACTTGGCGGTTCTGTACGGGGTGGAGACGCGCGTGCTGAATCAAGCGGTACGGCGGAACATCGTGCGGTTCCCGCCGGATTTCCTGTTCAGGCTCACCCGCGAAGAGATTCGGGACATATCACAAATTGTGACATGTTCGACCATCAAGCACGCCCGCAGCGTGAACGCGTTCACCGAGCAGGGGGTGGCGATGCTCTCGAGCGTCCTCAAGAGCGAGCGGGCGATTGCGGTCAATATTGCCATCATGCGGGCGTTCGTGCGGCTGCGCGAGACGACGTCTTTGCAGAACGACCTTATCACCAAGCTCGGCGATCTGGAGGCAAGATCGGACAAGACGCGAGATTCGCACGCTAGTGGACGCCATCCGCCAGCTCATGGCCCCGCCGGAGAAGGCCTGGCGGCCCCCCGACGTCCCAAGGAACGCGTCTCGCTGTCCCTGTCGGATATCCCTGTCGCCCCTCGGCTTCGGGTGAGGCAGGGGTCCGGCGTACCGAGTGCGGCGGCCGCGGCGCCCAGGCGGGCAGTCAGGAGTGGAATAAGATAAACAAATTACGGTCGACGAATTGCTCAGCTCCCCGCAGCGAGCCGCAGCCAGGCCGGTGGCCGCGGTGTGATTGCGAAGCCGGTTTCACGTGGTATGAAGGTGCCGTCGGTGCACAGATCGCGGGCGCTGAATGGGTCAGGGGGGCAGCCATGACGCTGAGCCGGGAGGAGCGGGAACGGCTCAAACGCGAGGTCGTGGCCTGTTTGAGCGGCGAACCGGAAGTCCGACGGGTGGTGCTCTTCGGATCGTTCGTGACGAGTCCGACGCCGCACGACTTGGATGTGGCGGTCTTCCAGGAAAGTGACGAGGGCTACCTGCCCCTCGCGCTCAAGTACCGCCGACTGCTCCGGAGGGTCGCGGAAACGATCCCCGTGGATGTCCTCCCCCTCCGCTCCGCTGGGACGACCGGGGAATTCCTGAAAGAGGTGGAGCGGGGCGAGGTGGTGTATGTCCGCTGAGGCGCGCCGCTGGTTGGGGTATGCGGAAGAGAATCGGCGCGCCGCGGAACTCTGTCTGCAGGCGAACCCATCAACCCGTGCTTGCAGAATGCCCAGCAGGCGGTGAGAAGGCACTCAAGGCCCTGCATCTCGGCAGTGGACTTTCCCTCAAGAGGACCCACAGCATCGGGGAACTTCGGAGAGATCTTCTCCGCGCGCAGGTAGACCCCGGACTGACAGCGGATGCCGCCGACCTCTTGGATACGATCTACCTCCCATCGAAGTATCCCCTCGGCTCTGTCTTGCCGGATTTCGAGCCCGACGTCACGATGGCACAACGCTGCGTGGCGCTTGCCAATGAAGTGCTCACCGCAGCCGGCAAACGATTCCCCTCGGAATAGCGCGTTTCGTTTCCCCCCACCGTTCGTATGCAGTTCCCTCAGCGACTGTTCAGTCTCGACGCCTTGACCGACCGCGAGCATCGTTGACCTGGTTGTCCACCGCCTTCGGACCGTCCGCAACCTCCTGCGTGCGCCCCAGCGCCCCTGCACCTCGGCGCCTCTGTCGCCTTCAGGTTTCCCTGTCCCGCTCGCTGTCGCTGGCGCACACGCCCTGCCCGCTGTTCTCCCCAATCTGCAATCTGCATTCGACAATCCGCAATTCCCATTGTGACCCCACATGTCACACATGTATGGCATCCTCGTCGCGTCGGCGCTTGAACTTGATTGCCGATTGCCGATTGATGATTGCCGATTGCTGAACAAAGCGTAAGGCGCTGAGCGCTTAGCGCCAGAGGATTCCGTTCTCTGCCGGCTGCCAACTGCCCGCTGCCAGCTGGCCCTGGAAGGGAGGCTTCTTATGTCGGAACCCGCATCGCCAAATCGCCAAATTGCCCAGTTGCCGCACGCCGTCCTGATGCGTCTGGACATCATCCCCGAACGCCCGTGCCTGCCGGTCGGCGAGGTCACCTCCCTTCCCGTCCTCATCCGCCTCACCGCGCCCACCGTTCCCCAGATGGCCCGGAAGCCCCTCAACCTCTGTCTCGTGATCGATCGGAGTGGCTCGATGGCAGACGAGAAGCTCCGCCACACCATCGCCTCGGCCAAGTTCGTGGTCGAGCGACTGGCGGCCACCGACCTCCTTTCGGTGGTCCAGTTCGACGAGCGGGTGAAAGTCGTCATCCCGCCGGGACCCGTGACCGATCGGGCGCACCTCTGCCGTCGCCTGGACGGCATCCACGCCGGCGGGCAGACGAACCTCTCGGGCGGCTGGCTGCGTGGCGCGGCCTGTGTCCGGGAGCGGCAGGCGCCCGATTACATCAACCGGGTCATCCTGCTCACCGACGGCCAGGCCAATCACGGGATCACCGATCCGGCTGTCCTGGTGAAGCATGCGGCGGAATTGACCGAAGAGGGAATCACCACAACGACGATAGGTTACGGCGAAGACTTCAACGAAGATCTCCTGACGGCATTGGCCGATGCCGGCCGGGGAAACGCCTACCACGTCGAGACCGCGGACCAGGCGCCGACCATCTTCGCGCGGGAATTGGAAGGACTCCTGGCGATCGCCGCCCAGAACGTCCGGGTGACGTTCACCCCGAGCGGTCTCGTCCGGCGGGTGGACCTCTGTTCAACCATGGAGCACCACCGGGACGGGAGGACCCTCACCGTCACCGTGGGCGATCTCGTCAGCGAGGACACCCGGTCCCTGCTTCTCATCCTCCGGACCGATCCCGGGAAGAAGGAGGGGTGGGCGGATCTGGGGACGGTCACCGTCACGTACGACGACGTGGTCGGGGGGATTTGTTCCAGGACCCTCACCCACGAGGTCGTCGTCGGAGCGATCGCCCCCGCGAAAGTCGCCGCCATCCCGCCGGATGCCGCGGTGGGCAAAGAACTGCTCATCCTCCGTGCCGCGAAAGTCCTCCAGGCTGCCATCACCGAGGCAGATGCTGGCGACGTGAAGGAGGCCATCCAGCGGCTCACCGCCTTCCTCGCCGCTCCCGAGGTTGCGGCAGCCACCGATCCCGAGATCCAGGCCGCCCGCCGGCGACTCAAGGAGATGCTCCACGATCTCCAGGATCGGGGGTTCGACAAGATGTCCCGGAAGCACATGGTCTATTCCAGTCGCGAGTGGACCCAGGGCAGGTCGAAGGGAGGGGCTGACTAGAGCTCCGCGAATGGCAGGGCCGTGACGCCCGGGGCGAGCGGCAAGCGGACCTCGCCGGCGTGAACCACGTAGCCGGGCGCGGCCTTGGTGCCGAGCAGTTCGCGAAAGGCGACGATTCCCGAGGCCATCGCCGGCCGTGGGGTGGCGGAGGTCTTCACCTCGATGGGGACGAGAACCGACCCCGTGTCCACGACGAAGTCCACTTCTGCGCCGGTGGAGGTCCGCCAGAAGTACACCTCGGGGTCGATCCCGCGCCCACCCAGGCCTTTCACGAGTTCTGCGAGAACGGCGGTCTCGAAGATCGCGCCGGCCATCGGACCGGCGGCCGCGTGGGTCGCGTCCCGCAGTCCGGCCAGGAAGCACAGGATCCCGGTATCAGTGAAGTACACCTTGGGGGTCTTCACGAGACGCTTGCCGACGTTGGCAAAGTAGGGGCGCACGATCCGGATCTGATGGGTGGCTTCCAGGACCGAGAGCCACGCCTTGGCGGTGTTCACCGCGACCCCGAGGTCGCGGGCCAAGTCGGTCAGGTTGAGAAGCTGCCCGCTCCGGGCCGCCAGTCCCCGCAGGAAGACCTGGAAGAGCGTGAGGTCGCCGACCTGGCGCAGGACGCGGACATCCCGCTCCAGGTAGGTTTGGATATAGCTGGCGTGCCAGAGGGCCGGCTCCCGCTTCGGATGGGCGGCGAGTTCCGGGTAGCCGCCCCGGAGCAGATGTGCCCAGAGGGCGCGAAGGGGCGGGACCTGGCGGAGGGTGCCGGTCCGTTCCCATGGCAGCGGCCGACCAGGTTCGCCCGCAAGCTCACGATGGGACAAGGGCAAGAGCCGTAGGGTGGCGGCACGACCGGCCAGGGACTCGGTGATCTGCGCCATCAGGAGCAGGTTCTGGGACCCGGTCAGGAGATACTGGCCCGTGGCCGCCCGGCGGGCGTCGATCCGCTCCTTGACATAGGGCAAGAGGTCGGGCGCGTACTGGACCTCGTCGAGGATGACCGGCGGGGGATACAAGTCCAGAAAGCCCCGCGGGTCCGCGGCAGCCGCCGCGCGGACGTCCGGCGCCTCCAGGGACACATACCGGGCGCGGCGGCCGAACAGGCGGGCGAGGAGCGTCGTTTTCCCGGCCTGGCGAGGACCGGTGAGCACCACCGCGGGGAACTCCCTGGCCGCCTGCCGCAGAACGGGCTCCAGGGTACGAGGGATGTAACGGGTGGCCATGCGGGCTCTCCTGTCTGTGCAATTATGCATTTGGAGTGCACGATTGCAAGGCCAAAATTCACCGGCGGCAGGTGGAACAGGGAGACTGCACTCCGTCTCTCTGACTCGCTGCCTTCTGCCCGCTGGTAGCTGTACTTCAGTCCCCTGCCAGCTGCCATCTGCCCGCTGCTAGCTGGTCGAAACGATGAGCGGTCGAACCGGATCGGCCGGACGGAGGAACGGCAGGGACGGATCGAGGTGTACGACACGCAATCCAACCGCATCGGCGAGGGGGTGCGGCAACCGGACGGCAGCATCGACTTTCGGGACCCGCAGGGGAATCGGATTGGACGCACCGGCCCGCCGAGCACCGACGGCTCGGTGCGGTTTGACGATGCGCGTCCAACCGCGTCGGGCAGGGCAGGCCCGACACCACGGGGCGCTATCAGTACGAGGACCGGGGATCCACCCGGCGCGGCAGCGGCGACGCCTCGGGCCCCGTGTGGCTCCAGCGCGGCTCGCGGAAGTAGGCCGATGTTTCCGACTGCGCACGGAGGCGGGACGGCGGCATTGGGGCGTTCTTTCCGCGTCCCAGCCCACTGCCACCTGCTTCCTGCCAGCTGGTTTCCATGGTGCCCAACGCCAGACACGTGCACGCGGGTCGGGCTACGCCCTTGCACCGTGCAGAGGTGTCTGTTATACATCCCACCGGGCTTTCGCCCGTCCTTGGAAGCTTGGAGCTCGACGGCCGATGTCCTCAGACCTTACTGAGATATGGACAATCCATGCGATTCGGGCACAATACACGCTCCCCTGGCGGGGTACTCACGGCATCACCCACTGGGCCAGGGTGCGAGAGGCGGGGCTCCGCCTGGCGGCACGGACTGGCGCCAATCTGGCCGTCGTGGAGTTGTTCGCGGTGCTGCACGACGCCCGCCGCCGGAACGAGGGGGTGGACCCCGGCCACGGCGGGCGGGGAGCGGACTTCGCCGCCACACTCCGGGGCACGCTGATTCATCTCGCCCAGGCCGAGTTCGCGCTCCTTCACACTGCCTGTGCCGACCATACCAAGGGGTTGCTCGACGCCGACATCACGATCCAGACCTGCTGGGACGCGGACCGACTGGACCTCGGTCGGGTTGGTACCACACCGGACCCGGCGCGGTTGTGCACCGCCGCGGCCCGGGATCCTGACATGATCCGATGGGCCGGGCAGCGCAGCGGCGGGGAGTATGTGCCACCGGTGGTGGACCAGGAGTGGGATGGGGGGCGGCGCACGCGGAGGTAAAGGAGTGGGCGGAGTCAATTGGAGGATCGGATGTTTTCGGACGCATGCTAGTTCCAGCTTTTCACCCGGGAACTGAGGTACCGGACACCTTTTGACGCGTAACCATTTGATTTCCTTGAAGCGCCAATCAGATTCTTCTGCCAAATACGACAAGTTGCGCGAGTCCGGCACCTCCCTGCCTCGCCTACCCGCCACCGCGTGATGGCACGAGGGCGTGCGTGTCGAGTCATCTCGTGGTCGTCGTGCCCGGCGCCAGCACCTATGCGGCCCGGACTGTGGTCTCCCCGTGCGTCGGAATATTGGTGATCTCTTCCGCCAGTCGGCGTTCCGCATGCCACAGGTCGAATGCCTGCTGGAGTCGCAACCAGAGCCCCGGTCCGTTGCCGCAGAATTTCCCCAGGCGAACGGCCGTGTCCGGCGTCACGGGCGCCCGGCAGGCCAGAATCCGGTGCAGCATTTGTCGGCTCACCCCGAGTTGCCGCGCCGCATCGCTTACAGACAGGCGAAGCGCCGGCAGGACGTCTTCCCGCAGAATGGCGCCGGGGTGCGTGGGGGGGCGCTCCAGTCGCCGGTCCCTCTTTGCGGCTTTCACCATCGGACTTTCTCCTCCTAGTGATATTGCTCCAGGTTCACCCGCAGCGCCTCGCCATCGATCCACTCGAAGGTGATACACCAGGGGCCGTTCACGTGCAGACTGAAGCGCCTCGGCCGCCCCCGCAAGGGGTGGAAGTCGAACCCCGGGACATTCAA
This sequence comes from uncultured Methylomirabilota bacterium, assembly GCA_963845565.1. Classification (GTDB taxonomy): domain Bacteria; phylum Methylomirabilota; class Methylomirabilia; order Methylomirabilales; family 2-02-FULL-66-22; genus 2-02-FULL-66-22. The sequence continues at coordinate 189,475 of CAWJSJ010000004.1, forward strand.
ATCGTTTAGCGCATCGGCCCGATCAAGCGCATCGAGGCGGCGCAGGGCCCTCGCCTGCAGGTCCGGACGGACGTATGCGCAGGACAGGCGGTTAAGTGAAAACTCTGCTCTACTGGACGGGACGATGTGCCGTCCCCCAAGGAGAGCAGCGCATGAAACGTCCCCGACGGAATCACGCCCCCGCCTTCAAGGCCAAGGTGGCCCTCGCGGCCCTGAAGGGCGACCGGACCCTGGCCGAGCTCGCGCAGCAGTTCGACGTCCACCCGAACCAGATCACGCAGTGGAAGACCCAGCTCCTGGAACGGGCGATGGAGCTCTTCGCCACCCCGGCCGAGCGCCAGGCCGCCGCGCCCCGACGTCAAGGCCCTCCACGCGAAGATCGGCCAGCTGGCCATGGAGAACGATTTTTTGGCCGGCGCGCTCGGTCGGCTCCCCGATGCGAGCGGCAAAGCGATGATCAGCCCGCCAGCACCCGCTGCCGGTGACGCGCCAGTGCCAGCTCCTGGCGCTCGCCCGGTCGTCGGTGTACTACACGCCCCAGCCGGTCTCGGCGGCCGACCCTGGCCCTGATGCGCCAGCTCGACGAGCTGCATCTGGAGTATCCCTTCGCCGGCAGCCGGATGCTCCGGGATCTGCTGCGGCTCCGGGGCGTGCGTCGTCGGCCGCAAGCACGTGGCCACCCTGATGCGGCGGATGGGGATCGCCGCGCTGTACCGGCACCCCCGGACCACCCAGCCCCACCCGGGGCACCAGGTGTTCCCGTACCTGCTCCGCGATCTGCGCGATCACGGCCCCCAACCAGGTCTGGGCCATGGACCTCACGTACCTCCCGATGCGCCACGGCTTCCTCTACCTGGTCGCCGTGCTGGACTGGGCGACCCGCCGGGTCCTGGCCTGGCGCCTCTCGAACACCCTGACCACGGACTGTTGTCTCGACGCCCTGGAGGCCGCGATCCAGGACCACGGCTGCCCCGGGATCCTGAACACCGACCAGGGGAGCCAGTTCACCAGCACCGCCTTCGTCGCCTGGTCCAGCAGCACGGCATCCAGCTCAGCATGGACGGGCAAGGGCGCCTGGCGCGACAACCTCTTCGTCGAGCGCCTCTGGAAGAGCGTCAAGTACGAAGAGGTGTACCTGCATGCCTATGACTCGGTGACCGAGGCCCAGCAGGGCCTGGCCCGGTACTTCACCTTCTACAACCAGGGCCGGCCGCACTCGGCCCTGGACGGCCGGACCCCGGATATGGTCTACTTCGGCGTGCTGCCTCAGCGCGAGGCGGCGTAACGTGACCCGAGCAGAGTTCCACTTAACGCGCCCCGTTTCCTGTATGCGCTCTCGCCCGTGTCGAACAGGGCCTTCAGCCCTTTATGCTTGAAGCTGCGGATCATCGCGCGTCAGTGTCAACCATCACGTTACACCCTGTCAAGCGAAATATGACCGCCGGTACCTGGTACCGATGGCGGGACGAGCGAACGGCCCGGTGATGGGTCTCTTGGGGGAAACGGCGCAGCGCTTTCAAGTGCTCACCCCGGCCTGCCATCCTATAAGGTATCGCGGCCTGGCCGGGGCGATCCTCGTGAACCTGGAGGTGATCATCCGGGGCGCCGGTTGACGGCGTCGGAGGTCAGCGGCTGCGCTTTACGTTTTGTGCTCATGGGGGTAAGAGAATTACCCTGGTGATCGCCAAAGGGAAAGTCGGTCGAAAGATGTACTGACTTGACAATACTCTCCGTAACTCGCAATATATGGCGTGTTGTGGAGGATATGAGCAAGTGCCAGTCCTGGATTTCTTTTCCGCACACCCGGTCTTCACGCGGGAGGAGTTTGCCCACTTCCTGCGGGGGCGATTGGTCAAGTCCGCACGTACTACCGAATCCCACCTTCTGCGATACCTCACCTCAGGGCGGATCGGCCGGGTCAAGCGGGGCGTCTATTTCAGCGCCGGCCCCGGCGAAACGGCTGAGAACGCTTCGCTCGATTTCCTGTTGGTGGCCAGCCGCCTGACGTCTGACGGGGTCTTGGCCTACCACACCGCCCTCGAGGCGCACGGGTACGCTCAGAGCCTTTTCGAGCGGTTGTATTTCCTGACGACGTCCAAGGCCAAGCCGCTGACGTTTCGAGGGCGCCACTTCATCCCGGTGCTCGCCGTCCGCGGCCCTCCGCCGGAAGAAGAAGGCGTTCACGCTGTCGACCGAGGTCGAGCGGCGAGGGCTGCCGTGTCGGGTCACCACGATGGAGCGCACACTGGTGGATGTGCTGGACCGGCCGGATCTCGCGGGTGGTTTTGAGGAGGTCTGGCGGTCCCTGTCCAGTGTGCCGCTGTTCGACCTGAACGTCGTCGTCGACTACGTCCGGCTCTGCGGTCAGGCGACGCTCGCTGCCAAGGTAGGATTCTTTCTTGAGCAGCATCAACAGTCGCTCAGCGTACCGAAAGACGTCCTGGAGCGGCTCCGCAAGATGCGGCCCAAGCAGCCCCACTACCTGGATCGGCGACTGGGAGGCAAGATGGCGCCCGGGTGGAATCTGCTGGTACCGGCCGCGATCTTTCCACTTGACGGATATTCCATATGAGTTATAGTCCTGATACGGAATGGCCGGTCGAATACACGGATGAGTTCGAGACGTGGTGGGAGCGTCTGACGGAGGCGGAACAGGAGGATGTGGCCGCCAAGGTCATCTTGCTCCAGCGCCTGGGGCCCGCGCTCCCCCGACCGCACGCCGATGTGGTGCGGTCTTCCAGGTATGCCAATATGAAGGAGCTGCGGATCCAGCATGCCGGACGGCCGTACCGCGTGCTGTATGCGTTCGATCCCCGGCGGTGTGCGATCCTGTTGATTGGCGGGGACAAGACAGGCAACGATCGCTGGTACGAGATATTCGTCCCGCGGGCGGACCGGCTGTATGGCGAGCACATCGCGAGCCTGAGGGGGGAGGGTATGACTGATGGCTAAGAACTTCAAGGCACTGCAGGCGAAGATGCCGCCCGGGGCACGGCTGCGCGCCGAGGCCAAGGCGGATGCCATGCTCCGATCGATGTCCCTGGACGAGCTCCGCGAGGCGCTGAACCTCACCCAGGAGGAGCTCGCCAATCGCCTCCAGGTGAAGCAGCCGGCCGTCGCCAAACTGGAACGGCGCGAGGACGTTCGGTTGAGCACGCTTCGGGCTCTCATCGAGGCAATGGGGGGACACATCGAAGTGCGTGCGGTCTTCCCTCAAGGCACCGTCGTCCTGCGGCAGCCCAGCGAATCGCAAGCCGCGTGAGCGATTGGCTATGATGATTTCCCGCGTTTCAGCTCATCGGTAACCTCCCGGCAGAGCCCAAGGAGGTGTGAGGCATGGCGATCAATCCTATCGCCTCCGCCCGCGCGGTCAACGAGCAGTTCCTTCGCTATCAGCTCACCGCCTTTCCTCTCGCCGACGAGGCGGTGTCGCGGCAGGCCGACGAGGGCATCCGCTCGCCCGCCAAAGCCTTCCGGGTGGGCCCCCGAATTCGGGACCTCGTGACGCAGGAGGTCCTCCACCCAGCGTTCCCCGGCATCGTCGAGTATCCCGACCTGGTCGCGCACCAGGATCCCGGGTCGTCGATCCGGGAGCCGGCCGAGGGAGACGAGGGCCATGGCGCGTGACAACCAGGGGTTCATTTCAGGCGTCCACAATTACTGCGACCGGTGGTGCGAGCGCTGCCCCTTCGCCAGTCGGTGCCGCGCCTACGCCATGGAGATGAGCATCCGGATCGACGGCTTCGACGGCGAGCTGACGCAGGCCGCCGAGGGGTTGTCGGCGGAGTCGGCAGGGGAGTGGCGTGAGGAGAATTTCCTGGCCGAGGCCGAGGAGGAAGTCACCGACGCGGAGATCGAGCAGGAGGTGCTGGCGCGGGACGTCGCCCATGCGCTGGCCGAGGTGCACCCGCTGGCCGTCGACGCCGACCGCCTCGCGGAGCTGGCCGGGCCGCTCCTCGGCGCGGCCGATGCCGTGTTGACAGCCGGCGGCGACGAGGCCGAGGCCTTCCGGCATCCCGTCGAGGTCTTGGCGCACTACAAGTATTTCGTGGCCGCAAAGGTCCGCCGGGCGCTCTCGGGTCGGGAGGAGCCTCCGATCCTCGACGACGACGGGCGTCCCTTTCCCTCCGACGCGGATGGCAGCGCCAAGGTCGCCGCCCTGGCCTGCGCCGCCGCCCGGGATGCCGCCCAGCGCCTGGCAACGCTGGATCCGACACTCACCTCCCTGGTCGCTCCCTTCACGCGGACGGCCGACCGCGTCCTGGTCCTCCTCGACGCGGCGTTCCCCGGCCATCGCGCCTTCCGCCGCCCCGGCTTCGACGATCCGTCCGAACGGACGGTACCGGACACCTTGTGACGCGTAACCCGTGGATTTCCCTGGAGCGACAATCCCGTTCTTGTCAGGCGTCGGCCAGAGAATGGCCGGGCCGATCGGAACCGACGGAGGCTGATCAGTGTCGGTGCGGCCGCAGGGGCTCCGAGTGTGCTGCCCAAAGAAGCCCGACTGGGGCGTGGGCCACGTCCTATCCGACGACGATGGGGCGATGGTCACCGTCTTCTTCCTAGGACGCGGGAAGCAGAGACTGGATACGCGCATTGCTGAGCTGGACCTCGTGACCGGCCCAGCCGCGGTAAATCCGGTCCACGATCCACTTTGGAAGAGCCAGCCCCCTCCCGGCGATCTCACGGATCTGCGCCACGCGTGGCGAGTGAATCGCAGTTGCCACGCAGGTGCGACGTTGGTACACTGCAGATCGGCTAGGGACAGGAACCGGAAGAGCAGGTATCCCGTGGCGCAGGAACGTGTCGGGGTGGACGTTGCGCGTGCGACCGAAGAGGGATCATTCTTGCGGACGATGACGCCATGACCACACCTCGGACACTGGCCCCGCAGCAAACGGCGGCCCTCGAAGCGTTCGCCGGAGGGGTGCGCAGCCTCCTGGGCGACCGCCTTGTGGCGCTGAAGCTCTTCGGCTCCCACGCCCGCGGCGACGCCGGCCCGGACTCCGATCTGGACGTCCTTGTACTGGTGGAGGAGGCGACTCCCACTCTGGAGAACCACGTCCTGGACCTCGCCTTCCACGTGAATCTGGTGCATGACGTCTATATTTCTCCCCGGGTGATCGCCCGACGCATCTTCGAGGATCCCGTCTGGCGCAGTACCCCCTTCATTCGCGCTCTGGAAACGGAAGGGGCAGCTCTGTGAAGCCGGAGCTCGCGGCCCTGGCGCGGCACCGCCTGGCCCAAGCACACGAAACCCTCGCCGAGGCGGAGCAACTCCTCGCCAGTCAGGCGCTCCGGGGTGCGGTCAATCGATTGTACTATGCGGCGTTCTACGCCGCACGCGCCCTGCTGGCCCTTCGGGAGGTGGACGCCGCCCGACACAGCGGTGTCATCAGTCTCTTTCAACAGCACTACGTCAAGACGGGCCTCGTCGCCGCGGAGACGGGCAAGATCCTGGCTCGCGCCTTCGAGAAGCGGCAGAACTCCGATTATGAGGATTTCGCCACGGTCGAACCCGCCGACGCCCAGGATCTCGCCTCTGCCGTGCAGACCTTTGTAGACACCTGCAAACTACTCCTCGATCGGTTGCTCCGAGACGTGTGAATCTGATTTCCCGTGACCTCAGATGTCACACCCTCGCGGTATCCTCCCTGTGCGCCGGCCGTGTCAACCCACGCCGGGCCAAGGAGGAACCCATGGCGACCAAGACGTTCCCCGACACCCAGACCTGCGCGTTTCCCGGCGAGAAACCGACGCTCGCCGTGGACGTCGAGGCCGACCTCCAGGGCCGGGTCGTCTCGTGCGAGGCGGCGCTGGCGAATGCCCTCTGGCAGCTTGCCCGGTTCTACCAGGCGGCCGGGCGGCCGGCGGACGCCACCGCCTGCGCGGAGCGGTTTCTCGCGGGCGCCCGGACCCCGGCCGCACAGGCCACCGGGTGCCTGCGGGCGGGCCAGCTCCTGGAGCAGCAGGATCGGTACGCCGAGGCGGAAGCGATGTATGCCCGCGGGCTGGCGCTCCGGGCGGCCGGAATGGACGTGGCCTACTTCCTTCACAACAACCGGGGATACTGCTTGAACCTCCTCGGGCGCCACGCGGACGCCGAGGTCCACACCCGGGCGGCCATCGCGCTCGATCCCACCCGGCACAACGCCCACAAGAACCTCGGCCTGGCCCTGGCGGGGCAGGGGCGCCTTGAGGAGGCCGCTCGGTCCCTTTTGGAAGCGGATCGCCGCTGTCCGCCGGACACCCGGGCGCGGGGCCACCTCACCGACGCTCCTCGCGGAACACCCGGAACTCCTGGCGGGCGATCCGTCTTTGGCGACCGCCTGCCGTGAGCGGGGGATCCGCCCAGGCCGGGTGGGGAGGGCCTGACAGGCTGCTGAAAACGGCCCATCTACCGCGTTGGCCCGCTCGCGCGGCGCTGCGACGTACGTGCTCAGTACGCCTCGCGCCACGCATCCCGCGCCGCCTTGTATCTGGACCTTTTTGAGCAGCCTGGGAGAAATGAGGTTGTGAGCACCGTGCCAAAGGTGACGAGAAGGTTGTCGAAGTCCCGGTACCTGTCGGGCCTGCAGTGCGCCAAGCGCCTCTACCTGGAGATCCACGCCCGGGAGTTGGCGACACCCTTCGATGAGGGGACGCAGGCGATCCTGGACGCAGGGACGCGGGTCGGGGAGCTCGCCCGGGAGCGGTACCCGGGCGGCGTTCTGGTAGACGTGGAGCATTTCAAGGTGGCGGAGGGGCTCGCCCGCACGGCGGCGCTCCTGGTCGATCCGTCCATCACGGTCGTCTACGAAGGCTTCATCGCCTTCGATGACGTCGTCGTCCGGCCCGACATCCTGGTCCGGACCCGCGGTAATCGGTGGCGGCTGATCGAGGTGAAGTCCACCAGCCGGGTGAAGGACGAGCATCTCCACGACCTGGCCATCCAGGCCTACGTACTCACCGGCGCCGGCCTGGTCCTGGATGCCACGTGCCTCATGCACCTCAACACGGGCTATCTCTACCCGGGCGGGCCGCTCGACCTCCAGCAGCTCTTCCAAGAACAGGAGCTGACCCGCGAGGTGGCCGACTGCCAGGGCGAGATCCCCGCGCGACTCGCCGCGATGCGACAGGTCCTGGCCAACCCAGCACCCCCGGCCGTCGAGCCGGATGACCATTGTTTTGCTCCGTACGAGTGCCCCTTCTGGGAGCACTGCACCAAGGACAAGCCCGGCTCGCTGGATCTTCCACCTCCCCGGGAGCCGGCAAGCGTTCCGCGATCTGACGGCGCTGGGCGTCCAGACCATCGACGACATCCCGCCAGGTTACTCCCTGCAACTGATCCAGCAGCGGGTGAAGGACAACGTCGAGTGGGTCGGCCCCGGGCTCCACGGAGCGCTCGACACGGTCGAGTACCCGGTCCACCATCTGGACTTCGAGACGCTGGGCTCCGCCATCCCGCTGTATCCCAACACGCGGCCGTACCAGGCCATCCCGTTCCAGTGGTCGAACCACATCGAGACCGCGGATGGACAGCTCCGACACGAGGCCTATCTGTGCCCGGATCCGCGGGACCCTCGCGAGGAGCTGGCCGTGGCCCTCCTGGAGTCGGTGGGGCAGGAGGGGAGCATCTGCACCTATACCGGCTACGAGCGGAGCGTCCTCACCGGACTCGCCGAGGCCCTCCCGCACCTCCGACCCGACCTCGACCGGGTCTGTGACCGCCTCTGGGATCTCCACCCGATCATCAAGGCACACTATTACCATCCCGCCTTCAACGGCTCCTACTCGATCAAGGCGGTCCTGCCCGCCGTGGCGCCGCACCTCGCGTACGACGACCTGGCAATCCAGGAGGGGATGATGGCCTCCCTCCAGTTCCACCGGATGGTCTTCGGCGATGGCGATTCCACCGAGAAGGCGACGATCCGCACCGCCCTCCTCAAGTACTGCGAGCGCGACACCCTGGCGATGGTGGAGTTGCGGCGGGCGCTCCGGGCCAAGGCGCGCAACTAGAGCGCGGGTGGGCTCGATAGGGTCGTTGGGTGTTTGCGCCATAGGGAGTTCGGAAAGCGCCCACGAGTCGCGTCAGACGGCGGGGCGGACACGGTTGGCCCGGAACCGGAAGATGGAGACGGGATGCCTTCTGACGCGCAGGCCGCTGACTCTCGGTGAGCGGCACGCCGGTGTTTCTTCACGAAGCGCGGAGTACCGAACGGTCGCTTACCGCCAAACCAGCGGGGTATCAGGCTGCGCTGCGGTGACCTCCTGCCCCATCCCGCCCTGGCACGAGCGGCTCCAGGAATCGGTTTTTGGCTTGACCGTTTTGTCGTGCTGTGGAACGATTCTGCGCAACGAGGAACCGGATTGTCGTCCGGCGCGGCGCCGGAAGGGTAGGCAGTCAGGCGCCCGCGTTCCACGTTCCTCGGTGTCACCGCCGTTCGAGCTGGCCAGACTCACCCAGGACCCCCGGTTTTCTCTCCGGGGTGTTGACGGGGTGCGGCAATGTGCCAGGTCACGCGCAGACCCCACGCTGTCCCTGCCACCTCACGCGTGAACCGTTTCGGCCCCGCCGCCGTGGTCGGATCGGACCGTCCTTCGCGTCGGGGGGCACCGGCTGACGAGGCTCGCCCACGCCCCCGCGGTATCTGCCTACAGCGACGACCCCACGTGCTGGAGGTGGAACGTCCGCCGCCCGCCCGCCACGATCCAATCATGACGTCCGCGTCTCGTCCTCGGCTGTCTCCATCTGGGGAGGGTTCATCATGACGCGAGAAAAGACTCACCCTGAAGATCGCGGTCTGCTAACGCGGCGGGCCGTTCTCCTGGGAATCGGCGCCGTCGCAGGCGCTGCGGCCGTCGCACCCCGAGTCGTTCGGGCCCAGGCCCCGTCCGTCGGGCCGGTGGCGCCGCGAAGCACGGTCACCAGCCCGCCGCGCGACTTCAGTCCGACGGGAGCGCCGACCACCTACTTCACGGATCCGGACATCCTGACCGTTGACCCATTGTTCAACCAGTACGTCCAGCCCAACAGCGCGATCGCGCGCCTGTGGACCGGCGCGCTCTGGTCGGAGGGGCCGGCCTGGAGCGGACAGGGGCGCTACCTGGTCTGGAGCGACATTCCCAACAACCGGCAGCTGCGCTGGCTGGAAGACAACGGCCGCGTGAGCGTCTTCCGCATGCCCGCGAACAACAGCAACGGCAACAGCTTCGACTTCCAGGGTCGGCAACTATCCTGCGAGCACCTGACGCGGCGCGTCGTCCGCTACGAGCACGACGGTTCGGTGACCGTGCTCGCCGACTCCTACAACGGCAAGCGGCTCAACTCGCCCAACGACGTCGTTCCCCATCCGGACGGGAGCTACTGGTTCACCGACCCACCGTATGGGGGTATGCTCTACGAAGGCGCCGCGGACGCGCCCGGCGGGCCGACCAACGCGAGCGGCCGGCTGCGTTCCCAGGTCGGCCAGGCGGCGGGTATCGGGTTGGCCAAGCGGGAACTTCCGACCAACTGCTACCGGATCGACCCGAGCGGGAGGGTCGATCTCGTGATCACCGAGGACCAGGTCCCGGATCCGAACGGGCTGGCGTTCTCGCCCGACTACAAGAAGCTGTACGTCGTCAGCACCGGCAAGGGACCGGGCGACACCGGGCCGGGCGGCAAGGGCGACATGCACGCCTTTGACGTCGGCAGCGACAACAAGCTGTCCAACCAGAAGCTGTTCAGCGATTTCATGATCGATGGCGTGAAATGCGGGCCGGACGGAGTCCGCTGTGACGTGGACGGCAATCTCTGGTGCTCCAGCAACGCCGGCCGCGCCGTCGGCTACAGCGGTGTGACCGTCTGGACCCCCGAGGGCAAGCTCATCGGGCGCATCCGTCTCCCCGAGATCTGCGGCAACGTGTGCTTCGGCGGCCCGAAGCGCAACCGTCTGTTCATGGCCGCCAGCCAGTCCCTCTACGCGGTGTACGTCAACACGCAGGGAGCGGCCCCGGGTTAGGAGCCGTTACGAAATAACTTGTCCATTGTCTGTAATTTCGTTACGGCTCCTTATGCCGTTCCCGAAATTTCTCCGGTCAAGTTATTCTTTGACAACGGCTTAGAGGGGACCACGCCTGAACCTCGGGTGCGTGTGCCGAAATGACGATGACCTCGGATGGGCTCCCTCGTGGGAGCCCATCCGAGGCTCCGGTAGGCGCCGACCTGCCAGGCTGCTGAAAAACACGCCTTCCCTCAGGCTGCTCAAAAAGGTCCAGATGCAAGGCGGCGCGCGAAGGGCCGAGTGAGGCGTACTTCCTGTACGCCGCAACGAGCGCCCAAGCACGCCAACGCCGCAGATGGGCCTTTTTCAGCAGCCTGCTAGTGGATGCGGCGGCCGACGACCGCGGCGTCCAGGGCGCGCCGGTCCACCCGGAAGAGGCCGCGGATCTGGGCGGGTGTCAAAAGCGGAGTGTGGGGGACGTCCACCAGGTGCTCCGGGATCCACCAGAGGTCGGTTTCGGAAGTCATCCAGCCGGGATGGACACGGTCGAAGCGCGCCAGGTTGACGGGGCGGGAGTAGGCGCGAAGCGTCCGCTCGCCGCGCAGGTTGATGTAGTCCTCGAAATAGCTCATGGCCAGCTCGCGCAGGCTGCGATAGACGGGGGCGCGACAGCGCAGCCCCGAGAAGTTGGACTTGGCGATGGCGCCCCAGTGGCGGTCGGCACGATAAACGGCGATGACATGGTCCGTGTCCTGGACCGCCTCCAGATCCAGCAGCAGCGGCGGAAAGCCGAGGACGCGAAGCGCAGCCGCGGCGAAGATGGCCCCTTCCAGGCAGTGCGCGGTCCGCTCGGCGAGCACCCGGCGGGGCGACCAGGCCGTCTCGGCCAGGTGGTAGGGCATGGCGTCCAGCGCGCGCTGAATGCCCGCGGGATGGCGCAGCGCGCGCAGGCTGCGCAACTCCCTGGCAGTGAACCCGAAACCGCGCACGACGCTCTCCGGGTCGTGGCGGTTGGACGGCGTGCCCACTCTGTTGTCCTCCGACGTTGCGGGTCGCGCATGAAGCCCGCGACGCCTCGCCCCCTGCGGCGGCAACCTCACGACGGTCGTGCCTCGAAGGTGTTGCACTGCTTCAGCGTGCCAGACTCGATTCCGCGCCTGAACCAGCGAACGCGGTCGGCCGACGTGCCGTGTGTAAAGCTGTCGGGAACGGCGTACCCGCGCGTCTGCTGCTGCAAGCGGTCGTCGCCGATCGCACTGGCCGCGGTCAGCGCCTCCTCGATGTCGCCGGCCTCCAGGATATTCCGCATGCGGTCGGCGTGGTGCGCCCAGATCCCCGCCAGACAATCGGCCTGGAGCTCCAGACGCACCGAGAGCGCGTTTGCTTGGGTCTGGCTCGCGCGGCTCCGCGCGGCCTGCACCTTGTCCGAGATGCCGAGCAGGTGCTGTACGTGGTGGCCGACCTCGTGGGCGATGACGTAGGCCTGGGCGAAATCTCCCGGGGCCTTGAACCGGACCTTCAGGTCTTGGTAAAAGGCGAGGTCAATGTACACCTTCTGGTCGGCCGGGCAATAGAACGGGCCCATCGCGGTCTGGCCGGTGCCGCAGGCGGTCGGCGTCGCGCCGGTGAAGAGCACCAGTTTCGGATCCTGGTACTGGCGGCCGGCCTGGCGGAAGATCGTGCGCCAGGTGTCCTCGGTGTCGGCGAGCACCTTCGAGACGAAGCGTGCCATCTCGTCGTTGGCCGGGGGTTTGTGCGCGGGCACCGATTGTACCGCCGGGCTTCCGGCGCCCGAGAAGAGACCGAGAATCACGGTCGGATCAATGCCGAAGAAGTAGCTCGCCGCAAGTGCCAGCACGATCGCGCCGATCCCGGCGCCCCGACCGACGCCGAAACTTCGTCGGCCGCCCTCGCCGCGGCGATCTTCGACGTTGTCACTTTCTCGCTCGTCGTCGAGACGCATGTGCGCCTCCCTTCTTCCGTTACGTTCGCGCGAAGAGCCTGGCCTGGGGCCGGAACGGGACGTCGGCATCCAGGGGGAAGATGGGCCGCAGGCAGCGGGTGTGGCCAAGGCTCTTCAGGTTGGCGGATGTTGCCCCAGGGGCATCCACGTTCACCAGCGTGGCCGCCCACGCCTTAAAGAAGCGCTCCTGGCAGTGGGGGGACTTCACCACGACGGCATCGAAGTGCGCCGGGTCCTGCCCGTGGGCCAGGAAGAGCGAGCGGTCATAGAGGCTCACCGCGCGACTGGTCACGACCAGGGTGAAGCAGTCCCCCTCCAGGACTGCGGTCGGTCCCGCCTGCCAGGTGTCGCCATGGGACTCGCTCCGGCAGCGGCCGTCCGAGAGGAGGCGCACCGTGGCGTTGATCGGCAGCGGCCGGTGACGCTTGGGGTCGAGCGCGCCGCCCACCTCCGTGGTCAGCGTGTGCCCCACACCGGCCGCGAACGCCGCGCGGACCGCGGGGGGATCCACCACGGGGGCCAGGACCCGCTTGGCGTAGCCGGACTCGACCAGCGCGCGCAGGATGGCGTTGCTGTCGCCAGGGGCGCCGGAACTGGTGGCGTCGGCGGCGTCGGTCAGGATGGTGGTGCCTTCCGTCTGCGTCGCGATGTGCACGGCCTCCGCGAGACTCGTCAGGGGCTGCTGCAGTCGCTCGCGGACCGCCCAGAATCCCTCCGCCAGGGCCAAGGCCTCGCGCTCGGCCCGCGCCGGGTCGTTGTCGGTCACCACGACGCTCCGGGAGCAGAGACCGGGCACATCGGTGAACGGGTTGCCGATGAACATGCCGGCGGCCAGGCCACCGGGACTCGTTTCGATGGCCTGGGCCTGGCGGATGAAGGTGCCGAGCAGGCCGGTCGCCGTGATCAGTTCGTTCCCGCGCACCAGCGCCGGGATGGTGACGACCGCCGTGACGGGTCGCACGGCGCCGGCCAGGATGCGCAGGAGAAGCCGCGCCGCCCGCTCGCCCGTCTGGAAGAAATCCACGTGGGGATAGGTGTGATACATCGCGATGGCGTCGGCGTGCTGGAGCATGCGGTCCGTCAGGATGCCGTGCAGGTCGAGGGAGACCACGATGGGGATCCGCTCTCCGAGAATCTTGCGCGTCTCGGCCAGCAGAAATCCCTCGGTGTCGTGCTCGCTTTCGGCCTCCATGGCGCCGTGGAGGGAAAAGTAGACGGCGTCCACGGGCGGCGCCGATCGGACCGCGTCCAGGAACTCGCGGGCGATCCGGTCGAAGTCCGCCGCCGCCAGGACCCCGCCGGAGGTGATGGCGCGGGCACTGTAGGCGGGGACGATCTGGACGTCGGGCTGTGTCGCGAAGACGCCGAGGGCGCCCGCCATCTCGCTCCCGACCCCCGCGTGGCGGCGGAGCAGCTCGGGCCCGACGGCGATGCTGAAGTCCTGGTAGTGACTCGGGACCGGATTGAACGAGGATGATTCCTGCTTGCATTCCGCAACCAGAATCTTCGCCATCGCCGATGCTCCTTCCCTCGCATTCGCCTGGGCGTCGGGCCCGCGGGCGCCGCCCTGCATGCGACAGTCCTGCATCCCGGAACGGCACGGGGAGCGCCGATGGTCGGGCGCTCCCCGTTGCCGGAAGAACCGCGCGTGCTGGTTACTTCGTGATGAACTCCACCGCCATCACCGTCCGCGGCGGCACGGGTTGCTCCTTGGTCTTGATCCACTTGGCGTGGAGCACGCCCGTCTTGCCGATGTTGTACGGGGGCAGGGCGATGGTCATGGCCAACTCGCCCCGCGACACGGCCTCGCGGGCGTCCTTGTTGGCGTCCATGCCGGTGATCTTGATCCCCGTCCGCTTCGACGCCTTGACGGCGGCCAGGACCCCCATGGCCATCTCGTCGTTGAAGCAGAAGACGGCATCGATCTGCGGCTGGGCCTGGAGGATATTCTCCATCACGCCGAGAGTCACTGCCCGGTCATATTTCCCGCTCTGCTGGGCGACGATCTTGATGCCCGGGTACTTGGGCCACACCTCGGCGGATCCCTTCTTCCGGTCCTCGGACGAGGCGGCGCCCGGGATGCCCTCCATGACGACCACGTTCCCCTTGCCGCCGAGGGCCTTGGCCACCCATTCGGCGCCCTCGCGGCCGATCACCACGTTGTCGGTCCCGATGTGCGAGGTCACCTTGGCGCCGGGGACGGCGCGCTGCAGCGTGACGACGGGGATCCCGGCCTCCGCCGCCTTGTTCAGGACCGCCGCCGCGCCGTCATGGGTGGCGTTGATGATGATCACGTCCACTTTTTTCTGGATCAGGTCCTCGACGTCGGCAATCTGCTTCTCCAGCTTGTCCTCGGCGTTCAGGATGGTGGCCTCCATCCCCTGAGCCTTGGCCTCGTCGCGGACGCCGTCGGCCATGGCCTTGTAGAAGGGATTGACCTGGGTGGAGACGGAGAACCCGATCTTCACGCCGGCCTGGCCGCCGGAGACCGTCACCGCCAGGAATCCCACCGCCAGGATCGTGATGCCCACGACGCGCCATCCTCGGATACCCATCCTGCTCCTCCTTTCCGGCGTGTCGGTCCGGTCCCACCATGGGGCCGGAGGACGCCGGTTGCGACATTACCCGGAGTGCTCGCGCGGCTCCCCGCGATCCTCCGATGGAACCGCGGGACCGCTGCGCCCCGTACCTGCCTTGATCGCCTGATCCACCAGCACGGCCAGGACGATCACGCCTCCCTTGGCGATGAGCTGGTAGAACGGGCTGACGTTCATCAGGTTGAAGCCGTTGTTCAGGACGCCGATGATGAAGGCGCCGACGACCGTGCCCCAGATCGTCCCCTCGCCCCCCATCAGGCTGGTGCCGCCCAGGACCACGGCGGCGATCGCGTCCAGCTCGAACCCGACCCCGGTATTCGGCTGCGCCGAGCTCAGCCGCGCCGCCAGGACCAGACCGGCGAGCCCGGCCAGGACCCCCCCCAGAACATACACGAGGATCTGGATTCCCGCCAGGCTGATCCCCGCCAGCCGGGCGGCCTCGGCGTTGCCGCCAACGGCATACACGTAGGTTCCCCAGCGGGTGCGCGACAGAAACCAATGGGCGGCGAGCAGGGTGGCGATCATGAGCAGGATGGGGACGGGGATCGGACCGATGAAGGCCTGTCCCAGCCAGAGGTAGGGACCCTCGGTCTTGACGATCGGCTCGCCGTTGGTGAGAACCAGCGCCACCCCGCGCACCACGGTCATGGTGGCCAGGGTGGTGATGAAGGGGGGCACGCGCCCCCAGGCGATCAGGGCGCCGTTCAGCAGACCCACACCGGCGGCCACCACGATGCCCGCCAGCATGCCGACGACGTCGCCGGCGGGCCGGGCGACGAGGAGCGCGGCGCAGCCCGCCAGGGCGATGGTCGAGCCGACGGAGAGGTCGATCCCGCCGGTGATGATCACGATCGTCATCCCGGCCGCCACGATGGCGTTGATGGAGACCTGGCGCGCCACGTTGATCAGGTTGGAGGCGGTCAGGAACCGGTCCGACAGCAGACTCAACACGGCGCCGATCAGGAGGAGGCCCAGGAGGGACCCGTAGTCCCGCAGGAGTCGTCGGCTCATGGCGTCATCTCGTCAGACCGGTGGCGTGCGCCATCACGGTTTCGGGGGAGGCGGTGCGCGCGTCCAGCTCTGCAACCACCTGATGGCGGCGCATGACGCACAGTCGATCGCTCATGGCAATGACCTCCGGCAGGTCGGACGAGATGAGAAGAATGCCTTTGCCGTCCCGGACGAGCTGGTTCATCAGGCGGTACATCTCCTGCTTGGCCCCCACGTCGATGCCCCGCGTCGGCTCGTCCAGGATCAGCAGGCGGGACCGGCGAGCGAGCCACTTGGCCAGGACCACCTTCTGCTGGTTGCCGCCGCTCAGACTCCGCACCGGGTGCGCAGGGTCGGCCAGACGGATGCGGAGCTCCCGGATCAGCGGCTCCGCCAGGCGGCGCACGCCGCCCCGGGCGGGCAGCCAGCCGGCCAGGAGGCGATCCAGGTTGGGTAGGGCGATGTTCACGTCCACGCCCAGGCCCAGCACCAGTCCCTGTCCCTGGCGATCCTCCGGCACCATGCCGATCCCCAACCGGATCGCTTGCCGCGGCGTCGTGACCCGGAGCGGACGGCCACACCAGGTGAGGGCGAGGCCCGGGTGACGCTCGGCGCCGAAGACGGCGCGGACCAGCTCGGTCCGGCCGGATCCGACCAGACCAGCCAGGCCGACCACTTCTCCCGCCGCGACGCGCACGGGGAGGCCGGCGGCCGGCCGGATCTCCAGGAGGGGCTCCCCCGGCGCCGCCGGTTCCTTGGGGTAGTGCTCCGTGATGCTCCGGCCCACCATCCCCCGGATGAGCCGGTCCAGCGTCGCCTCGCCGGCGCCCAAGGTTTCCACCCGACGCCCGTCCCGCAGGATGGTCACGCGGTCCGCCAGGCTCAGCACTTCCTCCAGGCGATGGGAGATGTAGAGGACGCTGACCCCCCGCGCGCGCAACCGCCGCACGGTCTCGTGCAGGCGAGCCGTCTCCTGGGTGGTGAGGGTGGCGGTCGGCTCGTCCATCAGGATCAGCCGCGATTCGCGAGACAGCGCGCGGGCGATCTCCACCATCTGCCGCTCCGGAACC
This sequence comes from uncultured Methylomirabilota bacterium, assembly GCA_963845565.1. Classification (GTDB taxonomy): domain Bacteria; phylum Methylomirabilota; class Methylomirabilia; order Methylomirabilales; family 2-02-FULL-66-22; genus 2-02-FULL-66-22. Next base: position 206,060 of record CAWJSJ010000004.1, read on the forward strand.
GAGAGCTCCCGCACCGGTCGGTCCGGATCCAGACCACCCGCTCCTTCCGTCCGGCCCAGAAGATCGGCCACCAGGCTGACGGTCCGGGCCCGCATGGCGGCCCGGCGCGCGGCCCCGCCGCCGGGGACGGAGGTCTCGTGCCCCAGAAAAATATTCTGCGTCGCCGTGAGCGCGGGGATGAGGGTGAATTCCTGGTAGATGGTGACGATGCCGCAGGCCTCGCTGGCGCGCGGCGAGCCGACGGGCAGGGGGGCGCCCGCGAAGCGAAGGTCGCCGGCATCGGGTCGCACCGCCCCGCTCAGGATTTTGAGGAGTGTGGACTTGCCGGCGCCGTTTTCCCCGACCAACGCGTGGACCTCGCCCGGCTGGACCTCGAGATCCACGCCGGCAAGAGCCTGCACGCCGCCGTACCGCTTGGTCAGACCTCGCACGGAGAGTAGGGGATCCATGGTCGCGTGCCGCGTCGGCGCGGGGCCGGAAAGGAATTAGCGCGCCACCATAGACCACCGAGCCGGGTTGGTTGTCAAGGGAAAAGCGGGCGGTGGTGACCGAGGAGGGCGGGTGCGGCCCGCACCGGGAAGGGCGCCCGCGTGGTGGACTCCCGAAAAAGTTCTTGTTGTACGGCGACAGGCTTTGTAGTAGCTTCCGTTTCGGCCAGCCCTGGCGCCCCCGCGTGGGCGGTTGTGTGCCGGGGAGACTCGCAACCACACCTCAGGAAAGGAGAGCAGCATGGCGAAGCCGATGACCAAGGCGCAGACCGTCACCTACTTCTCGGACAAGTTGGGCATCACCCGCAAGGTCGCCGCGGCGTTCCTGGATGAGCAGGCGAAGCTGGCCGGCAAAGAGGCCAAGAACGGCTACACGATTCCGGGGCTGGGCAAGCTGGTGTTGGTGAATCGCAAGGCGCGGATGGGCCGCAACCCTCAGACCGGCGAGGCCATCAAGATCGCCGCACGCCGCGTCGTGCGCTTCCGTGTGGCCAAGGCCATGAAGGATTCCGTGCTGGGCGGCAAGAAGTAGGCGTGCCGGTCCGGGCAGCTCTCGCGGTGCGTCACGGCGATGGGGGCGGAGCGTGGCGCTCCGTGGCGCCCGATCCCGTCGGTCTGCGACGCCTCCTCCTGCAAGATTGCGGCGAGGGAGGATCGCTCTAGGGCGGTTCTCCCTCGCCGGCGCCCCCCACTTGGCGGGGCGGGACACGCGCCGTGCAGGGGCTTCTGGGAAGCCGGCGTCCCGCCTCTTTCGTAGTTGCACCCGCCAGCGTGCCAACGGAGACGACAAACCATGGCGGCGGCGTCCCTCTCCAACACGAGTGTGAAAGCCATCATCCAGGGCGAATGCGGGGATCCCTTCGCGGTGCTCGGGCCGCATGTGATCCGCCGGGCCCGGCGTCCCGCCGTAGCCATCCGCGCCTTTCTCCCCCATGCGGCTCAGGTCACCGTCGTGCCCGCCGAGGTCGGTGCGCTCCCGCAACCGATGGAGCGGCTGCACGCGTCAGGCCTTTTCGAAGCCGTGTTCGCCGACCGGCGCGAACTGTTCGGGTATCAGTTGGAGGTGCGGGATCGTGATGGCATCGCCTGTCGCTGCGAGGACGCCTTCCGGTTTCCCTCCGCGCTGAGCGATTTCGACCTCCACCTCTTGGGCGAGGGGACCGACTACCGGGCCTACCAGAAGCTGGGGGCGCATCTCGCGACGGTGGACGGCGTGACGGGGGTGCGGTTCGCGGTCTGGGCGCCGAACGCGCGGCGGGTCAGCGCGGTGGGCGACTGGAACGGCTGGGACGGCCGGGTGCACCCGATGCGCCTCCATCCCGGCAACGGACTCTGGGAGATCTTCATCCCGGGGCTGGGCAGCGGGGCGCTGTACAAGTACGAGATCCTGCCGAAGAGCAGCGCGCCCCTCGCCCTCAAGTCGGACCCGGTCGCCTTCGCCTTCGAGGAGCGCGATCCCCCCACGGCCTCGATGGTCGCCGATCTCGACTATGCGTGGGGCGATGCGGAGTGGATGGCCGCGCGGGCGGCGCGGAACGCTCTGGAGACTCCCCTTTCCATCTACGAGGTCCATCCCGGCTCCTGGATGCGGGTGCCGGAAGAGGGCAACCGCTACCTGACCTATCGCGAACTGGGCGAGCGCTTGGGCGCCTATGCGGCGGAGATGGGCTACACCCATGTGGAGTTCATGCCGATCACGGAGCATCCCTTCTACGGCTCCTGGGGGTACCAGCCCATCGGCCTCTATGCCCCGACGCGCCGGTACGGCGCGCCGCAGGACTTCATGGCCTGCGTGGACGCGCTTCACCGATACGGTGTGGGCGTCATCCTGGACTGGGTACCGGCCCACTTCCCGAACGACCCGCATGGTTTGACCTACTTCGACGGGACGCACCTGTACGAGCACGAGGACCCGCGCCGGCGCGAACATCCGGAGTGGGGGACCCGCATTTTCAACTACGGCCGGAACGAGGTGGCCAACTATCTGATCGGGAGCGCCCTCTTCTGGCTGGACAAGTACCACATCGACGGGCTCCGCTTGGACGCCGTGGCCTCCATGATCTATCTCGATTACGCCCGGCAGGGCGGCGACTGGCTCCCGAACCAGTACGGCGGGCGAGAGAATCTGGAGGCGGTGAGCTTTCTCCGACGATTGAACGAGGCCGTCTACCGCGAGCATCCGGGAGCCATCACGATCGCCGAAGAGTCGACAGCCTGGCCGCAGGTGTCGCGCCCGACGTACGTCGGCGGACTGGGGTTCGGGTTCAAGTGGAACATGGGCTGGATGCACGACCTGCTCGACTACATGACCGAAGACCCCATCCACCGGAAGTACCATCACAACCATCTCACCTTCGGATTCCTGTACGCCTGGAGCGAGAACTTCATCCTGCCGCTCTCGCATGACGAGGTGGTGTACGGCAAAGGGTCGCTGCACCGGAAGATGCCCGGGGACGACTGGCAGAAATTTGCCAACCTGCGCGCGTTCTTCGGCTTCATGTACGGGCATCCAGGCAAGAAACTGCTCTTCATGGGGGGCGAGTTCGGCCAGACCAACGAATGGGACCATGAGGCGAGCCTGGATTGGCACCTCTTGGAGATGGGGCCGTACCATCGCGGATTGCAGCGCCTGGTGCAAGACCTGAACGGGCTCTACCGGACGCAGCCGGCCCTGTACCAGGTGGACTTTTCGTCCGAGGGGTTTCAATGGATGGACTGCGACGACACGGACGCGAGCGTGGTGTCGTTCGTTCGGCGCGCGCGCGACCCGCAGGACTTCCTCCTCTTCGTGTGCAACTTCACCCCGGTGGTGCGGAGCGGCTACCGGGTCGGCGTTCCGCGCGGCGGTTTCTACCACGAGCGGATCAACACGGACGGCGCGATCTACGGCGGAAGCAACGTCGGGAACGCCGGAAACGTCCTGGCGGAGCCCATCCCGACCCACGGTCAGCCGTATTCGCTCCGGCTCGACTTGCCGCCCCTGGCGACCCTGGTGCTGCGACCCGATGGAGTCTGGTGAGTCGGCACGCTCGGCTGGCTCACACCCCTGGTACACGCCCTGCGCCGCGGTCATTCGATTCGGATCATTCACGAGTCCTTCGTGATTGATCCGGGCTCAACCGTCTCTCCCCACGCCACCCGTTCCGCGAGGAGGACCGCATGCGCTCCGACGAACTCGCCTTCATGCCCGCCAGCGATCTGGCCGCCCTGATCCGGAACCAGCAGGTGTCCCCCGTCGAGGCGGTCGGAGCCGTCCTCGATCGAATCGCCCACCTCAATCCGCAACTCAACGCCTTCTGCGCCGTGACGGCGGATGCCGCCCGGGCGGAGGCGCGAGCGGCCGAGGCCGCCGTCCTGCGCGGAGACCGGCTCGGCCCGCTGCACGGCGTGCCGTTCTCGGTCAAAGACCTCGTGATTACCCGAGGGGTCCGGACGGGATTCGGGTCGCGCATCTTCGCGGACAACATTCCGACCGAGGACGCCCCCGTCGTCGAGCGACTGAAAGCTGCCGGCGGGATCATGGTGGGGAAGACGACGACGCCGGAGTTCGGGTGGAAGGGCACCACCGACTCGCCGCTCACCGGGATCAGCCGGAATCCCTGGGATCCGACCAAATCGCCGGGCGGCTCCAGCGGCGGCGCCGCCGCCGCGGTGGCGGCCGGCCTGGCGCCGCTGGCGGTCGGAACGGATGGCGGCGGCTCGATTCGCATCCCGGGGAGCTTCTGCGGCATCTTCGGCCTGAAGCCGACCTGCGGCGTGGTGCCCATCTATCCGATGCCGAATACCGGAACGCTCTCCCACGTCGGCCCCATGACCCGGACGGTGCGGGACGCCGCCCTGATGCTGTCGGTGATGGCGGGGCCGGATGACCGGGATCCGCTGTCCTTCCCGACCACCGGGACCGATTTTACCGAAGGGCTGGAGACGGGGATCCGGGGGTTGCGCGTGGCCTGGAGCCCCACGCTGGGCTATGCGCGCGTGCACCCGGAGGTGCTGGCGGCGACGACGCGCGCGGCACGGCGCTTCGAGGAGCTGGGATGTCAGGTGGACGAGGTGGAGCGGGTCTTCGCCGATCCCGACGCGATCTGGGCGCCGCTCTTCTATGGGGGCATCGCCGGCCGCCTGCAGGAGTACCTGCCCGCCTGGGCGGATCGCCTCGATCCGGGATTGGTCTCGGTGATCGAGGAGGGAGGCCGCATTTTCGCGGCGGAGTTTGTCCGGGCAACGCTGGCCCGGGCCGCCTTCTGGCAGGAGGTCCGGAAATTCTTCCTGCGATACGACCTGCTCCTCACGCCGACCCTGGCCTCGCTGCCGTTCGCGGCGGGCGAGGAGAAGCCGGCGGACGCGCCGACCGGTTCCCGCCTGGCCTGGGTGGCCTTCACCTATCCGTTCAACCTGACCGGGCAGCCTGCCGCCACGGTGCCGTGCGGTTTCACGCCGGCCGGGTTGCCTGTCGGGCTGCAGATCGTGGGGAAGCGACTGGCGGACGCGACGGTGCTGCGGGCAGCGGCAACCTTCGAGGCGGCGGCCCCGTGGGCCGGCCGTCGGCCGGCGGTGTGAGGGGCCTGCGGAGAGGCGAGAGGCCAGAGCCGAGAGCATAGAGCCGAGAGCCGAGACGGGACCCGCACGCACGGCGGGGGGTTGCCCCGCCGTGCGTGCGGGTCCGCGAGACTACTTCACGACCGCCTTGATCATCTTGCCGAACTCCGTCCCATCCACCAGTCCCTTCTTCTTCAGCGAGGCGGCCTTCACCCGCAGGACCAGTTCGCCCACCTGCTCCTCCGTGGCCTTCACCCGGAGGCGCTGCAGGTGGATCTTGATCGAGTCGATCCCGCTGTTCTTCCCCAGGACCACCCGCGGCGCCCGCTGACCCACCAGATTCCAGTGGATCGGGAAGACCTCCAGGATGTGCTCCGGTCCCACGTTCTTCAGCCACGACGCGATGATCCCCGACTCGACATCGTAGACGTCGTCCCCCACGATCTGCCGGTTGGCGGGCATGGCGACCTTGGCGATCTTGCGGACGTACCGGGAGAGCTTGGTGAGCTGCTCCGTCTTGATCCCGGTGTCCACCCCGTACATGGTGAGCAGCGAGATGAGCGTGTCCTCCGTCGGGGCATTACCGGCCCGCTCCCCGATGCCACTGATGGTCGAGTGAACGACGGAGGCGCCCTCCGCCAGAGCGATGATCGTGTTGGCCACTCCCATGCCGAAGTCCATGTGGAAGTGAGTCTCCAGCGGCTTCTTGATCCGCTTCTGGGTCTCGCGCACGAAGTAGCTCACCGCGTGGGGCGAGAGCACGCCGAAGGTGTCCACCAGGGCCATGGCATCCATGTGGCCCTCGGTGGCCACTCGCTCCATGGTGTTCAGGTACCAGCCCATCTCGGCCCGCGAGGCGTCGATGGGGAAGAAGACCACGTAGAGCCCCTGCGACTTGGCGTACCGGGTGGCCTCGATGGAGGTCTCCACCGCCTTTTCCATCGACCACCGGTAGGCGTACTTGATGATGTGCTCGCTGGCGGGCACCTCCATCACGATGCCCTTGACCCCCGTGTCCACCGCGCGCTTCACGTCCTCCACCATGCAGCGGGAGAAGGCGAAGATCTCCGCGGGCAGCTTGAGCTTCACGATCTCTCTGATCGCCTGGGCGTCGTATTTGGAGACCGCCGGCATCCCCGCCTCGATGCGATGCACCCCGGCCTCGGCCAGCATCGTCGCCAGCTTGATCTTCTCCTTGGGGGTGAACTCGACGCCGGCCTGCTGCTCTCCGTCCCGGAGGCAGACGTCGTGGAACTTGATGCGCTTCGGGAAGCGGTGAGAGGCCTTGACCTCACTCACGAAATTCCAGGGGCTGGTGAACCATTTGTCCGTCTTCCAGGGCGTCTTCATCGCGGCTCCTTCCATGTGATGGATGCTGTCCGATTGCCTGCACCGTTCGGCGAGAGTGCCGCCCCGTGCCGATCAGTGCGCCCCCCCAAGATAGGCGTTCAATAGCTGCCCTTCATCCTTGATGGCCTTCGGTGTTCCTTGCAAGACGATGCGACCCACCGAGAGCAGGTAGGCGTAGTCGCTGACCGACAGCGCGAGATTCGCGTTCTGCTCGATCAGCAGGATCGTGGTGCCCTGGGCATTGACCTCCTGGATCCTCCGGAAGATGTCCTCGACCACGATGGGCGCCAGTCCCAGCGACGGCTCGTCCAGCATCAGGATCTTGGGCTGGATCATCAGGCCCCGACCGATGGCCAGCATCTGCTGCTCGCCGCCGCTGAGCGTGCCCGCCAGTTGTGCGCGGCGCTCCGCCAGCCGGGGGAACAACGCGAAGACGCTTTCCATCTTCTGGGCCACGGTGCGGGCGTGGAAGTTGGTGTAGGCTCCCATCTTCAGATTCTCGATCACCGTAAGGCCGGGAAACGCTTGCCGCCCCTCCGGGACGTGGGACACGCCGGCCTTCACGATCGCATCCGTCCGCATGGTATGAAGCCGGCTGCCATCGAGGATGATGGTGCCCGACAGGGGACGCAGGAGTCCGGAGATCGCCTTGAGCGTGGTGGACTTGCCCGCACCGTTCGCCCCGAGCAGGGTGACGATCTTGCCGTCCGGAACCTCGATGCTGATCCCCTGCAGGACGGGCGCGACCCCCCCATAGGAGACGACGAGATCTTCGATCTTAAGCACGCGACCCCCCTGTTCCGAGGTAGGCCTCGATGACCGCCTGGTCCCGCTGAATCTCGGCGAAGGTGCCCTGCGCGATCTTCTTGCCGTAGTTCAAGACGAAGACCCGATCGCTCAATCCCTCCACGAAGGCCATCTCGTGCTCGATCAGGAGGACGGAGACGCCCGTATCGCGGATCTTGCCGACCAGCTTCATGAGCTGCGCCTTTTCGGCGCTGTTCAGCCCCGCCGCCGGTTCGTCGAGCAGGAGGAGCTTCGGTCGGGCCATCAGGGCCCGCGCGATCTCCAGGACCTTCTGGCGGCCGTACGGGAGGTTTTTCACCAGTTCGTCCCGGAACGGCCGCAGCCCCACGAAGTCGAGCATCTCGTCAATACGCGCCGCGATCGCTCCCTCCTCCGCCCGCGTCTTGGCCGTGCGGAGGAGCACATCCCACAGGCCCGACCGGGTATGGATGTGCCCGCCCAAGCGCACATTGTCGAAGACGGAGAGGGGGAAGAGCAGCCGGATATTCTGAAAGCTGCGCCCGATGCCGAGGGCACAGATCTCGTGCGGGGCACGCCCCTGGATGGGCCGCCCATCGAAGGCGATGCTCCCCCCCGTCGGCTTGTAGATGCCGGTAATCAGATTCAAGACGGTCGTCTTGCCGGATCCGTTCGGTCCAATGAGTCCGCAGATTTCTCCGGCCGCTACGGAGAGCTCCAGCTCGTTGACGGCCAGGATACCCCCGAAGCGCTTGGTCAGCTGAGTCGTCGTCAGGAGGCTCACCCTTGCACCTCATCCTTGCGAGCGGTTCCCGGAAAGAGCCTACGCCGCACGCGCCGCGCCAACCGCTGGAGGTTCTCGATGTTCAGCACCTTGGTGTACCGGAGCATGAGCAGCAGGATGAGCGCATAGACGATCAAGCGGTAGCGCGTCATGAAGCGCAGAACCTCCGGCAATGAGGTCACTGCAAACGCACTCAGAATGCCCCCGGTCACGCTCCCCATGCCGCCCAGCACGACCATGAGCAGGTAGGTCGAGCTTTCGTTGAAGGTGAAGGAATCGGGATTCAGGTACCCGGCCAGATTCGCGAAGAAGACCCCCGACAGGCCGGCGAGTATGGAGGAGATCACGAAGGCCAGCAGCTTGACGCGGCGGACATGCACCCCCATGACCTCGGCGGTCACCTCGTCCTCGCGTATCGCCTTGAAGGCCAGGCCGATATGGGATCGGCTCAGGCGCAGCGTGGCGAACGACGCCAAATAGGCCACCACCAGCATGAAGTAGTACAAGGGGAGTCCGCCGAGGATCGTCGGGATACGGTTGAGGCCGAAGGGCCCCCCCGTGAATTTCTCGTTGTTCAGAATGAGGATGCGGACGATCTCGGAAAAGGCAATGGTGCTGACCGCCAGGAAAGGGCCGGTCAATTTGAAGGAGGGAATTCCCAGCAGGAGGCCGACCAGCCCAGACACCAAGGGAGCGATTGCCAGACTGACCCAGGGGGAGACCCCGTAGTTGACGCACAGGATGCCATACGCGTATGCGCCCACCGCCACCAAACCGGACTGCCCCAAGGAGAGCTGTCCGGTGTACCCGAGCAAGATGACGAGGCTCAAGACAACCAGCCCATTTTGCATCCCCCGCTCCAGGATGTAAAACTGGTAGGCCGGGAGCCCCGTGAGGGGGATCAGGGCGAGCAGCAGAAAGATGATCTGGATCGGTCCGAGGCGCTTCAGAGCGGCCAGCTTCGACACGGTGTCCTCCTCAGACCTTTTCCGAAATTTCCGCCGAGAAGATGCCGCGCGGCCGAAAGAGCAGGAACACGACCAGGATCGCAAAGATGAAGACATCCTTGTAGGTGGGGACCGCAACGGTGGCGAACACCACCTCGGCAATGCCGACGATCACCCCCCCGACGAGCGCCCCCGCGAAACTCCCGAGGCCGCCGATGAGGACGGCCGCGAAGGCTTTCAGGGAGACCAGGCCGCCCATCTCCGGGATGAGGGGAATGATGGGAGCGATCAGGACCCCCGCAAAGGCTGCCAAGCCCGTCGCCAGCAGAAACGTCAGCGCCACGAGCTGATCGACCCGCACCCCCATCAGCGAGGCCGTCACCTGCCGCTGAGCCACCGCGCGCATGGCGATGCCGATGATGGTCTTCTTCAGGAAGAGCTGCAGGAGGGCCACCAGCACCACCACGATCACGATGTTATACGCGTAATAGGGCATGATGATGATCCGCCCGATGTGGATCGGAGCGTCTCCGAGGGGCGGCCCGAACCGCTGGGCGTGGGGCCCCCACACGAGCAGGATCGAGTTGTGTAGTAGGACGGTGAGCGACACGGTGCCGATCACGATGATGTCCGGATGCAACCCCTGGGAGAACATGGGGAAGAAGTAGCCCCGGCTCAGCAGGTAGCCGGCCAGCCCCATGATCCCGACCGTGAGCGCGAAGGCGAGCGGGTACGGCAGGGCCCAATGCGCAAAGGTGGAGAGCATGACGTAGCCCCCCACGGTCATTAGGTCGCCCTGCGCGAAGTTGAAGAGCCCCGACGCGCTCCAGATCAGGGAGATCCCGAGCGCCGCGAGGGCGTAGATGAGACCCATATTCAGACCCTGGATGAGGATCTGGAGGAGGTTCTCGAATCCCATGCGATTCTCCTGCAGAGCGGGCGGGCAGTCGAAACTGCCCGCCCGCTCCGGTCCTGGGCTTCTACTTTTCTGCGGGATAGGTCTCGCTCATCAACAAAACCCACTTGCCGTCTTTCCAGACCTGGGTGTGCATGTGATGCACCAGGTTGCCCTCTTTGTCGGCCGTGTACTGGGCCAGCACCCCCTTGTAGTCCAGCTTGGCAAGCGCCTCGCGGATCTTCTCGCGGTCGGTACCGACCTTCCCCACGATGTCGGCGATGATATAGATGCTGTCGTAGTGGTTGACGTGGGTCGAGGAGATGATCTGCTTGAACTTCGTCTCGTACGTCTTGATGAACTCCTGGATCTTCGGATCGGGGTCGCCGGGGGAGAGCGTGGTGGTGACCACCATCCCCTCGAAGTTCTCCTTGCCCGCCAGGTCATACACGGACGGGACGCTGGCCGCCCGCTCGCTGAAGATGGGGATGTTCTTCATGCCCAGCTCCGACCGCTGCCGGGTGATCTTGCCGACCTCGGGGGTGTAGCCGTACAGGAAGATGGCATCCGCGTTGGACTTCTTGATCTCCAGGAGCTGGGCGGAGAAGTCCTGGTCGTTGTCGTTGTAGGTCTGCACCGTCACCGGCTTCAGATTGAATTTGGTCATGGCCGGCTCGGTGGCCACCCAGTTGGCTTTCGAGTAGTCGTTGAGGCCATAGATGACCGCCGGTCGTTTGATGTTGTACTTCTCGACCGCGGTCTTGACGAGGAGCGGGATCCAGTACTGGGACGAGATCTGCATCCGGAAGGTGTAGGGGTTCCCTTGCTTGGTGGTCTCGGCGCTGGTGGCGTCGGTGATGGCGGGGATCTTGGCCTCCTTCCAGAGCTTCTCCGCGGCCAGCACCCCTCCGCTCCGGTTCGGGCCGACGATCACCAGCGGCTCCAGGGAGATCGCCTTCTTGGTGCCCTCGATCGCCCCGGCGGAGTTGGAGGTCTCGTCCACCTCGGTGTACTCGATCTTGAGCTGGCTGCCGTCCGGCAGCTTCACCCCGCCCTTGGCGTTGATCTCCTCGACCGCCATCTTCGCCGAGTTGAGCATGTACATCCCGTACGACGAGGCACCTCCCGTGGTCGGCGAGAGGTGGGCGATCTTGATGCTCTTGGGCTTGTCCTGTCCGCAACCGGTCAAGGCGAGCGCCGCGATACAGACAACCATCGAGAGCCACAGCGACCACTTGTGCAGTTTCACGTGTCGTCCTCCTGTGTCGGGTGATGGGGAAAGAGCTAACCGGAAAAAGCCCGTTGGTTCACCCAGAACTTTGGCCGGCCTTCGGTCAGGGCACGTGCCACCTCCTGGGCGGCCTTCCGCCGCAATTCCGGCATGGCGTCGTCCGAATACCAGGCGGTGTGCGGCGTGAGAACAACGTTGTCCATGGCGGCCAGGGCAAGCGGGAAGCTCGGAGGTTCGTCGGCCAGGACGTCCAAACCGGCCCCGGCGAGCCGACCCTCTTGGAGTACGGTCAACAAGTCGGCTTCGTTGATCAGGGGGCCGCGCGAGGTGTTGACCAGCACGGCCGTCGGCTTCATCAGCCCGAGGGTCGTCCGATTCAGAATCCCCTGCGTCTCGGCGGTCAGCGGGGCGTGGACGGACAGGAAGTCGACCGCGCGGAGCAGCTCTTCGAGGCTCGCAGCGCGCCGGACGTGCCGGGCCGCGAAGGCCTCCGCGGCAACATACGGATCGAAGGCGATGACCTCGAGCCCGAAGGCCTGGACCCGCTTGGCCACCTGTTGAGCGATATTGCCGAAGCCGAACAGCCCATACAGCTTCCCCTGGAGGCGCGGTGCCGGCTTGGCCAGGTCGACGCTCCACTGTCCCCCTTTGACGCTCGCGTGCAAGCGTGGGATGTGTCGCACGCAGGCGAGGAAGAGCCCGACGGTGTGATCGGCGACCTCGCCCATGCAGTAATCAGGGACGTTGGCCACCATGATTCGCCTGGCGTTCGCCGCCTCCAGATCGATCGTGTTGTACCCGATGCCCGTCCGTACGATCACGCGACACGTGGGCCAGGCGTCCAGGATCTCCTTGGTGAGCTGGACGTAGACGTTGATCGCCGCGTCGCACCGTGCCCCCTCCCGCTTGAGCGTGTCGGGGTCGGTCGTCGGGGCCAGCACGAACTCGGCGTCGATCCGGCGCAGCTCCTCCTGCTCGATCGTCGTGTCGGGGAAGATGGTGTCGGTCATCAGGACGCGGAACGTGTTCATCGGAACTCCTCCCTGTGGGGCCGGGGATCCTCCGCCTCACTTCTTGCGGGCGGTGAGGAAGGCCACGACGCTGTCGGCGGTCCGCTGGAGGTGCGCCTCGACGCGCTTCACGGCCAGTGCGGCGTTTCCCTGACGATAGGCGGCCAGGATGCTGCGATGCTCCCGATGCGCGATCTCGTAGTGCTGCAGGACGCCCAGGCGCATCCGGAGATAGCGGTCGATCAGGTTGCGCAGGTTGTTGGCGAAACGCAGGATGCGCAGGCGTCCGGACGGTCGATACAGCCGATCGTGGAATTCGCGGTTCAGCGACAGCCAGGCCACCGGATCGCGCTCCTGACTCATGGCCTGGATCAGTTCGGTGGTGCGGGCGAGATCCTCGGCCTGAAAGGCCGGGACGGCGTGATGTGTGAGGAGTTTCTCCAGCTGGATGCGGAGCTCCCAGAGTTCCTTGACTTCGGCCGCAGAGAGCCGGCTGACCCGAGCCCCCTTGCGCCGCTCCGTCTCGACGAGCCCCTCGGCCTCCAGGAGTCGCAAGGCCTCGCGTACCACCACTTCGCTCACGCCATAGCGCCGAGCGAGGTTGCGTTGGCGGAGGTACTCCCCCTCCTCGAGGCTGCCGGACAGGATGGTCTGGCGGAGGTCATCGGTGAGCATCTCGCTGATGGACTTGTAGGAGCGGTGGAGTGGGTGCGCGGGGTGGTGAGATTCCGGCTTGACGTGTGGGGGCATTGTGCGCGTCCTGACCCGAGGCCTGGCATCGTCGGCACAGGCCGCTCACGGTGGCGATTGTGTATCATGAGCGATAATCGATTGTCAATTACCAATATCGGAAAACGAACCGGGACACCTCCCGGCGCAACCCCTCTCGGTGCGCTGGAAGGCGTCTCCTCTCCGTCGGAACCCGGCATGATCATGCCGGGCATCCGTCGTCTGCCTGGCATGCGCACACCTTGACACCTTACACGCACCGCAGTACCTTGCCCCATCCTCCGATCGAGGCTGATTCGACGAACCGAGCGAGGGCCAGACGATGCGATTCGAGCCGACCGCGCTGCCGGACGTGGTGGTCATCACGCCGGACGTCCACCGCGATCCTCGCGGATTCTTCCTGGAGACCTACCACCAAGGGAAGTACCGGGCGGGGGGGATCGGGGTGACGTTCGTGCAGGACAACCTCTCCCGGTCCGCGCGCGGCACGCTGCGCGGGCTGCACGCGCAGCGGCGTCGGCCTCAGGGGAAGCTGATCCGTGTGGTGGAGGGGGAGATCTTCGACGTGGCCGTGGACATCCGGCGCGGGTCGCCGAGCTTCGCCGGTTGGGTCGGGGTGCGCCTGTCGGGCGAGACCTTCCGGCAGGTGTACGTGCCGCCGGGATTCGCCCATGGCTTCTGCGTGCTGAGCGAGACGGCGGTGGTCGAATACAAGTGCACCGAACTCTACGATCCCGCCGACGAGATCGGCGTGATCTGGAACGATCCGGACATCGGTATCCAGTGGCCGATCAGCGACCCGACGCTGTCGGCCAAAGACGGGGCAGCACCCCGGCTACGGGAGGTGCTGGAGGCGTTGCCTGATTGCGATGCGACGCCGGGTCGGGGAACGACGAACGAGCCGCCGCGCCTCAGGCGAGATGTTCAATGAGGACCTTCAGGGCGATCCCGATCAGGATCAAACCGCCGGCGATCTCGATGCGATGCTGACCGATCCGCCGGAGTCGCTCGCTCGCCCCCGTCCGCGTCAGCAGGGGTGCGCAGACGATCACCGCGACAGCCGAGAACAGCACGACGACCGGAACGATGGCCAGCGCCCACTGGAATCTGACCAGGAACGCCTGGGCGCTGGTGAGCGCGGCGATGATCAGGACCGCATAGACCAACCGGGGGTCCAAACGTGCGTCGGCGTGGCCCGGCCGCACCACGCCGTGGATCATCTTCCAGCCGATCCCGCCAAGCAGCACGAACGCAATCCAGTGGTCGAATGCCGCCAGGGGCTTGGCCAACCCCAGGCTGGCCACCCAGGCGACCGCGAGAAGGAGGACGAACAGCGATTGCGGCACGCGAGCGGCACCGCCGACGGCGGGACGTTCCGGCGCCGCGCTGCGGCGGCGCCGGACGAAGAGATAGTGGGCCGCACCCAGGGTGGCCACCACCAACCCGAACAGGACGACCGATCGGACGGCCAACGGCAGCATCGTCGCCAAGACGGCGGAGGCACCCGCGAAGCCGAAGAAGATGAAGACGCCGGCCGACACGAGGCGAATCAGTGTGTCCGGCATCCGCTTGCCGAGGACGATGCCGATGCCGATGCCGATACTGTCCGCGACCACCATTCCGGCGGTCGTGCCCAGGAGGACGGCGATCGGATCGGTGTACTTGACCGCCAAGCTGATGGTGGCGAGCTGGGTTTTGTCGCCGAGCTCGGCCAGGAAGAACGCGATGGCGACGGTGAGAAACGGGCCAAAGCTGGAGCGCTGCTGGTCCTCGCCTTCCAGTGTGTCGCCCCGGATGGTCCAGAGTCCAAAGAGGATGAAGGACAGGGCCGCCGTCAGCGAGATGACGTCCAGCGGAATGACGTTGGTGAGCAGGCGCCCGGCCGCGACCGCCAGGGCGTGGTTCAGGAGGGTGGCCACGAATACCGCCGACAGCACGGTCCGTGCCGGGAATCGCGTGGCAAAGGCCATCGCCAAGAGCTGGGTCTTATCGCCCATCTCGGCCAGGGTGACGAACAAGAGGGATGCGATAAACGCCGGCATGTCGGACTGCTCCTCCGCGTGTGATGGCGTATGGAACGATCAGCGGGTGGCGGTAAGTGTGGCAGTGGACAGGTCAGGAATGGCTGGCCAGGGCTTCCCCGTGCGGCCGTCGGCGCGCGCGCCGTCCCGAGCGCTGAATACTCCCGCAGATACGTTACCACGCGGCGAGATCGTGGGCTAGACATCGCCCTCGAAGGTCTGGCGAGCCGAACGTTATGAGACACGACATGATCCGTGTCGGACCCGACGAACCTTGACACCTGTCCCGTCTCCACAGTAACTTTAACCGGCCGCGGACAGGATCGTCACGCGAGTCCGTGTGTCCGAGGTTGGGGGTGCCGTGGAGGGAGGAGGCTGCCCGCTGGAGGGGCTCGGTGGTCACGGGGCGGCGAAACATCGGCACGACCGGCGGCGTATAGAGTGGGAGAAGGCTGCAACAAGTCAGGGGCGCGGCGGCGAGGCCGATCTCGGCGCCGCATTCTTGCGTGAAAGGAGCCACCATGCAGCGATCGGGACGGATGGCGATTCGACGGGCGCTCACCGGCGCCCTGCTCTGCGGGCTGTTTCCGTTCGCGGCGGCGTCCGGGGGCGAGGGACAACCCCCGCTCGCGCTGGATCTGCAGGTCGCCCAGATGGGCACGGCGCAAACCCCGGCGCGCCCGGCGCCGGGGGTCATGGCGCTCTCCATGAAGGAGAGCATCGCGCTCGCCTTGAAAGGTAACCTGGACATCGCCATTGAGGGGTTCACGCCGCAGATCCGGGAGCAGGATCTGCTGTCGGAGAAATCGGTGTACGATCCGAGCGCCTTCCTGGAGGCGTTACGATCCGACAACAGATTGCCGGCCACGCTGAACCTCTTGACGGGCGCGCGCGTGCTGAGCGACCTTTGGGATTTCAACACCGGCTTGCGGCAGAAGCTGCCGACGGGGGGCTCCTACGAACTGCGCTTCAACAACGAATTCCTCCGGGTGCCCGGTTCGGCCAGTGGAGACGGGTTTATCAGCAAACTTGCGTTGACCGTCACCCAGCCGCTGCTCCGGAACTTCGGGTTCGAGGCGAACGAAACCGGAATCCGAATCGCCACCAACAACCAGTCGATCTCGCGGGAGCAGCTGCGGCTGAAGGTGAGCAGCATCACGACGCAGGTCCAGAACGCGTACGTGGAGTTGGTGTTTGCGATCCAGAACCTGGAAGTGCAGCGCCGGTCGCTGAAGCTGGCGCAGGACCTCATGACGCTGAACAAGGCCCGGGTGCGGGCCGGGGTAGCGGCACCGGTCGAGGTGACCCAGGCCGAGGCACAGGAGGCCGCGCGGGTGCAGGATGTGATCGTGGCGGAGAAGGCGGTGCGGGATGCGGAGGACAGCCTCAAGGTCATCCTGAACATCCCGGGGTCGACGGGCTGGGGCCAGGAAATTCAGCCGACGTACAGCCTCAGCTTTGACCCGAAGCCGGTCAATCTCGAGGAGGCCATCCGGACCGCCCTGGATAGCCGATACGAGTACAAGAGCGCGAAGCTGGACATCGAGAACCGCGACCTCTCGGTCCGGCTGACGCGGAACCAATTACTGCCGGATCTGGCGTTGGCCGGGAGCGTCTTCACGAACGGGTTTGGGGCGAGTTACGGAAGCAACATGGACGCGATGACGAGCGGAGACTTCGTGTCCTACTCGGTCGGGGTGGTGCTGACCGTTCCCCTGGGAAACCGATCGGCCGAGGCAAGCTATACCAAGGCCCGCTTGACAGCCGAGCAAGCCAAGACGTCCCTTAGGCAGCTCGAACTTCAGATTGTCCAGCAGGTGCGCGAGGGCGTACGCCGTGTGGAGGCGAACGCGCGGCGGGTCGACGCAAACCGGGCCGCGCGGATCTTGGCGGAGGAACAGCTCCGGGTCGAGCAGCGCCGCCTGGAAGCCGGGGTTACCACGACCTTCAACGTCCTGTCGTTCCAGCGCGATCTGGCCCAGGCCCAAGCGAGCGAGATTCGAGCCATCGCGGATTATTACAATTCGTTGGCAAATCTGGAAAGCGTGAGGGGGACCGTCCTGGAGGCAAACCAGATCGAGATGTAAGAGAACGACCGGTACCCGGTTGAGAAGAGGGGGAAGCGCGCGGCAAAGTGCAACATCCCGGCCGGCGCTTCCCCCTTAGACGTTGGGGCCGCATTCTCCACCCGCGGGACGCCATGCGGTCGCCGTGCAACATGCGCCCCCGCGGATCTCGCCGCTACTCGGGGACGTTCCGGACGAAGGAGTTCGCCAGGATCTTTCGCAGCTCGGACGCCAGCGCCGCGTCCGGGATTTCCCGCAGGATCACCCGCAAGGAAAAGCCGCACTTCTTGCACCGCTTGTATTGAAACACCCAGCGGCCGTCTTCTTGCGGCGTTCCGATTTCCTCCATATCCGTGAAGCAGCACGGGCCGGATCGGACCGGCGAGACGATGCGCTCCGGGAACTGGTTCTTCGCCGGCTTCTGGTCCGTGTATTCCACGATGGTCGCCAGGGGCTGCTCCACGTTCCCGCCGTGGGAGAGCCGAGAGGCGGCCGAGCGATCGGCCGGCCGGCGAGCTTCCAGGTTCGAGCCGATGGCACTTCTCTTCATTTCGATTCGACGGGCCATGGTGTCCCCCTATGAGGTGTGGCGGTCCTCGGTGTGTTGAGCCACGCGGTGCAAAGTCACGTGCGCCTTCAGTTCGTCCATGACGTTCGCCATCAGATCGGCATTCCGGTGCAACTTTCCCATCATGAAGGCTCCCTCCAGCCCGGCAAGGATGAAGTGGGCCAAGCGGGGGATGTCCGTTCCGGGCCGCAATGTGTCCTGGAGTCTCGCGCGTTCGAGAGTTGCCTCGAGCTTCGACTGCAACTGGCCGAAGGCCTGGCTCAATCGCGTCCGGAACCCTTCGTGGACATCGCTCATCTCCATCGCAAGATTGCCCAGCGGGCATCCTCCCGTGCATCCGTCCCGCCGGACCCGCTCCATCGGGAACTCCAAGAACATCTCCAGCTGCGTCCACGGGTCGAGATCTGTCGCGAAGACCCGCTCGAGCACATCTTCCCGGATCCGTTCCAACGTCCGATCCAGCGCAGCGTAGCCCAGTTCGTCCTTGCTCTTGAAATAGTAGTAGAGGTTGCCTTTCCCGACGCCGCTCTCGCGCAGGATGTCGTCCACGGAGGTGTTATGAAAACCGCGCAGATGGATCAATCGTCCCGCTGCGTCCAGAATGTGCTCTCTCGTGCTGGTCATTCACCACCCGTGTACTAACCGGTCCGTTTTTATGATTCAGGATATACAAGATGGGATTGGTCCTGTCAAGAACAATTTTTATATCGAACAACCATGAGATTCGTAACTATATGTTTTATATGATAACAATAAGTCTATTTTCTTCTTTTGAAAGCGTTCTTCCTTCCGAGACCTGAAACGATGGTGGTTCCAAGATCGCCAGAAACACCCAGACGGAACTCACTTCAGATGCAAGAGGAGGGAAGCATTCCGCGAGGCGTCAGCAGCGAGGAGACGAGCAGCACCTCAGAGTCGGAGCGTCACCACGCCGCAAACGCTCCGGGGTGACGGCCACGCAGCCCCAAATCTCCGGGTAACGCCGGGGCGGCGAACGGGTAGCGGGCGAGACCGCCGGAGGCCCGGGCAGCCCCTCCGGCCGCCTGGCGCGCCGTCGAGAACCGCGCCGCCTTGCACCGGGTCGGGCCGCACGCAACGCGGCCCTCCGGGCCGGCGCCGGCGGCGCCGCGGGCGCGGCGGCGTCGGATCCGCCCGGGCCTCCGGCGGTCTAGGTGTCACCCAGTGGGTGCTCCCTCGGCGTCTGCGCGGTGTGCGGGAAGCCGCCCCGGCTGCGGCGACGCGGCTACAGGGCGTTGTTCTGCGGAAGCAAACCGGAGAATGGGGGCAGCCCAGCTTTCTTGATGGGGGTAGGCAAATGTGTTAGGCTCATGCCACCTCGCGCCGCTGCGCAACGGTACGAGGCGGCGTGGGGCCAGGGCGCGCCGGTGTATGCGGTGGCGGACCGCCGGTTTCGCGTTTGCGAGGAGCGAAGATGGCGTCAACTCTCCGGATCGGAGTGGACGTAGACGACGTCCTGGTAGAATCCCTGCCTGGCTACCTCGACGCCTTCCGGAGGTATTTCGGCCACGAGGTCAGGATTGAAGAGGCGATGTGGGAAATCTCTCATCGCTATCCGGACATCCCGGCTGCGGCCTGGTCCGGTTTTTATGCGGAGCTGGAGGCTACCGATTTCTTGGCCACCCGCCCGGTCTATCCGGACGCAGTGGCGGGGATCCGATCCCTGGCCGCGCGGGGCCACCGACTGGTTGTGGTGACAGGCCGCCTCGCCATGCACCGGCAGCATACCCGGCGGCTGCTGCAGGGCGCGGGGATCGTGGCGCTGTTCGAAGAGCTGGTCCATCGGAACGGCGAGGCCGCTGCAGCCTACAAGCCCCGCATCGTCCGCGAAAAACGGCTCCAGCTTCTGATCGAGGATGAGCTGCACGTGGCCTTGGCGGCGGCTCGGGTCCCGGTCCCGGTTTTCCTCGTGGATCGGCCCTGGAACCAGGGCGATCTCCCGCAGAATGTGACGCGGATCGGGAGCTGGGACCAGCTCCTGCGCGAGGTCCAGGCCTTTGCCGCCCGCGCGGCGGCGCCGGACGGCGATCCTACCGAGTGCGTGCGGGGTTAGGAGCCGTTACGAAATAATGGGAAAGATCGCGATCGAGCGAAATGCCTTTCTCGCCCCCGTGCCTGTCGTGCTGCTCTCCTGTATCGGCGAGGACGGTGTCCCCAACATCATGACCGCTTCCTGGGTGAGCGTGGTGTGCGCTACGCCACCCATGGTCGCCGTGGCGATCCGGCCCGAGCGACACACCTACGGCCTCGTCCGTGAGACCGGGGAGTTCGTCCTGAATATCCCGTCCGCCTCGATGCTGCGTGTCGTGGATTTCTGCGGCACGGCGTCCGGTGGGACGGCGGACAAGTTCGTCCAGGCGCATCTGACTCCGACACCGAGCGACAAGGTGCGCGCGCCCATGATCGAGGAGTGCCCCATCAACCTGGAATGCATCGTGCGTCACACGCTGCCCCTCGGGTCGCACGTCCTGTTCGTGGCGGAGGTGGCGGCGGTGCATGCGGATGCCGGCGTGGTCGAGGACGGGATGATCGTCCTGGGCCGGGTGGCCCCCTTGACGTACGATCCCTTCGGCGGCGATTACTGGAGCCTGAAAGAGGTCGTGGCTCACCACGGTTTCAGCGACGCCAGCATGCCGGAGCGGACCGAAAAGAAGAAGATCCAGCAGCGGCAATGAGCCGTTGTCAAAGAATGACTTGACCGGAGAAATTCCGGGATGGCCTAAGGAGCCGTACCGAAATTGCAGAAAATGGCCAAGTCATTTCGTAACGGCTCCTAAGCGCGAGAGGGTGCGATGGACAGCGAGTTGCCCCCGGATACTTTGAACGAGATCGGCGTATTGAAACGGCGCGAGATCGAGGCGCGCATCCTGGCGCCCATGATCGCCGCCTTCGCGGCGGAGTTCGGGCGCGAGCGGGTCGCGGAGATCGCCCAGCGGGTGATCGTGGACATTGCGCGGCGCCAGGGCCGGGCGCTGGCGGAGCAGATGGGCGGCAATAGTCTGCCGCACTTCGTGCAGAGCAAGGAAAATTGGGTGAAGGGCGGTGCGCTGGCGATCGAGGTGTTGCAGGCCAACGATACCGCGTACGACTTCAACGTCACGCGCTGCCGGTACGCCGAGATGTACCGGGCACTGGGCATCCCCGAACTGGGCGCGGTGCTGTCCTGCGGCCGCGACGGCGCGCTGGGGGAGGGATTCAACGCGGGGTTGACCCTCACCCGGACCCAGACGATCATGGAAGGGGCCCCCGTCTGCGATTTCCGGTACCGCCTGGACCCCGCAGACGCACCGAGCGCCGAGCGCCACGAGCCGGGATAGCCACAAGCACCAGTCCGGCCCGACTACCGGCATCACCGCACCGGCGAGGACAACGCCGGGCGCACCTCACTGCCCAGCGCGCGACTCGGCCGGACGACCTCGGGTCGGACACCCCCGCCAGTTCCGCGTTGCTCCGCGCCACAGCCCTGTCACAGAGTACCCCGTTCGCACCGCACCGTCCCGCCCCTCCGAAATCTTGCGGTGCCGTTCCGCGCGACCGCCACGCGCTGTGTAGGCGCGACCAAAGGGCGTTGCGGAACCCGCTTGACGCCGTGAGGTTGGTAGACTAGGATTTGGTTATCCTAAATTAATTGTTTGGAGAACATGATGCTGAGCGAGTCGATGCAGGATTACCTCAAAGCCATCTTCAAGCTGCAGGAACATGGCGGGCCGGTGTCCACCTCGGCCGTGGCGGGGTCGCTGGGCGTATCGGCGCCCTCGGTCACGGGGATGATGAAGAAGCTCGCCGGCTTGCGGTTGCTGCGCCACCATCCCTACCAGGGGGTGGTGTTGACCAAGGCGGGGCAGCGGATTGCTCTCGAGGTGATCCGGCACCACCGTCTCCTAGAGCTCTACCTGTCGCAGGCGCTGGGATACAGCCTGGACCGGGTGCATGACGAGGCGGAGAAGCTCGAACACGCGATCTCGGAAGAGTTCGCGGAGAAGATCTTCGAGGCCCTGGGGCGGCCGACCTCGGACCCGCATGGCCATCCGATCCCGGCCAGGGATGGGCGGCTGGATCGAGCGGTCTACGAGCTCCTGTCGGAACTGGAGCCGGGGGCGTGCGGCGTCATCCGGCAGGTGAGTGACGGGGACGCGGAGATCCTACGTTATCTGGGTTCCAGAGGATTGGTCCCCGAGACTGCGGTGGAGGTCCTGGAGAAGGCCCCGTTCGACGGGCCGCTCACCGTGCGGACGGGAGACAGTTCGCATATCCTGGGGCGCCGGGTGGCGTCGCAGATCCGGGTGGAGGCCGGCGATCTCCCGGCCGCGCCCCGTGGCGCGCGAGTGCGATCGGGGACGAAGAACAACGCCAGGGCGTGAAGGGGCCGGGCGGACAAGGGTTCGCACGGCACAAGGAGCGCGACATGACTGCGTGGCTGGTTGGGGTGATCGTCGGCGTCGTCGTGAGCTTCGGAGTGATCGGGCTCTTTTGGCCGGGATGGGGAATGATCCCGCGGTGGCGGCGCGCGACGCGGACAGCCGAGCGCGTGCGCATCGAGGATACGCTGAAGCACCTGTACGAGTCCGAACTGGACGGCGTGGTGCCGAGCGTCCAGAGCGTGGCGGGGGCGCTCCGGCTGAGCGCGGACGAGGTCGGGGAGGTGTTGCAGGGGCTCCACAGCCGGCGTCTCATGCTGATGGAAGGGGACGGCATCCGTCTCACGGCGTCCGGACGCGAGATGGGGTTGCATGTGCTCCGGGCCCACCGGCTGTGGGAAAGCTACCTGGCGGACCACACCGGCTTCCCGGAAGCCGAGTGGCACGGGCGGGCGCACCACCTCGAGCACGGGCTGTCTCCCGGGGAGGTGGACGCGCTGTCGGCGCGGCTGCAGCATCCCATCCGCGATCCCCACGGCGATCCCATTCCCACGGCCGAGGGGGAGGTCGCCGCGCAGCGCGGCGTGCCGCTGACGATCGCGCCGCTCAATGAGCCACTGGCGATCCTGCATCTCGAGGACGACTCCAAGGCGGCGTACACGGAACTGATCGCCAAGGGGTTGCATCCCGGCCTGCCCGTGCGACTCGTCGAGGCCTCGCCGGACCGGGTTCGCGTTGCGGCCGGAGGGGGCGAGCACGTTCTGAGTCCGCTGGCGGCCGCCAGCGTCTCCGTGGTTCCGCTGGCGGAAGGGCAGCGGACCGACGAGCCGGTCGGGGAGCCGCTCCATGCCCTCCGACCCGGCGAGGACGGGCGGGTGCTGTCCCTCTCGCGTCGCTGCCGCGGGGCGGAGCGTCGTCGCTTCCTGGACCTCGGCGTGCTGCCCGGGACGGTGATCCGGGCCGAGATGCGGAGTCCCAACGGCGATCCCACGGCGTACCGTATCCGGGGTGCGCTCATCGCCCTCCGGGCGGAACAAGCGGCGGTGATCCGGGTCGAGCGGCTTCCAGAGTCCTCGGTCGCCGCCGCCTAGGTGTGTTGAAAGTTCACGCGCCCGCGGGCGAAGTTAGGGAGGTCATCAACCATGACAACCACAAGCACCGGGTCCACGGCCGCGGGGTGTGCGGCCTGCCCGGTCCATCATGTGCAGAATCTTCTCAAACTCGGCGTCACCATGGACAACTGGAATTTCGTGGTGGCGCTGGCCGGGAATCCCAACACGGGAAAGAGTACGGTCTTCAACGCCCTGACGGGGCTCCGTCAGCACACCGGGAACTGGCCCGGGAAGACCGTCACGCGGGCCGAGGGGGGATTCGAGTATCGCGGCCACCGGTTCAAACTGGTGGATCTGCCCGGGACCTACTCGCTTCTGGCCGCCAGCCCAGACGAGGAGGCCGCGCGAGATTTCCTGCTCTTCGGTCGGCCGGATGTCACGCTGGTGGTCATGGACGCCACCCGCGTGGAGCGAAACCTCAACCTCGTCCTGCAGGTACTGGAGATCACTGACCGGGTCGTGGTCTGCCTGAACCTGATGGACGAGGCGCGCCGCCACGGCCTCCAGGTGGACGATCGGACGCTGTCCCGCGAGCTCGGGGTGCCGGTGGTTCCCGCCTCCGCGCGCTACAAGCAGGGCCTCGATCAGGTGCTGCAGGCCGTCAGCGAGGTGGCGACGGGGCAGTTTGTCTGCAAACCCCGCCGAATCCAGAACGAACCGCCGGAACTCAAACGCGCCGTCGCCGACCTGACCACCCGCTTCGCGTCCGCCTTCCCCGGGCTACCCAACCCCCGCTGGGTCGCGCTGCGCCTGCTGGACGGGGACGAGCGTATCATTCAGGCTATCCGACAAGGGGAGCTGGGCGAACTGGGCAGCGCGCCGCGTGCGACGGCGACCGCCGCCGAACCGGCCCTCCTGGAGGGCGTCCGATGAGTAACAGCCATGCGGCGCAGGTCGAAGAGATTCTGTCCACCGCACGGACCCTGCGGTCCGAGCTGGGGACCGACTCCCATGAACAATTGATGGAGGCGGTGTATGCCACGGCCGCCCACATCGCGGACCGCGCGGTCACCCGGCCGGGCGAGACGGCTCGTCCCACCCTGGATCGCACCATCGACCGATTGGTGACCAGCCGGATCTGGGGGTTTCCCCTCATGTTCCTGTTGTTCGCCCTGATGTTCTGGCTCACCATCAGCGGCGCCAACGTGCCCTCGGGTTGGCTCGCGTGGTTGCTGGTGGACACGCTCTACCCGATGCTGCGCGAGGGGGCCGCCGGTCTGGGACTGCCCTGGTGGCTGTGGGGCCTGCTGATCGATGGAATGTACCTCTCGACAGCCTGGGTCGTGAGCGTGATGCTGCCGCCCATGGCCATCTTCTTCCCGCTCTTCACGTTGCTGGAGGACTTCGGGTACCTTCCGCGGGTTGCCTTCAACCTGGACTGGCTCTTCAAGAAGGCGGGCGCCCACGGGAAGCAGGCCATGACGACCATGATGGGGTTCGGCTGCAATGCGGCGGGAGTCATCGCCACGCGGATCATCGACAGCCCGCGAGAACGGCTGATCGCCATCCTCACCAACAACTTCGCTCTGTGCAACGGTCGCTGGCCGACGCAGATCCTCATCGCCACGCTGTTCATCGGCACTTTGGTGCCCGCCGCGCTGGGCGGCGTGGTCTCGGCGCTCGCCGTGGTGGGCGTCGCGGTCCTGGGGGTTGTCCTGACCTTCGCGATCGCGTGGGCGCTCTCCCGGACCGTCCTCCGGGGCCAGGTCTCGACGTTCAGTCTCGAACTGCCCCCGTATCGTCCGCCGCGGATCCTGCAGACGCTCTACACGTCGATCATCGATCGGACGATCCTCGTGCTCTGGCGCGCCGTGGTGTGGGCGTTGCCGGCGGGCGCCCTGATCTGGCTTACGGCGAACATCCCCATCGGCGGGCGGAGCATCGCGGAGCATCTGGTCGGTCTGCTCGATCCGCTCGGATTGCTCGTCGGCCTGAACGGCGTGATCCTGCTGGCGTATGTCCTCGCGATCCCGGCCAACGAGATCGTGATCCCCACGGTCCTGATGCTGACCGTGCTGGTCACCGGGGCGTCTGGGGTCGGGCAGGGCGCCGGCGTGATGTTCGACCTGAAGGACGCGAACCAGTTGACGACCCTCTTCCAGTCGGGCGGGTGGACCCTGCTGACCGGGATCAACCTGATGCTGTTCAGCCTCATCCACAACCCGTGCAGCACCACGATCTACACCATCTACAAGGAGACCGGGAGCGCCAAGTGGACGGCGGTCGCCGCCCTCATGCCGGTGGCCCTCGGCTTTGCCGTGACGTTCCTGGTCGCGGTGGTGTGGCGACTGGTGGCTGGCGCGGGCTAGCAGGCTGCTGAAAAAGGCCCATCTGCGGCGTTGGCACGCTCGCGCGCGCGCTGCGGCGTACGCTATAGTACGCCTGCACTCGGCCTTCGTGCGCCGCCTTGCATCTGGACCTTTTTGAGCAGCCTGAGCGGCGCTACGGCGCAGCCTTTTCACCGGCGGTCCTGACTTGCCCGGAAGACTGAGGAGACTCATGCCAAACCACACACTCGACGTTCCGGGTCTCTTCCCGGACGCAAAAGATTGCCCGGCGTGCGCGGAGCGGTTGCGGAACCGGCTCGGGAGTGTCCAGGGTATCGCTGCCGTGGAACTGGATCCGCCCGGGCGCCAACTGACGCTGACGTACGATCCGGCGATCCTGTCCCTCTCGGCCCTGGAGGCGTGCGTGAAGGAAGCCGGCCTGGCGGTGACGAATCGGTTTCGCCATGCCACGCTGCGGCTCGAGGGCCTCGACTGCCCGGAATGTGCCGGTGCGGTCGAGCACGGCGTGACCCACCTGCCGGGGGTGCTGCGCGCCGCGGCGAACTTCGCCGCGGCGAGTCTCCATGTCGAGTACGACGCCGAGACGACGGATCTGGACCGCGTGGCGGATGCGGTGGGTCGGACGGGATACCGGGCGCTGATCCCGGGCGCGTCCTCCGACGTGGTGGTGGTGCGCGTTGCGGAGATGGACTGCCAGGACGAGGTGCGGGCGATTGAAGGGCGGCTCCGCTCTCTGCCCGGCGTGTTGTCCTGGCAGGTGAACCTGCTGGAGCGGACACTCCGCATCCAGTGCGATCCGGCCGCCGCCGGATCCGAGATGATTCTGGCGGCCATCCGCGCGCTCGGAATGACGCCGGCGCTGACCAGCCGAGCCGCCCGAGCGGTGGTTTGGTGGCGCGATCCGCTGTTGCTCTCGACCGTCGCCTCTGCCGTCTGCCTGGGGGCGGCATTCGTCGCCGACTGGCTGCAGAGCGGGCCGGCGCTCGGGCGGGTGCTGTACGCGGCAGCGCTGGGCGCCGGAGGCTGGATGGCGGCCCGCAAGGCGGCGCGGGCGATCCTCGCGCGCCGGTTGGACATGAACGTGCTGATGACCGTCGCCGTCGTCGGGGCGATCGCCATCGGCCAGTGGGATGAGGCGGCGACTGTCGCCTTCCTGTTCGCCTTGGCGCAGTTGCTGGAGACGTTCAGCCTGGATCGCGCACGCCAGGCGGTGCGGGGCCTGCTCGGGGTCACGCCGACCGAGGCCACGGTGCGCCGCGACGGGCAGGAAGCGCGCGTCCCGGTGGCGACGGTGCGCCCCGGCGAGATGATTCTCGTCCGGCCGGGCGAGCGGGTCCCGCTGGACGGCATCGTGCGGGCCGGGGTCTCCGCCGTGAATCAGGCGCCGATCACCGGGGAGTCCCTCCCGGCGGAGAAGATCCCCGGCGCCCAGGTCTTCGCCGGCTCCATCAACGGGGAGGGGGCCATCGAGGTGGAGGTGACCCACCCGGCGCAGGAGACCATGCTGGCGCGCATCATCGCGCTGGTGGAGGAGGCCCAGGCGCAGAAGGCGCCCACCCAGACGCTGGTGGAGCGGTTTGCCGCGATCTACACGCCGGCCGTGATCGCCGGGGCCGTTCTCGTCGCCGCCCTACCGCCGCTTCTCTGGGCGGAGCCGGCCTGGCCCTGGATCTACCGTGCGCTGGTCCTGCTCGTCATCTCGTGCCCGTGCGCCCTGGTGATCTCGACGCCGGTGGCGGTCGTGTGCGGTCTGGCCCGGGCGGCGCGCCTGGGCATTCTGATCAAGGGGGGACGCATTCTCGAAGCCCTCGGCGGGCTCAGAGCCATGGCCTTCGACAAGACCGGGACGCTGACGCGGGGCCGGCCGACGGTCGCCGAGGTGCGGCCCCTGGCGGACCTCGACACCCGGGAGGTGCTTCGCTTGGCGGCCGCGGTGGATGCCCTGTCGGAGCACCCGCTCGCCGGCGCCATCCTGGCCGCCGCCCGGGAGCGGGGAATCGTCTGGCCATCGGCCACAGAGTTTCGGGCGGTGCCTGGGCGCGGAGCCAGGGCCAGCGTCGGCGGGATCACGTATCACCTTGGCAGTCACCGCTATGCCGAGGAGCTGGGGGTCTGCAGCGGCGCGATTGAATCCGTCCTGCGCGACATGGAGGCCCGGGGGCAGACTCCGGCCATCCTCAGCGACGGCGTCCAGGCGCTGGGCGTCCTCGGCGTCGCCGACCAGATCCGCGCGGAGGCGCCCGACGCACTGGCCGCTCTCCGCCGCCGCGGCATCCGACCGCTCGTGATGCTCACCGGGGACGTGGTGGGGACGGCGGAGGCGATCGGGCGGCAGGTGGGTACCGATCTGGTGCGTGCCGAGCTCCTTCCCGACGAGAAGCTGCAGGCGATTCACGGCCTGGCGCAGCGCCATGGCACCGTCGGAATGGTGGGAGACGGGATCAATGACGCCCCGGCGCTGGCCGCCGCGACGGTGGGTATCGCGATGGGGGCGGAGGGGACCGATGCCGCGATCGAGACGGCAGACGTCGCGCTCATGCGGGATGACCTCCGGCAGCTCGCCGTGGCCGTTAGCCTCGGGCGACGAGCCTCGCGGATTATCAAGACCAACATCGCGCTCTCGCTGACGACGAAGGCCGTCTTTGTTCTGTGCGCCGTGCTCGGCCAGGCAACGTTGTGGATGGCCGTTGCCGCCGACATGGGTACATCGCTGGTCGTCATCGCGAACGGCATGCGGCTCCTGCGACACGGTCCGCGCGAGGCCATCGCCACGTTCCCATGAGACGCCCGGCGACGTCCACGTGCGCCGCTGGGTGTTGTGGGAAAACGGAAGCCGGAGACTGACCCCTACGCGCCGATTCTGGGCTCCCGTCGGCAGTGCAGCGACGGGGTTGCATACGGGAGGATGTTACGCCATCCGGCCGCGTTCGTTCGCGCGTGTTACACGCCCCTGGTTGTGTGTTATCCTTTGTTCCGCTGGCGGCCATGGCAGCCCGCCGCCCTCGGGATTCGGTGGCCGGTCGGTGGAGTGACAGCCGGAGCGTTCCATGAGAGAGTCCCATGAATAGCGAACCGCGACCTGTCCCTAAATCACGGGCGCCGGATCAGGCGGGGAACGCCCGCTCCGGCGACGAGCGCACGCTGGCCGCCGCCGCGCAGGTGCTGGACGGCACGAGCCACGGCTCCTGGTACCGCCGATTGGCGCCCTTCCTCGGCCCGGCGTTCATCGCCAGCGTGGCGTACGTGGACCCGGGCAACTTCGCCACCAACATCCAGGGCGGCGCCCAGTACGGCTACATGCTCCTCTGGGTGATCGTGGCCAGCAATCTGATGGCGATGCTGACGCAGGCGCTGTCGGCCAAGCTGGGGATCGCCACCGGGAAAAACCTGGCGGAGCACTGCCGCGATCAGTTCCCGCGCTGGGCGGTCTGGACCATGTGGATCATCATGGAATTCGTCGCCATGGCCACCGACCTGGCGGAGTTCCTGGGGGCGGCGCTGGGGTTCAATCTGCTCTTCGGGATGCCGCTCTTCGTGGCGGGTGTTCTCACGGGGATCGTCACGTTCGCGATCCTGGCGTTAGAGCGGCACGGCTTCCGCCCGCTGGAGGCCGTGATCACGTCGCTGGTGGGCGTCATCGCGTTCTGTTACGTGGTCGAGACGCTGCTCGGCCGGCCGGACTGGGGCAAGATAGTCTTTCACGCGGTGGTGCCGCAATTCCGCGGGACGGAGAGCGTGCTCCTGGCAACCGGCATCCTGGGTGCGACGGTGATGCCCCACGTGGTGTTCCTGCACTCCGCTCTCACCCAGGGCCGCATCGTGGTGCGAGACCCCGGACAGCTCCGCCGCCTGTTCCGGTATCAGTGTGTGGACGTGACGCTGGCGATGGGGGTGGCCGGTCTGGTGAACGGCGCGATGCTGATCATGGCGGCGGCGACGTTCTTCGAGCAGGGTCTCACCACGGTGGGGACGATCGAGGAGGCCCACCGGACGCTTACGCCGCTCCTGGGGAGCGCCTCGAGCTGGGTGTTTGCCGTGTCGCTGCTGGCGTCGGGATTGTCCTCCTCGGCGGTAGGGACCATGTCCGGGCAGGTGATCATGCAGGGGTTCGTGCACTGGCAGATCCCGATCTGGTTGCGCCGCCTGCTCACGATGCTCCCGGCCCTGATCGTGATCGGGATCGGGCTGGAGCCGACGCGCACACTGGTGCTGAGCCAGGTGGTGCTGAGCTTCGGTCTGCCGTTTGCCCTGGCACCCCTCGCCATCTTCACCGCACGTGCCGATCTGATGGGAGTCCTGGTCAACCGCCGACCCACCACCGTCGTGTTCGGTGCGGTGACGCTGCTGATTATCGCCTTGAACATGTTCCTTCTGTATCAGATACTCTTGGGCGGAGGGTAGGTCCGTGGTCAGACACGTACTCGTTCCCCTGGACGGCTCGGTGCTGGCCGAGGCGGCGCTGCCGGCCGCCGCCGCGACCGCACAGGCCTTCGATGCCCGCGTCACGCTGTTCCATGTCCTGGAGGAGTGGGCGCCGGACACCGTGCATGGACATCCGCATCTCACGGGGGAGGCGGAGGCGCGGACGTACCTGGACGCCGTCGCGCAGCGGCTGGCGTTTCGCGATCGGGTGGTGGAAATCCATGTGCATGGCATCCGGACCGAGAACGTGGCGGATTCCATCATGGCCCATGCGGATGAACTCGGCGCCGACCTGGTCGTGCTCTCGACGCATGGGCAGGGGGGACTGAAGGGGTTGCTGGTCGGCAGCATCGCCCTCCGGGCGCTTGGCCGGGGACGGACCCCGATCCTGCTCGTCAACCCGACGCCGGACGGCAGCGCGCCGCGGTTCGCGTGTCGCAAGATCCTGGTGCCCCTGGACGGCTCCGAGACCCACGAGCCTGCGCTGCCGGTCGCCTCCCGGTTGGCCCGCGGCTGGGGGGCGGCGCTGCACCTGGTGGTCGTCGTGCCGACGGCGGGGACCCTCTCGGGTCACCGGGCGGCCGCCGGCCTCCGGATGCCCATGGCGACCCGGGCCATGCTGGAGATCGCGGAGCAGGATGCGGCGGTGTATGTGAAGGGATTGGAGTCGCGATTGTCTGTCGAGGGCCTGGCGACGACTTCTTCGGTCAGCCGGGGGGAGCCAGTGACCGCGATCCTGGAGGCGGCGAAGGCCATTGACGCGGATCTCGTGGTGATGGCGACGCATGCCCGGGGGGCGCTGGAAGGCTTCTGGTCCGGCAGTCTGACGCCCAAGCTGATGCAGCGGCTGGATCGGTCGATCCTCTTGGTGCGGGCGGAAGGGCACGACGAGGCGCGATGATCGCCACCTCGGCGGGGTGTGGCGAAACGGCGACTGTCAGGGAGGAACGCAGCGTGCGACGGAGACAATTCATCGGGTTGATGGCGGCGGGGATGGTCGGTGGGTTGGCGCGGATCGGCGCGGCGGTGCCGCCCCCGGTCGGGAAGCCGGCGCCGGAGTTCAGCGTCACCTTGACGGATGGGCGGACGGTCGCCCTGAAGGACTTTCGAGGGAAACCGGTCCTGGTGAACTTCTGGTCCTCGGGGTGACCGCACTGCCAACGGGAGTCTCCCGTTCTGTCGGCACTCTATGAGCGGTACAAGGGGAAGGGGTTGGTTGTCCTTGGCATCAACGCCCAGTGGGACAAGGAGCAGCTCGTCCGGACATTCATGGAGGTCTACAAGGTGACCTACCCGGTGGGGCGGGACGCGACCGGGACGATCGGCAAGCTGTACGACGTGGACGGGACGCCCACCAGCCTGTTCATCGACAAGGCGGGGCGACTGGTGGAGCAGCACGTGGGAGGGCTGAGAGAGGCGGAGTTCCAACAGCGGATCGACGCCCTCTTGAAATAAGCGCCCGAGTAGAGGTAGCACTCCGCCCAACCTTGCGGAGCACGGACGGGATTCCGATGGCCGGGATCCCGTCTTTTTTTGCGTCGGGCGCGCCTCGGACCGAGGGAGCAGTCGTGCGGACCGGGATCGTGGGCGCCGGAGCGGTCGGGTTCCGCATCGGTCGAGGGATTCGGCGAGACCGAGACCAAGTTGTCCGGAACTCGAACCATCTGACCTTCTCGGGACTTTTTTTTCGGGAGCGGCTGTGCTAGGGTCTGACCGCTTTCGCGAGGTCGGTAGGTCTCCGCAGCCGTCGGGACGGCCGCGGAGGAGGCGGGATCGGACGGATCGAGCCCAGAACCCAGCCGCTGCGCCGGATGTTCCGCACGCTCCTCGGCGGGTCCATTAGCCCGTTCCCCCATCCCAGTGTGGTTGTTCCGATCGGTCTCCTCGCCGAGGAAGACGCGCATGCCCCAACTCGAACTCCTGCTTCCCGCCATCGTGTTCATCCCCTTCGCTGCCGCCGTGCTTGCCCTGTGGCTCGGGCGGTTCGCGGGGCAGCGGACGGGCATCCTGATGGTGCTCGCCGCCGCCGCCTCGTTCCTCGGATGCCTCCAGGTCGTGACGGCCGGTGCATCCCTCGGTTTCACGCGCGAGTGGATTCCCGGCATCAACGTGGTGCTGAGCTTCCGGGGAGACCCTTACGGATGCTTCTTCGCCCTGTTGATTTCGGGCATCGGTACCCTGGTGGGATTCTACTCGCTGAGCTACCTTCCCGCCTTGGCGCCTGCCCGCGTCAGTCGCTACTACGCAGCGCTGTTGGCCTTCATGGGGGCCATGCTCGGCGTGGCGCTGGCGGACGACCTGATCCTGCTCTTCATCTTCTGGGAGGTCACCAGCCTGACGTCCTTCCTGCTGATCGGTTTCTGGTACGAGCAGGAAAAGGCCCGGAAGGGTGCCCTCACGGCTCTCCTCGTCACCGCCCTGGGCGGTTTGACAATGATGATCGGCTTTATCATCGTTGGAACGACGACGGGGAGCTTCAGCCTCCGCGCCTTGACCGAACAGGCGGCGCTCCGGGACCGGCTTGTCGGGTCGCCGCTCTTTGTGGCGGCGCTGTTGCTGATCGTGCTCGGCGCCATGACCAAGTCGGCCCAGTGGCCGTTCCATTTCTGGCTGCCGGGGGCGATGGTGGCCCCGACCCCGGTCTCCACCTACCTTCACGCCGCCACCATGGTGTGGGCGGGCGTCTTCCTGCTGGGGCGGTTTCTGCCCATCTTCGGGACCTCGCCCGCGTGGGCCGGCATCCTGGTGCCCATCGGCCTGGCGACGTTCTTGCTGGGCGCAGTGGAGGCGTTCCTGGACACCGACCTCAAGGGCATCCTGGCCAAGACCACCGTGGCGACACTGGGTTTGGTCACCATGCTCTACGGTCTGGGCGCGGCTGGGCAGGACGCGTTGCAGATGTTCTCCCACGCCATGTACAAGGGGGCGTTGTTCCTGGTGGTGGGGATCGTGGAACATGCCACCCACACGCGGGACATCCGCGACCTGGGCGGTTTGCGGCATAAGATGCCGGTCACGTTTTTCCTGTGCGTTCTGGGCGCGCTGTCGCTGGCAGGCGTCTGGCCGACCTTCGGTTTCCTGGCCAAGGAGGCGCTGTACGCCCAACTCTTGGCCGGGACGCCGCTGTCCGGTTGGGTCCCATCCTGGCTGCTGCTGGCCCTGACCGTGCTTGCCAACGCGCTACTCTTTGCGGTGGCCTGCCGCCTGGTGTTTGGGGTGTTCTTCGGCGCGCCCACGGAGGCGGCCAGGCATTCCCACGAGGTCGGCCCGGGTCTCTGGCTGTCGCCAATGGTCCTGGCCGGCCTATCGCTTGGACTGGGAGTGCTTGCCCCGGCCACCAGCACAATCGTCAGCCACTTCTCGTCGGGTCCCGGCACCCGGCTCACGCTGACCCTGGCGCCGGATCATCTCGGGCCGGTCCTCTTATCGGTCGGCACCTTCCTGCTGGGATTCGGCATCTACCGCGGACGGGCCGTCCTGGGACGGATGCGGAGCAGCGCACCGGGCGCGCCCACGATGCAGGCCCTCTGGGACAAGGGTCTGGACGCCGTCACAGCCGCCGCCATCGGCTTCAGCGTGCGCTGGCAGAGCGGCTCGCTCCGGTGGTATCTCGCAGGCTCGCTCGCCTTTACGGTGGGGCTCTCGGCCCTGGCGCTGCAGCGGGCGGGAATCTCCGTGTTCCAGGTGCCGATCAACCTGCAGGAGATGACCTGGTACGGCCTGACCCTCTGCGGGATGCTGGGCTTCACGGCGGTGATGGTGGCCCGCTCGACCACGCGGGTGGGGGCGGCCATCGCGCTCACCTCCAACGGGTTCCTGACGGCGCTGCTCTTCGTGGTGTACCGGTCGCCGGATATCCTGCTCACCCAGATCCTGATCGAGACCGTCTCGACCATCTTCCTGCTGCTGATCTTGTACTACCTGCCCGTCTTTCGGCCGGAGGGCCTCCCGCCCATGCGCCGATTCGTGAACGTGGCCGTGTCGGTGGCGGTGGGCGCGACGATGTTCAGCTTCATCATGCTGTCCACCAGCCCCCAATTCCGGGAATTGAAGAACCTGGGCATCGATTATCTGACCCGCTCCATGGCGCAAGCCGGCGGCGCGAATGCGGTCAACGTGATCATCGTGGACTTCCGGGCCATTGACACCAACGGGGAGATCACCGTGCTGGTCCTGGTGGGCCTCCTGGTGTACGGCCTGCTGCGGACGCGGAGGAAATCGGCATGACAGGCGACCCGATTCTTCGCACGGTCTCGCGGTTCGCCGTGCCGTGGACCGTGTGGGTGTCCATCGTGATCTTCATGCAGGGGCACAATATGCCCGGCGGCGGCTTCGTGGCCGGCGTCATGGCGGGCGCGGCCGGGGCCATGTATCTACTGGCCTTCGGGACGGCGAAGGCGGCGCGGTTCCCCTGGTGGAAGGTGTCGGTGACCGGGTTGTTGATCTCCGTGACCACCGGGACGGTACCCTTCCTGATGGGGCGCCCGTACATGCAGCACGCCATCTGGCATTTCGACCTACCCGTGATCGGGCTCTACGAGTTGCCCACGGCGACGTTCTTCGACCTCGGGGTGTACCTCATCGTGCTGGGGACACTGATGACCGTCTTCGTCGAACTGGCCCAGGAGGGACGCTGATGGAACTGCCGATGGCGGTGGTCATCGGGGTGCTGTTCGCCGCCGGCACCTATCTGATCCTGCGGCCGAACCTTCTCCGGGTGGTCATGGGCTTCGGCCTCTACTCGAACGCCACCAACCTCCTGCTGATCACCGTGGGGGGGTACACCCGCGACAGCGGCGCCCCGTTCGTCGGGGCCGACCCCAAGACCGCCGCGGGTCTGATGGACCCGCTGCCGCCGGACATCATCCTGACCGCCATCGTCATCAGCTTCGCGGTCAGCGCGCTGATGCTCACCATCTGTTACCGGGTGTACCGGGACCACGGGACCGACAACCCCCAGGAACTGCCGATGGACGATGATTACACGCAGGCAGGGGAACTGGTGTCCGTTGCCCTGGCGCACGGGGGTGACGGGAGCGGGGTAGCTGCCGGCCCCGTCCGACTCCTCGGGGTCGGCGAGGGGCGGCGGGGGGCCAAGCGGCCCGCGCCGAAGCAGAAAGCGAAGCGCCGATGAACAGCCTGATCCTCGCCATTTTGATCCCGTTCTTCACCGCCCTCGTCCTGGCGCTCTTGAACGGCTACCGCCGGCTGGAGAAGGCGGTGGCCCTCTGCTCCAGTCTGGCCCTCACGGCCTGGGTGTTCTGGCTCCTGTTCTACGTGGATGCGCACGGCGTCCAGGTGGTCGTCGTCGGCGGCTGGATGGCGCCCTGGGGTGTGGCCTTCGTCGCCGACCGGCTGACCTGCATCATGCTGTGCCTCTCCTCCGGGCTCGGGATGCTGGTGCAGCTCTACTCTTTCTGGACCGTGACGGACGAGCAGCAGCGCTACTTCTTCTACCCCCTGATGCAGGCCATGCTGCTGGGCGTGAACTGGTCCTTCATCACGGGAGACGTCTTCAACCTGTTCGTGGCGTACGAAGTGATGCTGATGGCCTCGTACGGGATGATGATGGTGGGGGCCAGCCCAGCCCAGGTCCGTCAGACGCTGAAGTACATCGCCATCAACAGCATCGGGTCCACGCTCTTCGTGGCGGGCTGCGGCGTGGTGTACGCCACCGTCGGCACGCTGAACATGGCGGACCTCGCCGTCCGCACCGCCCAGATCACCGGCCAGCGGGCCGGGATGGTCACCGCGGCCTCCATGCTCCTGCTGGTGGTCTTCGCCCTGAAAGCCGCGACGTTCCCCTTGATCTACTGGCTGCCGGATTCCTACCCGGTGGTGCCGGCGGGCGTGAACGGTTACTTCGCCGGGATCCTG
This sequence comes from uncultured Methylomirabilota bacterium, assembly GCA_963845565.1. Taxonomy (GTDB): domain Bacteria; phylum Methylomirabilota; class Methylomirabilia; order Methylomirabilales; family 2-02-FULL-66-22; genus 2-02-FULL-66-22. The sequence continues at coordinate 241,528 of CAWJSJ010000004.1, forward strand.
ACCAAGGTCGGCGTCTACTCGCTCCTGCGGGTCTTCGTGCTGTGTTTCCGGCAAGAAGGGCACCAGTTCGCGCTGGACGTCCTGCTGTTTCTCTCCGGTCTCACCATGCTGCTGGGGGTGCTGGGCGCCATGTGCCGCTGGGACATCCGTCGGATCCTCTCCTGGCACATCATCAGCCAGGTCGGCTACATGGTGATGGGGATCGGTCTGGCGGGCAGTCCGGACCCGCGGGTGGTGCAGTTGGCCGTGGCCGGCACCATCTTCTATGTGGTCCACCACATCGTGGTGAAGTCGTGCCTGTTCCTGGTGGGCGGCATCGCGGAGCGGGTGAGCGGCTCCCAGCACCTGAAGCAGATGGGCGGGATTCTGAACGTGGCCCCGGGCGTCGGCGGCCTCTTCATCGTCGCGGCGCTGTCCCTGGCCGGGATGCCGCCGTTCTCGGGCTTCCTGAGCAAGTTCGTCCTGGCGCAGGCCGGCCTGGCCGGCGGCAATTACGTGGTCGTCTCCATCGCCGTAATCACCAGCTTTCTCACGCTGTACTCCATGAGCAAGATCTGGTCGTATGCCTTCTGGGGCGAGCGGCGGCAGGAGAAGGCGCCGGTGGGATACCGAGGGATGATGGCGCCCACGGCGGTCCTGGTCGCCTTCACCATCGCGATGGGTCTGTTTGCGCAGCCATTCCTTGGGCTGGCCACGCGCGCGGCGGAAACGATCACCAAGCCGGACGAGTACATCCGGGTCGTCCTGAGCGCGAAACAGAACCGGCTGGCCGAGATTCCTCGTCCGTCGGCCCAGGTGGTCGCCCGTGCCGGGGAGGAACGCTGATGCTCCGCAGAATCTCGTATGCCGTGATCTACTTCTTCAAGTTCATGAAGGAGTTGACCATGGCCAACTACCAGGTCGCCAAGCTGGTCCTGTCTCCCTCGGCCAAGCTGAAGCCGGGCTTCATCGCCGTGCCGCTGACCGCCGTCAGCGACTTCGAGATCACCAGCTTTGCCAACTCGATCACCCTGACACCGGGGACCATCTCGGTGCACGTCTCCGACGACCGAAAGGTCATCGTGATGCACGCCATCGACGTGGGGGATGACCTGGACGGACTGCGGCAGGCCACCAAGGATTCGTTGGAAGCTCCCATCTTGCGCTTCACCCGGGAGGAGCGCCGATCATGAGCCTGTTTCTCGTCGTCGTCCTGAAGGTCTGCTTGGCGACCCTGCTGCTGAGCGGTATTCTCTGCCTGTATCGGATGTGGATCGGCCCCAAGGCGGCCGACCGAGCCGTGGCCTTCGACAGCCTGGCCGCCGTCTTCATTTGCGTGATCTGCGTGCTCTGCATCCAGTGGAACTCGGTCCTGTACTTCGACGCGGTGTGGATCCTGATGCTGGTCGGCTTCCTGGGGTCGGCCGCCATCGCCATGTACCTGGAGAAGGGGCGGGTGTTCTGATGCCGACTCTCGCCGAAGTGATCGTCGCGCTTCTGTGCCTCCTCGGCACATTCCTCATCGCGCTGACCGGGATCGGCCTCGTCCGCTTCCCCGACGTCTTCTGTCGCATGCACGCGGCGGGGAAGGCCGGAACGCTGGGTGTCGTCCTCGTTGTCCTCGGGGCGACGGTCCATTTCGCCGGGACCGAGCAGGACGTCTGGATGCGGGGTGTTCTCGCGGTGTTCTTCCAGTTCCTCACCTCTCCCGCTGCTACGCATCTCTTGGCGCGCGCCGCGTACGTCTGCGACTATCCCCTGTCCGAACGAACCGCGGTGGACGAGTTGCGCAAGTATCTTCCGTCGCGCCCCGATCAGGTGTTCAACCAGGAATGATCCGAGGGGCATGGCCCAGCCGCCAAGCCCCCGGAAATGAAAAACCGATCAACCGACAACCGGTCAACAAGCTCCCCTGTTGGCCGGTTTTTCATTGTCGGTTGTCGGTTTTGACTTGGCTGCTGCGTCGGGCGCCGCTCAGATCGAGCGCAGGACGCGGGTCAGGATGGCAATGGCTTGGCGGTACTCCGCGAGGTCGAGGTGCTCGTTCGGGCGTGTGGTCGAGACTGGAATCCCCCGGGCCGTACGCCACGATGGGACAGTGCCAGGCGGGGCCCACCACGTTCATGTCCGAGGTTCCGCTCTTGACCTTGAACGCCGGCTCCAGACCTTCGGCGCGAATCGCGGCCAGGAACGCCCGGACCAGCGGCGTGTTCTTCTCGGCTCGGTAGGGCGGATCGGCGCCCCAGAAGCGGAGGCGGGCGCCGAGTCGGGGCGAGCGCCTCGATCCGGGTTTGGACGGTCTCGGGCGTCTGGCCGAGGGGGATGCGGATCGAGGCGCGGAGCTGCATGGACTCGGTCAGCCCGTCGCTTCCGCTGTGCACCTCGCGCAGGACCGGGTCCAGCGCGTCGAACATCTTCTTCCCGACATTCTCCGCCTCGGCCCACCGGCGCACGCCGTTCCAGAACGCCACCGCCGTCTCGATGACGTTCTCTTCGGGGGAGGCGGAATGGCTGGCACCGGTCTCGGCCTGATAGGCGAAGACCAACCGGCCCTTGTACCCCAGCGTCACCGCGCGCGTGGCGCTCGGTTCGCCGATCACGCAAAAAGCCGGCCGACGCGTTCGCGCCACGTGGCGGGCGCCCTTCGAGCTGGCAGCTTCCTCTTCCGTCGCCCCGACCACCACGATCCGCTTGCCCGGCAAGGCGCCAACGTCGGCAGCGGCCGCGATGAAGGTCGCCAGCGGGCCCTTGGCGTCCACACTGCCGCGCCCGTACAGGTTCCCGTCCTCCACGCGAACCGGAATCGCGCCCGGCACCGTGTCCAGGTGGCCCAGCAGGACAATCTCGGTGGGGCCGTCGCCCAGGGTGCCGACGGCGTTGCCGGCCTCGTCCACGTGCGCCTGAAACCCGAGGCCGCGCATGGTCTCGACCAGGAAGCCGGCCAGCGCCGACTCCTCGCCGGACAGGGAGGGAATCTCGACCATGCGGGTAAGGAGGGCGACGGGGTCCATGGATCAGGCAGGACGACGAGCAATGTAAAACCGACAACCGACAATGCAAAACCGGTCAGGGAATCTTGTTGGTCGGTTCTCGGTTCTCGGTTCTCGGTTTTGCATTGAACTATTCCGCGCCGGCGCGCGGTCCGGCGCCCAGCACCTTGGCGAGGGCATCCACCACACGATCCACCTGCTCGCGGGTGATGACCAGGGGCGGGAGGAAGCGCAAGACGGTCGTCCCCGCCAGGAGGGCCAACACCCCCTCCTGCATCAGCGTCTGAGCAACCGGCCCGGCCTTGTCCTTCAACTCGATCCCGATCATCAGGCCCAGGCCGCGAATTTCGCGGATGCGTGGGCTGCCGATCGCGCGCAGGCGCTCCACGAAGTACGCCCCGATCTCCGCTGCCCGGCGGGGGAGATCCTCGCCCGTGAGGACGTCAATAGCCGCCACGGCCGCCGCGCAGGCCAGCGGGTTTCCGCCAAAGGTGGAGGTGTGCGACTGCTTCTCGATCTCGCCGACACGCCGATCGATCCCGATGGCACCCATCGGGACGCCACCCGCGATTCCCTTGGCCATGGTGAGGATATCGGGCAGGACCCCGAAGTGCTCGCAGGCGAACATGCGACCGGTCCGGCCGAAGCCCGTCTGGATCTCGTCAATGATGAGGAGGGCACCCTTCTCGTCACAGGCTCGGCGAACGGCCTGCAGGAACTCCCCCGTGGCTGGACGCACGCCGCCCTCGCCCTGGATCGGCTCCAGGATGACGGCCGCGGTCTGGTCGTCGATGGCGCCTGTGAATTCGGCGACGTTGTTGTAGGGGACATGGGAGAAGTCGGGCACCAGCGGTGCGAACGGTTCCTTGTACTTGCGCTCCCAGGTGGCGCTGAGCGAGCCCAGTGTCTTGCCGTGGTAGCCCCGCATGGCGGCGACGACGTGCTTCCGGCCGGTGGCCATCCGGGCGAACTTGATGGCGCCCTCGACCGCCTCGGTGCCGGAATTACAGAGAAAGAACCGGTTGATCCCGTCCGGTGTGATCCGGTCGAGCCGCTCCAGACATTGCGCCCGGGCGTCGTTGTAAAAGAGCTCGTTGCAGGTGATGAGACGAGCCGCCTGGGCCTGAATGGCCGCAACCACGGCCGGGTGGCAGTGGCCGACGTTGGCCACGCCGATCCCGGCCACGCAGTCCACGTATTCCCGCCCGGCCTCGTCCCAGACCCGCGCCCCTTCGCCGCGGACGATGGCAAGGTCCCGCTTCTGATACACCCCCACCGAGAACCGATCCTCAATCTCCCGATGCCCCATGTCTCTCGCCCCTAGCCCGCATTATTCGCGAACCCGGCTCGCGACCAATGCGGGCTAAATAGAAACCCGTGTAGTCGGCGGTCCGGGACGGATCAGACGTCCCCACTGCTCCTCGGCCCCGGAATGCCCGCCCCAATCTGCAATCGTCAATCGTCAATCGTCAATCGTCAATCCCCAATCGCAATCTCTCCTACTCAATCACCGTTCCCCGCCCCTCGAGCGCAGCGGTGACGGGCCGGTCCCGGTTTGCATCGGCCAGGATCACTCGCCCGACGCCGCCGCCCAAGGCGATGGTCGCCGCCATGAGCTTGCGCTTCATGCGTCCCTGGGCCACGGACATGAAGTCCTCGATGGCCCGGGCCGGGATGCGTGGGATCAGGGAGGCGGGGTTTCCCAGTTCACGCAGAAGGCCCGGGACATTGGACAGCATGACAAACTCCTCGGCTTTCAAGGCGGCGGCGAGCATGGCGGCCGCCGTGTCCCCGTCCACGTTGACTGCCTCACCCTCGTAGCTGGCGGCGGGCGGACAGAGGACGGGCAGGTAGCCGTGGTCGAGGAGGAGGGTGAGCAGGCCGACGTTCACCCGCTCCACTTTGCCGGTGTAGTCCCCGCGCAGGACCTTCCGCTTGCCGCCCTCCAGGATCGTGATCGTATCCTTTCGCTTCCCCTCGAGGACGCGGCCGTCCAGGCCCGATAGCCCGACGGCGTTGACGCCGCGCGTCTGGAACGCCTCCACCAGCGCCTTGTTCCCCTTGCCGCAGTACGCCATCTCGAAGATCTCGAGCGTCTCGCGATCCGTGTAGCGGCTCTCGATGCCGGAGACGGAGGTCACGAAGCGAGGCGGCTTGCCCAGCCGCTCGGCCAGAACGTTCGTCTCCCCCGAGGCGCCGTGCACCAAGACGACTTTCCGGCCGGCGCGGATGATTTCGGTCAGGTCCGCCACCGCCGGTTCGATTGCGATTCCCGATCCACCGCCGATCTTCACGACGAACATGTTGGGGAACCTTCCGGTGAGCGTGGCGGATCAATCCGCAGCAGCAGAATGGACGGTGCGTGGATCGTTCTGGACGAGCACAGTGGGATTGGGGTTTGGATCCGGGACCGGAAGTCCTTCCTGCTGGAGAACGGACACGTGCTCTTTCATGGCCCACTTGGCTTGATAGAGGCAATCCTCCACTGAGTGTCCAATGCCGCTGAACCCAGGCAGGTCGGGGGAGTAAAAGCCAAAAAAGACCGGGTCCTCGGTGGCCTCAATCACCAGAGAGTACCTGAGGTCAATCATCGGTCTATCTCAGACGCCCGCGGCTTTCAGAATCGCCGGCACGTTCCGGTGGGAACTCCTTGGCGCCATGATAATCAACACGGATAATCCTGTCCACGCCAGACTTCCGATAGTACCGCACGGAGCCTTTCTCGCGAAGCAGCACGAAGCCGTTTCGCTCCAGCAGCCTGACCAGTTCGCTGAATCGCACCGGCGGCCCGCCCTTCGTCCATGGGACACGACCCATGGACGGTTCCGATTACACCGGATGGAGACCGGGGAACTCTAGTCCCGTCGTTTCCGGCAGGCCACAGGCTAGATTCATCGCCTGCACCCCGTTACCGGCGGCCCCCTTCACCAGATTGTCCAGGGCCGACATCACCACCAGCCGCGACCCGCGGGGGTCCTTTTCGAACCCGATGTCGCAGAAGTTTGTCCCGGCCAGGATTTTCGGTTCCGGATAGCGGTAGATCCCCTGCCGCTCCTTGACGATGCGAATGAACGGCTCGTTCCCGTACTCGCTCCGGTACACTTTCCAGATATCCTTCTCTTCGACCCCATCCTTGAGGAAGACGTGGCAGGTCGCCAGGATGCCGCGCACGGCCTCGATGGCGGTCGCGCTGAAGTGGACGTCCAGCGACTGCCCGAGGGCGACCTCCTGGAGGATCTCCGCCGTGTGGCGATGTCCGGTGGCCTGGAAGGAGCGCATGGAGCCGCTCCGTTCGGGATGGTGGGTGGAAAGGTTCGGCGTATCGCCGGCGGCCGAAGAACCCACCTTGGCCTCGATGAATACCTCCCGCCGCGCCACCACGTCGTGGAGGAAGAGCGGTCGCAGTCCCAGGATGGAGGCCGTGGCGAGGCAACCCGCCCCCGTCAGGAACCGCGATTCCTTGATCTCCTGTCGGTGCAGTTCCGGGATCCCATAGACGAACTGCGCGAGATAGGCAGGGGCTTCATGGGCGTGCCCGTACCAGGTCACGTAATCGTCGGCGTTCCGTAGGCGGAAGTCGGCGCTGAGGTCGATGACGGTCTTGGCCAGCGATTCCAACTGTCCGATGCGGCGCATGGCGCTGCCATGCGGAAGACAGAGGAAGAGGACATCGCACGGTTGCAACTCTCCGATGGAGATGAACTTCAACTGGCACTGCTTCCGCAGGTTCGGATGGATCGTGTGCAGGTAGTGGCCCGCGTTCGACTCGGAAGTGGCCTGGACGATCTCCACCTGGGGGTGGCGGAGCAGGATCCGGATCGTTTCCCCGCCCGTGTAACCCGACGCGCCGACGATACCGACTCTGATCAAGGAGGACTCCTTTGAAATCATTCGACCTGGTTTTTATCTTCTCCCCACCTCCGCCACGTAGTCCACCACCTTGGCCGGAATATCCACGCCGGTGGTGTCGATGCTGTTCCGGAACTCCATGGTGTAGTTCACCTCGTTCACCATGAGGCCGTCCGGCGTCTCGAAGAGGTCGATGGCCACGACGCCACCGCCGACGGCCTTGGCCGCGCGGACCGAGATCTCGTTGACCTCTCTGGTCACCGGGCAATTGGTGGCCACCCCGCCGCGCGCGGTGTTGGTGATCCAGTGTGGAGAGGTCCGGTAGATGGCGCAGATGGTCTGGTCCCCGACGACGAACGACCGGATGTCTCGCCCGTGCTTCTCGACGTACTTCTGGATGTAGAAGATGCTGTGGTGATAGGAGCCCAGCGTCTCCTTGTGTTCCAGGATGGCCTCGGCGGCCTCGCGGTCGTTCACCTTGGAGAGCAAGCGCCCCCACGATCCCACGGCCGGTTTCAGGACGACCGGGTACCCAAGCCGCTCGATGGCCTGCAGGGCGGATTCGGGCGTGTGGGCCACCAGGACCGGTGGGGTCGGGACATTGTCCCGGATGAGGGCGAGCGTGGTGAGGAGCTTGTCCCCGCAGGTGCTGGCGACCTCGTAGGTATTGACCGTCTTGACGCCGCAGTCGTTGAAGTACCGGAGCGTGTGCAGAGCGCGCGAGTGGTTGATGCAGCGCTCCAGGATGACGTCGAACTCCCACCGGCGCTGGTGGAGGTCCAGGATGACCTCCCGATCGTCGATGCGGACGAAATCCAGGCCGCGGGACCGGAACGCGTCGAAGAGCAGCTTTTCCTCCTTGCGGACCAGCGAGCAAAGGATGGCGATTCTCATTCGCCCCAGTCCTCCTCTTCCTCCGGGGCCGGGGCCAACTCGGCCGGTTCGACACTGATGACTTCCAGATCCAGGCCGCAGTCCGGACACTGGATGATTTCCCCCACTTCGGTGGACGACTCCAGCGTGATCTCGGCCTCGCATTCCGTGCACAGCGCCATGGCAGTCTCCTCCTCCGAGAAAGTGTGCGGCGGGAGCATACCACGGACGGGACACCGCGTTCAACAGGATGAGGTTGAGATGAACGTTGAGACAGCCGGCAGGGGAACCCGCGAAAACGGAGGAGGTTTGCCATGTGCTTGCAGGCGTGCTAGGCTGCCGCCTGCTCGGAAACCGGGATACCACAGGGGGAAGTGCGGTGCTCAAAGCGGTCACCTTCGATCTCTGGCAGACGCTGATCACCGATACGCCGGACGGGCTGCAGCAGGCGCGTGCGGGACGGGTCCGCGGGATGGCGGCGGTGCTCGCTCGCGAGGGGCACGCGGTGGATGGCGCGGCGGTGGACCGTGCCTACGACACGGTGGGGGAGCGGCTCGGGGCTCTGTGGGCGGAGCAGCGCGACCTCGGGTCCCGTGGGCAGGTGCGCATGCTGCTCGAGGCGTTGGAGCTTGCGGATCGGGTGCCGATGGATGGGCCCGTCATGGACGCGCTGGACGAGGCGTATCGTCTGCCCATCCTGGGGGCGCTGCCCGTGGCGAACGCCGGGGCCTGCGAGATATTGGCGGCGCTCAGCCGGCGCGGCCTCCGGCTGGCATTGATCTGTAACACCGGCCGAACGCCGGGCTCCATGTTGCGCCTCGTCCTCGACCACCTGGGCCTCAAAGCCTATCTTCGGGTGCTCACGTTCTCAGACGAGGTCGGTCTGCGGAAGCCGCATCCGGAGATCTTCCGTCGAACGCTCGCCGCCCTGGGTGTCTCACCGGACGAGGCTGCCCATGTGGGCGACGACGTCACCACGGACGTGGCCGGGGCGCGCGCGGTCGGCATGCAGGCCATCCACCTGTGCCATCCGACCGGCGCAAGTAAGCACTCGAACGGCGCCCCCTCGATTTCACGACTGGCCGATCTTCCTTCCGCGCTCGATATCGCCTCTTGACCGCGAGGCGTCAGGCGTCAGGCGTCAGGCGAAAGGGGCGGACGCCCGTTTTCCGCCTCCCCCCTCATGCCTGACGCCGCACGCGGCCGACCTATGTCCTGAGTTAGAGGTTCGCCAACATATTGCAAGGCCAGAGGGGCACCCCGAAGACGCTGCGCCCGCGGGGCGGCCGGGTCCGGTCCGAAGGCCCCCGGTTTCCGGGGGCCGACCCGGGAGGCGAAGGCCGCCCGGTTCGGTCCCGACCGGTGAGGCGCCAGGCGGCTGAGGGGTGTCCCTCTGGCCGGGACATTGTCAGCGAACTTACGATTTACCACACTAGCTACTTCGCCCCCGGCTGTTTCTGGGCATCATGTTTCTGTTTGTAGATATGCCTCGACGCACGGTCCTGCTCCTGGTGCAGCCTGGCCCGCTCTTTCTTGGTCATCTTCCCGTCCTCGAGCGCCTGCTGGCGATCGGCCTCGATTTTTCCCTGCTCCTTTGTGAGCCACTGCGTTTCCTTGGCCGTCAATTCCCCGCTCTGGACGCCCTGCCCGATTCGTTCCTGCTGCCGTTGCTCCCGGGTGACAATCTCGCCGGCTTGAACCGACGACACGCCGATGAAGCCGACCAGCACTGCGCTTGCCGCCACCGCCGTCCATCGCACCTTCATGTGGTCCTCCTGGATCTTGTTTCGGGTTGCCCGGATCGGTTCTCGCTTCGCATTCCGGAAGGGTTGCCTGGCGCTACTGTCCACTTAGGAGCCGTTACGAAATAGCTTGTCCATTTTTTGTCATTTCGTTACGGCTCCTTATGCCGTTCCCGAAATTTCTCTGGTCAAGTCATTCTGTAACAACGGTTTAGAGTGGCGGCGGTCGAAAAGGTTGAAAGGCCGCATGACATCCGTGGGCCTCCGCGCGCAGGAATCTTTGTAATTCTCGGAATCTGCGGTGCCGTTGGTTCCGTCTCGGTGTCCTCCGTTCCTCGGTGTTCGCCCCGGATATCTCCCCAAACCGCTTGTCAGTCCTGGGCCCGTGTGTTAGGGTGAAACTGCTCCAGTGGACCGGGCGTCATCGGCCGTCCGATCGGCGACGGACCAGGGAGAGGGGAGGTTCCGGCGACATGGAAGCGCAGGCAAGCATCGGCAGCACCCTCCGCCAGCACCGCGAGGAGCGGGGACTGACCGTGGAGCAGGCAGCGTATCAGAGCAAGGTCCCGCTCCGCCTGGTGCAGGCGCTCGAGTCGGACGACTATCACCTGCTGCCAGACGCCCTGTATCTCATCCGACTGCTGCACGATTATGCCACCTTCTTGAAGCTGGACGTGGCCGCCATCGAGGCGGAGTTCCAGGCGGCTATTCGCCGACCGACCCGGACCTCGCTGACCGTCACGCCCGCCCCGCGCCCGACCCCGACGATTCCCTGGAAGCAGGTGCTGTGGACGGTGACCGCCATCCTGGTGATCACCCCGTTGGTGTTCATCGCGCTGTCGCTGGCGTCGAAACGGGTGTCCGATCAAGTGGTCCAAGCCCCGGTCGCCGAGTCCCGGGTCGACGAGGCCGCGCGGGGCGCGGGTGAGGTACCGGTCGTAGCAGAACAGTTGCTGGGCAGCGCCCGACCGTCGGTGGCGGCGGTGCCCGCGACGGCGACAGAGCAGGTTGCCCCCCCACCCGTGGAGACGCGGGAGGCTTCGACGACGCTCGGGCAAGCCCCGGCCCGATCGACGGTGACGACCGGGGTGGCCGCGGGCGGCCATGTCCTGGTCGCAACCGCGCGGGAGCCGACCTGGCTGTCGGTCCGCGCCGACGACCAGGAGGGAAAGCAGGTCCTCCTGCAAGCGGGGCAGTCGGCCCAATTCGGTGCCGAGACGCGCTTTCACGTCATCGTGGGGAACGCCGGCGGTGTGACGCTGTGGTTCGACGGCGCGCCGGTTGCCTTGCTGGGCCGCTCCGGCGAGGTGGTGCGAGATCTCGTCTTGCCTCCCCCCGCCGGCCGTTCCCTGTTAACGGGGGCGGCGTCCGTGCCGCCGAAGCAATGAGCGTTGTCAACGGATGAACGGTATCTCGTAACGGCGTCTAAGCCGTTGTTAAAGAATAGGTTGAGCGGAGACATTCCGAAACGGCATAAGGAGCCGTAACGAAATAGAAAAATGTATAGGTTATTTCGTAACGGCTCCTAACGCTCCCGGCAGGCGGCGGGTCTGTGGGCGGCCATGCCGGTGCTGGGTTGGAGTGCAGGGTGGGAGAGTCGAAAGGCTGGGGCCGGTGGTCCCGGCCGGCCATCCTGGGCCTGACGATCGTGGGTGTCACGGCGGGCCACATGGCCATTCCGGTAACTCGGCAGGTCCCGCACGACCTGTTCGTGCGCCTCTATTATCTTCCCATTGCCCTCGGGGGCGTCTGGTTCGGCCTCTGGGGCGGGTTGGGTGCGGCCGGTTTCATCACGGCGCTGTATCTCCCGCACATCCTGGTCGTCAACCACGGCGATCTGACGGTCGGCTACCTCTTGGAGATCCCGGTCTTCCTGGGCGTGGGGCTGCTGACGGGCCTGATCGTGGATTGGCAGGCGCAGTACCGGCGGGGCCTGGAGTCCCAGGCGGACACGCTGGCACGATCCCACCGGGAGCTTCAGGAGCAAACGCGACTCCTCCTCGACAAGGAGGTCCAGCTCCGTCGGGCGGACCGGCTTTCGGCCTTGGGTCAACTTTCCGCGGGATTGGCCCACGAGATCCGGAACCCGCTGGGGGCCATCAAGGGGGCGGTGGAGATCCTGGAAGAGGACTTCCCGGCCGGACACCCCAAGGCGGAGTTCTACGCCATCGTCCTGAAAGAGGTGAAGCGCCTCAACGACGTGGTGACCAACTTCCTGAGCTTCGCCCGCCCCGTGAGCCTGCGGTTCGCGCCGGTGGACGTCCGGGAGGTGCTTGCCGGTCTGGAAGGGTTGATCTCCGGCCAGGCGCGCGCGCATCGGGTACAGATGTTCACCAGCTTTCACGACGGGCCGGCGCGCGTGATGGCGGACGAGGCGCTGCTCAAGCAAGCCTTCCTCAACATCATGCTGAACGCGCTGGAGGCCATGCCCGAGGGCGGGGACCTGGCGATCGCGACCCGGCTGGCGGATGCCAAGACGGCGGGCGTCCTGGAACCGAGCGACCGCGATGAGTGGCTGGAGGTCGTGTTCGACGATACCGGGACCGGCATCCCCGAGGCGGAGATGGCGCGGGTGTTCGACCCGTTCTTCACCACCAAGAAAGATGGTACCGGCTTGGGGCTCGCCATCACCTACCGCATCGTCGAGAATCACCGCGGGACCATCCGGGTCGTGAGTCAACCCGGGAAGGGGACCACGTTTGCGATTACGCTCCCTCTGGAAGGAAGCGCGCAGCAATGAAGCGGATCAAGATCCTGGTCATCGACGACGACGAGAGCCTGCGGCGCGTGCTGGAATACAACCTGGCCCAGGAGGGGTACGCCGTTCTCACGGCGGCGAGCGGCGCGCAGGGGCTGGAGCTCCTCAAGAAGGAGGGGGCGGACCTGGTGCTGACCGACGTGCGGATGCCCGGCATGAGCGGTCTCCAGGTGATGGAGGAGGTCCGCAAGCTGGACGCCAAGATCCAGGTCATCATCCTCACGGCGTTCGGCACCATCGAGACGGCCGTGGAGGCCATGAAAGCGGGCGCTTTCCACTACATCAGCAAGCCGTTCAACCGCGACGAGCTGAAATTGACCATTCGCAAGGCGCTGGATCTGGAGGCGCTGCAGCGCGAGAATGTGGTCCTGCGTCAGGCGCTGAAGTCGCGCAGCGACGTGGACAGCATCGTGGCCGACAGCCCGGGGATGCGGCAGATCGTGGAAATGATCCGGCGGGTGGCCCCCACCGAGACGACGGTCTTGGTCCTGGGGGAGAGCGGCACCGGGAAAGAGCTGGTGGCGCGCGCCATCCACGGGCTGTCTTCGCGCTCCCGCGGTCCCTTCGTCGCCGTCAACTGCGCCGCGATCCCAGAGAACTTGCTGGAGAGCGAGCTCTTCGGCCACGTCAAGGGGTCGTTCACGGGGGCGATCCGGGACCGGATGGGGAAGTTCGAGGCGGCGGACGGCGGGAGCATCTTCCTGGACGAGATCGGCGAGATGCGGCCGGAGCTGCAGGTGAAGATCCTGCGCTCGCTGGAGGAGCGCACCGTGGAGCGCGTCGGGGACAATCGCCCCATCCGGGTGGACGTACGGGTGCTGGCCGCCACCAACAAGGACCTCACCAAGGCCATCGAGGCCGGGGAGTTCCGGGAAGACCTGTACTACCGACTGAACGTGGTGCCGCTCTCCATCCCGCCGCTCCGTGAGCGGCGGGAGGACATCCGGGCGCTCACGCAGCACTTCCTGAAGAGCCTGGGCGCGCCGCTCCGCCTGACCATCGCGCCCGACGCCTTTCGCGCGCTGGAGACGTACGAGTGGCCCGGCAACGTGCGCGAATTGGAGAACGCCCTGGAGCGATCGCTGATCTTCCACCGGGGCGACGTCATCACGGTGAGCGATTTGCCGGAGACGATCCGGTCGCCCAAGACCAAGGAATCGGCGGCCCTCGCCGTCAGCCTGCCTGAGGCGGGGCTCTCGCTCGAGGTGGTGGAGAAGGAGTTGATCCTGCGGGCTCTCCAGAAGCACGATTGGAACCAGTCCCGCGCGGCGCGGTATCTGGGCATCACGCGGCACACGCTCTTGTACCGGATGGACAAGCACGGCATCGCGCGGCCGGGCGGCCGTGGCGGCGCCGGAGAGGACGCGGAGCCGAAAGCTGAGAGCTGAGAACCAGAAGGAGAACAGCAGAGGTCAGAGGACAGAGATCAGACAACCGACAACCGACAACCGAGAACAGGGGACAGCGGTCGGAGCCGGAGGCCGACAGCCAACGGCGAGCGGCCAAAGAGCACGCGCCATGAAAACGCCACAGCACGCCCCTCACCCCCCCAAGTCGGTCCTGATCGCCGATAACGATCTGCTCATCCTGGAAGTCGTGAGCGATTTCTTGCGCGCCAGCGGGTTCCAGGTCTCGGTTGCGCACGACGGCCTGGAGGCGCTGGAGCTCTGCCGCAAGGAGCGGCCGGATTTCGTGATCCTGGATGTCGTGATGCCCAAGATCGACGGGGCGCGGGCGTGCTGGCTGATCCGGCAAGATCCCGCGCTTCGCAACACGCCCATCATCGCCTTCTCTTCTTTGAGCCCGCAGGATTTCCGCAACTTCCCCGAGCTCAGCGCCGATGCGTATGTGGCCAAGGGGGCGATGCCCATCACGTGCGAACACATCCTCCAGGCGATCCGGAAGCTCGAGGAGAACGTGGAGCGGCCGTCCATGGACAGCGGCGTGGTCGGATACAAGGACGTCCGGCCGCGACGCATGATCCAGGAGATGCTCGACGAGCGGCGTCACTACGCCAACGTGCTGCGTGCCCTCGGCGCGGGAGTTTTGGAGCTCGACCCCAGCGGCCGCATCTTCATGGCCAATCCCGGGGCGTGTCGCATTCTGAAGGCGAAAGAGTTCCACCTGGTCGGAGAGCCTCTGACCGCGTTCGTCTCGGTGCAGGATCGGCAGACCCTGCAGGATCTCTTCGGAGAGTTCGCCGCGGCGATCGAGCCGCAGCAATGCCGGCTCGACGTGCGGCTCGGCGACGCCACCATCCCCCTCCGCCTCTGCGCCATCATTGACGGCGTCGCCTGCGGGAGCATCCTGGTCATCGTGGAGTCCGCACCTCAACACTCTAGGTAGCGCGGGGATCCGGGAGCGACGAACTCGGCGACTTCCCGCGTGCCCTCGGGACCAGTCCGCTTGCCCGTCCGTCCCTTACCTCGCTACGCAATGCCGCGTATTTCCCGCTCGTGCCGTTGGCCCGACGAACGTCGTCCCGCCGCGGTCGGGCCTTCGCCCTACGCGCTGCAAAGAAGTCGCGCCCTGGCATACCGGCCTCTCCACCGGTCGTCCGGAACAGCTTTTTCGGGTTGCAACATCCTGAGCCGTCATCATACTCCGTGCATCATGCTGCGAAAGGAGAGGCGGCGATGAGTTCATCGATCTGTCGCGTGTGCGGTGCAATGGGGATGTTTCTTGTCTTGGTCGCGGGTACGCTGCCGTGCGGCAGTGACGCAAACGCGGCGGATCTTGCGGTGTACGGCGACGGCCTGGCTGCGGGCTGGGAGAACTGGTCGTGGAACACCACGACCGGCTTCGCCAACACCTCTCCCGTGCACAGCGGCACACGGTCCCTCGCCGTGACGTACACCGGAGCGTGGGCAGGCCTGTACCTTGCCACGAACACGCCGGAATCCATCGGATCGCATGATACGCTGCAATTCTGGATTCTTGGGGGGGGCCAGGGCGGTCAGGCAGTGCAAGTCGTGCTGGCGGACGGCACCCACACGCTTCTTACGGATCACGCTGTGGCGGTCTCTGCCAGTGCGGGCACATGGACCCAGGTGAAGGTTCCGCTCGCCGATCTCGGCAATCCAGCGCAGATCGGCGGGATCGTCTGGCAAGATACCAGCGGCGGCGCACAGCCGACATACTATCTCGACGATGTGTCGTTCATCACCCAAGGGATCGTTCCGCCGCCTCCACCACCGCCAGGAGCCGGACCCGCGCTGCGCATCAATGTCGCCACCGGGCGGCGCGCCATCAGCGACGGCATCTACGGGATAAACTTCGCCGACGAGCCGTTGGCTGCCGAGTTGAGACTGCCGGTGCGACGCTGGGGAGGCAACTCGACAACGCGGTATAACTGGCAAACCAGCATGATCAACGTCGGCAGCGACTGGTACTTCGAGAATCTCCAGGAGGGCACCGTCAACGTCGCCGCGCTGCCGCACGGATCGGCATCCGATCAATTCGTGGAGCAGGACCGCCGGACTGAAACCAAGACGCTGATCACCGTCCCGCTCATCGGCTGGACGCCGAAAAGCACCAGCCCGAGAAATCATCCGTATGACTGTGCCTTCAAGGTGAGCAAGTACGGCCCGCAGCAGAGCACCGATTCCTGGGATTCGAACTGCGGGAACGGCAGGCACGCCGACAATTCCCCAATCGTCGGCAACGACCCCGCCGACACCAGCATGCAGATCGGCCCCGACTTCGTCACGGCGTGGGTCAATCATCTCATCGGCAAATACGGAACCGCAGCGCACGGCGGCGTTGCGTACTACAATCTCGACAACGAGCCGATGCTGTGGAGCAGCACGCACCGCGACGTCCACCCTCTGCCGACCACCTATGACGAGCTAAGGGATCGCACCTACCAGTATGCCGCAGCGGTCAAGACCGCCGATCCGTCGGCGAAGACGCTCGGCCCGGTGCTGTGGGGCTGGTGCGCCTACTTCTACTCGGCGCTCGACGGTTGCAGTAACGGCCCCGACTACCAGGCCCACGGGAACACGCCGTTCGTGGCCTGGTACCTTCAGCAGATGAAAGCGTACGAGCAGCAGCAGGGCACGCGCATCCTGGATTACCTCGATCTCCACTATTATCCGCAAGCGAACGGGGTGGCGCTGTCGTCGGCCGGTGGCGCCGCCACGCAGGCGCTCCGCTTGCGGTCAACGCGGTCGCTCTGGGATCCGTCGTATCTCGACGAAAGCTGGGTCTCCGACACGGCACCTGGCGGGGTTTCCGTGCGTCTGATTCCGCGCATGCAGGAGTGGGTCATGGCCAATTACCCGGGCACGAGGCTCGCCATCACGGAATACAACTGGGGAGCCCTGGATCACATCAACGGCGCGTTGGCGCAGGCCGACGTGCTGGGCATCTTTGGCCGCGAGGGCATGGACCTGGCAACCCTGTGGGGGCCGCCCACGGCCACACAGCCCGGGGCGTTCGCCTTCCGGATGTACCGCAACTATGACGGCACGGGGCAAGGGTTCGGAGACATAAGCGTGGCGGCGGCCAGCGACGACCAGGGCGCCGTTGCCGTGTATGCCGCCCAGCGCAGCAACGGCAGCGCACTGACCGTGATCATCATCAACAAGACCGCGTCCAGCCTGACCAGCCGTGTCAACCTGACCGGGTTCGTTCCAACATCCACCGCAGCGGTATACCGGTACAGTGCGGCCAACGTGTCCGCGATCGAGCAACTCCCCAATCAGCCACTCACCGGAAGCGAATTCGACGTTATGCTTCCCGCCAGTTCGATCACGCTCTTTATCCTGACGCCCGGCTCCGCTTCTCCCGCACATGCGGCAGGGGTCGGTGTCTTCCGGGGCGGGTCCTGGTATGTGGACCGGGATCACGACCAGACCTGGGACGGCTGCACCACGGACGGTTGCTACGTCTTCGGGATGACCGGGGATACCCCCGTGGTGGGCGACTGGGATGGCACGGGCACCGACAAGATCGGGGTCTACCGTAAATCCACGGGCGTTTGGTACCTCGACTTTAACGGCAACGGCACATGGGACGGCTGCGGCACCGACAAGTGTATCCCTGTGGGTGGGAATTCGAGCGACAATCCCCTGGTCGGCGACTGGAACGGCACGGGTTCGGTTAAGGTCGGTGTGTACCGTGCCGCCACGGGCACCTTCTACCTCGATTACAACGGCAACGACACCTGGGACGGCTGCGCCATCGACCGCTGTCTTCAGATCGGCATGAACGGCGACATCCCCCTGGTCGGGGACTGGAACGGCAGCGGCACCTCGAAGGTGGGCGCCTTCCGTCCCACTGACGGCACCTTCTACCTCGATTACAACGGAAGTGGCACCTGGGACGGCTGCGCCATCGACCGCTGTCTTCAGATCGGCATGAACGGCGACATCCCCCTGGTCGGGGACTGGAACGGCAGCGGCACCTCGAAGGTGGGCGCCTTCCGTCCCACTGACGGCACCTTCTACCTCGATTACAACGGAAGTGGCACCTGGGACGGCTGCGCCATCGACCGCTGTCTTCAGATCGGCATGAACGGCGACATCCCCCTGGTCGGGGACTGGAACGGCAGCGGGACGGCGAAAGTCGGCGCCTTCCGTCCCGGCGACGGCACCTTCTACCTGGACTACAACGGAAGTGGCACCTGGGAAGGCTGTGGACCGGATCGTTGTCTCAGCATCGGGATGAATGGGGACGAACCCCTTGTGGGGAAGTGGTGACCGGGTTTCGGGCGCGCTCAGGGGGTGAACGAAATGGCGTGCAAGACGGTTATCGCGGCAGACCGTTTTTCGTTAATCTCGCCCGCGAACGGATCAGGTGTGTTGGGAACCGACACCGGTATTTCTCTGCAAGACAGACCTCTTGTAAATAAATCATTACAGGTTAAATATAAACCAGTGTCATATGTATATTGAGCAACGAATGACGGAAAAGCCAACAGTTTTTGCGCGACACGGATTTCCTCCTATGGCTCCAATTGACGTTTGACATTGTGTTTATGATAAGTTGCAGAGATCTCCGACCCCTGGCATCGCGCTTGCGTTCCTCACTGCAAGTACGTTCGGGGGAGTGGTGTATCGTGGGGGTGGAACCGGGGGCGTTGGGAGACGGAGCGTTTCCACGCGAGGAGTGAGATTGCCCAGGCTGGAGCGCCTGCGGCATTCGCGACAAGGTGCCACCGTGGTCTCACTTGTGGTTGTCACTGGACGATTGACCACGAATGGAAAACGCGCTCGCGCGTTCCAGTACTCGTCGTTGTAAACGCACTGAGCCAGGAACCGTCTGGGCTGCACGCCAGGACGCTCATGAAATAGGGGGAAAGCGGTCTCGTATCGAGAGTCGGTTTCCTGACAACAAGAGCGGTTCAGGGAACAAGCAACGCCTTCCTTGCCTTCGGGCCGGGAGGGCGTTTTCTTTTCCGGCGGAACGGTGCCGCGTTGTCCCATCCCACACCCTCCCCTTACTAGATCACGAACGAACGCTTATAAGACTGCGCGCACGCGTCGGGGACGCCTCACACGCGATGTGGGAGTCCCCGCGGACGCGAGGAAGCTCTCTATACGTCCGCGGCATAACCGGGTTGCCGAAACGCCACCTCGCCGTGAGGCGTGGACGGACAGCCGCGGATCCCGCGGAGCGCGGGACAACCGGGCTGCGGAAAGAAAGCCAAGAGCGTGTGCGGACCGGCGCTTTTTCTTGAGGGAATCAGGCAACTCTCTCTTGGTTTCTCGAAATAACGACCGACACGAGCTGGACGAATCACGAAGCCAGCGACGGAGAGACCTACTGGGCTGAAATCGCGTACTCGAACAGGTTGGCACTTAACAAGAGCGAGGGAGGTCACCCATGTGCCGAAGCGCACACACACCATGGCGCAACCGTCTTGGCACTCCGCGTTTCATTTCCCCCGATTCTTCGCATCGTCTTTCGTTCCCGTTCTCCTGTTGGGCCGTGGTGGTCATCAGCCTCTTGTTATTGCCGGCAAACAGCTCCTTTGCCCAGACCGGGGATGTCGTCATTTCTGCAAACACAACCTGGCCGGCCGGCCAGTACACCTTGAACAGCTTGACGGTCACAAGCGGGGCCACGCTCACGCTGCAGGGCGCCAATACGACAGCGCAGGTGGAAGGCCAGTGGCAAGGGTATGGTGTGAGCATCACGGCGGGTAACGTCCAGGTGGACGCCGGCAGTGCGATCAGCGCGGATGCGCAGGGGTACACCGGAGGAGCAACCGGGAATCCCGGGAACGGCCCCGGCGGCGGGTGCGGATCCGACATGTACGACAGTGCGGGGGGCAGTTACGGTGGGGTAGGCTATGGGACAACCGGCTGCAGCGCGGGCCCGATCTATGGCTCCGCCTTGACACCGACCGATCTCGGCTCCGGTGGCGGCGGCACCACAACGTGTGCCGGCGGTGTCTGCCCTGCGGACAACGTCGGCGGCTACGGCGGCGGCGCGATCCGCCTGATCGTCACCGGGACGCTCACGAACAACGGGACCATTTCCGCGAACGGCGGGGATGGGCGCTACAATTGGCTCCCGCTCCTCGACTCGTACGCCGTGGGCGGCTCAGGCGGCTCGATTTGGGCCACCGTCGGCACGCTGACGGGATCCGGCGTATTCACAGCCAATGGCGGTCTCCGCTATTGGGAGGAACAGCCGGTCTCGGGCGGCGGCGGCGGGCGGATCGCATTATACTACGCGGCCAATGACGGGTTCACGGGGTTCAACACGTCCACCGTTAGCGGTGGACCAGGCGCCACACAGGGAACCATCGCATTCTTCAATACGACAGCGAACGATCTGCTGGTGGCAGGGCCTCATGTCTTCATCTATGGTGAGAATTCGTCCTTGGCGTTTCACGACATCACGGTCCGCGATGCGGCCACACTGATCGTCGGGGGCGGTTCGACGATCAGCGCGACCGGTACGATCACGGTCACCGGGAACTCGACGATCACTCTTCAAGGCAAGAATACCACCGCACAGGTGGGCGGCCAATGGGTCGGCCAGGGCGTGAGCATCACGGCTGCGAACGTCCAGGTGGACGCCGGCAGTGCGATCAGCGCGGATGCGCAGGGCTACACCGGGGGCGCCACCGGTGCACCGGGGAACGGGCCGGGCGGCGGGTGTGGATCCGACATGTACGACAGTGCGGGGGGCAGTTACGGTGGGGTAGGTTATGGGACAACCGGGTGTAGTGCGGGCCCGATCTATGGGTCGGCCCTGACGCCGACCGATCTCGGGTCCGGCGGCGGCGGCACCACGACGTGTGCCGGTAGTTCCTGTCCGGGTGCTCGCGTCGGTGGGAACGGCGGCGGCGCCCTCCGGCTGATCGTGACCGGCACGCTCACGAACAACGGCACGATCTCGGCCAACGGTGGGAACGGCGGCCCCAATTGGCCACCAAGCAGTCTTGACGCCTATGCCGTGGGCGGCTCAGGCGGCTCGATCTGGGCCACCGTCGGCACGCTGACGGGATCCGGCGTATTCACAGCCAATGGCGGTCTCCGCTATTGGCAGGAACAGCCGGTCTCGGGCGGCGGCGGCGGGCGGATCGCGGTGTACTACAACGTCGCCGGCGGCTTCAGTGGGTTCAATTCATCGACGGCCAACGGCGGGCCGGGCGCAGAACCGGGAACTGTGGCGTTCATCGATCGCATTAGCAATGACCTGGAAGTCACAGGTGGCCAGACGTTTGCGATCGCTCAAGATTCGGTCGTGAGTTTTGCAGACGTCACCATTCACAATGGATCCCGCCTGGTCATCGGGGGTGGGGCGACCCTGAATGTCGCTGGCACGCTCTTGCTGAGCGGCACGTCGACCATCGTTGCACAGGGAAAGAACGTGACAGCGCAAGTGGGCGGCCAATGGGCCGGCCAGGGCGTGACGATTAGCGCTGCCAATGTCCAGGTGGACGCCGGCAGCACGATCAACGCGGATGCGCAGGGCTACACCGGCGGCGCCACCGGCGCAGCAGGAAATGGGCCGGGCGGCGGGTGCGGGTCCGCTGTATATGACAGCGCGGGCGGCAGCTATGGCGGTGTGGGCTATGCCTACACCGGATGTAGTGCGGGCCCCACCTACGGATCGGCATCCGCGCCGGCGGACCTCGGCTCCGGCGCTGGCGGCGCAACCGTCTCAGTCGGCGGCAACGGCGGCGGCGCAATTCGGCTGATCGCCACTGGTACGCTCACGAACAATGGAACGATTTCCGCGAACGGTGGCAACGGGGGCAACGTACTCCGGCGGCGGTTCGGGCGGCTCGATCTGGGCGACGGTCGGCACGTTGGCCGGGTCCGGCCTATTTGCGGCCAATGGCGGCGTTCGCATGTGGGGTGGTCAGCCGGCGTATCCCGGCGGCGGCGGCGGCCGCATCGCGCTCTACTACAACGTGGATGGCGGGTTCCTGGGGGCAGGCGGCGTCACGGCCGCCGGCGGCGTGAGCGCGGAGGCGGGCACGGTGACCGTCTTCCAGTACTTCCACCTCACCGTGGCCAAGGCGGGGAACGGGGCGGGCACGGTGACGAGCAGTCCCGCCGGGGTGGACTGCGGGACGACCTGTACGACGACCTTTAACTCCGGTACCCCCGTCCTCCTCACGGCAACTCCTGCCACCGGCTCGGCCTTCACCGGCTGGAGCGGGGACGCCGACTGCAGTGACGGCGCCGTCACGATGAGTGCGGACCGGACCTGCACGGCGACGTTCACGCTGCTGACCTATTCCCTCACCGTTACCAAGACCGGCCCCGGCACGGTCACCGCCGATCTCGGCGGCATCGACTGCGGCGTTACCTGCGCGGCGATCTACAACTACAACACGCTGGTCACTCTCACGGCAACTCCTACGCCCGGCGCCCACTTCCTGGGCTGGAGCGGGGAGGGGTGCTCCGGCACCGGGGCCTGTGTGGTGACGATGACCCAGGCCCGGACCGTGACCGCCCCGTTCCTCTGGAATCCCGACGCCGTCGGGGCCTTCCGCCCGAGTGACGGCACCTTCTACCTCGACTACAACGGTAACGGCGTCTGGGACGGCTGCGCCACCGACCGCTGTCTTCAGATCGGGATGACCGGGGACGTCCCCCTGGTCGGCGACTGGGATGGGACCGGTACCAACAAGGTCGGTGCTTTCCGCCCGAGCGACGGCACCTTCTACCTCGACTACAACGGGAACGGCGTCTGGGACGGCTGTGGCACCGATCGCTGTCTCCAGATCGGTATGCTCAACGACGTTCCCCTCGTGGGCGACTGGAACGGCAATGGGACCGGCAAAGTGGGCGCCTTCCGCCCCAGCGACGGCACCTTCTACCTCGACTACAACGGCAGCGGCACCTGGGACGGCTGTGGCACCGACCGTTGTCTCCAGATCGGCATGAATGGGGACGTGCCGCTCGTGGGTGACTGGAACGGCAGCGGCACCTCGAAGGTCGGCGCCTTCCGCCCGAGTGACGGCACCTTCTACCTGGACTACAACGGGAACGGCACCTGGGACGGCTGTGGCGCCGACCGCTGCCTGGCCATCGGCCTCGCGGGCGACCTCCCCTTCGTGGGCGACTGGGATGGCAGCGGCTTCGGCCAGGCTGCGCGGCCTCTTCCGCCCGAGTGACGGCACCTTCTACCTGGACTACAACGGGAACGGGCAGTGGGACGGCTGCGGCGCGGATCGCTGCCTCAGCATCGGTCTCGCCGGCGATACCCCGCTGATCGGCGACTCGGGACGGAAGCGGGTTCGCCAAGGTCGGCGTCTTCCGCCCCTCGGATGGCACCTTCTACCTCGACTACAACGGGAGCGGCACCTGGGACAGCCGGGGACCGACCGCTGCCTCAGCA
>CAWJSJ010000005.1:0-1016817 GCA_963845565.1 uncultured Methylomirabilota bacterium
GCGCAAGACCGGCGGCACCTTCATCTCCGCCAAGACCACGGAGGCCCCGAGTCTGGACACGATTCTGGAGCAGGCGGCCTCCCGCCAGCGGATCGACGTCCTGTTCTACAATCGGCTGGTGGAGTGGGGCACCGACGGCGCCATCCATCCCGCCCTGGCCGAGTCGTGGACGGTGTCCCCGGATGGCAAGAGCTGGACCTTCAAGCTCCGGCGCGGAGTGAAGTTCCACAACGGGCGCGAGCTTCGCTGCGGACGATGTCAAGTTCACCTACGAGAAGGTCATGGACGCCAAGGTCGGCTCGGGCGGCCGGGGCTACTTCGCGGCCGTCGAGGGTATCGAGATCCCGGATAAGTACACCGTGCGGATCCACACCAAGGCGCCGACCGCGTCGTTGCTGGCGGGGTTGGCTCGGAAACTGGTCGGCGATCGTTCCGCGGGACGAGGTCGAGAAGCGCGGGGATCTGCGGACGGACCGCCATCGGGACCGGTCCCTTCATCCTGCAGGAGTGGGTCCCGCAGAGTCATCTGAAGGCGCGGCGGAATCCCGATTACTGGGACAAGGGCAAGCCGGTGGTCGACGCCATCGAGATCCGGATCATCCCCGACGAGGCGAGCATCATCGCCCAGCTCCGTACGGGCAACATCCACCACGCCATGCTCGAGGACAACAAGAACTACCTCCTGGTCAAGGACGATAAGCGGCTCACCACACTCCGGACCTCGCGGCTCGGGTTCGACTGCCTGATGATCAATATGGGGCGGAAACCGTTCACCAGCGTCCGCGTCCGGCAGGCCCTCGGTCTGGCCATCGACCGGAACGAAGTGCTCCGGTGGCGGCCTCGGGACTTGGCCAGGTTACCGGCCCGGCCACCCCCGCGATGAAGCCCTGGGCATTGCCGCTCGATGCGTACAAGGAGTGGTACACGCCGAACATCGAACGCGCCAAGAAGCTGCTCGCCGATGCCGGGTTTCCGAGCGGGTTCAAGACCTCGATCCTGGCGATCCCGACCTTCCCGACGATGGTGGCGGGGGCTCAGGTCATCTCGGCGCACCTGAAGCGCGTTGGGATCGACGCGCAGATCGTGCAGCAAGAGTACGGTGTGTGGATCAAGAACATCATCAAGCCCAACTTCAACTTCGACCTCTCAATGCAGCTCACGAATGGCGAGGCGGATCCGGACTCGCTCTTCTTCCGCCGCTTCCATGGCAGCGAGCAGCAGTGGACCAATGGCGGGGATCCCGAAGTGGACGCCCTGCTCGACCAAGGGCGGGCTACCATCGACCGGACCAAACGCAAGGAGACCTACGACAAGGCTCAGCGCCTGATGGTCGAGCGTGCTCTGGCGATCTGGACCTTCTCGCCCGATCTGATCGAGGTCGTGCAGAGCAGCGTCCAGTACGAGCAACACTTCACGTCCCTCTTCTATAACTTCCGGACGGTCGCGCTCGGCTAGCGTCCGCTACCGTCCGCTACCGCCAGGCCCCGGCCAGCCGGGGCCTGGCGGTGTTGGGCCACGACATGTTCCGCTACGCGATAATTCGCACCTTGTCCCTTCTCCCGACGCTGCTTGGCGTTACGCTCGCGGTGTTCCTCCTGATCCGTCTCATCCCCGGCACGATCGTAGATCAGATGATCGGCACTGAGGGGAGCTACAGCGAGGAAACGGTCCGAGCGCTGCGGGCCTTCTTCGGCCTGGATGTTCCGATCCATGTGCAGTATGGTCGGTGGCTCTTGTCGCTCCTGCAGGGCGATCTGGGGACAAGCTGGCGCACCGGGATCCCCGTCCTTCAGATGATCCTGAGCCGGTTCGTGGTGACCGCCGAGCTGACGGTGGGTGCGATGGTCGTCGCGCTGGTTTTCGGCATCCCGCTGGGGATCCTCTCCGCCCGACGGGAGAACACCTACCTTGACCACGTCGCGCGAGTGGTGAGTCTCTTCAGCCTCTCCATCCCCGTCTTCTGGCAGGCCACGATGCTGATCCTGGCCGTCTCGCTCTGGCTCCACTGGGCGCCTGCCGTCGCGTTTGTGAGCCCCTGGACCAACCTGCGCGCCAATCTCGCCATCATGGCGCTACCCAGCTTGGCGCTCGGCACGGCCGTGGCTGCGGTCTTCATGCGGATGACACGCTCATCCCTGCTCGAGGTCATGCGCGAGCATTACGTGCGTACGGCGCGAGCGAAGGGCGTGTCGGAGCGAACCGTCGTCTGGGTCCACGCGATGCGGAACAGCCTGATCCCGCTCATCACGGTCGTCGGCGTCCAGGTGGGCTACCTCCTCGGTGGCGCGATCGTCACCGAGGAAGTCTTCACCCTGCCGGGCGTGGGGCGATTGATCCTCTGGGCGGTGTTTCAGCGCGACTACCCCTTGGTTCAGGGCACCATCCTGTTCGTCAGCGCACTCTTCATGCTAGTCAACCTGGCCGTGGATCTCGTCTATGCGGTCATCGATCCGCGGATTCGCTATGGCTGACGACATGACCGCCAAGTCAGCCATCGGTTGGCGCAGCGTCGTCCGTCCAGGGCTGAGGAATCGGCTGGTCCTGTGCGGGATGGCGATCGTCTTGCTCCTCGTGGTGCTCGCGGTGTTCGCGAGCACCATCGCGCCGTACGACCCCACCGAAATGAAGGTGATGGACGCGCTGAAGGGGCCGTCGAGCGCGCACTGGTTCGGGACAGATCGTTACGGACGGGACGTACTGAGCCGGACCATCCACGGGAGCCGGATTGCCCTTGGTGTGGCGCTGTCGAGCATGAGCGTGGCGTTCGTCGTCGGCTCCGCTCTCGGTCTCGTTGCCGGCTTCGTCGGCGGGTGGTCCGACCTTGCGATCGGGCGGGTGATGGACGTCCTCTTCAGCTTCCCGACGCTGGTGCTGGCCGTCGCAATCTCGGCCATGCTCGGTCCGGGGCTGGACAACGCGGTGGTAGCCATCGCGGTGGTCTACGTCCCTCTCTTCTGCCGCGTCGCTCGCGGCCCCGTTATGGCCGAGCGGGCGCGCGAGCACGTGTCGGCGGCGATCGCCCTCGGCGCTGGGTCCGGCCGTGTGATCGTTCGCCATATCCTGCCGAACGTCTTGGCGCCGCTGATCGTGCAAGCATCCGTGGCGCTCGCCTTTGCGATCCTGACGGAAGCGTCGCTAAGCTATGTCGGCCTCGGGACACAGCCTCCGGATCCATCCTGGGGTACGATGCTGAACGAGGGGCGAACCTACCTCGAGACCGCGCCTTGGATGAGCATCTTCCCGGGATTGGCGATCATGCTCGCCGTGTTCGGATTCAACCTCTTGGGCGACGGTCTTCGCGACATGCTTGACCCAAAGCTGCGAGGGCGCTAGTGTCGTCGCGACGTCGTTGACGATGTGCGGGCCTCAGCTCAACGCCCTCCGACGTCTTGTCGCCTTGTCGAGAACCGCCCGGCGTTGCTTCGGGTCGTCCCGCCTGCGACGAGACTCGCGGACCGGAGCCGGCCAGGGGGTACCCATGCACAGGATGGGTCTGGCGCAGCGTCCTCGGGATGAGAACTGAGGCGCTAGCGACGTGATGACTTTGGCGAATCGGTGCCGGGCACAGGACACTAGGTCGCGCGATCGTCTGGCGGAGCACGGGTTCTCGTTGGGTTTGACCTGCTCGAGCTGCCGGCGGGGGCGAGATCCGGAAGGCCCCGGGGCAACTCCATGGTGAGTGCCGTACGCGCTTGTTGCGCCCAACATCACATCACATAGAGGTTCCATCATGGTGTGTCCAAAGATGTTCCGCGTGAGGCAGGAGTTGGACGGCCCCAGGCTCCCCGACATCCCGGCAGCCGTCCGAGCATCGATCGAGTCGCTGCGCCTCCGGGATCTGGTGAAGTCGGGCCAGACCGTGGCCATTACGGCAGGCAGCCGCGGCATCGCCAACATCGATCGCATTACCCGGGCCGTGGTGGACCAAGCGAAATCCCTGGGGCTCAAGCCCTTCATTGTCCCGGCCATGGGTAGTCACGGGGGGGCCACCGCCGAGGGGCAGTCCAAGGTTCTGGAGCATTACGGGGTCACCGAAACGACGATGGGGTGTCCTGTCAGGTCCAGCATGGAGGTGGTGGAGGTTGGCAAGACCAAAGGCACCACGGTCTACTGCGACAAGAACGCCTGGGAGGCCGACCACATCGCCGTGGTGGGCCGAGTCAGCGCCCACCCGGACTTCAGCGGCGAGATCGAAAGCGGCCTGTTCAAGATGATGGCCATCGGGCTCGGGAAGCAGCACGGGGCGGAGAACTACCATCGAGCCGGGCAACACTACAGCTATGCCGAGATCTTCCCGCTCGTGGGGAGAACCGTCCTGGACACCGGCCATATTCTCTTTGGGTTGGGCATTGTCCAGAATGGCTATGGCGAAACAGCCGCGGTGAAGGCCCTGCTCCCGCTGGACTTCGAATCCGGGGAGAAGGCCCTCTTGAAAGACGCCAAGGCCTGGATGGCCCGATTACCCTTCGAAGCGATCGATCTCCTCATCGTGGACGAGATGGGGAAGAATATCAGCGGCGCCGGGATGGATCCCCATGTCATTGGGCGGCCCGCTATCCAAAAACCGGCGGGAAAACCGACCGTTCGTCATTTGTTTGTTCGTGATCTCACTCCGGAGAGCGAGGGGAACGCGATTGGCATAGGGTTCGCCGATCTGACGACCTGGCGGCTCGTCAAGCAGATCAACTATGCGGCCATGTACATGAATGGGATCACCTCGAGCGATACCCACGATTCAAAGATCCCGATGGCCTTCGACACGGATCGGGACGCGATCCAGACCGCCCTGCACATGAATGGCCTCACGCCTCCGGCGCAGGCGCGCGTCGTCCGGATCAAGAACACGCTGCACCTGACCGAGCTGGAATGCTCGGAGGCGCTGCTGGCCGAGGTGACCGTTCACGACCGCCTCACGCCGCTCACGGATCCGGCGCCGGTCCGTTTGATGGTTCGGGGAATCTGCTGCCGTTCTGACTGGGTGCCCTGGGTGAACTTGGCGGTTCAAGAATTTCGGATTGGGTTTGGCGCTCGATTTACGTGACGGGCGTTGAATGTTCGCGTTGTCACTTCTCACCGACAGGAGAACGGCACAATGAAGTATCGGTTCCTCGGATCGTCCGGTCTGCTGGTCTCGCGCATCGCGCTCGGCACGCTCAACTTCGGCGCTCCGCAGTGGGGATGCGACGAAGCGGAGGCACGCGCCATCCTGCAAACGTTTTTCGACGGGGGCGGCACCTTCATCGACACGGCCAACGTCTACGCCGGCGGGTCGGCCGAGGAGATCGTGGGTCGTTTTCTGCGAGAGGTACCTCGGGAGCGGATCGTCCTCGCCTCCAAGGCGTGCATGCCGGTGGGGAGTCAGCCCAACCTCTTCGGCGCCTCGCGCAAGCACATCCTGGCCGCCTGCGAGGCCAGTCTGCGGCGCCTCCAGACCGATTATCTGGACCTCTACTACCTCCACGGCCCCGACCCGGTCACGCCCCTGGAGGAGACGTTCCGGGCCTACGACGATCTGGTCCGGCAGGGAAAGGTGCGCTACGTCGGCGTGAGCAACCTGTTCGGGTGGCAGATCGCCACGGGGACGGGGATCACGCAACGGTTGGGGCTCGCGCCCCTGGTGGCGGCGCAGTACATCTACAGCTCGATCCACCGGGAACTGGAGCAAGAGGTGATCCCGGCCGCCGTGGCAGGCGGAATCGGCCTGACATGCTACGGCGTCTTCGGCGCCGGCCTCCTGGCGGGGAAGTACAAGGGGATGGCCGACCCGCCCAAGGGAACCCGGATGCAGCTCCGAATGCAAATGGACGGGGCGCGCTTCTGGCATCCGAAGGGGCACCGGGCCGCGCAGGCCATCCAGGCCGTGTCCGAGCGGACGGGAGTCCCCATGCCCAAGCTGGCCATCGCCTGGCCGCTGGGCCGGAAGTTCGTCAGCGCCGTGGTCCTGGGGATCAGCACGCGCGCTCAGATGCTCGAAGACCTGGAGGCGGCCGACTGGGACATGCCCCGGGAGGATTGGAACGCCATCGAAGCTGCGACCCGGCCGGCCGAGGACAACCTCACCTGGTTCAACCGGCAGAACTACCAGCGCGTCCTCACCGCCGCCGAGTTCCACGACGAGCGAGTTGACCTGCTATAATCCGGCACGCCCGGCCGGAAACACGGACAAACAACCCACAGGATTCGCGAACACGGTTCACGAATCCTGTGGGTTAGGAACCCTTCGTTAGCGCTCTCGCGACGCGAGACATGAACGCCCTGCTGGGATAATGACCGGTAGGGCGTTTGTATTCGCGGACGATTCCAAGTCCGACAGCGTTCGTGCGACGATGGCGCGGGCGTCTTGGGGCCAAGGCGAGCAGAGCGATTCGCGCGGCACTGTGCAAGCGCTCCGTCTTCCGTGTGGAGTTGGTCGCTTCGCCTCATGACGAGGGGGAATGCGTATGAAGGATCCGTAGTGCGTTTTCCTACTTGACAGAATTTATACATTATATAATCCTTGACGCCATGACCACGGCGAAGACGAGACAGGAAGCCGCCGTCGAGGCGTTGCGGGAAGCCATCGTGGATGGGGTGTATGCCCCCGGCCAGCGGCTCCGGCAGCAGGAACTGGCCGGGACGTACGGGTGCAGCGTGATTCCCATTCGGGAGGCCCTCCATCAGTTGGCGGCGGAGGGTTTTGTGGTGCTCGATCCGCAGCGCGGCGCTCGGGTGGCGGCGTTCGACAGCCGGATGTTGGAAGAGATCTTCGAGGTCCGAATCGCGCTGGAGCGTCTCGCCCTGCAGCGTGCGGCCGATCGGATGACGCCTCAGGTGGCTGAACGGACCCGCCGCATCCTGGAGCGGATGGAACGGCCGGGCCTGTCAGCCGGCGACTGGGTCCGCCTGGATTGGGAGTTTCACGACAGTCTCTGTGCCTGCGCAGATCAAGAGTATCTCCGAAAGACCATTTCGACGCTCCGGCGACAGATGGAGCCGTACCTGCGGCTGGACCTCGCCAAGGTGGGCACGATCGAGTACGGCCGGCGGGAGCACCGCCGGATCTTTCAGGCGTGCGTGCGCAGGGACGGGGAGGCCGCCGGACGTCATCTCGTCACGCATTTGCAGCGCACTGTCCGGGGATTCATCCGGTACCTCCGTCTGCACACAAAGTAGACACTTTACGAGCGAGACCAGGTAGACCGGGGGTGTGCACGTCGGGGAGGCCAACCCGCCCCTCCGAGGTACTGCGATTCGACGTCGATCCTGGCGTCACCGCCGTCGTCATCTCGTAACTGGTCTGGCTGATGACGGTCCTGCTCTGGCCCGAACTGGTGAGATGGCTTCCGTCGCCGGCGCACCGTAAGTCGCTTTGCTGGGCGGCGGGGGGAGAACGGCAAAGCGGACTCGAAGACCACATCAAACGCAGAAGGAGGTCGCAACCATGAACAGGTCCCGTTCGATTGTGCTGATGGTGCTCGCAGCCGCTGTCTTGGCCTGGGGGGTGTTGCCCATTCACGCGGCGGACCGGAAGGTCCTCATCAAACTGAGCGATCAGGTCAACGAGCAGAACCCCCACTACAAGGCCCACGAGTTTTTCGCGAAGACCGTGGCGGAGAAGTCCGGCGGGAGTATCGAGGTCAAGATCTTCCCGAACAGCCAGCTGGGAAGTGCCCGGGAAGGACTCGAGGGAGCGCTGACGGGAACTATCCAGGCCGTTAAGGTCACCTCGGGGGAACTCAGCACGTATTCGCCGAAATTCCTGGTGTTCAGCCTGCCCTATATCTTCACGAACAAGAAGGAGGTTTTCGCTGCTCTCGACGGGAAGCTCGGTGACATCCTGAGGGCCGAACTTGAGAAGCAGGGGTTCCAGTTGGTCGCATTCTTCGACACGGGCTTCCGGAGCATCTTCAACGGAAAGCGGCCGATCAAGACCGTGGCCGATCTCAAGGGCCTGAAGATCCGGGTGATCAACGATCCAGTCATGATCGAGACCATCAATACCCTCGGCGGTCTCGCCACCCCCCTCCCGTACGGGGAGCTGTACACCGCCCTGAAGCAGGGTGTTGTGGATGGTGCGGAGCAGCCGCCGGTCGCCCTCTACACCATGAAATTCTACGAGGCGTCGAAATACTTCTCCCTGACCAACCATTTCTACGATCTCAATCTGGTGGTCATGAGCAAGAAGTTCTTCGACGGAACGCTCTCCCCGGCGCAGCAGAAGGCGGTGCTGGAAGCGGGGAAGGCGACGGAGCAGTTCGAGCGGAATCTCTGGAACGAGCACGAGAAGGATGTCATCGGCAAGCTCCAGGCGGCGGGCATGCTGGTGAACGATCTCGACCTCACCCCCTTCAAGCAGGCGGCGGCCGCGATTGTGGAGAAGAACAAGGCAAAGGTCGGCGTGGAGGTTGTCGGCACCGCCCTTTCTTACGCGGGTAAGTAACGATGCGGGCCGGAGGCGGCCTGAGCCGCCTCCGGCCACGCTCCAGACGAGGACGTCACCATGAAACTCTATCTCAATTCCTGCGAGCCGGGCGAGATCCGAGAGATCGCCCAGTGGGGGATTCTGGATGGCGTCACCATGAACCCAACCATGGTGGCGGCAATCAACCGGGATTATGTGCGGAACCTGAAGGAGATCTGCGCGATCGCCGACATGGACGTGTTCGCCCAGGTCGTGGCCGAACGGGCGGAGAAGATGGTGGAGGAGGCGAAGGCCTTGGCCGCCCTGCACCCCCGGGTGATCGTGAAGGTGCAGACCAATGCGGACGGCGTCCAGGCGATCGGGCACCTGAAGAAAGCTGGCATCCGGACCTGCGCCACGGCGATCCACTCCACGCTGGAAGCGATTGCCGTGGGCCGAGCAGGGGCGGACCACGCCGCGATCTTTATCGGCTTGCTGGGCGAAGTGGATGAGAACCCCACCGAGCAGTTGATCGCGACAATCCGCGAGATCTACGACCAGCACGGCCTGCCAACCCAGCTCATGGCGGCGGTCCGGAGCGCGTCTCAGCTGGTCCAGAGCCTGGCTTCGGGTGCCGATGAGATCACGGCGCCCTATGGCGTCTGGAAGCTCTTTTTCCAGAACGGCCATACCCTGGCGCGCTGGAACGCGTTCGCGTCGAACTGGCGGAAAGCCTACGGCGACCGGAACTGGGTCACGGGTTACTGAGCGGGATCGGATTCCGCCCGGCCCCCGACCGGGAAGCGGGGAGAGAGGGCAACGCGTCGACGGCGCATGCCGACGTCACCTCGGAGGGATACTCATGACGGATTGGCTGAAACGGGCATGTGACAACCTGCTGGAACGGGTGGCCATGGCCATGTTCCTGCTGCTCATTTTTGTGACCCTCTTCCAGGTGCTCTCCCGCTACATCTTTCCGGTTCCGATCTCCTTCACGGAGGAAGTGGGCAGGTTTCTCTTTATCTGGGTCTCCTTTCTGGGGGCCGCCATCGTCATGAACCGCGACCAGCACATCCGCCTCGACCTGTTTCAGGGGAAAGTGTCGCGGCGAACAAGTGATGCGTTGCGCGTGGCCGTCTACGCGCTGATTGCCCTCTTCAGTGCGGGTATTTTGATCACCACCCCAACCCTCTTGGGGGTCGCGTCCCGTCAGACCGCGGCGGTGTCCCGGATGTCCATGGGAACCGTGTACGCCGTCCTGCCGCTGTCCGCCCTTCTGACGTTGGGGTATGCGATTATCCATCTGATCAAGACGGCCAAGGGTCTTCGAGGAGGGAGCTAGGATGCTCGATATCCTCCTATTCTCCTTCTTTGTCCTGCTCATCGTGCTCACCGTGCCGGTCGGATACGCGCTCGGCATTGCGGCGACGCTCTGGATCATCCTGGATGGCACCACGCCTCTTATCATGATCCCGCAGCGGATGTATGCCGGGATCGACAGTTTTCCCCTCATCGCGATCCCCTTCTTCATCCTAGCCGGCAAGATCATGGCTACCGGCGGCATCTCGGATCGCCTCATCCGGGTGGCCTCGGTCCTCGTGGGGATGTTCAAGGGGGGACTGGCCTACATCAACATCGTGGCCAGCATGTTCTTTGCAGGCATCAGCGGGTCCGCTACGGCGGATGCGTCCTCGATCGGGTCCATCCTGATTCCCGCCATGACCAAGAAGGGCTACGAGAAGGACTTCGCCGTGGCCGTGACCTCAACGGCCGCGGTCATCGGCATTCTCATCCCACCCAGCATCCCGATGGTGCTCTATGGCATCATCATGAATCAATCCATCGGCGATCTGTTCTTGGCTGGGGCGATCCCGGGCATCCTCGTTGGCTTCGTGCTCATGGCGATCAGCTGGGTCCTGGCAAACAAGCGGAATTATCCCCGGGAGGAGCGGTATACCCTCCGCCAGAGTCTCGCGGTCCTGATGGATGGCATCCTGCCGCTGATGGCGGTGGTGATCGTGCTTGGGGGCATCATCGCGGGTATCGTCACCCCGACCGAGGCGGCGGTCGTGGCGGTGGCCTACGCCGTCATTCTGAGCTTCTTCCTCTACCGAGAACTCACGTTCAGGGACATCCCCACCCTCCTCCTCGAGACGATTCTCATCAACGGCATCGTCATGCTCATGGTGTCCACCGCGACCGCCTTCAGTTGGATCGTGACCAGCGAGGAGATCCCGAAACTCATCGGGCAGTTCCTTACCCAGACAGTGCACAGCA
The DNA here is from genome assembly GCA_963845565.1 of uncultured Methylomirabilota bacterium. Lineage (GTDB taxonomy): Bacteria > Methylomirabilota > Methylomirabilia > Methylomirabilales > 2-02-FULL-66-22 > 2-02-FULL-66-22. The sequence continues at coordinate 10,658 of CAWJSJ010000005.1, forward strand.
AGTTCCTGCTGCTCTTGGTGTTCAATGTCGTGCTCCTCATCGCGGGGTGCATACTGGATCTCACTCCCGCGATGATCATCTTTGTTCCGGTATTGGGACCGATCGCCATGCAGTTGGGAGTAGATCCGATCCACTTCGGCGCGATCGTGGTCGTCAATCTGGGGATCGGCCTCTTCACGCCACCGGTCGGGGCGGTCCTGTTCGTGTGTTGCTCCATCGCCCAGATCAACATGCGCGAGGTATTGCGAGCGTTCATGCCGTTCTTTCTCGGAATGCTGGCGGTGCTGATGCTTGTGACCTATGTGCCCGCCTTATCGCTGTGGCTGCCACGGGTCATGAAATAGGGGGAGTTTCCGCGATGGAGCGCCCGCGAGGGCAGTGAAGGCCGATGGATTTGCCATCCGACGAGGTCCGCCACTTCGGGTACGCAGAAGAGGAAGGCGAATGGAGCCACAACCGAGCGATTGCTCCTATTGCGCGCGAGACGAGCGGCTGTCCAGCATCTCGATCGAGATCTGCAGACTGGAGACGTCTACTCTCTACCTGTTCCGCGAGCAGACGTACCGGGGGCGGTGCGTCGTCGCTCTGAATACGCACGAGACCGAACTCTTCAGGCTGGATCCCGACACGCTGGGCCGGTTCTCCCGGGATGTCTCGCGGACCGCGGCCGCACTACAACGGGCCTTCGGACCGGACAAGATCAACTATGCGATTTACGGCGATCTGGCTCCCCACCTTCACTTTCACGTTGTCCCGAAGTATCGGAACGGTCAAGGGTGGGGCCAGCCGTTTGCCCTTCATCCGGTGGAGAAGCAGTATCTTAGCGAGGAAGGCTACCGAGAGGTCATCGCGGCCATCAAAGAACACCTGTCCGTGTAATACCCCTCCCTCTGAAGTCTAGACGGGTTTCCAGTACCGATTGGCGCACTTTTTGGCCCCAGTGCCCACAGTTTTCCCCGGCCTTCGACAGATATAGTTACGCGCCTGTCTTGCGCCCCGGAATCAGTCGCAGACGAGTCCACCGTTTACTTCGATGGTCTCTCCGTGGACGAAACGCGCCGCGTCCGAGGCGAGGAACGCGACGACATCCGCAATGTCTTCCGGCTCCGCGGGACGACCGAGCGGCGTGTTCTTGACGAGTGCATCCCGAACGGCCGTGAGGTCCAGGCCGGCCATGATGCCGGTGTCGCTATGGCCCGGGTTGACGCCGTTGACGACGATCCCAAAGGCGCCCAACTCCTTGGCGAGTTTCTTGGTGATCGCCACGACGCCCCCTTTGGACGCGACGTAATGGATGCCGGAAAACGTTCCCCCGTTGCGCGCCGCGATTGAGGCGATGTTCACGATGCGCCCGCGTGCCTGAGCCTTCATGATCGGGATCACGGCGCGGCAGCACAGGAAGACCCCCTTCAGGTTCACGCCCAGCACCCGGTCCCAGTCCGCTTCCGTGGTCTCCTCGGTCGGCGTGGATTTCCAGATGCCGGCGTTGTTCACGAGGATGTCCACCCGGCCATGACCGTGGGCGAGGGCGCATCGCACCATCGCCTCGACGCTTCCCGCCGACGCGACGTCCACGGCGCAAGGCGTTGCTTCGCCCCCCGCCGTGCGAATCAGGGCCGCGGTCTCCTCTGCGTGAGCCGCATGGATGTCCGCTGCCACGATGCCCGCACCGTCCTGCGCCAACCGCAGCGCGATCGCTCGGCCGAATCCCTTGCCCGCTCCGGTCACGATGGCGGTCTTCCCAGCGAATCCCATCTCCGCTCCATAGCAGGCTGCTGAAAAAGGTCCATCTGCGGCGTTGGTCCGCCTCGCCACTCGCTGCGGCGTACCTCCAGTACGCCTCGCTCGGCCTTCGGCGGGCCGCCTTGCATCTGGACCTGTTTGAGCAGCCTGAAAAAGGTGGCCCTTTGCGTAGCTTGTTAGCGCTCCGATATTCTGTGCGGATTCCGCGATTGGGTTCGCAGGCCACCGATACGCATCCCGCGCCGAGGAATCGCGTCGCATGGTAACCCAAAGCTTGCTCCAACTCCAGTGGCCGAGTGGGGTGGGCCGCCGCACGGGTTTCTGTATCGCTTCGGAGAGTCATTCGCGAAAATTCGCTTGATAAATGAGTGCGGCCCAGAGTACGTTGTCCCACCCTACGACACGTCACAAGGCCAGATTGTCGCTGATCGCCCGGGAGCCGCAAACCGATCTGCGAATGGCCCGTACATCCAACTGTCTCTCTGCACCGTCGAAAGGAGGACCGGAATGAAGTCGCATCGCGTCTCATGGACAGTGGTGATGCTCGTCGCCGCGTTCGCTCTGTGTCAGATCGGATGGTCCACGGCCAATGCGCAAACGATCCAGTTGCGGGTGGCCCTGCACATCGACGAGAAGCATCCGGTGTATCTGGGGGCCAAGCAGATGGCGACCAAGGTGGAGGAGCGCACCAAGGGGCAGGTGAAGATGACGCTCTTCCCCAACAATTCCCTCGGCTCGCCGCCGGAGATGATCGAGCAGGTCGTGCTGGGGACGCTCGACATGTCTCTCAACACCCAAGGGCAACTCGAGAACCACGTCAAGGCCTCGGCCACGCCGCAGATCCCGTTCATCTTTGACGATTACGAGCATGCCCACCGGACGATGGACGGGCCGGCGATGCAGTGGTTCATTCCCCAGTTCGAAAAGGCGGGCCTCATCTACCTGGCCAACTGGGAATGGGGATTCCGGAATCTGACCAATAGCAAACGGCCGGTGACGAAGCCCGAGGACGTCAAGGGATTGAAGATCCGGGTGCCCCCGGAGTTCCACCTCCAGGCGTTGTTCGAATCGTTGGGCGCGGTGGTGACGCAGATCGCCTGGCCGGAGGTGTACATGGCCCTGGCCCAGAACGTGGTGGACGGCCAGGAAAACCCGCTGAATGCCATCTACTACGCCAAGTTCTACGAGGTGCAGAAGCATGTGGCCCTCACCCGCCATGCGTATTCCTGCCTGATCCCGGTCGTGAGCACCAAGACGTGGGCCAAGCTGAGCCCGGAGCAGAAGCAGATCCTGAAGGAAGAGGCCAAGCAGTTCCGGGGACTGGGTGCGCAAGGAATTGAACAACGAGGAGACTGACCTGATCGGCAAGTTCGAGAAGGCGGGTCTCCAGGTCACGCGGCCGGACCTCAAGGCCTTCCGCGGGGCCATCGGGTCGGCCAACGAGAAGATCTACAAGCGCTATGGCGAGGACAACGTCAAGACGTTCCTGAAGTTCGTCGAGGACGCCAGGAAGAAGTAGCGGAGGACGGAGACCGAATCCATGATGACGGCCGCCATCTTCGCGGTGTTGCTCTTGTTCGTCATGTTGGGCCTTCCCATCGCCTTGTGCATGGGGGTGACGGCGGTGATCTTCTTCGTGGCGCTCGGGCAGGCGGACGTCCTGCTGATGCTCCCGGCCCGCATGTACTCGGGCACCACGAGCTTCACCCTCCTGGCCATCCCGTTCTTCATCCTGGCCGGCAACCTGATGAACACCGGCGGGATGACGCAGCGGCTGGTCCACTTCGCCCAGTGTCTGGTGGGACACATCCGGGGGGGGCTCGGCCACGTCACGGTGGTCACCAACATGATCATGGCGGGGATGTCCGGGTCGGCGGTGGCGGATGCGACGGGAACCGCCACCATCCTGATCCCCGCCATGGAGAAGGCCGGATATCCCCGTTCCTTCTCGGCTGCCTTGGTGGGGGCCGCCTCCACCATCGGGCCCATCATCCCTCCCAGCATCCCCTTCGTGCTCTTCGGCAGCATCACCGGCACGTCGGTCGGCCGACTGTTCCTGGGGGGGTTCCTCCCCGGCGTTCTGATGGGGATCTTCCTGATGTTCACGGTGGCCATCCTCGCCAAGCGGCGGGGGTACCGCCGCGAGGAGCGGGCGAGCCGCCGCGAGCTAATGATTGCGACCCTCCAGGCCACGCCGGCCTGGGGGGCCCCGATCATCATCATCGGCGGGATTCTCGCCGGCATCTTCACCCCGACCGAGGCCGCCGTGGCCGCCAGCATCTACGCGCTGATCCTGGGAATGCTGGTCTACGGCGAGATCAAGCCGGCGGATCTCCCCCGGATCCTCTGGGAGACGGTCCAGAACACCATCCAGGTCCTGTTCATCGTCGCGGCGGCCAGCATTTTCGGCTTCCTTCTGGTCCGGCAGCAGGTCCCCATGGCGCTGGTCGAGGGGATGATGTCCGTGAGCTCGACCCCCTGGGTCATCCTCCTGGTCATCAATGTCATCCTGCTGATCCTGGGCTGCTTCATGGAGGCGATCGCCATCATGCTTCTGACCATCCCCATCTTTATGCCGATGATCACGCGGGTGGGGGTGGACCCGGTGCACTTTGGGGTTCTCCTCACCCTGAATCTGATGATCGGACTCCTGACCCCGCCCGTGGGGATGGTCCTATACGCGGTGTCCAGCGTCAGCAAGGTCCCAATGTGGACGCTGGCCAAGGAGCTGAGCCCCTACATTCTGGCCCTGGCGGTCTGTCTCGGGTTGGTGACTTACGTGCCCGGTCTAGTGGTCTGGTTTCCGAACCTGGTCATGGGGGTGGCGAAATGACACCGCCGGGCGCCTCTTCCTGTTGTGCCCAGATGGATCGCCGCCTCGCCGCCGCCATGCGAGGTGTCTGCCTGGCCGCTTTCGCCCTGCTCATCGTTCTGGTGACGAGCCTGATCCTGATCCGCTTCATGCCGCTTTTCTCCCTGGGCTGGGCGGACGAGATCGTGGAGCTGTCCTTCGCCTGGATGACCTTCCTCGGCTCCGCGGTCCTTTGGAGGAGCCGAACCCACTTCCGGGTGGATCTGGTCCCGAGCATGCTGGCCGGCACGCGGGCGGGGCAGGTCCTGGAGATCGGCCTGAGCCTGGTGTCGTTGCTCTTCCTGCTGATCTTCACCTACGAGGGGATGGTGCTCACGCTGCGGACCGCCACCCCCTCCCCGATCCTGGCCTGGCCGAAGGCCCTCTGGTACCTGGCCATGCCCATCGCCGGCGCCCTGATGGTGATGTACACGCTTCGGGATCTGTGGCACTACCTTCACGGCCGCATGAGCCTGGAATCGGAGGCCGTGCGCGAGGGGCACTGCTGAGGTGCGGCCCCTCTCCCACCCGACGGCGCTCCGACAGCCGGCCGGCCCCCCGGCGCCTGCGCCCGATATCCGTAACCAGCAACGCACGAGGTGACCAATGGAACCGAACTCCCACGAGCCCTGGCGTAAAGCCCACTGGCACTGTAGCCCGCACAACTTCGATCCGAGCCTCCAAGTGCCCCCGCACCCAGTGGCCCTGCACGACATCACCGTGCGAGACGGCGAGGAGTGCGCCGACGTGGCGTTCACCGTGGACGACAAGGTGCGGATCGCCGAGGCGCTGGCGCTGGTCGGCATCCGGCGCATGGAGCTATTCCTCACGGTGCCCGGCTGGCTGGAGGCCGTGCGGGCCATCCTGCGGCGCAAGCTCCCGCTCGACCTCTACGTCACCTGGCATCCCGGCCGCGTGGAGCGAGCGCTGGAGCTCGGCGTCCGACACATCATGGTCTGGTACCGCATCGGCGAGGAGCACCAGCGCTACGACCTCCGCCGGTCGCGCAAGGAACTGCTCGACCAGGCGGCGGACCAGATCGGCGCCGCGTGCAAGGCCGGGTGCAAGGCGAATCTCTTCCTGGTGGAAGGGACCCGCGCGACGCTGGACCAGGTGAAGGAAGCCGTGCTGGTCGGCAAACAGGCCGGCGCCTCGGCGGTCACCGTGGTGGACAGCTTCGGCGTGGCCCGGCCAGCGGCCGTCGGGTTTCTCGTCCGGCAGGTGCGCGAGTGGAGCGGGCTGGAGGTGGACGTCCACTGCCACAACGACTTCGGGCTGTCCACGGCCAACGTGCTGGCCGCCTACGAGGCCGGCGCCACCGGGCTGAATGTGGCGGTGAACGGCCTGGGCTACCGGGCGGGGAACGCGGCGCTGGACGAGGTGGCGCTGGCCCTGGAGGTCCTCTACGGCGTGGACACGGGGCTCCGCCTGGAGATGCTCCCGTGGCTGGGCAAGGTCGTCGAAGAGATCACGGGCATTCCGCTCGACTACTTCAAGCCGGTCACCGGGAAGGGCGCGTTCAGCGTCGAGCAGTGGAAGACGGCGAGCGCCATGGAGGCGGCCGGCGTCCGGCCGTACGCCTTCCCCTTCGAGCCCGAACTGGTCGGCCGGACTCCCCGGGTGGTGGTCGGCAAGTGGAGCGACGTGGGGGCCGTGGCGAAGAAGCTGACCGACTACGGGCTCACGGCCTCGCCTGACGCGATCGGCCGCATCTTGGTGGAATGTCAGCGCGCCGGGATCGCGCACCACCGCCCGCTCACCGACGACGAGTTCCTGGCCATCGCAAAGGAACACGGGGCCGTGGCGGCGGAGTAGGCGGCTGCTGAAAACGGCCCATCTGCGGCGTTGACCCGCCTCGCCACTCGCTGCGGCGTACCTCCAGTACGCCTCGCTCGGGCTACGGCGTGCCGCCTTGCAGCTGGGCCGTTTTGAGCAGCCTGGGCGAAAATGGCTTTCTCGGTATCCTGCTGGACGCTGATGCGGGATCCACAGGGAGGACGGTCATGGAGCTGAAAGGAACGAGTGCCATTGTCACCGGGTGCACGGGCGGGCTGGGGCAGCGGATCTGCCGGGCCTTCGCCGAGAACGGCGTGCAGGTCGCCGGGGTGTATCAGCACTCCAAGGAACAAGCGGAGGCCCTGGCCAAGGAATGGTCATCGCTAGGACCGCGTTGCATCGCCATCCAGGCCGACGTGACGCTGTCCGCAGAGATCCAGCGCATGGTGGATCAGGTGATGGCAGCATACGGCCGGGTGGACATTCTCGTGAACAACGCCGCCTTCAACCAGACGGTGCCGTTCAAGGATCTCGACGGCCTGACGCTAGAGCTCTGGAACAAGATCTTGTTGGCCAATCTGACCTCGCCCCTGCTCTGCGTCAAGGCGGTGGCGGCGATCATGCGAAAGCAGGGGCGCGGCCGGATCGTGAACATCGGCTCCATCGCCGGCCTGGCTCCGCTGGGGAGCAGCATGGCCTACGCCGTCTCCAAGGCCGGCATCATCCACCTGACCCGTTGCCTGGCGGTGGCCCTGGGGCCCGAGGTGGCCGTGAACGCGGTCGCGCCTGGCACGATGATGGGCACGCGGATGACGTCAAAGCTGGCCCCGGAGTTGGTGGAGCGGACCACCAAGTCCGCCGCCCTGCAGAGGCCGGTAGAGCGGGACGATGTGGCCCGGCAGATCGTGGAGTTCTGCCGGAGCGACAGCACCACCGGCCAGGTGCTCGTGCTGGATTCGGGTGTTGTGTATCACTAGCCCGCATCGTTCGCGAACGAAGCTCGCGAACGATGCGGGCTAAAAAGAAACCCTTGGGGGCGGCGGTCCGGAACGGATCAGGCGCCGCCGGCCCATGGTGATACCGCACCCATCCGGACGAATGGGTACCCGGTCCGCCGGCCACCACGTATCTTCCCGCTGCAGGCGAGAATGGCTGCTCGTCAGGTAAGCCCGGATTATGCACGAATCCTTCGTGAATAATCCGGGCTGAAGACTGACGCCGCGACGGCTGGGCGTGCTCTAGAAAAAAATTCGCGCATGCTCTTCCTGTTGTCGGCATAGGCGTCTATACTCTCAACATCCGGGAGGTTCGATCGCGTATCGTTCCCCCGCGAACCCTCCTTTGCTGATGAACTGGGCATACCGCGGCGGATGAGCCGCATGGGCCGCCCATGAAACGGGAAACCCTCTACAGCCGCTCCAGCCGGTCGCGGCCGGCTGGCCGACCATCCCCCACAGCTCACCCGGAGGCGCCGGCGGTTCCGCCGCCCGGGGGCGCCGCCCAACCAACTGGCACGCCTCCCGGTCGGGGAGAGAGCCGGCGGCCCGCCCGGTCGGGACCGGCGTTCTTCCGGCGCCATGAGCGAACGCTGCTGGTCGTCGCCGGCGGACTGTTCGCCTTGCTTTTGGTATTTCTCCATTCGGCATGGACGCCGTCGCCGCGCGCGATCACTCAGCGTGACATCGACGCTGCGGTTCTGCACACGCTGGAGACCAAGCCCCTGCCCTCGGCCGCGGCGCGGGCGTACGAGATCATTCGACCCTCTGTGGTGCGCGTGCGCGGGTTGGGACATCAAGGCACCGACGAGGACGCAGACACCGAAACGGGCGTCGGGAGCGGGGTCGTCATCGTCGACAAGGGGATTATCCTCACCAACCTGCACGTCGTCGCCGGGGCCAGGCGGGTGACCGTGGTGTTTGCCGACGGGCTCGAGTCCGACGCCACGGTCGTCGGGCTGCAACCGGAGGACGATCTTGCGGTGCTCCAGGCGGCGAAGATCCCCGACGATCTCGCCCCGGCGACCATGCGCTCCACCAAGGACCTCGCGCCCGGCGACGAGGTGATCGCCGTCGGCTTCCCGTTCGGCATCGGGCCATCGGTTTCGGCCGGTGTGGTATCCGGTCTGCGGCGCGAGTTCCAATCTCCGCAAGGGAAGCGGCTGCTGACGAATCTCATTCAGTTCGACGCGGCGGCCAATCCTGGCAGCTCCGGCGGGCCGCTGGTGACCACCGACGGCGCGGTGGTCGGGATCGTCACGGCGATCCTGAATCCGAACGCGCAGCGGGTATTCGTCGGCATCGGGTTCGCCGTGCCCATCGAGAATGCGGCCTCCGCCGTGGGCATCCACCCCTTCTAACCGGCCGCTGAAAACGGCCCATCTGCGGCGTTGGCTTACTCGGGCACTCGTTGCGGCGTACCTGGAGTACGCCTCACTCGGCCCCTCGCACACCGCCTTGCGTCTGGACCGTTTTGAGCGGCCTGAGTTGAACGAACCTTGTGCAGTCTGCTTGTCAGGATCGGCACCGGAGAAGACGTATGGACACCAACGACTCGGAGCGCGGCGGACACTCCCCCCTCATGGAGCGTATTCTCTACGAGGTGAAGAAGGTCGTCGTCGGCCAGGATCACTTCCTAGAGCGCGTGCTCGTCGCGATTCTGGCACAGGGGCATCTGCTTGTGGAGGGCGTGCCGGGGCTCGCCAAGACCTTGACCGTCAAGACGCTCGCCCGCACGATTCGCGGCTCCTTCAAGCGTATTCAGTTCACACCGGACCTCGTCCCCGCAGACGTCGTGGGAACCCGGATCTACAACCAGAAGACCGGCGACTTTGCCACGGCGCTCGGTCCTGTCTTCACCAATTTGCTGCTCGCCGACGAGATCAACCGCGCGCCGGCGAAAGTCCAGAGCGCGCTGCTCGAGGTGATGCAAGAGCGGCAGGTCACGATCGGCGGGGAGACCCACATGGTCCCGGAGCCGTTCCTGGTGATGGCGACACAGAACCCCATCGAGACCGAGGGCACCTACCCGCTGCCCGAGGCGCAGGTGGACCGGTTCATGATGAAGGTGCTGGTGGGCTATCCGAGCGAGGAGGAGGAGTTCGTCATCGTCGACCGCGTGACGGGCGTGGCGGAGCCCGGCGTTGCCGCCGTGGCCACGACCGAGCAACTCAGCGCGCTGCAACGCGAGTGCCGGCGAGTGTACGTCGAGCCATCGCTCATCCAGTACGCCGTGCGGCTCGCCGCGGCGAGCCGCGATCCGGAGCGTTATGGCCTGGCGGAGCTTGCCAAGTACCTGTCCTTCGGCGCGAGTCCCCGCGCGCCGATCCATGTCATCGAGGGCGCCCGGGCGCTCGCCTACCTGCGCGGACGCACCTACGCCCTACCGGAAGACGTGACGGATCTCGTGCCCGACGCCTTTCGGCACCGGCTGGTCCTCACCTACGAGGCGCTCGCCGAGGGGTTGACCGCCGACGCGCTGATCCTCCGAATCATGCAGCGGATTCCGGCACCCGAGAAGCCGCTCGACGCCCATGTCCACGTTGCCACGGGATCCTGAGCGCATCCTGCTTCGCCTCGAGTGGGCGGTGATCCGTCGACTCGACGGGGCGCTGCACGGCAACTACCGGACGCTCTTTCGCGGCGTTGGCCTGGATCTCGCCGATCTGCGCGAGTACCAGCATCACGACGACGTCCGGCACATCGACTGGAATGTCACGGCGCGCCTCCAGACGCCCTACGTGCGCGTCTTCAACGAGGATCGCGAGATCACGGCGTGGTTCCTGCTGGACCTGAGCCCATCGATGGACTTCGGCTCGCAGGAGATGAAGAAGCAGTCGGCCTTGACGGAATTCGTCACCGTGGTGGCGCGGCTCCTCACGCGTCACGGCAACCGCGTCGGGGCGCTGTTCTATGGCGACAGCGTCGACACGGTCATCCCGGCGCGGACCGGACGGCGCCACGTCCTGCACCTCCTCCACCGGATGCTGTCTCGGCCCAGGCGATCCCAGTCGGCGCCCACGAATCTGGGTGATCTCTTGCGGGCCGCCTTTCGGTTCATCCCGAGACGGTCGCTCGTGTTCCTCGTCTCGGATTTCCTCAGCGCACCCGGCTGGTCGGAGCCGCTCGCGCACCTTGCGCAGCGGCACGAGATCCTGGCGGTGCGGCTCACCGATCCGCTTGAGACGGACCTGCCTGACCTCGGACTGCTGGTCGTCCAGGACGCCGAGACGGGCGAGCAGGTGTTCGTCGACACGCACGACGGCGCGTTCCGAAGGCGCTTCGCGGCGGCGGCCAAGCGACGCGAGCAGGGACTCCGCGCGGCGTTCAGCGACGCCGGTGTGGACGCGCTCGAGCTGTCCACGGACGACGACCTCGTCGACACGATCCTGAGGTTTGCCGAACTCCGTAAACGGCGCAGCCAACTGGCGGGTGGCGGACGGCTGCCCGCGCACTTGGAGCGGAGCCCGCGATGACGTTCTTCTGGCCCGAGATGCTCTGGTTGTTGACCGGCGTGCCGGCCCTGGTCGCCGTCTACGTGTTCCTGCTCCGGCGGAAGAAGAAGGCGGCGCTCAGGTATGCGAGCCTGAGCGTGATGAAGGAGGCGATGGGCGTGGGCCAGCGGTTCCGGCGCCACGTGCCGCCGCTGCTCCTGGCGCTGGCACTCGCCACGATGATGATCGCGGTGGCCCGTCCGGCCGCGATCGTCACCCTGCCGATGCAGCAGCAGACCATCATTCTCGCCATGGACGTGTCGGGCAGCATGCGCGCCAAGGACGTGGAGCCGAACCGGCTGGTCGCGTCGCAGGAAGCGGCCAAGGCGTTCTTGGCCGACCTGCCGCGCGACGTGCGGGTCGGCGTGGTGGCCTTTGCGGGAACCGCCGCGCTCGTGCAGCCGCCCACGCGGAATCGCGAGGACATCGTGGCGGCCATTGACCGGTTCCAGTTGCAACGCGGCACCGCCATCGGCAGCGGAATCCTGGTCTCGCTGGCCACCATTTTCCCCGATGCCGGCATCGATGTGAGCGACGCGATCTACGGGCGCAGCGCGCCGCGCGGACTCCCCCTGGACCAGGCGCGCGCGCCGGAGAAGAAGGAGTTCACGCCCGTCCCGCCCGGCTCCTACGCCTCGGCCGCCATCATTCTCCTGACGGACGGCCAGCGGACGACCGGACCCGACTCCCTCGAGTGCGCCAAGGTCGCTGCCAACCGGGGCGTGCGCGTCTTCACCGTCGGGGTCGGCACGCCGAACGGCGAGGTGATCGGCTTCGAGGGCTGGTCCTTCCGCGCGCGCCTGGACGAGGACACGCTCAAGGCGATCGCGGATCTGACCCGCGGCGAGTATTTCCACGCCGGCACCGCCATGGATCTGAAGAAGGTCTACCGGGGCCTCAACGCGCGGCTGGTGTTCGAGAAGAAGCCGACCGAGATCACCGCGCTCTTCGCCGCGGCGGCTGCCGGCCTGACGCTGCTATCAGCGTTCCTGTCGCTGCTCTGGTTCAACCGGACCCTGTGACCGCATTCGACCCCAACCTGCCCCCGGAAACCGTTAAAGCGGTAGTGTAAGAGCGGACTCTACCGAGGCAGGCGGCGTCTGGTTTTTCCTTGCAGTGTCGGCAGGGCGGTCGGCCTCCCGCGATTGTGCGAGGCGAGAATCAGGCCGACGCCGCGTGGTACTCGGCCAAGAGGGTGCGGACCAGCTCCGGGACCGACACGATCTCCGTCGCCCGATGGGCGTTGTCGCCGGCGAAGGCGAAGCCGTGGGCCATCTTGCCGCGCTGGGCGTTGATGAGGGCGAGTGCGATGCAGTAGGGGCTGTTGGTGTAATCGCACGTGATGATGCAGTGGTAGGGACAGGTGAAGGGCATCTTCTTCCCGGCGCTCACGTCGTCGAGGAACTGGTTCCGGATGGCGCGGCCGGGCATGCCCGACCGGGCTTCGGATGATGGTGATGTCCTCGCGGGATGCCCGAATATAGGCCTCTTTGAAGCCGATCGACGCATCGCACTCGTGGGTTGTCACGAACCGCGTGGCCATCTGGACGCCGGCGGCGCCGAGCTGCAAGATCTTATAGATGTCCGCCCCGGTGTAGATCCCGCCACCGGCGATCACCGGGATCGGACGCCGCGCCTTGGCCTCGAAGGGCCGGATCTCCGCCAGGACATCCGCCAGGAGCAGTCTCCAGCGCGTAGGCCGGATCGTCGATCTGCTCCGCCTTGAACCCCAGATGCCCGCCCTGCCCGCGGCCCCTCGACGACGATGGCGTCCGGGGGATGGTCGTACCGGTCGGTCCACCGCCTGGCGATGATCCGGGCCGCCCGGCCGGAGGAGACGATCGGGACCAGCTTCGTCCGCTCGCCTCCCGGCAGGTACTGGGGGAGATCCAAGGGCAGTCCGGCGCCCGAGAAGATGATGTCGATCTCCCTCGGCGATCGCCGTCTTGACGAGCTCCCCGAAGTTCGAGAGGGCCACCATGATATTGACCCCCAGGATGCCCTGAGGGCTCAGGGCCTTCGCCCGCCGGATCTCCTTGCGGAGCGCCCGGAGGTTGGCGGCCTCAAAATGCTGGAACAGGTCCGGCTCGATCATCCCGATCCCGGCCGTGGCGATGACCCCGATCCCGCCCGCGTTGGCCACCGCCGCGGCCAGCCCGGCCAAGGACACGCCGACCCCCATGCCGCCCTGGATGATGGGCAGCGACGCGGTCAGGTCCCCGATGCACAGCGCCTGCGGGCGACGCTCGGTCATGATTGCACACATCCTGGGGGGCGGCACCGCGAGAGGCGTGATCGTTACCCCACCACGCGTCGCATCAATAGGCCGTCAATCCCCCGTCGACGGGCAAGGCCACGCCCGTGATGAAGCTCGCCTCGTCCGAGGCGAGGAAGAGGGCTGCGTTGGCCACGTCCCGGGCGTCGGCGATCCGGCCGAGGGGCACCTCGTCCAACCGCTCCTTCTTCTTCTCCGGATCCTTGAACAGCTCCCGCACCATCGGCGTGTCCACGGTGCAGGGGTGAATCGAGTTGCACCGGATGTTGTCGCGGGCGTGGCGGACGGCCACGCTCCGGGTCAGCATGGTCACGGCCCCCTTGGACGTGGAATAGGTCTCGTTGGTGAACTTGTGACCCACCAGACCGGCGATGGAAGAGATGTTCACGATGGACCCGCCCCCGTGCGCCTTCATGAGCGGCAAGGCGTGCTTGATCCCGAGGAAGACCCCACGGACGTTGACCGCCATGACCGACTCGAAGTCGCTCAACGGCATCTCGGTGATGGGGATCCGCTTGGTGATCCCCGCGTTGTTGACGAGGATGTCGAGCCGACCCTCCGCTGTCCGGATCCCGTTCAGTGCCTCCAGCCAGCTCGCCTCTTGCGTGACGTCGAGGGGCACGAATCGCGCGCGGCCACCGGCACGACAGATCCGGTCGGCGGTCGCCTTCCCAAGAGCCTCGTCGAAGTCTCCGATCAACACCTGCGCGCCTTCCGCCGCGAACCGTGTTGCGATTTCCGCGCCGATGCCCGCTGCTGCGCCAGTGATCCAGGCCGACCTTATCTTGTAGTCGCATGATGAGTAGAGTGGGGTGAGGGTTATTCGCCAGCGGCTCTCAGGCATCGCACGATGCGAGCCTTGCCGGTGTATGTGAACGGCCTGCCTATGACGATGGAGCATGCCGCGGAGTTGGCGTGGTTGTCAAGAAAGAAGCTCGGTACGGCGCCCGCGTCGTTCTATGCGAAGAACCGCCCTGTTCTCCGGCTAGCGCACGCAGTGGGGACGGACAGCACGTCGCGACCGCAGCCGGGGCGGCCCCCGGCCGCGTCCACGCGCACGAAGGCCGCCCTGGCGTTAGCCGGAGATTTGGGAACCGCCAAACGCGTTGCGGGTCGTTGGGTTTTGTGATAAAGGAGCGCCAACTGTTTGGCCTCGTTTTAGCGCGGTTTGTCGACTCTGCCCTAACCGGGGCGCACACTGTCGCTGACCTCCCGATTCCCGACCAGACGACGGTGGCGTCCTCCGTTGCTGGGCCGACCCTCGGAATCGGTCACGACATCGGTGCTCGGGGAGCAGACGAGGGCGCTCCTCGATTCCATCAGGGCCGCCCGGGGAAGGCGGGTCCCTGTTCAGCGGTCAGGTGTGACCGATCAGATCAAGACGAAGCGGGCCGAGGTCGGAGAGGTAGGATACCGTCCGATGGTGTAACACCCTTGGCGTGTCATGGTGTGGGCGCCGAAAATGTTGATCGTTGAACGCCTGCCCAGGTTCGATTAGTGGAATTCAGCTACCTTTGCAGCGAATGCAACCGCCGGTTTTCCATCGCGCCGCGCGTCATGGTGTGTCCGGACTGTTCTGCGACCCAGGCCCCGGACCAGCCGCTTCGCGGCGTCTTGGAGGTGGAGCTTTCAGGCAAGGCCCCGAGAGACTGGGACGTTGCCTCGCTCCTGCCCGTCGAGCAGCGGTTCTTTCCGCCTATCCCCGTGGGGGAACGCCGCTCTGGAGGCCAGGGCGGCTCCGGCGCGAGCTGGATTTTCCCGGTTTGTACATCAAAGACGACGGCTTGAATCCCACCTGTTCTCTGAAAGACCGGGCCTCGTTCCTGGTGTCGGCCTTCGCGATCAAGTTTGGAATCCAGGAGATTGTCCTGGCCTCCTCCGGGAATGCCGGATCCTCCATGGCCGGCGTAGGTGCGGCAGCGGGGCAGAAGGTGACTCTCTTCCTGCCCAAGGCCACCCCGGAAGCCAAGCTCATCCAGGCCCTTCAGTACGGAGCCCGGGTGTTCCGGGTGGATGGTTCCTATGATGATGCCTATGACCTGTCCGTGGGTTACACCGCCCGGTTCGGCGGTTTGAACCGCAACACCGCCTACAACCCCATGACCATCGAGGGCAAGAAGACCGTGTCCCTGGAGATTGTCCGCCAACTGGGTCGGACGCCCGATTTCGTCTTTGTATCCGCCGGCGACGGTTGTATTCTTGCCGGGGTTTACAAGGGCTTCCAGGACCTATACCGGCTGGGGCTCAGTGACCGCCTGCCAGTGGTTTACGCCGTCCAAGCGGAGGGGTCCGATGCGTTGGCCCGGGCCTTCGAAACCGGCGTCTTCCGGCGTGAGACTGCGAGCACCGTGGCGGATTCCATCTCGGTCGATGTACCGCGGAACGGATTCCATGCCCTGCGACAACTGAAAGCGCACGGCGGTCAGGTGGTGCGGGTGTCCGACGAGAACATCCTGGCCGCGCAGGCGAGGCTCTCGCGGTCGGCTGGCCTGTTCACGGAGCCGGCGGGTGCGGCAGCGTTTGCTGGTTTCCTGGAAGCCCAGCCCCGTTTGCCCGCAGACGCTGTGGTCGTCGTCCTGGCCACAGGCAATGGCCTCAAGGACACCGCTGCCGCCACGCGGACCGTGAAGATCCCGGAGAAGATGATTTCCGGCTTGGTCCAGGTGGACGGCGGCGGACGGGCGTTTCCCCTTTGAACAGAGGAGGGGTCGAGTCGGTGTTGGACCTTGCGGTGAATCAGCAGGTGTTGGGGGGCACCGTCGATTTCTGCCGGGCCAAGGGCATCACCCTGCCCACCTTCGCCATGATGCGGGACCCGAGCCTGGTACCGGACTCTGTCCGGAATGTCCTGACCACGATCGGGTTATGGGACGTCCATCCCGCCAACCTCTACCGGATCACCTGGAAGAACCAACCCCAGGAACGCGGCGGGCTCTTCGGGGGAGTCAACCACATCGTACTTCCTCCGGCGCTCACCGGCTGCCCGGCGAACATCCTGGTCCTGGTGGGCCGCTACTTTCCGACCGGCGCCCACAAGGTGGGGGCCACCTTCGGATGTCTCGTCCCACGCCTGGTAACCGGCCAGTTCAACCCCCTGACTACCAAGGCCGTCTGGCCCTCCACCGGGAACTTCTGTCGCGGCGGGGCCTACATCTCGGCTCTGCTGGCCTGTCAGGCCATCGCCATCCTGCCCGAGGGGATGTCCCGGGAACGCTTCGAGTGGCTCCGCAAGATCGCCGGCGAGGTGATCGCCACGCCCGGGTGCGAGTCGAACGTCAAGGAGATCTTTGACAAGTGCTGGGAGCTCAGGGCCTCGGGCCAGGACCTGATGATCTTCAACCAGTTCGAGGAGATGGGGAACCCGCTTTGGCACTACGTGGTGACAGGTAACGCCGCGGAGGAGGCCCTGCGGGGCCGTCTCAAGCCCGGCGACCGGTTGGCCGGGTTCGTGGGATCCTCCGGCTCGGCCGGGACGCTGGGCGCCGGGTATTATCTCCAGGAACGATTTCCCGGTGCCAAGCTGGCCGTCGCCGAGGCGTTGCAATGCCCCACGCTGCTCATGAACGGGTTCGGTGATCACCGCATCGAGGGAATCGGGGACAAGCATGTGCCCTGGGTCCACGACTGCAAGCGGACCGACTTCGTCATCGCCGTGGACGACGAGGCGCCCATGCGCCTCCTGCGGCTCTTCAACGAGGGGCTGGGCCGGAGGGCGCTGACCGCCGCCGGTGTTCCCGCGGAGATCGCCGGCCGCCTGGATCTTTTGGGTATCTCCGGCGTGGGCAACCTGATCGCGGCCGTGAAGTTCGCCAAGTACATGGAACTGACGGCGTCCGACTGGGTGATCACGGTGGCAACCGATTCGCTGGACCTCTATCGGTCTCGGTTGGATGAGCTCACGCAGGAGCGGGGTCAATACCGCGAGTCCCAGGCAGCGCGAGATCTTGAGATGCTCGCGGGAACCGGTATCGACCACATGAAGGAGCTCACCTACTACGAGAAGAAGGCTGTCCACAACCTCAAGTACTTCACCTGGGTGGAGCAGCAGGGGCGCGACGTGGCGGAGCTCCGTGCCCAGTGGCACGACCACGAGCATTACTGGGATGGCACCTTTGCTCTGGCCGACCGGATCGACGCGCTCATCACCGATTTCAATCAACGGGTCGGCCTTCTCGGGGTCTGAGGCGAGGAGACGTGGCGCGGGCACTTTTCGGTATGGATGAATCTCGCACGCGATTGGCGCAAAGGAGGAGGTCATGAAGAGAGTCCTGTGGGTGCTGTTGACGTTGATGCTGATCCTGCCGGTGTCCCCGGCGCTGGCGGAGCGGGCGGGCGGTACGCTGCACTACGTGGTACCGTACGGTGGCGATCTGCTCGGCCTCGATGCGCACAAGTCCACCCGGATCCAGGATTTCCTGGTCCATACGAGCATCAACCACAGTCTCTATTCGTGGGAACCTGGGGTCAACAAGCCCAAGCTGGAGCTGGCCACCAAGGTCGACGTCACGGCGGACGGCAAGGTATGGACTTTCACGCTCCGAAACGACGTGAAGTTCCACCATGGCCGCAAGATGACGGCGGACGACGTCATCTTCAGTTACAACCGGATCGCGTCCTCGGCGACCAAGTCCCCGTCGGCCCGGTTCGTGCGGATCATCAAGGGCGCCAAGGACGTCGAGGACGGCAAGGCCCAGAGCATCGCGGGCCTCAAGAAGGTCGACGACCACACCGTGCAGATCACTCTGGAGAACCCGGTGAACCCGGCCTACTCCCTCTTCGAGCCGGGGACGGCCATCCTGCCCAAGGACGAGGTGGAGAAGCGGGGCGACGGCTTCTCCTCCGATCCGGTGGGCTGCGGCCCCTTCCAGTTCGTCAGATGGGTCAAGGGGAGCGAGGTCACCGTCAAGAAGTTCCCCGGCTACTTCGTCGCCAACCGCCCCTTCCTGGACAAGATCGTCTTCAAGATCATCAGCGAGAGCCAGGCGCGGGACAACGCCTTCCGGGCCAAGGAGGTGGACGCCACCGTCATCGAGCCGGTGCAGTATCCGGTCTACAAGAAGGATCCGGCCATCTCCAAGAACATGATCGAGGTGGCGGAGATGTTCACCCGGGCCATCGGCTTCAATTTCGACAAGGAGCCGTTCAAGAAGAAGGAGGTCCGCCAGGCCATCAACTACGCCATCGACCGGAACCTGATGATCGAGAAGCTGCTCCACGGCAAGGCCGTTCCGGCGGTGAGTTGGCTGCCCTCCACCTCGGCCGGCTTCAACCCCAACGCGAAGCCGTACGACTACGACCCCGCCAAGGCTGCCGAACTGATGAAGAAGGCGGGCTACGAGAACGGCTTCACGGCGGACGCCCTGAGCACCGGTAATTCCTCCTGGGGCACGGTCATTTTTGAGGCCGCCATGCCCATGCTCAAGCGGATCAATATCACCCTGAAGATCCAGCAACTGGAGGGCGCAGCGCTGGTCGATCGGCTACAGAAGGGCGAGTTCGACATGTTCAGCTATTCCATGGGCACCGGGCCCGACCCCTACCAGGCCCTGGCCCGGTGGAAGAGCGACATGCCCCGGATTGCCAACTACATGAACTACAAGAACCCGGCCTACGACAAGGTCTTGGAACAAGCCGCGGCGGAGCGGAACGAGGCCAAGAAGGTGGCCTTGCTCCAGCAAGCCGACGGGATCCTGCTCGAGGACGCGGCGCTCATGTTTTTCAACTACAACAAGGCCGTGATGGCCTACCATCCCTGGGTTCACGGTCTCAAGCCGGCGGCTGTGGACATGGTCTTTCAGGACTACGTGAACATCTGGGTGGAGGAGTCGTCTCCGCGGGCCAAGGAGAAGTAGGGAAGGAAGGCGATTGGGCAATTCGGCGCGTGGGCAATTAGTGTCCTGAGTTAGAAGTTCGCCAAAATATCTCAAGGCCAGAGGGGCACCCCGAAGACGCTGCGCTCGCGGGGCGGCCGGGTCCGGTCCGGAGGCCCCCGGTTTCCGGGGGCCGACCGGAGCAAGGCCGCCCGGTTCCGGGTACCCACCCGGCCGGGTGGGTGTAGGCGCCCGGCGGCTGAGGGGTGTCCCTCTGGCCGGGACATTGTCAGCGAATTTACGATTCACCACATTAGGGAAGCGTTCCGATTTGCCCAATGGTCTGAACGCTCCATCGCCGAACGATTTACTGTTTTCCAATCAAGACGCCGACCGGCGGCCCGGCCGTCGCGGGCTTCCGGTCGGCGTGCCCATCGAAGGAGCGCGGAACCAAGCCTATGTTTGTGTACTTCATTCGCCGGGTACTGCAGTTCGTGCCCACCATTCTCGGCGTGACGCTCATCGTCTTCGTGCTCCTCAACGTGCTGCCGGGGAATGCGGCCCTCACGGCCTTGGCCGAGAGCGACCGGGGACTCGATCTCAAGTACGTCGAGGAGATGAAGAAGCTCTGGGGATTGGATAAGCCGCTCCACGAGCGATATCTCGACTACATGTTCAAATTGACGCAGGGTGACCTGGGGCGGTCCTTCCTGCGGCGCGACCCGGTGGGCGGTTTGGTCCTGGAGCGGGTGGGGCCCTCGCTGCGGCTGGCCGTGGCGGCGATGCTTATCGCCCTGGGGTTGGGCATTCCCCTGGGGTTCTTCTCGGCCCTCCGGCAGGGATCGTGGCTGGATACCGCCTCCATGGTGGGGGCCGTGTCCGGCGTCTCGATGCCGCAGTTCTGGCTGGGGCTCTTGCTGATGTACGCCCTGGCGGTGGCGGTGCCGCTCTTGCCCACCTCGGGCTATGGCGACGGCAGCCTCCGGAACATGCTGATGCCGGCGTTCACGCTGGGGGTGACCTACATGGCCCTGCTGGCCCGGACCACCAGGGCAGCGGTGATGGAGATCAAACTCGCCGACTTCATCCGCACCGCACGGGCCAAGGGCCTTGCGGAAGTCGTGATCAACCGTAAACACATCCTGCGTAACGCGCTCATCCTGGTCCTGACCACGGCCGGGCTGCAGTTCGGCGCCCTGATCGGGAACACGGTCATCGTCGAGAAGCTTTTCTCCTGGCCGGGAATCGGCTCCCTCTTGGTGGATTCCATCTTCCAGCGGGACATCCCGGTCACCCAGGGCTGCGTGCTGCTCCTCATCCTGGCGTTTCTCGCCATCAATCTGGCCGTGGATCTCCTGTACGCCGTGATTGATCCCCGGATCGAGTACCGATGAGCGCACTCAGAAAGCTACTCAGGACCCGGACCAACGTGCTCGTGGGCGGAATCATCGTCGGCCTCATGACGCTGACGGCTCTCTTTGCCCCCTGGCTTTCCCCTTACCACCCCGTGGATGACGCCAACCTCATGTACGCCCTCGAGTCGCCCAGCCAGAAATTCCTCTTCGGCACCGACGCCCAGGGGCGGGACATCCTCTCGCGGATCATTTACGGCGCGCGCATCTCGCTGAGTGTGGGCCTGATCAGCCAGGGAATCAATAGCCTGATCGGCGTCATCCTGGGGCTCACGGCCGGATTCTTCGGGCGATGGTGGGACGATCTGGTGATGGGCCTGACCAACATCATGCTCGCCATCCCTTCGCTGATCTTCGCCCTGTCCATCGTCGCCCTGCTGGGGCCGGGACTGCTCAACGTGTTCGTCGCTCTGGGTTTTACCAACTGGTCCTATTCGTGTCGGATCACGCGCTCGCAGGTCCTCTCGGCGCGCTCGCTGGAATATGTCCAGGCCGCGCAAGCCCTGGGCTGCGGTCGCGTCCGGCTGATGTTCACCCAGATCCTGCCCAACGTCCTGGGCCCCATCCTGGTCATCGCTACCCTGGGCGTGGCCGGAGCGATCTTGTTGGAGGCGTCGCTCTCGTTCCTCGGCCTGGGCGTGCAGCCACCCACGCCCTCCTGGGGCAGCATGCTGTCCCAGGCCAAGGATCAACTCTTCACCGCGCCCTGGGTGTCCGTCTTCCCCGGCGCGGCCATCTTTCTGACCGTCTTGGGTCTGAATCTGCTGGGGGACGGCTTGCGGGATGTCCTGGACCCCCACACCAACCGGCAGCGACGCTGAGATGCCGACGGGGGCGGCAGCGCCCGGCCAAGACGGTGCCGCCAACCCCGCGATGGAGCGAGGGCGTATGGTCGAGTTCAGCACTCCCGAGGAGATCCGGCAGGCGATCGTCTCGCGCATTGACCGGTACCGACCACTCGTCGAGGACATCGCCGTCTCGCTCTACCGGAATCCGGAACTCGGCCTGGCCGAGGTCTTCGCCAGCCAGAAGCTCCGTTCTATTCTGGAGGCCGAGGGGTTTTCCGTTGACGCCGGCATCGCCGGCATGCCGACGGCGTTGCGCGCGGCCCACGGCGCCGGGCACCCAGCGATCGCCTTCCTGGCGGAGTACGATGCGCTGCCGGCCATCGGGCACGGTTGCGGGCACAACCTGATCGCCGCCTGCTCGACGGTCGCGGCCCTGGCCTGCCGCCACGCGATCCCGCCGGACCGGGGAGGCCGGTGGCTCCTGATCGGGACCCCGGCGGAAGAGACGGTCGGTGGGAAGCTGGCGATGGTGGAGGCGGGGATCGTTCGCGGAGGTGGACGCGGCCTTCATCGCCCACCCGAGCCGGCAGAACGGTCTGGGCGGCAGCTCGTGGGCGAGCCACCCGCTGGAGCTCACGTTCCACGGGCGAGCCTCGCACGCCGGGGCCAGCCCCCAGGACGGGATCAACGCGCTGGACGCGCTGGTCGCGGCGTACACGCAGATCCGCAATCTCAAGCACAGCCTCCGCGACGACGTGCGGCTTGCGGGCATCATCACGCACGGCGGGGATGCGCAGAACATCGTTCCCGAGCGCGCTCAGGCCCGGTTCACGGTGCGGGCCCGGGACTGGCGCTATCTGGAACAGGTCGTCCTGCCGAAGGTGAAGCAGGCGGCGGAGGGGGCGGCACTGGCGGCGGGGGCCCGTCTGGAGCTTCGCCACCACGAGCCGCTCTTCCGCGAGACGCTGGAACACCCCGTCCTGCGGGACGTTGCCCGGCGCAACTTCGAATACCTGGGCGAAGCGCTCCCGCCCTCCGAGGGCGGGGACGGCGGCGTGACGGACGTGGGGGGCGTGACCTGGGTCACGCCGTGCATCCAGATTCGCTTCGGCATGACGAGCGCGCGGCCGCACTCCAGGGAGCTGGCGGACGACACGGTCACGCCGCGCGGCATCGACGCCACGCTGATGGCGGCCAAGGTCCTGGCGCTCTCGGCGGCCGATCTGGCGTATAACCCCGCCGCGCTTGACGAGGCTCGGAACACGCTGCGCCGTGTGGCAGATCAGGCACAGTAACAGAATACTGAAGAACTCACTATTGCCCAGGCTGCTCAAAACGGTCCAGATGCAAGGCGGCACGCGCAAGGCCGAGTGAGGCGTACTCCCGGTACGCCGCAACGAGTGCCAGCGGCGGGGACCCGTGCGCAGGACGGGTCACCGCAGATGGACCGTTTTCAGCAGCCTGGTAGGGAGCGTGGAATGTACGATCTTCTCTTCCGCCAAGCCACGGTTGTTGACGGGACGGGCACACCGGCTTTCACGGCGGACGTTGCGCTGGCCGAGGGCCGGTATGCCGCCGTGGCGCCACACCTCGACGGCCAGGCCGCGCAGGTCATCCCAGCGGAGGGGCTGGTCTTGGCCCCGGGCTTCATCGATCTGCACTGCCACTTCGACGCCTATCACCTGGAGCGCCCGGCGGGGGAGATCAAGATCCGCCAGGGAGTGACGCTGGAGGTGGTGGGGAACTGCGGCGCCTCGCTGGCCCCGTTGGCGTCCGAGCGGGCGCAGATGGGGGTGGACTACTGTCTGAGCGGGCCGGGCCGGTTCGGCCAGGCGGTGGACTGGCGGAGCTACGGCCAGTACACTGCCAGGGTCGAGACCGCGCGGCCGGTCCTCAACGTCGCCGGCCTGGTGGGTCATGGCTCCTTGCGGGTGGCGGCTATGGGATTCGCCGATCGGCCTGCCACGTCCGCCGAGCTGGCCGTCATGACACGCCTGCTCGAAGAGGCCCTGGAGGCGGGCGCGGCCGGCATGTCCACCGGGTTGTATTACGCCCCAGGCCTCTTCGCCACCACCGAGGAGGTCATCGCCCTGGCCAAGGTGGTCGCGAGGCGCGGCGGCTATTACGCCAGCCACATCCGGAACGAGGCCGAGGGGCTCCTGGAGGCGCTCGACGAGGCGCTCACCATCGGCCGGGCCTCGGGGGCTCCCGTTCACATCTCGCACCTCAAGGCGGCCGGGACGCGGAACTGGGGGAAGGCCGAGGCGGCCGTGGCCAAGCTCGAGGCTGCCCGCCGGGAGGGGCTGGATGTCACCTGCGATGTTTACCCCTACCATTTCTCCAGTACCTCGCTCCAGGCGGTCATCCCGCCCTGGGCGCTGGAGGGGGGAGCGGAGCGCCTCGTCGCCCGCCTCGCCGACCCGGAGCCGCGGGCCAAGATCATCGCCCAGATCAAGGACGGCCTGCCCGGCTGGGAAAACATCTATCACAACGCCGGCTGGGAGAAGATCCTCATCTCGTCCGTCAACTCGGCCGCCAATGCCCGGGTGCAGGGTCAAAGCGTGGCCCAAGCCGCCGCCGATGCGGGCGCCGATCCGTTCGAGTGGGCCATGGATCTGCTGGTCGCCGAGCGGGGGGCGGTGAACATCATCGCCGGCTCGATGAACGAGGAGAATGTCGCGCGCTTCCTGACCCTGCCCTTTGCCATGATCGGCTCGGACGGGGCGCCGCGGAGCGGCAAGCCGCATCCCAGGGTCTACGGCACCTTCCCCAGAGTCATCCGGCGCTTCGTCCGGGAACTGAAGTCCCTCACGCTGGAGGAGGCTGTCCGCAAGATGACGTCCGCCAGCGCCGCCCGCTTGGGTCTCTCCGACCGCGGCGTGGTCCAGGTAGGCCAGCAGGGGGATGCGGTACTCTTTGACCCGGTGACCTTCAGCGACACGGCGACGTTCGAAAATCCCTGCCAGCACCCGGTGGGACTCGCGGCGGTGACGGTGGCCGGTCGGCTGGTCGTCCATGGCGACCAGATGACCGGCGAGCGCCCGGGCCGCTTCCGGCGACGGACCTGAACCACTCTTCTCTCGGTGCACGCCCGGCGGCGCGCAGGATTTCTGACTCTGGGGCGGGTACGAGACCACCGTGATCGAGCTGGTGATGCTGCCGAAGGGACAGTAAGGCCGGTCGGGTGCCCGCCAACACGGCACGCGGCCGGATCGCGAATCTCGAGGTCCTGGCACGGTAGCGGTCGAAGTGCGGCTGCCGCGTGTCACCGAGTGGGCGACCTGCCCTGCATTCCTCCGCCGAAGTTAGAAAAGGCGGCCAGAGGGGGAGTCGGGATTCCTTCGGCAGCGCCGCGAGACCTCGCATCTTTCGCGTTCACATGCTACCCTGATTCACCCCAAAGCCGTGCGCCTACGGCAGGATCACTTCGATGAGCCGCGGGCCGCGCGTCCGGATGGCGTCCCGGAGTTGATCGATGAATTCTTCGCACGTTCCGGCTCGACTCCCCGGGACACCCATGCCCTCCGCCAGCTTCACCCAGTCGAGGTTCGGGTTGCCGAGATCCAGCATGGCAGTCGCCTTGGGCCCGGGCGTCGCGATCCCCATTTGTCGCAGTTCGCCCCGGAGAATCTTGTAGGCCCGATTGGCGAAGATCACCGTCACGACGTCCAGCCGCTCTCGCGCCTGCGTCCAGAGCGCCTGCAGCGTGTACATACCGGCCCCATCGCTCTCCATGGCGAACACCTTGCGGTCCGGACACGCCAGCGCCGCCCCCGTGGCCACGGGCAGCCCCTGACCGATGGAGCCTCCCGTGACGTTCAGCCAGTCGTGCGGCGGGGCGCCGACGGTCCAGGCCTCGGCGTCGCGGCTCGACGTCACCCCCTCGTCGGAGACGATCGCGTTCTCGGGCATGAGGGCTGCGAGCGCCCGCCAGACCTTCTCCGCCGCGATCGCGCCCGTGGGCAAAGCGGGGCGGTCGTATGGATATGTCGCCGAGACGTCCGACGAGGCGCCGACTTCCTCCGCCAGGGTTGCCATGGCGCCAAGACAATCTTCCTCGGGCGTCGCCAACACGTGGATCCGGCAGTCGTCGGGGATGATCCAGTTGGGCTTTCCCGGCCAGGCGAAGAACGGCACGGGTGGCGGCGATCCGGCGAGGATGAGGTGCGCGGTTCCCTTGAGCATCGCCATGGCCGGCTCGATCGGGTAGGGGAGCCGCTCGACGACGACGCGTCCGGCGCCGCGCTGGGTCCGCGCGTTGACCCGGTTCCCCATGATGCGAGCCCCGGTGGCGCGGGCGATCCGGCCCGCCAGGCGAAGGCCGTCCTCCATGAACAAGGCACCGGAGAGGAAGAGGGCGGCCGGCTCGCCGCGCCGGAGCAGATCGGCGGTTCGCCGGATCGTCGCCGGGTCGACCGCCCTCGGCCGCGGAAGAGCGGGGGCGAAGGCCGGCTCGCGGCTCTCGTTCCAGGAGGCGTCGGCGGGCAGGATCAGCGTGGCCACCTGTCCCGGCGGCGTCATCGCCGCCACGATGGCATCCGCGGCGTCGCCGGGAACGTCCGCCGCGCATCGGCTCCGCCGCACCCAGCCGGAGAAGCCCTTCACGATGGATTCGATATCGGTCGTGAGCGGCGGATCGTGCTGCAGGTGATAGGTGGTGTGGTCCCCCACGATATTGATCAGCGGCGTGTTCGCGCGTCGGGCATTGTGGAGATTGGCGAAGCCGTTGCCGAGCCCCGGCCCCAGATGGAGGAGGGTCGCCGCCGGCTTTCCGGCCATCCGGGCGTAACCGTCGGCCGCCCCCGTGCAGACGCCCTCGAAGAGGCCGAGGACGGTCCGCATCTCGCGCACGTCATCCGCGGCCGCGACGAAGTGCATCTCGGATGTGCCTGGGTTCGTGAAGCAGATCTCCACACCGCCGTTCACCAGGGTTTGCAACAGACTCTGCGCACCGGTCATTGCGTCTCTCCATGATTGGGCGTCGCGCGCGGGAAGCGTCTCAGGCGCCAAAGGGGCATCACGCGGCCGGAAACTCGTCACCGCGTGGGTGGCGTCGGTCGCCGGGCATCGCGAGACGACGGACAGCAGAACAAACCGTCCGGAACGCTACCAGATTGCCGCCATGGGGTCAACGAAGGGCGCGCGTGTCTCGTCGATTGCCATTTGCCAATTCACCCCCTTGCCTGCTACCCTCACGCCTCGCCATCCCGAGCTATCCGGCCCCCAACGAAAGGACGCGCGCATGACACAGCGGATGCCCGCTTCAACCCGCGGCTGGATCGTGACGGGCGCCGCCGTGGGTATCAATCTCATCCTCGGCGCGCTCTACGCTTGGGGCGTGATCGGCAAGGCCTTGGTCGTCCAATGGCACTGGACGAAGACCGAGGCTGCCTTGCCCTTCACGGTGTCGACAGCCGTCCTTTGCGCTCATGATGATCTTCGCCGGCCGCTGGCAGGACAAGATGGGCCCGCGACTGGTGGCGATGGTCGGCGGGGTGATGTTCGGGTTGGCGCTCTGCGCCTCCGCCTATGCCGGGACCCCTGTGCTGATGCTGCTCACATTCGGTGTTGTCGGGGGCATCGGGATCGGTCTCTGCTATTCGGCGACCACGCCGCCCGCCATCAAGTGGTTTCCGTCGGCGAAGAAGGGGCTCATCACCGGGATCGTCGTCAGCGGCGTCGGACTGGCCGCCGTCTACGTGTCGCCACTGACCCAGGTCCTGCTGGAGCGGACGAGTATCCCGACCACGTTCATGTCTTTGGGATTGGGCGCCACGCTGCTGATCTGCATCTTTTCTCAATTTCTCACCAACCCGCCCGCCGGTTATGTGGCCGTCGCCGCCGGCGCCCCGGCGGCCGCTGCCGCGAAACCGCTCACCGCCCGGCGCGACCTCGACTGGAACGAGATGCTCCGGGGGGCGCAGTTCTATCAACTGTGGCTGATGTTCATCTTGGCCGCCTCGGCCGGGCTGATGATCATCGCCCATGTGGCCATCATCGCCAAGGAGCAGGCACGGTGGGAGTGGGGGTTCGTGCCGGTGGCCATGCTGGCGATCTTCAACACCATCGGACGGGTGGTGAGCGGCTACCTGTCGGACCGAATCGGGCGCACGCGGACGATGGTGCTGGCCTTCGCGCTCCAGGCGCTCAATATGTTCGCCTTCGCCTCCTACACCAGCCCGGCACTCCTGGTGTTTGGGTCGGCATTCACGGGCCTCTGCTACGGGACGGTGTTCACCCTGATGCCCGCCGCCACTGCGGACTTCTACGGGGTCCGAAATCTCGGGGTGAACTACGGCCTGGTCTTCACCGCCTTCGGCGTCGCCGGCGTCCTTGGGCCGCTGCTCGGCGGACGGATTCGCGATGTCGCCGGTTCGTACACGATGTCCTACACCATCTCGGCGTGTATGCTGCTGCTCGCCGCCGTGCTGGCCTTTGTCATCCGCCCACCCGAGGACAAGGTGGGTCCGGGGCGGTAACGATCACCTATCAGCTTGGCCGCCCGGCAATGCGTTGTCGGAAAGGAGTCGAACGATGGGCGTCATCCACAGGAAGCTTCCCGGGAAGTACGAGTGGGAGAATACCGATCTTGTGACGTACAACCATCCGACCGTGAAGGGGGTGTCGAAGCGGGTGTTGATCGGGCCCAAGGATGGGGCGCAGGGGTTCGCCATGCGCTACTTCGAGGTCCAGCCGGGCGGCAACTCGGCCTTCGAGCATCATCCGGAGATTCACCAGGTCTATGTCCTGCGGGGGCGGGGGCGGGTGCTGATCGGGACGGAGTGGCACGAGATCGTCGAAGGGGACGTCATCTACATCGGGCCTGAGGAGCAGCATCAACTTCAGGCGGCGCCCGACGCTCCCCTGGGGTTTATCTGCGTGGCGCCGAAGGCCTAGCCGGCTGCTGAAAACGGCCCATCTGCGGTGACCCATCCTGCGGATGGGTGCCCCGCCCGCTTGAGCACTCGCTGCGGCGTACCGTGAGTACGCCTCACTCGGCTCTACGCGTTCCGCCTTGCATCTGGACCGTTTTGAGCAGCCTGGGGAAAAGCGATTTTTCCGCATCCTGCAAGGACGGCGCGTTGACGGGCGCGGAGACTGCGGAAGCCTACCCGTGCCAGGGTAACCTCGGTGGTGTCGAGGAGGTCGCCGCGGATGCCGATGGTGACGTCGGTGAGCGGCACGGTGCTTTCGGCGGCGCGCAGGGCGAACTGGGCGAGACGGGTGAAGCCGGAGCAGCAGGGGACCTCCATGTGGACCACCGTGAGGCTCTTGGGACGCGCCACCCGAAGGATCTCGGTCAGCTTCTTGGCGTAGAGATCCATCTGGTCCAGCTTGGGGCACCCGATGAGGACCGGTTTGTTCCTGAGAAATCGCTGGTGGAACTCCGGGTAGGCGAACGGGACGCAGTCCGCGACCAGCAGGATGTCCGCCCCCTGCAGATACGGCGCCGCCGGCGGAACCAGGGTGAGCTGGATCGGCCAGTGGGTGAGCTCGGAGGCCACGGCGCCGGTGGCCGCGGACACCGCTGCGGCGTTCGCCGGCCGGCCGAAGCTCCGCATCGCAGAGCCCGGACACTGGTGCGGCGTGTCCATCACCGGGATCGGCGCGGGCCCGCCGTGCGTCCCCTGCAAGCGGGTGAGGTGTTTCTGGGTTTCGGCTTCGTCGAAGGCGGCGGCCTCGCGCTCCTCGATGGTGATGGCGTCCTGCGGACAGTGGCCCAGACAGGCGCCCAGGCCGTCGCAGTAGATCTCACTCACCAGTCGGGCCTTGCCATCGATCACGGCGATCGCGCCCTCGGCGCAACTCGTCACGCACTCGCCGCACCCGTCACACTTCGCCTCGTCGATCCGGATCACCTTGCGTGTCGCCATCGTCAGCACTCCTTCGTCTTTCAGCCGCTCACCCTCGGACCTGAACCGCTATGCGCCCCGACCCTTGTGGGAGTATAATGCCGGAACAGCCGCAGGCGGTCCTTGATCCAGATCAATTCCGGCTTATTTGGTACGCCGTGTCAAAAAATTAGTTGAGCGGAGACATTCCGAAACGGCTTAAGGAGCCGTAACGAAATAGAAAGAGATGTCGAGGTTATTTCGTAACAGCTCCTAACGGCTCCTAACCCGCTGTCGCGAAAGGGTTGCGCCGGTGAATATTGACGAAACCCTCGCCGCATGCAGCTTCATTTCCCAGGTGGACGGCCCGAGCCGGAAACGGCTGACCCGAATGGCCGTCCGGCGCGAATACGGGAAAGGAGAGGTGATCTTCCGGGACGGCGACGCCGCCCCCGGCGTCTTCATCGTGGCCAGCGGACTGGTGCGAGTGTACAAACTCGCGCCGAGCGGCAAGGAGCACGTCCTGCACCTGGCCGGCCCCGGGATGACCTTTGCGGAGGTCGCCGTGTTGGGGGATTTTCCGTGTCCGGCGTTCGCGGAGGCCCTGGAGGCGACCGACTGCGTCCTGCTACCCACGGCGCCGTTCATGCAAGCCCTTCAAGAGGATCATCGCCTGAGTCTGCAAATCTTGTCCAGCATGGGGATGTGGGTCAAGTCGCTGGTCTCCTTGCTGGAGGACATCGTCCTGCGCGACGCCGCCGGGCGGGTAGCCGGTTACCTGCTCCAGTCCCAGACCGACCAGGAGGGCGCCATCGCGCTCCCCGGACTGAAGAAGCACGTTGCCAGCCATCTCAACTTGACCAGCGAGACTCTGTCGCGCACCTTGCGCCAGCTCCGGGAGGAGCGATTGATCAGTGAAACGGCGGAGGGGCTGATCATCCATGACGCGCCGGGGCTGCAGCGCATCGCAGAGGGGTTCTTCCCGCGCTTGTGACCGGCGTGGCGCCGAATTACCGAGCCTGCCGCCGCGGCCGGCGGCGGGGTGTCGCAGAATCGCCACGGAAAACTCCTCGACAGGGTCGGCTTTCCGAGTGTAATCTGTATTGAATAGGGTCCGTTTGCCCGTTGCGGGTGGACCATCGTCCCGATTCCTTCTCCCCGGTGTCACGCTTTCCGCCGTCGGGAAATTTCCCGGCAGGGCCAGGTTGGTTCCACTCAACCACAGGATGAGCATGGATTTTCTCTCCCTTGATTTGCCCGAATCCGTGATGCGAGGGATTCAGATCGCCGGATTCACGACCTGCACTCCCATCCAGGAAGAAACGCTGCCGATCGCGCTCCGCGGGCGCGACGTGGCCGGCCAGGCCCAAACCGGGACCGGCAAGACGGCCGCCTTTCTGATCGCGATCTTCACGCGCCTCTTGCGGGAGCCCGACCGGCGCCGGAAGGGCATGGCTGCGCCCCGCGCCCTGGTGGTCGCGCCGACGCGGGAACTGGCCGTGCAGATCTACAACGACGCCTGCCTCCTCGGGCAGGAGACGGGCCTTGACATGCAGGTGGTCTACGGCGGCGTGGACTACCACAAGCAGCGCGAAACGCTCCGGGCCGGCGTGGACCTGCTCGTCGGGACGCCCGGGCGACTCATCGACTACTTCAAGCAGGGCGTGTTCGAACTGAACGCCGTGGAGGTGCTGGTCATCGACGAGGCGGACCGGATGTTCGATATGGGGTTCATCAAGGACATCCGCTACTTCGTCCGACACCTGCCGCCGCCGGAAAAGCGTCAATCCTCGCTCTTCTCGGCAACGCTGAGCCAGCAAGTGCTGGAGTTGGCGTACGAGTCCATGAACAATCCGACCATGGTAGCGGTGGCGCCGGAACGGGTGACCGCAGACGGTATCGAAGAGGTGCTCTACCATGTGTCGCGGGAGGAGAAGTTCCCGCTGTTCCTCGGCCTCATGGCGCGGGAGCAAGGAAAACGGATCCTGATTTTCGCCAACATGAAGCACGAGGTGGAGCGGCTGGCCGACCGACTGATCCGGCAGGGGTACCACGCCCGGGCTATTACCGGCGATGTGGATCAGCATAAGCGTCTGAAAATCATGGAGGCCTTCAAGGAGGGGGGACTTCACATCCTGGTCGCCACGGATGTCGCCTCCCGGGGCCTGCACATCGAGGCCGTGACCCACGTCGTGAACTACGACCTGCCGCAGGACCCCGAAGACTACGTCCATCGGATCGGTCGGACGGCCCGCGCCGGCGCCTCGGGGAAGGCCATCAGCCTGGCGGACGAGGCCTGCGTGCTCGCCCTCCCGGCCATCGAGGAACTCATCGGCCACAAGATTCCCGTGGAGTGGGCAGGCGACGACCTCTTCGTGAAACCTACGTGGGGCGCGGATGCGCCGTCTTCGGCGGCTCCGCGCCGCCGTCCGGCGCGCGGCAAGTCGACCGGCCCGTCCCGTCCAAGGCGCCCGTCCGGTCCGGCCCGGCCAAGTCGACCGGCCCAGCCTGCCCGCCCTGCCCAACCGGTGGCCCAAGAGGGCGAGGTGAAGAAGAAGCGCCGGCGTCGCCGAAAAAAACCGGCGGGCGCTGGGACGCCGCCGCCTGGAGGCGGCGAGCCCTAAGCCGTTGTCAAAGACCGACTTGAATGGACAGGTTATTTCGTAACGGCTCCGAACGGCCGCGCTGATGTTCCCGAGAGGAGATCGTGTATGCCGACGAAGGACGAGCACTTTGGAATCGGCCTGGGCCTGTACGGGAAGAGCCGGTACGAGGAAGCCTTGGCCGAGCTCGCCAAGGCGGTGGAGCTGGATCCCCAATTCGCCGATGCACACCTGGCCATCGGGCACACGCTGCACAAGCTGAAGCGGCTACCCGAGGCGGTGGATGCGATCAAGAAGGCGATCGCCATCAACGCGCAAGAGGTCCTGTACCATACGAGCCTTTCCACCGTCTACCGGGACATGGGGATGATTCCCGAGGCGGAGGAAGAGATGGCGGTCTCGTTTCAATTGCAGCGCGGGTACTAGAGGAATTGTCGATTGACGATTGTCGATTGACGATTCGATTCCTCGGACCGTGTCTGCAATCTGCAATCGACAATCGGCAATCGTAAATTCCGTCAGCGGAGTTCCCCGTGAGCCAGACCAACTCGACCGATCCGGCCGACATTGCCGTCAGTCGCGAGCAGCGCGAACTGCGCATGCGCTGGGCGGATGGTCACGAGAGCGTGTATCCCTTCGACCTGCTTCGCAGGGAGTGTCCGTGCGCCCTCTGCAACGACCAGCGGAGCAAGAGAGCCGCCGGCGGAGGGTTGAGCCTCACCGTTCTGAGCGGGCCGGTGCTGCAGGCGGGGGAGGTGCAGGCGACGAGTGTCACGCCGGTCGGGCGCTACGCCATCAACTTCGTCTGGAGCGACGGGCACGACAGCGGGATCTATGCGTTCGAGTATCTGCGAGGACTGTGCCCATGTCCCGTGTGCCGAGCCGCAGGCACATGATCGGTCGCCGGCTCCCGTGGGTCGGCCGCGGCTCCTTGTGCCGTTTCCGGAAGTTCCCGGGCCAAGTCATTCTTCGACAGCGGTTTGGCCGGGGATGAGGGGTGTAATGGATCAGCCGGGAGGAAGTAAGACAGACGCGCGTCAGCCCAATAGCGAGAAGGCTGGAGGTGCGTTGGGGGCGCAGCGCCGGGGGCGCCGGCGCCGTGGGCGACGACCGCCGGAATCGACACCGCCGCAACCAGCGCCGGCGATTCCTCGGTGGGGCGCCGAGCCCGGGGCCAAGATCTGTCGGAAATGCGGTGGCCGAATGCATGCGGCGGACTGGATCTGGCAGAAGTACGGGCTCTGCCTCGGATGGCGCTGTGCCAACTGCAAGGAAAAGGTCATGGCGCGCTCGTTGCCGTTCAAGGGGCTGCGGAAGCGGACGCTCGACCCCGACGAAGCGCCGCCCGTTGCTGCGCCTCGCGCCGCCTCGGATCGGATGCCAACGACGCCGAGACCTGGACTGCCACAAACCGGGAACCGCGCCGATACCGGGAGGCCCCGCCCGGCCCGCCCCACCCGGCGCCCA
This sequence comes from uncultured Methylomirabilota bacterium, assembly GCA_963845565.1. Taxonomy (GTDB): domain Bacteria; phylum Methylomirabilota; class Methylomirabilia; order Methylomirabilales; family 2-02-FULL-66-22; genus 2-02-FULL-66-22. The sequence goes on from CAWJSJ010000005.1 coordinate 43,704, forward strand.
TCCGCGGGTGGGCGCCCGAGGCCGACCTGATCCATGAAGGCTATTCTTCCCCTTGCCTCCGGCGGCTTCGGCCTATCGGAGGTTGTGCCGCCGACCATCGGACCGGGCGAGATCCTGCTCGAAATGCGGGCTTGCGGCTTGTGCGGGACCGATCTGGCGAAGCTTGCCCACCCGCAGGATTCGCAGGGGGCGCGGCTCGGCCACGAATTTTCCGGGGTGGTACGGGCCGTGGGTGCGCAGGTGACCCGCTTCGCCCCCGGAGATCGCATCGCGGCCGCGCATCACGTTCCCTGCGGCTCGTGCTGGTCTTGCCGGCACGGCAACGAATCCATGTGCCGGCAGTTCAAGACCACCAACGTCGATCCTTGCGGCTTCGCCGAGCTGATCCGGATTCCCCGGCCGCACGTGGAGCAGGTCACCTTCCGCCTCCCCGATGACCTGACGTACGAGGAGGCGTCTTTCGCGGAGCCGCTGGCGTGCGCGGTACGGGCCGTGGAGCGGTCCCAGGTCCTTTCGGGCGACCGGATCGCCGTGGTGGGCGGCGGCGGCATGGGACTGCTCATCGCACAGGTGATCCTCGCCCAGGGGGCGGACGCGATCGTCTTGGATATCTCGGACGCTCGCCTCGCGCTGGCGGTCCAGGTCGGCGTGCGGCTGGCCGTCAACCCCGGCGCGGCCGGTGTGGGCCGGACGCTGGCGGACCTGACCGAGGGTGTGGGCGTGGATGGGGCGATTCTCACGGTGGTGAACGGCCGGATTCTGGAGGACACGCAGCGCGCCGTGCGCGCGGGCGGCCGCATCAACGTGTTTGCGGAGGCGGCGGACGGGCCGCGCCTCGCCATGGATTTCGTGGATCTCTATCATCGGGAACTGGCCGTCTTCGCGACCTATTCCTCGACGCCCGCGACGCTCGCCCGGGCGGTCGAACTCCTTTCCGGCCGCCGGATCCGCGTGGCGCCGCTCATCAGCCATCGCTTGCCGCTCGAGGCATTCGATGAGGGGGTGCGTCTGCAGCGGGAGGGGAAGGCGACCAAGGTGGTGTACCACCCATGACGCCTCCGTCAGTTGAATCGAGCGCCTTCACCCCGGCGCTGCCGGCATCCCGGCAGATGCGCGCCGCCCTCCTCTATGGCGCCGAAGACGTCCGTTTCGAAGAGGTCCCCATTCCACGGACCGGGCCGGGCGAGGTGCTGGTCCGGGTGGACGTGGCCTCGGTGGATTTCACGGACCGGAAGGTATTCCTCCGCGGCCATCACCCCATGATCAAGACGCCCGGTCTCTTCGGCCACGAGTGGGCCGGCATGATCGCAGAAGTGGGCGCGGGCGTCGAGATCCGCTGGCGTCCAGGGCAACGCGTGGCATCCGCGAATTCCGCCCCGTGTCAACCGGCGGAAGGCCCTCTCTGTCGGCAGTGTCGGCGCGGCCGGCCGAGCATGTGCGAGACCATCGAGTACCTGAACGGCGCGTTCGCGCCATACATTCTTGTGCCCAAGCGATTGGCCAGCGTCAACCTGCATCCCGTGCCGGGCGGTGTCTCTCTGGAGCAGATGGTGTTCACCGAACCATACGCCTGCGCCGTCCAGGCCGCGCGGCGAGTGTCGGTGCTTCCGGGTGACGTCGTGGTGGTTCTGGGGGCGGGCCCCATGGGTCTGTTCATGGTGAACGCGTTGCGCCGCCGCCACGGTCGGGAATTCATCATTGTCTCGCTGGATCGGCTCGACAGTCGTCTGCGCGTGGCGACGGCCTTTGGAGCCACCCATGCGTTGAACACGACCGATCGCCCCTCCCGCGATGCTTTGCAGGAGGCGATCGGGCGACCCGATGCCGACGTGGTCATCGAGGTGATCGGCGCCGTGGAGACACACCGCGAGGCCCTGAGCCTGGTGGGCCGAGGCGGAACGCTCATCTCCTTCGGCGGTGTGGCCCCGGGTCAGACTTTGCCGGTGGACATCGGCCACCTGCATTACCAAGAGATCGCCATCCAGCCCATCTACCATCACACCCCCATCGACGTCGCCGAGGCGGTGCGCCAACTGGTCGCCGGCGAGGTCCCGGTCGAACAACTCATTACGGCCCGGCTCCCGATGTCAGAGCTCAAGACCGCTCTCCAGATGGTGGCCGACCGGACCACGCTACGGACGATACTTCTTCCGGATCGGTGATCCGTTCGTCACCCGACAGACCTTCGCGGTTTCCCGTTGACACCACCTCGGAGCTTGATACCATCGCCCACAGCCACGACACGGTGAGGCCGGAGGATGGCCCCTGACGATGATCGGTGAGATCGAAGCGGTCGTCGATTCCCTGAATCGGGCACAGGTTCGCTACCTCGTTGTGGGAGGCGTCGCCGTCGTTTTGCATGGATACCTACGAACCACGGCGGATCTTGACCTTGTCATTCACCTAGCCCCCGACAATGCCCTGAGGGCGGTCAAAGCCCTGGCGGCCCTACAGTACCGCCCGCGAGCTCCGGTCAACTTCGAGGCCTTCGCGCAACGGGAAGCGCGCGAGTCCTGGTTACGCGAGAAGGGCCTGACGGTTTTCTCGCTGTGGAGCCCCGCCCGCCCAACTCTGGAGATCGATCTCTTCGTTTCCGAGCCATTCGATTTCGAAGTCGTGTATGCGCGGGCGCTTCGGGTGCGGCTGCAGAGATCCGAGGCGACGGTGGTGTCCCTCGACGATCTGATCGATCTCAAGAGGCAAGTGAACCGCCCGCGCGATCAGGAAGACGTAGCCGCCCTGGAGGCCTTGAAGGGGGAAACGATGCAAGAAGGCGGCCCCGATGAGTGAGGCCGGTGCGAATCTCTGGGCGAAAGGGCACGCGGGATTCGATCGTGGGTTCGACGGGCACTGGCGCCGTCAAGTCCGGCTTGGACTTGCCCTGACGCCGGCCCAGCGACTGCGCTGGCTCGAACAGACCATGGACGAGCTTCGGCCACTCGTCGGCCGTGCCCGCCTTGCCAAGTCCTCTTCCGAGAAAAGTCCGGGAGCAGCCTGACCCGTTCCGTCGCCATCATTTTCCGCGACAGTAATGGCGACCGGCACGTCGCGCCTTCCCATGTCCGAACTCACCGCCACCCTCCAGATGGTGGCCGACCGGACCACCTTGCGGACGGATATGCGTCGGGACCGCCACTAAGTCTTTAACCGCCACCCCGCCGACCTTTCCGCTTGACAGGCACGATGCGCCTCGGCTAGTCTGCCGCATTATTGAAACCGGTTTCAATGAATCCTTTTTTGGACCGTGGCCGTGCCCGAACAGCGCGCACCGATCCATTCTCCCACCGTGTCCGACGTGGCGCGCCGCGCGCGTGTCTCGCGCGCCACCGTGTCCCGAGTGCTCAACCGGTACCCCCACGTCCGCTCTGAGGTCCGCGCCCGCGTGGAGCGGGCCATGGCAGCGCTCGCGTATCGACCGGACGCGGTAGCGCGCAGCCTGGCCCGGCGTGAGACGCGGACCCTCGGGTTGGTGGTGACCGACATCACAAACCCGTTCTACGCGGAGACGGCGGCGGCCATCGTCAAGACCGCGCGTGCCCACGGCTACACCGTGATCCTCTGCGACACCGACAATATCGCGGATCTGCAGGCAGAGTACATCGAGGTCCTCCGCCAGCGGCGGGTGGACGGGATCATCCTGGGTTCGGTGTTCCTCCGCGACCCGGCGGTGGAGCGACTGATCGACTCCGGCATGCCCTGCATGCTCTACAACCGTCGGCTCCGCTCGGGCCGAGGGAACTACGTGGTCCTGGACAACCTCCGGGCGGGGCGGGAGCTCACCCGGCATCTGCTGGGGCTCGGCCACTGCCGCATCGGCTTCATCGGGACGCTGGCCGGACTGTCGTCCGCCGCCGACCGACGGCGTGGGTACGGGGCGGCTCTGCGGGAGGCCGGCGTCCGCCCGCAGGCGCAGTTCGTCCGTATGCGCGGGGTGAAGCCGGAACTGGCGCGGGAAGCGGCCCGGGAGATTCTAGCCCTCCCGGATCGGCCGACCGCCATCGTGGCAAGCAGCGACCGGGTGGCGTTGAGCGTGATGGAGATCGCCGCGGAGATGGGGTTGTCCGTCCCCGGTGACCTGGCCGTGGTCGGGGTGGACAACATCCCCATGGCCGCCCACCAGGCCATCCAGCTCACGACGGTGGACCAGCACCTCGCCGAGATGGGCCGCCTGGCCGTGGAGGGCCTTCTGGGCATCATTCGTGACCCGGAGCGCTATCGGCGGAGTCCGTTGCAGCAGGTCCTGGCGCCGACGCTCATCGTGCGGCGGACCTGCGGGGCGCTCGACCCGCGAGCGACGGTGCGGGGACGGCGGCTGCGATCATCCGCAGACCACAAAGGAGGCAGTCGTGGCTGAGCGCAAGAAACCGATTCTCACGGCGGAGGAAGCTGCCCAGCTCGTTCCGAGTGGCGCCACGGTCACCGTGAGCAGCTCGGCGGCCCAGCTCGTTCCGGACAAGGTGCTGGCGGGGATCGGGGCGCGCTTTCTGGCGACGGGGGAGCCGAAGGGACTCACCATGCTCTTCCCGGTGGCGGTGGGCGACTCCTTCGGCACCGTGGGGATGGATCACCTGGCCCACATCGGCCTGATCAAGCGGCTCATCGGCGGCTCGTACGTGAACGGTCCGGCCTCGAAGCCGCCTCCGAAGATCTACGCCATGATCTTGAACGACCAGGTGGAGGCCTACAACCTTCCCCTTGGGGTCCTGATGCACCTGCACCGGGATATCGCAGCCAGGAAGCCGGGGGTCATCACCAAGATCGGATTGGGGACGTTCGTGGACCCCCGGGACCGAGGCGGGCGGATGAATGGCGTGACGCCGCCGGACCTGGTCGAGGTCATCCAGTTGCTGGGAGAGGAATGGCTGCTCTACCGGAGCTTCCCCATCCAGGTGGCCATCATCCGGGGGACCTCGGCGGACGTGAATGGGAACATCACCACGGAGCACGAGGGGGTGACGCTGGCCGTCCTGGCCCAGGCGACGGCAGCGCACAACTCCGGCGGTAAGGTCATCGCCCAGGTGAAGCGCGTGGTGGCCGCGGGCACGCTTGACCCCCAGAAGGTGAAAGTCCCGGGAATCCTGGTGGACGCACTGGTGGTGGACCCGGACCAGCGCCAGAACACGGGGATTGCTTATGATCCGGCCATCAGCGGCGAAATCCACGCCGCGACGTTTCCGGTCGAGCCGGTGCCGCTCGGCCCGGAGAAGGTCATTGCGCGGCGCGCGCTCATGCAGATCCGGTCCGGCGACATCGTGAATCTGGGGTTCGGCATCTCCTCCCTGGTTCCGCAGATCGCTTTCGAGGAGGGGGTGTTCGACCGACTGAACTTCACGGTCGAGCAGGGGGCGGTGAATGGGCTGCCGCTCACCGGCTTCGCCTTCGGCGCCTCCCACAACCCCGAGGCGATCATCGACTCGCCGGCGCAGTTCGACCTGATCGACGGGGGCGGCGTGACGGTCGGCTGCCTGGCATTTGCCGAGGTGGACGGTGCGGGGAACGTGAACGTCAGCCGACTGAAAGCCCAACCCCACGTGCTGGCGGGGGCGGGCGGCTTCATCAATATTGCCATGGGGACGCGAAAACTGGTGTATTGCGGGACGCTGATGGCGGGCGGCCTGGACATCCGGATCGAGGACGGCCGGGTCCGGATCGTCCAGGAGGGGCGGTTCCAGAAGTTCGTGGAACGGGCGCAGGATGTGACATTCAACGGGCCGCGGGCGGCCGAGCAGGGGCAGGAGGTCTGGTACTTCACGGAACGCGGCGTGTTCCGCCTGGATCGCCAGGGACTGCTTCTGGTTGAGGTGGCGCCGGGCGTGGACCTGGACCGGGACATCCGGTCGAAGGTGGGCTTCCCGCTCCGGGTGGCGCCGGAGTGCCGGACGATGGATGCGCGCATCTTCCGCCCCGAGCCGATGGGGTTGGCGGCGGAGTGGACGTAGGGAAAAATTCGAATTTCGAAATCCGAAATTGAGAGACGGGCGAAAGACCGGCCGAAAGGGGAGTTGCGATGGAGCGGTACTACGAGGACATGATGGTCGGAGAGGAGCACGTCTCGCCGGCGCGTACCATCACCGAGGCCGACGTGGTGAACTTCTCGGCCTTCTCGGGGGACTGGAGCCCGGTCCACAGCGACGAGGAGTGGTGCAAGCAGACGCCCTTCAAGACGCGGATTGCCCACGGGCTCCTCGGGCTGGCTCTGACCGAAGGGCTCAAGTTCCGCATTCCCGAATTCAGCGCGGCGCGCTACATGGCGTCGCTCTACTGGAACTACAAATTCACGGCGCCGATCCTGATCGGGGATACGGTCCGGCTGAGGGTGACTATCCAGAGCAAACGGGAGACAAAAAAACCGGACCGTGGGATCGTGATCGAGTACGTGGCGATGCTGAACCAACGGAATGAGGTGGTCGGCGAAGGCGAGCACGGCCTGATGGTCTACCGCAAGGGCAGTCTGTGACACGAGGGAACCCAAGTAACCGCAGATTACGCAGATTGCGCAGATTCTCCGAGAACCCAAGTGGCGGGATCCATCTGTGTCATCTGTGAAATTAGCGGTTTAGGCCAGATCGCTTGGTGGCCCAGTTGCCAAATTGCCATCACTTATGGAGGCGGGAATGGATTTCGAGTTGAACGATGCGCAGCGGATGCTGCGGGACATGGTGCGGGACTTTGCCGAAAAGGAGATCAAACCACGGGCCGCAGAGATCGACCGGACGGACGAGTTTCCGTGGGATCTGTGGAAGCGCATGGCCGAGCTGGGCATCCTGGGGATGACCCTGCCGCCCGAGTACGGCGGCTCGGGCATGGACATCGTGAGCTGGGCCATCGCGCAAGAGGAGATGGCGCGTGCTTCGGTGGTAGTGGCCGATATCCAACTTCTCAGCACGCTGATGCAGAACATGATCCTCAAGAACGGGACCGACGCCCAGAAGCAGAAGTACCTGCCGGCTCTCGGCTCGGGAGAGAAGATCTGCATCATCGCGCAAACCGAGCCCGGCGCAGGGTCCGATGTGGCCGGGATCCAGACCACGGCGAAACCGGAGCGGAACGGGTACGTCCTGAACGGCACCAAACGGTTCTTGACCTGCGCCATGCTGGCCGACCTGGCGATCGTGGTGGCGACCGTGGACAGGAGCAAGGGGCACAAGGGGATCACGCTGTTCCTGGTGGAGAAGGGGACGCCCGGCTTCTCGCCCGGATCCAAAGAGCACTTGATGGGTGTCAAGGGGATGGGGACGGGCGAGGTGGTCCTGGACAACTGCTGGGTACCGAAGGAGAACCTGCTAGGCGGCGAAGGGGAAGGATTCAAGCGCGCCATGATGTCCCTCGACACGGGGCGCATCGGCATCGGCTGCCAGGCGGTGGGGCTGGCGCAGGCTGCCATGGAGGAGGCCATCCGCTACGCCAAGCAGCGGACCGCTTTCGGCGGCCCCATCGCGAACCTCCAGGCTATCCAATTCATGCTGGCGGACATGTCGGCGGGGATCGAGGCGGCTCGGCTGCGCCTTCGGCACGCCGCGTGGCTGAAGGACCAGGGGCGGTCGATCATTCGCGAAGCCGCCGAGGCGAAGCTGCTGGCGTCGGATCTGGCGGTGAAGGTGACGGCGGACGCGCTCCAGATCCATGGCGCATACGGCTACAGCGTCGACTTTCCCATCGAGCGGATGTACCGCGAGGCAAAGGTGTATCAGATCTGGGAGGGCACCAGCGAGATCCAGCGGGTGGTGATCGCGCGACAGTTGTTGAAAGAGTATTAGTGCTTCATCCGGGCCGCGCAGAATCGGGGGGAACCACAGATTACGCAGATTCCACAGATTTCAGAGGAAACGGGTCGGGGGAATAGTTTTGAAAGGAGACTCCGAGGGACCGAGGAAATCGCTGATGATGCACATGTCGCAGACTTCACGGGAGAGCGGAAGGGTAGAATTCGAATCTGCGTAATCTGCGAAATCTGTGGTTCCATTCCGTCCTCTGGCGTTCTTGGTGCCTTGGCGGTTCACAGCTCTTGGGGAGGGTGACATGCAATTCGCGGGGAAGGTGGCGTTGGTGACGGGCGGGGGGTCGGGGATCGGGAGGGCGACCTGCGAGCTCTTTGCCGGGCGGGGCGGGGCCGTGGTGGCGGCGGATGTGAACGAAGCGGCGGCCGCGGCGACGGCCGAGGGGATCCGGAAAACGGGAGGGCGAGCGATAGCAGTGCGCTGCGATGTCACGCTCTGGGATCACGTCCAGGCGGCTGTGGATCGCGCACGGACGGAGTACGGCAGCCTGGATGTGGTCGTCAACTGCGCCGGCATCTTGAAGGGCCACCTTCTGGAGGAGACGCCGGAAGCCGAGTGGAGACAGATGCTGGACGTGAATCTCACGGGTGCCTTCTTGGTCACCAAAGCGGCGCTCAAGGCGATGCGGGAGCAGGGTGGCGGTGCCATCGTCCACATCGCGTCGCGCATGGCCATCCGGGTCAAGGAGGGGCACGGCGCCTATGCCGCGGCCAAGGCGGGCATCCTGCAACTGACCCAGATGGCCGCGCTGGAGGGCGCGCCCCACAAGATCCGGGTCAACTGCGTCTGCCCTGGTTTTGTGGATTCGCCGATGACGCGCGGCGGATACCAGGACGACGCGTTCGAGGGCTGGAACAAGGTCTGTCCGCTGGGCCGGCCCGCCGTCCCCGAGGATATCGCCAAGGCGATGCTGTTCCTGGCCTCGGACGAGGCGGCGTTCATCACCGGGGTGGCGTTGCCGGTGGACGGGGGGCGGACGATTCTCTGATGAGCCGGCCAATCCGCGCTTTGTCTTTGACGGGGGCGCCGGTTCCTGATACCGCTACATGGCCTCAATGTGGCGTGAGGTCCGGGCCGAGGCGGCACGCTTTCCTGGGCCGGCCGCGTTTCGACCGTAGGTTGTGAGACGATGGGAGTGGCGGCGTGAAGTTGCGAGGCGGCGTTTTTGGCTGCGGGATGATCTCGGAGTTTCACCTGCGGGGCTGGCAGCGCATCCCCGAGGTGGAGATCGTGGCGCTCGGCAATCGCACCCTCAGCCGCGCCGAGGCCCGACGCGACGAGTTCGTTCCGGCGGCCCGCGTGTACGCAGACCTCGACACCATGCTTCGCGAGGAGCGGCTGGACTTCGTGGACATCCTCAGCGTGCCCTGGCTCCACAGGGAGCACTGCGTCCAGGCCAAGGCGGCCGGCGTCCATGTGATCTGCCAGAAGCCGCTTTGCGATTCGCTGGAGGACGCCCAGGCGCTGCTTCAGGAGATGAAGGGGTATCCCAAGCTCTTCGCCGTGCATGAGAACCACCCGTATCGTCCGTGGTTTCAGACTGTTCTCGCATGCCATCGAGATGGCAAATTCGGTACGCCCCGTTTCCTGCGCCTCGCGCAATACGATGGAAAGGAGCCGCCGGAGGCCTATAAGAACGAGGCGAAGCTGGGAGTCCTGCTGGAGTATGGCACGCATCTGATTGACATGCTCCTGACCCTCCTTGGGACTCCGACTCGCGTGTATGCGCGCCTGAGCCATGGAAATCCCCGAATGCGGGGAGAGCATCTGGCGTTCGTGGTGTTCGAGTATCCGGAGACCACGGCGGTCGTCGACATCGCGTGGAAACCGGGCGGACTGCCCCACGGCGGGTTCATCCTGGAAGGGGACACGGGCGCGGTCCTGTACGAGGGCACGATGACGCGCGGTACCGCTTCGCGGTTCCGGGTCACCCAGGGGGATGCCGGAGTGATCGACGAGATGCGGTCGCCCTACGACGACTACGTGGAGAGCTTTTACCGCTTGGAGCGTGAGTGTGCGGACTGCATGCTCACCGGAAGGCCGGTCACCCAGTCGGCCGCGCGAAACTTTCAAACGCTCGCGGTGACTTTCGCGGCGTACCGGTCGGCGGAGACCGGCCGGATCATCGAGATTGACCGCTTCCTGGAGACCGAGTCGAAGGGGCAGGGGTCTTGCCGCCATTGATGCGTGACCATCCCGCGGGTCTTGCCGAAGGAGGAACGAGTGTGGTCAATGTATTGCTGAAGGTGCTCGACTGGTTCTGCAACGTGACATCGCTCATCATCCTCTATGTCACCGTGGTGGTGATCTTCGTCCAGGTGATCTGCCGCTATGTTCTCGAGGTGGCCCTTCCCTGGACCGAGGAGTTCGCCCGCTTTGCGTTTCTCTGGCTGATCTTCCTGGCCAACGCCATGGCCGAGCGCCAGAAGGAGCACTTCCGGGTGAGTTACTTCGTGGAGCAGGCCCCACGGAGGCTGCGCTACGGCTTCTGGGTCGCCGGCGAAATCCTCATCTTCACCTTCTTCATCTGGCTGCTCATGGATAGCCTGGCCTTCGTGCAGATGGGCAAACGGATGATCTCACCCGTGATGCAGCTTCGCCTAGACTGGATCTACTGGGGGCTCCCGGCAGCCGTGATGCTCAGCCTCCTGAACCGGTCCCGTAACATCGTGGCCGTCCTTCACGAGCGGCCCGACAACCCGTTCGCTTGAGCCGCGGAGGAGTCGTCCATGCTGAGTGGAACCGTCTTATTGCTGCTCTTCTTGGTGTTGATGTTCATGGGCATCCCGGTCGCGCACTCCATGATCATCACCGCCTACATCACCATCAAGTTCATCCATCCCGAGATCCCGACGATCATCGTGGCGCAGCGGCTCTTCGGGGGGGCCGATAATTACATTCTCCTCTGCATTCCCTTCTTCATCTTGGCCGGCGATCTGATGTCCATGACGACCCTCTTCGACCGCCTGATCAAGGTGGCCAACGCGATGGTGGGACACATTCGAGGGGCGCTCTCCCACATCACCATCGTGGTGGCGATGTTCTTCGCCGGGATCACCGGGGCGGCGGTCGCCGACACCTCGGCCGTGGGGACGGTCCTCATCCCGGCCATGATCAAACAGGGGTACAGCCGGGCCTACTCCACGGCGCTTACTGTCGTGTCCTCGACCATCGGCGTAATCATCCCGCCGAGCAACCTTATGGTGGTGGCGGCACTGGTGTCCTCTTCCTCGGTCGCCGCGCTGCTTCTGGGCGGGGTGATCCCGGGCGTCCTGGCGGCGGCTTCGCTCCTTGTCGTGAGCGTGTACTATGGGATCAAGTACAACTTCCCGAAAGAGCCCAAGCTCACCTGGGGGGGGCGCGCCAAGGCGCTCTGGCACGGCATCCCGGCGCTCGGCATCCCCGTCGTCCTCATGGGCGGCATCCTCACCGGCATCGTGACCCCGACCGAGGCGGCCAACATCTCCATCATCTACGCCATCATCGTCGGGCCCATCATGATGCGCGGGTTCCCACCGTTGAAAGAGATCTACAGGAGCTCGGTCGGGGTGTGTACCCGGACATCGGCCGTGATGATCGCCGTGGGCGCCTCGGTCATCTTCGGCTGGATCCTGGCCATCGCCCAGGTGCCGGAGGCCATCGCCGAGTTCATCACCACTTACACCTCCAGCAAGATTCTCATCATCGCCGGGATGCTGTTTACCTACCTCGCCATTGGGACGTTCCTGGACGCCATACCCATCATCCTGATCTTCACGCCGATCTTTCTTCCCTTGGCCGAGAAGCTGGGCATCCCGGTGGTGGCCTTCATGGTGACGATGGTCTTCGCCTCGGCTATGGGGTTGGCCAGTCCCCCTTGCGGTTCCTGTTTGTGGGTAGGCGCGGCCATCGGCGATATTCAGGTGGAGAAATTCACCTGGGAATTGATTCCGTTCCTGAGCGCGATGACCGCCATCCTGGCGCTGATTGCATACTGGCCTGACGTCATCATGTGGTTGCCGAATCTCTTGCTCGGAAAATGAGAGGGGGTGATTGCCGCCGGAAGCAGTCGTGGGGGCTAGGGCAACATGGGTCGGCCTTGGCTCCTGTCGTTGGAGAATCGTGAATCCCACGAAGGAGGCATCCATGGATCGCAAGCGCGTTGCACGGTTTGTTTTCACGGTCGCCGTCCTGGCGGTAGCCGGCCTGATCGCGGCCGTTCCTGTCGCCCAGGCCGGGCAGGTGACGCTGAAGCTGGCAACGAGCCAGCCGCCGAAGGGCGGATTTCTGGGCGATACCCCCAAGGTGTTCGCCGACGAGGTGGAAAAACTCACCAAGGGGCAGGTGAAGGTCCAGGTTTTCCACTCCGGCTCGCTCAGCTCCAACGAGGCCGAGCTGTTCCAGATGGCCCAGAGCGGCGCGGTGGATCTCGCGATCGGGGCCACCACTTATATCCTGGGCTGGACTCCTCGGGCCAAGGTTTTCGATCTCCCCTACCTGTTCGAGGGCGCGCCCCACTTCAAGAAGGTGGTGCAGGGGAAGGTGGGTGAGGTCATCGCCAAGGAGGTCGAGGACGACGGGGTCTATCTCATCACCTACATCCTTCCCGGCGTGCGGAGCATCTTCAGCACCAAGCGGTCCATCGAGAAGATCGAGGACGCCAAGGGCATGAAGATCCGCAGCATGCAGAGCCCGGTGTACATCGATATGTTCAAGAACATGGGCATGCTGCCGACCGCTCTCCCCGCCTCGGAGCTGTACACCTCGCTCCAAACGGGCGTGGTGGACGCCGGCGAGAACGACGCCGCCAGCGTGGTGAGCTGGGGCTGGGTGGACGTGATCAAGTTCTACTCGTTGAACGAACACTCCATCTCCTGCAACGTGATGATCGTGAACAAGAAGAAGATGGACAGCCTGCCCGCCGACGTTCAGAAGGCCATCCGCGAGGCGGGAAAGAAGGCGGAGAACTACCAGCTCGACTACATCCAGAAGGCGCTGGCCGAGAACCTGGAGAAGATCAAGGCCAAGGGGGTCAAGGTCAACGTCATCACGGACCGGAAGCCCTTCCAGGATGCGGTGAAGGACATCATCGCCAAGTACGAGCCGGAGATCGGCAAGGACCTGATCCAGGCCGTCCGCGACGCGAAGTAGCCGCCCCGAGCCACCCGAAGCCCGGAGGCGTGGGGCATTTCTGCCCTGCGTCTCCGGGGCGGCACCCTGTCAGATCCAGGATGCCTGGGCGGTCAGGATCGGTCGCGCCGACCTTCCGCTGCAGGAGCGCTGCGAGATGTCGACATACGGTCCGTCGAGTCGGCGGCGGAGCCGGCGACGGCCGAGGAGGCAAATGCGATGAGTATCTGGAGCGTAATGCGCTGCGCGATGGTTCCGCTGGTCGTGTGTGTGGTCGTCTTGGCCGGGTTCGCGGAGGCTGGCGAGTTCACCCTGAAGCTGGCGACCAGTCAGCCACCCAAGGGGGGATACCTCGGCGGGATGGAGAAGGTCTTCGCCGATGAATTGGAGAAACTGACCAAGGGCCAGGTCAAGACGCGAATCTTCCACTCCGGTTCGCTCAGCTCCAACGAGGCGGAACTGGCCCAGATGGCCCAGAGCGGGGCCGTGGACGCCTCAATCGCCGCCACCACCTACATTCTCGGCTGGGCCCCATCCATGAAGGTGTTCGATCTGCCGTATCTCTTCGAGGGCGCGGGCCATTTCAAGCGGGTGGTGCAGGGGCCGGTGGGCGAGAAGCTGGCCAGGCAGGTCGAGGATGACGGCGTGGTGTTGGTTGCGTATACTCTTCCCGGCATTCGGAGCATCTTCAACACCAAGCGTCCCATCGGGAGCCTCGAGGACGCCAAGGGGATGAAGATCCGCAGCATGCAGAGCCCCGTCTATGTCGACATGTTCAAGTCCTTCGGGATGCTGCCCACTCCGATGCCATCCTCCGAGCTCTACACCTCGCTCCAGACGGGCGTGGTGGACGCCGGCGAGAACGATCCGGCCAGCGTGGTGAGCTGGGGCTGGGTGGACGTGATCAAGTATTACTCGCTGGACGAACACTCGCTCACAGCATGCGTGCTCCTGCTGAACAAGAAGCGGTTCGACGGTTTCTCCCCCGAGATACAGAAGGCCATCCGCGAGGCGGGGAAGAAGGCCGAAACCTACCAGCTTGACTACATCGAAAAGGCGGCCCTCGAGAATCTGGAGAAGATCAAAGCCAAGGGGGTCAAGGTCAACGTCATCGCGAACAAGAAGCCTTTCCAGGATTCGGTCAAGCACATTGTCGCCCAGTACGAGAAAGAGATCGGCCCCGACATCGTGCAGGCGGTGCGAGACGCAGCGAAGTAGGGGTGCGGACGCCTGGGCGGAGTCAGGGCTTCGCCCCGGCAGACCGGCTGGGAACGCAGGAGTGATGGAGGACCCGACGATGCGTGCGCCGCAAGATCGGACGGCGAGGCTGCGCAACCGACTCATGGGCCACGAGCCTTCCGTGTGCCATGAGCGCGCGGCGATCGTGACGGAAGTATACGAACGACTGTCGGGCACCCTATCGCCGATCCTGCTCCGGGCGCACGCGCTGGCCGCTGTCCTGGACCGAATGTCCGTTTTCATCGGGCCCGATGAGCTGATCGTCGGCAACCAGGCCAGCCGGCCGCGCTCGGCGCCGATCTTTCCGGAATACTCCTGGGAGTGGATTCTCGAGGAGTTGGACACGCTGCCGACGCGCGCGGCCGATCGGTATGCCGTTCCGCCCGAATCACGGGAGGCGCTCCGGGACATCCTGCCCCGGTGGCAGGGGAAGTCGTTCCGCGACCGGGCCGTTCACGCGTTACCCGAGGACGTCCTCCAGTCCCATCAATCGCTGCTCTTCCTGCTCACCAGCATGGGTTGCGGCGTGGGGCACCTGGCGCCGGATTACGCGCGGGTGCTCACCCGGGGTCTTTCGGCGATCGCCCGGGATTCGCGGGAGCGGCTGACAGCGCTGGATCTGACCGATCCGGACTCGATCCGGAAGCGGGACTTCTGCCAGGCCGTCGCGGTGGTGGCCGAAGCGGCGATCCGGTTCGCCGGCCGTTTCGCGGAGCGTGCGGAACAGATGGCGGCCGCAGAGGCATGCCCGGACCGGCGAGCCGAGTTATCGGAGCTCGCGCGAATCTGCCGGAAGGTGCCGGCCGAACCGGCGGACACCTTCCACGAGGCGCTGCAATCCTTCTGGTTCGTTCACCTCGTCATCCAGATCGAGTCGAACGGCCACTCCATCTCGCCGGGCCGCTTCGATCAGTACATGAGCCCGTTCTGCGAGGCCGACCGGATCGGCGGGCGTCTCGATCGCGACGGCGCGCTGGAGCTGCTCGACTGCCTCTGGGTCAAGTTCAACGAGATCATGAAGCTGCGCGACAAGACGGCCTCGATCGGGTTTGGGGGATACCCGCTGTTCCAGAACCTGATCGTCGGCGGGTTGACACGCGACGGCCGGGACGCCACCAACGACCTTTCGTATCTGTGCTTGGAGGCCACCCGGCGGACGCGCCTCCCGCAGCCGTCGCTGTCGGTCCGCATCCACGCCGATACACCGCGCGAGCTCCTCCGCGCGGCCGCGGACCTGGCGCGGGAAGGGCTGGGACTTCCGGCGTTCTTCAACGACGACGCCATCGTCCCGGTGCTCCAGAACATGGGTGTGCCCCTGGAAGAGGCCCGGGGCTATGCCGAGGTCGGTTGCGTCGAACCCCAGGTGCCGGGCAAGACCAACGGGTATTATCCGGCAGGCTTTCTGAACCTGGGCAAGGTGCTGACCATGGCCCTCCATAACGGGACCGACCCGGTAACCGGGAAACAGCTCGGTCCGGCCGATCCGGAGGGCCAGGGCTTCGCGTGTTACGGCGACATCGTGGCGGCGCTCGACCGGCAACTCGACCACGTCATCCGGCTGATCGTGATCGGCGACAACATCCTCGACGACCTGCACGGGAGGCTCGCGCCGAACCCGTTCGTCTCCCTGCTGGTGGACGATTGTCTGGCGCACGGCCTGGCGTACGAGCAGGGCGGAGCGGTCTACAACTACACGGGGCCGAACAGTGTGGGGCTGGCCAACGTGGCGGACGCCCTGATGGCGATCAAGCGCCTGGTCTTCGAGGAGCGGCGGGTCGAGATGAACGCCCTCTTGGCGATGCTCGACGAGGACTTCGTTGAACGTGAGAGCGGCCGGCTCCTCCTGCTCAACCGTGCCCCCAAGTTCGGCAACGACAACGAGGAGGTGGACCAGATCGCCCGCGACCTCGCCACGCGAATCCTGACGGGATTCAAGCAGTACCGGAACCCGCGCGGTGGCCGGTACGAGCCGGGGTTGCAGAGTATCTCCGCGCATGCGCTCTTCCGCGACGCGGTCGCCGCCACACCAGACGGCCGGACGACCACGATGCTGCTGGCCGACGGCGGGATCTCTCCCGCCCAGGGGCGCGATCGGCGCGGCCCCACCGCGGTGATCCGGTCGGCGGCCCGGCTGGACCATCGGGAGGCCTCGAACGGAACGCTCCTCAATGTCAAGCTGAGTCCCCAGTCGGTCGCCGGGGAGGCGGGGTTGGAGAACCTTGCAGCACTGGTGCGAACGTACTTCGGCCTGGGGGGGCAGCACATCCAGTTCAATGTGATCAACACCGCCGTCCTGCGCGACGCCCAACGACACCCCGAATGCCACCGAGACCTGGTCGTGCGCGTGGCGGGCTTCAGCGTCCTCTTCACCACCATCGACCCGGTGCTGCAAGAGGACATCATCGAGCGCACCGAGCACCGTGTCTGAGCCGGCGACCGACCCATCCGGGATCATCTTCGACATCCAGCGGTTCTCGGTGCACGACGGGCCGGGTATCCGTACGCTGGTCTTCTTCAAGGGCTGTCCGCTCGCCTGCCTGTGGTGCTCGAACCCCGAGTCGCAGCGGTTCGATCCCGAACTCCTCTTCGATCCGACGAATTGCCTCGCCTGCGGCGGCTGTGCGGAGGTGTGCCCTCACGGAGCCGTCTGGCGCACTGCCGAAAAGTTGGCGTATGACAGGGGCCGATGTCTTGCGTGCGGCGCGTGCGCCGACGCCTGCCCGGCCGAGGCGCGGACGGTGGCCGGGCGGCGGGTCGCGGCCCCAGACGTGGTGGCCGAGGTCTTGAAGGACGCCCCGTTCTACGCCAACTCCGGTGGGGGGGTGACCCTGGGGGGCGGTGAGCCGCTGGCCCAATCGGATTTCGCCCGTGCGATCCTCGCGGGGTGCCGTTTCCATGGGCTCCATACCGCGATCGAGACTTGCGGCCATGTCCCGTGGGCGGCCTTCGAGTCGATCCTGCCCTGGACCAATCTGTTCCTCTACGACCTCAAGCACGTGGATGCGGCGACGCACCGGGGGCAGACGGGTGGGGACATCGCGCTCATCCTCTCCAACCTGGAGCGGCTCGTCGGCGCCAGCGCGACGGTGGTCGTCCGTGTGCCGGTTGTCCCGGGATTCAACGATTCGGCGGAAGATATCCGGGCTATCGCCCGGCAGGTCGCCCGACTTGGGATCGGGGCGCTTCACCTTTTACCCTACCACCGGCTCGGTCAGAACAAGTATCGGCTGGCGGGTCGGCAGTACGAATTCGCGGGCGGCGACCCAGTGGGGGACGGTACATTGGCAACACTCCGGGACGCAGTTGCACATCTTGGCCTGTCCGTCACGATCGGCGGGTAATCGGTTTGGTTTCGGCTTGACGCCTGCGGGGGGATGTGGTCTGCTTTTCGGCGGGAGGTGGTCGGCGTGACGACATGGGGTATCGTTGGACTGGCGTTGCTGTTGGCCTACATTGCGGTCTGCTTCGGGAGGATCGCCGGCAAGCACGGACGGAACCCGATCCTCTACGGTGTTCTGTCCATCATCTCGCCGGTCAATCTGATCCTGCTCGGAATCTGGGCGTTCTCTCGGACGGAAACTACAACGAGACGTTGAACGATCTCGTTCCGCGCTGGTCAAAGGAGCGTCATCATGCCTGATACCGCACTTGGCTTTCTCGGACTGGGCGTCATGGGCGGGCCGATGGCCCGGAATCTGGTGAAGGCCGGCTATCCGGTGACCGCCTACGATCCCGACCCCGGCCGGCTGAAGGCCTTCACCGACGCCGGGGGCAACGCCGCGGCCTCGGCGGCCGCGATCGCCCGGGCGGGAGAGATCGTTTTCCTGTCGCTTCCCACCGGGGACGTGGTCCGGCAGGTGGTCATGGCGGACGGGGGGCTCGCCTCCACGATGCCCTCGGGCAGCCTCATCGCCGACCTGAGCACCACGGAGGCAAAGTTGGCCCAGGACGCGGCGGCGGCCTGTGCCACGCGCGGGATCACCTTCATGGATACCCCGGTGAGCGGGGGCGAGCAGGGGGCCATCGACGCGACCCTGTCCATCATGGTGGGCGGGGCCGCCGCCGGCTTCGCCCGCGTTGCGCCCATCCTGGCCTGCATGGGCCGTTCCGTCGTGCACATGGGGGGGAGCGGCCTGGGGCAGGCGACCAAGCTCATCAACAACATGATCGTCGCCGCCGGCTTCGCCGCGGTCTGCGAGGCGTGGGCGCTCGGCGCCAAGGTCGGCCTGGATCCGGCCATGCTGCACGAGGCCATCAAGGGGGGCTGGGCGGGATCGCGGGTCATGGAAGAGACGGTCCCCCGCCTCTTGGCCAGGAACTTCGTCCCCGGCGGGACCGTGGACATCGCGGTCCGGGACGTCGCCTACGGCCTGAACATGGCCCGCGGCCTGGATGTCCCGGTTCCGGTGGCGAGCCTGGCCCATGAGCTGTTCCGCATGGCCAAGTCCCAGGGGCAGGGGCCGAAGGCCCAGCCGATACTCATCACCCTCTGGGAGCAGTGGCTGGGGATCACCGTCGGCGGGGGGAAAAGCTAGCGTATGGAGACGTAACCACAGATTTCATGGATGACACAGGTTATGCTTGGGATTCCCGTCCCGTGAAATCCGCGTAATCTGTGTAATCTGTGGTCCCATCGGGGGTGAGGGTGGAACGGACGCGACGTCAGGAAATCCGCGCGCTGTTACTCGAACGCGCCTGGTCCCTGGACGAGTTGGCGGCGAGGTATCTTGTCCCCAAGCGCGTCATCGTGAACGACATGGAGCACATCGCGCGATCCGTGGCGCCGCGGCAGCGGATCGAGATCCAGGCTCCGGTTTGCGGGGCGTGCGGCTTTCGGTTCAAGGACCGCAAGCGCTTCTCCGATCCGTCGCGCTGTCCGCGGTGCAAGAACGAACACCTGAGTGCTCAGCGTCTTCGCATTGCGTGAGGAGGTCCGAAGGGGGTTAGGAGCCGTTACGAAATAACTTGTCCATTTTTGTAATCTCGTTACGGCTCCTTATGCCGTTCCCGAGATTTCTCCGGTCAAGTTATTCTTTGACAACGGCTTACCGCCTGGCCCGGTTGCGGGGGACGCTCATGCGGATCTGGATCAGTCTGGCCTACCTCAGTCTGGGGACGTCACTCATCAGCCTGGCGATTGCCAACGCCTCGTGGCTGCTCAACGCGCCCGCCGCCGGCTTGAGCCCGCGGGCCTACGCGGGCGGCGCGGTCATCGCACTTCTCTACGCGATCACGTTTCTTCTTTTCGATCTGGCTCAACGACGCTGATCGGAGGGCATCAGATCAGTTCCGCATAGCCCGGACCTGCGTCTCGAACTTCGGATCACGCTCCAGGCGGAACTCCCCGCCGCACTTGCTGCAGTGCCCATGCCAGGAGGCATCCTGTTGCCGCTCCAGGACGACGACTCCGCAGACTTCCTTTCGAGGAATCCGATGCAACGTGATGGCTATCTGTTGGCTATCCGTGGCCATGCGTGTTCCCTTGGGAGCCGTTACGAAATAACTTGTCCATTTTTATAATTTCGTTACGGCTCCTTATGCCGTTCGCCGAAATTCTCCGTTCCCGTTATTCGTTGACAACGGCTTGCCGCGATGTTTTGGCGCCGAGCAACTCCAGAATGCCACTAAAGGGGCATCCAGGTCAAGGGGAACGGAGGCGGGGAGCTAACAGGCTGCTGAAAAAGGCCCATCTGCGGCGTTGGAGCGCCTCGCCACTCGCTGCGACGTACCTCCAGTACGCCTGGACCCAGCTCCGCTGGGTTCCCCGGCTGCAGCGCTCCGCCTTGCGTCTGGGCCTTTTTGAGCAGCCTGGGCAAAACGGGTTTTTCAGCATCCTGTCACGAGAACCGAAAACCGAAAACCGAGAGCCTGAACCCGAGAGTCGGGGGTGGCGCGCCGGCACTTGATGAATACCCGCGGACGCTCCACGCGTATGGTCACCCGCTTGACGCTTCGCGGACTGGCCTCGTATGCTGCGCCCGCGGGCGACGGACAGACGATCGGGAGGACGGATGAAGCGCTACCAGGCTGTGCTCATGGATATGTTCGATACGCTGGTCAACTTCCACTGGGATCGTCTGCCGCTGATCCGGTTAGACGGACAGGATGTGCGGACGACCAGCCCGCTGCTTTATGAAAGCCTCAGGCCCGGTTTTCCAGATGTGTCCTGCGAGGACTTCTGTCGTGCCTTCGTGGGCGCGTCCCGGACGGTGCAGGAGCTTCGCAACCGGCATCATCGAGAGATCACGGCGCGTGAGCGCTTCCAGCGCTTTTTCGACGCGTTGGGTATTCCGACCGGGCCGGACGCCGACCGTCTCCTGGAGGCGGGAATCGCGGAGCACATGCGACTGCTCGCCCGCGCCATGGAGTTTCCCGACGCGCATCGGGCCGTTCTGGAACGACTGCATCCCCGCTTTCGGCTGGCCGTGGTCTCCAATTTCGACTACGCCCCCACGGTCAACGCCACCCTGCGGGCCGAGGGTATCCTGGATCGCTTCGAGACGGTGGTAGTCTCGGCGGACGTGGGGTGGTGCAAGCCCCGGCCGGAGATCTTTGCCGAGACGCTGCGGCGGATGGGCCTCGCCCCCGCGGATGCCATCTTCGTCGGGGACACGCCGGAGGCGGACGTGGTCGGCGCGCAGGGGATGGGCCTGGACGTTGTCTGGATCGATCGTGGGACCGTGCCACTCCCGCCCGAGACTCCTGCACCGACGCACACGGTGTCGAGTTTTGCAGGGGTCGCCGATCTGCTTTAGCCGGACCCGCCCGCCGCTTGCATTTTGGAGCGGGATGTAGTACCCGTATCCCGGGGTCAGACAAACCCGTAACCGATAAGGAGGCGAACCATGGCACGGACAGGAAGGTGGCTGGCAGGGGTGGGTTTCGTCGCGTGCGTGCTGGCCGGGGTCCTGGGGACGGCCTGGGCGCAGGGCAAGCCGGAAAACACCGTGGTGGTTTACTCGGCGGCCGACTCCGACATGGTGAACGCGGTGGCGGCGGCCTTCGAGAAGAAGTATCCCGGCATCAAGGTCTCCACCGTGGTGGCCGGGACGGGGGAGATCATCAAGCGCATGGAGGCGGAGCAGGCGCGACCACTGGGCGACGTGGGCTGGAGCTTCGGACCGGAGGCGATCGGCGACAAGAAGGGGCTGTTCGAGCCATACCTTTCCGCAGAGGCGTCCAGCTTCTTCCCCGGTCAGGTGCCGGCGGACCGGGTCTGGTCGCCCTTCACCACCATGCCGTACGTGATCATGTACAACAAGAAGCTGGTGAGCGAGGCGGAGAAGCCGAAGGCCTGGAAGGACGTCCTGGACCCGAAGTGGAAGGGGAAGGTGGCCTACGCCGATGCCTCGAAGTCTGGGTCGTCCTACACCTTGCTTGTCACCTGGCTGACCCTCTATGGGAAGAACGAGACCGGTTGGAAATTTGTCGAGGATCTGCTCCGCCAGTGCAAAGTCCTGCCCAAGTCCAGCATGACCTACCAGGGCGTCGCGAACGGCGAGTATCCCATCGGGCTGACCTTCGAGCAGGCGGCCTTCGAATACCTGAAGGGCGGGGCGCCCATCGGCCTGATCTACCCCTCGGAGGGGACGGCCATCACGCTGGACGGCAGTGCCGTCATCAAGAACGCGCCGCACCCGAACGCGGCCAAGCTGTTCCTGGATTGGACCGTGTCGAAAGAGATGCAGCAGCTCATGGTGGAGCGGTTCGGCCGCCGCTCGGTGCGGAAGGACGTCGGCTCGCCCGCCGGTCTGCCGGTCCTGGACCAGATCAAAGCCATCCAGTACGACCTGGATTATGCGGCCAAGACGCGCACCGAACTCCTCAAGCGGTTCCAGGATGCGTTGATCAAGACCCAGTGAACGGGGCCGATTCGGCGATGCGATCGTCGGGGAAGCGAGGCGAGTCTGCGGCCTCGCTTCCCTTTTTGCGCGGGCAGGATGGGACACCATGACACGCGTCCAAGTCCAGGGGGTCGTCAAGCGATTCGGGGAGATGCCGGCCATTGACGGCATCAGTCTGGAGGTCAGGCCGGGCGAACTGTTCACGCTGGTCGGTCCCAGCGGCTGTGGCAAGACCACGCTCCTTAGAATCATCGCGGGTCTCCTGGAGCAGGATGCGGGCAGTGTCCTCTTCAATGAAGACCGGATGGACGAGGTTCCCCCCTACCTTCGCAACATCGGCGTCGTCTTCCAGAGCTACGCCATCTTCCCCCATCTCACGGTGGGCGAAAACATCGCCTATGGCTTGAAGGCGCGCCGCGTTTCACCCGATCGGATTACCGCCAAGGTGGCGGAGGCGGGCCACCTGGTGCAACTTGAAGGCCTCCTGGACCGGATGCCCAGTCAGCTTTCCGGCGGGCAGCAGCAGCGGGTGGTCCTGGCCCGGGCGCTGGTGATCGAGCCGCGGCTGCTCCTGATGGACGAGCCGCTGTCGAACCTGGACGCGAAGCTGCGCGTCCAGATCCGCTCGCTGATCCGGGCCGTGCAACGTGAGCTCCAGATCACCACCATCTATGTGACCCACGACCAGGAGGAGGCTCTGGCCATCTCGGATACCATCGCGGTGATGGATCGGGGCCGGGTGCTCCAGGTGGGGAAGCCTTGGGAGCTGTACCTCAAGCCGGCCAACCGTTTCGTGGCGGACTTCATCGGCACCATGAACGTCTTCCGCGGTCGCGTGGAGGACGGTGGCGCGGGCGAACTGCGGGCGTTGGTGACGGGTTTCGGCGAACGCTGGCAGGTGCCCGCCGCAGGCGCGCCAGGGGCCTCGATCTCGGTCGGGGTGCGGCCCGAGTCGCTCGCACTGGAGCCGGGCGCAAACGCTGGTGAGGCGTGGAACTCGCTCACGGGAACGGTCACAGAAGCGGCCTACCTGGGGGCGGTCGTCCGGTACGAGGTGCGGGTGGCGGACGGCCTCACCGTCACCGCCGACATCCACAATCCGGACTTCGCCGCCATCCGGATGGTGGGGGACCGCGTGACGCTGTGGTTTGCCGCCAATCGGGCCGTTCTCCTGCCCGACCACGCGGGCGAGGCATAGGATGCGCGGCCGACGCCGAGACCTCTGGTGGACCGTGACGGTCGCGGCCTTCCTCACGGTCCTGGCGTTCCTCGTCTATCCACTGGTCACCGTTCTTGTCACCAGCTTCAGCGGCGACGACAAGCGCTTCGTCCTGGCCGCCAACTATGAGCGCTTTTTCACTCACCGGTACTACTATTCCAGCATCATTAACAGTCTGTATTTGAGCACCCTCGCCACGCTGGGGGCGCTTCTTCTCGGTACGACCCTGGCCTTTGCCGTGGCCCGGTATCCGTTGCCCGGCAGGCCGTTCCTGCGCGCCGCAGCCAATCTGGCTCTCCTGTCGCCCCCCTTCATCGGGGCCTATTCCTGGGTGGTGTTGTTCGGTCGCATGGGGCTCGTGAACCGGATACTGGGGGAGTTCGGCTGGAGCCTGCCCACCATTTACGGCTGGCGCGGGATCCTGCTGGTCTTCATCGTGCAATACTTTCCCTTCGTCTTCCTCCTGGTGTCGGCGGCCCTCCGATCCGTGGATCAGTCCATCGAGGACGCGGCCCTGAGCCTGGGCTCCCCGCCCCGGCGGACGATCCGCACGGCCATCTTGCCCATCTTGGCTCCGTCGCTCACGGCCGGCGGCCTGCTGGTGTTCATGGGGACCATGGCCGATTTCGGCACGCCCATGATCATCGGTGAGGGATTGCGCACGCTGCCCACGCTGATGTACGGGGAGTTCATGAACGAGTTGGGCGGCAACCCGGCCATGGCGAGTACGCTGGGGAGCCTGCTCATCCTGGTGAACACCGTCGCGCTGATGGCGCAGCGGTACTACGCCTTCCGCAAGGCCTACAACGTGGTCTGCATCCAGCCGCTGCAGGTGAAGCGCACCAGCCGCCGGCAGCTCCTCCTGCTGACCGTATTCGCCTACGCGGTGGTGATCGTGGCCCTCATCCCGGCCCTCACCATCATCATCTCCTCGTTCATGCCGACCAAGGGCCCGGTGATGTACGCGGGCTTCAGTCTGCAGAGCTACCAGACCATCTTCTTCCGGGTCCCGCGCGCCATCGCCAACACGTTCGGTCTCACGGCGCTGGCCGTGGTCCTGGACGTGTTCCTGGGCGTGCTCGTGGCCTACCTCTTGGCGCGGCGGCGATCGCGGGCCCACGCGATTCTGGACAGCCTGATCATGCTGGCCTACGCGATCCCGGGTACGGTGGTCGGGGTAGGGCTGATCGTGGTCTACAACCGGCCGCCGGTCGTCCTGACGGGCACCTGGGTCATCCTCCTGGTGTCCTATTTCATCCGGCATCTCCCGTACCCGGTTCGCTCCTGCACGGCCATGCTCCAGCAGATCGACATCCGAGTGGAGGAGGCCTCGGTCAGTCTGGGTGTGCCGCCGTTCCGCACGTTCGTCAAGGTGACCATTCCCCTGATGTTTCCCGCCATCATCTCGGGGGCGGCGCTGGCGTGGATGACCACCATCGGCGAGCTCAGCTCCAGCATCCTGCTCTACTCGGGTCCCTGGGCCACCATGTCTGTCGCCATCTTCACAGAGGTCTTCAGCAACCATTTCGGGACCGCCTCGGCCCTGGCCTCGATCCTGATCGTGGCGGCCTTCGTGCCGCTGTTCCTGACTTATCGAGTGCTGGGGGAGCGCGGAGCGCTCGGGGTGTGAGGAGCGGATCATGCCGGACGGATTCCGCCGGACCTTACTCCGGCTCCTGGGGCGAATGCCCGCGCGGTGCGCCCTCCGCGCCGCGACGATAGAGCGTGTGGCGATTCCCGGGGGGGTCCGGGAGAAGGTCAGCTACACGGTGGAGCGCGGGGACCGGGTGCACGCCTACCTGTTCCTTCCCGAAGCGCCCGGCCCCCATCCCGCCGTCCTCTGCGTCCACCAGCACAACCGCGAATTCCATCTGGGGAAGAGCGAACCGGCGGGCCTGGCCGGGAATCCGGAGCAGGCGTACGCTCTGGAGCTGTCCCGGCGCGGCTACGTGACGTTGGCGCCGGATGCGATCGGGTTCGAGGAGCGCCAGCATCCGATCCTGCGGGGCCAGGACTACGAGCGGTTCGAGGCCACCAAGCGGCTGACCGAGGGGTCGTCTCTCCAGGCGAAGATGCTCTGGGACCTGAGGCGTGGCCTGGATTATCTCACCGCCCGGAGAGAGGTGGACCCAAACCGGGTCGGCTGTCTCGGGCATTCGCTGGGGGGACAGGAGACGCTCTTCCTCTCCGCCGTGGACCGACGGGTTGCGGCGGCGGTGTCGAGCTGCGGGTTCAGCAGTTACCAGGCGATCTTCGACGCCGCGATCAATCACAACTTCGCCGCGTACGTGCCGGGGCTGCTGCGCCATGGGGGCGTGGGGCGTGTCCTTGGCCTGGCGGCGCCGCGACCGTTTCTGGCGCTGGCGGGGCGCGACGATCCCATCTTTCCCCTGGCCGGCGTCCGGGCCACCGTGCGCGCCGCGCGGGGACCGTACGCGGGGGCGAAGGATGGCGTGCGGCTCCGAGTTTTCCCGGGGGGCCACGGCTTCTCGGCCGCCATGCGGGGGGCCGCCTACGCCTGGTTCGACCGCTGGCTTTGTGCGTGGAGGATCGTGATGGAACAGGACTCGGCAATTCGGCTGATCATCAGCGACTTTGGGGGCGTCATCTGCACCTATGACTACCGGATCTTTTGCGGGCGACTGGCTGAGCGGATCGGCAAGAGTGCCGACGAGATCTACGCGGCGGTGTACGGCAGCGACCTACAGATCGAGTTCGAGCGAGGGGGGTTGTCCGGACCGGAATACCACCGGAAGGTGATGGGGCTCTTCGGGGTGGACATGCCGTATGCCGAATTTTTCCGGATGTATGGGGACATCTTCACCGAAATACCGGCCACGTGCGACCTGCTGCGCCGGCTGCGTACGCGGTACCCCCTCTACCTGCTCTCCGATACCAACGAGATCCACTTCGGCTATGTCCGGCAGACAGTCGAGGTGCTCCAAATCTTCGAGGCCTTCATCGTGTCGTACGAAGTCCGCGCCATGAAGCCGGACCCGCCGATTTTTTTGGAGGCCGTGCGTCGGTCGGGTATCCCGGCGGAGGCCTGCGTCTTCATCGACGATCGGCCCGGAAACGTCGAGGGAGCGAGGCGGGTGGGGATGCACGCCGTTCAGTTCCACTCTCCGGAGCAGTGCGCCGCCGACCTCGCCCGGCTGGGGGTGGTCATTCCGTGAACGACGATGCGAAGATCTTCGACGGGCACATGCACCTCCTCACGGCGGAGACCCAGCGTGAGGAATTGGCGTGGCTTCCGGCCGGGTCGCCCCGCGTGGCGGCGGCGGCGCGGGCGCGACGCGAGCGGTACGAACGGGAGCAGTCCATCGCGTCTGCCGTGCCCACCGACGAGCCAGTGGAGAGCGCGTCCGCTCGCTGGGTGGCAGAGCTGGATCGGCACGGCGTGGCCGCCGCGGCCGTCCTGGCCCTGGCCCCCCGACCCGACGCATTGCGTCGTTTCGCGGCCTGCCGCCCCGACCGGTTTTTCGCCTTCACCTTCGTGAACCCCTGGGAGGCCGATGCGCCGGCGGTTCTGGAGGAGGACGTTCGACGGCGGGGCTTTCGCGGGTTGAAGCTTTATCCCTCCATCCAGCAGTTCCACGCCTACGACGAGCGGGCCTATCCGGTGTACGAGCGGGCCGAGGCCCTGGGCATCCCGATCGTGTTTCATTTCGGCATCACGCTGGACTACCGATCCGACCTGCGCTACTCGAATCCTCTCGACCTGCACCCGGTGGCCCGCGACTTTCCGGCGTTGCCCTTGATCGTGGCCCATGCCGGGGCGGGCTTCTTCCGCGAAACCCTCTTTCTCGCCTACCATTGCGCCAACGTCCATGCGGATACCTCCGGTTCGGGAACGTGGATGCGGTACCTGCCGCAACCGTTGACCCTGCCGGCAGTGCTGGAGCGGCTCCTGGACGTCTTCGGTCCCGACCGGATTCTCTTCGGCACGGATTCGCGCCACGCCGCGGAAGGCTACCGGCACTGGCTGTTGCGATCGCACCGGGAGGCACTGGAGGCGCTCCAGGTGTCGGATGCAGGACGCCGGGCCATCCTGGGGGGGAACATGGCCCGGCTGCTTCGGATACCATGGTGAGTGCATGAGCGGGCTGGACGTGGTCGCGGTCGGAGAGCTCAACCCGGACCTGATCCTGGACGGCATGGCCGGCCCGCCGCGGTTGGGCCGGGAGATCCTGGCGGAGCGCGCGACCTTCACCTTGGGCAGCTCGACCGCCCTCTGCGCCGCGAACCTGGCTGCCCTGGGCCTTTCGGTGGGAATTATAGGCAAGGTGGGGGCCGACCAGTTCGGCGAGTTCGTGGTCCAGGCGCTGTCCGGGCGAGGCATAGACGTCAGTCACGTGATCCGAGATGCCTCCGTGCGCACCGGGGTCACGGTGTCGCTGGCGTACCCGGAGGACCGCGCCATGGTGACCTACCCCGGCGCCATGGCGCACCTGTCGGCGGCGGAGCTGGACCTGGGTTACCTGACGTCGGCGAGACACGTGCACGTGTCGTCCCTCTTTCTCCAGCGGGCACTGCAGCCGGGATGCGCCGCGGTGATCCGGCAGCTACGGACGGACGGCCTGACCGTGTCGCTCGACCCCGGCTGGGATCCCTTCGAGGCGTGGGACGCGGGGATCGAGGGCCTGTATGGCGACCTGAACATCTTGTTCGTGAATCGGGTCGAGGCGACGGCGTTGGGGAAGGATCCCGACTGGCGGCGGGCGGCCACCCGGCTCGCAGCGCGGGTGCCTCTGGTGGCCGTGAAGCGCGGCCCGGAGGGCGCGAGCGTCATCCGGGGTGGCGTGTGGCAGGACCATCCGGGGTTCTCGGTGAAGGCGGTGGACCCCACGGGTGCGGGCGACGCCTTCAATGCGGGGTTCCTGCTGGGGTACCTGAACGGGTGGACGGTGGAAGCGTGCGCCACCTGGGCGAACGCCTGCGGGGCGTTGACCGTGGGCCGGCCGGGCGGCAGCGGTGCCTTTGCCGGCCGGACCGAGGTGGAGGGGTTCATCCGGTCCCAGGCGGGGACTGGGGCAGGCTGCTGAAAAAGGCCCATCTGCAGCGTTGGCCCGCCTCGCCACTCGCTGCGGCGTACTTCCAGTACGCCTGGACCCATCTGCGATGGGTACCCCGGCCTTAGGCGCGCCGCCTTGCATCTGGACCTTTTTGAGCAGCCTGAGTGAAAGCGTGTTTTTCAGCATCCTGTTTAGGGGTGGGCGGTGGGTCCGAGGAGGTCGGCCCTCCTCTCCCCTCACCCCGATTCCCTTCCAAGAAAGGACGTTTCATCATGCGAGGTGCACTGACGCTTCGAGAGATCCAGGATCAACCGTTGGCGTGGGCGGCGGCGCTCCAGCGTTTCGAACGGGACACCGCACGGGTGAACCGGTTCTTCGAGAAGCGGCCTCCCGATGCCGCGGTCTTCACGGGGTGCGGATCGTCCTATTATCTCTCGATGACGGCGGCGGCGGTCTTCCAGGAGATCACCGGCCTACCGGCCAAGGCCGTACCGGCGTCGGAGATCCTGCAGTTCCCCGACAGCGTGTTCGCGCAGGACTCGACACCCGTGCTGGTGGCCGCGTCGCGGTCGGGGACCACTACCGAAACGGTCCGCGCCGTGAAGGCGGCCCGCCGCCGGGGTGTCGCCACGCTGTGCCTCACGTGCGCGGCTCGAAGTCCGCTGGCGCTGGCGGCGGAGGCGACGCTCTCGTCTCCGAAAGGCGGCGAGCGCAGTGTGGTCATGACCAAGTCGTTCAGCAGCCTGTTGCTTCTCGGGCTTGCCCTGGCCGCGGAGCGGGGCGGGAACGAACGGCTGCGGTGCGAGTTGCAGCGGCTGCCGGCGCTGGGGAAGCGGGCGCTTCGGACCGCCATCCCGTTGATGCGGGACGTCGGTACGAGCGCCGCTCGCTTTGCGTTTCTCGGCGGCGGGCCGGCCCACGGCATCGCCTGGGAGGCTATGTTGAAGATGACCGAGATGGCCCAGCGGATGGCGGTGGCGTATCATCCGCTGGAGTTCCGGCACGGCCCGATCGCCGTGGCGGGGCCGGGGACGGTGGCGGTGATGTTCGGGACCGAGGCCGGGGCTCGGCTGGAGGCGGCCCTGATCCGGGACCTGCGGCGACTCGGGGCCACGGTGGTGCTCCTGCGGGACGAAGGGCGGGCCGCCACGGAGGCCGACGTGGACGTGACCCTGGGGATGGGCCTGTCCGATGCCGCCCGGTCGCTCCTCTACCTCCCCTTCGCCCAGGCGCTGGCGTACTGGCGAGCCGTCGGATCCGGCCTGGACCCCGATCGGCCGCAGCATCTGACGGCGGCCGTCCACCTGTGAGCGGGTTCGGAGCCGTTGCGAAATAACTTGTCCATGGCTTGCGCCGCCGCCGGCGCGTTGACGAAGAGCGGTCTAGGGGGATACCCTTGCCTGGGTCGGTGCTGGGGCAATGGCGGCCGACCGGGGAGGGGGCGGACCGATGGATGGAATCTCTCGCAGGACGCTTCTCAAGGCAGGTGTCGCCATGGCGGTAACGGCAGGAACGGCCCGAGCAGCGACTTCTCCAATATATCTCGTACGAACCACCGATCGGGCGGACGGCATCCGTCGGGGATTGGCGGCGCTCGGGTTTCCCGCCACCCGCGGAAAACGCGTGGTCATCAAGCCGAATTTCAACAGCGCCGACGCGTTCCCGGCCTCGACGCACCCGGAAACGCTGGGCGCCATCGTTCGCCAGGTACAGGCGGGCGGCGCCGGCGAGGTCGTGGTGGCCGATCGGAGCGGGATGGGCGACACTCGCGGCGTCATGGAGCGGAAGGGGATCTTCGCCCAGGCCGGCCAGCTCGGTTTCCGCCCCGTGGTGCTGGACGAGACGGCGCCCGAGGGTTGGGCAGAGGAGCGTCTTCCCGGCGGCCACTGGTCCCGCGGGGTGTTGTTCCCCCGTCTCTTCCAGGAGGCGGACCTCGTCGTGCAGACCTGTTGCCTGAAGACGCATCGGTACGGCGGACACTTCACCATGTCGCTCAAGAATTCCGTCGGGATGGTGGCCAAGTATTCGCCCCGCGACAACTACAATTACATGGGAGAGCTGCACGGATCCTCCTACCAGCGGCAAATGATCGCGGAGATCAACCAGCTTTATCGGCCGACCATGGTCGTTCTCGACGGCCTGGAGGGCTTCACCGATGGCGGCCCGGAGAGCGGCACGCTGGTCAAGCCGCAGGTCATGCTGCTGGGGGCCGATCGGCTGGCGGTGGACGCGGTGGGGGTGGCCATTCTGCGGATGCACGGCGGGAATGCGACCATCTCGCGCGGCCGGGTCTTCGATCAAGAGCAGATCGCTCGAGCGGCACGATTGGGACTGGGGGCCCAGGGTGCGGACCAGATCGATCTGGTGACCGACGATCCGGAAAGTCGGAAGACGGCTGATCGCGTTCGCCAGGCGCTGAAGCAAGGGTAAAGGAGATGGCCCGCGCCGAGAGAGGCGCGGGCCATAGTCATCACCGCCAAGTTGTTCAAGCTACGGCCGGTAGTAGGCCCCCACGCACAGGACCACGAATCCCGCTACACCGACGATCGTCTTCACGATCTGCAACGCGGATCCTTGCTCGGTAGGGAAGAAGAACCACGGGATCAGGATCATGAGGCCGCCGGCCACCATGACGCCAATGGATCCGTTCTTCGACAGGTGCTTTTTCGGGCCGAGCCCCTTCTGGGTCGTTTCTTCGCTCATGGCTTCTCTCCTTCATGGCATCCCAAGCGCTGCGCGGGCGAACTCGCGCCCGGCGCCACCGTTCATTGTGAAAAGCGACAGGTCAGGAGAGTGGCGATGCGGCTAGAAACGGCTCACCCGAGTCGCTCGGGTCGCGCGCAGCGAGGTGGTGCGACGGAAGGAAACGCCGAGGAAGCGTATGAGAGGCGAGGGACGGCTGGAGCATGGGTCGGATGGCGCGCGTCCGCTCGACCCAAGACGGATGACCGTTCCGGTCCGGTTTCGGGAAGGTCACGCGATTGGAGTGGGCCTGTTTTTCCAGCCGGACGAGGGCGGCAGCCCCCAGCGCCGCTAGGGGAATCTCGGGGGCGCGAAGGGTGACTGACGCGGCGCCATCTGCCGGCGCGATGGGAGGGCACACGGCAGACCCGGCGACCAACACCAGGGTGACGAGTCCGGCCAAGATCCAGCGGCCCACGAGAAAAGTGCGGAGGTGTCGACAAAGCATGCGAGGCGGCCCCGATCGAGAGTGTGGCCTAACCTATACGCCGCGGCCTGGGCGAAGTCAATGACAGAGTCGGATAGGGGTGCGACAGGGCACGCCCAGCGGGCGCCAGCCGCCGGCCGGGAAATACGCCGAGCCTCCCGCGGTCGGGATCAACAGGTCGGCGAAATGCTTTCTGCTTGACGCTCACCGCCTGGTTCGGTAGCGTCCCAACCATCCCACCGCGACGATGGTGGCGGCTTCTCTAGGGAGGTTCGGGCCGAGGGCGGCGGGGGGTGTGACAGGCATGCGGAACTGGATGGACGCGGGGCGGCCGGCGGGAGTGGCCGGTGTGTTGCTGGTCCTGCTGTTTACGGCTGCGGGGTGTTCTCGTTCCGGCGCGCTCAGCGGAGACGTCGTCGTCCGGACGGCCGCGGGCGAACTGATACGCGGCGCACGAATCGGCGTTCAAATCGTCACCTCCACCGAGGCGTTCGAGCGCGAATGGGCGGATGCCATCGCTACATTCCGTCATGAGGTAGCGCCCGCCGCAGACGCACAGAAGGCCGCGGCGCAGAAGGCCGAGCAAGCCAGACTGGCATGGACCCGCGCCTTGACCGCACGGGGAAAAGATCGGGCGCGCGGGGGCCAGTGGACCCTGTCGCTCCGAGACACCAACACCGCCGGCTCGCAGGAACTCTGGAGAAGTGTGCGGGCGACGGAAGGCCTGGTCTTCCAGGCCCGCAAGCGGGTGGAGGAGATCGTGCGCACGCATGATGCGCAGGCGGTCACGCTCCTCGACAAGCATGCGACGCAGCGCGTCCAGACAGACGAGACCGGCCGCTACGTCCTGGTGAAGATCCCGTCGGGAAAGGCCTATCTTGCCGCCCGGCTCCGAGTGGACAAGGCGCAGTTTGTGTGGTTCATTCCGGTCCAGGTCCAGGGCGGCGCCCAGCAGCTCGACCTGACAGAACAGAATCAGGGGGGTTGGCCGTTCACGCCCTAGCCGGGTAAGATCCGCGGGGGACCTTCTGATTCTCCGTATGTTCCTGGCGACGAGGGGAGAGGGTCGTGTGCGGACGATTCAGCCTTGGCGGCACGGTCCGGGTCGGACAGCTCTTTGAGCTGCCGAACTGGCCCGAGACGCCGCCGCGGTACAACATCGCCCCGAGCCAGGAGGTCTCCGCGGTAATCCGGACTCGCGAGACGGCGGTGCGAGAGTTCCGGTCTTTCCGGTGGGGCCTCGTGCCGTCCTGGGCAAGAGACCCGACCCTCGGTAACCGGCTCATCAACGCTCGCGCCGAAACCGTGGCAGTGAAGCCGGCCTTCCGCAAACCGCTCCGTGAGCGCCGCTGTCTTGTCCTCGCCGACGGCTTCTACGAGTGGGAGCAGCAAGGCCGGCGGAAGCAGCCCTGGTTTTTTCGAATGCGCGACAGCCGACCGTTCGCCTTCGCCGGACTCTGGGACCGGTGGCAACTCCCCTCGGGCGAGCCGTTCGAGACATGTGCGATCGTGACCACCGAGGCGAACGAAGTTGTCGGACGTGTCCATGGCCGGATGCCGGTGATCCTGCCCCCCGCAGCCTATAGCCTCTGGCTGGACCCGATATGTCAGGATGTCGAGCAGGCGCAGGCGGTTCTGCGCCCCTATGCTGCCGAGGAAATGGTGGCGTATCCGGTCGGTACGCAAGTGAACAGTCCCGCGCACGATTCTCCGGACCTGATCGTTCCCTTGGTTGGCTGACGGGGGCCGCGGTGCGGGAGCCCAGCGGGCGGTTTCCGGTGGGCGTGGAGGCGTGAGGGATGAAGATTCGGGCCAGGTATCGTTGCGGGTGTCTTCTTCTCGCAGGATGCGCCGCGCTCACCGCCTGCGCCCCGTCGGCGCCGCCGACCGTCTCGACATCCGAAAGCCAGGCGGGCGTCAAGGCTCTCGCCCAGGACGCGCTGTCTCGACGCGACCGGCTCATGCCGGAACCCTACCCCTGCGGGACCGGCTGGACCGAGACACCGACCGGGTATGTGGTCGCGGTTTCGTCGTGGGCGGAACAGGCCGGACTCCGTCCCGGTGATCGGATCGTGACCGTCGGCGGCGTGCAGGTGTCCGGCGACCAGGAACGCACTCAGGCATACCGCCGGGTTCCGGCAGGGGGACCGTTCGTCGTCGGGGTGATCCGGCGGAACCAGTCCGCCACGGTGTCGCTGCCTTGCCGGTATCAGCCCGACCTCTTCGGGGCCGAACGGCGGACACTCGACGCGGCCAGCCGCGGCGATTGGGATGGGTGCCTTGTCGCCGCACGAGAGGCGAGGCGCTTCGCGGGGTTCACGGCGTACGCGAACGTCATATGGGAGCAATCATGCCTCAGGGCGAAGAATCCGTCCATGACGTCACCCGAAGGAGCGGAGTTTGCCGCGCGGTCTTTCGAGGCCGCCCAGCTGTTATTGCGGGATAGCCGTTTCGTTCCGGGAGGAACCGTGGATGCGCAGGGGACGGTGCGTCAGATCGCCGACGACCTCAAGCGATCCGGCTTCCCTGCGTATGCGAACGATCTGGAGGCGCAACTCCAAGCAGCCTTGGCGACTCTTCCGCGGCTGCAGTTGACCTGGGCGGACAACTCCACCAACGAGGAGAGTTTCGTCGTGGAGCGAAAGACCGGACAGGCGGGAACGTACCAGCACGTTGCCACACTGCCCCCGAACACGACGACGTACGTAGATATGTCCGTCGAGGAGGGCGTGACATACTGCTATCGCATCAGGGCGGTGAACGCCGCCGGTCGCTCCGGCTACACCAACGAAGGGTGCGCCTTGCCGAAAACGCCAACCCCCTAGCCCGCATTACTCGCGAACACAACTCGCGAACAATGCGGGCTTCCCAAGAAACTCCCACATTCCGTACCGTATCCCACCG
Organism: uncultured Methylomirabilota bacterium; assembly: GCA_963845565.1. GTDB lineage: Bacteria > Methylomirabilota > Methylomirabilia > Methylomirabilales > 2-02-FULL-66-22 > 2-02-FULL-66-22. Next base: position 77,981 of record CAWJSJ010000005.1, read on the forward strand.
CGGGCTCGACGACGCGCTTTCGCATCTTTGACAACGGCTCACGTGGCCTTAGACGGAACAGGAGAGGCCAGCAAGGTCTCGACAAAGGCAGCGATGGCCACCCGTGCCTCGGGCGGCAATTCCACGAACTTGACGGCCATGCCTGCGGGGTACGGGTGTTCGTCTCCCGGGCCCCGGATCCATACGACCCGGGCGGTGCTCTCGACGGGGTCGGAGTCCGGGAGCGCGAAGTGGAGGGTGATGTGGGTTCCGATTTCCGGTGGTTTCTCGGTTACGATGAACATCCCGTCCTGGCTGAGATTGAGTGTCTTGGCTGTGCCTGTGCAATCAGCATGGGTGTAATCCACACCGAGCGCCACCGAGGCGCGGGGAGCGGTGCGGCGGGTCAGGGGCGTGTTGAAGACCATCTGCACCATGTTCAGGAGGCGCGCCGTGTCGATGCCTATCGGGACGGACGCCACGGCGTTCGGCTCGGAGATGTTCCGGTTCGACGGCGTCTGAGACCCGGCGGTGAGCAGGATCACGGGGATCGCCTCGGTGAGCGGGTCCACGCGAAGGCGCCTGCACACCTCCGCGCCATCCAGATCCGGGAGTTCGGCGTCGAGCAGGATAGCGTCGGGCGGGACCGTCCGCGCCACCTTCAGACCCTCCGCTCCGCTGACGGCCACGAGCACCTTGGACGCTCCGGAACGGAGAAGGCTCTGGCGCAGGGCAACGAATAAGGGTTTGTCACCTACCAAGAGGATCCGTCGGAGAGACGCCTTGCCCGTTTGCGCGGACTTCGATCCGTTTCCCTGGCCGCCGTTCGCTCGATCGGTTCCCATGGCGTTTCCCCCTCTGATCCGGAAAGATGGCCGAGCGGAATCAGACTTTTCCCCCTAACCGGTAGAGGACCGTTTTACGGTTGTCAACTGGAACGTGTGCAGGGGCCCAACGAGGGTACGTAACTCCACCATCGATGCGCGTGCGTTCTTGGCGGACCCCGCGAGGCCGACGCGCACCGAGACCGGCGCTCGCTTGACACGACACAGTTACGGCGATACGGTCACCCCTAGTGCGGCGCGTCGGCTGTTTTCCCTGGGGTACGCGCCGGAGTGCATTTCCTGCACGCGACCGCGTCGAGGTGTGTGATGGCCGAGTATCAAGAGAAGCGTGCCGCGCCGCGGACGTCTCTCCCCAAAGACTATATCGCGCTGGCACAAAACGCCGTCGAGGTTCACCTCGTGGACCTCAGCCTCACGGGCGCTCGGATCGAACACTGGGGACTGCTCAACCCGGGCGCGAAGTGCGAGTTGCGCCTTCCGGCGCCACTGGGGAACGTGACCATCTCCGCCCAGGTTGTGTGGTGCACGATTCTGCGCGCAGAACGCCGGGCCGGCGGAGACCGACAACTCCGCTCGTCCAGCGGGCTAAGGTTTGCGGCACTCACGACCCATCAGCAAGCGGTCTTGGCCGGAACCTTGGAACAATTGACACGGACGACCCTCCCTTCGCTTGACAGTCATAGCCGCTCGGCGTAACCTTCCGACGGATTCTTCTCTCCCACACCAGGATACGAGGCGTCAATTATGGGTCGGACGACCGTTTGCCCCATTTGCCGATCGACCCAACCGGCGAATGGGGATCACGTCGAAGATCGGCCCGTGTCGGTCTGCGCCGGGTGCGGTGCGCCGCTCGGCGAGCCATCGTGCGACGAGGGACAACCGTCATCCGGTCGGCCGACGGTACTCTGCATCGATGACGATCCATTCGTGCTCAGCTTCTACGTCACCTTCCTCGAATCGCGCGGTTATCGAACGCTTACCGTCGAAGACGGACTCCGGGGCATCGAGATCGCCAAGCGTGAACTCCCGGACGTGATCTTGCTGGACGTCATGCTGCGCGGACTGAGCGGATTCGATATCTGCCGGAAGCTTCACGACGTCGATGAACTGCAAAGCACACCCATCATTCTGCTGACCGTTCTGGACGAACCCGGCATCAGCATTACCGGACGAGAAGCCGGGGCCACGATCATCCTGCGCAAGGCTGCGGGGCCCGAGATGATCGTGGCCGCCATAGCGCAGGTGCTCGGCTTGAGCACCGGCCCGGCTCTGTTGTAAGCGGCCGCCGCGCCGCGCTTCCTTGGACCAGGAGGCGTCAGGGCGGACGCCCGCGTTCCGCGGCACGCGCGCCGGCACGCACCGGACGCGTTTCACCATGCCGCGGCATGGCGGGCGGCACGAGTTCGCCGGCCCCCAAAAGACACTGCTGGCAAAGAGGAGACGATTACCACGATGGAATCCCCCGAAGGCATGCAGTCCAATGCGTTGCTCCGGCGCTTGGAAGAGGACGGGGCGGTCGCGTATGCGAACCGCATCCCCGTCGGATTCAAATTACAGCCGGTGGCCGTCCAGCCGGATTGGCGATTCGAGGTGGCCCGAAAGGAGGCCATCGAAGAGCACTGCGAGGGGCACTTTCTGCTGCCCTCCGGCAAGCATACCAATGTGTATATCCAGGTGTCGCTCGGACTACGTTACGTCGGGACGAGTAAGGCCATCGGCTTTCAGTTGTACAAGCGACTCCGCGAGGCGGGACTCCTGGACCAGATCGATGTAATCCTCGGGCCGCCGGTCGGGGCCCTGGCCGTCGTGACCGCGCTCCAGTACACCATCGACTCCGCCAAGATCGAGGCGATGTACCTGGATCGGGATCCGGCGGGGACGTTCCGGCTCGGCCGCGGTTTCCAACTGCAGGGAGGGAAGCGGATCCTGCTTGTCGATGACGTCTTTACGACCGGGGGGTCGCTCCGCAAAGCCATACGGGCCTGCAATGAGTCCGTCCGGGACCGCGGGGAGGAGTGCAACTTTCGTCGGGGCGGCCGTCGTGCTGAATCGTGTGAGCGATCCTGACGTGTTCCGCCTCGCCACGGTCACGATGCCCATCGTCTCTGCCGTCGACTACCCCCTCCAGGATTGGGATCCCTCGCTGTGCCCCTATTGTGCCCGCCACGTTCCCTTGTTCGCCGTTCAATAGGATCGGAGGGCGGGGAGCGAGGGGAGACGGCCAGGTCGGCGTTGTCGCGGCCGCTATCGACTCGTGCGCCCCAAGATGTGTGTGCGCGGATGGGCATCGTTGCGGCTACACTGTATGCCGCTTGCAGGTACGAGGTACGCCGTCGTCAAAGAATTAGTTGAGCGGAGACATTCCGAAACGGCTTAAGGAGCCGTAGCTGAGATAGAACAGAGATGTATAGGTTATTTCGTAACGGCTCCTAGCCATGGCTGAGGTACGGGACAGGCGCGCGGTGCCGCGAATGGCGCTGGTCGAGCGCCCCGAGGCGCGGGTGCGAGGCATGCGGGAGGTCCGCCTCCTCGACCTCAGTCTCACCGGCGCGCAGATCGAGCACCTCGACCTCTTCCGGCTCGGTGCCGCCTGTGCTCTCGATCTCCCACCGCCCTTCGGCGCCCCAAGCCTGCCCGCCGAGGTAGTCTGGTGCACCGTGGTCGGACGGAAGCGCACGCGGGGAGGCGAATCCCATCTCGTGGCCCGCAGCGGCCTCCGGTTCGCCACGCTCACCGTCTGCGCAGCAGGCGGCCCTCGCCGACACCCTGCAGCACGTTGCGGCAGCGCTCCAGCCCATCGCTTGACACCCCACGACGTTCGGCGTACTTTCGGTTCGACCATCCCCGTATCATTCGGTGTCCCGGTTGGGACGCTGACCGCTCGCGGCCCGTCGGCCACCGTTCTTGACATAAAGCCCACGCGTGTCTTTGCCAGTCGTCTCCGTGCCACTGGGAGGCATCATCGCGTCCTTGAGGTTGCGACACTTGCGAAGTGGCGACGGCGCGATTTCCAGCCTGGAAGTCGACAACCGGAGACAATCGCTCGTCCGGGACCGATGAGGTGACGACGGGCAAGGAGGTGGGACATCATGTGCAGATCGCGTCTCTTATTCCTGTTGGCGATGATATTGTTGGTGTCCTCCTGCGCGTCGCCGCGATTCATGAAACCGACGACGACGTCGTTGCAGCCGACCGAGGGAAAGGCAGTTGGTGCGGTTGTTGTTCCGCGGACCGGCGGGTACCTTTGGGCTGGTGAGACGTTTCTGGGGACTGGGTGGCGATCAGCCCAGTTCGACTACCACGCGAGTCCCGGGAAGCATATCTTCTTCATGACCGCGGAGAACAAAGCCTTCCTGGAGGCTGACCTGGACGGCGGCAAGACGTATTACATCGTCGGGCGAGTCTGGTCAGGGTGCCTGGCGACATGCGGGTCGGCCTGGTGGCCGTGAATCGGGGAGGCGAGTACTGGGAAAAGGTCAACGAGTGGGAGCAGAGCCTCACGCGATACGCGCTCGACCCCGACGCGTTGGCGAAATATGAGGCGGAACACAAAGACGAGCATGCGGGCGCTGCTCGCCGAGTATGAGCGAACCGTGGAAACACGAGTATGGCTGGCCGAAGTTGAACCGGGAGGACGGCAGGTAACTGAAATAAGTAAAGGGCGTCCCCTATACGTGCGAAGGTGAAAACACCACGAGCGCCGAGGGGATCCCCGACGCTCGTGCAGGAACTCCGTCGCGGTAGCGTGTTGGCCCCGGTCACGCGGGCGGGTACTCGATCCGAAACCGAGGGACAGTCTCCTTGATCATGGCGGCGAACCATTGGGCCGTTTCGGCCCGTTCTTTGCGGAGGCGCTCGGTCTCGACCTGGAGCCTCCGGACCTCTTCGCGCAATTCCTCACAATTCTGCTGGAATCGCTCGCATTCCTTCTGGGCAGCCTCCGCCACCACCTTGAACTGGCTGCGCTCGCGCAGAACCTGGCGAATCCTCTCGAAGGCTGCCGGACTTTCTTCCATCCACCGAATTGCCCGCTCCCCCTCTGGTCCCACCATCACACTTGTCATGGGTCGCTCTCCCCGGCGTTTCGTTTCCTGATGCTGATCGTGGGTGGTGACGCCTCTGGAACACTGATATCTCCAGGCAAGGTAGCCCACCACTAGAGGGGCGCAGGCGAGGAGCATCAGGGTGATGAACGAGGGCATCTGCGCCCTGCCTCCCAGCGGCGCGCGGACTACTTGCGGTGCCGTCTCCAGACGGTGTCACCTGGGGCCAGAGCGACCTCCCGCGCCAAGGGGAGGAGGCCGTCATGGCACACTGCCCCTTTTGGACAGAGTCCTGTTTATGACCAAGAGCATAGAACGTGCCTAGCTATTGGACATTACGACGTGCTGACCCTCGTCTTTGCATCATCCAGAATGGTGGCACGCAGTTGCAGTACAGTGGGTCTGGCGGGGTATCGGGAGGACGCATTCGTGCCGGGGCGGAAAGTGTAAGGTCGGCCGACGGTCGGGGCAGCGGCAACTGGACCGGAGCGCGGCGGCGACGCGCGCGCGCACGCCACGATCCGGCGCAGCTCGCGGTCACGGCCTCCTCGCGAACTGCACGATTGTCCGTGGGCTGGGCGCGTCGCTGTGGTAGACTGCTTCCGGTCGCAGATACGAGGTCGCCATGACTGAGGGACGGGACAGGCGTGCGGTGCCGCGCACGACGTTGGCCGAGCATCCCGCCGTGCACGTGCAGGGCATGCACGAGGTGCGCCTTCTCGACCTCAGCCTCATGGGCGCACAGATCGAGCACCTCGACCTCTTCCACCTCAGCGCGTCCTGCGCCCTCGACTTCCCGCCCCCGTTCGGGGCGCTGACCCTTCCCGCCCAGGTGGTCTGGTGTGCAGTGATCGGGCGACAGCGCAAGCTCGGGGGCTCGGCGCATCTCGTGGCGCGGAGTGGCCTTCGGTTCACTCGGCTCACCGGGGCGCAGCACACGACCCTCGCCGACACCCTGCGACACCTTGCGGCCACGCGGCACCCCGGCGTTGACAGCCAGCAGCGGTCGGCGTAGCGTCGTCCTACCCTTCTCCGCCTGATCCGGTGTTCCGGTTGGGGCGCTGACCACTCGTGGCCCATCGGCCACCGTCCCTGATATAAAGCGCACACCTTTCGTAATGAGGGACCCTTAACTTATTTAACTTATACGTAGAAATACACGGGAACCCGCCAGGGTGGGAAAGGATCTCTTCGCGATGTCTCCCGCGGTGGGGCCCTGCCTCACGCCCTCGGGATGCCCGCCGGCGGGCTCCGCGGGAACACCTCTCGCCGGATCACATGCGGGCGGCAGTGGAGCGGCTAGCAGTGGAAGTGGCACCCAGAGTGGCACCAAGGGATTTGGAGGAAATCCCGGCGATGGCGTAACTGCAGAAGAACAAATGGTGACCCGGCTGGGAATCGAACCCAGAACACCCGGCTTAAAAGGCCGGTACTCTGCCAATTGAGCTACCGGGTCATATTCGAGGCGTTGCGGACGAACACTCGGCGGTCAACCGCGGACGCATTATACCTTCTCGCCCAAGAATGACCAATGACAAACGACCAATGACGGATCGCCAAAAAAACAAGGACCATTGACCAATCACTGAAGGTGTCGCGCGATGCCGGCACACGGTCATTCGTCAATCGTCAATCATCAGTGACGGCTCACGCCAGTCCCCACGACTTCCAGAGGGTGTCCGACCGCATGATGGTTTGATCGCGGCGCGGGCCGGTGGAGATGAGGCCTAGGGGAACGCCCGCCACCGCTTCGAGGCGGCGGAGGTACGCCTGGCAGTTGGCCGGGAGCTTCGCCTCGTCGACGATGCCGACGGTGTTTTCCGTCCAGCCGGGCAGGGTCTCGTACACCGGCTCGCATTCGGCCAGGATGTCCGTCTCGTTCGGGAACTCGGTGAGCAACTCGCCCCGATAGCGGTATGCGGTACACACCTGCAGTGTCTCCAGGCCGTCCAGGACGTCCAGCTTCATCAAGGCTAGGGCATCCAGCCCGTTCACCCGGACGGCATAGCGAACGCCCACGGCGTCGAACCAGCCTGTCCGCCGCGGTCGGCCCGTGGTGGCCCCGAACTCGGCCCCACGCTCCCGGATCTGATCCCCGATCTCGTCCGCGAGCTCTGTCGGGAACGGTCCCTCGCCGACGCGGGTCGTGTAGGCCTTGCAGATGCCGAGGATGCCTTGGATCCGCTTCGGGCTCACGCCGGTACCCGTGCACGCCCCGCCCGCCGTGGCGCTGGACGAGGTGACATACGGATAGGTCCCCAGGTCCACATCCAGCAGCGTCCCCTGGGCGCCTTCAAAGAGAACCTGCTTGCCTTCCCGCATCAGGCGATCGAGGACCAGCGAGGCATCTGCCAGGTGGTTCTGGATTCGCTCGTAGTGCTTGAGATGATCGTGGAACATCCGGTCGGGTTCGAGCGCGGCGAGCGCCCGGCTTTCCGGGAACTGGGCGCGCTTCTCCGCCAGATTCTGCGACAATCGCTCCTTGAACAGGGCCGGCTGGTGCAGGTCGCCGACCCGGATCCCGACCCGGGCCATCTTGTCCACGTAGGCCGGGCCAATCCCGCGCCCCGTGGTGCCGATCTTCTTGGTGGCGCGCTGTTCGTGGGCGACGTCCAGCAGTTTGTGGTACGGCAGGACCAGGTGCGCGCGGCGGCTGATGAAGAAATGGTCCTCGAACTTGACGTGCAGCCGCTCGAGTTGATCCATCTCCTGGATCAGTTCGCCCAGGTCGATCACCACCCCGTTGCCCAGGACACAGGTCTTGCCCTTTCGCAAGACGCCCGAGGGGATCAGGTGGAGGACGATCTTGTCGTCTCCGATCACGACCGTGTGCCCCGCGTTATTTCCCCCTTGGTAGCGCGCGACGACGTCAAACCGCTCGCTCAGAAAATCGACGACCTTGCCCTTGCCTTCATCTCCCCACTGCGCACCGACGACGATGATGTTAGCCATGGCGCCTCTCGGATGGTGCGGCGCGGGCCGCCCCACGAAATCAGATGGTCCACGGGGCGTCGCCCTCTGCGACGGCCCGTTCGAACGCCTCCAAGGGAAATGCGCGCTGGGTCTCGGTCCGCACGTTCTGGACGAGGACCGTCCCGGCCGGCCGATCCGCCAGGCCCAGGACAACGACGTGCCGGATCGCCGCCGCTTTGGCGTAGGCGAGAGAGCCCGCCAGCTCGCGCCTGATGATGTCCCGGGCGACGGACGCGCCGCGTTCGCGCAACTGCCGGGCGAGGCGATGCGCGGCGCGCTTGTCCGGGTTGAAGTCGATCAGCAGAATGTCCGGGCCCGCCGCCTCCGGCAGCGCCCGGGCAGCCTCCAGGGCCGCCATCACCCGCTCCAGGTCGAAGCTGAACCCGGTGGCGGGGCACGGGTAGCCGAACTGGCCGATCAGGTGGTCGTAGCGGCCGCCGTTCGACAGTTGGTAGCCCAGCCCCCGGGCGAACGCGCCGAAGACGACGCCGGTGCAATACTCGAAGGCGTGCGCCTCGGCGAGGTCCAGGATCACACGGTCCGCCAGGCCGTAGTTCTCCAGCACCGTCACGACGTCCGCCAAATTCGTCAGAGCCGTCCGGGAGGCCGGCGGGAACGGAAGTCGGGCGGCCTGGTCCAGGATCTCCCTGCCGCCATACAGGCGCGGGAGCGCCAAGAGCGCCTCGGCTGCCCTGGGATCGGCGTCGAATTCCTTCAGCAACGACTCGAGTTCCGACGGGTCTTTCCGGTGCAGGGCCGACACGATCCGCGAGCGGACGGGCGGCGGCGGCTGCAGGGTGTTCAGGAGGCCGCGCACCACCTCGACCTGCCCCACGTCGATCTGGAACTCGCCCAGGCCCACCGCCTGACATCCCTCGACCGCCATGGCGATCATCTCGGCATCGGCCTCGGCGCCCTCCAGCCCGATCAGCTCCACCCCGATCTGGGTGAATTCCCGCTGTCGGCCCGCGCGGGGCTCGTGGTACCGGAACACGCTTCCCGTATAGGCCAGCCGGAGCGGGTGCGGGGCCTGGCGCAGCGTGGTCGCCACCAGGCGAGCCACCTGCGGAGTGAGGTCCACCCGCAATGCCAGCAGCCGACCCGTCTGCCGGTCCACGAACTTGAAGATCTGGTCGTCCGCGTCCTCGCCGGCGGGCCGCTCGAAGACCTCCAGGTACTCGAAGGTGGGTGTGATGATCTCCTGAAAGCCCCAACGCCGGAAGACCGAGAGGAGTTGCGCCTCCACGGCACGGCGCTGCGCGGCTTCCGCCGGAGGGAAGACCCGGACGCCTTTGGGGATCGTGGTGCGCGGAACCATGACGGATCACATTCCAAAGACGAGTGCCAAAAGACCAAGGGCGCGAGCCGCGAGCCGCGAACTATGAGCTACGAGCCGAGAGCCGCGAGCCGAGAGCCACGAACTGTGGGCCGCGAGCAGAATAGCACATACCTGGCTGCCGAGCCAGCCGTCGAAGGGCTACACGTGGACCAGCTTGGCGTACACGATATTCGGGATCCGTCGGATCTTGTCGAGCACCGGCCGGGGGATCGGGTCGTCCACGTTGACGACCGACACGGCGCGGCCGCCCCGCTGTTGCCGTCCGAGCTGCATTCCGGCGATGTTCACGTTGTTCTGGCCCAAGAGCGTGCCGATTCTGCCTATGACCCCAGGGACGTCCATGTTGGAATAAATCAACAAGAGACCGTCCAGGACCGCCTCCACCCGGAAGCCGTCCAGTTCCACCAGCCGGGGATCCTGCTGGCTGTACAGGGTTCCCGCCACGTCAGTCCGCTTCTGGTCGGTGACGAGCGTCACCGAGACCAGGCTGGCGAAATCCGTCAGTTCGGTGGACTTGCTCTCCACCACCCGCACGCCCCGCACCTTGGTGATGGCCAGGGCGTTGATCGTGTTGACGGCGTCGTGCATCGGCTCCAGCACGCCCTTCACGGTGGCCGCCGTCAGCGGCGAGCAGTCCAGGGCGGCGATATCGCCGCGGAACGCCAAGCGAATCTCGGCCAGTCGTCCCTCGGAAAGCTGCGTGGCCAACCGCCCCAGTTTCTCGCCCAGAGCCAGGTAGGGCTGTAGCTTCCGCAGAACCTCCAGGGGGACCGACGGCGCGTTGACCGCGTTCCGGATGATGCCCTTCTGCAGGAAGTCGATCACCTGCTGGGCGATCTCCACAGCCACCGCTTCCTGTGCCTCCTCGCTGGCAGCGCCCAGGTGCGGCGTCGAAATGAAGGTGGGCAGCGCGAAGAGCGGGCTGTCCGTGGTCGGCTCCGTGGCAAAGACGTCCAGCGCGGCGCCCGCCACCTTGCCGCTCGCGAGGGCATCGTGGAGGTCTGCCTCGTTCACGATGCCCCCCCGGGCGCAGTTCACGATCCGGACACCGTCTTTCATCTGGGCGATGGCGGGGGCGGAGATGAGGTCCTTGGTTTCTTTCGTCCCGGGGACGTGGATGGTGATGAAGTCCGCCTGCCGATACAGGTCCGGGAGATCCACCAGTTCCACACCCATGGCCTCGGCCCGCTCGGCGCTGACGTAGGGGTCATGGACCAGGATCCGCAGGTTGAAGGCCTTGGCCCGCTTGGCGACCTCGCTGCCGATCCGCCCCAGGCCGATGATGCCCAACGCTTTGCCGGAGAGTTCGGTGCTGAGGAACCGCCCCTTCTCCCACTTGCCCGCCCTCATGGAGGCCGCTGCCTGCGGGATATTCTTGACGAGGCTGAGGAGCATGGAGAGGGTATGCTCGGCGGCGCTGATGGCGTTGCCCCCCGGGGTGTTCATCACAACCACACCCCGCGCGGTGGCTGCCTCCAAGTCCACGTTGTCCACGCCGACCCCGGCGCGACCGACGACTTTCAGTTGCGGCGCGCCGGCGAGCAGATCCGCCGTGACCCGGCTGGCGCTCCGGACGATCAGGGCGTCGGCGGTTCGACATGCCTCCCGCAGAGCGGCCGCGTCCAGGTCGTCCTGGACCAGGACGTCGAAGCCGGGCGTCTCCCGCAGCAGGTCCACACCCCGTTGGGCCAAATGGTCGGTGACCAGGACCCGTGCACGCGGGCCTGGCAGTTCGTATTGGCCGGTCATGTGTCCCCTCGCGTTCCCCTGCGCGGGCGTAGCGCCCGTGCTCTCCGTTTAGGAGCCGTTACGAAATACCTCGTCCACTTATTCTTCGACAACGGCTTACGCCCGGAGGATTTCTTCGGCGGCGCGGATCCCTGCGCCGAGTGTCACCGGATGACCGAGATCGGCCAGGACCATTTCCAGGCCTCCCAGAGCGGTCAGGACATCGAAGGCGTCGACATAGCCCATGTGGGAGATCCGAAACATCGCGCCCTTCATGCTGCCCTGGCCGCCGGCGATGGTGATGCCCCGCTTGGCCATTCCCTTCACGACGGCGCCGCCGTCGGTCCTGCCGGGGGCCTTGACCGCGGTGCAGGCTGCCCCGGGCTGCGCTGCGAACAGCGTCAGCCCCAGGGCCTGGACGCCTGCCCGAGTGGCGCGGGCCAGGCGGTCGTGCCGGGCGAAGACGTTCGGAAGCCCTTCCGCCAAAATGAGGCGCAGCGACTCGCGAAGCCCCACGACGAGCGAGACGGCCGGCGTGTAGGCGCTCTGGTTCTCGGCGATCGCCTTGCGTTCTCTGGCGAAGTTGAAATAGAACTTGGGCAGACGGGCCTCCGGCACCCGAGCCCAGGCCTTGTCGGACAGGGCGGCAAAGGCCAAGCCCGGCGGCAGCATCAGGGCTTTCTGGGAACCGGACACCACGACGTCCACCCCCCAGGCGTCCATGGGCAGATCCATCACGCCCAGACTGGTGATGGCGTCCACCACCAGGAGTGCGCCCGTCTCGCGGACGATGCCGGCGAGGGCTTGGACGTCGTGGACCGCCCCGGTGGATGTCTCGCTCTGGGTGGCAAAGACGGCTTTGCTGTCAGGCGCTTCCCGGAGGGCGGCGGCGACGGCCGCCGGCATGACGCTCTTGCCGTAGGGGACATCGACGGGCACCACGCGCAGGCCGTACGCCTGGCAGATCTCCGCCCACCGCTCCCCGAACTTCCCGCCCTGGACGACGATCACCTGGTCGCCGGGGGAGAGGGTGTTCACCACCGCCCCTTCCATGGCGCCCGTCCCCGAGGCCGCGAACATCAGGACCTCGTTCTTGCACTGAAAGAGCAGCCGAAGGTCCCGGCGCACGTCCGCGAAGAGCGCCTCATACGCCGGCGTCCGGTGATGGATCATGGGCTGCGCCATGGCCAGCAAGACGACGGGCGGAACGGGCGTGGGGCCCGGGGCGAGCAAATACTGTTTCATGAGCGAACCCCCTTCCTCTGGCGTGGGCGTGCGGGGAAGGCCCGGATCGCGGGGCAGGCCAGACGAAAAAACCCGGCCGCAATATGGCGCCGGGATGGGAATCGGCTGAAGACGGTCAACCGCTGCGGACTATAGCCAGCGTGCCTGGGCGTGTCAAGGCGAATCCCCGACCATCGGCCATGCGACCATCGCGGGGCCGGCGTGCGGGCTTGTGGTCGGATGGGGACCTGTGTTAGGGTCCGCCGGATTGACGGAGAAGCGATCAGGCAACTCGGCAACCAGGCAATTTGACAATCAGGCGAACAGGCAATTCGGCGACCCCGGGGTTTGGGTCGACCCCTAGTTGCGCAATCGCCAAATTGCCCACTCGCCCACTCGCCCAGTTGCCAGTTCTTGTCGGAATAGGAGTCGGCAGTGGTCGAGCCGAATCGCTGGCGTGGCGTGGTGATGATCGTGGGGGCGGCCACCTGCTGGGGAGCGATGGCGGCGGTGATCAAGCTCCTCTTCCGCGACCGGGGGGTCGACCCGTTGCTCCTGGTCGTGATCCGGGCCTACCTGGCCACACTCATCCTCTTCGCCGGATTAGCGATCATCGCACCCACCCGGCTGCGGATCAGCAGGGGAGGGCTTCGCGCTGCCGCACTGGTCGGCATCGGCGGCTTGCTCACCAACAACTATCTCTACTTCCAGGCCATCCATCTGACCAGTGTGGCGATGGCGCTGCTCTTGCAGTATCAGGCACCCGTCCTGGTGGCGATCTATGGTGCGCTGGTGAGTCGGAAGCGCATCTCGCTTCGGCTGGGCCTGTCCCTGCTCCTGACCGTCCTCGGGTGCGCGTTGGTGGTGCGGATCTATGACCCGGCGGCGATTCGCCTGAACCTGGTGGGTGTCCTGGCTGGTCTGGGGACGGCGTTCAGCTTTGCCTTCTACATTCTGGCCAGTCGTGCGGCACTCAAGACCACGGGGTCGTGGACGCTGGTGGCGTACGGGTACCTGGCGGCCAGCCTGGCCTGGCTGCCGGTCGTCCCACCATGGCGGATCCTGGAGGTGGGTTTTCCTCTGGAGACCTGGGGCGGGTTCCTGGCGGTCGCGACCGTCGGGACGGTCATCCCCTTCGGTCTCTTCATCGGCGGGTTAGCCTATCTCCCGCCGGCGCCCGCCAGCATCCTGGCGATGCTGGAACCCGTGGTGGCAGCCGTCGCGGCGTACCTCATTCTGGGGGAGACCCTGCTGCCCCTCCAGATCCTCGGGGGGCTTCTGGTCCTGGCCGGGGTCGCGGTGGTGGAGCGATCCTGACCCGGTCCCGGCCGAGCCGTGGAGCGGTACACCTTGAGGCCCGGCGCCTCATGCCGAGCCGAGGCCGGGCTGTCCCGCGGGGCCCAGGCGGTGGGTGGTGGGCGCGTGTTGACAGGAGGCGGGTTCCCTGGTAGCTTCGCTACGCTCTCCCGATTTCCGAGATGGGTCTGACGACGCCCCGACCGGGGCGTTTTTTTGGTAGTGCCCGGCCCGTGCGGGGCCACGGGCCCTGTCGAGGGTAGAACGCGCCATGGATTACAAGACCACCCTGAACTTGCCCAAGACCGATTTTCCCATGAAGGCCAACCTCACCGAGCGGGAGCCGCAGCTCCTGCGCGAGTGGGAGGATATGGCGCTGTACGAGACGTTGCGGGAGATCCGGAAGGGCCGTCCACGCTGGGTCTTGCACGACGGACCCCCGTATGCCAACGGCCACATCCACATGGGGCACGCGCTGAACAAGATCCTGAAGGACATGATCGTCAAGTCCCGATCCATGTTCGGCTATGACGCGCCCTACGTGCCGGGCTGGGACTGCCACGGGCTGCCCATCGAGCACCAGGTGGACCGGGAGCTGGGGTCCAAGGCGCGCGAGGTGCCCATCCCCGAGAAGCGAAAGCTGTGCCGCGCCTACGCCCAGAAGTTCATCGACATCCAGCGGGAGGAGTTCAAGCGGCTGGGCGGCCTGGGGAGCTGGGGCGACCCGTATCGGACGATGGCGTTCCGGTACGAGGCGGATATCCTGCGCGAACTGGGGAAGTTCGTCGGCACGGGTGGGGTGTACCGCGGCCTGAAGCCGGTCCACTGGTGCACCTCGTGTCTCACGGCGCTGGCCGAGGCCGAGGTGGAGTACGAGGACGACCGCTCCCCCTCGGTCTACGTGGCGTTTCCGCTGACGTCGGACCCGACCGGACTGGATCCGGCGCTGGCCGGCCGCCCGGTGTCGGTGGCGATCTGGACCACCACGCCCTGGACGCTCCCGGCCAATCTGGCCATCGTGGTGCATCCCGAGGAGGAGTATGTCGTCGTCCGGACGGGCGATCGGTACCTCCTGCTGGCCGCCAAGCTCCTGGACGAGACCGTCAGGAAGTGTCGGCTGGTCTCGCCGGAGGTCGTCTGCCGGGTGCCGGGTGCGCGCCTGGAGGGCCTCCAGGCGAAGCACCCCTGGATCGACCGACCGTCGCCGATCTTCGCCGCCGGGTACGTCACCATGGACCAGGGGACCGGCTGCGTCCATACGGCGCCGGGCCACGGTGCGGATGACTACGAGACCGGGGTGAAACACGGCCTCCCGGTCTACAACCCGGTGGACGATCACGGCCGATTCATCCCCGAGGTCGAGCACTTCGCCGGCATGGCCGTCTGGGAGGCAAATGCGGCGATCATCGCCAAGCTCAAGGCGGACGGGACGCTGCTCCACGCCGAGGAGTTCCAGCACTCGTATCCGCACTGCTGGCGCTGCAAGAAGCCCGTGCTGTTCCGGGCGACCAACCAGTGGTTCATCTCCATGGAGAAGAACGGCTTCCGGGAGCGCGCACTGGCGGCCATCCGGCAGGTGCAGTGGATTCCGACCTGGGGCGAGGAACGGATCTACGGCATGATCGCCAACCGCCCCGACTGGTGCATCTCGCGCCAGCGGGCGTGGGGCGTTCCCATCGCCGTCTTCTATTGCGGGAAGTGCAACGCGCTGCTCGCCGAGCAGCGGCTGGTGGAGCACGTGGCGTCCCTGATGGACCGGGAAGGCGCCGACGTGTGGTTCGCGCGGCCGGCGAAGGAACTTGTCCCGCCGGGCACGCGGTGCGCGAAATGCGGCCACGACGACTTCAAGAAGGAAACCGACATCCTCGACGTCTGGTTCGATTCGGGCGTGAGCCAAGCGGCGGTGTTGCGCGTGCGGCCGGACCAGCACTGGCCGGCCGACCTGTATCTGGAAGGGAGCGACCAGCATCGCGGCTGGTTTCATTCCTCGCTCCTCGCCGCCGTCGGGGTGCAAGGCGGCCCGCCGTACAAGGCGGTGCTCACGCACGGCTTCGTGGTCGACGGCGACGGGCGGAAGATGTCCAAGTCCCAGGGGAACGTCATCGCTCCGCAACAGGTCATCGCCAAGCACGGGGCCGAGGTGCTGCGGCTCTGGGTGGCGGCGATGGACTACCGGGACGACATCCGCCTGTCCGAGGAGATTCTGACCCGGCTGGTGGAAGGCTACCGGCGGATCCGCAATACCTGCCGGTACCTGTTGGGGAACCTCGCCGATTTTGACCCGGCCAGGGACGCGGTGCCGGCGGCCGACCTCCTGCCCATCGACCGGTTCATCCTCCACCGGCTGCAGCGGCTGGTCGAGCGGGTGCGCAAGGCCTATGAGGACTACGAGTTTCACATCCTCTACCACGGTCTGCACAATTTCTGCGCCGTGGACCTGTCCGCCTTCTATCTGGATGTCCTGAAGGACCGGCTCTACACCTCGGCGCCGAAATCGCTGGTGCGCCGCTCGGCGCAGACGGCCCTGCACGAGATTCTGGTGAGCCTGGTGAAGCTGATGGCCCCGGTCCTCTCCTTCACGGCGGACGAGGTCTGGCGGCACATCCCGATCCCGGACCGACCGGCGAGCGTGCACCTGACCGAGTTTCCGGCCGGTCGCCCGGAGCTGGTGGACGAGCCGCTGGCCGCGGATTGGGAGCGCCTCCTCCAGGTCCGCGACGCGGTCCTGCGCGGTCTGGAGACGGCGCGGCAGGAGAAGCGCATCGGCAGCGCACAGGAGGCCGCCGTGGCACTCTCCGTCGCCGATGCGGACTTCGAGTTCCTGGCGGCACGGCGCGAAGAGTTGGAGACGATCTGCATCGTCTCCCGCTTGACGGTTGAGCGGGGTGCGGGGTCCGCCGCGGATTCCGCCATTGCGGTCCGGGTGGAACGGGCGCCGGGCGCGAAGTGCCCGCGGTGCTGGAATTACCGGGAGACGGTGGGGACCTCGGCGGCACATCCCAGTCTGTGCGGGCGGTGTGCCGGGGCCCTGGACGACCGGCCTATGGACTGACATGAGCTTCTATCTCATCGCGCTGGCGATCGTCCTGACGGACCAAATCACCAAAGAGATCGTCATCCGATCCATGCGGCTGGGGCAAAGCATTCCCATTGTCCCCGGATACTTCGATTTGACCTTCGTCCTGAACCCGGGGGCCGCCTTCAGCCTCTTCGCCACGCTGCCCGAGGGCATCCGAAATCCCTTCTTCATCGGCATCTCGGTGACGGCGGCCATCCTGATCATTTTCTATCGTGCTCGGTATCTCCGGCAACACCGTCTGGCCTCCGCCAGCCTCGGGCTGATCCTCGGCGGCGCCGTCGGCAACCTGATCGACCGGGTGCGGTTCGGCGTCGTGGTGGATTTCTTGGACGCGCACCTGCACCAGTACCACTGGCCAGTCTTCAACGTGGCGGATTCGGCCATCTCGGTCGGTGTCACGTTGATGCTGCTCGACATGGTCCTGGAGTGGCGGAGGGAGAAGGGAAGCCATTAGCTTTCAGCAGTCAGCATTCAGCTTGGGAGGCCCGTCACGGTTGGTTCCCGGGTGCAGGGCTGACGCCTGACGACTGACGGCGTGAAGACCAATGGCCGATCTACGCGAGTTCATCGTCGATGCGGCGGATGCCGGGCAGCGCCTGGATGTCTTCGTGGCCCGCGTCAGCGGTCTTTCGCGCGCCCGGGTGCACGCCCTGATCGAGGCGGGGTCCGTCCGCGTCGCGGACCACCCGCAGAAGCCGCGGTACGCGGTCAAATCCGGGGACCGTGTGGCGCTGACGGTCCCACCCGCCGAACCCCTGGCCCTCACGCCCGAACCGATTCCCCTCGAGATCCTTTACGAGGACGACCACCTGCTGGTCCTGAACAAGCCGGCGGGACTCGTCGTCCATCCCGGCGCCGGGCGGGCGACCGGAACGCTGGTTCACGCGCTCCTGGCCCACTGCCCGAACCTGCCCGGGATCGGGGGAGTGGAACGGCCGGGTATCGTGCACCGACTGGACCGCGACACCTCGGGGGTGATGGTGGTGGCGAAGAGCGAGGCCGCGCACCGATCGCTGAGCCTGCAATTCAAGAACCGCATCGTCCGGAAGCGGTATCTGGCCCTGGTGTATGGCGCGGTGCGACAGGAGGCGGGGCGGATCGAGGCCCCCATCGGGCGGCGGGAGCGCGACCGGAAGCGGATGGGAGTGAAAATGGAGGGCGGGCGGACGGCCCGGACGACCTACCGCGTCCTGCGCCGGCTACCCGACATGACGCTGGTCGAACTGGGGCTCGAAACGGGGCGCACCCACCAGATCCGGGTTCATCTCGCCCACATCGGCCATCCCGTGGTGGGCGACGAGGTGTACGGCGGTCGCCGCGAACGGCGTGGCGCGGCGGGCGCCCCGCGTGCGCCCCGACAATTGCTGCACGCCTGGCGGCTCGGGTTCCGCCATCCGACGGGCGGGGAGTGGTTGGAGTTTGCGGCGCCGATCCCCGCCGATTTCACGACCGTGGCCGCTCTCGACCCGGTGGACCTGTCGAATCCTCCGTCGGGTCGCCGCTCGTCTCCCTGACCGGGGTCAACTCCTCAATCACCCGCAGCAGTTCCTGCAAGCGCACCGGCTTGTGGAGGATGCGGTCCACCAGGCCGGGGCCGGCCGTCTCCTCCGTTTGCTGGTCTGCCCAGCCGGTCAGCAGCACCACGGGGCAGGTCGGGACGCGGGCCTTGACGGCCGCCGCCACATCCCAGCCGGTGACCTCGGGCATGCTGAGGTCGGTGAGGACCAGCTCCGCCGGTTCTTCGGTGAAGCGCATCAAGCCCTCGCCGCCGCTGGCGGCCTCGGTGATGCGGTGGCCGGCGGTGCGCAGCAGACTGGCGATGGTTCCTCGGACGCGCGGGTCGTCATCGACGACGAGGACGCGGCGGGAGGGGCGACGGCCGGGAGGCCGGGCCGGCGCGGTCGGAGGGCGCTCGGGTACAGTCCGAAAGCGCAGCGTGAAGGTCGTACCGTGTCCGGGTGTGCTGCCGGCCACGATACTTCCCCCATGGCGTTCCATGATGCCGTACACCATGGACAGGCCCAATCCGGTTCCCCGACCGCCCTTTGTCGTGAAGAAGGGCTCGAACGCTTGGCGCCGAACGGCATCCGTCATCCCGACGCCGGTGTCGGTCACGGTGAGCTCGACGAGTTGAGACCCCTGGTCACGACGCCCGCTGACCGATTCCGGCGGCAGGGGCATGCGTTCTTCGCCGTCGCCCGTTGACGACTCGGCCGATTGCCCTGCCGACGGTTCGACGACGCGACCGGCGAACCACAACGCTCCCCCCTCGGGCATGGCGTCCACGGCGTTCAGGATGAGGTTGGTGAGGGCCTCCCGAATCTCCGACACCCGCCCCAGGACCGGCGGCAGGCCGTGCAGGTCGGTCTTGACCTCGATCAGTCGCCCCTGTCGCTGGGCGTCGTCCCGCCAGTGGGGCCGGGTGATCTCCAGCGCTTCGGTGACCGCGCGGGCGAGATCGCAGGGGACCAGCGCGCCGGCTGGCTGCTGCCGGGAGAATCCCTGCAGGCGGCGCACCACCTGGGCGCCATCCGCCGCCGCCACCTCCAGGATGCCAAGCGCGTCGATGATCTCCGGTTCCGCGGTCAGCGCGTGCATGAGTTCCGCCTGGCCGAGGATGGCGGCCAGGGTGTTGTTCAGGTCGTGGGCGATCCCGGCTGCCAGTTGCCCCAGAGCCCGGAGCTTCTCGGCCCGAACCAGTTCCTCCTGCGCCCGCTGGAGATCGGTGTACGAGCGATTGAGTTCCGCAAAGAGCCGGGCATTTTCGACGGCGATGGCGGCTTGCGCGGCGAAGAGGGCGAGGACCTCACCGTCTTCGCCGGTGAAGCGTTTGCCGGACCCTTCGTTGTCGAGGGCGATCACCCCGCCCAACCGTTCGCGATACAACAGCGGCTCCCCGATGACCGCCGTGACCCCGGGCCTTCGCAGGCTATCCGGGGTGGCGAAGGGGGACGTCCGGTAGTCGTTGACGATCATTCCCTGGCGCCGTGCCGCCACGGTTCCGGCCACGCCTTCCCCCAGGCGCCGGACCCGGGTGCCCGTCGGCGCTCCCGGGCTGAGCCAGGAGTGCGACACGAGGGCCTGCCGGTCCGCATCCCAGAGATAGAGCGTCCCCGACAGCGCGCCGACCAATTCCGCCGCGCGCCGCGCGATCAGGTTCAGCAGCGTGGTCGGATCCAGTTCGCGGGTGATCTCGGCACTGACGGTCCGGATGGCCTCCAGTTGGCGGGTGCGCCCGATCAGCGCGCGCTCCGTGCGCTTCAGCGCGGTGATGTTCCGGCTGATGCCGACCACGCCGACGATGCCTCCCCGGCTATCCCGCAAGGGCACCTTGGTCGTCAGGTGCCACGCCGGCTCGTCGTCGTCCCGACTCGGTCCCCGCTCTTCGTGATTCAGGAGGGGTTCGCCGGACCGGACCACACACTCCTCGTCGGAGCGGTACTGGGCCGCCAACGCGGCGGGCAAGAAATCCTGGTCGGTCTTCCCGACCGCCTCTTCCGGCGAGCGAACCCCGAGCAGGGCGGCCTGGGCGCGGTTGATCATCACGAAACGGCTCTGCGGGTCCTTGATGAAGATGTAGTCCGGGAGGTTGTCGATCAGGGTGCGCAGGAGGTTCCGTTCCGTCGCGAGGGCCGCCTCCGCCTCCTCGCGGGCAGTGACGTCCTGTGCGATGGCGATGAGATGGCTGATGGCGCCGGTCTGGTCCTTGACCGGGGTGATGGTCTGCTCCTCCGTGTACGGAGTTCCATCTTTCCGGGAGACGGCGATCTCACCATGCCACGGGCAACCGGACAGCGCGATCTCTTGCAGAATCCGGTCGAAGGTGGCGTTCCTGGCCCGTCACGCCTTGGTGATGGAGCGGCCGGCCGATGGCCTCTTCTGCCGCGTATCCCGTCAGGCGGGTAAACGCCGAGTTCACCCAGAGGACGCTCCCGGTGGCATCGGCAATGGCGACGGCGTTGGCCGCCGCCTGCAGGGCGGCACCGTGGACGCGCAAGGCGGTTTCGGTTGACCGGACCAGGGCGTCCCGGTGCTCGATCTTGGCGATCTCCCGGCGGACGAACAGGTAGAGAAACAGGCCGGTGCTGGCCACGAAGGCCCAGCCCTTCGCCGTTTGCAGGCGGGTCAGGAGGAGCGGATCGCTGGTGAGGGCAGCCAGCACGCGGTCGGACAGAATGATCCACGCGCCGGCAGCCAGGGCATACCACAGCGTGAGACGGAGTGCGGGATGCAGTGTTGGGATTCTCATGACCCGGGACACGGCCACGCCCGGCACGCGGATCGTCCGACAGGACTCCCTCGTTCGATCCGAGAGCGCACCGGCGTCCGGCGCCGCGCGACGGGCGCGCCATTTCGCGTTGCACGGGAATCGGCGTGGCCGCGGCCGATCCGGCGGAACACCGGACGTCAGGCGGCGACGCGCACCTGGGTCGCCTTGGGGCGGCCCCGATCATCCTGGCCCACCTCGAATTCGACGACTTCGCCTTCGCGCAACGTCCGCCCGGCTTCGACGTCGCTGGCGTGCACGAAGACGTCCGGTCCATTATCGTCCCGCACGAGAAATCCGAAACGCTTCGTGACGTTAAACCACTTTACCTTTCCCTTCATGGTGCCCCTCCTCCCCGTGGTGAAACTGCACTGCAGCGGCCGACGACTGGCTGAGAACCGTTCGCCGGCAAGGGCGACTCCCATCGCCTCAATTGCTGATCGCCGCGAGGCCGTCGTCGGCCGCAACGTCGTTGGCATGGTTGAGCTCCGAGAGGCCGCGCCCCTGGAGGTCGAACAGGAAGAGTTTGAGTTTGCCGCCCAGTCGGTCCGATTCGAACACGATGAACCGGCCATCCGCGCTGATGGCGGGGAAGCCGTCGAAGGCGGTCGGATGATTCGCCTCCGGAAGCGCATCGAGCACCCGTCGTTCGCGATCGAAGAGAAAGACGTCCTCCTGTCCGCGATGGCGGTCCGATTGGAACACGACGAACCGGCCGTCGGCGCTGATGGAGGGGTAGCCGTCGTT
This sequence comes from uncultured Methylomirabilota bacterium, assembly GCA_963845565.1. Lineage (GTDB taxonomy): Bacteria > Methylomirabilota > Methylomirabilia > Methylomirabilales > 2-02-FULL-66-22 > 2-02-FULL-66-22. The sequence goes on from CAWJSJ010000005.1 coordinate 99,501, forward strand.
GGCGTTGGCGCTGTTGGCCTCTTCGAGGGGGTCCAGCGCGCTCCGCTGGCGGTCGAGCAGATACAGGTGGTTTCGACCGCCGCGTCGGTTGGAGGTGAAGACCACGAAGCGTCCGGGGAACACCGAGGTGGCGACGCTGACCCGGCCGGCCAGCGAGATGCCGCCACCCGGGCCCGGGGTCCGGACCTCCACCGTCATTTCGCGCGGGACCGCCAGCAGATGAGCCGGGATCGTGCCGCGCAGCTCCTCTGCGCTCCGGTACGTCGTCGGGATCGGCGTGCCCGTGACGTGGATGGTGGAGTCCGGCTGGAACGCCTTTCCAAAAACCGTGAGGGGTGTCGGCGGGTCGCCTGCCGCCAGGGGCCGCACCTCGATGACGGCGAGTTGCGGGGCCGGTTTGGTGGCGTCGCTCGCCGGAGCGGGGCGCGGATCCGGCCCGGCGATCGGGTTCTCGGCGGCATCCGCGCACACGGCGAGGCCGAGGGCGTAGAGTGCGAGAAGCGCGGCGAGGGCAATGCGGCGCGCGGCATGCCGGACGCGGGATTCGCGTCCGGGAGGGCCGTTCCGCACTCGGCATTCTCCATGCCCCATCCGACGTCGCGGCGATCCGTACAGGGATGTCGTCATGGCGTGCCGTCCACGATCCCCAGTCGCCGCCGCTCCAGGTCGGCGATCCGGTCCCGGAGCTCCGCCGCTCTCTCGAACTCCAGGCCCTTGGCCGCGGCCCGCATCTCCTTGTCCAGCCGGACGACCAGCCCCGGGATCTCCTCGCGGGGAATGTAGTCGACCGCGCGATCGTCGACGGACGGCACGGTGTAGTAGTCGCGCTCGTAGATGCTGGCCAGCACGTCCTGGATTCCCTTCTTGACGCTCTCGGGGGTGATCCCGTGCTCCTGGTTGTACGCCAACTGGAGCTGGCGGCGGCGCGAGGTCTCGCCGATGGCCTGTCGCATCGACGCGGTCATCACATCGGCGTAGAAGATCACCTGCCCCTCGACGTTCCGCGCCGCTCGTCCCGCGGTCTGGATCAGCGAGCCCGCTGACCGGAGGAACCCCTCCTTGTCCGCGTCCAGGATGGCTACCAGGGACACCTCGGGAATATCGAGCCCTTCGCGCAGCAGATTGATCCCGACCAAGACGTCGAATTTCCCGAGGCGGAGATCGCGGATGATCTCGTTCCGCTGCAGCGTGTCGATATCCGAGTGGAGGTAGCGCACGCGGATCCCCACGTCGGACAGGTAATCGGTCAATTCCTCGGCCATGCGCTTGGTGAGCGTGGTGACGAGGACCCGCTGCGTCCGGGCGGCGCGCCCCCGGATCTCGTGGATCAGATCGTCGATCTGCCCGGCGGTGGGCCGAACCAGGATCTCGGGATCGATCAGCCCGGTGGGACGGATGATCTGCTCCGCCACCTGGCCGGCGGCCCGCTCCATCTCGTAGGGGCCCGGCGTGGCCGAGACGTAGAGCACCTGGTTCACGCAGCGCTCGAACTCGGCAAAGGTCAGCGGACGGTTGTCCAGGGCCGAGGGGAGCCGGAAGCCATACTCCACCAGCGTCTCCTTGCGCGAGCGGTCGCCGCGGTACATGCCGCGGACCTGCGGCAACGTCTGGTGGGATTCGTCGATGATGACCAACGCGTCCTTGGGCAGGTAATCCATCAGGGTCGGGGGTGCCTCCCCCGCCTCGCGATCGGAGAGATGCCGGGAGTAATTCTCGATCCCCTTGCAGGTGCCGATCTCGCGCATCATCTCCAGATCAAAGAGGGTACGCTGGCGCAGGCGCTGCGCCTCGAGGAGTTTGTTGGCGACCTGAAGCTCCTCCAGTCGAATCGCCAATTCCGCCTCGATGGCGGCAAAGGCGCGCTCCAGACGGTCCCGGGGTGTGACATAGTGGTTGGCGGGGTAGATCGGGATCCGGCGCAACCGGTGGCGTTTCTCGCCGGTCAAGGGGTCGAACTGGACGATCGTTTCCACCTCGTCTCCGAACAGCTCGACCCGGATGGCGAAGTCGTCGTACGCGGGGAAAATCTCGACGACGTCGCCGCGGGCCCGGAATGTCCCCCGATGAAGGTCGAGGTCGTTGCGCTGGTACTGGATCTCGACCAGCTTTCGAAGCATGGCGTCCCGGGGGCTCGCGGAGCCCTCCTCCAGGAGGAGCACCATACCGTAGTACACTTCGGGCGACCCCAGGCCGTAGATGCACGAGACGGACGCCACGATGACCACGTCGCGCCGCTCCAGGAGGCTCCGGGTGGCGGAGTGGCGCAGCTTATCGATATTGTCGTTGATGAGCGCGTCCTTCTCGATGTACGTGTCGCTCTGCGGGATGTACGCCTCGGGCTGGTAGTAGTCGTAATAGGAGACGAAGTACTCGACGGCGTTGTGCGGAAAGAACTGCTTGAACTCGTTATAGAGCTGGGCGGCCAGCGTCTTGTTGTGGGCAACGACGAGCGTGGGACGCTCCACCGTGGCGATCACGTTCGCCATGGTGAACGTCTTCCCCGAGCCCGTCACGCCCAGGAGCACCTGGTGGCGCTCGCCCGCGCGGAGCCCCTCGGTCAGTTGTGCGATCGCCCTCGGCTGGTCCCCGCGGGGCTGGTAGTCGCAGACCAGCGTGAAACGGGACTGCCCCTCCGCGCCGGGGTTAGGCCCTGTCGCAGCCGGGTCCGGTCCGACTTCGGACGCGAGGGGGCGTTCGACCACCCCGACCCGCCGGCGCGCACCGCGTGTGTTGTTCACATCTCTACCGCGTTTTCGAGGGGCCAGGTGGCGCGGGCGGGGTCGCCACCGCGGGGTCTCCGACCCGCCAGGCGGGCGCCGCACCGCGTGTCCGGGCGGCGAACTCGGCAAACGGCTCGGTCGGCGCGACGGCGTTGGGGATCACCAGGAGTCGTCCCAGTTCAAGCCGGTTCGGATTCCGGAGTTGGTCTCGGTTGGCGGTCCAGATGCGTGTCCACTGGCGGGTGTCCCCGTAGTAATAGCCGGCGATCAGGCGCAAGCCGTCTCCGGGTGTGACCTCATGGAGCAGATCGCCGGCCGCCGCGGCCGTGGCGGGCTGCGGCGCCAGTGCCAGCACGCCCACGACCAGGGCCAGCATCGAAAACACTCGCATCGCGTGCCGCGTTCCCATGGCAAACCTCCTGTCAGCAGTTCCCCGTGGTCGGCAGTTCGTCCGTCTCGGCCGGCAGGTATCTTCGCCAGCGCTCGTCATGGTGCGAGGCATACGCCAGGATGCCCAAATAGGATGCCGAGCGGGGTCGGGTGGGTTTGCGCCGCAGCCGCAGGCCGACCTCGCCGGGCGACTTGTTTCCCTTGCGGAGATTGCAGGCTCGGCATGCGCTCACCACGTTCTCCCACACCGTGCGTCCGCCGAGGGATTTGGGGATCACGTGATCGATGGTCATCCGCTCGCCGCCGTTCCGGCCGCAATACTGGCAAGTGAAGGCGTCTCGCTTGAAGATATTCTTCTTGTTGAACGACAACGTTGGCGCGTTCGGTTGTCTCACAAAATGTTGGAGCCGAATGACCGACGGAATGGGGACGGTCGTGGAGGGAGACCGCATCACGTGGACAGTATCTTCAATCCGCTCGGCTTTGCCGGCAAACAGCAAAATCACCGCCCTTCGGGCGCTGCAGAGCTGCAACGGCTCGAAGGTCTGGTTCAGGATGAGCACGCGTCGTGAGTCCATAGAACGGTACGGTGACGCGGCGCCGAGGCCCGGGCGTCGCGCGGGTTGTTCATGTGTAACGCATCACCCCGGCCTTGTCAAGTTTCCGCCGGTCGGTCGGCGGGCGTGTCGCGGCCGAGCAGGTCCAGCAAGATCCCCTCCCGCAGCCCGCCATCGCTGACCATGAGGCTGCCGGCGCCCAGGGCGTCCATGGCCGCCAGGCACACCGCCGTCCCGGCCACCATGACGTCCGCCCGTCCCGCTTCGAGCCCGCGGACCTCCCGCCGGCGTGCGAGCGGGAGGGACGCCAACCGGCACAGCAGCTCCGCGACCCGCTCCCGTGTCAGCCGGTGCCCGTTGACACGGGCCGGGTCGTACGGATCCAGGCCGAGGTCGACGGCCGCCAGGCTCGTCACCGTCCCGGCGGTTCCCACCAAGACGGCCTCGCGCGTCAGGCCGTGGAATTCCTCCCGCAGGAGGCGGGCGAACCGGCTCGCGGCGACTTGCCGCAGGGCATCCATCTCACCGGGATCGGGAGGGTCCGCCTTGAGGAACCGTTCGGTCAGCTTCACCACCCCCAACCCGGTGCTGGCAGAGGCGAGGATCCGTGGCCCATCGGCCAGGAGGAGCTCGGTGCTCCCACCGCCGATGTCCAGCATGACCAGACGATCGGGGGGTGTCGGCAATCCGGCGCGGACCCCCAGGAGGGTGAGCCGCCCCTCCTCCGTCCCGGAGATGACCGCGATCTCGATCCCGGCGTCGCGTCGGGCGCGCGCCAGGAACGCGGCACGATTGACGGCCTCACGCAGGGCGCTGGTGCCGACGGCACGGATGATGGCCGCGCCCTGAGTCTCGGCCGTCTCGCGAAAGCGCCGGAGGGCGTGGAGCGTGCGCCGGATCGGGGCCGGCTGCAGTATCTTGTCGGGAAGCAACCCCTCGCCCAGGCGGGTGATCTCCTGATCGGTCAACAGGGGTCGGTAGGCGGACCCGCCTACGCGGTCCGCCACCAGCAACCGTACCGTATTGGTACCGACGTCTATGACCGCGATCGCATGGGCTGATTGACGATTGACGATTGCGGATTGTCGATTGGAAGACACGCGGCGCCCCCGTCGCCAAATCGACAATCGCCATTCGTCAATCGTCAATTCCTTGGGCCAGCTTGGCGATGAGCGACTTGTCCGGGGGCACCACGATCGACTTCTCCTGCGTGATCGTCACCAAGCCCGGCTTGGACTTCCGCGGTTTGCGCACGTACTTGCGCAGGGTGTAGTCCACCACCACCTTCCCGTGATCGCGCGCCTGGCTATAGTAGGCGGCGAGCTGAGCGGCCTCGACCAGCGTCCGACGGGGAAACCCGCTGGTCCGAGTTCGGGGGCGGACGACAACGTGCGATCCCGAGAAACCCTGCACGTGCAGCCAGAGATCCTCCGACCGGGCGAGGTGCACGGTCAGGTAGTCGTTCCCCTCGTTGTCTCGACCCACCAGGATGGGCAGCCCATCCGACGAGACGAAGCGACGCGGCACGGGCCCGGCCGGGCGACCATCTTTGCCCGGGCGCTCCGGACGCGGACCGGGCCGTCCGGTCGGAACCGCGTGGGGTACCAACGCCGTTATGGCGGCCAGGTCGCGCGGGCCCAAGAGGCGTGGCACCTGCTCGAGTTCCCGCTGGAGCGCTTCCATCTCTTCGGCGGGGTCGGCCGCCCGAGCGCCCCAGGCCTGCACCCGGGCCAGTTCGGCCTCGGTCTCGGCAAGACGCGTCGTCACCCGCGTCGCGCCCCGACGGCCCCGGCGCGCCGCCTTGAAGAGGCGCTCCGCGTTGGCAGACGGGGAGACCGACGGGTCCAGGGGAACGACCAGGGTGGCACCTGCCCCTTGGGCCGGATCGGGGAGCGTCACCTGCGTCGCCCCCCGGGAAACCTCTGCCTGATGGGCGACCAGGATTTCGCCCATGCGCTGCTGGATCTGGGCGCGACCGAATTCTCGGGATTCATCGAGCAGCTTGGCCTGCCGGGAACGGAGGCGCTCCTCCAGGCGACGGAGGAGCCGGCTGAGGATTCGCCGGCGGACATCACGAGAGTGGCGTGCGGTCAGCGAGTCGGCCAAGCGCTCGGTCGCATCGTGAAGCGACGGGCAGGCCCGCTGTCGATCGTCCGGCAGGTGACGAAGCCGGAGGGGAGACATCTCGGTCGGATCCCCGGTCGTGTCAAGGATGACCGTGGGTTCCCAGGGCCCGGATTCGATCTCGCGAAGCAGTGCGACGAGCGCGGCCGCCAGGTTCGTCGCAGTCTCCTCGGTTGCCCGCGCGGCGACCTCGTGCGCCCAGCGGTCCGTGAGGCCGAGGAACGCCCGGCGCAGGGCCGAGACCGCTCCGGCCCCTCCCGCCAGGCAGGGCGCCAGAGCAGCCTGGACGGCCTCGCGGGAGCCGAGGAGCCGGGCATCCGCCCGTGCAGCGACCGGAGGAGGCGTGTAGGGGCTGCCGATCTCGAGCGTCCGCGCTGCGGCCGCCGGGCTAGGCCGCACGGCTTCGAGGACGGTCTCGGCGGATGCGTCCGTCAGGATGAGATTCGGACGGGACCCGAACAACTCGGCATGCAGGTGGTAACGACTCGGGGGCGCCGCCCCGGAGGCTGGGGCCACCAGCACGGCGAATTCGAGGGTGACCATCCGTTCCAGCCCGCGCTGCTCGATCGTCTCCAGGCGAGTACCGGGGAGGACGCGGCGGGCCGCGCCGACGAAAGGGGGGAGGGTCTTGGCCCGTGGCGGCCGACCGGCGCCACGAACGATCCTGGGGAGCAACTCGTCGGCGCTGACCAGCACGCTCTCGACGCCTTGGGTGGTTACCAGCTCCATCCAAAGGCCCGACGAGCCTGCCGGGTACACCCCCCGCACCAGGGCGCCCGTCAGGGCACGCCGCGCATCTGCGACCAGGGCCAGAAGCGATATCGCATCCATGGGGCGCACTATACTCCAGCAGCCCGGCCACTGCCAGCCCAGCGTCGGCCCATCCGTGCCTTTCGCTTGACAGGCGCTCCCCCTCTGCGCCATCCTGCGTCCGTGCCTGGACGCGGCGGGGAGGGCGGCCGTCCGGGGTGGAGCGTACGGACCGAATGGTCAAGCCGTGTCTCGTACTCCTGGCCGGCGGGGCGGCTAGCGGGAAGAGTGGGTTGGCGCGAGCGCTGGTTCGCCGCGTGCCCAATGCCATCCTCCTCGACAAGGATCGCCTCCTCGGCGCGTGGGTCGATCTCGTCTTGCGGGCCGCCGGCGAGGAGGTTGACCGCGACAGCCGATACTACTGGCAAGAGGTGCGGCCCCAGGAATATGCCACGCTGGAAGCGGCCGCGTACGATCATCTGGCATTGGGCAAAGTCGTGGTCATCGATGCGCCGCTCCGGCCGGAATTGAACGATCCGGTGTGGGTGGCGCGTGTTCGGAAGGAATGCCAGGCGCGGGCGGCGCACCTGATGGCGATCTGGGTGGTCGTGTCACCCGACACGGCCCGGCGGCGCATGCTGGCGCGGGGCGAGGCGCGCGATGCCTGGAAGCTCGCGCATTGGGAGGAATTCCTGCGGCGGCAGCCCTACGACCCGCCCGCGGGCGCCTCGGTCGTGATCGAGAACGACGACGGGGAATCGCCGGATCGCTCGATCACGCGCCTGCTCGACACCATCCGGTCTCGAACGGCAACGGATAGCGAGGGGACATCATCATGACCACAAAAGACGAGGCGCTTCGAGGGATCTTGGCCCGCCAGGCTGTGCTGCCGATCATGACAATCCGGAGCGTGGACACGGCGCTCCGGATCGCCGAGAGTCTGCTGGCCGGTGGGCTGTCTGTCATGGAGATCACCCTGCGGACGGCGGAGGGCGCCCAGGCCATCACGGCGATCCGCAGCCGTTTTCCGGAGATGAGCATCGGCGCCGGGACGCTGCTGCGGCCGGAGGACTTCGACCGGGCCGCCACGGCAGGTGCGCAATTCGGCGTCAGCCCGGGGATGGATCGCGCGCTGGCCGAGGCCGCGGTCAAGAGCGCGCTTCCGTTCCTGCCCGGCGTGCAGACGGCGTCGGAGGTGATGGGTGCGATCGGGTATGGGATGCGCACGCTCAAGTTTTACCCCGCCCGCGCGGCAGGCGGCGCGCCGGTGCTGGCCGATTTCGGTAACATATTCCAGGATGTGGTCTTCGTGCCGACCGGGAAGCTCGGGCAGGCGGATGTTTCCGAGTATCTGGCGTTGAAGAATGTCCTGTGCGTCGGCGGCTCATGGGTCACACCGCCAGACCGGGTGTCAGCGCAGGACTGGGACGCCATCACCCAGGTGGCCCGACAGGTGGCGCAAATGCGCGCAGCCAACCCGAGCGGTCCCACCCGTTGACCGGTTGACAAGGAGTTCCACCTCCAGTAGGATAAATCCACCGCTAGGGGAGCGTGCGCTGAGAGCCCCAATCTGCCAGCGGATGGGGGCGACCCTCTGAACCTGACCCGGGTAATTCCGGCGTAGGGAAGCGAGGCGGTTGAGGATACGAACGCGACACTCCTTGGGGTGTCGTGTTTTTTTTGGCACGGACGCCGACAGGGCGGTCCTGGAATCTTCCCTCGGCCCAAACAACCGGCGAGGTCCCATGACGCAGCGTCGCTACCCGGAACGTCCCTTCGTCGCCGTCGGCACGATCGTCGTGCGTGACGGTTGTGTCCTGCTCGCGCGGCGCGGAAAAGAGCCGAGTTACGGCCTGTGGTCGCTGCCGGGTGGCGCCGTGGATCTGGGCGAGGGGCTGAAGGATGCGGCGGCGCGGGAGACCCGGGAGGAATGCGGGATCGAGATCGAGATCACGGACGTGCTGGAGGTGGTGGAGCGAATGGTTCGAGATCCCGACGGCCGGGTCCAGTTTCACTATGTCATCGTGGACTACCTGGCACGGTGGACGAGCGGGGAGCTTGTCCCCTCTTCGGAGGTGCTGGAGGCCCACTGGGTTCCACCGGAGAGTTTTCCACGGTACGAGATGACCCGCGGCACGGCGGAGGTCGTCCTGCGGATGCTGGACACGGGAAGGAAAGCCGGGGTGCTGTGACAGGGGCAGCGACAGCGACAGGGAGAGAGGCAGGGACCGAGGGGCGGGGAGACGCAGGGGAGCGATGGCGCAGGGGAGCAGGGGGGCTGCGGAGCAGAGGAGCAACGGCGACCGGGAGAGTGGGGGGTTTCGGACCTTGGCCGCTGACCGCTGATTGCTGAAAGCTGTTCGCTGTTCGCTGAGAGCACGAGGGTGGGCCATGATGATTCATCTGAACGGCAAGGCGCGCGAGGTGGCCGAGGGTGTCACCGTCAGCCGCCTTCTCGAGGAGTTGAAGCTGCAGCCGCTGCGTGTGGCGGTCCAGGTGAACCAGGACATCATCAAGCGGGAGCGGTACGGAGAGGTAGCGCTGCAGCCGGGGGACACGGTGGAGATCTTGACCTTCATGTCCGGGGGATAGCGGAACAGAATACGCGGCTCCCCGTTCGAAGGCGGAGCCGTCATAGGAGGTGGACCATGCGCGGTAGCGGCACGCTCACCATCGCAGGCAAGGAGTTTCGGTCCCGCCTGTTCGTCGGTACGGGAAAATACCCCGACTTCGCCACCATGGAGAGAGCGCTGGCGGCCTCGGGAACGGAGATGGTCACCGTCGCGGTGCGCCGGGTGAACCTGGACCGGACTCAAGAATCGCTGCTGGATTTTATCGACCTGAAGAAGTACAGCCTGCTTCCGAACACGGCGGGCTGCTACACGGCCGACGAGGCCGTCACGTACTCTCGCCTGGCCCGTGAAGTCGGGATGTCCAACTGGGTGAAGCTGGAGGTGATCGGCGACCAGCGGACGCTGTTCCCGGACAACGAGGAGTTGCTCAAGGCGACGAAGGTCCTGGTGAAGGACGGATTCGTCGTGATGCCGTACACCAACGACGATCCCATCATGGCCAAGAAGCTGGAGGATGCAGGGGCGGCGGCGGTGATGCCGCTGGGGGCGCCCATCGGCTCGGGGTTGGGCATCCGGAATCCGCACAACATCGCGATCATCTTGCAGGGGGCCAAGGTCCCGATCATCGTGGATGCCGGTGTGGGGACGGCGTCCGATGCGGCGATCGCCATGGAGATGGGAGCGGACGGTGTGCTGATGAATACGGCCATCGCCGGCGCCAAGGATCCGGTCAAGATGGCGGAGGCCATGCGAAAGGCAGTCGAGGCTGGGCGTCTGGCCTTCGAGGCCGGTCGGATCCCGAAGAAATCCTACGCCTCCGCCTCGACGACGATGGAAGGGATGATCGAATAGTGCCGAGAGCCGAGAGCCGAGCGTCGAGCGAAAATGGCCACGCGCCACGCGCCACGAGTCGCGAGCCGCGAGATTGGGGCCTTTACCTTGTGACCGACCGGAACCAGACGGGGGGTCGAGATCTCGAGGACGTGCTCGCGCGGGCCCTGGAGGGCGGCGTCCGGGCCATCCAGCTTCGGGAGAAGGACCTCGACACGATCGAGGTGTTCCAGTTGGGAGAGCGCTTGCTCGCCGGAACCCGTGCGGCCGGCGCGGCGCTGATCGTGAACGATCGCGTCGATGTCGCCATGGCCCTGGGGGCGGACGGCGTGCACCTGACACGAAAGAGCCTGCCGCCACGCGAGGCCCGCGCCTTGGTGGGTCCCGACATGCTTCTCGGGGTGTCCTGTCACAATCTTGACGACGTGCGGGAGGCGGTTGACGGCGGTGTGGACTTCCTGGTGCTCGGTCCCATTTACGCTACGCCATCCAAGGCGTCGTATGGCCCGCCGTTGACTCCGGAAATCCTGCGGCGCGCTCGGACGATCTGTGCGCTGCCGATCCTGGCCATCGGCGGGATCGGCCCCGAACGGGTCCCGGAGGTCATGGCAGCCGGCGCCGACGGGGTGGCCGCGATTTCGGCCGTCCTCGCCGCTCCCGATCCGGCTCTGGCGACACGGTCGTTGCTGGAAGCGGTCGCCCACGCGAAAGGCGTCGAGTAGTCGATAGGTCAACTGGTCAACTCGTATGGATCCAGTCATCGACCAATCGACTAATTGACCAGTTGACCAATGACGAGTTGACATTTCCCCATGTGGATCATCGTTGACGGCTACAATCTGATACGTCAATGGCCGGAGTTGGCCATGCTGGACCGGGCCGACTTGGAGTCGGGCCGCGGGGCATTGCTCCAGGTGCTACGGGCATACCAGCGCGCCAGGCACCATCGGATCACGGTGGTCTTCGACGGGCGCGAGCGCGGCAGCCTCTCCGGAGGAGAGGAAAAATCCGGCGGCGTCGGCGTTCGGTACTCCCGACAAGGGGAAACTGCCGACGAGGTCATCGCCCGCTTGGTCGCCGAGGCGGGCGAGGGTGCGGTCGTGGTCAGCTCGGATCGTGAGGTCCAGGCCGCCGCTCGACGACACGGCGCCGCGCCGCTGGCGGCCGAGGAGTTCATGGCGCGTGTGGAGACCAGCCGCGTCGAGGCCCTGAAGGGCGGCGACGAGGAAGACCGTCCGCAGAAATCCGGAAAGGGGGCCGCCCGCCGTCTCCCCAAGCGGGAGCGACGCGTGGAGCGACGCCTCCGGGGATTGTGATATGATGTCGCCTGGCGACCACGACGCGCGGATTGTGCCGGACTCATGGTACGAGGAGGAACGAATCATGGTGCCGTTGACGCCCGATCGGATTGTTGACCTCCGCAGCGACACGGTGACGACGCCCACGCCCGAGATGCGGCGGGCGATGGCCGAGGCGGAGGTCGGCGATGATGTGTTCATGGAGGACCCCACCGTCCTGCGACTGGAGGCCCTGGCCGCCGAACTGCTCGGGAAGGAGGCCGCCCTGTTCGTGACGTCCGGGACGCAGGGGAACCAGGTCTCCCTCATGGCGCATACGCAGCGTGGGGACGAGATCATCCTGGACGAGAACTGCCACATCTTCAACTATGAGGTCGCCGCCCTGGCGGTCCTCTCGGCCGTGCAGGCGCGGACGCTGCGGGGGCGCCACGGCATCCTGGACCCCGCCGACGTCCGGGACGCCATCCGCCCGCCGAACATCCACTATCCGCGGAACCCGCTCATCTGTCTGGAGAGCACCCACAACCGCGGTGGCGGATCGGTCTATCCTCTCGAGACGCTGCGAGCGATCCGGCGGATCGCGACAGAACGCGGATTGGCGGTCCACCTGGACGGGGCCCGGCTCTTCAACGCGTGCGTGGCGATGGGCGTCCCGGCGAAGGACGTCGCCGCGCAGGCGGATTCCGTGACGTTCTGTCTCTCGAAAGGGCTCGGTGCGCCGGTGGGGTCGGTGGTGACCGGCAACCGGGACTTCATTGACAAGGCACGGCGCGCGCGGAAGATGCTGGGCGGGGGAATGCGCCAGGCCGGCGTGATCGCCGCCGCAGGCATCGTGGCGCTGGAGACGATGGTGGAGCGGCTGCGCGAGGATCACGAGAATGCCCGCACGCTGGCCGAGGGGCTGGCACGGCTTCCGGGGATCGAGATCGATCCCGGATGCGTCCAGACGAACATCGTCATCTTCGACCTGGCGCGGAAGGACCTCGACGCCGCGGGCCTGGTGCTGAAGCTCGCGGGGCATGGCGTCAAGTGCTTCGCCGTCGGCCCGAATCGGATCCGCATGGTGACGCACAAGGATGTGGACCGGGCGGGGATCCTGCACGCGCTGGAGGTCCTGAAGACGATTCTGCAATAGAAAAGAGCCCTGGGTCTTCCCAGGGCTCTGGTACATTCTGGCCGCCTGAGCGCGCTTAGGAGCCGTTACGAAATAACCTATACATCTCTTTCTATTTCGTTACGGCTCCTTATGCCGTTACCGGAATTTCTCCGGTCAAGCTATTCTTTGACGACGGCTTAGCGAAGGGAGTCCTTCAGGGCCTTGCCCGCCTTGAAGCGCACGGTCTTGGAGGCCTTGATCTTGATCGTCTGGCCGGTCTGCGGATTCCGCCCGTTCCGCGCGGCCCGTTTTCCGACGCTGAACGTCCCGAACCCGACCAGACTCAACCGCTTGCCCTTCTTCAGCGATTCCCGCACGCACCCGACAAACGACCCCAACGCCGCCTCCGCGGCTCTCTTGGAGATTTGTGCATCCTTTGCCAACCGCGCAACCAGATCGGTCTTGGTCATGGGAAGCGCCTCCTGTGAGTGTTTCGAGAGGATGGAGACCGCACGGTTGTTCGCGTCACATCACTTGCCCTTATGCTCTTACCAAACGGGTACGGGAAGGTCAAGGCGAAACACACGGCGCGTTCAGGCCTTTCGGCGCCAAGCCGTCAGACGCTTGCGGATCTCCGCCTCCAGCCCGCGGTCGGTCGGCCGATAGTACATGCGCTCCCGCAATCGCTCCGGCAGGTAGTCCTGCGCGACGTGGGCACCCGGGTGGTCGTGCGCGTACTGGTAGCCCTGGGCGTAGCCCAGCTCCGCCATGAGGGAGGTGGGGGCGTTCCGGATATGGAGCGGCACCGGCTCGGCCGGGGCCGAGGCGACGTCGGCTTTGGCTTCGTTGAACGCGACGTAGACGGCGTTCGACTTGGGTGCGGTAGCGAGATATACGACGCACTGGGCCAGCGCGAGCTCGCCCTCCGGGCTCCCCAGGAAGTGATAGGCCTCCTTGGCCGCCAGAGCCAGGGACAACGCCCGCGGGTCCGCGTTCCCGATATCCTCCGAGGCGAAGCGCACCAGGCGCCGCGCCAGGTACAGCGGATCCTCGCCCGAGGCCAGCATGCGTGCCAGCCAGTAGAGGGCGGCGTCGGGGTCGCTGCCGCGCAGGCTCTTGTGCAGGGCGGAGATGAGGTTGTAATGCTCTTCCCCGGCTTTGTCATACAGCAAGCTCTTGTGCTGGGCCCCCTCTTGGACCGTGGCCAACGTGAGGACGCCCGGTTCGGATGCCGCGGCCGCCAGGCGGCCGGACAACTCCAACAAATTCAGCGCGGACCGCGCGTCGCCGTTGGCCCAACGGCCGATAGCCTCCAGGACGTCGGGCGCCGCCTGGAGGCCGGCACGGCCGAGGCCGCGCTCCGGGTCGGCGAGGGCGCGGCTCAGGATTAGGACGACTTCCGCTTCGGAGAGCGGTTGGAGGACCAAAACCTTGGTGCGCGACAGTAAGGGTGCGATCACCTCGAAGGAGGGGTTCTCGGTGGTGGCGCCGATCAGGGTGATGGTCCCGCGCTCGACATGGGGGAGGAAGGCGTCCTGTTGTGCCTTGTTGAACCGATGGATCTCGTCCACGAACAGAACGGTCCGCTGCCCCCCGCCCCGGAGTCGCCGCTCCGCCTCGGCAATGACCTCTTTGATCTCCTTGATCCCCGACGTCACGGCAGAGAAGGGAATGAAGGCCGCCCGGACGTGGCCGGCGATCAGCATGGCAAGCGAGGTCTTGCCCGTTCCCGGCGGGCCCCAGAAGATGAGGGAGGGAATCTCCCCCTGCGCCAATGCGATCCGCAGGATCTTTCCATCGCCCAAGAGATGGGACTGGCCGACAAACTCCTCCAGGCTGCGCGGCCGCATCCGATCGGCCAGCGGCGCGCCCTTCTTGGGGGAGGGGGATTCGCGGGGAAACAGCTCCAGGGTCACGGGCGACACCTCAAAGGGCTGCCGAAGAACTCGTCATGGTTCAGGTTGCTCAAAAAGGTCCAAATGCAAGGCGGAGCGCGATGCGGGGCGCGAGGCGTACTTGACACGTACGCCGCAGTGCCGCGCGCGCGGGGGCACCCACCTCAGGTGGGTCACCGCAGGTGGACCGTTTTCAGCAACCTGCTTAGAACCGGACCGCGGCGATGAAGTCCAGGCAGCGGGCGAATTGGTCCGGGGACAGCCGGCCCGCCTCCCGCAGGTGGCCGAGGACCGCGGAGATCCGGAGCGCGCTGTGGAGGGTGTAGCCCTTCTCGCGCAGGCGGTCGGCCCCGCCTTGCTCCCGGTCCAGAAAGATGGCGAAGTCCTTCACGACCAGGCCGGCCTGGGCGAGCGGCTCAGCCGCCTCGAACTTGCTGGCCCCGTCGGTGATCACGTCGTCGATCAGCACGACGGTTTCGCCGGCCGCGAACGCGCCCTCGATGACCCGCTTGGTCCCGTAGTCCTTGGCCTCTTTCCGGGCATAGATCATGGGCAGGTTGCCGGCCAAGGAAACGGCCGTGGCGATGGGGAGGCCCGCGTACGGGATGCCGGCGATGCGCTGAAAGGTCAACGGGGCGAGGAGATCCAGGATGCGTTGCGCAATCGCACGGAGGATCGGCGGATGCGAGATGATCACTCGGAGGTCCACATAGAATGGGGAGAGCGCGCCGGATTTCAGCTTGAACTCTCCGAACTTCAGCGCCTGGATCGCGTGCAGGTCGTCGATCAGCTTCTTCTCTGCATCGGTCAACATGCGACACCTCTGGCTGAGGACTCGATGGTTTCAAATGCAAAATGCGGAGTTCGGAATGCGGTTTGACGGATACGGACGGAGCGTGCCCTATTCCGCATTCTGGGTTCCGCATTCCGCATTGATGCGTCGGGCGGCCTCGACGGGGTCCGTGGCCGCCTGGATGGGGCGTCCCACCACCAGGTAATCGGCGCCGGCCCGGATCGCCTGACCGGGGGTCATGACCCGCTGCTGATCGTTCCGGGCCGCATCGGCCGGTCGGACCCCGGGCGTCACGATCAGGAAGCCGGGCCCGCATGCCTGCCGGATCAGACCAATCTCTTGTGGAGAGGCGACGACCCCGTCCAGACCGGCGGCCTTGGTCGCGCGGGCGAGATGCTCCACCTGCTGGGGCACGGTCCGGGTGGTGCCAAGCGTGTCCTTGATATCTAGGTCAGACAGGCTGGTGAGGACCGTGACGCCGATGACCAAGGGGCGCTCGCTGGGCGGAAAGGCCGCTACGGCCTGCGCCGCCGCCGTCATCATGGCCGGGCCGCCCGACGCGTGGACGTTGACCATCCACACGCCCAGCGCCCGAGCCGAGGCGATGGCGCCCGCCACGGTGTTCGGAATGTCGTGGAACTTGAGGTCCAGGAAGACGCGGAGTCCAAGGTCGTGCATGGCGCGGACGGCCTCCGGCCCCTCGGCGGTGAACAGTTGGTTGCCGATCTTGACCGCCGCCAGATACGGGGCGAGCCGCCGAGCCAAGCTGACAGCCTCGGTCAACGTCGGGACGTCGAGGGGAAAGATGATGCGATTGGGATATCCGGTCATGGTCGGCGCTCGCTCCGGCACGGGGCTCTGGGGTCCGGCAATCCGGCAACTGGCAACCTGGCAACTGGGCGAGTCGGCAATCTGGAAAAGAGGAAGGGCCAACAACCGATTCGCCTAATTGCCACGTTGCCAAATTGCCGAGTTGCCATTTCTTGCCGGAAGGCTATCACGGAGGCGGAAGCAGCGTCAACGGAAGCATCCGGGTGCATTTTGACGGCGGCCGGCGGGTCGGCCTCCCGTAGCGTTGACACGTCCGTGGCTCTCGGCTTAGAGTACACCCATGCTGCTCTGCCGGGTCGTTCTCTGGAGTCTCCTGGCTGGCGCGTTGCTGGCGCCACCCGCCGCGGCGTCCCACCACGCGCCCGCGGTGCGGGCGGGTATGCTTGCGGCGAGCGAGCTCCTCTTGAATCTGGAGCTGGATGCCGCCGCTGCCGAGTGTCGGCGCATGCTGGCGCTGCCGCAGGGCGAGGCGGCAGGTCGGTTCTGCCTGAGCCTGGTGACCCTGACGCGCGCCGAGGACCAGGACGACCCGACGCGTGAGCTGGATCGGTTCCTGGCGCAGGCGGATGACGCCCTGGCGGCGGCGGAAGCGCAGGAGCGCGCAGCCCCCACCGACGCCGAGACGCAGCTCCTGCTGGGGTTGATCCATGGAAGCAAGGCGCTGGTCGATGGCGGCCGCCGGAATTATTTCTCGGCGCTCCAGGGGGTGCGCGAGGCGCACCGACGGTTCCAGGAGGCTCAACGGCTCGACCCGGCCTTGGTGGATGCGCTGTACGGTCTCGGGTTGTACCATATTGCGCTGGACAGGCTGCCCTCGCTTGTGAGACCGTTCGCCGCCCTCGTGCTGCCTGGCGGCGACGCCGCGTTGGGGATCAAGGAACTCGAGCGGGTGGCGGAAACCGGCGCATACCTCAAGATGACCGCGCGCGTGGCGCTTCTTCACGTGTACGCCGGGATGGAGCACCGGTACGCCGAGGCGGTACGGCTGGGCCAGGATCTGCTGCGCCGTTTTCCGGGAAACCCGGAGCTGTATTTTGCCACCGCCCATGCGGCGTCCGAGGTCGGTCGGTTCGAGGAGGCGCTGGCGATCGCGCGCCGCGTCGGGCAACAGGTGGCCGAGGACCGACCACGGTTCGCGGGGCTCTCGGCGCGGTACAACCAATTGATGGGCAAGGTGTACATGGACCGTGGCGACTATGCCACGGCCCTGACGTTTTTCCAGCGCGCGGTTCAGGCGTCCACACCGCTCAGGTATCGATGGATCACCGCCTGGGCCTGGACGAGGTCGGGAATGATCTACGATCTCCAGGGCGACCGACAGGAGGCCGTGCGCAGGTACCAGGCGGCGCTGACGGTTGAGACGGACGGGCTGGCCAAGGACCTGGCCCGCCAGTACCTGGAAACCCCGTATCGCGGTCGCGCCCGCTCCTGACCGTCATCCACTTCACCGACGAAAGGATCCGCGCCCCATGGCAAAACACGCTCCCCACGCCCGTCAGGACGAGCCTGCCGATCGACCGGGCCACCGGTCCGCGCGGCACCCGTGGCTGCTGTACGCGGTCGTCTTCGTGTGCGGGGCCGTCTTGATGTCCCTCGAGATGATCGGCAGCCGAATGCTCGCTCCGTACTTCGGTAACTCCATCTTCGTGTGGGGAAGTCTGATCAGTGTCGTGCTGGCTGCGCTGAGCCTGGGATACTGGCTGGGCGGGATCGCGGCGGACCGTTGGCCGCGCTTCTCGGTGCTGGCAACGCTGATCGCCATTCCCGGTGTCATCATCGCGCTGCTGCCGTTCGTCTATCCGGGACTGAACCGCGGCATCGCGGATGGCAACATGGGCGCGCGCCTGGGGCCCCTCGTGTCGTGCCTCATCCTGTTCCTGGTTCCCAGCGTGTTCCTGGGAACGATCTCGCCCTTTGCCGTGCGGCTGCAGGCGCGGGCCGTCGCCTCGGTGGGCTCCACGGCGGGCGGCCTGTATGCGGTTTCCACGGCGGGGAGCATCGTGGGGACACTGCTGACAACGTTCTATCTCATCGCGGTCGCTGGCGTGGCGAGCATCGTCCACGGTCTGGGCCTGACTCTTCTGTTGGTGGCGGCGGGGATTTTCCTGGGCGGCCGGCGGGTGACCCAGGCGGGGATCACCGTGCTCTGCGCGGCCCTCCTGCTGACGGCGATGATCTGGCACACGCGGACCCAGGCGGCCGAGGCGGGGCTGATCCTCCAACAGGACTCATTCTACAACCACATCAAGTTGGCGGAGGACGGGACGCAGCGCTACATGGACTTCGAGAACCTGCGCCAGAGCGCCATGCTGCTCAAGGATCCCTGGGAGCTGCGCTTGCGGTACACACGCTTCCTCTCCCTGGCGATGACGCTCGTCCCCGAGCCGAAGCGCGTCCTGGTGCTCGGCCTAGGCGGCGGATCGTTTCCCAAGAAGCTCCACCGGGACTTCCCGAATGTGATCGTGGATGTGGTGGATATCGACCCGGAAGTCATCGCCATCGCCAAGCGGTATTTCCAGGTGCCGGAGGATGACCGCCTGCACCTGTTCGCCATGGATGCCCGTCGCTTTATTCAGGAGACGAAGGCGACGTATGACGTGATCTTCCTGGACGCGTACAACTCCGACACCATCCCGTTCCACCTGACGACCCGTGAGTTCTACGCGGAGATTCAATCGCGGCTGGCGCCTGGCGGGGTGGTGGTTTCGAACATCATCGGCACGCTGCGGGGGCCGCAGAGCGCCTTCTTTCGGACCATGTACCGGACACTCGCCGAGTCCTTTGCCACGGTGTACACAGTTCCCACCTACGATCAGAGCGCGGGGTGGATCCTGGGGGACATCAATATCATCCTATTCGCCACGCAGGACCCGACACGGTTGACCCGCGGCGAGCTGGTGGCGCGGGCGGGCCGGGTGGGCGGCAAGCTGGTCCCGGCCTCTGATCTGGCCGAATACGCGGCGCACCTGCTCGAGGTACCGATCGAAACCAAGGATGTCCCCGTCCTCACCGACGACTTCGCCCCGGTGGAGATCCTACGCGCCCTCTAGCACAGAAAGCCATGGCCACAAGACGCACAAGAAGCACAGGGGTATGGAGCGAGGGCTAAAGCGAACCACACGGCGTACAGGACCCGAAGAATAACGGCGACCGTGGAGGGCTGATCGCAGGGGGCGGCGCACTCATGGATGATCGTGAGATCTTGACCCTGTGCGACCGGATTCGGGAGATCAGCCTCGCCTTACACGGGTACTTGCGGCATGGGCACCTGGAGAAGGTGTATGAGAACGGATTGGGCCATCGTCTACGAAAAGCCGGGATCGGTTTTGAGCAGCAGTATCCGCTGAAGGTATCCGATGAGGACGGTGCGACGCTTGGAGAGTATTACGCAGATTTCCTTATCGAAGGCTGTCTCATAGTTGAGTTGAAGGCCTGCAAGGCGTTGGCCGCTGAGCATACCGCCCAACTGCTCGGCTACCTGCGCGCCTCGCGCATGGAGCACGGTCTGCTTATCAACTTCGGAGCCAGCCGACTCGAGATTCGCAAATTCAAAATCTAGCTATCGTCCGGCTGTGCACTCTTTTTCCTCGTGAATATCTTGTGCTTCTTGTGCCTCTTGTGGCCAACGCATCTTTCGGCTTGACCCGCTGACCTGGTTTCTGGTAGAAATGCAACGCCTTTTAAGCGGGCTCCGTGAAGCCCGCAAAGGAGCGTTTCGTGTTGTCCCACACACCGGCACTTTCCATCAACCTCCTTGCCTGGAGCGGCGAGGGGGTTTTTTTGTGCCTGGAGGCCGCATGAGCGAGCGACGCGAGAAGGCGCAAGTCCTGGACGGGCTCGGCATCGCGCGGGCCATCACCCGGATCGCCCATGAGATCGCCGAGAAGAACAAGGGGGTCGAGGGCGTGGTGCTGATCGGCCTGCGGAGTCGCGGGGTGGAGCTGGCGCAGCGCATTGCGGCACGGCTGGCGGAGATCGAAGGCGCCACGGTGCCCGTGGGGGCACTGGACATCACGCTTTACCGCGACGATTTCGGCAAGGCGGCGACACAGCCCGTGCTGCGACGGACCGAGATCCCCTTCTCGATCGACGGCAAGAAAGTTGTGCTGGTGGACGACGTCCTCTTCACGGGACGGACCACCCGCGCGGCGCTGGATGGCTTGATGGATCTTGGGCGCCCGCGGCTGGTCCAGCTGGCCGTCCTGGTGGATCGGGGCCATCGGGAGCTGCCGATCCGGGCCGACTACGTGGGCAAGAACCTCCCCACCTCCACCCAGGAGGCGGTGCAGGTCTTCATGAGCGAGGAAGACGGCGTCGACAAGGTCGTGATCACCGAGGCGCTGGACTCCTGACGGCCGGATACCCAGTCGCCGCGTCCAAGGACGATCATCATACCGGAACAACAGACAGAGGGTACGGCTCGGTCTGGAGGTGCGCCATGGGGCTCAAGAGCAAGGACCTGTTGGGTATTCGGGAGCTCTCCGTCGAGGAGATCCGCCTCGTCCTGGACACGGCGGCCTCGATGAAGGAGATCGCCTCCCGCGACATCAAGAAGGTGCCGGCGCTGCGCGGCAAGACGGTGATCAATTTATTCTACGAGCCCAGCACGCGCACCCGGACCTCCTTCGAGATCGCGGGCAAATGGCTGAGCGCCGACGTCATCAATATCTCGACCTCGGCGAGCAGCGTGGTGAAAGGGGAGAGCCTGAAAGACACCGGCCTCACCCTGCAGGCCATGCACCCGGATGTGGTGGTGATCCGGCACGCGGTGCCCGGGGCGCCGCACCTTCTGGCGCGGTGGCTCAAGGCCTCCATCATCAACGCAGGGGACGGCGCGCATGAACACCCCACGCAGGCCCTGCTGGACCTGTTCACGATCCGAGAGCGGCGGCCGACGCTCGACGGGTTGCGGGTTGCCATCGTCGGGGACATCTTGCACAGCCGGGTGGCGCGCTCCAACATTTTCGCGATGCAGAAGATGGGGATGCAGGTCCGGGTCTGCGGGCCGCCTACGCTCCTGCCACGGTACGTCGAGAGCCTGGGGGTGGAGAAGTCCCTGCGGGTCGAGCAGGCCATCGCCGATGCCGACGTCATCATGATGCTCCGCATTCAGCGCGAGCGGATGGGGGCAGGTCTGTTCCCCACGTTGCGGGAGTACTCCAAGCTCTTCGGGCTCAACGCGGACCGGCTCAAGATGGCCCGGCCGGACGTCCTGATCATGCACCCCGGCCCGATCAATCGCGGGGTGGAGATTGCACCCGAGGTGGCCGACGGGCCGTACTCGATGATTCTGGACCAGGTGGAGAACGGCCTGGCGATCCGCATGGCGCTCTTGTACCTGCTGGCGGGCGGGCAGGCGGGCGGCAACTAGGCCGTTGTTAAAGAATAACTTGCGCGGAGAAGTTTCGGGAACGGCATAAGGAGCCGTAACGAAATATCAACATGCGGATGGTTATTTCGTAACGGCTCCTAAGGCCGGACGAGGTTCGCGGTCCGCCGCCGCGTGCGTGGACCCCGAACCCGGACCGTCGAACGGAGAGACTATGAGAATCCTGATCGCAGGCGGGCGTGTGATCGATCCGGCGAACCGACGGGATGCGGTGTTGAACCTGTTGATCGAGGACGGGCGGATCGCCGAGGTCGCGAGTCCCGGAGTGCAGCCCGCCCCGTCGGCGGATCGGGTCCTCGACGCCCGCGGCAAGGTGGTCTGTCCCGGTTTCGTGGACCTGCACGTCCACCTGCGGGAACCGGGCCGGGAAGACATGGAGACGATCGCGACGGGCACGCGAGCGGCGGCTCGCGGGGGGTTCACGTCGGTCTGCTGTATGGCCAACACGGCACCGGTCAACGACAACCAGTCGGTCACAGATTTCATCATCGACCGGGCGCGGCGGGATGGCGCCGCCCACGTCTTCCCCATCGGGGCCATCACGAAAGGGCAGCGCGGCGAAGAACTGGCGGAGATCGGCGAATTGATCGGTGCCGGCTGCGTCGCCATCTCCGATGACGGCCATCCCGTCATGAACGCGGAGCTGATGCGGCGGGCGCTGGAATACTCCACACTCTTCCGCGTCCCGGTCATCCAGCACGCCGAGGACGCGCACCTGACGGGCAAGGGGGTCATGCACGAGGGGCGGGTCAGCACCGAGCTGGGCTTCAAGGGGATACCCGCCGCCTCGGAGTCGGTCATCGTGGCGCGTGATCTGCTGCTGGCGGAGCTGACCGGCGGTCACTATCACGTGGCGCACGTCAGCACCGCCGAGGCGGTGCAGCTCGTCCGCGAGGCGAAGCGAAAGGGGCACGCCGTGACGTGCGAGGTCGCCCCACACCACTTCGCGCTGAGCGACGAGGCCGTCAAGACCTTCGACACCAACACCAAGATGAGCCCACCGCTCCGCTCCGCGCGCCACGTGGAGGCGGTGAAGGCCGGACTGGCCGACGGGACGATCGACGCGATCGCCACCGACCACGCGCCGCATACCGTCCAGGACAAGGAGGTGGAGTTCGACTACGCCGCCAACGGTGTCATCGGGCTGGAAACGGCCTTCGGCCTCACCGTGTCGGTCCTGGTGGAGGGCGGGGTGTTGAGCCTGGATCAAGCGATCGCCCGCCTCACCGCGGACCCGGCCCGGATCTTCGGGCTGGCCAAGGGGACGCTGTCCGTGGGGGCGGATGCCGACGTGGCCATCGTGGACCCGGCGCGGGAGTGGGTCGTGGATATCGCCCACTCGGCCTCCAAGAGCCGGAACTCGCCCTTCCATGGGTGGAAGCTGCGGGGGCAGGTCCTGGCCACGATCATGAGCGGGAGGATTGTGTGGGAGCTCCAGGCCTAAGCCGGAGGGGTGTGAGGATACGCGCATGAAACCAGCGGTGTTGGCCCTGGCCGACGGGACCGTGTTCGAGGGATGGGCCTACGGGGCCGAGGGCGAGGCGATCGGCGAGGTGGTCTTCAACACCTCGATGAGCGGTTATCAGGAGATCCTGACCGATCCGTCCTACAAGGGGCAGATCGTGACCATGACCTATCCCCTGATCGGAAACACCGGGGTGAACCCCCAGGATGTGGAGGCCCGGCGCCCCTTCGTCGAGGGGTTCGTCGTCAAGGAGGGCAGCGTCATCGCCAGCAACTGGCGGGCGACGCAGTCTCTGGAAGAGTATTTGCGGGAGCGCGGCATCGTCGGGATCCAGGGTATCGATACCCGGGCCCTCACCCGGCACATCCGGGATCATGGCGCGCAGGAAGGGATCATCTCGACCACCGACTGCGAGCCGAATAGCCTGGTTGCCAAGGCCAAGGCCTCTCCCGGCCTGATCGGCCGCGACCTGGTCAGGGAAGTTTCCTGCGACGCACCATTCGTCTGGACGCAGAGCGTCTGGGAATGGCCTCGCGGATACGGTGACGGCCAAGCCGCGAACCGCGAACCGCGAGCCGCGACGGACCAATTGCCCTTGTTCGGCGCGTCGACACCGGCGCGCACCGCTCGACACGCGCCGGCCGGCGCTCGACGGTACAGGGTCGTGGCCTACGATTGCGGCATCAAGTGGAACATTCTGCGGCAGCTCGTCGGGCACGGGTGCGAGGTGACCGTGGTTTCCGCCGCGACTCCGGCTGCAGAGGTGTTACGGCTCGCCCCGGATGGAATCTTCTTGTCGAACGGCCCTGGCGACCCCGAGGGGGTGCCATACCTGATCGCCGCGGTGCGGGAGCTCCTGGGAAAGCGACCGATCTTCGGGATCTGCCTGGGGCACCAGATCATCGGGCTTGCGCTGGGTGGACGGACGTACAAGCTGAAGTTCGGCCACCACGGGGGAAACCAACCGGT
The DNA here is from genome assembly GCA_963845565.1 of uncultured Methylomirabilota bacterium. GTDB lineage: Bacteria > Methylomirabilota > Methylomirabilia > Methylomirabilales > 2-02-FULL-66-22 > 2-02-FULL-66-22. Next base: position 123,182 of record CAWJSJ010000005.1, read on the forward strand.
CAAGGATCTGACGACGGGCCGGGTGGAGATCACCGCCCAGAACCACGGCTTCGCCGTGGACATGCAGTCCTTCCAGGGCGCCTCCCGGGATGCCATGCACGGCGGACCCGAGGACATCGTCCTCACTCACGTGAACCTGAACGACCACACCTGCGAAGGCTTGATGCACCGGCGCCTGCCGCTCTTCTCGGTGCAGTACCACCCCGAGGCCTCACCCGGTCCGCACGACGCCGGTTACCTTTTTGGCCGGTTCGTGGAGCTGATGGGAGGGGAGCGGCAGCCGGCCGGATGACCGGCCGGCGAGCTGGCCGCGATTTCCACGGAAGGACGAACGATGGGTTCACCCAACGAGGTGCCGTGTGCCCAAGCGGACTAATCTCCGGACGATCCTGATCATCGGCTCCGGACCTATCGTGATCGGCCAGGCGTGCGAATTCGACTACTCGGGCACCCAGGGGTGCAAGGCGCTGCGCGAGGAGGGGTACCGGGTCGTCCTGGTGAACAGCAATCCGGCCACCATCATGACTGATCCAGAGTTTGGGGATCGGACCTACGTCGAGCCCATCACGGCGGAGGTCGTGACGCGCATCATCGAGCGAGAGCGCCCCGACGCGCTGCTCCCCACGCTGGGCGGCCAGACGGCGCTCAATACCGCGGTAACGCTGGCCGAGTCCGGCGTCCTGGACCGGTACGGGGTCGAGTTGATCGGGGCGAAGCTTCCTGCCATCAAGAAAGCGGAAGACCGCGACCTGTTCAAGCAGGCCATGACCCGGATTGGCCTGGAGGTGCCGGAGAGCGGCCAGGCTCGAACGCTCGATGAGGCGCTTGCCATTCTCGACCGCGTCGACTACCCGGCCATCATCCGTCCGTCCTTCACCCTCGGCGGCACCGGGGCCAGCATCGCCTACAACCGTGAAGAGTACGAGGAGCAAGTCCAGTGGGGGCTGAGCCTCAGCCCCGTCCGCCAGGTCCTGATCGAGGCCTCGGTGATCGGCTGGAAGGAGTTCGAGCTGGAGGTGATGCGGGACCTCAAGGACAACGTGGTCATCGTCTGCTCCATCGAGAACGTCGACCCCATGGGGATCCATACCGGGGACTCCATCACCGTGGCGCCGGCCCAGACGCTGACCGACAAGGAATACCAGGTCATGCGCGACGCCGCCGTCGCCATCATCCGCGAGATCGGCGTCGACACGGGCGGCAGCAACATCCAGTTCGCGGTGGACCCGAGCACCGGCCGGATGGTCGTGATCGAGATGAACCCGCGTGTCTCGCGCAGTTCTGCACTGGCCAGCAAGGCCACCGGTTTCCCGATCGCCAAGATCGCCGCCAAGCTGGCGGTCGGCTACACGCTGGACGAGGTCCGGAACGACATCACCCGCGAGACGCCGGCGAGTTTCGAGCCGACCATCGACTACTGCGTCGTGAAATATCCCCGCTGGGCGTTCGAGAAGTTCCCCGGGGCGGACGACACGCTGACCACGCAGATGAAGTCGGTGGGCGAGGCCATGGCCATCGGGCGGACATTCAAGGAGGCGCTCCAGAAGGCCCTCCGGTCGCTGGAGATCGACGCCTACGGCTTGGAAACGCGCCTGCGCGACGGCCAGGGAGACCGCGAGACGACCCTCAAGGCCATTCGCGAGCGGCTGCGGGTGCCCAAGTGGGACCGGCTGTTTCACGTCGCGGACGCCCTGCGGCTGGGGATGAGTGTCGAGGAGATCGCCTCGCTTACGCGCATCGATCCCTGGTTCTTGGCCAACATCCGGCAGATCATCGAGGCGGAGGCGCGAATCCGACGGCCGGAGAGCGGTTGCTCCCCTCTCATGCGTCTCCTGACCGGGCCGAGCATGCGGGAGGCCAAGGCCCTGGGGTTCTCCGACCGGCGGCTGGCCCAACTGGTGGGGTCGGACGAGCGGACCATCCGCGATGCGCGGAAGCGGCTGGGGGTCGAGGCCACTTTCAAGATGGTGGACACCTGCGCCGCCGAATTTGTGGCCTACACGCCGTATCTGTATTCCACCTACGAGCGGGAATGCGAGGCCAATCCCAGCGATCGGAAGAAGGTGGTGATCCTGGGGGCCGGCCCGAATCGGATCGGCCAGGGGATCGAGTTCGATTACTGCTGCGTCCATGCCGTCTTTGCGCTCAGGGAGATGGGCTACGAGACCATCATGGTCAACTGCAATCCGGAGACCGTGTCCACCGACTACGACACGGCGGACCGGCTGTACTTCGAGCCGTTGACCATGGAAGACGTCCTGAACATCGTGGACCGGGAACGACCGGTCGGCGTGATCGTCCAGTTCGGCGGACAGACGCCGCTCAAACTGGCCGTTCCCCTGCAGAAGGCGGGTGTGCGAGTCCTGGGGACCTCGCCCGACGCCATCGATCGGGCCGAGGACCGGGAGCGGTTCAAGCAGTTGCTCCAGAAGCTGGGGTTGAACCAACCGCCCAACGGCACCGCGATCTCGTTCGCCGAGGCGGCGCGGATCGCCAAGCAGATCGGCTACCCGGTGCTGGTGCGCCCGTCCTACGTCCTGGGCGGACGCGCCATGGAGATCGTGTACGACGAGACCGACCTCAAGGACTACATGGAACGGGCGGTGCAGGCCTCGCCCGATCACCCCATCCTGGTGGACAAGTTCCTGGAGGACGCCATCGAGATGGACGTGGACGCCGTGTCCGACGGCAAGACCGTCGTGGTCGGCGGGATCATGGAGCACATCGAGGAAGCCGGGATACACTCGGGGGATTCGGCCTGCTCCCTGCCGCCCTGGTCGGTGAGCGGGCGGCTCCTGGATGTGATCCGGGAGCAGACCCGAGCGATGGCTCTCGAACTTGGCGTGGTCGGTCTGATCAACATCCAGTTCGCCATCAAGGACCGGGTGGTGTACGTCCTGGAGGTCAACCCACGCGCCTCGCGCACCGTACCGTTCGTCAGCAAGGCGGTCGGGGTACCCCTGGCGAAACTGGCAGCCAAGGCGATGCTGGGGGCCAGCCTGCAAGAGCTTGGCTTCACCGAAGAGCGCCGGATCGCCCACGTTGCGGTGAAGGAGGCCGTGCTGCCGTTCGCGAAATTCCCCAACGTGGATGCTGTCCTGGGGCCGGAGATGAAGTCCACGGGCGAAGTGATGGGGGTGGACGCCAACTTCGGTTTGGCTTTCGCCAAGTCGCAGATCGCGGCGAACGGCTTCCTGCCGACCGGCGGGACCGCCTTTTTGAGCGTGCGGGGTCACGACAAACTGGCGATCACGGCGCTGGCCACGCGCCTGGTGGCGCTCGGCTTCAAGCTCTTGGCGACCGAGGGGACGGCGGAGGTGATCCAGCGCGCCGGCGTTCCCGCCGAGCGGGTCTACAAAGTCACCGAGGGCTTTCGCCCGCACATCGTGGATCGGATGAAGAACGGCGAAGTGACCATGGTCGTCAACACGCCGGAAGGGCGCAGCGCGCGCCTCGATTCCTACTCCATCCGCCGGACGGCGGTGACGATGGGCATCCCGCATTTCACGACCATGGCCGCCGCCGAGGCCGCCGCCGAGGCGATCGGCGCCCTGCGCAAGCAGCAGATGACCATCCGGTCCCTCCAGGAATACCACGCCGCCGTGTGAGGTGCCCGTGCACGCCCAGATCGCCTTCAATCGCCCGGTGTCATCGACCTATCGTCACCTCGGTGTCGCGGCGCCCGGCTTTTCCCGCGCGCTGTCGCCCGGCCAGTTCGTCATGGTGCGACCCCCGCTCGTCGTGGACCCCCTCTTGCCGCGGGCGTTCTCGATCTACCGGATCTCACAGGGGGAGGAGGGCGCCCCAATTGTAGAGATCCTCTACAAGGTATTAGGGAAAGGGACTCAGTACCTGGCGCAGATGGACCCGGGGCAGGCGGTGGAGATCCTGGGGCCGCTCGGCAACAGGTTCACCGTGCCGGAGACGGTCGAGACGGCCGTCCTGGTAGCGGGGGGGATCGGTGTCCCGCCGATCGCCGCCCTGGCAATGGAGATCGTGAAGGGCCAGAGGCGACTGGAAGTCTTTCTGGGGGGCAAGACCGCGGACGACATTCTCTGTGCGGAGGATTTCGAGGGGGTGGGCGCAACCCTCCACATCACCACCGAGGACGGCAGCAAGGGAACCCGCGGTGTGATCACGGACCTCCTCGATCTCGTGTCGCTGCTCGGCAATTGGCAATCAGGAGACTCTCGGCTCTCGCCATCTCCACATCTTCACCTGCGGCCCTCCGGGAATGCTGGCGGCTGTGTCGCGCGTGGCCGAGGGGCGAGGCGTCCCGTGCCAGACCTCGGTCGAGGCCAACATGGCCTGCGGTTTTGGCGCGTGCATGGGTTGTGCAATCGAGGTGCGGTCGAGTGGCCCCGGGCCGGCCTACAAACTGGTGTGCAAGGACGGGCCGGTCTTCGATTCGCGGGATTTGGTGTGGCGATGAAAGAGCCGAGAGCCGAGAGGGTCGAGCCGCGAGCCGCGAGCCGCGAGTCAAGCGGTGAACGGGAGCAGGGCAAGCAGGCAATGGGGCGATCGGGCGACTCGGGGGAGCCCAGCTGCCGAGCCGCCCAGCAGGCCAGCAGCCCAGCTGGTGGCCCTGTTGGCCTTTCGGTGGAGTTTGCGGGCATCCGCATGCAGAACCCGGTACTCACGGCTTCGGGGACGTTCGGCTACGCTCAGGAATTCGAGCAATACCTGGACCTGAACCGGCTCGGCGCGCTGGTCGTGAAGACCATCACGCGCCTTCCTCGCGCCGGGAATCCCGCGCCGCGGATCGTCGAGACCCCGGCCGGCATGCTGAACGCCATCGGCCTCCAAAACGTCGGGGTCGAGGCGTTCATCCGGGAGAAGCTGCCGTACCTCCGGCGGCTGACGCCACCGCTCATCGTCAACGTGGCCGGCGAGTCGGTGGAGGATTTCCGGGAGCTGACCAAACGGATCAGCGACCAGGAGGGCGTGGCCGGCATCGAATTGAACGTCTCGTGTCCCAACGTGGCAGGTGGGCTGGATTTCTCGACGGATCCGAAGCTCACGTACCAGGTGGTGAAGGCGGCGCGCGACGCGACAGGGCTTCCGATCATTCCGAAACTGTCGCCGAACGTGACGGATATCCGAGTGATCGCACGGGCCGCGGAAGAGGCGGGCGCCAACGGGATCTCGCTCATCAACACGCTGGTGGGCATGGCGATCGACGTGCGGACGCGCCGGCCAAAGATCGCCAACGTGACGGGCGGGCTCTCGGGGCCGGCCATCCGACCCGTGGCGATCCGAATGGTCTGGCAAGTGGCACAGGCTGTCCGTCTACCGATCCTCGGGATGGGCGGGATCGTGACCGGAGAGGACGCGGCGGAGTTCCTCCTCGCCGGTGCGACCGCGGTGGCCGTCGGCACCGCAAACTTCATTGACCCGACGAATGCCCTCAAGGTCGTGGAGGGGCTTCGGGAGTATTGCGCCGCCAACGGGATCGCGGACGTGCGCCGGCTCGCGGGGGGCCTCCAGATTCCGGGGCGAAATGACCAATGACCGTGGGGTGGAGAATGGCGAGGACGGTATCGCGTGGATTGTGGGCGCTGCTCTGGGCGTCGGTAGTTCTATCCGGCCTCGGACTCTCTATCTCTGGCTATCTTGTCGCCAAGCGCTTTACCGGTGGTAGTCTGGCGTGTACGCGCTGGGCCCAGTGCGACGTAGTCAACAACAGCGTGTACTCCCAGCTCTACGGTGTGCCGGTCTCGGTTATCGGCTTGGCCGGATACCTGTTGCTCCTGATGCTGGCCGTGGCGGCCTTATGGACGGAGGGGCGTACCCAGCGTCGGACGCTCCTTCTCAGCTTCGTCCTTGCACTCGGCGGAGTGGGGTTCTCGATCTACCTCACATACCTTGAGATCTACGTGATCGAGGCCCTCTGCGCCTGGTGCGTCGCCTCGGCGATCGTCATCGCGTTGCTGGCGATCGTCACGGCCGTCGCTTCGCGGCTCACGACGCCAAAGGGTGCGTGAGTCGGGTCCACTTTCCATGAATCTGTGAACGACCAGCGTCGGGCGCGGTGACCCGGGCCGGAAAGGAGTTCGGATGGACGAGAACCCGATGATCGCCATCGATACCCAGACGATTCCGTGGGAGGAGCGGTTCAACGAGAAGCTCGGCCGGGCACTCTATCGGAAGAACTTGATCACCGATCCGGAGACCGGTATGGAGGTCCGCCTGGTTCGATACCCCGCCGGTGTGATCAATGTGCGGCATACGCATCCGTGCGCGCACGGCATGTACGTTCTGGAGGGGATCCTGGTCACCCACGCCGGGCAGTATGGTCCCGGCAGCTTCGTGTGGTTTCCTGAGGGCCTGGTGATGGAACATGGCGCCACCCCCGAGCGCGACGTGACGGTGTTGTTCATCACCAATAAGCCGTTCGAGATCCACTATCGGTAATTCCGGTTGCCGGAGAGGCGAGTATCGGGATGTTGCCGGTCATCAACAGCTGACCTCCCTGCTATCCCTCGCGGTCGCGCGTACTTGCCGCCGTCCGGTTCCGGCGGCAGCCACCCTCCTCCCTGTGGTCCCTCTAGCCCGGATTCTTCACGAAGGATTCGTGAAGAATCCGGGCTTACCTGACGAGCAGCCATTCCCGCCTGCAGCGGAAGGATACGGGGTGGCGCGCGGACCGGGTACCCATCCGCCAGGATGGGTGCGGTGCCGCCCGCGTGACCGCCGCCCCCAAGGGTTCTTATTAAGCCCGCATTGTTCGCGAGCAGTGTTCGCGAATGATGCGGGCTAGCGGCCGACCGTTCGCCGTGCCACGTGCGGCGCAGCCATTGCGCCCTTCGGCTGCCGGGTCCGGGTGTTTGCTTCGTACCGCGCCTGTGCTATGATTCGCCCCTCGTGCGCGGCGCGGCCCGCGCCTGTCCCTTCCCTTTGGAGGACCCCCATGATCGCGAAACGTGCCCGGGAGATCGAACCCTTCGTCGTCATGGAGGTGATGGAGCGGGCGCAGCAACTCGAGGCGCAGGGCGAGCACCTCATCCATCTGGAGGTCGGCGAGCCGGACTTCGCCACGCCCGCGTGCATCCAGGAGGCCATGACCAAGGCGGTCAAGGACGGGATGACGGGCTACACGCATAGCCTCGGCATCTTGCCGCTGCGCGAGGCGATCGCGGAGCACTACCACGCCCGGTATGGCGTCCAGGTCTCGCCGGATCGGATCCTGGTCACCTCGGGCACTTCGCCGGCCATGTGGATGGTCTTCTCGGCATTGCTGGAGGCGGGCGACGAGGTCATCGTGTCCGATCCGCACTACGCGTGCTACCCGAATTTCATCAAGTTCTGCGGCGGGACGCTGGCCTGTGTGGACGTGGCGGAGGAGGACGGCTTCCAGTTCCGGCCCGAGGCCGTGCGGGCCCGGATCGGGTCTCGCACCAAGGCGCTGCTCATCAATTCCCCGGCCAACCCTACCGGCACGCTCCTCTCGGCCGAACGCATGGCCGCCCTGGCCGCGCTGGGCCCGCTGGTCCTGTCGGACGAGATCTACCACGGCCTGGCGTACGAGGGACGCGAGCACTCGATCCTGGAGTTTACCGACCGTGCGGTGGTGTTCAACGGGTTCTCGAAGGCGTTCGCCATGACCGGGTGGCGGCTCGGGTACATCATCGTCCCGCCCGACCTGATCCGCCCGCTTCAGAAGATGCATCAGAACTTCTTCATCTCGGCCAACGCGTTCGTCCAGGCAGCCGGGATCGCAGCGCTGAAAGAGGCGCTGCCCGACTCCGAGCGCATGCGCCGGGAATATGACCGGCGGCGGCAGTTCATCGTTCCCGGGCTGCGGGCGCTGGGCTTCGGTCTGGCGTCTGAGCCGAACGGGGCCTTCTACGCCTTCGCCAACGCCAAGCGATTCGGCACCGACTCGTACGCCTTGGCTTTCGAGATCCTGGAGCGCGCCAAGGTCTGCGTGGCACCGGGTGTTGGGTTTGGAAGGAACGGGGAGGGGTACCTGCGATTCTCGTACGCCAGTTCGATGGAGAACATCGAGGAAGCCCTGCGGCGCCTGAAGGGCTTCCTGGAGGCTCGGTAGCGCGATCTCGAACCCGGCGGTGGGCCCGGGATCGCAGCAAGCCGTTGTCAAAGAATTAGTTGAGCGGAGACATTCCGAAACGGCATAAGGAGCCGTAACGAAATAGAAAGAGATGTATAGGTTATTTCGTAACGGCTCCTAAGGGGGCATCATGGTTTCCAAGCCGAGTGCGAGTTACAGCATCACCATGCGCGTCGAGATCCAGAACCGCCCCGGCATGCTGGGACGGGTGGCGTCCGCCATCGGCAAGGCGGGCGGCGACATCGGCGCGGTGGACATCGCCGGGTTTGGGGCGGGCAGCATCATCCGGGACTTCACCGTGAACGCCCGGGACGAGGCCCACGAGCAGGTGATCGCCCACGCGGTCGGGAAAGTGCCGGGCGTCCGCGTGGTCAGCGTCTCGGATCGAACGTTTCTGGCCCATCTCGGCGGGAAGATCGAGGTCCGGGCCAAGGCCCCCATCAAGAACCGCAGCGACCTCTCGATCGTCTACACGCCGGGCGTGGCGCGGGTCTGCATGGCGATCCACGGCGACCCAACGGCGGCGCATCGGCTGACGATCAAGAAGAACACGGTGGCGGTGGTGACGGACGGCTCTGCCGTGCTGGGGTTGGGGAACATCGGCCCCCGGGCCGCCCTGCCCGTCATGGAGGGTAAGGCGGCGATCTTCAAGGAGTTCGCCGGCGTGGACGCCTTTCCGATCTGCTTGGATACACAGGATCCGGACGAGATCGTCCGCACGGTGCAGGTGATCGCGCCGGCGTTCGGGGGGATCAATCTGGAAGACATCTCGGCCCCGCGCTGCTTCGACATCGAGGAGCGCCTGCAACGAGATCTGGACATCCCGGTCTTTCACGACGACCAGCACGGCACAGCGGTGGTGGTGCTGGCCGCGCTCCTCAACGCGCTCCGGATCGTGAAAAAGAACCTGAAAGAGCTAAAAATCGTGGTCAGCGGCATCGGGGCGGCCGGTGTGGCCTGTACCAAGCTCTTGATGGCTATGGGGGCCAAACAGATCATCGGCGTTGACACGTCGGGCGCCCTGTACCGCGGCCGCAGCGAAAACATGAACCCCGTCAAGACCTGGTACGCGCAGGCGACCAACCCGCGCAACCTGAAAGGCGGCATCCTGGACGTCATCGGCGGGGCGAACCTGTTCATCGGCCTGTCGGGTCCGGGCACGTTGCCGGTCAAGGGACTCAAGCGGATGGCCAGGGACGCCATCGTGTTCGCCATGGCCAATCCTGTCCCCGAGATCATGCCGGAGGAGGCCGCACGCCATGTCCGGGTCATGGCCACGGGCCGGTCGGATTACCCGAACCAGATCAATAACTCCTCCTGCTTTCCGGGCTTTTTCCGCGGCCTGCTGGATTCGCGGGCCTCGCACGTAAACGACGCCATGAAGATCGCGGCGGCGAAGGCCATCGCCGGCCTGGTGAACCCCCGCGAGTTGAACGAGGAGTACATCACGCCGAGCATGTTCGATGCCCGCGTCGCGCCGGCGGTGGCCGCGGCGGTGGCGGAGGCGGCGTACAAGACCGGCGCCGCCCGCCGGGCGCGAAAACCGGTCGGGGGATTCCGACCGGTGTGACCGAAGAATGCAGGGCCTCTGACACCCCCAGACGAAGGAGAAACGCGATGAGCTGGTTGTACGATCACGCCCATTTCAAGTGCAGCGACTATGACAAGACCGTGGCCTTCTTCAAGGAGAACTTCGAGGCGAAAGAGGTCGCCCGCTTCGAGGTGAACGGCATGCCCATCGTGACCCTCGACATCGGCGGCCTCTGGTACAACTTTTCCCCCAAGCGCGCCGGAGAGACGCTGAACGAGGGGCCGGGCGTCCGCTACGGAATCTACCACATGGGTCTCAAGACCAAGAACCTGGACGCCGAGGCGGCCAAGATGAAGGCGCGCGGCGTCAAGTTCACCCAGGACGTCAAGCCGCTCAACCCGACCGGCAAGTTCGCCTTCATCGAGGGGCCGGACGGCATCTCGATCGAGTTGCTCCAGCGGGATTAGGGGGAGACGTTACCAGGCAATCCGGACTGCCGGGAGGATGTGTCCCCGTGGTAACGATCGCAGCGGGTGCGGACCGATGACAGAGGCACGCAAGGGTCAGAAAGCGACCGGCGGGCGCGGGAAAACGCCCGCCGGTCGCCCACAGGGCCGGCTGCACGAGATCCTGGAGATCCTCGGCCGAACGTATCCGGATGCCTGCTGCGAGCTCCGCTTCACCACGCCGCTGGAGCTTCTGGTCGCGACGATCCTGTCGGCCCAGTGCACCGATGTGCGCGTGAATCAGGTCACGGCGACCCTCTTTAAGAAATACCGTTCCGCCGCGGACTACGCCGCTGCGGATCCGGCGACTTTCGAGCAGGAGATCCGGAGTACGGGTTTCTTCCGGAACAAGGCCAAGAACATTCTGGCGTGCGCCCGGGCGCTGGTCCGGGATTTCGGCGGGGTTGTGCCCCGCACGATGGACGAACTGGTCACGCTGCCGGGCGTCGGGCGGAAGACCGCCAACATTGTTTTGTACAATGCGTATGGAGTCCCGGGGTTCGGGGTGGATACCCACGTCGTCCGGGTGACCAATCGCCTCGGACTGGTGGACACCGAGGATCCGGAGAAGATCGAGGCCGCGATTTGTTCGTCTCGTGCCCGACGCGTCGTGGGGTCAAGCGACGCACCGATTCATTTTTCACGGACGCCGGACCTGCCACGCCAAGCAGCCGGCCTGTCCGGGCTGCGCCCTCGGCGCCCTCTGCTCCTGGCCGGGCAAGGCCTGAAACCGACTCGATTACGATGAACGGTCGAACCCGTGACTCACATGGCCGCTATCCCGTCGACGCGCCGGGATTCGGACTGACAGCCAACTCGACGCCATGAAACGGACGTACCGAAAGCTGGTCTTCAAGGATGACGCGCTGCTGGTCGGTCCCGGCGTGAACGCCGAGGCGGGCATCCTGCACAATATCATCCGCACCCGCCATGCCTTTACCGTGCGCCCCGATCAGCTCGTCGCGGGGGTGATCACCTGGGGCCGCATCCTCCGCGACAACCGGTTGGCGGGCACGGTCGGCCACCCACAATGAGCAACCGACACCCCAGAGATGACACCCCGTCCATGCCACTTCCGATCGCGCGGTTGTCCATGAGCCGTGCTCCGTCTGGCCTCGTCCGGCCAAGCGATCCGCGATGACTATCCAGGTGGCGTTGTACGCGGGCCTCACCCGTTACCTTCCCCGCGGGGCACAGAATCGGACGGCGACCCTCGACGTGCCGGATGGTGCCACGGTGTTGGATGCGATGCGGCAACTCGGCATGCCGGATGATGTTCCCTGCGTCCCCGTGGTGGACGGAAAGCGTGCAACTGCGGAGACCGTCCTCCGGGATGGGGAGACCCTCTCCCTGTTTCCTCCGCTGACCGGAGGCGCGGCTGCGCCTGATCGGGCCGTCTAGACACTGCCCCATGCCCAGGTTCCGGATTGGCCGGGCGAAGGAGCGATTCCCATGCGCTTGGGTGTCATCGCCGACGATCTGACGGGTGCCAACGACACCGGCGTCCAGTTCGCCCGCCGGGGCGCCCGCACCCTGGTGCCCCTGGACTGGCACAACCTGGGATCGCTGGCGCGCTCGGCCGACGTCTTGGTGCTCAATACCAACAGCCGGGCCGTGCCGGCCCGCGTTGCGGCACAGCGGGCCCGCGTGGCGGCGGAGGCTCTCCGGCGCGCAGGCGTCGAGGCGGTGTACAAGAAGATCGATTCGACGTTCCGGGGCAATGTCGGTCAGGAGTTGGACGCGATCCTGGACGTGTTTCCCGGACCCCTGACCGTCCTGACGCCGGCGTTTCCACCGGCAGGCCGGGCTGTGCGCGACGGCGTGCTCCTGGTGCGTGGCGTACCGGTGCACCGGACAGCGATCGGGCGAGATCCCGTGACGCCTCTCCGAGAATCACACTTGCCGACCGTCCTCGGTCGGCAGTCCAAGCGGCCGGTGTACCCGCTCTGTCTCGCATCGCTCCGCGGCGGCTCGCCGAGTTTGGCTCGGACCATCCGGGAGTGGCGAGCGGCATCGCCCGGGATCGTCTTGGCGGACGCCGTGACACCCCAGGATCTCGACCGTGTCGCCCGGCTGATCGCACGGGAGAAGCTCTTCGGGGTGGCGGCGGGGTCAGCCGGGCTCGCGACGGCGCTCTGCAGCGTGCTGTCGTGGCCGCGACGGCCGCGGCGCAGCAAGCCAAGCGGGAAGGGGCCGGCCCTGCTGATCGTCGGTTCGCCCAACCCTACCAGTGTCGAGCAAGTGGCCTGGATCGAGGCGCACGGCCGAGCGACAATCGTGCCCGCTGCCCTTGACGAGGTGGTCGCCGACGGCGATCGGTACCGGCGCGAGCTGGACCGGTTGGTGAAGCGGGCTCGGGCCGAGCTCCTTGCCGGCCACGATACCGTCGTGACCCTGGCGCAACGGCCGGCCTCGCCGTCGGGGCGGCAGCGAGCCTTGCGACCGTCTGCCAGCAAGACGCTCAGCGAATTTCTCGGCCAAGCGACGCGCCTGGTGGTCCGGGACGTCCGACCGAGTGGCCTGCTGCTCTGCGGCGGGGACATCGCCGTCGCCGCATGCTCGGCCCTGGGCGCGAGCGCTATCGAGTTGCAGGGCGAGGTGGAGGCCGGGGTACCCTGGGGCCGTCTGATCGGGGGGGACTGTGCGGGCATCCCGGCCGTGACCAAGGCCGGAGGATTCGGCACGCCGGAGACGTTCGGCCGCGCGATCCGTTTTCTGCGGCCCGCCCCGCCCCGCGCGCGCCGGCGCGCAGGCTGCTGAAAAAGGCCCATCTGCTGCGTTGGCTCGCTTAGGCGCTCGTTGCGGCGTACCTGGAGTACGCTTCACTCGGCCTCGGGCACCCGTCCGGGATGGATGGGTCGCGCCGCCTTGCATCTGGACCTTTTTTGCGCAGCCTGAGCGAAAGCGGGTTATCCATCAATCTGTTAGAAGGGGGCGACCTGCGGAGTACCTCCGACGAATTGCCGGAGCGTTCGACCGTCGGTCATGGAGGTTCCGATGAAGGCTGCCGTGCTGGTGGACACGGGCACGATCGAGATCCGGGAGGTTGCCACGCCGCCGCTCGGCCCGGATGATGTCCTGATCAGGAACGCCTATGCGGGTGTGTGCGGGTCCGATCTGCACGCCTTTCGGGGGAAACACCCCTTCCGGAAGCCACCCGTCATCCTGGGGCACGAGTTTGCCGGTACGGTGGCAGCGTGTGGTAGTGCGGTCACGGAATGCCGCCCCGGCGACCGGGTCACGGTGATGCCCCTCGTGCCGTGCCAAACGTGCCGGTTGTGCCGGATGGGGAGGCAAAACATCTGTCTCCACAAGAGCGTGCCGGGCGTCGGGGCGTGGCCCGGGTCCTTCGCCGAATATGGGATCGCCAAGGCGTCGGTCACGTATCGACTGGGTCCTGCGACTCCGCTGCAGGTGGGGGTGCTGGCCGAGCCGCTTGCCGTCGGAATTCACGGGGTTTTCCGGCAGGCACGCGTTCGGCCTGACGACCGGGTGCTCATTCTCGGGGCGGGTCCGATCGGCATCCTGACCGCCATGGCGGCGCGCGCCGCCGGCGCCGCCGAAGTCGCGGTGACCGATATTCTGGACTTCAACCTGGCGGTCGCGCGGGAGCTGTGCGGTGCGATCACGTACAATTCGGGGACGGCAGCCTGGGAAGACGCTGTGGCCGTCGCCTTTCCGGACGGCTTCGACGTGGCGATTCTGTGCAGCGGTGCGCCGATCACGGTGCGACAGGCCATCGGGCGCACGCGGCGCGGCGGCCGCATCATCGTCACCGGCATGTTCCTCGATCCGGTGGAGCTGGACCTGACGGCGGTGAACTTGAACGAGCTGGAGCTGGTCGGTTCGGTGGTCTACGACCACCAGGACTTCCGGCAAGCGGTGGAGTGGATCGACGCGGGCCGGTTCGACTTCCAGAAGTTGGTGACGCATATCCTCCCTCTCGACATGGCGCAGGACGCCCTGGCGCTCCTGAGCGACCGGAACGAAGATGCTGTGAAAGTGTTGCTGGAGATCGCGCGTTGAGCGCAACGGGGGAAGCCGGCGAACCGAAGGAGATGCGCGGATGACCAAGAGTGCAGCGGATGCGCGGGACGCGACGACGGCACTTCCGTTCTGGGATCTCCTGCGCGGCATGCGGCGGGTGCGCGCCTTCGAGGAGCGGGTGGGCGAGCTCTTCTCGCGGGCGGCGCTGCCGCGCCATTCCCATCTATACATCGGCGAGGAGGCGGTGGCCGTGGGCGTCTGCGCCGCGCTCACGGTCGATGACTATGTGACCAGCACACACCGGGGGCACGGTCACCTGATCGCCAAGGGCGCGGGCATGGAGCGGGCCTTCGCCGAGATCGCGGGCAGGGCGACGGGCTTCTGCAGGGGGAAGGGCGGCACCATGCACGTGGCCGACCTGAGCCTCGGATTCCTGGGGGCGATCAGCATCGTGGCGGGCGGGATGCCCATCGCCGTGGGCAGCGGCCTCTCGGCACAAATGCGTGGTACCGATCAGGTCACGGCCTGCTTCTTCGGGGACGGAGCCGCCAACCATGGAAACTTCGGGGAGGCGCTGAATGTCGCAGCGATCTGGAAGCTTCCCGTCATCTTCGTCTGCGAGAACAATCAGTGGAACGAGTACACGCCGACGGGGAAAGTGACGGCGGGGCCCTCCATCGCCGCCCGGGCCGACGGCTACGGCATGCCCGGCCTGGTCGTGGACGGGAACGACGCGGCGGCCGTCTACGCGGCGGTCCGCGACGCGGCCCGGCGGGCGCGAGCCGGTGAGGGGCCGACGCTCCTCGAATGCGTGACGTACCGGGCGCGCGGGCACAGCACGAGCGACCCGGCGCGGTACCGCTCGCCCGAGGAGGTGGCCGCCTGGCTGGCGAAAGATCCCATCCTGCAGCTGGAGCAGCGGCTGACGGCGGACGGCCTGGCCACGACCAAGGAGTTGGCGGCGGAGAAGGCGGCGATCGAGCGGGAGGCGGACGCCGCGCTGGACGCCGCGCTCAAGAGCCCATCGCCGCCTCCCGAGGCGCTGACGGAGGACATCTACGCGCCCGCTGTCATCGTGCGGCCGTCGCCCGCCCCGGACCCGGCCGTGGAGCGCTCCTACCGCGAGGCGATCAACGACGCGCTCCGTGAGGAGCTCGCGCAGGATTCGCGCGTGATCCTGTTCGGCGAGGACATCGGCCGGGCCGGCGGGGCGTTCAAGGTGACCGAGGGGTTGCAGGCCGCGTTCGGGGAGGGCCGCGTCCGTGACACGCCGATCGCCGAGAATACGCTGGTGGGGATGGCGCTGGGGGCCGCGCTCACCGGGCTCCGCCCGGTGTGCGAGATCATGTTCGTGGACCTGATGGCCCTCACCATGGATCAGGTGGTCAACTTTGGCGCCAAGATCCGCTACATGACCGGCGGGCAGGCGACGGTGCCGGCCGTGGTGCGGGCCCCCGGAGGAATCACGGGCGCCTCCGCCGCCACCCACTCGCAGAGCCTGGAGGCGTGGTTCTATCACATCCCCGGACTCAAAGTGGTGATGCCCTCCACCCCGGCGGATGCCAAGGGATTGCTCAAGAGTGCCATCCGGGATGACAACTTGGTGATCTTCCTGGAGGTGAAGTCCCTCTACAACACGCGCGGACCGGTGCCGACGGGCGAGCATCTCATCCCGCTGGGGAGCGCCGAAGTCAAGCGGCCGGGCCGCGACGTCACGGTGATCGCGACGGGCGCCATGGTGCCGCTGGCCTTGGAGGCAGGCTCGCGGCTGGCGGCGGACGGGATCGAGATCGAGGTCATCGATCCGCGCTCGCTGGTTCCCCTCGATATGGAGACGATCCTGGCCTCGGTGCGAAAGACCAACCGCGCGATCACGTTCGAGGAGGCGGTCCTGCGGGGGAGCGTGGGCGCGGACATCGCCGCCACCATCATGAGCGAAGCCTTCGACGACCTGGACGGCCCGGTGGTCCGCGTCGGGGCGCCGCCGGTGCCCGTGCCGTTCTCCCCCGCGCTGGAAGGGTTGATCCGGCCGACCGCCGACCGTTTGGTCACCGCCGTGCGGTCCGTCATGGGGAAGTAGTCAGCCTCCGGCGACTCTCGATCGGCGGCAACGCTGCCCCGTCGATTCCCTTCCCGACCGACCAATCCGTTTTTTCCTCTTGACGTCGAGTCGTGATTGTTGGATGTTGAATTCAAAGCACAGTATTCAAATACAGTCGCCATCCGTCCTGCGGCGACGTTGACCATCAAGCCCCCCCGTCCGCAACCGACCGAAGCAACGAGAGGAGTGATCCATGCGAACCGTCGCCGCCGTGTTCACCGCCCAGTCCATCGTGGAGTCCGTCAAGCAGATGTTCACGGAGTTGGTGCCGGATTGTCGGGTGGTGAGCATCATCGAGGACGCGCTGATCCAGGACGTCATCCGGGCGGGGCAGGTGACACCGGAGATCGCGCGGCGGTTGGTCCGGTATTACCTGGCCGCGCAGGACACCGGGGCCGACCTCATCTTCAACACCTGCTCCTCGATCGGGGACGTGGCCATCATGGCGCGGAGCCTGGTCGCGATCCCCATCGTGAAGATCGACGACGCCATGGCGGCGGAAGCCGTCCGCACCGGGAGTCGGATCGGTGTTCTGGCCACGCTCCCGACGACGCTGGCGCCGACTGTCCGGCTGGTCAAGGCCCAGGCCGAGAAGGCGGGTCGGACCGTTTCGATTGTCGAGGGACTGGCCAAGGGGGCCTACGAGGCGCTGGTCGCCAAGCAGCCGGAAAAGCACGACGAGATGGTGACGGCTGCGGCGGAACAAGTGGCCAGGCAGGCGGACGTCATCGTCCTGGCGCAAGGCTCCATGGCCCGCATGGAAGAGGCTCTCGCCAAGAGGACGGGGAAGCCGGTCCTGTCCAGTCCGCGGCGGGGCGTGGTGGAGGTCAAGGAGACCCTGGAAAGGATGGGACGGTGATGGTGACGGAACAGGACATCCGAGCGGTCGGTGAGGCGGCCCGGCAGATCCGCCGCGACGTCGTGCGCATGATCCATCTGGCCGGGGACGGCCATCCCGGCCCGGCGCTGTCGGTGGCGGACATCGTGGCGGCGCTGTATTTCAAAGTGCTGCGGGTGAATCCTGCCGATGCCCCTCTGGGAGGGGCGCGACCGCTTCATCCTCTCCAAGGGCCACGCCTGCCCGACCCTCTACGCCGCGCTGGCCCGGCGCGGGTTCTTCTCGCCCGATGTCCTGCCCTCGCTCCGCAGCCTCGGATCGATTCTCCAGGGGCATCCGGTCATGCAGAAGACGCCGGGGGTCGACAGCACGTCGGGCTCCCTGGGGAACGGGGTTTCGATCGGCCTGGGGATGACCCTGGCGGCCCGCGTGAACCGGCAGGACTACTTCACCTACGTGATCGTCGGCGACGGGGAGATCCAGGAAGGCATCATCTGGGAGGCAGCCATGGCCGCCGTGCACTACAAGGCGGGGCGCCTCATCGTCTTCGTGGACCAGAACGGCCAGCAGAGCGGCGGTCCCGTGCGCGAGGTGAGCGGCCTCTGTCCCGTCCTGCCGAAATGGGAAGCCTTCGGATGGCACTGCCAGGAGATCGACGGGCACGATCTGCGGGCGATCCTGACCGCCATCGAGCGGGCGCAGGCCGAGACGGACCGCCCGTCCTGCATCGTGGCCCGGACGGTGAAAGGGAAGGGGATTCCCTTCATGGAGGCGGACAATTCCTGGCACAAGCGGGTGCCCACCAAGGACGAGCTGGAGGCGGCACTCGCCGTCCTGGCGTGACAGGCTGCTGAAAACGGCCCATCTGCGTCGTTGGCGCGCTCGGGCACTCGTTGCGGCGTACCTGGAAGTACGCCTCACTCGGCCCTTTGCGCTGCCGCCTAGCATCTGGACCTTTTTGAGCAGCCTGGGCAAGAGAACTGTTTCTCAGCAACCTGCTAAGGGAGGGGTAATGAGCGGGATGCGCATGGAGAGCACGCGGGTCGCGTTCCTGGAGACGCTGACCGAGTTGATGGAGGCCGACCCGAAGACCGTCGTGGTTTTCGCCGACTCGGTCAAGGTGTTCCGGGCCACGCCGGAGTTCCTGCAGCGATTCAAGGGGCAGGTCTTCGATGTCGGGATCGCCGAACAGAACATGGTTGCGACAGCCGCCGGCCTGGCGACCTGTGGCCTCACCGTTTTCGCCGCCACGTATGCGGGCTTCATCACCATGCGGGCGTGCGAGCAGGTCCGCACGTTCGTGGCGTATCCGGGCCTGAACGTGAAGTTCATCGGAGCGAACGCGGGAATCTTCGGCGGGGAGCGTGAAGGCGTGACCCACCAGTTCTTCGAGGACCTGGCCATCGTGCGGAGCATCCCGGGGGTGACGGTGGTGGTGCCCGCGGACGCCGCGGCGGTGCGGCAGGCCACCCGGGCGATCGCCAAGGTGGCGGGCCCCGCGTACCTGCGGATCGGGAGCGGGCGGGACCCGGTGGTCGTGGATCCACCGCGCCCATTCGAGCTGGGGAAGATCCGGCGGCTGGAGGACCACGGGCGGGACTTCGTGATCTTCGCCAACGGGTACCTGCTCCAGCGCGGCCTGGAGGCGGCGGCGCAGCTTCGGTCGCAGGGGCTCCGTGGGCGGGTGGTCGAGGTCCACACGCTGCGCCCCCTGGACGCGGAGGGCATCGCCCGGGTGCTCGGGGAAAGCCCGGCGGCGGTGAGCGTCGAGGATCACCAGATCAACGGTGCCCTGGGGAGCGCCATCGCCGAGGTGATCGCAGAGCACGGTACGGGGCGGCTGGTGCGGCTGGGCCTCCAGGACGTGTTCGCGGAGTCGGGCGACGCCTTCGGCCTCCTGGATCGGTACGGGCTGGGCGTCCGGGACATCGTGCAGGCCGTCGAGCGGGTCGTGAGTGAGGCGGAGGTAACGGCAGGAAAGCCGTGAGCAGAGAGGAGAGCAGGATCGGGAGAACAACGAAGAAGTCGTCGTTTTCGGACTCGCAACTCACACGAAGGGGGTAGAGGTCATGAAGAAGCTCTTGTGTCTGATCGGTGTCGTGACCCTGGCGCTGGGCGCCCTGGCGGTGCAGGACGCCGCCGCGCAAACCGTGACGCTGCGCTACGCCCACATGAATGCGCCGAGCAGCATCGCCGGGCAGCAGGCCGCCCTGCTGGCGAAGGCCATCGAGGAGAAGACCAAGGGGGCGGTCAAGGTCAACGTCTTCCCCTCCTCCCAGCTCGGGACCCTCCAGGAGCAGGCCGAGGCCGTCAGCTCCGGCACGGTGCAGCTCCACCACAATACCATGGCCGGCATCGGGTCGCTGTACGAGCCGTTCGGGGCGCTGGACACCCCCTTCATGTACAAGGACGTGGAGCACCTGATGCGGGTGGCCGATCCCAACTCGTCGGTCATGAAGAAGCTGGGCGAGGGGCTCCTGAAGGCCCGCGGCGTGCGGGTGTTCTACACGTTCTACTTCGGGACGCGGCAGCTCACCGCGGATCGGCAGGTGCTGAGTCCCAAGGACCTGCAGGGCGTGAAGATTCGCGCCATCCCCTTCCCCATCTACATGGCGGCGGTCGAGGGCATGGGGGCCGTGGCGACCCCCGTGGATTTCGCCGAGCTGCCGACGCAGCTGGCAACGAAGGCGGTGAACGGACAAGAGAATCCGGTCGACACGATCTTCGCCAACAAGTTTTACGAGACGCAATCCCACCTCATGCTGACCGGTCACATCAAGGGTGCGGAGCTGGTGGTCTTCAATGACGCCGCCTGGAAGAAGCTCTCGCCCGCGCTGCAGGGGCAGATCATGGAGGCGGCCAACGAAGTCAGCAAGAAGGCGACCCAGATGACGCAGGAGAGCGACGCCTCCTACACCAAGCAGTTGGCGGACAAGGGAATGAAGGTGATCGGGCCCAAGGAAGGTCTGGACATCAACGCCTTCCAGACCCGCGTGCAGGGCGAGATCTCGAAGCGGTTCGATGCCAAGTTCGGCGAGGTGTATAAAGACATCCGCGCCATCCAGTAGTCGGCTGCTGAAAACGGCCCATCTGCTGCGTTGGCTCGCTCAGGCGCTCGCTGCGGCGTACCTGGAGTACGCCTTGACCCACCGGCGGTGGGTACCCCGCCCTACGCTCGCCGCCTTGCATCTGGGTCCTTTTTGAGCAGCCTTTGGGGGGTGGCTTCTTCTGCATTCCGGTGCGAGTATTCCGGATCACGAGGGCGGCGGACGCGGGCCGGAAGGGCCGGCCCGCGTCCGCCGGAAACTGCTCGATGAAGGGATGGAAGGGACCATGAATAAACCGGCGCCGCACGCGAGCCTGATCGGAAGGACAACGCAGATCTGCGAGTACGTGTCGCTCGTCTGCCTGGCCGTGATTGCGACGCTGATCTTCGTCCAGATCCTCTTGCGGAACTTCGTTTCCGTGGCCTATGCCGGCATCGAGGAGCTGGCGCGCTTTGCCCACATCAATCTGGTGTTCCTGCTGGTCCCCCTCCTGTTCCGGGAGGGACTGCATGTCAAAATCGACCTGCTGACCCAAAAGGCGGGCCCGAAGCTCACGCGAATCCTGGATGCCCTCGCTGCGTTGCTGACGGCCGTGTACTGCCTCTTCTTCCTGGTGAGCGAATACCAGTTCATGGCCAAGAATGGGAGTGTGCCGAGCCCCGGCCTCGGCATCCCCAACATCGTCTTCTTTGCCGGGGCGTACCTGGGGATGGCACTCCTGCTGCTGACTGCCGGCGAGAGATTCGTGCAGACGGTGAACGGCCAGCCGGAAGGAGGCGGGCGGTGAGCGGCTTCCACATCATAGGACTCTTCCTTCTCCTGAGTCTCCTGGGGGTCCCCCTGGCGGTCAGCATGGGCCTCTCCGCCGTCACCTACATCGTCATTGCGGGTATCCCGCTGGCCACCATCGCCCACCGAATGGGCAACGCTCTCAACTCGTTCCCGCTTCTGGCCGTGGTCCTGTTCATCTTCGTCGGAAGCCTGCTGAACGCCACCGGGATCACGCACCGACTCTACGAGGCGGCAAAGCTCGTGGTGGGCCGTGTGCGGGGCGGGCTGGCCTACGTCAACGTGTTGGCCAATCTGGTGATGGCGGGGATCTCCGGAGCGGCCCTCGCCGATATCGGCGCCCTGGGGAACATTCAGATCAAGGCCATGAA
This sequence comes from uncultured Methylomirabilota bacterium, assembly GCA_963845565.1. GTDB lineage: Bacteria > Methylomirabilota > Methylomirabilia > Methylomirabilales > 2-02-FULL-66-22 > 2-02-FULL-66-22. Next base: position 144,423 of record CAWJSJ010000005.1, read on the forward strand.
GGAGCAAGGCTACAAGGAAGAGATGGCCGCCAGCATCACCGTGGCCGCGGCGACCCTCGGCCCCATCTTTCCCCCCAGCATCCCCATGATCATCTATGCCAGCGTGGCGGAGGTGTCGGGGATCAAGCTGCTCATCGCCGGCATCGTGCCGGCGCTGGTCATCACGCTCTGCCTGTGCGTGCAGGTATGGTACTTCGCCCGAAAGTACAACTTCCCTCGCGAGACGCATGTGCGGCCATGGCGAGAGAAGCTCCATACCGCCCTCGTGGCCCTGCCCGCCTTGGCAACGCCGGTGATCCTGGTGGGCGGCCTGCTCTTCGGCTGGTTCGGCCCGACAGAGTTGGCGGGCTTCACGGTGTTCTACTCGCTCTTCCTGGGGGCGGTGGTCTACAAGGAGCTGACTTGGGAGCGGCTGCTGGCGGGCGCGCGGGATACCGTCCGCGCTACAGCCACCATCATGTTTATCGTCTCCTCGGCGGCGATCTTCGCCTGGGTCCTCACCGTCGAGCAGGTCCCGGCCCAGATGTCGGCGCTCTTGCTCAGCTTCTCCAAGGATCCGGTAGTCCTCCTGATGCTGACGAACGTGATCCTGCTCATCGTCGGGATGTTCATGGAGTCGATCGCGGCCATCATGGTCATGACGCCTCTGCTCGTCCCGCCGCTCCTGGAGGCGGGCGTGGATCCGGTTCACCTGGGTGTGGTGGTGGTACTCAACCTGATGATTGGCCTCCTGACGCCTCCGGTGGGGATGAGCCTCTACATGGTGAGCATCATCTCGAACGTGACCTTCTCTCGGATGGCCCGGGTCATCTGGCCGTTTCTGGTGCCGCTTCTGGTGTCGCTCTTGATCGTCACGCTGGTGCCGTCGATCTCAACCTGGCTGCCGAATCTGATGTTCAGGAAGTGAGGGGACGACAGGCATGGTGAGACAGGACCGGAAGTCGAGCCCCCTCCTCATCGAGCACGAGAACCTCGACGACAAGATCTACGCTCGCCTGAAGGGGATGATCGCCGAGGGGCGCTTGGCGCCCGGACAGCGGATCCTGCAGGAGAAGCTGGCGCGGGACATGGGGGTGAGCCGGACGCCGCTCGTCAACGCACTGAAGCGCCTGGCCCAGGAGCGGCTGGTCGAGTGGGTGTCGCGCCGGGGGATTTACGTCAAACAGTTCTCCCTGACAGAAATGGCGCAACTGTTCGAAGTACGGGAAGGGCTGGAGCCGATCGCGGCCCGCCTGGCGGCCACGCGGATCTCCCCAGCCGAGGTGAAAGCGTTCAAGAAGGTGTTCGACGGGTTCAGCAAGAAGCCGTCCGCGGCGGAGGTGCAGCGGTATCTCAAGTGCGATCGGCACTTCCATTGGCGCCTGGTGGAATTGACGGGCAACCCCCATCTGGCGGCGGCGATGGAGTCCGTCAACATGATGATCTCCGCGTACCAAGTGGGGGTCCCGCGCAGCCTGGCCGAATCCCTTCCCGAACATCAGGCGATCCTGGAGGCCCTGGGGCGTCGTGACCCCGACGCGAGCGAGGCGGCCATGCGGATCCACATCCGCCGATCCGTGGAGCGACTATGGAGCCGCGCACGCGCCGAGGAACCGGATCGCTGAACCGCAGGTGGTCCGCAGGGTCTTCCTCTCCGCATTACTCGGAAGCGCCGAGCGCTCCGTGCGGTAGGGTCACGCCTTGGTATCGACCAACGCCTCCATCCGGGTGGAATGACTGCGGGTTTCCGTTTGACAGTCGTCCCGTGCCCATGTTACTCGTAAAACGTAACATTTCAGGATCGGTGGAGTCGTAGCGCGCTTCCATGGTTCGTGCCGGGAGAGCCGCGGATGACCAAAGCCGGTTCGCAAGCCGCTGCTGATGCCGCGGGTGCCACCCGCGTCCATGATCGTTTACCCCTCCGCCAAATGCGCCAGGCGCGTCCCACGGTCGTTCCCATCCAGCGCGAGAGCCTGGAAGAGCAGGTCTACGCGCGGCTTCGCTCTTCCATCATCGACCGGGCGATCCAGCCGGGCCAGCGCATCCCCGTCGACCGATTGGCGCAGGAGCTGGGCATCAGTCGGACACCCATCTTGAACGCTCTGAAGCGCCTGGCGCAGGAACGGGTGGTGGATTGCCTCTCGCGCCGCGGGATCTACGTCCGGCGCTTCAGCAAGCGGGAGATGGCGAGACTGTTCGAGGTCCGCGAAGCCCTGGAGGGGATGGCGGCCCGCCTGGCCGCGCCGCGGATCGCGCCGACCGAGGTCCGGCGCCTGAGCGCACTGTTCCGCGGTTTCGACGGCGCGCCCATCGCCGGCTGCCGCGCGCCGCTACATCGAGCGCGACCGCCACTTCCACTGGCGGCTTGGTGGAGCTAGCCGGGAACGAGCAGCTCATGGCGGCGCTGGATTCGGTCAACATGATGTTCTTCGCCTACCAGGACGGGGTGGTGCGGCCGTCGGCCGAGACCGTGCCGGAGCACCGGGCCATCCTGGAGGCGTTGAGTCGCCACGATCCGGGGGCCAGCGAGGCGGCCATGCGGTTGCATATCCGCCGCTCGATCGAGCGGCTGGAGGCTGAGGCCGAAGTGGAAGAGGCGCGAGCGGCGGAGGTGCATCGGAAAGGCGCGAAGAGGAGGGAAGGCACCGAGCGGAAGGTCGGGTGCGATCACGCGGGGCGAGGAAGACCGCGCGGCGACGCACGAGGAGGAAGACACCATGAGCGCAACGACGACGGTAAGGGTCGCGGTATCGCGACGGACGTTCCTCAAGGCGGCGGCGGCGACCAGCGGTGCGGCGGCTCTCGGGTGGGATTCCTGGCATCCTCCAGCGCAGGCCAGGCTCCGGCCTACGCGAAGGGGACGAAACTCCATTACCTGATGCAGCTCCATTTCATCCCGGCGACGGACAAGGTGTTCATGGATCAGGCGGCGGAGTTCGGGAAGCAGATGGGGGTCGAGATCCAGGTCGAGCGGATCGGACAGAACGATGTTCCGACCCGGGCGGCGGCGGCGGTCGAGATGAAGTCCGGCCCTGACATGATCCAGATCCAAAACAACTTCCCCCTCCTCTTGGCCGACGGTGCGGTTGACGTCGGCGATGTCGCCGAGCCTATCGGGAAGGCCCAGGGTGGGTACTACGACCTCCCCAAAGCGAACGCGTTCTCGGACGGACGATGGATCGCGGTTCCTCACGATGTCTTGGCGTGGGCCTGGAACTACCGCGAGTCGTGGATGTTCGAGGTGGGATACAACAAGTTCCCCGAGACACCTGGGACCAGTTCCGCGACATGGGGAAGAAGCTGAAGGCCAAGGGCCACCCGGTCGGCTGCGCCTTCGGCCACAGCACGAACGATCCCAATAACTACTGCTACGCCCTGACCTGGGGCTTCGGCGGCATGGAGGTGGAGAAGGACGGCAAGACCGTCGTCCTGGACAAGAAGGGCACGCTCGAGGCTCTGAAGCTCAACACCGCCATGTGGAAGGAGGCCATGGACGAGGGCGGCCTGTCCTGGGACGACGCCTCGAACAACCGGGCGTTCCTGGCGGGCAGCATCTCGGTGACCGGGAACTCGCCGAGCATCTATCCCGTGGCGCGAGACAAGTTCCCGGATATCTACGCAGGACATGAACCACGCCCCGACGCCCAAGGGTCCGGCCGGCCGCTTCTATCAACTGCCGACGATCGGCGTGATGGTCATGAAGCACTGCAAAGAGCAGAAGCTGGCCAAGGAGTTCATCAAGTGGTTCAGGCCAAGGAGCAGTAGAGAATGGTTCGCCCCGGCCGAGATTTGCCATTCCGCCGACCCCTCGGTCGCGCAGTAGAGGCGTCGCTTTGCCTAGGTGCACCCGGTCTCGCCTCAGTATGCGGGGGTGCGCCCGGGGTGCCGTTAACCCCAACCCGTGGAGAACGAGATGAACCTGCATCGCAAACTGCTCCGCCGCGCCGAAGAAAAGCGGCCCATTCGCGTCGGTCTCATCGGTGCCGGCAAGTTCGGCACGATGTTCTTGGCTCAAGCGCGGCTCACGCCGGGAATCCACATCTTGGGGGTGGCCGACCTGAACGTGGGACGGGCGCGGGATGCGTTCCAGAGGGCCGGATGGCCGGCCGAGCAGGTGGCGGCGTCCTCGCTCGCGGCGGCCCTGAAGAGCGGGGGCACCCACATCACCGACGACGCGATGGCCTTGATCGCGGCGGACGGCCTGGATGTGGTGGTGGAGGCGACTGGAGTTCCGCAGGCGGGCATCAAGCACGCCCTCGCGGCGATCGCGCACAAGCGGCACGTGATCATGGTCTGTGTCGAGGCGGACGCTCTGGCGGGTCCGCTCCTGGCCAAGAAAGCCCGGGAGGCGGGTGTCGTGTACTCATTGGCCTACGGAGACCAGCCGGCCATCATCTGCGAGTTGGTGGACTGGGCGCGGGCCTGCGGCTTCCCCGTGGTCTGCGCCGGGAAAGGCACCCGCTACCATCCGACCTTTCACGAGTCCACGCCGGAGACGGTCTGGACGCATTTCGGATGGAGCGAAGAAACGGCGAAGAAAGCGGGCGCCAACCCCAAGATGTTCAATTCATTCATCGACGGGACGAAATCCGGCATCGAGATGACCGCGGTGTGCAACGCCACCGGGCTCATGGCGCCACCCGACGGTCTGCAGTTTCCACCGGTGCCGGCCGCCGAGGTTGCCAAGTTCCTGAAGCCCAGAGCCGACGGCGGGACGCTGCCTTACAAAGGGACGGTCGAGGTCATCTCCAGCCTGAATCGGGATATGACCCCGGTGCCCCACCACCTGCAGGTGGGGGTGTACGTGACGTACGAAGCGCCAACCGAGTACACGCAGCGTTGTTTCAGCGAATATTGGCTCCTCCCCGACGAGACCGGGAAGTACGCCGGTCTGTATCGGCCGTTGCATCTGATCGGATTGGAACTGGGTGTCAGTGTGGCTTCTGCCGCGCTTCGCGACGAGCCGACCGGGTGCCCGGTTGCGTGGCAGGCGGACGTGGTGGCGACGGCCAAGCGGGATCTCCGTCCGGGTGAGGTGCTGGACGGGGAAGGCGGATACATGGTGTGGGGAAAGATTTTGCCCGCCACGACCTCGTTGGCGAAAAATGGTTTACCTCTCGGACTCGCCCACACCAAGCTCGTTCGACCGGTTGCGAAAGGAGAGATCGTTACCTGGACAGATATCGAGGTGGATCGCAAGGATTCCACGGTTGCCTTCCGACGAGAGATGGAGAAAGCCTTTGCGCCCGCGGCAACCAAATGAGCCCGCTGCCCGGTGTTGACCGCGCTCGACGAGGTCGGGCCCGATGAGCGATCGTCCGATCCGGGCGGGGGGGCTCGCCGTCTCGTTTCGGCGCCTGCGAACGGCCAGTCCCAGCGAGCGGCGGGAGTGGCTCTTCGCCGTTGCGCTTCTCCTGCCCGCTCTGACCATGTTATCCCTGTTCGTGGCGTATCCTTTCATCCGGGGGATCTGGCTCTCGGTGTTGAATACCACAGTCGGACGCGAGGGGGATTTCGTCGGCCTTCAGAACTACGTGAAGCTCTGGCATGACAGCATCTTCCAGCGCACCACGCAGAACACCTTCATCTACACCGGCATCGCCACGGTGCTGAAATTGGCGCTGGGGATGGCGGTGGCGCTCATGCTGAACATGCTGATCGGGTTCAAGCGCCTCTTGCGAGCCTCCCTGCTCCTGCCGTGGATCATTCCCACGGTCCTGTCCACCCTGGCCTGGAAGTGGATGTTCGATCCCGACCTTCAGCATCGTGAACTGGATCCTCTATCACCTCGGCTTTATCGAACGCGCGTGTGGACTGGCTGGGCGGACCCGTAGCCGCCATGTGGTCGGTATCATGGTGAACGTCTGGCGCGGGATGCCCTTCTTCGCCATCACGCTCCTGGCGGGCCTGCAGACCATCAGCCCAGACATTCAGGAGGCGGCCGCTATCGACGGGGCCAACGCCTGGCAGCGATTCTGGCGGGTGACATGGCCCCTCCTGATGCCGGTGACGATGGTGGTCATGCTCTTCTCCGTCATCCAGACGTTCGCCGATTTCCAGCTGGTGTACATCCTGACGGGCGGGGGCCCGCGAACAGCACGCACCTGTTCGCCACGTACGCGTACCAGATCGGGATCCAAACCGGGAAGCTCGGCGAAGGCGCGGCGGCGTCCCTGGCGATGTTCCCGTTCCTCTTCCTGGTGGTGGTCTTCCAGCTCTGGTACGTGCGGCGCGGCGAGGGCAGCGCGAAGGAGGCGCTGATGGTGATGGTCACGGGGGCCTGGTGGAAGCGGTGGCTGTGCTTGTACCTCCCGCTTGGGGCGGTGGCCATTCTCACGCTGTTCCCGTTTTACTACATGGCGGTGACAGCGATCCGTCCGGACCGGGAGATGTACATTCCCTGGAACCGTCCCAACTTCGCCCCGTTCTGGACCTGCGCACCCGACGCTGGAGCATTTCGCGCGGCTGTTCCGGGAGACGCTGTTTTGCGGGGTGGGTGAACACGTTCGATCATCTCGCTCGGGTCGACGGCTATCTCCTCTTCTGCGGCTTGCTGGCGGCCTACGCCCTGGCCCGGCTGCGGTTTCCCGGGAGGTGGGGCCATGGGCACCGGCATCTTCGTGACGTACCTGGTTCCCCAGACGCTTCTCTTCATTCCGCTGGGAGAGGTCATCCGGACCTTCCGCCTCGCGCGATTCTCCCTGGGCGCTGATCCTCACCTACCCCACGTTCCTCCAGGATGACACCGAACGCGAGGAGCATGAAGCCCAGCGCGATCGGCCGGTTGAAGAAGATCGCGTACGACCCGGCGGAGATGGCGAGAGCCTGCTTGAGGGCGATCTCCAGCGGTTGCGCCAGGATCGTGGCCAGCACCACCGGCGCCAGGGGATAGCCGAACTTTCGCATGAGGTAGCCGATCACCCCGAAGAGCAGCGACATCCACACGTCGAACATCAGGAAGCGCACACTGTAGGCCCCGATCAACGAGAACACGACGATCAGGGGCCCCAGGATCGGGAACGGGATGAAGGCGATCCGCGCCCAGAACCCCACGAGCGGAAGATTCAGGACCAGCAGCATGACGTTGCCGATGTACATGCTGGCAATGACGGACCAGACCAGTTGTGGCTGCTCCGTCCACAGACGCGGGCCGGGCTGGATGCCGTACATCATGAGGGCGCCCAGGAGCATCGCCAGCGTGGGCCCCGGAGGAATGCCGAGGGCCAGGAGCGGGATGAACTGCGCGCTGCTGCCGGCGTTGTTGGCCCCCTCCGGCCCCGCGACCCCTTCCATGGCCCCATGGCCGAACTTCTCCGGGTGCTTGGAGAAGCGCTTCTCCACGTCGTAGGCCACGAAGGTGGAAACCGCCGGCCCGCAACCCGGCAGGAGGCCCAGGAAGAAGCCGACGACGGTGGAGCGGATCATGGTGACCCAGGTGTCCCGGATGTCCTGCCAGGTCGGGAGCCAGTTCTTGATCTTGGTGTCGTAGATGTGGGTGATCTCTTTCTCCAGGTTGACGAAGACCTCGCCGAACGCGAAGAGGCCGATCACCACGGCGATGAAGTTGACGCCGGCGATGAGCTCGGAGAAGCCGAAGGTGAGGCGGGTGGTCCCGGAGATGGGGTCCATGCCGACCAGGCTGAACATCAGTCCCGCCAGCATCCCGGCCAGCCCCTTGAGCAGCGCCTTCTCCGACAGGCTCACGACCAGACTCAGCGCCATGAACATCAGGGCGAAGTACTCGGGCGGCCCAAAGGCCAGCGCGACGCCCGCCAGCGCGGGGGCGAAGAAGGTCACCCCGACCAGGCTGATCGTCCCGGCCACGAAGGAGGCAATGGCGGCGATCCCGAGCGCGGGGCCACCCCGGCCCTGCTTCGCCAGCTCGTAGCCGTCCAGGGCCGTCGGCACGGAGGCGGCCTCCCCCGGGATGTTCACGACGATGGCGGTGGTGGAGCCCCCGTACATGGCCCCGTAGTAGATGGCGGCCATCATGATGATGGCGGGGGCCGGCGGCAAGACGGTCGTGAGGGGGAGCAGGATGGCGATTCCCGAGGTGGGGCCGATGCCGGGGAGCACGCCGACCAGGGTACCGATCAGGCTGCCGATGAGAGCAAAGAAGAGATTATATGGGGTGAGGGCGTTCGCGAAGCCCTGCCCGAGGAGTTCCCAGGAAAAGAGCATGCGGTCTATGACCTTCCTGCTCGCGGGCGTCTAGTAGAGCAGCTCTAGGAGGCCCAACGGGAAACCGAGCCCGAGGAACTCGATGAACACGACGTGGACCACCAGGCCGGTGACCAGACCCAGGAGGAGCGAGGCCCAGTACCGATAGCGGCCGAGGTACCAGGACAATCCGGCCACGAAGAAGGTCGTGGCGATGGGAAAGCCGAGCGCGCCCATCAGCCCGATAAAGAGGACCAGGGCAACGAAGGCGACGCCGAGCCGACGGAGACCCCGCCGATCCGGCCACTGGACCAGCACGGGAGCGCCGCGATACCGCACGGCCAGCACGACGATTCCCGCCCCGATGGCTAGGAGACCCCAGCCGACCAGGGAGGGCAGGGTGCGGGGATCGAGGCTCTGCCCTGCCATCCCCTTGATCCCCCGGGAGGCCGCCAGGGTGACCAGACCGAGGAGGATCAGCAGTGTCCCGGTGATCAGGTCGGCCGACTTCAGCGTCCGCATGACGTCCGCGCCCTAGGAGCCGTTACGAAATAATTTGTCCATTTTTGCAATTTCGTTACGGCTCCTTATGCCGTTCCCGGAATTTCTCCGGTGCAATTATTCTGTGACAACGGCTTACTTCTTTGTGGTATCCGCGTCCTTGAGCGCCTCTTTCCAGAAAGCCTGCTGCCGGACGATCTCGGCTTTGAACTCCTCGGCGCCCATGGCCCTGGAGACGAAGCCGTCCTTGCGCATCTGCTCCTTGACCTCGGGGCTGTTGGTGACATCCAGAAACGCCTTCTCCAGCTTCTTGACGGCATAGTCCGGCGCCCCGACAGGGAGGGCGACCCCGCGAGAAACGCCCATGTCGTAATCGAAACCCAACTCCTTGAAGGTGGGCACGTTCTCGAAGCCCGGGAACCGCTCCTTGGTGGCGAATGCGAGCGGCACGATCTGATCCCGCAGGCGGACCATGTCGTCGCTATACGCGGTGATGGCATCCACATGGCCGCCCAGCAGGTTGGTGACCTGCGAAGCGGAGCCGCTGTGGGGAACGAACTGCATCTTGACTCCGGCATCCTTCTCCAGGCTGAGGTGGAGGATGTGGGTGATGCTCCAGAGAGCCACGCCGCCGATGCTGACCTTGCTGGGATTGGCCTTGGCCGCGGCGACCAGATCCTTGAGGCTCTTGTAGGGGCTGTCCTTCCTGACGGCCAGAGCCATGGGGGTGTACTGGAAATCGCAGAGCGGAAGGAACTGCTCGGTCTTGTAGCCGACGTCCTGCATCAACGGCTGCGTGACGATCGTGGGGAGGTTGGTGCCGACGATGGTGTACCCATCGGGCCGGGTGCGCACGAACTGCGCCCAGCCGACGGCCCCGCCCCCGCCGACCTTGTAATCAATCACGATCTTTTGGCCGAGGATCTTCTCCAGCAGAGGCTGCTGCAACCGGGCGGTACGGTCCGATTGCCCGCCCGGATCCCAGACGACCAAGTAGGTGATCGGCTTGATAGGATACCGTTCCGCATCGCCGCGGGCGCAATATCCCGAGGCGGCCACAGCCAAGAGAGCCAGGGCGACGAGCGACGCAATGCAAAGCTTTGTGCGCATGACTTTTCACCTCCGTGGTGGCGTGATCCGGAGCTGCCGACCGAGTTTGCCGATTGCCGTTCCTTTCTTCCCTGTGGGACGGCCTTGTGCCGTCCCAAGCCGTCACACCATGTAGCTGCCGCCGTTGATGTCGATGCAGACGCCGTTCACGTAGCTGGAATCGTCGGACGCCAGGAAGGCGATGACGGTGGCCACCTCTTCGGGTTGAGCGAGACGGCGCAGCGGAATGCCGGCCAGGATCCGCTGCTGCTCATCGGCGGCTCGGGCCTCCCACTTGGCCTTGACGCGGGCGGTCAGGACGATGCTGGGGGCGACGGAATTCACCCCGATGCCGAAGGGGCCCAACTCCACCGCCATGTGCTTGGTGAGACCGATGATGCCCGCCTTGGCGGCGCTGTACTGCGGGCCGGAGATCCGGCTGAAGTTCCGGCCGGCGAACGAGGAGACGTTGACGATGCGGCCGGACTTCTGGGCTTTCATCACCGGGACGGCTGCCCGGATGGCCAGGAACGCCGACTTGAGGTTCAAGGCCACCGTCGCGTCCCAATCCGCCGGCACGATGGTCTCGACCGGCACGGTGGGCGTCCCCATGCCCGCGTTGTTCACCAGGATGTCCAGGCGGCCCCATTCGTCCGTCACGCGCCGGATCATCGCCTCGACCTGTGCCTGGTCCAGGGCATCGCAGGGGACGACCAGCGCCTGGCCGCCGGCGTTTCGGATGGCGAGGGCGGTCTGCTCGAGGTCGGATACTGTGCGGGCGCTCACCGCTACGCGCGCGCCGCGAGCTGCCAGCACTTTGGCCGTGGCAGCGCCGATCCCGCGCGAGGCGCCGGTCACCAGGGCGACACGATCCGTGAGTAGCATGGGCACACCTCCGTGGGAAAAGCGAGAAAAGGGCGCCGCCGATCCGGGTGCGAGCATGGCCGGCCGACGGCAAAGCGGCTCGGCGTGCATTAAATACCGGACCTTCGGCCCCTGTCAAGCCAACCGGCCAGCGCGCCGATCGGCTGACCGGAAAAGCGAGCAAGCGTCCAGGGGGTAAGGCAGCATCGGCGACGGTTACTGAAGCGGGGGAAGGTATTGGAGGGAATCGACCCGTTGATCGACATGCGTCGTCGGCTTGTCGGCCTGGACGCGCTACCGTCGAGCGGTGGTCGCGGTCCGATCTTCATACGGCGGCTCACGACGTTCCGGCTGGTGGCGACTCCCCGTGAATTTAGGTGAGAGTGGTGGGAAATCTGTCGGACCTCCCGTCGTCTCGTGCGGGAGATTCGTTGAGTTGGCCCTTATTGCGAGACGGCGATCCGGCCGACCTCGGTCCAGATGTCGCATTCCGGCGCGCGCTGCGCGCGCTTCTCGCCGACCATGGATTCGAGGCGCTCGAGCAATTTGCGCTTGTCGTCCTTGTCGCGCTCCGTGGCCGCGGGTGCGTCCCGCAACTGCTGCCGTGCGGCCTCCACGGCTTGACGGCAACGGGCTTCCTGCTCGGGAGCGGCAAAGGCCACACCGCACAAGGGCAGGGCGAGAATCAGCGCGCCAAATCGCTTCATGGACACCTCAACGGCGAGATGTTGCAGTTCCGGACCTTATGGGCACGCCACAGCCAGAGCGCGGACGAACCAAACGTGACGGGAGCCCGGCTTTCCTGGATTGCCTCGTGCTCCCCGATGATCCCGGTCGGTTGGCGGTCATTCGCGTGGCGGTGATTGGTTCACACCCTGCGCGCGCCGGAGAAACGCGCGATTGACTTGACTGTGTGGTTTCAGCGCCAAACGCTCGTGGGCGAGTGCCTCGGCTAGCGACGTGAGCCCACCGCGAACCGCAGCCTCGGTCAGTGTCCAGTCGATGACGTCGCGCTGGGCGTGACTGCCGCCGAACTGATTCACGATGAAACGCGCCGGGTGGAGCCCCTCGGCACACTCCCGGTACTGGCCGCGCCAGAAGGCCCGAAAGCCGCGGATCAGGGGAAGGCCCACCGCCCGGGTCCAACCGGCCGTGTCGGCGTCGCCGGCCGCGTGCCGCTCGAGGGTGGCGATCGCGCAGTCGACCTCGGGCTCGCGACCCGCGCCGAGGAAGGCCATCACCGCATGCCAGTCGTTGAAAGGGTATCGGCCGTCGGCATGCGGTTCCCAGCAACGCGCGACCTCCGCCCACCGATCCCCGACATCTTGTCCGGTCAGGTGGAGTCGCCAGAGCAGCGCGGAGGCATCGACCAGGTCGAGGGCGACCATGCTGCGGCTTGCCCGGATCGGTCCGTCGTAGAGTCGCAGGACCTCGTCCGCTTGGCCGAGGTCGAGATGGCAGAGGGCGCGGTGCCACCAGTTGTGGATCTTAAAAACGTTGTCGCTCGTGGCCCAGTACGGCTCCCGCGCGGTCATCCACCCGATGCCGTCGTGCGCGCGTCCTTGCATTTCCATGACATGGGCGACGGCGTGGTGCGCCCAGCAGTCGAGCGGTTCGGCATCGAGAGCCGACCGCCCCGTCGCTTCTGCCCGGATGTAGTCGCCGGCCTCTTCGAGGCCAAAGGCATACATTCCAAGCACCACACTATACCCGGGCGTCGAGGGCGACCAGCGGGGGAGCACCCGCGCCATGCGGTCGCGCATGTCCCGGGCGTTGGCGCGGTAGAAATCCATGATATGTCCGACTTGGAGTGCGAGCAGGTCGTGGGGATGCCGGACATTATGCAGATCCATCGCTGTGGCCGCAGCGACCCAGTTGCCTTGCAGTAAGTGCGCGAGGGCCGCGAGATGGGAGGCCTCGCGGTCGTCCGCCGGCAGGCCACGCGCGATCGCGACGATCTCGGCCGCTTGCGCGGTGGCTTGGGGCTCGGTGGCCAGCGCGAGGATGTGCGCCTTGAGGATGTGGGCCATGACCAGGCGTGGCGCCGCGGCGAGGGCGCGGTCGGCGGCGGCCAAAGGGTCGCCCCGGTACAAGTTGAAGTCGCTCAGTGCTTGGTCGAAGTGGGGGATCGCCTCCAGGGTCGCCCCGGACATCCGATTGCCTTGACGGTCAGTATTCATCGCGCGCTCTCCCTTTCCGGAACGGCACCACCGTCACCGCGAGGCCGAACCGCTATGGTCGTTGGGGTGGGGACAGGATTTCCCGCTTCGGCCCTGCCCTCTGGACATCGACCGGGCCGCTGTCCTGCCGGGTGCCGGCTCGACTGTTCGGCCCGATCCGCGCGATCCGCTCGTCCCCACGTCGCGTTCCATCAAGCCAGAAAAGTATCCGGGGCTAACGAACCGGCGGTCAAGGGGAAACGAAGAGTGATGGGATTAACGCTGTGGTGTCCGAGGATCGAGGGAGAACGGAGGGGAGGCGCACGGCCGAGGAAGGCGGGCGGCGCGTCTGGATGGCAGTGCTTGCACCGGGCGAGACTGACCCGGCGAAGGTCGCTTCACGGCACGTTCAGGAGGCATAAATTGACTTTCTCGCCGGGCCCTGATATTCAACATCCCTGCCGAAGACTGCCAGGGAATGCGTATGGTGACCGCCGGCCGGCGCCCAGGGGCGTCGCCCGGAAACGGAAAGGGGTGTGCCATGGAGTTCGCCGGACAGACAGCGATTGTTACCGGTGTGGCCCGCGGGTTCGGCCGCGCCATCGTCCGTCGGCTGGCGCGGGGCGGCGCCAGGGTCGTGGCGGCCGACATCAATCTGGCCGGAGCGCAGGAGACGGTCGGCCTGGTGAAGCAGGACGGCGTCGAGGCCATCGCGTTCCAGGTGGACGTATCCTCGGCCACCAGCGTCGGGGCCATGGTGGAGACGGCGCTCACCAGGTACGGCAACCGCGTCGACATCCTGGTCAACAATGCCGGGATCTGGAAGCTCATCCCCACAGAAGAGACCAGCGAGGAGGAGTGGGACCGGATCGTCAATGTGAACATGAAGGGGACGTTCCTCTGCTGTCGGGCGGTCATCCCCATCATGCGCAAGCAAGGCAAGGGCCACATCGTGAACATCGCGTCCATCGCCGCGCGGAACGGCGGGACGATGGCGGGGATCCACTACGTGGCGTCCAAGGGCGGCGTCCTGGCGATGACCAAGAAGCTGGGGAAGGAGCTGGGCCAGTACGGGATCGTGGTCAACGGCATCAATCCCGGGACCAGCGGCACCGAGATGACCAAGGATTGGCCCCAGAGCATCATGGAGGGGATCGTCAAGAACACGCCACTGGGGCGCCTGGTGGCTCCCGAGGACATCGCCGACGTCGTAGGCTTCCTGGCCTCTGATGCCGCCCGCTTCGTCCATGGCGAGACGGTGGAGGTGAACGGCGGCATCCTCTGCGACTAGTCGGCTGCTGAAAAAGGCCCATCTGCGGCGTTGGCGTGCTCGGGCGCTCGCTGCGGCGTACCTGGAGTACGCCTCGCTCCGCCCTTTGCCCGCCGCCTTGCATCTGGACCTTTTTGAGCAGCCTGAGGAGAAGTGGGTCCTTCTGCGACCTGGACTACGAAAGGGTTGACGGTTCGTTGGTTCGGCAGTTCGGTGTTTCCGAGTACCGCCGAACTGCCGAACTCTCGAACCGTCCAACGGTTCATTCTGGGGGGGTAGCCATGCGCTGGGTTCTGCTCAAGGACGGGCACGTGTTCGACCCCGAGGATCGGGGGGCGGCCGATGTCTTGTTGCTGGGGCGAGAGATTGTCGCCGTCGGGCCGGGTTTGGCAGCGCCGACGGGGGTCGGCGAGGGCGAGATCGTGGACGTCTCGGGTCACATGATGCTCCCCGGTCTCATTGACCCGCATATCCACGTCATGGGTGCAAGCGGGATGGGGGGACCCACCACGCGGAGCACGGACCTGCAGATCGAGCGGATCGCCGGCGTGGGTGTGACGACCGTCGTCTCCCCCCTGGGAGCCGACAGCCTGAGCCGGGACATTCCGTGTTTGCTGGCGCGTGCCGCCGCGCTGGAGTGCGAGGGGATCAGCGCCTACTGTTACACGGGGGGTTGGAAGAACCCGGTGCCGACGCTCAGCGGTGACCCGCAGGCGGATGTCGCCTATGTGGACCGGATTCTCGGAGTGAAGGTCGCGATCTCCGAGCCGATGTCTCCCGCGTACACCATCGAGGAGCTGTCCCGGCTGGCTCATGCGGCCTGGACCGGCGGCCGGCTGGCCGGGAAGCGCGCCGTGCTGCACATCCACGCCGGAGATCATCCGGACGGTCTCGCACCCGTGCTGGAAGTGCAACGGCGGACGGGCATCCCGGCAGACCGGCTGATGGTGACGCACGTCAATCGCAACCCCGACCTCTGGCGTCAGGCGGTCGAGTTCGCCAGGGCGGGAGGCAGCATCGACCTCACGACGATGCAGCGGCCGGAGACCAACCACCTGCATGCCATCCCGGCGGCTCGCGCCATACGTGAGGCCCTGGAGTCGGGCGTGCCGGCGGCGCGGATGACCCTCTCGACGGACACCGGCGTGCCGTATCCAAGATTGGATGGAGCGGGTAATGTCGTCGGCCTCTACATGGCGGGGCCCGACGCCATCCTGGAAACCCTTCGCGAGTTGGTCCAGACGGGATTCTCGTGGGGGGAGGCCGCCGCGTTCGCGACGGTCCATACGGCCCACATCCTCGGTCTCTCGCGAAAGGGCCGGCTCGCGGCGGGGGCGGATGCCGACATCCTGGTTCTGGATGGGGCGGGCGAAGTCGACCGCGTGTTTGCGCGGGGCCGGGAGATGGTGGCGGATGGACAACCGGTCGTCCGTGGCCCCTTCGGGGCTCCGGCTGTGCAGCGATGAGCAGGAAAGGGTGTTCATGACGACGTATCGCATCACGGTCGTTCCTGGGGACGGCATTGGCCACGAAGTCATGGCGGAAGCGCGGAAGGTGCTCGGGGCGGTGGAGAACGCGTTCCCGGGGCTGTCCTTTGCGTGCCAGGAGTTTCCGGCCGGCGCCAAGTGTTGCCAGGAGACGGGGACCGATCTTCCCGAGGCGACCCTGGCCGCCTGCAAGGCAGCCGATGCCATCCTCTTCGGTGCGGCTGGGTGGCCCGGTCTGACGCTTCCGGATGGGACGGACATCCGTCCGCAAATCAAGCTGCGCAAGCTCCTGGACCTGTACGCCGGCGTCCGACCGATCAAGCGGTACGCCGGCCTGCGCCCCGTGCTGGCCGGAGATCCGGCCATCGACTATGTCATCCTTCGAGAGAATACCGAGGGGCTATTCGCCTCCGAGGGGGGCGGCGCCCGCGTCGGAGAGCATGTTGCGGTGGACAGCCTGGTGATCACGCGGCCCGGGACCGAGCGGATCGTCCGGTGGGCCTTTCGGCTGGCCGGGCGACGGCCGGGGGCGCGAGCCGACGGCGTGCGTCGGGTGACCTGCGTGGATAAGGCAAACGTCTTCCAGAGCATGGCCTTCTTCCGACGGGTCTTCGACGAGGTGGCACGGGAGTTTCCGGGGATCCAGGCCGAGCACGCCCACATCGACGCCATGACGCTGTTCATGGTGACGCGGCCGCTCCGGTACGATGTCCTGGTCACGGAGAACCTGTTCGGGGACATCCTCTCTGATCTGGGCGCGGGCACCGTGGGCGGACTGGGGGTTGCCCCGTCCGGCGACATCGGCGACACCTACGGCCTCTTCCAGCCATCGCACGGGACCGCGCCGGACATCGCCGGTAAGGGGATCGCCAACCCCATCGCCCAGATCCTCTCGGCCCGCATGATGCTGGAGTGGCTGGGCGAGACGAAAGACGACCCGCAGTGCGCACAGGCCGCGCAGGCGATCGAGCGGGCGGTCGAGAAGACCCTGGCAGATCGAACGTATCACACGGCCGATCTCGGTGGCTCGGCCAAGACGGCGGCGGTGGGGGACGCGGTGGCCAAGGCTGTTCGGAGGGGCGATTAGGCGATTGGGCAATTGGGGAACCGGGAAAGTGAGTCGGGGTCGCGGCAGCGCTCTTCCTGATTGCCGAAGTGCCTGATTGCCGAGTCGCCCTGTCCACGTCTTCCGTTGAAGGCGCCGACAGGGCCGGGGGAAAGATGGATCTGCGCGGCGTGATCGAGTTGCACGTGCACGCGGGGCCGGACGTACGGCCCCGCAAGATGGACGCGCTGACCTTGGTCCGGACGGCCAGGGCGGCGGGTATGCGCGCACTGCTGCTCAAGTCTCACGACACGATCACGGCCGATCTGGCGCAGATCGTCGAAGCGGCCGTCGGCGGCATCCGGGTCTTCGGCGCTGTGACCCTGAACGAGGCCGTGGGAGGATTCAACCCCTCGGCGGTGAAGGCGGCCCTGGCTCTCGGAGTCAGAGAGGTCTTCATGCCGACCTTCTCGGCCGCCCATCACCGGCGGCAGGACAGGAGAGACGGCGGCCTGACCGTCCTGGACGGCGCCGGGCGGATGCGCAACGAGGTGAGGCAGATCCTCGACCTCGTGGCCCAGGCGGATGCGATCCTGGGGACCTCACACCTGGCGCCCGAGGAGAGCCTGGCCCTGGTTCGGGCGGCGCGCCAGGCGGGGGTTCACAAGGTCCTGGTCAGCCACCCCGAGATCAGCTTTCTGGCCATCCCGCTGGACATTCAGCGGGCCATGGCGGCTGAAGGCGCATACTTCGAACGGATGCACCTGCACGGGAATAGTTGCGTTGACTGGGCAGGTCTCGCTGCGGTGATGCGGGCGGTGGGGATTGACCGGACGGTCCTGGTGACCGACCTGGGTCGGCCGGACGCGGTCGATCCCGTCGCCGGCATGCAGGAGATGCTGGAGGAACTGGAAAAGCAGGGCTTCAGCCGGGCCGAGCTGGATCGCATGGCGCGGCAAACCCCGGCGCGCCTGCTGAATCTGGACGATGAGGCATAGACCGCCAAGGGGGCAACGATAGGTTTCGGCAATTGGGCAATTCGGCGATTCGGCAACTGGGCAGGCGAAGCGAGCGGATGTTCCTGGTTGCCGGATTACCCAATCGCCAAATTGCCTGAAGGAGGTTCGGAATGGAACGACCGATTCTTGGAATCACCATGGGGGACCCGGCGAGCATCGGGCCCGAGATCGCGGCCAAGGCGTTGGCGGAAGCCGACGTGTACGCGAAGTCCCGCCCGTTCATCCTGGGGGACAAGGCCATCATGGCGGACACGCTGCGGTTCACGAAGCTCCCGTTGACGCTCCACCCCATCGCCGCGCTCCAGGAGGCTCGCTTCACGCTCGGAACGCTGGACGTGCTGGACTTCTCCAATGTGACCATGGCCGCGCACCAGTACGGTAAAGTCAGCGCCATGTGCGGCAAGGCCTCGGTCGAGTACATCGAGAAGGGCATCGCCATGGCCATGGCAAACCAGATCGACGCCGTGGTCACGGGGCCCATCCACAAGGAGTCCATCAACCAGGCGGGTTGCCCGCACCCGGGCCACACCGAGATCTTCGGCACGCTGACGGGCACCAAGGACTACGCCATGATGCTGGTAGGTGGCGATCTGCGGGTGGTGCACGTCTCCACGCACGTCTCCCTCCGCCAGGCGATCGAGCGGACCAAGAAGCCACGCATCCTCACCGTGATCCGTCTGGCCAACCGGGCCTTGAAGGCGCTCGGGATCGCCGAACCTAAGATCGCCGTGGCCGGGCTGAATCCCCACGCCGGTGAGCACGGCCTCTTTGGGGACGAAGAGATCAAGGAAATCATCCCGGCCATCGAGGCGGCGCGGGCAGAGGGGATCGCCGCGGAGGGGCCCATCGCGCCGGACACCGTCTTCGGCCGGACGCGGGGCGGCCTCTACGACATCGTGGTCTGCATGTACCACGACCAGGGGCACATTCCCCTCAAGACTCTCGGCTTCACCTTCGACAAGGCCACCCAGAAATGGACCTCGGTGGCGGGGGTGAACGTCACGCTCGGCCTGCCGATCATCCGAACCTCCGTGGACCACGGGACCGCCTTCGGCAAAGCCGGAAAAGGCACCGCCGCCCACGACAGCATGCTGGACGCCATCGAGGTTGCGGTGAAACTGGCCCAGGGGCGGAAGCAGGGTTATTTCGCCTAGACACCCTCCTCCTTGACTTCGTTAACCACGGCCGCCCCTCGGGGCGGCCGTGGTGCGTCGTCCGGTCATCGCGCGGGACTCCCTCCCTGGGGCTTGAAGGTCCCGGCACAATCCCCTCGTCGTTTTCTCGGCGGCGGTTGACACGAGGGGTGAGTTTGGGTATATTCGTCTTATAAAAATGATTTCCACGATGCGAAAACATACCGAGACGGCGAGCCTCGGGTCGGCTCCGAGGGGTGCCGAGAGGCAGACCAACGGCGGCGTCCAATCCGTCGTGCGGGCTCTCCGCCTGATTGACGCCTTGGGGGAGAGTCGGGGAGAGGTCGGGATCGCCGACCTCAGCAAGCGGGTCGGGCTGCATGTCAGTACGGCGCACCGCCTGCTGGCCACCTTAATTCAGCAGGGATACTGTCGCCAAAATCCCGAAACGGGCCGCTATGCGCTGGGCGCCAAGTTGTTTCATCTGGGGGAGGTCTGCCTCGGACAACTGGACCTTCGGGGATTGGCGCGTCCGTTCCTGGAGCGCCTGAGCCGGGAGACGGGGGAGACGGCAAACCTCGTGGTTCTGGATGGGCAGGAGGTGCTGTACCTGGACAAGGTCGAAAGCCCGCAGAACCTGCGGATCTTCTCCCGCATCGGTCACCGCGCCCCCCTCTATTGCACCGCGGTGGGTAAAGTCCTCTTGGCCTATCGCGCGGCGGCGGAGAGCGAGGCCCTGATGGGTAAGGAGCCCCTCAAGCCGCTCACCCGGCACACCGTCACCTCGCTGACCCGCCTCCGGCGGGAACTGGCGAAGGTGCGCGAGCAGGGCTTCGCGCTGGACAAGGAGGAGTGCGAGGAGGGGGCCTACTGCCTCGCCGTACCGGTACGAAACGCCCAGGGTCGGATCGAGGCAGCCTTGAGCGTCTCGGGCCCCACGGTGCGTCTGGGCGACCACCGCATTCCGGATCTTGTACCCCTCATGCGTCGGGCCAGCGAGCAATTGTCGGCCCAACTCGGTTTCGGTGGGCGAGGCGAACCCCCCGCCCCTATCTCCAAGGTATCTGAACCGCAAGGGAGGATTGCATGCCCAAGATGCCCGTGATGGAAGCTGCAGTGAAAATCATGGAGAGCGAAGGCGTAGACGTCTGCTTCGGGATTCCCGGAGCGGCCATCCTGCCTCTCTACAAGGCGCTCTCGAAGTCCAGCAAGATCAAGCACCTAACCATGCGGCATGAGGAAGGAGCCACCCACGCTGCCGACGGCTGGGCGCGCATCACGGGGAAGGTGGGCGTGGCCATCGGAACCTCTGGTCCCGCAGGCACGAACATGATTACCGGTCTGTACACGTGCATGGCCGACTCCATCCCGATGGTGTGCATCACCGGCCAGGCGCTGAAGGCCAATCTCCACAAGGAGGCCTTCCAGGCGGTAGACATCGCCGAGATCGCCAAGCCGGTGGCCAAGAAGACCTACTGCGTCAAGGAGGCTGCCCAGATCCCGCAGGTCTTCCGCGAAGCGTTCCGTATCGCCCGCGAGGGCCGGCCGGGCCCGGTCCTGATCGACCTGCCGCTGGACGTACAGCGGGGCGAGGTGGAATACGACCCCGACATCGACGCACCCCTCGAGGTCTTCAAGCCGTCGCCCGACGCCCGCAAGATCAAGCGGGCGATGGAGATGCTCCTCAAGGCCGAGCGGCCGATCCTGATGATGGGCGGCGGGGTGATGCTGGCCCGCGCCAGCCAGCAGTTCGTCGAGCTGGCAGAGTACCTCCAGATCCCGGTCATCCCGACCTACATGGCGGAGGGGGGCATCGCCTTCGACCATCCGCTCTTCGGCGGGCGTGTCGGGCTGCAGACCAACACGCGAGGCGGAAATAAGCTGTTCCTGGAGTCGGACTTGGTGCTGGCTATCGGCGCCCGGTTCGCCGAGCGGCACACCGGGGATCTGGCCGTGTATCGCGGCGAGCGAAAGTTCATCCATGTCGACATCGAGCCGACGGTGATCGGGAAGGTCTTTCCGGCGGATCTCGGGATCGTGGCCGACGCCAAGCTGGCCATCGAGGGCCTGACCCGGGTGGCCAAGGAGATGACGACGAAGCGCTCGCCCGGTGAATGGTCGAAGAAGGCGGCGGACTACAAGCGGCGCTTCCGGCGGAAGATGGATTTCGACCAGGTGCCCATCAAACCGCAACGGGCCTTCAAGGAGATCAACGAGTTCTTCGATCCCGACACCATCTTCGTCACCGCCATCGGCCTCTACCAGATCTGGTCCGGCCAGTTCCAGGAGATCCAGAAGCCGTACACCTACTTCTGCTGCGGCCAGGCGGGTCCGTTGGGCTGGGAGGTGCCGGCCTGCATGGGGATCAAGCTGGGAAAGCCGGGCGCCCAGGTGGTGGGTATCGTGGGGGACTACTCGTTCCAGTTCCTGCTGGGAGACCTGGCCACGGCGGTTCAGAACAACGTGCCCTACGTCATGATCATGCTGAACAACGGCTACCTGTCGCTGATCCGGCAGCCGTCCAAGTACATCTACGAGATGAACTACGCCGTGGACATCGGCTACGGGGACGGCTACGGCCCGGACTTCGTGAAGATCGTGGAGGGCTTCGGCGGCCTGGGCAAGCGGGTCATCCGTCCGGAAGAGATCAAGCCGGCTTTGGCCTGGGCGGTTGAAGAATCGAACCGCCGGAAGATCCCTGTGCTGGTCGAGATCCGCGAGGATCGCGACACCGACGCCGCCATGGGGGTCTCGATCGACAAGATCGTGGAACGAGACCCGATCGTCGACATCCCTGCGGATGCACCCGCCAAGGAGCCGGCCGCGGTCCGCTAACCGCCACGCCTCATGACCGCACGCGATCCGGGCACTCGGCCACGCGCCGAGTGCCCGGACGCTTTTTGGCCTCCGCGTCCGGTGGGATCTTGCGTGGAAGAGCGCACAAGTGTGTACATGACTTGACGGGGTTGTCGGCTTGCCCATAGAGTAGACCCGGTGTCGGGTCCCGGCGCGAGCGCGTGGGAGGCACGTCATGACGGAACAGGTGTTGATCGAGGCGCTCCGGCAGGTCGTCGGAAAGGCCAATGTGCGGGCGTCCGCGGTGGACCTCCAGCTCTACCAGTACGATGCGTATCTGGAGGAGCGGCGCCCGGACGCGGTTGTCTTCGTGGCCTCCACCGAGGAGGTCGCGAGGGTGGTCAAGGTCTGCAACAAGTTCGGTGTTCCCTTTGTTCCTCGCGGTGGGGGCACGAATCTCTCCGGCGGCACCATTCCCGTCAAGGGCGGCGTCGTGATCGAGATGATCCGGATGAACCGGATTCTCGAGGTGGACATCCCCAATCTCCGGGCGCGCGTCCAGCCGGGCATGTTCAACCTGGAATTCGGCAATGCCCTGGCCCCGCTGGGCTATCAGTACCTGCCCGACCCCGCCAGCCAGAAGGCAGCCACGCTGGGCGGCAACGTGGCGGAGAACTCCGGCGGTCCCCACTGCTTCAAGTACGGCGTCACCTCGAACCATGTCCTCGGCCTCACGGTCATCCTGCCCGACGGGGAGATCGCCCGGATCGGGGGCAAGGCGCTCGACGTACCCGGGCTACGATCTGACCGGGGCCTTCGTGGGGAGCGAGGGCACGCTGGGAATCTGCACCGAGCTCACGGTCCGTATCGTGCGCTTGGCGGAAGGCGTGAAGACGCTGCTGGCCATCTACGACAGCATCGAGGCGGGCGGCGAGTCGGTCTCGGCGATCGTGGCCGCGGGCATGGTCCCGGCCACCCTGGAGATGATGGACCAGTTGGTCATCAAGGCGGTGGAGGAGTCCATCAAGTGCGGCCTGCCGACCGACTGTGCCACGGTGCTGATCATCGAGGTGGACGGGCTGAAGGACGACCTGGAGCGGCAGGCGCAGGAGATCGCGGACCTGTGTCGGACCCACGGCGCGCGGGAGGTCCGTCTCGCCAAGAACGACGCCGAGCGCGCCGCCCTGTGGGCCGGCCGGCGCGGGGCGTTCGGGGCGGTGGCGCGGATCACGCCGAGCTATCTGGTCTGCGACGGGACGGTGCCCCGCACGGCTTTGCCCGCGGTCCTGAAGAAGGTCGCCGAGGTCAGCAAGAAGTACAACCTGCAGATCCCCAACGTGTTTCACGCCGGGGACGGGAACCTGCATCCGCTGATCCTCTTCGATTGGCGGAACGCGGAGCAGAAGGCCCGCGTGATGCAAGCGGGCATGGAGATCCTGGCGCTGTGCGTCGAGATGGGCGGGACCATCAGCGGCGAGCACGGAGTGGGCATCGAGAAAATGGACGCCATGCGCCTGGTCTTCGGGGAGTCGGAGATCGAGGTGCAGCGAATGGTGAAACGGGCCTTCGACCCCAAGGACATCGCCAACCCCGGGAAGATGTTCCCCGCTCCGCGGGAGGTGGCCCATGCCGCGTGACCTGGAGGGGTTGCAGCGGAAGCTGTCCGAGATCGTCGGCGGCGAGCACGTGGCTGCCGGGCCGGCCGCCGCGGCCTGCGCCGTGGACGGCGTGGCGCCGCAGGTTGTGGTGCATCCCGGCACGCAGGAAGCGGTGGAGGCCGTCGTGGCGTCCTGTGGATCGGCCGGGGCAGCCGTCGCCCCCCGGGGGGGCGGGACGGCCATGGGGCTGGGGAACCCTCCGACTCGGCTGGATGTCGTGATCTGCCTCGACCGACTCACGCGGATCGTCGAATTCGACGCGGCGAACCTGGTGGTGTCGGCGGAAGCCGGGGTGCGTCTCGCGGACCTCGAGAGTGTGCTCACGGCGAACCGGGAGTTTCTCCCGCTGGATCCGGCCCGGATGGACCGACGGACGGTGGGGGGCGTCGTCGCGACCAACGCCAGCGGGCCCAGCCGACTACTCTACGGTCTGGCAAGGGACCTGGTCCTGGGGATGCGGGTGGTGCTGGGAACGGGCGAGCGGGTCCGCTGCGGTGGGAAAGTCATCAAGAACGTCTCGGGCTACGACATGAACAAGATCCTGATCGGCAGCCTGGGGACGCTGGGACTCATCACCGAGGTGACGTTCAAGCTGCTACCGATGCCGGCGACCCGGGCCACGGTCGCGGGTGCGTTCGCGGATCTCACTCAGGCGGGGGCCGTCATCAAGCGCGCCTTGGAGTCGTTCCTCCTGCCCGAGGCCATCGAGTTGCTCGATCCGCAGGCCCTGGCGACGGCCGCGACCAGTCTCGGGCTGGCAGGATCGGCGGGGTACGGGTTGGCCGTCTCGCTGGCCGGAAGCCCGGAGACGGTGGAGCGGCAGGTGCGTGACTTCACCCAGTTCTTCGCGGATGGGAAGGCGGTACGGACGACCGCGCTCGGGGCCGACGCGAGCCCGGCGGCCTGGCGCGAGATCCGTGATGTCCTGGATCGGGCGGTCACGGCGGCGGAGCAGTTCCGCGTGAAGATCGGCGTGCCCATCAGTCAGACCGCCGCGTTTGTCGCCAAGGCGGAAGCGTTGATGCGTCGCCACGGGTGGCGCGGGGCGATCGCGGCCCACGCGGGGAGCGGGATCGTTCGGGTGGCCTACGACATTGCGGCCGCGACGCCGTGCGAACTGGCGCGGGATGGGATCGAGGCTTTGCGGCGCGAGGCCGAGGCGGCCGAGGGCAGCCTGGTCGTGGAGGCGGCCCCCGTGGCCGTCAAGCGCCACCTCGACGCCTGGGGAAAGCCAGGTGAGGGGTTCACGGTGATGCGACGACTCAAGGCGGAATTCGATCCTCGGGGCTTCATGAATCCGGGGCGGTTTTTGGGCGGGATCTGACGCGCTCCGGACCCCTTGGAACAGCCCGGACGGAACGGGCGTTTCGACCGGGACCGCAAGGGAAGTCCTTTCCGGACTGTGGAGAGCCGCATGGTCATCCCAGAACTGTTGCCGCTGCACGATCTCATCGCGAAGTGCAATCGGTGCGGCTTCTGCCAGGCCGGCTGCCCAGTCTTCCGGGTGACCGGCGAGGAGCATTCGCTCTCGCGCGGCCGCCTGGCCGTGGCCCGCGGCCTGATGCTGGGCAATTTGGATTTGACGCCGGAGGTGATGCACGCCCTGGAGGACTGCCTCCTCTGCCGCGGCTGCACCGCCCACTGCTTCCCGGGCCTGAAGACCGACGAGATCGTCACCACGATCCGGCACGCCTACCTGAACCGTGAAGGGCAGCCGATGTGGCAGCGGGTCCTGTTCCGGTCGGTCCTGGCGGACAGCACGAAGCTGGAGTGGGCCGGCCGGATGGCGGTCTGGGCCAAGCGGACGGGCCTGGCCAACCTGGCCGAGAAGAGCGGCGCCATGAAGCTCGTGGACGAACGGCTCCACGGGACGGCCGATATCGTGCCCAGCCTTCCGGCGCGGTATTTCCGGCGCGGCGAGCGGACCCTCGGGGCCGAGCCGGCCAAGGCCAAGGCCAAGATCGGTTACTTCGTGTCTTGCGGCCTGAGCTTCCAGTATCCCGACGTGGTCGAGGCAACGCTGCGGGTGCTGGGGCGGGCGGGCTGTTCGATCACCGTGCTCAACAACACCTGCTGCGGCCGGCCGGCGCAGGCCTACGGCGATCTGGATGCGGCGCGGGACATCGCGCGCCGGAACGTGGACGCGGCTGGCCTCGGCCATGGGCTTCGATGCCATCGTGTCGGAGTGCGGAAGCTGCAGCGCGCACCTGAAGGATTACGGCGATATCCTGAAGGGCGATCCCGCCTACGCCGAGCGAGCCGCGGCGCTCTCGAAGAAGGTGAGGAGCTTCAGCGAGTTCCTGGTGGGGCTGGGGACGAATGGGAGCCTGGCGGAGGTCGCGGGCACGGTGACGTATCACGACCCCTGTCACCTCTCCAACCGGTTCTCCAAAGTCACGGCACAACCGCGGACGCTGCTGAAGAGTATCCCCGGGATGGCCTACAAGGAGCTGCCCGAGGCCGACTGGTGCTGCGGCGCCGCGGGGAGCTACACCTTCCTACACCATTCGGAGGCCGCCGGGGTCCTGGACCGGAAGATGGGAAACGTGGAGAAGACCGGCGCGGCGATCCTGGCCACCGAGTGTCCGGCTTGCATGATGCACCTGTCTTACGGCGTCCGGAAGAAGGGGCTGGCCGTCCAGGTCCGGCACGTGAGCCAACTCCTGGATCAGGCCTATGCCACTGCGGTGCGGTGACGAGTCTGTCCCGTCGAACGGCACCCCACGCGGTGGACGATCTGACGGCCGGATCGTCCACCGCCGTGTTTTTGTGGGGGATGCTCCAACCGACCGCAAACCGAGTCGCCCGATGCCGGTCAAACCATACGGGCCGAATGGACCGAATCTTTCGGCTTGACTTGCTAATGCCTTTCAATGTATGACAGCGCTACCATGACAGCGCTACCAAACGGCGGAAGAAGTGGGGCAGTCACGCTCGCGGATATCGCGCGCCGCGCTGGTGTGGCCCCGATCACGGCCTCCCGGGCCCTGCGTTCCAACGCCGTGGTCGCCCAGGCCACTCGCGAGAGGGTTCTGGCCGCTGCCGCCGAGCTGGGCTACGTCCCGAACCTGTTGGCGCGCGGCTTGGTCCAGAATCGAACCGCCACGGTCGGTGTGGTGGTCCTGGAGCTCTCCAATCCGTTCTTCGTCCCCATGCTGAGCGCCGTCGAGAGCATCGCCGCCAAGCGGGATTTCTTGGTGGTGGTCGGTGAATCGAGAAGGGATGCCGACAAGGAGCGGCGGTACGTCGAGCAGTTCCAGCAGCTCCGGATCGGCGGCATCATCGTCACCACGGCGTCGCGACAGTTTGACCATCTCGCCGCGGCGCGTGCCGGGGGGACGCCCGTGGTGCTGATGGCCCGGCGCTGGGACGAGGGCGATTACGTCACCGCCGACCACGTGGAAGCTGGGCGCCTGGTGGCGGGGCATCTGCTGTCGCGCGATTATCGCCGCATCGGCTTGGTCTGGACGCACGAGCCCGAGAACACCGCCATCGAGGAGCGCATCCTGGGTGTTCGGCAGGTGTTCGCGGAAGCGGGGGTCGAGTTGCCGCCCCGATGGGACCTGCGCACCCCCACGACCCTGCTCGAGGATGGCATGGAAGCGGCCGACCGGTTTCTGTCCATGACGGACCGGCCCAGGGCGGTCTTTGTATCCACCGACCGACAGGCCATGGGGTTCGTCGAGCGCGTGGTTTCGCAGGGGGTCCGGGTCCCGGAAGACCTGGCCATCGTGGGCTATGACGACATCCCGTTCGCGGCGTGCGCCCGGGTACCGTTGACCACGGTGGCCATCCCGATGCGGCGGATGGGAGAGTTGGCGGCGGAGATTCTGTTCGACCGGCTGGACGGCTCCGCGGGGCCGGGACCGCAGCAGATCCTGCTCCAACCGGAGCTGATCGTCCGGGCCTCGAGCCCGTAGTTGATTGCTGGGCCATTTTGAGCAACCTGGGTGAGAACGGGAATTTCAAGAACCTGTTCAGAACGCCCGTACCGTTTCGACCTTCGAGGGTGCGTGCCCGATCGGAGGGCACATTACGCGGCGAAGCCGAGGAGGGTGCCATGCGGAAGATGACGCGCCGGCTGGTGTCGTTCGTTTGTGCAATGGGGCTTCTGATCGGCGGGGTCGCCCAGGCCGCCCAGCTCAACTGGTGGAGCCACTGGCCGGTCGAGGACAGCAAGAAGTCGGTCCTCTTCGAGGCCAAGAAGCGGTTCGAGGCCAAGAACCCGGGAAGCACGGTCACCATCACATTCTACGAGAAGAAGAATATGTGGCCGCCGCTCCGTGCGGCGTTCACCGCCGGCTCGGGCTTCCCGGACGTCTTTTACTACGACGTCGACGTCCCGGAGTTCATCCCGGCGGGATGGCTGGCGGATCTTTCCCAGGGGATCCGCTGGGAGAACATCGAAGGATACGGCAAGGCCTTCTGGACGCTGCCCGGGCAAGGCGGAAAGATGGGGACGTGGGCCATCCCCGTCGAGGCGGCCTCGGACGAGATCTACTACAACAAGAAACTCTTCAAGCAGCTCGGCATCAACCCGCCGGCGAACTTCGCCTTCACCCAGGACGAATTCAAGGAGGTCGTCGCCAAGTGCGTCAAGGGTGGCTTCGCGGCCTTCGCCACGGGTGCGGCGGACCGGGAATGGGCGGCGATGTACATCCCGAACGCGCTGCTCTTGAGCAAGCTCGGGTACGATGATCTCACCAAGCTCATCAAGGGCGAGCTGTCCTGGAAAGACCCGCGAGTCCTTGAGGTTTTCCGCTATTACAGGGAGTTGATCGACGCCGGGGCGTACGCCAAGACGCTGACCAGCATGACGCTGGCGGATGCGCACCGCTTCTTCCATACCGAGCAGAAGGCCTGCATGTTCCCGGTCGGCTCCTGGTACACGGGGCGCGCCTTCGTGCCGCCGGACAAAGGCGGCCAGCCCAAGGACTTCGAGTTGGGTTTGCTCAACAACCCCCTGATGAAGGACGGCAAGGGCCACGGGCAGAAGTTCTTGGGCGTCGCCGGCTCCCTGGCGGTGGCGGCGAAGAGCCCGAATCTCCCCCTGGCCATCAAGGTGGCGGATGCGTTTGCGGACGTGGAGATCGGCAACATGTGGATGGCCAGGACCGGCGTTCAGACCGGGATCAAGACCGATCCGGCAAAGATCGACTCCCCGAACAAGTGGTACTTCGAAGAGTACGGGAAGGTGAACAAGGCCACCACGTTCGTCAACTTCACGGCCCAGAATATCAAGGCGGTGATGAAGCCCGGCCTGTGGGAGGCCTACGTGGCCATGGTCAACCAGGGGATGCCGAACAAGCTGGTCGGTCCGGATGAGGCGATGGCCAAGATGGAAGACGCACGCGCGAAGGGGAAGTAGGCAGGCAGGGGCTGGGCGTTTGGGATTGGGTGTTCGGGAGCGGGGGCCAAGCGATCGCATGCCCCCGCTCCTGCTTCCCACCTCGACTCTCCACCCCAAATCCCTAACCCCGAATCCCTGACCCCGGATATCCTCATGCCGACGGATCACGCCAATTCGCCGGGCGGTCTCACGCCGACTCGAGCCGGTCGGCCGTGGGGGAGCATCCTGCTCTTCGTAGGCCCCGCGCTCGGCTTCTATTTGGCCTTCATCATCTATCCCGTGCTCGTCACCTTCTACAACAGCGTTCACACCCTCCGGATGGACCTGGGGATGACGTACGATTTCGTCGGGCTTCAGCACTTCAGGGAGATCCTGAGCGAGGACGACATCTTCTGGCGGGCGGCGCGCAATACCATGACGTGGGCTGTCGTCGCACCCATCGTCGACATCCCGCTGGCGCTCGTTCTGGCTTTCATCCTGCACAGCAAGGTGCCCTTCTCCCGGTTCTTTCGGACTGTGTGGTTCACGCCATTGCTCATGTCGTATCCCGTGGTCGGCGTCATCTGGCTGTGGGTCTACAATTACGACTGGGGAATGGCGAATCTGACTCTGCGAGTCCTTGGCCTCGGCGAGTATGCCCAGGCCTGGCTCGCCAGCCCCACCACGGCCCTGCCGGCCCTGATCCTGGTGACTACCTGGATGTTTGCGGGTTTCAACCTGGTGGTCATGCTGGCGGCGATCCACGCCATCCCCATGGAGTACATCGAGGCGGCCCGGGTGGACGGCGCCGGTCCCTGGCACCGGCTCTTCTACATCATCGTCCCGCTGCTGCGGCCCACCATGGTGAATCTGGCCATCCTGGATGTTATCGGAAAGATGAAGCAGTTCGCCTTGGTCTGGGTGATGACGCGGGGCGGCCCCATGTGGGGGACCGAAACCGTCGCGACCTATGTCATCAAGCGGGCCTTCGAGTGGAAGACCCTCGACCTAGGCTATCCCTCGGCAATCGCGGTGCTCTGGTTCATCATTATCTTCGGGTCTATCGGTCGGGCTCACCCGATTCCTGCAGCGCCGCGAGGCCCTGGAGTTCTGATGCGCGCCAAAGCGACCAAGGCCCTCCTGATGCTGCCGGTCCTGCTGTACACCTTCTTCTCGGCGGGGCCGTATCTGTGGACCGCGATGATGTCGCTCCGGACGACCGACGAGATCTACAAGAGCCACTACGGTCTGCCGATCCCGCCCCATTTCTGGAAATTCTACACGGCCTGGACCGAATTCGGCTACGCGACCTACTTCAAGAACAGCGCCATCGTGACCGTGGCGGCCGTCGTCATCATCACCCTGGTCGGCTCCATGGCCGGGTACGGCTTCGCGCGGCGGCGCTTCGCCTTCCCTCTGCGGGAACCGCTCTTTCTCCTCCTCTTCCTCTCGATCATGTTTCCGCCCCAGATCATGATCTTGTCCTTGTTCCAGATCCTCATCAAGTACGGCCTCTTCAACACCCTGGTGGGACTCATCCTGGTCTACGTGGCCACGGAGTTGCCGGTGACGATCTATCTCCTGCGCGCCTTCTTTGCCCAGATCCCAGTGGAACTGGAGGAGGCCGCGCGCATCGACGGCTGTACCGACTGGAGCATGTTCTGGCGCGTCATGTTTCCCATCGCCCGCCCGGCGGTGGCGACCACCATGATTCTGAACTTCATCTATTTCTGGAACGAGTTCCTGTACGCGGTGGTGTTCATCACCAAGCAGGAGATCCGGACGCTGCCTCTGGCCGTTCAGTTTCTGGTGAGCGATCAGTTCTTCGACATCGGCATGCTGGCGACCGGGCTGATGATCGCGACACTGCCGGTCCTGGTCATGTATTTGTTCCTGTCCGAGTGGTTCGTCAAGGGCATGACCGCCGGCGCCGTAAAAGGATAGGACGTCCATTGGTCGACTCGTCAAATGGTCAACTGGGTAATCGCGGAAGTGCCAATTGACTAATTGACCAGTTGACAACTCGACTTGCGGGGAGGGGCGCATGGGCTGCAACGTGGTTTACTGGAATCGCGCGACCGAGGACGTGTACGATGTAATCCGCGGCCAGATGCCGGCGGGCTGGAGGCTGGTCACGCTGGCCGGTGACGCGAAAGCGGAGTGGCATGCCCAGATCCGCGATGTCGACTTCATGCTTGTGGCCGACTGGGCCGTTACCGAAGAGACCCTGGCGGCCGCCCCACGACTCAGGATGGTGCAACACCAGGGGGTGGGCCACGAACGAATCGACAAGCAGGCCCTGAAAGCCCGCGGCATCCCGCTGGCGCTGTGCCCGGCGGGGACGACCATCGGGGTCGCCGAGCACACCATGCTCCTGATCCTGGCGGTGTACAAGCGACTGGTGGTGGCCGACACCAAGATGCGGCAGGGGACCTGGCTCCAGTGGGGGCTTCGCTCCACGTCCTTCGAGCTGTGCGGCAAGACGCTTGGCCTGGTGGGGTTCGGCCGGATCGGACAGGCGGTGGCCAAGCGGGCGCATGCGTTCGATGCCAAGATTCTGTATCACGACGCTTTCATTCCCGCGCCCCCGGCCGAGGCGAAAGCCTGGGGAGTGGAACCCGTGAGCCTGGACGATCTTCTCCGTCGGTCGGACATCGTGAGCATCCACGTACCCACGACCGACGAGACCCGCAAGTTCATGAACGCGGAGCGTTTCGCCCAGATGAAACGCTCGGCGGTCTTCATCAACACCTCCCGGGGCGCGGTGGTGAACGAACCGGACATGGTGAAGGCCCTGCAGGACCACATGATCGCCGCGGCGGGCCTGGACGTGTTCGAGAAGGAGCCCATCAACGCGGACAACCCGCTCCTACGCATGGACAATGTGGTACTCACGCCGCACATCTCTGCCGGGACGGTGGATGCCCTGATGGAGAAGATGCGCTCGGTTTTTGACAACCTCCAACGGTTCGTCGCGGGCGATGCCATCCGGGACCGGGTTATCTAGCGTTTTCCGGGTACGAAAAACGCAACCGTTTCAACAAGGAGAGGAAGTATGGCTGCACAGCCAACCCTGAAAGACATCGTCGCGCGGTACCAGAAGCTCGATTCCGCCCTGATCTACGACACGCTGGACGCCATGGGGTTGCCGCAGCAGCAGCTCGACTTGGCGATCGCGCCGCTCGACGTCAACATGGTCGTGGCGGGCCCGGCGTTCACCTCGAAGTGGGTCGTGAGCGAGGAGACCAAGAAGGTCGCGTCACCGCGGCTGGAGGTTCGCTGCAACAGCTATCAGATGCTGAAGGAGATGACCCCGGGCTGCGTGTACGTCGAAGACGTGGGGAACGATCCCGTCTCGGGTGGTTTGGGCGAGAACCTCGGGATCTCGGTGAAGCTCGCCGGGGCGACCGGCGTGGTCTGCGACGGGGGGACGCGGGATCGGAAGGCGCTCGTCGCTATGGAATTTCCGGTCTTCTCGCGGTTCAGCTCCTGCACGTTCAGCTGGGGGCGGCGCCGATTCATCGACTGCCAGATTCCGGTGCGGCTGTCCGGCCATGTGTCCAGGTGGGTCACGGCGAATCCGGGCGACTTCATCTTTGGTGACTGCGACGGGATCCTAGTGATTCCCAAGGCCCTTACCGTGGAGGTCTTGGAGGGTGCGGAAAAGGTGGCCGAAATCGAAGAAGATCAGCGGAAACGACTCCTCGCCGGCGAGGAGCGTGAGCAGGTGTACAAGGTGAACCGTTATGCACACATCCGACGGGTGGTGGCATAGGGGGGCTGTCACCGGGTCGGTTTTCCGTCGGGGCAAACCGCCTGGGACTGCCGATGGCGGACGATAGCAATGGCTGACGGTTGACCAAAACGCACACTCGTGGGAGGATACGTCGAATCGCACCCGGGCTAGACGGTCGGCTGGGGGCGGAAGGAGGAGAAAGGTAACCGTGCGGTGAACTCGCGTGAGGCGGGACGCCGACACAACAAGGAGGAGTCATGCCACACTTCGTAGGGGCTCGCGCCGTCGCCGCCCTGGCGATTCTCGGCGCGGCCCTGGGGGTGCTGGCCTTGGCGGCGGACATCCGCGCGGCGGAGTTCGACCTGGTCGAGGCGCACACCACGACGCCGGAACACCCGTACACGCTGGGGATGGTCCGGTACGCCCAACTGGTCCGCGAGCGGACGCAGGGGCGGGTTGCCATCCAGATCCATCATTCCCGACAGCTTGGGGACGAGCGGCAGGTCGTCGAAGGCTTGCAGCTCGGCACCGTGCACCTGACGGTCACCTCCACGGGACCGCTGGGCGGCTTTGTGCCCGAGATGAACGCCCTGGATCTTCCGTTTCTCTTCCGTGACGCTGCCCATGCCTACAAGGTCCTGGACGGGGAGATCGGCCGAGAGCTTCTCGCGAAGTTCGAGGCGGTCGGCATCAAGGGGCTCGCGTTCTGGGAGAACGGCTTCCGGCATATCACGACCGGCAAGAAGCTGATCGAGCGCCCCGCGGATCTGAAGGGACTCAAGATCCGGGTCATGGAGAACCGTGTCCACCAGGCGGCCTTCCGCCAGCTTGGCGCCGATGCCACGCCGATGGCCTGGGGCGAGGTGTTCACGTCGCTCCAGCAAGGGCTGCTGGACGCCCAGGAGAACCCAATTCCCATCGTTTCCACCTTCAAGTTGTACGAAGTGCAGAAGTACCTGAGCCTCACGGGCCACGTGTATTCCCCGGCGCCAGTTCTCATGAGCAAGAAGACATGGGATCGGATGCCGCCTGATATCCAGAAAGTCCTGTTGGACACGGCGATGGAGGTGGCGAAGGTCCAGCGGCAGCTCAACCGGGGACAGGAGGAGAAACAACTCGGAGAACTTCGTGCCAAGGGAATGACAGTCATCGAGCACCCGGACCGGGCCGCGTTCCGGGAGGCGATGAAGCCGGTGTTCGAGCAGTTCCAGGGGCAGTTTGCCAAGGGCCTCGTCCAGCGTATCGTCGATACGAAATAAGGCAGCGCTTGAGGGCGAGGCCCCGCCGATGTTTGACCTGCTGAGTCGAGAGCTGAACCGCCTGGCCGAATGGGCCATGGCCGTTTTGTTGGCGGCATTGACCCTCCTCGTTGGTGCCCAGATCGCGGGGCGCTTCCTCTTCGCCTATTCCATCTTTTGGTCGGACGAGCTGGCCCGTTTCCTCCTCGTCTGGGCTGCATTTCTTGGCATGAGCGTCGGGGTCCGTCGTGGGGCCCACCCCGCCGTGGACGGCCTCGTGCGCGGCCTACGCCCCAGGGGGGCCCGCGTGGCGTTCGGGGCGGCCGTGGCATGTTCGCTGCTTTTCTTTCTCGTGATGGTCGGTTACGGCACGGTCCTCGTGCAGCGGACCTGGCTCCAGCGCTCTCCGAGCCTCGGGCTCCGGATGGGTCTGCCCTATCTGGCCGTCCCGGTGGCCGGAATCCTTATGGGCCTTCACACGATCGCGATTGCCCTGAGGGGGGCGGCGGCCGACAGACGGACGGGAGGCTTGGATGGCTAGCCTCCTCTTGGTTGGCATTCTTCTCGGACTCCTAGCGATCAACGTGCCCGTCGCGGTCACCTTTGGCGTGACGGCGGCCCTCTTCCTCGCGCTGCTTACGGACGTCCCGCTCACACTGATCCCCCAGCAGATGTTCGGGGGCACGGACTCCACCGTGCTCCAGGCGGTGCCGTTCTTCCTGCTGGCCGGCGCCTTGATGGACAAGGGCGGCATCTCGCGGCGGTTGGTCAATTTCGCCAACGTCCTGGTCGGATGGGTCACCGGGGGGCTGGCCATGGTGTCGGTGGTGGCCAGCATGTTCTTCGCCGGTATCTCCGGCTCTGCCGCGGCGGATTCGGCGGCCGTCGGGTCCGTGATGATCCCCGCCATGGAGCGGAAGGGGTACGCCAAGGACTTTGCCGCGGCGCTCATCGCCTGCGCCGGTACCATCGGGACCATGATCCCGCCCAGCATCCCGATGATCATCTACGGCGTGACTACCGGGACGTCGATCGGCGGCCTCTTCATCGCGGGTGTGGTTCCAGGCGTGCTCATGGGGCTGGCCTTGATGGCGCACGCCTACGCCGTGAGCCGGCGGCGAGGCTACAGCGGGCTGGCGCTCCCCTCGGCCCGTGAAGCATGGGTGGCCTTCCGCGAGGCGCTCCTCACGCTCCTCATGCCGATCCTCGTCGTGGGCGGGATCCTGGGTGGGGTCTTCACGCCGACCGAGGCGGCGGCGATCGCGGTGTTCTATAGCCTGCTCCTCGGCGGGCTGGTGTACCGGGAGCTCACGTGGTCGCACCTGCCGGAGATTCTCGTAACGACGGGTGTGGGCACCGGCGTGGTGATGTTCCTCATCGCCACCTCGACCGCGTACGGGTGGATCTTGGCGCGGCAGGGCATCCCGCTGGCCCTGGCCAATTCCTTCACCGGGATGACGGAAAACCCCTGGGTATTCTTGCTGCTCGCCAACCTCTTGCTGCTGGTGGTCGGGACGGTGATGGAGACGGTGCCCGCCATCATCATCTTCGCTCCGGTCTTGCTCCCGCTGGCCAAACGGCTCGACGTGGATCCGGTCTTCTTCGGGGTGCTCATGGTCGTGAACCTCTCCATCGGCCTGGCGTCGCCCCCCTCGGGCGCCACGCTCTTCGTCTCGACGGCGATCGCCAACGAGCCGCTCGAGCGCGTCTGTCGCGCGGTGTGGCCGTTATTCTTCTCGATGGTCGGCATCCTGCTGCTGATCACCCTGGTCCCACCGCTGGCCATGTGGCTGCCCGGTATGGTTTACGGGCGTTGATGCCGAGGCCGGCGCCGAGGCTCCCCGCGCGGAGGCCGGAAGCCGCAACGGCTCTTCAGGAGGAACGCCCCAATGACGATTCAACCCATCGGCATCATTCTGAACGGCGTGACCGGGCGCATGGGTACCAATCAGCATCTGGTACGGTCCATCCTGGCGATCCGGACGCAGGGCGGCGTCAAGGTGTCGGACGACCTGGCCCTGATGCCGGAACCGATCCTGGTCGGGCGGAACGAGGCCAAGCTCCGGGCGCTGGCGGAACAACATGGCGAGCCGGGTCATCCGTTGACGTGGACCACGGATCTCGATCGTGCGCTGGCGGACCCCCGCTCCGCCGTGTTCTTCGACGCCTCGGGAACGCTGCAACGGGTCGAGTTCGTCGAGCGGGCGGTGAAGGCGCGGAAGGCGATCTACTGCGAGAAGCCCACGGCCACGACCACGGCCGAGGCGCTCCGACTGGCGAGGTTGTGCGAGGAGGCTGGTCTCAAGAACGGCGTGGTGCAGGACAAGCTGTGGCTCCCCGGCTTCCGAAAGCTCCAGGCACTGAAGGAGCAGGGGTTCTTCGGGCGGATCCTGTCCGTCCGGGGAGAATTCGGCTACTGGGTGTTCGACGGATTCGCGAGCGAGCAGCCACCGCAGCGGCCGTCCTGGAACTATCGGACCGAAGATGGAGGCGGCATCGCCCTGGACATGCTCTGCCACTGGCGATACGTGCTGGACAACCTGTTTGGCGCGGTGCGGTCGGTGAGCTGCCTCGGTGCGACCCACGTTCCGGAACGGATGGACGAGAACGGCAGACCCTATCGGTGCACCGCCGACGATGCGGCCTACGCCACGTTCCTGCTGGATAACGGCATCGTGTGTCACTTCAACAGTTCGTGGTGCGTGCGGGTGCGGCGGGACGATCTCTTGACGCTGCAGGTGGACGGTACCCACGGCACGGCGGTGGTGGGCCTGCGCAAGTGCTGGATCCAGTCCGCCGGCGCGACGCCGCGCCCGATCTGGAACCCGGACGTGGACCAGCCGCTGGACTTCTATCGGAGCTGGACCGAGGTGCCGGACGCCTGCGCCTACGACAATGCCTTCAAGGTCCAGTGGGAGCTGTTCCTGCGCCACGTGGCGCTCGACGAGCCCTTCCGCTGGACGCTGCGCGAGGGGGCCAAGGGCGTGCAGCTTGCCGAGGCCGGCCTCACCTCTTGGCGCGAGCGCCGCTGGGTGGATATCGAGCCGCTGTAGAGAGGCAATTGGGCAATTGGTCAACTGGTCAATTCGTCGAGAAGTCGATTGGGGAAGAACAAAGGCCAGACGTCAAGGACAGAGAACACAGAGGAGTGGGGCGCGGACGGCGGATAGGGAACACCGTGCCGCAGGACAATTCGGCGAGGCAGGCCAGAAAATAGGGGGAGTGATGGCGAAGAACGTGCTGGGCGGTGATTTGAAATCGTGTTGCGTCTCGCCGATGACGGGCTTCCACCGGGATGGATTCTGTCAAATCGGTCCCGGCGATCTTGGGGTCCACGTGGTCTGCGCGCAGATGACGGACCGATTCCTGGCCTTTACCAGCCGGCAAGGGAACGACCTGTCCACGCCCATGCCAGACCATGGTTTCCCCGGCCTGAAGCCCGGCGACCGGTGGTGTCTGTGCGCCATGCGTTGGAAGGAGGCGATGGACGCGGGCGTAGCGCCTCCGGTAATCCTGGAGGCGACGCATATTGCGGCCCTGGAGTTCGTCAGCCTGGAAGACCTGAAGGCTAAAGCTCTCGCGGCATAGGCCGCGCGCGTTGCACCCTCAACGAAAGATCGCGACGAGGTCGGCCGTTGTGTCGGTGTCCTCGGCGAGGCCGATCAGATTGACGAGGACGTAGTCGGGAAGTCGCATGCCCTCGCGGTTCGCCGCGTCCTGCCGCTCCCACTCCATCTCGCCGGGCAGGTAGATTCGCCCGCCTGCAGTCTTGGGCGCGCCCTTGATCTCTCGGATCATGGCATCCATCCGGGCCTTGAAGGTTGCCATGGTCATCATGGCGCCCACATTGATGGCTACAAAGGCGTGCCCCTGATCGGCTCGGTCCGGTATGTC
Source organism: uncultured Methylomirabilota bacterium (assembly GCA_963845565.1). Lineage (GTDB taxonomy): Bacteria > Methylomirabilota > Methylomirabilia > Methylomirabilales > 2-02-FULL-66-22 > 2-02-FULL-66-22. The sequence continues at coordinate 181,780 of CAWJSJ010000005.1, forward strand.
GAAAAGCCAGCACTTCACGCCGCTGAGAACCGCAGCCCCCGTGACGATGGCGGTCAGCGTCTCGACCAGAACCGCCAATCCGTACCCCTTGTGTCCGGCCATGGGCAGGAGCGCGCCGTGTTCAGGATACCGGGACGGGTTGTCGGTGGGCACCCCATGCTCATCCACCAACCACTTGTCGGGCAGCGTTTTTCCCAGGGCCTTCGCAGCCAGGATCTTCGTCACCGCCACCGAGCTGGTGGCGATGTCCAGGAAGACCGGGCGCTCGTCGCCGGCCGGGATCGCGTAGGCGATGGGATTCGTTCCCATGATCGGCCCCTTGCCGCCCGGTACGGTCATCCACGGGTCCGTGTTGGTCATCGCCACGCCGATCATGTCGTGCCGGAGCGCCATTGTAGCGTAGTAACCGGCGGCGCCGAAGTGGCTGCTTCGGGTCACGCCGACGTAGGCGATGCCCGCCTCTTTCGCCTTTCGCATGGCCGTGTCCATCGCAAAGCTCGCCGTCACGGGTGGCATGGCATGACGCCCATCCACCACGGCGAAAGCCGGCCCCTCCCGGAGAATCGTGGGGTGGGCCCTGGCGTCGATCCGACCATCGCGGAGGTTCTTCATCAAGGGCCGAATCTGTCGAGTCCCATGCGTGTGGACGCCCCAGCTATCCGTGGTGGCTAGCACGCGGGCGGAGACTGCCGCGTCCGCCGCGGACAGACCCGTCTGTTCCATGACCTGCGCGCAGTACCGTTCGAGATGATATGGAAACACCCGTTTTGCGAGCAGTTCTTCGGTCTTCAGCATGGTCGTCTCATCCTTTCGTGACTGAGTCGGGTTCATCCAGGCGGTCGAGCTTGACCGCAAGCACGGCATATCCGAGACCGGCGGGCCACGGAAATATGTCGCGGAATCCCCGGGAATGTCAAGACCAGCGATCACAGCGATCAAAGAAAGACCTTGACGGCGCCCCGCGCGTGCGCCGAAGATAACCTGAACCTACACTGGACCGCCCGAGCGAAAGGAGAGGCGTGATGAGGAGGCTGGGAGATCTCGAGCCTAGGGCCGAGGAGATTCTGACGCAGGAGCAGGCGGCCTACGAACGAAGCAATCCGAAGTCCAAGGAGGCGTTCGCGCGGTCCTGCCGCGTCCTGCCGGGCGGGGTCTCCCGCACACTGTGCTACTTCCCACCGTTTCCCTGCCAGACGGCTTCCGGCGATGGCTGCTGGATGACCGACCTGGATGGGAATCGGCGATTGGACCTCTTCAACTGCGCCACGACTTTGATTCTGGGTCACCGCCCGGCGATCATGACGAAGGCCGTGGAGGAGCAACTTACCCGCGGGACGGCCTTCCAGACGAACTCCGGCCTCGAGACGGTCCTGGCGGAAATGCTCGTCGAGCGTGTGGCCTCGGTGGAGCAGATCCGGTTCACCAACAGCGGGAGCGAGGGGACGCAGATGGCGATTCGCGCCGCGCGGGCGTTCACCGGGCGGCCGAAGATCGCCAAGATGGAAGGCGGATATCACGGCTCGCACGACTGTGTCGAGATCAGCGTGCGCGTTCCGGCGGGCGGCGGCGGGCGGGCCGAGGCGCCGGTGCCCGTGGCGGGGTCGGCCGGGATCACCCAGCGCGTCCTGGACGACGTCATCATCATCCCCTACAACAACCTTGACGTGGCGCGACGCATCCTGGCGGCGCGCGCGTCCGACCTGGCGTGCGTCATCGTCGAACCGATCCTCGGCAGCGTCGGCTTCGTGCCGGCGAAGAGGGAGTTTCTGGTCGGGTTGCGGGAGGAGGCGAAGCGGCTCGGCATCGTGTTCATTCTGGACGAGGTCCAAAGCTTCCGTCTGGATCGCGGCGGGGCGCAGAAGCTCTTCGGGATCACGCCGGATCTGACCTGTTTCGGGAAGATCATCGGGGGCGGATTTCCGGTTGGGGCTTTCGGCGGCCGGCGGGACATCATGGCGCTGTTCAACACGGCGACAGGCGGCGGTCTGATTCCGCACGCCGGGACGTTCAACGCCAACCCGATAACGATGTCCGCCGGGATCGCCACCATGGAGCAGCTCACCGAACCGGTGTATGCCCGTCTGAACGCCAGAGGCGACCGGCTTCGCGACGCGGTGCAGGCGCTTGGCGTCCGGTATCAGGTTCCGCTCTACGTGAGCGGGATCGGCTCGATGTTCAAGATTCACTTCAGCGAGGCGCCCGTGCGCTGCTATCGCGATACCTTGCAGACGAGCACCCTGCTGCACACCGCCCTGTTCCTGTTCGGCATGAACCGGGGCGTCTTCCTCTCCGAGGGCGGGCGATGCTGCCTGTCCGTTCCGATCGGGGATGCAGAAGTAGCCACGTACCTTGGTGTCGTCGAGGAATACCTGGCTGCGCTGACCCGCTGAAGAGGGCGACAGGGATAGCGACAGGGACAGGGATGGGGATGGGAAACGGGGTCGCTGGCCTACTGTGCCTCACGCCTCACGATTTCTCTCTGCCGTCGCCACTGCGTTCGAAACCACAGACAATTGAGTGCCGGTAGGCCTGGCGGGCTTTTGCGAAGCGCGTAAGGGCGGTATCATACCTGCGGCTAGAGGTAATCCCTACCAGTCTTGAAACCGTCGGGATCCGGCCGCTTCGGAAATGGGTTCTACGGAATGAGGAGAGAAGTGATGGCGACAGAAACCCGCTCGCTCGCCGCTGACCTGCGCCGAGTGCTTCCCGCAAAGCAGGTCTTCGATGGGGTCGAGGACCGGACGCTCTACGCCTACGACGGCACCAGCATCAAGGCCTTGCCGGACGTGATCGCCCAGGTGCGGAACCCCGCCGAGGTGTCGGCCGTCCTTCGTTTCGCCTCCGACCACGAGGTCCCCGTGGTCCCGCGAGGCGCGGGCACCGGCCTTTCGGGGGGCTCGGTTCCGGCCCAAGGGGGGATCGCCCTCGTCCTGGCCGGGATGCGCGCCATCAAGGAACTGGATACCGACAGCATGGTCGCAGTGGTGGAGCCGGGCGTCATTACGGGCGTCTTCCAGAAGACGGTGGAGGATGCCGGAATGTTCTATCCGCCGGATCCTGCCAGCCTGAATTACTGCACGCTGGGCGGCAATATCGCCGAGAACGCGGGCGGTCCGCACGGGGTGAAGTACGGGGTGACCAAGGACTACGTCCTGGGGCTGGAAGTGGTGGTACCCAGTGGGGACGTGGTGCGCCTCGGCGGGAAGCAGATCAAGAACGTGACCGGGTACAACCTGGTCCAACTCTTCGTCGGATCGGAGGGGACGCTGGGTGTGATCACCGAGGCCACGCTGCGCCTCCTGCCGAAGCCGCCGGCCAAGAAGGTGATGCTGGCCATCTTCGACCGACTGGATGGCGCGGCGGAGGCGGTGGCGGGGATCATGGCGGGCGGCGTGATCCCGTCCACGCTGGAGATCATGGACCAGAAGAGCATCAACTGCGTGGAGGACTATCTGAAGCTCGGCTTACCGCGGGACGCCGAGGCCATTCTCCTCATCGAAGTGGACGGAATGCCGGCGGCCGTGGAGGCCGAGGCCGAGGTGATCGGCCGGATCTGCCGCGAGAAGGGGGTGCGGAGTTTCCAGGCGGCCAAGGACAAGAAGGAAGAGGAGTCGCTCTGGAAGGCGCGGCGCTCCATCTCGCCGGCGATCTCGGCGGCTCGCCCCAGCAAGATCGGCGAGGACATCAGCGTGCCGCGGAGCGCCATCCCCGCCATGGTGCGGGAGATCCAGCGGATCGCCAAGGAATACGATCTGCCCATCGTGATCTTCGGCCACGCGGGGGACGGAAACCTCCACCCGAACATCCTGACCGATCGGCGCGATCACAAGGAGATGGAGCGGGTCGAGCAGGCCATCGCCGCCATCTTCGAGGCGTCCGTGAAGCTGGGCGGGACGCTGTCCGGCGAGCACGGCATCGGATTGAGCAAGCTGCCCTACATGGATTTGGCGGTCTCGAAGCAGACGGTGAAGCTGATGGCCGACATCAAGCGGGCGCTGGATCCAAAGAACATCCTGAATCCCGGGAAGATCTGGAGGGCGTGATGGAGTTCGCCGAGATCGCCGCCCTCTTCAAGTGCAACAAGTGCGGCTCCTGCACCTCCGTCTGCCCGCTTTACCAGAACACGGTGCACGAGGGGATGGCGGCGCGCGGGAAGGTCGCCTTGCTCGAAGCCGTGGCGGATGGTCGCCTGGAGGCCGGGGAAGCGGTGCGGGCCAAGCTCGAGGACTGCCTCCTCTGCGGGGCCTGTGCCGCCAACTGTCCGAGCTTCGTGCCGACGACCGACCTGTTTTTGGAGGCGCGGGCCGGCCTCGCCAAGGAGCTGGGCCTGCCGCTGCCGATCCGGTTGCTCCTCAAGGCGCTCTCGATCCCGGGCGCGCTGGCTGCAGGGACGCCGGGCCTTCACCTCGCTCACCGATTGGGGTTGCCCCAGCTCGCCGATGGACCCCTGGGCGAGAAGCTTCCGGCGACGATCCGGGCCGCCCTCCGCGCCATGCCGCCGGCGCCGCTGCGGTCTTTCCGTGCGAAGGCCGGGAAGCTGCCGACCAACGGCGACGGACGCCGCGGAACGGTGGGGTACTTTGCCGGCTGCTTCATGAACTGGGGGTATGCCGACGCGGCCATGGCCACGCGGACCATGCTCGTCCGGGGAGGCTTCCGGGTGGAGGCGCCCGAGGTGGCCTGCTGCGGGGTGCCGCACCGGGCCTACGGCGACATCGAGACGGCGCGGGACCTGGCCCGCAAGAACATCGCGACGCTGGAGAAGTACGATCACGTCGTCAGCGACTGCGCCTCGTGCGGCGCGGCCCTCAAGGAATACAAGCATCTCCTGAAAGACGACCCCGAGTACCGCGAGCGGGCCGAACGGCTCGCCGAGCGTGCGGCCGACATCTCGGAGTTTCTGGTCAAGCACGAGTTCCCGAAGCCGCAGTTCCACGCTCCGCTTCGCGTCACGTACCACGATCCGTGCCATCTGGTCAGAGGCCAGGGCGTCAAGAGCCAGCCGCGCGAGATCTTGAAGAGCATCCCCGGCGTCGAGTACGTCGAGATGAAAGGCGCCGACGTCTGCTGCGGGGCCGCAGGCTCGTTCTGCGTCACCCACCCCGAACTCTCGGAGGGGGTCGGCGGGAACAAGGCCGACAGCATCCTGGAGACCAAGGCCGACGTCGTGGTGAGCGGCTGCCCCTCCTGCCTCACCCAGCTCAAGGCCATGCTGGCGGCCAAGGGCTCGAAGATCAAGGTCATGCACCCCATGGAGCTGCTGGCGGAGAGTTACAAGAAGAACGAACCGTAGCATCTGTGTGCGGCGGCGTATACGTCTGAGCCGATCTTGGCGACTGGCCTCCAGGACGTTTCCGGCGGAAGCGGGGATCACGCCATGATGAAGTACAAGGAGTACATCGCTAAGGTCGAGTTCGACGACAGCGCCGGACTGTTCCACGGGGAGGTCGTCAATCTCCGCGACGTGATCACTTTCGCGGGCAAGACGGGCGGCGAACTGCGAAAGGCATTTCGGGACTCCGTGAACGATTATCTGGAGTTCTGTAAGGCGCGGTCCGGCTTGACAGAGACGACAGGCAAGGAGTAGCTTCGGCCGACAGCGGCGGTTCTCCGAAACAAATGCGGAGGGCGGTCGGATGAGGTTGGTCAGGGATTGTCAAAGAAGCTACCGCTCGAAAAGACTCTGGGAAGTTCCAAGCGGCCCTCTCGGGTTACCCACCAAGAGGGCCGTCGTGTTTTGCTCAGTGCCCCGGTGGCCATACACCATTCCGAGTTTCAGCGCACACAGCCCACGACTTGGGAGGCAGACCAGGACGCGTGGCGGGCCGCGCTTGAGCGGTTTGTCGAGCGGGGCCGCAAGGGTGGGCCGTTCGGACCGCACCCGGGCTTCGGGTCTCTTTCCACCAAGGAATGGGGCCGACTTGTCTGTCTGCACAACGACCACCACCTGCGGCAGTTCGGGGTCTGATATCCACAACCCAGGCTCGGCGCAGCCGCATTGGGCGCGCTGAAGGAACCACCTCATGGCGATGAAGCGGAAGGTCGTTCGGTTTGCGTGGGAGAACGAGGATTCCCAGGAAGGTTTTGCGGCGTTGGTTCCGTTTCCGGACGCTCAGGCAAGCGCCAAGGATGTGGATGTCATCGAGGATTTCGTTGGCCTGAACCCGCCGCTGGATGTCTTGGACGTGGGATGCGGAATCGGCCGCCACGCGATTGAGTTCGCGCGGCGAGGTTACCGCGTGGTCGGGATCGATATCGCCCAAGGGTTCCTCGCTCAAGCGAAAGAGGCCGCGCTGGACGCTAGTGTTGCCGTGGAGTTTCGCTTTCAGCCTGCGTCCGCGTTGACCGAGAAGGCCCATTTCGATTTCGTGCTGGCGTACTGGCATGTGATCGGATTCATGAGGGACGAGGAGATCAAGAAACATTTCTCGGCCATACAGGCGGCGCTCAAGCCAGGCTGCTCATTCCTCTACGTGTTCCAGGGGCCGCGGTTGGTACCGAGCCGAAAAGGGGAGACGGCGCAGCCCGTCAGGAGCTGGACGGAGAAGGACGGGAAGTTCATCCTCACCGAAAAATCCATTCAGGATGGCGTTCGAGACGAGTATTGCATCGTCATTGACACCGACGGCGGCCGAGATCGTCGAGTACCGGGAGCATCAACGCGCACTCGGCTACACGGAAGTGCTCGACTATCTGCAGGGTGCGGGGTTCACATCGGTGAAGGCGTACAAGGATTTCGCGAAGAACCCGGCCACACCCGAGGAGTTCTCGATCTTCGTCTGCCAGAAGTGAGCGTTCAGCCGGGTTCGATGGGCCGGTGCGCTGCCATCCTCTAGAACGGATTGACCTCATGGGCGTCACGCAAGACCCAGAACCGCCGCGCTCGACCGCAAACGACCACGTATTTTCTCCAGAGCGAGCGCCTTGGATTCCGCACGTGGTCGGAGGCGGACATTGAACTGGCAATGGGCCTCTGGGGCGACCCCGAGGTGACCAGACTCATCGGGGGACCTTTCTCCAGGGAGCAAGTGCAGGAGCGGCTCTCCCGAGAGATCGCGACCATGCAGTCGCACGGCATCCAGTATTGGCCTATATTCCTGCTTGCCACGGGCGAGTATGCTGGGTGCTGCGGGCTGCGTCCCTACAAGTCGGAGGAGGGGATTTGCGAGATTGGGGTCCACCTGCGGAAGGCCTTTTGGGGCCAAGGGTATGCGCCGGAGGCGACGCAAACAGCGATGGAGTACGCCTTCCACACTCTCGGAGTGAAGGCGCTCTTCGCGGGGCACAATCCCGGCAACGCGGCCTCTCGGCGGGTCCTGGAGAAACTGGGCTTTCGGTACACGCACGACGAGTATTATCCCCCGACCGGGCTCGACCATCCCTCGTATCTTCTCACAGTTGAGGCGTATGCTCAGAAGCGCAGAAAGGAATCCAGGTCTCCGGGATCACGCCCATGTGATTGACTTCCGGAAAATAGGGAGGCTGCCCGGGGTGCCTGGATTTGAAGAGCGGCAAGAATTCTGCCTGCCCCCCGACCATCCGACCGAGTTGCCGAGTAATCGTCTATCCCATGTCGACCGCTTTGGCCAGGACCGTCACGGATTCATCTCTCCTGAGGCGGTGCTCTGCATTAGCTCCAGAGGATAGTGGTCGCCCGGAAGACCAAGCACAGACCGGCGCCGGGCCTGTCACGGAACTGTAACATCGTTCGCCGGGCCTTTGTGCTAGACTCCTTTCTGATCAAGTAATTCCTCGGGACGGAACGGCTCTGGGCGTGCGCCGGTGGCGGGACTGTGGCGATCCCTTTCGCACGGGACCAGCGGGGCCATACAGAGGCGTGGAGGCTCCATGAGCGCGAACGAGAAAGAGAAAAAGGACCGTGAGCCCCAAGCCCCCGCACAAGTCGTTGGTGGGGTGGACATCGGTTCGAATGCGATCCGGTTGGTCGTGGCCGAGGTGCTGCCGGATGGGAGCATCGAAGTTCTCGAAAACCTGCAGAAGGGTATCCGGCTTGGTCAGGACGCATTTCGACGCGGCCGGTTGAGCGGTCCGACGATTCGGGCGGCCGTGGGGATCCTCCGGGAGTTTCGCCGGATCCTGGACACGTATCGGCCGGTGCACCTGCGCGCGGTTGCGACCAGCGCGGTGCGTGAAGCCGGCAACAGCGACATGTTCCTCGATCGGGTGCTGATGACCACCGGGTTGGAATTGGAGATCCTGGATACGGCGGAGGAGAGTCGGTTGACCGTGGCCGGCGTTCGCCGGCATCTCAGTCCGGAGCTGCGCGCCAAGCGGGGCCTGCTCCTGGTTGCGCATGTCGGCGGGGGCAGCACGTTGCTCACGGTGCTGTCCCAGGGGGAGATCGTCGAATCCCAGAGCCTGCCTATGGGATCCATCCGCATGCGGGAGGGATTGCTGGGAGGCGGCGAACCTGCCAACCGGGCCGCGGAGATTCTGCGTCAGCATATCTCGAACGTCCTCGGTGCGACGCAGAGCGGTGTCCCCCTGGATCGCATCGGGACGTTCATCGCGATCGGAGGCGACGCGCGGTTCGTGGCCCGGCGGATCGGAAAACCGGTCGGCTCGGAAGGCCTGTTCGTGGTGCCTCGGGGCCCCTTTGACAAGCTGGCCCGTCAGTGCGAGCGTCAGACCACCGAAGAGCTTTCCCGGACTTTCGAGCTGGAATTTGCGGACGCTGAAACGCTCAACCCGGCGCTCATGGTCTACCGGGCGCTGCTTGACTCCACGCAAGCCGCCGAACTGTTCGTCTCGCAGGTGTCCATGCGGAACGGCCTGCTGCTGGACTTGGCCAGTCGGGTCACCGGCAAGGAGGACGAGGCACTGGCAAAAGGGATCGTGCGGTCGGCGCAGGCTGTGGCGCGAAAATACCGCGCAGATCGTCGCCACGCCCAGGCCGTGGCCGATCTGGCGATCCGCCTCTTTGATGAACTGCTGCCGGAACATGGCTTGAACCCGCGCCACCGACTGCTTCTCCGAGTGGCGGCGCTCCTGCACGAGGTCGGAGGCTTCGTCAGTAACCGCTCCCACCACAAACACAGCTACTACTTGATCGCCAATGCCGAGATTTTCGGCCTGAGCCGCGAGGAACACCTCCTGGTCGCCCATGCGGCCCGCTACCACCGCCGGGCCGCCCCACAGCCCGCCCATCTGGATTACATGGCTCTGACACGCGACAAGCGCATCGTCGTCAGTAAGCTGGCGGCCCTCCTGCGGGTCGCGGACGCCTTGGATCGAGCCCACGCCGCGCAGGTGCGGGATTTCCGTTGCGAACGGAACGACGACGAGTTGGTCCTGAGCATCCCGGGCGTGTCCGATCTCACCCTGGAGCGTCAGGCCGTCCAGCAGAAATCCGATCTGTTCACGGACATCTTCGGATTCAAGATCCGCCTGGAAGAAGAGCGCGCGGCGGCTGTCGCTCTCCCGGCGTGAATCCATCCCTGGCGCATGCGCGGCACATCGGAGGAAAGCGGAGAATCCCATGGCAAAGGTCGATCTCGACAATCCGGAGATCTACATCAATCGCGAGCTCAGCTGGCTCGAGTTCAACGACCGGGTTCTGCGAGAGGGGTTGGCGGAAGAGTTGCCGCTTCTGGAGCGCCTGAAGTTCCTGGCCATCGTCAGCTCGAACCTGGATGAGTTCTTCATGGTCCGGGTGGCCGGCCTGCTCCAGCAGAGGGCAGCGGGTGTGCGCCGCCGGGATCCTAGCGGCATGAGTCCCGGTCAGCAACTCGAGCAGATCGGCCGGCGCACCCATCGGATGGTTGCGGAGCAGGGAGAAGGGATCGCTCGCGTGCTCGGACTCTTGCGCGAGCGGGGACTCGACGTTCTGGAGCCGCAGGCGTGGACGCCTTCGCAGCGGACCTTCCTGCGGGACCACTTCGCCGCCGAGATTCTCCCCGTTCTGACGCCGCTGGCGGTTCAGGATCTCGACCCGACGCCGCTGCTGCCCGGCCTCCAACTCCTGGTGGCGGTCGTCGTGGAGGCGAAGGGGGCGGAGCCCCCGTGGCGGATCGTGGTGGTGCCGCAGCCCACGCCTTGGTCCCGTTTCCTGGCGGTTCCCGCGGAGGCGGGGGTGAAGCTTGCCCGTCTCGAACACGTCATCGTCGCCAATCTGGATCTGCTCTTTCCCGGCGTCGCGATTCAGGGCACGGGGCTCTTCCGTGTCACGCGGGATGCCGATGTACCCATCCGGGACGACGACAGCGAAGACCTGCTCCACGTCGTCGAAGAGGCGGTCCTGTCTCGGCGCCGCCGGGCGACAGTGCGTCTCGAGATCAGCGCGGACGCGGACCCGCGCATTGCCCGCTGGCTCCCGGAATGGTTGGGCGTTCCGCCCGAGGGGATCTACCAGATTGAGGGCATGCTGGACGCCACCGCGCTGATGGACCTGGCGAACCGTCACGGTTTCGACTCGCTGCGGTATCCCGACTGGCCGCCCCAGCCTGCGCAGGATCTGGCGGGCACCGACGATCTTTGGGCGGCAGTCCAGGATCGCGACGTGTTGCTCTTCCATCCGTACGAGCGATTCGATCCGGTGGTTCAGCTTCTGGATCTGGCTGCGGAGGATGCAGGAGTTCTGGCGATCAAGCAGACGCTCTACCGGACGAGCGGTGACTCGCCCATTGTTCGAGCACTTGAGCGGGCGGCCCGGAACGGCAAGCAGGTGACGGTACTGGTGGAGTTGAAGGCGCGGTTCGATGAGGCGCGGAACGTCGGATGGGCGCGGCGAATGGAGGACGCCGGGTGCCACGTGATTTACGGGGTGGCCGGGCTCAAGACGCACGCCAAGGCCTTACTGATCGTCCGGCGCGAGGCCGGACGTATTCGCCGCTACGTGCATCTGTCAACGGGCAACTACAACGACCGAACCGCGCGACTGTACTCGGATATTGGCCTGCTGACCGGCCAGCGCGATCTGGCAGCGGATGTCGCCGCCTTCTTCAACGTACTCACGGGGGCGTCTGAGATCACCGGCTGGACCAGCCTGACCATTGCCCCCACGGATCTCCGGCAGCGTTTCGCGGAGTTGATCGACCGCGAAATCCAGGTCTCGACGCCGGACCGGTCTGGGCTGATCATGGCCAAGGTGAACTCCCTGCAGGATCCCAAGGTCTGCAAGGCGCTCTACCGGGCTAGCCGAGCAGGTGTCAAGGTGCTGCTGAATGTCCGGGGGATCTGCTGTCTTCGGCCCGGGGTGAAGGGTGTGTCGGAAACGATCGAGGTGCGCTCGATCGTCGACCGTTATCTGGAGCACGCGCGTGTCTTCTACTTCCGCAACGGCGGGAACGACGAGGTGTACCTGAGCAGCGCGGACTGGATGTCGCGCAATCTGGATCGGCGGCTGGAACTCCTGTTCCCGGTCCGGTCGCCGGCCCTGGTGCGGCGACTCGTCGGAATCCTGGAGACATGTTTCGCCGACACCGCCAAAGCGCGTCGACTGCTTCCGGACGGCACCTATGAACGGGTCAAGGGGAAGACTCCGGCGGTGCGAGCCCAGGAGAGATTTTTCCTGGACTCCGTCGAGGCCACACGCGCCGCCAAGGCATCCCCCACGCGGTTCCGACCCCTGACCCGGCCAGAGGAGTAGCCGGCCGCTGAAAACGGCACAGCCGCGGCGTACCCGTCCTCGGGATGGGCCGCCCATCCTCTGGATGGCTCTTCGGCCCGGTTCGGCGCTCTTTGCGTCGGACTCACTGTAGGGCTTTGCCTCAGGTCCGTGCGTGGCCACCCCTGGTTATGCGTCTCCCGCCGTCTGCGCCTTCTTGAGTGTTCCACGGGATTTGGGTTTCGTCGCCAGCGCCATGATCTCCCGCATCCGTCGGGAGAGTGGGTCGACTCGGCTGTCATCGGCGGGCCGAATGCTCGACCTGGGTACGGGCGCCTGCCGCATGCGCAGGATCAGGCTCTTCTTGAAGGCATCCTGGAACAGGTCGGATTTCCGCTCCGTAGCCCACAACTCGGTCGACGCGTCGCCCCGCACCAGGCACTCCAGGGTCACCGACCGGGGCTGGATGCGGCACCGGATGGTGTGCACGACCTGCGTCCGGCTGCGTTCCAGATACTCCGCCAGCCGAAGCAGAGCTCCCAGCTTCCGAATCCGCTCGTCGTCGTCGTGCGTGAGGAGTCCGGGGAAAGGCTGCGCCTTGGGCATCCCGCGACGGTGGTAGAGCACGAGTTGCGACATCAGGGCCACTTCGCGGTGCCGGAAGCCGGGGAGATCGGCGTCCAGGAGGATGCGAGATGAGTATTCGTGGTGGCTGTAGTAGTCGATCGCCAATCCGAGATCATGGAGGAGCGCGGCGGCGGACAGCGCCGCCCGCTCCTGGTCGCCGTAGCGGTGCAACGGACGCAGTTGGTCGAACAGGGACACCGCCAGCCTTTCCACGTGGCGGGCATGCGGCCAGTTCAGATCGTAGAGGAGGCTGAGGTTCGCGAGTCCGAAGGCGCGCGGATTCTCGACCGTATCGCGTCCCGTGTTTCTCAGAAAGTGCTCGTAGAACACACCCTCGCGAAGCCCCTGGCCCGAAACCACCAATTCGCCGTATCCGGCCTGCTCCAGGACCTGAAACAGCACCAAGGCGCCGGCCAGGATGACATCCGCCCGATCGCTGCTCAGTCCGGGAAACTTCCGACGTTTTCGCAGGGGCAGCTTGGCCAGTCGCTGCACGATCTGCTCGAGCCGGCGGCGACTGAGGACGTAGCCGTGGACCCGGTCCAGGGGGTAGTCCTGCAGATGCTGGTCGATCTTGGCCAGCGTCCGGATGGTTCCGCCCATTCCGACGAGGCTCTCGCCCGGTCCTCCTTCAATCCAGGACAGGTCGCGCAACAAGTACTCGATGTACCGAGACAGGGTGCGGATCTCGGCGGCCTTGGGTGGGTCTTCGCGCAGAAAGGCTTCGGTCAGGCGCACCGCCCCGGCCGGCAGCATGACGGTCTTGACCGGCCGGCGGTCTTCGACCCGGACCAACTCCATGCTCCCACCGCCGATGTCAACCACCAGACTGTTCCCGATGGCGAGGCTGTTGACTGCCCCGAGAAATCCGTAATGGGCCTCCTCCTCTCCGGTCAGGACGCGCAGGGTGAGGCCGACCTCTTCCCGGATTCGCTTCAGGAACTCGGTCTGGTTGCGGGCATCGCGTACGGCGCTGGTTCCCACGGCCACGATGGTGTCGATGCCGTTCGCCTCGCAGAGTCCCCGAAAGACCCGGAGCAGGCGAATCGTGCGTTCCATCGGTTGCGCCCGCAACAGACCCTCCGCTCCCATTCCCTCGCTGAGGCGGACCTGTTCCCGTACTTGATCGATCAGGCGGAACGAGACCCCTGGGGTGTGGGCCAGGATGATCAATCGGCTCGTATTTGAGCCGACATCGATCACCCCGATCTTGCGTGGGCCGAGGCGGGATTCCGGCTCCTTGGGCGTGCGGATTTTGGGTATGCGACCACGGCCGGGCGGCGTGCGCCTGAGAGGGAGACTCGGGAGGCGAGGCACGGAATGTCCTCCTGTTTTCGGATGATCGATGCTCACCCCGGGATCGAGCCGTCGTTGGACAAAGCCGCGGCGCGGTCCTGTTCTACCAAGGGAGCGGCGATTGGTCAAGCCGGCACCCGTGGCCCGATTGCCTCTGGGGACAGTGGACAGGCGGGAGACGGACCTGATACCATCCTCGCGCACGTTGGAGGAGGCGATCAGTGGGATTTTGGGCCACGTGGACGGGGCGAGCGCGGGCGCTGAAACGGGAGACGTACGCCGTCTATCTGGCGTGCCGGGACCCGCGGGTGCCATGGTACGGTCGGGTGCTGGCAGCCTGCATCGTCGGGTACGCGTTCAGCCCGATCGACCTCATCCCCGATTTTGTCCCCGTCCTCGGCTACCTGGACGACCTGATCCTGATTCCCCTTGGCATCGCGTTCGTCCTCAGGGCCATCCCGCCCGAGGTGATGGCCGAATGCCGGGAGAAGGCGGCGATCGCCATGGCGGGCGGCAAGCCCAGGAACTGGATCGCCGGCGGGATCATCGTGTTCATCTGGATCGTGCTCGCCGTAGGCGCCGCCGTACTTGGTTTCCGAATTCTGCAATAGCACTCACCGTCTCGGTCTCTGTTGGCACGGCCTAATTGTGGATCTCAAGAACATTCGAAGGCATTGGATTGCCACACGCGTCTCAACAGACTATCATATGCAGACACGTGCATGTGTTGAGGTCGAGGATGAAGGACATTGCTCGCGTCCTGGATATGTTGGCGGACCCGACACGGCTCCGACTGCTGCGGTTGCTGCGTCAGCAGGAACTGTGCGTCTGCGAGCTTGTGGATACGCTCCGCATGCCGCAGTACAAGATCTCCCGGCACCTGCGCAGTCTCCGCGCCGTCGGCCTCGTCGAGGCCCGGCGGGACGGCCGGTGGATGCACTACCGTCTGGGGCGCCGTGGCGTGCAGGCTCGCCTGGTGCAGGATCTGCTCGCAGTGTTGTGCGGCCACCTGGACAAGACACCACTCGGCCAACGGGACGACTCCAGTCTGCGGCGTCGGTTGGCCGCGGGAAAGGTCGGGCGGTGTCTGACGCGGAGCCGTCCGTGACTCTTGTGGGCAAACATATGCGCTCTGCGACATATGACGCTGGGTACGGGACCGCAACGAATCATAGGAGCGAGCGCATGACTGACGGTGTGGTGAAAAAGCTGTCGTTTCTCGATCGGTATCTCACGGTCTGGATCTTCCTGGCGATGTTCATTGGAGTCGGACAGGGATACTTCTTCCCAACGAGCACGGCGTGGATCTCCGCCTTTCAGGTGGGGACGACCTCATTCCCCATCGCGATCGGCCTCATCCTGATGATGTATCCGCCGCTCGCCAAGGTGAAGTATGAGGAGATCGGCCGGGTCTTCAAGGACGTCAGGATCCTTCTCCTTTCCCTGGTGCAGAACTGGGTGATCGGCCCGATCCTGATGTTCATCCTGGCGATCACGTTTCTGCGGGATTACCCCGAGTACATGGTCGGGCTGATCATGATCGGCCTGGCCCGCTGCATCGCCATGGTCATCGTCTGGAACGAGCTGGCGCGGGGCGACACGGAGTACTGCGCGGCCTTGGTGGCGTTCAATTCCATCTTCCAGGTCTTGTTCTTCTCGGTGTTTGCGTATGTGTTCATCACGGTGCTGCCCCGCTGGTTCGGCCTGCAGGGTACGGTGGTGAACATCTCCATCGGGCAGATCGCCGAGAGCGTGTTTATTTACCTGGGGATACCGTTCATCGCCGGGGTCATCACGCGCTTCACCCTCATTCCGCTGAAGGGCAAGGAATGGTATCAGAAGGTATTCATCCCGCGGATTTCCCCCATCACGCTGATCTCGCTGCTGTTCACCATCGTGGTGATGTTCAGCCTGAAGGGGGAGTACATCGTCCGCTTGCCCCTGGACGTCCTGCGGATCGCGGTGCCGCTCCTGATCTACTTCGTGGTGATGTTCCTGGTGTCGTTCTACCTGAGCTACCGGCTGGGGGCCGATTACCCGAAGAGCGCGTCGCTCTCCTTCACGGCGGCCAGCAACAATTTCGAGCTGGCGATCGCCGTGGCCGTGGCGGTCTTCGGCTTGAACTCCGGAGCGGCCTTCGCCGCGGTGATCGGCCCGCTGGTGGAGGTCCCGGCGCTGATCGGCCTGGTCAACGTGGCGTTCTGGTTCCAGCGGCGGTATTTCGCCGATGCACCGGCGGCGAGGCTACAGCGGTGCCCGGGGGAGTGACATGGCGGACACGATCATCATATACGGCACCGATACCTGTCCTTACTGCAGCCAGGCGCGAGCGGCCTATGGGGACAGGGCGGTGTACGTGAACGTTGGCCAACACCCCGAGAAGCTCTCGGAAATGCTGGCTTTGACCGGGGGCAAGAGACATGTGCCAGTGATCGTAGAAGGGGGAAAGGTGACGGTTGGCTTCGCAGGAGAGGCCTCTCTGCGCGGTGGCATCCCCCTCTTCGGGGGAACCTGATCCGTCAAATAGGTCTGCCGTGGGCGGACCGCGAACCGACGTCAGAAAGGGAATGACATGATTGAAATCACAGAAACCGCACGGACGGCAATCGAGGGGGTCCTCGGGCAGCACAAAGGGCGGCCCGCGGTGAGAATCCTTTTGCAACCCGGCTGAGGCGGGCCCAAACTGGGTATGGCTCTGGACGAGCCCCAAGAGAACGATGTGACCCACACTGATCACGGTGTCACCTTTGCGATCGAGAAGGATCTGTTTGAGCAAATCAAGCCGGTCCGCGTCGATTTCGTGGAGTCGGCAGACGGATCAGGATTCCACCTCACCTCGAGCCTGGCGCCAGGCGACGGCTGCGGGAGCTCCTGCGCGTGCTAGTGTCCGGAGAATAGCGGTCGGCCAGGTCGACGGCGGGCGCGTGGCCCCAGGAGAGGAGTCGAGCGGCAGGAGGGCAGGAGCGCATGGAACCCACGATCAAGGTCTTATTTGTGTGCACCGGAAATTCCGCCCGGAGCCAGATGGCCGAGGGCTTCGCGAGGCACTTCGGTGGCGAGCAGATCGAGGCGCACAGCGCCGGGGTGGAGCCGAGTCGGCTGAATCCCGTTGCCGTGGCGGTCATGCAGGAGAAGGGGATCGACATCTCGGGCCACCACTCGAAGGCGTTCGACTGGGACCTGGCTCGACAGATGGACGTGGTGGTGACGGTGTGCGGTCATGCCAACGAGTCCTGCCCGGTCCTGCCGCCGGAGGTGAAACGCCTCCACTGGCCCCTAGAGGACCCGGCTGCCGCCAAGGGCACGGACACGGAGATCATGGCCACGTTCCGTCTCGTGCGGGATCAAGTCGAAACCCGGGTCGTGGACTTGCTCCGTACGGTGCGCTAGCGCGATCAACTCCCGCGACATCCGTGGGCACGCAATCCGGCGGACACGCGCGTGACGACTCACAACCGGGGGTGACCATGAAGATCAGTGTCAAGGTCGTCGGACTTTGGAAACTGGTCGAAAAGATGGGGAACAAGGGGTGCGGAGTGGTGGAGTTTCCCGGGGGAACGGCGAACGATCTCTTTCGACACCTCCTGGCTCACCACGGGTTCGTGTGGGCGGACTTTCCGCTCTTGGAGAAATGGGAGGAGAATATCAACCTCTCCATCGTGCATAACGATGACATCTTGTTGAAGGCCGACTATGGCCGAACGCCTCTTGCGGACGGCGACAAGCTGTCGCTTTACGTTCAGACGGGGTGTTGTTAGGCGGGAGCGGCGGCGATGATGGCTGCGGTTCCGCCGTGGTGCCCCGCGTTGGCGGCGGGACCGATGAGTGTACCCAATTCCGAGATGCCTCCATGACCGTTCAACCTGAATCTGCAGCGCACGACGACGAGGAGGGACGCGGGCTGCTCCATCCGGCGGTAGTGTCTCGCTGCGATCTGAGCCGTGGTGACCAACCTCACATGGTTGTTGGGGCGAACGGCGCGCAACAGCGTCAACCAGGGGACCGCCTGGCGAAGGTTTACGTCGAGCCGACGAATCGCTGCAATCTGGAGTGTCGCACGTGCATCCGGCACGGGTGGGACGAGCCGCTCGGCCAGATGGATGAGGCGACCTTCGCCCGGATCACGGATGGGCTCCGCGCGTTTTCGCCGCCGCCCACGGTATTCTTTGGCGGCTTCGGCGAACCGTTGGCGCATCCGCGCATCGTGGAGATGGTGGCGAAGGCGAAAGCCCTCGGCGGGCCGGCGGAGCTCATCACCAACGGGACGCTTCTCACCCAGGATGTGTCGCGGCGTTTGATTTCGGCGGGGCTCGATCTGCTCTGGGTCTCCCTGGACGGCGCCACACCGGAAAGTTACACGGACGTGCGCCTCGGCGCGGCCTTGCCACAGGTCCTGGCCAATCTCGCGGCGTTCCGGGATGCGCGCACGGCCGCTCCGGATCGGACCGCACCCCAGATCGGCATCGCTTTTGTGATGATGAAGCGAAACGTCGCCGATCTGCCGGCGGTGCTGCGCCTTGGGGACCGTTTGGGGGCGACCCGATTCATGGTCAGCAACGTGCTGCCGTACACGAAGGCGATGTGCGAGGAGGCGCTCTACCCTCGAGTGCTCACGCGTCGCCTGTACTCTTCCTCCGACCCTCCCCTCAACTTGTCCGCTCTGGACGGGCGACCAGATTACCTTCGAGTCTCGGCGGGACGTGATGCGCGGAGGCCTGCGCATCAGCCTGAACGGCGGCGACCTGGCGGAGGCCAGGAACCGCTGCCCGTTTGTCGAGCGCGGCGCCATGGCGATCGCCTGGGATGGGAACGTTAGCCCGTGCCTACCCCTCCTGCACAGCCATGTCAGTTATCTGGGGGGACAAGACCGCATATCGCGACGGTACGTGGTCGGCCAGGTGGCGGAGCGCGATCTCCGCGACCTGTGGACCGCGCCGGAGTATGTGGCGTTTCGCCGGCGCGTCCAAGGATTCGAGTTCTCACCCTGCACCGGGTGCGGGGGCTGCAATCTCTCGGAGGCGAATCAAGAGGACTGCTACGACAACCCGTTTCCCACCTGTGGCGGGTGCCTTTGGGCGCAAGGCATGATCCACTGCCCTTAGCCGGCTGCTCAAAAAGGCCCACCTGCGGCGTTGGCGCGCTCGGGCGCTCGTTGCGGCGTACCTCCAGTACGCCTCACTCGGCCCATCACTTGCCGCCTTGCATCTGGACTTTTTGAGCAGCCTGGGCGGGAGCCTTGCGAACTGAGCGGCCCCAGGCAAGTTCAATCCATTACACCCCAGATTTCAGGCGGTTGTTCTTGACAAGGCGGGATGTGTGCAGTAGATTGCATGGTACAAGTAGTATGGAGGAGGCGGGTGAGGCAATGATGACACTGGACGAAGGGGCTGAGCGGCTACACCGTTTGACGAAGGAGCTTCTCCGGCGGTACCAGTTCCGCGACTGGAACCAGGTCTGCTGCTATGGGATCTCTATCAGCCAGAGCCATATCCTGGACGTCCTGGTGGAGGACGGCGACCTCACCATGCAGGCGCTCGCGCGGCGGATGTTCAAGTCCGTCAGCACCATGACGCGAGTGGCGGGACAACTGGTCCGGAAGGGCTACATCAAACGCCGACAGGACCCCGAGGACCGGCGGGTCGTCCACGTGTCCATCACACCGCAGGGCAAGGCCATCATCGCCGCGATTCAGCGGGACATGATCGAGACACAGAAGGCCGTCCTCCAGACCGTGCCGGCCGACGAATGGGCAGGGGCTTTCAAGGTGCTCGAGGCCCTGTCCCGAGGCGCGCGACGGTGGCAGGAGACGTGCTGCAAGGTGTGATTTGGTTTGCACATATGGTTGTATACTGCAACCGTCGTGATACTCAAAGGGAGGCGCCATGCTCAAGCCAAAGCAGGACCAGTTGGCAAACGAATTTTACCAGGCCGCCTTTGCCGATGGTGAGGTGGACGCGAAGACCAAGATCCTGATCGGGACCGCCGTCTCGATGACGCTGGGGTGCTACCCCTGAATGCGGTATTACCTTGGCGTGGCCAAGGAGCAAGGAATCTCGGAGGGGGCGATTCGGGAGGCGATGGCCGTCGCGATGGCGGTGAACAGCGGACGTGTCCGCATGCAGGCGCGTGAGGCGCTCAAGGGCTTGCTGGAGCCGCTGGCTTCAGCGTGATGCGAGGAGAATGACATGAGTGCGAAAGAGTTCAGCCAGGCGGAGATCAAAGACGCGGTGAAGTCCCGGTATGCGAAAGCCATCCAGGGCCCTTCTTCCTGCTGTGGCCCATCAGCCACCCCGGCGGGGGCCCCGTCGAGCTCCTGCTGTGGACCGATCACGATCGAGCAGAAGGGGGGCATGGTCAAGATTGCCGGCTACGATAAAGCCGACTTGAGCCGGCTGCCGGCCGACGCCGTCCAGAACTCCTTCGGGTGCGGAACGCCCCTGGCGTTCGCGGGAGTCCAAGAAGGCCAGACGGTCCTCGACATCGGATCGGGCGCAGGCATTGATTGCTTCATCGCCGCGGAAAAAGTGGGGCCGACCGGCAAAGTGATCGGCCTGGACATGACGCCCGAGATGATCGAGCGCGCCCGCCAGAACGCCAAGGACGCCGGCCTCACCAACGTGGAGTTCCGCTTTGGCGAGGCGGAGAAGATGCCGGTCGACGATGCCTCCGTGGACTGGGTGATCTCGAACTGCGTGATCAACCTGAGTCCCGACAAGCCGGCGGTCTTCGGCGAGATCGGAAGGATCCTGCGCCCCGGCGGCCGGATCTCCATCTCCGACATCGTGGCGCAAGACCTCCCGAAGGCGGTCCGGGAGAGTCGCGACGCCTGGACCGGATGCCTGGCCGGGGCGATCAGCGAAGAGGCTTATGTCCAGGGGCTTGAGAAGGCTGGATTACGCGACGTGCGCGTCACGTCGCGCATTGTGTATGACGCGAGTCAACTCAAGGGCTTGTTTGGCAGCTCCTGCTGCGGGGCGGGAGAAGGGCAAGACGTGGCGGCCCTGGCGGACGCCGCGGCCGGGAAGATCTGGAGCGCGCGGTTCGAGGGGGTCAAGGCGCAACCGACGTCAGTGGTCGCCGGGACAACCATCGAGCCGGCCACGAAAGGCGACCTTCCCATGCTCGAAGCACTTCTGGTGGAGGCCGGTCTCCCCACAGATGTTGCCCCGCATCTGGCCGACTTCCTGGTGGCCCGACATCACCGAAAGGTTGTGGGGTGCGGGGGTATGGAGATCCAGGGCACAGACGCGCTGTTTCGCTCGCTGGCGGTCAGTTCCGCCTATCGAGGGGTCGGCATCGGCCGACGGCTTTACGAAGCGCTCGTCGAAAAGGCTCGAGGAAAGGGCATCCACAGAGCGTACCTGCTGACAACCACGGTTGCTTCCTTGGCAGAGTCGTGGGGATTCCAGCGCATTGCGCGGGACCAGGTGCCTGAGGCGATCCGCGACACCACGCAGTTCCGTGGCGCATGCTGCGCCTCGGCGGTTTCCATGTGGAAGGAACTGGACAGTCAGCCTAGCGAAGTGCTGCTCTTGCTCCTGAACGTGACCGGGCGGTCCGGTCCGGACCGAAGAACGCAAGGTATCCCAGGTCCTGCGGGTTCGCCAACGGGACTTCGAACGTGCGGTGAGGAACTGCTGCAAGGGAATGGGTGAAGACGCAGTTCGCGCTTGACTGGGTTCGGAGTGGGGTATACTATATGAGCATATAGTCATAAGGGGGAGGTGTTGTGGCAGACGATCGATTGCGGCAACTGAAAGCAGATCTGCTCAAGGCGCTCGGGCAGCCGACCCGACTGAAGATCCTGGAACTGCTCGTCGATGGGGAGCGGTGTGTCTGCGAGATCTTCCCGGCGATTCAGGGGGAGCAGTCGAATACCTCGAAGCACCTAAGTTTCCTGCGAAATCACGGCATCGTGATTTCGGAACGGCGGGGGATGCGAGTGTTCTATCGTCTGGCGGATAAACGAATCGCCCGACTACTGGAGGATGTGGAAGCGTGCGTGCGGGGAGGCCTCCAGGCGCAGGCGAGTCTGGTGGCCTGATTTTTTTTGAGTTAAGCATATGAGTGCATGCTCATTTATTCCTATCGCCTCGATTCTCCGATGGCGAGGGAAGGGGGAATACTCATGGCCGGTGTGGAGGCGAAGTGCAATTGCCGGATGGACCTGCCGGAAGACGAACCCGAACGGGTCGCAGCCAAGGGGAATCGCAGCGTGGGGCGACAGGCCGCGATCCTTGGAGCCGCCGTGGTGGTCTGGTGGGTCATCTACGGGCAACTGGCCCCCTTGGCCGAGTGGGCCACCTATGGACCGCTCGGCCTCGAGCGGGGAAGCCACCTGGCAGACGCCGTGGAATTCTTCCTCTACGACACACCCAAGGTGCTCATGCTGTTGACTCTGGTGGTCTTCGGCGTGGGCGTGATCCGCTCCTTCTTCACCGCAGAGCGGACCCGCCGCATTCTGGCTGGGAAGCGCGAATCAGTCGGCAATGTCCTGGCTGCGCTCCTCGGGATCGTGACTCCGTTCTGCTCCTGTTCTGCCGTGCCGCTCTTCATCGGATTCGTCACGGCGGGCGTGCCGCTGGGCGTGACTTTCTCCTTTCTGATCTCGGCGCCCATGATCAACGAGATCGCCCTGGTGCTTCTCTACGGTCTCTTCGGGTGGAAGGTGGCAGCCATCTATCTCGGGACCGGCCTCGTCATCGCCATCCTGTCCGGGTGGGTGATCGGCCGGTTGAAGATGGAGCCGCACGTTGAGGCGTGGGTGTACAAGACAACGGCGGGTGTCAGCGGCGCGGAGGAAGAACTGGATTGGTCTGGCCGCATTCATGCGGGGCTGGACGCCGTGCGGGACATCGTGGGGAGGGTGTGGGTTTACGTCGTGCTGGGAATCGCCGTGGGGGCGGGGATTCACGGCTACGTCCCGGAGAACTTCATGGCATCCATCATGGGGAAGGGGGCCTGGTGGTCGGTCCCGCTGGCGGTGCTGATCGGGATCCCCATGTACTCGAATGCCGCCGGAATCATCCCCGTGGTCCAGGCGCTATTGGGGAAAGGGGCGGCGCTGGGGACCGTTCTGGCATTCATGATGGCGGTGATCGGGCTGTCCTTACCCGAGACCATCATCTTGCGAAAGGTCCTGAAGCCCCGTCTTATCGCCACGTTCATCGCGGTGGTTGGAGCGGGGATCCTGCTCGTCGGGTACCTTTTTAACCTGTTGCCACTTCAAGAGATCGTGACCACCGGTCGGGCGATCTCGTAATCCGTCGGGAGCGGGGGACGGAGCCGTCCCGCCTGCCGCACACGACTCAAAAGGAGCGACACATGAAGAAGATCGCGGTGTATGGACCTGGTTGCATGAAGTGCAAGAAGGCCGAGGAGAATGTTCGTCAGGTACTGGCGGAAACGGGGATCCAGGCGACGGTGGAGCATGTGACGGAGATGCAGGCCATCGTGGCCGCCGGCGTGATGTCCACCCCGGCGGTGGCCATTGACGGCGTGATCAAGCTGTCGGGTCGTGTTCCTACGACCACCGAAATCCGGCAATGGATTTCGGCGTAACGCAACCGGCGTGCCCGGATTCTCCCGGGCCGGAGTGTGCCAAGTCTCTCTGTAACGCAGAACCGGAGCCCATTCGGGCTCCGGTTCTGCGTCGGCTGTCTGTCGTAGCTTCCGTGACTCCAGGTTACCCGGCCAGCTTCGCCTGGAACTTTCCCGCCGCCTGGATCGCGGCCACGATCTGGTCCGGGGAGGGGGCCCCACCCTCGACGGTCACGCGCGCTTCCTTCTTGATCCGATCCGCCGCCGCACCCTTCACGCCTGCAAGCCTTTCCAAGGCTTGTTTCACTTCTCGCTCGCAGCCGCCTCAGGTCATGCCGGTGACGGAGAATACCAACTCCTTGGTCTCAGCCATTGCATCCTCCTTGTGTGAAGGCCGTGTGCCCGAACCCGACGAGATACTAACGCGGCTGCCCCCGGTGGGGGAAGCGGATTCTTCCCCGGAAAGAACAAGAGGGAAGGGGGTGTTCCCCTTCCCTCTCTGCCAACAAGATCCTGCATGCCAGACAGCCGAATACCCCCTTCTCGACCAGGCCGCTCAAAAAGGTCCATTGGGCCTTTTCACTGGCCTGCTAGGCGGCTTCGACCTTGATCGCCTTTGGCCGGGCCTCTTCCTTCTTCGGGAGCTGGATCTCCAGCACGCCATCCTTGTAGGTGGCCTTCACCCGCTCGGTGTCCACCGTCGGAGGCAGGGCCACGGACCGCTGGTAGGCGCCATAGCTCCGCTCGATTCTGGTGAATCCTTCCTCGCTGACCTCGGACTCGTTCTTCCGCTCGCCCTTCACCGTCAGCATGTTGTCTTCGATCGAGATGTTGATATCTTCCTGCTTGACGCCGGGGACGTCCATCTTCAACGAGATCCCGTCCTTGGTCTCCACGACATCCAGCAGCGGCTTCCACTCGTCGGCATTCGTGTTCATGCCCTCCCGCAGGAAATTCACGAGGGGCTCATCAAAGATCCGGCGGAAACCGGCCAACCCTTCGAACGGGTTACAGGTGTGGAGCGATGCGAACCGCGGCTGCAATCTGGTCATCAACATTGTCGTCTCCTCCTCTTGGATTAGTCGAGCGATGCTCGACTTGGTTTCCCTTCCGACCACCACCATTTATGCCCTGTCGCTTCTGTTTCCTCAGTCATTAGTCGCTAATATATATATAACTTGAGCCGTATATTGTCAATATCAAAATATTAAGTGGAAAAGTAGTCATAAAGCTAATCATTTTCAATAATTTATGTAATCAATAGATCCTCCATACTATTCTGGAAAAAGTTTGAGCGAGGAGTCTTTCTTGTTCGATGAGGGCTGGATGGATCCCCGTCTGGGGGGGGAAGGCCCCGACCGATGGCCCGTGAATCCAAGCCGAGACAGGCAAGGAATGGGGCGGTATTTCTGGTGTGATTGTGCGGGGAAAGATGAGCGACTATACTAGGCTAGCAGCGAGGGCACGCATGATGCGCACCGTAGGGATTAAGGAGGGGAGCAGTTGGCGGACGTACACCTCGAGATCGGCCTGAAGAAGGCGATCGAGTGGATCACTCACAGACGGCGGGATGAGCCCACGGCGGGTCTGGCGGTGATGGTGGATGAGGCCTGTCGACGGTTCGACCTGACCCCGATCCAGGCGGAGTTCCTGCTCCGCCATTTCTCCCAGGGCTGAAGGCCGCTCACGGAGCGACGGCACTTCCCTTGCGCTTGATGTCCTCGATCGCCTGACGAACGGCTGGCAACAGGAACACACCTTCCAGATCGAACTGGGTCAAGCCTGTGGCGAGCAAACGTGCTTTGTCTCGAACGCCGAGCGTCCGCTCGATGATGATCTGCCGCTCCCCACGGAGGACGCATAGCCCGCCCCGTCCGGCCAGCTCTTCCGTGGCGAGGTTGGCGTAGCGGACAGGAATCTCGAGCTGTTCGGCCAGCGCTTCCAGTTTGGACAACAACTCCCGATCCAGCATGGCGCCGGACCCCTGTTCGATCCCGTACGCTCGAGCCCGCTGCGAAACCCGGCGGTTAGGAGCCGTTACGAAATAACCTATACATCTCTTTCTATTTCGTTACGGCTCCTTATGCCGTTTCGGAATGTCTCCGCTCAACGAATTCTTTGACAACGGCTTACCTGGGCCGGAGGGCCTCGACCATGCGAATCACATCCCGCGTGGCCCCGACGTCGTGCGTGCGAACCATGTGCGCGCCGTTCAAGATCGCCACCGCCGTTGCGGCCAAGGATCCAGCCAGGCGATCGTCCGGTTCCGGTCGGTCCAGGAGCCTTCCGATGAAGGACTTCCGAGAGAGCGCGATGAGGATCGGCCGGCCGAGCGCTCGCAACTCTCCCAGTCCGCGCACCACCTCGCAATCCCACGCATCCCAGGGAAGCGCCGCTTTCCGAAAGAAGCCAATGCCCGGGTCCAGGACGATGCGATTGGCCGACAGGCCGGCGTCGTGCGCCAGGGTGAGGCTCTCTCGCAGAAGACTCCGCACCCGGTTGATCGGCTCCTGCGCCCCCGGCCCGGTTTCCGAGGCCATCAGGATCGCGCCCACCGCCCGTTGGGCTGCCACCGCGGCCATGCCGGGATCGTGGCGAAATCCGCTCACGTCGTTGATCACCACGGCCCCCGCGTCAAGGGCGGCCAGCGCGACCCGACTGCGCTTGGTGTCAACGGAGATCGGCAAGGCGGTCGCCGCGCGGAGCGCGCCGATGGCCCGGGTGAGCCGGCGGATCTCTTCCGCCTCAGAGATCTCGGTCTCCAGATAGGGGGCGGTGGACATGGCGCCGACATCGATCATGTCCACGCCCTCGGCGTCCATCTGCTCTGCGCGTTGGCGGACCGCGTCCTCGGTTTCAGCGACGGAGCCCTTGAAAAAGGACTCGGGGCTGACGTTGATCGCCCCGAGGAGACGAACCGGGAATCCGTCCCCCACTTCGAGACCGGCCAGGTTTGCGTACACGGCCATGCGGGTTCTCCGATGGGCTCACGGTGCGACGTCTTGCTCACAAACAAACGGCGTCAGGAATCTTGCTCCTGACGCCGTTTCGGGTCCACACCCTGCGGCGGGCCGTCAGGCCGACTTCTTCAACCCTGAAAAGGCCTGCAGGAAGTCAATGGGGAGCGGGAAGACGATGGTCGAGTTCTTCTCCGTGCCGATCTCCGTCAGTGTCTGCAGGTAGCGGAGCTGGATCGTGACAGGCTCCGAGGCGATGATCTTTGCCGCCTGGGCCAGCTTCTCGGACGCCTGCAGTTCGCCCTCGGCGTGGATGATCTTGGCGCGCTTCTCCCGCTCGGCCTCGGCCTGGCGGGCCATGGCGCGCTGCATCTCCTGGGGAAGATCGATGAACTTGACCTCCACGGCGCTGACCTTGATGCCCCACGGTTCGGTGTGCTCGTCGATGATCCGCTGGAGCTTCTGATTGATCTTGTCGCGCTCCGAGAGCAGTTCGTCCAGCTCGGACTGGCCCAGCACGCTGCGCAGCGTGGTCTGGGCGATCTGGGAGGTGGCAAACAGGTAATCCTCCACGGCGACCACCGCCCGTTCCGGGTCCATCACCCGGAAGTAAATGACCGCATTCACCTTCAGGGAGACGTTGTCGCGGGTGATCGTATCCTGGGACGGCACGTCCATGGCCACGGTCCGCAGGCTGACCTTGACCATCTTGTCGATGAGTGGCAGCAGTAAGAGGAGCCCCGGGCCGTTTCCCTGTCCCCCCGGATTCAGCAACGCCTTGGATAGGCGGCCCAGGCGGAACACGACCGCGCGTTCGTACTCCCGCAGGACCTTCAACGAGCTGGACAGGACGTAGATGGCCAGAATGATGAGAAAGACCATCGGGACGAAGGTGAACGGCAGGATGTTGTTCATTCTGACCTCCCCGGCGTGACGGGGCCAGGGGCCGCCATCACGCGCTGGACCGGAACGACGCGCAGGGTGAGTCCCTCGATCTTGGCCACTCGCACCGAATCGCCGGGTTCGACCGGCGATTCGGCCTCGGCGTTCCACAGTTCCCCGCGCACAAAGATCTGGCCCCGCGGGGCCAGTCGGCTGCGGACGACCCCTACCTCGCCGACCAGTCCCTCGCGGCCCGTGGTCGTCCGAGACCACAGGGCGCGCGCCGCCGTGCCGACGATGAGCGTGAAAAAGCCGGCCATCACCAGCGCGGTGACGATGATGGTGGTGAGCGGGATCCGCATGTCGGGTATCGGGCTGTCGATGAGCATGACGGAGCCGAGGATCATCGCCGCAACGCCTCCCAGCGTCAGGATGCCGTGAGAGACGATCTTGATCTCGGCGATGAACATCACGACGGCCAGCAAGATGAGCAGGACACCGGCATAGTTGATCGGCAACTGCTGGAACGCGTACAGGGCCAGGATCAGGCTGATCCCGCCGAGGACGCCCGGCAGGACCGCGCCGGGCGTGCTGAACTCGAAGTACAGGCCGGCCAAGCCGAGCAGCAGGAGGAAGTAGGCGATCGTCGGGTCGGCGATGATCTTCAGGATCTTCTCGCGGAGGTTCATTTCCCCGCGGGTGACGGTGGCGTCCTTCGTTTCGATCTTGACTTTGCCGGCCGCTGTGGTGACCACGCGGCCGTCGATCGTCTGGAGGAGGTCCTCCAGCTTCGGACTGACCACATCGATGAGCTTCGCCTTCAGGGCCTCGGTCTCGGTCTTGGCGGTGGCCTTCCGGACCCACTCCTCGGCCAGATCGATCGGCCGACCGCGCTTCTCGGCGATGGTGCGCATGTACGCCGCCGCGTCGTTGGTGACCTTCTTTTCCATGGTCTTGTCCATCTGACCGCCCATCGCCACGGGGGCGGCGGCGCCGATGTTGGTTCCCGGCGCCATGGCGGCGACGTGCGCGGCCACGGTGATGAAGGCCCCGGCCGAGGCGGCGCGGGCGCCGCTGGGGGCGACGTAGACCACGATGGGACGCTCGGCGGCCAGCATCTCCTTGATGATGGCTCGCATGGAGGTGTCCAGGCCGCCGGGCGTGTCCAGCTCGATGACGAGCGCGGCGACCTTGTCCTTCTCGGCCTGCTTGATGGCGGCCACGATATATTCCGCCGCGCTGGACGAGATGACGCCCTCCACCCGGATGACGTTGACCTGAGGGGAGGCGGCGAAGGCCGGCGAAATACCACAACACAGGGCGACGAGGGTCAGGACGACCCCGGCGCGGCGAACGCGGGCTGCGAAGTCGAGAGATCGCATTGGACACCCCTGGCCGCGGCGGCTCCAGAATTGTGCCTTATTATAGCACACCCAGAAAGCGCAAGATAGCGGGGGCAATGTCGGTCAGGTCGCGGATGCCGGCGGCCACGGCGGGGGCGTCGCGCCCCCAGAGGAGGGTCGGGACCGGGTTCAGCGTGTGTCGTTTGGTGGACAGGTCTTCCAGGTTGCCGTGATCGCTGGTCAAGATCACCAGGTGCCGGGAGAGGTCGAGGTGCGCGAGGAGCCCGTCCAGCAGACCCTCCAAGTTCTCCAGCACCTCCACCGCGCGGTCCATGTCCTGCGAGTGGCCGGCGAGATCGGTCAGGAAGTGCTCGTACATTGTGAAGGCGTGACCGGCGGTAATGGCGGCCAGGCGCGCTCCGGCTTCGCGGGGCGTGATGGGGGGCAGGTAGCATCCGCGCTCCGGCAGGAGGCGGTTGGTGAAGTCATGGAAGAGCGCCTCACCACGAGCCAGGTCCTCCAGCGTGCGCAGGCGCACGCCGGCCTGCGTGACGGCGACGGTGCTGACCGAGAGGAAGCGCGGGGGCTTTTCGAAGAAGCCGGGTGTGAAGGCATTGGCGTAGGTGACGCCCCCGCCGGTCTCCTTCACGCGACTGAAAATCGTCTGACCGTCGAGGAGCGCCGCCAGGGACTTGGTGCAGTAGCCGTTGATGTGCCGACCCACGGTCGCGGCCGCGTTCATTCCGGCCAGGATGGAGGTTTGGCCTGTGGCGCTTTGTGGCAAGCCGGGCACCCCCAGACAGGCGTCGGTCGGCACCAGAACAGCCGCGGGGTCCGGTGCGGGCAGGCCCTGCGCCAGGCGCAGTCGCGTCAGGCGTGCGCGCACGAACGGGTTCTTGGCCGGGTCGGCCTCGCCCAGCCCGATGCCATCCACGAAGAGAAGCAAGACACCCACGGCATGCACCCGGAAAGCGTTCGACAGTTCGGCAGGTCGGCGGCGACCCCTCAGAACCGTCGAACCGTCGAACGGCCGAACCGTTACCCTACACGGTGGTCGCCCCGCCAGAACGCTGCCCGTCAAAGAAGCGCCGCAGATCCTCTCGGTCGCTGGTCATCGGGCAGGGCGGAAGGCTCTCCAGGAAGGCACGGCCATACCCCTTCGTCAAGAGGCGGCCGTCCAGGATGCACAGCGCGCCACGGTCCTGCCCGCTGCGGATCAACCGTCCCAACCCCTGGCGCAACGCGATGATGGCGGAGGGCACCTGGTATTCCCAAAATGGCTCGCTGCCTTGCTGCTGGAGGTATTCCAGACGGGCCTCCAGGACCGGGTCGCCGGGGAACCCGAAGGGGAGCTTGTGGATGATCAGGCAGCTCAGGGCCTCGCCCACGACATCCACCCCCTGCCAGAAACTCCGGGTGGCCAGGAGCACCGACGACACCTCCTGCCGGAATCGGTCTAGAAGCTGCGTGCGGGGCGCCTCGCCCTGCACCATCAGGGGGAACGGAAGCGTGCCCTGGAGCAGCCGGTAGGTGGTCTCCATGGCTTCCAGGCTGGTGAACAGGATGAGGGCCCGCCCGGCGGTGAGCTCCAGGATGGCGCGAATCTCCTCGGCCGCCACCTCCAGGAAACTGCGATCGCGGGGGTCCGGCAAGTGGCGCGGGATATAGAGGACCGCTTGCTCGGGGTACTCGAAGGGCGAGGCGGCCTGAAACTCCCGCGCACGCTCGATACCCAGCCGACCGCGCAGGAAGTCGAAGTGGCCGGCGGCCGACAGCGTTGCCGACGTCAGGACGACCGTCTCGGCGGACTCCAGGATGGCCCGTCGGAAATCCGCCGACACGTCCAGGGGCGAGGTGCGCAGGACCAGCGCGCGCCCCCGGCGCTCCGACCAGCGCACCAGCGGGCGCTCTTCCGGGGTATGGGCGGCACCGGCCCCCGGCCGCAGGAAATCGTGGAGGATGTCGGCCTGCTCCCGGGCTCGCCGGGCGCATCCCAAGAGCGCCTCCGGTTTGCCCGGCAGGGCGTGGATGAGGTCGTGGAGGAGGATGAGGTGCTGCACCAGATCGCGCCCGACTGCGCTAGAGAGTTCCCCCAGGGCCTCCTCGCGCAGGCGTCGGGCGCCCTCGGCGAAATCCAGGGAGCGGAAAAACCGGGCGGAGGCCTCGGCCAGCCGCATCAGCTGGGTCGGGATACTGGCGTCGCCCGCCGCCGACCCGCGCCATTCCCGTTCCGCGTCCCGGACGAGGCGCTCGATCCGCAGGTTGCTGATTTCGGTGCCGAAGAAGTCAGTGGCCACGTCCTCCAAGAGATGGGCCTCGTCCAGGATCAGGGTGGCATACGAGGGGATGACCTGAAACAGGCTTCCCTCTCGCAGAGCCGCGTCGGCCAGGAGCAGGTGATGGTTCACGATTACCAGATCCGCCGCCGCGGCTTCTTGCCGCATCCGGGTGAGGAAGCACGACTCGTAATCCTCGCAAGCGGTGCCCAGGCAGGTCTCGGACCACGCGGCGACGTCATCCCAGAGCGGATCGGTATCGGACAGGAAGTCCAGTTCCGCCCGGTCGCCTCGGAGCGACGCGGCCGACCACTTCTGGATCTTCACCAGCCGCTGCCGCTCGGGCCGGGTATGGGTCTCGGTGAGGGCGCGCCGCAGGCTCCGACGGCAGAGGTAATTTCCCCGCCCCTTCATGAGGCTGGCGACGAACGTCCTGGGAAGCGTCCGAGCGAGGAGGGGAATGTCCTTGAAGAAGAGCTGCTCCTGGAGGGTCTTGGTGCCGGTGGCGACGACCGTCTTCTTGCCCGAGAGGATGGCCGGGACGAGGTAAGCCAGGGTCTTCCCGGTCCCGGTGCCCGCCTCGGCCAAGAGCGTCTCGCCGGTATCGATGGCGCGCTCGACCGCTTCCGCCATCTGAAGCTGGGCGGGCCGATACTCGAAGTCCGGTATCGCCGAGGCCAGCATACCGTGAGGACCGAGAAACCAACCCAGACCCGCCTGTTCTTCCACCTTCGGAAATCGCGCGTTGTGCATGGGCGTTCGGGGCCGCCCACGGTTGCGGCCGGTCCGTTCTCCTGCCCGCTGCCCGCTGCCCGCTGCCCGCTGCTCCCTGACGCCTCCCGTCGTTTCGCCTCGGCCCACAGCGCGTCCATCTCGGCCAGGGTCACCTGGCCGGGTGTGCTGCCACGGCGCGCCAGCTCTTCCTCGATGTACTGGAAGCGGGCGATGAAGCGGGCGATCGTCTTTCGCAGCGCCTCCTCGGGATTCACGGTGATGAAGCGGCTGAGGTTCACCAGCGAGAAGAGCAGGTCGCCGAGCTCCGCTTCCATCCGGTCGGGCTGTTCACTCTCCATGGCGGCGCGCAGCTCGCCGAGTTCCTCCTCGACCTTGGCGAGGACGTCACGAGCCTCCTTCCAGTCGAAGCCGACGCGGGAGGCCTTTTCCTGGAGCCGGTGGGCGCGCAGCAGGGCCGGCAATTCGCGCGGGACGCCGTCCAGAAGCGAGGCGTGGCCCTTGGCGTTCTGCCGCTCTGCCTTCTTGATCTGCTCCCAGTTGAAGAGGACCTCTTGCGCTGTGTCGGCCTGGACGGTGCCGAACACGTGGGGATGGCGGCGCACGAGCTTTTCGTTGATCGCCCGGAGGACGTCGCCGATCTGGAAGAGCGCCGCCTCTTCGGCCATGCGCGCGTGGAAGACGACCTGGAGCATGACGTCGCCAAGTTCCTCGCAGAGCTTGCCCGCGTCATCCTCGTCGATCGCTTCCAGGACCTCGTACGTCTCCTCGACGAAGTAGGGCTTGATGCTCTGATGCGTCTGCTCCCGATCCCACGGGCAGCCGTTCTCGCCCCTGAGGCGCGCCATGATCCGGACCAGCTCCCCGAACAGTTCGTTTGCGGACTCGGCCACGGTCGGTCTCCTGGATGAAGAAAGCGGTCAGCGGTCAGCATTCAGCAATCAGCTTTCGGCTCCATCCGCCAGGCTCCGTTGTGTCCCGAGTCTTGCCTGATCGCTGAATGCTGACGGCTGAAAGCCGCCTGCCTACCTTACGAGCAAAGCCGGGAATCGGCAAGGGGAAATGGGGCTGCGTGGGGGCAGGGAAGGGGCCGGCAACAAACGACGGGGAATCGATGCGCCGACTTCGTGTGGGTGCCCGTGCCAATGGGACGCGGTGGCACCGAGGCGGGTCGGGCCAGGAGGCGCCGGCGAGGCGTCGCCCTAGCCGGGGCGCTGGGACGTGGCGCGAAGTCCGCGGTCGGTCCAGGCGGCGTCGCGCAGTGGGTCCTCCAGGCCGGGGAATGCGCGCAGAGTGCCGAGCAGCAGGCCCAGCAAGGCCTGGTGCTGCGCCTCGATTTCCATCAGGAGCGGCTCGAGCGCCGTCAGGGGTACACCGAGCCACTCCCAGGCTGCCTCCTCCGGCGGGGGCACGACGTCCTCACCGCTTGCGCCGAGGCCCAAGGCATGGGCCAGGATGTCTGCGACGTGAATGATGGCGCTCTCCCATTGCGCTTGACGCGCGAGGCTGGGGCGGTGATGGCAACCGACCGCTTCGCACAGCTCTGCGGGGAGTCGCCAAGCCGCGAGCAGCGCCCGACCCACCTGGGTGTGGTCGAACCCCCAGACGCGAGTCTCGGCCTCGTGAAGGGGGAGGTCACCCTCCCGGGCCAGTGCCAGCGCCTCCAGGAATTCAGGGCGAAGACACTGGTGCTGGATCAGCTTCCCGACGTCGTGGAGGAGACCGGCGACGAACACCGCCTCGTGGGCCTCG
Organism: uncultured Methylomirabilota bacterium; assembly: GCA_963845565.1. Taxonomy (GTDB): domain Bacteria; phylum Methylomirabilota; class Methylomirabilia; order Methylomirabilales; family 2-02-FULL-66-22; genus 2-02-FULL-66-22. The sequence goes on from CAWJSJ010000005.1 coordinate 214,751, forward strand.
TACCCTGCCGTACGAGCGAGCAGACGGGCGGCAACGGCGGTACCCACGGCGTGCTGCCACAACCCGACCGGAGAAAACTCAGGGGTCTCCTCTGCCTGGAGGAGGTCCACCACCGTGGCGGTGAGCAGCAGGTGCTGGACCGGTCGGAACCCCAGAATCGTGAGCGTCTCCGTCACCGTGGCGATCTGTCGAGGGAATCCGTAGAAGGGGGAGTTCACCAGGCGCAGGAGCCGGGCCGTGAGGGCCTGGTCCTCCAGGATCGCGCTGGCGAGTTGGAGCGCGGAGGTCGCGGGGTTCCGGATCAGGTTCGCCACCCGCAGCAAGCACCGGCGGGAGGGAGGGGAGCGCATCGATCTGCTCCAGCAGATGGTCGGGAAGTGCGAGCCGTTGGCAGCTCCTCGCGCCGACTGCCGTCGGGTGCGGCGGCATTGTCCCCAGGGCTCCGTGCCTCTTCCGTGGCCGCACAGGTCGGTCCGGACGGGCGGACCTCTCTCAGTGAATTCCGGAGGCGTCGCTTCGGGTCCGTACGATCCATGGTGTCTCCCTCGGGAGGCGAGGTGTCATTCCCAGCGCGCGAACAAGGCACGCGCCGCGCCGCGCGGCTCTGTGCCCCTGCAGGGCGTATCGGCACTCTGCGCTGGTTCCTGAAGGAGAGAATGCGTGCTGGCGTACGATCCGGATCTAGTCCTGGTGCCGGGAGCCGGCGCGTTTCGTTGGCGGACCGAGGGACTGGCGGAAGGGGCGTTCTGGAGACATCCTCACGAAGGGGGTGGTCGCCTGGCGGCGGTGGGTCAGAGCTGGCGCAGCATGGTCTCCGCGTCGCTCACCTCGAACTTGCCGGGTTGCTCGATATTCAGTCGCTTGACGACGCCGTCCTCGACGAGCATGGAGTAGCGCAGCGAGCGGACACCCATGCCACGCGCGGTCAAATCCTGGTCCAGTCCGAGGGCTTTGGTATAGGTCGCGCTGCCGTCGGCCATCATGCGGACCTTGCCCGTGGCCTGTTGCGCCTTGCCCCACGCACCCATCACAAAGGCGTCGTTGACCGCCAGACACCACACCTCGTCCACGCCCTTGGCCCTGAGTTGGTCATGGTTCGCGATGTAACCGGGCACGTGTTTGGCCGAGCACGTCGGCGTGAACGCGCCGGGCAGGCCGAAGATGACGACGCGTTTGCCCTTGGTGAGCTCGGAGAGGTTGAAGGTGTTGGGTCCGATCGTGCACCCTGGCGCCTCGTGCTCGATCAATTCCGTCAGGGTTCCCTCGGGCAACTTGTCGCCAACCTTGATTGTCATGTCGTTCCTCCTCCTGTCGTGATGGAGTGCATGTGCGCGTCGGATTCTGCGGATAAAGGAAACGGCGACCATCTTGTGAGGCGGTCGCCGTTTCCGTGAAAAGCTTTGGGACCAACGATTACGTCTGGGGCTGAGGCTGCGAGGTGGGTTTCGCGGTGTCCGCGTGGTCCACGCCGCAATTGGCCAGAGCACTTCCCGCCACACCCAGGACCAAACCAAACGCCAAAAGCAAAGCTGCCAGTCGTCGCATCACTATTCCCTCCTTTTCACGTCATGTGTCTCATTTGACGTACCATTTTTATACCGGACTCATTTGCTCCTGTCAATAAAGTTCTTGGAACCTAACCTTCATGTTGGCTCTACGCGGGGCCGATGTCTCGTTGAAAAAATGACGTATGGTCCCGGATTTGTTGGCCGGAATAACCGTAGCCACGCGATCCCCACGCGCTGATTTCGAGTCCTGCATGGCTCCCCAGGTAGGGACTCGAACCTACTGGGGTAACACGAATCGCCGGGGCGTGGGAGGGACTGTGGCAGGCGGGCCTAGCGTCGGCTCAGGGCCTGTCACCTTGGAGACGAAGGCCCGGATGTTGTCGGTTGGAGCCTTGGGTGGCATTCCTCCGCCGCAGGAGAAGAGGATCCGTCGAGTGTCCGACAGCGAGCGGAACTGGGCCTCCACGGCCCGTTCCACGTCCTCTGGCGTGCCGGAGGCCAGCACGTCTCGCGGCGGGATGTTGCCCATCAGCGTCACCTTGCCGTCCGTCAATCCCTGGAGGTCTTTCACGGTGACTTCGATGCCCATGTTGTAGAGATTGATGCCGGTGTCGTGGAGGTGCGGGGCGGAGGCGGTGCACGGCGAATCGTTGTGGAAGAAGCGGACCGCGGCGCCCAGCGTGGTGAACAACTCCTTCAGATACGGCTGGGCGAACTCTTTATAGTCCTCCTCGCCGATGAAGCCGACGATGTCGTCCAACAGCAACACACCGTCGATGGTGGGGAAGCATTCGCGCTGGTACGCCAGCCAATCCCGGGTGAAATCCGTGATGAGCCGCAGCAGGTGGTGGATCTTGTCCGGGTTGAGCTTCATCTCCATCAGGAACTCGGTGGTCCCCATCAGGAAGGACGCGATATTGAGCGGCCCGCGCGAGACGGCGAACCGGATGGCGTGTCCGGCGGCCCGGATGCGCGGCTCGGCGTGCTGCAGCCGCTTGATGACGAAGGGCAGCAGGCCGTCGCGGCGCGGGTCGGGCCGGGCGAGCTGGTCGACGTCGTCGATGGTGTGGATCAGCTTCTCGGCAAAGGGGAACTCGTTGTCGTGGAACAGGCACTTGGCGCCGAACGCCGACGGCTCGGTGCACATGCCGTACTCCGACCAGAAGCCGGGGAGAAAGAGGCACTCCGGAAATTCCTGGATCGCCTTGAGGTTGGCCGCCAACCAGCGCTCCTCGCTGGCGTAGTAGTCGAGGATGCTCATCTCGGCCCAGTTCGGCAGCCACGGGCTATCGATGATGAAGGCCACCGGCACGGGCGTCAGGTTCTCGCCGCGAATCACGGCCAGCAGGGTTTGCCACTGCGCGTCGTTCATCTCGTCGATCTCCGATCAGTGCGTCAGGCCGGCGGCCGATTCCAGGATGCGCGTGAGGTCCTGGACGGTCGCGGCGCGCGGGTTGTTCTTGAGCAGTCGCTGATTGCCGAAGGATTCCTCGGCCAGCGCCGGGATCCGGTCCTCGGAGATCTTGACGTCGGCCAGGACGTGCGGCAGCCCGACATCGGTCACGAGCTGGTGGACGGCGAGGGTCGCCCGGTGGGCCGCCTCCCGCTCGGAGAGTCCCTCCAGTGATTCGCCCAGCGCCTCGGCGAGGTTGGCAAACTTCTCCGTCGCGGCCATCTCGTTGAATTCCATGACGTAGGGAAGCATCAGGGCGTTGGCCACCCCGTGGGCCACGTTGAACTGCCCGCCCATCGCCATGGCGATGGCATGCACACCGCCCAAGAACCCATTGGCGAAGGCGACCCCGGCCAGCATGCTGGCATTGGCCATGTTTCGCCGGGCCTCCAGGTCGCTCCCGTTGGCCACGGCGCGGCGCAGGTATTTGCCGATGAGCCGAACGGCTTGGAGAGCCAACGGCAGCGTGAGCGGCTGCGCACTCCGGGACACGTAGGTCTCGATGGCATGCGTCAGGGCATCCATGCCGGAGGAGGCGGTGATGCCGGGCGGGGCGCTCACGGTCAGGAGGGGGTCCACGATCGCGACGCGGGCCAGGATGTGCGGGCTGACGATGCCCTTTCTTCATGTGGCCGCCGTTCGGCTTGACGTCGGTGAGGATGCAGTTCGGGGTCACCTCGCTCCCCGTGCCGGCGGTGGTCGGCAACAGGATCATCGGTAGCGCCGGTTTCGGGACATTCCCCACGCCCCACATCTGCTCCAGCGGCGCGTCGTTTGCCAGGATTGCCGCGGTGGCCTTTGCGATGTCCAGAGGGCTGCCGCCGCCCAGACCGACGATCCCGTTCGGCGCCGCGCGACGGGCAAACTCCGCGCTGCGCCGGGCGGTATCGATCAGCGGGTCGGGCTCGACGTCGTCGAACACCTCGGCGGTGATCCCCGACGCCTTGAGGTCGGCCACGGCGATCGTCACAAACTCGGTTTTTTCGTGAAGCACCTTGTCGGTGACCAGCACTACCTGCGTGATGCCCAGCGCTCTTGCCTGGGAGCCCAGGCCCTGCGCCGAGCCGTCACCAGTGAGAATCTTGGCCGGGCATTGGAATTCCTGCGCCATGGCGCACCTCCTCGGAAATTCGCACGGTTTTTCAGCGCACACACGCCATCTGCGGAGCGTCTCGGGTTGGGTCCCGTTCATGCCGTTCGACGGTCGCCTACCGGACACCGATGTTTGCCTTATAACAGAATCGCCGGCGGATGTCACGGGGCCCATGATTCCGGCTTGCCACCCGTGAAACGGTCTGCTATATGGTCCAGATATGTGCAACCGACTGATCGTGTTCGTAATCTGGAGTGTCGTAGCGTTCGCTCCCTGGCTGCCCGCTCAGGCGGCGGTCTACGGGTACGTGGATGCCGAGGGCACAGCGCACTTCACCGACGCCCCGACGAAGACGCAGTTCCGCTGGCTGCCGGCTTTCGGCGTGCCGCCGGGCGCGAACCTCGACCATGGGCAGTACGCCGAGTTGATCCACGCCATCGCCGCCGAGAACGGGGTCGATCCGGCGCTGGTCAAGGCGATCATCCGCACCGAGTCCAATTTCAACCGGCACGCCGTCTCCCGGAAGGGCGCCCAGGGCCTGATGCAATTGATGCCCGGGACCGCCGGGCGCTACGCCGTGGGCAACGCCTTCGACCCCGCCGAGAACATTCGCGGCGGCGTTCGGTATCTCCGGTTCCTCCAGGATCGCTTCCCGGGGCGGCTGCATCTTGCCGTCGCCGCGTACAACGCCGGGGAAAACGCCGTCCTGCGGTATCAAGGAATTCCGCCCTACGCCGAGACCCGCCAGTACGTCGCGCGCGTCCTCGGGTTTTATGGGCGGTCCGATGCGACCGGCGCCGCGTCCGGTCGCGCGAGTACCGGCACGGAGCACACCCCGCAAGCGGCAGCCACGGGGAAGGTGTACCGCCAGGTGGCGTCGGACGGGACGCCGCAATACAGCAATCTGCCCCCGCTGGTTCGGACGCCATCCCCCGCCTCCCACTGATCGCCCCACCCCGTTTTCGGCCGGGCCTTTTCCTTGACAGGCCGTGGGCCCAAGGCTAGACTCGACCCCCTAGTCACCGGGCACGACACACGCGTACTGCGCGCGGAGGAGAGCAGCCGTGAAGCGCCTCATCGATGCGGATCCGGACATTGCCAAGATCATCCGACTGGAAACGGAGCGGCAGGCTTCGAAGCTGGAACTGATCGCCTCGGAGAACTTCGTCAGCGAGGCGGTCCTGGAGGCCATGGGGTCCCCGCTCACGAACAAGTATGCGGAAGGATACCCCGGGAAACGTTACTACGGGGGCTGTGAATTCGTCGACATGGCCGAGTCGCTGGCCATCGAACGGGCCAAGCAACTCTTCGGCGCCGATCACGTCAACGTGCAGCCGCATTCGGGGGCCCAGGCGAACATGGCGGCCTACTTTGCCCTGCTGGAGTACGGGGACACGATTCTTGGCCTGAATCTGGCCCACGGCGGTCACCTGACCCACGGGAGTCCGGTCAACTTCTCGGGCCGGTTCTTTAAAGTGATCCCGTACAGCGTGGAACCGAAGACCGAACAGATCGACATGGCGGAGGTGCGGCGGCTGGCGAAGGAGCACCGGCCGAAGATGATCGTGACGGGGGGGAGTGCCTATCCCCGCACGCTCCACTTCGACAAGTTCCGGGAGGTGGCGGACGAAGTGGGCGCATTCCTGATGGCCGACATCGCGCATCCCGCCGGGATCATCGCGGCGGGGTTGCATCCGTCGCCGGTTCCCTATTGCGACCTGGTGACCACGACAACGCACAAGACGCTGCGCGGGCCGCGGGGCGGGATGATCATGTGCAAGGCCGCGCACGCGGCGGCCGTCAACAAGAATATCTTTCCGGGGATGCAGGGCGGCCCCTTGATGCACGTCATCGCCGCCAAGGCGGTGGCCTTCAAGGAGGCGCTGGCGCCCGAGTTCCGGGACTACCAGCGCCAGATCGTGGCCAACGCCAAGGCGCTGGCGGAGGCGATGATCGCCCAGGGCTTCCGCTTGGTCTCGGGCGGGACGGATACCCACGTGATGCTGGTGGACGTGGCCGTGAAGGGGCTGACCGGGAAGGCCGCCGAGGTCGCGCTGGACAAGGCCGGCCTCACGGTCAACAAGAATGCCATCCCCTTCGACACCAAGTCGCCCATGATCACCTCGGGCATCCGGCTGGGGACGCCGGCGCTCACCACCCGCGGGATGCGCGAAGGCGAGATGCGGACGGTGGCGGCGCTGATCGCCGAGGTTCTGACCGATGTCGAGAATGCCGCGCTGCACGCCCGCGTCGCCGGGAAGGTGCGGGACCTCTGCTCCTCGTTCCCTCTGTACCCGGAGCGACTCGCCGGCTAAGCCGTTGTCAAGGAATTCGTTGAGCGGAGACATTCCGAAACGGCATAAGGAGCCGTAACGAAATAGGAAGAGATGTATAGGTTATTTCGTAACGGCTCCTAACGATCGCGGGACGCCTATGGCCACAAGAAGCACAAGAGGCACACACGGTCTCGGATTCCTGCGTAACTTGGCCTGGCGCCTGATTGTTTCTTGTGCTTCTTGTGGCTGATTCGAGCCCCCGATGGCGTCTTGTGGTTTCTTTCACGGAGGAGACGTTGTGCGCTGTCCCTACTGTAGCGCGATGTCGGAGAAGGTGGTGGATTCCCGCGAAGGGAAGGATGGCGACGTGATCCGGCGGCGCCGGGAGTGTCTGCAATGCCACCGGCGTTTTACCACCTATGAGCGGATCGAAGAGATCCACTTCATGGTGGTGAAGAAAGACGGGCGGCGCGAGCCGTTTGACCGGCACAAGCTGCTGGGCGGCCTGACCAAGGCCATCCAGAAGCGTCCGGTCAGCGTCGCGCAACTCGAAGAGATTGTGGACGACATCGAGAGCCGGCTCGCCGAGAAGCCGGATCGGGAGATCTCCTCCACCGAGGTGGGGGAATTGGTGATGCGCCGCCTGCACGATCTCGACGAAGTGGCGTACGTCCGGTTCGCGTCGGTGTACCGCCAGTTCAAGGACGTCAATCAGTTCGTGGAAGAGGTGAAGAGCCTGCTCGGCCCGGTCAAGCGCACCAGGGACTAGCGCCGCCCTGCCTCCTGCTTGCGATGGCCCGAGGCGCGCCTCCGGCAACGGGCTGCGGCTCGGGAGAACGTCGCTCGCCATGCCGACGTACTATCCGATGATGGTGGACCTGGCCGGGCGTCGCTGTCTGGTCGTGGGCGGCGGGCGGGTCGCCGAGCGCAAGATCGCGCGTCTTGTGGACTGCGGCGCCGAGGTGGAGGTGGTCAGCCCGGCCACCACAAGCAAGATCACAGAACTCGCCGCCGCCGGCACGATCCGTCTGCGCCGCCGAACCGTGAGAACCGCCGACCTCTCGGATGCCTTCCTGGTGTTCGCAGCCACCGACGACCCGGAGGTGAACCGGACGGTGGCGAATACGGTACGGCGCGCAGGCGGTCTGGTGAACGTGGCCGACCCTCCGGATGCATGTACGTTTCTGGTCCCGGCGGTGGTGCGGCGGGGGGACCTCTCCATCGCGATCTCCACCGGGGGCGGCAGCCCGGCGCTCGCGAAGCGGTTGCGCCAGCGACTGGAGGCGACGATCGGGCCCGAGTATGAGGCGTTCCTCGCGGCGCTCAGCCGGTTGCGCACCCAGGCGCGACGCACCATTCACGATCCGGCGGAGCGGCAGGCGCTCTACCGGCGGGCGGTGGACTCCGACCTGTACGATCACGCCGCCCGCGGGGATCACGCCGCGGTGACGGCGTGCATCGCGGACCTGTTGCGCCGGACCCCCTGAGATACGGGCCGAAGTTCCTTCAGCGAGCCGAGCGACGATGCGGATCGACGAGTTTTTCTTCTATGCAGCGCTGGCGGGGTATCTGCTGGGGGCGTTCCACTACCTGCTCCACGTGGTCACCTCCAACCGGCGCATCGGGACGGTGGCCACGGCGGCTACCCTTGCAGGGTTCGCCGCCCATACCGTGTCCCACCTGTGCCGCGTGTACGCGCTGAAGCGGCCGCCGCTCACCAGTCCCTACGAGAGCCTCTCGTTTCTTGCCTGGGCCATCGTCCTGATCTACCTGGCGATCGAGCTCCGGTACCATAACCGGATCATGGGGGCGTTCGCGCTGCCGCTCGCCGTCCTGGCCGGCTCGGCGGCGGCAGCCCTGCCGCGTCGTATCGCAGAGCTGGCTCCGACGCTGCAAGGCGTGGGGCTCTGGTCGCATGTGGGGTTGGCCCTGTTCGGGAACGCCGCCTTTGCCTTGACGTTCTGCGCGGGTCTCATGTATCTGATGCAGGAACGGCAGCTGAAGTCGCGGCATCCCGGCCGCCTGTACTTTCGGTTGCCGGCCTTGGAATTCCTGGACGACATCGGATTCAAGTCCATCCTGTTTGGGTTTCCGCTGCTCACGCTGGCCCTGATCAGCGGGTCGCTGTGGGCCGAGCAGGCCCGGGGGTCGTTCTTTACCTGGCGTCCGCGCGAGGTCTGGTCGGTCGTCAGCTGGCTGATCTACGCGGGGCTGCTCTATGCCAGGGTGTCCGTGGGGTGGCGGGGCCGAAAAGCGGCCATCCTGGCCATCCTCGGCTTCTGTCTTGTACTGATCACGTTCATCGGCGTCAAGGTGGTCAAGAGCGGCCAGTTGATGTGAGGCGGCGACGGGCACCGCATGCCGGTTGCCCCTGACCCGTCGACGCCGACACGCCGGACCGTGGTACCCGCGGCGGCTCGTTAGGTGGGAATGGAACTCTTCGTTCTTGGATTGAGTCACAAAACCGCCCCCATCGACGTGCGGGAACGCCTGGCCGTCCCGGAGCGTGAGCTCCCGAAGGTCCTGGAGACCCTCGGCGAGGTGCCCGAGCTCGCGGAGCGGATGTTCTTCACCACCTGTAACCGGGCCGAGGTCTACGGGGTGGCCGCGGGGCCGCTCCCGCAGGCCGTCGAGGCGGTCCGGAGCAGCTTGGAGCGGTATCGCAATCTGGAGCCCTCGGCGCTGGCGGGCGCCCTGTATACCCACACCGCGGGGGAGGCGGCGCGGCATGTGTTCCGGGTGGCGGCCAGCCTGGACTCCATGGTCGTCGGCGAGCCGCAGATTCTCGGCCAGGTCAAGGCGGCCTACACGGTTGCACGCGCCCAGCAGGCCACCGGTATCATCCTGAGCAACCTGCTGGAGCAGGCGTTTCACGTCGCCAAGCGGGTGCGGACGGAGACCGGCATCGCCACCGCCCCCGTGTCCATCGCGTCGGTCGCCGTGGAGCTGGCGCGCAAGATTTTTGGCGATCTCACAGGGCGAACCGTCTTAATCCTCGGGGCGGGCGAGATGGCAGAGCTGGCGCTGCGCCACCTGATGGACGACGGGGTGCGCTCGATCCTGGTGGCCAACCGCAGCCACGAGCGCGCGGTGGCCCTGGCAGAGCAGTTCCACGGCAAGGCGGTGACGTTTGACACCTTTCACCGCGAGATGGTGGAGGCGGACATCGTGATCAGCTCCACCAGCGCCCCGCATCTGATCCTGAAGAAGGAGGAGGTGCAGGCGATCATTTCGGAGCGGCGCCACCGGCCGATCTTCCTGATCGATATCGCCAATCCCCGGGACATCGACCCCGGCTGCAACGAGGTGGACAACGTCTACCTGTACAACATCGACGACCTGCAATCGGTGGTCGCCAGCAACTTGCAGGAGCGGCAGCGAGAGGCCGAGCGCGCCGAGGTCATCGTCGACCGCGAAGTCGGCGTCTTCCAGGCGTGGCTCCGCGGGCTCGATGTGGTTCCGACGATCGTCTCGCTCCGGAACCGGGTAGAGGAGATCCGGACGGCCGAGCTCCAGAAAGCCATGGTGCGCCTGGGAGACCTCACGGCGGAACAGCGGGAGGCCATCACGTCGATGACCACGGCCATGATCAACAAAATCCTGCACCAGCCGATGAGCGAGCTCCGGCGGCACGCCGTTCACCAGGACGGCCACCTCTACTCCACGATCCTGCGGCGGCTGTTCGGCCTGGAAGAGAAGGAGCGGTGACACTGAGAGCCGAGAGCCGAGAGCCGAGAGCCGAGGATGAAGCGCGGGGAGCCGCGAGCCGCGAGCCGGGATTCGGAGAGACCGACCTGCGACCACTCGTCATCGGGACACGCGGGTCGCGGCTCGCGGTGTGGCAGGCGGAGCACGTTGCGTCGCGGCTGCGGGCGGCCTTTCCGACCATCGCGCTCCGACTGGAGCGCATCCGGACGATGGGGGACAAGATCTTGGACGTCCCGCTGGCGCAGGTCGGCGGCAAGGCGCTCTTCGTCAAGGAGATCGAAGAGGCGCTGCTGGCCGGCCAGGTGGATCTCGCGGTCCACAGCATGAAGGATGTCCCGACCGATCTCCCTCCGGGCCTCACCATTGCTGCCATCCCCCGGCGCGAGGATGCCGCCGACGTTCTGATATCCCGGCGGGGCGCGCGGTTGGCGGATCTGCCCCGCGGCGCGCGGGTCGGGACCAGTAGCCTGCGGCGCCAGGCGCAGCTCCTCCATATCCGGCCGGACCTTGCCATCGTGAGTTTGCGCGGGAATCTCGACACGCGGATCCGGAAGTTGTCCGACGAAGGGCTCGATGCCATCGTCCTGGCGGCGGCGGGAGTCGCGCGGCTGGGGCTCGCGCACGTGGTGACGGAGGTGCTGTCGCCGGAGGTGTTCTTACCGGCCATCGGTCAGGGAGCCTTGGGGATCGAGGTGCGAGAGCCGGGGGGCGAGAGCCGAGAGCCGAGAGCGGAGAACAGAGAGCCACGAGCCACGAGCCACGAGCCACGAGTTGAGAGCCGAGCGGCGAGGGTCGCGGAGATGGTGAAAGCTCTCGACGATCGGGAGACGCACGTGGCGGTGCGAGCGGAACGGGCGATGCTCAAACGCCTCGGCGGCGGGTGCCAGGTACCCATCGCGGCGTGGGCGACTGTGGAGGCGGACGCCATCTTGCTGCGCGGACTCATCGCCGCCACCGATGGCGTGACCGTGATTCGAGGGGAAGCGCGGGGAACGGTCGGCGAGCCGGAGACGGTCGGGCGCGACCTGGCGGAAGATCTGCTCCAGCGGGGTGGGCAGGCGGTTCTCGAAACCATTCTCGGAGGGCGTCTCGGTGCGTGAGGGTGCGGGGAAGGTTTACTTGATCGGCGCCGGACCGGGAGATCCGGGTCTCTTCACGGTGAAGGGGGTCCGCTGCCTTGAGAAGGCAGACGTCGTCCTGTACGACGCCCTGGCCAATTCCCGCCTGCTCACGCATGTCAAGCCGGGCGCGGAGCTCATCTACGTGGGAAAGCGAGGCGGGCAGCACGCCCTGCGGCAGGACGAGATTGGGCGCCTTCTGGTGGAACGGGCGGGCGCGGGAAAGGTCGTCGCCCGGCTGAAGGGGGGCGATCCGTTCATCTTCGGGCGGGGAGGCGAGGAGGCAGAGGAGCTGGTAACCGCCGGCATTCCCTTCGAGGTCGTGCCGGGCGTCACCTCAGCCGTTGCGGCGCCCGCCTACGCCGGCATCCCGCTCACCCACCGGGATTTCACCTCGACGGTGGCGTTCGTCACCGGGCACGAGGACCCGACCAAGGAAGACACGAGCATTGCGTGGGACAAGATTGCCACCGGAGTCGGGACGCTGGTCTTCTTCATGGGCGTTGGCCGGTTGCCCGAGATCGTGCGGCAGTTGGTGGATCATGGGCGGGCGCCGGAGACTCCCGCCGCCGTCATCCGCTGGGGGACCAGGGCAGACCAGGTCGTGGTGACGGGAACGCTGGCGACCCTGGTGGAGCGCGCCGGCGGAATCAAGCCGCCCGCGCTGATCGTGGTGGGGGAGGTCGTTCGGCTCCGCGAAAAACTTCACTGGTTCGAGGATGCGCCGCTCTTTGGGAAACGAATCCTGGTCACGCGGGCGCGCGAGCAAGCCAGTGTCCTTACCCAGCGACTGGAGGCGGCCGGGGCCGAGGTTGTTGAGTTCCCCACCATCCAGATCGCGCCGCCGGAGACCTGGGAGCCGCTGGACGCCGCGATCGCCCGACTGCGCGAGTACCAATGGGCGATCTTTACGAGCGCAAACGGCGTGCGGTTCTTCTGGGATCGGTTGCAGCACGTTGGACGAGACGCCCGCGACCTCTTCGGGATCATGGTCTGCGCCATCGGTCCGGCCACCGCGGCGGCGCTCTGCGAACGAGGGGTGCGGGCGGACGTCGTCCCGGACGAGTTCAAGGCGGAAGGGCTGGTGGATGCGGTCGCGGGGCGGCTGCAACCCGGTGCGCGGGTCCTCTTGGCGCGGGCCGCCGAGGCGCGCGAGGTGCTGCCCGAGGAATTGATTCGCCGGGGAGCCTTGGTGGACGTCGTGTCCGCCTACCGAACGATCAAGGCTGTGTCAAATGCCGATGAGGTGCGTGGGTTACTCCAGGAAGGCAAGATCCACGCCGTCACGTTCACCAGTTCGTCCACCGTCAAGCACTTCCTCGACCTGGTGGGGAGCGACGGCGGGGTACTTCTGCGGGATGTGGTGGTCGCCAGCATCGGCCCGATCACGGAAGAAACGGCGGCCCGGCAGGGGATTGTCAGCCACGTTGTGCCGGAAAGCTACACCATCCCCGCCCTCGCGGACGCCCTGGTCCGCCATCTTCAGGCGACTCGACCGACCTCCGGTCCAGAATAGGCAGCCCTGTTCCGGCCCTTTTCCCTTGACAACTGCTCGATTTTACAGTTACTTTCCGCCTTGGCGGGATGCCTGTTCCGGTGCTGCGGAAATTTCCCAGCACCGTTTTTCATTTCTGGAACACGGCCTGCATCAGCACGTTGGGTCAATCGACGGTCCGAGTTCACGGAGAAGGACGCATGGCCGTTCCAGTGCTGGATCTCAAGGCGCAATATGCAGGAATCCGCGGCAAGATCGATGCGGCAGTGCATGCCGTCCTGGAGAGCGGTCATTTCGTCCTCGGCCCCAACGTCGCGGCGCTGGAAGAAGAGTTGAGGGGGTTTCTCGGGGTCGCCAGGGCGGTGACCATGGCCTCGGGGACCGATGCCTTGCACCTGGGCCTTCGTGCCGTCGGGGTGACCGCGCACGACCTCGTCATCGTCCCGTCGTTTACCTTCGTAGCCACGGCGACCGCCGTCTCCTACATCGGGGCGCGGCCCGTCTTTGCAGATATCCAGCCCGGGACGTTCAACCTGGACCCGGTTCAGGTGGAGGCCTGCCTGTCCCGGAGAGGGCCCGGCCCGCAGCCTGCGGGGCGGTTCAAGGCCCTCATCCCGGTTCACCTGTACGGCCAGCCCGCCGACATGCAGCCGCTCATCGCCACCGCACGCGCCCAAGGCGTCGCGGTGGTGGAGGATGCGGCGCAGGCCATCGGCGCAACGTACCGGGGGAAACGGGTCGGAGGGCTGGGCGATGTGGGCTGCTTCAGCTTCTACCCCACCAAGAACCTGGGGGCGATGGGGGATGGCGGGCTGGCCACCACGCAGGACCCGGCGCTCGGGGATCACTTGCTCCGCCTCCGCGTGTACGGGGGGCGCCAGCGATACCTGCACGACGAGTTGGGATTCAATAGCCGGCTGGATGAGATCCAGGCGGCGGTCCTGCGGGTGAAGCTGGGCTGCCTGGCCGAGTGGACCGAACGGCGGCGGACGATCGCCGCCCGGTACCGGGCGGGCCTGACCGATTCCGGCGTCGTGGTGCCGTCGGAGCGGCCCGACGCGACCCACGTCTATCATCAATTCGCAATCCGCGTCCCCAACCGGGACGCCGTCCAGCGACGCATGGCGGAGCGGGAGGTGCACACGGCGATCTACTACCCTCTCCCGCTTCACTTGCAGCCGATGTATCGCGACCTCGGCTACCGGCCCGGGGATTTCCCCGAAGCGGAGCGGGCGGCGAGAGAGGTCTTGTGCCTCCCCATGTATCCGGAACTCACCGATGCGCAGGTCGACGAGGTGATCGAAGCCGTCCGGCGGTCCCTGTGAGGGCGGAAGGGGCGCCATGCACGACGTGTTGAGGCAGATCACGGGCACGCTCCTCGTGACGGGCGGCATGGGGTTCATCGGGTCCAACTTCGTCCGACACATTCTGCGCGAGCATCCCACCGCCCGTGTGGTGAACCTGGACAAGGTGACCTACGCCGGAAATCCCCGCAATCTGGCAGACATTGCCGGCGATGCCCGCTACACCTTCGTGCAGGCGGACATCTGCGACGCGGAGGCGGTGGCCGGGGCGCTGGCCACGCATCGGCCCGATCAGATCGTCCACTGTGCCGCCGAGACCCACGTGGACCGTTCCATCCTTGGAGCGGGGGACTTTGTCCGGACCAACGTGGAAGGCACCCGAGTGCTCCTCGATGCCGCCCGAGCCGCCGGCGTGCGGCGGTTTCTGCACGTGTCCACCGACGAGGTCTACGGGTCGCTGGGATCCACCGGGGCGTTCACGGAGGCGTCGCCGCTCCAGCCGAACAGCCCGTACGCCGCCAGCAAGACCGGGGCGGACGTCCTGGCCAGGGCCTATTTCGTCACCTACGGCCTGCCGGTCATCATCACGCGGACGTGCAACAATTACGGCCCATATCAATTCCCCGAGAAGTTCATCCCGCTGATGGTCGTGAACGCCATGCGCGAGGAACCGCTGCCCATTTACGGAGACGGGCTCTACGTTCGGGAGTGGCTGCACGTCGAGGACCACTGCCGCGCGCTGGCGGCCGTCCTGGCGGCGGGCCAGCCCGGCGAGGTGTATAACATCGGAAGCGGTGAGGAGCGGGCGAATCTGGAGGTGGCCCGGGAGATCCTCCGCCTCACCGGGCGGCCCGAGACACTTCTCACCCATGTAACGGACCGCCCCGGACACGACCGGCGGTACGCTCTGGACCATTCCAAGATCCGCCGGGAGATCGAATGGGCTCCGGCCATCGCCTTCAGCGCCGGTCTCCGGCACGTCGTGGAGTGGTATCGTCGGCATGAAGCCTGGTGGCAGCGAGATCCTCTCCGGGGAGTACCGGGCGTATTACCGTCTTCAGTACGGCGAGCGCATCGCATGAACGAGCCGACACGGTTGGCGAGCGAGACGGACGCCCCGGCGCTGCTCGGAGGTCGGCCGGTGCGGGAGCGCATGTTGCCCTACGGCCGGCAGCAGGTGGACGAGTCGGACATCCGGGCGGTCGTCGAGACTCTGCGAGGCGACTGGCTGACGAATGGTCCCGGGGTGGTTCGGTTCGAGGAGGCCTTCGCGGCACAGGTGGGTGCGCGGTGTGCCGTTGCCCTCTCCTCCGGCACGGCGGCGCTGCACGCGGCGGCACACGTCGCGGGTCTGGGCCCCGGCGACGAGGTGATCCTCAGCCCGCTCACCTTCCTGGCGACAGCCAATTGCATCGTGTATTGCGGCGCGACGCCGGTCTTCGCGGACATCGATCCGGCGACGCTGAACCTCGACCCAGACCAGGTTGAGAACAAGCTGTCCCCACGCACCAAGGCCATCCTGCCGGTGCATTTTGCCGGACTGCCGTGCGAGGTGGACCGCCTGCACGCCGCCGCCCGGGCGGGGGGGTTGCGAATCATCGAAGACGCCGCCCACGCATTGGGGGCGGAATGGCGCGGCCGACGCATCGGCAGCCTGGCCGACCTCACCGCGTTCAGTTTCCATCCGGTCAAGCACATCACCGCGGGCGAAGGTGGGATGGTGACGACCGATGAGCCCGCCCTCGCCGAAAAGCTGCGCCGGTTCCGCAACCACGGGATCGAGCGTCAGGTGCGAGATCGGCAAGACACCTGGCGACAGGACATGGTGACTCTTGGTTTCAATTACCGGCTGAGCGATATCCACAGCGCCCTGGGGTTGAGCCAGCTCGGACGACTGGAGGCAGGTCTGCGCCGCCGCGAGGCCATCGCAGCCCGGTACGAGGCCGCCTTTGTGGGGATGCCGGAGGTCCTGACCGGCCCCGCGGAAACCGGGGACACGGCACGCCTGGCACCTCTATCCTCTGCGGCTTCACCTGGATCGCCTGCGGGAGGATCGCGAGGCGATGTTCCGCGCGCTGCGGGCGGAGAACATCGGCGCAAGCGTCCATTACTTGCCGGTGCACCTCCACCCATTCTACCGGGAGCGGTTCGGCACCGGGCGCGGCCTTTGCCCCGCGGCGGAGGACGCCGCGGACCGTCTCCTCACGTTGCCGCTGTTTCCCCAGATGACCGACGCAGATGTCGCAGACGTGATCGAGGCGCTGGCGAAGGTGATCCGGTGGGCACGGAGATGACGCGTGCCAGGCGCGTCGCGCCATCGCCGGGCGGCGCGCCCGGCTCGGCAGAAGCTGAGAGGCGGCCCATGAGGGAACGGCAATCCTCCACAATCCGGGTCTTCACGCCCAGGCCGCCCATCCGGCTGGCTGCCTCGGTTCGGGAAATCTGGACCTTCCGAGAACTCCTCTGGCAGCTCGCCGGACGAGAAGTTCGGATCCGCTACAAGCAAGCGCTCCTCGGCGCCGCCTGGGCGCTGCTACAGCCCCTTTCGCTGATGATCGTCTTCACCGTCTTCTTTTCGAGATTCCTGAACGTCCCGAGCGACGGCGTGCCCTATCCTCTTTTCGCCTACTGCGCGCTCCTGCCGTGGGGCTTTTTTGCCAGCTCTCTGTCCTCTTCCATTACCAGCCTGACCGGCAACGTCCATCTCGTCACCAAGGTCTATTTTCCGAGGGAGATTCTGCCGCTGGCGTCGATCCTGGCGGCGGGGGTGGATTTCGGGGTCGCCACGCTCCTGTTCGTTGGATTGCTGGCCTTCTACCGCGTGCCGGCGACGAGCACCCTTCTTTTCGCGCCTCTGATACTCGTTGTTCAGCTTATTCTGACCATCGGCCTCGGTTTGCTCTTTTCCGCCGTGAATGTCTCGTACCGGGATGTTCGGCACGCCGTGCCGCTCCTGATCCAGGTGTGGATGTTCGCCACACCCATTATCTATCCCATCGGAGTCATTCCGGAGCGGTTCCGGAGTCTGGTGTTCTTCCTGAACCCGATGGCGGGAATCATCGACAGCTATCGATCCGTCACGCTGCGCGGACTCCCGCCCGACATTCAGGCTCTGGGGTCTGCGGCTCTCGTTTCCGCGATCGTCGCCTGCGCCTCCTATGTCTACTTCAAGAGGACGGAGCCGGTCTTTGCCGACATCATCTGAGATGACCAGCATTGCCTTCGAGGGTGTGTGGAAAGAGTACCCTCGTGGCGGGGGTCGTCGCTCTCTCCGGGAAGAGCTGACCTCCCTGTTTCGGACGTCGCCTCAGGTCGGCCAGTCGAGGTTTTGGGCGCTCAACGACATCAGTTTCGAGGCGAAACGGGGCGAAGCCGTCGGCCTCATCGGTCCCAACGGCGCAGGCAAGACGACCATCCTGAGACTCTTGGCGGGGGTGACCAGACCCACGCGGGGGCGGATCGAGGTCAAAGGCAAAGTCGCGTCGCTGATCGAGCTGGGGGCGGGCTTCCACCCCGAGTTGACTGGTCGGGAGAATGCGTACCTGAACGGGGCCGTCCTGGGGCTCACCCGACGGGAGGTGCGTCGGAAACTCGATGACATCGTGGAATTCGCAGAACTGGCGGATGCGATCGATGTTCCTGTCAAGCGGTACTCCTCGGGTATGTACGTTCGCCTGGGTTTCGCCGTTGCCGCCCACGCAGATGCCGACATCCTTTTGATGGATGAGGTGCTTTCGGTCGGGGATGCCCGGTTCCAGCAACGGAGCCTGCGGAAGATGCGGGCACTGGTGGAGCAAGGGGTCACCGTCGTCCTGGTCTCTCACAATCTGTCAACCATCGGGCTCTTTTGCCAAGAAGCGCTCTGCCTGAGCAGCGGGAAGATCACCGCCCGCGGTGACGCGACAGCGGTCATCAGCGCCTACGTCAACCAATACAGCAGTCTTGAGGCCGACCAGACGGCGGCAATCCCGCACGCCGGAGCCGACCCGGTCGTGTTTCAGCGGGTGCGGCTCTTCAATCGGCGGCAAGAGGAGACGCACGTCTTTCGGTACCGAGACGATCTGTGCCTCCGGATTCACTACCGATGCGAGGGGAGCCTTCCCTCCCCGGCGTTCACGCTCACGATCCGAGGACCCGAGGGACGGATCTTCCAGGCCAGCATGCTGTTGGATGGGAAGCGGCCCGGTGTGATTGAGGGGGCCGGGGCGATCGAGTGCCTCTTTCGGGATCTGCCCCTGGTGCCGGGATCCTACCACGTGGTGGGATCGGTGAGAGGCGAGGACGGCCTCAGCTATACGATGCATCCACAGGTCGTGGCCAGGTTCTCGGTCGAAGGCGATCCAGATGCGTACGGTTGGGAGGACCCGCGCGCGACGGCGTTCCTTCCGGAGGCCGCACCCGTCGTCATCCCGTACGAGTGGCGGGTTGTCGCGTCTCCCGAGGCGTGCGGCTGATGCGGACGGGCCGACCCGCAGACAAGTGGGCTCCGGTGGAGCCGCCGGTTTCCCTTCCGTGCAAGGGTTTGGCCGTAGACGACGAGGAGATGGCTCGGCGGATCGCCGGCGACCTCCAAAGCGTCCTGGACGCCATTCACCGCACCGGGACGGACATCGACGCGGTCCTGCTGAGCGGCAGTCTGGGACGGAGCGAGGCGACCACCGTGCGGCGCCGGGAAGGAGTGCAACTCCTCAGCGATTACGATCTTTTCATCGTGACCGATGCCGTCTCCGACTTCGGATTCTTCCGGCGGCTCGAGACGCCGCTGGCGGGACAACTGTGGGGCTCCCACGCCAGCCTTGGCCTCCTCTCTACCTCCGGCCTGCCGGCGATCCCGGCGAGCGTTTGGAGTTACGACGTCAGGTACGGCTCAAGGATTCTCGAGGGAGATCCCGCTACACTGGACCGCATGCCCTCCTATTCCCCGACCGACATCCCCATCTGGGAGGGGCTCAAGCTCGCCTTCAACTATTCGGGCGTGCTCCTGGCCGCGCTGGAGGCCGCGGATCCCGAGCCCGGCCATCCTCCTGCGGACCCCACTGAACTGCGCTCCTCCCTCGTGCGACTCGCGTATCGCCTGGGGGACCTGTTGATCCTGCTGGAGGGACGATACCACCACCTGCTCTCCAGGCGGCGGGCGCTCTTGCCGACCGTGCGCGCCTTCGAAGAGTTGGATGAGGCGGACCGGCGTTTGATCGTTTGGGGATACGAGGAGAAGCTGCGACCGCAGGCCTTCTGGACGTTCGATCCGGACGAGACGATGACCCGGCTCTTCCCGCTGACGGAGGAACTTCTCCGGCATTCCCTCCGGCATTACCTGGGCTGCGCGGAACCGGAGTTGCCCGTATTGCTCGCCGAATATCGGCGCGGCTTTCCGGCCTCCCCTCCCGCGCGTTCCAGCCTGCGCCAGTTCGGCGCGCGGCTCTTCGGACGACGCGGGTCCGATCGCCGCGAACTCGCAGGCTCCGTCGATCGGTTTCATTACATCCTGTCCGTCGTCCCGCTGGCACTCCTGGCTTCCTCGGGTATTCCCAACAGTGCTCTCTACCGTGAGGAAGTCCGTCGCCTCATCGGGGGGGTGGCCTGCGCCGGGTCGGCGCGCGGCGCCTCGGACGCGAGCTGGCGAGCCGTCCGGGCGGAGGTCCTGCGACTCTGGAAAGCCGTCTGCCTGTAGGGGGTCGCCAATCGTGGGTCACATACGCCTCTTTGTCCTCATGGATGGTGTCGGCTGGAAGCACCTTCAAGAGACGGATTTCGCGACCCGGCTGTGCCCCTATCGCACGTCCCTCAAGACCATTTTGGGCTACTCCAGCGGCGCGCTGCCCACGATCCTGTCCGGGAGGATGCCGTCGGAGACCCGCCAGTGGGCCATGTGGTTTTATTCGCCGGCGACATCGCCGTTCGGATGGGCCGCCCGGCGCGTCCGGTACCCACGGATCGTGAAGCGACTCATGAAGATGAATCGGGATGCGATCGTGGCCGGCTTCAAAGAACGGAACCACATCACCGGGTACTGCGAGACCTATCGGATCCCCGAAGAGATCCTTCCGTTGGTGGACACGTGCGCGAAACGCAGTTGGTATCTGCCGAAGGGCCTGGGAGAGGTCGAGTCCATCTTCGACGTCTGGACGCGCGGCGGAACCGACTACGAGGTTTCCGGGTACCCGACCTCCGATTTCCAGTCGCTGCTTCAGGTCGCTGAAGGGATTCGTCGCAACCCCAAGCCGGTCTACTTCCTCCACCTGTACGAGACGGACGCCTTTCTGCATGCCCGTTGCGGGGATGTGGAGGCTTTCCGGGCCGCGCTCGACCCCTACCAGCGGAGCCTGGAAGATATCTGTGCCCGGGCGCAGGCGGGCGGAGCGACCCTCGATCTCGTGATCTTCTCCGATCACGGCATGACGCCGACGGCGGGCGAGTCCGACGTGATGCGCGAGATCGAGAGGCTCGGCCTTGAGATCGGACGGGACTATGTTCCGCTCTACGATTCGACCATGGCGCGATTCTGGTTCTTTGATCCGCAGGCCGAGGCGAGAACCGTGGAGGCGCTGCGAGGGTTACGGTGCGGGCGCGTTCTGCCGGAGGAGGAGCTGAGGCGGCTGGGATTGTTCTTTCCGGACTACCAGTTCGGCAAAGTGGTCTTTCTGATGAATCCGGGATGGATCATCAACCCCAGCCACATGGGGACGACCGCCCCGGCCGGCATGCACGGGTTCCATCCGGACGAAGACCCATGGGCCGACGCCATGCTGCTCTCGACGCGTCCCATCCCGGACCGCGTCCGGCACATCGCCGACCTCTTCGACCTTATGCGGCTGAGCTGAGCACGGCGAGCGACGGGATGATCACAGTCGGTTACCATCTCTCGGACCAGGAGATCGCGGCGGCGTATGATCGGTTCTCAGCGGACCTCTCCATGCCGCCGTACTTCTACCCGCACCTCGCACGATTCGTGGGCGCCGTCACCGGCCTGCGCGTCCTGGATGTCGGTTGCGGCAACGGAACCCTCCTGCACCTGCTGGGCGAGGCCGGCGGGGTGGAGCTGTGCGGCCTCGAGATGTCGGCGGCGCTCTGCGAAACGGCGCGGCGAACGCTCGGCACCCGCGCCAGGGTCCATCGCGGAAACGTGCAGGCCGGTCTGCCGTTTGCACGCGCGTCCTTCGACCTCGTGATTCTCTCGGAGGTGATCGAGCACCTGCGGCGCCCGGACCTGGTCATTGGCGAGGTGAAGCGGGTGCTTGGAGCAGACGGGAGAGTCGTCGTGACGATGCCGAACGGATCGGCATACGATCCGTTTCTTTCCCGGGCACAGCGCCGGGGCGGGACGGGCAGGTGGCATGCCTTCCTTCCGTGGGAGCATCCCCGGAAGACGCGACAGCCGATCGATACGGTGTACTCGTTCGAGGAGATCCAGGCGCTTTTTCGGCACAGCGGCCTGCGGGTGACACGGATGCAGGGGCGAGAATCCTTCCCGTACGTCTGGGACTGGATGTACATTGAACAGCGACGTCCCCTGCGCGTCATACTGCGTTGGCTGGATCGGCTTCGGCCGCAGGCGGACCGAGTCCTGAATCGCCTGCGCACGTACCGGCGTTGCTATCGATTGTTCATCGAACTGCGGACCACGGAAACGGGTCCAACGGCAAGAGCCGCGGACGATCCGTTGCTGCCATGATGCGGATTGGGCTCGGCACGCGCTGCCCTTCAGATATTCGGGGGGCGATGTGACGACGACCGGCCGTACCGCACCGGCGCTTCGGATCCTGGTTCTGACGAACCTCTACCCGCCTTTCTACCTTGGGGGGTACGAGCTGGGGTGCCATGACATTGTCGAACACCTGAAGCGGCGGGGCCATACGGTGACCGTGCTGACCAGCACGCACGGTCTGACTGAGGAGCGTGCGGAGAAACATATACATCGGCGACTGTCGTTCCGCGCCGATCCGGATCGTCGCTCTTTCTGGGGACTGCTCCGAACCGAATGGAAAGAGCAGGTCACGCTACGCCGGCTGTTTCGCGAATTCGCTCCCGATGTGGTATACGTCTTCAGCCTCTACGGAGTCTCCCACGGGCTGATGCTGGCCGCGCAGCGGACGAGCCGTCCCGTGGTCTACGCCTTCTCCGGGGAGTGGCTCGAACCGGCGTACCGGGGCGACCGCTGGCTTCACCTGTGGGCGAACGCTGCGACCGGCGGAATGAAACGGCACGCGAAGCGGACGCTCGGTCGCCTGCTGAATCGCGTCACGCCCGTCGGCCTCGAACCTCTGGACCTTCGTGGCGCCTACTTCACCAGCGCCGCTCTTCGGGGTCAGTATGTGTCCAAGGGGTTTCCCGTGGGCGACGCCCCGGTCATCTACTGGGGGGTCGACCTGGCGCGGTTCCGTTCCGGCACCCGCCAGGAGCACGGCCCGCCCCTGAAGCTGCTCTTTGCCGGTCGCATCTCGACGGTCAAAGGGCTGCACACGGCGGTGGAGGCATTGCATCTTCTGAAGCAGGAAGGAAACACCGGGGTCGTCCTGGATGTCGCCGGGCCGGCGCAGGAGCCGGCGTACCTCCGCGCTCTCCAAGAGAGAATCGGCCAGACGGGCCTCGCGAACAACATCCGTTTCCTGGGAGAGATTCCCTGGAAGGACATGCCCAAGGTGTACGCGGACCACGATGTGTTCGTGTTTCCATCGATCTGGGAGGAGCCATTTTCGATCGGCCTCTTGGAGGCGATGGCCTGTGGTCAGGCGGTGGTCGGCACGACAACCGGCGGGAGCGCTGAGATTCTGGTGGACGGAGTCAACAGTCTGGTCTTTCCCCCGGGGGATCCCGGGCGGTTGGCCCAACAGGTGAAGCGGCTGTTCGATCTGCCGCTGCGTCGACGGATCGGAATGGAGGCGCGAAGGACAGTGGCGCGACGTTTCGAGATTACAGCCATGATGGACAAGATCGAGGCGTTTCTCCGAGAGGTCGTGACGCGGAGAGATGATGCGATCGACGGGGTCCGCGGGCGCGCGAAGCGGTGATCGCGCGCTTCTTTCGGCGTGAGAACTCCGGCCGACCGACGAACGGACAGGATGAGCTATCGGCGATTCGAAGAAGGCGTACGGGAGTGGCTGAAGGAGGCATGCCGCCAAGGGCATCCTCTGGCCTCGTACTGGGTGCGGGATCACCTTCAGCGGGTAGATTTCGCCCGGCGGTTTCACCTGCCCCTGGCGCAGGAGTTCCTCGGGCTCCGTGGGGCCCGGGTCCTTGACCTTGGCTGTGGTACGGCCGGTACGGCCGTGGCGTTCGACCTGGCGGGCGGCCATACCGTCGGGTTGGATCTCTCGTATCGCAAGCTCTCCTTGGGCGCGATCCGGGCGGCGGAGGACGGCGCCGCCCCACTCCTGATCCAGGCTGACGCGCGCGAGTTGCCGTTTCGCGCCGAGGCTTTCGACCTGTGCGTGTGCGACGTCGTCATCGAGCACGTGCACGATTACCCGGTGCTCCTGGCGGGGGTGCATCGAGTGCTCCGGCCGGCCGGGATTGCCATCGTCAGCGTTCCGCATCGCCTGGCACTTCGCGAGCCGCACACCGGGCTGCTGTTCGCCGCTTGGCTTCCTCACCGGTGGGCCGGGGCCTATGCGGCGCTGCGGCGTCGACGGATGCCTGGGGAGGCGTGGGACGTCTGGCTGGAACTGCCATGGACCATCCGTCGCCGATTCCGCGAGTGCGGCTTTTTGGAGGTCCGCAGTCCCTGGCGGCAGCCCCGGCGGCCGCCAGCCGAGCAGCGGGGTTTGCGGGGTTTGCTCGCGCGCATCCCGGCGCTCGCGAGCCTGGTTCGCGGGGTGTTTCGCTGGCGAAACTTCCTGTCGGGCAACCTGACCTTCGTGCTCGCGAAGCCGAGGCCCGACAGTGCACGATACGCCGGGGACGTCCCATGACGACAGTCGGGCGGATCAGATTGGTCGTGCGCCGGGCGCCGCACCATGCCGGCGCGTCGGGCTATGATCGCCTGGCAGAGTACCTGGGCGCCGAGGCCGGCGCGTCGGTCGTGAGGCATAAATTCCCCCCGCGTGGCACGTGGCGGCTGGCCCGCCCCTTTGCGCGGCGGGCAGGCCTGTCCTGGTATGGGACGGATGCGTTTCTGACCGAGATCTGGGCCGCGGGCGCGGCGGCGCGGTCGGGCGGAATCGTGCACTTCCTGTACGGCGAGAACAGCTATCGGTACGCTGCGGTCGTGCCGCGGGGCCGGGGCCGGCGCCTGGTGGCGACACTGCATCTGCCGCCCTCGGTTTTCGCCGAGTACGTTCATTCGGCGCGGCACCTGGAACGACTGGACGCCGTGGTCCTGGTGGCGCGGAGCCAGCTCGAAATCCTGGAGCGCCTGCAATCGAAACCGGCCGCCCACGTCATCCCCCACGGTGTGGACGTGGAGTACTTCCGGCCCCCCGATACGGTCATGCGACACGAGAGATGCCTCTTCGTCGGACGATGGCTCCGCGACTTCGCATGCCTCGGGGCCGTGGTGGAAGGGGTGCATCGTGCCGCCCCCCGCGTTCGGTTCACCCTGGTGCTGCCGCCGGAACTGATGTCGGAGTGGTCGGGCCGGCCCGGGGTGGATGCGAGGTCGGGCGTGGATGACGCGGCGCTCCTCCGCGCGTACCAGGAATCCGCCCTGCTCGTCATGCCCCTGCGGGATACGACGGCCAACAACGCCGTGCTCGAGGCGATGGCCTGTGGCCTGCCCGTCATAGCCACCGACGTGGGAGGCATGCGCGACTACGTCGATCGGGACTGCGCCCGGCTGGTCCCCGCCGGAAACCCCGAGGCCATGACCGCGGGCGTTTTGGAGTTGATGCAGAATCCGGCGGCCCGGACGGCGATGGGGCAAGCCGCCCGGTCTCGCGCCGAGGTGTTTGCCTGGCCCCGCGTGGCAAAGCAGATCGTGGCGATGTACGAGGCGTTGACATGAGCGTGGCGCCCGGGGGGTGCGAGGGGGGAGTGAACGCCGAGCGGACGTCGGGGCATGCCGTGCGAGTCTGTCTGGCGTCCGCGCTGTATCGTCCGGCAGTGGGGGGTGAGGAGCGGCACACAGAGCTCCTTGCCGGCGCTCTGACGCGCGCGGGACACAGCGTCTGCGTCGCAACGCAGCGGATCGCCGGCGCGCGGCGCAGGGAAACGACGGACGGGGTGCGGATCGAGCGCGCCATCCGCCCGATCTCCTTCGGCCCGTGCTTCGGTCCGAGCTATGTCGCAACCCTGGGGTGGTTTCTCCTTCGCCACCGCGGGGCGTTCGATATTCTTCAAGCCACTTACCTCTACTGGGATGCGGTGGTCGCGGCCCTCCTGAAACCGGTGCTGGGGTCGCGGCTCGTCGTGCGGATCGTCATGGGAGGGCCGGGAGGCGACGCCGAACGGTTCCGCGGGATGCGGTTCTGGCCACTGACGTCCCGCTTTGACGGCGCGACCCTTCGCCGTCTTGTGGCGCTTGTGATCCGGCGGGGGGACGCCTTCATCGCCCTCAATGCCGAGACGCGGGCGGAACTGCTGGAGCTCGGGGCTTCCCCCGAGAAGTGCCACGTGGTCCCCAATGGGATCGAGGTGGAACGGTTTGCGGGAATTACGGCACCCGTCATCCGCGAGGGCCCTCGGCGCCTGGTGTGTGTGGCGCGGTTGGCCCAGCAAAAAGGCCACGACATCTTGCTCAGGGCCCTGCCGGCGGTCCGGGCAGCCGCTGGGCCGATCGCCCTCACACTCCTCGGCGACGGTCCGGAGCGGGCTGCCCTCCAATCGCTGGCGGCGGCACTCGGAGTGGCCGAGACCGTTCGGTTTGGAGGGGTCGTGCCGGATGTGGCGCCGTATCTCGCAGGCGCTGCGGCGTTCGTTCTGCCCTCCAGGTATGAAGGCATGCCGCTGGCCCTGCTCGAGGCGATGGCCGCCGGGGTTCCGGTGGTGGCCAGTGCCGTTCCGGGGAATCGTCAGGTTGTGCGAGACGGGGTGGATGGCCTCTTGGTCCCGCCCGAGGACCCCCAGGCCTTGGCCGCAGGGATCGTGAGGGTACTGACGGATCGTGCCATGGCCGCGCGGCTTGCAGCCACGGCACGCATCAGCGTGGCGAATCGTTATTCGGTGGGGACCATGGCGAACCGGACACTCGGGGTCTACCGGAGCGTCCTCACGGCCGGCGCGTCAAGCGCGCATTCGTGATGCGTCCGACCGCACGCCGCCGGAGACATCCAGGCCCCTAGGGAGTCTGACGTGCAACATGCCCGTGAGGGATCAGGCATCGCTCCGAACGACACACAGGCGCACCCTGTGCCATCCGATCGTCTCCTCCGTCTACTCGCCTGTCCGGTTTGCCGGGGCGGGGTACGATCGGACCCCAGAATCCCCGCGATCGTCTGCGACGCCTGTGGGGTGGGATATGCCATCGTCGATGGCGTTCCTATGATGGTGACGACCGCCTCCCAAGCGCTGCTGGATGGCGGGAAGGAGGCCGATCCCACCGCGGGGCTTCCCCGGCGGTGGTGGAGTGTCTGGTTCGGACGCCTCATGCAGGCGACCTCTTTCGGCGGCCCGACCTACGACCCGGGCCAAACGACGCGCATCCGCGCTCTGATCCGCACGCTGGGAGATGGGGCGAACATCCTGGATCTGGGTTCCGGAGGTCGGTGTTGGGGTCCGACGGTGATCGGGATGGACGTCGACCGGTTCCCGCACGTCGGTGTGGTAGGAGACGGGCACCGACTTCCCTTTGCCGACGGGGTCCTGGACGGGATCGTCTGCACGGGCGTCCTGGAACACGTGAACGATGCGGAAGCCGTCACCCGGGAGATCTGGCGGGTGCTGCGCGCGGGCGGGATGGCCTACGTCGCGGTTCCGTTCATGCAGGGGTATCATCCGGCGAGCGGAACGCATCAGGATTTCCGACGGCTGACTCATATCGGCCTGCAGGAGTTGTTGTCCGCCTTCGAGCGGGTGGACTTCGGAGTGTCCGGCGGACCCAGTTCGTCGCTGGCGTGGATTCTGCGCGAATATCTCGCGATGCTGTTCGTCGGGAGTGGCCGGCTCTACCAGGTGGCCTATGCCGTGAGCGGCTGGCTGACCTTCTGGATCAAATACCTTGACCGGTTCCTCGCGCGTCGCACGACGGCGCACCGGATCGCGTGCGGATTTTATTTCCTGGGGCGCAAGCCGACACTGACGCCCCCCAAGGGCCCATGAACGTTCTGATCGTTACGCCGCAGTTTCTGCCCGTGTTGGGCGGGGCAGAGCGTCAGGCCCATGCGCTGGGTCGGATGCTGGGCGCGCGGGGTCACCAGGTGGCCGTGCTGACCCGGCGGCTGAGCGGTCTGCCGCGGCGCGAGGTGTTGGGCGGCGTGTCGGTCGTGCGGGCCATCCGGCCGATCGAGTGTGGCCCTCTCTATGGGCTCACGTACATCCTCAGCGTGGGTCAATTCCTGTTACGGCATCGGCGCGAATGGGATGTGGTGCACATCACTCACATGTATCTGGACGCCGTTGCGGCGATCCTGACCCGGCGTGGGCACGGTCTGCCGATTGTGGTGCGACCCGCGTGCGCCGGGCATTTCGGGGACCTGGCGCGCCTGGCGCGTTTCCGGGCCTGGCCACTCTACCCTGGTCCCGGCGAGGTTGGCCTCCGAGTGCTCATCCGGACCATCGCGCGCGCGGATGCCTTCATCGCCAATAGTCAAGAGCTCTGCGAGGAGTTGCAGGCGACCGGTTTCCCCCCAGGAAGGGTCGTGCGCATCCCCAATGGGGTAGATCTGACCCGCTTCTGCCCGGATCCGGACGCGCGATCGGCGACAGCGCGACGCCGTCTTGGGCTCCCCGCGGGCCCACTGCTGGTGTTTGCGGGACGGCTCGACCCGCAGAAAGGCCTGCACACTCTCCTCGGTGCGATGCATTCTCCGGTGCTGGCGGCGGCAGGTGTCCGCTTGCTTCTGCTGGGTGATGGCCCGCAGCGCGCCGAACTGGCGCAGGCCGTTCAGCATGGCGGCCTGGCGGGTCGTGTGCAATTTCAGGGGGTGGTGGAGGACGTGGCCCCGTACCTGCGCGCCGGCGATATTTTCGCCTTCCCCACCCTGGGCGAGGGAATGCCGAACGCCCTCTTGGAGGCGATGGCCAGCGGTCTTCCCTGCGTCGCATCCGCCATCGGCGGATGCCGGGACGTGATCACGAATGACGAAACGGGACTCCTTGTGCCCGCGGGAGATGGGAGCGCATTTCAGGGGGCGCTGGAGAGGTTGGTTGAGTCCTCGGCGATGCGAGAGCGTTTGGGTGGGGCGGCAAGACAGGATGCCGTCTCTCGATTTGGCCTGGAGAGGATGGTGGACCGGTATGAGGCGTGTTACCGAGCTGTTATGGCCGGACACCCCGTCGGCTCAATCTCCGGCGAGGACCTAAGCGAGCAGCCGTGAAGATCTGTCTGGTGATCGCCAATTTTTGGCCCGGCTGGGGGGGTGCGGAACGGCAGTGTCAATTGCTGGCCCGGACATTGACTCGGCAGGGGCACCACGTCGTGGTGCTCACGCGGGGACAACGGGGACTGCCGGCCGAGGAGTGTATTGACGGCGTGTCCGTGCGACGGACACCGGCCTTTGGCCCGGGGGCGTTCCGGTCGCTGGTGTGGACATTCACGGCCGCGACGTGGCTTCGCCGCCATGCCCGGCAGTTTCCGATCGTCCAGTGCTATCAGTTGCTGTCCCCGAGCCACGTCGGAATCCTCGCCCGTCGTTCGGGCGGCCACGCGACGATCATGCGGCCTGCCTGTAGCGGCCCGTTCGGGGATATCGCTGAGGTGCGGCGTCTCCCGCTCACCGGAATACGCACGCGATTGCTCCGACGAGCCGATGCGTTTGTGACCCTGACCCAGGACATCGAAACCGAGCTGTTCGAATTCGGGCTGGGAGGTGTTCCATTCCATCGGATCCCCAACGGCGTGGATGTCGCGGTGTTTTCCCCGGTGGCCCCCGACGAGCGGGCGGCCCTCCGCGCCGCGTTGGGACTGCCGACCGACAAAGTTCTCTGTGCGTTCGTCGGGCGCCTCACGCGTCAGAAGAATCCCGAACTGTTGTTGGCGGCCTGGTCCCGCTGCGCGACATCGCGGGCGCACCTTGTCTTTGTCGGGGATGGCCCACTGCGAGCGGTGCTGGAACGGCAGCACTCAGGCTTACCGTCGACGAGCGCCGTTACGTTCACTGGTGCTGTTGCGGACGTGCCGGCCTTCGTGCGGGCGATGGACATCATGGTGCTCCCGTCAGAGGCCGAAGGCATTTCGAATGCTCTGCTCGAGGCGATGGCGTGCGGCGTGCCGGTCGTGGCGACGGACGTGGGAGGGGTCCGCGATGTTCTGGGGAGCGCTGGAAGGGCGGGTGTGGTCGTGCCAGCGGGATCTTCTGCGTCCCTGGCTGAGGCGATTTCCGCCTTGGTGGACTCTCCTGCGCACCGACGAGAAATCGGGGCTGCCGCGCGCACCGTGATCGAAGATCGGTACGACATCAGGCGAGTGGTGACTCAATACCTCTCGCTGTATAGGGAGTTGGCGGGTTGACGGATCCGACCTGGCTGCGACGGGCTCGCCCCGAACCATTCCGCAAGACGATGGCGCCAATCGGGGCGGGACGCATTCTTCGGTGGGGTTCGGGAGAGACGCTCCAGATGGACAGCGAAGGCGCGGGGGCCGTTTGAGATGTGCGGCATCAGCGGGAAGCTGTATTTCGATTCGGGACGGCCCGTGGAGCGCGAGATTCTGGAGCGGATGAACGCCGTCCTGGCCCACCGCGGCCCGGACGATGCCGGGATATACTGCGACGGCCCGGTCGGCCTCGCCCACCGGCGGCTGAGCATCATCGACTTGAGCCCGGCCGGTCATCAACCGATGTCGAACGAGGACGGCACGATCTGGATCGTCTTCAACGGAGAAATCTACAACTTCCAGTCCCTGCGACCCGATCTGGTACGCCGGGGGCATCGGTTTCGCTCGAACAGCGACACGGAAGTGATCATCCACTTGTATGAAGAGCATGGGGTCGAGTGCCTGCGGTTCCTCCGCGGGATGTTTGCGTTGGCGATATGGGATGGTGCGCGCCGCCAACTGTTTCTCGCGCGAGACCGGCTAGGGAAGAAGCCGCTCAGCTACCAACAGGATGGGGCCGCCTTCCGGTTTGCCTCCGAGGTGAAGGCGATCCTGCAGGATCCCGACGTGCAGAACCGTCCGAACCCGGCTGGGATCTCGCAGTATCTGACCTATGGCTACGTACCGGGATCCGGGTCGGCATTTCAGGGGATCCACAAGCTTCCACCTGGCCACTATTTGACCTGTTGCGACGGCCAGGTGAAGGTAGCGCGCTACTGGCGGCTTCGCCGGGATCGAAAAGCGCAACGGTCCGAAGCGGACTGGTGCCAAGAGATCGTGGCGCGACTGGAGGAGGCCACGCGTCTTCGGATGATTAGCGACGTCCCGCTGGGCGCTTTCCTAAGCGGCGGCATCGACTCCAGCGCCATCGTCGCCTTGATGAGTCGCATCGCGACGGGTCCGGTAAAGACATTCTCAATCGGTTTCGAGGAGCCGGAATACGACGAACTGCGATACGCTCGCCAGGTTGCCGAGCGGTTCCAGACGGACCATCACGAGTTCGTGGTTCGGCCGGATGCGGCGGCGGTCCTTCCGCGACTCGCCTGGCACTACGACGAGCCCTTTGCGGATTCCTCGGCGGTGCCCACGTATTATGTGGCTCAGATGACCCGCGCGCACGTCACCGTGGCGCTCAACGGGGACGCCGGGGACGAGAGCTTCGGCGGGTATGACCGGTACGTGGCGAACCTCTTGGCCGCGTCCTTCGACCGCTGGCCGGGCGCGGGGTTTCTCCGCCACACCATCCGATGGGGGCTGCACCTCCTTCCGCACGGAGGGACCCGGACGAGCCTGTTCTATCGCGGTCGCCGTTTTCTGGATGGACTCACGGAAACGCCGGAAAGGCGATACGCGCGCTGGTTTTGCCAATTCTACGGGGATCGGAAAGCAGACCTCTGCACCCCAGAGTTTCTGGCCGCTGCCGGCGAGGTGGACGCCCTGGAGGTCCTTCTTGCCTCTTATCGCGAGAGTGATGCCCCGGACTTCGGCGACGCCACCCTGGGGGTGGACGCCGGCCTCTACCTACCCGATGACCTCTTGGTCAAGGTGGACATCGCCAGCATGGCCCACTCGCTGGAAGCGCGCTCGCCCTTTCTGGACCACGAATTCATGGAATTCGCAGCCACCATCCCGTTCGAACTGAAGGTGCGAGGTCGGATAAAGAAGTACATCCTCAAACAAGCCCTCGCGGGGTTGCTCCCTGACCAGATCCTCCACCGACCGAAGATGGGCTTCGGCGTTCCGATCGACCACTGGCTGCGCCACGAACTCCGGGAGATGGCGCACGACACGCTGCTCTCCACCCGGGCCGTGGGCCGAGGGTACTTCCGGCCGGGCGTCATCCGGCGGATGCTGGAGGACCACGCACGAAAGAAGGCGAGTTGGCACTATCTTCTCTGGACGTTGCTCATGCTGGAGTTGTGGCATCGAACCTACATTGACGGGGATGGGGATGTCTCTTGGCGGCAGACTTTACCCGGTGCGACAGGCACCATGTGATGAGGGGAGACCATGGCGCGATACCTGATTACGGGAGGGGCCGGCTTCATTGGGTCGAATCTGGCCCATACTCTGGCGGAACGACAGGACACGGTCCGGATCCTGGATGATTTTTCCGGCGGCCGCGCGACAAACCTGGAGGGAATTCACGATCGGGTGGAGATCGTTCGAGGGGACCTGCGGGATCCAGCGGTTGTGGCGCGCGCCGTGACGGGGATTGAGATCATCTTTCATCAGGCGGCCCTCAACTCGAATCCGCGTTCCATCAAGGAGCCGGGGCCCACCAACGCCGTCAACGTCGGCGGGACCTTGTTGCTCTTGGAGGCCGCTCGGCAGGCCGGGGTGCGACGCCTGGTGTATGCTTCGTCGT
This sequence comes from uncultured Methylomirabilota bacterium, assembly GCA_963845565.1. Lineage (GTDB taxonomy): Bacteria > Methylomirabilota > Methylomirabilia > Methylomirabilales > 2-02-FULL-66-22 > 2-02-FULL-66-22. Next base: position 246,699 of record CAWJSJ010000005.1, read on the forward strand.
CCTCGGTCTATGGAGAGTTGTCGCCGGTCCTCCCCAAGACGGAAGATCTGCCGTTGCTCCCGAAGGCGCCCTATGGGGTCTCGAAACTGGCCGCCGAGTTGTACTGCCGCGTCTTTGCCGAGGTGTATGGGATCGAGACGGTCAGCCTCCGCTACTTCAACGTGTTCGGACCCCGGCAGCGCCCCGACTCGGAGTACGCTGCCGTCATTCCGCGCTTCCTGCGGCGGATGTTGGCGGGGCAACGTCCGGTGATCTACGGCGATGGGGAGCAGTCGCGGGACTTCACGCCGGTGGCCAACGTGGTCGAGGCGAACCTGTGTGCGGCGGCGGCGACCGCGGGGATCGGCGGCGCATTCAACGTTGCCTGCGGTCAGCCCAGCACGCTCAACCAGCTGGTGGCGTGGCTCAACGCGGAACTGGGAACCGACCTGCCGCCGGTGTATGAGCCGATCCGGCAAGGGGACATCCGCCATTCGTATGCCTCGATTCGCCAGGCCGAGTCCGTGCTGGGATACCACCCCCGGGTCAACGTCCGGGAGGGCTTGCGGGAGACCGTCGCCTGGTTCAGGGAACACGAGTGTTGACGACAAGCGCAGCCCCTGCTGGATCTCCGAGATGTCGAGCGGCAGGCTTGACCGGCCCGATTCCACTCCTCTTCCTGATCACCAACCTTGACCGGGGCGGAGCCGAGAAGGCGCTCACTCGACTGGCCATCGGCTTGCCCCGCGAAAAATATGGCGTTCAGGTGGCCGCCTTGCAGGCGCGGTCGGGGGTCATGGCCGCCGATCTCGGACGCGTCCGCATACCGGTCCACGACCTTGGCATGCGTGCGAAGTGGGACCTCAGCGTGTTCGTGCGGCTGGCGCGACTTCTGCAACGCGAGCGAATCCAAATCCTGTTCACGTTTATGTTCCACCCGACGATTCTCGGGCGACTCGTGGGATGGGCGTGCCGCGTCCCTGTGCGCATCTCTTCGGAGCGGATCATGGCGTGGGAGGGTCCCGTGCGGCGAACGCTGAACCGCTGGACCGTCCCCTTGGCGACCCACGTGGTGGCGGTGTCCGAGCGCGTTGCGGAGTACGCGCGGCACGAGTTCCGGGTGCCGGCGGACCGTCTCACCACGATCCCTAACGGCGTGGACCTCGCCCACTTCCGTCCGGCCGCGCGACCGGCCCGATCGAAAGCGGTCGTGATCGGCTGCACGGCGCGCCTGCATCGGAAGAACGATCACGGCTCGCTACTGACGGCCTTTGCGCAGATTGCCCCGCAGTGGCCAGACGCCCGGCTTCTCTTGGTGGGTCGCGGGCCCGAAGAGGAGCGGCTAAGGGCGATGGCGAACCGACTCGAACTCTCGGCACGGGTGCGCTTTGCCGGCGAGCAGGCGGACGTCGCCCCCTCACTGGAGGAGATGGACCTCTACGTCCAGAGCTCAATCGCCGAAGGGATGCCGAACTCCGTCCTAGAGGCCATGGCGGTCGGCTTGCCCGTGGTGGCGACGGCCGTCGGGGGGACCCCTGAGGTTGTGGCCGACGACGAAACGGGATTGCTGGTTCCTCCCGGGGACCCTGCGGCGATGGCGGCGGCGCTCACGACGCTCCTGGCGGATCGGGCGAAAGCCGGGGCGTTCGGCCGCGCGGGCCGGGCACGGGTTGAGGCCGACTTCGGAGAGGCGACCATGCTCCGGCGCGTGGAGGCGCTGCTGGATCGCCTGGTCGGTCAGACTCTTTGTCTTTCGTTTGGGGGGCCGAGGGGCTGGGTTCGGTGTTGAACCGGGGTGGAGCAAGAGCGGGCGATCCCGCGCCGCGAGAGAGAAGCGCTCGTCCTGTCCGGGTGGTGCGGGTTATCGCCCGGTTGAATATCGGGGGTCCGGCCCAGCAGGCCATTCTCCTGACGGCCGGTCTCGACCGCGCCCGGTTTGCCACCACGCTCGTCACGGGCGTGGTGGGTCACGCCGAAGGGGATTTCACGGACGCGGCGCGGGCGCGCGGGGTGACTCCCGTGGTGATTCCCGAACTCGGCCGGGCGATTCGCCCGGCGCGGGACCTGACGGCGCTGATCAAGCTCATCCGGCTTTTCCGAGCGCTGCGACCGGATATCGTGCACACGCACACGGCGAAGGCCGGAACACTGGGTCGGCTGGCCGCCCGGCTCGCTCGGATTCCGGTGAAGATCCATACCTTTCACGGCCACGTGCTGGAGGGCTACTTCTCGCGGCCGGTCACCCGGGCCTTTCTGGAGGTCGAACGGCGACTCGCCTGCACGACGGACCGACTGGTGACGGTGAGTCCTCGACTGAAAGCGCAACTCCTGGCAATGGGGATCGGTCGGCCGGAGCAAGTGGATGTGGTGCCACTTGGCCTGGATCTGGAGCGATTCCGACGGGCCCGCCCGGCGTCGCCGGCGCTCCGGCCGTCACTGGGTCTGACCGGCGACATGCCGCTCCTCGGTATCGTGGGGCGCCTCGTGCCGATCAAGGATCATGCCACGCTGTTCCAGGCGCTGGCGCGTCTCCATGACGAGGGTCCGGCGGTGCACCTCGTCGTCATCGGTGACGGGGAAGAGCGTGCCCGGCTGGAAGAACTCGCGGGACGCCTCGGGCTTGGTTCGCGAATCCATTTCTTGGGATGGCGTGTCGATCTGGAGACTATCCTGAAGGAACTGGACGTGGTAATCTGTGCCTCCAGAAACGAGGGGACGCCGGTGGCGCTCATCGAAGCCATGGCCGCGGGGATCCCGGTACTGTCCACCGACGTGGGGGGCGTGGCGGACCTCGTGACGCACGAGGAAACCGGGTGGCTGGTGCCGTCGGGCGACCCGGACGCCATGGCGAGTGCGATCCGCCGCCTGCTGAGCGATCGGATTCTCGGCGCACGTCTTGCCGCGGCGGGACAGGTGGCGGCATTGGACCGGCACGACGTGGCGCGCCTGATTTCCCGCGTGGAGGTGCTGTACGCTGACGTCCTGGCAAAGAAACAGAGCCAATGAGAGATTTCAAACCGACAGCTGACAACAGATCACTGCTCGTCAATCTGCGGGTGTCGGTTGTCTGTTGTCGGTTTTGCCGTGGCATCGTGAGAGGAGGTCATCCGTGCGTGTGCTCGTAACCGGCGGGGCGGGCTACATCGGATCCCATCTGGCGGATGCCCTGATCAAGCGAGGAGACGAGGTCCTCGTCATCGACAATCTGTCTACCGGCCGTTTCGAGAACATCCGTCATCTTCAGGGCCATCCGGCGTTTCGATTCATCAACGACACGATTCTGAACGAGTCGTTGCTGGAACGTATGATTCCTTCCAGGGATCTGATCTTCCACCTGGCGGCGGCCGTCGGGGTCCGCAACGTGCTCAAGGATCCGCTGGCCGCCATCAACACCAACGTGCGGGGAACCGAGGCGGTCTTGGATCACGCCTTTCGGTACTGGAAGCGCATTGTGATCGCCTCGACCTCGGAGATCTACGGCAAAGCCTCTCACGTTCCCTTTCGGGAAGACGACGACCGCGTGCTCGGGTCCACGGCGGTGACGCGCTGGTCCTACTCGATGTCCAAGGCCATTGACGAACACTTCGCATTTGCGTATGCCGCCAAGGGGTTGCCGGTTTCCATCGTCCGGTATTTCAATTCCTACGGACCCCGAATAGACGAGCGAGGGTACGGGAGTGTGGTCGCCAATTTTGCTCGACAGGCGCTACGCGGGGACCCCATCACGGTCCACGGGGACGGGAAGCAGTCCCGCTGCTTCACCTATATCTCGGACACGGTGGTGGGGACCCTGTTGGCGGGCGAGGCGGAGGGGGCCATCGGAGAAGCCTTCAACATCGGGAATCCCACCGAGACGCCCGTCCTGGAGTTGGCGCAGACCATGAAGCGTTTGGCCCGCTCGAAATCCCCCATCCAGTTCGTCCCGTACGAGGCCTACTACGGGGCGGGCTTCGAGGATACGCGGCGGCGCGTCCCGGCGATCGATAAGGCCAAACGGCTTCTGGGGTTCCAGCCCAAGGTGGGTTTGGATTCCGGCCTCAAAAAGACGCTCGCCTGGTGCCGGGACCACTACCGACACTGAGGGCACGCGAACGAACCGTGACCTACCTTGCGCCTCTCCTCATCCCATTCCTGACCGCGTTCGGGGTCGCCCTCGCGCTCACGCCGCTCTGCGGCCGTCTGGCCGCAGCGCTGGGGGTCGTGGACCGCCCAGGCGAAAAGAAGATCCACGGCCGGACAACGCCGCTCCTGGGCGGGATCGCCATCGCGCTCGCGCAAGCCGGCGCGTTCCTGTGGAGTGGAGCGGCCGACCAGGCATCGATTCGCATTCTGATCGCCTCCGGGTGCATCCTGCTCCTGGGCGTCTGGGATGACCTGGATCCGCACTCCGAGGTGTTACGCTGGTGGCTTCGCCTCCTGTTCGAAGCCTGCCTGGCGGGTATCGTCCTGGCCGGCGGCGTGCGCACCAGTTTCCTCGGCACCCCATGGCTCGACATCCCGCTCACACTCCTCTGGATCGTGGGGATCACCAACGCGTTCAATCTGCTGGATAACATGAACGGACTGTCGGCAGGGGTGGCCGCCGTGGCGGGGATGACCTTTGCCTTGCTGGCCGCGCGATACGTCAGCGTGGGCCCCGAGCAACTCCCCACGGCCGTAGCCGCCGCCACGCTGAGCGGCGCCTGCCTTGGGTTCCTTCCCGGCAACTTTCGTTCGCGGATCTTCATGGGCGACGCCGGCAGCCTGTTTCTGGGGTTCACGCTGGCCTGCCTGGCCGTGCAGGGGAGTTGGCGAAGCCCGACCATTCCGACCTCGGTCATCATTCCGCTCTTGGTCCTGGCGTATCCGCTGTTCGATACGGCGCTGGTGGTCATCCTACGGCTGCGGCGGGGGCAGTCTCCGTTCGTGGGAGGACGGGATCACTCCTCGCATCGCTTGGTGCGGCTGGGGCTGGGGCGGGTCGAGACGGTGTTGCTGATCTATCTCTTCGCGGGATCCCACGCGCTCACGGCGCTTTTGGTGTCATCGGTAACGCTCCATCTTTCCATGCTGGCGCTCTCCGGCAGCCTCAGCATCCTCTTCATTTTCGGCATGATCTTGCGAAAGGTCCCCGTATGGGAGGGCACGGCCCCGAAGGAGGGGTCGGACCATGGCTAAGAAGATGGACAGCGTGGTCGTCCTGCTGATGATCCTGATCCTGGGCGCGCTGATCGGCAGCGTGATCGGCGAGGTCATCGGGGCGCTGGCGCCAGGGGGGTACGTCGAGGCGATCTTCGCCAAGGGGATCAATCCGGGGATCACCCCCCCGGCGGTGCTGGACTTGAAGGTGCTGACGCTCACGCTGGGCGCCACGATGCGGATCAACCTGGCGAGCCTGATCGGCGTCGTCCTGGCGCTCGTCATCTACCGGAAGCTGTAGTCGTGGGAGCCGAGAGCCACACTCCGGACATCATCCTGGCGTCCGCATCACCACGCCGTGCGACGCTGCTCACGCAGATCGGCCTGCCATTTCGCATCTGCCCCAGCGCGCTGGGGGAGGACGGGGAGGCGGCGCTGGACCACGAGACGCCCGAGGCCTGCGCCACCCGGCTGGCGCTGGCCAAGGCAAAGGATGTCGCAGCGCGCCTGGGCCAGGGGCTGATCATCGGGGCGGATACCGTTGTGACCTGCCGTGGCCGCATCTTGGGGAAGCCGCGGAACGAGGAGGAGGCCCGGGGGTTCCTGCTGACTTTGGCCGGTCAGACCCACCGTGTGGTCACCGGGGTGGCGGTCGTGGACGCAGGATCGGGGCGGACCGAGTCGGACGTCGCGGTGACGGCCGTCACCATGCGGCCATTCGGCTTGCAGGAAGCCCTGCGCTACGTTGCCACCGGTGAACCGCTGGACAAAGCCGGTGCGTACGGAATCCAGGGGCGGGGGGCGCTTCTGGTGGACGGGATTCGCGGGGATTATTTCAACGTCGTCGGCCTGCCGCTGACGCTCTTGGCCACGCTCCTCCGCAGGTTCGGGGTCGATCCCTAGGGCCGCAATCCGGAAGGCGACGGGAAACGTCGCATGCCTCGGAGTCCGTTGTTTTTCGGAAGTTGTGGGGGTTTCCCCTTGACACTCTTGGGCGTTTGTGGGAACGTACCGCTGCTCCACGGGCGCGGCACGTATGGTGCGGGCCGGCGCCGCTGGTCGGCAACCCCGTAGACACAGAGGCGAACATGTCACAGTCCTCGTTCTTGTCGCGGTGGACCGGGCGACCAGAGGCCGGAGACGATCCCTCCGCAGAGCCTGACCGAACCCCCCAGGAGGCGCTTTCCCCTCTCAAGCGGAGGAGTCAGGTGTCTGTCTGGTCGGCGTCGCCGTCGCTGGAGCGGGTTCGCCACGAATTCGACGAGCAGGTCCGGATCATCGAGGAGGCCAAGCGACTGCTCGAAGAGCGTCTGGCGCCGTTCCAGCGCCACCTCTTGGAACAGCGTCGCAACGTCGATCAGTGCCTGAAGCAGTTGGATGCCCGGCTCAAGCCTCTGCGGCAGTATCTCGAGGGGCAGGGAAGCAACCTCGAGCGGGTCGGAACGCATCTCAACACAGAACTGAAAAACCAGTTCGACGATTTCGACCGATTCCTGGGTGACCAGCGCCAGATCTTGGAGCGCGCCAGCCGGTACCTCGACGATCAACCGCGGCCTCTGGCGCAGTATTTGGAGGACGAGCAGCGGGCCATCGAGCAGGTCTTTCGGGACTTGGAGGAGAAGTTGGAGCCGCTCGGCCGATATCTCAAGGAGCAGCAGAAGCTCCTCGAGGCGATGACCGAGCCACGCGTCACCGAAGAGTTCGACCTGCTGGCCAGCTATTGTGGGGAGCGCCACGCCGCGCTGGAACGGTACGCCAGCGCCGGCGAGTATCGCCCGCAGGCCCTGTTCGCCGCACTGGACGAGATCTACCAGAAATACCGGACGCAGGAGGGCGGAAGAAACAAGTTAATGGCCCGACTGCTGGAGCAGACCCGACAGGCGGACATCCGCCTCCAGGAGTCGTTGAAGCTGCTGCCCCGCGAGCAAGAGGACCCCCGCCCCGTTCGACTCGAGGCAGCTTCCTAGACGCCCCGCGATACCGTTCCGATCCTGAGGGCTTCGCGCGAGCGGTCCGGTCCGCACGACGAGTGCGGCCGTCGGCAGCGAGGGATCGACCCCGGTCGCGGGCATGTCGCTTAGCGCGCCCTGGCCTGTCTCCGGCTGCGGAGGTATTCCTTGATCAGGTCATCCACGGTCTTGACTGACGGGACGCCTTCTGTCCGGGGCGTATCGGACGCGAGCGTGGCGGAAGATTGGACCGGGCCCGACGCATCCGCCGCCGTCAAGCCGGCCTCGACGCGTCGCATGATTCGCCGATGTTGCGCCTCCATGAGCGTCTTGACCTGCGCGGCCTGCGGATGCGCGCCGAGGATGTCGCCGTACTCGAGTTTCTCGCGGAGCACGATGGCGCCGCCTCGATACACGAGGGTGAGCACGGTGGGGCGTGCCTGACCCAGGTCTTCGGTCTGCACGTGATATTCGACGTCGCCGTGGGCGACACGGGAGTTGAAACCGGGAACCATGGAATGCCTTTCTTGGGGACGAACGTCGTCACCATAACAAGGGCTGTGCGCGATGGCAAGGGCTATCGCAATTCCGGTGACGGCCGGACGACGACAAGGGCATACTCAACCGTTATGCCGCTCAGGGGCGGCACTAGGACGCTATGGACCAATTCATCGTTCCAGCCTTGTTGCACGCGGGTCAGTACTTGGTGTCCTTCACCTTGGCTGCCCTGGCGCTGTTCTCGGTATATTCCCTGTCGGTGATCGGGGAGCGCTGGTGGACGTTTCGGCGGAGCCGGACGGCGTCGGCGGAGCTTGCGCCCCGCGTCTTCGGCCGGGTCGATCAGGGCATGATCGAACAGGCCTTGGCTGCCTGCGAGGCGGGCCAAACTGGCCATCTCGCGACGGTGCTGGCGTCCGGTCTGCGGGAGGTCTTGCCGCTCGAATCCGCCAATCCGGGGTTGCACGCCGGACCGGAGCTGGACCGCGCCACCGTTGCCGCACGCGAGGCGATGCAGCGGTCCACGGCGACGGAGATCGAGCGGTTGGAGCGCCACCTGACGTCGCTGGCAACGCTCGGCAACATTAGCCCGTTCGTGGGTCTGTTCGGAACCGTGATCGGCATCATGCGGGCCTTCGAGGCGATTTCTCGGACGGGGAGCGGCGGGCTGGCCAGCGTCTCGGCGGGTATCGCGGAGGCGCTGGTGGCCACGGCCGCCGGATTGTTCGTCGCGATCCCGGCCGTGACCGCGTACAACTACTTCATCTCGCGCATCAAGACCTGCGTCACGGAGATGGACGGGGCGGCATCGGAACTGGTCGCCCGCCTGACGCGCGCGGCGCGGCCGCCTGCCGCCACGCAGGGGTGAGGGGCTGCCATGGCGATGTCGCTGCCGTCGCGCAACGCGGATCGGCGGGTCCTGTCGGAGATTAACGTCACGCCCTTGGTGGACGTGATGCTGGTCCTCCTGGTGATCTTCATGGTGACCGCGCCGATGCTGCAGCGCGGTACCGACGTGCAGCTTCCCCAGGCGCAGCACTCCGACGTCAAGGAGCAGGACCGGCTCACGCTCACCCTCAGCAAGGACGGGCGGATTTACTTGAACAACCAAGAGGTGCCGAGGGCCGCGCTGCGCGACCGATTGATGGCGGCGATGCAGGGGCGAGAGCGCACGCTGCAGTTCCGAGGAGACGCCCAGGTCTCCTACGGGTTGGTCATCGAAATCATGGACACGCTCAAGGCCGCCGGGATCGAAACGGTCGGCATGATCACGGAGCGCCCGGCCCAGGCACCACGCCCGTGAGGTCGCGGCCTCCGCGCCGATCACGCTGACCCCGTCGGGAGACCGGAATGGAGCTGCTGCAATACGCGATCGACATCTTTTTCCACCTGGATTCCCACCTGAACTCATGGGCGGGGATGCTGGGTCCGTGGCTGTATCTCGTGCTGTTTCTGATTATCTTCTGTGAAACGGGCTTGGTGGTGACGCCGTTTCTGCCGGGCGACTCGCTGCTCTTCGCGGTGGGCGCCCTGGCGTCGGTTGACGCCTCGCCGATCCGCCTGCCCCACCTCTGCGTGCTGTTGTTCGTGGCCGCCGTTGCCGGCGACGCCGTGAACTACGCCATCGGCGCCCGCGTCGGACCTCGGGTGTTCAGCCATAACGGTTCTCGCCTGTTCAAGCGGGAGCACTTGATCCGCACGCAGCGGTTCTATGAAAAGTATGGGGGCAAGACGATCGTCCTGGCGCGGTTCATCCCGATCATTCGAACCTTCGCCCCGTTTGTGGCCGGAATCGGCACGATGTCGTATCCGCGGTTTGCCCTCTTCAACGTCACGGGTGGTGCGGCGTGGATTATGTCGTTTCTTTTGGGCGGATACTTCTTCGGAAACGTGCCCGTCGTGAAGCAGAACTTCCACTACGTCATCGTCGCGATCATTGTGATCTCCATCATGCCGCCGGTCCTTGAGTACCTTCGGGCGCGGCGGGAAGGCGGGGCGGCACCCGCCGAAAAAGGGGTAGGGTAAGGCCATGCTGCATTTTCGGTTCTTCTCCCGCAGCAAGAAGTTCTTCGACATGTTCGGTGAGGCGGCGCGCAATGTCCACCAGGGCGCCAAGGCGCTGGAGCAGATGCTGCGCGAGTTCCAGGGAAGCGCGGACCAGTGGCGCGCCGTCGAAGAGTACGAACACGAAGGCGACAAGATCACTCATCGGATCTTTCAGACGCTCCACCAGAGCAGCGTGACGCCCACGGACCGAGAGGATATCCACAAGCTTGCGGCGACACTGGACGACGTCCTGGACCTCATCGAAGGGGCGGCTTTCCGGATGGCGATGTATAAGGTGAACGAGCCGACCCCGGAGGCGATCCGCCTGGCCGGGATCATCGTGCGCTGCACCGAGCAGATCGTCCAAGGGGTCTCCGCGCTTCCCGACGTGGGTCGCATCCAGGCGCCCTGCATCGAGATCAATCGGCTGGAAAACGAGGCGGACGAGGTGTCGCGGGCCGCCATTGCCGCGCTGTTCACCGGGGATGCCGCACCGCTGGATGTGATCAAGTGGAAGGAGATCTACGAGACGATGGAGACGGCGACGGATAAGGGCGAGGACGTCGCCAACCTGCTCGAGGAGATCGTGTTGAAGCGATCCTGAACCCGAAACTCGTCGGCGATCATGATACGGGTTTCGGAGCTGCTCCGAACGCGCTTGCGCCCGGCTGTCAATGGCAACCGGGCGTTTGCTTTTCGTGGAAACCGAAGCCAACAGAAACGTCGAAAGGAGTCGCCTGAGAGCGATCCGGCGGTTGGCGAAACCGCTACCCAGCGGGTGCAGTTTTCTACGGCGCTTCTTTGCGATTTGGCCCGGTACGAGTCTGGGGGGGTGTACCGGGTAGTTTCTGGCAAGGGGATGGTAAGAATTGCCACACTGGGTGTGACATTCTTGATCGAATTCGGGCGGAATGCGCCATTTCCTCTCGGTAACTCGTCAACCCGATTCCAGAAAACAACATAGATTTATTTATTTGTTGTGAGTTATGAGTGTGTTAGCCTGATACAAGAGTACTCCACCCTTGAAACTAATGTCTGGCATGCATATTGCCGATAATCGGAGTGTTGGTATCACTGCTGGCAACGTGGTCGAACAGACGACTCCGAGGTGTGCGATGAATCTAACGTGGGTAGACGCCAGCTTGCTGACTGTGCTCTTCAGCCTGGGCTCCCTCATCGTCCAGAGCGTGACCCGCCGGGAAGCCCAGGAGGTCGCGGAACGGCAGCAGGCGGCGTGCGTCAGGCACGAGTGGGTCCGAATCGGGTCCCACGGTCTGATCTGCCAGCTCTGTGGAAAAATCCCCGGTTAAGCCTGCCGGTATCCGGGACCGATTTTTCGGGTCGCTCAAAACGTCCGGTTTTCTTTTCCCTGCCATACTCCCTCTCGGTTCTTGCTTGCGCCCTTTCCCTTGCCCTTGAAACGCCCGCAATCCTCGCGTCGCGTCGACGCCGGACGTAGGGGTTTCCCACGGAAAACGCGGGGCCATTTGCCTTGACTTTGCGTACCCTGGATTGTACCCTGACCGCTGCCAAAATAGTCGGGGTGAGGGAGCGGCAGGTATGTTTGGCATCGGTATGCCGGAGTTGGTCATCATCTTTGTGATCGCCCTGCTGGTCTTCGGGCCGAAGGAGTTGCCCAAGATCGGCAAGACCATCGGCAAGGCCATGGGTGAATTCCGTCGCGCCTCGGATGAACTGAAGGAAGGTATTCAGCGCGAGATCGACCTCGCAGAACGAGAACAGCCCGGGGAGTCCGCCACCACGCCGTCGCCGGAGGCCGCCACCGCCACCGTGCCGGCGGAACCGCCGGTGCCGACGGCCGAGGCCACCCAGGAGCCACAACTCGAATTGCCGGTCGCCGGAGCGCCGGCCTCGTCTGCGCCGGTCGCCGGCGCGCCAGAGGGGTCGCCGCCGGTCGTGGCGGCCGAGGCGTCGCCGGCGCAACCCGCTGCAACCGAGCCCGCGGCCACTGTTGCCCCCTCGCCCTCCCCGCCAAAGCCCGCAGAGATAAAGCATGTCTGATGAAGCCAGAATGCCCTTCCTGTCTCACCTCGAAGAGCTCAGGAAGCGGCTGATCATCTGCTTTTCGGTTATCGGCGTTGCGTTCGTCCTAGCCTTCAACATTCGGGAGTATTGTATCCGCCTATTGCAGTGGCCTCTTGCCACCGAGATCGTGATGGGTCGGAAGTTCCCGTTTCTCAGCTTCATCGAGAAGCCGCCCATCGCGAAACTCACAGCGCTCGGGCCGGCGGAAACCTTGTGGACGCATTTCAAGGTGGCTTTCATCGTGGGCGTCATGCTGGCGCTTCCGGTGGTGCTCTACCAGGTCTGGAAGTTCATCGAGCCGGGTCTCCTGGCGAAAGAGAAACGGTTTGCCCTTCCGTTCGTGATCCTCTCCACGATCTCGTTCTTCATCGGGGTGACGTTCTGTTTTGCGATCGTGTTGCCGATGGCGATGCAGTTCCTGTTGACCTTTGACCCGACGATCCAACAGATGCCCCGGTTCGGGGAATACGTGGATTTCACACTGAAGTTCCTCTTGGCTTTCGGGGCGATCTTCGAGCTGCCGCTGGCCATTACCATCGCTGCCCGCCTGGGCCTGGTCACGCCGCAGTTCCTGTCGCGGAACCGGAAGTATGCGATCTTGGTGATTTTCGTGGTGGCCGCCATCCTCACGCCGACGCCGGATGTCTTCAATCAAGCCTTGATGGCGGTGCCGATGTGCGTGTTGTACGAGGTCGGCATTCTGGCGGCCCGCGTCGTCGTCCGCCGCCCCAAGCCTGCCGAAGCGTAATCGGTCCCGGCGCGGCCGAGCGGCCGCAGCGCTTCCGCCCGTCCAGATCCCGGTCGTCCAAGAGAGCCAATAGGTCTATCGCTGGCAGGCCCTGCGGTTCGGTCCGGGCTCTTGCTTCGCATTCTTTCAGAAGCCGCTCCGCCTTTCGGGCAGTCTTGCCTTCTGCGGCCAACGTTCGGCCGCTGCACACCCACCCAGCCGGACTCTGTTCAGTGCACCTGTCGGGTTCGGCCGCGTCGTGGGGAATGGCCTAATCCTCGGAGTGCTCCTCTTCCTCCTGGTTACGCACGACTCCTTTGCGCCGGCGATCCCAAGGGCTGACCGGAGGGCATCTTCCTGCGCCCACCCTGGTGCGCCCGCTCGACCCCCCGTCGCTCGGACGCGACTTCTCACCCCAATTGATCGTCGTATCACCGGGCGCGTTCCGCGTCTCGGTGGAGCTCCGCGTGCGATTCTCCAAATTCTCAGCGTGACGCTCTTCGAGAAAACGCCCATTCATCAAGCCCTCGCGCAAATCCCCGACACGATTCCAGAGGGCGAGGCGTGTAACCAGTTGTCATTGGTCGATCGATAACCGGACAGTAGTGGATTCCCGCCTATAATGAAGCAGCGAACATCGGCCGGTGTCTCCAGTCCATCTTCCGTGAACTCGACGAGAAGCGCTGCTCCTATGAAGTGATTGTCGTGGACAACGCCAGCACGGATGGCACCGCAGACGCGGCTGGTCGGCATCCCGACGTCATCGTGGTTCGGGAGGCACGAAAAGGCATCATATTTGCCCGACAGGCGGGTTTGGTGCGCAGCCGCGGTGACCTCGTCGCCAACATCGACGCAGACTCGATATTGACGCCCGGGTGGGTCGACACGACGTTGCGGGAATTCGCCCAGGATCCCGCACTGGTCTGTCTGAGCGGGCCGCAGCGCTACTTCGATGCGCCCGCGTTCACCCGTCTGGCCGCGCGGCTCTTTTACGGGGTGACGTTTCTTACGTATCTCGTCAATCGCTTCATCATCCGGGCAGGCTCCATGGTCCAGGGTGGGAACTTTGTCTGTCGACGCAGCGCGTTGGAAAAGATCGGAGGGTTCGACACCACCATCCAGTTCTACGGGGAGGATACCGACATCGCCCGGCGCCTGCATCGCGTGGGGCGGGTCAAGTTCACTTTCGCGCTTCCCATTCTCGCATCCGGGAGGCGTCTGGTCGGGGAGGGCGTGGTTACGACGGGTATCCGGTACGCGGTGAATTACCTGTGGGTCACGGCATTTGGGCGGCCGTTCACGCGGGCATCGCGCGATATCCGCCCGGTGCACTAGCATCGCACCGGCCACCGGAACCAGGGCCGCGCGCCTATCGAAATCCATGCGCAACGACACTCCTGAGCCAAGGAGAGCGGACCGTTGAGGCTACGCCCCAGGAGCGACAATTCGGAGAAAGTGTCGATGGAAACGAAGGTCTGAGGTCAGTTCGGGGTGGAAGGCGGTCACCAGGAGGCGCCCTTCCTGGGCGGCCACCGGTGTCCCATTGGAAAGGCGGGACAGAACCTCGACGTTGGTGCCGACGTCCTCGATGATGGGAGCGCGGATGAAGACGGCGTGGAACGGGACGTCGCCCAAGGTTGGGACGGACAAATCGGCTTCAAAGCTGTCCACTTGACGGCCGAAGGCGTTCCGCCGCACGGTAATGTCCATGGCCTGCAGGGCGGGGATGCCGGTCTCGTCAAGCCGCTTGGCCAAGAGGATCATGCCGGCGCAGGTTCCCCACATCGGGAAGCCCTCGCGCGCCAGGGTCTGCAGCGGTTCCAGCAAGCCAGAGCTTCTCAAGAGGCGGACGATGGTCGTGCTCTCGCCGCCCGGAATGATGAGGCCATCCAGCCCATCCAGGTCCCGGGGGAGTCGGACTTCCCCGGCCGCGACCTGGAGTCGCTCCATCGCCTCGCGGTGCTCGCGGAAATCCCCCTGGAGAGCCAACACGCCGATTCGTGGCATCATGTCTCAAATTGCAAAAGACCAATGGCCAGATCCCAATGCGCGCGCATTGGTCCTTGGCCATTGGTCATGAGAGGTCTGTTCGCTACCAGCCGCGGGCGGCCAGTTGCTCCTCTGGCTTGAGCGTGCGAATCTCGATCCCGGGCATCGCCTCGCCCAAACCCCGCGACACCTCGGCGATGATCTTGGCATCCTTGTAGTGGGTGGTCGCCTGCACGATGGCCTTGGCCCTCGCCGAGGGATTTGCGGACTTGAAGATGCCGGAGCCGACGAAGACGCCGTCCACGCCGAGTTGCATCATGAGGGCCGCGTCGGCAGGCGTCGCGATCCCGCCGGCCGCGAAATTAACCACGGGGAGTCGTCCGGTCCTGGCGACCTCGGCGAGCAGATCGAACGGAGCGCCGAGCACCTTCGACTCCGCCATCAGTTCTTCCTTGCCCATCCCTTGCAGCTTTCGGATCTCGCCCAGGACGGCCCGGGCGTGCCGAACTGCCTCCACGACGTTCCCGGTGCCCGCCTCGCCCTTGGTTCGGATCATGGCCGCGCCTTCGCCGAGGCGTCGAAGCGCTTCGCCCAGATTCCGGCAACCGCAGACAAACGGGACCGTGAAGTCATGCTTCCAGACGTGGTGCTCCTCGTCGGCGGGGGTCAGCACCTCGGATTCGTCGATGTAATCGATCCCCAGCGCCTCCAGCACCTGGGCCTCGACGAAGTGGCCGATCCGACACTTGGCCATGACCGGGATGGTGACCGCCTTCTTGATCTGCTCGATGACCGTGGGGTCGGACATCCGCGCCACGCCACCCGCCGCACGGATATCGGCCGGGACCCGTTCCAGCGCCATCACGGCGCAGGCCCCGGCGTCCTCGGCGATCTTGGCGTGCTCCGCCGTCACGACGTCCATGATGACCCCGCCCTTGAGCATCTGGGCGAGGCCGACCTTCACCGTCCAGGTTCCCTTGTCCACGTCGCTCCTCCTTTGCGGTCACAATCGGCCCGGGCGTCGGGCGATCGTGTATAATCCTCGCATCACTCGTTCACGGGCAATCCTCTTTACCTTCGGGTACACCCCCGAGGGTAAAGCAGCAATACCAGATCATTATACAGAATATCGCCGGGTAATACCAACAGCTAAGATATCGAGGCGGTCCGAGCAGGCCCGTCACGCGCACCCGACATCGTCAGGCGTGAGCACAGCCGGGGCGTCACGCCGGCGAAACCGGCCGTGGCCGTCCGCGGTGCCAACGAGGCACGCCCGCGATTTCTGAGGTGGACGGGATTGCGGTGGGAGTGTGAAGCGAGGTCGCGGCCCCCCGTTCTCCCGGGGAGCCGCGCTTCGATCCCCCTCCGGGGTGAGGGGACGACCCACCCTATGCGGTGGCCGCGGGGCGCAGGAGGATGCCTATCCGCCTGCAGTGGCGGTGCTAGACAGGATTAGCTTCAGCAGGTCGTGCCGGCTTACGACGGCCGACGTGACTTGGCGGGTGCCCGACGAAATGGAGGAGGAGCAGGATACACCCGAGCGCCATTAAAAAAATTCCCCCCCAATGCGAATCCATGAGAGCCTCCCACTCGGTAGGGCGTACGGTCACCGGCACTACTTCTTTGCGGCCAGTTTCTTGGTCGTTTCGTTTAGGTCGCGAACGATCTGATACTTCGAATCATCGGCTTGGACGAACCCGCCGAAGAAGGCACCACCCTGGACGAAGACCTGGGGCTGCCTGACCTTCATACTGACAAAGGAGTCCTGGATGGCCTGTCGCAGGCCGGCCGGCAAGTCCTTGCGAACGACGACGGGATCGTTCGGGATCAGCTTGGAGACCCAGATGACGCGCAGCGACGCGCGCGGGACCTTATTCTCGCGAACGAGCTGTTGCATGTCCGGAAGGTTGGTGGAGGCCACATCAACCTTCTTGTTGGCCACGGCGATGATCGAGGCTTCGTGAGATCCGGAGAAAGTGAGCTTTGAGAAGTACGTCTTGGGATCGATGCCCATCTCGGTCAAGAAGAAGGTCATCGGCACCAAATAGCCGGAGGTGGAGTTCGGATCGTTGAAGGCAAAGCTCTTCCCGCCGATGTCTTCGGGGCTGAAGATGTCCGCATCGGAATGGGCGATCAGGCAGGAGCGGCTGTGACAGCATCCCGGTCATGAGGGGACCAATTCGAGCGCGCCAAGCGCGAGCGGAAGGGGCGAGGCGTCCGCCTCCAGGCGGTCGCCGAAGATCTCCTGAAGGACGCCGTCCGTCAGGTCGGCGGCGGGGCCGTCGAAGATCAGTTGGCCGGATTGGAAGCCGAGCACGCGATCCGCGTAGCGCCGCGCGAAGTCCACGTGGTGCAGCGTGGCGACGACGGGGAGGCCGGCCTCATGCGCAATGGCGCGCAGCGTCCCCATCACCAGTTCACCGTTGTGGAGATCGAGGCTGGCGATCGGCTCGTCGGCCAGGATCAGCTCCGGCTCCTGCGCCAGGATCTTGGCGATGGCGACGCGCTGCTGCTCGCCGCCCGAAAGGGTGTCGGTTCGCTGCCAGGCTCGGTCCAAGAGGCCCACATGGTCGAGACAGCGCAGCGCGATCTCCCGGTCTCCCGCCGGAAACCGGTATGCCAGCGCGGCCCACCGAGCGGCGGGGCCGAGGTGGCCGAGGCGGCCGACCAGGACGTTGTACAGGACCGGGAGACGCCGCACGAGGTTGAACTGCTGGTAGATCATGCCGACGCGAGACCGGTGGGCGCGAAGGCCGGCCCCGGCCAGCGCAGCCAGGTCCTGTCCCCGGAACCGGATGGCGCCGGCCGTCACCGGCGTGAAGCAAGCCAGGCATCGCAGAAACGTCGTCTTCCCGGCGCCGGATCGGCCGATGACGGCCACAAACTCGCCGGGATGCATTCCCAGGGAGACATTCCGAAGGGCCTGGCGGGACCCAAAATCCTTACTGACGCGCTCAAGCGACAGCGCGGGGGCGAACGTGTTGTTCATGATTCGGCCATTCTGGACGGGTACCGTTACGGGATCTTGACAGCCGAGTGAATTCTGAAATGCTCCGTGCGGCCAACGGGGCGTCGGATGACATACCCGGTGTATGCGCCGCGCGCGGCAGTGACATCCGCTAGGTTACACGGCGACAGATACCGGCGGCGCCTGGCGCGAGGCGACCTGGAGCAGTTGGTCGGCCACCGTGCGGTCATTGGTCACGCGGGGGACCTTGTGCTGGTCTCCGAGCTTGCCCACCGAGCGCATCCACTGATAGAACGTCCCCCGGGGAAGGCTCGTCACCATCGGGGCCACCATGCCCACACCCCTCTCGCGTTTGGTGTGGTAATCATGGTTCAACCCCATGAGGGCCTCGTCGACGCGCCGCGCAAACTCCGCCAGATCGGATGGGGCGTGCTGAAACTCGATAAGCCACTCATGGCCGCCGCGCGCCTCGGCCCGCGAAGGGTAGCGCGGGGCCACCGTGAACTCGCTCACGGCGGTCTCGGTCGCCCGACAGGCGGATGCCAGGGCCTTCTCCACCTCCTCGACGATCACGTTCTCGCCGAAGGCGTTGACGAAGTGCCGCGTGCGCCCGGTGATCTGCAGGCGAAGGGGATCCCGAGCGGTGAAGCGCACCGTGTCGCCCAGCACGTACGACCAGAGTCCCGCGGGAGCCGTGAGAACAATGGCGTATGCGCGATCGAGTTCCACGTCCGCCACGGTGTGCCGTCGAGGGCGGTCGGAGCCAAGATCCTCGATTGGGACGAACTCGTAAAAGATGCCATAGTCCAGCATCAGGGTGAGACCGTCGCTGGGCTCGGTCTGGACGGCGACGAAGCCTTCGGACGCCGGGTAGACCTCGATGCGGTGAATCGGCCGACCCATCCGCTCTTCGAAGCCCTTGAGATATGGAGCGAAGTGCACCCCTCCGTGAATGAAGACCTGGAGATTCGGCCAGCATTTTCCGAGGGTGTCCACGGGGCGGCCCGCCTCGCGCCGGGCCTGCGCCACCCGGTCGAGCAGGATGGCGACCCAGGACGGCATCCCCGAGAGCAGGCGAAGGTCTTGGGACGCGACGTGCGATGCGATGGCGACGATGCGCCGTTCCCAGTCGCCGATGGAAGCGATATCCGGACCCGGGGAATAGCGGCTCCGGATGACCGGGGGAAGCCGTCGAACCACGAGGCCCGACAGGTCGCCCAGGAGGCAACCGTTCCCGTGCGGCACCAGTGTCGTGCTCCCACCCAGGAAGAGCAGTGGGCCGCCCAGCAGCGGGCCGGCGCCGACGCGTGCCGCAGCCAGAAGGAAGGCGTCCCATCCCCCTTTGCGGTGGGAGGAAAAAGCTTCCGGTGTGACGGGTATGTACTTGTCGCCGGCGGTGGTCCCCGACGTCTTCACCCAATGCCGTGGCCGGTCCGGCCAGGCGACATCCGTCTCGCCACCGGCCGCGCGAGCCCAGAGCGGGCCGAACTCCAGGTAGGTCCGCAGAGGGACGCGCTCCTGGTAGGCCGCCGCCGACCGGATGGCGTGGAATCCATGGGTCCGGCCGAATTCCGTCTGGCGGGCTCGTGCCACCATCTGCAACAGCGTGGCTTCCTGCAGGGCCGATCCACGCCGCCACACGGCTTCCAGGGAGCGCCGACGCTTCGCGGCGTACCAGTTGAGCAGCGATGCAGCCGTCCGCGCGATCATCGCACGCCTCCCGCAACCAGGCGCGCGCGCATCTCGCCGGTCCGGCGGAGCCAGCCGGCCAGGACACGATTAAAGGCCTCCGGCTGCTCCAACATGGGCGCATGGCCGCAGCACGGGAGGAAGAAGAGCTCGGACCGCGGGATCAGGGCGTGAAACCGATGCGCGACCTCGGGCGGCGTGATCCGGTCATCCGCCCCCCAGATGATGCAGGTCGGCGCCCCAACGGTCGGCAAGCGCGCCTCCATGTTGCGATGCTTGGCCGCCCGGGCCGCTTGGAGCAGGCGAAGCACAGATGACCGGGTGGTCACCGCGCGCTGGACCGATTCCACCCACTGGGTTGTCACCATGGCCGGATTGTAGAACACCTCTTCCATCTTGGTGCGGACCCATGACGGGGTGGGGCGATGCGGCACGCCACGAGTGAAGCTGCGCTCGAAGAGGCCGGACGAACCGGTGAGGACCAGCCCGGATACCCGGTCTGGGTGGGCGAGGGCGAGCTCCAGCGCCACGTGGCCGCCGAGAGAGTTGCCACCGATGACGGCACGGGCGATCCCCTGCGCGTCGAGGAAGGCGCGCACCCAGCCGCACAGTTCCAGGGGAGACACCTCGAGCAGAAACGGCTCGAAGATGGGGAGCGTGAGGGCGATGGGCCGACAGAAGTCGCTCAGGACTCCCAGCGAGTCCGTCCAGTGGTCCATATCCCCCATCAGTCCGTGCAACAGCAGCACCGCCTCGCCTTTTCCCCGCTCGTGCCACCGGAATTGCGGATGAACGTCCTGACTCACCTGTGCCTCCTTGTCGGCGGTCTGGGGGACCGCGGGTCGCGCCGGTTGCCGGCGCCGCACTGCTTGGAAGATGGCAGAGAGATATCGGCTGCGGGTTGCATTTGGATGACCTGGCGGTGACGCGACCGTGAAATCCTCGGCGCGATCGCGCCTCCAGTCAGTGAATCCACGGCCGCCGTGTGCTTTCCGCTTGACACTCGCCGCCGCCGTACGGCATCCTCCAGACCGCCTTACTGCGCATGAGTATGGGATCGGGTTCAGGCGGGCTCGGGAGGTCATGGAGGGAACAGCGGCATGGCCAAGTTCGTCGGTATCCTGACGTCTGGAGGCGATTGCCCCGGCTTGAACGCTGCGATCCGCGGGGTGGGCAAGGCCGCGCTCGGTTTCTACGGCATGCAGGTGATCGGGTTTCGCGACGGTTTTCGCGGGTTCATGGAGAACCGCACCATGGAGCTTGACGGCGACATGCTCTCGGGCATTTTGACCCAGGGCGGCACGATCCTGGGTACCAGCCGGGACAAGCCGCATCGCATGCCGGTTGGCGGGAAGGTCGTCGATGTGACCGACGTGATCGTGGACAACTACCACAAGCACCACCTCGACGTGCTGGTGTGTCTGGGCGGCGGCGGGACGCAGAAGAACGCCTATCGGTTGGCGCAGAAGGGCCTGAACATCATCACGTTGCCGAAGACCATTGATAACGACGTGACTCTGACCGACGTGACGTTCGGTTTCGACACGGCGCTCGGCGTCGCGACGGAGGCCATCGACCGCTTGCACAGCACGGCGCACAGCCATCACCGGATCATCGTCGTGGAGATCATGGGGAACAAGGTGGGCTGGTTGGCTCTGGGTGCCGGCATCGCCGGCGGCGCCGATGCCATCCTGATCCCGGAGATTCCGTACGAGGTGGAGCGTGTCGCCGACGCCATCCGTAGCCGCAGCCACCGGGGGAAGCGATTCAGCCTGGTTGCCGTGGCCGAGGGGGCCATCTCCAGGCAGAAGGTGCACGCCCTGCGCGCGGCAGAGAACAAGGTTGCCAAAGCCAAATCGCGAGCAGATCAAGCCAGCGCCGAGGCCGAATTGAAGCAGCTCGAAGCCCAACACGCCGGCAACACGATGCGGCTGGCGCGGGAACTGGAAGAGCTCACCGGTCTTGAGTCGCGCGTCACCATCCTGGGTTATCTCCAGCGCGGCGGGACGCCGTCGGCGGCGGATCGGCTCCTGGCCACTCGCCTGGGAACCGGCGTGTGCGGATCTCATCAAGAAGGGACGGTACGGCGTCATGGTGGCGGCGCGTGCGGATGAAACCAGGCCCGTGCCGCTTGAGGAGGTCTCCAGGCGACTGAAGTTCGTCCCGCCCGATCACCCGTGGGTCGCCACGGCGCGCCGGGTCGGCACGTGTCTGGGGGATTGACCGGTGAACTCGTTGCCGTTGGCGTGCGCCGAAGTGGAGGAAGGCGAACATCCGGAGAGGCCGCGTTCGAAAGATAAAAGGGGTCCAGGTGGTACCTGGTCCCTGCCGGTATCCTGGTGCGGGAAAAGTGATCAGCCGGCCGTGGTTTCGCCCCGGCCGGGCGTCTGTGGCGTGGCTTTCAGGGCTCCGAGGTGTTTGCGCACGGAGCGCCTATCAAACCGCGACCACAGCTTGACCAGGCGGCCGCGGCGCTTGCGGGCGATGTCCCGCTGGACCTGGATGAGAGCGCCCAACTGGAGGAGCGCCTCGGGGCCGATTTGTTCGCGCTGAACCATCTCCTTGGCCAGATCTTGGATCCTGCCGATCGCGGTCACCGCGTCTTGGTGTTCCCCTAAGCAGTCCTGGAATCGCACCATGGTTCGGATATAGTTCGCCAGCGGGTCGGCGCCGGAGGCCGGGTCGCCGAAGGCCTCCCGGAAGAACTCGCTGGCGTACCGCAGGCGTTTGCAGAGAATCCGTAATCGGTGGAGGTCGGCCGCGGGCGTCGTGGGGCCGACGGTTCGCCCGAGGCGAAGGACCCGCCTCTGGGCTTTTTCGAGGAGCACCGGTCCAATCTCGGCGACGGGAAGGGTGTGGGCGCCAGGATGCGGCCGAGGAGGTGGCGAGGACGCCAATGCGTCCAGACGACACATCAGTGCCTGAAAGCGCCGGGAGGTCAAGGCTGCCGTAAGGGCTACCCGTGCCGGCTGTCGCCGTCGCACCAGTTCCGCCGTCAGGAGCGCCGCGATAGCATCCGCCTCTCCTAACCGCTGGGCCTGTTCCCGGAGGTTGAGGATGAAGACGTCGAGGTCTCGCACGGTGCCCAGACGTTGGGCCACCCAACCGAGGTCTCGGCGCAGGGCGTCGGCCCGTCTGGGGCCGAGGGCGCCGGCAAAGAGCCGAAGAGCAGAGCGCAGCCGTCGGGTGGCCACGCGCAGATCGTGGAGGTATTCGGGGTCCTCGCCCTCGATGGTGCCCGCGAGGTTGGCCCGCATCTTCACGGCCTGCTGGCCGATCACCTTCCGGGCCGCCACCGTCAGCGTGTCGTCGGGGCGCATGCGGAGATGATCCGGCAGGGGAGCGCCGGGTTCCGAAAGGTTCAGCGTCAGGAGTGCCACGCGACAGGTGTCGCCCGCCGCCGCAGAAAGCCCCAACCGGTCGCGCACATCGGTGATGACCCGGAGGAATGCGTCCGCGTCTCCCCCGACGAGGCGTACGGTGAACAGGCCAACGGATCGCGCTCCCTTCGGCCAACCCTCGCGTGGCGGCGCGGCGATGAAGCGCTCGGCCCGAAACAAAAACGCCGCCCCGGAAGAACTTTGGACAGGGGTTGCCGACACGAGCGACCGAAGCCGGACCAAGGGAAGCAGGAGTCGCCCATCTGCGAGTGTGCTTGCCGGCGGAGGGACCCCGGCGGTGTCGGGGGAAAGGCTCGGGAAAGGGAAGGTGCCCTCGAAAGGGTCCTGACGCTCCCCCTCGGGGCCCGAGAGATGCCAGACCGTGCCTTGTCCGGTCCGCCGGATGGACAGGCGGCACCCTCCCCTGGCGAGACGCCCATCTTGGGTCTCCAGGAAGAGGCATTCCTCGCGAAAGACGGCCGGCGGACCGCCGCTATAGCCCACACGTCGGAGGGACCGGAGCAGCGCCGACGGCGACCTCCCAGCGGGAAGACCGAACCAACTCACGACGTGTCCGCTGTCCATTCCGGTCCGCTCCCTTGGAGCGAGGGGCCTCGGAGAGATCTCTGCGTGTGGTTATGCGTCCGGCGGAATCCGCCCGCTCAGCGATTCCAGCAGAGCCTCGATCCGCCCGAGATCCTTGAGGCGGCCCTTCTTGGGTTTCAGCTTGAGAGTCTGGATGTCGGCCAACATGGCGGAGAGGGCGGGCGTGTGAGGCAGTACTGGGCGGTCGCCGGACACGCCTTCACCGCTCAGCGAGTGCGCGAGTCCGACCAACTCGCCGTCCAAACGGTCGAAGAGCGCCGTGCCGATGTTTCTGAGGACCGGTCGGAGCTTTGCGAGTTCCCGGGCGACCTGCTGGGCGAGTTCCGGACGGGTGGGCAATTTGGTCCGCTTGGATCGCTTCGCCATGTCGCGCCGACCGGCCATCGTCTTAGACGGCTGGCGCTTTCCTGGTGCGTCGGCGCGGGGGAGCTTGCGGCGACCCTGACGTGTCGGCGTCCCGGTTGGCCGAGGCATGACGTTCCCTCCTCACCTCTCGCGTTGCGGCGCGGTCCAGGACGAGTTGAATCCTGCCTTGCAGGTCTCGATCCACCGCGGCAATGGTGCGGTTGGCATTGACGAGCTCAAAGTCGTATTTCTTCTGCATCTTGAAGAACTCGCTCCGTATTCGCCGCTGATACCGGACGAAACTCTGAAACCAGTCACGACTCAGGCCGCAGTCCATCCCGGACTCCCAGTAATCCAGCTCGGCGTGGCTTTGAAACGTGCGCTGCACCAGGGTCGGGAGGGATGCCGTCAGGTAGAAGACCGCGTCGGGGACGAGCGCCATGGAATACACCGAGGCGACCCAATCGGGCTCGGCGCCCCGTACGATGGCTCTGGCCATGAGCGTGTAGATGTAGCGATCCGCCAGGACCACGAAACCGGCGCGCAGGGCCGGCACGATGCGATTCTCCAACTGGTCGTAAAAGTCCGTGGCGTAAAAAAGGCCCAGGGTACGCGGACTCAGGATGTTCCCTTCCTTGGCGCGCTCCAGCTCGGCGCCGACGAGGTCGGAACGCCGCAAACCCGCCTGGGCCACGGCATGCCCCTGCTGCTCCAGCCACTGGCCCAGCAGCGCGATCTGGGTGGAGCGCCCAGACGAGTCGGGTCCCTCGATCACGATCAAGGTCCCCGAGAGCTTGCTCAGGTCCACCCCGGCCAAGGCCGTGCCGTAGGTGTGCTTGGGAGTCACTGGACGTACCTCTTATGGAAGAAGCCCAGGTCGACGCGTTCTTGGACCAAACTCCGGACAATGACCTGCTGGCGGTGCACCGATTGGGTGGCATCCAACACGGTGAACCCGAACTCATCTACCATCTTCAGGTACTCGTCGAGGACCCGCTTCTGAAAGATTCGGAAACTCTCCGTGATGTCGGGGCTCAAGTCCAGGTCCATGCCGGCTTCAAAAAACTTGAGCTGGGGCCGTCCTTCCAGGATCCGGCCCAGGGCCACGTCGAGGGGAAGCTTGAAGAAGAGCGTGAGATCCGGCATCCTGGCGAATCCGTACATCTTCCTCAACCACCCTCGGTCGCAGCCGCGCACGGCGTCCCGGGCGAAGGCCGTGAAGATGTACCGATCGCACAGGACCAGGTATCCCGCCCGGAGGAGAGGCAGGATCTGACGCTCGTACCGGTCGGCGAAGTCCGTGGCGTGGATGAGGCTGAAGGTGGTCGGGGTGAGAAGTTGCCGTTTCTTCCCCTTGCGCGTGGCTTCCCGGACCAGGACCGACGAGTTCCACTCGGAGAAGAACACCCGGTGTCCCTTCCCGAGCAGCCACTGGTGCACCAGGTGGATCTGGGTGGACTTCCCCGACCCGTCGAGGCCCTCGACGGCGATGAGCTTGCCGGGAAGCTTCTCGTCTCGCTCCAACGTCATGCGATCTCCCCTAAGCGGACCCGGATGGCGTCTACATCGACACGGACTTTTCTACTACGTCCCGCGGCCGTTTGCAAGCCGCTCTCTCTTTGGATTTTTGGCCATTATTGCTCAGAGGATGTTGGCGGCCAACTCGGCGAGCTCGGACCGCTCACCCTTGATGAGCTCGATGTGCGCCGCGATCGCCTTGTCCCTGAATTTCGAAATGATGTGGGTGAATCCGCTGGAGGCAAAGTCAAGATAAGGTGTATCTATCTGAGATAGATCTCCGGTAAAGCAGATCTTCGTGCCCGGTCCGACACGGGTCAAAATCGTCTTTGCCTCCAATGGCGTTAGGTTCTGCGCCTCATCGATCACGATGAATTGCCCCGCGAGACTCCGCCCGCGAATGTAGCTCAGCGCTTCAACCTCGATCGTCCCATTCCGCATCAAATCCGAGGTGCGTTGCCCTCCGTTCCCTCCAAGATCCCCCAGCATGTCCAAGGCATCGTGGATTGGCTGCATCCAGGGGTCGAGCTTCTCTTCGAGCGTGCCGGGAAGGAAGCCCAGTTCCTTCCCCACGGGAACCGTGGGTCGCGCTATGACCAGGCGGCGGAAATCGCGCGTCCTGGCGACCTGGTGCAGGCCTGCGGCAACCGCAAGCAGAGTCTTTCCTGTGCCGGCTTTGCCCGAGAGTGTCACCAGCCTGACGTCTTCCGCCAGTAGGGCGTCCAAGGCGTAGTGCTGCTCGCGGTTCTGCGCCTTGATACCTCCGATCGGTTCCTGCGCACGGAGCGGGACAACGCAGCCGCTAGTCGCGTCGACTCGGGCGAGGAGGCTTTGTTTGGGATTGGCTGTACTTGTAAGTGTACAGTACTCGTTTGGATGCCGGGGCCCATCGCCATTGAGGGAGAGGATGCCCGAACTTCGGAAGGCCGCGAGAGCATCCGGGGATACGGCCAACTCGAACGTGCCGGGATAGAGATCGCCGGTCTTGATGTGATCAGTCTCGTAGTCCTCCGCGCAGAGTCCGAGTGCATCGGCTTTGATGCGGAGGTTGATGTCCTTCGTGACGAGGATCGTCGGCGTGTCCGGATTCTCGGCTTGAATCTCGCGCGTCAAGTCGACGAGGCGGTCATCCACGCTGCCGCTGTCATTCGCCGGTCGCCCGCCGTTCCGAGGTGGAAGAACGACCTGGAGGCGACCTCCATTCGGAAGCGGAACGCCATCGCTCAGGCGGCCGAGTTTCCGGAAACCATCCAGGAGCCTGGACACGGTTCGCGCATGGGCTCCGCGGTCGCTCGATTCCCGCTTGAATTTGTCGATCTCCTCCAGGACCTCGATTGGGATGATGACCGTATTGTCCTGGAAATCGAGAAGCGAATATGGATTGTGGACGAGGACATTTGTGTCGCAGAGGTATAGCTTGGGTCGATTGACCAGCGTCATCGCGTCCCTCAACACATTAGACGAGGTTAGGGTGTGCGGACCGCCCGCGCGCAGCAGTGTAACACTGCGGCAAGATCTTCGCCCGGTAACGCTGTCTGCGGATCTGTGGCGGTTTAACCTGTATTCTCGGTGGGTTGTCGGGTGTGACGTTTAGTGCGCGGTCGCCGTTTGTGTCCGGAACGTAGTTTCTTATCAAGGTATCGCTGCTGCCTCCCTGTATGGGGATGAGGGTAGAATCATCCTGTCACCATTACCCTGTTTCAGGTGTCCAATAGGTGACAAATCGGTGGCAAAACGATGAAATGTCTCAGGATCTTGGTCCGCTGCCGCGAACCGAGGGGCGTGGGCACTGGATCACCTAGTGGGGCCTGAAGAAGGAGCGGTGGCAGAATGACAGAGCCTGCCGGACCGCCGAGCGGTGGCGGTTGCGCGGATCCGGCGGGAGTGCGGCAGTTCCCAACCGACGCCATGGTTCGGTCGAAACCTGGACGCCCGTCATCGGTCATCTCGCGCTTGGTTTCGCCCCGACCTGGGAAGTGTCGTGACCGATCGTGACGGGAATATCGGGACGTGCCGTGCGCCACGACAACCGGATGTCAACGGCGCAGTCCTCGTGTCTCTCGTGTGCCTCGATCTCCAACTGCAGGGTCTCGAATACCCGTGGCGCGGGTTGCCGATCCCAGACCGGGATGCTGACGCGATTCCGGAGGAGGCCGCGTGCCAGCTCACTGAGGTAGAAAGCGGCCTCGTCCTTGCTGATGGTCGAGAGGAGCTTGACCTTTGCCGTGCCAGCCATAGTCTCACCATACCGGTTCGGAAGTGAATCTGCCGCCGAAGAATGCTTTGGGCCTCATGCCCATGATTCTCCACGCACGCGTGTCTCGGCCGTCACGATCGAATGAAGAGTGTGTGACAATCAATCAACAGGATCGCACGGCCCGGCGCGAATTCACGGCCGAGTCACGGCGAGGTCACGTGTGGAAGGTGTCCTGTGAGAACCGTGAGGGGTGGGTCTCGTTGCGGACGGACCGCGCGGGTGACGACATGCTCTTGAGATGCGAAGAGGACCCGGCCGGCGGGCGCATGCCCTCATACGGCAAGACCGTCAGAGGATCATCGGCAGATCTAGGAACCGGGCTGGGAGGTGTGGCGGATGTTCTTTCCCTCGGCCAAAAACACGACCATTTCGGCGATATTGGTGGCGTGGTCGGCGATGCGTTCGAGGTAACGGGACACCAGCAGGAGTCGGATGGCTCTCGGGATCGTGGCCGTGTCGCCCATCATGAAGGTGAGGAGCTCCCGGAACACCTGATTCTTGAGGGCATCCACCCTGTTGTCGGCCGCTATGACGGCGCGCGCCATTTCCCCATCCTTGCGCACGAAGGCGTCCAGGCTGTCCCGGAGCATCTTCTGGGACAGCTGGCTCATGATGGGAATGTCGATGTACGGCTTGAGCTGCGGTTCTTCGTTCAACTCAATGGCCCTCTCCGAGATGTTCACGGCCTGGTCCGCCATCCGCTCGAGATCGGTGATGATCTTCATGGCGGTGGTGATGAACCGCAAGTCGCCGGCAGCGGGTTGGTGCAAGGCGAGCAGGCGAAGACAGTCTCCGTCGATCTCCACCTCCAGGTGGTCCACTTTTTCGTCGAAGGCGATAGTCTCCTCCGCCAGTTTCGAGTCACGGTCTACCAGGGACGTGACGGCGCGCTCGACCATATCCTCGACCAGGCTGCCCAGTCGAAGCGTCTTCTGTTTGACCTGATTCAGTTCGTCGTGAAAATGCCGCTCCATGGCTCCCTCGCCGGTGCCCCGGGCACCCGTGTGCCGGTACGCCCCATAGGTCGGTCGATCTGGCCGCCGACCGTTTCCAGCGACATCCGGATCAACCGAAGCGCCCGGTGATGTAGTCTTCCGTCCGACGGTCACCCGGATTGGTGAAGATGCGGGTCGTCTCGTCGAACTCCACCATCTCGCCCAACAGGAAGAATCCTGTGAAGTCCGACACCCGCGCAGCCTGCTGCATGTTGTGGGTCACGATCACGATCGTGTACCGGTTCTTCAGGGTATGGATCAACTCCTCGATCTTTCCCGTGGAGATGGGGTCGAGGGCGGAACAGGGCTCGTCCATGAGGAGCACCTCGGGCTCCACCGCGAGCGCGCGCGCGATGCACAGGCGCTGCTGCTGTCCGCCGGAGATCCCCAGACCGCTCTCGTGCAAGCGATCCTTCACCTCCTCCCAGAGCGCCGCACCCTGGAGGCTCCGTTCCACGATCTCGTCCAGGCGCGAGTCTCGGATCCCGTAGATGCGGGGACCGTACGCCACGTTGTCGTAGATGGATTTCGGGAACGGGTTGGACTTCTGGAACACCATCCCGACCCGCTTGCGCAACTCCGAGACGTTCAACGTCGGATCGGAGATCTCCTGGGTGCCGATCCGAATGGATCCGGTGATCGTCACGTTATCGATCAGGTCGTTCAACCGGTTGAAGCACCGGAGCAGCGTGGTCTTTCCGCAGCCCGAGGGGCCGATGAAGGCGGTCGCCTTCTTTCCGGGGATGTCCAGGTTCACGTTGAAGAGCGCCTGCTTCGCCCCGTACTTCAGATTGACATCTTTGACCTGAATCATCGGGTCAACGATTGTGAGCACCCTGGACCTCGGGGACGCTTGGGGTTGGTCGGGCGGATTATCCCGCCGGACCTCGGAACCTGTCAACGGAAGGTTGAGCAGCGACATGGAACCTCTCCCTGGCATCAGAACGACACGCCGGCGAACTTCTTCCGCAGGCGGTTTCGGATCACGATGGCCGTCAGGTTGAGCAGCAGCACCACCAGGAGGAGCAGGAGTGCGGTGGTGAACACCATCGGCCGGGCGGCGTCCACGTTCGGCGACTGGAAGCCCACGTCGTAGATGTGGAAGCCGAGATGCATAAATTTGCGCTCCAGGTGAAGGAAAGGGAAGAGACCATCCAACGGCAAAGAGGGCGCCAACTTCACCACGCCGGTGATCATGAGTGGCGCCACCTCGCCTGCCGCGCGAGCCATGGCCAGGATGAGTCCCGTCAGGATGGATGGCATCACGGCGGGGAGCACGACGCGCCACGTCGTCTCGAACTTGGTGGCGCCCAGGGCCAGGGAGGCCTCGCGCGTTATCCCCGGGATGGCGGCCAAGCCCTCCTCGGTGGCCACGATCACCACCGGCACCGTCAGGAGCGCCAGGGTCAGCGACGCCCACAGGATCCCTCCCGTGCCGAAGGTCGGGGTCGGCAGCACTTCGGGGAAGAAAAGTCGGTCGATGCTTCCGCCCATGAAATATATGAAGAAGCCGACGCCGAACACGCCGAAGACGATGGACGGCACGCCCGCCAGGTTGTTCACGGCGATGCGGACCGCGCTGACGAAGGGCCCCTGCTTGGCATACTCGCGGAGGAAGAATGCGGCTACCACACCCAGCGGCGTCACGACGAGGCTCATGATCACGACCATCATCACCGTGCCGAAGATGGCGGGAAAGACGCCACCCTCGGTATTCGATTCGCGCGGGTCGTCCGAGACGAATTCCCACACCTTGCTGAAGTAAAAACCCGTCTTGGTCACGGTGCCCATGGCGTTCGGCTGATAGATCCGGACGATCTGCGCCAGGGGGAGTTCCTTTTCCTTGTCGCCGGCCGCGGCGATCAGGACGGTGGCCGTCTGGCGTTGCCTGAGCTGTGCCAGCTCCGCCTCGTGAACCTTGTGCTTCTCCTGCGATTGGGCAAGCTCCCGCTGGAGCCGCTCAACCTCGGGGCCGGATGCGATGCCCCGCAACTCCAGCCCCCGCAGCCGCAGTCGGACGCGCTCCTGAGCGTAGTTATCTCCGCCGATCTCGTCCTTCTCGATGCGAACGGTTTCCCGGTAGAGGCGGGTGGCTTCAGGCAATAGCGCCTGGACGCCGGCCCAGCCCGCCTCGGGACCTTGCGCGACGGTTTGGCCGCCGTTCCGGACTTCCTTGATCGTCCCGTAGAGGTTGCCCCATTCGCGTCGCTCGATCAGGACCGCGTCGGTAGGAACTTCGCGCTTGGCGATCGTGTCCTCGTCCACCCACGCGAAATCGGCGCCGTACAGATCGCGGTTACCGACCTTGAGCTTGATCCGGTACCGGTCCGGCGTGCCGGGGGCCGCGCCAGGCTGCGGGATCTTTTCCCGGTCCGCCAACTCGCCGAGCAGCACCGTGCCGTCCTTGAGCGTCAGGCGGAGGATGTCGGACGGCCAGAAGAACCCCAGGCCGTTCGCGAGGACCAAATACACGAGACCCGCCACCATGATCAGGCTTAGCGCCAAAGCCCCGCCGGTCAGCCAGACGAACGGATCGCCACTCTTCCAGAATCGGTTCATAGGTATCGGAACTTCCGGCGAAGCCTCAAGCGAACCAGCTCCGCAACCGTGTTGACGACAAAGGTCATGAGGAAGAGGAGCAGGGCAGCCAGAAAGAGCACCCGGAAGAGCGTGCCGCCCTCGGGGGCCTCGGGCAACTCCACGGCAATGTTCGCGGAAAGCGCCCGGAACCCGTTGAAAATACTCCAGTTCATCACCGGCGTGTTTCCCGTCGCCATCAGGACGATCATGGTCTCGCCCACCGCTCGCCCGAACCCGATCATGATGGCCGAGAAAATCCCCGGGCTGGCCGTGGGGAGGACAACGCGGAGTGCCGTCTGCCAGGGGGTGGCGCCGAGGGCGAGGGAGCCGGCGCTCAGGTGCTGGGGTACGTTGGAGAGGGAGTCCTCGGCGATGGTGAAAATGATCGGAATGACCGCGAACCCCATGGCGAGGCCAACGACCAGCGAGTTGCGCTGATCGTAATTGATGCCCAGCGCGCTCAATAGCCAGCCGCGGTAGTCGTTCGCCAGGAAGGTGTGCTCGAAGAGCCCGCCGAGTTGGAAGGAGAACCAGGCGCCCAACAGGACTACCGGGACGAGGAGGCCGATCTCGGTCCCCGCCCTAAACCGGCTGCGAAAGGCGACCGGGGCGAACCGCCAACCGTACACGGCGAGAAGGATCAGGGCTCCCGTCACGACCGGCATCAGGAAAAGCCCAGGCACGATCCGCTCGACCTGCGGGGCGAGCCAGAGGCCCGCCAGGAATCCCAGGACGACGCTGGGCAGGGCGGCCATGATCTCCACGATGGGTTTCACGACGCCTTTGAGGGTGGGGTGCATGAACTGGGAGGCGTACAGGGCGCTCAGGAGCGCGATCGGCACGGCGAAGAGCAAGGCGTAGAAGGTACCCTTGAGTGTACCATAGATCAGCGGCGTGAGGCTGAGCTTGGGTTCGAAATCGTCGGTGCCTCCGGTGGACTGCCACACGTATTCCGGGGCGTTGTATCCCTCGTACCAGACCCGACCGAAGAGGCTCCGCAGGGTCGCCTCGGGGTGGGCGTTCCGGATCGTCCATTGTGTAGTCCGCCCCGTGCCGTCGGCCAGGAGGAGGCCATCGCCCTTGGGAGCGAACGTGAGCGCCCGCACGTCCGACAGGCCGGAGGGGACCGTGAGCAAAGTCTCACCCGACGTCCCGAAATGGAGTCGGACCGTCCCGGAGGTATCGGCCGTGAGGAACCCTTTGTCGCGCCGGGAGGCCTCGATGGCCATCACGGGCCCGGCATGGCCGGCGAACGTGTTCATCCGGACGAGTCGTCGGTGCCCGCCCTGACTCGGTTGAAGGACCTGCCAGGTGCCGACGCCGCCTGACGCGTCGCCCACCACCAGGGTCCTGTCGCCGATCAGGAAATTCATGGCCGACACGGCGATGCCCGGTGGAGCCGTGACCCGGAGCGGGGCGCTCACCTTGGGTTGGTCGCGGTCCCGGAGGTCCACGCGGACGACTTCGCCGGCTGAGGTGCCCACGAAGAGATCCTCGCCGCGATTGTCCAACGCCAGTGCAGTGATCTCGCCATTGCCGGGGATCTCGAGGGTCGTCCGGATCGCTTCCTTGGCGGAAGGACCGACGAGAGCTTTTCGCTCTTTGACGGCCACGAGGATCACTTCGCGGCCTCCGATCGTGGCCGCAGTGATCGGGCCCTCCGTCGTGACGGCATGGGCGAGCTGTCGGATGGGACGTCCTTCGGGGTCGGCCTGGAAAGGACTCCCAACAATCGGATCGGGGCTTATCGTCCGGGTTGTTCCCTGGTGGGTGACGGCGAACTTCACCTCGAGGGGAATCACACGACCGTCGGAGGTCCCGAGCACACCCGAACCGCGTCCCAAAGCGGACGCCGCGACGACCGTGGCACCGCGGAGTTCGGAAAGGACCGGGGCGGCGATGGGTTTCCCGTCCTTGGTCGACAGGAACTGCAACCCGGAAGCGGTGACAAGATACGCAATTTCGCGGTACTCATCAACGCCCAGGGCAAGCGGGGCACTTCCTGTTCCAGGCAACGCGGCCCCGACCGGCGACGCCTCGGGCTTCTTGAACAGCGGGTAGACCTCGTACGCGATCACGATCAGGATAGCGAGGATCGAACCGATAATCACTACCCCGCCCAGGGTGACAAGCTGCCGTGTCAATCGGTCCATCCACAACCGACGAATCAACTGTCGCGAAACGGATACCGGGCGAGCCGCGGGAAGCGGCTCGCCCGGGATGAGAACCCGTGTTTCGTTCACCGCCCGTCTCCCTACATGACCTTGCCGATCTCTTCCTTGGCGATGGAGTTCGGCACGGGGAAGTACCCATCCTTGATGACCGCTTCTTGGCCTTCCTTGCTGAAGACAAAGCGGACGAACTCACGCATGAGGGGGTCCAGACCCTTGCCGGGAGCTCGGTTGACGTATACGTACAGGAACCGGGAGAGCGCATACTTGCCAGAGTAGGCGTTGTCGGCCGTCGCCTCGACGCACGCGGCCCCGGCCTTCTCGGCGAGGGGAACGGCACGCACGCCCGCAGTCGCGTAGCCGATGCCGCTGTAACCGATGGCGTAGCGGTCCACGGTGATGCCCTGGACCACGGAGGCCGAGCCGGGCTGCTCCTTCACCTCGTCCTTGAAGTCCCCGTTCTTGAGGATGTGCTCCTTGAAGAATCCGTAGGTTCCGGAAGCCGAGTTGCGGCCGAAGAGGCTGATCGGCCGGTTGGCCCAATCGCCCGTCAGGCCAAGCTGGCCCCATGTCTTGATATCTTCTTTGAAACCCTGTCGGCGGGACTTGGAGAAGATGGCGTCTGCCTGCTCGACGGTGAGGCACTTGAGGGGATTGTCCTTGTTGATGAAGACGGCCAGGGCGTCCACGGACGTCCGGAGAGGGGTCGGCTTGTATCCGAACTTCTTCTCGAACTGATCCACCTCGGTTCCCTTCATCTCTCGGGACATCGGTCCGAGCTGGGCCGTGCCGGCGATCAGTGCCGGCGGGGCCGTGCTGGATCCCTTACCCTCGATCTGGAGCTTCACGTTCGGATAGAACTTGCCGAACCCTTCTCCCCAGAGCGTCATGAGGTTGTTCATGGAGTCCGAGCCGACACTCGAAAGGTTTCCAGAGACGCCACCGGTCGCCTTGTAGGACAACAGCGCCGCATCCACCTTCATCGCGTCGCCGGACCACGCAAGCGGGGCCGCGACGAGCAAGAAGAGAACCAGACCGAGACCAGCCACCATTCTCGAAAACATGAGAGAGTTCCTCCTTTGTCAAATCCTGCGTTGTTGAAACATCGTATTATCAGGTTTGGCAACTCGGAAGACGGAACACTTCGTGGTCGATCAGGGAAGCGCTCCGAACACTGTGGTGACAAAGAACGCTGCAGCGCCGAGTAAAATGCCGGTCACCAGAGTCACAAACCACACCCCCAGGTCTTTTTCGGCTCGGAACCCGCCCTGTCCGGCGACCCCGAGGGCGCGTGTCCGCGCACGTCGGTATTGACCGGCGACATACACGACGCCAAGATAGGCTGAGAGCCAGGCGAGAATCAGGATGACATCCAGAAGCGGTTTCATGAGTTGCCCGGGTTGCCTTTCTCATTATTAATCTTCACGAGACTGAGCATGGTGGATCTGTGTTACAGTTCGATGACACGCGAGTGAATTCTCGGTGATCAGCTTTTTCCCCTGTGTTTACGCGGCCATAGCGTGCCGGTGCAGGAATTCCTGGAGGATGCCTTGAGCGGGGTGTCGGAACACCCGAATGGGCGGGAGGGTCGGTTCGACCTGCCCGCCCTTCACCAGGTACCCGTCGGCCCCGGCGCGGTACGCGGCTTCTGCCTGCAACGTGAGCACGGCCACCTTGACCCGATCGCCGCCCGGCATGCGCTTCACCCGTCGGCAGACCTCCCACCCGCTCAATTGGGGAAGAATGGGATTCAGCAAGACGAGATCGGGCCGTCGCATCCGCGCCTGATAGAGGGCGTCCACGCCGGTGCGCGCCGGTAAGACCCGGTACCCTTCCGCCTCCAGCAACTGCGTCATTGACCCCAACCAGATCGGGTCACCATCTGCGATGAGGATCGTCGCTCGAGGATTCATGCGGTCCCCTCCCGTATGCCCTCAGTCCGCACCGTGCGTCGCAACACGGCGCGGGACCGGGCGATAACCTCTCGGACGCTACACGGTTTCACGATGTAGTCATCCACTCCCTCCTCCAGGAGGTTGATGCGGTTCGCCACGTCGCCGTTGGCCGAGAGGACGACAATCGGGATTTCCTTTGTGTCCAGGTCGGCTTTCAAGGCACGGAAGACTTGCTGACCGGTCAAGCGGGGCAGAAAGAGATCGAGAATCACGAGATCGGGCCGGACCCGGCGGATGACATCGAGACCGACGAGGCCATCACAGGCCGTGCTGACCTCGAACCCTTCACAGGCGAAGCAATGCGCCAGGAGATTGGCGATATCGGTCTCGTCTTCGATGATCGCGATGTGGCGCATGGCCCCCCGCCAGACGAAGGAATCCCACGACTTCCATGAAAATAGGCGGGGACAATGACGAGGAGACGACGATGGTGTGACGATTGGGTAAATAATCAGGGCGAGGGATCAGGAGGACGGAAGCGGAGACATGGGCGCAACGGGCAGGGCGATCCGGACGAGCGTCCCCTTTCCTTGCGCGCTTTCGATGCTCAACGCCCCGTTCTGCGCGGCGATCAGGTGTTTGACAATGGCCAGTCCCAGACCGGTGCCGCCCAGCTCTCGGGAGCGGGCCTTGTCCACGCGATAAAACCGTTCAGTGAGGCGCGGCACATCCTTTTCGGGTATTCCGATGCCGGTGTCAGCGACCGAGATCTCGACCCACGGGCCGGGGATCGGGGGCCGGGGATCGGGGGCTTGGGCCGAATCGGGCCCTGCCGTGTCGCCCACCGACCCCGCCCGCGCCGTCACCGTCACCGTGCCGCCGTCGGGTGTGTACTTGATGGCGTTGTCGAGGAGGTTCACCAAAATCTGCACCAGTCGGTCGCGATCCGCCAGCGCCGGGGAGAGGTCATCCGGAATGGCGGTGACGAGCTGAATGTTCTTCTTGCCGGCCTGGGGCGCGAGTAGCGCCACCCCTTGCCGTGCCGCCTCGGCACAAGCGACAGGGCGGAGGTGCAACGGAGTCTGCTCCAATTCGATGTTGGAGAGTTCGAGCAGGTCGTTCAGCAGGCGGCCCAGCCGCTCGGAATGTCGGTGGATGATCTCCAGGAACTTCCGCGCGTTGTCTCGATCCGCTAAACCGCCGTCCAGCAGAGTTTCCGCGTAGCCTCGGATGGCGGTCAGTGGCGTCCGGAGTTCGTGGGAAACGTTCAGGACGAATTCCATACGCATCTCTTCCAGACGCTTGAGCTGGGTGATATCGCGGAGGGCCAGCACAGTGCCCAGTGTCGCTCCCCGAGCGTCCCGCATGGCAACCGCAGTCCCGGCGAGCGTGCGCCGCTTGGTGCGTACCAGGGCGATCTCGGCGGTCGCGCCCGCCTCGCGGCGGGCGGCCTCTTTGACAAGGTCATCCAGCTCGTGGCTCCGGATGACCTCCAGGGGCGAATGGCCCAGCGCGGCGCCTTGCTTTAATCCGAACAGCTTCTCGGCGGCCGGGTTCAGCAGCGAGATCTTCCCGCGTCCGTCGAGCACCAGGAGGCCTTCACCCATGCTCTCCATGATCGTCCGGGAGCGTCGCCCTTCCGCCTCCAGGCGCTCCAAGGTGGTCGTGAGGTCTGTCGCCATGGTGTTCAGCGCCACCGCCAGGTCGGCGAACTCGTCCCGGGTCGTGGCGGGGAGGCGTTCCGGAATCTGCCCCTGGGATACGCCGCGGGCGAATTGGACCATGCGCTGGAGCTGCCGCGCAATGCTCCGTGCCCAGAGGGCCGCGATGACCGACGCGATGGCCAGGGACAGGCCCGCGATGCCCAGGAAGTCCCGGCGGAACCGACCAAAGCCCTGGGAGGCCTCGCCTACGGGAACCGACAGGCGGAGGAATATCGGGCCGACGACTGCGGTTGGGACGCTGCGCGCGAAGTACACCAGATCCCGGTTCAGAGTCGTGCTGAACCGCACGGCGCGTCCCGAACCCGCCGTTCTGGCAGCCGAGATCTCGGGACGGCTGCCATGGTTTTCCATCTCCTGCGATGGCTCCTCGGAATCGGCCAGGACCCGTCCGTCCCCCGCGACGACGGTCACCCGGGCTTTGGTGCGAGCGGCGACGCCTCGCGCCCAGGCATCGCCGAACACCAGGCTCTCCGGGGTTTCGGCCGCCAGGAGTGACGCCTGCGCGTCCAGTCGGGCGATCACCTGATCGACGAGCGATTCCCGCTCCCGGTGCGCAAGATATACACCCACGACGGCGAGGCTGAACGCGATCAGCAGGCAGATCGTCAGGACGGATTTGACGGCGATCGTTACACGCATGACGAATCACCGAACGACCAAGGACCACTGAACGAGAAGGTGCGACCGGTGGGGTGGCACCCGTCGGTCAGTGGGATGTGGTCACTGGTCATCTTCATCTCGACACTTGTACCCCATGCCGCGAACGGTCAGGATCAGCGTCGGCTTGCGGGGGTCGTCCTCCACCTTTTCCCGCAGCCGGCGAATGTGGACGTCCACCGTCCGGGGCTCGACGAAGCGGTCCTGCCCCCATACCTGGTCGAGTAAATGCGTTCGGGTGAACACGCGGCCCCGGTGACGCAGGAAGAACTCCAACAAACGGAACTCCATGGCGGAGAGCTCGATGGGCTGATCCGCCCGGGTCACCTCGTGCCGGATCGGGTCCAGGCGAAGGTGTCCGGCGGAGACCGGCGCCTCGCTGGGCGTCACGGGGGCGGCGGAGCGCCGCAGAACGGCCTTGACCCGGGCGACCAGCTCGCGCGGGCTGAACGGTTTGGGGACATAATCGTCCGCACCCATCTCCAGACCGAGAACCCGATCCACCTCCTCCGCCTTGGCGGTCAGCATGATGATGGGGATGCCCTGCGTCGCGCTGTTGGACCGCAGACGGCGACACACCTCCAGGCCGTCGGTGCCCGGGAGCATCAGATCGAGGATGATGAGGCTGGGATGGTTGCGGACGATCAGATCCAGGGCCTGTTTCCCGTCCGCCACGATGCGGGCGGACAGGCCCTCCTTCTCCAGGTGGTACTTGACGAGATCCGCGATGTCCGCTTCGTCTTCGACGATCAGAATCGTGTCCATGGCATCCCTTTTTGACTCCCCGCGGGGAGTCTCTTGCGGCCCGCGGCCATCAGGCGGGGAGATTCGCCCGTTGGCCGCTTCGGCGTCGCACCGATATTGACCGATATGGCATGATAGAAAGAAAGCGTTCGCCCTAGCAAGGACATTCCGTTCGCGCCCCGCTGACTGCCGCCTTCGGTTTTCTCGAGGCCGGTGCAGGATACCAACCGGCTGCGGGGGACGTGACTATCAGTCTATGCACAACCGCCGTGTGCTCCTCCAGGCATCGGTCGTCAGCCCGAGACCTTCGCCGACCGTGCTGCCGCACACCGCGCGCGGAATGCCAGAGAGACGGGATCGATCCCGTTGAACCGGGTCGGCCAAAACGGCGTCAGGTCGAACGAGTTGGGTCGTCCGGCAACGATTTCCGCCACGGCCAACCCGATCCCGCCGGAGGCCGCGATGCCCGCCCCGCAACAGCCGGTGGCCACGACGTAGCCTTGGAGGTCGGGCACCGCACCGAGGACAAACTGGCCGTCCGGCGTATAGGTGGACAGCCCCGCGATGAACCGGACGAATTGCGCCTCGTCGAGCGTCGGGTAGAACGCCAGCAACCGCTCGCGACCTTCCATCAGGATTTGCCAACCGTCTGCCTCATCACCGAATGACACGCCGGTGATGTCGGTTGGAATCGTTCGGGGGTCCACGCTCAGAGAGACCGGCTCGCGCAGGCCGATAATCAGACCGCCCAGTTCCGGCCGGACGTATGCGCTGGCGTCGGGAAGGATGACATACGGCATGTCGCGCGGAAAGCCCGACTCCGGCGCGGTGATCCAGTAGTGGCTGCGAACCGGCGCCATCGGCAGGCCCACCCCAACCCCCCGGGCGAGGAGGCCGGCCCACGCCCCTCCGGCGTCCACGACATTCCGGGCACGGATGTCTCCGTTGCTCGTGCGCACCCCCTCGACCGTCCGGCCGCTACACAGCAGACCGGTCACCTCGACGCCCGACCGAAAGACTACACCGCGGTTACGCGCCGCGCGGGCATACCCGGTTGCGAGAAGATATGGATCGATAATGGCATCGTCCGCCATAAACGCGAGGCTGCGTGTTGCACCGGTGTCCAGCCACGGCACCATCCGTGCGACTTCCGATGGGTCTGCCCATCGAAAGGGTATCCCGTGGCTTTCCGCGACCCAGGCCAGATGGACGAGGTCGGTTTGGCTTTCCGGGGAGGCCGCGACCTGGAGGCTACCCGTCCGCCGCAGGCCGAGCGAATCCGCTAACTCGTCCTGGAGTTCTCGAATTGCCGCGTGCGTCCGCTGGACCAAGGGTATCTGCGCGGTCTTGGGGCGCACCTGCGTGAGAAGGGCCGCGGCCCGACTGGTGGAACCCGAGGCCAACGCGTTCCGCTCCAATACCACCACCGACCGCATGTCCAGCCGCGCCAGATGGTAGGCGATGCTGCACCCGATGATCCCGCCGCCGATCACGGCGGTGTCACAATCCTCGATTCTGGTCATCACGAGGCGGAGCGTCCTTTTCGGGCCGAGGCCACGAACTATCCGTCCCTCCGCGGAAGCGTGTCACGAGGATGGCATTGTTACCGTCGCTCGGTTACGGGAGTGCTTCGTTTCTGTGTCATTTCCGTGTCTTCCCGACGAACAACGTGGATTTGCGCTCTGTGTCTCGGTGAATGATTCACGGAATTGTCACCTTCGGGTCACCCACCGTTCATGCGCCTCTGTCACAAACACTCCGCGAAGCGAAAGCCGTTCCACCACATCGAAAGGGGTAGCGTTCATGGGAAAGCATCGCAGACTCACCTGGCTCGGGGCTCTCGTGGCGGTCATCCTGCTGGCCGTGCCGGCGGCGGCGGAAGAGATCCTGGTCTATACCGCCCTCGAAGACGACCAGATTCCCCGGTATCTGGAGTCGTTCAAGAAGCAGCACCCGGATATCACCGTCAAGATCGTCCGTGACTCCACGGGGATCGTGACCGCCAAGCTCTTGGCCGAGAAGGCCAACCCCCATGCCGACCTCATCTGGGGACTGGCGGCCACCAGTCTCCTGATCTTGGATCAGGAGGGCGTGCTCGCCCCCTACGCCCCGAAACGGGTCGA
This sequence comes from uncultured Methylomirabilota bacterium, assembly GCA_963845565.1. Classification (GTDB taxonomy): domain Bacteria; phylum Methylomirabilota; class Methylomirabilia; order Methylomirabilales; family 2-02-FULL-66-22; genus 2-02-FULL-66-22. Next base: position 286,703 of record CAWJSJ010000005.1, read on the forward strand.
GTTGGTGGCGCCGCAATTCAAAGATGCCCGCAACCCACCGACCTGGGTGGGCATCGACGCCTGGATGACGGGGTTCTGCGTCAACACCGTGGAGAGCAAGGCCAAGAACCTCCCCATTCCCGCGTCGTTCGCCGATCTCATCAAACCGAACTACAAGGGTCATCTGGTCATGCCCAATCCGGCCTCGTCCGGGACGGGATACCTGACGGTGTCGGCGGTGCTGCAGTTGATGGGCGAGGAGAAGGGTTGGGAATATCTGGATAAGCTGCACGGGAACATGGCAATCTACACCCACTCCGGGTCGAAGCCATGCAAGCAGGCCGCTGCCGGGGAGTTCCCGATCGGCATCTCTTTCGGATACCGTGGCATCGAGGAGAAAAAGAAAGGCGCCCCCATCGAGACGGTCTTCCCGAAGGAGGGCTCCGGGTGGGATCTCGAAGCCAACGCTCTCATGAAGAAGGCGCAGATCAAGCCGGGCGCCAAGACCTTCCTGGATTGGGCGCTCAGCGAACCCGTCATGCGGGAGTATAACAAGAGCTATGCCGTCGTTTCGATCCCCACGGGCATGGGCGTGCCGGAGGGGTTCCCCAAGGAACCGCTCAAGCAGATGATCAAGAACGATTTCAACTGGGCCGCGAAGAATCGCGCCCGGATCCTGGACGAATGGAACAAGCGGTACGGCACCAAGAGCGAGCCCAAGTAACGGCCACCGGATACCCTGGCGTCTTCGCCACCCGTCCGGCTCAGGCCGGGCGGGTGGCGCCTTCCTGATGAGCGACGCAGTGCAAATCGCCACCGTTGGAACCCCGTATCTCCTCGTGGAGGGGGTGCAGAAGAACTTTGGGCGCTTCCCCGCCCTCCAGGACGTTTCCCTGGCGGCAGGCCGCGGCGAGTTCGTCTGTGTCCTGGGCCCCAGCGGCTGCGGAAAGACCACACTCCTCCGGGTCGTGGCCGGCCTCGAGCGGCCCGAGGCCGGACGTGTCATCATCGACGGGCGGGACGTGTCCCGACTCCCCGTCTCCCGGCGCAACGTCGGGATCGTCTTTCAATCCTATGCCCTGTTTCCCAATCTGACGACGGCACAGAACATCGGATATGGCCTAACCAGCCTGCGCACCGAAAGGGAGACCGTCCGCAGCCGCGTCGGAGAACTCCTGCGTCTGGTCGGTCTGCTCGGGATGGAATCCAAGTACCCCGGCCAGCTTTCCGGCGGCCAGCAGCAGCGGGTGGCCCTGGCGCGGGCCATGGCACTGTCCCCCTCGCTGCTCCTCCTGGACGAGCCGCTCTCGGCCCTGGACGCTCAGGTGCGGGTCACCCTGCGCGATGAAGTGAGGCAGCTGCAGCGGCGCTTGGGGGTCACGACGCTGATGGTGACCCACGATCAGGAGGAGGCGCTTACCATGGCCGATCGCATCCTGGTCATGGACCGCGGCCGCGTGGTTCAGAACGGCACCCCGCTGGACATCTATAACAAACCCGCCACCCCGTTCGTCGCCGCCTTCATCGGGTCCATGAATTTCCTGCGGAATGCCATCAAGGAGGGGCCGGGGCGCTTCCGCCTCGGCGACCTGCAGTTGCAGGTCGAGAACGGCAGCGCGGCGCTCGGCGCCGGCAGCCGCGTGGTCATGGCGATCCGCCCCGAGGACATCACCGTGGGAAACGGGCACGCGGATGCGCGGAACACGCTGTCCGTCCGCGTGGAGAGCCTGGAGTTCCGTGGGCCGCTGTACCGAGCGACGCTTCGGCTCCCGATGGGAGCGGACGCTCCCACCATTCAGGCAGATCTCTCGGCCGATGTCATCCGACGCCGCGGGATTCGTGAGGCCGCGGATCTTTCCGTTCAGCTTCCCCCAGACCGCATCCGGGTCTACGCGGAATGATGCCGCCAGGCTCCGCCTCGTCCGCGCTCTCCTCCCCACCGCCCACCGCCGGCAGCCTCGGAATCCTGGGGGCAGTCGACACCGAGCGGTGGCTCCGCGCCGCCCTGATCGTCCTGGTGTGCCTCTGGATGGTGGCGGCCATCGTGCTTCCCCTGGGGCAACTGCTCCTGCTGAGCGGGTACGATCGAGCCGGGAATCTGGTGGGCCTGGAGAACTTCCGCACCTATTTCCGGACTCCCGCGCTCTCCAGTTCGCTCCTGAACAGCCTCGTCGTCTCGGGCATCACCACCGTGCTCTCGGTGGTGTTCGGGTTCCTGTATGCGTATGCGCTGACCCGGACCTGCATGCCCGGCAAGGGATTCCTCCGAGGGGTGGCCATGCTGCCCCTCTTCGCGCCGACGCTGCTGAATGGGATCGCGCTGGTGTATCTCTTCGGAAAGAAAGGGCTGGTCACCACGGGGTTCCTCGGCGCCACGGAGGCCTGGCTGGGGCCTGCCGCTCAAGGTGGACATCGGGCTGTACGGACCCGTCGGCATCGTCCTGGGTGAACTGATCTACATCTTCCCCCAGGCGATGCTGATTCTCTCGGTCGCCCTGCGCATGAGCGATGCCCGGCTCTACGAAGCCTCGAACTCGCTCCGCGCCTCCCGGCTCCGCACCTTTCTCACGGTGACACTGCCGGGGATCAAGTATGGCGTCGTCAGCGCCACCCTGGTGTCCTTCATCCTCGGATTCACGGATTTCGGCGTGCCGAAGGTGGTCGGGGGAAACTTCAACGTGCTGGCCACCGACATCTACAAGCAGGTGATCGGCCAGCAGAACTTCGAGATGGGGGCCACGGTGAGCGTCGTGCTGCTCCTCCCCACGGCCGCAGCGTTTCTCCTCGACCGGCTGACCCAGCGTCGGCAGATGACCCTGATCGCCGCACGGTCGGTACCGCTCAGGCCGAGGCCGTCCCCGGTGCTCGATCGCCTGGCGCTCGCCTATTGCGGGGTGGTCGCCGTCCTCATCCTGGGGTTCTTCCTCACCGCGGGGTTCGCATCCCTGGTCAAGGTCTGGCCCTACGACCTCGGCGTGACCTTTCGTCATTACGACTTCCGCACGGTGGGCGGCGGGGGGTACAACGCGCTGTGGAACAGTATCCGGATGTCGCTCTACACCGCCGTGATCGGGACCATCCTCACCTTCGTGAGCGCCTATCTGATCGAAAAGAGCCGGGGCCTCGGCCCGCTCCGCCAGGCCGCCTACTTCCTGTCCATCCTGCCGCTGGCGCTGCCGGGCCTCGTCATCGGTCTGGCCTACATCTTCTTCTTCAATACCCCGCACTGGTCCCTCCTCGGGCTGTCCGTCCCGAATCCTGGGTATCTTCTGTACGGAACGATGGGGATCCTGGTCCTGAGCAACATCGTGCATTTCGGCACCGTCGGCTTTCTCACCGCGACCACCGCGCTCAAGCAGCTCGACCGGGAGTTCGAGGCCGTCTCGGAATCCATGCGCGTCCCCTTCTACGTGACCTGCGTCCGGGTGACCGCCCCCGTCTGTCTCCCGGCGATTCTGGAGATCGGGATGTACTTCTTCGTCAATTCCATGGCCACCGTGTCGGCCGTGATCTTCCTCTATTCCGCCGACATCCCGTTGGCGACGGTGGCCGTGGCCAACATGGACGATGCGGGCGACATCGCCGCCGCCGCGGCGATGTCGATGCTCGTGGTTCTGGTGAACGTGGGGGTTCGGCTGCTGTACGAGGCGGCGACGCGGGGCCTCCAGCGGCGCACGCAAGCCTGGACGTCCGCATGAGTGGGGAGGCGAAACCCGCGGACGCGTTGTCCGGTTACCATACACGGAGTGTTTCGACGTGGCGACGGGCCGGCCGCGGGATGCGTACCTCGATTTCACGGAACGCGTATGGGCGGAACTCTCAGCGCTCGGATTCCCGCGCGGGTAGCGGCCTGTCCTTCATGCGCGGCGCGCGCGGATCTGTGTTGTTCGCACATTGCCATTTAACGGGAGGATCATTGTGAACGGTAACGCTGGCAGAATCCCAGATTCCGGCCAAGTCCGAGCGCTCGTGCTCGACTGGGCGGGAACCGCCGTGGATTATGGCTGTATCGGGCCCGTGGCGGTCTTCATCGAGGTCTTCAGGCGGCAGGGTGTGCAGGTGACAACCCCCGAAGCGCGAGGACCCATGGGGCTCATGAAGAAGGATCATGTCCGCGCCATGTGCCGGACGACATCCGTGGCGGAGAAGTGGCGGAGCGTGCATCACCGCGACCCGCAGGAAACGGACGTGGACGCTATGTACGCCGACGTGGAGCCGCTGATGGTGTCCTGCGTTGCCCGCCACGCCGAGCCGATCACGGGAGCCGTCGAGACCGTCGCCCGCTTCCGACAGGCCGGCCTGAAGATCGGGTCGTCCACGGGTTACACGACGCCCATGATGGACGTGCTCGTTCCCGAATCGGCGCGCCGGGGTTATCGGCCGGACTCCATCGTGTGCTCCTCGGATGTCCCTGCCGGTCGCCCGGCCCCGTGGATGTGCTACCTCAATGCCATCAATCTCCGCGTGTATCCCATGGAAGCGATGGTGAAGATCGGCGACACCGTGAGCGACATCCAGGAGGGGCGGAACGCTGGGATGTGGACCATCGGGGTAACGAAAACGGGGAACGAACTGGGCCTCACCGAAACCGAAGTCGCCGCCGTGGCCCCCGCGGAGCTGCGCGCACGTCTGGAGGCCATCGGGGACCGATTGCGGGCGGCGGGTGCCCATTACCTCGCCGAGAGCATTCAGGAGTGTCCGGAGATTGTGGACATCATCAACGACCGCCTTGCCCGCGGAGAGCGGCCATGACGTCGGGCTGCCACCCGTGCGACCCGTCTCGATTGGAGGCCAACGTGGATATCAATGTGATACCGGACAACCCGTATCTGCTCCTCACGCCGGGGCCGCTTTCGACGACCAAGAGCGTCAAGGCGGCCATGTTGCGCGACTGGTGCACCTGGGATGATGAATATCATTCGATCGTCCAGGATCTCCGCGCCGCACTTGTCCGCTTGGCCACTCCGGCCGAGGGATACACCGCCGTGCTGATGCAAGGAAGCGGCACATTCAGCGTCGAGGCCGCCATCGGGACGGCGCTTCCGGTGGACGGGAGGCTGCTGGTCTTGACGAACGGTGCGTACGGCGAACGGATGGTCGAGATTGCCCACCGACTGCGGATCAGCGTGGTGACCCACGACAGTGGCGAGCTGCACCCGCCGGACCTCGACCGATTGGAGCGCACCCTCGCCGCAGAGCCGGGCATCACGCACGTGGCGATCGTTCATTGCGAGACCACCACCGGTATGTTGAATCCAGTGGAGGCGGTCGGCCGAATCGTACAGTCCTTCGGCCGGACATACCTCGTGGACGCCATGAGCAGCCTTGGGGGCATTCCGTTCGATATCGCCGACCTGGGTGCGGACTTCGTGATCAGTAGCGCCAACAAATGCATTCAGGGTGTCCCCGGTTTCGGATTCGTCATCGCCAGACGCCAGGCACTGGAGCGGACCAAGGGGCGAGCCCGGTCGGTCAGTCTGGACCTCTACGAGCAGTGGCGCGAGATGGAGATGAAAGGCGGGAAGTGGCGCTTCACCTCTCCCACACATGTCGTGCGAGCGTTTGCGCAGGCGATGAAGGAACTGGAGGAGGAGGGCGGAGTGGCGGCCCGCTACGCCCGGTACCGGCGGAACCATCGGATCCTGGTGGACGGCATGCGCGCACTCGGTTTCTCGTGTCTGTTGCCCGACGAGAATCAGTCGCCGATCATCACCTCGTTTCTGAGCCCGACCCACCCCGGCTACCGTTTCGAGCGTTTTTACGCCGATCTCAAAGCTCGCGGCTTTGTCGTGTACCCCGGGAAGGTGACGTCGTTGGACACCTTCCGGATCGGGAATATTGGTCACGTCTGCCCGGACGACATGCGTCGCTTGATCGAGGCGGTGAGAAACAGCATGTTCTGGCGCGAGGGGCAATCGCCAGCCGAGCCGGCCACCTGGGCATGGCGTTAGTGCGGGGGCCTGCCACGCAGGTCTAGCAATGGCTACGTGTGCGCGACCGCACGTGTTGCGAGTTCCACACGACACCCCAAGGCCCCCAAAGGCCTGACGGATACGGCGGAGACGGAAGCCGACTCGTCTGCCATGCTGCGCCTCTTGCCTCCGTCTTCAATTCCACCAATCCACACTTCTATCAGCGGAGATACCTCGGACACCTCTGTGGCGCGGCAGGGCGTCCCGCCGCCCGGAACGTCGTCGATCGGGCTGGTGTTCGCCTAGGGCCGTCGAGGTGTGTCGCGGCGCGCCAAGACTTCACTGACGCGCAATCACGTTGTCATCCGCGGGCGGTATCCATCTGCCATGAATCTGCATTGACTTCTCGGCTCGCGCGGCAGCGTCCTGTCTGGATTGCACACCGTGGTGCGCCGCCGCCGGCGGGCGCAGGGGGCGGCGCGCGCGAATCGACCATCAGAAAGGAGGGCGCGTTTCGTAGCACCCGGACCTGAATGAACAACCAGCTAACCGATTGGAGGGAAACCATGAAACGTTGTGCGCGGTCTGCAATCCTTATGTTCGCGTTGACACTGCTGGCGGCTGGGGCCGCCTCGGCAGAGCCGTGGCGTTTCGGCGTGATGTCCGACACCCAGTGGAAAGCCAACATAGACGGGCAGAACCCAGGCACGGTGGCGGTCGGGATCATCAACCAACTTAACAAGCAATTCATTGACCACGATGTGAAGTTCGTGATTCAAGTCGGTGACCTGGTGGACAAAGAAACCAACAGCCCGAATGGTCTGCCCAACGAACGCACCATGGGCACCCGGGCCGTTGCCGCACAGGCCCTGTACGATGCCGGCATCGGTTTCTTCCCTGTCCGCGGTAATCACGAGGCCTCCCAACTCGCCGCGGCGGAGTTTCAAACGCTCTACCCGCAAACCATCGGCGGCGGCGGTCAGGTGTTTGGCGCCAAGAACTTCAGCAGCCCGTTCGCGAACTTGAACGGGCTGAGCTACTCCTTTGACTACAAGGATGCTCGCTTCGTACTCCTCGACCAGTTCACGCGGACCGATGGCACGAACAACCTGGGCAGCGCCGACAACAACATCCTCGACCAGCAAGGTTGGATCGATACTCAACTCTCTACCAAGGGGCGCCAGACGCACGCCTTCGTCTTCAGTCATAAGAATCTCATCGGTGGGAACCACACCGACATCCTCTTCGGTGCCAATCCCGCCGCAAACCCGGTTGGCCAGAACGCATTCTATAGCAGCCTCCAGAACCACGGCGTTCGGTATCAGTTTGGCGGCCACGACCATATGCACCACCGCGCCGTCATGCGCAGCCCGGACAACAATTCCAGCGTGCAGGAGATCATCGCCGCGTCGAACAGCTACAAGTTCTACATCCCGCAGATTCCCACCATCGATACGAAGTACAACGTCCCTGCCTTTGGAGGCACCCGGGAGACGCCCATCGCCCAGGAGTTATTCACGATCGGCTATTACATCGTCACCGTGGACGGTCCCCGCGTGACGGTGGACCACTATGCGTCCGACAACGGATGCGGCGGAACGCTGGGCGCCGGGGTGGACTGCGATCTTACCGTGACACCCGCCCTCACGTTCTTCAAGCGAGAGACCTTCGGCTACAGCTTGAACGGCCAGGAGTTCCTGATCCCCAAGGCCATGCGTACACGGACGTGCGGGACAGCTTCGACGGCACCACGGCGAAGATCCTCTGCTGCGTCAACGGGAGCACGGCGACGTTGTACGACAGCCGCCCCACGACCAAGGCGGTGAATACGGGGTGGGCCCGCAAAGAGGAGCGGCGTTGGGGCCATGGGCAAGATCGCGACCTCGCGAGCAATATCCTGAGCCTGTGGGGGCTGGCGGACCTCGGAACGGATCAGACCGACACATACGTGCTCTCTATGACCTACGACACGTTGTGGGGCCACCTGCGGGACCTCTTCCGCGGGGAGTTCGGGCTGGCGGTCCGGAATGAGCATGGCAAGTGGATCAACGCGGTGGACGCGAATGTCGGCGGGACGAAGCGGTTCGTCTTGGGGCCGTGGCGACCACACTACACGCTCGGCACCTACGGCGTGGACCTGTTTACGCGCACGGCCTGGGCCGTCGTCAACCATACGGGGGAGTTTGCGGTTGCGGAAGACTTGGAGTGGGGTCCGCGCAAGTAAGCACGGCCGACCTTCCGGCGATGTCTGCGTAGTTGCTTGAGCAAGAGGGGGGCACCTCGGCGGTGCCCTCCTTGCCTTTTTCTTGTTTGTGGTAACGCGACGCCCTTATACACCCGAAGAATCCCCTCGCGTGAGACTCCGAGGAGTGCGAGGTGCAGTCAGGGCAGAAGATGTATGCGGTCATCGCCATTCGGCGTTTCGACTGCCCCCGTCCGAATACGCCCCACTCCCGATGGTCGAAGGACCGCTGCGAGAGGTTCGTTGCTCCTTTGCTTCTTTCGGATGAACATTCGGCGTCGACGAACGAATGGGTCGGCCGATAGCGCCGATACGCCGAATTGCCCGCCCCGCGCAGCCGCCGCACGACCTCCAGGGCCCGTCATGGGATCTTCTCGCCGCGTTCACACCGCTGTAACCGCCTCGGAAGAGAGTCAATCGCTCTTGGCCGAAGAACGCTGTTCCACCGACGACTCCCCAGCGCCGTGTGGGGACGAACCTTGGGAGGGAACCATGAGGAAGACGACGGGCATCGCGCTGGTGTTGGCAGTCATGCTGTGCGGTATCGGGATTTCCCAGCCGTTCGCGGCCGAGTTTGACGGGACGCTCCGCATCGGCGGGTCGACGACGCTGCTCCCGGTCGTCGCGGATGCCGCGAGCCAGTTTATGGAAAAGTATGGCACCTGGGACAAGGCCGACGCCTCGCTGCCGAAGAAGCAGGCCCTGATCTTCGTCACCGGCGGCGGTTCCGGGTTCGGCGTCAACGCGGCGATCAGCGGGACCGTCGACCTCGGGATGAGCTCGCGCGATCTCAAGGATGCCGAAAAGACGAAGCTCGGCGATCACAAAGAGGTCCTCGTCAGCAAGGACTGCATCGCGTTCGCGGTGAACAAGAAGAGCCCCCTGGCCAAGCTGGACAACCTGACAAAGGCCGACGTCGTCAAGATCTTCTCGGGCGAGGCGAAGACGTTCAAGGACGTCCGATCCGACCTTCCCGCGAAGCTGATCGTCGTTCTGATGCGCGACATGGCCGGCGGCTCGACCGAGATGCTCCAGGGGATGGTCCTGAAGGAGAAGTCCTTCTCGCCGTCGGCGATTCAGGTTCCGTCACAAGGGGCCAACATGAAGAAGGTCGAGGAAAACACGTGGGCGATCACTTACATCTCGTCCGTCATCGCGCTCCAGAACCCGAAACTGAAGGTCCTCAAGTATGAGGGGATCGCGCCGACAAACGAAAACGTGGTCGCGGGGACGTATCCCCTCACGCGCCCGCTGCTCCTTCTCGCGAAGGGCGCGCCGTCCGCCGCGGGGCAGCGGTTTATCGATTATATGCTCAATGAGGGGCAGTCGGTCATCCTCGAGCACGGGTATGTTCCCGTCAAGAAAGCGATGTGAGACGGGGGTCGGGTTGCGGTCTAGGGCCGTTTGTGCCGCCCGGCGATCTGTCGGTCCGGGACCGGCTCCTCCGGTCGGCGTGCCTGGTGTCCCTGGCCGTCGGAGGGGGGACCCTCTTTCTGACCGTCGGGTATCTCTTCCTCGAGTCGGGGGCGGCGTCCGGGCTCTCGTCCCGCTTCGTCGACTGTTTCCGGGGAACGTGGAGGCCGCTGGCCACGCCGCCGTCGCTGGGGCTAGCGCATGCGTGGGCCTCGACGCTGGTCGTGACGGGAATCGCGCTCGCGATTGCTCTCCCCCTCGGCGTCTCGATCGGCCTCTTTCTCGCGGAGGTTGCCCCGCTGTGGCTCCGTCGGGCACTGACCCCGGCCATGGAGCTTCTGGCCGGCATCCCGGCGGTGGTGTTCGGCTTCTTCGGGGCGGTCACGTTGGTGCCGCTCGCCGAATGGCTCTTTGAGCTCCCCACCGGGGAGACGCTGCTCGGCGCGGGGATCGTCCTGTCGGTCATGATGGTCCCCTTTGTCGCGAGCACCTCGGGCGAGGCGTTCCGCGCGGTGTATCGCGAATACCGGGAGGCCGCGTTCTCCCTCGGCGTCGACGCGTTTTACGCCTTCCGCCGCGTGGTTCTCGTCCGGGCGATGCCGGGCCTCATGGCGGCGGCGGCGCTGGGACTGGCGCGCGGCCTGGGGGAGACGCTCGCAGTCCTCATGCTCTCGGGGAACACGACCGAGTTTCCGGCCTCGGTGATCAGTCGCGGACAGCCCCTCACGGCGCTGCTCGCCACCGAGGTTGGCGAGACGGCGGTGCACTCGGCGAAGTACCACATGCTCTTCACCGGGGCCCTGGCGCTGATGCTGATGGTGCTCCTCGTGAACCTGTTGATCGCCCTGCTGAAGAAGCGGCTCTACCGAGGACTCCATGCGGTCTGAACCCGCGTCCGTCGGGAGGCGCCGTCTCGGAAACACGGTGTTTCTCGGCATGATCTGGGTCTCCGGCGTCGTCGGGATCCTTCTCCCGGCGAGTATCGTGGTCCACCTGCTCGCCAACGGGGGGAAGCTCCTCGATCCGTCGTTCCTGCTGGACCGGCCCCGAGGCACCCCGCTCGGCTCCGCCGGAGGCATCTTCCCGGCGATAGCAGGCAGCGTCTCCCTCGTGGGCATCGGCCTCGCCGTCGCATTCCCCATGGCGATCGGCGGCGCGCTCTACCTGTCGGAGTTCAGCCGCTCCGCGCGCGGGACCCGGGCGGCACGGCTCGTCATCGAGTCGCTCGCGGCCGTCCCGTCGATCGTCTACGGCCTCTTCGGCTACGCGTTCTTCGTCGTGCTCCTTCGGATGGGGACGTCGCTGGCGGCGGGGAGCCTCGTGCTGGCCATCGTGATGTTTCCGATCATCCTGATCACAGCACAGGAGGCGTTCGACGCGGTTCCGCGGGACTACCGCGAGGCGGCGCTGGCACTCGGCGTCGACCGGTACGAGTGGGTCCTCCGCGTATTGCTCCCGAAGTCGGCGACGCGCATATCTGGCCGGCGTCGTGCTGGCGGTCGGGCATGCGGTGGGGTCGGCCGCCCCGATCCTGTTCACCGCGGCGGTTTTCTTCTCGGCGGGCGGAATCCAACTCGACCGCCCGGTCATGACGCTGCCGACCCATCTCTACTTCCTGGTGTCGGAGGCCGTGTCGTTCCCGAACGCCTATGGGACCGCCTCGGTCCTGGTGGTCGGTCTGTTCCTCTTCAACGCCGCGGCGATGGCGCTGCGAAACATGGGCCGGGAGTGAGGCGATGAGAAACGGGTCCCTGTTCGAGGTCCGAGAGCTCCAGGTAAACTACGGCGAGCGCAAGATCCTGCACGAGGTCAGCACCGACATCCCCGAAGGCGCGGTGACGGCGATCCTCGGGCCCTCGGGGTGCGGGAAGTCGACGCTCCTGCGCGCCATGAACCGCACGCTGGAACTGATCCCGCACGCCCGCATCGCGAAGGGGTCGATCCGGTTCCGGGGCACCGACCTGATGTCGCATCCGGCCGGCCCGCACCGGATCCGCAAGCGGATCGGCATCGTCCAGCAGCGCCCACTGCCGTTCCCGATGTCGATCCAGGACAACGTGCTCTTCGGTGCCCGCTACCACGAGCGGCTCGCGGCCGGGGAGAGGCGGGAGCTGGTCGAGACGCATCTCGCCCGCGTGGGGCTGTGGGAGGAGGTGAAGGACCGCCTGAAGGCACCCGGCAATGCCTTGTCGATCGGCCAGCAGCAGCGGCTCTGCATTGCGCGCTCCCTCGCCAACCGGCCCGAGGTGCTGCTGATGGACGAGCCGTGCTCGGCGCTCGACCCGGCCTCCACGGCGAAGATCGAGGAGCTGATCCTCGGGCTGCAGGACGAGGTCACCGTCGTGATCGTCACGCACAATCTCGCGCAAGCGCGCCGCGTCTCCTCGCGCTGCCTGTTCTTCCTCGCCGGCACGCTGGCGGAGCAAGGGGACACGGGGCAGGTCCTGACCGCCCCGTGCCACCCGGGCGTCCGGGCGATCGTCAGCGGGCAGGAGGGATGACCATGCGCCTCGAACGCGGGCAGTTGTGCGTTGTGGTGATGATCGACGGGTTCGGGATGGACTATTATCGCGCGTCGGAGATGCCGGTGCTGAAACGGATGGCCCGGGACGGCTTCTTCCGCGAGGGGTCGGCCGTCTTCCCGACGCTGACGAACGCGAACAACCTCTCGATCGTCTGCGGCGCCTTTCCGGAGACCCACGGCGTCACGACGAACTGTTACCTCGATCCGGCCACCAACCGACCGGCATTCCTGGAGGACCCGGGGTTCCTGAAGAGCCCGACCCTGTTCGACGTCGCCGCACGTCGCGGGATCCGCTCGGCGCTGGTGACGTCGAAGTCGAAGACCGTGCGCATCCTCGGCCCGTCGGTCGCGGTCGGTGTTGCCGTGCAGGACCCCGACCCGGCGACGATCGCGCGATTCGGGACGCCGCCCGACATCTACTCCGTCGAGGCGAACGAGTGGATCATGCGCACCGGCCTGCGAATCCTCGAGGAGGAGCCGGACATCGGGGTCCTGTACGTCCACACGACCGACTACCCGATGCACATGTGGGGGCCGGACGCCCTCCAGTCGCTCGACCACCTGGCGCGGCTCGACTGGCTGATCGGGGAGATGGTCGAGCGGCATCCGGATGCTGCCTTCCTCGTCACGGCCGACCACGGGATGAACCCGAAGTCGGATTGCCTGGACCTCGAGACGATCCTCAGCGCCGCTGGGTTCCCGATCAAGGCCGCGATCTCGCCGGTAGCCGACCGGCTCGTGAAGCACCATGGCGGCCACGGTGGGGTGTCGTACGTCTACCTGTCAGACCGGGGCGCCCGCGCCGACGTCATTGAATTCCTCAGGGGCCTTCCCGGCGTCGACCGGGTGCTTCCATCCGAGGCGGCCGCGGTCGCGTACCGTCTGGACGCGGACCGCATCGGCGACGTCGTCGTCGGGGCCGACCACGACACGGTGTTCGGCTCCGTCGGCCACGACCGGGTCTCCCTTGATCCCGGGTATCGCAACCACGGCTCCCGGTTTGAGGCTGAGATTCCGTTGATCGCGTGGAACGCGCCGCTTCGCCCCGGCGACGACATCCGGTTCAACCTCGATCTCACCCGGGCGGTTTTCTTCGATGAAACCGCCTGAGGGAGGCATAGCGCGCATGCAACACCAGCGGCTCGTCATCGGGATGATGGATGGACTAGGGTTGCCTACGTATCGGGCGTCCCGGATGCCGACGCTCAACCGCATGGAGCGCCACGCCAACCTGTTCGCCGCCGTGGCGGGCGTCTTCCCGAGCGTCACGAACGTGAACAACGTATCGATCGCGTGCGGGAGCTGGCCCGTGGAGCACGGGATCACCGCGAACTCTTACTACGACCCCACTGAGGCGCGGGCCGTCTACATGAACGACGCCTCGCTGATCCTTGTCAAGACGCTCTTCCAGCGCGCGGCCGAATGGGGGGTTCGCTCCGCGCTGCTCACGAGCAAGCGGAAGACGGCTGAGCTGTTTCGCGCGGGGACGGAGATCTTGCTGGCCGCCGAGGCGCCCGATCCGGCGTTCGTCGAGCGGTACGGGCCGCCCGCCGGAATTTACAGTCGCGAGATCAATTACTGGCTCTGGGACGTCGCCGTCGATTTGCTACGCACCCGTCCGGACATCGGACTGCTCTACGTCCACACGACGGACTACCCGATGCACGCGTGGGCGGAATCCGCCGCCGAATCGCTGGAGCATCTGGAGGAGGTGGACCGTCGGGTGGGGGAGGCGATCGAGGCGGCGCCCGACGCGGCCTTCCTCGTCACCGCCGACCACGGGATGAACAACAAGACGCGCTGCTACGACCTCGAGAAGGTCTGCCGCGACGCGGGGCGCCCGGTGCGCTTCGTCCTGTCGCCGGAGCGGGACTACTACATCGTCCATCACCGGAACTTCACCGGCTGCTCGTGGATTTGGCTCGAGCGGGAGGAGGACCGGGAGGCCGTCCGCGGGGTGGTTTCCGGTCTGCCGGGCGTGGAGCGCGTGGTGGACTCGGCCGACGCGGCGCGCGAGTTCCGGACCGACCCCGCCCGCATCGGCGACCTTGTCGTCTTCGGCGACCGCGACACGATGTTCGGCGAGATGGAGCGTGCGGTCGAGGAGTTACCCGCGACGTACCGCGCGCACGGCTCGATGCACGAAATGGAATTGCCGCTCATCATCTACAACTACCGGCATCCGCTCCCCCCGCCGGCGTTCTTCCGCCACAACCTCGACCTGACGCGGTTCCTCTTCCGCGCGTAGCGGCAGGATAATCGGATCTGCGCGGGCGGTACACGCCCGCGTGCCTTGCCGCCTCGGCCTGCCGCAATGAATGACAAGTGCTTGCGCCGTCGTGAAGAACCACACCGCCAGAACGCTGTCTGCGGTGGCCATGGGCACGGCAGACAGCGGCTGGCTTACCGTTGGCGACGATTCACTATTGACATCGCGAGCGACACTGCGGTACCGTTTCCACATTGGGAAAACGATTTACCGACATGCGAATCTGCTGTGATCGGATGGATGTGGAGGAGAGAGGGGCCGGCATGAAGATCACGTTTGTGGGCGGAGGCAGTCTGGTCTGGGGAACGATGCTCCTGACAGATCTGGCGCTGACGCGGTCACTCCACGGGGCCACGATCGCGCTGCAGGACGTGGATCAGGCCGCTCTGGACCTTATGGCCGGGATGGCACGCAAGATCTCGGAGCAGGCCGGCGCCCGTTTTCGGATCGAGACGAGCACGGAACTGGACGCCGCGGTCTCGGAGGCAAGCTTCGTGCTCGACTCCGTGGGAGTCGGTGGCTTGGAAGCGATGCGTGCGGATCTGGAGATTCCTGCCCGGTATGGCGTGGCCCAGCCCGTGGGCTGCAACGTTGGACCTGGCGGCATCAACCGGGCGCTGCGCCACATCCCTCATATCCTTCGCGTCTGCCGGACCATGGAGACCGCCTGTCCCGATGCCTGGCTGCTCATCCTCACCAACCCCTTGACCCAGTTGACCCGCGCCGCCACCCGGGAGTCCGGCATCAAGACCATCGGACTGTGCCACGAGATGCTCCACTCCCGGTACCGGATCGCCCAGGGCCTCGGGGTCGCCCCGGAATCCCTCTGGTTCCGGGCGGGCGGCATCAACCACCTTCCCTGGATCACCGAAATGCGGATCGGGGAACAGGATGGGTTCACCTTCCTGCGGAAGTGGCTGGCCGAGCACGGCGCCCTCCGATATGCCAAGGAGGGGCTCCTCAACACGTGTGACAGCGTCTTCGAGGACCGGCACGCGGTGAAGTTCAGCCTCTTCGAAGCCTACGGGATCCTGGCGGGGGGCGGGGATCGCCACGTGGCGGAGTTCTACCCGCACTTTATCCGGCGCGAGACCAACTGGGGGTTGGACTACGGCGTGGAGCTCACCACCGTCGAGCATCGCCTGGAGCGCCATGCCCGGGAGCGGAATCGTCTGCTGCGCTGTCTCCGGGGGGAGGAGCCGCTTCCCCTCGAGCACTCCATCGAGGAGGTGGCGGAGCTCGTGGCCGCCCTGAGTGGCGGCGCGCCTGGGCGATTCATCGTCAATCTGCCGAACCAGGGGCAGATCCCCAATCTTCCGACCGGCGCCGTGGTGGAGTGCTATGCAGGGATCGACGGCTGGGGGGTCCGCCCCGAGTTCATCGGCCCGCTGCCTCACGGACCCGCCGAGGTCTGTCTGAGCCATCTGGCCGAACAGGAGTTGACCGTGGATGCCGGGATCCGGGGGGATCGCCATACCGCCCTCCAGGCTCTCCTGATGGATCCGGCGATCCAGACCTGGTCCAGCGCCGGCCCGATGCTGGAAGAGATGCTGAAGGCCACCGCAGCCTTTCTGCCGCAGTTCCGGTAGGGACGAGGTATGGGCCGACCGACGATCCTGGACGTGGCGCGCCGCGCCGGGGTGTCCCCGCCGTGGTGTCCCACGTGATCAACGAGAACCCCGCGCACGTCGGCGAGGCCACCCGGCGCCGGGTGAAGGCCGTGATCGCCGAGATCGGCTATCGCCCATCCGGCGTGGCGAAAAGTCTCCGACGCCGCCACACCCGGACCCTGGGTCTGGTGATCTGCGACGCCACCAGTGCGCTCTTCGCCCCGGTGGCGCGCGGGGTGGAGGCCGTGGCCAGCCGCGCGGGCTACCAGGTGCTGCTGGTCCACGCGCCTGATCCCGCGACCGAGCGGGAAGCCCTGGCCGTCCTGGCCGCTCATCCGGTCGAGGGCGTGATCCTCATGGCCGTATCCACGCGGCAGAAAGCCCCCCACCTGGCGGAGGCCGGGGAGCTGCCGATCGCTGTCATCAATCGCTACGGGGTGGGCCCGCGCTTCACGCGGATCCGTTGGGATGACCGTTCCGGGGCCCGTCTCGCCGTCGAACACCTCTTCCGGCTCGGTCATAGGCGCATCGGCTTCATCGGAGGTCCGCGCACGGGGCCCGCGGCACGCCTCTCGGCGATCCGGAGGTTGGAGGGGTTCCGCGCGGCTCACCAGGCGGCGGGAATCCCGGTTGCCGAAAGCGTGATCGTTTCGGGGGATTATTCGGTTGAGGCCGGCGTACGCGGCGCGGAGCGGTTGTGCCGGCTGGCGCAGCGTCCGACGGCAATCGTTGCCTCCGATGACACCATGGCCATGGGGGCGCTTCGCGGTATTCGAGATTCCGACCTGCGCTGTCCGGAGGATGTCGCCGTGGTCGGGATAGGGGACCCCCCATTCATGGCCTTCGCCCACCCCCCTCTCACGACGGTGGCGCTGCCCGTCGAGGAAGCGGGGGCCCTGGCGGCGGAGTGTGTTCTGGAGCAGGTTGAGGACTCGGACGAGAGACCACGGACCGAGATCCTTCCCTGCCGCCTCGTCGTCCGCGCGTCGTGCGGGGTGGCGCGCCTTCCGACGGATCGGATGGTGCGTCTCACCGGAAGGCGCCGGTGATGAAGGTTCCTGTGCCTGCTGGTGCGATACGTGAGGTCCCGCCCCGTCCGGTGTGGCGGGAGCGCGGTGAGTCAACTACAACACGTTGGGAGCCCGTGGACGGGCGGAGGGCACCATGAGACATCGAAAAATTGGGATCCTGCTGTTGGTGGCGGGGCTGCTCATCGCGGTGGTCGGTCAGGCCGACGCCCAGGTGCAGACCCTGCGCTTCCTCTGGTTCACGGACGGCCCGGATAGGCCGGCCATCGAGGGACTGGTCAAGAAATTCAACGACACCAACCCGGACGTCAAGATCGAGTTCTCCATCGTGCCGTTCGCCGAGCTGAATCAACTCCTCGTGACGCAGGCCTCCGCGGGGCAGGCCCCGGACCTGGCGCGCGTCACCGAGCCCTACCGGTTCTTCCAGTACGCCCTGGATCTGCGTCCGCACCTCAAGAATGCCGGCTTCGCCAAGGAGTTCCTCGACGAGCCGATGAAGATGGTGCTCGGCCAGGGCGGGGAGGTGTACGGCATCCCGCACGACCTGACGATGAACGGACCCTTCGTCAACGTCAGTCTGTTTAAGAAGGCCGGCGTGGAGTTGCCCAAGGGTGAGCGGGTCACCTGGGAGGAGTGGATGGACGCGGCCGCCAAAGTGCGGAAGGCCACCGGGGTGCCCTTTGGCGCCACCGCGGACCGCAGCGGGCACCGGCTGGACGGCTTCCTTCAGTCTTACGGCGGCGGATTCTTCACCCCGGATGGGAAGGACGTCCGCATCAACAGTCCGGAGACCAAGAAGGCCGTCGAAGCGTTCGTCAAGTTTCACAAGGACGGCATCATGCCGCTGGACATCTGGGCCGGCGGCACGGGCTACGTCGGCGCCAACCAGCAATTCGTGAACGGCCAGTTGGTCTTCTACCTCTCCGGGAACTGGCAGGTGGCTCAGTTCAATGACGCCATCGGCACCAAGTTCGAGTGGAAGGCGGTCCCGAACGGTTATAACACCCAGGCCGGCGGCATGCCGGGCGGCAAGTTCCTGATCGCCTTCAAGAACAGCAAGGTCCCGGACAAGGTCGCCCGGCTCATGGAGTTTCTGGGCGGTGCCGACGCCATGACCGAGTACGCCACCAAGGCGATGTTCCTCCCCACCCGGAAGGACCTCATCCGGCAGGGCGTCAAGTTCCCCGCCCGGAATGAAGACATGAACGTGTTCCTCAAGGGTGTCGGGACACTGCCGCAGTCCGCCTATGTGGACAACTACAACCTGCGGTTCGGGCCGATCGCCAACGAGGTCCGCGACCGCGTGACCCAGGCGATCGTCGGAGAACTCGGCGTCGACAAGGCGCTGGAGATGGCCCAAGCCAAAGCCAAGGACTTGATGAAGTAGTCTCGCCCTCGGGCCGCCGCACGGCCCGCCCTTCGAAACGCGCGCAGACCCCGCCCGTTCCTGCGGGTGGGGTCTGCGTCGAGGGTCGGAGGGTGCTCCGAAAAGAGGTTCCATGAAAAGGGCCAGCCCCGGCCAGTCCATGCTCGCCCCATACCTGTTCCTCGCGCCGAACGTGGTGATGTTCGTGATCTTCATCATCGTCCCGGCAGGCTACAACTTCTATCTCGAGCCTGTACCGCACGTCGCCCTTTCGGCCGCCGGCGTTCGTCGGCGCGGACAATTTCCGGTACCTCCTCCAGCAGGACGATCTCTTCTGGCGCGCGGTCTGGAACATCGGCGTGTTCGTGGTCGGGGACGTGACGCTGATGACGGGCTTGTCCGTGCTGGTCGGCGTGCTGTTGAACCAGAACGTCCGGTTTCGCGGGTTCTTCCGGAGCGCCTTCTTCTACCCGGTGCTCCTGTCGCCGTGGTCGTGGCCCTCGTCTGGCAGTGGATCCTGAACAGCCAGTTCGGCGTGCTGAACGCGATCCTCCAGGGCCTCGGGCTCCCGCGGCAGCCCTGGCTGCTCCGGGCGGACTGGGCCATGTTCTGGGCGATCTTCGTCCACGTGTGGGCCACGCTGGGCTTCTTCGCGATGATCGTGCTCGCGGGGCTGCAGGCGATCCCCGCCGCCCTGTACGAGGCCGCCCAGATCGACGGCGCCGGCCGGTGGGAGACCTTCCGCCACGTGACGGTGCCCATGCTCATGCCGACCTTGATGGTGGTCCTGATCCTCGGCATGATCCGCAGCTTCGAGGTCTTCGACCACATCTACGTGCTGACCGGCGGCGGACCGGCACGGCGACGCTTCTGATCGTCCAATTCATCTACCGCTCGGCGTTCCAGCTGGACCAGTCGGGGCTCGCGGCCGCGGCGTCGGTGGTGCTGTTCGTGGTCATCTTCACGCTGACGGTCGCCCAGTACCTGCTCGGCCGCTGGCGGGAGACGATCTCGCTGGACGACCTTGAGCGATGCCGTCACCTTGGGACCATTGCCCGGTCCCCGCCTCGGTCGCGGCCGCGGCGAACGAGTGGACCAGGCACGGTCGGCGTACGGCTGCCTCGTGCTCGGCGCGGCGGTGATGTTCCGGCCGGTGCTGTGGATGGTGCTGTCGTCGTTCAAGGACCTGAGCGAGATCTACCGGTTCCCGCCTACCTTCCTGCCGGAGCACTGGATCCTCACGGAACTACCCGAGGCGCTCCGAGCGGTTCCCGTTCCTGCGGTACCTGGCGAACAGCGTGACGGTGACGGTGGTGGCCACCGCGATCACGCTCGACGATCAACTCGATGGCGGCCTTCGCGTTGAGCAAGTACCGCTTCCGCGGCCGGGACGCCATCTTCCTGGTGATCCTCGGCACCCTGATGATCCCGCTGCAGGTCATCATGCTGCCGGTGTACCTGGTGATCGCCAAGCTCGGGATGGCGAACACGCTCTGGGGGATCATCATCCCGCCGGCGGCGACGCCCACCGGGGTGTTCCGCTCGGCAGTACATGCTGACGCTGCCCGACGAGCTGCTCGAAGCGGCGCGTATGGACGGCGCGGGGGAATTCGGTATTTACTGGCAAATGATTCTGCCGCTGACCGCACCGGCGCTGGCGGTGCTCACCGTGTTCTCGATCATGTGGCGCTGGAACGATTTTCTCTGGCCCCTGATCGTGATCAACCAGGACCGGCTGTTCACGCTGCAGCTCGGCCTGGCGCGATTCCGGGGGGAGTTGGTCACCGACTGGCACTACGTCTTCGCCATGACCGTGCTCTCCATCGTGCCCATCACGCTGGTCTTCGCCGTGCTCCAGCGATACCTCGTGAGCGGCATCGCGGCCACCGGGCTGAAAGGCTGAGGAGGAGGATCAGGGTGCGCGCCACAGGCCTGCTCTTTCCCGAGATCAATCGCACTGCGTGGGAAGAATTCGAGGTTCCCGAGACGCCCGCCGCCCACGGCGCGGCTGTCCACTCGATCTGCAGCCTGGTGAGCCCGGGCACCGAGCTGGCGATCTACACCGGGGCGCACATGGGGTTCAGCCTGCCCGAGCCGCCGTTCCCGCTCATCCCGCACCGGCCGGGCTATGCGCTGATCGGCGAGGTGGAGGCCGTGGGGTCGGCGGTGCAGGGAGTCGCGGTGGGGCAGCGCGTACTCATGGAGGCCGGTCACGGTACGGTGGGGGTGGCCGACACCCGGACGCACGCGGTCGTTCCCGTTCCGGCAGGAGTCCCCTCGGCCTACGCACCGCTGGCACGTATGGCGGGGATCGCCTTCACGGCCCTGCGGCTCGCGCCGCCGCACTCGGCGACCAGGTCGTCGTGATGGGGCTGGGGCTGGTCGGGTTGCTCGCCGGCCAGCTCTTTCGCCTCGCCGGGGGGCGCCCGGTGCTGGGAGTCGATCGGTTGCCCTCTCGGCTGAAGCTGGCCGAGGCGCTCGGCATCGTCCCCGTGGACACCTCTCGGGAGGAGCTGCTCCCGGCATTGCGGCGGGCGGTCGGATCGCGCGGTGCGGACATCGTCGTCGAGGCCACTGGCAGCCCGGCCCTGGTTCCGCCGGCCCTCGACAGCGCACGACAGGGGGGCTCCGTCGTGCTCCTCGGTTCCACCCGCGGGCTAGTGACCCTCGACGCGTACAGCTTGCTCCATCGGAAGGCCGTGCGCGTCGTCGGCGGCCACGAGACGGCGCTCCCCTTCAGTAGCGGTCATGCCTGGCCGCGCCTCCGCAACCTTGGTCTCGCACTGGATCTGATGGCCGCCGGCGACCTCCGCACGGACGGAATGGTCACCGACGAGCTGACCGTCGCGCAGGCCCTGAAAGCCCACGACATGTTGCGAGAGAACCCGGAGGCGCACCTCGGGGTGGTGATCCACTGGCGGTGAGCCTGGTTTCTGCGCTGCGCGAAAGAACCAAAAACACAATTCAAGCCTTTCATTTGGCTCTTGCGCGTACCGCAAGAGACCAGGAGGCATGAGATGCCGGACCTTGCGCCGCTCAAGTTCGCCGTCATCGGAATCGACCACCCCCACATCTATGAGCAGGTGGCTCACCTGCTCGAACTGGGGTGTGAGTGCGCAGGATGGTACACGGATGGCGAGCCGCGCCCGCTCGAGGGGTTTCGGCGGCAATTCCCGCAGCTCGAACGGGTCAATGACCGCCGACGGCTCCTCGAGAATCCCGCGGTCGCGCTCATCGTCACGGCGGCCGTCCCCGACCTCCGTGCGGGCATTGCCGTTGACGCCATGGCGCATGGCAAGGACGTGATGACGGACAAGCCTGGCTGTACGACGCTCGGACAACTGGACGAGGTGCGGCGCACCCAGGCCGCGACCGGGCGCATCTGGTCCGTCTGCTTTTCGGAGCGTTTCGCGGTCCGCGCCGTCACCCGAGCCGCCGAGCTCATCGTCCAAGGCGCGATAGGCCATGTCGTCAATGTGGTGGGGCTCGGTCCGCACCGCCTGAACAAGCTTCAGCGACCAGCCTGGTTCTTCGACCGCGCGCGCTACGGCGGCATCCTCTGCGACCTGGCGTCGCATCAAATAGACCAGTTTCTCTATCTGACCGGT
Organism: uncultured Methylomirabilota bacterium; assembly: GCA_963845565.1. Classification (GTDB taxonomy): domain Bacteria; phylum Methylomirabilota; class Methylomirabilia; order Methylomirabilales; family 2-02-FULL-66-22; genus 2-02-FULL-66-22. Next base: position 308,654 of record CAWJSJ010000005.1, read on the forward strand.
TCCGTTGGTGCCAGCGTCGTCGCCAGCGCCGTGGCAAACTACGCCAACCCGGATTGCCCCGGCTTGGAAGATCTCGGAGAGGTCTGGCTGCGGGGCGAGCGGGCCACCGGCTACGCGCGCGTCGATTGGTACACACCCAACGGTCTCAACACCTGGGGGGACGGCCGGCTGACGATCCTCGGAACCGAGGGCTTCATCGAAGTGCGGAAGTACGTCGACGTCGCCGGTCGCGAAGGCGGGGACCATCTGTTCCTTGCCACCCAGAAAGAGACGCGGTACATCAATTGCGCCGACGCCTCTCTACCCTACTATCCCAGCCTTGTCCGCGATGTGCGTGAGCGCACAGAAACGGCGATGGCACAATCGCATTGCTTCAAGGTGATGGAACTGGCACTGACAGCGCAAGCGCAGGCCACCCGCCTGAACTGATTCGGCCGCGCCCAAGGACAGTTCCGACATCGACCGGACCCGCTGTGGCTCTGAGGTCTGCTACGCACGGCATTCTAGCGTTGCTCCGCTCGATCCGTCGTCAACAAACTTAACGCCTTTGTCACGGCGCGCTAACACTTGCACGCTCAAATACGCGTGGCAATTCGGGACAGAGCTCGCCTAGTCGCGAACCCGGGAGATTGGCGGGAGGACGGATGGGAGACGACGCGTTCGATGTGGCGCCCGGACGGCATCCCGTATCGGCGCAGGCGGCGCTGACGATCCTCGGCGTCCGCGGGAATGACGCCACGCATCTGCTGCAGGCGCTGCCATTCTCGCGGGACGACGCCACGGCGGGAGTCGAGAACGAGCTCCAGGCGGTCGTGCTGGGGGGCACGGGGGATGTGGATTTGCCCTGCACTATCCGCGAGTCCAATTACTACGCCAACTGCGTCAAGCGGCGCGCGGCAGGCACCATCGGACGCCAGGGCATTCGCGGGTTGGAGCGCTACCTCGACCAGAACCCGGACGGCGTGTGGGAGAACAGTTGGGTCCGATTTCCGGCGCGGGTCCTCAGTCCCACCGCGCGGGACACGCTGGATTTCGACCTGCTGGCCGACAAGACCAATCCCGGCCAGGGGCAGCGGGACGATGCCGGTCGCTTCTTCTTCCACGCCGCGGGGGAAGAGTGGATTCGCGTTCCGATCAGTTACCTCCTCAAGCTGTCGCTGGCGGACGTCCTGGGCTCCGGCCCCGGTGTGTCCGCGACGATTCAGCAGGCCGGACGCGGGCTTCTCGATCACTTCTCCAACGACAACACCTCGCCGGAGATCCAGTCCTTTTTTGTCATTCCTCTCTCTGCCGCCGGCGGCATGGGGAAGGCGGTGGCGCGCGAGACGGCCAAGCGCTTCCTTCTGACGCAGCTCCTGACGTCCTACGCGAATCTCAAATTCGAGTTGGCCGCCCGCGGCCAGCGGGCCTTGGTGTATTTCGCACCCCATCCGCCCGTCCGCCAGCGGGAGCTGAACGATTGCGTGGCCGACGCGTTCTACCGGGACCTCTTCATGAGTCCCTGCCTTTCCGGGTGGAGCTGCGGGGAAGCCAAGCAGCAATACATGCACATGTGCCACCGGGTCTTGAGCCGGAGCCAGCTCAACGCCGTGGCGAAGCTTCGCGAAGCCGGCATCATCGTGAATGACCTGATCGTGCTTCCGACCACGTCCAACATCAGCCTGGCCAACAACGGGACGCACGTCAGTCTGGGCAGCACCATGCTCTCCCGCGCCCTGGGTGAGGCCGGGCGTGGTTTCACGCCCGCCCACGAGAAACTGCTCGGGGATCTGGCGATCAAAATGGTCGAGCACTTCCTTCCGCTCTTCGTCGGAACCTACACCGCCGATCCCTACCGCTTGGCGTTCTCGGACTTTCACCCGGAACGCGTCCTGGGATACCTCCCCCACGAGCTGGATTACACGCACCTTCGCATGCTCTGGCAGCGGTGGCGCAAGAAGGCCAAGCTGCGCGTCCTGGGTCGTCCGCTGACGCCGTTTGGCCCGCGATGGATTGACGACCTGTTGGCGCGCGTGTTCCGCCTCCGGGGCGACCTGGTTACGGATTTCCGGCTGCTGGACTATCTGGTGGCGCTGATGAGCACGGATCGGAGTCCGGGACTCGATGGCCGCCTCGGAAACTGGGACCGCCTGAAAAAGGATCTCGCCGACCTGGGGGTGTTTGACGGCCGGATGGCGATGTATGTCCCCTACCGGCTCCGGGAGCACGCCCGTGTGGGTTTCTCGGGGTTCGAAGGCCGTTACTACAGCCAGTTCGACGGTTTCGCGCAGGACCTGGGGCAGGCGGTCAATCTGCAACTGCTCGTGACCGCCCTGGCGTTCAAGTATATGGCGCAGGGACGGTTCGACCACGCCGATATCCCCGACGATCCGACCCTGGAGAGCGAGCGCCGGCAACTCTTCTTTGCGACGGCGATCGGAGTGCCCAGCGTCTTCGTGCATGTGAATACGCGTAACCGGTTTCTCCGGGCGATCCTGGAGCGAGCCAAGGGGGTGCGGGCGAGCCGGCGCCACGCGGGGTACCTGCGGGTGCGGACGCGAGAGTATCAACGCGCCCTGCTGCGAATCCTTCGATCGGATGCGGCGGACCTCGCGGAGGCCTTGGGCCTGGAGTCCACGCTTGACGACCTGGCGCTCCGGCTGGAATACCCCGAGGAACGCTCCGCTGCGGGCCGGTTGACCCGCGGCATTCTCGACAAGGCGGGCGCGGCCTCGGCCCTCGGCCTCGACGCGCGGGAGTTCAACCTCTGCGCCGAGTCGCACTACCGCGAGGATCTCCGTCGGCGACAGATGGCAGAAGCGCTGGAAGTGCTGGCGGAGGACCTCCGGATGCTTGACCGCCGGGCGGTCGCCGTCGGCCAGGCGGGGGGCCTGCGCGCGGCGGCCGGCGAGCGAGGCGGCGCCGCGTTTGTGGCCGGAGTTCGCGACGACATCCTGCGGGAGCGAGCGTCCCTGGAGGACGTGCAGCGCCTGGTCGCACTGCTGGTGCTCAGCGTTCACCATGACACGAAAGAGGCGGAGCGACATCTTCATGCGCCGACACCCGTGGCGGCCTCTGCGCCATCAATATATCGAGCGGCATAGCGCCGCAGTCCGGACCGAGCGTCTGTACGGCGACCGGATCGTCTCCTTTCTCTACGCCGACCTCTGGGAGAAGGGACCGGCGCTCTATTCGCTGCTCACGGCGACCTGGACGTCGCGCCTGCTCGGTTTTCTCAACTACGATTCCCTGCTGGGGGCGAGGGCTGGAGGGACGGGGGAGTTTTTGAAGCGGAGCGGCGTGGACCTCGGCGAGTGTCTGGAAGCGCCCGACCGTCTCGATACGGCCCGCAAGCTGTTCGAGCGCCAGATCCGCTATTGGGACTGCCGCCCCATGCCGGACCAGCCCGACATCGCCGTCTGTCCCGCCGACGCCCGGGTCTTGGTAGGCTCGCTGAGCGAGGTGTCGAGCCTGTACCTCAAGGACAAGTTTTTCGACCTGGAGGAACTGCTGGGAAGAGACCGGCGGTCGTGGTGCCGGGTGTTCGAGGCGGGAGACTTCGCCATTCTGCGTCTGACGCCGGAGAAGTACCACTACACCCACGTGCCCGTGGCTGGACGCGTGGCGACCATCTACGAGATCCCGGGCCGGTACCATTCCTGCAACCCGGGCGCAGTGGTGGCGGTGGTCACCCCACACTCCAAGAACCGGCGCGTGGTGACGATCCTCGATACGGACGTGCCCGGCGGATCGGAGGTCGGGGCGGTGGCGATGATCGAGGTGGCGGCCCTGATGATCGGCGACATTGCGCAGTGCTACAGTGCCGAGCACTATCGGACGCCACAGTCGGCGGCACCCGGGATGTTCCTGCGGAAAGGGGCGCCCAAGAGCTTGTTCCGGCCGGGCGGCAGCACGGTGGTGCTGCTCTTCGAGCCTGGGCGCGTGGTCTTCGCCGAGGACATCGTCCGCAACATGTCGCGGGCGGGCGTCGAGAGCCGCTTCGCGGCCGGGTTCGGGCGACCGTTGGTGGAGACGGACGTGATGGTGCGCTCCCCGCTGGCCCGGGCCGCGCGCCGTCGGTAGGCCGGGAGACGCGGCGACGCACCGACAGGAGGCTCGTCATGGTCAACGATCTGTTCCTCTTCGTGGTGGCGGCCCTTTCGATCTGGGTGTTGATCTGGGGGTTCCGCACCCTGCCGCAGGAGCAATGGCAGATTGCGGCGGCGATTCCCGTCGCGAAGACCGCGGCGGGGCAGTGGCAGGGGCTCAATCTGACCTACTACGGTTTGTTCCATGCCGGCGCCTACGCCGCGGGCGTCGCCATGATGCTGGTTCTGCTGGGGGCGGTGGGGGTCTCGCTCCCCGGTATCATCACCATGGTCCTCCTGGTCTTGGGGTGCTGCATTCCTGCGTCGAAATTGGTGGCGCGTGTCGTCGAGCGAAAGGCGGCCACATTCACGGTCGGGGGGGCGGTGTTCGTCGGGATCCTGGTGTGCCCCTGGTTGCTCTTGGGAGCGAATCGCGCCCTCGGGCCGTTCCTGGGGTTCGAGATCCCCGTGACGGCCGGGCTGGCGGCGGCGTCCATCGGGTACGCCCTGGCGGAAGGTGTGGGTCGCCTGGCGTGCGTGAGCTTCGGCTGCTGCTACGGCAAGCCCGTGTCTCAGATCTCGCCTCGCCTCCGCCGACTCTTCGAGCGGTACAGCTTCGTCTTCACGGGACAGACCAAGAAGGTGGCCTACGAGGGAGGTTTGGAAGGTGAGAAGGTCGTCCCGGTCCAGGCGATCACGGCAGTGCTCTTCGTCACCACGGCGCTCATCGCTGCGGAGGTCTTCCTGCGTGGACACCACCGCACGGCCCTGGGCCTCTCCTTGGCGGTCACCCAAGGCTGGCGGGCGGTATCCGAAACGCTCCGGGCGGATCATCGTGGAGGCGGCAGGGTCAGCGCGTATCAGGTCATGGCAATCCTGGCCATCGTGTACCTATTCACGGCGCTGCCATTCATCCCTGCCGGGTCCGGGCTCGAGGCCGACATCCTGACGGGGCTTCGAGTGCTGTGGGATCCGTGGGTGATTCTCTTTCTGCAGGGTTTGTGCCTCGCCATCTTCCTGCGCACCGGCCGAAGCGTGGTGACCGGGGCGACGCTGTCCTTTCACGTCCGGCGGGACCGAATCTAGGTCAATGCATCCCCGTCCCGTGTGATGTCGTTGCCCATCTCACGCGAAACGCACCCTACGCGCTGGAGCGATCGCGCGCGGCGCGCCCGACGCGCCGGGATGCTGTTGGGCGCCCTCTTGTCAGGTTGCCTCGAAACCGACCTCGCGCACGCCGATCGGGGATCGCACATCCCCCCGGTCGCGGCGGTCGAAACTGGAGAGTACCTGGCCCGCGACGACCGGACCGGGGTGGAACTCTGGCGACATGGCTGGACCATCGAGCGGCACATCCAGCCTGACGGTGCAACCCTCCGGGTTCACCAGGAAGGACGGGGCCGCCGAGGGCGCTCGGCGCCGACGGCATGGGTCGCCGAGACGCATGTGACGCTCCTCGGCGGTGGTTACCGGCTTTCGTCTTGGCGCGAGGTCCGCGACGCTCAGGGCGCGCTCGTCGAAACGGAGAAGCGGGATCTGGACTCGACCACGGGCGCCGGTCTGGTCGCCATCCGGGACGCTCGCTCCTGGCGCACTAGCGTTCGCCGCGTCCACGTGACGCGAGGCTCCGTCGATCTGGAAATGCTTCCGGTGGAATTACGTCTGCTCCCCGGCCGGGCGGACAAGCGGTTTCGATTCGAGTTGATCATGGCGGGGGGAGAGGTGGTCGGCATGGAGGCCACGATCGTGGGCCGCGAGGTGGTCGAGGCGCCCGCGGGGACCTTCGAATGCTACCGCATCGAGCTCACGGCGACCGGGGCCTTGGGCCTCGTGGCAGGTCTCGTGCTTCCCAAGACGACACTGTGGCATACGGTGGCGCCTCCCCACGTCTGGGTGAAGCACCGGGGCCCCGAGGGAGGCGTGGGTTCTCGGGTGATCATCAGGGAACTGACGCGGTTCGAACGGCAAGCCGAATGACCTCCGACCCGGTCATGGTCACGGAATCTTCACAGGTCCGTCATCGTCTTCTCCCTGAGCCGCTGTTAGCATCCACGACATGACAAGATTGCTCGCTCTCATTGAGTTGGGATCCAACGCGACCCGCTTGCTGCTCGCGGAAGTGACGATGGGCGCCGGATACCGGGTGCTACAGCAGAAGCGGGTACAGACTCGCCTCGCCGGCGGCCCGGAGCGCGAACTTCCTCGTCGGGCGGTGCGCGACACCTTGGCGGCGGTGCGGGGCTTCGTCCGCTCGTTTCGCAGCGGGAACGGGGTCAGCACGATCGCCGTCGCGACGGCAGCCGTGCGCGACGCCGAGAATCGGGCCACTCTCCTGAATCCCCTGATCCATAAGTACGGTCTCAACGTGGTGGTCCTCAGCCCGCACGACGAAGCATGCCTCGGGACGCTCGCCGTCCTCCACCATCTGCCGATGCGGGATGGGCTCGTGGCCGACCTGGGAGGCGGGAGCCTCCAGCTCACCAGCGTCCGCGCGGGCAGAGTCGAGGACACCGCGAGTCTGCCTATCGGGGCAGTTCGGATGACCGAGCGCTTCCTCCGGGGTGATCCGCCAGCGGCAGCGGAAGTCAAGGCGCTGCGGTCGGAGGTCCGGGAACGGCTGCATCGGGCGATGCCATTCCTGGAGTGCCGCGGACGCCTGGTTGGCATCGGCGGCACCGTCCGGGCTTTGGCGAGTTTGCAGCTGGCCGCGCGGACCGACGAGGCGATGCGACATGGACTCCGCCTCAGTCAGGACGACATCGTCGCCGTGCGAGCGCGCGTGGAGGCGCTACCGTTGAGCCGTCGCCAATGCGTCCCGGGCCTCAGGCCAGAACGAGCCGACATCATCGTGGCCGGGGCCCTCGTCGTCGAGGAATTGGTCCGGGCGTCGGGATACCCGGAACTTACGGTGTGTACCTTCGGCGTGCGAGACGGTTACCTGATCCGTCGCACCTTTCCCGACTCCTGGCCGCTACATGGCCCGGCACCCGTGGTCGCCGAGGCAATGGCGGCCGCGGGTTCGGGCGCTCGACGGTGCGCCTAAATTCCACTCGGTCGGCGCCGAACGTGGGCGGCCGAGTGGCCTACCCACCGCGGGAATCTCCTCATAATCATAAGGGCTCTCGGCGGCAAGCTCCTTCCTGTCGGGCATGGCGCACGTTCCGTTGAAGACGGCGCCTTCTTGAATCACCAGCAGAAGCCGGCGCGAGCCCGCGCCGCGTTCATCCTGGCGGGTTCCGCCGAAACGAATGTTCCAAGTGCTTGCGCAGCGCAGCGATCAGCGCTTCGTCAGGAACCCTCCTCAGGATCATCTGTACGGTGAAGCCGCACACGCGGCAACGCTTGTACACGTATTCCCATCGCTCTCCGCGCTGTGCGTCGCCGATCTCTTCCATGGCAGAGAAGCAGCACGGTCCCGAATCCGCCGGGGAGACGATGTGCCAAGGGTAGAGGTTTTCCGGCAGCTTCTTGTTGGTGTACTCGACGATGGTGGGCATGGCGTCCTGCCTCCTTGTTGCTTTCGCGGGAAGTGCGTCCGCCGGGGGCGAAGCATGGGTGGAGCGTGAAGGTTGACGCTGTACCGCGCCTCAGGCGCCATCCGGTCGTCGCGTACCCGGTCGTGGTATACCGCAACTCCAACCCTTCTTTCAGGGTCAAGAAAGCGGGGCGAAGGTCTGGGCTCCGAGCGGGCTGTCGCATTCGCCACGCACTAACCCCGTGATGATGAGGTCCGCGGTTGCGAGGTTGGTGGCCAGAGGCACGTTGTGCACGTTGCAGACGCGCATCAGCGCCTGGATGTCGGGATCGTGGGGTTGGGCGGTCAGCGGGTCCACAAAGAAGAAGACCGCGTCGATTTCGTTCGAGCCGACGCGGGCGGCGATCTGGACGTCACCGCCCTGCGGGCCGCTGAGCACGGTTTCGACCTCGATTCCCACCTTCTCCTTCAGAAATCGCCCGGTGGTCGCCGTGGCGACGAGGTGGAAGCGTCGGAGTGTCTCGCGGTTGTACGTCGCCCAGGCGAGCAGGTCCACCTTCTTATGGTCGTGCGACACCAGCGCAAGTGCTTTCATGGCAGTCCTCCTTCGTGAGAAGGGTGCAATGGGGCAGGACTGTCGGGGAAACATCGATCCGGTCGAACGCCCCCTGGCACCCCTCGAAAGATCGAGCAGGGCCCGCGAGCACCAGCTTCGCTTCGCTTCGCAACAAGGGTATGACGGAGGAATGAATTTTCCGACCGAGGACCATCACCGCGGGGGGCAAGAAGCCTGCCACGCGATGCCGGGGAATCCGCGGCAGGCGTTCAGCGCCCGTTCGTTGGATGCCGTCGCCTCACCAGATGGACCCGCTGTAGAGATACCGGCCGAGGCCGACCGTGAAGAGAAAGTTGCCCCACAGCCCATGCTCCAGACTTACGGCGAAGACCGAGCCGGTGCGGTGATAGCGGTACGCGAAGAGCCAACCACCGAGCGTGGACAGGGCCATCGCCGTCCAGTTCCCACAGACGGCATGCGCCAGGCCAAAGCTGAGTCCGTTGCATGCGATCAGGATGACGGGATTCGAAAACAGTGAGCCATACCGTGCGAAGAAGAGGGCGCGGAAAATCACCTCCTGGGGGAGAGCCGACAGTAACGGGTAGAGCAACATCACCACCGCCCAGGTCCCGGGCGTACGGCGTGGGAAGGCAAGGAAGCGGATCGGGAGGAATACCACCGCGGCGCTCGCAATAAGGGTGCCCGCCAGGACGAAGACCGTCAGGATGCCGGGCAGGTAGGTGCGCAGGCCGGCCGGGCACCACAGAGACCGAAGGTCCATGGCCCTCGTCCGCACCAGATGGAAGACGCAAACCGCCCCCAGGACAAGGAGGATGGGGACCACACGAAACGCGAGTTGGTGTCGGAAAAAGTAGAGGGACGGCGGGAGGGCAAAGAACAACACCGCGCATTCCAGCAGGCGGAGGACCTGTCTACGCGACCTGTCGGCATCGAGCATCCTGGTCGTCAGCTCCGCAGACCGGCAGATACGGATTGCCGATAGCTTGACCAGGACGGGATTCCGGCGAGGAGCATGCCGATGACGACCACAGCCGCCGCCATGAGCAGTTCTTGGCGGGCGAGCGTCGCGGAAAGAACGATCCCGGTGCGTGCGGAAAAGACCGCAGAGAGCGCCGCGGCTCCTGCCCACCCTGCCAACAGGCCCAGCACGGACCCGAGGGCGATCATGAGGCTGACGTGGGTCCACACGACTGCGAACACGTACCGGCGGGACGCCCCGAGGGCTCGGAGGATGGCGAGTTGCCGGCGCCGCAGGGCCAGCGAGGCCAAGACGGCGAGCAGGACAGCAGCGATGACCAGCGCCTGGGTCGCAACGGAAATGGCCGCCAGGAGATCGCGGGCGTCTCCGAGGAGACTGTAGAGATCGACCAACACTTCGGCCGGGAAGAGGGCCGTCGTGCCTTCCGTCCGGTATTTCCCGCGGAGCTTGTACGCGTCCGCGACTGTCTTGGGTTTCACGACGATCGCGGGAACTCCGGCGACCTCGGCACCGTCCCACGGAGGACCAATAACGTTCCGCGCCCTCCGTGTGGCCGTTGGAGAGACCGTGGACTTCCCAGACCGCTTCTATGGGTGCGACGATGGCGCGATCCCAGGGGGTGCCGGATCGAGCCATGCGACCGACGACGACGTACTCGACATCGTGATGGTCTCGATCCGAGGCCTTGTCCTCCGGCTCCGCCTTGGGGGCGGCCACCCCGTGACTGGGGCGAAGCGGGCGCCGAGCGCCAAGCCGACATCCGCCCCCACGACGACCTCGCGCTCGGATGCAAAGACCCGGCCCTCTGCCGGTTTGCGCGTTCCGCCCAGGGTGACGAAGGCCGCGGTCGAGCCGACGACGGGATAGTCCCGGTAGCGATCGCCAAAGGCGATGGGGGCCACGTAGACGGCGCCCGACTCTTGTTGGAGGCGTTTGAGCACGGCGCCGGGCACCAACGGCAGCGCCGCCGGCTGCAGGTAGACGCTGGTCAACACAAGCTGGGTCGGGCTCCCGGGAGCGCCGACGAGAAGGTCGAAGGCGTCGGCGGCTCGCGCGCTCCCGGTGCGCAGCGCCCGCTCCTGGGCGCTCACCGAGACGCCAAGGGCCACGGCCACGGCGATCAGCCCGACCACCGCCAGGAAGCCGGTCCGGGATCGCCGGATATCCGCCACCACGACGGGCAAGGGGTTCAACATCGGGAGACCGTGTCCTGGGCGGTTGTCGTCAGGCGGCCGCCCACCAGCGTGTGCACGGCATCCAACCGTCGGAGCACCGCGGCATCGTGGCTCACGATGACGACGGTGGTCCGCGCTTCGCGACACGAATCGAGCAGGAGCATGGTCACTCGCTCGCCACTGGCACCGTCGAGGCTCGCGGTCGGCTCGTCGGCGAGAACGATGGACGGGGCGAAAAGAAGGGCTCGCGCGACGGCCACGCGCTGCATCTCACCTCGGGACAGCGTCTCGACACGCTGGAGGCCGCCGGGCACCCCCACGTGTGTCAGCAGGGCTCGGGCGCGATCCTTCACCCGGCCAGATAGTACGAAGCGATCGAACGTGGCAGCCACCAACACGTTCTGCAGGGCGGTCATGCCGGGCAAAAGGTGGAAGTCCTGGAAGATCATTCCAACGTGTCCGCGTCGCCAGCGGTCGCACTCCGTCTCAGTCAGGCGGCAGAGATCGTCCCCGCCCCAGCAGACCGACCCGTACTGCGGTCGCTCCAGGCCGCCGAGCACGTGAAGCAACGACGTCTTCCCGGATCCGGATGGCCCCGTGATGCCGACGACCGATCCCGCCGGGACGACCAATTCTTCGAGGTTGAGAACCGTATGGATGCCGGCAGACATCCGGTAGGCAAGAATGAGGTTAGTCGCTTTCAAGCCATTCGTCATGGCTACAACCGACGGAGCCTGGCGTCCACGATGCGCAGCAGGCTCACGAAACCGGTCTTCGGGTCGGTGGCAGACCCCACCTCCAGGCTCCCGGTGACCTCGATCGGGTCCGTGTTGCGCGTCAGCGTGCTGCCGTTTCGCAGGTGCACCACGATGATGTCCGAAGGCCAGTCGGCGTCCGTCTGGCAAAATGGACAAAGGGACACCGGCTCTCGGGTCATGACGAAGAAATCCGCCTCGGGCTTGAGCGGCGGCGCCATGAAACCGCGCATGGCCACCGGTTTGCCCTTCAAGCTGTTCACCTTGTCGGAGAATTGGAGGCCGAGGACGCCGATGGACTTGTACAACTCCGTAAAGGCCAGTCGAGAGGGCTCGTCCGCCTGTCCCTGCCCTGCGACGGCGAGGAGTGCCCCGACAATTCCCGCCACGATCCATGGCCGACCGGCGCGGCGCTCTGGACTCCTTGGTCTCCGGACCGACGCGCGGGACACCGTCGGAGCGGTGTCCCGCGCGCAGCGGGATCGACCCACGTTACTTCCCCAGGCCCAGGGAAAGTGCCATGACCCGGAAGACTTCCGTGTTCTCCATGAAACCGTGGATGTACTCCGATCCGGGTCCCATGGCCGTCAGGACCACATCTTCGCCCGTGTGGACGCCGGTGCTGCTGTTGCGAGGCAGGATGCCGGTGCGGAAGACGGCGCCGGGGACGTTCTTGTACTGCTCGTTGGCCACGTAGTTCTTGTCGGGCGCCTGGATCGCCGGTGTGAAGACCCCGTCCAGCTTGGGCCGGAAGGTCTCGTAGTGATCCGGGAAGTTGGCGAAGAAGATGGCGAGGCGTTTCGACACGTTCAGGTCGCCCGGGTAGCCGTCGGCATCCGGCCGCGGATAATTGGGATAGCCGGCGTCGGCGTACACGCCGACCTTGTCGCGCATCTGCTCGCCCTTGGCATTATCGTCCACGGTGCCGACGATGGAGAGTCCGTGGCTGTGATCGGCCACGACCATGATGAGGGTGTCGTTGCGATCGGCGGCGAACTCCTTGGCCACCTTGACCGCGTTATCGAGCATGATGGTGTCCATGACCGCCCGCTCCCAGTCCAGGGGATGGGAGTACTTGTCGATGTTCCCGGATTCCACCATCAGGAAGAAGCCCTCGGGGCGGCGGGACAGGATGTCAATGGCCGCCTTCGTCTGGTCGACGAGGTCCGGCTGATCGGGGAACTTGTTCACCGTTCCCTTCTTGAGGAACTTGCGATCGAGGACGCCGTCCATATTTCCGGTGTGGAAGAGGCCGAGAAGCTTCTGGGTGCCAGGGTTGGCCGCCGCGGCCCGCATCTCCTGATCGTTGGTGGCCAGGGTATACCCGGCCTGCCGGAACTTGGCGATGTAGTCCTCGTTGTCCTTGCGGCGCGAGCCGGGCGTGGATTTGCGGCAGGAAGTTGGCGGAACCGCCGCCCATCAAGACATCCACGCCGCTTCCGTAGAATTGCTTCACGATCTCGTCGTAGTCGCTGCGTCGCCGGGTGTGGGCCACCATGGCAGCGGGCGTCGCGTCCTCCACCTCGGTGTTCGTGACGACCCCGACCGCCATGTTCAGCTTCCGCTTCACCAGGCTGCTGATCGTCTCGACCTTGGGATCGTCCAGGGTGTCCTTGGTCCGATCGGCGTACACCCCCAGCGCGTTGACGCTGGACTTGTGGCCCGTGGCATAGGCGGCGGCGGAGTTGGCCGAGTCGGTGATGACGGAGTCAACGCCGGAGGTTCCGACCAGCGCCATGCGGGGCATGGTATCCATGGCCAGGTCGCCGTGGTATTTTCCCTCGGCGATCCCCTTGGACAGGATGCGAGCCGCAGTCCGATGCGCGACGCTCAGGCCGTCCCCGACGAAGAGAATCACGTTCTTGGCCGTGCGGGGGCGCTCTGCGGCGAAGACCTCCCAGGTCACCACTTGGGTAAACTCCTTGCCGTCATGGGCCACCACGCGATAATACCCCGGTTGCGTCAGGACAACGTCTCGGAGGATGAGCGCTGATTTGTCTACATCCGGTTCCTTCTCTACGAAGGTGGCGGTTCGCCCCAGGGTCAGGGCGTAATCGGCGCCATTGATCGTCACCTTGGCTTCGCCAGGTTTCAGGACGCGGTCAAATTCCACCTTGAAATCGAACTTCGCGCCGGCCAGAATCGTGGCGCGATGCACGGGATAGACGGTCAGAGCGTCGGCGTGCGAAGTGACGGTAACAAGGAGTGCTATCGCGAACAGCAATCGCGTCAACATGCCTGGATCCTCCTGAACGCATGTCTCGCGCCCGCGATCGCCACCACGACGGGGGCGACGACGAGCATGAACAAGACTGCGCGCGTTAAGTGTCTGAACATGGGGGCATCCTCGAGATTCACAGGACGTTCCGACAGGGCGCTACCCGACATCCAGTTGGGGGATGCGGGCCGTCTCGGTCATTCGCAGAACAGCGAGAGGTAGCGGCGTGCGACCACCCGGGCGCAGCGCGGGCACCAATACGCGAGCTCTGCAACCGGCCCCAACAGCCCATCCGCCTCGCGGGTCAGGGGTTCGGCGGGGATCAGGCAGTTCGGGCAGCGAGCGGGCCGAGCCGAGAGCCGGAGCAAAACCACGGCGCACGCGAGGCAACCGACCATCAGGCCAACCCAGAGCAAAGCCATTCCGTTTCCATTCCCTCGCCGCCGCGAAAACGCGTTACGGCACACCGCACGGGCGCCATTCTCGCCAGGATGTGTTACAGGTCGCTGACATTTCGGTGTGGTTTTCGCGACTTTTCGTGTTCCGGGTGTAACTACTTCTGTCGGTGGTGCGTCTGCGGTATAGTGCAGAGAACAGGCGTCGGCGATGTGGGGTGCGGGAGAACAGGAGGCGCCATGAGGGCTAAATTCAAGGCATGGGTGGTATTTGGCGACCGCGTGAAGTTCGGCCAGGGGCGGGCGGAACTCCTTCGCCTGATTGATGAGCTAGGTTCGATCAAGCAGGCGGTGGACCGGTTCGAGATGTCGTACCGGAACGCCTGGGGGTATCTGCGGGAACTGGAGAAGGCCGCGGGGTTTCGCCTGCTGGAAAGGCAACCGGGGGGAAGCCGGGCTTCCGGGACCAGGCTCACGGCCAAAGGGCGAGAATTTCTCGATCGGTACGACCGATTCGAGCGGAGCCTCGAGGAGAGCGTCGCCCGGTGTTTCGACCGGACGTTCTCAGCGCCGCAGCGGCTTCGAGCGGGCGCCGTCAGCCACCGCGCCGGCAGCGTTGCGGGGATTCGAGGATCGCAAAGAGCGGTACGCCGGAAAACCTAGATTCCGCGTCAGGCGCGGCGTTCGATCGTGGAGACAACGGGGGCAACCGGCAGATGCGGCTGCCCCCGTTGTCTGTGGAGCGAGCGGACAGCGATCAGCGATGCGTCTGCGCGCGACATATTTGGGCATGCTTGGCGCACAGCCGGTGGTGGTGGCAGAAGGGCGGCGGTGGGGCCGAGCCTTCCTCCTTGGCGATGTTCAAGAGGACGGACACCTCGTTCAGTGACCAGTAGACCTGCTTCTGCAGGTCGCAATCGGCAATCAGATCGTTGCTGTGGCGTGCAGGTTTCACGTAGCAGGCGTCGGTCTCTGGGAGGAGCTCCTTTTGCAGCGTGCGTAGGGCAAGCCCGTACCATCCCCGCTTGACCAGCCACTCGACCCCCTCGATTTGCCGGATCAAGAGTTCCTTGAACGCACGGTTCCGGAAATCCTTCTTGGATGCCGCCTCGAGAATCGACTCGATCGCGTCGAGCTTTTCGAGGATGTTCGGGACCGGATCGATGGCGCCATACACCACGATCTTGGCCTCATCCACATACGGCCAGCCGGCTTCCATCACATTGATATCGGTGGTGCCTTCGGGCAACGGCTCGACTCTGATGATGGTCATCGATCGGGTCGCGAATCCCGAGTTGTGGTCGGCATTGACATCATACGGCCAGGGCACACTTTGATTGGCCGCCGTGGAACGCTGATCCGGAGGGCCAGGCAGCTTCTGCGGCGGCACGACCCGGAACGGCCCTTCGCCGTCGAGCTTGTTCTGTAGAGTCAACACTCCCGTGGTGAGGTTCTGTCCATCCCGCTTGATAGCCAAGAGCAACCTGAGGCCGTCCGGATTGACGATGGGGTCGCCGTTGACCCTCCCGGCGGCAGACGGCGAATCGTACTTGCACCAGCCGGCGGAGTTGAGGGCCATGTCCGCGACGTTGTTGTAATAGTACGAGGCGCTCGGGTAATCGCCGAAGACATGATAGAGCCCGGGCGCGGGATCCGGATACAGCGGATGGTATTGCGAGAAGCCGTCCGGTGCGTACGCGGTTGTGCCGGTCGCGGAGCCGAGGAGTAGGTCATCGAGGAGGTCCTCCAGCGTGACTCCGCTGTACTGTGCGTAGAAGTCATCGGACTTGCTGGCGTTCATCAGCAGGAACTGGCTGTGTTGCGGTTTCTGGAGGAGTTGCTCGCGAGTGAACACGCGGTACGGCGCCGGCACCTTGGTTGGGTCGTCCGCCTTGTCCCCGGGGTACCGAACCGCCGCGATCTCGTCGGCATTGATATAGCCGTCACCATCGGAATCCAGGCCGGCAATCGTCTGGACGGCGGCTGGGCTGCGTCCGGCGAGTAGGTAGTCCAGGCCATACGGGTTCAGGGTGGCTTCGAGGTTGGCCGGCGTGCTCTGTTTGCCATACTCCGTCTTGTAGTGGCACCACTGACAGCTTCCGAGGCTGACCGTTTTGCCATTGGACGTATACGAACCGCCGGTGTGGCACAGGTTGCAGCTATCGAGCTTGGTCCCGGCCTTGTCAGGGAAGACCGAAAGGAAGTGCCCCGAATCGATTTCCCCCATGTGGTGATACGCTGCCGTTACGGTTCCGACAGGAGAAAAGAATACAATGCCGACACCGATAAGGAGCACTGCAAGCCTCGTTTTCGAAAACCACCGCTTTCCGTCCATCCTGTCCTCCTTGTGTGAGATGAAATTGCGGTCGGTGCGTTCTTACCCCGAAGGCGCCACCTCAACGTGGTAGCCTGAAATGACGCGAACCGATCGGGCGCATCATGCGATTTCCCGCCCCGGGCTCGATCACGGGGTTCCGAAGAGCAGGTTTCCTTTGAAGTCCGTCGCGAACTGCCAAAGCGCGATCAAACGATCTGATCTCATCCCCAGTTCGACACGCAGGTAGTAGGCGCGCTCTGTCTGGGCCCACCTCTCACCCTGTCGGGCCAGGTGTCGCAATCGAGCTCTGAAGGCGCGGCCGTGCCCCACGGTTCCGATGTGACACATTTCATGGAGGAGGGTTTCGCGGACCTCCCGGGGAGTACAGATCCAGATCGTGCGCGCTTCCTCCTCGATGAAGCCGCGCTCTCCGGTCCGAGGCGCGCATCTGCGCACCCGGTACTTTGGCAGCCGTCCATCGAAGAGGTCGGCGTTCAGGCGATCGAAAAGCGCATCCAGGTCAGTGTCCATGATCAGGGTCTCCGTTGGCGAAACCGACTCTGGCTTGGCGTCGGGCGGATGTCACCACGTGTCCCCAGGTTTCGCCGCCCACTCGATTCCCAGTTCGGCCAGCTTGGCGAACGTCGGCCAGCCGGTTTCGCGGTCCCACCCTTCCATCTGGTAGTAGAGGCGGAGGGCGTGCTGGAACAGCTCTGGCTCGACCCGGACATCCTTCAAGGGGCCGCTCGTGAAGGCCTCATGCAGTCGCTTGGGAAGTTGGTCATCTTTCGGGGTGAAGCCCTCGCGCGAGTTGAACACCCGAGCGAGAGCCTTGGATCGCTCGCCGACTTTGATCAGCTCCCACAGGCTGGTGTCCCAGCCCGTGAGGGCGCGCATGGCGTTGACGATCAGCGTGATCCCGACCGCGTTGCCCGGCGCCGAAGCCAGGTGGCACACGCCCACGCAACTGCACAGGGCCCACCAATGGCTGGCGTAATGAAACGCCCGCACCTTGCGGGGGCTCAGCTCCAGCTTCGACAGCGGTTCGGCCAGGCCGAGTGGCTCCAGGGCGTGCGCCCCCTGCGGGTGGAACCCCGCATAGGCCGGATCGTGGGGGGCACGCATGTGGTCCGCCCCGGCAGGCGCGGTGGCGTAGGCCAAGGACAGCCCCTGCTTCCCCCGCGGCTCGTGCATGGGGAGTTCCTGCTTCTTGACCGTCAGGGCGAATTGCTCGGCCCCCCGCCCGATCTGTTTCGCCGCGCGCTCCGACCCCAAGGCCAGCAGGTCGCCGAAGCCCTCTCGTTTGCCGATCTTCTCGGTGAGGGTCAGCATCGCCTCGGCGTTCCCGAACCGGAGGTCCAGTCCGTCGGTGTCGGCGGTGGTCAGGATCCCGGTCTCGAAGCACTCCATGGCGAAGGCGATGGTCATCCCGACGGAGATCGTGTCCATCACGTACTCGCCGCAGATCTGATGGAACTTGGCGATGGCACCGAGGTCGCCGACCCCACAGACCGAGCCGGCGGAGCCGATGGTCTCGTACTCTGGGCCCCCATACTTCGCGATGACCCCGCGCGCTGGCACGTCCACGTCGCGTTTGCACGCGATGGCGCAGGCGTAACAAGTGCCCTCATCGGTCAGGATCGTCTCCGCCATGGTCTGCCCGCTGATCTCCTTCGCGTGCTCGAACTGCCCCTCACGGAAGTTTCGAGTGGGAAGGATGCTGTCGGCGCTCATCGCCACCACGTTCCGTGAGGTGCCGAACTTGTGGAGCATGTCGGCGTTCCGGTTGTAGTGCTCACGGAACCATTTCAGACACGCCTGAAGCCCTTCCTTGTCCTTGGGCTCGATCCGGTCGTGGCCGCGGACCGCGATGGCCCGGAGCTTCTTGCTGGCCATGACGGCCCCCAATCCGCTCCGGCCATTGAAGTGTTTCAGCTCGTTCACGATATTGGCCATGAGGTTGCCGCGTTCACCGGCGATGCCGCACTGGAGGATGCGGGCCCGCTTGTCCGTCTCGGCCACGAGGAGATCCTGCACTTCGCCGGAGAGCTTGCCCCAGATGTGTGCGGCGTCGCGAATCTCCACGGTCCCGTCGCAGATCCACAGGTATACCGGCTTGGGCGACTGGCCCGTCACGATGATCCCGTCGAATCCGGCGAACTTCAGCTCCGGCCCCCAGTAGCCGCCCGCCTCCCCCTCGCCGTACCCGTCCGTCAGGGGCGACTTCGTGGCCACGCTGAACCGGGTCGTCCCCGCGAGCGGGATGCCGGTCAACGGGCAGGTTGCGAAAACCATGATGTTCTCCGGGCCAAGCGGGTCGACCCCCGGCGGAAGCTCCCGCACCAGGATGGAGGCAGCCATGGCGGCGCCGCCCATGATACAGGCGATAGGTCAACGCGGGGAATTCCTCGACGGTGGTCGTCCCCTCGGTCAAGTTCAGGCGGAGGTACTTTCCAGCAAAGGCACCCACCATGCTCGATGTCTCCTTTTCTCCGGGAGTCTGTGGTGCGCAGGGCGAGGTCTACGAGGGGTCGTCTTTCGGCTTTGCCGGCGCCCCCCGCTAACCTCACCTGCCGTGCCTGGCCCAGTGGCTTCCGAAAATTGCGTTTTCGTCAGGAAGCACCGCCTCGATTGGCGTGGAGATCCAGGTGGTATTGATGAAATGCTTCCAGGTAATGTTCTCGCTGACGATGTTGCCGCCCCACGTGCCGCACCCCAGTGTGAGAGAGAAGGGCATGCCGTTGACGTAGTCGCCGCTGTTGGCATAGCACTGCGGTTGGCGAACCATGATGCGGCTGACGGACGCACACATCCCCAGTTCCCGGACGCGGTCATCCCGCGTGGTGTGGATGCTGCATGAGTGGCCGAGACCGCTATAGCCGGTGAGTTTCTGGACGTAGGCGATCGCTTCGGGAAACGCCCGGAACGTCCAGAGGGTCAAGACCGGGGAGAGCTTTTCCCCCGAGAACGGATCCAGCGGTCCGATAGCCTCGCCCCGAACCAGAAGGAAGCGGGTGCCTTCGGGAACGGAAAGCCCGGCGGCGGCCGCGATCTTTATGGCAGCCTGGCCGGGGACCTGCTTGTTGAGGTGCGCCCCGTCGGGCCACATGAAGCGCCGGAGACGCTCCCGCTCCAGGGGGCCACACAGGTGCCCTCCTTCGGCGGCAAAGCGGGTCAGCATCTCCTCGAGAATCGTCTCGTGGATGACGACGGAGTTTTCGCTGGAACAGGAGGTGGCATTGTCGAACGTCTTGCTCTGGACGATCTTATGGACGGCATCGGCAAGATCCGCCGTCTCGTCGACGATGCAGATCGAATTGCCGGCCCCGACACCGTACGCGGGGGTACCGCTCGAGTAGGCCGCCTTCACCATGGCGGCGCCGCCCGTGGCGACGATGAGGTCCACGGCCTGCATCAACTCCTGGGTCGTGGGAATCGACGGCTCGGCGATGCTCTGCACGAGGTCCTCGGGCGCGCCTACCTGCCGCAGAGCTGCGCGCATGTACCCGCAGGTCAGCGCGGCAGTCCGTTTGGCGGACGGGTGCGGGGCGAAGATGACGGCGTTCCGGCACTTGAGAATGGGCAAGCCGTTGCAGCAGATCGTCGACGACGCATTGGTCACCGGCGTAAGCGCCCCCACGACGCCCACCGGCTTGGCGAATTTGAGGAGGCCCCGGCGGCGATCCTCCCCGATGAGCCCCACCGTCTTTGCATCCTGGAGGTCGCGGAGCGTGCCCAAGGTCTTCTTGCGATGCTTGAGGACCTTGTCCTCGTAGATCCCCATGCCGGTCTCGTCGCACGCCAAGCGGGCGCAGGCCTCCGCGTGCTCGCGTCGGTAGACGGCCCACCCCACCGCCGCGACCATCTCATCAACCTGCGCTTGGGTCCAGGACTCCACCGCTGCTTGGGCGGCTCGGGCGCGAGCGACGAGGGCTTGTACGGAATCGGTCATGGTCGACTCCTTGGCGTCACCACAGTCCGAGAATATCCGTGCTCCGTTCGTGCCGGTCCTCGGCGGTGCGCGGGTGAAATGGGTCTCGTTCACGTCGTGACCAATCGCGTGGCGCGCTGCGTATGTGCTCCCGCATCGCGCATTCGCACAGGTCGGGGTCGCGCAGTCGCAGAGCCGTCAGAATCCTGCGGTGGCCTTCCGCGGTCCGTCGGCAGGCGTCCCGTTCCGGCTGGGTACCCTCGCTGTACCGAAACGCATATTGCCGCAGGGTGACCAATTGCTGATAGATACGGCACTTGTCGCTGATCAAGGCGTGGAGCGCATCGTGGAATCGGGCGTTCCAGCGGGAGATATCGCATAGGCCCCGTGACGCGACCGCCTCCTCGGTGCTCCGCACGATCTCTCCGAGCCGCTGAAACTGTTGCTCGGTCAAACGGTCACAAATGACACGCAGGGCGTACCCCTCCAGGACGGCTCGCAGGTCAACCAGTTCCTCCGCGTCCGTCTGCGAGTCGCGGGGAGCGGCGAACCCGCGCGTCGGGAGGGACGCGATCAGCCCTTCCGATTTGAGCTTGTGGAGGGCCTCCCGGATGGGGGTTCGGCTGATTCCGAGGTCTCTGGACAGCCGCTCTTCGGCAAGTCGCTGCCCCGGGGAGAACCGGCCGGACAGGACGAGGGCCTTCAGGCGCATGTACGCGTATTCCCTGGCAGGCGTCGCCTTGTGACGGGAAGGTCCGATCGCCTCCCATTGCCCCTGACGGGGCCGGCGCCGGAGGCGGCGCGGAGCAATCTCTGCTTCGGGCGTTGGCACTGGGAGGACGATGACGACCGGATCCGAGACGTGAGGCAGGACGGCGAGGGGTGCGCGGTGTTCCCGCACGCCCTCTTCGCGGACTGCAGTTGCGGTCCCATTGTTGGATGCCGAGGATTCCATGAATGCGGCCTGCCGGTTTTCCGTTCCCTTCGGGTGTTGCGAGGTTGAGCCGATGTCGCGGTGCTGGCGAGGGGTGAAGACGGATGGCCGTGGCATCACCACGCAGCGCGGGGGAGCCTATATGCTTCGCAAAACATAATCAAGAAAAAACATCTAAAGCCCCTTCCGGCTTTCTCAGTCGTCGGTAAGACGCGAGAGGCCGCGCGACACGGACGCGCGACCACATGGTGCTTGCGCTGCTTCGCGCGAGCCGCCAGGAAATCACTTGACTATGCTCTCCGGAGCAGATACAGATCAATACGCCGTGGTGCTGCCTGTCCGATTCTGGCGTCGGTGCGCATCCCGCACGATCCCCTCCGGTGGTCAGTGCGTGAAACACAGCAGGTATAGCGGTGTTGTCCTGACGGAAAAGGGAGGCCTGGATGATGGGTAAGGCGTGTGATGGCTGGTCGAGGTGGATGTGCTTTCTGGTCGCGGTCGGCCTTCTCGTGTCGGCGTGTGCGGTGGCGCCCGCTGGCCCAGGGGCCACGCCCGCCGCGACGCGCGATGTTCTTTTGATGGCCAGCACCATCGGTCCGATTGACGCCGGGATCGTCGGCGCCCTGGAGGACGCCTATTTCACCAAGACCGGAGTGTTGGTCCGCCACGCGGGCGCTGGAACGGGGGCCGCGCTGGAGATGACGAAGCGGGGCGGCTTTGACCTCGTGATGGTGCACGCCCGGGCTCTGGAGGACAAGTTCATCGCGGACGGGTTCGGCGTGGACCGCCGGGACGTGATGTACAACGACTTCGTCATCCTGGGACCGGCCGCCGATCCAGCCGGAATCAAAGGGGAAAAGCTGGCAGTCAACGCGTTGCGAAAGATCGCCCAGGCTCAGACCCTGTTCGTTACTCGCGGAGACAACTCCGGCACGCACGTCAAAGAGGTGGAATTGTGGCAGAAGGCTGGCATCAAACCAGCGGGGGCGTGGTACGTCACTTACGAAAAGGGAGCGTCCGGCAACGCCCCGACAACGCGCTATGCCAACGAGCGCCGGGCGTACCTCTTGATGGATCGGGCCACGTACCTTACCCTCAAGAAGGAGATCGGGTTGCAGATCCTAGTGGAGAAGGACCCGGACCTCCTGAACTATATCGCTGTCATTCGGATGAACCCTGCCAAGTTCCCGAAGGCGAATACGGCTGGCGCGAGGGACTTCGTGGATTGGTTGGTGTCGGATGAGGCGCAAAGGCTGATCAAGTCGTTCGGTGTGACTCAGCACGGTGAATCGCTCTTCTTCCCGAACTCGGAGGAGTGGCGAAGGAAGCACCTGCGTAATAGGCCGCGTGGCGAGGTGTTGTTGACTGTGGGTTGAGCCGGTCCGAAATTCGCTGGCCAAGCACCACGGTGGGGTGGCTTGGCCATGACAAGGAGGAGACCATGGGGCGGATGATGGCTGCGATTTCGCGAAGAACTCTCGTTGTCGGTCTGAGTCTCGCCGTAGTATTCGGCGGGCTGATTGCGACGTCCTCGGTGTGGGCGGGGCAGGCGGTGATTCTGTCCACGACCACCAGCACGCAGGATTCCGGGTTGCTGGACGTGCTGGTGCCGCTGTTCGAGAAGAAGACAGGGTACTCGGTGAAGACGATTTCGGTGGGCACGGGGCAGGCGTTGGCGCTGGCGGCGAAGGGCGAAGCGGACGTGTGCCTGGTGCATGCGCCGGACTCGGAGAAGAAATACGTCGCGGACGGCCTGCTGGTCAATCGCCGGTTGGTGATGCACAATGATTTCCTGATCGTGGGCCCGGCGACGGATCCCGCCAAGATCAAGGGAATGGCCAGCGCGGTGGAGGCCATGCGGCGGGTCGCGGAGGCGAAGGCGACCTTCGTGTCGCGCGGCGACAACTCGGGGACGCATCAACTGGAAAAGAAACTGTGGCAAGAAGCGAAGGTGACGCCGGAAGGCGCCTGGTATCTCCAGGCGGGGCAGGGCATGGGCGCGACGCTGGGGATCGGCTCGGAGAAGCAGGGGTACGTCCTCACCGACCGGGCCACCTTCCTGGCGTTCACCAAGCGGGTTCAGCTCGTACCCATGGTGGAGCGCGACCGGATCCTTCTGAACATCTACTCGGTGCTGGAACCCAACCCGGCCAAGTTCCCGCGCATCAACGCCACGGGCGGAAAGGCGTTTGCGGACTTCATGGTCTCGGCAGAGGTCCAGGATATCATCCGCACGTTCGGCGTGGACAAGTTCGGCGAGCCGCTGTTTTTCCCGGATGCGGGCAAGCGGGAAGAGAGCCTGTAACAGGCCGCTGAAAAAGGCCCATCTGCGGCGTTGGCGCGCTCGGGCAGTCGTTGCGGCGTACCTGAGCGTGAGGCGTGTGGAACGGCGCTCGGCAGTCGTTGCGGCGTACCTGAAGTACGCCTCACTCCGTCCTTTGCGTGCCGCCTTGCATCTGGACCTTTTTGAGCAGCCTGCGGGACGTGGGGATTTCTGTTTCTTGAAGGAATGACCAATGACCAAGTCCCAATGAACGGGATTGCTGCCTCCGACGCCGTTGGTTATTGGCTCATCGGGGCTTCGTTATTGCTGGGGCGAGCATGGAACTGATCTGGCAGGGGGTTCTGGAGGCGTTGCGCCTCATTCTATCGGGAGATCCGGGGGTCCTCCGCATTACCTGGCTCTCGATCCAGATCTCTGGCGTGGCCACGCTTCTCAGCCTCGTCGCGGGCATCCCGGCGGGAGTGGGTTTGGCTCTGGCGCGGTTCCCTGGGCGGGGCCTTCTGGTCGCTCTTGTGAACACTGGGATGGGGCTGCCTCCGGTAGTCGTCGGCCTCTTCGTCAGCATCTTCCTCTGGCGAAGCGGACCCCTGGGTACTCTGGAGCTTCTCTACACGCCTGCGGCGATCGTGATCGCCCAGTTCGTGATCGCCGCCCCGATTGTCACGGGTCTCACCATCGCTGCGATGCAGCAGCTCAACCCGAAACTGCGGCTTCAGTTCATGGGGCTGGGTGCCTCGCGCGGGCAGGTGCTCTGGCTTCTCATGCGCGAAGCGCGGCTGCCCCTGCTCGCGGCGGTCATGGCGGGTTTCGGGGGGGTGATTTCGGAGGTCGGGGCCTCCATGATGGTCGGCGGAAACCTGTTGGGCCAGACGCGGGTTCTCACTACGGCCACCGTCCTCGAGACGGGAAAAGGGAATTTCGACGTCGCCATCGCCCTGAGTGTCATCCTGCTCGCATTGGTCTTCGGGGTCACCTACCTACTGACGTGGATTCAACAGCGAGGGCGAACCTCGTGACCATCCCCATTCTGGAGGGGCGCGACCTGCGTGTCACCTATGGTGATGCGACCGCCCTCGTTGTGCCCTCGGTCGAGGTTGCAGACGAAGAGGTTCTGGCTCTCATCGGTCCGAACGGCGCCGGGAAGTCCACTCTGCTGCGGGTCCTGGGGCTGTTGGAGCGGCCAGCGTCCGGGACGGTTCGTTTTCGGGGGGCCCCGGTGCCGTGGGGCGGACAGGAAGCGCTGACCATCCGTCGCCGGTTCGCCTGCGTCTTCCAGGAACCGCTGCTGTGTGACGGATCCGTCGAGACCAACGTGGCGCTCGGCCTGCGGCTTCACCATCGGTCCTCCGGCGAAACGGCGACTCAGGTAAGGGTATGGCTCGAGCGTCTGGGGATCGCTCATCTGGCCTCCCGGCGGGCTCGCACCCTCTCCGGCGGCGAGGCCCAGCGGACTAGCCTGGCGAGGGCCTTCGCTCTTCGACCCGACGTTCTCCTGCTGGACGAGCCGTTCGCCGCGCTGGATCCGCCGACGCGTGCCGAGTTGCTTGGACAGTTGCAGGATCTGCTCCGTCACGAGGCGTGCACGACCGTGTTCGTGACGCATGATCGGGAGGAGGCGATGCGACTTGGCGATCGCGTCGCCGTGCTCGTGGACGGCCGCGTCCGCCAGGTCGGGACACCGGCGGAGGTGTTTGGACGGCCCGTCTCGGAGGACGTCGCTCGATTCGTCGGCATGGAAACCATCTTGCCGGGCCGGGTCCTGGCCAGCCAGGATGGCTTGCTCACGGTCGATGTGGAAGGAACGCCGATCACAGCCCTCGGGAAGGCCGGCGTGGGCGAGCCGGTCTTCGTCGGTCTTCGTCCCGAGGACGTCACCCTGCGCCCCCGGGATGGTCGCGCGGTGTCCGACAGCGCGCGGAACCGTCTGGAGGGTTGCGTCGCGGCCGCCGTCCGACTGGAAGCGCAATACCGGGTCGAGATTTCCTGCGGGCCTCGGCTGGTGGCCCTCGTGACCAAGCAATCTTTCGAAGAGCTGGACCTCGTTCCGGGCCGCCAAGTCCTTGCCACGTTCAAGGCGTCGGCCGTCCATCTCATCCGCCGCTGACGTCGTCCCGTCACCGTTCTCCGCATGTGCCATCCTTCCTTGTGTCCGCCAGGCTATTGAGGCATACTCCAACAGAAAAGCGGGGCTCGATTTCCGCCACTCCCGGCGGACATCGGAAGGCCGCCGGTCGTCGACAAGGAGGACGCAACCATGAAAATCAGCGCGCGAAACACACTGAAGGGTGTGGTGAAACGCATCGAGCAGGGGGCCGTGAATACTGAGGTCACGATCGAGCTGCCCGGGGGAATCGAGATCGTCTCGATCATCACGAAGCGATCGGTGGCCGACCTCGGTCTGGCGGTCGGGAAGCCGGCGTACGCGGTCGTCAAGGCGTCCAGCGTGATGCTGGCGGTCGATCATTAGCAGGCTGCTGAAAACGGCCCATCTGCGGCGTTGGCTTGCTCGGGCGCTCGTTGCGGCGTACCGGAAGTACGCCTCACTCGGCCCATCGCGCGCCGCCTTGCATCTGGACCTTTTTGAGCAGCCTGGGCAAAAACGGGTTCTTTCAGCATCCTGTCAGGTGCCGTTACGAAATAGCGTGTCCGTTTTCTGTAATTTCGTTACGGCTCCTTATGCCGTTTCCGGAATTTCTCCGGTCAAGTTGTTCTTTGACAACGGCTTAATCGGGAAACAGGGCCTGTGCAGCGAGTGACGACGAGAGAGTCGAGGCAAAGGAACGCTCAGCCATGGTGACAGAGCAAGATGTAATTCGAATTTTGTCCGAGGTCCAAGACCCGGAAATCCACCGGGACTTGGTGTCCCTCGGGATGATCCGCGACCTCAAGGTGGATGGGTCGAACGTCAGCTTCGAGGTCGTCCTGACCACGCCCGCCTGTCCGTTGAAGACTCAGATCGAACAGGATTGTCGCGCGGCCCTGGCGCGCGTTCCCGGCATCGGGCGGATCGACATCCGGATGGGGGCCAAGGTGGTCGCCGCCGGCCCGATGGCGGGACCCGGGGGGATTCCGGGGGTCAAGAACAGCATCGCCATCGCGTCCGGCAAAGGGGGTGTGGGCAAGTCCACGGTGAGCGTGAATCTGGCAGTGGCGCTGGCCGAAGCCGGCGCCAAGGTCGGCCTCTTGGATGCCGACGTCTACGGGCCCAGCATCCCGCTGATGATGGGAATCCACCGGATGCCGGAGATGGATGAGGAGCAGCGCATTCTCCCGCTGGAGGCGCACGGCGTGAAGCTCATGTCGCTCGGCTTCGTCTTGCCGGATTCCTCCACGCCGGTGATCTGGCGCGGCCCCATGATCGCCAAGACCCTGAATCAGTTCCTCCGCCAGGTGCGGTGGGGGGACCTGGATTACCTGCTCCTCGACCTGCCGCCGGGAACCGGCGACGCCCAGTTGACGCTGTGCCAGACGCTGGCCATGTCCGGCGTGGTCATCGTGACGACGCCGCAGGATGTGGCCATGACGATTGCCAGCCGGGTGCTGGTGATGTTCCGTAACATGAAGGTGCCGATCCTCGGCATCGTGGAAAACATGAGCACATTCGTGTGTCCGACCTGCCACCATGAGACGCCGATCTTCAGTCGGGGCGGCGGGCGGAAGGCCAGCGAGCAGCTGGGGGTGCCGTTTTTGGGAGAGATCCCCCTGGATGGCGACCTCTGCGAGGGCGGGGACGACGGACGCCCCGTGGTCATGAGAAACCCTGCCTCTCCGGCGGCCGCGGTGTTTCGCGAGGTGGCTCGGAGTCTCGCCGGTCGGGTGAGCGTCGAGGCTCTTAGGTTGCAGGAGGGATCCGGTCCGCCCTCTCCCGCCGTCGCGTCGTAGAGGTCCGAGGAACGCGAATCGGCATGGAGCAGGGGAGACCCCGGTTGCCCGACACCGGCCCCTCATGCTCTTCCCAGGTTTCTCTGCCGATACACCGGCGTTTTGCGTGATTGTAAGTTTTACATAGTAGGAACAACCATCGAGGCGCCAGGATGGGCCATCGCCGGGGTGCTACCACCCCATAACACATGATTCTTTCTGACGATCTGGTCGCAAGGCTCGACGAGTGCCCTTCGGTACGAAACCTGCCCTTAACAAACCTCCGGTGCGAGAAGCGGACTCCGGGGCGGTGGTTCTCTGCGGGACTGCCCATACCGGCGGCCCCGGCTGCGACGGTCCAGTCTGCGGTAGGGAACATGGAATCTTACGGACATCTAGGAGGGCTCAAGACATGGCATTGTTTGCGCAAACCCCGCGAAAAGACGAAACCGTAACGACAAAAGTGGAGCCGAAAGGTGACGCCATGCAACAAAGTCCCGCACCAACACCACCAAGCCCCGTGCGACGCGTGGAAGAGCCGCATGTCGCGACAGTGCCGGGAAAACCGTCGGAATCCGTCCTGTCTGCGGGTCTGACGATCGAGGGGAAGATCGAAGGAAGCGGGAACGTCCGGGTGGCGGGCCGTTTCAAGGGCAACATCAACGTCAAGGGCGAGTTCACCATCGAGTCCGGCGCGTCGATTGACGGCGAGGTGCGCGCGGAAACCGTCTTCGTCGGTGGCGAGGTGCGCGGCCAGATCATCGCGTCGTCCCGCGTCGAGTTCAAGGAGTCCGGCACGCTCGTCGGTGATCTGAAGGCGGGGAGCCTGACGGTGGCCGCCGGGTCGAAGATGCGGGGCAAGGTCGAGTTCGGGTGGAAAGAGGGTGAAATCGAGGACACCGCCCCCCACGAGAGCGGTGGTCCGCTTCTCCGACGGTAGGGATCCATGGGCTCAGCGGGGGAGACGTGGAACTGTCCGCACTGCGGGGAGCGGATCCTCCGGAGCGCAGGGAGTTGTCCGTCCTGTCAGCGTCGGCTGCGTTTCGATGCCGCTTCGGCGAGTCGCTCGGCGACGGCCACGTCGTGTCCTCTCAGCGTCGAGGGCACGATCCGTCATCCGAGCGCCGAGGCCCCCTGGGAATTCTCGGTGGTCGTGCAGGTCCGCGATTCGCAGGGAGAGGTCCTCGTCAGGCGCGTCGTCGGGGTGGGCGCGATTCGGCCCGGCGACACGCGAACGTTCAGCCTGCAGGTAGAGATGCGTGCGCCGGAGCAGATATCCCCCGCCGTGGAATCCGCGCGGCCTCCGTCGGTTGAGCCAGGCTCGCTTGTGTCTCCGACGCCGCCGGGAGGCGCCAAAGCCGAAACGATCGTTCCTGGGAAACCCGCCGGTCGGCCGGACTAAGCCGTTGTCAAAGAATAACGTGACCGGAAAATTCCGGTAACGGCATAAGGAGCCGTAACGAAATTAAAAGAAATGGACAAGTTATTTCGTAACGGCTCCTAACCGCTGCCCATCCGTGTGCCCCGCCCCTTCGTTGAGCGGCTGAATCCTGCGCGTGACGCCGCGTCCTGTTTGCGCTTTCCATCCTTCGCCTTTTTGGGCTATACTCCCGCCCGACACCTGAATCTGCCGCCGGTCGCTCGCACGCCCGCTCCCGAGGAGCCTGTCATGGCAAAGCGTTCCACCAAGACCTCTGCAGAGGCGGCCCCCGAGGCCGCGAGGACACCGTCCATGGACAAGAAGGTCGTGATGGATCTTCTCTACCACATGCTCCTGGTCCGTCGGTTCGAGGAGAAGGCAGCCGAGATGTACTCCCAGGGGAAGATCGGAGGCTTCCTGCATCTCGCCGTCGGCATGGAGGCCTCTTGCGTGGGCGCGATCTCCACGCTGCGGGCGGACGATTATGTCATCGGCGGATACCGCGAGCACGGCCATTATCTGGCAAAAGGCGGCGATCCGAACCGGGCCATGGCCGAACTGTTCGGCCGCATCGACGGGATGTCCAAGGGTAAGGGCGGATCGATGCACTTCTTCGACAAGGCCCGCAACTTCTTGGGGGGCACCGGGATCGTGGGCGGCCAGATCCCCATCGGGACGGGCGCCGGGCTGGCCATCAACTACAACGGAGGCGATCAGGTCTGCCTGGTGTTCTTCGGGGACGGGTCGGTCGCCCAGGGGGTCTTCCACGAATCGCTGAACCTCGCGTCCCTGTGGCGACTGCCGGTCATTTATGTCTGCGAGAACAATCTGTACGCCATGGGGACGGCGCTGAACCGGACCCAGGCGGTCACCGACCTGTACAAGAAGGCCGAAGGGTACGGTATGGTCGGCGAGCAGGTGGACGGCATGGATGTCCTGGCGGTGCGCGAGACCGTGGGGCGGGCGGTGGACCGTGCACGGCGCGACAAGACGCCGACCCTGATCGAGTCCCGCACCTACCGGTTCCGGGGCCACTCCATGCGGGACCCTGCCGCGGCGGTGTACCGGACCCGCGAAGAAGTGGAAGAGTGGAAGAAATCGGATCCGATCGTCCTCTTGTGGGACCGGATGAGCCGCGAGGGGATCATCAGCGACGCCGAGTACAAGGACATGGACAAGGAGATCACCCAGGTGGCGGAAGAGGCGGTGCGGTTTTCCGACGCGTCGCCGGAGCCGCCGCTGGAGGAATTGCTAACCGACGTGTACGTTTGAGAAACCGACAGGGACAGCGATAGCGACAGGGCAGAGCGGTTCGGAGTTCGCTGTCGGCAGTCGCTGTCGGAGGTTGCCCAACATGGCCATCATCACGTATCGCGAGGCGTTGAATCAGGCTTTGCGGGAAGAGATGCGACGGGACCCCCGGGTCTTTCTGATGGGGGAAGAGATCGGGGTGTACCAGGGGGCCTACAAGGTGACGCAGGGCCTCCTGGACGAATTCGGGCCGCGGCGCGTCATCGACACGCCGATCAGTGAGGCCGGCTTCGTGGGCGCGGGCGTCGGGGCAGCCATGGCCGGGCTTCGCCCCGTCGTGGAGATGATGACGTTCAACTTCGCCCTGGTGGCCATCGACCAGATTGTCAACCACGCCGCCAAGATTCTGTACATGTCGGGCGGCCAGTACCGGGTTCCCATGGTGATTCGCGGTCCCGGGGGTTTCTCCGTCCAGGTGGCGGCGCAGCATTCGCAGAGCATGGAATCGTATTTTTATCATGTGCCCGGCCTGGTGGTGGTGCGCCCGTCGACGCCGAAGGATGCGAAGGGCCTGCTGAAGAGCGCCATCCGCGACGACAACCCTGTCATCTTCATCGAATCCGAGACCATCTACGGGATGAAGGGCGAGGTTCCCGAAGAGGAGTACCTGATTCCGCTGGGTGTCGCCGAGGTGAAGCGCGAGGGGACCGACGTGACGGTCGTGGCCTGGATGGGGATGCTCCACCGAAGCCTGGAAGCGGCGGAGGAGCTGGAGAAGGAGGGGATCTCGGTCGAGGTGGTGGACCCCCGGACCCTGCGCCCCATGGACAAGGGCACGATTCTGGCGTCCGTCCGGAAGACGCACCGCGCCGTCGTGGTGGAGGCGGGCGCGGGATTCGCGGGCCTCGGTGCGGAGATCGGCACCATCGTCACGGAGGAAGCGTTCGACTACCTGGATTCCCAGGTCGTGCGAGTGACCGGGGCCAACGCCCCCATGCCGTACGCCAAGAATCTGGAACTGGCCAAGACCCCGACCAAGGCTGCCATCATCGCGGGGATCAAAAAGGCCCTGGCCATCTAGCCTCTGAAGAGGCAATGGCAAATTCGAAACCGACAACCGACAACCGACAACTGAGAACCGACCACCGGCAACTAAGGCCACCGACCCCTTTCCCTTTTTCAAATCGCGGTTGTCCGTTCAACCCTTTGCATTGCAGCGGAGCTGACCATGCCATCTCAAGTGATCATGCCCAAGCTCTCCGACGCCATGACCGAGGGACGCCTTCTTCAATGGCTCAAGAAGGAGGGGGATCGCGTCCAGGGCGGTGACGTCTTGGCGTCTATCGAGACCGACAAGGCGGAGATCGAACTGGAATCCTTCGGCGCCGGCGTTCTGCGGAAGGTCCTGGTGGCCGAGGGGGACATGGTGCCCGTGGGCAAGCTGATTGCCATCGTGGCCGAGCCGGACGAGGATATCTCGTCGCTCCTCGCCGGAGCCACCCAGGCGGCCGCGCCGCAGACCGAGGCCAAGGCGCCGGCGGGGGCAGCCCCGGCGCCGTCGACGCCCACCGCGCCTCCGAAGGTCGGGACGAAAGGGTCTCCAGCGCCGCCCGCACCCCCCTCGCCGCCACCCGCGGCGGGATCGGGTTGGATTCCTGCCTCGCCCATTGCCCGCCGTATGGCACGCGACGCGGGGGTGGATCTTGCCAAGATCGCCGGCAGCGGACCGGGGGGACGGATCCTGGAACGCGACGTGGAGGCCCACGTGGCCACCCAGGCGCAACGCATGGGGGGCGCGGATGTGCCGGCGGGTGCCCGCGAGTTCGAGGACAAGGAGCTCAGCGTCATCCGCAAGACCATCGCGGGTCGGATGCTGCAGAGCAAGGCCCCCATCCCGCACTTCACGGTCACCGTCGAGGCGGACATGGGCGCCGCACAGGAACTGCGGACCTCGCTCAACGCCGTTGACCCCGAGGCCGAGAAGCTCAGCGTCAATCACATTCTGATCAAGGCGGTGGCGCTCGCCCTGAAACGGCATCCGGCCATCAATGCCGCCTATCAGGATGGTAAGATCCGGCTGTTCAGCCGGGCCCATATCGGCGTGGCGGTGGCTCTGGAGGACGGGCTGATCGTGCCGGTAATCCGCGAGTGCGACCGGAAGAGCCTGGGCGAAATCGCCCGGGAGGCGAAGGGGTTGATCGAGCGGGCGCGCGGCAAGAAGCTCCGTCCCGAGGAATATTCCGGTGGGACGTTCGCCATCTCCAACCTCGGAATGTATGAGGTGGTGGAGTTCACTGCGGTGATCGATCCCGCCCACGGGGCCATCCTGGCGGTGGGCGCCATCGAGGAAAAGCCGGTGGTCCTGAACGGCCAGATCGTCGTCCGACACCGGATGCGCCTGACCGGCTCCTTCGATCATCGGATCATCGACGGCGCCATGGGTGCCAAGTTTCTGCAGGAGGTCAAGAAGATCCTGGAGAACCCGGTTCAGCTCTTGCTGTAACCAACCAGTTCGGACTTCCTCACAGGCCCTCTTGCCCGCCCTGGCGTGCCCGCGAGAGGGCCTTTTGTTTCCCCCGGTTCTGTTTTCTCTTGACGCCCGTGGACGCCTGAGATACGTAGCACCATGTCGGCCTCTTCGCGATGGCTCCAGATCGCACCGCCGTCTATTCGGGAGCCGCCATGCGCCATCGGCCAAATCCACGAACCGTTCGGGGCCAGTACCGCCGCGGCGCGTCGATCCGCGAACCCATCAACCCACCCGAACTGGAGGGACACCATGTCGCCTCGTAAAGCGACTCCGACGAAACGCCGGGACGCCACCATCGCTCCCGGCACCGGGGGAACGGCCAGCGTCGTGAAGGTGGGCCAGAAGCGGTGCCGCCCGTTCCTGCTCCAGGTCATGGTCTTCAGCCCGGAGGCGGGCTACAAGTTCGAAGTGGTGGTGGAGAAGGGGTGCACGCCGGAGAACGATCCGATCTGGAAACTGGTCTTCGATCTCTACAAACAGAAGCGAGATGGCTTCGACCAGATTGTCCACGTCTCCTTCAGGGCCGGAACGGCCGCGGAGAGCGAGGGGCTCAAGCGCATGGCCCTCCAGGGCGTCTCCGAAAAGCAAGCAGACCTTCTCACGGGACCGGTGTACGATGCCGCCAAGACCCTGGAGGGCGTCTCGACTCCGACTCCGCAGCACAAAGAAAGGATCCGCACCTCGATCGGCAAGGTTGCGACCGTCGAACTCTGATCCACTACGGATGCCTACGTGACGAGCTTTCGGATGAGCCGTCGCAGGTCTTTCGCCCTGGTCT
Organism: uncultured Methylomirabilota bacterium; assembly: GCA_963845565.1. Classification (GTDB taxonomy): domain Bacteria; phylum Methylomirabilota; class Methylomirabilia; order Methylomirabilales; family 2-02-FULL-66-22; genus 2-02-FULL-66-22. The sequence continues at coordinate 341,601 of CAWJSJ010000005.1, forward strand.
TGTGCCTTGCTCTCCCGTTCGTCCGGGCGTTGCCGGCGTGGTCGCAGCCGGATCAATGTCGGGCCGACATTGCGGCGGCGGATGGCTATGCGATCCGGGCGATGCGGGTGGAAGGGCGATGGACGCCGCAGCTCTCGCTGCCCGGTGGAGACTATTCGCCGGACAAGGTCTCAGAGGCAATCGGGCTCGTTCGGGAGGCGCTCGACGCCGACCGAAACCGCGACGCGGAGTTCGAAGGGATCGGCGCCGTATCCATCCTGCATATCGACTCGTGTGTCCGAGCGGTTGACGAGACGACATGCCGGGCGGGCGTCGGGAACCCGAAATGCGTTGAGGTTGTGATTCGGCCGCACGCGTTGCGCCTCTTCCTGGCCCGGGTCGGCTCAAACGTCTTGCCCATTCCCCGCGCGAATCGCCCGACCTTCTTTGGCGAGGTGCCCGCGCCGCTGCTTGCGTTGAATCCTACCGTCGGGACGGCGTACGATAGTGCGTTCGGACTCTCGCTGGGTGCGGGGATTTCCGCAAATCTGCTGGATCTTCCGAAGACCCTCGGGGGCGAGCCGGTCACTCTCAGCGACACAAAGCTCCAGTTCCAGGCGAGCGGCCGAACGTCACTCACCGAGCCATTCTACAACGCGTACACAGACCTCACGTTTTCCCGGCGTCGGTTCGACGGTGCCGTTCACGACATCGCTGTGAGCGGATACTACACGGCGAATGACGTGCCCCTCGGCGAGAGCAGGTATGCGAACTCCGCCCTCGGCTTAGGCGGGAGCGTCGGGTTTCGACCGCGCCTCGAGCCCTTCACGCAGATCACCCTTGGTGCAGCCTATCGGTGGTCGCGCAACGACCTCTCCTCCGGCGCCGTGTCCCGGGTCGCCACGGAGAATGCCGGCGAGGGGCGGGTCATGGCGGACGGGTATCTGGCGGGCGGCTTCCTGCGACTTGCCTTGTGGGGTGACGTGGCGGCACCGACGGGCAACCCCGAGTCGTATCAGCGTGTTGTCGGCATGGCCGGGTATGGGAAGGAGTTCGCCATCGCCCTGAACCAGACGATCGGCGTGGAGGTGCTCGCGAGCGGCGGACACGCCTGGGGCACCCCGCCGGAGTACGCGCGCTTTTTCGGGGGCAACTCGGCCAAGAGCTTCCTGTACGATGCACGGGATTCGGCGGCGCTCACCTCGTTCCCCCGGGGCCCCCTGATCCGGAGTCTTGGCGAAGGGCAGGCCGGTGTCAGCACCGGGGCGGGAGGCATTCGAGGCGGCACGTCGTTCTGGGGTGTCAGCCTGAATGTCAGCATCCCGATTCCCCCCTGGTCCCGCCCGCTCATTCCCAACGAGGTGGTGGACACCCTCACCGATCCGGACGGCACGCAGCAGGACGTGACCCTGAAGGAGGTCCTCAAGCAGCAGGTGGGTCAGGGGGAACGCCTCCTGAGAAGCTCTCTCGCGAGGCAAGGATTGCCCCCGGATGAGGCGACGGCCCAGGCCCGGGGCACCTGGAAGGAAATCCAGCCAGTCGCCGATTTCATCGCGGACCAGGCGAACCTCTTCTCCGTGAAGCCGCTTCTCATGTTGGACGTGGCGCAGATCCTGGCCGCCGCCGCCGGCGAGAGTCGGGTCCGGGTGGCGATCGGGGGCGGGCTTCAGCTCACCATCGTTGTCGCTCGTTTCGAGATCGGCTATCTGTACGCCGTGCAGCGCGCCCCCGGCGACGATCGCGGGAACCTGTTCGCCCGCCTGACCTTCCAGAATCTGTTTTGAGTGGCCGCGATCCCTGGGAGCCGGTGTCGATCAGCTATCCCGCGCGATGGCTGGGGTTCTGGCGGATGCGCTGAGCAAATCGTCCCCACGTTTCCGCTTGACAGCTCGCGCTGGTCCCCCGGATACTCCCATCCGACCTGCGGACAGCCAATCGCGTGTGCACGTCGACCGCCGTCCGCGCGAGGATTCCACACCTTGATCAACCAAAGGGGTACACACTGATGCAACATATTCGCTTCGGCCCCACCGGGCTGCAGGTCTCCCGGCTCTGTCTCGGCACGATGACCTTCGGCCTGCAGTGCGACGAGACCACCTCGCACGCTATCATGGACGCGGCGACGGAAGGGGGCATCACCTTCTTCGACACCGCCGACGTGTATCCGCTCGGCGGCTCGCTGGCGACCGTGGGCCGCACCGAGGAGATTATCGGCCGGTGGCTGCGCGGGAAGCGGGACCAGGTCGTGCTGGCGACGAAATGCGGCGGCAAAGTCGGCCCCGCGCCCTGGCAGCAGGGTACGTCACGCAAGCACGTGCTCGCCGCGATCGACGCCTCGCTCAGGCGTCTCGGCACCGACTATGTGGACCTCTACCAGGTGCACCACTTCGACGCCGGCACGCCCGTGGACGAAACGGTCGACGCCCTCCATGCGGTGGTGACCAGCGGCAAGGCGCGCTACGTGGGGGTGTCCAACTATCATGCCTACCGGGTCGCGCGGGCGCTGGGCCGAAGCGAGGCGCTGGGGATCACCCGCCTGGTGTCCGTGCAGCCGCGCTACAACCTGGTGTTCCGCCAGATCGAGCGCGAACTACTGCCGCTGTGCGCGGAAGAGGGGTTGGCGGTCATCCCGTACAACCCGCTCGCCGGCGGCTTGCTCACCGGCAAGCACACGCGCACCGCCCTGCCGTCGGAAGGCTCGCGCTTTGCGCTCGGCACCGCCGGCAAGATGTACGTCCAGCGTTATTGGCAAGAGCGCGAGTTCGCCACCGTGAGCGCGTTGGTCCAACTCGCGGCAGACAACGGGGTCGCGCCCGCCACGCTCGCCGTCGCCTGGGTGCTGGCCCATCCGGCGGTCACCGCGCCCCTCGTGGGCGCGAGCAAGCCAGAACAGTTGAAGGCAAGCATCGCCGCCGTCGACCTCACGCTCGACCCGACGCTCAAGGCGCACCTCGACGAGCTCACACATGACTACCGCATGGGCGACGCGGCGCGCTGAGCGCGCGTTGATCTTACCCCTGAGTATCGGTCGAGTGGTCGAGTAACATTGGACCCCAGAGGAGGACCGCAATGGAGTACGTCCGCAAGGTGGATTTCGCGGCCATCGACCGGAGCGGCGCCGACGAGCGCCTGACCCAGGCGCTGCACGATCGGGCCTCCGGGGCGACGACCTGCACGATCAATTGCATCAAGACGCCGCCCGGCGGTGGCTCGCCGGCCGGCCGGCACGTCCACGACGTCGACCAGATCTTCTACATCCTGCGCGGAACGATGAGCGTCGAAATCGAGGGCCGGCAATCAGACTGCCCTCCCGGGTCGCTCATCGTCTTCCCGGCCGGCGTGCCGCACCGCAACTGGAACGGCGGCAGCGAGCCCACCGTCCACCTCGCCTTCAATACGCCCTTCCCCGACCCCACGGTCCCCTTTGCGCGGTCCGTCTGACCTCGGCTGCGAGGGCATCTGTCGCCGGGCCCAACGCCTCCTCCGTCTGCGGCTGCTGACGTAACCCACCGTCGATCTGCCGGCGTTGAGCTGCCGGGACGAACCTACACTGACACGCAGATGAAAACGGCGGACACCGCCAACGGGAACCTTCGGGGCGCGGCGATAGTTCTCAACACGACCATCGAGACTCAGCGCAGCAAGTTCTTTGCGTAAAAGATCTCGGCCATCTCCCGTTTCACGCTCTCCTTGACCTTGCGCCGCTGCCCACGGTCGAGTTCCTTGGCCGTGGTTCCGAACAGGTAGTGGTTGAGTTGGAAGTCCCGCAGGACCATCTTGGTGTGGAAGATGTTCTCCTGGGCGAGGTTGAGATCCACCCGGTGGTACCGCTTCTTGATCTTGGCGGCGATAAACTGCTGGATGGTGCGGATCTTGTGGTCGATGAACAGCTTCTTGCCCCGCACGGTCCGGGTGAAACCGCGCACCCGGTAGTCCAGTTGGACGACCTCCGACTCGAGCGACCGAATCAGGTAGTTGAGCGCCCGCAACGGGGAAATCTTCCCGCAGGTGGCGATGTCGATGTCAACCCGGAAGGTGGAGATACCGCTGCGCTTGTCGGTCTCGGGGTAGGTGTGGGCGCACAGATGGCTCTTGTCGAGATGGGCGAGGCTGAGGGCGCGCCGCGCCTTCCGCTGCAGCGGGCCCTCGGCAATCAGAACCGTCACGCTCGCGCCCATGGGGTCGTAGTCTTGGGACGAGATGTTAAGGATGGTGGCGCCGATGAGGGTGGCCACACCCCGGAGGATCGTCTCCAGCCGCGTGGAGTTATACGCCTCGTCGAGGTACGCCAGATACTCCTTGCGGTCCGCGCGGCTTTTCGCGTAGCAGATGTCGTAGATGTTGAAGCTCAGGCTCTTGGTCAGGTTGTTGAACCCGCGGAGCTTGAGTTTCTTCAGATGCTTCTGCATGTCGAGCCTCCTCGCCGAAGGCCACCACCGCGCCTAGTTTACCGCGGACCTTATGCACCAAAAACGGATCGGTGACAACGGAAAACTGCATGGCCACCCTTTTTGTCTGGGGACGACGACGAGCGTGTTCTCTGCGAATTGCGGAAGGAGCATTCACTGGCGGCGGACAATGCGCGTCGGGCCGGTCGGTTGCGAATTGCGCAACCGGGCTGCTTGAGACCGCTTTCCCCTCGTCGCCGAAACCGGGGAGAGCTCGGGGACGACAGGCTTTTGGCGAGAACACGTGGGCTTGCTATACTCTCGACAATTCTGTGGGTTCTTCGAGAGTGGGGGCGTCCATGGACGATCCGGTGTTCATCGACTTGCGGAAGTACGTCGACGTCGCCGGTCGCGAAGGCGGGGACCATCTTTTTCTTGCCACCCAGAAAGAGACGCGGTACATCAATTGCGCCGACGCCTCTCTACCCTACTATCCAAGCCTTGTCCGCGATGTGCGTGAGCGCACAGAAACGGCGATGGCACAATCGCATTGCTTCAAGGTGATGGAACTGGCACTGACAGCGCAAGCGCAGGCCACCCGCCTGAACTGATTCGGCCGCGCCCAAGGGTGGCTCCGGACGACAAAGGGAGCACGGAGGGGACATGGTGGGGTGTCACCCTGGCTGAATGATGGGTGTTGCCCTCCTTCACCAATCTGAAAGCCTTCGGTCGACCCGGTGGGCCTCCAGATTCGCCGGCAACTGCTGAGCTTGCTGGTAAACGGCGGGCGGTGCTCCGGAGGGCCGCCGCCGCAGGGGGCCGGCGCGGGCTGGTTGAAGCGTGAAGGGGACAACACCATTCCCTGCATTCCCAAATAGGAACCGCGCAATCCCCCAGGAGGAACCCATGACACGAAAGCCCCTGAAAGGCCCTTTCCCATTGATGCCCTTTGTCGTGCACGCGAACGGGGAGCTGGATTTGAAGGGGCTCAAGCATAACATCGGGCTCTATGAAAAAGCTGGGGTGCCCGGCTATATTGTCTTTGGCTGCATGGGGGAATGCTACGCCCCCAGTTTTGACGAGTTCTGCCGGGTGGTGGATACGGCCATGGAAACGACCAAAGGGATGGCGGTGGTCGTCGGAGTGACCTATCACAACACCGGAGAATGTGTGCGGCGGGCCCAATATGCCGACAAGGCCGGGGCGGATGGGGTGATGGCCGGCCCCCCGTATTTGATCCCGTGTAGCAACGAGGCGGCAGTCGCCCACTATCGGAGACTCAACGACGCCGTGGGCACCCTGCAGATTCTGGTCTACAACAACCCCGCGTCGTTCCATTTCAATATCACGCGGGCGCTTTGGGATAAGCTGATGACCTTAGACAATGTCAAGGCCGTCAAGGAGTCGAACGGCGATACCGGGCATCGCGCCAATGTGATTGCCCACATTGCGCACCGCATCAACGTGTTTTCTGGCAGCGAGCATTGGTTCCTCGCCGATTCCCTGGTGGGCGCGAACAGCTTTGTGGGCATCGCGGCTCCGGGGGCGCTTGCCGCATCTCTGGCCTATTATGACGCATGCATGAAACGAGATCTGGCCACGGCGACTCCCTTCTACATCAAGTATAACGACCTCGTGACCGATATTACGGGCCAGAACGAAGTCGCCTGGCTGAAAGCATGCGCCGAGTCTGGTGGGTTGCGGGCGGGGCCGCCCCGACTCCCGTACCAGCCGCTGGATGTCACAATACGCCGGCGCCTGGAAAAGAAGTTGAAGGGCCTCCGGGGGTTGGCGACTAGCTACGGTCCTTCGACACCGACGCGGTGAGCCGTATGATCTCTCCCGGAAGGGATCTCGCGTGATCCCCTGGACGGCGTGGTTGGACACGACAGGAGGAAGCGATGCGACGGGACATCGAATTCGATGCTGAAGGAACGCGCTTGCGTGGTTGGCTCTTTCTGCCGGCGGCGCCCGCCGGTCGGGTGCCGGGCGTCGTGATGGCGCACGGCTTCACCGCGGTAAAGGAGATGTACCTCGACAGGTACGCCGAGGTGTTCGCCGCCGCCGGCCTTGGGGTGGTCGTGTTCGACCATCGGAATTTCGGTGCCTCCGGTGGCGAACCCCGCGGCGAGATCGACCCCTGGGCGCAGGTCCGCGACTACCGGCACGCCATCAGCTTCGCCCGGACCCTTCCGGAGCTTGACCCGGACCGCCTCGGGATCTGGGGTACCAGCTATAGCGGGGGGCACGTCCTGGTGGTCGGGGCGCTGGACCGGCGGGTGCGCTGCGTGGTCAGCCAGGTGCCGGCGATCAGCGGGTATCAGGCCGCGCTCCGCCGCGTACCGGCCGCGCAGGTTCCGGCTTTGCTGGAAGCCTTCGTGGCAGACCGGGAACGGCGCTTCCGCGGCGAGCCACCTGCCATGCGCGCGGTGTTGCCGCGGCAGCCCGGGGAGCCGGCGGTGTTCACCGGTGCGGATGCCATCGAATTCTTCCGCGAGGCCGCCCGCCGCGCGCCCACCTGGCCCGAGGAGATCACGCTCCGTTCGGTGGAAATGGCGCGCGAGTACGAGCCGGCCGCCTACATCGCCCGCATCAGCCCCACCCCACTGCTGCTCGTCGCTGTCACCGACGACGCCCTGACCGGCACGGACCTGACGCTGGAGGCCTACGAGCGGGCCCTGCAGCCCAAACACCTCGTGCTGATCCCGGGCGGGCACTTCGTTCCCTACGTCCAGGAGTTTCCGACCTCCAGCGGCGCCGCTCGGGACTGGTTCCTCCGCCATCTCTGAGCCTGCCGGTGTCGGGCCGCTGTCGCCCCTCGTGCGTGCATTGCGGGGCGGAGGCAACGGGGGGACGACTCAGTGCACTCCGCCGGCGATTCCCTTTCGGGACAAGCGCGACGCGATGGGTCTCCAGATCACAGTCTCCGTCGGCCGATGCCAGATCGCGCCTTCACGCGCCCATGCGTGGGGGCGCAACCTTCGTCGAGCCGCCGCGTCAGTCGATGAGTCTCAGCGTGCGAAGTTCCGCCAGGAGCTTTGCCTTCTGGATGGGTTTGACGAGGAAGCAGTCGCAGCGCTGTGCACGGGCCTGCAGGATATTGGCCTTGTCGGCTAGAGCGGTGGTCATGATGATCTTCACGCGGCCCGGCCCGGCGATGCTGCTCGCCGCCTCCAGCCGCCGGATTTCCTGCAGTGCCGCCTGGCCGTCCATCTCCGGCATCATGATGTCCAGGCAGATCAGGTCGTACGGGGCGCCCGCCTCGAGTGCGGCGCGCACGGCGGCGACTGCCTCCGTGCCAGTGGCGGCGAGGTCGGACGGGCCATAGCTCTTCAGGAGTTCGTGCAAGAACCGGCGGCTGGTGACACTGTCGTCCGCAATGAGTGTCTTCATGGTGTCCTTCGTTGGTGGTGGCACAGGGTTACGGGCTGTTGTCAGCGCGTGCATCAACCGGGCGAACCACGTTCCCTTCATCGGGCATTGCGTACGAATTGGCTTCCCGGACGTCCGCTAGGCCGCTGCGGAAAAAGACCTCGTGCGCTATACGCCACCACAATCCACCGCCCGGAGGGATCTTGCTGACCGGGCGGATGCGGCGAGAGCGACGAGGAGCGGGTTACCCGAGGGCAGGCGGAGCGCGCGGGGGGCGCGCCCGGCGGGATGGCGCGACCGCGGGGGCGGGTTTGGGACTCAGGCACAGGCCGAGCAGTGCGAGGATCGGGAAGAGCACCAGGGCGCCGGTGACGACGCTCGCGCCGGTGTCGTAGCTCCACTGGCACTCCACGCACCGGCGCGCGTCGAGGCCGCCTTGGAGATGGGTCAGATCATGGACCCCGACCAGGGTGGCGAGGAGGATGATCGCCCCGACTACCCCCCAGGCGCACATCCTCGGGGCGGCTTGCGTTGCCGAGTCCCCCGAAATGCGCGCTGCCCGGTGGCTGTACTGCACGAACGCAGTCCGCATGGTTTCCCCATACCCTTCCGGCGCCGTATCTACACCTGGGCCGGTCCGCTGTCAAGTACGACACGCCGGACATGGCAGATTCCACACCGGTTGTTGACGCCCAGGATGCGGGGTTGCCTACGTTCACTTACGGTGACCCTCTAGATTCGCCGGCAACTGCTGAGGTCGCTGGTGAACAGTGACGGATGTTTCGGAGGGCGGACGCGGTTCGGGGCCAGTGCGGGCCGATTGGCAGGTTAATGAAGGGAACGCCGTCCCCTGACTACCTTAGAACGCGATATTGAAGGTGTCCTTCGGAGCGACCGCCCCCCGCCACGGGAATTACCGGTCGGTCTGAAGCACGGCTCATCACGACCGCGCCTTTGCGGGAGGGGAAGGCTTGCGAACGCCCGCGCGCTCCCACAGGCGAAACCCGCCGAGGAACGCATTGGCGTTGTCGCCTGCCCGGCACCCCGCAGGCAGCGTCTTCAGTTGCTTCACGTTGCCGCCCCCCAGGACCACATCGTCGGGTTCGAGGGCGGCGATCAGGCGCTCTATCAGCTCCACGACATGCTGCTCCCATCTCTTCCTGCCCATGCGCTTCAGCCCTCGTAATCCCACGTAGTCCTCGTAGGTTCTCCTCCTGCTCTTGTACGGAAGGTGGCCCAATTCCGCGGGCTCCACGACACCGTCCACGATCATGGTGGATCCGAGACCGGTTCCCAGGCCCAGAAAGAGCATCTTGCCGCGCTGGTAGCTCCCCAGGGCCTGCATGGCCGCGTCATTGATGACTTTGACTGGGCGCCCGAATGCGGCCTGAAAGTTGAACCCGACCCAACCGGGTCCCAGGTTGAAAGGTTCCGAAACCGGCCGGCCCCCGAGGATCGGCCCGGGGTAGCCGATCGAGACCACGTCGTATTTCCAGTCCCCGGCGAGCTTCTTGACGCCGGCAACCATCCGTTTGGGCGTCAGCGTCGGTCCGGAGGGGAACTTCCGCGGCTCGGCTTGCCCGGTGGCAAGGATCTTGACGTTGGTTCCGCCGATGTCGACAACCAGCACGTTCATGACGACACCTCCAAGGGCATCGAGACGGGGTTGGCGGGGCATGGCGCGAACAGAGTAGCATAGGGAGTCACAGGATGCCGTCCCCTTTTTTCGTAGGCGGCTTGATCGCGGCGTCGGAGCAGCAACTCATAAGGACTAGGCGGCGGCAGAAGTTGCCCAGCGTCGGAAAAGAGACGCGACCGTCCTTCACCTCGCAAAGCGGTGGAGCGAGGTGGGGGGCGGGATTTTCCGCCACCGAAAGTGCCGATGGAGCCGCATCCCCACTGCGGAGGGAGCGATGAACTGAGGCGGGAGGCGGGTGGGTTCGGGCGGCCCAGCGGCCGCGCATCCGGTGCGGGGCACCGTGTGGCATGCGGTTTGCTCGACTTTCGGTCGTCTTGGGACGGGCGGTGGGTGATCCGTGCGCGTTCTCGCGTCTGACGCCTGGCATCTCCGCCCCCACCGGCTGTCGGAGGAGCCCGCCATGCCCCACGAGATGACCAAGGTGCTGACCACCCCGGGCCACACACGTCCAGCGGTCGGGAGGGACGCATCCCCCAAGCACCTGAGGCTCAGATGCGCGGATTACGAGGCGGAACTGGCCAGGCTGCAAGTGGAACTGGTCAAGCTGCAGGAGTGGATCAAGAACAAGGGCTTGAAGGTCTTGGTGATCTTCGAGGGGCGGGACACTGCCGGCAAAGGCGGCACCATCAAGCGGATCATGGACCGACTGAATCCGCGGGTCGTCCGGGTGATGGCGCTGGGAACGCCCACCGAGCGGGAGAAGACGCAATGGTACTTTCAGCGCTACGTCGCGCATCTACCGGCCGGGGGCGAGATGGTGCTCTGCGACCGCAGTTGGTATAACCGAGCGCTGGTGGAGCGGGTCATGGGATTCTGCTCCGACGCGGAGTACCACGAGTTCCTGCGCGCCTGTCCCGAATTCGAACGCATGCTGAGGGGTGCGGGCATCCGGCTCATCAAATACTGGCTGTCGGTGAGTGACGAGGAGCAGGAACGACGATTCCACGCGCGGATCCACGACCCGGTCCGGCGCTGGAAACTCAGTCCCATGGATCTGGAGGCGCGCAGACGGTGGGTCGATTTCTCCCAGGCGAAGGACGTGATGTTTCAACACACGGATCTCAAGCAAGCCCCCTGGTACGTGGTCAACGCCGACGACAAGAAGCGCGCTCGCCTCAACGTCATCCGTCATCTGCTGAGCATGATCCCCTACAAGGATCTGACGCCGGAACCGATCATCCTGCCGCCGCGGCAGAAAGAGAACGGGTATGTTCGGCCGCCCCTGGCGAATCAGACCTTTGTGCCCGAAGTGTACTGACCCGCAAGAATCAAACGTACCGGACACCTTTGGGCACAGAACGACTTGATTCTGTGGAGGGGCCGATTCGAGTCTTTGGTGTGTAATGCGGGGCCAGGTCGTTGCATAAGTGGGGTAACATTCGATTCGGGGATGCGCAGGGATGTTGCGCGCGGGGCGTTAGGAGCGGCGTCGGGTATCGAGGAGCGACGCGAGCGGGGCCTCGGGAGTGTCGATCACGTAGCGCAGAGGATCCGTCGGCACGCCGTTCACCTGCACCTCATAGTGCACGTGGGGGCCGGTGGTTCGTCCCGTGGTTCCGACGCGGGCGATCTCATCCCCACGCTGGACGCGTTGGCCGACACGGACCTTCTGATTGGCATTGTGGGCGTAGAGCGTCCGGTATCCGTAGCCGTGGTCGATGACCACCACGTTGCCGTAACTCCCAAGCGTACCCGCGAACCGGACTGTCCCGGCGGCGGTGGCGTGGATGGCTGTTCCCGGGGGCGCTGCAATGTCGATTCCTTCATGCTCCTCGCGCTGTCCCGTGAAGGGGGATGGGCGCGAGCCGAACCGTGTAGAGATCCAGCCCTGCGCTGGCAGAATGGCTGGGGTCGCGGCCAACAGGGCCGTGCGCCGATCCAGGACGATCTGGAGACCGCGGAACGCGCGCCCCCGCCGTTCGATCTCTGCGTCCAGCGCCGCAATCTCTCCGGTGGCCCAGGCCACCAGGCCGCCGGGTTCCTGCATCAACGTCCGGAGCGTCGCGCGGGCGTCGGCGTCGGCTCCACCGTGGGCCGCCGTCCTCATCCTCTGGGCATGGGTGATGCCCAGCGTCGCCTGGAGCGATTGGCTCAGCCCTCGGACGGTCGCCATCTGTCCTTCAAGGCCTTCGACCTGTCCTTGAACGTCCTGCCAGCCCTCTGCCCGTGCGTGGGCGTTTCGCTGTGCCGTCACCAGAGTCTGGAGTGTGCCGCACTCTCGCACTAACCAGACGGATCCCATGCCGCCGGCCATCGCAATCAGCGCCAAGGCAATCCCCGCGGTACGGGTGAGTCGGAGAGTCCGCGGTCGTCCGGTGTACCCCGCGAGGACAACCAGGGTGATGGAGCGAGGGATCCCGCTCACGAGGCTTGCCGGCCTTCCGTCGCGTGCTGGTGGTAGTACGCTCGCACCTCGATATATTCCAGACCCAGGACTCCGATCGCCACGATCACTGCCCACAACTCAAACATGATACGCTCCTTTCCGGGAGGTCGCGTCCGTTGCGGGGCGTCGGTGACGTGTTAGGGGATTGCAGGGGCCGTACCCGAAAGACCGCCGGGAATTCTGGCCACGGGTGGCCTATTTTCAATGGGTTATCTTGGGTTGACTTGGGGGGCGCCTGACAGGAGGACAGGGTGGCAGGGATTCCGCCAAAACCGTCAGGTCTAATGAGGCGGCCGCGCCGGGATGTTGGACAACGGAGGCTTTGGTCCGAAAAAACACTGTTTGGCCGTCAAATTCAAACCTAACTATTCATACAATGCCGAAAAAGATCCTCTCCCCATTGGCGTATGTCGTTCCAATCAAGACCGTGTGCACAACAATGGTGCCGCTCCCCCGGCACTCTATAACGGGACAGTGACTTTCTCCAGCCCGGACAGTCCGTCCTTCTGGTTTCTCGGTAATCATCAGGCTCCCATCGACGCTCCGGCATTCGGCCCATCAGCGACAGCATCGGCCCCCCGTCGCGTTCCGGCGAGTCCACTTCGCACCCTCTCGTGCATTCTCCGGCCCGCCACTGAAGCAAGAATGGTCCGCCGTTCTGCAAGAGCACGCCTGGCGCTGCACCGCACGCCGCCCACCACCTCTCCATCTCCGGCGGGAGCATCTTCGCAAGAGATGTCTCCGGCGGGGCACGCCTTCTTGAGATGATGCTCGCGCCGTGGGCAGGTCGCGAAAACACCAGCGGCGCTGCCGATGGACCTTCCGGCCGCGCCGCCGTCGGGTGTGTCGCCGTTCGGAGTGCTACTTGTAGTAATAGGTGGGCTGCCCGCTGGCCGTCGGTCCACCGGGCCGGGTCTGGTTCTTGTTGAAGGTGTGGGAGCGCATGAAGAGATTGTCCGCGGTGCGCCCCGTGGCCGGCATGATCTTCGCGTAGTCGTACTGGGTGCCGTGGCAGGTCGCACAGGTCTCCCGCGCCGCCGGCTTCGGCTTCGCCAGGGCGTGGGGGGTGTGGCAATCCCCACAGCTCAGGAGGTTCTTGCTGTAGTGCGACGACTGAATGTACTCCTGCCACTCCTGGTGGTGCTTGCGGCTGTCGTAGAACTTGTGCTTCTGGGCGAGATCATCCAGGTAGAAGGCGTTCTCCAGGTCGGTCTTGGGGTAATTCTGGCTGAGCGGCTGCTTCGGGTTGGCCCCAGGGATCAGCACACCATCCGGATACCAGGTCCGCCAGTCATCCTGGCCGGCCTTATACGTGTCACCGATCACGGGATGGGGCTGGTCCTCGCGCACGTTGCCCTGAGCAGTCCGGAACTGGGAGGTCTCCTTCCGCACGTGGCAGTACCCGCAGACCAGGGACGCCTGCTCCTTGCTGGCCTTGGCCGGGTTGAAGATGTCGGCCTTGGCGGTGCTCGCCGCATGCTTACCGCCGGGGCCGTGGCAGGACTCGCACCCGGTGTTATGCTCCACCATGCTGACCTTCTGGGCCGCGGGATTCTTCGGGTCGTAGGACGTCAGGCGGTAGCCGGTGGCATGGCAGGTGGCGCACTGGGTCTCCCAGTCATTCTTTTGGCCGTAGTTCTCCCAGAGCCTGGTCATCCGGTTCCACTGCTTGTCGAGGAACTGATGGTTTCCGGTGGCGAGATTCTTCACGAGGTACCGCTGCTTCCAGTACGAGCCGACCACGTAGACGACATCCTCCATCTTGTACGGTTTGCCGTCGATGTTTCCCTTCGTCGGCCCAGCGGTGCCCTTGCTGTCCTTGGCCCAGTTGTCCCCGGCGTCCTTGAGCAGTCCCACCTTGAGGGGACGGATCATCTTGGCGTGGTTCGTCTCTTTCCAGGTCTTGTACTCGGCCGCGTGGCAGGCGGCGCACTTCTCGGACCCGACGAACGCAGTCTTCGCCGTGGCCGTGGGTATGATCGCGCAGCCGACGGCAATGGCCAGCGCCAGCCCTCCGATTGCCAGGATCATGAGGAGAACGCGGTGTGAGGCCATGAAGTCCCTCCCTTGACGAGTTGTGGAAGTACGACCGGACACGCAACGATCTTCGGCGGGGACGGTGGCCCTTCTCGCCGAGTCTTCCATGAAGACTCCCAGGTGCGCAGGCGGGCGACGGCTACGACGCGTTCCGGCGCGTGGTCGATCGGCGCACCCGCATTACGCGATCGGCCGGAAGCACCTCATGTGCCAGTTCGACGAGTTGGGCCTGCGCCCGGGCCAGCAGTCGTCGCCCCGCCGGGGTGCCCCGGTAGTACTTGCGCACGCGCCCGTTCACGACCTGCGCGGCGCGTCGCAGATACCCGCCGGCCTCCAGCGCGTGCAGGATGGGGTAGGGCGTCCCGGGACCGATCCGGTATCCGTGCCGGGCGAGTTCCTCCATTAGTTCCGTGCCGTAGACCGGTCCCTCGGTCGCGTGGAACAGGATATGGGCTCGGATGAAACCCAGAAACAGTTCCCGGAGCATGGGACCGCCCTTTGTCGCGAACCCGCCCCGTGTCAAGCGGCGCACGCTGCCGAGTCGAGCCGGATGCGACACGGTGAAATCGGCACTTGTGGGAAGTGCGGTATCTCCATACAATATGGTCCTTCGATAATGCGGGCGGAGTATGCGTATGCCGGTTCCGTTGATTGTCCTCATAGACGACGAACCCCTCTTTCGCCGGTCGATGGCAACACTCCTCACCCGGCACGGCTACCGCGTGGAAGTCGCCGCGACCGCGACCGATGGCCTGGCCCTGCTGTGTGCAGCCCAACCGGACCTGCTCCTCTTGGACCGGCCCTCCCAGATGGGGATGGGCTCCACCTCCTCCCGGTGGTCCGTCGCGATTGGCCCGACCTCCCCGTTCTGATGATCACGGGGGCCCCGCGGCCCGAGACCCGGACGCACGCGCTGCGAGCGGGCGCAGTGGCAGTCTTGGAGAAACCGTGCGAACCCGAGGTCCTGCTTGCGGTGTGTAGCACAGGCGCTCCACCCACCGAAACCTGGTGCGCCGTCCGGCCTGTCGAAAGGGCCCAGGGATGCTCGCGAGGGTCGTGATCCGGTTTCAGGCTCCATGTGACGGCGGGACGCACGTCGAGCGAAAGGAAGAGCACGAGAATCCAACGCCCGGCAGAGAGAACGCATGATGAACGAGCAGGCAGCGCAGGAACGCAACCCGGGCTCGGTCGGCGAGGTGGCCCGGCTCTTCCTCAAGCTCGGGACGATCGCCTTTGGTGGCCCGGCAGCGCACATCGCCATGATGGACGATGAGATCGTTCGCAGGCGGGGGTGGCTCAGCCGGGAGCGATTCCTCGATCTGCTGGGGGCCACGAACCTCATCCCCGGGCCGAACTCGACCGAAATGGCGATCCACCTCGGGTTCCTCCGCGCTGGCTGGCGGGGCCTGATCGTCGCGGGGGCGTGCTTTATCCTGCCAGCCATGACGATCACCGGAATCCTGGCGTGGGCCTACGTCCGGTACGGCGCCCTGCCGGAAATCGTCTGGCTGCTCTACGGGGTCAAGCCCGTGATCATCGCCATCGTGGTCCAGGCCCTCTGGGGGTTTGCCACGAAGGCCATCAAAGGACTCCTCACGGGAACGGTCGGCGCCGGGGTCCTGGCGCTCTCGTTCCTTGGGTGGGATGAGATCCTCCTCCTGCTGGTGGGCGGAGGTGTGGTGATGCTGGCGACCTCCCTGGAGCGCCGGTGGAAACCGACCGCGATTGGCGCCGCCCTGGGCGGTAGTATCCTCGGAGCCGGGACCGTGACATCTGCAGCGACCGCGGCCTCGGGGGCCGGCGCACCCGTGACCCTCTGGGCGTTGACGGGCTTCTTCCTCAAGGTCGGCTCCGTGCTCTACGGGAGCGGCTACGTGCTCCTGGCCTTCCTCCGGGGGGACCTGGTCCACCGGTGGGGCTGGCTCACCGACCAGCAACTCATGGACGCCATCGCGGTGGGGCAGTTCACGCCGGGGCCGGTCTTCACCACCGCGACCTTCATCGGCTATGTCGTCGCGGGGGTCCCCGGGGCGCTTCTGGCGACCCTCGGGATCTTCTTCCCGTCGTTCGTGTTCGTGGTTGCCAGCAGTCCCCTCATACCGCGAATCCGAAGATCGGCGTGGGCGGGGAGCTTCTTGGACGGCGTGACCGTGGCCTCACTGGGCCTGATGGCAGTTGTGACCTGGCAGCTTGGGCGAGCGGCGCTGGTCGATTGGGTGACCGTGAGCCTGGGGCTCGTCGCGGCCCTCCTGGTCTTCCGCGTCCGGGTGAACTCCGCCTGGCTTGTCTTAGGCGGCGGACTC
Source organism: uncultured Methylomirabilota bacterium (assembly GCA_963845565.1). Classification (GTDB taxonomy): domain Bacteria; phylum Methylomirabilota; class Methylomirabilia; order Methylomirabilales; family 2-02-FULL-66-22; genus 2-02-FULL-66-22. Next base: position 357,765 of record CAWJSJ010000005.1, read on the forward strand.
ATCGGTCTGGCGACGCATCTGCTCCGGTGACCGGCAGCGCGGACGAGCACCAACCAAAATGCCGTAGCTACCCAACTCTCCGGATAAACGCGGGGCTCGATACCGCGACTCATCAGGCAACCAACTGCCGCAAGGCAAGCGCGGCGAGTCTCCTTTCCCGTAGCGCCACCCATCGGGTGTGAGTCAGACTGCTCCGCATTGCTGACGCGTCGCCCCTCTGCGGCGGGTACGACGCATCAGGTGTCCGCGACTCGACTTCAATGGCCGGAGAGTTGGGAGAGGAGCGAGGCGGTAAGGTTCCCTCGATCCCCGGCAGGTGTTTCGTCCCGTGCGACGTCCGACCCGATGCGTATCGGTGCGGTAGGCGTCCGATCCGCCTTGGTGTTGCGTGTTGCGCACGTATGGCGCCGGCCACCCCGCCCGCCAGTTGAGCACGAGCCCCCAGCGGGGCCGGCGACCAACAACTTCTAGCGGGCACCCAGTCGAACGGAGCCAACTTTGCGACGCCACCACGTGGGTGCGCGGCCGCACGAGACTGCCCAGAGCGAGTGACCAGCGCGGATGGTGCTCGCGTCCCGGCGGCCCCTTTGGCCTTGACAGTGTCGCCCGGGCTGGCATGCTCCCGGTACCGATTCGTGGGATCGGCCAGCTCGGTCGAGTGCCGCGCGCCGCGCATGCGCGTGGGCGGCCGGCCATAAACCAAGGCGGTCTGGCTCCGGGGCCGCCCCCAAAAGGAGCCGTCATCATGCACCGGATCGTGCTTGCAATCCTCGTGGTCATCCTCGCCGCCGCGCCCGGCATCGCCTCCGCCAGCCTCGACAGCTTCCTGAGCAGCGTCAATGTTCAGGCGCGGGCCGACCTGCCCGGATTCCACGCCAAGGTCAGCGCGCAGTTCGGCGTCCCCATCCCCCGGGTGGAGGCGGTGCTCGGGATGGTGGCCACCCCGGCGGACGCCTTCATGGTGTTCCAGGTGGGACAGATGGCCCATCGGCCCCCCGAGACCGTGGTGCACACCTATCAGGCCCACCAGGGCAAAGGCTGGGGGGTTATTGCCAAGAACCTCGGGATCAAGCCGGGTTCCCGGGAGTTCCACGCCCTCAAGAACGGGGACCTGGTGTACGGCGATGCGGCGACGAGTAGCCCCGGCAAGGGGAAGGGCAAAGGGAAGGGGCACAACAAGTAGCCGTCCGGCGGGCGGCCGGGCACCGGCGCACGCCCCGTGCCCGCCTGCAAGGAAACGCCAGGCCCGAGCCACGCGTTCTTCACGACGCGGGGTGGCCATCCGCATGGAGGACCGGAACGGAAGGATTGCCCCCAAACGGACCCGCTCCGTCATTGGAATGCCGCGTGCTCTCGCTAACGTGATAAGATTAAGGTTATCCGAAGAGAACGCGTCAACGAAGGAGGAGCACACCATGCGAACGCTTGTGAGATGGATTGCGGTTCCCATCCTGGCCGTGGCGATCGTCCCGTTTCTGACCGAGTGGCCCGGCTCCGTGGGCGACCGCACCTCCGGGACCGCATACGCCAAGGACGGCGGCGGCGGTGGTGGGAATGGTGGTGGTGGGAACGGCGGCGGGGGAGGCGGGAACGGTGGGGGCAGTGGTGCTGGCAGCGGGAGCGGCGCGGGCCATGGCGGCGGCCATGGGGCCGGCGCGGCCGATGCCGGGGGGCGCGGGGCCGGGGACGGAGGCGGCCGGGGACAGGGGAGCGCGGACTCCGCCCACGGGGGCAAGGGGCAGGGCGCCGCGGGCGGGGCCGGGGTCGGCCATGGCCACCAGGGCCGGGGGGTCGGCAGCGCGGTGTCCGAGGCGGCGACCACCGCCGCGCACATGAGCAAACAGGACGTTCAAGCGGCCGGCTTCCGGAACCGCGGCGAGGCGGTGAGCACCGCGGTCCATGAGGCGCAACAGGCGGCCCGCGACCGTGAGGCCGCGGCCGAAGCCGCGGAGGTCGGGAGCCCCACCGGGACCACGACCACCCCGAGTACCACCCGGCGGTAACGCGGGAGGACAGCACCTGACGATGACACCGGTGGAGCACAAGCGCGGCCGGATGGTCGCCCTCGGCGTGGCTTTGGTCCTGCTCTGCGCCGGGTGCAGCGGCCTGACGTCCCAGGCGTCGGAAAGGTTCACCCAGGCCCGTCAAGCCCAGGGGAGCTACCACGACGGGCTCGCCCGCTACGAGGCGCAGGACTATCGGGGTGCGATCCCGCACTTCGCGCGGGCGCTGGCGTACGACCCCGCCTTCGACGACGCCGAGGCGCACCTGGCGTGGAGCTACTACTACGTCGGCCAGTACCCGGAAGCCACCCGTCATTTCCGGCAGGCCCTGGTGCGGCAGCCCCAGTGGAAGGGCTTGCACGCCGGGCTCGGGTGGAGCCGGTATCGGGTGGGCCGCTACCACCTCGCCATCGACGCCTTCCAAGCGGCCCTCGCCCTGGACCCCCGCGACCGCGAGGCCGCGGTGGGCCGGGCCTACGCCCTGTTCGAGTTGGGCCGGTATGCCGAGGCCCTGCCGTACCTGGCGCGTCTGACGCGCGAGGGCGAGGGGAACGCCTTCCAGCGCCCCACCCCGGACCTGGACGAGGTGCGGAGCCGATTCGCGTGGGCGCTCTACTATGGTGGGCACTACGGCCAGGCGCGCGACGAATTCCTCAAGGGCCTCGCGGCCAGGCCGACCTGGTACGGCCTGCACAACGGCCTGGGCTGGACGCAACTCCAACTGGGGGAGCGCGCGAAGGCTCGGGCCAGCTTCCAGCGGGCCTTGCAGCTGAAGGCGGACTTGGCGGATGCCCGGCAGGGCTTAGCCCAGGCCACGCGGTAACCGCTCGCCGGTCCGGACCCCGGCGTTCGGTGTGGGGGCGGTCCGCTCAGAACATACTCGGCAGGGTGAATCCCACACGAGCGTCGGGGGTGTCCTCGGCGCTCGGGTTGCAGGCGGCCCGGACGGAACGGCCGGACGTCGTCGTGCTCTACGTCCACCTGCCGGGGGTGTCCGGCTACGACGTCGCCCACCGGCTGAAGGCCGATCGGATGACCGAGGCCATTCCCATCGTGGTGCTGACGGCCCAGGCCATGCCCGGGGAGGAGCTGCGGGCGCGGGCAGCCGGCTGTGATGCGTTCTTGACGAAGCCGGTCGATGCCACCCTTCTGCGACAGATCGTGCGGCGTTTGCTGGCCGGCCGCCGTAACGTCGTGCCATGACCGACCCCAGTCTGATCGCCGATGATGACCTCACCCACCGCGACCGGCTCGTCGGAATCCGCCGGGTACCGTACCCGGCAGGCCACACCGATGGGCCGGCCGGTGTGGTCCACAAACACGTCATCGTGATTTGCTGGTGATGGGCCATTTGCCGTCCGACCCTACAGAGGGTAGGGCAATTATCCGCCGTCGAGCCGTCGGAGAGGTGATCCACGTTCCAGCATGCCCCCCCGGCACCACCCTTGGTGCAATCGCGGCCGTATCTGAGGTCTCTCCTGCCATATCCTACCGATGCGTTTGAGCCCACCTGGGCGGTGTCATGGTGGGAGCGCGACCCGTAGATGCGAACGTCCGAGTGCAGAGAGATGGCGATGACAGTCCAGCAGGCCACCGCAGAGGTCTTTCTGACCGCGTTCAAGGCGCTGCCGCGGCGGGGGGCACCGCCCGGCACCGCTGTCGGGCGCCGCCTACTTCCTGACGACGTACCAGTTGTTCTGGATGTCGTGCGCGAGATGGTGGGTGTCAACGGTGCGGAAGCCCGCCTTCTGAAGGTACTCGCGCGTTTTTTCTTCGCCCCACATGGCGCCCAGCCCCTCCCCGCCCTGGGCCAGCGACACCGTCATGCAATGCATGGTCGAAATCGCATAGAGGAAGGTGCCGATCGGGTGGTCGAGGTTGTTGTGGACGTGGCTCGATCCCCGGATGTCTTGCATCAGGTACACCCCATCCGCCTTGAGTGCGCGGTGGATTCCGCGGAGCACGTTGAGCGGCTTGGCCTGATCGTGAATCGCATCGAACGTCGTGATGAGGTCATAGGCGTTGGGCTCGGCCGTCTCATCGAAATCGCTCAGGTCGCGGGCGAGAAACTCGCCATTCGCCAGGCCCTTCTGCGCCGCCTCTTGCCGTGCCGCTCCGATCGCTTCGGATGACAAATCCATTCCGACAAATCGGCTGCCTGGAAACAGTTCGGCCAGGCGATTCACAATTCGGCCGCCCCCGCACCCCACATCCAGCACGCGGATGCCGCGGGTGAGTCGGTCGGTCAACCCCGGGACCAGGGGCAGGATATGGGATTCCAGCGACGACAAGACCGACTGCCCGCTGTCCTCCGCCATGACCGCATGGAATCGCCGGAACTTCTCATAGGGGACGCCGCCGCCCTTCGTGAAGCACTCGACGATCTCATCCTCGACCGCGCCCAGCACGGCGATGTACTGCGTAAAGACGGCGATGTTGTCCGCGGCGGCAACGCGCGTCAGGAAGGCGGCGTGCTCGGGTGGGAGAACGTACCGGGTGCTGCTCGGTTCAAGGTGGACGACCCCGGCCGTGGCCATCGCCCCCAGCCATTCGCGGACATACCGTTCGTTCAGTCCGGCCTTCGTCGCAATCTCGCCCGAGGTCGACGGTGGCAGCCCGCGCATCACATCGAAGATGCCGGTACGGTGGCCGACCGAGACCATCAGGCAGAGCGCGCCGTAATTGAGAGCGTTCAGCAGTTCGCCAGAGAAGGCCTCGGCCTTTGTCGAATCGAACCGGGTCTGTTCCAGGGTTGTCGTCGTCATGTTGCCCTCCTCCCTTTTCGATACTCTCCGTACCGCCCACCCGACGAGCTGCGGGCAGGCCCCTCGGGTGTCGGCGCGGACGGGCATTCGATCTGGCGACCAACCGCCTCCCGTCGCCATCAACGGCCCAGGACGGCAAGATGCCCTCATGGTTTGATGTTCTGGTTCAGATGGAACACGTTGTCCGGGTCGTGCCGCTTCTTGATGTCCGCCAGCCGCGCGTAGTTTGCACCATAGGCCGCCGTGACCCGGCCGGATTCATCCTCGGTCATGAAGTTCACATAGGTACCGCCCGATGCGTGCGGTGCAGTGGCATCGAAAAACGCCCGCGCCCACCCAATGCACGTCGCATCCTGCGTGGCATCGTTCCATCGCCCGTGCACGTTCATCACGAACCGTGCATCCCGGTGGCCGTACGCCATGGCGTCCGCCGGGATGCGATTCGCTGCGCCAGCGATGTGCGCGATAAAGATCTCGCACTGGGGCGAGGGAAGTTTCCGTGCAAACTCGATCATCGTGTCCAGGCTCTCATCGCGGAGTTCTCGGAAGTTGTGCGATTTCCAATAGTTCCTGGCGCCGGGCGTCAGCAGAGGGTCGAAGGCCTTCTGCCATTGCACGTATGGCTGCACGCCGATATGTTCGCCGTGCGCCTTGCCGAAGCGACGCAGGGGCGCGATCAGCTTCTCTCCTTCTCCGATATCCCCACCGTAAAAGACGGCCAACACCACAATTTCCTTGCCGTGCACCTCCTTGGGAAGAAAGGGCAACGGCGGAGCCTGGCGAAGCACGCCCCACACGCTGAGCTCTTCGGGCGCCGATGCCACGAATTCGCGGTACTGCCTCAGCACCTGTTTGGCTTGTTCCAACGGAAAAACGATCAACCCGGCCAAGATCTGAGGTCCGACGGGATGAAGCGTGAATTCGAACTGGGTAACGACCCCGAAGTTGCCGCCGCCGCCTCGAAGTGCCCAGAACAAGTCGGCGTTCTCGCTCTCGCTCGCCCGGACTTTCTTGCCGTTCGCCGTGACCAACTCCACCGAGGCCAGGTTGTCGACGGTCATCCCGTACTTGCGTGTCAGCCAGCCGAACCCGCCGCCCAGCGTCAGACCTGCAATGCCCGTCGTGGAATTGATTCCCACTGGCGTGGCCAGCCCGTGCGCCTGGATCGCTTCGTCGACCTCGGCCAAGGTGGCGCCGGGTTCCACATAGGCGCGCTTCTTCGCGGCGTCGACGCGGACGCTCTTCATGGGTGAAAGGTCGATCATCATGCCGCCTTCGCACACGGCGTTGCCGGCGATGTTGTGCCCTGCGCCGCGGACGGAAATCTCGAGCCCGTTCTGACGGGCGCACTGGATGGCATGCGGAACGTCATCCGGTCCTTTGCACTGCACGATGACAGCCGGTCGGCGGTTGATCATCGCATTCCATACCTTTCGGACTTCGTCATAATTTGGATCGCCGGGGAGAACGATCTGGCCCTTCACGTGGCGCTTCAGTTCCTCGATTGCGCGGTTGTTCAACGTTGCCATTGGTACCCCCTTTCTCTACTTCCCAGTCGGGCGCGCTTGCGCCCGCACCTGCTTCTGGCAGAGACGGGTCAAACGGAACCGCAGTACCTCGCCACCGTCCACCGACCGCACATTGCGTTTTGCGGCGACGGCGGAGGGTCGCCGTTGTCTGACCTTGGTCAATCCCGTGGCAATCCCACCCCGACAACGAGGTGGGCCCGACCCAGCGTCGAGACCGGGGACAAATCCCCATGGCGCCTTTTCTCTCCGCCTCGCAGGGCAAGCCCCACACCGCCGAGAATCAGGACCGCTGCCAGAATCAGGCGCGTGGAGATCTCTTCCGAAAGGAACGCCACACCTCCGCCGGCCGCCAAGACGGGCACGGAGAGCTGAACCACCGCCGCTCGTGCGGCCGAGAGTCCGCGCAACGCGGCGTACCACAGGGCGTAGCCGACCCCTGACGTCAGAGCGCCAGACACGACGGCAAGGAGCACACCCTCGGCGGATATACTGGAATGCCGGAGCGCGAGCAGGCCGAGCCCTGCCGCCAAGGGCAGCGTACGAACGAAGTTCCCGGCGGTGTCGGCCAGCGGGTCGGCCACGCCGCGGCCCCGTAGGGAATACGCACCCCAGGCGCCACCCGCGGCGGCCATCAGAAGCGCTCCCGTCAGGGAGGGCGCCGCTAGCCCCGGCGAGGCCAGGTATCCCAGGCCGCCGAGCGCCATCAGCATCCCCGCCGACTCCCGAACGTCCGGTCGGGCGCCGGCCCAAACTGCCGTGAGGATCATCGTCGCCTGGACACTTCCGAACAGGATCAGCGCACCGGTCCCCGCGCTCACGTCAAGGTAGGCAAACGAGAAGGCCACGGCATAAAGAAACAGCCATCCCGCCGAGACCCAACTCCCGCTTGGCCGTACTCTCCCGCCCTCGCGGACCGCCAGGATCAGCAGCAATGCGGCAGCACCCGACGCCAACCGGATGGCCGAGAAGCTGCCGGCATCGATCACGGTCCCGCCCAGCGCCATGCGGCAGAGTACGGAGTTCGCCGCGAAGGCCGCAAGGGCCAGTCCTGTGCAATTGCCCGTCCGCATCGGATTCCTTTTCCAGAGGCCGGCAGTCGTCCCATGGGAGAAACGAGCCTCGGACCTCCCTCTCGACCGCGGAAACGCTCGTAGCGGCGTTTTCGTTGCCCCGGCCTCAGATAAAGGGGGTCAACACGCCGGCGAAAATCAATGTCCCCGCCCAGACCAGGTCGAGGTTGAACCAGAGGGTTCGGAGCAGGCGCAACCCGAGCTTCTCGTAGACGAGAACGGCTATCAGTCCCATGACGACGAGGTATCCGACTGTGTGAGCGAGCGTCGCCGCGAGACCTGCAAGCTGGCCGTCCGGTAGAACGGAGACCAGCATCATGGAGTGCCCCCCGTGATCTATGTGTCCGACGGACGCGACGGCGGTGCTGGCATGAGCGATGCCGTGCGGCGATGCCGTGGATCCGGCGGCCGAGGGACCAGCAGTCATCCCCAGGACCAGCGGCAGGACCATCAACCCTGCTCCGTGAGCCGAGGCCATCAGAAATGACCACAGGGCGAGTTCCTTAGGCTTGACACGCATTCCACCGTAGCGAGGATGCCTACTCCGGACGAGCCGGTAAACGCCGAGTCCCGCCAGGACGGCGGCAACCACCCATTTCAGCGCGCCAAGCGGAAGGATAGACCCGGCCAGCATGGCCAGGAGGACCACTGCCCCAATGGCCAGGCCGTGCCCCAGGGCCAGGGGCCAGAGGGCGCGCCGGACGGCCGAGCCCTTTTGCTCCTGGAGCCCCAGGGCGACGGCGAAGAGCCATCCCATCCCGGGATTGACCCCGTGCCAGGCCCCGAGCAGGAACAACCCGATCCAGGACCAAAACATCCCGTCGTCCATGACCCACCTCACGAGTAGCAGAAGGAATCGGACGAGCAGTCTCCGCCCTGGAGGCGAACCTGGTGGGCCCGCATCCCCGGGTCGCATCGGAGCATGAAGTTGCGATCGAGGGCGATGCCGCCCTCGGGATTGACATCCGCCTTCACCATCCAGCCCTCGATGCCGTCCGGATAGAACTGCTCGTCCACCGGGGAATAGAGGCCGTTGGTGAAGTAGAGCCGCCGCCCGTCGCGGCTCAATTCCACCATCTGCGGGCCGCCGTTCAACGGGCGGCTCGCGTCGGCCGGGTGCGGCGTTCGCTTCACGATGCCGCCGATGCGGACGGAGCCGTTCAGTTTCGGGCGGAACGGATCGGACACGTCATACTGGCGAAGCTCGCCCGTTCCCCAGCACGAGACATAGAGGAACCGGTCGTCGAGGGAGAGGACGATGTCGCTGACCAGCGGCGGAACGGCCTTGAAGGCCTTCAGCATGGGAGGCAGGTCCTCCTCGCTGGCGGGCTCGGGCGGAATGTCGATGACCTTGGTGATCTTCCAGTCGCCGCTTCCGTTTTTCCGATCCATGTGCCAGAGCCAGATGGAGGCGGTAAGATCTGTCAGAGAGATCACGCAGCTCACGAAGCCGTACGCCTTTCGCGGGTCATGAGCGGGCCGCAGCTCGAAGGGCATCTGGTACTGCGCCCCCAGGTCGAGGACCTGCTTGTGGGTCCGCTTGCGAAGATCCCACACGTGGAGCGCATGGCCATACCTGCCGTTGAGTAGGAGCTCGGGTTGCAATCCGGTCCGTACCATGTTCGGGGTGCCCCACTCGCTGGTGATCAGCGTGTCGTACCCCAGATGCCACCAGAAGTCGTATGAGAGGCGCTGCGGCCCGCGGTCTTTCTCCCAGGCGCCCTTCACGTCGAAGGTGTTGTGGTCCAGGATGAAAATGCCGCCGGGTCCATCGCCGGCTGCGTTACCCAGGGCGCTGACGTATATCGCATCCTCTCCGCAGTGGACCGTGTGGGGCGCGGCATAGCCGGTTTTCCTCGCGATGGTCTCGGCATCGATGACCTTCACCACCTGCGGACGCCGCGGATCGGGTTTGGTGTCGAGGATGTTGATGCGAGAAGAGTTGATGCCCGGCACGACTAGGTAGCGACGCTCGACGTGGGGGTGGGGGGCGTAAGGGCAAAGGTGCGAGCTGCAGGCATTCCAGCCGAAGTGGTGGAGCTCGTCGCCCGCCTGCGGCATGTCCGTGCCCCCCACCAATTGCCCATAGCTCTTGGACCCAGCTGTCGTATCCACGACGCCGATGGCATCGGGCCGTTTCCCCGTCGGATCGAGGAGGGCCACATACGCCAGCTCCTCGGAGGGCGCCCCCATCGCATGCCGGGGGGAAGGGTAGAAGGTCGGATCGGGTCGAAGTGTCACCATCGCAGAGCCTCCTCTCGTCTGCCGGTCTCGATTCGAATCCTAGGCGGGTCATTCGCGACGCGGAATCGGTTCGCGTCACGCCCGGGCCTCCAGTAGCTCCGTCTGACGCATCGGGACAGAGAGCAGGCGGCGTGCCAGCGGAGAATTGGAGGGACTCCTCCAGGAAAAACAATGCATTACGAATCGGCGAAGGTGAGCAGGTTCCCGCGAGATGTCGCGCCGCCACGAGATCTCACGGTGGAAACCGCGAAAACTCGCGACTGGCCGTCGGCCCGACGCGACTGCGACAGAGGGCGACGAGAAGAATCAGGTGTGTCCGTTACGGGTCATGCCGAGCGCTTTCAGCCGCGACCGCAAGGTCGAGGGGTTCATGCCGAGCAATCGAGCGGCGCCGCTTGCACCCTCCATACGCCACCCGGTTGCCTCCAGCGCGAGCAGCAGATTCCGTCGTTCCGCTTCTTTCAACTCGGCCTCGGTTTGAATGTGGACGGCGGCACCACGCGCCGCCTCCGGTTCGGGCGCGGGGACACTCTCCGCGGTCCGCGGCAGCGCGCGGTCGAGATTCAGCTGCCCGTCGCGCGCAGTGATGACGGCGCGCTCGATGACACTCTGGAGCTCGCGGACGTTTCCAGGCCAGTTATACGCCATCAGGCGCTGGAGACACTCCGGGGACAGCGGCTCGATCTGACGCCCCAGCTTGCACGCGGACCGCTTGGCGAACACGCAAGCCAACAGGGCGATGTCCTCGCCGCGATTTCGGAGCGGCGGGACGTGAATTGGAAAGACGTTGAGTCGGTAGTAGAGATCCTCTCGGAACTCGCCGGACCGGACCCCCTGCAAGAGATCCCGGTTCGTCGCCGCCAGCACGCGGACGTCCACCTTCCGGGTACGCATGGCCCCGATGGGCTCGAACTCTTTCTCCTGCAAGACCCGAAGCAATTTGCCCTGCAGGTCCAGCGGCAGTTCGCCGACCTCGTCCAGGAAGATCGTCCCACCGTCCGCCAGCGCGAAACGCCCATGCCGACTCTTCGCCGCTCCCGTGAAGGCCCCTTTCTCGTGGCCGAAGAGTTCGCTCTCCATCAGCGTCGCCGGTATCGCGGCGCAGTTGATCTTAATGAAGGGGCGGTCGCGCCGCGGGCTGGCGGCGTGTATGGCCCGGGCGACAAGCTCTTTCCCGGTGCCCGTTTCGCCGAGAATGAGGACCGTGGTATCGGCTGGGGCGACCTGATCGACGTCCCGCATGGTGCGCAGCAACGGCTCGCTGTGGCCGACGATGTCGTCGGTGTTGTGAAGGGTCTTGATTTCTTCCCGGAGGTACTCCGCTTCGGCCGACAAGGACCGGATCCGACGCTCCGCTTCCAAACGGTCGTCCACGTCGCGAAGGATCAGCGCATGGAAGGTGGCACGCTTCGTGGCGAACCGGGACAGCGTCACTTCAGCGTGGAACGGCGTGCCGTCGAGGCGTTTCGCGTGGAGTCCTCCCGGAATCCACAAGCATTTGAGGCCTTCCGGGCGGCCATCCAACTCGTGGATGGCCTGAGCGAGCTTGCGCTCGCTCCCGGGCATCAGGAATCGTCCGAGGTCTGCTCCGCCGGGTCCGCGGCCGGTGCACCCGAAGATACGCCCGGCGGCGGGATTGGCTCGGGTCACCCGGCAGTCCTCGTTGATCTCGATGACCGCGTCCATCGCGCTGTCGACGAGCCGGGAGAGCTTTTCGTCGCGCTCCCGCACTTCGGCCTCGGCCCGAAGTCTGCCGAGTTCCGCGGCCGCGCGGTCAGCGAAGATCCGAAACACGGCCAGCGCGCGCGGCTCGGCAGGCATCGGCCGTGTATCCAAGACCGCCAGGTTCCCGAGAATGCGGCGATCGGCGTCGAGCAACGGTACGCCCATGTAGCTCACGGCACCCAAACGCCTCAGCTCGGGATCGTTCGGGTAAAGCGCGACGACGTTGTCCGGGTAGTGGACCAGCCCGACAGTTTCGATGACCGTCTCGCACGGTGTCCCATCGACGGCCATCTCCCAGCCCTCTATCCACTCTCCGCCCAGACGGAACGCGAGGGCTCGGAGCGTCCGAGTCGCCGAAAGATACTCGGTGACCCACGCCCCATGTGTCCCAAGCGCCCTGGCGAGACTCTCCACCAGTGCGGTGAAGAAGCGCTCGCCGGTCTCGGTCGCCGTGCCCTCAAGGATCGTGCGGAGCGCCGTGTCCTCGTCAAGAGCTTGCAGCGGATGCGACATAAGCTCTGGCATGGTATCAGACCCCAGAAAGGAGTTACCTGGCAATCGCGGGTCATGTCTGTTTGCAGAAGCGAGTGAATTAGACGCCACCTATCCTTCAGCGTTTTTCCTTCGGCACGTGTCCACGCCAGGGGTGCGGTCTAAATCGGATCAGGAGGGGGAACCGCGCTGCGGTTGCGAACAGGGAATGGAGAACGTCAGAAGACGCCGCGCCCCAACAGGCGGAAGGACGCGCGCGTACATTGCTTGCGGCTACCGGGTTCCACCACGGCAGAGGCTCGGCGCGTCCAGAATGTAACGTGGAAACCGCTGTAACCCACGGAAATCGCTCCGTCTCTAGTTCAAGACTATTATACTATGATTTATAATCTGTTAGCCGGGGATGTCAAGAGGAACCTGCGGAGGGGGGTGGGGAGATCGCTGGTTCGATGAACAGGACCCGCCCCCGGTTCCCTGAATAGATGAACGTGTGCACGCCACCATAGCCCACTGCCCGCTGAACCGCACAAACAGAAGCTTGTGTTTCCACGGAATTACACCGTGTGTTCCGGGCTCCCGGCACCAATCGCCATTGAACCCGCCATCGCCGTTCTTGGAACTCACAACGTTTTCAATTCTACTTGCCGGACGCATGAAGGCCGACCGGCCGTTAACCGCTTGACCCTTGACGGAACCCACGCGTATGCTATGCGCCATCCCTTGGCATTTTTGGAGTTCCGGACATACGACCAGCAGGAGAGACGCATGGCGATCGTGACGATTGTGGGGGCCGGGTTCATGGGGACGGGGACGGCGTGGCCGCTGGCGGACAACGGCCACACGGTGCGGCTGGTGGGGACGCACCTGGATGCCGAGATCATTGCCAGTTGCCAGGAGAAACGATACCACCCAAAGCTTCAGCGGGAGCTGCCGGCGGGGGTTCGGGCCTACCGGGTTGAGGACGCGGCGCAAGCCCTCGACGGCGCCGAGATCATCGTCAGCGGCGTGAACTCTTCGGGGGTGCACTGGGTCGGGCGGACCATCGGGCCGCATCTGCGTCCCGGCCAGATGATCATCGCCATCACGAAAGGGCTGGAGCTGGACGCGAACGGCGATCTCGCCATTCTGCCCGACGTCCTGAAAGGCGAATTGCCTGCCGCGATCCGCGAGAAGGTTTCGCTGGCGGCCATCGGCGGACCCTGCATCGCCGGGGAGCTGGCCGGACGGCGGCAGAGCTGTGTGCTGTTCGGCTGTCGAGACGGGGATGCGGTGGAGCGGCTGGCCGCGGCCTTCCGCACCCCGTACTATCACATCTGGACGACCACCGACCTGGTCGGACTGGAATACTGCGCCGCGCTCAAGAACGCCTACACGCTCGGGGTCGGGCTGGCGCTGGGGTTGCTGGAGAAGTCGGGCGGTGTGGACGCCGCGGGCGCGCACATGTACAACCTGGCCGCGGCGCTGTTCGGCCAGGCTTGCACCGAGATCGAGCGGATGCTCCGGCTCGTGGGCGGCACGCAGGCCTTTGCGTACGGGCTTCCGGGAGCCGGGGATCTGTACGTGACGTGCATGGGTGGGCGGACGGTTCGGTTGGGAACGCTCCTCGGGAAGGGGCACACCATGCGCGAGGCACGCGAGATCCTGAAAGGCCTCACTCTGGAGAGCGCGGAGATCGTCCGGGTGATGGGGCAGGCCCTCCCGCGCCTTGTACAACGCGGTCTCCTCGGGCCGGAGGAGTTGCCGCTGATGCGAACGCTGGTCGACGTGGTGGTCCACGGGCGGCCCGTGGAGATTCTGTCGGACGCGTTCTTTGGTGGCATCACGCGTGTCTGAGTCGCGCGACGGGAGCTACGCCTTCTTCCAGAAGGGCGTCACCCTGATGGCCGACGCCATGCGCGGTCCGAGCCCACGGATTCCCGTCTATGCGCAGATGCACGAATTCGTGGCGGAGCAGTGTGGTATTCCCCGGCGCGAGTTCTTCCGGCGACCGGAGCTTCTGGTGGCGGCGACGCTGGACGTTCAGGCGAGGTTTGGCCTGGATGTCCCCGCCATCACGTACGACGTCTACAACATCGAGGCCGAGGCGCTGGGACAAGGCATTCGGTGGAGCGACACGGGCATGCCGGACATCGACCGGGATGCCCCCCTGGTGCGTGACCGGGCCGACCTGTCGCGCATCCGGACACCCCGGTTCGACTCTGTCGACGCCTGCGGACGGGTCCTCGCCATGCACGCCGCGTTCCGGCGGCTCACGGGCATCGAGCCGGGGTTGAGCTTCTGCGCCCCGTTCACGCTGGCCACCAATCTGCGCGGCATCGAGCAATTCCTGCTGGACATCTACACCGACCCGGATTTCGCCCGGGACCTCTTGACGCGGATCACCGAGGAGGTGCTGGCCCCCTGGATACTCTACCAGCAGCGCCATTTTCCGGAGAGCGCCCGATTCAATGGTGTGGATGCCACCGCGTCGCCGCCGATCGTCAGCCCGGCCGTTCTCCGGGACTGGGTGGTGCCGTCGATTCTTCGGCTGCGCACGCTGTGCGGCCCGGGCGTGTTCGTGGCGAACTGGGTGGGTGAGCAACTGATCGAGCGGCCCGAGGAGATGCTGGACCTCAAGCTGCTGGTGGGACCGGGGTCGCTCCTGGGCCAGGACCCGGACGTCGAGGCGCTGGGCCCGGAGCTCTACAAGGCGTACGCGGTCCGCCACGACGTGCCGCTGGTTCTGGGGGTCGGTGCGGGGTTTCTTGCGGGTGCGCGTCCCGAGGCGGTCGCCGAGCGGGTGCGACGCTACGTCGAGGTGGGGGCGCGGGGCGGGCGGTTCGCCCTGTACCTCTGCAACCTGGGGGCGAGCACCCCGCCGGAGAATCTCCGCGCGGCCGTGGCGGCGGCGCACGCCGTCGCCACGGCCTGATCCAAGGAGGCCCGTCCCTCATCTACACATGGGTGAGGTGATCGTCGTCTCCGTCCCGTTTGCGGATACGACTCTCCAAAATTTCTCGGGCTAGATCCTTGCCGCCCAGGCCGAAGGCCAGCGCCAATGCGAGCACCGTCCCGGCGAAAGCGATGCCGAACGTCAGGAGCACCATCTCGCGCGCGATGCCGAGTTGCGTGAGGGCCGCGGCGCCGGCAAAGACGAGGACCAGCCAGCGGACCGCCCCGGCGATGAGCGGGGCCAAGGCCACCTGGGCGTTCACCGCGGCAATCAAGACCGCCTGGGCCATGAAATTCGCCAGAAGCCATCCCACCATCCAGACCAGGCCGGCGATGACAAGGTTCGGGAGAAAGCGAACCACGACGGCCACGAGGCCGGACGTGGCCGGCATCTCCAGCGCCTCTATGGCCATGAGGAGCGTGACGAAAAGGATCGTCCAGAAGGTCAGCCGGCCGACCAGTAACGACGGGGGCTGCTGGATGCCGCTCCGGGCCAAGCCGGCCGTCAGTCCCCAACGGGCGGAGCGGGCATCCGCGTTCAGCACGCGGCAGATGCGGACGACGAGACGACGGGCGACCGCGGCCACGGCCCACCCCACCGCGATCAGGGTAAGCACCGCCAGCAGGCGGGGCGCCGCGTGGCTCAACCGGTCCATCACCTCTCGAAACGAGGTTACCAGGACGTCGCTCCAAGGGTCTCGCATGTCTCTACCTCCATCGGGCGGCCAGTCCCGCCTTCTCGACTTCGAAGGCTCTGCCGACGCCTTCCAGGACCGCCGGGAAGCGGGCGGACGTCCCGGCCTGCGTCTCGCGCAGGAAGGCCGCCACCCGGCCGAGATATAGCGGGGTCAAGGCCCGCAGCAGATGATCCCGCGGCAGCCGCTGCTCGTGGTAAGCCACGGCGAAATCGAACGCCACGCGGGCCCAGTGTTCCGCGGGAAAAATGAACTCGTCTGGGAACAGCAGGCCCAGCGGGTAGAGCGAGGCCAGCGTCTCTTCCTGGAGTGCCTGCTCCCAGACCGGCAACAGATCCTTGAGCCCCAGCTTGAACGCGCGGACCATCCGGTCCAGGTGGACCTCGCCGGTTTCCGGCAGGATAGTGGGCGGATCCCCAATCCGCGGAACGGAGGTGCTCGCGCCGCTCTCCGACCAGGCCGCGCGGTACCGGTCCATCAGGTGGAAGAAGGGGCCCACCGTATGGGCGATCGTGGTGGCCAAGTCGGGCGGCGCCAAACCGGCGTCCAGCGCCTTCCGCCCCTGATGTACCTCTACGATCCGGTTCCCGGAGGTGATGGCATCGATCGCCAACCGGATCTCCAGGCCATGGCCGGTCAGGTCGCTATCCCGGGCCTCGGTCTCGAGGAGTCGCGTCACGACCTGCCCCGAGAGCGCCGCACACCCCCCAAGGAGCTGCTGGATCCGTCGGCCGTACAGTGCCCGGCACATGGGGGCGAGCAGGTTCGTGGTGAGGGTTCCCTCCGCGGCCGTGTGCGTGTACGCCGGACTCACGCAGTCCGCCTCCCCGGCAAGGATCGGTTGCACGAGCCGCCCGAGTCCTTCGGGCGTCAGGCTGACCAGGCCGGCATCCACCAGGGCGCAGACCGCGGGGCCGAGACGGTGCGCGACAGTCAGCGCGCCGATGATGGCCCGCGAGCGGCTGGGCGGTCCGGCGATCCGGACGCAGCACACCGGCGGACCGGGGACGCGGGAAGCCACCCAGCGCGTGACGGCGTCCACTGTCTCGTCCCGAAATCCAGCCTCGACGACGACGATGCCGCACTTCCGATCTGCGAGCGGGGCGGCCAGTCCTGCCGCTGCCGCCTCGACGACGCGAACCGCGCTGCGGGCTTGGTTCAGGGCGCACACCCCCACCAGAACCTCTACCGGCCCGAGCGAGTCCACGGTGTGGAGATCGCCGTCGTTCAGGAGATGTGCCGCCCCGATCGGCTCCGTCATCCGGGCATCCTTTGGCTATCCCGTGAGGTTGGCCAGCAGGGCAAGGTAATCGCCCAGGTGTCGCGTGATGAGGAAGTTTCGGCGGACGTATTCTCGGGCGGCGCCCCCGAGCCGGGCCATGAGGTCCGGGTTGTCCAGCAGTTGACGGATCCGAAAGGCTGCTCCCTCCACCGAGTTGACCGTGTACCCGGTGACCTCGAAGATCACCTGCACCGGGATGCCTCCGGCGAAACTCCCGATGACGGGCTTTCCCTTCCACATGGCCTCGGCCACGCCCAGACCGAAATCTTCCGTGAGGGGCTTGTGCAACACGATAGCGGCGGCGCGCTGGAGGACGTTGATCTCCCGCGCTGCGTCCGGTGGCAGGACGAGGGGGTGGATGTCCGCGTCCCCGGCGGCGGCCTGGCGCACCTCGGCCATGACCGCCGTGCCCTCCGGGTTGTCGGAGGCCACGCCGCCCGCCAGGACCAGCCGACAAGCCACGTACTTCTTGGCCAGCCGGTAGGCCTGAATCACGCCCAGGTGGTCCGCAGACGCAATATACGGGGCGACCTGGAGGAGGATGGGTTTGTCCCGGGGGATCCCCAGCCGATCCAGGCCCTGCTGGACCTCGGCCCGGCTCAGGTCGCGATTCTTTTCGCTGAGAGGGTCGACGGAGGGATGGATGATCAGGGCCGGAACGGGCACCCGCTGGGCAAATTTCGGAAGGGAGAAGACTGTCGCGTCGTAACGCCCGACGTCGCGCCGCAGGAGGTGCCAGATGCGCCGAGAGGCCCGGGACAGGTCGGTGTGACAGCGCCACACCCAGCGCCCCCGGTCCCGCCGGTGACGAACCAGCGGAAGCGGCGCGAGATCGTGGATCATGACGAGGTCGGCATCCAGGGGGAGCGTGGGCCAATTCGCCGCCGCCGTCCCCTCGTACGACCGGAGCATGCTGTCGGTGATGTGGTGCTCCCGGCCCGCGGCCGCCAACTCCAGCGCGCGGATTGCCGCGTAGAACTCCGGGTCGCCGACGATGACCTCCCACGCCGAATCGATTCCCATGTCCTGCATCATGGGCACGAGCCGGTTCAGGATTTCCGGCGACCCACCGCCATAGCGGCCGGCATTCACATGGACGAACCGTCGCCCCCGCAGCCGCTCGGCGAGACGGGCGAGCAGTTCCAGCGTCCCCTGTGGCGCCACCTCGCGATAGGCTTCCAGTTGGGCCGGTATCATCGTCATGTCCCCGCCGCCAACGCTTCGTCGCACAACTGGATGAGCCGGGTCCGGGCGCGCTCCAGGCTGCCGGCGTACGGATCAACGGCCCGCACCTTGGCCGCCAGCGGTGGAAGGCCCAGCCCGTGCTCCAGCCAGGCGGCGAAATCGTTCTGTCCTCGGCCGAGCCGCATCCGCGCCTCGACCAGGTGGAAGTAGATGGCGCTCACGTCCACGTCCAGCAAGGCGCTCCGCAGCTCCTCCAGCGTTCGGACCTCGGTTCCCGTGGGAACCTCTACGATGCGGGACTGGATGAACTCGAATGGTTCGCCTAGGAGCGCGGCGGGAACGACCTGGAGGCCGCGCAGGTGATCGTCGATGACCGACACGAGCTCCTCGCGCAGCGCCTGGAGGTTCGGGAAGTGCGCGGGGTCCACCATGGCCAGGCGTTCGCCGAGCACCCGATCCCGGACCTGGACGGCTGCCCAGGTCGCAAAGTCGTTGGGATAGGCGCCCGCGACGAATTTGTGCCGGAGAAAGAAGCCGTGGGTGTGGTAGTAGATTGAGTCCAGGGACACCTCGTCGATGAGATCGGCGAGCTGGCGTTCGTTCTCGGCGCGCACTCCCACGAACTCCCGAAGCTCCAGGCAAGCCACGAAGCCGAAGGGTCCCGCCCCGAGGCGAAGGGACGCGGGCGCCGGCCTGGGCGTGACCCTCCCGGCCCGTCGCAAGCCCTCCAAGGGGATGCGGACCCAGGTCGGCCGGTGGTCGAGCTCGTATTGCAGCTCGTAGACCGTTTTGTCGAGGACGAAGGCGCGCAAGGCGGCGTCCAGGCGGTCGCGGTCGGCCGGGAGGAAGCGGGCTCCACGCTGCAAGGTCTCGGCGAGGTAGCCCTCGAGAAACGCCGCCTGGACCCCCTGCTCCCATCGCTCCGCCCACGGGACAAGTCGGTCCCGCTCCCCAGGCGTCTCCATGGTCGCCGCCGCGAGACCGCTCTCGGCGGCGTAGGCAAAGGAGCGGAGCATCCCGGCCACGTCCTTCAGGGCGCAGTGTTTGGCGCGGCGCTCCGCGAGGGGCCGGGTCGGCTCCCCTTCGAAATCCAGGATGACAAAGCCGTCGCCGGCCTTGAGCACCTGCCCCAGGTGGTAGTCCCCGTGGATGCGGATCTTCGTGACCGACTCCGCGCCTAGGGCGTCCAGGGTCGTCAGGCTTTCCCGCAGGCGGGCCGCGGACTCGAGGGTTTGGTGCGCCAGGTCGCGGACGGTGGGGGGCAGGGTCTCGTGGACAGAGGCCAGCGTCTGCATGACGCGGTCGAGGTACGCCTGCATCCCTTCCCGCCAGACTGCGACCTCGGCGCCGCTCACCACTTCGGGAGCAAACGCGGGCTCGGTGGCGGAGGCCAGGGCCATGTGAAGCTGCCCGGTCAGTGCACCCAGCCGACGCGCTTCTTCGGCGTCGGCGTCCGCCAGCGTCCGCGCGAAGGCCTCGCTGCCCGTTCCCTCGGCCTCTAGGCCCTCCTGCGCGGCGGCGAAGTAATCGGCCAGCCGGCCCAGGGTGGCCGTCCACGCGTCGCCTTGATTCGGAACGAACTCCTGAACGACGCCCAGCGTAATTGGCGTCTCCCTGTCGCGCTCGTAGGCGATCGAGCCAACCAGCCTAGGGATCCCGCGGAAGGCCGTTCCCCGGGTGAGGTAGTCGGCGATCTCGAAGTCCGGATTCGCGCCGCTCTCGAGTTTCCGGAACAGCTTCAGGACGGCCCGGGCGTCGTAGACGACGGAGGTGTTGCTCTGTTCGGCCGCCACGCGGGAGACGGCCTCCGGCGCGCCGGGCGCGATCTCCGTCAGGAGGGCCGTCGGTGTAAAGTGGAACACCCCCCGCCGACCCGCCAAGGAGGTTTGCGCCCGAAGGTGCCCGAGCAGGGCGCGGCAGAATTCCGGATCCTCCATGGCGTCTCGGATCTCGCCTTTGCCGGAGGCAGGGAGGACCGGGACATTGTAGGTCTCTCGCCCCCCATCGGTGTAGGTGACCTCGAAGATGGCGAGAATGCCGCGGGTTTCCGGAACGGTCGTCACATCCAGGGGAACGACCCCGGCGACGTTCCGGGTCTTGCTTCCGAACCAGCGCCGGGTCGGAAGCCAGGCCGGGAGGGCCGCTGCCGCACGGGCGGTGAGCTCCTCCGGAGGCAATGCCTTGCGGGGTGCCCGGCGGGTTACCACGCGCCCTGGGGGTCTCGACGGGGAGGATCGTGTCTTGCCGGCCATCACGCGCCTCCGGGATGGTGTGTCGGCCTGTCACCCTGCAGCAGGGTTTTGTAGAGGCCGAGCGTTGCCTCGGCCACCGCGCGCCAGCTGAATCGGTCCTCGACCCGGCGCCGCCCGCTGGCGCCCATGCGCCGGCGGAGCGCGGGATCCGCGAGGAGGGCGTTGATGGATCGCGCGAGATCGCGAGCGAATTCATCGGGCCGCACGGGCTCGAACGGAGGCTCGGCTTGCTTCGCCACAGGGACCAGGAACCCGGTCTCTCCGTGCACCACGACCTCCGGGATCCCGCCGACCGCGCTGGCGACCACCGGGGTCCGGCAGGCCATGGCCTCCAGGTTGATGATGCCGAACGGCTCGTAGATCGAGGGGCAACAGAACACCGACGCCTGCGAATAGAGCTGGATGGCTGTCGGCCGGTCCACCATCTCTCGGATCCAGATGACCCGGTCCCGCACCTCCTGGACACGGTCCAGCGCGGCCTGCACCTCGCGCGCGATCTCCTCACTGTCCGGACTGGTGGCGCAGAGGACCACCTGGGCGTGGGGATCGAGGTGCGGGACGGCGGCGAGCAGGTGCAGGATCCCTTTCTGACGCGAGATGCGACCCAGGAAGAGGACCGTGGGTCGCGCGAGATCGATACCGAACCGCGCAAGGCGGTCGCGGGCCTCCACCCGGTTGTACTCGTCGGGGTCGATCCCGTTGTGGATGATCGCGACTCGTTCGGCGGAGACCCGGAAATGCCGCAGAATGTCCGCCTTCATCTCCTGGGAGACCGCGATGACGGCGTCCGCCGCCTCCAGGGCCGTCCGCTCGACCCAGGCCGACAAATCCGCTGCCCGGCCCAATTGCTCCCGCTTCCACGGCCGGAGGGGCTCCAGCGAGTGCGCGGTAATCACCAAGGGAATTCCGTACAAGAGCTTGGCCAGCAGCCCGCCGAAGTGGGCGTACCAGGTGTGGCAGTGGACGACGTCGGCCTGGATTACACGGGCGGCGAAGCCGATGCCCACGCGGAGGGCCTGCAGGGCAAGGAGGAACTTCTCGGGAACGTCCTCCGACCCGCCCTGGGCGAACCGGAACCCGTGGACGTCCAGGTTCTTCTCGGAGAGATCCTGGTCGCCGAACGTCCGGACCTCGACCGGGATCAGCCTGGCCAGCTCCCGGGTGAGATAGTCGACGTGGACCCCGGCGCCCCCATACACCTCGGGGGGATACTCCCGGGTCAGGAACAGTGCCTTGATCTCAGATGGCTGTGGCTTCGATGCCATACGTCTCCGTTTGAGCGTCCGACCGCTGCAATCGGAACCAGTAGTACCCGTACGGTCCCAGGCCCAGGACGTAGGGCTGGTCACCGATGGGGGGAAAGCGCGCCCCACCCAGCATCTCGACGGGGGTGGCGCCGCGGAAGTCCCGGAGATCCAGCTCCACCGGCTCCGAGGAGCCGGCCAGGTTGTGGACGGTGAGGATGGTCTCCCCCTGATATTCTCGCACGTGCGCCAGGACACGGGTGTTGGCCGGCGGGAGGAATCTCAAGGTCCCCCTTCCGAAGACCCGGGATGACTTCCGAGCGGCAATCAACCGCCGCATCCAGAGCAGGAGGGAGGAGGGGGTGCGGAGTTGCGCCTCCACGTTGACGGCCTGGTAGCCATAGAGGGGATCCACGATCACGGGACTGCACAACTGGCCCGGATCGGATCGAGAGAAGCCGGCATTCCGATCGGCGGACCACTGCATCGGCGTGCGAACGCCGTTGCGGTCCTTCAAGTGAATGTTGTCCCCCATGCCGATCTCGTCCCCATAGTAGATGATCGGGGTGCCGGGCAGGGTGAACAAGAGGCTGTGAAGCAGCTCGATTTTCCTCCGATCGTTCTCCAGCAGCGGAGCCAGGCGCCGACGGATCCCGATGTTCAGTTTCATCACGGGGTCCTGGGCGTAGGCGTAGTACATATAGTCCCGCTCCGGGTCCGTGCACATCTCCAGCGTCAGCTCGTCGTGGTTCCGGAGGAAGACGCACCATTGGCACGATTCCGGGATGGGCGGTGTGTGGAGGAACATGTCGGTGATCGGCCGCCGATCCGCGCTCCGCACGGCCATGAAGATCCGCGGCATGAGGGGGAAGTGAAACGCCATGTGGAACTCGTCCCCGTCGCCGAAGTACGGCCGCACGTCCTTGGGCCACTGGTTGGCCTCGGCCAGGAGGATTCGGCCGCGGTACTCGACGTCCAGGGTGGCGCGCAAGCGCTTGAGAAAGGCATGGGTCTCGGGGAGGTTCTCGCCGTTCGTCCCGTCGCGCTCGAAGAGGTAGGGCACGGCGTCGCAGCGAAAGCCATCCAACCCCTTGTCCAGCCAGAACCGCATGGCGTCCAGGATGGCCTGTTGCACCTTGGGGTTGTCGTAGTTCAGATCCGGCTGGTGGCTGAAGAAGCGGTGCCAAAAGTACGCCTTGGCCTCGGGGTCCCACGTCCAGTTGGACTTCTCGGTGTCCACGAAGATGATGCGTGCTTCGGGGTAGCGCCGGTCCGTGTCGCTCCAGACGTAATAGTCCCGCTTGGGCGAGGTGGGATCGCGGCGGGCCTCCTGGAACCAGGGGTGCTGATCGGAGGTATGGTTCACCACCAGGTCGGTGATGACCTTGAGTCCGCGGCGGTGGGCCGCGTCCAGGAATTGCTGGAATTCGCCCATGGTTCCGTAAAGAGGAGAGACGGCATGGAAGTCGGCGATGTCGTACCCGTCGTCGCGGAGGGGCGACGGATAGAACGGGAGCAGCCACAAGCCGTCCACACCCAGATCCTGAATATAATCCAGCCGGTCCAGAAGGCCCCGGAAGTCGCCGATGCCGTCGTCGTTTCCGTCCTGGAAGGCCTTGACGTGCAGCTCGTAGAAGATCGCGTCTTTGTACCAGAGATCGGTCATGGTTGAGGTTCAACCTTCACGGTGTAATGTTCAAGGGTGACGGTCCAAGATCCGCAGGCCGACCTGCGGGTTCTGCCGTGCGACACGCAATGCCCTATGGCCACCGACCAATAGGCCGGCGCATGCGTATGCGCTCCGGCAGCGATCGTCCGTGTTCAGTAACACGGCGTGCCGTAGTCCTTGTGCGGGAACCGACTGACGCGGAAGATCGCGGCCGGCTCCCCGTTCGGGTCCAGGCGGATCGTCTGCTCCACCCCTTTCCAGAGATGGCGTGTTCCCGTGATCAACTCTTGCACCTGGAAGCGCTCGTCGGCGCCGATCCCGATGGCATCGAGCGGGAGGTGCACCGTGGTGTGGTGTGGTTCGAAGGGGTCCAGGTTCACCGCCACCAGAACCGTGTTGCCGCCGTCGAAGCTCCGCTTGCCGAACCACAGGACGTCGTCGTGGTCGCTGGGATAGAAGCGCAGGTTCCGGTATTCGTGGAGCGCCGGGTTTTCCCGGCGGATCGTGTTGATGCGAGCGATGTACTCGTTGAGGTTTCCGGGGGCGTTCCAGTTTCTCGCCGTGATCTGGTACTTCTCCGAGTTTCGGTATTCCTCGGTTCCTGGGATGGCGTCATTCTCACACAGCTCGTACCCGCTGTAAATCCCGTAGACGGAGGAGAGGGTGGCGGCGAGGACCAAGCGCATCTTGAAGGCCGGCCGCCCTCCCCGCTGGAGGATGGGCGCCAGGATGTCCGGTGTGTTGGCGAAGAGGTTCCCGCGAAAATACTCCGCCATGTCGCTTTGGGTGAGCTCGGTGAAGTAGTCGATCAGCTCCTGCTTGAAGTTCCGCCACGTGAAATAGGTGTAGGATTGCGTGAATCCCACCTTGGCCAGCGCCTGCATCACCTTCGGCCGCGTGAAGGCCTCGGCAAGGAAGAGAACCTCAGGGTACACCGCTTGGATCTCCGCGATGACCCAGGCCCAGAACGGTATGGGCTTGGTGTGCGGGTTGTCCACCCGGAAGATCCGGACCCCTTGCTCGATCCAGAACAGCAGAATGCTCTTCGCCTCCTCCCAGAGCGCCTCGCGGTCCCGGCAGTAGAAGTTGAGCGGGTAAATGTCCTGGTACTTCTTGGGTGGGTTCTCGGCGTACTTGATGGTGCCGTCGGGCCGGGCATAAAACCACTCCGGATGCTCGCGGACGTAGGGATGGTCGGGAGAGCACTGCAAGGCGTAGTCCAGAGCCACTTCCATCCCGGCCTGCCGCGCAGTGCGGACGAGCGCGCGGAGGTCTTCGAGCGTTCCCAGGGCGGGCTCCACGGCCTTGTGCCCCCCGTGCTCATTGCCGATGGCCCACGGGGACCCGGGATCGTCCGGCCCCGCCGTCAGGCTGTTGTTCTTGCCCTTGCGGAAACTCACGCCGATGGGGTGAATGGGCGGCAGGTAGATCACGTCGAACCCCATGCCGGCGATGTCCGGCAGTCGGTCGATGCAGTCGCGCAACGTCCCGTGCCGGCTCGGCAGCGGCCCTTGGGATCGGGGGAACATCTCGTACCAGGCGGCGAATCGGGCCAGAACCCGGTCGGCCACGACCTCCAGCTCCCGATCGTACCGCGTGGAGCCGCTCCGGTCGGGATAGGTCTCGACCAATTCCAGCGTCTCCTCGTCCAGGAGAATCCGAACCCGCGCGGCGGCGGTGTCCGCTCGTTCGAAATCGGCCAGGCGCGCCTCCAGGCGCTTGCGGTCGGCTCCGGCGGCGCGCGGCAGCGTGCGCCGGAGGAGCCCCGCCCCCTCCAAGACCTCGCTGGTCACGTCCATACCCGCTGCCAGGCGTTTCTTCACATCCTCGGCCCACGTGCGATAGGGGTCCGGATAGGCCTCGATGGTGTACAGGTATCGGGTGTTTTCCGTCAGGGGGAATCGGCCGACCCAGCGGTCGTTCCCCAGGGGTTCCATCCGGACCTCGTGCCAGCCCGGGTCCTTCACTGTGCGGTACTGGAGCACCGCCGCCAGCGCCTCGTGGCCATCGCGCAGGATGTCGGCGGTCACCTCGAAGAGATCTCCCATCTCGCGCTTGACGGGGAACCGGCCGCCGTCCAGCTCCGGCCGAACATTCCCGATCGAGACCGATCTCACGTCCCCGCGGAGCGAACGGTTCGTTGTCGTCGCGCCAGGCATACCGCGCCACTCCTCTCCCGTGTTACCTACCGTCAACCGGACCAACCCCGCCCCGCCCCGGCTTCGCATCCGCCGTTCCGCGGATCACGGGGCGGCTTCCATCAGCGCGATCGGGAAATCCGCCAGGACGTCGCGGACGGGAAGGCGTCGGCCCTCGCCCGCGGACGCTTCCATCGCAGCGCCAGTAAACAGGTCGGTATACGCGCCTGCGGGGAAGTCCCGTGGCACCTCCACCCACGTGTCCTGCCAGGAGTCCGGACCCAGAGGGAACCGCGCTCCGTTATCGGTCAGAGCCGCGGCCAGTCTGGGCACCACCGTGATGGCGACGCCCGTCGCCCGCCGGCGGGCGAAGGCGACGAGGTGATCGCCGCCGGCTCCCCCCGTCCGCAATGGGACGTAGTCCCCCGCCTGGAACAGCTCCGGCGACCGACGTCGGCAGTGAAGGGCTCGATGGATGGCGTACATCTTGACGCGACCATCCTCCCAGTGTGCCAACAGATCGCGGGTCACGGCGGCCGGACTGCCCGCGGCGATTCGTGCTTGCAGGCCGGTCAAGAGGGCCGCCCGGGCCGAGAAGTCCACCGGCCGTCGGTTATCCGGATCCACCAGGCTGAAGTCCCAGAGCTCGGTCCCCTGATAGAAGTCCGGGACACCAGGTGCGGTGATCTTCAGCAGGGTCTGCGCCAGGCTGTTGACCATGCCCAGACGCGCGATGGGAGGATGAAAGGCCACGAAATCCATCAGGAATCGGTTGCCGGGCCCGGGGGCGAGGATCCTGGCCACGAAGCTCTTGAGGGCCTCGTCGTACGCCTCGTTCGGGTTGATCCAGCTGGTGTTGAGCTTTGCCTCCTTCACCGCCTTGAGCATGTACTGCTCGATCCGCGACGCGAAGATGACCGCTTCGTCCGGCCCTGAAGGGAGGAGGGGCCAGGCGCCCACCAGCGTCTGGTAGAGGAGGTATTCGTCGTTCCGATCGGGGGCCAGCTGACCCTCCACCGTGGAGAGATGGCGACGATTCCACCGCCGCCAGCGGGAGACGGCCTCCTGCCAGGCGCGTGGGATTTCGGAGAGGATATGGATCCGCGCCCGCACGTCCTCGCTGCGTTTCGTGTCGTGGGTCGAGGTGGCGGACAGGTTCGCTGGCCACTTTTCCCGTCGGGCGAGGCACTGCTGGTGGAATTCCTCCACGGACACCCCGAACCGGTCGGGCTCGCCCCCCACTTCGTTGAGGCTCACGAGCCGGTGGTAGCGGTAGTTGGCCGTGTCCTCCAACCCCTTGGCGGTGACCGGGGCGGTCACCTGCTGGAATTTCTGGACAAAGGCCAATTGGTCCTGCCGGTACGTCGCCTCGGCATTCTCAGGATAGCGGAGCAAGAGGGTGTCCCGCACGAAATCGAAGATGGAGACGTTGGTCGTGGGATTGCGCCGCTTGGCGAACGCTACGGCCACTTCGACGCAGGCGCGGTCCTGCACGGATACCTCTGGACTCCGACCGTCGATGTAGGTCCGATACACTGGAAAACAGGCAATGACCTCGCGGAGGGCGTGGGTGAGGCTATTGAGGGTGAAATCCCGCGAGTGCCGGTTTCGCTCCGACAATCGATCGAGCGCGTGCCCGAGGACGTTGAGCTCGCTGGACATCGACACCCGTAGAATGAGTTGCTTCGACTCGTAGACCAAGTCGGCGAACGGCGTCCGCTGCCCCGTGAAGGCGCCATACACGGCGGTGATGGCCCGCTCGTTTCGGCCGTCCACGAACAGCCCGTTGACGAGATGCAGAAACTCGTATCCCGTGGTTCCGTGGATGGCCCAGTGGCCGGGCAACCGCTCTCCTTTGGCCAGGATCTTCTCCGCCAGCAGGTACAAGGGGCGGCAGCCGCGCTGGGTCGGATCCGACTGACACGTCCGGTCGAACGCCTCCCCGGCCTGAAACGCCGCGACCTCCCGGTCGGATGCCGCCTCCCTCTCGCCCAACCCCGGGGCGGTTCGGATCGCTTCGAGGGCGCGCTCGCGCTGGAGGGCTTGGAAGTAGCGAGGGGGATCGAAGAGGCCGTCCGGATGGTCGAGACGGATGCCGGTGACCTTCCCCTCGGCGACGAGACGCAAGATCAACCGGTGGGTCTCGCGGAAGACGGCCGGGTTTTCCATTCGGATGGCCGCCAGCTCGTTGATATCGAAGAACCGTCGGTAATTGATCTCCTCGCCCGCCACCCGCCAGTACGCCAACCGGTAGGCCTGGTCGTCCAGTAGGCGGTCCAGCAGATCGAAGCTGCGGGGGTCTTCCCGCTTTCCGTTGAAGATGCGGATGGTTTCCTGGATGGAGATGCGGACCGCCTCGCACTCCCCCGTCAGGCGGGCCAGGCGGCGGCGGATCACCTCTTTCTCGCGCAGGCGTTCGAGGATCCGCTCGGGCGCGTGCTCGGTGCGCGCCGGCAGGTTTGTGAGCGCCGTGATGATGCTGTGGTATTCCTGGAGGCGAAGGTCCGTCTCCCCGAGTGCGTTCGCGAGCGCCTCCAGCCGGTGGGACAGGATCTGGGTGGCGGACCGCGGGTCGATGGGTAACCGTGTCTCGTAGTATCGCAGACTGAACGCCCCCCCGGAATAGTCCAGGACGAGCTCCTGATTCTCGAGCACCCGGCCGTACTGATCTCCGAGGATCGGTAGCAGGACCTTGTTGGCCAGTTGTCGTTTGACTGGGTCCCAGTCCACGTCGAAGAACTCCGCGTACGGGGAGCTGGGTCCGTTCTCCAGGACGTCGTTCCACCACGGGTTGCAACCGGCCGCGATTCCCATGTGGTTCGGGACCACGTCCAGGATCTGCCCCATCCCGTGGGCCCGGAGGGCCTCCACGAACCGATCATAGTCCTCCTGGGTCCCGATCTCGGGGTTCAGGGTGTTGTGGTCCGTGATGTCGTAGCCGTGCATGCTGCCCGGTCTGGCGCCCAGATACGACGAAGCGTACACGTCGCTCACACCCAGAGCGTCCAGGTAGGGTAGGAGCCTTCGCGCATCCTCGAAGGTGAAGCGCGAGTTGAACTGGAGCCGGTACGTTGCCGCCGGTATCCGCGGCTGGAAGCGCGAATCCGCCCGCAGCCGGCCGAACAGGTCAGTGCGCATGTTCGGCCACCTCCGGCGTCGTCGGGGCGGGCGACTCATCTGCCAGCGGGATACGGACGATGACTTCGGTGCCCTTACCCGGGATGCTCAGCATCTCGATTTCCCCCCGATGCGCGCGCACGATCTCCTCGGCGATCCCCAGACCAAGACCGCTCCCTTGTCCCCGGGTCTTCGTGGAGAAGAAGGGCTCGAAGACGCGGTTCAACTCCTCGGCGGTCAACCCTTTGCCGGTGTCGATCACGTGAACGGCCAGCGTCGACGCGTCCGCCTTGCCCCGCAGGATGCTGGCGCGCCCTTCGGGGGGAAGCGTCGGGTCCGAGCCGGAGGTGATCCGCACGGTCCCGCCTTTTTCGCTCGCGTCCAGCGCGTTCAGGACCAGATTGAGAAAGACCTGCTGGAGATGCTCCGGGTCCGCCATGACCGGCGGGAGACCGATGGGCAGCTCGATCTGGAGCCGCACGCCCCGACGCTGACTGCGGTCCATGAGGATGGAGGCCACGCGCCCGACAAGGGGCAGAATCGGCTCCGGCCGCAGCGTGGGGCGGCGGGGTCGGGTGTAGTCCAGCAGGGCGCGGATGATGCCTTTGATCCGATCCGCCTGGCTCAGGATGACATCCAGATTCCTGCGTTCGGGATGATCGCGGGGCACCGCCCGATCCAGGACCTCGGCGCGACCGGAGATCACGTTCAGCGGGGTGCCGATCTCGTGCGCGACCTCGGCCGCGAGCCTGCCGACCGTGGCGAGTTTTTGCGCCTGCTGGACCTCCTGCTCCAGGCGCAGACGCTCCTCGGCCTGTCGGATCAGCTCGTTGTTGGCGGCCTGGAGGTTCTCCGCCATCCGGTTGAACTCGGCGGCCAACTCGCCGATCTCGTCCTGACGGGGGACCGGGATCCGTTGGCTTAGGTCCCCGCGGCCCACGGCGCGCGCGGCGGAAACCAGGGCCCGGATCGGCCGCGCGATGCTCCAACGCGTCAGGATCGCGATGGACAGGACGAACAGGGCGAGTACGACCAGGCGAGAGACGATGGTGGAGCGCACCGCCCGGCGGAACTGGCGCTCCATCTCCCGGAGCGTCTGTTGGACCTCGATCGCGCCGGTCCGACCGGCGGGCCATCGGAACGGCTGGACGTAGCGGAGGATTCTCGCCGACTCGGTCTCGACGAGCAAGGAGACCGCCTCCCGCCGGGCCATGGCGCCGCGCACCAGATCGTCCGGAGCCAGGGAGTCGAACCCGGCCACAATGGTGTGCGCCACCACCTGCGCGTCCGGGTTGTAAATCGCGACTCCCACCAGGCCGGGACGCGCCTTGATTTCTGCGAGCAGGTCCTCCATCTCCTCCGTCGTGCGGCCCCGCCGGAGGTTCTGCCGGACGGCCAAGGCCAACGTCTCGGCGAAGATGCGCTCATCCTCCCGGGTTTGCGTCACGAGTTGCTCGCGCTCGCGCACCAGGCGCGTATAATCCGTGAAGCCGGTGATGACCATCAGCGCCAACATCAATAGAATGATCAGGCGGGTGGTGAGGTTGTGGCGCAGTCGATTGCCGATTGCCCGCATCCATTGTCCGCGCATTGGCATCCTTCAGGGGCGAGACTCCGTCTCGGCGTGCAGGGCCTTGGCGATTGCCGCCTTCAGTTCCTCCATGCGGAAGGGCTTGAAGAGGTACTCAGCCGCCCCCTTTTCCACCGCCTCGATGTACGATGGGACGTCGCCGAAGGCCGTCATCATAATGATCTTCGAGTCCGGACAGACCCGCCGGAATCCCGGGAGCAGATCCAACCCGCTGGGACCCGGCATGTTCTTGTCCATCAGGATGAGGTCGAATCGACGGGCCCGGAGGGCGAGCACCGCCTCGGTGCCGTCCTTGGCCTCGACGACATCGTATCCCTCGTTCCGGAGGACGTCGAGGAGCAACGCGCGCATTTCCGGGTCGTCGTCGACCACCAGGATGCTTCGGTGCCTGGCCACGGTCACTGCCTCCTTCCAGGACTCGCGCCCGCCAGCGCGCGTCCTGCGCGCTGCGGCGTCATGGTCCCGTATTCACCCGCGCGGTCCGGTCGCCCGTCACCCGACCGCGGGGCCCGTTTCGTGGACAACCGCGATACCCGACGGACCCAACAGAAGCTCCTCGGCGTCGGCCAGCGCGCGCGAGGCTCCCGTGAGCGGATCCGTGACGACCCGGCCGGACGCGGCGGCCGGACCTGCCGGGACCCGGATCCGGGCGGGCGCACGGCGATTCGCGTTCAAGACGACGAGCACCGCCTCGGTCGTATCGCGCGTCTGTTTCCGAAATCCGACGCATCGGTCGTCCCCGAGCGCAACCGGCGCGATCGGTCCTTCCTCGTTGAGCGCGCGCACGGCCGCCTTGGTGCGGTGGATCACGCCAATCGCCCCCGTGAGATCCCACGTCGGCGCCTCCCAATCCTGCGGCGTCGTTCGCACAACGTGGAGCCGCTTGCGGAACCCGTACTCGAAGCCGATGGGCATCATGACGCCGGTGGAGAAGACGGCGGCGAAGGCGTACCGCTGCAGCACCGCCGCTCGATCGCCGTCGAGCTCGGCGGCCAGCCTGGGCGTGTCGTGGGACTCGGGAAAGCCGATGGACGGGACGACCGGTGCGGTTAGCGCGTATTGCTCGAGGCACCACGGTTCCCGGAAGTCCCACCACTTGCTGCTGTTGAAGATGAAGTCGAAGCCCGCGCGCGCGGTGTTCAGCGTCTGCGCCGGCGTGCAGCCGAGCGTCTCGGCGAGGAACAGAGTATCCGGGTACTGGGCCTTGACCGCGCCGATGAGGTCCCGCCAGAGGGCCTCCGGGACCTGGTAGGCTGCGTCGCAGCGAAACCCACGGAACCCCATACCGGCATATTGAAGGGCGAGACTCCGCCAGTACGCCCACAGGGCCTCCCGCTCGGGACTGCCGGCGTTGTCCACCTCGGCCAGATCCCGCCAGACCACCCGCCGCTTCCCCGCTTTGGCCCCGGGGTGAACGATCCGTCCTTTGTCGTCCCGGCGGAACCACTCGGGATGCTCTCCAATCAGGGGCGAATCGAAGGCCGTGTGATTGATGACAAGGTCCATCATGACCGAGAGGCCCAACCCGGAGGCTTCCCGCAACATAGCCGCGAGTTGTTCGCCAGGCGGCGCACTTCCGTTCACGAGACGGGCGTCGATGGTGTAATAGTCCTTCACCGAATAGAGACTCCCGGAGTAGCCGGCTTGGTGGAACGCGTTCACGAATATCCAGGTAAACCCCATGGCGGCGGCACGCTCCAGGTGGGGCCGCCAGCCGGGCAACGGTCCCGCGAGGAGCGGAAAGAGGTTATAGATCCGCGGACCCTGGTTCATGACTTCTCTTTCAGGCGAAACAGGGCAAGGCACCGCCCCTCCATTTCGTACAGTTTCCCTCCGGGGACGAGCCGGGCACGGCGGGGCGGATCCGCCGCCCGGGTGTCCAGCACGATTTTCCACCGGATGCCCGGTCGGTGGGCCGGGAGGACAAACGTCTGCGGTGCGTGGTGCGCATTCAGGAGGATCAAGAAGGTGTCGTCCGTGATCTGCTCGCCCCGGACGTCCACCTCCGCGATGGCGTCTCCGGCCAGGCGCAGTGCGATGCAGCGCGCGAGGGGATCTCGCCAGTTCTCTTCGGTGATCTCTTTCCCATCCGTTCGGAACCAGGACAAATCCTTGACCTCGGAGCCCCAGATACGCCGGCCGGCGAAGAACTGCCGCCGCCGAAACACCGGGTGAGCCCGGCGAAGGGCGATGAGCCTTCGCGTGAAGGCCAGCAGGTGCTTCCGCGTGTTGTCCAGCCGCCAGTCGAACCAGCTCGTTTCGTTGTCCTGACAGTACGCGTTATTGTTCCCGCCCTGGGTTCGGCCGATCTCGTCCCCTCCGCACAGCATGGGGACGCCCTGGGAGAGGAGCAGCATAGCGAGGAAGTTCCGCTTCTGCCGCTCTCGCAAGGTCAGGACCGCGTGGTCTTCCGTCGCGCCCTCGACCCCGCCGTTCCAACTCAGATTCTCGTTGTGGCCGTCCCGGTTGTCCTCGCCGTTGGCCTCGTTGTGCTTGTCGTTGTAGCTCACCAGGTCGTGCAGCGTGAACCCGTCGTGCGCCGTGACAAAATTGATGCTGGCATACGGACGCCGGCCCCCCTTGCCGTACAGGTCGCTCGAGCCCGTCAGCCGGTACCCCAGCTCGCCCACCTGGCCTGCGTCCCCTTTCCAGTACGCCCGGACCGTATCCCGATACTTGCCGTTCCACTCGGCCCACAGGACGGGGAAGTTTCCCACCTGGTAGCCCCCTTCGCCGAGGTCCCAGGGTTCCGCGATGAGCTTGACCTGGGAGATGACCGGGTCCTGGTGAATGATGTCGAAGAACGCCCCCAGGCGGTCCACATCGTGCAACTCCCGGGCGAGGGCCGACGCCAGGTCGAAGCGGAAGCCGTCCACGTGCATCTCCAGCACCCAGTACCGCAGGCTATCCATGATGAGCTGGAGCGTCCGGGGATGGGTCATGTTGAGCGTGTTCCCGCAGCCGGTGTAGTCCATGTAGTAGCGTCGGTTGTCGGGGACGAGCCGGTAGTAGGCCGCGTTGTCGATCCCGCGGAAGCCCAGCGTGGGACCCAGATGGCTGCCCTCTCCGGTGTGGTTGTACACCACGTCCAGGATCACCTCGATGCCCGCCTGGTGCAAGGTCTTGACCATGGTCTTGAACTCGCCCACCTGGTGGCCGAGGGTGCCGCTGCTGGCGTACCGGACATCCGGTGCGAAGAACCCGATGGAGTTGTACCCCCAGTAGTTGGTCAGCCCTCGTTCCACCAGGTGCCGGTCCGCCACGAACTGGTGGATGGGGAGCAGCTCCACCGCCGTGACCCCCAGCGATCGCAGATAATCCACCGTTGCCGGGCACGCCAGGCCGGCGTAGGTTCCCCGCAACCGCTCCGGCACGTCGGAGCGACGGGCGGTGAATCCCTTCGCGTGCACCTCGTAGATCACGGTCTCGTTCCACGGGATGCGTGGAGGGCGATCATCCCCCCAGGTGAAGGCCGGATCGATCACCACGCTCTTGGGCGTATGGGCGGCGCTGTCGCGCGCGTCCAAACTGAGGTCGGAATCCGGATGGCCTACCTGGTATCCGAATAGGGCGTCGTTCCACTGGATCGTCCCATCGATGGCTTTGGCGTAGGGGTCAAGGAGCAGCTTGTGCGGATTGAACCGGTGCCCTGCAGCCGGGTCGTACGGTCCGTCCACCCGGTAGCCGTACCGCTGGTTCGGCCGCGCTTCTGGGAGGTAGACATGCCAGACGAGGTCGGTCTGCTCGGTCATTCGAATCCGCGCGAACTGCTGACTTTCGTTGTCGCCGTCGAAGAGGCACAACGCCACCCCCGTCGCGTTCTCCGAGAACAGGGAAAAGTTCACCCCAGAGCCATCCCAGGTGGCGCCCAGAGGATACGGGTTGCCGGGACGCGATCTCATGTCGAACCGTTCGGCGCCGGGGCCGCACCCTGCCGCCGGATGCGCCGGGTCGCATCCCGCCTTCCGATCGCGCGGTTTCTTGCCCCTCGGTGGATTAGGACCTCAGTGTGCGCCAACACCTCGTCTCTCCTCACTCGGGCTTCCGTTCCCGTCCCGGTCAGCGCACCGCCCCGGTCAGCAGGGCGGTCTGCACGTGGCGCTGAAGCATTCCCGTCAGCAACAGAACCGGCACCGTCATGAGTGTGGCGGCGGCGGCCGTCAGGAACCAATTGCCTTGATACAGATAGTAGTACACCTGCAGGGGCATCGTTTTTGCGCCCAGGGTCAAGTAGCTGGCCAGAATGAACTCTTCCCAGGAGAAGACCCAGGCCAAGAGCCCGGCAACGACGAGGCCGGGACGGGCCAGCCGGATGGTCACGTACCACAGCGTCTGCCACGAGGAGCACCCGTCGAGGGCCGCCGCCTCCTCCACCTCGCGGGGAATGGCCACAAAGGTCGCGGTCAGTACCCACGCCGCCACCGGCAGCACCAGGGTGAGGTGGCCCATCGCGAGGCCGACGACCGTGTCCAGCAAGCCCCATCGCAGAAACACCACCGCCACGGGAAGGGCGATACTCACCTCCGGCAGCATCCGGAATGCGAACAGGCCGAGCAGAATACCATACCGCCAGCGCGCCGGGAGACGGGCCAGGCTGTGCGCGGCCGGCGCCGCCAATAGCACGGCGGCCATTGCGACGAGGGTAGCCGTCGTCAAGCTCTTGGCCAGCGGGGCGAGGACCTGGCCTGTTGCCAAGAGGGCGTGCCAATGATCCCAGGTGAGCCCGTGCGGCAGGAACGTCGGGTGCGCCGTCATGACTTCCGCCGGCGGGCTGAAGGATACCTTCAGCATGAGGTACAGGGGCGCGAGCGCCCAGCAGGAGAGCGCCGCGAGGATCGGGACGACGACGCATCTCATCGCAGGACCTCTTCGGGACCGGCCAGCTTGAGGTACGCCAGCACCGTGACCAAGATCATCACCAACAAGATCACACTGCTGGCCGCGGCCGTATGCGGATTCCCGTACTCGAGATATTCCACGGACGCGTACGTCGAGAGCACCGGGAGCCCCCGGCCGACCAGGGCCAGCGGCAGGGCGAAGATCCGGAATGCGTCCACGCCGCGGACGATCAAGGCCATCGTCACCGCCGGCTTCAACAGGGGCAACGTAATGGCGAAGAACTGCCGCCACCCCGAAGCCCCGTCGGTCCGCGCCGCCTCGTACAATTCGCCGGGAATGGCCTGAAGACCGGCCAGCAAGATGAGCAGGATCAGCGGCGTCACCTTCCACGCGTCGGCGACCGCCACCGTGACAAGGGCCAGCCAGCGCTCGCCGGTCCAATCGACGGGCGACCGAATCGCGCCAAGCCGAAGCAGAGCCTCGTTGAGGTAGCCGACCGTGCCGAACACCGTGCGCATGACCGCCGCCGACACGATGGTCGGAACGCCCAGGGGAACCAGGAGCAGGATCGAAAAGATCCTGCGGCCCACGGGACGGCCAGCCAGCGCCAAAGCGGCTCCCAGCCCCAAGAGCATCTCCAGGGTCAGGCCGATGCCGGTTATGACCAGAGTGTTGATCACCGCCTCGCCGAACTGGTAGTCCGTGACGATTCGGCGAAAATGCTCCAACGTGATCCCAACATCGGGCGCGGTCGCGCTCATGGCGAGCGTGGAAGCCACCGGGGCCACAGTGAGACACGAGAGGTACGTCGCGAGCGGGAGCAGGCCGAGCAAGGCGCGGGCCTTCATCGCCGCCCCTTTCGCAGGTCGCTCAAGCGAGCCGCCAAGGGAGGTAGTGCCTCATCCACGGCTTCCTTTCGCCACAGGATGCGCTCGACTGCTTCGGACGCGATGCGCTCGTACTCGGCCCAGTAGGGGACGTTCTCGCGAAAGACCCCGTGGCGCATGGCGTCCTGGACCGCCGCGACGTGGGGGCGCATCCAGGGCTCCAGCGCGCCCACCGCATCGCCCCGGATGGTCGGCCAGCCCAGGCGCGAGGCCAGTGTTTCCTGGATCTCCCGCGATTGGAGATGGCGGATCAGGCGGAGCGCAAGATCCCGATTGGGCGCGCCCACGGGAATCCCGAGGACGTCACCCCCGATGACATGCGCTTCCCGGGCCGGGCCGGCCCAACCGCTGTAGGTGCGGATGGCGTGTTTCCCGTAGTCCCGGATCAACAGGGGGACACCGAAGGGCCAATTCTGGGCCAGATAGGCCGACTCCTGCGCCAGGGCATCGTTGGTTGTGTCCCATTTGGCTCGGCGAGAGTCCGGCGAAAGGTAGGGCGCCAATTCGCGGAGGAAGTGGAACGTAGCCACCGTGGCGGGATGGCCGAGGTCGAGGGGGTCGCCTCCCGCGGACACGATCCACTCGTACAGTTGGGTCACGGTAGGGGCCCCGCCCACCCCCTGGAACAGGACGCGCCCGAGGCCTTCCCGTTCCTTGAAGGTCTTGGCGACGGAGAGGAGCTCACCCCAGGTCCGCGGCGGCCGGAGCCCGTAGGCGTCGAACTTCGCGCCGTTGTAGTAGGCGATCTGCACGTTGGGTCGGAAGGGCAGGAAGTAGCGCCGGTCCGCCAGGACGCCTGACGCGGCCAGCGCGGGCAGCACCGCCGCGTCCATGCGCGTCTCGTCCCCCTCCAGCGCCTGCACCAGGCCGGACTCCACCAGCTCCTGCAGCCGCATGTTGTCCTGGGCGAAGAGGTCGATCTCCATGCGCCCGGCATCCCGCATCGCCTTGAGTCGCTGGGGGAGGATCTCGGGAGACACGTCGATGGCGCGCACCCGACAGGCGCAGGCCCGCTCGAACGGAGGAAGGACGTCCTGTCGGATGACCCGCCACTCCGCCTCGGCCAGCCGCATGGTCACCGTCAGTGTGGGATCGGCGGCTTCCACGGCCGAGACACCGAGCGTGACCGCGAGCGCGCAGAGCGCCAGGCACCGGGCCCTACGCCGTGTCGATACGGCGCTCCGTGACCTGTCGGATCGCATCGACTCCTCCCGCGGCGCTGGGCCCGTCCTGTCGGCCGCGGCCTATACGCCGACTCCCGCCGGATGGGACCGGGGGGTCGGCAACGGCCTTCACGCGGACGAACAGCGTGACCGGCTGACCGGCCAGCGGATGGTTGAAGTCCAGCGCCAACCGATTCTCCGTCAGCACGTAGGCCCGGCAGACTGCGGAGGCGCCGTCCCGGGTCTCGACGCGCAGGGTCGCTCCGTCCTGCACCGGGACGTCGCCCACGGCGCGGGACTGGCGCATCGTCAGGACCGCGTCCGGGTCCCAGTCCCCGAAGGCCTCCGCGGGGTTCAGTCGGATGAGCCGCTCGTCCCCCAAGTGCAGACCGATCAGCTTTTCCCCCAGACCGGGCAGGGCTCTCCACTGACCCACCCGAAGCCGCAAGGGGCCGTTCAGCGCGGACGAATCGACCTGCTCCCCCGAATCCAGCAGGATGTCGTAGTCGAGGCTGACGACGCTTCCCCGCTCGATTTTCACGGGACACCCCCCTTCTCTCGCTGGGGTGGACTGCGCTCTTCGGTCTCGACCAAGAGGGTGAGCCCCCGGGTGCCCCGGACGACGATCGGGCTTCCTGCTGCGATCCCCTCACCGTGCGGCGGGAGACACTCCGCCGCCCACAACTCGCCGCCCAGCCGCACATATCCCCCGGGGGCGAGGGGTTCGGTCGCGACCCCCCGGGCGCCGACGATGGTGTCCGGCCCCGTCCGGGGCGGGGCGAAGGCGTCCCGGAGCAGGGGATACATGGCGACCTCTTTGATGATCCACAGCGCGAACAGCCCAACCACCCATCTTCGCGGGAGACCGGCCCACGCCTGCAGCAAGAGCAACACGATCCCCGCCAGGAGGATGTCCGGGACCTGCACGAGCAGGTACGGCCAGAACCCCCTTGGCGCGTACCACGTCATCGTGGTTTTTCGGCCCATTGCGCGCTGTCGGCGCGGGCGGCGCGGCGCAGCGCCAGCACGCCGATGAATATCACAGCGTAAAACCCGATCACGGCGAGGATCTCCATGGTCTTCCCTCTCTAGACGCTTCGACGTTCCCCAATTACCCGGAACCGTCGAGGTCGGCAAGCGCCTCGACCTCGACGTCATCGAAGAGGACGGCGGCGCCAGGTCCAGCCACTAGGCCCACTCGACCCGGCGCGGGATCGTCATCGCGGACACTGCCCAGGAACTTCCCGTTGAAGAAGAGGTTCAGCCATTCCCTCCGCGCCGTCACGCGGAGGACATTCCACATCCCCGGCGCGCGCGTATCGATGCTGTACCCGGCCCGCACGCTGCGCCAACCGTCCTGCACGCGTTCGACCCAGATCCAGCGCCGGGTGCCGTCCACACGCACGATCAGCATCGTCGTCGGATCCTGCCACCGCAGGAGGAGCCCGATGGTTTCGAAAGCGTCCAACCCGCCGGCTCTGGCCTTGACGCGCGCGTCCAGGTCAGCGACAGGGGGACCGGGCGTTAGGATGGCCGAAAGTTCCCATCCCGGCGGGGCCGGTCCTGCCTGGACGAGGACGCGATTCGTTCCGGGCGCCTCGACCCGGATTTCCCATCGTCCCGACAGGACTTCCCATCCCTGGGGCACGGCCCCGACTGGTTCGTCGGAAAATCGCCACGGGCGAGTGTCCGCCGTCCAAGCCGTGGAGAAGTACAGGGTCACTACGAGCAGAAGAGCGATACCCGCTGGCGTCCCTCGCCACAGTTTGCTCCGTGTCATCCGGTATCCCCCGTTGGCCGACCCGACCCGAACCCTGCTGCGGGGCCGCGCGGAGTGCGACACGCGCGATCCGTCCGGCGCTGTCGCGGCGCGCATGCCCCACGGAGACGGATCATAACCTCACGCCTCGATTATGGGGTCCTGGTTACTTTGCCGACGCCCGCGCCGGACGCCGGAGCCGGCCGGGATCCTTGCGGCGTCGCGCCGTCACATCCCGGTCTTGTTCGTTCTTCCCATCCGCCGATCCAGCCCGGGTGCGTATCGCCCCCACGGCCGCATCGGTGATCCCTGGCGTCTGGGCGATATCCGCCCACTGGCGAATCCCTTTTCAGAGGGTCCGGTGGCGTACGATCCGGTGGGCCTTGTCCACGCCGATCCGCAGGAGTGTGGCCAACCCCTGCTCTTGGGCAGCATTCGGGTTGAACAACGGCGATTCCATCGAGCCCCCCGGGGCGCCTCTTTGCCTTGCCGTCTCCACCGGGCATTGCGTTGCGGGAAGTCGCGCAGCGGAGGCGTTCACTGCCCGCGAAGGTCCGGCGAGTCGGGACTACCCCCAGCCGCCCCCCCATCTATCAGCCCCTCGCCCGCCCGGAGAAAGATTGCGGCTCCCCAGGGGGCCATGTCGATCCGTGCCTTCCCCCTTCGGGATACACTCAAGGACTCCGGTGTTTTTGGCCCGAACCCTCCGAAGCGCTCTTCGTCGCTGTCCACAACGCGATGCCAGTGCCCCGGCGAGAGTCTCACCCACACGACCCGGCACTCAGGACTGAAGTTGAGAAGACCGAGCGCCGCCGTGCCGTCGGCACTCCTCCGGAGCAGCGTCAGCACTCGCTCGTCGTCAAGGCGGGCGAGCAGACGTCGCTTGCCTCCCACCCCCAAGATCGGGTGTCGGCGCCGCAGTTCTAGGAGCCGGTGGTGGTAGTCCCAGAGCCATGCGTGCGGGGTTCGGGCCTGTAGGTTCCAGGTCAGCTTCGACCGGCAGAAACTGGTCCGGTTCTGAGGATCCGGCACGTCGCCCGTCCAGCCGAACGTCGCGAACTCCTCGCGGCGACCGCGCGTCACAGCGGCTTGAAGCTCCGCGTCTTGGAAATCGGTGAAAAAGAGGAAGGGTGCCCGCTCTCCGTATTCCTCCCCCATGAAGATCAGCGGAACGTACGGGGAAATGAGGAGAGCCGTGGCGGCCAGTTTGCTCTGTTCGAGGTCAACCAAGGTGGAGAGCCGTTCGCCGTGGGCTCGATTCCCGACTTGGTCGTGGTTCTGGATGCAGACGACGAAGCGCTCGGCCGGAATGTCCTTCGTCGGCGTTCCGTGGGGCCGTCCGCGGTAGAGCGAGTGCTGTCCGTCGTACACGAAGCCGTCGGAGTATGCCTTGGCCAACTGCTCCGGAAATCCGAAATCCCGATAGTAACCGCTCCGTTCCCCGGTGAGGAGCGTATGCACACAGTGGTGGAAATCGTCGGTCCATTGCCCCGCGAGCCCGTAGCCGCCCTTGTGCACGGTGTCGATGACCCGGCGGTCATTCAGATCGCTTTCGGCGATCACA
This sequence comes from uncultured Methylomirabilota bacterium, assembly GCA_963845565.1. Classification (GTDB taxonomy): domain Bacteria; phylum Methylomirabilota; class Methylomirabilia; order Methylomirabilales; family 2-02-FULL-66-22; genus 2-02-FULL-66-22. Next base: position 397,909 of record CAWJSJ010000005.1, read on the forward strand.
GGAACGACACGATTCAGGCGACGGGCCGTCCGCCGGACCGCGTCGTTCAGCTCGCGCAAGATATGGAGCGGGCCCGCATCGACGATTCCATGGACGGCATCCAGCCGAAGGCCGTCGATGCGGTACTCCCGGATCCAGTAGAGGGCATTGGCGATGACGAAGTCACGGACGCCGCGCGCGTCCTCGCCGTCGTAGTTCACGGCCGCCCCCCAGGGGGTCCGGTACCGGTCGGTGAAGTAGGGGCCGAACTCGGCCAGGTAGTTGCCTTCTGGCCCGAGGTGGTTGTAGACGACGTCGAGCACGACGGCCAGGCCGCGAGTGTGACAGGCGTCCACCAGACGCTGGAGACCCACCGGCCCGCCGTATGTACGCTGAGGGGCGAAAAGCCCCACGCCGTCGTAGCCCCAGTTTCGCGCTCCGGGAAAGCTCGCCACCGGCATGAGCTCGATGGCGGTGACGCCCAATGCCTGCAGCCGGTCCAGGCGCGGAATGACGGCCTCGAAATTGCCTTCCGGCGTGAACGTGCCCACGTGGATCTCGTACAGCACCATCTCTCTGAGCGAAAGGCCGCGCCAGTTGCTGGCCGTCCAGGTGAACAGGTTCGTATCCACAACCTCCGACGGGCCGTGGACCCCCTCGGGCTGGGCCCGAGACATCGGGTCCGGCCGCTCGCGCTTCCCGTCCAGGAGGTAGACGTAGCGGGTGCCCGGGCCCAGGCCATCCAGCACGATTTCACACCAACCGTCCAGGGCAGGCGCCATGGCCACGAGCTCGCGCGGCACTGGGTTGACAACCCGGAGCGCCACGTTCCGGCAGCGGGGCGCCCAGACCCGAAACCGGACGCGCTCGCCTCCCAGGCACGTCGCGCCCGGGGCGGCGGTCGGCTTCGTGGGCCGCTTTCCCTGTTGCACTCACATCCTCCGTTTCTCCGGACTGCGTGCTGTCACACTTACTTCTGTGGTCGAATTCGGTGGAGCTCGTCTTCCAGGAACTTCCGGGTGGCGGCTTCTTGGCTAGCACGTTCTTCTGCGGCCTTGAGACGTCCTTCCAACTCCGTGATACGATAATTGAGTTCCGAGCGTTGCTCTTGCACCTGCTGTTTCAGGTCTGTGATCCGGGTGCCCTAATGCAGGTACCCGATTCCGAGGTCCACCAGGACGGCGACGACGGCCACCAACGAATAGATCCCAGCGCGCACGCTCTCACCTCCGCGGGCTTCGGCCCGCCGCGGTCAACTCCCACTCGTGGCCGATCCATCCCAGAGCGCGCTATCACGTCACCAACCCGGCGCTCGCCGAGCCGTGCTCGCCGGCGAAACGCCACAGGGCGGGTCAGGCGTCGCCGCAGGCCCTTTCGCGTTTCGCCTGGCAGGACACACACAACGTGGCCGCCGGCAACGCGTGGAGGCGCCGATGGGGAATGCGGCACCCGCAGGCGCGGCAGATCCCGTATCCGCCTTCCTGCAGTCGGGCTCGCGCTTCGGAGAGCCCGTGACACTTGTCTTCCAGCCGCTTCCAGACCGCCTCGTTGTGCTGCTCGAGGGAGGCGGTCAGGGCGCGGTCGAGAAAGTGGACGGGAGGGCGCTCGGGATTGGGCTCGGTTCGCCGTCTCCGCACCAGCGTCGCCACTCGCCGGCGCAACGCGCGTTCCTCGTCCAGGAGTTCATCGAGGGGCAATCGGCGCGGGGGCATGGTGTCCTCCTTTGTGGGCGGCCCACCGCGGAGGCAGCTGGACGGGTCTGTCGGACCCCCCGGCACAGGCGCACGGAAGACCGCGGGCGCATTCGTCACAGCAATAGACCGGACCGTCGGTGTGGTGTGCCGTCCAGATCGCCCATTCGCCGCAGCCGGAGCACCAGCGGAATTCGCCCGTAGCGTTCATGCCGAACCTCCCGGAGTGGAAGGGGACGGTGCAACGAAGTCGTGCGGCTCCAGCGCGCGCCGGATCGCCGCCAGCAGACTTTGTGTGGAGAAGGGTTTGGGGAGGTAGCCGTAGGCCCCTTTGGTCGCGGCCTCCCGCTCGGTCTCGGCGTCGCCGAAGGCCGTGGTCAGGATGATCGGTGTGTTGGGGCACATCGTCCGCAGGCTGGGGAGCAGATCCAAGCCGCTGAGGCCGGGCATGTTCTTGTCGAGAAGGACGGCCGCGAAGGGCTGGGCCCGGAGGCGAATCAGGGCCTCCGCCCCGTCGCCCGCCGCGTCGGTCAGGAATCCTTCACCCGTCAGCGTATCCGTCAGGAATTCTCGCATTTCCGGGTCGTCCTCCACCACCAAGAGCCGTGGGCGCGTGACGGGTGAGCTTTCGCGCCCGTTTGGTCCGTTCTGCATCTGCACGGATCTCCTTTCATGTCGGATCGCCAGATAACGTCGGCCGAGTTCGCCGGAACGTTCCACGGCATAGAGCGAGACTGAGAACCCTGCGATTGTGCAAGACAGCAAGGAGGGTGCCGCCCCGTCCGGCGCCAGACGTTTATCTTTGGGAACTCTGAATTGGCGGGGAGTTGTGGAAGGCGAAGGCGTCCTGCGTACGCCACGCGCAGGGCCGATCCGGTGAACACCTGACACGGGCCAGGCACTCTAGTCGCTGCACGGCGTTATGGAACTTCCGGGAAACGCGGGGCCGTGTCAATCGGTCTCGGGCGGTGACAGGTTGTCACTGATCCCGGCTGACCCCTTTCGGCGGTATAGGGTTCGCTTGCTGACGCCCAAGACGGCCGCGGCCTTGGCCTTGTCGCCGCCGACTTGGCGCAAGACCAGCGCGGTGTATTCGTCCATCAACTGGCGGAGTGTGAGGTGCGGTGTCAGTTGGGCGAGAATCGAGGCCAGGGATGGGGTCGGCGAGAGGTCGAGCAAGAGCGTGGTGTCGGCAATCTGGCCGTCGATGGTGAGCGTCACCGCCCGCTCGACCACGTTCTCAAGTTCCCGGGCGTTGCCGGGCCACGGGTGCCGCAGGAGGGCCGCCATGGCCCCGGGCGTGAAGCCGCCGATCTCCTTTCCCGCGGCGGCGGTGGCGCGATGCAGGAAATGCTCGGCCAGGAGCGGGATGTCCTCGGTCCGTTCGCGCAGTGGCGGCAGATGAAGCGGGATGACGGCGAGGCGGTAATAGAGGTCCTCCCGGAACACACCCTCGCGAATGCGCCCAAACACATCCCGGTTGGTGGCCGCCACCAACCGAACGTTCAGGGAGATCGCTTCGTCGCTCCCCAGTGGACGCACGGTCCGGTCCTCGATGACGCGAAGCAGCTTGGCCTGGAGCTCCGGCGCCATGTCCCCGATCTCGTCGAGAAACAGGGTGCCACCCTCGGCCTCCCGGAAGAGGCCGCGCCGGGATCCGACGGCGCCCGTGAAGGCCCCCTTCACGTGGCCGAACAGCTCGCTCTCCAGGAGGCCGGCGGGCACGGCGGCACAATTGATCGGCACGAAGGGCCGGTCGGCGCGGGCGCTGTTGAAATGCAGGGCCTTGGCCACCAGCTCCTTGCCCGTGCCACTTTCCCCGGTGATGAGGACGTTGACGTCTCCCGGGGCTGCCTGGCGGATGCGGGTGAACACGGCCTGCATGGCGGGACTCTTCCCGAGGAGATTGTGCAGTCGGTACCGACCCGCCACCTCCGCCCGGAGCCGCCGGTTCTCCTCGCGAAGTCGCCGCGCCTCCCCGGCCTTGGCCACCAACAGGCTGATCTCGGCGAGCGCGAACGGCTTGGTCACGTAGTCGTAGGCGCCTTGCCGAATCGCCTGGATGGCGGTTTCGATCGTCCCGAAGGCAGTGATCAGGATGACGGGGACCTCGCGCTGCGCGTCGCGGCTGGCTCGGAGGACCTCCATGCCGTCCACATCGGGAAGGCGAAGGTCGGTGAGCACGAGGTCGAACTCCTCCGCCCGCAGCCGGGCGATAGCGTCCACACCGCGCCCGAGCGACACCACGGCGTGGCCCTCGTGCTGGAGATGCTCGCGCACCAGGTCGAGCATGTCGGGGTCGTCTTCCACCAGCAGGATCCGACATCGGTCGGTTGTCATGGGCGCGCCATCGCCTCCGGGTCCTCGGGGTTCGCGTCGCGGCCGGGTGCCACCTGGGCGGCAGGGGCGACGGGCCAGTGGAGCCGGACCGCGGTCCCACGCCCCTCGGCACTCTCGATCTCGATGGCGGCATGGTGGGCGCGGGCGATGTCCTCGACGATGGACATGCCCAGGCCGGTGCCGCCCCGTCGCTCCTTGGTGGAGAAGAAAGGCTCGAAGATCTTCTCCAGGCGGTCGGCGGGGATGCCGCACCCGGTATCGGCGACACAGATGGTGACGTGCGGTGTGCCGGCGTATCCTCTCCGGACGGACGACCCATTCTCCATGGCGGTGGGGCCCGCAGGGGACGCCTCCTCTCCTGCCGTGAGCCGCACCTGTCCGCCGGCCGGGGTGGCATCCAGCGCGTTGGTCACCAGGTTGAGCAACACCTGCTGGAGCTGATCGGGATCCGCCAGAAGCATGGGGAGCGCCTGGCTCACCTCCGCCGTCAGCCGGGTCCCGCGGCGCTGGGCGAGCGGCCCGAGAAGGTCCGCCACGCGATCGAGGACCGGCCCGATGGCGACGGGGCGAGCCGCCGGGCGGCGCGGCCGGGCGTACTCCAGCAGGTGCCGAATGATCTCGCTCACGCGTTCGACCTGGCGCAGGACCGTGGCGGTGTGTCGACCGACCGGGTGGTCGGACGGGAGCGCCTTCTGGATGGACTCGATCCGTCCGGAGATGATGTTCAGTGGGGTGCCGATCTCGTGGGCTACCTCGCTGGCCAACCGGCCGATCGCCGCCAGTTTTTGCTCCTGCTGCAACTGTCGCTCGGTGTCCAGCCGAGCCTGCGACTCCGTCAGAAACCCCTGTCGTGCGGTCTGCAGATCCTCGGCCATCCGATTGAAGGCCGAGGCGAGCTGGCCGATTTCGTCGCGGCGTCGCATGGAGATCCGCTGATCCAGGCGGCCGCGCCCGACGGCGAGGGCCGCCCGGACCAGCGCGCGAATCGGCCGACGGATGCTGATGCGAACCGTCAACCAGATGACCGCGGCGATCGTCAAGCTGAGCAGGCTCATGCGCAGGGCCAGGTCGCGCGTGGCGTCGTCGATCTGCCGCTGCACGCGGGTGGCGACGTGGATGATTTCCAGGCCACCGATGATGCCTCCACGCCGGTTCTTGAGGGGGAGGACGACGTACACCACCGGACGCGGTGCCGTCGCCAGGTACTGGACGCGCCGCTCGCCGCTCTTCAGCACCCGATCCCACTCCTCCCGCGGAATCGTGGTGGCGGCGGCGGCATTCGTGGTGGCGGCGTTGATCTCCTCCAGCCGACCGTTGAAGATCCGGATGCGGTCCACGGGATTCGGATCGCGGACGATCTCGGTCAGGAGCTCCCGGATGTCGTCGGGTTGCCTGTCCCGCAGGGCGTGCTCGACGGCCAGGCCGATGGCGTTCGCCAGGACAACGACCTCCGCCTGGAGCTCCCCGATCAATCGATTCCGCTCCTGCTGCATCCGGAGATAGCCGAAGCCGGCCAGGACCGCGGAGACGGTGAAGAGCAAGAGGAGCGTGAGTTTTGTCGCGATACGCATGAGGGTCACCCGGAAGGGGGAGATCCGGTCAGCCACGCGGGCGCGACTGGCCGTCCAGCGTCCGCATGAAGTACGCTAACACACGCAAGAAAACGGTGCAAGGTTGACCGGGACGGGCGAGCTGCGTGCCCACGGGGACTCAAGGCACGCCGTCGACGGCGAGGACTTCCGAGGGCGTGCCTGCTCGTGATATGCTCCCCGGAACTGAATGCCTCACACGGCTGCGAGGGGGACGGGCGCCGGGTGGTTGGGGGCGTTCGGTCCCGTGCGGGAACTCACATTCCGACCGAGGAGCGGAGAGAGGCGGCCATCCATGAACCGACACGACCACGTTCTGGGCTCCGTCATCGAAGCGATCGGGGAGACGCCGCTGGTGGAACTTCGGCGGCTCGGCCGGGCGCTGGACGGCCGGATTCTCGCCAAGCTGGAATATCTCAATCCCGGCTTTTCGAAGAAAGACCGGATCGCGCGGCAGATCATCGAGGATGCCGAGGCAGACGGGCGACTCCGGCCCGGGCAGACGGTGGTCGAGCTCACCAGCGGCAACACCGGGACCGGCCTGGCCATCGTCTGTGGGATCAAGGGGTATCCCTTCGTGGCGGTGATGTCGACGGGCAATTCGATGGAGCGCGCCCGGATGATGCGCGCCCTCGGTGCCGAGGTGGTCCTGGTGGCCCAGATGCCGGGCTCGGTACCGGGGCAGGTCTCGGGCCAGGACCTGGCGCTGGTCGAAGAGGAGGCACAGCGGGTCGTGCAGGCGCGAGGCGCGTTTCGTGCCGATCAGTTCCAGCTGGCGGGAAACATGCGGGCGCACCTGCTGCACACGGGTCCCGAGATCCTGCGGCAAACCGGCGGGCGATTCGACGCCTTCTGCGATTTCGTCGGCACCGGCGGGAGCTTTTCCGGGTGCGCCGCGGCGTTCAAGCGGCACCGTCCATCCATCGGGTGCTACGTGGTGGAGCCGGCGGGCGCGGCCACCCTGAAGGGAGAGGCCGTGACGAATCCGGGGCATCGCATCCAGGGTGGTGGCTACTCGATGGCGACGCTCCCTTTGATGGATCCCGCCCACGTGGACGGCTACCTCACGGTGACCGACGCCGACGCCGTGGCCTGGGCCCGACGGCTGGCCGCCGAGGAGGGGATCTTCGCGGGCTTCTCCTCCGGCGCCAACGTCGCGGCGGCGGCCCAGATGCTCCAGGGGGCCTATCGAGGGAAGACGATCGTCGCCATGATGTGCGATTCGGGGCTCAAGTATCTCAGCACCGACCTGTGGGAGTGAGCCGCCTCGGGCGCGCGACCGTTTTGGCGCGGGACGGCCGACGCGGTCACGGTCCGAGTAGCGCCTCCGGGAGATCGAGCAGACGGCGGAAGGCGCCGAACACGTTTCGCCCCACACTCTTGAGCGGCAACGACTCGACCGTGGGATTGCTCAGAGTGCCGGTCACCCGGTAGAACGCCGCGATCACAGCCCCGTCCTTCCCGCCCAGCAGCCATCCAGCCACCGGGATCTTGGTGACGATCCTGTCCACGGTCTGGAGCGGCTTGACCGCGATATCCATCCGGACCGTCTCGGTGACGAGGTTGATGTGGCCATGGGCGCTCAGCGTGAATGCGGGACTTTCGAGGAGCAGGTTTTCCGTGCGGGCCACGCCGTCCTCGATTCGGATATCGGCGGTGAGGCGCCGATACGGAATGCCCTGCGAGGAGAACGCCAGCGCCTTGGGGTCGAGGAGTTGTGCGACATCGATCAGGGAGAGCAGCCTGACCATGAAGGTTTGCCTTCCGAGCTGGCCGTCGCCCAGCCCGAATTTAATATCGCCGTCGAGGTTCGGCCAGAAGCCCTGCGCGCCGTGCCCCTGGCTCGCGAGGGTGCCACCGAGCGAGAGGAGCCCCGTGACCTCATGCCCCTGGAAGAGTCCGGCCAGGATCTGTTCCGCGCGGCCTCCCTCTTCCTGGAACGCGCACTGGAACGTCCAGGCGTCTCCGCGCCAGGAGGCCTCGCCCGTCCCCTGCAGTGTCCCTCCGGCGATACGCGCACGAAACTCCTGGACGCGCGCGCGCCCCGGCTCGATCGCTGCCGTGCCGTGTACTTCCTGGAACGGGGCGGCCAGGTTGTCCAGCGTGAACGTCCCGCCGGCGAAGTCTAGCGCTCCCTGGAGCTCCGGCGCCTGCAGGGTTCCGCGGAGGCGCAGGTCAGCCCGCGCCGTACCCGCCACGGGTTTCACCCCTGGGAGATACCGGGACAGGGCCGCCAGAGGAACCTGCCCCGCAACCCGCAGGTCGGGGCCCCTGCCGGTCACCGTGCCGCGGATGTCCAGGTCACGATCCCGGGAGTGAAGTCGGACCTGACGAAGTGACGCCGTTTCTCCCTTCCAGGATATCTCCACCGGTCCCCTGTTTTCCCACGGTTCGTCCGCCAGCCGGAGCCGGAGCGCGCTAAACGTTGCCTCCCCGGCGGCCTCCGCGAAGTCGGCGGCTTTCCCGTCCATCAGAATGCGTCCGGTGCCCCGGGCCGCCGTGCTCCGGAGTTCCTCGATTCCCGCCAGGCGAAACAGGGGCGCGAGATCGGCATCGGCGAGCGTCAGGTCGAGCCGAAGCGTGCGGTCCGGCGAGGGGCCAAGATTCAGCCGAAGCCGCTGGCTCCCCTGTCGCATGGTCAGGTCCAGATCGACCGCGCCACGGTGATACGTGAAGGCTGCCGGCCCAGGGCCCAGAGGAACCTCCCGGAATAGAAGGGCCTCGGCCACGGCCTTCCCCGCAATCCGCGGCTCCTGCAGCGCCCCCTGCACGTCCAACTGAAACGACGCCCGGCCGGCGACCTGGCTGCCGGCGAGCAAGGCGATCCTGCCGAGATCCATGGGTGTGGAGAAGAGTTGCCCGCTGAGCGTTCCGTCGCGACCGATCCGGACGTCCCCGGTGAGTTGCTCGCCGCCGCGCCGGAGAGAGAGGCGGGCCATCTCGACGGCGGTCGGCGTCAGGCGGAGCACGACATCGCCGCGCTGCCATTTCTCCTCCCACGTCTGGGGGTTGGTGAAGGCGACCTCCACCTCGCCGGTCAGGGCCTGCGGCGTCCCGGCAATCCGGCCGCTGGCCTGGAATGCTCCGCGGATCGGAAACCCGGCCGGAAGGAAGGGGGCAAGATCCGCGGTCCGACCGGGGTTCACCTGTCCCTGGAGGTCCAGGGTGATGTCGCGTCTGAAGTCGAGCGTGCGCAGTGGGGTCGCTCCGGGCGTGGCGGCGCTTCCCTGCAGGGTGGCGACAGTCTGGCCGAGGCGGATGACGAGTCGCGACGACCGGAGCGTGCGAGGAACCCACTCGATCTCGCCGTCGATCTGATCCAGGGCGTGCAGCCCGAACCGTGGGTCTCGCCACGCCACGCGCCCCTGGAAGCGCGGGGCGTCGCGGGTTCCGGTGACCCGGCCGCCGAGCGTCGCCGTCCCGCCGAGTTGCGGCAGGCCGAAGCCGCGCCCGAAAGTCGTCACGCTTCGGATCTCGGCCTGGATCGGGAAGTCGAGTTCGCCGGCCGGGAAATGCACGTTGCCGGAACCCCGCACCGTGGCGCCCGGCACATCCAGGGTGAAGGTTTCCAGGGCGAGTCGCGACGTGGTGGCGAGGAGGCGCGCCTCCAGGCGGCCGCTAGGGAGTCCGGCCTCCAGGCTCAAGTCGTCCACGCGCACGCGCCCGTATCCCCGGAGCGTCGCGAGATCGGTTCCACGTCCCGTCAGGTCCACGTCGGCCGTGAGCTGTCCGCCCACCTCCGGCGGTAGGGTCAGCCCGGCGGCCGCGGCGACCAATGCGGGCACGCCGGTCAGGTCCCCGAGATCCACCTGCTGGACTTTGAGGTTGGCCCGATAGGTGCCCGTGGCCGGTTCCAGAACAACTCTCGCCCGGAGCGCGTCGGACCGGTCCGACGGCGGCGTCTCGAGAGCCAACCGACCGTCGGCCCACTGCACGTCAAAGGCGAACGGCTTGCGCGCCCGTGGTGCCGCCTCGAACTGCAGGCTGCCTCGGCCATGAAACGCCGCCTTCGTCCACGGCCCGGACACGCGCCCCTCGGCGGCGAGGAGGCCCTGGTGCGCGAATGCAACACCGGCGTGCTTAAGCAAGACGTCGAGGGGGAGTGAGCCTGTCAGGCGGAGGTCGCACTCGGCCGCGCCCATTGGTTCCAGGATGCGGCCCTGTCCGGTGACGCGCCCGCCTGCCACGCGTCCTTCGGCCGACGCGATGTCAACGGCGTGGGCGGTTCCCCCCGCCTCGAGGCGGAGATCGGAGATCTCCCGCAGGGCGCCGCCCGATGGAAACTGCAGGCGCGAGGCGCGCAGGCTTCCCGCGACGGATGCCGGGCTGTCCGCAACCCGCTGCCATTCGACCGACCCCTCCACGCCGTCCAGATGCGCGGTGGATTCCGGTGGGCCCCAGACCACCTGGCCCTCCTCGATGGCGGCCCGCCGGATCTCGACCGTCCAGCCGACCAAGGCGCCCGGTTCGGTCCCGGGAACGGGAAGGAATTGGCCACGCGAGGAGAGGGCCAAGGCACCGGGCGCCGGGAGCCGGAGCCGGGGTCCGACGAGCACAAGGGGGTCGAGGACGAGCGAGCGTCGGAACAGGGCGGCCCAGCTCCATCCCAGCCGGATCGTGTCGGCGGTGAGCAGGGCCGTCCCACCGTCGGCGCCCGGTCCGCCGGCCACGCGGATCCGGTGAAGGTCCAGACGCCCCTGCCACAGACGGAGCGAGACGCGCTCGACCTGCACCTCGCGACCGGCGACCTGCGTCAGCCGGGATTCCGCCCAGCGAAGGATCCGTCCGTGCACGCCGGGGATGTGCCCAGCCAGGACGACCGCCAGAACCAGAGCGAGGAGGAGGCCGGCAACGAGGAGCAGCAGGCGGCGGGGCGAGGCGATTCTCCTGAGCCACCTCATAAGGCGTCTTGAGGGCGGATCGGATCCTTCCGGCCTGCGTCCCGCTGACGGGACTCGATCTTCACGCGGGCGATCCGCCGCCCGTCCATGTCCACGATCGTCAGCCGCCAGTCCTCGTAATTGACGATCTCGCCCCCGCGCGGCATGCGCTGCAGTTGCGTGATGAGAAAACCGGCGAGGGTCTCATATTCGGCCGATTCCGGGAACGCCAGACGATGCTGGTCGGCGAGGTCGTGGATGCTGATGGAGGCGTCCACGATATACGACCCGTCGCGGAGGCGCCGCACCGCCTGATCCTCCCGATCCGTCTCGTCTTCGATCTCGCCCACGATCTCTTCGATCAGGTCTTCGATGGTGATGAGGCCCTCCACGCCGCCGTATTCGTCCACCACCAGGGCCATGGGCATCCGGCGCCGCTGCATCGATTTGAGCAGGCGGCTTACCCGCGTCGTCTCGGGGGTGAAGAAAGCCGGACGCACGACCTGGGCCAGCACGATCGGCTTCTTCTCCGCCAGGAGTCGGAAGAGGTCCTTGTCGTAGAGGATGCCCAGCACCTCGTCCAGGGTGTTGCGATAGACCGGATAGCGTGACTTGCCGGTCTCGACGATATGGGCGAGCACCTGCTCGATGGGGGTCTCGACGTCGATGGCCTGGATGCGGGGACGCGGAATCATGACGTCCTTGACCGACGATTCGGTGAACTCGAAGACGCTGTGAATCAACTCCTGCTCGGTCTGATCGAAGACCCCCTGGTCGCGCCCCTCCTGGACCATGTGTTTGACTTCCTCTTCCGAGATGAAGGCGCGTTCGGCGGCCCCCTTCTGTCCGAGGAGGCGGAGGACAAAACGATTGGAGGCGGTGAGGAGCCGGATCAGGGGGGAGGCGGCCCTGGCCAGGCTGTCCAGTGGGCCGGAGACGAAGAGTGCCAGCGACACCGCGTGGCGAAGGGCCAGGGATTTCGGAACCAGCTCCCCCAGAATCAGGGTCGCGTAGGTGATGCTCACGACGACGATGACGAGGGCCAGCGGTTCCGCCATCGCGGGCACGAACGGCAGCGGTATCCCGCCGATCATCGGCGAGAGGGCGCGGACGGCCGCCACGCCGCCCACTGCGGAGGCGAGGGTCCCGACGAAGGTCACCCCGACTTGGACCGTGGCGAGAAAGCGGTCCGGGTCTAGCTGGATGCCGACCACCCGCTTGGCGCGCGGATCGCCGTCGCTGGCGAGTTGCTGGACGCGGCTCCGCCGGGCGGAAATCAGCGCGATCTCCGCGGCGGAAAAAAAGCCGTTCAGCATGATCAGGACCGCGATGAAAATGATCTCCAACCACAGTCCGTTCAGCGCCGAGCCATCCATGAGCGACTCCTTGGCCTAGCGGCCCTCGACACTCGACACGTCCTGGCGGAGCACCTGGGGGATGCTGATCCCGCCCGAGAGGATGATCTGGATGCCCTGGGGAACGGTCAGGCGGGTCAGGATGATGTCTTCTCGCCGCGCCAGCAGGATGTCCCCCAGGTACAGGTGATTGGTCGGGACATACACGGCCACGAGCGGTTCGGTCGTGCCGTTGGCGCGCTGCAGGGCCACGGCGCCGGTGAGAAACCCGAAGCAGTAGTGCCCCTCGCGGTTCTGCAGGACCACGAACTCCTTGAACGCGACCTGGTTGTCCGGCGAGAAGGCGTTCAGCAACTGCTTGACGGCCGAATAGACGCTCCGGAAGATGGGAATGCGGTACAGCCCGCCGTCGAGCCACCCCAGGATCCGCCGGCCAACCACGTTGGTGGCGAAGATCCCCATCAGGAGGACCAGGAGGGTTGCCACCACCAATCCCAGCCCGGGAAGGTGAAAGGGGAACGTGTCGCCGATGAACGGCGCCAGCAGTCGGTCCACGAAGGTGAACAGCTCCCAGAATACCCAGACCGGAATCGCGATGGGCATGATAACCAGGAGGCCGGCGACGAAGGTGATCTGCAACTGCCGTCGAATGCTGCTCATGGATGATCCAGGGGTGAGAGGTCAGTGACGAAGGGACAATGATCAAGGTCCAGCGTGATGCTCAGCGCTCGGGACTCCGCTCTCGACTCCATCACGGCCAATAGGTCGGGTCCGCGGCGACCGGCGCCTCCAGCGGCGCGAGGCGCTCCCGCAACTCGTCCGTGCGAAGGTTCAACCGGGCCGCCACCGCCAGCATGGCGGAGACCGCCCCGTAGCGCGCGTCGCGGATGTCCTGCAGCTCCCCGACCCAGCCCGGAACCCGGGTGCGGAGCACGGCGAACATGCGATCCTGCAACGGCCGTTCCGGCACACCGAGGCCCAGGCGGGAGGCGAGTTGCAGCAGATCCAGAAACTCGTGCCAGCGGCCTGCCTGGGGAACGTCGGCGATCGCCTCCAGGCCGGCCACCAGCGTGCGGCCGAATGCGAACGAAGCGGACGAGAAATCGAGACCGATCCCCAAGAGGCGGGCGCGATCGCAGAGATCCACCGGGCCGGCATACGCCGCCGGATCCACCACGCCTCCGAGGCCCGTCAGGGCGTCCGCGAACCGAGCCGACCAGTGCGCCTCAAGGAGCGTCTTCAGCCAGACAGGGAGCGGCATGCCGGCGGCGGCCATGGCCTCGGCCACGGGCAATGCCTCGTCGCACAGGCGGGCGCTGTCTTTGGCCATGGCGGCTTCGGCCTCCGCCAGGAACTGCCGCAGGAGCGCATGGCGTTCGTCGGGAAGCAGATCGTGCAGGCGGAGGAGCCGCGCCGCGTGACGTCCACTCCAGGCGACCAGTTGCCGCCCGTCGGGGGCAAGGCCGGCCCGGGCGTCCGCGGCCAAGGCCGTCCAGGCCTCGGGGGAAGGGAGGGACGCGATGCCCGCCAGGAACCCGAAGGCGCCATCGCGCCGGCAGGCGCCGCCGAATCTCAGCGTCTCGCCCGTCACCTCGGAGGTGGCCCCGACGGCCGCCAGCACGAACCCGCCCTCCTGCACGACCGGATCGGGGGCGAGCGACCACCGGTATAGCACCCGTGGGCGCACGGCATGGCCGAGCAATCCGTCAGCAAGGAGCCGAGCCACGGCGTGCTCCGCGGTCACACGGGAGGGGCGGACCTGGCGCTCCCAGAGCTTCCGGCCGTCCCGATAGATGTCCAGGTTGCTTCGGGCTCGGCCCAGCTCCTCCAGGAGCACGGCCTCCAGATCCAGCGGGGCGAACGGCGCCGCGAGGTCGATGGCGCGGGCGGCGTACCGGAGGTTCTGCACCGTCTCGATCCCGGAGATGTCGGAGAAGAACCAGGCGCAGCTCGTGTACATGAGCATGGCCTGGTGCTGCATCTCCAGCAGGCGCAGGGCGTGCCCGCGCCTCACCGGATCCAAGGGGCGGGCCTGGTGTCGGTCGAAAAACGCGTCGCGCGCCGCGGGATGTCCGTCCAACAACAACTCGATGTACTCGTCCCGGGCCGCCCAGGGGTCGCGGAACAGGGCCGACCCTTCGTCCTGGAAAACGCTCGCCAGTGCATCCCGCACCCGATCCAGTCCCTGGCGGAGCGGGCGGCGCCAGGCTTGCGTCCACCCGGTACCGCCGCCGGCACTGCATCCGCAGTCCTCGGACCACCGTCCGACCCCGTGGGAGCAACTCCAGGCGCTCTCCGGCAGGAGCTCCACCTCCCACGTCGGTCGGTGGGTGGCCAGGTAGGCTGCGAGGTTGGTGACCTCGAGCCCGTGCCGCGGAGCTTCCCGGCTGAACAGCGTGGCGAGGCACATTTCCCCGAACTTCTCGTGGTGCCCGAACGATTCCCCGTCCGTGGCGATCAGGATCAGCGGATCGGGCGTCTCGCCGGCAGCCTCGACGATCCGCGCCGCCAGCAATCCGGCGTCCCGCAGGTAGTGCTGGAAACTGATCCCCCGTGATAACGAGGCGTGGTAAAAACAGATGTCGATTCCGCGATCCCCCTGTGCCTGTCCCCGGGAATCCCGATTGATCCACCGGTACGGCCGACGGGGATCGATCTCCGCTTCGGCGGGGGTGCGCCAGGCGGCGTCCCCGAGGGGCCGCCAGCGGGCTGCCTGGGCGGGCGACAGGATGAGATATTTCATCCCGGCGTCCACCAGGAGACGGAGCGTGGCCTCGTCGACGGCGGTTTCCGCCAGCCACAGGGCGTCCGGAACGCGGTGGAATCGGTACCGGAATTCGTGCACCGCCCAGCGGATCTGTGTCTGCCGGTCGCGCGGAGATGCCAACGGCATGATGAGGTGATTGTACGTCTGGGCGATGGCGTTGCCGTACCCCAGGCGCGCGATACTTGCCTGGTCGGCGGCCCGAAGCGCATCGAGCAATTCCGGTGCCTCCGCCGCCAGCCAGGAGAGGAGTGTCGGCCCGAAGTTGAAGCTGATCCGTTCGTAGTTATTGACGATGTCCTGGATCCGGCCGCGCTCGTCGAGGACCCGGGACCGCGCGTTGGGCAGGTAGCACTCTTCGGCGATGCGGGCATTCCAATCGTGGAACGGGGCGGCACTCTCCTGTCGCTCGATGGTTCCGGTCCAGGGGTTTTCCCGCGGCGGCTGGTAGAAGTGGCCGTGGATTACGAGATGAATCGGCATGGATCCTCAAACCGCATTCATTTATCTTTCGCTCCATCCTCGCGGGTGGAGCGAATCAGGCTGCGGAGCAATAGGCTGCGGTTGGCGCCGCGCAGCAGCGCGGAAAGGTCTTCGTACACCGTAGGGTCCTCAAGCAAGGCACCCAGAGTGCCTTCCCCTTGGCGAAGGCGGCTCACGACGGTCTGCAGATCTTCCGTCAAGCTCCGCAATCCCGCGGCCGCCTCCTGGACGTCGTCCAGCACCTTGGTCCGCGCCGGGTCGAAGAGGAGTGTGGGGACGAGCCCCTGCCCTTCCTGGACCGCGCGCACCAACTCCTCCAGCCGTTCGGTGGTCCGGCCGAGCCGAGCCAAGGTCTCCGCACCCTCTCGGTCGTAGAGCAGGGTGTGGAGCAGGCCCGGTCCCTCCTGAACTTCCCTGAGGATGGCGTCTGCACGATCCGCGATACGGTACACGCGACCCAGGAACTCTTCCTGCGGAGAATAGATCATGGCGTGGAGGAGTCCCTGCTCCTTCTCCACGGCCTGGACCAGCCGCTCCAGCGTCTGAACCGTGCGATCCACGCGGCCCAGCAGTTGTGCGCCTTCCTTTCCGTACACCAGGTCGTGGATCAATCCTTCGCCCTTCTCGATCTCGACCAGCGTGGTCCGGAGGGAGCGCAGCGACTCGTTCAGGTTGCGCTTGCCGGTCTGCTCCCCGCCGGAGAGAAACTCGTCCAGGGAGGCGCTGATCCGGGTCACGTTGTCCAGGATGGTGTCCCCCTTTTGCAACAACCGGAAAAGGTCGGGGGGATCCACCGCGGCGATTTGGGCGCCGGCCTGAAGGACGGGTCGGTCGTAACTTCCGACCGTGAGGTCCAACACCTTGTCTCCCACCAGGCCGATGGTCCCGATGCTGGCCACCGAATCCTGCCGGATGCGTTCCTGCACGCGACGCTCGACCGTCAGGGTGACAGCGAGACGCCGATCCCGCGGATTGGGGCCGAAGCCGATCCGGGTGACGTTCCCCACCGTGACGCCGGCCAGCCGCACGGGCGCGCCCACGGCCAACCCTTCCGCCGAGCTGAAGGAGGTCCGGAGCGAGTACCGCTCCTCGAAGAGTGCGCTCCGCTTGCCGATGGAGAGCACGAATCCGATGAAGAGCAGAATACCGACCAGGACCAGCCCTCCAATACGGAGTTGCATCTGCCGTTCGGTCATCGCCGTTTCACCCTCGCCGGCGCCCGGCGCGCTCGGCCTCGTCGCTACAGCCGCCCCTCCATGAAGTCCCGGATCAGCGAATGGTGCGTTCGCTGGATCTCGTCGGGGGTGCCCACGGCCGCGATCCGTCCCTGATGCAGCATGGCCACGCGGTCGGACACCTTCAGAGCGCTGGGCATGTCGTGGGTCACGACCACCGAGGTCACGCCCAGCTTGGTCTTCAGGTCGAGGATCAGGTCGGTGATCTTCTCCACGTTGGTCGGGTCCAGGCCGGTGGTCGGCTCGTCGTACAGCAGAACACTCGGCGGCAAGGCGATTGCCCGCGCCACCGCCACGCGTTTCTTCATCCCGCCGGAGAGGTCCGCCGGGTCCATCCCCTCGATGGCTCCCAGGCCGACCAGGCCCAGCGCCTCATGCACGCGGGCGGCGATCTCCGCGTCGCTCAGGGTGGTGTGCTCGCGCAGCGCGAAGGCCACGTTCTCGCCGACGCTGAGCGAATCGAAGAGCGCCGAGCCCTGAAACACCATGCCCGTGCGCCGCCGGATCTTGAGGAGCGCGGTTTCACGCAAGGGGACGATGTCCGTGCCCTCCAGCAGGATCTGTCCGGCATCCGGCTTCATGAGCCCGATGATCAGGCGCAGGAGGACGCTCTTACCGGTTCCGCTGCCACCGATGATGGTGAGCGCCTCCCCCGGGCGGACGACCAGATCCACACCCCGCAGGACCTGGTTTCCGTCGAAGGCCTTGTGCAGGCCGGCGAGCGCAATCGCCGCCGGTCCCCCTCCCGGCGTGTCGGATGGAGAACCGGTCGGTGCGGGTTCGCGTGTCGGGAGCGGGGTCAGGGTCGTCACCATCCCTCCAACCACCAGAAGAACTTCGTCAGGAAGAAATCCGAGACAAAGACCGACAACGACGCGGTCACGACGGTGCCGGTGGTCGTACGCCCCAGCCCCTCGGTCCCGCCCCGCGTGCGCAGTCCGTTGTGGCAGCCGATGACCGCGATGAGGAGGCCGAAAATGACCGTTTTCCCCAGGCCGCTGAGCATGTCCGCCACCCGGATATAGCTGGTCAGCGAATTGAAGTACTGGTGGTAATCAACGTTGAATTCGTACTGCGAGATCGCCATGCCGCCGAAGACGCCCAGGGTGCTGGCGATGATCGTGAGGAGGGGCAGCGCGATCATGGTCAGGATGACGCGGGGTACCACCAGCCGCTTGATGTGGTTGACCCCCAGCGCCCGCATGGCGTCGATCTGCTCCGTCACCCGCATGGAGCCGAGCTCCGCCGTGAACCCCGACCCCACGCGGCCGCCGACCAGGATGGCGGTGACGACGGGTCCGAGTTCCCGCACCATGCTGAGACCCACAATAACGCCCACGGTGCCCGTGGCCCCGAAGCGGGACAGCCCGTACGCCGTCTGCAGGGCCAGGACGAGCCCCACGAAGAGCCCCGCCACGCTCACGATGGAGACCGAACGCACGGCGATATGGTCCATCTGGGCGACCAGCAGGCGCAGATTGTAGGGCGGGGTCAGGGCATGGTAGAACGTCTGGCCCGCCAGGACGGACATGGCGCCCAGCTCGTCGACGAACACGAGCGCTCGCTTTCCCAGCTCCTCTACGACGCCACGTAGTCTCGCCATCATCTTTTTTCTTTCACGTCGCGCCAAGCCATCTGCGGTTGTACCCGGCCGTCGTCCCTACGGTGCGGTCCGCGGCGTCCAGCTCGCCACAAAGGCGTCAAAATCGGCTCGCCCGCGCTCGAAACGGTCCGGCGGGGCGACATACATGAAGTCGTACAGGCACCCCTGGAGACGCACCGTGATGCCGTCCACCTCGACGGGCCGATCATCCAGGCGGGCGCGCAAACGAGTCCGCATCCCGCTGGCCCCCGAGAGCAGCAGCGGTTCCCGGGTCTCGATCTCTGCCTGGGAAAGCCCGAAGAACAGGTGGCGCGCCACGGCGGGAAGCGGGCCCGCTTCAGGACTGCCGCAGTCCACGCGAAGGCCAATCGCCGCGGCCAACTCCGGGGAGTGGAAGGCGAGCGCGGCGCCTTCGACGGATAAGGGTTGCCACCGCGCCGGCGGTCGCTGGACGGTAAACCGGTCGCGCGGATCGCCGTACAGTCCGTCTCCGCGCGGCCCCGACGCGCACGCCGACAGCAACAGCAGGACGAGGGACCAGACTCCGGTGCAATACCAGGCTGCGACGCGAGGAATCGTGTCTACCCTCCCATCTGCACGCACACGGACCCTTTGCGGAGTGGGCGCACCCGCGCGCCGCTCTCGCCCGGTCGAAAACCGGTCCGGACGGATCCCATCGTACTGGAGATGCGCTAAGGCGTCAAGGCGGCCCACGCGCCGAAGGCCACCTCGAACCCCTGCCAGAGGTTGCGGCCGGCAAGGCGACTCGCCCGTCCCAATTGCAGCAGCGGCTGCCAGAATCGGCGTCCCTCCCGGACTCCGGCCAGCAGGCCGCGCCAGCGCAGGTCGCCTCCCGGGCTGGTGCAGCGGGCCAGCGATGCGGGGAGCGGGTCACCGGCGGCATCCACGACCACTTTGAGTGCGGCCCAGGGAATCCCCAACGCCTGCGCGGCCCGCGCGACCCCCGCGGCTTCCATCTCCACGGCGACGGCGCCGCTCCGCCGGTGGGCCGCGCGCTTCGCGTCCGGTGTCCGGAGGGGCGCCTCGACCGTGATCAGCGCGCCGGAGTCGACCGGCAGTCGCGCGCGACGCAGAGCGGCACACACGGCGGCATGGGAGGCGTCGAACGCCATGGGGGCGCTCGTGGGCTCTCCATCGTCCAGGACGACGCTGGGACAGACCAGATCCCCCGGCCGGAGGGTATCGACCAGGCCGCCGGCAAACCCCAGGGACCAGACGGCATGCGCGCCGAATGTACCGGCGGCGGCGATCACCGCCTGGCGGGCGCGTTCACGACCGATACCGGCCTGCACGAGCAGGACGTCCCGGCCGGCCAGAGTCCCGCGCACGGTCGCCCGGTTGCCGAGCGTCCCGTGTTGGGCGGATTGCAGCGACCCGCGGAGGGCGTGGCGCTCGGCCGCCAATGCGACCACTAGGATGACGGGTGAAGCCGCAGTTCCTATACCGGTACCGCCCGCCGTGGCCGCGCCGTCGCCGTCCGGTTGTCTGGCGCCAAGGGAGGTGCCCACCGCGACTACCGGGGCAGACCCAACGGGATCACGGGCGATCGCGCACCGGCATCCTGCTGTGTGCGGAGTCGGCGATAGAGCGCGAGTGCCCAGATGGGGAAATACGCCCGATAGCCGTGATAGCGGAGATAGAAAATGCGTGGGAACCCTGTTCCGGTAAATTCCGCCTCGTTCCAGAAGCCGTCCGGCCGCTGAGTCGAGAGTAAGAACCGGACCCCGGTCGCGATAGCGGGATCCCGCACCTCGCCGGCGAAGAGCAGCCCGAGAAGCGCCCAGGCCGTCTGCGAGGCCGTGGATTTCCCCATCCCCCCGGTGCGCGGGTCGTCATACGTATAACAGGACTCCCCCCAGCCCCCGTCCGGATTCTGCCGGCTGAGGAGCCAGGCGACCGCCTTCCGCACGCAGGACTGACCCATGTCTGCGCCGATGGAATGGAGGCCGGCCAAGACGGACCACGTGCCGTAGAGGTAATTCACGCCCCAGCGCCCGTACCAGGAGCCGTCGGCGCACTGCCGGGCTTGCGTGAAGGCGATGGCCCGCGCGGCGGCGGGCTCCTCCGGCCGGAACCCCAAATACCCCAATGCCTCCAGAACGCGCCCGGCCAGATCCTCGGTGCTGGGGTCCATCAGGGCGCCGTGGTCGGCGAAGGGGATCTTATTGAAGATCAGGCGGTTGTTGTCCTTGTCGTACGCACCCCAGCCGCCGTCGCTTCCCTGCAGGGCGAGGATCCAGTTCAAGCCGCGGGCGATGGAGCGGGTTTTGGCCTCTTCGTCCGGGAGGCGGATCTTGCGAAGCGACATCAAAACGGCTGCCGTGTCGTCCACGTCGGGATAATAGTCGTTCTCGAACTGGAACGGCCAGCCGCCCGGCTGGACGCCGGGTGCCTTCAGTCGCCAATCCCCCGGGCAACGGGTCTGCCGGTCGAGGAGCCACAGACCAGCCCGGACGAGCGCGGGGTCATCCGGGGGGAGGCCCGCCTCGACCAGGGTGCTGATGGTGAGGGCGGTGTCCCAGACCGGCGAGAGACAGGGCTGGACGCGGAAGGTGTCGGGGGTGTCGAGGCAGAGATCTTCGATCGCGGCCAGGCCGCGAACGACCTCCGGGCTGTCCAAGGGGTAGCCGAGACAGGTGAGCGCGATCACCGCGTTGGCCATGGCCGGGAAGATGCCGCCCAAACCGCCGTTGCCCTGCATCCGTTCCAGCATCCAGCGCTCGGCCATGCGGATGGCCCGCTGCCGGAACGGCTGTCGGACCAGGCGGTCATGGAGGCGCAGGCAGCGATCCACGAAGAGGAAGAAGTTCCGCCAGGTGAACGTCTCGGCATCGCGGGGGAGCGACAGGTCCGCCTCGTCTCGCGGGACGAGGTAGAGTTCGTCCAGGTGCGCATGAGCGGGGCCCGGCCGGACAGGCCGGTGCGCGAAGATGATGAGGAGCGGGATCAACACGGTCCGGGACCAGTAGGAGATCTCGTAGAGATTGAAGTAAAACCAGCGGGGCAGGAGCATGATCTCCACGGGCATGCAAGGAACGCCCTTCCAGTCCAGCTCGCCGAAGAGGGCGAGAAGGATCCGCGTGAAGATATTGACCTCGGTGATCCCTCCCAGGTCGCGCACGCAGCGGCACGCCCGGACGAGGGCGGGGTGCGTGGGGGAATACCCGGCCATCTTCAAGGCGAAGTAGGCCTTGACCGTGGCACTGATGTTGACCGGCCCGTTCGCGTAGATGGGCCAGCCGCCGTCGGGGAGCTGCAGGGACAGCAGGTGACGGGCCGCCTTGGCCTCCCGGGCGGTGTCGGCGTTCCCCATCCAGCGGCGCAGCAGGAGGTATTCGGATGTGATGGTGGCGTCCGCCTCCAGTTCGTGCACCCAGAATCCTTTCGGATCCTGTTGGGCGAGCAACGCCTCGATGCCGCGCTGGAGCGCGGCATCGAGCACGGTCGTCTGCGGAACGTCATGGGCGCGCGAGGCGCGCAGCGGACGTGGATTCATGCCGGCTCCCTGGTCAGGCGAGGTTCCAGCGCAGCATCTCCCAGAGGTCCTTCCAGCTCTTTCCGACCTCGCGAACCACCGTGTGCTCGAAGCCGCTGTGCATCATGCAGTTGGTGCAGCGCGGGTCGCGCTTGTTCTCGTACTTCTCCCAGTCGGTCTGGGTCATGAGCTCGTCGAAGGTCCGGTAGTGGCCGTCGGTGATCAGGTAGCACGGCCCTTTCCAGCCTTGCGGATTGTAGTTCGGTCCGCCCCAGGGGGAGCACTTGAGGTCCCGTTCGCCCTTCAGGAAGCGAAGGTACATGGGCGTGCTGAGGATGCGGTATTGCTTGGACAGCTCCCAGATCTTCTGGAACTTCTCATGTGTCTGCTGCTTTTCCAAAAAGATGTCGCGCCCCTTCAGGATGGTGTACTCGTACCCGGGCGTCACCAGGAAGCCGTCCACGCCGATCCCGGCCAGCTCGGAGAAAAGCTGGGTGATCTCGTCGACCTTGGTCTCCTTGTAGACGGTGGTATTGGTGACCACTCGGAAGCCCAGCGACTTGGCCAGCTTGATCATGCGGATGTCGATCTGATAGAGCCCCTTCCGCGACCGCACCAGATCATGCGTCGGTTCCAGCCCGTCCATGGAGACGTTGATCGTGAGGTAGGGGCTGGGCGTCCATTTGCGAAGGAATTTCTCCAGCTTGATGGCATTGGTGCACAGGTAAATGAACTTCTTACGGCGGAGCAGCTCCGACACGAGCTCGTCCAGATGGGGATAAATAGTCGGCTCCCCTCCGCAGATCGACACGATCGGGGCCCCGCATTCCTCGACGGCCTGCAGGCAGGTGGCGACGGGGAGCATGTCCCGGATGGTGCTCTCGAACTCCCGGATCTTGCCGCACCCCTCGCAGGCGAGATTGCACAGATGGGTCGGCTCCAGCATCAGGACGAACGGATATCGCTTCTTGCCGCGCACGGCATTCGCGACGATATACTTCGTCAGCGTCCACTGCAATTGCCAGGGAAACCTCATGACGCAGCCCCTTCCCGCCGCGGCGTCGCCCAGACCGCCCGCGAAAACGTACACGCCCGAAGGGTGGCGATCGTCACCGGCAGCGCGAGAAGAACGCCGCAGAGGCCGAGCCACCACTCCTTCAGGGCAAAAGTGATCGACAGGTTGAACACCAGCACGACGAAGTACAGGCCGGGGCACAGCCCGGCCCGCCCCCGGAACAGGACCTCCGTGACGGGGGGCAGCCGACGCTCCCAGATGTGATACAGGGCTATCGCAACGGCGCCGACCACCGCCCACCCCAGGAAGTTGGCCAGCGGTATCCCGAAGTAGAGACCTGGGTCTGGGTAGCCGTAGATCTGGCCCAGGAACCATCGGTCGCCCCGCAGGGCCACCGGATCGATGATGACATCCGCCAGCACGAACAGGCCTGTCGCCAGGGCAAGGTGGGGAAGCCGACGCGGCCGCGGCCACCGACCGCTTTCCCGCCGAGAGCCGCGGTTCTGTCGTCCCGCCAGGAGCAGCCACGCCACCCCGTAACTGGCGACCAGCAGGAACGGAAACGAGATCGAGTCGAAAAACGGCACCCCGGCGATCCAGAGTTCCCGGTCGCTGGTCGTAGGAAGGTAATAGTACCACCCGAAGGGGATGCCTGTCCTGATCGAACTCGCCTCGGCGACAAACGCCACCAGCCAGGTGAAGCCGGTGAACGCCACGGTGCGCCGCCAGCCCAGCAGGGCGCTGGCCCCCGCGAGGTGCAGGCCGAGGAGCGCGAAGACGTATGGCCGGAGAAGCAGGCTTCCCAGCAATAACCGCGGTACGTCGCTCATGCGTCCTTTCGGAGTTCGCGAGGTGCCTTGATTGTTCGTCGCGATTCGGGTAGCCACTGGAGTGCGATGGCCCTCGTCCGAAGAATACGGCGGGGGCAGGGCGTTCGCGCTTCCGGGTTCGCGGCAATCACCACCGAATCACAGCGGTTTCTAGCACAGGGTCGCGGGAAAATCAACCCAACTCGGGGCGCACGGGCAGCGCCGCGAGGCGCCACGCTCGCTCAACGCTTCTGCAAAGTGGTTGACAGACCAGGAGCGCGCTGGTAAGACTCTGGCCCGTGCCTCTCCAGCGCCGCCGAATTCACGGAGGAAAACCATGGCCATTCCGACGGATGACAATTCGGTCAAGGTCAAAGTGGTCACCTTGGCAGGCGTATTGGTTGGAAGAATGAGCAAGCCCAAGAATATCCGGACGCTGGACGCCCTGAACCTCAAGGGGGATTTCTTCGCCCTCACCGACGCCGCGGCCGAGGGAAACCTCCAGGACCGCCGCGGCTTCTTTGCCATTAACAAGTCTCAGGTCATTTCGATCGAAGAGTTGCCGGAGTAGGACCCACCGGGCCTGTGACCCTGTTGGCGGAACCACCATATTCGAGGGCCGGGCGCGTGCCAAGAGGGCGCCCGGTCCCTATGTTTTTCACCTCGAACCGTCGATCAGGTCAGGCGTAATGCCTTCAGGCGCGCCTTGGTCGGCGCCCCGTTGGCATCCCAGCCGCGGAGGCGATAGTACTCGGTCAGCATGCGCTCCATGCCCTCCGGATCGACCGGCCCGATGTCGTCTCGCTGCCGGACGGTGAGGAGTCGCTTGGGAAGATAATCGTCCTTCCGCGTCAATCCCCGACCGACATTGATCAGGCGCTTGGCGTTGAAGATCCGCTCACCTGTCCGCATCAACTCCTCGGGCGTCACCTTCCAGCCGGTACAATAGTTCAGCCACTCCGCGAGAATCGTCGGACCGTAGGACACCACGATGTAGAATTTGCAGATGCCGAGGCCGTCGTAGAGGACCATGAAATCGTGCATCTTCATGTTCAACTCGGCCTTGCCGTCTGTGACGTAGGGGTCCATGGGGGCGGTGTAGCCGAGGTCGGGGAAAGGCAACCCGCTCTCCACGGTGAACGTCACCCCCTCCATGTGGCACGCCCCACGGTTGGACACGGCATAGTTGAGGGCGTTCGACCAGAAGGCGCGGGGGTCGTGCATGGGGATCTCCACGCCCTTGACCTCCACCAGCATCTCTGCGGCGGCTTTCCCGATCCGCTCGGCGGCCGGCCGGGTGCCGTCCGCCAGCAGTTCCCCGATCCCCTCCCGCTTTCCGATCTTGTGCAGCAGTTGCACGATGGCCTCGCCGTCCCCCCAGACGGGACGGATCCCGTCCAGTGCGGCTTCGGAAAGGAGCCCCTTCTCGAAGGCCTCGATGGCGAATGCGATGGTGTTGCCCGCCGAGATGGTATCCAGCCCGTAGTCGTTACAGAGTTCGTTACAGTGGGCGATGACCTCGATCTGGTCGCAGTCGCACATGCTCCCGAAGGCGCCGATGGTCTCGTATTCGGGCGCGTGGCCCACCGCGGTGCCGGGGACATCCACCACCAGGGTGCAGTTCGAGGGACAGGAGAGGCACGAGCGTTCGTGCTTGCCGTACTTCTGGAACATGGTCTGGCCCGAGACGCGTTCGGCCTTCTCGGCCCAGCGGCCGCCCAGGAAATTCCGGATGGGCATGTCGCCGACCGCCTCGGTGGCCACCACGCCGCCGGTCGTCCCCAGGTGGAAATTCCGCTTGAAAGCGGCCTTCTCCTTCCCACCGTATGCGGCAACCCGCTGCATCAACCCGGCACCGTCGGCGACGGCGATGCCGCCGGTTCCCCGGACGACCACCGCTTTCAGGTTCTTGGAGCCCATCACGGCGCCCATGCCGGTGCGCCCTGCGGAACGGGCGTAGCGACCCTCGAACATCACGCACGCCATCCGGGACAGTGTTTCCCCCGCCTGGCCGATCCCGGCCACGATGGCGTCCTGATGCGTCTCGGCGAGCAGACGCTCGTCCGTCTCGAAGAACCCCTTGCCCCACACTCGGTCGGCAGGTCGGATCTCCACTCGGTCGTTCTCGATCCAGACATAGACCGGCTGTTTCGCCTTGCCGGTGAAGATCACGCCGTCATAGCCGGCGAACTTCAGCATGGGCGCCCAGGCGCCGCCTGCCCGAGCCTCTCCCCAGGCGTCGGTGGCGGGGGAGAGGGCGCACACCGTGGTGCGGTTGGCCCCCGGCACCAGCGTGCCACAGAGCAGCCCAGGCATGAAGCAGAGCGGGTTGGAGGGGTCCAGGGGGCCCTTGATGGTCTTCAGTCGATCGCGAATCAGCTTGGCGCCTAGGCCGCTTCCGCCCAGGAAGCTTTTCGCCGTGGCGTCGTCCAGCGGCGTGGTCGTGATCTTTCCCGACGTCAGATCCACCCAGAGTAGTTTTCCGACATATCCCTTGGGCATGGCAGTTCCCCCTGAGGCTCGTGCCGTTCGTCGATTGGCGGGCCACCATCAGCCCGCCACGCGCGGAGCGTGGGCTGGTCACCACTGTCGCCGGTCGCGCGGTTGGCCGATTCTGGCAAAAACCCCGGGCGGGCGCAAGTCAAATGGCGGTGCGCCAGGCGCCGGTGGCCGTCAGCCGTCGGCAGGAAACCGAAAAAGAACGCCGCCTGTCTCGGACCACGAGACAGGCGGCGCCGGACGATCCGCCGGAGCGGTGTGAAGTCCTACTTGCCCTGGATCGTAAAGTGCCCTCGCCGATTCCACTTCCAGGCGCTCTCGTCGTGACCGAGGACGAAGGGGCGCTCCTTGCCATAGGAGATCGTGGACACCCGATCGGCGGCGATGCCGGCGGCGATGAGGTAATCCTTCACCGACTTGGCGCGGCGCTCGCCCAGGCCGAGGTTGTACTCGGCGGTGCCGCGTTCGTCGGTATGGCCCTCGATGAGGAGCTTGGCGCCCGCATTGCCCTTCAGCCAGCCCACGTTGTCGTTGAGGGCGGCCTTCTGGTCGTCGCGGATGTTGGACTTGTCGAAGTCAAAGAAGACGTCCTTGAGGGGGGACGGACCAGGCACGGCCGCTGCCGCCGCCGGGGCTGCCGCCGCCGGGGCCGGTTGAACCGGCGTTTCCGCCGGGGCGGGGGTCCGGGTCACCGGCGTCTCCGCGGTCCGCGGGGCTGGCTGGGCTGGCGCCGCCGGGGCGGGGGATGTGGCGGCTTGCGGGCCGACCGCGGCCGGGCCAGCCTGCAGCACCTCGGGCCGCTTGGGGCAGCCGTAGAGCGCAAGGGACCCGATCAGGACCACCGCCGCGAAGAGCACCTGCACGTTCGACCGAAATCGCATCAGACTCCTCCTTTCCCAATCGTCAGTGATGTTGAATCTTGGATGGGCGAACTTCGCCAAGTATAACCGAACCAGCAAAACCGCTCGCAAGGATATGGGCAATCGCCTTTTTATTCAAGAGAAAACGTACAACGGCCCGTTCGGCGAGCACGGACCTGATAAACCGGCCTCCCGGCTCCATCCTGCGGACCGTGACGGTGGGGACTTTACGCCTCGCGCGACCCCGGAAGATTTCGCTGGCGAGAACGCGCCGGGATGATGGTATCATCCCGAACCAGGCAGGTCGTGGCCCCCGAGCGGGGGGATGGGGAGCCTTGCGGACGTGGCGGATACCAAGGGAACCCTGGACGGCGCCGACGGTCTTACCCTAGAGAAGACGGAAGGCGACACCGTGGCGGCGGCCACGGTGGACGAGGATCGTCGGCTGGTGGATCGGGCGCGAGCGGGCGACGTCCAGGCCTTCGAGGCGCTGGTCCGCCGGTACGAACGGTGGGTGTTCACGTTGGCGGTTCGCATGGTGGGGGACCGCGCCCAGGCCGAGGACCTGGCCCAGGAGGTGTTCCTCAAGGCGTATCGCGGGCTGCGGGGTTTCCGCGGGGGTGCCCGCTTCTCCACCTGGCTCTACGCCATCGCCAGCCACCACTGCCTGAATTATCTGACCGGGCGGGAGTCCCGGATGCGACGGGCGGAGCGGACCGACGGCCCGACGGACGGCCGCGGGGGCAGCCCGTCGTCGGTATGGGACCGTGTGGCGGACGAGGCGCCGGGACCGGATGCCGTGCTGGAGCGGCGAGACCTGCGACGGCTGATCCAGGATGAACTGCTGCGCCTCTCGGAGGATCACCGGATGGCGGTCGTCTTGCGGGACATCCAGGGGATGTCCTACGAGGAGATGGCGGAAACGCTGGGGGTCGAGCTGGGGACGGTCCGCTCGCGGCTGCACCGCGCGCGCATGGAACTCAAGGCGCGACTGGGGCCGTCTCTGGGCGACAGGAGCCGGACATGACGTGCGAGGAGGCGCGCGAGGCCTTCACGGATCTGTACGACGGCACGCTCTCGGGCCCGCCCTTGGTGGCCCTCAGCCGGCACCTGGACGGGTGCCCGACCTGTCGCCGGGAGTGGGTGGCGTTTCGCCTGACCGCCGGCGCGCTGGGGGAGTTACGGGACGAGGAGCCGTCGCCGGGCTTCGCGGCGCGGGTCGCCGAGCGGATCGAGGCACCCCGCGGGTGGCGCCGGCTCGCGTCGTCTCTGGTGTTTCCGCTGCGACTGAAGCTGCCGATTCACGCCGCGGCCCTCGTGATGCTTGGCGTGGCGGGACTGTGGGTGTCCCAGCGGTCTCCCGAGATCCAGCGGGCCGCCAACCCGGGCGCACCGGTGGTGGAACGCCCCGCGACGGTAGCGCCGCCCGCGACGGTCCCGGACGTCCCGACACCCGAGGCGAGGCTCGCGACGCAGAAACCGCCCGCGCCGGTCGCTCCTCGCTCAGCCCCGCCGGCTCCGGCGCCGCCTGCGGCCGCCAAGATCGAGGCGCCCGCGATCGTCCGGGAAGAGCAGGCCGCTCCGCCGCCACCGCCGGGCGGGGTGTCTCAGCCTGCGGCCGAGGCGCCGACCCCGTCGCTGGCGAAGAGATCGGACTCCGAGGCTTCGGCGCCACGACTCTCGCGGTCCGCACCCGCTCCATCCGACGTGCGCGATCGATCGCAGGCGGAAGGTCTGACCGCCGCCGCCCCGGCCGCGAAGGAGGCGAGGGCCGCCGCGCCCGGCCGCCGGACGGCTGACGAGCTCTTCTCCGCCGCGGCCACGGAGTTCGCCGCCCAAAGTTATGCGCAGGCCGTTCCGCATCTGCAGGCGTTCCTGGCGCAGTACCCGTCCGATGGCCGTGCGCCGGACGCCCTGTTCCTGCTCGCCGAGGCGCACCGCGCGCAGCAGCAGTACGCCCAGGCGGGCGCGGCGTTCGCGGCGTTCGTCACTCGGTATCCCGCACATCGGCGAGCCGCGACGGCTCTCTATCGGCAGGGGGAAGTCGCGCTGGCGGCGGGTGACTCCTCCGGATGCGCCATCCTGCGCGAGGCGTTGGGCCGATACCCCGAGGCCCGCGAGGCCGCCCCTGCCCGGGAGAGCCTCTCCGGGCACTGCCCGTGATTCCGTGAGAGACGGGCAGCGATCGGGACGGCGACGACAGGAGAGCTGAACCATTCCGGCCGCCGTGACGACGGACGATCCCTCGCGGTCCCCATCCTCCCCCCCAACCCCTGATCCCGAGATTCCCGTTCCCTTTCGCGGAACTTTTTCCGTCGGCGCCGGTCTTACCCTGCAGAGCGGTTGTCAGGCGAATCATTGAGCGACAGGAGGAGAAGCGATGCGTGCGTCATGGTGGATGTTTGTCGGGGTCCTGGTATCGCTGTCCGGAGGCGTCACGGACGCGGTGGTGGCCGCGCCCGGTCGCAGTGCGGTCACGCGCGAGCAGCAGAAGGAGATGTCCGTCACGATCTACAACGGGAATCTGGGTCTCGTGAAGGACGTCCGGGAACTCCAGCTTCCGGCCGGAACCCATGAGGTGCAGTTCGCCGATGTGGCCTCCCAGATCGATCCCACCACGGTGCACCTGAAATCGCTCGCAGATCCCACCGGCGTGCGCATCCTGGAGCAGAATTACGAGTACGACCTGCTGAGTCCGCAGAAGCTCCTGGACAAGTACGTGGGGAAGAGCGTGAAACTGATGACGGGAGACGGCGCGCTGATCGACGCCGTCCTGCTGGCAAACAACAACGGCCCGATCTACCAGATCAATGGCCAGATCCACCTGGGGCATCCCGGCCGGGTGATCCTTCCCGAACTGCCCGAGAACCTGATCGCCAGGCCGACCCTGGTGTGGCGCCTGCAGAGCGGCCTGGCGCGCCCCCAGCGGGTGGAAGCATCGTATCTGACCTCTGGGATCACCTGGAAGGCCGATTACGTGGTGGTACTGAACGCCAAGGATACCGGCGGCGACCTGTCGGGGTGGGTGACGATCGACAACAAGAGCGGGGCCAGCTACCCCGATGCGGCGCTCAAGCTGGTCGCGGGGGACGTTCATCGGGCCCCCGCGAAGCAGGAACTGCGGGCGGTGATGGAATCTGCCGCGAAGGTGGCCGCGGCGCCCCGGCCGCAGTTCCAGGAGGAGTCGTTCTTCGAGTATCACCTGTACTCCCTGCAGGGGCGAACCACCATCAAGCAGAACCAGACCAAACAGATCAGCCTGCTGGATGCGCCGGATATCGCCATCAAGAAGGAGTTGCGGTTCTCCGGGGCCAGCCAGTACTACCGCGGCCAGCTCGGCACGCCGATCTCGAATCAGAAGGTCGGCGTGTTTCTGGAAATCGCCAACACGGAGCAGCACCGACTCGGCATCCCGCTCCCCAAGGGGACCGTGCGGGTGTACAAGGCCGCAGCCGACCAGAGCCTGCAATTCATCGGGGAAGACGTCATCGATCACACGCCAAAGGACGAGAAGGTCACGATCAAGATGGGGGAAGCCTTCGACGTGGTGGGGGAACGCACGCAGCGGGACTGGAAGAAGATCGCCTGGAACCTGTACGAGACCGAGTGGGACGTCGAGCTCCGGAACCACAAAAAGGAGGACGTCGAGGTCGCCATCATCGAGCCGGTTCCGGGCGACTGGGAGGTCGTGAAGAGCAGCCACCCCTACACCAAGGTCGAGGCCCATACCCTCAAGTACCTGGTGAAGGTCCCGAAGGACGGAAAGGTGACGGTGACCTATCGCGTGCGAATGCGCTGGTAGGCCTTTCAGGCTGCTGACAACGGCCCATCTGGGGGACAGCCTGCGGCGGGACCCGCTGTTCGGGCGCTCGTTGCGGCGTACCTGAAGTACGCCTCACTCGGCCCATCACTTGCCGCCTTGCGTCTGGTCCTTTTTGAGCAGCCTGAGCGAGAAATGGTTTTTCCGTAGCCTGCTGAGGCGCGGCGGAGGCGGTCCGGCCAAACGGTGGGAGCCCGCGTCCGCCGTGTTGTGGCGGGATGTCAGGCAAAGAATATCTTGGACAAAACCGGCTGACGTGTTATAGTGCCACCCTTCCGCGACGGATGCCGAGCGATTCAGGCCTGAAGCGGGACACAAGAGTAGGGCAGGTCACAGAGCCTGAACGGCGGTCTCTCCGGCGATCCCTCCGTTTATCCCACTATTCAAATCCAGCCGGACACAATTGCGGTCACACCCGACCCATGCGGGGCGCTGGTGCGTTCGCGGAAAGTACAGGGAGACGTATGTCGTTTGCAGAATTCGGACTCGATACAGAACTGTTGAAGGCCACCGAGCGCATGGGGTTCGAGCATCCCACGCCGATCCAGCGGGCGGCCATCCCGCCGCTCATGCAAGGCCGGGATGTCCTGGCTACCGCCATGACGGGCAGCGGGAAGACGGCGGCGTTCCTCTTGCCGATCTTGCATCACCTGAAAGGCAAGCGGCGGGGGACCACCCGGGCGCTGGTCGTGGCTCCCACGCGGGAACTCGCCGCCCAGATCACGGAGCACCTCCACGGTCTGGCGGGGAACAGCGGCGTGGCGGGCGCGGCGGTCTATGGCGGCGTCGCCATGGGGCCGCAGGAGCAGGCGTTCCGGAAGGGAGTGGACGTGCTCATCGCCACGCCCGGCCGGCTCCTGGATCATCTCCAGCGTCCGTATGCCCGGCTCGACGGCGTCGAGTACCTGGTGCTGGATGAGGCGGACCGGATGCTCGACATGGGCTTCCTGCCGGATATCCGCCGCGTCCTCGCGTACCTGCCCAAGAAGCGGCGGACGCTCTTGTTCTCGGCGACGCTGCCGGCGCCCATCGTCGAGTTGGCCAACGACATGCTGGACAACCCGGTGGCGTTGAATATCGAGCGGAAGGCGGCTCCGGCGTCCGGGGTGACCCAGACGGTGTACCCGGTTCCGCACGAGCTCAAGTCGCACCTGCTCCTGGCGCTCCTGCGGGAGGGTGGGGCCAAGAGCATCCTGGCCTTCACGCGGACCAAGCATCGGGCCAATCGGCTGGCCGATTTCCTGGAGCGGAACGGCGTCCCGTGCGCCCGCATCCACGGCAACCGCAGCCAGATGCAGCGGACCGACGCGCTGGCCGGCTTCAAGAAGGGGCGCTTCCGCGTCCTGGTCGCCACCGACATCGCCGCCCGCGGCATTGACGTGGAGGAGTTGGGACTGGTCGTCAACTTCGACGTGCCGCACCTCCCTGATGACTACATCCATCGGGTCGGGCGCACGGCCCGGATGGAGGCGACGGGTGATGCTTTCACGTTCGTCTCGCCGGAGGAAGAGGGGGGGCTGCGCGACATCGAGCGGCACATCGGGAAGCGCCTGCCGCGTCAGCAGGTCGCCGGCTTCGACTACGCGAAGCGGCCCGCGGAGCGGCTGGAGATCCCGCTGGCAGAGCGCATTGCCGCCATCCGCGCGCGCAAGAAGGACGAGCGGACGCGCGCCAAGGCGAACGCCGATCGCCGGACCGCCAACGGGGGGCCGGCGCGCCCCTTCAGCAGCGGACGGCCGCAGCGCAACGCGCCCGGCGGTCCGCAGACGCGCTCGGCAGGTCCCAAGCGGGTCGGAGCCGGCATGGCGTGGCTGCAGGCCAATGCGGGACGCCCCGACCGTGGACCGGCGCCGGCCGGCGCCCAGCGCGCTGCGGGCGTGCGCGCGGCATTCGGCGGGCGCCTCGGCTCTTCGCGGTAGCAGGCGGCCGAATACGCCCATCTGCATGGCATCATCGGCGTGTGAAAAACGACAAACGCCGGTCGGAGTATCCGACCGGCGTTTGTCGTTTGTTGGGTGGCCATTCGTTGTTCTTCACACGCGGGGCTCGTCAGGCGAGAGGTCGCCTCATTTCCCGGTCACGCGGTGTCGGAAAGTCGTGCGTCCAGTTGTGCGAGAGTCTCGTGGTGCCAGGGAAGGGCGGCAGGCGGGGACTTCCGGGCGAGTTCGGCCACCAGGACGGCGAGTTTCCGGTGGTACGCCCGCGCCGTCTCGATGTGCCCCATGGCGAGCGCGGCCTGGGCCGCACCTGCGTACACGCGGTCTGGAGCCGTGACCCCATAGAGCGCCGGCGACAGCCCCATGGCCTTCTCGGCCTTCTGGAAGGCTTCGAGGGCACCGCGAGGGTCCCGACGATTCTGGAGCAGATCCTCGCCCTCCGACCGCCACAGCGGGCCCGAGCGTTCGAAGGCTACCTCTTCCAGTGCCGCACGCCGCAGGGCCCGAGCGTCTCCCCAGCGCCGCTCGTCCTCGAGGTGCCGGATGGCGTGCAGCAGATTGACGACGCGCACTCCCCGTCCAATGCCGGGGAGCCACTCCAGACCCTTGAGAAACGATCGCGTCAGTGTCCTCATGGCTGCCGCTCGCGCCGTGCCAGAAAAGCGGTCTGGAGACCGATGATGGTCTTGCCGTCCCGAATCGTCCCATCCGCGATGCGCTGGAGGGCGTGCTCCAGGGGCATCTCGACCACCTCGAGCACTTCGTCGTGTTCCAGGTTCTGGACGCCCGGGATGAGTTCGGTGGCCAGATAGATGTGGATGATTTCGTCCGTGAAGCCGGGTGTGGTGAAAAAAGTGAGCAGGTGTTCGAGGTGCCCGGCGCGGCGGCCGGTCTCCTCCTCCAATTCCCGTTCCGCGCACGCCAGCGGATTCTCACCGGGATCGAGCTTGCCGGCGGGAATCTCGTAGATGAATCCGCCTGCGGCATGCCGATACTGGCGGATCAGGAGGACGGTCCCGTCCTCCTGCAGCGGCACGACGGCGGACGCGCCCTGGTGCCGGATCACCTCCAGCTCGACCGTGGCACCGTTGGGCAGCGTCACGGTTTCCACTCCCAGATTCACCACACGCCCGCGATAGATCTCTCGCCGCTGGTCCGCCGGGCGATCCGGGGGGTGCGTCACGGTGCGACCTGGATTCGCCCGTCGGTCGTCGGGGCGATGGGGCCGATCTTCAGGCGCTCGAGGACGAGATCCGAATCCATGGGCCCGCTCATGGGATTCACCAGGACCTTGGCCTGCTGGAGCATCGTGTAGCCGTCGCCTCCTCCCATCAGGAACTCGAAGGTCGCCACGGTGTACCGGGCGGCGGGGTCCAGCGGCTTGCCGCCGACCGTCGCCGAGACGAGGCGGGAGCCGGCCGGTTTCGTCGGGTCAAACACATACCGGAGGCCGGAGACCTGGGGGAACCGGCCGGCGATCTTCTCGTGCTGGCTGAGGCCGTTCTCCAGGGCGGCGCGCAACGTCTCGCCGGTCACCTCCAGTTTCACGACCTTGTTGGCGAAGGGCAGGATCTTCAGGACGTCCCCCCGCGTGAGTGGGCCGGCGGGGGTCACCGCGTTTCCGCGAATCCCACCGCCGTTCACCAGGGCCACGTCCGCCCCCATGGCCTCGCGCATCAGGTCGGCGATCAGGTTCCCCACCGGGGATTCCTTCACGCGGACGATCTCGTTCCGGGTATCCAATGGAACCGCGGTCGCACCCGCGCCCACACCCAACTGGGCGGACATGCGACCCTCGAAAGACTTGACCAGAGCGGCCACCTCGGGCTTCTCGGGGATCTCGTCCGTGACGGCGATCAGTTCCCACTTGGTCTCGACGCGCCGGCCGTCCTTGCCGACGGAGACTAGAAGGTCGATCCGCCCGAGGTTCACCGCTTCCGAGCCCGTCTTGAGGATGAGCGTCTTCCCCACCTTGGCGTCCAGCGGGTCGTGCTCGTGCCCGCCGAGAATCAGGTCGATCTCCGGGACGGCCGCGGCCAGCCTCTTGTCGGCCGCCATGTCCTGGTGGGTCAAGGCCACGATCACGTCCGCCTTTGTCCGCCGGGCATGGGCCACGGCCTCCTTCGCCGCCGCAACGGGATCCAGGAACTTCAGGCCCTTGCCGCCCTTGGAGAGGACGCCGGTCTCGGGCGTGGTGAGGCCGATGAAGGCCACCCGGATGCCGCCGATGTCCCGCAGCACGAACGACACCGCATCGCCGAAGGGGAGGCCCGTGCCGGGGTCGAGCACGTTGCTGGACACCCAAGCGAACCGGGACTCCCGCATCCGCTGCAGGGTGACCTGCTCGCCGAAGTCGAACTCGTGGTTGCCGAAGGTGACCAGATCAACGCCCACGGCGTTGAGGCCGGCCACCATCTGGCTCCCCTGGAAGACGCTGGACATGGTAGAGGGCGACAGGAAATCGCCCGCCAGGACCAGCAAGGCGTCCGGTGCGTCCTTGGCAATCCGATCGCGCAGCGTGGCGATGCGCGCCAGGCCGCCCTTCTTTCCCTTCTCCACCGGCATGATGTCGTAGAGGTCGTTGAGTTGCAGGAGGGTGACGCGGCCCGAACGCTCAACCGGCGCTGCGGCGTGCAACGACGGGATAGCCGTGACGAATAGCAGGCTGGCAGTGAGCAGTGCGAGGAACGTCCGACGAGTGACCGTGCGCATGGTGAGACTCCTCCCGCAAGGGTTCACTTCAGACTCGTTACGCAAATCTAGTGGGTGGCCGACGACCCTGTCAAAGGAATTTCCACCGGCGAGACAGATTGCAGCGGTGGGAGGCGTGTGGTATGAAGAACCGCGGAGAGGCAAACCAGCAGGCAGCGGGCAGCTGGCAGACTGGGAAGAGGCGACAGGGCGACAGGGGCAGGGATAGCGACAGCGACAGGGACAGGGAAATGCGTGACATCTGTGTGGTCGGCGGGATCAACATGGACCTGGTGGTCCAGGTGCCGCACATCCCGCGGCCGGGAGAGACGGTCCACGGTGGGGAGGTGGCGCGGTTTCCCGGCGGCAAAGGGGCCAACCAGGCGGTGGCGGCACGCCGCCTCGGTGCGTCCGTGGCGATGCTGGGCCAGGTCGGCGCCGACGCGTTTGGGGACGAGCTGGTCCAGACGCTGGAGGCGGCGGGTGTGGAGTCCTCCGGGGTGCGGCGTGCCGCCGACCGCGCGACAGGGGTTGCCATGATCTCCGTCGCCTCCGACGGCCAGAACGCCATCGTGGTGGCGCCCGGCGCGAACGCGAACTGGGACGAGGCCGGCGTCGTCGGCGTGGAACGGGCGGTGAGGGGCTGTCGGGTTCTCGTCCTGAACCTGGAGGTGCCCCCCGCGGTCATCGCGCGCGCCGTTCGAGCGGGGAAGCGGGCCGGCGCCCGGGTCATCCTCAATCCCGCACCGCATCGGGTCGGGGATGAGTCGGTCTTTGGGGATGTGGACGTCTTCGTTCCCAATCAGGTGGAGGCCGCGCTCTTCGCCGGCATGGAGCCGTACGCCGTGACGGACTGGGGTGAGGCGGCCCAGCGGCTTCGACGGCTCGGTCCCCGCATGGTGATCGTCACGCTGGCGGACGAGGGGGCAGTGATCGTTGACGAGGCGGGTCCGCAGCGCGTTCCGAGTTTTCCGGTGTCGGTGGTGGACACGACGGCGGCGGGGGACGCGTTCGTGGGTGGACTGGCGGTCGCACTGCTCCAGGACGCGCCGGTGCGTGATGCCGTACGATTCGCCAATGCCTGCGGCGCGCTGGCGGTGACGCGAGCCGGCGCACAGCCATCGCTCCCGGCGCTGGGTGACGTGGAGCGCTTGATCGATTAGGAGCCGTTACGAAATAACCTATACATCTCTTCCTATTTCGTTACGGCTCCTTATGCCGTTTCGGAATGTCTCCGCTCAACGAATTCTTTGACAACGGCTTGGGGGAGGTAGCGCCATGAGTCGGAAGAAGATCCGGGTCGGCATCATCGGGGCGGGACGCATCGCCAACCTGGTGCATGTGCCGTCGCTGAAGCTTTGCTCGGAGATGTGCGAAGTGCTGGCCGTGACCTCGCGCACCGAGGAGAAGGCCGCGGCCTTCGCCGCCCAGTGGGGAATCCCGCGGGTGTACCCCGATTGGCGCGTCCTCCTCGGCGATCCGCAGATCGATGCGGTCGTGGTCTGTCCGCCCAGCGGGCTGACCGCCACGGTGGCCAGCGCGGTGATCGCAGCCGGGAAACATATCTTGTGCGAGAAACCTCTTGGCTTGACCTATGCCAACGCGCAGGCGCTGCAGACGGCCGCCGCCGCCGCGGACATCGTCCACATGGTGGCGTTCACCTTCCGGTTCGTTCCCGCCCTTCGCTACCTGAAGCGCCTGGTCGCCGAGGGGCACTTCGGCGAGATTCGTCACTGGCGGCTATCATACTTCACCGATTTCATGCTGGACCCGGCGACGCCTGTCGCCTGGCGAAACCAGCGTGCCCAGGCGGGGGCGGGTATCCTGGCGGACATGGGATCCCACGCGATCGATTTCGCCCGGTATCTGTTGGGGGACATCGCGGCGGTCTCGGGCGCGAGCCGCGTGTACGTGCGGGAGCGCCCCAGCGCCTCCGGCGGTGCGCGCGTACCGGTTGACGCGGACGATGCCTGCACCTTCGCGGTGGAGTTTGCCGGCGGGGCCATCGGGAGCTTCGACTTCAACCGAGCCGTCGCGGGACGGGGCGGCACCGGCCGGGCCAACTACCAGTCCATCGAGGTCCACGGAACGGGCGGGGCCGCGATCTATGAACTGATCCACCCGTTCGAACTGCAGATCAGCCTGGGTCCCGCCATGACCCGGACCCAGCAGTGGGCCCGGGCCGAGGTGCCTCTGGACCTCCGGAAGTACCCGGGCTCGCCCCGGAATCCGCGGGTGGACGACCCGCTTCTGGGGTACAAGCTCGACCAGGGAGTCGCTTTCCTCAGGGCGATCCGCGGTGAGACACAGGAATACCCCACCTTCCACGACGGAGCGGCGGCCCAGAAAGTAGTGGACGCCGTCGAAACGGCCGCGCGGGAGCGGCGTTGGGTAGATCTGCAGGGATAATCGAGTTCGGAGGATTACCGACTTGACCATCGGATTCTGAGCAGGCATCATCATACCCTATGATCTCGGCGTACTTTGGCCGGTCGTGTCCGTGGAGGCAGGCATGAATCCCTTCTTGATCCGGGCCATCATCTTCGATTTCGACGGGGTGCTGTTCGACAGCGAGCCGGTGCGGTTCCGGGCGGGCGCCCAGGCGCTGGGGGAGATCGGCGTCACCCTCAGCTGGGAGGACTTTACCCGGTGCTGGCTGGGCCGGACCGACGACGCCGGGCTGCGGGAGATCCTGGGGAAGCGGTTCGCCGCCGACGGCCCCCGAGTGATCGAGCGTCGGAACGCCGTCTACGAGCAGCGACTGGAAGAGGTCCAGCCGTTCACGGACGCCGCGCGCTTTTTGCGGCGGATCCCCGACGGGATCCGGCTGGCCATCGCCACGGGCTCCCGGCGGCTGGAGGTCGAGGGCATCCTGTGGCGCGCCGTCATGACGCAGAGTTTCCAGACGATCGTCACGGCCGAGGACTACACCCAGCCCAAACCGGCGCCCGATCCGTTCCTCACCGCCGCCCGCCTCCTCCAGTTGGTGCCGGCCGCCTGTCTGGTGGTCGAGGACAGCCCAGCCGGCGTGGCCGCCGCACAGGCTGCCGGGATGCCTGTGGTGGCGGTGGAGCGCGGCCAGGAGGTCCCGGGCCTGGAGCGGGCGACCTGGAAGGTGTCCACCCTGGACGATCTGGGGTTGACGCCTCGCGGGGAAGTGGTCGTCAAGGCAGGTGCGAGCGGAAGCACTCTGCTCTAGTCGGCGGATCGTCAGACGAGGACCGCCCACCGACGCGACTTGCCCAGACGGCGGTCCATGAACGTGGCGTCGCGGGACAATCAGACGGTGACGCCCCCCTATTCCATTCTCTTCGCCCTCCCCTCGGCCCTCAAGAGTTTGGTTTGTTCTGATGGCTCAGGGTCCACATCGAGACCAAGCTGCTCCTCAGCAAGACGGCGCCCTTGTCCGAGGGGCAGGCGATCTTCGACGCCCTGCACAAGGGCAATCCCTCGCTGATGAAGATCATGTTGCACCCCTGACGAACTCGCGATAGTTTGTGAAAGCGTTACCCACGAAAGGAGGAGATCCGCGGAGCCTGCGCGTTCTATGGTGGACCTATTACCCGATGGCTTGCAGGAGGAGAGGACCTATGAGAAGCACGTGGGGAGCCTTGCTCGTCGGTATCGTGCTGATCGCGGCGGCGGTCGTGCTCTGCCCGGATGCCGGACAGGCGGGAGAGTTCAACTGGAAGCAGGCCCAGGGCACGGAGATTCGGTTCTTGGCCCTGCGGGCGTGGTTTACGGACCACTGGAAGGCCAATCTGCCGGAGTTCGAGAAGCTGACGGGCATCAAGGTCGTCATCGAGGATTACCCGGAAGACCCCTTCCGGCAGAAGCTGGCGGTGGAGATGTCGGCCAAGAGCAAGGGCGTCGACGTGTTCTCGACCGGGACCATGCGCGAGGGGCGGCAGTTCTTCACGTCGGGCTGGTATGCCGACCTGACGCCCCTGGTCAACGACCCGACCGCCACCAGCGCCGAGTGGGACAGGAACGACTTCATCGATGCGGTCTGGAAGGCCCACCAGTTCGACGGCAAGCAGGTCGCGGTGCCGGTGCAGTCGAACGTCCAGATCCTCTTCTACCGCAAGGACCTCTTCGACGCCGCCGGGCTGAAGCCCCCCAAGACCCTGGACGAGCTGGAGGCCGCGGCCAAGAAGCTGCACAACCCGCCGTCGGTCTACGGGTTCGTGGCCCGCGGGCCGGAAGACCCAGGCGCCCTACACCTGGTCCCACTGGCTGTACGCCAACGGCGGGAGCTGGCTGACCCCGGACGGCAAGCCCGGGATCAACACCCCGGCGGCCCTCGCGGCCGTGCAGCAGTACGTCCGGCTGCTGCGCACCTACGGCGAGCCGGGGGTGACGGACAGCGGGCCCATCGAGGTGCAGACGCCACTTCCTGCAGGGGCGGGCGGCCATGATTCTGGACGCCGTCTCCTGGGGCGGGATCTTCAGCGACCCGCAGAAGTCCAAGGTCGTCGGCAAGTGGGAAGGGGCCCTGGCCCCGCCGGGCCCGGCGGGCGTGACCTACGAGCTCTGGGCCTGGAGCCTGGCCATGTCGCCCTTCTCGGAGAAGAAGAAGGCCGCCTGGCTCTTCATGCAGTGGGCCACCAGCAAGGAGATCCAGAAGCCGCTCCACCTCCGCAGCTTCCCCATGCCGCGGAAATCGCTGTGGACGGACCCGGAGTGGAAGTCCAAGGTCCTCGCCGGGATATTATGAAGCGGCCATGACGCAGGTGCAGAACGCGCGGCCCATCGGCCACCCGCCGTGCGTGGCGTCGCCCGAGGTCACGGACATCGTCGGGGTCGCCATCAACAACGCCCTGGCGGGCAAGGACGTGAAGGCGGAGATGGACGCCGCGGCCAAGAAGATGGCCGACGTCCTGGAAAAGACCGAGCCGAAGCGGTAAGCCGGTAAGGAAGAACTTGCCGGAGAAATGCGGGAACGGCATAAGGAGCCGTAACGAAATGACAAAGCGTGGCCAAGCTATTTCGTAACGGCTCCGAACGCGAGAAGACCGGGGAGGACGAAGGGGACGCGACATGACGGCACACGCGACAGGGGGTATCCGGGGCACGCCAGACGGTCGGGGCCGACGCCCGGCCTCGGCCGCTGGGTCGACCGGCACATCTCGTGGTTCTTCGTCCTCCCCGCCGTCTTCTTCCTCGCGGCGGTCCTCGCCTTCCCCGTCGCTTTACACCGCGGGCCTGAGCCTCTTCCGCTGGTCCGGCGCCGCGACGACGTCGCCGGCCTGGGTCGGCCTCGGCAATTATGCGCGATGTGTTCTGCCGGCGACCCCGGCTTTCGGAACGCCCTCTTCGTGACGGCTCTACTTCACCGGGGTCTCGCTCCTGGTCGAGGTGGGGCTCGGGCGTGGGGCTCGCCCAGCTCCTGAACCGGGAGTTCGTCGGCAAAGGGATCGCCCGGACCCTCCTCATCCTGCCCGTCGCCGGGACCCCCGTGGCGCTGGCCTTGGTCTGGCGCCACATGTACAACCCCTCCAACGGGATCTTCACCTGGTTCGCCGAGATCCTGCATCTCCCGCCGCAGCGCTGGCTGGCGGACGCGACCACGGTGATTCCCTCGCTCATCCTCTTCGACGTCTGGCAGTGGACGCCCGCTGATCATGCTGATCACGCTGGCCGGCCTCGTCTCGCTGCCCGCGGACATCTACGAGGCGGCGCAGATCGACGGCGCCAGCCCCTGGCAGGTCCTTCTGGCGGATCACGCTGCCCTTGGTCCGGCCGACCATCGTGGCGGCCGCCATGCTGCGGTTCATGGACTCGGTCAAGACCTTCGACCAGATCTACGTGACCACCCAAGGGGGGCCCGGCATCGCCTCGCAGACGCTCAACCTGTACGTCTTCGACCAGGCCTTTCAGTACCTGCACTTCGGGTATGCGAGCGCGCTTCTGGTCGTCCTCTTCTTCGTCATCCTCGCGGGGAACGTGATGCTGGCGTCGGTCCGCAGGGGGAGGGAATGATGGGCGGACAGGGTGGGGCCCACGGCGCGGGCGTTTCGCCCGGCGCGTCTTTTTTTACGGCGCGCTCGTCCTCGTGCTGGTGGTCTTCGTATTTCCCGTTCTTCTGGATGGCCTTCAACAGCTTCAAGACCCACGAGAAGATCCTGGAGTATCCGC
Source organism: uncultured Methylomirabilota bacterium (assembly GCA_963845565.1). Lineage (GTDB taxonomy): Bacteria > Methylomirabilota > Methylomirabilia > Methylomirabilales > 2-02-FULL-66-22 > 2-02-FULL-66-22. Next base: position 439,093 of record CAWJSJ010000005.1, read on the forward strand.
CGGCGTTCGTCTTCTCGCCGACCCTGGACAACTTCAGGAACGTCCTCTGGCAGACCCCCGTCCTGAAGTTCACCTGGAACAGCGTCCTGGTCGCCTTCGGCTCCGTGGCGGTCGGCATGGCTCCTCGGCCTTGCCCGCCGCCTACGGGATCGCGCGCTACGGCCACCGGACGCTGGCCCTGGGCATCCTGGTCTGCCGGATGATCCCGGGGATCTCGTTCCTGGTGCCCTGGTTCATCGTCTTCCGGGCCCTGGGCCTTATGGACACGTACACGGGGCTCGTCATCGCCCATCTGGTCATCACGGTCCCCCTCATCACCTGGATCATGATCGGCTTCTTCGAAGAGGTCCCAGTGGAGCTGGAGGAGGCCGCCCGCATCGACGGCTGCTCGCGGGCCGGGGTGTTCCTGCGGATCGCCCTGCCGCTCGTCCGGCCCGGCCTCGTCTCGGCCGCGATCCTGGCCCTGATCTTCACCTGGAACAGCTTTCTCTTTCCTCTCATCCTGGCGGGCGTGAAGACGAAGACCCTGCCGGTCGTCGTCTACAGCTTCATGACCTTCGACTACCTGGACCTGGGCGGCGTCTACGCCGCCTCCACCCTCGTGACCCTCCCGGTCGTCATCATGGTGCTCCTCGTGCAGCGCCAGTTCATCCGCGGGCTTACGCTCGGCGGGCTCAAGGGGTAACCGGAGATCTGGCAAGTGTCGATATCGCGCAAGAGCAAGAGGATGACACGTCGAGGGATGAGACAGGGAGAGGACGGGACAATACGCCATCCCTTGCGACCGCCGTGGTCCGGGTAGGGGGAAGCATCGTGTCGAGACGCGCCGTTTCGCACCAAACTACCCGACGTCGCGGGAGGAAGGCCGGGGCATCGCGGTGGACACGCCGCACCCGAGTGTCGCTGCGCAGCGCGTGGCGGGCCAATCGCCTGTTCTGCTATTCGATCTTGGTCGGCGTGCTCGGGGCGTTCGGCGCACGGATCTTCATCTGGATGCTCGAGTGGGGCGAGCGGATCTTCATGGGGGGAATCGCCGGGTACATTCCCCCGGCGCTCGGGGTGTCCGATCCCGCTCCGGTCTTTGCCGGGGCCAGTGTCTGGCTTATTCCGGTGTCGACCGCGGTCGGTGCATTGCTGTGCGGGCTCCTGGTGTACACAGTGGCACCCGAGGCGGAAGGGCATGGAACGGATGCCGCCATCGCCTCGTATCACTTCCGGGGCTCCCGCGTTCGGCCGATCGTGCCTCTCATTAAGGCGGTTGCCTCGTCCATCACCATCGGATCGGGTGGCGCCGCAGGCCGCGAGGGCCCGGCCGCACAGATCAGTTCGGGTGCGGCGGCGGTCCTGTGCGACGTGCTCCGGGTTCCCCTCGCGGAGCGGCGGATCCTGGTTCTTGCCGGGATGGCCGCCGGGCTATCCGCGATCTTCCGCGCCCCTCTAGGTATGGCGATCTTTGCCAGCGAGATCCTGTACTCCGGGCTCGCCTTCGAGTACGAGGCCATACCATTCACACTGGTCGCTTCGGTCGTCGCGTACGCGGTGAATGGACTCTTCGTCGGCTGGGACACCCTGTTTCTCATTCCGCCCGGGTTGACGTTTCTGCGACCCGTCGAGCTGGGAGGCTACGCGATCCTCGGCGCGGCGGCCGGTGTGGTGGGAGCCATCGAGCCCACCATTTTCTACGGGGTGCGTGACCTCTTCGCGCGACTACGCCTACCGCGCCATCTGAAGCCCGCAGTCGGCGGAATTCTCATGGGCCTCATCGCCATGGCGCTTCCGCAGACGCTCGCTACCGGGTTCGGCTGGGTGCAGATGGCACTCACCGGGGGATACGCGGGCTCCGTGCTCCTCCTGCTCGTTTTTGCCAAGATCGTTGCTATGTCCCTCACGATTTCTTCCGGAGGCTCCGGAGGCGTGTTTGGGCCGAACGTGTACATCGGGGCCATGCTCGGAGGTGGGGTAGTATCGGTCTTGAACGGCTGGTTCCCGGGTGCCCATTTCTTGGTGCCCGCCTTCGTGGTGGTGGGGATGGGGGCGGTGTTTTCGGGTACGGCGCGCGTTCCGGTGTCCACACTGATCATGGTCGTGGAGATGACCGGAGGTTATGGCCTGATCGTCCCATCCATGCTTGCGTCGTCGGTCAGCTTCATCGTACAGCGGGCCGTCGGGAACCGCCTTCCGTACCCTCGTCTCTACGAGTCGCAGGTCGAGACGCGGCTGGACTCCCCGGTTCATCACCGCCGGATTGCCCGAGGGGTCTTCTCGCTTCTCGAGCGGCCAGAAGCCTCCCAGGCGCTGGCCGGCCTGACGCCCCCGACGCTGAGCAGCCTGGTACGGTTCGGGCGCTCTATTAGTATCCACGGAGGGCGCGGGCGGGTCTTTTCGTGGGTTGTCCCGGATGCCGGGCTCTTGGTCGGCCGCTCCACGACCGGTGTATTCGCGGAGGACGGCAGTCCGCTGACCCTGGTCGGTGTGGTGCGCGGTGGAGACTTGCTGCCGCCGGATGACAGGGGTCGGTTGCAGGCAGGCGATTCGTTGATCCTGGCCGGCACCGAGGAGGCGCAGCTGCGCTTTTTCGAACGCCATGGAGAAGGGGTTCAGCGGACGATCACGGATTGACTCGTCCGACCGCAACAATGCGGCGCCATGTGGGCGGATTGTCGCCCTCTCGGCGCCTTCTGGCTGGGCGCCGAAAAAAGTCTATTGCGGGAGATCGGTGCGGATAGTATAAGGGATAGTACCCAAGACGTCACATCCTCGACTGACCGGTTCGAATCCGCCGGAACTTTTCGACAAGGAGTGGAACATGAAGGGGAAAGCGCTGGTCTCGGCTGTGTGCTACCTTGTTCTGGTGGTGGGCCATCTGCGTTACGTCGGCTTCGGCGGCCGATAAGCCTAAGGACTTTCCGAACCGGCCCATCACCATCATGGTCGGCTTCGGCGCCGGCGGGTCGAGCGACGTGGGGGTCCGGATTCTGGGCGAGGCGTTGAAGAAGGTCATCGGGCAGACCGTCTTGGTGGAAAACAAGCCCGGCGCCGGCGGCCAGGTGATGTGGACCGACTTCAAGAACAACGCCAAGCCGGACGGCTACACCCTGGCGCTTATCAATGTGCCTCAACTCCAGACCACCGTCTTCGACCCCACCCGGAAGCCGGCGTTCACCATGAAGGATTTCCAGCCGGTGGCGAACCACGTCCAGGACCCCGGCGCCATCTTCGTTCGGACGGAGAGCCCGTACAAGACCCTGGAGGATCTGCTGAAAGACGCCAAGGCGCGGCCGAAGCAGATCAAGGCCTCGACCACCGGGATCGGCAGCGACGACCACTTGTCGGTGCTGGACGTGGAGCGCAAGGCGGGGGTACAGTTCAACACCGTGCATCTGGTGGACACGCCCACGGCGCTGCGCCAGGTTCTGGGTGGACACACCGACGTGAACTTCGACAACGTCGGAGGTTTCCTGCCCGCGACGAAGTCGGGCCAGGGGCGGATGCTGGCGGTCTTTGACGACAAGCGGTTCCCGGATGCCCCCGATGTCCCGACCATGCGCGAGAAGGGGATCGAACTGATCTCGTCCTCCACCCGCGGCTACGTCTATCCGGCCGGGACCCCCATGGAGATCGTGAAGTACATGGAAGACAGCATCAAAAAGGCCATGGACGATCCCGACCACGTCAAGCGCATGAAGGAGTCGGGGTTGGCCCTGAAGTTCATGGGGGTGGATGACTTCGCCAAGTTCCTGGAGTCCCAGAACGAGCGAGCCAAGGACCTGATCGGCCTCTATCGCAAATAGCCGGACCGCAGGCGCCGGCTGCCCGGCACCCCGCGGGCGGGGGGTGCCGGGTTTCCTTTTTCGCTGCGGATACGACCGGCCGTCCGGCCGTGACGGGTGACGCATGAGCATCGTGGATCGCGTGTCGTGGAGCGTCCTGTTCCTCTTCGGGGGTTTCGTCGTCTACGAATCGCTCCAGATCAAGTACTACGGGAGCGACTTCGGCCCCGGTCCGGGCTTCTTCTCGTTCTGGCTGGGGGTCCTGGTGATGCTGCTGTCGCTCTACGAGATTGCCCGGAACCTGCGTCGCCACGAGTCGCTGGCCCCGGGTTTCTTCCCAGATCGGGCGGCGCTCCTCCGGATCGGCAGCCTGCTGGGGGCGCTGGTTGCTGCGGTCTTCCTGCTGGACCGGTTGGGGTACAGTCTGACGATGTTCCTGTTCTGCGGGTTTCTCCTGCGGGTCCTGGGGAAGCAGTCCTGGTGGCTGACCGCGATCCTGACGCTGCTGGGAAGTTTCGGCACGGCGTTTCTCTTCCGGCAGCTTCAGGTGCTGTTACCAAGGGGATTCCTGGGGATCTGACAGGCCGCTGAAGAGGGCCCATTTGCAGCGTTGGCCCGCTCGAGCGCTCGCTCAGGCGTATCGTGCATACGCTCATTCGGTACTCCGCGACCCGCCTTGCATCCGGGCCCTTTTGAGCTGCCTGACGTCGAACCGGTTTTGTGGCATCCTGTTGGAGGGGCGACGCGTGGAGACGCTTCAACATCTGCTCAACGGGTTCTGGGTTGCACTCTCGCCCCTGAACCTGCTGTTTGCCACCATCGGCTGCTTCCTGGGGACGCTGATCGGAGTCTTGCCGGGTCTGGGTCCCGCGGCGGGAACGGCGCTCCTGATCCCCATCACGTTCAAGTTGGAGCCGACCTCTGCCATCATCATGCTGGCGGCCATCTACTACGGGGCGATGTACGGGGGAACCATCACTTCGGTCCTGGTCAACGTCCCCGGCGAGGCGGCGAGTGTCGTGACCTGCCTGGACGGCTACGCGATGGCCAAGCAGGGCCGAGCCGGTGCGGCGCTCGGCATCGCCGCCATCGGCTCCTTCATCGGCGGCAGCATCGCCACGCTCGGATTGGTCGTCATGGCGCTGCCCCTGTCCCGCTTCGCCCTGAAATTCGGACCGCCGGAATACTTCTCGCTGATCCTGGTCGGGCTCTCGCTGGTGATGGCCTTGGCCGGAAAGTCGCTCTCCAAGGCCCTGGTGATGGGGGTCGTCGGTCTGATCTTTTCGTTTGTTGGTATCGACCCGATCGAGGGGGCGCCGCGGTTTGATTTCGGCATCACCCCGCTGCTCGACGGCATCCGGTTCGTCCCGGTCGTCATGGGCTTCTTCGGTATCGGCGAGATCCTGATGAATGCCGAGAAGTCGCTGGAAGGCAAGGTGGTGGAGGAAGGCAAAGTGTCCACGTTCCTTCCCCGGCGCGAGGAGTACCGGATTTGCCTGAGCGCGATCAACCGCGGGACCTGGCTGGGCTTCTTCCTTGGCCTGATCCCGGGGACCAACTCTGCGGTGGCCTCCTTCATGTCCTACGCGATCGAGAAGAAGGTCTCCAGGCACCCGGAGAAGTTCGGAACCGGGGTCATCGAAGGGGTGGCGGCTCCCGAGACGGCCAACAATTCTTACGCCAACGCGGCCCTGATACCGCTCTTCACGCTGGGAATCCCCGGCTCACCCACGGTGGCCATCCTGATGGGGGCCCTGATCATGAACGGGCTGACCCCCGGGCCCCTGCTCTTTTCTCAGCACGCCACATTCGTCTGGGCGGTGATCGCCAGCCTGTACATCGGCAACGTGATCCTGCTGATCCTGAATCTTCCGCTGGTGAACTTGTGGGTGAAGCTCCTCAAGATTCCCTACAACATCCTGGTGGTGTTCATCCTGGTCTTTTGCATCATCGGGGCCTACAGCCTGAACAACAGCGTCTTCGACGTCGGGATGATGATCTTCTGCGGCCTGCTGGGGTATGTCTTCAAGAAGCTGGACTTCCCGCTGGCGCCGGCCATCCTGACGCTGATCCTGGGCCCCCAGATGGAGCGGAGCCTGCGGGAGTCCCTGTCCATGTCCCAGGGGGACTACAGCACCTTCTTCACGCGACCGATCTCCCTGGTGCTCCTCATCATCACGGCGATCATCTTCATCACCTCCGCCTGGCAGGCGCTGCCGTCAGCGGTGCGGGAAGAGAGCAAGGAAGCGCAAGTGTGACGGGGGAGTCGTGGGCCGCGGAACCGGCCGGCCACAGGAAGCACAGGAGAACCCGAGCCACGAGCATATAGCGGCGCGTTGAGACTGGAGGGAACCGTGCGTGCGAACATCCTGAAACGAAAGCTGACGGCGGGCAAGCGCGTCTGCGGCGCGCTGGTCGAGTTCAACTGCCCGGACCTGGTCGAGATCGTCGGCCATCTGGGGTATGACTTCGTCTTCCTGGACGGGCAGCACTGCGGGCTGAATCCGGAGACGGCACGCGGACTCATCCGGGCGGCGGATGCCACCGGGATGACGAGCCTGGTGCGTGTGCCGAAAAACGACCCAACGATCATCCTGGAATATCTGGAGGTCGGCGCCGGCGGGATCATCGTCCCCAACATCCGCACCCGGGTCGAGACCGAGGCCATGGTGGCAGCCATGAAGTATCCGCCCGTCGGCGTGCGGGGCGGCTTTGGCCGGTCGCGGGCGTCCAACTACGGGATCACGCAGAGCCAGGTCGAGTACTTCACCAAGGCAAACGACGAGGTCCTGTGCATTCCGTTGATCGAGGATCAGGAAGCGCTCCCGAACCTCGCCGCCATCTGCGGGACGCCGGGCGTGGACATCGTGCTTGGCGGGCCGGGCGACATGGCGCTCTCGATGGGTATCCCGGGCGGCTGGAAGGATCCCCGTGTCCAGGCGGCGGTGGAGCAACTGCGCACCGCGGCCCAGGCCGCCGGGAAGCCCGCCATGCTCTTGGCGCTGGATGCGGCCAACGGGCGTGCGCTGTATGCCCAGGGATTCCAGGCGATCGCGGTCAGCGCCTGCGCGACCTTCACTGCCGCCGCCAAGGATTTTCTCCAGCAGGTCGGGCGAGAGTAAGCCGTTGTCAAAGAATAAGTTGAGCGGAGCCATTCCGAAACGGCATAAGGAGCCGTAACGAAATAGAAAGAGATGTATAGGTTATTTCGTAACGGCTCCTAAGCGACCGGCCGGGACGCCCGCCCGGCGAGTGGCGGTCAGTGGCGCTTCCCCTGGGTGGGCATGGAGAACGGCGGCAAGACCCCCTGGGCGACGGTGTCCGTAAACCCAACGGGAGTGCGCGTCCGGGCATCGGCCAGCCAGTCCGCCACCGCCCGGTCAATCGCCTGAAGGCGCAAGAGTTCGCGCGCGCGTTCGAGGGCATCGGGGCCATGCACGCCAGGCCCAAGGGCGGCGGTGACATCGGCGTCGCTGACGAAGGCGAAGGCTCGGAATCGAAGGTCGATGAACCGCTGCCGTCGAAGGTCCCTCTCCACGAGGCTCTTGACCCACGCCTCGTCCAGTCCCGCCTGCGTCATCCACGTCCGGAATGCCGGCATTCCTCCGACCCGGTCCGCTGCCTCATCCCACGCCGCCTGGGTCTCTTCTCGATTGTCGCCGATCGCCAATTGCGCCGCTTCTCGTTCCATCAGCACGGCGTTCGCCAGCGATTCGACGTCCGCCCTGCCGATGGGCGCCTCCGATGGCCGCAAACCGAAGAGTGACAGCGCCCGTCCGATGGCCACGTCGGTCACGGTGACGGTCTTGCCCGCGACAGACGCCAGGACGGCATCCAGAAAGGCACCCGCGGCGAGCGCCGGCGACGACGCGCCAAGCGCACCGACACATACCAGGCGCGAAAAAGGCCCATCTGCTGCGTTGGCGTGCTCGGGCGCTCGTTGCGGCGTACCTGGAGTACGCCTCACTCGGCCCTTTGCCCGCCGCCTGGCATCTGGACCTTTTTGAGCAGCCTGGGGGAAAGCGGGTTTTTCCGCATCCTTCTAAAACGCCTGGCCGATTGCGAGATAGAATTGCCATCGTCCCGTGTCCTTGATCGGGTTCAAGGCGTAGCCGACGTCGAAACGGATGGGACCCACCGGGGTCTTGATGCGCAAGCCGCCTCCGACGCCGGTCTTGAACGCGGACGCGTCGAGCTGACTCACGTCCGGGGTGACGGCGCCGACGTCCAGAAACGCCACCCCGCTCAGCCAGCGCCAGAGGGGCACGCGCCACTCCGCGTTGGCGATCACCAAGGCGTTTCCGCCCAACGGGTTGCCGTTCGCGTCCAGGGGGCCGACCTTGTCCTGCGGGTAGCCCCGGATCGTGCTGCTGCCGCCGGCATAGAACCGCTCCTGGCTCGGCAGCGAGGTCGAGGTGCCCAAGGGTGTTGCCAGGCCGAGCCGCGCGGCCAGGGCAATGGTCGTCGTCGGCGGCCAGTTGAAATACCACGCCGTCTCCGCCTGTGACCGGACGAAACTCGCCTGGCTGCCAAAATACGGGCCCGCCAGGGCCACCGAGAGGGTGTGCAGGCTTCCGGTCTTGGGATCGAGGGGGTTGTCCCGGTAGTCGGCGGTCACCGCGGGCGTCACCTTGCCCACTCGCTCCGAGCCGGGGACGATGGAGTCGGCGCCGGCCGACTCCAGTGACGACGTGACGTCGTACACCCGAACCCACGCGAGTTGATACCGCAGGCCGAGCCGCAGCCGGTAGATGTCCGTGAACGGTACCGGCAGGAGGGTGCGCTCCACCCCGGCCGCGAGACCGGTTTCCTGCCGCTTGTACCCGAACTGGTCTTGGTACTCGTGAAAGAGGCCCACGTCGCTCTTGAGGGGGAGGCCGAAGGTCCAGGGAAAGCGATAAGTGAGGTCGGTGCGATCGCCGTATTGGGCGACCCTCGCGCGAAGGCCGGCACTCTGGCCGGTGCCCGCGACGTTGTCGTGTCCAACCTCGACCACGCCACGCCAGCCCTGATCGCTGCCGTAACCGCCGCCGAGCTCCACGCGCCAGGGCTTCCCCTCCCGGACGACAATCTCCACATCGACGAACGGCGCAGGCGGCGGCTGGAGCGGCCCGACCTGCACCCGCTCGAAGAGGCCGAGAACGGCCAGGCGCCGCTCGGTATCCGCCAGGACTTCAGGGTTGAACGGGTCACCCGGCGCGAACAGGAGCTCTCGCCGGACGACATACTCCTGTGTTGCCACCAGACCGGTGATCAGGACGCGGCCGACGCGGGTGGAGGCGCCCTCGTGAATCTGGATGACCACGTCTGCGCGATCCTCCCGCCGGGTGACATCCGCCGCGATCCGGGCACCCAGATATCCACGCCGGGCGTACACACGCCCGAGGCTTTTTTGCGCCTCGGCCTCTCGCTGCGTTGTCCAGGGATCCCCGGGCTTGAAAGGCAGAGCGGCCAGAACCTCGGCGGGGGAGAGGACGGCGGAACCCTCCACCGACACCGCGCCGACCGTGAGGCGGGCGCCCTCGACGACGGGGATGACGATCTGCGCTCGACTCCGGTCATCGGAAAACCGGACGTCGGGGGGGCCGACGACCGCATCCAGGTATCCCTGGCCACGATAGAACGCGGTGAGGGCGCGGATGTCCTGGTCGAGTTGCGCTTCCCGGAACACGCCCGGACGCAGAAAGCCGGGCAGGCGCGTACCCATTTGCGCCTCCAGCCGTTCCGCGGAGAAGGACTGGTTTCCGGAGAACGTGATGGCTGCGACGAGCACCCGGGGTCCTTCCGACACCTCGAAGCGAATCGTCCGCGGATCGCTCTCCGGGCCCAGCGACCCGTCGACGCGTACGAAGTGGAAGCCGGCCTCCCGATAGGCACCCTCGATCTCCCGCGCGCTGGCGCCGACCTCCGCCTCATCCACCGCGCCCGCGTCCCCGAAGGTGAGTCGAGACCGGAGGAGCGATTCGCCGAGACCCGCGACGCCGGAAAACTCCACCGCATACGTGGGGCCGAGCTCCACGTCGAGCGTCAGGTTGACACGGTTCGTGGGTTGATCCCACGCCGACTCCACGACGGCCACCCGGGCTTCGAAGCGTCCCTGGTCGCGAAGCGTCTCCTCCAGGGCCTGGACGCGTCTCCGGACGACGGCGTCGCCGTACTCGGTACCAGGGTCCAACCGCAACTGCGGAGCGAGCGTGTCCGCCTCGGTCGCCGAGACGCCCCGGATCGTCACGCCGCCGATCCGGGCACGCGAACCCGGTTCCACGACGAACGCAACATCGCGCCCACCGGTCGCAGGCTCGTCCGAGGTTCGGACCGTGACCCGGGCGGCGAAGAACCCTTCGCGGGCGTAGGCGGCCAGCACGCGGAGGCGCGCCCGTTCCAGCGGTTCCGCGCCCGCATCCCCGCCGAGCGCGAGATTGGCGGCGTCGGCCAGATCCACCGGGGCGAGGCCGAGATCGCCTTCCCAGGCGATGCGCCGGATCTGGGGGCGTCGCGTCAGGTGGAAGCGTAGCCGGATGCCGTCCGGGCCCGCGACCTCGTCCACGCGTACCTCCGAGAAGAGGCCGAGGGTCCACAGGCGGTCGAGGCTTTGACGGATGGCCACGCGCGAGCGGGGCCGGTTGGCCAGGTCTCCGAGTGCGGCCCGGATCAACTCGGTCGGCAACTCCTGGGCGGAGACCAAGTCTACGCCCGTGACGGTCTCCGGCGAGGCGCCGAAGACGGAGGTGGCCGCTCCCAGGCAGACGCCGAGGGCGAACACGGCTGCCAGTCGTCGCCGGGCGCCTCTCATCGGAACCTTAACCGGAGCAGGACATCGCCACCGACGCCTCCCTGGAAGTCCTGCTCGGCAGACAGGAGCAGCGGGCCGAAGATCTGGTACTCGACACGGACGACCCGCTTCGCGGCGCCGGAGAGGCTCTGCGAATAGAGCACGCGGACGTCCTCCGTCAGCTGTTTGCCGACGCGGATGGCGCGGTCGTCCTCGGTCATCGGTTTGCCGCCACGGATGGCGCGGTCGTTCTGGCCGGTCCGCTGCACCTCGACGGTGTCGGGGACGACGCTCTGGATGGCGTCCGGGCCATAGGTTCCGGCCGTCGCTTCCAGCAGGTCTTCGACCAGCAGGCGGCCGATCTCGCCCAGCATCGCGCCCCCCGCCGAGGTGCCGGTCTGGCTCTTGGTGACGCCCATGGCGACCAGCATGAGGATGTCTTCCTGGGAGAGGGGGGGCGAGGAGGAGAGGCGGACCGTGAGCTCGTCCGGCCGCCCGGACAGCCGAAGGGTCACGTCGTATTCCTTGATCCGGGCCTGACCGGTGACGTCCAGGATCGCTTCGGTACGGCGCGGATCGACGAAACGCACCGCGCCGGACAGGAGATTCCAGCGTTGGTTCCGAAAGATGATGCGTCCCTCTTGGGTCTCCAGGGACCCAAGCAGAACCGGCGCGGCCGTGGTGCCCTCCAGGCTGAGCGTGCCGCCCCCCCGCAGCCGTGCCAGCTTCATGTTGACGCGCAGGTTGTTGTCCAGTCGCAGGAGGATCCGGAGGGGGATCGCGAGGGACGACTCGGCTGCCGTCTCGGGAGGACGGCTGAGGAGCAGCGATACGAGAGAGAACTGCCCCGACACGGCGCCCTGGAGGAGGCGACCCTCGCCGCGGAGCTGGGCCCTGGAGCCCCGGCCGATCAATTCGAGGTTGAGATCCCAGGTTGTTTGCACGCCTTGCGTGGGTGCGATCGAGACATTCTGGCCGGTGACCGCGAATCGGTATGCCCCAAGCTGCCAGCCTTGGAGCGTCAGATCGCCGCTGGCACGCACGCGCCCGCGCCCCACCGAGGCGGTCGCGTCCACCAGCCGGACGCCGTCCTGGGAGAATACCATCCGCGCCTCCACCTCCCGGAGCGTCTCCGGCCGGTCGCGGACCTGGAGTATGCCGTTCTTGATCGTCGCTTCCCCCGTGAAGCGAGGGGCGGCGGCGGTTCCGCCAACCTGTCCCGCGATCGCCAGGGTCCCTGCCGCCTCGCGAATCTCAGGACGAAACAGCGGGAGCATGGTGAGCGGGAACTGACCGGTGATTTGAAGGCCGAGGGCGCCGCGGGGATCCCACCGGCCGGAGGCTTGCAAGTCGCCGAGCCGGCCGGCGAGGTGCAGGCGATCGATCGCGAGACCGGTAGGCTCCCAGCGCAGCACCACCGGACCGCGGTTCGCCCATTCCTCGTCGACCACGACGAGACGGACCGGATCCAACGTCACCATCCCCCGGGCAGCGGAAGGCTCCGCGATGGGCACCGTGACCTCGGCAACGGCACTCAGGGTTCCCTCCACGCCGCTCTCGTGTGCCAGGCCAAGCCGGCGCAGCGTGGGCGCGAGGGCAAGGTCCTTGGCCTCGACCCGGACGGCGATCGGGCCATTCCGATCCAGTGGCCCTTGCGCCGTTGCCGCCAAGCGGGACTCGGGAAACGCCAGATCCGCGCGAAGCTGCCCGTCGCGCAGCGTAAATCGTGCGGAGCCATCCCCCAATGGGAACGCCCGGACGGTGACCCGATCCAGCGTGGCCGCTCCCGAGACGTCCACCGTCCCCTGGCGTACCGACGCCTGCAGGGACGCCCGTCCCATGCCGCCGAGTTGTGCGGCATCGGGAAGGCGCGGTATCCGAGAGAGGTCCGTCGGCCCCACGTCGGCGCTGGCCTGGCCGGTGCCATTCCACATCCAGGTCCCGGCGCCGCGGACGGGAATGCCGTCTACCTCAGCCCGGAGGCGCGCGATCTCCAGCCGGTCCGAGTCCAGCGCAAAGGCGGCCAGCAGGCTTCGAATGGGTATCCCGGATTGAGGGGTGAGGTCGGCGGCCTCGATCGTACCCGACGCTCGCCAGGTCTCGGGCGTTCCCTCTGCCCGCCCGGCCAGCGCGAAACGACCCAGTCCGTGGAGAGCGGGCGGCAGCCAGCGGTCGAAGTCCTCCCAGCGCGCCGCCGGCGCGCGCCCCTCTCCGCTGAACCGGAGGCGCGCCGCCACGCGGCCGGACGACGTTCCCCCAGGGTCGCTCCAGGTCAGGAGGCCCGACGCGACGGCTCGGCTCTGCCCCAGGGTGGCGGTCGCCGAATTCACCTGGAGGGACCCATTCTGGAACCGCCCCGCGATGTCCACTGCATCGAGTCGGACGCCCGACACGGTCAGCGACGGGATGCGTACCTGGCCGACGACGTCCGGGCTGGCCCAGCGGCCGTGCGCTTCCACCTGCGCGTCGGCCTGCCCACTCATGACCGGCATTCCCCAGAGGGGTGCAATGGTTTCAAGGTTGGCCCGAAGGGCGACCCGGAGTCCTAACGGGCCTTCCGGTCCGACGCGTCCCCCGGCCGTGACGTCGGCCCCCGGCCAGCTCGCGGTGGCCTGCGAGACGTCCGCTACGGCGTCTTGGAAAGATCCGGCGATGCGCACGGAGCCGGGGCCCAGCCGGGAGAGTTCCCCCGGGAGGATGATACGCCTTCCCGAAAAGAGGACCCGGCCACGCATTTCCTCCGGGCGTCGCGGGTCGCCGGTGATCTCGGCCTCCGCATCAAGTTCGCCGCGCAAGCCCAGCGGGGTCGGGGCCAGCGGGTCCAGGGCGGGGATCGAGGCCCGCTGCAGGGTGAAGGCGACGCGCGTCTCCTGCGGCCGAGCGATGCGTGTCGCGAAGGTTCCCCGCAGCGTGCCGTCGAAAAGCCCGGCGGTGACCTGGGACAGATCGAGAAGCCCGTCTTTCCAGCGACCGCGCACGGCGACGTCCCGGGCTTGAATCGGGCCCGCGGTCAGTCGGGGGATGGCGAGCCGGCCCGACACCTCGACGGCGTCGAGGGGTCCCTGGACGGTCGCCTGCGCGGTCATCACGCCCGCAAGGGGCCAGGGGGAAGCGAATCGCCGGGACAGCGAGGCCAGATCCGCCTCACCCTCGATCGAGAGGTCGAGTTCGGCCGCGGCGAACGGACGCCGAAGCTCGCCCGTCGCCTGAATCCGACGTTCCTGCCAGCGTCCAGCCACCTTTCGGATGGCGAGCCGGTCCTGGTGGATCCAGCCCGCCCCCTCCACATCCGCAATCGTCTCGCGGAAATCCGACGTCTGCAGGGAGACGCCGCTCAGGCGCACCTCGAAGTCGATCCCCCGCCGCACCGGTCGCGCCGTCAGGTTCAGACCGTGGATGTCCACCACGAGTCCCCGCGTGTCGTCGCGGTAGGTCGCGCGGCCTCGCTCGATCTTGAGTGTTCCAAGGCGAACCGTGATCGGACCGAGGGCGAACGTGTCGGGGACGTCGAGCGCGAACGGGGTAGCGTCCCGGCTCGGCCCGCTGATCCGCAGGATGGCGTCCTGGAGCAGGATGGTGGACAGGACGAGTTCGCGCCGCCAGAGACTGCTGATTCCGACGCGGAATCCGGCACGGGCGACCTGCAGAATCGGCTCGGGTCCCTCGCCGGCTCCGGGCTCCACGCGGAGACGCGTGATCTCGATACCGCCGCGCCACAGGGAGAGAGCCACGGCCTCGATCCGGACCGGCCGGCCCAGAGCGTCCGTCAGGGCGCTCTCGAGACGGTCGCGGGACAGCGCGGGAGCGTACGCGCGCACGGCGAGCGACGAGGCCGCCGCGAGGCCGGCGAGGACCAGGCCGGCGACGGCCAAGCGAACGAGCCACCAGCGAAGGCGCGAGCGAGCCATGTTCTTCCTACGCGGGATCCGTCACGCGTGAAATCTCCGGGCCCCGACCAGCCGGGGCTCGGGAGATTATATCCGCATACGGGCTCTTCCGTCACGGGGTTGCGGATGGCGCGCAGTTTTTCTTGTTGCGGGGCAGCACGGCCTGTATGGTACGCTCCAGACCAGGGCGGGCGCCCCGCGCCGCCGGACACACAGGACCGCATACAGGGAGGCTGCTCATGCCGGACGCGAGAGAGCAACTGGACCAGCGCTGCATCAACACCATTCGCATGCTGGCGGCCGATGCCGTCCAGAAGGCGAAGTCGGGTCATCCCGGCATGCCCATGGGGGCGGCCGCCATGGCGTACGTCCTCTGGACCCGGATCCTCAAGCACAATCCGGCGAATCCGACGTGGCCGGACCGGGACCGATTCGTCTTGTCGGCGGGACACGGGTCGATGCTGCTGTACGCCCTGCTGCACCTGACGGGGTACGACCTTGGCCTGGAGGATCTCCAACAGTTCCGGCAATGGGGCAGCAAGACCCCCGGTCATCCGGAGTACGGCCACACCCCCGGCGTCGAGACCACCACGGGACCGTTGGGCCAGGGCTTCGCCACCGGCGTCGGGATGGCCGTCGCCGAGCGCTGGCTGGCCGCCCAGTTTAACCGGCCGGGGCAGGCACTCGTCGATCATCACACCTACGCCATCGTGAGCGACGGCGATCTGATGGAAGGGGTGGCATCCGAGGCGGCCTCGCTGGCCGGCCATCTCAAACTGGGAAAACTGATCTATCTGTACGACGACAACAAGATCTCGATCGACGGCAGCACCGACCTGGCGTTCACGGAGGACGTAGGCCGTCGCTTCGAGGCCTACGGTTGGCACGTGCAGCGGGTGGCCGACGGCAACGACCTGGGCGCCGTCGAGGCCGCCATTCGGGCCGCGCAGGCCGAGACGGGCCGGCCGTCACTCATCATGTGCCGCACCCACATCGGGTTCGGCAGCCCCGGCAAGCAGGATACCAGCAAGGCCCATGGAGAGCCGCTGGGCGAGGAGGAACTCCAGCGCACCAAACAGAAGCTGGGGTGGCCCGAGTCGCCGGCGTTTCTGGTTCCGGACGATGTGCGGCACGAGTTCCGAAAGGCGGGAGCGCGCGGCATGGCGTGGGAAGCCGAGTGGCGCCAGCAGGCGCAGGCCTACGCCGCCGCGTTTCCGGCCGAGGCGGCACGCTGGGAGCAGTTCCTGAGCGGGCAGCTTCCCGATGGATGGGATGCCGGGCTCCCGACGTTCGCGCCGAACGATCCGGCCCTGGCGACCCGGGCCGTTTCCGGGAAGGTCATCCAGGCGGTGTACACCCGCGTTGCCAACCTGGTGGGGGGATCGGCCGACCTGGCGCCGTCCAACAACACCTACGTCGGGGACGGCGGCGAATTCCAGGCCGGGACCCCGGCGGGGCGGAACTTCCGCTTCGGCGTGCGGGAGCACGCCATGGGGGCGATGGCCAACGGAATGGCGCTCCACGGCGGCCTGCGGCCGTACGTGGCCACGTTCTTGGTTTTCGCGGATTACATGCGCCCGGCGATCCGCCTCGCGGCCTTGATGCGGATCCCCGTCATCTTCATCTTCACCCACGACAGCATCGGTCTGGGGGAGGATGGCCCGACCCACCAGCCGATCGAGCATGTCATGGCGCTCCGTGCCATTCCCGATCTGCGGGTCATCCGGCCGGCGGACGCCACCGAGACGGTCGAGGCCTGGCGGGCGGCGCTCACCCATCACGGCCCGACGTGTCTCATTCTGACGCGGCAAAACCTGCCGAATCTCGACCGGACCGGCGAACGGCCGGGCGGCGGCGTCGAGCGCGGCGCCTACGTCCTGGCCGAGGCGGCCGGAGGCAAATCCCGCCTGATCCTGATCGCCACCGGTTCCGAGGTAGCCCCGGCGCTCGGCGCCCAGAAGATTCTGCAGGAGAAGGGCGTGCCGGCCCGTGTGGTGAGCATGCCATCATGGGAACTTTTCGAGGCGCAGCCGCAAGCCTATCGGGATGCCGTCCTGCCGCCGGCGGTGACGGCCCGACTGGCCGTCGAGGCCGGGGTGCCGCTCGGATGGCACAAGTATGTGGGACTCGGCGGCGATGTGGTCGGCCTGTCCCGTTTCGGGGCATCCGCGCCCGCCCCGGTGCTCTTCGAGCAGTTCGGGTTTACGGCGGCGAATGTGGCGGCTCGTGCCCAGCAATTGCTCGGGCGTTAGTGTCCTGGACCGCGGGGCGGTTCACCGGCTCGCCTCGCTTTTTCCGAAAGGGTTGTGACCGTGAATTCGAAACAAGCAGCCGCAGAGCGTGGGGCGAGCCTCGTACAGTCGGGGATGGTTTTGGGCCTGGGCAGCGGGACCACGTCCACCCTGATGGTACAGGCGATCGGGCAGAAACTGCGCGAGAAGACCCTCCGGAACGTGATCGGGGTGCCGTCCTCCAGCGCCATCGCCGCGGTCGCCAGGGAGTCCGGCGTGCCGCTGGCGACTCTGGACGATCATCCGGCGCTTGACCTCAATCTGGACGGGGCGGACGAGGTGGATCCGGAACTGAATCTGACCAAGGGTCTCGGCGGTGCGCTGCTCTGGGAGAAGGTCGTCGCCACTGCCTCGCGGGAGGTGGTGATTTTGGTGGACGATTCCAAACTGGTTCCCCGGCTGGGGACCAAGGCGCCGCTTCCGGTCGAGGTCATTCCCTTCGGGTGGAAGTCGCACCTGGTTTTCATCGAGTCGCTCGGCGCCGCACCCGTTCTCCGCACGGAGCCCGACGGCCGGCCGTTTGTCACCGACGAGGGCAACTACATCCTGCACTGCACCTTTGCGAACGGGATCGTAGACCCGAAGGCTGTCGAGACCGCGTTGCTCACCCGGGCGGGGATCGTCGGCACGGGCCTCTTCCTCCGCGTGGCGCACCGCGTCATCGTGGGTACCCCCGCAGGAGTCGAGATCCGAACGCGCACAGAGTAGAGGCACCGCACGGGTGAGGAGGCCGCGCTGGCGGCGTGCCGGAACTTGGCTGCCGGCGGACCCTTGTCTTGGGAAGAGGATGTTGCGGCGAGGCGGCTTGACTGGGTCCGGACGCCTTGTTAGTGTCCGCCCGTTTCCCTTGGAGTCGTGCAGGCCATGCCGTTTCCCACTTTCGAGGAGGGTCTCATGAACAGAAGAACAGTTCTCTGGGCGCTCGTGATCGCGGCCGTTGCGGTGTTTCCGCTCTTCGCGGGAGGAGTGCGAGACGCCGACGCGGGGCAGCAGACCATCAAGCTGATCGGACACACCATGCTGCCGAAGGAACACGTCTACTTCCGAACGGTCCAGAAGTTCGCCGACCTCACCAGCCAGTACTACAAGGGCCCCATCAAGCTCGAGTGGGACCTTCACCATTCCGGCGACATCGGTACGGAGAAGGATGCCATCGAGTACATGCTGCAGGGCGTGGCCATCGACTTCTCCATCATCTCGCCGGCGTGGATCGCGAACTGGGACAAGACCGCGACCTTCATGGACGCCCCCTTCATCTTCAAGAGCGTCGACCACTGGAACAAGAGCCTGGAAGCCGGCGTGTTCGAGCCGATCCAGAAGACAATGATCCAGAAGGGAGTCCGGTTCATCGGCTACGGCGGCGGCGGTGTCCGGCATCTGATCCTGCGGAAGGAGGTCAAGACGATCGACGATTTCCCGAAGATTCAGATGCGCGTGCAGGGATCCCCGCTGCATCAGAAGGTGTTTTCGGCTACGGGGCTGAAGGCCACGCCGATGGACTACATGGAGGTCTACAACGCCATCAAGACGGGCGTCCTGGACGGCCTCGAGAACGAGCCGGCCGGTCTGAAGAGCATGAAGTTCTACGAGGTCGCCCCCTACTACGTGCTGACCAACCACCAGATCACGACCCGGATCCTGGCCATCAGCGAGAAAAAGTTCCAGTCCTTCCCCAAGGATCTGCAGGACGCCGTGTTGAAGGCCGCCAAGGAGGCCTCCGCCTACCACCGGAAGACCGAGGTGGAAGAGGGTGAGGGCCTGATCAAGGAAATGCAGCAGAAGAACGGCCTGAAGGTGGTCCCCTTCGACAACACCGAGATGCGCAAGCGCGCCATGCCGGTGGTCGAGCAGTTCGCCAAGGAAAACAACGCCGCCGACATGCTGGCCAAGCTCGACGCCATCAAGTAAATCATGTGCCTCCCAGTGGGTGGAGGGTCCCTCCACCCACTGGGTTCGCCTTCATCCTTCCGCCCGACGCGAGGAAGTCTCGATGCTGGTGAAGCTGTGTGACGCCGTCTCGCGGTGCCTCTACTACGCCCTCGTCGCCATGGGGCTGATCCTGATCGTCTCGGTCGCGCTGCTCGTGGCCGCCCGCTACCTGCCGTTCGTTCCGCGCTGGCTCTGGCCGCTGGAGATCGCCAACTGGGCCATGATCTGGATGGTCTTCTTCGGGGCCAGCCTCGCCGTCCGGGAGAACAAGCACTTCAACGTGGATCTGTTCATGGGGAAGACCCCGCCGCGTTCCGTCCAGGTCTTCCTCAAGCTCGTGTACTATGTGTTCGTCGGATTCGTCACGCTCACCTTCGTCTTCTTCGGCTACGGCTTTGTCATGAAGTGGGCCATGATCCAGACCTCGGAAGTCCTGATGGTCAACATGGCGTATCTCTACGTCTCGGTGCCGGTGGCCGGTCTCCTCTGGCTGTTGTTTCTCATCGAGGACGTTTATAAGGAGTTCTTCATGCCGAAGCCGCAGGCCGAGGAGGCCCGCTGATGCTCGATTCCGCGACCGTCTTCTGGGTGATGTTCGGCACGCTCGTCGTCCTCATCGCGCTGCGGGTGCCGATCTCCTTCGCGCTGGCCTTCGCCGTGGTCCCCATCCTCATCCTGACCCCGCAGGTCACGCCCATCATGCTGCTCCACCGCATGATGATCCAGTACGGCTCCTTCATCTTGCTGGCGATTCCCTTCTTCGTCCTGGCCGCCAACCTCATGAACTGGGCGGGCATCACCAACATGCTCCTCCGGCTGGCGCAGGCCATGGTCGGCCACCTGCCCGGCGGCCTGGGCCACGTCAACGTCGTGACCAGCATGATCTTCGCCGGCATCTCGGGCTCCTCGAACGCGGACGCGGCGGGCGAGGGCTCCATCATCATCCCGGCCATGCGAAAGGCGGGGTACGACGTCAATTTCACCGTGGCGGTGACCGCGTGCTCGGCGGTCATGGGGGTCATCATCCCACCGAGCATCATCATGGTGGTCTGGGGCGGGGTGATGAACGTCTCCGTCTCCGGCCTCTTCCTGGCTGGGATCGTTCCTGGCGTCCTGATCGGGCTCTTCCAGATGGGCCTGACCTACTACTATGCGGTCACGCGGCATTATCCGAAGGCGTCGGAGTTTTCCCTTCGGAATCTCGGCCAAGCCGCCAAGGAAGCGATCCTCGCCATCCTGACCCCCGTCATCATCGTGGGCGGCGTGGTGTTCGGCATCGTGACGCCGACCGAGGCGGCCCTGATCGCGGTACTCTACGCCATGGTTCTGGGGTTCCTGGTGTACCGCACCCTCACCGTCAAGGGCTTCATCCAGCTCCTCTACGAGACGATGATGCTGTCCTCGGTCGTACTGTTCTGCGTGGGCTGCGCGGCCATCTATGCCTGGGTGCTGGCCTTCTATAAGATCCCCCAGTACCTGGTGAAGGTCTTGGGCGCCATGACGACGGATCCCACGGTGATGATGCTCCTCATCGTGGTCGTATTCCTCATCGTCGGCTGCTTCATCGACGCCGTGCCGGCGATCATCATCTTCGCCCCGATCCTCAAGCCGGTGGCGGAGAGCGTGGGGATCCACCCCATGCACTTCGCGATCGTGGGCTGCATCACCCTGGCCTACGGCCTGATCACGCCCCCCTACGGCCTGTGCCTCCTGATCTCGTGTCAGATCGCGGGCATCAATGTGGTCCAACCGCTCAAGGAGGTGGGCGCCTTCCTGGCAGCCATGCTGGTGGTCCTTCTTCTGGCCATCTTCTTCCCGGTGGTCTCGCTGGGGATTCCAAAACTCCTCATGCCGAATATCTTCTGAGGGGGACGCCAGGAGAGGGAAGGATCGTCGGCAGGGCAGAGGGCGTGATACCGAGCGGCGGCGCTTGGGGCTGGCCGTGTACGGTTTTTCGGATCCTAGCGAGGCCGGGCGGCCCGCAGTGCCCGCCACGCGATCAGCACCAGCGTGACGCATGCGACCATGATCAGCGCCACGTGCTCCACCTGCCCGACCGTCCGCTCGGCCCGCGTCAGGTAATCGCCCAGCCCGTACCCGATGGCGTATCCCGCGGCCACTGCCCCAGGGACGTAGAGGGATGCGCCCAGCACGTTGGCGACGATGAAAGGAACGGGACGCAGTCCCGTGATCCCGGCCACCGGGCCGGCGAGAAAGCGCAGCCCGGGGAGGAACCGTGCGACAAAAACGGCCATCGAGCCGTACCGCGTGACGAACTGTTGGGTTACGTCCAGGCGCTCGGGCGTGACGAGGATCCAGTGGCCGTACCTTTCGATGGCCCGCCGCCCGAACTCACGCCCCATCCAGTATCCCAGGTTGTCGCCCAGTACCGCGCTGAATATCCCCACGCCGAGGACGATCGGGAGGCGGAGTTGTCCGTCCCAGACCAGGTACCCGGCCAGGATGAGGATCGTCTCTTCCGGGATGGGAAGGCCCATGTTCCCCAGGATCACCACGGCGAATATGGCGAGGTAGCCCCAGTGCTGAAGGAGCAGGTTCGGGTCGGACACCGTGTTCATCCTCTAAAAAAGCAACGCGTCAAAGACAGACCTGCGGCAGTCTAGCAAAGACCTGGCGGTTGCACAACGTGTGGTGCCAGGAGGCGCCTTGGTGGGCCGTGAGACCTCACCAGCATTTAGGGATTTGACGGGCCGCGAAACGGGTGCTATTTTTCACCCATCAAGGCGATCTCTCAGGAGGCCTAAGGAGACGGGGGTGCCGTTGAGGCTGTTTGGTGCCGGAAGCACTCGGGTTCGACCCTGTCCGGCCTGCGAACGCAAGATCAAGGCCGACGCGACCTTCTGTCCCGCTTGCTATATGGTCTTCCGCCCCGAAGGCGCCGCCGACCTGCGTGAATTCTTGCAGGGTGCCCGGATTCCCGCCGATGTGTATCTTCTCAGAAAGATGCACTCCGACGACCCGAACGCGGGTCCGGTAACGCGCGTCGCGCCGCCGCCCGTGACGGCGGAGAACTCGCTGGCTCCCGTGGCCCTTCCTCCTGATGTTCCGACGGAGGTGGCCACACCGGAGATCGAGATTCCGAGCGTTCCACCCTCCCAGCCCATCCCGGAGGCCCTGCTGCAGGAACAGCCGGCGCCCGCTGAGCAGAAACCCGCCTCCCCGCACGGGGGAAATGGCCGATTTCGATCGAGGCCGAAGAGCGGAATCGAAGGACTCCTCACCTTTACGACCCCGCTTCCACCCGCGGCCCGCTCCATCGAGGATGTGCCGGCGCTTTTCGCCTGGCTACTGGACCGGGACCCGTTGATCCCCAACCATCTGGGTCGTCTTCAGGCGATCCACACCGAGGTCTTTCGAGGTAAGCCGGCGGAGCGCCTGGGGTACGTGGAGCACATCCAGCTTCAGGTCGCCGACGATCTCTCGTTGCACACGACGGAGGAGGCCCTGGGCTTCCACCTGGCGCATCTGGCGACGGCCTACCGGCGGGCAGCGGAGTGGTACCATCAGACCGAGAGCGGCGGCGACCCTGGGGTGAGCAATCGGGCCCTCTGGGAGATGGCGAGCGCGGCCAGCCGGATACGCCTGGAGGCCTGGGTCTACCACGCTCGCTACGGCGAGACGCCCCGGCTTCCCGGCACCCGCCAGCGCGAACTTCCGCTGAAGTTTCCCGGAAAATAGACCGGACGGGGGATCTGAATACAAAAGGACGCTCCTTCGGGGCCGGGACGCGTCGCCTCGGCGGGCCATTGTGTATTCGGCGACCGCGCTGTCTCCCCCTTCGACCGGGATTGCGGCGTCGCGCAACCAGCGCAACGAGGGAAGGTATGGTGAAGATCGGTATTGTCGGATGTGGGACGATCGGCACGGGGATTGCGAGGGCCGTCGAATCCGGGCGCATCCCCGCGGTCTTGTCCGGTCTCAACAACCGGACGCGGGCGAAGGCGGATGCGCTGGCGCGGACCCTTTCCCCGTCGCCGCCCGTGCTGGATCTTCCCGATCTGGTGCGGGCGTCCACCCTGGTGGTCGAGGCGGCCACGCGCGAGTCGTTGGCGGAGATCGTTCCGATGTGCCTCCGGGAAGGCAAGGACGTCTTCGTCATCAGCGTCGGGGGACTCCTGGATCATCCGGAGTGGTTCTGCGAGGCAGAAGACCGAGGGTGCACCATCCTGCTGCCGTCAGGTGCCATTGCGGGGTTGGACGGGGTACGGGGCGCAGCGGTCGGTCGTATCGATTCCGTCACCTTGACCACGCGCAAGCCGCCGCGCGGGCTCATCGGGGCGCCATACCTCGTGGAGCACAACATCGACGTGAATGCCCTGACGGTGGAGACGCTCGTGTTCGAAGGAACGGCGCGCGAGGCGTGCCGAGGTTTCCCGTCGAACGTCAACGTGTCGGCGGCGCTGAGTCTGGCGGGCGTCGGCCCAGACAAGACCCACGTCCGCATCCTCGCCGTCCCGGGCGGAAGGTTCAACCAGCACCGGATCGAGGTGAAAGGGGAGTTCGGGTGCCTAGCGGTGGAGATCGAGAATGTGCCATCGGCAACCAATCCCCGAACCGGACTCCTGTCGATTTTTTCCTCCATCGCGATGCTGGCAGAGTACGCCCGCACGCGGAGGAGAGACTGAGGTAACCACAGATTTCGCAGATTACGCAGATGTCCCGGCGAAGAGCCCCGGCAGCCTATCTGAACTGTGAAATCTGTGTGATCTGCGGTTGCGTTATCCTCGGGAGGTGGAGATGGACAAGACGGTGTTTCTGACGGACATGACCTGGCCCGAGGTGAAGGCGCGGCTGCCCAAGGTTCGGCTGGCCATCCTGCCGACCGGCTCCATGGAGCAGCACGGACCGCACCTGACTTTCGAGACGGACATTGCCATCGCCACGGAGTTGGCGCGCCGCCTGGCCCTGCAGCACTATCCGCACGTCGTCGTGGCGCCACCGCTTCCCGTGGGGATGTCCAATCATCACATGAAGTTCCCGGGAACCATCACCTGGCGATACGATACCTTTATGGCCTGCCTGGAGGATACGATCCTCGCGCTCGCCGAGCACGGGATAGAGCGGTTCCTGATTCTGAACGGCCACGGGGGAAACCGTGCGGCCATCTCGGTGCTCTCGACGCAGCTTCGCTACGAGGATAACCTGATGGTGTCGGCGTGCACCTGGTTCGAGTTGGTGCGGGAGGCGTGCCAGAAGTTCATCCCGAAACGGCGCGTTCACGCGGACGAGATTGAGGCAGCCATGGGGTTGTACCTGGCGCCGCGCATCGTCCGAAAGGCCTCCCTGACCAAGGGCACGGCCCACCCGGATCCATATCCCTTCACCGATCCGGGTACGGGCGGCGGTTTCGAGGTGCCATATCGGTGGGAGGAATTAACGCCAAACGGCGCGTACGGAGACGCCCGCCGCGCGACGGTCGCCATGGGAAAGGAATTGACCGACGCGTTTCTCACACGCGCCGGCGAGTTCATTGAGTCGTTCATTGCCAAGAAAACCCGGCAGGGGAAGAAAAGCAAGATCGCAAGGTAATCAAGGTCTCCCGGGGCGCGGTCGTGTTTTCACTCCGAAAATCTGTGTAATCTGCGAAATCTGTGGTTTGGAGCCTTTGGAGGAGGGAACATGGAACAGGCAGAACGTGACAGATTGCTGGCAATGGTGCGGTCCACGCCGGACCGGCTGAAGGCGGTCCTGGCGGGCGTTCCACGGAAACTCGTGATGTGGCGACCCGCTCCAGGGAAGTGGTCCGTCCACGAGATCGTGTGTCACATGCGGGACGCCGAGCGGCTGGGATATCTCCATCGCTACACGGAGATCGTGACCAAGGACAACCCGACGTTTCCCGACGTGGACGGGGACGCGCTGGCTCTGGAGGGGCAGTACCGGCGCGCGAATCTCCGGGACGTTCTACGCGACTGGCGCGCGGCACGCAAGGCGTGCCTGGCGGTTCTGAGGAAGGTCAAGGCGAACCAGTGGACGCGGACCGGCACGCACGCAACGGCCGGGCCGATGTCGCTGGAGACGGTTCTGCAACGGCAGGCGCTCGGGAACGACGAGGCGCACCTCGCGCAGATCGAGAATATCAAGACGCGCTGGGAGCTACTGGCAAAGCTCCAGGAGACACCGAAGGCCCTGGCGGCGCTCGTCCGCGGCGTCTCGGATGATCTGCTCCGGCGGAAGCCCGCGCCCGAAAAATGGTCCATACTGGAGATCGCCTGCCACCTGCGGGACGTGGAAGCGTTCTTTGTAGAGCGATACGGGAAGCTGGCGAACCACGACCGGCCACAGCTTCGAGGGATCAAGCAGGACGAGCTGGCGGTGAAGCTTCGCTACAACGAGGACGATCCGGCATTGGTCCTCAAGGAGTTTCAGGCCCTCCGGGTGGAAGCGGTCGCCATCGTCGGCGCGCTGGCGCACCAAGCCTGGCAACGGGTGGGCATGCATCCAACGCGAGGCGAGGTCAGCTTCGCCTGGTCCGTCGAACACCAGGTCGAGCACGACGCCAACCATCTGGACCAGATCCGAGGTCTGCGGGAGCGCTTCGTCGGGCCGACGCCTCGGTGATTTCTCTCCCTACTCAGGATATCTCCGCCAGCCAGTCAGGCGACGAAGCGGAGCGACATCCTTCCGAAGAGACCGAAGTCTGCCTCGACTGTATCGCCGGGAGCGACCGCCAGCGGCACCATGCAGGTGCCGGTGGTCACCACCTGCCCCGCCGCAAGCGTGACGCCCTGCTGCGACAGTTCATTGGCGATCCAGGTCAGCGCGATGCGCGGATCGCCGAGCACATTCGCCCCGGATCCCTCGCGGTGCAGCTTGCCGGCGACAGTGCCGATTACACGATGCGCGGCGAGGTCCATCGTCTGCCAGTCCGCCCGCACCTCCGGGCCAAGCACCCATTGGTGCGCGCACGCATTGTCCGCGATGAGTTGTGCCGCGCCGACCTCGGCAAAGTCGTTGAAGCGCGAATCCGGCACCTCGACCGCTACGTGCAGCGCTCCCACCGCATCCAGCACCTCTTGGGCGGTGTAGGGCGCCGTCCGTGACGGCAACGCGCGAGCCATGCGGAAGGCAAATTCCGGCTCGGCCACGCGCATGAGATTGGCGCCGAGTGAGATCGTGGCGCCGTCCGGCAGCACCTGCTCGGCCAGCAGTCGCCCCGCCAGCGGGCCGTCCACGCGGATGTGCCGCTGGCCAGCGGCGCTGGTGGCGGCGATCTTCCAGCCGACCAGCGGCCGTGCGCTGCGTCGCTCCAGCAGCGCCTGGATGGCGTAGCCCTCGGCGCGTGTGCCAGGCCGGATGTCCTCCGGAAGCGCCGGCACGCGCCGGCCCTCGCGCCAGCACTGCCAGATCAGATCGGACGCGGCCCGGATCTCCGCCTGGTTCAGCATTGTCGTTCCTCCGACCTCATCGTGTCTGCCTCAGAACCTATGATGGCCCGGACGCGGTCCAGGAGCGTGGAGTCGAGATCCTGACATAGGGGATGGCCTTCAGGTATGCCGACGGGATGCCCATAACCGAGGACCAGGAGTGCAGTCCGTTGTGGCGCTTGGGGTACACCTGCCGAGTGTTCCTACACGGCGCGACGAGCGATGAGGCCGTTCAACTTCTCGAAGAAGTCGTCCACCCGGATGGGTTTGAGCAGGAACAGATCCACGCCCGCCTGTTCCGCGTACGCCAGGTGATCCTCGTTCCGGAGGTTGGTGAGCGTCACGACGGAGATGTGGGCGAGGGCCGGGTCACTCCGGACCGCTTTACAGAGGGCGATCCCGTCCATCCCGGGGACGAGGACGTCGGTGATGATGATATCCGGCGACCAGACCTTCGCCAGCCGTAGGGCGTCATTCCCTTCCCGCGCCGTGACGACGTAGTGACCTGCCTCCGTCAAGAGGTCGAGGAGGTACAGGCGGAAGTCCTCGGTGTTCTCCACCACGAGGATCCGCCGCCGGAGCGACTCGGGTGCACTGGGGACCCGGGCGGCCTTGGCCGGCTCCTGTGCCTCGCGCCGCGCCGCGCGAACGCTTCCGCAGTTCGGGCAGCGCATGCGGAGCGTCTCCTGGTGGACGTCCCGGACCCGGCCCTCGGCCCCGCATTCCTCGCACCGGAAGCTCAGCAACGTCGGGAGGACGGTGGCGGCCGCCTTCGACGATTTCTGAATGGCGTCAAAGAGGGCGGAGGCCTCGAAGGGTTTTCGTAAGAACTCGGCCGCGCCCACGGCGCGGGCCACCCGGGCGTCCGCCTCACTGGTGTAGGCGCCGGTCATGAGGATGATGGGGACCTTGGGGCGCAGGCTCCGGAATGCTTCGCAAGCCGCATAACCGGACAGCCCGCCGGGCAGGTTTACGTCCAGGAGGATGAGATCAACGGTCTGATGCCGCAGAAGGTCTAGGCCGTCCTGGGCGGTCGAGGCCACGAGGCTGTGGTGTCGCTCGGTAGCCAAGAGTCCGCAGATCGTGCGGGCAACATCCGAGTCATCTTCGACGACAAGCAGACGCATGCCGACCCCCTTCGCCAGTGGCGGCCACTGAGTATACGATAGCGTCTCGCTTGTCAAGGCCTTCCTCTGGGTTGACGGTGCCGGCAATGCTCGGCGGTATGCGGCGGGCCACACACTCCGTGGGTGCCGACAGGGTAAAGGTCGTTCTTGCGCCGCCCGGCTGCCTTCGGTATGATCGCGCAACGTTTCAGGCCGCGACTGAGGTGCGGCATTCCTCACGGGAACATGCAGGGAGGATCACGCGGCCATGTCCATGACCCTCCGTAGGCTCTTTCGGAACTACCTGAGCTTGGTCGGCGCGATCATCGCCACGTTCAGCTTCCTGCTGGACGTGGTGCTGCTGGCCATCGACCTCCTGGCGCCGCACCAGAACCCTTACCTCGGCATCGTCACCCACATGATTCTGCCGGGGATCACGCTGAGCGGGATCGGCCTGATCTTCGCCGGCGCGGTGCTCCAGTTCTGGCGCTTGCGCCGCGGACTCGAGGTGCTGGAGTTTCCACAGCTCAACCTGAACAACGCCCGGCACCGGTGGATCCTGGTCGGGTCGTTCGTGGTCGTTCTCACATTCCTCGGACTCTCGATAATCGGTGGCTATCACAGCTACCACTATACGGACTCGGTGGCGTTCTGCGGTACGACCTGCCACGAGGTCATGGAGCCGGAGTATACCGCCTACCAGAACTCCTCTCATGCGCGCGTGGCGTGCGTCTCGTGCCATATCGGACCGGGCGCGGAATGGTACGTGCGGTCCAAGATCAACGGCGCCTACCAGGTGTACTCGGTCTTCTTCAACAAATTCTCGCGGCCGATTTCCACGCCTATTCATCAACTGCGCCCCTCCCAGGACATCTGCGAGCAGTGCCACTGGCCGGCCAAGTTTTGGGGGGAGCAGTTGGCCTCGCGGGTTCACTTTTCCGAGGATGAAAAAAACACTCGGCGTGAAGTCGACTTGCTCATCAAGACGGGTGGCGGCGGACAGCACGGGCTAAACAAGGGCATCCATTGGCACATGAATATCGCCAACAAGGTGTTCTACGTGGCCGCGGACGAAAAACGCCAGGTGATTCCCTGGGTCAAGACCGTGGGCCCCAACGGCGAGGTGGTGGAGTATGTGTCCACCGAAAATCCTCTCTCGCCGGAGCAATTGAAGCAGGCCGAAGTGCGCCAGATGGATTGCATGGACTGTCATAATCGACCCAGCCACCGATACCTTCCTCCAGGTCGGGCATTGGATCCCTCGTTCCAGGCCGGGAAGATCTCCACCGAGCTTCCCTCCATAAAACGCGTCGCGGTCGAGGCCATGGTGCAGCCCTTCACGACCACGGCGGAGGCCGAGCGAGGGATCGAGCGGCACATTCGGGACTTTTACGCCAAGGCATATCCGAGTGTTCTCAAGGATTTCGAAGCCAAGCTGCGAGACGCCATTGCGGAGGTGCAGCGGGTTTACCGGCAGAATTTTTTCCCGCAGATGCGCGTGAACTGGCAGGCGTATCCCGAGAATATCGGTCACAAGGAGTTTCCCGGCTGCTTCCGCTGCCACGAGGGCAAGCACGTGAGCAAGGACGGTCGGGTCATCCGGAACGACTGTGCGGCCTGCCATGACTTCCTGGAGCGCCGCAAGGGTGGGGCCTTCGTCCGAGCCGAGGCGACGGCCGCGTTCGCGCATCCCTGGAAGCTGGGAGGAAAGCACGCGGAGGTCCTGTGCGGTACCTGCCACACCGGGGGGCCGATGAAGCCCGCTACCTGTCGCGGATGCCACGGCATCGCCGATTCGGGCGCCCCGATGGCTGCCATGCAGTGCAAGGAGTGCCACCTCAAGGAGCAGCAGGTAAAGCCACTGGCGAGCTGCGCCACCTGCCATCCCGCGGTGGCCGGTCTCCACAAGAAGCAGCCGCACAAGGACGCGGGCTGCGTCGCGTGCCATGCCCCGCACGCATGGTCGATCGAGGGGCGAGATCGGTGCCTGACCTGCCACGGGGACAGGGCGCAGCACAATCCGGGTCCGCCCTGCGCCCAGTGCCACGACTTCCGGCCGGCGACCACGGCCGGAAAAGCGGCCGCGCCTTCGGGGCCGCCGGCAATCGTCTTTCCCGCAGACGCCAACTCGCCGGGCAAGGTCACCTTCGCGCACGCCAAGCACCTTGCGAAGGGAGCAAAATGCGCCGACTGTCACCCCAAGCTGTTTGCCATGAAGAAGGGCGGCACAAAGCTCGCCATGGACAGTATGGGGGAAGGCAAGACCTGCGGGGCATGCCACGACGGGAAGAAGGCCTTCGGCGTCATGGACGGAGAGAAGTGCCTCACCTGCCATAAGGAATCCTGATCTATCGTCGCTCCCGGCGGCGCGCGGTGCGCCGGGAGCGGCCTGCAGACCGCCTCAGGTTTTTCCTCGATTCGACCGATATCATGTCCGAGAGACGTCCGCACCCTCCCCCTTCACCCGGAGTGTTCTCGATGGAACTGTTCATCGCCCGACAGCCGATCTTCACCCAACAACAGCAAGTGTATGCCTACGAATTATTGTTTCGATCTGGGACCGCGAATGCCTTCCCCGAGGTCGATGCCAACCATGCCTCGGCCCGGGTTATGGTGGATAGCTTGTGCACGTTGGGGCTGGAAACACTCACGGGTGGCAAGCGTGCCTTTATCAACATGACGCGCGACCTTCTGGTGGGCGACTACGCCACCTTGTTGCCCAAGGACGCCGCGGTGATCGAGGTGCTCGAGAGTGTCGCGCCCGACGAGAAGGTCGTGGCAGCCTGCCAGCGGCTGAAGGAGGCGGGGTACACCATCGCCCTGGACGATTTCACCGAGAAAGCCGCGATGGCGCCCTTGACGGCGCTGGCCGACATCATCAAGGTGGACTTCCTTACCACACGGCCGGGGGAGCGGCGGGCGCTGGTGAAGCGGTACGGCCCGCGGGGCGTACGTCTTCTCGCGGAAAAGGTCGAGACGCCGGCCGCGTTCCAGGAGGCGGTGACCTTCGGGTATCACTATTTCCAGGGCTACTTCTTCGCCAAGCCGGCGGTGCTCCAGACGAAGGCCGCCCCCGAGTTCCGGTTGACGTATCTCAGCCTGCTCCAGGAGGTCGTGAAGCGCGACGTGGACCTCCGCAAGGTGGCCTCCATCGTCGGTCGGGACGTCACCCTCTCCTACAAGCTCCTCCGATATATCAATTCGGCGTACTTCGGTTTGCGGCGCACGATCAGTTCGATCCCGGAGGCACTCGGCCTTCTCGGGGAGAAGGAGTTGAAACGGTGGGCCGGGTTGCTCAGCCTGGCCTCGCTGGCATCGAACAAGCCGGCCGAACTGGTGGTCGAGGCGGCTCTGCGGGCCCGCTTCTGCGAGGGGCTCGCCGAAGACACCGGCCTGGTCCAGAACAGCGAAGAGTTGTTCCTGCTGGGGATGTTCTCCTTACTCGACGCGATCCTGGATCGTCCGCTGGAGGCGCTGCTCCAGGAGTTGCCGATCCCGCCGGCGGTCAAGGCCGCCCTCTTGGGCGGGACGGGCCCGCTGCGGGACGTCTTTGACTGTGTCCTAACCTACGTTACCGGAGATTGGGACAACCTCTCCGCCCGAATGGATAAGCTGAATCTCGGCGAGGAAGAGGTACCACGGCGCTACCGCGAGGCCGTCGCCTGGGCGCAGAAAGTCCTCTCCGTCGAGGCGACCGCGGCCAAGTAGGATCCCGTGATTCCCCTCACGGCGCGTGTATCCCCTCCCGGATGCGCTACACTTACCTGCCAGTGGTCATTCCAACCAAACTCATCCGAGAACGACTAGGCAACCTGTCCCGCATGTGATATGGATGTGCGGTTTCGCGGAGCGACCACATGCGCGTCTTCTACGGCTGGATCATCGCGGGGACCATCCTGACGGTCTGGGCCATCTCCATCGGTCCGCGCCAATCGTTCTCCATCTTCCTCCTTCCCTTCATTGACGAGTTCGGCGCCAGCCGCAGCGTCATCTCCGGGATCTTCTCGCTGCACATGGCGCTCTACGCCTTGGGCGGGTGGGGCCTCGGCATCCTCGTGGATCGCGTCGGACCGAAGCGGATCATCGCGTATAGCACCGCGGGGTGGGCGCTCGTCTTGGTTGCGACCGGATGGCTGGAGAGTGTCTGGCAATTGTATGTCGTGTATGGCGTCCTCGGGGGCATCGGGACCGGGGGGCTGGCTTACGTGGCGAACAACGCGCTCATCTCGCGCTGGTTCGTTCGCTATCGAGGATTGGCGACCGGCATCGCGCAGGCCGGTGTCCCGCTGGGGACCGCGCTCTACGGACCGCTCAGCCAATTAGGGGTCTCCACGCTTGGTTGGCGACATACGCACCTGGCCTTCGGTCTCGCCATACTGGCCACCGCCATGCCGCTCATCCTGTTCGTCCATCGGGATGATCCGAAGGAGATGGGACTCCGGCCGGACGGCTTGGCGCCGAGGGAGGGCGCAAACGCGATGTCCGTCGCGCCGCCGGACAGGCCCATCGGGCATGTCGGGCCGGGGCTCCCGCGCGGGTACTGGGTCATCTTCGGCGCCAACTTCCTCCGGGGGCTGGCGATGTATGCGATCCTCGTGCACCAGGTGGCATACCTGGTGGACGTCGGGTTCAGCCGGATGGCCGCGGCCTCGTTTTTTTCGACGAGCGCAGTGATCTCCATCGGCGGCGGACTGGCCGCCGGCGCGATCTCGGACCGCATCGGACGGCCCAGGACCTATCTCGGACTCGCCGGGGTTTTTGCTCTTGGATACGTGAGCCTGCTCCTCACCCGGGACGCAACGCACGTCGTTACGTTGGCGGTGTACATCGTTGCCATCGGCGTGGCCAACGGCGGTGTCGGCCCCGTCTTCACCTCTTTCTTGACCGATCGACTCCAAGGCCCGCGGCTGGGATTCCTGCTCGGGCTGCAGAACATCGGGTTTGGCGCCGGGGCGACGCTGGGGCCCTATTTCGCCGGAGCAGCCTTCGACCTCCTGGGCGGATACACCCTCATCTTCCTCCTGATGGCGTGCTCCATCATCGGCTCCTCGGTCATCGTCTCCACCGCGGCACGACGCCCATCGGCATCCGGTCGTTGATCCATCCTCCGGCCAGTCGTTTTCACCTCCTGTGGCGCGGACTGGTGAACCACACCCCCGCTCGGCGTCGTGTTGACCAGGCCGGTGATCTTGTGTAGAGTCCGGATCGGCAATCAGAGGCTACAGGAATCAGGAGCCGACCATGGCGGTGCTGGCAATCGACATCGGGGGGACGAAGCTTGCGGCGGGTATCGTGGATACCGAGGGACGCATCCTGGCCAGGGGAGAGGTCCCGACGCTCGCCGCGGAAGGGCTCGAACCGGTGCTCGGTCGCATTGTTGGGCTTGGTCGGGGTCTCCTGTCCCGGCCCGAGGTGGCCGATGTATCCGTCCATCGAGTGGGTGTGGGCTGTGCGGGACCGGTGGACCTGAAGGCCGGAATCGTCTTCAATCCGCCGAACCTGCCCGGGTGGTTCCGCGTCCCGCTGATTGACCATCTCCAACAGGCACTCGCCCTGCCGGCTGTCCTAGAAAACGACGCCAACGCGGCCGCGCTTGGGGAATTCCACTACGGAGCTGGCAGAGGGGCGCAGACCATCGTGTACCTCACCGTCAGCACCGGGATCGGCGGCGGGATCATCCTAAACGGCAAGGTCTGGCACGGCTTGAAGGATGCCGCGGGCGAGGTCGGTCACATGACGGTCTGTCCTGACGGCCCCCTATGCGGCTGCGGAAACCGGGGGTGTCTGGAGGCGATGGCCTCCGGTACCTCTATCGCACGCCGGGCCCGGGAGGCGGTTGCCGCCGGCCGCCAGACGGGACTCAGCGAAATTCCGGCGCTGACCTCTGTGGACGTGGTGCGGTTGGCTCAGGCAGGGGATGTCGTCGCCCGTGAGGTGTGGGACAGCGCCGTGACGTATCTCGGGATCGGCGTGGCGGCCGTCATCACGATCTTGGCGCCCGAGCGGATCGTGATCGGGGGCGGCGTCACGCGCGCCGGAGACTTCTTGTTTAAGCCCGTGCGGGAAGAGGTTCTCCGACGGGTCAAGCTGGTTCCGGTAGAGTCGGTCCCCATTGTTCCCGCCGCACTGGGTCCGGATGTCGGCATCCTGGGGGCCGCGGCAGTGGCCTTGGATGCCTGAAACCGACGAACCCTTCCCAGAACAGAACAGGCCAGAGGGGTCATACCCTCCGGCCTGTCCTCGTTTCCGTCCGATCGCGCAGCTCGTTACCCGCTAGTTAGGTTGCCGCTGTAGGCGACCCAGCCGCAACCCAGACCTTCTTCTTGCGGTACTGAATGATCAGCCCCACGGCCAGGATTGCGACTCCGATGATATCCGTCAGCAAACCTGGATCGATGAGCATCAGGCCGGCGATGCCGAACAGGATACGCTCGAACCAGTTCATCGGCGCCACGCAGAATCCGATCATGGCCGCGCCGATCCCGAACATGCCGCCGAAGGCGGTCACGAGATTCATGGTCAGGAGGTACGGCGTCGTCCCAATCAGCACCATGGCAGGATTCAGGACGAAAATGTACGGCACGATGAAAGCCCCGATGGCCAACTTCGAGGCGGTGACGCCCGTCCAAAATGGATTGGCCCTGGCGATTCCCGCCCCTGCGTAGGCCGCGAGGGCCACCGGCGGCGTGATGTCGGCGATGATGCCGAAGTAGAAGACAAAGAGGTGTGCGGCGAGCAGCGGAACCCCGAGCAGGACGAGTGCGGGCGCGCACATGGTCGCGGTGATGACGTAGTTGGCCGTGGTTGGGACCCCCATGCCCAGGATGAGGGAGGTGATCATCGTGAAGAACATTGTGAGGAGGAGATGGCCGCCGGCCAGGTCAATGAGGCCGTTGGCCATCTTCAGCCCAAGGCCGGTCAAGGTCACGACGCCGACGATGATTCCTGCCGTGGCGCAGGCGATAGCGACCCCCAAGGCGCCGCGAGCCCCCGACTCGAGCGCGTTGACGATATCCGGAATGCTCATCCGCGTGGCCTTCTTGAGCATGCCGGCCACGACCGAGAGGCCAAGGCCAATGAGAGCGGCATACGCCGGGGTAAAGCCCTCCATCAGGATATAGATGATCGCGATGAGGGGGACGAAGAGGTGGCCGCGCTCCTTCAGCACCGTCATGACGCGGGGGATCTGTTCCCACGTCTTACCCTTCAGGCCGCAGCGCTTGGCCTCGAAATGGACCTCGATGAAGATGCCGAGGAAATACAGACAGGCCGGGATGGCGGCCGCCTTGGCGATATCGACGTAGGGCATGCCGATGAACTCGGCGATGAGGAAGGCCGCCGCCCCCATGATGGGGGGCATGATCTGGCCGCCGGTGGAGGCCGCGGCCTCGACGGCGCCGGCAAACTCGGGGCGGTAACCGAGTTTCTTCATCATGGGGATGGTGAAGCTTCCGGATCCTACGGTGTTGGCCACCGAACTTCCCGAGATGGTGCCTTCCAGGGCGGACGTGATGACCGCCACCTTGGCCGGACCACCGGCCGCCCAGCCGGCGATCGCATCGGCGATGTCGATGAACAGTTTCCCGATGCCGGTTTTCTCGAGGAACGCGCCGAAGAGGATGAACAGGAAGATGAAGGTGGCGGAGACGCCCAGGGGGATGCCGAGGATTCCCTCGGTGGTGAAGTACATATGGGAGACGATCCGCTCGATGGAATAGCCACGGTGCGAGAGGAAGCCCGGGAGATACGCGCCGAAGTAGGCGTAAGCCAGGAAGCCGCTGGCGATCACGACAATGGGGGTGCCGACTACGCGGCGCGCGGCTTCCAGCGTCAAGAGGGTCCCGCAGATGCCGACGACCATATCGACTTTCGAATAATCGCCGGCCGTCTCCATCAAGCGGGTATAATTCATGGTCAAATACATTCCGATACACGCGGCAAAGGCCGCAAAGAGATAATCTTGCACCCGCAATCGGTTGACGGCGGTCTTGGTGCGGAAGGGGTACAGGAGGAACGTGAGCACGAAGGCAAACGACAGGTGGACGGAGCGCTGGATCTGTGCGGGGTACGCCCCGAACATGGCGGTGTATAACTGAAAACAGGAGAAGGCGACCGCCAGCCAGTACACAATACGAAACTGGTATCCGGAAAGCTTGCGAAAGGTGGACTCCTTGTCGACCTTCGCAAGCAGTTTCGTGATCTCTTCCTCGGTTACCTCCGATTTGATATCGGACATGCGCATGACGTCGGGCCGGTCTTTGGGTTGTTCTTTGTCGCTCACCGGACGCACCTTCCTTTCCAGAGATCAAACCACGAATAGGCCGTCGGACGCAGCGCAACCGCGGTACCGGGCGGGGCGAGATCGGCCAGATGGATATGCCGGTCTTTCAGTTGGAGCGTGTGGTCGGCCACCCAGCCAATCCGAACCACCACCTCGGGCATTGGCCGGTTGATCGTCCACTCCAGCCAGCCGTCCTCGGTGACCCGCAGCGTACCTTCGTCCGTCGAAGCCTCCGGCATGCCCGCGCCGAAGGCATCGAAAACGGACTTTACGACAACCAGGTGATCGCTGGCAACGCGAATCGTATCGTAAACCGGCCGCCGATTGACCGAGTGGACGAATGCCAGGACGACCTCTTCGCCGACGCGCATCTTTGCGCAGAGCAACGGCGCAGGAAAATCGGCCCGCGCGACATCGAGAACAAGATATCGTGGCCAAAAAACAAGCGCGGCAAGGGCCGCGCCCATCATGACCACCAGAATAGCCGTCCATTGTTTCCGCATGCCGTCCTACAAAGAAACAGCCGGGCAGCCTTCTAGGCTGCCCGGCCGCGTCAGGCGTTTTCCCTACTTCAGGATGCCCTTTTCCTTGTAGTACTTCTCGGCGCCCGGGTGGAGGGGAATGGAAATACCCGTGGCTGCGCCCTGGAGGCTCAACACCTTGCCCTTGGCATGGGCAGCCGCGAGTTCGGCCTGATTCTCGAACAACGCTTTGGTAAGATTGTAGACCACATCCGTGCTCAGTTTCGGATGGGCGATCAGGACCGCGTTGACCGCTGCCGTCTTCACGTCGCTCGTCACGCCTTTGTACGCGTTGGCAGGGATCACGGCGCCTGAGAGGAACGGGTACTTGTTCGTCAAGATGGAGAGCATCGTGTCTGGGATGGCGAGGATCTTGATGCTCCGCTGAGTCGCCACGTCCATGATCGCTGAGGTGGGAACGCCGCCGGTGACCATGAAGGCGTCGATGCGCTTATCCTTGAACTGATCCGCGCTCTCGGCGAACGACAGGTACTGCGCACTGACGTCGTCCTTGCTCATCTTATGGACATCGAGGAGTTGGCGGTAGTTCGCCTCAGTCCCGCTACCCGGCGCGCCCACGCCGATCTTCTTCCCACGCAGGCCGGAAAACGAATCGATGTCGAGGTCGCCGCGAACTACGATGTGGATCAGTTCGGGGTACAGCACGGCAACCCCCGCCATCTTCGTCAGCTTCTCCTTGAACGTCTCTTGGGCTTTGAACGCGAAGTCGATAGTGTCGCTCTGGACCAGCGCCAGCTCGACCTCATCCTTGTTCATGAGACGCACATTCTCGACCGATGCGCCGGTGGCCTGTGCGGTGACGTTCATGCCAGGGATCTTGGAGTTCCAGATCTTGGACATGGCCCCGCCATACGGGTAGTAGGTGCCCGCGGTGCCGCCGGTGGCCAGGATCAACTTCGCCTCGCCGGCCATCGCCGCGGAGGCGAGGCCGAGCATCGCCACACACAACGTCAGAACAATCGCTACTTTCTTCATGGGTGTCCTCCTTTGACATTGAACGGTGGATGGGTGAGGTGTGCTCTCGCCTGAGTGAATATCCCTCCTCCCGAAGATCGAACAGGAGATAAGAAGTCGCCCAAAACGAGCAGTTCACCCGGCGCCCGCAGCAGCGGAAAGCGTCGAAGACGAATGTCAGTCACGCGCTTCGTGCTTGGAAGTTCAAGCGTGAGCATTGCCCGAATCGGTTGCAGTGTCAAGGGGAAATCCCCGGATGTACTCTTCGATTGTGCTGGCCTTCTTCCCTCGGTTAGACGCAACTTCTCGGGAGGAAAATTCAACCGGGGATCGACGTTCGACACACCTGATGATCCTGACCTGTCACACCAGGGGGCTTGCCCCCGATCCTCGCGGTCAGGTGCCGGGACAAACGAAGGCCATCTGCCAGAAAGCCCGTTCCAGTCTGAGGACCTCGAGAAACTCGGCCTCGGCCTGCGCCTGATCCGCTTCGGGTGCGGCGTCAAGCGCCTCGTCGGCCTGGCGACGAAGGTGTCCGACGTACGCGCCAAACTCGGCACTCCCCCAGCGTCGGGCAAACTCATCGTAGGGGGGGACCATCGGGGAGGCGTCTTGCCACGCGTGGTTGTACACCGCCTCGATGGCCCAAAAGGCCGTGGCCTGGACGGGATATGGCGCATGAGCGAGCCGGTCCATGAATTGACAATACTGGACGCAGGCCGTCTGCTGCGGGACGGTGAGTTGGAGACCCCGTTCGCCGGCGTGCGCGCGGAACCATGATAGTTCGTCCCGGAGGGCGGTGAGGCCGCCAAGGAGGACATCGAAGTGCTCGACCGGGGCGGTGGTCAGAACGCGGGCGGCGAAGCGGGTGAACTCGACGACAAAGAGATAGTCCTGGACAAGCCAGGTCGCGAACTGGCCGTACTCGATCGTTCCCGTTCGGCATCCCTCGAGGAAGGGGTGGCGCGTCGCCTCGTCCCACGCCTTGGCATGTCGCGCGACGAATTGATCGCACGTAAGGCCCATGGCGTCATCCTCCGTGCTTCTTTCTGGCAGGCCGTTGAAATGCTCGTTTCCCCCAGGCTGCTCAAAAAGGCTCAGATGCAAGGCGGAGCACGGAGCGCCGAGTGAGGCGTACTGGGATGTACGCCGCAACGAGCGCGCGAGTGGTCCAACGCCGCAGATGGACCTTTTTCAGCAGCCAGGACTTGGCGGGGACCAGGGCTCCGGTGCCGGGCAATTCACATCGGTGATGACCTCGACCACTGCAGGGAGGTTTGCTGCCATCGCCTGCCTGATGGCCGGGGCGATTTCGTCGGGTTGCGTCACCTGAAGACCCACGCAACCCATCTCACGGGCCAGAGCGGCAAAGCTCACGTTCCCGAAATCGAATAGATCGCCGGGATTGCCCGGACGATTCGCATACAACTTCCGGATCGTGACGGCACACTGGCCAAGAGCGCGGTTGTTGTTGACCACGGTTACCGTATGGATGCCGCAACGTCGCGCGGTCTCCAGTTCGCTCAGATGATACCACATGCCTCCGTCGCCGGTGAAACAGACGACGGGCCGATCCGGGGTGGCGCACTTTGCTCCCAGCGCGGCAGGGAACGCCCAGCCGAGCGAGCCCGCGCAGCGGATGTAGTCTTGCCCGGGGGCCGTCAGATGCACCTGGGTTCCGGTCCAGATCCCGGCGAAGCCGGTGTCTCCCACCAGAATGCCGTTGGGCGGCAGGCAGTCGGTCACCTCTTTGCACAGCCGCTCGGGGCGGATGGGGACAGCCCCCGAGGCGCGGTGCGGCGCCAGCTCCTCCCGCCATCGGCGCACCAGTTCCTGGGCGCGGACGGCCCAGGCCGATTTCGGCTGGACGTCCGACCCCACGGCCTCCAGGAGCATCTTCAGGGTCACCTTGGCATCCCCAGGCACTCCCAGGGTGTGGGGGTAGTTCCGCCCAAGTTCGACTGGGTTGATATCGATCTGGACGATCCGAGTTCCCGGGCGGGGAATCTTCCATCCAAGGGTTACCATCTCCCCGGTAGCCGATCCGACGAAAATGGCTAGGTCGGCCTCGGCAACCGCCTGGTTGGCGCACCAGCGCGAGTAGCGGCCGACCACGCCGACGTTCAACGGGTGATCGTCCAAGAGGGCGGATTTGCCATTCAGGGAAGTTGCGACGGGGATGGAGAGCCGCTCGGCCAGGGCTCGAAGCTCGGCGCCGGCCCGGGACGCCGTGACACCGCCGCCGGCGACGATGACGGGCCGCTCCGCAGCCGCCAACAGGCGTGCCGCCTCGGCGACCTGGGTGGCGTCGGGCGGCGTCCGGTAGGGGGGGATGCGCGCGAACGGTTCCTCGACCAGGACCTCCAGATCCATCTCCGCTTCCTCGATCGCCTGGCCCTGATACCCCAGGAGGTCAAGGTGGACGGGGCCGGGAGTCGCGGAAGTTGCTTCACGGAAGGCCT
The DNA here is from genome assembly GCA_963845565.1 of uncultured Methylomirabilota bacterium. Classification (GTDB taxonomy): domain Bacteria; phylum Methylomirabilota; class Methylomirabilia; order Methylomirabilales; family 2-02-FULL-66-22; genus 2-02-FULL-66-22. Next base: position 478,475 of record CAWJSJ010000005.1, read on the forward strand.
GGCGGAGGAGGTGAGGTAGCTGAGCGAGCGTATCCACGTTAGCGTTGTACTTCGTGACCGCATCGAACATCGGGCCGTGGAGGATCTCCTGGTACGCGTGCCGGTACTGCGCCATGGGGATCTGCCGCCCGGTGATGGCGATGACCGGGGAGCGACCGAGGAACGGATCCTGGAGGCCCGAGGCCAGATTTGCGGCTCCCACGGACTGGGCCATGCACACGCCGGGTCGGCGGGCGATCCGGGCGTATCCATCGGCCATGTACGCGGCGGCCTTCTCGGAATGGGTGAGGACCCTGCGAATACCGAGGCTCTCCATCTCCATCAGGGTGCGCCGCAGGATCGCCTCGACGAAGAAGACGTGGGTGACGCCGTACCCTTTGAGCGATTCAGCAATGAACCTCGCACCGATCATTCGATGTGGCATGTGATCCTCCCAGGACTACGCGGGCGACGCGTCGCCCGCATTTCTCCGGCGCAGGGCCGAGATGATGGGTGGGGCCAGGACGATCAAGAGTCCGGCGATAAGAAGGGCCGCGCAGATCGGCCGCGTCACGAACACCCCCAAGTTACCCCGACTGATCATCATGCTTTCACGGAAACTCCGCTCCATCATCGGACCGAGAACCAGGGCCAGGACCAATGGCGCCGAGTCGTACTTCAGCTTCCGCAGGACATAACCCAGGACGCCGAAGCCGATCATGAGCCAGACGTCCAACAGGGCGTTGTTGATGGAGTAGACACCCACCAGGCAGAGGAGGAGTACGAAAGGCATCAGGATGTAGAGTGGGGTCTTGATGATGTTGGCAAAGACGCCGACCAGGGGCAGATTGAATACCAGCAACATGAAGTTCCCGATATACATGCTGGCAATCACGCCCCAGAAGAGGTCGGGCCTGTCGCTGATGAGGGTCGGACCCGGACTGATCCCGTGGATGAGTAGGACCGCCATGATGACCGCCATGGCTGGAGTGAAGGGAATACCCAGCGCCATGAGAGGCACGAACGCGCCGCCCACGGCGGCGTTGTTGGCGGCCTCGGGGCCGGCCACGCCAGCGATGGCGCCCTTGCCGAACTCCCCGGTCTTGTCCAGCCGGCGTTCGGCCGAGTAGGAGACCATGGTGGCGATGACGGGAGAGGGGCCGGGGATGAGGCCCGTGAAGAAGCCGATGAACGAGCCGCGAATCATCGGCCAGAAAGACCGCCGCCATTCCTCCAGCGTGGGCCACAACTCCCAGAACCGGACCTGCTGCAACGAGACGTTTTCCTCGGGCTGCTCCGCGGTCATCAGGACCTCGGAGATGCCGAAGAGCCCCATGGCGACAGGCAGGAAATCGATCCCCTGCGCCAGCATCGGCTGCTTGAAGGTGTATCGCATGTACCCGGCCACCGTCTCCATCCCGACCGTCCCCAGGGCCAGGCCGATTCCCATCATCATCAAGGCTTTGAGCAGGTTCCCCCCGGTGAGCCGCGACATGATCATGAGACCCACCAACGCCACGGTGAAGTATTCCGGGGGACCGAACCTCAGCGCCGCCATGGCCAGGCTTGGCGCCATGAAGCTCAGCGCCAGAATGCTGATCGAGCCCGCGACGAAGGAGCCGACCGCGGAGACGGCCAGCGCCGCCCCGCCCCGGCCCCGCTTCGCCATCTGGTACCCCTCGAGGACTGTGACCACCGAGGCCGCCTCACCCGGGATATTCAACAGGATCGACGTGGTCGAGCCGCCATACATGGCGCCGAAATAGATCCCGGCGAACATGATCATGCCTGCCGTGGCATCGAAACCGTAGGTCAGGGAGAGGAGGAGGGCCATCGTCCCGAGCGGGCCGAGGCCCGGCAAGATACCGATGATGGTGCCGATGACCGCCCCGAGAAATCCGAAGAGCAGGTTCATCGGGGAGACGGCGACCGAAAAGCCGTGCAGCAGTCCGCTGAAGGCATCCATAGTGAGTGTCGCCTCTTCCGGCACGATACTAAAAACTCGTTTTTGCCAAGGCTGCTCAAAAAGGTCCAGATACAAGGCGGCGCGCCGGGTACCCATCCGCAGGATGGGTGCTGGTGCGAGGCGTACTATGCGCGTACGTCGCAGCGCCGCGCGAGCGCACCAACGCCGTAGATGGGCCTTTTTCAGCAGCCTTTTAGTCCAAGAGGTCGCCGACGACCCCGAGGGGCAGCGGCACCTTCAGCCAGGTGATGAACGTCAGGTACGACACGACCGTCAGCCCCACCGCCAACAGAATGATGATGGTCCACCTCCGGTAGCCGAACACGCGAATTGCAGCCAAGAGAAAGAGGCAAATGGCGATCGGGAATCCCAGCGGTGTGAGCAGAAAGACGTAGCCCAGGAGCAGCGCGAGCAGCGCGACGGTCTTCCCGACCATGGCGCGGGGCGGAGCCTCCGCCAACGGCTCGATCGGCCGGGCGGAACGAGGCGCCACCACGGCCTGGATCAGGCAGCCGAGCGCGGTCGCGATGAGGAACATCCCCACAAACTTGGGGTAATAGCCGGGGCCCGGAAACTTCAGGCTGCCTTGCGGCATCCACAATGCCATGGCTACATACCCGATTGCCATCAGCAGGACGAAGCCGGAAAAAGCCAGGTCGGTCGATCTCACGGGTTCTCCCCAGGAACACGCAACCCGGGACCGCACGAGTACGGCCCCGGGTTGGGCGTTCTGCGCCCTACTTGCCCAAGGCGCTCTTTCCGTACTTCTCCCAGAGCGGCCGATACACGTTCTCCAGCGTCTTGATGTACGCCGCATACTCCTCGGGATTCAGATAATCGGACGGGAAGGCCGTCTTCTCGGCGTTCGACTTGAACTCGGCGCTGTCCATGACCTGCTTCACGGCGCCGGCGAAAACGGCCACGATGTCCTTCGGCGTGCCCTTGGGCATGGAGAAGCCGCGGGCGGAGCCGCTGGTGAAGTCGTAACCCAACTCCTTGAAGGTGGGCACATCCGGCAGGAACGGCGTCCGCTTGTCCGCCATGAGGGCCAGGGCGCGTAGCTTCCCGGCCTTCACCTGGGAGTAGATGATGCTCAGGTTGTTGGCCGAGGCATCCGTGTGCCCCGCCAGCGCCGCCTGCCACGAGGGGCCGTCGCCGGAGAACGGGACGATGTTCGTCTCGACCTTGGCTGCGGCGTTCAGCATCAGCATGGCGAACCAATCGTCGCCGGGGGCCGAGGAGGCGCCAACCGTCAGCTTTCCGGGCTGCTCCTTGGCCGCCTTGAGAAAATCGGCCAAGGTCTTCAAGGGGCCGTCGGCGCGCACCACCAGGATGCCCGGGTCGGTCACCACGTTGGCGACGGGAATGAGATCCGACATCTTCCATTGGGTCTCTCGAACGATAGGATTGATGGGGACCTGTGGTGTCGTGGTAATCCCGATGGTGTAGCCGTCGGGCTTGGATTGGGCCAACTCGGTGAAGGCGATGTCGGCGCCCGAACCAGGCTTGTAGACTGGCACGAGCGTGGTCTTCAGGTTCCTTTCCAGGAGCGGCCGGACCATGGAGAGCATGACGTCGCTGCCCCCGCCAGGGGCGAATCCGATCAAGACGTTGATCGGCTTCCGGGGATATTCGGCGGCCTGCGCGAGGCCGGCCAGGGCCACAGTGAATGTGAGGGCCAGTATCAGGATCCGTGTGTGCCTACGCATGTCTGTTTCCTCCTTGTGGAAAAACGACACCCCCCGACAGTGTGAGGCAACTCGACTTCTCGCACTGACCGAGCCCGGACCGGACAAGTACGATCCGGCTGGAGTCGGCTGCGATCAAGGTCGAAGCGCGACCCGGATGCAGTCGGGTCGGCCCTCCATGAAAAACCGCATGCCCTCTTCCCCCCGCTCCAGCGGAAGGACGTGGGTGATCATCTTCTCGATGGCAAAGGCGCAGCCATTCACGATCCGGGCGGCGTCCTCGCAGTTCCAGGCTTGCCCCAGGCCGCCTCGCACGGTGATCTCGCGCAGGATCCAACGGTCGGTGGCCATGCCGACCGTCTTGCCGCCCCCCATGGAGCCGACCAGGACGCAGCGCCCCAGCGGCCGCAAGAGGTCGGGCGCCAGCGCGATGGACGACGGGGCGCCCGTACACTCCACGACGAGGTCGGCCATCTCCCCACCGGTCACGTCTCGCACCGCGTCACCAGGTTTTGCCTCCTCGACACAGAAGGTGTGGGTGGCGCCGAATTCCTTCGCGAGGTCCAGCTTCAGCCGATCGCGCGCCAGGCCGAAAACGATGATCCGATGCGCACCGGCCTGGCGGGCGGCGATCACGGTAGCCAGGCCCTGGGCGCCCGGTCCCAGGATGGCCACCGTCTCGCCGAACTGCAGTTCGCCTCGGGTTTTCACCCAGCGGATGCCGTTGCCGATCACGGAGAGCAGGGCCGCGGACTCGGCGGGGACATCGGCGCCGATCTTGTGGACCTTGGACCCTTCGGTTACAAACATGTACTCGGCGTTCCCGCCCCAGAGGTGCGGCGGATGCGCGCAGGACTTGCTGAAACCGTAGGTGTGGCGGGTGGTGCAGAGCTGGTAGTTCCCGCTGCCGCAATACCGGCAGCGGCCGCAGGCGATGTAGGGCTCCACGACCACCCGATCGCCTGGGCGAACGCCGTGGAGCTTGCCTGCCTCCTCCCCGACGTCCTCCAGGTGGCCCACCATCTCGTGGCCCAGGATGAACGGGAACGGCATGCCGCCCCATTCCACGGCCCACATGGCGGTCCCCTGGTATTTTTTCGGATCGCTGCCGCAGATACTGACCAGTTCGACCTTGAGCAGCATCTCGCGGGGTCCGATGGCGGGAATGGGATACTCGCGCATCTCCATGCGCTCGGGGCCGGTTACGACGAGACAGCGAGACAGTCGCATGCGAGGGTGACTCCTGTACCGTTGCGATTCAGCCTCAGACTCGGACTCAGACCCAGACTCTACTCGGGGTCAACGAGCGGCACAACGCACGATGCGCGGATATTACCAAAGCCTGACAAAGCCGCCAGGGCAGACCCACGGTCAGGGGGTGGGTTCTGGTCTACCCGAGGAGAAACCCGCCGCTCACGTCGATGGTCACACCGGTGACGTACGCGGAGAGTGACGAGGCCAAGAAAAGGATGACGCCGGCCTGATCGTCGGGCGTGGCCAGCCGCCCGAGCGGCACCCGCGCCGCCAACTCCCGTTCCCGCTCGGGGTGCATCTGGGCGCGAATGCGCTCGGTGAGCGTCGCTCCCGGGGCGATGGCATTTACCCGGATCCCGCGCGGGCCCAACTCCCGCGCCAAATGGCGCGTGAGGCCGATGACCGCGGCTTTGCCGGCGGTGTAATGCGCACCTTGGAGTTGGCTGGTGCTGACGCCCGCCAGCGAGGCAACATTGACGATCCGGCCGCCGTCCGGCATGTGACGCGCGGCTTCCCGGGCGCAGAGAAAGCAGCTCGTGACGTTGAAGTCGAGCATCCGAGTCCACTCGGCCGCCGAGATCGTTTCCAGCGCGGCAGGTTTCCCGCCGCCCACGGCATTGACCAGAATGTCCACGCGACTATGCCGCTCCGCCACGCTGGCAAAGAGCGCCGCCACCGCGGTCTCGTCGCAGACGTCGGCGGGCGCAGCTTCCGCCCGGCAACCGAGTCGAACCATCTCCTCAACCACGGGGGCGAGCGCTTCGGCGTCACGATCCACGGCGATGACCGTGGCGCCCCAGCGCGCCAGTAATAGTGCGGTGGCGCGGCCAATGCCCCGCCCCGCGGCCGTGACAACGGCAATCTTGCCGCGCAAGCCGAGATCCGCGACGGGGTCTGGCGGGGCGAGTGACATGCGCTCCTCGTGTGGCCGATCAACTGCGGCCGAAGTGCGGCTAGTGATAGTCCAGCCCGCGTCGCGAGTCAAGCGAGAAGGTTCGTCAACAATTCCCCCCGGGGCTTTCCCGGAGCTTTTGTACGGAGTGCCACGACGTCGGCTTCACGGCACCGTAAGGACGCCTCAGAAGGTCGGTCCCACCCGATAGATCGAGAACTCGGTGTGGCCGAGGAGTTCCGCCTTGGTGAGCTTGCCGCCGGCCACGGCGAGGATCTCGTCGAAGATCCGTTGCCCCGCCTGCTCGATCGCGAGCGTGCCCTCGATCACGCCGGAGAGGTCCAGGTCGATGTTGTCGGCCATGCGATCGGCGGTGTGCCTGTTGGCGGTCACCTTGATCACCGGCATGATCGGGTTGCCGGTGGGCGTCCCGCGGCCGGTGGTGAAGACCATCACCTGGGCGCCCCCCGCCGCGAGGCCCGCCATCGACTCCACGTCCATCCCCGGTGTGTCCATGACGTACAACCCCACGCCGGGCGGGGCCTCGGCGTAGCCCAGAACCCCCTGGATCGGGGCGGAGCCGGCCTTGTGGATGCACCCGAGCGACTTCTCCTCGATGGTGCTGATGCCCCCTGCGAGGTTTCCGGGCGTCGGCTGGCTGCCCCGCAGATCCTCCCCCATCCGGAGTGCCCGCTCCTCGCAGGCCCGCACGATCGCAATCAATTGTTGGCCCACTGCCTCGTTCACGGCGCGGCGGGCCAGGACGTGTTCGGCACCGATGCTCTCCGTCGTTTCCGAGAGGATGCACGTGCCGCCAAGGGCTATCAGGCTGTCCGAGGCCGCGCCCAGAGCGGGATTGGCCGCGAGACCCGAGGTGGCATCCGACCCGCCGCACTCGAGACCGAGGATGAGGGAGGCCATCGGGACCTCCTCGCGCGTTTGTGCGGCGAGTTGCTCTGCCATGGCGCGAGCGAGGGCGATCCCCTGGGCGGTGGCCTTGACCGAGCCACCCTCCTCCTGGATGACGATGCCGCGGCACGGCTTACCGATCTCCTCGACGGATTGGAGCATGGTGAGCGGCTCGAGCCCCTCGCAACCCAGACCCACCACCAGCACGGCGCCGACGTTCGGGTTGGCCGCCGTGTTCCGCAGGGTGCGGAAGGTGAGTTGCCAGTCCTCGCCGACCTGGCAGCAGCCATAAGCATGGCAGGCCGCCACGCACCCCCGGACCCCGCGCGCGATCTCGGCCGCTACCTGTGCAGCGCAGATGCTGGTCGGCAGAATCAGCACATGATTCCGGATACCCACCCTGCTGTCGGAGCGTCGATATCCCTTGAAGACCATCGGTCCCCCTTGTGCCCGCTGTCCGGGCGCCCACGGTGCCAACGCGCCGGACGCGTCCCCGGCGCGCCAGTGAGACTACTCAAGGCCAACCAACGTGTCAACAACCGCTGAGCCGGCGCCATCCGGTTCCGGTCCGCCTCCCGCCCATTTCCTCTTGATGGGACCGGCTTGCTCGGCGATACTTTCATCCACAATCATCCGGGGATGTCGATGACAAAACGCAGGCTCGGTTCACACACTACTTCCGACCGCCTCCACCGGACGCGTCGGCGGCTCTTGCTCCTGGCCGCCATGGCGGGTACGGCGGCCTGCCTGCCGCAACGGGCGTGGGCGCAGGCTTCCGAGATGTCGAAGTTTGATCGGACGATACGCTCCCTGAAGATCTGGTGGAACACCTTCACGCGGGAGCCGGATGAGGGGGACATCGAGGCGACGAATTCGGGGAAGTTCGTCTCCGCGGCGCGACCCGATCCTCGAGCCTGGCCGAGTGGCGGGATCTCCGTCGCCTGGATCGGGCACTCGACCTTCCTCATCAACCTTGAGGGTACCACCATCCTGACGGACCCCGTGTTCAGCGACAAGGTCGGGGTGGACCTCCTCCTGACGACGGTCGGCCCGGGCCGGTTCGTGCCGCCGGCCTTGCGCGCCCAGGATCTCCCCCGACTGGATCTGCTCCTGGTGTCGCACGCCCACATGGATCACTACGACATCCCTTCGTTGAAGAGCCTCCCGCGGGATGTGCCCACGATCATGGCCCGGGATACCAGTGAGTTCGTGGACGGGCTGGGATTCAGCCAACTGCAGGAACTCGATTGGGGCCAAACCGCGGAGGTGGCCGGCGTCCGCATCGAGGCGGTTCCCGTCCGGCATTGGGGACGCAGATACCCCTGGGACCGGGACCGGGGCTACAATGGGTTGCTGCTCACCAAGCACAAGCGCAGTGTCCTCTTCGCCGGGGACACCGCGTATTCGGGAGAGTTGGTGTCAGCTCTGAAGGGGCGACGGCCGGACGTGACCATCCTGCCGATCGGCGGATACAATCCATACATCGCCAGCCACGCCAGCCCGGAGCAGGCGTGGGACATGTTCCACGAGATGGGTGCGCGCTATCTGATACCCATGCACTGGCGTACGTTCCGGCTATCCCACGAGCGGCCGTTCGAGCCGTACGAACGACTCGCGGGTGCCGGGAATGGCGCCGCGTCGCGCATAGCGCTTCACACCGTCGGCGAAACCTGGCGTCTTCCGGGTTAGGAGCCGTTACGAAATAACCTATACATCTCTTTCTATTTCGTTACGGCTCCTTATGCCGTTTCGGAATGTCTCCGTTCAACTTATTCTTTGACAACGGCTTAGCCAGGTTCTTCCGCATGCCGGAAGCGCGGAATGCTTTGCGGTTTCCCTTGACACCGCGAACCGGTCCTGACTATCTTCTCGGCACCTGGTGGACACCACCCGCCGCGGCACTGGCTCTCCTCCGACTCGTCACCCACGCGGGTGAGCCGCCGCGTGTAAATTGAAACGTTTCACGTCCTGAGACCGTTCGCGGTGGCGGCGATCGGGAGCGTGCGAGGCGGCGGACAGCGCGCCCGGGTTCCGCGGTACATCGGTCTCATATACCCGGCCGCCGAGGGGCCCCGACGCGGCCGAACACGCGAGAACACACAGGAGGACGCGATGCGAAGGCGATGCGCAGTGCTGGTGGCCATCCTGGTCCTCTGCCTGGCCAACGGGGCCGCGGCGGGGGTCAAGATCAACGCTTGGACCGGCCTCAGCGGAGACGACAAGGGGCGGTTCGAGGAGATGATCAAGGCCTTCAATGCCTCCCAGGGCGACGTGGAGGTCCTTCCCTCGTTCTATCAGTGGGACCTCATGCACAGCAAGCTGGTCGCGTCCGTGCAGACGGGCGGCGCACCGGAGATGCTGCTCATGTGGGTGACAGTGGTCCCGGAAATGGCGGGCATGGGGGCGCTGCAACCCATGGATGAATTGCTCGGCGAGGCCGGTATCAAGGCCGACGACTTCGTGCCGCGCGCCTGGAACCTGGGGGTGGTCGGCGGGAAGCGGTACGGCATCCCGATGGATACCCACATCCTGGGGTTGTACTACAACACCGAGTTGTTCGAGAAGGCGGGTCTGGATCCGAACAAGCCGCCGGTGACCCAGGATGAGTTTCTCGCCGCCGCCAAGAAACTGACGACGGGCCCCAACCAGTGGGGCGTGGCCATCCCATCCTCCACGGCCTGGCCGGTACGCTACTGGATGGCGTTCCTCCAGCAGCAGGGGGGAAAGATGTTCACGGATGACTTGAAGAAGGCCGCCTTCAACGACGCCAAAGGCAAGGCCGCCTTCCAATTCATGTCCGATCTAGTGCACGTCCACAAGGTCGCGCCGCCGGTCATGACCGACATCAACAAGGCCTTCCTGACCAAGCAGGCGGGCATGATCCTGATCGGTCCGTGGCTCATCAACAGCGCCATGCGTCAAGAGGGGCTGAAGTTCAAGACGGCCCCGATGCCGAGAATCTTCGGCCAGTTTGCGGCCTGGGGGATGAGTCACCAGCTCGTGCTGGGGAAGCAGCCGGATCGGGCCAAGCAACTGGCGGCCATGAAGTTCATGCGGTACATGAGCGAGAATAGCCTGACCTGGGTGAAGGGCGGGCAGGCCCCGGCGCGCCGCTCAATCCTGAACTCCGCCGAGTTCAAGAACATGCCGCTCTGGAACGCCTTCACGCCGGGCATCCAGCCCGAATCGGGCTGGGTGCTCAACCCGCCGATCCAGCAGCAGACCAAGATCTTCACGCACGACCCGGCCAGCCCGATGGTGGCGGCGTGGGAGTCCATCGTCCAGAAAAAGAAGACGGTGGATCAGGCCCTCGCGGACGCCGAGAAAGGCGTGAACGCGATCCTGGCCGGGCAATAGGGCGGATCCGCGGCCGGCAGGTGATGACGGACGGCAGGGTGTCGGCATTCGGAGGAACGGCACGGGGGCGGTCCGCCGTGGGCGGACTCGCCCCTTGGTGCTTTCTCGCACCGTACCTCTTGGTCTTCCTGGGATTCTTCCTCCTTCCTGCGCTCTGGAGCGCCGTCGTCAGCCTCACCGACTGGAAGATCGTCGGGACCCCACGCTTCGTCGGACTCAAGAACTACGCCCGCCTGTTCGGCGACCCGCTCTTCTTCACCGCGCTCAAGAACACGCTGGTCTACACGGTCGTCATCGTCCCGTTGACGGCCCTGGTCGGCTTGGGCCTGGCGCTCTTGCTCAACCAGCCCTTGCGGGGGCGCGTGGCGACACGGACGGCGGTGTTCGCCTCGTATGTGGTGATGGTCTCCGTGGTCGGGATCATCTGGCGGTGGGTACTCGATCCCACCGGGGCGGGCATCGTCAACTACTATCTGGGGAAACTCGGCGTCGGGGCCTTGCCGTGGCTGGCGGCGCCCGAGACCGCCATGCTCTCCATCATCATCGCGACCATGTGGTGGACGGCCGGCTACAACATGGTGATGTACCTGGCGGGCCTGCAGGACATCCCGGAGACGGTGCGCGAGGCGGCCCACATCGACGGCGCCAGCCCCTGGCAGGAGTTCCGCCACGTGACGCTCCCCATGCTGCGGCCCGTCACCTTTTTCGTGGTGGTGATGTCCATCGCCAAATCGTTCCAGGTCTTCGGTCAGGTGTTCGTGATGACCCAAGGTGGGCCGAGCAACAGCACGCTCACGATCGTGCAGTACCTGTATGTGGTCGGCTTCACATGGTTCGAGATGGGGTACGCGGCAGCCATCGCCTACGCGCTTTTTGCCCTCCTGCTCGTCGTCACCATCGTGCAATTCCGAATGGCCACGCGGGAGAGGGGCAGCGCGGGCTTCGTCCGGGCGGGTTTTGCGTGCCGCTTGGGACTGTATGCCCTGATGGGTCTGGTGCTGGTGGTCTGGGTGGCGCCCCTCCTCTGGATGCTCTCGACCTCGCTCAAGCCGGAAGGGCAGATCCTCAGCCTGGTGCCGCGCTGGATTCCGCAGACGTTCACGCTCGAAAACTATCGGGAGGTGCTGGACAAGTTCCGGCTGGTGGCGTGGGGCGTGAACAGCCTGGTGGTGGCGGCTGGCGCGACGATCCTTGGGCTGGCAGTCAGCGTCCCGGCAGCCTACGCCTTCGCCCGGATGCGTTTCCGGGGACAAGATTGGATCTTCCTCTTGATTCTCTCGACCGTCCTGGTGCCGGTGCACATCACCATCGTTCCACTCTTCATCGGGCTCGCGAAGCTGAGGCTGACCGACACCTATTTCAGCCTGATCATGCCCACGGTGGCGAACGGATTCGGCGTGTTTCTCCTGCGGCAGTTCTTTCAGGGGATCCCGCAGGAGCTGGAGGAGGCGGCCACCATCGACGGGGCCAGCCGTCTCGGGATTCTGGTGCGCGTGGTGCTTCCGATCTCCCGACCGGCGCTCACGGCGGTGGCGATCTTCCTGTTTATCCTGTCGTGGAACGACTTCATGTGGCCCCTGATCGTGACCAATTCTGATGCCACCCGCACGCTCCCCGTGGGGTTGGCCGCCTCGCTGGCGGGCACCGTGGGCGGGGGAGCGATCGCCTACTATGGGGTCAGCATGGCCGGATCGGTGTTGGCCACCTTGCCGGCACTTCTCATCTTCCTTCTGCTGCAGCGGTATTTCGTCCAGGGGATCGCCCTGACCGGCTTGAAGGGGTAGACGCCCCGCGGTCCGGGGCCGATCGCAGACCGAACCGCCAACCCCCGCGGTGGTCGGGGTGGAGGGGCGGGAAGACCAAGGGAGGGTGCCCGGATGCCACTGGCGCAACCCATCTTTCTGTCGAATCCTGTCGCACCCTCGTGCCACGCGGCGACGATCGTCGAGGCTGCGCCGGGACGGTTCCTGGCGGCCTGGTTTGCCGGGACGTATGAAGGCCACCCGGATGTCGCCATCTGGCTGGCGCGCTGCGAACGTGACGGCTGGTCCGAGCCGGCCACGGTTGCGGACGAGCCCGGCGTCTCCCACTACAACCCCCTGCTGTTCCGGGAGAGCGCGGGGACTCTCTGGCTCTTTTACAAGATCGGGGTTTCGGTCCCCACCTGGACGGGCATGTACCGGCAGTCCGCCGACGATGGCCGCTCCTGGTCCCCGCCCGTGATGCTGCCGGCGGGGTTGATCGGGCCGGCCAAGAACAAACCGATCACGCTGGGTAACGGCGACATTCTCTGCGGGACCTCCCACGAGACCTGGGGGTCGTGGGCCTGCTGGGTGGAGGCGAGTGCGGATGGGGGGCGTGGGTGGACCAAGCACGGGCCCATCGTCGCGCCAGGGGCGGGACAGTACGAGGGCGGGCGGGAAACGGTTGTGAGCGCCGTCTGGGACGAGGCCGCTGGACACCTGGTACTGCCGAAGCATTTTTCCGGCGTCATCCAGCCCACGCTCTGGGAGTTCGCACCGGGCCGCGTGAAGATGCTGATGCGATCCACGCAGCGGGTCGGGTGCGTCTGTGCGTCGACGTCCGACGATCACGGCCGCACGTGGTCGCCGGTGGAGCGGACATCCATCCCCAACCCCAACAGCGGACTGGATGCGGTTCGCTTGCGGGATGGGCGGATCGTGTTGGTTTGTAATCCGGTCCGGGACGGTCGGACACCGCTGGCCGTGCTTGTCTCGGATGACAACGGCGCCACCTGGCCGCGACGGGTGGACCTGGAGACGGCCCCCGGGGAGTATTCCTACCCATCGGTCATCCAGGCCGACGACGGGCGGGTCCACGTGGTCGCCACACACCAGCGGGTGCGGATCTTCCACTACGTCCTCGAATCCGACGAACTGTAGCCCTCCGCACAGGTCGCCGCCGTGGAGTGACCCGCCGGTCCGGTTCGGATCGAGCGCGGGCGGTGGGGCTTATCCTCGCATAGCGAGGACCAGCAAGATCAGCCCGAAGGCGACGACGACGGAGGCGAGGATGCGGCGGGTGCCGTACGCTTCCTTCAGCACCCGCCATCCGAGAAGTGACGCCAGGATGACCGAGACTTCGCGCAGCGCAGCGATGTAGGTCACCTGGGTGAGGCGCATTGCCATCAGGACCAGGAGATAGGCGGTGACGCTCAGCAGTCCGCCGACCACGGAGATTCTCCAGCGCCGTCGCCAGAGGTCCGCCAGGCGTCGCGGGTCGCGCCGCCAGAGCACGAACGGCGTCATGCAGGCGCCGTTGAGCCCCATGAGGACGATGATATAGGCCAGCGGGTTCGACCGGGTCACGCCTGCCTTGTCCACGATGGAATAGGAGCAGATCAAGGCGGCCGTGGCGACGGCCCATCCCAGAGCCGCACGACTGGCTGCGGCGCGTCGCGCCGACAATCCAAGCCAGGCGATGCCGCCGCCGACCAAGAGGACGCCCAGGATGGCGGGAAGCGACAGTCGCTCCCCCAGAATCACCGGGGCTCCAACGGCGACGAAGAGTGGCGCCAACCCTCGCGCCACCGGGTACACCACGGAGAGGTCACCGTGGGTGTAAGCCTGAACCAAGGCAATCATGTAAAAGGTGTGGATCACGGCGCTGCCGGCCAGGAGCGGCCAGACGTCTCGCGAGGGAAGGCCGGTGACGAAGAGCGCCGGGGCGAGGAGGACGGCGGGCGTGACCACCGTCAGCCAGCCGGAAAAGAGCTTGTCGTCTTCGCTCTTGACGATCAGATTCCAACTGGCGTGGAGGCCGGCGGACAGCAGGACGAGGCTGAGCGGAAGGAGCCACATAATCGGCGATTCGTGATTCCGAGACGTGCAAATCTTGGGGAGTCGGACGGCGACACGGACGGCGCTCCGCGATCCGCGGATCTCCCATGTCACCCAACGCGACGGTCTGCATATCACGCCGCGGTCCGACGGGACAAGACAATTCGGACCGGGCGACGATCACACGACGTCGGGCTCGTCGGGTCCCTCCCGGAGGTGATCCTTGCAGATCTCCCGCAGGAGCGCCGTGGCATAGCAGCCCGGGGGGAGCGTGAAGCCGAGTTCGAGATAGGAGCCGCGGTCATCCTCCCCCGCCGCGAGGTCGAGGCCCTCGGGTTGAAAGCGCAGCGGGCGACGGCCTCCAACGCACGTCAGGGGTCCGGTGCGGGGTAGCCCTTCGAGGGCGCATCCGGCGTCGGCAAAAACTCGCTGCTCCGTCGCCCCTGCCTCGCCCTGAGGGTGCGACATGGTGACGCCGATCATGGGGCCCGTGGGCGAGATCTCAAACCGAGTCGCCTGGAGTTGCGCGGCCGCCATGTCGGCTACGGGGGCACACTGGCCGGTCCGGTGCCAGAAGGCGATCTCACCGGACAGGCACCGATCCAGATCGGCTACCCGTGCGGCGAGTACACGATTGAAGAGCCACGACTGGTAGGCCGACACATAGAAACCCAATACCGACCGGTCCAGACCGAAGAGAGCCCGCCGAAGGTCGCCTCCGGTCCGGTGCAACAACCGGCACAACCGGGCGCAATCCGCGAACCCGCTCGGCCAGGCGCTCGCGGCCTCTCGGTACCGTCCTGCCGCGGTCAATCCGCGAGCCCGGCGGACCGGCACGGAATCGTCCGACATCGGCCGTCCGGCGATCAGCGCCACGGCGGCCGTGAAGTCGCCGCCCAGCAAGGCGCGGCCTACCTCCCACGTGTCGCCTCGCATGCCGAAGCGCTGAGGGCCGAAGTAATTCGGCACGCCGCGCCGCGCGAGCACCTCCAGCACTTGCCGCACCTCCCCAACCCGGGCCGCCGACACCTCGCGCAGGCGAACCCTGAATCGATTCCCGCGTAACGCGCCGGGCCGCAGCTTGGCGCGATGGCGGGCGACGTCCAGAACCCGGAGGTGCAGGAGGTCGAGGGCTTGGACGCGGGACGGCTCGACGCCTTCGATGCTGAGGACCTGCCGCGTGATGCCGTGCGCGTCCTTCTGGCCGGCCACGCCGATCGCGGTGGGGGACACATCGAGCGTGCGGGCGATCTCCAGGACGGCGCGCCTGGTCGTCATGCCCACCTTCTCGACCCAGGCGTAGACATGGTCCCCGCTGCCGCAGGGGTCGTACAGGGGGACCTCTTCGACGACGAAGTCCTCGTCGTGCCGCTTGATCCCGGCGGAGACGGGAGCGATGTCCGCGGTCAGATAGGGCCAAGCCGGGGCCACTCGAGTTCCTCCAGAGGCGTGGTCTCCTGCTATATTGCCAGGGGTGGCCGGAAGCGCCAATGGATATTTCCGGCCTCGCCGCGGCGGGAGGCGATCTCGTCGGATCCCGGAATGGCGCGCCCGGTCGCCTCGCCAGAATGTGCTTGACGCCCCGCCCGGGTGTGCGCTAAAAGTCGACTGTCGACAATCCACGCCAAGCCGTTGTTAAAGAATGACTCGACCGGAGAAATTCCGGAAACGGCATAAGGAGCCGTAACGACATTACCACAAATGAACACGTTATCTCGTAACGGCTCCTAACGAATCACGCTCGACGCGGAACATCGGAAGACCCATGGCCGTTCCCAGACGCACAGCCACCCCGCACGCCGCCCGCCCGCTCCAGGGGACGTCTCCGATCGCGTTCCGCACGATCGCCGAGCAGATCGCCGGCTCCATCCGCGAGGCGATCGCCCAGGGCCGTATCGCGCCCGCCGCCCGGCTGCTGGAGGCGTCTCTGGCGCGGGAGATGGGGACCAGCCGCGCTCCGGTGCGCGAGGCCCTCAGCCAGCTGGAACGCGAGGGGCTCGTGATCAAGGAGCCGAATCGGGGCGCGCGGGTCGTCGAGCTCACGGAGGAGACGGTGCGCGAGGTGGCGAGCCTGCGGGGCCTCCTCGAGGGCTTTGGCGCCTCGCTGGCGGCCGAGCGGCTGACCGCGGAACAGTTCACGGCCCTGGAGGCCATGGTGAAGGGAATGGAGCGGGCGGTGCAGACGGCCGAGTACGCGCAGTTGGTCGAGCTGGACTATCAGTTCCACGACTTCATCTGCCGGGCCTCCGGCCATCGCACGCTATACGAGACCTGGTCGACGATCTCCGGAAAGGTGCGCCTGTACCTTTCGACCACCAACCTCATGTATCGCAATCTGAAACTCGTTGCGCGCGGCCACGGTGAGATCGTGGCCGCACTGCGATCCCGGGACGCGTTGCGGGCAAGCCGGGTCATTCAGGAGCACCTGGGGGAGATGCTGAACGACTTCGTCGCGAAGGGGAAGCGGCCGGGTCGGCGACCACGGTTGATGGGAGACTCGGAGACGTTTCGGGCATCCAGGCGCGCGAGGCGCCTGGCGGTGGCGCGCCTCGGGCGCGCAGGAACCGCGCGGACCAAGGAGACCAGGTAGAGGCGGCAGCGCTCTATAACCCGGCGTCGCGACTCGACGCCACCACACACAAAGGAGGAGGGACCATGCGCTCACGGCGATTGTGGTTGGGTTTGTTGGTGGGGGCGTTCGTGGCCAGCCTGGGTTTTCCCCTGCTCGGCCAGGCAGGCGAGGCCGGTCCCCAGATGCAGGACACCCTGAATGCGGTCGTGAAGAAAGGTGAGGTGGTGGTCGGAACCTTTGATTTCTACCCACCCTGGGGATTCCGGGATGCGCAGAACAACATCGTCGGGATGGATGTGGACATCGCGAAGGAATTGGCGAGCGATGACGTGTTGAAGGTGAAACTGACCCTGGTCCCGGTGCCGACGACGCAGGACCGGATCAACTTCCTCCTCTCGGGCAAGATCGACGTCGCGATTTCCAACTTCACGGCGACCCTGCCGCGGTCCAAGGCCATCACCTTCACCGACCCGTATGTGATCGACGGCGTCGGCGTCATCTATCGAAAGGAACTCAAGATCGCGGACTGGAAGGACCTGAACGGGAAGCGCGTGGCGGTGACGACGGGGTCGACCGGAGAGATCCTGCTCAAGAAGCAGGCGCCTCAGGCCAAGCTCCTGCAGTTCGATCAAGCGTCGACAGCGCTCCTGGCCGTCCAGCAGAACAAGGCGGACGCGCAGATCGAGGACTACACCTATACGGTATTCCATGCGGGGCGGGACAAGAATTTGGCCTTCCTGAACAAGCCCCTGGATTTTCAGCCCTACTGTTTCGGCGTCCGCAAGTTCGATCAGGAGTGGCTCAACTACATGAACTTCTTCATCTACCGGCTGCAGCAGAGCGGCAAGATGAAGGAGCTGTACAAGAAGTGGTTTGCCGCCGAACCGTTCCCAGTGTCCCCGCGCTGGTAGGTTGTTGTTCAAGAGTCGCTTGACCGGAGAAATTTCGATCACGGCATAAGGCGCCGTAACGAAATCATAAAAATGGGGAAGCTATTTCGTAACGGCTCCTACGCGGACTGACGGTCGGTGCCCCCTGTCCGCTAGCGGGCGGGCGGCACCGACCGCTTCGTGGGGTGGTGGTCCCGGAGGCAGACAGCCCATGCGCGGGTACGTCTTTCAATTTCGCGAGGTCTTCCAGGAGTTGCCCATGCTCCTGGACGGGGCTGTCACGACCCTGCACATCTCGATCCTGACACTGCTCTTCAGTCTCATCGTGGGTACCATCGGCGCCCTCTGCCGCATGTCGCGCCTGCGGTGGGTCCGCGTGCCGGCGACGTGGTATGTGGAAGTGATCCGCAACACGCCCCTCTTGGTCCAGCTCTTCTTCATCTATTTCGGGTTCAGTCAGATCAACATCGACGTGACGAACTACACGGCGGGACTCGCCGGGCTGGTGTTGAACAACGGGGCGTATCTCACCGAGATCGTCCGGGCGGGCATCCAGGCGATCCACAAAGGACAGTTCGAGGCCGGCTACTCTCTGGGATTGAGCTTCCCGCAGCTGATGCGGTACGTCGTCTTCCCGCAGGCGTTTCGCGTGGTGTATCCGCCCATGTGCAATCAATTCATCGGCATCATCCTGTGGTCGTCCCTGCTCTCCACGATCTCCGTCCACGACCTGGCCCTGCGGGGGAAGGAGTTGGCCTCGACCACCTTCCGGTCGTTCGAGACGTATGCGGTGGTCACACTGATCTATGTCGTCATGACGCTGACGATCTCGGCCACACTCAAACTGATCGGGTACCGGCTGTTCCGCCGGCCGGCGTAAGGTCGGAGGATCCTTCCGTCCGCCGGCGCTGAACCGATGTTCCGAGAACGACGATGCCACAGTACGTCCAGGATCGACTGAACATCTACGACGCCATCCTCTTGCTGCAGGGGTTGGGAAACACGGTACTGCTCTGCGTGGCGGGGTTGGGCCTAGGGTTGGTCATCGCGCTGTTCGTCGGCCTGGCCCGCGCGTCGGGTTTCCGGTGGCTCTCCTGGCCGGCAGCGCTCTACATCGAGGTGATTCGCGACTCCCCGTTGCTGATGCAATTGTACTTGGTCTTCTTTGCCCTGCCCCTGATGGGTCTTCAGGTGCCCATCTTCGTGGCCGGGGTGGCCACGCTGATGGTCAACGCGAGCGCCTTCATGGCCGAGATCGTGCGGGCCGGTATCCAGGCCATCGGCAAGGATCAGTGGGATGCCGCCCGAGCCTTGGGCATGGGATACCTGCCATGCATGCGTCACATCGTGATGCCGCAAGCGGCGCGGGTCATGATCCCTCCAGGCGTGGGGCTGCTCATCGGCCTCATCAAGGATTCGTCGGTGGTGTCCGTCATCAGCTATATCGAGCTGACCCGCGTCGGGCAGATCCTCACCGAGAAGACGTTTCTCTCGTTTCAGGTCTTCGGCATCGTGGCCGCCCTCTATTTCCTACTCTGCTACCCCCTGTCCCGGCTGGCGGTGTCTGCGGAACGGAGGTTGAAGGCCGGTGGTTAACGTCAAGGGCATCAACAAACATTTCGGGCACTTGCACGTGCTGAAGGATGTGAGCCTGGACGTCGCCCGGGGCGAGGTCGTCGTGATCATCGGCCCGAGCGGGTCCGGCAAGAGCACCTTGCTCCGTTGCCTGAACTACCTGGAGCCGGTGCAGTCCGGCGAGATCCGGGTGGACGGGATCCGGCTGGACCATCACAAAACGAACATCCGGAAGGTGCGGGCGGAAGTGGGGATGGTGTTCCAGTCCTTCAATCTGTTCCCGCATCTCAGTGTGCTGAGAAACGTCATGCTGGCGCCGGTGATCGTGCGGAAGCGGCCCGAGGCGGAGGTCCGGCGCGAGGCGCTGGCCCTCCTGGCCAAGGTGGGGTTGCAGGACAAGACCGACGTCTACCCGTCGCAGCTTTCCGGCGGGCAGCAGCAGCGGGTGGCGATCGCCCGGGCGCTCTGCATGCAGCCGAAGCTGATGCTCTTCGACGAGGTGACCTCGGCGCTGGATCCCGAGCTGGTGCGTGAGGTCCTGGACGTCATGAAGCAATTGGCGCGGGATGGGATGACGATGATCGTGGTCACCCACGAGATGGGGTTCGCCCGCGAGGTCGCCGACCGCGTCATCTTCATGGACGAGGGGCGGATCGTCGAACAGGGTACGGCCGAGGACGTCTTCGACCGGCCCCAGAATCAGCGGACGAAAGAGTTCCTGGGGAAGATCCTCTAGCGGCGGGTTGGAGGTGGGGCTCGCGGCCCGGCGAGGGGCCGACAGGAGAACGACGATGGAACTGGACGGCACGATGAAGCAGGCAGTGGTCGGCTGGGACCTGAGCCGAGTCGTCTTCCGGGATCTGGAGCGGGATTACCCGGTCGTGGAGCGCGGGGAGGGAATCTACCTCTACGACACCAAGGGGCGGAAGTACATCGACGGCTCGGGCGGATCGTCCGTGGTGACCTCCATCGGCCACGGGAACAAGCGGGTGGCCGCGGTCATGGCCAAGCAGGCGGAGACGATCGCCTTCAGCCCCGCCCACTGCTTTGCCAACAAGCCGCATGTCGAGCTCTGCCAGCGTATCGCCGAGATTGCTCCACCGGAGATGAAACAGACCTTCCTCCTCTCGGGCGGCTCCGAGGCCACCGAGAACGCCGTGAAGTTTGCCCGGCAGTACGAATTCGTGCGGAACAACCGGGGGAAATGCACGGTCGTCGGCCGCTGGCAGGGGTTCCACGGCAACACCTTCGGGGCCATGACGGTGAGCGGGATCACCTATCGCCGCAACATCTACGGGCCGATGCTGGGCCACTCGGTGAAGATCCCGCCCTGCTACTGTTACCGGTGCGACTGGGGGCTGACGTACGGGAAGTGCAACCTGGAATGCGCCCGCGCCCTGCGGAAAGCCATCCGCCAGGAAGGCCCCGAGAACGTCCTGGCCTTCATCGCCGAGCCGGTCGTCGGCGCGGCACTGGGCGCCGTCCCGGCGGTGCCGGAGTACTTCCCGCTGGTCCGGCAGATCTGCGACGAGCAGGACGTGCTCTTCATCGCCGACGAGGTGATGACCGGCTTCGGCCGGACCGGCGCCAAGTTCGGCGTGGATCACTGGAAGGTGATCCCGGATATCATCGCGACGGCCAAGGGGATCTCGGGTGGGTACACCCCACTGGCGGCGGTGATCCTGCGGGACAAGATCATGGACCTGCTCCGGGAGAAGCACGCCAGCTTCCGGGGCGGCCACACCTACTGCGCCAATCCGCTCTCGGCGCGCGTCGGCATGGAGGTCCTGGACATCATCAAGGAGCAGGATCTGATCGAGAATGTTCGCCGGATGGGGTTACGGCTCCTCGCGGGATTACAGCGGCTCCTGGCCCATCCGACGGTCGGAGACGTGCGGGGCAAGGGGCTGATGGCGGGGGTGGAGTTCGTCCGGAACAAGCAGACGAAGGAGCCCTTCCCGGCGGAGTACCTGTTCGGGAAGCGCCTCTTCGAAGAGGCGTTCGCCCGGGGCCTGGTGGTGTTCCCCGCCAGCGGCACGGTGGATGGCGTGGCCGGGAATCACATCCTGCTGGCGCCGCCGTTCATCATCACGGAAAGCCAGGTGGACGACCTCGTTGCCATTTTGGACGAGGCCATCGGCGCGGTGGAGAAGGCTCTCCCCGCCGAGTTGCGGGGGTAGGAGACGAAGAGCGTTCGGCTGTTCGACAGTTCGGCGGTTCGGCCGCACCAGAACTATCGAACCGTCGAACCGTCGAACCGTCGAACAGCCGAACGTCGTTAGGAGGGTCACGGACATGGGCGCACAAGTCTTACGGGATTTCAAGAAGGCATACCCGGTCATCGTCCGGGGCAAGGGCGCGTTCCTGTACGACCGGGCCGGGCGCGAGTATCTCGATGCCGTGGGGGGCATCTCAGTCGTCAACGTCGGCCACGGGGTCCCCGAGATCGTCGCGGCCATGCGGGAGCAGGCCGACAAGGTAGCCTTCGTCCATGGCGGCTCCTTCGCCAACGAAGCGGCGATGGCGCTCTGTGAAGAACTGGCCACCTGGGCGCCGAATGGGATGGGGCACATCCTCTTGCTGTCCGGCGGCTCCGAGGCGACCGAGACCGCCATGAAGTTGGCACACCAGTACCACCTGGAGCGCGGCAAGGAGGGGAAGTATCGGATCATCTCCCGCTGGATCAGTTATCATGGAAACACCATCGGGGCGTTGTCCATGTCGGGCCGCACGGCCTGGCGGCGGGAGTTCACGCCGTATCTTCAGAACTTTCCGAAGATTCATCCGCCCTATTGCTACCGGTGTCCGTACGGGAAGAGCTATCCGGGCTGCGGCATCGCCTGCGCCGAGGACCTGGAGCGGGTGATCACCCTGGAAGGCGCCGAGGGGATCGCCGCCTTCATCGCCGAGCCGGTGATCGGCACCTCGGCGGCGGGTGTCACGCCGCCCCCCGAGTACTATCCGCGCATCCGCGAGATCTGCGACAAGCACGATATCCTCTTCATTGCCGACGAGGTGATCACGGGAGTGGGGCGGACCGGGAAGAACTTCGCCATCGAGCACTGGGGCGTGGTCCCGGACATGATCACGACGGCGAAGGCTCTGAGCAGCGGGTACGCACCGTTAGCCGCGGTGATCCTGCACGACAAGGTGTATAATGCGATCGCGCAGGGGTCCGGCCACATGACGCAAGGGTTCACGTACTCCGGCCATCCGCTGTGCTCGGCGGTGGGGCTGGCGGTCCTCAAATACCTCAAGGCGCACAACCTGGTCGAGAACGCCGCCCGGATCGGCCGCCTCCTTCTCGGCCGTCTCGAGACGCTCAAGCGGTTTCCCATCGTGGGCGATGTGCGAGGGACCGGTTTGATCTTGGGGGTAGAGTTTGTCGCCGACCAGGCCACCAAGCGACCCTTCCCGCCGTCGGCGGGCGTGACGCGAAAGATCGTCGAAGCCGCCCTGGCGGCGGGCGTGATGGTGGTGCCGGGCATGGGTGGCATGATCGACGGAGTGGCGGGGGATCACATCCAGATCAGCCCGCCCTACATCTTCAGCGAGGCCAACGTGGAGCAACTCGTGAAGGCGCTGGAGGCGGCGATCCAGAAGGTGATGCAAGAGGTTCCCGTTCGTTAGGAGCCGTTACGAAATTCTGTGACAACGGCTTAGCCAAGGAGGGAAAGGACATGACTGCTCAGGGTGACGCTCGCTTTGCCGGCGAGGACTACCTTCGCCACATTATGCTGGACTACCGGCAGATGACGGAGTTCGTGAAGGAGCCGTTCCTGGTGGCGCGGGCCGACGGGATTCGCTTCTGGGATGTCTACGGCAAGGAGTACCTGGACGGCCTCGCCGGGATCTTCACCGTCAACGTCGGCTACAACAATCCCCGGGTGCTGCAGGCCGTGATCGATCAGCTCCGGACGCTCCCGTTCAACCCGCCCATGCACGGGACGAACCCGCGCGCCGTCGAGCTGGCGAATCTGCTCGCGGAGATCACGCCCGGGGACCTCAACACCGCGCGGCTGGTCGACAGCGGCTCCGAGGCGAACGAGGCCGCGTTCAAGCTGGTCCGCCAGTACCATCGCCAGACGGGGAACCCGGGGAAATTCAAGATCCTGTCGCGCTACCTCTCCTACCACGGCGCCACCGCCGCCACGATGAGCGCCGGGGGGGTCGGCTACCGGAAGACGATGTACGAACCCGCGGCGATCGGGCATCTTCACACCTACCCCCCGTACTGTTATCGGTGCCCCTACGAGAAGACCTATCCGGCCTGCGACGTCTTTTGCGCCCGGACCCTTCGGCAGATGATCGAGTGGGAGGACCCGCGCTCGATCGCCGCCATCATCGTCGAGCCGATCAGCAACACCGGCGGGATCATCACGCCGCCGCCGGAGTACCTGCCGACCCTCCGGCAGCTGTGCGATGAGTTCAACATCCTCCTCATCTTTGACGAGGTCATCACGGGGTTTGGCCGGACCGGGAGCCTCTTCGCGGCGAATACCTTCGGCGTTACCCCGGACATCCTCTGCTGCGGGAAGGGGATGAGCAGCGGCTACGCCCCGCTTGCCGCCGCCATGGTCTCCGACAAGGTGGCGCAGACCTTCTGGGGGGCGCCCGGGACCGAGTTCGCCCACGGCCACACCTACGCCGGGAATCCGGTAGCCGCCGCCGCCGGTCTGGCCAGCATCCGGGAGATCCTGGAGCGCCGCCTCCCCGACAACGCGCGGCGGGTGGGGGCGCACCTCGTCCAGCGGCTGGAGGGGCTGCGGGCGTTCGGGATCGTCGGCGAGATCCGGGGCAAGGGGTTGATGATCGGCATGGAACTGGTGAAGGATCCGGCGACCAAGCAACCGTTCCCGCCCGAGACGAAGATCGGCGTCCGCATCGGCAAGCAGGCCCTGCAAAACGGGCTCCTGCTGCGCTTCGACCCGCACTGGATCGCCTTCGGGCCGCCGCTGGTGGCCAGCGAGACCGATGTGGATCAGATGGTCGACATCCTCGAATTGAGCATGCGCGAGGTGCTGCGGGAGATCTGACGTCAATCGTCGGAGGGACGAGCGGTGGAACCCTCAGAGGCGTGGCGATTGTCGATGTCACAGTCGTGGCGGTAGACTCCGTCCACGATGTTCTGCCAGTTGTCAGTTGAGCATACCCCGAAAAGGACTCCGGCGATTTCGGGACCATACTTCCCGATTAGCTCATGCCCCTATCCCGTGAGGCTCTATGTACGCGTTTCGCAGACTCGTGGACGTACATGAGAACCTTTGAGAATCGGGATTGGCTCATTGCACTTCTTCTGATCGTTTCCCTGGCATTTATCGGATACGGTTTCCTCCTGAAGCCGGGCAGCGTCCCGTATTCGCCGCACTCCGATATCGTCTCCTATCACCTCGCAGCCAAAGAGGTTCTCTTCCGCTCCGTCCAGTCCGGTCAGGGGTTACCTTTTTGGCGAGCGGATCAGCTGTCGGGCGGACCTGCGTTTACGAGTCCAAACGCGCTCTACACCCATCCACTGCACGGCCTCTTCTATCTATTTCCTCCGGCCGCGGTCATGGGTTGGACGATCTGGCTCCACCTCGTCGCGGGGGCGTGCGTCTTCTACTGGGTCGGCCAGTCCCTGGGTCTCAGCCGGTGGCCTCGGTTGTTGATGGCCGTCGCCGCCCTCTTCAATTTCAAGGTGCTCATGGCTGTGTACGCCGGCTGGCTGAGCTTTCTGCCGAGCCTCACATTCTTTCCGCTCCTATTCGCCATGGTCTTCCGACTCGTGAAATGTCCCACACCGCGGAGCGCGCTCGCCTTGGCGGCAGTTGGCGGGCTGTGCCTGCACGGTGGGCATATCCAACTCGTGTAT
Source organism: uncultured Methylomirabilota bacterium (assembly GCA_963845565.1). GTDB lineage: Bacteria > Methylomirabilota > Methylomirabilia > Methylomirabilales > 2-02-FULL-66-22 > 2-02-FULL-66-22. The sequence goes on from CAWJSJ010000005.1 coordinate 503,208, forward strand.
TACTCAGGGCTATTCCTCGTCGCCTACGCGCTTGTCGCGCTTGGACACTTGTGGCGTGCGGGGCGCTACCCAGAGATGCGGCGGACCGCCGGATGGCTCACGGCGAGCGGTGTATTGGCAATCGGAATGGCCGCATACCTCTTGGTGCCCTTGGTGGCCGAGATGCCGCTCGTCTCCCGCGGTCTTGCCTCCACAGAGTTCTTTTTTTCCTTTCATTCCCTGGGCTGGCGCGACCTGCAAACCTTCGTCTATCCCGAGGCACTCGGGAGCGTGCTGGATGGAAGCTATCCCAGAATCGAGTTCTGGGAGGATGTGGCCTATTTCGGGCTGCTCCCTCTTCTGCTAGCGGTTCTTGGGGGGATTCTCGGATGGCGACGTTCTCCGACGCGCTTTCTTGTGGTGAGTCTTGCGGTGTCGGTGCTCATCGCCCTGGATACACCGGTCGTGCGTTTTCTGTACGAGTTCTTCCCGGGGTTCCGGACGTTTCGCTTGCCCGGCCGAATGCTCTTCCTGACGGCCTGCTTTGGCATCGCGTTGGCCGGCATCGGGCTTGAGGAACTCCTCGCCAGGCTCCGGCGGGAGACGGGACGACCTTGGCGATCAGCGCTGCCTGCCGTGGCCCTGATTCTGGTGATCGCCGGCGAGGGAATGTTCTACGCGTATCGATACCTCGATACGATTCCCCAGGCGGACGCGGCGCCTGCCACAGACTACGGCCGGTTCCTTGCCTCGGACCCCACCCTATTTCGCGTTGCACCCGTGGGTCCGTATGCGATGACCTATGGTTGGGCCGCGACACAGGGACTCCAATTGATCTCCGGTTATGAGCCTTTTAACCTTCGACACTACCAAAAGTACTTCCTGCTGATGCAACTGGGGGGTAGTCGCGTGTTAGGAGCGGCGACCTGGACCGATTTCCTTCGGGTAGAGAGGTGGGACCTCTTTGACACTCTCAATGTGAAGTATATCTTGGCCCGGAAACCCCAGGAGCTTCCGTCGGACCGCTTCGAGGTCGTGGCGCAGTATCAGAACCAGCCGTTGTTCGTCCTCAATTGGGGAATGCACCGAGACAGTGTGATCATCTACCGTAACAAGAGGCCCCAGCCCAGGATCTTCTGGGTCAAGCGGATAGTGGCCGCTGAGGGCGACGACGAGGCGATTGCTGCCATCCAGCGCCATGACCTCCGGGACGTCGCGGTTGTGCAGAAGGCCGAATGGACTGACGAGGAGATTCTCGACTCGCCAGACGACCGAGCAACGGTGATCCGGGCCTCCGATGGCACACTCGAAGTGGAGACCCAAAACCAAAGGGATCGCTATCTCGTGATCAGTGAGGTGTGGCACCCGGGATGGCGTGCCACCCTGGATGGGCGAACCCTTCCCCTGCACCGTGCCGATCTGGCCTTGATGGGGGCGTGGATTCCTGCGGGAAGGCATCGGCTCGTCCTCATGTTCCGACCACTGTACTGGCGTATCGCCCTCGGCATCAGCCTGTGTTGCGGAGCCGTCTTTCTGATCTGGGTCGCGATCCATCTCTTCCGATCCCGGAGGCCGGCGCCGGACGCCCAGCCGGGCTAGCGATTGCCCACCAGAAGTTCCTCTTCGGCTGAATTGCCCCCAGGCGTGAAACAGAGGCATTGACCGCACACCAGGCGGAATGTAGAGTGAGATCGCTGTGCACCCCGATGGGGAAGGCGAGATCGAGGATGACCACGTCACGACTTCTCGGCTTTGTGATTGGCCTTCTGCTGGTCGCCCACTTGGCCCTCCTAGGCTTCTTCGAGATCACGTCTCTCGACACGTGGTTCCACCTGAAAGAAGGGGAGCTGTACGTTACGACCCACTCCCTCCCCGCTCAGGACCCCTTCGCCTTCACCACACAGGGCCGGGAGTGGATCAAGTACTCCTGGCTGGCAGATGTCATCTTCTACGTCATCTACGCGGCGGCAGGCTTTCCAGGCCTGATCCTCCTCCGTCTTGGCTTCTTGTTCTTGATCGCCTTCGTCCTCTATCGCCTTCTGCGGGGGTGCGGCCTCCACCCGCTCGCCGCGGTCCTGCTGGTTTTCGTGGCGAGCCTGGCGCTCCGATTCCGCCTGTTCATTCGACCGGAACTCCTGAGCTTTCTTTTGCTTCTGATGACCATGGCGATTCTATTACGCTTGCGAACCGGCCCGCGCTGGGCCGCGTATGCTTTCGTGCCCGTGCAGATCGCCTGGATCAACGTGCACGCCAGTTACGTCTTCGGGATGTTCCTCCCCGGCCTCGTCTTGTTGGCGAACCTGCTTCCGGGGAATCGCGTAGCGCCGGGATGGGATCGCCTCCGCCTCGACCGGACGCGAATCCGCCACCTGGCCGCTGCGGTTGTCGGCCTGCCGTTCGCGGCCCTGCTCAACCCCCAGGGCTTCTCCATGCTTCTCTTTCCACTGCGACAGAATCTCATGATCCGGTTGTCCGATTTCCCGGAGTGGAAGGGAGTGTGGAGCCTGCCCGAGATGGATCCTGTCTGGTGGGAACCGGTCATCATTTTTGCGGTCGTCCTCCTCGCCTTCCTGGCCGTCGGAATCCTCCTCTGGGCCTGGGAGAATCGGTTTGACCCGGTGGGTTGGGGCATCGTCCTCTCCATGGGGACCTACGCCATCATGCGGAACCGGGCCGTGCCCTACTTCGTCCTCGCCGTGCTTCCCCTGCTGGCCCTCGCCGTCGTCCGCGTCGTTCGCCATCTGCCCGACGAGGCCGCCGGCCGGCCGCCCCAGTGGCTCCAGCGGATTGGGGTCATTGCCTGCCTCCTCGTCCTGACCGCCTCCGTCGTCGATCAGGCCTTCTTCACCCGGCGGTTCCCCATGGGGTTCGGCGTGGCGCCCGCGTTCTTCCCCGAAGAGGCCGCGACTTTCTTGGAGCGCCATCATCTGGACGGCCGGGTCTTCAACTCCTACAAATTCGGCGCGTACTTGATGTGGCGACGGTGGCCGGCCAATCAGGTGTTCATCGACGGACGATACGACGCCGTCCTGTTCGACGAGGCGCTGCTGGAGGAGTACTTCCGGGCGCACCGCGATCCTGCCGCCTTGGACCGCATCGCCGCGAAATACGGAGTAGAATTATTGGTGCTGGACGCCGATCCGGAGCGCCGCATCGCGTATCTCACGCGCCCCTCCTCCTGGGCGCGCGTGTACTGGGATCCCGTGGCCGAGGTGTTCGTCCGGCGAAACGAACGGCATTCGGCCTTCATCGCGGCGCACGAGTATGCCCTGACCCGCTCCGAAGAGGATTTGAGTTATCTTGCCGCCTACCGCGCCGATCCCGAGACCTGGAACCGCGTGCTGGCGGAGTTACGGAGGGCGGTCCAGGACAACCCACGGAACGAGTTGGCGTGGCAGGCGCTGGCGCAGGAATACGGCGCCGCGGGCGCCCCGGCTGCAGAACAGCGGCTGGACGCTCTGAATCACGTGATCGACGTGCTGGTCGGCCATCCGGCCACGGGGAGGCTGCACGCCGAGCGGGCGGAGGTACTGCTTCAACTCGGAAGGGGCGACGAGGCGAAGGAAGCGGCCCAGCGCGCCCTTCGCCTCGACGGAGACCTGCTTCTCCCCAGGTGGATCCTCGCCACCGTTGCCGAACAGCGCGGGGCCTGGGCGGAGGCTCAAGATCAACTCACGAGGCTTGTCCCACGTCTGGACCCGAGCGATCCGCAGTTACCCGTCGTTCGCGGGCGCCTGGAGGTTATCGAGAGACGTCTGCGAGAGAAGGCCGATCGATGACCCGACCGATTGAGGTCGAGTCTTCAGACGGACGCCCAACCGGGTCGCGATGGGGCGGGTCGAGAATCACCGAAGGAATCCCAGGTACCATGCCACGGCTCGCTCCCCCCAGAACAGGGCCACGGTCGCACCGAAGGCGAGAAACGGTCCGAAAGGAATGTGCTCGCGCCGCCGCAACCGCCGGAGGCCGATCAGGGCAAGTCCCATCACCGACCCGACGAGACAGCCGACCAGGATCGTGACCACAACCCCTCGCCAGCCCAGAAAGGCGCCAACCAGGGCGATGAGATTCAGGTCTCCCTCGCCCATCGCCTCCTGCCCGTAGAGCGCGCTGCCGAAAAAGAGCACAAGGTAGAGAAAGCCGGCGCCGGCAAGAGTTCCAATGACCCGATCCAGGATGGGCGGGTCGCCCAGCACCACGCCTGCCAGGAGGCCCAGCGGGATCCCCGGCATGGTGATGACGTTCGGAATGATCTGGTGGTCCAGATCGATAAAGGCGATCACCACCAGGGCGGAGAGAAAAGCCAGCAGAGTGATGGCGAGCGGAGTGACGCCATAGCGCGACACGGTCGCGGCAAACAGGATTGCGGTCAAGCACTCCACCAGGGGATACCGCCAGGCGATGGGGCTTCCGCAGGCACGACAGCGGCCCCGCAAGAGGAGGAAGCTGAGGATCGGAATGTTGTCCCACGGTCGGATAGGGGCTTGGCACGCAGGGCAGTGGGAACCGGGGAAAACGATGCTCTCTTCCCGGGGGAGCCGGTGGATACACACATTGAGGAAACTACCCACCAGGCTGCCAAAGAGAAAGGCGAAAATGGGTATCATGAGAAATCGTCCCCTGTCTCGAGTGTCCGCCCGGCGCCGGCTGCCGGCTGCTCGGCCGCCGAGGCAGGATCGGTCATGATCCTGACGTTCTTGGAGGAGCGGAATGCTCCTGAGACGCGCCGGTGTGCTCCCGTCCCAGCCGGCGGATCTGCTCGGCGGCCTCTCGGACGGCCGCAGGGTTCGGTGCCGTCCGGAGCACCACGTGCCAGAGGCGAAGGCTCTCGGGCCGGTCGCCCCGCTCTGCCGCCAGCATGGCCAGGGCCCGGAAGGGTTGGGCCCGATCCGGCCGGATCTCCGCGGATCGAAGGAAGTGTTGCGTGGCCTCGCCGCCGCGCCCCGACTGGGCCAGCAGGGAGCCGAGAGCCTCCTCTGCTTCGTACAGGTCGGGGCGAAACTCCAGGACCCGGCGGTACCGTTCCATGGCCTCGGCTGGTCGTCCGGCCCGATCCAGGGCGCGCCCCAACCACAGGCCCAGATCCGCATCCTCCGGGAATCGGCCGATTCCCTCTTCACCGATGGCAACCGCCTCGCGAGGCTCGCCGATGACAAGATGGGCCATCAGCCGGGAGACGGAGTAGTCCCGGTCCCGCGCCCCCTCGGACGCCAGGCCGTCGAAGAGTTGAAAGCCGTCACGCGCTCTCCCCTGGAGGACATAGACCAGCGCGAGAATAGTGCGCGGTCGGCGGAGCGTCGGGTTCAGGCGGACCGCTTGCTCCAATGCAGCGGTGGCCCGCGGCAAATCGTTTGCCCGAAAGTACGTGAGACCGAGATTGAGATAGGGAATGGGTGCGCGCGGGGCGACCTCCGTCATGCGCGTAAACAGGGTCAGGTCGTTCCGCCACACCGGCGCATAGCGGTACGATTGCCACGAGTAGGCGATCAGCAGGAGTGCCAAACCTCCCCAGGCGATAGGCCTCCGGAAAGGCCACCGCCGGCCGTCCGTCGGCCCCAGCAGCACGGCGAACCCCAGCGCCAACAGGAGCGCCACCCCGACGGACGGCAGATAGAGGTAGCGATCGGCCAGCCCCATCTCGCGCGGCGAGAGTGGCACCAGATCCACCACGGGGCTGATCGTAACCAGGAACCACGCCGTTCCGAAGGCCACCCGCGGGGCCCGCCGCCACGACCAGATCAGGAGGGCGACGAGCCCCCCCCCGAGAAGCAGCCCGAGAGCCGGCCACAGGCTCAGAAACGACTCCGGCCGTTTCAAGGAGTAGAAGGGCTGCATGTGGGTCGGGACGAGGCTCAAGATGACGTAGCGGGCCAGGAGTTCGAACGACCCGGGCAGGCGCTGCCAGAGGCCGCCCCCCTGAAGGCGGTCCCCGGCGATGTTCAGCAGCTGCGGAAAGCGAAAGGCCGCGAAGGCCGCGGTGACGATCCAAAACGGGACCGAGCGCATCAGTGCTCGGCGCAAGGTGGTCCGCTCCGCGGGCTGGTCGGAGGCGGGGGAGTGCAGCAGGTCGCTCAGCACGAGCAGGGCGGGCACAGTGACCGCGGCCTCTTTGGAAAACAGGGCGAACGCCTGCATCGCCAAGGCGGCTCCGCCCCACGCGATTCGTCCTCGCCCCGGCGCGTCGGATCGCCGGTAGGCGAGCAGGCATCCCAAGACCCCGATGCTGAGCAGCAGGTCGACGCGTGCGGCCACGAAGGCGGCGACCTCGACGTGCACGGGGTGCACGGCGAACAGGAGAGTTGCCAGGAGGGCGATGTCGCGCCGCGCGCCCATTGCCAGGACGAGTCGATTCACGAGGAAGGTCACCGCGACGTGCAGCAGGAGGTTGGTAAGATGGGACATGGCGGGATGCGGACCCCAGAGCGTCGCGTCCAGCGCCAGGCTCAGAGCCAGGGTGGCGCGACAGTAGGGACCCTCGATCACCCCCGACGTGAGCGAGGCCAAGTCGGATTGAAAGAACTGCAGAAAATTCCGCAGATCGCGGAGCGTCGGGCTCTGCACCAGGGCGACATCGTCCCAAACGAACTGATAGCCCAGACTCCCCAGGTAGGTCACCGCAGCGAGGAGGAGCACGAGGACCACTGTCCACGCCCGGACCTGAATCGTCTCGGCTTGGGTCGCGTCGCCCGGAGCCGGGTCGGTGTCCGCGTGCACGGGTCGTGATACCGCTGCCGTTGTCATTCCGACTCCCTATCGGGCTCTTCGGCGCCGAGCCCGGGCGTCGGTGACCTGCGCTTTCGCGCTCGGAAAATCATCTCGCAGAAGCCCACGTATCGCAGGTCCTCGATGGTGCAGCCCGACTCGGTCAAGCGCTGGGCCAGGGTGGCGCGGGTGTAATGGGTGATGTGCTCGTGGGCGTAGGCGCCGGGCAGGATCTTGCCATAGGCCCACTCCAGGATCCACCAGAGGCGCCGACCGTAATCGGGGGTCCCGAGGATGAGGGTTCCACCCGGGCGGAGCACCCGCGTCAGTTCGTGGAAGACCTGCGGCGTGGCCGCAATATGCTCAATCACCTCGGAACAGATCACGACGTCAAACCGCTCCGCAGGAAAGGGGAGAGCGAAGACCGTCCCCTGCACCAATCGACGATGGTGGTCGCGCAGGAAGCGCAACTTCGGCAACAGGACATCTAGCCCGATGGCGTCGGGCAGATCCTGGATGATCCGGCTGGACCCGCACCCGATGTCCAGGATCCGGGCCGGGCGCGACTGGTCGGCCGCCCGCACGAAGCCCAGGGTGATGCGATGGCGCGCCCGCTGCCAGTACCGCTGGAGCGGGATGGGGCTGTCGAAGGCTCGATGGTCATAGTCGGCCGCTGCCACGGAGTTGCGGAGCCGCCACATCCGGAGCAGCGTGGTGAGGTACGCCCACCCAAACGCGACGATCCGCCGGAAGGATCGGCCGGCACCCCGCGCGGTGTAACGGAACGGGACTTCCCGGATCCGCCAGCCTTGGGCATGCACGCGGAGCAGGATCTCCTGTAAGATGTCAAAGTCTCGCGCGGTCACGGTGAGGTTGTCCAGAACGGCTCGCCGGTACAGGCGAAACCCACTGGAAAGGTCGCGGAGCTCCAGGGAGAGGACGCGGGCGTAGGTCCGGTTGAGGATATGGCTCAGCAGGCGGCGGACGGCTCCCATGTCGGCCCGCCCCCCGGCCACGTACCGGGACGCGATCAGCAATTCCGCGGCGTCCCGGTGCCGCCAGAACTCCTCGATGAACACCGGCCGATGCGAGCAGTCGGGGTCCATAGTGATAATCCACGGAGCTGAGGTGGCTGCAAACCCCGCCAGGAGCGCCCCGCCGTAGTCTGGCCCTTCTTGCTGGATGACGCGCGCCCCGCGATGTGACGCCGCCTCGGCGGTTCCGTCCCAAGAGCCCCCGTCCACCACGACGAGTTCCCACGGGACGCCCAGCCCGTCCAGGGTCTCCCGCAGGGCGGGCAGGAGCAGTTCTAGGTTTTCCCGTTCGTTCCGCGCGGGGATGACCACGGCCACGTCGGGGGAGCGGGTGGCGGAATCTTCAGAAGCGCCGGGGCGGTCTTGGCTCATCGCATCTCACTTGCGGAGGTCTTGAATGCCGATGGGGACCGGTACTCAAGACGGAGTGGCGGCGGTTGCCCCGGTGCGGTTCTCATTGGTGAGGACTTGGACGTTGTCCCCGTCTCATTTCCCCCAGGAGCTTCGCGATCTCGCGCTGGGCAATCTCCCGGATCGCGTCGTTCTCGGAGCGCTCGTACATTTGCCGCCAGAGTTCCAAGGCGGTGTCGAGATGGCCGACCTTGGCCTGGAGCCGGATCAAAAACCGGGGGATGTAATGCGGGCGCCCGGGGAGGCGGTCCGTGATTTCCCACCAGTGCAACGCTTGCTGGTAATCCTGGAGTTCCAAAAAGTACAACCGCCCCAGATCGTGTGGAAGTTGCCAGGCCAAGGGATTGGCGGCGATCCCCTTCCGGTAGATCGCGATGGCGTTGGGAAACTGTCTGGCGATGGTGAGGAACAGTCCGCCGTACTGGTAGGCATCCAAGAAATGGGGGTCGAGCGAGGTCGTCATGTCCACCAACTGATAGAGTTGGGGGAACCGCTCCTTCCCCTCGATCCGGGAGCCGAAGTACTGGACGGTTCGAATCCAGGTCAGGTCGGCCGCTAGGCCCGTGAACCCCAGGAGCGCCGGCCGCAGGATCTCGGCGCGCGGGAAGAAGATCGGCTGGGGCGTTTCTGCCCGCGCCACCGCGCGCGCCTCGATCCCTCGGGAGGTGAGGATCGCCCCCGCCAAGGCCGCCGCGGCGATCGCCAGGGAGACCGCTTGCGCCAAGCGCGGCGGAGGGGTTCGCACGGATGCCCCCACCTGCAAGGCTCCGGACCCGCTCATCGGAAATCACGCCGCTGGAACACCGCAATCGCGATCGCGAGGAGCGCGGCGGCGTAGAGCGCGCCGTAGATCGCCGTCAGTGCCAGCGTGCCGGGGTCCAACAACAGGTCGTTCGCGACGGCGCCGCTCAGGTTGAAACGCGAGAGGTTCGGCAGCAGGTAATAGAGGCCGACGGCCATGGCCTTGAGGGAGGCTCCACCGAACTGCGTAGCGAACGCCATCAAGTCGGCGCTTAATCGGCCGATGACGAACACCAGCAGGGTGTAGATCGCGCTCAAGGTCGGGGTCGAGAAGGTGGAAAAGAGGATGGCGGTTGCCGTCAACACGAGAAGCTCTACCAACGTGAAACCCGCCGCCAGCAGAATCCGGGGCGTCCAGTGATCTTCGAGCGCCCAGGCGAGGACCATGAGCCCGGCCGCCATGATGCCGAGGTTCACCGCCAAGGTGAGGCCCAGCCCCAGGAACTTCCCGACCAGGAATTCGGCTCGGCGCACCGGTTTGGAGAGCAGGGAGAAGATGGTGCGCCGCTCGATCTCGCGCGACACCAGGTTGATCCCGATGAAGACCGCGATGAACAGGCCAAACAGCGTGATGCAGGCCAGGCCTAGATTCTTCACGATCCGGCCCTCGCCGCCGACGCTCAAGGTGACGAGGATCGTCGAGCTTCCGATCATGGCGAGGGCAAACACCAGAATGCTGTACAGGATCTTGTCGCGGACGGTCTCGGTGAAGGCCATCTGCGCGATGGTCAGGATGCGTCTCACGCTGTGGTCCCCCGGCTGGCCTCCAAGAAGATCGTTTCCAGGCTCCGCCGCTGCGGGACGACGGACAGCACCCGGCTCTTGGCGCCGACCAGCATGAAGAGAGCGACCTCCAACTCCGCCTCGCCCGGGAGCCGGACCATCACACGATCGTCCTGGACCAACGGCGGCGAAAGGGCCAGTCGCTCCACCGCCGCGAGTGTCTCCGCGGGAATGGAGGTCGCGGTGACCTCGATGGATTCCAATTCCTCTCCCAGCAAGGTGCGCATGGACCCCGAGCGGACCAGTCGCCCCCCGACCAGGATACCCACCCGGTCACAGATCATCTCGACGTCGGGCAGGATGTGCGTGCTGAAGAAGACCGTGCGTCCCGCCGCCCGCTGCCGGAGGATGAGGTCCCTGACCTCCTTGCGGCCGATCGGATCCAGGCCGGACATCGGCTCGTCCAGGATCAGGAGGGACGGGTCGCCGAGCAGCGCCTGGGCGAGCCCCAGCCGCTGGACCATGCCCTTGGAGTACTTCCGAATCTGCTGGCGCACCGCGCGGTCCAGCCCGACCTCCGTCAAAAGGGCCGGCACCTGCTCCCGGAGCGCTCCCCGCGGCACGCCCAGTAGTCGTCCGCAAAACGTCAGGAACTCCTGTCCGGTCAAGTACTCGTAGAATGAGGGATTCTCGGGCAGAAAGCCGATGCGGCCCCGGGTGGAGGCATCACCCAGCGGGCGTGTCAACACGCGGCCGTTACCGGCGGTCGGCCGGATCAAGCCCAGCAAGAGCTTGATGGTGGTGGATTTCCCGGCCCCGTTGGGCCCCAGGTATCCGAAGGTCTCGCCGCCGCGGACCTCCAGGGTCAGGTCGCTCAGGACACGCACGCGTCGGCCCCAAAAGCCGACGCGGTAATCCTTGGACAGCCCTTCGATCTGGATGACCGGTTCCATCCGCACCTCAGGTGTGGCAACCTTCCGTATTAGACCCAATCATTCCGCTGTTCGTCAAGAGGGTTTGCCATTCACGCCGCGGCTCCGGCGTCTGGAGGTGAGGTTACGACCCGGTTCCATACAAGGAGAAGGATAACTCCTCGACTGCCTTGCGGGCCGCGACGTTCATCGGTTCCAAGCGCAGGCAGCGGCGGAAAGCTTGGAGGGCCTGCGTCTTGTCGTCCTGCGCCCTGTGAAGTCTGCCCAGCGCGAGATAGACCTCTGGCTGGAAGGGATCCCTGAGGGCGGCCTTCCGGAGGGCGGCCAAGGCCTCATCGAAGCGCCTGGCCTCCAGGTTCGCCAGTCCCAGCTGGTATTGGGCGAATGCGTTCTCCGGGTCGCTGGACGCGGCCCGGCGAAACGCCTCGAGCGCCTCGGCCGGGCGGCCTGCGCCCTGGTATGCCAGGCCAAGACCGGACCACACACGTGCGTCCTTGGCAGTGATCTCCACGGCGACGAGATACGCCCGGATCGCCTCGTCGAAGCGCCGTCGCTCCCGCAGCAGATCCGCCAAGCCGGCCGCGTTCCGCGGGTCCTTGGGGTGCAGTGCCGCCGCGCCGCGCAGGTGCGTCTCGGCGAGGTCCCACATCCGCTGTCCCCGGTACAATTGCGCGAGGGCCTCGTGCGCTTCGACCATGGTGGCGTCTAACCGAAGGACGGCCTTCAAGTCGGCTTCCGCCAAGAGGACAGACCCCGACCGGAGATAGATCTTTCCGCGATGAATCAGTGCGATGACGTCCTTGGGATTGCCCCGGAGTGCCCGCTCAAACTGAGGCATGGCCTCGTCCGGCAGATCCTTGGCCCAGAGCGCCAACCCCAGGTCCCGCCGGAACGCGGACGAGTTCAGGGACTCGTCGGACAGGCCGACGATGGGCGGGTATGGTCGTCGCTCGAACGATTTCAGCACGCGCCAGTTCAGGTCCACGGTATCGGCGTACAGGCTGTCCGGCGCCGAGAATTCCAGGAAGGGCAGGTCGTCGGTGTTCACCAGCGCATGCTGGGCGTACTGGGCGGCGTCTTCCTCCACCAGGGCGAAATCCGCCAAGATGGCCAGCGGGGAGTGCAACCCCAGCCTTGCCATATCCTCCTTGAGGCCGGGGACCGCGCCGTATTTCGCCTGCAGGGTGGCGTGGTCCAGCGTCCAGGGGTCTTTCGAGCCGAGCAGGAGGAGATCCCCCCGGGTGGTGTTCCAGATGGTGGTGTGCGGGAACACGGACCGGAACGTCTTGACCACCATCTTCAGGTCTTCGGGGAAGAGTCCGTAGGTGTGGATCCACTGGCACACGATGCCTTTGGGGGCGAGCCGCTGAGCCGTCAGCTCGTAGAAATCCAGGGAGAACAGGTTCCCGATGCCTCGCATCCATGGGTTCGACGGCTCGGAGATGATGACATCATAGCCTCCATCCGAGGCGAGGAGAAAGTTGCGGCCGTCGGCGATGGCCACGCGCGCCTTCGGGTTCTTCAGGAGCTCGCGATTCTCCTTGGCGAAAAACGCCGCGGCTTCCACGACCGCGGGCTCGATCTCGATGACGTCGATCCGCTCCAGCGGGTGGAGGGACACCGCCCCCGCCGTCACGCCGCTTCCCATGCCGATCACCAGCGCACGCTTGGCGTCGGGCCGGATGAACATGGGGAGATGCCCCGACATGAGCTGCGTGTGCATGTCCCCGGCGTTGCTGGCGTCCGTCTTTCCGTTGACCCGCATATACAGCAGCTCCCCCTGCCGGTGAACGGAAACGGTTGCGCTGAGCCCGTCCTTGTAATACAGGAGGCGGTCATCGGTTAGCATGGCGCTCCGGAACTCCGCCTTGCCGAGACGGCCGAAGTAGCTTCGTCCGTAGATGGCGACGCCGCTGGTCATGACGTTCGCGTCCCACGCGGGGGCGACGTACAACCCGCCCAGCGCAAGCAGGGAGATCGCGATCGCCGCCCCCTGTCGCCATCCGGTCATCCGGGATGCGAGCAGGATCGCCACGGCGAGGCAGAGGTTCATGGACACCGCCAGCTTGAGTGTGAACTGCAGACCCCAGACGGGGATCAGCAGGAACCCGGCGACCATGGTGCCGGCGATCGCGCCGGTGGTGTTGACGAGGTACACCCGGCCGACATCGCGCCCAACACGGTTCATCGCCCTGGACACGATCTGGATTGCGCAGGGGAACGTGGCGCCCATGAAGAGGGTCGGGATGAACATGGCGAGCGCGCTGATAAAGAACTGGACCACTTTCATGAATCCGGGGGACTGGGAGATCTGGAAGATCCGAAGGAACAGCTCGGGAATCCGGTCGAAGAACGGCGTCACCAAGAGCGCGCTCAGCCCGATACCCAGCTGGAGGCCGCCGAAGAAGACCGGAGTGATCCGGAGGCGTCCCGCCACGCGCGAGTACAGATAGCTTCCCAGGGCCAGGCCAGTGAGAAACGTCACCAGCATCGTGGTGAAGGCGTAGGTGGAGCTTCCGATGACGAGGGCGAGCGCTCTGGTCCAGGCGACCTCGTACATCATCGAGGCGGCCCCCGATATCCCCAGACCCACCACGGTGAGCCACACCGCCACGGCCGGCGGCCCCTCGGGCGCGGGAACCGTGATCTCCGACGCGGGTGCAGTCACCGCCACGGCCTCGGCCTGCCCGCCCGGGGTCTCGTGCCCAAGCTGCCGCAGGTGCCGGTCGAAGACGACCGCCAAGGCCCCGATCCCGATATTCGCGATGGCAGCGAGCAAGAGGGTGGTCCGGACGCCCAGTGTCGGGATGAGATGGAACCCCGCAGCGTATGTTCCCAGCACGGCGCCGAACGTGTTCAAGGCGTACAGCCTGCCCACCTGTCCACCCAGCACCTCGAGACTCCGCACGAAGAATCTGCTCAGCACCGGGAGTGTCGCACCCATGAGGGTGGTGGGGATCAACAGGATCAGGAAAATGAGCAGGAATTGCAACAGGCTGAAGGTGAAGAATGACAGCCCGAACGCGCGATGGAGCGGGATGTAGATATCTTCAGCGCGAGAGAACAGGAACGGCGTGATGAGGGCGTACGCCCCGATTCCGATTTCGAGCACTCCGTAGAGCCGGAGCGGGCGAGAACTCCGGTCGGCCACGCCTCCGAACAGGTAGCTCCCCAGGCCCAAGCCGGCCATGAAGGCGGCCAGGACGGTCGTGATGGCGAAGACCGTATGGCCGAATACGAGCCCAAGGATGCGCGTCCAGAGGACCTCGTAGATCAGGCCGGTTGCTCCCGAGCAGAGGAAGCAGACGGTGACCGCGGCAAAGATCTGCCGCGTCTCCTTTTCGACCTCCCGCAGCGGATCGGCCCCTGAACCCATGGCGTGTCCTCCTGAGGTGACGCGATTATCTCGTGATCGGCTTCTGGAGTCTTTTACTGGAATCCGCGGTTATCCACAACAAAAAGAAGAAACAGAAAGGGGCAGGCGGTGATCTCACGCCTGCCCCCCTTCCGTTTCTAGCCCGGAATCAGTCCGGGGCGAGAGTTAGGCCTTGCCTTGCCAGGAACCGTACACGCTGGAGTAGCCGACGCCGCCGTCGACGGTTTCGGCCGGCACGCCCGTGAGGGGCACGAAGCCTGTCGCCGGGCAGTCCGCGCCAGCCGCGGTCGGGCCCTTGCTGCAGACTGCCATCTCACCCTGCGTGGCCGGGGTGGCGGTGCTGGCGAATGCCGCCGAATAAGACCACGGGCCATTCCACGGATCGTTGTTCCCGATGTTGGCATAGCTGGAATCGCGCAGCTGCTTCATGGTGCCGGGGTTCTGGTTCTTGTCGTTCGAGTACACGATGGCCTGGGTGACCGCTGTCTTGGTGTCGGACGCCGCCCGCGCGTACTTCGATTTCTTCTGCGCCGAGAGCAGGTTCGGGATGGCGATGGCGGCCAGGATGCCGATGATCGCCACGACGATCAAGAGTTCGATGAGGGTAAAGCCCTTGGTCTTCTTCCGGATCAGCTTCCGCATGGCACATCCTCCTTTTTTCGGGTTGGGTTGTGATTCCATCAAGCCACTTTTCGCAATGGAACCTCTGACGGGTTCTCTGGAATGCAGAAGCGGTGCCATGAGGCTCTCGCTGCCTGATTCGGTTGAGGATTACCGAGAATCCATTTGGAAACAAGGAGTTGCAGATCAGAGAATCGGGAGAGAAAGTCTGCTATTCGACGCGTGTGGAAGGCGTGGGAGGGGCAATTGGCTGAAACTTTTTTTCCTCGCTGACACGAATTGTCACTCTCATGGCTTGCAGGACCCCGGTTCCAGGGAGGGGGATTCGCTCAGGAGCCACCCCTCCCTGGTGAACCGCGTCACCGTCCGTGCGCATCGGACGGTACGAGCATCCGTTTCCCCGATCTCGACCTCGTAACGCACGGTCGCCGAACGCTCGCCACCGAGGAGCGAGTGAATCCAGGCCAGGCGGACCGGTTGGGACCCCGTTCCCCAGTCCGGGCGGCGGGTGGGATGCAGCAGATAGGTTTCCGCCCGAGCCCAGCCCCCCTCGGCCCAACCGCGCCAAAAGCTCCCGATGACGGCCTCTGGCGACGTCTGCCCCGGGCGATTCGTGATGGCGCAGATCCCGCGGGTATCCGGCTGCGCGAGCAGGGCTGCGCGGGCGGTGGCGGCCTGCCGACCGGCGGGATCGGCGCCCTGTTCGTACAGGCGCGCTGCGATGCGACTCATGCGAGCCAAAAGGTACCGATCTCCAGGGGCCAGGCAACGGGCCTCGCTGGTCAGGACCCGTTCCGGAGTGAACAGGGACACGGCGCGCTCGTACGCGTGTATGCTCTCCGCGGATCTTCCGAGAGACGCCAACGCCTCGACCAGGCCGGCGTGATACGACAGGTGGGCTGCCGGCGCCAGTTCCACGGCGTGGCGGTACGCGGTCGTTGCCGCCTCCCAGTGGCCTCCGGCCAGCGCCATCTCGCCCACGAGGGCGTGAGCGTTGGGATCCTGCGAGGCACTCCACAGCGTCCGCTCGGCGGCCGTGAGCGCCGCCTGGGGGTCGCCGGCGCGGAGCCGGGTCCACGCGCCCCAGTAGTGAGCTGAGAAGCTGAGGGGATTGAGCCACCGTGCGCGAGCCAAGTTCTTCTCGGCGTCCGCCACGTGGCCCGCCGCCAACTCGGTGCGCCCCTGCGCCACCAGCGCGGCGGAACCGTAGCGGGCGGCCCCGACGCCTGCCACGATTGCCAGCGCCAGCAACACGGCGCCGGTCCGGATCGGGGACATCCGGCGGCGCGGCCGTTCCGTCGAGAGAGGCCGGCTCCCGGTGGCGGCGAGGCCAAGCAGGACTACGCTCGTGAGCGCGATGGCTGGGAAGCTCCAGTCCAGGTCCACGCCGTTGTGGACCGCAAACGCCACCAGCGCTGCGATCAGGATCATTCGACGGGAGCGCGCGGTGTGCGCGAGGGGAAGGCGGCCCCCGGCCATCGCGGCGCGCGCCAGGCAGATCAGGAGCGTGAGGCCCGCGAGGATCGCCACGGCCAGCCCGTATTCCGCCGCGATCTCCAGGTAGAGGTTGTGCGGGTTCTCGCCGCTCGTGTAGGGGAGCGCCTGATAGCGCGTCAACGCCATCGGGAAAGCTCCTGGCCCGACGCCAAGCCAGGGGTGGTCCCGGATCATGGCCCAGGTCCATTGCAGGATGGACAGACGCCACTGGACCGAGGTGTCGCCGCCCTCGTTCGGTCCGCCCGGCCAGACGAACCACAAGAGGCCGAGCAGTCGGTGACCCATGAGGTAGATTCCGCCGGCGACGAAAAACGTGGCAGCGCCTGCCCACAGCCATCGCCGCGCCCACCAGCGCTCCCGCTCCAGCAGCGCCCAGATCAGAATCGCCGACGCATGCCGCCAGCACGGCGCCCCGCGAGCGCGTGAGGTAGAGGCCGGCGGGAAATAGCGCGCAGCCGACGACCGCCGCGGCCCGCTCCAGCCGACTGCGGTCACCCAGGACCGACGCGACGGCCGCCCCGCCGGCCAGGAGGAGAAACCCGGCCATGGCATTCGGATAACCAAACGGCCCGACGAGGACCGTGGCGTAAAAGCCGGGCTCGCCTCCATGGAAGTACCAGACGATCCCGAGCCCGGTCGCCAACAGCCCCGAGATCAGGCAGGCACCCAGGAGCACCCGCTCCGTCCGCGGATCGTCTCGGACACCGCGCATGGCAAGGGATCCCGCCACGACATACGCCGAGAGGAGGAGCACGGTTTGGATGGTGCGATCCCAGAGCAGGGTGTGGACCGCCGAGGCGACGACCAGGGATAGAATCGCCAGGAACAGCGGCGTCGGCCGGGGTGGCCAGGCTGGGCGCCCCGTCAGGAGTGCCGCCGCTCCAGCCGACGCGAGGACCAGGAGCAGTGTGGCCTGCCCGGCCGCGGACCGACCGCCGTCCAGCCAGGGCAGCCCGATCAGGAGCGCGGCCATCAGGACGACGGAAAGCGGGATCACGCGAGACTCAGGGGGCGTCATGATTCCGGTCGCGGTCCTGCCGATCGAGGCCGTACTTCCTCGCCCGATACCGGAAGGAGCGGAAATTGATGCCCAGCAATTGCGCCGCGCGCGTTTGGACCCCGCCTGCCTTCTCGAGGGCGTCCCTGAGGAGCGCCTGCTCGATGTCGGCGATCACCTGTTCCAGGTTGAGCCCCTCGGGCGGAACCTCCCATTTCTGAGGACGGGACGTGGTGGCCGTGTGGAAGATGCTGGCCGGGAGCGTCTCGAGGTGGACCTCGTCGGTGGTCGCAAGCGCCACCGCGCGTTCCATCACGTTCTCCAGCTCTCGCACATTCCCGGGCCAGGCGTGCGCCAGCAGCGCCTCCATCGCCTCCGGCGCGATGCGCATGGCATGGCGGCCGGCGCGCGCCGCGAAAAGACTCAGGAAGTTGGTCGCCAGGAGGGGGATGTCTTCGCGACGATCGCGGAGCGGGGGCATCTCGACCGCGATGACGTTGAGACGGTAATACAGATCCTCCCGGAACGTGCCCATCCGGATGAGCTGGGCCGGGTCCTTGTTGGTGGCGGCGAGGGTGCGGATGTCCGCCTCCAGGTCCTCGGTGCCCCCGACCCGGCGGAACATATGGTCCTGGAGGAAGCGGAGCAGTTTGACCTGGAGGTTTGGGCTCATCTCGGCCACTTCGTCGAGGAACAGCGTTCCTCCGCGCGCCACCTCGACCAAGCCGGCCTTGTGGGCGATGGCGCCGGTGAAGGAGCCCTTGACATGACCGAAGAGCTCGCTCTCCAGGAGTTCCTCCGGGATGGCCCCACAGTTGATCGCCACGAAGGGCTTCTCGGCGCGCGGGGAGTTGTAGTGGATGGTCCGGGCCACGAGTTCCTTGCCCGTCCCGCTCTCCCCGGTAATCAGGAGGGACGAATCCACCAGAGCCACGCGGCTGATCAGCTTGTACAACTCGACCATCCGGGGGCTCCGACCGATGATCCCGCGAAGTGCGGGCTCGGCGGCGGGCAGGGGGGAAGCTGTCTGGCTCTCGTGGCGTTCTGCCGCCTCCTCCAGCGCTCGCCGGATGACCAGTTTGATCTCGTCCATCTTGAAGGGTTTGGTGAGGTAGTCGAACGCGCCTTGCTTCATGGCCTGGATGGCGGACTCCGAATCGGCGTAGGCGGTGATCATGATCACCGGCGTGGTGAACCCGTGCTCCCGTAATCCGGCCAGCAAGCCGACTCCATCCAGCCCGGGCATCTTGATATCGGAGATCACGAGATTCGGGGCGCGGTTCATGGCCAGCGCCAAGCCGGTCGCCCCATCCCCGGCGGTCAGGACCTCGTATCCTTCCTTTTCGAGCAGGATGCGCAAGAGATCGCGCATCCCGGCTTCATCGTCCACGACGAGGATGCGACTCACGATTCTTCCCTCACCCCAGGCCAACGAGAAACGGCCGCCAACCGGTGCCGCGCACGCCCGTTATGGTCGGAGGGGGCGTGCCGCGTGCGGTTTACCCTCTGCCGGCGGCTCCCACGGCGACTGGCGCCTGCCGCAACCAAATGCGAAACGTCGTTCCGGATCCCACCCGGCTCTCCGCCGCCACCTGTCCGCCCATGCTCTCCAGGATCTTCTTGGCAATGGCCAGGCCCAGCCCGGTTCCCGACGGTCGCGTTGTGAAGAAGGGGTCGAAGATGCGCTGCATCTGTTCCTGGGGGATGCCACGCCCGGTGTCCTGAAAGGCGATCTCCACCCATTCCGCTTTCGGGCCATCCGCTGGCTGCGGCGTTCCCGGAGCCGCCGCCTCGGGGACAAACGCGTCGGCCGACTGCGGCGGCGACGGTTCCGGCTGAGGAGATCCCGAGGGCGACAGCCGCACGGTAACCATCAAGCGCCCGCCGTGCGGCATCGCCTGGATCGCGTTGAGACATAGATTCCAGACGACTTGCCGGAACTGGTCGGCATCGGCCAGGACGTGCACGTCCGGCACCGCTTCGGCGACATCCCAGGTCGTGTTGGGGTGGCGCTCCCCGCTTCGGTCCAGCAGGCGAAGTGTCTCTTGTACCAGCGGCCGGACCGCGCAGGGGCGAAACAGCAGAGACTTGGGCTTGGCGAAATCGAGGAACTGGCCGGTGATCAGTTTGAGGCGATGCGCTTCCCCCAGGACGATTTCTAGGAGCTCCCGATTCGGTCCGACCAGTGCCAGGTCCTCGCGAAGCACTTCCACGGCGCCGCTGATGGCCGCCAACGGGTTCCGCACCTCGTGGGCGATATTCGCGGCCAGTTGCCCGAGGGCCGCCAGACGATCCGCGCGCCGGAGTTGCTCCTCCACCCGTTTGCGCTCGGTGAGGTCCTGGAAGATCGCCACCAGGCCGGCTGCCCCGCCGTCGGCGCGTCGCAGGGGAGAGCAAGAGACCCCGACCGGGATGAGGCGCCCATCCCGCCGTGTGAGGCCGATCTCGGTCAACGGGTTGGCCAGTGGGGCGCCTGGGTTGGCGATGAACTCCGCCAGCGGAGCGCAACTGGCGAAGGGCGTCTCCTGCCAGGGGCGATCCCGAAGATCGGCAAACGCATACCCGGTGATGCGTTCGGCCGCCTCGTTGAACGAGACCACGCGTCCGGCCAGGTCCAGGGTCATGAGGCCACTGCTGATATTCGCCACGATGGCCCGGTGCAGCGTTTGGAGGCTCCGAAGATCGAGGCCGCGCCGCTCCAGTTCCTGTCCTGCCTGGCGCAGCCGATCGGCCAGATGGCTGCTCAAGATGGCGACAGCCAGGAAGGCCACCGTGTGACTCAGGACCTGGTACACGGCGTAACCCACGGACCGGAGCGGCGCGAGTCCGCCGGCGAACTCCACCGGACGGATGATCCGGGTCCATTCGGCCAGGATCAGCCCGGCGTACAGAAAGCCGCTCACGATGCCGACCGTAAGCCCCGCGCCCCGTTCCAGCACGTTGGACGCCGCAAAGATCACCAGGATATACATGAAGGGAAACACGGAGTCGAGGCCACCGGTGAAGTGGACCAACAGGCTGACCAGGGTGAGATCGAGGGCGCACTGGACGAGGCTCTGAAGGGGCAGCCGCCATTGGCTGCGGAGCGCCACGGCGTACGCCAGGGATAAACCGAAGGTCACGCCCAGGATCCCGTAGAGGGGGGCGGTGTGGAAGGGGAGTCGCTCCCGCAGGTCCAGCATGACGGCGGACCCCAAGAGCGCCGACGCCAGGAGGAGCCGCGCGCCGACTAGCCACTTGAGCTTGGCGAGCAAGCCTGTGGACGCGCGATCCCGTTCGTGCAGAGTGACCAACGCTGCCCCCTCCGAAAAGGAAAACGGGGGCCGCGTCCAGCGGCCCCCGACAGGTGTCAGGTCCCCACGGGCTACTTCCCGACGACCGTCACCAGCTTGAAGATGGGCAGGTACATGGCGATGACCACGCCGCCGATCACGACACCCAGGAAGACCATGAGCATCGGCTCCAGGAGCGCGGTAAGGTTGGTCACCGCGGTGTCCACCTCCTCGTCGTAGAAGTCGGCGATCTTGCCCAGCATGGCGTCCAGGGCGCCCGTTTGCTCGCCCACGGCAATCATCTGGACCACCATCGGGGGGAAGACGCCCGACTCGCGCAAGGGGTCCGCAATCGTCTTGCCTTCGGCGATAGAGGCGCGGGTCCGGAGAACGGCGGCCTCCACGACCTTGTTGCCCGCCGTGCGGGCCGTGATGTCCAGCCCGTCCAGGATGGCGACGCCGCTGCTGATCAGCGTGCCCAGCGTCCGGGTGAACTTGGCGACGGCCACCTTGCGGATCAGGATCCCGAAGACCGGTGTCTTGATGAGGAACGCGTCAATCCGTTTCCTCCCGGCCTCCGTGCCGTACCACCACTTCACCCCCACGATCATTCCCGCGAGGACGGCCAGCCCGACCAGGAAGTAGTCGCGGACGATGCGGGAGAGTTCCAGCACGATCTGGGTCGGCAGCGGAAGCGCGGCGCCGAACCCCTCAAACATCGCCTTGAAGGTCGGGATGACAAAGACCAGCAGGAAGATCACGACCACCACCGCCACCGTCACGATGGTGGACGGGTAGATCATGGCCGATTTGACCTTCTTCTTGAGGCTCATCGCCTTTTCCATGTACTGGGCCAGCCGGTTCAGGATGGTGTCCAGGATACCGCCCGCCTCGCCCGCCTCCACCATGTTGGCGTAGAGGGAGCTGAAGACCTTGGGGTGCTGCTTGAGGGCAGCCGCGAAGGTGGCGCCCCCTTCCACGGATTGCCGGATCTCCGTCAGGGTCTTCTTGAAGATCTTGTTCTCTTGCTGCGATGCCAGGATCTCCAGGCACTGGACCAGCGGCAGGCCGGCGTCGATCATGGTGGCGAACTGGCGCGTGAAGACCACGATCTCCTTCTCTGAGACCTTGTTGCCGATGCCGGGAATCGTGATGTCCCTCGGCTTCCCGCGCACGGCGGTGGCGATGACCTGCTGCGAGCGGAGTCGCGCCACCACGGCCTCGCGGTTGGCCGCTTCCATCTCGCCGGTGATGGTCTGCCCGGCCCGGGTTCTCCCAGTGAAGACAAAGACCGCCATTGGCTGTTCCTCCCGTTAGACGTCGGATGCCCGCTCATGCACGGCTTACGCCGCGGCCTGCGCGCGCTGGATCATCTGCGAGAGTTCCTCCGGCATGGTCGAGGCGCCCAGCGCCTGGTCCGCCGTGATGGATCGGCGGAGGTAGTGTGCCAGGAGGGCCTCATTCATCGTCTGCATCCCCGACCGCTCCTTGCCGGCCTGCATCATGCCATAGATCTGGTGCAGCTTGTCCTCGCGGATCAAGTTCCGGATCGCCGCGTTGGGGATCATGATTTCCAGCACCATGACGCGCCCCTGCCCGTTGGATCGCGGGAGCAGCATCTGGCACAGGACGGCCTCGAGGGTGAAGGAGAGCTGGGCGCGGATCTGCGGCTGCTGGTGCGGCGGGAAGACGTCGATGATGCGGTTGATGGTCTGCACGGCCGAGTTGGTGTGCAGCGTCCCGAAGGTCAGGTGGCCCGTTTCGGCGATGGTCAGGGCGGCCTCGATGGTTTCCAGGTCCCGCATCTCCCCGATGAGCACCTTGTCCGGATCCTGCCGCAGGACCGACTTGAGGGCGGACTTGAAGGAGCGCGTGTCCGCGAAGAGCTCCCGCTGGTTCACGACGCATTTCTTGTGCTGGTGGACGAACTCGATGGGGTCCTCGATGGTGACGATGTGCTCGGCCCGCTCCCGGTTGATCTTGTCGACCATGGTGGCCAGGGTGGTCGACTTCCCCGAGCCCGTCGGCCCCGTCACCAGGAGCAGCCCCTTGGGGCGCTCGCAGAGGTCGGAGACCACCTGCGGGAGACCCAATTCCTCGAAGGTCATGATCTTGTAGGGGATGGTCCGGATGGCCACGGCAACCGCTCCCCGCTGCATGAACACGTTGGCGCGGAAGCGGCTCAACCCCTTGACCCCGAAGGAGAGGTCCAGCTCCCACTGCTCCTCGAATTTCTGCTTCTGGGCCTCCGTCAGGACGCTGTAGGCCATGCTCTTGGTTTCCGCCGGGCTGAGGGGATGCGTGCCGACCGGCGCCACGTGGCCGTGAATGCGGATCATGGGGGGGATGCCCGTCGTGATGTGCAGGTCCGACGCCCCCTTGTCGATCATCTCCTTGAGCAACTCGTGCAGGTTTGCCATGTGATGTCGCGCCCCGATTCGGTGTCTGAAAGCCGTTGGATTAGGAGCCGTTACGAAATACCTTGTCCATTATGTGTAATTTCGTTACGGCTCCTTATGCCGTTTCCGGGATATCTCCGGTCACGTTGTTC
The DNA here is from genome assembly GCA_963845565.1 of uncultured Methylomirabilota bacterium. Taxonomy (GTDB): domain Bacteria; phylum Methylomirabilota; class Methylomirabilia; order Methylomirabilales; family 2-02-FULL-66-22; genus 2-02-FULL-66-22. The sequence continues at coordinate 526,104 of CAWJSJ010000005.1, forward strand.
TGTGACAACGGCTTAGTGGCCGGTGGTGACCCGCAGCACCTCTTCCACGGTGGTCATGCCCTCGCGGATCTTCTGCAGGCCCGCCTCGCGCAGGGTCTGCATGCCGTTCTTGCGCCCCAACTCGCGGAGTTCCATGGCGGAGGCGCCTTGCAGGATCGCCTCCTTGATGTTGTCGCGGATGAGCATGACCTCGTACAGTGCCACCCGGCCCTTGTAGCCGGTGTCGGTGCAGGTCATGCACCCCTTGCCCTTGAACGTCTTGATGGTCTTGACCTCTTCCGGACCGAATCCGACGTTCATCAGGGCCGGGGGCGGCACCGGAGTGACTTCCTTGCAGGCTTGGCAGATGCGGCGCGCCAGCCGCTGTGCGACGATGACGTTGGTGGACGCCGAGACCAGGAACGGCTCGACGCCCATGTTGAGCAGACGGCTGATGGTGCTGGGGGCGTCGTTGGTGTGCAGCGTGGAGAGGACGAGGTGCCCCGTCAGGGCGGCCTTGACCGCGATCTCGGCCGTCTCGTAGTCGCGGATCTCGCCCACCATGATGATGTCCGGATCCTGGCGCAGGAACGAGCGGAGGGCCGCGGCGAACGTCAGGCCGATTTCCGCCTTGGTCTGGACCTGGTTGATCCCGGAGAGGTTGTACTCCACGGGATCCTCCGCGGTCATGATGTTGGTGTCCACGGTATTGAGGCGGTTCAGCGAGGAATAGAGGGTGGTGGTCTTTCCCGAGCCGGTCGGCCCGGTGACCAGCACCATGCCGTAGGGGAGCAAGAGCCCGGTCTCGAAGTCCGCCAGGGCCTCGGGGCCGAATCCCAGCTTGGTCATGTCGAGCTGGAGGTTCCCCTTGTCCAGGAGTCGCAGAACGACCTTCTCCCCGAAGAGCGTCGGGAGCGTGGACACGCGATAGTCCATCTCCTTGCCGCTCATCTTGATCTTGATGCGGCCGTCCTGCGGCAGACGCCGCTCGGCGATGTCCAGCTGCGACATGATCTTGACGCGCGACGTGATGGCGGCCTTCATCCGGGTGGGCGGCTGCATGACGTCGTAGAGGACGCCGTCGATGCGGTACCGGACCCGGAAGGATTTCTCGTACGGTTCGATGTGGATGTCCGACGCCCCCTTCTTGATGGCGTCGGTCAGGAGCAGGTTCACCAGCTTGACGACCGGGGCGTCCTCGGCCGCTTTCCCGAGTTCGGCGGCGTTGACGGCGTCCTCGTCGTCCCGCAACGCCTCGACGTCCTTGTCGTCGAAGTTCTTCATGATGTCTTCGACCATGCCGGCCGAATCATAGTGCTTGTTGATGGCGTTCTTGATCGAGGTCTCCGCCGCGACGACCGGCTCGACCTTGAAGCCCGTCATGAACTTGACGTCGTCGATGGCGAAGATATTGCTCGGGTCCGCCATGGCGACCGTGAGGACGTTTCCGGTGCGGTTGATGGGGATGACCTGGTGCTTCTGGGCGATCTCGGAGGGGATCAGCTTGATGACGACGGCGTCGATCTCGAAATGGGAGAGATTGATGGACGGCACGCCGTACTGGCGGCTCAGAAACGAGGTGATATCGTCCTCGCTGATGAACCCCAGCTTGACCAGGTTGCTGCCGATGCGTCCCCCGGCCGTCTGCTGTTGCTGCAGGGCCTGGTTCAACTGCTCCCGGGTAATCAGGGCCGCTTTGACCAGCATATCGCCAAGGCGAACAGCACCCCCAGCCATACCTCTCCTCTGAGTCGCGTGCCACGCATGGGACGAATTAGGCCCTCATGTTAATGATGCCTCCCTGCTTGTCAAGGGAAATATCCCGCGAGGAGGCGCTACGCGGACCGCTCCAGGGCCGGTTCGCATGGCGTCGAGCGGGGCGAGCCGCGGCGGCCGGTCCAGCGCTCGAAGGCCAGCGCGCCTTGGTGGAGGAGCCTCCCGAGGCCGTTGACCGCGCGACAGCCCCGCCCGCGAGCCGCGGCGAGGAGCGGCGTCTCGGCCGGTCGGTAGATGAGGTCGACCACTGCCGTGGAAGGGAGAAGTCCTGCCTCGTCGATGAGGGACGGGTCGGTGACGCGGAGACCGAGCGAGGTCGTGTTGACCGCCGGATGCCCCAGGACAAACGCCACCCGGGTCCGGCCGTCGATCGACATGGCGACGCTCCCGGCGCGCGGCGCGCTACGCGATCCCATCGGCGATGGCGCGGACCAGCGCCTGCCGGATGGCGTCCATGCGCGCCGGTTCGGCCACTTTCCGCCCGTCCTTCTCGGTGACGTAGAACACGTCCACGGCTTGATCCACCTCGGTCGCGATCTTTGCCAGCGTGACGTCCACGTCGAGCCCGGAGAGGGTGCTGGCGATCACATAGAGCAGGCCGAGCCGGTCCTGGGCGCGGATGTCGATGACCGTGAACCGGTCCGAGACGACGTTGTCGAATTCCACCCGGGTGTGGATCTCGTGCGCCCGCGGGACGGGCTTGGCCAGCAGATCGCGGCGCAGGGTCCGGATGAGGTCCCGGACGCCGACCTGCCCCAGGATCACGCCGCGCAGATCCTGACCGAAGCGGTGCCACACGGTCTCGTTCTCGAGGGCGGCTCCGCGCCCGTCGCTCACCTGGAAGGCGCGGATCATGACCCCGTCGGCCCGGCTGAAGAGCTGCGCAGAGAGGATATTGATGCCGTGGGCCGTGAGCGTCCCGACGACGCTGGTGAAGCGTCCGGGTGCGGCCGGCGCGCATACCAGCACCTCCGAATAGCCGGCCAGGGGGAAGGCGGACCAGTGGACCGCGACGGGCTCCCCTCGGCGCACGCGATCGATGAGCTGGAGGTGCTGGGCGACCTTGACGCCGGAGGTGTGCAGGACGTACCGGATCGGCATGAGGTCGAGGTGCTGTCCGACCACCTCGGCGCCGAACTCCCCGCCCAGTTCCGCCACCAAGGCGGCCCGCAGGCTCCGGGCGCGTCGGTGCTCTTCTTCCCCCTCGGGGACGCCGCGCGTCAGGATGGTGTGCGTCTTGATGAACAGCTCCCAGAGGAGCGTACCCTTCCAGTCGGTCCACACCTGGGGGCCCACGGCGTTGATGTCCAGGTAGGTGAGGAGGTACAGCATCCGGAGCAGTTCCTCGGTCTCGACCAGCCGGGCGAACTCGATGATCAGACGCTCGTCGTCCAGATCCCGCCGTTCGGCGATGTGCGCCATGCTGAGGTGTTGCGCGACCAGGAAGGTGACGGCGGCGATGTCGGCGGGCGGCAGTCCCAGGCGGGTGAGTACCGCTTCCGCGATGGCGACTCCCCGCTCGGAGTGGCCGTGCCCCTCGCCCTTGCCGATGTCGTGCAGGAGGATGGCGAGCTTCAGGATCTCGGGCTTGCGTAGCTCCTGGGCGATGCGCCGGAACTCCTGCAAACGCGGGTCGTCGGTGCCGCGCAAGCCCTCGAGACAGTCCAGCAAGACAAAGGTGTGCTCATCCACCGTGTAGCGGTGGTAGTAGTCGAACTGGACCAGGCAGGCGATCCGGGCGAACTCCGGAATATACGCGGTCAGGACGCCAAGCCGATGCATCTGCCGGAGCGTCTCGGCGACGCCGTGGGGCGCGCGCAGGATGGCCAGAAAGAATCCCAGGGCGCGGTTCGAGCGGCGAAACGCGTCGTCGATAAGGTCCAGGTGGCCGCGAACCGCCTCGTTCGCCTCTCCGCTCAGCTCATACCCCATCTCTTGCCGATACCAAAAGATCTTCAGCAGCCGGACCGGGTCGACCCGAAAACACTCCCGCTGGGCGGGGAGGATGTGGATTTGCCGGTTGAGTTCCACGAAATCGTCCCCGATATCCCGAGCCCGCAACTTCTTCATCATGGCCTCCACGGGGGAGCCGGACCGCTCGGCGCACCGCTCGGTGACCCGCCGGGAGATCTGATGGAGCCCCCCGGCGCGGCGATAGTACTGCTGCATGAACTGCTCGACCCCATATTTCTGGCCGTCGCAAAACCCAAGGCTGGCTGCCACCGGGACCTGGACCGCCAGGCTCAACACGTCGTGCTTGCCGGCCTGGAGGTAGTGGAGCTCGCTCCGGACGCGCAGGAGAAAGTCCAGCGCCTGGACGCACTGGCCCAGCTCCACGGGGGTGAGCAGGTTGAGGGAGGAAAGGTCCGCCAGGTCTGCCAGGCGATGGCGCGCCCGGGCGACCCAGACGGCGACATGAAAGTCCCGCAGTCCGCCGGGCCCTTCTTTGACGTTCGGTTCCTGTAGGAAGACCGACCCGCCGTATTTCTGGTGGCGCCGCCCCTGCTCCTCCAGTTTCTCCGCGATGTACTGCTGGCCCCGGCGACCCTGCAGACCCCGCCACATGCGCGCCTGCATCTCGGCGAACACGGCGGGCTGCCCGGCAAGAAAACGGGCCTCCAGCATGGAGGTCCGGGCGGTCAGATCCGTCTCCATCATGCGGGCGGCGTCGGCCAAGGAACGGCAGCTATGCCCGACCGTGAAGCCGAGATCCCAGAGAAAATACAGGACGTGGTTCAGAACCGCGCTCACATACTCGTCCACGTGCCGGGGATACAGGAACATCACGTCCACGTCGGAGGCGGGGTTCAGCTCGCGCCGACCGTATCCGCCCAGCGCCACGACCGCGCAGCCCTCGGTTCGCTCCCGCACATCCTGGCGGAGCCCGCTGTCGGCCAACCGGAAGAGCTGGCAGATGATCGCGTCCACCAGGTCGGTATGCAGGCCCACCACATCGAGACCGCTGGCGCCCTGGCGGTGGGCGGCCTCGATGGCGCCTCGCTCCTCGCCGATGAACTGCTTGACGGGGGGCAACAACGCCTGCCGGAGCGCTTCCCCGTCGGCGCCTACCAGCGCGTGAGCCTCCATGAGACCCCGCAGGCGTCGCGTCACGTCCGTGTCGAGACCGTAGGAGATCTCCGGTGAGGCGGCGACCGCTCCCCAGTGAAACAGCCGGGTCAATGAACGAACGAGGTCAGCCATGTCGCCTCGCGCCCGACCCGACGGCGGATCGGGGCGCTCGAGTCACGGTCCAAACCGATGCGCTGGCAGCGCGCAGCCTATCGTTCGGAGGCACGAGTTGCAACAGATAATTGGCTCACGCGGGTGGGGTGCCGGCTGGGGGAAGACGAGCGGACGCCCCGTTGCCTTCGGTGAGACATCCGCTCGTCGCGCGTCGCGAAAGCTGGTCAGTGGCCGACCGGAGGCCGGTGGCCGGAGGACCCCCATCCGGCGCCGAGGCCCGTGCTGCCGATCAGGCCGACGGTATAGGCGCTCTCGTTGTGCTGGCTCAGGTCGAGCCCGGCAACCTCGTCCTCCTCGTGGATACGCAACCCGATGACTGCGTCAACGAGCTTGAGCAGGATGAGGCTTCCCACGAAGGCAAAGACCCAGGTGACCAGGATGCTGATCACCTGGGTCAGGAGTTGCCCGGGATTTCCGAAGAAGAGACCGTTTCCCCCGGCGTCGTTCACGGCCTTGCTGGCGAACAGCCCGGTGGCCAGCGCGCCCCAGGTTCCCCCGACGCCGTGGACCCCGACCACATCCAGCGAATCGTCGTATCCCAGGCGGGACTTCAGATTGCAGGCGTTATAACACAGGATGCCTCCCACGCCGCCGATGACCACCGCGGACAGCGGCCCGACGTAGCCCGACGCCGGCGTGATGGCCACCAGGCCGGCCACGGCACCGGACGCGGCGCCGAGCACGGTGGGCTTGCCCCGGGCGAGCCATTCGGTGAACACCCAGGTGAGCGTGGCCGCGGCGGTGGCGACGTGGGTGACGACGAACGCACTGGTGGCCAGCGCGCCCGAACTCAAGGCGCTGCCGGCATTGAAGCCAAACCATCCGACCCACAGCATGGCGGCGCCCGTCACGGTGAGGGGCAGGTTGTGGGGCGGCATCGGCTCGGTGCCAAACCCGCGCCGTTTCCCGATGACAAGCGCCGCCGCCAGAGCCGAGACGCCCGAGCTGATGTGGACCACCGTGCCTCCGGCGAAGTCGAGGGCGCCCAAGTTCCGAAGCCACCCGCCCACGCCCCACACCCAGTGGGCGAGCGGATCGTAGATGAAGGTGGCCCAGAGGACGGTGAAGACCAGGAACCCGCTGAACTTGATCCGCTCCGCGAATGCGCCGGTGATCAGGGCGGGGGTGATGATGGCGAACATGAGCTGGTAGATCATGAACGCCTGGTGGGGAATCGTGGCGGCATAATCCGGGTTGGGCTCGAGGCCGACACCGTTGAGACCGATCCACGACAGATTGCCGATCAGGCCGTGCACATCAGGTCCAAAGGAGATGCTGTAGCCCCAGAGGACCCACTGGATGCTGATCACGGCCATCAGGATGAAACTCTGCATGATGGTTCCCAGGACGTTATGCTGGCGGACCATGCCCCCATAGAACAGGGCCAGGCCGGGGGCCGTCATCATGAGAACCAGGGCGGCCGAAGTGAGCATCCACGCCGTATCGCCACTGTCGACCTTGGGCTGCGGCGTGGCCGGCGCGGCGGCCACCGGGGGCGTGACTGCCGGCGCCACAATCCCGCCGGCCGGCGCCGGCGGCGTCGCTTGCTGCGCCGCGGCCGGCGTGGCCACCAACCAGAACGCCGTCAATGTCAGGCCGAGAGCCAGCAGCCGAAACGGTCGGTAGTGCGTCATGGCGTTTGCCTCCGTAACCGGGCGGACAGACAGGTGCGGCGTGGCGTGACGTCGGGCAGGCAGGCGTGAGGGGTTGGCGCCTCGAACCCGCGCAACCACCTCGTTTCTCTCGCCTGATGCGGACGGATTTCAGCCGGACAATCCGGGGCCGCCTTGCCCATGGGTGCACTGCAGCGTGCTCACCACGGCTGACGTGAGAGCATGCGGCGTGCCCATCGGGCGCGCGGCCGCCGCCGGCGAATGAGGCACACACGAAAGTCCGGATTTTCAAGGAAGAACCGGCCCTGGGGGCCACGCGGGGACCGTCACCGATGGGTCCGAGTAGTGCCCGCGAGTTCATCATCGCGGTGGCCGATTGCTCAGCGTTTGGGCGCGCGAGGCCCCTTTTCCGACAGGAGCCACCCCAGGGGCAACAGGACGGACACCGCGAGTGCGCGGTGGTGGAGGGGGCACGGGAGGGAACGGGGCCGCCCAAGAACCGGGCTATCCGCGGTCCTTATAGCAGCGCTGACTGGCAAGCGGCGGCGCGGTGTCGGCCAGGGCCAGCCGCACGGCGGCCTGGGCAAGGATCCAGGACGGATCGAGGACGGGCACGGGCAGGTCGCCATCTCGGAGAATGAGCGGGATCTCGGTGCAGCCGGCGATGATCGCCTCGGCGCCGCGATCCTGGAGGTGGGCCGCAGCCTCTCGGATCAGGCGGCGGGGACGGTCGAGGGATTGCCCCTGCTTGACGGCGTAGATGGCCTCCATGACGCACGAGGCCTGGATGGCCGGCTCGCAGGTCAAGATCGCCAATCCGTGCGGTTCGAACTTTCGCTCGAACATGCGCGACTGGAGCGTGCCGCTCGTCGCCAAGAGCCCGAAACGTCTGGCCGCGGGGTTGGCGTCGGCTGCTGCCGCCGCGGTCTCGCGGACCAGATGCAGGAGAGGGACATCGATCGCGGTCTGGAGTCCATCGTAGAAGTGGTGGGCGGTCACGCACGGCATGGTCAGAAAGTCCGCACCCGCGCGGATCAGCGCCTTGGCGGTGGCCACCAAGGCCGGTAACGGGTCCGGCCCCTCGCCCCGGATGGCGGCGGTGCGGTCTGGAATGTGCGGATTGCTGAAGATCAGGACTTTCAGGTGATCCTGGTCGCTCTGCGCCGGGGTCGCCTGGATGAGCTTCTGAAAAAAATCCGCCGTGGCCGCCGGACCCATGCCACCCAACACGCCAATGGTCTTCGTCTGACGCATGATGCCGTGAGTGTGCACCAATTCGCGGCGCACGTCAAGATGCGCCCTCCCGTGCGCCACCTCCCGCGTGCTCCCTCGGATGGTCGGCACGGCAATGGCGACTTGACCCGGCGGCCGTTCCGCGATATGAGCTACGCTTGATGATCCAGTAAAGCATCGGCAGTCGATCCGAGGTTCCCGGTGACGGTTTCTTTCCTGCTCACGCTGGCTGCGCTGGGATTCATGGGCGCCTTCGTCGCCGGGCTGCTTGGCGTCGGGGGCGCGATCCTCATGATCCCCCTTCTGCTCTACGTCCCACCCTGGATCGGTTTCCCTCCCCTGGATGTCAGGGCCGTGACTGCGATCAGCATGGTCCAGGTGTTTTTTGCGGCCCTGTCCGGCGCCATCGCCCACGGGAGACACGGCGCCGTGCATCGGGGGCTCAGCGTGACGGTGGGCGCCGCCGCGGCGGTCGGGTCGCTGGCCGGCGGCGTCGCCTCCCGTTGGTTGCCCGAACACGCGCTGCTCGCGATCTTTGCGGCGATGGCAAGCCTAGGGGTTCTCTTGATGTGGGTGGCCCCCACGGCACACGACGGCCAGTCCCGCACGGCGGACATGGCGCCTTTTCACCGGCCACTCGTCCTGCTCACCGGGGGCGGCGTCGGCGTCGGCGCCGGACTGGTTGGCGCAGGCGGTGCCTTTCTGCTGGTACCCCTCCTGATCACCGTGGTCGGAATCCCCACCCGGATCACCATCGGGAGCTCGCTGGTCATCACCCTCTGGACTGCCGCCGCGGGCGTCGTGGGAAAGCTGATGACCGGGCAGGTCCCCTTCGCTCCCGCGGTGGCACTGGTCCTGGGTGCGATTCCCGGGGCACAAGTCGGCGGGTGGGCTAGCCGGCGTTTTGGTGTACGAAGTTTGAAAGGCCTGCTGACCGGACTCACCACGCTGGTGGCGTTACGGATCTGGATTGACGTACTCTCGCGCGTGTGGTAGCCAAGATGATAACGGTCACTGTCAAAAAACGTCATCCAAGAGGACAAATTCTGAGGTATTTACCACACCATCTCACGCGATAAAGACCAATTATGTCCCGCATCTTGCCCGCCCCTCCATCGATCACCGGAAAACGGTTTCGATCGTAACCACAATAAAAATCAGAGGAATAATCACCTCACTCCGGTTTTCTTGACACGGAACTCCCCGGGAACTTTGAAAGGTCACTCTTGGTATGTTGATTGCTTGTTAGGATAGTCTATTGGTGGGATTTCTGGTGTCGACGGCGCTGTTGCCATACAGGAGGGGTGTTGATGAAGCTGACGCGCGGGGGAGAGTACGGGATTCGCGGTGTCCTCTATCTTGCCAAACAAGAGGAGGGCAAGGTGAGCATGCTCTCGGCCATTGCCAAGGAGCAGGATGTGCCACCCCGGTTTCTTGCCAAGATTTTTCAGGCGCTGGCAAAGGCCGGCGTGGTCAGGTCGCATCGTGGCGCGAAGGGCGGGTTCTCTCTGGCCCGGGCTGCCTCAGAGGTGACGATCAAGGATGTCATCGAGGCCGTCGAGGGCCCGATTCATTTGAACGTGTGCCTGGTGGCCCCCGGGGAGTGTAACCGAGACACCCTCTGCCCCGTGCATGCGGTGTGGGAGGAGGCCCAGGAGAAGATGATGGAGGTCCTGAACCGGAAGAGTTTTGCGGAGTTGGCCAGGGTTGAGAAGGAACTGCTGTTAACGATTGCGCCCCCCGCGTAACGCACTCCCCTCACCGGGAGCGATCTCGCGGGACACGGGACTCGCTCCCGGGGGTTTCCCCGACTCTTCACCGCGCCGCTCGACCTCGGCCCGCCGGGATCCCTTTTCGGCTTCGCGGTTGCAATTGGGTACTCCGTCGTCTATCATCCCTCCCGGAAGGGAGTGGTGCATGACCCCACCGGTCTCTTACAAGGCCGCGATCGCTGAAAAAATTCTACCATTTCTCAGCAAGCCGTCCCGGTACATTGCTGCGGAGTGGAATGCCGTCGTCAAGGACCCGGCGACGGCCGAGGTGCGCATCGCCTTGGCATTCCCGGACGTCTACGAGATCGGAATGTCCCACCTGGGCCTGAAGATCCTCTATCAAATCTTGAATGCGCGCCCGGAAATCCTGGCGGAGCGCGTGTATGCACCCTGGCTTGATGCCGAGGCCCTCCTGCGGGAGCAGCGGGTGCCGTTGTGCAGCCAGGAGTCCGGCCTTCCCCTGTCCGGATTCGATATCGTTGGGTTCACCTTGCAGTACGAGCTATCGTTCGCCACGATTCTAGCCATGCTGGAACTCGGCGGGATCCCCGTCCGCTCGGGCGACCGGCGGGACGGCGATCCGCTGGTGGTGGCTGGGGGGCCCGTGGCATTTGCCCCGGAACCGCTGGCGGATTTTGTGGACGCGTTCCTGATCGGTGACGGGGAAGAGGCCGCGCTCGAATTGTGCGCGGTGGTCCGGGACTGGAAGCGGCAACGCGGCGGGCGCGAGGCCTTGCTCCGAGCGGTCAAGGGCATCCCGGGGATGTACGTGCCCGCCCTGCACGTGCCCGGCGAGGTGGTGGAGAAGCGCACTGCTCTGCGGCTCGATACGGTCGACTATGGGCGATTTCCCGTACCGTACATGGAGATCGTCCACGATCGCGCGGGGCTCGAGGTGATGCGGGGCTGTGCGCAAGGATGCCGCTTCTGCCAGGCCGGGTATATTTACCGGCCGGTGCGCGAACTGGATGCGCCGACGATCCGTGCGATGGTCGAGCGGTCCCTTCAGGGAACAGGGTACGAGGAGATTTCGCTGTCCGCGCTGTCCATCGCCGATCTGGCCTGTCTCCGTGAGCTCTTTCCGTCTCTCATGGAGAGCCTGGCGCCGACCCGGACGTCGCTCAGTCTGCCCTCTCTTCGGGTGGAGGCCTTGAATCGGAACCCGGAACTCGCCGCCGAGATCGCCCGCGTGCGCAAGACGGGGTTGACCATCGCCCCGGAAGCGGGCTCCGCGCGCCTCCGGGGACTCATCAACAAGGTCGGATTCGACGAAGCGGGCATTCTTGCTGCCGTCCAGAATGCGGCCCGGTCCGGCTGGACATCGCTCAAATTCTACTTCATGATCGGCCTGCCCACCGAGACCCAGGCCGACATCGACGACATCGTGCGCGTGTCCCGCGAGGCCGCCCGGATCGCCCGACGGGGGCGGTCCCGGGGCTTCGGCCTCACGGTCAGCGCCAGCTCGTTCGTTCCCAAGCCGCATACGCCGTTCCAGTGGTTCGCGCAAGAGCCGATGGAGGTCTTGCAGGAGAAGCAGAGGTATCTCCGGTCGCGACTGCGCGAGTCACGGATCGATTTCAAGTGGCATCAGGTGGAATCCTCATTCTTGGAAGCGGTCTTCGCGCGCGGGACGCGGGAGGTGGGTGCCGCCATCGCCTTGGGCTACCAGCGCGGCTGCCGCTTCGACGGCTGGACCGAGCAGTTGCAGTTCGAGGCGTGGATGCGCGCATTTGCCGACGCCGGCGTCGACCCCTTCGCCATCGCGAACCGGCCGGTGCCGCTGGAGGCGCCGCTTCCGTGGGATCACATTGACGCCGGTGTCGATAAGGCCTTCTTGGTGCGCGAGTACCGACGGGCCCTGGACGGCACGCGGACCGAGGATTGTCACGTGGGTCCCTGCAACGGGTGCGGCGAGCCATGCGCGCCAAGCTGGCAGGCCTGGGCGGAGACGATCGGGTACCGTCCGCCGACCCCCGAGCGCGTCGAGGCGTCGACAGACGGGAACCCCGTCGCGACGCCCCCCGAGCGCCCCTCGGGCCACGCGACGCAGAAGATTCGTTTCGAATTTCAGAAGGTGGGGGAGCTGCGGTTCTTGTCCCACCTTGAACTGATGCGGGCGCTCTCGCGATCCTTGCGCCGTGCCGGCATCCCTCTGGCCTTCACGCAGGGGTTCAACCCCCAACCCCGGCTCTCGTTGGCCCAGGCTCTGGCCGTGGGCATCGAAGGGCGACGGGAACTCGGCGAGGTTGAGCTCGTCCAGCGGATGGAGCCGGAGGCGTTGCTGACAGCCTGGAATCGCCAGTTGCCGCCCGAGCTTAAGATTCTCCGGTCTTGGGAAGCCCCCCTGAATGGTCCGTCGCTTTCCGCCGGGGTACGAGGTGCCGTGTATCACATCCAGCTCGCGCCGAACGGTTGGGACACCACGATCCTGGCCGCCCTCGGCACCACCGAGTCCTGTGCTGCGTTTCTGGCGCAGGAATCCATTCCCGTCGAGGCGACCAAGAAGGGCCAGGCCGTGGCCCTCGACGCGCGCCCGTTCCTCCAGGAGTTCGTCGGCGCAGGCGGCCGCGGTTCCCCCGGGTGGCAGATGCAGTTGCGGGTGGGTCCGGCGGGTAGCGTGAAGCCTGCGGCGGTGATGCGGAGCTTCTTGGGCGGACAGGTTCCCCCCGGTGAGCTGGGTCACATGGTCTCGTCCCTCCGGATCGCGCGGACTGCTCTCATCCTCGAGGGCCAGGGGTAGGCCTCCCAGTTTCCCGTCTCCGCCGCGCCGTAGGACTCCGGTGTTCTGCGGTCCGGCGGAAGAGGGCGTCGAGGTCCCCCGCATGAAACGCGAGATCATCGTCAATTCGTCCCTGGTGGAGACCCGCGTGGCCGTCATCGAGGACGGCACGCTGGTCGAGATCCTGATCGACGACTCCCACACCCAGAACCTGGCGGGCAACATCTATAAGGGCCGGGTACTCAAGATCCTTCCGGGCATGCAGGCGGCCTTCGTGGACGTCGGCCTGGCCCGGGATGCCTTTCTGTACGTCCGTGACATCTACGAGGATGTTGAGAATTTCGAGGATCTCCTCGCCGGGGGCGACGAGGGGGAGCCCGAAAATGACGAGGGTGATGCACCGCCCTCCCCCGGCGGCCGCGCGCGAGGCCGGCAAGCCGCGTCCGCCCCAGGCGGACGGGCACCGTCGGAGCACCGATCGGCCCACGCCTCCATCGAAGAGTTGATCCAGGAAGGCCAGGAGGTCCTGGTGCAGGTCGCGCGGGAGCCGCTGGGCACGAAGGGGGCCCGCATCACCTCCCACATCACGCTGCCGGGGCGGTATTTGGTGTACATGCCGACCGAATCCCACGTCGGGGTCTCCCGCAAGATCGAAGCCGAGGGGGAGCGAAGCCGGCTGAAGCAGATCATCGAGGAGATCAACGTTCCGCGGGAAGGGGTGATCGTCCGCACCGCCGGCGTCGGACGGTCCAAGTCGGAGATCCAGGCGGACTTCGAGTTCCTTCGGTCCACCTGGCGAGGGATCAAGCTGAAAGGGGAGGCCGCCACCGCCCCCGCCATGGTGCAGAAGGATCTGGATCTGGTGTTCCGCATCTTCCGGGATCTGATCACCAAGGACGTGACCCGCCTGGTGGTGGACTCGGCGGTGGAGTACGAGCGCTGCATGGAGTACACGGAATCCCTCTTCCCTGAGTTGCGGCAACTCCTGTTCCTCTACACCGAGGACGAGCCGATCTTCAAGAGTTTCGGGATCGAGCGGGAAGTGGAGAAGGCGCTGCGCAGTAAGGTCTGGCTCAAATCGGGTGGCTACCTGGTCATCGAGCAGACCGAAGCGCTGGTGTCGGTGGACGTGAATACCGGCAAGTATGTGGGGAAACACGACTTCGAGGAGACCATCCTCAAGACCAATCGGGAGGCGGCCGTCGAGATCGCCCGCCAGGTGCGGTTGCGCGACCTGGGTGGCATCATCATCATCGACTTCATCGACATGGCCCGCCAGGAGAACCGGGACAAGGTCATGGCGGACCTCAAGGAGGCGCTGAAGGCCGACCGGTCTCCCACCAACGTCTCGCTGCTCTCGGAACTCGGCCTGGTGGAGATGACGCGGAAACGGGTCCGGCAGGGGTTGAACCAGTCGCTGAGCCAGACCTGCGCCGCCTGCGGCGGCCTGGGCTGGGTCCGTTCGGTGGCCTCCATCACTCACCAGGCGCTGCGCGAGGTTGAATGGCGGATGGCGCGGAAGGCGTTGCCCCGGATCAAGATCCGGGCGGCGCGCGACCTGGTGGAGTGGATCAAGGCGGAAGAGGCCGAGATCGTCGAGGCGCTCCAGCAGCGGCTGGGCGGAGAGATCGAGCTCCTGGTGGAAGAGAGCTATCCGGCGGGAAAGTATTCCCTTTTGGAAGGGTAGCCAGGGCGCTCGCCGGCGGGCGGTTTTCCCCGGCGGCGAACCGTCGGGGGAGATTTTCTTGACACTCCGCCTGGGGGCATGTTATACACAACACCCCGCTTCGGCCAGAGGCGGGATCATTTTTTGTCGGCACACGACGTGCCCCGCAGGGCGGGGTCGCCACTTCGCGGCGGAAGGAGTCTCCGGTGTACGCGATCATCGAATCGGGGGGAAAGCAGTACCGGGTGGAGCCGGGCGCGATTCTGGCTCTGGAGCGTCTCCCGGGGGAGAAGGGCAGCCGGGTGGAGCTGGACCGGGTCCTCCTGGTCTCGGACGGCGGCAGCGTGAAGGTGGGCCATCCCACCGTGTCGGGAGCCCGAGTGGTCTCCGAGATCCTGGCCCAGATGCGCGGCGAGAAGATCGACGTGTTCAAATTCAAGAAGCGGAAGAAGTATCGCCGCAAGACGGGTCACCGCCAGGAACTGACGAAGGTCCGTATCGCGGAGATCGTGGCGTAGCGGTCGGCCACGCGGCGGGCCGGAGGCGGCCCGGCGGATCACACGGAGGAGATGATGGCACACAAGAAGGGTGTGGGAAGCTCGCGGAACGGCCGCGATAGCGCCGGGCGGCGCCTGGGCATGAAGGCTTTCTCCGGTCAGACGGTGACGGGCGGGAGCATCCTCGTGCGCCAGCGCGGGACGCGTTTCAAGCCCGGGAAAAACGTCGGTCTGGGGGGTGACGACACCCTGTTCGCCAAAGTGGCCGGCGTCGTCAACGTGGCGCAGCGGGGCGGCGACCGCTTCGTCTCCATCACGCCCGCCGCCTAGCGGTTCCGGCTGGCCGGCCATCGCGCTTCGCGGTGGATCGCCAGCCTTCACCGATCCGCCTCGACCATTGACCAAGTTCATTGACACCGCTCAGATCGTCGTGCAGGCCGGCGCCGGCGGTCGGGGTTGCGTGAGTTTCCGGCGCGAGAAGTACGTGCCGCACGGTGGACCCAACGGGGGCGACGGGGGCGACGGGGGCAGCGTCGTCGTCCAGGCCAGCCGATCCTTCCGGACCCTGATCGATCAGCAGTACCAGCGACTCTACCGCGCCGGGCGCGGCGAGCATGGGCGCGGCAAGGACCAGCACGGCGCCAACGGCTCCGACGTCACCATCAAGGTGCCGCTCGGCACCGTGATCGCCGATGCGGAGACGGGCGAAGTCCTGGCCGATCTCACGCTCGAGGACCAGCGGGCACTGGTGGCCCGTGGCGGCCAGGGCGGCCGCGGCAACGCCCGCTTCGCGACCGCGACCCATCAAGCCCCCCGCACGGCCCAGCCCGGCACCCCCGGGGAAACCCGAACCCTTCGTCTGGAACTCAAACTCATCGCGGATGTCGGCCTGGTGGGCTTGCCCAACGCGGGGAAATCCTCCCTGCTGGCCGCTTTCTCGGCCGCCCGGCCCAAGATCGCCGCCTATCCGTTCACGACCCTCAGTCCGAACCTCGGCGTGGTAGACGTCGCGCCCCATGGCGGCTTCGTGGTTGCGGACATTCCCGGGCTGATCGAGGGCGCGGCGCAGGGCGCCGGCCTGGGCATCCGCTTTCTGCGCCATATCGAGCGAACGCGCCTGCTGGTCCACGTGGTGGATGTCTCCGCCGAGGCGGGAGACCCGGCGGCGGCCGTCGAGACGATCGAGCGGGAACTCCATGCGTACAACCCCGCCCTGCTGTCGTTGCCGCGGATCGTGGCCGCCAACAAGATCGACCTCCCCCACGGGGCGGGGTTGACCGCCCTCGCCGCCTGGTGCGCCGCGCAGACGCTGCCCGTGATCGCGATCTCGGCGTTGACCGGCGAAGGGATTCCGGGTCTGCTGGAAGCGATCGCCGACCGGCTTCGGACCGTTCAGGGGACGCCGCATGTCCCGTAAAGGCCCAACCGCCGGGACCCGGCAGGAGTGGCTCGGCACGCCCCGGCGGCTCGTCGTCAAGGTCGGGTCCGGCGTGCTTTCCCGCGGCGGCATCGGGCTGCATCGGCCCACGCTCCGGGCGCTGGCGTCCTGTCTCGCGCGGGTGCAGGCGCGCGGTATCGAGACGATCCTGGTGTCGTCGGGGGCGATTCTGGCCGGGATGGAAGCGCTGGGGCTGACCGAGCGGCCGCGGGAGCTGCCGTTGAAGCAGGCCGCCGCGGCCGTGGGGCAGAGCCACCTGATGCGCGCCTACGAGGAGGCCTTTCAGCCGTGCGGCCTCCGCGTGGCGCAGATCCTGCTGACGCAGGAGGACCTGCGGCATCGCGGCCGATATCTCAATGCCCGGAACACGCTCTTCACCCTCCTCGGCCTGCGCGTCCTCCCCATCGTGAACGAGAACGACACGGTGGCGGTGCGGGAGATCCAGTTCGGCGACAACGACACGCTCTCGGCCCTGGTGGCGCACGTGGCGCAAGCCGATCTTCTGGTGATCCTGACGGACACGGAGGGGGTCTTCACCGCCGACCCCCACCGGGACCCCTCGGCGCGGCTGATCCCGCTGGTCCGCCCGCAGGATGCCATCACGTCCTTCTGCGCCGAGGACACCGGGAGCGCCGCCAGCATCGGGGGCATGACGTCCAAGGTCCGCGCCGCCCATCGGGCCGCGGTCGCCGGCATCCCCACGGTCGTGGCCAGCGGCCGGACGCCCGAGTCGGTGGAGGCGATTCTGCGGGGCGAGGAGGTCGGCACCCTGTTCCTCCCCTCGCGCAGCCGGATGCAAAGCCGCAAGCGGTGGCTGGCCTTCGCCAGCCTGCCGCGCGGCGGGATCGTGGTGGACGCGGGCGCCAGGGAGGCGCTGGTCTCGGGGGGCAAGAGTCTGCTCCCCTCGGGTATTCGCGGGACACAGAAGACGTTCCGGGCGGGAGACGTGGTCAGCTTGCTGGATCCGGCCGGCCGAGAGTTCGGCCGGGGTCTGGCGAACTACAGCCGGGACGAGACGGACAAGATCAAAGGCCTGCACAGCGACGCGATCGCATCGGTGCTGGGCCACAAGCCGTACGACGAGGTGATCCACCGGGACAACCTCGTTATCCTGGAGGCGGCGCCGTCCGGACCGTCCGCATGAGGTGACCCATGAGTGAATGCGATATCCGCGGGATGGCCCGCGACGCGCGGGCCGCGGCCCGCGACCTGGCCCGCGCCAGCGGGGAGCAGAAGGACCGCGCGCTTCTGGCGATGGCCTCGGGGCTGACGGAGTCCCGGGCGCGCATCCTGGCGGACAACGCCGGAGACGTGGCCGCGGCCCACGCCGCCGGTCAGACGGCCGCCTTCGTGGATCGCCTCACGCTGACCGAGCCCAGGATCGAGGCCATGGCCCGCGGGGTGCGGCAAATCGCCGATCTCCCCGACCCGGTGGGGGCCGTGACCGGCATGTGGCGCCGGCCCAACGGCCTGCAGGTCGGGCGCATGCGCGTTCCCTTGGGGGTGATCGGGATCATCTACGAGTCTCGACCCAACGTGACCGCGGACGCCGCGGCATTGTGCCTCAAGTCGGGGAACGCCGTGCTGCTGCGCGGCGGGTCGGAGGCGCTCCGCACGAACCGCGCCATTGCCGACGTCCTGGCGGCCGCGGTGGCCTCGGCGGGCTTGCCGGCGGCGGCCCTCGCCGTCGTGCCCTCGGCGGACCGGGCCGTGGTCAAGGAGATGCTCTCGCTCCACGGCCTGATCGACCTGATCATCCCGCGCGGCGGCGAGGGGCTCATCCGGGCCGTCCGCGAGGGGTCCCAGATCCCGGTGATTGCCCACGACAAGGGGCTGTGCCACACCTATGTGGACGCCTCGGCGAACCTCGCCATGGCCGGCGAGATCGCCTACAACGCCAAGGTCGAGCGGCCCGGTGTCTGCAACGCCATGGAAACGTTGTTGGTACACGCGGAGGTCGCGCCGGCGCTTCTTCCCGCCCTCGCGGCCCGCTTGCGCGCGGCGGGCGTGGAGGTCCGGGGGTGCCCTCGCACGCGAAGCCTGGTCCCGGCGGCGGTTCCGGCCACCGAGGAGGACTGGGATACGGAATACCTGGCGCTCACGCTGTCCATCCGGGTGGTGGACTCGTTCGAGGACGCGGTGGTCCACATCGCGCGCCATGGGTCGGGCCTGGCCGAGGCGATCGTGACCGCCGACCATGGGCGCGCCATGCGCTTCCTGCGCGAGGTGGACGCCGGCGCCGTCTTCGTGAACGCCTCCACCCGCTTCACCGACGGGTACGAGTTCGGCATGGGCGCGGAGATGGGGATCAGCACGCAGAAGCTGCACGCCCGCGGACCCATGGGGCTCCCCGAACTCACCTGTGAGAAGTTCATCGTGCTGGGAGACGGACAGATTCGCGACTCCCGGAAATGATCCGCCGCGGCGCGCCGGGAGTCGTCCGGCGCGTCGACGAGGAGCGGTCATGCGCATCGGGATCATGGGCGGCACGTTCGACCCGATCCACCTCGGCCACCTCCGGGCGGCCGAGGAGATCTACTGGGCCTTCAGCCTGGACCGGATCACCTTCGTGCCGGCAGCGCGCCCGCCGCACAAAGAGGAGGGCGTGGTGGCCTCGGCGCTGCACCGCTACGAGATGGTGTCGCTGGCCACCGTCTTCACCCCCTACTTCACCGTCTCCCCGATCGAGCTGCAGCGGGAGGGAAAGTCGTACTCCGTCGAGACGGTGCGCGAGTTCCATCGACTCTCCGGCCCGGACACCCACCTCTACTTTGTGGTGGGGGTGGACGCGTTCCTGGAGATGTCCGAGTGGCGCGAAGCCGAGGAGCTCCTCACGCTGACGCAGGTCATCGTCACGGCGCGGCCGGGCTGGCGCCTGGACGAGGTGGAGCGGCTGCTCACGCCGGAACAGCGCCGCCTCTTGGGGCGCCCGACGTTCCGATACTGCAAGGTGAGCGAGGTCGATCCCGAGCGTATCGAGAAGACGCCGGTCCCGCGGGAAGTGCTCTTGGTGGAGGTGGTCTCGCTGGATATCGCCTCTCGAGAGATCCGGCAGCTCGTCGAAGAGGGGCGGAGCATCCGCCACCTCGTGCCGGACACCGTGGCAGCGTACATGGCCAAGAACAAACTGTACCAGCGACCGGGGCGCGGCCGCTGATCGGACCGGCCGACCCGTCCGGGGCGCGGCCGGTCAGGAGGGAGGAGAGCCATCGACTCGACGGAGATTGTCGAACTGGCAGCCGACGCGGCTGCGGCCGTAAAGCCCAGCTACCTGGCGATCCTGGATTTGCGGGGTCTCTCGAGTTTCACCGACCATTTCCTGATCGCCGGGGCGGACTCGGCGCGCCAGGTGGTGGCGATCGCCGAGCGCGTGGAGGAGCGGCTGACGCAGGCGAAGGTGCGCATGCTGCACCGTGAAGGCGCGCGCGAGGCGCATTGGATTTTGCTTGACTACCAAGATGTCGTCGTTCATATTTTCGACGAGCAAACTCGGCAATTCTACGATCTGGAGCGGCTCTGGGGAGACGCGCCAAGACGCGTGATGGTCGGCGGATCTCCTGCCCGGATCGAATAGGAAGATGCCCCGCGGCGGATCCGAACACCGGTTCGGTCTCCGGCGTGGGGATGGGCACAGAGGACCTCGCGAATGCACGGCGTCAGCCCTGTCTTCGCGAGGATTTGTATTCTGGACTCGCGGACGCGGCGCGTCTCGTGATCTCGCGCCGCGCGTCGAGGGGAGAGGCGGGCCGCGACGCGGTCCACGCCCTGCGCCAGGGCCGGGTGGGGCGGCGCGACGATCGGTGACGGTCAGGCGCTCCGCATGCGCGGGCCGTTCGTCCACGGGAGGGAATGAGAATGTCGCTCAAGGGGGCCAAGATCGAGAAGTTCCGGCAGCGCCTGGTGGCTAAACGAAAAGAACTGCTCAACGGGGTCCGTGGCGCGAACGTGAAAAGCCTGGAGAGTACCGGAGAGGAGATCCAGGACATCGCGGACCAGGCCAGCAGCGCCTACACGAAGGAATTCCTCCTGGCCATCGGCGATACCGAGCGCCGTCTGTTGAAGCAGGTGGACGAGGCGCTCTACAAGATCCGCCAGGAGAAATTCGGCCTGTGCGAAGGGTGCGGCGAGATGATCGGCGAGCGCCGGCTCGAGGCATTGCCTTTCGCCAGGCTCTGCATCGCCTGTCAGGAGGAGGAAGAACGGGCCAAGGCCGAGCGGTGATCCTCGTGCGCCGCCGGCGATGTGCGTCGCCGCGCGGTTGGCCGTCCCTCCCCGCCGGCTGCGCCCCCTGGTCGGCGGGATCGGTTGTCGCCGACCCGTCCGACTGTTTGGATCCTGCGTCCCCATACAGGTGGGTTGCTCTGGTGTACGCCTCGGCATCGCGTCGCCTCGTATCCCGGTCCTCCCCGCGAGGGGCCCTCGCCTCTGTCGGCCGTCGCGCCCTGGCGATCTTCTGTCTGCTGTCGGTGCTGCTGGGCGGGGTACTCGTTCCCGTCCTGGCATCTGCCCAGGCGCCGGAGCAGGCCCCCGCGGGTGCCGACACCCTGCGCGAACGGCTGGCCGCGGGGCAGCGTCTGGTCCGCGATCTTGCCGCCCGTCCCGCCACCGGTCCCATCGTCCTCGGCCTCCTCGTCCTCTGGATCGTGTGGTGGGTCCCACGCCTCCTCCGGCACGGCGGCGCCGGCGCGCCGCACCGTGGCACGGCACGGCGCCTGGCCCGGCGGGGACACTACCTGGAGGCGGGGCATCTCTACGAGCAACTGGGTGACTGGGAGGCCGCCGCCGACGCCTACGAGCGCGGACGAGCCTATCTGGAGGCGGGAAGGATCTGGGAGCACCAGAACCAGCCGGCCAAGGCGGCCCGGCAGTACGAGCAGGGGAACGAGTCCTTCCGGGCGGGCGAGATGTACGCGCGTGCCGGCAACCACCTGCGGGCGGCGACCCTCTACCAGAAAGGGGGGCACGACGTCAAGGCGGCCGAATCCGCCGAGCGGGCCGGAGATCTGGAGCGGGCCGCGACGCTGTATGTCAAGGTCGACGCGTTCGATCGCGCCGGCGACCTGCGTTTCCAGATGCGGGAGTATGGCCACGCGGCCGAGCTCCTCGAGCGAGCGCTGGGCCGCCAGCGGCGGGTGCCGTCGGAATCCGAGCCGTCGGCCGTCGCCGCCCGGGCGTTGGCGCGGCGCTGCGCGGAGGCGTTCGTCAAGGCCGGCCAGCCCGCCAAGGCGGGCGCCATCCTGAAGGACCACGGCATGGAGGTGGAGGCGGCGGAGCAGTATTGCCAGGCCGGGGAGTGGGAGACCGGACTGGGCCTCCTGGTGCGCCATCAGCGCTTCGACCAAGCGGCGCGACTCTGCCGAGAGCTGGGCCGGGAGGCGGAACTGCGCATCGTGCAGGGGGAGCGGTACCTGGCCGAAGGGCGCGAGGCGGACGCGGCCCCGGAGTTCGAGGCGGGCGGGCTCTGGTGGCGCGCCGGCGAGATGTATCAGCGCGTTCGCGAGCACGCCAAAGCCGCCGAGATGTACGCGCGGCACGGCGACGAGGAGCGCGCCGCCGAGATGTACGCGGCGGCGGGCCAGCCGCGGTCCGCGGCCGTCTCGCTGGAGCGGCTGGGGAAGCGCCCCGAGGCGGCGCAGTACTACCAGCAGGCGGGAGACCACCGGGAGGCCGCCCGGGTCCTGCAGGAGATCGGGGATTTCTTCGGGGCGGCTCGGGAGTTGCTCGCCGCCGGCGTCGGCGAAGACGCCATGGCGCTCCTCCAGCAGGTCGAGCCGGAGTCGGAGCGGTATTTCGAGGCCACCGTCCTCCTGGGCGACCTCTTCCTGGAGCGGAACCTGGACGGGCCCGCCCGGGAGAAGTACGAGCGAGCCGTGGCGCTGCGGCCAAGCGGGCCGGAGTCCGTCTACCCCGCCTACCAACTGGCTCGGATCCAGGAGCGGCAGGGTAATCTCCAGGAGGCGCTCCGGCTGTACGAGAAGGTGGTGGCCGAGCAGTTCGATTACCGGGATGTGCAGGAGCGGGTATCGGACCTCTGGGATCGTCTGGCGGCGACGACGCAGATCGTCGGCGTCCGCGAGGTCACCCCGCAGAACGTGCCCTCGCGCTACCGCATCCTGCGGGAGGTCGGGCGGGGCGGCATGGGGATCGTGTACCAGGCCGAGGACGCGGTCCTGCAGCGTCCGGTGGCCTACAAGGTTCTTCCCGACGCAGTCCGGGAGGACCCCCGGGCGCTGGAGGATTTCCTGCGCGAGGCGCGCATCGCCGCCTCGCTGCACCACCCCAACATCGTGACCATCTACGACGCGGGGCAGGCGGCCGATGCGGTGTACATTGCCATGGAGTACGTGGAAGGCCGTTCGCTGCAGGACGTCCTGGACGAGATGCAGATCCTGCCCCTCTCTCGGGCCCTGGATATCTTCCGGCAAGCCTGTCGCAGCCTGATTCACGCCCACCGGCAGCGGATCGTCCACCGGGACGTGAAGCCGGCCAACATCATGGTGACCCGCGACGGCGTCGTGAAGCTGATGGACTTCGGGTTGGCGGCGGTGGTCTCCCACGCCAGCGCCAAGGTGACCTCGGTGCGCGGCACCCCGTTCTACATGGCGCCGGAGCAGATCACCGGGGAGGCGATCTCGGCCCTCTCCGACCAGTATGCGCTGGGGTGCACGCTCTATCACATGGTGGCGGGCCGGCCGCCCTTCGTCGAAGGCGACGTGCTGTATCACCACATCCACACCGAGCCCACCTCGCCGCGGCAGTGGAATCCCAAGATCCCGGTGTGGCTGGATGCCATCATTCTGCGCACCATGGTCAAGCTTCCCGCCAAGCGGTTCCCGTCGGTTGAAGTCCTCCTGCGCGAATTCGAGCAGTGCCTGGCCGACCCAGGCGTGACGCGGGTTCTCGGGGATGTCGCCGGCTGAGCGTCCCCGGTCCCGGCTGGCGCCCCGGGACGTCGCGGCCGGATTCCTGCATCTGATCTTCCCCACACCCTGCCATGTCTGCCGGCGCCCGTTGAATCTTGGGTGGCACGGCGCGCTCTGCGGGGCGTGCTGGGCGGCCCTCGAACGCATGCCCCCGGCCGGCTGTTCCCGCTGTGGCTGGCCGTTTCCCGCCGCCGCGGGCGGCCACGGAGCGGCGCAGCCGCTCTGTCAGCGCTGTCGCGAGACGCCCGACGAGTTCTCGGTCGCTCGGGCGGCGCTCCGGTACCGAGACGGCGGGGTTGCCCGGGCGGCAATCCTGCTCGGCAAGCACGGCGGCCACCTTGGGGTGTTGCGCCACCTGGCTCGCCTCCTGGCCGAGGAGGCGCCCGCGCTGCTGCCCCTCGGCGACTGGGATGGGTTGGTGCCGGTGCCGCTCCACTGGTCCCGTCGCTGGCGGCGCGGGTTCAATCAGGCCGAGGTGCTCGCCCGGGTGGTCGGCCGGCGCCACGGCGTGTCGGTGGAGCGGCGCCTGCTGGTCCGGGTCCGGGCCACGCCGCCGCAGCAGGGGGATGCGGGGTCGCGCCGGCGGAACGTCCGGGACGCCTTCGCCGTGCGTCGCGCCGAGCGGTGCGCCGGCAGGCGCGTGCTCCTGATCGACGATGTCTTCACGACCGGCGCGACGGTCAACGCCTGCGCCGCGGCCCTGCGCGCGGCGGGCGTTGCCGCCGTGGGCGTCCTCACCCTGGCGCGGGTGGAGTGAGACGAGGCGGGGCGGATAACCTTTGACAATCGCCCCAGGTTCCACTAACATCACTCGGCTTCAAATCCGGAAGCCCAGATTTCCGCGGGGGTTGAGCTTTCTTTGGCGGCAAGCAAGGAGGGTGGTATGGCAACGCGAGTCGGCATCAACGGTTTCGGTCGGATCGGGCGGAATTTCTTCCGCGCGGCGTGCGGGGACCCCGCGCTGGACATCGTGGCGGTGAACGATATCACCAACGCGAAGACGCTGGCCCACCTGCTCATGCACGACTCCGTGCACGGGACCTTCGCCGGGACGGTGGCGGCCAAGGAACAGAGCCTGGTGGTGAACGGCAAAGAGATCAAAGTCCTCGCCAGCAAGGACCCGGCCGCCCTGCCCTGGAAGGACCTGGGGGTGGAGGTGGTGGTGGAGTCTACCGGCCGCTTCACGGATCGGACGGGGGCCGGCAAACACCTGGACGCCGGCGCCCGCAAGGTCATCATCTCGGCCCCGGCCAAGGACGAGGACATCACCATCGTCTTGGGCGTGAACGAGACCCGGTACGATCCGGCCAAGCACCACGTCATCTCCAACGCCTCGTGCACGACCAACTGTCTGGCCCCGGTGGCCAAGGTGCTCCTGCAGACCTTCGGGATCCGGCATGGCTTCATGACGACGATCCACTCCTATACCAACGACCAGCAGATCCTGGACCTGCCCCACAGCGACCTGCGCCGGGCTCGGGCGGCGGCCTTGTCGATGATTCCCACCAGCACGGGGGCGGCCAAGGCGGTCGGCCTGGTCCTGCCGGAACTCAAGGGCAAGATGCACGGCTTGGCGATCCGCGTGCCCACCCCGAACGTCTCGCTGGTGGACCTGGTGGCGGAGACCGAGAAGCCCCTGACCGTCGAGGCCGTGAACGCCGCCCTCAAGACGGCGGCCGAGGGGGAGCTGAAGGGGATCCTGGGGTATACCGACGAGCCGCTGGTGTCCTGCGATTTCAACGGGAACCCGCTCTCCTCCATCGTGGACGGCCTCTCCACCTCCGTCATGGACGGCACCATGGTGAAGGTCCTGGCCTGGTACGACAACGAGTGGGGCTACTCCTGCCGCGTGCGCGACCTGATCAAGTACATCGTGACGCGGAAGTAGGGGCGGCTCTTCCGGATCCTCCGAGGTGACGAGATGGCGAAGCTCGCGGTTGCCGATCTGGATCTGGCGGGGAAGCGCGTGCTGGTGCGCGTGGACTTCAACGTCCCGCTCGACGACCGGCAGCAGGTGACGGACGATACCCGCATCCGAGCGGCCCTCCCCACCATCCGGTACGCGCTGGATCACGGGGCCAAGGTGCTCCTGCTCTCGCACCTGGGGCGGCCGAAGGGAAAGGTCGTGCCCGCCATGAGCGTGGCACCGGCCGCCCGCCGCCTGTCCGAGTTGCTGGGGCGGCCGGTCGCCATGGCGTCGGATTGCATCGGCGCCGTCGCCGAGGCCGCTGTGGCGGCGCTCGCCCCGGGTCAGGTGCTGATGCTGGAGAATTGTCGGTTCCATGCCGGCGACGAGAAGAACGACGAAGCCATGAGTCGGGCGCTGGCCGCGCTGTGCGACGTCTTCGTCAACGATGCGTTCGGTGCGGCGCACCGGGCGCACGCGTCGACGGTGGGCGTGACGCGGTTCGTGCCGGTGTCGGCGGCCGGGTTCCTGATGGCCAAGGAGTTGGAATACCTCGGGCGCGCCCTGACCAACCCGGCGCGACCCTTCGTGGCGATCCTGGGCGGGGCCAAGGTGTCGGATAAGATCGGCGTCCTCAAGCACCTGGTCGGCAAGGTGGACGCGCTCCTGGTGGGCGGCGGCATGGCCTACACCTTCCTCAAGGCTCAGGGCATGGAGATCGGCGCGTCGCTGCTGGAGGCGGACAAGGTCGAGGTGGCCCGGGAGGTGCTCGACGTTGCGCGGAGCAACAAGGTGACCTTCCTGCTCCCCATGGATCACGTCATCGCGCAGACGGTGGCGGCGGATGCCGAGACGCGCCTGGCCGACAGCACCGCCATCCCGGCGGGGTGGATGGGGCTGGACATCGGCCCCACGGCGCGCCAGGCCTTCGGGACGGCGATCCGCGGCGCCAAGACGGTGGTCTGGAACGGGCCGATGGGCGTGTTCGAGTTGGCGCCCTTCCGCGAGGGCACCTTCGCGGTGGCCCGCGCCATCGCCGACAGCGGCGCGACCTCCATCGTCGGCGGCGGGGACTCGGTGGCCGCCGTCACCCAGGCAGGTCTGGCCGACCGGATGACCCACATCTCCACGGGGGGTGGGGCGTCCTTGGAGTTTCTGGAAGGGATCACGCTGCCGGGTGTGGCGGCGTTGACCGACAGGAATTGACGGGAATTGACTGGTCAATTCGTCGATGGGTCGAATCGTTAACTGGCAAGAGCGTCCCACGGCTCGTTTCCGAGCAGGTAGCCAGTTGACCAATCGACGAGTTGACGGATCGACGAAGAGACAGGAGCGGAAATGCGAACGCCGGTGATGGCAGGCAACTGGAAGATGTACAAGACAGCTCGGCAGGCGGCGGAGACCATCCGCAGCCTGGCGGAGGCGGTGAAGGGCGTACCGGGGGTGGAGGTGGTGATCTGTCCGCCCTTCACGGCGCTCTCGGCGGCGGTGGAGGCGGCCGAGGGGTCGCCCGTGGCGATCGGCGCCCAGGACTGTTACTGGGAGAAGGAAGGCGCGTTCACCGGCGAGGTGGCCGTGCCCATGATCGCCGACCTGGGCTGCAGTCACTGCATCGTCGGCCACTCGGAGCGCCGGCAGTTCTTCGGCGAGACCGACGCGACGGTGGACAAGAAAGTCGCGGCGGTCCTCGGCGCCGGCCTCACCTGCATCGCCTGCGTGGGTGAGACGCTCCAGGAGCGGGAGGCGGGCCAGACCTTTGCCGTGTTGGAGCGGCAGGTGCGGAACGGCCTGACGCGGCACCTCGCGTCGCCGCGGCTGATCGTCGCCTACGAACCGGTCTGGGCCATCGGGACCGGAAAGACGGCCAGCCCGGCGCAGGCCCAGGAGGCCCATGCCTTCATTCGCCAGGTGGCCGCCCAGGCCGCCAGCCCGGCGGCGGCCCAGGCGGTGCGCATCCTGTACGGGGGGAGCGTCAAGCCGGACAACGTCGCTCAACTGATGGCGCAGCCGGACGTGGACGGCGGCCTGGTCGGCGGCGCCAGCCTGGACGCGGCCTCGTTCGCCAAGATCGTCCGATTTCGCGGGTAGTCCCGGCGGCGGCGTGGTCCGCCGCGCGTGTCTTTGATGGGGAGGTTGCATGTACATCGCATTGTCTATCGTCCACGTCCTGATCGCATCCGGTCTGATTCTGTTGGTCCTCCTGCAAAGCGGCAAGGGAGCGGACATCGGAGCCGCGTTCGGCGGCGGCTCCAGCCAGACCGTCTTCGGCGGGCGCGGCGCGGCCACGTTCTTGTCGAAGGCCACCACCGTCATGGCCGTCCTCTTCATGGTGATGTCGATCGCGCTCACGCTGCTGGCCTCGCAGCGGGGCGGGACGACCGTGGTTCCCGAGGAGCGCCCGAAGCCCGCCTCTTCGGCCCCGGCCCCGGCCGTCCCGGCGCCCCAGAGTCCGGCCCCGGCCGCGCCGCCCGCCCCGGCAAAATGACCCCCGCCGCACGCCGTCCGCGGTCGGGATGGGTCCCGATCGTCGCGGCGCTCCTCGCCGTGACAGCGCTCGGCGCCTGCGGCCGGTCCGAGGCGCCCGCCCGACCCCTCGCCGCCGAGGGGGGGCCGGCCTACGGCGACACGCTGGTGGAAGCCTCCATCGGCGACATCAGCGGCCTCATTCCGAATATCACCAGCGACTCCGCCTCTCACGAGATCGGCAACCTGATCTACTCCAACCTCGTCCGCACCGACAAGACGCTCGCTCCCGAGGGGGAGCTGGCGGAGCGCTGGGAGATCTCGAAGGACGAGATGACCATCACGTTTTATCTGCGGCACGGGGCGAAGTGGCACGACGGGGAGGAGGTCACGGCGGAGGACGTCGACTTCACGTACCGCTACATGATCGATCCGAAGACCCCCACGGCGTACGCGGAGCCGTTCCGGCAGGTGCTGCGCGCCGAGGTCGTGGACCGGTATACGTTCCGGGTCACCTACGACCAGCCCTACGCGCCCGCCCTCCTCTCGTGGGGGATCTGGATCCTGCCGCGGCACATCCTGGAGCCCGCCTGGAAAGCGGGCGTGGACCTGCGCACGACCCGCCAGAACCGGTTTCCCATCGGCAGCGGTCCGTATCGGTTCGGCGAGTGGAAGACGGGGGAGAAGATCGTGCTGGAGGCGAACCCCGACTACTTCGAGGGCCGCCCGTATC
Organism: uncultured Methylomirabilota bacterium; assembly: GCA_963845565.1. Classification (GTDB taxonomy): domain Bacteria; phylum Methylomirabilota; class Methylomirabilia; order Methylomirabilales; family 2-02-FULL-66-22; genus 2-02-FULL-66-22. Next base: position 554,065 of record CAWJSJ010000005.1, read on the forward strand.
TCCAGCGGGTCGTGTACCGGATCATCCCGGACCAGTCCACCATCTTCTTGGAGCTCAAGGCGCAGAACATCGACATGGCCAACCTGACGCCCATTCAGTACCGGCGTCAGACGGAATATCCGGCGTTCCAGAAGGCGTTTCACCGCTATCGGTACCTCGCCAACGGGTACGCCTACCTGGGGTTCAACCTGCGGGACGCGCGCTTTCAGGACAAGCGCGTCCGGCAGGCCATCGCCCATGCCATCAACAAACAAGAGCTCATCGAGGGAGTCTTGCTGGGTCTGGGCCGTCCGGCGGTCGGTCCCTACAAGCCGGGGACGTGGTGGTACAAAGACGACGTGAAGACCTTCCCCTTCGATCCCGAGCGGGCCAAGGCCCTCCTGGCCGAAGTCGGCTGGAAGCCGAACAGCCGGGGGCTCCTCGAAAAGGACGGGAAACCGTTCAGCTTCACCATCCGCACGAACCAGGGGAACGCGGTGCGGCAGCAGACGGCGGAGATCATCCAGCGGCGGCTGGGCGCCATCGGGATCGACGTCAAGATCCACGTGGTGGAGTGGGCGGCGTTTCTGAACACGTTCATTCGCAAGAGGGACTTCGAGGCCATCATCCTGGGGTGGGGGCTGGGGCAGGATCCGGATCAGTACGAGATCTGGCATTCCAGCAAGACCGGCCCCGAGGACCTGAACCACATCTCGTATCAGAACCCCAAAGTGGACGAGTTGCTCGAGGCGGGGCGGCGGACGTTCGACCGGGAAAAACGCAAGGCGATTTACGGCGCGTTCCAGGACATCCTCGCCGAGGAACAGCCCCTGATCTTCCTGTACGTCCCGGACGCCTTGCCGGTGGTCGCCGCCCGGGTGCGGGGGATCGAGCCGGCCCCGGCGGGGATCATGCACAACTTCATCAAGTGGTACGTCCCGACGTCTTTGCAACGCTACACACGCTGAGGTCCCCGTGCTTGGTTATCTCGTCCGGCGGCTGCTGATCTCGATTCCGCTCCTGGTGGGCATTCTGTGCCTGTCCTTCGTAATGCTGAAGCTGGCGCCGGGGGAGCCCGGTGTCGTTCAGCAGGACCTCCAGGCGCGGGCCAGCGGGGCCCAACGCGAGACGCTGCGGCAGCTCTATGGCCTGGACCAGCCCATCCACGTGCAGTTCGGCCGCTGGCTCTGGCGCGTGGCGCGCCTGGACTTCGGCCGGTCCTACAGCCCGGACGGGCGACTCGTGTTGGAGAAGATCGCCGAGCGGATGCCCATCACGCTGGGACTGAATCTGCTCGAGACCGTCATCGTGTTCGCACTCGCCGTGCCGTTGGGAATCCTGTCGGCCACCCGCCAGTACTCCTTCTTCGATAAGGCGATGACCGTCTTCGTGTTCGTCGGGTTCGCGACGCCGGACTTCTGGCTGGCACTGCTGCTCATGATCCTGTTCGGCGTCCAGCTGGGGTGGCTGCCGATCTCCGGCCTCCGCTCGCTCAATTTCGAATACCTGCCATTCTGGGCGCAGGTCTGGGATATCGTCTCGCATCTCCTCCTGCCCCTGCTGGTCGCCTCCATCGGCGGGCTGGCGGGTCTGTCTCGCTACATGCGGGGGAGCCTGCTGGAGGTGATCCGCCAGGACTACATCCGGACGGCGCGCGCCAAGGGTCTGCCGGAGCGGGCGGTCATCTACAAGCACGGGGTGCGGAACGCCGTCATCCCCGTGGTCACACTGTTCGGCCTGATGCTGCCGGGGTTGCTGGGCGGCAGCGTCATCATCGAGACCGTCTTCGGCATTCCGGGCATGGGCCAGCTCTTCTACCAGAGCGCCTTCTCGCGCGACGAGCCGGTCCTGATGGCCCTGATCGTGATCGGGGCCAGTCTGTCCCTGCTCGGCAACATCGTGGCGGACGTGTCGTACGCCCTGGTGGATCCCCGCATTCGCGTGTCCGCGCGACGGGAGGGGTGAGGTGGCGAGGAGCGAGGCGAGCCCGCGTACCGTCCTCGAGATGGTCCAGAGCCACGCGTGGCGCCAATTCCGGGGGAACCGTCTGGCGGTGGCGGGCGGCGTCGTGGTGCTGCTGCTGGCCGCCGTGGCGGTGCTGGCGCCGGTCCTGGCACCCTACGATCCGGCCGCGTACGACGTGAAGCAGATCCTGCTGGCGCCGAGCGCGGCCCACTGGTTGGGGACCGACCAGCTCGGCCGCGACGTCCTGAGCCGCATGCTCTTCGGCGCGCGCATCTCCATGGCGGTCGGCTTCATCTCGGTGGGGATCGCGGTCATGCTGGGGACGTTGGTCGGCACCATCGCGGCCTACTACGGGGGGCGGGTGGACGAGGTCATGATGCGGTTCGTGGACCTGATGCTGAACTTTCCACGCTTCTTCCTGCTGCTCACCCTGATCGCGCTGCTGCGCCCCAGCATCTGGGTCATCATGGCCGTGATCGGATTCACCGGGTGGATGGGGCTGGCGCGCCTCGTGCGGGGCGAGATCCTCAGCCTGCGCGAACGGGAATTCGTCCAGGGGGCCCGCGCGCTGGGCGCCCCCGACGCCCGGATCATGTTTCGCCACATCCTCCCCAACGCGCTGGTCCCGGTGCTCGTGTCGGCCACCCTGGGCGTGGCCGGGGCGATCCTGGCGGAGTCCGGCCTCTCGTTTCTCGGCCTGGGCGTCCAGCCGCCGACCCCGAGTTGGGGGAACATCCTCATCGACGGCAAGGCGAACATCGAGATCGCCTGGTGGCTCTCGGTGTTTCCGGGGCTGGCGATTCTGGTGACCGTGTTGGCCTATAACCTTCTCGGCGAAGGCCTGCGCGATGCCCTGGACCCCCGTTTGCGTCAATAGCCCGAATGCCAATCCCCCAACCGACGATGAAATACCGCACCAACGGTCCGTTGGTCGGTTGTCGGTTGTCCGTTTCTCAACGCCGGGTCCTCATGCGCCCCATGGGGACCTGATCAGTCGGGAGGTTCGACCGGATGGCTCAGAGCAGGTTTGACGAGGTCGTGGACCGGCGGAAGACCGGCTCGCTGAAATGGGACGGAACGCAGACGCGTTTCGGCGTCGCGGGGGACGATCTGCTGCCCATGTGGGTGGCGGACACGGAATTCCTGACACCCGCGCCGGTGATCGAGGCGCTGGTCCGCCGGGCGCGTCACGGAGTCTTCGGCTACTCGGTCGCTCCGGCGGCCTATTTCGAGGCCGTCCAGGGGTGGATGCGGCGGCGGCACGGCTGGGACGTCGCGGAGGAGTGGATGACCGCGACGCCCGGCGTGGTGTGTGCCGTGAACCTCCTCATTCGCACGCTGACCGATCGCGGCGACGGCGTGGTCATCCAGCCGCCGGTGTACTACCCGTTCCGGAGGGGAATCGAGGACAACGGATGCCGGGTCCTGGTGAACCGGCTATGCCTCGACGGCGAGCGGTATCGCATGGACCTGGACGACCTGGAGCGGAAGCTGCCCGACGCCAAGCTGCTGATCCTGTGCAGCCCGCACAATCCCGTGGGGCGGGTGTGGAGCGCGGACGAGCTCCGGACGCTGGGGGAATTGTGCCTCCGCCACGGCGTGGTCGTCGTCTCGGACGAGATCCACTTCGACCTGGTCCTCCCGGGCCATTCCCACACCGTCTTCGCCACCCTCTCGCCGGAACTCGCGCAGCAGTCGGTGGTCTGCACGGCAGCCAGCAAGACGTTCAATCTGCCGGGGCTCCAGCCGGCCATCAGCGTGATTCCCAACCCACGCCTGCGGCGCGATTTCAGCCACACCCTGCGCGCGTGCGGAATTCCGGGGCCGAACGCGTTCTGCCTGGAGGCCGTCACGGCGGCGTACAGGCACGGCGAGGAATGGCTCGCCGAGCTGCTGGTATACCTGGAGGGGAATGTGGATTTCCTTTCCCGGTTCGTCCGGACGGAGATCCCGCAGCTTCGCGTCGTCCGGCCCGAAGGGACGTTCCTGGCCTGGCTGGATTGCCGTGCGCTGGGCCTCGACCCGGGGGAATTGGAGCGCCTGCTCCTGTCGAAGGGCCGGCTGGTCCTCAGCCAAGGGCACACCTTCGGCCCGGGCGGGGAGGGGTTCGTGCGCATGAATCTCGGCTGTCCGCGATCGATGCTGGAGGACGGGTTGGGCCGTCTGGCCCGCGCGGTGCGGAGTCTGTGACGGGCCGAAGCGGCCGGCCCGAAGGCATGTCCTTAAACCACGACCGGCGGCCCGATGGGCCGCCGGTCGTGATGGCTGCGTCTGGTGGGGAAGGAGGGACTTGAACCCTCATGAGTTGCCTCACACGCCCCTCAAACGTGCGCGTCTGCCAGTTCCGCCACTTCCCCGCGGATGCATTTCTACCGCCTCGCGCCGCGAATTGTCAATCGAAAAGCGAGGAGCGAGCGCGCCGAACAGGAGAGGCGTCGGTCACGAACGCGCGCGCGGTCGGCGCCGAGCAACAGCTCGACGGCGGGTTCGGCTTGAGGTCCGGCGCCGCATTGGGTATGATGAACCGAACCCCGACCACGGAAGGAGCGAGACGCATGCGGGCGGCGACGGTCACGCTGGGGGTCCTGGTGCTGGTGGGCGCGCTGGCCGGGTGCGCGACCACCACCGTACGACAGACGCGCATCCTGACCGGACAGGTCACCGACGAATCGGGGGCGCCGGTCGCCGGGAATCCGGTGTTGCTGGTGGCCCGGTCGCTGGACCTGTCCGCGGTGCGGATGCAGTACGACGAGCGCGGCCGACGCGAAGTGCAGACCGTCACCGACGGCCAGGGGCGGTACCGGATCGAATTCGTTCCCGCCAGCCTGGGGAACAACTTCTTCCTGTTCTTCTCCGACGCCGCGGGCTTCGATCGGGTCAAATATCAGCGCCTCGAGCCCCTGGACGTCACCGATCGGCTGCGCCGCGACGGTACGACCACCGTCAATCCGGTGCTGCGGTTTCAACCGAGCTGGCCCGAGGCGGAGCGACAGATCGCCTTCTACGGGCCGGAGTCGGAGCGGGGCCGGATCCTGCGTAGGCACGGCGTGCCGGAGAAGCGGGAAACCCCGGCGGGACCCGGGGACGCGACCGAGGCCTGGTGGTATTACGCCGATGGGGTGACCTACTGGTTCAGCGGCTCCGCGCTGATCCGGACCAGCACCTCTCCGTCGATCCCGGGACCGCTGCCCCCGCGATAGGGCCCGGTCGGCCGCAGACGTTCGACCGCCTATCGGATCACGCGCTCTGCCTGGACGAGGTCGATGAAGGTCTCCATCAGGCGGGCGTCTGACCAGCCCTTGGCGGTCTCTTCGCGCATCAGGGCGAAGGACTGCTCCAGCGGGAAGGCGGACTTGTAGGGCCGCTGCGTGGTGAAGGCGTCGAAGAGATCCACCACCTGGAGGATGCGGGCCGTGAGGGGGATCGCCGCGCCGGCGAGTCCGTCCGGGTACCCGCTGCCGTCCCAGCGCTCGTGGTGGTGGCGGATGATGGGCAGGACCAGGCGCAGGGACCGGAGCGGGGAGCAGATCCGCTCCCCGATGACGGGGTGGGCCTGCATGACCGTCCGCTCCTCCGGCGTCAGCGGCCCTGGTTTCAAGAGGATGGAGTCCGGGATCCCGATCTTGCCCACGTCGTGCAGGATGCCCCCGCGGTGGAGCGCCTTCAGATACTCCTCCGACACGCCGAGCTTTTTCCCCAGCGCCACACTGTACCGGGCCAGCCGATCGCAGTGGCCGATCGTGTAGGGGTCCTTGGCCTCGACGCTGAGGGCCAGGCTGAAGAGCACGGTCTCGGCGTTTTCCAGCTCGTCGGTGTGCCGCTTCAGCTTCAGCAGGGACCGCACGCGGGTGATCAGCTCCTGCCGGTTGAAGGGCTTGCTCAGGAAGTCGTCGGCGCCCGCCTCGATGCCCCGGATCCGCTGCTCGGTCGCCTGCAGCGAGGTGATCATCACGACGGGAATCAGGATCGTCCGCGCGTCCGACTTGAGCCGCCGGCAGACCTCGTACCCGTCGAGTGTCGGCATGACGACGTCCAGGAGGATCAGGTCGGGCGGGTCGGCCTCCACCTTGGCCAGCGCCTCGTCCCCGTCCTGGGCCGTGGAGACATGATACCCCTCGCCGTTCAGTTCGTCCTTCAGCATCTCCCGGTCCAACGCACTGTCGTCCACCGCCAGGATGTGCGTCCGGGCGCGATCGTCGGGAAGGGAGGCCGCGAGTCCCTGGAGTGTGAACGTGAACGCCTGCGACTCGGGTTGCGGCTGGATCTCGGTCATGGTCGGTCTTTCCTGGAGCACGTTCCCGATGGATGCGACGTATCCGATCGGATCGGCATGGCCGGGTTCCCGGGTGCGAGCGCGCCCGGGCCCGACAGGCACCAGCGCCCCTGAGGCGCGCCGGAGGACTCTTTAACATACCGCCCGATCACGGTCAAGCGGCCTTTTCCCGTTGCTTTTTGGAAACGGGGCTGGTAGTAAGAATGCGCATTTCCGCCTCGCGAAGCCCGCCGGCCCGACCCGGCCGCTTGGTGCGCCGGCCGGCATGGTGGGGGTTTCCCGCCACCGTGCGGCGACATCCCGCTGCGGGGCGGGGCAGGGTTTCCCGTCCGGACAGCGTCTCGGTGTGGAGGAACTCATGGCAAGAGTCCTGGTCGTGGATGATGAACCGGATTCGGTCGAACTGCTGCAGGAGTTCCTGACCGGCAAAGGGTACGAGGTGATCACGGCGTCCAACGGGGACGACGCCCTCAAAAAGGTCAAGGCGGAGCGGCCGCACCTCATCCTGCTGGACGTCCGCATGCCCGGGATGAGCGGGTTCGACGTGCTGCGCGAGGTGCGGCAGTTCGATCAGGAGGTCGGGGTGATCATGGTCACGGGGGTCAACGAGGAGGAGGCCGGTCGCCAGGCGTTGAAGGCGGGCGCCTTCGACTACATCGTGAAGCCCCTGGACCTGGAGTACCTCGAGCGCAGCCTGTGGTACAAGATCACCACGATGCTGCTGTAAAGAGACAATGTAAAACCGACAACTGACAACCCGCCAAGGGGCGTAGAAGGAACCGGACCGTGACCAAGGAAGAACTGGAGCAGATCGAGGCGCAGCAGCGACGCTGGGAAGCGGGAGCGCTCAAGAAGACCCTGGACCGGGCGTCGGAGCGTCAGACGGGGTTCGCCACCACCTCCGGGATTCCGCTGGAGCGAGTGTACACGCCCCTCGACGTGGCGGGCCAAGACTACGAGCGAGATCTCGGGTTCCCCGGGGAGTACCCGTTCACGCGGGGCGTGCAGCCCACCATGTACCGGGGCCGGTACTGGACCATGCGGCAGTACGCCGGATTCGGCACCGCCGAGGAATCCAACCGGCGCTACCAGTACCTGTTGCAGCAGGGGCAGACGGGCCTGTCCGTGGCCTTCGACCTGCCGACCCAGATGGGCTACGACTCCGATCACGCCATGGTGGTCGGCGAGGTCGGCAAGGTCGGCGTGGCGGTCGACTCGCTGGAGGACATGGAGACGCTCTTCCGGGGCATCCCCCTGGGCAAGGTCAGCACCTCCATGACGATCAACGCCACCGCCGCGATCCTCCTGTGCATGTACCTCGCGGTGGCCGAGGCGCAGGGCGTGGCCCGCGCGCAACTGACGGGGACCATCCAGAACGACATCCTGAAGGAATACGTGGCGCGGGGCACCTATATCTTCCCCCCGACCCCGTCCATGCGCCTCATCACCGATACCTTCGCCTTCTGCGCGGCGGAGTTGCCGCGCTGGAACAGCATCAGCATCAGCGGGTACCACATCCGCGAGGCGGGCTCCACCGCGGTGCAGGAAGTGGCCTTCACCCTGGCGGACGCCATCGCCTACGTGGACGCGGCCGTCGGGGCGGGTCTCGACGTGGACCGCTTCGGTCCGCAGCTGGCCTTCTTCTTCAACGCCCACAACCACCTCCTCGAAGAGGTGGCCAAGTTCCGGGCGGCCCGGCGGCTCTGGGCGCGGATCATGCGGGAGCGGTTCGGCGCCAAGGACCCGCGGTCCTGGATGCTGCGCTTCCATGCGCAGACGGCGGGCTCGTCCCTCACCGCCCAGCAGCCGGAGAATAACGTGGTGCGGGTGGCGGTGCAGGCCCTGGCGGCGGTCCTGGGCGGCGCCCAGTCGCTCCACACCAACTCGCGGGATGAGGCGCTGGGGCTGCCGACGGAGGAGGCGGTGCGCATCGCGCTCCGGACGCAGCAGATCCTGGCCCACGAGAGCGGTGTGGCCGAGGTCGTGGACCCGCTGGGCGGCGCGTACGCTGTCGAGGCGCTGACGTCGCGCATCGAGGCGGATGCACAGGCGTACCTCGACAAGATCGACCGGATGGGCGGGATGCTCCGGGCGATCGAGATGGGCTTCGTCCAGAAGGAGATCCAGGAGGCCGCCTATCAGGCCCAGCGGGCGCTGGAGGACAAACGGCACGTGGTGGTCGGCGTCAACGAGTTCGTCAGCGAAGGAGCGGCCCGCGTTCCCGTCTTTGCGGTGGACGAGCGGCTGGGCGTCGAGCAGTGCGCACGGCTCCACGCGGTGCGCGCCCGGCGCGAGGCCGGCCGGGTCCAGGCCGCGCTCCGGGAGGTGACGTCGGTCGCGGCCGGCACCGGGAACCTTCTCCCGCCCATCCTGGACGCCGTCCGGGCCTACGCCACCATCGGGGAGATCTGCGACGCCCTGCGCAGCGTCTTCGGGGTGCATCAGGAGACGGTGATATTGTAAAGAAGGCGTTCGGCGTTTCGCCGAGCGCGAAATGGAAAACCGACAACCGATAACCGAAAACCCATCAACGGGCCCCATTGACCGGTTTCGTATTGTCGGGTGTCGGTTTTTCATTGGCTGTTGCCTCAAGCGTGCTCCGCTTGTCCGTCTTTCCACTGAAAGCTGACCGCTGATCGCTGACAGCCGCCTTTCCCATTGACGCCTCTCCGCTGTCTCCAGTAAGGTGGCGGGGGTTGGTTTTCTGGACGACGTGGAGGGTGAGCCATGCAAGCACGACGATTCCTGGGCGGCCTGTCGGTCGTGGCCGCGTTGTGTGTTCTGGGGTGGGGAGGCGGCGTCGCCGCGCAGGAGCCGGCCTACGGCTCCGCGGCGGTGGAGATCGCGGAGCGGATCGCGGCCGCGTTTCCCAAGGTGACGGGACAGGTCATCGGGCTGGAGCGGGAACGGGTGCTGCTGGATCTCGGCGCCAAGGACGCCGTGATCCCGGGTTTGGAACTGCAGATCTACCGCGAGGGGCAGGAGTTCAAGCATCCCTATACGGGCCAGATCCTCGGGAAGCTCGACCGTGATGTGGGGCGGGTGCGGATCCTGGAGGTGCAGCCGAACTTCTGCGTGGCCGAGGTGATTCAGCAGGCCGAAGGGACCATGGTGCAGCAGGGTGACAGGGCCCGCGTCACCACGGCGCGCATCATCGTGGCGCTGCCGAACGTGGACGTCAGCGACGTGGCCGGGGCCAACACACGCTCGGTGACCCGGGACCTGGTGAACGCGCTGGTCAAGAGCAACCGCTTCGAGGTGATGCCCGATCAGCGCATCCGAGCCGCATTGGCCGAAGAGAAGCTCACGGCAACCGACTCGCTGGCCGATCCGGCGGTGCTGCAGGTCCTCTGGAAGCGGCTGCGGGTCACGGCGGTGCTGCTGGGCAAGCTGAGCGTGCTCGAGAAATCCGTGCGCTGGGATGTCCAGGTCCTCTCCACCGTCCGGGGCGACACCATCACCCTGGCCGGTGCCGAGGTGAAGGGCGCCGCGCCCCGGGCTGCGTCGGCGGCGCCGGCGCGTGGGGGAGGGAACTTCGCGGGGCAGGATGCGCCCCGGATCGACCAGATCGCGCTGCGCTCGCAGGAGGTGCCGTACAAGGGGCGGGCCATGGCCGTGGGAGAGTTCACCGGGGACGGCACGGTGAAGCTGGCCATCAGCGACGGGCAAGGGGTGTTCATCTACGACGTGGGCGCGACCGGGATCAAGCTGATCGCCACCATTCCGGGCCGGACCTCGGAGACCGTCATCTCCCTGGACGCCGCCGACATCAACGGCAACGGCACGGCGGAGATCTTCGTCACGGCCCACACCAGAAACACCCAGTCCGGCTTCTCGCAGCTCCGATCGTACGTCCTGGAATACCAGAACGGGAAATACAACAAGATCTGGCAGGACGTCGAACTTCACTTCCGCGTGATGGAGGGGCCGGGGGGCGCGCTGCAGTTGTACGCGCAGGGCGCCGGGGACCAGGTGTTCAGCGGTCCCGTGCGCCGGTATCTCTGGCAGGGGAGTCGCTACGTGCCCGGCGAGGTGGTCCTCCTTCCCAAGGCGTTCCCGAATATCTACGGCTTCATCCAGGCCGATCTGGAGGGCGACGGGACGTTGAAGGTCCTGGTGCTGGACCATCAGGATTATCTGCGGGTCTTCGACCGGAGCGGGGCGGAGCTCTACCGGACGAGCGATCGGTTCGGCGGAACGGAGAATGTCATCGAATACGATCCCTCCCGGGCCGGGGAGAACCCGCGGTCGGGGATCGTACCGAAGCCGATTCTTCTCCAGGGCCGCATGGTCTTCCAGGACGTCATGGGGAACGGGAAGAAGCAGCTCGTGGTTCCGCGGAACACGCCGTCCACGGGATACGTGTTCGCGACGCGGATGTATGACAAGGGCAAGATGCTGGGTCTCAGTTGGGATGGCGTGGGGATGCAGCCGGTCTGGGAGACCCGGGAGGTTCCGGGATACATCGCCGACTTCGCCCTCATGGACCCGGACGGGAGCGGAAACCGGAAGCTTGTCCTCCTGGTCGTCCAGACGAATCTGATCGGGATGTCCACGAGTCGGACGACGGTGGTCTTACTGGATCTCAAACCGCAAGGCTAGGCCCTGCGGGCACTGGAAAATACTAAAACCGACAACCGAGAACCGGTCAATGAAAAACAACGCATTGGCCGGTTGTCAGTTGTCGGTTGTCCGTTTTACATTGGCCTGAAGTGTGGTGCGATTGCCATGGTCGCTGTGGTGGGTCGGCCACGACCGGGGGCATGGGTAAAACCGGACAAGGCGTAACCCCTTGTTTCTTGAAGGGTATTTTTCAATGCAACCTGGCATGGATGCTGCAAAATGGCAAACCGGACCTTTTGAAAAAAGATATTGACACCGTATCAGGCGCTTGGTAAGGTCCCGCCCATTAATAGATTAGAGGACGATTAGAAAGGGGTTTCCACCCGGACGGCTCCTGGGGCATGGTCGAGGCGGTGCTCGAAAGAGCGGGCGGGTGTTCACGGCGTCATTCTGGTGCATCCAGTGTCATGCCTCGGTAAAACCGCGATGGCACAACGGCAAAGGGGGGATGTGAAACCGGAAGACTCGGCAAGTTATCTCAGCGGTTCGGTCAGTCGCTTCACTGGGATCGAACATATCCTACGAGAAATGGAGGGTGACCTAATGAAACAGTTCTGCAAGCTGATGGCCATCGTGGCGCTCGCGCTCCTCGTGGCCACCCCAGCGATGGCGTTGGACTTCAAGTTCGGCGCCGAGTATCGGGTCCGGTTCTATAACATGGTGAACCAGGGCTTCAGCGACGGCCCAGGGACGAACCCGGGCGGTGTCCAGCTCCGCATTCGCCCGCGCTTTGACGTCAGCGACGACAACGGCAACATGACGGCCACGTTGCGGTTGGAGATCGGCGACATCGAGTGGGGCAACGGCGGCGGCGCGTCGGGCGTGACCAACGCCGGCACGAACGGCAACATCCCGGCGGTGGGCACCCGCGTCGGCAACGGCTCGGGCGGCGCCATGGGTGCGGATGGCATCAACGTCGAGACGAAGTGGGCCTACGTGGACTTTGCGTCCCCGATGGGTATCCCGCTCCGCTGGCGCGCCGGCCTCCAGCCCTGGTATCTGCCGAAGGGCATCATCATCGACGACGACGTGGCCGGCTTGCGGGCCTACGGCAGCTACAAGATGCTAAGCTACGACTTTGGCTGGTACCGCGCGAGCAGCGGGCAGCCGTGGACCGCGATCACGACGACCGTTTGTACCAACGCCGGTTGTACCACCACGGCGACCGCGATCACGGCGACCCAGAATCCGTCCAATAACGTCACCGACAACAACCTGGATTACTACCAGGGCGGTGCCACCCTGAATATGGGCGAAGTGGCTGAACCCCGGCCTGTACTACATCTACGGCCGGAACGCGGCCAGCGCGAACCCCGCGGTGGCGTCGCAGCAGTTCCTCGGCTTGACCGTCACCGGCGACCTCGGGTTCCTGAAGTATGACCTGGACTGGTTGTTCGGTCAGCAGAACGGTGGGAACAGCGGCTCCTTCACGAGCAACGACCCTGGCCGGACGAACGTGCAGGGCTGGGCGCTTGACGCCGGCGTGCACATCCCGGTCGGCCCGGTTCTGATCCACGCCGTCGGTTCGTACTCCACCGGCGACAAGCAGAACGGCGGCAAGAGCGAGGCGATGCCCTGGATCTCCCCGTCGTGGAACGGCGCGGGCGGTCTGTACGAGTTGATCGGCAGCGGCGGCAACTACGACGCGACCGAGACCAGCCAGGACTACCCGGCCGGTCTGTGGATGCTGGGCGCCGGCGCCGAGTATCGGCCGGTCAAGGCCCTCTGGCTGCGCGGAATGTACGGCTGGGCCGGATGGACCACCAACTCCGCGAACTGTGCCTTCAACGCGCAGCGGTACCGCAGCCGGCAGCGCGTGCTACGGCCCGAGCTACCGGGGCACGGGCTTCACGGCGACGGCGGCCAACGGTCAGGGTGTCGGCGGCCTCGCCGGCAAGAGCAGCTTCGGGCAGGAAATCTCCTTCCGGGCCGACTACGACCTCTGGACCAACTTCAAGATCCAGGGCGCGGCCGGTTGGTTGATCCCGACCGGTGGCGACACGGTCTCCGAGTACGTGCTGCAGCTGTACTACAACTTCTAGTCGGTTGTAGGCATGGCCTGAAGGCCCCAGGGGAGCGATCCCCTGGGGCCTTCGTGTTCCTGCCAAACGGGGAAGCCGGCAATCGTCAATCGTCAATCGTCAACGAACCGACAACCGAGAACCGACCAATGGAATCCACGCACCTGCACGCCGTCCCGGCCGGTTGGTGGGTAGGGATTGCGATCGGCACGCGTGCTCGTGCCTGGTGCGGTCGTGCTGGATCGCGACCTGATGGCCGCGCTCCGGCCTCACGGCCAGGCGGGGCTCGTGGGCTTGATGGGGTGGGTGACGTGGCTTGGGTACGGGCTGGTGGATATCGCGATTCCGCTGGCGATCGGCCTGCGGGCGTGGTGGCGGGCCGACGCCGCCGCCCTGCGGCGCGGCCTCTTGGGCGGGCTGGCCGTGGCCCTGGCGGGAATCCTGGACCAGCTCCTCAAGAACCTGGTTTGCCGGGCGCGGCCGAACGCGGCGGCAGCCGGCGCGTTCCTGGCCGTCTTTCCCTGCTTTCCGGCGCCCTACGCCCTGGCCTCGTTTCCATCCGGGCACGCCACCACGGCGTTCGCGCTGGCGACGGTGCTCTCCCTGTGGTATCCGAAGGGATGGTGGGCGTGGGGCGCTCTGGCGGCGCTGGTGGGCTGGTCCCGCATCGTCCTGGGGTCGCATTTCCCGTCGGATGTCCTGGCCGGGGCCGTGCTGGGGTGCGCGGTGGTGCTGGTCTGCGTCCGGTGGTGGCCCGGATTCGTCGGGGTGCCGGGACAATGCAAAACCGACAACCGACAACCGAGAACCGATCAATGATGGAGGCGTTTTCCGGTTTCGCACTCTAAGTTGTCCGTTTTGCTTTGACGGTGCGTTTCAGTCGGGTATCATGAGAGCCATCAGATCGGATTGCGGCGGGGGGTTTTCCATGGATGTGACTCTGCCACTTGACCAGATGACGACCGCAGAAAAGCTCAACGCACTCGAGGCGATCTGGGAGAGCCTTTGCCGGAGGCCAGATGACGTTCCGTCTCCGTCCTGGCACGCGGATGTCCTGAGGAATCGAGAGCAGCGCGTCCAGGACGGGTCTTCTCAGTTTATCGACTGGGCCGAGGCGAAACAGAGCATCCGAGACTCCACGAAGTGAAGGTCCAGGTTCTTGACGAGGCGCAGCAAGACCTGGCCGCCGGCTGCCGTTTCTACGAGAGCCAGGTTACAGGTCTGGGTGATTACTTCCTCGATTCCCTATTCTCCGACATCGATTCTCTGCAATTCTGTGCTGGCGTTCACGCCAGGCATTTCGGCTACAACCGCCTTCTCTCCAAGCGTTTTCCCTTCGCTGTCTACTATCGCGTCGACAAGGGTATCGCGCGGGTATATGCCGTTCTGGATTGCCGCCGAGATCCATCCTGGACTCGCGACCGGTTGATATGAGCCCGCCGTGTTATTCCATGCCGCGTGACGTTGGCCATCCAAGTCCTACTCCTCGCGGCGACCGGCCTCACGCCCTGCCGGGACGCTGGGGCAATGCAAAACCGAAAACCGACAACCGAGAACCGATCAATGACGGAGACGGTTGTTCGGTTGTCAGTTATCGGTTGTCGGTTTGAACTTGGCTTTGGTTCCGAGCCTGGCGGTTGCGTGGACCGGACGACTCCGCGGTGTGCTATGGACTGAATGCATCAACCGTTGTATTCTAACCTGCCGTCAAAACGCTCGGGCGCGCAACGTCGGAGATGCCGGGTTGGGGAAAGCACCATGCAAAACCGACAACCGAGGACCGATCAATGACGGAAACGGTTGTTCGGTTGTCAGTTATCGGTTGTCGGTTTGAAAATGACTGTTGTGACTGGAGCGACTGATTCTCATGGCCGGCGTGGCGACGCATAACGGGCTCTTCCTCGTCATCTCGCGTGAACTGCGGGAAGTCGAGGAGCGCCTGCAGACCCCGGTCGAGGACAACGGGGCGTTGCTGGCGGTCGTGGCGCGATATGCGCTGGCCTCGGGCGGGAAGCGGATCCGCCCCGCCCTGCTCTTGCTCGCCGCCAAGGCGTGTGGCGCGGACGGGTGCGACCGCGGCATCACGCTCGCCTCGGCGACGGAGATGATGCACGCCGCGACCCTCTTGCACGACGACATCGTGGATCGCGCCGCCACGCGGCGGGGACGCCCCTCGGCGATGGCCCGCTGGGGGGCGGACGTCTCGGTGCTGGTCGGGGACTTCCTCTACTCCCGGGCGATCCAGGACCTGGTGGCCGATCGGGACCGGCGCATCCTGCGGGCGTTCGCGGACGCCACGGTGGCCATGACGGAGGCGGAGGTCCTCCAGTTGCAGCTCCTCCGCGACCTCGGCATCGGCGAGGCGGACTACCTCAAGATCGTGACGGGAAAGACCGCGGCCCTGATGTCGGCCGCCTGCCGGGCCGGCGCCCTGATGGCCGATGCGCCGGAGGTCATGGTGGAGGCCCTGGCGTCCTTCGGCCTGAACCTGGGGATCGGATTCCAGCTGGTGGACGACGCGCTGGACTACATCGCGCGGGAAGAGCGCCTGGGGAAGCCGGTGGGCAGCGACTTCCGGGAGGGCAAGATCACCTTTCCCGTGATGCACGTGATGAAGCACGCCGGACCCGAAGAGCGGGCACGCCTGAAGTCCCTCGCCGTCCGGGACGATCTGGGAGACGACGACCTCGCCCCGCTGCGTGAGATGGTGGACCGCTACGCGGCCGTACCGGCCACCATGGAGCTGGTGGACGAGTACCTTGCCCGCGCCCGCGCGCGCCTCGACCCGGTGTCCGACTCGCCGGCTCGCCACACCCTCCACCGCCTGGTAGATTTCGTCCGCGAGCGCGACTGGTGATTTTGGCATGTGTTCAACGTTCGACGTACGGCGTTCAACGTTGGGCCTCGAACCTCGACCGCTGAACGTTGCATGGTGAACGGCTGCTCATGGACCACATTCGGAACTTCTCCATCATCGCGCATATCGACCACGGCAAGTCCACGCTGGCCGACCGGCTGCTGGAGCGCACGGGAACCCTCTCGGCCCGCCAGATGTCGGACCAGGTCCTGGACAGCATGGATCTGGAGCGGGAGCGTGGGATCACCATCAAGGCCAAGGCGGTGCGGTTGGCACACCGGGCCCCCGATGGGCGCGAGTACGTGCTGAACCTGATCGACACGCCGGGCCACGTGGACTTCACCTACGAGGTGTCGCGGAGCCTCTCGGCGTGCGAGGGGGCCGTCCTGGTCGTGGACGCCGTGCAGGGCGTCGAGGCGCAGACGCTGGCCAACGTCTACCTGGCGATGCGGAACAACCTGACCATCGTCCCGGTGATCAACAAGATCGACCTGCCGAGCGCGGATCCGGCCAAGGTCCGGACGCAGATCGAGGAGATCCTGGCGCTGGACGGCAGCGAGGCCGTGGCTGTGAGCGCCAAGTACGGGCAGGGTATCGAGGAGATCCTGGACGCCATCGTGACCCGGATCCCCCCGCCGCAGGGCGATCCGGCGGCGCCGCTCAAGGCGCTGATCTTCGACTCCTGGTTCGACAGCTACCAGGGCGTGATCGTCTACGTCCGGGTGTTCGAGGGGAGCGTGGCCCCCGGCATGCGGATCCAGCTCATGTCCGGGGGGACCCTGTTCGAGGTCAACCAGGTCGGCGTGTTCACTCCCGGCATGCGGCCGGTGGACCGACTGGCGGCCGGCGAGGTCGGCTACGTGATCGCCGGGATCCGCGACGTCCGCTTGAGCCGCGTCGGCGATACCATGACCGAGGCGGACCGCCCCACCGCCCGCCCCTTTCCCGGTTTCCGCGAGGTCCGTCCCATGGTCTTCGCGGGACTGTACCCGGTCGAGAGCCAGGACTATCTCAACCTCAAGGGGGCGCTGGAGAAGCTCCAGCTCAACGACGCCTCGTTTTCGTTCCAGCCCGAGACCTCGTTGGCGCTGGGATTCGGCTTTCGCTGCGGGTTCCTGGGGTTGCTGCACCTGGAGATCGTCCAGGAACGGCTGGAGCGGGAGTTCAACCTGACGCTGCTGACCACCGCCCCGACGGTCGTGTACCGAGTGACCCAGACCAACGGCACGGTGGTGGAGGTGGAGAACCCCAGCAAGCTCCCGCCGCCGCAGGACACCGCCATGATCGAGGAGCCGTTCATCGCCGCCTCCATCATGGCGCCGACGGAATTCGTGGGGGCGATCCTGAACCTGTGCCAGGAGAAGCGGGGTGTGCACAAGGGGATCGAGTACCTGCAGGATGCGCGGGTGGTCATCAATTACGAGCTGCCGCTGAACGAGATCGTCCTCGACTTCTACGATCGGCTGAAGTCGGTCAGCCGAGGATACGCCTCGTTCGACTACGATTTCCTCGATTACCGGGAGACTCCCCTCGTCAAGCTGGACATCCTGGTCAACGGCGAGCCGGTGGACGCCCTGTCCTTCATCATCCACAAGGAGTACGCGCAGGCGCGCGGCCGCGTGCTGGCGGAGCGCATGCGGACACTGATCCCGCGCCAGCTGTTCGAGGTCGTGATCCAGGCGGCGATCGGCAGCAAGGTCATCGCCCGTGAGCGGATCGCCCCGCTCCGCAAGGCCGTGACGGCCAAGTGCTACGGCGGCGACATCACGCGCAAGCGAAAGCTCCTGGAGAAGCAAGCCGAAGGCAAACGCCGGATGAAGCAGGTCGGGCGTGTGGAGATCCCCCAGGAAGCCTTCATGGCGCTCTTGACGGTCGAGGAGAAAAAGTGACCAATGAGTAAACGAGCGCGGGACGACGAGTCTACGGACAAGGCGATCATCACGGCGCCCCGATCCAAGTCGGTGGTGCGGGAATACGCCGAAGCCCTGATTGTCGCGGTCCTTCTGGCGCTGGTGATCCGTACCTTTGTGGTCCAGGCCTTCAAGATCCCCTCCGGATCCATGCTGCCGACGCTGCAGATCGGCGACCACATCCTGGTGAACAAGTTTCTCTTTTATTTTCGCCCCGTCCACCGCGGGGATATCATCGTCTTCAAATTTCCCCAGGACGAAACGCGAGACTTCATCAAGCGCGTGATCGGCCTCCCCGGGGAGACCGTGGAGATTCGCGGCAAGGAGGTGCTCGTCAACGGCAAGCCGCTGGACGAGCCGTACGCGGTGTACGGGGACTGGCCGATGGGCCGCCTGGGCGAGCGGGAGAAGTTGGGGCCGATCGTCGTCCCGCCCGAACGCCTGTTCATGATGGGGGACAACCGGGACCATAGCATGGATAGCCGGGTGTGGGGGTTTCTGGACGTCAACAAGGTCAAAGGGAAAGCGTTCATCGTCTACTTCTCGGTCCGGAGCGACGATATCCCCTACGGATCGGCCGTGATGAGCATTCTCCATGTGCTGTCGCATCCCACGATGATTCGGTGGAACCGGTTGGGGAGCCTGGTGCAGTGAGGAGTGAAGCCTTCAGCGATCAGCAGTCAGCAGTCAGCGGTCAGCCAAAGAGAAATTCGCAAAGCGTGATCGGGGAACGGCTTTCAGGCAGCGCGCGGCCGTGTCTATTTGTTGACCGCTGACCGCTGAAAGCTGAGCGCTGTTTCGCCCCCCCCGGCGCCTTGACAACCTTCCGTCGCTTGTCTATAGTGGAGCTGTCCTGGCACTCTCGTTAGGTGAGTGCCAAGGTGCCGAGGTTACAGGCATGATGAACGATAGACATCAGGGTGTGCTCCGTGCCATCGTGCAGGACTACATCCGCACGGCGGAACCGGTCGGGTCGCGCACCCTCTCGCGGAAGTATGGATTCTCGCTGAGTCCCGCGACCATTCGGACGATCATGTCCGACCTGGAGGAGTCCGGGTACGTCGCCCAGCCGCACACGTCGGCGGGTCGGGTGCCCACGGACAAGGGGTATCGTCTCTACGTCGACAATCTGATGGATCGAGCACCGCTCAGCCGCGAAGAGGTGGAGCGGATCGAGCAGCGCGTGGGCCCCTCGGCGGCCGAGGCGGACGATCTCTTGCGTGAGGCGGGGAAGCTGCTGTTCGCCCTCTCTCCCTATGTCGCCGTCGCCTTGGCGCCGCGGCTCCAGGACAGCCGCTTCCAGCGCGTCGAGTTCGTGTCGCTGGCGCGGGATCGGGTGCTGGTGATCCTGCTGGCGGATTCCGGACTGGTGCACCACAAGACGATCATGGTGGAGGAGGTCGTCACGCAAGACGACCTGGACCGGATGGCCCGATACCTCTCGGATCTGCTCAAGGGGCGGACGCTCCACGAGGTGCGCGACCTCTTGGTTGCGCAGATGGCCGAGGAAAAGGCCCTCTACGACCGGCTGCTGGCCCAAGCCCTGCGGCTCGGGGCGCAAGCCCTGGCGGGGGACACGGAAGCGGACGTATACGTGGCCGGGGCGGCACGCATCGCGGATCAACCGGAGTTTGCCGACATTCAGAGAATGAAATCGCTCTACACCGCGTTCGAGGAGAAGTCGAAGCTGGTGATCCTGCTGAGCGAGTGTCTGCGGGGCGGGGGATGTCGAATCTTCATCGGCAGCGAGATCCCGGTTCAGGACATCCAGGACCTCAGCGTGGTCGCCTCCCCCTATCGCCGGCAGGGGCAGATCCTGGGTGTCCTGGGCGTTCTGGGACCCACCCGGATGGATTACGGCCGGACGGTGGCCCTGGTGGAGACGACGGCCAATCTCCTCAGTCGATCGTTGTCGGAGCAGGCGGCGTAGCTCGGCACACCTCTTTCTTGCGGGAGGACCTGCGGGTCCTCCCGTTCTGTCTGTAGGGAGTCATGGAACCGACTATCGAATCGGAAGTTCCGTCGTCCCCATCAGGCGAGCCGGCGAGCGCGGCCACCCCCGCTCCGGCCGCCGCACCCGGGCCGGAGGAGGCGCTGGCCGCCAAGGCGCAAGAGGCGGAGCGCCTGCAGGATCGACTCCTGCGGCTCCAGGCGGAGTTCGACAATTACAAGAAGCGGATGGCCCGCGAGAAGGCGGAGTTCCTCAAGTTTGCCACCGAGGGCCTGCTGCTGGAATTCCTCCCCGTGCTGGACAACCTGGAACGCGCCCTGGTCTCGGCGCGGGCCGGATCGGCCAACCGCGAGGCCGTCGCGGACGGGATCGAGATGATCGTCCGCCTGTTCCGCTCGACCCTGGACAAGGCCGGGGTGAAACCGCTGGAGGCGGCCGGTCAACCCTTCGATCCCGGTCTGCACCAAGCCATCGCGCAGGTCGAAACTGCCGACGGGCCGGAGAACCTGGTCGTGGAAGAGGTCCAGAAGGGGTATCTCCTGGAGGGGCGCGTACTGCGCGCGGCCATGGTCAAGGTGTCGCGTTCCGCATCGGCGACAGGCAGCGGCGCGGAGAATGAGGGCGCGGGCGCGTGAGTCAGAAGCGGGATTACTATCAGGTCCTGGGGGTCTCGCCCGAAGCCGCCCCCGACGAGATCAAGAAGGCGTACCGGAAGCTCGCGCATCTCCATCACCCGGACAAGAATCCCGGCGATGCGGCGGCGGAGGACCGCTTCAAGGCGATCGGTGAAGCGTATGCGGTCCTGGGCGACGCCGAGAAGCGCGAAGCCTACGACCGCTTCGGGACCGCCGGCCCCGGTCGCGGCGGCGAGGGCTTCGGCGACTTCGACCCGGGCTTCGGCAGCATCTTCGACGACATCTTCGAGGGGTTTTTCGGGGGGCGGTCCGGCCGCACCGGGCGGAGCGCCCACCGCGGGGCGGACCTGCGGTATAACCTGGAGATCCGCTTCGAGGAGGCGGCCACCGGCGTCGAGAAAGAGATCGTCATCCCCCGGCTGGAGACCTGTGCGACCTGCCGGGGCAGCGGGGCCAAGCCCGGCTCGCAGCCGACGGTCTGCAAGAACTGCCGCGGGACGGGTCAGGTGCGGTTCTCGCAGGGATTCCTGACGGTCAGCCAACCCTGCGGCCGTTGCCGCGGTGAGGGGCGCATCGTCGAGCATCCCTGCCAGACCTGTCGCGGGCTGGGCCAGACCAAGGCCGAGCGAACCTTGACGGTGAAGATCCCGGCCGGTGTGGAGACCGGCACCAGGCTGAAGCTGGCCGGCGAGGGGGAGGTGGGCGTGCGGGGCGGCCCGCCCGGGGATCTGTACGTCGTCGTGGCCGTGAAGGAGCATTCGCTCTTCACCCGGCACGGCGACGACGTCTACTGCGAGGTGCCCGTCAGCTTCAGTCAGGCCGCCCTGGGGGCGCAGATCGAGATCCCGACGATCTCGGGGCGCGCCACCCTCAAGATCCCGCCGGGAACCCAGACCGGGGCCGAGTTCCGCATGCGCGGCAAGGGGTTCCCGAACGTGCGCGGGTACGGTCAGGGCGATCTGCTGGCGCGGATCTTCGTCGAGGTCCCCGCGCATCTGTCGGCCAAGCAACGCGACCTGCTGGAACAGTTCGCGAAACTGGAGAACAGCGAGGGGAGCCCGCTGGTTCAGGGGTTCTGGGACAAGGTCAAGGCCCTCTTCGAGTGAGGCCGGCTGCCCCGTGGGACGCGCGCATCATCGACGTTTCTTCCTCTCTCCCGAGGGGCTGGCGGGGGGCCAGGCGGCGTTCGGCCCTGCGCAGGCCCACCAGCTTGTCTCCGTCCTGCGCCTCGGCGCGGGCGACCTGATCGCGGTCTTCGACGGCACCGGTCGAGAGTGGACCGCGGAGCTGACGCAGGCCACGCCCCGACGCGCGCAGGCCCGCCTGCTGGCGGAACACCCCCCGGAGACTCCGCCCCGTCTTGCCGTCACCCTGGCACAGGTCGCGCCCCGCGGGGCGGCCATGGACCTCATCGTGGCCAAGGCCACCGAGCTCGGCGTCTCGCGCATCGTCCCCCTGGAGGCGGAGCACAGCGTGCGGCGGACCGCCGCCTCCGGGGGCGAGGCCCGCTGGCGTCGGATCATCATGGAGGCGACGGAGCAGTGCGGGCGTCGCCGGCTGCCCGAGTTGGCACCCGCCTGCGCCGTGGAGCAATACCTCCGGATGGATCCGCCGAGCCCGGTGCTCCTCGTCTGCGACCAGGGCGGCGGCGCTCGGCCGCTGGCCGAGGTGTGCGGGACGTTGCTCGGCGCCGCCGAGGTGACGGTCTTGGTCGGCGGCGAGGGCGGGCTCAGCCCCGAGGAAGTCTCCCTGGCCACCCGGCGCGGGGGCCGGCGAGTCTCGCTGGGGCCGCGCTTGCTGCGCGCCGAGACGGCGGCCCTGGCGGCCCTGGCCGTCGTGCAGGCGTGTGCGGGAGATTGGACCTCGGCCGGACGGTGGAGCGGTCGCCGAGATCCCGGGACCGCGGGGAGGCCGGGTTGCCTAGTATCCTGATCGTGGACGACGAGCGAGGCCTGCTGACGACGCTGGTGATGGCCTTTCGGACGCAGGGCTACCTGGCCGAAGGGGCCGCCTCGGGCGCGGAGGCGCTGGCGACCCTGGCGCGGGCCCCGTTCGACGTGGTGCTGACCGATCTCCGGATGGGGGGCATGGACGGCCTGACCCTGATGGAGCGGATCCGGGTCAGATTTCCGGAGACGGCCATCATCCTGATGACGGGCGCCGCGACGGTGGAGTCGGCGGTCAGCGCCCTCAAAGGGGGCGCCTCCGACTACCTCCTGAAACCCTTCGGGCTGTCGGAGATCTTTCACGTGGTGCAGCGATGCCTGGAGGAGCATCGGTTGCGGCGCGAGAACGTCGAGCTGTCCGAGGTCAATCGTCGCCTGAAGGAACTGGATCAGCTCAAGTCCAATCTCCTGTCCGCCGTCAGCCACGAGTTTCGCACGCCGCTCACTATCATGCACGGCTGGCTGGATCTCTTGCTCACGGGGCAGTTCGGGCCGATCTCCGCCGCGCAGCGGGAGAGTCTGACGGCGGTGCACAAGAGCGCCACGCGTCTCGGGGGCCTCATCGAGAACCTGCTCGCCTTCGTCGAGTGCGAGCGCGGCGACGGGGTCCGCACCGCGGGAGCGGTGAGCCTGGCGGATCTCCTGCGGGAAGCGGCGGCGGCGCTGGCTGCCGAATGTCGCGAGCGGCGGATTGCCCTCTCTGTGGACGTGGACCCCACTCTCCGGATGGTCCAGGGGGACGCCGAGCGTCTCCGCCTGCTGTTCTTCAACCTCCTGGAGAACGCCGTGAAATTCAACGAATCCGGCGGAACGGTGGCGGTGACCGCCCGGGAAGAGGGTGCCGGCGCCGAGGTGCGGATCACCAACAGCCACGGGACGATCCCGCCCGGACAGGTGCAGGGCCTGCTGCAACCGTTCACGCAGGGAGATATGGGACCCAGCCGCCCGGCGCGCGGTCTGGGTCTGGGCCTGGCGGTGGCCCGGGCGATCGTCCACGCCCACGGGGGAACGCTGCAACTGGAGGGCGGCGAGGAGCAGGGCACCACGGTGTGCGTCCGCTTGCCGCTGGCGCGCGAAACAGCCTGACGCCTGGTCGAGCGGCAATGGAATACCGACAAC
Source organism: uncultured Methylomirabilota bacterium (assembly GCA_963845565.1). GTDB lineage: Bacteria > Methylomirabilota > Methylomirabilia > Methylomirabilales > 2-02-FULL-66-22 > 2-02-FULL-66-22. The sequence continues at coordinate 577,344 of CAWJSJ010000005.1, forward strand.
CGATACGAGAAATGTAAAACCGATAACCGACAACCGACCATATAATACGGTTGACCGGTTGTCGTGTCAGTTGTCGGTTTTAGATTGAGCTTGCCACCACAGGGGAGTCTGTCATGCCGGATGCGCCGCGCTTGGTCTTGGTGGACGGAAGCGCATCCTTGTATCGGGCCTTCCACGCCTTGCCCCCGCTGAGCAATTCCCGCGGGGTGCCGACCCACGCCGTCCTCGGCTTCACCACCATCCTGTTGAAACTGCTCCGGGAAGAGGAGCCGCAGGCGCTGGCGGTCGTCTTCGACGGGCCCGGCCCGACGGCCCGACACCGCGAGTTCCCCGCCTACAAGGCGCAGCGGCCGCCCATGCCCGAGACGCTGGTCAGCCAGATTCCATTCGTGCAGCGGGTGCTCCAGGCGATGCGGGTTCCGGTCCTCATGATCGAGGGTGAAGAGGCGGACGACATCCTGGGGACCGTCGCCGTCCAGGCGGCGGCCCAGTCGTATCTGGTGCGGGTGGTCACGGCGGACAAGGACCTGCTGCAGATCGTCGGAGCCCGCATCCTGGTGCGCGATCCGCTGGCGCCGCGGACCTTCGGGCCGGCCGAGGTGGAGCGACGCTACGGGATCGAGCCGGGGCAGGTGGCGGATTTCCTCGCCCTCATGGGGGACAGCAGCGACAACATTCCGGGCGTTCCGGGCGTGGGGGAGAAGACCGCCCGGGACCTGCTCCGGCGTTTCGGCAGCCTGGAGACGGTGCTGGCGCGGGCGGCCGAAGTGGAGCGGCCCAAGCTGCGGGAGGCGCTCCTGGCGCATGTCGAGCAGGCCCGGTTGAGCAAGCGATTGGCGACGATCCGGACGGATCTCCCGGTGCCCTGGGGGATGGCCGATCTCGCGCGCCGGGAGCCGGATGTGCCGGCCCTGCTGGCGATCTTCCGGGAACTGGAATTCACCCGGTTGGTCCAGCAGTTCAGCCAACCTGCCTTGGGTGGCATGGCCGATGATCTGTAACCCAAAGACCAATGTAAAACCGAGAACCGACAACTGAAAACCGATCAACGATCTCCATTGGTCGGTTGTCGGTTGTCGGTTGTCGGTTTGGAATTGCACGGAGCCGACATGATTCTCGTCGGCCTGACCGGAGGCATCGCCGTCGGGAAGTCCACGGTGGCCGCCATGTTCGCGGCCCGGGGGGCTGCCGTGGTGGATGCCGATCGGATCAGTCGGAAACTCCAGGAGTCCGGAGCACCCTGCTACGCTGCCATCGTCGAGGAGTTCGGGAGGGGTATTCTGGACTCGGCCGGGCGTATTGACCGGCGGCGCCTGGGCGAGATCGTGTTCGCCGACCCCTCCCGCCGCGCCGCGCTCGAAGCCATCATGCATCCCGCCATCTGGGCCGCGTGCGAAGCCGAGATCCGCGCGGCGGCGGCAGCGGGGCGGGCGGTATGCGTGGTCGAGGCGGCCCTGATCCTGGAGACGGGACAGCGGAGCCGATTCCAGCGGATCGTCGTGGTGACCGCCCCGACGGACGTCCAGGTCGAGCGCGTCGCGCGCGCCCGCGGCCTCACGGAGGAAGAGGCGCGCCAGCGACTGGCGGCGCAGTGGGCGAACGCGGACAAGGCGTGCCAGGCCGATTACGTCATCGACAACGGCGGAGATTTGGCGGCGACCGACCGCCAGGTCGAGACCGTGTATTCCGCTTTACTCTGCATCGGGGACGCCCCCGCCACCTAGTCCAGGGTCGCGAAGCCGCTGAGCCTGGGACGCTGACCCTCGCGCTTCAGCTCATTCCCCGGTTAAGAACTGCGAGTCGCGAGGCGCGATTTCCCGAGGCAGACGCTCGGGAATTTGCGGCCGCTCATCGCGCGACTTGGCGGGGCTCACCAAAAAAGGTGGTGTCGGAATACTAGACACTTTCATGCATGTTCGGGATTCGCCGGGCAACGTTTTCAAGACGTTGACGCTTGGTACGGTCCGTGCTCCTGATTTCCCTGGCGGGCCATACTCTTCACGCCATCCCGTGCAATGCGGTCGCGGTGTTCAGTCGGCGCTCTTCGCGGCGTGAAGGAATGCGGATCGGAGTGGTGCGGTGTCGCGCCTCGGTTCGTGGGTGGCGATCGGCAGGGGGATCATATGACGATGCGCGCCTCCTCCGTGACGCGGATCGCGATCGGCGTGACGGCGCTGGGTGTCGGTCTTCTGGTGTATCTCGCCGATCGGCGTCCCGAGCAGATCTATTTCCTCCAGCGGATCGGCGTGACGCATGCCATGTATGAGGGCGCGTCAACGCTCTTTGGCTCCCTGGGCCAGAACCTGCCCGCGTTCATCCATGCGTTTGCCTTCGCGCTCATCACCGGGGGGATTCTCGCCTGCGGTCAGAGGGGGTCTCTGATCGTGGTGCTGGGGTGGTTTGCCACGGATGCCGCATTTGAGTTGGGTCAGAGGTTTCCAGCGTGGTCCGAACGGTTCGTTCCACGGTGGTTTGACTCGCTCCCTGTTCTGGAGAGCGCCCGTCCTTTCTTTCGCGACGGGACCTTCGACCCGTTGGATCTGTTCGCCATGGCCGTCGGTGCCGTGGCGGCCTATTTTCTTTTATTAGCGACGATGGAAGGGGGCCGATCATGTTGACGAGAAGAGGCATCTGGGCGGCGGTGGGACGGGCGCTTCGGTTCTCGGCTCTTTCGTTCGCCATCCTGTTCGGACTGGCAAGCATTATTGCCACCAGTGGGGGTGGTGGTGGCGGCGGTGGCGTTGGTGTGACCGGCACCACTGGGGGCACCGGCACCGAAGGGGGCACCGGCACCGTGGCGTTGCTGGTCGGCGATGGACCGGCCGATGATTACGATCACATCTATGTCTACGTGACCAAGGTGTCCCTCATTCCCGCGCCGGGAAACGCCGCGGGCCAGGTCGTCATATTTCAATCGCCCACGCCCGCCGGTCACAGGGTTGACTTGCTTGCGTATCGTGACGAGGATTTCCTGCTCGGGATCAGGGGGGATGTCCCGGCGGGTCGGTACGAGAAGATCCGACTCGAGGTCGCGAGCGTCGAAGCCGTGGGTGGACCGTGCGACCTGGAACTGATCAAGCTGCCGAGCGGGAAGATCGATCTGAACCCCCGCGGCGGCTTCGAGGTGCGATCGGGCGAGTCCCTGGCCATCCGGCTGGACATGGACGCCAACAAGTCCATCAATCTGCATCCGGCGGGGAATTCCGGCAAGTGCATCTTCCGGCCCGTGGTGTTCGTGGACATCACCCCCGGCGCGCCGCTCCAGCGGTGTCCGGGGAATGTCACCGGGACGATCATCGAACTCGTTGACCGGGATAAGGACAGGACGGTCGACGGCTTCGTCCTCGACCTCACTGGAGCGCGAGGCCGCCTCACCGTGTGGCTGGAGCCCGACGCGCCGGTTTTCGCCGCGAATGGCCTTCCGGCAACGGTCGCAATCCTTGCCAAAGGCCAGCAGGTATGGGCCAGGGGACGCCTGGACGTCCTGGGGCGCTTCCGGGCGCGCGTGGCCGTCGTCGGGGAGGTGCTGACCGTTGACGGGACCGCCCAGGGTCCGGTGCAGACCCCGGCGAATCTCTTCCCGTTCCGACCCGATGCGGGACAGGAGCTGGTCGGCGATACGAACGTGCGGCTGTTCCAGGGCGACAGTCTCGTGTTTCGCGGTTGCGACGCCGAGGTGGGGTGGGACGCGATCGCGTCGGGTGTTCCCGCGCGCGTCTTCGGAAAACTCTTCACGCCGTCGCCGTCCGAGTTGCGTGCCGCCGTGGTCCTGCTGCGACAGGTCACGATCTCGGGCGAGGTTGTCGGGTTCGCCGACTCCGCGGAGGGTCGGCTACTCACCGTGCAGCCGCCTGGCGGTGTCCCGACGACAGAGGTCTTCGTCCCGACGGACACCCCGATCGTCCTCGAAGGGGACGGACGGGTTCCTCTGGATCTCGTCTGCACGGGGACACGGGTCCGCGTGCTCGTGGACCCCGACGCTTCCCAGGCGACGGCCACGGAGGTCACGGTGCTCACCGACTCCATCGAGGGCATGGTGACCGAGATCCGGGGCGGGCGCACGCTGATCGTGCGCCCGGCCGGGCAGGACGTCGGGACCGCCGTCCACGTTCGCGACGCCGCCACCATTCTCGACCAACGGAGCGACAACGACGCATTGATGAGTTTCGAGCAGATCAAAGTCGGCGACCACCTCAAGGTATTCGGGTTAAAGCCGAGCTCGTGCAATCTGGCGTTCGAGGGGTTTGTGGTCCTGGTCGTGACGCCCTGACGTCCCGGAGGTAGGCGGCGCTCGTGCGTGTTGCAGGAGCGCCGCGAACGGGGCGACGCTATTTCGCCGGCTCGCATCACGGGCGACCGACCGCGGGCCTGCAGGTGTGTGGGGGATTGCAGTGGCTATTAGCGGAGTTGGGGGTGACGATCCTCGCCCCGGTCGCCGCTCGAGGTCTTGCGACCAGGGCGTGCGGCCCTGGCGCGTCCTGCTGGGCTTGTTGACCGTCGGCGCGCTCCTGACGCCGATTGGGTCGGCCTGGGCCGCGGGGAGTGGCGGGTCGCGACAGGATCCGGGGCGGAATCCGTCACCGCTCCCCATAGGGTCCACACCCGTGGCGACTGCCGAGGTGTCGTTTGATGTGCCTCGGTGGTTCGCGACCGTCATGGATCCGTCCACGACCCGGCTGCGACTCTACGGTGTGGGCGACGTCCTGGCGGACCCCAAGGGGGTCGGTGAGGGGTACCGGATCAGGCGGATCGAGGAGCACGGACTGCAACTCGGCGACCGCCCCGGGCACAAGGCGATCTGGATTCACTCGGGCAGCCTCATTCCGGGACGGCCCGGGTGGCGGCTGACGGGGACGCTGTGCCTGCGGGTCGTCGAGTATCGGTACGTGCCGACCGGCGGTCCGCTTGATGCGGAGCCGCGGGTGCTCGAACTGCGAGGCGATCATGCCGCGCTGGAGGTCGATATCTCGACGAACGCGCCGGCGTCCCTCGTCAGCCCGTCGGAGCGCAGGGAGGTTGGCCTCGCGTCCGCGGGGCGCGCCGCGGGAGGGAAGGAGTTTGAGCACACCCTGCTGGGACGCGTCCGCGTCACGCCGACGGCTGAGGACAGCTACGAGATCAACGCAGCGGACCTCAACGCGGCACTCGCGCACGGCGTCCAGTTCTTGGCGGAGACCTGGCCCAGGATCTGGCCGAGCGCGTCGTCTCAGTACGGGGTCAATTTCGACGTCCAGTCTCCAATTGCCGACGGGACGCTGGGCCCTCGTGGATTTCGGGTCACGAGCCCGAAACTGGCGGAACGCGGTGGCCTCGATGCCGGCGACGTCATCTTGGGCGTGAACGGTCAGCCCGTGAAGAGCTTCGCGGATGTCTTCCGGGTGTATAGTCAAATGGAGCGAGATCCGCAGGTCTCCATCATCCAACTCGACCTGGAACGGCAGGGACAACGGCTCACCAAGACGTATCGCATTCGCTGACCGGAAATCCCCGGTTCCGACAGGTCGCCATCGCGGCGCGCGGCGCATCGGTCGGCACCCGGAAAAAAAACTTGACAAGGCTCCGGGGCCTCTTTAGACTGCGCCTAACTTCGAGTTGTCCTCGCACCATCCCACTAACTTTTCCACTCTCGAGGCTTCGAAGGTCGAGTTCGCCCGCTGCCGTGTCGGGCCCAACAGGTGATTCGCGGGACCATCCAATCGACGGACAGGATGCCTCAGTTACATGTGCATCGCCACTTACGCGCGTCGTCGCGCCGGACGCTGGAGCGCCCGGGGGCGGCGGTGCCTTCCGCGGCCGCGAGCCGCGCGCCTGAGCGGCGCGGGATCGTGACCCGACCCACCTCACCAAAGGAACTCCGATGAATCTCGCCGAACTCAAAGAGAAGACCATCGCCGAGCTGACCGGTATCGCCCGCACCTTGAACGTGGTCGGGGCCAGCGGCCTCCGGAAACAGGAGATGATCTTCAAGATCCTGGAGGCCCAGACCGAGAAGAACGGCCTGATCTTCGCCGAAGGCGTGCTGGAGATCCTGCCGGACGGCTTCGGGTTCCTGCGGGCGCCGGACTACAATTACCTGCCGGGGCCGGACGACATCTACGTCTCCCCCTCGCAGATCCGGCGGTTCGACCTGCGGACCGGAGACACGGTCTCCGGACAGGTCCGCCCCCCCAAAGAAGGGGAGCGATACTTCGCCCTCCTCAAGGTCGAAGCGGTCAACTTCGAGAACCCCGAGCTGGTCAAAGAGAAGATCCTCTTCGACAACCTGACGCCACTGTTCCCGAATCAGCGCTTCCGGCTGGAGACGTCGAGCGAAGAGATCTCCATGCGCATCATGGATCTCATCACGCCGCTGGGGAAAGGGCAGCGCGGCCTGATCGTGTCGCCGCCCCGGACGGGTAAGACGGTTCTGCTCCAGAAGATCGCCAACAGCATCACCAAGAACCACCCCGAGGTGCTGCTGATCGTGCTCCTGATCGACGAGCGGCCGGAAGAGGTGACCGATTTCCAGCGCTCGGTCAAGGCCGAGGTCGTCAGCTCCACCTTCGACGAGCCGGCCACGCGCCACGTCCAGGTGGCGGAGATGGTCATCGAGAAGGCCAAGCGGCTCACCGAGCACAAGCGGGACGTGGTCATCCTGCTGGATTCCATCACCCGCCTGGGGCGCGCCTACAACACCATCGTGCCCCCGAGCGGGAAGGTGCTGTCGGGCGGCGTGGACAGCAACGCCCTGCAGCGGCCCAAGCGGTTCTTCGGCGCCGCGCGTAACATCGAGGAGGGAGGCAGCCTCACCATCATCGCCACCGCCCTCATCGACACCGGCAGCCGCATGGATGACGTGATCTTCGAGGAGTTCAAGGGCACCGGCAACATGGAGCTGCACCTGGACCGCCGCCTCGTCGACAAGCGACTGTTCCCGGCCATCGACATCTTCCGCTCCGGGACCCGACGCGAGGAGCTGCTGCTCAGCCCGAACGAGCTCAACAAGATGTGGGTGCTCCGGAAGGTGCTGGGAACCATGGGCGTGGTGGAGGCCATGGAGCTCTTGCAGGAGAAGATCAAGGAGACCAAGAGCAACGACGACTTCCTGCGCGCCATGAACCAGTAGGCGCCGGGCCCGCCGGGACGCTTTTCTCTTGCCGCGCCCGCGGGAATTGCTTATCATACCGACCCGCGCGACCAAGCCGTTCCACAACGCGCGCCCGAGGAGGCGAAACCATGAAAGCCGGGATTCACCCCGAGTACGTTCCTGCCATCGTCAGTTGCGCGTGTGGAGAGGTGATTCACACCCGCTCCACGGTGTCGGTCCTGAAGGTGGAAATCTGCTCCAAGTGCCACCCGCTGTTCACCGGCCGCCAGAAGCTGATCGACAGCGAGGGCCGCGTGGAGCGGTACCAGCGCAAATACGGGCGCAAGCCGGCGACGACCGAGCCGGGCACGGCCGGGGCTTAGCAGGCTGCTGAAAAAGGCCCATCTGCTGCGTTGTCGCGCTCGCGCGGCGCTGCGGCGTACGCGCTAAGTACGCCTCGCACCTCGCCTCGCGCTCCGCCTTGCGGATAGACCTTTTTGAGCAGCCTGAGCGAAAACGAGTTTTTCAGCATCCTGTTAGGATGCCGTGGCCTAGCCGGGATTGCCCAGGCGCCCCGCTCCCGGGCCTGCACCCGGCCGGACGGGGAGGGGGATGTTCCCCATGAGCCGAACGTCTTCGACCGCCATGACCCCGCCGGCCGCCTGCGCGGCCGACGGGGTGTGGCGTTTGTCTATCCGGGCAGCCGAGTGGCGGCCCGCCCCCGGGATGTCGCTCCACCTGGACGCTCACCATCACCCGACCGCCGGCGGGCATCACCACTAGCCCGCCCCCTGCGGAGCCGGGTCCCGCTCTCGTCGCCGTTCCGCCGTTTCGTTTGCTGCTGCGTCTGATGTGCGGTCCCCGGGGCGCGTCGCCCGGACCGGTCATCCTTTCGACGAGGTTTCGATGTCCACATTGATCGACAAGCTGGCTGCCATCGAGCGCCGCCACGGGGAGATCGTGCAGCGGCTCTCCGACCCGGCGGTGCTGGCGGATCCTGCGGAGTATCAGCGAGCGGCCAAATCGCACGCCGAGCTGAATCCGGCGGTGGAGGAGTACCACCACCTCAAGAAGCTGCTCCAAGAGATGGAGGGCGCGCGCGGCCTCCTGCAGGAGACCGTCGACGCGGAGATGCGCGAACTGGTCGCGGCGGAGCTGGCGGAGCTCGAACAGCGGCGGGCGGCGCTCGAGGCGGCGCTCGAACTCATGCTGCTCCCCAAGGATCCCGCCGACGAGCGGAACATCATCCTGGAGGTCCGGGCCGGCGCGGGCGGGGAAGAGGCCGGCCTGTTCGCGGCCGAGCTGTTCCGCATGTACCTGCGGTACGCCGAGACGCAGCGCTGGCGGGTGGAGATGATCGCGGGCAACGCCACCGGGATCGGCGGGGTGAAAGAGGCGATCTGCACGGTGGAGGGTCGCGGGGCGTACAGCCGGCTCAAGTTCGAGAGCGGCGTACACCGGGTGCAGCGGGTGCCCGCCACCGAGGCCAGCGGGCGGATCCACACCTCCACGGTCACGGTGGCGGTGCTCCCCGAAGCGGAGGAGGTGGACATCCAGATCAATGCGAATGATCTGCGCATCGATGTCTTTCGCTCCACCGGGCCCGGCGGGCAGAGCGTCAACACGACCGACTCGGCCGTCCGGATCACGCACTTGCCCAGCGGGCTGGTGGTGACCTGCCAGGACGAGAAGTCCCAGCACAAGAACAAGGCCAAAGCGCTCAAGGTCCTGCGCGCCCGCCTCTACGACCAGGAACTCACGCGGCGGAAGGCCGCCATCGATCAGAACCGCCGGACGCAGGTCGGGAGCGGCGAGCGGGCGGAGAAGATTCGCACCTACAATTTTCCCCAGAATCGGGTCACGGACCACCGCATCGGGCTCACCGCCCACAACCTGAGCGCGGTGCTGGAGGGAGACCTGGACGACTTGATCCAGGCGCTGGCGGCCCACGACCAAGCGGAGCGCTTGAAGGCGCTGTCATGATGCGACTGCGACTGCCCGAGATGCCGCGCTTCCTGCAGGGGGACGCGCTGTCCCTGCCGCACGACTGCTGCCCGGCCGTGGACGCGTGTGTGGCGAGCGGGGCGCTCCTCTTGGAGCAGGCCGGCATCGAGACCGCCCGCTTGGACGCGGAGTGCCTGGTGGCCGCCGTCCTCGGCTGTGCGCGCTGGCAACTGACCCTGGAACCGCACCGGCGTCTCGCGCCCGACGAGTTCGGCCGCATCCTGCGGCTGCTCCAGCGCCGGGAACGGCGCGAGCCGCTGGCCTACGTCCTCGGGACGCGGGAGTTCTGGTCGCTGCCGTTGGCCGTCTCGGCGGGCGTGCTGGTTCCCCGGCCGGAGACCGAGACGCTGGTCGAAGCCGCGCTCGCCGCGTGGGGTGAGCTGAGAGCTGAGAGCCGAGAGCCGAGAGCCGCGAGCCGCGAGATGCGAGCGGAGAGCGGAGATGCGGGGCCCACCATCGTGGAGTTGTGCACGGGGTCGGGCGCCGTGGCCATCGCCCTCGCGAAGGAATTGCCGACCGCGCGCCTGCTGGCGACGGACGTCTCCTGGCGGGCGCTCCGCGTGGCGCGTGCCAACGCGGAACGGCACGGCGTCGCCCCGCGGATCGCGTTCCTCCGCGGGGATCTGTGGCGGGCCGTCAACGGACAGGCGCCGGCCGGATCGGTGGACCTGGTGGTGGCGAACCCGCCCTACCTCAGGTCGCCGGAGCTCGCGACGCTGATGCCCGAGGTCCGCTGGGAGCCGCGTCTGGCGCTGGACGGAGGGGCCGACGGCTTGCGGGTGCTCCGCGAGATCGTGGCGTCCAGTCCCGACCGGCTCCGTCCCGGCGGCGCGCTTCTGCTGGAGATCGGGGCGGACCAGGCCGAGGCGGTGGGGGCCCTGATGGCCGCCTCGGGCCGGTTCGAAGCGGCCCGGCTGCGTCGGGATCTGGCGGGGCGGCCCCGCGTCGTCGTTGCTCGACGACGCGGAATGTAAAACGGACAACCGACAATAGAAAACCGATCAATCCACGGAGTGGCAGGTGGACCAGCTAGTCATCCGGGGTGGGAAGGCGCTCTGCGGGGAGGTGCAGGTGAGCGGCGCCAAGAACGCGGCCTTGCCGCTGATGGCGGCGGCGCTGCTGACGGCGGAGCCGCTCCGGCTGTCGAACGTTCCCCGGTTGATGGACGTCCGGACCATGACCCGGCTGCTACGCCACCTGGGGACGGAGGTGGCGGGGGACGGGACGGCCGATCTCACCTTGCAGGCACGCCAGATTTCGCGCCCCGAGGCGCCCTACGACCTCGTCAAGACGATGCGGGCCGCCGTGGTGGTCCTGGGCCCCCTGGTGGCGCGGTACGGCCGGGCGCGCGTCTCGCTTCCGGGCGGCTGCGCCATCGGACCCCGCCCCATCAATCTCCACCTGATGGGACTGGAGAAGCTGGGCGCCACCATTCGACTCGACCAGGGGTACGTCGAAGCGGAGGCGGCGCGCCTCACCGGCGCGCGCATCGCCTTCGACATCCAGACCGTCACGGGGACCGAGAACCTGATGATGGCGGCGACGCTGGCCGAGGGGACCACGGTTCTGGAGAACGCGGCCTGCGAGCCGGAGGTGACGGACCTGGCGGCGCTCCTCAATCGCATGGGCGGCAAGATCGAGGGCGCCGGCACGCAGACGATCACCATCCGCGGGGTCTCCGCGCTGCAGGGGGTGAGCCATCGGACGATTCCCGACCGGATCGAGGCCGGCACCTTCGCCATGGCCGGGGCCATCACGGGGGGGACGTCACGATCCGCGGATGCCGCCCGGACCATCTGGACGCGGTCCTCGCCAAGCTGGAGGAGACCGGCGCCCGGATCGAGGCCGGGGCGGACAGCCTGCGGGTGGTCGCGGGCGGGCGGCCGAAGGCGGTCCACGTGCGGACGCAGCCGTTCCCGGGGTTCGCCACGGACATGCAGGCGCAGATCATGGCCCTCATGACGGTGGCCGAGGGGCAGAGCGTCATCACCGAGTCGGTCTTCGAGAACCGGTTCATGCACGTGAACGAGCTCCTCCGGATGGGGGCCGACATCACGATCGCGGGGAACACGGCCGCGGTCCAGGGGATGCCCCACTTGCTGGGCGCCCCGGTGATGGCCACCGATCTCCGGGCCAGCGCCTCGCTGGTGATCGCCGCCCTGGCCGCCCGCGGCGAGACGGTGATCTCCCGGATCTACCACCTGGACCGGGGCTACGAGGCCATCGAGGCCAAGCTGACCGGCCTGGGCGCCGACATCCGGCGGGTGAAGAGCTGACGGGTGCGAGGACGCGCGTGACGCCCACCATCACCGATCGCATCGCCATCGCCCTTCCCAAGGGACGCCTGTTTCCGGCGGCGCTGGCGCTGTTCGCGCGGGCCGGGATCACGGCGGTGGAGACGCTGGCGGATTCCCGCCGGCTGACGCTGGACGACGACGCCCACGGGCTTCGATTCCTGGCCCTCAAGCCCGTGGATATCCCGACCTATGTCGAGCACGGGGCGGCGGACCTGGGCATCGTGGGCAAGGACCTCTTGCTGGAGCAGGGGCGGGACGTGTACGAGCCCCTGGATCTCGGATTCGGGGCGTGCCGTCTGGTCGTGGCGGAGCCGGCCCAGCTCCGGGTGACCGACGACCCCGCGGCGTGGTCGTCCCTGCGGGTGGCGACCAAGTACCCGCGGCTGACGGAGCGGCACTTCAGCCGGAAGGGGATCCAGGTGGAGACCGTCCACCTGTCCGGCTCCATCGAACTGGCCCCGGCCATGGGCCTGGCGGAACGGATCGTGGACCTGGTGGACTCGGGCCGCACGCTGGCGGAGAACGGACTGGTCGAGGTGGAGGAGATCCTGCGGACCTCGGCGCGCCTGATCGTCAACCGGGCCAGCCTGAAGACGCGGTACCGGGCGATCCAGGCCCTGATCGACTCGCTGCGATCCCAGACGCCGGCCCGGCGCGGAGGGGCACGATGCGACTGATGACGGCGGGGACGGCCGCCTGCGCCGAATTCCTGGAGGCGCTGCGACGGCGCGGCGGCGACCCCGACCCGGCCGTCGAGGCGACCGTGCGGGGCATCCTCGAGGACGTCCGTTGCCGGGGCGACGCGGCGGTCTTCGCGCACACGGAGCGGCTGGACGGCCTCCGTCTCACGCCGGAGACGGTGCGGGTCCCCGACGCCGACCGCGACGCGGCGCTGGCCGGACTCGATCCGGCGGTCCGCGACGGCCTCGCCCTGGCGGCGGCGCGGATCGAGAATTTCCACCGGCGCCAACGCCGGGAGTCCTGGTTCACGGAGGAGGCGGGCATCGGCGTCTTGGGCCAGCTGGTCCGCCCGCTGGACCGGGTGGGGCTGTACGTCCCCGGCGGATCGGCGGCGTACCCCTCCTCGGTCCTGATGAACGCCATCCCGGCCACGGTGGCGGGGGTGGCCGAGATCGCCATCTGCACCCCGGCCGGGAAAGACGGCAAGGTACCGCCGGCCGTCCTGGCGGCGGCGGCGCTGGCCGGGGTCCGGGAAATCTACCGGATCGGCGGCGCGCAGGCCGTGGGGGCCCTGGCGTACGGCACGGCGTCGGTCCGCCGGGTGGACAAGATCGTCGGCCCCGGCAACGTGTACGTGGCCACCGCCAAACGACTGGTCTTTGGCGTGGTCGGCATCGACATGGTGGCGGGCCCCAGCGAGATCCTGGTGGTGGCCGACGAGACGGCGCCGCCGGGGTGGGTGGCCGCGGATCTCCTGGCCCAGGCGGAACACGATCCGCTCGCCTCCGCCGTCTGCGTCACGCCGTCGGCGGCGCTGGGGCGCGCCGTGCTGGCGGACGTCGAGCGACAGCTCGCGCTCCTCCCGCGGGGCGCCGTGGCCGCGCAGGCCGTGGCGCGCTTCGGGGCGGTGATCGTGGTGGACGACCTGGCGGCCGCCGTGCGGCTGGCCAACGGGATCGCGCCGGAGCACCTGGAGCTGATGGTGGCCGATCCCTGGGCGCTGGTCCCCGCCGTGCGACACGCGGGTGCGGTGTTTCTGGGGCGACACACCCCGGAGGTGGCTGGAGACTACCTGGCAGGGCCGAACCACGTGCTGCCCACCGGGGGGACGGCGCGGTTCAGTTCCGTCCTGTCCGTGGACGATTTCCAGACCCGCTCGTCGCTCGTCAGCCTCACCCCCGAGGCGATCCGTCGCTGGCGCGAGCCGATCGTGGGTCTGGCCGAGATGGAGGGTCTCGCGGGGCATGCCCGCTCCATCACGATTCGGACGGAGGGCACATGAGCTTCGATCTGGCAGCCGTCATCCGGCCCGAGGTACGGGCGCAGATCCCCTACCACACCGGACCGGAGCCGGCGCCGGGACGGCGCGTGAAGCTGGACGCCAACGAGAGTCCCTTCGCCCTGGGCGAGGCGCTGCGGGGGGAGCTGGCGGCGGAGTTCGCGCGGGCCCTGGCGGACGTGGAGCTGCACCGCTACCCCGATCCCACCGCGCGGGATCTCCGGGCCCTGTTGGCCCGCGACCTCGGCGTGGCGGCGGAGCGGATCCTGGTCGCGAACGGCTCCGACGAGGCCATCCAGATGCTCCTGATGGCGGCGGCGGGGCCCGGCGCGGCGATCGCCATCCCCGTCCCGACCTTCGCGATGTACGCCATCGGCGCCCGCGCGATGGGGACGCGCGTGGTGGAGGTGCCGCTGGGCGACGCCTTTCGGCTGGACGCCGACCGCTTTCTGGAGGCCGTGCGGCAGGCGCAACCGCGGCTGGTCTTCCTGGCCTGGCCCAACAACCCCACCGGCAACCTCTTCGACGGCGCCGCGGTGGAGGCGATCCTCGCCGCCTGCGGTGGACGGGACGGCCAGGCCCTGGTGGTCGTGGACGAGGCCTACGTCCACTACTCCGGACGGAGCTTCCTCGGCCGCCTGGACGATTTTCCCAACCTGGTCGTCCTGCGCACGCTTTCCAAGATCGGTCTGGCCGGGATCCGGCTGGGGATGCTCATCGCCGCGCCCGAGGTGGTGCGCGAGGTGAACAAGGTCCGCATGCCGTACAACGTGAACGCCCTCAGCCAGGCGGCGGCCCGGGTGGTCCTGGCGCACGGGGACGTGGTGCGCAGACACGCCGCCGCCATCGTCGTGGAGCGGGACCGGGTGCAGGCGGCGCTGGCGGCGATGCCGGGGGTGACGGCCTTCCACAGCGATGCCAACTTCATCCTCCTGCGGACGCGCCGACCGGGGGACGCGGTCTGTGCCGATCTGCTGGACGCCGGTATCCTGGTCCGCAACTTCTCCCGGGCGCCGCACCTCGCCGAGTGCCTGCGCGTCACGGTCGGCGCCCGCGAGGAGAACGACGCCTTTCTCCACGCCCTGGCCGCCGCGCTCGGGCCCCGGAGGACCGCATGAGCCGAACCGCCGCCATCGCGCGCACGACCGCCGAGACGAACATCCGCATCCGTCTGGACCTCGACGGCCGCGGGGAGCACGCCATCGCGACCGGGATCCCGTTTCTGGATCACATGCTGGCCCAGGTGGCCCGCCACGGCCACGTCGATCTCGCGGTGGAGGCCACCGGGGATCTCGCGGTCGACTTCCACCACACGGTGGAGGATCTGGGGATCGCCCTCGGCGACGCCGTCTCGCAGGCCCTGGGGGACAAGGCGGGAATCGTGCGCTACGGGGCGGCCCGGGTGCCCATGGACGAGTCGCTGGCATCGGCCGTGGTGGACCTGAGCGGGCGTCCGTACCTGGTGCTGCAGGCGCCGCAGCTCGCCGGCGAGCGGATCGGCGACTTCGACGCGGGCCTGGTGCGGGAGTTTCTCCAGGCGCTCACCAACCACCTGCGGGCCAACGTCCACATCCAGATCGAGTACGGGCAGAACGCGCACCACATGGTGGAGGCGATCTTTAAGGCGCTGGGTCGCGCGCTGGATCAGGCGACCGGTCTGGACGGGCGCGTGGCGGGCGTGATCCCATCGACGAAGGGGAGCTTGGCCTGACGTGATCGCCATCATCGACTCGGGGATTGCCAACCTCCGCAGCGTGGAGAAGGCGCTCGGTTCGGTCGGGGCCGAGGCGGCCATCGTCGACGATCCGCGCCGGCTCCGGGAGGCGTCGGGGATCATCCTCCCCGGGGTGGGGGCTTTTGCCGACGGGATCGCGAAGCTGCGGACTGGCGGTTTCGTGGAGCCGCTCCGGCGCGAGATCGAGCGGGGCAAGCCGGTCCTGGGGATCTGCCTGGGCCTGCACTTCCTGTTCTCCGAGAGCGAGGAGTTCGGCCTCCACAGGGGTATGGATCTGCTTCCGGGTCGGGTGATCCGGTTCCGGGACGACATGGTGGACCCGCGGGGCGGCGGGAGCCGGCTGAAGGTCCCGCACATGGGGTGGAACCGGGTCCGGATCGAGCGGCCGGCCCCCATCCTGGCCGGGCTGCCCGAGGAGCCGTTCTTCTATTTCGTGCATTCCTACTACGTGGAGCCGATGGACGCCGCGGTGACGGCGGGGACGACCGAGTACGGGATCCGGTTCACGGCGGTGATCTGGCGCGAGAATCTCTTCGCGACGCAGTTCCACCCGGAAAAGAGTCAGGCAGTCGGCCTTCAGCTCCTGAAGAACTTCGCGGCGCTGGCGACGTGACGGAGTCGGGCAACTAGGCAATCGGGCAATTGGGCGATTTGGGAACCGGGCAATGTGGCAACTGGGCGACTCCGCGATTTGGGATTTGGTGCGTATGTCCCGCAGGTTGGTATTTCCAGTCGCCTAGTCGCCCAATTGCCACATCGCCGCCTCGCCGACCGGGCGGTGCGGGACACGGAGTAGGACGCGTGGAGATCATTCCGGCCATCGACCTTCGCGGGGGCAAAGTGGTCCGCCTGGTGCAAGGCGATCCCGCCCGGGAGACCCGCTACGGGGACGACCCTGCGGCCACGGCTGCCGACTGGGCGCGGCGCGGGGCGGCGCGCCTGCACGTGGTGGACCTGGACGGGGCCCTGGGCGGCTCTCCCGCCAACCAGACGGCCCTGGCGGCGATCCTCGGGGCGATCCGGATCCCGGTGCAGGTGGGCGGTGGCCTCCGGACCGTCCAGGCGATCCGGGCGGTCTTGGACCTGGGGGCGGCGGCGGCGGTCCTGGGGACGGCGGCGATCCGGGATCCTCGGTTCCTGGAGGCCGCCTGCGCGGAATTTCCGGGCCGGGTCACACTGGGGCTGGATGCGCGCGGCGGCATCCTGGCCGTCGCCGGGTGGGCCGAGGCGACGACCATTCGGGCCACGGACTTGGCGCGACGCGCCAGCGACCTCCCGCTGCAGGCGATCGTCTACACCGATATCCAGCGCGATGGGATGCTGGAGGGCCCCAATCTGGCCGAGCTCCGCGCCGTGGCGGCGGCGACGCGGATCCCGGTGATCGCCTCCGGCGGCATCTCGTCCGTGGGAGATCTCCACGCCCTGCAGGCGCTGGAGCCTGCCGGCGTGAGGGGAGTCATCATCGGGAAGGCGTTCTACGACGGCCGGCTGACCCTGGAAGCGGCGCTTCGCGCGGGGCGGACGTGATGCTGGCAAAGCGGATCATCCCGTGTCTGGATGTGAAGGAGGGGCGGGTCGTCAAGGGGACCCGCTTCGTCAATCTCCGCGACGCCGGCGACCCGGTGGAGGTGGCCGCGCTCTACGACCGGCAGGGCGCGGACGAGCTCGTGTTCCTCGACATCACTGCCTCCCACGAGCGGCGGGGGATCATGATCGACGTGGTGGCCCGGACCGCCGATCAGGCCTTCATGCCGCTGACCGTCGGGGGCGGCATCCGGGCGCTGGAGGACATCCGGGCCTTGCTCAAGGCAGGCGCGGACAAGGTCTCGCTCAACACGGCGGCCGTGCAGGGGCCGGAACTCATCCAGCGCTCCGCCGAACGGTTCGGCAGCCAGTGCATCGTGCTGGCGATCGACGCCAAGCGGAGAGCCGAGAGCCGAGAGCCGAGAGCCGAGACCGGAGAGTCCTCCGGCGAGACGAATGAGGCGAGCGGCGCGCGGGGCTCGTCTCTGCCCTCTGCTCTCCGCTCTCCGCTCTCGTGGGAGGTGTACGTTCACGGCGGCCGGACACCGACCGGGAAGGATGCCGTGGCGTGGGCGCTGGAGGGGGAGCGGCTGGGGGCCGGCGAGATCCTATTGACCAGCATGGATCGGGACGGCACCCGAGATGGATACGACCTGGAGCTCACGCGGGCCATCGCCGAGGCGGTCCGCATCCCCGTCATCGCCTCGGGCGGGGCGGGGACGCTGGAGCACCTCTTCGACGGGTTGACGACGGGCAAGGCGGACGCGGCCCTGGCGGCATCCATGTTTCATTATCGGGAGGTCACCGTGTCGGAGGTGAAACGGTACCTGGCAGGCCGGGGTGTGTCGGTGCGGGTGTAGCGCGAGCGCATCCGGACCAGGAGGGACGACGATGGAATTCCAGGCGGTGCGGATCGAGACCCCCGAAGGCGCCAACGTCATCCTGGGGCAGAGCCACTTCATCAAAACGGTGGAGGACCTGTACGAGATCCTGGTGACTGCGGTCCCCGGCGCAAAGTTCGGGATCGCGTTCTGCGAGGCGTCCGGCCCGTGCCTCATCCGCTCGGCGGGGACCGACGAGGCGCTCCGCGGGGCGGCGATCCGGAACGCCCAGACGGTCGCCGCCGGTCACGTCTTCGTGGTGATGCTGCGGGACGCGTACCCCATCAACGTCCTGAACGCCGTGAAGCACTGCCAGGAAGTGTGCACCATCTTCTGTGCGTCGGCGAACCCGGTCGAGGTCGTGGTGGCCGTCACCGCTCAGGGCCGGGGCGTGATGGGCGTGGTGGACGGCCTGCCGCCAGCCGGGGTCGAGACGCCCGGGGACGTGGCGGACCGGAAGGCCTTTCTGCGGAGGATCGGCTACAAGCTTTCATGACCCATACGGGGCATGCAAGGGGGAGTGCGATGATCACGGTCCCGGAGACCCTGCGATTCGACGCCAACGGTCTGATCCCCGCCATCGTACAGGATGCGGATGACGGCCAGGTCCTGATGTTCGCCTATATGAACGCGGAGGCGGTGGCGCAGACGCTCGAGACCGGCCTGGCCCATTACTACAGCCGGTCGCGGGGCCGATTGTGGCGGAAAGGCGAGGAGTCGGGCCACGTGCAGCGGGTCCGGGAGATTCGCTATGACTGCGACGAGGACACGCTCCTGCTGAAAGTGGAGCAAGAGGTTGCGGCCTGCCACACCGGTCACCGCTCCTGTTTTTTCCGCCAGCTTCCCGGCGCCACCTCCGCCGAGACCGAAGCGCCGGCACGACGATTCGACCCGACGACCGTGTACGCCGGCCTGGGAGTCCTGCTGGAGATCTATGCCACCATCCGGGATCGGCAGGCCCGCCGTCCCGAAGGGTCCTACGTGGCGTCGCTGTTCGCCACGGGCGCGGACCAGATCCTGAAGAAAATGGCAGAGGAATCCGCCGAGGTCCTCCTGGCGGCAAAAGGCGGAACCCGGGACCAGCTCGTCTACGAGATGGCGGACCTCTGGTTCCACAGTCTGGTCGTGCTGGCGGACCACGATATTCGCCCCGAAGAGATCGCGCGGGAATTGGGGCGCCGCATCGGGAAGCAAAAGTCGGAGTACGCCTAGCGCGGGGCATCGGCACCAGGCAGACACCTGTCCGGCCTCCGTGCGCAGGGCCGCAATTCTGTTGACAGATTTCCCCCTCAAGCGTAAAGTAAAACGCTATTTCACGAGGGATCAGGGAGCGGTTTCACCGAGCAGGAACCATTCGAGCAGTGCGGCGCAAAGGGGGTGTGAGGGCATGCCGAGCGTGATGGTGAAGGAGGACGAATCCTTCGAGAGCGCGCTACGCCGCTTCAAGAAACAGTGCGAGAAAGCTGGAGTGCTGTCCGAGTTGCGCAAGCGGGAGCATTACGAAAAGCCCAGTGTCCGCCGAAAGAAGAAGATGCTGGCGGCGCGCAAGAAGGCGGCGAAGCGGATCCGGCTGGTCGGAGAGGCATGAGGTGGATCTGAAGACGCAGCTCGGCGAAGATCTGAAGACGGCCTTGCGGTCCGGGGACAAGCTGCGGACGTCGGTGATTCGGCTTCTCACGGCGTTGATCAAGAACCGCGAGGTGGAAAAGCGGGGCCCCCTGACGGATGCCGAGCTGATTCAGGCCGTCTCCGCCTCGTGCAAGCAGCGGCAGGAAGCGATCGACCAGTATCGCCAGGGCAAACGGCAGGACCTGGTGGACAAGGAGACGGCGGAGCTGCAGATCCTGCAATCCTATCTGCCGGCGGCGCTGGGGCCGGAGGAGTTGCAGGTCTTGGTGCAAGAGGCGATCCGGGAGTCGCAGGCCGCCTCCCCACGGGAGATGGGCAAGGTCATGGCCCTGCTCATCCCCAAGGTGACCGGGCGGGCGGACGGCAAGGTTGTCAGCGGGTTGGTTCGCGAGATGCTCACCAAGAGCTGATGGATCGCGGGGTCGGGGATGTCCCCGCGCCGCGGTTCACCGGGACAGGTTACGATGGCGATGAGGCAAGGGACTCGGAACCGAGTCCCTTGCTTTTTTCTGGGCGCGCCGCGCCGCGGCCGCGCTCTGTGACACACGCACTATGGATGTCCACTCGTTACGCGTGCTGGAGTTCGATGCGGTCCTGGAGTGCCTGGCCGCCGAGGCGGCCTCCATCCTCGGACGGCAGCGGGCCCTTGCCGTGGCGCCGTCGGCGGACCCGGCCCTCGTCGTCCAGCGCCTGACCGAGACCCGGGAAGCGCGCACACTCCTGGTGCACGGGCCCGCGCCGGCGCTGGAGCGGGCGGCGGACGTCCGCGAGTCCCTGGCGCGCGCCGGGATCGCCGGGGCGCGGCTGTCCCCGCCGGATCTCCTGGCGATCGCGGAGACGCTGGAGGCCGCCGAGCAGCTCCGGCAGTGGGTGCGTCGGCCCGATCTGGACCTCCCGCGGCTGTCCGCCGTCTCCGCCGGTCTGCGGCCGCCGTCTGCCCTGTGGCGCGAGATCCGGCGGTGCATCTTGCCGGACGGCACGGTGACCGATACGGCCAGTGCCGAGCTCTCCCGGTTGCGAACGCAGGCGCGCGCCGCGCGCGAAGCGGCCCGCGAGCATCTGCAGGCGCTCCTGGGAAGCCCGCAGCTGCACGGCGTGATCGCCGAGCCGGTGATCACGCTTCGGAACGATCGGTATGTCATCCCGGTCCTGGCCGGCTACCGCGTGCATCTTGCCGGGGTTGTCCAGGATCAATCCGGCAGCGGGCACACCCTGTTTCTGGAGCCCCTCTCGGTGGTCGAACAGAACAATGCCATCCGCCGGCTGGAGCGGGAGGCCGAGAGCGAGGTGGACCGGATCCTGGGCGACCTGACCGCCAAGATCGGGGCCGCAGGCGACGACATCCGCGCGACCGTGGAGGCCCTGGCGGACCTGGACCTGATCCTCGGTCGGGCGCGGCTCGCCGAGCGGTGGGGGGCGACGCAGCCGACCGTCAATCCCGAGGGCAGCCTCTGCTTGCGGGGAGCGAGACATCCGCTGCTGCTGGAATCGCGTCGGCGCCGGGCAACGGACGCCGACCTGCAAGAGGTAGTGCCCATCGACGTGCCGTTGGAGCGGTCGGGGAGGGTGCTGGTGATCACGGGCCCGAACGCCGGCGGGAAGACGGTGGCCCTCAAGACCGTGGGCCTGCTCGTCCTGATGGCGCAGGCCGGCCTGCACATCCCCGCCTCGCCGGACTCGTCCTGGCCGGTCTTCCGCGGGGTCTATGCCGACATCGGGGACGAGCAGAGCATCGCCCGGGATCTCAGCACCTTCTCGGCGCACGTGTCGCGGCTCACGGCAATTCTCGCCGCCGCAGACGGGAGTAGTCTGGTCCTCATCGACGAAATCGGGGCCGGCACCGATCCGGGAGAGGGGGCGGCTCTGGGCAACGCGATCCTGGAGGCGCTGGCTGGTCGGGGATCTCATGTCGTGGCCACGACGCATCTCGACGGAATCAAAGCCTTTGTGGCAAATCATCCTGCCATGGTGAACGCGGCCGTGGAGTTCGACCTTGACAGGATGCGGCCGGTGTATAAATTACATATCGGGTTTCCTGGTCGCAGTTTCGCCATTGATGTTGCCTGCCGCCTTGGCATCCCTCCGTCCATTGTACAGCGTGCGCGGGAGTTTGTCGGGGATTCCGGTGCAGGGGTCGCCGCCCTGCTGGACCAGTTGCACGTCCTGGAATCGCAGCGCGCCGAGCAGGCGGCCGCCGCCACCCGGGAGCGGGCAGAGGCCGTCCGTGCCCGGGAAGAGGCCGAGAACATCGTCCGGGACCTGCGCGTCAAGGCCGCGAGCCTCCGAGCCCGGACCGGACAGGTGGTGGCGGAGATTGCGGCCGAGGCTCGCCGACGAGTCGAGGCGGTTGTCGCGGACTTGAAACGCGGCCGGGCCGTGCAGGAGGCGCGTCACGCCGTGGGGCAGCTCGCCGACCTGCCGGAGGCCGTGCTGGCGGAGTTTCCGGCGCCGCCGCCGGGAGCCGAGGATACCCCGCTTGAGCGGATCGAGCCGGGCCAGCAGGTCCGCATCCGGCATCTCGGGCAAGTCGGTACGGTGGTGTCCGAGGTAAGCGCCCAGGGACTGGTCGAGGTGCAGTTGCCCGTGGGGAAAGCCCGCGTGCCCGTGACGGCGCTCTCTGGGGCGGGTCCGGCCATTCCCCGGCGCGAGGCGCCCATTTCATGGACGGCGGGGGCAGGGGAGAGCCTGACGGCGGAGATCAACGTGATCGGCTGCACCGTCGAGGAGGCGACCCAGCGGGTCGCACGGTACCTGGACGACGCCATGCTGGGCGGACTGTCACGGGTCCGGATCATCCACGGCAAGGGAACCGGGCGCCTCCGGCGCGGCATCGCGGAACTCCTGCAGGCACACCCGCTGGTGGCCGGGTTTCAGATTGCCTCCTTCGACGAGGGGGGCACAGGGGCTACCGTGGTGGACCTGGGAGCGCGGGAGGGGGAGGGGCATCCCCCGGCGCCGCCACCGGACGCAATGTGAGGCCAGCGTGATCCCCGAGGACGTCATCGCCGAGATCGTCCGGCGCATCGACATCGTGGAACTGATCGGAGGATACCTCCCGCTTCGGGCAGCGGGGCGGACGCACAAGGGGTTGTGCCCGTTCCACACCGAGAAGACGCCGTCGTTCGTCGTCAATCCCGAACGGCAGATCTTCCACTGCTTCGGCTGCGGGGAGGGGGGGGACGCCATCGCGTTCCTCATGAAACACGAGCGGCTCGGCTTCATGGAGGCGGTGCGGTTCCTGGCCGAGCGCGCCGGTGTCTCGCTCCCCACGACGCGGGGCGGGCAGGGGCCGGGGGAGACGGACAGCCGCCTGCCGCTGCTGGAGATCCACCGGCTGGCACTCCAGCATTTTCGGGAGAACCTGGCAGGGCGGGCGGGGGAGGCCGCCCGAACGTATCTGGCCGACCGGGGGCTCGCCCCGGAACTGGTCGAACGGTTCGAGTTGGGCTTTGCCCTGCCGAGTTGGGACGCGCTCCTCCGCGTGCTCAAGACGCGGGGATACCCGGACAAGGTGCTGGAGGCGGCCGGGCTCTCCGTGCCCCGGCAGAGCGGGTCGGGTTACTATGACCGGTTCCGGAACCGCCTCATGATCCCGATCTGGGACGTGAGCGGGAAGGTGGTGGCCTTCGGTGGGCGTGCCCTGGAAGCGACGGAGGTGAAGTACATCAATTCGCCCGAGACGGCGCTGTACCGGAAGGGACATCACCTGTACGGGTTGAACCTGGCGACGCGCGCCATCCGCGACCGGAAAGTCGTCATCGTGGTGGAGGGGTACTTCGACGCCATCATGCTGCACGCCCACGGGTTCGGGAACGCCGTGGCGGCGCTGGGGACGGCGCTCACCACCGACCAGGCGCGCCTCCTGGGCCGGTACGCCCAGACCGTGGTGCTTCTCTTCGACCCGGATGCGCCGGGGATCGGCGCCGCCCGGCGCAACCTGGAGCACTTGATCAACGTCGATCTCACCTGGCGGATCGTCCTGCTGTCCGACGGGTTGGACCCCGACGCGTTCCTGCGACAGCACGGGACCGCCGAGTTCCAGGCGGCGCTGGACGGTGCGCAGGACCTGGTGGAATTCTTTCTGGATCGCCGCGTGTCGGGGCTGGACCTCAACGACCCGGTGGAGCGGGCCCGCGCGGTGGACGGCCTGATCGATGTCGTGGGGCTGATCGACAGCCCGATCCGCCGCGAAGGATACGTCCAGCGCATCGCCCAGCGGGCGGCGATCTCGGACCGGACGCTGCTGGAGGCGGTGGCGCAACGGCGCGGGCGGATCGGCCGGCAGGACGCCCGGGCGGCGCCGCCCCCGGCACCGACCACCCCGCCCACGGCGGAAGAGCAACTGGTGTTCGTGGGGCTCCATCATCCGGCCTATCGCGGGCGGATCGCCGCCGAGCTTGCGCCGGAGGATATCCGGGACCCGGTGCTGCAGCGGATTTTCCTGGAGTTCGTGCAAAAGGGGGAACTGGGATCGCGCGACGCCGGCGCCCGCCCCATGAGCCTCCAACCGCCGGAGGTGCAGCGTCGCCTCTCGTCGCTGTGGGCGGCTGCGGGGGAGAGCGATCTGCTTCCGACGGGCGAGGAGCGGGACGCGGCCCTGGCCCAGATGGTGGAGGACTGTCTCGGGCGGATTGCCGCACGGCGCGCCCGCGCACAGCGCACGGTACTGCGCCAGGCCCTGGAAGCAGCCGATCGCCAGGGGGATCCTGAGCGCGTGTTGAAGCTTCTGGCGGAACACCCCTCAATCAAGAGCGGAGACAAGACCACTTAGGAGCCGTTACGAAATTAACTATACATCTCTTTCTATTTCGTTACGGCTCCTTATGCCGTTTCGGAATGTCTCCGCTCAACTAATTCTCTGACAACGGCCTAGGGGAGAGATCGCATGGTCAAGACACCGACAGGAAAGCATGCCGCGGCCCGGCGCCGGCCGACAGAGCCCTCGCGCCCTCGCCCCACGGCGGCGCGACCATCCGGCGACAGCGGCCGCAAACCGGCGGCCAAGGCAACCGTCCGGCCCGCGGCGTCGAGCAAGAAGCCCGCCCCCCCACCCAAGAAGACCGCGAAGGCGCCCGAACCGAAGCGGCCCGCGCCGGCAAAACCGGCCCCGGCGGCCGCGCCGACCGCCAAGCGGCCGGGCAAGCCCGAGCCGAAGGGCGCGCTCGGGACTCGACCGGCGGCCACAGCCGCCGCCCGGATCGAGGAGATCAAGGCGCTCGTCGCCCTGGGGAAGAAGAAGGGCTACCTGACCTACGACGAGATCATGAGCCAGATCCCCGAGGACGAGGCGTCCGCCGAGCGGTTCGACGAAATCTTCCGCGCGCTGGGGGAGATGGACATCGAGGTGGTGGACGCCCCGGAGCGGCGGAAGGGTGCCGACGGCGAGGAGACGTCGGAGGAAGAGGCGTCGCCGGAGGCGGAATTGGATCTGTCCCCCGCGCCGGTCGGACGCACCGACGATCCGGTCCGCATGTACCTCCGGGAGATGGGGCGGACGCCGCTGCTCACCCGCGAGGGCGAGATCCGGATCGCCAAGCGCATCGAGGAAGGCCGCAAGGAGGTGGCGAACTCCGTCTGCCGCGCGGCGGCCGCGGTGCGCGAGATCCTGTATATGGGGGAGCGGCTGGAGCAGGGGCGGCTCCGGATCGGGGATCTGCTGGCGCTGAACGAGTTCGAGGAGATCTCCGAGCAGCGGGAGCGCGATCTGCAGAACGAGATCAAGCCGGTGATTCGTGCGCTCAAGAGCGAGCAGGCAAAGGTCGAGGAGATCCGTCGGCGCATGGAGAAAGCCGGTCCGCGGCCCGGCGAGCGGGTGCGGAGCAAGTTTGACGGCGAGATCGCCGTCCGAAAGACCAAACAGGCCGAGGTCCTGCGCAAGGTGAACCTCAACCAGCGGGTGGTGGACCGGGTGGTCACGCGGATGCGCCGGTTCCTGGAGCGGATCGAGAGCGGCGAACGCGATCTGCTGGACCTGGGCAGGGCCGCTCGCCTCAACCAGACGGATCTGAGGCTCCTGACGTCGAACGGGGACGGCGTCAATCCGAACACGGTCCGCACCGTCCTGCGGCGGGCGCTGCAGGGCAAGCGCGACGCAGAAATCTACCGGCAGCAGATGACGGCGCTGGCCGATAAGGTCTGGAAGGTCGAGCAGGAGGCGGAGGCGTCCGCCAAAGAGCTGCGAGCCCTCCTCGTCTCCATCACCGAGGGAGAGCGCAAGGCGCTGCTGGCCAAGAAGGAGATGGTGGAGGCGAACCTCCGCCTGGTGATCAGCATTGCCAAGAAGTACACGAACCGCGGCCTCCAATTCCTGGATCTCATCCAGGAGGGGAACATCGGGCTGATGCGCGCCGTGGACAAGTTCGAGTATCAGCGCGGTTACAAATTCAGCACCTACGCCACCTGGTGGATCCGGCAGGCCATCACGCGCGCCATCGCGGACCAGGCGCGCACGATCCGGATTCCGGTTCACATGATCGAGACGATCAACAAGCTGATCCGGGCCTCGCGCCACCTGGTGCAGGAGTACGGGCGCGAGCCGACCCCGGAAGAAATCGCGCAGAAGATCGACCTGCCGGTGGACAAGGTGCGCAAGGTCCTGAAGATCGCGCAGGAGCCGATCTCGCTGGAGACCCCCATCGGCGAGGAAGAGGATTCGCACCTGGGGGATTTCATCGAGGACAAGACGGCGGTATCGCCCATCGAGGCGGTGATCGGGCTCAACCTGGAGCGGCAGACCGAGGAAGTGCTGAAGACGCTCACCCCCCGCGAGGAACGCGTCCTGCGCCTGCGCTTCGGGATCGGGGACGGCTGCGATCACACCCTGGAAGAGGTCGGGCAGCAGTTCGACGTGACCCGCGAGCGGATCCGGCAGATCGAGGCCAAGGCGCTCCGGAAGTTGCGCCATCCGACCCGCAGCAAGAAGCTGAAGAGTTTCGTGGAGGGATAGGCGACGTTGGCGACCGGGCGATTTGGCAACTTGGCGATTAGGCAATTAGGCGATTGGGCAATGGGGCGGCTTGGCGCTCCGAGCCCGCCTTCCGCGTTGCCCGATTGCCCAGGTGTCAGATTGTCTTGACCCGTTTCCGAATTGCCCAGTTGCCCGATTGCCCAATCGCCCTCGCAGCACGGGCCCATAGCTCAGTTGGTTAGAGCCGCCGGCTCATAACCGGATGGTCCCAGGTTCGAGTCCTGGTGGGCCCACCATAGGAGAATCAGCACGACGCCCCGTCTGGCCGAGAGTTAGACGGGGTTTTCGTTTGTTGGGGAGGAGGGTACAGTCTCCCGCCGGGTCAATGACGCGGCCGAAGATGCCCGCGTCAAGGGTCCTCACGTCCACGAATTGGAGCCGCGTTCGCCTATCCGTTGCTCCGGGGCAGCGTGGGCATCTACTCGCAGGCGGGCCTCAAGGTAGTGTTGAAGCGAAGCAGGGAGGGCTCAGTAGGTTGTGGATGTTCGCCGGCGGACGGAGGCCACGACAATCAAGCTTCGGTCCGGGTACAGGTCGTAGAGAATGCGCCAATTGCCTACGCGCCGACGCCAGGCCGTGGAGAGTCCATGCAACCGAGCGACGTCCCCGGCGAATGGATCTTCGCGCATTTCCCTGAGCGCTATGAGGATTCGGACGCGGTCCCGCCCGGGGATGCCCTCAAGCTCTTTTTCGGCTGACCGGGCGACGTGCAGTGTCCAGGGCATGGAGGAGTTGGTCCAGGCTCACGAATTGACCGCGGGCGTGCTCGCGGCGTGCGCGCCGAAGCGCCCGGATATCCTCCACCGAGGGCGTGACGGCGGGGAAGCGTGTGTCGATGTATGTGCGAAGGGCCTCGCGCACCAATTCCGAGCGGGTGCGATGCTCGGCCTTGCGGACCTCCTCGACCTGCTCCATCATTTCGGCTGGGAGGGAAACGGTCATTGTCTGTCGCGTTCGCATTGGCTTTTCCCTGTATTACTTGGTGTGACCAGATAATACCGGGTGCCATGGAGGGTCGTCAAGGGAGAACGCCGACCCGCACGGATGGACGCTAGCAGCGAGGAGCGAAACGGACGGTGTCAATGACACCACAGGTGACACCACGAAAATCGGAGCAGTGTAACTGGATGCACATGACGCGGCTACGGGTGAATGTCAGTTGTTGGGACAGGGACGTTGAGGGACGGAGATGGATGTTGAGAGGTGCCGAACAGCGTTGACAGTCGTCGGCGTTCGGCGTAGCTTCTACTCACCATCCCCGCATTCTCCGGTGTCCCGGTCGGGACGCTGACCGCTCGCGGCCCACTTGGTCGCCGTTCTTGATAGACGCCCTGCCCATTTCAGGAGGACACAGTGATGCGAATGCAGTCGGTGCTTGCGTTCGTTGTGACGCTCGCATTGGTGGGATGCTCCGCGCATAGTCCATTTATTGAAAAGGATCGTGAATAATCCGGTCTACCTGACGAGCAGCCATTCCCGCTTGCAGCGGGAGGATATGGGGTAGCGGGCGGACCTGGCACCCAACCGTCAGGTG
This sequence comes from uncultured Methylomirabilota bacterium, assembly GCA_963845565.1. Lineage (GTDB taxonomy): Bacteria > Methylomirabilota > Methylomirabilia > Methylomirabilales > 2-02-FULL-66-22 > 2-02-FULL-66-22. Next base: position 604,941 of record CAWJSJ010000005.1, read on the forward strand.
GGTGCGGCGTCGCCGCGTACGGGCGATGCCTGATCCGTTCCGGACCGCCGCCCCAAGGGTTCTTACCAAGCCCGCATTGTTCGCGAGTTGTTTTCGCGAATAATGCGGGCTCGCCTGACACCGAGCGAGCGGCGATGCCGGCCCAGTCCATCAACCGGACGCGGTACAGCCTGCGGCCTCCGCGGGCCGGTCAGGTCGAAGGTTCAGCCACGGTGCATCTCGGAGGGAATACGGGGTCGGAATGATGAGCGTGCGGATGCAGGCTTCGCAACCAACGATTGCCGCGACGGTGCCCGCCGACGGGACGCATCGCTCCAGCGCCTCGTGGAGGAACTCTACGCGGGGCAGCAGGCGATCGAGCCGGACAACCCCTACCTCCGCGAGCACGGGAGCCCGATCTGGATCGCGAACCAGATCCGCAACTTTCACTGGTATCGGCCGTTCCTTCCGGACGCGGGGGCGGTGCTGGACTGGGGGTGTCACCATGCGGTTGACAGTTGCCTGCTCCGTGCCTGGTTTGGGGATCGCCTGTCGTTGCACAGTTGTGACGTCCTCGAACCTGGCCGGTATCCGGTGTTCCATGATTTCGCGCGTGCCGCCTACACGCGCCTAGAGGACGCAGTGCGGCTCCCTTTCCCGTCCAACTCCTTTGACGCCGTCATCGGCTCCGGGGTGTTGGAGCATGTGGCCATGGACTACGAATCCCTCAAGGAACTCCACCGGGTGCTCCGGCCGGACGGGATGCTCCTGATCTCGTATCTGCCAAACTGGCTTTCGTACGAGGAGTGGGTGCAGCGAACCATCCGGAAGAGCGCCTTCCACCGACGCTTGTACGGTCTGGGCGAGGCGAAGCAACTCTTGAAGCGGTGCGGCTTCTACCCCGTCCTCGCCGGCTACCATACGTTCTTTTGGAAGCGCCTGGTCAGAGCGGCGGGCTTGCGCCGCTGGGAGCGGCCTCTGTCCGCACTCTTGGAACGGCTTCTGCCGGTGCAGGTGATCAGCTCGACGCTGCGGGTCGTTGCCCGGAAGATGACAGAGATGTAACCCCTGCCGGTAGGCGGCATCCTTCCTCTTTTCCCTTGACACTCGGACGGAAAAGTCGACAATTCGAAAATTCCGCGCTTGCGGCGCTCGCCTTGCGTCACCCTCCGGGACGGCGCCTCGACCATGAGACAGTGGAACCCATAGTTTGCCGGAAGGAGAAGCCGTGGACACACGGGACGTGATCCGTCGCTACCTCATCGAGCACTCAGCGAAGCCGGGAATCAGCACGTTTGACGAGGAGCGATCCCTTCTGGATCAGGGGGTGCTGGACTCCTTCGACCTGGTGAACCTGGTGACCTTCCTGGAGACGGAGTTCGGGATAACGGTTGCGGACGACGAAATCGACGCGGCGGTGCTGTCCGCGTTCGACCGCCTGTGCGCGTTTGTCGAAGGCAAGCGGGGCCCCACCAGATGATCTTTTTGCAGGGAGTGCCCAGATGACGGAGGTCTCGGTGCCCGTGGCAGTCTCGGGGGTCGGCCACTACGTCCCGGAGCGGGTCGTCACGAACGACCATCTGGCCCCCCTCTTGGGGACCACACCCGATTGGATCGCGGACCGGAGCGGCATCCGCGAACGCCGCTTCGCCGCCCCGGATCAAACCAACGCCGACCTGGCGCTGCGGGCTGCCCGGCTCGCGCTGGACCGCGCCGGGCTCGCGCCTGACGCCCTGGACATGATCGTGGTCGCCACCCTGAGCCCCGACCACTTCTTCCCCGGGGTCTCGGCCACTCTGCAGGCCGGCCTGGGGGTCACCCGGCCTATCCCGTCCTTTGATCTCCACGCGCAGTGCGGGGGATTCATCTACGGGCTTGGTGTGGCTCAGGGCTTGCTCGCCAGCGGGCGGTACGCCCACGTGCTGGTGGTGGGGTCAGAGCGCCAATCGGTCGGCCTGGACTTTTCCCCCCGAGGGCGCGACATGAGCATGCTCTTCGGCGATGGGGCCGGAGCGCTGGTCCTCTCCCGGCAGCCTCACGATGACCAACGCCCCTTCGTGGTGGAGCTGTTCGCGGACGGACGGTTCGCCCGGGAATTGTGGATGGAGGCCCCCGGCGCCGCGCTCCCCGCCCACCGGCTGACCCCCGAGGACATCCAGGCGGGCCGCTGCTTCCCCGCCATGAACGGCAAGAACCTCATCCTCCATGCCGGCCGCAAGATGTCTCAGGCCGCCCACGCGGTCGTGGATCGAGCGGGTCTGACGCTGGGCGAGGTGGACTGGATCGTCCCGCACCAGGCAAACCTCAACCTCCTCACGGGCCTGGAGCGGGCCCTGGGAGTCCCGGCGGAACGAGTGGTGAAGAATATCGGCCGGGTGGGGAACACCTCGGCCGCCTCCATCCCCATCGCCCTGTCGGAAGCCATGGCCTCCGGCCAGATCTGCAAGGGGCATCGCGTCCTGCTGCTCGGCTTCGGAAGCGGATTCACCTGGGGGGGGTGTCTCTTTCAGTACTGAGGATCTGGGCGGAGGCTCGGACCGGGATCGCGCCGTGGCAGAGCGGAGTGGTGGAGGGCGGCCAGGCCCTGGGTACCCATCGGTCGCGGCCCCACACGCGATCGCGCGAGGGAGTAGCGTTGCTCTTCAATTCCTATCAATTCATCGTGGGGTTTCTCCCACTGGTGCTCCTCATATTCCTTGTGCTCAACAAGTGGCACGCGCACAGAGCCATCCTCGGCTTTCTGGTGCTGGCCTCCTTGTTCTTTTACGGCTGGTGGAACTGGGCGTATCTGTTTCTGATTCTCTTCTCCATTCTCTTCAATCATCTCTGGGGGCGCTTGCTCAGTCGGAGGATGCCCGGGCTTCGAGCGGGTGGGCCCCACCGGCACCGGGGGACACTGGCCCTGGGGATAGCCGTCAATCTGGGATTGCTGGGCTATTTCAAGTACGCGAATTTTTTCGTCGATACCATGAATGCCACGCTGGGCGTGGGGTGGCGGGTGCCGCCCATCGTGCTGCCACTGGCCATCTCGTTCTTCACCTTTGAGCAGATCACCTATTTGGTGGATGCCTATCACGGGGAGCTTCCAAGGCACGATTTCCTCAGCTATTGCCTCTTTGTGACGTTCTTTCCACACCTCATTGCCGGACCGATCGTCCGTCCCAAGGACCTGCTCCCGCAGTTCACGCGGCCCCAAACCTTTGCGCCGTCCTCCGAGAACTTGGCGACCGGGCTGTTCATCTTCGCCATTGGCCTCTTCAAGAAAGTCGTCGCCGCCGACACCTTCGGGGGGTGGGTCGGCCCCATCTTCGATGTCGTGCCGGCGGTGCCCTTCAGCGATGCCTGGGGCGCGGCCCTGGCCTTCACGCTGCAGATCTATTTCGATTTTTCGGGCTATTCCGATATGGCGGTCGGCCTGGCCCTGATGCTGAACATCCGCTTGCCGGAAAACTTCGAGTCGCCGTACAAGGCAACCAGCATCATCGACTTCTGGAGACGCTGGCATATTACGCTCTCCACCTTTCTGCGCGACTTCGTCTTTTTTCCTTTCGGCGGCCTCCATCGGAGCGCGATTCGGCGGTACGTCGTTCTCGGCCTCACGATGCTCCTCTGCGGTTTGTGGCACGGTGCCAACTGGACCTTCGTTGTGTTTGGCGGCCTGCACGGCGCGTACCTGATCATCAATCACCTGTGGCGAACCCTGAAGATCGATCTGCCGAAGGTCCTCTGCTGGCTCATCACCTTCGTCGCCGTCGTGGCGTCCTTCGTTTTCTTCAGGGCCCAGACGTTTGCGCGTGCCGGGGTCATCCTCCGCGGGATGGCAGGAGTACACGGCTTTGCGTTTAACGCGACGGCGTACTCGCTGGGCAGGCAGAGATTCAAGCGACTCGTGCTCGGGCTGCTCGTGGTCACCTTGTGTCCCAATCGTCAGCAGATAACACAGTGGACGTGGCGAAGTGACCTCCTCTATGCGGCCGCCTTTGCCCTGCTGGCGGGATTGAGCATCCTGCGGCTCGGCAACCCCTCTCCCTTCTTGTACTTCCAGTTCTGAGCGACAGACATGACACGCCCCGGTCGTCGACTCCGTTACATGCTCCTCTTCCTGTTACTCGGCGTGACCGCCGCCGCCGGGGTCAACCGGATCGCCAACCCCTTCGGTATCTGGCGCAGCTTTACCGTGGACAAGAGTTACCTCAAGGAGATCAAAGCACCCCGCGTCTCCATGCCGTACCGGCTCCGAAGAGAACAGCCGTCGACCCTGATCGTCGGCAGCTCTCGTGCTCTCGACGGTATGCCCATAGAGTACGGGCATCGGGACGGCGTCTTGAACGCCAGCCTTCCTGGCGCGACGCTCGATGAGATCGCGTTCATCATCAAGGTGGCCATCGAACGCTCGAGGCCGACACGCCTGATCTGGGGAGTGGATTTCTACGCATTCGATGAGAACCAGGCGGGCTTCCGCGATTCGGAAACGCGCTCACGGCTCGAAGGGGATACACGCCTTCTGATCGTGGAGTCCCTGTTGAGCATGGAGACGTTTGAACTCAGCCGCAAGCTTCTCGCGAGAGCCATCGCCGGACAGAAAGGGCTCTCACCGGAGAGAGAGCTGCCGGTACCCTGGTCGGAACAGGATATTCGGGCATCCATCGAGGATCCTGGAAAAATCGGTCTGGACCGCAGGGACAGGGTGGCGATCACGGCGAGTCTCAAGACGTGGACGGACCTGTACTCCAACTACCGGTTCTCTGACCGACTCTTCGCGCTGTACCGCAGTGCGGTGGCCCATGCCAGGCAGGCGGGGATCGAGGTGATCTTGTATGTCCCCCCCCTGAACCGATACGAACTGGAGATCATCCGGCAAACGGGCCGGTGGGAGACCTTTCAGCGGTGGAAGCGCCAACTGCTCACCGTGGGACCCTATTGGGATTTCTCCGGGTATAACGAACTCTCCCGATCGGACCCCTTGTTCTCGGATCCTGTCCACTTCAAACCCGTTGTCGGCCACGCGATCCTTCGTCAGATCCTCGGCAAAGGTTGTGCTGAGTGCGGGGACAGGGCCCAGGTGGTCGCCGATGCGGGCGTGTGGGTCAGCGCCGAAACCGTGGATCGGCATCTCGCCGCGCAAACCCTGGACGGCTTTTCCCCGGCGCAGCCGGATCTCCGGTATTCCACGTTGGTGGAAGGGGTCTTGCGCCAGTAAGATTGCCGCCACTTTTCGTCGCCGAGGAGGGCTTTCTTCACCTCCAGGTTTTGGTCACGATGCCGCACCGGCGCATGCGGGCGGCTCGTCGTGAACTAGCGCTGGCATTCACGGATGGGTTCGACTACCATTCAAAGAGAACCAATCGGACGGGGCCGGTCAGGCAAGGAGGTGCCGGATGGGACTCTTTGGGTGGTTGGCCAGCCATTGGACGCCGGCGTATGAATACCGCGAGTACTATGGGAACGAAGTGGAGTACATCGCCTGGGAATCCGCCACGACGGGGAGCCGATGGGGATTCCTGCTGGGTGTTCCCGTTGGCGGACTGGTGGCGGTGGCGGTCATCGGTGGCGCGGTGATGACCGGCCTGTACACCCCGCCCCTCCCCACGGCGGCATCGAGAGAGGCACAGCGCGACGCTGCGGCGTCGCAAGCCGCCAGCGAGGCGTTGAACACCCTCTGGCAAGAGAACCAGGAACTGAAGAAACAACTGGGGAGCGCCACGGTGGCCGCGACCTGCCCGCCGTGCCGTCCCCAGGCCGTCACCAAAGAACCGCCTCAACCGCAGGCGGTCGCGTCGACATCCCAGCCCTCGAAACACGGGATGACGAAAGCCGCCGCCGCGCCGAAAACGGGCGGCGCGGCTGCGGGCAGCGAGGCCGCCCAGCCGTCAACTTCCCAGCGGGTGGGGACGCCGTCCCGCGTGGTCCCGGCGCCGACCGCAACCGCATCGGCGCCTGCCACGACGATGGAGATCGCCCCACGCGCAGCGACGTTCGGCATGGCGATGGTCGACGTGCGTACGTCCCAGGGCCAGTTCGTTCCGGGGGTGCCGATCGCCTTCCGGTTCTTGGATGGAAGCAGTCAACCGGTTGGTGGCGCGACGGTGGCCACGAACCCCTCCGGACGGGCCACGGCAACGATTCCTGCGGGAACGTCCTGCGCGGAATTTCACCTCCCGTCGGAGTATGTCAGGGCCGGACGCGTCAAGCCGGAGATTTCCGCGGCCACGGGCCTTCCGCTGGCGCCGGGTGTGTTCAAGACGTGCGGCGAGATTCTCACGCACCCAAACGGCATTCTCGGGGTGTTTACGATCGACTGACGGTTGCGGCGCCCCGTTTGGGGAATGGCTTCACAGGCCACGAGTCGTGGAGGCGCAGCCGAAACCGGACAAGAGGATTCGCGAATGATGGGGGAACCGACCCGTATCCCGGCCGATGATTCCTGGCTCACCCGACGTCGCAGGCGCCCGGAAGGGTGGCTCTGCGATCGGCTGGACCCATGAGCGTCGAAGCGGCGGCCCTGGCCGAGGCAGGGGACAGGCGTGTGATGCCGCGGACGACGCTGGCCGAGCGGCCCGTCGCGTGGGTGCGCGGAATGCGCGAGGTCCGCCTCCTCGACCTCAGCCGCACGGGCGCGCAAATCGAGCACCTCGATCTCCTGCGGCTTCGCACGCCCTGCCACCTCGAACTCCCGCCGCTCTTCGGGGCGTTGATCCTCCCGGCCCACGTGGTCTGGTGTGCCGTGATCGGTCGAAAACGCACGCTCGGGGGCGAGTCGTTCCTGCGGTCCCGGAGCGGCCTCCAGTTCACGGCCCTCACCGTCGCCCAGCACGCGGCCCTGGCCGACCTCCTCCATTTGCAGTCGGCCCCCATTGGGTAACGTGTTGTTCCGCGAGCGGCTTTCCATCGGTGACGAGGAAGGGGACGGGGCCCCCGCCGGCTTCTCAACGCTTGCCGAAAGGGCCTTCGGCCGATAGAATAAAGCGGATTGACCGGATCACACCGTGCGTGCGTGAGGTAGACGCAATGGGGCCAAACGTGCCGGAAACGACCGCAAAGCGGTCCATCGTCTTCGTGGACAATGACCGCTTCTTCCTGGAAGCCCTGACCGACTTTCTGGGCGAGAAGGGGTTCTCCGTGCACACGGCGCAGGACGGCCTCGAAGCGCTGTCCGTTATCCGGGAGGTCATGCCGGATTATATCCTTCTGGATATCGTGATCCCCAAGATCGACGGCGGTCGGGTGTGTGCGGCGATTCGCCAGGATGACCGGCTTCGGCATATCCCGATCATTGCTTTCTCGGGGCTCAGCCCCCAGGACTACCACCTCTTTCCCGGCTTGCAAGCGGATGCCTATGTTGCCAAGGGGCCCCTCACGACCGCCCTGGAAAACATCCTCCAGGTCATCAGACGGTTCGAAGAGGAGGGGCGGGAGAACGCGGAAGGGCAAGTCCTCGGGTACGAGAACTTCAGGCCCCGGCAACTCGTCAATGAATTGCTCCTGGAGCGGCGCCACCTGGCCGCCATCCTGAGGGCGTTCGGTCTCGGGGTGCTGGAGTTGAACCGCGATGGCCGAATCGTCATGGTAAACGCCAGGGCGTGTGAGGTGCTCGAGGAAAAGGAGGGGTTGCTGGTCGGGGAGCTCTTCTCGTCACTGTTTCCACATTCTTACCAGTCGGGCGTTCAGGAAATCCTGACCGACCTCGTGCGCTCCCCGGAGCCAGCCCACTTCCAGACAAAGCTGCACCTCGGCGGCGTCGAGATCCCGATCCGGATGGCCGCGATTGTGGAAGAGAAGGAATGCACCGGCCTTCTCGTGACGCTGGAAGAAAAAGAGTCCCGACCCGAGGGCAGGTCGTGAGGGGATCGCGCCCGGGCGAGCGCGCCCGGGCATCCGCGTCGGCGACCCGGGTCGCGGCCTTCAGCTAGGACGTATCAGGGGAAGCGATGTGAGGCCGGTCCACCGCGTTCGGTGGCCGGCCTTCTGTGCTGTAATGGACCGGGGTATCACCCCAGGAGCGGCACCAAGAGATGGGTTCAGGAATGGCAGGGCGAGTTGCGTTCCTCTTTGACATGGATGGGACGATTGCGGACACCATGCCGTTTCACCTTCAGGCGTGGATGGAACTTCTGCCCGAGCTCGGCGTCCGGATGGCGCCCGAGGAGTTCCTCCGGAAAACCAGCGGCAAGATGAACCATCAGATCCTCCGCGAGGTGCTCGGGATCCCGGTCTCCGATGAAGATCTCGAGGTGTTCGACGCGCGGAAGGAGTCGCTGTTCCGCACGCTCTGCCGTCCGTCTCTGAGGCCGATCGGCGGCCTGATGGGGTTTCTCACCGACGCACGACGGCAGGGCATCCGGATGGCTGTGGCCACCGCCGCGGGGAAGGCCAATCGGGAGTTCACCCTGAACGGTCTCGGCATCACGGCGTACTTCGACGCCGTGGTCGGGGCCGAGGACGTGCGCAGCGGAAAGCCGAACCCCGAGATCTTCCTGCGGGCTGCGGAGCGCGTGGGGGCGACGCCGTCCGCCTGCGTGGTCTTTGAAGACGCGCTGTCCGGCGTCGAGGCCGCAGCGCGGGCCGGCATGAAGGCTGTCGCCCTGACCACGAGCCTGCCCGCAGGGGAATTCGCGGGGCATCCGGCCGTGATTCGGATTGCCGATGACTACACGTCGCTCCGCCCGCAGGCACTCTTGCGGGCGGCGCGGGACCCGAAACCGGCATGACCGGATCCGTTGTTCCGGGCCATGTCGGAAATCTCCGATTGGGCGGACGACCTCCGTGGATCGCTCCGGCCGGATTGGCGTGACGAGCCGTGCCTCCCCGAGCTGAATTCTGTGCCGGCATTCGAGTCGCCCTGCCGCTCCTGATCGGCGTGGCTCCCTTCGGGATGATTTACGGCGTGCTGGCTCTCGGCGCGGGCCTGTCGGCGGGGGTCGCCCAGGCCATGTCGGTGATCGTCTTTGCCGGCTCGGCGCAGTTTGTGATGACGCAACTGATCGGCCTGGGTACGCCCTGGGGCGTGATCGTCCTGACGGCGTTCGTGGTCAACGTGCGGCACGTCCTGTACAGCGTCTCCATCGCGCCGCATCTTCGGCCGCTGCCCGCTTCCTGGAAAGCCCTCTTGTCCTACCTGCTGACCGATGAAGCGTATGCCGTCGTCATCACGCGGTACCACCATCACACCGCCGGAAAACACCAGCACTGGTTCTTTCTGGGCGCCGGGTTGACGCTGTGGTGCGGATGGCAGGTCAGCACGGCGGCCGGCGTGATGCTGGGCGGGCAACTCCCCGCGTGGTGGTCCCTGGATTTCACCATGCCCCTGATCTTCATCGCACTGGTGACACCCCTGGTGAGTGACCGCGCAGGGCTGACAGCGGCGCTGACGGCAGGCGGTGTGGCGATGCTGGCAGCCGCGCTGCCGCTGAAACTGGGGTTGGTTGCGGCGGCAATCGCGGGGGTCCTTGGCGGCCTGGCGGTGGAATGGCGTCGGCAATGAACCTCTGGGTGATGTTCCTCCTGGTCGGGCTCCTGACGTACGCGTTACGCCTCTCGTTCGTTTTCTTGCAGGGCCGCGTGGAGATGCCGTCGTGGTTCCCGCGCGCCTTGCGTTTCGTACCCATCGCGGTCCTGTCCGCCCTGATCGCGCCCGAGTTGTTTCACCCCGGCGGAGTGCTGGACGTCTCGTTGGGCAATGCCAGGCTGCTGGCTGGGCTGCTGGCGATCGGCGTGGCCTGGCGCACGCGGCGAGTGGGGGTCACCATCGGCGTCGGGGATGGCGGCCTTGCTGGCCCTCCAGATCGTCTGGGGGCGCTGAGGACGCGCCCGGATACGGCGCGATGGCGTGCGCGCGATTACCCTTGACAAGGGGTGTGAAACCCCGTAGTGTCTCTCCCGACAGTGTGGTTCACACGGTTTGACCAGTTACGACGCCGAGAGGAACCAACCTCGCGGCGTTTTTTTTCGGTCGCGATGAGCGTTATCACGGGGGGTGCATGGCCTTTGAAGACGGACAGCATGGGGACGCCGGGGGCTTCGATGGAAGATCGGTCGTTCGCCATCGTCCGCTGGAAGTGACCGTGGGGGAGCGCGGCGTGGAGGGGGCGCTTCGGCTCTTCAAGCGATTGGTCCTCCGCGACGGAATTCTCCGGGATGTGAAGCGGCATGCACATTACGAAAAGCCCGGCGACCGCCGGCGTCGTAAGATCCGGGAATCGGCCCGACGGCTCCGGAAACAACGGGTGCGCGCTCTGCAACGGGGGGAACAGGTTGATTAGGCGCTGAGGCACGGATGTCTCAGCCCGATCGTGGTACGAGCGGATCCACGACGGAAGGCGACGCAGTGCTCGCCGCTCGACGGACGAGAGTGCCTCGCACCTGCGAGGCGAAAGGGGTTTCAGGTCATGGGAACGAGATTGTATGTAGGGAATCTGCCGTTTGACGTGGACGAAACGCAGCTCCGCACGCTCTTTCAGGAGGGCGGACGGGAAGTGACCGAGGTGAAGATGATCACGGATCGCGAGACGGGGCGCCCGCGCGGCTTCGCCTTCGTCGAGATGGCGAGCCAGGAGCATGCCCAGGCCGCGATCAACGCGATGAACGGCAAGGAAGTAGGCGGACGAGCGTTAACCGTGAACGAGGCACGCGAGCAGGCCCCGCGCGGCGGCGGCGGCGGCGGTTACCGCAGCGGCGGTGGCGGCGGCGGATACGGCGGCGGGCGACGCGGGTACTAGCATCCTGCCATAGGAAACGGTCGACCGTTTTTCCCGCGGCCGATCGGCCGGTTGGCTGTTTTAACCTCGGGCAGAGTCATGGATACGGGGCGGATCTTGGACGCGCGGTTATCACGCTGCGCGTCGGGGATCCGCCCTCTGTCTTTTTTGGCGCCGAACCTGCCGCAGGAACGCCGCGGCGCCGATCCCCTGGGAGCGGGCCGCCGCGCCCGGAAACACGACGAGCGTCGAGGTGATCCCCCGACGCTCGTGTGATAGCGGGCGATATCGAGCGGCTATCGCTGGCGATTCCGCCTCCAAGCGACGCCACCCAGTCCGATCAGGCCGGAGCCGAGGAGGAGCAGCGTGGCGGGTTCTGGGACGGGCGCAACCGGTTCCGTATTCACGAACATGCGAATTCCCCCCAGGCCACCACCGTCGATATATTCGAACCCTTTGTGGGAGAACGGGTGCACCCTGACCCCCTTTGGAGACAGGCGAGTAGTCGTTCGGCCGAAAAAGTATAACGGATCTCCAATGTCCGTGCTCACGGAAGGCATCTGCGCCTCAAACGCTTGTCCTGGGCCGCCCGGGCCGAAAACCAATGCATACCATCCAGGCCGAAGGGTTACCTCAAGATTCCCTGCGAAATCCCCAGAGGGCGCAGAGACGTGAATCATGGTTTTTCCAAGGACGTCCTTGGTCGTTAAATCGAATGAATTTGGAAAATCGAGTGACCCGGACAGTCTGACGATTGCGCCGACGATATCCGATTCGAGGCCGGGCTGGAACTCCGAAAAATACCCTCCGATGCTTCCCGTGGTTATCTGCGTGTCAACGTGAAACTTTACGCCGAGGGTCTGGTTGTACACAACCGAGTATCCGCCCGTCTGTCCTGTCGGGCCAAGCGTGGCGCTCTGATAGATCGGGAACGCCATTCCAGGCAACGGCAGCAAGACGGCCAGCAAGATGATGAGGGGCAGTACGAGCCAAGAAACCCGCGATCGTCCTGTGTGCTGGGTGAGGTGTGGCATGTGCGGAAGTCTCCCTCGATGCCAAGAACCACTAAGACGGCCCCGTTCCCCGCGCGTTCGCACGAACCCTCATCGTTGCATGAATCCGAGCGCCCTGCCCGATTCGACCCCAGGTACCGACAGTTGTGCATGAAAAGACTGGGGACACCATACTACGAGGCCAACGGGAACGTCAAGCCCATCCGGAGAAGCCCTTTCAGATGCACGGATCCGCGGAGAAAGAAGCCGCCCTGGCTACCAGAAGCAGGAAACGTGCCCAGCGAGCCGCAACATGGTTGCCCGTTCGCCTGATGGGCGCCCCCCAATGTTTTCGGGTAATTGCGCTGGAAGGGACGCCGAGGAGCCGCGAGGGCCGTTCCTTCCGCCCGTCCGAAGATGTCAATTCCCCGGACAGTGCGTGCAAACCTGTCGTCGGAGCACCGGTTTTTGCGTCATGCCGGCTTGCCGGCCGCCCTCGTCGGCTCGTCTGGTAGCAAGGCGTACGGGTGTGATATGGTATCGCTCGAAACCACAGATGGCACGGTGTCAAGTCAACCGCCGGGCGAACGAAGGGAGAAGAATCATGGCCGACCTCGGGGCGTTTCACGCGCGTGGGCGATTTGGGAAAGTGGTGCCGGTGCGGCTGCGAACCGGGACGGACGTGATGGACGGGCTCAAGCAGGTCTGCGAAGCGAACGGGATTAAACAGGGTACGCTGCTGGCAGGGATCGGGAGCCTGCGAAAGATGACGTATCAGGTGCTGACACCGAAGCCCGAGACGAAGCTCGGCGCCGGCTACACCGAACCCCAGGTGGTGCCAGGCCCCGTGGAGATCGTCAACCTTCAAGGCGTGATCTTCCAGTCGGAAGAGGGAGAAACGCTGCTCCACGTCCACGGGACCTTCTCCGATAAAGATGGGAAGGTCTACGCGGGCCACGTAGTGGCGGGAGAGAACCCGGTGCTGGCCACGCTGGACGGCCTCATCGTCGAGGTCGCCGACGTGAGGTTGATCCGGCGGATGGACGCCGAAGTGGGTCTAGGCTTGTACACCCCCGAACAACCGTGAGGCGTACCGGGCGACGGTGGAGGGTGCGGCCTTTCCTGTTGACACCCGTGTGTGGCATTGGGTAGCCTCCCCTCGCGTGCACCAGGGCGGCATCGCCTCTTTGCCTTATCACGCTGCGACGACCGACGAAAGGCGGATTCCATGACCAGCCGCGAGCGGGTTCGAACCACACTGGCCCATCGAGAGCCGGACCGGGTCCCCGTCGATTTCGGAAGTACCACGGTGACCGGGATGCACGCCCTCGTGGTCGAGCGGTTACGTGCACACTACGGTCTCGAACGTCACCCGGTGACGGTCCCGGTGCCCTACAACATGCTGGGGTTGGTCGAGGAGGATCTGGCTGCGGCGATGGGCCTGGACCTCGTCGGCGTGCTCGCGCGCAACACGAACTACGGGTATCCCAACGAGAACTGGAAGGAGTTCCGGACCCCCTGGGGACAGGTGGTCCTGGTCTCGGGGCACTTCCAGTACACGACCGACGCCAACGGGGACCTGTTGACCTATCCCCAGGGGGATGTGACCGCGCCCCCCAGCGGACGGATGCCCCCCAGCAGCTTTTTCTTCGACACGATCATTCGGCAGGAGGCGATCGACGAGGACGCGCTGAATCCCGACGATAATCTGCAGGAGTTCGGGCCGCTGTCGGACCTGGATGTCGCGCACTTCCGGGAACGCATCGCCGCGGCCGCCGCCACGGACCGCGCCGTGGTCGTGGCCATCGGGGGGACAGGCTTCGGCGACATCGCCGCGGTGCCCGCGCCGGGGCTCCCGTACCCCAAGGGGATTCGCGACATCACGGAGTGGTACGTCTCCCTGGCCACGCGGCAAGAGTACGTTGAAGCGGTCTTCACCCGGCAATGTGAGATCGCGTTGGGTCGCCTGGCGCAGCTCCACGCCGCGGTGGGGAACGCCATTGACATCATCTACCTGTGCGGCACGGACTTCGGGACGCAGGCCTCGCGCTTCTGTTCTCTGGAAACGTTCGATCGGCTCTGGGCGCCGCACTACCGACGGCTCAACGACTGGGTCCACACGCATACGACCTGGAAGACGATGAAGCACACCTGCGGTGCGGTGGAGTCGCTGCTGTCGCGGCTCTGCGATGTCGGCTTCGACATCTTCAACCCGGTCCAGTGCTCGGCCGCGGGGATGGAGCCCAGGACCCTGAAGCAGCGGTACGGCGACCGGCTGGTGTTCTTCGGCGGCGGGGTCAACACCCAGCAGACGCTTCCCTTCGGCACGCCCGCCGAGGTGCGGGCAGAGGTGTTGGAGCGGTGCGAGATCTTCGCCAAAGGGGGCGGCTACGTCTTCAATGCGATCCACTGCGTCCAGGCCAATACCCCCGTGCAAAACGTCGTCGCCATGGTGGACGCCGTCAAAGAGTTCAACGGGGTGAGGTAAGCCGTTGTCAAAGAATCAGTTGAGCGGAGACATTCCGAAACGGCATAAGGAGCCGTAACGAAATAGAAAGAGATGTATAGGTTATTTCGTAACGGCTCCTAACGCGGGCGGCCGAGGCGGTTGCCGGCCGCGGTGGGCACGTCGGGTGTCGCCTGGCGCCGGCATGGAGGGTATCCGATGGAGACCGCGAAGGCATCGATGACGGATGCGCTTTCCCCTCAGCCGATCATGGAGCTGGCCTTCGGGTTCATGCAGAGCCGGGCGTTTCTGACGGCCTGCGAGCTGGACTTGTTCACGGTCGTGGGGGACGGGGACACGGGGTCCGCCGAGGTCGCGCGGACGCTCGGCACCGATCCGCGGGCCACCGACCGGCTGATGAACGTCCTCGGCAGCCTGGGCTTGCTGCAGAAGGCGGCGGATCGCTTTCGGAACGGGCCCGCCGCCGCCCGGTTTCTGGTTCGTGGCGCCCCCGAGTACCTGGACGGCCTGATGCATTGGGTGCACCTCTGGGAGAGTTGGAGCACGCTCACGTCGGCGGTGCGACAGGGAAGCGCGGTCTCGGCGGTTCCCGTCGACGAACGAGGGGAACAGTGGCTGGACGCGTTCATCGCGGCCATGCATTGGCGCGCGTGCCGTCACGCGCCGGCAGTGGTGGCCGCCCTGGACCTGACCACCGTGTCGCGGGTTCTGGATGTCGGCGGCGGCTCGGGGGCATACGCCATGGAATTCGCGCGCGCCAAGCCCGGCCTCCGCGCCGTCGTCTTCGACCTGCCGAACGTCCTGCGACTCACTGCGGGATATGTGGAACGGGCCGGCCTCGCAGACCGGGTTGCCTTGGTGGCCGGCGATTACGATCGGGACGATCTGGGCAGCGGCTTCGACCTGGTGTTTCTCTCGGCCATCATCCACAGCAACTCGCCCGACGGGAATCGGGCGCTGATCCGACGAGGGGTGGCTGCGTTGAACCCGACCGGCCGCCTCGCCATCCAGGATTTCATCGTGGACGAGGCGCGGACCGGGCCGCCCTTCGGCGTGCTCTTCGCCCTCAACATGCTCGTCGGCACCGCCGCGGGAGACACCTACACCGAGTCGGAGGCCGGACAGTGGATGACCGAGGCCGGCCTCTCCGGCGTGGTGCGCACGGACACGGCGTTCGGGACGACCCTGCTCACCGGCCGGAAGGCCGGCCTCCGATAGCCGACGGGCCGCTTCGGGAGCGATGTCGCCCGTCATCGGGCGCCAACAGCCATTGACCGGGTGCGGCATCTGTGACATACTCCGCCACCCAAGACCTCTGACGATCGGATGGACCCCCGAGTATGTGGGACGGACTCGACAAGCTCCTCGAACTGCAAAAGTTGGATCTCGCCATCGCCAAGCTGGATGGCCAGGCGCAAGCGATCCCGCGGGCGATCGACGCGCTGGAAGGACGTTTGGCCAAGGCGCGGGAGGGGCTGGAGACGACGAGCGCGCGGGCGGACCTGCTGCAAAAAGAGCGACGCGCGAAAGAGCGCGAGTTGGACGAAGTGGCCCAGAACGCCAAGAAAAAACAAGCGCGACTGTTCGAGATCAAGACCAACGAGGAGTATACGGCGGTCTTGAAAGAGATCGAGGCCCTCAAGGTCAAGTCGTCCACGCTCGAGACGGAAATCCTGGAACAGATGGAATCGGGTGATGTCGCGGGCAAGGCCGTGGCGGAGGCAGAGAAGGTCTTCCGCGCGGCGGAGTTCGATCTGCAGGCGGAGCGCCGGGAAAAAGAGGCCCAGCTCGCGACACTCCAGAAGGAACTCGCCACGCTCCACGCAGCGCGGACAGGGCACGCCGGTCGCCTCGAGGGCGAACTGGTGCGACACTATACGCGCTTGATGAAGAGCCGCGACGTCGCCGTGGTCCCCGTGGCGGACGGCTCCTGCCAAGGGTGCGGTATGGCGCTGACGCCTCAGACCGCCAACGAGGTCAAGCGCAACGACCGCATGTTCACCTGTCCGTCCTGCAGCCGGATCCTTTATTTTCCCGGATAGCGGTGTGGATACCCCGACACTGCTGACATTCCTGCGCCGACTGGCCCACGCCCGACCCGGCCGAAACAGTCTGGACCTGCCGGGCGATCTCTCCCCAGAGGAGGCGATCCGGGCGGTTCGGGCGGCCGTGAAGGCCCTCGACCCGACGCCGGCCGCCCAGGCCGCACCGCGACAGAGTTCCGCGGCGGTGCGTGCGCACATCGACGGAGCGTCCCGCGGCAATCCGGGGCCCGCGGGGATCGGCGTGCTGTTTCTCGGCCCGGACGGCGCCGTCGTGGAGCGGATGTCCCGCGGCATCGGGAAGGCAACGAACAACGTGGCCGAATATTCCGCCCTGCTTTTGGCCCTGGAGCGGGCAGGCAGTCTGGGGATTACGGAACTCGAGGTCTACTCCGACTCGGAGTTGCTCGTCCGGCAGCTGCTCGGGCGCTACCAGGTCAAGCACCCCGCGCTGCGGCCGCTCTACGCGGTGGCACGGGAACGGATCGCGGGCCTCCGGCGCTTCGGAATCCACCACGTCCCACGCGAATTGAACGCCGAAGCGGATGCTCTGGCCAACCGGGGGATCGACGAAGCGGCGCGGACGGCGGGCCGGGGAACGGCCGCGCCCGATGCTGAGGATGACGGATGAGTCGCCCCGCGTGGCGCCCGCCGGTCAAGATCGCCGACGCCGTCTCGGCCGCCTTGCAGCGCCTCGGTCTGGAAAACCGAATCCGCCAGCACGATATCTGGCGCGTCTGGCCACTTGTGGTCGGACCGCAGATCGCTCGGCACGCCCAACCCCACTCCGTGTGGCACGGCCGCTTGATCGTCCACGTGACGGATTCGGTGTGGCTCCACCACCTGAGCATGATGCGCCACCGGTTGCTAGCCGCACTGAACGAGAAGTGTGCACCGGTCGAGATCCGAGAGATAGTCCTCCGCATCGGCGAGGTTGCCGTCGTTCCCATGGGCCCCGGGCCCAAGGCCGATCCCCCCACCGAACCCCTCCGGGGGATCGATCCGGTCCGCGTGGCCGAGATCGATGACGTCCTCGCGTCGCTCGGAGACGTTCCTTTTCGCGATGCCCTTCGCCGACTCTGGCTCCGTGCCTCCCGGGAACCGCAGGGCCCTTCCGGACCCCCGGGGGATCCCCAGCCCAGGTAAAACCACCACAGTCAGTTGCAGCCACACCACAAAAGACACGCGTGAGAAAATCGCAGAATTTCACGTGAATTCTTCACGTCAAAATACCAATAGATTCAGTATTTTAGAGAATAGAAGATTTATTGAGAAATGGCCCTTGGTTTGCATGTTTTCACAGCGGTTTGAATGCTGACAGACTGTTTCGAAAGAGGCGGGCATCCGAAGGGAGAGTATTTTGAGTCACCAACGTACGCTGGATCATTCGGTACAATGCGAAGGGATCGGGCTGCATACGGGGGAGCGCGTCGTCATGACTCTGCGCCCCGCAGCGGCCAATCGTGGGGTGGTCTTCCGGCGGATGGATCTACCCGGTACGCCCGCGATCCCGGCGCGCCCCGATTATGTCGTCGATACCCATTACGCGACCACGATCGCCAAGGACGGGGCCTCGGTCAAGACGATCGAGCATATCATGTCCGCCCTGGCGGGAATGGGCGTGGACAACGTTCAGGTCGACCTGAACGGACCCGAAGTCCCCATCATGGACGGCAGCGCGCTGCCGTTTGTTGGGTTGTTGCGTGATGCCGGCCTCCGGCGGCAGCTCGCTCCGAAGACCTTCCTGAAGGTCCGCCAGCCCATCACGGTCGAGGTTGGGACGCGAAGCCTCCGGATCGTGCCGTCCCAGCGGCTGAAGGTGATCTATACGATGTGCTTCGATCATCCCATCCTGGGCGAGCAGACGTCGGCCATGGACGTCGGGCGCGAACGGTACGTCCGCGACGTGGCGCCGTGCCGCACGTTCGGGTTCCTGCGGGATTTGGACATGCTGCAGCGCATGGGTCTCGCCAAAGGGGGGTCGCTGGAAAACGCCGTGGTCGTCGGCGACGAAGGGGTCCTCAACGGCCCGCTCCGCTTCCCTGACGAGTTGGTCCGCCACAAGATCCTCGACCTGCTGGGCGATCTGTTCCTGCTCGGCAAGCCGCTGGTGGGGACGATCATCGCGCAGGGGGCCGGCCATCAGCTCCACTTGCAGCTCGTACACCGGATCCAGGAGCAACTGGCGGGCGAGCCGGAGCCGCTGAGCCTTTCCGCCGCCGCGGTGGAGCAGTGGGTGTCCCCCCTCCTTCCGACCGCCTCGGGTTTGAAAGCCGCGGTTCTTTAATCCGGCGGTGCCGCGTGTCCCCCGCCCATTCCGCGCGGTGATGTTTGGTCGTCGATCCCTCGCGCCGGCCCCTGGGTTTGCTCTTGCCTTCACTTCCGCCCACCCCTATACTTTCCGCGGTTTGAGACCGGGTCCCACACGGGCGGTCCCGTGTTGCGACGGGGTTCTCTCCGCCGCCTCCGGCGGCCGAGCCGGGCCAGTGTGCTGGATCGGAGGGTCGGCGTATGCTTGATCCATTTTTCTCCAGCGGGACGCCATCCTCCGAGCCGGAGGATCGCGCGCGCGTCCGGCGGAATCGCCTGATCCCGGCGATCGTGCTGGTGGCCGTGGCAGGCCTGACCGCCGTGCAGGTCACGATCCAGCAGCTCCGATTCCCTTCCCCGATCGCGTCCAACGTCCTCATCTTCGCCCTGGTCAATATCAATATCGTCTTGCTGCTGCTCCTGGTCCTGCTGGTGTTTCGCAGCCTCTTCAAGGTGTATCTGGAGCGGCGCGAGAACGTCCTGGGGTCGAAGATCCGCGTCAAGCTGGCGGTGGCGTTCGTGGGGTTGGCCTTGTTGCCGGCCGGACTGCTCTTTCTGGTGGCCAGCAACCTCATCACCAGCAGCGTGGATTCCTGGTTCAATATCCAGGTGGAGCGCTCCCTGGAGAGCGCGCTGGACGTCGCTCAGACCTATTCGCGGTCCAGCCAGGAGGACACCCTGAGCCAGACGCGCCAGATCGCGGCGCGCGTGGCAGAGGCTTGGGTCGCCGAGGGGGGGATCGTGGTCGCGCGCCGTGTGGCCGTCGACAAGGCGCACGAATACGGCCTGGACAGTTTGCAGATCTTCAACCGGCAGCGCGGAGAGATGCTACGCTGGCGCGGGCCGAAGGTCCCGGAGGAGGCGTTCCTCTCTCCCGCCTCTCGATTGGTCCGGAAAGCGCTCGATGGCGAGCCCGTGGTGACGGTGCAGCTCACAGACCAGGCGGACCTGATCCGCGCGGCGGTGCCGGTCCTCCGACCCGGCGCGACGCGCGACGTGCTGGCGGTGCTGACCGCCACGGCCTGGTTGCCTGCCGCGCTCGGGAGCAAGGCCGAGGAGATTCAGGCGGGCATCAAGGAGTACCAGCAGCTTCGGATGCTCAAGAACCCGATCAAGGGTATCTACCTGATGCTGTTCCTGATGGTCACCCTGGTGATCATCTTCGGCGCGATCTGGGTCAGCGTCTATTTGGCACGCGGGATCACGGTCCCGATCCAGCAACTGGCCGAGGGAACGCGAAAAGTGGCGGCCGGCGACTTGAGCTTCCGCGTGCAGGCCAGGGCGGACGACGAGATCGGGATGTTGGTGGACTCCTTCAACAAGATGACCGGGGATTTGAGCACGAGCAAGACCGATCTCACCGAGGCCAACCGGGAGCTGCAGCGGTCGAACGTGGAGCTCGACCGGCGCCGCGACTACATGGAGACGGTGCTGGAGACGATCGCGGCGGGGGTCCTTTCGCTGGATGCCGAGGGTCGCGTCAACACGGTCAACCACGCTGCGGCACGCATGCTGGGCCGGCCGCTGGATCAGATCCTGCAGCGCCCATACGCGGAGGTGTTCGGGGGGCACGCCCTCTTGCCGCTGCACCGCCTGGTGACGCGCCTGGTCGAGGACGGCCGGGAAACCTCGGATCAGCAGGTCACCCTGACCCTGAATGGTCGGCCCGCGACCCTGATCGTGACGGTGGGGGGCCTCCCGGGCCCGAAGGGCGAGCGGCGGGGTCTGGTGGTGGTTCTGGACGACATCTCCGAGGCCATTCGCGCCCAGCAGGCCATGACCTGGCGGGAAGTGGCCCGCCGCATCGCGCACGAAATCAAAAACCCGCTCACGCCAATCCAGTTGTCCGCGCAGCGGCTGCGGAAGAAGTTCGCCGAGAAGGCACCGGACGCCGCGGCCGTCCTGGACGAGTGCACGCGCACCATCATCCAGGAGGTGGAGGGGCTCCGGAACATGGTGGACGAATTCTCGCGTTACGCCCGGATGCCCAGCCCCCGACCGCGTCCGGGCGATCTCCACCAGATCGTGCACCAGGTCGCGCAGCTCTACGCGGGTATCCGGCAGGGCATCGCCCTGCGAACGACTCTGGACCCGACGGTGCCGTCGTTGAACCTGGACCCGGAGCAGATGCGGCGTGTCCTCATCAACCTCGTCGACAATGCCGTCGCCGCCCTCGGAGAGGAGACGGGAGAGATCGTCATCTCCACGCGCTACCTGTCGGCGGACGGACGGGTCCAGCTGGAGATCGCCGACACCGGTCCCGGCTTTCCGCCGGAGGACCGCGATCGCGCCTTCCTTCCGTACTATTCCACAAAACGCTCCTCCGGCGGGCTGGGCCTGGCCATCGTCAACCGGGTCATCGTGGAACACGGCGGGGAGATTCGGATCGAGGACAACACCCCCCGCGGGGCTCGCCTGGTCATCACCCTTCCGGTGGTGGCGTCGGCGCCGGCTTGAGGCGGGGATCGGGCGACTGGGCAATTGGGCGATTCGGCAATCAGGCAACCGGGCAATTGGGCGGGAAAAGCGAGGCCGGGTCCGGGCCGTACCAAGTTGCCAAGTCGCTGAGTCGCCGAATTGCCCAGTTGCCAGGTTGCCCGATTGCCGAATCGCCTGAGGGTGCGTTGACCGAAAGAGAGACATGAGCCACGAAGAGATCTGGATCGTCGACGACGAAAAGAACATCCGAAGCTCCCTGGAAGCCATCCTGAAGGATGAGGGCTACCGGGTCCGGGGCGCCGCAACGGGGGAGGAGTTGCTGAAGCAGGCGGCTCAGGCGACTCCCGACCTGGTGATCCTGGACGTGTGGCTTCCGGGAATAGACGGGTTGCAGGCGCTGGAAGAGGTCAAGCGCCTCCATCCGGAGTTGCCGGTCATCATGATCTCGGGCCACTCGACGGTGGAGACGGCGGTCAAGGCCACCAAACTCGGGGCCTACGACTTCATCGAAAAGCCGTTGAGTCTGGAGAAAACCGTCCTGGCGGTGAAGAACGCCCTGGACCGGCACCGCCTGGAGCAGGAGAACCTGGCCCTACGGCGGACGCTGGGGCAACGCTACGAGATCGTGGGGGAGAGCCCGGCGATCCAGGCCCTTCGCGCGCAAATTCAATCGGCGGCGCCGAGCCATGGCCGCGTCCTGATTCGCGGAGAGAGCGGGACCGGTAAGGAGCTGATCGCCCGGGCCATTCACCGGTATAGCCTCCGGACCGACAAGCCGTTCGTGGAAGTCAACTGCGCGGCGATCCCCGATGAGCTGATCGAGAGTGAGCTCTTCGGCCACGAGCGGGGCGCCTTCACGGGTGCGACCACCAAGCGGCGCGGAAAGTTCGAGGTAGCAGACGGCGGGACGATCTTCCTGGATGAGGTGGGCGACATGAGCCTCAAGACCCAGGCGAAGGTCCTCCGGGTTCTGCAGGAACAGACGTTCGAGCGCGTCGGGGGCAGCGATACGCTGACCGTGGATGTCCGCGTGATCGCCGCGTCGAACAAGAACCTGGAGGAGGACATCCGGACGGGCCACTTCCGGGAGGATCTCTTCTACCGGCTGAACGTGATCCCCTTCGATGTCCCACCACTCCGGGAGCGGCGGGAGGACATCGCGCTGCTGGCGACCCACTTCCTGGACCTGTTCTCGCGCGAGTACGGAAAGCGGCAGAAGGCCCTGCGGCCCGAGGCCATGGCGCTGCTGCTGCAGTACGCGTGGCCCGGGAACGTTCGCGAGCTGCGAAACGTCATCGAGCGAATGGTGATCATGGTGCCGCAGGAATCGATCGGGTTCGACGACCTGGCGTCGTCGCTCCGGCTGCGGGGCCCCAGCGAGGCGCCGGCCGCAGCCGGCCCGGCCGACACGGTGGAGGGGTCGCTGCGGGAGGCGCGAGACGAATTCGAAAAAGCGTTTATCCTCCGCCGGTTGCGGGAAACGCACTGGAACATCACCCGGGCGGCCGAGCGCCTGGGGATCGAGCGCAGCAACTTGCACCGGAAGATGAAGGCGTATGGGATCGAGGGGCCGAGGAATTAGCAGGCTGATGTCCGGGGTGGGGTTCGGCCATGCTGGATGACGCGATCCGAAAGCGCGTGATGGCCGTGCTGGCGCCCCTGCGCGTGGTCTACGGCGCCATGGTCGGCTCCATTCTGGCGTACTGGATCGTGGTCCAGGTGATCCGCAAGGTCGGGCAGATCCCGCGAGGGCGCGACATCTTCGCCGCGGTGGATTGGATGCGGTACCCCCTGTACGTTCTGGGGGTCGCCGCCTGCATCGCGATCTTGATCTTGCGCCGGCGCCTGTTTCAACCGGAGGCGCTGGTTCGACGATCCGCCGGCCGGTCCCTGCCCGAGGTCCTGTCCATTCTCTCCTCGAATCAAGTCCTGATCTTCGCGTTGGCAGAGGTTCCGGTAATCCTCGGGCTGGCGTTGTATTTCGTGGGTGGGTATCTTCTGGACTTTTATGCGCTGGCCGCGGTATCGGTGGTGGCGTTCGCGCTGGCGTTCCCATCTGCGGGCGACTGGGAGCAGGCGCTCGGACAGATTCGCGCCTCGCGCCCCGAGTTGTTTTCTCCGCCCGAGGCCTGACAGCGCGCAGAGACGGACGAATGCCCGAACTGCCGGAAGTCGAGGTGATACGGCAAGCCCTGGCGCCCTTGGTCGTGCGCCGCCGGATCGAGGCGGCCGAGATCCGCGAGCCGCGTCTGACGCGGCGTGGCGGGACGCCGTCGCAGATCGCATCGGCCCTGGCGGGCCAGACCGTGGCGGCCCTGCGCCGGCGGGGCAAATATTTCCTCTTCGAACTGGGCCGCGAGTGTCTCGTCGTGCACCTCGGCATGACCGGACAGCTTCTCTGGTGGAACGCGCGCGCGGAGTTCCGGCCGGATACCCACACCCATGCCCACCTGTCGTTCGACGGGGGCGGGATCCTCTCGTACCGGGACAGCCGAAAGTTCGGCCAGATCTTTTTGCTGCCGACGGCGGCGGTGGACCGCACACTCGGCATCGGGGTGGAGCCGCTGGACGCCGGTTTTACCCTCGAGGTCTTCGAGCGGATCTGCCGCGCGTCCGCGGTCCGCCTCAAGCCGTTTCTCCTGGATCAACGCAAGGTCGCCGGGATCGGAAACATCTATGCGGATGAAGCCCTTTTTCGCGCCGGCGTCCGGCCCACGCGGCGGGCGTCGTCCCTGCGCCGGGTCGAGGTCCAGGCCCTGCGGCGAGCGATCCGGGCCGTCCTGCGTGCCGGCATCCGGCATCGCGGCAGCTCCATCTCGGACTTCCGCGACCCGTGCGGAGAACCTGGCCACTTTGCGCCCCTCCATCGCGTGTATCACCGTCACGGCGAGCCGTGCGTCACCTGCCGGACGCCCATCCGCCGCATCGTCTTGGGCCAGCGCGGGACGCATTTCTGCCCCACCTGCCAGCGGTAAACCGGGTGCACCGTCGGCGGTAAGCCGTTGTCAAAGAATACGTTGAGCGGAGACATTCCGAAACGGCATAAGGAGCCGTAACGAAATAGAAAGAGATGTATAGGTTATTTCGTAACGGCTCCTAAGGCGCCGCGGTGGAGTGAGATGACGAACCCAGCGATCGCCGCCCTGTTCAACGAGATTGCCGACTTCCTGGAGATCAAGGGAGACAACCCCTTCCGCGTCCGGGCCTATCGGCGGGCCGCGGAAACGGCGGCGGGGTTGGCGGAGGATCTGGCGGCGGTCGCGGCGCGCGGCGGTCTGCTGGAGATCCCGGGGATCGGGAAAGACCTGGCGGCGAAAATCCAGGAATACCTCGACCAGGGGAGGGTCGAGTACCTGGAGGGGCTCCGCCGAGAGATCCCTCCGGGCGTGGTCGAGCTGATGCGCATCCACGGCGTCGGGCCGAAGACGGCGAAGCTGCTCTACGAGCGGGCCGGCGTGGACTCGGTCGAGAAGCTCGAGGCGCTGGCGCAGGCGCACAAGCTGGTCGGCATCCCCGGCATCCAGGCCAAGACCGAGGAGAACATCCTCAAGGGGATCGCCGTCTGGAAGAGCGGGCAGGAGCGCATGCCGCTCGGCGCCGCGCTCCCCTTGGCCGAGGCGATCGTGGCGGCGCTCCGGTCGCACGGCGCGGTGGAGCGGATCGCGCTGGCGGGAAGCCTTCGCCGGATGAAGGAGACGGTCAAGGACATCGACGTCCTGGTGACCTCGACGACGCCGGCGCGGGTCATGGAGGTCTTCCTGGCGCTCCCGAATGTGGCGGATGTCCTGGTGCATGGGGATACCAAGTCCAGCGTTCGCCTGCGGGAGAAGATCCAGGTGGACCTCCGGGTCGTGGAGCCGGCATGCTTCGGCGCTGCCCTCCAGTACTTCACCGGTTCCAAGCAGCATAACATCCGGGTCCGCGAGTTGGCCCAGCGGCGCGGGCTGAAGGTGAACGAGTACGGGGTGTTCGACGAGAAGGCGGATCGCCGCGTGAGCGGCGCCACGGAAGAGGAGGTCTATGGCGCCGTCGGCCTCCCGTGCATTCCGCCGGAGATCCGGGAGGACGGCGGCGAGATCGAGGCCGCGCTGGAAGGCCGGCTGCCGACGCTGGTGACACTCGACGAGATCCGGGGGGACCTGCAGCTGCACACGACGTGGAGCGACGGGGTCCATTCGCTGGGGGAGCTTGCAGCCGGCGTCCGGTCCCGGGGCTATCAGTACATGGCGGTCACCGACCACTCCAAGTCCTCCACGGTCGCCGGCGGCATGGACGAGGCGCGGGTGGTCGGGATGATTGCCGAGGTCCGGGCGCTCAACAAGCGGCTGAAGGGGTTCCGCGTGCTGGCGGGTTGCGAGGTGGATATCCGGGCCGACGGGAGTCTGGATTTTCCGGACGAGATCCTGGTCCAGCTTGACCTCGTGCAGGTGTCCGTCCACTCCCGCTTCAAGATGAGCCGCGAGGAGATGACGGCGCGGATCGTCCGCGCCGTCCGGCATCCGCTGGTGCATATTCTCGGCCATCCGACGGGTCGGCTGATCGGCGAGCGCGCCGCCTACGCGCTGGACATGGACGCGGTCCTCCAGGCGGCCAGGGCGGCGGGTATCGCGGTGGAGATCAACGCGTCGCCGTCGCGTCTGGATCTGAACGACGTGCACGCGCGGCGCGCCCGGGATCTCGGCATCCCCATCACCATCAGTACCGATGCTCACGCCATCGCCCAGCTGGACTTCATGCGGTACGGGGTGGCGGTGGCGCGGCGGGCGTGGCTCACGGCCCCGGACATCCTCAACACGCGGCCGGAACGGGCTCTCTCGTCCTGGCTGAAGGCGCGTTCCCCTCGGTAGACGCGGGGACCGACCGAACGGCGATGCGCCGGGCCACCGGTGCGCCGCGCCAGGGTTGACGCGGTCCGAACGGCGCGGTAGTATGCCGCCCGTGTGGATGGGTTTCCTCGCGAACGGCGACGCGCGCGACGTCGTCACGCCCACGAATCTGCCGCCAAGGAGAGCGAGTTATGGCGCCTTTCACGACACGCCCCGTCGTCATGGGAACGCGCGGCGTGGTCACCTCGGGACACTACCTGGCCACCGCCGCCGGCTTCCGGATCATGGAGCGAGGCGGCAACGCCATCGACGCCGCTGCCGCCATGGGCTTCTGCCTGAACCTGCTCGAGCCGCAAAGCAACGGGATCGGCGGGGAGGTCCCGACGCTCATTTACTCGGCGGCAGAGGGGAAGGCCTTTGCGATCAGCGGCGTCGGCTGGAACGCTGCGGCCTTCACGATTGACTGGTGCCGGGAGCACGGCATCGACCTCATCCCGGGCGACGGCTTCTTGCCGGCCTGCGTGCCGGCGCCGGTGGACACCTGGGCGACGGCGCTCGCCCGCTTCGGGACCCTGCGTTTCGCGGATATCCTCCAACCCGCGATCGAACTCGCCGAGCACGGCTTCCCCATCTACGACGGGTTGCATGAGCATCTGGTGGCCAACCGGGAGAAATATCTGACGCGGTATCCGACCACCGGCGAACTGTATCTCCCGGGCGGGCGCGTGCCCGAGGTCGGGGAGGTCTGGCGGAACCCTGACTGGGCCAACGTCCTCAAGCGGCTGTGCCGGGCCGAGGCGGCGGCATCGCCCCGGGGGCGGATCGCGGGCATCGAGGCGGCGCGGGATGCGTTCTACACGGGGGAGGTGGCGGAGCGCATCCTGGCCTTCATCGCCGAGCACCCGGTGGAGGATGCCAGCGGGAGCGTGCATGCGGGGCTCCTGTCGGCCGCGGACCTGGCCGAGTGGCGCGCCACGGTCGAGGAGCCGGTGCAAATCTCCTTCGGGGACTTGGAGGTCCACAAGTGCCCGACCTGGACGCAAGGGCCGGTGTTCCTGCAGCACCTGGCGCTTCTCGCCGGGGACGACCTGAAGGCGCTCGGTCCGAACTCGGCAGACTACCTCCACCTGTTCATCGAGTCCGCCAAGCTGGCATTCGCGGATCGTGAGGCCTACTACGGCGACCCGCGCTTCGACACGGTGCCCCTGGACGTCTTGCTCTCGCCGGCGTACACGGCCAAGCGGCGGGCGCTGATCGGCGCCGAGGCCTGTCCGCACTTCCGGCCGGGCGACGTGGGGCAGGGGGTACCCCCCTACGCCACCTTCAACGTGCAGGAGGACAACCGCCGTGCCCTCCACGTCACCGGGCGCGCGGTGAAAGACCTGGGGTTGGGCCACTCCCACGTGGGCGACACGACCCATCTGGACGCGGTGGACCGCCAGGGGAACATGGTGGCGGCGACCCCCAGCGGCGGCTGGCTGGCGGATTCCCCGGTGATTCGGGGACTCGGCTTTCCGCTGGGGAGCCGGGGTCAGATGTTCTACCTGAACGCGGCGCGCCCCAATGCCCTGGCGCCCCGCAAGCGCCCGCGGGCCACGCTGACGCCCTCGCTCGTCACCCGGGGCGGCAAGCCCTTCATGGTCTTCGGCACGCCGGGCGGGGATGGGCAGGAGCAATGGACGCTCCAGTTCTTCCTGAACCACGTGGTCTTCGGGATGAATCTGCAGGAGGCGCTGGACGTCCCCACGGTCACCTGCGTCCACTTCCCGTCGTCCTTCTACCCGCGGCCGGCCTATCCCAACCGGGTGGAGGTCGAGGGGCGCCTCGACCGGGCGGTCCTCCAGGAATTGGAGCGGCGAGGCCACGAGGTCAAGACGATCGATGCCTGGGCCAACGGCAAGGTGATGGGAATCCGGTTCGATCGGGAGCGAGGGGTGATCGCGGGGGCGGCGTCTCCGCGACGGAGCATCGGATACGCGCTGGGCTGGTGAGCCGGGCGGCGGCCGGGCGACAGCGTGGCCGACACGGGGACTGACATCCATGATCGATCTTCACACCTTCTCCATCGTCGCCCGCGATCCCATTGGCGCGTTCGGTGTGGCGGTGGCCACGGCGCGTCCGAGCGTGGGAAGCCTGGTGCCCTTCGTGTCACCGGCCGGGGCGATCGCTACCCAAGCGCGGGTGAACACCGAACTCGGCAGGCGCGGCCTGGCCTTGCTGGAGCAGGGGGTGCCGGTCCAGACTGCGCTCCGCGCGCTCCTGGCCGAGGACGCGGACCGGGAGATCCGCCAGATCCACGGTGTCGACGGGACGCGGGTCTTTTGCCACACGGGGGCGCGATGCGTCTCCTGGTGCGGGCACCACGCGGGCGACGGCTTCACCGTGGCGGGAAACATGCTGGCGGGGCCGCAGGTGATCGCCGCCATGGTCGAGGCCTACGGCGCCGCCCGCGGCGAGCAGCGGGAGCTCTCGGAGTGTCTCCTGGCGGCCTTGGAGGCGGGGCAGAACGCGGGTGGGGACAAGCGCGGCAAGCAATCGGCCGCGCTCTTGGTGGCCAGCCCGGAGCCGCGGATGTACCACAACCTGCGCGTGGACGAGCACGCAACCCCGGTGGCCGAACTGCGGCGGATCTACGAGGTGGTTGGGGAGCACTCCCGACAGATCGAGCGCGAGTACGGCCCCGAGGGACTCCGCCTGTTCGGGCGGGTGAAGTACTGAGCGTCTCAGTAATCCTTCGGGTCCAGGAAATCCCGCAGGCCGTCGCCGGCCAGGTTGAAGGAGAGGGCGAGGAAGAAGATGGCGAGGCCGGGCCACCAGGCCATCCAGGGGGCGGTCTCGAGGAACTGCTGGGCGGTGTTCAACATGGTGCCCCAGCTGGGGGTGGGCGGCTGGACGCCCAGGCCGAGGAAGGAGAGGATGGCCTCCGCGATGATCGCGCTCGGGATCGAGACGGTGGCTTGAACGAGCAGGGCGCTGAAGATGTTGGGGAGAATGTGGCGCAGCATCATCCGCACGTCCCCGCCACCCAGGGCCCGCGCGCTCTGGACGTAGTCCTCCTGCACGGTACCCAGCACCAGCCCACGAGTCAACCGAATGTAGGTCGGCGTGGCCGCCATGCCGATGGCCACGGTGGCGTTGGTCAGGGATGGCCCAAGGATGGTGACCAGGCCGATGGCGAGGATCAGGAACGGAAAGGACAGCCAGGCGTCCGTCAGCCGCATGATCACCTGATCGACCGTGCGCCGGTAGTAGCCCGCCACGAGCCCGGTCGGGACCCCCACGGCAATCGCCAAGAGGATCGAGAAGACGCCCGCCTGCATCGAGGTGCGCGCCCCCCAGACCACGCGCGAATAGACGTCCCGTCCCAGATCATCCGTTCCGAAGAGGTGCGCCACCGTCGGCGCCTTGCGGATCTGGCTCCAGTTGGTCCGGATGGGGTCCCCCGTCGCCAGCCACGGCGCGGCGAGCGCCATCAAGAGGAACAGGAACACGACCACGGCCCCGACGACCGCGGGGGGCCGGCGCAGGGCGCGGCGCCACGTCCGCCGCCGCCGCGGGGCCGACGCAGCGTGCTCCGCGCCTGCAGGCATGGCCGTGCCGTCGCTAGGACTCATCCGCCGACCCTTTCACACGGATGCGTGGATTCATGAGCGAGTAAGACACGTCCACCAGCAGGTTGATCAGAACGTAGGCGCTGGCCGTGATCAGGACGACCCCCTGGACCAGCGGGTAATCCCGGGTGAACACCGCCTCCACGATGAGTCGCCCGAAACCGGGAACCACGAAGATCTGCTCGGTCACCACGGCCCCGCCCATCAGGGTTCCCATCTGGAGCCCCAGGATCGTGACGATGGGGATGAGTCCGTTCCGGAGCGCATGCCGGAACACCACCACCCGCTCGGCCAGTCCCTTGCTGTAAGCGGTCCGGATGTAATTGGCGCTCAACACCTCGATCATGCTGTTCCTGGTCTGGCGCATCAGCACCGCCGCCAGTGCCGCGCCGAGGACAAAGGCGGGCATGATCATGCGCTGCAGGTTGCCCAGGGGGTCGTCGAGGAACGGGACGAAGCCCGAGGCGGGAAGCACGTGGAGCCGGACCGAGAGAAAGAGAATCAGCATGATCCCCAGCCAGAAACTGGGGATCGAGACGCCGCACAGGGATACGGCATTCGCCAGGAGATCCCACACCGTGTTCCGACGGATGGCCGAGAAGATGCCGGCCGGGATCGCGATCCCGATGGCGATGACCAAGGCGAAGGCGGCGAGCTGCATCGTGATCGGGAGCTTCATGGCCACCGTCTTGACCACCGGCTCCCGCGTGCGGATGGACTCGCCCAGATCCCCCTGGAGGGCGAGGGTCGAGCCAACGGAGGTACTGGACAGGGATGGGGTCGGTCAGGCCGTATTTCACCCGGATCTCCTGCAATCCGGCCTCGTCGGCGTCCGTTCCGGCCAAAACGCGGGCGGGGTCGCCCGGGATCATGCGGACGCCCGTGAAGACGATGAGGGTAATCAGGAGGAAGGTGACGGTGGAGATGGCGATTCGCCGAGCCAAGAAGTCGAGCACGGGTCAATCCCGGGTCCCGTCCCGCGCATCGCGCGCGACACGGGACCCCGTAGATGGGCCGTTTTCAGCAGCCTGTTAATTCCAGGACACGCCCTTGAGTCGTATCAGGCCGTCGGGCACGGCCTTGTAGCCCTTCAGGTTCTTCGGATAGGCCACGATGTAGTTCTGGTGGTAGAGGTAGAGCAGATTGCGGCGCTGCAGCACCATCTTGTCGATGGCCTCCTTGTAGAGGGCGATTCGCTGGCCCTGGTCGCTCACCTCGCGAGCCTTGTTCAGGAGGTCGTCGATGGGCTTGTCGCAGGCGCCGGTCGTGTTCAGGCTGCCGCCGCAGGTGTGGAACTGGTGGATGTTCCCGTCCGGATCCACCCGCCCGCTCCAGCCGACGACGAAGGCCTGCAGCTTGCCCGGAGTCGTCGTCCTTCAGCGCGGAGGCAAACTCCGTCGGGTCGGAGCGTGATGTTGAATCCAGCCTCCTGCGCCATCCCCTGGATGACCTCGCCGACGCGGCGCTGCTGCGGGTCGTTGATCGATCGTCAATTCGAAGCGTAGCCGCCCGGCCAGGCCGGCGTCGGCGAGCAGCTTCTTGGCCTTGGCCACGTCGCGGGTCGGGACACTTGCGGCCCTTGTCGTAGAAGGGGCTGACGGGCGAGATGGGGGTGCAGCCCGGCGTGTACTGGCCGTCCCACGCCACCTGGTTCAGCGCCTCGCGGTCGATGCTAAGATCGAGCGCCTCGCGCACGCGCGGATCGTTGGCCAGCGGCGTTCCCAGGTCGACCGGCGGCGTGATTCTTTCCGTTCTTGTTGTGGAGGTTGATGGTGATGCTCGTTGTAGTGGAGGCCGGTGACGCTGGACAGGTCGAACCGGCCCTCCTTCTTCAGGCTGGCGGCGTCCGTCGGCGCCACCAGGTGCATCATGTCGATGTCGCCCGAGCGCAGATTGGCCAGTCGGACGTTGTCGTCCGCGATGATCCGGAACACGATCCGGTCGAACTTGGCCTGGCCCGGATCGAAGTAGTGCTCGGACTTCTCCAGGACGATGCGGTCCTGCGGCACGCGCTCCACGAACTTCCAGGGGCCCACGCAGATGGGCGCGGTGCCGAACTTGTCGTCCGAGCTTCTTGGCCTGGGTCGGCGAGACCGGCATGCCCGCTCGATCGGCGAGGGTGGCCAGGATCGGGGAGAACGGCGCCTTCAAGCGCAGACGCACCGTCATGGGATCGACCACCTCGATGGCGGAGACTGATTCCAGCTCGCTACGGCGTGCAGAGCCCTTCATGTTGAGGTGGCGGTCCAGGGAGTACCGGACCGCCTCGGCGTTCATGGGCGTACCGTCGTTGAATTTCACGCCTGAGCGGAGCTTGATGGTCACGGTCTTGCCGCCGTCGGAGAAGGCCGGCAGCTCGGCGGCGAGCTGCGGAAAGATCCTCAGGTTCTCATCGAGCTCGTAGAGCTTCTCGCACATGTGCTCGTAGATGATCCGGCCCACGTAGGTGCGGGACAGGCGTCGGATCCAGGATGTCCGGGTCCTGGTTCAGCGCCACCACCAGCGTCTTCTTCGGACTTTGGGCGTCGGCGGGGACGATCAAGAACGCCAGCACTGCGAAGAGTGCCAGCAGGATGTAACCCCCGCGCATCAATACCGTCTTCCGCATTGCGTCCTCCTTGCCGCGCACCGGTCGGGTGTCTGCGGTTGAATAGGGGGCGATGGTCCGCTACGACGCGGCCACCGCATGGTGGTCCCGGAGATACGATCGACTGGGCGACAGCCCGCGCCGCCGCGAGAGTGCACGGTGGCTCCGCGGTGTCGGGCGCGGGGGAGATTCGCGCAGAAAGGGAAACGGTGTCAAGTCAAAACCACCCGAGTGGTCGTTCGGGCAAAGATCTTGACAGGAGCGGCGGCTGGACGTTAGGCTTCCGACAGGAGGACACTATGACTATGAGTTCCGACCACGGGGTGCAACCGCGTTCAGGCAAGATCTTGGTGGTGGATGACGAGCGGTTGTTGCGCACCATGATGTGCGATGGCCTGGAGGCGATGGGCCACACCGTCACGGCGGCCGTCTCGGGGGCAGAGGCATTGCGATTGGCGAAGGCGGATCGGCCTGACTGCATCCTGCTCGACATCATGATGCCGGACCTGGACGGTTACGAGACGTGCGCGTCCTTTAAGGCAGACCCCCAACTGGCAGCCATTCCGATACTCCTGATCTCGGCAACCACCGACGTGCAGGTCGTCGATAAGGCCGAGCGGGCCGGCGCCACCGCAGTCTTGCCGAAACCCATTCCCATGGCAGAGCTTCAGCACGCCGTCACCCTCGCCCTCTCCTCCGCCGCCTAGCACGATGCGGAAACCCATTTTCGCCCAGGCTGCTCAAAAAGGTCCGGATGCAAGGCGGCGTCACCCATCCTTGTCGGATGGGTACCCGGCGTGGCGCGAGGCGTACTTACGCGTACGTCGCAGCGCCGCGCGAGCGCGCCAACGCCGAAGACGGGCCTTTTTCAGCAGCCTGTTAGTCGACGCCGGATGCCCATGGCGCCTGCCAGCCTGAGCCGACGCATCAAGACCCAGGGGGCCGCCCTGGGATTCGATCTGGTGGGAATCTCGCCTGCCCAGCCGCCCGCGCATGCCGATGCCTTCGCGGAGTGGCTGCGCCGGGCGTATCACGGGGAGATGGCCTACCTCACCCGGACGGCGGAGACGCGCCTCCATCCCGAAACGTTCCTGCCCTGGGCCCGGTCTGTCGTCTCGGTCGCGCTCAACTACAACACACTCCACATCTCTTACACGCGAGAGGAGGCAGCCGGATCGGGTCGCGGCTGGATATCCCGGTATGCGTGGGGGGCCGACTATCACGACGTGATGGGCGAGAAGCTGGAACGGCTGCTCGCCTTCGTGCGGGCGGAGACCGCGCAGGATGTGCAGGGGCGGGTCTTCGTGGACGCCGGGCCGGTCCTGGATCGGGAGGTCGGGGCCCGCGCCGGGATCGGGTGGTTTGGCAAGAACACCAACTTGCTGTCCATGCGGATCGGGTCGTTCTTCGTGCTGGGGGAACTATTCCTGGGGCTGGATCTGGACTGGGACCACCCGGTGCGCGACCGCTGCGGGCGATGCCGGCTGTGCCTGGATGCCTGTCCCACGAATGCCTTTGTCGGGCCGTACGTCCTGGACGCGCGGAAGTGCATCTCGTATCTCACCATCGAGTTGAAGGGGGCCATCCCGCACGCCTTGCGCCCACTGATGGAGGCCCACATCTTCGGGTGCGACATCTGCCAGGACGTGTGCCCCTACAACACGAAAGGTCGGGCGACGGGGGAGCCGGCTTTCCAGCCGCGCCCCGGGCTGGATGCGCCGGAACTGATCCCGCTGCTTCGGCTGACCGACGCGGAATTCAAGGCCCGGTTCCGTGGGAGCCCGATTCTCCGAGCGAAGCGGCGTGGCTTCCTGCGGAATGTGTGCGTCGCCCTCGGGAATCTGGGGTTCGCCGCCGCCGTGCCGGCGCTGGCGCAGGCCCTGGTGGGGGATCCCGACGCGCTGGTTCGCGCGCACGCGGCGTGGGCCCTCGGGCGGATCGGTGGGGCCCAGGCGGAGGGAGTCCTGGGTGAGGCCGCGGGCCGCGAAGCCGATTCAGCCGTCCGCGAGGAGATCGCGATGGCGCTGGACGAGATCGGCGCAGCCGGCATGCCGGCGCGACCGGACGCGCCGGATCGTCGGCCGGGCTGAGCCGTTGTCAAAGAGTAAATGGACAAGACGGCTCCTAAGAGGATGCTGAAATACACGCTTTCACTCAGGCTGCTCAAAAAGGCCTAGATGCAAGGCGGCGGGCCGACGGCCGAGCGAGGCGTACTGGAGGTACGCCGCAGCGAGTGCCGAGGCGAGCCAACGCGGCAGATGGGCCTTTTTCAGCAGCTTGCTAATCAGCCCTCGTGGGGTGGGGGCTGGGACTGGAGGAGTTGGTCGAGGCGCTCTTTCGCCTGCCGGGCGCGCTCGAGGTGCCGGCCGCAGATCTGGAGGATCTCATTTCGGAGCGTCGGTCGGAGGGTCATGGCGAAACCAATGAGCCCCGTCAGCGCCTCGTCGATCGCCTGGACGGCGACCTCGATTTCTTTCCGTGCGGTGGGGTCCATGTCATCCTCCCGTTCGGGATATTGATCGGGGATGGGGGGCGCCAGATGCTCACGCTCGTCGGTCGCCATGCCGCGCATTTCGGCCGACCGCCTGGGTTTTCCCGTGACAAGGTTCGTGCCCGCCACTATATTCCTTCCGGGCGGTGTAGAGGAATCCTATCATAAGAGGCACCGGCGGAGCAGGCGGAGTGGTCTCGCGGACCGGTGGCCGGCCGCGGGGGCTTCTTTGGTGAGGTGAGGAAATGCCGGACATCAAGATCCACACACAGAGGACGCAGGAGATGGTGGACATCACCGCGCAGGTCACTGAGGTGGTGCGCCAGGCGGGGGTGCGGAGCGGCCTCTGCATGGTGTACGTTCCCCACGCCACCGCGGCGGTCGTCATCAACGAGAATGCCGACCCGAACGTGTGCCAGGACATCCTGGATGCGCTGGGGCGGATGGTTCCCGAGGGCGCCTGGCGGCATGACCGGGTGGACAACAACGCCGCGGCCCACATCAAGGCCACGATCCTCGGTCCCAGCGAGACGGTGCCGGTCCGGGACGGCAGCCTGCAGCTCGGGACCTGGCAAAGTCTGATGCTGGTGGAATTCGACGGTCCCCGGGAGCGGACCCTGATCGTCGAAGTGCGCTGATCCGCAGTCCTGTTCCAAGGGCACCCCATGACCCTGATCGAAGCCTGCGCCCTGGGGATCGTCCAGGGCATCACGGAATTCCTCCCCATCAGCAGCACGGCCCATCTGCGGGTGGTCCCCGCCCTGCTCGGCTGGGAGGACCCCGGGGCCGCGTTTACCGCGGTGGTGCAACTTGGCACGCTGCTGGCCGTCCTGGTGTACTTCGCCGGCGACATGCGAACCATGGCTCGCGCCGCCCTCGCGGGGTTGATGGGCGGAAAGCCACTGGCGAGCCAGGAGGCCCGCCTGGCATGGTTCATCATCATCGGTACCTTTCCGATCGGGCTATGCGGGCTGGCCTTCAAGAGACACATCGAAGGGGAGTGGCGCTCGCTGTATGTGATCTCCGCCAGTTTGATCCTCCTGGGGATCGTGCTGTGGTGGGCCGAGCGGTCGGCGACGTTCCGGCGTGAGGTGGACCAGATCGGGTGGCTGGACAGCCAGTTGATCGGGCTTGCGCAGGCGGTGGCCCTGATCCCCGGGGCGTCCCGGTCGGGCACGACGATGACTGCGGCGATGCTCCTGGGTCTCACCCGCGAGTCGGCGGCGCGCTTCTCCTTCCTGCTAGGGATTCCGGCGATCGGCGCGGCCGGGCTCTTCGAGCTGCGGGACCTCCTGAAACACGGTGCGGGTGGGGTGGGGCTCCCGGCCCTGGCGGCGGCCACGTTGACTTCGGCGGTGAGCGGGTATCTGGCGATTGACCTCTTGCTCCGGTATTTGCGCCGGAATACCACCTATCTGTTCGTCTGGTATCGCATTGGGTTGGGGCTGCTGCTCCTCCTTCTGCTGTCTGCGGGCATCTTGAAGCCCCTGGGGTAATCCATCTTCCATGTGTCCATGCGGACGCATGGCGCGAGGGCGAGACATGTTCAACGGCATTCATCATGTGGCGGTGGTGGTGCGAGATATCGAAAAGGCGTTGGGGTTCTACCGGGACGTCCTGGGCCTGCCGCTCGGGAAGCGGGCCACGGTCGCCGATCAGGGGGTCCACGCCGCGTTGCTGCCGGCCGGGCGGGACGAGATCGAGCTCCTGGAGCCGACCAATCCGGCGGGCGGGGTGGCCCGGTTCCTGGAGAAGAAGGGCGAGGGGATCCACCACCTGTGCGTGGAGACGCCGGATGTCGCCGCCGCCCTCGATCGGATCAAGGCCGCCAACCTGCAGGTGATCGACCAGGCGCCGCGGAAGGGCCTGGCCGGGACGATCGCGTTCCTGCACCCGGCGGCGTGCCAGGGAATCTTGGTCGAGCTGGCCCAGCCGGCCGAGGCCGGCCATCCGCATCCGCCCTCGCCGGACGGCATCCGGGCGACGGGGATCGAGACGTTCTACCTGGGGACGAAGGATCTGCGGGCCGCCGGGGAACACTTCGCCCGGCATTTCGACGCGACGGTCCAGGGGCCGGACCGGGACGCGCGGCTCCTGGCGGACCGCATGACGGTCCGGATCGGCGGCAGCCGCCTGACGCTCCTCGACTGCGCCCAGTTGGCGGCGTCTCCCGAGGTCTCTCGATTCCTGGAGGGCCGCACCGAGGGGTTGCTTGGCCTGTGCCTTGCCGTCGCCGATTTCGACGGGGCCGTCGGGCATCTCACACGACACGGCGTACCGGTCGAGGTACGGAGAGCCGACGCCGGCGCCCCGCTGGCCAAGCTGCCGGTCGAGCGAACCCACGGCGTCGGCGTGTTTCTGACGCCGAGACTGTAGCGGCCTGTGGGCCGAATAAGACGTTTCTGCCCTGTTTCCAAATCGCTCAATCGCCCGGGCGCCCAGTCTCCTGATTTCCCAGTCGCCTGTTCGCCGAATCGCCCACTTGCCCAATTGCCAAATTCCCACCTTCCCTATTCAGGCTCTTCTGGGGTGGCGAAGCCGGAGCGTGTCGCGGGGCGACATTGGTCTGAAGGGCACCACATACCCATGGAGCGCTGATCCGCGTGGCGGTCAGCAGGCTTGTGGAGGCGACGTCACAGCGAGATCAAGAAGCAAGGGGATCGCTCTGAGAAATCTGATCGGCTGTCGAGCAAATTTCAAGGAAGAGGCACTCGACGGCCTGCGGCTCTCGAAGGAGGCCAGCGTGACGCTCGGGATCGGGTTCGCCGTGGGCAACGTCACGCTCGCCTCGGCGGCGGCCATCACGATCCTGAATCGCATTGTATACA
Source organism: uncultured Methylomirabilota bacterium (assembly GCA_963845565.1). GTDB lineage: Bacteria > Methylomirabilota > Methylomirabilia > Methylomirabilales > 2-02-FULL-66-22 > 2-02-FULL-66-22. The sequence goes on from CAWJSJ010000005.1 coordinate 642,207, forward strand.
CGGTGTTCGCGGTAGTATATTTCTTGACCGAGGTGCCGCCGCCGCTCGGCGTGGTGGCCGTCTTCCGCTGCTGCCGCACCCCAGCGGTGACGCAAGTGGACCCATCTCGCAACCCCCGGTGACCCGATGACCCAATCGGAAGCCGCCCTGCGGAAAGAATTTGAAGAGCGGCTTCGGTTCGAAACGCTCCTGGCCGATCTGTCCACACGCTTTGTTTCGCTGCCCGCCGACCAGGTTGACCGCGAAATCGAAAACGCCCAGCGGCGGGTCTGCGAACTTCTCGGAATGGATCTGGCTGCTCTGTGGCAATGGTCCGATGAGGGGCCGCGGAACTTCACGATAACTCACCTGTATCGCCCGCTGGGAGGCCCGCCGCCTCCCGAACGGATCGTCGCCCAGGAGATGTTTCCGTGGTGCCTGCAGCATCTACTGGCGGGCACGATGATTCGCGTCTCCTCCGTGGATGCGCTGCCCCGCGGAGGCCGCGCGCGACAGGGAGACCTGGCGCCATTTTGGCATCAAGTCCATCGTGGCGTTTCCGCTGTCGCCCGGAGGGGGGCAGCTTTCGGCGCGCTGGTCTTCAATGCCATGCGGGAGGAGCGCACGTGGCCGGACGCGATCGTGAACCGACTGCACCTGGTCGCGCAGATCTTCGCCAACGCGCTTGCCCGGAAGCAGGCGGACCTGGCGTTGCGCGAAAGCGAGGCGCGCCTGAGCCTGGCGGCGACGTCTGCCGGGGTGGGGTTCTGGACGGTGGAGGACGAGTACCGGGCGTGTCTGGGCCACCGAGACGCTCCGGGAACTGTTCGGGTTCGCGCCGGATGTCGCGCTCACCCCCGAGAGCTTCTACCAGATTGCGCACCCCGAGGACCGTGAGCGGCTGCGCGAGGTGGTCGGACAGGCCATGCAGTCGGGGGAGGAATTCCTGGTCGAGTACCGCATCCTGTCTCCCGACGGGAGCCTGCGCTGGATCGCCTCTCGAGGACGCCGACCCCCGAACTCGACTCCAGGTTCGGAGGCCCTGTTGGGCATCTCCATGGACATCACCGAGCGCAAACACGGCGGAGGAGGCCCTCCACGGGCAGGCGAGGTACAATCGGAGTCTGATCGAGGCCAGCCTCGACCCCCTGTGCGACCATCGGGCCCGGACGGCAAGATCGCCGACGTCAATGCAGCGACGGAGGCTCGCCACCGGCTGCTCGTGACAGGAACTTCGGGACGGACTTCTCCGACGTACTTCACCCGACCTGAGAAGGCGCGGGCCGGGTACGAGCACGGCGTTTCGCGAGGGGCAGGCTGCGCGATTACGCGCTCGACCGTGCGGCATCGGGATGGGCGGACGACCTCGGTGCTCTACAATGCCTCCGTGTACCGGGATGAGGACGGACGGGTGGCCGGCGTGTTCACCGCGGCGCGCGACGTCACCGAGCGGAGACGGCTGGAGGAGCAATTGCAGGTGCGGCTCCAGGAGATCGAGCGGCTCAAACAGCGGCTGGAGCATGAGAACATCTACCTGCGGGAAGAGGTGAAGCACCTGTCCGCATACGACGAGATCATCGGTCGGAGCGACCTGATGCGGGACGTCCTGGCGCAGGTCGACCGGGTGGCAGCGACGGATTCCACCGTCCTCATCACCGGGGAGACCGGCACGGGGAAGGAGTTGGTGGCTCGGGCCATCCACGGCGTCAGTAAGCGGAAGGACCGGGCGCTGGTGACGATTAACTGCGCCTCGCTCCCCCCGTCCCTCATCGAGAGTGAGCTGTTCGGCCGCGAGAAGGGTGCCTATACCGGTGCCTTGACCATGATGAAGGGCCGATTCGAGGTGGCCGATGGGTCCACCATCTTCCTCGACGAGATCGGCGAGCTGGGCCTCGAGGTGCAGGCGAAGCTTCTCCGCGTCCTGGAAGAGGGACGCTTCGAGCGGCTGGGATCTCCGAAGACCGTCCACGTGAACGTGCGGATCATCGCTGCCACCAACCGGGACCTGGCGCAGGATGTTCAGGACGGCAAGTTCAGAAAGGACCTCTATTATCGCCTGAATGTGTTCCCGATCTGGATCCCGCCGCTCCGTGAGCGCTCCGAGGACATCCCGTTGCTGGTCTGGGCGCTTGTCAGGGAATTCGAGAGAAAGATGGGCAAGCGCGTCGAAAGCATCCCGAAGCGAAGCCTGGAGGCCCTGCAGCGTTATGCGTGGCCGGGCAACGTGCGCGAACTCCGCAACGTCATCGAGCGCGCCATGATCGTGAGCAGCGGGAAGAGCCTGGATCTGCACATCCCCGCAATTGCCTCCGCCGAGCCGGTGACGTCCCAAGCACTCGAGGACGTCGAGCGCACGCATATCCTGAGCGTGCTGGAGAAAACGCGGTGGCGCCTCATGGGTCACGGCGGCGCCGCCGAACGCCTCGGGCTCAAGCGAACCACGCTGCAGTCGCGGATGAAGAAGCTCGGAATCAAGCGGCCTCCATCCTGACGCCAGACGCCCAAGGGGGGGCAATTGGGCAGCGAGGCGACTCGGCAATTGGGTAATTGGGCAACTTGGTCCGAACCGAGCTGCCCTTCGCCTTTCCAATTCCCACGTCGCCCACTTCCCCAGCCGCCTGATTGCCTGATTGCCCAATCGCCAGATCGCCGACCAAGAACGCCAAGAGACGCCCATCCGGTCGGCCATCGCCGTCACACTCCTGAATCACGTTGAATACGTCGTGTTTGCAGTAGTATATTTCCTCACCGAGGTGCCGCTGCTGCTCGGTGTGGTGGCCGTCTTCCGTTGCTGCCGCAGACTGCCGGCGCCGCAGGTGGACCTATCTCGGAACCCCCGGTGACGCGATGACCCAAACGGAAGCGAACCTCTACGCGAGTGCTCGAAGAGCGGCTTCGGTTCGAGACGCTCCTGGCCGATCTGTCGGCACGCTTTGTCGCGCTTGCCCGCCGACCAGGTTGACGGCGCGATCGAAGACGCCCAGCGCCGCATCGTGGACGCCCTTGCGCTGGACCGTAGTACGCTGTTCCAATACTCGGAGGAGAACAAGGAAGTAATCCTCACGCATTTCTGGGTCCGTCCCGGGCTATTGCCACATCCCCGGCGGACTTTCCGCGAAGGAGCACTATCCCTGGGCATTCGAGAAGATAGTGATGCAGCGCGAAATCATTCGGTTCTCGAGCGTCAACGATCTTCCACCCGAGGCCGCCCGGGACGTGGAAACCATGCGGACGTACGGGCAGAAGTCGAACGTCACGTTTCCACTCATAGCCGAAGGGCGGGTGTTAGGCGGACTGGCGTTTGGAACGATGCGAGAGGAGCGGCACTGGACCGATGACCTGGTCGCCCGGCTGCGGTTGGTGGCGGACATCTTTGCGAATACGCTCGCGCGAAAGCGGAGCGAGGAAAGCCTCCGGCAGGCGCTCGACGAAGTGCAGCGGCTGAAGGACCAACTGCAGCGGGAGGTCACGTACCTCCAGGGGGAAGTCGAGGCGCTGCACGGCCACGACGACGTCACCGGCACGAGCCCGGCCCTCCGCGAGGTGCTGACCCAGGTGGATCGCGTCGCCCCGACGGATGCCACCGTCCTCCTGCGTGGGCGAGACCGGCACCGGCAAGGAGCTGCTGGCGGAGACGATCCACGCGCGGAGTCGCCGCAAGACCCGGGTGATGATCAAGGTCAACTGCGCGGCCCTGGCCCCGACGCTGATCGAGGCCGAGCTGTTCGGCCGGGAGAAGGGCGCCTATACGGGAGCCGTGACTCGGCAGGCGGGACGGTTCGAGCTGGCAGACGGCTCGACCCTCTTCCTCGATGAAGTGGCCGAAATCCCGCTCGACCTCCAGGCCAAGCTCCTGCGGGTCCTCGAGGCGGGCGAGTTCGAGCGGCTTGGCAGCACGAAGACGCTCCGGGTCAATGTCCGCCTCATCGCCGCCTCCAACCGGGACCTGACCAAGGCGGTCGCCGCCGGGGCGTTCCGCGCGGACCTCTATTACCGATTGAACGCCTTCCCGCTCGCCGTTCCGCCGCTCCGCGAGCGCCCCGAGGATATTCCGCTGCTCGCCTGGACCTTCGCCAAGCGGTTTGGGGTCTTGCTCGGCAAGCCGGTCGAACGCATCCCGCGCGAGGTGATGGAGGCGCTCCAGCGCTACCCGTGGCCCGGCAACGTCCGGGAGCTCCGCAACACGATCGAGCGCGCGATCATCCTGGCGGACTCCTCGACGCTCCGCCTGCCCGCCGGGCCAATCACCGATGGGCACTCGGGACCCGTCCCTGACCTTTGAAGAAGCCCACGGATCGCTGCGCGGGCCCATATCCAGAGTGTGCTGGAACGCACCGGTTGGCGCATTCGCGGGGCGGGGGCGCCGCGGAACGCCTCGGCCTCAAGCCGACCACGCTCGAAGCCCGGATGAAGAAGCTCGGGATCAGGCGGCCAGCCTGAGCCTCCAATTACTTTGGAGTTTCTCCACTTTCTTTGGAGATTTTCCCGCCACTCGCTCCTCCACTGTCAACGATCATCATTCCTTGTAACTAACTGATTATATTCTGCTGAAGCCTATCCTATGCGCCATCCTCATCTCCTGGCTCGGTGTTTGCTCTTTGTACCGCCATCTGGTTTCCTTCCCTCGTGGGCCCTCGATTGAAAGAGGAGCTATCGCGATGATCCGCTGCACGCTCCGGCTCCTCGTGTCCGAGGCCCATCGCCGCCAGGTCGTCGCTTCTCTCACCCCACTGATCGGGTGGACCCGGGTCGAACCGGGCTGCCGGGGGTGCCACCTGCTCGCTGACCTCGATGAGCCCCGGGCGATCGTCCTCACGGAAGAGTGGGACTCCCAGGACGATTTGGACCGACACCTGCGCTCCGAGGAGTACCGGCGTGTCCTGGCCGCGATCGAGTTGTCCCAGGAGGCGCCGGAGATTCGTTTTGACACCGTGGAGAACCGAAGCGGGTTCGAGGTCGTAGAAGCCGCGCGGCTGCCCCAGACGGAATGAGGCGCTGCCCGTGGTGTTCGCGATGAGTCCGGACGTTGAAATGGTCCGGGGGAGGCACGAGGGCTCCCTGGTGGGTTGGCCGCCGCCACGGGGCTGGCTCAAAACGAAACGCACCGTGGAGAGGAGATGGCAGACGTCCAAGACAGCCCTGGAGTCAAACGATGGGAGGCAGGACAAAAACACTTCGAACAGGAGGTCTCGCGATGAAGGTTCTTAGGGCAGCAGGTGTTGTGACACTCGTGCTGCTGGCCATCCTGGCCCTGGCGGGGGGGCCGGCAGCCGCGCAGCAGAAGCCGAACATCGTCGTCATCATGGGCGATGACATCGGCATCTGGAACATCGGCGCCTACCACCGCGGCATGATGGCCGGGCGGACGCCGAACCTCGACAAGCTCGCCGCCGAAGGCATGCTGTTCACCGACTACTACGCCGAGGCGAGCTGCACGGCGGGTCGCGCCAACTTCATCACCGGCGAGCTGCCGATCCGCACCGGCATGACCACGGTCGGCCAGGCCGGCGCACCCACCGGGCTGCCCGCGCGAGGCGGTGACCATTGCCACGGCGCTGAAGGCGATGGGCTATGCCACCGGCCAGTTCGGCAAGAACCACCTTGGCGACAAGAACGAGTTCCTGCCGACCGTCCACGGCTTCGACGAGTTCTTCGGCTACCTCTATCACCTCGACGCGATGGAAGACCCCTGCCACCCGAACTACCCGCAGGATCTGCGGCCCCAGGTCGGTCCGCGCAACATGGTCCATTCGTGGGCGACCAACGTGGACGATGCCACCGTGGATCCGCGCTGGGGCAAGGTCGGCAAGCAGAAGATCGAGGACGCGGGCGAGCTGTGCCCGAAACGCATGGAAACCGTGGACGACGAGATCCGCGACCTCGCGCTCAAGTTCATCGACAAGGCCAAGGCCGACAACAAGCCGTTCTTCCTGTGGCTCAATCCGACCCGCATGCACATCGTCACCCACCTGTCGCCGAAGTACCAGGCGATGCGCAACTCGAAGAACGGCTGGTCCATCCACGAAGCCGGCATGGCGCAGCTCGACGACGACATCGGCATCGTGATGAAGAAGTTGAAGGACATGGGCGTGGACGACAACACCATCGTCATCTTCACGACCGACAACGGCACCGAGGTCTTCACCTGGCCGGACGGCGGACAGACGCCGTTTGCGCAGTCCAAGGGGACCGTGATGGAAGGCGGCTTCCGCGCGCCGGCGATGATCCGCTGGCCGGGCAAGGTGCCGGCCGGCAAGGTCGAGAACGGCATCATCTCCGGGCTCGACTGGTTCCCGACCCTCGTGGCCGCTGCCGGCAATCCCAACATCGCCGAAGAACTGAAGAAGGGTAAGCAGCTCGGCGACCGCACCTACAAGGTGCATCTCGACGGCTACAACCAGATGAACATGATCACCGGCAAGGGGCCGTCGAATCGCAACGAAGTCTGGTACTTCGGGGAAAGCGCACTTGGCGCCGTGCGCATCGGCGACTACAAGTATCGCTTCATCGACCAACCCGGCGGCTGGCTGGGGGAAAAGACCAGGCCTGACGTGCCCTACCTGACCAACCTGCGCCTCGATCCTTTCGAGCGCACGGGCTGGCCGGATAGCGGGACCAAGATTCGGATCGCAGAATTACTTCCAGTGGTTCCAGTACGAATTCTGGCGCTTCGTGTTTGTCCAGGAGGAGGTTGAGAAGCTGGCCATGACGGCCATCGAGTTCCCGCCGATGCAGAAGGGCGCGAGCTTCAACCTCGACGCCGTGAAAGAAAAGATCAGAGCAGCCATGGCGGCACACGGGCAGTAGCCGGAGTGAACTTGGCGGGGCGGCACGCAAGGGCTGCCCCGCCGCTGAATCTGAACAGACGACGGGTTCACGCGAACGATTCAGGGGCGAATCAAACCCCAGTCGATCCAAACACCACGGCCGAAACCGCACGCGAGGGGTCGAGGCTCAAGGTCTTTTCTCGAGTTGCGTTCCCCTGGGCACGCCGGCCGCGCGAATGCGCTGACCCATGATGCCAATCGCGACAATCTCGTGGCAATGTGCTGTCAAGCAGCCATACGGCAGAGCGTCGAAGTGGCTCTTCAGCAGGGTGAGGTGATGCTTCCTGTCAGTTATCGTCCATGGGAAGCAGCCTCGCCTTGGGGCGAGGCCAGATTACCCCGTAACCTCCCGAGGAACGCTGACACCCCGGGACCGACCAAGGAGGAGACCATGAGGAAAGCGAGGAGGGCGATTCTGATGTTCGGGGCGATCCTGCTCTGCGCTGCGTGGATCGTCACGCCGGCGGTTGCCCAGCAGCAGAAACCCAACATTATCCTGATCCTGTCCGACGACTTCGGCTACGGCGACTCGGGCCCCTACGGCGGCGGCGTCGGGCGCGGCATGCCCACGCCCAGCCTCGATCGACTGGCAGACGAAGGGCATGACCTTCTTCTCGTTCTATGCCCAGCCGAGCTGCACGCCGGGCCGCGCGGCGGTGCAGACCGGCCGCATCCCCAACCGCAGCGGCATGACCACCGTGGCCTTCCAGGGCCAGGGCGGCGGGCTGCCGGCCGCGGAGTGGACCCTGGCTTCGGTGCTGAAGACAGGCGGGCTACCAGACCTTCTTCACCGGCAAGTGGCACCTGGGCGAGGCCGATTATGCGCTGCCCACCGCCCAGGGCTACGACGAGATGAAGTACTGCGGCCTGTATCACCTCAATGCCTACACCTATGGCGACCCGACCTGGTTCCCCGACATGGACCCGAAGCTGCGCGCGATGTTCAACAAGGTGACCAAGGGGGCGCTGTCCGGCAAGGCGGGCGAGAAAGCCGATCGAAGAATTCAAGATCAACGGCCAGTACGTCAACACACCCGAAAAGGGCGTGGTCGGGATTCCCTTCTTCGACGAGTATGTCGAGAAGGCGTCGATCGAGTATCTCGACAAGGCGGCCAAATCCGACAAGCCGTTCTTCATGAGCGTCAACTTCATGAAGGTGCACCAGCCGAACATGCCGCACCCCGACTTCGACCACAAATCGATGTCCAAGAGCAAGTATGCCGATTCCATCGTCGAGAACGACACGCGGATCGGCAGGGTCATGGACAAGGTCCGCGCGCTCGGCCTCGACAAGAACACCTACGTCTTCTGGACCACGGACAACGGCGCCTGGCAGGATGTCTATCCCGACGCCGGCTACACGCCGTTCCGCGGCACCAAGGGCACCGTGCGCGAAGGCGGCAACCGCGTTCCGTCCATTGCCTGGGGGCCGAAGATCAAGGCCGGGTCCAAGAATCACGACATCGTCGGCGGCCTGGATTACATGGCCACCTTCGCATCTCTCGCCGGCGTGAAGCTGCCGGAGAAGGACCGCGAGGGCCAGCCGATCATCTTCGACAGCTATGACATGTCGCCGGTCCTCTTCGGCACCGGCAAGTCGGCGCGCACCGAGTGGTTCTACTTCACCGAGAACGAACTGACCCCCGGTGCCGCCCGCGTCGGCAACTACAAAGCCGTGTTCAACCTGCGCGGCGACAATGGACAAGCGACCGGCGGCTTGGCCGTGGACACCAACCTCGGCTGGAAGGGTGCCGAGAAATATGTCGCCATCGTGCCCCAGGTCTTCGACCTGTGGCAGGACCCGCAGGAGCGCTACGACATCTTCATGAACAACTACACCGAGCGCACCTGGACCATGGTGACCATCACCGAGGCGATCAAGGAGCTGATGAAGACCTATGCGCAATATCCGCCGCGCAAGCTGCAGAGCATGGGATACGACGGTCCGGTCGAACTCTCCAAGTACCAGAAGTTCCAGTGGGTGCGGGAACAGCTCAGAAGGAAGGCATCCACATCTCCTTACCCACGGGCAACTGATCACCTGTTGGCGGCCCCGGGAGCACCCCCGGGGCCGCCCCGTCCGGGCCAACGCCTGGTTCAAGGGGGAAATCGCGATGAGAAGGTTGCGTGTCCTTTTCGCCTGGACACTTTCGGTGGGCCTCGGCCTGCTCTCCGCCGTGGCCTGGGCGCAAGATCCCCTTCCCTCCTGGAACGACGGCCCGGCCCGGAAGGCCATCATCGCCTTCGTCGAGAAAGTGACCAAGGAGGGCTCGCCGGACTTCGTCCCGGTCCCCGAGCGCATCGCCACGTTCGACAACGACGGCACGCTGTGGGCCGAGCAGCCGATGTACTTCCAGTTCCTCTTCGCGCTCGACCGCGTGAAGGCGCTCGCGCCGCAGCATCCCGAGTGGAAGACCAAGGAGCCCTTCGCCTCGCTGCTCAAGGGCGACCTCAAGGGCGCCCTCGCGGGCGGCGAACGGGCGATGCTCGAGATCGTCATGGCGACCCACGCGGGCATGACCACCGCGGAGTTCGAGACGATCGTCCGGGACTGGATTGCCACCGCCAAGCACCCGAAGACCGGCCGGCTCTACACCGAGATGGTCTATCAGCCCATGCTCGAACTGCTCGCCTACCTGCGCGCGAACGGCTTCAAGACCTTCATCGTCTCCGGCGGCGGCATCGAGTTCATGCGCCCGTGGACGGAGAAGGTCTACGGCATCCCGCCCGAGCAGGTGATCGGCAGCAGCATCAAGACGAAGTTCGAGATGCGCGACGGCAAGCCCGTGCTGGTGCGCCTGCCGGAGGTCAACTTCATTGACGACAAGGCCGGCAAGCCGGTCGGCATCAACCAGCAGATCGGCCGCCGCCCGATCGCCGCCTTCGGCAACTCCGACGGCGACCTCCAGATGCTCCAGTGGACCGCCGCGGGTACCGGCCCCCGCTTCATGGGCCTCGTCCACCACACCGATGCCGCCCGCGAATGGGCCTACGACCGCAAGTCCGCCATCGGTCGCCTCGACAAGGCGCTCGACGAGGCGCAGGCCAAGGGCTGGACGGTGGTGGACATGAAGAACGACTGGAAGCGCATCTTCGCGTTCGAGTAACGAGGCGGGAGGAAAATCCGAAATCCGAAGCGCGAAATCCGAAGCAAATTCGAATGTTCAAAGGACACGACACTTTGAAACAGTATGAGCGGGAAATACCCGCGGGGCGGTTCGCCGGTGCGGTGTTTTGAGCATTGTTCTCTTCGAGTTTCGGAATTGTTTCGGATTTCGAAATCCGGATTTCGAGTTTTCGGCATATCATACGCGTGAAGACCAATGGGTAATCAGACGATTTGGCAACTGGGCAATGGCAACTGGGCGATTTGGCGACTCGGGGCTGTGAACGGTGAAGGCTCGTTGGACCCACACCAAGTTGCCAGGTCGCCTAGTCGCCGAATTGCCCGATTGCCAAGTTGTCCGATTGCCAACCCAGCGCTGAACCAGGCAACGCAGCAGAACGAAGGAGGACCCGTATGAAGACCTTGACCCCCGCGCGGTCATCCGCACGCATCCGGGCGCACGTGATCGCGGTGGCCGCCCTTTGCGCCGCGATGCTGGTGGCCGGCGGGCCGGCGGCCGATGCTCAGACGCGCTACGAGACGCCGGCGGTCCTGAGCGCCAAATCCCTGCTCCCGCCGGACCAGCTCGCGGGGCCCCTCTTTCAGGTGGATGATCGGGTGCCGACCGACGGGTACCTGGCGCACTTCACACTGCGCTCGAGTCTGGGGACCTTCACAGTGCCGGGGCGCACGCTGCTCAAGATCCGCATCGAGGAGCTGCAGGCGATCCAGCAGCTCAACCAGACGAGCCAGACCCAGACGTTCGTCGATGGGTTGGGGAGGGCGGCGGCCCGGCCCGTCGAGGCGGTCGTGAACATCGTCTCTGATCCGGTGGGGACGGTGGAGAGCCTGCCCGCAGGGATTTCCCGCTTCTTCAGCCGGGTCGAGGCTGGTGCCCAGAGCGTCGCCGCCGCGGCCACGGATCCCAATAAGACCAGCCAGCAGGCGGCCCAAGACACGGCGCAGCGGGTCGGGGACGTCACCATCACCGCCCTGGGTTTCGAACAGGTTCGACGGCAGATGGCGAAATCGCTGGGGGTGGATCCCTACACGACCAATCCGGTCCTGGCGCAAAAACTCACCGACACGGCCTGGGTTGCGTTTTCGGCTCGATTGGGAGTGGATCTTCTGATGTCGGCAGTCGTGCCGGGCTCGACGTTCATCTCGCTCACTGCCATAACAAGCGATCTTATCTACGACACGCCAAAGGCCGACCTGATCCTCCTGAACCAGCAGAAGCTGATCCGCATGGGGGCGAGCGAGGCCCTGACTCAGGCGTTACTCAAGAACCGCTGGTACTCCTTGTCGGTGCTGACCGCGCTGGTGGCCGACCTGGAGCGTCTGGCGGGTGCCAAGGGGCGGCCGGCCATCATCGCTCTGGCCACGACTGTCGTGAACGAGGAAGAGGCTCGGTTTCTCGCCGCGAGCGTCCAGTTGCTGGCCCGGCTGAACGTGACGGGCGTGCCCCTCCGGGAACTGGCGGCGCGGCAGACCGTGGTTGGGGTCATGCCCGGCGGCGGTATCGTGGTCCCCGCCCCGGTGGATTACCTCTCCTGGACCGAGCCCATCGCGCGGGTGGCGGACCGGAGGGACCTCCGGGCTCCCCGGCGCGGCGTGTGGTTCAGCGGTCGAATGTCGGCGCTCGCCCACCGAGAACTGTCCCGGCTCGGGTGGGCGTTCCATCCCGCGCCGTCGCTTTCCGGAGCACCGTAGATGGCAATTGGGCGACCGGGCAAGCTGGCGATTCGGCAATCAGGCGACTGGGCAGCAGAGAACGATCGATCCGTGCGATCACGCCGTTGCCCGCACAGGGGTCTCCCATCGCGAGGAAGGTGGCGATGGAGTAGGGGGTGATCCATGAGTCGAAGCGTGCGGGCTATTGGGGTCATGCTTGGTGCGGTGGTGTGCCTCCTCGTGCCTTCGGCCTCTGAGGGGCAGGAGCTGTCACCGCGCTTGCTTTCCGTCATTGCCAAGAAGTGGACTGGCGACTTTGATGGGATGGTGAAGCGTCGCGTCATCCGCGTCCTGGTCGTGTACAGCAAGACCTTCTACTTCCTCGACAAGGGGACCGAGCGCGGGATCGCCTATGATGCGCTGAAGCTGTTCGAGGACGACATCAACAAGCAGCCCGCGGTGAAGAAGCAGCTTGCAGCAAAGCATCTTCGGGTGAACGTGGTGTTTCTTCCGGTCCATCGGGACGAGCTCATCCCCGCGCTGCTCGAAGGCCGCGGCGACCTCGCGGCCGCCTTTCTCACCGTCACGCCCGAGCGACAGAAGCTCGTGGAGTTCTCCGATCCCATCCTCGGCGGTGTGGATGAGATCGTGATTTCTGGCCCCGGCGCGCCACCGGTTGCGGACCGGGAGGATCTGGCAGGCAAGGAGGTATTCGTCCGGAAGTCGAGCAGCTATTACGAGAGCCTGCAGACGCTGAATGTGGAATTCGCCAAGGCAGGGAAGGCGCCCGTGCGGGTGAAGTCGGCACCCGAGGAACTGGAGGACGAAGACCTGCTGGAGATGGTGAACGCCGGGCTGGTGCCGCTCACCGTTGTGGACAGCCAGAAGGCGCAGTTCTGGAAGCAGATCTACCAGAAGATCGTCCTCCACCCCAACGTGGCCGTACGCACCGGTGGGGAGATTGCCTGGATGGTCCGCAAGGACAACCCGAAGCTCAAGGCGGCGGTGAACGACTTCATCCGGCGCCGCGACAAAGGCGAAAGAGAGGCGCAGATCCTGATCGCAGAGTACCTGAAGAACACGAAATGGGTGAAAGAGGCAACCTCGGACGCCGAGATCAAGAAGTTTCAGCAGACCGTCGAACTCTTCAAGAAGTACGGCGAGACGTACGACATCGACGCTCTACTGATGATGGCGCAGGGCTACCAAGAGTCCACCCTCGACCAGAATGCGCGGAGTCCCGGGGGAGCGATCGGGATCATGCAGCTCTTGCCCGCTACCGGCACCGCCATGCAGGTCGGCGACATCACCGAGATGGAGGCGAACATCCATGCCGGGGTGAAGTACGTCCGGTTCATGGTCGATCAGTATCTCAAGAATGAACCGATGGATCGGCTGAACAAGGCGTTGTTTGCCTTTGCCTCGTACAACGCGGGTCCCAACCGGATTGCCCAGCTACGGCGGGAGGCAACCCAGCAGGGGTTCGACCCCAACGTGTGGTTCAACAACGTCGAGATCGTCGCCGCCAAGCGGATCGGAAGGCAGACGCCACAGTACGTCAGCAACATCTACAAATACTACATTGCCTACACGCTGATCACCGAGGCTCAGGAGGAGCGCGCCAAGGCGATCAAGGGCCTCAAGGGATCGTGACGCACGCCCAGGTGGGCGAGGTATTTCGAATCAGCAATGGTCCGTCCTGCATAGTCCCGCGACACGTGGTGACACCATGACGCCAGACGGTACGATCTCGCGAGAGGTGGCCGACGCCGCCTTTGTGGCAATTCGAATGGTGCTGGCCCTTGCCCTGGTCGTCGTCCTGGCCGTCTGCGTGCGTCGGGCGATCCTGACGTTTGCCGGCGACGGGTACCGGCACCTCGGCCGCCGGAAGTGGCGATTGGCGGGTGCGAATGTGCTGGCAGTCGTCCTCCTTGAGTTGGCGCGGGCGCCGGTTGAGCGGATGCTGACCGCCTTCGCGGGTGCGATCGGTCCCGTGGTCGTGATTCCGGACCCCCAGTGGCTGGGGGTCGCCTTGATCGGCCTGTATCATACGGGCGCGGCCGCACTCACACTGGTGCTGGCGATCCAGATCGTGGGCGCGCTGTACTGGGGCGTGGAGGCCCGGCGTGACATATGGCGCGCCCGGATCGGACCGTCACAAGCAGTGGGAACCGCTAGGGACTTTCGTGGTGAACTCCTTGATGCGGTTAGCTGGTTGAACCGGGCGGTCCGCGCAATTCTGCTCATCGGGCTCCTGGTCTCGTTCCTGACGGTGACCCTCCGGTTCTTCCCCCGGACGGCGCCCGTCGTGGATGCGGTGCGGCTGTACCTGGCCGATCCGGCCCGGACCATCGGCCTGGCCATCGCCCAGTACCTCCCCAACCTGGGCTATCTGACGGTGATCGGATTCCTCGGATGGCTCGCCTTGCGGCTGCTGCGCCACACGTTCAGCGCGCTGGGTAACGGCAACCTGGTGATCCGGGGTTTCCTCCCCGAATGGGCCGAGCCGACCTACAAGCTGTCCCGAACGCTGCTGCTGCTGTTTCTCTTGATGGTGAGCTTTCCGTATCTGCCCGGGGCGGGGTCACAGTTCTTCCAAGGGTTCTCGGTGTTCGTCGGCGCTCTGTTGACGTTGGGCTCGGCGGGTGCCATCGGCAACATCGTCGCCGGAACCGTCCTCACCTACACGCGGGCCTTTCACGTCGGGGACATGGTCCGGCTCGGCGAGACGACCGGTGTGGTGATCGAGAAGACCCTTTTGGTCACCCGCCTGCGCACCATCGAACATGAAAAGGTGACGATTCCCAACGGCAGCGTCCTGGCGAGCTCGGTGGTGAACTTCAGCGCCGGCGCCGTGGCGGGAGGCTTTGTGCTGACGGTACGCGCCGGCATCGGGTACGACGTGGATTGGCGGACGGTCCACCGGCTGATGCTCGAAGGCGCGGGCCAGACCCCGCAGATCCTGGCCGATCCCGCCCCCCAGGTCTGGCAGACAAGCCTGGGCGACTACGCGGTCCACTACGAGCTGCGCGTCTGGACGGACCAGCCGGTCGCCATGTTCGAGACCCACTCCACCTTGCGCCGCAACGTGCTGGATGCCTTCAACCGGGCTGGCGTCGAGATCATGACCCCCAGTATCCTGGCGCACCGCGACGCGAGCGGGCTGGCGATTCCGCAGGACGCCTTCCCGCAACGGTCCGCACGGCGCGGAATCGCCGTGGAGGTGGACGGGCGCGGCTAGATCAACCGGCTGCGGCCTGAAAGCGACGCGCTACGGGAAACCGGGAGAGGCCACGCTGAACACCCCACGTCACCCTGGGGGGCCCAACGATGTCTGACTTGCATTTTCGCTACGCCGAGCAACTCCCTATCGCGCTGCTCCTGACGAGCGTGACGGTGGTCATCCACGGAATCGGGATGAGCGGGGTTCGGCGTTGCTTCGAGCGTTTCTGGTCGCCCGCAAAGGGTCGCCCGCGCTCCAGGTCGCACCTGGTATTCATGGTCGGCATCGTGGCGATCATGATCGTGACTGTGGTTGCGGTGGGCGAGCCGACGGGATTCGGCATCACGGTGGAACTGCTGATGCTCGCCAGCGCGGCGGCGGTCGTCGGCGGCCTGTTCATCGGCACCGAGTCGGCGGGGAAGCGGCGCCGACCCTTCGTCCAGGATCGGCACCTGGAGCGGGGCGCTGGTGCTCGAGCTGCTGGCGGTGGTGCCTTTCTGTGCGCGGTGCCGCCGTTGTTCCACGAACTCGCGAACAGCACGCTGCTGCACGCGCAGGCGCCCGGCGCCGTCGATGTCACGCTGGGTGCCTCCGAACTGCTGCCAGCGATGGCGATCCTGCCGTTCATGCTCTACCAACTGGCCGGCTTCGGCACGCTGCACTTCGTCGTGCCGAAGCCGGTGAACTGGGCGATCAACCTCGCCATCCTCGGCTTGATCATCGCCGCTCCGTCGCCAACCGCACGCGGCGCGTTCGGCTGGAGAAGGCGTTCGGCGGACTCCTGGTGCTGGGCATGGCCGGCACCGTGTTCTACGGCGTCCTCAAGCTCCGGCAGATGCAGGCGGACTACGCGCTGCGAGCGCGCCAAAGGAATCAAAGTGAGGCGACCGCACGACCGTTTCACCAGGGAGGAGACACACCGTGTGGTGGATCAGCTATCGAGGTGAAGGCAAGACCGGCGTCGACAACATCGGCGTCTTCGAGGACGACGGCACGCCGCGCAAGACAGCATCCGCTGCTCCTCGACCCGTCGACCGATGCGCACCCGTTGCACATCGCCCGCGGCTTCGCGCTCGTGGGCGACGATCTCTACATCGCCAACGCCTGGCGCAAGGACAGCCACGTCGCCCGTTACCGCCGCCACGGCGACACCTTCCATTTCGCCGAGGTGGTGGTGACCACCAAGCACGTTTCGGCGATGGTCCACCCCTTCGACGTGGAACTCGGCGACGACGGCCGGCTCTACGTGTCGTGCCAGGACACCAACACCGTCGTCGCCATTCTGCCGAAGACGCGCAAGCCGGCGCCCGTGGCGGCGCACCTGCGCAGGAACTTTCCCGACGGGAACTTCCTTCCCGGCACGCTCGTCGCCTCCAGCCAGGGCCGGCTCCCCGAAGTCGGCGACCGCGCGCCCTGGACGTGCCGTCGCCGCAGGGCCTCAAGGTGGTGCTCGACGTGCACGGCAAACCCCGGCACTCCGTGCGCGGGATCATCGTGCACCGCAAGCATCTCTACGTGGCGGACGAGGCGGGGGACGCGGTCAAGGTCTTCGAGGTGAACTCGGGGCGGCTCGTGGCGCGCATCAAGGGGAGCAAGCTCACGAAGCCCGTGCACCTCATCCTGCACGGCGACACACTCTACATCGGCGCCGCCGGCACCGGCAGCATCCTCGCCTTCGACATCCCCGCGAAGGCGCCGCGCGGCAAGCTCAAGGCGCGCACGGTCATCGACGGCAAGCTCAAGGCCCCGTCGGGCTTCGCGATCGGCCCGGACGGCGATCTCTACGTGGCCGAGCGGTTCGACCAGCGGGTGCGGCGCTTCTCCGCGAAGGGGAAGAAGAAGGGGACGTTCATCGACGGGCTCCCGGACATGCCGGAGTTCCTGGTGCACGTGCCGGATCGGGCTCTGGCCGCACCTGGGCCATCGAGATCCTGCGTCGCGGTGCTGAGTCGATCAGGTCGCGTGCTGCGCGAACTCGTTCGCCTGATCGGCGCAGACGGGATGAAGGCGATGATTCTTCGGTCCCATCTGCCCGCCAGAAGGCCAGTATAGCCCCGGCAGTGCCGGCCTGACCATTGGCTTGCATGTTGAAATCAACCAGTACGTGGAAGTCGCGCTCGGTTGGAAATCCTCCGGACACTGAGCCAAAGAGTGCCGCCTTCGAATATGATGCTTCCGGCAAAAGGTTGGGACTCCACCTTCGGGATCTCATGCGCGCGCGGCTATTGGTCTTACCTCTCCGGTGATCCACGCGGGACGGCCCCGTTGGTCAGCAAGGCCGCGAGTTCGGGGATCCAGTCGCCCGAGATTCAACAGGGAATGGCTCAGAGGATTGGGCCACGAAGGCAACATCGCCACGCAAACCACCCAGAATAGTGGAATTCGGGGCACCATACGGATTTGAGAAACGGATCGGGGGGGGTAGGGGAACCGACGGCACGGCGGCGGAAATGAGTATGGTCTCCACTCTGTGGGAAAGGAGCGGCGATTGTGGTATGGTGCATCGGCCATTCCGCAGGCAGCGATTCGTCATCCATCAGTGCCCCTCTGTGGAGACATTACCGGTGACCATCGCCGAGTTCATCGCCAAATGGAAGAAAGCCGAGCGGAAGGAGCGGCCGCGGCTCAAGAGCATTTCTTGAACCTCTGGTACCTGGTGCAGGTGGACGCTCCAGTCTTTGCGGCCTACGGGTGGGGGGTTCACGCGTCGGCAACGAAGAGAATGTGCGCGAACTGCTCTCGGAGAATGCGTTGCGCTCTATCCCCGTTTCTCCAGCGGCGGCGGAGTAGGCGCACACACTGTTTCGGGGGTCGGCCCAGCGGGCCGCCCCGGGAGCGCCGGCGCGCTGAGCGCGCGACCCGGTGCGGAGGGGGACGCGATGGTACCCGAGGAAATGGTCCGGGAGGCCTGGCTGCGGGCGGAAGCCCTGTGCGAATGTCGGAAGGAATCCCACGGCCACCCGGGCCGCTGCAACCAGTTCTTGATTTGGGCGGAGCGCGGGGAGACGGGCCGGGGCGCCTGGGAGGCGCGGCAGCGCGACGATCCCCGGCTGCCTCGCTGTGAGATCCTGTGCGCGGCGTGCTACGCGAAGGCCACGGGGCGGGTGCCGATGGCGGAAAACCACCTTCCGCGATGACGGGCGGGGTTGTAAGAGGGAACGGTGGTGAGGGGAGACCGTGATGGCCAAGAGGCCACTCGCTCCCCTGTGCAGGAGCGCGACAGAGGCGTGCAGGACAGCGACTCCATGAGACGTCGGTCAGGCGCGAATGCCGTGTGCGTACACACTGTCGGTCCAGAGCGCGGGGTCGCCCGGCCGTCCCTGGTTTCGTGGGCGGTCCTGTGCGTCGTGCTGCTGGCGTGGATCGCCGGCAGCGGCTGCTCGCTGCTGCGTCGTTATGCGGTCGACCAGTTTGCCGACGCCGTCGCCCACAGCGACACGACCTTGTCCAGCGAGGAGGACCCGGAACTGGTCAGGGCCGCCGCCCCCTTCAATCTCAAACTCGTGGAGAGCTTGCTGGCGGAAAGCCCGCAGCACCGGGGCCTGCTGTCCGCCGCGGCGAGCGGCTTTACTCAGTATGCCTTTGCCTTCGTGCAACAGGACGCCGACGAACTGGAGGCGCGCGATCTGGCCGCCGCCGAGGCGTTGCGGACCCGGGCCAGGCGCCTCTACCTGCGCGCCCGTAACTACGGTCTTCGCGGACTGGCCGTGAATCACCCCGGCTTTCCCGATGCCTTGCTGGCCGATCCCAGAACCGCGGTGCGCGCCACGACGCCCGCTGATGTGTCGCTCCTGTATTGGACCGCAGCCGGATGGGCAGCGGCCATTTCCCTCTCCCAAGACAACCCTGGGCTCGTCGCGCAGATCCCGGCCATGGAAGCCTTGATGGATCGAGCGCTGGAACTGGACGACGGTTACGGTCGCGGGGCGATTCACACGTTTCTGATCACCTACGAAATGAGCCGCCAGGGGGCGGCCGGCGATCCCGCAGTGCGCGCCCGCGCACATTTCGAGCGGGCGATGGCGCTTGCGCAGGGAACCAGCGCCGCGCCGCTGGTGGCTCTGGCCGAAGCGGTGACGATACGGCAACAGGACGTGAAGGAATTCGAGTCGCTGCTGAACCGGGCGCTGGCCATAGATCCTGACGCCAACCCGGACACGCGGCTCCTGAATCTGGTCATGCAGCGCCGAGCGCGCTGGCTCCTGTCGCGGAAAGCGGACTTGTTCTTGATTGAGGAAGAGTGAGGCACGCCCGATGGAAAACCATAGCGTGGTGACGTCACCGCCGCAGGGGCCGATCCCGCCTGTGGCGCCCGGTGCAAGAAAATGGGCGCCGCAGAGCGCGCGGAAACTGAACGGACTCACGCGCAGAAGATTCTTGGCCGTCGTGCTGGCCGTGGGACTGGGTGGCCTGTGGGGCTCCCTCGACCGCGTCTTCGGTGCCGGCAGCCCGGTGAAGGTGCGGCTGGGTACGCTCGCCCCGAGAGGCTCCTCGTACAGCAAGCACTTGGTGGCCATGGGCGAACAATGGCGGCAAGCGCCGGGCGGGGGCGTGCTGCTGACCGTCTATCCCGACGGCGTGATGGGCAACGAGGCCGACATGGTTCGCCGCATGAGATTGGGCCAACTGCAGGCCGGGATGCTGACCGCGACGGGCCTGGCGCAGATCGAGCCGGCTGTCACCGGCCTCCAACTCATGCCGATGATGTTCCGCTCGCTCGAGGAGGTGGATTACATCGGCGCGAGGCTGCAGCCCATGCTGGAGAAGCGACTGGAGGAGAAGGGGTTCGTCGTGCTGTTCTGGGGGGATACCGGCTGGGTACGGTTCTTCTCCAAGCAGCCCGTGATCCGCCCCGACGACTTGCGGAAGACCAAGTTGTTCGTCTGGGCGGGGAGCGTGAACGAAATAGAGGCGTACCGCTCGATCGGCTTCAATCCTGTCCCCCTGGAGACGGTGGACATTCTGCCCAATCTGCAAACCGGTTTGATCAACGCGGTTCCGTTGCCGCCGAGCATTGCCCTGGCCGGCCAGGTGGATACCGTGGCGCCCCACATGCTCGATCTCGCCTGGGTACCACTGGTCGGTGCGGCGGTCATGACCAAGAAGGCCTGGGACACCATCCCGCCGGAGGGGCGGGACACCGTGCGCAAAACAGCCGCGGCGACCGGCACGCTCCTGAAGGCCGATGGCCGACGCGAGAGCGCGGAATCGATCGAGGCGATGCGGAAACGCGGGTTGCAGGTTCACACGCTCACCCCGGACGTCGAGGCCGAGTGGCGGCGCGAGGCGGAGGCGGCATATCCCAGGATCCGCGGGGCGGTTGTCCCGGCGGACATCTTCGACGAAGTGGTCACCGCAGTTGAAAACCTTCCGCGCCGCGCGAGGCGAGGGCAAGAAATGAGCGACGGGGGCTGGCGGCGCTGGCTGCGGGACGCCGAGGATCTCCTCGTCGCGCTCGCGCTGGCCGCCTTGGTGCTCGTGCCGCTTGGGGAGATTGTCCTGCGCAGAGTGTTCCACACCGGCATCGCCGGCGCGACCGCCTTCCAACAACACCTCACGTTGCTCATCGGGCTGCTGGGCGGGGCGCTGGCGGCGCGCGAAGGCCGCCTGCTCACGCTCTCGACCTTGATAGATTTTCTAAAAGGAAAGGGCCAGCGATGGGCGCGCATCTTCAGTAGCGCTCTGGCGGCGGGCATCAGCGTCTTTCTCTGCATGGCAGCGGCGCAGCTCGTGCAGACGGAACGAGAAGCCGGCAAGATTCTGGCCTACGGGATTCCGGTGTGGACCATCCAGGCGATCATGCCTGTGAGTTTCGGCGTGATTGCGCTCCGGGTGTTGTGGCGTGCCGCGGAAGGCTGGCGCGGGCGGCTGGTCGCCGTGTTGCTGGCCGGTGGGATCGTGTGGACGGGCCTCCAGCCGCCGATCGCGCCCGACCTGCTGGTCCTGCCTGCCCTGGTGACCCTGCTGCTGGCCGTCGTGTTCGGTGCGCCGATTTTCGTGCTGCTCGGGGGTGCGGCGCTGATCTTGTTCTGGGGGCAGGACCTGCCCATTGCCTCCGTTGCGCTCACCCACTATTCGATGGTGACCAACCCCACCCTGCCGACCGTCCCGCTGTTCACCCTGGCCGGCTATTTCCTGGCGGAGGGCGGCGCGTCGAAACGCCTGATCCGGGTCTTTCAGGCCGTGTTCGGACAATTCCGCGGCGGGGCGGCGATTGTCACGGTGCTGGTGTGCGCATTCTTCACCTCCTTTACCGGGGCGTCAGGCGTGACGATTCTCGCGTTAGGAGGGCTGCTGATGCCGGTGCTGATGGGTGCGGGATACTCCGAGCGGTCCACGCTGGGATTGGTCACCGGTTCTGGCGGGCTCGGGCTGCTGTTCCCGCCTTCACTCCCGTTGATTCTCTACGCCATTGTGGCCGGCCTCAACGCCAAGACTGGCGGAGTGACCATCGAAAAGATGTTTCTCGGCGCCCTCGGCCCGGGGTTGCTGTTGGTTGCCATGGCGGCCGGGGTGGGCATTCTTCTGGGTCCGAAGGACACAGCCGAGCGGCCCGTGTTTGACCGAGTCGAAGTGGGCCAGGCCATTTGGGGCGCCAAATGGGAACTGCTCTTACCCGTCGTGGCTCTGGTCGCATTGTTTGGCGGACTCGCCACACCGGTGGAAGCGGCGGCGGTCACGGCACTGTATGCGTTCGTCGTGGAAGCCGTCGTCTATCACGATTTCAAGCGCGCGCGCGAGATTCCGCGCGTCATGGCGGATTGTGGTCTCCTGGTGGGTGGCGTGCTGCTCATCTTGGGTGTGGCGCTCGGCTTCAGCAATTACCTGATCGACGCGCAGATCCCCGCCCTTGCGGCCGAATGGGTCACGGGCGCGGTGAAATCCAAGTACGCGTTCCTGCTCGCGGTGAACCTGTGCCTACTCGTTGTGGGCTGCGTGATGGACGTGTATTCCGCCATCGTGGTGGTGGTGCCGCTCATTGTCCCGCTTGGTCTGGCCTACGGCATTGATCCCATCCACCTGGGCATCATTTTTCTCGCCAACATGGAGCTGGGACTCCTGACCCCGACGGTCGGCATCAACGTTTTTCTCTCCTCGTATCGGTTCGACAAGCCGGTGCTTCAGGTCTCTCGCGCGGTCATCCCGATGCAATGCATGCTGGTGATCGGGGTGCTGTTGATCACCTATCTGCCGCCGCTCACGACCTTCCTGCCGCGCTGGTTGGGGCGGTGAACGAGGTGCGAGGTCTGTTCCGCTTTCTCAAGACCATCATCCCGAGTCGAAAGGCGACGCGGGAATACGGAATCCGGGGGAAGCCATGAAGACACTGAATCGGGAAGAGCAGCAGCTTCTTGCTGCATTCGAACGCGGGGCGTTGCGGTCGGTTATCACCTCGGAAGAAGCCCTGCGACGTTACCAGGAATACGCGCGGACAACGCTCGGCAAACCGCAGCGGGTGAACATCCGTCTCTCAGCCCAAACGCTGGCGGGCATTCGATCGCGCGCCGCCGAGGAGGGCATGCCATATCAGACGTTGATGGCCACCGTGTTGCATAAGCCGTTGTCAAAGAATTAGTTGAGCGGAGACATTCCGAAACGGCATAAGGAGCCGTAACGAAATAGAAAGAGATGTATAGGTTATTTCGTAACGGCTCCTAAGTACACGGCGGGCCGGCTGGTCGAGAAGCGGGCGGCACGATCCGCGCGGCCGAGCCGAGCACCTCGCAAGCGCGTCGCAGCGTGGGAATCATCTCTTCAGGCCGGAATCGCGTTTTGGGCATGACCTACCTCCTTCCGAAAACCAGGTGGTTTTTCTTTGGCCTTATAGTGCTTGGCAACATAGGATCAGTCAGGTATCGGTAACACCCGCGCCGCTTCCTTGGCCGCAGATTTCCGAAACGAAACATTACAAAAAGGAGGGGACCTCATGAGGTTCGTGCGGATCGCGCTGGTGTCCCTGGTCATGGCAGCGGCTGCTCTGCTGCCGACGGGGAAGGCCGCGCACGCGCAGCAGAAACAACCCAACATCGTCATCATCTGGGGCGACGACATCGGCCAGTCCAATGTCAGCGCCTACTCGCACGGCCTGATGGGCTACAAGACGCCCAACATCGACCGCGTCGCCAAGGAAGGCATGATGTTCACCGACTACTACGCCGAGCAGAGCTGCACCGCCGGCCGGGCGTCGTTCATCACCGGCCAGTCGGGCTTGCGCACCGGCCTGACCAAGGTCGGCTTGCCGGGCGCGACGCTCGGGCTGCAGAAGGAAGACCCGACGATTGCCGAGCTGCTCAAGGCGCAAGGCTATGCGACCGGCCAGTTCGGCAAGAACCACCTGGGCGACCGCAACGAGTTCCTGCCCACCGTGCACGGCTTCGACGAGTTCTACGGCAACCTCTACCACCTGAACGCCGAGGAAGAGCCGGAACTGCCGGACTACCCGAAAGATCCCGGCGTTCCGCGCCAAGTTCGGACCGCGCGGCGTGATGGACTGCAAGGCCTCGGCCACGGACGACCCGACGGTGGACCCGCGCTTCGGCAAGGTCGGCAAGCAGGTCTGCAAGGACACCGGCCCGCTGACCAAGAAGCGGATGGAGACGATCGACGACGACATCGCCAACCGGGCCGTGGACTTCATCCAGCGGCAGAACAAGGCCGGCAAGCCGGCTTCGTCTGGGTGAACTTCACCCACATGCACTTCCGCACCCACACCAAGCCGGAGAGCATCGGCCAGTCGGGGCGCTGGCAGAGCCCGTACCACGACACCATGATCGACCACGACAAGAACGTCGGCAAGGTCCTCAAGGCGCTGGACGACCTGGGCATCGCGGACAACACCTTCGTCATGTACCGCACCGACAACGGCCCGCACATGAACACCTGGCCGGATGGCGCGATGACGCCGTTCCGCAACGAGAAGAACTCGAACTGGGAAGGCGCCTACCGGGTGCCGGCCATGGTCCGCTGGCCGGGCAAGATCAAGCCGGGCCAGGTGTCCAACGAGATGGTCGCCCACCTCGACTGGCTGCCGACCCTTCTGGCCGATCGCCGGCGACACGCAGGTGAAGGACAAGCTGCTCAAGGGCTACAAGGTCGGCGACATGACCTACAAGGTCCATCTCGACGGCGACAACCTCGTCCCCTACCTGACCGGGCAAGCCGCGAAGAGCCCGCGGGAATCGTTCCTGTACATCAACGACGACCAGCAATTGACCGGTCTGCGCTACGACAACTGGAAGCTCGTGTTCATGGAGCAGCGGGCCCAGGGAACGCTGCGCATCTGGGCGGAGCCGTTCACCACCTTGCGGGTTCCGAAGATCTTCAATCTCCGGACCGATCCGTACGAGCGCGCGGACATCACCTCGAACACCTACTACGACTGGCTGCTGGATCATGCCTTCATGCTCGTGCCCGCGCAGGACTACGTGGGCCAGTTCCTGATGACGTTCAAGGACTATCCGCAGCGGCAGAAGGCGGCCAGCTTCAACCTGGATGAAGTGATGGAGAAGCTGAAGGAAAGCGGGGGTCGAAGTAGGACGGACGCTGTCGAGGCGCTGTCGGCTGAAGCGTCCGCGGCCGACCACGTACCTGACGCTCATCGCTGCGCACGCCACTTGTGAAGGCGCATCGGGTGAAACACCTGATCACACTGAAGAGTTCGCGATGATGAAGACCGCCTGCACGCGGAGCCTCCTCGCCGCCGCGCTCGTCGTGCTGCTGGCGTTCACCGCCACTGATGCCCGCGCCGCCGACCCGCTGCCCTCGTGGAACGACGGCCCGGCGAAACAGTCCATCATCGACTTCGTCGCGAAGGTCACGAAGGCCGGCTCGCCGGATTTCGTGCCGGTGCCGGAACGCATCGCCACGTTCGACAACGACGGCACGCTCTGGTGCGAGCAGCCGATGCCCGTTCAATTCTACTTCGCGCTCGACCGCGTGAAGGCGCTCGCGCCGCAGCATCCCGAATGGAAGACCAAGGAACCGTTCGCCTCGCTGCTCAAGGGCGATTTGAAAACCGCGCTCGCCGGCGGCGACCACGCGCTCCTCGAACTCATCATGGCCACGCACGCGGGCATGACCACGGTGGAATTCGAGCAGATCGTCAAGGACTGGATCGCGACCGCGAAGCATCCGAAGACCGGCAAGCTCTACACCGAAATGGTCTATCAGCCGATGCTCGAACTGCTCGCCTACCTGCGGGCGAACGGCTTCAAGAACTTCATCGTCTCCGGCGGCGGCATCGAGTTCATGCGCCCGTGGACGGAGCAGGTTTACGGCATCCCGCCGGAACAGGTCATCGGCAGCAGCATCAAGACGAAGTTTGAAATGCGCGACGGCAAGCCGGTGCTCGTGCGTCTGCCGGAGCTGAACTTCAATGATGACAAGGCCGACAAGCCCGTCGGCATCAACCAGCACATCGGCCGCCGGCCCATCGCCGCGTTCGGCAATTCCCGTGGCGACAAAGAAATGTTGGAATACACGCAGGGCGGCAGCGGCGCGCGGTTCGATGCTGCTGGTGCTGCACGATGATGCGGCGCGCGAATACGCCTACGGTCCGGCCCTGGGATTGCCGGACGTCAAACTGGGTGCGTTCACGCAGGCGGTTTACGACCAAGCGAAGAAGGATGGCTGGACCGTGGTCAGCATGAAGGACGATTGGAAACAGGTCTTCCCGTTCGGGCAGGCCCCGGTCACGGCCATTGACATCCTGCTGGAGCCGGACGCCACGATGCTCCAGCATTCCGCAGCCAACAACGCCCGCCTGCTCGCGGTCTTCCCGAAAGGTTTCGCCCTGGATGCGACGCACCGTCCGCACATCACGATGATCCAGCGTTTCGTCCGCACGGCGGACCTCGACCAGGTCTATGCCGCCGCCGGCAAGGTGCTCGCCCGCGCCAAGGTGACCGGCATGAAGCTGGAAGCCTTCAAATACTACTACATCCCGAGCAAGGACCATTGGCCTGGCGGGCATTGTCGCGAAGCCGACCCCGGAATTGCTCAAGCTGCAAGCGGACCTGATTGCCGCCGTGGCCCCGTTCACGGTGGAAACCGGCGACTCGTCCGCGTTCGTCACCACGCCCGATGATCCGATCATTGACCCGCTCTTGATCGAATACGTTTCGACGTTTGTTCCGAAGGCTTCCGGCGAGCATTTCAATCCGCACGTCACCACCGGCGTCGCCCTCCGGGAATACCTCGACCAAATGCTGGCCGAACCGTTTGAGCCGTTCACCTTCTCGCCCGCGGGCGCGGCCGTTTACCAGCTAGGCCAGTTCGGCACGGCGGCGAAGAAACTCAAAGAATGGGACTTGAAGCCTTGAGGCGCTCGAAGGCGAGTGGAAACAGCCGCCGATGCAGCGGGTCACATAGGCGAAGTCGCCTTGAGCGCTGACGTGATCTGGCCAGCTAACTCCCGCGTCCAGCGAACGGGGAGGTGCTGCCGCTGCCCGCTGAACGTTACGCCTTCACGCCGCCGAAAGCCTTTCCATCCAGCGCCCAGATGCGGCCTTCCCAGGGAGCCAAGGGGGTCTCGTCTCGCACCCCCGGCACCCTACCCAGTGCCGATCACCTTCCATTACCTGCCGGTCGAGGAGGGAATGTTTTGCACAAGTAGGGACCCGTTCCCCCGGACTCAATCATCATGCTGTCGTCAATCATGGCGTGATTGATACGCAAAACCAATCGAGGAATCTTGGTGGGGAGGAGAGTGGGGCGACGCGCAGCGCTCGCCTGACACCAGTGGGGGATTCTGAGGTTTGCGCTCGGGCAGCGTGATGGTAAGATGCGCCCCTGATCGGCACGAGCCACGCGCCAAAAGAGGCGAGTCAGCTATCATGGGACGGAAGAAGCAAGCCGACCGAAAGGGTGGGCGCTCCACGGACCTGTCACCACCGCCCGGCCCGACACAGGGTCCGGCGGCTCTGCAGCCGGGAACGTCCGAGGCCCCGCCCCCTCCGCCGAAAGAGAAGAAGCCCTCCGGCTTCAGCATGCTCCTGCTCCACGTTCACCCCAGGATGGTGCCGGAAGAGGCGCTCGCGTTCATGCGCACCTGTGGGCTCGGGGGCATGGCTGTGGTGCTCCTCGTTCTTCTCGCCGGCACGGGAGCGCTGCTCTTGCTGGCGTACGAGCCCTCCGCGGAGCGGGCGTACGGGTCGGTCCTGGGCCTGCGGGACGACACGGCCATCGGCGGCTTCGTGCGGAACATCCACTTCTGGGCGGCCAATAGCCTCGTCCTGGTGGCCGTTCCTGCATCTCCTGCGGGTCTTCTACACCGGGGCCTTTCACGCGCCGCGACGATTCAACTGGGTCATCGGGCTGCTCCTGCTCAAACTGGTCCTGGCGTCCAACTTCACGGGCTACCTGCTCCCCTGGGACCAGCTCGCTTTCTGGGCCGTGACCATCGGCACGGGGATGCTGGAGTACGTCCCGCTGGTCGGCCCCACGCTGGAAACGGCGCTGCGGGGCGGGCCCGAGGTCGGGCCCAAGACCCTGTCCATCTTCTTCGTCCTGCACATCGCGATCCTGCCGATCCTGGGGGCCATCCTCGCCGCCTTTCACTTCTGGCTCGTCCGGAAGGCGGGTGGCGTCATCCTCCCGAGGCCCCCGGGGCCGGAACCCGCGCCTCGGCCCACGATGGTCCCCACCTCGCCGAATCTGGTGTTCCGCGAAATGGTGGTGGCCCTCGTTCTGGTGGCGGGTGTGCTCCTCACCGCCGCGGTCTTCGATGCGCCGCTCCTGGCGCAGGCGAATCCGGGCATGAGCCCGAACCCGGCCAAGGCCCCGTGGTATTTCATGGGGATCCAGGAGCTTCTGGTCCATCTGCACCCGGCTTTCGCCGTCCTGGCGGTGCCGATGCTGGTGGTGGCCTTCCTGGTGTTTCTACCCTACCTGAACTACGGCGAGACCCCCTCGGGCCTCTGGTTCCACTCGGCCAATGGGCGGCGCACGGCCCTGGTGGCCGCGGGGACGGCCCTGGTGGCAGTGCCCGCCGGCATCCTCACTACCGAGTATGTGCTGAGCCTCCCGAAGCTGCTTGCCGTTCCTGCCCCCGGCCGTGAGCACCGGCCTGCTTCCCACGGGGGTGCTGGCGCTCCTGGTGGTGGGGTTCTTCGGACTGAACCGGTGGCGGTTCACGGCCTCCCGGATCGAGGCGATCCAGGCGGTGTTCACGCTGTTGACGGTGGGGTTCGTGGTGCTCACGGTGACCGGGGTGTTCTTCCGAGGCACGGCCATGCGGCTCACCTGGCCGTGGCTGGCAAAATGACCAATTGCCAATGTTCAAAATGTTCTTGTTCCTCAGGGTAAAGACTGTGCGCGGCATGGCCACACATTCATTCACAATCAGACGGGCATAAATCCGAAGCACGAAAATCGAAATTCGAAACAATCTCAAATGGCCAAATGCCAACTGTCCTAAACGGGTGAGTTGAGAGATTGTGAATTCTGAAAATTTGAATTTGTCTCGGATTTCGATATTCGAATTTCGGATTTCTGAGGAGTCATGGATAGCGAAAAGGCTGCAGCAGTGGAAACGAAGGCCGGGGCCTCGCGGCGGGATTATCTGAGGACCGCGTGGAAGGTTCTCGGCCTGGTGGCCGCCGCCGAGTTCGCGACCGTGCTGGTGGCCTACCTCTGGCCCCGCGCCAAGGGGGAGGGCGATACACGGGTGGCGGTGGTTGAGGCCGGCCCCGTCGCCGAGTTCACGCCGGCCTCGGTGACGGCCTTCCCCAAGGGGCGTTTCTACCTGGTCCGGCTCGCCGACGGGGGGTTCCTGGCGCTCTCCAGCCGATGTTCGCACCTGGGCTGTTCGGTCCCCTGGAATGAGAAGACCCAGACGTTTCCGTGTCCGTGCCACGCGTCCGTGTTCGACATGACCGGCAACGTCGACAGTCCGCCGGCGCCCCGCGCCCTGGACCTCTTCCCTGTGCGCATCGAGAGCGGCGTCGTGAAAGTGGACACGCGGAACCGGGTCCAGCGGCAGCGCTTCGAGCGCTCCCAGGTGACGTATCTGTGAGAACCCGGGGGGAAAACTCGAAATTCGAATATCGAAACCCGAAATTCGAAGCAAGCATCAATGTCCAAAAGAACTGAAGGATCGAAACGGTACGACTTGGAAGAGCGTACCTTGCAGTTTGCGAAGGACGTCCGGGCGTTTGTAAAGGCGTTGCCGCGGACGATCGCGAATGAGCAGGATATTCAGGCAGCTCGTGAGAGCATCGGGCTCGGTGGGGGCGAACTACATCGAAGCAAACGAGTCCCTCAGCAAGAAAGACTTTGTGATGCGCATCAAGATCTCTCGGAAGGAAGCGAAAGAAAGTCGGTACTGGCTTCGGCTGCTCGACACAGGGGAAAATGATTCGATCGACAAGACTCGGGACGCACTGATCCAGGAAGCGACCGAGTTGATGAACATCTTCGGCGCAATCGTGCGTAAGAGCGAATGACCCGTTTCACCGATTGCCGTTTTCGAATCTCGCACTTCGAGCTTCGAATTTGTTTCGAGTTTCGAAATTCGAGTTTCGGATTTGGGTTCTCATGACTGACGCCGGACCTGCGAAGACCGGGAACGACACCACGCAAAGCCCCCTGCGTCGCTGGGAGGTCGTGGGGGTGCTGGCGACCCTGGCCATCGTCCTCACCGTGCCGCTCCGCCTGGCCGTGGTGGCCGCCCGCGGCCCGCAGCAGCCCGGCCGCACCGCGGCGCTCTACGTCGGCAGCGACGCGTGCAAGTCTTGCCACCAGGGGGCATACGAGAAGTGGCGCGGCTCGAACCACGCCCTGGCGATGGCTCCGGCCCGCGAGGACACCGTCCTGGGCGACTTCAACAATGCCACCTTCACGGAGAAGGGGAAGACGACCCGGTTCTCACGAAGAGACGGGAAGTACCTCGTCAACACCGAGGGCCCCGACGGCAAGCCTGGGGAGTTCGAGGTGGCTTACACCTTCGGGTGGTTCCCGCTCCAGCAATACCTCATCCCATTTCCCGGCGGGCGGCTGCAGTCCCTCACCATCGCCTGGGACGTCCAGAAGAAGCGCTGGTACTCGCTGTACCCCGACCAGGTCGTTCCCCCGACGGACTGGCTCCACTGGACCCGGCCGGCCCAGAACTGGAACGTGATGTGCTCGGAGTGCCACTCCACGGGAGTCCGCAAGCGGTACGATCCGGAGCACGACACCTACCAGACCACCTGGAGCGAGATCTCCGTGGGTTGCGAGGCCTGCCATGGGCCGGGCTCTCTGCACGTGGAATGGGCCAAGGCGCCGCCCATGGCCCGGCTGTCGGTGGAGAACTTCGCGCTCCCGGTGAAGACGTCCGGACTGGTCAACCGGGACCTGGTAAACCTGTGCGGCCCCTTGTGCCACGCGCGACGCAGCGGGCTCCGGGACCAAGAGCGGCCGGGCGGGGAGCCGCTCGACGTCGTCCTCCCCGTTCTCCTCAGCCCGGGGTTGTTCTATCCCGACGGGCAGATTCTGGAGGAGGATTACGAGTATCACTCGTTCCTCCAGAGCAAGATGTATGCGAACGCGGTGAAGTGCAGCGACTGCCACGACGTCCACACGGCCAAGCGGCACAAGGAAGGGAACGACCTGTGCGTCCGCTGCCACCGGGCGGACACCTACGACACGGATACGCACCACTTCCACAAGAAGGTCGTCAAGGGACGGCCCAGCGAAGGGGCGTCCTGCCCTGCCTGCCACATGCCCGGGCGCAACTACATGGGGATCCATTTCCGGCGGGACCACAGCCTGCGGGTACCGCGCCCGGACCTCTCCGTCCAGATCGGGACGCCCAACGCGTGCAGCTCGTCCGGCTGTCACGCCGACAAGCCGCTGCGCTGGGTCGTGGAGGCGTACAACAAGTGGTACGGCGTCAAGCGCAAGCCCCACTACGGGACGGTCCTGGCCGCCGCCCGCGAGCGGAAGCCCGAGGCCAGAGGAGATCTGCTGGAGCTGGCCGCTGACCGCCTGCGGCCCGCCATCGTCCGTGCCACGGCCCTGGACCTCCTCTGGGTCTATCCCGGCGAAGACAGCACGCGCCTGCTCCAGCAGGCCCTGGCGGACGAGGATTCCCTGATCCGCCGCACGGCGGCACACCATGTCCGGTTCGCGGATCCGAAGCCGTTGGTCAACGTCCTGGCCCCGCTGCTCAAGGATCCCACGCTGGCCGTCCGGATTGAGGCGGTCTCGCGGCTGGCCGAGGTGCCGCAGACGTTCTTCACGGAGGCTCAGGCGCGAGATTTCAAGAGCGGCCTGGAGGAATACCGGAAGGTCCTGGCGTACACCGCGGACATGCCCTCCGGTCGCTACAACTGGGCGATCCTGGAGCAGAATCTGGCCCGGCCGGACCTGGCGGAGCAGCAGTACCGCAAGGCCCTGGCCATTGACGATCAGTTCTTCCCGGCTCAGGCGAATCTCGCCTTGCTCCTGAACCGGCAGGGCAAGAACGCCGAGGCGGAGCAGCTTCTGAAGGCGGCCCTCAAAGCGAACCCCAGGAACGCCGGCGTGGCCTTCAACCTGGGGCTGCTCTTGGCAGAGGAGGGGAAGACGGCCGAGGCGGAAACCGCCCTCCGGACCGCCCTGAAGGCCGATCCCCAGATGGCGCCGGCCGCCTACAACCTGGCGGTCCTCGTCGCCCCCAAGAATCTCGCGGAAGCGCTGGAGCTGAGCCGGAGGGCGGCGGCGCTTCGCCCCGAGGAGCCTCGATACGCCTTCACGCTTGCCTTCTACCAGCGCCAGCGGGGCGACGCGCCGGCAGCCATGACGACGCTGCAGGCGCTCCTCGCACGCCACCCCGCCTACGGGGAGGCCTACCTGCTCCTCGGTGAGCTCTACGTCAAGGCGAGCAAGGTGCCGGAAGCCCGACAGCTCTTCGCGCGGGCCCTGGAGGTGAAAGAGCTACCCGATGCGTACCGGACCCGGATCGCGTCGCTGCAGCAGAACCTCGCGGGGTCGGATGCGAAGCAGTGATCGGGCGAATTGGCAATTCGGCAATTGGGCAACTTGGCGATCGGGTCAGCTATTGGCGATTGAGGATTTGACGGAGCCGCGGTCCCGTCTGATCGTCCTCCTTGAGCTCCAGGAGCGGCGTCAGTTCCTGCCAGACGAGTCCCTCATCGAGCCGGCCGTGTTGCCGGACGGTGATTCCCTCGATGTCGATCCAATCCTGAGCACGGCCTGCGAAAGCCTTGAAGACGATGAGATCTTCGGCGCCGCAGGTCAGTAGGGAGACGCCTTCCGCCACGAAGAAGGGCGAGGACCGACGCACCGACCGCTCCTCGAAGGGCATGGCACCCAGGGCCACGTCGAGAGGGATCCCGTCCCGGCCAAGTAGAAGGAGGACCCGATGCTGCAGCCCGAACGCGCGGGCATCGGGAATGCGGGGCGCGAAGGCGGACAAGAAGTGGTCCGCGTATTCGGCTTCCCGTCCGAATCCGCTGATGACGGTGAGGTCGACGTCTTGCGTGAGGCGGGGCTCACCCCAGCGCTGAAGGGCCAAGCCACCAATGAAACAGAAGTCAAACCCCCGGGCTTGGCAAAACGCCTGGACCTCCAAGGCGGCGACGAAGATCGGGTTCACAGGGAAGGGCGGCGGTGGAAGAGGGCCTGCTGCTCGACGAGCCCGGACCAGCAGACGCGCCCAGGGTTGAGGGTTACCGTCGTCACCAGGGAAAGGAGAGCCTCGCTGGCGGCCAGGGCACGTTCTTCGGAGAGGTGCAGGAGTTCCTCGCGGCGTTTCGCCGCGAGGGCGGGTCCGGCCTCGTTCCACTGTCGCACCCATTCGCGGTGGGTGGCGGCCTCAAGGGTCATACCCGTCCTCCGGGCTACTTCGACTGTTGACAGGAATCATGATATACGACCGCTGGCGATTCATCAACCGCTTTGCCCAGGCGCCTGATTGCCGAATTGCCCAATCGCCAACCTCCCCAATTGCCGGCGTGTGGTCGTGAGGGTGGGGGAGAACCCGTCAAAAGAGCGACTATCCGTACCATGAAAAACGAATACTGTAGTTTCGAATTTCATGGTTCGACAGCTTCCACCGTGGCACGAGAATCTGCAGAAGCGACAGGTCAAGGCGCCGAAAGTCTACCTCCGGGACACCGGGCTCCTCCATCAACTCCTCGGCCTTCGGACCGGACAAGAACTGGTGGCGCATCCCAAGTGCGGCGCGTCCTGGGAAGGGTATGCGATCGAAGAGACGCTAAAGCTGCTGCAGCCGGACGACGCGTACTTCTGGGCGACGCACAACGGTGCGGAGTTGGACCTGCTGCTCTTCACGCGCGGGCGGAGGCTTGGTGTAGAGGTCAAGCGAGCGGATGCGCCCACGCTGACACCGTCGATGCGAATCGCCCTCACTGATCTCCGTCTCGACCACCTTACGGTGCTCTACCCGGGTACGAAACCGTACTCGCTCGCCGACCGCGTCAGTGTGATGCCCCTCACAGCGCTGGCGGAAGGGCGAATAGAGACCCTCTTTCCGTCCCGCGGCGGCGGTCGGATGCCACGGAAAGCAACGCCTCCGTAATCCGCACCACAACGCCTTTCGTACGCATCGTCACCAGCGACGAATCGGAGGTGGCGTATTCTTTAATCCTGACCTCGCCCCGCTCACCACCTCTCACTTACCCAGTTGCGGCCTTCTCCAGTTGTCCCCCCAATTACCACTCACCCGCTTGTCAAATTGCCAACTCTCCAGCCTTCCCAATCTACTAATTGTGATGCCGGCATTACGGCACGTTGCCGAAATATCGGCGTTTCAAGTAAGCTAGATCATGCCTAAAGAATCAAAAGAATCATTGGATAGTCCTTCATTTAAAAAGAGTTACGGCCACGAAATCTGAACACAGATCTCCTGGAATGGATATTGCCAACTAGACTTGTGTTGTTCCAGTTTTCTCCGTGGTTCCACGCGTCATCCTTCACCGAATGGCGCAGGCAGAAGGCGAGGCGGTGATGATTCATGCGATGGTCAGGATGGTGCTGCCCGCCGAGCGGTTGAGTGAAGTCATGACGATCCTTAGCCCGATGGTCGAGCGGACCAGGGCAGAACGCGGGTGCCTCGATTGCCATCTCTACCGGGACGCCATGGAAGAGGCCGTTCTCACCTTTGAGGGCACGTGGGCGAGCGAGGCCGACCTGGAACGGCATCTCCGTTCTGAGGAATACCGGCAATTGCTCCTGGTCATGGAGCTGGCGAAGGTGCCGCCTGAGGTTACGGTTCGACAGGGTGTCGCACTCGACCGGCCTCGAAACCATCCAGGCCGTCAGGGGCTGAGTCGAGGATGGGGATTCCCACCATCGGCCGTCAAGAGTCGCTGGGCCGCGGACCAGGCACGGACAAAGATAGGCAGGATCAAACACCAGGAAGATCGAGGATCGAACCGATGACACCTTATGCGAGGCCGATTGTTCTCCTTGTGTCCTGTCTCGCCCTGTCGCTCTTGACCGGTTGCAGCAGTGTGGCCGTCAGGACGGTCCGATTCACGGAGGTGCCATCGTATCCGCCGACGTACGCGGACATCGTCCAAGTGCTGCGGGCCGAGCCGGCCCGGCCGCACGCCAGGCTTGGCGAGGTCTATGTCGAGCCGGAAGGCGACGCATCGGTGGAGGCGATCGAGGCGGGACTCCAGAAGGGCGCCGCGCCGCTCGGGGCCGACGCGGTGGTGATCGTGGCGGATCGGACGCTGAAGATGGGCGCCCTCGTCGAGACGTCGTGGGTGAAGCGCGAGGCGTTACCGACCCCCGACCGGGTGGTCGTGGGTGTGGCCATCCGGTATCTTCAGTGAGGAGGATGCGACGAGAGTGTCTGAAGCGAAAAGTGTCAACAGAAGCACAAATGCACAGGTGTTTCGATCGCTAGCTGCCGGAAAGGCAGCGCGAGTAGAAGAATGGGCCTTGATCGTTGGACCGTGAGACGATGAGTTCGAGTCAGGGAGAACGTCGGAGGAGTGTCCAGGTCATGCTTCAGCCATACTTGCCGCCCCGAAGCAGCGCCTTCACTTCATCGTGGCTGCCCAGGAATGCAACAAAGAGAATGGAGAGAGGCCTAGCCAATCAGCTTCCTCAGCTCTTCGGCTGTGACGGTGACCAGCTTTCCGGAACGCTTGAGTCTGCGGTAATAGCCGTCGGTGGCTTCTTCGACGGCGGCGACTTGGTCCGCTGTGGCCCCATATTCGCGCTGCGCGTAATCCGTGGATTCAACTTCCACTTTGCGCAGGGCGATGATGTCCGCGCCGCAGACAATACCGATATCTTCGCCGCGAGAAGCAGCAGCCAGCCACCGACTCAGGTTCTTCTTGGCGTCCGTGATCGTCAGAGTCTTCATAAGGACTCTGTACAGCCTCCAATAAGTCCTTGTCAAGGAACTTGTCCGGCGGGCAAGCGAGAACGGATCAGGGGGGAGGACAGCGGGAGGGGGGAGACGGGTCGGACACAAATCAGCGTCGTTCCGCGCCCAGTCTCCCGCATCGGTATGCACCTGGACGGCAAGAGGGCGGCCAGAGCGAAAAACGATGAATTTCACGTAAGGGGTCGGAAAGGGCTTTCGGGAAGTGTATTGCAATGAAGGGAGAAAAGAGATGAGGTACACCACGAAAGTCTGTTCCCTGTTGTTTGCGGTAATTGCGTGTGCTGGCGCTCGTGGCCGGGCCGGTCGCGGCGCAGCAGGTCACGGGCGAGTTGGGTTCGCCCAGCGCCACGACCACGCTCGACGGGAAACAGCTTCCGCCGCCCGATCCGCAATTCGGCGGGGTGATCAAGGAGAAGGCCGCGGAGTCGAAAGCCTGGTGGGCGCCACGCGTCGTGCCGCCGAAGGGCGCGCCCAACGTGCTGCTCATCATGACGGACGATGCGGCTTCGGCGCGCCGGGCACGTTCGGCGGCGTCGTTCCGACACCGGCACTGGATCGCATCGCGAAGAGCGGGCTGCGCTACACGAATTTCCATTCCACGTCGCTCTGCTCGCCGACGCGCGCGGCCTTGATCACCGGGCGCAACCACCACGTGGCCGGCTTCGGCGTCGTGGGCGAAATCGCGACCGGATTCCCGGGCTACGACTCGGTCATCCGGAAGGAGAACGGCACCATCGGCACCATCCTGAAGGAGAACGGGTACGCGACCTCGTGGTTCGGCAAGAATCACAACACGCCCTTCTACCAGGCGACCCAGGCCGGGCCCTTCGACCAGTGGCCGAACGGCATGGGCTTCGAGTATTTCTACGGCTTCGTCGGCGGCGACGCCAGCCAGTGGCAGCCAAACCTGTACCGCAATACGACGGCCATCTACCCCTTCGAGGGCAAGCCCGGCTGGAACCTGACCACGGCCATGGCCGACGAGGCGATCCAGTACATGAAGGAGATCAAGGAGATCGCGCCCGACAAGCCGTTCCTCGTCTATTACGTGCCGGGCGGCACGCACGCCCCGCATCATCCGACGCCGGAGTGGATCAAGAAGATCAGCGACATGCATCTCTTCGACGCGGGCTGGAACAAGGTGCGCGAAACCATCTTCGCCAACCAGAAGCGGCTGGGCATCATGCCCGCCAACGCCCAGCTGACCCCCTGGCCGAAGGAACTGCCCGAGTGGGATTCCCTCGGGTTGGGAGGAGAAGAAGCTCTTCATCAAGCAAGCCGACGTGTACGGGGCATACCTCGCGTACACCGACCACGAGATCGGCCGCGTCATCCAGGCGGTCGAAGACCTGGGCCAGCTCGACAACACCCTGATCATCTACATCAGCGGCGACAACGGCGCGAGCCCCGAAGGGATGCTCAACGGCACGCCGAACGAGTTCACCTACCTTCAATGGCGTTCCCGTGCCGGTCAAGGACCAGTTCCTCTGGTACGAGTTCTGGGGGTCGGAGCGGACCTTCCCGCACTTTGCGGCACCCTGGGCGTGGGCGATGGACACGCCGTTCAAGTGGATCGAAGCAGGTGGCGTCGCATTACGGCGGGACGGCCCAGGGCGTGGCCATGTCGTGGCCCGGCCACATCAACGACGTGGGCGGCATCCGCCGCCAGTTTCACCATGTCATCGACATCGTGCCGACCATCCTCGAAGCGACCGGCATCCCGGCGCCGGAGACGCTCAACGGCATCAAGCAGCGCCCCATGGACGGCGTGAGCATGGCCTACACCTGGGACAAGGCGAATGCCAACGCGCCCACCCGGCACACCACGCAGTATTTCGAGATGCTCGGCAACCGCGCCATCTACCACGACGGCTGGGTGGCGTGCACGACCCCGGCGACGCTCCCGTGGGAACTGAGCACCGCCGCGCCGCCCGACGTGATCACCGGGTACAAGTGGGAACTCTACAACGTCGCGGAGGATCCCACCGAGTTCAACGACCTGGCGGCCCAAATGCCGGACAAGCTCAAGCAGTTGCAGGACATCTTCTACGCCGAGGCGAAGAAGCATGACGTGCTGCCGCTCGACAACTCGACGCTGGCAGCGCTGGAACGCGCCGAAGCCGAGCCTCACGGCGGGACGAACGGTCTTCACCTACTCCGGGAGTGCTGACCGGCGTCCCCAACAGCGGCGCTCCGAGCATCCTGAACAAGTCGTACACCATTACCGCCGAGGTCACGATCCCCGAAGGGCGGCGCGGAAGGCATGATCGTCACCGACGGCGGCCGCTTCGGCGGCTACGGCCTGTTCTTGAGCAAGGGCGTGTTGGGATTCGGCCGGGGCAAGCCGGTGTTTCTCTACAACCTGCTCGACCTCAAGCGCACGACGTGGGAAGGGCCGGCGCTGAGCCCGGGCAAGCACACCATCGTCTTCGACTTCAAGTCCGATGGCCCGGGCCTGGGCAAGGGCGGGACGGGCGTGCTCTCCGTGGACGGCAAGGAAGTGGCCAGAAATTCCATGGAACACACCACCCCGATCACGTTCCCGGAGGACGAGACCTTCGACATCGGCCAGGACACGCGCACCGGCGTCGCGATGATCGAGTATCGCTACGATGTTCCGTTCAAGTTCACCGGCACGATCAACAAGCTCACCTTCAACCTCGGCCCGCAGCAGTTGACGGCCGAGGAACGCGAGGAGATGCAAAAGACCGTCGCCAAGGCACGCGACTAGCGGCGGATGCGCAACATCCGGTGTAGAGCGCGGAAGGAGCAGAGGTAGGCGCGATGAGAAGGGTGCTTGTTCTCGCTGCCGTCGGCGAAGCCGCGACCGGGGTGGCGTTGCTGATTGTTCCGTCGCTCGTCGGGCGGTTGTTGTTGGGTGAGGAACTTGACCGGCGTCGCCATCCCGGTCGCGCGGGTGGCCGGCATTGCCCTGATCGCCCTGGGCCTGGCCTGCTGGCCGGGTAGCGATGCGGACAGTAGTCCTTCCCGGGCGTTTCGGGCAATGCTGTTTTATAGCCTGCTCGCCACACTGTACCTCGCCTATCTGGGCATCGGTGGCGAGTGGGTCGGGCGCCTGTTGTGGCCGGCGGTGGCGATCCACGCCATATTGACGATTCTTCTGGTTCGCGCATGGCTGAAAGAGCATCGTGCCAGCCAGTAGAAACCCCGGGAACAGCGCCGGGGAATTTAGCCCTGATCGGGCGAAACCGTTTCACCGCCAGGACGCCACCGGTGGCCACCAAGGTACACACCCTGAACGCGCCGCAGGGCGCACGCCGGAAGAATGAAAAAGAGAGAGTCACGAGTGAGCCGACCGATGACTGAAGAGAGGAGGCAACCCATGAAGAATTCCAGTGAGCTTTACAGGAGCCTGAGCCGAGTCTGCCTGGTGCTTCTCCTGGTCGTGGCCCCGCTATCGTTGGCGGCGTGTGCGACGACTTCGACGACTTCGTCCGACACGCCCCAGCTCATGTTCGTGCAGAGCGCGGAGGATCTCAGGGTCGATGCCGCCAAGAGTACTCTCCGGCTGGTGAAGGTCAGCCAGCAGACCCTGTACTTCTCGGATCGGCCGCAGCGCCTCGCCGGGCACCTGAAAATGGCCGACTACCTCAAGGAATGGACGGCAGCCGCCGGCAAGGACAATTTTGGCGCGGACCCGCCCAACGCGGCGCTCTCCGTCTATGAGCCGGGACAACCCAACAACACGCTGGTCATCGTGAAGATCACCAACCCGGTGGTCGACGGTGCGGACCTGATCTACACCTATAAGATTCTCAAAGGCACGATGCCCCCCGGGGGCGGGGCGGCGTCCCTGTTCATCGATTGGATCGGGGTCGGCGGCGGCGTCGGCCGCGGCTTCCACGGCGTCGGCGTGGGCCTCCGCGGTCCCGGTGTCTTCTAGCCGTGAGCCGAGATTCTTCAACCGCCAAAAAGGAGACCAGGATGAGTACGTTGAAGGTCAGAACGCTCGCAGTATTGGTCGCCTTCGGGGCGCTCGCGCTGTCGGCGATTCTCGCCGCAGAGGTCCGGGCACAGACACCGGCGGTGGATCCGGCCGCCACGCAGATCCTGAAGCGGATGACCGACTACGTCGGCAGCCTGAAGCAGTTCAGCGTGCACACGCAGAACACGCTGGAGGATGCCCTCGACTCGGGGAACCGGATCGATCTCGACGTCTCGGCGAACGTGATCATCAGCCGGCCGAACAAGCTCCGCGCCGAGCGCAAGGGCGATCTCGTCAGCCAGATCTTCGTCTACAACGGCAAGACGCTGACGCTCTACAACCCGGCCGACAAGGTCTACGCGACGGAGCCGGCGCCGGGGACGATTGAAGGGGTGCTCGACTTCACGCGCGAGTCGCTCGGGCTACTCGTCCCGGTCGCCGATTTGGTCTACCGAAATGCGTACGAGTTGCTGATGCAGGAGGTGACCTTCGCGGCAGTGATCGGCAAGTCCGCGATCAATGGGGTCAAGTGCGATCACCTGCTCTTCAGCCGCCCCGGGGTCGACTTTCAGGTCTGGGTCACCGCGGGTGGCCGGCCGCTCCCACGCAAGTACGTGGTCACGGACACCGCCACGGCCGCGCGGCTGAGCGTCGTATCGGTCATGAGCAACTGGAACGTGGCTCCCGCCGTGGCCGATGACCGGTTCGCCTTCGTACCGCCCAAGGGGGCCAAGCCGATCACGTTCATGCGACTGGACAAGCCCAGCGGCGCGGGCCGCTGACACGCACGGGAGGATTCACATGAAGACGATGCTCAAGGTCACAGCAATCGCCACTACCCTCGTCGTGTTGCTCCTCGCCGACCTCGCGCTCCTGGTGCCGGATACGCACGCGATCCTCGGCGTCTGGCGCCGGCACGCGCGCCGGTGGGCCGTCGTCGGGACCGCCGCCGTCGCGAGCACTGCGGCCGTGGCGGCGGCCGGCGCAACCGCCGCGGCCGCCAGCGAGAGCGCCGCCGCGCAACAGCAGGCCGCCGCCGCGCAACAGCAAGCAGCCGCGGCACAGCACCAGGCCGCCGCCGCGCAACAGCAGGCCGCGAGGGCCCAACAGCAAACCGCGACCGCCTCGCCGCCTGCCGCCGCCGGGAAGGAGTTGCCGCTGGGCACCGTCGTGTCCATGCTCCCCGCGGGGTGCGTCACCACCCCGGTGGGCGGCGTGGAGTACTACTACTGCGGCGGGAACTTCTATCGCGCGGTGTTCCAGGGAAACAGCCTGGTGTATGTCACCGCGCGGCCCTGATGACTGCTGGCGTGCGGTTGGCGAGCGTGCCTTCGTTGGAATAGGTCGAGCGCTTCACGAGTGGGGCACCCGACCCAAAGGAGGAAACGGTAAATGAACGTCTCGCACTTGCAAGCGGCCGTAAAGATGTTCCTGATCGTGGCCCTTGTGGTTGTCGCGGCCCCGACGGCCCAGGTGCAAGGGGCCGGCGTGGACCCGGGGGCCGAACGCCTCCTGCGGCGGATGACCGATCACATGGCGGGTCTGCAGCAGTTCAGCGTCGAAACCCAGAACACGCTGGAGGCGGTACTGGCCTCCGGTCAGAAGATTCAATTCGCTGTGAACGCCTCCGTCATGCTGCGGCGGCCGAACAAGCTACGCGCCGATCGCATTGGCGACCTGGTCAGCCAAGAGTTTTACTACGACGGCAAGGCCCTGACGTTGTACAACCCCGCGGACAAGGTCTACGCCACGGTTGCAGCGCCTGACACGGTCGAGGGCATGTTGGATTTCGCGCGCGACCAGCTCGACATCATCGTGCCCGCCGGTGACTTCCTCTACCGGAACGCATTTGACCTGCTCATGCAGGTCACAACCTCGGGATTCGTGGTGGGCAAGGCGATGATCGGTGGGGTGAAGTGCGACCACCTTGCCTTCGGCGGCCCGGAGGTCGACTGGCAGGTGTGGATCTCCGAAGGCGACCAGCCACTACCACGCAGGTATGTCGTCACGACCCGAGACCCCGCATCGCATCCCGCGTTCACGGCGGTGATGACCAACTGGAACGTTGCGCCTAACCTGACTGACGCCCAATTCAGCCTTGCGCCGCCCGCGGGCGCGAAGCCGATCGACTTCCTCACGCGCGAGGCGGGCAGCGCGCCCACCCGCTGAGGGAGAAAGGAGGAACAGGTGAAGACGATCCTCAAGAGTGTTGTCATCGGCAGTACGCTTGCGGTGATATTATTTGGCGCGATCGAGACACAGGCGCCCCTCGGCATCCGACTCGTCCCCGACGCGCATGCCATCATCGGTTTGCCGTTCACGCCGCTGAGCTTCGCCGGCGTCGCGCGCCGCACCGCGTTCAGGACCATGATGTGGAGCGGCGCGGCGGCGAGTGCCAGTGCGGCCACTGCGGCACAGCACCAGGCGGCGGCTGCGCAACAGCAAGCAGCGGCGGCGCAACAGCAAGCGGCGGCCGCGCAACAGCAAGCCGCCGCGGCACAGCACCAGGCCGCGGCCGCCGCGGCCCCAGGCCACCCGCCGCAGCGGGACATATCTTGCCGCTCGGTACGGTGGTGCAGCAGTCTGCCAGCCGGCTGCATCTCGACACCGGTCGGCGGCCGGGACTACTTTTACTGCGGCGGCAATTTCTATCGGGCCGCCTTCCAGGGGAACAACCTGGTGTATGTGACGGCAAAGCCAGACTGACGCCGGATCCGAAAAGAGCCCGTCTCTCGCGAAGCCGCCAAGGCGCCACCGGGGGCCGCCAAAGGAAGAGTTGAGTGGGAGACGGGGTGATCGGGAAATTGGGTGATTGGGAGAGGGGAAACATTAGCAACACGGT
Source organism: uncultured Methylomirabilota bacterium (assembly GCA_963845565.1). Classification (GTDB taxonomy): domain Bacteria; phylum Methylomirabilota; class Methylomirabilia; order Methylomirabilales; family 2-02-FULL-66-22; genus 2-02-FULL-66-22. Next base: position 684,151 of record CAWJSJ010000005.1, read on the forward strand.
GTCGGGTCCGTCTCTCCCTCCCCTTGTCACCCACTCCCTCGATCATCTTTCGCGTGGCGCGCCGGGGGTTCAACGTTGACGCGTGGTGAGCGTGGCGAGAGGGCGGTCGTCGGAACATTGTAACGGATGAATGGTTCACGGATTTGGTTATCTTGGGGGTTTCGCTGAACTTGCATTCTATTGAAAACTCGGAGTGTCAATCCGAGTTTTCAATGGAGACGATCGAAAGTCCCTGCGGGCCATGACCACCTCGTCGGCCCGTTAGGGAGCCAACGGGAGGAAGGTGACGGGATGAGCGCTACGTGGAGAATGCTACGGTACGGGGTCTGTCGGCAGGGCATGCGCGCGCTGGGCGTGGTCGCGGTGGTGGCGGTACTCGGCATCGCCGGGCAGGTCGCCGACGCCGGGCAGCCCACCGCGCAGTCCGCTGAGCAATCCGATCCCCAGCGCCTGGTCGGGCGCTGGGTCCGGCCCGACGGGGGCTACGTCCTGGACGCTGCGGGAGGTCACGAAGGAAGGCAGCGTGAAGGCTTCCTATTTCAATCCCCGGCCGATCAACGTGGCCCGGGCGGAGGTGCGCCGCGTCGCCGGCGCGCTCACGGTGGTCGTCGAGCTGCGCGACGTCAACTATCCGGGCTCGACCTACACGCTACAGTACGACCCGGCGTCCGACCGGCTCAAAGGGGCCTACTTTCAAGCGGTAGAGAAGCAGACATTTGTCGTCGAGTTTGTACGAGCCAAGTGAGGTAGGTCCCCGTGGACGCGCCGGTCAGGTATGGTCGGGGCGACATCTCGCAGAGATCGCCCAATTGCCGAGTCGCGTGGTTGCCAAATTGCCGCCCCTTGGCATTTTTGCGAGAGACAGTTTTCGTAGGATTGGAGGTATGACGCTGTCGAGAGGAGGTAGTGCCATGATTGCCCGCGTATTGTTCACACTGCTTGCCGTCGTCGCGTTGTTGTCGAGTGGTCCGGCCTTCGCCCAGGACGAATCCGCGGTGATCCAGCGTCGCAACGAGGTCCGCGAGATCGTGCATGAAAGTCTTGCGGCCCTCTACGAGACCGCCCCTGGCGCAAGGGTGACCATCGAGCGCGCCGCAGGCTACGGGGTGTTCAGCACCTTCGGACTGAAGATCTTCTACGGTGGCGGGACGACCGGGAAGGGGGTCGTGATCAACAATGCCACCCACCGCAACACCTTCATGAAGATGGTGCAGGTGCAAGCGGGTTTCGGGTTCGGGGTCAGCAAGAATCGGCTCATCTTTGTTTTCGAGACGCAGAAGGCGCTGCGCGATTTCATCAATCAGGGGTGGGAGTTCGGCGGGCAGATGTCGGCCGCCGCCATGGTCGCCGACCAGGGTGGGATGTTTGCCGGCGCGGCCTCGGTCTCCCCCGGGGTCTATCTCTACCAGCTCACCGAGACGGGGCTCTCGGCCTCGATCACGGTCAGCGGGACGAAATACTTCAAGGACGACGAGCTGAACTGAGACGTCTCGGCTGAGACGCACCCATGGAAACCATCGCGTGCTCCGACTGCGATCTGTTGCAGCGCCTTCCGGCACTCCCGTCCGGCGGTAAAGCGCGCTGTCTGCGGTGCGGCAGTACGCTCGCGACCCAGCCGGGCGATCCGCCGCGCACAGTCGCGCCATCGCGCGGCTCAGCCGGGACATTGCGGACGCGGTGCGAGCGCTCGATCGCGCCGGGCCGTAGCTGGCGCGGGGACGTTGAAGGACCGGTCATAGTTTGCAGAGACGATGCAGGAGACCCCAATGAACCGAGACCAAAGGAGGGAGCCGATGCGAACGTTCAGACACGGGCTTTTCCGCTGCGTGACAGTCACCGCCGTTGCCGTTTTCCTACTGGCGGGCTGCGCATCGCAGCCCGGGCCCACGCAGGTCACCGGGACGCTGGGCTCGCCCAGCGCCACCACCACCATTGACGGGAGGCAACTCCCGGCACCCGACCCGAGTTTCGGCGGCGTGATCAAGGACGGCGCCCTGCAATCCACACCCTGGTGGGCGCCGCGCGTCGTGCCGCCCAAGGGGGCGCCCAACGTGCTGCTGATCATCACCGACGATGCCGGCTTCGGCGTGCCCAGCACCTTTGGCGGCGTCATTCCGACGCCGACGATGGACCGCATCGCGAAGGAGGGCCTGCGCTACAACCGCATGTTCTCCACGGCGTTGTGCTCGCCCACGCGCGCCGGGCTGATCACCGGGCGGAACCACCACTCGGCCGGCTTCGGCGTGGTGTCCGAGCAGTCCACCGGTTTCCCCGGCTACAACAGCATCATCGGCAAGGACAAGGCGACGATCGGGCGCATCCTGCTCGACAACGGCTACGCCACGTCCTGGTTCGGCAAGAACCACAACACGCCGGCCTTCGCGGCCAGCCAGGTCGGGCCGTTCGACCAGTGGCCGGTCGGCATGGGCTTCGAGTACTTCTACGGCTTCGTCGGCGGCGACGCCAACCAGTGGCAGCCGAACCTGTTCCGCAACACGACGCAGATCTATCCGTTCGAGGGCAAGCCGGGGTGGAACCTCGTCACCGGCATGGCCGACGACGCCATCGACTACATGACGCGGATTCACCAGATCGACCCATCCAAGCCGATCTTCATCAAGTACGCGCCCGGCGCCACGCACGCGCCGCACCACCCGACCAAGGAGTGGGTGGACAAGATCAGCAAGATGAAGCTCTTCGACGAGGGCTGGAACAAGGTGCGCGAGCGCATCTTCGAGAACCAGAAGCGGCTCGGCGTGATCCCGCAGGACGCCAAGCTGCCGCCCTGGCCGAAGGACGTGCTGAAGGAGTGGGACCAGTTGACGGCGGAGGAAAAGAAGCTGTACATCCGCCAGGTCGAGGTCTTCGCCGCCTACGCCGCCTACAACGACCACGAGATCGGGCGCGTGGTCCAGGCCTTCGAGGATCTGGGCAAGCTCGACAACACGCTGATCATCTACATCAACGGCGACAACGGCACCAGCGCCGAGGGCGGGCCGATGGGCACGCCCAACGAGGTCGCATGGTTCAACGGCCTCAATCAACTGCCCGTCGAGGTGCAGATGAAGTTCTACGACGTGTGGGGCACCGAGCAGACCTACAACCACATGTCGGCCGGCTGGTCGTGGATGTTCGACGCACCGTTCAACTGGTTCAAGCAGAACGCCTCGCAGCTCGGCGGCGTCAACCAGAACATGGTGGTGTCGTGGCCGGCGCGCATCAAGGACAAGGGCGGCCTGCGCGAGCAGTTCGTGCACGTGATCGACGTCGTGCCGACGATCCTCGAGGCCGCCGGCATCCGTGCGCCCGAGATGGTCGACGGCATCAGGCAGGCGCCGATCGAGGGGACGAGCTTCGCCTACACCTTCGACGCGGCCAACGCGAAGATGGCGTCGCGCCACAGGACCCAATACTTCGAGATGATGGGCCAGTGGGCGCTCTATCACGACGGCTGGTTCCTGAGCACGAAGGTCAATCGTGCGCCGTGGGAAGCCTTCGGCCCGGCCAACCCGGATCCGCTGAACAACCAGGTGCTCGAGCTCTTCGACCTGAACACCGACTTCAGCCAGAGCGAGAACGTCGCGGCGAAGTACCCGCAGAAGGTCAAGGATCTGAAGGAGATGTTCATCGCCGAGGCCAAGAAGTACCAGGTCTTCCCGCTGGACGCGTCGGTGGCGGCGCGCATCGTCGCGCCGCGGCCGAACATCACCGCCGGGCGCACCGAGTTCGTCTACACGCGGCCGATGGTCGGTCTGCCGCAGGGCGATTCGCCGCATGCTGCTGAACGCCTCGTACACCATCACCGCCGACATCGAGGTGCCGCAGGGCGGCGCCGAGGGCATGATCCTGACCTCGGGCGGGCGCTTCGCGGGCTACGGCTTCTACCTGCTCAAGGGCAAGCCGGTGTTCCTGTGGAACCTGGTCGACCTCGAGCGCCTGAAGTGGGAAGGCCCCGAGGCGCTGCCGCCGGGCCGGCACACGGTCGAGTTCGACTTCAAGTACGAGGGGTCTGGGCGCGGGCACGCTTGCGTTCAACAACTTCAGCGGCCTGGGCCGACCCGGCACGGGCACGCTGAAGGTGGACGGCAAGGTGGTCGCCACGAAGCGGATGGAGAAGACGCTGCCGATGATCCTGCAATGGGACGAGAGCTTCGACATCGGCTCCGACACCCTGACGGGCGTGAACGACGCGGATTACAAGCCGCCGTTCGCCCTGACGGCCAAGCTCAACAAATTGACGATCAAGGTCGACCGCCCGCAGTTGTCGCCGGAGGACATCAAGAAACTCGAGGCGGCGATGCAGAAGAAGGACTAGCACAACAGCGGCAACACGTGGTTCCAGCCGTCTTGCGGCGCGAACGGCGTCTTCTGCCGGGTGGCGCCTACGCCCTGAAGCGGCTCACGCGTGCGCCGCCCGTCCACACCACGAGCGACGCGGCCAACGTTGTACCGAGAGGATCGGCGGCGAGCAGCTTCCGCCGCCGATTGCCCGGGCCATGACAGCATTAAGGAGAAGGAGGACGACATGCGGCACCACGCAAACCAGGGTCGCATGCGAATGGCATACGCGGCCTTACCGATCCTGCTGACGCTCCTGCTCGCCGCCCCGCTGTGGGGGGCAGACGATGCCACGGAACTGGCCAAGAAGACCCAGAACCCGGTGGCGGACCTGATCAGCATCCCGCTCCAGAACAACTTCAACTTCGGGGTGGGGCCGAACAACGTGACGCAGTATGTTGGTAATCTCCAGCCAGTGATCCCGATCAAACTGACCGAGGAGTGGAATCTGATCACGCGGACGATCCTGCCCATCATCAACCAGCCATCGCCGGCGCCGGGTGTCTCCAGCAACTTCGGCCTGGGCGACCTCAATCCAACGCTGTTCCTCTCCCCGGCCAAACCGGGCGCGCTCATCTGGGGCGTCGGCCCGACGTTCACCTTCCCGACGGCGACCGACACCGCGCTCGGGAGCGGGAAATGGAGCATGGGGCCGGCGGCCGTCGTGCTCACCATGCACGGCCCCTGGGTGCTCGGGGCGCTGGCGAACCAGCAGTGGTCGGTCGCCGGGGATTCGGCCCGCCGCAGCGTCAGCCAGTTACTGATCCAGCCGTTCGTGAACTATAACTTGCCGGACGGCTGGTATCTCACGAGTTCGCCCATCATCACGGCCAACTGGATGGCGGACAGTGGGGATCAGTGGACGGTGCCCCTCGGGGGCGGGTTCGGCAAGCTCTGGCGGGTCGGCAAGGTCGGACTGCCGGTGAACACCAACTCGCGGCGTATTACAACCTCGAGAAACCGCAAGGGGCGGCGGATTGGCAGTTGCGTTTCCAGGTCCAGCTCCTGCTCCCGAAATGAGCGGGAGAGGGGAACGACGATAACGACGATATGGACAGGGAGTCAGAGAAATGACAAAGATGCACATCTCGCAAAGGCATTGTCGCATGCTCATGATCGTGTTATGCGTCGCCGCTCTTACTGCCTGCGGGTTAGCCAAACCGATGCCTCCTCTTGACAGCTTTGCGCATCGGAGCGCGGACGGGACGGTGGCCCTCTACTGGAATTGCAGCCGCCCCGGTGCGGGAGTCGTGCGCGTAGAGGGGTGGGCGAACAACCCCTACTACCCGAACGCCATCCAGGACCTGGAGGTCATCCTGTACGGGGTGAACGCCCAGGGCAGCACTGTCTCGCAGGCCAAGGGAAGCGCCCAGAACTACCAGATTCAAACCAATGAACCCTCGCCGTTTTCGGTCGATCTCAAGACCGTGGGCGGGGAGGTGCGGTATGACATGGTGTACCAGTATTGGGGCGGTGGGGATGACGGGATGGGACGGCGGGGTGGTGGTGGTTTTGGCGGTGAGCGCCAGCAGAACATGGCCCGCGACGTCTGCGTCGGCCTAGCCCCGTAACGAAAAATGAAGCACGAAATCCGAAGCTCGAAACTCGAAACAAAAGGCAATGTTCAAAAGGGCTGAAGGTTTTAAACGGAGGGCCAACGCGGAGGGGGTTTCGGTTTTCGGCTATTTCCACGGTCGGATTGAATGCGTTTCGAATTTCGACATTCGAGTTTCGAATTTTGGGGGTGAGAGAGGACCAACCATGGTGCGTCGGAGAGGTGCCACAGCGATCGCGTTCATTTTCATCGGCTGGCTAATGGGGATCGGTGCCGCCCGGGTGCACACCGCCACGGGGGCCACCCCGGTTGGGGACCAATGGCCGCGGGAGTTCAAGCTCACCAATGCCACGCTGCTCGTGTACCAGCCGCAGGTCAACTCGCGGGAAGGGAACCTGCTCGACTTCGGGCGGCGGTGGGTGTCAAGCCGGCCGGATCTGAGGCCGGGAGATGTTCGGCGTGATCTGGGCGAACGGCGCGGACACAGGTGGACAAAGTCGCGCGGATGGTGACCCTGGAAGACGTCACCCTGAGCAAGAGCCAGTTCCCCATGCTTCCCGACAACGGAGTCCGCGTACACGAGCGCGTTGCGGAAGCAGATGGCAAGCCACCGCCGCAGCGGACCATCGCGTTGGACCGCCTGGAGGCGTCGTTGGCCGCCTCCGGCACCGCGACGCCTGCGGGCGTCCCGGTGAACACCACGCCGACCGCGGATCCTCGTCAGCTACGCGCCGGCGCTCCTCGTGCATATTGACGGCCCTCCCGTCCTGCGGCCGATCCCCGGTACGCGGTTCGAGCGGGTCATCAACACCCAGGCGCTCATCCTGCGCGAGCAGGGCAGCACAACCTATCTATCCTCCACGTCTACGACGGCTGGCTCTACGCCGGCGCGATCGACGGGGCCTTGGTGCCAGCCGATGGTCATTCCGCCGGGCATCGATCAGGTCGCCGGCGAGCTGGCCGAAGGCGGGATGGTGGACCTGATAGACGGCGGGGACGCGCAGCCCAAACCGTCGCTCGCGCACGGGCGTGCCGACGATCTACGTGAGCGAGACCCCGACGGAGCTCATCGTCGTTCAAGGGGCAGCCCGAACTTTGCGGCCATCGCGGGGACGAGCCTGCACTGGGCGTCGAACACGGCGACGACGTGATCTTCGAACGCGCGGACAAGAGCTACTATGTCCTCGTATCCGGCCGCTGGTACCGCAGTCGCGGCCCTCGGCGGCCCGTGGGACTATGTGGCGAGCCCGAGCCTCCCGGCCGACTTCGGCCGGATCCCGGCGACCTCGCCGGCCGGCGTGGTGCTCGCGGCCGTGGCCGGGACCCCGCAGGCCCAGGAGGCCGTCATCGCCAACTCGATTCCCCAGACGGCGACGGTGCCACGCGTGAACGGACCGAAGTTCACTCCGGTCTTTGACGGCGACCCCGCAGCTCCAGGCCGATCGAGGGCACGCCGCTCGAGTACGTCGTCAACGTCCCCGACGCCGGTCATCCGAGTGGACGCCGGGACGTACTACTCGCTCCAGGCCGGCGTCTGGTTCTACGCGATCTCGCTCAGCGGCCCGTGGTACGTGGCGCCGGCCGTGCCCGCGGTGATCTACACCATCCCCGTCACCTCGCCGCTGCACTACGTGACGTACGTGCACGGTGTACGGGTCGACGACGCAGGTGGTCTATGTCGGCTATACGCCCGGGTACCTGGGCACGGTGGTCGCGCCGGGCGGCGTGGTCGTGTACGGCACGGGGTACGTCTATCAGCCGTGGATCGGCACCGTCATGGTATCCTCCGCCGGTCACCTACGGCGTGATGGCGCAGCCCGTCTACAATCCCGGCGGTGGGGATGACCTTCGGTTTCGCCATGGGCGTTGCCACGGCGTCGGCGGTGTACGGCATGGGGCGCCGTCCCCTATTACCACCCGGCCTACTACGGGGGCTATCCCTGCTGCGGCTCGGCCAGCGCCAACGTGTACGGGCAGTACGGCAGCACGGCGTATTCGGGGACCCGGAGCGTACTACAGCAACGGCCGGCGGGACGGTACGGGACCACGGCCAGCGGGACCTATCACAATTACGCCACCGGCACGAGCGGCAGCTATGCGGCCGGGCGGAGCTACAATCCGTACACGGGGCAGGCGGTCGGCGGGCTACGGGCGCACGTTCAATACTCCCAGTGGCGTTTCGACGGGGGCGGTCGCGCGCGGTGCCACGTATAACCCGCAGACCGGCACCGCCACGACCGGCACCGCCGGCACGGCCACCGGACCGGGCGGTCGTTCCACGACCTCGGCGGAAGCGACGCGCTCGGCCAACGTCTACGGGCAACAATCGGCCCAGGCCGAGCATGCGACCACGAACCCGAACACGGGGACCACGCGGACCGGCGAGACCACGGCAGCCGCCGGCCCTGGAGGGGCGGCGCGCCCAGCACACGACCACGGTCGTCCGACTCGAACACCGGCCAGTCGAAGACGTTCTCGCTCCGGCGCGGGCGTCATGCCGGCAACACGGCATACGCAGACCACAACGGCAACGTCTACACGAGCAGCAGTAGCGGTTGGGAGCAGCATTCCTCCGGCGGCTGGCAGAGCGCCAGCAAGCCGCCCGAGTCGGTTCAGAACGAGTGCCGCGGCCCGCAGCCAGGGCGAAGAGAGATTTCAATAACTTCAAGCAGAGCGGCGGTGGAGTGCGTGGAGCTGGGCCAGTCGGGCGGGGGAGGAGCGACTGGGCCAGCCGATCCGGCGGCAGCAGTTGGCAGGTTCGGTGGCGGCGGAGGCGGGGGCGGGTCGACCGGTGGTGGGCTGGGGCGGCCGCTTGGTGGTGGCGGGAGGTTTGGTGGCCGACGGTGAACAGCTGGAAACCGCGAAACGAGGAAATATACATCCGAAATCCGAATCTCGAAATCCGAAGCAAGTATCAATGTTCACAGTTCGAAAGGAGCGAATGATCCGTTTTGCACATTGCCGCTTTCGGATTTGAATTTGGATTTCGTTTTCGAATTTGTGCTTTGCGTTGGACTGGATATTCGGCATCAGGGCGGCAAATGGAGCCAACCATGAGATTGCAACCCTTCATCCTGGCGGCCTGCTGGTCATCGGCTTTTCGCAGCACGCCTCGGCCCAGGGTGCCCCGTCCGGTAACATGCAGATGGCGGCCCAGATCACCGAGGCGCGCAGGGCGCAACGCCACCCTGATGCGCCAGTACACCTGGAACAGCCGCACGGAGGTGATCGAGAATAACGAAGTCAAGGATACGCGCATCGAACTGGTCAATTACACTCCCGACGGCATGCTGGTGCGGAGCGTCCTCAACGACCAGAGCGCGTCCTTACCGCGCGGCTTCCTGCGCCGTGCCATCGCCGAGGACCAGAGGAAAAATTGGAGGACTATCTGACCGACTTGCGGGGTCTCCTCGAGCAGTACGCGAATCCGACGGAAGGGAAGATTCTCGACTTCTTGAATCAGGCCACGACCTCCGGCCCGGATGCTGCTGGGCTCTTCGAGATGACCGGGCGAAATGCCATGGTCCCGGGCGACACCCTCTCCATGTGGACGGACGCACGAACCAGGCACACGCGCAAGATTCAGGTCAGCACCAACTATAAAGGCGATGCGGCGAACGTCACGGCCACGTTCCAGACCCTCGCCAGCGGGCTGACCTACATGGCCTATGCCGAGATCGCCGTCCCTTCCAGGCAGGTGAGTGTGCAGGTCCAGAACTTCAACTATACGCGCCCAAACTGATCCTGACGAGCGCGTGGCCTGGCCGGAACTGCGCCAAGTACAATGCGTGAAAGGAGAGCGTGACATGAAACGACGCAGAATCGTTCGCGTGCTGAGCATTCTGCTGGCCGTGGCCGTGCTCGTCCACGGCTTCGCCCCGGCGGCGTGGGCCGGCGGCCTCTGGATGTACGAGCGCGGCACGCCCGAAGTCGGCACGGCGAACGCCGGCGTCGCGGCCCGCGCCGAGGACGCCTCCATCGCGGCCAGCAACCCCGCCGGCATGTCGCGATTGGACAAGGCGGAGATCATGCTCGGACTCCAGCCGGTCATCACCGACGTGAAATTCGCGCCGGGCCCCGGGACGACGACGACCGGGCCGACCGGTGACGGCAGTGTGGTGCTCCCGGTAACGGGCTTCTACTACGTGCAGCCGCTGGGAAAGGACTGGCGGGTCGGGCTCTCGTTGGGTAGCTACATGGGCCTGGGGGTGAAATACGAGGACGACTGGGTCGGCCGCTACTACGTGCAGGAGAGTGCCCTCATCACTTTGGACGTCGCGCCGACCATCTCGTATCGCGTGAACGACTGGTTGTCGATCGGGGCCGGGCCGGTGTTCCAGTACGCCTACCTGAAGACCACGGCGGCGGTCAACAACGTCGTGCCGCTGGGTGTGCCGGACGGCCAACTGGAGTACAAGGCGGACTCGTTCGGGTTCGGCGGCGCGGGAGGGATTCTGGTGGAGCCGTGGAAGGGGACGCGCTTCGGGCTCACCTACATGTCGCCCATTAAGCAAGAGTTCAAGGACGCGCCAGCCTTTTCGAACCTCGGCCCCATTAATGCCAACCTGGCCGCTCGGCTGGGCGAGGTGAAGATCAAGATGACCATGCCCCAGTCCGTCATGTTCAGCGCCTTTTCTCAGGTCACCGAGAACTGGGCGGTGATGGGCAACCTGGGGTGGCAGAACTGGTCCCAGTTCGGCTTCACGCCGATCAGCCATCAGCAACACCGCGGGCGCGCACGGTGAGCGCGACCAAGGATGCGCAGTTTGACGACACCTTCCACGTCGCCGTGGGGGCGCATTACCGCTTTCACCCACAGTGGCGCGTGACCGCCGGATTCGCGTATGATAGCTCGCCGGTCTCGCGACGCGAACCGGACGGTGGCGATCCCCCTGGATCGGCACCCTCCGGTATTCGGCAGGGCTGATTTACGAGTTGAACGAGCGGATCACCGCTGGGCTTGGCCTACACGTTCATCGATGCGGGCAGCGCCAGCGTCAACGAGACACGCGGCCGCTGTCCGGGACGGTCCAAGGCGACTATCTCGTCGAACTACATCAACGTGATCGCGTTGAACGTGCGGCGCGCTTCTGAGCGTCGCCGGCCGATCGCGGCCGCGGAGGGGCTGACGTCTGCGGGGTGGGCCACGGGGGTCGCCGCCGGCATGTCTTCAGGGGCGCGTGTCGGATGTGCGCGTGCCTGTCGTGGCGCCAGGGGCTGTGGAGCGTTGCGGTGTGCGGACACTGCCGCGGACCTGTTCATGGTACATCGGCACCCGGCGGGTCGGCCGCTCGAGCGGCGCCGGCTGAGACGCCGGCGCCGCATACCTGCGCACGCCGCCCCCGGTCACCGAGATCTGCTGCTGCCGAGGCGGCGGCACGACGCCGGACGTGTTCTCCGTCGCCGTCTCGACATCGCAGCCGAGCAATCGGCCGTCGGAGGTCTGACGCTGATCCAGCGGGCAGCTCTCCCGACAGGCCATCGAGCAGCTTCTCGAGATCGGACGGGCGCATCGACTGGCCGACATCCTGCAGGGGCAGCCATCCCTGGGCGATGATCGCCGCGCAGCAGGAACTGTGGAAGGAGAGACAGGTCCGCACGACCAGGTGGCTGACCTCCTCACCCAGCGGGCCACGCACCTGCAAGAGACGCTGAACCGGCTGGCGGATCTGCAGACGACGTGGCGCCAGACAGAGGCGGCCGCGCGCGCCGCGAACGCGCCGGTGGAGATCCTCCAGCAGATCGGCGTGGTGCTGGCAGGCGCTGCGCAGCACCGAGGCGCCCTTCCACGCCCAGCGCGCCACGGCGCTCGGCCTCCAGAGCCGTGTGGCGCAGGAAGTGGCGCGGTGCGGGACCGCGCTGGCGTTGTACGCGCAGGCCCAACAGCGGGCGATGAGCGGGATCCTGACGCGGGACAGCCTGCCGATCTGGAGTGCCGAGCAGTGGACGCAGGCACGCACCACGCTGCCTGCCCTCGTCCGCCAGGTCAACGCCAGCCTCCGGAACGAGCTGGTCCAGTACGTCCGGGATTCCTCCGGGGGACTGCCGTTGTACGTCTTGGCCTTCGTGGTGCTGGCGGTGGCGATGTGCATGGTGCGTCGGCGGGTTCGCCAATGGACCGTGGCGGGCGAGGATGTCCCGCCGGCCACCACGGTGTTCAGCGCCCCTTTGCCGCGGCGCTGATGTTCCCCTTGTATTACATCTCCTCGCCCTATTCGGCGATCCCCGCCTCGCTGCGGCAACTGTGCGAGGTCCTCGCTCTCGCGCCGGGCATCCGCGTGGCGCTGCCGGCGGTGGATCGACGGGTGGCCTCGGGACTCTACACGCTGACGGCCCTGTTCGCCCTCGATGCCGTCCGGCAATCCTACGCCGGTTCCCTGGGACTCGAGCAAGCCCTTCTGGCGCTGGAGATCTTCGCGGGGATGGCGGTGCTGGGGTACTCGCTGGCCTTCGGGGATCTCCATCGAACCTCCGCGGACCCATGGGTGCTGGAGCGGCGCGCCCTCCGGGTGGGCGCCGGCATCGTCCTTATCGTCCTGGTCGTCGGGCTGGCGGCGGGGCTCCTGGGTTACATGCGGCTGGCGCGCCTGCTCGCGTCCATCGTGCTCGGCAGCGGCGCGCTGGCGGTGATGTTGTACGCCAGTTTCCGCGTCCTGGTCGGGGTGGTCGCCTTTGCCCTCCGCGTCTCACCGTTTCGGCGCCTCCAGATGGTTCACCATCATCGGGACCTCTTGGAACGCCGGATCCATGCCGCGCTCCGCTGGCTCGTGATCGCCGGGTGGACGTTCCGCGTACTGGACTTCGTCGGCGTCTTCCAGCCGGCGCTCGCCTTCGGATCCGCGGTGCTGTCTGCCAGGCTGCAACGGGGTTCGATGAGCATTTCCTTGGGCGACGTTCTCGACTTCGTCCTGACGGTGTGGGTGGCGTACCTGGTGTCCGCCTTCATCCGGTTCGCGCTGGAAGAGGATGTGTATCCGCGCATCCATCTGCCGCGCGGCATCTCGTACGCTGTGTCGAGCCTCCTGAATTACGTCATCGTCGCCGTCGGATTCGTCCTGGCCTTGGGGGCGCTGGGGGTGGACCTCGGCAAGTTGACCATCCTGGCCGGGGCGTTCGGCGTCGGCATCGGCTTCGGGTTGCAGAGCGTGGTGAACAACTTCGTCTCCGGGCTGATCCTGCTCTTCGAGCGGCCGATTCACGTGGGCGATGCCGTCGAGGTCGGCGATCTGTCGGGACAGGTGCGCCGGATCGGGATCCGCGCCAGTCTGGTGCGCACCTGGCAAGGGGCCGACATGATCGTCCCCAACGCCCAGCTCATCACGGAGCGATTGATCAACTGGACGCTCAGCGATCGTCTGCGGCGCATCGACTTGCCCGTGGGCGTAAATTACGGCGCCCATCCCCGGAACGTCATCGCGACACTGGAGGCGGTGGCACAGGCGCACCCGCATGTGTTGCGGCAGCCGGCGCCCCGGGCCTTCTTCACCAGCTTCGGCGACAGCGCGGTCAATTTCGAGCTTCGGGCCTGGACGGATCATTTCGAGCAGTGGTTTCAGATCCGGAGCGAGCTGGCCATAGCCGTGTACGACGCGAGCCATGCGGCGGGAATGTCGTTTCCCCTTCCCCAGCGCGAGGTGCGGCTTATCCGCGATGGTCCGGTCGAGTTAGCGGCGACGCCCCCGGTGTCCCAGCCTGCACCGGGGCGGTCCGGAGGAAGCATCGAGCCCGGAACCGGCTAGCCGGGTGGGACCGGCCGACCGAGTGCCGGCGATCGAGGAAGATTCCGCCGGTCGGCCGGGTCTTTATGGCAGCGGTCAGGCGACTGGGGTGAGGCGACGAGGCGCATCGGGGTCGAGCGGTCGGTGGTTGATCGCAAACACTTGACGTCAATCGGAGGAGAGATGGCATGCGAACAGTGAGAGGTCTTGTGGTCTGCTTGGTAGCTGTCGTATTCGCGGGTGGCTTCCTTGGCGCGGCACTTGCCGCCGACGCCGCGCGCGTGGCGCCCGTGATGGATCGGATTCTGGCCAAGAAAGAGCTGGTGGTCGGGACGGCGGCCGACATGCCGCCACTGAACATGACGCTGAAGGATGGGAAGATTGTCGGCATGGAGATGGACATCGCCACCCAGATGGCAAGCAGTATCGAGGTGAAACTCACCCTGAAGCCCATGCGCTTCAGCGACCTCCTGCCCGCGCTGGAGGCCGGCCAGATAGATCTGATCCTGTCCGGGATGACGATGACCCCGCTCCGGAACACGAAGGTGGCGTTCGCGGGGCCATACTTCGGCTCCGGGAAGTCTGTCCTGATCAAGCAGGAGAACGTGGCGTCGCTGCAGAGCACGCAGATGATGAACAACGCCGACGTGACGCTGGCGACCCTCAAGGGCTCGACCAGCCAGACGTTTGTCGAGCGCGTTGCCCCGAAGGCGAAGCTGGTCTTGACGGACGATTACGACCAGGCGGTTGCGATGGTCCTGGACGGCAAGGTGCGGGCCATGGTCGCGGATTACACCATCTGCAACGTGTCGGTCTTGCGGTATCGAGACAAGGGGCTCACCACCTTGAAGAGTCCGCTGAACTATGAGCCGATCGGGATCGCGCTGCCCGCAAACGATCCGCTGCTCCTGAACTGGGCTCAGAACTTCGTGAGTTTCTTGGTGAACAGCGGCGAGCTTGTGCTGCTTCAGCAGAAGTGGTTCGACGACCCGTCCTGGCTGCCACAGCTCAAGTAATCGCAGCGACCCGCGCTCGCGGGGCACTCGACTGATGGGTGATTCGGCGACCGGGCAACTTGGCAATTTGGCGCCCGGGCGCCTCGGCAATGCGGCGGCGATCTGCCTCGCGGCACGCGTGGCGGCTGCCGACCCCTCGGCGGACTGCCGGAACCTCGCATCGTGGTTCGGGTCGAGGCCGGAGACGCTCGACGTGCAATCCCTGGCGGCGCTGAGCACCTGCGTGACAGGGGAAATCCAAGTGCGCGCGGCATCCCCCGGGCAGGGGCCCGCTGCCGACCCGCAGACCAACGATTCGTCCTCGGGGGGGCAATCCTCGCCGCAAACTGAGGGGACGTGGGGAACGTGGCCAACGACTCCGGCGTGGAAGGATCAGGCGATTGACTCGAAACCGTGGGACAGTTGGGGAAAATAGAAGGAATCTTGCGATGACGCGATGGCTGCGGTTGTGTGTGTATGCATTCGGCATGAGCGGCGTGTTGCTTCCGGGGTTCGCCGCGGCGGGGCAGCGGGTTCTCGACGAACGAAACGCCGAACGGGTGGAGGCCATGATTCTCCGCGTCAGACCGGGCGTGGTGGGCATCCTCACGGATGTCCGGGCCGAGGTGACGATCCGCTGCGGCAAGAATGACACCTATGTCGTCACGCCGGACCCGGACACCGAGAATGGCACCGGCTTCATCATCCACCCCGATGGTTGGATCGCCACCAACGGCCACGTGGTGAAGCCGGTGTACAAGGACGATGCGGAGCACGTTGCGAATTTCCTGCAGCAGGCGGCCGAGACGGCCTGTGGTCCGCGGTTGGCCAAGCTGCCGGCAGCGCAGCGGAAGGCCCGGATGGCGAAGATCGTGCAGGACCCCCAGAATCGCCAAGGGGTCAAGCTGACCAAGCGGCTCGAGGTGTTCTTCTCGAAGCGGGTGGCAGCCGGGACGCGGTTCCCCCCGGGCGTCCCCGCCGTGGTCAAGGCCTACAGCCCGCCGATCGATCCTGACTCCCTGCCCAAGGGGGGCGGGGTTCCGGCGAAAGAGAAGCAGATGCTGGACGCCGCCATCATCAAGATCGAGATGACCGATCTTCCCACGGTCGACTTGGCGGGGCGCACCACGCACCTCCACCTCGGCGAGGACCTCTTCATCATCGGGTTCCCCGGGGCGGTCCTCTGGCACGACTTCCTCAGCACCGAGAGCCGAGCCGCCTCCTCGATCACCTTTGGACATGTCTCCGCGTTCAAGCTGGACGTCAACGAGCGCTGGGTCATCCAGACCGATGCCTCGATCTCCTGGGGCAACAGCGGGGGGCCGGCGTTCAATCGGAGCGGGGACGTGGTCGGCGCGGCCACGTTCATCACCACGTCGCTGGAGGGCGACCAGGCGATCCAGGGGTTCAACTTCCTGATTCCGGTGCAGACCATCCAGCAGATGGCCAGGGACATCGGCCTGACGCCGAAGGCCGACGACGCGTTCATGGATGAATGGGAGCGGGCGATCACGGCGTATTTCGAGGGGAAGCATGGCGAGGCGTTGGGGTACGTGGAGGGCGCCGAAAAACTCTTTCCTGGCCTCTGGGACGTCCAGCGGCTGCGGGTCCTCCTCAAGGACATATTGGCGCTCAAGCAAGAGATCACGCCAACCCGAGAGATATTGGAGTTCAAGAAATAGATCGCGCGCGGGTATCGGGCTGTGGGGCTCGAAGGCCACGAAGATCGAAAAGCGACCCCGGCGCGAGGCGGGCTGTTGGGAAAACCTCGCCAGCGTCGTGGACAAACGGGCGTGGACAAACGGGCGTTGATGAACGGCCGTTACCAGAGTAACATCAATGACTGTGATTTGGTGGGGCGGCCGGCGTCCGCCGCACCTGGGATGACGGAGACACTCTTGGAGGAAAAGCCGATGCGAATGTGGAAAGGTTGTGGACTCGTCGCGGTCGGGGTGCTGTGGCTGGGTCTCACGGGTGGGGTTGCGCTTGCGCAGCAGCCGGCGGCACCCGCACCGGATCCGGCCAAGGCAGAGGCCATGGAGGAGATCCAGTTCACGCGGGCGGAGCTTGCCAGCGCCCGGCAAGCCCTCGTCACCCAGGCAATGGACCTCACCCCCGAAGAGATGCAGGGGTTCTGGCCGCTCTACCGGGACTACCGGCGCGAGGCCACCAAGGTGGGCGACCGTATCGTCGCTCTCATCGCCGCCTACGCCGACCATTACGACAATCTTACGGACCCGGCGGCGGACAAGTTGCTCGCGGAGTTTGTGGGTATCGAAAAAGCCCGAGCGAGCCTCAAGGCGAAATACCTCCCCAAGTTCAAGAAGGTGCTCCCCGCCAGAAAGGTGGCGCGCTTCTATCAACTCGAGAACAAGCTGGACGTTCTGATCTTCGCCGAGATGGCCGAGCAGATTCCGCTGGCCCGGTAGGGCGGCAGATTGCAGATTGACGATTGTCGATTGACGATTGACGATTGCGGAGTGGGGCCAGGGGTTAACCGCGAACCGACAACCGACAACCGCGAACCGAGAACGGAAAACACCACCGCGGCCTGTGGGATGGGCCGCGAAGAATGGCATGATGCCGCAGATCTCTTTATCACCCAGGCCGGTCAAAAAGGCCCAGATGCCAGGCGGCGCGCCGGGTACCCATCCGGAGGATGGGTGCAGGTGCGAGGCGTACTTGGTATGTACGCCGCAGCGCCGCGCGAGCGCGCCAACGCCGCAGATGGGCGTTTTTCAGCAGCCGGTTAAAGGAGGATTGGGCATGTCGAAGGCGTGGATGATGGCGGTGATCGTTGGTCTCGGGCTGGTCATCGGCGGCGGGCCTGCCTGGGCCGAGGTGATCGCCTACCCCAAGAAGGGGCAGAGCCAGGAGCAGTTCGAAAAGGACCAGTTCGACTGCCACAAGTGGGCCAAGGGCCAGACAGGTGTGGACCCGACCCAGCCGCAGCAAAGTGCGGCCGCCCCTCCCCCGCAGCAAGGGGGGGCCGTCCGTGGGGCGGCGCGCGGCGCCGCCGTGGGAGCCGTCGGGGGTGCCATCGCCGGGGATGCCGGCAAGGGCGCGGCGATCGGGGCCGGCGTGGGGGCTGTGGGGGGGCGCATGCGCCAGAACCAGCAGAATCAGCAGGCCGGCCAGGCCCAGCAGCAGGCCCAGGCGCAACAGCAGGCGGCCCGGGGCCAGTACGACAAGGCCTATGCCGTGTGCCTGGAGGGGAAAGGGTACGCGGTGAAGTAGAAGGGGTGGACGAACAGCGTCGGGTTTCGGACCCGACAAAGGAAAAAGGAGGGACTCGTGAAGAACGCACTGTTGGTCGCATTGCTCGCGGTACTCGTGGTGGCCGGGGCGGCCTGTTCCGCCCGGACCCAGCTGGCCATGGAAGAAACCAAGAAGAACGGCGCGCACTTCGCGACGTGGAACCACATGGGCTACTCGGTGAACCGGGGTACGCCCGAGTCGACCACGAAGCGGGACGTCGAGGTGTCCAAGGCCGACCAGTGCCTGCCGTCGCAGACCTGCGCCTGGTGGGGTGAGCCGGTGCGGGTGCAGCCGATCCAGTAACGGCTGAGCACGCACGTCCTCGCGGCGTTCTCTGGCTAGCCCGGCGGACCCGGTGTGATATGGGCACCGATAAGCCGTCGAGGTTTCGCCCTGAATGCCCGGATCGTTAACTCACGTTATTCGTGAACACGACTCGCGAATCCTGTTTCGCGTTTGGTCATTGCTCATTCGACCCATGACATTCACGAATCCTTCGTGAATTTTGTGGGTCAGGTCCGTTAGGAGCCGTTACGAAATAACCTATACATCTTCTATTTCGTTACGGCTCCTTATGCCGTTTCGGAATGTCTCCGCTCAACTAATTCTTTGACAATGGCTTAGAAGGAGGAGTCTGATGCGAAAACATTTGAACATGCCGCTGTTCTTCGCAGTGGCGATCCTGATCGGGTCGTTCGTCCTCGCCGGCTGCCCAAAGCGGCCTGAAGTGATCGTGGCGCCCCCGGCCCCCGTGGGCCCCGCCGCGGCAGTTGCCCCGGCCCCGCCGCCTCCCGCTCCAGCCCCAGCCCCCGCGCCGGCGCCCGCGCCGGTGGTCGTGACGCCCGTCGCGCCCCCACCCCCCGCCCCGGTAGAGGCCCCGGTGACCCCGCCTCCACCGCCCCCCGCCGCCGTTCCCGCGCCGTCCCCCCTCAAGGACGTCTTCTTTAACTTCGACAAGTCCAACATCCGCGACGACCAGAAGGCCGCTCTCAATGACAACGTGGGCTGGCTGAAGGGCAATACGGGCGCCAAGCTCCTCATCGAGGGCCATACCGACGAGCGCGGCACCGCCGAGTACAACCTCGCCCTGGGCGAGCGCCGCGCCAAGGCGGTGAAGGATTACCTGGTGGGCGCCGGCATCGCCGCCGATCGGATCTCGACCATCTCCTACGGCAAGGAGCGCCCCTTCGTCCTCGGCCACGACGAGAGCGCCTGGAAGTGGAATCGTCGGGCGCACTTCGTGCTCCAGGGGCGGTGAGGAGCGTCGGGCCGACCGCTGACGGGTAAAGCGATCGCTCTGGTCCGCGGTCGCCACGTCGCCTAGCCCCGGAGGATTCGCGAAGGAACGCGTGAATTCTCCGGGGCAAATGGCCAATGACCAATTGCCAAATCCCAATGACGGGGACATAGGAGACGGAGGATGATCGGTTCTCTGAGTCGAAACCTCGTGCTGTTTGCGGTGTGTTGCTTCCTCCTGCTCGGCGCCGCGGCCTGCGGCGGCGGCGGGGCCGAGGTGCGGAGCGAGGTCACGACGACCACCACCGGACAGCAACTCATGGACCTCAAGAAAGCGCTGGATTCCGGCGCCATGACCCAGCAGGAGTACGAGAAAGAGCGCAAGAAGGTCCTGGAGCGGCAATAAGCCGTTGTCAGGGAGCCGTAACGAAATTAACAAAATCAGACCAGTGATTTCGTCGAGGCTCCTAATCTGCGGGGTCCCGCTCTGATGGGAAGCACCTTCTCCCTCGTGCATTGCCGTATGAGTCCGACGTCTTCCCCGGGCCGGTACCGGATGGCCCGGGGATGGATTGGTCTGTTCGCCATGGCGCTGACGTTCAGCGCGTGCGCCACGCCCATCAGTGTCATCCAGGTGGATTCCCAGACCGCTCAGCGGGCGCTGACGCGGAACGTGCTCTCCGCCGGCGAACCGAGCCCATTCTCGCAGATCGTCCTCAACCGGGCCAATTTGTACGAGCAATTCGCCGAGAACCCCGAGGCGGCGCTCTGGACGCTTCACGCCGAGTTTGTGTCCGGGCGGCAGGGCGAGAACCAACTGTTCGCTCTCGCCGAACTCTCTTTCCTTCATGCGGAGCGCACCAAGAAACAGCCGCTACTATCTCGCGGCGGCTCTCTACGCCTATGCCTTTCTGTTCCCACCGCCCGGGACGCCGACCGCTGATCCGTATGATCCCCGGTTCCGGAACGCCAGCGACCTCTTCAATCGCGCCCTCACCGGGGCGCTCCGATCTCCGGACGGGACCTATGGAGACTTCCGGGACGCGGTCCTGCCGCTCCCCTTTGGTGAGATGGCGATCGCCTTCGACCCCGCGCAGCTCACCTGGCTGGACCGGCGCCTGACCGACTTCGTCTCGGTCGCCGATGTGGAGGTCAAGGGACTGCGGAACCGATATCGCCGCACCGGCGTGGGGGCGCCCTTTGCCGCGTCCACGGTGGCCGGCGCCGCGCGACCCGGTCTCGACATCCCGCTCCGGCTGAAGGTGCCGGTCACCGCCTTTCTCCGGATCGACGACCCGTGGGCGCAGCTCAAGACCACACGGCTCCGCGCCACGCTGGAGCTGTACAGGACGTTCGAGACGGACGCGGTCCAGGTCGGGGGCCGGCCCGTCCCGCTGGAGGCGGAGCCCACGGCGGCGCTGGCCGCCATGCTGAGCGGGTCAGCAGCCTGGGATTTCGAGCTGGGCGGTTTCCTCTTCGGGGATCTCTTGCGCCAGCGCACGCCGACCCAGCTCGCGGCGCTCGAGCCGTACCAGCCCGGCCGGATCCCGGTGGTCTTTATCCACGGGACGGCCTCCAGTCCGGCGCGGTGGGCCGAGATGTTCAACGAGCTCCAGAACGACCCCCGACTCCGCCCGCATTACCAGTTTTGGTTCTTCACCTACGAGACCGGGAATCCGGTCCTCTACTCGGCCATGCGCCTCCGCGAATCGCTGGAGACCGCGCTGCGGACGGTCGATCCCGGCAATCAGGACCCAGCCTTGCGCCAGATGGTGCTCATCGGCCACAGCCAGGGCGGCCTCCTGGTGAAGCTGATGGTCGTGGACCTGGAAGGAGAGATCCGCGCCCAGTTGGGCTCGGCGCTGGACAGTTCCGGGTTATCCGACGAGGCGCGCGACCTCGCACAACGGATAGTGGCGGTGCGGCCGCTCCCCTTCGTCCGCCGGGTCATCTTTCTTGCCACGCCGCACCGGGGAAGCTACGTGGCCGGTAATTGGCTGCCGCACCAGATTGCCCGTTTCGTTCGACTGCCCGGTCAGCTTCTCCGCGTCACCGAGGACATCTTGCTGCGGGACCCCGAATTGGCCGTGCGGTACCGCGGCCGGTTGAGCAGCGTGGACGCGATGACGCCGGGGAGCCCCCTGATCACGGAGCTGGCCCCGGCCCCCCTGGCCCCTGGTGTCATCGGCCATTCCATCATTGCCGTAAAAGGGGACGGGCCGTTCCGGCAAGACACCGATGGCGTGGTCGCGTACGAAAGCGCCCACCTGGACGGCATGGCGTCCGAATTGGTCGTCACCTCGGGTCACTCCGTCCAGCAAAACCCCGAGGCGATTGAGGAGGTGCGGCGGATCCTCCTGGAACACGCCACGCGACCGTGACGCCCGATGCGAGCTGACCAATGACCAATCGCCACCGCGTACCAGCGACGCCTGATCCGTTCCGGACCGCCGCCCCCAAGGGTTCTTATTAAGCCCGCATTGTGCGCGAGTTGTGTTCGCGAATAATGCGGTCTGGCACTGGCGTTGGGTGACCGTTGCAAGCGGCTCAGTCTCTCGACGGGGTTGGGTGGCGGTCGATAGGCGCTTGGTGCGCTGGGATAAAGCAGCATGGAGGTCGCATGAGAGGTGTGTCCGTTCGCATTCTTGTCCTTCTTCTTCTGACCCTCGCCGCGCCGCAGCCTTCCCGCGGTTTCGATTCCGCCAACATGGACACCAGCGTCAGTCCCTGCGTCGATTTCTACCAGTACGCGGTGGGTGCCTGGGAAAAGCGCACCACCATTCCCGCCGAATACGGCAAATACGGGGTGGACCAGGAGGTCGAAGGGCGCACGTTCGCCATTGTGAAGGGCATCCTCGAAGGCGCCGCGGCGGACCGGTCCGCCCCCAAGGGGTCCGAGCGGCAGAAGGTGGGGGATTTCTTCGCGGCTGGCATGGATGAGGCCCGCATCGAGCAGGAGGGGGTGCGGCCCTTGGAGCGTTTCCTCGCCCGCATTGCCGCCGTCCGGGATCGCAACGCGCTGGCTGTCGAGATCGCCCTCCTGCAGGTAATCGGGACCGGCGCGGCCTTCCGGCTAGAGGTGGGCCCGGACGACCGGAACAGCGGCGTGAACATCCTGCAACTCTCCCAGCAAGGCCTCGGCTTGCCGGATCGGGACTATTACCTGAAGCAGGATGCGCAATCCACAGACGCTTCGCGGAGAGTACCTGGCGCACCTCACGCGGATGTTTGGCCTGCTGGGTGACCCCGTGCCCACCGCCGCGCGAAACGCGCAAACCGTGATGCGACTGGAAACACGGCTCGCCCGGGCATCCATGACGCGGACGGAGACCGACGACCCCGTCGCGACGTATCACAAGATGAGCCGGACGATGCTCGCCAAGCACGCACCCGGCTTTGCCTGGGATGCGTACTTTCGGGCCCTGGGACTGGAGGGCGCGGGGCCCCTCCTCGTGCGCCAGCCCGCGTTCTTCAAGGAGTTGGGCCGGATGGCCCAGGGCGTTCCCCTTCCGGAGTGGAAGACGTATTTGCGCTGGCACCTTCTCCGCGCCACGGCCGGTTACCTGAGTTCCCCTTTCGAGCGCGAAGCCTTCGCCTTCAACGGGACCACCCTCGAGGGGACGCCGGCGCTTCCGCCGCGATGGAAGCGCGTGCTCGCCGAAACCGACGCGGCCCTGGGCGAGGCGCTGGGCAAACTCTATGTCGAGCGCGCTTTCAGCCCGCAGGCCAAGCAGAAGGCGTTGGAGATGGTGGCGAACCTCCGGGCTGCGCTGCGGGCGCGCCTCCAGCGGCTGGAGTGGATGGGGGAGGCCACCAAGGCGAGCGCCCTGGTCAAGCTCGACGCCATGCACCTGAAGATCGGCTATCCCGACGTCTGGCGCGACTACGGCGCCTTGCAGGTCAGCCGGACCGGGTATCTGCGGAACGTCCTCGCCGCCCGACGCTTCGAGTTCCAGCGCGGGCTGGCCAAGGTGGGCAAGCCCGTGGATCGCGCCGAGTGGTCCATGACACCGATCACCAACAACGCCTTCTATGAACCCACGCGGAATGAACTGGTGTTTCCCGCGGGCATCCTGCAGCCGCCGTTCTTCGACCCCGCGGCGGACGATGCCCTGAACTACGGGAATATCGGCGCCACGATCGGCCACGAGATGACCCATGGGTTCGACGACGTGGGCCGACAGTACGACGCCCAGGGCAACCTGCGGGACTGGTGGACCGCCGCCGACGAGAAGGCGTTCACGGAGCGGGCCGCCTTGCTGGTGAAACAGTTCGTTGCCTTCGAGCCGATCCCCGGCATGCACATCAACGGCACGCTGACCCTCGGAGAGAACCTCGCCGACCTGGGAGGCCTCTCCATTGCCTACGACGCATTCGAGCGGTCCCGGCAGGGCAAGTCGGCGGCAGTTCCGCAGGACGGGTTCACGCCGGAGCAGCGCTTCTTCCTGAGCTATGCGGAGACCTGGCGGTTCAAGCACCGGGAGGAGACCCTGCGGGCCCGCCTCCTGACGGACGAGCACGCGCCCCCCAAGTACCGAGTCCTGGGCCCCCTGGCCAACCTGCCGGAGTTCGCCGCGGCCTTCAACTGCAAGCCCGGCGATGCGATGGTGCGCCCTGCGGGGGATCGGCCGAACAACTGGTAACCCGGTGACAATCGGTGCGGAACCCCACTGGCATATTTCGCCCTCCACGACCAACTGGCCGAGGCATCCTGCTTGGCCGGGACAGCGTAACGACAGCTCTCACTGAACTCCGGTGATAGGCGAACTCGGTTCGCCTTTTCGGGACCGGTTCCACTTGGATTGCGACGTCGTCGCCCGCTCGACGGGAACCTGTGTCCTCGCTTTCCCGCCTCAGCTTTTCCGTCTATACCCGTGGGTCGGATTCGTGATATAGGTAAAAAACAACCGGCCACGACTTGACGGGCGCTAGCGCTCACCTAATTGAGAGCGATGTTCCGGCGCCCCCCAAGCCAGAATCGTACCACCTGGAACGGACCTCATGGGTACGCTCTCCCTGGCTTGTCTCATCACACATTCGAACTGGAAAAGATCCCGCTTGGCCCACCGACGCTCGGCGCGGTGGAGCCATTGGAAGGACCGGGCTGCCTGGAAGGCTGACGTGGGTCTTCGGGACGGTGACGGATCCGAGCAAGCTGCCCGGCGCCGTTGTGTCCATGAATCCTTATATGGCCGCGGCCCGCTTTGTGATGGAGAAGAATGCGACAGAAAAAGACGTGAGGCACACCAGCAAAGAGATCGTGAGCGAGATCCTGAAATATCAGGACAAATTCCGGGAGCAGGCCGAGTCTCCGCAATCGGCCAAATGATCGTCCGGGGCGCCGGTGCCCCACGGTGGGTGTCAGGAGGAATCATCCATGTGCTCCATGCGTTGGTCGGCGCTCCGACGGCAAAGCTCGTTCGTCGCGAGCGTCTTCGGCGCGACGCTGCTACTCCTTGGGCTCGTCGCGTGTGAAAAGGTCAAGGGCGCGGCCACTCAGAAACAGACTCCGACCGGCCCACCACCCGCCGTCATCGTGACCCCCGTTCTGCAGAAGACCGTCCCCATCTTTCTCGAATTCGTCGCCCGCACGGATGCCGTGGAAACGGTGGAAGTTCGCGCTCGGGTACAGGCCTATCTTCGGGAGCAGCATTTTCGGGAAGGCACGTTGGTCCAGAAGGACGAACTTCTATTCACGTTGGACAAGCGACAGTACGAGGCCGAGCTTCGACAGGCGCGGGGACAGCTTGCCAAAGCGAAGGCCGAGCTCGTTTTCGCCCAGGACAAGGCGAACGTCGAGACCGCCAAGGCGAACGTCGGAATCGCCAAAGCCAACCTGGCCAAGGCCGACAATGACGTCAATCGCCTAAAGCCCCTGGCCGAGAAGCAAGCCGTCCCGAAGCAGGATTACGACACCGCCCTCACGTCCCAGCAGGCGGCCCGGGCCGACGTGGAATCCCGCACGGCCCAGCTGGCAACGGCAGAGGTGAACCAGAGGGCCGCCATCGAGAAGGGTCATGGGAGCGTGGAGCAGGCGGAAGGCGACGTTGCGCTGGCGGAGCTGAATCTCAGCTATTGTACGATCCGGGCCCCCATCGCCGGCCTGATCGGCGAGCGCAAGGTCGCGCCGGGCAATCTCGTGGGACGCGGCGAGGCCACGCTGCTGGACACGTTATCCAGCGTCGATCCCATCCGCGTCTATCTGGCCGTCAGCGAGGCGGACTATTTGAACTTCATGACTCTGCGGAAAGGACCGACGAAGGGGATTGGCGAGGGACTCGATTTGACCTTGGCGAACGGCAGTGTGTTTCCCCACAAGGGCCGCATCGTCATCGCCGACCGGGCCGTGGACGAAAAGACCGGAACCCTTTCGTTGATCGCCGAATTCCCGAATCCGGATGGGCTACTCCGGCCCAACCAGTTCGGCCGCGTTCGGATGGCCGGCCGCACGATCGAGAATGCTCTGCTGGTGCCGCAGCGCGCCGTCACCGAGTTGCAGGACGCGAAGGCCGTCTATGTCGTCGGCCCTGACAACAAGGTGGCCATGCGGACGGTGGACGTGGGTGAGCCCTACGAAAGCTTCTTCATCGTCATGGGCGGGGTGAAGGCTGGGGACCGGGTCATCACGGAAGGCGTCGTGAAGGCCCGGCCCGGCATGCTTGTGCAGGCGACTGAAGCGCCTGCAGTTCCTCAGAACGCGGCCAAACCATAGAAGGATTAGCGCCGCATGGCCCGTTTTTTCTTGCAGCGCCGCGTCTTTGCCATCGTCATTTCTCTCGTCATCACGTTGGCGGGGACATTGGCACTCTTCCATTTGCCCATCGCGCTCTATCCACAGATCACGCCACCCGTAGTCCGGGTCCAAACCACCTACACGGGTGCCAGCGCAGAGGTTGTCGAGCAGTCCGTCGCCACCCCGATCGAGCAGGAGATCAACGGCGCCGAGGGGATGCTATACATGTCCTCGAAGAGCTCCTCGGACGGCCGGTACGTCCTGGACATCACGTTTGGCCTGGGGCGGGACGCGGACCTGGCCATGGTGGACGTGCAGAACCGGCTGTCGAAGGCCGAGGCCAAGCTGCCGCAAGAGGTGCTGAGCTTTGGCGTGACGGTGAAAAAGCAATCGCCGTCCATGCTGATGGTCCTGACGCTGTACTCTCCCGACAACAGCTACGACGCCGTCTTTCTGAGCAACTACGCGACGCTGAACCTGGTGGATCCCATCAAGCGCATTCCGGGCGTCGGGGACCTCACGATCGCGGGGCAGCGCGATTACGCGATGCGGCTGTGGCTCCGGCCTGACAAGCTGGCGAAGCTTGGTCTGACGGCCGATGACGTGACGCGAGCCATCCAGGAGCAGAACAAGCAGGCCGCCAGCGGCCAGATCGGCCAGCCGCCCGCGAAGGCCGGGGTGGATTTCCAGTACACGGTGAACGTCAAGGGACGGCTGGCCGCGAGCAAAGAGTTCGGGGACATCATCCTCCGGGCGCAGCCCGACGGCTCCATCCTGCGGATCAAGGACGTGGCCCGGACGGAGCTGGCGGCCCAGGACTACAACAACATCGGGCGCCTGAACGGCGTGCCGGCCACGGTGCTCATCGTCTACCAGCTCTCCGACGCCAACGCCCTGGAAACGGCCAGGGGTGTGAACACGCTGATGGGGGAGTTGAGCCACTACTTTCCCCCGGGCCTCGCGTACGAGGTGAGCTACGACAACACCCGCTTCATCACCGCCTCGCTGGAGGAGGTCGTCCACACCTTCTTCGAGGCCCTCCTCCTCGTGGCCCTGGTCGTGTTCCTCTTCCTCGGGACCGTCCGCGCCACCCTCATCCCCATGCTGGCGGTCCCGGTCTCCATCATCGGGACCTTCGCCGCCTTCGTCCCCCTCGGCTTCTCCATCAACACGCTCACCCTCTTCGGCCTGGTGCTCGCCATCGGGATCGTGGTGGACGACGCCATCGTGGTGGTCGAGGCGGTGGAGCACCACATCGAGCAGGGGCGCCCCCCTTCGAGGCCGCGAAGCACGCCATGGCCGAGGTTGCGGGCCCGGTGGTGGCCATCGCCCTGGTCCTCTGCGCGGTGTTCGTGCCCGTCGCCTTCCTGGGCGGGATCACCGGCCAGCTCTACCGGCAGTTCGCCCTCACCCTGTCCATCTCCGTCCTCCTGTCCGCCCTGGTGGCGCTGACCCTCACCCCGGCGCTCTGCGTGATGATCCTCCGCCCGCGCACGCGGATGCGGGGCCCCGTCGGCGCCGCCCTCCGGGCCTTCAACGCCGGCTTCGCCCGCCTCACGGCCGGTTACACCACCGGGGTGCGCTGGGCGATTCGCGGCTGGCCCGTGACCCTCGCCGTTCTCCTCGGCCTCGCCGCCCTCGCGTTCGGCCTCCTCCGGACGCTCCCCACGGGGTTCGTGCCCAATGAAGACCAGGGCGTCCTGTTCGTCGCCTTCATCCTGCCGGATGGCGCCTCGGTGGAACGTACGGATGCCGTGACACGGCGGGCGGAAGAGTTCCTCAAGAAGCTGGATGGCGTGCAGAGCGTTGTGACCATGGGCGGGCTGAACATCCTGACCAGCGTCTTCACCTCGAACAACGCCACAATCATCGTGAGCCTCAAGCCCTGGAGCGAGCGGACGACGGCGGACACCCGCCTCCGTACAATCTTTGCGAAGATGCGCCGAGAATTCAGCAGCTACCCGGAGGCGGTCGCCCTGGTCATGCCCCCGGCGCCGATCCCAGGGCTTGGAACGGCGGGAGGTTTTCAGTTCGAGCTGCAAGATCAGTCGGGGCAGTCGCCCGGAGCCCTCGACCACACCGCCCGCCAGTTCCTCGCCGCCGCGGCCGAGCGCCCGGAACTCAGCGGGCTCTTCACCGCCTTCCGCACCACCGTCCCCCAGGTGAAGGTGGACCTCGACCGGGAGAAGGTGAAGACCCTCGGCATCCCGGTGAACACGGTCTTCGACAGCCTCCAGACCTACCTCGGGGGCCTGCTGGTGAACGACTTCAACCGGTTCGGGCGGACCTGGAAGGTGAAGGTGCAGGCCGAGCCGGAGTTCCGCCTCGCCCCCCGGAACATCCAGAACATCTACGTCCGGACCCAGACGGGCAGCATGGTCCCCCTGAGCACGCTGGCCACGGTGAAAGCCAGCGTCGGCCCCGACATGCTCCAGCGCTACAACCTCCTGCGGGCCGCCGAGGTAAGCGGCGCGGCCGCCCCCGGGTACAGCTCGGGCCAGGCCCTCCAGGCCATGGAGGAGGTCGCGCAGGCGACCCTGCCCCAGGGCTTCGGCTACGAGTGGACCGGCACGGCCTTCCAGGAGAAGGCGGCGAGCGGCGCCCAGGCCCTCATCTTCGGCCTCGCCCTGGTCCTGGTGTTCCTCTGCCTCGCCGCCCAGTACGAGAGCTGGGGCATCCCCTTCGGGGTCCTCCTCGGCATCCCCATCGGGGTGGCCGGGGCGTTCCTGGCCGTCTGGCTGCGCGGTCTCACCAACGACGTCTATGTCCAGATCGGCCTGGTCATGCTCATCGGTCTGGCCGCCAAGAACGCCATCCTGATCGTCGAGTTCGCCAAGGAGAAGCACGAGCGGGACGGCCTCCCCCTCGTGGAGGCCGCCCTCCAGGGCGCCCAGCTGCGCTTCCGGCCCATCCTCATGACCTCGTTGGCCTTCATCCTGGGGGTGGTCCCCCTCGTGATCGCCCGGGGCGCGGGCGCCGCCTCCCGCTGGTCGCTCGGCACGGCGGTCTTCGGCGGCATGCTCGCCGCCACCGCCCTCGGCGTCATCATCATCCCGGTCCTCTTCGTGACGATCGAGCGGCTCCTCGCCCGGCTGCGGGGCCCGGCGGGGACACAGGCGGACGCGTCCCGCGCCGCCGAGGGCGAGTCCTGATGAGAGGTGACTGTTAGCCATGGCGCAGTTCTTCCTCACCCACCGTGTCTTTGCGATTGTCATCTCTCTGGTCATCACGCTGGCGGGGGTGCTGTCTGTCTTTGGACTCCCCATCAGTCTGTACCCACAGATCAGCCCGCCCGTGGTCAGGGTCGAGACCACCTACACGGGCGCCAGCGCCGAGGTTGTGGAAGAAACCGTGGCCGTCAATATCGAGTCGCAGATCAACGGCGCCGAGGGGATGCTGTACATGTCCTCCAAGAGCTCCTCGGACGGCCGGTACGTCTTGGACATCACGTTTGGCCTGGGGCGGGACGCGGACCTGGCCATGGTGGACGTGCAGAACCGCTTGCAGCAGGCCACGGCCAAGCTGCCGCAAGAGGTGGTGAGCTTCGGCATCACGGTGAAGAAACAATCGCCGGACAAACTGATGGTGATCTCGCTGTTCTCGCCGGATCAAAGCTATGATGCGGTCTTCCTCAGCAACTACGCCTCCATCAACCTGGTCGATCCCATCACGCGGGTCCCCGGCGTCGGCAACCTCACGATCGTGGGGCAGCGCGATTACGCGATGCGGCTGTGGCTCCGGCCCGACAAGCTGGCGAAGCTCGGCCTGACGGCCGATGACATCACGAATGTGATCAAAGAGCAGAACGTGCAAGCGCCCGCGGGCCAGATCGGCCAGCCGCCCGCGAAGGCCGGGGTGGATTTCCAGTACACGGTGAACGTCAAGGGGCGGCTGGCGACCTCGAAGGAATTCGAGGGCATGGTGGTGCGGACGTTGCCCGACGGCTCCATCCTGCGGATCAAGGACGTGGCCCGGACGGAGCTGGCCGCCCAGGACTACAACAACATCGGGCGCCTGAACGGCGTGCCGGCCACGGTGCTGGAGGTCTATCAACTCCCGGGGGCGAACGCGCTCCAGACCGCCGACGGAGTACGAAAAGCGCTCGAGCGGTTGGCCACATTCTTTCCGCCCGGCCTGACCTATGAAATCAGCACGGACAACACCCGCTTCATCACCGCCTCGCTGGAGGAGGTCGTCCACACCTTCTTCGAGGCCCTCCTCCTCGTGGCCCTGGTCGTGTTCCTCTTCCTCGGGACCGTCCGCGCCACCCTCATCCCCATGCTGGCGGTCCCGGTCTCCATCATCGGGACCTTCGCCGCCTTCGTCCCCCTCGGCTTCTCCATCAACACGCTCACCCTCTTCGGCCTGGTGCTCGCCATCGGGATCGTGGTGGACGACGCCATCGTGGTGGTCGAGGCGGTGGAGCACCACATCGAGCAGGGGCGCCCGCCCTTCGAGGCCGCGAAGCACGCCATGGCCGAGGTCGCGGGCCCGGTGGTGGCCATCGCCCTGGTCCTCTGCGCGGTGTTCGTGCCCGTCGCCTTCCTGGGCGGGATCACCGGCCAGCTCTACCGGCAGTTCGCCCTCACCCTGTCCATCTCCGTCCTCCTCTCCGCCCTGGTGGCGCTGACCCTCACCCCGGCGCTCTGCGTGATGATCCTCCGCCCGCGCACGCGGATGCGGGGCCCCGTCGGCGCCGCCCTCCGGGCCTTCAACGCCGGCTTCGCCCGCCTCACGGCCGGTTACACCACCGGGGTGCGCTGGGCGATTCGCGGCTGGCCCGTGACCCTCGCCGTTCTCCTCGGCCTCGCCGCCCTCGCGTTCGGCCTCCTCCGGACGCTCCCCACGGGGTTCGTGCCGGACGAGGATCAGGGATACTTCTCCGTGGCCTTCATCTTGGCGGACGGCTCGTCAATGGAGCGCGCCGATGCGGTGGCGCGACGGGCCGAGGGTTTCTTGCGCACAGTGGAGGGCGTGCAGAGTGTCGTGACGCAGACCGGAAGGAACATCCTCACAGACGTGTACAGCTCCAACAATGCCAGCCTGATCGTGAACTTGAAACCCTGGGAGGAGCGCCGGACCCAGGGCACGCAGCTTGCGGCAATTCTCGATCGCGCCCGCCGCGAGTTCAGTACGTATCCCGATGCGTTGGCGCTCGTCTTCACGCCCCCGCCGATCCCCGGCCTGGGAAACGCCGGGGGGCTGCAGTTCGAGGTGCAGGACCGGGCAGGCCGAGGCTCGCGCGAACTCGACCACACCGCCCGCCAGTTCCTCGCCGCCGCGGCCGAGCGCCCGGAACTCAGCGGGCTCTTCACCGCCTTCCGCACCACCGTCCCCCAGGTGAAGGTGGACCTCGACCGGGAGAAGGTGAAGACCCTCGGCATCCCGGTGAACACGGTCTTCGACAGCCTCCAGACCTACCTCGGGGGCCTGCTGGTGAACGACTTCAACCGGTTCGGGCGGACCTGGAAGGTGAAGGTGCAGGCCGAGCCGGAGTTCCGCCTCGCCCCCCGGAACATCCAGAACATCTACGTCCGGACCCAGACGGGCAGCATGGTCCCCCTGAGCACGCTGGCCACGGTGAAAGCCAGCGTCGGCCCCGACATGCTCCAGCGCTACAACCTCCTGCGGGCCGCCGAGGTAAGCGGCGCGGCCGCCCCCGGGTACAGCTCGGGCCAGGCCCTCCAGGCCATGGAGGAGGTCGCGCAGGCGACCCTGCCCCAGGGCTTCGGCTACGAGTGGACCGGCACGGCCTTCCAGGAGAAGGCGGCGAGCGGCGCCCAGGCCCTCATCTTCGGCCTCGCCCTGGTCCTGGTGTTCCTCTGCCTCGCCGCCCAGTACGAGAGCTGGGGCATCCCCTTCGGGGTCCTCCTCGGCATCCCCATCGGGGTGGCCGGGGCGTTCCTGGCCGTCTGGCTGCGCGGTCTCACCAACGACGTCTATGTCCAGATCGGCCTGGTCATGCTCATCGGTCTGGCCGCCAAGAACGCCATCCTGATCGTCGAGTTCGCCAAGGAGAAGCACGAGCGGGACGGCCTCCCCCTCGTGGAGGCCGCCCTCCAGGGCGCCCAGCTGCGCTTCCGGCCCATCCTCATGACCTCGTTGGCCTTCATCCTGGGGGTGGTCCCCCTCGTGATCGCCCGGGGCGCGGGCGCCGCCTCCCGCTGGTCGCTCGGCACGGCGGTCTTCGGCGGCATGCTCGCCGCCACCGCCCTCGGCGTCTTCATCATCCCGGTGCTCTTCGTGACGATCGAGCGGCTCCTCGCCCGGCTGCGGGGCCCGGCGGGGACACAGGCGGACGCGTCGGTCGGCGAAGTCCGGGAGAACCCATGAAAAACGGCGCGCATTGCCCCGCTGGCCAAGATCGTCCCCCTCCCGCTGTGCGTCGTCGGTCCTGACTGGCACCGACCAGGGGCGGACGTCACTGACGCGTGCCGCGCTCTTCCAGAACGGCAGATGGGTCGGGCCTCGATCGGGCCCGAAAACCGACGTCATAACGCTATGCGACGAGACGCAACCGCACGGGCCACAACGGCGGCGAACGGTGGGTTTCTCCGGAATCGAACGTGAGATGCCCCACCCCTCGAGACCGCTGGCGTGTCCCCTGTCGCAGCGTGGTACACACCGAGGCCGTCGCGATCTCCGTGGAAAAGCCGTGAGCGCTCCGGGGTCCTGAGGGGACCGGTGAGTCGAGACGGGGGCAGATAGGTTGGCCTGCGACGATCTTTCTTGAGCTGTGGAGCCGGAACCGCGAATTCCGCCATGGAGGTGGCAGTCGATGAGTCGCCTTTCTCGCATCCGGATGCGTGTCACGGCATGGCTTCTGATTCCGCTTCTCCTTCTTTCGATCGCTCTTCCGATTCCGGCGCGTGCGCAGAGTGGTGCGAGCGCCGCGGGGCCGAGCGATCCCGGTTGGCCTCGTCAGATCAAGGGCGGTACGAACACCATTACGATCTACACTCCCCAGGTGGACCGTTGGGACGGCACGCAGCTCGAGGCGCGCGCCGCGGTGTCCGTGGACCATCCGGCGTCGCCTCAGCAAGACTTCGGGGTCATCTGGATCAGCGCCCACACCCTCGTCGATCGCACCAATCGCCTTGTGTCGTGCGACAAGGTGGAGATTACCAAGGCGAGCTTCCCGGCTGCGCCCGAGAAAACGGATGCGTACCTGGAGATTCTGCGGAGCAATGTGCCGCGGGGCATCATGACGATCTCGCTCGATCGTCTGCAAACCAACCTGGCGGTCACCCAGGCGCAGCGTACGCAGCAGCACCCTCAGCCGGTCAAGAACGAGCCGCCTCGGATCATCTTCAGCACGACACCGGCCCTGCTGGTGCTCGTGGACGGTGCCCCGGTGTTCCTCCGGCAGGTGGACGGCAGCAAGCTGGTCCGGGTCATCAACACATGGGCGCTGATTCTTGTCGATCAGGCAGATGGGAGGTTCTACCTGCGCGCGCTCGGCAAATGGATGGAGGCGAGGAGCGTCGAGGGCCCCTGGACACTCTCGACGAAGCCATCCGCCGCCCTCGAGGCAGTCCGCCAGTCGCTCGCCAAGAACGACCAAGTGAACATGCTGGACGACCCGGCACTGAATTTGAAAGAGTCGGCAGCGCAGGGACGCTACCCGACCGTCTACGTGAGCACGGTTCCGGCTGAGCTCTTGGAGACGATCGGCCAGCCCGCCTTCGAGCCGATCGATGGGACGGGGCTCTTCGACGTGAAGAATACGTCGGCCCACCTGCTGCTGGACCCCCGAACGGCCGACTACTACGTCCTGATCTCCGGCCGCTGGTTTCGCACGAAGACGCTGGCGACCGGCCCGTGGGAGTATGTGGCTCCCGATGCGCTTCCCGCCGACTTCGCCAAGATCCCCGAGAATCATCCCAAGGGCGTCGTTCTGGCATCGGTGGCGGGGACGCCGGAAGCCCAGGAGGCGATGATCGACAATAGCATCCCGCAGACTGCTCAGGTGGATCGGTCGAAGACGACCCTGGTCGGCAAGTACGATGGGCCGGCACAGCTGCGGGCGATTGAAGGGACAACGCTGCACTACGTGGTGAACTCGCCGTTTCCGGTAATTCAGGTCGACGCCGGCATCTGGTATGCGCTCAAAGATGGGGTGTGGTTTTCGGCGATGACGGTAAACGGCCCCTGGGCAGTGGCTACTGCGGTCCCGGCCGTGATCTACACGATTCCGCCCAGTTCCCCGGTGCATTATGTCACGTACGTCTACATCTACGATTACACGCCGCAGTACGTAACCATCGGCTACACACCCGGTTACTACGGGACGGTGGTGGCGCCCGGCAATGTGGTGGTTTACGGGACCGGGTACGTCTATCCGGTGTACGTGGGTGTGTATTGGTACCCCCCGCCTCCGACGTACGGTTATGGCGCGGGGTTCGCCTGGGGGGCCGCCACGGGGTTTGCCTTCGGGTTCGCCGCCGGGGCGATCTGGGGCGGTGCGTGGGGGCACTGCTGCTGGGGTGGGGGGCAGGTGAATATCACCAACAACATCAACATCAATAACCACAACGTCTACAATAAATGGGACAAGAACCAGGTTCGGGCGGATTTCCAGAACCGCGCGAAAGACCTGACCCCCGCACAGCGACAGCAAGTGCAACAGCGAGGACAAGAGGCGCGGCAAACTGCGCAGGAACGCGGTATCACCCGCCCAGAGAGCCGGAGCAACGACGTGTTCGCCGGGCGGGACGGCAACACGTACCGGCGGGGAGCCGATGGAGGGTGGGACCGGAATACCGGCCAGGGGTGGGGCAGGACCGAGGAGGGCGAAGCCGCCGATCGGTTGAGCCAGGAACAGCGCGCCCGCAGCCTCGGTGACAGGCGGGAGCGATCGTTTGATCGTCAGGGGCGGGCCGGCGGCAGCCGCCCGATGCTTCGAAGATAGCAGGCACGCTTTGTCACGCTCTGCTCAACGGGGGGCCAGCCATGACGCACGCCATCGCGAAGCTATTCCAGAGTTATCCGGAAATCGCCGTCTTTCTGGCGCTCGCTACAGGGTATGCTCTCGGCAAGCTCAAGATACGGGGCTTTGGGCTTGGCACAACGGCATCGGTGCTGCTGGTAGCTATGGTGTTGGGGCAGATCGAGATTGCGGTCCCGGCACTCCTGCAGAATCTCAGTTTTGCGCTTTTTGCTTTCTGCATCGGTTATCAAGTGGGGCCGCAGTTCTTCGGCTCGCTTCGCAAGGAGGGTCTCAATTACCTCTGGGTCTCGCTCGCCGTCGCGCTGGGCGGACTGGGGACGGCGATTCTACTGGGAAGACTGCTGGGCTTCGACCAGGGGACCACCGCAGGGCTGTTCGCCGGCGCAATGACGCAATCCGCCGTCATCGGAACGGCGCAGGGGGCCGTCGCGCAGCTCTCCCTCCCGGGCGCGGCCAAGGCCGCGCTGACGAATAATATCGCGGTGGCCTACGCGATCACGTACGTCTTCGGAACGGTGGGAGTGATCCTGCTCTTCAAGCTGCTTCCGGGCATGTTGAGGCTCGACCTGAAAGCGGAGGCCCGCGCACTGGAGCAGCAGATGGGAGGCGTCGTGGGTTCGTCCAAGGCGCCCGGACTCTTTTCCTGGTCCCGGGCGGTTGGGCTACGCGCCCACCGGGCGACGCAGGTGGAGGCCGTCGGAAAACCCGTCCGACAGGTGGAGCGTCTTTTCCCGGAGCGGGTGACCATCGAGAAGATCAAAAGGCAGAGCGCTGTTTTCGCCCCCGGCCCCGACGCGGTGGTCGAGGCGCAGGACGTGTTGGTCCTGGCCGGCAATTACCGCGGCCTCCTCGTGGCCGCTGAACTCGTTGGGATGGAGGTGGACGCTTCGACTGTAACGGAGATGATCGGCGAGTCGCTCGATATCTGTGTGCTGAGTCCTGCCGTGATCGGGAGGACCTTGGGCGAGCTGGCAGAGAGCCCGGAGGCGCGCGGTCTCTTCCTGCGAAGAATCATTCGGCAAGGTCGGGAACTCCCCATGACCCTGGATACCGTCGTCAACAAGTGCGACATCTTCCAGATCGTGGGCGCCCAGAGCGATGTGGAGCGGGCGGCCCAAACACTTGGGATACGTCGAGCGGGCTGCGGCCGCCACGGACCTGGTTATGCTCGGAGCGGGGTGTGTGCTCGGGACTCTCGCTGGGATGGTCAGCGTGCCCATCGCCGGTATCCCCCTCACGCTGGGTGTGGGGGGAGGCGTCCTGATCGCCGGACTCGTGGTCGGATGGCTCCGCTCGATCCATCCGACCTTTGGGCAGATATCGGAAGGCGGTCAGTGGATCTTGAATGATCTCGGCCTCAACCTCTTCATTGCGTGCCTCGGCTTGACCTCAGGGAGACAGGCCGTGCAGGCCATGCAGAGCAACGGGCTCACCATCTTCCTGGCGGGTGTCGTGCTGGCACTGGTTCCCATTCTTGCAGGTGTTTGCTTCGGGAGGCTTGTTCTCAAGATGCACCCGATCCTGCTGCTCGGCGCGCTGACCGGCGCCCGGGTTATTCCTGCGGCGCTCACGGCTCTCGAGGAGGACGCCGAGAGCTCTATGCTGACCCTGGGTTTTGCCGCGCCTTTTGCGTTCGCCAACGTCTTTCTGACGATTTTCGGCAGCCTCATCGTCAATCTGATGTGAGGCGGCGAAGCCGAGAGGACCGTCGTGTCCGCGGAGGATGCGATCCTTGCGGCAAGTCACGAGCGCGAACGGGATTGATCGGCGACGCGGGACTGACGATCTTGCACTGCGACAGCAACGCGATCGAAAGTGGCTGAGAGGAGGGCTCGATGAATCTGTTCAAAGAGATTCTCGCACACGAGGTATTTCCGGCTATCGGCTGCACCGAACCGATCTCCTGCGCCTATGCCGCCGCTGCGGCCGCAGAGCAACTGCAAGCCCCCGTGGAGCGGATGGAGCTGACGGTCGACCCCGGCACATACAAGAACGGGGCGGCGGTCACCATCCCGAACAGCGGAGGCCAGAAGGGCAACGCGATCGCCGCGGCCCTGGGTGCCGTGATCGCGAAATCGGCGCTGCGTCTGGAGATCCTGAAGGAGGTCACGCCGGATGTTCTCAAGCAGGCGCAGGGGTTGGTCGGCAGGAACATTTTGACGTATCGGTGCAACGAGGGCGAGAAGGGTTTTCACGTCGAAGTGTCGGCGGAAGGCGGCGGGTCCCGCGTTCGCTGCATCGTGTCGGAAGGGCACACCAACATCACCTTTCTGGAGAAAGACGACCGATCCATCCTCGACACCCATCCCCACGCCGGCACCGAGACCGCCGGTTACCGCGACAGGATGCGGTCGATGAGGATGGAGGAGGTCCTCAGCGAGGTGGTCAGACTGGACGATGAGTCCCGCGCGTATATCCAACGCGGCATCGACATGAACCTGGCCATATCCGAGAAAGGCGTCGATCTGAAAAGGAATGCCTACCAGTTACAGCAGATGATGAGGCAGGGCTTGATGGCCGACGACCTGTTCTACCGCGTGAAGCAGCGAGTCGCCTCCGCTCTTGACGCGCGCATGGGCGGCCTTGCGGAACCGGTGATGACGAGCGGCGGATCCGGAAACCAGGGCGTTCTCACCACGCTTCTGCCGTACCTCGTCGGTCGGAATCGAGCGGTCGAACTGCCCTGCATTCAGGAAAGCGTTGCGATCAGCCATGCGGTGAATTCCTACATCAAGTGCTTCACGGGAGAACTGTCGGTCATCTGCGGCTGCGCGATTGCCGCCAGTATCGCCGCGGCCACGGCCATCGTGTATCAGAACGTCGGCATCGACATGCAAAAGATCACTTTCGCCGTCGACAACATCGTCGCGGATCTCTCCGGGATCATCTGTGACGGGGCCAAGTCGGGTTGTTCCATGAAGATCGTGACCGGTGCGGATACGGCCATGCGTTCCGCATTCATGGCCCTGGCCGGTTACGGCGTCTCGACGGATGATGGGATCATCGGAGGCTCGGCGGAGGAATCGATCCGTAATCTGAGCAAGATATCCTTCGAAGGCATGGGTCTGGTGGATTCTACTGTGGTCCACATTCTTCAGAGCAAGACTCCTCGCCGGGGCCAGGCCTGACGAGAGGCGCGCGCAACCCCAACGGACGAGAATAACCCTTCGTGCGCCTTTGCGTCGGAGGGAATATGGCCGACACGGTCATGCCGATCGCGCAAGGAAACCTCGAAGTGCTCGACTTCCCGCGTGCCCGGCAGGACACGACCGCAACAGTCTCGCGGAATGGCTTCACACCCGCGCAACGCTTTTTCCTGAGCTAAGCGGAGGCCTGGCGCTTCACGCTGCGGGAGGAGACCTTGCGCCAGGCTCCTGACGGACGAGCACGCACCCCCAAGTACCGCGTCCTGGGACCTCTGACCAACCTGCCGGAGTTCGCCGTCGCCTTCAAATGCAAGGCCGGCGATACGATGGTGCGTCGGTCTGGAGATCGGCCGAACAACTGGTAGGCCGCCTCCGCGTGAAATCATGCCGTGTATTGCGGCACCATCGCTGCAATTATCCAACCCATGAAGATTGTCCATCGCATCCTGAGCGAGCAGCGTCTGAATATGGGGGACGTCCATAAAAGTATAAAAGTCATTCCTTGTCGCCGTGAATTACGGGTAAGTGAGGGCCGTTCTCGCTCCAGATGAGACCACGTTTCCTCTTCGAGTCTGCAGTCCGTACGAGTTGCATCCCACCCGCGACCGTCGCCGATAAATAGTGCGGCAAACATTTATACTTTTATGGACGTCCCCCTACATCTGAGAGGCTTCGAGATGGTCACCTGCGCCCCTGCGGACGATCCGCAGAGCACCAACGCTATCAGGACGGCGATTGCGTGACGGGATCGCATCCTATGCTCCAAGCGCAAGGGTGATGCTCGTGTTTGGCTTACCAGTCGATTGGACTCTCACGGATCCTGGCATTTGGACGCGTCGCGGGGTATCAGTTTGGGCACAAGACTCCCTACCACGGCCACGCCGATGCCCAGAAGGGTCTCTATCAGACGATTGTCCATAGGGCCTTCGTCCTATGTGTGGTCAAGATCCCCTTTGAGTCTTGCCCTCACGGAGCCCCGCATCTCGCAATGCATGGCCGACCAGGCCGGCTATGGCGCCCAAGTCCCATAGCTGGCCTGGCCGGCGGTTGACAGTTCGGAGGTATCCCCCACCGCATTTCGGGTACCGGCATCCCTATTGCGCCACGAGGAATTCTCCATTCGACGGGGGAGTCGTCGCTCGGCGAAGAAGGGGAGCGCGGCAAAAAACGCTAGAATGACGCATCCTTGCGAGGAGACGGACCGCTCGTCCAAACCCTGGTCGAGGCTGGCACACTTTGTGCTCTTTCCAGAAACCGACGACATCACCAAATGCTCCGGCCCCCCGGAACAGCGACAAGCGAAAGGGCAGCGTAGGGCTGCCGGGCCCCCGAAGGATTTGAGGGTCGTAACCGAATGAAGTAGGAGGGAGTCACATGAACAGGTTCATTGCAGTGTTCGCCGCAGTCCTCTTGACCGTCGCGGTAGTTGGCCCGGTGTTCGCCCAGGGGCAGCAGGCTCCGGCCGCCAAAGTCGAGCCCAAGGGCACCGAGGGCCCGGATGTGCGCAAGCAAGAGCCCAAGGGCACCGAGGGTCCGGATGTCCGGAAGGCCACCAAGAAGACCGCC
This sequence comes from uncultured Methylomirabilota bacterium, assembly GCA_963845565.1. Taxonomy (GTDB): domain Bacteria; phylum Methylomirabilota; class Methylomirabilia; order Methylomirabilales; family 2-02-FULL-66-22; genus 2-02-FULL-66-22. The sequence goes on from CAWJSJ010000005.1 coordinate 723,646, forward strand.
GCCTCGCCGGCTCCGCCGAAGGTGCAGCCCAAGGGGACGGAAGGTCCGGGTGTCCGCAAGCAAGAGCCCAAGGGCACCGAGGGCCCGGATGTGAAGAAGTCCACCAAGAAGACCGCCAAGTCCCCCGCCCCGGCCGTCAAGGGCACCGAGGGCCCGGATGTGCGCAAGCAAGAGCCCAAGGGCACCGAGGGTCCGGACGTACGGAAGGCCCCCGAGAAGAAGTCCTAGGTTTCCTCGTCTCTCATTGCCACGCGCCGGCTGGTTCGCCAACCGGCGCGTGGTGTTTATACCCAGGCATGCCGGCGGTGTTGAGTCCATGGCCAACGCATCGCCTGCACTCTCTTCTTGGAGAAACCCCGAGCGGCAGTGGCGTGTTTATGGTAGGCTTCACCTCCAATGGACGGTGACGACACAGCTGGGGTACTTGAAAAGACGCCATGTCTGAGATCTTCCCGCGAAGATCTCACCGGGAAGCGCCACGACGGTGTTCGTCGTCGACGACGACGAAAACGTTCGGAAGGCGTTGGCGCGCCTCATCCGCTCGGCCGGCATGACGGCCCGAACGTTCCCGACTGCCGAAGCGTTCCTCGCGGAAGACCACGCGGTGCCGGCTTCCTGTCTCGTTCTGGATGTCCGCTTGCCGGGGTTGAACGGCCTTCAGCTCCAGGAGGCGCTCAATCGGAAAGGTTACCCGATCGCCATCGTCTTCATCACCGGTCACGGGGATGTGCCCACGAGCGTACGGGCCATGAAAGCCGGGGCGGTGGATTTCCTCCAGAAACCGTTTACGGGTCCCGAACTCCTCGACGCCGTCCGCCGCGCCGTCGGTCGCACGCGAGATGCGGTGGCGAAGCAGGCGGAAACCGCGGAGATTCAACGACGGTACGATACGCTGACGCCGCGGGAGCGAGAGGTCTTCTCGCTGGTGGTGACGGGCTTGTTGAACAAACAGGTGGCGGGGGAGCTGGGCGCCGCCGAGAAGACCATCAAGATCCATCGTGGACGGGTGATGGCGAAGATGCAAGCACCCTCGGTAGCCGACCTCGTCCGAATGGCCGGGCTATTGGGAATCCCCCCGCACACGCCCGCCCCTCGCGGCGCGCCTCGCGCCTCGTAATTCCTTTCCTGCGAACGTTTTTTGGCGGATCGAGTAGATGCCCTCGTCTTCCGTCATCTGAAGCGGCGAACCGGCCTGCCCGTCTGTCCCGCCGCGGCGACCGCCAAAACCATATAGGACCAAGGTCCGACTTGTCGTCGGGAATCCCCCGGAGCAGATTCAGAGGTCAGCGGAGGAAGGCGCTGTTCGGGCCTATCTACTGCGCAGCGTGGGTGGCGTTGCGGTTATTCCGCGCTGCGTGGTAAATATGATGTCACTGGAATTCGAGGAGGACCGCACATGACATCCCCCACGCCGGCGTCCGGAGACAGGCTGCTCCGCGATCCGCAGAACTTCTCGCTCGTCCTGGGCGGGCCGCTCTTCCAGTTGCTGCGTCGGGCGCATCTGTCCGACGATGCGCTGATGCTGATGCGCCAACGCATCATCGCTCTCTCGCTGTTCGCCTGGCTGCCACTTCTGGCGCTCTCGGCCCTGGGAGGACAAGTGATAGGCGGGACGGCGGCCGTCCCGTTCCTGCTGGACGTGGACGTGCATATCCGCTTCCTGGTGGCGTTGCCGCTGTTGATCGTGGCGGAGCTGGTGGTGCACCAACGCATGCGGTTCGTGGTGAAGCAATTTCTGGAACGGCACCTGATTCCCGCGAGCGCCCGGACCCGGTTCGAGGCCGCCATCGCGTCGGCGCTTCGGCTGCGCAACTCGGTGCTCGCCGAGGTGCTGCTGATCGCGTTCGTCTATGGCGTCGGCGTCCTGATCGTCTGGCGCCAGTACGGGGCCCTCGCGGCGGCCACGTGGTATGCGACACCGGCCGCCGGGGGCTCGACGCTCTCGCTCGCGGGGATGTGGTATGGCTATGTGAGCTTGCCGCTTTTCCAGTTCCTGTTGCTCCGCTGGTATTTTCGGCTGGCGATCTGGGCCCGCCTCCTCTGGCAGGTGTCCCGCATTGAGTTGCACCTGGTGCCCACGCATCCCGATCGCGTCGGCGGCCTGGGCTTTCTGTCCAACACGGTCTACGCCTTCACCCCGCTGGCGGTGGCACACGGCGCGCTGCTGGCCGGCATGATCGCCAACCGCATTTTCTACCTCGGGGCCACCCTGCCGGCCTTCAAGGTCGAGATCGCCGTCATGGTAGGTTTTCTGCTGTGCGTGGTGCTCGGCCCGCTCTTGGTGTTCGCGCCGCAGCTTGCGCAGGCGAAGCGGACCGGCAATCGCGAATATGGCACACTGGCCCAGCGGTACGTGCGCGAGTTCGATGCCAAATGGCTCCGCGGCGACGCGCCGGCCGAGGAACCGTTGGTGGGGAGCGCCGACATCCAGTCCCTTGCCGATCTGAACAATAGTTTCGAGGTGGTGCGGACCATGCGCCTCGCGCCGGTGACGAAGGAGGCTCTCGTCCAGCTTGCGGCCGCGACACTCGCGCCGGTCGCGCCACTGGCCCTCACCATGATGCCGCTGGAGGAACTGTTGAAAAAGCTGTTCGGCATCTTGTTCTGACGCGGCGCGGCGCTTCGGTCGAGATCTGGCGGCAGTACAGCCAGGAGTGCAAAGGAGGGAGCGTGAGATGGACGCCGGGCATACCACCCCACGGTTGCGGCAGATCAGGCGGGCGCTGCCGACGCTGCTCCTCGTCCTGACGATGCTGGGCGCGGCCGGTTGCACCATCGGGCCGAGCACGATGACCCGGGACCGGTTCGACTACACGGCGGCCGTGGCCGAGTCGTGGAAGAGCCAGATGCTGCTGAACCTGGTGAAGCTCCGCTACAGCGATACCCCGGTATTCCTGGACGTCGGGCAGATCGTCAGCGGCTATACAGTGCAGAGCACCTTTACCGCGGCCGGGAACGTCTTCAACACCAGCGGCACCGTGCCGGGGGTCCCCAACAGCAGCATCGGGCTGGGGGCGCAGGGCCAATTCACCGACCGACCGACCATCACCTACGCGCCCCTCATGGGCGAGCGGTTCGCCCGCTCGCTGATGACGCCCGTGCCTCCCGCGGCGATCCTGAGCCTGATCCAGGCGGGATATCCCATCGACCTGACGCTGCGGCTGACGGTGCACACGCTCAACGGCATCCAGAATCGGTTCGGCGGGGGGGCCCGGCGGCGGCCGGCCGACCCGGACTTCTACGAGCTCCTGGCGCGGCTCCGGCGAATCCAGAACTCGGGCGCCATCGGCATGCGCGTGCAGCGCGTCGGTCCCGAAGTTGCCACGGTGCTGACCCTGCGGCAGAAGGTGGAGCCGAGCGTCGAGACGGACATCCTGATGGTCCGGCAGTTGCTGGGGCTCGATCCCCAGGGGGGCGAGTTCCGGGTGGTCTATGGGGCCGTGGCCGCGAACGACAAGGAACTGGCCATGCTCACCCGGTCGATCCTGGACATCCTGCTCGATATGGGGTCGTTTATCACGGTGCCGGAGACCCACGTGCAGGAGAAACGGGTCGCGCCGTCGGACGAACCCGAGGTCGGCCCGGGCGGGCCCATCCCGCCCCTCGTGCGGATCCAGAGTGGCGCCGAGAAGCCGGGCGATGCCTTCGTGGCGGTGCCCTACCGAAACCACTGGTACTGGATCGATGACCGCGACCTGCCGTCCAAGGGGCTGTTCAGCTTCCTCATGTTCCTCTTCACCCTGGTGGAGACCGGAGACAAGGGCGCACCTCCCGTCGTGACGATCCCGGCGGGGTAGGCGGGGCGGGATAAAACAGGCCGGCCAGAACCAACAGCCTGCCCAAGTGCAACCTTGGGCCGCTCGGGCAGAGTGCGATAAAGCCAGAGCCTGGGTCTGGCGGGGCGCGGGTACCAGGTCAAAAAGCGGCAGCCTTTTCAGACGTTCGGCTGCGCTCTTCAGTATGGTGTCCTCGGAAATAGGAGGCGGAATGACCATGGAGACAGGTCCTGTTCCCCAAATGGGCCGGCCAGCGCGGGAACCCGCGGCGCCGGGCGTAGGCCGCATGCGCCGCGCCAGGCGCCTGCGCCCCCTGGTGTGGGCGGGGCGGGCCGCGGTCGGGCTCGGGTGCACTGTACTGCTCGGCTGGATGGCGCTGGCCATTTATTTCGATTTCCTGCTGCTCGGGCCGCCGGGGCTCCGCGCGGGGCTCGGCGCCCTCGTGCCGGTCGGGGCGGTGGTCGCCCTGTGGCGCGTGCGCCCGCTCCGGTGGGTCGTCGCCGGGATTCTGGGGGCGTTCGTGGTGGTCCTTGCCGTGTGGCTCGCCATCCCGCCGTCCAATGACCGGGACTGGCAGCCCGACGTGGCGACGCTGGCCTACGCCGACATCCGCGGGGACCAAGTCCTCGTGCACAACGTCCGCAATGCCGAGTACCGGACCGAGACCGACTACACCGTGCGCCTCGAGGAGCGCGCGCTGGACCTCTCGAAGCTCCGCTCGCTGGACCTCTTCCTGATCTACTGGGGATCGCCCCTCATCGCCCACACCATCATGAGCTGGGGGTTCGAGGGCGACCAGTACCTGGCCATCTCGATCGAGACGCGCAAGGAGAAGGGCGAGGAATATTCCGCGCTCCGCGGGTTCTTCCGCCAGTACGAGCTCGTCTTCGTGGTCGCGGACGAGCGCGACGTCGTGCGCCTCCGCACGAATGTCCGCGGCGAGGACGTCTACGTCTACCGGCTCGACGCGTCCCCCGCGATCGCGCGTCAGCTCCTGCTCCGGTACCTCGCGGAGATCAACCGATTGCACGACCGGCCCCAGTGGTACAACGCGCTGACACAGAATTGCACGACGGCGATCCAGCGCCTCGCCCAGTCCGGTGCGCCTCGGTCGTGGTGGAGCTGGAAGCTGGTCGTGAACGGCTACCTCGACGAGCTGGGGTACGACCTCGGCGCCCTCGACCGCTCCTTGCCGTTTGCCGTCCTCAAGGCGAAGAGCCATATCAACGACCGGGCCAAGGCCGCCAACGACGACCCTCGCTTCTCGGTCCGGATCAGGGAAGGCCTCCCACGGATGGCCGCGACCGCGGCAAGATAGGGGTGACACCATGAACCCGATGCCTGCCCACCGGTCTTTCCTTCTCGGTGCCCTGTGTCTGGCCCTGGCGGCCTGCGCGGGGCCGATCTCGGCGGTCCGGGTCGACCCCAAGGTCGTCCAGGCCGACCTCGGCCGGAGCGCCATCACCACGGGTGAGCCGAGCTGGCCGACGCGGAACGTGCTCTTCGAGCGGGGCCTCTCCGACGCCTTCGCCGCAGAGCCCGCGACCGCCCTGGCCGAGCTGCACCGGGCGATGGTCGCGACGCAGGGGGACCCGGACCTCCTCTTCGCCCTGGCCGAGCTGTCGTTCCTGCACGGCCAGGCCGCGAAGCAGCCCGCCTACGCCCTGGCGGCCGCCGTTTACGCCTACGCCTTCCTGTTCCCCGAGGGGGTTGGCGTGGCCCCCGGCCGGTTCGATCCCCGGCTCCGGATCGCGGCGGACCTGTACAACTGGGCGCTGACGGCAGCCTTCGCCGCGCCGGACCGGGGGGCGGTCGTCCCGCGGGGCGGCACGTTCGAGTTGCCCTTCGGGCGGATCGCGGTGGCCTTCGACCCGGCGGCGCTCCGCGCCGGGGACCGCGAACTGGTCCGGTTCACCCCGATCGCGGAGCTGGAGGTGCACGGCCTGGCCATGCGGTATCGCTGGCCCGGCCTTGGCGCCCCCCTCGCCGCCACCACCCGGCCCCTCGAGTCCGCGCCGGCCGGGCGGGACATGGTGGCGCCGCGGCTGCAGGTGTCGGTGACCGCTCCTCCTGCGGATCTCCGAGGCCCGGCGCGCCCTCGTCCAGGGCGAGCCGCTCGCGGGCACGCTGGAGCTCCACCTGGCCTGGGACAAGGAATCGGTCACGATCGCCGGCGAGCCGGTGCCGCTCGAGAGCGAGCCGACGGCCGCCCTGGCGCTGACGGTCACCGATGTGCCGGTCATGGAGATCGAAGCGTTTGGGTTTCTCGGCCGACTCACCGGATTGATGCAGGAGCGGTCCCCCCTCGTCTCCACCACGCCGTACCGGCCCGGGCTCATCCCCGTGGTCTTCGTCCACGGCACGGCCTCCAGCATCGTCCGTTGGGTCGAGATGTTCAACCGGCTGCAGGCCGACCCGGAGATCCGGAGCCGCTTCCAGGTCTGGTTCTTCCAGTACGACTCCGGCAACCCCATCGCGCTGTCCGCCCTGCGCCTCCGCGAGGCGCTGACCACGGCGGTCGCGCGGCTCGACCCCGAAGGCACGGATCCGGCCCTGCGCCGGATGATCCTGATCGGGCACAGCCAGGGGGGCCTGCTGGTCAAGATGCAGGTCATCCAGCAGCGGCGATCGGATCTGGAACGGGGTCAGCCGCAAGCCCTTCGATCAGATGCAGTTCTCCGACGAGACCCGCGACCTGCTCCGGCGAGCGCTGTTCGTCGAGCCGCTGCCCGAGGTGTCGCGCGTGGTGTTCATCTGCACGCCGCAACGGGGCAGCTTCGTGGCGGGGAGCAATTTCATCGCCAACGTCGTCCGGCGACTCTTGACCCTCCCCCTCGCCCTCACCGGGGTGGCGGCGGACATCGCCCGGAACCCGGACGCCTTCGCGGGCGGGGCGAGCCCGGTCATGCCGTCGGCCGTGGACAACATGTCACCGCGGCACCCCTTCATCCGGGCCCTGCAGGACATCCCTATCGCGCCGTCCGTCGCGGTCCACTCCATCATCGCGGTCGAGGGGGACGGCCCGGTCGAAGAGGGCGACGATGGGGTGGTACAGTACACGAGTGCCCACATCGAGCCCGTCGAGTCCGAGCTGGTCGTGCGGTCGGGCCATTCCGTGCAGGGCAATCCCCACGCCATCGAGGAGGTGCGCCGGATTCTGCGGCTGCACGGGGAGATGAAGACGGGGACGGAACCGCTCAAGGCCCGATGACAGCGGAGTGCGCGATTGGCGTCGGGATGGGCGCGGGCGCTGGGCGCATCCCGCGCCCCGGCATGGGGTCAGGCTTTCCATGCGTATTATGTTGGCACGTAAAACATAGGGGACGTCCATAAAAGTATAAATATTTATACTTTTATGGACGTCCCCGAATCGTGATCGTCCGATCATTCTGGAAACGCTTCAGAACGATACTGCGGTCAAGCCATCGCGCACTGACGCACATTCTGCGTGCTTTCCCGGTCTTTTCTTTTGACTCTCCGTGTCCCATTCGATAGGCTGCTGCCCGACGAACGCCGCAGCCAGGCCGGTCCGTCTTGGTGTGCTGTCTCTTGGCCGCGGAGCAGGCGCGGTGTGCTCCCACGACGAGTCGGCCCGTCGGGAAGACGGAAAGATTGATCGTGTATAATCTCCGAATCGGATTCCTCGGGATCCGCCTTCCACTGTCACTGTTCATCCTTCTCGCCTTCGGACCGTACGCCGACGGGGCCCAGGCGCCGCCACCCGATACCCTCAGCACAAAGAACGTCCTGATCCTGCATGCCTTCGAACCCAATATCCCCATTTTCGAATTGACCGATCGGGGACTCCGAGCGTCCCTGGATGCGGGTGGCGTGCGCATCAGGAACCAGTTCCTCGAATACCTGGACCTGGCGCGCAACCCCGACCCCGAACACAGGGGAAAGATGGCCGAGTTGATGCGCCTGCGATACGAGCGACGCGCGATTGACGCGATCGTCACCATGTATCCGGAGGCCCTGCATTTCCTGCTTCAAGAGGGCCAGCGGATATTCCCCGGCGTTCCCGCTATCGCCCTGTACCTCCCGGAAGGGTTCGAAATGCCGAAGACCGACCGCCTCGTAATCGGTCATACCGTTACGGCGGATATCGTTGGCACCCTGGAGATTGCGCTGAAGCTGATCCCCGACGCAAAACACCTCTACATCGTGAGCGGCGCGCACAAGGTCGACCGAAGCATGGAGGAAAAGGCCCGCCGGGATCTCAAGAAGCGGGAAGGCCGGCTAGAGATACGCTCCTTGAGCGACCGGCCCTTCGAGGAGATGCTGACCGCAGTTTCGAGCGCTCCCGCCGAGGCTATTGTTCTTCTCCTTGGTGTCGCTGCCGACGTGACCGGAAAGCCCTACACCACGAGGGAAGTGGCCAGTCGCTTGGGGGAGGTCTCCCGTGCGCCGGTGTTTGGGCTGTACGATGTCGCGCTCGGATACGGTATCGCTGGAGGCTCGCTGATCAGCTTCGAGGGCATTGGAACCAGGGCGGGCCAACTAGCCCTGGATATTCTGAGCGGCACGAAGACTCCAGGGAATATCTCCGCGACGCTGGACGTCCCACCCGCGCCCAAGTTCGACTGGCAGCAACTCAAGCGCTGGAGCCTATCCGTGGACGCCGTGCCGCCGGGGAGCATCATCATCAACCGCGAGTACACGCTCTGGGAGCGGAACCGCACGGCGGTGATCGTCGCGTTCTTTGTTCTCGTCCTGCAGGCACTGTTGATCGTGAGCCTTGCGGTGAGCAGGGCGCAACGCCGGCGTGTGGAACGGCAACTCGCGGAGCAATTGCGGATTGAGAGCCTCGTCGCCGACCTGTCGGCCCGCTTTGTCCATCTACCCGCGCGCCAGATCGAGAGCGAAATCCAGGACGCCCAACGCCAAATCTGTGAAATCCTCGACCTCGATCGGTCCACGTTGCTGCAAGTGCCGCCGGACGAGCCCAGCACCATGTGCATGACGCATGTCCACACCCCGTCGGAGACGCCGCCAGTTCGGTTACCGATGGACATGGGAGACGTTATCCCGTGGACAATCCAGAGGCTCCTGCGCGGGGAGACGCTGATCATCTCGGCCCTCGCGGCCCTCCCGCCGGAAGCCGCCCGGGACCGAGAAACCTTCCAACGGTACGGGACCAAGGCGGTCGTGGCGGTTCCGCTCGTCGCAGACGGGGCGGTCGTCGGGGCGCTTAGCTTCGCGGCGACGCGCGCGGAGCGGGCGTGGACGGGCGACGTCGTACGCGGCTTCCGCGTAGTCGCCGAGGTGATCGCCAATGCGCTTTCCCGGCGGCGGGCGGATCAGGCGCTTCGCGAGAGCCAGGCGCGCCTGACCCTCGCGGTGGCCAGCGCCGAGGCCCGCCTGTGGGAGGTGGAAGCGGAGACCGAACGCGTGTGGATGACGGAGGAGGGGCGGGCCTACTTTGGACTCGGCCCGAATGAGGCGATGACGTTCAATCGCCTGGCCGAGTTCATTCACCCCGACGATCGTGCGATCTGGCGCGATAACATCCGGCAGGCGCTGGACACGGGTCGGATCCTGCGCAACGAATTCCGGGTTCTCGGCCCGGACGGCAGCGTCCGGTGGATTGCCTCCCAGGGGCGCCTCCACGGCGATGTGGCCGGGAGGCCGCGCCGTCTGCTGGGGGTGTCCATCGACGTCACCGAGCGCCGGCAGGTCGAGGAGCGCCTCCGCGCGAGCGAAGCGCTGAGCACCGGGGTGTTCGCCTCGCTCCCCGGGCATATGGTCATCGTGGATCGCTCCGGGGCCATTCTGCGGACCAGCGACACGTGGCAGGCGTTCGCCGCCGGGGACGAGGCATTGGATCCGACCGTCCTGGCGGTCGGCGCGCGGCAACACCCGGCCAGCCCGCACGGCGATGCGGAAAGCGGTCCGATAGCCAGGGAAGTGCTGGCGGGGATCGAGGCGGTCCTCGACGGCACGCAGGCGGAATTCCGTCTCGAGTATGCGTATCCGACGCGTACCGAGGAGCGCTGGGCCAGCGTCAGCGTCCTTCCGTTGCAGCGGCCGGAGGGGGGAGCGGTCATCTATCACCACGACATCACCATGTCACAGCGATCGCGCCTGGAGGTGGAGCGCCTCCGTCGGGATCTGACGCACGTGGCGCGGGTGACCACGATGGGGGAGATGGCGGCGGCCCTGGCCCACGAGCTGAACCAGCCGCTCACGGCCATCTTGAGCAACGCCCATGCGGGTGAGCGGTACATGGCGCAGGCAGCGCCGCCCCTGGATGAAATCCGAGAAATCCTGCAGGATGTGGTCGGCGATGCCCGGCGGGCTGGTGAGGTGATTCAGCGCCTGCGCAGCCTGTTGCGGAAGGACGACGCGCGCTTTCTGCCGCTCGACGTCAACCCCGTGGTCCGGGAAATCGCTGCGCTCGTCCGCACGGACGCCATTCTCCGGAACGTTGCGATCGATCTGGACCTGTCCCCCGAGCTCCCCCGCGTCCACGGAGACCGCGTTCAGCTCCAGCAGGTGCTGCTCAACCTCGTCCTCAACGGCATGGAAGCGATGGGGCCGAATGGCGAGGAGCGGCGGATCGTGATCCAGACCCGGCAGGGCGACGGGGCGGTGCGGATCTCCGTGCAGGATCAGGGTCCTGGTATTCCTGCCGATACACTACCACGCGTTTTCGAGACCTTCTACACCACCAAGCCCAGCGGGATGGGGATGGGCCTGGCGATCAGTCGCTCCATCGTGGAAGCCCACGGAGGCAAGATCTGGGCCGAGAACAACCCCGACCGCGGCGCCACGTTTGCGTTCACACTCCCCGCCTGCCCGCCGGAATCCACTCCTGCATAAGCCGCCGTTCCGACCACCCACGCTCGGGTATCGATGGGCCCGAAATCTCGACCTACGCTCACGCCGCGAGCTGCCTCTTGACACGTGCCAGTTCTTTCTCGATCCGGTCCAAGCGAGTCTGGACGGTGCTCGCGGTGGCGAGACGATCCCTGAGGATGCTGTTGAGGAGTCGCTGATACGGGACGCCACTCTCGGCTGATAACTCCTTGAGCTTTTCCAGGCTGTCAGCATCGACATTGATCGTGATCTTCACGGCTCCCCGCCTTGCCATTTCGGAGCGAATCTCACGCGTTCCCGCATGATCAAGTGTCAGGTCTCGCATCCTTGGCTTTTTCATTGTACATCCTCCTGAATTCCCTCCACTCCGCGGAGCCGATTATCCGTATCTTGGCTCCGCGTCGGGTGAACCTGGTGGTGAGGACTCGACCCGACGAGCTCTTTCCAATCCAGTAGAATCGTTGCTCGATCTCCGAGTGTCTTCCGTCCACGACCACGAAGCCGGCTGGGTCGTAGAAGGATTCGACGGCTTCGGCGAACGAGATCTTATGCTTCCGAAGGTTCTCGGTGTCCTTGCTCGCGTCCCACTCGAATTCCATGGACGTATCTTACCATATCGATATGGAAACCACCACCCGTCAGAGCGGCAACCTCACACAGGTCGCTCGTGCTGCTTACTCGTCTTGCGGCGAAAGGTGAGAATGAAGAGAGTGTTCCGATGAGTGTCGTGGTGCCTTCCGTATTCCTGTTGACAGCCGCATCCGGTGTGCCGGATGCTCAGGCGCAGTTCCGAGGGAGCGGCCGGTCCGAAACCCTGGCGGTGGAAGGAGTTCCGTTATGACTCTGCTGCTGAAAGAGATCCGCCACAACCCCCTGCTGTGGCTGCTGGCCTTCGTGCCCGTGCTGTTCGCAGCGCAAAAGCTCAAGCCCGAAGCGCACACGCTGCTGTTCGTGCTGTCCGTCCTGGCCATCGTGCCACTGGCGACGCTGCTGAGCCACGCCACCGAATCCGTGGCGGCCAAGACAGGCGATGCGGTCGGTGGTCTGCTCAACGCCACGCTGGGAAATCTGACCGAACTGGTCATCGCGCTGGCGGCGTTGCGCGCCGGCGAATACGCACTGGTGAAGGCGTCCATCGCCGGGGCGATCGTCACCAACACGCTGTTCATGCTGGGCGTGTCGTTTCTGCTCGGCGGACTCAAGCACCACGTGCAGGAGTACAACCGAGTCAGCGCCCGCGTGCAAGCGGCCCTGCTCTTCCTGGCCACGGTCGCGCTGCTGATTCCTTCGGCGACCTCTGAAGCCGACTCCGTGGCGGGGGCGGCGTTCACGCAGACGTTGAGCGCGAGTCTGGCCGTGCTGCTCATCATTGCTTACGGATTGGGCATGCTGTTCTCGCTCAAGACGCACCGCGAACTCTTTGCCAGCGCGGAACACGGCGAGGAGGGCGAAGCGCCGTGGCCGATCGGTCTGGCCCTGGCCACGCTGGCCGGCGTCACGGTGCTGGTCGCGCTGGTGAGTGAGATCTTCGTCGAGTCGGTGCAGGAGGCGGCGGTGACGTTCGGGATGACCCCTGCGTTCGTGGGTTTCATCGTCGTGGCGCTGGTGGGCGGTGCGGCGGAGATGGCCTCGGCGTTTTCCGGCGCGCGGAAGAACCGCCTCGACTTGAGCGTGGGCATCGCGTTGGGGAGCGCGTCACAGATTGCGCTGTTCGTCGCGCCGGTGCTGGTGCTGCTCAGCTACGTTATCGGCCCGGCGCCGATGACCCTGCAGTTCTGGCCGGGCGCGGTCGTGATGATGCTGATCGCGACGATGACCGCCTCGCTGGTGACCAATAGCGGCCGATCGACGTGGTTCGTCGGGGTGCTGGTGATCATGGTATACGCGATTTTCGCCATGACCCTTTACCTGTTACCGCCCCGCGTGCAGTGAGAATGAAAATCCGGCGGCAAGGCAAGCCGTTGTTAAAGAATAAGTTGAGCGGAGATATCCCGAAACGGCATAAGGAGCCGTAACGAAATAGAATAAGATGGATGTGTTATTTCGTAACGGCTCCTAAGCTCGTGCCTGAAGGGCAATTCGTCGCCCAAGTGGAAGCCGACCTCATCGAGACCGATTCTGGCTGGGCTCCGCACCTCCCCCTCGACGATGCGTGCACGCTCGACGAGGTTCGCGAAGCCTTACGCCGTGGCGACATCCAGTCCGCATCCCGCAATGCCCAAGTCTTTCTCCTCACCCCCGTCGCCCTGTAACAGTCCGCCTGGGCGAGCTGCGGAAGTCTCCCAAGCGTCGCCGTGATCGGCGACGCTTGATCCGCCCCGTTTCGCCGCCCACAGGGGTTTCCATTAAGCCCGCACTATTCGCGAACGCAGTTCACGAGTTGTGCGGGCTAGGGGGTAAAGAGAGACGTATCCAGCAGCCGTGCGCCGTGGATCACTCGCAGAATGACGACCCTGGAGCCGGCGATGCGGAAGATGGTGCGATAGGAGGCGTGGATCAGATGACGGTAGGATGTGCCGAGGATTTCGTTTTCGGGGATACGGGAGCAGCGTTCGGGAAACTTCTCCAGCGAGGCGATCTGTTCTTCGAGCGCCAGAACAAAGGCTTCGGCATTGGTGGGGCTGTCCTGGGCGATGTAGTCCCAGATCTCCGCAATGTCGGCCTCTGCGGACGGGGTGATCTCAACGATGAATTTTGCGGGCACGTTTAAACTCGGCCAGGAACTCGCGGGCCGGTCGGGTCCGTTCCTCGGTCGCTTCGGTTTCAGCCGGGGCCAAGAGTCGGGCCAGATTCGCGGCTTGGAGATGCTTCTGATAGACGGCCGCATCCAGAATCACAGAGTCCGCCCGGCCATTCACGGTCAACACGACGGGGCGGCCGGTGGCGTGCACGTGGTCGAGAATCTCGCGCGTATGGCGCTTTAGATCGGTGACGGAGCGAATGTCTTCGGCAAAGTTCATAGTGATGCTCCTTTAGGCACACGATTAGGTACGTAATATAGCTCCATCTCCCCAAGGCGTCAAGGGCGCCATTCCCCCCCAAATCTCCGGCTAACGCCAGGGCGGCCTTCGTGCGAGTGGACGCGGCCGGGGGCCGGCCCGGCCCCTCCGGCCGCCTGGCGCCTGCACCCACCCGGTTGGGTGGGTACCCGGAACCGCCCGGCCTTGCGCCGGGTCGCCCCGCCCGGGGGCGGGGCTCCGGACCGGCGCCGGCCGGGCCGCGGGCGCAGCGGCGTCGGGGCCGGCCCGGCCCCCGGCCTTCGCGGTGTCACCCCGTGGGTGCCCCCGCCCCGCGCTGGCGGCATCGCAGGGGGCCGCCCCGGCTGCGGTCGCGACGCGCTGTCCGTCCCCCCTGCGTGCGCTAGCCGGGGAACAGGGTCCCCGCACCAATCCGGACGGGCGGTCATCCCACTCAGATTTCCCTAATTTCGAAGTTCGAACTTCGGACTTCGAATTTTCCTCAGCAGCCTGCTATAGGACCAAGGTCCGATAGACGCCCCTCCTCGCCCCGCATAGACTCCTGCCGTTACCCGTTTCCCTTCCCCGGAGGCGGCCTGTGTCTCCACAGCTCGTGGCGGTTGTTGATGACGATGCCTCCGTGAGGCGGGCGCTGACGCGCCTCCTTCAGTCGGCAGGTCTCCGGGTCGTGTCGTATGCCTCGGCGAGCGAGTTTCTCGACACCGGGCTCTCGATCGCCCCGGACTGCCTAATTCTCGACATTCACCTGGGGGGTATGAGCGGACTGGAGCTGCTTTCGCGGCTTCGGGAACTGGGACATAACCTACCAGTCCTGATCATCACTGCGCACGACGACGCACAAGCGCGCGAGGCGGCCGCACGAGGGGGATGTGCGGTCTACCTCTGCAAGCCCCTTGAAGCGAAGGTGCTTCTGGAGGAGGTCGCCACGGCGATGACGCGTGCGGCGTGAGTATCCGCCGCGGCGCGTCTTGGCGTCGTGGCGGGTTGCGAATTTCGGAATGCGGTTTGCGGATTGTGGAAAGAGGAGAACAGGGAGGAGCCACTCCGTTCGGCGGCATCTTCGCCGCCTTTCACGAACAGAAAGGAGCGTCCGATGAGCAAAGCAACAACGTCCGTTCCGAGAATCGACCATTTCTTTTCCGCCGTGGCGGCGCGCTTGGATCGCTGGCGCGATTTGAACAGGGCGGCGCAGACCTGGGCGGCAAGTCAGGCCGGTGGCGACACGGCGGGTCTGCAGGCGGCCTGCGCCGACGCGCTCGCCGAGCTGCTGCCGATGGAGGACTTTCAGGCCTACCCGGGCGCCCGCCTGCTCAATGCCATCAAGGACCGGTTGGCCGGCGGCGACGCGCTGGGCACAGCGCGTCTTGTGCAGCGCGTCTCGTCGGCCCTCATGTCGCGGAGCTACCGGAGCGATGCCGGGGAGTGGGAAACGGAAGACGACGCGGCCGGCGCGGAACGCGTGATGCCCACCGCGCTCGGCGAAACGACGGCAAAGCCCTACTTCGAAGTGCTGTTCGTGACCCCCACGCCCCCATCGCGCTGGCCCATGCAGGTCCAGCAGGTCCGGAAGCTGCGGCGAGCCCAGGACGAATTCGTCTACGAGCCCGTGTTTGTCGGCACGTTCGAGGACGCGGCGCTGGGCGTGATTCTCAACACCAACCTCGAGGCGGTGGTGATCTATGACGGGTTCCCCTACGCATCGGCGCACGACGTGCCGTTGCTCAAAAGCGTGCTCGCCTCCAAGCTGTCGGTCGGCGCGGACGATCGTGCGCCGAAAGACTACGGCCTGAAACTGGCGGAGATCGTGAAACGCTATCGGCCGGAGCTCGACATCTATCTCCTCTCCGACAAGAAACCCGACGCGATCATCTCGGACCCCGCGGCCGTGGGCCTGCGCCGCGTCTTCTACGAGGTCGAGGAGCCGCTGGAGCTTCACCTCTCGATCCTGGCCGGCGTGGCGGAGCGGTACGAGACGCCGTTCTTCAACAACCTCAAGAAGTACGCCCAGAAGCCGGTGGGGACCTTCCACGCGCTGCCGGTGGCGCGCGGTAAATCCATCTTCAAGTCGAACTGGATCCGCGACATGGGCGAGTTCTACGGGGCCAACCTGTTCCTGGCGGAATCGTCGGCGACCACGGGCGGGCTGGACAGCCTGCTGGAGCCCACGGGCAACATCAAGAAGGCCCAGGACGCCGCGGCGCGCGCATTTGGCGCCGACCGAGTGTTCTTCGTGACCAACGGGACCTCGACCTCCAACAAGATGGTCCACCAGGCGCTGCTCACGCCGGGAGACATCGTGATCGCCGACCGCAACTGTCACAAGTCGCACCACTACGGGATGGTCCTGGCGGGCGCGCAGCCGTACTACGTCGAGGCCTTCCCCATGGTGGCATACTCGATGTACGGCGCTGTGCCGGTGCGGGCCGTCAAGAAGGCCCTGCTTGACCTCAAGGCGGCGGGTCGGCTGGACAAGGTGAAGATGGTCACGCTGACGAACTGCACCTTCGACGGCCACGTCTACGACACGCGCCGCGTGATGGAAGAGTGCCTGGCGATCAAGCCGGATCTGGTGTTCTTGTGGGATGAGGCCTGGTTCGGCTTCGCCCGCTTCTCCCCGCTCTACCGCCCGCGCACGGCGATGGGCGCGCGCGCGGCGCTGAAAGAGGCCTTTGCCGATCCGGCCTACCTGGAGCGATACCTCGCGCAGGAGAAGCAATTCGGCAAGAATCTGGATCCCAAGGACAAGCGGTTGCTCGAGGCCCGGCTCATCCCCGACCCGCGCAAGGCGAAGCTCCGGGTCTACCAGACGAACTCGACGCACAAGTCCATGTCCGCGCTGCGGCAGGGCTCGATGGTGCTGGTGGGCGACGAGGACTACCTGCTGCACGAGCAAGCCTTCAAGGAGGCGGTGTTCACCCATGCCTCGACTTCTCCCAACCAGCAACTCATCGCGTCGCTGGACATCGCGCGCCGGCAGATGGAGCTGGAAGGCTACGAATTGGTGATGCAGGCGATCACGCTTGCCATCGAGATCCGCCGCGCGGTGAACACGCATCCCCTGGTGTCCAAGTATTTCAAGGTTTTGACGGTGGAGGAGATGGTGCCGGCCGAGTTCCGCCAGTCCGGCCTCAAGAGCTACATCGAGGACGGGATCACCTGGCTGGATGCGGCGCGGGCCTTCCGCGAGGACGAGTTCATCCTGGATCCGACCCGGCTCACCCTGGTGTGTGGGACCGCGGGCTACGACGGGACGCAGTTCAAGAACCTGCTGGCGGCCGAGTACGAGATCCAGCTCAACAAGACCTCGCGCAATTCGGTCCTGCTGCAGACCAACATCAACAACACGCGGAGCGACGTGGCGAACCTGCTCAAGGTGCTGGTCGAGATCTCCAAGGAGATCGAGGAGCGCCTCAAGAGCGGCGGCGAAGCCGCGCAGAAGGCCTTCGCGGCGCGGGTGAAGTCGCTGATAGAGGACGTCCCTGACCTCCCGAACTTCAGCTGCTTCCACGACCGGTTCCGCGACCAGCCGAAGGGTACGACGCTGGAAGGGGACATGCGCACCGCGTTCTACATGGCCTACGACGAAGAAGGCTGCGAGCACGTCAGGCTCATGAGCCCCGAGATCGACAAGCGCCTCAAGTCCGGGCCGCCGCTGGTCTCGGCCCACTTCGTGATCCCGTATCCGCCCGGCTTCCCCATCATGGTGCCCGGGCAGTTGATCAAGGCCGACACCATCGAGTTCATGCGCAAGTTGGACGTGAAGGAGATCCACGGCTACGACGCGACTCGGGGGCTCAAGCTGATCAGCCCCGCCAAGCTGGGCGGCAAGGCGGCGAAGGCGAAGCCGGCCGCCGCGAAGGCCGCGAGGAGGCGAAAGTAGCCGCCACACGAACTTGCCCGCATTATTCGCGAACGCGTTCGCGAATAATGCGGGAATGACCAAATCCCAATGACAAATGACCAAGTGTGGATGCGGTGTTACGAAGGCACTTCGACGGCGCACGCATCCTGACGGACGGGTACCCGATGCACCCACCACCATTGGTCATTGGTAATCTGAGGACGAGCGTTTCAGCATCCCCTGTAAAGGAGGTAGGCCGATGCAAGCGTTCTTTCAGTTCCTGCAGGCCAATCCGTTCCTGTTGTTGTTTTTCACCGTTGCCCTGGCTGTCTGGATTGGACGGTTCTCGGTCAAGGGATACGGCCTCGGCATGGTCGCGGCGGCGATCGTCGTCGGGGTCGCGCTGGCCACCTGGGCCTCGGTCTACGGCGTCAAGCTGCAGCTCGACAACTTCGCCAAGTCGCTGATGTACTATCTGTTCATGTACGGCGTCGGATTGCGAGTCGGTCCCTCGTTCTTCAACAGTCTGAAGAAAGACGGCCTGACCTTCACGATTCTGGCCGTCATCTGCAGCGTGCTCGGTCTGGGCCTCGTCGTCATCTTCAGTCGGCTGTTCGGTTTGCCGGCGGGCGCCGCGGGCGGCATTCTGGCCGGGTCGCAGACCATGTCGGCGGCGATCGGGACCGCCGAGATGGCCATCACGCAGGGGGCGTACGCCGTGCCGGCGGGATCCACCGAAGGAGGCCGTGACGGCGATGATCGCCCTTGGCTACGGCATCAGCTACATCTGGGGAACGGTCGGGATCATCCTGATCTGCAAGTACCTGCCGAAGTGGTGGGGCGTGGATGCCAGGAAGGCCGCGAAGGAGTACGAGAAGAGCACGGAGTGCGCGAACCTCGACGACGCCGGCCTCACCGGCTACCGCGCCGGGCGGGCTCCGCGCCTACCGGCTGGAGAACAAGCAGACTGCCGGCAAGACGATCGCCCAGCTTCGGCAGACGTATCCGCAGTACCGGATCGTCAATGTGGTGCGCGGCGGTGAGCCGCTGGGCGCGAGCGCGGATCTCGTCATGCAGCTCGGCGACGTCGTGGCCCTGGGGGGCCGGCTCGAAGATCTAACCGCCAACATGGGTTTGCTGGGCACGGAAGTGCCAGACTCCAAGGCGCTGGCCGTCCCGCTCGACCAGGCCGAGATCCTGGTCACCAACAAGGGCGTCGAAGGCCGAGAGCTGAAGGAGTTTCGTCATGAGGAGTTCGCAGGCCAGCTCCAAGTCGTCAAGATGGAGCGCGGCGGCGTGCCGCTCCCCGCTGGGACCTGACACCACGCTGCAGCGGCTAGATGTGCTCTACGTGGTGGGCCTGAAGAGTGCCGTGCAAAAAATTGGCGACGCGCTGGGCAAGGTGGCTCGTCCGAGCACGGGGACCGACCTGCTGACGTTGTCGGTGGGCATGATCCTCGGGCTCCTGATCGGCTTGATCAACGTTCCGGTGGGTAGCTTCTCGGTCGGGCTTGGGCAATGCCGGCGGCCTGCTGTTGTCGGGGATCTTCGTTTCGTCGGCGGTCTCGCGTCTGCGGTTCTTCGGCAGCACCCCAATGCGGCGCGCAACATCCTGGAGGATCTGGGCCTCGTCACCTTCGTCGCGATCGTGGGCATCAATGCCGGCGCCTCGCTTCTGGCGCAGCTCACCGGCGTGATCGCGCTCAAGATCTTCCTGGTCGGTTTCATCGCCTGCACGATCCCGCCGTTCGTCACCTGGGCGATCGGCTACCACCTGTTCAAGGTCAACCCGGCCGTGCTGATGGGCGGCGTGGCGGGTGCCCGCTCGCACTCCGGCCCCTGCCGCGAGGCGGCCAAGGAGATCGACAGCTCGGTGCCGTGGGTCGGTTTCCCGGTCGGCTACGCCGTCTCGGGCGTGCTCCTGACGGTGTTCGGCTACTTCGCGATGGTGTTGTCGCAGTAAATTCGCCGAGGGAATCCCCCGGCCCTGTCGGGGGAGTCCTAGAGTTCAGCCGGCAGGGCAATCATCGGCGGGAGGACACGTGGACTTTCTCATATGGGCGCGGCGGCACGATCGTGCGTCGCCGTCTCCGGAACGGAGACGAGCGCGTCACGAAGCCGTCTTCGGCGTGGTGCGCGTGGGGGCGACCCGTCCATGGTCGCCCTGGCGCTTGCCGCGGCCGCCTGCGGGCCGGCGGCGGAGCCGCCGACGCCTCCGGCGGCCGCCGGCGAGTGGCGGGAGTTCGCGGGCTCCTGGAACGCCGCCGGCAGCCGCCGGACCATTCCCCTCGGCGCGGATCGCCGGGGCTCGATCATCGACCTGAGGGGCACGATGCTGCTCGCGGGCGCGGGGCGCCCCGGCGTCGGATTCCGCGCGGAGGTGATCGCGCTCGTCCGACAGCGACACGGGACTCGTCGGCCGCAGCGTCTGGACGGACGAGCGCGGCGACCAGGTCTTCAGCGAACTCAAGGGCGAAGGCACCGCGGCGCAAAACCGCATCGCCGGGACGATCCTGGGCGGCACCGGCCGGTATGCCGGCGCGACGGGCTCCTATGAGTTCTCCTGGCAGCTTCGTGATCGAGGCGGAGGACGGCTCGATCCAGGGGCGCGCCGTCGGGCTCAAGGGCCGCGTTCGGCCCGGCCAACCCGCCGCAGGAGGTGCGCGGCCATGATCGCACCCGGATTGCTCCTGAAGCGCGCGGTGCCCTTCGCGATCGCGATCGGCATCTGGTTCGCCCCGGTTCCGGCCGGCCTCACGGCGCCGGCGTGGCACCTGTTCGCGGTCTTCGTCGCCGCCATCGCGTCGGTGCTCATCGGCGCGTTCCCGCTGCTCACGGCCTCGATGCTCGCCGTGGGAGCCGTCGTCCTCACCGGGACGATCACGCCGGCACAGGCGTTCTCGGGGTTCGCCAATGCGAGCGTGCTGCTCGTGGTGGTCGCGTTCATCGTCGCGCAGGCGGTGGTGAAGTCGGGGCTCGGCCGGCGGATCAGCCTCTTCATGGTGAGCCGCTTCGGCGGCTCCTCGCTCGGTCTCGCCTACAGCATCGTGCTCACCGACGCGGCCATCGCGCCGGCGTTCCCCAGCAACACGGCGCGCGGCGGCGTGCTCTTCCCGATCGTGCTGTCCGTGGCCAAGGGGGCGGGCTCCAAGCCCGACGACCCCGAGGGGCGGCGGCTCGGCGGCTATCTCATGTTCTGCGCGATGGCGAGCCTCGCGGTCTCCTCCGCCCTCTGGATGACGGCCACCTCCTGCAACCCGATCGGCGTGCAGATCGCGCAGAAAGCCGGGCTCGAGATCGGCTTCGGCAAGCTGGTTCCTCGCCTCCTCGGTGCCCTCGCTCCTCGCGATCGCGATGTTGCCCCTGCTCGTCGCGAAGCTCTTCCCGCCCCGCGTCGGCGCGACGCCCGACGCGCCCGCGGCGGCCCGCAAGGACCTCGCCGGCATGGGGCCGATGTCGCGCGACGAGTGGATCACGGCAGTGACCTTCGCGGTGATGGTCGCCGGCTGGGTGTTCGGCAGTGCGCTGAATCTCAACGGGACCAGCGTCGCGTTCATGGGATTCGGCGTGCTGCTGGTGGCCGGCGTGCTCACGCTCGACGACATCTCCAAGCAGGGCGACACGCTGGCGACCTTCCTCTGGCTCGCGGTCCTGTTCGCCCTGAGCGGCGCAGCTGAACGAACTCGGCTTCATGGGCTACGTGGGCGAGCGCCTGGCCTCGCGCCTGGGCGGCCTGTCGTGGCCGGCCCTGTACGTGACCCTGATCGTCCTCTACGTCGGCATCCACTACCTGTTCGTGAGCCAGACCTCGCAGGTGCTGGCGCTGTTCGGCGTCTTCCTCGATGTCGGCATGCGCGGCGGGGTGCCCGTGCCGCTGATGGCCTTCGGCCTGCTCTTCGCGAGCAGCTACTTCTCGGTGATCACCCCGCAGGGCGGAAGCCAGAACATCATCTTCGTGGCGAGCGGCTATCTCACGCAGGGCGAGCTCTACAAGCTGGGGCTCTTCACCACCCTCGCCTTCCTGGCGGTGTACCTGCTGATCGGGTCGCCGTGGGTGTACTTCGTCATGGGTTGACGACTGCCGCCGCTTGAGCGCGCTGTCGAGAATGGCCGTGCTCGCCGAGACGGCAAGTGTTGCAGCCGGACAGTCTGATTCTCAGAGGAGGTGAACCGTGGATTTCTTCGTGCAGGCGCTGCGAGAGAATCCGGAACTCGCCGTCTTCCTGACCCTTGCCGTCGGGTTCTTCGTCGGCCGCCTCAAGATTGGGAGCTTCAGCCTCGGGAACGGTGGTCGGGACGCTGCTGGCGGGGGTCGTGATCGGGCAGTTGAACATCAAGGTTCCCTCCACCGTGAAGTCGGTCTTCTTCTTGCTCTTCCTCTTCACCACCGGATACAAGGTCGGGCCGCAGTTCTTCCGCGGACTCAAACGCGACGCCATTCCACAAGTGGCGCTCACCGTCGTCCTGTGCGTCACGTGTCTGCTCACGGCGTTCGGATTCGCGAAGCTCCTCGGATACGACATCGGAACGGCGGCGGGCCTGCTGGCGGGCGCGTTCTCGGAGTCCACGGTGATTGGAACTGCGGGCGACGCAATCCAGCGCCTGGGGATTTCGAGCGCCGAGAAGACGGCGCTCATGAACAATATACCCGTGGCCTATGCGGTGACGTATCTCATCGGGGCCGCCGCCGTGGTCTGGTTTCTCCCCACGATCGGTCCAAAGCTGATGGGGATCAATCTGCGGGAAGAGGGGGCACGGCAGCAGGCCGAGATCGCGGGCTCGGCGGAGCTGGGGCTCGGCGTCATGTCGGCCGCCCGGCACTTCGATATCCGCGCCTACCGTGTGACCAATCCGAGTCTCGTGAACAAGACAGTGGGGGAACTAGAGGCGCTGCCCAAGGACACCCGGGTCTTCGTCGTCCGGATCCGTCGCGGAGGAGAAATCGTCGAGGCCACGCCCACCTCGGCCATCCGCCAGGACGACGTGGTTGCGATAGCCGCCAAGCAAGAGATTCACGTGGAGCGCGGGACCAAGATCGGTCCCGAGGTGGACGACAAAGCCCTGCTCGACATTCCGGTCGAGACGCTGGACGTGGTGGAAACGCAACGCGCCTTCATCGGGAAGAGTCTCGCGGAGTTGGCGCAGCTCGAGTCCGCCCGTGGGGTGTTCCTGCGAAAGCTCATCCGGGGCGGGCAGGAGATTCCCGTGTCCGCAGGAACGCGCATCGATCGGGGGGACGTCCTGCGTTTGATCGGCCCGAAGCCCGAGGTCGAGCGGGCGGTGAAGGAGCTGGGGTATCCGGATCGCCCCACCACGGCGACGGACATGATCTTCGTCGGGACCGGCATCGTGCTGGGAGGGCTCGTCGGCCTGCTCTCGGTCACCGTCGGCGGCATACCGTTGACCCTCACCGCCAGCGGCGGCGCCCTGATCATGGGGCTGGTCTTCGGCTGGCTGCGATCGGTGTATCCGTTCTTCGGCCGCATCCCCGAGCCGGCGATCTGGATCTTCGACACCGTCGGATTGTGCGTCTTCATCGGCGTGGTCGGCCTGAGCGCGGGTCCGAGCTTCATTTCCGGCCTGCAGACGACCGGCATCAGCCTGGTCTTCGTGGGTCTGGTGTCGGCCTTGCTGCCGCACTTTGTGGCGATCCTGTTTGGCCGCTATGTGCTGCGGATGAACCCGCTCATCCTCCTCGGCGCCTGCGCCGGGGCCGGGACGATGACGGCGGCCCTTCGCGCGGTCCAGGACGAGGCCCGGAGCAGCATTCCGGCGCTGGGCTACACCGTGCCCTATGCCGTCGGGAACATCCTGCTGACGGCGTGGGGGCCGGTTATCGTGGCGATGATGTCGATCGGGAAGTGAGCCACAGGCTGCTGAAAAAGGTCCATCTGCGGCGTTGGTTCGCTTGGTCGCTCGTTGCGGCGTACCTGGAGTACGCCTCACTCGGCCCTTCGCGAACCGCCTTGCATCTGGACCTTTTTGAGCAGCCTGAGTGAAGGGTGAGTCCCTTAACATCGTGCTGCTAAGGAGGTATGCCATGCGAGTGTGGATGATGTTGGGTATCGGGGCGCTGTGGCTCATTTCCGCAGTGGTTCCGAGCGGCGCGTCGGGCGCGACCATTGACGACGTAAGGAAGGAAATGGCGGACAACCCCTCGCCTTATTGGGGGACACGGCTCTTGATGTTCGTCCCGATGGAGCCGAGTGGCGTGTCCGGTCATATGCTCATGCCCATGAACGAACTCTGTGCGTCCGGCGGCAAGCTCCGCCCGATCAGTGACGGCGCGACGGGCGCCGACATGGGCCCGGTCCCGCCAGGCAACGAGTACACGGTTCAGATCTTCATGCGCGACGGTGGGGGGTATGACATCTGGAAGTATTCGCGGAAGGTAACCGTGCCCGACTGCAAGTAGCGTGCGGATGTTCGGGCGATGCGCACGGCATGGACGTGTGTCGCAGTGGGGATCAACTGCGCGCTACAACCGGGGATGGGACGGCGCTGGAGACGCCCGCGGCTGGCCACGGGTCCACCTACACGATCCAGGTCGGCAGGATCGTGGGCGACGCTGAGACCAGCAAGTTCCGAGCGCTCTTTGTCAAGTCGTTCGAGGTTCCTCCCTGCAGGTGAACATCCCAACGGGCGCGGTTCTCACACACACGAACTCGGACCGGACGGGCCCCAAGGAGGAGGTTAAATGCACCCCAGGATTGCCGTGACCGGCAGCGTCGCGATCCTCCTGACGTCAATGGCGCTGGCCCTTCTGGTGTGTCTGCCCGACCCTGCCTGGGCCGATGAGATGTGCCAGGGAAGCCGCCCCATGGATCCCCGGAATTCGGACCTGGACGTCCTGGAGATCAATGTCGGCCCGCAAGGGATCACCGGCAGGATCACGAACACGAGCGGCAGGACAGCGGTGGGGGTGATGGTCTGGGTAAATTACTTCCGCAGTGCCCGTGGAGGTCTGTTCGATCGGCAGTGCATGCCGATAGGCGATATGGCGCCCGGCGAGGAGCGTTCCTTCCAGGGCCCGCCGTCGACAGGGGCCGCCGACGCCGATTCATGGAAACACGCGGCGGAGGCCCTCGACTGGAGGTAGGGACCGGTGGTGGCGAACCGCTGAACGAGGGTGATAGACGAAACCCAAAAGAGGCTGTCATTCTCACAAACGCCGCAGCTCGTCTTTCCCTTGAAAGGAGTGTGTCATGAAGGGATTCGCAACGGTCGGCCTGGCGGTCCTCTCGATCGCGCTTGTGGTCTCAACACTCGCCTGGGCTGGCGAATCGAAGGAGGATAAGGAAAAGCAGGCGAAGGCGAACAAGGAGCGCCAGGAAATCCGCAAGACGGCGCAGGACATCCTCGCCCGGCTCTACAAGGCGCAGCCCAGCGCCAAGGCCGCCATCGGGAAGGCGGCGGGCTACGCGGTCTTCAGCAACTTCGGGATGAAGATCCTCGTGGCGGGCAGCGGGACGGGGAAGGGCGTTGCTGTGGACAACAAGACCAAGAAGGAAACGTTCATGAAGATGGTCGAGCTCCAGGCCGGCCTCGGGCTTCGGGGTCAAGAAGTTCAGCCTGGTCTGGGTCTTCGAGACGCCTGAGACACTCGCGACGTTCGTCAACTCCGGCTGGGAGCTGGGTGGCCAGACGAGCGTGGCCGCCAAGGCCGGCGAGACGGGTGCCGCGCTCCAGGGCGCCCTCCCCGTCTCGCCGGGTGTCTGGGTCTATCAGCTCACCGAAACCGGCTTGGCCCTGGAGCTCACGGCCAAAGGGACGAAGTACTATAAGAACGACGATCTGAACTGATCGCCAGGCTGCTGAAAAAGGCCCGTCGATTGACAAATTCGAATATTCGAATTTCGAAGTTCGAAATTGAGGGACGACCGCCTTGCATTCGGACCTATTTGAGCCGCCTGCGAAAGGGAGGCTTGCTGAATGTCGCTGCCTGACCACAAAACGAAGATCGTCGCCACCATCGGCCCGGCCTCGGAATCCCCGGAGATGCTGGAGCGCCTGATCCGCGCGGGGATGAACGTGGCACGACTCAATTTCTCCCACGGCGACTTTAGCGGGCACGGCGAGCGGATCGGGCGCATTCGCGCCGCCGCCCGGGCTACCGGGCAGCGCGTGGCCATCATGGCGGACCTTCCCGGCCCCAAGATGCGCATCGGGAAGCTCGAGCCGGAGCCCATCGCGCTTCTCCCTGGCGACCGGTATCGCCTTGACCACAGAGGAGATCGTCGGCACCGCACGGCGGGTCTCCATGAGCTTCGACCGCCTCCCCCAGGTCGTGAAGCCGGGGGACCGGCTGTTCCTGAACGACGGATTGGTGCAGTTGACGGTCGAGCGGGTGACGGGGACCGATGTGGAGTGCGTCGTGGCGGTGGGCGGCGAGCTCCGGTCGCGGAAAGGCCTCAATATCCCGGGCATCGACCTGGGCATCAGCGCCTTCACCGAGCACGACCGCGCCTGTCTCGAGTTCGCGCTGCAGCAGGGCGTTGACGCCGTGAGCCAGTCGTTCGTCGAGAGGGCGGCGGACATCGAGGCGGTGCGGGCCGCCGCCGTCAGGTGCGGCAGGCAGCCATTCCTCATCGCCAAGATCGAGCGCGCCGGAGCATTGCAGCACCTCGATGAGATCCTGAAGGCGTCCGATGGCATCATGGTGGCGCGCGGCGATCTCGGTGTGGAGGTGCCGATCCAGGAAATGGCCCTGATTCAGAAAGATCTCATCGCGCGGGCCAATCTGGCAGGCAAGCCCGTCATCACCGCGACGCAGATGCTCGAATCCATGGTCGCCAGCCGGCTGCCGACACGGGCCGAGTCGACCGATGTCGCCAACGCCATCCTCGACGGCACCGACTGCATCATGCTGTCCGGCGAGTCGGCCATGGGGCAGTACCCCGAAGAGGCCGTGGCCATGCTGGCCAGCATCGCGGCGGCCACCGAGGCCCGCCGCCCGCCGGCCCGTCTGCACGACCTGCGGGCACTCTGTCTCGACCGGGCACCCACAACGGCGGCCGAGGCGATTGCCTCGGTCGTAGAGCACGCGCTGGATACCGTGCCCTGCGCGGCGCTGTTCGTGCCGACCCGCACCGGGACCACCGCACGGATGATTTCGCGCTTCAAACCCGGGGTGTGGGTCACATCTGTCAGCCGAGATCCCGCCGTCGGGCAGGGCTTGGCATTCTCTTACGGGGTGCTCCCCGTGGATATGGCGGATGAGCCGGACGATTGGCGGGGCTTTGCCCGGGGTTGGATGCGCGAGCAGCAGATCTCCGGCAATATCGCCATGCTCGTGGCCGGCCCGTCCACGCGCAACCCGGACGCGAACCACCGCATCGAATTCATGCGCATTGGAGGACAGTCGGAGAGGAAGATGACGCCGGACCCAGCACATGACGCAGCGACCTGGAGCGCGGCCATAGCTTTCCGCTGGGCGCTACCCTCTGTCGCGGCGGCGTGAACTTCAGCCTGTTCTCCCGCTCCGCGTCGCGCGTGGAGCTGACCGTTTGTGAAGCCGTAAACGATTCGCGCAGGGGGGCCCTATGAGTACCGATATCAAACGCATTGCCATCAACACCGGGGGCGGAGACGCTCCAGGGCTGAACGCCGTGATCCACGCCGCCGTCTATGCCGCGCGGGCGATCGGCTGGGAGGTCTTCGGAATCCGCGAGGGATATGACGGCCTCCTGGATCCCCAGAATTATCCTGAGGGCGGGCTCGTCCCGCTCACGCGCGCGACGGTCCGTAACATCGCCCACCTCGGCGGGACCATCCTCGGCACGACGAACCGGGGGAACCCCTTCAAGCACGTCGTCACGCAGCCCGACGGCACGCGTCGCGAGGTGGACCGGTCCACCGCCGTTCTGGAGGCTTTCCGAACACACCAACTCGACGCGCTCATCGCCGTGGGCGGCGACGGGTCGCTCACCATCGCGAACCAGTTGTTCGAACAGGGTCTGCGCGTGGTGGGTGTCCCCAAGACCATCGATAACGACCTGGAATCCACGCTCGTTACCTTCGGACTCGACAGCGCCGTCTCGTTCGCCACGGAGTGTATCGACCGTCTGCATGCGACGGCGCAGGCGCACCGCCGGGTTATCGTGGTAGAGGTGATGGGTCGATACGCCGGCTGGATTGCCCTCAATTGCGGCATTGCCGGGCGATCGGACGCGATCCTGATCCCGGAGATCCCTTACGACATCGGGAAAGTGGCGGCTCACCTCAAGCGGAAGACGGAAGGACGGCGGTCCTACGCCATCGTCGTGGTGGCAGAAGGCGCGAAGCCGATCGGCGGGGACGTCACCGTGAAGGCGCGCGAGGCGGGGCGCGCTGAACGCCTGGGCGGCATCGGCGAGCGGGTCGCCGAGCAATTGCAGGAACTGACCGGGATGGAGAGCCGCGCCGTGGTGCTGGGCCACCTGCTCCGTGGCGGCTCGCCCACGTCCATGGACCGAAACCTGGGCCTCATGTTCGGCGCCGCCGCGGTGCGGGCGCTGGCGGAGGGCCAGAGCGGCGTGATGGTCGCGCTGAATCCACCGCGCATCGACTATGTGCCGCTGAAGCAGGCGGTGGCGAAGATGAAGACCGTGCCACTTAATTCGAACGGCATCATTACCGCGCGGGCGCTGGAGATCTCATTCGGCGATTGACAGGCTGCTGAAAAAGGCTCATCTGCTGCGTTGTCGCGCTTTGCCACTCGCTGCAGCGTACCTCCAGTACGCTTCGCTCGGGCTTCAGCGCGCCGCCTTGCATCTGAACCTTTTTGAGCAGCCTGGGTAAATGTGAATATTTCGGTATCTGTCCCTGCCGAAACAGGGAGACGTGATCGAACTGTAGCGTTATCCGTCAATTGGACACGATGCCAAGAATGCGTTCTTAACCCAGGCTGATCAAGAAGGTCCAAATGCAAGGCGGCGAGCGATCCGAGGCGCGAGGCGTACTTGGTCCGTACGCCGCAGCGTCGCGGGAGTGAGCCAACGCCGCAGATGGGCCTTTTTCAGCAGCCTGAAGGAGGACTGCCATGGACCTCGACATGTTCGTCAAGAAGGCGCGGGAGTTCTCGAAGCCGTTCCGCGTGACCAAAGGCGAACCGTTCCGACTCAAGGCCGTGGACCCAGGTGATACCCTCGGCTTGAAGTCGGAGGACAAGCCGCGCGCGAAGGAAGCCCTCGCCACCGGGGTCGAGGCGCTGGCCCACCTGCAGGACATGCTGTACGCCCAGGACCACTGGGCGGTCCTGTTGATCTTCCAGGCGATGGACGCCGCGGGAAAAGACGGCGCCATCAAACACGTCATGTCGGGCATCAACCCGCAGGGCTGCCAGGTCTTCTCGTTCAAGGCGCCCACCAGCGAGGATCTCGACCACGACTTTCTCTGGCGCTGCATGAAGTGCCTTCCCGAGCGCGGCCGCATCGGGATCTTCAACCGCAGCTACTACGAGGAGACGCTGGTGGTCCGGGTCCACCCGGAGTTCCTGGAGAAGCAGCACCTGCCGCCCGCCCTGGTTACCAAAGGCATCTGGAAAGAACGCTTCCAGGACATTCGCAGCTTCGAACGGTACCTGTCGCGCAACGGTGTGGCCATCCGCAAGTTCTTCCTCCACGTCTCGAAGAAGGAGCAGAAGCGGCGATTCCTGGAGCGCCTCGACACCCCGGAGAAAAACTGGAAGTTCTCGGGGAGCGACATCCAGGAGCGTGGCCACTGGGATGCGTACATGGCGGCCTACGAGGACATGATCCGGAACACCGCCACAAAGGAGGCGCCCTGGTACGTCGTGCCCGCCGACAACAAGTGGTTCACGCGTGTCGTTGTTGCCGCCGCAATCATCGACGCGCTGGCCTCGCTGGACGTCAAGTATCCCAAGGTCGGCCCGGAGAAGCTCAAGGAGTTGGCCGCCGCCAAGCGGGCGTTGATGCACGAGAGGTAGGTTCACCCAGGGAGAATGACGAATGGGAAGTCGTCGTACCGCGTGCCGCTGGAAAGTGAGTTCCGCCTGGGTAGGCGGAAAGAGTTGGCGGGGGACCTTGGCGGTGTTCCTGGGACTCTCCATGGCCGGGTGCGTGCAATTGGTGGTCGAGCAACCCTGGGACCCGCAGGGGCGCTACGTGTGTGAGGACGGGAAGGCGTTCACCGTCGAGCTCTCGCAGGATGGCGCATCCGCAATCGTGACGCATGAGAACCGGCGGGTCACGCTGCCTGTGACCGGCGGGGCGACGGATGGCAAGTACAGCGACGGGCGGACCACCCTGTACCTCGATGGTCCCCGGGGGTTGCTGGATGTCGGTGGGCAGATCCTGGGGCGTGGCTGCGTGAAGAGGTAGGCCGGAGGCGGCCCGCCTCGGGGCGCGCCGCCTTATATCTGGACCTTCTTGAGCCGCCTGGGACGAAGCGAGTGCTAGGCGGCGGGATCTTGTCGGGTTATAATCCGAGGGTTTAGGTCTTCTGGAGTGCCGTACTCATGGGAAGTGTCCCAGGAGGAGAGTGAGATGGCCGTGTTTCAATGGTTTCTGAATGGCCGATCGTGGCCCAAGGTCGTGACAGCGCTCGGTGTCGGTGTGGCTGGCCATTTCGCTGACTGGCTGCGAGCGGGGCAAGGAAGGCCGAGAAAGCCAAGCAGGCCGCGCCCGCCCCGCCGCCCCGGCCGTGGTGGTCGCGGAGGTCATCCAGAAGACGGTGCCGATCTACAGCGAGTTCGTCGCGCAGCACCGACGCCAAGGAGACGGTGGAGATCCGCGCCCGGGTGCAGGCGTTCTGGAGGCGCAGCACTTCACCGAGGGCACCGTGGTGAAGAAAGACCAGCTCCTCTTCACGCTCGACAAGCGCGAGTACGAGGCGCAGCTCCAGCAGGCCAAGGCGCAACTCGCCAAGGCACAGGCGGATCTGGCCTTCGCCAAGGACAACGCCCTGGTCGAGAGCGCCAAGGCCAACCTCGACGTGGCACTGGCGCGCCTCGGCAAGGCCGAAACGGACGAGCGGCGGCTGAAGCCGTTGGCCGAGCGGCGGGCCGTACCCCAGCAGGACTACGACAACGCGGCCGCGAACCTGGATGGCGCCCGGGCCGACGTCGCAGTCCCGCCGAGCCGCGCGTGAACACGGCGCAGGTCAACCAGAAGAGCAGCATCGAGCAGGCCGAGGCCGCGATCGCCGTCCGCCAACGCCGCCATCGTCCAGGCGGAGCTGAACGTGAGCTACTGCACGATCCGGTCGCCCATCGAGGGCCTGATCGGCAAGCGGGAGGTGTCCCCCGGGAACCTCGTGGGGAAGGGCGAGGCCACCCTCCTGGACACCGTGTCGAGCATCGACCCGATCCGCGTCGATGTCAGCATCAGCGATGCGGAATACCTCCGATTCATGGCGCATCGGAAGAAGGGGCAGGCGAGGGGCGGCGCGGCGCTGGAACTGATGCTGGCCGACGGCAGCGTCTATCCCGCACAAGGGGCGCGATCGTCATCGCCGACCGGGCCGTGGACGTGAAGACCGGCACCCTCTCGCTCTTGCCGAGTTCCCGAACCCCGAGGGGCTCCTGCGCCCCGGCCAGTTCGGCCGCGTGCGGGTCGCCGCCGAGGTGGCCGAGAATGCCATCCTGGTGCCCCAGCGGGCCGTCCAGGAGATCCAGGGCACCAAGAGCGTGCTGGTGGTCGGCGCCGACAACGTGGTGACGCTGCGCACGATCCGCCCGGGGAGAGCGTCGGCGACCTCCTCATCGTGCGTGATGGGGTGAAGCCGGGCGAGCGGGTGATCGTGGATGGGATCCAGAAGGCCCGTCCGGGGTCCCCGGTCAACCCGTCGGCCGCCGGCAGCGGTCCGCCGGGCGCGAAGGCGGAGGCCAAGGCCCCGGAGAAGCCGGCCGAGGCGAAGCCTGCCAAGAAGGCGGGGGGGAAATAGCCCATGGGACAGTTCTTCATCCGGCGACCGATCGTCGCCATCGTCATCTCGATCCTGATCGTCATGCTCGGGGTGGTCACCCTCAAGGGCCTCTCCATCGAGCAGTACCCGTTCCTGGCCCCGCCGAACATCCGCGTCACCGCCACCTACCCCGGCGCCTCCGCGGAAGCCGTGGAGCAGTCGGTGGCGACCCCCATCGAGCAGGAGGTCAACGGCGTCGACCGCCTGATCTACATGAAGTCCTCGAACACCAGCGACGGCCGGATGCTCCTGGACGTCAACTTCGAGGTCGGGACGGACCAGGACATGGCGAACGTCCTCACCCAGAACCGGGTCTCGGCGGCGCAGGCGCGCCTGCCGCAGGAGGTCGTCCAGCAGGGGGTCACCGTCAAGAAGCAGAGCCCCAGCATCCTGATGCTGATCTCGGTCTACTCGCCCAAGGACGCCTACGACGCCAACTTCCTGATCAACTACTGCGGCATCAACCTGCGGGACCAGCTGCTCCGGATCCCCGGGATCGCCCAGGTGGACCTCTTCGGCGGGACGGACTACGGGATGCGGATCTGGTTCCAGCCCGACAAGCTGGCCAAGCTGGGCCTGACCCCGGCGGACGTCATCTCGGCCATCAAGGAGCAGAACCTCCAGGCGCCCACCGGCAAGGTCGGCGGCGCCCCCACGCCGCCGGACCAGGAGTTCACCAACACGGTCAGCGCGCCGGGCCGCCTGGTCACGGTCGAGGAGTTCGAGAACATCATCGTCCGCCAGAGCGCCACCGGCGCCGTGGTCCGGATCAAGGACGTCGCGCGCGCCGAGCTGGGCTCGCAGGACTACAACTCCTTCGGGCGGCTGAACGGCAAGCCGGCCGGCGCGATGGCGGTCTACCTCTTGCCCGGCGCCAACCAGCTCAAGGCCGCCGAGACGATCTACGCGACCATGGAGCGGGCCAAGGCGCTCTTCCCGCCCGGCATGGACTACAAGATCGTCTACGACACCACGCCGGCGGTCCAGGCCTCGATCCACGAGATCCTGAAGACGTTCGTCGAGGCGCTGATCCTGGTGACGCTGGTGGTCTTCATCTTCCTCCAGAACATCCGCGCGACGATCATCCCGCTGATCACCATCCCGGTCTCCCTCATCGGGACGTTCATCTTCTTCCCCCTGCTGGGTTTCTCGCGTCAACACCCTCTCGATGTTCGGCCTGGTGCTCGCCATCGGCATCGTGGTGGACGACGCCATCGTCGTGGTTGAAGCCGTCATCCACCACCTGGAACAAGGGAAGAGTCCCCGGGAGGCGACCGTCAAGGCCATGGAGGAGGTCACGGCCCCGGTCATCGGGATCGCCCTCATCCTCTCCGCCGTGTTCGTCCCCGTGGCCCTCCTGGGCGGACTGGTCGGCAGCATGTACAAGCAGTTCGCCCTGACCATCGCCATCTCGGTGTTGCTCTCGGCGTTCAACGCGCTGTCGCTGACGCCGGCGCTCTGCGCCATGCTCCTCAAGGCGCCGCGCCCCATGCGGGGGCCGCTGGGCGTCTTCTTCCGCGGCTTCAACAAGGTGTTCGACGTCACCACGACCGGCTACGTGAGCGTGTCGCGCATCCTCGTGCGGCAGGGGAATCCTGACGATCGGGATCGTCGCCGTGGTGGCGGTGGGGGCCGGCCTCTTCGCGCCGCGTCATCCCGGCCGGGTTCATCCCGGACGAGGACCAGGGGATCTTCGGCGTCGCCGTCCAGCTTCCGCCCGGGGCCTCGCTGGAGCGGACCAGCGCGGTGCTCAAGAAGGTGGAGGAGATCCTGGCGAAGACCGACGGGATCGAATCTTTCCAGACCATCGGCGGCTACGGGGCGGTCACCAACACGTACCAGCCGAACTACGGCACGATCTTCGCGCGCCTGCACCCGTGGGAAGAGCGGAAGGGCGAGGCGCTGCACGTGAAGGGCATCATGGCGAAGCTGCAGCGGCAGTTCGCGGCCATCCCGGAGGCGGTCATCTTCCCGTTCAACATCCCGACGCTGGCGGGATTCGGCGCCGCCTCGGGGTTCAACTTCCTCCTCCAGGACCGCAGCGGCTCCATGACGGTCGAGGAGCTCGGCGAGCAGACGCGGAAGTTCCTCGCGGCGGGACGGCAACGGCCGGAGCTGGGGAACCTCTTCACCTCCTTCGACCCGAACTACCCCCAGGTCAGGGTGGAGCTGGACCGCGAGAAGGCGCGCACGCTGGGCGTCCCGGTGAACGAGGTCGTTCCAGGCGATGTCCGCCGCCCTGGGAGGGGCCTACGTCAACGACTTCAACCGCTTCGGGCGGCTGTACCGGGTCTACGTGCAGGCCGACGCGGCGGCCCGCCTGAAGGCGGAGGATATCGGGAAGGTCTACGTCCGGTCGAAGACGACCAACGAGATGATTCCCCTCTCCACGCTGGTCACCATCAAGAACATCGCCGGGACCGAGCTGACGACCCGGTTCAACCTGCTGCGCTCCGTGGAGATCCAGGGGGCGCCCGCCCGCGGCTACACCTCCGGGCAGGCCCTCGCCGCGCTGGAGCAGGTCTTCGCGGAGACGATGCCGAAGGAGATGGGCTTCGCCTACTCCTCGATGTCCTACCAGGAAAAGATCGCCCCGCCCGCCGCGCCGACCTTCATCATGGCCATCGTGTGCGTGTTCCTGCTGCTGGCCGCGATGTACGAGAGCTGGCGGCTGCCCTGGGCGGTCCTCCTGGGTTCGCCGCTGGTGGCCCTGGGGGCCTTCTTCGGCGTCTGGCTGATGGGCTACGACAACAACGTGTACGTGCAGATCGGTCTGGTCATGCTGATCGGCCTGGCGGCCAAGAACGCCATCCTGATCGTGGAGTTCGCCAAGGCGAAGCACGAGGAGGGCCTCTCCCTGGAGGAGGCGGCCCTGACGTCGGCCCGCCTGCGCTTCCGGCCGATCCTGATGACGGCCTTCGCCTTCATCCTGGGCGTCGTGCCGCTGATGAAAGCGAGCGGCGCGGGCGCGGGGGCCCAGAACGTGATGGGCACCGGCGTCTTCTGGGGCATGCTGGTCGCCACCGCGCTGGGCGTGTTCATCATTCCCGGGCAACTTCACCTTCGTCGAGGGACTCGGCCGCGGCGGCAAGCCGCCAAGCAGGCGCCGGCCGCGCCGTCGCCCAGAAGGAGCGCACTGAGATGACCCGCCGACAAATTCTCCTACTCTGCGTTGTTGTGTTCTTTGCCGCCGGTTGCACCGTCGGTCCCGACTACAAGCGGCCGGAGGTCTCGGTCCCGGCGGTCTATCGTGCGGCTGAGCACGAGTACCGCCGGTCGCCAGTGCCGCATCCTTCGGTGATCTCTGTTGGTGGAATGTCTTTCAGGATCCGGAGCTGCAGGAGCTGATCCGGACGGCCCTGGTCGAAAACTACGATCTCCGCGTGGCGGTGTCGCGCATCCTCCAGGCCCAGAGCTCAGGTGACGGTTGCGCGGTCGTATCAGTACCCGACGGCGGACGTCGGCGCCAACGCTCCCTACAGTGCGGTCGTAGGCGGCGAACGTCCCCCAACGACTCCCCGCGAACGCGTTCCAACCCCAGGGCGGACTCACCGTCGCGTGGGAGCTGGACCTCTGGGGGAAATTCCGGCGAAACACCGAGTCGGCCTGGGCCAACCTGCTCGCCACCGAGGAGTCGCGGTACGCGGTCATGACCAGCCTGGTCGCCCAGGTCGCCCAGGCCTACCTGACCTCCGGACCCTGGACCTCACGCTGGAAATCTCCAAGCGTACCGTGACCTCGCGGGAGCAGTCCCGCGACCTGGTGCAAGCCCGGCTGGACGGCGGTGTGGCCGGGATCCTCGACCTGCGCCAGGCCGAGACGCTGCTCTACGGCGCGACGAAGACGATCCCGGAGATCCAGCGTCAGATCGAGCAGACCGAGAATTTCATCAACATCTTGCTCGGAAGGAATCCCGGGCCCATCAGGCGCGGTCGCCCCCTTGACCAGCAGGTCGCGGCCCCGACGGTGCCAGCGGGGCTTCCGTCGGAACTCCTTGCGCGGCGGCCGGACATCCGCGGGGCGGAACAGCGTGCTGGTGTCCGCGAATGCGCAGATCGGCGTCGCGAAGGCGTTGCTCTTTCCGCAGGTCACGATCTCCGGCTTCGCCGGCGCGGGCGGTGCGGTGATCAGCGGCTCCACCTTCGGACCGTACGGGGTGTTTAACGTCCTGCCGGTCGTCACCTTGCCCATCTTCAACATGGGTCGGCTGGAGGCGGGCGTGGACCTTCAACGAGGCTGTCGCCCAGGAAGCGGTACTGCGGTACCAGCAAACGATCCAGCAAGCGCTGCGCGAAGTGTCGGACTCGCTGATCGAGATCCAGAAGCGGCGGGAATTCCGGGAGCAGCAGGAACTGCTCACCAACACCCTGTCGGACGCCAGCCAGGTCGCCAAGTTGCGGTACGAGGGCGGGGTGTCCAGCTACCTGGAAGTCCTGGACACCGAGCGCCAATACTTCGAGGCCGAACTCCAGCTGGCGATAGCGCAGCGGGACGAGTATGCGGCCGTGGTCCAGCTCTACAAGGCCCTCGGTGGCGGGTGGCAGACCGAGACGCCCACCGCGCCGACCCCGGCGGGCGGGCGGACAGCCGCTGCCGCGGTCGAAAAACCCTAGCGGCGTGACGGGTTGCAGACAATTTCCTGCGCTGGGGTGACGACTCGATGACACGTGCTCGTTCCGCGATTGTGAGATCACGGAGGCCAGCGGGACGCCTTAAGGAGCTCTGGGTTTCGGAGGTCGGGCTGAGCATCTTCACCGGCCTTCTGGCGCTGGAGATTTTCGTCGTCTCGCCGCTCGCAAGTCTGGGTGTCCTGGGCACGGGCCTGATCGACGCGGTCTTTTCGCTTCTCTTGATCTGGGGCGCCCTCGCGCTCCATCCGGGGCGGATTCTGCAGGTTCTCGTCGTGATCTTGGTCGGGATCGCCATTGCCCTTCGCTGGATGGCGGCCTGGCAGCCCACCCCGTGGATCGTTGGGGCGGGATCGCTCCTGCTTGTGGTCACACTTGGGTGCTTTGTCGCCATCGTCTTGAAGCGGGTATTCGGAGCCGGCCCCGTGACGCGGCATCGGATTCACGGGGCGGTGTGCGCGTATCTCCTCTTCGGGTTGATGTGGGCCGCGGCATATGCGTTCGTCGGAGAGACTTTCCCACAGGCGTTCAACGTGGCCGGCGGAACGGCGCTCGCAGGAAATCCCCTAGGTCGATATGTATATTTCAGCTTTGTCACACTCACGACGGTGGGGTACGGCGACATCACGGCCATGCACCCGCTGGCGCGAACACTGGTCATCGCGGAAGCCTTGACCGGGCAGCTCTTTCCCGCGATCATCATCGGCGGCCTGGTTTCCTTGGCTCTCGCCGATCGGCCGAAGGGCTGAGGAGATCGAAGCCATCCTCCGCGCGAATGAATCGCGGAAGCGTGAGGAAGTCTCTCGCCAGTTTTTTCGGTGGTGCCCACAGGCCACGCGCGATATCCTTTCGAGATAATTAGGGAAGCGTTTTGGGTCGCTCCGCAGACGAGGAATCGTGGGGAGCCTAGAGATGGGGCATTCAGGAAAGCGGTTACCGCATAACGAACATAGGCAGAGGAGGACAGTATCATGCGTGGAGGTCTTCTGAAGGGCGTGGCGGTCGTGATCCTCGTCGCCTTGGTGACGACCGGGTGCGCGACGATGGAGGCGAACCCGAAGACGACAGTCGGGGCGGCCGGGGGCGGCCTGGTGGGCGGCCTGATCGCTGCCGCCGCGGGCGGGAATCCCGCGGCCATCGCCGCCAGTGTGATTGGTGGCATGCTCATCGGGGGTGTGGTCGGGAACATGCTGGACCAGCGCGACAAACAAATGGCGGCCGAGGCGGCGCACCGGGCCATGGAGTCGGCGCCGACCGGCAAACCGGTGGCGTGGCAAAACCCGGACAGCGGCCACTCGGGGACGGTGACCCCAACGCGGACCTACCAGACCGCAGACGGGAATTACTGCCGCGATTACCAGACGACCGTCGTCATCGATGGCAAGAAGGAACGGGCCACTGGCACCGCCTGCCGGCAACCGGACGGAAGCTGGCGAACCGTGAACTCGTAGGTTTTTGCGCTGGGCGCGCAAAAACCTAAACTGAACGGCTTGGGAGAGCTATTTCGTTTCGTTTGTGCGCGTGAAGCGCGCGAAAACGAGGAGGAGAACACATGGGACGGTTTCTTGTGACGGCGCTGATCGTCGCGGCGGCGGTCGCCTGCGTGGTGAGCCCCGCGCTCGCTCAGATTCCACCACCTGACTGGAAAGAGGGCTTCCGGGCCCACGACAAGAACGGTGACGGACTGATTGACCGTGCCGAGTTCCAGAACTGGATCGTGGAAGGGTTTTACTTCCGAGACAAGGGGCACAAGGGCTATCTGGTCCAGGCAGACCTTCAAGGGGCGGCGTCACCCGAGGTATTCAAGGCGATCAACCGCAAGGGGGATGGCAAGCTGACCATGAACGAATACCTCAACGCGCTGTTCCAGGACTTCGCGGCGATTGATGCCAACCAGAACGGCGCGATCACCATGCAGGAGGTCGAGGTGTATATCAAGCAAGTCCGAAAGTAAGCCGTTGTCAAAGAATAAGTTGAGCGGAGACATTCCGAAACGGCATAAGGAGCCGTAACGAAATAGAAGGAGATGTATAGGTTATTTCGTAACGGCTCCTAACCCCGGCGCATTTCCCTGCGGGGCCGTTGTCCTGCGCCACGGGGACGACTGGCTGGTCTTTAATCCATGGCGACACCTTACAACAAGGAGGAGATCTCGATGCGTTTCGTGAAAGCTTCGTTTTTGGCGCTGGCGGCGTGCATGCTGGTTGTTCCGTGTGTTGTGCAAGCGCAGACCGCATCGGACATGGAGATTCTGCGGCAGAAACTGAAGGCCGACAAGAAGCTCGTGGTTGCGGAAGTGATGCAGTTGTCGGCCGCCGAGGCGACAGGGTTCTGGCCGGTGTACGACGCCTACCAGACCGATCTGGGACAACTCAACGCGCGGCTCGTCCAGCTCATCAAGAGCTATGCGGAGGCGTACCGTACCGATACGCTTACCAACGACAAGGCGCAGGCACTCACGGATGAAGCACTGAAGATCGAGCAGGCGGAAGTGGACATGAAGCGCGCGTACCTGCCCAAGCTCTCGGCCGTGGTGTCTCCGGTGAAGGCGGCGCGATATCTGCAAGTCGAGACCAAGATCCGGGCTGTGCTGAAGTTCGATCTGGCAACGGAGATTCCGCTCGCCAAATAAGACGACGGTGTGTTGCCGCGTCCGCCGACGAACAGAACGTCGGCGGACGTCGGTGGCCCCGGATGTGAGAAGCCAGGAGCACGCGCATGCCACCAGCCATCGTTCCCCTTTCCGCCCGTCCCGCCTGGCAGGCGCTGGCTGCGCACTATCACCAGGTGCGGACCCGGCATCTCCGCGACCTCTTTGCGGCCGATCCCACGCGCGGCGAACGGCTCGTCGCCGAGGCGGGGGGCCTCTACCTGGACTACTCGAAGAACCGGATCACCGACGACACCCTCACCCTCCTCCTGCGACTGGCGGACGAGTCCGGCCTGCGCGCACGGATCGACGCCATGTTCCGGGGCGACAAGATCAATGTCACGGAGCAGCGGGCCGTCCTCCACGTGGCCCTGCGGGCGCCGCGGGGGGCCTCCATCTGTGTGGATGGGGAGAACGTCGTGCCGCAGGTGCAGGCCGTGCTCGACCAGATGGCGGCCTTTGCCGTCCGGGTGCGGAGCGGGGCCTGGACCGGCCATACCGGCAAGCGCATCACGACCGTCATCAACATCGGCATCGGGGGCTCAGACCTCGGGCCGGTGATGGCCTACGAGGCGCTCAAGCACTACAGCGACCGCGCCGTGAGTTTCCGGTTCGTCTCCAACGTGGATGGCACCGATCTGGTGGAAGCTACCCGCGACCTCGACCCGGCGGAGACGCTCTTCATCGTCTCGTCCAAGACCTTCACGACGCTGGAGACGATGACCAACGCCCAGAGTGCGCGCGCCTGGCTGCTCCAGGGGTTCGGCGGCGATGCCAAGGCCGTGGCCAAGCACTTCGTCGCGGTCTCGACGAATGGCGCCCAGGTGGCCGCCTTCGGGATCGACACCGCCAACATGTTCGGGTTCTGGGACTGGGTCGGCGGGCGGTACTCCATGGACTCGGCGATCGGCCTCTCGACGATGCTGGCGATCGGTCCCGAGCACTTTCGCGCCCTGCTCGCCGGCTTTCATCGGATGGACGAGCATTTCCGCACCGCGCCCTTCGAGCGGAATCTACCCGTGCTGATGGGTCTGCTGGGGATCTGGTATACCGAGTTTTTCGGCGCCCAGACGGTGGCGGTCCTGCCGTACGATCAGTACTTGAAGCGGTTTCCGGCCTATCTGCAACAGTTGACGATGGAGAGCAACGGCAAGTCCGTGACCCTTGACGGGACACCGGTCGCGTACCAGACCGGCCCCGTCTACTGGGGCGAGCCGGGCACCAACGGCCAGCACTCCTTCTACCAACTGATCCACCAGGGGACCCGACTCATCCCCTGCGACTTCATCGCGTTCGGCCAGCCCCTCAATCCGCTCGGGCGACACCACGACATGCTGCTGGCGAACGTCCTGGCCCAGAGCGAGGCGCTTGCCTTCGGCAAGACCCCCGAGGAGGTCAAGGCCGAGGGCACGCCGGATTGGCTCGTGCCGCATCGGGTCTTCGAAGGCAATCGGCCGTCGAACACGATTCTTGCCGAGCGGCTCACGCCGGACACGCTCGGCCAGCTCGTCGCCCTGTACGAGCACGCGGTCTTCACCCAGGGGGCCATCTGGCAGATTGACTCGTTCGACCAGTGGGGCGTCGAGCTGGGCAAGGTCCTCGCGCAACGCATCATCCCGGAACTCG
Source organism: uncultured Methylomirabilota bacterium (assembly GCA_963845565.1). Classification (GTDB taxonomy): domain Bacteria; phylum Methylomirabilota; class Methylomirabilia; order Methylomirabilales; family 2-02-FULL-66-22; genus 2-02-FULL-66-22. Next base: position 763,869 of record CAWJSJ010000005.1, read on the forward strand.
AGAGCCCGGCGGAACCCCCGCTCACGCATGACAGCTCGACGAATCACCTGATCCGTCGGTACCGGGCGCTCAGATAAAATTCTCGGCGCAGCGTGGGCGCTGCGCCGAGACGATTGGAACGTGTCGTTGCCTGCCGATCCGTCCCGCTTTTGACAACGGCTTACCGATTTCCCGCGTGCTCCAGAACCGAAAAGATGGCGGCGATCAGGACTGCTTGCAGGATCAACAGCGCCGCCTCGAAGCCCCGCGCGTGCACCAGGGCGACGGCGGCCAGGCCCATGCAGACGGAGAAGCCGAAGACCAGCAGGACGGCCTTCCGCTTGCTTCCAAGCAAGGCGGCGAGCCGGTGGTGGAGGTGGTCTCTCCCCACGTACGCGATCCAGTCGTGGAAACTCCGAACCTTCCCCGTCAGGATCCGCGCCGCGGTGATGTAGGTCATGTCGTAGATGAAGACCCAGAAGATCAGCACCGGGGCCGCGATATCCACGAGATTGCTCTCGGCCCATTCCCCCTTGATCGCCAGCGCCGCCAGGACGAATCCCAGAAAGGTGCTGCCGGCGTCCCCCAGGAAGATCGCGGCGGGCGCCCTCGGACGGAAGTTGAAGGGAAGGAAGCCCAGGCAGCTCCCGACCATGGCGGCGGCGAACCAGCCGAGGAACGGCTGGAAGCTCAGGAATGCGAACAGCCCCAGAAAGCTCGCCGTGATGATGCTGAGGCCGGTGGCCAGGCCATCCATGCCGTCGAAGAAGTTCATGGCGTTGGTGATGCCGAGCAGCCAAAGGATCGTCAGGAGAGCATCGAGCAGATTCCCCAGCCACAGCCGGGGGAACAGGGTGAGGGCCACGCCGGAGCCGATCACGATGCCCACGGCCACGAGCTGCGCGAGCAGCTTGACGGCGGCGGGCATCTGGTAGACGTCGTCCAGGATGCCGACCAGCACCAGCAGCGTGCCGCCGACGAGGATCGCGATGACCTGACGATCCAGGATGGAATTGGCCAGGATGGCCACGGTGAACGCCAGGTAAATGGCGAGCCCGCCAAGGAGCGGGGTCGGGGCCGCGTGCACCTTTCGGGAGGCGGGCATGTCCAGGACGCCGGTCCGATGCGCCAGGCGCGCGATTCCGGGCGTCAGGCCGAGGGAGATGAGCGCGGAGACGACCAGGATGTACGCCCAGCGGGCGCCGTACACCGACAACCAGGTGGTCCGGACTGGGGGGAGCAGCAGCGCGGCAGCCACGCCCAGCACCGCCAGGCTGAGCCACGCCGAGCCACATCGGGGCGCCGGGGTGCCGGCTGAAGGACGCGCGTTGTCCGGGAACTCGGATGCGGTGGTGCTCATGCGAACACCGCCTGGAGGGCACCGACCACGACCGCAGCCTCCGCGCGAGTGAGTGTGGGATAGATCGGCACCGACAGCGCGTGCCGGTAGGCGTGCTCTGACCCCGGGAACCCGGTCAGGCCCAGCGTCCGGTGGATGGGCCGGAAGACGGGCGGTCGGGCGACGACCCCGTGCGCAGCGAGCCGCGCGGCGGTCCTGGTCGCGGGCCCTGCGCACGACACGACGAAGCGGTGGTACGCGTGGGTCCGGATTTCATCGGGGACCGGCAGGCGCACGGGCAACGCCGCCCAGCTGCGCCGGTACCGGGCGGCCAGCGCGCGCCGTCTCGACAGCATCGTCGGCAAGCGCTGCAACTGGCTGCGGCCGAGCGCCGCCTGGAAGTCGGTGAGCTTGTAGTTGAAGCGGGGCGCGTGGCGGCGGCGCTCGTCGTAGTCGCGGCGGTCTCGCACGCGGTCGAGCAGGCGCCGATCACGGCTGAGGAGCATGCCGCCCTCGCCGGTGGTCAGAAGTTTCGTCGCGTAAAAGGACAGGATACTGATGGCGCCGAACGACCCGACGGGGCGGTCCCGATAGGTTGCGCCGACGGCCTGGGCGCAGTCCTCGATGACCGGTACCCCCAACCGGAGCAGGGCGTCCAGGTCGGCAGGGAGTCCGAAGAGGTGCGGGACGATGATCGCCCGCGTCCGTCGCGTGCACCGACGCCGGACGTCGTCGGGGTCGAGGTTGTAGGTGTTCGGATCGATGTCCGCCAGTCGCGGGACGGCGCCCACGTACTCCACCGCGTGGAGGGGCGCGATGCACACGTAGCTGGGCACGATAATCTCGTCCCCAGGCCCGACCCCGAGCGCCAGGAGGGCCAGGTGCAGGGCGGCCGTCCCGGAATTCACCGCCACGCCGGGCGGCAGACCAACACGGACCCCCACCTCGGCCTCCAGCGCGCCGACCTCCACGCCCTGCGCCAGGCTGCCCCGCCGGAGCACACCGCAGACCGCCTGCACGTCCGCCGGGGTGATCCAGGGGCGGGAATGGGGCACCGGTCTTGGCAATTGGGCAACTTGGCGATTCGGCAAATGGGACCCCCGGCAATTGGACGCTTCGCGGATCACAGAACAGGAACCAGTTGTCTTCCTACCGTCTGACGCGCGAATGGACTCCAGGTCGGTACCTCCGTCCACACTTCGTCCGCCAGCGCCTCGGCGAGTCGATAGATGCGTAACCCTTCAAGTCCCTCCGCCATCACGTCGCCTCGGCCCACCCATCCAGGCGGCCCCTACCCGAATTGCTCGAATTGCCAGATCGCCCAATTGCCATCGCCTCAAGACGAGATGTTGATAAACAGACGCAAGGGCACGAACGCCTCGGCGTTGCGGACGCGGCCCTGGATACCGCGAAAATGGGCGGAGGCCCGCGCGATATCCGCGATGGTCAACCCCTCGATGTTGGTCTTGGTCACCTGGGACGCGTGCGCCTGCAAGGCGGCGATCTTGTCCTCCAGGATGCCGTCCACATCCACGAAGACGCTGGGCGAGAAGTTCTGGCTGGTCGGGCCCTCGAAGAAGAGCACGTTCCGCGTGTAGCGGGTCGCGGTGATGGTGGCGACCGAGAGATGACGGTGATCCTGATGGGTGTCGTCGTGGTGGTGGACGAAGATGAAGTCGGGGCCGATCTGCCGGATGACGCTCTCCACGCGCTGGATGCTCTCGCGATCCAGCGGGATGGCGGTGTCGGGATAGTCGCCCCAGAACAGCTTGGCGATCCGAAGGATCCGCCCGGCCCGCTCCTGCTCGGTCCGGCGGGTCGGACCCTCTCCGCCCCCCCCGCCATCGGTCATCACCAGCAGGAACACCTCGTGTCCCTGCCGCGCGTATTTGAGCAGCGTGCCGCCGCAGCCGAATTCGATGTCGTCGGGGTGTGCGCCGATCGCCAGGATGCGCATGGGGGACCCCTCCGCGCGCGTCTCGCGCCAACCGGGACCTCGTGGGGCCGTTTTGCTACGACACGGCCGGCTGCCACCGGCGGCCCGACCGGAGGACGGTCAGGCTCTCCGGGCCGCAATTGAAAAGCAAATCTATCACCGACAGATGGGAAACGAAAGGCGTATATCGCTGTGGATACTCGGGATGCCGATAGTCCTGGGCCGATACCGCGATGTCCGCCTGGGTGAATCGCGCGAGGTCCATGTAACCCGCACCGCCCTGCCCGGCGAGGTATGTCGTGCCGCCGACGGCGCGACAGAGGTCGATCAAACGGTCCGTCGGCTCCTCCCGGGCGGACAGGGTGGAGGCGAGCCTCCGGGGCGTGGCGATCCCGAGTTGTTCGCAGAGCAGGTCCAGCACGGCCACGTTCAGGTCGCACAGCCGCGGCCATGGTCGCTCGAGAAGGGCGACGAGTGCCGGGCCGGCCGGTTCCCAGTGCGGGGCCTTCCCGTACTGCAGGGACAGGGCGTGGCGGTGCTTGCGCGACCAGTCCACGCCGGGATTGACCTCCACTCGATCGATGCGTTCAGGGAAGCGGTCGATGATCGGGACGGTCAACCACTGCCAGCCCTCCTTGGTCCGGATCCGGTTGCGATTCTGCCACTCGTGCTTCTTGAACTGAACGGTATCCAGGATGATGAACACGTCCGCCGAGTCGAGCTTGTCGAGGTATCCCAGCCAGGGAAGGTATTGCGGCTGATGGATGGCGACCTTCACGGGCGGCCCTCCCGGGAGGCGTCCAGGAAAATGGGGTTGCTCAGGAGTCGATGGCCGCCCGCCGCCCGGATGTCCAGGCGGAAAAAGCTCTTCGAACCCATCGTCAGCGGGGCGTCGGTCCAGCGCAGCGCAAGCGGCGTGTCGCCGCGGAACGTCTGGACCAGCGAGCCGGACCGGATGAGGCGCACCTCCACTGGGAGCCGTTTCCCGCCGGCCGTGCCGACGACGGCATGGATTTCGGGGCGGGCGCCCGCCCGGAGCACGAGGAGGCTGCCCGCCTCCGCCGGTGGGGCGTCCGAGGAGATCGCCTGGAATCGGTCGAGCGTCAGCCCCTCCTCGGGGGTCCGCAGCAACGCATAGGCGCGTCCCGCCCGGAGGCTCTCCAGTATCGCGGCGGCGTCTTTCCGCGCCGCCAAGATCACGGTTTGGACGTCGCCGAAGCGCTTGCCCGCCTGGCCTTCGAAGTGAAACGCCGCTTCCCCGACGGCCCAGGCTGGGGCGGCCCGACGGGCGTGCAGATACTCCAGGAGGAGCTGGTCCCACCCCTGGCCTGGCTCGGTGAACGTCGTGGTGTCCTCGTAGATCCCGCCGAAGGCGGCGAACCGGTCGGTCCGCAGGAGATCTTCAGGGTAGGGATCGGTCCGGATGGTGGCCCGCAAACCCGCCACGGTCACCACCTGATGGTCCCGCGCCTCCGGCAGCGACCAGACCGAGACGCCACCCTTCGCGCCGACGAAGTCGATGACATTCTGGTGCGGCGTCAGGCCCGCGGCGTCGTCGTACGGGGAGACGCCGGACGGGCGAAAGGGGTAGTTGTTCGCCAGCAACAGGATGCCCACCACCAGGCAGAGCACGCCGGGGGCGATCAGGCGCCGCTCCTCGGCGACGCGGAAATGCCGGAGCCGAATCACCCGGCGGCGCTTGACCCGCAGGAGCCAGATACCACCGATTGTCAGCAACAGGGGAGACAGCAGCCACAGGCTCCCCAGGCCCCAGCGGCCCGATCCGTCGTTTCCCACGACGGGGAGTGCCTGGTAGTCCTCCGCACGGTAGAGGCCGAGCGCCAGGACATTCTTCTGGGCGTTGTGCATGGTCAGCGTGCCGCCGAGCAGGTTGCCGGTCCAGAAATAGTGCGGGATGGTCTCCACCCCGGGGATGATCAGGACGTCCCGCTGTTTCTCGTTGGCGGCTTGGACGGCCCGGAGAAACGCGTCGGGGCCCTTGGGGAGAACCGACGGATACTCGACGCGGTGGCGCAGTAGTGTGCGCAACGGCGGCAGGCCGTATTCGAACCGCTGGAGATGGTTCTCGGCCAGGAAGACTGCCTCCACGTTGCGGCTGCGGGCTTGCGCGATGAGATCCTCCAGCGACAGCGCGCCGCTGCTCCAGGTCGAGTGGGCGTGCAGCACGGTGGCGATCGGGCGGAGAACCGGCGCGGACTGCGCGGCTGACGTGCCGGAGAACGAACCGACCAGGTGCGCGAACGCCCAGAGCGTTGCGACGATCCGATGGACGCGTCCGCCGGATTTTCGACGGACCCCGGCGAGCTCAGCGGCGTCGGTCGTTCGCCATAACATCGCGATACACCCGTGCAAGGGATTCCACCATAGCCGGTGCGCCGTATCGGCCGGCACGGCGTCGGCCCGCTTCCCCCAGCGCTGTGGCCTGGTCGGGGTCTCGGAGCAGGCCGCAGACGGCGTCCGCCAGGGCCGCCGCGTCACCCGGCGGCACCAGTCGGCCGGCGGCGCCGTCGGCCAGGAGCTCGGGCACCCCGCCGACACGGGTGGCGACGATCGGTTTCCCGAGCGCCATGGCCATCACCAGGACGCGACCCATCCCCTCGTTCAGGGAGGGGAGGACGACCACGTCCATCCCGGCGAGCAGTGAGGGGACGTCATCGCGAAACCCTGTAAAGAGCACGCGATCGCCCACGCCGAGGCGTCGTGCCTGGGCCTCGAGGACCGACCGCGTCTCGCCGTCGCCGACGAAGACGAAACGGGCCGCCGGACACCGCCGGAGAATTGCGGGCGCGGCATCCAGGAGATGGGCGTGGCCCTTGATCGGGACCAGGCGCGCCACGGTGCCGATCGCCTGCCCATCCGGCACGAGACGCGCCGGCGTCGCGGCCACGACCGCGTCCAGATCGATTCCGCTGGGGATGGTGACGAACTGGCCTGCGCGGCCGATGCCGAGCGCAAGGTGCTGGTCGGCTTCGACATCGGTGAGCGTGATGATCCGATCCGTCCAGCGGGCGGCCAGCCGCTCCAGGACAACGAAACTGCGGGTGACCGGTGCCGAGAAATACCCCTGGAAGATATGGCCGTGCGGCGTGTACAGAATGTGCGGGGATCCCGCCAGCTTCGCCGCCATGCGCCCGATGAACCCGGCCTTGGAGGAATGCGTATGGACAATGTCCGGTCGAATTCTGCGGATCAGGCGCCACACCTGCCAGAGCGCCCGGCAGTCGTTGGCCACGCCGACCGGCCGACGGAGGTGGGGCACCTCGAAGAAGGGGACCCCGGCGTCGCGCAGGGTCTCGGCAAGGCGCGGCGGCGGATCCACCGTCTGACCGGAGATCAGGCTGGAGGCAAACTCCGCCTTCGGCATCCGCATGGCCGAGATGACCGTGTTCTCGGCGGAACCGCCCACGTCCAGCCGGGTGATGATATGCAGGACCCGGATCACGGCAGCCCTCCGGACTCTGCGCGGGGTCGTTCCGCGTACAATTCGATGGACGGTCCGGTCAGGAGCCGTCCACGCGACAGGGTCTCCACGATGCCGGCTTGCGCGGCGATCAATCGGAACATGCCATGCAGGATGCGTGCCCGCGGACCCTGTCTATGCTCGTCCGGGTGTTCCGCTGCCAGCACGGAATTGCGAACCAGCGTGATGCGAAAGCCGGCGCGCTGGACGATCCGGCGCAGACCGTCAGGGGAAAAGGCGAACACGTGGAGCACCGGATAACGATCCCAACCGCGCCACCGGACGAGCGGGCCGAGCGCGGTCAGGACGCGGACCCAGGGGCGATGGAAGGCGGCGTTCGGAACGCGGATGATCACACGGCCGCCGGGGACCAGCACCCGAAAGGCTTCTTGCAGCGTGGTCACCGGATCGGGGGTGTGATCCAGAATATTGACGAGACACACGGCATCCGCACACGCGTCGCGAAAGGGCAGCGCGGCGGCATCCGCCTGCGCGGCGGGGCACCCCAACGTCCCGGCGGTCACGCAGGCCCCATGGGAGACGTCGGTGCCGGCAGCGCGCCACCCGCGGCGGCACGCCGATGCCAGCAAATGTCCGCCCCCGCAGCCGATGTCCAGTAGCCGGGTTTCTCCCGCGGGGGAGGCAAGGCAGTCCAGGATGGAGGAAAACATTTCCGCCCGGGGTGCGACGATCTGCTGGGGCGGGAAGCGCTCCGGATACTCGACCCCGTAGCGAGTCCGGAGGACCGTCTTGGCCGGGACGGTAGCGATCCTGCCGGTGCGGCACCGGGGGCACTGAAGATAGGCGGACCCCCCATACGCGAGGCCGGTTCTCGCGAAGGTGTCACCGCAGGCGGGGCAGGGTGCTGCGGGTGCGGACGCAGAAGGGCGAGGGTCGACGAGTTCCGAGAGCGTGTCCTCCAGGTGACTGACCGATCGGTCCCAGCCGTACTCGGCCTCGGCATACAGACGGCAGGCCGTCCGCCGGGTGTCGGCGGCGCTCCGGTCCCGGGTCAAGGTCTCGAGAAACTCCTGGAGCCGTTCGGCCATGGCCTCGGGTGAGGCGGCGCGGAACAAGAGGGAGGAATCCAGCGGACGCAAGATCTCCGGGGTTGCCCCGATGGCGGTCGCCAGAACCGGCGTCCCGGACGCCAGCGCCTCGACGGTGATCAGGCCGAAGCCTTCGAGTTCCCGGGTGGGCAGGACAAACGCATCCGCCGCCTGATAGTAGCGAGGAAGATCCGCATCCGGGATGTATCCCACGAACCGCACCTGCTCCTGGAGCTGCAAGGACGCTGCGCGCGACTCCAGCGCGGTTCGCAGGGACCCGGTGCCGCCAACCAGAAGCACCGCGCTGGGCACGGCCCGGCGCAGGATCGCCATCGCCTCGATCAGCGTATCCAGCCCCATCCGCGCCTCGAGGTTCCGAACGGTCAGGAGCAGGGGAATGCCTTCGGGGAGCCCCAGTTCTCGCCGGACCGCATCCCGGTCGGGCACCGGCACGAAGCGGTCGATGTCGGCGCCGCCCGGGATCCTGACGATCCGGCCAGAGGGGATCCGGTAGAGTCGCCAGAGTTGATCCGCCGAGAAGTCGCTCAGGACGTGGATGCGGGTCGCGCGGCGCAGACAGGATCGTTCGATCGCCCACAAGAGCGTCTGGGCGGCCCGGGCCGCGAACCCGGGATGGTGGTGAGCCGTCATCCCCTGGCGCGAACGGTATTCCAGCGGGGCCGGCGAGAGGAAGGTGTAGAGCCGGGGGAGGCCGCGCACGCCGCGGGCCCCGAGGGCCCCGTAGGCGGAGAATGGCTGGTGCAGGTGGATGACGTCGGCGGGCGCCGCCTCGAGGGCCGCGGCGACGGCGCGGCGGGCCCCCCGGATGGAGCTCATGAAAAACTGCAGAGAGGAGGATCCGTGCCGGCACGGGTAGCCGGCGATCGAGACACCCTGCCGTTCCGTGGAGCCCGTCTCGGCATCGGACGCCGCCCGGCTGATGATGCGCACCCGGTGCCCGCGCCCGGCCAGACGCCAGGCCTGCTCCCACAAGACCCGCTCGGCCCCACCCCGGATGGTGAGCGGGGAGACATCGGACACCGCCAGGACGCCAAGGGGGCGGCTCATGGTCGCCCCAGGGTGAAGAGGCCGCCGGAATCCAGGCGCTGCCGCATCCACATCTCGGCCATCATGATAGCCCACAGCCGATCGCTGTGGGAACGGGCCCCGCTCAGGTGCTCTCGCTTGAGGCGCTCCACCGTCTCCGGCACGAACAGGCCGCGGCGTCGTACCCGCTCTGCAGACAGGAGATCCTCCAGGAGACCCCGCAGATCGGTGCGGAGCCATCGGCCCAGCGGGACCATGAAGCCCTGCTTGCGGTGTGAGAGGACCTCCGGGGGCAGCACGTCCGCGAAGGCGGCCTTGAGCAAGCCCTTGAGGCGCGTGCCTGGGATCTTCGTCCGGGACGGGATGTGTAGGCTCTCCTCGACGAGCCGGTGGTCGCAGAAAGGCGCCCGGAGCTCCAGAGAGTTGGCCATGCTCATCCGGTCGGCCAAGACGAGCAGGTCGTCGGGAAGGTAGGTGTCGAGGTCGATCCGGAAGGCGCCGTCCATCCCGTCCCCCGGAACCCGGTGGGCAAAGGCGGCCCGCTGCCGGGAGTCGACGGGTGCGCTCCAGGCGGACTGCAGGGCGGGCGTCGCCAGGCGCGCCAGCTCCTCGTCGTTGAAAAAGCGCGTCCAGCCGATGTAGCGGTCCGGCATGGGTCGCTCGGCACCGGTCACAAAGCGGCGGAACCAGTCGGCCCAGTTGCGGCTCTTCTCGCTTTCCGCCACCGAGCCAACCAGCACCTTCCCCGCGATCGCGCGGAGAGGAGACGGCAGGCGGCGGTAGAGTTCGGAGAACCGGACGCCCAGGTAGCGCGGATACCCGCCGAATGTCTCGTCGCCACCGATCCCGGAGAGCGCCACCTTGACGTGGCGGGCGGTGGCCTGGGCCACCGCAAAGGTGGGGATGGCCGACGAATCCGCGAACGGCTCGTCGAAGTGATCGACCAGCACGGGGAGGAGATCGGCCACGTTGGGCTCCAGGATCTCCTCGGTGTGATCGGTCCCGAAGCGCTGGGCCACCAAGCGGGCGTACGGGCGCTCGTCGAAGGAGGCGGCTGAAGCGCCGAACCCGATGGAGAAGGTGGCGATGCGTTGACTGGTGGCCTCCCGCATGCAGGCGACGACCGCGCTGGAATCCACACCGCCGCTCAGGAAGACGCCCAAGGGCACGTCGCTTTCCAGGCGGTCCGCCACGGCCTCCTGGAGCGTGTGGCGGACACGGGCGGCCGTCTCCGCTTCGGGAGGGGGCGCCACGTCCCGCCCGGCGGGCAGGCGCCAATAGCCGCGCACCGTCAGGTTGCCTTGGTGGAGCCGTGCGGTATGGGCGGGCGGAAGCTTGGCGATTCCTGCGAAGATGGAGTCCTCGGCGGGCGTGTACCCGAACGCAAGATAGTGATGGAAGGCGTCCAGGTTTACCTGGCGGGATACCGCCGGGTGGCACAGCAGGGCCTTGATCTCGGACGCGAAGAGGAAGAGTCCGTTCTGATGCCGGTAGTAGAGCGGCTTTTTCCCCAGCCGGTCGCGCGCCAGGAAGAGCGTCGCGCGGGCCGCATCCCAGATGGCGAAGGCGAACATGCCGCGCAGTCGTTCCACACACCGCTCGCCTTCGTCCTCGTACAGGTGGAGAATCGCCTCGGTGTCGCTCCGGGTCCGAAATCGGTGTCCCCGAGCCTCCAGGTCGCGCTGCAGTTCCCGGTGGTTGTAGATCTCCCCGTTGAAGACGATCCAGAGGGAGCCGTCCTCGTTGGTCATCGGCTGCCGCCCGCCCGCCACATCGATGATGGCGAGGCGGGTCATCCCGATCCCCACGGAGGGCTCTTCATGGAGGCCGGTGTCGTCCGGGCCGCGGTGGCGCAGTGTCCGGAGCATGTCAGGGAGCACTCCCGGCGCCGCCGTCCCCTGGTACCCTGCAATTCCGCACATGGGTCAGGACGCTCCGCTTTCCGTGGCGAGGGTCTCCAGGAGATCCACCAGGCGGGCGGTTGTCTTTCGGGGGTCGAAGTCGCGCGCGCGCGACAACCCCTGCGCGCGCAGGGTGCACCGGAGGGTTTCATCGGCCGCGATGCGACGAAGGGCTGCGGCCATGTCGCCGACACTCGTGGGGTCAAAGTAGAGCGCCGCGTCGCCGGCGACCTCGGGCAACGCGCCCGCACGGGCGCACACCACGGGGGTGCCGCATGCCATGGCCTCCAGGACGGGCAAGCCGAATCCTTCCGCCAGGGAAGGGCATACGAGCGCGGTGGCGCCCGCGTAGAGCCGAGGGAGATCCTCCGGCGCGATGAAGCCCGGCATGATTATCCCGTCGTGCGCGAGTGTCCGCGGGTCCAGCGCACGCGCCGGTCCGTGCCCTGTGGGGGAACCGGCCAGGACCAACGCCACGCGCTCCCGCTCGGCGGTCGGCAGCACGGTGTGGGCCTCGGCCAAACGCGCAAGGTTCTTGTGCGGGAGGAAGTTTCCGACCGCGAGGAGATACGGGCCCCCAATGCCGTATCGGGACATGGTGTCCCGAATGTCCTCGGGTTGATGGCCGGGATGGAACTCGCGTCCGACGCCGATGGGTATTACATGGATTCGGGCGGCGGGAATTCCGAGCCGACCAGCGATCTCCCGCTTGCTGTATTCCGAATCGGTAATGACGGCGGTGGCTCGCCGGCTGAGGAGGGTTGCCCAGAGGCGGAACGCGATGGCGAAGCCTCTCCGCCAGCCTCGCGTGTACGCCGGAAAGGTGACTGGGATCAGGTCGTGGATGGTCACGACCGTGGGACACGGCGCCCTTCGGGGCGCCTTGTAGTACGGCGAGAAGAACAGCGTGGCCGAGATCTCGCGCAGCGCGCGCGGGAGGAGCACCTGATCGAAATAGAGGCCCGGTCGCCACGGGAGGCGGCGCACGGACAGGTGCGGGGCGGCGACGGGGATCCGCGTGGTCCGGCCTGCCATGGCAACGGTCGTGAGGTGAGGGCGGCTCTGGGCGATCTCCTCCAGGATCCCCCCAAGGAAGCGCCCGATGCCGGTGACCCGGCCCGGTACCAATTCTCGGCAGTCGATGGCCAGAACCATACAGGACGCCTCTTTCGTCCGGCGACGGGACGGCGGTCCGGTCGCCGGCGCGTGCCCGGCGCTCACTTCAATCTGCCATACCTCGCCCGTATGCGGAGCAGGTCCGGGACGACCCTGAGCGCCATCGCGGCGACTCTGGAGCGCTTTCCGGGGACGTCCCGCCATTGCCGGAGCGGACACTCCACGATGGTCGCCTCGCGGAGCCGGAACATCAATTCGACGTCGAAAAGCCACCGCGACACGAAGGGAGCGGCAAACGCGGCGGCGACGACCTCGCGCCGGAACAGCTTCGCCCCGCATTGGGAGTCGTAGCTTCCGATGTTCAGCATCAGGGCCGCCATCGTCGCAAAACATCGGCCCGCCAGATGGCGAAAGAAACTCCGTTCGATGACGCTGCCGAGCCGATACACCCGGCTTCCCCAGATGGAATCCGCCGGGTCGTCGAGTTGCCGCGAGAATCGCAGGAATGACCGGACCTCCGACAGCGGCGTCGCCAGGTCCGCATCCCAGTACCCGAACCAGGCGGCCTCGCTCAGGGGCGGCGTGCGCACGGCGTGCAACATGCCGGCCCTGACCGCCTCGGCTTTGCCCCGGTTATGCGGCAGGTCCAGCAGATGAATCCGCACGCCTAGGTGCTTCCGTACCACGTCGGCGGTGCGATCGGTGGAGCCGTCATTGACGAACAGCAGCAGGGAGGACTCGGGGCCGGCAAGGAACCGGTCCATGTCGAGCCGTGCCGCCTCGTTGTGGCAGGGAATCACGAGACAGGTTTTTTCCTGGCCGTTAGACATATCGACAGCCCGGGAAGGTGCAGGCCGCGTGACGCCAGCCATCGGTTGAGAGTGAAATCGGTTCTCAGGATTGCAACCAGGCACCTGGTCGTGGGGTGTGTTTCCGAGAGCCGCCACGCGCCGATTCCTCCTACCATGCCATGGAGGCGGAACCTCGCCAGGAGCACCTGGGCGCATCTTATCAGGAAAAGCGAGCTGAAGAAATGGAATGACTGCGCGGAATCGACCCTCAGGCCCCGCAGCAACTCATGCAGTTGCGCGCGGCCGTATCTCCTCAGGTGTTTCAGGCGGACGTCGTGGGCCGAGAACAGAAAGCCGTAGGCGGGGACGGTGACCAGAAGGCGTCCCCCGGGTCGCAGTTTTTCCACGGTTTCGGCGACAAGGCGCCCGTCATCTCGCTCGTGCTCCAGGACATCCATGAGAAACGCGAGGTCGAGACTTGCGTCGGGAATGGCAGCCAGGTTCCGGCGCAGGAGGATTCCGTCGATCTCGGCGGACGCGGTATACCCTGTGTCCACCGCAAAGACCTCCGCGCGCGCGTGCCCCCGCAGGCGGCGCGCGAAAAACAGATCACCTGCGCCGACATCGCCGATCCGGGTAACATCGCTCATCTCGATCAGGCGCAGCAAACAGTCGGCCCTGGCCAGCTCCCAGGGGTGACGCGCCATGTGACCCGCCGGAATTTCTCTCAGATCCATTATCCGCCGCTCAGTGATCCAGGACTTCCGCGTACACCCCCTCGACGCCGTCCACATGCCGGCGGATGGTGAAGCGTGCCAGGGCGTGGGTGTGCGCCGCCTGGCCCATGGCGCGCCGGCGATCGGGGTCGCCCAAGAGCGTGGTCACGGCGTGGGCCAGGGCGGCGGGGTCGTCCGGAGGGACGAGGAGACCGGTCTGACCGTCGACTACGACTTCCGGGATCCCGCCCACGCGGCTGGCGACGGCCGGGATCGCCAGGAAGGCGGCCTCCACCAGAACACGGCCAAACCCCTCCGATCGCGAAGGCAGCGCGATGAGGTCCGCCTCCCCGAACGCCGGCCGCGGATCCGGCATCCAGGGTCGAAACTCCACGGCGTCTCCCACCCCGAGTCTCTCGGCAAGGCCGCGGAGGCGTTCAGCTTCGCCCGCCACGTCGGCTCCGACGAAGAGGACGCGGACCGACGGAACCCGGCGTCGGACCAGGGGTATCGCCTGGAGGAGCGTGGCCTGCCCCTTCTCCGGGGACAGCCGGCCGACACAGAGGACCGTGGGGAGCGCATCCGTCCGCGCGCGAGACTCCGAGGGCGCCCAGTACGCCGGGTCCACGCCGTTGTAGACGACGCGGACCTTCTCCGTCTGGCGTCGGCCGTCGAACCGGGATGTCACCGCCGTGGAGATGGTGATGACGCGGGTCGACAGCCGCAGAAGGAGCCCGTCCAGCCACGGGTCCCGCTCGGCGATCCGGACATGCCAGATCACCGGCACGCGAGAACGGCGGGCCGCCAGGCCGGCGTAGAGCGTCCCGCGGCTGCCGTGCGTGTGCACGAGGCGCACGCCGGTCGCGATCAGAAGGGATCGGAGGGTTCGGAGGGAGCGCGAGGCGGCGCGCAGGCTCCACGGACGGAGCGGCGGCAGCGCGAGTATGGTGACCGGGATCCCCAGGGCGCGGAGGGCGTCGGCGACCTCCCCGTCGGCAGGGACGACAGCGTGCGGGAGGAAGCGGTCCCGGTTCAGGCCGCGGGCGAGCGCCAGGAAGCTTTCCTCGCCGCCGCCCACGCGGTCGGCGAAATTGGCGACCAGGAGCATGCGGACCGGGTCAGGCATTCGGGATGACCTCCAGCAACCGAAGCCGCCGTATTCCAAGCCCGTCAAAGTCCCGCAGGATGCGGAAACCGGCCGGAGGCGGGGCGTACACCAACGGCCAGAGCTTGGGGCGATCCGCCAGCCACCGGTCGTCGAGAACGACGATGGTCGCCCCGTTGCGGCGCGCCAACGCCAGCAGCTCGGCGGGCGGGATATCCGGAAGGGGAACAACCCGGCGGCCGCCATAGAAGCCCACGAAGGGCTTGCGGTCGAGGAGCGGAGCATCCGTGGAGGCTTTGCCGGCGAGCCACGCGGCCGCGTGGCGATAGACGGCAAGATCCGGATCCGGCCGCAGGAGCGGACGCAGGGTGAAGGGCAGTGTGGCCAGGACCACGACGGTCAGTATGGTCGCCAGCCAGCGGGTGGTGTCCCGTTCCCGGCCCGCCCAATGCGCAGTGGCACGTATCCCCCCAGCGACGAGGGGCAGGAGAAAGGGCAGCACGGGGAGAAACACGCGCGTTTCCACGTGGAACGCCAGGGTGGCCAGCGGCGGCACGCTGGCCAGAAGCAGGAAGCCCTCGCGATCCCACCATCCGGACCGCCTCGCGGCCGCCAGGACCCCCGGGAGCAACAACAGGACCAGCACGCCGGGAAAGAGCTCCGGGAGGACGTACTTCGCCAGAAGAATCGTGTTCTCCACGAAGCGCCAGGCGATGGGGACCGCATGATCCGCCAGATACCCAAGGTCGGTGTGGTCCGATGCGGGCAAGCGGCCGGTGTCCTGGACCAGGTTGTGGAGTACCTTGCCGGTGAGCGTCCAGCGCCCGAGCGTGTGACGCAGGTACACCCAGTACGGACCGGCACACGCGAGGAATCCCAGACCGGCGAGTATCAGGGGACCTAGAACCCCCCGTTCCTTTGGCGCGCGACTCCCGCGGTAGACCGCCCATCCGAGGAGTCCGAGGAGGTACAGGAACGCCTCGGGGCGAACGAGGTAGGCCAGTCCCAGCGCAATCCCGGCGGCCGGGAGCGTCCACGGACGCCCGGCGGTGCAGGCTCGATGACCGATCCAGACCGCCAGGATGAGCCAGAAGGTGTAGATCGCCTCGGAGAGAACCGACGCCCCGCTGAGGACGAGGGCGGGGTGGATGGAAAGGAGTCCAGCCGTGACCAGCGCGGAGGCGGGCCCCAGGATGACCCTCGCCAGCGCGTAGGCGGGAAGGATCAGTGCCGTGCCGAAGAGTGCGGACACGAGTCGGCCGGCCGCCTCCAGATCGACGGCGAGCGGTGCCGTCAGCGCGATCGCCACCGAATACAGGGGATGGAACAGGGGGTCCCAGGGGATGCCGGACGCGCGAAACTGCTCGGCGATGCGGACGTACTGAACCCCGTCGGTCTCGATGACGGGAATGGCCGCGGCCACCCATCGGCGCAGGGCGAACGCGAGCAAGAGGAGCGTGGCGAGCACCCCCGCCTCCATCCCGCTCCAGGGACGTTCCCCGCTCTCAGGAAGCTCCCCCATTGGATCCTTCCTCTATCGGACCGCGCTCTGCGTCGCCGTCCGGAGCGGCCACGGCCCCCGGACGAGTCAACTCCCAGAGTTTGGCGTAGTTGCAGAAGGTCACGATTGCCGCCATGGCGGACAGGACCAGACCGTGCCTTCCTTCTCGAAACCCCATCTGCAGGATGTACTTCCGGAGGAAGACGGTCAACGGTTTGGCGACGAAATACCAGGGGGTCCGCCAGGCCGTCAGGCGAACGCCTCGCCGAGCCAACATCCGCGCATCGAAGGCCGTATACAGGTTCATCTTTCGGATGTGTTCGGCGAGAGAGTCGTAGCTGTAGTGGAGGAGGTCGCCGGCCAGGTCGCCGACCGAGCCGTCCACCACCACCTCTTCATGCACGAAGGCGTCGGTGAATCGTCCGGCCCCAGCGCGGAACAACCGCAGGACCGGGTTGGGGTACCAGCCGCAGTGCCGGATAAAACGGCCGAGGTAGTTGGTGAGGCGAGGCATGCGGTATCCCGCGTGGACCGAGGGCCCGGCCACAGCGCGGACGATGGAGTCGTGCAGGTCCGGGGTCACCACCTCGTCGGCATCGAGGCTCAGGATCCACGGCCGGGAGGCATGGCGGATGGCGAAGTTCTTCTGGTCTCCGAATCCGCAGGTCATCGTCCGCGAGATCACCGCGGCGCCGTATTCGCGGCAGACAGCCGGAGTGCCATCCGTGCTGTGCTGGTCCACGACGATGATCTCCTCGGCCCAGCGGACGCTCTCCAGGCATCGCCGAATCCGGCGCGCCTCATTCCGGGTGATGATGATCACGGAGATGCCGTCGGGCTCAGGCATGTTCACCGTCCTCGCGAGATGGTCGGACTCCTCGAACGATGAGGTCCTCCCCAAACAGGAGTGCCGGCGACAGCAGTTGGCCGGCCACCTGGTCCGTTCGTCGTGTGAGTCGGGTTATCAGGCCCGCTACCGACGCGACCACGGTCAGTGCCGGCCGAGCCCATGGTGCCCACCCTGTCGTGTCGCGCAGCGCCACCCGAATGTCCCGATTGGTGGCCACGTCCGTGATCCGGAGACCGGCGCGTGCAAAAAGATACCGGAGTTCGGGGTATCCCACGGGGTTGATGTGCCCCTTGGCGCCATGGAATGCCGTCTCGCGGCTGCCCGACAGGGTGTCGAAGAAGTCGCACGTCCCCAGCAGCAGGAAGTGGAGGCGAGAGTAGACGTTGAGGATGTTCGGGGTGGTCACGACGAACGCCCCGCCGGGCCGCAGGATGCGGGCAAACTCACGCGCGAGGTGATGGGGGTTCTCGAGGTGTTCGAGCACCTCGGAGGACACGACACCGTCAAAGGAGGCGTCGACAAACGGGAGGCGCGCGGCGAGGTCCGCCCGGATGCACGGCACGCCGGAAGCACGGAAGCGCGACGGGCTGACATCGCACGCCACGACCCGGTACCCCCGGCGGCGCAAGGCATCGCTCAGCGCCCCCTCTCCCGCTCCGGCATCCAGGATCCGAGCGGTCCCACCGGAAGGAAACCAGGCGAGGATGGTCTCGTGGACGTTGGGTTGGGTGTCCGGGCGGGGCGACCCGGCCGTCGGGAGGTCACTCATCGGTTTCTCGCGATCGTTTCATACAATGCGATCGTCTGGAGCGCACTGTCCTGCCACGACCATTTCGAGGCGGACAGCGCGCGCGCAGCCTGGGCCATGCGTACGGCCGCGGCCCGGTTCTCCAGGAGGTCGCACACCGCCGCCGCCATCGCTTCAGGCGCATGGGCGGGGACCAGGCGAGCAGTGATCCCGTCGCGGAGGAACTCGCTGAAGGCGCCCACTGCCGTGGCCACCACTGGGGTTCCCAGGCTGCACGCGAGGCGCAGCGACGCGCTGTCGGTGATGTCGGAATAATTAAAGACGGCCAGGTCCGTGGCGGCGAAGTACAGAGCCACCTCCGCGTGGGGGACATACCGGGGCCGGAACTCCACGGCGTCCGAGACCCCCGCCCGGGAAATGGCCTCGTGATACTCGGCCTCCGTCCCCACCAGCAGCGGGCCGGCGACCACCAGGCGCGCATCGGGGTGACGTTCGCGGACCAGGGCGAGAACCCGGAAGAGTTCGGTGAGTCCTTTGTAGGGGCGTATGGCACCGAATGCCAGCAGGAGCGGACCGGAAGAGGGAAGCCGTAAACGGCCGCGCGCGGCGGAGGGTGAGGGGAGCGGTGCGGGCGCGAAGAATCCGAACTCGCCAAGATGGATCAAGGCGACCACGGGGCGCACGCCCAGTCGCCGGGTCGCAATCCGGACACTCTCGGCGGTATGCGCCACCAGGGCGTCCGCCGCACGAAAGCTGCGCCAGGTCGTCCACGCTTCCCACGGGCTGCTCTCGTGGCTGCGGATGTTGTGGGCGGTCATGACCAGCGGGGCCCGGCGTCGGGCGGCCGGCCACAGGAAAGCGTCGAAACGGGACGACAGCAGGCTCTGGACGTGGATGATGTCCGGAGCGAGTCGGTCGAGGGTGTCCAGGAGGAGTCGAGCGCTCTTCAGGTAGCGCCGTCCGGCGGTGAAGCAGGGTTCGACCTGGAAACGCCGGGGAAGGCTCGCCAGTTCGAACGCCGAATTGGTCAAGAGGTGGACGTCAACCCCCGCCGCCGCGAGGGCTTCGCACAGGTTCCAGGCGTAGTGCCCGATACCGCCCCATCCCCCGGTTTCGACCATGGCGACTCTCACGGCCGACCCTCCCCCGAGCCGGGGTCGGCGACGGCGCCCGGCAACTGCCTCAGCAAACGAAAGCAGGCGGCGAGCTTGGGGCCGAGGAGGTGCGCGCGCCGGTGGGAGACCGGCAGATATTTCAGCGCGAGCGCGGGCATGCGCGCGAGCGTGTACAGGCCGACGGCTGTTGCGAGAATTCCCGCCGGGACGATTCCCCGGTGCTTCCGGAAATACCGAATATAGCCCAGAAAGTACTCGACCTCTCGGACGGAGGTCTGGAGCGTGCTGGCGCCGTGCCAGTGGGCCGCCGCGGCGGTGGGGCAGAAGGCGACGCCATACCCCGCGTCCTGGAGCCGACGACAGAGGTCGGTCTCTTCAAAGTACATCCGGAACTCGTCGTCGAATCCGCCGATGCGTCGGAAGGCCTCCCCGCGGATGAGCATGGCGGCCCCGGACACCGCCTGGACGGCGGCGGGTTGCGCGACGTCCAATTCACTGTAGTAAAACCGCCGGACCCAGCGGTTTCCAGGAAACAGGGCATGGAACGCAGACAATTCGCCGAGCGCGAATCCGAGTGTAGGGAACCGCTTGCAGGACGGTTGCGGCTTCCCGTCGCGGCCCGTGAGGCGGGGGCCAACCGCGCCGCACTGCGGGTGGTCGTCCAGGAAACGACGGAGGGCGATCAGGCTGTCCGGATCGAGCAGGACATCCCCGTTGAGCGCACACAGGTAGCCCGCCGGGAAAACTTGAAAGGCCCGGTTCAGCGCCACTCCGTATCCCGGGTTGTCCGGATAGCTCACGACCGGCACCTCGGGGTGCGCCGCGCGCAACGCCTCGCAGGTACCGTCGCGGGACCCGTTGTCCACCACGACAACCTGGGCCAAGAGGCCCGCGGACGCCCGTCGGGCCGCCGTCACGGCTTGCAGGGTCAGGTCTTGCGTATTGTAGCTGACGATGATGACAGCCGTGTCCCTCATTGCCGTGCCGGGATTCTCCGCGGCTCGCTGCCCGTGCGCAGCGTTCATGCCTCGACCCGCCGCGCCTTGGCGATCAGCGACAGATTCCGCATCGGACAGCAGCGCATGCTGAGCTCCCCGACGGCCCGCAACACGCGGCTGGTGGACGTCGGCAGATCTCCGACGGAGAACAGGGCCTCCACGTGGAACCCGGCCTCTCCCAGCGCGGCGCGCAGCGTGCGCGGCGCGAAGTACCGGACATGGCCGTTCTCCCCGGCGCGGTGATCCACGAAAAAGAACTGCTGCTGCCGGGCCCATTGCAGGAGGTTTCGCCAGTACGCGAGGTTGGGCGTGGTGAGCAGCAAGACGCCGCGCGGACGGAGGATACGCCGACACTCCCCGAGGAAGCCGAGCGTGTCGAGCAGGTGCTCGACGACTTCCCCGGCGAACACCACGTCGAACTCCCCGTCCGCGAAGGGGACGCCGTGTGCGATGTCGTATTGCCGATATTCGAAATCCGGCGACACCGCCGCGGGATCGAGGCAGTCGATTCCGCAGCGGCGGATTGCCGCGGGAATCCGCCCGAGGAGTTCTCCCCGACTGCACCCGATATCCAGGACGGCAGCCGGATGCTCAGCCAACGCCAATGGGAGCACCGACGCGGCGCGACGGTCGAAGGTGACATCGCGGGGTTGCGCGGCAAAGATCGCCGCATTCTCGGCGTGGGTCGTCATGGGTTCCATCGGCGTCGCGTCGGCCGGCGGCGTCCGGGGTTGACGAGGCATGCCCTCACTCTCCCTCGGGGCGTGCGGGGACGGCGGCGAGGCGGGCAGCAAGACACTGGAACAGCATCCACCAGGCCGTCCGCTGCGCCGGCCACACGCGCACCGAGTTCCAGAGGCGCCGGGACGCCTCCGACCACCTGCGCTGGCGGGCGAGTTGGTATCCGTGCCAGTTATGGGTGTCGGCGACCAGGCGACGGCCGGCCGGGCCGAGCGCGCGGATCTGCTCGGCGAAACGCACCCTGGCCCGGTCGAGCAGCGCGAACCGGCGCCGGTCCCTGGCGGCGGGGTCGGCCGAGAGGCTTCCGGCGTGCACCAGGCACCCCCCGAGGACATCGGGCGCGTAGGACGCCTCGAATCGGTCCGCGAGACGCAACAGGAACTCCCAATCCTCCAGTCCGACCATCTCAGGGTCTTCGTCGAACGCCCCCACCGCGTCCAGGCAGGTCCGCCGAAACAAGGGGGCGTGCACGGGAATGAAGTTCCCGTGGATCAGCTGCGGGAAGAGCCACCCCCCGAGCCGGGGGCGCGCGGCGTACCCGAAGCGTGCCGAGGCCAAGCCGACGGGTCCGCCCTTCTCGTCCACATATTCGATGTCGCAATACGTCCAGGGCGCAGCGGCGTGCTCCCACACGAGGGGCAGTTGCCGCTCCAGCTTGTGCGGGAGAATCCAGTCGTCCGCGTCGAGGAACATCACCACCTCGCCGCGGGCATGCGCCAGACCAAGGTTCCGCGCAGCCGCGGGCCCGCGATTGGCCTGCGCGAACCAGCGCACCCGATCCCCAAAGCCCCGGAGCGCCTCCGCGGTGCCGTCGGTCGAGCCATCGTCCACCACGATGAGGTCCAGGGCACGATGGGTCTGCGACAGGACGCTCTTCACCGCCCGGCCGACAAATGGCGCGGCGTTGAACGCCGGAATGACGACGGACACGATCGGTGTGTTCATCGTTCGATGGCCGTTCCCCTTCACCGGCACGCCGCAGACGGCCGCGCCGCGCCCTGCCCGCTATGCGGCCTCACGACCACGCTCGCCTGCAATCCTCGAGGACCTCGTATCTCCAGGCCGATCCGCTGAGATACCCAAGCAGCGCCGCGTACGCCACGCAGGCCCCGGCCAGGCCAAGCCCGAGATTGGCGGAGGTGTCTGCCCACCACTGCGACCCCACGAAGAAGACCAGGGCGCTCAGGCTCGCTGCTGCGAGCGGCGCCCGAATCGCGGACACCAGCTTGAGCTGCCAGGGGCGCAACACAACACACGCCGCTCCGGCCATGATGATCGATGCGAGGAAGCTGGCGGCAGCAAACCCCACGAACCCGACCAGGGCGACCAGGGCGGTGGCGAGCGCCCACACCGCGGTGGCCCACAGGAGATTCAAATAGAGCACGGTCTTCGCCTGCCCCAAGCCGTAGAGGCCCTGCAGCAGGAGGTTCACGGGTCCGCCGACGACCGCGGTGAGGCAAAACAAGCGGACGGCAGGAACGGAGGGAAGCCAGGCGCTGCCATAGAGGGCCGGAATCACGCGGTCCGCGCTCACCAGCAGCAGCAAGGCTGCCGGAAAGAGGATCGCAGCCACGCGATTGAGCGCGCGCTCCAGCGCGCGCGCGAATGCCTCCGGATTCTGTTGCAGGGCCGAGAGCGCCGGAAACAGCACCCGACCGGCCACCGCGATCACCTGAAGCGGCATGAACGCCACGCTGGCCGCCCAATTCAGGAACCCCGCGGCCGCCACACCGCTCCAGGACACGACCAGCGTCGGGACGACGGAATCTCGGGCGGCAATGACCAGCGCGCTTCCCTGAAACGACGCGCCGAACCGCAGGAGGGGCGCGAGGTCGCGCCATCTCCACCGCAGCGCGGGCCGCCACCGGGTTGCGAGGAGCAAGGCGCTCAGCCCAAGGCAGCGACCCGCCACCGCCCCGACCACGAAGCTCCACACGCCGGCGCCTGCCACGGCAAGCGCGACCGCGACCGCGAAATAGGTCACGGTCTCGATGGTCTCCGACGCCATGAGAGGCAGATACGACAACTCGCGCTCCAGCATCACGGCGGAGGGAGTGCGGAGTGCCGCCAAAGGCAGCACGAGGCTGAGTGTGCGGAGCGGGCCAATGGCGTCGGCAGGGAGATGCAGCCAGCGGGTGAGCGTCGGCGCCAACGCAACCAAGGCCGCCCCCAGCACCACGGCCAGGGCCAGCTGGGCCGTAAAAGCAACCTGCAGCGGCATCGCGGTTGCCGATGCCGGGCGCTGAACCAGGGCCGCCCCCACACCGAGGTCCCCGCACGTCGAGGCCAGGGCAACGACAAACCCGACGACGGCATACACGCCAAACGTTTCGGGCGTCAGATAACGCGCCAGGAGGATGCCGCCCCCGGCGGTGATCAACAGGCTGCAGGCCCGCTGACCGGCGACCAGCAGGAACCCTCGCAGGGTTCGGGCGCGAATGTCTTGATGAACAGCGATGGCCAGCAACTCCTATGCGGGGCGACCCGCCGACCGCGGTGTCTCCTGCAAGAGCGGCAGGGTGGCGATGATCCCGGTCAGGAACCAGAACGGCTCCATGATGCGTACGATGATGAAGGTGTTGGCCCCGATCCCGTGCGCCAGTAGCGCGACGACGCCGGCGAGGTACCCCAGCGTCAGCGCGTGAAACCGGGTGCCGCGGGACTGACGGTAGGCATCCCACCCCATCCGAAGAATCCGCCACAACAGCCACAGAAACGCGGCGAGTCCCGCCAGGCCCGTCTCGACGAGCACACGAACGTACTGGGCATCCATGAAGGCGAAGCCCGCGGCGCCGTACCCGAAGACCGGGCGCCGGCTCCATCCCTCGACTCCCTGCTTCCAGCTGTCCAGGCGCGCGCTGGTGGAGGTGTCCAGCCGGGTGTCCCCGACCCGATACTCGCCGCGATCCGCCTTGTCGTGCAGGGTGTAGTTATATCGCTCCACGACCTGTTTCGGAAAGACGAGCGGGCCGGCCAGGACCACCACCCCCACGCCGACGAGGAGGATCAGGCGTCGCGGGCTCAGCAGGATGAGGGTGGCCAGCATGGGGAGGGTGGCCAGCCAGGACGTGCGGGACAGGGTGTACAGCAGCGGAACCGCCGCCAGACCGGCAAACGCGAACCAGAGGAGCTGACCCGGAAGCGACCGGGCCGCGAGCGCGTGCGCGAGGACGAGGGCCAGCATCAGCACCAGGTAGCCGCCGAAGGTGTTGGGCTCGCCGAATTTTCCTTCGAAGGGGGCCGCCACCCGTTCGCCGGAGGGGATCTGGGCGATGCCCATGGCGGCGGAGACGGCGCAGGTGACCAGGGCGGTGGCCAGCAATCGGCGCAGCGCCCGCTCATCCCGGGTGTAGTTCACGGCCATGAAGTACACGACAAAGTATTCCAGGTACTTGAGGACGAAGAAGAACCCCCGCGCCGGGCGCACGTTGCCGACGAAGACGCCCAGGAGCGTGGCCACGACCAGCGCGACGCTGTAGGCGAGGATGGGAGCGTTGAGCGGCGTGCGGCGAACCAGTCCCAGTTCTTTGAAGAGGGCCGTCCTGGCGACCCACGCCAGGGCGACGGTGGTGAGGATCAGGTCCTCCACCCGGAGGACCAGCACGTCCCCCTTGGCCTCCGGTTTCCCGATGGAGATTCCGCCCACGCTCCCCAGGACGATTTCCGGGGACAGCAGCATGGACAGCAGGATGATGTGCAGGGCGAGTTCGGTGTGCAGAACGCTGACGAACAGCAGAACCACCAGGAGGCTGGCGCCCAGGCTGAGGCCCGGCCCCGTCTGGGCGATGATCAGACCCCCGCCGGCAGCCAAGAGCAGCACGAACAGCGCCAGGGGGAGCGGGCCTGCCGACGTGTCGCGCGGGTGTGCCGCCATGCTGGTCCTCGCCTACCTGCGGCTATCCCGGTACCGGCGGACGGGGCGGAGATGGACGCGGCCACGCTGTGAGGCCCGAGGAGAGGCCTCCATCGCCGGCGTGGTCGGCGCCGCCCGCCGCACGACGAGGCCCGGCGTCACGAAAAGAGCCCTCGAATCCTTCCACGCAGGGACGCGGGACGGGACGGCGGCTCGGCCCGCTCGGCTCGCCCGGGTTCGTGGCCGTAGGCATACCGGTAGTACTGCAGCTCTTCGTAGTCCGGACTGGTCTCGGCCTTGAGACCCGTCAGGACGACACCCAGGACCCGACCGCGCACGTTTTCAAGCAGCACCTTGGCGCGCTTCAGCGCCGACCGCGCAATCTTCCCCACCCGATACACCATCAGGGTCCCGTCCGTTTTCGAGGCCAGGATCGCCGCGTCGGTGACCGGGAGGATGGGGGGGCAGTCGAAGATGACAAAGTCGAACTGCTCCCGGAACTGGGCAATCAGATCCTGCATGCGCTGGGAGTTGAGGAACTCGGAGGGATTGGGCGGCGGCGTGCCGCTCGACAGCAAGAAGAGTTTGTCCACGTTGGGCATCGTCATCAGTTTCTCGACCCCCAGCGGCCCCAGCATGAGATCGGTCGCGGTCCGCAGGCACTCCCGCCAGTCCTTGTTCCCGACGATGACCTCGGTGAGTCCGGGATCTCGCGGGATCCCGAAGGCGTGATGCAGGAACGGCTTGCGCAGGTCGGCCTCGACCAGGAGCGTGCGCTTGCCCATCTGTGCGATGGTGATCGCCAGGTTGATGGCGGTCGTCGTCTTGCCTTCCATGAGGGACGCGCTTGTCACGCAGAGCGTCTTGACGCTCTTCTCGAGGGAGAGAAACTCCACGTTGGTTCGGAGCGAGCGATAGGCCTCGGCCACCGTGGACCGCGGGCTGAGGAGGGACACCAGAAACGGACGCATGGTGCCGAGAGGCCCGCCTTCCTCCTCGTCCTCCGGCGGGGCGAGCAAGGGGTCCCGGACCGGGTCGATCAGCGGGATCAGGCCGAGCACCGGGGTCTCCAGATAGCTCTCGACGTCCTGGATGGTTCCGATGGAGGTATCCAGCGATTCCAGAACAAAGGCCAAGACCAGCCCCACCGTGAGGCCGATCAGCAGACCGGCGAATACCTTCCCGGCGGTCTGCGCGGGATTCATGGGACTCCCCGGGACCGTGGCCGGCCGGACCAGGCTCACCTCCTCCACCTGCTCTCGCTCCTTGATCTGCACCTCTTGGAGCTTCGACCGCAAGGTCGAGAGGAGATTCTCATTCTGGGTGAGCTCGCGCTGGAGTTGCGCATACTGTCGGGTCAAATCCGGCAGGGCGCGCTGTTCCTGCCGGACGCGCTGGATCTGCCGCTGCACATCGCCGGCGCGTTCCTCAAGAATCTGGTTCTTGATCCGGAGCTCACGGAGGAGGGCCTCCCGCGCGGTCCGGACGCGCGCCTCCAGGCTCTCCCGGATGCTGGCCATGCGCGCATCCAGGTCGCGGATCTGGGGGTGTTGCGGTGTGAGGGTGACCAGGAGATTCTCCCGCTCCAGGCTCAAGTCCACCAGTGCGCCGCTCAGCTTGCCGATGCCGGGGTCCCCAGCCTCGGCGAGCAGACGCGCGGGGAGGGCGCCTGCCGCAGCCGCTTGCTGCACGGTCTGGATCTGGCCGGCGATCTCGTCCTGCTCTCGTCGGATCTTTTCGGCCTCGCCTTCCAGGACGCCGAGGCGCGCCACGGAGGCGGTGGTCTCTTCGGTGAGGGAGACGAAGCCGCGGGTCTCCTTCAGCGTCCGAATGCTATCCTCCGCCTGCCGGACGCGAACGCCCACCTCGCGGGTTTGCTCCTCGATGAAGCGCCGAGCCTCCAGGATCTTCCGGTTGCGGAGCGCCGCGTTCTCCGCTTGGTAGGCCTGCGCCACGGCGTTGGCGACCCGGGCGGCCTGCGCCGGCTCCCGCGAGGCGACCGTGACGTTGATCAGCGTGGTGTTCTCTTCCGGGGTCGCCGTGACCTGGTTGCGCAGTTCGCCGAGGAGCTGCACGTGCACGGGATCCTGTTTGATGGCCTCGGAATCGAGCGTCGCCGGGATCAGGCGCAGCGCCTTGGCCGCCCGCTCGAGGACGGGGAAGCTCCGAATCACGGCTGCCTGGGTGGCCGGCGCATCGCCCTGGGAGAGCGAGATCGTCTCCACCAGCAGACCGACGAGCGTCGTGGTCCGCTCGAACTTGACCACCGCGGTCGCCTGGTAGAGCGGATCGGGTCGCTGCACCTCGGCGAACAGCAGGGCCAGCAGCCCGAAGGCGGCGGTGACCAGCGCCACGCTCCACAGCCGCTTTCGCAGGATCCGCCAGTAGTCGCGAAGATTCAGATCGTACTGTGGCATGCGATCGCCTCGCCTCTCTAGAAGCTCGCGATAGCCTTGATCGAGAGGACCGTGTACAGCGGTTGGTTGATGAGATCGAACGTCGGACGGATCTGGGCGACGAAGGCGTTCCAATTCGCAATCGGCGTCCGCGGGACAAAGACCACGTCGTTCGGCTTTAGATACTGGTCGATGCGCTTCTCGCCCTCGAGAAGCAGACGACGCAGATCCACCGTGAGGATCTCGGTGACCCCGTCTGCCGAACGGATGATCGCCGCCTGATCGAAGAGCGCCGCATCCGTCCAACCGCCGACCTGCGCGACAAGGTGAGCCAGCGTGAGATTGGGGACATAGGGCGCGGGGCCGGGTGTCTTGACTTCTCCCAGCAGGAAGACCCGCCGCTCTTCGCCCTTGACCTGCTCCGGGACGAAGATGGCGTCGCCGGCGTCCAGGACGAACTCCTGGGACACGTCGCCGTCCTGGAGGAAGCGAAACACGTTGACCGTGTACGTCTTGCCGGAGGCCCGGCTGATCCGCACGCGGTCCAGGCTGGCGTTCTGCTGAAAGCCGCCGGCCTTGGCAATGGCTTCCATCAGGGTCACGCGCCCGGTCAGGGGGATGGTGCTGGCCGAGGCCTTGGCCTGGGTGCCCACCGCGCCGAACACCGTCACCTTCTTGCTATGGTACTCCTTGACCAGGACGTCGACCGTTGGCGCGCGAAAGAAAACGGACAGATCCTCGGCGATGGCTCGGCCGGCTTCGTCCGTCGTCAAGCCGTCCACCTTGGTCTCGGCCAGAATGACCCTGACCGTTCCGCCGGCGCGGACCGCGGTCTGAATCTTCTCCTGCGTCGGGCCGCGGCTGACGGTGATCTCCAGGACGTCGCCGGGCCCGAGGCGGTACTGCGGCACACCTGCGCTGGTGACGAAGGCCCGGTTCTCCGTGACGGGCGGCGGGAGTTCCGTGGATGCGTCGGTAGGGGCCGGGGCGGCCGCCACCCGGGGCTGGGGGAACGTCGGCGCGTTCACGGAAGTTGACCGCGACGGTTTCTCCAGGCCCCCGCAGCCGGCCAGTGCCAGAGACAGGAGGACTGCGCTGGCAACATACGATGTTGGTTTCACCGGTCTACCTCCCACGCTGCCTGCTCTGGCGGCGGATGGTATAGAACGCCCTCATCCGCGTCAAGCATTTGCTGTCCCTCGGACCCACGACGGTTCTTTTCGGGGCCGCGCGCTCATCCGGCATCTTCTTTGTCTGCCGCCCGTGTTGGTTCTGTATGCCCCAAGGCGAGTCGCGCCATCTGTCGCCAGTGGGTCATCCATGCGTGACGAGCGGGGCATCCCCCGTCCGAAAACCCCGTGGCGAACACCCTGCCCGCTGGGAAAAGGAGTTGCCGCGCGAACGCGGCCCTGGCCGGCCATCCGGGGAGACAGGCGAACGTCAGGCCGTAGCGAAGATGTCCGGCTCCCTCTCCGCGTCCGGTCTGCGCCAGGATGCGGCGCTCCCCGGGGAAGAGGTACTGCGGCCGGAGCGCCGCGCGAGTCTCCGGCACCGGATCCACTCCCAGAACTGCGAGGCGGTCGAGGCAATACCACACGCTCCGGCGCACCCCGGCCGGACTGCGGAGGCACGCCGGGGGCGACGGCGGCCACGCCTGCAGGGCCGCCAGGAAATCGGCCATCCACCGGACTCCCTGCATGCCGTGGTGGTGCACCGCATGAACCGCGAGATACTGGAGATAGTCCTGGGGACCCAGCGTCCAGGCTGGGGCCCCTGCCAGCGTCAGGGGCTGTCGGCGTCGCCAGATTGTTTCGAAGGCTTGAGGCCACAGGGCGCCGCGTGCGGGCAGCCGCGTGGTGTTGAGGAGGCCGGTGTGGAGATCGATGCTGTGGGTGAGGTCGGGGGCGAAGAAGTCCTCTTCTCCTCGGAGGTCGTTCCGATACCCCAAGCGGCGCAGCACGTCCCCGAATCGCGGGCCGTCGGCCGGGGCGACCAGAAGGTCCACATCGTCCAGCGGGCGAGGGATCCCCGCCGGGTAGACCAGGCGTTGCAGTGCCGGACCCTTGAGCAGCAGAATCGGGATCCCCTCGCCGGAGGCGGCCTCAATCGCCAAGGCGGCGGCCCGCTCCAGGCGCACGGATCGCGCCCCGCTCGCCAGGGTCGCCCGGCGCAGCGCCTCCAACACGGCGGGCGGGACCGCACGGGCCGCCGCGGTTTGCAGCCCGGCATAGAGGAGCGGTGCGACGCGCCAGCGACGCGACGCCGTCAGGACCTCCGGCCACACCACGGGTGAGCGGAGGCGCTCCGCCAGCCTGCCCGCGAACTCTGTGCGACGCAGGCCGACCAGCGTTCCGTACCAGAGCACCGATCCGCCAGTTTGGTTTTGACTTCCCCACAGGCGCGGGCTATGTTGACTGGCCATGGCACACGCGTCCGACAGCAACCGCTATCAACGTACCGACGAGTTCGTCGCCAGGACCATTGCCGGCGAGACGGTGCTGGTTCCGATCCACCGGCAGATCGGGGACCTTGAATCCATCTACACACTGAACGAGGTGGCCACGTTCATCTGGGAGCGACTGGCGGCCGCCGCCACGCCGGCCGCCCTCGCCCTCGCTGTCGAGGACACCTTTGCCGGCAGCCCGGCGGAGATACGTGCGGACCTCGAAGAATTTCTGGGCCACCTGCTCGACCTCCGTGCAATCCGATCCGTTGCGGATACGTCCGATGGTTTGGACGTCACCCCTCCGCGCTGATCCCCGCCCTCACGCCTTTCCAAGTTGAGCCTGGACCCAGTCCACCTCACGGCCGTCGGCCGGAACGGTGAGCCATCCGCACGGCACCTCGCGGCAGATCCGCCCAAGCGTCTCCAGGGTGTTTCCCATCCGTTCCGCATCCCATACCGCAGGGAACGATTTGGCGAACACGAGCGCGGTCGCCGTTGCCGGGCGAAGCGGTTCGAACGCCACGTCGGTTCCCTGGCGCAGTAGGTAGACTGCCCGGACCGGCGCCGCGTCTCCGCCGACCTCCGGATTCTCGCCGAACCACGGGGTCGGGTGCATGCGAAGGCCCTCCGGGCTCGCCTCCAAGACGACCCGGTCGTCATTCAGGATCGTGGCGCCCGCGGCGCGCCAGAGGCGAGCCGCCGTGCTCTTGCCCGCCCCGGACGATCCGACAAACAGGACGCCGGCGCCGTGCCAGTGCACGCCGCAGGCGTGGACCAGGAGTGCGTCATGCTCGGCCAAGAGGTGGCGGAAGAGCAAGTCCTCCAGGGGGTACTCCAGCGGGTATCTGGACGACGGATCGGGGACGCGCTTTGGGTCCATCACGAGGCACCCCGTGGTGCCGGATGCGTCCAGTCGGAGTGCCCGGTCCGCGCGGCCGGTCGTCGCATCCTCTCCGACGCGGATCGTCCATCGGCCATCGTCCCGATAAAAGCTCGCCACACCGCCGGCTCGGAACACCGGCGGCGCCGAGCGGCGTCCGGTGGAGTCCCACACCATCTGCAGGGTCAGATCGGAATCCGCTGCTGGCGCGAAGAATTTCGGGTGTCCGGCGTCGAGCTGCCACCGCCCAGGATCCATCTCCCCATGGAGCGAAACGCACACGGGGCCGATCCGGAGGGTGAATCGATTAGGCATGGTTTGTCCGGGAGCCGGGAAAGCAGAGCATGCGCGCACTGGCGGGTAGCACGCGGTCGACGGTCGGGTTGCCGGAGACATGCCTCGCCGCGCCAGCATTCACCAGCAACCTACTTTCGTCCGGCCGCTGCCGCCGAAGGTTGTTCGCTCAGGAGCCCCTGTTGTCCCTGCATTTTGCAACGCTCCGGATATCGCACGGGTTTGGGAACGTCAGGTTCTTTCCGCCTCCATTGCTTCGCTTGCAATTGGGGACCGCGGCCGTTTCCTCGCCGGCGAGGTCGATTCGTTCGAGGGAGGGTTTCACATAGTCGCGTTTCGTCGAGTCCACGGTCATAGCCCACCACCTATCCAAGAATGGGGAAACAGGTCATCGGGGAGTTCTTTGAGGCCGTCACGACCCCAGCGATTCCCTGGAAAGTACGCCAAGCACGCTCCAGAATAATGCATCGCGGCCAACTCGATCTCTGCCCAGGCTGCGGTGCGGGGCTAAAGGCGCCGACCTTAAGATCCCCTTGACTCGCGGCACCGGACGCCGAAGATATCCCACCACCACTCGATCCGACACGGGTTGGGATAGGTCTGGCTTCTTCCCCCGCCGGTGTCCCGCTTGCAGTTGGGGACGGCGGCGGTCTCCTCGCCGACCAGTGTGATCCGCTCGATCGTCGGCTTTCGGTAGGGGAGTCTGGGCTGCGTTGGGTTCATCGAGCTGCCGCCTTCCCTGTCCAATCCCGGGGCTCGCGCGGGGGGCCGAACGCCCCAGCGCGGAGTTTGGCGAGGTCACACAGGAACGGCACTCGGGTTTCGGGGTCTCCAGACTCCAGCACGGCCCATCCCGCGCACTGGTCGCAGGCGGAGTGCAGATCGCAGGTGTCGCAAGGCATGGTCTTGGTCCGCGCCTGCCGACGCATGGCGGGGAAATGCTCGTCCCACCCCTCCCGGAACGTCCCCTGGCGCAAGTCGTACGCCGGCTCACGAAGCAGCATGCAGGGGACGAGGCGCCCGTACGGATCGATGTGGAACGAGTGAAGGTACGCACCGCAGGTGATCAGGTCGGCCCGTGCCTCGACCCGGGAGGCTTTCGCGAACTCCAACCGATACGCGGCCGCCCGCTTCTCCTCGGCGCGCTTCCAGGGCCAGCACTTGCTGAGGCGAAAGCCGCACGCCTGCCGGCCCGGCCGCGCCGTCCAGGCGGCAGTTCACCAGCGGGTCCCACTGGAACTCCAACCCGTATCCGGCCGCCAGGGCGCGCAGGCCGTCCAGGTCGTCATGGTTCAGTGTGGTCGGCACGGTCTTCAGTCGCAGACGGACCCGGCGGTCGAGGAGCAACTCGATGCCGCGGAGACACCGCCGGAATGAACCGGGGACACCCGTCACACGCTCGTACACTTCGGGGGTGCTCCCGTAGATCGATACCTCGACCACCAGGGGCGGCCATTCCGCCAAGAGGTCGGCGAGACGAGGGGTGACGGCGGTGCCATTGGTGAAGAGCGTGACCAGTAGTCCGCGCCGCTTCATGTGGAGATAGATCTCGCGGATGTCGGACCGGAGCAGCGGTTCGCCGCCCGTGAGAAGCATCCAGAGACATCCGCGATCCACCACCTCGTCCGTGAGCCGGCGAATCTCGGCGGCGGTGAGCTCGTGCCGTTGCAGCGCCGCGATCGCCGCCGGATTCGTTCACGAAACAGTGGGCGCAGCGGAGGTTACAGCGGAACGTGACCTCGAGGCTGCCGTCCAGAGGGATCCGATCCGCCGAGACGCGGGCGCCGATCCGACCGGCGAACGCCGAGTAGGAGAGGTGCGGGACGGATTGACAGGCGGTCTCTGTGGCATGCACTGCCTCGGGGGCGACCTCCGAACGGCGCCCCCCGGACCCGGAACGACTTCGTCGTCCGCCGCTGTCAAAGAATAACTTGGCGGAGATTTCGGTAACGGCGTTAAGAGCCGTACAAAATTACAAAAATGGACAAGTCATCGTACGCCCT
This sequence comes from uncultured Methylomirabilota bacterium, assembly GCA_963845565.1. Taxonomy (GTDB): domain Bacteria; phylum Methylomirabilota; class Methylomirabilia; order Methylomirabilales; family 2-02-FULL-66-22; genus 2-02-FULL-66-22. The sequence goes on from CAWJSJ010000005.1 coordinate 796,154, forward strand.
AGCTCGGATTCCTCCCCGAGAACGCCTCTGTAATGTAGAGCAGCGTGTTGGCGGACAGATCCACCCGACGGCGTGGCTCGAGGGCTTCGCCTTTCGGCCCGATGGCGATCTCGACCACCGGCCGAAGGGGAAAGGTCGGGTTGGTGGCCACGATCCGCGCGATCTCGGTGGAGTTGAGGCGCACGTAGCTGCCCACCGGGAAGGCGGACAGACCGCGGATGAGCCCTTTGAGCGCGCGGTCGGGGAACTTCGCCCGCCCGGATGTCATGAGCTCCTTGATCACCTCGAAGGGTCCCCGGCGGCTGCGATAGGGGCGGGTGTGTGTGAGGGCCTCGTAGGCGTCTGCCAAACCGATGATCTTCGCGTACTCGTGAATCTCCTGCCCCATCAGGCCGCGAGGGTAGCCGCTGCCGTCTTCGCGTTCGTGCTCCTGCAGGACGACGTTGGCCAGCCACTCGAACTCCGCGCCCAGGCCGTGCAGGATCCGAAACCCTTTCTCGGGATGCCGACGCACCAGGGCGGTCTCTTCCTCGGTGAGCGCCTCCGGTTTGTCGAGGATCCGATTCGGGACGATGACCATGCCGACATCGTGCAGGCAGGCGGCAAGACCCAGCCACGGCAATTCCTCGGGGCGACAGCCCGCCCCCTGCCCGATCTTGATGGCGAAGACGCCGGTGTTGACCATGTGACGCGCCAGATCGTAGCGCCCCTCACCATCTTCCAGGGCCTGGACGAGCAGCGCGTCATCGGTCGCGATGGCCTCCACCATCCCGGCCGCCACGCGCTGGAGTGTGCCGATCCGGAAGGGAGTCCCTGCGGCCGCAGCCTCCATGGCACGCGCCACCTCTTGCAGCGCCAGCGGGTAGTGGAGCGGATCGGGTTGGGCGGCGGGTTGGGGCGCAGGCGGAATAGCCGGCGCCGCCTGGGCGGACCCCGCCGCGGCGACAGAAAACGACGCCTCGGGAGTGGGGTCGCGATGGTCCGATGCCGATTTGCGGACGAGATCGCTTAAGCGAACGATGGCGCGCCCTCCTTCTCCGGTTATGCAGCCATCCGAATCGATCTCTGTGCCGGCAACACCGTGTGCGTCGCTGTCGCTGCGCCCCGGCCGGCGCGGCGTGTCCGGGTGCGGTCTATCGAGTCTCCCCGAGGCCGTTGAGGACCCGCTTCACCAACGGGGCATCCACGATTTTAGCGGCGTGGACGGACCCTTCGAGGAGGCACAGATCGCATAGTGTGTTGAGGCGGCGCGGCACGCCGCCGGCGTGCTCCCAGACGAGGCGGATCGCCTCGTCGTCAAACAGGGACTGGGCGGCGCCCGCCCGCTCCATGCGGAAGGCGACGTAGGCGGCCGCCTCGGCCTGGCTGAGCGGCTTCAAATGGTGGCGAAGGGCGATCCGCTGATCCAAGGGCTTGATCCGGCCGATCATGTCGGTGATCTCCGGCTGGGCCATGAGGATCAGCGTGAGCAGGAACCGATCGTTCAACTGGAAGTTCAGCAGCATCCGGAGTTCTTCGAAGACGTCCGGGTCCCGGATGCAATGGGCCTCGTCCACCACGAGGACGGTCTCTTTCCCCTCGCGCAGATTGGCCACCAATCGGTCGTTCAGGGACCGCAGGAGCGCAACCTTGGTGGTTCCGGATGGGGTGATGCCGAATTGAAGATCGATCTCCTCGAGAAAATCGAGGCTGGGAAGCGACGGGTTCGTCACGAGGCCGACGTCATACTTTTCCTGGGCCAACTGGAGAATGAAGGTCCGACTCAGGGTCGTCTTGCCGCACCCGACATCGCCGACCAACAAGGCGGCGCCCTTGTTGTGCTGCACCGCGTACATCAGTCGGGCCAAGCCTTCGCGGTGCTGCGCCGACAGGAAGAAGAAGTTGGGATCAGGGACGTTCTGAAACGGCGCGGTGGCCAGTCTCCAGTATCCCTCGTACATCCCACGGTCCTCGCTTGGCTCGATGCCGCCGATTGCCGGGAATTCACCCATTATGAAAACGGGCACACCACAACGCCGCCTCCCCTGGAGGCCCGTGGCTGCCCCGACTCGGAGGGCACCCTATCATACGGCCCAAAGGAATCAAGCGAAAATTTTCGCGTGGGAGCAACGTGATACCGTCCCGCACCGGCCGAATGGCCCCCGGACCGAACGCCACGACGTGCCTGGGGCCGGAAGTCTCTTCGGGGCGCCGCCGGCCCGCCAGGAGGAAAAATCCGCTCGGCGTCCATTTTTTTCTTGCAATCGCGTCAAAATGCACTATAAGCAACTACGAAAAATTTCCGGTGCCGCGAACGACTCACGGAGCGGCGATCGGGGGAAAGGGGGGAGGGCATTGCACGCTTTGGGCAGACACCTGCTGGTCGAACTCCACGGTTGTCACCCAGACACGCTGAAGAAAGTGGACGTCGTCAAGGATATCTTGGTCGGCGCCGCGCGCGCATGTGGGGCCACCATCGTTGACGTCGCGTTTCATGAGTTCAATCCCTTCGGCGTCAGCGGGGTCGTGGTCATCGCGGAATCTCACCTCTCGATCCATACCTGGCCGGAATATCGGTACGCCGCCGTGGATATTTTCACCTGCGGCGACGTCATCAAGCCCGAACGGGCCGTCTCGTATGTCGCCTCCCGCTTCCGATGCAAGACGCCGTCCGTTGTCGAGATGAAGCGGGGACTCATCCCGGGCACGACGGGAAAACTGCCTCACAAGGTTGCCATCGACGAGAAACTCGGCGAGGCCGTCGCCGATGCCGCGCAGGAACTTTCGCTGGTCCATTGAGTGTGTCCGCGCGAAGGAGGGACACCGCCGCAGACCGGTGGCGGGGCTCTTCCTTCGCGCTGCGTTGTCTTCCGGCCTTCCGGTTCTTCGGAATCCTAACGCCGCGATAGATTCTTTTCCGGCCCATCTCCCTCCCGTTGTGCGGCAGTCGTGGCTCCAACCGCGGCGCCGGGGGTGATGGGCTTTGGCACATACGCCGCGGGTGGCGCCACTCCGCGCCCCGACCGCCAGGGGACTGGTCGCACCGGCGGTCGGTCGCGGTCGCGGGGGTGTGTGGCGCGCGCTCTTTCTGGTCCGCGTGGGTCGCGCGAGGAATGCGCGCTGGAGGAGGCGACATGCCGATTCAGGATCATCAGTTGCTGATCGAGTCATTCAGCCCGCACGAGGGGCACGTGCACGGGGTGACCGGCGTGATCGCCACCAGCCGGTCCCCCTATCAGGCGATCGAGATTGTCGAGTTGGGGAGCTATGGCAAGGCGCTCATCCTGGACGGAAAGGTGCAATCGACCACCGTGGACGAATTCATTTACCACGAGAGCATCATCCATCCCGCCATGCTGTGCCATCCGAATCCGAGGCGCGTCTTCGTGGTAGGAGGCGGCGAGGGGGCGCCCGTGCGCGAGATCCTCAAACACCGGAGCGTCGAGAGCGTCCTGATGGTGGACATCGACAGCGCGGTGGTGGAGTTCTGCCGACGTCACCTCCCCGAGATGAGCGCCGGCGCCTTTGAGGACCCGCGCGTCCGGGTCGAGTTCATGGACGCGCGAGCGTTCTTGGAGTCCTCGGATCAGACCTTCGATATTCTCATCATCGATATTTCGGAGCCTATCGAGGAAGGGCCCGCTTATCTGTTGTTTACCCAGGAGTTTTACAAGGTCGTCTTCGACCGCCTGACGGCACAGGGCGCGTTGGCGGTCCAGGCCGGGACCGTCAGCCTGACCGGTCTGGACTGTTTTGCCACCGTGCATGCCACGCTGCGGAGCGTCTTTCCCGTGGTGGCCCCGTACTTCGCGGATATCCCCTCGTTCGGACGGCCCTGGGGATTCCTGTACGCGGGCAAGGGGGAGCACCCTGCTGCCGTGGGCCGGGAGGAGATCGACCGGCGGATTCGAGAGCGCGTTGGCGGGCCGCTCCGGTATTATGACGGCGAAACCCACGCCATGAGTTTCTGTCTCCCGAAGCACGTGCGAGAGCAGTTGGCCGCGGAAAAGCGCATCATCGAGGACAATCATCCGCTCTTCGCGTTTCGATAGGAGCCGGACGTGGCTGCCATCCCCGCACACCAGTTCCGTACGCCGCTCTTCGATGCGATGGTCAACCTGGCGGAGGCCAAGAAGGTCTCGTTTCATACGCCGGGCCACAAGAGCGGCAAGGGCATCTCCACCCGCTTCCGAAAGTTCGTCGGCAGCAAGATCTTTGCGATCGACCTGACCACCCTGGACGAGGTGGACTGCCTCCAGAAGCCGGTGGGCGTCATCAAGGAGGCGCAGGAGTTGGCGGCGGAGGCCCATGGTGCCGATCGGTCCTTCTTTCTGGTGAACGGCACCACCGTCGGCAATCACGCCATGATCCTCTCCACGGTCCTTCCCGGGGACGAGGTGCTGGTGGCACGCAACGCCCACAAGTCTATCCTGGCCGGGATCATCCTGAGCGGGGCCATCCCTCGATTTTTCCTTCCCCGTTTTGACGCGGACCTGGGCATTGCCGTCAACGTCAGTGCGGAGGCGGCGGAGGCCGCCATGCAGGCGCACCCGCGGGCACGCGTGGTGACGGTGACGAGCCCGAATTATTACGGGATTGCCGCCGACACACGCGCCATCGCCGCCGCGGCCCGCCGTGAGGGGAAGATACTCCTGGTGGACGAAGCGCATGGTCCGCATCTGCACTTCCACCCCGCGCTGCCCACCTCGGCGGTGGATGCCGGGGCGGATCTCACCGTGCAGAGCACCCACAAGATCGTCGGCGGCATGACGCAGGCCTCTATGCTGCATCTCAAAGACGGGCGGGTGGACGGGGCCCGCGTTGCCGCGATTCTCCAGATGCTGCAAAGCACCAGCCCCTCCTACATTCTGATGGCCTCGTTGGATCTGGCGCGCATGCAAATGGCGACGGAAGGGCGGAAACTCCTGGCGAAGGCGATCGAACTGGCGGAGGAGGCGCGGGCGCGGATCAACCGTATCGCCGGACTGCGGTGCCTCGACGCTGCGCAGGTCGAGGCGTGGGGGGATTTTCGTCTGGACGTCACCAAGCTCACCATCTCGGTGAAGGGGATCGGGTTGACGGGGTACGCCGCCTCCGGCCTCCTGAACACCGAGTTCGGCATCCAGGTGGAGATGGCGGATCTGTTTAACGTGCTGGTGATCGTGAGTATCGGCGACCGTCGCGACGATCTGGACCGGCTGGTGACCGGGCTGGAGGGGTTGGCCCGCCGGTCCGCGACGACCCGCACGGGGCAACCCGCCGACATTCCCGCCGTTCCGCCCGTGCAGGAGGCTCGCCTGGCCTGTTCCCCGCGGGAGGCGTATTTCGCCCGTCATGCGCTGGTCCCACTGTCTCAGGCGGCGGGCCGCGTGAGTGCGGACATCATCACGATCTATCCTCCCGGTATCCCGATTCTGGTTCCAGGGGAAGAAGTCTCACAGACGGCCGTCGAATACCTCCAATTTCAGGGAGGGCGGGGCGCTCGGATCGACGGCGTCCTTGATCCCGCGCTTCCGTCCAACGGGGCGGCAGGGCCCGCCGCTCCGGAGCCGCAGGTCCGGGTCATGGCCGCCTGACGACACGACGCCGGAGACCGAGTTTCAAGTCAGCCCCCCCGCCCCGTGTCGCGTCCGACGGCGGGGTTGTTTCCTCCCACGCCTTTTTTGCGGAAAGGGATTGCATTTTCCGCGCACCCTGGTATAGTGCGCCGGCAGTTTCGCCAGGGAAATCGTCGGTTGCGGGCTGAGGCTGGGGTGGCTCCGCTCCCCGGTCCCTTAGCCCGTGTGTCGTTCTTGGAGGCCGTCCGGTGCGAAAACGGATCCGCGGTCGCATCATCCTGTTACTGGTGCTCACGCTGCTCACGGGCTATTACATCGTGCCGAGCGTCTTCCCCGTGGAGAGTCTCCCATCCCTCTTTCCCGGCATCCTGCCGCGCGCCGAGAAGGTGAACCTCGGTCTTGATCTGCAGGGTGGGATGCACCTCGTCCTTGAGGTGCAGGTCGAGAAGGCGGTGGAAAACGCGACCGACCGGTTGCGCGAGGAGGCAAAGCGGCTGCTCGACAAGGACAAAGTCGAGATTGCCCAGCTCACCCGCGAGGGCACGACCGGTATCGTCCTGAAGGTAGCGAAAGCGGGGGACCGGGACAAGGCGCAGAAGGCGTTGGGCGAGTTGGTCACGGTAGACAAGATCCCCGGCGCGACGCCCGACGAACTGCGGTTGACCTTGCAGCCGCGCGAAGTGAAACGGATCGAGGAGCTGGCGGTCCGCCAGAGCCTGGAGACCATCCGGAACCGGGTGGACCAGTTCGGCGTGACCGAGCCGCACATCGTTCCGGAGGGGGACCGGCGTATCGTGGTCCAGCTCCCCGGGATCAAAGACCCGCAGCGTGCCATCAACCTCATCGGCAAGACCGCGCTCCTGGAATTGAAGGCGGTGGACGACAGCCTCAATCCGGAGGAAGTGGCGCAGGGAAAGGTGAACCTTCCCCCGGATCTGCAACTGCTCTCGTTGCGCGAGGTGGACGACCGGCGGCAAACGGTGGGGAAGCGCCCCATCGTCGTCCGGCGGCAGGCGATCATCACCGGGGCCAATCTCACCAGCGCCGAGGTGCGGCCGGACGAGCAAGGGGGATGGCTGGTCGCCTTTGCGCTGGACAGCGAGGGGGGGCGGATCTTCGGCGACTTTACCGGTGCGAACATCGGCAAGCATCTGGCGATCGTGCTGGATGACACGGTGTTCAGCGCCCCGGTGATTCGATCCAAGATCGGTGAGGGCCGCGGTCAGATCGAGGGGAGCTTCACGGCCGAAGGGGCGCGGGATTTAGCCATCGTGCTTCGCGCCGGCGCTTTGCCCGCTCCGGTCCAGATCATCGCGAACCTGACTGTCGGGCCGAGTCTGGGCCAAGACTCGGTGCAGAAGGGCGTGCAGGCGGCGCTCCTGGCGGCCGTTCTGGTGGTCGCCCTGATGGCGGTTTACTACAAGGTGTCCGGGGTCATCGCGGACTTCGCCTTGGTCTTGAATTCCATCATGCTCGTCGGCATCTTGGTGGCGATGCGGGCGACCCTCACGCTCCCGGGCATCGCGGGCATTGCCTTGGGCATCGGGATGGCGGTGGACAGCAACGTCCTCATCTTGGAGCGCATCCGGGAAGAGTTGAAGCTGGGCAAGACGGTCCGGTCGGCTATCGACGCCGGGTATGACAAGGCCTTCGTGACGATCGTGGACTCGCACGTCACCACGCTGATCACGGCGGCCGCCCTCTTCCTGTTCGGTACCGGGCCGATCAAGGGGTTCGCCGTGACCTTGAGCTTGGGGGTGGCGATCAACCTGTTTTCGGCCTTGGTCGGCACGCGGGTGGTTTACGACTGGTTGACGTCGCGTCGCGACTTGAAGACCTTGAGCATTTGATCGAGAGGGCGGAATCCGGGGCACCAAAGGCCCAGCCACGGGCAGGCAGCCCCACTGCTCCTGACTTCCGCCGCCGGCGGACAAGGGGACGGGTTGATCGTGGAAATTCTGGGGAAGACCAGTTTTGATTTTATCGGGAAGCGGTACATCGCCTACATGATTTCCGGCCTGCTGGTTCTGCTCGGGGTCGTGGCGCTGATCCAGATCTCCCGCGGGGCGGCCAACATGGGGATCGACTTTGCGGGCGGTACGTCGATCCAGGTGAAGTTCCAACGGTCCGTGGACCTGGGAGCGGTGCGACAGGCGTTGAGCAAGAGCGGCATCCGGGACAGCGAGCCGCAGCAGTTCGCCGACGGCCGAAGCGTGATGATCCGGCTCAAGCGAAGCACGGCGGAGGCCGGCATGGCGCAGCAGGTGCAGGACGCTTTGCGCGCCGGGTTTGGCGACAACCCGTTCACCCTGGAGGCCTCTACGGAGGTCGGACCGGCCATCGGCAAGGAGTTGCAGAAGAAGGCACTCCTGGCGGTTGTGATCTCCCTCGCCGGGATCGTTCTCTACATCGCCTGGCGGTTTGAGTTCCGATTCGGCGTGGCCGCCACGGTGGCGACCTTCCACGACGTCCTCGCCGTGCTCGGCGTCGTCTTCATCCTGAACAAGGAGATCACGCTTCTCATCGTGACCGCCTTGCTCACCGTTGCCGGCTATTCCTTGACGGACACGGTGGTGGTGTACGACCGCATTCGAGAGAACCTCCGTGCTCGCCGCAAGGAAGCCCTGGGTGACGTCATGAACGCCAGCATCAACCAAGTGCTGAGCCGAACCGCCATGACCTCGCTCACGACCCTGCTGGCCGCCGCGGCGCTGTTTTTCCTCGGCGGAGAGGTCCTGCACGATTTCGCTCTGGCCCTTGTGCTCGGGATCGTGGTAGGGACCTACTCGTCGTGGTTCGTGGCCTCCCCGCTGATCTACGAGTGGCGCATCCGCAGCGAGGCCGCCCGTCGCCCGCGGCGGTGAGGCGGAGTCTCCGTGACCGAATCAAAAATCGCGAGGCGCTGGCGGATCGCCGACCAAGATGTTGAGTCGGCGGCTGCTCTGGGCGAGTCGCTTGGGGTGTCGCGGCTGGTCGCCCACCTCCTGATGCGACGCGGTTGTACCACCCCCGACCTCGCCCGTACCTTCCTGGACGCTTCCCCCGATGCCTTGCACGACCCGCGCAGCATGGCCGGGATGGCCTGCGCGGTGGAGAGGCTGCAGCAGGCCGTCACGCACCGCGAACCGATCCTGGTCTGCGGCGATTACGACGTGGACGGGGTGACGGGGATGGCGGTCCTGGTCGCCGGCCTGACCCACGCGGGTGCCGATGCGACCTATGCGGTGCCGAACCGGCAAGAGCACGGATACGGCCTGCCGGCGAGCATCGTGGAAGAAGCGGCCGCGCGGGGCGTGCGGGTCCTGATCACCGTCGATCACGGGATCACGGCCCATGCGGAGGTGGCCCTGGCGCGCGACCGCGGACTGGACGTGCTCATCTGCGACCACCACGTGCCTCCACCCACCTTGCCGCCCGCCACGGCCATCCTGAATCCTCGACAACCCGGCTGCGGCTATCCCTTCAAAGAGCTCTGCGGTGTGGGGATCGCGTTCAAGCTGCTCCAGGCATTCTACGGAGCCGACGCGCGCGAGGAGTGCTGGCCGCTGCTGGACTTGGTGGCCCTGGGCACCATCGCGGACCTGGTTCCCATGGTGGGCGAGAATCGTGTTCTGGTGAAGCACGGCTTGGCCCAGCTGGCCGCCACGACCCGCCCCGGCCTTCGGGCCCTTGGCGAGGTGGCGGGGGTGTCTCTCTCGGACCCCGCCGGGGTGACGCCCGGGCGGGTTGCGTTCGGCTTGGCGCCCCGCATCAACGCCGCCGGAAGGTTGGACGACGCCACGGTCGCCGTCCGGCTGATGTTGACGACGGATCCGTTCGAGGCCCGCGAACTCGCGGCGCAGCTCGACCGTCAGAATCGCGAGCGGCAGGAGTTGGAGAGCCAGGTTCTCACGGATGCCTTGGCGCGCACCGCGGCGACCCACGACCTCGCGCGCGATCGGGCGATCGTCCTGGCGTCACCAGACTGGCATCCCGGGGTGCTGGGAATCGTGGCGGCGCGACTGGTGGAGCGGTTCGGTAAGCCTGCGGCGCTCATCGGCATGCAAGGGGATTACGCGCGGGGTTCGGTCCGGTCGGCCGGTGGTTGGCACGCGGCGGATGCCCTGGGGCGGTGCGCCGATCTGCTCACGCACTACGGCGGCCACCGGTCGGCTGGCGGCTTCTCGCTTGCGCCGGACCGCATCGATGCGTTCCGGGATCGTTTCCTGTCGCTCGCGGCGGCGGACCTCACGGACGAGGCGCTGGCGCCCGTCTTGGAAATCGAAGCCGAGGTAGCCCTGGACGACCTTGACCTGGACGTGGTGGACGACCTGGCACACCTCGGCCCCCACGGTCTGGGGAACCCCGAGCCGGTGTTGGCCGCCCGGGGGCTCCAGGTGATGCGTTCCCCCCGGCGGGTTGGCCGGAACCACCTGAAATTCAAGGTCCGCCAGTCCGTGTCCGGGCGACAGGTCGTCGAAGCCATCGGGTTCAATTTCGGCTCTTACGCCGAGGCGCTCGACCAGCCGACCTCCCCGCAGGTGGATCTCGCTTTCGTACCGGAGCGAAACGCCTGGAACGGACGTGAAATCCTCCAGTTACGCGTGAAGGATCTCCACCTTCTGGATGAAACCTGATCCGGAGCACCGGGTTGGCCGACACGCAGTGGCAAGCTCATTGTTGACTGCCAGATTACCGGACCGCGCGACCCCTTTGGCAGTCAGGGACATGGACCGAGCCCTGCAGTCTCTGGGAACCCCTCGGAAAATTTGACCGTTTTCTCGACGTGTTCTCATTCCGGAGAGCCCGGGTGTTCCTTTTTTCTTGACAAGGTTGGGCTCGCGGCTATAGTTGCGCGATTGAGCAATCGCTGTTGGGACGCGACGTTGTGGGCGACGACGGCCCGGGGCTCTCGCGAAACTCGTGGTGATGCCCTGTGAAACGACCCGCGGCGATCCGGAGGAACGAATGGAAGAGCGTATCCGGGCGATGTTCGAGGAGAGCGCCGCGCTCACGCTGTCTTTCGGCAGGGAAAATGCAACACGCATCGCGGCAATGGCTCGACGCATGGCAGACGTGCTCCGAAGAGGGGGAAAAATCCTGTTCTGTGGAAACGGCGGGAGCGCCGCGGATGCTCAACATCTGGCGGCGGAGTTCGTCAATCGGTTCCAGCGGGATCGACGCGCCTTGGCTGCCCTCGCTCTGACCACGGATACGTCGGTGTTGACGAGTATCGGCAACGATTCGGGATTCGATCGGATTTTCTCTCGACAGGTCGAGGCGCTGGCGCGGCGCGGCGATCTTTTGGTCGCCATCAGCACCAGCGGCAATTCGCCCAACGTGCTGCGGGCGGTCGAAGCGGCACGGGACCTGGGCGTCGAGACCGTCGGCCTGTGCGGCGGCTCCGGCGGGGCGCTGGCCGCGGCGGCGGACGAGGCCTTCGTCGTTCCCAGCGAAGCCACGCCCCGCATTCAGGAAACACATATGGCTGTGGGCCACGCCTGGTGCGCGTTGACTGAAGACCTTCTCGCCGGAAATTCTGCGGCGGCGGACGGAGCCACTCATGCCGGTTGACGCAACTCGGGCCATTGATGGCGCGCCCCGGACAACCCAACGCCTCCTGTGCGGCGCCGTGGTGGGATGCCTGCTCCTCGGTCTCGCCGGCTCGGCGCTGGCGGTGCGGAACACGGGGACCACTCGGCACCGATCGAAATCACAGAGCCGTGCGACGGTCTCGGCACGCACGTACGCGCCGTTGCCGCCGGCCGTTGAATCGCTCGAATTGCCCAGAGCCGGGCTTCCGGCGGACACCGGCGGGATGCCTCGGCTCGGTGTGAACGCGGCCTCGGCCATTCTGGTGGACGCGAAATCCGGCGTTGTCCTGTACGAGAGGTATCCGGACGCACCCCTTCCGCCGGCGAGTGTGACCAAGATTCTAACCGCGCTCATCATCCTGGAGCGCGGCCGGCTGAGCGACACGGTCGTGGTCAGTCAGGCGGCCGCCCAGACGGGCGGACAACGGCTGGGGTTGCGCGCCGGTCAGCGCATCACGCTCGGCGGATCTCTTGGCCGCGCTGCTGATCCGATCGGCGAACGACGCGGCCGTGGCGGCGGCGGAACACGTGGGGGGTAGCCTTACCGGATTCGCGGCTCTCATGAACGAGACAGCCAAGGATCTGGGCATGGCCAGCAGCCGATTCGCCAATCCGCACGGTCTGGACGAGCCGTTTCATTTCACGACTGCCCGAGACATGGCGACCCTGACCCGCGTGGCATTGGACAATTCGAGGTTCGCGGAGTTGGTCCGCGCGCGGCAAGCGCATGCTCACGATCTGGAAGCCGGGTCGTCGGAATCTGGTGCCCCAGAACCGAATCGTGCTCAGCCATAATCGCCTCCTTGGCCAGGTCGCAGGGGCGGATGGGGTGAAGACCGGGTATACCGATTCGGCAGGCCGCTGCCTGGTGGCGTCGGCCAGCCGGGGAAGCCACCGGATGATCGCCGTGTTGCTCAACGACCCGCAGCGATGGACAAGCGCGGCAGCACTGCTGGAGTACGGCTTCGGATCTGTTAGGGACGCCGCCCGCGCTCGGCCCGACGGCCAACCGTGGCTCGCCCTCCATGGCGAGGGGTGGCCGCGGCTCGACGCGCAGGCTCGTCCGGAGGAGCGCCCATGAAACGGATGGGGTGGGTCGGTCTGGGGACCTTTGTGTTGCTGGCCTGTTTCCTGCCGGCCCCGGCGGGTGCGGCCAACCCGCCGGCGCCGGCGCCGGGATCGCCGCTGGTCGCGCCAGAGGGGCCGTATGTGGTCAAGAAGGGCGATACGCTGTGGGGGATTTCGCGGGATCTGCTCCAAGACCCCCTGCTCTGGCCCCGGCTTTGGGAGCAGAACAGCTTCATCTCCAATCCGAATCTCATCTTTCCCGGCGATCAGTTGGTGGTGCCCGGGAAGGATCTGAACCCGGCCGCTCCTGTGGTCGAGGCGCCCGCGCCGGCCGCTCCGGCGCAGACGGTGGAGGCGCCGCCTCCCGCACCGCCGGCCGCACCCGCACTGCCGCCGCCTCCCGCACCACCCGTGGCCGCCGTGCCGCCTCCCGCACCGGTAGAGGCGCAGCCCGCACCCGAACCGCCCGTGCCGCCGGCCAGTCGCCACGCCATGGTCTGTAGTCCCGGACTCGTGCCGGAGCAGATGGTGGACCGTGTGGGGATCGGGACTCTCGTGATGAGCTCCGAGGACCGCGTCATGCTCTCGATGGAGGACCGCGTCGTCGTCGGGTTGGATGACAACCGCTCCGTCAAGCCGGGCGATCGACTCTTGGTGGCGCGCGAGGGGAGGCGGCTGATCCATCCGCGCACGGGGCAGTCAGCCGGCCGCGTTCTCTACGCCGTGGGGTTGCTCGACGTGACGGGCGTGCAGGCTCGGGTCGTGCAGGCTCGCGTCAGCTACAGTTGCGGACCGATTGGCCTGGGCGATCGCGTGATGCCGTTTACGCCACTGCTCTTCCCCGAGGAGAAGACCCCGCAGCCGGCCCGGCGGTCGGTGAGCGGTATCGTCGTCGATTCACTCCGGGGCGAGCAGCTCATGGGGCTGCAGCAGATGGCCTTCTTGGATGTGGGTGCGGATCAGGGTGTCGCCCTGGGGGATGTCTTTGCACTTCAGCGGCCGAACCGTCCGGCCCCAACGGCGGCGGGCGAGATGCTTCCCATGCCGTCCGACCGGCTGGGAAGCGCGGTCGTGATTCGAGTCGTGGAGCGTTCGGTGACCGTCCTCCTGACGAGCAGCGCCCGGGAGATACGGGTCGGGGATCAGGCCGTCCTGAGCCAGCAGATCGCCCCCTGAGGCGCGAGCGCGGGTCCGAGGCGACGCTCGAAACCTAGCGAGGAGGGCGATGCGCAGCGGCGCCCGGCCTCCGATATACACCGGATCGCCTTTCCCGGCGGACACGGAGCGGGAGGCCCGCTGGGCGTGTGGCCTGCTTCCCCAGCTCGGTGGTGTCGCCCTGCAGGGGTTGCTCGAGACTTTCGGGTCGATCTCTCGGGCGTGGACGGCTTCCCCAGACGCCTTGCAGCAGGTAACGGGGATCGGGCCGGTGATGGCCTCTGCCATGCGGCGGTTTCCGTGGGCGCGCATGGTTCGACAGGACCAGGCGCGTGTTGTGGATGCCGGCCTCACGGTGCTGGTGTGGGGCGATACCGAATACCCAGCCCGCCTGCACGCGATCCGTTCGGCCCCGCCCGTCCTGTACATACGAGGGGCACTCGAGCCGGACGACGACGTGGCGGTGGCGATCGTCGGATCCCGCCGCGCGACCGCCTACGGCGAGGAGATGGCCCGGGAGTTGGGACGGGAACTCGGCCGGCGCGGCGTGACCATCGTGAGCGGGCTGGCGCGGGGCATCGATGCGGCGGCCCATCGGGGTGCCATCGAGGTCGGCGGCCGGACCCTGGCCGTCCTGGGAAGCGGGCTGGACCAGATCTATCCGCCGGAGCATCGCGGACTGGCGAATGAGGTGGCGAACGCCGGCGCCCTCCTCAGTGAGTTCCCCCTCGGTACGGCGCCGCTCCGGGTGAATTTCCCACGTCGCAATCGGATCATCAGCGGTCTCAGCCTGGGGGTCGTGGTGGTGGAGGCGGGCGTGGGGAGTGGAGCGCTCATCACCGCCCATCACGCCCTGGAGCAAGGTCGCGAGGTATTTGCGGTTCCCGGCCGGGTTCACGCCCGGTACAGCGAGGGATGCAATCGCCTCATCAAAGCCGGGGCCAAGCTGGTGGAGAGCTGGGAGGATGTCCTCGTCGAACTCGTGCCGACCCTGAAGCAGCGACGGCGGCGCCGTCCGGCGGGGCCGCCACCCGCCGACCTGACGGCAGACGAGCAGCGGATCTACGACCTGCTGGCGCGCGGTCCGGAACACATCGATGCCCTCATCGTGGGAAGCGGGTGGGGCGGCGGACGGGTGGCCTCGGTTCTGGTGGGCTTGGAGATGAAGGGCGCCATCCGACAGCTGCCGGGAAAAATCTTCGAACAGCGCGACGCTGGGTGACCCCGAGGGGCCCCGCGAGGTATCACGCGACCCAAGGCCGGGTAGGCGCCTTGGGTTTTCGATTCTGGCAGGCTGCTGAAAACGGCCCATCTGCTGCGTTGGTCCGCCTCGCCACTCGCTGCGGCGTACCTCCAGTACGCCTCACTCGGGCTGCGGCGCACCGCCTTGCATCTGGGCCATTTTGAGCGGCCTGCGCGAAACGGGGTTTCAGTGTCCAGTCAAGAGGTGAAGCGATCAGCCGTCAGCGATCAGTCATCAGCCGCGGTCCGGGGCTGACCGCTGACGGCTTGTTCAAGAGGAGTCTCCATCCGTGGCGAAGTCGTTGGTGATTGTCGAGTCTCCGGCCAAAGCCAAGACCATCAATAAGTTCCTTGGACGCGAGTATACGGTCAAGGCCTCCATGGGCCACGTGCGGGATCTTCCTGCGAAGAGCCTGGCGGTGGACGTCGAGAAGAACTTCGCGCCGAAATACGAGGTCGTTCCCGGCCGGAAAGACGTCCTCGCCGATTTGAAGAAAGCCGCCAAGACCGCGGCCGCCATCTACCTGGCCGCCGATCCGGATCGGGAAGGGGAGGCGATCTGCTGGCACTTGGCCCACGAACTGAAATCGGCCAAGAAGCCGGTGCACCGGGTGATGTTCAACGAGATCACCAAACGGGCCGTGATGGAGGCTTTCACCCACCCCGGACCCATCGATCAGCGCAAGGTGGATGCGCAGCAGGCACGCCGGATCCTCGACCGACTGGTGGGATACAAGATCAGCCCCCTGCTGTGGGAGAAGGTCCGCCGGGGCATTTCCGCCGGGCGGGTCCAGTCGGTGGCGTTGCGCCTGGTGGTGGACCGCGAAAAAGACATCCGGGCCTTCGTCCCTGCGGAATACTGGACCATCACGGCCGCGCTGGTGCGCCCCGACGGGGTCGGGCCGGAATTCCCGGCCCGTCTCGTCAAGGTGGACGGCGAGAAGGTCGGCATCTCCTCCCAGGCCGAGGCGGATCGGATCCTCGCGGCGCTTCAGGCGCCGGAAACCGCCTTCCGTGTCGGTACGGTCCTCCGCAAGGAGAAGCGGCGGAATCCGGTCGCGCCCTTCACCACCAGCAAGCTCCAACAGGAAGCGGTGCGAAAGCTCCGCTTTACAGCCCGGAAGACGATGCAGGTGGCCCAGCAGCTCTACGAGGGCATCGAGTTGGGGGAGGCCGGGTCGGTCGGCCTCATCACCTACATGCGCACGGATTCCACCCGGGTCTCTCCCGAGGCGCAGGCCGAGGTGCGCACCTTCATCACGGATCGGTATGGGGCGCAGTTTCTGCCGGAGCGCCCGCCGGTGTACAAGAGCGGCAAGGGGGCACAGGAGGCCCACGAGGCGATCCGGCCGACCTCCGTTCTCCTCGAGCCGGCGCAGGTGGCTCCCCACCTCACGCGGGACCAGTTGAACCTGTATACGCTGATCTGGAACCGGTTCGTGGCGTCCCAGATGCGGCCGGCGGTGTTCGACACGACCGCGGTGGACATCGCCGCCGGGCGATTCACGTTCCGCGCCAGCGGTCAGCACATGACGTTCGCCGGATTCATGCAGGTGTACGTGGAGGGGCAGGACGAGGCGCGCGCGGATGACCGAGCCAAGAACGGGCAGGCAGAAGGGGAGGAAGACGAAGAGCGCAGTCTCCCGCAGCTTGCCGAGGGGGAGCCCCTGGACTGCCGCGGCCTCGACCCGGTCCAGCACTTCACTCAGCCACCGCCCCGTTTCACCGAGGCGACCTTGGTCAAGGAGCTGGAAGAGCGGGGAATCGGTCGTCCCAGCACGTACGCCGCCATCCTCGGCGTGATCCAGAATCGGGACTACGTGGTCAAGGCCGAGGGGAAATTCCGGCCCACGGAACTGGGCGAGATTGTGGTGGACCTCTTGGTCGAGAGTTTCCCCCGCATTCTGGATCCCGGTTTCACCGCCCAGATGGAGACCCGGCTGGACGAGATCGAGGAGGGAACCGCCGACTGGTTGGAGTCCATGCACGAGTTCTACGGGGCCTTCACCCGCTGGCTGGAACACGCCAAGAAGAAGATGAAGAACGTGAAGGCCATGGAGGAACCGACGGACCAGGTGTGCGAGAAATGCGGCCGCTCCATGGTGATCAAGTGGGGACGGTTCGGGAAGTTCCTGGCCTGCTCGGGATACCCGGAATGCAAGAGCACCAAGGAGCTGCCGGGCAATGGGAATGGGGCCCCGGAGGGGGGCGGGAGCGGCGACGGAGACACGATCGTCGGCGAGGGACAGGCATGCGAGAACTGTGGGAAGCCCATGGTCTTGAAGCGGGGACGGTTCGGCCCCTTCTTGGCGTGTTCGGGTTATCCCGAGTGCCGGACGGTGGTCAAGGTTGCCAAGGCCGCCGCCGCACCGCCGGAGCCCACGGACCAGGTCTGCGAGACCTGCGGCGCCCCCATGGTGATCCGGACCGGCCGCTTCGGCCGCTTCTATTCGTGCAGCACGTATCCGAAATGCAAGAACGTGAAACCGATCCCCATCGGCGTGGATTGCCCGAAATGCGGCGCGCCCTTGGCGGCCCGGCGCACCAAGCGAGGCCGCACGTTCTATGGGTGTACCGCCTACCCGACGTGTGAGTTCACGATCTGGGACCGCCCCGTGGCGGCACCCTGTCCGACCTGTCAGGCGCCGTTCGTGGTCGAGAAGCGCAGCAAGGCCGGCGTGACGCTGCGATGCATCAAAGAGGGCTGCGACTACGAGGGGGAGGTTCCCGCTCCCGCCACCGTCACGCCCGACACCGCGGCGCAATGACCAGTATCTATTCTCTGATGTTCGACGGCCGGAGACTCTCCAAAATTGCCACTTCCTGAAAGCTGACCACTGATGGCTGAAGGCGTTATTGCAATCATCGGCGGCGGCCTGGCCGGAGCCGAAGCGGCCTGGCAGGCGGCCAGCCGGGGCGCCTCCGTGCGCCTCTACGAGATGCGGCCCGCGGTGCGGACGCCGGCCCATCAAACGGATCGGTTGGCCGAGCTGGTCTGCAGCAACTCCCTGAAGTCCGAATCCCTCGAGGATGCGAGCGGCCTGCTCAAGGCGGAGATGCGGGCGTTCGATTCGTTGATCCTGCGGTGTGCCGAAGCGCACCGCGTCCCGGCGGGGTCGGCCCTGGCGGTGGATCGCGAGCAGTTCGCCGCCGCGGTCACCCAGGCGATCACCGCCCACCCGCTGATCCAGGTGATCCGCGAGGAGGTTCAAGAGCTTCCGGCGGGCCGGCCGGCCATCGTGGCCTCGGGCCCGTTGACGTCCGACAGGCTTGCCGCGAGCCTGGCGGCGCGCTTCGCAGCGTTCCTGGGGCCGGACGGGGCGACGTCTCGTGGCGCGCAGTGGCTCTACTTCTACGATGCGATCTCGCCGATCGTGGCCGCGGATTCGATCAATCGAGAGGTGGCCTACGAGGCCGCACGCTACGGGGTGGGGGGCGCGGATTACCTGAATTGTCCGCTGACCCGGGAAGAGTACGCGCGATTCCGCGAGGCGCTGCTGACCGGGGAGCGATATCCGTTGCACGACTTCGAGCGGGCGACATTTTTCGAGGGGTGCCTGCCGATCGAAGAGCTGGCGGAGCGGGGCGAGGACACGCTGCGATTCGGCCCGATGCGCCCGGTCGGATTGCGCGATCCGCGGACCGAAAGGCGGCCCTTTGCGGTGGTTCAGCTCCGTCAGGAAAATCAGGGCCCGAACGGGCAACCCACCATGTACAACCTGGTGGGGTTCCAGACCAGGCTCAGGCGGGGCGACCAAGTCAAGTCCCTCCGGCTCATTCCGGGACTGGAACGCGCCGAGATCCTGCGGTACGGGAGCGTTCACCGGAACACGTTTCTCACGGCGCCGGTTCTCCTGGAGGGCACGCTCCAGTTCCGTGGGGATCCGGGGATCTTCTTCGCCGGCCAGCTTACCGGGGTCGAGGGCTACCTGGAATCCGCCGCCACGGGTCTGCTCGCCGGCATCAACGCCGTGCACCAGTCGAGGGGTATTCCGTTGCTCCACCCGCCGCGGACGACCATGCTCGGCGGTTTGCTCCACTACCTGACCACCGCGTCGCCCGCCACCTTCCAGCCCATCAACGCCAACTTCGGCCTCCTGCCCGTCCTCTCCGAGCTCGTCCGCGACCGCCAGGATCGGAATCGACTGCTGGCGGCCCGCGCCCAAGCGGACTTCCAGGCCTGGCGGCAGCGTCTGGGGTAGCACCGCAAGGAACGGCTTGACTCCGCTCCACGTCTCCAAGTACCTTGATTGATGAAAAGAAACAACCGACTCGACTGACGTGTGCGGCGCCGAGTGCTGTCCGGGGCGAGTGCGAGAAGGGACGGCGACCCGATGGCGGGACCAAGGACACGACAATCTGCAGGTGCGGCACGGGCACCCATCTACCACCTGAAGGTCTCCCTGGAGGGGATCGAGCCAGTGATCTGGCGGCGGTTGCACGTGCCGGGCGACGCCAATCTTGGATGGCTGCACGCGGTGATCCAGGTGGCGATGGGGTGGACCAACAGTCATCTGCACCAGTTCGTCGTCGGAAAGCGGTTGTATTCCGACCCCAGCTTCGAGATCGATGAGTTTGAGGATGGTCCGCGCGTCCTGGACGAGAACGCGACAACGATCAGCGAGATCGCACGCCGGGTGAAGAGCGCGTTCGTGTACGAGTACGACTTCGGCGATTCGTGGGACCATCGGATTACCGTCGAGAAGATCCTCGGTCCTGATCCCGCGGCGGTAGGTTTGGCGAAGTGCCTGGACGGCGAGCGGGTCTGCCCGCCGGAGGATTGTGGCGGTGTGCCCGGATACGCCGATCTTCTCGAAATCATCATGGACCCCAAACATGAGGAGTATGAGTCCACGATGGAATGGCTGGGCGGCGGATTCGACCCCGAAGCGTTCGATCGCGACAAGACCAACAAGCATCTGCGAAAACTGAAATGGCCCCACACGACCGTCAGCCAGTTGGCCGGTGTCCTCATGCGGCGCGACGGGGTCAGGGGGTAGGCCGAACGCAATGTCACTTGCGCGCGGTGAGGCTTCTTGGTATAGAGGCTCAAGTCTCCCGCCTCTTCCATTGGTTCAGGCGATTCATGGAAACGGGTGAGTTATGAACGACAAGCTCACCACCACGTCAGCGGTTTCGATTCCGAAAGACAGGCTGGTTGATTTCTGCCGTCGCTGGAAGGTCGCTGAGCTTTCCCTGTTTGGCTCCGCACTACGCGAAGATTTCCGGCCGGACAGCGATGTGGATCTCCTCGTCTCGTTTGCCCCTGGGGTAACGTGGGGCTTCGATGATCTCCTCACGATGAAGGAGGAGCTGCAGACGCTCTTCGGGCGGGCCGTGGATCTGGTCGAGCGCCGGCTGGTGGAAGCAAGCGAGAACTACATCCGGCGCAAGCACATCCTGAGTCACCTGGAGCCCCTGTATGTGGAGGGATGAGGCGTGGTTGCTCGACATGCTGCAGGCCTGTCGAAAAGCGCTCCAGCACGTGGAGGGTCTCGGCGAGCATCGTTTTCATGTGAGTCCTCTCCACCAGGATGCCATCATTCGCCAACTCACCATCCTCGGTGAAGCGGCCAAGCAGGTCTCTCCTGAATTCCGGGACGCCCACTCCGAGATTCCGTGGAAGAGGATCGCCGGCTTTCGGGACGATCATGGGGCACCCGACAAGGTATCCGATCTGCTGGACGAAGCCAGGCACAGGGCACTCACCGAGGAGGAGGCGAAGATCCTGGCCGAGGCGCTGCGGACGCATGAGCCGTGGCTGGAGTGGGCGGGGAAGCGCGAGGCGAAGTCGTTCGAGGTGGATCCTGTCGCGCTGCATCATCCACGAGCGGGTCAGCACGCAGGCGATCCTGCGCGTCGCCGCCCGCCAGGACGTGCAGCGGGACCTATTCGCCGACCCGCAGATGGCCTATCACGAGGCGGTCCAGTTCTACCGGCACGACATGGACTGGGCGAACCGGTTGATCCTGGGCGACAGCCTGCAGGTCATGTCGTCGCTGGCCCGGCGCGAGGACCTGGCGGGCAAGGTGCAGATGATCTACATGGACCCGCCATACGGCATCAAGTTCGCCAGCAACTTCCAGCCCGAGGTCGGCAAGCGGGACGTCGAAGGACAAGGAGCAGGACCTCACCCGCGAGCCGGAAATGGTGAAGGCTTACCGCGACACCTGGACGCTCGGGGTTCACTCGTACCTCGCATACCTCCGCGACCGTCTGATCGTCGCCCGGGAACTGCTGGCGGATTCGGGCAGCATCTTCGTGCAGATCAGCGACGAGAACCTGCACCGCGTGCGATCCCTGATGGACGAGGTGTTCGGAGTATCGCAACTTCGTTTCCATCATTCAGTTTACGAAAACCAGTCGTCCGCGAGCTCTGATCTCTTGCCGCCGTTTGCGATTACCTCCTTTGGTATGCGAAGGCGGTTGACAAGATCAAATGCAGACGCTTTCTTCCGCCGCAAGAATGCAGGTGAAGAGGGCGCGTCGAAATACTCGTTTATCGAAATGAGCCTCAGGAGGACGTCGTCAGCTGATCCGACTCTGAACGTTCGACGATCCGAAAGTTCTTCCGGAAAAGTCACGCGTGTACGGATCGATCAGCTTACCTCTCAGAGGCCACCGCGAGCGATCAGATCCGTTCGAATTCCAAGGGCAAGTCTGTCTCGCCTTTGCCAGGAATATTGGAAGACCAGTATCGAAGGGACCGATAGAGTCGGCCGAGGCAAATCGAGATAGTCGTCGCTGGCAGACAAGTCCGACTCTATCCGATACACGATTCGACAGACTTCCCCGTTATCCGACTCAACAACACACTGGGCCGATACGTGGAAGCGTCCAAAGTCGGACAGACAAAAGTGTACGTCGTTCAGACGGCGACACAAGGTCGTTGAGCGCTGCCTGCTGATGACCACTGACCCCGGCGACCTGGTCCTCGATCCGACCTGCGGCAGCGGGACGACGGCGTACGTCGCGAGCAGTGGGGGCGCCGGTGGATCACGTGTCGACACGAGCCGGGTGGCGCTGGCGCTCGCGCGCCAGCGGCTACTGACGGCGCAAGTTCGCGTACTTCCAGCTTCGCTCGTCGACGCGACGACCTGGACCGGAACCCGGTGGCACCGTGGCTGACCGATCCAACCGGCAAGGTCGCGGGCAAGTGCACGTTCAAGTGCAAGACGCGTGCCGCACATCACGCTCAAGAGCATCGCGCAGAACACGGCTCTCGACCCGATCTTCGCGAAGCACGAGCCGATCCTTGCGGCGCGCTTGGACGCGCTGAACGCGGCGCTCGCGAAACCGGCCACGCCGACGTCTCGCGGCAGAAGCTGGCCGACGAAGCTGCGCGAGAAGCAGAAGGCGCGAGGGCGAAGAGGGCGATCACGGACGCCGACCGGCGGCCGCTGGGAACTGCCGAAGAAGCGCCGTGGCGAGCACTGGGAGGTGCCGTTCGACACCGACCCGGACTGGCCGAAGGCGCTCGCAGGACGCGCTGACGGAATACCGCAAGGCCTGGCGGGCGAAGATGGACGAGGTCAACGCCTGCATCGCCGCGAACGCCGAGCAGGAGGAGCTGGTGGACCAGCCGGAGGTCGTGAAGGGCGTCGTCCGGGTGACCGGCCCGTTCACGGTCGAGGCGGTCCAGCCGCCCGAGGTGTCGCTCGGACGAGGAAGGCCTGTTCGACGGCGAGCCCGAACGAGGCTCGGAGCACGATCGAGCGGACGCCGAGGCGGGCCGACGGCGGACCGAGGCCAAGAACGCCGAGGCGTACCTCGACGCAGATGATCCGGCTCCTGCGCGCGGACGGGGTGCGGTTCCCCGACAACAAGCAGATGCGTTCACCCGCGCTCGAGCCGCTCCGAGACGGCGCCAGCGGCGCTTCCACGCCGAGGGGCGCTGGATGCCGGAGGGCGAGGCGGACGACGATCCCGACGGCCGCGCGACGGTCGGCGTCGCGTTCGGCCCGCAGTACGGCCCGGTCACGGCGCAAGCAGGTCGAGGAGTGCGTCCGCGCCGCGAACCGCGCGCGGGTACGACGACCTGGTGTTCGCCGGGTTCAGCTTCGACGGTGCGGCGCAGGCGGTCGATCGAGGAGGCCGCGCACCCGAAGCTCCGCATCCACATGGCGCACATCCGGCCCGGACGTGAACCCCGGCATGGACGGGCTGCTGAAGGAGACAGCCGGGCAGCCAGCTCTTCACCGTGTTCGGCCAGCCGCGGACGCAGGCTGGACAGGCCGGACAAGGACGGCGAGTACACGGTGACGATGGAGGGCGTGGACATCTACAACCCGGTGGACAACACGTCATGTCCGACCGGGCGCGGACAAGGTGGCGGCGTGGTTCCTCGACGGCGACTACGACGGGCGGACCTTCTGCATCACGCAGGCGTTCTTCCCCGACCGGACGGCGTGGGAGAAGCTGGCCAAGGCGCTCAAGGGCGTCGTCGACGCGGAGCGATTCGAGGCGCTGAGCGGGCACGGTCTCGCTGCCGTTCCCGGCCGGGAAGCACCGGCGGGTCGGCGGTGAAGGTGATCGACCCGCGCGGGAACGAGGTGATGCGGGTCCGTCGCGCTGGAAGGCTGAGAGGTGACGCGCATGACACGCCTGAGCAGGACCCCTTCCCGAGTCGCAGCCGCGTCCAGACAGTCCCGATCCGATCTGTCGCTCCCGTACGACGAGCCGACGGATCACTGGCTCTACGACAGAGACGGGTCCGCGGCGAGCCAACGGCCGGAAGCCGGCGGCCGGCGGGCTACTGGTACAAGACCGAGACGACCGGCTCGGCGCAGACGGAGCTCGTTCGCCGAGGAAGAGCGCGACGACCTGCCGCTGGTGAACCTGCTGCGGGAGGACGTGAAGCGCTGGCGCGAGGCGGGCTACAGGGGCGCGTCGGCCGTGACGAAGGAGCTGCTCCGTCACTGGGCGCGGCGCCGACCGGGCGCGGCGGCTCTTCTTCTGCCAGCGCGAGGCGGTCGAGACGATCATCTACCTTGCCGAGCTGCGGATTCCCGGGAAGTCGTCCGGACGGGCTTCCAGAAATTCGACCTGGCGGACGACGACCTCGCCCGGCTGCTGCGCGGCGAGACGGCCGGGCTTCGCGATCGCTGACGCAGCCGACTTCTTCCCGACGCTCGATCAGACCGTCCGGCCGACACGGCGACCTGCTCGCCGCTGCGTCGGCTCGGCTGCAAGATGGCCACCGGGTCGCGGCAAGACGGTCGTCATGGCCATGCTGATCGCCTGGGCCTTCTGCAACCGCGGCCGGAACCCGGCTGACGCAGCGGTTCCCCACGCGGTGCTGGTCTGCTGCCCGAACCTGACCGTCAAGGAGCGGCTCCAGGTCCTGCGGCCCGAGAACGCCCGGACAACTACTACGCCGCGTTCGACCTGGTCCCGATCGAAGCTACCGCCCGCTGCTGCAGGCCGGCAAGGTGCTGGTCGACGAACTGGCACCGGCTTCGCGCCGGAGTCGGAGCACAACGAGGGCGACAGGAGCTACGCGGTCGTGAACAAGGGCGCGGAGACGCCGGAGACGTTCGCCCGGCGGGTGCTCGGCGATCTCTACGACCGCGATGCCGATCATGGTGCTGAACGACGAGGGCCACCACTGCTGGCGGCCCGCGCCCGTCGGCGGAGGAGCAGGAGCTCACGGCCGAGGAGCGGACGAGCGCTGGAGGACGAGGCGAGGAGGCGCACGGTCTGGCTCGACGGGCCTGGACCGGATCAACAACGCCGGCCGATGGCGAGCGATGCCGGGCATCTCATGTGCGTGGACCTGTCGGCCACGCCGTTCTACCTCAAGGGCAGCGGCTATCCCGAGGGCCGGCCATTCCCGTGGCTCGTCAGCGACTTCGGCCTGGTGGACGCCATCGAGAGCGGGATCGTCAAGATCCCGCGCCTGCCGGTGCTGCGACACCACCGGCCGGCCCGACCCGAAGTACTTCCGGCTCTGGGAGACGATCAGCGAGGGCCTCCAGCCGGGCGAGCGGCTGCCGGGCAAGGCCGGCAAGCCGAAGCCGGAGGCGGTCTACCGCGAGGCCGAGGGCGCCCTCCAGCAGATCGCCGGCCAGTGGATGGAGCGGTTCAAGCTAGATCCAGGCAGGCCACGCCGGGCCAGGAGCGCGTGCCGCCGGTTCTGATCATCGTCTGCGACAACACCGACATCGCCGAGGTCTTCTACCGGAAGATCAGCGGCGAGACCGAAGCGAGAAGTCGTCACCGAGGAGGATGTCGACGAGGCGATGGCGGAGGAGACGAGGAGAACGGCGAGCGACGAGCCGGCCAAGGCCAGAAAGGCAAGAAGCCGAAGACGCAGACCGTCTACGGCCAGGGAGCGGTCTATCCCGAGCTACTTCTCGAACACGCCGACCGAGAAGCGGACGATCCGCATCGACACGAAGCTGCTCGCCGAGGCCGAGAGCGAGGACCCGAACAAGGAGCAGGCGAGACGCGGCCGAGGAACTGCGGCAGGTCGTGGCCACGGTCGGGCAAGCCGGGGCAGCCCGGCGAGCAGGTCCGCTGCGTCGTCTCGGTGGCGATGCTCACCGAGGGCTGGGACGCCAACAACGTGACCCACATCCTCGGGCGTGCGGGCCTTCGGCAGCCAGCTGCTCTGCGAGCAGGTCGTCGGCCGCGGCCTGCGGCGGATGGACTACACGCCGGACCCGGAGACCGGCCTGCTCACCGAGGAGTACGTCGACGTCTACGGCATCCCGTTCTCGGTGATCCCGTTCAAGGGGCGGCCAGTCAAGAACGTCGGAGCCGGAGGACAAGCCGAAGAACCACGTCGAGGCCGTGCCCGAGCGCGCAGGCATGGAGATGCGGTTCCCCGTGGTGGAGGGCTACGCCTTCGCGCTGCGGCGGAACCTGATCCGGTGCGACGTGGACGGGATGGAGCTCGCTGGACGCTGGAGCCGAACCGCGAGCCGACGGCCACGTTCGTCAAGCCGACGGTCGGGCTACCAAGAGGGCACCCCGTCGCAGAGCGCGGCCAACGTTCGAGTTCGTCGAGCAGGACCGCGACGCGTACTACCGGCAGACGCACCTGCAGACGATCAAGTTCCAGATCGCCCGGCTGGTCGCTGGACGAGCTGACGCGGGCACAGGTGGGAAGGGTCCGAGCGAAGCGGCGGGTCCTGCGCTGCGATCTCGGCATCAGCTGTTCCCGCAGGTGCTACCGCTTCGTGGACCGAATACGTGGCTCGCAAGGTGGACTTCCAGGGCTGCCACCCGTGCGAGCTGGGGCTGGAGAAGTACGTGGCTCGGATGGTCGAGCGGTTGCGGGATGCCATCGTGCCGGATGACGCAGAGGGCGAGCCACCGCTCCTGCCGGTCGCTGAACCGGTACAAGCCGATCGGGACGACGGCGGAGGTGGACTTCAAGACGACGCGACCCTGCTACATGACCGGGCGCAGCCACGTCAACCAGGTGGTGGCCGACACGAAGACGTGGGAGCGGCAGCGCCGCCTTCCGGCTGGAGCAGAGTCGCGGCGGTGAGGTGGTACGCCCGGAACGATCACCTCGGGTTGGCTATCCCGTACGAGTACCTGGGGGTGGACCACAGCCTACGAGCCCGACTTCCTGGTGCGGCTGACGAGCGACGTCGACGGTGGTTCTGGAGGTTAAAGGGTTCGAGGACGACCAGACCAAGGCGAAGCACGACGCGGCGCAAGCGGTGGGTCATGGCGGTGAACAACTGGGGGCAGTTGGGGCAGTGGATGTTCCACGTCTGCAGGAATCCGCAGCTGCTCGACAAGGAGCTGGCCTTCCTGGACCGAACGGTCTAGTTTCCGCCTCTAACCCTTCAGACGCCTGTTCGTCGCTATCGTGCAGGCCAGCCATCTTCGAGTTTTTCTTGACCAGAAAGTACCGTTACTGCAATGTTCATTTCCTAAAGAAGAAGGAACATTGCAATGACCCGTAACAAAACCAAACCTCAGAGCGGTAGCGGCTGCGGCAGCGATTGGGTGAGCCTGCGGCATTCCTGGCAGCGGGAATCCGTCAGGAGTGCGCGATGAGGTCGACACGCCGGGCGAGGTCTCGCTGGGGGAACGCCGCCCTTTTCGCTTGATCTTTCAGGCGCTCCGGCGTAGATTTCGCGCGGTTGGACGTGCCGCCGGGCCGCCGTCGGGTGGAGCGGCGGTTTTGCGTTTCGGGCTGTGAGGGACACTGTGCAGGCGGCCATCGAGGCGTACCTGGGACACCTCAAAGGGGAGCGGGATGCGTCCGTCCACACCCTGCGGAACTACCGGGTGGACCTCACGCAGTTCCTGACGTATCTCCGCGAGCGGGCGGCCGATCATGACGCCCCCAGTCCCGCCGCGATCGATCAACTCGCCATCCGCGGCTTCGTGGCCCGGTTGCACGGGGAGAAGCTGGCCCGCACCAGCGTGGCGCGGAAGCTGGCGGCGCTGCGCTCCTTCTTTCGGTATCTCTGCCGTCAGGGCGTTCTGGCGGCGAACCCGGCGGCGCTGATCCGCGCGCCGCGCCTGCCGGTCCGGACAACGCCCCATCTCTCCGTGGATGAGGCGTTCCAGTTGCTGGCCGCCCCCTCCGCGCGGCAGACCACGGCGGCGCGGCGGCCCCGCAAGGACACCGAGGCGCTGGTTCGACGGGACCGCGCGATCCTGGAGCTCTTCTACGCCTCGGGCGTGCGGATCGGGGAACTCACGGGGCTGGTCCAGGACCACGTGGATCTGCACCAGGGGCTGGTGCGGGTTCTGGGCAAGGGGCGAAAAGAGCGAATCGTCCCGGTGGGACGGGCCGCGCTGGAGGCCCTGCAGGGGTATCTTGAGGTTCGCGAAGGCCTGCAACCGCGCGGCGGCGCCGGTGAGGCGGCGGCGCTGTTCCTGAATGCGCGCGGCGGGCGGCTTGGCGCCCGGGGCGTCTCCCGGATCGTGCTTCGGCATTTGGTGGCCAGCGGACTGGGGAAGAAGATCACGCCGCACGGCTTGCGGCACAGCTTCGCGACTCACCTGCTGAGTGCCGGCGCCGACCTGCGGGTCATCCAGGAGCTTCTGGGGCACGCCCGGCTCAGCACGACGCAGCGCTACACCCACGTGGGGTTGGATAAGGTGATGGAGGTCTACGATCGGGCGCATCCGCGGGCACGCGCCCGTGGCCGCAGGGGCCCGGAAGGGGCGGCGTCACGATGAGCGATGGACAGGCGCGCGGGGCGCTCCGGGTCCGCAGCACGACCATCCTCTGTGTGCGGCATCAGGGCCGGGTCGCCCTCGCCGGCGACGGGCAGGTCTCGTTCGGCGAGATGGTGATGAAGCACACCGCCCGGAAGGTCCGGCGGATGTACCAAGACACGATTCTCGCCGGCTTCGCCGGCGCGGCCGCGGACGCCTTCGCCCTGTTCACCAAGTTCGAGGGGAAGCTGGAGGAGTTCCGGGGGAATCTGCCGCGGGCCGCGGTGGAGCTGGCCAAGGACTGGCGGACGGACCGCGCCCTGCGCCGCCTGGAGGCGCTTCTGGCGGTGGCCAACGCGGAGCATTCCCTGATCATCTCCGGCACCGGGGACGTGATCGAGCCGGACGACGGGGTCATCGGGATCGGGTCCGGGGGCGGCTATGCGGCTGCCGCGGCCCGCGCTCTGGTGAAGCATTCGACGCTCTCGGCGCGGGAGATCGTCGACGAGGCCATGCGGATTGCCGCGGGGTTGTGCGTGTACACCAACGACCGGATCACCATCGAAGAGCTTTAGCGGGCCGCTCAAGAAGGCCCATCTGCTGCGTTGGTTCGCCTTGGCTCTCGCTGCGACGTACCTCCAGTACGTCTCGCTCGGCCATCGGCAAACCGCCTTGCACCTGGACCTTTTTGAGCCGCCAATCAGGCTGCGAATTATGGATCAGATGACCCCGCGCCAGATCGTGGCGGAGTTGGACAAATACATCATCGGACAGCACGACGCCAAGCGGGCGGTGGCCATCGCGCTGCGGAACCGCTGGCGCCGGCAGCGGCTGCCCGCCGGCCTTCGCGACGAGGTGGCGCCGAAGAACATCATCATGATCGGGCCGACCGGGGTCGGCAAGACCGAGATTGCCCGGCGGCTGGCCCGGCTGGCCGAGGCGCCGTTCATCAAGGTGGAGGCCTCCAAGTACACCGAGGTCGGGTACGTGGGCCGCGATGTCGAGTCGATGATCCGCGACTTGGTGGAGCTCGCCATCAATATGGTGCGCGGCGAGAAGACGCGTGCGGTGGAGCAGCGGGCGCGGGAGCTCGCGGAGGAGCGCCTGTTGGACTTGCTCCTGCCGCCGACGCGGCCCGCCTTCGGCGCGGCCCCGGAGGCCGGGGCCGTCCACGACACGCGGGAGAAGTTGCGGGCGCGGCTGCGCGACGGGGCGCTGGACGACCGGACGGTCGAGATCGAGGTGGCCCAGCGCGGGCTGCCCATGATCGACCTGATGGGCGGCCACGGCATGGAGGAGATGCAGGACAACCTCAAGGAGATGTTGGGTAACCTCCTGCCCCAGCGGACCCGGCGCCGCAAGGTCAAGCTCCACGAGGCGCGGCGTATCGTGACGCAGGAAGAAGCGGACAAGCTGGTGGACAAGGAAGAGGTGACCGGCGAGGCGATCGCCCGGGTGGAGAACTCGGGGATCGTCTTCCTGGACGAGATCGACAAGATCGCCGGTCGGGAAGGGGTGCACGGCCCGGATGTCTCCCGGGAGGGGGTGCAGCGGGACCTGCTGCCCATCGTGGAGGGGTGCACGGTCAGCACCAAGTACGGGCTGGTGCGCACGGACCACATCCTGTTCATCGCCGCGGGCGCCTTCCACGTGTCGAAGCCGTCCGACCTGATCCCGGAGCTGCAAGGCCGGTTTCCCCTTCGGGTCGAGCTGGCGAGTCTGACCGAGCAAGACTTCGTGCGGATCCTGACGGAGCCGGAGAACGCCCTCACCAAGCAGTACACGGCGCTCCTGGCGACGGAGGGCGTGGATCTGGCGTTCACGCCGGACGCCGTGGAGGAGATCGCCAAGATTGCCACCACGGTGAATCAGGCCACCGAGAACATCGGGGCCCGCCGCCTCTATACCATCATGGAGCGGCTGCTCGACGAGGTGTCGTTCGAGGCCCCGCACATGGCGGGGGTGCGCGTCGAGATCACCGGGCCGCAGGTCCGCCAGCAATTGGCGAGCATCATCACGAATCAGGACCTGAGCCGGTACATCCTGTAGGCCGGGGCCGCCCGCGCCGTCAGATCGGGCTGACGGGGCGCGGGGTCCTCACCCTCCTTCCGGGGACGTGGTGCGCCATGGATACCGTCCTGGTAGTCGACGACGATCAACTGTTTCTGGCGCTGGTGCGGGAAGAGCTGCAGAAGTCCGGCTTCGAGGTCGTGGTGGCCGAGACCGCACCCCAAGCGAAGGAGGCCCTCGCGGCGCGACCCGTCCAGGCGATCATCATGGACGTCGTGATGCCGGACACGGACGGGCTGGAGCTCCTGCCCCAATTCCGGACGGCCTACCCCGGCATCCCCGTGATCGTGGTCAGCGGGCGGGCGTCGTTTCTCACGGGCGTGCAGGCCATGCGCCAAGGCGCGATGGATTTCCTCCGCAAGCCGCTGAACTTCGAGGAGCTGGTCCAATCCGTCACGTCCGCCATCCGCCACAGCCGGGAGGGCGGGGCGCAACCATCGCGACTCGCCCAGCTCGCCAGGCTCCAGGGGAGCGCGCTGGAATTGGCGAACATGATCCGATGGGATACGCTCGGCGAGTTCTTGAAGGATAGCGCCGCCCTCTTCCAGCGGGTGATCGACTTGGTGGTCTCCGTCTTGGACGTGGAGATCGTCTCCCTCATGCTGGTCAGAGAGCCGGAGGGGATGCTGCGGATCGTCCACGCCAAGGGTCTGGATCCCGAGGTCCAGCAGCAGGCCGCCTGTCCCGTCGGCGAGGGGATTGCGGGGTGGGTCGCCCAGACGGGGGAGCCGCTCCTGATTCGCGATCTGGCGCAGGATCCCACCTTCGGCAAGCGGGAACGGAACCCGCGGTACCATACCAACTCGCTCATGGTCGTGCCGCTGAAGGTGAACGGCCGGACCGTCGGGGTCATGAACGCCAACAACAAGATCACCGGCGAACCCTTCGACGAGCATGACTTGGCGCTCTTTACGACGTTTTCCTGCATCGTGTCCCTGAGCCTGGCCACGGCCCAGCTCTTCGAGCAGCTGACCGCCTCGGTGGACGAACTGGCCGTCACCAACGCCCGCCTGGCGCGCACCAACGTCGAGTTGGAGGCGCGCGTGCGCGAACTGCAGACGCTCAGGGGCAAGGGGCCGCAGGGCTGACCCGGAGCGGAGCGGAGACCCTATGTCAACCCCATCGACGCAAGCCGAGATCATCATCGGGGCGCTGCCCTACATCCAGGCCTTCCGCGGGACGACCGTGGTGGTGAAATACGGCGGAAACGCCATGGTGGATCCGAACCTCACCGTGGCGGTGATCCAGGATGTCATCCTGATGGGGCTCGTGGGAATGCAGCCGGTCGTGGTGCACGGCGGCGGACCGCAGATCGACGAGGCCATGAAGACCTCGGGTCTCACCCCGTCGTTCATCCAGGGGCTGCGGGTCACCGACGCGGAGACCATGCGGATCGTGGAGCGGGTCCTGGTCGGCGAGATCAACCAGGGGATCGTGGCCCTGATCGGCCGGCTGGGCGGGGCGGCCATCGGCCTCTCCGGGAAGGACGGTGGCCTGATCCGGGCCCGAAAAGCGCCCCCGAAGAAGGGGGCGGACGGTCAACTGCTGGATCTGGGCCTGGTCGGAGAGGTGACAGGTGTGGACCCGCGCCCGATCCGGACCTTGCAAGCGGCGGGTTACATCCCGGTGGTGGCGCCCACCGCCGGGGACGCGTCCGGGGCGACCTACAACATCAACGCCGACCTGGTGGCGGGCGAGGTGGCCGCGGCGCTCACCGCGGAGAAACTGGTGCTCCTGACCGACACCGACGGCATCCTGGATCGGCGCGGGGCGCTGCTCTCCACGCTCACGCTTCAGGAGGTCGAGCAGTTGAAGACGGACGGGACGATCACCAAGGGCATGCTCCCCAAGGTCGGGGCGTGCCTGACGGCGCTTCGCGCCGGCGTGCGCAAGACCCACATCATCAACGGGACGCGACCGCACGCCCTCATCGAGGAGCTCTTGACCCCCCAGGGGGTTGGAACGGAGATTGTGGCCTGACGGCCAAGGGGGTTGTCATCATGACCACACAGGAACTGATCGCCGCGTCGGGGAAGTATCTGGCCAATACCTACGCCCGGTTTCCCATCGTCCTGGTGCGCGGCCGGGGCGTGCACCTGTGGGATTCGGACGGCAAGGAGTATCTGGATTTCGTGGGCGGGATCGCGGTGGACGCGCTGGGGCACTGCCACCCCAGGATGGTCGAGGCGATCCGCGCCCAGGCGGAGACGTTGATCCACGTGAGCAACCTGTACCACATCGAGCCCCAGATCCATCTGGGGAAGCTCCTCTGCGAGCAGTCATTCGCCGACCGGGCCTTCTTCTGCAACAGCGGCGCGGAAGCGAACGAGGCGGCCATCAAGCTGGCCCGGAAGTACGCCAAGGACCACTGGAGCTCCGACCGGGTCGAGATCATCGCCATGCACCACGCCTTCCACGGCCGGACGCTGGCCACGGTGACGGCGACAGGGAATCCCAAGTACCTGCACGGCTTCGAGCCGCTCATGCCGGGTTTCAAGCACGTGCCGTACAACAATCTCCAGGCCGTGGAGCGGGCCATCGACTCGCGGACGTGTGCCGTGCTGGTGGAGCCCGTGCAGGGCGAGGGGGGCGTGAACGTTCCAGGGGACGCCTACCTGCCGGGGCTGCGCCGCTTGTGCGACGAGGCGGGCATCCTGCTGATCCTGGACGAGGTGCAGTCGGGGATGGGGCGGACCGGGCGGCTGTTCGCCTACCAGCACTGGGGTGTGGAGCCGGACATCCTGACGCTGGCCAAGGCGTTGGCCGGCGGCGTTCCCATGGGGGCCATGTTGGCCCGGGAGGCCGTCGCGGCCAGCTTCGTCCCCGGCACGCACGCCTCCACGTTCGGCGGGACGCCTTTCGTGTCGGCCATCGCGCTGGCGGTGGTGCGGACCATGCTGGACGACGACCTGCCGGGCAACGCCGCCCGTGTAGGGAAGTATTTCCTCGACCGACTGGAGGCGCTGAAGGGCGGCCACCCCGCGGTCACCGCGGTGCGGGGGAAAGGTTTGATCCTCGGCCTGGAGGTGTCGGTCCCGGCGCGCAACATCGTTGCCGCCTGCATGGAACGGGGACTCCTGGTCCTGACCGCCGGGGATAACGTGGTGCGGTTCGTTCCGCCCCTGATCGTGAGCGAGGTTGAGGTGGATCGCGCCGTGACGATCGTGGAGGCGGCGCTGACCGCCGTGGGAGGCCCTGCCACATGAATCGGCACTTGCTGACACTGGACGATTTGACCGCGCAGGACGTGGCTGCACTTTTCAACCTGGCGGCGGAGATCAAGGCCAAGCGGCGGCAGGGGATCCTGCATCCGATCCTCAGCGGAAAGACGCTGGCCATGATCTTCGAGAAGCCGTCGCTCCGCACGCGGGTGACCTTCGAGGCCGGCATGACCCAGCTCGGCGGGCACGCCATCTACCTCACGCCCACGGATATCCTGCTGGGGCAGCGGGAGACGGTCCAGGATGCCGCCCGCAACCTGGAGCGCTGGGTGGACGGCATCGTGGCCCGCACCTTCAGCCATCAGACGGTCGAGCGACTGGCCAGTTACTCGCGGATTCCCGTGATCAACGGCTTGACGGACACCCACCATCCCGTGCAGATCCTCTGCGACCTCTTCACGTTGTGGGAGAAGCGCGGGCGGGTGCAGGGGCTCCGCGTGGTCTTCGTCGGCGACGGAAACAACGTGTGCGCGTCCTGGTTACAGGGCGCGGCCAAGATGGGGATGCATTTCACCCTGGCGTGCCCCAAGGGGTACGGGCCCGATCCCGGCCTCCTCGCGCGTGCGGAGGCGCAGGCGAAGGTGAGCGGGGCGACGCTGGCCGTGGTGCATGACCCCGCGGCGGCGGCACGCGGGGCCGACGTGCTCTATACCGACGTGTGGACCAGCATGGGGCAGGAAGAGGAACGCGCGCGACGCCTCAAGGATTTCCAGGGCTTCCAGGTGGACGACGCGTTGCTGCGGCTGGCCGCCCCGGACGCCCTGGTGATGCACTGTCTGCCGGCCCACCGTGGTGAGGAGATCACCGACGAGGTGATCGAGGGACCGCACAGCATCGTGTTCGACGAAGCGGAAAACCGGCTGCACCTGCAAAAAGCGATCTTGGTCACCCTGCTGGGTGGGGGCAAGTAAAGGGTTCGACAGTTCGACAGTTCGGCGGTTCGGTGGAACGGTCGAACCGTCGAACTATCGAACAGCCGAACCTCTTTTCAGGAGGGCACATGCGTCTGGCGGGAAAGGTTGCCATGGTCACCGGCGGCGGTGCGGGCATCGGCCGGGCTATCGTGCTGGCCATGGCCCGGGAAGGGGCCGACATCGTCATACCGGACATCCAGGTGGCGAACGCCGAGGCGGTCGCCAAGGAAGTCCAGGCCCTGGGGCGACGGGCGATCGTTCGGAAGGTGGACGTGACGAGAGAGGCCGAGATCCACGCGGCGATTGCCGAGGGCATCGCGGCCTGCGGCCAGATCGACATCCTGGTGAACAATGCGGGCGTCACTCCCGGACTCGGTCTGCCGTTCACCCGTCAGGTGGAGGCGGACTGGGACAAGGTCTTCAACGTCAACATGAAGTCGGTGTTCTTCACCTGCAAGCACATCGCCCCGCACTTCATGGGGCGACGCTCGGGGAAGATCGTCAACATCTCGTCCATCGCCGGGCCGCTGTCCAGCTCCACCATGCCGTCGTACAGCGTCTCCAA
Organism: uncultured Methylomirabilota bacterium; assembly: GCA_963845565.1. GTDB lineage: Bacteria > Methylomirabilota > Methylomirabilia > Methylomirabilales > 2-02-FULL-66-22 > 2-02-FULL-66-22. The sequence goes on from CAWJSJ010000005.1 coordinate 830,633, forward strand.
GATGGGGGTCATCACCTTCACGAAGATCGTTGCCAAGGAACTGGCACCGTACAACGTCAACGTGAACGCCATCTGCCCCGGACTTCTCTTTACCGACATGTGGAAGAAGATCGGGGACGTGATGCGAGAGACGAACCCCGCCTATGCCGATCTCACCCCGCGGCAGATGTTCGAGAAGCGCGTGGAGGAATGGATCCCACTGAAGCGCGAGCAGACGCCCGAAGACATCGGGTGTGCCGCCGTGTTCCTCGCGTCCGAGGACGCCCGGAACATCACCGGCCAAGCCCTCATGGTGGACGGCGGGGTGGTGATGTAGAGCCGAGAGCCGAGAGCGGAGAGAGTTGATTTCGTAACGGCTCCTAAGGGGGAATTCATGGCGGGGAAAAAGGCCTGGGGCGGGCGCTTCAGCACCGAGACCCACAAGCAAGTGGAGGCGTTCACCGCCTCCATCGACTTCGACCGGCGGCTGGCGCCCTACGACATTACGGGGAGCATCGCCCACGCCCGGATGCTGGCGAAATGCGGCATCCTGACCAAGGCAGAGGCGGACGCGATCGTGGGCGGACTGGAGGAGATCCGGGAGGAGATCGCCCGGGGGGACTTCCGCTACGATCATGCGCTGGAAGACATCCACATGCACGTGGAGCGGCGCCTGACCGACAAGATCGGCGAGGTCGGCGGGAAGCTGCATACCGCCCGAAGCCGGAACGACCAGGTGGCGCTGGACCTCCGTCTCTATCTGCGGGACACGATCGGCGCCATTCGCGATGGGATTCGGACGCTGCAGTCGGTGTTCGTCTCCAAGGCCGAGGTGCACCTGAACACGGTGATGCCCGGCTATACCCACCTCCAGCGAGCCCAACCGATCCTGCTGGCGCACCACCTGCTGGCCTATTTCGAGATGTTCCAGCGAGATCGGGACCGGCTCGCCGACTGTCTGACGCGGGTGAACGTCCTGCCGCTGGGGGCCGGGGCCCTGGCCGGGACCCCGTTTCCCATCGACCGGGCGTATGTGGCCAAGCTCCTGGGTTTCCCCACGGTGGCGGCCAACAGCGAGGACGCGGTGTCCGACCGGGACTTCGCGGTGGAGTTCCTGAGCTGTTGCGCCATCTTGGCCATGCACATCTCCCGACTGGCGGAAGAGTTGATCCTGTGGGCCAGCGCGGAGTTCGGCTTCATCGAGCTGCCCGATGCCTTCGCCACCGGCTCCAGCATCATGCCGCAGAAGAAGAACCCGGACGTGGCCGAGCTATCCCGAGGCAAGACCGGGCGCGTGTACGGCGACCTGGTGAGCCTGCTCACCATCTTGAAGGGTCTGCCGATGAGCTACAACCGGGACCTCCAGGAGGACAAGGAGCCGGTCTTCGACGCGGCCGACACCGTCCGCCAGATGCTGGAGGTCCTGCCTCCGATGCTGACGGCGATCATCTTCCGGGTCGATCGGATGCGGGCGGCAACCGCGGACGGGTTCCTCAACGCCACGGACCTGGCCGATTATCTGGTGACGAAGGGCGTGCCGTTCCGGGAAGCCCACGAGATCGTGGGCCGCATCGTGCGCCAATGCGTCGAAGCGGGCGAGCGGCTGGAATCCCTCCCCCTGGCGCGGCTTCGGCAATTTTCGCAGGCGTTCGGGCCCGACGTCGCGAAGCAGATTACGCTCGATGCGTGCGTCGAGCGGCGCCAGTCTGCCGGCGGCACCAGCTCGCGCCGGGTGGCCGAGGCCATCCAGGCGGCCAAGCGGACGCTGCGCCGGCCATGAAGTCCCGCCGTCCGCAGGCACGGGCGCTCTGGGCGGCTGCGATCCTTGCCGCACTGCTGGTCGTGGTGCCGGCGTGTGGGCGGAGGGGCCCGCCGCTGCCACCGCGCCCGATCGTGCCGGCCATGGTGGGCGACTTCCGGGCCGAGCCCCGCGAGTCCGGCATCCTGTTGAGCTGGACCAGGCCGCGCCGGAACAACGACGACTCACCTCTGACCGATCTTCAGGAATTTCGCCTCCTGCGGGCAACCGGTCCGCTGGGGACAGCGGGCGTCACGCCATTTGCGTTTGCGCTGCGTGCCACGATCCGGGCCGAGCAGCCGGGCGGCGCCGGCGCGACGCGTTCGCTCTATACATATCGCGACGATGCGGACGGGCAAGGGCTCGCCACGGGTGTCCAGTACCGCTATCGCGTTCAGGCCGTCAACGGTCAGGGCGTGGTCGGAACGCCGTCGGCGGAGGTGGTCGTGGACCTGATCCCCGCCCCGCCCGCGCCCGCCGGTGTCACGGCCGCCGCCGGGGACGGCACCGTGGACTTGGCGTGGCAGGCTTCGTCCGTCGGGGATCGATCCGGCGTGCCATCCGTCAAGGGCTATAACGTCTATCGAGGGGTCCAACCCGGCGTGTATGGGCCCCAACCGATCAACGCCGCCCCGATTCCCGAGACCCGCTTTCGGGATGCAGGCGTCGGAAACGACACCACCTACTATTACATTGTCCGCAGCGTGGCGGGCGACCGTCCGCCCTGGCGAGAAAGCGGGGACTCAGCCCAGGTGTCGGTGACGCCGCAGGACTCCGTCGCGCCGGCGCCGCCCGCCGGCCTGGTGGCGATCCCCGGGGAACGCGACGTGGCCCTGACGTGGCGCGCCAATCGCGAGGCGGATATACTCGGGTACCTGGTGTACCGGCGCGAGTTGCCTCAGGTGGTTTCCGTTCGGCTGACGGACCAGCCGATTCCCGGGACGACCTTCACGGACCGCACCGCGCGACGCAGCGCCACGTATGTCTACACGGTGACCGCCGTGGACCGGTCGGCGCATCGCAACGAGAGCGCTCCTTCCGCAGAGGTCGAGGTCTCGCTTCCCTGACGCGGACCAGGCCCCCTGGTCGCGAGATGCCCCTTCAGTTCCGCCGGCAATCTTCCGATACTCCGGACAGGCGGGGACTTTCGCCGGGACGGAGTCACTCATGTTTGACTTTCTGAGTGGACAGATCCTCAGCGTGGTGGCGGCCCGCCGCTCCGGGAACGCGGATGGAGCGCTCGCCGAACCCCGGCGCCAGGCAGAACTCCAGGCGCCGAAGGTCCCGGTCGCGCGTGGGACCGCGTCCGAGGATCAGGTCGTCCTGAGCGGGGCGACTCCACCGCCCGCGCCGCCGATTCCGGTTAAGCCGAGCCAGCCCACCGAGACCGGGAATCGTGTCCAAGAGGCCCTCCGGCGACTGCGCGCGCTGCGGCGCAAGTCCCGCCACGACCCCCCTGATCCCGACCAGGCCGATCACGAGGAGGAGGATTCCCCGTCCGCCGGCCATCGGTTCGATCGCTGGGCGTGACCGCCGGGGACGCCGCGCGCCGCGGCGATGCCGGCCACATGGTGTGCCGGCGCGAGGGGGAACCGCCCGCCCGCCGATTTCCTATCGCGTTTCGGGGAGGGGGTATGGTATGAGAGACGCGGGTTGGGAGAGGGCGATCACCAGGAGGATGAATGCCGGTGTGGCAACGGCTCAAGCAGGGGTTTTGGCGAGTCATTCGCGCGGCGATGAGCTGGATGTCGCTCCTGGCGATTCCGCTCGGCATCGGCGTCGGGCTCGCGGGGTATCGCACGCTCGGCGCTCTCCTAGTGCTGGGCGGAACACTCGCCTATTTCCTGGTGGACCCGATCATGTTGTTCCTGGATCTGCTTCCGTCCAGGACGTCCCGATTCCGGAAGAAGTGATTTCGTAACGGCTCCTACCAAACTCTGACGACAGGGAGGTCCGCGTGGAGACGAAGAAGAACAAATTCCAGGCTTACATCCGGAGCGACGACGCCGAGCGATTCAACGCCGAGATCGCCGCGCTGGTCGGGCCCGTGGATCTGGAGAACTGCGACCTCTCCAACCAGGATCTTCGACGCTTCAATCTTCGGAGCGCGAACCTCCGCAACGCGTACCTGAAGATGGCAGACCTGCGCGGGGTGGACCTATCGAACGCGCAGATGGACGGGGCGTCCATCAACCGGGCGCACATCAGCGGTGCGTTTTTTCCGCGGAGCATCCCGGCCCAGGAGGTCTTGCTCTCCGTCGAGCACGGTACGCGCATGCGTGCCGCCCCGTGACCGCTGCCGCGAACCGTGTCGAAGGGTCCGTCCCGTGATCAACCCCCCCCGCGTCCTCGTGTTCGGCTACAGCGAGGTTGGGTGCGCCGGTTTTGACCTGCTGCGCCGTCGCGGCGCGCACCTCGTCGGAGTCTTCACCCACCAGGACGACCCCACCGAGGCGCGATGGTTTCGGTCCGTCGCCGCGCTGGCCACGCAGGCCGGAGTGCCCGTCTTCACGCCGGCCTCCCTCGCGGATCCGGAATGGGAGTCGCTGATCTGCGATCGGCTTCGCCCGGACTTGATTTGTTCTCTGTATTACCGCCACCTGATTCCCACGCGCCTCTTTCGCACCGCCGGGCTGGGTGCCGTGAATCTGCACGGCTCGCTGTTACCCAAGTACCGCGGCCGGGCCCCCGTGAACTGGGCCGTACTGCATGGCGAGACGCGGACCGGAGCGACCCTGCACCACATGACCGGGCGAGCGGACGCCGGCGACATCGTCGATCAGGAGGCGGTGCCCATCGGGCCTCGCGACACGGCGGGGGAGGTCATGGCGAAGGTGGCGGAGGCGGCGGTGCGAGTGCTCGATCGGCAATTCGACAACCTGGTTCGCGGGACGGCGCCGCGGCACCCTCAGGATGAGGCGCTGGCGACGTGTTTCGGGCGGCGCACCCCGGAGGACGGCCGCATCGATTGGGTGTGGCCGACGAGTCGGATCTTCAATCTGGTGCGCGCGGTCACGCGGCCGTATCCCGGGGCGTTCGCCGACTGGCCGGACGGCCGCCGCCTGATCGTGTGGTGGGCGGAACCGGAAGCCCGCCAAGCCCCGCCGGGCGCCCTCCTGCGCCCGCACCCCCCGATCATCGCCACGGGCGACGGTGCGGTGCGCGTCACCGACTTCGAATGGCGGGTTCCGCCCGCCGCCTCCGCCGAGGCTGCGCGCTGAGCCGTTGTCAAAGAATACATTGAGCGGAGACATTCCAAAACGGCACAAGGAGCCGTAACGAAATAGAAAGAGATGTATAGGTTATTTCGTAACGGCTCCTAAGGACGCCGGGGAGAGAAGCGGTGCGCGCTACAGATGCCGGATGCGACCGAGATACCGCTCGAGCAGACGCTTGTTCCAGGCATCCCCGCCGGGCGCGTTGGCGCTGACCCAGACGGGGGGATCGATCCCCGCCCGGACGAGTTTCTCCACCACGCCGCATACCAGCACATTCAGCACGTACACGTTGACCAGCGTCGAGATCCCGGCCACCTTGTACGGGAAGCCGGGGATGTCCACCACGGCATCGCCCGCCGGGATGCCCGTGTCGATGGCCAACTCCGCGATCTCGTGGAGGTTCTCCTTGCTCGTGTGCCGGGCGGGGTGGTCGGCCGCGACGCTGGCGGGAAACTCGAACGACGTCACGGCGATGACCCGGGTGCCGCGCTCGCGACAGGCGTGCACGGTGTCGATGGTGAGCGCGTTGACCCCGTAGGAATTCACGAGGAGGAGCGTGTCGTCCTTGCCCACCTGGTAGTAGTCCAGGACACCCTTGGCGTACCCGTGCATTCGCTCGATCTTGGTCGCCTTGGTCGCGCCGTGCATCAGGGAGAGTCCCGGGTCGAGGATGACGGCGAAGGCGGCCAGACCGCCCGCCCGCCAGAGCAGTTCCTCCGCCGACCGGTTGTCGTGACCCCCAGTCCCCCAGACGTACACGAGCTTTCCCTTCCCGATGTCGGCGGCGAGGAGGGTCGAGGCCTGCTCGATCCGCTCGGCCTGCGTGTCGATGATGCGGCGGCAAAGCGCGGTGAGTGTTTCGAGGTACTGCGCGGCGAACTCCTGCATGGTCGTCTCCACCCTTTCCGCTAGATGTCCCGCAGGGAATCCTCGATGATGTTCAGCGCCTCGTCGATGTCGCCGTCGGTGTGCTGCGACGAGAAGCCGTGGTGCATGGTGTGGCCGTAGTCGTGGAGGTAGAGGCCACGCCGGACGCAGCCCAGGATGAACTTCACCTCCATCTCCCGGTTGGTTCGGACCGCTTGGCGATAGTCGGTCACCGGCTCGGTCACGCCCAGGTAGAGACCGAAGCGCGCGCCGATCCCCTGGACCACGCCCGGGACGCCCGTGACCTTGAGCGCCTCGCCGATGCCGCGAGTACAGCCGATCGGCCAGGCGGTCGATGTGGGGGTAGAACTCCGGTTTCGCGATCTCGGTCTGGCAGGCGATGGCGCCCATCACCGCCGTGAGGTGCCCGGTGTAGGTGCCGCTCATGATCGGTCCGGCCGACGGGGTTCAGGACCGACATGACCTCGCGCGTGCCGCAGACGGCCGCGATGGGGACGCCGCCGCCCAGGGCCTTGGCCAGGGTGCACAGGTCCGGCGTCACACCGTAGTACTGCTGGGCGCCGCCGCGGCACATCCGGAAACCCGACAGGACCTCGTCGAAGATCAGGACGATGCCCTCGCGGGTGCAGGTCTCCCGCACGAGGCGCAGGAACTCCGGGGAAGCCGGGATGCAGCCCTGGTTGTAGGAGATCGGCTCCAGGATCACCGCCGCCAGCGCGTCCTTGTGGGCGGCGATTGCCCGGCAGAAGGCGTCGGGGTCGTTGAAGGGAACGACCACGACGAGGTCGCCCATCGCCTCGGGCATCCCGTCGGAGTCGGGCAGGGGAGCGACCGTGCCGTCCGGACGCCGCTCGCCGACCCCCGCCGAGCAATTGTACCAGAGGTAGTCGTGCATGCCGTGGAAGTGGCCCTCGAACTTGAGGATCTTCGGCTTCCGGGCGTATCCGCGGGCGATCCGGATGGCGCCCATGGTCGCCTCGGTTCCGCTGTTCGCGAAGCGGATCGTCTCCGCGCACGGAACTGCCTCGGACACCATGTCGGCCAGGCGGGAGTGGTATTCGGTCTCTCCGTTGCAGATGACGCCGACATCGAGCGCCTGCAGGATGGCCGCCCGGATGGCGGGGTGGTCGTGGCCCAGGAAGTTGGCCCCGCTGCCCGTGAAGAAGTCGATGTATTCCTTGCCGTCCACGTCCCAGAATCGGGATCCCTTGCCGCGGGCCAGGTAGAGCGGCCGCTTGAGCAGGGGGTGCACCCGCCCGCCCGCTCCCGCGCCGCCGATCAGGTGCCGTTGCGCCGACTCGTAGAGTTGCTCACCTCTCATGGCTCACCTCTCATCGGGACTTCGTCGTTGGATGGTCGGTCGCCAGGACGATCCGGCCTTGCTGCGCCATCAGCCGGCCGTCGCGGAAGACCATCTCGGGCTGGCGGAGCGCCCGGATGTCCTGCAGCGGATCGCCGGCCAGCAGGATGAGGTCGGCACGCTTGCCCGGCCTCCACGGTACCGATCTCGGCGTCGAGTCGGAGCGCGCGGGCTGACTCGGTCGTGGCCATCTGCAGCGCATCCATGGGACTGAAGCCGGCCCAGCGCACGAGGATCTCCACGGCCCGCGCCATCTCCTGGAAGCCGGGCCAGGCGTCGCCGCCGGGCCAAGGGCCGAACGCGGCATCCGTTCCGAGGAAGACCGTCACGCCCTGCGGCTCGCATCTGGTGCAGGAACGGCCAGCGCACCTTGAGCATGTTCAGCCACCACTGCTCCTCCGGCGTGGGGGGCACAGCGGACTCATCGGGGAACAGGTAGGGGCGGGGAATGATGGCGTGATCCACGCGGACGCCGTGCTTCACCATCCAGTCCACGGCGGTCGCGTCCGTGACCGTGGTCCTGGGGTCGGCGCCGATCCAGGAGCAGTGCTCGATGGTGTCCACGCCGGCCTCGGCGGTGAGCCGGATGCTGTCCGTGGAGATGGCGTGGACCGCCACAGACAACCCGAGGCGGTGGGCATCCTCGACGGCGGCCCGCACCTCGTCCAGCGTGTACTGCGAACGCGCGATGTTCGTCCCAGGGGTGGTCGTGCCGCCGCTGACGATGAGCTTGATGAAATCCACGCCGCGGGCCGCCAAGCCTCGGACAGCCTTCCGGATCTCGTCGGCGGAATCCACGCCCCAGTCGGAGTAGATGTGGCCGGCCGTTGTGGTGATGGGTCGGCCGCAGGCGAGGATCCGCGGCCCGATGAACTGCCCGGCGGTGATCGCGTCGCGCAGCGCCAGCACCGTGTAGTCGTCGGCGCCGCAGTCGCGCAGCGTCGTCACGCCCGCAGCCAGCGCGAGCTGCGCGAACTGCGCGGCGCGGACGAGCTGGCGCTCGGGGTCCCGCTGCAGGAGCCGCGTCGTGTAGTCCTTGGCGGAGTACGCGGTGTAGAGTCCCTTGTCCCAGGTGATGTGGACGTGGCCGTCGATCAGGCCGGGGAGGATCGTTTTGCCGTCCGCCCGGATGGTGGGCGTATCGGCAGGGATGGGGACCGACTGGCTCGGTCCCGCGGCAGCGATCCGCCCGTCGGCGTTTAACAGGACCGTGCTGGAAGGGACGGGGGCCGGAGCGACTCCGTCGAGGAGCTGCGCGCCGGTGATTGCCAGGCGAATTGTCATGGGGCGATTCTCCCTGGGGCCTGCACCGCACCGCAGCCGCCATTGCCCATCGTCCATCGTGTGTTCGTCGGCAGGATCGCTCACCCGTCGAATCGATGTCAAGTCAAAAGGGCTGCGCCGTGGAGAAATGCAAGGGGCGCCGCGGCTCACGCCACGGCGCCCCGGGGCAATCATCGTCTTCTAGCATGTTGCTGCGAAGTGTGCTGTTGCTCAGGCTGCTCAAAAAGGCCCAGATGCAAGGCGGCACGCCAAAGCCCGAGCGAGGCGTACTGGAAGTACGTCGCAGCGAGTGGCGAGGCGGGCCAACGCAGCAGATGAGCCTTTTTCAGCAGCCTGGGTCTCTACTTGCCGTCCGGGTTGGGGAGCATGAAGTCCCGGATCATGTTCACGAGGTCGTGGTACGACGTGGTGAACGCTCGGAGCGTCCGGACGGTGGCGCCGTAGCCGTCGAACTCCTCGACGGTCATCCCGTCGGGCTCGTAGGCGCGCCGGAAATCCGCGAACTTCTCGTACAGGATGTCGAAGGCCTCCTTGGGCACGGGGTTCTGCATCCGGTCCGTGACCTCGACGTCGGAGCCGTTGAAGAGCACCTGCCACTCGTACGGGATGGTCATGCTGAGGTCCCCGCCGATCAGCTCCGACCAGTGCATGTGGTGCCGATAGGCCGCGGCCAGGAGCCGGGTGCGGTAGCCGCGCTTCTGGTAAATCTCGTAGGCCTTCTTCATGGCGGCGACGCCCGCCCAGTGGAGGGCGCCCGGATCCACCACGATGTTGTCTCGCTTGGCCACAACCTGCATCCAGTCGTCCAGCCGACCGATCATGATGGTGCAGACCGGGGTCATGTCCGCGACGGGCTTGCCCTCCTTCGCGCGCCGGTTCAGGCCGCGCTCCACGGCTTCGGCCACGGCGAGGGCCTGGGGGACGGTAAAGGAGACGGTGGCGTTGATGTTCACGCCGTGATACGTCGCCTCCTCGACCGCCGCGACGCCGGCCTTGGTGGCGGCGAGCTTCACCTGGATGTTCGGCGCCAGACCGTGGAAGTAGATGGCCTGCTTCACCATCCGGTCTGCGTCCCGGTACCACTGGGGATTGGTCTGGATGGACAGCCGCCCGCGCAGGCCCTTCCGCTGCTCGAAGACGGGCAGGAGGACCTTGGAGCCGCGGACGCCCGACCTCCTCGTACACCTGCTGGGCGATCTGCTCCTCATCCCATGTCGGATGCTCCGCGATGACCTGCTTGATCCGATCCTTCCATTCGCCCAGTGCGCCCTTGAGGACGGTGTAGACGATGAAGGGATTCGAGGTCGCCCCGGTTGCGCCGTGCTCGATGGCGTAGGTCAGCTCCGGCACCGAGCAGGAGTCGTTCCAGAACTCGGTGGGCGTGGTGGATACGGTTTGGTGGAGCGGACTCTTATACTTCCCCATGGTTCCTCCTTGTTGAACGGTGGCGTTATTTTCCCATGACTAGATTTGGCAACCAGGTGACCAGCGGTGGGAAGACCGTGATCAGGCCCAGCACCACCAGCAGGGGAATCAGAAAAGGAGCCGTGCAGCGCACGACTTTTTCAAAGGAGAGGCCGCCGACCTGCACCATGACGAACAGGATCACACCGAAGGGCGGTGTGAGTAGGCCGATCATCAGGTTCAGGACCATGATGACGCCGAAATGGACCGGGTCGACCCCGACCTGGGTGACGACCTGCATCAAAATGGGCCCCAAGATCAGGATGGCCACGATGGTCTCGAAGAAGCAGCCGACGATTAACAGAAACAAATTGATGATCAAGAGCAGCGTCAGTGGGTCCTTGCTGAAACTCAGCATGGCTTCCGCCATCGCCGCTGGGGTCCCGGTCCGCATGAGCAGCCAGCCGTAGAACGACGCGGCGGTGACGATGAACCCGATCGCCGCGGTGTCCTTGGCCGTGCCGATGAACGCCTCCACCAAGTCCTTCCACTTCAGGTCTCGGTAGATGGCGGTGCCCAGGATGAGGGCATAGGCCACGGCTACGGCCGCCGCCTCGGTCGGGGTGAACCAGCCAGTCCAGATGCCGCCCAGCAGGATCACAGGGGTCATGAGAGGCAGGAAGGCGTCAATGGCGGCTCTTAGTATGATGCGCGGGGTCGGGAAGGGCGCCCGTGGGTAATTCTTCTTCTTGGCGTAGAGCCATACCATAACCATGAGGGCGAGGGCCATCGCCACGCCGGGCACGACGCCACCGAGGAAGAGCCGTCCGACGGACACCCCAGCCACGAGACCGAAGATGACCATGGGGATGCTAGGCGGGAAGATGGGGCCGATCGTCGAGGAGGCCGCTGTGATGGCCACGGAGAACTCGCGGTCGTACTTGGCCTCCTCCATCGCCTTCAATTCGACCTGGCCCAACCCGGCCGCATCCGCCACCGCCGCTCCGGACATGCCGGCGAAGATCAGGCTGGCCACGCAATTGGCATGGCCGAGGCCGCCAGGAAGAAAGCCGACCATGGTGGTGGCGAAATTGAACAGGCGCGTGGTCACGCCCGAGGTGTTCATCAGGCGCGCCGCCAGGATGAAGAGGGGGATCGCGAGGAGCAGGAAGTTGTTGATACCGTACATCATCCGCTGGGCGATCATGGGCACGTTCATGCGGGCGCCCTGCTCGAACAGGTAGGCAACCAGGCCGGAGAGGCCCAGCGAGATGGAGACGGGAGTGCCGAGAATGAGAAAGGCGATGAGGCCGACGGTGATGATGTAGGTCATCGCGCGCCTCCCGGTGTGATCGGCATCGCACCGGAAGCGACGCGGACGCTGCGAACCAGGTTGACGGCCAGGTACCAGAGCATCAGGAGGCCGGCCAGGAAGATGACGAGGTAGATATAACCGATACGAAGCCACTCCAGCGTCGGGGCACGTGTGGTCCAGTTCATCTGGGTGTTTGTCCAGGCCCCCTGCGTCATGACCGCGATGAAGGGGAGGGCGAGCAGGGCGATCACCGCCTTCAGCAGGGCGGCTGGACGCCCGGTCAGTCGGTCGGTGAGGATGCCGACCCGGATGTGCTCGTCGTCCCGGATCAGCGGAGCGGCGCCAATAAAGACGAGACAGACATAGAGAAACCGTGCCAATTCCTCGGACCAGACGGACGACATGCCGATGACCACCCGAGCCACCACCTGAAAGAGCGTCACCACAAACATGACCGCCAGGAGAACCGCGCAGAGCCGTTCGATCTGTGTCTTCATCACACCCCCGCCCCGGAATACAGTGGACGCCCGGCGGGTAGATCCTCTCCCGCCGGGCGTCCTCGGTTGCCCGGCAATCCCACGCGACCCCTACTTGATGGCCAGCACCTTCTCCAGCATTCCGGGCGCCCAGAAGGTCTTATTCAACTCCTGGAGGGCCGGCTGAACGGCCGCCTGGAAGGCGGCTACGTCCGGCTTGACCAAGGTCATTCCCTTGGCCTGGAGGTCACCGAGGAGCTTGTTGTCGAACTCCACGGCCTGCTTGTTGGCGTACTCCGTCGCGTCCTTCCAGGCAGTCAGGATGAGCTTTTGCTGGTCGGCGTTCAGTTGGTCGAACCACTTCTTGGAGATCTGATACTTGCAGGCGGAAAAGACGTGCTGGGTCGCGATCAGGTACTTCTGGGCCTCGTAGAACTTGTAGGCCCAGATGGACTCCATTGGGTTCTCCTGCGCCTCGGCAACGCCGGTCTTCAGGGCCATGTACACCTCAGGGAACGCCACGACCACGGGCAGTGCGCCCAGCGTTTCCCAGATCTTGATCCAAACCTTGTTCTCGGGCAGACGGATCTTCAGACCTTTGAGTTCGGCGAGGGTCTTGATCGGCTTGTTCGCCGTCAGGTACCTGGCGCCGCGGTAAACCACACCCGCCGTCATGACGCCCCGCTCCTTGAGGGAGAGATCGTTGATCTCCTTGCCGACAGGGCCATTCCAAAATTTCCAGAAATGATCCGAGTCGCGCATCACGTAGGGAACTTCGAAGACCTGGTATTTCGGAAAGAAGATCGACGTGTCTCCGGAGCCCATGGCGCCCATCTCCAGGCCGCCGGAGCTCATGCCCTCGAAGACATCGCGTTCGCCGCCCATGGCGCCACCCACGTGGATCTGGACCTGGAACTGACCATTGCTGCGTTGCTCGACCAACTCCTTGAACTTCACCTGACCGAAGTGGACCGGGGCGTCGGGCCCGTAGGTGGACCCGATGTTGATCTTCATCCCCGCCGCCGCGGGCAGCGCGATCAGCGCAATCCCGAGCACGGCCACGCAGAACGCCACCACTCCCATCCGTCGCTTCATGGTCACACCTCCTTGGTTGAGCGGGTAGCCTGCCGCGCAGGTCGGGGCGGCCAGGCCATGGGCATTGCGGTGAGACAAGATCGAGCGTGCGGGAAAGCTATCCAAGCGCTCGTCACTTGTCAAGGAGGTTCACAGCGGTATTCGGTCTTGGTCGGCGGGAAGTACAAGGATTTCTGCCGGTTGCCCTCCTGGGGGGCATCCAGCAACGACGCACAGGTCGGGAGGGGCCACGCAGGCCGTGTCGCCGCGGGAACACCGGCAGAATCGCCGCACCACCGTGGCGTCAGACTCCGACCTCCTCGCGCATCTGCTGGATGATCTGCTGTCCGTTCCAGGTGGGGTGTGCCGGGACGAACTGACGTCCGGTGACGTCTGATTTACTTGCCCATGACAAGAGTCGGCAGCCAGGTGACCAGCGGGCGGGAAGAAGGTGATCAGCACCAGGACCGCAAGAAGCGGGACAAGGAATGGCACGGTGGCCCGGACGACCCGCTCGAAGGGCAAGCGCGAGACCCCGGCCATGACAAAGAGGACGACGCCGAAGGGCGGGGTCAGGAGGCCGATCATCAGATTGAGCACCATGACCAGGCCGAAATGGAGCGGGTCGATGCCCACCTTGGCGATGACCGGCATGAGCATGGGAGTGAGGATCAGGATGGCCACCACGGTTTCCATGAAGCAGCCGATGACCAGCAGGAAGATGTTGAGGAGGATGAGCAGGACGATGGGATCGCTGGTCATCTGGGTGATGCCGGCGGTGACCTTGATGGTCAGACCGGTGCGCAGGAGCAGCCAGCCGAAGAAGTTGGCCGCGCAGATGATGATGCCGATGGCGGCGGTCTCTCTCGCCGTATCGATGAAGATTTGGCCCAGGTCCTTCAGGCGGATTTCCTTGTAGATGATCACTCCCAGCACAAAGGCGTACGCCACGGCGACGGCGGCCGCCTCGGTGGGGGTGAACTGCCCGGACCAGATGCCGCCCAGCAGGATGATCGGGGTGAGAATGGGCAGAAAAGCGTGGGTGAACCCTTTGACCAATTCCCGAAAACCCGGGAAGGGGGTGCGGGGGTATCTGTTGCGCCGGGCGTAGAGGGCCACCATGATCATCAGGGCGACGGTCATGATCAGGCCGGGGACCACCCCGCCCAGGAAGAGCCGGCCCACGGAGACCTCGGCCACCAGCCCGAAGATGACCATGGGGATGCTGGGCGGGAAGATGGGACCGATGGTCGAGGAGGCGGCGGTGATGGCGACGCTGAAGTCGTCGTCGTAGCCTTCGTCCTTCATGGCCTTCAATTCCACCTGGCCGAGGCCGGCCGCGTCGGCCACGGCCGCGCCGGACATGCCGGCGAAGATCAGGCTGGCCACGACGTTGGCGTGTCCCAGGCCGCCGGGCAGGAAGCCGACCAGCAGGCGGGCGAAGTTGAAGAGCCGGTTGGTGATGCCGGCGGTGTTCATCAGCTTGGCGGCCAGGATGAACAGGGGGATGGCCAGGAGCAGGAAGTTATTGACTCCGTATTGCATCCGCTGGGACAGCATGGGGATGTTCACCCGGCTGCCCATCTCGTTGAAATAGGCCAGCAGGCCGGCCACGCCCAGCGAGTAGCCCACAGGTATGCCCAGCACGAAGAGGATGATCATCCCGGCGGTGACGATGAAAGTAGTCATAAGGTCAACCTCCGATCAATTGGCCCGGCTGACGCGGAAGCGGCCGGGGAAAAGGGTGCGGACCATGTTGAGCAGAAGGTAATAGAGGGTCAGTATTCCGCTGATCACCAGGCCCAGATAGAGGTAGGACAGCCGGAACCAGGGCATACTCGGGGCGTAGAACTCCCAGCTGTTGAGGACGTTGATCCAGGAACTCCAGACGAAGAACACCCCGAAGGCGACCAGGACCAGCTGGACGAACAGCCGTGTGCCATCGGGCCAGCCAGGCGGGAAGGCGGTCGGACAGGATGCTGATGCGAATGTGGTCTTCGCTTTCCATCAGCGTCGCCGAACCAAGGAAGACGATGGAAACGAAGAGGATCTTGGCCAGCTCCTCGGTCCACATGGCGGTGGTGAAGAAGACGTTTCTGGCCAGGACCTGGTAGAACGTGGCCAGAAACATCACGATGAGCAGCGCCCCGTTGAGGCGGTCAACCCACTTTTTCATGCGCGTTTTCTCCGAAGACAGCCCCGTCCGGTTAATAAACCGGGGCGGGGCTGTCTTCATCGTGTTATGCGGAGCAGAGGATTACTTGATGTCGCGGACTTTCTCGAGCAGGCCGGGCTCGAACACTTCCTTGTCCAGCTTGTCCATGGCCGGCTCCACCGCCTTCGCAAAAGCCGCCTTGTCCACCTCGACCATGGTCATGCCGCCTTCCTTCTGGAGTTTGGCGGTATAATCCTTGTCGGCGGCCACGGCCATCTCGTTGGCGTACTTGGCGGCGTCTTCCCAGGCCTTGATGATGAGATCCTGCTGGTCCTTCTTCAGCGTGTTGAACCACTTCATGGAGATCTGGTACTTGCAGGCCGAATAGATGTGCTCGGTCCGCATCATGTACTTCTGGGCCTCGTAGAACTTGAGGGACCAGATCGACTCCGGCGGGTTCTCCTGGGAGTCCACGACGCCGGTCTTCAGGGCCATGTAGACTTCCTGGAAGGGGACCGGGGTGGGCAGGGCGCCCAGCGATTTCCAGACTTCCATCCAGGGCATGATCTCCGGCAGGCGGAGCTTGAGGCCCTTGACGTCGGCCGGGGTCTTGACGGGCCGGTTGGCGGTCAGGAGGCGGGGGCCGCGATAGACGATGCCCACGGTCTTGACGCCCTTCTGCTTCAGCGGCACGTCGTTGATGTACTGGCCCGAGCGGGCCGTTCCAGAACTTCCAGAAGTGGTCATATGTCCTTCATGACATAGGGCACCTCGAAGACCAGGTACTTGGGGAAGAAGATCGAGATGTCGCCCGAGCCCATGGCGCCCATCTCCAGGCCGCCGGTGCTCATCGCTTCGAAGACGTCCCGCTCTCCGCCCATGGCGCCGAGGGGATGGACGAAGACCTCGATCTCGCCCTTGGAGCGCTGTTCGACCAGCTCCTTGAACTTCTCCTGGCCCTTGTAGACCGGCGCGCCAGGGCCGAAGGTTGAGCCGACATTGATTTTCATCCCGGCCGTTGCCGGCACGACCGTCAAGGCCACGCCGAGCAAGGCGATACCGCACACCGCCATCCACAACCGTGACTTCATAACCGCACCTCCTTGGGTGAAAGTGAGTCGCCTGCCGCTGGAAAGGGATGAGCAGGCCGCCAACGCACGCCAGGCAGGATCAAGGTGGGGCAAAGCTACCGAAGGCGCTCGCCATTGTCAAGCGGGCGATGCATACGGCGGATACCTTGCGTGGCCAAGGGCACAAGTGAATGGTCTGGGACGAACGGTTGTGCCACCGGGCAAGGATAGTGCTGAGAGGTAGTCGTTGACACCGGGCCTGGTCGGTGCCCGCTTGATGGACTATACTTCCGCGGGGCAAGGGGGAGTGCCAGGTGAATGCGACTGTGTTGGGGGAGCATGGCGTTTCAGAATTGGCGGGAGGAGTGATGCGTTATCGTCCATTTGGCACGACCGACTTCCAGGTGTCCGCCCTCGGTTTCGGGGCGATGCGATTGCCGCAGCGGAGCGCCGATCCCGCGGACATTGACGAAGTCGAGGCCATCCGCATGATTCGCACCGCCATCGACGCGGGCGTGAACTACGTGGACACCGCGTACCCCTACCATGGCGGGCGGAGCGAGGTCGCCGTCGGGAAGGCGCTCCGGGACGGCTATCGACCCCGGGTCAGGCTGGCGACCAAGTTGCCGTCATGGCTCGTCAAGACTGCCGAGGACTTCGACCGACTCCTCCGCGAGCAGCTTGAGCGGCTGGGGACGGACCGTGTTGACATCTATCTCCTGCACTCGCTCAATGCGAGCCACTGGCCACGTCTGAGGGATCTCGGCATCCTGGAACGGGCCGACCAGGCGCTTCGCGACGGACGGATCGGCGCCCTGGGCTTCTCGTTTCACGATGGACTGCCGCTCTTCACCGCGATCGTGGACGCCTACCCGTGGTCCGTCTGCCAGATCCAGTACAATTTCATGGATGTCGCCTATCAGGCCGGCCGGGAGGGATTGGGATACGCGGCCGCTCGTGGCATCCCCGTAGTGGTGATGGAGCCGCTTCGTGGCGGCCAGCTTGCCCAGCCCCTGCCGCCAGCGGTGGCGGAGGTCTGGAGCCGGTCCGGGTCCCCCACGACCCACGTGGACCGAGCCCTGCAGTGGCTCTGGGATCAGCCCGAGGTGGCCACGGTGCTCAGCGGAATGAGCACGCTCGAGCAGGTGCGGCAGAACCTCGCGAGCGCCGCGCGCAGCCGGTCGAACAGCTTGTCCGATACGGAACGCGCCCTCTATTTGGAAGCCAAGGCGGCTTACGAGGGCCTCAAGCCTATCCCGTGCACCCAGTGCAAGTACTGTGTGCCGTGCCCGCACGGCGTGGATGTGCCTCGGAATTTCCAGCTGTACAACGAGGCCATCGTCTACGGGCACCTCGCCGGGACCCGGCGCGCGTACCGCCTCTTCTTCCCCGAGGCGCAGCACGCCGACCGATGCCTCGCCTGCGGCGAGTGCGAGTCGAAATGCCCGCAGCACATCCCCATCCGCGAATGGCTCGCCAAGGTGGATCCCCTGCTGGGCGAAACGGCTTGACGTCGACCTCCCGAGAAGCCCCCCACAATTCGGATCTCGATTGAGGAGGAGATCTGCGTTCGGTTCGGCAGCTGTGAACGCGCGGCATCACGACCTCGCCCCCGCTTTTCGTTTTGACAGGCGGGGTGTCCTATGGTACCCATTCGCCACGTACCATGACGATTGAAGGACTCGGGGGTCCTCGTCCAGGGAAGCCCAACGCGGATGCACCACTTTCAACATCGAGGCGACGATCTTTACTGCGAGGATGTCCCGGTTGCGCGCATCGCGGCCGAGGTCGGCACGCCGGTTTACATCTATAGTCATGCCACGCTGACCAGGCATTTCCGGGCGCTGGACGAGGCCTTCGCTCCGGTCCCGCATCTTGTGTGCTTCGCCCTGAAGGCCAACGCCAATCTGGCGGTGCTGAAGCTCTTTTCGGACCTCGGGGGCGGCCTGGATGTGGTGTCCGGGGGCGAACTGTTCCGCGGGCTCGCCGCCGGCGTCCCCCCGCAGCGGATCGTGTACGCGGGCGTGGGGAAGACCCGCGAGGAGATCGCGTACGCCCTCAAATCTGACATCCTCATGTTCAACGTGGAGTCGGGTCAGGAATTGCGCTGCATCAGCGAGCTCGCCGCGGAACTGGGGCGAACGGCGCGTGTGGCCCTGCGAGTCAATCCGGACGTGGACCCCAAGACGCATCCGTACATCGCGACCGGACTGAGGCAGAGCAAGTTCGGCATCGACATCGGGCAAGCGCTGGCGGAGTACCAGTCGGTCAAGCACCTGCCGGCGCTGGAGTGGTGGGTGTCCACCAGCACATCGGTTCCCAGATCACAGAGATCCAGCCCTTCGTCGATTCGCTCACCCGGACGGCGGACTTGGTCCGGCAGTTACGAGAGCAGGGCGCCGACATCCGCTACATCGACGTCGGTGGGGGGCTGGGGATCACGTACAACGAGGAGACCCCGCCCCTGCCCGCGGAGTTCGCGCAGGCGCTGATCGGCGTGGTGCGCGGTCTCGGCGTCACGGTAATTCTGGAGCCAGGACGGGTCCTGGTCGGCAACGCCGGAATCCTGGTGACCCGTGTCCTCTATACGAAGCAGTCGCCGGTGAAGAACTTCGTGGTGGTGGATGCGGGAATGAACGACCTCGTGCGGCCGAGTCTCTACGGCGCGTATCACGCTATCTGGCGGGTCCACCGGGTGCCGGGACGGGACGAGGTGACCGTCGACGTGGTGGGACCCATCTGCGAGTCGGGAGACTTCCTGGCCAAGGACCGGGTGCTGGCTCGCTTCGAGCCGGGGGAGCTGATGGCGGTGATGTCGGCGGGCGCCTACGGACACACCATGTCCTCGAACTACAACGCGCGCCCCCGGCTGCCCGAGGTGATGGTGCACGGCGACCGGTACACGGTGATTCGCCAGCGCGAGACGTATGCGGACTTGATCCGCGGGGAGCGTACGCTCGAGGGTGTCGGCTGAATTTCCGGGCTGGAAGGGGACGCGATCCGTCTGGGGTCCGGCTCGAGCAGCCCATTGCGTGGGAGGTGCGGTGATGGCAAAGCGGATGTTCCAAGGATCGATCGTGGCGTTGGTGACTCCCTTCCGGGACGGCAAGGTGGACGAGGCCGCCCTGAAGGCCTTGGTGGAATTCCAGATCGCCGGTGGGACGGATGGGATCGTCCCGTGCGGGACGACGGGGGAGTCCCCGACCCTGGATCACGACGAGCACAAGCGGGTGATCGACATCGTGATCCAGGCAGTCAACAAGCGCGTTCCCGTGATCGCCGGGACCGGCTCCAACAGCACGGCCGAGGCCGTGAGCCTCACGAAGCACGCCAAGCACGCCGGGGCCGACGGGGCCCTCATCGTGCTCCCCTACTATAATAAGCCGACCCAGCGGGGGATGATCGAGCACTGCCGGGCCATCGCGGACGCCGCCGGCCTGCCGTTGGTGCTTTACAACATCCCCGGCCGCACGGGCGTGAACATGCTGCCGGAGACGGTGGCGCAGCTCGCCGACCATCCCAACATCGTGGGGATGAAAGAGGCGACGGGGAATCTCGAGCAGATGACGCAGGACATCGTCCTCTGCGGCGACAAGCTCAGCTTTCTGTCCGGCGACGATACGCTGACGCTCCCCCTGATGTCCGTGGGGGGACGCGGCATCATCTCCGTGGTGGCCAACATCGTGCCGAAGGACGTCTCCGACATGACGCGCGCCTTCCTGAGCGGGGACTGGAAGCGGGCGCGGGAGCTGCATCTCAAGCTGTTCACGCTGTCGCAGGCCATGTTCATCGAGACGAATCCCATCCCGGTCAAGACGGCCCTGGCGATGATGGGGAAGATCCGGGAGGAGTTCCGGCTGCCGCTCTGCGCCATGACCGACGCGAACCGGAAGAAGCTGGAGGCGGCGCTGAAGAGCTACGGTCTGATTTAACAGGCTGTTGAAAAAGGCCCATCTGCGGCGTTGGCGCTTGCTCGGGCACTCGCTGCGGCGTACCTGGAGTACGCCTGGACCCACCTTCGGTGGGTACCCCGCCCTTCGCGCGCCGCCTTGCATCTGGACCTTTTTGACCAGCCTGGGTGGGAACGGGTTTCTCGGTCCCCTGCTGGGACTGGCAGGGACAGGGAGGTGGTTCGCTGTCGCTGTCGGAGATCGCTGTCGAAACAGAGGAGGCTGGCCGTGATCAAGGCGGTGGTTGCTGGGGCGGCGGGACGCATGGGGAAGCGATTGGTCGCGCTGCTGCACGAGAGCCCCGAGTTCGAGGTGGTGGGCGCCTTCGAGCGACCGGGCCATCCGCAACTCGGACAGGATGCGGGGACGGTCGCCGGCGTCGGGCCGCTGGGGATCCGCATTGCGGATGCGCCCGGGGCGGCGCTGAAGGACGCACAGGTCCTGCTGGATTTCACGGCGCCCGCGGCCACCATGCAGAACCTCGAGGCGGCGAGCCGAGCCGGGGTTGCCATGGTCATCGGCACGACCGGCATCGGAGAGGCGGACCTGGCCCGCATCCCGGAGTTCTGTCGCAGGATTCCCTGCGTGCGCTCGCCCAGCATGAGCGTTGCGGTCAACGCCGTGTTCGGGACGCTCGCGCAGATGGCGCGGATCCTGGGCGACGCATACGATGTCGAGATCATCGAGGCGCATCATCACTTCAAGAAGGACGCGCCGAGCGGCACGGCGGAGCGGATGGCCGAGGTGATCGCGCATGCGCTCGGCCGAGATCTGAAGACCGTCGGGATTTACGGACGGCACGGCATGGTGGGCGAACGCGGGTCCAAGGAGATCGGCGTTCACGCGATCCGGGCCGGGGACATCGTGGGGGAACACACGGTGCTGTTCGGGGGCATCGGGGAGCGGATCGAAGTGACGGTTCGGTCGCAGAGCCGCGACAGTTACGTGCAGGGCGCACTCCGGGCTGCATCCTGGGTGGTCGGCAAGGCGCCCGGTCTCTACGGTATGGGGGACGTCTTGGGTTTGCCACCGGCGTGAGCGGCATCGTCGGCTCACCTTGCGAAGAACGAGGGCCACATGAGCGGTTACACACCATCCGAACGACTGCGCGCGCTTCCCCCGTACCTGTTCGCCGAGTTGGACCGGATGAAGCAGGCACAGGTGAAGAAGGGGGCGGACATCATCAGTCTCGGGATCGGAGACCCGGACCTTCCGACTCCCCCGCACATCATCCAGGCCCTGGCCCTGGCCGCGGCCGATCCGAAGAATCACCAGTACCCCTCCTACGAGGGCATGCTGACCTTCCGGAAGGCGGCGGCGGACTGGTACCGGGGACGCTTCGGGGTGACCCTCGACCCGGCGACCGAGGTGCTGACGCTGATCGGATCCAAGGAAGGGATCGGTCACCTGCCGCTGGCCTTCGTCAATCCCGGCGACGTGGTGCTGGTCCCGGACCCGGCCTATCCGGTCTATCAGGCGGGGACGCTCTTCGCCGGGGGCGAGTCCTACTTCATGCCGTTGACCGCGGCGCGGGATTTCCTTCCCGACCTCGGCGCCATTCCGCCCGCCGTGCTCAAGCGCGCCAAGATTCTCTGGCTGAATTATCCGAACAATCCAACCGGCGCGGTGGCGCCCCGCGAGTTCCTGGCGGAGGCCGTGGGTTTTGCCCGGCAGCATCGGTTGATCCTGGCCCACGACGCGCCCTATTCCGAGATCGCCTTCGACGGGTACCGACCGGAGAGCATCCTGAACATCCCCGGGGCCAAAGAGGTTGCGATCGAGTACCATTCGGTTTCCAAGACCTACAACATGACCGGGTGGCGCGTGGGATTCGCGGTGGGGAACGCCGAGATCTTGGCGGGCCTCGGGCGGGTCAAGCAGAACCTCGACTCCGGAGTCTTCCAGGCGGTGCAGCATGCGGGGATCGCCGCACTCGCCGGCTCCCAGCAATGCGTGGCCGATAACTGCCGGATCTGGCAAGAGCGGCGGGACATCCTCATCGGCGGCCTGCGCGACATGGGATTCGCCGTGGCGTCGCCCCGAGCGAGCTTCTACGCCTGGGTCCCGGTGCCGGCGGGTTTCACCTCGAGCAGCTTCTGTGTGGAGCTCCTGGTGAAGGCGGGGGTCGTGGTGACGCCGGGGAACGGGTTCGGCGCTGCCGGCGAGGGCTTCGTGCGGGCCGCCTTCACGGTCGACGCGGACCGGATCCGCGAAGCGATAGAACGAATTCGACAACTGGGCATTCGAGGCTCCTGAGTCCGCGGGAGAACCGGGCGAGGCGCCAAGCGGTGGCGCCTCGCCTTTCACCGTTCACGGCCTGCCGATCATGGATCGTATCCTCCTTCACGGGATCCAGTTTTACGGCTACCACGGGGTTCATGAGGAAGAACGCCGGCTGGGCCAGCGTTTCGTCGTGGATGTGGAGCTGCGCCTCGACCTCGCGGGGGTCGAGGCGGGGGACGATGTCTCGCTGACCGTGGACTACAGCCAGGTACTGGCCGCCGTCCTGGAGATTGGCACCCGGCAGCAGTTTCGCCTCCTGGAAACGCTGGCGGCGCGGATCGCCGACGCGATTCTCCAGCGCTTTCCCGTCCGGCAGGTCACCGTGCGCGCCACCAAACCGGCGCCCGCCATGCCGGGCGTGCTGGGCGGAGTCAGCGTCGAGATCGCGCGGCCATGACGGTCCGGGCCTTTGTTGCGATCGGGTCGAATGTCGGCGACCGGCGGAAGCACTGTCGTGAGGCCCAGAACCGGCTGGGGGGGCTTCCGGAGACCGTGCTGGTCCGGGCGTCGGCGCTGATCGAGACGGCCCCCCAGGAGGGCGCGACGGGCGGGCCCTTTCTGAACGGTGTGGTGGAGCTGGAGACCGCGCTTTCGCCGGAGGCGCTTCTTCACGCGCTGCAGGCGATCGAAACGGCGCTCGGCCGACCCGCGCACCGCGACCGCGGGACCCCGCGGACGATGGATCTGGATATTCTGTTGTACGGGGATCGTCTCGTCCGTCAACCTGGTCTCGAGATCCCGCATCCTCGGATGGCGCAGCGCCGGTTCGTGCTGGAACCGTTGGCCGCCATCGCCCCGGACGCGCGGCATCCCGCACTCGACCTAACGGCGGCCGCGCTCCTCCGTCGCCTCGATGCGGCGGAGTAAGCCGTTGTCAAAGAATAGGTTGAGCGGAGACATTCCGAAACGGCATAAGAAGCCGTAACGAAATAGATCGAGATGCATAGGTTATTTCGTAACGGCTCTTAACGCGGTCTCAGTGAGGGTGACTCCATGAACGAGGCTCGCCTCTCGCCTCGCTACATCGTGGTGGAGGGTCCCATCGGCGTCGGGAAGACCAGCCTGGTCGAGCGCCTGGCGGAGCGTCTCGGAGGGCGGACGCTGCTGGAGGCGGCTGCCGACAATCCATTCCTGGCTGGGTTCTACAAGGATGGGCGACGGTATGCGTTCCAGACGCAGCTGTGGTTCCTGTTGAACCGGTTCCGGCAGCAGCAGGAGCTCGCCCAGTGGGATCTGTTCCGGCAAACCCTGGTCGCCGATTACCTGTTCGCCAAGGACAAGATCTTTGCCTACCTGACGCTGGAGGATCACGAGCTCACGCTTTACGAGCGTATCCACGCGCTGCTCCAGGTCCAGGTTCCGACCCCCGATCTCGTCATCTTTCTGCAGGCCAACACCGAGGCCCTCCTGCAGCGGATCGGGACCCGGGGGAAGCCGTATGAGCGCGAGATCCGGCGGGAGTATCTGGACGAATTGAACGCCGCCTATACCCACTTCTTTTTCCACTATGCGGCCTCGCCGCTCCTGGTCGTCAACACCAGCGACATCGATTTCGTCAATCGGCCGGACGACTTCGAGGATCTGGTCAAAGCGATCTTGGAAACCCGGGCGGGTACGCATTACTATGTGCCGCGCAGCCGCACGTGACCGCCGCCTGAGCGCGATCCTGACGCGGACCGCTACCCGCCAATCCCAGAGCGAGCTTTCCTATGCAGATCATCGCTGAGCCGCGACGCATGCAGCAGTTGGCAGAGGAGACACGACGGGCAGGGCGCTCCATCGGCGTCGTTCCCACCATGGGGGCGCTGCACGCGGGGCATCTGAGCTTGCTGCGGCGCTGTCGGGCGGAGAGCGACCTGGCGGTGATGACCCTCTTCGTGAACCCGCTCCAGTTTGACCGCAAGGACGACCTGGCGCGGTATCCCCGCGATCAGGACCGGGACGCTCGGCTGGCCCGCGAGGCGGGTGTGGACGTCATCTATACACCCACGCCGGAGGCCATGTACCCCGCAGGGTACGCCACCTACGTGACGGTCGAGGGCCTCGCCGACCGCTGGGAAGGGGCCACGCGGCCCGGCCACTTTCGGGGCGTGGCCACGGTGTGCACCAAGCTGTTCACTGCGTGCCGTCCGCACCGCGCCTATTTCGGGCAGAAGGATTATCAGCAAACCCTGGTCATGCGGCGGTTGGTGACCGACCTCGACCTTGGTCTCGAGTTGGTGGTGCTGCCGACGGTGCGGGAAGCCGATGGCCTGGCGCTGAGTTCGCGGAACGTGCTGCTGACCCCCGAGGCCCGCCGGCAGGCCGTGACGATTTCGCGCGCCTTGACGGCTGCCCAGGCCGCGGTGAAGGGCGGGGAGCGGGATGCCGAGCGGCTTCGGGCAACCATCGAGGCGCAGATCCGGACCGCCCCCCTGGCCGAGATTGAGTACGTGGCGGTCTGCGACCCCGACACGCTCGCATCGCTGACGCGTCTCGCGCCGCGGGGCGTGGCACTGGTGGCCGCCCGCTTCGGCCCCGTTCGGCTCATCGACAACATCCTGTTGGACTGAGATGGACGCACCGACCGTCTTGCTCTCAACCTACATCCCAGAGGCGCTGCGCGCGTGTCCACCCCTGGCGCGGTACGCGACCCCCTGGCACATGGCCGCGCACGCGGCGGAGGTGGTGCGCGCTCTGCTGCCGACGCTCGGTGCGGAGTTTGCCGTCACCGATGAGGTGGCGGTGCATCGGACCGCCAGCGTCGAGGCCGGGGCGGTGGTCCGCGGGCCCGCCATTCTCGGTCGGAATTGCGCGGTCGCCGCCCATGCCTATCTCCGCGACGGCGTGTTCCTGGATGAGGAGCGTGCGGATCGGGCCGTCGTGTGAGGTGAAGGCCAGTTTCCTCTTTCGGGGAGCAGTCCTGGCGCACCTGAATTACGCGGGGAACTCGCTGATCGGGTCCGCGGTGAACGTGGAGGCCGGGGCGGTACTGGCGAATCACTGGAACGAGCGGGACGGCAAGGAGATCGCCGTGCTGTTGGCCGAGTGCCCGGTCATGACGGGCGTCGAGAAGTTCGGTGCGCTGGTGGGCGACGGCGCGCGGATCGGGGCGAACGCGGTTACCTCGCCGGGGACGCTCCTGCTGCCCCGGAGTGTCGTGGGACGATTGACACTGGTGGATCAGGTGGCCCAGTACGAGGCGCGTCAGCGCGATGCCGGGGTAATCGAGAGCCACAGCCATTAGCAGGCTCTTGGGGGCCTCTCCCGAGTCGGCGTGATCGCCGCGCCTGTGTTCTCTCCGCAGAAATTCGTCGGAGAAAACCGCAAAGCATCCGCGTGGGTATCCAGCCCTTGGGTGGGATACGCTCATCAAGCCCTAGGGCTGGTGGCAGGAATTCTCCCATCTCGTAGACGCATTTAAACCCGCAAAAAATCTCACGAAAATCTCTTGACATCAGGTTTTCCGTCGTTATATTCTGCGCCACATGGTGGGGAGAAGTGGGATATGATGGATCAATAGCCCATCTCATCCCATGCAGTGGATTCGGAGTGGAGGCTCATGTTCCGCGGCCAGTTCGAGCACGCAATCGACGACAAGGGGCGGCTGAGCATCCCGGCGAAATTCCGCGAGGTGCTACGGGAGGAGAAGACGCTGGTGCTCACCAGCGCCGAGTCCTATCTCACGGCCTACCCGCTTACGGAGTGGCGCGCGCTCGAGGAGCGCCTGCGCGCAAATCCGAAGTTCAAGCGAGAGCAGCGTGATTTCCTTCGATTCGTCTACTCCTCGGCGGAGGACGTCGGGTTGGATTCCCAGGGACGCATCCTGATCCCGCAGGGCCTGCGTCAGCGGGCCGGGATCGCCCGCGAGGTGGTGATCATCGGGGTCATGGACACGATCGAGATCTGGGACAAGGCGCGCTGGGAGGCGAAGGTCGCCTCGGCCCCGTCGCCCGAGGAGTTGTCGGCCACGCTGGGCGAATTGGGGATCTGATCCGGGCGGTGGCGTTTCCGTCTACGCGGTGTCGCGGGATGGAGCGCCCAGGACGAGCGAAGTGCCGCACGGGCACGAGGGGGAATCATGGCTGAGCCACGCGAAGGACGTCTGACGTACGCAGCGAGCAGGCCCCTGCCGGAGGCGCCGAGCGTCGGCGGGATCGCGGTCGAGCCGCGGCGGATCCGAGAGCCACGTCCGCTCCTGCTTCCCGCGAAGTCCAGCCGGGAATGGGGTCAGGTGCGGCGCATCGCCTATCTCTAGGACTTGAGGAGGGACGTCATGCAGGTCCGCTGGTCAGAGATGTACCGGGTGGCGGTGCTCGACCCTCAGGGGGACCTCGGGATTCGCACCATGGTGGACATGAAGAACGCCATCACCAGTTTGCTGCGCGACGGGTGTCGGACGCTGATCGTGGACTGTCGCGAGGTGCAGCGACTCGAGGCCATGAGTCTGGGTGTGCTGGTCGAGCGCCTGTGTCGCGCCCGCGAGCTGAACGGCACCCTGGCCCTGGCGCATCTCAACGCCGACCTCGAGGCGCGGCTCCAAGAGCTCCGGGTCCACTCGCTGTTCCAGATCTTCGACTCGGTTCCGGCGGCCCTGGAGGGGCTGGTGGGCGCCGGGTCCGAGGCTGTGGCGGCGCTCGCCGCGTAACGCGTGCGTCCGGCAAAGCCCGAGCGGCAGGTTGCATGTCACCGTGAGCGTTCACGTCCCGGTCCTGCAGGACGAAGTGGTGGCGCTCCTCCGGCCTCGGCCGGCCGGGCGATACCTGGATGCCACCATCGGCCTGGGCGGGCACGCGGAGGCGATTCTCCGAGCCTCCGAGCCGACAGGGACCCTGGTGGGGATTGACCGGGACGCGGACGCGCTGGCGATCGCCCGGCAACGGCTGGCCCCTTTCGAGGGGCGGGTCACGACCCTGCAAGGCCGGTACGAGGCGCTGGGGCAGCTGGTCGAGCCGGACGCACGTTTTGACGGGATCCTCTTCGACCTCGGGGCCTCGTCGCTCCAGATGGACGCTGCGGAACGCGGCTTTTCCTTTTCGCGCCAGGGGCCCCTGGATATGCGTATGGACCGCGGCGTCGGCAGGACCGCGGCGGATCTGCTTGGCGAGTTATCCGAGGAAGAGCTGGCGGATCTGATCTTCCAGTGGGGCGAGGAGCGGTGGTCCCGTCGGATCGCTCGGGCGATCGTGACGGCACGCCACGAGAAGCCGATCGCCACCACGACGGAACTGGCGACGGTGGTGGGGCGTTCGATCCCCCGGCGATTGTGGCCTCGGCACATCCACCCTGCCACCCGGACGTTTCAAGCGCTGCGGATCGCAGTGAACGAGGAGGTGACCGGCCTGGGTCTCGCCCTGGAGGAGGCGACGCGTCTCCTGGCGCCGGGCGGGCGGGTGGCCGTCATCAGCTTTCACTCGCTGGAGGATCGCACCGTGAAGCAGACCTGGCGGCGCCTGGAAGCCGAGGCTGGTTTGCGGATTGTCACCAAGCGGCCGATTACGCCGGGGACGGCCGAACAGGACGCCAACCCTCGATCGCGGAGCGCCAAACTGCGCGCCGCGGAGCAACCCGTCCCCCGTCCGGAGGTCGACTGAGATGGCCCAGATCTCTCCCGCGATCGGTGCCGCGGGTGCCGGCGTTCGCCTCGCCGCCCGTCCCAGGTCCCGCACCCGCTGGGCATGGTGGCAGTGGCTGGATTCGATTTCGATCGTGGGGCTCTGCCTCGTGATTCTGACTGGGGCGCTCTACCATGTCTGGCAGCACATCTACGTGGTGCGCCAGGGGTACGAACTCGAGCGGTTGCGCGAGGCGCGCGCCACGCTGATGCATACAAACAAGTCGTTGCGACTGGAGGCAGGGCAGCTTCGGTCGCTCCGACGCGTGGAAGAGATCGCGCGAACTCGGCTGGGCATGACCACGCCCAAACCGGGGCAGGTGATCCTGATTCCCGAGTCGCCGATCCAGTAGTGGCTCCGGGCGGCGCGGGCCGTCCCGGCGGGGTCACCGTTTTGCGGTGCCGGTTTTTTCCGGCACGTCTCGGCCCGGTCGTTCCCGGGCCGATCCTGCGTGTGCCGAATCCCGAGGCTGGAGGGGCCAGAGAACCATGAGGGCGCGCATCCTGGCGATCTTCCTCATCCTCCTGCTGGGTCTCGGCGGCGTTGCCGCAAAGCTGTTCAGCATCCAGATCCAGCACGGAGATCGCCTGACCGAGCGGGCGACCAAGCAGTACCACCGCTTGGTGCCGCTGGTGTCCCGACGCGGGACGATTTCCGACCGGGCCGGACGCGAGCTGGCAGTCAGCTTGCGGGTGTCGTCTGTCTTTGCGCAGCCGGGTGCGATTGCGAATCCGGCCGGCACGGCACGCGCCCTGGCCCCGATCCTGGGCCAACCGGTCAGGGAAATCCAGGCACACCTCAGCGCCGAGAAGACCTTCGTCTGGCTTCAGCGGCAGCTGGAGCCACGGCAGGCGGAGGCGATCAGCGACCTCGGCCTCAAGGGAATCGGCCTGTTTCCGGAAAGCCGCCGCTATTATCCCCGCCAGGAACTGGCCGCCCACGTCCTGGGCATGGTCGGCCTCGACGACCGCGGCCTGGAGGGGGTTGAACACCTCTACGACGACCTCCTCGGGGGAAAGCCGCAGTTCGTGGTCGCTCAGCAGGACGCCCTGGGACGGTTGGTCTTCCGCCAAGAAGAGCCGGAACCCAAGACCCCCATCTTCGACGTCCGCCTGACCATCGATGAAGTGCTGCAATACATCACCGAACGCGAACTGGCACGGGCCGTGGCGCGCTCGGGGGCCAAGGCGGGGACGGCGGTCATTCTGGACCCCCATAGCGGCGAGATCCTGGCCCTGGCTAACCAGCCGACGTTCGACCCCAACCAGTACAAGAAAGCGACCAGCGCCGCCAAGCGGAACCGCGCGGCGGCCGATTACCTCGAGCCGGGGTCGATCTTCAAGGTGATCCTGGCGGCCGGCGCCCTGGAAGAGGGGGCGATTCGTCCCACCGACCAGTTTCATGGCGAGAACGGCTCCATCGCGGTGGGCGGCGTGACCATCCGGGATCACGAGAAGTACGGCTGGCTCACCGTCCGGCAGATCATGGCCCAATCCAGCAACGTGGGGGCGATCAAGATCGGGCAGAAGCTCGGGAAGAGCCTGTATTACCATTATATGAGCGCCTTCGGGTTCGGCAGCCTCACGGGAGTGGATCTGCCGGGGGAGACGCCGGGCCTGATGCGACGGCCCAAGGGGTGGTCGGCGCTCTCCCTCCCCGTCCTGTCGCTGGGGCAAGAGGTCTCCGTGACCCCCATCCAGTTCGCGACCGCATTCGCCGCCGTCGCCAACGGCGGTAACCTGATGCGCCCCCACGTGATCCGCAACCTGCGCACGCCGGACGGGACGCAGGTGCGAGACACGGGGCCGGTGGTGGTGCGCCGGGTCATTTCCGAATCCACCGCACGCACACTCTTGGAGATGTTGACCAGCGTGGTCGACGAGGGTACGGGAAAGGAAGCGGCCGTGCCGGGATACGCCGTGGCGGGCAAGACGGGAACCGCGCAGAAGGTCGATCCGGCGACGGGTCGCTACTCGCATCGCAAGATTGTGGCGTCGTTCGTCGGAGCGGTCCCGGCCGAGGAGCCGCGCCTGGTGATCCTGGTGATGATCGACGAACCGGAAACGCTCCGGTGGGGAGGATCCATTGCCGCCCCCACCTTCCGCGAGATCGCGCGAGACGCCCTCAAGTACTTGAGGGTGCCTCCCTCGCCCTCGCGAAACGTGCGGCTGGTGCGAGCCGGCTAGGATCATGGCAAACCGGCGACTCGGCATATAGGCGATCGGGCGGTCGCGTAGCCGGTCCTCCCAGTCGCCCAATTGTCTGATTGCTGTGTGTCTGGGATGGGGGCGACATGCGATTGCGCGAAATGCTCTCCGAGGTCGCCGGTGCTCAGGTCGCCGGGTCCGGCGAGATTGACATCACCGGGGTGGACCATGATTCGCGCACGGCCATCCCCGGCTCGCTCTTCGTGTGCATCCGCGGTTTCCGCCAGGACGGTCATGCCTTCATCGCCGACGCCGTGGCGCGCGGGGCGGTGGCGGTCGTCGTCGAGGACGACCCCGCGCGACTTCCCGTCCCGGCCGGCGTCACCGTCATTCGGGTTCCCGATAGCCGATCGGCGCTGGCGCGTCTGGCGGCTCGCTTTTTCAAGCATCCCAGCCGACAACTTCGCCTGGTCGGCGTGACCGGCACCAACGGAAAGACCACCACGGCGCATCTCGTGGAATCCATCCTGCGCGCTGCGGGGCATCGGGTCGGTCTGCTGGGGACCATCGAGTACCGGTGCGGGGTGGCCACGTTCCCCGGAGAGCGAACCACGCCGGAGGCCAGCGATCTGCAACGTCTCCTGGGGCGCATGCGCGACATCGGCGCCTGGGGCGCGGCAATGGAAGTCTCGTCGCATTCCTTGATGCTGCACCGGGTGGAGGCATGCGAATTCGACGTCGGCGTCTTCACCAACCTCACACAGGACCACCTGGACTTCCACGGGACCATGGAGGGATACGCCGAGGCGAAGGCCCGCCTCTTCCAGGGCCTGGGCCGCGACCGCATCAAGCCGGGTGTGGCGGCGGCCGTCCTGAACGCCGACGATCCGTGGTCCGGCTTCATGGCCGGGCACACGGTGGCGCGGGTCGTCCGGTTCGGACTCACTTCTCCGGCCGAGATCCGCCCCCGTGAGATGCAGTTCGATCTGGCAGGCATTCGGGCGGCGGTGGAGTCTCCCTGGGGCTCTTTCGGCGTGGTCTCCGCGCTGGTCGGGCGGCATAACCTGGCGAACATCCTCGGCGCAGCGGGGGCGTGCCTGCATCTCGGAATCCCCCGCTCGGTGGTGGAGGCGGGGATCGCGAATCTGGCAGCCGTGCCCGGCCGCTTCGAGAAAGTCGACGCGGGCCAGCCGTTCGGTGTGGTGGTGGACTACGCGCACACTCCCGACGCCCTGGAACGGATCCTGACCTTTGCCCGCGAGTACGCCCCGGGCCGCCTGCTGGTCGTCTTCGGCTGCGGAGGGGATCGGGATCGAGGTAAGCGGCCGCGCATGGGTGAAGCCGCCGCGCGCCTTGCCGACCTGCTCTTTCTGACCTCGGACAATCCCCGCAGCGAAGAGCCGGAATTCATCCTCAAAGAAATCGCCTCGGGCATCAAAAAGACGTTCGCTGACGGCAAGGGTCATGCTACAATTCCGGACAGACGCGAGGCCATCGGTGCCGCCTTGGCGAACGCGCGGGGCGGCGATTTGGTGGTGATCGCAGGCAAAGGGCACGAAACCTACCAGATTCTCCGCGACCGCACGATCCCCTTCGACGACCGAGTGGTGGCACGCGAGGCGCTGACAGCCCTGGGCTACGGCGTTCCGGTGCGCGGTTCTCTCACCGAGGACCGCTGATGGGGCGTTTCCGTGTTGATCAGGATCAACGGACTGGACACGTTTTATCAATTGACGGGTCGGGGCGACCCGGTGGTCCTGTTGCATGGGTGGGGTGCCTCGAGCCAGAGCCTGGACGGCGTGGTCGGCTGCCTGGGATCGACCTTTCGGGTCCTGTCCGTGGATCTGCCCGGTTTCGGGTGGAGCCAGGCGCCGGCGGGCGCCTGGGGGATCGGGGAGTATGCGGACCATGTCCGACAACTCTTGAAACAGGTTGGCATTGGGACGACGGTACTCCTGGGTCACTCGTTCGGCGGGCGGATCGCCATTCACCTCGCCTCGCACTATCCCGGCCTGGTCTCGCGTTTGATTCTGGTGGCCAGCGCGGGCGTGCGGCCAACGCGAGGTGCCGGATACCACCTCCGGGTCGGCGTCACGAAGGCGCTTCGGTCTCTGCTGCGCGTGCCCGGATTGGGCGGCGTGGGGGACCGGCTCGGGTCGCGGTGGCGGGCACGGGTGGGGTCACGGGATTATCTCGCCGCGGGCCCGCTCCGGCCGACGCTTGTCAAGGTTGTGAATGAGGATCTGACGTCGATGCTGGCCATGGTCCAAGCACCGACTCTTCTCCTGTGGGGCGACCAGGATCAGGAGGTGCGGCGCCCGGCCGTCGAGGTCATGGCCGCGAAGATCCCCCGGGCCCGATTGACCGTGTTTCCCGGGGCAGGTCATTTCCCGTTCCAGGATGCGCCGGAGAATTTCTGCGAGGCGGTGTTGGCGTTTCTGCGGGAGGGTCAGGCGTGAACGCGTCGGGCGGGATCCGCCGATGACATGGCTCGGCAGAGCGGCCGGATTGCTGATCCCCTACGGGGTCGTGGTGGGTCTGCGCTGCCTGGACTGTCTCTACATCCTGCAGTTGGAACGGTACAAGCCGGACCGATACCAGAGTTGGCTGGCGAGCCATCGGCGTATCCTGGTTCCCCGGGGCGAGATCGCCCTGCAGGTCCTGACCGCCGTCGCCGCCGCGGCGCTGATCGGATTCCATTGGGTTGTGCCGGTCGCCGTCTGGGTCCTGACGGGCCATCTGGTTCGCCGCCGCCGCCGATCGATGCAGGTGAGCCAGCGGCTGCAGCGGACGGCCCGCGCGATTCGGGTGGGGGCGATGGCGCTCGGGATCGCCGTCGCCGTCGTCGCCGCGGTCCTGCTGGCGGCCGGGCTGGTATTCATCGCGCCGGCGGCCACGCTGATCGTCGGAGGGATCGCAGCGCTGGCCGTGGTTGGGATCGCGACTCCCGGCATCGTCCTGCTCGCGGCGTACGCCATCCTCCCCTGGGAAGACGCCGTTGCGAAGCGTTTCCTGGGCGAGGCGGACCGGCGGATGCGCCGGTTTCCGGGCCGAGTGCTGGGGATCACGGGGAGCTACGGGAAGACGAGCATGAAGTACGTCGTGGCCGACCTCCTGTCGGCGCGGTACCGGGTGCTGAAGACTCCCGCGGGCGTCAACACCACGATGGGGATCACCCGCGTCGTCCGCGAAGACCTGCGGGACGATCACGAGGTCTTCGTGGTGGAAATGTCCGCCTACGGGCCCGGCGAGATCCGCGACGTCTGCGACCTCGTGCACCCGTCGCTGGGCATTTTGACGGCGGTGGGGGTACAGCACCTGGAGCGGTTCGGCACCCCGGAGCGCATTGCCGAGGCGAAGTACGAACTGCTCGCCGCCCTGCCGTCGGGCGCGCCGGCCGTGGTCAACGCCGACGATCCGGTGTGCCTCAGTTTGGCGGCCCGCGCCCGGAGCGAGGGGAAGCGCGTGGTGCTCTACGGGATGGACCCCGCCGTCCGCGATCTCGCCGTACGGGGGATGGACATGGCGGTCAGCGCGCGCGGCAGTCGCCTTCGCGTCGTCACCGCGGCAGGGGATTCGGAGGTGTTCGACACCAAGCTGCTGGGGCGGTGGAATCTGTCGAACGTTCTTGGCGGTATCGCGGCGGCGCTGGAGTGGGGCGTTCCGCTGACCGCGATGAAACCGGCGGTGGCGGCCCTGACGCCGGCGCCGCGGCGGCTGGAGATCCACGAGGAGGGCGGCGTCATCCGGATTCTGGACGTGGCCAACGCCAATCCCCGCGGGGCGGAGATGGCGCTGGAGGTCCTCGCCCAGTTCTCCGGCGGCTCTCGGATCCTCATCACGCCTGGGATGGTCGAACTGGGCCCGATCGAGGCCGAGGAGAACCGGCGCTTCGGCGAGAAGGCGGCGTCGGTGTGCGATTACGTCGTGCTGGTCGGACCGGAGCAGACCCGGCCGATTCGCCAGGGATTGACGGAGCGCGGGTTTCCGGCGGAGCGGGTTCTCACCGCGCGCGGCGCGGACGAGGTCGCAGACCGACTGGCAGGTCTCGTGCGGCCGGGGGACATCCTGCTCTACGAAAACCGCCTCCCTGACACGTATCTCGAGGTTGCGCCATGACGCGTGTGGGTTTGATCTTCGGCAGCCGCTCGGTCGAGCACGAGATCTCCATCACGACCGCCGGTAAGGCGTACGAGGTGCTGCGTCAGCTCCGCGGCGAGTACGAGACCGTGCCGATCTACCTGACCAAAGCCGGCGCGTGGCTCACGGGTCCTGGCGTGGAGCGACTCCTGACCGTCGAGGCGGAGGGCCGCGCGTGCCAGGATCCGGCCCGCCGCAAGGCCCTCCAGGAGAGCTACAAGGCGCACCTCCAGGCGTTGGAGCGGGGTGAGGGCGAGGTGGTCCAGCAGTTCCTGCCGCCCGATCCGACGGTGCGCGGGCTCTGTGGAAATCCGGAGCGGGCCTCCTGGTTCAAGAAGGCGTTGGGACCGACCCTGGATATCGCCTTCCCGACTGTTCACGGAACGCACGGGGAGGACGGCACGCTGCAGGGCCTCTTCGAACTGGCGGACCTGCCGTACGTCGGCACCGGGGTCGCCGCGTCGGCGGCGGGGATGGACAAGATCCTGTCCAAGTTGCTCTTTCGC
Organism: uncultured Methylomirabilota bacterium; assembly: GCA_963845565.1. Lineage (GTDB taxonomy): Bacteria > Methylomirabilota > Methylomirabilia > Methylomirabilales > 2-02-FULL-66-22 > 2-02-FULL-66-22. Next base: position 865,274 of record CAWJSJ010000005.1, read on the forward strand.
GGGGCAGGCCTGCCGACGGTCGAGGCGACGTGGTTCGGTCGGCGTCAATGGCTTGCCGACGAGGCCGCGGCCGTGCACGAGGTCGAATCGCGCCTGGGCTACCCGGTGGTGGTCAAGCCGGCGGTGGCGGGCTCCAGCGTCGGCATCGCCCGCGCGGCCGGCCCGGCGGAACTCGCCAAAGCGGTGAACCACGCGATCCAGTTCAGCGCGCGGGTGCTGGTCGAAAAGGCGGTCGATGACCGTCTGGAGATCCAGTGCGCCGTGCTCGGGAACCATGCCCTGGTGGTGTCCGAGTGCGAGGAGTTGACCCAGTCGGCCGGCATCGTCAGCTTCGAGGATAAATACCTTCGCCGTCCCGGGGCCGCCGAAGCGGACCTCGCGCCCAGCCAGATCCCGGCCCGGATCCCGGCGGACTTGGCGCAGCGGGCAAAAGCGCTGGCCCTGGCGGCCTTCCAGGCGCTGGACGCGCGGGGCATCGCCCGGGTGGACATCCTGGTGGACCGGCCCACGATGCAGCCGTTTGTCAACGAGGTCAACACGCTGCCCGGGTCGCTCTGTCTGCGCCTGTGGGAGGCCAGCGGGGTGGCGCCGGCGGCGCTGGTGCAACGCCTACTGGCGCTGGCCGTGGAGGGGCACGCGGAGAAGACCCGGACCCGGTTCGAGTCGCGCGAGGGGTCGGGCCTGGTGGATCGGAAACACTTGATGAGTCCCGGAAAGTAGGGGCGCGTGCTCTACCATCTACTGGTTCCGCTGGCCAAGTTCATCGGCCCCCTGAACGTCTTCCGGTACGTCACGTTCCGGACGGCGGGGGCGTTCCTCACGGCGCTGCTCGTCACGCTACTCCTTGGGCCCAAGATCATCGATAAGCTTTCGGCGCTGCGGGCCCGGCAGGTCGTGCGCGAGGACGGGCCGCAAAGCCACCTCAAGAAGGCGGGGACGCCGACGATGGGCGGGGTCCTGATCCTGCTGGCCGTGACGTCGGCGACGCTGCTCTGGGCGCAGCTCACCAATCGATTCATCTGGCTGGCGTTGCTCACGACACTGGCGATGGGCGCCGTGGGGTTCGTGGACGACTACCTCAAAGTCACACGCGCCAACAGCGTGGGGCTGCGCCCGCGCCAGAAGTTCGTCCTGCAGGTGGCCATCGGGCTGGCGGTCGGGGTGTACTTGTATCTGTTTCCGGCCGACGAGTTCACGACCCGGCTGGCCATCCCCTTCCTGAAGCGCTGGATGCCGGAGCTGGGCGTCGCCTACGCTGCGTTTGGCATGCTGGTCATCGTGGGATGCTCGAATGCGGTCAATCTGACCGACGGCCTGGATGGCCTGGCCATCGTGCCCACGCTGATGGCCGCGGCCACCTTCACGCTGTTTGCCTATGTCGCGGGCCACGCCGCCCTCGCCCGATACCTGCAGGTCATCTACGTGCGAGGGGCCAGCGAGCTTCCGGTCTTTGCCGCGGCCCTGGTGGGGGCGAGTCTCGGGTTCCTCTGGTACAACGCCCATCCCGCGCAGGTGTTCATGGGCGACACGGGCTCGCTGGCGCTCGGCGGGGCGCTCGCCACGGTGGCCCTGATCACGAAGAATGAGCTCGTCCTGGTGGTGGCCGGCGGCTGCTTCGTGGTGGAAGCACTGTCGGTGATCATCCAGGTGTTCTGGTACCGGCGGACGGGACAGCGGGTCTTCCGCATGGCGCCCATCCACCACCACTATGAGCTGAACGGGCTGCCGGAGCCGAAGATCATCGTCCGGTTCTGGATCGTGTCTTTCGTGCTGCAGGTCATCTCGCTGACGACCCTGAAGCTGCGTTGAGGGGCGATGACCGATTGCGAGCCAGTGATGACGGGCCATTGGGAATTCGTCGGTGGTCATGTGCGGGGATGAGGCATGTGCCCTCAACTCGACGCTGAGTTGCACGGAAAACGGGTGACCGTGGTCGGGCTGGCCCGGAGCGGCCTGGCAGTCTGCACGGTCCTGGCGGAGCGCGGGGCCCTGGTTGTCGGGACGGACCGATCCCCGCGCGAGACCCTCCGCGGGGATCTCGCCGACCTGGAGGCCCGCGGGGTCCGGATCGAAACCGGCGGCCATCGCGCCGAGAGCGTTCTGGGCGCCGACCTGATCGTGATCAGCCCGGGCGTGCCGACCGACATGCCGCTGCTCGCGCAGGCCCGATCGCAGGGGATCCCGGTCTGGGGCGAGGTGGAACTGGCGTCGCGCCTGACCACGGCCCGGTTCCTGGGGATCACCGGGACCAACGGGAAGAGCACCACGACCAGTCTGGTGGGGGCGATGCTGGAGTCGGCAGGTTTCCCGGTGGTGGTGGCCGGGAACATCGGGACGGCGCTCTGCGCGGTGGTCACGACGCTGACGCCGTCACACTGGGTGGTCGCGGAGCTTTCCAGCTTCCAGCTGGAGACGATCGTGAGTTTCCGGCCGCAGGTGGCGGCCCTCCTCAACCTGGCGCCGGATCATCTGGACCGGTACGCGGATCTGGACGCCTACTACGCCGCCAAGGCCCGGATCTTCATGAATCAGACCGCGGACGACTATGCCGTTCTGAACGCGGACGATCCGCCGACCCTGGCGTGGGCGCGCGGGGTCCGGTCCCAGCCCCGCCTCTTCAGCCGGATGCGGACGATGGGGGACGGGGCCTTCGTACGGGACGGCCGCCTGATCGTCCGGCGGGACGGACGAACGGACGCGGTCTGCGGAATCGGCGAGATCCGGATCCCCGGACTCCACAACCTGGAGAACGGCTTGGCCGCCGCGGCCATGGCGTCGGCGATCGGCGTGCCGCCCACCGCCATCGGGGAGGCGCTCCGGCGCTTCCCGGGGCTGCCGCACCGGCTGGAGTTGGTGGCGGAGATGGACGGCGTCCGCTACGTGAATGATTCGAAGGGTACCAACGTGGGAGCGGTGGTGAAATCGCTGGAGGGGTACGCGGGCGGCGTGATCCTCATCGCGGGCGGGAAGGACAAGGGCGGAGACTTCGCGCCCCTGCGCCCACTGGTGGCCTCGCGAGTAAAAACCCTCCTGCTCATCGGCCAGGCGCGACAGGCGATTCGGGACCAACTCGCGGGTGCCTGCCCGATGGAGGAGGCGCCCACGCTGGGGGCCGCGGTGGCGCGCGGCGCCGAGATCGCGGTCGCGGGAGACACGGTGCTCTTGTCGCCGGCCTGCGCCAGCTTCGACATGTTTCGGGATTTTGAACACCGCGGCGATGTGTTCCGCCAGGCGGTGCGGGATCTGGTCTCCCGGAAAGGAGCCGGTGAACGGACGCGCTGACGTGTGGGTCCCGCCGATGGCGGGTCGCGACCCTTCCGCGGCGGAACCGGACGAGGCGCTGCGCGCGCTGCGGGTCACGCGAGGTTGGCGCGCACTCCTGCCGACTCCCCAAGAGGTGGGCCGAGCACGGGGGGACCAGTGGCTGCTGGTGGCCACGCTCGTGCTGGTGGGGCTGGGCATCGTGATGATCTACAGCGCCAGCGCGATCCGGGCGCAGGAGCGGTTCGGCGATCCGACCTTCTTTCTCAAGCGGCAAGCTATTTGGGCCGGGTTGGGCTTGTTGGCCATGGGGTGGGCCGCGACCTGGGACCTCAAGCGATTTCAGCGCCTGACGCCCATTCTGTTCCTGGCGAGCCTGTTTCTGCTCCTCCTGGTGCTGGTGCCGGCCGTCGGCATCAAGATCAACGGCGCACGGCGCTGGCTCCGGTTGTTCGGGTTGTCGTTCCAGCCGGCGGAGATGGCGAAGCTGGCCGTTGTGCTGTTTCTGGCCAGCTATTTTGCCCGCCGGCAGGACCGCCTGGGCAGCTTTCTGGACGGGTTTCTGCCGCCGCTCCTGATGACGGGGTTGATGGCCGGGCTGATCATCCTGCAGCCAAATTTCGGCACCGCGGTCGTGCTCCTCATCACGGCGGCGATGATCTTCTTCGTCGGGCGGGCGCGCTTCGGCCACCTGCTGGGCACGGCGGCCGTGGCCGGCCCCGCGCTGCTGGCGCTGATGTGGATGTCCTCCCACGGCCGCACCCGACTGCTGGCGCTGGTGGACCCTTCGCAGGTCTCCGCGCGGGCGACGTACCAACTGGATCAGTCGTTCTACGCCCTGGGACCCGGGGGCTGGATCGGACGCGGCCTCGGAAACAGCATGCAGAAGCTGTTCTTCCTCCCGGAGCCGCACAACGACTTCATCTTCGCCATTGTGGGTGAGGAGTTAGGGTTTGTGGGAGCGGTGGCCGTGGTGGGGCTGTTTGCCCTGTTCTTGTGGCGCGGCATGCGCGTGGCGGTGCGGGCGACCGATCCGTATGCCGGCTATCTGGCGATGGGGGTGACCGGCCTGATCGTGGGCCAAGCGGTCCTCAACATGTCGGTGGTGAGCGGGCTCTTGCCCACGACCGGCGTGCCGCTGCCGTTCTTGAGCTTTGGCGGATCGTCGCTGGTGATCACGCTCTTCGCCGTCGGGATCTTGCTCAACGTGTCGCGGAGAACCGAGTGAAGCCCGTGGGCATGACGCGCAGACCGCCGGCAATGCGAAACCGACCACCGGCACCGGGTGATCGGCGGCCGAGCGTCCGCGGTGCCATTCTCTTTGTGCGCCCTCCGGGCGGGCAGAGGTTGCGCCGGTGCGCATCGTGATCACGGGGGGCGGGACGGGCGGCCATCTTTTCCCGGCCCTGGCGGTGCACGATGCCCTGCGGGCGCGGCGGCCGGAGGCGGACGCCCTCTTCGTCGGGACCGCGCGCGGTGTGGAGGCGACCATCTTGCCTCGTCGGGGGTGCGCCTTCCGGGGCCTCACGGCCACCCCGGTGAGCGGGACGGGGTGGCGTGGCCGATTCGCCGCCGCGTGGGCCCTTCCTGGGACGATCCGACAGGCCGGGCGCTTCCTGCGGGAGTTTCGCCCGCAGGTCGTGTTCGGTGTGGGCGGGTACGCCTCGGTGCCGACCGTGCTGGCCGCCGGCCTGGCGCGCATCCCCCGGGTGATCCACGAGCAGAACGCCGTCCCCGGTTTGGCGAACCGTGCGCTGGGGCGGATCGCCAGCGCGGTGGCAGTGTCCTTCGCGGAGACGACCCGCTGCTTCCCGGTGGGCCGCACGCAGGTGACCGGCAACCCGGTCCGCGCGGAGATTCGAGCGGGCGATGCGCGCGCTGCGCGGGCGCGGCTGGACCTCGATCCGGAGGCGTTTACGGTCCTCATCTTCGGCGGGAGTCAGGGCGCTCGCCGGCTGAACCAGGCCGTGCAGGAGGCGTTGCCCGCATTGGCGGCCGAGCGGGCGGGCCTGCAGTTCGTGCACGGCACCGGGGCGTCGGATCTGGCGGATGTCCGGCGGGCCTATCAGGCGAGCGGGGTCTCGGCGCGGGTCGAGCCGTTTTTCGAGGAGATGGCGCTGGCCTATCAGGCGGCCGATTTCGCCATCTGTCGCGCCGGCGCCGGGACGCTGTTCGAACTTGCGGCGATGGGGATACCGGCCCTGCTGGTGCCGTACCCCTACGCCGCGAACGACCACCAGCGGCTGAACGGCGAGACCGCCGTGCGGGCCGGGGCAGCCTGGATGCTTCTCGACCAGTTCTGCGACGGACCGCGGCTGGTGGCCAGCGTTCGGGCGGCGCGGGAGAAGCCCGATCAGTTGGCGGAGATGGGACGCCGCGCCCGGACATTGGCGCGGCCCGATGCCGCGGAACGGATCGTGGACCTCTTGGAGCGTGTCGCCTTGGTAGCCTAGACGGAGCGGATGTGTTCAAGAAGATTCGCCAGATTCACTTCGTGGGCATCGGCGGCATCGGGATGAGCGGCATCGCCGAGGTCCTGCACAATCTCGGCTACGGAGTCTCCGGGTCGGACAGCAAGGCGTCGGAGACGACGCGGCGGCTGGGCGCGCTCGGACTCGCGGTCACCATCGGCCACCGCGCGGAAAACGTCGGGACGGCGGACGTGGTGGTGCGCTCCTCCGCCGTCACCGCCGACAACCCGGAGATCGTGGCCGCGCGCCAGCGGCTCGTCCCCGTCATCCAGCGCGCCGAGATGTTGGCCGAACTGATGCGCATGAAGTACGGGGTGGCCGTGGCCGGGACGCACGGCAAGACCACCACCACCTCGCTGATCGCCACGGTGCTGGCGCGTGGCGGACTGGATCCGACCATGGTGATCGGGGGGCGACTGAACGCCCTGGGTTCCAACGCCAAATTGGGGCGCGGCGACTTTTTGGTGGCCGAGGCGGACGAGAGCGACGGCTCGTTTCTGAAGCTCAGCCCCACCATCGCCGTGGTCACCACCATCGACGCGGAGCACCTGGATTACTACCGGGACCTGGCCCATATCCAGGACGTCTTCGTGCAGTTCATCAACAAGGTCCCGTTCTACGGTCTGGCCGTCCTGTGTCTGGACCAGGAGAACATTCAGGCCATCCTGCCGCAGGTGGAGAAGCGGTACGTCACGTACGGCCTCAGGACGCAGGCGGACTTCCTGGCCCGGGAGATCACCTTCGCAGGGATGACGTCGGCGTGCCGGGTGTTGTGGAAGGGGAAACCGCTCGGGCGGCTTGCGCTCAAGGTTCCGGGTCTGCACAACGTCTACAACGCCTTGGCCGCCGTCGCCGTGGGCATGGACCTCGATCTCCCGTTCGAGGTGATCCGGGACGCCCTGGGCGAGTTCTCCGGGGTGGATCGGCGCTTCCAAGTGCGGGGGGAGGCGCGCGGCGTCACGGTGGTGGACGATTACGCCCACCATCCCGCCGAGATCCAGGCCACGCTCAACGCCGCCAAGGACGGTTTCGGCCGGCAGGTGGTGGCCGTGTTCCAGCCCCACCGCTACACCCGGACCCGGGCCCTGCTCTCCGATTTTTCCACCGCGTTCTACCAGGCGGATCGGGTGTTCGTCACCGAGATCTACCCGGCCGGGGAGCTGCCGATTCCAGGGGTGAGCGGCCGGCAGATCGCCGAAGGGGTGGCCGGGCACGGGCACCGGGGCGTGACCTTCGTGGCGGACAAGGGCGCGTTGGCATCGGAGGTGCTGCGTGTCGTTCAGTCGGGCGACATGGTGCTGACCATGGGCGCGGGTGACGTGTGGCGGGTGGGCGAGGAAATCCTGGAGCGTCTGCGGGAGACCGACCGGTGAGCGCGGGTTGGTCGTGATAGACACGCCGGCTGAGCGACTGCGAAGGGCGATGCGCGGACAGGTACTGGTTGGGGCGCCGCTTGCCGAGTACACCTCCTTCCGGATCGGGGGGCCTGCCATGTTCTTGGCGGTGCCGTCGGATCGGGAAGATCTGAAGGCCGCGCTGGCATTTGCGCGGTCCGAGGGATTGACGGTGCATCTGCTGGGCGGCGGGAGCAATACCCTGGTGCGGGACGGCGGCCTGCGGGGCATCGCCATCCGTCTCGACGGCTTCCAGTCGCTGGAGCGGTGCGGCGACGCGGTGGTGGCGGGGGCCGGCGTCCGCATCAGCCGGCTCTTGGCGTTCTGCTGCCGGCAGGGCCTCTCCGGGCTCGAGATCCTGAGCGGTGTGCCCGGCACGGTCGGCGGGGCCGTCTGGGGGAACGCCGGTGCCTGGGGCGGGCAAACGGCCGACCCGCTGTCGGAGGTGGAGATCGTCACGGCCGCCGGCGATACGCAGGTGTTGCCACGGGCGGCGATCCCGTTTCGCTACCGGGCGTCCGGGCTTCCGGTCGGGTCGGTGGTGGTGCAGGCAACCTTTGCGCTGGCGCCCGGCGACCCGACGACGATCCGGCGTCGCATCTCCGGGTACCTCGTGCGGCGAAACGCCAGCCAGCCGGTGGAGTTTCGGTCGGCGGGCTCCATCTTCAAAAATCCACCCGGCGATTACGCGGGGCGTCTGGTGGAGCTGGCCGGGCTGAAGGGCACACGGATCGGAAACGCCATGATCTCCGCCAAGCACGGCAACTATATCGTGAACCTCGGCGGCGCACGCGCGGCGGACGTTCTGGCCCTGGTGCGTCTCGCGCAGGAACGGGTGCGGGCGACGGCGGGGATCGATCTGGATCTGGAGATCAAGGTGGTGGGGGATGATTGACACGGCGAGCCACGCGCCACGCGCCGTGAACGCCGAACCCTGAACGCCGAACGCGGAATCATACACGTGATTCGAGACTATCACACCGATGAGCCGGGAAAGCCCCGGGCGCGAGTCGAGGAGCGGCGGCCGCGCGCCTCGACGGGGCGGCTGGTGCGTCTGACCAGAATCCTCGCCGCGGTGACGCTGCTCGCCGGTGTCGTCGCGGGGAGCTGGGAAGGGTATCGCCGGCTCGTCCGGATGCCGTACTTCCGGGTGGCCGAGGTGTACGTGGAGGGCAACCTGCAGGTGGCGACGGAGGAGGTCGTGGACAGCCTGGATCTCCCGCCGGACACCAGCCTGCTGGAGGTTGACCTGCCGAGCCTGAGCCGGCGCGTCCTCCAGAATCCGTGGATCAAGGAGGCCTCGGTGCGCCGCCGGCTCCCGTTGGCGCTGACCATCCACGTGGTGGAGCGGGTGCCCGAGGCGGTCTTCATCGCGGATCGTCGCTACCTGCTGAGTGCCGACGGCGTGATCCTGACGGAGTTGGAGAGCGACGACCTGCCGACGTTGCCGACCTTGCGGGCGGCGACGCCGCGGCGCGTCCGGCCCGGCGACCGCGTCCTGAGCTCCGAGATGGCCCAGGGTCTGGCCGTCTGGCGCCAGTTCCAGCTGGCCAACGCCGTCCAGGGGGAGCGGGCCCACGAGATCGCCATGGGCGGCGACGGGAGCTACACCGTGAATCTGGGGCAGCAGATGCCGATCATTCGCCTGCACGCGCAGGACATGCAGGAACAGCTGCGGCGGTTGGGAGCGGCCCTGGTGGCCAGCGGGCGTACGCTGGGGACGTTCGCCGCCGTCGATCTCCGCTTTCGTGATCGGGTCGTCTTCCGGCCTGAAGGAGGGAGGTAGCGCCGGTGGCCAAGGATCGCAGCCTGGTTGTCGGGTTGGACATCGGTACCACCAAGGTCTGCGCCATCGTGGTCGAGGTGGATCAGGACGGTGCGGTGGACATCGTGGGGATCGGTCACAGCCCATCGCGCGGTTTGCGCAAGGGGGTGGTGGTCAACATCGACGCCACGGTGGACTCGGTGCGGCGGGCCGTCGAGGACGCCGAGTTGATGGCCGGCGTGGAGATCCGGTCGGCCTTCGTGGGCATCGCCGGCGGCCACATCAAGGGACTCAACAGCCGCGGGGTGATCGCGATCTCCGGCAAGAATCGCGAGGTCACCGCACAGGACGTGGACCGGGTCATCGACGCCGCCAAGGCGGTGGCCCTGCCGGTGGATCGCGAGGTGATCCACATCCTGCCGCAGGAATTCATCATCGATGACCAGACCGGCATCAAGGAGCCGGTGGGCATGACCGGGACGCGGCTGGAGGCTGAGGTCCACATCGTCACCGGGGCCGTGGCCTCGGCCCAGAACATCATCAAGTGCGCCAACAAGGCCGGCCTGGAAGTGCAGGACATCGTCCTCCAGCAGCTCGCCAGCTCCGAAGCGTGCCTGACCCCCGAGGAGAAGGAACTCGGATGTGTCCTGGTGGACATCGGGGGCGGCACCACGGACATCGCCGTGTTTGTCGAGGGCAGCATCTACCACACCGCCGTCCTGGCGGTGGGCGGCGACATGCTGACCAACGACATCGCCATCGGTCTCCGCACGCCCCGCCCGGAGGCGGAGTCCATCAAGCGGAAGTTCGGCTGCGCCCTGGCCTCGATGATAAAGCCGGACGAGAAGATCGAGGTGCCCAGCGTGGGCGGCCGCCGGCCGCGCGTCCTGGCGCGGCAAACGCTGTGCGAGATCATCCAGCCTCGCCTGGAGGAGCTCATCGCCATGGTGGATCGCGAGGTTCGCCGCGCGGGCTACGCGGGGCGGGTGAACGGCGGCGTGGTTGTGACGGGTGGGTCGTCCATCATGGACGGGGTGCCGGAGTTGGCGGAGCAGATCCTCGACATGCCGGTGCGGCGCGGCCTGCCGCGCGGGGTCGGAGGGCTGACCGACGTCATCAGCAATCCGATGTACGCCACCGGCGTGGGTCTGGGAATCTACGGGGCGGCCCACCGCAGCCGGCGCAAATTCAGGAAGGTGACGGATCGAAACATCTTCGACAAGGTGGTTGCGCGAATGAAGGAGTGGTTCGGGGAAATCTTCTAGGATAAGGGGGACGTGGAATGGCGATCAGCATCGAGATGATGGAGGCGGAGAAGATGGCCAACATCAAGGTGATCGGGGTCGGCGGCGGCGGTTCCAACGCGGTGAGCCGCATGATTGCCTCGAGCATGTCGGGAGTGGAATTCATCGTCGTGAACACCGACGCCCAGGCGCTGCGCCATTCCTCCGTGGAGAACAAGATCCAGATCGGCGAGAAGCTCACCAAGGGGCTGGGCGCCGGCGCCAACCCCGAGGTCGGCCGCAAAGCGGCCATCGAGGACACCGACCGCCTGCTGCAGGCCATGCAGGGCGCGGACATGGTGTTCATCACCGCGGGTCTGGGGGGTGGGACCGGCGGCGGCGCGGCACCGATCATCGCCAATCTGGCCAAGGAGATGGAGATCCTCACCGTGGGGGTCGTGACGAAGCCCTTTATCTTCGAGGGGAAGCGCCGCGGCGACCAGGCGGAGCGCTGTCTGGAGGAGCTGAAGGCCGGCGTGGACAGCCTGATCATCATTCCGAACCAGCGCCTCATCAACGCATCCTCCAAGAACACCGGCGTGAAGGATGCCTTCGCCATGGCCGACAACATCCTGCGCCAGGCGGTCCAGGGGATCGCCGACATCGTCGTGAAGCCGGGCTACATCAACGTGGACTTCGCCGACGTCCGCGCGGTCATGTCGGAGCGCGGCCTGGCGATGATGGGGATCGGCGAGGCGACGGAGGACAATGCCGCCGTGGACGCCGTGCAGAAGGCCATCAACAGTCCGCTGCTGGAGAACCAGTCGATCAAGGGAGCGCGCGGCGTCCTGCTCAACTTCACCCACTCCTCCACGCTGCCCATCTACCAGTTGAGCGAGGCCTCCAAGATCGTCCACGACATGGTGGACCGGGACGCCAATATCATCTTCGGCGACGTCATCGAGGACGAGATGGGTCAGAACGTGCGAGTGACGGTCATCGCCACGGGCTTCGACGAGGCGTCCGACGCGGAACAGGCCGAGGCGGCGCCCGTCCCCTCCCTGCGGCCGTACACGCCCAAACCCACGCCCCAGAAGGCGGCGCCGGAGGGCGCGTTTCTGCGCAAGGGCGCGGTCAAGAAGGTGGTCAACATGACGCTGCCGCTGGAGGATCTGACCGAGGAGGTGCTGGATATCCCGACCTTCTTGCGCCGGCAGGCGGATTAGGCCGCAGACTGCTGAAAAGGGCCCATCTGCATCGTTGGTTCGCTCTGGTGCTCGTTGCGGCGTACGAGGAGTACGCCTCACTCGCCCCATCGCGTACCGCCTGGCATCTGGACCTTTTTGAGCGGCCTGGCCGAGACTGGGAGAGACCGGTGGACGTCAAGACACGGATTCTGACGGCGATGACCTGGGGTGAACCGGACCGGATCCCCCTCACGGTGTACGACTGGATGCTGCCCCGCGGCACGACCGAGCGGCGGCTCCGCGAGGCGGGCGTCGGGCTCATCGCGCGGTTGCCGGGCCACCGCGTGCAGCACCGCCAGGTCGAGATCGTCTCGCACGAGTACCAGGAGAACGGCCGCCGACTCATCCGGCGAACGCTCAAAACCCCGGTGGGCGACGCCTGGCAGGTCCTGGAGCCCGACCCGGCCTACGAGACCTCCAACTGGATCCACGAGCACTTCATCAAGGGTCCGGACGATTACCGGGTCCTGGAGTTCTATTACCGGGACATGGTCTTTCGGGACAACGTGGAGGCGTTTCGGGAGGCCCAGCGCCGGGTGGGGACCGACGGGCTGGTGATGCTCCGGATCGCCAAGTCCCCAATCCAGGAGATGCTCTATCAGTTGATGGGGGTAGAGCGGTTCGCCGTGGATTACCAGGAGCGGCGCGACCTCTTCGATTCCCTGCACGCCGCCATGGTGGCGCGGTACCAGGAACTGTACGAGCTGGCGGCGACCTCCCCGGCGGAGATCCTCCAACTCGGGGACAATATCTACAGCGATATGGTCGGCCGGGAGCGGTACCACGCCTATCTCATGCCCGAATACGCCAAGATCATGGCGCGGCTGCGCGGGACCGGGAAGCTCCTGGCGGTGCACATGGATGGGAATCTGAAATCGCTCCAAGCGGACATCGCCGAGGCCAGTTTCGACATCGTCGAGGCGATCACCCCACCCCCGATGGGGGACGTGTCGATCCGCGAGGCGCGCGCCTGCTGGCCCAACAAGGCCCTCTGGATCAACTTCACCAGTTCCATGCACATCGAGCCGCCCGAGGTCATCGAGGCGCACACCCGGGAGCTGATCGCCGAGGCCGGTACCAAGCGGGGCTTCGGGATCAGCATCACCGAGGACGCCCCGGTCGAGGCCCTGGAGAAGAGTCTGGGCGTCATCGCCCGCGTGCTAGCAGGCTGCTGAAAAAGGCCCATCTGCGGGGACCCATCCTTCGGACGGGTACCCCGCGTGTTCGGGCGCTCGTTGCGACGTACCTGGAGTACGCCTCGCTCGGCCCCGGGTACCCATCCAGAGGATGGGTGACGCCGCCTTGCATCTGGACCTTTTTGAGCAGTCTGACCAAAAGCGGGTTTTTCAGCATCCCGCGAGGCTTTCGACCGCCGAATCCTCAGGTTCTTCGCACATCCCCCCGAATTGGCCGGCCGAGGGCCGGGCCTCAGGACGCGAGGCGTGCCAGTCCGCTCAGGGCCAAACCGATGGCCAAAGCGACCAGAAACACGCCGAGGCACGATCGCGAACCTGCGCCGGCACGCGCGGCCGCGATCGGTGAGCAGCGTCGGCCGGAAGACGATGTTCGGCGGGAAGAAACCCAGCGGCGCTGACCAGAGGCGAACACCGGGCTGCCGGTGGACCACCGTCGTGAGCAGATACCACACAGCCGCCGACCAGGCGATGGCCGCCGTGCAATACGCGCCGGCGAACAGGAAGAAGATGACGGCGCCGAGCGCGTGACGCATCTCAGGCCGGACCCGGGTGGATTCGCGTCAGGCGCTCGAGCGCCGCGGCGGGAAGCGGGCCGCGGTTGGCGGCGGCCACCGCCTGTTCGAATTGGTCCAGGCTGGCGGTGCCGATCATGGCCGTGGAGATCTCGGGCTTGCTGAGCGCGAAGCGGATGGCAGCCTCGACCAGGCTCCCCGCAATTCCCTCGGCCACTAGGAAGTCGAAGGCGTGGGCGCGGGCGGCGTCTTCGGCGTAGTCTTGGCCCGTTGCCAGCGGTGCCACGCCGGGCATGGCGATGGGGTGCCGATCGAGGGTGCCCGACAGGGCGCCTCCCGCCAAGACGCGGATGGCGATGACCCCGATCCGGTTGGCGGCTGCCCGGTCGATGAGCTGGCGAAAGTCCTGGTACGGGAAATCCGCCCGCACGGGACGTCCGCCGCTGGGGTTGAGGAGGTTATACACCGTTTGCAGGGTGTGAAACCCCCCCGTGTCCACGACGCGATGAAGCGCCTCGGTGTTCCCGAGCGCGGTGATGCCCCAGAAGCGTATCTTGCCCTGGCGATGAAGCGTCTCGAACGCACGCAGCACCACCGGTAGGTCATCGGGAGTGAGGGACGCCTGGTCGGGCTGGCGCCGATCGGTGAACAGGTTGTGAAGCTGGTAGAGATCCACGGCGTCCCGGCCGAGCCGGCGCAGGCTGGCCTCGGCGGAGTCGATGATCGCCGCCTCGATCCGGTCCAGATCTGCCGCGGCCAGCCGGACCTTGGTTCCCACCACGATCCGGGCGCCTAACTCCCGCAGCACCGCGCCGAGGTTCACCTCCGACTGGCCGTCCCCATAGAGCGGCGCCGTGTCGAAGTAGGTGACGCCCGACTCGATGGCGCGCGCCACCGCGCGACGCATGGCGGGATACTCGCCGCGCACCAGGAGCCCCCCGACCATCCCGCAGCCATAGCCCAACTCGGAGACCGCGATGCCAGTGCTTCCCAACGGCTTGTATCGCACGCTCCCCTCCCACGGGTAGAAGATTACTTGCCCGCCCAGTAGTCTGCCAGCTTAGCGTTGTCGGCGACCGGAAAGTCGGCTGCGTCGGATCGGCTGCCGAGGAAGCCCTCGACCGTCCGCGCCTTGGCCCAGGCGTGGTACTCGTCGGCGGCGATGACCGCCTCGGCGTAGCAGGCGAACTCATGATACCCCTCGCCTCGGGCGCAATCCATGGGCCGCATCCCGTCGGTGTGAAACTCGCGGACGTCCAGGATCGTCTCGGCCCCCGGCGAGAACCGGAAGATCTTGGTGACATGGGGAAAGGCCAGGACGAAGCCGATCCCCTGGTGGCCGCCCGCCAGGAACGCCTTCTCGAACTCGGCCTGAGTTCGCGAAGAGCGGCTCCACTCAAAGGTCTCAGGTGTGTCCCGTCCGATGACCGAGATGTAGTAGACCTTGAAGCCTGATCGCCCGTCCGGCATCCGGAGCAGAGCGTGCCCGACGGTCCTGCCGTGATAGGTTCGACACGCCGCGATCTGCATGAGTGCACCTCCCGGGTGGTTGAGGTCGAGGACAACTCGCCTGCGCCGGAAATCCTAGGCCGAGGAGGGCGGTAAGGCAAGCGCATTCGCGGATCGTATGGGGTCCGGGCGCGCTTACGGTGGGGCCGCTGTGCGCGGACTCAGGGGCATCGAAACAGCGCGCGGAGAGGTACCCGGCGCAGCGCCCGGCCATCGATACCGGCCTGAAGCGCCGCGAGGCGCGCCTCGACGGGACCGATCTCCCAGCAGGCGTCGGGTGGCAGTGTCTCTACCGGCGGTCCCGCCTCGTTCAGCGGGCAGATGTCGCGGAGTTCCGCGGGCTCTCCGTCCGGCCCGGGACCGATCCAGCGGAGCGGGAGGCCCTGCGTGCGGCAGACGTAGGGCCGGTCCGCGTAGATCCGGCAGCTCCCGCTCTCGTCGAGAAAGGCGCAGCCGCCCGGGAGGTGGGGGGCTCCCTGGGAAAGCAGCTCGGCGTGGCACCGGCGAATGCGCTCGGCTTCGATCTCGAACACCGTCAGGCCGTCCACGCAGCAGTCGCAGCAGCCTCTTCGACAGTGAAGCCGGACGGCGTGGATCGTCCGCAGCCGGTCCGCCGCCCGATCGACCTCCGTGTGCAGGTGGATCACGGCGTCGAGCCCCGAATGCGGGAGGGAATGGTTTTCGGTTTCCGCCGCCATGGGACTACTCCAACCTGCGCGCCCAGACGTTCAGCCGGCGGAATTGCTCGACGTGGACGCCATCGGGCCGGCGCGTGGCATGTTCGCGCCCGCACGACCGGGCCGCGCCGGACGCTCCCGGGGTGTCGCGGGCGCGCTCACATAGTCCAATCGGCGAAGTCCCCACAGAACCGGTCCAGCGTGAGCGGCGTGATGCGCGGATCCGCCGCCGCCTCGTCCCGATCGGTGGGCATGAGATAGCCCCAGAGGGCAAGAAACAGGCCGACGTCTGCGAGGTCACGTTCGCGGGCGACCGCGTGCAGGGTCTTCAGGCGGTCCTCGACAAACCAGATGTCGCGATAGGCCACACGCTCGTCCTGCGCCAGGGTCCGCAGGAGCGCCGGCTTTGGCCGTGCCCGCTCCTTGCCCCACACCCGGTCCGCGGGGAGTCGGACGCCGTGGGTTTCGAGGAGCTTGTGGGCGAAGCGGCCCTCCTTGGTCGTGACGACGTACATCCGGAGGCCGCTCTGCTGGATGGCGCAGAGCCGCTCCGCCATGCCGGGGTACAATCCCTGGCCGGCCAGCCAGTCGTCGAGGCTTCGCGCGATCGTCCGATCCCGGGCCGCGTCGAACCGGGCGGCAAACTCTTTCGGCGTCACGCGATACTTATCGAGAATCCGCTGCCGACAGGTGGTCTGAAACGTGTCCCAGATGGTGGCTTCCGGGATGCCGTCCAGGATGGCGAGCACCAGGACGGGGAACTCCCACCCGTGCTCCAGGACGGGCCGGAGGCGCACGAAGACGGCGGCCAATTCCGGTGGGGGAACGTCGCCCTCAAGCGTCACGAGATCCCGGCAAACCTGCCAGGCGGACCGGCAGCCTTCATGGACGGTATCACAGATGACGCCATCGAAATCCAGTGCCAACAGTCGCGGTCCAGTCACGGTGTCCCTCTGTCCCCGAGGTATGGCAGCGAGCGACGAGCCGGACACGAACACCGTCCGCTGCGCCCCCTGGGGTGGTCTCGCCCGCCGGGGGCCGGGCATGACAGTAGTTAAGCCGTGGCTCCTTCGGTGGAGCCGGTGCGGGTTTGCAGCCGACGCTTGTACGGCTCGTAGTCCGGGATGAGGCGTTCGTATTCATCGGCCATGAGAGGCGAGGAGATGATGAAATCCGCGGACGCCCGGTTGCAGGCGATGGGAATGTTCCACACCACGGCAATCCGCAAGAGGGCTTTCACGTCCGGGTCGTGCGGCTGCGGCTCCAGCGGGTCCCAGAAGAAGATCAGGCAGTCCAGGTCTCCTTCCGCGATCTTCGCCCCGATCTGCTGGTCGCCTCCGAGCGGGCCGCTCTGCAGCTTGACGATCGGGCACGTGAGCGTGCGTTCCAGCAAGGCGCCGGTGGTGCCGGTGGCGAAGAGTTCATGGTGCTCCAGCAGGTCCTTGTTGTAGGTGGCCCACTCCAGGAGGTCCCGCTTCATGTTGTCGTGCGCCACCACGGCGATCCGCTTCTGTCGGCCCATCGTCAACTGCTTGTGTGCCATGCGTCTCGCCTCCGCTGCGTGAGACAGCCCCCGCGGGTCAGGTTAGGAGCCGTTACGAAATACCGTAAACGTTTCTTGGAATTTCGTTACGGCTCCTTATGGCGTTCCACAATATCTCCGGTCAAAAAATCCTTTGACAACGGCTTAGTCGAGCGCCTGGGCAAGGTCGTCGATCAGGTCGTCGGGGTGTTCCAGGCCGATCGAGGCGCGCAGCAGGTTCTGGGGTGTGCGGGTATCCGGTGGCTCGATCGAGGCGCGGTGCTCGATCAGGCTGTCGGGGCCGCCCAGACTGGTGGCGTGCGTGAACAGTCGGAGGTGGGAAGCGACCGTCAGGGCCTCTTCCTTGCCGCCGCGAACCTGGAAAGACAACATCCCGCCGAAGTCCTGCATCTGCGCGGCCGCCACGGCGTGGCCCGGGTGCGTCGTCAGCCCGGGGTAATGGACGATGTCGATCCGTGGATGGCGGGACAGGAATTCGGCCACCCGGCGCGCGTTCCCGCAATGGCCGCGCACGCGGTAGGGAAGCGTGCGGATACCGCGGAGGACCAGCCAGCAGTCGAAGGGAGATGCGACCGCCCCCCCCTGCTGCTGGATCAACCGGATGCGCTTGAAGAACTCGTCGTCGACCTTGGCCACCACCGCGCCGCTCAGGACGTCGCAGTGACCCGCCAGATACTTGGTGGTCGAATGCAGGACGAGATCGGCCCCCAGCTCGAAGGGGCGCTGGAGGACCGGGGACGCCCAGGTATTGTCCACCACGCAGCGCGCGCCGGCCGCGTGGGCCAGCGAGGCGAGACGCGCGATGTCGCTGATGCGGAGGAGGGGGTTCGACGGCGTCTCCACCCAGACCAGCTTGGTGGTGGCGCGCATGGCGCGGCCGACGTCGGCCGGATCGGTCATGTCGACGAAAGTGGTCTCCAGCCCCCAGGGGCCCAGGATGTCCCGCAGCAGGATGGTGGTCCCGTGATACGCGTCGATCGGCGCCAGCAGATGGTCCCCTGGGCGAAGCGCCTGGAGGATGCTCATCGTCGCGGCCGCGCCGGAGGCGAAGGCGGCGGCCGCTGCGCCCCCCTCGAGGGCGGCCAGGCACGCCTCCAGCGCTGTCCGGTTCGGATTCCCCAGCCGGGAGTAGAAGTAGCCCGTGGGCGCGGCGCCATCCACGGCCCGCTGATAGGTGGTGGACAGGACGATCGGGGCGGAAACCGCGCCGGTGGCGGGGTCCGCCGCGTGGCCCGCGTGGATCGCCAGGGTTTCGATTCTCATGCGTGTGTTCCCCTCGTGGGCGACGACGCGCTTCCCGCATCGTCGGCGCCGTCGCCGCGAGGCGGGTCAACCCGGGCCGACCACTCCGTGTCCAGGATGCTCATCTGGACCAGGCTCCAATATTCCTCGCCGAATCGGCGCGCTTCCCGCAGGCACCCCTCTTTCACGAAGCCCGCACTTTCATAGCACGCGATCGCCGATGCGTTGAAATCAAAAACGACCAGGTCAATGCGATGTAGCGTCAACCGCTCAAAGCCGATCTGCAGAATCCGTCGGACCATCTCCAGGCCGGCGCCCTGGCCACGCCGGCCGGCCTCCCCGATCAGGACGCGCGAGAGCGTGGCGGAGCGGTTGCGCCGATCGATCCGGGCGAGTTCGATATGGCCGACGGCGGTGGCCGTGTCACTCTCCACGGCCGTGAAGATCATGCGCGAGGGCGCCTCCCCCTCCGACTCCGCGAGATATGCATCAAGCTGCGCGGTATCCAGCGGAAACGTGAAGGCCGGCCCCGCCCACTGGAGCAGGAACTCCGCCGACGGGATCCAGGCGATCAGTCGGGCGAAATCGGCGCGCGCGAACGGGCGAAGCGCAATCATGGCTCGAAGGTGTACACAACCGGCGGCGTGGGCTTCTCGTTGACGGTCAGGTGAAACACGTCGGGGCGGGCGTAATGGCCGGCCACGTCGAAGTCGAACCGACTGCGCGGGATCTCGTCCAGGTCCAGATCGGCGACCAGGACGCCCTCCCCGTCGTAGAGCGGACCGGCGATGACCGCGCCCAGCGGCGACACGACGGCACTTCCGCCCCGACACAGGACCTCCGGTTGATCGGCCAGGTCCTCCACGCCTTCCAGGTCCGGCGGGTACATGGCGCGCGTGACGAACTGGTTGCAGCCGAGGACGAAGCAGCGGCCCTCGCAGGCGATGTGCCGGAGCGTCGCCTGCCAGGTGTCGCGGGCGTCGGCGGTCGGGGCCAGGTAGATGTCCACTCCCTTGCCATACATGGCCATGCGCGCCAGGGGCATGTAGTTTTCCCAGCAGATCAGCCCGCCCACCTTGCCGAATTCCGTCTCCACCACCGTCAGCGTGCTTCCGTCGCCCTCGCCCCAGATCAGCCGTTCCGCCGCGGTCGGCTTGAGCTTGCGATGCAGGCCCAGCAACCGCCCGTCGGGAGCGAAGTAAAGCAGCGTGCAATACAGCGTGCCCCGCGTGAAGTAGCTGTCCCGCTCGATGACGCCGACCGCCAGGTAGGCGCGCGCAGCCTGGGCCGCCTCCCCGAGCGCGTGCGTGGCCGGACCCGGCACGTCCACGGCGTTGTCCCAGTACGCCTGCCAGGTGCGGCGCCCCGCGGGAGTACGGCTGCCGACCACGCTGCCGAACCCGAGGCCCCGCGGATACGCAGGAATGAACGCCTCGGGGAACAGGATCAGCCGGGCTCCCCGCGCCGCGGCCTCGGCGGTGAGGCGGCAGGTCTTCTCGACGGTTGCTTTTCGGTCGAAAAGCACTGGGGCGGCCTGTACGACGGCAACTCGCACGACGGACGCGTCACTGGCCATGGGTCTCCTCCTGCGCGCCTGGCCAGGCGAGCATGGCTTGCAGCCACTCGCGAAGATGGTCGCGACAGGCCAGGACGTTGCAGTGCGATGGGGTCAATGGCGTCAACAAGAGGATCACGTCGGCGTCGGGGATGTCGAGAAGCGCCACGATGCCGATGGCTTCTCGTTCGCATTGATCCCTGGCCATCGCAAGCAACTGGATCGTTGACAGGCGATCGAGAAACTTTCGCCGCGCCCAGACGATGAGTTCGCCCACCGGGATCTGGCAGAAACACCGAGTCGGGGCCGGAATGATCTCTGTTGAGGCGACAGCCTCTCTGTTCATGCGCCTCTCCTTCCCCCGGGAATGCTCAGGGCCGGAGTGGGTCCGGTTCAGTCGGAGCCGTCACCGGGTTTGCCCAGGAAAACCCACAGGCGCTTGGCGGCCCGCATGCACTCGGCGCGGTCGCGCAGGTGAGGCCGAGACGCCGGAACCACGCTCCCGGTGTGGAGGACGAGCTCCACCCGATAGACGGGCTTCCCTTGGCGCTCCCGCTCCTTCGTCACGCGCACGTCCGCGACGGCGTCCGCCGGGTATTGCTCCACGGTGTGGCGGACCTGCCCGCGATGGGCGACCGTCACCGTGTGACGGGACGCGATCCACGACCAGGATGAACTGCGGTGCGCGCCAGCAGACCCAGGCGCCGGCCGCCACGGCGAGACCGCCGAGCAGCCCAAGAACGAGACGGGCCGAGGGCAGGAGCGATGCGTCTGGCGCCACCCACCCGAGCGCCACCGCAACCGCGAGCCCACCGGCCACCGCGACGAGACCTCCCCGCACCCAGCGCGAGCCGGGGGAATCCCGGATGAGAAGCCGGGTCGGTGTCTCCGTTATACGCACGGCGTCTCCCGCGTGCTCGCCGAGCGGACCGGGCCGGTTGCTCCCGCGTCAGGCGGCCAGCGGGCCAAGAGTGTGCGCCCGCGGGCACGCATGGCCGGCGTCCCGTCGACTATGGCCGCTTCGATGGTCGCTCGTGCCGCCGGGCGAAGGGCGGGGTCAACCGCGGCCAGGTCCGCCAAGGCTTGGAGGCGTCTCACCAGCGTCGAGGAGGAGGGGAGGTGCTTCATCAGTTTCGCCTCGGCAGCGAGGCGCGGATCACGGTTTCCGAAACACAAACACGCTGCCCAAATCCGAGGTCGCCGTGTACGGGGCCCGCTGAAAGTCGGCGAAGTGGCCGACCAGTTCGAACCCCTGCGCGCGGTGGAGACCCAGGTAGGTGTCCGTGCGGAGCGGGTAGAGCCACACGTCTCCTTCGAAGAGGGTGCGATCCCCCGCCACGAGACGGGTCAGGAAACGAACCCGGGTCTCCGACACATCGGAATAGTCGCGCAGGAACACCGCCTCGCCGGCCCCGAGCGTCCTGGGCCGAAAGGGATATGAGCCGTGAGTGAGGACATAGTCCCAGTTCACGACCTGGAAGGACCACAGACCGCCGGGCCGGAGGATCGTCCAGACCTCCGCGACGAAGCGGGTGAACTCGTCCTGGGTCAGATGGGGTGCGACGTTCCCGATACAGAAGACGAGGTCGAAGGGCGGGGGGAGGGTTCCGACGTCGCGGATGTCCGCGCAGTGAAAGGTTGGTCCCGGATACGTCCGACGGGCCACCTCGATCATGTGCGGGTCGAGGTCAACCCCCACGACTTGGAACCCATCCGCGACCAGCCGGCCGCAGTAGTGACCGGTGCCACAGCCGGCGTCGAGAATCCGGCTGGGCCCCGCCGGGATGTAGCTCTTCAAGAAAGCATAGACCTCGTCCCGGTACGGAAACACGGCCTCGTAGTATGCTGCGAAATCCGAGTAGAACCCCACGGCGCGCGCCTCCGGGTCGAGGGCGATACGGACGGAACTCAACAGGCGGAACGCCTGTGAATATACCCCATGGGCGGCGATTGTCCAATACTCGTCTGCGGGCGGTCGGGCGGGGGCGGGATGACCGGGGCGGCGATGCGAAAGAGCGGGAGTTGCTCCGGTTCGGTCTCGGTTTCATGCACCGGTGCCGGCATCTCGAAGTCTGCGTGGTCCGGAAATCCGTGCTTTCGCTTGAGGTCGCCGACCAGGGTGGCGATCCGCTCCTGGTAGGTGCGGTCCAGGAAGCCGGAGCGGGCAAAGCGAATCGCATAGCGCTTCGTGTGGTGCGGGAAATGTCGTTCCAGGAATGGAAAGAACGCCTGGTGCGCCGACGGCTTGAGGAAGAGCACGTTCCAGAAGAAGTGGGTCGCGCCATGCTCCCGGGCGGCGGCGATTACCGCCTCCAGGTTGGCGAGCGTGTCGGTGATGTCCGGCAGGATTGGGGAGACAGTGACCCCGGCGGTCAGGCCGGCCGCGCGCAAGACCCGCACGGCCTGTAGCCGCACCTCCGGCGCGGGGGCGAGGCACTCGAGAACACGGGCAAGCTGGCGGTCCATCGTGGTGACCGTCAGGTTGACGTGCACGCTGTTTCGAAGCGCGATCCGGCGCAAGAGATCGATGTCTCGAAGGACGAGGTCGCTCTTGGTCGTGATGGAGAGACGCAGGCCGCGGGCCTGGGTCATCACGTCGAGGAGGCTTCGGGTCACGCGAAAACGCCGTTCGGCCGGCTGATATGGGTCGGTGGCGGTCCCGAGAGCGACGCTCTGCCCCTTCAGGCGGCCGGCCATCAGTTCTCGCGCCAGCGTGCGCGCCGCGTCCTTCTTCACGAATATCTTTTCTTCGAAATCCTCCCATCGCGTGAATCCCATGAACTCGTGCGTGTAGCGCGCGTAGCAGTAGCGACACCCGAACTCGCACCCGCGGTACGGGTTGATCGTCCAGGTAAACGGCATGCGCTCGCTGGAGCAGCGGTTCAGGATCGAACGTGTGGCGATCTGCAGATACTCCGCGTTTCGCTTGGCGAGAAGCGAGCGCGCCTCGCGCGCCAGGCGCTCGATGCCCTTGGGTTCGGATGCGGGCTCCGACGACGGGAACGACATGGCACACCTCGGTTCTGGCTTTCGACTGTTTACCCACAGCGCCGCCTCTTGCCGTGGTCCCCGGGCGATCCACACCCAGTCGACGCCCGCGGAGAGAAGGGTCGCGCTGCTGGCGGGACAATGAAGTATGAATACCAAACACATGTTTGGTTGTCAAGTGAAACGCAAAACCCGCGCCCGCCGCTTGTCGCCAGGCGCAGCAGCGTGGTATCTTCCGCTCAGCGTTTTCCGGCGGTTCCCCTGACGCGCGACTCCAGGGAGGTATCCTGCGGCGCAAAGGAGGTTCCCTGTGGCAGGCGAAGGCGAAGTGGAGCACCTCAAGCGACAGGTGCAAGCCGAGATGGACCGACTGACGCCGGATCTGTTCGCCGTCAGTCGCTTCCTGCATGCGAATCCGGAACTGGCGTACGAGGAGCATCAGGCGGCCGAACTGCTCGCCGACGTCCTGGGGCAACATGGTTTCGCGGTGACGCGGGGCGTGGCCAATCTCCCCACCGCGTTCACGGGCGTGGCGGGATCGGGCGGGCCGCGGATTGCGTTCATGGCGGAGTATGACGCGCTCCCCGGTCTGGGGCATGCGTGCGGCCACAACCTGATCGGGACCGCCTCGCTCGGCGCCGCGCTGGCGGTGCGGTCCGTCCTGGATCGCACGGCGGGGACGGTGCTCCTGGTCGGGTGCCCGGCAGAAGAAACGGGCGGCGGGAAGATCGCGCTGGTCGAGGCGGGGGTCTTCGCCGGAACGGATGCCGCCATGCTGGTGCATCCCAGCAACCGGACGGAGATGGTGAAGCTGGCGCTGGGTATGCGCGAGCTGACGGTCGAATTCTTCGGCAAGGCCAGCCACGCGGCGGCGGCCCCGGACCAGGGCGTCAACGCACTGGACGCGGTGGTGTTGGCGTACACCGGCATCGGCGTTCTGCGGCAGCAGGTGCGCTCCGATGCCCGGATCCACGGCATCGTCACGCACGGGGGGCAGGCCCCGAACATCATTCCGGAATACGCTGCCGCCCGTTTCTACGTCCGCGCCTTGGACCTAGCATACATGGACGAACTCTTCGGCCGCGTGGTGGCCTGCTGCGAGGCCGCGGCGCTGGCGACCGGTTGCCGCGTCCAGTTGACGCCGGGCGGCAAGGATTATCACCCCTACAAGCCGGTTTACGCTCTGGCCGACCTGTTCCAGCGCAACCTGGAATCGCTGGGCGAGATCGTGGACCAGGGACCCATCGACCGGGAGCTGGGATCCACCGATGTCGGCAACGTGAGCCAGGTGGTCCCGACCATCCAGCCGATGATGCAGATCTGCCCGCGGGATGTTGCCTGCCACATGACGGCGTTCGCCGAGGCGGCCGCCTCCGATGCCGGACACCGCGCCATGTTTGCGGCAGCCAAGGCGATGGCCATGACGGCGGTGGACCTCTTGACGGATTCCGGCGCCGTCGCGCGCGCCGCGGCCGAGTTCCGCGGCCAGGCCTCCCGCTGAGGCATGGGCGCGATGGGTCCCCTTCCGTTTCCGGCGGCCAGATGAACGTCATCGGCCTGATGTCCGGCACCTCGGCCGACGGCGTGGACGCCGCCCTGGTTGACATCCGGTCAGGGAGCGGACGGCCGACCGTCCGCCTGCTCGCCTTCGAGACGTTTCCGTACCCCACCGGCCTGCGGGAGCGATTGCTGGCCACGGCCTCTGCCGGCAACACCGCGGACGTCTGCCATCTGAACGCCTATCTCGGCGAACTGTTCGCGGACGCGGCCGTCGAGATTGCCCGACGTGCCGGTCTCTCCCTGACCGCGGTGGACCTGATCGGCTCGCATGGGCAGACGATCCACCACCTGCCGGCGCCGAAAGCCGAGGGGACGCACCGGGTGCGGTCCACGCTCCAGATCGGGGCCCCGGCCGTGATCGCCGAGCGGACGGGCGTCACCACCATCGCGGATTTTCGGCCGCGGGACATGGCGGCGGGGGGAGAGGGCGCACCGCTGACGCCCCTCGTCCACCACGTCCTGTTCGCCCATCCGACGCGGGGACGGGCGATCCTCAATCTGGGCGGGATCGCCAACGTCACGGTCCTTCCCGCCGGGGCAGACGCCGCCGCGGTCACCGGTTTCGACACCGGGCCGGCGAACGTGCTGCTGGACGAATTCGTCCGGACGACGGGCCTCGCCGCGTGCGGCTACGATGCCGGGGGGCGGCTGGCGGCCGCCGGGGCGCCGGTGCCGGACCTGCTGGCGGAGCTCTTGCAGCATCCCTTTGTCCGACGCACCCCGCCAAAATCCACGGGACGGGAGACCTTCGGCCCGGCCTTCGTGGCCGGGTTTCGGGAGCGGTTGAGGCAAGCGGGGGCAAGCGCGCTCGACGGTCTGGCGACCTTGACCGCCTTCACGGTGCAGGCAGTGGCCGAGAACCTCCGGTCGTTCGTTTTTCCGGTGACGAGCGTCGGAGAAGTCGTGGTGATGGGGGGCGGCGCGGAGAACGAGACGGTCATGCGAGGCCTCGCGGACGCGCTGCCGACATGCGCGGTGGTCCGGGCCGAAGCGGTGGGGATGTCCGGGCGGGCCGTGGAGGCGGTGGCGTTCGCCGTGCTCGCCTACCTGACCGCGGCCGGGCAGCCGGGCAATCTTCCCCGCGTGACCGGCGCGCGGGAATCCCGCGTCCTGGGCTGCATCGTGCCGGGGCGAGGTTTCCGGGGGTTGGCTCATGACTGAGGAGCGACGCTCGCCGTATTACGAAGCCGTCCTGCGACAACTCGACGCCGTCCGCGGTACCCAGGCCGAGTCCTTGGAGCGCGCGGCGCACGCCGTCTTTTCCAGTCTGCGCGCCGACGGCGTGCTCCACGTCTTCGGGAGCGGCCATTCCCACTCGTCTGGCCGAGGAGGCGTATCACCGGGCGGGCGGCCTGGTCCCGGTGAACGTGATCCAGGAAGTGTTCCTGACGCCGCTCACGCCCCCGCGGCTGAGCGGCCAACTGGAACGAGTGCCGGGCCTGGCCGCCCTCATCCTGGAGGGGCACGATCTGCGGGCCGGCGAGGTGCTGCTGGTCATCTCCAATTCGGGGATCAATGGCGTCCCCGTGGAGATGGCCCAGGAGGGAAAGCGCCGAGGTCTCACGGTGATTGCGCTCACCTCGCTCGCGCACTCCCGGTCGGTCCCGACACGCCACCTGGACGGCAAGCGCCTGTTCGAGGTGGCGGACATCGTGGTGGACACCTGCGGCGAGATCGGCGATGCGGCCGTCTCGTACCCTGGCCTGGCGGGGAAGGTGGCGCCCACCTCGCTGCTGGTGGGCAGCTTCATCATCAATTCCCTGGTGTGCCGGGTGGTCGAGCTGTTTCTGGCGGACGGTCTCACGCCTCCGGTATATTTGAGCGCCAATCTACCCGGGGGCGACGAGCACAACCGAGCCCTGGAAGCGAAGTACCGCGGGCGTATCCGCGACCTGTGAAACAGTGAGACCTGGAAGGGGAAGGGAATGAGGCCCCGCATCGGAATCACGTCGTGGCACCGGAACGATGCTGACCGGCTCGAGCGTTGGAATGCAATTCGCGACACCTACACCGGAGCGGTCCGCGCGGCCGGTGGGCTTCCCATCATCTTGCCGATCGGAGATGACGATCCCGAATTGATCGACGGGTATCTCGCTGCGGTGGACGGACTGCTGTTCACCGGTGGAGAAGACATCGCCCCGGCCTATTACGGCGAGGCGCGGGACGAGCGCTGTCAGGAGCCGGATCCGGAACGGGATCTCTTCGAGATCCACCTCGCGCGTGCAGGCCTGGACCGGCGGGTGCCCGTGCTGGGGATTTGCCGCGGCCTTCAGGTCCTCAACGTCGCGGCCGGCGGCACGCTCTATCAGGACATCGCGTGTCGGCCCGGCACGGCGGGCTACCATTCCGCAAGTCTGGCGGATCGCGGACGACTGATTCATGGGGTGCGGCTGATGCCCGGGACACGGTTGCGCGGCGATCATGGGCGTGGCCGGGTCCGAGGTGACCAGCACACACCATCAGTTCGTCAAGGATCTGGCGCCGGGCTTCGTGGTGGGGGCCGAGAGCGTCGAGGATGGGATCGTCGAGGGAATCGAGGGTCCGGGCGATCCCTTCGCGGTGGCCGTGCAGTGGCATCCGGAGCGGATATACAAAGAGCGCGCGGAACACTTGGCGGTGTTCAGCAGTCTAGTGGAAGCAGCGAGGGAGCGCCCGATGCGGCGTGGGATGTGAAACGTAACACGTCAGAGAAAAACAGAAAGGCGAAGAGGCGCCGTGCGGCCTCCCCGCCCTTCTGTTTTTCGCGTTACGCCCTAGAAGGGGATCTCCCGCCACGAGTAGCGCGAGAATCCGGTTGTGGCATACGTGGTCGAGGCCCCCAGGACGTCCCAGGGCCTCGTCGTAGTGCAGGCCTGCAGAACCGCTGCCGTTGATCTGCACGGTAGTTGCCCGTCAGGGCGCCGAAGACGCTGCCGTTTCCCGAGACCTGCATCGCGGCGCTTGGCGCATAGACGGCGCCGTAAAAATCGCTGTTGCCGTGAATGTTCACATTGGCAACTGTCGGAAGGCCGTAGATCAGCAAATTCGGCGGGAGGCCCGACAGGTTTGCGATTCCGTTACCGCCGATGTTGATGTCGGTGGTACTGGTGTTCCCATCGCCGGTCACGTAGATTTCCACTTTTCCGGTTACGCACAGTTTGGCGCTTCCAGTGATTTGGATCGAGGAGTACAGGTACTTTCCCTCGGTCAGCGTTTGAGAGCATGCACCATGAGGATTGCCGGAGAGGGACAGTGCGCCCAGGCTCGTCATGCCCGCTGGAATGGTCACAGCCGGCAGATTCCACGGCTGCGCCGCAGCGCTGGTTGCCCCGGTGATGGTACCGCCGGCCGCAATGCCCGTGGACGGGTCGCCGCCCGGCCCGACGATGGCTTGGCCGTTCACGACGGTGTTTGCGGTGGTTGTAATGGCACCGGCAGCGATGGAGTCGGTGCTGACGTCGCCCTTCGACGGACCGATTATTTGCGGCGGATGAGGCTGCGGTTGTGGAACAACTCGTACAGTACGGACCGATACGGAGTTATAACTGTCGGTCATGGTGACGCCTTGGAGTGACACGCCGGTGACGCCGTGCGCCGCGTCCGCGAACGGATCGTTGGTGACCGACCCAATGTTGGGGACCAACTCTATACTAATCATCCGCCGGACGCTCTTTTGAATTCCCTCGCTTGTCACGGTCAGGATTGGCTGGCTGCTCGCCGACACCACGGTCGTTTCGCAGTTGTTGGCGGGGTCCCAGTACACGGGTAATGTCCCCGGATTTGCGGTGGTGTACGTGCCCGCGCACGCGAGCGGGTTCGTGCCGCTGGCGCTATTCACCGCAAGCTGGATACGGGCCCATCCCCACTGGATCGCGTTGGTCGTTTGGATCGTGTTGTAATAGAGATAACCGCTGGTAGCCTCCGCGGTGGCCGGAGACCCTCTCGTCAATCCGAAGGTGGGGTCCAGCGTCGGGATCGCGGCCTGCGTCTGCCCGGAAAGCACGTAAGCCCGCCAGGCGGCTCGTCGTCCCGACAGGGATTCTCGCGGCTGTCGGCGCGGTCGGACTCAGCCGCATCTTGGCCTCTTCCGTTCCTGCGTCGGCGTTGAAGAGGGCCTGGATACTTCGCGACTCGTTGGTGGCCACCTGATAATCGGATGCCGACAGACTGATCAGGGTCATGCTCATGACGAGCAACAAACCGACCAGCAGGAGCGTCAGGACCAAGGCGACGCCGGGGGGCCCACCGTGGAGCCGGCTCCGTGACCGCGGGGACTGACGTGTCGTGTACGCATGATACCGACCTCCCGGTAGGGGTTCAGATCAGGGAAGGAGATTTCGCAAGGCCACATCCGTCGTCATGGTGAACGGGATGGTCGTGGTCCCCGCTTGTTGCTGCACGGTCAGGGCCAACTTGACCTGTCGCACGCTATTTCGCTGCCCACCGACTGCCGGGACGCTGGGAATGTTCGTTCCGGTCACCGGCGCCTGGCTGTCGAGTTGATAGGTCGTCGTCAGCGGGTATGGGATCGGCACATTGTTCAGTTCGTAATAGGTGAACTTCAGGCTGGCGACCCCCTCGATGAAGGGATCCCCGCCGCAATACGTCGTCGTCGAGGTATTCCGGTAGAGGATGGTCCCCGCCGCGCCGGAACAATCCCGGAGGCTGTACGTGACGTACCGCAGGCCGTTGCCGTCCCCCACGTCCGCATGGAAGCTGATGGTGTCGTTGGTAGCGATGACCAGGGGATCGCCGACTTTGGCCGGGCTGTTGTAACCGGCCATTCGAATCTCGCGCGCCAACCGTTCGAGGGCGACCCTGGACTGCGATTGTGCGTCCCACTTCAGGCGACCCTTGATATAGCTCGCCTCTCCCGCGTCGTAGATCACGTAGACGCCGTAGAGCACGATCAGAAAGATCATGGTCGTGACCAGCATCTCGATCAACGTGAAGCCTGCCTGCGGTCTGGAAAGGCGAGAGGGGAGCGTCGGGCGCATGGCGATATCCTCAGATGGCCGAGGCCAGGGTTTCGAGTGTGACCGTATACGATGACCGCGTTCGGTCCACGAGACCGTCACGCGAACCTTTCGCAGGATTGCGTTCCCGGTGGGACCGCTGGCCACGTCTGACACGGCGATGGTTCCATACCCGTTCGTGACGCCGGCCCCTGTCGCGAGGTAGAGGTTGATGTCGTTCGTCCATTTCGTGATATTCGACGCGCCCATGAAGTTTCCCGGATTCCCCGGGATCGGCGTGGTCGGATCATCCACGGGATAGGTTGCCGTGTTCCGCGTGTCCACCCCCTGATAGGAGGGAAGGGACGAGAACGGGTCGTTCTTGAGCGTCTCGATCAACTGCTGAGCCAGCGAGACAGCTTTGGAGATCTGTCCCGCCTGATGAATATTCATGTCCGCGCTCGGAAGAACCGAGGCGATGCCCAGGAGGGCGACGACCATGATCGTCGCAGCGAGAAGAACTTCCAGCAGGGTGAAGCCGTCGTGTCGGCGGGCGACGTATGAGACGCATGAATTGACGGGTTTACGGCAACGCATGAGCAACACCTCTTTTTACTGGATCGTCGCCTTTCCGATAACGTTCGTGATCACGGTCTTGGAGCCGGCGGTGCTCTGCAAGACGATGTTCAGAGGGGAGGTACTGTTCGCCAGAAATCCCTGCGAATTGAAAACCAGCGTGTTGCCGGTCGCGACCGAGACGCCCTTGTAGTCGCTGTTAAGGGGGAACCACACGGTGAGGACATTACTACCCGTGCCGGGATACGCGGTGAGCGCCGGCCAGGCGGCAGATGGACTGTTTCGCGTTTCGACCCGGTACATGTTGGCCTTTGTGGTATCGGTGGTGTCGCTGGAACCGGGATTTGGCGCTACGCCGTTCTGATTGAATACGATCAAACGGGCCTGGACACCCCGCGTAAGGGCGCTGGATTGGGCCATGCGAACGTCCTCGGCTAACCGGCGCGCGGCCCCATCCACTCCTCTGCGCTGGATCCCGCCCAGGACACCAGGGAGCGCAAAACCCGATATCACGGTCATGATAGCCACCACGATGACCAACTCTATGAGCGTGTAGCCCCTTTGCCTTCTCGAGTGTTGCCGATCACGCGCCATATTCCTCCCTGCCTGTGCGCCGGGCCGATTGCTGCATCTGGTATTCACCCATTGACGCCCATCGTCTGGGGACACGACGGACAAATGCAACTCTAGTGCCGTTGGTGAATCATAAATAGAAACATTTAAAAACCAAAGAGTTAACAAATATACTTCCACGGGGTGTTCTATTCAATTTCTGTCAATTTTTGTCAATTTTGCACGCGTGGCGCGCTACGAAGGATCAGAATGTCAGGAGGAATCACGGAGAGTTCGCGATAGCTTCGAGGACCTTGTCTGAACTGACTCGAGAAGCAACGAGTGGGTAGGGTTGCCCACGATCGTTTTGGCCGTATCCAGGAGGCGTTCAGGTCTGTGAAGCGCAAAACGTGCATGCATTCCCTGGAGGCGCCCAAGCGAGGCCTGGAGCCGTGCGCTGGAGAGGCGCCCGCTCCGGACGGCGGCCTCCACGGCGGCGATGGCCAGGCGCTGCGGGTCGGCGTTCCGGCAGATCAGGGTGAGATCGCCGCCCGCTTCCAGGAAGCGCACGGCCGCCTCGCCGATGTCGAAGCCGGCGATGATGGCCCCCATCTCCAGGTCGTCGCTCACCACCACACCGTCGAAGCCGAGCTCGGTGCGCAGGATGTCCGTCGTGACGATCCGGGACAGACTGCTGGGTGCGGCGGGATCGAGGGCTGGGCAGGCAAGATGTGCCACCAGGATGCTCGGCATGCCGGCCTGGATCGCCGCGCGAAAGGGCGGAAACTCCACCATCCTCCACCGGTCGCCGGTCTGTGGGCTCTCCGGCAGGGCGAGGTGGGAATCCGCGGCCGTCTCACCGTGCCCCGGAAAATGCTTGCCCGTCGTCAGGATGCCGACATCCTCGAATCCCCTGAAGGCGGCCAGGCCCATCCGCGCCACACGGTCCGGCTCATGGCTGAAGGCCCGGTCGCCGATGACGGGGTTCCCGGGGTTGGTATGGACGTCCAGGACGGGTGCGAGATTCCAGGTGAACCCGGCCGCCCGGAGTTCCTGGCCCATGGCCCTGGCGACGCTGCGGGTGAGGTCCGGGTCGTCGATGGCGCCCAGCACCGCGGCCGCCGGCGGCGCCAGGAACGGCGCGGGAAGCCGGACGACGCGCCCCCCTTCCTGATCCACGCCGACCAGGAGCGGCGCCCCGGCCTGGCGGTGCACCTCTGCCGTCAGGGCGCAGACCTGCTCCAGGTCGCGCAGATTGCGCTTGAAGAGGATCACGCCGCCCAGACCGCGCCGGAGCAGGGCGCGGATATACTCCGGCGGCGTCGTCCCCGTCGAACCCGAAACAGAACAGCCGCAGCAGGTTGACGCCCGTCATCGCGTTCCCCGCTTCCGCCAGGAACGCGCGCTCGTACTGCTCCAGCTGCTCCGGTCGAACGTCGGGCCACGTCTGCATCTCGCGGTAGAGCCCCTCCGCGTCGCGCGTCACCCGTTCGCCGACGATCTGGGTCGCGGCGGTCAGGTTCGTGAAACGCCGGTCGATCACCCCGTGCAACAACGGGGAGATCAGCTTCAGCGTCCCGTGCGCCAGCATGTTATCGAGCCGAACGTACAGCTGGGGAACGACCTCCAGCGTCGGATCCGCGGCGTGTCCGGACTCCCGGTAATCCAGCGTGAACACCATGTTGCCGGAGAGGTTCAGCAGGTACGCGAGGGACCGGAACTGCCCCTGACAAAAATAGACCCGGCGGGTTCCCGTCGCGGGCGACGAGCCGGAAGCTTCCTCGCAACGCGCCCAGATCGTTGACATCAAACGACCCGTCCTCCCGGACGGTGACATGATATCGCTCCAAGGGGGGATACAGGTGTCGCGCCAGCGTGGCGGCGAGGTCCGGTCTGTCGAGGAGCCAGTCGGCAACACGCGTCGTTCCATGGAAGCGGACGGGCTGGAGGTTGCGGGCCAGCGTGTACTTCTCCACGACCTCCCGGGTGGGCAGATCGGTCACCGTCACGCCGTTCAGCGTGAAGACCGCCTCCGCGCCGGATGCCAGAAGCAGCACGCAAACGGCGAGCGTCCCCAGACGACCTTTCCACCCCCTGCCTGCGCCCGGCGTCCGGCGCCGTGTTGATTCATTTGACAGGGCTCCACCCCACGCACTATAAGGAACCGGCGGCAGGCCCTCGCGGCGGCCGCGGCGCACGGCATGTGCGGATTGCGAGGACACGTGACGACCAGGACGAAGCTCTACTGGGTGACCCTGCTGTACTTCGCCGAGGGGTTTCCCTTCGGCATCCTGAACGACGCACTGCCTGTGTATTTTCGGGTGCACGGGGTCCGCCTTGCCGATATCGGGCTTGTTAAGCCTGGTCGGGCTTCCCTGGACGCTCAAATTCCTCTGGGCGCCGGCGCTCGACCGGTGGGGCCGGCGACGCACCTGGGTGGTGGGCTGCCAGGCGCTGCTCGCCGCCGGCATGATGGCCCTCCTGGCGCTGAATCCCTCGCAGGTCGACGGCCGCCTGTGGCTGGTGCTGATTGCCCTCGCCCTGTTCTCCGCCACGCAGGACATCGCCATCGACGCCTACACGATCGAACTGCTGGATCCGGCGGAGATGGGGCCGGCCAATGGCATCCGGGTCACCGCCTACCGCGTGGCCCTGATCGCGCCGGGGCGTCTCTTTGTGGCGCTGGCCGGCCTGATCGGCTGGCCGGCCGCATTTGCGGGGGCGGCAACCCTCATGGGCGTGTCCTGCCTGTGCTGTCCTGCGGATGCCTGCCGCGCCCGCCTCACTCCACCTCGGGAGTGGGCGCACCTGCGGGGGTGCGCCCTCGCCGCTGTTCTGGAGCCCACTGCGACAGTTCGCCCGCGTCCCGGGATTCGCTCTACGTCGTGCTCTTCGTGCTGGCCTTCAAGCTGGGCGACATGGCGCTGGGCCCGATGGTGCGGCCGTTCTGGGTGGACGCCACTTCACCCCGGTCCAGATCGGCGCCATCCCGGGAACGCTGGGCGTCATCAGCCACCATCGCGGGCGCGCTGGTGGGCGGACACCTCACCGGCCGATGGGGCGTCTTCCGGGCCCTCTGGGTCCTGGGGATCGCGCAAGCGGCCTCGAACCTCGTGTATGCGGGTGCCGCGGCCCTGCCACCCTCGACCCCGCTCATGTACGCGGCGTCGGTGGTGGAATCCTTCTGCGGCGGCCTGGGCACGGCGCCCTTTCTCGGCGTTCCTGATGAGTATCTGCGACAAGGCCCACGCCGCCACGCAGTACGCGCTGCTGAGCGCCCTCTTCGGGTTGACCCGAGTTGGCTTGTCGGGCGCCCTGTCGGGGTGGGCCACGGAGCGCCTCGGTTACACCGTCTACTTCACCCTGACGTTCGTGCTCGCCTGGCCGGCGCTCTTCTTGCTTCCGCGGGTCCGGGGGTGGAGTGCGGAACACGCCGACCGAACCGCCCGCTCCCGCGACGCCCCAGTAAAGCCGGCGTGGGGGCCGCCAGGAGCGGCCCCGACGACCCGTTACCCGTTCGCCCCGAACGTCGGCAATCAGAGCAGGCGCTCTCCCTTCCGGAAGAACCGCTGGAATCCCTCGCGGTCCCCGGCGGCGGCCGCCAGCCGCTTCATGCCCTCCTTCAGTGACTCCGTGTCCGTGGCGATGGACAGCCGGAGATAGTGCATCTGCTCGGTCCCGATCCGGCCGAACGACTTCCGGTCCAGCGTGGCCACCAGGTGGTCGAAGAGCAGGAACATCTGGAAGAGCGTGGACGGGCTGGTCTTCTTCCGCACGTCCGGCGGCAGGCTCTGGAACGCCTCCATGATCCCGAGGCGCTGGCAGACGCCGGCGATGTTCGGGAAGACGTAAAATGCCCCCTTCGGGTTCTGGCAGCGCACGCCGTCGATGGCGTTCAGGCTCCGCACCACCAGGTCGCGCCGCTCCTGGAAGACGGCCGCCATCTCGCCGATCGTCTTGGCGACCTGGGGCGACTCCAAGCCGACGCGGGCCCCCTCCTGGTTGTAGGCGGGAACGCAGGAGAAGTAATTGATGTTCAGGTTCCGGGACAGGTCGGCCTCTTCCTTGGTGGGGTAGAGGGCCCAGCCGATCCGCCCGCCCGTCCACGCGAAACTCTTCGAGGCGCCGCCGACCAGGATGGTGATCTTCTCCATCCCGGGGCACGAGACGATGCTGTGGTGCTGGCTGCCGTCGAAAAGGATGTGCTCGTACACCTCGTCGGAGTAGACGCGCACGTTCTGCCCACAGCGCTTCAGGATGACATCGGCGATCTCCTGAAGCTGCTCCCGGGACGCCACGCCGCCGGTGGGGTTCGAGGGGAAGTTGAGATAGATGAGCTTGGTCCGCTCGGAGAGGAGTGGGGCCAATTCCTTCCCCGACAGGCTGAAGCCCTTGGTCTCGTCCAGGTGGATCGGCACGGGCTTGGCGCCGACGTAGCTGACGAACGACTCGTAGATCGGAAAGCCCGGGCTAGGATACACCACCTCGTCGCCGGGGTTGCAGTAGGTCTGCTGACAGAAACCGATCGGCGGCTTGGCGCCGGGATACACCACCACCCGATCCGGGGTGGCTTGGATCCCGCGGGTCTCACTGAAATACTTGGCGACCGCTTTCCGGAGGGGGAGAATGCCCTGCGGGTCGCAGTAGTGGGTATTGTCGAGGTCGAGCTGGCGCTTCACCTCGTCCTTGATGGGCTGCGGGATGGGAAAGTCCGGTTCCCCCAGGTTGCACTTGATGACTCGCTTGCCCTGTTCCTCGAGTTGGCGGATAAACGGTCCGACCTTGAACGCGTTCTCGGTGTCGATGAGTCCGACTCGCTCGGCGAATAAGGCCACGGCGTGCTCCTTTCGTTTATCCCTGGGATCTCCGTGTTCTTGGGTCCGTGTCGCGACGGATGGGTCGCCTGGCGACTCTCGTGTGGGGGTCGCCTCACACCGGCGGTGTGGGTTTCCCTTGGGCGAGGGCCAGGCGCAGCATGTTCACGAGCCGCTCGGCGGAGAGCGCCTTGAGCGCGATAATCTCCGCCCCGGCCTTGAACGCCTTTTCGTTGAGCTTGGGGTCGTTGGTGCCGGTCAGGATGACGACCGGGATGTGCTTCAGGTCGGCATCCTTCTTGAGTTCCTCGCACACCGCGAAGCCGTTCATGCCCGGCATCTCGATGTCCAGGAGGATGGCGTCAGGCGGCTGCTTCTTGGCGAACGTCAATCCCTCGGGACCACTGGCCGCCACCTGGACCCGGAATCCTTGCTGCTCCAGGACGTTTCGGAGCATGGTCGTGAAGAACGGCTGATCGTCGATCACAAGCACCGCTGCCGAACGGGCGTCTGCCGGGGTAGCCATGGTGTTGCCTCCTTCACCGAACGGTCTGATATCCCCGGGCCGTCATGCGCGGCGCGGCTCGGGGTGGCCCCATGAGTCTGGGGGCAGCATGGGTGCGAGGATCTCGGCGGCGACGTCAGCGCCGTCGGCGGGCAGATCCCGCCAGGTCCGCGGCTGCCCCAACAGGCCGTCGAGCGCGCCACGCCAGTTGCCCGCGAGGAGGTCGGCGTTCTCGATGAAACGGCAGACGCCGAACCGCTGCAGCCCCTCGACCAGGCAGGCGTACTCCGGGAACTCTCCCCGGGAGGTATACAGGACCGGGACGTGATTGGCCAGACAATCCGACACGATGCCGTACCCCGGCTTGGTGATGACCGCATCGGCCTGGGCTACCACGTCCTCGTAGCGCAGGCCGTCCAGCGCAACCGTCCGGACGTTCCGGACGGGGCGGGGCGGAGCCTGCGTGGTCAGAAATTGGTACTTGTCCAGTTGCTGCACCCGCTCGAAGTCGATCCCCCGGGTGTCGAACCCGCCAAACGACAGCAAGACTGTCGGCCGACCCTCGGAAAGCCCGAGCCGACGTCGCGCCTCGGCGCGCGGGCAGCGGGCGCGGCGCGCGACCATCGGGATGTCCCGGACGACCGGGAACGCGTCGCAGGGACCATGAAAGGGTAGCCGCAAGAACAGATCCGCCTCTGCGTACGC
Organism: uncultured Methylomirabilota bacterium; assembly: GCA_963845565.1. GTDB lineage: Bacteria > Methylomirabilota > Methylomirabilia > Methylomirabilales > 2-02-FULL-66-22 > 2-02-FULL-66-22. Next base: position 901,503 of record CAWJSJ010000005.1, read on the forward strand.
GGCCCGGATCGCCTCGAGCAGCGGCGCACGGTCCGGAAGGTCCCGAACGTATGCGGCATAGATCCAGTCCCAGGAAAAGTTGCTAATCCCTACGCCGGGGACGCCGGCCTGCCGCGCCACCGGAAAAGCCGCCGGCGGGATGTCCGCGACGACCAGGTCCACCCGCGACCGGCGCAGGAGCGCCGCCTCCTCTTCGACAACCGCGGCCTGCGTCTCCAGGACCCGCGTGTACGCCTCCAGCGTCGCCTGGGCGTTCAGGCGAATCGCGTCCTCCTGGATGACCCCGACGTCCAGCGCGCGGGACCGGAAGTCAAAGGGCGCGGCCAGGTTCAGCCGGAACACCCATTCCGGCGCGGTCGAGATCAGGCTGAGCCGGAGGCCGGGCACGCGCCCAACCAGCGCTCCGAGGATGGCGGCCATGCGTGTGGCGTGGCCGAATCCGTGTCCGGTGATGTACGCGGCAACGTGTGCCATGGGTGTCGTCGATCACGCTGCAAGTAAGTATAGTAAACTCGCCGGCCATTGCAAGGAGTTTGACTCTGATCAGCCCACGGATGGCCGCGCCGGATTCCTGGCGGCTTCGGGTTCAACCCCGACGTGCCTGGAGGGTCTCGTAAGCCTGCTGGATCGCGAGAAGTTTCCGATGCGCGAGGTCCTGGAATTCTTTTCCGAGGTGGGCGACCTTGTCTGGGTGATAGCGAGACACCGCCCGCCGGTAGGCGCTCTTGATCTCGTCGGCGGAGGCTCCCGGCGATACCTCCAGCAACGCGTAGGGGTCCATCCGGTCGAAATCGCCCGCGAGATCCTCGGGACGCGGGCCACCCGACGGCGCCCGCCGGGAGCCCTGGGCGCGCCCGCGGAAGACGTCCCAGGGAGACCGCCCGGCTTGTTGCCTCGTGAGATACCACACGAGGCATCCGACGACGATGAGGTCGTCCACCCAGCCCAATCCGGGCAGGAAGTCGGGCACCACGTCCACGGGGCTTATCACGTAAAAGATTGAGGCCAGGATCGGCAGAAGCTTTCGCAGAAGCAGCATCCAGTGTTCCTCCGGACTGTGCGCTATCATTCTTACCACACTTTCCGGACGGCTCAAAGGGCGGCCGTTCGAGTCGCGCGTTGACGCGGCGCGGGCCGTTCGACTACCATGGCGTGCAGAGCGAACGGATACACACCGTAACCTGTCGATCTCGTAGAGGGGTGTCGTGATGACGACCACGGAACGCCGTCGCCACCTTCGCCGCAGTTTCCTTTACGTCCCGGGCAGCGAGGAGCGGAAACTGGCCAAAGCACCGACGCTGGGCGCCGATGCGGTGATCCTGGATTTGGAAGACTCGGTCGCTCCCGAGCGGAAAGCCGAGGCGCGCGATCGAATCCTCGGCCTGCTGCGGACGCAAGCGCACCCCGCGGTCGAGTGGCTTATCCGTCTGAACGGACTGGCGAGCACCCACTTCGGGGCCGATCTGGCCTGTGGCGTTGCCGCCAGGCCGGACGGTGTGGTGATTCCGAAGGTGGAGGATCCGGCCATGCTGCGAGAGGCCGATGCGCGGTTGGGCGCCGCCGAGCGGGAGGCCGGCCACCCGGTCGGGAGTCTTCGGCTGTTCGCCATGATCGAAAGTGCCCGGGCAGTCCTCAACGCGCAGGCCATCGCCGCCGCGACGCCCCGCTTACAGGCGCTGATTCTCGGCCACGTGGACCTCTTGCGGGACTTGGGACTCACTCCCGGACCGGCGGGGCAGGGAACCGTCCAGCATGCGCGCTGTCATCTAGTCCTGGCGGCCCGCGCGGCTGGGGTGGACGCCGTGGATGCCATCTATCTCAACATCCAGGATCACGACGGCCTGCGCGGCGAGGCGATCCAGGCCGCCGGCATGGGCTTTGTCGGGAAACAAGTCATCCATCCAGGGCAGATTCCCCTCGTTCACGCCGCCTTCACGCCATCGGCGGAGCGTGTGCAGCGCGCGGAGCGAATCCTGGAGGTCTGGCAGACAGCCCAGGCCGAGGGGAAAGGCGTGGTCGCCTTGGACGGCATGCTGATCGAGCCTCCGGTGATCGCCATGGAACAACTGGTCCTCGAGCGCGCCCGACAGTCTCGTTGACGTGGTATTGGACCGGGGTGCCGGCGCGCCGATGCCGGTATCGCGGAAAAATCCCCCCTTCCGGATACGGAAGGGGGGATCGGGGTTGACGCCCGGTCAGCCTACGGCCGCTTGAACTCGCAAGGGTTGTCCTCTTTTGTCGCGGCAATGATCTCGAGACTTTCGTTCTTGTCGGGGACCTCGCCGGCGATCTTCCAGATGTCCCACTGATCCTTCGCCTCACTCTTCTTTTTCCCGAGGGCGACCCAAATGGGCTGCATCAACTGGCGGTCCCAGGTTCGGAAATACAGATCGCGCCCCTTGCCACCATCGAACTTGATCTTCTCCATCGCCTCCACGACCTTCGTGCTGTCGGTCGTTCCGGCTTGCTGCATCGCTAGGGCGATGGCCTTCACCCCGATGTAATCGCCCCAGGCTTGGTTCTCCGGGGGCTTCCCATACTTCTTGATGAAACTTGCCGAGAATCGCTTGCTCCCTTCGTAGGGGAGGTCGTACCACCACAGCAGCGGGAAGGAACCGGTGATGGCTCCGGCGCCGACCGGCCACATGAGGAGGGTATCGATCAGTCCCCCGGCGACTTCCGTGGTCATGCCGAACTCCGCATACTGCTTCATGAAGTTAGTCTGGTCGGTGCCCGCCAGATTCTGGAACACCACGTCGGGGTTACCGCTTTTGACCTTGAGCAGATAGGAGCTGAAATCCACGGTCCCCGTCGGGATCAATTCACTCCCGACTTCGGTGCCACCCATCTTCTTCAAGAGGCCGCGCGAGACGCGCAGCAGGTCATGCCCGAAGGCATAATCGGAGGTCAGGAAGTACCATCGCTTGTACTGCTTCTCCTTGATCAGGTACCGGCCGATGGTGTTGACGTACTGCGAATTGGATCCTTCCACCGAGAAGGTATAGTAATTACAGCGCTTCCCCCGGATCTCATCCGAGTTGGAACCGGTGTTGACCAACAACACCTTGGCGCGGTCCGCCACATCCATCACCGCCAGACACACGGCGCTGCTCACCGTCCCCAGCAGCGCGTCTACCTTCTCCTGCTGGATAAGCTTGGTGGCTTTTTGCACCGCCACCCCGGGATTCATGTCGTCCTCGGGCAGCAGGCGCAACTCGCGCCCCAGGACCCCTCCGGCGGCGTTCACTTCTTCCACCGCCAGAGACGCTGCTTTGATCATGTACTCGCCCATCGGCGACAGAAATCCGCTCTGGGGAATCAAATGTCCGAGCTTGATGGGCTGCCGCTGGGCCCTCAGGATGGCCGGGGCAAAAATCCCCCCGGCACCCGCCGCCGCTGCCGTCGCACCTGCCGCCTTCAGAAAGGCTCTGCGCGTCGTCCCGTTTCGCATTGGCTTTCCTCCCGCAACCATTCGTGTGCACGCCGTGTCCGTGTCGGTCAATCGTCCGCCGCCGTCGGCCGCATCACCTCCTTCCTGTCAGGTTCGCGACGTATCATGGCCCAAGGCGGAGAAGGCTGTCAATAGTCACCGCGTGCCGGTCGCACGGGAGACCCACGGGGACGCCTGACCCCGGGTCCGCGGGAGGCGACCGTCGAACCGGGCGTGGAAAAAAGGGAACGGGGCAAGGTCACGCGGACCCTGCCCCGTCATCGTCCCCGCCCAGAGGTCGTCTCGTGTCAGACGCCCAAGAGCTTCTGGCGAAGCTCGTGGTCGTCGATGATGGCCTGGGCCGCCCCCTCGAATTCGATCTGCCCATTATTGACGACATAGACCCGATCACCCAGCGACAGGGCCAGGTCGGCGTTCTGCTCCACCAGCAGGGTCGTCATCTCCTTCTTCAACTCGTTGATCACCTTCCAGAGGCCCTCGACGATGGTGGGGGCCAATCCTTCGAACGGCTCGTCCAGCATGAGCAGCTGGCCGTTGCTCATGAGCGCGCGGGCGATGGCCAGCATCTGCAGTTCGCCGCCGCTCATCTGCTCACCTCGGCGCGCGCGCAGGCGGCCGAGCTGCGGCAGGAGCTCATAGGCCCTGTCCGGGGTCCAGACCACGGGATGGCCGTTCCGCCCTGCCTGCATGAAGGCGATTTCGAGGTTCTCCTGGACCGTGAGGTTCGGGAAGATCCGGCGGCCCTGCGGGACCAGCATGATGCCCTTTCGGCTGATCTGCTCGGGCTGGAGACGGGCGATCGCTTCTCCACCGAAGCGGATCTCGCCGCGCCACGGCGGCGTGAGGCCGATGATGGAGTGCAGAGTCGTGGTCTTGCCGGCCCCGTTCCGCCCCAGCAGACAGACCAGCTCTCCCGGATAGACCGCCAGGGATACATCGTGCAGGATATGGCTCTTCCCGTAGGAGGTGTTGATCCGCTCCACCGTGAGGAGCGGGACATCCGTCCGCCGTTGGGGCGGGTGCGAGACCAGGTGCTCGCGGTCGAAGCCGCCGATGTACGCCTCTTGCACCAGGGGATTGGCCTGGATCTCGTCCGGGCTTCCCTCGGCGATGACTTTGCCCTGGGCCAGGACCGTGATCCGATCGGAGATGTTGAGGATCTGATCGATGTCGTGGTCGATGAGGATCACGGTGTGCTCGCCGGCCAGGGCGCGGATCAGGCCGGCGATCTTCACCCGCTCCTTGGCCGCCAGGCCGGCCAGGGGCTCGTCCAACATGAGCAGCTCCGGCTTCATGGCCAGCGTGATGCCGATCTCCAGCAGGCGCTGGTCCCCGTGGGAGATGTTCATGGCAATCTGGTCGCGCAGCGGCCGGAGACCCACCTGATCCAGAATCCGCTCGGCCTCGCGATTAATCTCCGTCAGCGTATCCGTCACGGCCAGCATGGAGAACCGGTAAGTGGTCTTCGACTGGACCGAGACCCGGATGTTCTCGAAAACGGTGAGATCCTTGAAGATGCTGAGGATCTGGAAGGAGCGGGCGATGCCGTGGTTTGCGATCTGATAGGGCTCCAGGGCGGTGATGTCCTGCCCCTTGAAGAAGACCTTCCCGCCGTCCTTGGGAAGGTTGCCGGTCAGCGTGTTGAAGAACGTCGTCTTCCCGGCTCCGTTCGGGCCGATGACGGAGCGCAGCTCTCCCTTGCGGACAGAGATGCTCACCCCATCCACGGCCGCCAAGGCGCCGAAGCGTTTCGTGACACCCTCCGTCCGGAAGATCTCCTCGCCGAGGAGCGCGGGGTCGGTGCGCCGAGCGCTATTTTCACGAGCGGGATCGGCTGATGCGGACGCGACGGTGGGCAGGGCGACCTCCCCGCTCTCCTCGCCGGCGCCGTTCTTCCGCAAGCGGCTGCGCAGACCCGCCAGGATGCCCATGATTCCGTTGGGAGAGAATAGGATGAACGCCATGAACATCAGGCCGAAATAGATCATCCAGTGTTTGGTGTACGAGGAGAGGAGATCCTGGAAGAACACATACACGGCGGCGCCGACGATGGGTCCGAAGAAGTTCCGCATCCCGCCCACGATGGTCATGGCCACGATGGAGCCCGAGAAGCCGGAGTGGAAGACCTCGGGGTAGGCGAAATAGTTGAGGTAGGCGAACAGCGTGCCCGCGAACCCGAGGAAGGTGCCGGAGATGATGACGGCCACGTGCTTGTAGCGACGCGGGTTGTAGCCGACGCTGGCGGCCCGGACCTCGTTGTCGCGAATGGCCTGGAGCACGCGTCCGAAGGGGGCGTCCAGGATCCGACGGATCAGCAGGACGCACGACGCCGAGCAGGACCAGGCAGACGTAATAGAAAGCGTGGTCGCTCCGCAGGTCGAGGCCGAGGAAGGCGTCCGGCCGCTTGAGGCCGGACAGGCCATTCTCTCCGCCCGTGATGTCCGTCCAGCGGTAGCAGATGGTGAAGAAGAGTTGCGTGAAAGCCAGCGTGAGCAGCGAAAAGTACACGCCCCGGCGGCGCATGACCAGGAAACCGACCGCCACGCCGGTGAGCGCGGCCAGGGTGGTGCCGAGGAGGATGGGGACCGTGAAGGCGCCCTTGAAGACGTGGAGCTGCGCCAGGGTGGCCCCGTACATTCCCATCCCGAAGAACATCCCGTGCCCGAAGGACAGGAGACCCGTGTAGCCGAGGAGGATATTGAAGCCGAGGCCCACGACGGCGAAGATCAGGATCTGGCTCGCCATCAGCGCGGTGCTCTTCAGATTCTCCAGGGCGTAGGGGAGGACCAGAAGCACTGCAAGGAGTACCAGATTGGCTGTGACGCTCTGAAACAGGAGCCAGCGCTTCATTCGAATCTCTCCCATCGCCGCCCGAGCAGTCCGCGGGGCCGGAGCAAGAGAATGGCGATCATGAGGGCGAACTTGGACGCGTCGGCCATGGGGGGCCAGAAGAAGATGCAGAAGCTCTCCACCACGCCTACCATCAGACCGGAGATGACCGAGCCCCAGAAGCTGCCCAGGCCGCCGATGACGACGACCACGAAGGCGAAGGTGCCCGTGTTGGTCCCCATCGCCGGCTCGACGCCCGCCAGCGGGGACGCCAGCACGCCGGAGAGGGCGGCCAAGGCGACTCCCAGGCCGAAGACGGCCGTGAAAACAGGCCGGAGGCTGATGCCGAGGACCCGGACCATATCCGGGTCGCGGCTGCCGGCCCGGATGATCATGCCGTACCGCGTCTTTTCCAGGAAGTACCAGAGGCCGGCGATCGTCAGGACGGCGCACAGCCCGACGAAGTAGCGGTACTTTGAATAGACGATGGGCCCCATGGCGATGGCGCCCCGCAATGCCTCGGGAATTTGGAAGGGGATGCCTTGGGTGCCCCAGATCCAGCGCACCATCTGCTCCAGAAACATCGCCAGGCCGAACGTGAACAGGAGGCCGAGCGCCGGGTCGCCCTTGTAGATCCTGCGCAGAAACGCGGCCTCGATGGCCATGCCGAACAGGGCCACCAGGAGCGGCGAGAGGACGAGGCTGGGGAAGAATCCGATGTAGGGGGTCACCGTTACCGTGGCGTACGCCCCCAGCATGTACAGGATGCCGTGGGTCAGGTTGACGATGCCGATCATCCCGAAGATGATCGACAGGCCGACGGCCAGGAGGACGTAGATCGCCCCCAGCACGATGCCGTTGATGAAGAACTGGAGAAACGTCGTGAGATCCATGGGCTCCCTCGCGGGATCGGGTCCCGCAAACGCTCCTGCCCCCCTCGAGGATCGAGGGGGGCAGGAGGTGTCTAGGGCATCAGCCGCGCTTCATGCTGCAGGGATTCTCTTCCTTGGTCGCCGCGATCACCTCCAGGCTCTCGTCTTTGCCCGGGACCTCGGCGACGATGTTGAAGATGTCGTACTTGTCCTTGTTCCCCGTCTTCTTGATGTCGACCACGTACATCGGCTGCATGAGTTGATGGTCGTACGTCCGATAGTACAGTTCGCGGCCCTTGCCGCCGTCGAACTTGATCTTTTCGAGGGCTTCCACCACCTTCTTGCTCTCGGTGGTGCCGGCCATCTTGATGGCCTCGGCGAGACACCTTGATGCTGGTGTAGTCGCCCCAGGCCTGGTTCTCCGGCGGCTGGCCGTACTTCTGCCGATACGTCGGTCACGAATTTCTTGGTGAACTCGTTGTTCGAGGTCGCCCCACCAGATGACGGTCCAGACGCCCTGGGCCGTATCCTTCCCGGCGTTCCACATCAGGACTGTGTCGGTAACGCCGCCGGCCACGTCGATCTTCAGGCCGAACTCGGTGTACTGCTTGAGGAAGGTGGTCTGATCGCCACCGGCGACGTTGCAGAAGATGACCTCCGGCTTGGCGTTGCGGATCTTCAGCAGATAGGAGCTGTAATCGGCGGTTCCGGTCGGCACCAGGTCGTGACCGATCTCCTTGCCGCCCAGCTCGTTCAGGAGGCGTCGGGTGACGCGGGTCAGATCGTGGCCGAACGCGTAGTCCGAGGTGAGAATGTAGAAGGTCTTGTAGTTCTTGTTCTTGACCAGGTAGCGGCCGATGGCCTTCACGTACTGGGTGTTGGAGGCCTCGGTGCAGAAGGTGTAGTAGTTGCACTTGCCCCCGCGGATCTCGTCCGAGTTCGACCCGGTATTGAAGAAGATCTTCTGGTAGCGCTCGGCCACGTCCATGATCGCCAACGCCACGGCGCTGCTCACGGTGCCGAGGAGGAAGTCCACCTTGTCCTGCTGGATCAGCTTGGTGGCCTTCTGGACACCGACGCCCGGGTTCGTCTCGTCGTCGACGATGGTTTCCAGTTGCCGGCCCAGCACACCGCCCGCTGCGTTGATCTCTTCGATCGCCAACTTGCCGGCCTTGGACGCGTAGTCGCCCATGGGGGAGAGGAATCCGGTCAGGGGGACCAAGTGGCCGATCTTGATCGGGGTCTGCTGGGCCTTGAGGAAGGCGGGCGCGAAGATTTGGGACGTCCCCGCGGCAGCGGCCGCGGCGGTCGCGGTCTTCAGGAAGTTTCGTCGGGTCATGCCCTTCTTCATCGGTGACTCCTTTTTGCGTGAGGCTTTGGGAAGCCAAGCGTTCGACAGGGGATGCGGTCGAGTGACGTCATCACCTCCTTGCGCCTCAACGGGGCGCACCCATAACCGCTCCCATCCGGCGTGCCGGACAGGAGGCATCCGGGAAGACGGATACAGACGCGGGGCCGGTGGATTGGCTTATCGATGTTGGATCACCGGGACCAGTCATACAGGATGCCGGCGGTGGCCAAGATCGCTACAACCTCCCCGAGGTCCGGGGATGCGCGAAAATCGCTCAGACATCGGGTCTTTGTCAAGCCCAAACCTTGTCGAACTACGGTTGTGCGGGACTATGAACCAAGGCGGTTCCGAGCGTTCCCTGGGACGGCCGAGCAGAAGGGCCCCGGACGACGGTCCTGCCCATCACTGGGCGTCAAAGGCACCGAGCGCGGTCCGCGATCGCGCCGCTTGACACAAATTACATCATGGCCCACTGTGCGCAGGGTACGGCGCGGGGAGACGGGGGAAACCATGCAGGGCCAGCTCAGGGAAGCCATCGACCAAGATGATGTGGCACGACCACCTCTCGGGCAGGTGTACTTTCTGCTCTTTCTGACGGTCCTCCTGTGGGGTGGAGGCGCGGTGGCGGGGAAGTTGGCGCTGCGCGGGATTCCCAATCTTGCCGTGGGACTCCTACGCTTCGGCCTGGCGGCCCTCACGCTCTGGGTCGTGTTTCGGCGAGAGTTTCCTCGCTGGAGCACCCTCACCCGGTCGGACCGTTGGCTGGTCCTGGGCCTCGGGGCCTTCGGAGGCTTTCTGAATCATGTGTTGTTCTTCGCCGGTCTGAGTTTCGCACCGGCATCCCACGCTGCGGTGATCGGCCCGACGACCAGTCCGATCTGGACGCTCTTCCTGGCCTCGTGGTTTGGTGGGGAGCGGTTGCGCGCCGGGCAGGTAGCCGGGAGCGCACTGTCTCTGGTGGGCGTTCTCCTCGTGGTTCAACCGGATGACCTCCTCGGCGAGCACGTCGGGAGGCAGCTACTGGGTGATTTCTTGCTGCTCCTGAGTGGGATGGTCTGGGCGGTTTACTCGGTTCTGTCGAAGCTGGCGATCCGGCGGTTCGGACCCATCGCGTCGCTGGGGTATGGGATGATCGTCGGGTGTGGGTTCCTGATCCCGCTGGTCTTGGCGGACCGCTCCTGGGCGGCGCTGCCCTCCGCATCCGCCGGGGCTTGGCTCGCGTTGGCGTATCTGACGTTCGCCACCACACTGCTGGCCTTTTTCTGGTGGAACCTCGGGATCCAGCGCGTCGGCGCCGGGAAGACGGCCATCTTCAGCAACTTAGTGCCGGTCTTCGGGGTGCTCTTGGCGTGGGTGGTCCTCGGCGAGACGCTCGGTTTGATGCAACTCGGTGGCGCAGGACTCGCCGTGGCCGGGGTGTGGGTGTGCCAGCAACGAGGGGACGGCCATAAGCCATAAACGTAATGGTGTGCATGGCCACCCCCTTTGCCATGGGCTCGCGCCACCGCCCGGTGGCCCAGACGGGGGGGACGTCCATAAAAGTATAAATCTTTGGCCGGTGAACACACGCAGACTCCAACCTACTTCTGGTCGAGGCGCCTCTCTCCGCGAGAGTATGTACGTTCGCTGAAAAATTTCCCCTCGAACTCTCTTATTTTCGAAAGCAAATCGAGTGTCTTTTATACTTTTATGGACGTCCCCATTATGCCTTCCCCTGGACGTGGGGGTGCTTGTTACATGCGCAGCGGGACGGTTCTGGGAGTGTTAAAGTGTCCGCCCGGCAGCCTGAGCGAAAGGTGCCAGTTCGCGCATGAGTTGCCGGAAGACGTCGGGCTTCAGCGACTGGACGCCGTCGCTCACCGCGATCTCCGGCCGCATGTGGACCTCGATCATCAGGCCGTCGGCGCCGCAAGCGATGCCCGCCTTGGCCATGGGGGACACGTACTCCCAGTGGCCGGTGCCGTGGCTCGGGTCCACGATCACCGGGAGGTGGGTGTGCTTCTTGAGGACGGGCACCGCGTTCAGATCGAGGGTGAAACGGGTAGCCGTCTCGAACGTCCGGATGCCGCGCTCACAGAGGACCACCTGGTAGTTCCCCTCCGACAGGATGTACTCCGCCGCCATCAGGAACTCCTGGATGGTGGACGCCATGCCCCGCTTCAAGAGGACCGGCTTGCCCACCTCGCCCGCGCGCTTGAGCAGGGCGAAGTTCTGCATGTTCCGGGCGCCGATCTGGAGCATGTCGGCGTACTCGGCGATCAGGTCCACGTCTTCGGGCTTGAGCACCTCGGTGACGATGGCGAGACCCGTCGCTTCGCGGGCCTGGGCGAGCAGCCGCAGCCCTTCCTTCCCCATGCCCTGGAAGGCGTAGGGGGAGGTCCGGGGCTTGAACGCGCCGCCACGCAGGACCGAGGCGCCCGCCTCCTTGGCGAGCACGGCGAGCTGCATGACCATCTCCTCGCTCTCCACGCTGCACGGACCCGCGATCACCGGCAGGCGGTTCCCGCCGAACTCGGCATCGCCCACCTTCACGAGACTCGGCGTGGCCTTGAACTCCCGGCTGGCCAGCTTGAAGGGCTGGAGGATGGGGACGACGCTCTCGACGCCCGGCATGACCTCCAGCGAGTGGAGGCGGGCCTTCCCGCGCTCGTCTCCCACGGCGCCGATGACGGTGCGCTGCGTGCCCCAGATGACGTGAGGCTGGTACCCGAGCTCCTCGATGGTCCGGATGACGTCCTGCACCTGCTCCTTGGGGATGCCGCCTTTCATGACAATGATCATGTCTCGCCTCCTGGGCGGCCGCTGAAAAAGGCCATCTGCTGCGTTGGCCCGCCTCGCCACTCGCTGCGGCGTGCCGCCTTGCACCTTGGCTTTTTGAGCGGCCTACACGAAGTGTCTTTCAGAAGCCGACTCAATCACACAACTGACGGACCGATCAGTACAAAAGAGAAGGCCACGGGGCTTTGTCTGCCCCGTGGCCTTCGGTGTCTGGATGCCTTTTGGTCTAGCTCATCCGTCGCCTCGAGCCGGCAGGGCAGACGCCCGGAAAGCAAAAGTAAAACCACACCCGGCTCGAATCGTCACGGAACATTTGCAGTCCTTTCAATCACCGGCCACGATTGATACCATCCGATACGGTATGCGTCAAGCAGTATGTCCGACCGGGCCGCGCTCCGGCGAACGGCCGGCGGGGCAGACGCGAAGGCATCGCCCCATGCAGTCGGTCGCCAGGCGCGTGCTGCGGCAGGTGGCCCACTCGGTCCGCGCCGGAGGATCCAACCAGAGACCGTTCTCGGCCGCCTGGGGCAGGGTGGTGAGCGCGCCACCGGGACATTGCCGCACGCACTCCAGACAGGCAAGGCCGTCGCAGGTCTTTGCGACCAACAGGGGGGACGGGATCAGCGGCGCCGCGGTGATCACGGAGTTCCAGCGGATGCGGGGGCCGTACCTGGCCGTCACGACCACGTTGTTGAGGCCGAACTCCCCCAGGCCCGCCCGCACTGCGGCGTGCCGATGCGAGAACATGGCCGGCACGTGGGCGTACTCCTCCGGGACGCCCGTGTTGGTGGTCGGGAAGAAGAGCGAGGCGTGCCCCATCTCTTCCAGGTGCGTGGCCAGGCGGAGGGCGATCGTGTTGAGGTGGTCATTGATGATCTGATAGCCCGATTTCTCGTAAAGGCAGAGGCGCAGCGCCTCGGCGCGCTTCGATTCGGGGTAGAACGGCGAGCCCTTGAGCAACTCCGGCCACGCCATGACCCGATCAAGGATCCGGATCCCGAAGGTCACGACCGTCCTTGCGCCGGGGAGCAGGTCGGCCGGGTGATGCGCCGGCGGCGCCCCGTCGAATCGCTCCACCGGCGCGACCCCGACCAGGCTCGCGCCCATTCCTCTGGCCATCTCGGAGAGCGTCGTCGTGAGATCCATGACATTCCCTTTCCGTTGAGACTGAGACACCGTGGGATATTGAATAACCCATTTCGCCCAGGCTGCTCAAAGAGGTCCACATGCAAGGCGGTTTGTCGGAGGCCGGGGTACCCAGCGGAGCTGGGTCCAGGCGTACCGGAGATACGTCGCAGCGAGTGCCGAGGCAAACCAACTCAGCAGATGGGCCTCTTTCAACAGCCTGCTAGGGTTTGGCCGGGGCCGGCATGGGCATGTTCAGCATCAGGCCGGGGGCGTTCCCGCCGCTACCCATCGAGAACTGCGGAAGCTTCCCATCCCACCTCTCCAGATATCGTTGCTGGATCAGGGTCGGCGTGAGCGAGGCGGACACCTTCTGGTTGTACGTCGACTCGGCGTCCGCGCGAATCTTGGTAGCCTCGGCCTCGCCCTTGGCCTTTTCCCGGGCGGCGTCACCCTGACCTTTGGCCTGTGCCGCGACGATCTCGGCCTGGCGCTGGGCCTGGACCAACTCGTACCGCTTCTGCTCCGCCTTCTGCTCCTCGATCTGTTTGCCTTCAATCGCCTTCTCGTAGGCGGGATCGAACTTGATGTTGGCCAGCGCGGCCTCCTTGACCTCGATGCCGTACTTGGCGAGCCAGGTCGTGAGTTCCCCCTGGATGTCGGCCTTGATCTTGGGCCGCTGGTGGAGGATCTCCGTCGCCACGTGCAAGGCGGTGTTCGCCTTCAGGACCTCCTGGGCCGCCGGGTCGATGATGACGCTCGCAAAGTTCGGACCGATTCGCTGATACACCTCGGCCGCCTTGTCGGGCAGGAGGCGATAGTTCAGGACCATCTCCACGTGGACGGCCTGCAGGTCCTTGCTGGCGGCGTCGTACTTGGCCTGATGGCGCAGGACGCGGGTGTTCATCTCCACCACGTCGTACAGCGGGTTGACGAGGTTGATCCCTTCGCGCAAGACCACCGGCTGCACCTTGCCGAAGAGCAACGCCACGCCCACCTGGCCGGCGCTGATCATCCGGATGCCGGAGGACAGGATCATAAGCGCACCCAGAGGGATCAGGGCCATCGCCACCAGTCGGAGCCCGCCAACGCCCAGCGCGAGCCGCTTCTCCTGATCGCTCTTGGCGAGAACGCGGGTCAGGATGGTAACCGCGATCACGCCCACCACGACTAGGATGCTTCCGAAGACGAGCCGCATTCCCGTGTCTCCTTTCGGCGGGCCGCTCTGCTAGGGGGTGAGGTCCGCGGCATATGCGAACATGATACCCGCAGCCCTCATCTCCGCCAGCGCCGCCGCACAGTCGCCGGGGTGCACCTCGACGCCCCGAATGGCGTCCTCGATCACGACCACATCGAGTCCGGCGTGCCGCGCATCCAGGGCGGTGGCCTTGACGCAGTAGTCGGTCGCCAGGCCGCAGACGAACACTCGCCGGAGAGTGCTGGATTGCAATAGCCGGGCCAGTTCCGTCCCCTGAAAGCCCGAATACGCCTCGAAGTCCTTGCTGACCGCCTTGGAGACCACATGGCGGATCTGCGACACCTGCAACTCCGGATGGAATGCGGCTCCGTCCGTGTCGGCGACACAGTGCGCCGGCCAGATGCCCCCTTGGGCTTTGAAGGAGCAGTGATCGGGTGGGTGCCAGTCCCGGGTGGCGACGGTGACCCAATGCGTCAGGCCAAGCAGCCGATTGATCACCGGGACGATCCGATCGCCCTGCGGGACCGCCAGCGCCCCGCCGGGGCAGAAGTCGCGCTGCACGTCCACGACGAGGAGGGCGTCTGTTTCCGGGTTGACGCGAATGGTCATAACGGGCTTCCGGATGCCCGCTGCCGCATCGCGACGGTGGCCGCCCGGGGGTCGGCGGCGCCGAAGATCGCCGATCCTGCGACCAGGATCGTTGCGCCGGCGTGGGCGACCTCGCGGCAATTCTCCAGGTTGATGCCTCCGTCCACTGCCAGTTCTGGCCGGGGACGCATCCGCTCCAGCCAGGAGTGCATGTCGGCGATCTTCTTGAGGACGAACGGAATGAAGGACTGCCCGCCGAACCCCGGATTCACCGACATCAGGAGGACGAGGTCCACCTGCTCCAGGACGTGCTCCACCGCGTGGAGGGAGGTGGACGGGTTGAGAGCCACGCCCGCCTTCACGCCGGCCTCACGAATCTGTTGCAGGGTGCGATGGAGGTGGGGGCAGACCTCCGCGTGGACGGTCAGGTAGGCCGCCCCGGCCTTGGCGAAGGCGCCGATGTACCGGTCGGGGTGCTGGATCATCAGGTGGACATCCAGCGGGAGTCGCGTTCGCCGGTGGATGGCCTCGACGACCACGGGGCCGATCGTCAGGTTCGGGACGAAATGGCCGTCCATGACATCGACGTGCAGCAGGTCGGCCGCCGGCTCGACCTTCGCGATCTCCTCGCCCAGGGCGCCGAAGTCCGCGGACAGGATCGAGGGTGCGATCTTGGTCATGGGCGCCCCCCTATTCGCCGACGGTCAATTGCACTTGTCCGCCGACGGTGATCCGCGCGCCGGCCGGCGGGTCCTGGCTCACCACGTGCCCCTCGCGGGATGCCGCCTGCTGGAAACCGATCCGGGCCTCCAGTTGGAGCTCCTTCAAGAGGTTCAGGGCCACGACCAACTCCCGGCCGCGCAGATCGGGCATAATCAGGCCCTCTTCGAGCGGCCCCAGGCTTTGGAGCAATCGGATCGTCGCCCCCCGGGTCACGGGCGCACCCGCCGCAGGTTCCTGCGCGATGATCAGTTCTCGCGCGTGGGCGTCCGAGTGGATCGGCGTCACCGGCCCAAGGATGAGGCCGGTCTCGGCCAGGATTCGCTTGGCCTGGGCCACCGTGACGCCGGCGAGATCGGGCGCCGCCAGTTGATCGGTCCCCCGACTGAGGATCAGCCGCACCTCGCTGCCGAGCTTCAACCGCGTCCCGCGGGTGGGGCGCTGGTTGGCGACCCGGCCCCTGGCGATGGTGGCGCTGAACTCCTCGGCCACGACCCGCGGGGTAAGGCCGACCTCTCGGATCAACGCCTCGGCGGCCACGGAATCCAGGCCGATGGCGCGGGGGACCGCCACGCGGTCTTCCTCCAAGAACCAGAGCATGGCCACGTACCCGGACAGTACCGCGAGGGCCAGCAGGCCGACACAGATGGCGCCGGCCCGGACGAGCCGGTAGAGGCAGCCGGGGGACCGGTTCGGCTCGCGTTCGCGAGGCGGTATCATGGCCGGTGCACGCTCCTGCGATGACGTCACGACTGCCGCCGTAGCCGGGCCACGAAGAACCCGTCCGTGTCGTGCCGGTGGGGCCAGGCGCGCAGGATTCCATCCACGGCCGGATCGGCGAAGGGCTGCAAGGCCGGACCCGGCGCCTCCAGGGAAAATCCCGGGTGGCTCCTCAGAAAATCGTGGACCACGTGATCGGTCTCCTCCGGTTCCAGGCTGCAGGTACTGTACACCAGAAGCCCCCCAACGGCCACAGCGCCGGCCGCGCCGGCGAGCAGTTCGGCCTGGAGGGTGGCGGTCTGGGTGAAATCTTCCGGCCGGCGCCGCCACTTGATCTCGGGCCGTCGTCGGGCGGTGCCCAGGCCACTGCACGGGGCGTCCAGAAGAACACGGGCGAACCGTCCTGGCCAGGCACGGCCGGCGCCACGCGCATCGTAAAGCTTCGCCTCCACGCTGGCAAGACCTAAGCGCGTCCGGGCCGAGGAAAGGCGCCGGATCGCCCGAGGGCTCCGGTCCAGCGCCAGCACCTTTCCGGTCGCGCCGACGCCGGCGGCGATGAGGGCGCTCTTCCCTCCGCCTCCGGCGCAGGCATCCAAGACGTGCTGGCCGTCGCGCAAGTCCAGCGCCAGGACCGGCAGCGCCGCGGCCTCGTCCATGGGGATCAGCAACCCCGCGTCGAAGTCGGGCAACTCACGGGGACTGCCGGCGCCGCGGAGGGTGAAGCTGCCGGGGACGAACCGTCCTGGTGTCGCCCTCGGGGACGCCGCGTTCAAAGCCTGCGCCGCACCGGCGATGCTGCCGCGGAGGCGGTTCACCACCACCGTGAGGGGGGGTACCCGGTTATTGGCGGCCATCAGCTCGCCGGCCTCGGTGGGGCCGAGACGGCGGATCCACCGATCCGCCAGCCACGACGGGTGGGAGCCAGGACCCGCCCAATACGCGCCGGGTTCGCCGACCGGATCCGGCTCGGCACGCCGGGGTTCGCGCGCCATTCGGCGCAGGACTGCGTTCACGTATCCGGCGGCGCGACCCGCACCACCGGCACGTGCCAGGGTGACCGTTTCGTCCACCGCAGCGAAATCCGGGATGCGGGTCAGGCAGGTGAGCTGGTAGGTACCGAGGCGGAGCAACACGCGGACCACTGGGTCCAGGGCGGCCACCGGCCGATCCAGGCACGGGGCGAGCAGCCAATCCAGTCTGCCCTGCCAGCGCAGGACGCCGTATACCAGTTCGGTCGCCAAGGCGCGATCCGGGCGATCCAGCCGGCCGCTTTGCAGACGCGCATCCAGGAGGATGTTGGCATACGCGTCGGTGGCCTCGACCCGAAGCAGCACGTCCAAGGCGGTTCGTCGGGCCCCGGCGGGTTCCCCCGCCGGGGACGACCGGGTTATCCCGCGCGGATCGGGGCTCCGGTCTCCCGGCCGCGCCGAGGTCGTCCTAGCCACAACGCATTCCCGTCTGGAGTCGCTGCCCCCGGGCGAACTCGGCGCCCGTCATCCGCCGCTTGCCTTCGGGCTGGACCTCCAGCAGGGCCACGGCCCCCTCGCCGGTCCCGAGCACGACCGCGGCGTCCTCGACGCCGAGAATCACGCCCTGTGGGGCGCTCGCCGGGCGCGCCTCGGCCCTCAAGATCCGGAGCCGCTTCCCTTCCGGCATCACGAGATAGGCGCCGGGCGTCGGCGACAGGCCGCGGATCCGATTCACCAGGGCCGTGGGCGGCCCTGCCAGTTCCAGGCGACAGTCGGCGTCGCCGAGCTTCGGGGCAACGCTGACCCGGGTTTCGTCCTGCGGGATCCAGGCGCCGCTGCCGACCGAGAGGAGATGGA
Organism: uncultured Methylomirabilota bacterium; assembly: GCA_963845565.1. GTDB lineage: Bacteria > Methylomirabilota > Methylomirabilia > Methylomirabilales > 2-02-FULL-66-22 > 2-02-FULL-66-22. The sequence continues at coordinate 918,961 of CAWJSJ010000005.1, forward strand.
GCGCATCGGACAGGGCCTCGGCCCCCAGGGCGGCCAGACGGTCATGGAGGATTCCCGTGTCGTCGTCGGGCAGGATCGGACAGGTGCGCTGGAGCAGGATGGGCCCGGCGTCCATCCGCCCCTCGACCCGCATGATGGTGACGCCCGTCTCGTCGTCCCCGGCCATCACGGCACGATGGATGGGGGCGGCCCCCCGATACTTCGGGAGAAGCGAGGCGTGGACGTTGATACAGCCCAGCGGCGGGAACTCGCGCACGGCACGCGGGAGGAATTGCCCAAACGCCACCACCACGGCGATCTCGGGGTGCGCCTGGCGCACGGCTTCCAGGAAGCGCGGATCACTCACCCGCTCGGGTTGGACCAGAGGCAGACCGTGCCGTTCCGCCGCCAGCTTGACGGGCGGCGGACGCAGGTCTCGACCGCGGCCGGCTGGGCGATCGGGCTGGGTCGCCACCAAGCCGACCGTGTGGCCGTCGGTCACCAATCGGTCGAGAGAGGGGACCGCAAAATCCGGGCTTCCCATGAAGATCAGTCGCATCGGTCGTCCCACGGGGGCCAGAGGTGTCTGGACTCAGGCGATCAGGGAGCGGATCCTCTCGTCCATCCGTTGCCGATGAGTTCCCGGCCAGTAGATCCGTCCACAGGCTGGGCACCCCCAGAAGCTGTCGTGGTGGCTCCAGACAAATTCGGGAACGCGCCCGGCGGCCTCCGCCTTGGTCCGTGACTCCAAAATCACGTTACAGCGCGCGCAACGGCGCGGCGCCGACGACGCGGGCACCAGACGGCACGCCGCCATCACCTGGCGCAGTTGTGCCATGACCCGGTCGTCACGAATGAACAGGTGCGGCGGCAAGCCGCGACGCCGGAGGATCCCGGTGTCTCGGGTCAGAAGGATACGCCTATCCTCTTGAGCCTTGGCGATCAGATCGGCGTCCGCGCCGCGGAAGTACTCGGCGTCGTAACCCAGAATACGTAACCAGGTCGCCAGCCGCCCGAGCATGGTGTCCGCGAGGAAACGTGGAGCATCCCCAGGCCGATCGCCGACCGACACGTCGCGCGCCATATGAAGAGGGTAGCACATTCGCTACGGATTTGGCAGGGCGTGCCGAACGCTTTGGCAGGCACCCCCCGTTGTTGCCGGGGGGGTACGTGACACCCTTCCAGTTCCGCGAGCGCGCTAGTTGCCCGGTCGCTCCGATCCTCACGCCGTGTGATGTGGTCTTTCGGTCCTGTTCGGTACGCGGCTTGACAGGGTGCGACCTCGCCCCTAGACTGCCGGAGGCTGGCCAGGGCATTGGAAGCGCGCCGGGTGGTTCGCGCATCCGACGCGACGTCCGGCACGCCACCGACTGAGTTGCGCGCCAGGTCGAGCCACCCCAAACGTCCGTCGCGGGAGACCACCCCATGGGATCGCCCACCCCCGCCGAACTCCTCGCCGAGATCGCCGCGCTGCGAGGGCGCGCGGGCGGGCTCGAGCGGCATCAGCGGGAACTCACGGCCCTGCTCCGGGCCCACGAAGCCATCACCTCGTCGCTGGACCTCGAGCAAAGCCTCCGCGCCATCGTCGACCAGGCCTCGACCATCGCCGGCGGAAGCGACACGTGGCTGTACGTGCTGGACGAAGAGCGGAAGACGCTGCGTTGCCGCGTGAGCATCAGCATGTCGCGAGAAGAGATGGACGGGCTGGTCATGCAGGTCGGCGAGGGGATCGCCGGACGGATCGCCCTGAACCGCGCGCCGCTGGCGATTTCGGATATCCGCACCCACCCGCATCTCTGGCGACCGGACCTCGCGGCGAAGCACCGTCACGTCTCCTATCTCGGCCTGCCGATCATGCGCGGGGACCAGGTCCTGGGCGTGCTCGCCTTCAGCAATCCGGAGCCCCGGATCTACGCGGAAGCGGAGGTCGCGTTTCTGGCGGTGTTCGCGCGCCAGGCGGCCATCACCATCGAGAACGCCCGGCTGTACGAGGCGGCGCGGCGGGAGCTGGCCGAGCGGGGCCGCGCGGAAGCGTCGCTTCGGGAGAGCGAGGAGCGGTATCGGCGCATTACCGCCGCCGTGAGCGACTACATCTACACGGTGCGCGTGGAGCCCGGCGGACCGGTGGAGACGTGGCACGGGCCGGGCTGTGTGGCGGTGACGGGTTACGCCAGCGCAGAGTTTGCCGCCGATCCGGAGCTGTGGATTCGTATGGTGGATGAGGCCGACCGCGATGCCGTGCGCGCGCAGGCGCGCCGGGTCCAAGCGGGCGAGGAGACCCCGCCTCTCGAGCACCGGATCACGCGTAAGGATGGGGCCAAGCGATGGGTGCGGAACACCCCCGTCCTGCATCGGGATGCACAGGGGCGCGTGCTTTCCTACGACGGTCTGATCCGGGATGTGACCGAGCGACGGCTGGCAGAGGACGCGCTCCGTTCACGGACGGCGCAGCTCGAGGCGGTGCGTGCCATCGGCGAAGAGATCACGCGCGAGCTGGACCTCCAGGCGCTGCTTGCCCTGATCGTGCGACGAGCCACGGAGCTGATCGGGGCGCGCGCAGGGGCGATCCTCTTGTGGGATGCAGAGGCCGAGCTGCTGGTGCCCAGCGCATGGCACGGGTTCAGCGACTGGCAAAACCAGCAGCGCCTTCGCCTTGGGGAAGGGCTGGTCGGTACGGTGGCCAAACGGCGGACAGGGATGATCGTCAATGACTACCGCGATTGGCCGGATGCCCTCCGCTTGACCCTCGAGCACTCCTCCATCACTGCCGCCCTGGCGGAGCCACTCTTGCACAGGGATCGTCTCTTGGGTGTGATCGCCCTCAGTGACGAGGGGACCGGACGGGTGTTCGCAAAACAGGATCAAGAGACGCTCGCCCTCTTGGCTGCACACGCCGTGATCGCCATCGAGAACGCGCGCCTGTACGCAGCCGCGGTCCGTCGGGGGTCAGAGCTCGAGGCCCTGGTCTCCGCGGTGCGTTCCGTCACCTCCGGTCTGGAGCTGCAGGAGATCTTCGACCGGATTCTCGCCGAGGCGGCGCGGATGAGCGGCGCGCCGCACGTCAAGGTGCTCCTGCTGGACAAAGCCGCCGGCGTGCTCCGCATTGGGGCGCGCCAGGGCTCGTCTATGCCCGAGGGCTATGCACTCCCCCTCGGCGTCGGCTCGTCGGGGATCGTCGCCCGGACAGGCAAGCCCCTCTTTATGGCGGATGCCCAGCACGATCCTCGGACCATCTTCGCAGAGCAGGACCGAGATCTCGGGATCGTCACCTACCTCGGTCTTCCGATCAAGCGCGGGGAGGAGGTCCTGGGCGTTCTCACGTTCAACACCACGCAGCCCCACCGGTACACCGCGGACGAGATGGCCTACCTGGCCTCGTTCGCCGATCAGGCCGCCGTCGCCATCGAAAACGCCCGGCTGTTTCGCGAAGAGCGGGAACGGCGCATGCAGCTGGAGGCGGTCCGCACGATCAACGCGGAGATGACGCGCGAACTCGACCTGCCGGCGCTCCTGCGACTGTTCGTGGGCCGGGCGATGGAGCTCGTGCGTGCGGCCGGGTGTGGCGTGTGGCTGTGGGACGCGGAGCTCCACCTGCTCGCGCCCCACGCCTGGGAGGGGCCGGACTGGATCACGGACGTCCGCCTGCGCCTCGGCGAAGGCGTGATCGGGGAGGCGGCGCGCCGCGGCGAGGGGGTGATGGTCAATGATTACGTCCGCTCTCCCTTGGCGCATCCGCTCTGGGTGGAGCGGACCCAGACCCGCGCGGTCATCGCGGAACCGCTCCGCTACCGCGACCGGCTGCTGGGGGTGATCGCGGCCAATCGGGAGGGAGCCGGCGAACCGTTCCGGTCCGAGGACCTGCAGGCGCTCCGACTGCTGGCCGATCACGCGGCCATCGCCATCGAGAAGGCGCAGCTCTTCCAGGAGTTGAATCAGTCTTATGCCAACCTGCAGAAGGCGCAGGACGACCTGATCCGGGCCGAGAAACTCCGGGCCCTGGGCCAGATGAGCGCCGGGATCGCCCACGACCTGAACAACATGCTGGCGGCGATCCTGGGGCAGGTGGAGTTGCTGCGGCTGCGCGCGCGGGACTCCGAGGTGCAAGAGGGACTGCGGACGCTGGAGACGGCCGCGACCGATGGCGCGCACGTCGTCCGGCGCCTGCAGGATTTTGCCCGGCAGCGTGGACGGTCTCCCCTCGCCTCCATCGATCTGGCGGAGGTCGTCACCGAAGCGCTGGAGATCACGCGCCCTCGCTGGCGGGACGAGGTCCAGCGGCAAGGCCGCGTCATCGAGGTCCAGGTGCACCTCGCGGACCTCCCGCCGATCCTCGGCTATGCCCCGGAGGTACGGGAGGTCCTGACCAACCTGATCCTGAATGCGGTGGACGCCATGCCCACCGGGGGGACGCTCTGCCTCGCGGCGGAGGTGATGAAGGCGGTGGAGTCCGCCTCCCAGCCGAGCCTGCCTGGTGTCGATCTGCCGTCGGAGGTCGAGCTCCAGGTGACGGACACCGGCATCGGGATGTCGGAGGAGGTCCGCCAGCGGATCTTCGACCCGTTCTTCACGACCAAGGGTGGGCGGGGAAGTGGATTGGGGCTCTCGCTGGCGTACGGGATCATGGAGCGGCACGGCGGACGCATCGAGGCGCGGAGCATTCCCGGTCGGGGCACGACCTTCACGCTTCGGTTCCGGACGGCGCCGAAAAAGGACGCGGCGGCGCCCCAGGAGCCCACCGAGCGACAACTGATTCCGCGGCGGCTTCTCGTCGTGGACGACGATCCCATGGTCCGGCAGACGATCGCCGGCCTCCTCCGTGCCTCGGGCCACCTGGTCACCGAGGCGGACGGGGGCGCCGCCGGGATCGCCCAGCTGGAGGAGACGTCGGTGGATCTGGTGTTCACCGACCTCGGCATGCCGGAGGTGACCGGCTGGGATGTGGCCCGGGCCGTCCGGGCGCGGCGCCCGGGCCTTCCCATCGTGCTCCTCACGGGGTGGGGAGAGCACGGGACGGGGGAGGCCCAACCGGCCGGCCTGGTGGACCGCATCCTGGGCAAGCCGGTCCGCCTCGAGGATTTGCTCGCCGTGGTCGACGAACTCACGACGGTCGAGCCGCCCGAAGGTTCGCGGGACGCCACGCCGGGGAACTGAGCGCCGGCCCGCGGGCGGCGTCCGGCGCTGCGGCAGGTGGCGTCGCCCGGTGTGGGCGTCTTGGCCTCGCCGCTTGCATTGTCCGTCCTCGCGTAGCACAATCACTCACGCTGAGTCCGATACCCAACATCCCGCGACCTGTGAGGCGTCCCATCCGTAGGTTGTTCCAGCACGTCCGGCCAATCCTCCGCCGGCATCGCCGGTTGCTCCTCCTCGGCATCGTGGCGCTTCTGGCCACGGATGTCGTGCACCTCTTGATCCCGTGGTTCACCCGACAGGCGATCGACAACCTGTCCCGCGAGCCGGGCGGGCGCTGGGGGCTGCTGGTGTTCCCCGGGCTGATCGCGCTGGCGGCGTGCGCCCAGGGGGTCTTCCGGTACTTCTGGCGTACCAACGTCTTCGGCTTCTCTCGCCATATCGAGTGGGATCTGCGGAACCAGCTCTTCGCCCACCTGCAGCGACTCCCACTGGCCTACTTCCAGCGGATGAAGACGGGTGAGCTGATGTCGCGGCTTACCAACGATCTGGCGTCGGTTCGGGAGATGCTGGGCATCGGCGCCGTGGCGGCGCTGGACGGAGCGGTCCTGATCCTGGCGGCGCTGCCCCTGATGATCGGGATCGATCCCTGGCTCACCCTCTGGTCGCTCTGCGCGCTGCCCGGGATCACGGCGCTGGTGCTGGGGTTCGGGAATCGCATGCACCGGGGCTACCGGGAGGTCCAGCAGCAGCTCGGGCAGCTCAGCATCTTCGTGCAGGAGAACCTGGGCGGCATCCGGGTGGTCCAGGCGCACGCTCAGGAAGAGAACCGGCAGGCCCGGTTCCGAGCGCTGAGCGCCGAGTACATGCGCAAGAATCTGGTTACAGCGCGGATGAGCGGCGCGCTCTGGCCGTTGATCGCGGTGTTCTCCGGCCTGGGGGGGGCGGTGGTCCTCTGGTTGGGTGGGAGGCAGGTGCTCCTGGGGACGCTGACGATCGGCCAGTTCGTCCAGTTCAACGGCTACCTGGCCATGCTGACCTGGCCGGTGATGGCCATCGGGTACGTCGTGAATCTGTACCAGCGCGGCTCGGCCGCGCTCCACAGACTGGTTGAGATCCTGGAGACGCCTGTCGCCGCCACGCACCTGACGCCCGACGACGGGTCACCGCGGCGGCTCGACGGGGCCATCGAATTCCGCGACCTGTCGTTTCGCTACGGTCCGGAAACGCCCTGGATCCTCCGGGAGATCCGGCTTCGCGTGCCGGCGGGGAGCTCGGTGGCCATCGTGGGAGAGGTCGGGGCGGGCAAGAGTACGCTGGTCCACCTGATCGCCCGGCTCTTCGAGGCGCCCGAGGGTGCGCTGTTTCTAGACGGGCGCGACATCCGCAGCATCCCTCTTTCCAGGTTACGCGCATCCATCGGGCTGGTGACGCAGGACATCTTTCTCTTCTCCGAGACCATCGGCGAGAACATCCTCTTCGGCCGCCCCGACGCCACGCTGCAGGACATGGAGGAGGCGGCCCGCATCGCGGGGCTCTTGCCCAGCGTCCAGGAATTCGCCGACCGGTTCGACACGCTGCTGGGCGAGCGCGGCGTCCGCCTGTCGGGCGGGCAAAAACAACGGACCGCGCTGGCCCGCGCGCTGATCGCGCGGCCGCCCATCCTGATCCTGGACGACGCCTTCTCCAGCGTGGACGTCCAGACGGAGGAAGCCATCCTGCGCGAGCTGCGAGCCGTCATGGTCGGGTCGGACGACCATCCTGATCTCGCACCGTATCTCCACGGTCAAGGATGCGGACCAGATCGTGTACCTGAAGGACGGCCGCATCGTCGAGCAAGGCACGCATCAGGAACTCCTGGCCCGCGAGGGGCATTATTGCCGCCTGTACCAGCGGCAGCTCCTGGCGAATGAGCTGGAGGCGCTGGCCGAGAGGGAGAACGGCTGAGCATGCACGGACCGCACGTGCACCTCGATGACGAGGTGCTGGGGAAGGCCTACGACGCCCGCCTGGTCGCGCGGCTGCTGGGGTACTTCCAGGGCTACTGGCTCCTGGTGCTCCTCGCCTTCCTGTGCCTGGCGGGCTACACCGGCGCGCAGCTCTTGGGACCCTACCTGGTCAAGATCGCCATTGACCGGTACGTGGCCGCGCGCGACCTGGCCGGCCTGGATCGGACCGCCCTGGTGTACGCCGCGGCGGTTCTCCTGGGGTTCGTCTGCCACTTCGGCCACTCGTTCACGACCCAGTACGTCGGCCAGCGGGTGATGCACGACATCCGACAGCAGCTCTTCGGCCACCTGGTGGCGCACGACCCGGCGTTCTTCGACAAGAACCCCGTGGGGCGGCTGATGACCCGGGTCATCAACGATGTGGAGAACCTGAACGAGCTGTTCAGCTCCGGCGTGGTGGCGTTCCTGGGCGACACGCTGATGATCGTCGGGATCGGCGGCGCCATGTTCCTGCTCGACTGGCGGCTGGGCGTGCTGGGGTTGACCCTGCTGCCGGTCATGGCGTGGGCCACCAACGTGTACCGCCGGAAGGCCCGGGAGAATTATCGCGACAGCCGCAAGACACTGGCGCGGTTGAACGGCTACCTGAACGAACACATCTCGGGAATGGCCACCGTGCAGGCCTTCGGGCAAGAGCGGCGAGCGTTCCACCGCTTCCGGGACATCAACAGCCGGAACCGGGACGCCCTGCTGAAGAGCGTTCACTACAACGCCATCTTCTTCCCGCTGGTGGAAGTCTGCAGCGCCGTCACCGTGGGGCTGATCCTGTGGCAGGGCGGAGGGATGATCCTCGACCAGACGCTGCTGCCGGGTGTGGTCGTGGCCTTCATCCAGTACATCCACCGGATGTTCCAGCCGATCCGGGACCTGGCGGAGAAGTACAACATCTTCCAGGCGGCCATGGCCAGCAGCGAGCGGATCTTCCGGCTGCTGGACGAGCCGCCGAAGATCCTGACGCCGGTTCGGCCGGGGACGCCCTCGGCGGCGACGGGGTGCATCGAATTCCAGGACGTGTGGCTGTCCTACCTGCCTGGCGAACCGGTGCTCCGCGGGATCTCGTTCCGCGTGGCGCCCGGCGAGAAGGTCGCGCTGGTCGGCCCGACGGGTCACGGCAAGACGTCCATCGTCTCGGCGCTCTGCCGGTTCTATGACGTGGAGCGCGGCCGGATCCTGGTGGACGGTCTGGACGTCCGCGAGTGGGACAAGACCGCGCTCCGCCGGCACCTGGGCCTGGTACTGCAGGACGCCTTTCTGTTCTCCGGCACCATCGGGGAAAATATCGGGCTGGGGAGCTCCCGGATCGCGCCGGAGCAGATCCAGGCGGCCGCCCGGCGCGTCCACGCGGACCGATTCATCGAGCGCCTCCCCGGCGGATACCAGGAGGAGGTCCAGGAGCGCGGCTCCACCTTGTCGCAAGGGGAACGACAGCTCCTGTCCTTTGCCCGGGCGCTGGCCTTCGATCCCCGCATCCTCATCCTGGACGAGGCGACCAGCTCGGTGGACACGGAGACCGAGCGATTGATCCAGGAGGCCCTGCGAGCCCTGCTGGAGAACCGCACCGCCATCATCGTGGCCCACCGGTTGTCCACCATCCAGTTCGCTGATCGGATCCTGGTGATCCACAAGGGCCGGATCCGCGAGGAGGGGACCCATGCGGACCTCCTGGCCCAGCAGGGGGTGTACGCCCGGCTTCACCAGTTGCAGTATCAGCTCGGATAGGGCGAGAATTCGCGTCGGCGGAATGCGGTGCAGCCCCCAAGGAACGAGGTGCCGGGGGTGGATGCCGCGAGAGCGGGGAGCGCTACGATGCTGCCGGGTCCGTGGGTGGCCCGGCGGCGCATCGGCGGCAGACGGGCGGGTCGGTGCGGGCCAGGCAGCCGTGGTGGACCATCAGCCGACACTTGGAGCAGACGGGAAACGGCCGGGCGGTCAGGACGGCCCACATGCCCCGCAGATCTTTCTTGCACACGCCACATCGGAAAGCCAGCGTCATCGTCCGGTGTCCGGGTCCCGTGAAATCTGTGGATTCATGACGGTGGTCAGTTCGCCGCTTCCAGGATGGCGCACTTCAGGTACTGCGTTTCCTTGGCGGCCAGCAGGATCGGGTGGTCGCGGGCCTGCGTCCGAAGCTCCAGCAGGCGGAACTCCCTGTGGGCGTCCGCCGCGGCCGACCGCAGCATGTCCAGGAATGTCGGCGCGTCCACGTGGTACGAGCAGGAGCAGGTGACGAGGATGCCGCCGGGACCGAGCAGCTTCATGGCGCGCAGGTTGATCTCGTTGTAGCCGCGGAGCGCCCCCTCCAACGCATCCCGCCCCTTCGTGAACGCCGGGGGGTCCAGGACGACGAGGCCGAAGTGCCGCCGTTCCCGACCGAAGGCGCGGAGCTGATCGAAGACGTTCGCCGGGGTGAACGCGCAGCGCGCGGCGAGGCCGTTCCGCTCGGCCGATTGTGTCGCCCAGGCCAGGGCGTCCGCCGAGATGTCGATTCCCGTGACCGCCGTGGCGCCCCCGGATGCGGCGCTTATTGAAAATCCCCCTGAATAGCAGAAACAATCGAGGACCGCGCGGCCGCGGGCCAGGCGTCTGACGGCCTGCCGGTTCTCGCGCTGGTCCAGGAAGAAGCCGGTTTTCTGGCCGGCCGCCACCTCGACGAAGAAGGCTTGGTCGTCCTCCTCGATCCAGACGCCGGTCTCCGCCGTTCCCCAGGCGAATCCCTTGCGGAGATCCAACCCCTCCAGTCGGCGCGCCGAGGAGTCGCTGCGCTCGTAGATGGCGCGCGGCTGCACGGTATTCCGCAACGCCGCGAGCACGGCATCGCGAAGTCGCTCCATGCCCGCCGTCAGGATCTGCACCACCACGACGTCGCCGTACCGGTCTACGATCAGGCCCGGTAAATGGTCGCCTTCCCCGAACACCAGACGCGACGCGCCGGCGCCCGAGACGGTCCGGCCGGCACGGGAAGCCGCCTCCCGGATACGCCGCTCCAGGAAGGCCGCGTCGACGGTCTCCTCCGTGCGTGCAAGCAGACGGCCGGCGATCTGGGACTTCAGGTTGACCATCGCCTGGCCCACGAACCGCCCGCGATGATCCTGGACGGCGGCGATCACGCCGGGAGCGGGGTCGCCCTCGATGTGAGCGATCTCGCTCCGATAGATCCACGGGTGACCGGCGTTCAGCCTGTGCTCTTTACCCGGGGCCAGCTTCACGATGACCATAGCTCACCTGGGGTCAGGAGTGTGGGTCTGGGGGTTGGGGAGGGGAGGGAGTATCGAGAAGGCTCGGCAGCGTTTCGCCGGCCTTCACGATTCCACCTTGGTCCACGGGACGTACCGGAGGCGGTGCGCCTGCGACACCGGCTGGTGGGTGACCTGCCCGTGAATGACGTTGAGGCCCTTGGCGATCTCGGCGTTCTCGCGGGCCGCGGCCAGCCAGCCCTTGTCGGCGATCTGGACGGCGTACGGCGTGGTGACGTTGGTGAGGGCGAAGGTCGCGGTCCGAGCGTAGGCACCCGGCATGTTGGCCACACAGTAATGGACCACGCCGTCCACCACGTAGGTCGGTTCGCTGTGGGTGGTCGGATGGGTCGTCTCGCAGCAGCCGCCCTGATCCACGGCCACGTCCACGATCACGGCGCCCGGCTGCATCAGTTTCAACATGTCGCGGGTCACCAGGCGGGGGGCCCTCGCGCCATGGATCAGTACGGCGCCGATCAGGACGTCGGCGCGCCGGAGGCAACTTTCCAGGCTCATCCGGCTGGACATGAGGGTGGTGACGTTCTCGGGCAGGACCTCGTCCAGGTAGCGCATGCGGACCGGATTCGTCTCCAGCAGGTACACCCAGGCGCCCATTCCCGCTGCCACCCGGGCGGCGTTGTACCCCACGATGCCTCCGCCCAGGATCAGCACGGTGGCCGGGGGGACCCCCGGCACGCCGCCCATCAGTACGCCGCGACCACCGAGGGGTTTGGCGAGGTAGGTCGCCGCGATGTGGACGGCCATCCGGCCCGCCACTTCACTCATCGGCTCCAAGAGCGGCAGACGGCCGTCCGCCGTCTCGATGGTCTCGTAGGCGACGCCGACGACCTTCCGCGCGAGGAGGGCGTCGGTAAGGGTCTTGTCCGCCGCCAGGTGGAGATAGGTGAAGAGGATCTGTCCGGGACGCAGCAGCGGATACTCGGCGGGCAGCGGTTCCTTCACCTTCAGGATCAGCTCGGCACTCTTGAAGACCTGGCGCGCCGTGGCCACGATCTTCGCGCCGACCGACTGGTAACTCTGGTCGCTGATACCGGAGCCGACCCCGGCGCCCTTCTGTACCAGGACCGTGTGACCCCGGGACGCGAGCGCCTGCACGGTGGCGGGAATCGCGGCAACCCGGTTCTCGTTGTCCTTGATCTCCTTCGGCACCCCGATGATCATGGACGTCACCCTCGTCGAGTGGTCAAAGAGGCAACTGGTCGATTAGTCAATTGGTCGACGGGCACCCCTCCGCATTGACCAATCGACTTCTCGACGAATTGACTGTGCCAACACGATGCAGACGAACCTTCTTCTCCGCAGGCTGCTCAAAAAGGTCCAGATGCAAGGCGACACGCGATGGGCCGAGAGAGGCGTACTCCAGGTACGCCGCAACGAGTGCCCAAGCGCGTCAACGCCGCAGATGGGCCTTTTTCAGCAGCCTGCTACCGGCCCCAGTCGCGGGCGTACCGAAAGTCCCGATCAATCGTCCGCGACGAGATCTTGCCGATGACGGGCAGCCGCCGTTTGTACTGAGACCCTTGAATTTTCCGGGCGACCGCGCGCACGAACTTCTCATCGAAGAGATTCTCGGCGAGCAGCTCGCCGACTTCGTACCGCTGGTCTACGAGGAGGCAGAGGACTTTATCCACCGCTTCGTACGTGAACCCCAGCTCCGCCTCGTCGGTCTGGCCTTCCCAGAGGTCGGCGCTAGGCTGCTTGTCCACGATGACGGCCGGCACCCCCAGGTGGCGGGAGAGCTGGCGCACTTGGGTCTTGTAGAGATCGCCCAGCGGGTTCACCGCCGAGGCCATGTCGCCGTGCAGCGTGCCGTAGCCGAGCAGGAGTTCCGTCTTGTTGCTGGTGCCCAGGACCAACGCGCCCAGTCGCGCCGAATGGTCGAACAGGATGGTCATCCGCTCGCGGGCCATCTTGTTGCCGCGCCGCATCTGGTCGGCATCGGGGAACATGGCGAAGTAGGCGTCCACCATGGCGGTGATCTCGACCGTGAGGCTGTTGATGCCGAGCGCCTGCACCACCAGGGCGGCATGCTGGGCGCTCTCGGGGCTGGAGGTGCGGTACGGCATCAGGATGCCCCACACGTTCTCGGGGCCCAGCGCCTCGGCGGCGAGGTACGCCGACAGGGAAGAGTCCACACCCCCCGAGAGGCCGACCACGAGGCGGTGAAAGCCGGCCTTTCGGACCTCGTTGTCGAGGAAGCCGGTCAGGACCTTGCGAACCGCCTGGCAATTGAGTTGAAGGTTGACCATGCGCCTACTCCCCGTCGGTTCGGCGGGCCTGCATGATGCGCGTGACCTCCCGCAGCGTCAGTTCCAGCCGCTCGTCCCGTAGGAGGGGATTGGCCACCCGCGCTCGGCGGAGGCTGCCGGGGTCCAAGGTCGGCCAGCAGCAGTTCCTCTTCCAGATACCGGGCCTTGGCGAGTGGCTCGCCCGAGGGGGCGACCGCTTCCGACCCACCCCAGAAGCAGGCGCCGTCCTCGTAGCCCACGCGGTTGGCGTAGATGACGAACGATGTCAGGAGGTCCCCGCACGTGCGTATGGTTCGCTCCCAGGTGGACGCGTTCTGGAAGGGCCCCGTCTGACCTAGGCCCCGGCCAGGGCTGGCGGACGGACACACGATGATCTCGGCACCGTCCCAGGCCGTGATGGCAGGGACGGTCGGATGCCACAGGTCCTCGCAGATCAGGATTGCCATGCGACCCAGCGCCGTGTCGAAGGCTCGGATCCGCTCCCCGGCGGCCAGGTAACGCGCCTCGTCGAAGATGCCGTAGGTGGGCAGGTAGACCTTGCGATGGATGTGCCGAATCTCGCCGCCCTCGAAGTAGGCCGAGGCGTTGTAAAAGCGGTGCCCGGGCGCCTCCTCGACGAAGCCCAGGACGAGAGCGATGCGTCGGCTGAGTTCCCGGAGTGGCTGAAGCGCGGGGGCGTCAGGCTGCAGGGCGACCGAGGGGACCTGGTCCTTGAGAAAATAGCCGGTCAGGCTGAGTTCCGGAAAGATCAAGAGGTTTGCCGACTGTGCGATAGCGTCGCCGGCCATCTTTTCGTGGAGGGCGAGATTCTTCGCGAGATCGCCGAGCGTCGGCGCGATCTGAGCCACGGCCACACGGAATCCGCGCATGGGGCTCTCCAGTGGTGTGAGGTCCGGTGTTTCACGCGATCGAGAGGCATCCTACTACAGTTCCCGCCGCAACTCAACCGGGCCAGGTCGGAGACGCCCTGCGGCGTCGATCGTGCGCGAAGGCTGCAGGACGGCCTGGGCGACCGCGCGACCGCCCCGGGTGCGCCCGGTCATTCGGCGTCGAGACGCGGTTCAGGGCCGACTGACGATCCATTGATACACCGGTCGGGCGGAACGGAACGTCAAGACGGCGAGAACCGTTATGGCCGCCGTCATGTCAATGAACAGGATGACCATGGTGGCCCGCGGCCCGACGGTTTCGAAGAACTGTCCGATCAGCCAGGGCAGCACCATGCCCCCGGCGCTGGCGCCCACGAAGAACCAACCGGTCACCGCGCCGGTGATCTGCATGCGGCCCTGGGCCAGGGACAGCGCAGCGGGAAAGATGGAGGCCATGGACAGGCCCACGCCGCAGGTGCCCACGAAGGTCGCGACCAGGGACCGCGAGCCGAGCAGGACCAGGCCGAGGCTGGCCAGGCAGCCGAGACAGTCGGCGAGCAGGACGGTGCGCGGTGGAAAGCGGATCGCCAGGGGCACCGCCAGCAGTCGGCCGACGGTCAGTGCCCCCCAGAACGTCGACGTGAGATACGCCGCGACGGTGCGGCTGGCCAGACCCAGCGCGACCGCGTACGAGTAGATCCAGCCTCCAAAGGCGACCTCTGCCCCCGTGTAGAGGAAGAAGAACAGGACAATCAGGACCACCAGTCGCCCATGGCTTTCCGGACCCGACCGCGTGGCCGTAACCGATGCGCCGGCAGGGCTCGGCACGCATCTCAGCCAGAGGGCTCCCGGAAGCAGCAGCGCCGCGACGGTCCAGTAGGCGTGAACCAGACCGCCGCCCTGGAGCATCACCTGGGCAATGATGAGGGGCGACAGGAGCGCCCCCAGGCCGAAGAAGAAGTGGAGGGCGTTCATGAACGGCCCCACGCTGTCTCCATGCACCCATACCACCAGTGTGTTGCCGCCCACGTCCAGCGCGCCCTCGGCCAGACCCAGCATGAGAATGGCGGCGGCGAGCGTCCAGAGGTGCGGGACGACCGGGGCGAGTCCCATCATGCCGGCCATCAGCAGGAGGCCTCCGCCCATCACCGGATGGCCGGGGATGCGGTCGTACAGCCTGCCGCCAAGCAGCGAACCCGCGAGGTATCCCAGGGAGCGCGCCACGAACAGGGCGCTGATCTGGGAGAGGCTGCTGCGGGTCTGCTCCGCGAGCGCCGGCAGCGTGGGCCCCAGCGAGGCCGAGGCCATGCCGAGGGCGATGAAGGCCGCAAAATATCCGATGGTCTTGAGGAGTGCGGCGCGGTGCCCGACCGGCGAGGTGCCCGGCGGATCGGATGCGGAGAGAGCCGATGTGTCGGTCATGGCCTGCCGCCGCGCGGGTTCTTCGTGGGGTCACAGGGCACGAGTGGGTATCGGAGGCACGCCTCATAGAGGGCCTCCACCGAGACGCGATGTGCGCCGAAGGGGCAGTGCACCGCTTTTCGGTGCTCGAAGTACCGTCCGGTCTGCTTCCCTCCGACAGATTCCAGGGCCAGCCACGCGGGTGTCTGCGCGCCCTCGTCCGGTGTCTGGGTGCCGCCGAACCCCAGGTTGCCGCTGAGTGCGGACCGGACGTCTCCGGGATGGCAGGCGTTGACGGTGACGCCGAAGGGTTTCAGCCTCTCGGCGAATGCCACCGTCAACATGCGGTCAGCCTGTTTTGACTGGCGATAGGCGTCGTTGTTGTTATACGGGCGCCGTCGGAATTCCAGGTCTCCGAGATCGAGATCGCCCGCCCAGTAGCTGGCGACGTTGACCACGCGAGCAGGCGCCGATCGCTGTAGGTGCTCCGTGAAGGCCTGCACCATCCAGAAATAGCCCAGGATGTTGGTGGCGCACTGCAACTCGATGCCGTCCGGGGTCTCTTGTCGCGTGCGAGGTGTGACGGCGGCGTTGTTGACCAGGACGTGAAGCGGACCGCGCCAGTCCGCAGCCAACGCCTCGATCGACGATCGGCGCGATACATCCACCGGAGCGTATCGGACCTTGGAGTTTCCCGTGGCGGTGACGATCTCCCTGACGGCCCGTTCCGCCTTGGCTTGGTCCCGGCAGGCGAGCACCACCTCACAATCTGGGTGCACGGCGATTTGTCGCGCGATTGCCCGGCCGATGGCACCGGTCGCACCCGTCACCAGAGCGACCCGGCGTTCGCCGTGGTGCGGCGCCGCTGGCGTCACGTTCAAAACTCCGCTGCCAGGCTGGTCAGGGCCGCACCGGTCAGCCGGTACATCGTCCACTCGTCCATGGGGGTGGCCCCGAGCTTGCGGTAGAACTGGATGGACGGGTCATTCCAGTCGAGCACGGACCACTCGACGCGGCCGCATTTCCGTTCGTGGGCCAGCTTGGCCAGATAGGTGAGCAGGATTTTGCCAAACCCGCGACCCCGCATCTCGGGCAGGACGAAGAGGTCTTCCAGGTAGATTCCGGGCCGGCCGAGGAACGTCGAATAGTTGTGAAAGAAGATGGCAAAGCCCACCGGTTCACCGCAGTAGTCCCCGATGATGACCTCGGCGACCTGGCGAGACCCAAAGAGCGTGTCGCGCAACAACTCCTCGGTGGCGGTTACCTCTTGGGTGAGGTTCTCATACTCGGCCAGCCCCTTGATGAATCGCAAGATCAGCGGGACATCCTGCGCGGTGGCAAGCCGGATGGTGAAGTCGAGGACTCGGGTGGGAATCAGTCCTGGCACGTGTGCCTCCCTGTCGACAGGTGTTGTGGGCAGGGGTAACCCCCGATTCGCGGCGGCGATGACGGCAGCGCCGTCAGGCCTTTCACTCGGAAGTTTCCTCCGGGTTGTTCGCGAAGAACTCGATCGTTTCCCAGTAGATCAGCACCTGGCTGGCGAGGTCCAGGACCCTGACCGTCGCGCCCAGCGTTCGGGCCGGCCAGCCGTCGAGCTCGACCATCAGGTGTCGCTCGGAGGGGATCGCCCCGGCCGGCACCAGCGGTGCCTCGCCGTCTACGATCTGCCAGACCGCCTTCAGGAGCGGGGTGGGCGGCAGGCGGCACGCATTCGGTCCGCCGGCCACCTCGATCCAGCTCGGCAAGTGGGCCGCGGTGGCGAAGAAGTCGAAGGCGAGGTGCGCGTCCCAGGGCGTCCGGCGCAGGCGCAGGAAGTCGCGCTGGAGCTTGGCGAGCAGGGCGTGGGGCCGCGCCAAGCCGGCCCCTTCCTCCTGGAAACTCATTTCGTGATCCTCCAGCCCAGAGCATTCACGAATCCTTCGTGAATGCTCTGGGCTAACACACCGATGCCGGGTCCACGTCCACGTCCAACCGGACGCCGCGGAAGAGGGGGGAGGCGCGCAGGCGGCGCGCCGCCTCGTGGACGCGGGTGTGAAGTTTTCGCTGATCCTGTCCGCATACCAGCAGATGCCATCGGTAGCGAGAGCGCAGGCGGTAGAGCGGGGCGGGCGCGGGCCCGCTCACGGAATCGGCGCGCATCCCGACCTCGCGGAAGAGCCGGGCCAGCTCCGTCGCGGCCGTTTCCGCTGCCTTCTCCTGCGGGCTGCTCAGCATCGCCAGGACGGCGCGGGAAAAGGGCGGCAGGCTCCGCTCCCGGCGCAAGGGACTCTCGGCCTCCCACATCGTGGCGTACTGCTGCCCTTGCACCGCGCGCAGGATGTAATGGTCCGGGTTGAAGGTCTGGATCAGCGCCGTGCCCGGCCGTGTGCCGCGCCCGGCTCTGCCCACCACCTGAGTAAAGAGGGCGAAGGCGCGTTCCCCCGCTCGAAAGTCCGGCAGGTGAAGCGCCATGTCGGCGGAGACGACACCGACCAGCGTGACATTCGGGACGTCGTGGCCCTTGCCGATCATCTGCGTTCCGACGAGGATGTCGATCTCGCCCTGCGTCAAGCGGTGGAGAATCCGCTCGGCGGCACGCCAGTTTCCGGTCGTGTCTCGATCCATGCGGTCCACCCGCGCCTTGGGGAACCGCTCGCGCACGGCGGCCTCGAGCTGCTGGGTCCCGAACCCCAGGTACCGCAACCGGGTCCCGTGGCAGTCCGGACACTGCGCCGGCGGCCGCCGTTCGAAGCTGCACGTGTGGCAGCAAAGCCGACCGCGGGCGGCGTGATAGGTGAGCGAGATGCTACAGCGGGGGCAATCCAGCGTGGCGCCGCACTCCTCACAGAGCAGCAGCGTGGAGAAGCCGCGCCGGTTGAGAAAGAGCAGCGACTGCTCGCTGCGGGCGAGCCGCTCGGCGATGGCGTCGCAGAGCGGCGGCGAGAGCAGGCGCTCCCCCCCGTCCACCCGGCGAAGATCCACGATCTCGACCCGGGGAAGCGGTCGGGCCTCGATCCGCTCCGGCAGCCGCACCAGCGCATACCGCCCGGCCTGCGCCCGCTCGAAGCTCTCCAGGGACGGGGTGGCCGACCCCAGAATCACCGGCGCGTCCAGCGATTTCGCTCGCATGATGGCGACGTCCCGGCCGTGATACCGGGGGGTGTCGTCCTGCTTGTACGAGGGATCGTGCTCCTCGTCCACGACCAGGATGCCCAGGCGGGGCAGGGGGGCAAAGACGGCGGAGCGCGCGCCCACCACGATGTCCGCCCCGCCGCCCTTGATGCGGCGCCAGGTATCGAACCGTTCCCCGCCCCGCAGGCCGCTGTGCAGGACCGCCACCCGACTGCCGAACCGCGCCAGGAAGCGTTGCACGGCGAGCGGCGTCAGCGAGATCTCGGGGACCAGCACCAGCGCCTGCTGTCCATGCGCCAGCGCGGTCTCGATGGCCTGAAGGTACACCTCGGTCTTGCCGGAGCCGGTCACGCCGTGGAGCAGGATCGGGGCGAAGCGACGGCCGGCGAGCGCCTGCCGGATGACCTGGAGGGCCTCGGACTGGGCGGGCGCGAGCCGCTTCGGGGCGTCGCGCGGTTCCGTCGTGGCGGCGAGGGGATCCCGTGTCATTTCGACATCCCGGATCCGGACCAGGCCGCCCCGGATCAGTGCGGCGAGGGCGGCGGGACTTCCCGCGCCGGCCTCTGTCCGCGGCAGGCCGTCCGGCGCCGCGGCCAGGGATCGCAGGATGGCGCGCCGCTTCACGGCGCGCGACGGGAGCGCAGCGGCGTCGGGATCCACGCCGGGGGCCAAGACGCAATACGCGACGGAAAGCGGCCGGACACGGGGGGGCCGCAGGTCGGCGGTCACCGCCAGCAGACCTCGCCGGGCAAGGAGATGGACCAGGGCCGGTGCATTGGGCCAGCGTCGCGTCAGCGTGGCGATCGGAACGCTGACGCGCGTGCCCACCAGGGCGAGGAGGTCGCGCTCGCCCGGTCGCAGGATCCCATTGCCGTCCAGGGCGACCTGCCCCGCACTTGTCAGGCGCACGACGCGTCGAATGAGGGTATCGATGCCGGGCGGGAGGGCGGTGCGGATCACCTCGCCCCACGGGCACATGTAGTAGTCGGCCACCCAGCGCGTGAGCGCGAGGAGATGTGCATCCAGGAGCGGCTCCGCGTCCAGGATCTCGCACAGCTCCTTGGTGTCCGCCACCGGGGCATGGTCGCGCGTCTCCACGAGGTACCCGGTGACGGCGCGCCGCCCCAGCGGCGCCAGCACGCGCTTCCCGGGTGTCGCCAGGTCGCGCCAGGCCTCCGGGACGCGGTAGGTGAGGACCGACGCCACCGAGGCGGGGAATGCGACATCAACGAAAGCGGGCAGCGTGGAGGTCATGGGCGCGTGCGGTCTGTGGGAGGCAATCGGTTCAGGCCTGCAGATGGCGCAGGAGGAGCTTCATGTCCTCCCAGACCGTCTTCTTTTCGCTGGGATTCCGCAGCAGGAACGCCGGATGGAACGTGGGCAAGAGCGGAATCCCGTGGAAGTCGTGAAATCGGCCACGCAGACGCGAGATGGTCTCCTTGGTCTGGAGGAGCGTCTGCGTGGCGGGTCCGCCCAGGGCGCAGATGAACTTGGGCCCGATGGCCTGGAGCTGCTGCAGCAGGAACGGCTGGCAGGCCACGATCTCGTCCGCCTCGGGTGTGCGATTGCTGGGGGGCCGACATTTGATGATATTGCAGATGTATACGTCCTCCCGGCGGAGGCCCATCGCCTCGATGATCTTGGTGAGGAGTTGCCCGGCGCGGCCCACGAAGGGCTCGCCCTGGGCGTCCTCATCGGCGCCCGGCGCCTCGCCCACGAAGACCAGCCGGGCCGCGGGGTTTCCGACTCCGAAGACGATCTGGGTGCGCCCGGCGTGCAGCTTGCAGCGGGTGCACTCGCCCAGTTCTTCTCGGACCTGCTCCAGGGTCGGGCGGACCACCGGCGTCGGGGCCGCCGGCTCCGGCCAGCGGAGGTCGGTGTGCTCCACGCCGAGCTCCTGTTGCAGGGCGAGATGGCCGCGCACCTGTCCGACGATTTCGCACAGTTCTTGCCGGGGATCCTTGTCCATGCGTGCTCCGTATCTGTTAGCAGGGTACTGAAAAACCCGTTTCGCTCAGGCGGCTCAAAAAGGTCCAGATGCAAGGCGGAGTACGCATCCGTGTGGAAGGGTACCCGGCGAGGCGCGAGGCGTACTTACAGGTACGTCGCAGCGAGCGCGCGAGCGCGCCAACGACGGCAGATGGGCCTTTTTCAGCAGCCCGCTAGGTCTTCAAAAGGCTCACGATCCGATCGAGGATCCGATCGGCGACCTCGCGCTTCGGGAGAAGCGGCAACTCCTCGACGCCGCCGGCCGCGTCCAGGATCTTCACCAGATTCGTGTCCACGTCAAAGCCCGCTCCCGGCTGCCGGACGTCGTTGGCAACCATCAGGTCCAGATTCTTCCGCTGGAGTTTTTTCCGGGCGTTGGCCACCAGGTCGTCGGTCTCGGCCGCGAAGCCGACGAGGATGCGGTTTCCCTTGCGCGTGCCGATCTCGGCCAGGATGTCCGGCGTCGGCTCCAGCAGGATCTCGGGGATGGCCTGGTCCTTCTTCAGTTTCCGATCTGCCGTGTGCTTCGGCCGGTAATCCGCGACCGCGGCGGCCTTGATCACCACCTGAGCCACCTCCAGCTTGGCCAGGACGGCGTCATGCATCTCCTGCGCCGTCTCCACCTGGATGACATCCGCGCCGGGGGGCGCCGGCAAGGCGGTCGGGCCACTCACCAGGACCACGCGGGCGCCGCGCAGGGCGGCGGCCTCGGCGATGGCGTACCCCATCTTTCCGGAGGAGCGATTCGACAGGAAGCGCACGGGGTCCAAGGGCTCACGGGTGGGTCCGGCGGTCACCAAGATCACCCGTCCCGCGAGATCCTGCCGGAGGGTCACGATCCGCTCGACCGCAGCCAGGATCTCGGACAGCTCCGCGAGGCGGCCGCGTCCCACCAGTCCCGACGCCAGGGGACCCAGGTCCGGCTCGATGAGGTGCACGCCGCGTTCCCGGAGGCGTTTCAGGTTCTCCTGCAGCGCGGGATGTTCGAACATGTCGCAGTCCATGGCGGGAGCGACCAGGACCGGGCAACGGCTGGCCAGATAGATGCAGCTCAGGAAGTCGTCGGCCAGGCCGAGGGCGAGCCGCGCGATGGTGCGGGCGGTGGCGGGCGCCACGACGAGGACGTCCGCACGCTGCGTGGCCTCGATGTGCCCGATGCGGTGGCTGTAGGCGAGTGACCACATGTCGAGGAGCACCGGCTGCCGCGTCAGGGTCTCGAAGGTGAGAGGTGCGACGAACTTCGTCGCGGCCTCGGTCATGACCACCTGCACCTCCGCCCCGCGCTTGGTGAACAGGCGAAGCAACTCCACCGCCTTGTACGCCGCGATGCTGCCGGTGACACCGAGGAGGATGCGTTTGCCGGTTAGCATCGTGTCACCCCGTCTTTCCCCAAACGCCTTGCGGCCGAGCGACCATCGGCCATAGGCCGTCGGCTAACACGACCGGTTTTTTCGCCAGGTCCTTCCGGGGGTTTGTTGGCCGTGCGCGACTGACGAGCGGGTACCGCTCCGGGTGCTCTAGAGATTCCACCGCCACGTCCGCATCGAGATCGGGCCAGTAGAGATGGTGGGGGCTCGGGAGCTCCACCTTCGTGATCTGGTCAATGGATGCTTCGCGAAACCATGGAAACTCCTTGAACGAGACGAACACCTCTCGCTCTCCAAGCAGTAGCCAAAAGCCGTGAGGCGAAATGTTGGCGACCTCAACGGCCGAAGTGCGCTTTCCAGGCGGCGTAGATCTCATCTTCGTGCTCCCGAATAAGCCGGAGGGCGGTCGCGAGCCGACGCGGGGTCAAACCATAATTCTGTGCCAGCTCAATCACCGGGGCAAGCCAGGACTTCGCCTCGCCAGCCGCGTGCTGAACGTGGACATGCGGCCGTCGTTCTTCCCGTGAGAAGAAAAAGAACCGATAACCGCGGGCTCGAAGAACCGTCGGGCTCATGGTATCAGCATGACGGACATCCCCGTCGATCGGTCGGACCTGACGTCGTAGTCGCCGGGTTCTCCATTAGAGATGGAGACGTACTGGCATACGTTCTCCTGTTGCCCCGCAGTCAGCGCATGAGAAATCATAGCGCGCATTGAGGGACTTGACCTTCTCACAAAAAAATTCCCACGGCCTGCTTCGGCTGCACGCCGACCACATCCGCCACCGGCTGGCATTTGATAGTGAACAGGCAGAAGATCTCTGCGGCCAGCGCGGCGTGATGTTCGGAGAAGACGTAGTAGTTCGCCTGCCCTTTGGCGACGATGAGACGGGCGTCCTGCATGGCGGCCCGCAGCTCAGGCGAGGCCTCTTCCCAGGAGATGCCCAGCGTGTCCGGGCCTGCCTGGATCAGCCGATCCACGGCGCGGTCTAGACCGACCGTGCGGCCGTCCTCCAGGGTGGCGTCGGAGGTGATCGGTCCGCCCCGCAGCGCCGAGGTCACGTGGCAACCGTAACGGCGAATCTCCTGGATGAAGAGCCGGTCCAGGGCAATCTCGCCGACGTTGTCGTGGATGTAGAGGACGGGCGTCCCGACCAGAACCCGCTGGTACAGGCGGTCCACCTGGTCTTGCGCCATCCCGCGCTCCACGTATGACCGCAAGTGCTGGAGCATCTGCGCCGGTTCGAAGCTGTACCCGATGCCCACCGTGCGCGAGTCGAGACTGTTGCCCGCCAGAGCCCAGAGAGCCAGGAAGCGGAAGCGGGCCAGTCCGTCCAGCGTCTCAGCCTCCGTCTGGACGGTCTCGGCGAGTTGCATGGCCACCTGGTTGAGCTGGTTCCGACTCTCGGCAAAGGGCATGGCGACGCCCGTGTCGCGCTTCAAGATCCGGTGCACCTCGGTGATGTAGTAGGACGGCACCCGCTGGTGGCCGAAGCTGTCCGCCAGGAAGGCCAGGCAATCCTTGGCCACCGCGAGTTGAACGGCCGGATCCGCCGTGACCTGCTGCACCGCGGCGTATACATCCCCCAGCACACAGGTGAGGCAGGTCGGGACCGTTCTCATCGTCGGGCCTCCGGGGGCATGAAACCCTCGGGGAAATGATCCAGGGGACGCCGCCCGTGTCCGACGGCCGGGGCCGCCTGGATGGCGAGGGCGATGTAGGCCTGGGCTGCCGCCACGGCTTCCTGCACCTCGAGGCCCCGGGCCAGGCCGGCGGCGATGGCGGAGGACAGCGTGCAGCCTGTGCCGTGGAACTCGCCCGGTATGCGAGCGCCCTCCCGTCGGATGAATTCCCGGCCGTCGAAGAGCAGGTCCACCACTCGGTCGCCGGGCAGGTGGCCGCCCTTGATCAGGACATAGCGCGGCCCCATCGCGTGGATGGCCCGAGCCGCCTCCTGCATCTCCTCGAGCGTCCGGATCTTCCGCTCGCACAGGAAGGTGGCCTCATCGAGGTTCGGCGTCACGACGGTCGCCAGGGGAAACAGGTGCTCGCGCATGACCGGCGCGGCCTCGTGCTGCATCAGGGCATCGCCGCTGGCGGCGATCATGACGGGGTCCACCACGAGGTTGGTGAGCCGAAAGTCGCGCACGGCGCCGGCCACGGTGCGGATGATGTCCCCGGTGGCCAGCATCCCCGTCTTCACCGCGTCCGCGCCGATGTCCTCCAGGACCGCGCGGAGCTGGGCCGCGATGAAGTCGGTGGCGGGCAACTCCACACCATGGACGCCGCGCGTGTTCTGTGCCGTGAGGCCCGTGACGACGGACAGGCCGAACACCCGAAAGGCGCAGAACGTCTTCAGGTCGGCCTGGATCCCGGCGCCCCCGCCGGAATCCGAGCCGGCAATGGTCAGCGCCTTCGGCATGGGCTTCTCAGTCATCCTGTCTCTCCTCCGTGGCCGCGCGGGCGGGCGGGGAAGGCCTGCGCGGTCCTATCGCCCCGCCGCCCGCTTCTTCTCGGCTTTCGGCTCTCGACTCTCGGTTGGCTGCGTCCCGTACAGCGATCGGTACCGCTCGTAGCTCCCCAGGACCCGCTTCACGTACCCGCGCGTTTCGCTGTAAGGGATATCCTCTACGAACTCCGCCTCGTCCGCGACACCGAAACGCTGGACCCAGCGCTGCACCGGCTGCTTCCCCGCATTGTACGACGCCAGGGTCAGGCTGAGGTTTCCGCCGAACTCCCGGTACAGATCGGCCAGATGATTCACGCCGATTCGGATGTTGACCTCCGGCGTCTCCAGGGCGGCCGGTGCGGCGGGCGGCAGCTTGTTCTCGCGCGCCGTCAGGTCGGCGGTCTGTGGCATGAGCTGCATCAGCCCCCGCGCGCCGGTCCGGGAGATGGCGCGAGGGGCAAAGGCGCTCTCTTCCCGGATCAACCCGAGCACCAAATAGGGGTCGAGGCCGCGTTGTGCCGCGTACGCGCGGACCAGATCGAGATAGCCCGGCGGGTAGACGCATTGCCAGAATCCGGGGATCGGAGTCTTGCCGCTCTCTTGGGCGAACAGGGGCCGCAGGACGCGCCCGCCGACCCAGACGGCCTTGTCGTAGCGTCCGAGGTCGAGGAAGACGTCGCAGGCCTCGGCCAGCCCGGCGCGCTCCTCGGGCCGGCCCCGCACCTGCTCGCTCCACTCCTCGACCGCCTCGTCGGCGAGGCCGAGGCCCTGCAGCGCCCGCGCCTTCTGGGCGTGGAGCCCGCTCGCCGCGCTCGGCCGCACGGGTCGCGACGCCGCCGGAGCGGGTGTGGGGGCAGCCTTCACTTTCAGGAACGTCAACCGCTCGCCCGCCCGGAGGCGGTAGTATGGCTGGTCCGGGGCCGTGTCCAGCAACGTGCGATATGCCTGGGTGGCCTCGGCGGTCCGCTTCAACGCCTCGAAGGCGCGACCCCGCCAGTAGAGCGCGGGAACGCGCCAGCGCGATCCGGGTTCCTCGGCCAGGAGTCGCCCCCAGAAGGCCACGGCCGCCGGGAATTCGCGCTGCTTGTAGGCGAGCCACCCCTGCAGCCAGAGGGCCACGTCCGTCCAGGTACCCTTGGGGTATTCCTGGAGCAGGCGGGTCAGGTAGGTGCGGCTCCGGGCCAGGTCCGCGTCGTCCGCGGCCACCTGCGCGAGGAGGTAGAGTGCCTCTTCGCTGCGGCGCGTCGGCGGGGTCGCATCCGCCACCAGGGTCAGGTACTCGGCAAACCGCGCCGCGTCGCCGGCGCGGCCGGCGCTGCGCCCCAGCCAGAATAGCGCCTCGGACCGCTGAGACTCGGCCGCGCCCTTGAGCGGTTCCAGCCACTGGGCGGCCTGAGCATACTGGCGCAGGTTGAAGGCGCTGATGCCGAGCATCAGGCGCGCCTGCCCCTCTCGGGGAGAGCCCGCGGCGGCAAAGGGCGCGAGTTCTTGAAGGGCCTGGGCATGCCGGCCGAGTTGGTACAGGGTGGTGGCTCGCTGAAACTGCTCGTCGGGTGTGAAAGGCCGGGGCGCGGGCAGGCTTGAGAGGAGGTCCTTGGCTCGCTGGCTCTGCGGCGTTCCCGGAAGCTCGATCCAGATCCGACGTAACGCGTCCTCTGCCTGGTCCGGGCGGCCGGACCGGAGGAAGATCTCGCCCAGTGTCAGGCGCACCTCGGCCCGTCCTGCCCCGTTGGAGAAGGCCGCGAGATACTTCGTGGCGGCTTCTTCGGCGTGTATTGTGTCCCCGGCCTCCAGGTATTCTCGGGCCAGCTCGCGGCTGGCCTGTTCGAGAAAAAGGCTGTGGGGGTGGTAGCCCACGAGTCGCCGAAGGGCGTCGGCGGCCAATTCGCGGCGTCCCAGTTGGCGTTGGGTCTCAGCCAGACGAAACAGGGCGTAGTCGGCCAGCAGCGGATACGATGCGGCCGCCCCCTCCAGACGGCCTACGGCCTCCTCGTGGCGCCCTTGGCGCGCGAGGAGTACCCCCAGGAGGAGATCGATCTGCGGCTGGAGGCCGGCGGCCACGGGGGTTCCGTCCAATGCGAGTAACGCGATGATTGCACCGGCAGGATTTCCCGCCTCGGCCTGCTTGACTGCCGCCTGGAACGGCGCGTCGGCGGAAAGCGCGGTCACTTCCCCGGCGTCCGCCGATCCTCCAAAGAGGATCGCCAGGACAACCAGGATGATCTGCCTACGCATTCCCACCCCCGTTCCGGGATGCCAGGCCGTCCATCGGGCAGTCATGCTTCGCCCGCCAGGCGCGGGAGGCTTGTCTCGTACGGGGCGCGGGCGATTCCGCGTTCGGTGATGATCCCGTCGATGTAACCGGCCGGCGTGATGTCGAAGGCGGGGTTGGCCGCCCGCATGCCGTGCGGTGCCAGCCGGCGGCCGCCGATCTCGGTGACCTCCTCCGGTGCGCGCTCCTCGATCGGGATCTCCGACCCGCCGTTCAGGCTGAGGTCCAGCGTCGAGACGGGAGCGGCCACGTAGAACGGGATGCCGTGGGCCCGGGCCAGGACGGCGACGCCATAGGTACCGATCTTGTTGGCGGTGTCCCCGTTCCTGGCAATCCGGTCCGCCCCCACGACGACGAAATCCACCTCGCCCCGCTGCATGAAATGACCCGCCATGTTGTCGGTGATGAGGGTGGCGGGGATGCCCGCCCGGGTCAGTTCCCAGGCGGTCAATCGCGCCCCCTGTAAGAGGGGTCGGGTCTCGTCCACCCACACCTTGACGCGCTTTCCCGCCTCCACGGCCGCCCGGATGACGCCGATGGCCGTCCCGTACCCGGCAGTGGCCAGGCCCCCGGCGTTGCAGTGGGTGAGGATCCGGGCCGGATCCGGGACCAGCATCTGGCCATGTGCGCCGATGGCGCGGTTGGTGCGGATGTCCTCCTCACGCATGGCCGTCGCCTCGGCCATCAGGCGCGCCGCGATCTCGGCCGTCGGCAACTCGCGGTGCGCCTGCGCCACGCCGACCATGCGCCGGACGGCCCAGGCGAGATTCACCGCCGTCGGGCGCGTCCGCGTGAGCTGGGCGGCCATCGCTTCCAGTGCGGCGTAGAAGACCGGAAACGCTGACGCCTGGAAGGCGCGAGCGCCCATGGCGAGCCCCATGGCCGCCGCGACACCGATGGCCGGCGCCCCCCGCACCTGCATGGTGCGAATCGCGTGAGCCACCGCCTCCACGGTTCCGCATTCCACATAGACCTCTTCCGCCGGGAGCCGCGTCTGGTCGATCAGGCGAAGCGTTCCGTGCTGGGTCCAACTCAGGGTGACGAAATCGTCGGGCATTCTCCCATCCTTTGCGGGCACCGCGTGAAAAATGAGCGTAGCATGTTCACCCCATGATGCAAAACGAAAACTCGACGCGATGGCGCCGCCGGCCGCGCGGTTTGCCAGTGCCGCGTTGGTATTGCGGAGGACTTGTGGTACGGTATCTCTGCCGCATCCGTATGGTGCGTTTTCGAGGACACCCTGCTGTGAAGGAGAAACGATCATGCCGTTCCAGACCAAGTACATCTTCAGCGCCGCCATGGACGTTGAGCCGAACAAGGACGCACTGTTCAACGAGGTCTACGACCGGGAGCACGTGCCGCTGCTCCTGACGGTGCCCGGCGTCATCGCGGTAGCCCGCTTCAAGAAGCGAGAGGTGACGCTGGTCGTCGGCGGGGAGCGCAAGACCATCGTCGTCGAGAGCGAGCCGACCTATAACGCCCTCTACGAGATCGAGAGCCCCGAGGTGCTGGTGAGCGACGCCTGGGCGAAGGCGGTGGATCAGGGGCGCTGGCCGGGACAGGTGCGCCCCTACACCAAGAACCGCCGGCACGTCCTCTACGAGAGGCTGGTTCCGTAGCGGACGGACGGCGGAAGATTCCCCTCATGGAGGCGCGAGCGTCTGCCGATTACTTGAATAGAGGACGGCGACTCCTCCGGGAGAGGAGGCCCGAGTCGCCCGGAACCCTGGGGCGGGTGACGGGCCCGGGGACGGCGATCCCCAGCCGATGTCCCTCGCTGGCCGAAGAAAGGAGGAGCGGATAGCGACGCCTCCCGACGAATGGCCGACAATTGAATATGGAAACGAGACATCGCAGGGCCATTGGCGCCTGCGACTTCTACCCCCCAAGAGGGGATAGCCGCCCGTCGGGCCGCCGGCCCGGACGGGCGTTGCTGTTCCTGCACCTTCGTTCGCGGCTTCCCGCTCCGGATGGCGATCGGGTGGCGCTGTGGAATGACCAAGCCCCCACCGTCCCGCCGGCGAGTGGGAGGGTGGGGGCTTGAGAATCGGTGTGCCGGGTGCGGAGGGGAAACGGATCCGGCGCCGCGAACGGTTAGGAGCCGTTACGAAATAACCTATACATCTCTTTCTATTTCGTTACGGCTCCTTATGCCGTTTCGGAATGTCTCCGCGCAACGAATTCTTTGACGACGGCTTACTTCCCGAACAGCTTGCCGAGGAGGCCGCCCACGCCTCCCTGCGAGCCGGCCTGGCCGGCGGCCTGTCCGCCCTCGGACTCCTTGCCGTCCTTCACGACGATCTTCCCGGCGATGTAGCTTCGGCCGATCTCCACGCGGACCTTGTCGGCGATATCCAGTTTCACGAGGTGTTCGCCGCCTTCCACGATGGTGCCGACGATCCCGCCGCTGGTCATCACGCGGTCCCCGACCTTGAGACCCTTCAGCATGTCTTGGTGGCGGCGCTGCTTCTTCTGCTGCGGACGGATGAGCAGAAAGTAGAACACACCGAACATCAACAGGAGGGGAACCAGCATCGAGAATCCCCCGCCCGCCGCGCCGCCGCCGGCCCCCTGTGCATAGGCTACGTCAATCATCAGTCCGAATCTCCTGTGCGTGTTGCGAGGTTGTGGGTTCGCCGCGCATGCGCGCCAGCGTCGCCGCCTGCCAGGCGGCGAACCGGCCGGCTTCGATGGCCTGGCGCGCCTGGCGCATGAGGTCCAGATAGTAATGCAGATTGTGGATGGTATTCAAGCGAAGACCGAGAATCTCGCCCGCAACGTACAAGTGCCGGAGGTAGGCCCGGGAGAAGTGGCGGCAGGTGTAGCACGCGCAGTCCGGATCCAGCGGGCGCTCGTCGCGAGCGTGCGCCGCCCCCTTGATGTTGATGCGCCCCGTGCCAGTGAAGAGCGTCCCGTTCCGGGCGTTGCGGGTCGGCAGGACGCAGTCGAACATATCCACGCCGCGTGCCATGCACTCCAGCAGGTCCTGCGGGGTCCCCACGCCCATCAGGTAGCGGGGCGCGTCCGTGGGCAAGAGGGCCGTCGTCTCCTGCACGGTCGCATACATCGCCGCCGACCCCTCGCCGATTCCCAGGCCCCCGAGGGCATAGCCGGAAAAGCCGATCCTCCGGGTCTCCTCGGCCGAGCGCGCGCGCAACTCCGGCTGAGTGCCGCCCTGGACGATGCCAAAGAGCGCCGGCTGGTCGCCCGGGTGGGCGGCCCGGCAGCGGGCCGCCCAGCGGAGCGTGCGCTCCATGGAGGACTGATGATAGGCGCGATCGGCATCGTGGGGCGGACACTCGTCCAGGGCCATCAGGATGTCCACGCCGAGCGCGAGTTGGATCTCAACCGCTTTTTCCGGCGTGAGGACGTGGCGGGAGCCGTCCAGGTGGGATTGGAAGGCGACGCCTTCCTCGCTGATGCGACGCAGCTTGGCCAGGCTCAGGACCTGGAAGCCGCCGCTGTCGGTCAGGATGGCCCGATCCCACCCCATGAATCGGTGCAGGCCGCCCAGCGCCTTGACGGTCTCGTGGCCGGGGCGGAGGTAGAGGTGGTAGGTGTTGCAGAGGAGGACCTCGCACGAATCCGCGTGGAGGTCGCGGGGGTCCAGCGTCTTCACGGTCGCCTGGGTCCCCACGGGCATGAATACGGGTGTCTCCACGGTGCCGTGGACCGTCTCGATGCGTCCGCGGCGCGGGCCGTGGGCGGACTCGGTGCTGAGGAGCGAAAAGCGCATGGCGTCCCGTTGTTCGACCGCCCCCGGCGCGGTCAGCAGATCAGCATGGCGTCGCCGTAGCTGTAAAAGCGATACCGGTTCGCGATCGCCTCCAGGTACGCCCGTCGCGTGGCCTCCAGCCCGGCGAAGGCTGCCACCAGAACCAACGGCGTGGACCGGGGCAGATGGAAATTGGTGAGGAAGACGTCCACCACGCGGAACCGAAACCCCGGCGTGATGAACAGGTCGGCATCCCCCGACCCCACCGGCACCTCGCGGCGGCCCCTGGCCGCATACTCCAGCGTGCGGACGCTGGTGGTGCCGACGGCCACCACGCGCCGCTTCTCTCGCTTGGCCGCGTTGACCGCGTCGGCGGTGCGTTCCGGGATCGTGTAGCGTTCGGATTCCATCCGGTGCTCGGACAAGTCCTCGGTGCGGACCGGGAGGAATGTTCCGGGGCCGACGTGCAGCGTCACGGGACAGATGTGCACCCCGAGGTCGCGGATGCGGTCCAGGAGCTCCGGCGTGAAGTGCAATCCCGCCGTCGGCGCGGCGACGGCGCCATCCTCCCGGGCGTAGACGGTTTGATAGCGGTCCCGGTCGGAATCGAGCCGCGAGCCGCGAGCCGCGAGCCGCGACTCGGACTGCGCTTCCGCTGTTTCCGTCGTGGCTCGTGGCTCGCGGCTCGCGGCTCGGCGCTTGATGTACGGCGGCAGGGGGACGACGCCGTACGAGTCCAGGATCCCCCGCAAGTCCGCGGCAGGGGGGAGGCGCAAGACGCGCCGACCGTGCAGGCCCAGGGTGGCGACCTCCGTCTCCAAATGCCCGCATGCCAGCGACAGGCGTCGACCCACCCGGGCAGGCTTCGCGGGCTTGACCATGGCCTCCCAGCATTGGTCGCCCGCCGGGCGAACCAACAGGACCTCGACCGATTTACCGTCGTCGAACACGCCGAAAAGCCGCGCCGGTAGGACGCGGGTGTCGTTGATGACCAGGACGTCGCCGGGCCGGAGGTACTCGGGGAAATCGGCGATCGTCCGGTGCTCGATACGGCCGGACGCACGATCGAGGGCCAGAAGGCGCGCGGCGTCCCGTTCGGGGGCAGGCTCCTGAGCGATGAGGTCCGGCGGGAGATCGTAGTCGAATTGGGTGAGTAGCATGTGAGTGCCTAGCAGGCTGCTGAAAAAGGCCCATCTGCGGCGTTGTCGCGCTCGCGCGGTGCTGCGGCGTACGCGCTAAGTACGCCTCGCGCCTCGCATCGCGCTCCGCCTTGCGGCTGGGCCTTTTTGAGCAGCCTGAGTCAAAACGAGTTTTTCATCATCCTGCTAGAGCCGAGAGCCGAGTGGTCGAAAGGCTTCGGCGGCTACGCCGTTGTCAGAGAATAACTTGACCGGAGAAATTCCGGAAACGGCATAAGGAGCCGTAACGAAATTACAAAAATGGACAAGTTATTTCGTAACGGCTCCTAGTTGGGCCAGAGGGCGACCGTGGCCAGCGGGTAGTAGAATTTCAGGATGTCCCGATGTTGGTACGCCAGGTCGGCCATCTCCTTGGCCCCCCACTGGCTCATGCCGACACCGTGACCGGAGCCGCGCCCCACGAAGGTATATGCGTTTCCGTCGGTCCGCACCTCAAAGTCGGTGCTCCGCAGGACCTCGTTCCCGAGGGCCTCGCGGAATCGCCTACCCTCCAGCACCAACGCGCCCTGGGCGTGTCGGACTTCGATTCGAAGGATCCGGCCGGTCCGGCTCCGGATCAGGTCCTGGATGGCCAGAATGCGGCCGACCGGATATCCGGCCCGGGCCAGACCCCCCTCGATCTGCCGGGGCGTCAGCCGCTCGATCCACAGGGCGTGGGGACACGCCCTGCTGAAGTCGTCCTTGACGCCCGGCACGATATCGTATTCCAGGCCAAACACATCCGTGGCGTCCTCGGTGGCGCCGCCCGAGCAGGAGTGATAGAACGCCGGAAGAGGCTGCCCGCCGAAGGCGAGGATCTGCCCCCGCGTCGTCTGCACGGCCCAGTTCGTGCGCGGGTCTTCACCCTTGGCCCCCTTGTACACCTGCGAGGCGGTGGTGGCGCGCAGATGGAAGAGGGCATTGGGGTTCTGGAGCCGCTGGTAGACCGCGTAGGTCCGGGCCGCGATGGCCATGGCCTTCGACGCCTCGGCCGGCCAGCCGACGGGAATCTCGTCCTTCAACACACCCTGAAGGTAACTCTCCAGTTCCACCACATTGACGGCGGTCAGCGCCCCATTCAGCGTCACGACGTCCAGGCGACCGCGGAAGGGTTGCCCATCCAGCGTGAGGACGGCACCGTCCGCAGGCCAGGCAGCGACGCCGGGTGCCGATTGTCCGGTCTCGCGCACCAGGACGACACGCCGGTGGGGCGCCAGCCGGTATCCCCCGCCCGTTGTCCGCTGTGCCAGAACGCGCCGGCCGCTGGCGTCGGTGAGGGTCAGCGGGCCGCCGCTGCCGACAACCAAGGCCGACCGCCCCTCGGCGAGGAGGACGCGGACGGTTTCCGCCTGCACGATGCCGGGGCCAACGAGGCCGGCGCACAGGAGCGTTGTGAAGCAAGTCATGCGCAGTCGCCGCATATCCGGCTGCCCGATGCATCCGCCGATCATCGGCGGCTGAAGAATGCGACCAACACCGTGAGGACGATGCTGATCACGAGGCTGGTGGTCAACGGAACGTACAGACTCCAGGTCTCCCGCCGGATCATGATGTCCCCCGGCAGTTTCCCTAGGAAGGGCACTTTTCCCACGAACAGGAGGAGTCCGCCCAGCAGGGCCAACACGACACCGGCCAGAATCAGAACCTTTGCGAGCGAATCAAACACGGTCAGACAACCCTTCGCATGCGCCGGTCGGCGGCGGGGCGGGGCAGGCGTGACACAATTCCAATGGCCAAGCTCGGCCCGTCGCCTGTGATCCTCGGCCCTGGGCGACCGGTCTGTGCGTCATCGTCCGCCGGTCCACAGTTCCCCCTGTGTGTGCGGCGGCGGCACCAGGCCGAAGTGACCGTACGCCAGGCGCGTGGCCACCCGTCCCCGGGGAGTCCGGGCCAGAAAACCAAGCTGGATCAGGAACGGCTCGTACACGTCCTCGATGGTGTCCCGCTCCTCGCTGACGGCCACAGCCAGCGTCTCGATGCCGACCGGACCGCCGGAGAACTTCTCGATGATGGTCTGCAGGATCCGCCGATCCATTTCGTCGAAGCCGCGCTCATCCACATTCAGTCGGTTGAGGGCGTTGTGGGCCACGCGTTGGTCGATCGTCCCGTCCCCCTCGACCTGGGCAAAGTCCCGAACGCGGCGCAGCAGGCGGTTGGCGATCCGCGGGGTGCCGCGCGAGCGGCGCGCCAGTTCGACGGCTCCGTCCCCGGTGAGGCCGACGTTCAGGATCCGGGCCGAGCGGTTGACGATCTGCACGAGGTCGGCCTCGGTATAGAAGTCCAGCCGCAGCACGACGCCGAACCGATCGCGCAGCGGGGAGGTGAGGAGGCCCGCCCGCGTGGTCGCCCCTATCAGGGTGAAGTGGGGAAGGGTGAGCTTGTAGGTCTGCGCGCCGGGCCCCTGGCCGATCATGAGATCCAGCTTGTAGTCTTCCATGGCGGGGTAAAGCGTCTCCTCGACCGTGGGGTTGAGGCGGTGGATCTCGTCCACGAACAGGACATCCCGCTCCCGGAGGTTGCTGCTGAGGATGGGTGCCAGATCCTTCGGCCGATCCAGCACCGGACCGGACGTTGAGAGGATGTTGACGCCCAGTTCTGAGGCGATGATATTGGCCAGGGTCGTCTTGCCGAGGCCGGGCGGGCCCGAGATGAGTACGTGGTCCAGAGCCTCGTTCCGGCTCCGTGCCCCCTGGATGAAGACCTGGAGGTTGTCCTTCACCTGCTGCTGGCCGACATATTCATCCCACCGGGTCGGGCGAAGTGTCTGCTCGACCTGCTGGTCCTCCGTCAGTTGAGTCCGTGCGGTGATGCGATCCGGGGTCTGGCCCATGGTCGATGGCTCGTCAGGTGCGCTGGTCGCCCACGCCGCGGAGAGCCGTCTTGATCAGCTCCTCGAACGCTGCGCCGCGACCGAGTTCCGTCCGGGCGGCCTCGGCCGCCTGCTGCGCTTCTTTGCGGTTGCAGCCCAGGTTGACCAGGGCCGACACCACGTCGTCCATCGCCCGATCCAGCGTGGCCGGGGCCGCCGCCACGGCCTTGGGGGAGAGCGAGGCGCCCGCCGCTTTGTCGCGCAACTCCACTACCAACCGCTCGGCCAGTTTCTTGCCCACGCCGGGTACGGCCCGAAGCCGAGTGACATCTCCCTGGGAGAGGGCGGCCACCAGGTCCTCCACCGAGATGCCGGAGAGGATGTTGGTTGCCAGGCGCGGTCCGATTCCGCTGACCCCCTGGAGCAACTCGAAGAGCGTCTGCTCATCCCGCGTGTGGAAGCCGAAGAGCTGGATGGCGTCCTCGCGCACGTGGGTGAAGGTATGGAGCATGACCTCGCCCGGGATCTCGGGGAGCCGATAGAAGGTCGAGAGTGGAATGAGCACCAGATAGCCGACCCCCCCGACGTCCACCACGACGCGGTGCGGTTCTTTGCTGGCCAGGTGGCCGCGGAGCTGGGCGATCATCTCACGACGTCCTCAACCGAGCGTGCATGCGCGCAGCGTGCTGGTGGCAGATGGCGATTGCCAGAGCATCTGCGGCGTCGGCCGGCTGCGGGGGCTCGGGCAGCCGGAGGAACATCTGGACCATGCGCTGGACCTGATCCTTCTGGGCCTGCCCGAAACTCGTCACGGCTTTCTTGACCTCCAGGGCCGAGTACTCGTGGATCTCGACCCCCGCTTCGGCCAGAGCCAGCAGCGCAACACCCCGCGCCTGCCCCAGCCGCAGCGCGCTCTGAACGTTCCGGGCGAAAAACACCGCCTCGACGGCGGCGCAGTCGGGGCGGAGGTCCGTCAACAGGATCCGGAGATCGCGGTAAATGCGGAGCAGGCGCTGGGCGAAAGGGAGACTTGCCGGAGACGTGATGGCCCCGAAGCGAACCGCGTGAAGGCCGCCTTCCCGCTCCTCGACAACGCCGTAACCGGTGGCCGCCGTTCCCGGGTCGATGCCTAAGACGCGCATGCGACCGCGCTGTTGACAGGTGTCGGTCGCCAGAGGACGCCGCGGAGACCCGGCCGTCGGGGGGACCTGGTCTCAGCAGGATGCTGAAAAACCCAATTTCGCCCAGGCTGCTTAAAACGGCCCAGATGCAAGGCGGTTCGCAAAGGGCGGGGTACCCACCGAAGGTGGGTCAAGGCGTACTTCCGGTACGCCGCAGCGAGTGCCCGAGCAGACCAACGCCGCAGATGGGCCTTTTTCAGCGGCCTGTTAGGCATGGCAGGGGCCCTCAGGCGGTCAGGGCCGCCATGATCTCGTCGGGGATGTCGAAGTTCGCGTACGCGTGCTGGACGTCGTCGTGCTCTTCCAGTTCTTCCATCAGTCTGAGCATCTGTTCGGCCGGCTTGCCCTCCAGCTTTACCGTGGTCTTGGGAAGCTTGGTGATCTCGGCGGAGAGGGGCTGGATGCCCGCCCTGACGATGGCTTCGCGCACCTTCTCGAAATCCCGCGGCACCGTGGTGATGGCGAAGGCCCCCTCTTCCTGCTGCATGTCCTCGGCGCCCGCGTCCAGGGCCACGGACATCAACTTGTCCTCGTCCACCTTGGCAGCGTCCACCACGATATGTCCCTTCTTCTCGAACAGGAAGGCGACGCAGCCGGCCTCGCCCATGTTCCCTCCGTGCCGGGAGAACACCTTGCGGATCTCGCCCACGGTCCGGTTCTTGTTGTCGGTCATCACCTCGGCGAGAATCGCCGCGCCACCGGGGCCGTAGCCCTCGTAGATGATCTCTTCGTAGGTGACCCCTTCCAGTTCGCCCGTGCCCTTCTTGATGGCGCGATCGATGTTGTCGGCGGGCATGTTGACGCTCTTGGCCGTCAACACGGCGCTTCGCAGCCGCGGGTTGCCCGTCTGATCGCCGCCCCCCACGCGAGCGGCCACCGTGATCTCACGGATGAGCTTGGTGAAGGCGCGCCCGCGCTGGGCGTCCACCTTGGCCTTCTTGTGCTTGATGCTCGCCCACTTGCTGTGTCCGGACATAATGCACCCCCTGAGTTGAGAGAAAGCTACCATAGGCCCGCGAAGCTTGCCAAGCGAAAAGTCCCGGCATGTCTGGCCACTCGGGGAATCGCCTTGACAGCCCGGAGGGCCTGGGCTAGAGTGCCCGCAATGTTACGGGGTTGCTGAGACAAGTCGAAATCCTCGCCGGGGCGGAGAAAAGAGAAAGTCCTAACGAGGGGCGATTCGTGGGATCGCCTTTTGTTAGGACTTCGTGTTTCCGGGGGATGTATGACGAACGCGCGCGAGCGGTTTTTCCAGGCCCTCAAAACCAAACCCGTCGTCGCCGGGCTGCGGCGCTCGGCGGACGTGGACGGGGCGATCCGGCACGGGATCGGGGTCCTCTTCATCCTGGGCGAGGACATCTTCGCGCTGCAGGAGAGCGTGGCCAAGGCCCACGGAGGGGACCGGCTGATCCTGGCGCACGTGGACCTGATCAAGGGCATCGGGCGAGACGAGGCCGGCGTCCGGTTCCTGGCGCGGGACCTTCACGTGGATGGGATTTTGACCACCCGCGCGAACCTGATCGGTCCCGCCAAGCGGGAAGGCCTGATCGCCGTGCAACGGCTCTTCGTGCTGGACTCGGAATCGCTGGAAGCGGGCGTGCCCGCCGTGGAGCGGGCGGCCCCCGATGCGGTGGAGGTGCTGCCGGGGGTGATCCTTCCGCTGATCGCGCCGCGCCTCAAGGCGGCCAATCTTCCACCCCTGATCGCCGGGGGACTGATCCGCACCCGTGCCCAGGTGGAGGAGATCCTCGCGGCGGGAGCGATCGGGGTGTCAACGGGCGAAGCGGCCCTGTGGGGCTTCCGTGCAAACAAGGAGCAGACGAATCGATGAAAGGCGGACTGGCGGACATCAACGGACGGATCTTCGACCTGGTCGTGATCGGCGGCGGCATGGCCGGGGCCGGGATCGCTCGGGACGCCGCGCTGCGCGGCTATCGGACCCTGCTGTTGGAGCGGAAGGATTTCGCGTTCGGGACAACCAGCCGCTCCTCGAAGCTCATTCATGGCGGTCTTCGCTACCTGGAGCTGTTCGATGTCGGCCTGGTACGGGAGTCGCTCCGCGAGCGCGAACGCCTGGCGCGCCTGGCGCCGCACCTGGTGCGTCCGCTGCCGTTCTTGGTGCCGGTGTATCGCGGGGCCAAGCGCGGTATGCTCATGATTCGTATGGGCATGAAATTCTATGACCTGCTGACGCCGGGGAAGCGCACGGAACACTACCGGACCATCTCCCGGGACAAGACCCTGAGCCTTGAGCGCTTTCTGGAGCCGCGGGACCTCCAGGGCGCGGGTTACTACTTTGACGACCTCCTCCTCCTGCCCGAGCGGTTGTGCCTCGAAAACGTCCTTTCGGCCCAACGATGGGGCGCCTCGATCCACAATTACGCGGAGGTGCGTGGGCATTGCGAGCCGCGAGCCGCGAGCCGCGAGCCACGAGTGGGAGATCGAGGTGCGTGGAGCCGTGGACGGAAGCATCGCGCGGGTCACGGCGCGCGTGGTGGTGAACGCCGCGGGGCCCTGGGCCGACCAGGTGCGCCGGCTGGCGGGCGTGGACGGGGGAAAGCGGTGCGTGCGGACGACGAAGGGGATCCACCTGCTCCTGCCGCGCATCACGGACCACGCGGTGTACATCGCGGCGAAACGGGACGATCGGATGTTCTTCGTCATCCCCTGGCAGCAGTTCACGCTGGTCGGCACCACGGACACTGACTTCAGCGGCGACCTGGACCGCCTGGCGGCGACTCGCGAGGAAGTGCACTACCTCATGGATGAGACGCGACGGGTATTTCCGGCGGCTCGCATGCGGGATGAGGACGTCTATTACACGTACGCCGGGGTCCGTCCGCTGAGCTTCGAGGAGGGAAAATCCGCCTCCGCCGTCTCGCGGGCCCACAAAGTGATCGCCGAGGGCCCGGCCGGGAATTTTCTGTCCATCACCGGGACGAAGTTGACGTGCTTCCGCAGCCTGGCGGAGGAAGCGGTGGATCAGGTGGGGCGTCTGCTGAACCGCGTCGAGCCTTGCCGCACGCACCGGCTGGCCCTCGACGGGTCGGATGGGGACGAGACGATCGCGGTGCGCCTCTGGGCGGACATCCCGGACCTCGGCCATCGGAGCGGCCTCGAGCCCGCCCAGGTGCAGAACCTCTTGGACACCTACGGACGGCGTTACCCGACCGTCCTGACGGTGGCCGGCCGCTCTCCCGAGATGAAAGAGCGCCTCTGCCCGCAGAACCCCGACATTCGCGCCCAGCTGGCGTATGCCGTGGAGCACGAGTGCACCGAAACGCTCGCCGACTTCCTGCTGCGGCGGACGGGGATCGGAACCAGCCCGTGCCTGGGGAAGGACTGCTGCGAGCCGATCGCCCGGTGGATGGCAGACCTCAAGGGCTGGGATCGCCAGCGGGTCGACCGGGAGATTCACCAGTACCTGGAAGAGATCGCCCTGGGGCAGCAGTTCCGGGAGTCCGGGCCGGAAGGCGCCCCGCCCTCGGGCGGTCATATTTCTGTAACGGACGCCCGGTAAGCTCCTCCGGCGAGGTGACTTTGGGCGCCGGGCGGGCACCCGAGTCGGCAAGCCTGTTTTCCGCGGCCGCGGCCGGCGGGCGTGTGGTATAGTGCCACGCATGGGATCGACCGGCCGTCGCCTGCAGATCGGCGCGGGATGCGCGGCTGCGCTCTGGGTACTGACGCTGAGCCCGCTCGCGAGGAGTGCCATGACAGCCGAGACGACCCAGGGATTCCCGCCGCACCTGTCGCTCCAGGCCCACCGGGGCGCTGCGGGCCTGGCGCCCGAGAATACGCTGGCGGCCTTCCGGATGGCCCTCGACCTGGGTGCCGACGGCACCGAGATGGACCTGCAGGTCACCAAAGACGGCATCGTGGTCGTGATCCACGACGATACCGTGGACCGGACGACCGACGGTCGCGGCCGGATCGGGGATCTGACGCTGACCGAGATCAAGCGTCTGGACGCCGGCGCGAAGTTCGGGCCGGCGTTCCGCGGCGAGCGTATTCCGACGCTCCGGGAACTCATCGACCTGGTCAAGACCAGCGGGAAGGACCGGTTCCGCCTGAACCTGGAGATCAAGTTCGCCGAAGGGCGAGAGGGGCAACCCGCGGATCTCGAGGAGCGGGTGCTGGCGGACCTCACCGAAACGAACTTCCTGGGTCGGGTGATCACCCAGTCGTTCTACCACCCCTCCGCAGCCAAGATGAAGCGTCTGGCGCCCGGGGTGCCCGCCGGCCTCCTGGTCGGGCAGAAGCGGCAGCCGGGCGACCCGGTGGCGGCGGTCCGCGACCACCGCGTGGACTACTATGC
Source organism: uncultured Methylomirabilota bacterium (assembly GCA_963845565.1). Lineage (GTDB taxonomy): Bacteria > Methylomirabilota > Methylomirabilia > Methylomirabilales > 2-02-FULL-66-22 > 2-02-FULL-66-22. Next base: position 958,236 of record CAWJSJ010000005.1, read on the forward strand.
ACCGCACTACTCGCTGGTGACGCCCGAACTCCTGCGGACCCTCCATCAGGCGGGCATCCCGGTAGTCACCTGGACGGTGAACGACCCGGCGGACATGCGCCGCCTGATGAGCATGGGGCTGGGCTCCCTGCCGGGGGACGGGATGATCTCGGATTACCCGGATCGGTTGGTGAACCTGCGGAAGACTCGTCAGTAGTCGTGCGGACGTCTCCGACAACACGCGTCAGTCAGGGAGGAGCCAAGCCATGAAAAGGATGTCTCGTTTCCGAGTAGTGGCCGTACTGGTGATCGGGCTCGGCATTGCCGCGGCGCTGGTCCCAGCGTTCGCGCAGGCCCAGCAGAAGGTTCAGGTGGACTTCTGGCACGGTCTCACCCAGCCCCTGGGCGGCATCCTGGAAGATGTCGCCGCCGGTTTCAACGCCTCACAGGGCAAGTATCAGGTCAACGCCACCTTCAAGGGGAGCTACCCCGAGACCATGGTGGCGGCCATCGCCGCCTTCCGGGCCGGCAACGCCCCGCACATCGTGCAAATGTTCGAGGTGGGTACCGCCACCATGATGGCGGCGCGCACGGCCATCAAGCCGGTGTACGAGCTGTCGAAGGAGACCGGCGTCAATATCGATCCGAAGAACTACGTCGGCGGGGTGCGCGGCTACTACAGCACGACCGACGGCCGGCTGGTCTCGATGCCGTTCAACAGCTCGACCCCTATCACCTGGTATAACAAGGACGTCTTCAAGAAGGCGGGCCTCGACCCCGAGAAGCCGCCCCGGACCTGGGAGGAGACCTGGGCCGCCGCCAGGAAGATCGTGACATCCAAGGCGGCCACCTGCGGGTACACCATGGCGTGGCCCACCTGGACGCAGTACGAGAACTTCAGCGCCATCCATAACGTGCCGCTTGCCACCAAGGCCAACGGTATGGAGGGGATGGATGCCGAGATGAAGATCGACAGCCCGCTGCACGTCAAGCACTTGCAGAACATGATGGACGCGCAAAAGGAAGGCGTCTTTAAGTACGGCGGGCGAGATGGACGGGCCGATGCCCTCTTCCCGTCCGGTGAGTGCGCCATCTTCCACGGCTCCTCCGGCATGCGCGCCCGTGTTATTCGCGAGGCGAAGTTCCAGTGGGGCGTGGCCATGCTGCCGTATTACAAAGGTGTGCCGGGTGCCCCGAAGAACGGCATCATCGGGGGCGCCAGCCTCTGGGTGATGACCTCCCCGAAGCGCACGACCGAGGAGTACAAGGCCGTGGCGGAGTTCTTCCAGTACATCTCCCGCCCGGAAGTGGACGCCAAGTGGCACATGGATACCGGTTACGTGCCCATCACGTTGGCGGGAATCAGCCTCGCCTCCGGGCAGGGCTACTACATCAAGAACCCCGGCGCGGACGTCCCCTTCCGCCAGCTCACGCTGACCGAGCCCACCAAGAATTCCATGGGGCTGCGGCTGGGTAACATGCCGGAGATCCGGGTGATCATCCAGGAGGAGATGGAGAAGTCGTTCCAGGGCCAGCAGACCGCCAAGGCCGCCCTGGACAGCGCCGTCAAGCGCAGCAACGTGGTCCTGCGGAACTTCGAGCGGACGAACAAGCAGTAGCAACGCCCGAAAGGCCTCCCGCCAAGAGGAGAACGAAACCACAGATTACGCAGATTGCACAGATTCTTCCGTGGCCTGTATCCCACAGACTCAGTCTTATTCGTGAAATCTGTGCAATCTGTGGTTTCTGCCTTGCTCTGAGCCTTGGCGGTGGCTTTCTGAAACTCCGGATGCCCGGGAGCCGCCGATGCGCCGGCGCGTCATCTTTCCGAACAAGGTCCTTCCGTACGTGCTCCTCGCCCCCCAGTTGGTCATCACCATCATCTTCTTCTATTGGCCCGCCATGCAGGCGATTTATTATTCGGTCCTGCTGCAGGATCCGTTCGGGCTGCGCACCCAGTTCGTCTGGCTGGAGAACTTCCAGACCATATTGAGCGACGCGCTGTATCTCGGGTCCGTACAGGTGACCGTGGTGTTTTCCTCCGCCGTGGCCGCCCTCTCGATGGGGGTGGCGCTTCTGTTCGCGGTGATGGCGGACCGGAAGATCCACGGGAAACACGTGTACCGGACGTTGCTCATGTGGCCCTACGCGGTCGCGCCCGCGGTGGCCGCCAGCCTCTGGCTGTTCATCTTCCACCCCGAGATCGGATTCCTGGGCCGCTGGCTGAACGAGATCGGGATGCGCTGGGACTACAAGCTGAACGGGAACCAGGCGCTGCTTCTGGTCATCCTGGCTGCGTCATGGAAGCAGGTGAGCTACAACTTCCTGTTCTTTCTGGCCGGCCTGCAGGCCATCCCGAAATCGGTGGTCGAGGCGGCCTCCATGGACGCGGGGCCGGGACGGACGTTCTGGAACATCATCTTTCCCCTGCTCTCGCCGACCACCTTCTTTCTCCTCGTCGTGAACGTGGTCTACGCCTTCTTCGATACCTTCGGCGTCATCCATGCCATCACCGGAGGCGGACCGGCCAAGGCGACGGAGACGCTGATCTACAAGGTGTACGTGGACGGCGTGATGAATCTGGATCTTGGGGGGTCCTCGGCGCAGTCGGTGATCCTCATGGTGGTGGTCATCGCCTTGACCGCCGTGCAGTTCCGCTTCATCGAGCGCAAGGTGCACTATTGATGGGCTCACGCAACGGCCCGGTGAACTGGCTTCCCCATTTCGTCCTGAGCGTCGGCGTGGTGGTGTTCGCCTTCCCGATCTATTTCGCGCTGATCGGCTCCACCCACGAGGCTGCCACCATCGCGACCGGTCGGATGCCGCTCCTGCCGGGCGGTCACCTGCTCGACAACTACTGGCACGCCTTGACCAGCGGGACAGGGTTCCGCGTCTCCGGGACGCCGGTGGGCACCCTGCTGCTCAACAGCCTGGTGATGGCGCTGGTCATCGCCGTGGGGAAGATCGCCATCTCCATCATCTCGGCGTACGCCGTGGCCTTCTTCAGCTTTCCGGGCCGCATGTTCTTCTTCTGGATGATCTTTGTCACCCTGATGCTCCCCGTCGAGGTCCGGATCATCCCGACCTACAAGGTGGTGACCGATCTTCACATCGTCAACACCTTCACCGGACTCACCGTGCCGCTGATTGCCTCGGCCACGGCGACACTGCTCTTCCGCCAGGTGTTCCTGACCATCCCCGACGAGCTGGCGGAAGCGGCCAAGATCGATGGGGCCGGCGCCCTCCGGTTCTTCTGGCAGATCGTATTACCGCTCTCCCGGACGAACATCGCCGCGCTGTTCGTGATCCTCTTCATCTACGGCTGGAACCAGTACCTGTGGCCGCTCCTCGTCACCACCGACCGTAGCATGGAGACCATCGTCATCGGCATCGTCAAGATGATCGGCACCAGCGAGGCGCAGACCGACTGGAACCTGATCATGGCGACCGCCGTCCTGGCGATGATCCCCCCGGTGGCCGTGGTCGTCTTTCTGCAGCACTGGTTCGTGAAGGGACTGGTCGAGACGGAGAAGTAGGCGTTTGGGATATTGGGCGACTGGGCAACGAGGCAATTGGGTTAGGCACAGACAGGCCGGCAAGAGGACGTTGTGTCTGGCCGCGCTGATCGTCCTTCTGGCCGGGGCTGGCTGCACCCCGACCTTTGCCTCGGACGAACGGACCCACCATGTGGTCGTCCTGGGGGACCCGCACCTTCCGGGACGACACCTGCCGGCCAAGCAGGCGGTCCTCCGGACCATCAACGGGTGGGCCGATGTCGATCGCGTCGTGGTCCTGGGCGATATCTGCGAGGACCGGGGGACGGCAGAGGAGTACGCGTTCGCCAGGCAATTCTTCGCCACGTTGACCGCGCCGACCCACTTTCTCGTCGGCAACCACGACTATATCTACGAAGACGGGCCGAATGCCCGCGGAGGTCGGACCAGGGGCAGCCCGGACAGCCGCGCGGCGAAGCTCCGGCGATTCCGGGAGGCCTTCGGCCTGGACGAGGTGTATTCCAGTCGGCGGGTCGGGAATTATCTGCTCGTCTTCCTGTCCACCGATCACCTGCTGTCGCCGCACCTTGCGCAGATCTCCGGGCGCCAACTGGACTGGTTGCGCGCGGAGCTCCGCCGGCACAGCACCACGCCAACAGTCATCTTCTTCCACGCTCCCCTCCGCGGCACGCTCCTCGACTTCAACGACCGTGTCAACAAGGACGACTACGTCGCGCAGCCGCATGCGGAGCTGCGCGAGCTGCTCCTGCGGAACCGCCAGGTGTTCCTGTGGGTCGCCGGGCACCTGCACGTGTCCGCCACCAACGAGAGCTACCGGTCGGCGATCAACCTGTTCGAGGGGCAGGTGACGACCGTCCACGTCACCGACATGCAGCGGGAGCGGATCTGGACCACGTCGCTGTTCCTCCATTCCGACCGGGTCGTCGTGAAGACCTTCGATCACCAGCAGGGCGCCTGGGTCGAGGAGGTGGAGCGGACGGTGAAACCGGGACGATACTAACCAGGGGGCTGAACACGATGGACACCTACGTATTGGCCCTGGATCAGGGCACGACCAGCTCCCGCGCGATCCTGTTCGACCGACAGGCCCGGGTGAAGGCGGTGGCCCAGCGGGAGTTCCGGCAGATCTACCCGCAGCCGGGTTGGGTGGAACACGACCCGCTGGAGATCTGGGAGAGCCAGCTCGCCGTGGCGCGGGAGGCCATCGCCTCGGCCGGGGTGACGGCGGCGCAGATCGCGGCCATCGGGATCACCAACCAGCGCGAGACGACCGTCGTCTGGGATCGGCGCACCGGCACGCCTGTGCATAACGCCATCGTGTGGCAGTGCCGACGGTCGGCCGCGATCTGCGACGCGCTGAAGGCCGGCGGCTGGGAATCGGCGGTGCGGCAGCGCACGGGTCTCGTGATCGACGCGTACTTCTCGGGCACCAAGATCCAGTGGCTCCTGGAGCACGTGCCGGGCCTCCGCGCCCGGGCGGACGCCGGCGAGGTCTGCTTCGGCACGGTGGATACATGGCTCGGCTGGAAGCTCTCGGGGGGGCGGACCTGGGTGACGGACTACAGCAACGCCTCCCGGACGATGCTCTTCAACATCCACCAGCTCGCCTGGGATGCCAATCTGTGCGGCGCCCTGGGCGTGCCCGTGCGGATGCTGCCGGAGGTGCGACCGTCCAGCTTTCGGTACGGGCACACGACCCCGGATCTCTTCGGGGCCGAGATCCCCATCGCCGGTATCGCTGGGGACCAGCAGGCCTCCTTGTTCGGCCAGGCCTGCTTCGCGCCCGGAATGGCGAAGAACACCTACGGGACCGGCTGCTTCCTCTTGATCCACACGGGGGATCGGCCGGTGGCATCGCAGGCGGGCCTGCTCACGACGATCGCGGCCAGCCCCGTCGAGGGACGGGCCGAGTATGCCCTGGAGGGCAGTATCTTCATCGCGGGCGCGGCCATCCAGTGGTTGCGGGACGGGCTCCGGGTCATCGCCGACTCGGCGGAATCGGAAGCCCTGGCCGCCTCCGTGCCGGACACCGACGGCGTGTACTTCGTGCCGGCGTTCGTGGGCCTGGGTGCGCCGCACTGGGACATGTACGCGCGCGGCACCATCCTGGGCCTGACGCGCGGGACGACCCGCGCCCACCTGGTCCGCGCCGCGCTGGAGGCGATCGCGTATCAGAGCCGCGAGGTGCTGGGGGCGGCGCTCTCCGACGCCGGCTTGACGCTGGCGGAGTTGCGGGTGGACGGCGGGGCCACGGCCAACAACCTGCTGATGCAGTTCCAGGCCGACATCCTGGCGACGCCGGTGGTCCGGCCGGTCGTCCGGGAGACGACGGCCCTGGGCGCGGCCTACCTCGCCGGCCTGGCCGTCGGCTACTGGGCAAGCCGCGAGGAGATCGCGCAGAACTGGGCCGCCGACCGGCGGTTCCTGCCCCGGATGGAGCCGACGCGGCGGGAAGAGTTGTTCGCCGGCTGGCGCCGCGCCGTGGCCCGGGCGGCGGGGTGGGCCCAGCCGACGGGCTGATATGCCCGGAGGTGCGAGAAGCAACGCCGAGGCGGCGCACGGGATCAGGGCACACGGATGCGTCGTGCGACGCGGAAACGAATTGGCCCCGTGCGATCAGTGGTGTCGCACGGGGCCGGTATTTTTGGAGGACGCCTTCCGGCGTCTGGCATGCGCACGGTGTGACCCCGGATGTCACAGTGGTCGGATAGGCTGGAGCACGCGGGGACCAGGGTTGTCCTCGAAACCTGCTTGGCGCCAACAGTGGCTTGACGGCCATGACGGCTGGCGGTAGCGTGGCCCGACAATCAGCAGCGGTCAGCCACGCCGGGAGGGGGGAAACGGGGGCGGCCGGTGTGCCTTCTGGTGTCGGACCATCACGGCCCTGCGCGACACGTGCGTCGCCCAGGGCCGTTTTGCGTTGTGGCGAACGCGCGTCGGGCGGTTTCCAGTGAGTTTGCGGTTTTGATATCGCAATATGCGACATCAAACGAACAGGCCGGCCGGCGGAAGCTCTTGAATGCTTTCACGGAGCCCGGTGCGATCGTGACCGCCGACGTCCGCAACAGCGACTGGGCCATCGAGGTCGGCGCGTATCCAGAGGCACCAGAGGGGCGCCTGGTAGAGTGGAGATTTCGATGTCTGAGCGGAGTCTGATTCCGGTGGAGCGGATCGAAGGGGCAATCCTCATGCTTAGAGGCCATAAGGTCCTCCTTGACACCGATCTTGCGGCCATGTACGGGGTTGAAACCAAAGCCCTGGTACGTGCGGTCAAGCGCAACCAAGAGCGCTTTCCGAGCGACTTCATGTTTCAGCTATTGCCCGACGAGTTTGAGGGTTTGAGGTACCATTTTGGCACCTCGAAGTCCCGGGGCGGCCGGCGGTACCTTCCCTACGCCTTCACCGAACAAGGCGTTGGGATGCTCTCCAGTGTCCTCTAGAGCGGGAGGGAAGGTGTCCACACGTGAGCAAGGTCTACCATCTGCCGCGGTGCGCGTCGAAGACATGATCGTGGCCGTTCGAGGTGAACGGGTAATCTTGGACCACGATTTGGCACGGCTCTATGATGTCACGACCAAAGCGTTGAACCAGGCAGTGAAGCGGAACCCCGGACGCTTTCCTTCCGAGTTTATGTTTCGGCTCACTTTTCAAGAGGTTGCGGACTTGAAATCAGAATCTGTGACGTCAAGAACCAGGACGAACCGGTCACAAGTTGTGACCGGTTCCAAGAAGCACCGAAATCCCCGGTTCCCTCCGTATGCGTTCACGGAACACGGCGCCCTCATGGCCGCGAACGTTCTGCGCAGCCCCCAAGCGGTGGACGTGAGCGTGTTTGTGGTTCGTGCGTTTGTCCGGCTTCGCCGGTCCCTGACCCACCACGCCGATCTTGCCTACCGCCTTGACAATCTCGAGAAGAAATACGACGCCCAGTTCAAGGTCGTCTTCGACGCCATCCGCCAACTCATGGCCCCGCCGCCGAAACCAAGGCGCTCCATTGGGTTCAAGGTCGAGGAGGGCCGGCCCGTATACCGGCGACGTCGTCGGCATCGGAGTAACGGCGTAACGGAGTGACCCGCGCCACTGTCCCTGTCGAATATCCCTGTCGCCCGCCGGCTTTCGCGTCGAGCAAGGCGGACGGATGTATCCGCGTAGCCCTCGGCAGCGGAAGAGCACGATAAAGATTTGACCTCCACCGCTGTCGCTGCCGGCCATCCCTGTCGCCCCGTCGGTACCGCACGCGGCGGCCGAGCGGCCGGCGGGGGCAGTGAGTGCGGACGCGGCACACTCGGCCGCAGAGCGTCGCCCCCCGCGCGGGGGCGCGGATTGAAACTGAATCATCAGGTCATGGCAGATCGTGCAGAACGGTCGCCCCCCGCGGGGCGTGAGGATTTGGCCCTGGTCCGACTCGCGGCAGATGCCGGCGACGGAGGCAATCGGGAGAGTGCGGCCGGATCTATAAGCCGAGCGTGGAGAAAAGCCGGGTGGCGGCTTCAGGGAGCGGGTAGGTCTCGACGTCCTTGAGAGCGGCAGTGATCTGCTGGTGAAAGTCGGTCAGGCGTCTGTCTTACCGATTAAATTACCTATTACCATTACTTATTACCCAATACGCCGCCATTTGGCCTGCTTTCCGCGACCAAGGCACTCGACGGACTTCTCCGAGGCCATGTCCTTCAATACCTTCCGAATCATGTCCAGGCTGACCTCCGGGCACCTCTTGTGCAGTTCGTTTACATGAAACGCCCCGACGAAACCCGCTACGGCTTGCCGGACGGCCTCGGTCTTTTCTCCGAGTGGCGGGGGGTGTTTTCATAGCGTGCTTCGAATTCCTGGTACACCTGTTTCAACGTGTAGAGAAGGTAGTTCACATACGGCCAGGGATCGTGCCTTCCGTCATGCCACCCCTGTGAACTCGCCTGAAGAGTCTCGTAGTAGCGATCCTTGCTCTGCTCAATGAGGCGTTCCAGGCTGATGTAGCGACCGGCGGTGAAACCGAGATGGTAAAGCGACTGCAGGAGCAGCAAACGCGACACACGGCCATTGCCGTCACGGAACGGGTGAATGCACAAGAAATCGAGGTTCTGGGCGGCCCAGATGACGAGCGGAGGGACCTGTTTGTCTTGAATGGTTTGGTCCGAGAGTCTGCAAAGCTGCTCCATGGCAGCGGGGGTCTCCTTGGCGGAAAGGGGGCGGAAGCGGACTGTGACGCGGCCATCCTGGTGTTTTTCGATTATCTCGCCGTCCGCTATTTTGAAGCACCCACGGTCCCAGATCTGCGGGCGGATCAGAGCATGGAGTCGCAGGATAGTCTCCGGCGACACCGAGAGCGTGGCGTGCTGTTCATGGATCAGAGACAGCGCTGTTTGGTACCCGCGTACCTCCTGTTCGTTGCGGTCCTGTAAATGGCTCTTGCCGAAGATCACGGTGCCGACCCGTCGTTGATCGATCTCTACTCCCTCGATCCGATTAGAGGCGACCGCACTTTCGATCAGGGCGTGTTCGCGCAGCACCTTCAGTCTTTGAGGCGATTGTCTTGTAAACAGTTCCTGCTTGCCGCGGTATTCGGCGAGATCGTTCAACAGCCAGACAGTGGCCGTAGGGATCTGGGGCAGTTGACGGAAGAACTGTTCCAGTGTTCTCATGTTCGTTCTTAATTCTCGATTGTTGATTTTCAGGGGCACGGTACGATGGCGCCCTGTTTCTGGACCGCAAGCCCGCCAGGGGTGGGCCCACCGGACCGACCACGGGGTGCCGGGCTCGCGGCTTGCGTCCTCGTGGGTCAGGGGGAAGTATCTGGCGGACCAGAGACGAACGTCAAGGGGAAAGACGGACCCTCGAAAGCCGGGTCATGAGGGGACGTGATCCCGGACAGCGTACAGACGCTGCGGACGGCCCGCTCGGCGCGCTACGCCCGTTCCGCGGACCGAGCCGACTTCGTCTCCTTCGATCCATCAAACTTTGCGAGCCTCCCCCGCACGTGGGCGTGGATTGAAACTCACCCCTGACGCCTCCCGCCTCACGATGCTGTTATCGCCCCCCGCATCGCTGCAACTTGATCTGGATCAAGGCGGGCGGCGGGGCAGTGGGGCATGATGGGGTCAGGTTTTCGGCCGATCTGCTGGAGGGCACACATCATGGACGCACACGCGCCGGGTCCGGTTCCGACTTCCTCGAGCGACGACTCGCCCATCGCGATTCTCGCGGAGGAGCACGCGCTGATCCTCCGGGCCGTGGAACTCTTGGAGCGCGGCCTGGCCCGGCTGGAAGCGGGAACGTCCATGGGCGGGCCGTTCTTCGCGGCGTTGGTGGAGTTCTTCCAGGTCTTCGCGGATCGGTACCATCACGGCAAGGAGGAGGGTATTTTGTTCCCGTTCATGGTGGCGGAGATGGACTACCCCCAGAAGAGCGGCCCGGTCGGGGTGCTGTCCTCGGACCACACGGCTGGCCGGGCCCATGTCCGGGCCATGGCCGATGCGGCGGCCCGGCTGGAGGCGGAGCCTGCGGTAGCGTCGGAACTCCTGGAGCACGGCCAGGCGTATGCGGTGCTCCTTCGTGCGCACATTGACCGCGAGGATCACAAGGTGTTCCCGACGGTCGAAGACTTCCTCGGGTCGGACGAGCGCGCCGGTCTCTGCGCGGCGTTCGCTCGATTCGAGTCGGCGGAAGGGGGACAGCGCACCGCGGCGCACTACGCGGACGTGGTCGGGGTGCTGGAACGTGACATGGGATGGCCGGATCGCTCGTGAGGCTGCGGGCGACCGCGCGGCGACGGCCAGGACCGCAACCACATTTGGAGACGGGTGAGAGCAGAAAGGGATAGCGTCATGTCGAATCACGAGCATGGACATCACCATGGCGAGGAGGGGGCGACCCCCACGCAGATCCTGATGGCGGAGCACGAACTGATCCTCCAGGCGCTCGAGGCGCTGGGGAAGCGGCTGGATCGGATGGGTGACGACCCGACGCCGGCGGATCGGGTCTACTTCGAGAAGGCCGTCGAATTCCTGCGAGGGTTCGCCGACAAGTGCCACCACGGGAAGGAAGAGGATCTCCTGTTCAAGCGGTTGGGCGAGCAGGGCTTCCCCACCCAGGGTGGGCCGATCGCGGTGATGTTGTCGGAGCACCAGGCCGGCCGGGCCTTCATCCGCGGGATCGCGGAGGGGGCGGCCAAGATCGGGTCGGACCCCCGGGCCGCGGAGACGATCCGGCACAACGGCTGGGGGTACATCGAGTTGCTCCGCAATCACATCGCCAAGGAGAACCAGGTCCTATTCCCGATGGCGGATCGGGCTTTGTCGGCCGAGGATCAGCACGATCTCGCGCACGCCTTTGAGCGGTTCGAAGCGCAGGAGACGGGGGCCGGCGTCCACGAGCGGATGGTCGGGCTGCTCCAGGAGCTGCGCGCTGGCGCCGGGTAGCCCAACGCGAACTGTTTGAACCGCCAAGGCGCCAAGGACGCCAAGACGATTAGGGTTGAGAGCGGATTCAGGATGGCAAGCTGCTGAAGAAACTCACTCTCGTGCAGGCTGTTCAAAAAGGTCCAGATGCAAGGCGGTGTGCGGATGCCCGAGTGAGGCGTACTGGAGGTACGCCGCAGCGAGTGGCGAGGCGCGCCAACGCCGCAGATGGGCGTTTTTCAACGGCCTGCGAGGAGGGGCCATGGAGACGATGCTGATCCAAGAATTTCGGGCCGACCACCAGCGGATCCGCGGGGCCCTGTTGCGACTCCACCGGGCCATCGAGGATGGCGACGTTCCCCTCGTGCGGACGATCCTGGGAGGCGCCGATACCTTGCTGGGAGCGCACTTCAAGTTCGAGGAGCTGCACTTGTACCCGGCCCTCTCCGGATTTCTCGGCGACGACGGCGTCCGGCAGATGTTTCACGAGCACGACAGCATCTTCCAGGGCGTCGGCGACCTCATCGGGCTGGCCCAGCAAGCCACCTGGGCCGATCCGGAACGGGATGCGGCGCTGGAACATCTCGGGCTCGTTGGCGACCACCCCGAGAACTGCGACGACCTCTGCCGCTACATCGAGCGCCTCCCGACCGCCCAGCAGGAATCGCTGCTGGCGGAGATGCACGCGATCCGGCGGGAACGTCCCGCGTTCACCGCCTACGCGACCGAACGACGAATCGCCTAACAGGCCGCTGAAAACGGCCCATCTGCGGCGTTGGGCTGCTTAGGCACTCGTTGCGGCGTACGCGCAGTACGCCTCACTCGGCCTTGCGCATCCCGCCTGGCATCTGGACCGTTTTGAGCGGCCTGGGGAGAAGCGAGTTTTTCCGCATCCTGCTGGTCATTCGGTCCGCATCCTCCGATCCGCATCCTTACGGCACCACCGCCACGAAGATTTGATGGTTCCGCTCGGCGTCCGTGCGGTATTGACGCGACACGAGACGCGGGGCTTGACACTCCCTGGGGTTCCACATAGACTGCCATCGAACTGATCGCCGTTCCCCCGTCCTCGTCGCGGAGGGCAGAGACCAGGAGAAAGCCCCAGCGGTCGGCGGGTCGTCGTCCTGCGCTGGGGTTTGGTGTTTCTGAATGGGCAGATCGCAACAGACAAGGAGGGAACCAATGAAGAATCTCTGGAGGCTCCTCGGAGTGGCGGTTGTCGCGGTTCTGCTGCTGGGGGCGCCGGCGGCGGCCCAGCAGATCGAAAATGAATTCTATCTCATCACCCCGGTCTCCAAGGATGTCCATGATCCGGCCCTGAAGGCCTTCGCGGCGTATGTGAAGAAGAAGTATGACGTGAATCTCAAGACCAGCGCCATGCCGCAGGGTACACCGGTCGCGTATGGCCAGATCGTCGAGTGGAAGGGGAAGCCTCAGGCGGACGTTTTCTGGGGCGGAGAGGGGACGCTGTTCGACCTGCTGGCCGACCAGGGCCTCCTGGACAAGGTGACCATCCCCAAGGCGATGTGGGATGAGATCCCGGCCACGATCGGCAAACCCGTCGGGCTTCCCCTGAAAGACCCCAAAGGGTTCTGGGTGGGGACGACGCTGGAACCGTACGGCCTCATCTACCAGCCGACGCTGCTCAAGCGCATGGGCGTGGAGATCAAGGACTGGGACGATTTGCTCAATCCCAAACTGAAGGGTCATATTGCCCAGTGCACGCCGGACCGGTCGAGCTCGAGCCATGCGAGCTACGAAGTCATCCTGGCCATGCACGGCTGGGAAAAGGGATGGGATTGGCTGACCAAGCTGGCGGCCAACACGGGAATCTTCACGGCCCGTTCCCGTGACGTGCCGAGCGTGGTGGCCAAAGGCGAGTTTGCCGTCGGTGTGGCAGTCCCCAGTTATATGGCCTTCGCCGAAGTTCTCGGCGGTTATGACGTGATGTTCGTTTACCCCAAGAACGCCTACGTGACCCCCGAACCGATGGCGGTGCTCAAGGGCGCCCCCCACCCCAAGGCTGCCCACGCCTTCATCGAGTTCCTGCTGACCGAGGAAGGTCAGCGAGTCTTCATGGAGCGCGGCCTCTACCCCATCACCTCCAAGTACAAGGTGCAGGGCGCCCCCGGCTCTGCCGCGGAGAAGGCGGTCCAGTTCACCGCCGGCATCCGCTCCTTCTATGACATCCAGGTCGGCAACGTCTACGACCCGAAGATCGCCGGCGAGAAGAAGCGGAACGAGGACGTGAACGCCTACTTCCGGAAGGAGATCGCCGAGAAGCACAAGGAAATCATCAAGAAGTAATATCCGGTTGCCTCAGGTTGCTCAAAGAGGTCCAGATGCAAGGCGGTTAGCCGCAGGCGGGGTACCCAGGCCGCTGGGTCCAGACGTACTGGAGGTACGTCGCAGCGAGTGCCGAGGCAAACCAACGCTGCAGATGGGCCTTTTTGAGCAGCCTGACATGGGTCGAGCGATGAATATCCGATTGAAGGACATGGTGAAAAGGTTCGGAACCCTGGAGGCGGTGAGCCACGTGTCCCTGGATATACGGGACGGCGAACTTTTCACCCTGCTGGGGCCTTCCGGGTGCGGTAAGACGACGATCCTCCGGCTCATCGGCGGTTTTCACAAGCCCGATTCCGGGGAGATTTACTTCGGCGACCGAGAGGTTTCGGCCATCCCTCCCTATGAGCGGAACATCGGCATGGTCTTTCAGAACTATGCCCTCTGGCCACACATGACCATCTTCGACAATGTGGCCTACGGCCTCAAGATCAAGAAAACGGCCCACGCGGAAATGGAGAAGAAGGTAAACCGCGCCCTCTCGCTGGTCAATCTGACGGGCCTCGAAAAGCGATATCCCGGTCAGCTCTCGGGCGGTCAGCAGCAGCGCGTGGCCTTGGCGCGCGCCCTGGTTCTCAATCCGGACGTGCTGCTGCTCGACGAGCCCCTCTCCAACCTGGATGCCAAGATCCGCCAGCAGGTGCGCGCCGAAATCCGGAAGCTCCAGAAGGATCTGGCCATCACCGCCATCTACGTGACCCATGATCAGGAAGAGGCCCTGACCCTCTCGGACCGCATCGCGGTCCTCGATCACGGGAAGCTTCAGCAGCTCGGATCTCCCCGGGATCTCTATCAAAGACCGGCAAACCCCTTTGTTGCCGATTTCATCGGCATCAACAATCTGATCGCCGGCGAGGTGAAGGAGATCCAGGAGGCGAAGGGCTGGATGGCCGTGCAGACCCGCTTCGGTCTGCTCAAATGCGTCTATGAGGGCCGCTTCAAGACCGGGGAGGCCTGCAAGGTCACCGTCCGTCCCGAGGTTGCTACCATCTGCAACACCGACGAAAAGAACGACGAGATGAACCTGATCGCCGGGAAGGTCAACTTTGCTTCCTATATCGGCAACACCATCCGCTACGACATCGCGCTGGATCCGGAGACCCTCTTCAAGGTGGACGTGCAGAATCCCTGGAACCAGAGACCTTTCCCCATTGACGAGAAGGTGAATGTGCGCTTTCCCATCCAGATCACCCTGGGGATTCCCGCCTGAGACGACCTGAGAAGAGAGGGCCCTGAGTGTGAAAACAGAAACCACCATTGCCCTGCGCAAGTCTAGCGTCTGGTCTGAGATGAAAATCAGCGGCCTGCTGGCGTATGGCGCCGTCTGGGCATTTTTCGTCGTTTTTCTCATCTATCCTCTGATCCGTCTGTTCTACGACAGCTTCACGACCGAGGCGGGGGCCTTTACTTTTTCGAATTTCCAGGATTTCTTCACAGACGCCTTCTATCTGAAATCCCTGTTGAACTCCATGATCCTGGGCGTGGCCACCGTGATCACGACCTCCATCATCGGCATCGCGATCGCGTTTCTTCTGCTGCGGTACGATTTTCCCGGGCGGGGGCTCTTCTCGTACCTGACGATCGTCCCCATGATCATGCCCCCCCTGGTCGGCGTCATGGGTTTCGTCTTCATCCTGGGCCGCGCCGGAACCGTCAACATCATTCTCCAGGATTATCTCGGCTTTCAGAAGCCGGTCAACTTCATGTACGGACTCCACGGGATTCTCCTGGTGGAGACGCTGCATCTTTTTCCGCTGATGACGCTTTCCATCGTCGACGCCATGGGAAAGATATCGCCCTCCCTGGACGAGGCGGCTGAGAGCGTCGGGTCCCGGGGGATCCGCAAATTCTGGGACATCACGTTCCCGCTGACCACTCCGGGTTATGTTTCCGGGGCGCTCCTGGTCTTCATCTGGACCTTCGCCGACTTTGCCACACCGCTGGTGGTCGGAATCTCCGACCTGCTCGCCTCCCAGGCCTACCTGAACATCGTTCAGTTCGTGGACCGGCGTCTCTTCAAGATGGGGATCGTCATTTCGGCCATCATGGTGATCCTGGCCATCCTGTTTCTGATCATTGCCAAGAAGTACGTGTCGATCAAGGATTACAGCTCTCTCTCCTATTCGGTGATCGAGCGGAAGAAGCTCTCCCCCCTGGCGCAGGTGGGGGCGATCGCCTTCCTGGGGTTCATCCTGATTTTGGCTTTCATTCCCTATCTGGGCCTCGCGCTGGATTCCTTCGGCAAGGGGTGGGCGCTGACCCCCTTTCCGGTGAAGTACACGCTCCAGTATTTCGAACGGGTGGCCTTCGAGACGCCCAAGTTCATCCTCAACAGTCTGCTCTTTTCGGGGATATCGGTCGTGATCTGTATCGCCGTGGGGGTGCCGGTGGCCTGGGTGATGTCCCGGACCAAACTTCCGGGGCGCGACGTCCTCGACTCGCTGACCACGCTGATCCTGGCCCTGCCGGGGACCGGCATCGGCATCGCTTATATGCGGGCCTTCCGGGACCCCTTCCCCTTCATGGCCACCGCCCTGATCGGCATGTGGATCATCATTCCCATCGTCCTGGCGGTCCGGCGGCTCCCCTATACGGTGCGGGGGACCTTCGCCTCGCTCTTGATCGTCCACCGCTCCTTCGAGGAGGCGGCCGAGAGCGTCGGCGCCACCAAGCCCAGGACCTTCAAGGACGTCACGCTCCCCCTCATCTGGAAGGGGGTCCTGGTGGGGTCCCTCTACTCCTTCATCCTGGCCCTCCAGGAGGCGTCGGCCACGTTGCTGCTGGTCATCCCCGGCCATGAGATGATGACGGTGGGCATCTTCAACTTCTACATCGGCGGCTCCGTCAACGAGGCGGCCGCCCTTGGGTTCATCCTGATCATCCTCGGCGCCGCCTGCCTCTTCATCATCAACCGGATGGCTGGCTCCAAGATGGGGGGCGTCTTCGGCTAGACCCGACAGGCTGCTGAAAAAGGCCCATCTGCGGGGACCCATCCTCCGGATGGGTACCCCGCCGGCCTCGGCACTCGCTGCGGCGTACCTCCAGTACGCCTGGACCCAGCTGCGCTGGGTACCCCGGCCTCCGGCGTGCCGCCTGGCATCTGGGCCTTTTTGAGCAGCCTGAGTGAGACGAGTTCTTCAGCAGCCTGCTGATTCCCGGGGAACCCCCCAGGCGGGCTCTACCCCCGTTCCCGCCGGCTCTCCTTGCCCGCCCCCTGACTGGCGCCTTTCCAACTTCCTATGGGTCAGACCGTGGCGCAGTGGGCCAGGGAAGGCGGGCCAAGGAAGGCTTGACACCTTCCGGGGTTGCACTTAGACTGCCGGCAATTCCGGGTGGCGGGGACGCGGATGGGGGAAATGCTCGGGTAGAGCAGCGCTCGGCCGTCAGCATTCAGCGTTCAGCCACGAGACTGACCGCTGTTCGCTGATCGCTGACTGCTCGAATAAGGACACGCCATGCACCATAAAGGGAAACCGGTCGACCGGCCCAAGTCGGGGCCCGGCGGCGGAAAGCACGATTTCTTCGGTCACGGGGACGAGATCCGGGCGGCACTGCTGACGCGGCTGCCCACGCAGGCCATCCGGGCGCTGGACGTCGGCACGGGGTTCGGGCGGAACGCCGTCTTTCTCGCGCGCCATCTGGCGCCGGGGAGCCACGTCTGGTCGGTGGATCCGTCGGAGGAATCCCTCAAGCAGGGCGCCGCGGCGGTCCAGGAGGCGGAGTTGACGGCGACCGTCACGCTGGGGCCGGGATCAGCGGAGCGACTGCCGTTCCGGGACGACGAATTCGACCTGACCGTCGGGGTCATGCTGTTCCATCACCTGGTGGAGGTCCCGGCGGCCCTGCGGGAGATGGGGCGCGTCACCAAGCCAGACGGGAAGTTGCTGATCGTGGACTGGGGGCCGACCGCGCACTTGCTTCCGTTTGCGATCGAGCACCGCCCCGAGGATTTCTTTACGCCCCGTGCGGTGGAGAAGATGCTGATGGAGTCCGGGTTCGGGGCCTCGGTGGAACAGCATCCGATGTGGTATGTCGCCGAGGGGATGAAGGTCTAACAGGCTGCTGAAAACGACCCATCTGCGGCGTTGGACCGCTTAGGCACTCGTTGCGGCGTACCTGGAGTACGCTCACTCGGCCTTTCGCGTTCCGCCTTGCATATGGACCGTTTTGAGCAGCCTGGGCGAAGGTGGGTTGTTCAGCAGCCTGCTGATTCACTCGGGCGCGGCCCCGAGCAGGGTGCGGATGTCGCGCCGCAGTTGCCGCATGCTCGAGTCGTCCTCGGTCCGGTAATACCCGCGGATGCGTGCCTTCCGGTCGCCCAAGACGAACCAGGAGCTGTGCAGGAACGGCGGGGCGAGAAACTCCGAATCGGAGTGCGCCCGCGCCAGGTCCGGCTCCAGCAGGTGCCGGAGTGCGCGATCGACGCCCTTCGCGCGCGGGAGCGTCCACCATCCTGTCGAGCGCTCGGTCTGGTTTCCCCGCGGCGACGAGACCGGGGCGGGCGCGGCCGTTTCCGTCGGGTCCTCCACGCTGAGCCGGAATCCCTCCTGAATCAGGGCGTAGATCGCCTGCTTGTCCCCGGTGAGAAACCACCACTGGCTGCGGTCGGCCTCGTAGCGGGCGGCGTACTTGGCGAGGACGGCGGGGGTATCGCGCTTCGGATCCACCGTGATCGAGAGGAATCGCAGCCCCGATTCTCCGGCAAAGTCCCGCTGCAAGACGGCCATGCGGGCGCTCTGGAGCGGGCAGGTATCGGTGCACTGGGTGTAGATGAAGTTGGCGACCCACACTGTGCCGACGAGGTCGGACCGGGTCACCGTCCGGCGGTCGCGCTCGGTCAGGGAGAAATCGGGGAGGGTTCCGAAGAGCTGTAGTCCCCCAAGCATGGCACTCACCGGCGGTCGGCCCGGTCGCAGGAGGTACCACGCCCAGCCGCCCGCGATGGCCGCCAGCGCGACGGTGAGGGCCAGGACCAGAACCAGCGTGTGACGCGGAGGGGACGTCTTGGGCATGGGCGCAATCCTTCGCCCGGGCAGTGAGGGCGAGCGTGCGAACTCCGTCGGAATGGCGACGACTTGCTGCCCACCGGCCGACGGATCATCCGGTCAGAAAAGCCAGCGATACACCACCACGCCTGCTCCTACCAGGAGCAGCAGCCACGCGGACGGTCAGAGGCGAAACCGCATCGCGACACCCTCCGAGATTCACGCGCCAGGCGCAAGACGTCGTTCTGGACGAGGCCTGACACGATGCTGAAAAACCCGCTGGCACACAGGCTGCTCAAAAAGGTCCAGATGCCAGGCGGCGGGCAAAGGGCGGGGTACCCGCCGCAGGTGGGTCAAGGCGTACTCCAGGTACGCCGCAACGAGCGCCCGAGCACGCGGGGTACCCGTCCGGAGGATGGGTCCCCGCAGATGGGCCTGTTTCAGCAGCCTGCTCCCCGAGCGGCTTACCGGCGCCGATCCGATAAGAAATCGAACAGGGTCGCCACGCTCTCGTCGAGGCCGGACGCCCCCGTGTCGATCGTCAGTTCCGGCGTCAGGGGCGGCTCGTACGGCGCAGAGACCCCGGTGAACTCCGCGATCTGTCCGGCCCGCGCCTTGGCGTACAGACCCTTCGGATCGCGCCGTTCGCACACGTCAACGCTGGCGCTCAGATACACCTCGACGAACCTCGCGCTGCCGATGATCTCCCGCGCGGCGTTGCGGTCCTCCCGGTAGGGGGAGATGAACGCCGTGATCACGAACAGCCCCGCGTCGTTGAAGAGCTTCGCCACCTCGGCGATCCGCCGGATGTTTTCCTTGCGGTCGCTCGGCGAGAAGCCCAGATCCCGGTTCAGGCCGTGCCGGATGTTGTCCCCATCGAGCACGAAGCACGCGTGCCCCGCCTCGATCAGCCGTTGTTCCAGCTCCATGGCGATGGCCGATTTACCCGAGCCGCTCAGCCCGGTGAGCCAGATGGTGGCCGCCTGCTGTCGGAGCAGGCGCGCCCGGTCGTCGGGGGTGACCTTGCTGCGCTGCCAGGCGATGTCGCGGCTGACAGTCTCCTGCGCGCCCTGGCGCGAGACCTGGTCGGCGCCCGCCCGGGCGATCACCATCGCCGCCCCCACGGTGACGTTGGTGAGCGGATCGATCACGATGAAGCTGCCCGTCTGCCGGCTGCGCTGGTACTCGTCGACGAAGAGGGGCTTGAAGAAGCTGAAGCGCGCCCGGCCGATGTCGTTCAGGCCCAGCTGCGGGCCCTCGTCGCGGCGGAGCGTGTTGGGGTCGACGCGGTACTGGATCTCCGCGCAGCTGCCTTTCACGACGGCGGAGCCGTGCTTGACCAGATACGTCTTCCCAACCGCCAGCGGCTGATCGCTCATCCACACCACCATCGCCTCGACCGACCGCTCGACGCGGGGCAGATTCTTGGGGTGGGCGATCATGTCCCCGCGGCTGATGTCCATGTCGTCCGCGATGCATAGCGTCACGCAGAGCGGCGCGAAGGCGTAGGCGAGATCGCCGTCGTAGGTCACGATGCGGGTGATCTGCGAGCGCTTACCCGATGGGAGCACCACGATCTCGTCCCCCGGGCGCACCACCCCCGCCGCGATCTGCCCGCTGTACCCCCGGAACGTCTGGTCGGGCCGCACCACGCGCTGGACCGAAAAACGGAAATCGATCAGGTTCCGGTCGCCCCCGACGTAGACATTCTCCAGATGGGTCAAGAGCGGGATGCCGTCGAACCACGGCATCCGGCGGCTCTTGTGCACGACGTTATCGCCCCGCAGCGCGCTGACCGGGATAAATGTGAGGTCGCCGAAGCCCAGCCGGGTGGCGAAGTCCGTGTACTCGTCCTTGATCCGCTCGAAGACCTCCTGGTTGTACCCCACCAGGTCCATCTTGTTGACCGCCACCACGAGCCGCGGCACGCCCAGGAGGGACGAGATGAACCCGTGGCGCTTCGATTGGGTGAGCACACCGAGCCGGGCGTCGATCAGGATCACGGCGAGGTCGGCGGTCGAGGCGCCGGTGGCCATGTTGCGGGTGTACTGCTCGTGGCCGGGCGTGTCGGCGATGATGAACCGTCGTTTCGCCGTGGCGAAGTAGCGGTAGGCCACGTCGATGGTGATTCCCTGCTCGCGTTCGGCTTTGAGGCCGTCGGTGATGAACGAGAAATCGATCTCGTCGCCCCGGCCCCCGGCGGCCTTCTTCAGCGCCTCGATGTGGTCCTCGTAGAGGGCGTCGGCGTCGTGCAGCAGCCGGCCGATCAGCGTGGATTTTCCGTCGTCGACGCTCCCGGCCGTGGTGAATCTGAGCAGATCGGGGTCGCCGTCACGGTGGAGCAAGGCATGCTGGGCGTTCATGGTCAGAAGTATCCCTCGCGCTTCTTCTGCTCCATCGACCCGTCCTGGTCGTGGTCGATGATCCGGGTGATGCGCTCCGAGTGCTTGGCCGTTTTCAGCTCCTCGATGATCGCGCCGACCGTCCGGGCCGTGGAGCGAACCGCCCCGGTGCACGGGTAGCATCCGAGCGTGCGGTAGCGGCACATGACGCGCTGCGGGGTCTCGCCCGGCATCATCCGGGTGGCGTCCCCGACCGGGATCAGATGGCGACCCCGCACCACGACCTCGCGCTCCCGGGCGAAGTAGAGGGGCACGACGGGGATGTCCTCCAGCGCGATGTACTGCCAGATGTCGAGCTCGGTCCAATTGGAGAGCGGGAAGATGCGAATGCTCTCGCCGGGGCCCACCCGGCCGTTATACAGGTTCCACAGTTCCGGGCGCTGGTTCTTCGGGTCCCACTGGCCGTGCTCGTCGCGAAACGAATAAATGCGCTCCTTGGCGCGGGAGCGCTCCTCTTCGCGGCGCGCGCCACCCATGACGCCGTCGTACTCCCCGAGCCGGAGGGCGTTGAGCAACCCCTGAGTCTTGAGCAGGCCGCAGCACTTCACGGTCCCCAGATCCCACGGATTGGTGTTGGCCTGCAGCGCCTCCTGGTGCATGTACACCCGCAGCTCGGCGCCGATCTCGCGGCAGAAGCGGTCGCGGAACTCGTACATCTCGGGGAACTTGTACGAGGTGTCGACATGGAGCAGCGGAAAGGGAATCTTCCCCGGGAAGAAGGCCTTCCGGGCGAGGCGCACCATGCACGAGGAATCCTTCCCCACCGAATACAGCATCACCGGCCGCTCGCATTCGGCGACCACCTCGCGCATGATGTGGATGCTCTCGGCTTCCAGTCGCCGTATCACGGAAAGCGAATAACTCTCGCCAGTACTCATGAGGTGCCTTTCCAGTCTCGAACCACCGATGTGCCCCTCGCGCCCCGCTCGTGCGCCGCACCGGGTTACAGCCGGAAGCGCTCCCGGTAGGCCGCATACCGCTGCGTCTCTTCCGCGACGTTCATGCCGAACTGCTCCAGGCTGTAGCGGTGCGCCCCGAACCGATCCTTCGGGTTCCGCTGGAGGAACGCGCGGACCGCCTCCTCCAGTCCCGGCGGGAAGGGGAGGTCGAAGTGGGCGTACACCGTCCGGACGGCGCGGATCGGATCCGCCACCAGGTCGAGGTAGAGCAGGTCCAGGAAACGCTCGGCGGGCACGCCGCCCTGGTCGCGGAAGCGCATGGCTCTGGTAATAGCCTCCGCCCACCGGCGGCTGCATTCCGGTCCGACCTCGAGCGGATCGATCTCATCGCTGAAGGCGCCCCGGAGCGTCGCCGTCAAGGACGCGTTCGACGCCGTCACCTGGTTGGGATCCCGGTGGGTCATGACGACGCAGGCGTCCGGGTAGGTCGAGAACATCGCCCCGAAGTCGAACATGTGGGCGGGCGCCTTGAGGACCCAGCGTGCGCCCGGGCACCGCCACTGGAGGTGCTGCAGGAATCGCCGATGCGCCTGGTAGGCCGGGCGGAGGTCCTGCCCCTCGAGCCAATCCAGATAGGACGGCAGGCGGTGGGTGGTCTCGAACTGATAGCTCAGGAAGGAGTGGCTGAAGATGACCAAGCACTCCTCGGGCAACTGGGGGTCGACGGGGTGGATCCGGTTGAAGCCCTTCACCAGGCGATGGAACCAGCGAATCTGGCCGTTGACCACGCCGATGCGGCGGTCCGTGCGATACGTCGCGGCGTCGGGAGGTGGCGAGGGGTAGACGGTTTCCCACGTCAGGGGAACCCGGTTGGCCGGGTCGAGGGCAAGGAGGGCGTGCAGGAGGGTGGTTCCGGTCCGGGGCAGCCCGGTGATGATGATCGGCCGTCGCGTCTCCTGCGCCGCGATCCCGGGGTTCCGCTTCCGGTCCTCCTCCATGCGGAGCCGGTTGACGAGGAGGCGGATCAGGTCATGCCGCGTGGCCAAGCGCCCCATGGGATTCAGCCGCGCCTCGCTCTTCACGGATGCCAGAAGCCGGCGGAAGGGCTCGCGGAACGACGGGTCGCCGAAGTCCTCGAGCGCCGCCTGCCGGCGCGCCGCGCGGAGGAGCCCCTCCTCCTGGAGTCCATCCGGCATGACGTGTTCGAACAGCCGGCCACCGGCATTGACGGCGCGGATCAAGGCGGAACGTTCCACCTTCCAGCGCTTCGGGTCTTCTACGGTCACGGTAGCTCCTTGGGCTGCGGGGGCGACTGGCGGGTCCGGCATGAACCGTCCGTCACGACGCCCCCGGGGGTCTTACGGAACGCGCGGCGGATCGCCGAGGCCTGCCACGAGGCCAGCCCGGGGAGGCCAAGGAGCAGTTCCCGCACCCGCCGGACCAGGGAGAGGCCGAGCGCGACGCCGGGCTCGATGCCGAGGGCGCCTCCCACCAGGACGTAGCCCCCTTCCTGGATGCCGAGGGCGCCGGGCACCGCGAAGGCCCCGGTCCGGATGGCCTGGCCGAGGCTCTCGAACAGCAACGCCGTCCGGAGGTCCACGGGATGGCCGAGCAGGTGCAAGGCGTACCAGACCTCGGCAATGCCGACGAACCAGGCCAGCATGTGCCAGCACCCCGACGCGAGCACCACCCGGCGCTCGCCATAGAGCCGGAGCACCTCGCCATCCATGGTGGTGGCGCCGTCGGAGAAGGGGACCCATTCCGGACCCCCCAGGATCCGCTTCGATAACCGCACGAGCAGGCCGAAGAGTCCCCGCCGCTGGACCGCATAGAACCCCGCCAACAGGATCGCCATGATGCCGGAGCCGACCAGCACCACCAGCAGCGCCCGTCCCAGGCCGAGGCTCGGAACCAGCACGCTGACGCCGAAGAGCGTGAAGAGGATCTGCGTCAGCACGACGAGGGTGATGTCGACGACGACGCTGGCGCCGGCCGGTCCGACCCGGACCCCACGGTCCGCGAGGAGCCAGGCCTTCACCACGTTGCCACCCATCTGGAGGACGGGGAGCAGGTCGTTGATCGACTCCCCGATCCAGCGGGCCCAGATCATCGTCCGCCGTTTCGGCTGCTGCCCCGACGGGAACAGGGCCCGCCAGCCCATGGCGTCCGCCCACACCTGCGGAAGATGGAGGAGCGCGACGGCGAGAATTCCCCATCCTGCCTGCCGGAGGGCTGCCGCCACGTCGTCTATCCCCTGCCAGGCGATGACGGCAACGAACAGCACGACGCCGACTGCAAGGCCGCCGTACGCGGCGCGGGAGCCGAGGAACCCACGGAGCAGCGTCATCGGAGTCGGAGGCAGAGACGGGCTCCGCTCCGGATTGGCGTCGGGATTCATGATTCGAGCATGCCGCGAACCCGCCCCACCTATCGGAGGGCCGCCTTCGCCAGGCGGGAGCCGACCTCCCAGATCGGTCCCGGCAGCCGGTGCGCCGCAGCGAGGACCTGATCGAAGGCCTCGACAAATCGGTCGGCATCGGCCTGGTTGAAGACCAGGGGCGGGATCAGCTTGATGATATCCCTGCCGTGGCCGGACACCTGGGCCAGGACGTGGTGGTCCATGATCAGGGGCACCAGAATCGACTGGCAGAAGAGATCCTGATTGATCCCATGGATCATCTTCCAGCCGGTCTTCAGGGCGAGCGATCGGGGCTGCCCGAACTCGATGGCGATCATCAGACCCCGGCCCCGCACCTCCCGGATGAGCTCGTACTTGGCCGCGAGGCCGCGCAGTCGGTCCACCAGGTACGCCCCCATCCGCGCGCTGTTCTCGACGAGACCCTCCTCCCGGAGCACCTCGAGGGTGGCCAGGCCGCAGACCGCGGCCAAGTCATTCTGCCCGAAGGTGGTGGAGTGGACCATGCACCGATCCAGGGAGGAAAAGACCTTGTCGTAGACCTTCCGCGGGTACAGGATGGCCCCGATCGGGCAGTAGCCGCCGGAGAGGGACTTCGAGAGCGCCATGATGTCGGGCACCACATTCCAGTGCTCGCAGGCGAAGAGCTTTCCCGTGCGGCCGAAACCGGTCTGGACCTCATCGGCGATCAGCAGGGTGCCATAGCGGGTACAGAGTTCCCGCGCTCGCGGCAGGAAGTCGTCCGGGGGGATAAACACCCCGTGGCCGATGACAGGCTCCACCACCAGCGCGGCCACATCGCCCCGCGACAGCTCAGCCTCCAGTCGCGTCGCATCGCCGAAGGGAATCTCCGTCCCACCGGCGAGGATCGCCTCGTAATCCGACCGGAACTCCCGGCAGCCGTTGACGGCAAGGGTTCCGAGCGTCAGGCCGTGGTATCCATGGTCGCAGAAGAGATTCTTCCGTCTCCCGGTATAGGCGTGGGCGAACTTGAGTGCGCCGTCGACGGCCTCCGCCCCGGAGTTGCAGAAGAAGACCGTGTCGAGGCCCGGCGGGGCAAACTCGTCGACCAATTTCTTGGCGAGGAGGCCGGCTAGGAGCTGCGTTCCCATCTTCACCAGGTTGGGGCTGTCCAGGTCCAGGTACTGGTGGATGGCCGCCTTGACCTTGGGATGGGACCGGCCCACGGCGAACACGCCGAAGCCCGAAAGCATATCCAGATAGTCGTTGCCCCGGTCGTCCCAGAGGTGGGACCCCTGCCCCCGCACATACACCGGGTCGAACCCGAGAATCTTCAGGACCTTGGCCATCTGGGGGTTGATATACCCGGAGAGCAACGAGAACTGCTCCCCCTGATGGCGCTGAATGATTTCGTGCAGGTCGAAGGACATGGAGACTCCGGCGAGTACTGCCGAGCACGCAAAAAACGAAAAAAAATCATAGCGGTCCGCCAAGACTCTGCCCGTTCCGGCAGGACGAGAGGTCCTGGCAAACCTCGCTCTAACCAAGCGCCGGTGATTATCGGCGGCCGAGCGAAGACCTGTCAAGCGGAAAGGAGGCTCACCGTATCGTGCCGACGCACTGGGGACGACGTCCGGTAGCGACGGCGGTGCGCGCGCCGTTCTCGAAACCATGCGTTGACACCTCTCCGTTGCCTCCAGTATAAGGGGTCGTGTCCGGCGCGCTCCACCGACCGGGACACGCGATTGAGAGCTCGCGCGAAGGCGTCTGCAGGCTGCTGAAAAAGGCCCATCTGCGGCGTTGGTTTGCCTCGGCACTCGCTGCGACGTACTTCCAGTACGCCTGGACCCAGCTGCGCTGGGTACCCCGGCCTCCGGCAAACCGCCTTGCATCCGGACCATTTTGAGCAGCCCGAGCGGAACGGATTTTTCAGCAGCCTGTTAGCGATGGATACGACCAATCTGGACCGGCACGACGCCTGATGACGACTTGGGGTGACGGGTATGCTTGCAGTGATCGGCCACGTAGCCAAGAAGGAGTTCCGGCAGCTCCTGCGGGATCGCCGGAGCCTCGTCCTCATCCTGGTGATGCCGATCCTCCTCACGGTCCTCTTCGGCAAGGCGCTGGAGACCGGCGAACTCCGCAACATTTCTTCGGCGATCCTGAATCTGGACGGATCGCCGGAATCCAACGTCATCGCCACCGCGTTCAGCACCTACGACGAGGTCCAGATCCGGCACGAGTTGACCTCCCTCGAGGAGGCCCAGGCCCTCCTGGCGCGGGGGAAGATCAAGGCGGCCATCGTCATTCCCCAAGGGATTCATGCGCCAGATCGAGTCGGGCGGGGAGGCACAGCTTCAATTGCTCCTGGATGGAACGGACAACGCCTCGGCGCCGATCGTCGAGGGCGTGGCGAAGCGCGTCATCCAGCGCTACAACACCGAGCGGGCGGTCCGGGGTTTGTGGGCCCAGGGGGTCAAGCCCGCCCAGAGCCTGCGGTTGATCCAGCCCGTCTACGTGCAGACCGAGATTCGCTACAATCCGGGGCTACAGTTTCTCAGTTATGTCATGCCCGGCGTCATCGGCCTGACCCTGCAGCTCCTGACCGTGATGCTCATGGCCATCAGCATCACGCGAGAGCGGGAGCGGGGGACACTGGACCAGCTCATGGCGTCTCCCATCAGACGGGCGGAGCTGATCCTGGGGAAGGTCCTTCCCTATTTCGGCATCTCGCTGGTCAACGTGGTCACCATCCTGTTCGTCGCCGATCGCTGGTTCAACGTGCCCGCAGGGGAGAACCTGCCACTCCTGCTCGCCCTGTGCTGCCTGTTCGTGCTGACCTCCTTGGCGACGGGACTGCTCATCTCGGCCGTGTCCCGTTCCCAGTTCCAGGCGGTCCAGATCGCCGTGTTCTACGTGTTGCCGGTTTTCTTGCTCTCCGGGGCCTTTGGCCATCTCGAGGCCATCCCGGCGTATATCCGACCCATCTCTTACTTCTTTCCGCTGATGTATTTCTCCCGTTCCGTCCGGGCCGTCACCCTGCGCGCGGCCGACTTCGCCCAGGTGTCGAATGACCTGGCCGTCCTCTCGGGATTCGTCGTGATCCTCTTGTTCGGGGCCGTCCTGAGCTTCCGCAAACGCACCGCCTGAGCAGAGACCGCATTCGCGCGACGGTCGTCTGTTATGCAAGCAGAGTGGCGAGGGACACCCGCGTCCGCCACCCCGCACGCCGCATCCGCCATTTCGAATCGTCCGATTCACTGGGTGATTCGCCGGTCGTTGTTTGGAAACGCCAATCGAGTGGCGACGAGTTCGAGTCCTGAGTAGGGAACCGGTCAGGACTCGAACCGCGCCATCGCCACGGATCATGGACCGGCCGCCCCCGAAAGGTCGCCGTGGGCGAAGCCATCCCCTGGTGCGCCACAAGGGGAGCGGCTGTCACCACCGCCATGGATATGGTATATACGGCGGGAAGATTGGTCTCCAGACGAACGAGGTCGCGCCCAGCGCAGCATGCCGAAACGACGGACGAACGCACCAGCAGCTGGGACCAAGGCGGCGCGAGCCCGGTCCCGCGTCTCCCAACACTCGACCCGCCGACCGCGCCGCCGGGCGGGCCGGGTCTCTGCGCTGCGGCGATTCACTCGGGCGTGCCGGCGGACGCTCAGCGCCATGGGCACTCTGCCCTTGCCCCTCCGCGTGCTCGTCGGGGTAGTTGGCCTTCTGGCGGTGGGGGCGGTGATCAATGGGGGTTACCAGGTGCTCCGCAAGCCCGCCGAGTTGTTGTTTCCGGTCAGCGGCGTGCTTGCCAAACGCCCGCCCGAGACCTGGCGGACCTACGGTTCGCTCTTCCGCGCGCATGCGACCGCCGCCATCCCTCCAGAACTGCTGGCCGCGCTTGCCCAGGTCGAAAGCAGCGGGGACCCCGTGGCGCGGCCCCCCTGGCGGTGGCGCCCGACGGCGCACCCCCTGGACTGGTACCGCCCGGCGTCGAGCGCGGTGGGCATGTACCAGATTACCGATGGGACGTTCGAGGCGGCGACGCGGTACTGCATCCACGACCACGTGGTGGTCGAGGACGGCCCCTGGGACGACCCGCGGTCGTGTTGGTTCAACCGGCTGTACACGCGCATCGTGCCGACCCATGCCATCGAGTTGACCGCCGCCTGGCTGGATCTGGGCGTCGCCCGAGCGTTAGCGGGTGCGCGCGGCGCGCGGGCCAGCCTCCAACAGCAACAGGATCTCGCCGCCGTGATCCATCTGTGCGGCGCCGGCGCAGGGGCCGCCTATGCGGCCCGGGGCTTCCGCCTGACACCCGGCCAGCAGTGCGGCGCGCACGACGTCCGTGCCTACCTCGTCCAGGTCGCCGCGTTGACGCGGCAGTTCGCACGTCTGGCGGCCGCCGGCTAACGGCGGGGTGCGCGGGGCCGTCCCGGCACGGAGGGACTCCTGATGGCCGGACACGTCATCGGCCTCATCGCCGATACCCACGGTCTCCTGCGCCCCGAAGCGGTCCAGGCCCTCCGACGGGCCGAGCGGATCATACACGCGGGGGACATCGACACGCCCAACGTCCTCCACGCCCTCCAGGTCCTGGCCCGAGTCACGGCCGTCCGCGGCAACGCGGATACAGGGGGCTGGATGACGGGCCTCCCCCAGACGGCAACCCTGGCGATTGACTTGGTTCAAATTCCCAGCTCCCATGGTACCCGCTGGCCGTTCACCACAAGTGTTGATGGAGTGACGATACCTGGTGTGATTCCAACAAGTGGAGTAGTCTGAGGGTCGAGAAGAAACTTTCCACACTCAGTGCCGATCCATCGATGAACGGAACTTTCGAAACCAACCGGTGCATTTACGACTGCTCGCGCTCCGTCCCCGGCAATTTTCGACACCTTTAATAGACGGCTGATATGGAAACCCGGCTGCCAAGGGGTGCATTTCAATGAGGGTCCTCTCTGCGACTGCCCCGCTAAGTCCGCGAGAGTGCGCAGCGCGTTCAAGGGTGTTAGGCCGACCTGGCATGGGCAGTGCCAATCGAATGTACATACGACCGCTTCTGGCGTTAGCGTGCGCGCTAATCACGCTTTGCATACCAGACGCAATTCAGGCCCAGGTTTCCGTGCGGGAGTTCTCACCAGCGCGAGCCACTATTGACGCCACTGGATTTGCGGGGACCGTCCTCGTCTACGATGCAAACCAGAACTCGTACGCGGCTGGGCACGCCGAGCGCATCGATCGCCGACTGATTCCGGCGTCGACGTTCAAGATTCTCAATTCCCTCGTGGCACTTGAGGCCGGCGTTATCGCCGACCAGCGCACAGTAATCAAGTGGGATGGAGTCGCCCGAGAGCGGACCGAGGTGAATCGGGACTTGGATCTCCAGGCGGCGTTTCGGTTGTCGGCGGTGCCGCACTACCAGGCGCTAGCCAGGCGTATTGGTCCCGAGCGGATGCAGCAGTTCATCGACGCGGTCGGTTACGGTAATCGAGACACCTCCGGTGGGATCGACACCTTCTGGTTGACCGGTGGGCTACGCATCTCAGCCCGAGAGCAGGTCGATTTCCTCCTCCGCCTGTGCCGAGGAAGTCTGCCGTTTTCGGCGGCGACGATGGCAATAGTCAAAGAGATGATGGTGACCGAACAAACGGCCGAGCACACCATCCGTGCGAAAACAGGATGGACCACGCTACCGGAGGCCGCACATGTAGGCTGGTGGGTGGGATGGGTAGCGCGCAAGGCCGGAGTGCACATGTTTGCGACAGCCCTGGAAGCCACGGCGCCCGGTCCGACGTTTGGCCCCGCACGGCAAGCCGTGACTCGAAGAGTGCTCGAACAGCTTGCCGTTCTGAAATCCGCCCAATAGGACGGCTGCCAAGCCACTGCCGCCGATGGACGCCGCTCGCGGCTGAGCGGCGGGGGGTTCGCCATCACACCAGCGGTACCCTCTCCTCCCGGGGACCAGATCGTCCCCGCGTGTCGCGCATATCGTTTGTTCGGTCCCGCGTCCGTTTCGTGGTGAGGGGATCGTCTCGCTTGACATCTGGACTCATGGTCTGATAGTAAGACCAACAGCATATGTTCACTCCAGTGAAAGCACGCAGCGTATCGGATGAGATCGTCGAACAGATGATCTCGGTCATCTGCAGCGGAAAGCTGGCCGCCGGGGCCAAGCTGCCCGCCGAGCGCGCGCTGTCCCAGGCGTTCGGTGTCGGCCGTCAGGCGCTACGCGAAGCCATCCAGAAGCTCCAGGGAATGGGGTTATTGGAGGTGCGAAAGCCCCAAGGAACCTTCGTGAAGGTCCTGACGACCGAGGCGCTCCATCAGTTCTTGACCCGAATCCTCAAGGGGGACGTGGGGAGCTTCCTGCACTTCCTGGACATCCGGAAGTGGATGGAGGCGATGACCGCCGCCGAGGCGGCGGAGCGGGCGACCGACGAGGATATCCGGCAGATCGAGGCCACGCTTCCCAGGCTGCGGCTGGCGGCGGCCCAGAACGATCGGGAATCCCTGGACGAGGCGGATGTCTCTTTCCACATGGCCATCGTCACGGCGACCCACAATAACCTCATGGCCCACCTGGTGGGGACCTTCGGGAGTCTGATGTGGTCGTCCCACGGCTTGCGGCTGGCCGTACTGCGGGCCCAGAATCTGGAGACGATCTATGAGGAGCACGCCGCGGTGTCCGCGGCGATCCAGCGGCGTACGCCGGCTCGTGCCCGAGATGCGATGCTGCACCACATCGAGATGATCCGCAGCCGGGTGGAGGGCATGTTCGGGCAGGGGGACACCGACGTTCCGGCGAACCGGATCCCGACCGTCGAGGGCGCAGGCGAACGGGGCGTCGCCACGTGGCGGGCCGTCGCGCCTCGTCCGGGCGGTTGAGCCGTTGTCAAAGAATAACTTGACCAGAGAGATTCTGGAAACGGCATAAGGAGCCGTAACGAAATTATAACGATGGTCAAATTATTTCGTAACGGCTCCTAAGCCGACCCGTACCCGAAACCGCGATCGGACGCGGTCTGGTGTGAGGTGGGGCCGATGGACCCCACTCATCTTTCCTTTCTTAACCCGTCGAGGTGACCCATGAAACCTTTGGACAAACCGTTGCTGTTGGAGATCTACCGCAAGATGGTGTCGGTGCGGACGTTCGAGGAGACCGCGGCAGACCTGTTCCTGAAGGGACAGATCCCCGGCTTCCTCCATGTCTATGTCGGCGAGGAGGCGGTCGCCGCGGGCGTCATGGCGCACCTGACGGATCAGGATTTCATCTCCAGCACCCACCGCGGTCACGGCCACGCCGTGGCCAAGGGCGCGCGCCTCGACATGATGATGGCGGAGCTCTACGGCAAGAAGACCGGGTATTGCCACGGCAAGGGCGGCTCGATGCACATCGCCGACCTGGACCTCGGGATTCTGGGGGCGAACGGGATCGTCGGCGGCGGCATCCCGATCGCCACGGGCGCCGGCCTGGCGCTGAAGATGAAGGGCACGGACCGGGTCTGCGTCTGCTTCTTCGGCGACGGCGCGAGCAACACCGGCGCCTTTTACGAGGGGGTCAACCTGGCGGCGGTGTGGGGCTTGCCCGTGGTCTTCCTCTGCGAGAACAACCAGTACGCCGAGTCCACGCCGCGCGCCACCCACCAGAAAGTGAAGTACGTCTCCGATCGGGCCGCCGCCTTCAACATCCCGGGCGTGTCCATGGATGGGATGGACGTCTTCGACGTCTACCAGAAGACCGGCGAGGCGATCGACCAGTGCCGCAAGGGCCAGGGGCCGATCCTCTTGGAGGCCCGCACCTACCGGTTCCTGGGCCACTTCGTGGGCGATCCGCAGCCCTACCGCACCAAGGACGAGGTGGAGGAGTGGAAGAAGCGGGACCCGATCAAGATGTTCCGGGCGCGCGTGATCACGGAGGGGAAGATCACCGCCGCGGAGATGGATGCCATCGATGCCAAGATCACGACCGACATGGCCGCCGCCGTGGAGTTCGGCCGCACCAGCCCGGAGCCCGGGGTGGAGGTGGCGCTGCAGGACATCTTCACGCAATGACCGCTGACTATTAACCGATGACCATTGCCATTCAGTGGTCAATTGGAGGATGCCATGCGCAAGATCACCTATCGTGAAGCAGTCATTGAGGCGTTGCGGGAAGAGTTGCAGCGCGACCCGTCGGTGTACCTGCTCGGTGAGGACATCGCGGAGTTCGGCGGCAGCTACAAGACCACCGTGGGGCTCCTGCAGGAGTTCGGCAAGGAGCGGGTGCGGAACACGCCCATCTCCGAGGCGGCGATCATCGGCTGCGCCCTGGGCTCCGCCCTGTTGGGGATGCGGCCGGTCGCGGAGTTGATGTACGTCGACTTCGCCGGAATCGCCATGGACCAGATCGCCAACCAGACGGCGAAGGTCAAGTACATGTTCGGCGGAAAAGCCAAGGTGCCGGTCACGATCCGGACCCAGGGCGGCACCGGCCGTTCGTCCGCGGCTCAGCACGCGCAGAGCCTGGAGGCCTGGTTCCTTCACGTGCCCGGCTTGAAGGTCGTCATGCCATCGAACGCCTACGACCTGAAGGGCCTCCTCAAGGCGTCCATCCGGGACGACAATCCCGTCCTCTTCATCGAACACAAGCTGCTCTACGCGACCAGCTGCGAAATCCCCGAGGAGGAGTACGTTCTGCCCCTCGGCAAGGCGGATGTCAAGCGCCAAGGGAAGGACGTGACGATTGTCGCGAACTCACGGATGGTGCAGCTCTCTCTGGCGGCGGCGGATCGGCTGGCGGCGGAGGGGATCGAGTGCGAGGTGATCGACCCCATGACGCTGGCCCCCCTGGATGAGGAGACGATCCTGAACTCCGTGGGGAAGACCAACAAGCTGGTGGTGGTCTGCGAGGCGGCGCCCCACTGCAGCTTTGCCTCCGAGGTGGCGGCGATCGTGGCCGAGAAGGGCTTCGACCTGCTGGACGCGCCGATCATCCGGGTCACCTCCATGCACACCCCGATCCCGTTCGCGCCCAAGCTGGAGAAGTTCGTGACCGTGAGCGAGGAGAAGATCATGGCGGGCGTCAAGACCGTCTTGGGATAGGCCGTTCGCCGGATGCTGCAGCCGCCGGCCCCGACCCAGGGGCCGGCCGGTCTGTACGGTCCCCCGAACTTCTGCGGGGGGCCTTGACAGTCTGTGGCGGCGGGGGCAATAATCCTCGGACAGTCTGGGCCAGGGGTCCGGCGGTCCTGCACCGAGCAATGTGCCTGCCGACGCACGGAATTTTCACGAGGAGCCTACATGGCAACGCGCGTGGATGTGCCGCAGCTTGGACTGACAATGGAGACGGGTACCATCCTGCAGTGGGTGAAGGCCGAGGGCGAGACGGTCGAGAAAGGGCAGCCGGTTGTCGTGATTCAAACCGACAAGGTGGAGTACGAGGTGGAAGCGCCCGTGGCGGGGACGGTCCTGAAGATCGCTGCCCGAGAGGGGGAGGAGCTTCCGGTCGGGAGCCTGATGTGCGTCATCGGGGCTCCCGGCGAGGATCTCACGGAGCTGCTCGGGGCAGGGGTAGCGGCGAAGCCTGGAGCCCAAGCTCCGGTCGGCGAGGCGCCTCGGTCAGGCTCTTCCCAGTTGACCAATCAACCGGTTGACCAGTCGACTCCTCAGGCGCCGGTGCGTGCGCCGGGAGAGCGCGTGAAGGTGTCGCCGGTGGCCAAGAAGCTGGCCCAGGAGCACGGGATCGACGTCGGGACGCTGCGCGGCACCGGCCCCGAGGGCCGCATCGTGCGCGAGGATGTGGAGCGGGCGATTGCCGCGATGAGCCGCGAGCCGCGAGCAGCGAGCGGCGAGGGGAAGACGGCGACGCCGGAAAGTATTCCGCTGAGCGGTATGCGCAAGGCGATCTTCGACCGGATGGGGCAGTCATGGCGGGAGGCGGCGCGAGTGACCATGTTCGCCGACGCCGACATGACAGAGTTGGTGCGCCTGCGGCAGGCGAAGGCCGCGGAGTGGGAGCGACGCTTCGGCATCAAGCCCAGCTATAGCGATCTGATCCATCTGGCCGTGGCCCGGGCATTGCGCGAGGAGCCCCGCATCAACTGCCGGCTGGACGGGCAGGTGGTCCGCATCCGCCGCGAGGTGAATCTCAGCTTCGCCGTGGACCTGGGGGAAGGTTTGGTTG
Source organism: uncultured Methylomirabilota bacterium (assembly GCA_963845565.1). Classification (GTDB taxonomy): domain Bacteria; phylum Methylomirabilota; class Methylomirabilia; order Methylomirabilales; family 2-02-FULL-66-22; genus 2-02-FULL-66-22. Next base: position 992,295 of record CAWJSJ010000005.1, read on the forward strand.
CCGTGGTGATCAAAGGCGCCGACAAGAAACCCTTGGGGGATCTCGCCAAGGCGGCGCGGGACCTGGCGGAGCGGGCGCGGGCCAACAAGCTTTCGCAGGACGACATGGCGGACGGGACGTTCACCGTCACGAATCTCGGCGGTCTCGGGGTGGAGTCCTTCACGCCTATCATCAATCAACCCCAGGCGGGCATTCTGGGGATCGGCAAGATCCTGGAGAAGCCGGTGGTTATCGCGGGCGGGATCCACGTCCGGTCGATGATGACCCTGTCCATCGTGTTTGACCACCGACTGCTGGATGGCGCGCCCGCTGCGAAGTTCCTGGCGAAGGTCAAGGCGCTGCTGGAGGATCCGGCGTGGATCGGCTGAACCGATCGGCGGCCTAGCGTGTCGGACGTCGGGCTGGGGTCAGACGCCGACGTGGCAACGGCGACCCCGGAGGGGTTGACCCGGTTGCCGTGGCAGCGTGCTGGATCTTGGCCTTTTGGCGTACGGCGCCGCGCTGGATCGCCAGATGGACCTCGTCGACCAACGCCTGCGGGACCGCGTCCCGGACACGCTCCTCCTGCTCGAACATCCGGCGGTCGTGACGCTGGGTCGGGCCAAGACCACGGCGAATCTCCGGCTGACGCCGGAGGAACTGCGCGCGCGCGGTATCGAGTTTTTCGAGATCAGCCGCGGCGGGGATGCGACGTATCATGGCCCAGGGCAGTTGGTCGGGTATCCGATCTTCGATCTCCGGCATCATGGCCGTGATGTCCTGCACTACTGTCGCCGGGTCGAAACGGCGCTGATCCGGACCCTGGCAGGGTTCGACCTCGCCGGCCGGGCCGTCCCCGGTAAGGCGGGTGTCTGGGTGGGGGAGCGGAAGATTGCGTCGCTGGGGATCTCGCTGCGGCGCTGGGTGACGTTTCACGGGTTTGCCCTGAACGTCGGGGTAGACCTGGCCGACTTTCAGGTGATCCGGCCCTGTGGGGAGGAGCCGGAGATCATGACCACCATGGCGGCGCTGCTGGGGCGCCCAGTGGCCATGGACGCGGTGCGGGACCGGGTGGCCGCGGAATTCGCCCGAGTGTTTGGCTTTGGCGAGTCGCGTGCCTTTTTGAGTTGATCGGCTGGGACGATAGGAGGTCTGTCATGGCGTTTCCGAAGATGTTCCGCGTGAAGCAGGAGTTGCAGGGGCCGATGCTGGCCGACATCCCGGCGGCAGTCCGCGAGACGATGCGGAGCCTCAAGCTTGCGGATCGGGTGAAGCCGGGCCAGACGGTGGCCATCACCTCGGGGAGCCGGGGGGTCGCCAACATCGACCGGATCACCAAGGCCGTGGTGGACGAACTGAAGACGCTGGGTCTCAAGCCGTTCATCTGTCCGACCATGGGCAGCCACGGCGAGGCGACGGCGGAAGGCCAGCTTAAAATCCTGGAACACTACGGGATCACCGAGGCCACCATGGGCTGCCCCATGAAGTCCAGCATGGAGGTGGTCGAGATCGGGAAAGTCAAGGGCACCACCGTGTTCTGCGACAAGAACGCCTGGGGGGCCGATCACATCGTCGTGATCGGACGAGTCAAGACCCACACCGACTTCGACGGCGAGATCGAGAGCGGCCTCTACAAGATGATGGCGATCGGGCTGGGGAAGCAGCACGGGGCGGAGAATTACCATCGCGCCGGCCACCACTACAGCTATGCCGAGATCTTCCCGCTGGTCGGCCAGGCCGTCCTGGATAGCGGGCATGTGCTGTTCGGGCTCGGGATCGTGGAAAACGGTCACGACCAGACGGCGAAGGTGCAGGCGATCCCGCCCAAGGACTTCGCGCCCGCAGAGAAGGCGCTCCTCAAGGAGGCCAAGGCCTGGATGGCGCGGCTGCCGTTCGAAAAGCTGGACGTCCTGATCGTGGACGAGCTGGGCAAGAACATCAGCGGCGCGGGGATGGATCCGAACGTGATCGGGCGCGCCTCGGTGCAGAAGCCCGCCGGGAAGCCCCACGTCCGGATACTCTTCGTGCGCGACATCACCCCCGAGGCGGAAGGGAACGCCATCGGTGTCGGCTTTGCCGAGATGACCACCAAGCGGCTGGTCCGGAAGATCAACTACGCCGCCATGCACATGAATGCCATCACGTCCGGCGTGGCCGAGGCGGCCAAGGTGCCCATGGCGTTCGATACGGACCGCCAGGCCATCGAGACTGCGCTCGGCATGATCGGCCTGACCCCGCCGGAGCAGGCCCGGGTGGTCCGGATCAAGAACACGCTCCACCTGACCGAGATCGACTGCTCGGAGGCCCTCCTGGCTGAGGTGAAGGGCCACAAGCGGCTCACCCCCGCGACGGCACCGGCAGCGATGACCTTCGACGCGCAGGGAAATCTGACGGCGTTTTGAACGACGCCGATCGGGCAATTTTCGGCAATCAGGGTCTTGGCAAACAGGCGATTGGGTAACTTGGCAATTGGGCAATTTGGAATCGACTGAATCGGCGTCCGTACATTCCTAGTTGCCAGATTGCCGAATTGCCCAATTGCCATATCTGGAGAACGAATCATGGCGCAGTACTTCATCGATCCGGAGAAGCTGCCGGGGAAGACGCTGGCGCCGGGCGTCCAGCTTCGGGTGGCCTGGGGCCAGCATCTCATGTTCTCGTTCGTGCGGTTGGAGGCCGGCGGTGTGGTTCCGCTTCACAGCCACCCGCACGAGCAGGGCGGCGTCTGCCTGGAAGGGGCCATGGAGTTCACCATCGGCGACCAGACCCGCATCGTACGGCGCGGGGAGGGGTGGATGATCCCGGGTGGCGTCACGCACGCGGTCCGCGCGCTCGAAGAGGGTGCTCAGGCGCTGGACGTCTTTTATCCTCATCGAGAAGACTACAAATAGGCGTCAATCGGTCGAATAGTCAACTGGTCAACTCGGCCTCCCGTTTTCGCCAATTGACTCATTGACGAGTCGACCATCTGCTGATGGAGCGTAGCCGCCAGGTTCTGGCGGAGCTGCGCGCAAAGGAGAAATCGCGTGTCCGGTAATCGCGGGAAATTCAAGGTGGTCGCCACCGATACCCATCTCTTTCCCTTGCGGGAGGAGCTGGAGGTCCTGGGGACGCTCGACTGTACGGTCGTCAGCGCGGTCTGCAAGAGCGAGGACGAGACGATTGCGGCCTGCCGTGACGCCCACGTGGTCCTCGACACCTCGGCCAAGATCACCCGAAAGGTGATCGGGGAGCTCGCGAACGCGCTGGCGATCTGCCGGTACGGCGTGGGTGTGGACACGGTCGATATCCCGGCCGCCACGGAGCACGGAATCATCGTGGCCAACGTCCCCGACTTTTGCTTCGACGAAGTGGCGGACACCGCCATGAGCCTGATCCTATCCGTGCCGCGCAAGGTGCACCGACTGAACGCCTTGGTCCACCAGGGGGTATGGAACAAGGAGGTGGCCCGGCCGGTCCACAAGTTCCGTGGGGCCACGCTGGGGCTGTTCGCCTTCGGCAATATCGCGCGGAACGTCTGCCGCAAGGCGGCGGCCTTCGGGTTCCGGATCCTGGCCTGCGACCCGTATCTCACGGCAGAGCGCGTTCGGGAGTATCCGGTCACGCTGGTGGATTTCGAGACGCTGCTCCGGGAATCGGACCTGATCTCGGTGCATGCTCCGCTGACCGACGAGACACGCCATCAGTTCAACGAGGCGGCGTTTCGGCGGATGAAGACGTCCGCCTTTTTCTTCAATCTCGGTCGGGGGCCCATCCACGACCAGCCGGCCCTGACCCGGGCGCTGGCCGAGGGCTGGATCGCCGGCGCCGGGCTGGACGTGCTGGAGAAGGAGCCTCCGGATCCCGCGGACCCGATCTTGAAACTGGACAACGTGGTCTTCACGCCGCATTATGCCTCGTACACGGAGGAAGCCTACCAAGAGCTGCAGCGCAAGACCGGCGAGAACGCCGCCGCCGTCCTTCGCGGACAGTTCCCCAAGTACCTCGTCAACCCCGAGGTCAAGGCGACGGCACGGCTCTTGGCGCGCAACCCGCGGTAAGCCGCCGCCACAGAATAACTTGACCGGAGAAATTTCGTGGACGGCATAAGGGGCCGTAACGAAATTACAGGAACCGGCCAAGTTATTTCGTAACGGCTCCTAACGAACACGCCCGGACACCGGGAGGAGGATCGGCCATGCGTTTGAAGGGTAAGAAGGTGGCAGTGTTGGCGGAGGAGATCTACCAGGAGATGGAGCTGTGGGTGCCCTACTATCGGCTCAAGGAAGAGGGGGCCGAGGTGAAGATCGTGGCGCCCGAGAAGAAGACCTACAAGAGCAAGCTCGGGTATCCGGTGAACGCCGACGTGGCCGCGGCCGACGTGTCGGCCAAGGACTTCGACGGCGTGGTGATCCCCGGTGGGTACGCGCCGGACATGATGCGCCGCTACCCCGCCATACTCAGCCTGGTGCGCGACTGCTTCAACCAGGGCAAGCCGGTGGCCGCCATCTGTCACGCGGGCTGGGTGCCGGCCTCGGCGGGGATCCTGAAGGGGAAGACGGCGACGTGCTTCTTCGCCATCAAGGACGACCTGATCAACGCCGGCGCCAAGTACGTGGACGAGGAAGTGGTGGTGGACGGCAACCTGATCACCTCCCGGACGCCCGGCGACCTGCCCGCCTTCTGCCGCGAGCTGGTCAAGGCGCTGGCGAAGTGAGTCGAGGCACTGCGGTGCGGCGGTTCACGGTGCTGCGGTTCGCGGGACCCAGCCTTGAACCGCCGCACGTGGCGCCGTAACCCTCGAATCCGCCATAGACGGATCTCAGCCGCCCCCGGCGAATCCGACCCCGAACCTCGAACCTCGAACCGCAGCACCCACTTGGAGCGCTCATGACTCTGCCTCAGATGTTTCGTATCCGACAGAAGGTTGATCCGCCGGTAGTGGCCGACGTGGCGGCGGCGGTTCGCGCCGAGATTGGCAAGCTGCCCCTGGCCGGCCGGTTCGCGCCGGGGGCCCGGGTCGCCGTGACCGGCGGTAGCCGGGGCGTGGCGAATATCGCCATCATCCTTCGGACGACCTGCGATTGCCTGAAGGCGCTCGGGACCCGACCGTTCATCGTCCCGGCCATGGGAAGCCACGGTGGCGCCACGGCGGAGGGCCAACTCAAAGTGCTGGCGCGCTACGGGATCACGCCGGAGAGCATGGACGTCCCGATCCTCTCGTCCATGGAAACGGTGGAAATCGGCCAAATGCCCTGGGGATTTCCGGTGCATGTGGACAAGCACGCGTACGAGGCGGACCACATCGTCCTGGTGAACCGGATCAAGCCGCACACCAACTTCCGGGCCCACGTGGAGAGCGGCCTGATGAAGATGCTGGTCATCGGGCTGGGCAAGCACCAGGGGGCGATCCTAGCCCACCGCGCCTCGGTGGACGTCGGCTTGCCCCGGGCGATCCCCGAGGTGGCACGCTTCTCCCTGTCGAAGCTTCCCATTCTCTTCGGGGTGGGGACGCTCGAGAACGTGCGGCACCAGACCGCCAAGGTCGAGGCCACGCTGCCGGAGGTGTTGGAGGGCACCGAGACTCGGCTGCTCCAGGAAGCCTGGGCGCTCTTCGCCCGGATCCCCTTCGAGTTTCTCCACCTTCTGATCGTGGACGAGATGGGGAAGGAGATCAGCGGCACCGGAATGGACCCCAACGTGCTGGGCCGACTCTACTTTGCGCCCAACGAGGAGCCGAAAAGCCCGCGCTACATCCGGATCCTGGTCCGCGACCTCACCGAGAAGACGGCCGGGAACGCCGTCGGCATGGGCCTGGCCGACTTCGCCACACGGCGGCTGGCCAACAAAGTGAACTTCCAGTACACGTACACCAACGCCCTGACCGGCCTGTCCCCGATGCGCAGCAAGCTGCCGATCATCTTCGAGACGGATCAGGATGCCATCGAGGGGGCGCTGAAGACCATCGGTCTTACCGAGCCGCCGGACGCCAAGGTCGCCCGGATCAAGAACACCTTGGACCTGGAATACCTCTACGCCTCGGACGCGCTGCTCGCGGAGATCAAGGAGCGGAACGACCTGGAGGTGTTGAGCGGGCCGCACCCCTTCGCGTTCAGCGACCAGGGCGACCTGGTGGACGCCGGGAATTGAGTCCCACACCCAGCGCGGCGGCCGGATCGGTACCCGGACCCATTCCGGCCGCCGCCCCACTTTTCACCCGGCCGTTTCTTTTTATCTGTCTCGCCACCGGCTGCTTTTATCTCAGTTTCTACTTCATCCTCCCGGTCATGCCGCTCTATGTGGCCAGTCTGGGCGGCACTTCGTCGCAGATCGGGCTCATCATCGGGCTCTTTGCCACGATGGCGATGCTGATGCGGCCTCCGTCCGGCTGGCTGATCGACAGCCGGGGGACCCGACCGATCTTGCTCATCGGGATGGCGGTGTTCTTGCTCGCGTCGCTGGGATACATCGCCGCGCGCACCGTGGAGCCCATCCTGGCGCTGCGGCTCTTTCATGGAATCGGCATGGGACTCTTTCCGACGGCTGCCACGGTCGTCATCGCGGAACTGGCGCCCCCGACACGCCGTGGCGAGGCCATGGGCTGGTTCGGCATCACGAACAGCATCGGCCTGGTCGTCGGTCCGGTGCTGGGGCCGTGGATCGCGGCGCAATTAGGGTTCCCGGTCCTCTTCCTGCTGGCGGCGGGTGTGGCCGGGCTCGGCTTCGCGTGCATCTTCCTGGTGCCGGCCGGGCCGCGGCCGATGCGCGCGTCCCGCCCGCCGCGCCCCGGGGATTTCTTCAGCCGGGCCGCCGTCCTTCCCTCGTTCATCCTGCTGCTCCTCTACATCCCCTACGGGACGGTGGTCGCTTTCATCCCCCTGGTGGCCAAGATGCGTGGGCTGGAAAACCCCGGCCTCTTCTACATGGTCTTTGCGGTGGCCATGCTGCTGGTGCGGGCCAAGGCCGGGGAGATATCGGACCGGCGCGGTCGGGCGACGGTGATCCTGCCGGGGATGATCCTGACCGGCGTCTCGTTCCTGGTGCTGGGTGTGACATCGGGGCCGGCCGGCATGCTGACGGGCGCGGCGATCCTGGGCCTGGGGTTCGGCAGCGCGCAACCCGCGCTCATGGCATTCACCACCGATCGGGTGGCGCCCGAGGAGCGGGGCAAGGCCATGGGGACGTTTTATACCGCCTGGGAACTCGGGATTGCCTCCGGGGCGGCGGGCGCGGGCTGGCTCCTGAACGTGACCGGGTTCGAAACGCTCTTCCTCGTCGGCTCCGCCATCCCCATCGTCGGCGCCGGTCTCGCCCTGCGCGCGCGCACAAGGTAACGGAGGGTCGCGTCCTGACACGGTGCGTAACAACGCGACCATCAATAGACGTCACCGGGGGACGTCCATAAAAGTATAAAACATATCTCCATGAAAAATGGTAAGGGAGACTTTTATGGATTTATGGACGTCCCCCGTCCTGTCTCGCTCCCTTCCTGACGACAGATCGAATCCATTGGGTGCGCGCCTTTTCATCCAGCATAGCCCTTGACAGCCTGATCCGGTTCGCGGGACACTCCACCCGAGGTAGTGGTGCGCGGACGTTTTGGCGGCCCAAGTCCCCGATGGATGCGCGCCGCCGGGGCGCCACTCGCGCGGAAGGAGACGACGATGAGGATCGTGCCGCGGTGTCGACCATGGCTCGTGCTCTTCGCTCTCCTGGTACTGCCGTCCGTGTCGTCTGCGCAGGGCCCCACGCGGGATCTCGTCAACAACAACACGCTCAACCACGGCTCGACCATTCGCGACCTGCTGGCGACGCTTGACAAGGTCGGAGCAGACCACGAGGGCGTGGCGACCGAACTGGCCAGATTGCGCGCCTCCTTCGGGATCGTTTTCGTGCCCGGCATTCTCGGCTCGACGCTCGAATCCGCGAGCAGGGGCAAGCTCTGGGGATTCGGGATCCCGGATCAGGACGCCCTGCGCCTCGACCCCGCGCTCATCGAGGAGACCGCGCCGTCGGATGTGACCACCGGCCTCGCCCTCTCCCTCGGCCCCGTGGACCTGTACCGCGAGGCGTTTCGTCTCCTCCGTCAGAGCGCCGGCAAGCTCGGCATCCCGGACAAGCGGGTGGTCGCGTGCGGGTACGACTGGCGACGGGACATCCGCTGGGGCGCGCGGGAACTGCACACGTGCATCACGACCCATCCGGACCTCAAGGATGCGACCGCACTGATCGTCGTCGCCCACAGCATGGGCGGGCTTGTGACGTGGAGCTGGCACCAGGACTACACGCGTGACGGCTGGTTGGGCGACACGCGGGTGATCGCCCTCGCCGTGCTCGGCTCTCCCCTGGAAGGCAGCTGCGAGATGCTGCGCATGATTCAGGCCGGCTACGTCCAGCCGACACAGAACACCACGCTTCGCAACGACCAGGTGTGGCGGCGGTGGTGGAGCAAGATCGAGGGGATGAAGGATCGCTTCGTCAACGTCGTGACCTCGACGCTCTCCCAGGACCTGAGGGCGGTCATCCTCACCTGGCCGGGGGCGTTCGAGCTGATGCCCCGCCCGGCGCAGTCCGTCAACGACGATGCCCATCTGTGCGCGCGAGTCCCCGTCGATCCCACGGACCCCGACAACCGTCGCCCCCTCACCCCGTTCGATCCGACGTTCTGGAGCAGCACGCTCGGTGAAGATCTGCTGCGCCCGTACGCGCCGCCGCCGGATCTGGATGCCGTGCTTGCGAAGGCCGCCGAATTCCGGACGGGCTTCTCCGCGACCACACTGCGCTCGCCGACGTACCTGTTCGCCACGTTCGTGTGGGTGACGCCCACGCTGGTGCCCCTGACGGGAGACTACCGGCTTGCTGCGAGCGATTGGTACAGCAAGGACGGTGATGGGCGGGTTCTCGTGACCTCCGCGAGACCCGACGCGGTCGACGCGGCGGCAACGTTTTTCGTGTACAGCGTCCACGGCAACCTGCCCGAGGACGAGATCTTCCACGCCGAGTTCTTCGGCGAACGGCTACCGCGCGTGCTCGCGGGGTACGTGGCCGCCCGGATACTCCAGATGTTCGGCGCCAACGACGGATTCCTCAAGGCGTATGCTGCCGCCGGCGGCCTGCTCGTCAACCCCCAGGACTTTCGTGTCGCGTTCGAGCGCGTCTCCAGCCCGGCCATCATCTATCCGCTGACACGCGAGGCCTGGGACAGCGCCGTGGACTTCAACAAGGCGCTGTGCGACGGGCCGATCGCCTGCGACGGCGGCTACCGGAACGCCGTGCTGGCCGCCTCCCGTGCGCGGACGGAGACGGCCCGGGCGGCGGCGTTCACCTCTGTCATCATCATGTCGCCAGAGGGCTCTCGCGAGGAAACATTCGCCCGGGCGCAACGCGGGTTGGCCATGGCTCGCTCCCTGAACTGGGCGGCCGCGATCGACGACCTGCGCATCGCGGTACCGCGGCTCGAACAGATGCGCGCCACAGCCGGTGGCCGCGAAGCGCAAAACGTTCGGGACCTGCGGGTCAACGCCACGGCCATGCTGGCGCGGGCGCTGGTCATTCGCGGCTATTGCGTCGAGGCACGGGAGCCGATGAGGAAGGCCGCCCAGGAGGGACAACCCTTTGCGATGCGCGATCTGCGCGCGCCCTGCTACGATCGCGGCTCAGGCAAGTACATCGCGCTGAATCGCTAAGATGATATGTAGGCGGGGAGGTGTTGTCATCCTTAAACCGTCCGTCAATCTACCGTCCCGCAATCTGCAGGCGAGAATCGCGAGGCTGCGAGGTTGGCTTAGCGCGTCGGCCCCTTGGGTCGCGGTGGACGCGGGGGCGGGACAAGCAGGGGTTGCGCAGGGATGACGTCCGGTGAAAAATAGGAGGCGAGACCCACGAAGTCCCAGAGGTTCACGGTCCACCGGCCGTCCTCGAACCGGAGAAAAAACGGCCGGTCGGTACTCTCCGCCCATGGTCGGCGTCTGTCCTCCAGGCCGAACCGGACATAGACGATGGCAAGGTCGGGAGATTGTGGGGTCACCCGGATGGCCTCGACCTGCTTCCCCGCCGCAGGTCGGGTCGTCCCGGCCCGCATCCGATCTGTAAAGTCCCCTTGCGACAGGGCCCGGCGGCTCGCGCTCGATCCCATATCCCACAAACGCCAGAACTCGTCGTAGGCCCAGGCTTCCATGGCGGATCGAAACGCCGCTTCGGCCTCCTGGGCCACCGCGTCCGGCGTCGCGGGTGTCCCTTCCATCGTGGCCGGCAAAACCAGGCCTCCACCCACAAGTGTCCAGAAGAGCAGTACGCCGGCGAACCGCCCTGCGCGGGACACGACCGAGTCCGGAGCGCCTCTCATGGGCCGAGGATAACTCGGTAAGGGACAGACGCACAGGAGGAATGGGAGACGGGTATTTTAAGACACATCCCTCAAACCGGTTTGTGCGTCGTAGAAGTCTGAGTAACTCCGACAGGTCATGTCTCTGACGAGGGTCCGCCGTGTGACTATGGGATTCGCTGCCCTGCATTCCGCTTGACACTCGGGAGTCGGCTCAGGCAAATTGAAAATCCGTGCGGCCCCGTTTAGTGGGGCGGAAGTCGGGCAGTATCACCGGAAAAGGGAGCCGCTATGTGGGCGGATGTGATCGTGATCGGGGCGGGGCTTGCCGGGATGACGGCGGCCCTGGCGGCGAAGCAAAACGGAGCCGAGGTAATTCTGGTGGATCGCGGCCCGATCGGGACTGGGACCAACTCCGCGCTGTCGAACGGGGTGTTCTCGGGGCCGGTATCGCCGGAACGGGCCGAGGAGTACGTGGAGTTGGTGGTCCGAATCGGCAGGGGGCTTAACCGTCCCGGCTACGTGCGACAGATCGCGCGCGACGCGCCTGCCGCCGTCGAATTCCTGTGCTCTTTGGGTGTGGAGATCGCGAAGACGCCCGGCCAGTGGGCGGTGCGGTCGCCGAAGCCAGAGACGATCCCCGGGGTGACGCTGGTGCAGGGGGTGGTCCGGCAGGTGCTGGCCCGGAATCGGATCCGGGTGGAGCGGGGCGTCTACGTCTCGACACTCCTGCAGGCTTCCGGTCGAATCGTGGGTGTGTGCGGGCACGATCTTTGCGGCGAGGCGCGCGAGATTCGCGGCAGCTCGACGATCCTGGCCTGCGGCGGGGCGGGCGCCATCTACGCGAAGCATGACAACCAGGCATCCATCATGGGGCAGGGGTATTACCTGGCCGCATGCGCCGGGCTCGATCTGTGGGACATGGAGTTCGTCCAGTGCTATCCCATCGTCCTCGACGAGCCCGACATGCCGATGATGATGATCTACCCCCCGTATCCGCAGGAGGCGACCCTGATCGGTCCGGCGGGAGAGGATCTCCTCCAGAAGCACGACCTGGGCAATATCAATCAGGCTATCATCCGGAAACGTGATGTCTTCTCCGCCATGCTGATGACGGAAGGAAAGGCCGGGCCAATCTGCATGGATCTTCGGGCAGTGCCTGATGAGAAGTGGGAAGTCCATCCACTGAGCCTCCTCAAGCGTTTCAGGGCCGAGTGTCGGCAACGGCCCATCCGCATTTCGCCTGCCGTCCATTTCTTCATGGGAGGGGTGCGGACCGACGAGGAAGGGCAGACCGACTTGAGCGGGCTCTTTGCATGCGGCGAGATGGTGTGGGGGCTGCACGGCGCAAACCGGATGGGAGGAAACGCATTGATGGAATGCCTGGTGTCGGGACGCCTGGCCGGTCTGGGTGCGGCACGATTGGCAAGCGCTCATCCGGATCTCCCAGCCGCACCGATCTCGCCAGTGGCCAGCGAGGGGCCGGCCGGGTCCGAGCGGGTGGATCTCCGGGACCTTCGGCGACGCCTCCAGGACGCCGCGTGGGAGCACGCCGGTGTGGTGCGATCACGCGAGGGGATGGTCGCCGGACTCCGCAAGGCCGAGCATATGTGGCGGGCGTTGCGTGCCGCACGGTTTGATACGCCGAAGGAACGAGTTCTCCAGGAGGACCTTCTCGGCGGGACCTTCACCCTCCGAGCGGTCCTGACGGCGGGACTCGGCCGGCTCGAAAGCCGAGGCGGTTTCCTGCGCGAGGATTATCCCGCACAGGACGACGCGCAGTGGCTTCGGAATTCACGTGTGAGTTGGGACCCCGCCAGCGACCGATTCCGTGTGGAGTACGTCCCGGTCGAAGTCGGATGAGCGCGTCGGGGGACATGCAAAGAATTCCGAACGACTCCATCGGGTAGTTCGAGAAAAGACCTGCCAGTCAACAACCTTCCTGGCCCCAACGCTCCGGAATGTCGAAAAGAAAAGCGGGACGACGCCTTGCCGTCGTCCCGCTTTTTGTGCTTCCAAAACTCCCCGGCCTACCCGAAAAGCCAGCGCGGGAACCAGAGGGCGATCTCGGGGAAAAGCATGAGGAGGATCAGCGCGATGACCTGCAGGACCATGAAATCCGCCATGCCTTTGTAGATCGTCCCCAGGTCCCAGTCGGGAACTACCGCTTTCAGATAGTAGGCCGACATGGCCACCGGCGGCGAGAGGAAGGCCGTCTGGAGGTTCACCGCCACCAGGGCCCCGAACCAGATCAAGTCGTACTTCAATGCCACGATGAGCGGCATCACGATAGGCAGGAACAGGTAGATGATGGCCGGCCACTCGAAGGGCCAGCCCAGGACGAAGATCAGCGCCATCACGATCAGGAGCATCACGAAGGGGGGGAACTGAAGGGAGAGGAGGGTTCTGGTCATCAGATCGGCCGAACCAAGGCGGGCGAAGACCGCCCCAAAGACGTTGGAGGCCACCCCGAGGAAGAGCACCATGCTGGTCGTCTGGATGGTGTTGTAGGCCGCCTGGTACAACATCTTGAAGGACAGCTTTCGGTATCCCAGGGCGAGGATCACCGACCCGCTCGCGCCCATGGCGGCCGCCTCGGTGGGGGTCGCCATCCCGATCAGGATACTGCCCATGGTTCCACCGATGAGCACGCCCAGAGGCACCATGCCGATCGCGAACTCCTTGAGAAGGAGTAGCCACGAATCGAGCCGTTCCTCCTTGGGGACCGGGGGGCCCAGCTCCGGGTTGATGTAGCAGCGAATCAAGAGGTAGGCCACATAGAGGCTGGCCAGGAGAAAGCCCGGGCCAAAGGCGGCAGCGTATAGCTTGGCCACCGAGACGTTCATCACCGGTCCCATCACCACCAGCATGACGCTAGGGGGGATCAGGATCCCCAGGGTCCCTCCGGCGGCGATGGCCCCGGCCGCCATGCGGGGGTTGTAATTGCATTTCATCATGATGGGGGCCGCCATGATCCCGAGCACCGTCACGGCGGCGCCAACGATCCCGGTGGCCATGGCGAAGATGGTGGCCGTAAAGACCACCCCCAAGTAGAGTGAGCCCTTGAGGGGAGCCAGCAGGAACCGGAATGCCCGAAACAGCCGCTCCATCAGGTCCGCCCGTTCCACGATGTAGCCCATGAAGATGAAGAGCGGGACGGCGGCCAGGACCTCCTCCTGCATCATTCCATAGGTCTGGATCACCATCAGGTCGAAGACCATCTGCCCCAGGCCGACATAGCCGAACACGACTGCCACCACGATCAACGTGAAGGAGATGGGAAAGCCCACGAAGATCACGGCGAGGAGCGCCACCAGCATCACGATGCCGAGCAGTTCCGGGTTCATAGCCACTCCCCCCGCTTGGCGGCGTAAACGCTCTTTAGGAGTTCGGACACGCCCTGGATCAGCAGGAGGCAGGCGGTCACGGGGATCACGGTCTTGAACGGATAGATGATGGGCCGCCAGGGACTCAAAGCCGCACGTTCCGCCGTCGCCCAAGAATGGGCGGCGTAGTCCCAGCCGGCCACCAGAAAGAAGATGATCCCGGGGAAGTAGAACAGGATATACATGACGGCGTCAATCGTGCCCTGTTTTTTTGGTGGCCAATTGTTGTAGAAGAGGTCGGTCCGGATGTGGCCCTTTTTCAGCAGCGTGAAGGCCGCCGCCAGCATGAAGATGGTCCCGTAGAGGATGTAGGTGACGTCATAGGCCCACTCGGTGGGCGCGTGGAAGACGTACCGGGCGAAGACTTCGTAGGTCAGCGCAAGAACCAGGGGAAAACAGAGAAAGGCGATGACCTTCCCAGACCACTCCGCAAACCAGTCGATCCCGTGTATGATCTTCACCATGGAATCCAAGAGCCTTGCCCTCCCGGTCAGAGGTGCCTCCCGACTCCTGCGACCGTACGATGTGGACACGGCCCCGTGGGGCGCGTGCTCTCGGTGATATACACAGCTACGGGGTCGGGGGCCGTCCGGCCCCCGACCCCGCAATCGTCATCCAAAATGACGACGGCAGTCCGCTAGGGCTTCTGCACCTTGTAGGGGTTAGCCTTGCCCCAGTAGTGCTCGGCCGCCAGGTCATACGGCGGATGCGCGATAGTCCGGTAGGGCACCACCCGCTCGGCCCACGCCTTCTGGGAGGCGTACACTTTGGCGAAGAAGGGGTTCTCCTTCACGTACTTTTCGGCCACCTTGTCCCAGGCGACCAGGATCTCCTTCATGATCTCGCGCGGGGTCTCGATGAGCTTGACATTCTTCTGCTCGACCAGCGTCTTGAGGTCCTTGCTGTTCTGATCCACCATCATCAAGGTGAAGTTGATGGCCTGGGCCTGACAGGCGTTCTCGATGATGGCCTTCAGGTCCGCCGGCAGGGCGTCCCATTTCGTCTTGTTGATCAGAAGCTCCATGATGCCGGTGGGCTGATGGACGCTAGGCATGTGGTAGAACTTGCGCACGTCCGCGAAGCCCACGGCCATGTCGGAGCTGGGATCGCTATACTCGGCGGCGTCGATCACCCCTCGCTCCAGGGCCGGCACGATCTCGCCGCCCGGCAGGGAGACCACGCTCATGCCCATGGCCTTGAAGACCTCGGCCGACATCCCGCCGGCCCGGAACTTCAGCCCCCTGAAGGCCTTCATGTCCTTCACGGGCCCCTTGAACCAGCCCAGTGGCTCGGGGGTCTCGCCATAGGTCGGGAAGGCCACCAGGTTCAGCTTCATCTCTTTCTGCAGCAGCTCGTTGTAGAGCTGGACACCGCCCGCCAGGTACATCCAGCCAAGGAAGTCCTCGGCATTCATGCCGAAGGGGCCACCGGGTATGCTGGCGAAGAGGGTCGCCGCGGGGTGCTTGCCGTACCAGTAGCCGGGCCAACCGTTGCCGACGTCCAGGATCCCCTTGTGGGTGGCGTCCAGGACATCGAAGGCTGGGACGATGGCACCCGCCGCCTGCATGTTGATCTTGAGTCGGCCGCCCGCCATGGCCTCGATCTTGTCCACCACCCCCTTGGGGTTATTCTGGTGGAAGTCGGCGGCCGTCCAGGTGCTCTGCCCCTTCCAGTTGATGGTCGCGGCCCAGCCGGGTGTCGCGCACAGGGTAAACGCTGCTGCCAACACGATTGAAGCAACCAACCATTTACGCATCGTCGTGCCTCCTTGTTGGAAGATGGATGGGACGACATGGGGCCAAATGGCCCGGGAACAACCCGACGTCGGAGGATTCAGTGTGGAGTAAACGAACGGGAGGTCCTGCTGAGCTCGTTGCGCACATTCCCGCATGGCATACTCGCGTGAGCCGAGTGGCTCATGGTTGGGCTGCGCAGGAAACACAACCCGTCGTTGGGAGGGCCCCCGCGCCAGGTTCGGATGGTCAGACGTCCAAGAGACAGCCAATCACCCTACGTTACGGGAATACCATCTGGGCAAAAAGCCCGGCGACCACTGAAGGATCGCCCGTGAAGTGCCCCGAAAATCCCTCGGATGCCGGCGTGTTGTCAAGCGAAAGATGTGAAGTGCCTGTCCGGGGCGCCGAACGGCGGCAAGCCCAGACAACCTTCGCGCCGTCAACGGTGGCCGCCGTTTCCTGTGTTCCGTGGGTTGGTCTTTCCTGCTGGCTTTCTGCCGGTGTAGAATAGGCGCACTCGGACGCGTGGGCGCCGCGCGGGTCTTCCGGTATCCGCGCGTTTTGGAGAAGGTCCGCAGATGCGTAATCGGTGGGTCGGGCTCGTCGCGGCGGCGCTGGCAGCGGCGGGGTGCGCAGCGGATGGCGGGTCGCTTGCCCGACAGGCGATCCCGGATTACAGCCGTTTTGCGCATTCCTCGACGGGACGGCACCTCACGCTTTATTGGGATTGCGTCCGGACAGAATCCGGCTCTCTTCGCCTGGAAGGTGTGGGTGTAAACACCTGGGAGCCCATCCCGCCCCGATTCCTGGAATTCACCCTTTCCGGGGTTGACGCGCAGGGCCGAGTGCTCTCGCGGATGCGAGGGGCCGCACAGGGCATGGACCTCTTGCAGGGTTTCCCGGCGCCTTTCCGTTTGGAGCTCAAAGAGCAGGGAGGAGAGGTTCGGGTCGATCTTCTCTATCAATACCAGTATGTGGACGACAGCTTCGACAGGCTCTCCCGTATGCTCCCTTCCTATATGACCCAACAGGTTCGCGACGCGTGCGGCATTGGCGCGCACCGACATCGTTCGTCAACCTCGCCCTGAATCTCCGGCGATCCTTCTTGGCATACAATCTGACCTGTTGGCGAAGCGGCGTATTGACCGTCGAAGGCGGACGGTGCATGATGATCGCCACCCGCACGGCCGTCGTGCGAGAGGCGTGAGAAGGCGCGCTACTGGCTTCGCTATTCACCCCATGCCTCGTGACAGGATGAGGACGCTCACACCGGAGGACCACACCATGCCAAGAGCCCTGGAAGGTATTCGCGTTGTGGATCTCAGCCACGTCTTGGCGGCCCCGACCACCAGCATGATCCTGGCGGACCTGGGCGCCGAGGTGATCCACGTCGAAAAAGAAGACGGAGACGATTCGCGGGAGTTCGGCCCGTTCGTCGGAGGACACGACAAGAATCGCAGCGGATATTTCATCAGCCTGAACCGGAACAAGAAGAGCTTGGTGCTGAATCTCAAGAGTGAAAAGGGGAAAGAGATTCTGCGCGAGTTGATTCGGGTGTCCGACGTGGTACTCGAGAACTTCCGGCCGGATACCATGCAGAAGCTTGGATTCGGCTGGGAAGAGATCCAGAAGATCAATCCTCGCGCCGTCTATTGCTCCATCTGCGGCTTTGGGCATGACACCCTCCCACAATACGGCAGTCGCCCCGCCTACGACATGGTCGCCCAAGCGTACAGCGGCCTCATGAGCATCACCGGCCCCGAGGGGGGGCCGCCGTGTCGGGTCGGTTCCTCGGTTGGCGACATCATCGCGGGGATGCAAGGCGTTATTGGGATTCTGGCCGCCCTCCGGTATCGGGAACGAAGCGGCCGAGGGCAGTACGTCGACATCGCCATGGTGGACAGCCTGTTCTCGGTGCTCGAGAACGCCGTCGCCCGCTACGTGAATACCGGAGAGACGCCCGGGCCGCTCGGCGGCGCCCACCCGTCCATCGCGCCGTTTCAGGGCTTCCAGGGTAAAGACGGCCAATGGGTGATCGCCGCCATCGGGAACGATAAGCTGTGGACGGAGTACTGCAAGGTCTTGGGACGAGAAGACCTGATCGAGCATCCGAAGTTCAAGACCAATCCCCTGCGCTGCGACCACCGAAAGGAAATGATTGCGATCCTCGAGAAAGAGATGGTGAAGAAGACGGCCGCGGAGTGGTGCGAGATCTTCGAGCAGCGGCGCATTCCGTATTCGCCGATCAACAACCTGAAGCAGATCTGCGAGGACGCCCACATCCGGCACCGGAAGATGCTGGTGGAAATCGATCAGCCGGTGGTCGGGAAGATGCGCGTGTCCGCCTCGCCGTTCAAGCTGTCCGAAACCCCGGGTGAGGTGTATGCGCCGGCGCCTATGTTGGGCCAACATTCTGACGAGGTCCTGCAACGACTCCTGGGATACTCGCCGGAGCAGGTGGCGCAACTCAAGGCCGCGGGCGTCATCAACGCGACGGTCTAATCAAGATCGCCCAACCCGATCCGACGCGACCGCTCGGCCGACGATCGCCGAGCGGTCGCGTCCCTTTGAGGAAAGAGCACGGCACCGATCATGCCCTCCTGGCAACGCACCCTGGCCGTGATGGTGGGTGTGCAGTTCTGTTCCGCCGTCGGATTCTCGATCATCTTCCCGTTTCTCCCCCTGTATGTTGCCGAGCTCGACTCGAGGATGGGCTGGAGCGTCGAGGCGCTGTCGGGGTTGGTTTTCTCGGTCCAGGCGCTGACCATGGCGGTGGCGTCCCCGTTCTGGGGCGTCGTCGCCGATCGGTATGGCCGCAAGCTGATGGTGTTGCGGGCGACGCTGGGCGGCGCGGTGGTGATCCTGCTGATGGGATTCGTGGCCAACGTGGAGCAGTTGGTAGCCTTGCGGGCCGTGCAGGGCCTCTTCACTGGTGTCATCGCCGCGGCGAACGCCCTGATCGCCTCGGTGGCGCCTCGGGAGCGAACCGGGTATGCCATGGGGCTCCTGCAGGTCGGGCTGTGGAGCGGGGTCTCGGCGGGACCGCTGCTGGGCGGCATCCTGTCGGACCTCCTCGGATTTCGGGCGACGTTTGCGGTGACGTCGGCCATTCTCCTTTTGGCGGGGGTGAGCGTGTGGCTCGGCGTCCAGGACCCGTTCGTCCGGCAGGAGCGCGCGCCCGGCGGCCCGACATTCCTGCGCGATTGGACGCGGGTGCTCTCGGATGGGCGGCTGGCGTGCGTGCTGGGTTTGCGATTCCTGGTGGCCACGGGCCGGGCCACGCTGGAACCGCTGCTCCCGCTCTTTGTGGCGCAGCTCACACTCTCTTCGGCGAAGGTCGGCACGCTCACCGGGCTGATCGTGGGGGCGGCGTCGGTTGCCAGCGTTGCCACGTCCGTGTCGCTCGGCCGCCTCGGCGATCGGGTCGGCCATGGTCGCGTGGTTGTCTGGTGTGCGGCCGTGACGGCCGTGGTCGCCGTTCCGCAAGCCTTCGTCACAGGAGTTTGGCAACTGCTGTGGCTCCAGGCGCTGACCGGTGCGAGCGTCGGCGGACTCATCCCGTCGCTCTCCGCGCTTCTGGCGCGAAACTCCCGGCGGGGGGACGAGGGGTGCGTGTACGGGATCGACAATTCGATCACCTCGCTCGGTCGGACCGTGGCGCCGCTGTTGGGGGCCGCCTGTGCCGTCTGGTTCTCGCTCCGGGGGGTGTTCCTGCTGACCGGCCTGATCTTTGTTGCCGTTGCGATCGTGGCGGCGCTCACCCTCCGTCGAGCGACACCGTCGGAAGCCCGCTGACCCCTTCCCGCTTGCACTTCCCGCAACAGCGCTATACTGTTCCGTCGAGAGAAATCGTCCTGACCCAGCCACGGGAGTCGGCCCGATGAGGGACGGTCGGAACGGGTTTCGGTTGACGGACGAGACGAGCTTCGTCGTCCTCCGCGCGTTGGCGATGCTCGGAGGTTTGACGGCCGTTTTTCTCGTACAGCACCCTCCGGAGCACCAACCGTACCTGGGCGGCTTGGCCTGGGCGTTTGTGGCGTACAAGCTGCTGCTGTTCTTGGCAATCCGGGCGTGGGTGGCCCGCCTGCGCATTGTCCTCCTGGCCACCACGGTGCTGGATCTCTCGTTCGTGGGGCTCTTCGTCTGGCTCGGCGGCGGCCTGGAGAGCCACTTTTATCTCCTGTTCTATCTTCTGGTGGCGCTTGCCGCGGTCCACTTCGGCCCAGGGGTCGGGATCGCTACCGCCGGTGGCGCGAGCGTTGCGTACGCGGTGGCTTCCGCTGGCGTTTTGCCGCATCATGATTGGGCTCACCTGATCGTGCGGGTGGCGACATTCTTCCTCTTGGGTGGTGCCTTGGGATATCTGAGCCAACGCGAGCGGCTGGCCCGGACCGAGGCGGAACACTTGAACGAGGAACTGAAGGCCAATCAGAGCCGCCTGGAAAAGGCGTACCAGGAGTTGCAGGCGGCGCAGGAGAGGCTGGTGCAGTCGGAGCGGTTAGCCACCATCGGACAAATGTCCGCGAAGGTATCGCACGAGGTGCGGAACCCGCTGAGCTCGATCAGTCTGAACGTGGAGCTCTTGGAGGACGAACTGTCGGCGCTTCCGGCACGAGCGTCGCGCGGAAGCGAGGCATCTGGTGCGGGCGATCCGCTCGCAGGTCGACACCTTGAGCGCGGTCACCGAGGGGTACCTTCAGTTCGCGCGTTTGCCGAAGCCCAAGCTCCACGTCGGTCTCGCTGGGGCCCGTCATCGCGGACCTCGCGGATTTCGTTCGGGAGGAGCTGCGCGCGCGAAAGGTGAAGCTTGTCGTGGAAGCGGAGCCGGGACTGCCGACGGTCCGCGTGGATGTCGGCCAGATCCGTCAGGCGCTCTTGAACCTCATCCGGAACGCCGCCGAGGCCATGCCGGACGGCGGTACAATCAGTCTCGCCGCGCAACGCGTGCACGGCGATGGTCAACTGGGCAGCTGGGCAGCTGGGCAGCTGGGATCGGAGAAGCAGTCGGAAGTCAGGACTCGGGTCGTCGGATTGCCAAGCCGCCAAGCCACCAAGTCGCCACGCCGCCGAATGGGTCGAGATAACCGTGACCGATACGGGTGTG
Source organism: uncultured Methylomirabilota bacterium (assembly GCA_963845565.1). Taxonomy (GTDB): domain Bacteria; phylum Methylomirabilota; class Methylomirabilia; order Methylomirabilales; family 2-02-FULL-66-22; genus 2-02-FULL-66-22. The sequence goes on from CAWJSJ010000005.1 coordinate 1,012,803, forward strand.
GGCATCGCGCCGGAGGACCAGGAGCGAGTGTTCGAACCATTCTTCACGAGCAAGGAGGGAGGGACGGGCTTGGGGCTGGCCATTTCACGCGAGATCGTTGTGGGGCATGGCGGCTCGCTCGTCTGCGAGAGTAACCTCGGGAACGGGGCCACCTTCCGGTTGACGCTTCCGGCGGCAGAGGAGGGGCCCGCTGCCATGAGCACCGACCAGACCCGGCTCCGTGTCCTGGTGGTGGACGACGACCAGGCGATCCGAGAAGCACTCTCCCGGACGCTGGAGAAGCTCGGGATACGACGTGGTGCTGGCCAATGACGGCCAGGCCGGCCTGGACCGACTCCGGGAGGGGGAGATCCACATTGCTGCTGGCCGACCTCCAGATGCCGAAGCTCGGCGGCCAGGAGCTGCTGAAGGCGGCCAGGGCCATCGCTCCCGACGTCGAGGTGATCGTTATCACCGGCCACGGGACCGTGGAGGACGCGGTCGAGGCGATGAAGGAGGGAGCCTACGACTTCATCACCAAGCCGTTCAAGCGTGTGCAGCTCGAGCGCACGATCCGACGGGCGGCCGAGAAGCAGGCGCTCGCCATGCAAAATCGCCGGCTCCAGAGCCGCTTGGACGAGATCCAGGGTGCCGGGAGGATCATCGGCTCGAGCCCTCTCTTCCTCAAGACGTTGGATCTGGTCCGGCAGGTGGCACCGAGTACGGCCACGATCTTGATCCAGGGGGAAAGCGGTACGGGGAAAGAGTTGATTGCGGACGCCATCCACCACGGCAGTCCGCGGCGGGAACGGGCGTTCATCAAGGTGAATTGTGCGGCCTTGCCCGAGGCGCTCCTTGAGTCGGAACTCTTCGGACACGAGCGGGGCGCCTTCACCGGTGCGGTGACGCGAAAAGAAGGGCGTTTCGAGTTGGCGGATGGCGGCACGCTGTTCATGGACGAGATCGGGGAGATCAGTCCCGCCATGCAGGCCAAGCTGCTCCGCGTCCTGCAATCGGGGGAGTTCGAGCGGGTGGGCGGCACACGGACGCTCACGGCGGACGTCCGAGTTGATCGCCGCCACCAATTCGGACGTGGCAGTGCTGGTGCGGGAGAAACGGTTTCGCGAGGACCTCTACTATCGGTTGAACGTCATCACCATCCAGCTCCCGCCGCTCCGCGCGCGCCAGGATGACATCCCGCTCCTGGCTCACCATTTTCTCCGGAAGTACGCGGCGAAGAACGCGAAGACGGTCGGCGGATTCGCGGAGGAAGCGTTAGATATCCTCCAGACGTACGCCTGGCCGGGGAATGTCCGGGAACTGGAAAATGTCATCGAGCGCGCCGTGGTGTTGACGCGCTCCTCGGTGATCTCGCCTGCCGATCTCCCCGAGGCGCTGGTGGGCGCCGACCAGGCGGCGCGACACCTGGTGATTTCCATCGGGACGCCGCTCGAAGAGGTGGAGGACCGGCTGATCGAGGAGACGCTGCGATACACCAAGGGCGACAAGACGCTCGCCGCCAAGCTGCTCGGCATCGCCACGCGGACGATCTATCGCCGGGTGAAGGGTGAGGCGGAGCCACTCGCGAACGCTCTGGGGGATGAACAGCCTTCCGGGGAATCACCCGAGACACCCTCCACCATCCCCGCTTGACAGCGGTATCAATAGTGGTACTATGGACCATGTCTACTATCCATGAGCTTGTCGAGCGGATGCGCGGTGATCCAAAGACCATTCGGTACGTTGATCTATGCCGCGTGTGCGATTTCTACTTCGGCAAACCGCGACAGAAGGGGAGTAGCCATCGAGTCTACAAGACGCCGTGGCCGGGCGATCCTCGCGTCAATATCCAGAACGAGCAAGGCCGGGCGAAGGCGTACCAGGTGAGACAGGTTCTGAGAGCTATTGAGAAGCTGGAGGTTGGGCATGACGCTCCGTAACGATCGCTACACGTACCGTGTGACCTGGTCGGCTGAGGACCGAGAGTACATCGGCCTGTGCGCCGAGTTTCCGAGCCTGAGTTGGCTGGCGCCCACGCCCGAGGCCGCATTGAAGGGAATCCGGGAAACCGTGGCTGGCGTGGTGGCAGACCTGAAAACCGCCAAGGAACCAGTCCCCGAACCTCTGGCAAGCAGACGATTCAGCGGCAAGTTCGTAGTGCGCGTTCCGCCGGAGGTCCATCGCCATCTCGCCGTGGAAGCTGCGGAGGCCGGGGTGAGTCTGAACCGTCTGACCAGTGCGAAGCTCTCGCGCTGACACCTCGGTCTCGGCCGTCATCGGCTGTCTGCGGCTTCTGTTGACGCGGTTGACGACACGATTCATCTCCTACCCGGCCGCCATGATCTACCGATTGCTCGCTGATTGTCTCGTCCTCGTTCACCTCGCCTTCGTTGTCTTCGTGGTGGCAGGGGGATTCCTTGTCCTCTGGCGGCCATCCTTTCGTTGGATCCATCTTCCGGCCGCGGTATGGGGAGCGCTCGTCGAGTTCACCGGGTGGATCTGCCCTCTGACCCCCTGGGAGCAGGCGTTGCGGGTCAAAGCTGGGCTGGTTGGGTATACGGGTGGATTCATCGAGCACTACATTCTTCCGGTACTCTACCCGCAGGGACTCACGCCTGGCGTCCAGGTCGCCCTGGGCTTCCTGGTGATCGGCGTCAATGTCGCCATCTATGCCTTCGTCGGTTACCGCCAGGCCCGTCTATCTGGCCGTTCGCCAGCCTTTCGCAGGTAAGCCGTTGTCAAAGAATTGGTTGAGCGGAGACATTCCGAAACGGCATAAGGAGCCGTAACGAAATAGAAAGAGATGTATAGGTTATTTCGTAACGGCTCCTAAGCGCGACCCGCCTCGGGCCGTTTGACAAATAGTCCAACGGTCTTATCTCGAAGCCGCGCTTCCTCGACAGAACTGTCGGTTCGGTCTTCCTTATCGAGCCAGGCGGGACGGCTTCTCTTTTTGTCTCCTTTCCTAAATCAAACAGTTACGGTTGCGCCTCTCGTGAAGCCCGGGCTCCGCGCGTGTTGGCACTCCTCTTGCCTCTCATCATGACGGGTGACGACAGAGCGACTTGACGCTCGCAAATTGCTTTTCAACCACAACATGGAAGGAAGACGACATGAAGAAGTTCTGGATACTGGCTGCTGCGTTAGTGTTGGTGTTTGGGGTCGCCAGCTACACGCTGGCCCAATCCGCGGCGCCGCAGGGCGGGATGATGGGGCCCGGGATGGGGATGGGCGGGGGCACGATGGGCCAGGGCGGAATGATGAACCATGGAGGAATGATGTCCGGCCCCATGATGAGCATGATGTCGGGCCAGCCGCTCACCCAAGAGCAGCTTGAGCAATTCGCCAAGCAGCATGGCATCACGACGGAACAGGCGAAGCAGATGACGGACACCTGCGGCCAGATCATGAGCAACGCGAAGGCGAACCAGCCGAAGGCGCAGTAGCATTCGCCATCACATTCCGCCGGCCTTCGGTCGTTCCGCACGATCGAGGGCTGGCGGATGATGCCTCTGTCGTCCATGTCTCTCAGTCGAAGGGGCTATCTTTTCGATGGCGAGGGACGCCTCAGGTTCCGCAACCATCCCTGGTGGATGATCCTCCCAAGCCCGCGTTCTGCGGTGTCTTGACAAAATGTCTAGGAATTCCCCCTCACAATTCGCTCGATTGACCTTCTGGCAAACGTTATCCACCCACACTGCGAAGGCGATCCCCACACGCCCGCAACTATCTGATTCTGCGCGATGGAGGCGATCGCCAGAAAAGCGACAAGCGTGGCACGCCGGTTGCCCTATTTGAAGAGCGCATAACGAATCGAGACTCCCGCTCTTGGAGTTGAACCGGCGAGTGGTGGGTGGAGGAAGGCGCCATGATCGAATTTATCGTCAACCACGGACTATGGTTTGCGCTTGCTGGCGTATTCCTCGCGATGCATTGGTTCGGAATGGGTTCCTGTGGTGGGAGACATCGGCACGAATCGGTCAAACGGTCCGAAGGTCTCCCTGATGACCCTCTACGGATCAAGAGCGCTACCGAA
>CAWJSJ010000006.1:0-107385 GCA_963845565.1 uncultured Methylomirabilota bacterium
TCCAGTTCTCGATGAGGAACGGCGAACAGGACCACCTCATTCAGGTCCCGAAGCAGATCTGGCCATCTTTCATCCATCAGTTCGGGCATCATCCGTTCGTGGTGCACTTCGGCGATCCCTGATGGTCAACCTGTACGGAGCCGTGGTGGTGGCGGGGGATCCCGATGGCCGGCCGGACCTGTTGGTGTGCAGCGGGATCCCGGTTCAGGGGGGCGTGCCTTGAGCGATCAAACACTGAAAGAGAAGCTGACCGATGCCGCGGGGGCGGTATCCCAGGCTCGTGGGAACATCAGCCGCTGGTCCATCGAGCATCCGTACATCGTCATCGCATTTTATGTTGCGGTGGCGGCGCTGTCGCTGCTCGCCCTGTTCTTCCAGATGCCCCAGCGAATGATGCCGTACGTGGAGAGCCCGATGGTCGGCATCGTCTCGATGATGCCTGGCCTCTCGGCCGAGGAGATGGAGACGTATTTCTCCAAGCCGATCGAGGAGCGCATGGTGGATCTGAAGAATGTCCACTTCATCCGCTCCACCTCCCAGGAAGGCTTTTCCACCGTGACCGTGGAGTTCTGGTACGGCACGGACATGCGGAAGGCACTGTTCGACGTCCAGTCGCTCATGAATGTCGTTCAGGCCGATCTCCCCATGACGGGCGCGAATCTGAAGCCGTCGTGGGTCCTGCCCATCGACCCCCTGAACCTCCCGGTGCTTTCCCTGGCGGTGACGGCCGAGGGCTATGATCCGGTGCAGCTCCGCACGCTGGTCGAGAACGAGGTCGTCAACCGGCTGAAAGGGGTGAAGGACGTCCAGTCGGTGGTCGCATTCGGCGGCCAGCGGCTCCAGATGCAGGTGATCGTGGACCGGGAAAGGCTGGCCGCCTACCGGATGAGCCTCCTTGACCTCAAGAACATCCTGGACATGCAGAACCAGTCCAGGCCGGCGGGAAACCTCACCTCCCGGGATCGGGAGATCCTCGTGCGAAGCGATCTCCGGGCGCGCACGCCCGAAGAAGTGGCCGCGTACCCCATCGGCAGCATGGACGGGCGAACGATCTATCTCCGGGACGTGGCCCAGGTGGTGACCGCGCCGCGTGAGCAGCGGAGTCTGTACCGCTTCAACGGCAAGGAAGCCGTGGAGCTGTCCGTCATCCAGCAGCCAGAGGCCAGTTCGGTCCGCGTCATCGAGGACGTTCAGGCCAAGTTGGCGGAGATCCGGCAGGACTTTCCCGGCCTAACGTTCGACGTCGCCTACGACAACGCGACCTTCGTGGGCTTCCTGATGAACAACATGAAGCAGGAGATCCTTGTCGCCATCCTTCTGACCGGGCTCGTCGTGCTCTTGTTCTTGGGAAACCTACGCGGCGCGCTGATCTCGGTCGTCACGATCCCGCTCTCGTTGGCGCTCGCCGTCCTGGCCATGCTGCCCTTCGGGATGACGCTGAACAGTTCGACCCTCATTGGGCTGCTGATGTCCATCGGGCGACTCGTGGACGACTCCATCATCGACCTCCACGCCATCGAGCGGCATCTCAGGATGGGCAAGTCGCCGAAGGACGCCGCAGTGGACGGGATCAGCGAGGTGCGCCTGGCGATCCTCGCCACCACCTTCATGGTCTGCGTCGCGCTGTTGCCGCTGGCATTCTCCGGCGGCATCGTCCAGCTCATGTTCGAGGGAATCGTCTGGCCGATCATCTTCAGCCTGCTGGCCTCTGCGCTGGTGTCATTCACCCTCACGGCCCTCTTGGCGGCGAACCTGCTTACGGTGCCCCTCGAGCGGGAGGTTGCGGGCCGAACGCGGCTGGAGCGGTTCCTGCTTGACCCCATGCAACGCGCGCTGGACCGCCTGGAGACCCGATACCGCGGGGGCTTGGGCTGGTGCCTCCGGAACCGCTTCACGGTCCTGGCCGCGGCGACAGCCATGATATTGGCGGGGGTCGCGCTTTACCCGAAGATCGGCAGCGAGATGATGCCGCTGGCTGATGTCTCTCAGGCCTACGCGCAGCTCGAGACCCAGCCCGGCACTTCGTTCCCGCGGACCGCAGAAATTGCCGGCCAGATCGAGCAGCTCTTGGTGAAGCAGCCCGAGGTGGTCAGGGTCTCCTCGGAAATCGGCTTCGAGCCAGGAGGGACCTACTTCACCGGATATGGTATGGGGGCGGCCAATGCGGCTAGCATGATGATCACGCTGGTTGATTCCTCGCAGCGCACGCGGGATATCTGGCAGGTGGTGGACGGGGTCCGCGACGAAGCCGTACGAACGATTCCCGGCATCCGTCGCCTATCCATCAAGGAGATGGGAGCGGATGTCATGGCCTCCAGCGCGGCACCGATCCAGGTGATCATCTATGGGCCGGACCTCGCGACGCTTCACGCGCTGGGCGAACAGACGCTCAAGCTGGCGGAAGAGATACCGGGTTTCGTGCAGGCCTCCACTTCCTGGTCCATGACGCTCCCGCAGCTCCACGTCGAGGTGGATCGGGCCCGCGCGCAGGAGATTGGCCTCGCGGTCGAGGAGGTGGCGAACCAGGCCTACTACGCGCTGAAGGGGGGGCTCACCAACGAGTACTACCGTGTAGACAACCAGCGCCTCTTTACCATCCTTCTCCGATATCGCGAGGACCAGCGGAAAGACCGGTTGGATCTCGCGCAGGTGAAGATCGCGGGAAAAAAGGGCGAGGTCGTCCCCCTCGGCTCGCTGGCCCGGTTGGAGGAGCGACCGGGGCCGACCCTCGTCGAGCGCGACAACTTCCGGCGCGTCGTGTCCATCCTGGGGTACTACCGCAAGGGGGGACCGCCGAGCATGGATCTGTCCATGGATCTACTCATGGCGGCCCACGAGAAGTTGAACCTCCCGCCGGGGTACGGAATCGAGATGCGCGGAGACATGACCCAGATGGAGGAGTCGTTCCAGCGACTCCTCAAGGGGCTCTACCTGGCCGTCATCTTCATGCTTCTGATCCTGGTGGCCCAGTTCCGGAGTTTCCTGGAACCGCTGAACATGGTCTTCTCATTGTCGCTCATGTTGATCGGCATCCTGGGTGGCCTATTTGTGGCCGGCCAGACCTTCTCGACAGTCTCTATGCTTGCCGTCGTCATCCTGGCTGGGATGATGATGACCACTGCGGTGCTGATGATCGACCTCGTCCTGGTGCTGCGAGAGGGAGGAATGTCACGGGAAGAGGCCATCCTCACCGCCGGTCCCATCCGGCTGCGTCCGATCCTCATGACGTCGCTCACTACCATGATTGTCTTGATCCCCGTGGCGTTCTGGCCGCAGACCGGCATCGATGCATACGCTCCGCTGGCCACGGTGATCCTGGGGGGTCTGAGCATCGGCACGGTCCTGGCCCTGTTCGTCGTGCCGGTGATACATACGTATACGGATGATCTGGCCGAGCTGGCACACGCGGCGGTCCGCCGCCTCCGCGGCCAATCGGCGGCGAAAGCCGATGGAGGTGTCCGATGACATGGGTCCGAAATGTGCTCGCGCTCCTCGTGGTGGTCGCGGCCGGGAGCTGGGCGTACTACACCAATGTCGTGGCGAAGCCGCATGCCATGGACATGAGCGCCCGGGTGACGGGCGCCGCGTCGGCGTTTCCGGTGACGCTCGCCACCGTCGAACAGGGTGCCGTCCGCGGGACCGTGGCGTACACCGGCTCGGTGGCCGCCTATAACGAGGAAGACGTGTACGCGCGCGTGACGGGGCGCATCCTGGAGATGGCCGTGTATCCCGGGGACGCTGTCAAGGCTGGGCAGGTGGTCGCGCGGTTGGATGACCTGGAGCTGACGTCCCGGGTACAGGAGGCGGACGCCGCTGCCGCGAGCGCGCACGCCAACCGCGCGCAGATGGATGCGGACCTGGCGGCCTCACGGTACGCGATCACGCAGGCGGAAAAGGAGCTGGCGACGGCAGAGGCCGAGGCGGGGTACCAGCAGTCCGTGGCCACCCGCGACGAGCGGCTCCTGAGCAAGGGCGCGGTGTCCCAGCAGGAGGCCGACAACACACGCGCCCTGGCGGCGGCGGCGCAGGCGCGGGTGGGGGCGGCGCGAGCACGGATCGAACAGGCCAAGGCCCTGGAGACGTCTGCGCAGCGGAAGCTGGAGGCGGCCGACGCCATCGTCCTGCAGGGGCAGGCGCAGGCCCGGACGGCCCAGGTGGTACGGGACTACGTCAATATCCGGGTCACGACTGCCGGCAACGTCGTGAAGCGCCTGGTCGCGCCCGGCGTCCTCGTGCAGCCCGGGACGCCCGTCCTGAAGATCGTCCAGGTGGATCAGGTCCGCCTCCAGGCGAACGTCGGGGAACAGGACCTGGCGGGCATCCGCGTCGGGTCGCCGGTGACCGTCCTCTTGGCCGGGAACGCCGGGGAGCCCCTCACGGCCAAGGTGTCCTCCATCTCTCCGTTCGTGGATCCCGGGGCGCGCACAGCGCTGGTGGAGGCGGTGGTCCCGAACCCCGGGCGGCGGCTCCTCCCGGGGCAGTACGTGCAGATGCAGTTCGTCACCGGCGAGCAACGCAATGCCCTGTCCGTGCCGCGCGAGGCCGTCGCGCGCAGCGGCGACAGCGCCAGCGTGTGGGTGGTCGCGGACGACCGTGTCGAGCGCCGCCAGGTGACCACGGGCCTGGAGAGCCAGGACCGCGTGGAGATCGTGGCCGGGCTCGATGCGGGCGAGCGGGTCGTGCGCCGCGGCCACGAGGGGCTGTACTCCGGCGCACGGATCGCGGATATGGCGGTAGGTCCGCCGCCTGTCGCCGGGCACGCGGGCCATGGAACGGGCTCGCCCGCGGTCTCCAAGCCATCGGGACCGGCGCCGACTTCTGCGGACGCTCCGTCGCCTCACACCGGACACGGGACAGCCACTCCCACACCACCCCGTACCTCGGGAGGTCAAACGCATGGGAGCCATTAACGTGCACACCATCGTCGGCGGACTGGTCGCCTTCGCGATCGCGATCCCGGTCGTGCAAGTCTTCGCGGCGCAAGACGCACTTCCGCGGCTTGACGGCTCGATCAGCATGGACCAGGCAGTGAACTTGGCCTTGGAGCACAGCCGGAAGATCAAGGCCGCGGCGGCCGACCAACGCGCCATGCGCTCCATGCAGGGGGAGGCGACGGCGGGCTTCTTCCCGCAGGCCTCGGCGAACGGGTACCTGATCAACCAGAACATGGCCCCGAACATCTACACCTCGGCCGGCGACACCATGGCGCGCAACTACTTCTTCTCCGGGACGAACCGGGCCCAGGATGTGAATGTCAGCGTCATGTGGCCGCTCTTCTCCGGGGGGCGGACCTACTATGGCTACAAGGCGGCGCGCTCACGGGCGGACGCCGCCGCACTGATGCGCGCAGGGACCGAGCTCGACGTTGCCATGCAGGTGCGGCTCGATTACATCGCCGCGATGCGCGAGCAGGAGAACGCGCGGGTGACGGCGGACCTGCTCCGGCAAACCGAGGAGCGCCTCCGGGTGACCCGCGAGGAATTCGACGCCGGGCGCGTCGCGCGGTTCAATGTGCTGCGCGACGAGGCCGAGCTGGCGTTTGCCACCCAGCTCGACACGGCTGCGCGTAGTCAGGCGGCCATGGCCCTCGTGGCCCTGAAGACGACACTCGGCGTGGACCTGGGCTCCTCGTTGACGGCGACCGAACCGTTGCAGTACACGCCGGAACCGGCCTCGGTCGAGGAGGGGGTCCGGACCGCACTCGAGGGGCATCCTGAGGTCCAGGCGGCGGAGAAGCGCACCGAAGCCGCGAAATCCGAGGTGCGCTCCGCATATGGCCGGTATTTACCCGAGGTGTCCGCGACCTGGATGTACGACTGGCAGTGGGCGCGCAATCGGGGCGATGAGATGACGGAGCGGATGGACGGCTACTCGGCCGGCCTCGTCCTGACCATCCCGCTCTTCGATGGCTTCATGCGGGAGCATGCCGTCGGAACGGCCCGGGCACGCGAGGACCAGGCGAAAGAGCAGGCGATGCTGGCGCGCCAGCAGATCGCCAAAGCGGTGAACCAGGCGGCGCTGTTGCTCCAGGCCGCCGAGCAGAACGTCGGGGCCAGCCGGAAGGGCCTGGCCCAGGCGGACGAGCAGTTCCGCATCGTGCAGGAGCGGTACGCGAGCGGGCGGGGCATCCATGTCGAGGTGCTCGACGCACAGACGACCCTCACCCGCGCGCGCTTCAACGTGGTGGCCGCGCTCGCCGACCATCACACGGCCCGCGCCTTGTGGTTGCAGGCCACGGGGCGGGTGCGCTGAGTCAGGCTGCTGAAAAAGACCCATCTGCGTCGTTGGCGCGCTCGGGCACTCGCTGCGGCGTACCTGGAGTACGCCTCACTCGGCCCTTCGCGCGCCGCCTTGCATCTGGGCCTTTTTGAGCAGCCTGATAGGCTGCCAATCGATTTGCAGAAAGGAGTAGACATGCATGGACGTTCGCTGATTCTCTTAATCGTTTCCGCGCTGGCCGCCGGCACACTGGTGCAGGTGTCCCCTCTGCTAGCCGGGCAGGCGCCTGCCCCCGCCACTGGCGGGCATTCTATGCCGATGCATGGGCAGCACGTGGGTGCGCTGGACCTCAACACCGCCTCACTCGAGGAGTTGCGAATGGTGCCCGGCATAAACGAGGCGACTGCAAAGAAGATCGTGGAGAGCCGGCCTTACGCGCGGGCGGACGAGTTGGTGACGAAAAAGGTGCTCTCGAAGGCGGCGTACGACAACATCAAGGAGCACATTGCGGTGACCAAACCGGCTGGAAAGTAGGGGGACGCGCCGATGCAACACTGGCAGTACTGGTCGAGGAGTCTCCTGTTGAGCTTCGCCCTCACGGTCGTCGCGGTCCCGGCGTGGGCGCAGCAGGGCGGGATGACGGCTATGGGCGACCGGCCGACCGGGTCGTCCCGATCGGCGAGCCCGTCGAAGAGCGGGACGATGGCGCCCGAGACGCGGCCGAATGCGGGTTCGATGGGCGGCAGCGGGATCTCCAGCATGCCCGCAACCCGACCCCTCGGGGTCGCAGGGTTGGGCGTCCAATCCGGGATGTCCGGCATGGCCGGAATCTCAGGGTCCCAGGGGGCGTCATCCGGCATGGGAGGTATGCCAGGGAGCGAAGTCGTCAAGCGCCTCGGGCATGAGTGGAGGTGCGGGGATGGCCAAGGGATCTGCCGGGATGTCGAGCGCCGGCAGCATGGGCGGTTCCTCCGGTCAAGGCAGCCGCGCTGGTATGGGCGGACAATCAGGCCTTTCCGGGGTAGGTGGAGGGGTGGGGTCGCCAAGCGGCGCTCCCGCTGCATCGAGTGCGGGCCGCATGTCGGGGATGCCGGCGCGGTAGCCATCACTGCGTGATGCCTTCAAGATTTTTTCTTGACAGGACGCTGGTGTTAGTTTAAAAAAACCAGACTTCTCATCCAGAGTGGCAGAGGGATAGGCCCTACGAAGCCACGGCAACCCCGCACCAAATGCGGGGTGCCAACTCCTACCCCGGCGGTACGTTCGGTCGGGGAAAGATGAGAGGGGGAAAAGTCCGCTTTAACCCCTTCTCATTCGGATTGATGAGAGGGGGTTTTCTTTTTCAGGCGGAGAGGGGAGCGGGGAATGATGGCGATGCGCAGGCGCCACGCGATGGCGCCATGCCGAGGATTGCAGCACGGGTGACGGCACGCACTCCGCGTCCGTCACGGGCGTCACATCACTGACAACTCGCATACACGTGGGAGCTTCCATAATGGCAAAGCAGGGATTGAGCACGCTGGCGCTGCACGCGGGACAGCAGGCGGACCCGACGACGGGCGCCCGCGCCGTGCCCATCTACCAGACGACGTCGTACGTCTTCAAGAGCTCCGAGCACGCAGCGAACCTGTTCGCCCTCAAGGAGTTCGGCAACATCTACACGCGCATCATGAACCCCACCACGGACGTGTTCGAGAAGCGGATCGCCGCCCTGGAAGGTGGGACCGGCGCGCTGGCGGTGGCCTCGGGGCAGTCCGCCATCTCACTGGCGCTGCTGGCAATCACCCGGCTTGGAGATGAGATCGTCTCGGCCAACAACCTGTATGGGGGGACGTATCAGCTTTTCCATTACACGTTCCCGAAGCTCGGGCGTGCGGCGACGTTTGTGGACTCGCGGAAGCCCGAGGCCTTCAAGCGGGCGATCACACCGAAGACGCGGGCAGTCTACATCGAGACGATCGGCAACCCAAAGCTCGATGTGCCGGATTTCGAGGCCATCGCGAAGATCGCCCATGACGCGGGGGTGCCGCTGGTCGTGGACAACACCGTCGGTGTCGGGCTTGTCCGGCCGATTGACTACGGGGCGGACATCCTCACCAGTTCAGCCACAAAGTACATCGGCGGGCACGGCACCTCCATCGGCGGCGTGATCGTGGACGCGGGGAAGTTTCAGTGGAACAACGGGAAGTTCCCGGAGTTCACGGAGCCCGATCCGAGTTATCACGGGATGGTCTACTGGGATGCGCTGGGCGACGTGCCGGGGATGGGCAATGTGGCTTTCATTCTCAAGGTCCGCGTGACACTCTTGCGGGACATCGGCCCGGCGCTCAGCCCGTTCAACTCTTTCCTATTCTTGCAGGGGCTGGAGACGCTCCCGCTGCGCCAGCGGCAACATGCGCAAAACGCGCTGGCCGTCGCCCAGTACCTGAAGCAGCACCCGCTCGTCAGTTGGGTGACGTATCCCGGCCTGAAAGAGGATCCCAGCTACCCCATCGCCTCCAAGTACCTGAAGTCCGGCTTTGGTGGAATCATCGGGTTCGGGATCAAGGGCGGGCTGGAGGCCGGGAAGCGGTTCATCAATTCGGTCCAGCTCCTCTCGCACCTGGCCAATATCGGTGATGCCAAGAGCCTGGTGATCCATCCCGCCTCGACGACACACCAGCAGTTGAGCAAAGAGGAACAGGAGGAGACGGGGGTTACGGCGGACTATATCCGCCTCTCGATCGGTTTGGAGGATGTGGAGGACATCACGGCGGACATCGACCAGGCCCTCAAGGCGGCCGTGGCGGCCGGCCGCTGAAAAGGGTCCATTTGCTGCGTTGGCGCGCTCGCGCGGAGCTGCCACGTACGCGCTGCGTACGTCTCGCACCTCGCATCGCTTGCCGGCTTGCATCTGGGCCTTTTTGAACAGCCTGGGTGAAACTGGTGTTTCAGGATCCTACTAAGGGGGCGACGACCATGATCGTCCACACGCAGCAGGTCACGTTCGACGAGGAACTCCGCTTGAAGAGCGGGGCGACCCTCAAGCCGGTCACCTTGGCGTACGAGACCTACGGCACCTTGAACGCGGATCGCAGCAACACCATTCTCATTTGCCATGCACTGTCCGGCGACGCGCATGTCGCCGGACAGCATTCCCCTCACGACCGGAAGCCCGGCTGGTGGGACGATGCGGTGGGGCCCGGGAAGGCGTTCGACACCGAACGCTACTTCATCGTCTGTTCGAACGTCATCGCCGGATGTTCGGGCAGCACCGGGCCCTCCTCGATCAACCCCGAGACGGGCCGCCCGTATGGGCTTTCCTTCCCGGTGGTCACCGTCGCGGACATGGTGGAGGCGCAGCGCTGGCTGATCGACGCCCTGGACATCCCCTCGCTTCTGTGCGTGACCGGGGGGAGCATGGGTGGCATGCAGGCCCTGCAATGGGCGGTATCCTATCCGGACCGGGTGCGAAGCGCGCTGGTGCTCGCGTCGACCGCGTGCACCTCGGCCCAGACGATCGCGCTGAACGAGGTCCCGCGTCAGGCGATCTACGCGGACCCCAACTGGAACGAGGGGGACTATTACGGGAAAGAGCCGCCCAACGCCGGGCTGGCCGTGGCCCGGATGATCGGCCACATCACCTACCTCAGTGAAACCTCCATGCGGGAGAAGTTCGGCCGCCGGTTGCAGGAGCGCGAGCGGTACGGGTATGATTTTGCGACCGAGTTCGAAGTGGAGAGCTACCTGAAGTATCACGGAAACCGCTTCACCTCCCGGTTCGACGCCAACTCCTTCCTGTACATCACCAAGGCCATCGACTACTTCGATCTGTCCCTCGGCCGCGGCGACCTGTCGGAGGCGTTCGCGGATGTCAAGGCAAAGATCCTGGTGCTCAGCTACAGCTCCGACTGGCTCTATCCGCCGGAACAGTCCGAGGAGCTGGTCCGCGGGCTTCTGCGCAATGGGATCGACGCCAGCTACGTGGAGATCAAGAGCGACTACGGTCACGATGCCTTCCTCTTGGAAGTCGAGCGACTCGGCGAGCTCGCGCGAGACTTTCTGGCGAAGGTCGAGCGAGAGACGTCTAGTCCCGCCGGTCCGGCGCAAGGGCCGCCGACCTCGGCTGCAGAGCGCGAGGAGAAGGTCTATCCGCTGGCATCTTGGGCGGCCAAGACGCGCGGCACGTGGCGGCTGGCGGACGTCCGGCAACGGGAGACCGCATGACTTCCTCGCGTCCAGACCTCGACGTGATCGTGCACATGGTTTCGGCAGGGTCCCGGGTATTGGACCTGGGTTGCGGCGATGGGACACTGCTCGCCGAGTTGGTTGCGCAGAAGGGGGTCCAAGGGCGGGGCGTCGAAGTGGACGAGGCCAAGGTCCGGGCGTGCATGTCGAAAGGGCTGTCGGTGCGCCACGGAAACATCGAGGATGGACTGGCAGATTTTCCCGACGGCATGTTCGACGTGGTGATCCTCAGTCAAACGGTCGCCTACCTGAATCGACCGCTGGGCGTCATGCAGGAGATGGCCCGCGTCGGACGGTCGGCAATCATCTCGTTCGAGAACGCGGGGTACTGGAAGGCGCGCGGGCGATCGCTCTCCGGCGGCGGGGCCGGAACGACCCTCGTGTCCGGCCAGCCGCGCGTGCGGTCCATCACGCTCCCCCAGTTCGACGAAGTCCTACACCATCTCGGGCTCCGGGCCAAGGAACGGGTGCTGCTTTGCGGGTCGGAGCCGGTGCGGTGGTGGGCGACGCTCTTCGCCGATGCCGCCGTGTTCCGGGTGGCGAAGGGGTAATGGGAAGCGGTCAGCGTTCAGCCGTCGGCTATCAGCGACCAGCAAAGAATGAAGTCCGATCATTGCCGATCGTTCAGCGCTGACCGCTGAAGGCTAATCCTGGCTGCTGATCGCTGAACGCTTGCGTGTGATCGTGTTCTATTCACGAACGTAGGGACGACATGCCGCAGACCAGCGAACGCACCGCTATCTTCACCGAATCCGTCATCCGCCGAATGACCCGGGTGGCCAATCAGTACGGCGCCATCAACCTGTCGCAGGGATTTCCGGACTTCGACCCGCCTGCCGCCCTAACGGCGGCGCTCGCGGACGGCGCCCGTACGGGCCCCCATCAGTACGCGGTCACCTGGGGGGCGCCCAATTTCCGGGCGGCGCTGGCCGCCAAGCAGTCTCGGCTCATGGGGCTGGCGTTGGACCCGGACCGCCATCTGGTCGTCACCTGCGGCAGCACCGAGGCGATGATGGTCGCGATGATGACCGCCTGCAACCCCGGCGACGCGGTCATCGTCTTCTCGCCGTTTTACGAGAACTACGGCGCGGATGCCATCCTCTCGGGGGCCCGGCCACTGTACGTGCCGCTGCGGCCGCCCGATTTCGCGTTCGATCCGATGGAGCTGCGGGCGGCCTTCCGGCAGCGACCGAAAGCGCTGATTCTCTGCAATCCGTCCAATCCCAGCGGGAAGGTCTTCACGCGGGACGAGTTGTCCGCCATCGCCGCGCTCGCTGAGGAGTTCGATACCTTCGTCATCACCGACGAGGTCTACGAGCACATCGTGTACGCCCCCAATCGGCATGTCTACTTCGCCGCGCTTCCCGGGATGTTCGAGCGCACCATCAGCGTGAGTTCGTTGTCCAAGACCTACTCCATCACCGGCTGGCGGCTGGGGTACGTGATCGGTGCCCCGTCGGTCATCGACAGCGCCCGCAAGGTGCACGATTTCCTGACGGTGGGCGCGGCAGCACCGCTCCAGGAGGCCGCCGTCACGGCGCTCCAGTTCGGCGACGACTACTACGCCGAGCTGGTCGCGAGTTACACGCGAAAGCGAGACGTCTTCGTGAGTGCCCTGGACGAAGCGGAGCTACGCTACACCACGCCGCAAGGAGCCTACTACGTTCTGGTGGACGTGTCGGAGTTCACCGCCGGCGATGATATCGGCTTCTGCGAGTGGCTGGCGCGGGAGGGGGGTGTGGCGGCGGTGCCCGGGTCCAGTTTTTTCCACGAGCCGGTCCGCCATCTGATCCGGTTCCACTTCGCCAAACGCGAGGAGACGCTGGCGGAGGCCGGCGAGCGGCTGAAGCGACTCCGCGACCACTGGCAACGCCGCGGCTCCGCCGTGCGATGACCCACCTGGCAATGCTGTGAAATCACGGCGATTATCCGACGGAACGGAACGATGAGTGCTCGCGATCTCCTCCGAGATCCGATCTGGAGAGGGGAGGATCTCGGTCGGCCGATTCCCGATTCGCCCCACGCGGTGTCGGTCGCGTTGCCGCGGTGGCAGGATGTGGTGGGATACGAAGAGGGTCGGCCGGAGGTGATCGCCCGACTGACCACGGGGTACCCCCGATTCGTCGTGCATCCCTTGGTGCGCGCACTTGCCAACAGGCTGGGCGGGGAGAAACCCTGTTTGCCGTTTCCCTCGCAGCGAGCCGCCGAGCTGTGCGCGGACTTCATCCAGCGGTCCAGCGGAGAACCAGCGCAGGTCGTGTCCGACCATGGGATCTCCGGCGTGATAACGTCCGAGGCCGCGGGCCCTTTCTTGAAGGCTTTCTGGCAACATACCGGTCTGATCGTGTCCAGCCGTCAGGCGGAAGCGGCACTCGCCGGTCGCCGAATCGGACCGGACGAGGCTGCGGTCCGGACCTCCTTGCGCCGACAAATCGCCGGCCTGTACGACTGCGCTCCCGACGACGTGTTCCTGACCCCGTCCGGTATGGCGGCACAGTTCGCTGCCCTGCAAACTGTCAGACACCGGCGGCCCGGCCAGCCGACGACTCAACTGGGATTCCCGTACGTGGATACGCTCAAGCTTCAACAGAAGCTGGGAGACGGCGGGATCTTGCTCCATGACCTGGTTCGCCTCGAGAGCGACCTCGGGATGCTGCTGGAGCGCCAGTCGCTGGCGGCCTGCTTCTGTGAGATCCCGGGCAATCCCTTGCTGGGGTCCGCCGATGTCCGGAAGATTTCGCCGCTCTTGCGCGCACACCAAGTGCCGCTGATCGTCGATGATGTCGTGGCGACGCCCTGCAATGTGAATCTCGGCTCCCATGCGGACCTGATCGCGACCAGCCTCACCAAGTACGTCGTCGGCACCGGCGACGCCATGGGCGGCGCGCTGATCGTGAACCCGCGGTCACCCCTGTACCAGGAACTCAAACCTCTGGCCCGGGCGCAGCACGAGGAGCTGCTCTGGGGCGAGGATGCGGCGATTCTGGACGCCCATGCCCACACGTTTCCGGAGCGGATGCGCCGACACAATCACAATGGTCTCGTGATTGCGGAGCGTTTGCGCAGTCACCCAAAAGTGGAGCGCGTCTGGTATCCCAAATGGGAGTGCTGCGAGGCCTACGAGGCGGTTCGCCGGCCGGATGGCGGTTATGGCTCGTTGGTGACGTTTCTCCCCACCCAGGCGGAGAAGCGAGCTGCCATCGTGTACGATAATTTTTCCGTCTGTAAGGGGCCGAGCCTGGGGACGGTGTTCACGCTGGCCTGTCCGTTCACGCTCCTGGCGCATTACAACGAGCTGGACTGGGCGGAATCGTGCGGCGTCTCACGGCACCTGATCCGGATTTCGGTCGGGCTGGAGGACCCCGAGGACTTGTGGCGGCGGCTGGATGCGGCCCTGAACGCCCCGTGAAGGGGCATCCGGAACAGCGAACAAGGGGCTGAAAATGCATGAACGATTCAATGACCAATGGTGGGTTGTGGGCGCGGATCAGCGTGCTTGCGTGGACCTTTCCGATTGACAGGCGCCGGCTTAATCCTCTAGAAGTGAATACACGGCCGCCGCGCGGTCCCTCAAGTGGTGCCGCGCCGGCTTCCGAGACGGAAAGCTGTGGAGAGAAGCGTAGCGACGACCGAGAGAAATGTCTGCTCCTTGAGCCAGAGGGTGGAGGCCGGCATGTGGTGCATCTGTAGCCGGCGCCAGGAAGTGGCGCCTTTCCGCACAGCGGGACACAACACAACGACACGCGTCCCGTGGGAGACGTGAGTCGCCGGCGAGTGCTCAGACTGCGCCCCTTCCGGATCTCCGACTAAGATCCGCCCGGATCCTCAAAGCATTCCCGGCCTTTCGCTCCCAACTACCATCGTGTCATGCGTTCGGACCCGTGACATACGTGGCCCCTGAACCGGGACCCGCGGCTCCTCGCGAGCGGCGGCGTTTCGCGAGGACGGCCACACACCCAAGACCTTGGCCCTTTTTCGCGCTCGACGGGGCGGCCACACACCCCCGGTCGAGCCTTGGAGGTTTTTCGATGCGCATCGCCAACGACGTGACCCAGTTGATCGGCAACACCCCCCTGGTGCGGCTCCAGCGTCTGACGGAGGGCGCTCGGGCGGATGTGGTCGCCAAGCTGGAGTTCTACAACCCCGCCCATAGCGTCAAGGATCGGATCGGCGTCTCGATGATCGAGGCCGCCGAGAAGGCGGGGAAGATCAAGCCGGACACCATCATCCTGGAGCCGACCAGCGGGAATACCGGCATCGCCTTGGCCTTTGTCTGCGCGGCCAAGGGCTATAAGCTGGTGCTCACCATGCCGGAGACCATGAGCAAGGAGCGGCGCGTCCTCCTCAAGGCGTACGGGGCGCAGCTCATCCTCACCCCGGGGAGTGAGGGGATGCCCGGCGCGATCAAGCGGGCCGAGGAGCTGGCGAAGGGCGACCCGCGATACTTCATTCCCCAGCAGTTCCAGAACCCGGCGAACCCCGAGATCCACCGGAAGACGACCGCCGAGGAGATCTGGCGGGACACCGACGGGAAGGCCGACATCCTTGTTTCCGGGATCGGCACCGGCGGCACCATCACTGGGGTCGGCGAGGTGCTCAAGGCGCGGAAGCCCTTGTTCAAGGTTATCGCGGTCGAGCCGGACGCCTCCCCGGTCCTCTCGGGCGGCCCCAAGGGACCCCATCCCATCCAGGGGATCGGGGCGGGCTTTGTGCCGGAGATTCTCAACACCAAGATCTATGACGAGGTCATCCGGGTCAAGAACGACGACGCCTTCGCCACGGCCCGGCGGGCGGCCCGCGAGGAGGGGTTGTTGGTCGGTATTTCCTCCGGGGCGGCCATCTGGGCTGCCGTGGAAGTGGCCCGGCGGAAGGAGCACGCCGGCAAGTTGATCGTGGTGATTGTCCCCTCGTTCGGGGAGCGCTACCTGAGCACGGCGCTCTTCGCGGATTTGGCGGACTAGCGGCTGCTAAAAAGGCCCATCGCTGCGAGCGGATGGGTCCGCGGCTCGCGCGGCGCTGCGGCGTACGCGCTAAGTACGCCTCGCGTCTGCACCCATCCTGCGGTGGGCCGGCGCTCCGCCTGCGGCGGACCTTTTGAGCAGCCTGAGCGAAGACGAGTGTTTCAGCATTGGGAGCACACCGGGACCGCCGGTCGGTCACCGCAGGGCCGGCGGCGTCCGGGGAGACGCAAATGTTTCGCACGATCCGAAGCGACATTCACTCCATCTTCGGGCGCGATCCCGCCGCCCGAAGCGTGCTCGAGATTCTGGTATGCTACCCCGGGCTCCACGCGCTCTGGGGTTACCGGATCTCCCACTGGCTGTGGGGACACGGGCTGAAGCTGCCGGGCCGCTGGGTCTCCCATCTCTTCCGCGCCCTCACCGGGATCGAGATCCACCCCGGCGCCACCATCGGGTCTGGGTTCTTCATCGACCACGGGATGGGCGTGGTGATCGGGGAGACGGCCGAGATCGGGGCGGACGTCACGCTCTACCACGGAGTCACACTGGGAGGCACCAGTCTGGCCAAAGGGAAGCGCCATCCCACCCTGGAGGATCGCGTCGTCGTGGGGGCGGGCGCCAAGATCCTGGGTGCGATCACCATCGGTGCAGACAGCCGTATCGGGGCCAACGCCGTCGTCGTGAAGTCCGTCCCGTCGAACTCGGTGGTGGTGGGCGTCCCCGGGCAGATTGTCCAACGCAGCAAGCCGCATACCGCGCAGGATGCTCCCGATCTCAACCACGCTCAACTCCCCGATATGATCGCGGCGAAGCTGGGTGCGCTCACCGCGCGAGTGGAGGCACTCGAAGCGCAGACATCGGGGCCGGGTAGGTCGGCGGCGAACGCCGAGCGGGAACGCGAGATGGCCGCGTTCCCGTCGCCCGACTTCACCATTTAGGCAGCCCCGGCTGCTGCCACCTGCCCGGTGCGGGTTCGGAACGGCGCAAAGCGGATGGCGCACGATGCGGCGGGGATGCGCGTATTGTCGATGCGCGCTTGCTCGGTTATCCTAAGCGGAAAGGTGCGCCCCGGTGAAAGTGTATCTGGACCACAACGCGACCACACCGCTCCATCCCGACGTCCTCGCGGCCATGCTGCCGTTCCTCGGCGAGCGGTTCGGAAACCCCAGCTCGGGGCACGCCTGGGGGCGCGAGGCGCGCCAGGCCCTGGAGGCGTCGCGACAGGAGGTGGCCGGGGCCTTGGGCGTCGCCGACAAAGACTGCGTCGTCTTCACCGGGGGTGGGACCGAGGCCAACAATCTCGCCCTGACGGGGGTCGTCGCTGCCCGAGCCGATCGCCCGTGCCATCTCATCGTCTCTGCGGTCGAGCATCCCGCCGTCCTTCACACCGCCGATCACCTGGAAAATCAGGGGTGTGCGGTCACGCGGTTGTCGGTGGACCGCGAGGGAGTGCTGGACCCGGACGACGTGCGACGAGCGATCCGGCCCGACACGGTCCTGGTCAGTCTCATGCATGCCAATAACGAGACGGGAGTGTTCTTCCCGATCGCCGAGGTTGCCAGGGTGTGCCGCGAGCGGGGCGTCCTGCTCCACACGGATGCGATTCAGAGTTTCGGCAAGATTCCCGTGGACATCGAGGCGCTTGGCGTGGACCTCCTTTCCATCTCGGGACACAAGCTCCACGGCCCCAAAGGGATCGGCGCGCTCTATGTCCGACGCGGGACCAAGATGGTTCCCTTGATCCTCGGCGGCGGGCAAGAGCGTTCGCGCCGCGGTGGAACGGAGAATGTGGCGGGTGCGGTCGGCCTGGCCCGTGCCGCGACCCTCCTGGGTGCGGATCTGGCGGAAGCGAGTCGCCGCATCGCAGAGCTCCGAGACCGGCTGGAAACGGTGTTAATGTCTGCCGGCGGCGCGGGGCTTCGGAACGGCCATCGCGGGCGACGGCTGCCGCATACCAGTAATCTGGCGTTTCCCGGGGTCGAAGCGGAGTCGCTGGTTATCGCCCTCGACCTCCAGGGGGTCGCTGTCTCGTCCGGTGCCGCGTGCAGTTCAGGGGCGGTGGAACCCTCCCACGTGCTTCTGGCGATGGGGGTCTCGCCGGATCATGCGCAGTCCTCTGTGAGATTCTCCCTCGGACGGTGGACCACTTCCGGGGAGGTCGAATACGTCGGGGACACCGTTCTCTCGATCGTGGGGCGGATGCGGGGCGCGAGCCGCAGGCAGCCAGAGCACGCCAGGAGCGTCGCGTGAACAGCGCCGACACGGTCGCCGTCGCGATGAGCGGGGGGGTGGACTCGTCGGTCGCGGCCGCCCTGTTGGTGCGTGAGGGGTTGCAGGTGATCGGCGTGACCCTGCGTATCTGGCCCGATCAGCGGCCGTCCGATCCCAGCGATCGGTTCGATAGCTGCTGCTCGCCGGCCGCGGCGAGCGACGCGCGGGCGGTTGCCGACCGTCTCGGCATTCCCCACTATGTTCTGAACTACGAGGCGGAATTCGACCGAGAGGTGATCGAGCCCTTCGTGGACTCGTACCTCAATGGCCGGACGCCCAACCCCTGTGTGGCCTGCAACGCGCGCCTGAAATTCGGTTCCCTGCGGCGACGCGCCGAAGGGTGGGGCGCCACGCACTTGGCCACCGGCCATTATGCGCGGGTGGATCGCGAACCAGTCAGCGGACGCTATCGCCTTCGGCGCGGCGTCGACCTGCGCAAAGACCAGAGCTACTTCCTGTATGCGCTGACGCAGCAGCAATTGTCCGGCGTCCTGTTTCCGGTCGGGCATCTGACGAAGGAAGCGACCCGCCGGATTGCTCGGGAGTGCGGGCTGCCGGTGGCGGAAAAGCAGGAGAGCCAGGAGATCTGCTTCGTATCCGGGGACTACCGCGGCTACCTGCGGCAACGGGCGGGGGACGTCATCCGACCCGGGATCATTCGGGATACGGGCGGCGGGGTGCGGGGCCGACATCCGGGTGTGGCATATTTCACGGTCGGCCAGCGGCACGGGCTGGGACTCCACAACCCCTCCCCGCTCTATGTGGTGGGACTGGATGCCGCCCACGACGAGGTCATCGTGGGAGGCGGAGATGACCTCCTGCGGGACGAGGTATCCCTGGAGCAGGTCAATCTGATTGCGCTGGATGTGCTGGATGCGCCCCGACGGGTTTTGGTGAAGATCCGATACGCCCACGTCGCGGTGGCGGCGACGCTGCACCCCATCGCCCGCGGCCGCATGCGCGTTCGATTCGACGAAGCGCAGCGGGCGGTGGCCCCGGGGCAAGCCGCGGTGTTTTACGACCCGGATGACTCCGAGATCGTCCTGGGGGGCGGGACGATCCTGGGACCGGACCCGCCGGCCGCGTGATCGCGTGCCGGACAATTCCACCCCGCACAGGAGGACCGACATGGCGGATCCCTTTCCGGTTCGCGGCTTCATCCGACTCGCCTATGACGACTCCCGCGACCTCGTCTTCGGCCACGCCCCCAAGCCGGTTCGTGCCGGGTTCGACCTGACCATCGGAGGCGGCCAGGTCTATCCCGAGGTGAATTTCACCCTGCCGCCCATGTCGATCACCGATGCCACTTGGGCCGAGGTGCGCGGGCATTACGAGGAGATCGGTGAAGGGGTCGTGAAGCGTGCGCTGGCACTCCAGGTGCCGGGGATCGTCCTCGAGTTCGAGCTCCTGCCGCCCATGACGGATCGGCCGGAGTGGGGCGCCGAGATCACGGCCATCCTCCATCGCCACCTGGCGCGGGCGTACGCCGATCACGGCCTCCGGTCGGCGCTGCGCGCGACCATCACCGACCTCCGGGATGAGGTCCGGCCGCCGCTGCTCCGGACCGGGGACGCCTGGGACAAGGTGAAACGCTCCTTCGAGCTCTGCGCCGACGCGGGAGCGCACATCCTCTCCATCGAGTCCGTTGGGGGGAAGGAGGTGCACGACGAGGCGCTGCTGTACGGAGACGTGCGAGGATTGGCGTTCGCGCTCGGTGTGCTCTCCTGCCGAGACATGGCCTGGTTGTGGGATCAGATCGTGGGGGTGTGTCGGGCACGGCACGGGGTGATCCCCGGCGGGGACACGGCCTGCGGCTTTGCGAACACCGCCATGCAGCTTGCGCATCAGGGTATGCTTCCCGAGGTGCTGGCGGCCGTGGATCGAGCCATGACCGCACCGCGCAGCCTGGTGGCGTTCGCGCGGGGAGCCATCGGTCCGTCCAAGGATTGTGCGTACGAGGGGCCCGTCCTGAAAGCGATCACCGGCGCACCGATCGCCATGGAGGGGAAGTCGGCCAGCTGCGCGCACTTCAGCCCACTCGGCAATATCGCTGCCGCCATGTGCGACCTGTGGAGCAACGAGTCTGTCCAAAACGTCCGCCTGCTGTCGGGGAACGCGCCGGAGGCCTACGCCGAGCTCCTGGCATACGACTGCCGCCTGATGAACCAGGCGACAGCCCGAGGCGGCGCCTTGACGTTGCGCGACTGGCTCAGCGACTCCGACCGGTGGCTGAGCGCGCAGGCCGCCATCCTCTCTCCCGAGGCGACCTGGGAGATCGCCCAAGCGATCGTCAACGAGACGAACGACTATCGGCGCACCGTGGCTGCAGGGATGGCCGCCGTCCGACTCCTGAAGGAAGGGACACGTTCGGGTCGGCTCGCGTTGGCCGAGGCGGAGCGGCAGTGGCTGGATCGGGCGGAAGCCGCCCTGGCCGAGCTTCCGGCCGAGGAGCACGCGCTCCTGGGCGAGATGCAGGACATATACGGGCACCTGTTCTCCCCGGCGAGTTACGGCCTGAAATCATGATGAGCAACCATTCCCGCCTGCAGCGGGAGGACACATGGTGGTGAGCGGACCGGGTACCGATCCGCCAGGATGGGTGCGGTGTCATCGTGCACCGGCGACGCCTGATCCGTTCCGGACCGCCGCCCGCACGGGTTCTTATTAAGCCCGCATTGTTCGCGGGCTTCGTTCGCGAATAATGCGGGCTAGCCTCGACGCGGCGCGACCCCGGGAGAATTTCCTCCCGGCCGTCACCCGGCATGGCGGACCGGGGCGCGTTGCGCTACAATGCATCCATGACCGACCTGCCTCTCTCCTTGCCATGAATCTCGCCCGCCTCGCCCGCGCCCGCCCTCCGGTCGGCGGGCGAACACTCCGGGCCTTCTACACCCGCGGCTTCTGGCGCGTCTGGGCCGGTAGCATGTTCTGG
The DNA here is from genome assembly GCA_963845565.1 of uncultured Methylomirabilota bacterium. Taxonomy (GTDB): domain Bacteria; phylum Methylomirabilota; class Methylomirabilia; order Methylomirabilales; family 2-02-FULL-66-22; genus 2-02-FULL-66-22. The sequence continues at coordinate 20,611 of CAWJSJ010000006.1, forward strand.
TATTCTGCCCGCTGGATGGATCTGTTCGTCCTGCAGTGGCAGGTCCTGGTCATGACCGACTCCGCCTTCCAGGTGAGTCTGGTCGGCTTCTACCGGATGGCGCCCATGTTCGTCTTTGGGCTCCTCACCGGCGTGATGGCCGATCGGTTCGACCGGAGGAAGGTCCTGCTCGCCGCCCAACTCTGGAATGCCGGCGCCTCGGCCGGCATCGGCCTCCTCCTCCTCACCGGCCAATTGGCGCTCTGGCACCTGGCCGTCCTGGTGACGGCGCTGGGTTTCTCCTGGGCGCTGGACCTGCCGTCGCGACGGTCGTACATCTACGACATGATCGGCCCGCGCCGGGTGGTGAACGCCATGGCGCTGGACCACGTGGGCATGGACGGGGCCAAAATGCTGGGACCCATCCTGGGCGGTCTGCTCTGGCCGGCGATCGGCGCAGGAGGATGCCTGCTGGTGCTGGCCGTCGGGTATCTGGTGAATTTCTGCCTGTATCTCGGCCTCCCGCCGGCACCACCGCTCCGCGCGGCCGGCACCGGCCCCGTGCTGCGGAACCTGGGCGAGGGGCTGATCTACGTGTGGCGGAGCCCGGTGGTCCGTGGGGTCGTGGTCGTCACGCTGGTCATGAATTTGCTGGGGTTCCCCTACCAGAACATGGTGCCGGTCATCGCCAAACGCGTGCTGGGGCTGGGACCGCAACTCACGGGTCTCCTGCTGGCGGCCGACGGCCTCGGCGCATTCAGCGCTTCGCTGGTCGTCGCCTCGCGGCGGAACGTCAGGCGCAAGGGGCGCCTGTTTGCGACCGGTGCCGTCGTGCTGATGGCGGCAATAATGCTGTTCTCCTTTTCCGGGTGGTACCTGCTTTCCTTTGCGCTGCTGTTTTTGGCGGGGGTCGGGATAGCGTGCTTTGCTACCATGCAGAGCAGTCTGGTGCTGACCAGTGCGTCCGATGCGATGCGCGGGCGGGCGATGGGTGTGCTGATGCTGGCCATCGGGTTCGGGCCGCTCGGCGCGCTCCAGATCGGGGTCCTGGCCTCGGCCGTGGGTGCGAGCCTGGCGGTGGCCGTGTCCGCCGGGGCCGGCGTCCTGGTCCTGGCGCTGGTCCTCTGGAAGGCCACGGCGCTCCGGCGCGTCGGCGCCGGCATCCGGTCGTGAACCGAGTTGCCAAGCCCCCGAAACGCCCGGTCGCCCGCTTTCCGAATAGGCGGATCGCTGCATCTGTTGATTGACGGGTAAACATCATGGCGGGAGTTCAGTTATCCGTGCTCACCGCGGTTGCCGCGGCCAGCCCCATTGTGGTCGTCCTGGTGGCGATGGTCTGGCTGCGCTGGAGCGGGACCAAGGCGGGCCTGGCGGGTGCGCTCGTGGCCGCCGCGGTCGGGGTGATCCTGTTCGGCGCCAACTTGTCGGTGCTCGCCGTGGCGAGCTGGAAGGCCGTGATTCTTTCCGTTGACGTCCTGTACATCGTCTGGGCCGCCCTGATCCTGTACAACATCGCGGAGGAGTCCGGGGCGATCCGGAGCATCGGCGTGGGTGTCGCCAATCTGACCGAAGATCACGTCATGCAACTGCTCATCCTCGGATTCGCCTTCTCGTCGTTCCTGCAGGGGGTGGCGGGCTACGGCGTGCCGGTGGCGGTGGTCGCGCCGCTCCTGGTCGGTCTCGGATTCCCGCCCATGCAGGCCGCCGTGGTGCCGCTGGTGGGCCACGCCTGGGCCGTGACGATGGGGACGCTGTCGACATCGTTCCAGGCCCTGGTGACGGTGACGGGCTATTCCGGCCGGGTCCTGGGGCCGTGGACGGCGGGATTCCTGGGGATTGCCTGCCTGCTCTCCGGATTCGCCGTGGCGCACATCCATGCGGGATTTCGACCCATCCGCCGCTGTTTCGGGGCGATCCTGGTGCTCGGCCTGTCCATGGCGCTGGTCCAGTTCTGGCTGGTCTATTTCGAGTACTTTGTTCTGGCAAGCTTCGTGGCGGGCATGGTGGGTCTTGGGGTGAGCCTGATCGGGGCACGGCTTGCGCAGGTGGTGCCGGGAAGTTACTGGGGTTTGCTTCCGAACTGGCCGGCGCCTGGCGGCCGGCGGACGACACATCGCGAGACCGCGCCCGGCGCAATGAATGCGCCCATGGGATTTCACCTCGCCTTCTCCGCCTACTATGCGGTGATCGTCATCGTGGTGGCCGCCACGCTGATTCCGGCGCTCGCTGCAGCGCTCGATGTGTGGCGCATTGCCGTCCCGTTCCCGCGCACGGTGACGAACCTGGGACTGGTGACGCACGCCTCCACGCAGAGCTTCAGCCTCCTCCGCCACCCCGGGACCTACCTGGTGTCCTCCGCAGTGGCGGCCTGGGTGATCTATCGAGTCGCGGGACACTTCACGCCTGGGGGATTGCGCGGGGTGCTGCGGCGGACCGTCCGACAGGGTGTTCCGACCACCCAGGCGGTCCTCCTGATGGTCGTCATGGCCATGATCATGTCCTATACGGGGATGACCCGCCTCCTGGCGCAGGGCTTCATCGCGGTGGCCGGCCGCGCGTTTCCGATCGTCAGCCCCTTCATCGGGGTGCTGGGCTGCTTCGTGACCGGCTCGAATACCAACGCCAATTTTCTCTTCGGGGCGCTGCAGCGCGATGTGGCGATCCTGCTCCGCGAGAACCCGGCGATCATGGCCGCCCTGCAGACCACGGGGGGCGGCGCTGGGGAGCATGATCGCCCCGGCGAAGGTCCTGGTCGTGTGTGCGACGGCAGGATTACAGGGGAAAGAGGGCGAGGTGATGCGGCGTCGCTATGAAGTATTGCCTTCCGTTGACGCTCCTGATGGGTGTGCTGGGATGGCTCGCCATTCTCACGTGGTGAGGAGGGGAGCGTCGAATGCGGCTACGCGTGCGGTACTGCAGACACGGCGGGGGTGCGGCGCAGCAGGCGGGCCAGCCAGGCGCGCGGGGCAAAGTTTACGGCAATGTCGTCGAAGATCGAGTAGGCGACCGGCGTCGCCAGGAGCGTGAGCAGCAACGCCAGGGTCTGCCCGCCGGCGATCACCGATCCGATGGCCCGGTTATCGCCGGAGCCCGGCCCGCTGCTGATGAGGAGCGGCAGCATCCCGGCGACGAAGGCCAGGGTGGTCATCAGGATGGGGCGCAGCCGGTCGCGGTTGGCCTGGATGATGGCTTCCGCTCGCGGCATGCCCTCGGCCCGCAGGCCGATCATGTGGTCGATCTGCAGGATCGAATTCTTCTTCACGATCCCGAAGAGCACCAGCAGGCCCAGTGCCGACAGGATGTTCAGGGACTGCTGGAAGATGAGGATGGAGAGCAGGGCGAACGGGACCGTGAGCGGCAGGGCCAGGAGGATCGTCACGGGGTGGAGCCAGGACTCGAACTGGGCCGCCAGGATGAGGTACATGAAGATGATGGACAGCAGGAAGGCCAGGCCGAAGTTCAACGCCGCGGTGCCCATCTCCTTCGACGTGCCGGTCGTCCCCACACGATAGGCCGGGTCGAGGTTCATGGCCTTGACTTCCTTCCAGAGCGCGTCCAGGGCGGACTGCTGATCGTAGCCGGTCTGCATGTTGGCGCTGATGGTCACCTGGCGGCGGCGACCGAGGCGGTCCACCTGCGAGGGGCCGTCCGTCTCCTGGAAGCGGGCCACGTTGTCCATGCTGACGGCGCCAAGCTTTTGCGAAGGAACCGCCATCTGGCTGATCCCGTCGGCGGTCGTGCGCCATTGCTGCACGGCCCGGGCATGGACCTCGTACTGCTCGCCGTTTTCGTTGTAGGTCGAGATCTTCCGTCCGCCGACCATCACGCGGAGCGTGTCGGCCACGTCCGCCACCTGCACGCCAAGCTCCGCGGCCTTCTTTCGATCCAGGTTCACCGCCAGCTCCGGCTTGCCGAGGATCAAGCTGGTGTCGATATCGACCACGCCCGGGACCTTCGCGAGCGCGTCCGCCAGCCGGCGCGAATATCCGGCGAGTGTCGTGAGATCCGGCCCGCTGATGAAGAACGCGATCTCCTTGTTCGCCATGCCGCCACCGGAAAAGGCAGCCACCTGGGAGACGCTGGTGCGCAATTTCTCGCCGACGAATTTCGGGAGGACCGCCTTGCGCACGTCGTCCATGATCTGGAATTGCGACCGGGCGCGCGTTCGCACGTCGATCAATTTCACGAAGACAGTGGCCAGGTTCGCCGTGCGGCGATCGTCGTTCCCGACCAGGACGACGGTGTACGCCACGCCCGGGGAGTCGCTTGATCTCCCGCCCGATCCTGGTGGCGGTCAGTTCGGTCTGCTCCAGCGTGGTGCCCTCGGGCGTCCGAACCGACACCTCGAACTGGGACTCGTCGTTCTTGGGCAAGAAGTCCTTGCCGACCGCCATGAAGAGCGGCACGATCGATACCAACGCCACCACCGACGCGGTGACGATCACCCATCGGTGCGCCATGGACCAGCGGAGCAAGCGCTCGTAGCCGGCGTCCAGGATCCGGAAGAATCCCGAGTCCTTGGAGGAATGCGCGGCGCCCTTTTCCACCGAGAGCCACCGGCTGGACATCATGGGGGTGAGGGTAAAAGCGACGAGCAGGGAGACGAGAATGGAGAAGGCCATGGTCAAGCCGAAGGAATACATGAATCGGCCGACAATGCCTCCCATGAAGGCTACGGGCAAAAACACCGCGACGAGGGACAAGGTGGTCGCGAGAACCGCCAGGCCGATTTCGCGCGTGCCCTCGATGGCCGCATCGAACGCGGACAGGCCCTTCTCTTCCATGTGCCGGTAGATGTTCTCCAGGACGACGATGGCGTCGTCGATCACGATGCCGACCGCGAGCGTCAGGGCGAGCAGGGTCAGGATGTTGAGCGTGAATCCCATGGCGTACATGAGGGCGAAGGTGCTCACGATGGATGCCGGGATGGCGATCGGCCGCGATGAGCGTGGATCGCCAGTTGCGCAGGAACAGCAGGACGACCAGGGCGGCCAGGATCGCCCCGACGATCAGGTGCTCCTGGACCGTCTTGACCGAATCCTTGATGAAATCGGACTGATCCCGGACGATCGTCCAGCTTGTAGCCCGCGGGCAGTCGCGAGCGCATGGCGTTGAGCCGTTTCGTGACCTCGTCCACGACTGCGACCGTGTTCGTGCCCGACTGTCGCTGGACGGCCAGGATCACCGCGGCCTTGCCGTCCACGTTGCCGGCGGTCTCGGCCTCCTCGGTGCCGTCCTCCGCGCGGCCGACCTGGGCGAGGGCGATCTGGGCCCCGGCCCGCGTCGCGACCACGATCCCGTCGAACTCCGGCACGCTGTTCACCCGCCCCTTCATCCGGACGGTCAATTCCCGTGCGCCCTGGCCGAGGTTTCCCCCGGGAAGCTGAAGGTTCTGGTTGGCGACCGCTCGGGTGACCTCGGCGGCGGTGAGGGTATAGGCGCGGAGGCGGGTAGGATCGAGCCAGAGGTTGACCTGCCGCAGCTGCGACCCGACCAGGGTGACCTGACCGACGCCCGAGATGGATTCGATCTCGCGCCGGAGGGTCTTGTCTGCGAATTCGCTGATGTCCCGGGTGGAGCGATCGGCCGACACCGACACGAAGAGCACGGGAGCCGCGTCAGGGTCGAGCTTGTCCACCACCGGTTGATCGATATCCTGGGGGAGGTCGGGCAGGATCTGGTTGACCTTGTCCCGCACCTCCTGCGCGGCCACATCGACGCTCTTCTCCAGCTTGAACTGGATGAAGACCTGCGAGACCCCCTCCGTGGACACCGAGCGGAGCTCTTCGATGCCCGAAATGGTGTTGACGGCGCGCTCGACCTTGTCGGTGATCTCGGTTTCGATCTCTTCCGGGGCGGCGCCGGACTGCCGCGTCGTGACCGTGATGACCGGGAAATCCACCTTGGGGAACAGATCCACGCCCAGCTGGAAGTAGGCAAAGACTCCGACGACCGCCAGGGAGAGGACGAGGACGGACGCGAAGACGGGGCGCTTGACGGAGATTTCTGCCAGCCACTGCATGACTATTTCGCCTCCTGGGTCGCGATCGGGACCCCGTCGGCAAGGCCGGCGGCTTGCGGGCTGACCACGCGCTCACCGGCGCCGAGGCCGCGCAATATCTCAACGGCCCCAGCCACTTCCCGGCCAATCTGGACGATCCGCGCCTCCGCCCGGTCATTCTTGGCGACGAAGAGCTTGGAGACGCCGCTTTCGTTCTTCACGGCGGCGGCCGGAATCATGACGCTCGGACGGACAGCCGGGAGCTCGATGCGGGCGGTGGCGAACAGCCCGGGCTGGAGGAGCGCCTTCGGGTTCGGGACGATGGCCTCCACGACCAGTGCGCGCGACTCGGCGCGCACGGCCGGGCCAACGTAGGCGATGTCCCCCTCGAACTTCCGGTCGGGATAACTCTGAACAGAGAAGGCCACGCGTTGTCCCTTGCGGACCGCCGCGACCGCACCTTCGGGAATCGTGAGCTCGATACGGAGGGGATCCACCCGCACGATGGTGGCGATACGGTCTCCCTTCTTTGTGAATCGACCTACGTTCACAGCCTTTTCTGCGATCAGGCCGCTGAAGGGGGCGCGGATGATCGTATCCTCCAGCGCCTTCCGCCCCATGGAGACCCGGACCTTCTGGGCCAGCAGGGATTGAAAGAGCTGTCGCATCTGGTTGATCGTGGTCTCGTACTGGGCCTTGGTGGCCAGATAATCGGCGCGGCGGAGGTCATGCTCGGAACGAGAGATCGCCCCTTCCTCGAGGAGCTGGGCAAAGCGCTTGTAGTCTGCCTCGGCACGCTCCATAGTCGCCCGGGCCTGCTGTACCTCTGGCGTCTTGAGGGGGTCAAAGATCTGCCCATTCACCAGGCCGAGTCGTTCTCGGATCTGGGCTTCGGTGGCCTCGGCCTCTTGGAGCAGGTTCTTGGCGTCCTGATCGTCCATGCGCGCCACTACCTGCCCGGCGGTGACGTACTGCCCGCGCTCGACCGAGATCTCCACGACCCGCTGCTCGATCTCGGAGGCAATATCGGTCTGTGCGTCGGCCATCAGCGTGCCCGTGACGTCCAGGGCCGTCGGTAAGGCTCGCTCCTGTGCCGTGACCAGAGAAACGGCGATGGGTTTCGGCGGCTCCTCGGCCTGGGCCGGGAGCTTGGCCTCAGTATTCCCGCAACCGGTCATCAGCAGGAGCGCCAGCGGGGCCAGGCCCAGCCATGGGCGAAAAGTGTTCCGGAAAGCGTTCATCGGGTTGACTCCTGCGCGACAGGTTCCTTGCTTATGTGCAGTTTGCAAATGCGATCGTCCAGGCGTGAACAGAAATCGACCAGGGCTGGGGTGGGGATCCGGAGCAGGGCCTCGGTTTCTTCGCGCGTCAGTTCGACCCCGATGCGCAAGCTGGCCGCCGCGGGACTTCGAAAGAACTCCTCACGAAAGTCCTGATCCGTTACCAGCTTTCCCACCATTCGCTCGACGCCTCGTTGGCTCACGATCCCACCTCGCCGCAGTAGGTGCCCCATGTTTTGCCTTGCGCCGCGTTTTCATGATTGGTCTTGTGCACGCAGTGAGCCAAGACTTACTTGAATGTTAACCCATTGAAAATGAAGGATTACACTTGATCCTTCTGTTGACGGTTTCTTGGTTGTGTAGGCCTGTGGTCATTCGGGTGTCTATTTTTAGCCAGAGTGATCATAAATCGACAGGTCACAGGCTAAGGAACTCTCGGAACGGTGTACTCCACCACCACGCGGCTCGCACAGGGGAATCCTGTTGACAATCGTCGGCCACGTCCTTACCGTGCTCGACACTGAAACATCAAGACGGCAGCCGGCATGGTCCGGGCCGATTGATTGTTTCGAGCGGGCGCTTTTCTGATGCGGAATCGTCCCGGGCGTTTCGGCAGGTCCCTTTCCGCGACGGCGGTCACTGCGCGCGCTCGGCGGCCCCGGTCTTGCAAACAAGGAATGGATTCGAGGTTGGTCCGACGGGTGAGAGCAAGGCATGCCTACGCCACGCAAACGAGAAGTTTCCGCGGAGAACGCGGCGCTTCGCATCGAGCTGTCAGATCTGAGGCAACGCCTCGCCGCCGAGGAAAAGGCTGGCGCCGTCCAGGCGGACCACGCGCGCCAGCTCGCTGCCGTCCGGTCCCTCAGTCAAGAGATTGCCACGGAGCTGGATCTCCAGGCCCTGCTCTCGTTTATTGTGCACCGGATCACCGAGTTAGTCGAAGGCGGGAATGGGACGATCTGGCTCTATGAGGATACCTCGCGCTCCTTGGTGCTCCAGACGCCGATCAAACACGAGGACCCGGGCCAACGCTCCGAATCGGTCAGGGCGTGGCCGGCGTTGTGGCGGAACGTCGCGAAGGCTTGATCGTCAACGACTACCGAGCGTGGCCGCAGGCGCGTCCGGAGATCGTGGCGCGCACAAAGGTCACTGCAGTGATCGCCGAGCCCCTTCTGTACCGGGACCGGGTGATCGGTGTCCTGTCCATTGATAACGAGGAGACCGGCCGTGTCTTCGGCACCCGAGATCAAGACATCCTCCGGCTCTTCGCGCCGCAAGCCGCTATTGCCATCGAAAACGCTCGGCTGCACACGGCGGCGCGTCGTCGCGGGAAGAACTGGCGGCGCTCTTGCGGTCCAGCCGGATCGTCTTGGGTGACCTGGACCTCCGGCAGAGTCTGAATCAGATCGTCGCCGAGGCGGCCCAGATCGCCCGGACTCCGCATGTGAAGATCCTCCTTGTGGATGAGGCCAAGGGGGCCTTGGTGACGGCAGCCGCCTCCGGCGAGCCCGTGCCACCAGGTTTCCAGGTGCCCCTCGGCCAAAGCTACTCGGGCACCGTGGCGGCCACAAGGAAGCCGCTCTTCATCGCCGACACCCAGAACGATCCCCGGAACCTCCTCCGCGAACGGGACCGCAGCGCAGGCATCCGGACGTTTCTGGGCCTTCCCATCGCCAACCGCGACACGGTCCTCGGGGTGCTCACCTTGAACACCGAGTCGCCGCGGGTGTACGACGAAGACGATCTTGCCTACCTGGATTCCTTCGCGGGCATGGCCGCCATCGCCATCGAGAACGCGCGGCTGTACGAGGCGGCCCGGGCCGAGCTGGCGGACCGTCAGCGAGCAGATGCCGCCCTGATGGTGCGTACGCGGGAGCTGGAGGCCATCCGCGCCTTGAGCGTCGAGATTACGCGCGAGCTCGATCTGTCCCGGTTGCTGGCACTCCTGATCGAGCGGCTGGGTGAGCTCATCGGCGGTGGAGTAGCCTCGATCCATCTGTGGGACGCGCAGGCGCAATGCCTGAACGCGCGCGTGTCGAAGGCTGCCGATCCCTGGCGCCGGCAGCTCTTCATGCGCCTGGGCGAGGGCGTATCGGGGACGGTCGCGCTGCGGCGGGAAGGATTGATCGTCAATGACTTTCGATCGTCGGCCTACTTCACCCCGTTTCACGCGCAGCATAGCCGCCACACGGCGGTGATGGCGGAACCGCTGGTGTACCGAGATCGGCTGCTCGGCGTCATCACCCTGGACAACGAGGGAAGCGACCGACGATTCACCGAGGAGGACCAGCGGGTCTTGCGACTGTTTGCGGACCACGCCGCCATCGCCATCGAGAACGCGCGGCTCTTCCAGCAGGAGCAGCAGCGCCGGGAGCAGTTGAAGGCCCTCCAGGCGGTCAGCGAGGAGATCACCCGTGAGCTCGACACGTCGCGGTTACTGACGCTGCTTGCCGGGCGCGTGCTGGAGCTGCTGGGCGGCTCGTCGGGTGCGATCTGGCTGTGGGACGAGCCGGCGGGCGTCCTCCGGACGGCCGTCTGGCATGGGTTGGGGGACTGGATGCGCGGCCGGACGCTGCGCCTGAGCGAAGGGATACCGGGGACGGTCGCCGCCGCACGACGGGGGGAGATATTCAATGAATACCGCGCCACCCCACAGGCTCATCCGTTGGTGCTGGCGAACACCGATATCACGGCCATCGTGGCCGAACCGCTCCTCTATCGTGAGCGGCTCGTCGGGGTGATCGTCGTCAACAACAGCGCTGCGACGGCACGGCGCTTCACGCCGGACGACCAGGACCTCCTCCGACTGTTCGCCGCGCAAGCCGCAATCGCCATCGAGAATGCGCGGCTCTTCGAGGAGCTGCGGCAGTCCTTGACCCGGCTGGAGCAGACCCAGGAGGAGATGGTCCGCTCGGAGAAGCTCCGCGCCCTCGGCCAGATGAGTGCGGGGATCGCCCACGACCTCAATAATATGCTGGCGACGATCCTGGGGCAGGCCGAGCTCCTGCGGCTTCGGATGCCCGACCCAGTCATTCGCGAGTCCCTCGTCACGCTGGAGACGGCCGCCACCGACGGCGCGCACGTCGTCCGCCGCCTGCAGGATTTCGCCCGGCAGCGTGGGTACCCGTCGCTCGCCCCGGTCGACCTCGCCTCGGTGGTGGCCGAGGCGGTGGAGATCACCCGACCCCGGTGGCAGGACGAGGCGCAGCGTCGTGGTGCGTCCATTCGGATGGACGTCGCCCTGAGCGCGCCCCTGCCGGTGCTGGGGTACGCGCCCGAGATCCGCGAGGCGCTGACGAACCTGATCTTCAACGCCGTGGACGCCATGCCGAACGGGGGCACGCTTCGGATGGCCGGTCACGTTGTCGAGTCGCCAGGGAGTCCGTCCCTTGATTGGTTCAGACGTGAGGCCGCGGGAAGCGGGCCGCCTCCCGCTCAATCGACCCTTCGACCGATCGACCCATCGGCTCGGTTGGTCGAACTTACGGTCAGCGATACCGGGATCGGGATGGCGGAGGATGTCCGACGGCGGGTGTTCGACCCGTTCTTCACGACCAAAGGGACCGGTGGCACCGGTCTGGGTCTCTCGGTCGTGTACGGGATCATGGAAAGACACGGGGGCCGGATCGAGGTCGAATCCACGCAGGGCCGCGGCACCACGTTCACCCTCCGATTTCAGTCGTCAGCCGCGGTCGATGCGCCGTCCAAGGCGTCAGGTGTTGGCGAGGTCGTCTCCGTGCGGCGACTCCTCGTCATTGACGACGAAGACGCCGTCCGGGAGACACTGGTGCAACTCCTTCTGACCTCGGGGCACCAGGTTCTCGAGGCGCCATCGGGGGCCGTGGGTCTCCAGATCCTCGATCAGGCGCCTGTGGACTGCGTCCTCACCGATCTGGGCATGCCCGAGATGGTCGGGTGGGAGGTGGCCCGGCGGGTCAAGGCCCGGAGGCCGGACCTCCCGGTGGTGCTTCTGACCGGCTGGGGAGAGCAGGTGGCCGGCGGGGCTGGAGCCGAGGACGACTCGATGGTGGACCGTATCGTGGGGAAACCGGTTCGCCTGGACGAGCTACTCAGAGTGATCGCGGTTCTGACGTCGACGCCGGTAAGGGCGCCAATCCCGAACGGTCCCGCCTGACCGCCTGCCTCGGCACAGGTCAGTCTTCCAGGCCGTGTCGTTTCAGGCGGGTGTACAGTTGCGAACGGGTGAGTCCGAGCAAGACGGCTGCTTTAGATTTGTTCCCCTTGGACTCCCGTAACGCGTCCTGCACTGCCTGTTGTTCAATCTCCGCCAGCGGACGGGCGGGTGCGGCATCCGCCGCGGGGATCGGCTGGGTGCGCGGCGAGATCTCGCCGTGTGGGATCGCCTGGCCGATCCCGAGCTGAGCCGCGGTGAGTAGCCCCCCGTCCGAGACGATGAGTGCCCGCTCGACGGCGTTCTGCAGTTCCCGGATATTGCCCGGCCAGGTGTGGCGCAACAGGGCCTCACGCGCGTCCCGGCTGAGGCCCACGTCCCCTTTCGCCATGCGGGCCCCCAAGTCGGAGACGAACCGGTCGGCCAGCAAGAGGACATCGTCCCCCCGATCCCGAAGCGCGGGCAGGTGGATGGCGAAGACGTTCAACCGATAATAGAGATCGTCTCGGAACCGCCCGCCCGCCACCTCCCTGGTGAGATCCCGGTTGGTGGCGGCGATGAGCCGCACGTCGGCCCGCAGCGTGGCGGTCCCGCCCACACGCTGGAACTCTCGCTCTTGGAGCACCCGGAGGAGCTTCGCCTGGACGCCGGGAGAGAGTTCACCGACTTCGTCCAGGAACAGAGTGCCCCCCGACGCGAGCTCGAAACGTCCCGGCTTCTGCCGGTCCGCCCCGGTGAAAGCCCCCCGTTCGTGTCCGAACAGTTCGGATTCCATCAGGGTATCCGGCAAGGCGGCACAGTTGATCGCCACGAACGGGCCGTCGGCCCGCCCACTGGCGTGATGGACGGCGCGGGCCACCATCTCCTTACCGGTGCCGCTCTCGCCCGTCAGGAGGACCGTCGCCTCCGTCGGGGCGACCTTGGCCGCGCGGGTCAGGACCTCGCGAAGACTCGCGGAGCGGCCGATGATGCGATCAAAACCGTACCGCTCCCCGAGCTGGTCGCGGAGAGACTCCAGCCGCCGCTCCAATTTCTTGGCGTGCACTTCGACGGAGGCCAAGCGTCGCTGCTCCTCAGCGAGTCGTTGATGCTGGACGGCCAGCACCACCTGCGCCGAGACCGCAACGGCCACCTCGGCGTCCAGCCGGTCGAACCAGTGCGGACGCCGCTTCCCGAAGTACAGCCCGCCGCCGACCCGCTCTCCGAATTTCATCGGGACGATGAGGCACGAGCGCCCGCCACCTTCAATGATCAGCCGATCCCCGGGCCGTGCCGGATCGAGTTCCGTGGGGGCGTCGTGGATCAGCGCTGTCTCGCCGGCCTCGACGCGAGCCGCAAACGAGAAATCCTCCAGGGGGATCCGAGAGGGTGTCTCGGGACCGCCCGGCACATCATCGAGTTCCGCCAACATCTCCAGGTCGCGTCCGCTGGCGGTCAGCAGCGCTACTCCCATGATCTCGAAGTCCAGCACCGGGCGGATGGCATCGGCCAAGAGCGCGAACACCTCGCGGACGTTCAGACCGGCTCCCAACGCATGTGCGAGGCCCTCCAGCGCGCGGAGGCGCCGCCGTCGCCGTCGCTCGCGCTGGAGCAATACCACGTTCTCGATGAACGGGGCAATCAGGTCGGCGACCTGCCGGAAGATGGCGAGGTGCTGGTCGGTGTACGCCTGAACGGCCTGGGTGGTGACGACCAGCGCGCCGATTACCCGTCCACCGCTTTCCAGGGGAGCCAGCAGGCCGGAACGGAGACCGGTGTCCACGAGCTTCCGCTCGTACGGGTTCAGGTCGGCGAAGCGCGGATCCGCGGTGAAGTCGTCCACCCGCATCGCTTCACCGGCAAACACGGTGCGCAGGACCCACTCGGCGACGACGTAGCGGGTCCCGGGGTCGAAGGCAGTGGTGTAATGGTCCGCGTGGAGCAGCAGCTCCGGTGCGGCGTGCTCCGCAAGCACGGAAAAGGTCCGGCCGTTCTCGTCCAGATAATCCACCACGAGGCGGTGGTGGGGGACCTGGCGCTGCAGGCAGTCGGAGAGCTGGTCGAGAAAGCGCCGGGGTTCGAACTCCTCCTGCACGGAACGCCCGATCGCCACCAGCGAAGCCAGCAGGTCGGCCAGCAACGTGTTGGTGGAGCCCGCCACGGCGTTGGCGTCAGGTGGAGTGCGGTCGGGTCGATGGTGTGAATGCGTCATGGCCCTTGGGATGCGTCGTTCGGTGGCGCCAGGATGATGTCGGCAGGCCGGATCGTGGCGCCGCGCTCAGTTCAATCGCTGGCCGCTCTCCACGACCACCTTGCCGTTCTTGATCACCGTCTCCACCAGGTTTACACCGAAATGATAACAGAGGTGCTCGTGGTTCGGGGCGTCCAGGACGAGAAGGTCGGCGTGCTTGCCCACCTCCAGGGTGCCGACGCAATCCTGTTCCCCGATCGCCCAGGCGGCGTTGATCGTCGCGGCGGTGATCGCCTCGGCGGGCAGCATTCGCATCTGGGTGCAGGCCAGGTTCAGGATCAGGGCCAGCGACTCGGTCATGCAGGAGCCGGGATTGAAATCGGTGGCCAGCGCGACGGGGACGCCGTCGGCGATCATGTCGCGGGCGCGGGCGTACCGCTGCATGTGCAGGAAGTAGGCGGTGCCGGGCAGAAGTACGGCGATGACGCCCGCCTCCGCCATGGCGCGGATCCCCTCGTCGTTGACGTACAGAAGGTGGTCCGCGGTGCGTGCCTTCAAACGGGCGGCCATGGCGGCGCCGCCCAGGTCGGTGAGTTCGTCCGCGTGGACGCGCAGTTCCAGGCCGACCGTCTGCGCCGCACGGAAGATGCGCTCCGTCTGGTTGACGCTGAAGACCCCGGTCTCGCAGAAGACGTCACAAAATCGCGCCAATTTCCGGGACGCCACCAGGGGAATCATACGGGTAATGACGAGATCGACGTACGCCTCGGGGTGTTGACGGAACTCCGGCGGGATCTCGTGGGCGCCCATGAAGGTGGGGACGACGGTCGCGGGTCCGGCCTCTTCCAGTTCTCGGATGACCTCCAGCATCTTGATCTCGTTCGTGATGTCCAGCCCGTAACCGCTCTTGGCCTCCACGGTGGTGGTCCCGAGCGTGAGCATGCGGTCGAGCGTTCGACGGGCGGCGGCCTTCAGGTCCGCCTTGTCGGCGGACCGGGTGGCCGCCACGGTGGCGTTGATGCCGCCGCCGCCGGCCGCGATCTCCTGATAGGTCTTCCCCTGGATGCGCAAGGCGAACTCGTTCTCGCGGCTGCCGGCGAAGACGAGGTGGGTGTGCGGGTCGACCAGGCCCGGCATCACGGTTTTTCCAGTCGCATCGATCAGCTTGCAGAACGCCAGGGGGCGCACGGCGGTGAGCAGGTCCGCGGTCGGGCCGACCCAGACGATCTTGCCCCGGCGGGCGGCAAGAGCGCCCCGAGGAAGAATTCCCAGATCGCGCATCTCCTCGCCGAGGCGAGGCCGCCCCGCAAGGCCGGCGAGGGTCACAAGTTCCGCCGCCCCTTCGACGATCAGGTCTGCCTGGATCATGGCGCATCTCCTCTAAGCCCGGATTATTCACGAATCCTTCGTGAGTAATCCGGGCTAGGCGATCTTGAAGTCCACCCGGCTGTCCTTCACCTTGTCCTTCTTCTCCGGCGTCAGCCCCTTCGGCTCGACGATGAACAGCCGCTCGGCCTCGATCTTGCCCGACTTGAGGATCGTCTCCTTCACAGTGTTCGCGCGCTGGGCCGCCAACTGGCGAAGCTCTTCCTCGCCGACCTCGATGTTGGTGAGCATCAGTTTTTCCATCTCCGGGACGGGCAGGCTCTTCACCATGCCGATGAAGTTGCGGGGTTTAGGGAAGGGCTCGGCCCGATAGGCCAGGGTGAGATATTTCTCGTATTCCTCCGGCGCCACCGCGAGGTCGTCAACGGGCACGGCGGCCTTGCCTTGCTTGGCGAGGTCGGCCAGCTTCTGCGCCTTGACCTTTCGCTGCATGAGCCATTGTTTCAATCCTTCCCGATCCTCGTCCGGGGAGACGTACCCGGCGATCTCCAGCTTCAAACCGGGCTTCTCGGACAGGGCGGTGACCAGCGCGTCGAGCTTCTTCGCGCCGGCCTCGGGAACGGTGGCGCGGCCGGAGTCGAACTCCACATACTGCATCTCCTCGCCGCCGCCGAACCCCGCCCCCAGGAGGGCGAAGGGCGAGGTCACCGCCTTGGCGATGAGATTGCCGATGACCTGGAGGACGATGCTCCACACGCTGAATTGGGGGTCGTCGATGCTGCCCGTGACGGGAATATCGAGGTGGATCTCGCCGTTCCGGTCCTTGAGCAGGGCGACTCCGAGCTTCACCGGCAAACTGGTCGCGGTGGGGCTATCCACCTTGTCGCCGAACGTGAACTGATCCACGAAGACCTTGTTCTCCGAGTTGAGCTTGCCCTTGTCGATCAGATACTTCAGGTCGAAGGAGAGCTTGCCCTTCGCGATGGTGTATCCCACATACTTTCCGGCATAGGGCGTCGTCGGGCTGAGATCCATCCCCGTGAACCGCGCCCGCACATCGGCGAAGAGGTCCTGTTTCAGCGGGTTGATCTTGCCGGTGATCTCCAGCGGGGCAGAGTTGTTCATCCTGCCGCGCAACTCCACGTCCGCCAGGCTGGTTTCCGTCGAAGAGAGACCGGACACCCGGCCTGCGATCTCGGTCATGGTGGCGGAATAGCTGGGCTTGAGCGAGCGATCCTGGAACTGGACCCGCCCGGCCTGGAGGGTGACCTCTTCAATCTGGATATCCATCGGCACACTTGGCGTGTTTGGTGCTTTGGCCTCCGGGGTGACAGGCGCGGGTTTCGGCGAGGCCGTGGGCTTGGCCGCCTCGTCCGGGACGGCGATCTCTTGGAGGTTCAACCGACCGTCGGGCTGGATCACGAGGCGGGCGAAGAAGTCGGTCAGTGCGACCTTCTTGGCGCGGACGAGAAGCGGGTTGTACCCGACGGACAGTTCGGTCAGCGCGAGCGACTCCCACTTCAGGATATCCTCGGCAGTGTTCTTTTCGACGGCGGCGAACTTTCCGAGGGTGATCTCGCCCGTGTATTTCGCCTGCAATCCGGGTGGCTCTTTGGTGCTGAGTTCGAGGCGGCCGGCGGTCGACACCCGACCGTCCGTGATCGTGACCTTGACGCGTTCGGCGACATAGGGCTGGAAGGGGCGAAGGTCGATCTCCTTGGCCACCACCTGAAGATCGGCTTGGATGGGAGCGATGTCCAGCGACCCCTCGGTTGTGACCGTTCCCTGGTCGAGGCGGAACGAGACCGACGCCTTTCCCGGGGTGCTGCTGAGTGCCGTCGAGAGTTTTTCTGCCCGGACAGTCAGGTCATCCATGGCCACCTTGACCGGCTCGGACGGGACTTCGTCGGTGACCTCGATTCGGTACTGGCTCACCGAGAGGACACCCGCCTTGACCGTCCAGGGGCGGGCGGGCTGGGCGGCAGCAGCGCCCGCTGCGGGTCGGACGGCCACGGGCGCGTCCGCCAGGGACTCGGCGGCGGCCGTGGTGCGTGGGAGAAGTTTCGCGAGGTTGATTTCGCCGTCGCGGGATCGAGACACACGGACGGTGCCGCGCTCCGTGGACAGGTCGCCCACCGAGACGTCCTGCTGCGACAGGTCCACTGCGGTATTCTTGACCGCCAGAATGGGGATGTTCAGGAACTCCTGGTTCGTATCTCGCGTTTTCAGGCGCAGCGTCTTGAGCGCGGTCGACAGGCCCGCCAGCTTGATGTCGAACGCGTCCTTGCTCTGGCTGACCTTATAGCCGGTTGCCACGTCAAGGGTGCCATCCTGCACGTCGAAGGCGACCAGGTTCTTGTAGTACGGTGCATACCGGTTCAGCACCACGCCGGTAATCTCCGCCTTACCGTCGGCCCGCAGCGGGTCCAGACCGACGGAAGTGTTGACCTTGACGGCGGCGGTTTGGTCCAGTACGAGTGAGAGGGCGACTTTCCCAGTGGAGTTCTTGGCGGTCGAGAGGTTCTCGGCGTGCAGGCGAATCTTCTCGACGGCCAGGGTGATGCGTTCGGATGCCGCGCGATCCTCGACTTTGGCCGCGTACTGATCCACGGCCAGGCGCTTCAACGTGATGGTCCACGGCTTCTGTTCCGGACCGGCGGGTGCGGCAGTCGGTCCCTGGCCGGCAGGCGGCGGGGCGATGAGCTTTTGGAGATCCACCTCGCCATTGGCGAGGCGCTTGGCGCCGAGGAAACCCTTCTGAGTAGAGACGCCACCCACGACGACCTGCCGCTGGGTCAGGTCGATCGCCGTATCCGTGACGGCTAAGGCCGGAACGCGCACGAAGTCTTCGGTCTCGTCGCGCCGCTTGAGCCGGAGGGCGCTCACCGAGACCGCTGCCTCCGACGCCACGATCGCCGGTTCCTTGTCTCCCGGCGAAACCCGGTAATGGCTGGAGAGATTCAGCGTGCCGCTCTCGATGTCGAAGAGAAGCATGTCGCTGTAGTACGGTGCGTACCTTTTGAGCGGAACGCCCTGGACGGCCACCTTGCCGTCCACCTGGAGCGGGGCGAGCGACATGGTGCCGTCGAGGGCGATCTCCTCCTTGGCGTCGGTCGTCACGGTCAGGGCGTAGGTTCCCTTGGTGTCCGGGCGGGTGCTCAACTGCGTGACCTTGACGTCGATGGGCGCCAGCGTGGCCTTGAACGGGAGGCGAGGGAGAAGATCCGAGAAGACGACCTTGGCTCCGGCGATACTGATCTCGTCCACGTCCAGGACGACGGTGTCGCCTGGAGCGGTTGTGTCTTTGTTTGCCGGCTTCTGGTCCGGGGCGGGTTTGGGCAGCAGCGTCTCGAGATTGGTGATCCCCGTCTTCTCGCGACGAACCGTCAGCTCCGGCGATTCCAGAGATATCTTGGCGAGGTGCACCTTGCGGATGAGGGGTTCGATCGAGGCGAGCCCGACGCCCAGCTTCGGAATCCGCACGACCGGGCCGCCCTGCGTGTCATCCACTGCCAGCTCGCGCAGCCCGACATCCCCCTTCACGGTCAGCGTCTGTTCGGTTTTGCCCTTCCGGACGAACACGATGGCGATCTTGGAATCGAGTCGGCCCGACGGCATGCGGAAGGTCAACAGCTCCGCGGGAACGTACGCCAGATAATAGGGGAGGTCCAGGTCGGCCACGTTGACATCCAGCGTGGTTTCCAGCGAGTCGGCAAAGGGCTTTGTGTTGCCCTGGACCGCGTACCGGGTTCCGTTCACGACGGCCGAGAGCCCCGGCTGGACAAAGGTCTCGATCTGGGACGGGATATTCGACAGGAACGGGACCCCGATATTCACCGCGCGGACCGTATGCTTCTTTTGCGCGGGCTCGTCGCTGAAGTCGGCACCGCCGTCAACCACCTCGATATTGTTGACGGAGAACCGCACGGGCTTCGCCGGCTCCTTGGGCGGCGGTTGCGGACCCGGCAACAGGTCGGAGAAATTGTAGGACTGATCCGCTCGCCGGACGACGCGGATGAAGGGTTTGGTGAGGCGCGCCTGCTGGACGACGGCGGCCCACCGGAAGAGGGACGACGCTTCGAGATTCAGATAGAGCTCCTCGAAGGACGCGAACGTCTCGGTGCCCTTGGGCTCCTTGACCGCAAGCCCCCTGAGCGTCGCCGACAGGGCGAAGGGATTGACGCGCGCCTCCGCGATGGTCACCTCGCGATGGAGCGCCGCGGTGAGTTGTGCGGCGAGGACGGACTTCAAGATCGGGGGAACGACGAAGAACCCGATAAGCGTGAAAAGGACAAAAAAGGCCCCGACGCCGATCAGGATGCGCGTGCGGTGGCGTACGACGAACTGCCCAAGGCGACGCATGTTGCGCCTCCAGTCCTAGGAGCGTACACGGCCTGGAGCCCAGGGGGCGGCACGGGTGTTTCCCTGGTGCGTTACCCCTGGAGTCCTGGAATCTTGACGCCCCGTTCTCTTGCCGCGGCGATGGCTTCCGGGTATCCGGCGTCCGCGTGGCGCATGATGCCTGTTCCTGGATCGGTGGTGAGCACGCGTCGCAGGCGCGCCTCGGTTTCGACCGTCCCGTCGGCAACCACCACCATGCCGGCGTGGATCGAATAGCCGATGCCGACGCCGCCGCCGTGATGGACGGAGACCCAGGACGCACCCGCCGCAGTGTTGAGCAGGGCGTTCAGGATGGGCCAATCGGCGATGGCGTCGCTCTTGTCCCGCATGGCTTCCGTCTCGCGGTTCGGCGAGGCGACCGAGCCCGAGTCGAGATGGTCGCGGCCAAAGACCACGGGCGCCTTCAGCTCGCCGGATTGGACCATGCGGTTGACGAGGACACCCAGGCGGTCGCGCTCGCCGTACCCGAGCCAGCAGATGCGGGCCGGCAGTCCCTGGAAGTGAATCTTCTCCCGCGCCATGGCGATCCAGCGGGTGAGCGATGCGTCGTCCCGGAATTCCCGCAGGATGACGTCGTCGATCTTGGCGATGTCGCCCGGATCCCCGGACAGGGCGGCCCACCGGAACGGGCCGCGCCCGGTGCAGAACAGCGGGCGGACGAACGCCGGAACGAAACCGGGAAAGTCGAAGGCGTTGGTGACGCCGCGGGCGACGGCCTGGGCGCGGATGTTGTTGCCGTAATCGAAGACCACGGCGCCGCGACGCTGGAATTCCAGCATGGCCTGGACGTGCGTGGCCATGGAGTCCATGGCGCGGTCGATGTATTCCTGTGGATTCCTGGCCCGCAAATCTCGGGCCTGGTCCGGGGTCAGACCCACCGGGACGTAGCCGTTCAGGGAATCATGGGCAGACGTCTGGTCGGTCACGAGATCGGGCAGGATGCCGCGTTTCAGGATCTCGGGAAGCACCTCGGCGGCGTTCCCCACCAGGCCGATGGACTTGGGAATCCCCGTGCGCTTGGCGGTGAGTGCCACGTCTAGGGCCTCGTCCAGGTTGGTCGTCATGACCTCGCAGTATCCGGTCTTGATCCGTTTCTCGATCCGTGCCGGATCCACCTCGACCGCCAGGATCACGCCGTCGTTCATGGTGGCAGCCAGCGGTTGCGCGCCACCCATCCCTCCCAATCCGGCGGTCAACACCAAGCGGCCGCGGAGGCTCCCGCCGAAGTGCTTCCGGGCGGCAGCGGCGAACGTCTCGTAGGTTCCCTGCAGGATCCCTTGCGCTCCGATGTAGATCCAGCTTCCCGCCGTCATCTGTCCGTACATCGTGAGGCCGAGCTCTTCCAGCTCGCGGAACTTCTCCCAATTCCCCCAGGCGGGGACCAGCATGGCGTTGCTGATCAGGACGCGTGGGGCGTAGGGGTGGGTTCGGAAGACGCCGACCGGCTTGCCCGACTGGACAAGGAGGGTCTCGTCGTTCTCCAGGGCCTTGAGGCTCTCGACGATCCGGTAGTAGCATTCCCAGTTTCGCGCCGCTTTGCCGGATCCACCATACACCACAAGATCCTGCGGCCGCTCGCCGACCTCGGGATCGAGGTTGTTCATCAACATCCGCATGGCACCTTCTTGGTGCCACCCCTTGCAGGACAGCACCGACCCGCGCGGCGCTCGGATGGGTTCGCTGGGCGGCTGATTCGCGATCATTGCAAGACCTCCTCGGGAAAACCACAACGGGAATCTAATCCGCGAAATCTGTGCAATCGATGCAATCTGCGGTTCAGTATAACCCCCGGTCCCTGGAGATGCAATCAGGCCCTGGCGCGCTGGATCCAGAGGATGCCGACGCACACCAAGGCGGCGCCGAGGAGCTGTATCGGGGTGAGGCGTTCTCCGTAGAGGAGCCAGCCCAGGAGGGCGGCGGTGACGACCTCCCAGGTAGCGATCACGCTCACCTGGCTGGCGGGCAGGTCCCGCAGGCCCAGGGTGAACAGCGCGTAACCTCCCAGGCTGGGGATTAGCGCCAGGCCGACGATCCAGATCCACGCCACCGTCGGGTAGTCCCGTGCCGCCAGGAGGCCAGGCCCGCTCCCGAGGACCAGGAACAGCGCGCCTCCGGCAAAGGCGTAGAGGACGACGGTCCAGGGGGCGTAACGGGCCACGGCCCGCTTACCCAGGATACTGTACACCGCCATGCTGAGACCGGTCAGGAGGCCGAAGAGGATCCCGCGCAGGTTGAGGCGAAGGAACTCCGCCTCGTGGATCTGGGCCACCAGGGCCGCGCCGAGGACGGTGAGGGCCGCTGCGGCCAGCTTGACCCGGGTCAGCCGTTCCCCCAGCCAGAGGGCGGAGAAGAGCGTCACGAACATCGGGTAGGTGTAGAGCAGGGTGATGGCGACGGCCAGGGTGGTGTGCTTGACGGCCGAGAAGTACGACCAGAAGTTCAGGGTCACCCCGAAGAAGCCGTAGACCAGAAAGAATGGGATGGCCGACCAGGGGACGCGCAGCAGGGTCGGGCGGGAGAGGGCCAGGATGCCGGCGAGGACGACGACGCCGATGAGGGCCCGCCAGGTGACGACCAGCATGGGGTCGCCCTCGAACCGATAGACGGCGCGCCCCCAGGCCCCCATCGAGCCAAGCAGGGTGGCGCCGATCAGTACGACGATGGTGGCGCGAATGCGGATGTTCATAGGTTGTGACGGTTCGGCGGTGCTGCCGTACTGCGGTCTGGAGGGAACCGCCGCACCTCGAACTGCAGCACCCGGTCAACCGCCCAAATAGGCCCTCTTCACTTCGGGGGCGGCGGCCAACTCTGCGGCGGAGCCGCAGAGCGTGATGCTGCCCGTCTCCAAGACGTAACCCCGTGTGGCCACGGAGAGAGCCATGCGGGCGTTTTGTTCCACCAGAAGGATGGTGGCCCCCTGTCGGTGCAGGTCGCGAATCGTCTGGAAGGTCTGCTCGACCAGCGTGGGCATCAGGCCGAGAGACACCTCGTCCAGTAGGAGCAACTGGGGCCGGCTGACCAGGGACCGGGCGATGGCGAGCATCTGCTGTTCACCGCCGGAGAGTGTCTTTCCCCGCTGGCGCGAACGCTCGCGAAGGCGCGGAAAGAGCGTGTAGGCGCTCTCCAGTGCCGCGGAGACCTCGCCGGCGCTCGAGAGGACGTACGCCCCTAGGCGCAGGTTCTCTTCCACGGTCAGGTCGGGGAGGATGCGCCGCCCTTCGGGAACCAGACTGATCCCGCGGCGGGCCCGAGCGTGCGGGGCCTCGGACGTGATGTCGGCGCCATCGAACAGGATCCGCCCTCCGCGCGGCCGCTGGAGACCCATCACGGCGCGCAGCGTGGTACTCTTGCCCGCGCCGTTCGCCCCGATGATGGTGACCAGGTCACCGCGGTGCACCTCGAAGCTCACGCCACGCACGGCCGCGAATTCGCCGTACGTTACCTCGAGGTTTCGGACTTCCAACAGCACTGTCATTGGTCGACTCGTCGAGAAGTCAATTCGTGAGTACGGTTGGTCCGTGGCCAAATCGACCATTCGACCAATCGACTAATTGACTGTCTTCCCAAGGTACGCCTCGATGACCTCTGGATTCCGCTGGATCGCGGCGGGATCGCCTGCGGCGATCTTGACGCCGTGGTCCAGAACCACCAGGCGATGGCAGACGTCCATCACCATGGGCATGTTGTGCTCAATCAGGATGACGCTGACGCCTTCCCGGTTCAGGGTGCGGATCAGTTCGAGGAGCTGTTGGGACTCCTCGTGGCGAAGACCGCCCGACGGTTCGTCGAGCAGGAGAAGCTTGGGTTTCAGGGCCAGGGCGCGCGCGATCTCCAGGCGTTTCTTCAGGCCAAGCGGCAGCGTGCCGGCCAAGCGGTCGTGCCCGGCCGCGAGCCCCACCCGTGTCAGCAGAGCGGCGGCCGCCTGGCGATTGGCCGAGGTGGCGTAGACCATGGCGGAGCTTCGCAGCGCGGGATACGCCTGATGGCCAATGGCCACCAGGACGTTGTCTGTGAGCGACAGCGTGGGGAAGGGGCGAACGATCTGGAAGGTGCGGCCGATTCCGCGGCGCGCAATCTCGAAGGGGCGCTTCCCCTGGATGGCCTCTCCACGGTACCGGATGACACCGCGGCTCGGGTGGATCATGCCGGTGATGCAATTGAACAGCGTGGTCTTGCCCGCGCCGTTCGGCCCGATGACGCCGAGGATCTCCCGCTCCTCGACGGCGAAGGCCACGTCCTGGAGGGCGGTTACGCCGTCGAATTCCTTCGTGAGAGAGTCAATCTCGAGAAGCACCACGGCGAAAACTCCGCAGGCTAACCACAGATTTCACGGATTTCACAGAGGAAGCAGACCCCTTCCCGATAGACCCAGGATCCGAACCAGAAGAATCTGTGTAATCTGCGTAATCGGTGGTTCCAACGTGTCTTACCCGATTGTCGGTCGTGCATTTGTCAGGCTACGGTATACCGAGCGCCATCCCGCGCACGAGGAGGCTCTGGTCCCCGAGGATCCCGTCCGGCTGGAAACGCATCAGCAAGAGCAGGAGGATTCCGTACAGGAGCGTGCGGTACTCCATGGCCGGCCGGGAGATCTCCGGCAGCGCGCCCAGGATGATCGCCCCCACGATGGGTCCCCGGAGCGTGCCGATGCCCCCGAACACGACCATCGAGAGAATGACCATGGACTGGGCGAAGCCGAAATTGACCGGCATGATGAATGTCAGAAAATGGGCGTATAGACTGCCGGCCAGCCCCGCCCCGGCGCTCCCCAATGTGAAGGCCAGGACCTTGAAGCGAACCACGTCGATCCCCATGGCGCCGGCCGCCTGCTCGTCTTCGCGAATCGCCGCCCAAGCCAGGCCGATCCACGATCGCGTGAGCCAGCGATCGGCGGCGATCGTCACCAGAATCACGACGCACACCAGGATGAGGAATCCCGACTTGCCGATCTCCGCGCCAAAAACGCTGGGCGGTTCGATTCCACCGATCCCCATACCGGCGCCGAAGAAGGGGATGTACAGGAAGACCGCCTCGATCACGAAGTTGATGCCCATCGTGGTGATGGCCAGGAAATCCTCGCGGACACGGAGGCAGGGGATCGCCAGGATCGCTCCCACCAGGCCGGCCATGAGACCGGCGATAAGAAAGGACGGCCAGAAACTGAACCCCGCCTTGGTGAAGAGGAGGGCGGACGTG
The DNA here is from genome assembly GCA_963845565.1 of uncultured Methylomirabilota bacterium. GTDB lineage: Bacteria > Methylomirabilota > Methylomirabilia > Methylomirabilales > 2-02-FULL-66-22 > 2-02-FULL-66-22. The sequence continues at coordinate 45,096 of CAWJSJ010000006.1, forward strand.
TACGCCCCGATCCCCATGAACGCGGCATGGCCCAGCGAGATCTGACCCGCGTAGCCCGTGATGATGTTCAGGCTGAGGGCCAGAATGATATAGATCCCGATGGTGATCAGGACCGTGATCGTGTATCCGCTCAACACCTGAGAAGACCCCTTGGGTTAACCACAGATTGCACAGATGACACAGATAGCACAGATGCAGCCCCGGGGTCCGATACCGGGGAAATCTGTGTAATCTGTGGTTTCACGTAACACCGGAAGAATACCCCGTGGGCAACCACAGATTTCACAGATTACACAGATGGGTCATGGCCGGACACAAACCTCCTGTGCTGAAGCGAAGGCGCCCCGAAGTTGAGGAGGAGGGCAATGCGTAGGCCTGATGCCTTCAGGTAATTGAGAACCTGAGCCTCGTCAACGACGGTTAATTGCCGGATAGCTTTCAGTTCCAGGATTACCGAATCAAAACATATGAAGTCCGCACGGTAGGTAGGGGAGAGCTTCTCTCCCTTATAAAAAACGGGAATCTCACTCTGCGCGCGAAACGGAACGTTGCGCAAGCCAAGTTCCTTGGCCAGGGCGTCCTGGTACACCGCCTCAAGAAAACCCGGACCGAGTATCCGGTGAACTTCCAACGCCGCCCCGATTATCGCGTGCGTCCTAGCATCCCTTTCCACGTCGGCTCCCGATTCAACTAGGGTAACCACAGATTGCACAGATGGGTTAGGACCCGGATCCTGCATTAATCTGTGTAATCTGCGTAATCTGTGGTTTCACGTAACACCGGAAGAATACCCCGTGGGCAACCACAGATTGCACAGATTCCACAGATTCCACAGATGGCACAGATTTGGCCCCGGGTCCGAACACAGAGAAATCTGTGTAATCTGTGAAATCTGTGGTTTCGCGCCTCAGCCTTTTCCTAGCAGCCCGTGGGGGCGGAACATCAGGACCAGGATCATGGCCACGAACGCCAGGGCATCGCGCGGGAACGGGATGGCCACCACCCCGATCAGGAGCGTCTCTGCCAGTCCGATAAGGAACGAGGCCAGGACGCTTCCCGGGATGTTTCCCAGGCCGCCGAGGACGACGATTGCAAGACACTTGTATGCGGGGATGCTGCCCATCGTCGGCCACACCTGATTATCGTAGACGCCGATGAGGACGCCCGCCGCACCGGCCAGGGCGGAGCCGATGACGAAGTTCAAGGTGACTACCAGCCGGGTGTTCACGCCGAACGTCGAGGTGGTGTCGGCATCCATGGCGGTGGCCCGCATGCTGAGGCCGACGGCGGAGCGGGACAAAAGAAGCCAGAGGAGTCCGAGCAATCCCAGCGTCACAGTGAAGATCAGGCTCTGTGGAGAGCTCAGACGGAGCGGCCCGGCGCTCAAGGCGGGGAAATGGATCTCGGCATCGTAGGCCAGGGCATAGGGTCCTGCGACGATGCGGAATGCCTCCTCCATGGCGATGAAAAGCCCAATGCTTCCGATGAGCGGCACGATCCGCGGCAGATGGAGGAGCGGAGCGTAGAGGAACCGCTCCACCAGGACCCCGACCACGGCGCACACGGCCATGGCTACGGCCAGGCTCAGCCAGAAGTTCCCGAGGAGCCGGAATGCGACGACACCCGAGTAGGCGCCCAGGGCATAGATGCCCGCGTGGGCCACGTGGAGCACGCGCAGCACGCCGTACACCATGGTGAGGCCCAGTGTGGTGAGGGCGTACACGGCGCCGGTGGCAATTCCATTGGCGATCTGCTGCCAAATCATGCGGAGAGCCTAGAATCGAGAGCCGAGAACGGCGAGCCACGAGCCACGAGCCGCGACTGACCGCTGACCGCTGTCGCCTATTGTGCGGGCGTGATGACCTCGGGATTGTCCACCACGCCGTGGCGGCGGAACTTGCCGTTCTTCACGATCTGGAACTGGACGGGCTTCACGACCTCGCCCTTGACGAACTTGCTGATCTTGCCGGTGAGTCCGTTGTAATCCTTCGTCTCCAGCAGGGCCTTGATGACGTCCTGGCGATTCACGGAGCCGGCGCGGCCGACGGCGTTCACCAGGATCATGAAGGCATCATAGCTCGACGCGCCCACCATGTCGGGGTCGATGTTGTAGGCTTGCTTATAGTTCTTCAGGTAGTTCTGCACCACCGGGCGGGGGTCGTCGCGGTCCAGATTGGTGGCGATGATCACCCCTTCCGCGGTCCCCTTGGCCAGCTCGATGAACTTGGGCGAGTCGAACCCCTCCTCTGCGAGGATCGGGGTCGTGATGCCGAGCTCCTTAGCCTGCAAGGTCATCAGAGCGGCCACGTCATAGTACCCCGCAGCGAAGATGAGGTCTGGCTTGGCCTCCTTGATCCGTGTCAGGAACGGGCGGAAGTCCTTCTCGCCGGGGTACTTGTACACTTGCTGGAGCAGGACCTTGGCTCCGAGTTTCTCGGCTCGCTTGGCGAAGCCCGCCGAGATCTCGCGTCCGAAGTCGTTGTCCATGTTGAGGATGGCGGGGTTCTTGCTCTTCAAGACCTTGACGGCGTACTCGCCGGCCGCACCACCTTCGACTTCGCCGAGGAACCCGTTCCGGAAGTTGGAGTCGCTGCCCTTGGTCACGTCCGGGTGGACGGCATAGCCGGCGACCATGGGGACGCGCGCCTTGGAAAAGATCGGGGCGGTCACGCGGGTCGGACCGCTGTAGGAGCCACTGACCACGCCCACGACCTGGTCCCTCTCGATCAGTTTGTTGGCGATGGCCACGGCCTCTTGCGGGTTCAGCCGATCGTCGTACACGATCAGCTCGACCTTCTTGCCCATGAACCCGCCCGCCGCGTTGACCTCCTTGACGGCCAGCTCGACCGACTGCTTCGCACTCGCACCGTCGGCGGCGACCGGTCCGGTGATGGGCGCGAAGAAGCCGATCTTGATTGTCTCTTGGGCGGTCGCCGGAACGACGAGATAGGTCGCCAACACGGCGACGGCGAGCAGCAGGGGCATAGCCGTTCGCATGTACTTCATGATGCGGTCCTCCTTTTCGTGAGGTCAGATTCAACCGCGGTTCCGCCGAGTTCGGCCCTGGCACATGATCGCGGTAATTAGGCCACGGAAGGGCAGCCCCCGTCAAGGGCCGACCAGCGTTGTGTCGGGGAATCAGGCAAGCGCCCCTTCGGCTTGCGAGCGACGCGGAGTTGCGCCGACGAATCCTCGGCGGCCAACCATCGCGTCGCCGCCGGTGTCTCTGTCAAGGGAGATCCGAAGTCACTCCGGGCGTTGCGCAAGATCGCCACGCTGAAATCTGAATGCGAGATGCGGACTGGTGCCGCGCCCAGCGTCACTAGCGTCGCCAGGGAAGCTTGACAAGCATCGACGCAGAGAATAGGCTTCGCAGGAATCGCACCATCACGTCTTTTTGATGGCACTCCAATCATGGGGACGCCGCCCATTGCCATCCGCGTCGAGTATTCCGTCTTGCACGGCGGAGTGACGCGACTATCGTTTCGTTTGACCGGCTTGGGACCTGACCTCTATGCGCTTTCCGACTACGCGGGAACGGGAGTATCTGAAGGACCTCCTTGTCGTCTTGACGCAAAAGGAGGTCAAGCTGCGTTACAAGAGCAGTTGGCTCGGGTACCTGTGGTCCGTCGCAAATCCGTTGGCGTTTGCCGCTCTGTATTTCGTCGCATTCAGCGTTTACATGCGGGTGGATATCCCGCGGTATCCGTTGTTCCTCATTGCAGGGCTGTTCCCTTGGCAATGGATCGCCAATTCGACGGGCGCCGCACCGAACCTTTTTTTGACAAACACGAGCCTGATCAAAAAGATCAGGTTCCCACGAAATGTCCTGGTTGGGGCGGCGGTCCTGAACGATGGCATCCATTTTCTGTGCTCCATCCCGGTCCTGGTGGGATTTCTTCTGGCGTACGGCTCTCGCCCGTCGTGGTCCTGGCTGATTGGCATTCCGGTCCTCGCGCTGGGACAGTCGTTGCTCGTGTACGGACTCGCCTTGACCATAGCCAGCCTGAATCTTTTTTTCCGGGACCTGGAACGCCTCACGACACTCGTCGTCACGTTTCTATTTTTCCTGACGCCGATCGTTTATTCGGAATCCATGATTCCCGAAAAGTACCGTGCTCTTCTCTATCTCAATCCGGTTGCCCCGCTTATTCTGAGCTGGCGAGAGCTTTTCCTGTCCGGCGGTCTCGATTGGTCCGTCATTTCCCTCGGGTATCTCTACGCGGCCGGAGTGTTTGTGGTCGGGTCGCTCATCTATATGAAACTGTCGTGGAAGTTCGCCGAGGTCGTATGACCGCCGTACGGTTTGAGCATGTGTCCAAGTCGTATCCGATCTATAGCCAGATCTTGACTGGGCTCAAGGCGTCTCTGCTGAATGTGCCCCAGACGATCCAACGGTTCAAGCGGCACCGGTTTATGGCATTGGATGATGTGTCGTTTGAGGTCGGGCAGGGAGAATCGGTTGGCGTGATCGGGTCGAACGGGTCGGGAAAAAGCACGACCCTCGCGTTGACCGCCGGCGTTCTGCGGGCGCAATCGGGCAGGGTCGAGGTCCGGGGGCGCGTGTGCCCATTGCTCGAGCTCGGTGCGGGATTTCATCCCGAGTTGACCGGCCGCGAGAACATCCTTCTCAATGGTATCCTCCTTGGACTCACGCGGCGAGAGATCCTCGCACGAATGGACGAAATCATCGCCTTCAGCGAGCTGGAATCTTTCCTCGACCAGCCGCTCCGTACGTACTCCAGCGGCATGTACGCCCGGCTAGGCTTCTCGGTTGCCGTGCATCTGGAACCCGAAGTGTTTTTGATCGATGAAGTTCTGGCCGTCGGCGATTTGCGGTTTCAGGCGAAGTGTCGGGAGAAGCTTGAAGAATTCAAGAAGCGCCGTGTCACCATCGTGCTCGTCTCACATTCGCTGGCCGAAGTGCGCGGTTTCTGCGAGCGTGTGATCTGGCTGAAGGACGGAAAAGTCGCGGCCGACGGGGAGCCGGGTTCTGTCATCGCTCGGTACGAGGCAGCCATGGCTTGACAACGCACGCGGGGCGCGGGAGGAGGCGAGGGCATCTTCGTGTCCGGTGCACCGTTCAGAAGGAAGGCCGTGAGGTCTTACGGTTTGCGCCCAAGGACAGCGTAATCCTGGGGGCCGTGAAAATATTCATTGAAGCGCTCGGCGAGGTTGGAACCGTGCACTTGGGCTCTCTCCGGATAAGGATGGAGGGGGACAACCTCGACAGCCGTGAAACCCTGCATCTCCATCACGAACTGCATCAGACCCGCCGGAATTGGTCTTCTGTGGGTGGGATCCAGGTAGAAGGTGCAGCTGCCCACCATCACGTTTTGAGGATTGGGCGTTTCGAAGATGGCAAGCCCTCCCGGTTTCAGGACGCGGTGCGTTTCGTCCAAGAGGGCTAACAGCACATCGAAAGGCAGGTGTTCGATGATGTGAAATCCCGTCACGGCGCCAACGGCCATGTCGGGAATGTTCCGCAAGTAGGAGAGCGCGTCCTCTTCGGCGATCTCGAGACCCATTTCGCGGCACCGTGCGATGGACACGCGATTGCAGATCAGCCCCTCTCGCCTTCAGCCCTTCGTCCCTGAGCAGTTCAAGCCATTCACCTCGTCCGCAACCGAGATCAACGATGGGCATAGCCTCCGTTCCGACTCCGGCTGCCCGGACCCGGGGAAGATGAGCGCGCAGGCGCATCTTGATGTCCTCCCGGCTCCCGCGAAACCGATCCTGAAACGCCGCATACCAGGCGTCGCGCGCATGCGCCTCCTCTTGCGCTGCCTGCGCAGATTGAGCAACTGTCGTGGAGTCGTCACCAGGGCTCTTTGTGTTGGGGAGTCGGGCGTCGAAGCGTCCTTGTTGGAGATGGAGGGCCGATGTGAGATAGGAGATCTGGCGCAGGTCCTTGTTTCGTTCTTGCTGCAGCAGCTCGATTCGCATTTCCAGTTCCGTGATCGCTTGAGACAATCGTCCTAACGGGTCAGTTGCGGTGTGGTTGGGGTCGATCGGCTTGGTGGTGAAAAGGCGGGAGAAGCGGCGGATCACCTTCGTGATAAACAAGGCAAGCCTCCATCCCTCACCGTGATAGCTCGTCAACGCGGGTGGCTTCAGCGGAAGCCCGAACACTTTTCCGCCGCCCCGGCGGCGCCCACGTCCCCCGGCGCGCGAGACCTTCCTTCCCAGAGTGCTCCGCGGCGTCCACCTCCGGCTCCCCGGGTCCGACCGAGGTGGAGACTCAAACCGGGGCCGAGGCGCGGGGCTACGATGGACCGTAGCACCGAGGTCAGATCGTGTCAAGGCGCGCTCGGCCGCGTGAGAGGCCGAGCTCCTCATGATACTTGTTCTCGCGCGTCCCCTGTCGTACAATCCAACGCTAACGCGTCTCTCCCTGTAGGCAGGCAGAGGAATCGGTGTCTTCCAATTCCACCAGGCAGCGGAGATTCGACGTTCAACCGATAGGGGACGATGGTCTGCCGGATTACCTATGCCTATGAGAGATGGGTCAGCGCTCAACGCCACATCACTTCGCCCCACCGGGTTGCCCTATACTTTCAAACCCGACCAGTATTCATCTCATGCCGCTATCGCCAGCACGATTCGGGAACGCGCCACGCAGGCTCGGGATGAGCCCTATTGCGTTCTGGACATCGGCTGTGCCTATGGCTTCTTGAGACCATACCTGCCTGCGCCGCGTTTCTACTTGATCGGGGTGGAGCGTGACGAGAAGGCAGCCGACCAGGCACGGGCCTCTTATGACGAGATATACCTGGCGGACATCGTGACGGCGCGGCGCCTGCCCCTTCGTTGCCCTGTGAACACCATCGTATTCGGCGACATCTTGGAACACGTGGCGGATCCGCTCATGGTGCTGCAGTCGGTGCACCGGGATTATGCCGGCAACACCACCCAGGTAGTGATTTCTCTGCCCAATGTTGCGCATCTGTATCTGCGGACTCAACCTGTTGCTGGGCCGATTCGAATATGCGGACCGAGGGATCATGGATCGCACGCACCTCCGCTTCTTCACGCTCAGCACGGCCCGGCGACTTATCGCGGACAGCGGGCTGCAGCTTCGGTCTGTCGGTGCCACTCCCGTTCCCTTGCCGCTGATTCATTCGGCGTTTGGGGAAGGCCGTCTTCTCTTTCCGTTGCATCGGATCAACAGCCTGCTCGCAAAGACGTTCAAGACCTTCTTGGCGTATCAATTCATTCTGGAGGCGGATCGTGGAGGAGGTTAGTGTACCGATCGCCGAGCGTAAAGTCATTGTGGTGATGCCGGCATATAACGCATCGCAGACGTTGAAGCTCACATACGCCGGTCTCCCTCACGATCGGATCGACGGGATTATCCTGGTGGACGACGGCAGCAAGGATGAGACGGTCCGCATCGCTAAGGAGTTGGGGCTTTCCGTTTTTTTGCATACGCACAACTTCGGCTATGGGGCGAATCAGAAAACCTGTTACCAAGAGGCGCTGAAGGCCGGCGCGACGATTATTGTCATGGTGCACCCGGACTACCAGTACGATCCGACGCTCTTGCCTGAGTTGATCCGACCGATTGAAGAAGGCCAGTGCGATGTCGTGTTCGGATCGCGCATGAAGGGTATATCCGCGTACCGGCAGGGGATGCCCTGGTGGAAGTATGTGTCCAACATCGCCCTGACGTGGCTTGAGAACAGGGTATTCGGCCTGCACCTGTCAGAGTTCCACACCGGCTACCGGGCGTACCGCCGCGAGGTGCTAGAGCAGGTGAGCTTCCTTGCCAATTCCGATGGTTTCATTTTTGACCAGCAAATTGTGGCCCAGTTCGCCTCCGGCGGATTTCGGATTGGTGAGATCTCAGTCCCGGTCCGGTATTTTCCAGAGGCATCCAGCGCGGGCCTGATCGCCAGTGTAGTCTATGGACTGGGAATCCTGTGGTTGTGTGTTCGGTATTCTCTGCACAAGCGGGGCCGCTGGCCAAGCATGCAGTACACCGTTCATGCCAGCCGGTATCGGCCCGCCAAATAGGTTGTGGCGATCAGAGAGGATCACACAGTGCACGGCATCCTGAGGCGTCTTCTGTCGCTCATCGCCTATGGGGTGTTGATCTGGTCTTTGCCTGAGGTACTCCGCCACCGCAGCGACAGCGCCAAGGTTTTCGGCCGCTACTCGCTCTCCTACTTTACCTGGGTTTCCCTTTACCTCGTGATCGTCATTGCGTGGACAGCCGTCACGATCTTTGTGTTCCTGCGACGGCAGCAGGCACCCGCCCTGCGAGAGCGTCTTGCCCCGTATTGCCAGAAAGCGTACTTACTGGGGGTTGCGATTTCTTTGCCTTTGCTGGCGTTCACATTGGTCGCTAATCAACCGGGCGCACTCCCCCTGGCTTTCGTCTTGGCGGGGGCCCTGTTTACCATGGCGTGGCTCGGGACTGCACCAGCAGCCAGCAAATTGGGGTTGAAGGACACGGCGCATGTGGTGCGGTTGGAACACACGTCTCTGTCGGAGCGTATCAATGCAGTGGCCCGATGGCTGGCTGAAGGCAGGCGATCCGAGATGGTATCCCTGACCGTTATTACGCTGACCGCGTTAACGCTTTTTGCCCCGGTCCTACTGAAACCAGATCGTCTGGTAGGCGGCCATGACCTGCCGGCACTCTACTACGTCGTTGAGCGATACACGACTGAGGTCATCCACGCCGGCAAACTTCCCTTGTGGAATCCCTATATGTTCAGCGGGCTGCCGCTATTGGCCCATCCGGACTCCATGGTCTTCTACCCGATACAGGTGGTTTTGCGGTCCGCGCTTCCGGTCAGCCTTGCGGTCGCGTGGGGATTTGCTATCCATATCTGGATTGCTGGCGCCGGCATGTACGCCCTGTGCCGCTACCTGAGGCTTCGCCCCTGGATCGCGCTGATCTGCGCGTTGGCATTCATGCTGAATGGTGGGCTGCTTACGAGAATTCTCGCCGGTCACATCTGGCTGGTCTATGCCCTGAGCTGGCTGCCTCTTGCGTGGCTGCTTGTCATGCTGGCACTGGAGAGGGGCAGCGCCATAGCGCTGGTGGGAGCGGGCCTGGTGATCGCGATGACGATCCTGACGGGACATCCCACCCTCCCGGCCTACATGTTGCTATTCCTGGGGCTCTTTTGGCTGTTTCACGCAGTTACCGTGTGGCAGGCGGAGAAGACGCTGCGACAGGTCGTCATTACGGCGGTCAGGTTCGGCGCGATTCTGGTTCTGGCATTTGGCTTTGCAGCGATTCAGCTTCTTCCCTCGCTGGTCTTCTCCTCGCAGACCTCTCTTGCTTCGGGATATGCCCCGGGTGACGCCGCTCTGGGGACGCTCAGCCTTCATCATTTGGCAATGATCTTCCTGCCGGACGCGTATCCGTATCCCGGCCTGGACATCTGGGAGCAGTTCCCGTATCTCGGCATCTTGTTGCCACTGGCGGCTCCCTGGGCCTTTGCTCGCCCGGAGCGCCGCTCTCTGGCGGTGTTCCTTGGACTGGTGGCGTTGGTCTCAGTGGTCCTGGCGTTTGGCCAAGAACTGCGGCTCTTCAGTCTGCTGTACTATCTCCTTCCTCCCTTCCGCCTCTTGCGTATTCCGCCGCGGGCGCTCGTGATGTGGATTCCCTCGCTGGTTCTTCTCGGTGGTTTTGGCTTGGAAACGCTCATGCAGCGCGGAACGTCGGAGGGGAGGGTAGCCTGCGGGACATATCTCTATCAGAGGGCGACCCTGTTGCCTCTTGGCATCCTAAGTGGCTTCCTGCTGGCGCGCGCGACCGGGATCGATGTCCTAGTCGGGCTGTCGGAGAACAGACAAACACTCATCACGGCGACGATTCTGGGCGCGGTTCTGGCAATCTGCATGTTGACGGCTGGCGCCCCTCTCTATCCCGGAAGGGGGAGCCATAGAGGTACGTGGGCGGCCGGGGCACTTCTGGCGGCCAACATCCTGTTGGGTTTCGTACTGCTTCCTCGCGCAATCCCGGCTGCCGTCGCCCCTTCCGGCATTGTCCTGGGGTTTGGAAAACTGGCGATCTTACTCCTCGTCATCGGGTTCCTGCTGCCAGTTCTGTTTCGATTTCCGGGCGCGAGCATCACTTCTCTGCTACTCATTATTGTTGTGTTCCTCGATATGTACACTTTCGGGGCGAAGTACGTGGCCGTATCCGATGTTCCGTCTCTGAGCACAGAAGAGCGGCAGGCGCTTGCCGTGATTCCTCCGCCGCCACAAGGACGTGTGATGCGCGGCGATGCTCCGCTCGCCTTTAACGCGTTAGTGCCGCTGGGGATCAGTAACATCGATGGTTATTACTCCGGTATTATGAGCGGCTATACCTCGTTTCTGAGGGGCCTCTCTGCTAATCCGCCGCCGGAAACGACCATCCTGCTGTCCTACGCGGCATACCCGGAGATCGATGAGCGTGCCCTGGATTTCCTGAACGTGACGCATGTCTTCTCTAAAGAGCCGCTGGCCGCTCCGGGGCGGGAGTTGGTCGCGGAGGTGCCCGGCCGATACGCCATCTATCGCAATCCGGATGCGCTCCCTCGCGCCTTCTGGGTCGGCAATGCACGGGTGATCGCAAACAAAGACGACGCCATCCGGGCGATGCTCGATCCCCGCTTTGATTACCGCAGCACCGTCCTACTGGAAAACCCGGTACCCGCTGAAGGGGGCAGCCTCTCGGATGCGGACGTTACCATCACGGAGTTCGATGGTTCCAGCGGCGGATTCGTCATCCAGGCCAGCACTCCCCGTGCTGGTGTGCTGGTGCTGAGCGAGCCGTATTACAGCGAACGGCATGCCTCGCTCGATGGGCGGGAGGTGCCCCTCTTGCGAGCAAACGTGGGGTTCAGTGCCATCGCATTGCCGGCGGGAACGCATCAGGTTCGTATTTCCTATGTTCCCACATCCCTGTATCAGGGCATCCTGATTACGGTGGGGACCGCTGTCGTGGCGGTGGGGTTGGTCATGTTCAGCCTGTTCCGACGCGGCAGATATGATGCTCTTCGGCGTCAGCCGCGTCCCCCAGTTTCTACCGCGCTTTCCAATTTACGTTAGGTGCCCTCTCTGGCAAAGATGGAACGGGAAACCGCACTGGAAATCCCCGCCAGTCAACCGGGAACCCTCCTCCGCGGAGGCATCCCTTTGTGGCGCGCGGCGATCGTCAGCGCTTTGGTTGTCAAGGTGTGTGGGTCTTGCTGCTGAACTGATGTGTCGCTATGGCGTCTTGGCGGTCAAGAATGTCGGTCTGGGGTTAGTGGTCCATGTCACGGGTTCTCTCCCGCGTCCCTTTCCCGTTCCGGCGTCCCCGCAGCACGCCGACGATCGGTATCCCTATCGTGATGGCCGACGCAAGCACGGTGATGCCCACACCGGCGTAAAATGTCCTGGGCGTGAACTCGAATTTCACCAGATGCGCTCCTGCGGGCACCACGGCGCCCCGCAGCACATAGTCCGTCTGGTACAGTCGCGAAGGCACACCGTCAATCGTCACCGACCACCCAGGATAGAACACATCGCTGAGGACGAGGAATGAGGCAAGCGACGAACGGGTCCGGACCTCCACCACGGTGTCGGTGACGCGCTCCACTACTGCCTCTGCCTTGGCATCGATCTCGCCCTTCAATTCCAATGGTTCTTCAACGAGGCCGATCCGCGACGGATCGAAGGGGCGACCGTCGGGGAGTTGTGACCACTTCAGGGCGGCAAGCACCTGGTCCGGCTTCAGGGTCACGGTTTCCGGTACCAGCCATGCCCGAGGCATGGACCGGGTGTTCGCATACACCCTCGTCTCCCCCAATTCCTGGACCAGACGCCACCTGTCGGCGTTCAGGAGGAATTCCGCCATCTCTGAGACGGGGTAGGAAAGCGCGGTATTCTCGTTGTGGAGAGTGATCTTCTCTATGGCAATGAGGGCAGGCAGACCGGTCCAGGTCAATTCGAGCGCCTTCACCTCGATCTCCCTGCCGAAACCCAGCGTGCCGACATATTGGTGCCCCCGGCACGACGCGACGCCCCGGCGCGCGACGGGAAAGCTCAGAAAGACGGATGCCCTCCTGTGCTTCACCTGCGGACGTACGTCGGCGCAGTCGAACGCCACCTCAGAGGTGTCCCGGCCTGCACGAAAGGGGTAGGTATGTGTCCGCCCCTGGCTGTCCATGATCGCCACGCGGAGTACCTCGGTGTTGTCGGGGATCGCCGTCGCACAACCGAGCGACGTCACCATGCCAAGGGCCGTGGCCTTGACGGGGACCGATAATTGTAACCTCCAGGCGTCACGTTTGGTGCCGCAGCCCGCGCCGAGCCAAAGCTCCATGCGCTCGCGGGCTCCCCAGGATATGTTCTGGCTCTTGGCAGTCAAGGGCTTGAAAACGCTCAGCGGCACGAACACATGGCTGACGGCCATGATATCCAGCGTCCGGTTGTCGGGCATGTACGAGAGCCCCGCGATGTCCCCGTCGGGCCCCATCGAGAGCGCTTCGCCCAGTCTCGAAAGGAGGAGCGGCCCATACCCACTCACGCTCGGCACTCCCCAGATCCTGTGCAGGTTGGGCGGAATTTCGTCACGGCTTCCCAGGGCGCCCCTCACCGGTGCGATCCGTTGGTGAGTCGCCTCTAGCGTTGTCCGATAATGCTGAGCAATATCGGGCGGACGGAAAATGTCGCGATGCGGCGAAAGGAATCTCCACGCGGAGAACCATCCGAAACTTCCGAGGTCCACGACAAGCCCCAAAAGGAGGAGCGACGTTCTTAGGGTAGACGCAGGCTTCCTTCGCCACGCGAGGAGGATCACCGCCCCTAAACCAAAGACCACAAGCGGGATGCCAATAGCGGGATTTGACCAGGGCAGCACCGACAGCGCATCGATCCCCTTTGCGGCCGCCAACTCTTTGAGCGTGTCGGCTCGCCAGAGGATTACCCCTACGCTGAAAAGGATCGTCGCGCCTGATGCGGCCACCACAACAGCCGTGAGCTTCGCGGTCACCATTCGATTCTTCATGGCAGCAACGCCAAGTCCCGCGAGGACGCTTACCGCCAACGCGCACTCGATAAAGTGTCTCGTCGGCGCCCTGAATTTGTTGACGACCGGCAGATGATACATGGCCTTGGCGAGGGGAGTGAGATCTCCGAGGACGAGGAGGAACGCGAAAAGGCCAACGGCGGCCCAGAAACAGGCGACAGCCCTCTTGAGGGGTGCGAGAGCGCCGACCACGGCGAGCATCAAGGCCAGCAGACCCATGTAGCCGGTGAACCCGGCGTCCGGCGCGCCGAAATAGGCGACAGAATAGACGTCACCCGTTAACTCTGTACCGAAGAGGTATGGGAAAAGGAGCGTTATACTCTGCCGAAAGGGTAGCGAATACGAGACGAACTCCGTGAAAGTCATCTCGCTTCTGAGGCTGAGTCGGGCCAGCTCCGCCGTTGGCAGGAGCTGAAGAGACGCCACGCCAAGGCCCAGGGTCACTATCAGGGCGTAGAGCCCGCAAAGACGGGCCCTCCCTGCCGGTACACACCAGCAACGGACTAAGGTGTAGAAGGTGCCCAGGCCCAGGGTGTACACGGAAATCTGCGGATGGCCCGCCAAGAGGCTGCAGGCGGTGGCCGCCGTGCCCACGACGAGCCAGAGCAGCTTGGAGCCGCCGACCAGGCCCTCCACAGACCAGATGAGCAATGGCATCCACGCCGCCGCGTGGACGATGGTGGCGTGAGCGTGAGAGGCGATCATGAAGCCGCTCATGCCATAGACGGTGCCGCTTACCGCAGCCGCCAGCCATGATCCAGTTAGGGTGTGGACGTATCCGTACGTGAAGCAACTCCCCAGGACGTACGCTGAAAGTATGAGGCCGTTCCAAGACCCAAGCGCAGAGAAGAGGATCGATGGGGGGTACCAGGTCATCGCCTGGGGATCGGCGGCGACCGGGAAACCGCCCCAGAGGAGCGGGTCCCAGAATGTGATGCCGCGGATGAAGTTGGGCAGATAGAGGATGAGGTCGCCTGCCCCCAGCAGTCTGCCGCTGAAGAGCACAGGCGCGAAGAAAAGGACGTAGAGCGCACTGTAGCCGGCCACCACCGACACCACGTGGATGGTCGTCCCCCGCACCGGTGACCACGCGCTCGTCACAGTGGTTGTCCCTCCGCCAGGCCGTGGGTCGTCTCCGTGTGTGACCGGAGGGCGTCGCTCCGCTCCCCCATCTTCGATCTTCATGGAACGGGAAACTAGCACTGGAAATCCCCGCCAGTCAACCGGGAACCCCCCTTCGAGGGCGGAGCGTGCAGCCGTCACCCTCGTGTGCGGGTCGATTCGCCGCCCTCGCCGCGTAATGGGGCCGCCCGTGCCATCTCCTCGCGGTAACCGTGTGGGGCCGGCCGCGGTGCCGGCGTGTGCCCCTGGTACACGAGAGAGCCCGGTTCGCTCTTGACATCGGTGTCCCGCGCACTAGATACTCCCGCCCAGCGGCTGGGGAACCCCCGCGAGGCGCGGATCGCCAGCGCCGGTGGCCTCGTGGGACGGGCAGCGGCGCGATCGTCGCGCCGGCCCCCAAAAGCAAATTCCTATCACCTTCTGGGAGAGTATCACCATGCGCCTCAGGATCGTTGACTACGTCGCCAACCTGGGAGGCGGCGTTCGCTTCTGCGAACAAACGGTCCGAGCGCTGGTCCGCGGGAGAGACCTTGCGGTTGAGCTCGTCAGCCACGGTGCCGAGCTGCGCAGATACCAGGAGCTCCTCCGGTCGGTCGACCACGTCTCCTTCCTCGATATCCCCCCGGCCAACTTGCCGACATTCCGCGGATTCTCCGGTTTCAGAGGCGCGAACCGTCTGAACCGATGGCTGCGTCTTGGCAAGACGGACTTCCACTACGACGTGCCCCATCTTGCGCTCGCGGACTGCGATCTCGTGTGGTTTCCCTGGATCCATCGACACAGGATCCCCCGGGCCCGGGGTGCCAAAGTGATCGCGTCTCTTCACGACCTCATCTTCCTGCAGCTGCCCGAGCTCTTTCCGGGATGGGGTCGGGCCAGCGAGGAGAAGACGATCGGGTCGTGGCTGGCCTCGAATGCCAAGATCGTGACCAGCTCGCACGCCACGGTCTCCGCATTGGTGCAGATCTTCAAGTGCGAACCCGGCCGGCTGAACGTTATCCCCCTGTCCGGTCAGCACGTGCGCGAGGGAGAGTCGACACGGAAAACGTCCCCCGCCGTCGGAGGCTCCGGCTACCTGCTGTGTCCTGCAAACACAACGCCGCACAAGAACCATGAAGTCCTTTTCGCGGGCGTTGCCGCTGCCGGGATCGAGCGCCCATTGGTGCTGACCGGCGGTGCGACCGACTTCTGGACATCCACAGGATTACGGGACGCTGCGCTTCGGCGGCGCGCCAGGGAAGCCGGACTCAGTTGGGGGCGCTCACTGATCGGCCTTGGGTACGTCGATGACGCGACCTACTTCGATCTGCTCGACGGTGCCTGGGCTTTGGTGATGCCCACGCTGGCTGAAGGGGGAGGAAGTTTCCCGGTGCTCGAGGCGATGCTGCGCGGCGTGCCGACGGTCGTCTCCGACATCCCCGTGATGCGGGAGATGGCCGAGAGGGTTGGCGGGTCGGTGCTCTGGTTCGATCCTCGGGACCCGAATGCTCTGGCATGCCAACTCCGCGAACTCGAGCGCGACTACCCCCGCTACAAGAAGGCAGCCGTGGAACAGATTTCCACGCTCCGGATGCGCAGCTGGGTGGATGTCGCCAACGACTACGCCGCGCTCATGGGACTCTAACGGTCGGGACGCTGGCGGCGGCGCTCCCCGCTAGGTCACGTAGTGGGGTGCCCGATGATCGTTGGGGGCCACTCGAGCAATGGCGGTGTGTCGGTCGTTTCGGGCGAAGACGTTTCGCCTTGATTTCCGCCTCCCGCATGCCCGATACTTTTGGGGTTCGGCTGGGGACACTCGGGCCAGGCGCGGATCGGCGGCGCCGGTGGCCTCGTGGGGCGGGTGGTTCCTGCGGTTCGAGCGACGCGTTCCTTTAGGCTGCTCTTCTTGAGGAGTGAGCGAGGCCCGTATGGTGTCTGAATCGACGGTCACAACGTTGCTGGAGAAGGAGATCCCCGGCTTCACCATGGCGCGAGCCGGCGAGAGCTTCACGACGCTCGGGGTGGACAGCTTCGCGATGTTGGAGCTGCGCATCGTGATCGAGCATGCGATCGGCGCGACCATTCCCGACCCGGTGTGGGTGCAGCTCGACAGCCCGGCGCAGCTCGTCGCGCACCTCGGCGCAGCGCCCGCGCCGGTGGCCACACCGCCGCCGTCGGCTGACCTGCGCCGGCACTACGTGCTCAACATGCCGCAGATGGCGCTCGGTGGTCTGTCCGAGTCGTGGCTGTTCAAGGAGCTCGGGGACGCCCACTGGTCGATGATCACCAGCGGTCTCGGGGCGCCGTCCAGCGCGCTGCGCGACGGCAACGGCGATCGCCTTTACGCGACGTTCGTACGGCTGCGCATCGAGGCGACGGTACCGCTGGCGCGCTTCGAGGAGAACGAGCCGCTGGCGCTCGAGGGGCGCATCGGCCGCTTCGGCGCCGGGATGTTTTTCAGCGAGATCGCGCTCGAGGGTGTCAAGGAGCGCGTCATGGCGTCGGTCATGTCGAGCTTCACCAAGCGCGGCTCACCCACGTCGAACACCAGCCTGCTGAAAGGCCAGCCGACCATCCCCGCCGGCTGCCCGATCGCGGATCTGTGCGCCATGCCACCGTTCGGTCAGGGCTACCGCGAGCGGCGCAGTGGAACACTGGCCCCGGCGCTGTTCGAAACCACGTACGACATCATCCCGTATCACGACATCAACGGCGTGGGTCTCCTGTACTTCGCCGCATACCCGATCATCAGCGACATCTGCGAACTGAAGTACATCGACCGTGCCAACAACTGGGCCCTCGAGGCGAGCACGGTCTGCCGCGACGTCTATTACTTCGCCAACTGCGACACCCAAGACCGCCTGATCTACCGGGTACACGCGCGCCAGGACACACCCACCGGCGTCGACCTCGAGAGCTCGCTGTCGCGCGCGTCCGACGGCGCGCTGATGGCGTATTTCGTGACCCGGAAGCGTCGCCCGTGGGTAAGGCCTTCATCATCGGCAGTAGCGGGCACGCACGCGTCGTCGCGTCGATGCTCGACGTGGAACCGCAGTTCGTGGACCCCGATCGTGCGAGCGAGGACCGCGTCCTCGCTGAACTGGTCGCGGATCACGGCGGTGCGGACTTCTACCTCGGCATCGGGATCAATGCGGGTCGCCGGCGCGTGGCCGAGAAGCTGCGGGCGCTTGGCGCGCGACTGCCGCCGTGCGTGGCGCCGAACGCGTTCGTCGCCCGGGACGCCCAAGTCGCAGACGGGGCGGTGCTCTGTCTGGGCAGCCAGATCGGCTCGGGTGCGCACATCGGCTTCGCCTGCATCGTGAACACGCTGTCGAGCGTGGACCACGACTGCGTGCTCGGCGACTACACGCAGGTGACCGCGGGCGTGAACTTCGGCGGCTGGGTTGCCGTCGGGTCGAACGGCTTCTTCGGCATGAAGAGCGCGGTGATCCCGAAGTGCACCATCGGCGACGACGTCGTCGTGATGGCGGGCGCGCTGGTGACACGCGACGTCCCCGACCGCGTCATGGTCGGCGGCAGCCCGGCGCGCATCGTCCGGCGCCTCTGAGTCGGCGTCACGCTGGCTCCGCCAGTTGGGGGGACCGAAGGGAGTCAGCGGCAGGATTGTTCGAATATCCGCAGAGGTGCAATCGTATCCTGCATGGGCAACCCTTCTCTGGTTGCTCCCCAACTCACTAACAGATTTGCAAAAAATCGGCTCGCCTCGATAACCGGCTGGGTACGCGCCGCGCGAAGAGCGAAATCCACCAACCTATCCGCGTAGAGTCGAGGGCTGAAGGTCGCCGCTGCCCATTGGGCCGCCCGTTCGCCCAACGCCGACCGCTCAGCCGGGTTGTGCAGGAGGAATACCAGCGTTTTTTGCAGATCGCTGATTTCCTGGTTGGGCGCCACCTTGCACACGCAATCGTCCGGAAGCTCGCGATAGAACCCCGTGTCGGTTACGACCACGGCTTTGCCACAGAGCATCGCCTCGATGGTCGATGCCGACGCGGCTTCCAGCGGTGGAAACCGTAGACAGCACACCACATCGGCGCGATCAATGGCGTGCGCCAACGTGGCATCGTCCACCTCACCGGAAATCAGCAACCGCACACCCAAACTGTGCGCCAGGGCGGAAAGGCGGGCTTGGGCATCCGACTCGATGTGACCGACGAGCCGCAGGATGGCCGTGTTCTGCAACTGCGGAGAAGTTCCGATGGCGCGGAGGATGCTGTCGACCCGCTTGTTGGCGTTGATTCGCCCGATGGTCAGGACAAGCATGGCGTCGCGCGCGGCTGAACTGTCAACCGGCACCGAGGCAGAACCAGATCCGGTCGCCGGACTGGCCGTGGGTTTGTCGTACGCAAGTGGAATAACCTCCACCGGGCCGGGGCACGAGCGCAAGACCCGCTGGATATCCCAACTCGAGTGGGTGATGACCCCCGTCGCCATCGCAGCGACCCATTCCGTCATGGGAGCCTTCTCTCGCGTTCCCTCGATGTAATCCGCCGGGTTGTCGTAGGCAAAATAGGACGCAGCGACCTCCTCGCCATAGCACGATTGCAGGATCGCTTGCGCCACCGTCCAGCGCGCTCCCGCCCACCCCCTGAAGAGATCACCGAGGAAATAGTCGTGCAGGCACACGATACCGGGAAGCGAGGGGAGCCACTCCAGGCAACCGCGATGGAAGGGAAAGTTGCCCCCGATCTGGTACACGATGGCGTCGGCATCCCGCGCGACACGAAACACCCCGTCGGTATCGTCCCAGCGCACCATCCTGGTTCCGAATTGATGTGGAGGTGTTCCGAGGAGCGCGTAATCTTCCGTGCGCACGATGGTGACGGTGTGATCGCTCGCCATCAACTCCCTTCCCACCAGCTGCGTCACGCGGCCGATGGCGGAGGACGAGGCCGCCGGAGTGAAGAAAAGGAATTTCATGCGAGCAGTTTCTCCACAGTCTTGGGCCAGGTGATGCCCATGCCGAACCAATGGTCACGGGCGGCGGTGCCGTATTTGACCGCGGAGGTCGCATCGAGGCAGGCGGCGGCCATGGCGTCTGCCAGCGCTTGCGGCTCTGGAGCCACAACCCAGCCGGTTTCCAGGTGGCGAACCAAGTCACGCACGCCGCCACTGTCGTGGACGGTGATAACGGGCTTGCCGGCCGCCGCTGCCTCTGCCGCGACGTAGCCGAAGTCTTCGTTGTAGGGCACGCAGGCGCACGCCGCGGCATGATTCACCATCTGCGCGACTTCCGTGCGGGCCAAAAAACGTAAGTCGAGCGTGACCCGATCGCCGAGTTCCAGTGTTTCCACCAGTTGGGTCAGGCGCATTCCGTCTTCCGGCGTGTCAGGGGGGCCGGCGATCACGAGCCGCACTTGTGGCGGCGCCAACGCCAGAGCCTCCAAGAGGAGTTGCTGGCGTTTCATGCTATTGATCCGCCCGCCGGCAAAGACGTACCCCTCGGAAGGGCCCCCAGCGAACAGTTCCGCGTCGTTCAGCGGTGGAACGAGCACTTCTGCGTTCACGCCGTTGTAATGCGCCAACCGCTGCTGGGTGGTCTTCGAGATCGTGAAAAGGCCGCGGCTCTCTCCGAAGGCCTCATTGTCCGCGTTTCGGATGACGCGGCGGATCTCCTGCCCCGGAGGACCTTCGGGCAGGTTGCTTTGACCGGCGTCGTATAGATCGTAGGCTTGCCGGTACTGGTGGAGGACCCACAGGGTCTTATGCGGGTGACGAACGAGATAGGCCGGAAACTTGAGCGCGATGACGCGATCGACATTGAACATCTCGAAGCCCCGGACCATCAGCATCTGGGACGGGATGCGGGGCGCCGGCTCCCATCGGAAAGGGATCCGAAGCACTTCGGCCTCATGGCCCGCGGCAATCAGATTCTTTTCGAGATTCGCGGCCAACTCCTCCGCTCCTCCCCAGACGAACGGGGCCATGTTGTTGACGACCAAGACCTTCACGAGAGCAGCCTTTCGATCACGTGCGGCCAGGAGATCTTCAACGCGCCGAGTCTGGCGTGGGCGTGCTGCCCCATCCGGCGAGTGGCCTCGCGGTCGAGGTAGAGCCTGTCCATGGCCTCGGCCAGCGCTACCGGATCGGGATCCACCACCAGGCCGTTACAGCCGTCCGTCACCAATTCCACAACTCCTCCGGAGTCCGTCGTGGTCAGCACCGGTTTGCTGGCATGGCTCGCTTCAAGGCTTGGGTATCCGTAGGAGTCCTCGTCGAGCGGCAGATAGGCCGCCGCCAGGCAGTCGGCCAGCACTGCGACCTTTTCCGACTCGCTGATCCACCGGTCTTCGAAGGTGACGCGGCTCTCCAAGCGGGCGGCCGCGATCTGCACGCGCAGATCGTTGGCGTACGCCTTCATGTAGCATTCTCCGCTCAGGCGCAACTTCACACCGGTGGTTGTGTATTGCATGGCCTCCACGAGCAGGTGCTGCCGCTTGTGGTGTTCGACCCGGGACAGGTAGACGACTTCGTCGTTGAACGATCCGCAACGGAAGCGCTCGGGCCGGTAAATCGGCGGGTACAGCACCTCGCTGTCCACCTTGTTATACGTCTTGACCCGGTCGGACACCACCTGGGAGTTGGTGAACACCCGCCGAGCTTCGCGGAAGGCGGCTGTGTCTATGGCGTGCACGGCCTCGCGAAGACCCCGGTGTCGGCCATCGTCGGGGAACCCACGGTACTGGGTGTCCCAGAGGTCGTAGAAGGCCCGCAAGTGATGGATGAACCAGAGGATCTTCTGCGGGTGAGGAATCAGATGCGCCGGGGGCCGAAAACAGATGATGCGATCGACTGCATCCGTGAGATCGATCCACCGATACGCCATCATCTGGGGAACGAGCGAACCGGCGGTATTATAGGTCGCCGGCAGATAGATGCGCTCAACCTGGTGCCCCGCTTCCTGGAGGGCACTTTCGAGCCACTCGACAATGTTCTTGGCTCCTCCCTTGAGAAACGGCACAAAGGAGGAGCAGAGCGCTATCTTCATATGCGGGAAAGAGCGGCAGAGAGACCGTTTGCGATCCGCTGGACGTCGGATTCGTTCAGAAATTGATGCGTCGGAAGGTTGATGCCGCGTTGCGCCCAGGTATCGGCCACCGGATAGGCGGCAGGCTCCTGGTACGGAGGCAGCACGTGCATGGGATAGAAGACAGGGCGCGTCTCAATGCCCAACTCATCGAGTCGGCGCATCACGTCGTCGCGCTGCTGCTCGCCACCCTCACGCAGAAAGATTGTGTACATCCAATGGACCTGTTTAGCCCAGACTGCCTGGGTCGGAAGAAGAATCCGATCCGACAGGGGTGCCAGTGCGGCCTCATACCAGCGGGCAAGCGTGTGCCTTTCAGCAATCGCAGTCTCGATGGTCTCCATCTGGGCGAGACCCATGGCTGCCTGAATATTGGTCATCCGATAGTTGTAGCCAACGACGGGAAACCAGTAGCGTCGCTTGAGGTCCATGCCCTGCCCACGGTAAAGGCGGAGCTTGGCTGCGAGTTCGTCGTCGTCGGTTGTGACCATTCCACCTTCGCCGGTCGTGACGATCTTGTTGCCAAAAAAACTGAAGGCCGCGCAATCGCCTAGGCCGCCGACCTTTCTCCCAAGGTACTCGGCACCATGTGCCTCGGCCGCGTCTTCAAGAACGAACAAACCATGCCGCGTAGCAATCTCGGCGACCGGTCCCATTTCGCACGGGTGTCCGTAGAGATGGACGGGGATGATGCCGCGCGTTCTGGGTGAGATCTTCCCCGTGATTCCAGCCGGGTTGATGTTCAGCGTGCCGGGGCACACATCCACCAGCACCGGGGTGGCGCCGCAGTAGCGCACCGCATTGGCGGTTGCGATATAGGTGACGGTAGGAATAAGGATCTCGTCTCCGGCTGCGACACCCAGGGCAACCAGCGCAAGGTGGAGGGCGACCGTGCCGTTACAGGTCGCGACCGCATGCTTTACGCCGCAAAACCGTGCAAACGTCTCCTCGAACGCGCTGATGTACTTACCATGCGAAGAGATCCAGCCCGTGTCCAGGCAGTCTAATACGTACCGCCGTTCATTTCCGGCCAGTTTGGGTTGGGCGACCGAGATCCGTTGCATGACGTTTCACTCCATGTACTCTTGCTTGATAACCCTTGCCGGAACACCCACCGCCACGGCTCCGTCCGGAATATTGCGGATCACGACACCGCCAGCGCCCACAATAGCCCTCCGCCCAATCTGCATACCCGGAATGACCTTGGCACCGGTTCCGAGAAAGGCGCCTTCTCCAACGGTCACGTTGCCTGCCAGCGCGCACTGCGGTCCGATGTGAACGCCACGACCGAGGTGGCAATCGTGATCAATAGTCGCGCCGGTATTGATAATGACCAAGTCATCAACCACCGATGCCGCATTGATGACCGCGCCGGCCATGACCGCGATTCCACCGCCGAGTCGGACAGAGGGAGAAATGATTGCGTGGGGGCTGATGGCGTTAATCAATTGAAAGCCGACCCGTCTCACCACATCGGCTACCCGCTGCCGATTAGCATTCGATCCAATCGCCACGAACGCCCGGCAATAGCCCTTTTGCCGCAAGAGGGGCAGATGCTCGTCGCCTTCAAGACCCGATACACCGACACAGGTTTCGGCGCCGTGCGTCCGGCTCACGCAGTAGTCGACCGTTTCGCCGTTGGCCTGCAATATTTCAATGACGACCTTGGCATGGCCGCCTGCGCCAAGCACGACAACGTGTTCCTTGTGTTCCTTCACGGCCAAATCTCTGCCTTGCGCCATACCTCCACACCAGGGCGAGCAAATAACAGATCGACTGACTCCACTCGGTCGAGCTTCTCTTCCGCCCAGGACTCTGGCACACCGGTTTTGTGGTCAATCACCCGATATGCAAGCCCGAGGGCCTCAAAACGTGACAGCCAATCGCGTGTCGTGTGGCCGGCACGACGCACATGGGCAGGCACGAACTTGACCATCAAAGCCGCGCCATCGTTTTGTCGAATGAGTGACCCGCTCCCGCCTAGCACATCGAGTTCTGCCCCGTGGGCGTCAATCCTGATGAGAGTGACAACCGGATTGGACGCCGTGACCTCGTCCAAAGTGACGCAGCAGACGTCAACCGGCGTGCGATGTATGTCCGCCGGACGCGACAGCGAAGAAAGCCCATGATGATCACTCGTCCCGTCCGGCAACAACTGCTGGCGGCCCGACCGACTGGACACGGCGGCCTGGTGGATGTCAACGATGCCGGAAAAACCGTTCAGCCCGACCGTCTTCTCCAGAAGGCGCTTGGTTGGTTCGCACGGTTCGAAAGCCACGACGCGGCCCACCCCCTGCATCGCTCTGGCGGCTGCAAGGGTGTGTACGCCGATGTTCGCACCAACGTCAATGAAGACATCCCCGGGCCCCAAGAGTTTCTGTATCAACCGACGTGTACCACGTTCGAGTTCGCCTTCGAGCAAGCCCGTGACGAGGGCATAATCCCGGGGCGAGCACAAGACGTAGCCCACGTCCGATCGAACAAGCACCTCGTCGGGTCCACACACTACCATCACACGCCTATCAAGGCGGGCTGTAAGCTCGGCCACCTGAGTCCGTATTTCGTGTTGTAGTTTCGTCCTCAGTGCCTGCATGTCCTCTTGGAGTTTCGTCCTCAGTGCCTGCGTGTCCTCCTGCATCGGCGCTATGAGGTAGCGTCGAAGGGGCGAGACGATGCGGGCCAGCGTGGGCTTAATTCGTCGGACGACGGCGCGCACTGCTGAGTGCAGCGCCATGCCCGCCCTGGCGCGAAACGCCTTCGAGGCCACGTTGTCATGGCTGCGGGGACCTGCGATATCGCGGATCTGAGAAGGGTAGAGCGCAAGCCGCCTCATTTGCGACTTGAAGGCAAGTTCAAGATCCACACCGGCCCGAAGTTTGTTGTGCATTCCCGACTCATTCAGACAGATGCCGAAAGGGGATCTTGGCACCACCAGAAGGATACGGCCAACAGCGGATTCGCTCCCCGTCTGAATCTTCTCTATCGCGGTCGGCCTCGCAGTCCAGTGGATGAGCTGCTGCCCGGTGACCATTCGCGGCGCCGCCCCGAGGGTTTACGGACGGCCGTCCGAGATCGAGACTGAATTCTGTCTCGGCGACGAATTGGCCGCCGCGCACTCGCCTCGCGCTCCTCGGTCGGCCACAATACGCCACCCCACGAGAGAATACCACACACCGGCGACAAGCTATCAAGGCGAAGAGTGGGTGTCAAGAGTCAGTCTCTCCGTGGCGGCATCCGAACGCGTGTCTTCTTTTGCACGAACCCCAGCCTTGGAGTATACTGCCGAAAATTCCAGACCTGCTTGGCGGGGTAGCAAGCGGGCATTCCCGACGCCGAGGAGACGACGAGTGCGGGCACTCATCACTGGCATCTCTGGCTTCGCCGGAAGTCACCTCGCTGAATACCTCCTGAGCCACACCGACTGGCACGTCACCGGGACGGTGTATGGGCCGGACAGCAACGTGGCGCATCTCAAGGATCGCGTGGCGCTGTATCCTGCGGAGCTGTCGCAAAGCCAGATAGTCCGGGATATCCTTCAGGAGGTCCGGCCAGATTTCGTTTTCCATCTGGCGGCCCAGCCCAGCCCAGTTCTTTCGCGACGGGACCCCTGGTTCACACTGGAGAACAATATCCGCGTCCAGTTGAATATCCTGGATGCCGTGGCGCAGATCGGGCTGGCGAGTCGAGTGCTGGTGGTCGGGTCGGCGGACGAGTACGGTCTGGTCCTGCCCGACGATCTCCCCATCGACGAGGACACGCCGCTCCGCCCAACGACGCCCTATGCGGTCAGCAAGGTGGCCCAGGACTATCTCGGGATTCAGTACTTCCTGGCGCACAAGGTGGCGACGATCCGCGTGCGGCCTTTCAACCACATTGGTCCCCGTCAGCGCAAGGGCTTTGTGGCTCCGGACTTCACCTCGCAGATCGCCGAGATCGAGGCGGGGCTGCGACCGCCCGAGATCAGAGTGGGCGCGCTCGACGTGTCGCGTGATCTGAGTGACGTACGCGACATCGTGCGTGGCTATTACGTCGCGCTGACCCAGGGCGAGCCAGGCGAGGTCTATAATTTGGGCGCTGAGCGAGAGTGCACGATCCGGGCGTTGCTGGAGACACTCATCTCGTTGGCGAAGCTCGACGTGCGCATCGTGCAGGATCCGGTGCTGGTGCGGTCGTCGGATGTCCCGCGGATTGTGGCTGACTGCCGCAAGCTCCGAGCGCGCACGGGGTGGCGGGCGGAGATCCCGTTCGAGCAGAGCCTGCGCGATCTCTTGGATTATTGGCGCGGGCAAGTCGCCGCGACGGGACAATGCCAAGCGGACAACTGATGACCGACAACCGGACAATGGCTTTGAGCCATTGGAGGATGCCATGCCCAAAGCATTGATTACTGGAATTACCGGCCAAGACGGATCGTATCTAGCCGAGTTCCTGTTGGAGCGGGGATACGATGTGGTGGGGATGGTGCGGCGGACCAGTACGGTCACCTTCGACCGCATTCGACACATCCAGGACCGGGTGGCGATCGTCCATGGTGACCTTCTGGATCAGGTCAGCCTGATCAATATTTTGCAGGAGCATCGGCCCCAGGAAGTGTATAACCTTGCCGCGCAGAGCTTCGTGCCGGCAAGCTTCGGCCAGCCCGTCCTGACGGGCGAGTTCACCGCGTTGGGCGTGACGCGGGTGCTGGATGCGATCCGCACCGTGGACCGATCCATTCGTTTCTACCAGGCGTCGAGCAGCGAAATGTTCGGCAAGGTGCACGAGGTGCCCCAGCGCGAAACGACGCCCTTTTACCCGCGCAGCCCGTATGGGGTCGCCAAGGTCTACGGCCACTGGATCACCGTGAATTATCGGGAGAGTTACGACCTGTTTGCCTCGTCCGGCATCCTGTTCAATCATGAGAGTCCGCGGCGGGGCCTGGAGTTCGTCACCCGAAAGATCACGCACACCGTGGCGCGGATCAAATGTGGTTTGGCGAACGAGCTTCGCCTGGGAAATCTGGAGGCGCGGCGGGACTGGGGGTACGCCCCGGACTATGTGCGCGCGATGTGGATGATGTTGCAGCACGACCGGCCCGACGATTACGTCGTCGCGACGGGCGAGACCCACTCTGTGCGGGAGTTTTGCCAGGAGGCCTTCGGGCACGTCGGCTTGGACTGGGAGAAGCACGTGGTGGTGGACCCCATGTACTACCGCCCGGCCGAGGTCGATTTGCTGGTCGGGGATCCCGGAAAGGCGGGAAAGGTGTTGGGGTGGAAACCGTCGGTGACGTTCCGGGACCTGGTGCGGATCATGCTCGATGCCGACTTGGAGGTGGTACGCCAGGGTGGGGTCCACACCCCGCGGGTCGGATGACCAGAAGACCGATCGGGCCGGAATCGATCACCACAAGAAGCACAAGAGGCACGGGC
This sequence comes from uncultured Methylomirabilota bacterium, assembly GCA_963845565.1. GTDB lineage: Bacteria > Methylomirabilota > Methylomirabilia > Methylomirabilales > 2-02-FULL-66-22 > 2-02-FULL-66-22. The sequence continues at coordinate 71,671 of CAWJSJ010000006.1, forward strand.
GGTTCATCAACGATCCAACTTCCGCCGCGCTTACGCGTCGCCCCCTACGCCGGCCACGCGGCGGTACACGGCAACCGTCTCCTCTGCACATCGTTGCCACGAGAAGCGCTTCGCCCGCTCGATTCCGCGCGCGCGTAATTCGACCCGGTGCCCTTCGTCCTCCAGTAACCTTTCCATGGAGATCCGGAGCCCGTCCACGTCGTCCGGGTGAACCAGGTCGGCCGCGTCGCCGGCCACTTCCGGGAGACACGACACGGACGAGGTAATCACCGGCACCCCGCTCGCCATGGCTTCGACGACGGGTAATCCGAATCCCTCGTAGCGTGATGGATAGACGAAGAGTCGCGCCCCCGCGTAGATGACGGGGAGCTCCTCTTGTGGCACGAAACCGAGAAAGCGGAGCCACCCCGCTGCCTCTCCGGTGTGTATCAGGTTCTCTATTTCTCCGGAAAGCCAACCGCGTTGTCCGGCAATGACCAGCGGGGTCACGCCGCGGAGCCGCTCGGGAAGCGTTCCGAACGCTCGAATCGCCGCCGCGAGGTTCTTGCGCGGTTCCAAGGTTCCGACCGAGAGCGCGTAACCACCATGGTGCAGGCCCCGAGCCGCAAGACGCGCGCGACACGCGGCCTCCTCGCGCGGCACGAATGCGGGATCCACGCCGAGATGGATTGCCGTGATGCGTTCACCCGCGAGGCCGAAGTGCTCGATCGCTTCGCGCCGCACTTCCTCGGAGTCGGTGATGATGTGCGCAGCGCGAGCCAGCGTGTTTGGCAAGTACCGCTCCAAGTGTCTGAGGCGCTCCTTCGGTTGTGTGTCAGGGTAGCGTACGAACGATAAGTCGTGCAGTGTGGAAACGATCGGGCCGTGGAATGGAAGCGCGACGTAGTTCGGCTCGTGGTAGATGTGGGGGCGGAAGGCGCGTACACCGCGGGCGAAGAAGGGGCGCTGCGCGGTTCGGATGAGGATGTACGCGAAAGGGATGGTGCTTTTGATTGCGCGTTTGGCGGCGTCTGCCACGGGCATGGGGGATGCGATAGGGCGGCGATCCCACCCGGTGCCGTAGAAATACCGGATGTCGATATCTCCACGTCCTGCAATCGCGACCATCAATTGGCGAATATACTGTCCGATGCCGGTGAGGGGCGATCGCAGGGGTACGGCGTTGACCGCGAGTCTCAGCATCGGGGCCGTCCCTATTCCTGGTTGAGGGTGTGAAAACGCGGAGCGCGTTCCAGCCGTTTGGGTTATGCCGTGCGAGCCATGGGGTTGGAGACACATCCCCGACCGACACCTTGTCCGCACCACACCCCTGCCGCAAGGCCCCGATCGGAAGCGAAGTATGCGGTGGTTCAGCGCTACCCGTCAAGCGGAAAGGCGGCGTGCGGGCAATGGGGCCACCGGGCTATCCCGTTGTCTGGCGAGTCGCTCTGTGGTACGTTCGCAATGATGCGGGCCGGTGGTCGGTACGGCGGTGGGGACTGGCATGCGGGTGGCGCTCGTCCATGATTGGCTCACGGGGATGCGAGGCGGGGAGCGGTGTCTGGAGGTGTTCTGCGAGCTCTTTCCGGACGCAACGCTCTTCACGCTGATCCACGTGCCCGGGTCGGTGTCGGAACGGATCGAACGCATGCGGATTCGGGCCTCCGCCTTCAGCCGGTTGCCGGGGATCTCGCGCCGGTATCGCATGTTGTTGCCCCTCTTTCCGCGGGCCATAGAACGCTTCGACCTCACCGGGTACGACCTGATCCTGTCCAGCAGCCACTGCGTCGCCAAGGGGGTGCGGGTTCCGCGGGGCGCGTTGCACATTTCGTACATCTTCACGCCGATGCGGTACGTCTGGGATCTCTACGACGACTATTTCGGGCCCGGACAGGGTAGCCCGCTTCGGCGGGCCGTGATGGCGATGCTTCGTCCGAGGCTGCAGCGCTGGGACGTGGCGGGCGCAGCGCGGGTCCACCACTTCGTGGCTATCTCGCGGTACATCGCGGATCGGGTCAAGCGTCACTATGGGCGCGAGGCCTCGGTCGTCTATCCACCGGTGGACACGGCGCGATTCCGTCTCGGGCGAGGGGAAAGGAGAGTTCTACCTGATCGTCTCGGCGTTCGCACCGTACAAGCGCCTCGATCTGGCCGTCCAGGCCTGTAACGCACTCCGGCGGCCGTTGAAGATCGTCGGGACCGGGCAGGACGAACGAAAACTCCGGGTGCTGGCGGGTCCCACGGTGGAGTTCCTCGGGCCCCGGTCCGACGCGGAAATCGCCGACCTCTACCCTCGATGCCGGGCGCTGTTGTTCCCTGGGGTGGAGGACTTCGGGATCACCCCGCTCGAAGCGATGGCCTCGGGGCGTCCGGTTATCGCCTACGGCCAAGGCGGGGCGCTGGAGACCATCGTCCCGCTGGATCCCGCGGCGCCACGGACGCCCGGCCCGACCGGAGTGTTCTTCGGGGCGCAGACCGTCGACGCGCTGGTGGCGGCCATCGAGCGATTCGAGGCCAACGCCGATCGCTTCGTTCCGGAGGCATTGCGGGAGCACGCTCTGGGTTTCGACCGCCAGGTATTCAAGGACAGGATCGAAGCGGTCGTCGCGGCGCGGTGGGCGACGCATGTCAATGAGCAGGGGCTGTCCGATGCTGCGAAAACATAGCAAGTTCTTCGAGAACCTCTTACTCTTGGCGGACCTCGCCACGGTGGCAGCGTGTTGGCTGGCGGCCTATGCCTTTCGCTTTTTTCTGGATCCCATCCCGGCACCCCGTGGCATCCCGGCCCTGAAGCCTTACCTGCTGCTCCTCCTGCCGATGCTCGTGATCTGGCCGATGGTCTTTCGCAACTTCGGCCTGTACCGGCCGCGCCGCATCGGCACCCGCCTGGGAGAGATCGCGGACATTGCCAAGGCGTGCAGCGTCTCGGTGCTCTTGTTGACCGCCTTGACGTTCTTCGTCCGGGATTTCGAGTTCTCGCGTCTGGTGCTGCTCTATTTCTGGGTGCTCTCGACCGCCGGCCTTAGCCTGGCGCGCGGGGCGTTCCGAGAGAGCCTTCGGTTCGTCCGACGGCAGGGACATAATCTCCGTTTCGGCGTACTGGTCGGGTGGGGCGAGATTGCAGACGAGGTGGTCCGGCGGCTCGGCGCGCACCCCGAGTTGGGCATCCGCCTGCGCGGCTGCTTTCTGGATCCCGCCGCCGCCGTGGCCGCTCCTGGGGGACTTCCCGTGCTGGGCCCACCGGGCGCAGTGTCCCGTTTTCTTCGCGAGGAGGCGGTCGACCACGTCTTCGTGGCGCTGCCCCTGGAAGCGTCTCCGCGCCTTCCCGAAGTGCTGGAAGGCCTCGATGACGCCATCGTGGACATCCGGGTCGTCCCGGATTTCTCCCGGTATATGAATCTTCGTGGCGGGATCGAGGAGTTCGAGGGGCTCCCCTTCATCTGCCTGCAAGGAAGCCCCGTCTACGGCTGGGACCGCGTGGCGAAGCGAAGTCTCGACGTGATGGTGGCGGCGTGCCTCCTCATGCTCTTAAGCCCCCTGCTGATCCTGATCGCCGTCCTCGTGAAATTGACGTCGCCTGGGCCGGTGCTTTACCGGCAAGAACGTATGGGCCTGGACGGTCGGACCTTCTCGATGTTGAAATTCCGAAGCATGCGGGTAGGAGCCGAAGACGAGAGCGGGCCGGTCTGGGCGCAGGCGGGCGACGCCCGGCGGACCCCTATCGGCGCATTCCTGCGTTCCGCCAGCCTCGATGAGCTGCCGCAGCTCTGGAACGTCTTCAAGGGAGAGATGAGCCTGGTCGGACCTCGGCCGGAACGGCCGGTCTTCATTCAAGATTTCCGGCAGCGGGTCCCGAAATATATGCTGCGGCACACGGTAAAGGCGGGCATCACGGGATGGGCTCAGGTAAACGGCTGGCGCGGCGACACGTCCATCGAGAAGCGGATCGAGTGCGACCTGTACTACATCGAGCACTGGTCGTTCTGGTTCGATCTCAAGATCCTCTGTCTCACCCTCTGGAAGGGGCTCGTGAGCCGGAATGCCTACTGAAGATCACGATGAACGCTCGAAATCGTAAGTCGGGGATGGGAAACCGCGCACCGCAGGGTTCGGCTGGCCGGTTGACACAGGGCGGTCGCCGGCGTGGCGAGTCCGAATATGCCGGCCGTCTGCCGAGGGCGTACCGAACGTGAGCGCGAAGCGGTCGCAGCGTCCGCCGGTGGAGGTTCCGGGGTTCCGGCAACCGACCGACGGAGCGACCGGCGGTTTCGGGTGGCGCCTCCCGTTCGCGTGGATCGCCGTGTCGGCCGTGGTGTTGCGCGGCCTTGCCTGGTTCTCGTATGACCCGGTGACATTCGACAGTGCGGTCTATTTCGAGATGGCCGCGCTGTTCCGGGACGGGCGCTGGGCAGAGGCGCTCGCCTACGACTATCCGCCCCTGTACCCGCTTCTCATCGCCGGCCTGCAAGGGATGGTGGGGCGTGCGGACGCGGCAGGGGTGCTCGTTGCCGCGGTCGCCGATTTGGCGATCCTGGTTCCGATCTTTGCGATCGCCCGTCTGGCGGTGGACGAGGCTGCCGCCTGGGGTGCGGCGTTCCTGTGGGTGGCACACCTTTCCGCAATTCGCCTTGGCGTCCAGGCTCTCTCGGATGCCCCGACGGCCCTGTTCGTCGTTATCGCGATCTACGCAGGACTCCGGGCGCTCCGCGCGCGTCGGTTCGTGTGGGCGTGGGGGGCCGGGATGGCCGGCGGGCTGGCGTTTCTTTGCCGACCCGAGGGGCTCGAGCCCGTCGTCGGCCTGGCCCTGTTCTATGCCCTGTACGCGGATCCGTCGGCCCAGAGCCCGGCCCATACCGGCCGAGCCCCGCTCGGCGCTCGGCGCTCGACTCTCGAGACGCCGTATCCCGCTCACGCCCCCGCGGCCTCATCTCGCGCCCATCAGGTCATCCATCGAATGGGCTGGGTCCTGGCCCCGTTGATGGGGTGGGCACTCGTCGCCGGACCCTACGTCGCGTACATCAGTGTTGAGGCGGGTTCATTTACACTGTCCAAGAAGAAGAGCGCTGCGAGCATTGTTCGGTCATCGGTTCGGCTGCCCCTTGCCGAGAGTCACGCGCCGAGCGCCCGGAGCCCAGAGCCGAGCGGTGAGAGCCGAGAGTCGGGAGCGGGGGGTCGAGACCTGCGAGCCGCGAACGGTGACGCGCGGGCGGAGCGGACAGTGGCGCCGTCGCCGGGACAGGGTGCGGCGCGTCGGTTGTGGGCACGCGTGGACGCCTTTCAGAAGCCGCTCGTCAACGGGTTAACCCCGCTGCTCCTGGTCACAGGGGCTGTGGGGACGGCCGGCATCCTGCGCCGGCGCGGGGAGCGCTGGAACCGGACCCTCGCACTCCTCTCCGGCTTGTTTATCGTGCACTTCAGTATTCTGGTCGGGCTGGCGGCACAGGCGGGGCCGGCCTATCTCGGCCGCCACCATTTTCTCCTCATGGCGGTCTATGCGTTGCCGACAGCCGGTGCCGGATTGGCGTGGAGTTGGGTCTGGATGACGGGCAAGTTCCAGGGGCAGCGGTGGGTCCCCTCGGTCGCGCTCGGCCTGGTCGTCGTCGCGACCGCATTTGCCGTGGTGATCCGCGGCCCGGAACAAGGCCGAAGCCTTCGGGAGGCCGCCGTCTGGATTCGGTCCCAGGTGGCCGGCACGCCGGTCATCGTGACGAGACTTGCAAAGCTGACGTACCATGCCGGCGCGGAACGCGTGGATTTGGCGGGGACGTACGACGAGATCCTCCGTCGCGCGCGGGGCCGGTCCGCTCATTTCGTGGCGTTGTACCCGGACCTGGTCCGACTGACCTCGCCGGACTTCCTGGAGCATCTCCCATCCCCCGACCTGGAGCTGGCGCAGGTGTTTCCAGAGCCATCGCGAAACGCGCCGGACCAACGGCTCGAGATCTACCGAATCCGTCCGCGATGAAGGACGGGCGCCCGCGGTCCGTTCTTGGGGCCCCCAACGGTTGTTCGCGGGGCATCGGCCGGGGTAAACGGCGCGTGTTGTGTCGCGGGGCTTGCGTGGTCGCATGGCAACGGAATCGGAGGTATGCAACGTGCCGGGATTACCCCCAGAGCAGTTAGGTATCCCCCCACGACAGGTCGACCGCAGATGGTTGCGGCTGGTGTCTGACTGGCTGCCTATCCTGTTGGTTGTCGTCATCGTCTGCATCATGGCCGCGTATACCTACCAGCAATACCTCACCACGTCACGCGCACGATGGGACGGCAGCGTCCACGACCGGCATGGCCATTACGCGTACGGTCTGAAGATGGCACTCGCCCTCCGCCAGGGCGATGTCGGTGGTTTCCTCGCTGAGCTGGAAAAAGGGAAAGTCTGGCCGCCTTTCCACGGGGTATTGGTGGCGGTCGTCCTATCGCTTGGACGCCTCCACCACGACTGGGCAGTGCTTCCCAGCCTTCTGGGTTGGATCATGACAGTCCTGTTCGGCTTTCTGCTCGCGCGCAGCGTGCAGCCCAGTCGGCGCGCGGGCCTTGCGGCCGGCGCGGTAGCCTGCGTGTTCATCGCCGCAAGCCCCGCGTACCGGGCCTTCGCGACGGACGTCATGCTGGAAAGCCTCGGTGCCGGGCTGACGCTCCTGGCGCTTTATTGCCATAGTCTGGCCGTGCAAAACAAGAACTTGCCGTGGCCGTGGAGGTGGCTCGGTCTCGCCCTGACCGTCCTTTTCCTCGAAAAATACAACTACTGGCTGCTGGTGGTCCTCGCGTTATGCGTCGCCCATTTCAGCGTCCACCCGCGTCAATACCTTCGCACGGTCGTCAGTGCGGCACGCGGCTTCGACTGGCGTCGGTGGGGCAGGGAGCAAGCTCGCCACCCCCTCACCTACCTCTTTCTGGGTATCGTGGTCCTCGTGGCGTTCCTCTTTGCGAAAGGCCCGACGAGCGTGCAGGTGGCCGGGAATCGCGTTTCGCTCTACCCGCCGAACAATCTGGTCACCGTCGGATACGCCATCGCGCTCCTGCGCCTGATTCTCGCCGCGAGACGGCCGCACTCCGCGTGGATTGCCCGCCTCACCGCGCCGGCCAGGCAGTTGTTGTGGTGGCACGTGTTGCCCGTTGGGCTCTCGTTCCTCCTCCCGCAACGCCTGAGCGCGTTCCTCTGGTACCTTGGACCGACGAATTACGGCGACGCGCCGGTGCGCGACCCCATACACGCCGGGGCGTTTTATCTCGCGACGCTCTCCGAGGACTACCATGCCGGCGTGTGGAGTGTTGTGTTGGTGATCGGGTTGTTGTCCGCGGCGGCCTTCTTCAGTCGAAATATGGGCCCAGACGGGCGGGCGGTTCTTTTTGTCGTGTTGATCGGTGCGGTGCTCGTGATTCTTCACCCGAATCAGAAGAGCCGCTTCTTGCATTCGTGGGTCGCGGTGGCGTGGGTTGCGGCCGGGATAGGGTTCGCGTGTTCCTTGCGCAGCCGTATCCTCAATGGCTTGCCCGGACTCCGCGTGGTGTTCGCGCTCGGTTTCGTCGCAATCCTCTCCTGGGGACATTATGCGGACTGGTTCGCCCCGGGACATTCGCCAGAGGTCGGGCACCGCAACAGCACCGCAAGCCTATTGGATTTGACCGACACCTACTTACCCTACGTGGCGGATTCGCAACGCCTGACATTCTTCACCACGGTACCGGCCGGATCCGTGCTTCAATGGACGTATCTCGAGCGCTATCACCGTCGCAACGCGGTCGAAGTGGTTCAGTGGGGCGCGGGCGCAACAGCGGTGCAGCTCCGCGACCGATTCCGCGCGTGGCTTGCGTCGACCCAATCCGACACCATTATCTTTGTTGACATTCCTCCAGGTTCCTATTTTTTTGCAGACGTGGGGCAAGAAACCTACGGCGGGCTCGAGGAACTCTTGGCGGAACAGACGGTTTTCCGGCAGTCGCATCGGTGGGATCTGGCCCGTTATGGGTGCAGGATCACGCTCTGGCGGCGAGGGTGAGGTGACCGGCGCCTTCGTCGCGGACAGCGTCACGGGGACCCGAGGGTCGTCTTGCAGGCCTGCCATCTCCATCGGGACGCGTGCGATGAGGAGCCGTGTTTGGATTCGGGGCGCACCTGGAGTGGCTCGTGTGGATCTCGGGTGGTTCGTCTCCATGACAAACCATCACCGCGGGCCGTGGAATGCCGGAAATCCGTTGTCTTTCCGAGCACGCTGGGGTACCCTCCCATCCCGCTGTTCGCTGATTCCCCGCGATGGTTCCGGCATTACCCGCGGTAAGGAAACCTGAACTGATATGCAGACACCCTGGCAGCAATTCCGCCGTTTTCTCCGATCTGCCGTCCCCTACCGGGCGCGGATCGCATTCTCCATCGGCTGTCTCCTGTTCATCGCGCTCCTGAACGCTGTGTCCGTCGGGGCGCTCCAGCCCGTTTTTGATGCGCTGTTCGCCTCCGAGGGCACGGGAACCGGAATCAGTCTGCCGACGCCCATCAGGCACATGTTGGGGAGTCGATTGGCTCTCCTGCAAAAATTCCTGGACGCCCACGGTGTGAGCGTGTTCCACTTCTTGGGCGTGATCCTCTTCCTGGTCTTTCTCGCCAAATCGGCGTTGACATACGTCCAGCAGGTTCAGATGCGCCACGTGTCCGAGGGGATCCAGCGGGATATTCGAAACGAGCTCTATGCCCACGTCCAAACCCTTCCCCTCAACGTCTTCACGCGGCGCGCCACCGGCGATATCATGTCCCGGTTCAGCGCCGACATCCAAACGCTGGGCGACGCCTCCAACGAGTTATTCCGCGATGCCCTGAAAGAGCCCCTGAACATCCTCGGCTTCATCGTGGTCCTGTTCATGATCAAGTGGGAACTCGCGCTGCTGTCCTTGGTCGTCCTCCCCGTGGCGGTCTTGCCGATCGCGAAGTTCGGTTCCAAGATCCGTCGACGAGGCACACGGGCCCAGGAGTGGCGCGCCGAGGTGAATACCATCCTGCAGGAGACCATCTCCGGCATCCGGGTGGTCAAGGCCTTCGGGATGGAGGAGTACGAGAAGCGACGCTTCCGCGAGGCGAGCCAGCAGGTCTTCCGGGCCCTCATGCGGATCTGGCGCGTGGAAACGCTGACGTCTCCCGTCCTAGAGGTCTTGGGTGGGATCGGGATCATCATCGCCTTCGGGGTCGGGGGGCACCTCGTCAGCATCAAGAGCCTCACCCCCGGGGCGTTCATGGCGTTCCTCGGCGCGCTGGCTTCGCTGTACCAGCCCGTGAAGCGGATCGGCCAGATCAACAACGTGGTCCAGCGGGGTCTGGCAGGCATGGGGCGGGTCTTCGAGCTCTTGGACACCCGTTCCGAGGTGCCGGCCCACGCGGATGCCGTTACGCTGGGGCGGATGCAGGAGGGCGTGGCGTTCCACCGGGTGTCGTTCGGGTATGAGCCCGAGCGGCTGGTGCTGCGCGAGGTGACCTTCACCGCGAAAATGGGCGAGATCGTCGCCATCGTGGGGACGAGCGGCGCCGGAAAAACGACGTTGGTCAACCTCATCCCGCGGTTTTACGATCCGATTTCCGGCGCGATCACGATTGACGGCGTGGATGTGGCCCGGGCGACGCTCCCCTCGCTGCGCCAGCAGATGGGGATCGTCACGCAGGAAACGATTCTCTTCGACGATACGATCTTCAATAATATCGCCTATGGCCAAGGCGACGTGCCGCCCGAACAGGTCATGGCGGCCGCCCGGATTGCGAACGCCACCGAGTTTATCGAGGCGCTTCCCGAGGGGTATCAGACCCGCATCGGTGAGCGCGGCGTCCGCCTCTCCGGCGGGCAGCGGCAGCGGATCGCCATCGCCCGAGCGATCCAGAAGAACCCGCCAATTCTTATCTTGGACGAGGCAACCTCGGCACTGGACGCCGAGTCGGAGCGACTCGTCCAGGAGGCGCTCGATCGCCTCATGGTGAATCGCACGACCTTCGTCATTGCCCATCGCCTCTCCACCATCATCCGGGCCGATACGATCCTGGTATTGGACGAGGGGCGACTGATTGAGCACGGAACCCACGTCGAGCTCATGGCAACGGGCGGGGCGTACAGCCGACTGTACCAGAGCCAAATGTTGAGTTGAGGGGCCGCCGGGAGCGGCGGACGGCGTGCCGCGGGTTGAGGACCGCCCATTCGATTGGTCTCGCGTGACCGTCGACCTGCACGCACGGGTGGAGTTGCCTGCCGTCAGGAACGGCACTCCTTCGGGCCGGGTGACCTCCGCGTCCGACATGACTGCACTCACGGAATCTGATCGACCCAACACGGGACGGGATCACTGAGGGGCGCCTGGACGGCCATGTGTGGGGAGGAAACGCCCGGTGCGCATCTGTCTGTACACGAGCACGGCCCTTCCGCTTGTCGGCGGCCAGGAAACCGTGGTCGATGCCCTCGCCCGGCGTTTTGTGCATGCCGGCCACGACGTCGCGGTGCTGGCCCCTCGGCCCAGCCGCGTCCGGGACTTGGGCGATGAGACGTTGCCATACTCGGTGTTCCGTCATCCCCGTTTCGTCTCCACGTGGCGGTTTGTCTCTTGGTACCGCTGGTGGCTGCGGCGATTGAATCGGCAATGGGCTTTCGATGTCGTCCACGCCCACGATGTCTATCCCACGGGCTACCTCGCGTCTCTGCTGCGGGACCGCCTCCGGTGCCCGCTGGTGATCACGAGTCATGATGGAGACGTGGTGGGGGGAGGGCCGCGGCTCGGCCGGCCCGGGGTTCGCGCAGCCCACGTCATGGCCCTTGCGAACGCGTCCTGCCTGATTGCCATCAGCCGCGCAATACGCGATGCCTATGTGAAGCTCTTGCCGGCCGCGGCGGCGAAGATCGTTCTGCTGCCCAACGGGGTGGAGGTTGGCAGCCTTCGGGACCGCGTCGCCCGGCCCGCGGACCTTGATGCCTCCATCCGAACTGGTCGCTACCTGTTGTTTCTCGGCCGCCTGGCTCATCGAAAGGGGGCCGACCTGATCCTGCATGCGCTTTCCCGGGTGGCGGCCGGCGAGGGGGTTGAGCTCGTGTTGGCGGGGGATGGGCCGGAGCGAGGCACACTCGAGCAGTTGACTGCCGACCTGAACCTCACGCAGCGCGTGCGGTTCGTGGGTCTCGTTTCCGGTGAGAGGAAACGCTATCTGCTGCAAAACGCCAGCTGCCTGGTTGTGCCGTCTCGCCTGTGGGAGGGGATGCCCCTGGTGGTGTTGGAGGGTTTTGCCGCAGGCCGACCCGTGATCGCTAGCCAATTGGTCGGGATGGACGACGTGATTTCGGACGGACAGACCGGATTCCTGGTCCCGCCAGAATCCCCGGAAGCGCTCGCCGCGCAGTTGGAGGCCGCGTTGCGGAACCCGGCGCAAATGGACGCCTGCGGCGCGCGGGCGCAAGCGGTCGCGGCAGGCTTCGGCTGGGACGCCATCGCGGCCCGCCATCTTCACCTGTACGCGGAGGTGGGGACAGCCGCGTCGCATGTCCCACAGTCCGAGGTGCCCCTCACCAGCGGGCGGTCTTGACCGGTACCCAGTTGCGCGCAGAGACCTCCCGTCTGCACGGGAGGAGCCTGTCCCGCTCGACCGTGGGTCGTCGGGATGCTCAGGGCGGTGATCATTGAGATGGCGAGTCAGGAATTGACCCGGCAGACGCCCGTCACGTTGAATCGTGGGACGATCGGCTCCACCTCACGGCCGATCAGGGTTCTCTACCTCCACGCGTTCAGTCAGATGGGAGGCGCGGAGTGGGCCCTCCTCCGCCTGGTCGAAGCGATCGGGGCCTTGGGGGTCGCCCCCATCGCGGTCTGGCCGCGGGGCGACAAGGGCCGTCAATGGCTTGCCGCTCGCGGGATTCCGGCCGTCACGCTCACGGTGCCCCGATGGCGGCACGGGCTGTCGCTCTGCGTCCTCCCGGTTTTTCTGGCGCGACTTCGCAGCGCCCTGGCCGGGAAACCCGTGGATCTCGTTCACGTGAACAATTTTCGTTCGGCACCGTTCGGGCACCTCGTCTCGCGGTGGGCCGGGGTCCCCTGCGTGGCCACGGTCCGAGAACAGGTCTCGCCGGAAAAGATCCGGCAGTATCGGCTGCAGCGGCCGGATGCGCTGATCGCCGTCTCGGATGCCGTCGCGCGGAACCTGGCGGACGGCGGCGTTCCGGCAGACCGCGTCACGACGATCCGGTCCGGCGTGGCACACGGCAGGGACCGCGACGACGCCGAGCGACGCGGCCTGCGAGAACAGTTCGCCATTTCGGCCGGCGACCCGGTGATCGGCATTGTCGCCCACATCCTCCCGCACAAGGGATACGACGACTTGGTAGAGGCTCTGGCGCTCATTGTCCGCCAGTTTCCGGCCGTGCGGTGCCTGGTGATCGGGGGGGCGCCCCGGCGACGGTATTATCGCCAGTTCCTGGCGCTCGCCGAGCGTCGAGCGGTGCGGGACCGACTGGTCCTGGCCGGTCCCCAGGAGGATGTCCCGCGATTCCTCGATGCGATGGACGCGTTCGTCCTGCCCTCGCATACCGAAGGGCTTCCGCTGACGGTCCTCGAGGCGATGGCGGCGGGGAGGCCGGTGATCGCCACCGCCGTCGGGGGGATTCCCGAGGCCGTCCGCCACGGGGAAACCGGCCTGGTCGTGCCGCCTCGTGACCCCGGGCGACTCGCCGAGGCCGTGGTCGCCGTGCTCAAGGACCCTGTCTTGGCCAGGGCCATGGGGGCGGCCGGCCGGACTCGCGCCCGAGAGTTTTTTTCGCTGGACAGCGAAGCCCGACAGACCCGCGCGGTGTACGATGGCGTCGTGGGAGGCCGGCGGTCGTCCGGGTCCGATCACGGCAGGGAGGCCGGGTCGTGACGCCCTTCGCCCCGGTGACGCCGCCGATCACCCGCGGACGCGACTGGACCCTGGACGCGCTGTGGTTGCTGATCGTCGTCGGCGTTTCGTCAGCCTGGTGCGTGACGGCCGCCAACCAACTGGGCGCGACGTTCGACGAGCCCTTCTATCTTGCGCAGGGTCTCGAGTTCTGGCGGACCGGAAGCCATGCCCGGCTCCTGAGCAAGGGCACCATGCCCCTGGCGGTGGACTTGACCACCTTCCCGCTGTACCTGTGGGAGCGATGGGGAGGGTTTCGTTTCGATCTGGTCGGCGATTTCGATCGCGTGCTCGTGGTGGCACGAGTCGGGACCCTTGTGTTTTGGTGGCTGCTGCTGGGATACGGATGGCTGGTGGGGCGCCTGCTGGGCGGGCCATGGGGAGGGCGGCTGGCGATCGTGCTGCTCGCGGCCGAACCGAGCTTGCTGGGCCACGCCAGTCTGGCCACCACGGATATCGCCGTGACGGCCTGTCTGATGGCACTGGTGTATCACGGTGCCGTCGGACGCGAGGCGGGGTGGTGGCGGCGCGTTGCGATTCCCGCCGTCTGGTACGCGGCTGCCGTGCTGGCGAAGGCCTCCGGCCTGGTCTTCGGTCCGCTGTGCCTCGTGGTCGTCGAGGTCGAGCGGCTTGCGCGGGCCGGGGCGTTCCGGTCGGGCGTCGTCACCCGGTCGCCGTGGGAGCGCCTCCGGCACGCGTGGCGGCAATTGCGGCCGTTCCGCCGAGACCTGGTGCGGATCATGGGCCTTGGCCTGGTGCTGGTGTTTGTGTACTGCGGCAGCGATTGGAGCGCCGAGCCATCGTTTGTGGCGTGGGCGCAATCCTTGCCCGACGGCCCGACGGGCCAGACGATGCGATGGATCGCCGAGCACTTGCGAATCTTTACGAATGCGGGACAGGGACTGGTGAAGCAGATCCAGCACAACATCCGAGGACACTCCGTGTTCCTGCTCGGGGAGGCGCGGCCGCGCGCGTTCTGGTATTATTTCCCGGTGGCCTTGAGCATCAAGATGACGCTCACCGCGCTGTTGCTTCCCCTGGCGGTTGCCGTGATCCACCCGCGCGCACTCCGGAACTGGGCTGTGCTGGCCGCCCTCGCGCTCCTGGTCTTCAGTCTCACCTCCCGGGTGCAAATCGGCGTGCGGATGGTCCTGCCCATGGTGGCGCTGGGCCTCGTGGGAGTGGCCGCGTCGGTCGCGACGGCATGTCGAGAGCTGGGCCCGGGGTGGCGGCGACGCCTTCTCGCCTCCGGGGCCGTTGCCGGGGTCATCTGGACGGTTTTCGCGTCCGCCCTGGTATGGCCCCATGGCCTCTGCTACGCCAACGAGCTGTGGGGAGGCACCGAAAACGGATATCTCCATCTGAGCGACTCGAACTACGACTGGGGCCAAGGGCTTCCGGAGCTGGCGCGATGGCAACGATCCCGCGGCGGCCCGCCCGTCGATGTGTGGTACTTCGGGACCGATCCCGCCCTGAAGCAATTGCCGGTTCGAGAATTGCCGTTGCACGCGTTGCCCCCCATCGCCGGGCCCGAGGATCTGGCGGCGCGAGTGCAGGGCCGCTACCTGGCGGTGGGCACGACCGAACTCTACGGAGCATACCAGTCGGAGGAGCGGCGACGCCGGTTGGCCTTCCTTCGTGCGCGCCCGCCCGTGGCGCGCACCACGACGTTTCTCATCTATGACTTTCCCCGCGAAACCGGTTCCGGCATGGAGAAGCGTGCCCCATGAGCGATCGATCGCCGAGGGGCCCGTACCCTCAGGGGAACCGTTGGCGTGCCGGGGTAGCCGGCGTCGTTTCGAGGAGCGGAGGGTCTCATGGTGGAGCGCGACACCCCGGTTGAGCGCAGGCGCGAGGGGGGCGGCGCTGCGGTCTCTTACTCGCTGCCGACGACCAACGCGAAGGTCCTCGCGCTGCTGCGCCCGCGCCTCGCCGCGGCCGCCATGGTGCTCGACATCGGCGCCGGCGAGGGCTACCTGGCGCGACGCGTCCACGCCGCCATCGTCGAGGGCGGCCATCCGGCGCGGCTGGAGGCCTGCGATCTGTTCCCCGAGAACTTCCGCGTTTCGGAGGTGCCCTGCCGCGGCATCGACCTCGACGGCGGCCTGCCGTTGCCCGACGGCAGCGTGGACCTGGCCTACTCGGTGGAGGTCATAGAGCACCTCGAGGACCAGTTCCGGTTCTTGCGCGAGGTGCACCGCGTGCTGCGGCCGGCCGGGCGCTTCATCGTCACCACGCCCAACGTTCTCAACCTCACCTCCCGCCTCCGCACGCTGCTCACCGGCTTCCCGGAGCTCTTCGGGCCGCTGCCGCTTCGCGTCGAGGAGCCGCAGCTCCTGGGCGGACACATCCACCCGGTCTCGCTCTACTTCCTCAGCTACATGGCGGAGAAGGCGGGCTTCCGTGTGGAGGGGCTCCACATCGACCGGGTCAAGTCGGGCTCGACGGCGGCGCTCCTCCTCTGGCCGCTGGTGGCGCTGGTCTCGTGGCTCGCGACGGCGCGGGCGCGGCGCAAGGAGCCGGCGGTGTATGCCGAGAACCGGGGGCATGTGGCACGGCTCAATTCGCTATCGGTGCTGGTGGGTCGCACCATCATCCTGGAACTGGTGCGCGCCTGACCCGCCCGAGGCGCGCACCACGACGTGTCTCATGGAGAACTTCCCCCGCGAAACCGGGACCAGCCTAGAGGAGCGCGCACCATGAGTGAACGATCGCCGAGCGGCGGTGGGGAGTACCGATGGGCCACCTGGTGCGTCCTGGCCGCGGCCGCGGTCGTCGCACTCGTCAGCGCGCGTCCCTACGCGGGCGGCTGGAACGACGGAAGCCGGCTCGCCACGGTCGAGAGCCTGGTGGACCATGGCACGCTGGTGATCGACCGCTCCATTTTCGTGCAGGTGCCTCGACGGCAGCACCCGGATGACCCCGGACCCTATCCGGCCGGCGACCCGCTCGAGGAGCAAGGTACGCTGGATCGGCTGTATGTTCAGGGCCACTTCTATTCGGACAAATCCCCGGTGCCGGCCCTGCTGATGGCCGGTCTGTACCAGGGGCTGCAGTGGGCGACGGGGCTGACCGCCCGGGAGCGACCGGATCTCTTTTGTTACCTGATGACGGTGGGAACCTCGGGCCTCGCCTATCTGGTGGCGGTCTGGTCGGTGCTCCGGCTTGGCCGCCTCTTGCGGCTTCCGCCGGGCGTCCGGCTGGGACTGGCGGCAAGCCTCGGCCTGGCGACGGTCGCTCTACCGTATGCGCGTCACGTCAATAACCACATCCTACTGTTGGGGGTGACCGCCCCGTTGTTGGTCTGTCTGGTCGGGTTGGCCGACGATGTGCGCGCCGGGCGTCTCTCCTGGTGGCGACTGGTCGGGATCGGAAGCCTGGCGGGACTGGCATACTCGATCGATCTCGGGGCCGGGCCGGCGATCTTGTCGGCCACCATGCTCCTGATCGCCTATCGGGTCCGGGCGTTCAGGCCCATCGCGTTGTGCCTGCTGGCGGCGCTTCCATGGATCGTCTTGCATCATGCCGTGAATTACGCCATCGGAGGCACCTTGCGCCCCGCCAATGCCGTCCCGGCGCATCTGGCGGCGGCGGGCGGTGGGTTCACGTCGCAGAACATGACCGGCATGTGGAATCATGCCAATGTCGGGAGCTTCCTCCTCTACGCCGCCTCGCTGCTGTTCGGAAAGCGGGGCTTCTTTGGGCACAATCTCCCGCTGTTCCTGACGCTCCCGGCCCTGGTCTTTCTGATCCGGCGACGCCCACGAGAATTCCCCGAGATCCTCTGTGCCCTGGCGTGGTCGGTCGGGACGTGGCTGGTGTACGCGGTCGGATCCACGAATTCCTCCGGGCTGGCGGCATCCATCCGGTGGTTTGTCCCGCTGCTGGCTCCCGCATATTTCCTCACGGCTCTTTTTCTGCGCGAGCGGCCGGGGTACTACGTCGACTTCATCATCCTGAGCGCCTGGGGGTTGGTGATGGCGGCGCTGATGTGGTGGAAGGGCCCCTGGATGCCGCGCATGGTCCCGTTCTTCTGGCCCTTGCAGGGAGCCGCGCTTCTCAGCTGGCTGGTTGTTCGGATGCGGCAAAGGGACCGGGGCGTGGCGCGGTAGCACCACCGCAGGTGCGGAGAGGGCGGGGCAAGTTCGTGGGCTCTTGGCGTTCTCCGCGGACTTGCGAGGTGGGCGCTAGCCCAGATTCTTCACGAAGGATTCGTGAAGAATCTGGGCTGACCTCACGAGCGGCCATTCCCGCCCGCAGCGGGAGGAGACGGGGTGGCGGGCGGACCGGGTACCCATCCGCCACGATGGGTGCGGTGTCACCGTGCACCGGGGACGCCTGATCCGTTCCGGACCGCCGCCCCCACGGGTTCGTATTAAGCCCGCATTGTTCGCGAGTTGGATTCGCGAACGATGCGGGCTAGCGTTGCACGGTTCGGCGAAAACGATGGCCTCGACTGAGACGCAGACGCCAAGGGAGGAGCGAGGCCTCCAGTATGATCCGTTTTGACATCTTCGACATGCCGCGTTGGCGGCCGTAGAAAACGATTGGCGCCTCACACAAGCGTCCGCCGGATTTCCAGACCTGATACGCCAACTCAACCTGGAATGCGTACCCGTTGGCCCGCATCTGACCCAAGTCCAACGATTCGACCATCGCGCGGCGATAACAGCGAAATCCCGTGGTGATGTCGTGAGCCGGGATCCCCGTGATGGCTCGGACGTACCCATTGGCGAACCAACTCAGCAACACCCGGCCGATCTCCCAGTCGATGACTCTGACCCCGCCGATGTAGCGGGACCCGAGTACGAGGTCGTGATCGGTCGCCGCCTGTAGCATGGCGGGAATCGCCGCCGGATCGTGCGACAAGTCGGCATCCATCTGGAGAATCCAGTCGTAGTCCCCTTTGAGGGCCGCGCGAAATCCCTCGATGACCGCGCTCGCGTATCCGAGTTTCCCGGCGCGATGGACGACGGACACCTCCGGGTGCGCTCGCGCCAATTGGTCGGCCAAGTCACCGGTCCCATCCGGCGATCCGTCATCCACAAACAGGATGTCGAGGGACAGGCCCAGCGCCAACAGGCGCTCCGTCAGCGGACGGAGATTGTCGCGCTCGTTGTAGGTGGGGATGACGACGATGGCGGACATGGACTGCCTGACTCCTTGATGATTGCGGCGACCGGCGAGTTCTTATCACGGGGTGTGTGGTCTTGCAAGGGAGAAAGAGCTATGATAAGAACGCGTCCCCGGTGATGGGGAGAGGAGATCGTCGTGGGACACCGATGGGTGAGGTGGCTGGTCGATCAACGACGCGTCCGGGTCGCATGGGCGGCGTGGGCCATCGTGTTCCTCGTCTTCACGGCCGTGACGTTCGCCAAGCCGGACTTTCGTTCGGTCACCGTGGCCTATCGCACCGCGTCGCAAAACTGGCTCGCCGGGCGCGACATCTATCCTCAGCGTGAGGGGGAGATGAACTATCTCCCCCAGTTTGCCATCCTGTTCTCGCCCTTCGCGCAGCTGCCCAAAGCGGCCGGTGACACCCTGTGGCGCCTCCTCCAGATGGGGGTGTTTGTCAGCGCGTTGCGCCGGCTCGCCACGGTGGCCCAGTCAGGTCGGACGGATCTCTTCCTGCTGGTGTCCATCCTGGCGGCGCCGGTTTCACTCGGTACCGTCATGAACGGGCAATCGAATCTCCTGCTGGCCGGCGCCATGGGTCACGCGGCGGTCGATCTCTTGCGTCATCGGAACTGGGCAGTGGCCGGTTGGCTGACCGTGGGGCTGATCGCCAAGCCGATCGCCGTGGTGATGGCCCTTCTGGTGGCGGCGACTGACGGCACCGTGGTCCCGTGGCTCCTCGGCGGAATAGCGCTGACCGCCCTGGCCCCGCTGGCATCCGACGCCTGGCCGACGGTTGCGGGATCGTATCATGCCTGGTTTCGCCAACTGCTCTTGCTGGCGCCGTCGGAAGAGCTTCGGTTCGAGGATCTGGCAGGCCTCCTCCGCGTCCTGGGCTGGCCCCTGGACCCCGGCGTGTGGTTTGTGCTCCGGGTAGCCGCGGGGGGGGTGATCCTGGCCGCGTGGTGGATCGGCTCTCGGCGATTGGGGGAACCCCACCGCGTGCTGACGCTCCTGGGCCTCTCCGCGGGGTACCTCATGCTCTTCAACCCGCGCACGGAGACCAACAGTTATGTTATCCTCGCGCCCGCCATGGCGGTCCTGGCGGCACGACTCGTGGCGGTGGAATCCTCCCGGGTGGGCTGGATGCTGGCGGCACTGGCGCTGGCGCTCGGAAATTCCGGAATGGGGAACCCCATCTGGCCGCTGACCAAGATCTGGCTCAAGCCGGTCGTGGCGCTGGCGTTCCTCGGCTGGATGTTCCACAAAATTCTCCGCCGCCCGGCCGTCGCCACGAGCGTGTCCGACGGGTGATCGAGGATCGGGGGACCGGATTCATCGAGGAGACAGGGCATGCCGCGGGTATCCGTCGTGATCTGTTGCGCGAACGTTGCCGACATGCTTGAGGCGGCCTGTCGGTCTGTCGCCTGGGCCGACGAGCTCGTCGTTGTGGACTCGGGCTCTACGGACGCCACCGGGGAGATCGCCCAGCGCCTCGCCACCCGGTATGTGGTCGAACCGTGGCGCGGGTACACGGAACAAAAGCGGTTTGGCGTCGGGCTGTGCCGGAACGACTGGACGTTCGTGCTGGACGGGGACGAGGAGGTGTCGCCCGAGCTGGGCGACGAAATCTGCCGATTGACCGAGGAGGAGATGGAGCGCCGCGACCTCTTCCTGATGCGGCGGCGAAATTACGTGATGGGCCGGTACGTTCGCGCGTTCAGCCCGGATTGGCAGAACCGGCTCATCCACCGGGGCCGATGTCGATGGGCGGATGCCAACCTGCACGATCGGCGCATTCCGAGCCACCCATCGCGGGTGGCGCGGTTGCGAGGTTGGATGGAGCATCGGCGGCACAGCCAGGCGGGGTTCGCCGATTACTTCGACGGCGGGTTGGCGGAAAAGCGGGTGAAGCTCGCCGCCGAGCAGATGTTCCGTCAGGGGCGGCGGTGCACGTGGCTGGATCTGCTCCTGCGACCCCCGGCCGCGTTCGCCAAGTTCTACCTGCTCAAGCAGGGATTTCTGGACGGCCAATTCGGCCTGCTGATCGCGCAGCGCGCGGCCTGGGCCGTGCAGCTCCGGTATGCGACCCTCTGGGCGCGTCAGCACGGCGCCGTATGGCAGACCGTCGAGCGCGACCCGGGCGCGGTCGCGCCCCCGTCAGCCCCCGCCGGGGATCGGGTCATCCCGTGACCGACCGCCGGCCGGAGCACTCGACCATGGCGCGGCGATGGTTCGCGCGACCGTGGGCGCGACGCGCCTTCGTCGCCGTGTGCCTGGCAGTCGTGGTCATCCAGACCGTCGTGATCGTTCACCGCCGGGAGACGCAGCGCGGGGATTACGACGTCTCGCGGGAGATGGGGCGACGATTCCTCGCCGGCGAGCACCTCTACGCCGGGGGTCTGCACTACCCGTATACGCCGACCGCCGCCCTGTCCTTCGCGCCGCTCTCGCTGGTGCCGCCCGGGGTCGGGCTGGCGCTCCGCTATGCGGTCTCGATCGTGGCGCTCTGGCTGACGCTCCGCATGCTGCGCGCGCTGGTCGGGCGTCGCCACCGGCTGGACCCCTCCGCGGTATGTGCGATCGAGGCGCTCACGCTGGTTCTCGCGTCCCAGTACATCGTCCGGGACCTCGACGACGGCGGACCGCATCTGCAGTTGGTGGCGATGCTGGTCGCGGGGATCTTCTGTGTGGCGCGGGGGCGGGCGGTCCTCGGGGCGACCTGGTTCGGGCTCGCTACCGTGCTGAAGGCGCCGGTCGGCTTGATGCTGCCGTTCTTGCTGTGGAAGCGGCAGTGGAAGGTGGCCGCCATGGCGGTCGCGGCCGCCGTGCTGTGGACTGCTCTGCCCATGGCGTGGATGGGGCCCGCGAGCTGGTGGCGCCACCAGGAGGAATGGAGCCGGACGGCCCTTCAGTCGGTCCTGGGGAATACCCAGCCTGGGGTACGCGAGAGCGAGCAACGGGTCCAGAACCAGAGTCTCAAGCTGGCGCTGACGCGGTACCTGGTGACGTATCCGGACGGCCACCCGCTGCGGCTCGCCCACCCCGCCTACCTGTCCTTTGGCGCCATGGACGCCCGAGCGGCCGACTGGGTCGTCAAGGGGGTGGTGCTCATGCTCCTCCTCGGCTGCGCGTGGCTCACCCGGCGGCGATACGGCAGCCTGGACGACCCGAGATGGCCGCTCGAAGGCAGTGCGGTCCTGATCCTGGCCCTGCTGCTCTCGCCGGTGACGTGGACCCAGCATCTCGTGCTGATCATCCCGGCGCTGTATCTCGTGATGGTCGAGGGCCAGGCCATCCGGCCGCTCGGCTCGCTGGTCTCCGCCGGGATGTGGACGTATGCGGTGCTCGCCCTGGTGCTGAATCGAGACACGGTGGGGAAGGCGCTGTCCCTGGTCCTGCTGAGCTACCACATCCACACGCTGGCCCTACTGCTGGTTCTCGCGATCGTCCTGCTCCGACGGCCAACGGCAGACTGATTTGTGCGAGGCGAGACCGGGCTTAGGAGCCGTTACGAAATAACGTGTCCATTGTTTGTGATTTCGTTACGGCTCCTTATGCCGTTCCCGAATTTCTCCGGTCACGTTATGCTTTGACAACGGCTCACGCGAGCGGACCGACCTCTGCCTCCACGTCGGCCAAGAGACTTCCGTCGTCCACCAACGCGAGGATCCGGTCGAGGTCCGGACGGAGGGCCCGGTCGCGCTCCAGGTGGGCGCTGCAGCGGCGTATGCCGGCATGCGCGACGAGGGCGCCCCGCCCCGGCCGGAGCGGGAGCAGGAAATCCAGCCCCTGGGCCGCACAGAGGAATTCCAGCCCCAGGACCGTTGCCAACCGATCCGCCACCTGCGCGGCCTTGACGGCGGCGAACCAGCCCATGCTGACGAAGTCCTCCTTGTTGCCGGAGGTGGGGATAGATTGTACGGAGGCAGGGGAGGCCAAGACCCGGGTCTCAGCCGCCAGGGCGGCGGCCGAGATCTGGGCCATCATGAAGCCCGAATTCAGGCCGCCGGCGTTGACGAGGAAGGCGGGGAGCTCGCTGAGCTGCGGGTTGACCAGCCGCTCGATCCGACGTTCGACGAATCCGCAGAGGCCCGCCAGGGCCAGGGCCACCACGTCCAGCGCAATGGCCACCGGGTGTCCGTGGAAATTTCCGCCCGAGAGCGTGTCGCCGCTGTCCGGGAAGACCAGCGGGTTATCCGTTGCGGCGTTGAGCTCCCGGGCAAGCACCGCCTCGGCGAACGCCAGGGCATCGCGGACGCCCCCGTGGACCTGCGGAATGCAGCGCAGCGTGTAACTATCCTGGATCTTGCCGCAATCCCGGTGAGAGAGATTGATCTCGGAGTCCCGGAGCAACCGGCGGAGGTTGTCCGCCGTGGCGACCTGCCCGGGATGCGGGCGCACGGCCTGCAACCGGGGATCGAAGGGCACCACGGAGCCGCGGAGCGCCTCCAGCGTCATGGCGCTCGCCACATCCGCCAATTTCACCAGGGCCCCGGCACGCACCGAGGCGAGCGCGCCGATGGCGGTCAGTCCGCACGTGCCGTTGATGAGCGCCAGCCCCTCCTTGGCTTTGAGCGCGAGCGGGGCAAGTCCCGCGCGCCGCAAGGCCTCGGCGCCCGGGAGGCGCTGCCCGTCATGGGTCGCTTCCCCTTCGCCGATCAGGACCAGGGCGAGGTGGGCGAGCGGCGCCAGGTCGCCGCTGGCGCCGACCGAGCCGCGCTCGGGGATGACGGGGTGAACCCGGCGGTTGAGCAATTCGCAGAGCAGCTCGATGATCTCGGGCCGGACGCCGGAATGGCCCTTGGCCAGGACGTTGGCCCGGAGGAGGATCGTCGCGCGGGTTTCCGCCTCGCCGATGGGGTTTCCCGTGCCTAGGGCGTGGCTCCGCAGCAGGTTCGCCTGCAACGCGTCGCGATCGGCGCCTCCGATGAAGACGTCGCTCAGCGGGCCGAAGCCGGTGCTGACGCCGTAGATCTTCCGCTCGGCGGCCAGGGCGCTCTCGATCACCGTGCGGGCCGCCACGACCTTCGGGCGCGCGGCAGGTGCGAGCGTCGCCGCCGCGCCGCCTCGCGCGACCTGCTCGACCTGGGACAGCGTCAGATGGTCTCCGTCGAGTAAGACGTGTGTCACGTTGCGGTCCTCCATTTCAGCTGTCTACGCGTCCGATGGAGCATAACCCTCGGGGAAATCGCGGGTCAACCGGAAATCCGTGACGCGGGCGCTGGAAACGCTTTTTCGCCCAGGCTGCTCAAAAAGATCCAGATGCAAGGCGGCACGCTGATGCCGGGGTACCCAGCGCAGCTGGGTCCAGGCGTACTGGAGGTACGCCGCAGCGAGTGGCGAGGCGGGCCACACCCATCGGGACGATGGGTACCCGGCAGATGGGTCTTTTTCAGCGGTCTGCGAGGACCAGCCAGACGCTCAGCAGGATGACGCCGAGGCCGGCGAACAGGCCGAGCGTCACCGGTTCCTGCAGGAACAGGACGGCCCAGAGGAGGCCGAAGAGCGGGATCAGGAAGGTGACGGTCGAGGTCTTGGTGGGTCCGGTGTTGGCAATCAGCCGGAAGTAGATGAAGTAGGCGAGCACGGTGCAGGGGAGCGCCAGCGCCAGCAGCGAGAGCACGACGGGCCAGGTGGCGGCCTCCCGGGGCGGGGCGACGAGCATGAGAGGCGCCAGGAGGACGGCGCCCCCGCAGACCTGACCCGCGGCCGCTTGAAGCGGGGTGAGGTCGCCGAAGCGCTTGCGCGCATAGACCGCCGTCAGCCCGTACGACAGCGCCGCGAGCAGCGCTTGTCCCGTGGCCAGCAGGGTCGTGGGCGTGACGGGCAGGGGGCTCCACCCCACCAGGATCGAGACCCCGCCGATGCCCAGGCCGGCACCGAGGATCTTGCGAAAGCCCAGGGCCTCGCGCAGCCAGAGCGCCGAGACGATGGTAGTGAAGAGGGGAACGGCGGCATTCAGGACCCCCGCGATGGACGCGTTGAGGTGAATGGTCGCGTTGCCGATGAGCACGAAGGGGATGGCGTTGCCAACGGCCCCGATCAGGAGGAACTGCCGCCAGCGTGTCCGGAAATCCGGCGTCTGCCCGAGGCTCTTGGCGATGGCCAGCAGCAGGCCGCCCGCGATGATCACGCGGATGGCCATCAGGGAGACGGCACCGAGGGCCGGGCCGGCGATCCGCATGAAGATATAGGAGGCCCCCCAGAGGGCGCCCAGCAGCGTGAGCAGCATCAGGTCGAGCAGGGACATGGGCAGGTGTCTGTACCGGCGAGAGGCCGGGGTGGCTGCCGGGCGCATGGGTGTCCGTCCGTGGAGGTGTCGGTCGATACGGCCGGGGCAGCATATGCCGCGGCGATGGGGCCGTCAACGACAAAGGGCGGGAATGACCTTGACAGGCGGCCGATCTCTGCATAGTTTCCGGCAGGCGCGAGGCGCGACCTCGACGCAGGGGCGGGAGTGATCGTCTGAGTGTCTGCCGTCTTTGATTCGTTGGACCACGGGGATGCCAATCGCTTTCGTCAGATATCGGCCGGATTTCGCGGCGGTATGAGGATGCCGTGGATACTGTGACCGCCCTCCGGGAGTCGCCGATCATCCTGACCGAAGGGGCGCTCATCGAGCGCCTGCGACGCGATCCGGCCGTCTCGCTAGATCCCCACGCGCTCCATGCCGGTTTCGTCTATGATGAGGGCGGCCGCCGAGCGTTGCGCGGGCTGTATCGGCAGTATCTCGATATCGGATTGGCGGCCGATCTCCCCATGATCGTCTGCACGCCGACCTGGCGAGCCAACCCGGTCCGGTTGCGACAGGCCGGCCTGGCCGGCCGGGATGTCAACGGCGACGGTGCACGTTTTGTGGCCGCGATTCGCGATGAGTACGGCGCCTATGCCCGCCGGGTGTTTCTCGGCGGACTGCTCGGGTGCGCGGGCGATGCCTACAAGCCCGAGGAGGGACTGCCTGCGGATGAGGCCGCCCGCTTCCATGGGGTGCAAGCCACGGCGTTGGCGACGGCCGGTGTCGATTTCTTATTTGCTGCGACGCTGCCCAGTACCGACGAGGCTCTGGGGATGGCCCGCGCCATGGCGGCCTGCCGGATTCCGTACGTGGTGAGCTTCGTTCTGCAGCGTGACGGACGGTTGCTGGACCGGATCCCGCTCCACCAGGCCGTCGCGACGATCGATGCCGCCGCGAGTCCGCGCCCGCTCTTCTACATGGCGAACTGCGTCCATCCCCACGTGTTCGAGGCGGCACTGGCGTCCGAGATCTCTCGCTCCCGCAGCGTCCACGAGCGGGT
Source organism: uncultured Methylomirabilota bacterium (assembly GCA_963845565.1). GTDB lineage: Bacteria > Methylomirabilota > Methylomirabilia > Methylomirabilales > 2-02-FULL-66-22 > 2-02-FULL-66-22. Next base: position 96,946 of record CAWJSJ010000006.1, read on the forward strand.
GATCGGCCTCCAGGCGAATACCTCGATGCGGAGTCCAGACGAACTGGACGGCCGCGGCGAGGTGGACCCGGGCGACGGGCCCGAGGCGCTCGCCAACGCGATGCTCCGCCTGCGCCGTCGGTTCGGCACCAGGGTCCTCGGCGGCTGTTGCGGGACCGATGATCGTCACATCGCGTGGATCGCGCGGCGCGCGCAGGAGAGCGTGAGGCCCATTCTGTAGATTGCCAAGGCCCTCTCGGCGGGAGGACGGTATGACGGATCCAAAGAACACCCTGATCACGAGGACGCTCGCGGCCGTGTGCAGCCACTGTCCCATCTGCAATCACGCGCGCGCCCACCCCGAGTCCTGGCTCGGCCGTGTGCTGCACCATCCGATCCACGCCGACCATTGCCCTTTCTGGAAGGCGGAGCGAGACGTCGCCGGTCCCCGCGCGACCCCACCGTCATGACGCGCCGCCCGCCGAGACGTCGAGCACGTCGAGCCTAACACTTGCGCCATCGGCCGGCTTCTGATATAGGTTGCACCCGGAGGCTTCGCCGACGCCATGGATCCTATCCTGCTGTCCCGTATCCAGTTCGGCCTGACGATCTCCTTTCACTATATCTTCCCGCCGCTCAGCATCGGACTCGGCGTCATCCTGGTGTTGATGGAGGCGCTCTACCTCAAGACCCGCAACCCGCTCTTCCAGCAGATGACCCGGTTCTGGACGCGGATCTTCGGGCTCACGTTCGCCCTGGGTGTCGCCACCGGCATCGTGATGGAGTTCCAGTTCGGAACGAACTGGTCGAACTACTCCCGCTTCGTGGGGGACGTGTTCGGTAGCGCCCTGGCTGCCGAGGGGATCTTCGCGTTCTTCCTGGAATCCGGCTTCCTGGCGATCCTGCTGTTCGGGTGGGACAAGGTGGGCCCCCGTATGCACATGTTCTCCACGGTCATGGTGGCGCTGGGTGCGCACTTCAGCGCCGTCTGGATCGTGGTGGCCGACTCCTGGATGCAGACGCCCGCGGGCTTCCACGTCGTGCAAAGCGCGCTCAGGCAGCGGGCGGAGATCGTGGACTTCTGGGCCATGGTCTTCAACCCGTCCGCCATGATCCGGCTGGCCCATACGGTGCTCGGGGCGTGGCAGGCCGCGGCCTTCTTGGTTCTGTCGGTGAGCGCCTATTATCTCTTGAAGCGCCGCCACCTGGATTTCGCCAAGGCCTCCATGCGGATCGGACTGGTGGTGGCCCTGGTTGCCTCGGTGGCCTCGTTCATCACGGGCCACGAGAGCGCGTTGGTGGTCAGCAAGTACCAACCGGCGAAGCTGGCGGCCATGGAGGGGCATCTCCCGGCGTCGGCCCCGGCGGGGCTTTCGCTCTTTGGTTGGGTGGACGAGGAAGCCCAGCGATTTGTCGGCGTGAGCATCCCGGGCATGTTGAGCTTCCTGGTGCACGGGGATGCCACCAAGCCGGTGACCGGGCTGCAGGCGTTCCCGCCGCAGGATCGCCCGCCGGTCAATCCGGTCTTCCAGGCCTACCACGCGATGATCGGCATCGGGATGGGCTTGATCGGCCTCAGCCTGCTGGGCGTCTTTCTCTGGTGGCGGGGCAGCCTCTTCGAGACCCGCTGGCTCCTGTGGGTGTTCGTCTTCGCGGTCCTCGGCCCGCAGGTGGCGAACCAGCTCGGCTGGTTCACCGCCGAGGTCGGTCGCCAACCGTGGATCGTGTACGGCCTGATGCGGACGGCCGACGCGGTCTCTCCAGTGGTCACCAGCGGCCAGATTCTCGCGTCGCTGATGCTCTTCCTGCTGATTTACCTCGCCCTCTTCATCCTCTTTGTCTATTTGTTGGATCAGAAGATTCGACACGGTCCGCTGGCCGACGACCTGGACGTGGCGTACCACCAGAGGTGACGATGGCGCTCGATCTGAACACGACGTGGTTCGGACTGGTGGGGATACTCCTGACCGGGTATGCCATCCTGGACGGCTTCGATCTCGGCGTGGGCGCGCTGCACCTGCTCACACGGCGGGACGAGCATCGGCGGTTGATGATCAACGCCATCGGACCGGTGTGGGACGGCAACGAGGTCTGGCTGGTGACGGGCGGCGGCGCCCTGTTCGCCGCCTTTCCCGAAGTGTACGCCACCGTGTTCTCGGGGTTCTATCTTGCCTTCATGCTGTTGCTTTGTATGCTGATCTTCCGTGCCGTGGCCATCGAGTTCCGCAGCAAGCAACCGATGGGCGGGTGGCGGACCGTGTGGGACGTCAGTTTCTCGGTGGCCAGCATCGGATGCAGCCTGCTCCTGGGAGTGGCTTTCGGCAACATCATCTGGGGGGTGCCGCTGGACGCCCAGCGGGAATTCGCGGGCTCGTTCCTGGGTCTGCTCCACCCGTATGCGCTGCTGGTCGGCGTCACCACGGTCGCGCTGTTCATGATGCACGGCGCGATCTACGTCGTCTTGAAGACGGACGGGGAATTGCACCAGATCGCCCGCGGCTGGATCAACAACACGATCATATTCTTCATCATTTGCTACGGCATGACCACCATGGCCACACTCCTGTATTTGCCGCACATGAGCCAGCACATGCAGCGGTACCCGGTGTTGTTCGTCGTGCCGATGCTCACCATGCTGGCCATCGCCAACATTCCTCGGGAGATCCACCACGGCCGCGATTTTCTGGCGTTTCTGTCCTCGAGTGCGACGATCGTGGGTCTCATGGCGCTGGTCGCCATCGGGATTTTCCCCACGCTGGTCCTGTCCCGGCCGAACCCGGACCTCAGCCTGACGATCTACAATGCCGCCTCATCGCCGAAGACGCTCTCCATCATGCTGGTGATCGCCCTCATCGGCGTCCCCATCGTCCTGGCCTACACCAGCAGCATCTATTACATCTTCCGGGGCAAGGTGAAGCTCGACGCGATGAGCTATTGAGGCTGCCTCGGGACGCGGCCGCGGGCGACAAACGGACACGGCATTCCGCGGGGCGAGGCGGGGAGAGGGGCGGGCCATGAAGACCCTGCAATGCGTGCCGAATTTCAGCGAGGGGCGAGACCCGAATTTCCTGCGGGAACTCCAGACCGTCCTGGCGCGCCATCCGGTCAAGGTCCTCGATGTCTCCATGAACAAGGACCACAACCGGGCCGACGCCACCTTCCTGGGCGCACCCGACGCCGTGGAGGCCGCCGCCATGGCGGTCGCATCGCGCGCCTTGGAACTCATCGATATGCGGACGCACAAGGGCAGTCATCCCCGCATGGGCGCTGTGGACGTCGTGCCGTTCGTACCGATGCGGGGCATGACGATGGTCGAGGCGGTGGAGATCGCGCGGCGATTCGGTAGGGCCTTTGCCGAGCGGCATGGGATCCCGGTCTTCTTCTACGAGGAGGCGTGCACCGCCGAGGCGCGTCGGAGCCTGGCCGACATCCGGAAGGGGGAGTACGAGGGGATGCCCCGGAAGCTCCAGGATCCGGCGTGGATCGCGGACGCCGGCCCCCAGCAGGTCAATGCGAGATCCGGCGTGACAGCGGTCGGCGCCCGCATGCCCCTCATCGCCTTCAACGTGAATCTGCACACCGACGACGTGGAGGTCGCCAAGAAGATCGCCAACGCCGTCCGGCACGTCGGCGGTGGCCTGCGGTTCGTGCGGGCCATCGGGCTCCGACTGGAAGACAAGGGGATCGTCCAGGTCTCCATGAACCTCCTGAACTACCACAAGACTCCCATCCACCGGGCGCTGGAGTTGATCAAGGCCGAGGCGGCCCGTTACGGGGTGCTGGTGAAAGGGTGCGAACTGGTGGGGATGATTCCCATCGAGGCCCTGGAAGAGGTCGCCAGCTACTATCTGCAGATTCCCGGTTTCAACTCCAGACAGGTCATCGAGTATCATCTGCTGCCGGATTGAGTCGCGCCCAGGCGGCGGCACCTCCGCCCGACGTTGTGCGTACCGTGGCGAGCGTCGGATCCTCCCGCCGTTTTCCTCTTCCCCTCCGAGTTCGAGGATCCCTCCCGCGCCTCGCCCCTGGCCGGTTCCGTGGTCGCGCCGCCCTGCGCGCTATCCGGACGAGAGGTACGCAGCGATGCGTTCGTGCAGGCGCGCCTTCCGCGTGGTCAGGAGCACGGCCCCGCCAAACCCGACCTCGTTCGCGAACGAGACGACACGGCGTCCAATCCGCATCGCCGGTGTGCCGATTTCCCCCACCCGAAAGACGACCCGACCGACCGGTCGCGACAACCCTTCTGCCCTGAACGGCCCGCCGGTGTGATACAAGTCCTCCACGTCCGCCGGTAAGACCCGCGGCGGCTCGCGTCCGGAGGGATCGCCAAAGGTGATCGCGGTGAGCGTCAGGACACCGTTGCCGGCCACGAACACCTCGGTCACCGGCAAACCAAACAGGGAATTGGTCCAAGAGAGGACTACCTGGTCGCCGTCGGACAGGAGCTGGGAAACGATCCTCCGCCCGGTTCCCGCATCCGTCAGTTCGAGCCAGGTGGACTCCGGCGGAGCGAGCCTCCACGCTGCGAGCGCGAGGACCGGGAGGAAGATCAGACACGCGGCCAGGACGCGACGCGGACTTCGCATCTAGGAGCCGTTACGAGCTAATCCGTCCATGGTGTGTAATTTCGTTACGGCTCCTTATGCCGTTTCCGGAATTACTCCGGTCAAGCCAATCTGTGACAACGGCTTACTTGAGCGCACCCTTTTCCTTGAAGAACTTCTCAGCGCCGGGGTGCAGGTACTTGACCGCCTCGGGGGTCATCTGGGCGATGGATTTTGCGGGCGTCAGCTTCGTGGCGTCCTTCCATACGGCAGAGATCTCCGTGGTGTTGGCGAAGATCGCGCTCAGGATCTGATACATCTTGTCCGCGGGGAAGCTCTCCATGGCGTTCACCACCGCGGTAATGGCGATGGCCTCTACGTCCTTGTCCACGGCGCTGTAGCCGCCCTTGGCGAACACCGTCTTGTGGAATACCGCGGGGTTCGCCTTCATGATCCTGTCGGCCTCCTCGCCGCCCACCGGGAGCAGCACCATCTTGAGGCCGGGAGTGCTGGACAGGTCGATGATGGACGATGTGGGCACCGCGCCGCTCCAGAAGAAGGCGTCGATCTTGCCATCCTTCAACGCCGCCACGGATTCCGAGGCGCCCAGCTTCTCGCGGGTGAAGTCCTTGTTCCAGTCTATCCCCAACGCCTTCAGGACGTAGTCGGCCTGCTCCTCGGTTCCGCTGTTGGGCGCGCCGACCGACACCCGCCTCTTCCTGAGGTCCATGACGGACTTGATGCCGGTACCCTCCTTGGTCACGATGTGCAGCGGCTGCTCGTAGAAGCTGAGCACGACACGCACGGGCTGTTTCTTGCCCAGCTCCTTCACCATCTTCCCTTCGTTGGCCCAGACCGCGTGGTAGTCGTAGGCGAAAGCCATCCCCGCCTTGCCCGCCACCAGAAGCTTCAGGTTGTCGATGGCGGCGGTGGTGGCCTCGGAGGTTGCGTCCGTGTTAGGCACGTTCTTTCCGATGACTCCGCCCATGGCTCCGCCCAGGGGGTACCAGACACCGCCGGTGCCGCCGGTCACGATGCTGAAGGAGAGTTTCTCTCCGGCCGACGCAACTCCGGGCAGGAGTACGACGGCGAAGATGAAGAGCAGCTCGAATTGCCATGTGCGACGCTTCATGACCTACCTCCTGAATGGGATTGAGAGGACATACCTGTGCTCCAGTGTTCGTGCTCAGATGCGGGCGGCCGCTCGGGCGTCAGACTTTGCGAACGTCATCCAGTTCCGCACCGCGATGCCGGCCCCGACGACCGTGGGCGCGAGCCCCAGCAGAGTGAACTCGAGAGGGTCGAGAACCATGATACAGGCGATCGCGATGAGTAAGACTCGCTCCAGAAGGGATACCGGGCCGCGGAAGTATCCCACGATGCCGAGGGAGAGCAGGAACAGGGCGACCGTGCTGGAGATCGTGGCCAGCAGGAAGCCGACCGGGGTGGCCCCGATGATGAGCAGGTTGGCGCCCTCGGGGGACGCCGCGAAGAGGAACGGGACGAGAAAGGCCGGCAGGGAATACTTCCAGGCTTGCATCATTGCGCCGAAGGGGTTGCCGCCGGTGACGGCGGCCGCGGCCGACGGCGACAACCCGACGGGGGGCGAGACCTCGGACAGGACGGCGAAGTAGAACGCGAGCAAGTGGGCGACGTGGGCCGGCATGCCCACCTTGACCAGCGCCGGGGCGACCATGACCACCGTCATGATGTAGGTGGCCGTGATGGGCAGGCTGAGGCCGATGAGGAAGGAGGCGACCATCGCCAGGAACAGGGCCAGGATGGGCACGCCGCCACTCAGGGACATGATGAGGCTCGAGACCTTGAGTCCCAGGCCGGTCAAGGAAAACGTCCCGACGATCAGGCCGGCCGCCGCCAGCAGTCCCGCCACCGGCAGCATGTTGGCGGCGCCCTCCACCGTGGCCCCCCAGAGCCGACGGGGCGTCAGCCATTCGGCGCGGTCCTTGCTCAGGAAACTGGTGAGGACGGTTGTGAGGATCGCCCAGATGGCCGAGTCTTCCGGGGACCGGCCATATCCGAGCAGGATGACCAGGACGATCAGTGAGATCAGGTGGTAGCCTCGCGTGCGCATCACCGCGCCCAACGTCTTCCCGGTGGCCTCGGGAGCCGCGAAATTGAACTTGCGCGCCTCGAACTCGACCATGAAGAAGGTGCCCACGTAGTAGAGGAGCGTGGGTACGGTGACCATCACCACCACGTCCCAGAAGGAGACTCCCAGGAACTGCATGATGAGGAACGCGGCGGCGCCCATGAGGGGCGGCGACAGGACGGCCCCGATGCCGCCGGCGGAGATGAGCCCTGCGGCCATGTTCGGGGAATACCCGGCCTGCTTCAGGATCGGCCACATGATCGGCGACACCGACATGGTGGTTGCCACGCCGCTTCCCTGCGGGCCGCCCAGGAGCGCCGTGGTGATGACGGCGCCGCGGCCGGCGCTGGCGGGGCCGCGCCCCATTACGGCCAGCGACATCTCCAGCCAGAAGTTCCCGGCTCCGGCCGCGTCCATGAGGGTGCCGTAGACCACGAACAGTGTCACGAAGGAGACGCTGACGGAGAGCGGCACGCCGAAGATACCCTCCAGGGTCATGTACGAGTGGCCGACGATCCGGTCCAGGTCGTAGCCCTTGTGGGACAGCGGGCCAGGGATGAATCGACCGAAGTAGACGTACAGCAGGAATCCGACCAGCACCAGCGTGAACGCGCCCCCCACGACCCGACGGGAGATCTCGACCAGCAGGATGATGGCCACGATCCCCAGCCAGAAATCCGCGGGCTCGGGCACCGTGGAGCGCCGGATGAATTGGTCCAGGTCAATGAACGCGTACGCGATGCACGCGACGCCCAGGATCGCCAGGCTGACGTCCATCCAGCGCGTCCAGGGTTTGGCGTCCTTCGACACGGGATAGACGAGGAATGACAGGGCGTAGATGAAGGCCATATGGACCATGCGGAACAGGTACGTCTCGACCGGGACCACCGCGCCGTACAGCGACCAGGCTACGAAGGCCACGTACAGAAGGGCGACGAGCCGCGGGGTTCGTTCTTCTTGTTCTGGCATGGGTCGTCCCTTTCTGCCGGTCCCGTGCGAGCTCCGACCTCCGCATGCGATACCGTCGGCGCAGGGTGATCCGGGAAGCTACCGGGCCACCCGAGGAGCGCGCGGCCGTGCAGCCGAAACACCTTGGAGCGCTTGCGGGTTCACAGACCGGCTCCTATGTACCTCAGACCCAATTTGTCGCGCAAGTGAATTGTCCCGGGGCGGGCCGGGCGGCACCGAGACGGGTGGTGATGGCGGTGAGTTCTGGAAGCGGCGTTGCACTGTTTTCTCATTGACAAATGATTTTACTGTGTCATTTTATTCTCATACGAGATCGGTACGGTCCCAATTGAAAGATGGTCGGCCGGTTGCGGTCGGCGTAAACACAGTCGGGGGTCGGTTCACGGATCGCGTCACGGTCATACGAACTATCAGGACTCCGACCGTAGCTCGGTAGTCGCTGGTAAGAGACCGGTCGGAGTTACCAAGGGGGTCGCGGGCTTCGGGAGGGGGAGCCTGAGGCCCCCTTGTTTTTTTGGGTGTCGCCCGCGGCCAGCCGGGGCCGGGAGTCGGATCGAGTGATGCGCGCCGCGATGGTTGACTTGCCTCTATGATCTCTGATATCAAGCCGGTGGATCGTCCGGCTGATATGCAGCGACATTCGACTTGAGCGGCGACGGACAGGGGATGAGGTGGCGATGGGAGACCGCGTGCGGGGAAAGACGATCATCGTCACGGGTGCGGGCTCGATCGGGCCCGGCCTGGGAAACGGGAAGGCCGCCAGCATCCTGTATGCGCGCGAGGGCGGCCGGGTGTTTCTGGTGGACCGGGACCTGGCCGCGGCCGAGGAGACCCGACGGGCGATCGCCGACGTCGGCGGGGAGTCGGTGGCGTTCGCCTGCGATGTGACGTCCTCCGGCGAGTGCCGCCGCATGGTGGAGGGCTGCCTGGGCGCCTTCGGGGGCATCGACGTGCTCCACAACAACGTCGGGATCGCCATCCCCGGCGGGCCGGTCGAGTTGTCCGAAGACGATTGGGATCGGGTGATGCGGGTCAACGTGAAGAGCATGTTCCTGACCTGCAAACACGTCCTGCCGCAGATGGAGCGGCAGGGTCGGGGGGTGATCGTGAATATCGCCTCCCACAACGCCGTCCGGAGTCTGCCGGTCATCGCGATCGCCTATGCCGCTTCCAAGGCCGCCGTCATCGCCATGACGCGGGAAGTCGCGATGCAATATGCCGCAAAGGGGATTCGAGCGAACGCCATCCTGCCCGGGCTGATGGACACCCCCATGGTTGCGGCCCAGCTGACCGGCGCCTACGGCGGCGACCTCGAGGAGATGCGCATGCGCCGGGCGCAGCTTTGCCCCACCGGAAAGCAGGGCGATGCCTGGGATACCGCCCATGCAGCGCTGTTCCTGGCGTCCGAGGAGGCGAAGTACATCACCGGGACGACCCTGATGGTGGATGGCGGGATTACCTGCCGGGTCCGCTAGCCCGCATTGTTCGCGAACGCAGTTCGCGAACAATGCGGGCTTGATAAGACCCCTTGGGGGCGGCGGTCCGGAACGGATCAGGCGTCGCCGGTACGCGGTGGCACTGCACGCTTCTTGCGGATGGGTACCCGGTCCGCCCGCCACCCGCCTCCTCCCGCTGCCGGCGGGAATGGCTGCTCGTCAGGTCAGCCCGGATTCTTCACGAATCCTTCGTGAAGAATCCGGGCTGGAGGAGACCGACCGTGGAGATGCGCGCGATCGTGAAGGCCGGCGAGGGGCCGGGGGTGGAGTGGCGGCGGGTGCCCGTTCCCGATCCCGGGCCGGAGGAGGTGCTGGTGCGGGTCACGGCGTCCGCCGTGTGCGGAACCGATCTGCACATCGCCCAGTGGAACGCCTGGGCGCGGAACGCCGGGATCCGGCTGCCCCTGGTGATGGGACATGAGTTCTGCGGTGAGGTCGTGGGCACCGGCAGCCGCGTGCGGGCGCTGAAGCCCGGGGCCTACGTCGCCGGAGAAACCCACCTTCCCTGCGGGGCATGCTATCAGTGCAGAAACGGCTTGCAGCACGTCTGCGGGAACCTGAAGCTTTTCGGCATCCACCGCGATGGGTGTTTTGCGGAGTACGCGACGATCCCGGAGCAGTGCGCCTATCCCGTGCCGGTGACCATCCCGCCCCGGATCGCGGCCATGCTGGAACCGCTGGGCACCTCGCTCCGGGCGGTCCTGGAGATGGACGTCTCGGGCGGTTCCGTCGTCGTGATCGGCTGCGGCCCGATTGGGCTGTTCGCCATCGCGTCCGCCAGGGCGCTGGGCGCCTCCCGCATCATCGGTCTGGACGTGCGGGAAGAGCGGCTGGTTTTGGCGCGGAAGGTAGGCTGTGGCCTCATGCTCGATCCGCTCCACACGGATGTCACGGCGCGCATCCTCGAGGCCACCGACGGGGTGGGGGCCGATGCGATCATCGAGGCGTCCGGGAACGCTGCGGCGCTGGAGAGCGCCTTCCGCTTCCTGCGCAAGGGGGGTCGCTGCGCGCTGATCGGGTTGCCCTCAGCCCCCGTCCGGTTGAATCTCGGGCCGGATGTCATCTTCAAGGAGGCCACGATCGTCGGCATCCACGGACGGCAGATGTTTCGCACCTGGACCCGGATGGAGCAGTTACTGGCGAGCGGGTTGCTGAACGTGGACCCGGTGGTGACGCACGAGATGCCGCTGGAGCGGTACGGGGAGGCGCTGGCCTTGCTGGAGGCGGGCGAAGGGGGCAAGGTCATTCTGGTCCCGTGACGCGCGCCACGAAACCCGCCTTGACGCGCCTCGGCGTCCGGTGATAGCTTTCCGCCGAGGTTGGCCCACGCGCTCGGTTGGGG